>NZ_JBBPAZ010000001.1:0-460000 GCF_038009305.1 Paenibacillus sp. FSL P4-0113
TAATGCATGAAACAGAGAAAGATACCTTTGCGCAAATGTGTGGCCTGTCATGAAATGATGCCAAAGAAGCAGTTGATCCGTGTCGTCAAAACCCCTGAAGACGAAGTGTTGATTGACTTGACTGGCAAAAAGTCGGGACGCGGCGCTTACTTGTGCGGCAAAGCCGCCTGCTTCAAGCTGGCTCAAAAGAGCAAGGCACTGGATCGAGCATTGAAGCACTCGGTTCATCCTGATATTTATGAGCAGCTAAGTCGTGATTTTGCTGCCGTCGAGGAAGAATTCCTGGCGGCACAAGGCAGCGTGCAGGATGAATAAGGCGCTGTCTGGATTGGGTCTTGCCATGAGAGCTGGCAAGCTGCTAACAGGTGATGAGATCGTTTATAAAGCGATCAGGTCTTCAGAAGCCAAGCTGGTCATTCTTGCGAAAGATGCTTCAATGAATACTCAAAAGAAATTCCGCGACAAATGCGGGACGTACAAAATCCCCTTAATGATAGGATTTGACCGGGAAAGCTTGGGAAGCAGTATCGGCAAGCCTGAACGGGTTGTGCTGGCTGTGACGGATCAAGGATTCGCGAAATTGATCAAGAAACATACGGGGATAATGTCGGAGGTGGAGTATATTGAGTAAACAAGAAAACAAAGACAAAGTGCGGGTATACGAATACGCCAAATCGTTGAACATGAGCAGCAAAGAAATTATCACCATTCTTAAACGGCTGGATATTCCCGTGAACAACCATATGAGCGTCATGGAACATGATGCCGTAGGTAAAGTGGAAAGTTTTTTTAAGAATATTAAATCCAATGCTGCGGCCAAGCAAGGCGAAGCAGGTACGGTGCAAGTAAGCTCGAATCAGGCCGGTTCAAGCCAGAATAGTAATCATTCAACTGAGCAAACCAAAAATCAACAGGAAAAGCAGGTAAGTATGAATAGGACAAACAACAACCAAAACAGTAACCGAAGCAGCGCTCCAAAAGCGCAAAGCAGTCAGCAGGGCGGTCAAAACCGCAGTCAACAAAGTACTAGCAGACCCACTGGTCAGCAAAGTACACAAAACCGCAGTAATGGTCAACAACAGGGAGGACAACAGCGTCCCGGCGGTAACACAGGTTCGCGTCCTCAAGGTAGCCAAAGCACTAACTCACGCCCTCAGGGAAGTAGTCAGGGTGGTACGGCTGTAAGAACATCATCCTCCACAGGTAGCAACAATGCGAACCGTAGTGGTGGCAACCGTACAGGCAGTAACTCCAACAACGGTGGTAACCGTTCCGGTCAAGGACGTTTTGACGATAACCGTCAAGGCGGCGGACGCGGTGGTAACGGTGGTCGTGGAGGCAATAATCGCGGTGGTAGCAATCGTGGCGGGAAATTTAACAATCGTGGTAAAGGTCAACAACAGGAACGTCGCGAGAAAATCGACAACACGCCAAAGAAAATTATTGTTCGTGGTGAGATGACCGTAGGCGAAACTGCCAAGCTTCTTCATAAAGATGCGTCAGAAGTCATCAAAAAGCTGATTATGCTCGGAACGATGGCGACCATTAACCAGGAACTGGATATGGATACTATTCTCTTGCTTGCCGGAGACTTTGGTGTCGAGGTAGAAGTGAAAATTCCGGTCGAAGAAGATCGTTTTGAAACGGTGGAAGAAAATGATGATCCTGCGGATCTGAAAACACGTCCACCAGTTGTAACGATTATGGGTCACGTCGATCATGGTAAAACAACTTTGCTGGATGCCATTCGCTCGACTAATGTAACTGGTGGCGAAGCTGGCGGTATTACACAGCATATTGGTGCATACCAAGTTGAAATTAATAGCAAAAAAATCACTTTCCTGGATACACCGGGTCACGAAGCTTTTACCGCTATGCGTGCACGTGGTGCTCAAGTGACAGATATGACGATTATCGTGGTTGCAGCTGACGACGGTGTTATGCCACAGACAGTCGAAGCTATTAACCATGCGAAGGCGGCAGGTCTGCCAATTATCGTAGCTGTGAACAAAATCGACAAACCGGATGCCAACCCGGATAAAGTGAAGCAAGAACTCACTGAATATGAATTGGTACCTGAAGAGTGGGGTGGCGATACGATTTTCGTCAACGTTTCCGCGAAACAAAGAATGGGTCTGGAAGACCTGCTCGAAATGATTCTGCTCGTAGCTGAAGTGAATGAGTACAAAGCAAACCCGAACAAACGGGCACGTGGTACCATCATCGAGGCAGAGCTGGATAAAGGCCGCGGTTCTGTAGCCCGTATCCTCGTTCAGAATGGTACACTGAAAGTCGGCGATGCTTTCGTAGCGGGTAACTGCTTCGGACGTGTGCGTGCCATGGTCAACGATAAAGGTCGTCGTCTTAAGGAAGCAGGACCTTCCACTCCAGTTGAAATTACTGGTTTGACAGAGGTTCCACTTGCTGGTGATCCATTCATGGTGTTTGAGGATGAGCGGAAAGCTCGTGCTATTGCTGACAGACGTGCGATCACACAACGCCAATCTGATCTGGGCAGTAATACACGCGTAACACTGGATGACCTGTTCCAACACATCAAGGATGGCGAAATGAAGGATCTGAACGTCATTATTAAAGGTGACGTGCAAGGTTCTGTCGAAGCGTTGAAAGGTTCCTTGAACAAGATTGAAGTCGAAGGTGTGCGCGTTAAAATTCTTCACAGTGGTGCAGGAGCAATCACCGAATCCGATATTATTTTGGCAGCAGCTTCCAATGCTATTGTCATTGGTTTTAATGTTCGTCCGGATAACCAGGCGAAATCTACAGCGGAAGCTGAAAAAGTGGACATTCGTCTACACCGTGTCATTTACAATGTCATTGAAGAAATAGAGCAAGCCATGAAGGGCATGCTGGATCCTGAATATAAAGAAAATGTGATTGGGCATGCTGAAGTACGTAACGTGTTCAAAGTTACTAAAGTCGGTACGATCGCTGGTTGTATGGTGACATCCGGTAAAATTACCCGTTCAGCAGAAGCACGCCTGATTCGTGATGGCATCGTCATTTTTGAAGGTAAAATCGACTCACTGAAACGCTTTAAGGACGACGCAAAAGAAGTTGCCCAAGGTTACGAATGCGGTATTACCCTTGATGGCTATAATGATGTTAAGGAACTCGACATTATTGAAGCGTTCGTCATGGAAACAGTGGAGCGCTAACGGCAGAGAGGTGAGCATCCATGGCTAAAATACGTACAGGTCGGGTTGGCGAGCAGATCAAGAAGGAGCTAAGCCAACTTATCCAAACTGAATTAAAAGACCCCCGCATCGGTTTTATCACGGTAACGGGTGTCGATCTTACAAATGATTTGTCCCAAGCGAAAATATACTTGAGCGTGCTCGGGGATGAAGAACAAAAAAATTCTTCCCTGAAAGCATTGGACAAAGCGAACGGTTATCTTCGTTCTGAACTCGGCAAACGGATACGGCTGCGCCATATTCCTGAGTTGATTTTCAAAATTGACGAATCTATTGCTTACGGCAGTCGAATTGAAAAACTGCTGAGTGATATCGACAAGGATGAAAAATAAAACTTTTAGTTTGTCTGAAGGAACCATGAACTGAATGTAAAGGAGAAGGCAATGCATACCTATGAACAGGCGCTTCAACAAGCGAAGGAATTTATTCTGGAGCATGATGATTACCTGATCGTATCGCATGTACAGCCGGACGGAGACGCAGTCAGCTCCACCGTAACGGTGGGCTGGCTTCTCTCATGTCTGGGGAAGAAATTTACCATGCTGAATGAGGGACCTATTCCCAAGCGCATGGATTTTTTATGGCATGCCGATGAGATTATGGATATGAGCCAGCAACCGCCAGAACGGAAATACAATCGGATCATTTGTGTAGATTGTGCGGATTACCGTCGTGTTGGTTTGACAGAGCAGTTTTTTACGGAAGATGCCATTATCCTGAATATTGATCATCATCCAACAAATGATGCTTATGGTACAGTTAATGTGATTAAGTCGGATGCTGCGGCAACAGCGGAAATTCTTTTTGATCTACTGGAAGAGTTTGCAGTAACCTGGGACGTCGAAGTAGCAACGGCTTTATATACAGGGTTGCTAACGGATACAGGAGGTTTCCGTTATTCCAACACTTCACCGAAAGTGATGTCTGCTGTGTCACAGTTACTTGCTTACGGTGTAGATGGTCCCTCTTTATCTGAGAAATTGCTCGAGGAAATGACCTTTCCACAAATGAAGGTGCTGACAAAAGCATTGCAAACGCTCACGATGTCCGAGGATGGAAAAGTCGCTTGGGTCGTTGTATCACCTGACGATATGACAGAATGTGGCGCTGTAAATGAGGACTTGGAAGGCATCGTGAATTACCCAAGAAATATTCGTGGTGTTGAGGTAGGCATTTTCTTTAAGGTTATTAATGATCAAGCGGTCAAGGCCAGCTTGAGATCGGCAGGGAATGTAGATGTAGCCGCGCTGGCTCAATCATTTGGAGGCGGTGGACATGTACGTGCGGCTGGCTGTCGGCTAGAGGGTAAACTGGAAGATATCATTAAGACAGTTGTAGGGCGGGTGAAGTCTGAGCTATGAACCCGATAAAGAAGGAACAAGCAGCTTGGGAAGGCGTCCTACCAGTCTATAAACCTGCTGGATTTACCTCTCATGATGTGGTGGCCAAGGCTCGCCGTTTATTAGGTATGAAGCGAATCGGACACACTGGAACGCTTGATCCGCAAGTAACCGGTGTTTTGCCCTTGTGTCTGGGACGTGCCACCCGCGTGGTGGAATACATGCAAGAGCGGCCCAAGGAATATCTGGCTACACTGCGATTAGGCATTGCCACGGATACCGAGGACCTGACTGGGGAAATTACGGAAGAAAGTGAACGTCCAGTAGAGGTGACGGAAGTGGAAGTCAAAGCGGTTCTGAAGCGTTTTGTTGGTACGATCTCCCAAGTGCCTCCAATGTACTCCGCGCTAAAAGTGGACGGCAAGCGTCTATATGAGCTGGCTCGAGAAGGCAAAACTGTTGAGCGCCAAAGCCGTGAAGTAAGCATTTATGAGTTGGAGATGACGGGATTCGCGGAGACGGGGGCGTATGTGGATATTTCTTTTCGTGCCTTATGCTCCAAAGGTACTTATATCCGTACACTGTGTGTTGATATTGGCCGTGAATTAGGATATCCTTCAACGATGGTTAAGCTGGAGCGAACCATGTCTGCGGGAATTCCTGCGGAACGTTGTCTGACTTTCGAAGAGATAGAGCGTTTCGTAGCGGATGGCAGTCTTGGAGAGCGGCTTATTACAACGGATCAGGCGATTGACTATATGCCTGAGCATATAGTGGCTGAAGCCAAGGTAACTGCGGCTCTGCAAGGCCAACGCCTGTCGCTGAATATGATTTCACCACCTGTGACGGACAACCAGCCCTTCCGTTTGTATAAAGAGGATAAAACGTTTTTAGGCATATTTGGTCGGGATGAATCAGACGCGATTGCTCCCATTAAAGTTTTTTTAAGATTATAAAATTTATAGATTTTCAGGGGAGCTGAACAATTCTATAATCGCAAGAAAAACTTCCGCTAGGCGTGGTCTGGCTTCCGTGAATTACGTCGATAGACGTTTTTCTTACCTTGAATTGTGCTATAATTTTGACGAAGTTAGTCAAATGATGTGAAATGCAGGTGAATTAATAATGATTACCGTATCGTTATCTTATCCATTGAGTGATGAGCTTTTGCAGCAATGGGCACGTCCACAGGTCACGGCGATCGGTCAGTTTGATGGTCTTCATCTTGGACACGCAAGCGTGATACGCGAGGCCGTTGCGCTGGCTCGTGAACAGCAAATGCCGATATCTGTCATGACATTTCACCCTCATCCGAAGGAAGTCATGAAAAAAGGCGATTATGAAGGTTATTTAACACCGCTTGCGGACAAGCAGACTATTCTGGCTGATATGGGTGTGGATGTACTTTATATTTTGAGTTTTAACGAAGAATTTTCTAAGGTCAGCCCTGAGGCGTTTATGAGCGACGTGCTGCTTCCATTGCAAATTCGAACAGCGGTAGTAGGCTTTGATTTTCGGTTTGGCCACCGGGGAGCAGGGCATGAGAATACACTTCGGACGCTGGGGGGAAAGCTGATGTCTGTGCACACCGTACCACCGTTCGAACTGGATGGGGACAAGGTGAGCAGCTCTGGAATTCGCCGTGCTTTACAGACTGGGGATCTAGCGCATGCCTCTCGCTGGTTGGGACGTCCTTATCGTATCCAGGGTACTGTAATGGATGGGGAGAAGCGTGGACGTACGATCGGTTTTCCGACCGCTAATCTCAAACTGAGAGATACTTACGCGATTCCGATCAAGGGTGTATACGCTGTACGAGCACTAGTAGGTGATCGTTGGATAAACGGTGTAATGAATGTAGGGGTTAAGCCTACTTTCCATGAAGGTGTGCTGAATCCGTCGTTTGAGGTACATCTATTTGATTTTAATCAGCAAATTTATGGAGAGTCTGTACTTGTGGAGCTTCACCACTACATCCGTCCTGAACGCAAATTCTCTTCGGTGGATGAGCTGATCAACCAAATTGGCAATGACGCACAAACGGCTAAAAAGCTGTTAGGCTAATTTATTTACATAAGACAGGCGCTGTGTTATACTGACTTATGTTGTGTAAACAACGATGAACCTTAGCTTGGTTGTCCGCTTTCACCGGCGGCTACGAGGCTAATGGCGATTATAATGAAGGAGGTGAACAGGATGGCATTGACTCAAGAACGTAAACAGCAATTGATCGAGGAGTACAAAACTCATGAATCCGATACAGGATCACCAGAGGTACAAATCGCTATCCTTACTGAAAACATCGTCAACTTGCAAAGTCACTTTCGTTCGCACAAGAAAGACCATCACTCCCGCCGCGGGTTGTTGAAAATGGTCGGTCAGCGTCGTAAACTTTTGGCTTACCTGAAGAAGACTGATGTTAAACGTTACAGTGCGTTGATCGAGCGTCTCGGACTGCGTCGTTAATTTTCAGACATGTAATGAGAAAAGAAGCCTGGTTGTTCACCGCTTGTCCCTGCTAAGGCGACGGCGGACAGCAGCCGGGTTCTTTTTTGAAATGAGGAATCTTTTTTTGAATTACATATCCTGGTTTGCCTGCGAGCTTCTTATGAATAAGACCTGCGCAGGAAATACTGAATATGTATAGAACTTTTACAATGAAATGAAATGGAGGGATACCATGGAGCAACGCGTAGAAATGCAGCTCGGCGGAAGAAAGCTGGTGCTGGAAACAGGACGTCTTGCGAAACAAGCCAATGCGGCAGTTAAAGTGAGCTACGGAGAAACGGTTGTGCTTTGTACCGTGACCGCTTCACGTGAACCGAAAGATTTGGACTTTTTTCCCCTGACCGTAAACTATGAGGAAAGATTGTATGCTGTGGGGAAAATTCCTGGCGGATTTATTAAACGTGAAGGACGTCCGAGTCAAAAAGCGATTTTGTCCAGCCGTTTGACAGACCGTCCAATTCGCCCATTGTTCCCGGAAGGTTTCCGGAATGATGTACAGGTGTTGAACCTGGTTATGAGTGTCGATCAGGATTGCGAACCTGAAATTGCAGCAATGATCGGAACCTCGGCAGCACTTAGCATTTCGGATGTACCTTTTAATGGGCCAATCGGTGGAGTCGCTGTAGGACGTGTAGACGGACAATTTGTGATTAACCCGGATATTGCACAGCAGAATGCAAGCGACATGTACCTGGTTGTAGCCGGAACGAAAGATGCCATCATGATGGTAGAAGCCGAAGGCAATGAGATTCCAGAGGAAGTTATGCTGGAAGCCATTATGTTCGGTCATGATGAGATTAAGAACATTGTGGCAGTCATTGAACAATTGGTGCAAGTAGCAGGTAAAGAGAAAATGCAGGTTAAACTGCATGCTGTTGATGAAAAAGTGAACAGTGAAGTACGTGCTTATGCAGCTGAACGTTTAATGGAAGCTGTTAAAATTGCAGAAAAACATGCCCGTCAAGAGGCGATTGATGCAGTCAACGAAGAGACAGTTGCCCATTTTGAAGCACAATACATAGAGACACCAGAGCTTTTGAGCGACGTGAGCGAAGTTCTCTATGATATCGTCAAGGAAGAAGTACGTCGTCTGATCACGCATGATAAAGTGCGTCCTGATGGTCGTAAGCTTGACGAAATTCGTCCGATTGAAAGCGACACTAGCATCTTGCCGCGTACTCATGGTTCGGGCTTATTTACACGCGGTCAAACGCAAGCACTTAGCATTTGTACACTTGGTGCATTGGGTGATGTGCAAATTTTGGACGGTATTGATTTGGAAGAAACAAAACGCTTCATGCATCATTACAATTTCCCGCCATTCAGCGTAGGGGAGGCTCGTCCTTTGCGTGCGCCAGGTCGTCGTGAAATCGGACATGGTGCTCTTGGTGAACGTGCGCTTTCCAAAGTAATTCCTTCCGAAACTGAATTTCCATACACCATCCGTCTGGTTTCTGAGGTACTGGAATCGAATGGTTCGACTTCACAAGCTAGTATTTGTGCAAGTACATTGGCTATGATGGATGCAGGTGTACCAATTAAAGCTCCAGTTGCAGGTGTAGCGATGGGATTGATCAAGGATGGAGATCATGTCTCTGTATTGACTGATATCCAAGGTATGGAAGATCACCTGGGCGATATGGACTTTAAAGTTGCTGGTACTGCGGAAGGCGTAACTGCCATTCAAATGGATATTAAAATTAACGGTATTGACCGCCAGATTTTACAGGATGCGCTCAAGCAAGCTAAAGAAGGACGCTTGTTCATTCTTAGCAAAATGATGGAAGCGATCCAGAAGCCACGTGAGCAGTTGTCTCCGTATGCTCCAAAAATTATGACGATGCACATTAACCCGGACAAAATCCGTGATGTTATTGGAGCTGGTGGTAAAATCATCAACAAAATCATCGAAGAAACCGGCGTGAAAATCGATATTGAACAAGATGGTCGTGTGTTCATCGCTTCCACAAATCAAGAGATGAATGAAAAAGCACGTTCCATTATTGAGGGTATCGTAAAGGAAGTCGTGGTCGGTGAGATTTACATCGGTACAGTAAAACGGATTGAGAAATTCGGTGCATTTGTTGAAATTTTACCAGGTAAAGATGGTCTGGTTCATATTTCTCAACTGTCTACTGAGCGTGTAGCCAAAGTTGAAGATGTAATTGCTATTGGGGATACAATTACGGTGAAAGTAACCGAAATTGATCAACAAGGACGTGTCAATCTGTCCCGTAAGGCTGTTCTGACAGCAGAAGCACCTGCAAAATCCTAGGACCTGCATGTCGCAGACTAGAAAGGCAGGAGAAGCTTTTCGTATTAACAGTACAAGGGATTTGAATAGCATTGTTTAAGCTTTTGGAAAGAGGCAGAGCTACGTTTCTGGCTCTTTTTTCATACATATACACAAGCTGCACCCAAGTGAGCTTCTAGAGCTTGCTACGTCATAGTTCTTGTCCTCGTCGCATACAATGTGGACAAACGGGCGGGGGGATGAAGGAATTATGAGTAGGGCAAAACGAGCAGTGTGGGTGGTAGCCAGTTTAGCCATCACACTGGTAGTCGGACAGTTTAGCGGGGTTCGTGACTTCGCTGATCAATTAAGCAATGGAGACGTTACAGGAGTTGGGGAGCCTAAAGTTGAAACAACGATGGCGGCTTTACCCGATAATGCGCTTATGCAGCGACTAAGAACAGAAGCAGCCCGTCAGCGGCGGGAGCCAGTTGATGCCAAGATCGACAGGGTATGGAAGGCTATTCCAGGCTATAACGGGCTGGAGGTGGATTTGGATGCTACCTATCGCAAAGCGATTGCATCTCCGGATCGACCCATTCAATATGTATATCGGCAATTGGCACCTAAAATACATTTAAATCAGCTTGGTAATGTTCCAATTTACAGGGGGAACCCCGAAAAGCCGATGGTATCCCTCATGATCAATGTAGCATGGGGGAATGAATTTATCCTGCCGATACTGAACACGCTGGATCAGGAAAAGGTCAAGGCTACATTTTTTCTTGATGGAAGTTGGTTGAAAAAAAATCCAGATCTCGCCAAGGAGATTCAAAAAAGAGGGCATGAGCTTTCGAATCATGCTTACTCTCATCCGAATATGAGCCGTCTGAGTCGGGCCAGAGCCACACAAGAAATTGAAAAGACTCAATTGCTTCTTCAAGAAACTTTGGGTATCAAAAATTACTGGTTTGCCCCTCCTTCGGGTGATTTTAATCAGCAAACGGTGGATATAGCAGCAGAAAGTGGGCTCAAAACAGTGTTGTGGACATTGGACACAGTAGATTGGAAACATCCGTCACCGGAATCGGTGATTAACAAAATCAGTAGTAAGGTAGAATCAGGCTCCCTGATATTAATGCACCCAACAGATTCCTCAGCGGCTGCTCTCAAAGGCATGATCCATGCCATTCGTAGTAAGGGACTTATGCTCGGAACTGTCAGTCAGACGCTTTCCCCTGATCGGCAACTACCTGTTCCGGTTGAGTGAACGTCTTTTTTCTGTTAGGATTGAACATTATGGCTAAGTATGCAATTCAGTTTAGGAGGGCCAATCGTGGAAAGAATTCAACTCAAAAACGGCCTAAGAGTGGTCATTGAAAAAATTCCAACCGTGCGTTCAGTTTCTTTCGGCATCTGGGTTAAAACTGGCTCCCGGAATGAAACGCCGGACAATAGCGGTATCTCTCATTTTATCGAACACATGCTTTTCAAAGGAACAGAGCGTTTTAACGCTAAGGAAATCGCTGAGCAATTCGATGCCATCGGAGGAAATGTTAATGCTTTTACTTCGAAGGAATATACATGCTATTATGCCAAAGTGTTGGATGAGCATCTACCGATCGCAGTTGATGTGCTGTCTGATATGTTTTTTAATTCCAAACTAGATCAGGAAGAATTGGCAAAAGAGAAGAATGTGATTTTGGAGGAAATCTCCATGTATGAGGATACACCGGATGATATGGTGCATGATCTTGTATCTCGCGCCGCCTATGGTGAACATCCACTGGCTTATCCTATTCTCGGAACCGAAGATCACCTGCTTGCTATGGATAGCTCACATCTCAGCCATTACATGAGGGAACATTATACAATCGACAATACGGTTATCAGTGTGGCTGGTAATGTTGACGATCGCTTGGTAGAATTGTTGGAGCGACATTTTGGACATTTTGACAATCATGGAACCGTTTCGCCGCTGACAGTACCTGCGTTTAACGGTGAACTGTTGTATCATGAGAAAGCAACGGAGCAAAATCATATTTGTTTATCCCTACCTGGATTTGCGACGGGTGACGACCTCCAGTATGCTATGGTTTTGCTGAATAACGCGATCGGCGGCGGCATGAGTTCACGTTTGTTTCAAGAAATTCGGGAAAAGCGTGGGCTTGCTTATTCGGTCTATTCCTATCATAGCTCCCATGCGGACAGTGGCATGTTCACGATCTATGCAGGTACGGCTCCTAAACAAACAAAGGACGTGCTGGATTTGACTCTGGAGCTTTTACGAGATGTGGCTGTCAACGGTTTAGACGCTAATGAGCTTCGTAAAGGTAAGGAGCAATTAAAAGGAAGTTTGATTTTAAGCCTTGAAAGTACAGGTAGCCGGATGAATCGGCTTGGAAAAAATGAATTAATGCTTGGTCAGCATTATACGCTGGATCAAATGATCGAACATATCGAGCAAGTGACGGCGAATGATGTGAACAAAGTGCTGGATCGGATGTTCTCGGAGCCGTTTGCCCTGTCGATGGTGGGAGCGAGTGATTCAGCGGTAAAGGATATGAGGAGGGACTATTTTGTTAACTTACGTGGAAATTAACAGACTCGCGGGCAATGAAGATATTGAGCTGCCCCGCAAAATGTCAGAGCTTGCATCAGGGTTTGACTTGTATGCAGCAGTACAGGAAAATCTGGTACTGGAACCCGGCAAGCGTTGCCTCGTTCCAACCGGATTTGCAATAGCTATGCCGGCGGGATTGGAGGCACAGATCCGTCCGCGAAGTGGACTGGCTCTTAAGCATGGTATTACTTGTCTCAATACACCGGGAACAATTGATGCGGATTATCGTGGGGAGATTAAGGTACTTCTTATTAATTTGGGCGAGGAATCATTCACGATTACGCGCAATGAGCGAATTGCACAAATGGTATTTCAAGTTGTACCTGAGGTAGAGCTGAAACAAGTAGACCAATTATCTGAAACAGTGCGTGGTGCTGGAGGCTTTGGTCATACAGGACGCTGAGGCGATGGTTGGTTTAAAATGTACGAATATCTATTTTGTAAAAGCTTCGAATTTACTTGCTTAAGAGCATGTATGCATATAAAGGTCGCCTCATAAAGAGGCGGCTTTTTTTTGTGTTTTTTCACCCCTTTCCGGGCACTCGCATAGACTAAAAGCATATCGTGTCTCGGAAAGGAGTGATCCGGATGCTAACAGGAATACGCGTCGTTGTTTTGGGTGGCGATGCGAGGCAGCTTGAGGTAATCCGTAAATGTGTGGACATGGATGCTACCGTCAGTGTGGTCGGTTTTGACAAGCTTGAAGTACCACTCAAAGGAGTGACACTAGAACCACTGTCTGTCAAGCTGCTGGAATCGTCAGATGCATTGATTTTGCCGGTGGTGGGATGCGATGAGGAAGGCAACGTAAATGCACTTTTCGGAGCACAGAAGCTTCAGTTCCTGAATGAGCATGCTGCTGCTCTTCCACCTCATTGTATTGTATATACAGGAATGGCGCGGACGTACTTAAAAGAAATTTGTACCAGACATGAGTTAAAGCTGGTAGAGCTGCTGGAGCGAGATGATGTGGCCATATACAACTCTATACCTACGGCCGAAGGCGCACTGATGATGGCCATTCAGCATACTGATTTTACGATTCACGGTGCAGATTGTATGGTTCTAGGCATGGGACGGACTGGATTTACCATGGCAAGGGCACTACAGGGATTGGGAGCTAGAGTGAAGGTTGGAGTACGGCGGGCAGAGGATGCAGCGAGAGCCGTGGAAATGGGTTGGAAGCCTTTTATGACAAGGGATTTAGCACATGAGACAAAGGGAGTTGACTTGATTTTTAATACGATACCCTCTATGATTATCACAGCGCAAATCCTGTCTAAATTGCCACTGAGCACCGTGATTATAGATCTTGCTTCCGCCCCGGGCGGATGTGATTTCCGTTATGCGGAAAAGCGTGGAATCAAGGCTATGCTTGCCCCTGGTCTTCCCGGTATTGTTGCTCCCAAAACTGCTGGTGCCATTATAGCGAATACGCTGGTGCAGTTGTTAATGGAAGATAATCCTGATCGGGGGGATGCACAATGAGTTGGCAAGGGAAAACAGTAGGTTATGCAATTACAGGCTCACATTGCACATTTGAAGAGGTAATGCCTGTTATACAGCGCTTTGTTGATGAGGGTGCAAAGGTCGTCCCTATTATATCCAATACAGTGCTAACAACGGATACTCGCTTTGGTACTTCGCAAAGTTGGCAAAAACAGTTGAAAGATATAACAGGGAATGATATCATTTCTACAATTGTGGAGGCTGAGCCACTGGGTCCCTCCCAAATACTCGATGTGCTGGTGATTGCACCTTTGACGGGGAATTCGATGAGTAAGTTAGCGAATGCGATGACAGACAGTCCGGTTTTGATGGCTGCCAAGGCGCAATTGCGCAACGGCCGTCCACTTCTTTTAGCCATATCTACTAATGATGGACTGGGCCTAAATGCTGCCAATATCGCCAAATTACTCGTAGCCAAAAATATCTTTTTTGTACCGTTCGGACAGGACAATCCAGTTAAAAAGCCGAACTCGCTTGTAGCTAACATGGAGTTGATTCCGGAGGCTGCTTATGAAGCATTGCAGGGCAAACAGCTTCAGCCGATGATTGTGGAACGCAAGACCCCATGAAGTATTATAGTTAACTGCTAGCATCCCTCGCCTAGAAGATGATTCGATATTGTATCGGGTCTAATTTCTTGTTGGCGGTGGATGCTTTCAGAATAAAAAATGGTTTTTTAGTCGAGAAGGGGAGATATACCAGATGAGCAATAGAAAGTTTAATGTAGCTGTCGTTGGAGCGACAGGCGCTGTAGGAGAACAGATCGTAAATCTGCTGGAAAAACGGGATTTTCCTGTGGACAAAATCAAATTTCTTTCTTCGCCTCGTTCTGCCGGCACGTTAATTAGCTTTAAAGGTCAGCAAATTCCAGTAGAGATTGCTACCCCCGACAGCTTTGAGGGAATCGACATTGCTTTGTTTAGTGCAGGTGGAGACGTAAGTAAGGAATTGGCGCCGCATGCTGTTCGTCATGGGGCAGTTTGTATTGACAACACCAATGCATTCCGAATGGATCCGACAGCTCCTCTTGTAGTGCCTGAGGTGAACAGCGACAAAATTGCCGAGCATCAAGGCATTATTGCGAACCCGAACTGCTCCACCATTCAGATGGTAGCTGCTTTGAAACCATTATATGATCAGTATGGCATTTCTCGTATCATAGTATCCACATACCAGGCCGTTTCCGGGGCTGGAAGCCGAGCTATTGATGAATTGAATCGTCAAAGCGCAGCGATTCTTAACGGTGATGAAGTTCAGCCTGATCTGTTGCCAGTAGGCTCGTTGCCAGTAAAACATCAGATTGCTTTCAATGCTATTCCGCAAATTGATAAATTCCAGGACAATGGTTATACACTGGAAGAAATGAAAATGGTACGTGAAACGAAAAAAATACTGGGTGACGAATCGGTGGACGTAACAGCAACGTGTGTACGTATTCCTGTTGTATATGGTCACTCGGAATCTGTATATGTAGAACTTAAAAAAGATTATGATTTAGAAGAAATCCGTAATTTGCTGGCTTCAGCACCGGGAGTAACGCTAGTGGACGATCCTGCTGCTCAGCTTTATCCACTGGCATCTGAAGCTGCAGGAAAACCTGACGTATTTGTGGGGCGTGTACGCCGTGATTTGGGCAATAGCCGTGGATTGAATTTGTGGGTCGTATCCGACAATCTGCTCAAAGGAGCGGCATGGAACGCGGTGCAAATCGCGGAAATTATTGCTGCAAACGCGGAGTAACGTTCCAATATGGGGGAAAAATAATGGGTATTTTGGTGCAAAAATTTGGAGGAACCTCGCTTTCCACACCTGAAGCACGTAAACTTGTGTTGGCACATGTGAAGAGGGAGCTGGAACAAAATCTTCAATTGGTTGTTGTTGTGTCGGCCATGGGGAGAAAAGGAGAGCCTTATGCCACCGACACGCTGCTGGATTGGGCGGTGTCTAACGGCGACAGTCTGCCAAAGCGCGAACGGGATTTATTGCTGTGCTGTGGTGAAATTATTTCTGCTGCTACATTATGCAGCCTGATGGAGAAGGAAGGTATTCCTGCTACAGTGCTAACTGGGGCACAGGCGGGCTTTATTACGGATGATCAATACGGCAATGCTCGTATTTTGGATATAAAGCCAGACCGTGTTGTTGAAGAGTTGAACCAAGGCAGAGTTGTCATTGTGACAGGTTTTCAGGGACAAACAGCAGACGGTGATATGACTACCTTGGGTCGGGGAGGCAGCGATACGTCAGCTACTGCTCTAGGTGCTGCTCTACATGCGGATATGGTTGATATTTATACGGATGTGAATGGTATATTGACCGCCGATCCGCGCATTGTGGAAAACGCAAAGCCGCTTACACATGTTAGCTATACGGAGATTTGTAATATGGCTCATCAGGGAGCAAAGGTTATCCATCCTCGTGCTGTTGAAATCGCCATGCAGGCTAATATCCCGGTCCGTGTTCGCTCTACCTTCTCCGAAGGAGAAGGTACGTTAGTTACCCATCCGGAAGGCTTTAAAGACGTGCAGGCAGACATCGTAGACCGTTTCGTGACCGGTATTGCGTATGTTGGCAATGTCACTCAGATTAATGTTGAATTAAAGCCGGGTATGGAGCACTTGCAATTACAAGTGTTCAAATCTATGGCTGAACATGGAATCAGCGTTGATTTTATTAATGTAACGCCATCGGGGGCAGTTTATACTGTGTTCGATTATGATGGAAGCAAAGCGGTTGAAGTATTGAACGGGTTGGGTCTAGAACCTAAGATACTGGCCGGATGTGCTAAAGTTTCTGTCATAGGCGGTGGTATCAACGGGGTACCGGGCATTATGGCGACGATTGTGGAGGCATTGGCAGAATCAGACGTACAGATCCTTCAATCCGCAGATTCCAACACGACGATCTGGGTACTTGTTAAAAAAGAAGATATGGTGCAGGCTGTACGCGCATTGCATAATAAATTTGAACTCCATCAATAGGTGCATGGTCCGTGCTCGGATTTGCAAAAAGGAGGCAGCATGGTGAACTTCGGCAGATTGATTACCGCGATGGTGACACCTTTTGATCAGCAAGGAGAGATTGACTGGACTGCATTGTCCTCGTTGATTGATTATTTAATAGAAGAACAGCATTCAGAGTCACTTGTTGTATCTGGAACAACAGGAGAGTCTCCTACCCTGAGCGATGATGAGAAAATCAAGTTGTTTGCTTTTGTTGTAGAAAAAGCAGCTGGACGATGTAAAATTATTGCCGGGACTGGCAGCAACAATACGCGTCACTCCATTCATCTTACCCGTGCCGCGGAGCAGGCAGGAGCAGATGGTGTTCTACTGGTAGTGCCATATTATAATAAACCGAATCAGGAAGGGATGTATCAGCATTTCGAAAGTATTGCAAACTCCACATCCCTTCCAGCTATACTGTATAATGTTCCAAGCCGTACTGGAGCGAGTCTAACAGCTGAAACAACGCTGCGTCTTGCACAAATTCCAAATATTGTGGGAACCAAAGAATGTGCATCACTTGCGCAGGTTACACAGATTGCAGCGGCAGCGCCAGAGGGTTTTCTGGTTTATTCCGGGGATGATGCTTCTGGGTTGCCTGCTATGGCTGTAGGTGCTTATGGTATTATCAGCGTAGCGAGCCATGTGGTAGGTGCTGAAATGAAGCAGATGATCGATTCACTTGTAGGAGGACACTCTCAGGAGGCAGCAAAGTTGCATCAGCAGTTGTTCCCGATTTTCAAGGGTTTGTTTGGCTGTCCTCATCCTCTGCCTAATCCAGTGGCAGTAAAATATGCATTGGAATTACGGGGGATTAGGGTTGGTTCGGTTCGGTTGCCGCTCATTCCTCCAACTGAGGATGAAGCGGAATTTATTAAGAAATTATTTACCCGCTAAAGACAAATAGGAATGTAGGATATTAATTAATACTAAGGAGTAACCTTGTTAAGGGCAGTCGGTAGGTACAAAACCGATAGAGTTTATTGTCTGACAAGGTCCTCCAGCATGAAGGACGTTCTTATAGGACGTCCTTTTTGCTGTGCTTTTAACCATGCATATAGATAAAATGACAGATACTAATGGTTTGAGACGGCAATGGGAAACCTAGCGTAACGAACAGGATGACTTGTTTTTTCGTATTTTAATCATGTATAATGGGGTCAAGTGACTGGGTGCGGTATTTTTTTGAAAATTAAATAACAAATCAAGGTACGACGTCCAACTACCATAGGAGGTTTAGATTCATTTGTCTAAAAAAACAAACAACGATAAATTGATGATTTTCGCTTTGGGCGGCGTCGGTGAAATCGGGAAAAATATGTATGTCGTTCAATACGGCAATGACATTGTCGTGGTGGATTCCGGTCTGAAATTCCCGGAAGAGGACATGCTGGGCATTGATATCGTTATTCCTGATATTTCCTACCTTACAGAGAACCGCGACAAAGTAAGAGGCATTGTGCTGACTCATGGTCACGAGGACCATATCGGCGGTTTGCCTTACGTGTTGAAACATTTGAATGTACCAGTATATGGTACCAAATTGACGCTGGGATTGGTGGAAAACAAGCTGAAGGAAGCGAATCTGCTTGGTGAAACCAAACGTATTTTGATCAATGCTGATTCCGAAATCAAGCTGGGTTCCACACTAAAAGCAACCTTCTTCAGAACCAACCATAGTATTCCGGATTCTGTAGGTGTATGTATTGATACTCCTGAAGGCGCTGTTGTTCATACAGGTGACTTCAAATTTGACCATACTCCGGTGAACGGACAATATGCAGATTTGCAGCGTATGGCTGAAATTGGCACACGTGGCGTACTGGCTCTTTTGTCAGACAGTACGAATGCCGAGAAACCGGGCTTTACACCTTCGGAAAAGAGCGTTGGTATTGTGCTGGAAGACATTTTCCGCAAGTCGAGACAGCGTGTGGTCGTAGCCACTTTTGCTTCTAACGTACATCGTATTCAGCAGGTAATTAATGCTGCTGAAGCAACGGGACGTAAAGTAACAGTTATTGGTCGAAGCATGGTTAATGTCGTAGGCATTGCTTCGGACTTGGGCTATTTGGAAATTCCGGATGGAATGCTGATCGAGCCTGAAGAAGTTGGCAAAATGTCAGCGGACCGTGTAGTTATTCTCTGCACAGGCAGTCAGGGCGAACCGATGTCCGCTTTGACAAGAATGGCTCGTTCCACACATCGAAAGGTTGACATTCTTCCAGGGGATTCAGTCATCATTGCAGCTACTCCGGTACCGGGTAATGAAAAATACGTTGGACGCACAATTGATGAACTGTTCCGTCTGGGTGCCAATGTATATTACAGCGCAGCTAATCCAGGTATTCACGTTTCTGGACACGGAAGCCAGGAAGAACTTAAGCTGATGCTGAATCTGATGAAACCAAAGTTCTTCTTGCCAATTCATGGTGAGTTCAGAATGCAACGTCGTCACGCCCTTCTTGCTGAAGGCGTAGGTATTGAGCCTGAAAATATTTTCATCA
Source organism: Paenibacillus sp. FSL P4-0113 (assembly GCF_038009305.1). Lineage (NCBI taxonomy): Bacteria > Bacillati > Bacillota > Bacilli > Caryophanales > Paenibacillaceae > Paenibacillus > Paenibacillus sp. FSL P4-0113. The sequence continues at coordinate 18,941 of NZ_JBBPAZ010000001.1, forward strand.
CGGATATCGGTGAAGTCATTGAAATTCAGAATGGCGGAGCACGCAGAGCTGGTAAAGTTACAGCAGGTAACGTACTGATCGATGGACTAGGCGTAGGGGATGTAGGAAATATCGTATTGCGCGACCGTAAATTGCTGTCACAGGACGGTATTTTGGTGGTGGTTGTCACGCTGAGCAAGCAAGACGGAACGATTAAATCGGGTCCAGATATCATTTCCCGCGGTTTCGTTTATGTCCGTGAATCGGAAGGTTTGCTTGATGAAGCGAATCGTATTGTCTCAAGTACACTGCATAAGCTCATGAGTGAAAATGTAAATGAATGGGCTTCCCTCAAGACAAATGTCAAGGATGCACTGGGTCGCTTCTTGTATGAGCAAACTCGTCGCAGACCGATGATCCTGCCAATTATAATGGAAGTGTGATTCAATTGAAATTTGTTCAAAAACCTGAATTAAAAACTTAAGTCACAGGCACACAGTCGCCTCTCTTCCCGCAGGAAATATTGGACGGTTTCCGCGGAAGGAGAGGCTTTTTTGATTTTTCGGGGTAAGGAAAAGCATGGGGGTAGGTATAAAATATTCCATTTACATCCCATACTATAGGGTGACTACGGGTCATATAGATGCGTAAAGCGAAAGGAAGATCACCCATATGGAACAATACAGCAATCTATCATCTGGCAACGAGGAAACGGAAACGCCAGATCAACCAGAAATTGGGCAAAGACCCGCGTTACCTGCTATGGAGGCTTTGCAGCAACTGGGTCAAACCTCCATGCCTGGAGGCGAGTCCAATATTTTTTGCATGACGATTATCGGTCAGATTGAAGGGCATCTCATTTTACCGCCTCAAAACAAAACGACAAAATATGAGCACATTATTCCCCAACTGGTAGCGGCAGAACAAAATCCTCGTATCGAAGGATTAATGATTTTGCTGAATACAGTTGGTGGTGATGTAGAGGCAGGACTGGCTATTGCTGAAATGATCGCATCGATGAGTAAACCAACGGTGACCATTGTGATAGGCGGGGGGCACAGCATCGGTGTGCCGATTGCTGTGTCTTCCACTTATTCCTACATTGCGGAGAGTGCGACGATGACCATTCATCCTATTCGTATGAGCGGACTGGTCATTGGAGTCCCACAGACTTTTGAATATATGGAAAAAATGCAGGAGCGTGTCGTACGCTTTGTCGTTTCTCATTCTCGTATTACAGAAGAGCAGTTTAAGGAATTGATGTTTAAAACCGGTGAGTTAAACCGCGATATTGGTACAGCGGTTGGGGGAGCCGATGCAGTGAAGTATGGATTGATGGACGCGGTTGGAGGGATCGGAGAGGCTTTAAAACAGCTGAACACCATTATTGAAACGCGGCGTCAGCAAAACGGGAACGCTGGGATCCAACAGCAGGCTCCGTATGCTCCTTTTATTCCCAGTGCCACAGGAACTCCTACAGAGACACTGTCAGGGGAGCATAGCGGGGAGCTATCTCAATGACATTATATACTGTAATGCCAATGGAAATGGTGTGGCAAGGGATGTGGAAAGAGGCTGAGGAGCTTGCAGAGGTTCGAGTAGACGGTCTACTTATGCAGGTACAGCCGCTTGAAAGTCGTCGGGGGATCATTGTACGGTTGTTGGACTGCCCGCTGGAAGCCTACCTGAATCCGCGTTATGGACCCGGTCAAGTCATCGAATGGTCGTAGAAGGTGTCGAATAGTATAGAAATCGGTCATTTACTGCTGAAAAAGAACATATGTGCGGATACCGGGTGACGTGGTATAATATTCTTCTGGGGGGTGACCTTGTATGTCCAGAAGAAGAAAAAGAAAAAAGAAAGCCGCATTTGGCGGAGTTCTAAAATTTGAAATTTACGGCATTGTGCTGATTACATTAGCGGTCATTGCGTTGTCGGGTGAAGCGGCAGTTGGTCGGTCGCTATCCAAGATGTTTGGGCTCGTATTGGGGAAATTCTATTTTGTTATCCCTCTGATTGGCATTTATTATGGTCTGATGGTGATGATTCACCGCAAGTGGCCGAACCAGTGGAACTCGCGTAAAACGGGTTTGCTCCTGTTGGTATTTGCCTTTACACTTATGAGTTCTATTTCATCTATGGAGCAGCGTTTGGGGCCGATCAACGCGCTTCAGCCGGGCGGAGTGATGACCCAGATACATATAGATATGCGCGAGCAGTTGCTGTCGCCTGATCAGCAGGGCCATTCCTCAATGCTGAACAAGGATATCAGCGGGGGTTACGTAGGCGCGTTGCAGCTTACTGTTCTGTTGTGGCTGTTTGGTCTCACGGGAGCTAAACTGATCATGATTGTTATGTTCGTCATTTGTTTCATGCTGATGACCCAACTGTCCTATGTGGATTTGGTGCGGATTGTAAAAACCAAGCTGCTAGCAGCTGGGGGAAGTGTGCGCAAAAAATGGACTGGTAAAGCTACTCCGCTTTCGGCATCTAGCAAAGGTAATGGAAATAGAAAGATCAAGTCTGAGCCGATTCCTGCCTATGAGGAAGACATGGATGATGACTTTGACGAAATGCAGCCTCCTGCACGCAAACAACCGATTTTCTTTCAGTTGTTTGGTCTTAAGAATTCAGATAAAGCGGACAAGGAAGAGCATTCCGTCGATGAGGATGATCATGATTTTCCATATGAAGCTGAGGACGCGCAGGCCCAGTGGAGAAACGGCAACCAGAGTGAAGAGGTGTCTGACGTAGTCGAACACGCTGAGCAGGAAGCTGCAATTCCGGTAAAAAGGTCGCCGATTATTAGGGATTTCTTCGAACAAGTAAAGCATGAGGAAAGAAGAACGGAAGCTGAATTTGGAGAGTCCCTGACAGGGGCAGAGCAGACGACTTCCGTTATTGACGAACCCCTGGATGATGACTTTGTGGGTGCCAATGCGAATAAGGATATGGATGATTCGACTACGATCCAGGGGACATTAGAAGGTGCTCAGGGACAAGCTCAGACGATTGCAACTGGGGTGGCAGGCGAAGAGGTTGAAGGTACCCATACAGCTATCCCGGCTCAACCGCCGCCTAAACCGTACAAGCTACCATCGTTTCGTTTGCTTGCTAAACCACAAAATGCAGGCAAAGGTATGGGACAAAAGGATTATATGCAAACGGCACGCAAACTGGAAGCAACGCTGGAAAGCTTCGGTGTGCGGGCGAAGGTGCTGGAGGTTGTCCGTGGCCCTGCCGTAACACGTTATGAAATTCAGCCGGACATTGGAGTGAAGGTCAGCCGTATTGTGAGTCTGACGGATGACATTGCGCTTGCGCTTGCTGCCAAAGATATCCGTATGGAGGCTCCAATTCCTGGAAAATCTGCTATCGGAATTGAGGTTCCGAATAATGAAGTTTCCATTGTAACGATGCGTGAGGTAATGGAGACAACCGTTTTCCAGGAGTCAGCTTCCAGCTTGTCTATTGCATTCGGACGTGATATTGCAGGACAGACGATTGTCGGTAATTTGGCCAAGATGCCCCATCTTCTTGTAGCTGGGGCAACAGGTTCGGGTAAATCAGTGTGTATCAATGGGATCATCACGAGTATTTTGTACAAAGCAAAGCCGGATGAGGTCAAATTTTTGATGGTCGATCCTAAAATGGTGGAGTTGAACGTGTACAACGGAATCCCGCATTTGTTGGCTCCGGTCGTGACTGATCCAAAGCGTGCCTCACTTGCATTGAAGAAAATTGTAGTTGAAATGGAAAAAAGGTATGAGTTATTTTCCAAATCAGGAACCCGTAATATTGAGGGATACAATAATTTGATGAAAGATAACCCGGATGCATTTCTGCCTTACATCGTCGTTATTGTGGACGAGTTGGCAGATTTAATGATGGTAGCTGCGGGAGATGTGGAGGATGCGATTGCACGACTTGCCCAAATGGCGCGTGCAGCAGGCATCCACCTTATCATTGCAACGCAAAGACCTTCGGTTGACGTAATTACCGGGGTAATTAAAGCCAATATTCCTTCACGTATTGCCTTCGGCGTTTCCTCGCAGGTAGATTCCCGTACTATATTGGATATGGGTGGAGCCGAGAAGCTGCTCGGACGTGGTGATATGCTGTTCATGCCAATGGGTGCTTCTAAACCAGTCCGCGTTCAGGGAGCGTTCATGAGCGATCAAGAAGTCGAAAATATTGTTAACTATGTACGTGAACAGGGTGAAGCGCAGTATGATGAGACGCTAGTGCCGGAGGTGGAAGAGGTATCGGCTGATGCAGATGAAATGCTGGATGAGCTGTACGATCAGGCTGTCAACATCATTTTAGAGGCTAAACAAGCTTCCGTTTCGCTCCTTCAGCGCCGTATGCGGATCGGTTATACACGTGCTGCTCGACTGATTGACTCCATGGAAGCTCGCGGAGTCATCGGCCCTTACGAGGGCAGCAAGCCCCGTGAGGTTCTTATCTCAATGGAGCAATATCAGCAAAATAAAGTTAGTTCCTAAGCATTATCTCTATCCAGCACTACATTAAAACGCTGTTCGTTCGCAAGGTAGTTGTTCTAAAATGACAACTCCAAGTGTACAAACAGCGTTTTTTTGTGATGTTTTTTTGAGGTGTGGCGACTACCTGCTGAAAGAAGATTAAAAGGGTGAATAGCTTTAAGCGGAGCTTGTCATAATAAACGTAGCCATCCTGTTAATCCCACAAAAGAAAGGTAGAGCGCAGCATATGAAAAAGACAATGGTCTGGATTTGCACGGGTATCCTCGCAGCCTCGGCTATTACGTACACAGGACTTTTTAAAAATGACTCTGCACAGCAGCAAGCAGAGTCGCTCAGCACACAGCAGAAAGTACAAGCGGCGCAACCATCCGAGCCGACATTCAGCTCGGGAGCGGTTGATTTTGGATCTTACGGTCAGGATGTATATGAGTTGCAATCACGTTTGAAGTTGCTGGGCTTTTTTGGCGGGAAAGTGGACAGCCATTTTGGCAGCAGTACACTAAAAGCTGTTAAAGGTTTTCAAAAGGAATTTGGTATCCGTCCCGATGGAGTGGTCGGAGCAAAGACGAAATTAAAGCTGGTGAATGCTACCCCTAACTGGAAGCCAACGGAAACTCCTATGCATCGTAACAATCAAGGTTCCGCTCAGGGACAGACAGCGGGCAATAATGATAAAGCGGATCAAAATGATGAAACAATGGGTTCGGCCAACACCATGGGACTATCTGCAAACGATCTTAAGATTTTGGCTAATGCGGTCTACGGTGAATCCCGTGGCGAGCCCTTTGAAGGGCAGGTTGCCGTGGCGGCGGTTATTTTGAACAGGGTTAAATCACCTAGTTTTCCAAATACACCATCTGGGGTGGTTTTCCAGCCGGGGGCCTTTACAGCTGTAGCAGACGGACAAATCTGGCTTACGCCGAATGAAACTGCACAGAAGGCAGTACGACAGGCGCTGAACGGCTGGGACCCAAGCGGAGGATGTCTCTATTATTTTAATCCAAAAACAGCCACCTCCAAATGGATTTGGACCCGTCCGCAGGTGAAAACCATCGGGGAACATATTTTTTGCATGTAAAACGCCGAAGCAGCCGGGAGCTTGTCTCCGGTTGCTTCTTGGCTTTTGCATGGTTAGAATAAAGATTGGTACACTTTACCTCTTTACAGGAGGACGATTTACAGCAGCTAATGCTAATCAAAGGCTAGACGCCAATTGACGTCACAAAGGAGTTTTGGACTTGAACAAAACAGGTTTCGAGCGTGGCACACGCAGACAACTGAGGATTCATGTACTGCCAACCAAGCGCTTTAAGACGTTTGCTATATCATTGTATGTAGGCACTCCGCTACGGGAGGAAACCGTAACTCGAGTGGGGCTGGTACCTTTCGTTCTGCGCCGGGGTACAGAATCGTATCCGCAGACTACACAATTCAGAGAACAGTTAGAGCAATTGTATGGCGCAGGTTTCGGATTCGATGTGTATAAACGTGGAGATTATCAGATCGTGCAATTTCGCATGGATACGATTAATGACAGCTTTGTAAACAGTCCGGATAGTTTGCTGGATCGTTCGTTTGCTTTCCTTGGAGAAGTGCTGACGAAGCCTGCATTGGAAAATGATGCATTTCAAACTGGATACGTTCAGCAGGAACGAGAAAATGTGCGCAAGAAGCTGGAATCTATAGTTAACGATAAAATACGTTATGCTGGTGAGCGCTGCATGGAGGAAATGTGCAAAGATGAGCCTTATCGTCTGCACCCTCTTGGTCAACGATCTGATCTGGACAGTATAGATGCACAGAGCTTGTATGAGGCTTATGGAGAATGGCTGAATCATGCCAGCATGGATTTATACGTTGTGGGAGATACGACGCTAGAAGAAGTTGAGAAGTTTGTTGATCGCTATTTTCAATTGAACCGTTCAGCGGAAGCAGGGTATGTTCCGGAACAGCCCAAGTCGGTAGAGCGTGATGTTCAAACTGTTGTAGAGCGTCTTGATGTGAACCAGGGCAAGCTCAACATGGGATTGCGGACCCCTATTACGTATGGTGACGATCGCTATGCATCCGCTCTGATGTACAATGGCATTCTGGGCGGGTATCCGCATTCAAAGCTGTTCGTTAATGTAAGGGAAAAGGAAAGTTTGGCGTATTACGCTTCATCGCGATATGACGGGCATAAAGGGATTGGTACGATTCAATCTGGTATTGAAATTCCTAATTATGAAAAAGCGGTTACTATTATCCGCAAGCAACTGGAAGATACGCAAAACGGAGCGATTACTGAGCTGGAAATGACCCAAACGCAGGCGATGATTCGCAACTTGCTGAAGGAGATGCAGGATTCCGCTTTTGAGATGATCGCCTATGATTTTAACAGACAGCTTTCCGGTAAAGAGCGGACGGTAGATGAGCTGCTGAGTCAGGTGGAGGCAGTCAAGGTGCAGGATGTTCAGGATGCCGCCCGGACGTTCCGACTGGACACTATTTATTTCTTGAGAGACCAGAAAGGGGAATAACGGTGGAGCATATACCTTATGAGCATTTGCAGGAAACGCTGTACTATGAAGTAATGGATAACGGCTTACACGTTTATGTGTTGCCCAAACCGGGTTTTCAGAAGACGTACGCCACATTTGCGACTAAATACGGCTCGGTTGATAATCATTTCCGCGTAGAAGGTCAACAGCCCGTAAAGGTGCCGGATGGCATAGCCCATTTTTTGGAGCATAAAATGTTTGAAGAGCCTGAAGGAGATATTTTTGCTACCTTTTCCTCTAATGGTGCATCGGCGAACGCATTTACGAGCTTTGATCAAACCGTATATCTGTTTTCGGCAACTGAGCGTATTCAAGAAAATTTGACCACGCTGGTCAATTTTGTTCAACATCCTTACTTTACAGATGAAAATGTAGAGAAGGAAAAAGGCATTATTGGCCAGGAAATCAATATGTATGAAGATAACCCCGATTGGCGGAGTTACTTTGGTCTGATCGAGGCGTTGTACAAGGTCCATCCGGTGCATATTGATATCGCAGGTACGATTCAATCCATCAGTACGATTACAAAGGAAACGCTGTACAGTTGCTATGAAGCTTTCTACCACCCAAGCAATATGATTCTTTTTGTAGTGGGAGGAGTGGATCCAGCTGAAGTAATAGAGCTGGTACGTAACAATCAGGCCAAAAAGGACTATAAGGCGCAGGGAGAGATTGAGCGGATTTTCGACGATGAACCCACTACAGTTGCAGAACCACGTCGTGAGGTGAAGCTGGCCGTTTCTCTGCCAAAGCTACTGTTTGGATTCAAGGAGGCAGAAGTAGGTTTAACGGGTGAAGAATTGCTTCGTCATGATCTGGAAACCAAGCTGATGCTTGATCTCCTATTTGGTTCCAGTACACAACTGTATCAAAAGCTCTACGATGAGGATCTGATTTCGGACAGTTTTGGCCATGAGTACAATAGTACGCAGCAATATGCATTTTCCGCAATCGGTGGAGATACCAAAGACCCGGATCGGCTGTTGGCGAGAATACGTGAAGAGGTGGAGTCCATCCAGAAGCAGGGCTTCGCAGCAGAACATTTTGAACGGGCACGCAAAAAGAAAATCGGTGGTTATCTGCGTACACTCAATTCACCAGAAAATATTGCGCATGAATTTACAAGACATCGCTTCCGGGGCAGTGATTTTTTCCAACTGCTTCCGGTTTATGAAAGTATTACGCTTGAGGATGTAAATCGCCGTCTGAAAGATCATATCCAGTGGGATCAACTCGCAATATCACTAGTGGTGAGTCCGTAATGTCCAGGGAGAGGGAAACGATGACCACTGAGGGCGGAGAATTAAAAGCGATTGGCGATACAACTGTGCTGATTACAGGAGCGAGTGGCGGAATTGGTGCGGCTATTGCTGAGCGTTTTGCAGCTGTAGGGATGAATGTGGTCATTCACTACATGAAGTCCCATGAAAAAGCAAATGAAGTTGCCCGTCGTTGCATGGCTTATTCGGGCAAGGTTATGACCGTGTCAGCGGATCTGCGGAGCAAGGAGCAGATCGAACGCATGCGGGAAAAGCTGGATAATCACGGGATGAAGCCGGATATTCTTGTGAACAACGCCGGATTATCTCATTATGGGCTGTTGACAGATGTTTCGGAAGAGGAATGGGACGAAGTGATGGCAGTCAATGTTAAGGGAACCTTTCTGTGTACGCAGGTTTTTATGCCACATATGATTTCCCAACGCTATGGCCGCATTGTGAATGTTTCCTCCGTGTGGGGGATATGTGGCGCTTCGTGCGAGGTGTTGTATTCCACCACGAAGGGAGGCATTAACGCTTTCACTAAAGCGCTGGCTCAAGAAGTAGCACCTTCCGGGGTGACAGTGAATGCAGTAGCTCCAGGTGCAGTGAATACGTCGATGCTGGATCATTTAGATGAAGGCGAAATTACCAGTTTGGAAGAAGAAATTCCTGCCGGACGATTGGCTCGACCTGATGAGATATCATCCCTGGTTTATTTTCTTGCGCTTCCTGAGTCAGGTTATATTAATGGCCAGGTCATAAGTCCTAACGGAGGATGGGTGACTTAAGGGAAATAGCGCTTGGAGGAATCCACCAGTATAGTAAGCGTCTGAGAAGAGCATATTACAACTGTTGATTTTAAATCTGAATCATCTAAGGAGGATTTAAGTATGTCAACAGTTGTTCAGAATTTTGATGTTTGGAAAAAGTTCCTCGGTCAGCGTGTAGAGCAAGCGGAGAAGCTGGGAATCAGCCAAGATACCATTTCAGAGCTTGCTTATGAAATCGGTGATTTTCTGGATGAGAAGGTCGATCCAGCCAACCACTCCAACCGCGCATTGAAAGAACTGTGGGGAGTTGCCGATGAGGACGAGCGTCACACCATCGCCCGGCTAATGGTTAAATTGGCCAAGAGCAACGCATAAGTAAGAACCAACATGAAAAGCTCCCTTTTGGGGGCTTTTCTGTAATGGTTACAGAGCTGTTCTTGTAATTCCCTTGTAATTTATATATCATAAACGTGATTGAGGCTTACAACACAATGCAGCCTATCAAATTTCAATAATTGGTTTTGTCGAAAGATGTTATTTTATGATACAATAATGCTTTGATTTGGAGTTGTTGACGGTTTGAATGTGAATGAGGTGCTAACGTGACGGAAGAAACGAAACAGTGGTACATGGAGTACAAGATACATAAAAATCGACCCGGACTGCTGGGAGACATTGCTTCCATGCTTGGTATTCTGGGGGTTAATATACTGACGATCAACGGTGTTGAAGGTGAAAGACGGGGAATGTTGCTTGAAACAGACGATGATGAGAAGATACGTATTCTCGGAGACACGTTAAAAAAAGCGAGCAACATTACAGTCACGGCCTTACGTGCTCCGAGACTGGTTGATATATTGGCAGTAAGACATGGCCGTTACATCGATCGGGATTCGGATGATCGTAAAACATTTCGCTTTACACGCGATGAGCTTGGGTTGCTGGTCGATTTTTTGGGTGAAGTATTAAAGAGGGACGGCAATCAGGTGATCGGTCTTCGCGGGATGCCACGTGTGGGCAAAACGGAATCCATTATTGCCAGTAGTGTATGCGCAATGAAGCGTTGGACTTTTGTATCTTCGACGCTACTAAGACAGACGGTACGCAGTCAGCTCTCTGAAGAAGAAATGAACCCAAACAATGTGTTTATTATTGATGGTATTGTGAGTACAATTCGGTCAAATGAAAGACATTATCACCTGCTTCAGGAAATTATGAGCATGCCAAGTACTAAAGTGATTGAGCATCCTGATGTATTTGTACGTGAGTCGGGATACAGCTTTGACGATTTCAATATCATTATTGAACTTCGCAATAATCCGGCTGAGGAAATTATTTATGATACCTTTACAGCCAGTTATACAGAAGATCTTTAAATAAGCGTAATTACACAAGGAGATGATGACATGTCAGAACTGGGTCAGCAATTAAAGGAGGCCCGGCTGCAAAAAGGATTGAGCCTTGACGATGTTCAGGAAATGACGAAGATACGCAAACGTTATCTGGAAGCCATTGAGACGGGCGATTACAAAGTGCTGCCGGGAAGCTTTTATGTCAGAGCTTTTATTAAAACATATGCTGAAACGGTCGGGTTGAATCCTGATGAGATTCTGGAAGGGCATCAAAGCAATGTGCCTGAACCTGAACCGGAAGCAGTCATGGAGCCTGTTACACAGAAACGCTCCAGCCGTCCCGCCACGATTGGTAATCTTAAATGGTTGCCTACAGCGTTAATGTGGCTTTTTCTAGTTCTCATTGTTGGGGTTATTTATGCTTATTGGGTGAGCAACAACCATTCAACTCCAAAAACAGCAGAAAACACAACACCGATTACTACACCAAGTACAACACCAAGTACAACACCGAGTACAACACCGAGTACAACACCAAACACGTCTACTCCTGATACCACTACGACACAGCCGAACAATGGTCAAACGACGGCTCCAAATGGTGCTGGTGGGCAGACTCCTGGTGCGGGGCAAACCGGGCAAACTCAGCCAAATGGTACGGGGAATACGGATGCTACTACTCCAAATACTGGACAACAGCCGGATACGACTACTCCACAACAAGGTGTAACTGTGGCACAGGACGGCAAGCAAGGCAAGACGACGATTTTTAAAGTTTCCAGTGCAACGGGAGCCACAGCCAAGGTTGATATTAAAGCTACGGGTGAAAGCTGGCTTGAAGTGTACAAGGGAGAAAATTCCCGTGGAGAAAAGCTGAGTTATGGTATGACTAAAAGTGGAGATGCCATGTCTTTCGATATTGGTCCAGAAGGTTTATATATCAAATCAGGGCGGTCTTCTGCCACAGATATTTCCGTAGCAGGTCAACCGATAACAGATAATAAATCGACTACTCGTGTACTGATACAGCAAGGAGAAGCCTCTTCGACCGGAACGAGTGCAGGGGTGACGGGTTTACCTGCAGATTCTACGACAGGTAGCAGTACGGATTCAGCACAAAGTGGTACAGATTCTACAACTACTAATGGTGAATAAACGCCTTGGTGCGAGGAAATACTAATGACTGTAATTCCTGGAAAGGCAGTCATTTCATTTTCCGCAAAGTGAGGTGTATACGTTATGACCGTCAGCTGGATTGTGACTGGGCTCGGTATAATTGTCAGTTTACTGGGCTATTATCTGACACCGAATGCATGGGGCTATGGCATACTGGGCTTTGGTCTTGCTCACATTGTGCTTGGACTTTTGGATATGTTCCGAACTCCAACACGAAGCCATAATTAGATATTTTGACCGTAAATGAAATAAAGGCGTTTTTGTCAGGAAAACTGGCAAGAACGCCTTTTTAGTCAACCGATTATTGGATTTTTGTAAATGACTAGCCTATAATTAGATATTGAACTTTGTTGTGGAAAGGAAAGTGAAACGATGGCTTCAGAAAATTCATTTGATATCGTCTCCAAAATGGATATGCAGGAGTTAACAAATGCGGTTCATCAGACGGAGCGTGAAATTGAAACACGATTTGATTTCAAGGATAGCAAAAGTAGCCTCAAGCTTGAGAAAGAAGCTCTTACGATTGCATCGGAAGACGAATACAAGCTGAATGCGGTGATTGATATTTTGCAGTCTAAAATGGCTAAACGAGGTCTGTCCCTCAAAAATGTGGAGTATGGCAAATTGGAACCCGCTTCTCTAGGTTCAGTGCGTCAGCGTCTTTCGCTGAAGCAGGGAATTGATCAGGATAATGCCAAGAAAATTAACATTCTTATTCGGGACTCCAAGCTAAAAGTTAAAAGTCAGATTCAAGGTGATCAAATCCGGGTGACCGGGAAAAACAGGGATGATTTACAGGCGATCATTCAATTGCTACGTAAAGCTGATTTGCCATTGGAGCTTCAATTTACAAACATGAAATAAAGACGTTTTCCCTCATATATTTTGCAGGAAAAACGTTGCTTGATGTGCGGCAGGTTATTTTGACATGCGTTTTGCGCCATATTATACTTGTAACGAAAATGCAGACAATTCAGGTGTATAGCGCTCGCCGAAAGCGATTTACATAGGGTTGAATTTAATCCGAAAACTGCCATTTGTAATCAAGTACGATAATCAGGGGAGAGTGTGTTGTGAATTTACCCAACAGAATTACAATAACGCGGATTTGCCTTATCCCGGTGATGATGCTGGCTTTGCTGGTGGACTTTGATTTTTATCCGCCACCGATTGAGATCGGAGCTTTCAAGCTGCCGTATAATCAGCTGATTGCGGCTATCATTTTCCTTGTAGCAGCCAGCACGGACGGTCTTGACGGGTATTTGGCACGTAAAAATAATATGGTCACCAATTTGGGCAAGCTGTTGGACCCCCTTGCTGATAAGCTTTTGGTAACCGCCATTTTGGTTTCCTTGGTAGAAATGGGGAAAATTGATTCGTGGATTGTTGTTGTGATTGTTAGCCGTGAGTTTGCGGTTACGGGGCTGCGTCAGATTGCCTTGCTGGATGGGTCTGTGGTTGCTGCAAGCAATTGGGGCAAATTAAAGACGATCATTCAGATTGTTGCTATAGTAGCGCTGCTCATTAATAATTTCCCGTTTGTTTTTCTTGGTATACCGTTTGATTTAATAGCGATATGGGCAGCGGTGTTGATCACCATTTATTCGGGTATTGATTATTTCGTGAAAAATATCCATTTGCTGAGCTCCTCCAAGGTTTAACAGTATAAATTTTATGGAAACAGCAATAGGGACTAAACTTATTGCTGTTTCTTTATATAATTCCCATCATATTCGCAGTACAGGAGGAAGAATTGATGAAAGCTGAAATAATTGCGGTAGGAACAGAGTTATTGCTCGGACAAATAGTGAATACAAATGCTCAATATTTGTCACAAGAGTTGGCTACAATTGGAATCGATGTATATTTTCAGACTGTGGTTGGCGATAACATAGATCGGCTTCAGGAAGCCATAAGAATTGCTCAGAAGCGTGCGGATATTATTTTATTTTCTGGCGGTCTGGGACCGACCCAGGATGATTTGACGAAAGATGCGATAGCGTCTGTATTGGGGCGAAAATTGCACATAGATCGTCTTGCAATGGACAAGCTAGATCAATTTTTTCGTAACCGTGGGGTAGAAATGACCGAAAATAACCGCCGGCAGGCGCTTTCTATTGAAGGTGCTACTCCGCTTGAAAATGAGACAGGGCTAGCTGTGGGCGACGCAATTGCACAGGATGGTAAATTTTATGTAGTTTTGCCTGGACCTCCTAAGGAACTCAAACCGATGTTTGCAAACCAGGCCAAACCTTGGTTGCTTCAGCAGGCATTGAGCGGTGAGGAAATGCCAATTTATTCAAAAATGCTAAAATTTGCAGGGATTGGTGAGTCAGCTCTTGAAACCCGTTTGTTAGATCTGATCCAATCCCAGACAGACCCCACGATTGCTCCTTATGCCAAGGAAGGGGAAGTCACGATCCGTATATCCACCAAGGCGGCCAGCGAAAGTGAAGCATTGATTAAGCTGACGGCTACGGAAGTAGAAATTCAGCAGCGTCTTTCGGAATTTATGTATGCAAGCGAAGATGTTACGCTGGAGAAGGTTATCGTAGATCTAATGGCCAATCGCGGACTCACTGTGAGTGCGGCAGAAAGCTGTACAGGTGGACTGCTGATGGAACACCTCACTTCTATACCTGGCAGTGCTACTATGTTTCAAGGTGGCATCGTGTGCTATTCCAATGAAATGAAGATGAAATTACTCAACGTGCCTTGTGATTATTTAGAGGGGGATCAAGCGCCAGGTGCAGTGAGTAAGGAAGTGGCCCTTGTGCTTGCAGAGCAGGCGAGAATGATCATGGACAGCGATTTTGGACTTTCAGTTACTGGTGTAGCCGGACCTGGGTATTCCGAACGTAAGCCAGTCGGTCTAGTGTATATTGGCATTGCTGAACGCGACAAGGAAACGGAAGTACATGAACTGAGACTGAGTGGTAACCGCGAAACAATCCGACTGCGATCAGTCAAAGCGATTCTGTACAGATTGTGGCGCAGGCTGGTAGAGAACGAGAAACTCTCTTAATCATCTATGTACAGTGTGGGTCGTAGAGTTGTTTTAGATAGATATTCATGATATAATCACCTTATCGGAAGAACCGTTGCAAAGCCTTTTGCCAGCGGTTCTTTTTTTGTTTTAAGAGACAGGTGTAATTACAGAAGAGAGCTGTGTGAATAAAAAAACGAATGTATGTTCGAAAAAATGCTTGGCAAGCGTGTCAAAACAAGGTATTATTAAAGTACAAACAATGAAGGATGTGAGTTTATTGTCAGATCGTCGTGCTGCGCTGGATATGGCGCTCCGTCAAATAGAAAAGCAATTTGGTAAAGGTTCCATTATGAAGTTGGGTGAGTCTACCCACATGCAAGTGGAAACGATCCCCAGTGGTTCGATTGCTTTGGATATTGCGTTAGGAACGGGCGGCTTTCCAAGAGGCCGGGTTATTGAAATATACGGACCGGAATCATCCGGTAAAACGACAGTAGCTCTTCACGCTATCGCAGAGGTGCAAAAAACAGGCGGACAAGCCGCCTTTATCGACGCCGAGCATGCGCTTGATCCGTCGTATGCAAGCAAGCTGGGTGTCAATATTGATGAGTTGTTACTATCGCAACCAGATACAGGAGAGCAGGCGCTTGAGATTGCCGAAGCCCTTGTACGTAGTGGAGCAGTAGACATTGTAGTTGTTGACTCCGTAGCGGCACTTGTGCCGAAGGCAGAGATTGAAGGCGAAATGGGAGATTCCCATGTCGGTCTTCAAGCACGTCTGATGTCGCAGGCATTGCGTAAGCTGTCTGGAGCCATTAACAAATCGAAAACTATTGCTATTTTTATTAACCAGCTACGTGAAAAAGTAGGTGTTATGTTCGGTAACCCTGAAACAACACCAGGTGGACGTGCCTTGAAGTTTTACTCTACGGTACGTTTGGATGTTCGTCGTATTGAAAGTTTGAAAATGGGTAACGACATTGTGGGTAACCGCACACGTATTAAAGTCGTGAAGAATAAAGTTGCCCCTCCATTCCGTCAGGCTGAAGTGGACATTATGTACGGTGAGGGCATTTCCAAAGAAGGTAGCTTGATCGATATCGGTACGGAGCATGACATTGTCGACAAGAGTGGAGCTTGGTATTCCTACGAAGGTGAGCGCCTTGGTCAGGGACGTGAGAATGCGAAGCAATTTTTGAAGGAAAATCCGAACATTGCTAGTACGATCGAGCAAAAAATTCGGGTGGCAAGCAATTTGATTACGACGGTTGCTCCGCCTACAGAAGAAGAGTTGGCACAGCAAGCCAAGGAAGAACAGGAATTGTTGGAGCTTGAATAAAGCTTGGTGAATCCTGATTTGTGAACTGGAGCCAGGGTTATGGCACAATCCGGTTGAATAGCATGATTCTGATGCCCTGCACAGTTGTGCAGGGCATTTTTGCATCAATTAAAGCTGCTTTGTCAGCGGAATCTAACTTTTGCGTAGCAGTTGTCCAAAGACTGCTTTCGTGAATTTCAAAGTGAGGGAAACATATTGCAGTTGGACGATGAAGATGAATATTCTGCGGAAGCAAATAAGCAACAAGAGATTTCTCTTTTTCCGGATCATGAGGAATTGATGATTACTAGGGTAGAGCAGGGACAGGGACGCAAACGTGGACGCTATATCATTCATTTTGGCCCGTATTCATTGTCTGTATTAGAAGATGTAATGATCAAGTACAATATGTTCAAAGGAACGTCATTCGTCAAAAAAGAACTGGAAGATATTGTTCTGGCAGATGAAAAGCAACAGGCCTATGTACTCGCGCTTCGATATTTGGGGCGAAAGCCTCGCACACGTCAGGAAATTGCCCAGCGTTTGGTGCAAAAAGAACTGGATCAGTCTGTTATTGACGAAGTAATGGTCCGACTGGAAAGGGAGCAACTCGTGGATGATGATTTGTACGCCCGCCAATGGGCAAGGCAGCGTATAACTAGCCAACGTAAGGGGAAGATGTGGGTTAGGCAAGAACTCCGTCAGAAAGGCATCTCTAAAGCCTCTATTGGGGAAGCGTTAGGTGAAATCACCGATAATGAGGAGTGGGAGAGTGCTTTGACGATCGGACGTAAGAAATGGAATCAGGTACGTGGTGATATAACGGAGAAAAAAAGGAAAACCTACCCTTTTCTCATGAGACGCGGATATTCGGGGGATATGACACGCCGAGTGGTCAATCATCTCACTGCGGCCGAGCATGACGCTGCTTCAGATGACGAGGAATTGTTGCAGTGGGAGGAATAATTGCCAAACGGCTGCTGAACCTTGGGCTAGTATGAACGGATAGGATGAGCTAGTTATTACATGGAAAGCTGCATGGTACTCTACTAATGTTTGCATTCCCTTGACAATGCCATTTGTCAAATAATAAAATATATATGAAACGATACTTGTGGAACGCCCTTTTTCCTTCCAAAAAAGCGGAATCCACCGGTGAGTTCTCATCGCCAAATAACAAGTGATGCCGCTATGCCAGGCGGAATTGTACATGTGAAAGCATGTGCATATGAAATGAAACGACCTTGTGTCGTTATCTTAGTTTGACGATCAAAGTAAATGTGACAATTGCAAAAAGTCCCAAGGAATGCCTTGGAGGAACCAACGGGGAGGTGAACAGTATGATGACTGCGATCTGGTTCGTTCTCGTTGCTGTAGCCGCGTTATTCTTTGGGTTCGGGATTGGTTATTTTATTCGCAAATCTATTGCAGAAGCTAAGATCTCCAGTGCGGAAGAAGCTGCCGCGCAAATCGTGGAGAACGCGAAAAAAGAGGCAGAAGCGCTGAAGAAGGAAACGGTATTGGAAGCGAAAGATGAAATTCACCGCATCCGTGCCGAAGCTGAAAAAGAAACTCGTGAACGTCGCAATGAAATTCAACGACAGGAACGAAGATTGCTGCAAAAAGAAGAATCGCTGGATAAAAAATTGGAATCGCTGGAACGCAAAGAAGAACAGGTGGCCAACAAAGAGAAACGAATCGATGAAACCCAGCAGCAAATTGATTTGATTTACAAGAGTCAGGTAACTGAGTTGGAGCGTATTTCCAATCTGACGATGGAGGATGCAAGAAGTATTATTCTGACCAACGTAGAGCAGGAAGTTCGTCATGAAACAGCTCAGATGATTAAAGAAATTGAACAGCAGGC
Organism: Paenibacillus sp. FSL P4-0113; assembly: GCF_038009305.1. Lineage (NCBI taxonomy): Bacteria > Bacillati > Bacillota > Bacilli > Caryophanales > Paenibacillaceae > Paenibacillus > Paenibacillus sp. FSL P4-0113. The sequence continues at coordinate 36,700 of NZ_JBBPAZ010000001.1, forward strand.
CAAAGAAGAAGCGGACAAAAAGTCTCGTGAAATCATCACACTGGCCATCCAACGCTGTGCGGCAGATCATGTAGCAGAAACGACGGTTTCTGTCGTCACATTGCCGAACGAAGAAATGAAAGGCCGGATTATCGGGCGCGAAGGCCGTAATATCCGTGCACTTGAAACCCTTACAGGAATTGACCTCATTATTGATGATACGCCGGAAGCTGTTATTTTGTCCGGATTTGATCCGATTCGTAGAGAGATTGCGCGTACTGCGCTTGAAAAGCTCGTAGCGGACGGACGGATACATCCGGCTCGTATTGAAGAGATGGTGGAAAAATCCCGTAAAGAGGTGGACGAACGAATCCGTGAATATGGTGAGCAGGCCACCTTTGAGGTGGGCGTGCATAGCTTACATCCGGATTTGATCAAGATCTTGGGACGTCTTAAGTTCCGTACGAGTTACGGACAGAACGTATTAAAGCACTCGATGGAAGTTGCATACTTGACAGGTCTAATGGCCGGGGAACTGGGCGAAGACGTTGTACTGGCAAGACGGGCAGGATTGCTGCATGACATCGGGAAGGCGCTGGATCACGAAGTGGAAGGATCGCACGTTGAAATTGGCGTGGAACTGGCGAAGAAGTACAAGGAACACCCGGTCGTCATCAACAGCATTGCTTCACATCACGGCGACTGCGAAGCGACTTCAGTGATCGCCATGCTGGTTGGGGCGGCAGATGCTCTATCAGCAGCAAGACCGGGAGCGCGGCGTGAAACGCTAGAGACGTACATCCGTCGTCTTGAGAAGCTGGAACGCATCTCCGAATCTTTTGAAGGCGTTGAAAAATCATACGCGATTCAAGCCGGACGCGAAGTTCGTGTCATGGTACAGCCAGAGAAAATTGATGATGCGGAAGCATTCCGACTGGCCCGCGATATTACGAAAACGATTGAGAATGAACTGGACTATCCGGGACATATCAAAGTTACTGTTATTCGCGAGACCCGTGCGGTAGAATACGCAAAATAAAAGCATTTCAATGAAAAGTGGCCACTGTTTGTAGGGCCACTTTTCATTTATGTAAGGCAGACTAGGGAGGGCTTTCTATCAACGTATTATTTATTGGAGACATCGTCGGCAGTGTAGGCAGAAAGGCACTGAGGGAAAATCTTCCTTCGCTCAAATCAAAATACAATCCGCATGTTATTATCGTGAACGGAGAAAATGCAGCTTCGGGAAGAGGCATAACCCCTGCTATCGCCAGAGAGTTTTTTGATTGGGGCGTCCATGGGATTACGATGGGAAATCATACTTGGGACAATAAGGAAATATTTGATTTTATAGATGATGAGCCACGGATCATTCGCCCGGCTAACTTTCCACCAGGAACACCGGGCCGAGGTTATACCGTTGTAAAGGGTGGAGGTAAGGAGCTGGCTATTGTTAATCTGCAAGGTAGAACCTTTTTGCCAGCTATTGACGATCCATTCCGTGCAGCAGATGAAATTGTCGATGAGTTGCGCAAAAAACATAAACATATCCTAGTTGATTTTCACGCCGAAGCAACCTCGGAAAAAATCGCTATGGGTTGGCATTTGGATGGACGTGCTTCAATCGTGGTAGGTACGCACACACATGTACAGAGCAATGACGATACAATTTTGCCACAAGGAACTGCGTATCAGACAGATGCGGGAATGGTAGGTCCTTATGAGGGAGTGCTTGGAATGCAGAAAGAGGCTGTGTTACAGAAATTCCAGACCCAGCTTCCGGTGCGTTTTCAAGTGGACATGGGCAAATGGCATTTCCATGCCATCAGCGTAGAGCTGAATGATAACGATGGAAAAGCCCGCAAAATTCAGAAAATCAGACTCAAAGAAGATGAATGGCGGATGGATTAACTTTTTTGTAAGCTGCTTAAGGAAAGAATAAGGAAAACTGTCACCAAAAAGCAGGAATTTTTTGCTGACCCTCGAATAACATCTAATAGTGGAATCAAACCATCATCATTCCCAGGGGAGGTACTTACTATGGATGTATTAAAAGTATCAGCAAAATCCAATCCTAATTCAGTTGCAGGCGCACTCGCAGGAGTACTGCGTGAACGCGGAAATGCAGAATTACAGGCGATTGGAGCGGGTGCACTAAACCAAGCCATTAAAGCGGTAGCCATTGCCCGGGGATTTGTCGCACCAAGCGGAGTGGATTTGATTTGTATTCCTGCTTTTACAGACATTGTTATTGATGGAGAAGATCGGACTGCGATCAAATTGATTGTAGAGCCAAGATAATAAATGTAAGTTGCCTGAGCCTGTTTACGATTTGTAAACGGGCTTTTTTGCATTGTGAGTCTGTTACTATGATTTTTAAAATAAATTTGTGGTGCTTCAATCTATAAATGGAGGTAAGATGCATGAATGATAAGCTAAAAGTGAATTGGCCAGTTGTTGACTTTCATTGTGATGTGTTATGTAAAATGCAGCTCGATGCGCAGATCGATTTCAGTCATCCATCGCTTGATGTCACAAAAGAACGTTTGCTAGAAGGTAACGTGCAGTTGCAAACGTTTGCTATATATATTTCACAGGTATTAGGCACACCAAGATTTGAGCATGTGGTACGTCAAATTGAGCTGTTCAGGCAGCATGTTACCTCTATCTCCGGTGGGTTGAGACCATTGCTGTGGAAGGAAGACTTGGCAATGTGGAAAAATGCGTCCGCAGTGCATCAGGAAGAGCAAGTAAAGCAGGCAGGAGAAGAGAAGCGCACGGAAAAGATAACGTATTTGGATGGTAATGGGACGGATCATATATGGGCACCTTGGGCTTTGCTCTCACTGGAGGGGGTAGATGCGCTGGAAGGGAACCCTTTTTATGCAGAATTATGCTATGCCATGGGAATACGATTGATTGGGCTGACATGGAATTATGCGAACTGGGCAGCTGACGGCATTATGGAACATAGAGGTGGCGGGCTGACTAGCAAGGGGCGCGATTTGGTCAATCGCTGTAATGACCTGGGACTGCTGTTAGATGTGTCGCATCTGTCCGTACAGGGCTTCTGGGAGGTGCTGGAGGAGGCTACTCTACCGCCCATCGCCTCGCATTCGAATGTCTTTGCGAGATGTGCTCATCCTCGTAATCTGCGGGATGAACAGATTCGTGCACTGATCGCCCGTAACGGACGGATTGGTTTGACCTTCGTCACCATGTTTCTCAAAGAGCAGGATACAGTAACTGCTGAGGATCTGCTACCGCATATTGAGCATATTTGTTCATTAGGGGGCGAAAGGCATTTGATGTTTGGCTCTGATTTTGACGGTATCGAGCACCATGTGCAAGGCTTGGAACACTCGGGGAAATATCCGGCTTTTGCAGAACTGCTGCTGAAGCATTACCCTGAGGAGCTAGTCAAAGGATGGCTGGGAGGTCATGCCCTGGAATACCTGCAAACGAATCTGCCTTCTAAAATGTCTTCTTAAATAGCTATTTAAGGGGATGTTTTGGCTGCGAACACTCTTGACAAAGCGAGAACGATTACGAAATAATGAGAAGTATCTTAGATTTTAAATAATATTTGCAGAAATACGGCAGACAATGGAGCGAGACTGATGGTGCACCATGCTGCACCGCTATACCAGAGGGGGCTCCATTACACAATGTTAATAAAAAAGGTTACCTGGCTTGAACTCTTTTATGACTTACTATTCGTAGCTGCTGTCTCTAAGGCCACTCATGTTTTACTACATGTTGAGCATGGTAGTATCTCGTGGGAACATATGGAGAAGTTCATTATGATTTTTATCCCGATATGGTGGGCTTGGGTGGGGCAAACTGTCTACAACAACCGTTTTGGTCAAGACAGTATAACGCATCGAATCTTTATGATCCTGCAATTGTTTTTCGTGTTAATCATGACTGCCAGTTTGAATATAGATTTTGATGCGTATTATGTATCTTTTTTTGTTGGCTATATTGGGTTAAGAGGTTTAACTGTCGTTCAATATTTACTTTCGGCGCCCAAAGAAACGGCTCATAAACAGGAAACAGCTCGTTTTTTCGGAACCTATTTTTGGATTGGAATAGTCATCTCTAGTTTCTCCCTTTTCTTTGACTCTTGGGTTCGATATTTGATTTTATATACCGGTATAGCTGTTGATATCCTCGTTCCTTTGATTGGTCGTAAAAAGTTGGTGATCACACCAATCCATACGGAGCATCTTTTAGAACGATTTGCACAGTTCACCTTAATTCTGCTTGGCGAATCTGTGATAAGTATGCTTTCTGTTTTACAATCCGATCATTTTACGGTTTCTTCCGTTGTATTTGCCGCTTTGGCTTTTATATTAGTCATCGCAATCTGGTGGCAATATTTTGAGAATATGGAGAAGCGCGTAGATAAATCAAAACAATCAGCAGGACAGACTATTATTTATGGTCATTTGTTTATTTATCTTTCCCTTAGCATGCTAGCTGCTTCGATTCAGCTCTTGTTTTTGGGACAAGTAGACTATATCTTTGTGCTTTGCTTTACCTTTGCTTCTGTTTTTATTTACTTTTTGTCGGTTTTACTGGTATTTCATCAGTACAGATTAAGTCATCTTAAACCCCGTCTCAGAGTCATTTTTTTCTTAACTGGAATACTCTGTGTCCTGTTTATCCTTAATATATTTATTGTCGTCCCCCCTCATCTCATTGTAGCTGAAATCATGGTTTTCTTTCTCCTGTTCGCTAAAACGACGATTTGATCTGATTTATAGGGATGATATTTAACGATGATTGGGGCGAAAAAGGGAACTTTATACGCTCTTCTTTTCTTTCTTGGCAAAATAGGAGTATAATAGCATGGATGTGTAAAGTATTGTATAGAGAAAAAGGAGTGACCACACGATGAGTAAAATCGTACCTGTCGGCGTTTCCGCCCGTCATATTCACCTGACTCAAGAGCATATTGAAATTTTGTTCGGAGCAGGCTATCAATTAACCGAATTTAAACCTTTGTCCCAACCAGGACAATTTGCCGCAAATGAAACGGTAGCTGTAATTGGTTCTAAGGGCCAATTTGATAAGGTTCGCATTTTGGGACCTGCTCGTCCCGCTTCCCAGTTGGAAATTTCTCGCACTGATTCCTTTGCTATTGGTGTAAAAGCACCTGTACGCGAATCGGGTAGCATTGATGGTACACCAGGAATCACAGTAAAAGGACCAGCAGGTGAAGTGGAACTGCAAGAAGGCGTGATTGTAGCAGCCCGCCATATTCATTTCCATACATCTGATGCAGCTAAATGGGACATTAAGGACAAGCAGTTGCTGAAAGTACGTGTTGGCGGCGAACGTGGTCTTGTATTTGAAAATGTTCTTGCACGTGTGTCCGATTCTTTTGCTTTGGATATGCACATTGATACAGATGAAGCGAACGGTGCCGGTGTGAAAAACGGTGACAACGCTGAAATCGTAGACTAATATACACGATTTAAATGCCGGAAGGCTTAAAGAGTCCGATTCTTGCAAAAGAATCGGGCTTTTTACATACTATATAATTCACAAATACTTCACTTATGTACAAAAAGAACATGAGTTCACTTTGCACTCAATGGTATCTGCGGTTGATCTATGGCGATGGCCTATAAATCATGCTATAATTTAGTGTAATGCCTTTTTTAAAGGTTTTTTTAGAACTTAAAATAAATTTACCCATGCCTAAAGATACAGTAAAATCACAAATTAGCTCGTGAAATAGATGGTGTAAGGAGTGACTAAGGAATGGAAAAGAAAACAAAAGATTACTCCAAATATTTTGATTTCTCGGATGCGAAGATTATTTCTGAAGATGAGCATAGCAAAAAGATCCGTATTCGCGGACGTGAAATCAACATTATGGCGGAGCCGAACCATAGAAAAGAAAAGCAACGCGGTAAAGAGGATGTACAGGTATTATATGATAACGCAGTCCCGGATGAGCTAAAGCATATCGGTGAGGGAAAGCATTACATCGTATACACATTTGGTTGCCAAATGAACGAGCATGATTCCGAAACCATAAAAGGTTTGCTGGAGCAAATGGGCTACCAATCAACCGAGGATCGGAAGGAAGCAGACATCATTTTACTAAACACTTGTGCTATCCGTGAAAATGCGGAGGATAAAGTGTTTGGCGAGCTGGGTCACCTCAAGCATCTCAAAACAGAAAAGCCAGGACTGCTGCTCGGCGTGTGTGGCTGCATGTCACAGGAAGAGAACGTCGTTAACCGGATTATGCAAAAACACGGTTTTGTCGATATGATTTTTGGTACCCATAATATTCATCGTCTGCCTCAGCTCGTCAAGGAAGCACTCTTTAGCAAAGAAATGGTGGTCGAAGTGTGGTCTAAGGAAGGCGACATTATCGAAAACTTGCCGAAGAAGCGCGAGGGTATGCGGGCTTGGGTGAACATTATGTACGGCTGTGATAAATTTTGCACCTATTGCATTGTTCCCTTTACACGTGGTAAGGAAAGAAGCCGTCGTCCAGAGGATGTTATCGCTGAAGTACGGGATTTGGCACGTCAAGGTTTTAAAGAAATCACCTTACTGGGGCAGAATGTTAACGCTTATGGTAAGGATTTGAAAGATTTGAATTACAGATTCGGGGATCTGATGGATGATATGCGCAAAATCAATATCCCGCGTGTACGTTTTACAACATCACATCCACGTGATTTTGATGACCATTTGGTAGAAGTGCTCGGTAAGGGTGGTAATTTGGTGGAGCATATCCATCTGCCTGTTCAATCCGGTAATACGGATATATTGAAGAAAATGAACCGAAAATATACCCGTGAGCGTGTTCTGGAACTGGCAGCGAAGATTAAAGCAGCTGTTCCGCATGTTTCTCTGACAACGGATATCATTGTAGGTTTCCCGGGCGAAACAGACGAGCAGTTTGAAGATACTCTATCTTTGGTGCGCGAGGTCGGCTATGACTTTGCCTACACATTCATTTATTCACCACGTGAAGGTACGCCAGCTGCTTCGATGGAAGATAATGTGCCTATGTCGGTCAAAAAAGAGCGTCTCCGGCGTCTGAACATTGCGGTGAACCAAAACAGCCTTCGCTTTAATAGTCGATTGCGTGGCGAAGTGGTTGAAGTGTTGGTGGAAGGCGAGAGCAAAAATGACAGCAAAGTGCTTGCCGGTCGGACCCGTTCCAATAAGCTTGTACATTTTGAGGGTTCTCAGGACCTGATTGGTTCCTTTGTTCAAGTGAAAATTACGGAACCTATGACCTTTTACATCAAAGGTGATCTGGTTGAAACGGCTGTAGCAGTTAACGGATAAAAGAATATTCTAGCGGGTTGCATGCGGTCTGAGTAAGGTTGTGTGCAGGGCCGTCTAAGTGAGAAAAGGAGCGATGGACAATGACAGAGGAGCGGTTGCAACAAACAGAACTTCAATCGGCGGCGCGCCAGCATGATCATTTGGTCAATCGCGAAATGATATTGGCAAAAGCCAAAGAATTAGCAGGTATTTTGGGTAGCAGTGAGGAAGTACAGGTATTCCGGAAAGCAGAAGAAAAGATTCAGGATCATGGGCGCATTCAGCAACTGATTGCAACGATGAAAAAGAAGCAAAAGGAAATTGTTGCATTTGAATCCTTAAAAAATCAAAAAATGATTGCCAAAATAGAGGCCGAGCTACAGGAGCTACAGGAAGAACTTGATGGTATTCCAATTGTAACGGAGTTTCAGCAGAGTCAGGTGGAAATTAATGAGCTACTGCAAATGGTGATCATGGCGATTCGTGATACCGTTGCTGAGAAGGTGAACGTTGAAGAGGGAAAAAGTACTTCCTCGTCGAATTGCAGTGATTAATGAAATTTATGGTGTGGAGGCGTAGCTTCCACGCCTTTTTTTCGAAAGCAATTTGCCATCGTATATATTTATAAGACATCAAGAGAAATGGGACAACATAGAAGGGATGGAAGCAAGGGAATGGATAAGTTCGGTAAGATGCTAGAGGGCGAAAATAATACTTTTTGGGAGTATTTAGGGTGTGAGCTGATTGCAGCTGATGCAAACGAGGTACAGATCGCTTTGGAAGCCAAACAAGAGCATACCAATGTGATGGGTATTGTCCATGGGGGTGTGCTTACTTCATTGATGGATCAGGCGATGGGGATGGTCAGTATGGCTTCACGAAATATGGATCCATGTGTAACGACGAACCTGAATGTTCATTTCTTGTCAGCCATGAGGCAAGGCCGACTGGAGGTTAGGGCGCGGATTCTTCATCAGGGAGGTCGGACTATAACCACTGAGGCGGAAGTAAGGGATAGTGAAGGCACACTTGGGTCTACATCTACAGCAACCTTCCGAGTATTACGTATACAAGCAAGTGATTCAGGTAAGGCCTGACGCTTGACAAAAATTTTTATTATGTCATAATGAATTTATCAAAACGATATAATATGGTGATGCCAATGGATAGCAATCGTATAAACGAAGAGGCGCAAAAGGCGTCGTATAACATTAAGAAATACCGCACTCCAGATGGAGCTCCGGCGGATATCGTTATGTTTACCTTAACGAAGCGGGAGCGCAAGACGGTAACAAAGACATTGCCGATTCGGGAGCTGAAAGTGATGCTCATCAAGCGCCGCAGTTGGCCGTTTGCAGGACGCTGGGCGTTGCCTGGAGGGTTTTGTCAGGAAGATGAATCCATGTATGGAGCTGCCAAGCGGGAACTGTTAGAGGAAACGGGTGTGGACGGCGGGCATCTGGAGTATTTGGGTGTATATAGTGGACCGGGACGTGATCCGCGCGGCTGGATCATATCGCATGCATTTTTTGCGCTGGTAGAAGAATGGATGTTGGAACAGCGTCAGGCGGCCGATGATGCTTCCGAGGTGGGGCTATTCACAATCCGCGAAGCGTTGGAGGAATTGGAGCTGGCATTCGATCACCGGGATATCATAGTAGATGCTTATCGCAAAATTCAGTTGCAGATGCTTCAGACGACGATCGCCAAACAGTTTTTACCGCTACATTTTACACTGGGTGAATTATATCAGGTGATACAGAGTGTCGTACCGGACTTCGAAGAGCCAAACTTTATTCGCAAAATAACATCGACTCGTAGCAGACAGGGAATTCTGGAAGAGGTGCGTGATGAGAACGGCAAACCGCTCAGTTCCAACCAGTATTCACAAAGACCGGCACAGTTGTACCGTTTTAGTGACAGAGTACCGCGTTTATCTATCTACACGTAACGTCTAATGTAATAGGTCACGCATAGAACGTACAATTTCACTTTGAGGATAAGGAGCTGACCGTACGATGCAAGCACTAATTGTGATTGATTACACGAAAGATTTTGTGGACGGTAGTTTGCCTGTAGGACAACCTGCGATTGAGTTGGATGAACGGATCGCAGCAATTACGCAGGCATATGTAGATCAAGGGGACTTTGTCGTCATGGCTGTGGATTTGCATGAGGAGAACGACCTTTATCACCCGGAGAGCAAGCTGTTTCCTCCACATAATATACGTGGAACCAACGGACGACATTTGTATGGCAAGCTCCATAGCCTCTATGAGCAACAAAGTGATCTTATCTACTGGTTGGATAAAACACGGTACAGTGCTTTTGCGGGCACAGATCTGGAACTCAGGCTTCGTGAACGTGGTATTGTGGAAGTTCATCTGATTGGTGTGTGTACGGATATATGTGTACTGCATACGGCTGTAGATGCTTATAACAAAGGTTTTGCTATTACTGTATACAAGGACGCTGTGGCGAGCTTTAATCAAGCTGGACATGATTGGGCTTTGGGTCATTTTGAGGGAAGTCTTGGAGCCGCGGTACGATCGGCTGAGGATACGGTTTTACGCCAGAAGAAGTAAAATAACTTAACGCTTGTGTACCAATGTCCGATAACAAAATGGAGCCGGATATTGCTGAATCTGGGCAGATGAGGCGGTAGCGCCACAAACCTGGAGACAGTCAGAGAGGATGATTACAATGCAGTCAACGAGCCTCGCATTACATACAGATAAATATCAGATTAATATGATGTACGCCCACTGGGTGAACGGAAGTCACCAGCGTAAAGCTGTGTTCGAGGCGTATTTTCGTAAACTCCCTTTTGGTAATGGATATGCCGTGTTCGCGGGTCTGGAACGCATTGTGAATTATATTTCAAATTTGCGGTTTACAGAAGAGGACATTCGCTACCTGTCTGAACAGGAGGAGAAGTACGATCCCATGTTCATGGAGGCGCTTCGCCAGTTTGAGTTTGGTGGAACGGTCCATTCGATGAAAGAAGGGGCCCTTGTTTTTCCCAACGAGCCTCTGGTACGTGTTGAAGGAACGATTATGGAAACGCAGCTTGTCGAAACGGCATTGCTGAATTTTATGAACTATCAGACACTCATTGCGACAAAGGCATCGCGCATCAAGCAGGTGGCAAGTGACGATACACTGCTCGAATTTGGAACACGGCGTGCGCAGGAGGCAGATGCAGCGATTTGGGGAGCACGAGCAGCTTATGTGGCTGGTTTTGACGCGACTTCTAATATGCTGGCAGGCGAACATTTTGGAATCCCGACGAAGGGGACACATGCCCATTCATGGGTGCAGACCTTTATGACGGAGCAGGAGGCGTTTGACGTCTATGCGAAGGTTTTGCCAGACCAGGTTACACTGCTGGTAGACACCTTTGATACGCTGGAAAGCGGTGTTCCTCATGCGATTCGGACAGCAAAAATGCTAGAGAGTCAGGGCAAGCGTATGAATGCAATTCGTCTGGATAGCGGTGACTTGGCTTATCTATCCATTCAGGCGCGGGAAATGCTCGATGCTGAAGGCTTAGATTACGTACAAATTGTAGCTTCCAATGATTTGGATGAAAATACGATTTTTAACCTGAAAGCCCAAGGGGCACGTATTGATGTATGGGGTGTAGGAACACAGCTTATTACGGCTTCGGATCAACCATCGCTTGGCGGGGTGTACAAGCTGGTTGAGCGTGAAGTAGATGGCGAAATGCTGCCGACGATTAAGATCTCGGGGAACCCAGAAAAAGTATCCACACCAGGCAAAAAGGATGTATATCGCATTGTGGATAAGAAGAAAGGGAGAGCTGTATCCGATTATATTTCTTTTCCGGATGAAGAGCGTCCGCGTAATGGTAAGCGCCTGAAGCTGTTTAACCCTTTGCATCCGTATATGAAGAAGTATGTAGAAAATTACGAAGCCGTGCCGATGCTTGAGCCTATTTTTATAAATGGACAGAAGGTATATGAGCTTCCCGAGCTGGATGAAATTCGTGCCTACCATACTTCACAGTTAAAACTGTTCTGGCCAGAATATTTGAGGAAGCTGAACCCTGAAATTTATCGTGTAAATCTGAGCGAGAAGGTATGGGAGCTAAAGCAAAAGCTGATCGACAGCTATATGCAGCCCGAAGTTGAAGAAAAAGAATAGTTGGAAGAGGCACCTCATGAATGCATGGGGTGCCTCTTTGTGTTGGAGCATGTAGGAAATAGGAGCTTATTTATAAATTTCTCTCATCACATGTCGTAGCTCAGGGACAATAATGCGTTCCATTGCCAAACGAACGGCTCCGCGTGAGCCAGGCATAGAAAATACAGCTGTCTGACCCACAGTGCCAGCTACAGCCCGGCTTAAGATAGCTGCTGAACCAATGTCCTCAGCAAAGCTTAAATAACGGAAGATTTCCCCAAAGCCAGGTAGTTCCTTATCCAGTAGAGAGGAGACAGCTTCATAAGTAGTATCACGTGGAGAAATACCGGTACCACCTGTCAAAAGAACAGCCTCGATGTCATCCTGTGCCGCTGCTTCGGATACTAACTGCTGAATACCTTCGTAGTCATCCTTGACGATGACATATCGAACAACTGTATATCCATTGGTTTCTAGTAGATCCATGAGCAGTCGTCCCCCAGTATCTGTTTCCACGGTGCGTGTGTCCGAGACAGTCACGACCATGCAATTCACTTGTTGGGGGGATTCCTGACGGTGTTCCTCTACAGAAGACATATTCATTAAAATGTTCACTCCTTGATCGGTGGTTAGACATACACTTTTTACAATAGAGCAATGACTGAGCGTATGCAAGTCAGAAACAGGGGCTAAAAAATCCATGTGATTAATATCCTTGCATTTGCACACTGGAATATAGTACACTTCCTTACATAAGTCGGGATTGTATTGTCTTGTTTTATTGAAAGCGCGCACATCAAATGATTAACCTCAAGGGACAGCGGGTAATAGTACAGCAGGGTCAACAACTGGGAGGTAATGTAATATGAATCATTCATACCAACAATGCGTGGATGCTTGCCTGGAATGTATGAACGCTTGCAATGTATGTTACGTAGCGAGTTTGAAGGAATATGATTTAGCTATGCTGCGTGAATGTATTCGAGTGAGTAGGGAATGTGCAGAAATATGCGGATTTGCTGCTCAAATGATGCAGCGTGGAACGGATTTTGCCGAGCAAATCTGTGAGCTGTGCTCCAAGGCCTGTGAGGTATGTGCTGCTGAATGCAGCAAGCATTCCCATGATCATTGCAAACATTGTGCAGAAGCCTGCCGTCGTTGCGTTCAGGCCTGCCGCCAATTGGTGGCAGTGTAATTACATATATGGAACTAGTGCCTGAAGAGGAAATAAAAGGTTGCTTTCTACTGAATAGGTTTGTATAATGATTGGAATTAACGTCATGGAACGGGAGAGTAGCAGCGAAGCCATATCATTACAGCGAGCCGGAAGAGGTGGAAGCCGGTATGAGATCCGATGTGAAGCGCACCCGGGAGACGGTTGATCCAACGAGCAGAACTTCTAGTAGATCAGCCCGGCAGACACCGTTATTAGTCATTGGAGTGAAATCGCGATTTGTGTAGTTAGCTTTAGCTGCACAACCGATTTACGAAGAGTGGTACCGCGGGATATTGAAGTTCTCGTCTCTTGAATGATTTCAAGAGGCGGGGGCTTTTTTTGTTAGATTCTATAAAAAGAAGGAGAGAGATCATCATGTTAATGAGGATTGCTGCTCAAGCGATATTAGCCCATACGGGCTTGGAGGAGAAAGAAATTTTATCTTTATTTGAGGTGCCTCCGCAGCCTGAATGGGGAGATGTGGCGTTTCCCTGTTTTATGCTGGCTAAAAAGTTTCGAAAGTCTCCGCAGCACATTGCACTGGAATTGGCGGAACTAGTAGGCCATAAAGAAGGTTTAACCGCTTCAGCATCGGGTGCCTATGTAAACATAACCTTGGATCGATCGGTTCATATTCCGCTTATGCTTGCTGAATTGAGCAAGGCTGATTTCCTCAGGCCTAATATCGGGAACGGGCAGCGGGTAGTTATTGATATGTCCTCGCCTAATATTGCCAAACCGTTTGGTATCGGTCATCTTCGCTCTACGGTTATCGGTGCTGCCTTGTATCGCATACTTGGTGAAACAGGTTATGTACCTATTAGTGTGAATCATCTTGGGGATTGGGGAACACAGTTTGGTAAGCAAATTGCGGCCTATAAAAGATGGGGAAATGAGGAGCAGTTACAACATGATCCGATTGGTGAATCGCTAAAGCTATATGTGCGTTTTCATCAGGAGGCCGATCATGATCCGACTTTGGAGGATGAAGGGCGCGAGTGGTTCCGACGTTTGGAACATGGGGATGCTGAGGCTCAACAACTATGGGAGTTTTTTGTTGAAATCAGTCTGGGTGAATTTGATCGTATGTACCAGCGTCTAAACATTACATTTGACCATGTGCTGGGAGAAAGTTTTTCAATGATAAGATGCAGGCAGTTATTGATCAATTAAGAGCAAAAGGATTGTTGGAGGAAAGTGATGGGGCGCTCGTAGTTCGCCTGGAAGACGAGGAACTGCCTCCGTGTCTTATTCTGAAAAAGGATGGAACCACCATTTATCCGACACGTGATCTGGCAACAGCGATTTATCGTCATGAAGTGATGAAGGCTGATCGGTTGCTGTACGTCGTTGGTGGAGAACAGAAGTTGCATTTCCAGCAGGTGTTTGCGGTGCTGAAGCATGCAGGGGAGGCATGGGCGGAGCAATGTGAGCATGTGCCGTTTGGATTAATGCGGTTTGCGGGTAAGAAAATGTCCACAAGACGTGGCAAGGTTGTGAAGCTGGAGGAGGTGCTGGATGAAGCTGTAGCGCGTGCTCAAGGCATCATTACTCAGAAGAACCCTGGTTTACAGGAACAACAGGCAATAGCGGAGAACGTTGGAATTGGGGCGATTATTTTTGGTGATTTAAAAAACAACCGGCTGAATGAAGTGGACTTTTCGTTGGAGGAGGCGCTGACCTTTGAAGGCGAGACCGGGCCTTATGTGCAGTATACTCATGCGCGCATACGCAGCCTTCTGGAGAAAGCTCACGCTCGCGCCGATGTTGATGTTAACACTAACCCTAGCGACAATGACCTTGTCCAAGATAGCCATTCTCGTGATTTAAATGACGTATCGGATGAAATATTGGGTGACGCAGGTTGGGCGCTGCTTAAGCAATTGGGTCGCTATCACGGGCAACTGATACGTGCGGCTCGCCAACTAGAGCCTTCGGTAATTGCGAGATTTGCATTGGATACGGCCCAGGCGTTTAACCGGTTTTACGCCAAGGAAAGGATTGTCGATGGTGGACAATGGCGTATTCAGTTGGCGGAACAAACTGCGGATATTCTGGCATGCGCGCTGCAACTTCTTGGTCTGAAAGCACCGAATCGGATGTAAGCAAAGCGAACGAAGGGAGCGAGTTTTTGCTGGCGGGATGACTGCTACCCATACTTGGCTCTTCTAAAGGAATACTGTAAAAGATTAATCTGTTGCAGCCACTTTTGGGTATGCATAAATGTTGTGAGCAGAAAAGAGTTAGACGGGTACACTAATCGCAGGAATTCCACCGTTTTGTAACCAATTTGTGTATATTTGAAACATTTGATGATTCTATTGCGTCGGTAAGTGTAGAAGCAAAGTAAACATGGAGGTGTATCTCATGAAAAAGAACAAAAGTGTGACAGCTGCCCTGCTTGTCGTCTGCTCATTGGCAGTGGCTACGTCGGCTTCTGCTTTTCTGGATATAAAGGGAGCTGAACAGGAGAAGATCGTAAACTCACTTCAGGACAAAGGAATTATTCAAGGAATAACCAAGGATAAATTTGCACCGGATCAAACGCTCACGTATGCACAAGGAGTACACTTGGTTGTTCGTGCAATGGATCTTCAGGTGATGCCTGATTTCACAACGGGTTCCTTTGCAAACATTCCGGCTTCCGCATGGTATGCTCAGTCCTATCGGATTGCAGCCCAACACCAAATCCCTTTGTCACCAGATATTGATCCAAGCACTCGTATGACAAGAGAACAATTTGCTAATATTCTGTATAAAGCAGTGAGTGCAACGGGTGAATATCCAACTGTCCGTATGTACATTAATGTAGCGGATGGCAAAAAACTAGATCAGGAATCAAACGCAGCAATTCAATTCCTACTGTTGACCAAAATTGCAAAATTGGACGAACAGAGCAACTTTAACCCGGATCGTAAAGTAACCCGGATGGAGGCAGCAGAAATGGTCTATAACGCATCCGAATTTGTGCAAAATCATAAACCAGTTGAATCCACTCCTGAAAATCCGGTTGAGCCTGCAGATCCGGGTCAACAAAATAACATTAGTATGAGTATAGAGAAGGCGAATGACCAGCAGAACAAAGTGACAATTACTCGTTTGCAGGCACCTAATCCAGGTTACGGCATTGAAGTGGATCACATCGACTACGTAGATGATACAAATGCAGTAATTTACTACAAGTTGACTAGTCCAAAGCCAGGGGAAATGAATATTCAGGTCATTACGGATACCCACACAAGTACAATGGTAGACAGTAAGTATAAGGTTACGCTTAAAGCAGTAGATGGAACAGTGCTTCCGCCCACAGGAACGGGCACGTCTGTAGCTAAATAAAATTACAAGCCATACGTTATAGATATAAATAAAACCAGCGAGCCTCCAATTTGTGGGGGAGACTTGCTGGTTTTTTCATGCCAAATGTTCATCGTTAGCCCTAAGCAATAGGGCTATTCTAGCTTTAAATGCTGACTTTGCCAGTAAGTAAGTCATTTTGCGCAGGAGGCGTAGCAGAGATTGAATCGGATTCTGTTGCAACTGTTCCCGACTGGAGCTGATACATTTGGAAGTAACGCCCGCCTTGGGCCATAAGCTCGTCATGGCTACCCCGTTCAACAATTTCACCCCGATGCAGCACCAAAATTTGGTCCGCACTGCGAATGGTGGACAAACGGTGAGCAATGATAAAGGTCGTACGTCCCTTCTTAAGTACCTCAAGAGCGGATTGGATGAGCGCTTCTGTTTCGGTGTCAATATTGGCAGTAGCTTCATCCAGAATTAAAATTGCGGGATCAAAGGCTAGTGCACGAGCGAAGGAAATAAGCTGGCGTTGTCCGGCTGATAAGGTGCTACCTTTCTCAATAACGGGCTCATCGAATCCTTGCGGCAAATGGGCCAGCAATTTGTCAGCTCCAACATCATGCAGCGCTTTATTCACCTGTTCTCTCGTGATTCGGCTGTCTCCGAGACTCACATTGGAGGCTACCGTACCTGTGAACAAATATGGATCTTGAAGAACAATACCCATATGATGGCGAAGCCATTGCTTAGGGATGTCTTTGACAGACGTTCCGTCAATGGTGATCGTTCCTTTTTGCGGATCATAGAACCGGAATAGCAGGTTGATAATCGAACTTTTGCCTGATCCGGTATGTCCGACAAGGGCAACTGTTTGGCCGGGCTGTGCTGTAAAGGAGATATGCTTAAGTACATCATCCTTTTTGTAGGCAAAGGAAACGTCGTTAAACTCCACCTGACCTTTGTAGCGCGGCATCGTGCCATCCGTCACTGGCTCTCCAGTTTCGTCCATCAACTCAAATACGCGTCCTGAGGATACGATGGAAGTATCCAGTACGGCGAGTTGGTTGACCATACCCGTCATAGGTTGGAACAGTCGTCCCAGCACATCGACGAAGGCATACAATACGCCTAGTGAAACAGCACTACCTGTCGTTCCGAGCGCCTCAGATCCGAAATACCACAACACGACGGCAAAGGCGAGATTTCTCAACACGTTGACTAAATTGTGCGAAGTGAAGGCGTTCAAATTCAACATTTTATTCTGATGCTTCATGTAGTCATCATTCAATTCTTCAAACTCTTGCTGCGTTTGTTTCTGGTGCCGGAATACGCGAATAATGGACATCCCTTGAATCGATTCATTGATAATCGCATTAATCTCACTGAGTCTGGACCGAATGATCGTATTATAGCGGGTGGCGACCTTGCGGTACAATACAATCCACAAGATCAGTAACGGTACAATAAACAGTGAGATAAGACCCAGTCTGAAGTCCAGCAGAAAGAGTGCAACATATACCCCTGCCATCGTTACAATCCCTGAAGTGAAATTTGACAGCACAGCCACAAACAAATCTTTGACTGCCTCAGTGTCATTCGTAACACGGGATACGACCTTGCCTGCAGGCAAGTTATCAAAAAAGTAAACTGGCAACCGCTGGATGTGCGCGTAGAGATCAAGCCGAAGCTTTTGAATGACCTTGTTCGCCGAGGATTGCAGCCAGTATGTTTTGCCAAATTCAGCAAAAATGGAAATAACCAGGAAGAAGCAATACCAACCAATCAGCTGAAAGATACCGGGCATTTCCGGTTTGTAAAAGCTATACAGTTCATCAGCTGTCAGAGCCTTGGCTTCATAGCGAAAGGTGT
The DNA here is from genome assembly GCF_038009305.1 of Paenibacillus sp. FSL P4-0113. NCBI lineage: Bacteria > Bacillati > Bacillota > Bacilli > Caryophanales > Paenibacillaceae > Paenibacillus > Paenibacillus sp. FSL P4-0113. The sequence continues at coordinate 54,515 of NZ_JBBPAZ010000001.1, forward strand.
CGGAGCCGCGTGTCACAGTCAGCGTTCCGTTCGTAAAGGAGCGATTACCGTCAGCCACTTGAACCGAGCCATCCACAAATACGAAAGATTTTCCAACTTGTAAAATCCTCGCTTCACGACCTTTAGTCTCCCCGGACTCAAAGCGATCTTCACGCTTAAAGTGGGTTCCCGCATAGCTTACGGTGCCGTCCACACTAGTTGTTTCATAAAATGGTTTTTCAATAGCGAGCATATGGTCGTCGATCATCGTTTTGGCGATGAAGGGACCAGCCAGCTCGGCGGCTACTCCGATAGCCAAAGCGATGAGAGCGGCGATAAAGCCTGCTTTGCTCGTCAGTGCGTACTGGAATAGTCTTTTGCCGATATTGGGTTTCATTAGGATACCTCCCCTGAGGTCAGATCAGATTCCACTTGTTGCCGTTCATACTGTTGTCGGTACCATCCGTCAGCCTGAAGCAGCTCGCTGTGGGTTCCTTCCTCAATAATGCGTCCTTGTTCCAGCACGACGATCCGGTCTGCATGTTCTACAGCGGAGAGGCGGTGGGTGGAGATCAGGGTCGTTTTACCCGAGCGCTTGCGTCGGATATTGTCAATAATTCTTGCTTCCGTCCGGGCATCTACTGCAGATAGTGCATCGTCTAACAATAGAATATCCGGGTCACCGATAAAGGCACGTGCCAACGAAACGCGCTGCTTCTGGCCGCCGGACAGAGCGATACCTTTTTCTCCGACCAGTGTATCCAGCCCGTCAGACAGGGTACCTAAATCCTGATCGAAGGCAGCAGTACGGATTGCTTCCATAATGTCGTCATCATCTGCATGAGGTTTCCCGAACTGAATGTTCTCGCGCACCGATTTGGAAAACAAAATTTGCTCTTGCGGCACGTAGCCGATCCAGCTGTGTAGTTGTTCTACTGCAATGTCCTCCAAACTTATGCCGGAGATTAAAATATCACCGCTCCCCGTCGGATATTCATGCAGTAGCTGTTTGAGCAGAGTGGATTTCCCGCTGCCGGTTCTACCGACGACGCCTAGCGTTTCTCCGCGTTTGAGCTCCAGACTCACATGTGACAGATTGTCAATAGTAGAGGTAGGGTAACGGAAGGTAACGTCTTTCATCCTGATGGATTCGAGGCGGTCTACTGGAACAGGTTGAGCTGCATCCTGAACGTCTGGCTGGACATCGAGAGTTTCATTGACCCGGTCCAGGGAAGCGCTACCGCGCTGCATAATGTTAATCAGCTCTCCAATGGCAAACATCGGCCAAATCATCATTCCTAGATACATATTAAAGGAGACCAATTCGCCTAGCGTGATATCGTTATGAAATACCAGATAAATACCATACCCGAGTCCAATGACGTAGCTAAGTCCTACACATAAACGGATCGTCGGTTCAAAGAGAGCATCCATCCGGGCGACAGCCAGATTTTTACGAAATACATCGTCAGTAATATCAGCGAAACGCTTTTCGTCCATTCGCTCTTGCACATAGGCGCGAATGACCCGGATACCAGCCACGGATTCCAACACCTGATCGTTCATATCACCAAATGCATCTTGTGCCAGTGTGTAACGCTCATGAACGGCTTTACCGTAAATGCTCATAGCCAGTGCGATAAAAGGTAGGGGCAGGATAGCTGCCAGTGTCAACTTCCAACTGATTAGGGTGCCCATGGCAACTAATACCACGCTCAGATAGACCGTAGAGTCTGTCAGTGTCAGCATGCCGAAGCCCGCTGTACTTGCTACGGAGCGAAGGTCGTTCGTGGCCCGAGCCATCAGATCGCCAGTGCGATTACGTTCAAAAAATGGAGGGGTCATCCGCAGCAGATGATTCATAAAGCGTGTGCGCAGTAAGCGCTCCACCAGATTGGCACCACCAAACAGCTTGTGCATCCATATGTACGTAATGTAGTAGATGACGGCTAGAATGCCTATGATGTACAAAATATAATGCCAAAGTGAGGACCAGGAAATTGAACCGCGCACAATTTCATCAATGGCACTACCTAGCAGCCGAGGTGGAGCAAGCTCCAGTACACCAACAGCTATCAGCAAAAACAGTCCAATGGAGTATCGGCTTCGTTCTCTTTTAAAAAACCAGCTTAAATTTTTAAGTACTGAAAACAAGAGGAATCCCATCCTTTCATGACAAGTTCATTCGAGAGTTGTGTACCATTTTGAAGAAACAACAGGGCTTGCTGCCACAAGTAAGATCCGACAACAGGCACAAAAAAGGCATACCGTCCGCAGACGATATGCCTTAAATCTCAATATCATATGGCGCGCAGGTATTTTCAGCACACTCACCACTGAAAAACTGCTCAAACGCAGGCAGCCACTCGTATTAAACCATACAACGTGAATGGCCCAATTCTGAAGGATGCGACAGGGGAGATGCTCCGGTATGAAGTTGTTGTGTTTGTAGATGTGGGTAAAATGCAATAGGAAATTTTAGCACCGGTAACACTCCTTTCTTCCTCAAAATGGGTTCATTCTAACATGAGTAATCGTTCAAATTGGTAATAAATTTCAAAATGGATCTCGTATGGTTGAATCTTAACACCCTTTTTTGCGAATTGTCAAACCTTTTTCAAAAAAATGTATATGGCTTGTCCAAGAAACTGGCTGGGTTAGGACGGTTGGTGGTCATTCTAAAAAATGCTATGATATAGTTAGCAGACGTCATTGTATAAGGAGATGAGAATAGCGCATGAGCATACAGGTAACTGAACCTGCGGCACAGTGGTATATTAAGGAGCTTGGTTTGAAACGTGGAGATTCGATCCGTTTTTTTGTTCGCTATAGCTCTGGCGGTGGGTTGCATCCAGGCTTTTCTCTGGGAATTGCCGTAGAGCCTCCGCAGCACCCCGTATTACAGCATGAAGCGGCTGGCATTACGTTTTATATGGAGGACCAGGATTACTGGTATCTCAAGGGCCATCATCTGGAAGTTAAGTATTTGGAGGAACATGATGACATTATTTATACCTATGTTGAGGATGGACAAGCTTAGTACTCCACTGTCAATCATAGCGTGCAAATAATTGTTCTTGGACATGAAAAGCGGCGGAGTATCGTGTTACAGGAGATGAACCTGTACATGATGCTCCGCCGCTTTTTTGTGGTTAAGGCGGGTATGTCGTATGTTAAGGGTTGTTAAGTATCGGGCCATCGAGTGCAAAATCAAAATCATCAATGTCGTACACATGTACAGGTACGGAAGCTTCGATAATGCGGTGGATCCAGTCCAATTGATCCGTCAGAATGGGTAATGATTCACGCTGAGCTGTTAACACCAGTTCAGTCTCAATTGGATCAAAATATTCTCCGTAATGTGCTGTATCAACAGCATTAATGATAATGAGTGATGTATTGGCATCGAATAGAATAGGCAAGCTCTTGGCCCAAGGCATCTGAAGCGCACGCCGAATTTTTTTCTGATTCAACGGTTCCTCAAAATAACTGATCAACTCGCTTACCTTCCGCTTCACATGTTGATCGTCCATAGGATTATCCATGAGCGGCTCTGTGCTATCCTGGAATTCGTATAGCTCTAGCAGTGATGTGTAAGGCACCATATATTCCACAGGGGCGGGAGATGTAAGAAGTTGGCCGTATATAGCCACCATTACAGCTTCCGTTACAAATTGTCGAGACATCGGTCAAGCCTCCTGCATTTACCAAATTATGCGATATGAGTATACCACAAAGCGGGACTGAATTCAGCCCGACATGCAGATTGCTATCATTTATTCCTATATTTGTTGTACGAATTTAGCTGCGGCCAATTAACAAGGAAAGCAATCCGGCAGCAATTAGAGGTCCAACAGGAACTCCTTTAAAGAAGGCAACGCCAATGACGGTCCCAATCAGTAGACCTGTCACAATAATGGGCTGTCCAGACATCAAAGTTACTCCGCGGCCGCCAAGGTAGGCTACCAGAATTCCGATACCAATCGCGAGCAGTGATTTCCAGTGCAGGAAGGACTCCATCACCTGATTGATGCTGATTTTACCGCTGGCTAGCGGGGTCATGACCCCAATCGTCAAAATAATAATTCCGATCGTCAGGCCATACTTTTCGAGCCAGGGGAAAGCAGAATGAAAGCTGGTTACCCGCAGCAGCAGTAATACAACCATGGCAATAGTCACGGTAGAGTTGCCACTAACAATCCCAAGACCAGCCAATACCAGTAAGATAAGTGAGCTGTAATCCATACAGATGTTCTCCTTCGTTTATTTAGCTTTGGATATGCTCCGCGATTTGACGCCCGTGCCAGCGGCCTGTTTCAATAAACACTTCATTGGCATTGCTGCCTGAAGCGATGACCCCCGCGACATATATACCTGGGATGTTCGTTTCCATCGTGGCAGGATTAAATTCTGGTTTGTCCAGATCTTCAGCCATATGAACGCCGACAGACTCCAGTAGTTTTCGTTCCGGGTGAAATCCAGTCAGTGCCAGTACAAAATCATTTTCGAGTCGGAATGCTTCAGTGTCCAGCGGAGTGACTACGACATGGTCTGGATGAATTTCGGTAATGCGTGCGCCTAAATGCAGCGTGATCTTCCCTTTTTGTACCATACTGTCAAACAGTGGACGAACCCACGGCTTGATGTATTGGGACAACTCGCTTCGACGATATACCATATCAATCGTAGCTCCGACCCGCACTAATTCCATCGCAGCATCTACCGCAGAGTTACTGCCACCGATAACTGCAACCCGGGTTCCTGTGTAGGGATGGGCTTCGCTGAAATAGTGAGTGACTTTATCCAATTGTTCCCCGGGAATGCCCAAATAGTTCGGATGATCAAAATATCCTGTAGCCACAACGACATAGCGTGACGAATACGTTTTGGTTATTTCTCCTTTGCTCAGGGTGTGTACCGTAAATGTACCGTCGTCCTGGCGATGAATGGACTGGGCCTCCTCATAATGCTGAATGTTCAAGTTATAATGAGTGGCTACCTTACGATAGTACGCCAGTGCTTCATGACGAAAAGGTTTGTCATTAGGGGTACTGAATGGAATATCACCGATTTCAAGTAGTTCAGCGGTGCTAAAAAACTGCATGTTCGTCGGATACAGAAAAATGGAGTGAACGATGTTGCTTTTTTCAATAATGACAGTTTGCAAACCTCTGCGGCTGCATTCGATTGCAGCAGATAGTCCGCAGGGTCCGCCACCGATAATGATTACGTCGTGCATTTGGTTGAACCTCCAGTTGTATTGGTTTATTACGCCAGTTTTGTAGGGTTAACATTATTTTGACGATTAAAAACGGATCTCAGGATTGAAGCAAATCGCTCAGTATGTGAGAAGTTTTCAAATAATAATCCTACCGCAATGCGAACACAATATCCAGCCGTTTTCAGAAAAGATGACAGACGGTGAAGATTGACAGCCACATTTAGTGAACATATAATTAGATATATATCTAATTTATGTGATTGAATTCGTTTGCATAGCAAGTATGTACTAGTGAAAAGAGGTGCAATAACGATGCAACTGGATAAAATGGTCAATTATCATAAAGCACTTGCTGATCCAACGCGAATGCGGATACTACTTCTTTTGTCCTGTGGGGAGATGCATGGCCAAGCTTTGGCGAAAAAGCTGAATTTGTCCCAACCGACTGTTACGCATCATGCTTCCAAACTTCGTGAGACTGGGTTGATTAAGGAACGACGTGATAAAAACACGGTGTATTTTACACTGAATCCAGAATTGATCCGGCAGCATGCCGAGGCGACGGTGCGATTTATTTTCGAAAAAGGAGAGGGGGAGGAAGAGATGTCAGAGTTGAATGAAACGCTGGAGGCATCGGTCTTACGCAATTTTTTTTCCAAGGACGGCAAGTTGCGCCAAATCCCTGCGCAGTATAAGAAAAAATTGATCGTACTTCAGATGCTGGCAGAAAAGCTGGAGCCAGGCCGCATGTATCCTGAACGTGAATTAAACGAGTGGATCAAGCAATACCATGAGGATTTTGCAACGATTCGGCGTGAGCTGATTATGCATCAGTTTATGTACAGGGAACGGGAAATGTACGAATTGAACCCGCGTGAGATGTGGACGCGCTGGGATCAGGTACGCTAAACGAAACTTGACCAAGATTTCAAAAAAGTTTCGTAGCCGCCTTGACAGACAATTGATGGACTTGTATGATAAAGGAAATTTTAGGAGGAGGCGATGTTATATGCGTACGAACATGAATGGATGGGTTCAGCAGCAGAATGACTTGTCTCCCGCACGGACAATGCACGGTTAAAGACTGTATAGATCTATGGTCTTGGCTTAGCAGTTGGTTGGACAGTAGAACCAACGAAATCCGCAGGGAGTGATTCCCTGCGGATTTTTTATGGTTAGGCGTCTTGTTATCCAGTTGTTGGTTCTGGGGAGTGGTCTGTGAGACTGCTTGCTTAAGTGAACGAACGGATGGCATCGACCTGAATCGTATACCCTCCGCAGGGAAACCCCTGCGGATTTTTCGCGTTGTTCGCATGCGGGGAGAAAATGTACACCTATCAAATAACATTACGATCAAAAATGAACAATGAATTCAGGAGGAAAACAATGAGTATACATGAATACGGTTGGTCTGATTACTGGAACGTTTTTTGGGACCAATGGAAGCAAGGCTTTGAGGAACGCACAGGAAATACACAGGTACGTCCTGCTCGCTTGATTGCCGATTATGGACAAAAGGTGAAGCTTATCACAATGGATGGAGAACGCTGGGGAGTGTCTTCAGGTAAGCTACGACATGCTGTTGTCGATCCGGCGGAAATGCCTGCTGTAGGGGACTGGCTAGCAATCACTACGCCAGATGAAGTGTCGGATGCAGTAATTCATGCCGTCTTGCCGCGGAAAAGTCGAATATCTAGACAGGCAGCGGGCTTTGAGACGAGGGAGCAGCTGATCGCTACCAATGTGGATACGCTGTTCCTTGTTAATGCGCTGAATCATGATTTTAATATGCGCAGACTGGAACGGTATTTAATTATGGCTTGGAACAGCGGGGTAAACCCGGTTGTCGTTTTGAGTAAGAGTGACCTTTGTGAAGATGTCGAACAACGGGTTGCTGAAGCGGAGGGAGTTGCCCCTGGTGTACCTGTTATCGTTATTTCTGCTTTGCAGAATGAAGGCAGAGAGCAACTGGAGACGTTTCTTCAGCCTGGCTCTACAGTTGCTTTGACAGGCTCTTCCGGTAGTGGCAAATCCACGATAGTAAACTGGCTCTCCGAGTCTGAGGTTCAACTGACACAGGATGTGAGGGAGGAAGACAGTCGGGGCAGGCACACAACCACTCACCGACAGCTTTTTCCTATCGCAAAGCAAGCCGTTTTGCTGGATACACCTGGTATGCGCGAGCTTAATCTATGGGATGATTCCATGGGTGTCGCTCATACCTTCACGGATATTATGGAAACGGCGCAGCAGTGCCGTTTTGCAGATTGCAAGCATAAGGGCGAAGCTGGATGTGCAGTGGAGGAAGCTATAGAGAGAGGGGAATTGTCGGAATCCAGAGTGAACAATTATCGCAAAATGCAGCGGGAACTGGAATACCAGGCGCGTAAGGAAGCAGACCGGCGCAGGAAAGATAGCCGTTCAAGCACAACCCCGGGGCGTAGGGATCAGCGAAGTGGCTGGCGACGTGATGTGGAGTGGTGAGCCGAACTGCAGTGAAGTATCAAATGTAAAAATATACGAAAATCTATGTTGTAGTCGGCATATGGTATAAAGGGGTGAATATATGCCGAACTACAGCATTGTGGTGGATTTATCGGATCGTCGTTTATATTTGAAAGATAGAGATCAGGTTGTTCTTAGTTATCCAGTCGGTATTGGCAAGCTGGCTACACAGACACCGCATGGGCAATTTACGATTATTAACAAGCAGCCTAATCCCGGCGGCCCTTTCGGAGCATTCTGGATGGGGCTGTCCAAGCCGCATTATGGCATTCACGGCACCAATGAGCCATGGTCCATCGGCAAGATGGTGTCACATGGCTGCATTCGAATGCAGAATAAAGATGTGCTTGAGCTTCAGGAGAAGGTAAGTATAGGCACGCCAGTCACGATACAGCCGTAGCGGTTAGACGACATGAGACTCTGTATCTACTCATACGTGGAAACCGCGTCATAGACTGTATCTGTGAAGCGTATTTCATGGCGAACGGCCGTAACTTTAAGTTAGATGCTGCGTTTAGTTACGATTTGGGTTGGATAGGGATACGGGCTTCAATCTGTTTGGAGCCCTCTTTTTCGTCTGCGGACTTGATTAACGGTCCCGAAAGGCGTTCTCCTTGTGTACCGTACGCCTGTTTGGCGTCAGTCCACATATCTTCGTTTGGTTCGAAACTTATGACTATGGTGTAGCGGTTGGCAAGGCTCGGCTTTTTAACCCTCATGCTGAAGGAGCCGTCAGGCATAACTTTGGTCTGATCATCGTAGCCAAACTGCCATCGTCCCGGAAAATCAATCTTGAGTTTGACGTCCGACCCTTCCAGCAAATTGCTGCGCGCATATACATGATAATAGTTACCTTCTTGCTTCACGTCAGGCTTAATCCACACTTGAGGGCTACCGTAGTCCTTAGGTTTGTTCCAGACGGGTTTAACTAAAGGGGTATTGCGTTCTTGCTCAGGATCAAATTCAGCCCCGATCCGAACTTCATGCAGAAGCTGTTTGTTTTCTTCGTATTGATATACATAAGGACCTTCCAATTTGTTGCCACCGCTGCCATACAGATTTCGTATTTCATTGTTTTGGTCATCTGGACGGAACAGAACAGTCAGATCCATACTGCCCTGTATTCCGGGGCGTTGTACCTGGAGTACAAAACTTCCGTCCTTTTGAACGGTTGTCTCATCCGTGTACCCAGTTAACAGGGAGTTTTTGACCGCAAGATTCCCTTTGATCCGTGCTCCGGCCGGGAGGTTGGAATGTCCTGTAACCTTCACGGTATTTTTATCAATGCTGACGCCACCTGATATTTCGACATAGCTGCTGCCTTGCCGATGGACAGGTGTATGATTTGCAGCTCGTTCATCAAGGGATGATGCACCTTGGTTGGGATTACCCGTTACGGTGTAGGCACGTGCTTCAGCTTCATGTTGGGCTATACTCCGGGTTGAAGCTTTTTCCCTGCTGCATGCAGCCAGCATCGTTAGAATTAAGAATGCGAATAAAAGGTTGCAGACTATTTTGGTAATCATGTGTTTACTCATGGTTTTTGTTCGCTCCTTGTCCATAGCTTCCAGGCTTAACGTGATAAAATTATCGAAACTTTATGTATTTACCCTTATTAAAGGGTATGTAATCCCGCCTGCTTTATCCTATAAGGAACGTACCTGTTTAAACAACAGGCGGAATGGTTAAAAATGGATAGCCTGATCATCCCCTTGAAAAGCAGGGGCAGCTTGCTGTAAAGGAGCCTGAGTCATATGTCCATTGACCGTTTTATCTTAAAAAAGCTGGACAACTGCCGGGAAGAGCATACACGCGCTAATTTACTAGAACTGTTTAGAATACGGATTGAGAAGGCGCAGAATAAGGAACGAGGCGGTAAAAAAGGTTATCGCAGAATACTTTAAATAAAGTCTGATCAATCCATAAGCTGCGGTAAGTCACATGTATCATGTTTTAAAGCTGCTGATATGGAGAGGGTGCTGAAATGTCCCTCTCTTTTTTGTGTGTCTAAAGTGGACAAAAAAAAGTCCCTCTTAATAGAGGGACAATGCCAATGAATCATTTTCACTAACACTATGCAGGATGGCTTCACAACCGACAATCTCTATACTGATCAAAGAGTTAAGGCATTTTTGAAGGGCACGCTTGCCGCTGGAGATTTTATTCTCCAAAGTGTTACTTAGAAGTTTTAATGTTTTTTGTACTGGTTGCTTATTTTCTTGATTGAAGTATACGGGAATACGTTTGTTTTGAAATGTAATTAATGTTCTCACAAAAATCACCTCGCCTGAGTTATTTCATGGCTTAATTGTAGTGCCCGTTTCTTAAAATTACCTTAAAAACACCTTATAAAAACATAAAGGTCTGAAAAATTTACAAAGTGTTCACAACAATCTAGGTAACAATCGAATTTAGTTCTAACTAATCGACAAAATGACGTATATACCCATATTAGAACCGATCCAATACATATTATTGATACCAATGACTCTACTAATATGAGAAAATATGACCAAAGTCACTATTTTATTTTTGGAGTGGGTATTTTGTAACAAATTGACAGTCTAATAGTCGGATGCTACAGTTACGATAGCCATATTTCCGTGGAAATAGGCTTTTTGCGTGAACTTTGCTATATATTAAGGATCGGGAGGGATGACAGATGATCCTGACCGTGCTTTCAGGACGACAGGAAACAGAGTGGTTTGACATCGAGGTAGCTGATGAATACTCGGTGGAACATTTAAAGCTGATGCTGGGTGTGCGCATTTTCGGCGAGCCTCCGGCGGAAGGCATGCAATATATTATGGAAGCAAAGTTCCCGGAAGGGCTCTGGTTCAGGGTGGGAGATAACCAGCTACTTACAGGATCCGGCTTGCGGGAAGGCTGTACTGTGCGTATTCAGCGCGCTTTTTCGACAACTCAGGACGAAGCGCCTGTGTATGGAAGGCGTTCTCTGTTTCAAAATGAAAAAAATGGGTAAATACACACATGAAATTATATGAAACCTTGGTAAAATGAAATAGTAAGCGAAAAGGGGGACTTTTGTCTTGAATGCATTATACCAGCGATCCCCGAGATTAAGGCCGGCGCTCCGAGAGGAGAAGCTGGAGATTTTACGGCCTCCGGCTGAGCCGAGCAAGCCGTCTTTTTCTATTATATCTATACTTATTCCGTTAATGATGACGTTGGTGACTATAGGCTTTTACGTATATATGAGCAAAACAGGCAAGATGGGCAACAGTAACTATTTGATGTTCCAAATGGTCACTGTGGTCATGATGCTTACATCTTATACGATTCCTTTTTTTGTCTATCTAAATAATAAGAAGGAATACAAGCGTAAGCTAGAGGAACGGGACCGGATGTACCGAGAGCAGCTCCAAAAGCATCGTGAAGAACTTGAAATGAAACGCGAGGAGCAAATTCGCACACTATATGAAATTCACGGTGACCCGCAAATATGCACTCAAATTGTCAAAAACCGCAACAGTTCACTTTGGGAACGATCACCGGAGGATGAGGACTTTTTGCAGGTGCGTATTGGAACTGGACAAGTTCCCTTTCATATAAAATTGCAAATTCCACGCCCAGACGGTTATGACCGAGATCCTTTGTTGGGAGCTGCGGATGAACTGGAAGAAGAATTTCGTCTGGTAGACGCTGCTTCCATTGCATTACCGCTGTTTCAATCCAAAGTGGTTGGATTGGTCGGCGATCGGGAACATACCCTTGCTGCGTTAAGAGTCATTTTGGCACAAGTGACGGTTCGTCACTCGCCAGATGAAGTGAAAATTGCTTCCTTCTATGACGAGCGAGAGGAAAGTGAATGGACCTGGATGCGCTGGCTTCCACATGTGTGGGATGATGACCGAATCCAGAGAATGATGTCAGACCGCAGTAGTAGTGCACATCAATTAGCAGATTTTCTGTTTGCCAGACTGAACCGCCGTAAAAATAATCGTAATGAGCGTCAAGGCAAAGGGATGGAAGTCCCTTGTTATGTCGTTGTTTTATCTGACACCCAGCTGATTGAGGAAGAACCGTTGCTGCCGTTGTTATTGGAAGACGGCCGAACCATTGATGCGTGTACGATTGTGCTGGCTTCTCGTAAAGAGGCTTTGCCGATGCAGTGTCAGCTGATTGTGGAGGCTTCCAAAGAGCAGGGCGTATATGCCCGTAAATCAGAGTCGGCGGAGGTTGAACAGCAAAGTTTTAAACCGGATCGTTTGTCAAAAGAGGAAGCCGATGCATTAGCGCGGTACATGGCTCCTATTCGCTTGAAGCGTTCCTCTGCTTCTGATATTCCCGCTGTGCTGCCTCTGTTTGATATGATGAGCGTAGCAAGTGTGGAAGAACTGGATGTGGCAGATCGGTGGCGACGTAACCGCCATCCTGATACCTTACCTGTGCCAATGGGCGTGCGAGCAGGCGGCAAGAAGATTATGATTAACCTGCATGATAAGATAGAGCGTCAAGGGCATGGTCCCCATGGCTTGATCGCCGGTACAACGGGTTCAGGAAAGAGTGAGGTTATCCAGTCCATTGTAGCCTCGCTTGCTGCCGAGTTTCATCCGCATGATCTTGCTTTTATGCTGATCGATTACAAGGGTGGAGGCATGTCCAACACGTTCGTTAACTTGCCGCATGTTGTGGGTACGATCACGAACTTGGACAATAATTTGATTGAACGTGCCAAAATATCTCTTAAAGCAGAACTGGTTCGTCGGCAGAAGATATTGAACGATGCAGGCAATTTACAGCATATTGATGAATATTACAGACTACTCCGGCAGCGGCAGGAACAACCGCTGCCTCATCTGGTTATTATTATTGATGAATTTGCACAATTAAAGCGGGATCAGCCAGAGTTTATGGACGAGCTAATCAGTATTGCTGCGATTGGGCGGACACTAGGTGTCCATTTGATTTTGGCGACGCAAAAGCCCGCAGGTGTCGTGGATGACAAGATTTGGAGTAACTCCAGATTCCGCATCTGCTTACGGGTGCAAAGCGAAGGCGATAGCCGTGACATGTTGAAAATACCGAATGCCGCGTGGATTACGAAGCCGGGACGAGGATATTTCCAAGTGGGTAGTGACGAAGTATTTGAAGAGATGCAGTTTGCTTGGAGCGGTGCGCCGTATATAGGCAACAGCGATATTTCTTCTGCACTACCTGTACATGAAGTGAGACTGAACGGAAAACGTGAAGCGCTACTGACGGGCGGCGAACGGGCAAGCTCAGGCTTAAAAGGAGAAGAAGCCCCTAAACAGCTTCAAGTATTTATTGATTATATTGCGAATGAGGCTGCTAAGGCAGGGATCGAACGGCTTCAGGGACCGTGGCTTCCGCCGCTGCCTGAATTGCTGGATTTAACAAATTTGCCGGTATGCACCGAAATAGATAGTACATCATCACCTTTGGAGCTGAAGGCTCTTATTGGTCTAGTGGATGATTTGCCGAATCAGCGACAGGAGCCAATTTATGCATCGCTAGATCATGGTCATTGGGCTGTGTATGGCATGCCCGGCATGGGGAAAACAACCTTTTTGCATACGTTGCTGATGTCCACGGCTCAGCGATTTGCTGCGAATCATTGGAACGGTTATATCATTGACATGGGTCGAACGATGCGCGACTTTGGGGAACTTCCCCAAATCGGGGCTGTTATGATGGCTGAGGAGGATGACCGGATCAAGCGATTGTTCCGTTATCTGTTCAAGATGGTGGCCGTACGCAAGGAAATGCTTTCCGAGGCTGGAGTCAAAACAATAAGCTCTTATCGACGTTCTGCTGTCGAGGATATTCCGCAAATTGTCGTAGTTATTGATGGATATCTTAATTTCCGTAATGCTTATCCAGATGAAAATGAACTGCTGGAATCTCTTTTGCGAGAAGGGGGTAGTCTAGGCATCACGTTTATCATTACAGCGAACCGGATTACCGATGTGTTTGAGAAATTCCGCAGTAACATACCGAATGCTGTTTCTTTTGAAATGTCCGACCCGAGTGACTATTACTATGCGGTAGGGCGACCAGCCAAAACGCCAGGACCGTTAATTCCAGGTCGCGCTCTGGTTAAAGGGCATGTTCCTCCGCTGGAGTTCCAGACGGCACTGCCTTCACCAGGAGAAGATGAGGCGGAGCGATCAGCACGGCTACGCCGCAATATTGCTGGCATTGTGCAGGAATGGAAAGGCAAGCACGCACCAGCTATCCTACCATTACCTGAGCGGATTCCACTATCGGAACTGCTTCAGCAGTGGGATCGGACGAGTGGACCATCGGGCGCACTACCTTACGAAGTACCTGTAGGCCTACAGAGTGACGATCTTGAGCCTTTTCTCCTGAATCTGAAAGAAGGGCCCAATTTTATTGTGGGTAGTCCAATGGAGGGTGGAAAAACCTCCTTTCTAATGAGCTGGATTATATCGCTGGCTTATTATACATCACCCGATCAATTGGAAGTCTATACGATCGATACACGCTATGGAGGCGGGGGACTATCTAGATTACGACATCTTCCTCATGTTAAGGCTGCTGCCGAAAGTGAGGAAGAAATGGGACCTCTGGTACAGCAAGTGTATGATATTGTTCAACAACGGAACAAGGAGGGGAATGATCCCGAATTGCTCCTGGTCATTGATGATGCGGATATGTTAAGCAAGCAACTGAACGATTTTATGATAAAGGATCAGCTCTCCGCCATTGTACGGTTGGGACGTGATCGCAATGTGCATGTCGTGCTCTCGGGTGTGCCATCTGATTTCCCTACCTTTGGTGTGGACTGGTTTAATGATGTCAAGGCAAGCCAAAGCGGTATGCTATTTGGAACACTAGATTCGAATGATCTATCGTTCTTTCGTATCCCTTATTCGGAGGCGAACGCCGCTACTGGTGGACTAAAAGTCCTGCCACCTGGGCAGGGGTACTACGTACGGCGCAAATTTACCAGGATAAAAGCGGCAATTCCCTTCTCAGAGCAAGTGAGCTGTGAGGATTGGATAACGAAAATTCGTGACCGATGGCATGTTGTAGTTTGAAGGGAGGTGGCTCATAATGTTAACGTTTCAAGCTTCCAAGCAGAAGTTAATAACCCTCAAGGCGAAGGAACTGTTTTTTCTGGCAGGCGTATTGGGTTCTGACAGACTGCTTGGGGTGGAAGATCCGTTTAAGGGCTATCTAGCAGAGGAGTTGGCGGAAGAGTGGGAGCAAGTAAAAGCTACTCTTTTGGAAAAGGGTTATCTAAAGCGGGTAGATAAGGGCAAAGAGCTAGCAATGCCTCCTACTGTTTTTTCAAGAGTCGCTATCGCGGGATTATCCAATAGGGCTTGCCGTATACGCTATGTGCGGGGAGGTAAGCAATTTGAAGGCTATCTCCATTGCACGAACGAGCGTGTAGTGGAACTCGTGAAATCCGCTGATGAACCCGATGAGTATCGATTGTACGATCTGGGTAATGTGGAAAAGGCTTGCGAGACATTGATTGATAAAATGGGTTGGGTAGATCGACTTGTGCCTGAATCCCCCGCACTAATGTTCTCCAAGCAGGCGTTTAATAAAATTTACGAGCAATCGGCAGGAGAAAGTGTGTCTTTGATCAGCAGTAAACTGACCGAGGCTAGCGGAGATGCAGAGGGGTCTGCAAGACTGGCTCAGTCTTTGAGTTCCCGTGTAGCTGAGGGAGAACTGCAATTGCTGGTTTGGAACGGCAGGGAGTGGGAATCACAACGGGCAGCCTTTGTCCTGTGTCCTGCAATGAACTGGATATTTCGGATGAGCTCTAGTGGTAACGGGGACTGGCTGATTGCAGCTATGGCTTCAAGAGATCAGTTTGTGGATTTATTATTAAATTGGTTGAAACAGTCGGCAGTGAATGAAGAAGTGACAGAAGAAGGGTGATGGATATGCGCATTCGAGTTGAACCGGATGTGCTTCGGGGGCTTAGCGGGCAGCTACAGCATGCGGCGGAGCAAATTCAACAGTTAACAGCAGGTTTGGAGCAGGCGTTACAATCGCTGGATTGGGATGTATCTGCACGCGAGGCGATCTTGAATCATTGGATGCAGGCCAAGCGGATGTCAGAACAGATCCATGCTTACCTCCATACATCAGGTACACAACTGAACCGAAAGGCAGAGCAGTTTCAGTCTGTTGACCACAACTATCAAACGATACTGTCATTTGCCAGCCAACCATTGGGACGACCCGTCACGATGCTCGATTGGTCGAATCAGCAATCACCGTCTATTCTGCCTGGGCAAGCTTCGGAAGGAAGCAGCCTGATTTCTAACCCGCAGTCTGTCGTACATGCCATTTCTGGTGTACAGTCTTCGGATGTAGAAACGTTGCATCAGGATATTCTGATGCAGGCGTCTTCTAGCAGTCCGCAGGATTGGTATTTTACTGATCCGTCTACAGTAAGAGATCAGCCTGTCGCTTAGTTGGGATCGCGTTCCGGGACAATCTGGATCGATTGCAAAATTACTTGAGTTCGTTCCACAATTCCCGGCTTTATGGGACTTATTAGGTGTCTTTTTTGTTAATATTATACTGTTAGGTGCTGTTTTATAGTTAAAAAGTGGGATTGTTACAATTAGGTCCTTTGCCTTTTGTAGGGAATTAAATAGCCATAGTACAATTTGAACCAGATAAACAAAAACATTATTTATCATCAAGGAGGACTCAAAAAATGGCAGGACGCATTTTAATTACCCCAGAACAGGTTGATCAGGTGGCTAACCAATTTAAACAAAGTGGTGAGCAAAGCCAGCAGATCGTTTCCAGTTTGACACAGTCCATCTCAGGTATGGAAGGTCAATGGGAAGGTATGACTAAACAACGCTTCTTCCAAGAGTTTCAGGAAGCTAGCAAACAAATGCAAGCTTTCGTAACGACTTTGAACAGCATCAGTCAAGAATTGACAGCTATCGCTAACAAATTCCGCACGGTTGACCAAACGAAGTAAGTTGTCTTGCCTGATAGGCATTAACTTATCATATACCACTCTATTAAGAAGCAATATGTGAGCCATTCCTCACGGTTTGGCACAGGATGTTCAGGAAAAACCGGGCGATCTTCGGATACCCGGTTTTCTTGCCATCCATAGATGTATATAATAAGGTGAGGAAAACTAGCATACTGAATGATGTAAGGAGAGGGATGTTTCATGTCTTTTCAACCGAATCCGGGAGACGAATTGATCATAAACGGCACAGCTTATGTGGTTGGACGACATCCCGCTGCACCTGGTTTAGCCTATGCTCAAGCAGGGCGTCAGGGAATTGTATACCAGCTAAATGCCAAAAACGGAGCACCACATGAGGCAAAAGCCCTTAAGGTGTTTTTTCCGAAGTTCCGCATCCCGGCTATGGTTTATCAATCTGAGCATATGGAAGCATACGGGGATATTCCCGGTTTGCAGGTATGCAAGCGTGATGTGCTCACTCCAGAAAGAAACGGAAGTCTGATTGCCGAGCAGCCTGATTTGCTGTATGCGGTACTGATGCCATGGGTTCACGGTATGACATGGTTCGATTGTCTCACAGATCAGCGTCAGCTTGAGGCTTCCGATAGTCTGGCTTTAGCCAGAGCATTGGCAGGGATCGGTTCAGCTATGGAGCAAAAAGGATTGGCGCACTGTGATTTATCGGCGCCGAATGTGATGCTTCCGTTTTTTTCTGAAGTGGAACTGCCTGAAGGCACGTCAGCTGTGGAATTGGTGGACGTGGAACAAATGTATAGTACTAAAATGGATCGTCCAGACGCTCTATTGGCAGGTTCGCCAGGGTATGCCGCCCATCGTACCGTCCACAGCGGGTTATGGAGTGCGTATGCAGACCGTTTTGCAGGGGCAATTATTATAGGAGAAATGTTAGGCTGGTCTGACCGTGTAGTAGTCGACAAAGCGTGGGGCGAAAGTTATTTTGATCAGCATGAAATGCAGACGCCTTGCGAACGTTATTTTATTTTACGAAAATCGCTGGAATCTCGTTGGGGCAGCAAGGTGGTAGAATTGTTCAGCCGTGCTTGGGATAGTCAGGATTTAAGCAGTTGCCCTACTTTTGGCGAATGGCTGGTTGTACTTAATGCGGTTACTGAGCAGGAAATTTCAGTTGAGGCTATAGAACCGGAACCTGCTGCGACAGAAACAATAGAATCGGCAGCGGTGGGTGGCCTTTCCAGTGAAGCTGCATCCTCTTTGTCAGCGCCTGCACCGCTCAAGACTGAACAGGCTGCACTGCTAAATCAGGTCGCCCTGGAGCAAGGAGAGCGTGGGGTAACGGACAAGCTGTTCCGACAGGCACGTGATTTGGAGCAGCAAAACAAACCTGCTGCAGCGCTGGAAGTATACCGGTCGTTGTATCATTTTGTAGAAGACGGCAGTCCTTTGCATGTGGAGGTGTCAGCTGCGATCACAGGACTAGAGGAGCAGTTGAATCCCATGACGCCAGAGCAACCTGAAAAAACAAAGGCCTGGTATCGCTCCAAAGCGTTTATCGTGACAACTGCGGCCGCAGTCGTTCTATTGGCAGCTGGAATCCCAGCCGTGAATATTCTTGCAGATCAGTCCAATCAGCGGCAAATCGAGGCAGCCAAGCAGGAAGAGGCAGCGAAGGCTGCAAAGGCGGCCGAGGAAAAGCTGGCAGCCGAGCAGGAAGCTGCTCAAAAATTGCTGACGGAGAAACAAAGCCAGGAAGCGGAACAGCAGGCCAAACAACAGGCACTTGCTGTTCAAAAGCAACAGGAAGAGCAGAAGAAACAGCAAGCCCTTATCGCTCAACAGGTTAAATATGAAGCTTATCTCGCTCAAAAGGAACAAAATAAGCAGGCGGCTGCCAAGTTGGCGAAGCAAAAAGCGTATGATCAACAGGCAAAGTATGAAAAATACTTGGCTTTGAAAAAAGAGCAGGAAGCCCGCGCCGCCCAGGAAGAGGCAGCTCGTAAGGCAGCAGCCGAGGCGGAACAAAAGCAAAAAGAGTCCATGCATGCACGAAACAAGGAGAACGTTCTTCAGCTTATTTCCCTGTACAACAAGGCGTATGCCTCTCAGGAAGGTGGCAGCGCTGCGAAGGCAAAGAGCTTTGCGAAGCGTTTTAGAACACTATATGATAGTAATCCTTCTTATTATCGTTCGGTAGGTGAAGTGGGATATCGGGCCTCCTCTATTTATAACTTTTTAGGAGACACGAATTTTAGACTGCCTAAAATTTAATATTTCATATGTCTATATATGGACGGAATGATAGATACGAAACAGATGGAGATAGAAGGTAACTGAGGGGAGCATGTACAAATCATGAATTATACAATACAGGCTTCACAACGCACTCCCGCCCTGATCATTTACCTGATTGACATCAGCGCGTCGATGAACATGCTGATGGAGGGGCGGCGGCGTATTGACGTTGTATATGAAGCTATATCGTTGGCGATCCGGCAGATGGTTTTTCGGTCAACCAAAGGAAATCGGCTGACAGCGCGCTATCGGATTGCGATTTTGGCTTATAGTGACGATGTGTATGACCTGCTGAATGGTGTCAAGGGAATTGATGAAATCGCGGCCATTGGTTCGTTGCCCGATTTGACACCCAAACGGTTTTCAGATTCAGCAAAGGCCTTCTTGCAAGCTGAGCGTATTTTGCAAGCGGAATTACCAGGGATGCAGGACTGTCCTGCACCTTTGGTCTGTCATATGACAGATGGAGTTTCCACAGGTGATGATCCGGAACCGATTGCGAAGCGTATTATGAGCATGAGCGTACCGGACGGTAATGTACTGGTGGAAAATATATTTTTATCCGACAGGTTGCTGGAAACGCCTATTCAGGACCCCCGTCGCTGGAAAGGTCTAACACATAATACGCCGTTGCAGGATGAACATGCTGTGAAATTGCGTGATATGTCTTCTGTGCTGCCTGAAAGCTATCGGGAAATGCTATTTGAGGCAGATTATCAGTTAGGTGAAGGAGCCATTATGATGCTACCCGGAACCTGTGCGGAACTGGTGTCCATTGGGTTCCAAATGTCGGCCGCAACGCCTGTACGGTAAGGAGGTAAAAGCATGAATCCACTGCTGTCCCTGCTCCTCGTGAGCAAAAAAAAGGGAATGAATGCAAGGCTGACTCAGCAATTTGCTTACATAAGCTCTCAGACAGGCGATCAGCCTTTATCATCTCATCACAGTCGTTTTATGTGTCGTTATGGCTATGGAAGGTCTGCCGAATCTGCCAGTATGGGAGAAAGCGGACAGGATTTCGCCGCAGTACGTATTCATAAATCCGTCTGTTGTTTTGTCTTGTGTGATGGTGTCGGGCTCAGTTACCGAGGAGATTTTGCGGCCCGCTATCTGGGTTCTTCTTTACTGGATTGGATGGAACGGGGACAAGATCTGTCTGCTGATCAATTGAGAGTGTACCTTGAACGTTTGGCAGGTACAGCGGCAGAGGAACTGGATCGGCAACCTTTGGATCACGAATCAGGCTTAATGCGTTCGGTATTGGAAGATAAACGTCGTCAAGGTAGCCAGTCCATGTATATTTGTGGTAAAATCGAACTGCCGAAGCGTGGTAGCCGTGGTCGTCTCCGACTTGCCTGGCAAGGGGACTCACGTTTGCGACTATGGAATGGTGCCGAGGAAATCAGCGAGCTATTCGATCATACCTTCTCTACAGCGGAGCGCTGGTCTACAAGCCGTGGGCCGATTGGAGGGAAGCCTCATTGGTACGAAAGAAGCATATCCGCAGATATGCCGATGAGATTACAGGTATATACGGACGGTTTATCCGATTTGGACCCCATTCGCGAGCCTGTCCCTGATGAGCAGATACAGGTATTGCTGGATGCATCCCACACCGGGGGACTTGATGATGATGCTGCATTTATTGAGCTGCAGTGGTAAATGAATAAGCAAAAGGACGTTATACAACCATGGATATGGATGTATACGTCCTTTTTTTGATGAATACATAGAACATTACGATTCGTTAAGATATTTATAGAATGTAACGAGGAGGAGAAGGAAAGACGCGCTAATGCGCGTAATATTCGTACTTTTCTTAAATATCGCAAAAGAATAGCAAAAAATGCGCAAAAATGGTGATTATAAAGTATATCCTTTTGGGTAATCTTGTGATTATACAGATTACTGAAAGGGAGCGATACATATGAGCTACACATATGCAGGAGGCGCACGCTTTGAAGGCAAAACGGCTCTGATCACGGGGGCTGGTTCTGGCATTGGCAAGGCAACGGCCATTCAAATGGCTAGAGAAGGAGCAAATGTCGCTCTTTTTGACGTAAGTAATGAGCGTATTTTGGAAACAGAAAGAGAAATTAATGCTATACGTGAAGGGTCAGCGCGGGCATTTGACGTGGACATTGCCGATCCGGTGCGTGTGGAAAAAGCAGTTCTGGAAGCGGTTGAATTATTTGGCGGTCTGCATATCATTTTTGCTAATGCGGGGATTAACGGGGTCGTCGGACCGATCGAGGATCTGAGCATTGAGGATTGGCGGCAAACATTGTCCACGAATCTGGACGGTACCTTCCTGACGGTGAAGTATACAATTCCACATTTGAAAAAGAACGGTGGCGGCAGCATTATTATTACCAGTTCCATTAATGGAAATCAGCGCTTTACCAGCTTTGGGATGTCAGCCTACAGCACATCGAAGGCAGGTCAAACTGGTTTTGCTAAAATGGCTGCGCTGGAGCTGGCTAAGTTCCGTATTCGTGTCAATGTCATCTATCCTGGGGCCATTTCGACCAATATTGATGAAACCACGGAGAAATCGGAAGGGTTAAAGCAAATTACCATCCCCGTCAAGTTTCCCGAAGGAGGGCAACCGTTGGCAGATGGACCGGGTCAACCCGAGCAGGTAGCTGATTTGGTAACATTTTTGGCCTCAGATCATTCGCGTCACATTACTGGCGCACAAATTGTAATTGATGGGGCAGAGTCGTTATTATTTTAGAAAATAGAGCATTCTCTGGGACAGAGAAATGTTTTGTGGTATCCTGAGTGTATTGTCTTGGTTACGGTGCGAATGTGAAGCTCACATAAAAAAACTGGATCCTTCGCACCTCGAAATTTGTCGAAATGGATTCGAATTATTTTTTTTGATAGAAGTCAATAGTGGATTCAAGCTTGTTTGGCATCGTTTTTTTCGAAAATGCATGGAATTGATATCATTAGGGTATTAATTCCTTCATTTTCGCTGTCGCACTCTATGTGAGTGCGTGGATTGAAATAATGGCTCCGGTGAGCTGTCCCATAAGCCTGTCCCAGTCGCACTCTATGTGAGTGCGTGGATTGAAATTACATCGTCGGATCAGTCCTCTAAAGAGTCTGCTGTCGCACTCTATGTGAGTGCGTGGATTGAAATCTGACAAAGTGTACTCCATCAAACTCACATCCGTAGTCGCACTCTATGTGAGTGCGTGGATTGAAATACCTCCTTTCGGTGAAATAGTGCAAATAAAAAGCCGAGTCGCACTCTATGTGAGTGCGTGGATTGAAATCATGTTTTTAATTTTTATTACAATAAGATCATATTAGTCGCACTCTATGTGAGTGCGTGGATTGAAATTGACTGGTGTGACTTTAATGATTTATATATTTTGTCGCACTCTATGTGAGTGCGTGGATTGAAATAAGCCACGCCTGCCAGTAATCAGCGGTGATGTGGCCTGAAGTCGCACTCTATGTGAGTGCGTGGATTGAAATCTCTTTCGCCAGAGTGAAAATAAGCTCCAATGATTCGTCGCACTCTATGTGAGTGCGTGGATTGAAATAACTTGAAAGAGATGGCGGCAAAACAAGTTAAGGCCAAGTCGCACTCTATGTGAGTGCGTAGATTGAAATCTTGCGGATGTTATTATATCTTTTGCCGCTACGAAACGTCGCACTCTATGTGAGTGCGTGGATTGAAATATATTGGGAGTTGCCATTAGTGCCTATGCCACTAGTCGCACTCTATGTGAGTACGTGGATCATGACGGAGCAGTCGCCACTTGGTCGTATAAGTGGAGAGCGCCTCTTTATCCGAAAACATGAAGAGGTCCGTGAAGTAGAGGAACTGTAGATTTTACGTGGCTTGGAAGGGACGGTGGCAGTTCAGTACAATTCCGTTCTCGATGAGCTGATCTTGCAGCATGGACGCCATAAACGCCCTCCGTTAGATAATGTGAGTGCCCTATTATCTTTTGCCTATAGACTGCTGTCCAACGATATGAAATCGGCACTGGAAGCTGTGGGCTTGGATGCTTATGTAGGTTTTCTGCATAGAGATCGTCTAGGACGAGCCTCATTAGCACTGGATGCGATGGAAGAGCTTCGAGGAGTATATGTCGACCGTTTCGTTTTGTCCTTACATTGATTAACAAAAAATTGATTAATGGCAAAGGATTTAAAAAAAGAAAACGGGGCCGTCATGATGGACGATGATACGAGGAAAATCGTATTGAAGGCATGGCAGGAACGGAAACAGGAAAAAATTATTTATTCTTATTTGAATGAGAAAATGTCTTGGGGGCTGGTGTCCTATTCCCAGAAGTATACGATATGGAAAGCCCACTGATTTTGTAAGGTGCGAATGTGAAGCTCACATAAAAAACCAGGGTCCTTCGCACCTCGAAATTTGTCGAAAAGTAATTGAATGAGTTACCTTCAGTAAAAGTCAATGGTTGATACAAGCCTTTTTGGCATCAGTTTTTGCGACAATGCGTGGAATTGATATCATTAGGGTATGAATTACTGCATTTTCGCGTCGCACTCCATGTGAGTGCGTGGATTGAAATTGTTCCAAGTTTGGATTATGGAAATATTTGGTCGGTGTCGCACTCCATGTGAGTGCGTGGATTGAAATATAAATTCGAAGCTGCATCTTACTGGATGGTGAAGTCGCACTCCATGTGAGTGCGTGGATTGAAATTTGAAATTTGTCCTGATACTCAAGATCGCCATCCTGTCGCACTCCATGTGAGTGCGTGGATTGAAATAATTTTCGAGCGTAAAAAGCCGTTGGCTGAAAACAGTCGCACTCCATGTGAGTGCGTGGATTGAAATCACTTTGCAATCTCGGTATATACAACGTTGGATGGTCGCACTCCATGTGAGTGCGTGGATTGAAATCACAAATGTCCAACAGTGCCGCAGGCGGTCATTGGTCGTACTCTATACGAGTATGTGGTTGAAGTATCTATAGTGTTCGTAACCTTGCATAATAACTCCCAGGAGGCTTTACATGATTGGAGTCAATATATAATTTGTTTTATGAACTTTAAGATTATTAGTTTAGTTCTCTCTAAAATACTATTTCCACATGACTATAAATAATATTTGTTTACATAACGAGAATAGATCTAATATGATTAGTAAGTGGAAGAGAGTCTAGTATTTTTAAGCGAAATACAAGTCTCTTCACAATAAACACCCAAAAGTCATAAAATGAATATTGCGCTATGGGTGTGAAACCGAAATCCTTAAATTAAGTAGATAAGAGAGGAAAGGAAGAGAAATTACAACGCTAGGACAATTATATTATCATTATCTATGGATTCACTTAACAACGAGGAATGTCCAAGTGGGGACTGTAGAGGCTATCGATATTGTACCTTATGACACGATTACACATTTTAAGTATTTGCTCAAAGGGGGAAAATAGTTGAATTTATTATCTATTCCTGGTCTATATTTTTATATCTATCTAGGTATAGGCCTTATCGTGGGATATTGGTTTGTATCTAAGGAATTAACTGAACGTGCACAGGAAATGCAGCAAGAGAACCCAGAGGAAAACGATGAGGAACTGTCAACAGCTAGAGAGGGTCTTTATCAATCCCTACATGATCTTTATCATTTAATAGGTCAGAAAGGTGTTATTGCTGCGATCTATATTTTATTTATGCTTTTTTGGCTTCCGATGTGGTTAGTCATTACTTGGAAGAGGTTATTCACGAAGAAAATTAAAGGAGATTAAAAAATGCAATATATCGCCCACATACGGGAAAGCGACCAAGAGATTCAAACGGTTGCCGAACATCTATTGGAAACCCGACAATTAGCAGAAACCTATGGAGACAAAATAGGTATTCGACATATCACCGGACTCGCTGGCATGCTTCATGACTTGGGGAAGTACACGGAAAAGTTTCAGAATTACATACGTTTGGCGGTACAAAATCCTGACAAACCACCGAAACGAGGAAGTGTAGATCATTCTAGTGCGGGTGGAAAGTTATTATTTAATCTTTTTCACACTCAACCTCAAGGCACATTCGATAAGCAGGATTTATTTATCAAATATGTATTGACCGAAGTTGTAGCAAACGCTATTATTTCGCACCATTCTTATTTGCAGGATTTTTTAAACCCACAGCTGGAATCAAGATTTTTGTATCGGGTGCGTGACCTAGAGATAGAGGGGTTTGAAGATGCAGTAGCGCTTTTCTATAAGCAGGTCATGGAGAAATCTACATTTTTTGATTATGTGAATCAAGCAAAGGCTGAGTTGGATCAATATATGAACCGAGATGATGGGGCAGATTTTGAACTCAAATTGATGTATTTATCCAAGTTTGTGTTTAGCGCTTTGATAGATGCAGATCGAACCAATACTCGCTGCTTTGAAGAAAATAAGAACACAGGCGATAAGATCGCAGTTGAAGCCATGAATCATCAAAAGTTGTTTCATGGGTATTACGAAAAATTAATGATGCACATCAAATCCCTACAAGCAGCCAAGGATGCCAATACACCTATTAATCTACTTCGAAAAGAAATGTCCGAACAATGCGAACAGTTTGCAGAAAGGCCCTCTGGAATACATACGCTCTCGATCCCCACAGGCGGTGGAAAGACGCTCGCCAGCTTTCGTTATGCCTTAAAACATGCTGTAACATATAAGAAGAAACATATTATTTATGTCGTTCCATTTACGACCATTATTGAACAAAATGCCCGAGAGGTTCGCAAAATAATAGTGGACGATGCGAATATTCTGGAACATCACTCTAATGTAGCCATGGACGATGTAGAAGAGGGAGAGGATAATGAGCTTGAAGATGTAGTTGTGAGTATGCGTCAAAAATTAAAGCTGGCTAAGGATAATTGGGATTCGCCGATCATTTTCACCACAATGGTGCAATTTTTAAATGTTTTTTATGCTGGCGGCAGTAGAAATATTCGTAGACTTCACAATTTAAGCGAGTCTGTCATTATTTTCGACGAAGTACAAAAAGTCCCTACTCACTGTATTTCATTATTTAATCAAGCAGTAAATTTTTTGAAAACATATGCTCATTCAAGTATTGTTCTCTGCACGGCTACACAACCCGAATTAGATTTTGTACATAACAAGCTAGAAATTGAACCAGATGCAGAAATGGTGCATGACCTGAACCATGTTATAGAAGCGTTTAAGCGGGTTGAAATTGTGGATAAAGCAACGGATATGAAATTTAATACGGAGAAACTTACCGACTTTGTTGAGGAAAGACTTGCTGATGAACAAAGCGTGCTCGTTATTTTAAATACAAAAACGGTGGTGAAAAACCTATATCACAGATTAAAAGAAGGAAGTGGTACAGCCCCGATCTACCATTTAAGTACATCCATGTGTCCAGCTCATCGCAATTCCATATTGGAGGAAGTTAAAAATCACCTGCAACATAAAGAGCCTGTCGTTTGCATCAGTACACAATTAATTGAAGCGGGAGTGGATATCAGTTTTAAGTGTGTCATTCGGTCCTTGGCTGGTTTGGATTCCATTGCTCAGGCGGCGGGCAGATGTAATCGCCACGGAGAAGAAAGAATGAAGCAAGTATATGTCATTGATCATGAAGAAGAAGATCTCAAGCGATTAAAAGAAATCAGAATAGGTAAAGAGATTTCTAGAAAAATGTTTATTGACTTAAAATGTAACAAAACTTGCTTAGGCGGAAACGTATTATCAGCTCAGTCCATGGAAATATATTTTCAAAAATATTATTCCGAGGTAAAGACCGACTTAAATTATTTTATTCCTAAATTGAGAAAAAATATGACTGAGCTATTATATGGCAATCGTATAGAAAATACTTATTTTCAATCTTATTGCAAAGAAAATGAGACGATTCTTCCCTTATTCTTAGCGAATAGCTATAGGACGGCAGCGGACCATTTTCAAGTCATTAAGGATCATACTACCGCGGTAATTGTTCCTTATGGGGATGGAGAAAAAGAAGGAAAGGAGATCATCGCGGACCTAAATGGACAGCAAAGCATAGCAGACCTTACCGATTTGTTACGCAGGGCACAACAATTCACTATTAATATATTTAACTATGAGAAAGACCGATTAGATCAAAATAAGGGGTTAGTTTCTTTTTTGGATGGAAAAATATATGCACTAACCGATGGAGCTTACGATGACTGTTATGGCCTCAATCTTGAAAATGACAGTCTGCTTAGTGGATTTATCCTTTAAAAACTCTTTGATTGGGACTAGGGACTTATATTCTACATTGACTGACCCTGCCAAAAGTAATATTCTGGTACTGTGTTTAGAAAAAATAGTCATAGAAAGGAGGTAAATGCTAGTTGAGAAATGCGATCGAATTTAAAGTTTATGGAGATTATGCACTGTTCACAGATCCACTAACCAAACTTGGTGGTGAGAAATTAACTTATAGTGTTCCAACATATCAGGCGTTAAAAGGTATTGTCGAAAGTATTTATTGGAAGCCTACGATTATGATGGTAGTAGACAAAGTTCGTGTTCTTCATGCTATTCGGATGGAATCCAAAGGCGTTCGCCCCATCGAATATGGCGGTGGTAATACCCTTGCTAATTATACTTACTTGAAAGATCCCTGTTATGAGGTTCAGGCTCATTTTGAATTTAATCCGCATCGCCCCGAGATGGAATATGACCGTAATGAGAATAAGCATCATAACATTCTCAAGCGATCATTACTTGCTGGTGGGCGTAGAGATATTTTCCTAGGTACACGAGAATGCCAAGCTTATGTAGAGCCTTGTGAATTTGGTATAGAAGCAGGTTTTTACGATAACTATGGTGACATTCATTTAGGCAATATGGTACATGGAATTAACTATCCAGATGAGACAGGCAGGGATCAAATGGAAGTCCGTTTGTGGAATCCAGTAATGAAGGACGGAGTCATTGATTTTATTCGACCGGAGGAATGCACACAAGTTCGCACAATAGCGAATATGCAACCTAAACGGTTTGATGAAAATAACGTTCAATCCGCTGATGAGTTGCTTGCGCAATGGGAAGGGTGGGTGAATTAAATGAGCTGGTTGCTAAATTTATATGAAACGTATGAATCTAATCTTGACCGTGTGGGTGTGATTGAGAAGAAATATAATGATCGTGAATATACATTGTTGCCTATTTCCCACACGACCCAAAATGCGCAGATCGAAGTCGAAGTTACAGAACAAGGTGATTTTCATTCAGCCAGGATACTGGATAAAAATGAGTTTAGTACATTGATTCCTTCTACTGAAAAATCCGCCAGTAGAGCCGGCTCTGTCATATCACCTTATCCGCTGCATGATAAATTAAGCTATGTTGCCGGAGATTTTGTAGCATATGGTGGAAAAATAAAAAAAGAAGAACCATTTTCTGCTTATATTCAGCAGTTAGAAGGCTGGGCTACTTCAGATTATGCCACTTCAAAGGTGAAAAGCATATATCGTTACTTAAGCAAGCGCCGCCTGATTAAAGACTTAGTAGACGAGTCAATTTTATATCTTGATGCGGATCAGAAATTAATAAGTACATGGGACAAGAAGTACGAACCTATACATGGGGAAAAACCACCTATATTTACAGCGGTTCCTGGTGAACAAGAGAGCGTATTCATTCGTTTTAATGTGTACTCTCCAGATAAAGTTTTAGCTAAAGTTTGGGAAGATAAAGAAATGTATGATTCATTTGTTGGTTACTATAGCCAGTTGCTGGGAGAAGAAGACATTTGCTATGTTACTGGAAAGCAGCTCCCTAGCACAGACAAGCATGCCAATAAAATCAGAAATTCCGGGGATAAGGCGAAGTTGATTTCCGCCAATGATACGAGTGGATTCACGTTCAGAGGACGATTTGCCCACAGTCATGAAGCTGCAAGTATCAGTTATGAAGTATCTCAAAAGGCTCATAATGCCTTAAAATGGCTCATTAATCGTCAAGGTAAAGTCATGGAGCAACGTGTTTTCCTAGTGTGGGGAAATGATGAACCGAGTATTCTGAATTTTACCGAAAATGATAATATCTTTGCAATGGGCTTGCCATCCAAGGCTAAAGAAATAAAAAGTCATACAAACGAAGAGTTTGCTTTTGAATTAGCCAAAGCGTTAACGGGTTATGCCAATACACTAGCTGTCAAATCTAATTCCAAAGCAAAAGTCAATATTCTTGTACTTGACTCAACAACAACAGGGCGGATGGCTGTGATCTATTATCGTAATTTGGATAAAAAATTGTATTTTGAAAAGCTTATTCACTGGCATTCCACCTGTGTATGGCTTCATCGCTATCAGAAGGATGAGCAGGGTGAATATTTACAATTTTGGGGTGCTCCAGCAACGAAAGATATTGCTTTTGCAGCATACGGTTCAAAGGCTAATGATAAACTCGTTAAGGGTTTGATGGAACGAATGCTCCCCTGTATAGTAGATGGTCAAAACATTCCTCAGGATATTGTGAGGAGTGCTATTAACCGCGCCTCTAACCCGGTATCCATGGACAAGTGGGAATGGGAGAAAACACTGAGCGTGACATGTGCTTTGGTTAACCAACGGGAGGGATACAATGTGGCATTAGATAAAGAAAATATGGATCGCAGTTATTTATTTGGCAGACTGTTGGCGATAGCAGATGTGATGGAACGAAGCGCATTAGACAAGGATGAGAAACGATCTACAAATGCAATCCGATATATGAATGCATTCTCACAACATCCAGAAAGAACCTGGAGGACCATTCAGAATGCCTTGCAGCCACATCAGGCCAGACTTGGTAAACGCTTAAGCTATTATTCCAATATGATTGATGAAGTGCTTCACAAAATCCCCTTCAACGAATTCAACAATAAACCATTGACCGGAAAATACTTGTTAGGACTCAGTAGCCAACGCTATGAAATCTACCATAATAATCATAAAAAAGATCTTGAGAGCAATAACGACAACAAAGAGAACAACACCTTAGACATGAATGAACAGCAGGAATCCTAAGTAACTTTAAAAATATGTAGGTACATTAAAGGAGAGTAATCATATGTCCGTGTTGGATCACAAAATTGATTTTGCAGTTGTTTTGTCGGTTACTAGAGCAAATCCCAATGGCGATCCCCTGAATGGCAATCGTCCGCGGCAAAATTACGATGGTTATGGTGAGATTTCAGATGTGGCTCTGAAACGGAAATTGAGAAATCGTCTGCAAGATATAGGAGAGTCTATTTTTGTTCAATCGAATGATCGGAAATCGGATGCTTTTAATAGTTTAAGAGAACGTGCAGATGCCAATCCTGAATTGGAAAAATTCTTCAAGGGCAAGGAAGGTTCAAGTGATGAATTTGCTAAAATTGCCTGTCAGGAATGGATAGATGTTCGTAGCTTCGGTCAAGTATTTGCGTTCAAGGCGGCGAGTAAGGGAGCAGGAGTGTCCGTTGGAGTAAGAGGTCCTGTATCTATACATACGGCAACCAGTTTAGATCCTATTGATATTACAAGTATGCAAATTACAAAAAGTGTAAACTCCGAACCAGGGAAAGAAAGAGGTTCCGATACGATGGGGATGAAGCATCGGGTGGATTTCGGCGTGTACCTTTTCAAAGGAAGCATCAATACACAACTAGCTGAAAAAACAGGATTTACCAACGAAGATGCTGGAAAGATCAAGGATGCGCTGATTTCGTTGTTTGAAAATGATGTTTCATCCGCCCGTCCTGACGGTAGTATGGAGGTTCATAAAGTCTATTGGTGGGAGCACAAGTCCAAACTTGGAAAATACTCATCTGCTAAAGTACACCGATCTTTGGAAGTGAAACCGAAAGAAAATGTAAGTGCAATCGACAAATCTTTTGATACACATTATGAATGTATATTAACACCGCTCGAAGGCTTAGAGGTTCAAGAGTATGCAGGGCTATAACGAAGAAGATTATTTGCTGCTATCCGGTTTACAGCATTTTAATTTTTGTAGAAGACAGTGGGCGCTTATTCATATTGAGCAGCAATGGGAGGAAAACGTGCGGACGATTGAGGGCAATCATTTGCACAGGAAAGCCGATCAGCCCATGATTCGTGAAAAAAGAGGGGATAAGCTCATCGTACGCGCGTTACCTGTACATTCCAGAGAGCTTGGAATTACAGGAATCTGTGACGTGGTAGAGTTCATATGTGATCCCCTTGGTGTTCCGCTTGCAGGGGAGGAAGGTACCTACCTTCCTTTTCCTGTTGAGTACAAGCGTGGCAAACCGAAACGAAATGACTCGGATCATGCACAATTGGTCGCACAAGTGATGTGTCTTGAAGAAATGCTCGTGAGTGAGATTTCAAAAGGCTACTTTTATTACGATGAGATCAAACACCGTGTAGAGGTTATCATCACGGCGGCTGACCGAGAGCGTGTGCGTACAAGCTTGCAGGAAATGCGGCATTATTTTGAGCGAAATCATACACCTAAAGCCAAAGCGGGACCACACTGCCTGAGCTGCTCACTACATAACATATGTGTTCCCGAAATACTGAATAAAAAATCAGTTTCAAGCTTTATTGAAAGCAGGATAGCTGAATGAAAAAATTACTAAACACATTATTTGTGACCATGCCAGATACGTACTTGTCACTAGATGGGGAAAATATCGTGATCAAACAAGAAGAGTCCATTCTTGCACGGTATCCTTTGCACAATTTGGAGGCGGTTTGCACTTTTGGCTATTCAGGGGCCAGTCCAGGCCTCATGGGAGCTTGTGCAACACGCAATATAGACCTAACCTTTATGACACGAAGCGGACGCTTCTTGGCGAGAGTTACCGGGGAAAGCCGGGGAAATGTGGTACTGAGAAAAGAACAGTACCGGATTTCCGATGATGATAGAAGAAGTGCTCTTGTAGCCAGAAATATGATTATAGGCAAAATATATAACCATAAATGGATTTTGGAACGGGCAACGAGGGATTATCCACTTCGTATTGATACGGAACGCATGAAGAAGGTGACCGCTTCTTTGACAGAGATCATGAAGCAAGTCCGAGAAGTGGAGGAACTGGACATTTTACGCGGTTTGGAGGGGACGGCGGCAGTTCAGTACAATTCCGTGTGGGATGATCTGATCTTGCAGCAAAAAGATGACTTTTACTTCCATGGGCGCCATAAGCGCCCGCCGCTAGATAATGTGAATGCCCTATTATCTTTTGCCTATACATTGTTATCCAACGATATGAAATCTGCACTGGAAGCTGTCGGTCTGGATGCTTATGTAGGTTTTCTGCATCGAGATCGTCCAGGGCGAGCCTCCTTGGCACTGGATGTGATGGAAGAGCTTCGAGGAGTATATGCCGACCGTTTTGTCCTTACATTGATTAACAAAAAATTGATTCATGGGAAAGGATTTTACAAAAAAGAAAACGGGGCTGTGATGATGGACGATGATACGAGGAAAATCGTACTGAAGGCATGGCAAGAACGGAAACAGGAAAAAATGATTCATCCTTATTTGAATGAGAAAATGTCTTGGGGACTGGTGCCCTATTCACAGGCTTTGCTCTTGGCTAGATATATTCGGGGAGATCTGGACGAGTACCCTCCATTTTTGTGGAAGTAGGTGTGAACATTTGCTCATTTTGATCACGTATGATGTAAGCACAGTAGACAGAGAAGGTAGAAAAAGACTGGCAAAGGTTGCGAAAAAGTGCGTAGATCACGGACAAAGGGTGCAAAATTCTGTGTTTGAATGTATTTTGGACTCGACCCAGTTCCGCAGCTTAAAGTATGAACTTGAAGAATTAATAGACCCAAAAGAAGACAGCTTGCGCTTCTACAACTTAGGAGATAACTACAAAAAGAAAGTAGAGCATATAGGGGCAAAGGAAGCTTATGATATGGAAAGCCCACTCATTTTGTAAGGTGCGAATGTGAAGCTCACATAAAAATCCCGGGTCCTTCGCACCTCGAATTTGTCGAAAATCAATTGAATCAGTTGCCATCAGTAAAAGTCAATGGTTGATTAAAGCCTTTTTGGCATCAGTTTTTGCGACAATGTGTAGAATTGATATCATTAGGGTATCAATTACTGCATTTTCGCTGTCGCACTCCATGTGAGTGCGTGGATTGAAATAAGCTATCCCCTCCCATCTATCATATCGTTTTTCCAAGTCGCACTCCATGTGAGTGCGTGGATTGAAATTTCAATCGTGCGGAGGAACGTTTCAGGCCGGGCTAGTCGCACTCCATGTGAGTGCGTGGATTGAAATTTTACCGCCGAGCCCGATGGATTTATAGGCTTCTAAGTCGCACTCCATGTGAGTGCGTGGATTGAAATTTTTTCACGATCTGACATAAACATAGGTTTTCCGTCGTCGCACTCCATGTGAGTGCGTGGATTGAAATCTTTTGGAATCAGTATCTAAATCATTTCTTACATAGTCGCACTCCATGTGAGTGCGTGGATTGAAATTTATTTCAAGTTGAAGTGTGATGTAATTAGGAAATTGGTCGCACTCCATGTGAGTGCGTGGATTGAAATATGCCTAACTGGTGGTCTATAAGTATTGTTTCAGTCGCACTCTATGTGAGTGAGTGCGTGGATTGAAATTTCACAAGTACAGCTCCCATCGAAATGAATAGAAGACACGTTGCGGAATTGAACTGCGCAAGGGTTCTGACCAGGCTGTTATTGTTTCCGCTGGTTAACTGGTTCCTTGCCGCCTGAACGTGCCTTAAAGCCCCGGAATAACTCGGGAAGTGACTCTGGATATTGCTGAATTACAGGAGCTCTGCTGCGATCTGTTTGAGCACTGGCGGTGTTGGGATGAGTTGGCCGTCACCTTTGTTGCCCTTGATGTAGGTTTTATCCTCGTAGGCATAATATACATCGCCTTGGCCCTCAACGACCGGGTAGCCGCTCTCATCATCAGTTAAAGATGTTTGCACGTGATTGCCATGTTGTGCGGCATGCTCCTCATTTGATTTTCCGTGATACAAATTTACCACATGAAAAGTCCAGGGACGGGCCACTTAGAGGCCACTTTAAGGACAAATATAGGACACGAAAAAAATTTTCTGTGAAAAGTGTTTTTTCTCCGCAACTTTTTCCATCTATGATCAGTCTATTATCTAAGAAGGCTTTTTTTCCAAATATAATTAAGATTGAAAGGAAGTGCAAATTTATTCAAACTCCTGTATGTAGATGAGGGGAAGCCTATCGCTATATCATGAGAGGATGAGGGAAAGATTATGACGAAAAAGTGGGTATCTTTATTTTCTGTTATTTGCACAGTTTTCTTCCTTTTTGGCTCTAGTTCAACTTATGCAGAGAGTTATTACGCTGGAGTCACGAAGCCCGGAAGTCAGTATTTGGGTATGACTGCTACCATTACAACTCCGAGTAAATTGCCTACACTTGGTACTAGCGGTGAGTCAGCTTGGGTAACAAATGTCACTCCAAGTCGAGATTGGATTCAAACAGGTATCCGATTTTATTCAGGATATCCGGGATTTGCAACTTACGTTGAACATACTGTTAATGGAGCTTATGGCATGCAGGAAATAGGGACTCACCTTTTATCTTCATCTGTAAAATATATGGTTCAATATGGTTCTGACAGTAAATGGCATGCATATATTGGAGGTTATGATAAGGGGAGCTGGAGCTTAGGAACAAATAATAATGTACAAGCGAATGCAGAAACCCATTCTACAAATACCCAAATGGGACCATTCCAATTTACAGGTGTGCAATACAAAAATACAAATGGTGTGTGGAAAGCAAATGATACGGCCCCACGTGCCGATAGTCCATATCATGTCAGCAAAACGGATAATTCAAATTACAAAGTCTATTAACCAATAATTTTAAAGGAGGTCGAAAGTAATAATGAAACATAAAAAGTTGCTGATCGTTGGGGCTGCACTGGGCATTTTTAGTGGGGCTTTTTATATAAATTCCATTTCTGCCGAGAGTCCTACTGAGCTTATCCAAACCAAGCTTTCTCAGCAAGGAGTATCCATTTCAAGCATTAGTGCTCAACAGGAGGACTTAAAAGTAGAAACAAAATCAGTTTCTAGTTCTGGAAAAGCTACAATTGATGACATTAAAGCGATTCGCGCGGTTCGAAATGAAGTACGGAGTGGAGTCAACGGAACCAATGAAATCAAAAATATTGATTTAGCTATTAAAGGTGCAAATGGAAAAACGATTTATGATGAAGTTTCTAATGATGTTACTCATATCCCAGACTTTTCGAAAAAAATCCAAGGTTCCCTGGAGTCGACAAAGGTCCTGGAAGCTGTATATGGTGAACTTCA
Organism: Paenibacillus sp. FSL P4-0113; assembly: GCF_038009305.1. NCBI lineage: Bacteria > Bacillati > Bacillota > Bacilli > Caryophanales > Paenibacillaceae > Paenibacillus > Paenibacillus sp. FSL P4-0113. Next base: position 89,764 of record NZ_JBBPAZ010000001.1, read on the forward strand.
AGGAAACGGTATGGATGTAAAATCGGTAGATATTACAGATAGCGTTATTGGTGGAAAGCTGGCAAAGATTGTGATTAAAGCGGATGTCTCCGAGATCAATAGTCTGGTTCCTAAAATTGAACAGTGGATAATGGCGTTAAATGATGCTAAAGACAGCAATGGTATTTCTCAATACGATCTGACTATCAATGGTAAAGATAATGAAGTATTATTCTATTTGACAGCAGATTTAGTATATCGTGATTTTTATTGGTGGCAATCAGATGCTTTAGGCGGTGAAACTTGGACGAACTCTGGACCTGAAAGTGAGAAGGCTGCTAACAGTAAAGACAAAGTAGAGGCGACACTTGAAAAAGGGATTACTGCTGAACCACCCGGAGTAGACAATAACGGTTTAGAAGAGCCCCAAATTAAAAAATAAAGATTATAAAGTATTTTGAAAAGGTGTTTCTCATTAAAACGGGGAACGCCTTTCTTACTAAAATAATTCACAAAAGAATAAGGTGCTGGATAATTTCCACCCAGTACCTTTAAATAAGTTGGAGGTAATAAACATGGTCTATTTATACATGTTTATCAGTCTCATAGTGTTTTATGTCGTGGTTTTCATTCTCTCTCTGTTTACTATCCATGTGATTAAAGGTGATGAGACTACCTATATTTTACTGGTTCTCATAATCGGAATCCTTCTTCACAATTCTGAAACCAAAAAAAGATAAGTAGTCGTACACCAATAAATTCAGCTATATAACCTCTCTACATACCCCACCTCATATACTTCGACTCTCAAGGCAGCGGCAAGAATATTAAGGGCTTCCGACTTTATACGGCGGAATGTCCTGTCGCCCAAGCCTAAATCTCCACAAACTATGAAATCAAACTCACCTTCATCATCCAAGTAACTCCGCATAATAACCTCACGCTGCACACTAGACAATCTACTCATTGCCGCTCCAGCAGCTTATCCTTCGCCTCCAGTTCTGCCTCCTTGTCCACGTTGTATGTGGCGATTTCCTCCGTCTGCTTGCTGATAGCATTTGTAGATTGATGTTCTCTATATGAATACGCCTAAGTGGTTGCTGCTTCCCGACGAACAGAACCGATCTGACGATACTGCCGAACTGTCTCCAAATATTCCTCCACCGCAAGGCGGGTGGCTTTTTCGTCGACCGGCAGAATATTGAACGTTAATTGTAAGTTGTTTTTTCTTCTTTTCCCCAATGCAATCCCCTCACCGTGTTATAATTTGGTGAAGGTTTGAAACTACTGACCCTCGCGGGCCCGGCCAAGGAATGCAGGGGAATGAGGCAACAATATGAGGGCGTACAGGGGATAAAATGCGGAAGAACCACCGAAGGATGAAAAATCCAGTGCGGTGGTTCTTTTTTTTCACTCGTCTTGTATGTCATCATTATAGGGGGAGGCGATGAAGGATGTTCCAGGATTTCAAGCTCGTCAGTGACCGCCCGGTCTCGATACAAGTAAAAGAATACGTCAATCGTTTAATTATAAAAGGGGCGCTTCAGGCAAATCAGAAGCTGCCTTCCACACGAGAAATGAGCGTTCTGCTTAAGGTGAGCCGCAATACAGTCATTGCAGCATATGAAGGCTTGGAGGATGACGGGTTTACGTATGCGATTCCCGGAAAGGGTAGTTATGTGGCCGCCATGGTGGGCCGGTCGAATGTAGATAACGGAGGGTCTGACAGCTCTGCCACCTGGGAGATCGACTGGAAGGCAAGAATGAACGAGTATGCTGTATCGGCTGTTGATCTGGATATGATGAAGCAGGGCATTCGTGCCCAAAAGGGAACTATCTCGTTCACAAGCATCGCTCCGGATGAGCAGCTGTTTGATCTGGGGGATGTAAGGCGAGCTTTTATGGATCGGATGGCAATCGAAGGACAGGTGCTGCTCAACTACGGCTATGCCAAGGGCTACAAGCCTCTGATTGTTTACCTTATGCATTATATGGAGAACAAGGGCGTCGATATAATTGGAAAGGATATGCTGATTACAGGCGGGTTTACAGAAGGCTTTGACATTGTGCTGTCGGCTTTACGCCCTTCTGCACGCCGCGGAGCAGCAATTTGTGAAAATCCGACCCATCACACAGCGATCAAAAATTTGAAGTTGCAAGGATTTGAGATTACTGGCATTCCGATGGAGCGTGACGGTATTGATGTGGAGCGGCTAGAGGAGGTACTGCAGACCAATAGCTTCGATTTGGCCTATTTGACTCCTTCCTATCATAATCCGACAGGCATCGTCATGTCGCCAGCAAAGCGCAGCGCTGTTATGAAATTAATGATGCGCTATCAGATTCCGGTGATCGAGGATGGATTCAATGAGGAGCTGCGCTACTCGGGAGCGCATGTTGCGCCCTTAATAGCGACAGCAGGGCAAGGGAACGGAGTAATCTATATTGGTAGCTTCTCCAAAGTGCTGTTCCCTGGCTTGCGAGTAGGCTGGGTGCTTGGAGACCGAGCACTGATTGACACTCTGGAAAGCATTAAGCGTGCGCGCACCATTCATACCTCAACAATCGATCAATCGATTTTATACCAATATATGCTTAACGGAAATTTCGATAAACATGTAAAGAAAGCACGGACAGAGTATAAGCGCAAATATGAGCTGACAAAGGCATGCTGTGAAGCACATCTTCCTGAGGCGCAGGTTTCTGGTGACGGGGGCTTGCATTTGTTCCTTACCTTCCCGGCAGGTGTGAATACACGCCAGCTGCTAGAAGCTTGCACAGAACAGGGCGTCATTTTTACACCGGGAGACAGGTTTTTTATTCAAGAAGGCGAAGGGATGAATACATTGCGGCTTGGGTTTTCACGAGTAACGGATGAAAATATCGAACGGGGTATTCAAATAATCGGCAAACAGGCGCGTAACTTTCCTAAGGCATAAGGATTAAGAAAAGAGCTATAGAGATGAAATATTGTTCTGGAGAAGCACCAGCGATCGGAAGAACAATCCGTAGCCACATAATAATTTTGAAGAAAAATGAGGTGTCATGATGAAAATTGGCGTTATTATGGGCGGTATTTCCTCTGAGCGTGAGATTTCTCTGCAGACAGGTCAAGAGATGATCAATCATTTGGATCGCAGCCGTTATGAAGTGGTTCCAATGGTGATCGAGCAGCGAGCGGATTTAATCACGCAGGTTCAGCAGGCCGGCATCGATATCGCGCTGCTGGCACTGCATGGTCAGTATGGCGAGGACGGCACGGTGCAGGGAGCGCTGGAGACGCTGGGCATTCCCTACACAGGCAGTGGTGTCCTGGCAAGCAGCTTATGCATGAATAAGCAGTTGTCCAAGATGCTGTTGAAGGCAGCGGGTGTGCATACGCCTTCAGGCCTTTACTGGCAGGGGATGGACGATTATGATCCGCAGGTAGTGGAGCGTCTGGGCTACCCGGTTATTGTGAAGCCGAATACGGGGGGATCAAGCATCGGCATCCAGCTTGTACAGAATGAGAAGGAGCTGCTACCGGCTGTTCAGGAGGCTTGCAGCTTGGATCAAGCGATTTTGATTGAGCCCTATTATAAAGGGACCGAGATTACCTGCTCGATCGTGGACGGCGAGGTATTGCCGATTATTGGTATTAGCTCCGCTCGTTCGAAGTGGTTCGACTACAAAGCTAAATATGAGGTCGGTGGTGCTAAGGAGGAGGTGATCGAGCTTCCTCCCGTTATTGAGCATCGTGTGCGCGAGGCGGCACTGGCCAGCTACCGACTGCTGCAATGCAAGGTCTATGCAAGGGTCGATATGATTTTGTGTCAGGATAGGCCTTACGTGCTGGAAGTGAACACATTACCGGGAATGACCGCCAATAGCCTGCTTCCGAAAAGTGCGGCAGCTGCGGGTATAACTTTTACACAGCTGCTGGACCATATTATTGCCAGTTCGCTCCATGAGCGGAAACAGGAATGGGGGGTGGCGTAATATGTTTATTGAAAAGGGTGCAGGGCGGTTTCTATCCTCGCGTGTACGGGATATTCGGCCATCGGGAATTCGCGCTTTTTTTGATCTGAATGCAGCAGGAGGAGATACAATCGCCCTTGGGGTCGGAGAGCCTGATTTCGTTACACCGGAAAAGGTGCGTGAAGCTTGCATTCAGGCATTGCGTGAAGGACAGACGAAATATACTTCGAATGCCGGCTTGATGGAGCTGCGGGAGGAGATCTCTGCTTATTTTTCCGGCAGCTTCGCGCTTTCCTATGATCCTGAGCACGAAATGATCGTGACGGTGGGGAGCAGTGAAGCCGTCGACCTGGCGCTACGAGCAGTGATCGATCCGGGTGACGAGGTGCTGATTCCAGCCCCAAGCTATATTGCCTATGAACCCATTACCCATCTGCATGGTGGTAAAATTATAGAGGTAGTGGCTACGGCAGAGGAGCAATTCAAGCTGACCCCGCAAGCGCTGCAAGTGGCAATTACACCTTATTCAAAGGTTTTAATGATCAATTACCCCTGTAATCCGACAGGAACAGTTATGACGGAGCAGGATTGGCTACCGATTACAGAGCTCATTATCAAACATAATCTGGTCGTCGTTTCGGATGAAGTGTATGCCGAACTGACTTACGGGAGAAAGCATGTCAGTATCGCCTCTTTGCCGGGCATGAAGGAGCGTACGATTGTTATCAGCGGTTTTTCCAAAGCATTTGCGATGACAGGCTGGCGGGTAGGCTATGCGTGCGGTCCGCGTGAGCTGATCGCCAGCATGCTGAAAATCCACCAGTACACAGCCATGTGTGCGCCCACCATTGCACAGATAGCCGCGCTGGAATCATTGCGTCATGGCTTGGCTGCCAAGGATGAGATGATGGCGAGCTACAACGAACGTCGCAAGCTGTTTGTGGCCGGCTTGAATGCAATCGGGCTTGCTTGTCATGAGCCTGAAGGGGCTTTCTATGCCTTTCCTTCAATTACTTCTACTGGCATGTCATCTGAGCAGTTTGCACTTCGTATGCTGAAGGAAGCGAAGGTGGCGGTCGTACCGGGACATGTATTCGGATCAGGCGGAGAGGGCTTTATTCGCTGCTCATATGCAGCCTCGCTCGTCGATTTGGAGAAGGCACTGGAACGGATGGGAAGGTTTATGAGGGTAATGCAGCCGGTATGATGAACAGGGTTAATAACTCAACTTTTGCTGAACGTTTTCATAAAATATTTTACAAATACCTTTATGATTTTCGAAAACATAAAGGTATTTTTCTGATCAATGTAGTGGATATTTTCGGATGTATTTACCCAAAGCCCGAACGTTCAGCTTTGGAGTTAACTGGTGGAACCCTGCTTTTAAATGCGCTATCGATGAATTAAATATATTCGAATGTGCGCTTCCTCCTTCACAGGTGGCAGAACTGGCAGAGGTGAAATAAGTCCAGGCAGGTATTTGTTGCTAAGCCAAAAAGCGAGTCTGTTCAGGTGCGAATGTGAAGCTCACATGAATTCTCCGAGAGATTCGCACCTCAGATTTTGTCGAATTATATCGAATGTGAACAAGTTTTAAACGATCGCAAGAGGATGAGGTAATATTAGATGCGTTTTTGCCAAAATAACGCTAGAATGTTATTTAAATAGGGGGCATTTGACCCATTTTCGCTGTCGCACTCTATATGAGTGCGTGGATTGAAATTGCTTCAACACATCCAAGCTAATCCGCAAGATGCTGACAAGTCGCACTCTATATGAGTGCGTGGATAATGACGTAGTAGCCTCGTCACCTGGTCACATAAAGTGGTGACCGGATCATGAAGCAAATCCGAGAAGTGGAGGAACTGGACATATTAGCGGTTTGGAGGGGACGACGGTGGTTCAGTACAATTCCGTGTGGGATGATCTGATCTTGCAGCAAAAAGATGATTTTTACTTCCATGGACGCCATAAACGCCCGCCGTTAGATAACGTGAATACCCTATTATCTTTTGTCTATACACTGCTGTCCAACGATATGAAATCCGCACTGGAAGCTGTCGGTCTCGATGCTTATGTAGGTTTTCTGCTTAGAGATCGTCCAGGGCGAGCCTCCTTGGCATTGGATGTGATGGAATTAGAGTATGAATTACTACATTTTCGCTGTCGCACTCTGTATGGAGTGCGTGGATTGAAATTTTATAGGTAGTAGGGGGTGTATCCCCCTTAAAGCTCGCACTCCATGTGAGTGCGTGGGTGGTATGAAAAAGAAGGCTTGTTTCGTGGCCTACCCAGCAGTGAATAGTTGCAAATCTCTTTTTAACGGATTTCTCATTCGACAAATTTCCTCTTACTTTTATGAAACAATTACTTAACATTTACAATGGTTGAAGTATAAATTAAGGTGGGAGTTGCTTATGAGGGTTTCCATGAGTAAGGTTCTAAAACGTTATGCAACGATTCTATTGAACTACGCAATAGTGATAGGGGCATTTTACGCTTTGGGATATCAGATGAGCGCTATGGGAATCTATGCAATTCTGACAGGAATTGTGACTGGAGAAATAATCAACTTAGCATTATCAATGCGAGAGAAATGAACCTATGTATCCCTTGATTACATCAAAATCAGGGGATTTTTCATTTGATTAAGAGGTTCAACAGAGTTATTACCTGGGAACTCTATATCATTTACTAATAGTAAAGAATATGGAGAAATGAAATAGTCATGTCAACTCTGTGAAACCTTTTATTTTGGCAATCCAATTTCACTTTTGCTATTCGTTTTCACAATCTTCCGTGATTTTTAAAATAATGGAATTTTATGTGAAGGGTGGTTAAGACTTGAAGCATACACCTACGATTTCAGCGGAGTTTGAGGATTATCTAAAACAAAATGATATGACGTTGAGTCAATTTGCCGAATATTCAGGGTTCATCAAAGAACGCTTAGTCATTGGATTACTCAGCATCGTCCTGTTTCCGTACAGCAGCTGGACCAAATTACTGTGGCTATGGATTTGCCAGAAGGCTATTTTTACGATCTATACATAGAAAATTACATCATTGAACTTTCACCGAATTTTAGGCGAATCGAGCCATTATTGTATCGTTGTGCGGAGCTGGACAAGCTGGATGCAATCCGACGAATGGTTGGAGATATCATGGATAATCCGCTGTATGCGACTAGGCTATTCGATGTTGCAGAAGCATTATTTGAACAGGGACAACATGCTGCTGCGCTTCCTCTCTATGAGAATGTCGCAGAAGTGGAGAAATATCAGCATTCTGAACGCTTGGCCATCTGTCAATATCGTATATTCACGATTCAAGTTGGAGATGATCAGAGCCTTAATCTCAAGGCAGCCACACTGTTTGAACCCTTTGTGGAACGTCTGGATGAAATAGATCAGCTTGATGCCTTAAAGGATTTGGCGAATGTGTATCGTTCTTTGCGCTTATGGGATCGGCTTGATGTGACAGCACGCAAAATGAGAGGTAAAGCGGAAATCCAATATGCGCTAGAGCATCAGCAGAAAAAACGAAAGCCTGCACTTGAAAAGAAGCTAAGTCGTCCTTTGTTTGTGTATATCACCTATGCTGATTTATTGTGTGCAAGCGTCTGTGAAGCCCAAAGTAATTACCAACAAGCTCTACAATATACATACGCCTACGTTAATTTAGAGTGGGTCAAAGAGACGGACGAGGATACTCTGCATTGGATTAAACTATTTCAAAATTGGGCGCTATGTAATACTTACGTTAATAAATTATTATCCGGAGATATAAGTGTGCTTCCGGATTACGTTGAATATATTAGTGTATCATCAAATACCACTAAAGAAATGGTTACTCAATTATTGAATATTATGATGGCGGCTAACCGATTTCAAGTTGATGTGGATGACATACTTCAACAGTTCGAAACGGAGATTGATTCGATCACCCAACAGCAATTATCTGCTGATATGTACACTCATCAAGTGGTTCCAGAACAATCAACACGTTTTAAATATGAACTGGCTAAACACTACTTAAATAAAGGTAATTACTCATATGGATTTAAATACTTACTAGACGTTTTATCTAAATCATTAGTCATTAACAAAGAAGCCTTTTTCATTAGCTGCATAAAATTATTTGAGCAGTTCAAACAATTTGCAGACTTTAGACTGTGTACAAAGTATGAGAGTTTAGTTAGAGAAGGGCGAAAAGAAAGATTATTTTATTATTAGAAGTAATCAATCATTTCTCAGTGTTGATCCCAAGCTGAATAAATAAAATATATTTGGATTTTAAGTTCAGCTTGTGGGAGTCTGTTGGGATTTTAAATAAACATAAAACGTCAAAAAGTGCCTCTGGAATGCTCCAGAAGCACTTTTTTTGTCGAGTAAATTATCAAAAAATCCAAAAGTTTACGTTTTGTATTAGCATATGACACAGAAGGGGGAATCATGCTGATGAATCCAGGTGTGACTTTACTTCGTGTCGAACGGACCAGAAAAAGACTGTACCAAGTCCAGAAGAAGTACGGATTTTTAACGCATCCCAAAGTGATTGAACAATCCATGAAACTGGATAAACTATTGAATCAATACCTAACCTGTAAAATGAAATCTTAGCTAATATGTATGCTTGACGCGCTTTTAAAGCAAGAAGACGAACTCCAATCTCCAAACCCCGATAAAATTCTAAATCCTATACTATGAAGAGGTGATAACGTTGCTGAACAAACGAAATCCTGTAACCCCTTTCGGCTGGAAAATCAAACAAAAGCTAGTTGAAATTCAAATGGATCAGAGAACTTTTTGTGACACCTATCGTATTCCTGCTAGCCGCTTGTCCAATCTCATTCATGGAACACGCAAGGCAAAAAAGTATAGAGAACAAGTATGCCAATTGCTTGGGATCGAAGAATGACCAGCTCTCTCCTACAGGAATACAAGACATCCTAATGATATGTAAGCTACAGTGGCAAAGAACTCCGGGTTTATTTAATATAGATTATACATAGGATGCTTAATACAAGGAGTGGATGGAAATGTTCTCCAGAATGGCAGAGCAGAAGATTGCCGAGGCGATGGCCAAAGGTGAGTTTGATCATCTACCGGGAGCGGGCAAGCCACTGGTCATCGAGGATTTGTCACATGTTCCAGAGGAGCTGCGGATGTCGTACAAGCTGTTGAAGAATGCAGGCATTTTACCGAAAGAGCTTCAGCTGCAAAAGGAATGTGTCCAGTTACGTGATTTGCTTCACGCTTGTCATGAGGCGGGAGAGCAAGAGCGGATCAGTCGCAGGCTGACTGAAAAATCACTTCGTCTCCGTATGCTGCTGGAGGAAAGAGGGCTGGATACGTCGTCTGTATTTTATGAATATGAGTCCGCTATGCGTAAGCGACTGGAGGAATAGAAGCGAGAGGAGCGAAGGGCGGAAGGCCCTTGCCCGTACACTTTAATTTCTACGCTTTACCTCATTACTGTTGCAGTGCAGATAATCTCGTGAGGCATTGCTTCGTCAGGATGACGGATTCTTTGGGCAGTTTGTCTAAATGAAAGTCATCGATTAAATCTACTGCCTTCACAGGCACCGGTGAATCCAGCAGCCCGGAAAAATAGGCGAGCCAGCCAATGACTGCTTCCGGTGTGACCCCTTGTCGGCGCATAGCTCGGAGTGCTACACCACCATGTCGTTTGGCCAGCCTTCGTCCATCAGGGCCTAGGACAAGGGGAACGTGTGCGAAACGTGGCGGCTGCAACCCCAAAGCTTGGTACAGCAATAGCTGACGGGGCGTTGAATCGAGAAGATCATACCCGCGGAGTACGTCGGTCATATGCATATCCGCATCATCGACAACGACAGCCAGCTGATAGGAAAACATGCCGTCCGCTCGTTTGACGATAAAATCGCCCCCCTCTGCCGCACCGAAGGCCACATGACCTGCTACCTGATCATGAAACGAAATAACGGCATCTGGATATTGCGGTACTTTAAAGCGAAGTGAAGGGAGTTTATATTGTGCTTTGGCTACGGCATCTTGAGAGCTAAGGCTACGACATGCCCCCGAATACGCAGGCCCTTCACCAGACAGTCCATGCGGAGCATGAGCGGCAGCCAGAATGTCAGCTCGACTGCAAAAACAAGGATACAGTAAATCTTGCCTCTGTAGTTTCTCCAATGCAGACTGGTAGCGTTCCAGCCGCTGGCTTTGAGTGTAGGGGCCGTAGGGACCGCCTACGTCGGGTCCTTCGTCCCAGTCCAGACCAATCCAGCGCAAATCTTCCATACTCCCTTGCGCCAACTGGCTGCGAGCTCGCGTCATATCAATATCTTCCATGCGCAAAATATAGGTTCCGCCCAGGGAACGAACGTGCAGCCAGGATAATAAGGCGGTACGAGCATTTCCTAAGTGTATCCATCCCGATGGTGTTGGGGCAAATCGCCCTCTGATGGGTTGGGCCTGTAATTCCATACGAAAGTGACCTCGATTCTGTGTTCCGTCCTTCAGCAATCCATATCAAATATATTATAAAACGATCTTGCCGTGAGTGCATCCCGATAGGTATAGAAGCTAAAGACGAAGCATACATAGCCGCGATGATCAGACGGGAAATTTAAATATCTGTATAATAGATTTAGAAGAATTATGTATGACAGACCGAGGAGAAGTTCCAGAGGGCAGCTTAACCTTTTCTATTCAATAATTACAGGTAATGAAAAATTCACAATAATAAAAGAACTAAAACTTAGATTCTACGCATCAAGCGTATCATTGGAGAGATTTCATTGACAGATAAACAACTGCCTATTATGCAAGTGATCCCCGAGCTTAAACATACACTGCAATCTCATTCGGCGGCGGTACTGATTGCACAGCCGGGAGCGGGGAAAACGACGGTAACACCGCTGGAGCTACTGCATGAGCCGTGGCTGGTAGGGCAAAAGATAATTATGCTGGAGCCGAGGCGTTTGGCAGCACGTGCAGCAGCAGCACAAATGGCAAAAACGCTGGGAGAGCCCACCGGAAAGACGGTGGGCTACCGGGTTCGCATGGATACAAAAGTAGGGCCAAACACGCGGATTGAGGTGGTTACGGAAGGCGTACTCACCCGGATGTTGCAACATGATCAGGCGTTGGAGGGAGTCGGGCTGATTATTTTTGATGAGTTTCATGAACGCAGCCTGCATGCAGACTTGGGATTGGCACTTGCTCTACAAAGCCAGGCGTTGCTGCGACCGGATTTGAAGATATTGATCATGTCTGCCACCCTGGAGGCAGAGCCTGTATGCAGACTATTAGGGGATGCGCCATTGCTGGAATGTCCAGGCACTGTATTTCCGGTAGAAACCTTTCATATGTCCAAACCTTCGTCAACTTCATTAGAGTCCTTTACGGCTGAGACGGTAGAAAAGGCACTTCATACTCATGAAGGTGATCTGCTGGTGTTTTTACCAGGGGCTAGAGAAATTCACAGAACGGAACGAGAATTGGCTTCAAAGCATTTACCAGCACATGTCAAGGTCATTCCGCTGTATGGGAGCATGAAGCTGGAGCAGCAGGATGAGGCAATACGCCCGTCGGCTTCGGGCAGTCGAAAAGTGGTATTGGCCACCTCGATTGCCGAGTCTAGCTTGACCATAGCGGGGATATCGGTGGTGATCGATAGCGGACTGTCGCGGGAGTCGGTATTTTCCGCGCGGACCGGTATGAGCCGTTTGACCACCGTTAAGGTGTCCAAGGCCTCCGCCGACCAGCGGCGCGGACGGGCGGGGCGTCTCCAGCCGGGCGTATGCTACCGGATGTGGAGCGCGCAGGAGCATGCAGCGCTCCCCGAAGCCAGCCGCCCGGAGATCGCGGCGGCGGATCTGGCCCCGCTCGCGCTGGAGCTGGCGGCCTGGGGCGTGCGCGAGCCCGCCGAGCTGGCCTGGCTGGATGCCCCGCCTGAGGCCGCGTACGGCCAGGCCACAGGTCTGCTGCACCAGCTCGGCTGTCTGGATGAAGCAGCCGATGGCACTACAGGCGTCATCACCGCGCATGGGCGCGAGGTGTCCGCCCTGAGCACGCACCCACGCCTCGGGCACATGCTGTTGCGTGCAGCAGCCCTTGGCCTGGCCCTGATTGCCAGCCGTCTGGCTGCGCTGCTGCAAGAGCGGGACCCGTTCCGCGCCCATGGCGGAACGGATTTGCGCCCGCGGCTGGATGCCCTGCGCGAGGCGACCCATGCCCGCAGCACGCACAGCCTGCTGCGGACGGCAGACGATACGGTGATTCGCCGTATCGTGCAAGAGAGCCGGCAGTTGCTAGCCTCGCTGCCGACAGTAGTCGCAGCGCAGGACGAGCCTGACGGCTCCGCGGCTTGCGGGCTGCTATTGGCCTTTGCGTATCCGGATCGGATCGCGCAGGGCCGAGGGGACGGCCGCTTTTTGCTTAGCGGCGGCCGGGGCGCGCGACTCCGACAAGTGGAGTGGATGTCGCGTTCATCCTATCTCGTCGCCGCCGAAGTGGACGACGAGGGAGCAGATGGTGCCATTCAGTTGGCGGCACCGGTTGAACTGCAAGAGCTGACCCAGCATTGCAGCGATTTGTTGCTGGAACAAGCCAGCGTATACTGGGATAGCTCCGCCTCAGCAGTGAGAGCCCGCAAGGTACTGCGACTGGGCTCACTCGTCTTAAAGGAAACGTCCTATGAGCGACCTCCGGCAGAGGAAGTTGCTGCCGCCTTGATGCAGGGTGTCCGTGAACGCGGTCTGAAGCTGTTGTCATGGAATCGGCAAACCCTCCAGTTGCAGGCTCGTTTGATTTTTATGCACTTCTCAGCGCCTGAAGACTGGCCGGACTGCACGGAATTGGCATTGCTGGATTCACTGGAATCGTGGCTGTTGCCTTTTGCTCTAGGAGCCAAAAACGTATCCGATCTGCAACGGCTGGACAGTGCTGCATTGCTGCTTGGCAGGCTGGACTGGGAACAGCGGCAGCAGCTTGATCAGGAAGCGCCGACGCATATCCGTGTACCCAGCGGTTCCCGCATTCCTGTCGATTATTCGAATCCTGAGGCACCAGCGCTGGCCGTACGACTACAAGAATTGTTCGGTATGAGGGATACGCCTCGTATTGGACGCGGACGTGTGCCCATTGTATTGCATTTACTGTCACCTGCCCAGCGACCTGTCCAAGTGACATCCGACTTGTCTAGCTTCTGGAGCGAGGCTTATTTTGAAGTCAAAAAGGACCTGAAAGGCAGATATCCCAAGCATTATTGGCCGGATGATCCACTGGAAGCTGTGGCGACCAACAGAGCAAAGCCAAAGCGTTAAATAGAAGCTGTTTTATGCTAATCGACTTTTTGAATTTTTGTAAAATCGTTTAAACGTCATAATAGCGGGGTAATGAAAAACGAACCACTCAACACTAAAATATTGGGAGGCAACTATCATGGCTAATAACTTAAACGATTATAATGAAAAGAAGATTGTTGGTGTTTTTGATACAGAGCAGGAAGCATCTCGTGCGATAGGACAATTGCAGAGCAAAGGAATCCCAAGCAGTGAAATTTCTGTGATCACCCGTGACCGTGACGAGTTGAGGACGATTAGTGAAGAGACAGGCACCAAAGCACCGGAGGGTGTAGCGACCGGTGCGGCTACCGGCGGCGTTGTAGGCGGCGTTGCTGGGTTGCTGGCGGGCATCGGGGCCTTGGCTATTCCAGGTATCGGACCAATCCTCGCTGCTGGACCTATCGCGGCTACCCTTACCGGAGCAGCTGTCGGAGCGGGAGCAGGTGGCTTGGTCGGTGGACTGGTCGGGCTGGGTATTCCGGAAGATGATGCACGTCAATACGAGACTTACGTCGATCAGGGCAAGATTTTAGTGCTGGTGGACTCCGCTGACCATAACAGGGATGTTTATGATATTTTCCGCACCAACCGTTCGCTGAATGCGGATCGTTACAGAACGTATGATGATACGATGGCAGACACGCCGTGTACAGATGCATACACAGATACGAGAAGGAACCTGTAAACACCTAACGGCTAGTTGAGAACGTGATTTAACAGGCTTTCCTATCTCCTTTGTATATGAGTTGTTTCTACAGCAGCAGTCTCCCCGAGAGGGAGGACTGCTGCTTTTACATATTTGTGGATCATAGAATAAATCTGAGATAAATGATGCTAAGCTTGCCGTTGGCACGTTTAACCTTCTATATATTTTTACAGAATTGTCGTTATAATAGATTTGAGGATTTAGCAAAATCCTGGATTTATAAATTGCTAGATGTAACAGGAGAGTGGCATGAGTCAAAAAGAGAGAATTTCCGAAGTCGCTTTGCTGAGAGGGCTGGCTTTTGCGGCCGTTGTTCTTCAGCATTCCGTCGCACACTATGCGGTTGCGCAGGGGGCGCGCGTCCAGGACGGGGTATTGATGACACTTTTACTGCTGTGTTCCAAATTTGCAGTTCCTGTGTTTGTATTTATCACTGGAATGGTGCTATTTTACAATTATGATGGAGCCTTAAAGTACGGAACGTTTTTACGTAAAAGATTCCTGGACATCATCGTTCCTTATATCATATGGTCTCTTTTATACGAATTGGGAAATCAGCTTGCTCAAAGTGGAGGATATATTCACCCGCTGGATTTTTTCCAGAAGCTGTTGAACGGGAAAAGTAGCTATCATCTGTGGTACATCGTAATGATTATTCAATGTTATGTGTTATTTCCTGTGTTTCGTTATGCTGTCCGTCGTTTGTCTGCGCTACTGCCATCAACATGGCGACCCGCTGCATTGGCTGTATTCGGCGTGCTATATATTTTGCTCATGTTCGCCGTTGGACCCGTATACCAAGCGATGGATAAGCTCCAGCTTCCGGTCATTACCTCTTGGTTTACCCTGTATGCTGACCGGAATGTGATCTACTTTTTCTTTTATTTTGTGCTGGGAGCGGCAGCCGGGATGAACGTCAAGCGTTGGAATGCATGGGTAACCAAAGCACAAATGATATACTGGCCGTTGTTTATCGTAATTACTGGCTACTTGCTGTATGAGATGATCGGTCAGTTCCAGACACCGCAAGGTACAGTTCTTTCCTTTAACTATTTGTCTCTGCTGCGTCCGGTCATGGCTGTATATTGCGTCGCGTCTATTTTTGTAGCTTATCGGGTAGCGACGTGGATTGCTCATAAGGGGGGACGTGCGGCGAGTATGCTGACGGCCATCGGAACGTTGTCCTATGGAGCGTATCTCATGCATGCCTTTATGCTGCGTGTGACCTATTATTTTGACGAGACGTTGTTTGCAGACTGGAGCCACGTTCTTCGTATGCTGGCTTCATTCGTTCTCTGTATGATCTTTTCCGTTGCCGGAACATGGCTGCTGGCACGTTTGCCTCTGGGCAAATGGATCGTGGGGCTTCGGGTTCGTCCTCGCCCGACTGGGAGTCCGCCAGCCGTACAAAAGCAAGCTTGATTTGATAATCCAATCACATATGTTCACAAGAGTATCCCAAAGCCAAGAAATAAGGCCAAGGGATACTTTTTTAACTGATATTATATTATTTCAACATATGAAAAGTTCATAATAGTAAACCATAAACTCATTTCTCAGCGCTTCGCACACTACTCTATATCGCCTCATTCTATGTCTCTCATCATCTTAAAACAGGTCACAAGGGATGGAGAGTTCTCATAAACTCTTATCTCATCAAAGGAAATAGTGTATGGACGCAGAGTGGTTTATAATGGAAGGTAAGGTGCACGAATAAGGTGTGGAGGAGGCTGTAAAATGGCGTTTATGATATCCCAGCGGGCTTTTATCAAAATTTATCTGATCACAATGGTGGAGAGGCATCGCGGTTATGGATATCAGATGCTCGAATCGATGAAGGATGAGTTTAGTGGGTTTGGATATGTTCCGCCTCAGAGCGAGGTTTATCGGGCGCTGCATGAGCTGGTACAGGAAGGCGTTTTTTACCGTACCAAGCGATTGAAAGGAACAGACCCGCGCGTGGATTTTCAGGAGATTGTACTCTATCACTTTACAGATGATGGGGAGGAGAAAGCCCGACTGTACAAGAAGCAGGTCAAAGCTGATTTGGACCGTTGCTTAGGTATGCTGCATAAAGCGGAACAAGACAACTATTCCTAACCACGAAAGGATGAGAATGATGGGTAGAAAGCTGAAATGGGGAATTTTAGGCACTGCGGAGATCGCCCAAATCGCTGTAATTCCTGCGATTCAGCAATCCGAACGCGGAGAAGTGCTTGGGATTGCTAGTCGTAATGCGGATAAAGCCGCTGAGGCCGCCCGGGAGTTCGATATTCCAAAAAGTTATGGAAGCTATGATGAACTGTTGGCTGATCCCGAAATCGGAGCGGTGTACATTCCGTTGCCAAACCATCTGCATGAAGAGTGGACCATTCGGGCGGCGGAGGCTGGGAAGCACGTTTTGTGTGAAAAACCATCTTCTCTTAGCTCGGCCGGTACAAGCCGCATGATTGAAGCATGTCAACGTGCAGGAGTGATCTTTGCAGAGGCTTTTATGTATCGTTATCATCCCAAACATCGAAGAATTAAGGAAATTATCAATAGTGGGGAAATTGGTGACATTCGCGGCATCCATTGCACGTTTACGTTTAACAATACCGATCAGGCAGATAATGTGCGCTTTAATAAAAACATGGGCGGCGGCTCGCTATATGATGTGGGTGTCTATCCGATATCAGCCGCTCGTATGTATTTGGATCGGGAGCCGGAGGCAGTGACGGTACATGCCTTATTTTCCCCGGAGCATGACAACGTCGATATGATGGCTTCCGGCTTGCTGGAATTTCCGGGTGGAATCAATCTTACTTTCGATTGTGGCATGTGGGCAGCCAATCGTTCCAACATGGAAATTCTCGGTAGCAAGGGTACGATTGCGATGCCCAAAATGTTCGGCTGGGAAAGAACGTCTGTGGTACCGCAAATTTTCGTCCACGTCGGTTCGGTTACGCGTGAGGAACGTCTGAAAGGTTTTAATTCTTTTGAACTGCAAGCGGATGCTTTTGCTAAAGCAGTGCTTGACGGTGTCCCGTTGCCGTATGAGCCAGAAGATGCGGTGAGCAATATGAAGGTGATCGATGCTTGTATTGAGTCAGCTCGCAGTCGGAAACGGATAGAAATTGGATAAGCGGTGTACCGTATTCCTAGAAGATCTAAAAAAGCAGCCTTGTCAAAAGGACAAGCTGCTTTTTTAGATGACAAATACATAGGTATTTTCAATAAGTCTTTGGGCATTCGAGCATCACATATTTTCATCATAATCTGTGACATCACGCTTGGCGGCAGTTGCAGGTGAGTTCGATGTACCGTATTTTTCCACGGCGTCCCATGCGCCCGCATCATCAAATCGTCCTGCATTCCGTTGGCGAACCTCACCTGCACCCTTGGGCGGCGGAGTCATGACCTGTTCCTCTACCGGACGGTCATTCGATAATTCTCGAGTTGGCGTGTGCTCGACGGTATAGGCTGTATATGGAATGGCTTGTAACCGTTCAAAAGGAATTTCTTCCCCGCTCTCCACACAAATTCCGTATGTCCCATCCTTTATCCGCTGAAGGGCTGCATTGACTTGCTCCAGCTCGTCTTGCAGCGAATCATTAATCGCCATATCACGGGACCGTTCAAAGGTTTCTGTCCCTATATCAGCGGGGTGATTGTCATAGGACGAGAGCTCACCTGTGGAATCTGTCAGTGTTTCTCCCAATTGAGCGTTTGCCTGACCGTTTTGTTCAAAATGCTTTTCTAAATCCTTTTTCTGCTCCAACAACATATGTTTCAGCTCTGCAAGCTGCGAATCGTTCAAATGATTCATGATCATCTCTCCCCTTCGTGGTCTGTATAAGTGACACGTATGCTCTTTTATACCCGTTCATAGGGCCGGGCAATCAGCAGAGACTTTTATTCCCAGCCTAGAATGTGATATAAAAAGAATAGTGTGTTAAGGAGGGAATAACCGATGGATGAACATATGAAGCGTCGTCTGGATAAGCAAAAGCAGTTGTTTAAACAACTGGGCATTCAGCTGGACGCGCTCTCCATTCATGAGAAACAGTTTAAGAATAAAATGCGCGGCTATGATCCGGACGAGGTAGATGCCTTTCTGGATGAAGTGATCAAGGATTATGAACGCTTTTATGCGAATATAGCCGACCTGATGGACAAGTGGCAGGAGCAGCAGGCAACCATACGTGATTTGAAAAATGCACCCAAGCCAGCGGCCGACCTTAATGGACTTGACCGTCGTCAACTGGAGGATATCGTAAAACAGTTGGAATATAGTGTGCGCCAATTAAAGGTGCGAGTACGTCCTGAAAATGACTATTTTCCGGAGTAAGGTGCAGTTAGCACTGTGTTGGTGCCTCTATTGTGGTATGATGGAAACAAGTATTTTATCAAACATTTAATGAGGCACACACATAAAGGTGGTTAACATGAGTACCCATTTTTCCGTTAGTATCCATTGTCTGCTTCTTCTGGCTGAAGGGGCACCGGAGCGAATGACATCGTCACTTATAGCTTCCAGCATCAATACAAACCCGGTAGTTGTGAGAAGGATTATGAGCCGCCTCAAGCAAGCGGGTTTGGTTGATTCATCGCCTGGAGCACGCGGCTTTCGTCTAAGCATGTCCAGTTCAAACATCAATCTGAAAATGATCTATGAAGCGACTAAGGATGAAGGTCCGTTGTTCGCCATCCACACCGATAGCAATCTTAATTGTGAGGTAGGCAGGAACATAGACGCATTGTTGGATGGTTTATATACCGTGGCAGAGCAGAAAATACAGACGTTTTTCGAGACCGTTACGCTGCGAGATTTGGAGCAGGCACTTCAGCAGCGCGTGGGGCAACAAAGTTCATCTGTGTAAAGACGCTGGTAAGGAGCAATTAATATGAAAATCATCGTACTTTCAGACACTCATATGCCGCATAGAAGCAAAACGTTGCCTAGTCGGCTTGTACAGGAGTTAAAAGGTAGTGACCTTATTCTCCATGCCGGAGACTGGACGGATTGGTTCGTATATGAACGTCTAGCTGAGTTTGCGCCTGTGCAAGGCATTGCCGGAAACAATGATGGAATGGACATCGTGGAGCGTTTAGGCTATCAGCGAATCGTTGAAGCCCAAGGCAAGCGGATCGGTATGGTTCACGGTCACGGCTGGCGAGGAACGACAGAAAATATCGCATTGAATACGTTTAAGGGAGAAACGCTGGATTGTCTGATTTATGGACATTCGCATATTCCGGTGGTCAAAACGATTGACGGTCAGCTTGTCCTTAATCCGGGGTCTCCGACGGACAAACGTGGCGAAGACGAATATTCATTTATCGTGCTGACGATTGAAGCTGATCAGATGGAAGCACAGCTTGTTCTTTATCCAGATAAACATTGATTTAAAACCAACAACTGTTGATTAAAGGGGAAGCTATGGCTATTTTTGAATTAGAACCAATGAAGCATCATGTGTTGATCTGCAATGGAGGCACATGTATGCGACATGAGGGTGAAGAAGTTACACAGGCAATTCGGGATGAAATTCGTAAACAAAATGCAGAAGCATATATTCACACGACCAGAACTCGCTGTAATGGGCGTTGTCATGATGCTGCGGTTGTGATCGTATATCCTCAAGGGGACTGGTATGGTCAAATGACCCCCGACTCGGGGACTCAACTGGTGCAGAAGCTCGTAACGGGAGAGAAGCTGGAACCTCATCTTTTTCATGAGTGTACAGGTCAATCCAGTTCGGAATAATTCAATCAACCATCTATAAGTACATGAGTAGAGAAAATCTTTGCAGAGATTTTCTCTTTTTTGCGTTTAATCCCCGATGTGAAAGGTAAAAGTATACTGTGGACACCAATCCGATAGGGAGGGAAGTAAAATGGCCCCATTTGAAGATAACCTGTACGATCAGAATCAGCAGAAAGGACAGACGGGGAAAGGAACAACGGAGTCTAAACATCAGAAACAGTCGATCAATCGAGATCATGCAGAGCAGTATCCGACAGAGCAGGAAAGCTTGTTCGACCGTTTTGAGATCGAGCAGACGGTAGACGCCATTCCTGTAGAGGATTTGAAGATGGAAAGACAGGAGGAGAGAGACAAGGATGCAACCAAGCACACCTCTTCCAGTGAGAAAAAATATAATAGTGGCGTATAATTATCAACTAACTGGTAATATTTAAAAAGAAAACTCTTGACTTTAAGATATATGTAATGTATATTAAGTTACGAAAAGTAATTAATTTTTCTCAGGAGGTAACAAAATGGCTAAAGACTTCTTCACAGCTCTGAAAGACAGACGCTCCTATTATGGTATTAGCAAAGAACAGGTCATTTCTGACCAACGGATTCAAGAGATTGTAGAGGAAGCTGTTAAGTACACACCTACCTCGTTCAACTCCCAAACTTCACGTGCTGTAGTGTTGCTCGGAGAGCATCATGATAAACTGTGGAATATTACAGAAGATATTTTACGTGAGGTTGTAGGCAATGAGGAGCAATTCAAGTCTACTGCCGAGAAAATGAACGGTTTCCGCAGCGGATACGGAACAGTCTTGTTCTTTGAAGACAATAACGTGGTGGCTGGTCTGCAACAACAATTTGAAGCCTATGCGGACAATTTCCCAATCTGGTCCAACCAATCTAATGGTATGTTGCAATTGGTAGTATGGACGGCTCTGGAGCAAGAAGGACTGGGGGCATCCCTTCAGCATTACAACCCTTTGATTGATGAAAAAGTGAAAAACGAATGGAACATTCCTGAGCATTGGAAACTGATTGCTGAAATGCCATTTGGTAAACCGACATTCCAACCAGGTGAAAAAGAATTCCAGCCTATTGAAGAACGTGTAAAAACATTTAAATAATTTTCACGATAAAATGACGTTTCAGGTTCAGCCTGATTAGAGCACTGTGGGTATCTACAGTGCTCTTTGCCATTCCATTTTTAAGATATGTAAGCTTTGATATATACAGACACAGCGGTTAATTCATCCGTTAGTGGGTGATATTATGTTTAAAATTGGATGAGAAGTTTACATAGATGTGATTGCGGTTTTATACAGCTGTCTAGGATAACGCGCATTCAAAGGAGGAAAAGTGATGAACTATGATTGCATTATTGTTGGCGGGGGAATTGCCGGTTTGCAAGCAGCCATTCAATTGGGAAGATACAGCAGTCATCGGGTGCTGGTAATAGATTCCGGCTATGGTCGGTCTACGCTGTGTCATCAATATCATAATATTTTGGGATTTCCTGAGGGAATTTCTGGTGAAGAGCTGCGACGGCGTGGACGTAGCGAGGCTACGAAACTAGGAACTGAGTTTGTTGAAGAAAAGGCGGTCAAAGCCGTCAAAAGGGATGAGCTTTTTGACATTCAAGTGGAGGAAGGCTCCATGTATTCGTCAAAGACGCTGCTGTTGGCGACAGGGCTAACGGATCGTTTTCCAAAACTGGATGGGTTACAAGCTTGCTTGGGCAACAGTGTATATGTGTGCCCGGATTGTGACGGTTATGAGGTTCAGGATTGCAGTACGGTCGTCATGGGGGCTGGCAAAGCAGGAGCTTCCATGGCTCTGATTTTATCAGAGCGCACCGATCAACTTGTATATGTCAATCATGAGCGTTCAGAGGTGCCGGACGAGCTGAGCGAAAAGCTGTGGGAAAAAGGGATTGGCTATAAGGAAGCCGCTATTTCTGAGATTATAACCGGAGAACCGGGCTGTTTTGAAGGAGTGCGACTGGCTGATGGACAAGTAGTTCGAGCAGAGCGGGGCTTTTTAGCTTTTGGCAGCAATCATGTTCATTCAGAGCTGGCAGAGCAACTGGGTGTACATCTGCTGCATAATAAGCACATTGAAACTCATCCTCGCAGCAAAATGACAAATGTGGAAAATGTGTGGGTAGCCGGGGACTTAGGAGTTCATGCCGAGCAAGCG
This sequence comes from Paenibacillus sp. FSL P4-0113, assembly GCF_038009305.1. Taxonomy (NCBI): domain Bacteria; kingdom Bacillati; phylum Bacillota; class Bacilli; order Caryophanales; family Paenibacillaceae; genus Paenibacillus; species Paenibacillus sp. FSL P4-0113. Next base: position 111,679 of record NZ_JBBPAZ010000001.1, read on the forward strand.
ACTGTGGCGATGGGAGAAGGAGCTATGTCAGCGATTTGGATACACAAGGTATTAACGGGTATGAAAACAAAAGTACCGCAGCTCTGAGAGCTGCGGTTTAGAACGATGGGCGTATACTCGTTGGGAGATGAAGTTCAAAGCGTTTTAATTGATCGCTCATGCCGTACTTACGTAAAATTTCTGTCTGTTTGTTGCCGATAAGATCAAAATGCGGATAGGCCTGACGTTGATGAATATATTGGGGGTCCAATCCGTTATGGTTGCACCATAAGCGCAGCTTGTCCAAATCAGAACATCCCACCTTGGTGACGGTTGTAATGCCTGGAAAGCGATCATCCAGCCAGTAATGTGTCAGAAAAGCAATTTCACCACGACTGACCTCTCTTTTCCAGGCCATAAGCTCCTGCCGGGTAATGCCAAATGCCATCGTTCTCTTCCTTCCTTGGCTCAGACTGAAATCATGAGCTGCTGCGTGGTTGTTCCATTATTTTCGTACTGTAGTCTGTATTATGATCCACATGGGGTAACACAATAACAGGAGACCATGTGTGACGATCTCCTGTTAGAAGTTAAAGCCATCTCTCGGCCCAGCTCTCCACACCATTCAATGCATCACCTAGCTCTTTACCCTTGCGTGTCAGCGAATACTCGGTACGCACAGGCCGCTCTGTGATGACATTGCGAAGGATCAGGCCGGAAAGCTCTAGTTCCTTGATGCGTTCGTTCAGCATGCGTTTGCTAAGATCGGGTATGGAGACGTGAATTTCACTAAATCGTTTGGGATGTTCCATCAAAGTATGAATGATGAGAGCGGTCCATTTTTTGCTGATGATCTGAAAGGACTGTTCCACCTTACCGCACAAAAGCTTAGGCTGCCTGTCGTCGCTCATCTGAATCCCCTCAATTTCATTGTTGTTTTAAACAGTATACTAAAAGTAACTCTGTATACCAATAGTAACTATAACGCTTTGTGTCAACTGTGACATATTTAACATTTTTTTCTCTTTCCTTTCGTCAATCATACCACAGAAAACGTTATCATTACAGGATATATCGAATGTTCACGATTTTGCTAAAATTTGATTGACTTGCCCCTTATTTTGGGTGTATTATGGGTTACGTTAATTCCTCAGGTAACTTTTAATAACCTCATCTTTATAATGGGAAGAAGGAATAATTCATGGATTCAATGACATTTGTCTTATTTGGAGCGACAGGGGATTTGGCTAAACGTAAAATTTACCCTGCCTTGTATAATTTGTTTGTAGAAGGTAAAATTCCGGCTTCCTTTTCTGTAATTGGGATGGGGCGTCGTGAAGTGGCAGACGAGCAATTTCAAAGTAATGTAGAGCAATCCATTAAGGATTTTTCCAGACACGTGAATGAAGACCGTGCACAGATGGATCAGTTCTTAAGTGCTTTCCGTTACAGCGCATTGAACGTCAACCACCCGGAAGATTATAAAAAGCTGCTACAGCTTGCTGAGCAACGTGAAAATGACTTGGGAATTCCGGGGAACCGCATGTTTTACTTATCGGTGGCACCGGAATTTTTTGATGTGATTGCCCTCAATATTCGGGAGAGTGGTTTAGCTGAAACAAAGGGTTGGAAACGGCTCATTATCGAAAAACCATTTGGGCACGATCTGGAATCCGCACGTGAGTTGAATGATCGCCTGAGTAGAACCTTTGCTGAGGATGAGATTTATCGTATTGACCATTACTTAGGCAAGCCTATGGTTCAAAACCTTGAAGCCTTAAAATTCGCTAATCCGTTGCTTCAAGGGATATGGAACAATCAGTACATCGCCAATGTGCAAATTACCGCTTCTGAGACTGTAGGAGTAGAGGAGCGAGCAGGATACTATGATCACTCTGGCGCTATTCGTGATATGGTACAAAATCACATGCTGCAGGTATTGATGATGGCGGCTATGAACAAGCCGGGACATGTCACGGCTGACCAGGTGCGTGACGAAAAAAGCAAGGTTATGGACGCGCTTCGTGCACTTGATCCTTCTGATATTGCTTCCAGCGTGGTTAGAGGCCAATATACCAACGGTGAGATCAACGGAAAAGCAGTTCCTTCCTATAAAGAAGAGCCGGATATCGGACCTGATTCGCAAAATGATACTTTTATTTCAGCTCGCCTATGGATTGACAACGAACAATGGTCGGGTGTGCCGTTCTATATTCGTACCGGGAAACGCATGAAAGAAAAATCTACTCGTATCGTCGTGGAATTCAAAAAGGATAGCACAGATCCTTATGCCGCTCAAGGGCAACCGACTGACCCGAACTTGCTGATCATCCATGTTAACCCGGATGAAAAGGTAACGCTGCGTCTGAATAGTAGAGACCCGCTAAACGCTGGTCAACTGGAAACGGTTCTGATGAATTATCATTCCGAGGCCAAGGATGTACCAGAAGCCTATGAACGCCTCATCTTTGATGCACTGCGCGGAGATTCCACCTTTTTTGCTCATTGGAACGAAGTTGAGCTTTCATGGGTGTGGGTTCAACCTGTACTGGAAGCTTTTGCTCGTGGTGAGGTTCCACTACACACGTATGCAGCAGGCTCTTACGGTCCAGAAGCTTCAGATCAAATGTTAGAGGAGCAAGGCTTTACATGGTGGCTGGACGAAAAGTCCGAAAGCTCTGAGAAAGCAGTCGTTCGTTCTTAACAGTAACAAGAAAGTATATCCAAAATATGTTTGCTACGGCAGGAGGCCATTACTATGCAAGTAGGATTAATTGGTTTGGGAAAAATGGGTTTGAATCTCGGGAAAAATTTGATTGATCATAAGCATGAACTTGTCGCTTACGACGTCAATGCAGCCGCAATCCAAGAAATGAAGGATTATGGAGCTAAAGGTGCTTCTACATTGGAAGAGCTTGTACAGGCAACTCAATCCCCTAGAGTATTATGGATCATGGTTCCTCACCAAATTGTTGATTCTGTGCTGGATCAGCTTCAACCGATGTTGTCCAAAGGGGACATCATTATTGAAGGTGGTAATTCTCATTACAAAGAGTCTATTGCTCGTCATGCCCGCTTAAAAGAACATGGTATCAGCTTCATGGATGCTGGAACTTCAGGCGGGATGGAAGGCGCACGCAATGGCGCTTGTTATATGATCGGTGGCGATCCGGAAGCTTGGGCGGTTGTTGAGCCTGTTTTCCGCGACACAGCAGTGGAAAATGGATATTTGTACGCAGGTAAATCCGGAAGCGGACATTTTCTGAAAATGGTTCATAACGGTGTGGAATACGGCATGATGGCTTCCATCGGTGAAGGATTTGAAGTGCTGGAAAAAAGCAACTTTGACTTTGATTATGAACAAGTAGCGCGTGTGTGGAACAACGGTTCTGTTATCCGCTCTTGGTTGATGGGCTTAACTGAACGTGCATTCTCCAAAGATGCAAACCTGGACGAAATCCGTGGGGTTATGCACTCTTCTGGTGAAGGAAAATGGACGGTTGAAGAAGCGTTGGACATTCAGGCTGCTACACCAGTTATTGCCTTGTCCCTGCTGATGCGCTACCGGTCTCTTGATGCGGACACGTTCAACGGGAAAGTGGTTGCTGCACTGCGTAATGAATTTGGCGGTCACGCGGTAGAAAAGAAGTAATAACAATATAAGTTAGTATCTATCCCCGTAGCTTCACAACTGCGGGGATATTGCTATATGTTTTGGCGTTTATTGGATTTTTGCATAACCTGCATATGCATATTTTTCCTTGTATATCCGCACAATAGGTGAAAAAGGCGGAAGGGTGAATAGCATATGTGCAAAAGGTTTTCGTTATCGGCTGATTTAGATGAGGTGAGGGATCACTTTGGTATACAACGGGTGATGTATTATTACAAAACACGCTATAACATGAGTCCTACTCAGCATGTTCCAATTGTGCTGCATCAGGATGGAGAGCGGGTACTTGATGAATTTCGTTGGGGATTTATTCCCTACTGGGGCAAGGATTGTGTCAATGCAGACTTAAATACGGTTCGGGTAAATCCGAGTTATCGCAAGATGGCGGAAACCCGACGCTGTATCATTCCATGCAATGGATTTTATTATTGGCGAAAATTAGGCAAACGCATGTGTGCTGTAAGGGTGGTACTGCCGGAACAGAAGATGTTTGCGGTCGCGGGGCTATATGAAGTATGGCATGATAGTCGTAAGGAGCCTTTACGCACCTGTACGATGATGACAGTTCATGCTAATACGGATATACGTGAATTCGATACCCGCATGCCAGCTATTTTGGAAGCTGATCATATAGATTCATGGCTGGATCCGTCTGTCCAGAACATAGATGAGCTGCTGCCTCTATTGCGCACGTATGAGCAAGGCGACATGAACATCTATCCAGTGACCCCGCTGGTGGCCAATGATGAACATGATAACCGTGAATGTATTCAGGAAATGGATTTGCAGTGGTCCTGGATTAAACCTTAAATGTATGGAGATTTTCATCCATTATTGATCATAAGCTTCCCGCCACCTGCATAGGTATGTATTGGGGAACAAGCGTCATGATCCGGGGAGAGGGGAAACGGCCGAAGGAGTATCTCATATGGGATGGAGGCGATTGGAATGAGTAACGATACACTCATCCAGCTGCTGGTGCTCATGGTGACGATCATCGGTCTGGTCCAAAACCGGTAAGTGGCAGGTTCCAGAAGGCGGGAGAATTGCCGTAGGCAATCTTCCGTTTTTTTCTGTGTTAAAAAGCTCGCAGATTAAGGAAGCTTACGGTACAATAGATGCTAGGATACAGGTGACAAGACACCTGAATATACGTCTACATACGATATATTTTTAAGGGAGAGCGAATCATGAGTGACTTAACTTCATTACCACCAGCCAAAAAAAGAAAATTGCTGTTCAGTGCAGGGCTTAGCTGGCTGTTTGATGCTATGGATGTAGGGCTGCTTTCATTTATAGTCGCAGCGTTGGCAAAGGAGTGGCATCTGGGATCTGAGCAAATTGGACTGCTGACTGCAATGAATTCGATAGGAATGGTGTTCGGAGCCGCTATGGCGGGGATTTTGGCTGATCGTTACGGCAGACGCGCCATTTTAGTGTGGACATTGTTGATCTTTTCTATTGCCAGCGGCTTATCAGCTTTGGCGACAGGCCTCGGAATGCTGCTGGTGCTGCGTTTTATTGCTGGTGCAGGCTTGGGCGGGGAATTGCCGGTTGCTTCGACGCTGGTGTCAGAATCAGTGCCTGTGAAAGAACGAGGGAGAGCGGTTGTGCTGCTGGAAAGCTTCTGGGCGGCAGGCTGGATCCTTTCGGCTCTTATTGCTTATTTTGTTATTCCAAAGTATGGTTGGCAAATGGCATTTATTCTCGGCGCAGTACCTGCGCTGTACGCTCTTTATCTGCGTAGAGCTATTGATGATTCACCGCGTTACAAGCTGCAAAGCGTTAAACTTCCGCTGCGTGCACGATTGGCTTCGATTTGGTCGGGACCTAATCGCAAGTCTACGCTGATGCTGTGGATTTTATGGTTCACAGTTGTATTTTCATACTACGGCATGTTCCTGTGGCTACCTAGCATTATGTTTATGAAAGGCTTCGAACTGGTTAAAAGCTTTGAGTATGTGCTGATCATGACGCTTGCCCAACTCCCAGGTTACTTTACCGCCGCCTATCTAATTGAAAAGCTGGGCCGCAAATTCGTACTGATCATCTACTTGCTGCTCACAGCCGTGTCTGCCATTTGGTTTGGCACCTCGGAAACGGCGGGAATGCTGCTAGCTGCTGGTATCTGCTTGTCCTTTTTTAATCTCGGTGCATGGGGAGCCATGTACGCCTATACACCAGAATTGTACCCGACAGCCGTCCGTTCAACCGGTGTGGGTATGGCGGCTGCGTTTGGTCGTATTGGAGGCGTTATCGGGCCTTTTGCAGTCGGTATACTCGTAGGACAGGGCGTAGTGTTACCATCTATCTTTGTGATTTTCTTCGTAGCTATCTTGATCGGAGCAGCGGCTGTATGGTTGCTGGGTACGGAAACCAAAAATCAGGAGATTGACTAACCTTTACATTCACCTGTGTGAAGATTCATAATATAAGAGAGAGGAGTGACCTGAAATGGAGCATACCTTTCTGCTCAAGGCAGACTGGAACGGGGGGCGCAACAGTGACGGTCGTATTGAGGCTGGACAGTTGCGGACTGCAATTTCGATCCCGGCCGAGATGGGAGGCCCTGGTGTGGGCACCAATCCAGATGAAATGCTGCTCGGTGCCGCCGCTACCTGCTATTTGATTACTTTGGCGGCGATGATGGAGCGCGCGAGTCTCCCGGTGGCGTCACTGGCGCTGGAATCCGAAGGGATTGTCGATGTAACGAACAATATTTTTACATATCGCCGAATTGTGCATCGTCCGCAGGTTCAATTGGCCGCCGATGCGACAGAATCACAGATCGAACAAGCATTGCGACTGGCAGAGCAGGCAGAAACCTCATGCATGATCTCGCGTGCTGTAGCGGGAAATGTGACGTTGTCCACAGAGCCCGTGGTGGAGCGCGCCTCTTAAAGCGATATCTGTAACAGGAGCAATCATTCTAATTGCCCATCATTTTTTTAATCCAAGGAGGACACAACCATGACAGCGCAACAAAAATTGCTCGTATTCGCAGGCTCTTACGCCGAATTGGAAGGTAACGGAGTTTATTCGTATACTTTTAATGAACAGACAGGAGCACTTACACTACAGGATGAGTTCTCCGGCTTGAAAAATCCTACATTCCTGAATGTGGACGTCAAAAATCGGAAGCTGTATTCCATTGGGGAGACGACTTCTGCTGCAGGAGCAAAAGTAGGCGAAGCTTCTGCTTTCGAAATTGATCCAGTTAAAGGAACATTTACATTGCTGAATCGTGCGGAAAACGTGGGTGCAACAACTTGCCACATTCAGCGTGATCCATCTGATCGTTACCTTATTGTAGTCAGCTACCACGGAGGTATGGTGGGACTGGTGTCTCTGACTGAGGACGGACGTATTGGTGAGTTGCTGGATGTTAAACAGCACGAGGGCAAAGGAGCGCACCCTGAACGTCAGGATCGTCCACATCCACATTCCAGTTTCTTTAGTCCAGATGGTCGCTTCCTGTTCGTACAAGATCTCGGTCTGGATCTGATCCGTGTTTATACCATTGATGACAGCAAAGGACAACTGGTGCTTCATGGTGAAACGAAAACCCATGCAGGTGCAGGTCCACGTCATTTGACGTTCCACCCAAATGGTAAATTTGCTTTTGTCATTAACGAAGTGGATTCTTCCATTACTTCTTTTGCATATGATGCAGAGGCTGGTAAGCTCACTGAGCTTGAGAGCGTACCGACATTGCCGTCTGACTTTACAGGTGAAAACACAACTGCTGAAGTTGCAATTTCGGAGGATGGAGCTTATCTGTACGGTTCCAACCGTGGGCATGACAGCATTGTGGTATACGCTGTAGACGGAGCAACTGGCAAGCTGAGATTGGTGGAGCATGTATCTGCCGAAGGAGAGCATCCACGCCATTTTGCATTGACTCCAAATGGTAACCATATGCTCGTGGCCAACCGCGACACCAATAACATCGTTACGTTCAAAGTGGACAAGGCAAGTGGACGCTTGACCTACACCGGGCAACAAGTAACCGTGTCCAAGCCAGTATGCGTACAGCCTTTTTACTTTTCTGTATAAAAATTAGGAAATGCCCCCAGATTTCTTGTTTGTATGTTCAAGGGTAGAAATCCAGGGGCAAAGGCGAACGCTCCGCTGCTTTAATGCTTTGACAGCCATTGAATATGTATATGTTGATGGTACTAATAGATTAACCAAGCATAGAAAAATTGTTAGTGAAAACGGCTCGTAGGATAACCTACAGCCGTTTTTATTTTAGGGCTTAGTCATTTCTAAAGAAGTCACTAACTACGAAAATAAACTAAAATTTTAAGGTTACAAATAAGATACGAATAATATCGGTAGGAAAAGGGTACATATGTTATAAGCGGGACAAGAAGCCCTCAAGCACTCCGATAATGTAAATCTAGGACAAGCATTGTGAGTTCCATATAAGAGGTAGAGGCTTTAAATAAAAGTATTATATTTGACCTACCATCTGTTCGCGTAGTGGGCCACACAAATCGACAGCGTTGGATTGCATGTATTTCTACAGGAGGAGGAATTCTCATGAAAATTATCATTACACAAAAGGAAGCCGTCGACAAAGGAATATGGACAGAGATCATGGGGATGTTTGCTGTAACCAAAGAGGACGAAGTATGGCAAAATGAGGAGTTTATTCTCACCGAAGAACAGGCACGTCAGGTCGGGTTATTAAGATAGCAAAGATAAATAGGACATGTTATCAAGTTTTAAGACCAAGTCTTAAAAAATCGTAACTTCTTTTTTATGTATCTGATACACTTTTTAACCGTGCAACGTTTATGATAAGTACACAAGGGTAATGAAGCTTACAGACACCGTGTACATACCCAAACGGCAAGGAGAGATCAGACATGATGAAACTAGCTTCGAAATGGACCGTATTGGCTTTAATGATGATGCTGATTACGACGGCAGGAGCAACAGCGCAAGGCTACACGCCTGTCGCAGCTGCTGAAAATCAGGAGACCGTATATATAAACCAAATGGAGATTCGTGACGGACAAATTTATTTGTCGGCAGACCCGATTGAATGGTATGAAGGCGCGGCGGCAGACAAAGCATTTGTGGAGCATGAAGGAAATACAGGATTGGATGGAGCGCCGGATGGCTACTACATCGTAAACAATTCCGTGCAAAATGACGTGTATCAGGTTGCACCAGATGCTTCGGTAGAGGTGCAGATTTATGATCACACGGGTAACATAGAAGATACAGACGTACAATGGAACGAATCGATTCCGCTGACACAGTTTGAGAAGGATTTTGCAAAAAAGGACGTTCTGGACCTCAGTCAATTTCCATACCATGTTACGCTTCGTGACGGTAAAGTTGTAAAAATCGTGCAGCAATTCATTCCTTAAAATAGAAGTAATCGTAATCTCATATCACAAACACGTGCTTCACTTGATTACAGATCAGGGGAGCACGTGTTTTTATATTTTATAACAAAAAAGAGGATATCCAGCCCATATAGGGCGCGGATATCCTCTTCCCTTCATAATATATGATTAGAACGATTTTGCTGTGTCTACTGCACGTTGTACAGCAGAAGCAACGATTTCTTGTGCTTGATCTGGAGCTTGGTTATGTCCTTCCAGTACAACCTTCACGATGTCTTTCACGCCGAAGAAGGTTAAAATGTTACTCATGAAGTTCAAGGACATTTCAGCTGCAGCAGCTGGTCCTTCGGAATAAACGCCGCCTCTTGCATTCAACAGGGCTACTTTAGTTTCAGTTACAAGACCCACAGGACCCTCAGCAGTGTATTTGAATGTTTTACCAGCTTGGTTCAGGTAGTCAATGTACGTATGCAGTACAGCTGGAATCGTCATGTTCCAGAGCGGGAAAGCAAATACGACTTTGTCTGCTGCCAGGAATTGATCCAGGTAGCCATTAGCGATGTTTGCCAGGCGAGCTTCTTCTGCGTTCAGCTCCATGCCTCTAGCGGATTTGAACGTGCCGTTGATCATGTTAGCGTTCAAATAAGGAAGCTCGACGGAGAACAGGTCCAGCTCAGTGATTTCATCAGATGGGTGGGAAGATTTGTAGCTTTCCACGAATGCGTTATACAATTTAACTGTTGCAGATTCTTCAGCTGTACGATCATTAGCTTTGACAAATAATACTTTAGACATAATTTATTTCCCCCTAAGTAAGTTGAATAAGTAAGTTAAGTTAGTAAGTTACCATGTAATATTACAATATAAAGATAATATCTGTCAACGCTTTTATATTAAATTTACTTTGAAAAGCTACTTTATTTTTTACACTGTAAAATTCAAGTGTTTCTTTTGCAAAATATCAGTTTTGCGGTAAAATTTAAATGTAAAGTCTAATGAAGAGAATAGTTTAAGTAGGCGAAGAAGGAAATGAACATGGTGCCAGCAATATTTGGCACCATAGTTGAATGAAAAAAGGTGAGTAGCTTGAAGATAGGTTTTTTTGATTCAGGATTGGGTGGAATTACAGTATTGTCCGAGGCACTAAGACGTTTGCCAAACGAAAATTTTGTATACATGGCGGATACCCTTCATGTGCCTTACGGGACGAAAACTCCCCAAGAGGTGCTTGGTTATGTCAAGGCTTCAGTGCAAACGATTCTAAAAGAAGATGTTAAGGCACTGGTGATTGCCTGCAATACGGCTACAAGTATCGCGGTTGCGGAGCTAAGGAAGGAATATCCTATTCCGATTATTGGTATGGAGCCAGCTGTGAAGCCAGCGGTCGAGATGAACCGGGCTAATGGTAAAAGAGTTCTGGTGTTAGCCACACCATTGACGTTGAAACAATCTTGTTATGCAGCACTCGTATCCAGAGTTGACGATCATGGGAGCGTGGACTCACTACCTCTGCCGGAGCTAGTACATTATTGCGAACAGTTGAATTTTGACCGGGCAGAAATGTCCGCATATTTTAACCGTGAGTTGTCTTCGTTCAATCTCGACATATATGGTACGGTGGTATTGGGATGTACTCATTATCCTTTTTATAAGGAAATTCTAAGGGAACTACTGCCTTCTCATATTCAGTTAATTGACGGGAGCCAGGGAACAGTTAGACGGTTGAAACAGGTGTTGTCTGAGCGTAATTTGCTGGAACCTTCGCCAAAATCCAGTCCATCGCAGGCGGGACACATTACATTTCTATGTTCTAGTCAGGATGAGGCCTATGTGCGTAAGATGGAGCGGGCGCTTGAAATCTATACGGAGCATGAAAAGATTTATTTTTAAAAGAAGAGCGGCTGGCGAACGTGTGGGATTATCTTAATGAAATTATCCAAAAAATCGCCAGCCGCATTGTGGATCAGACGCACGGAGGGAGGCGTGAAATGGACGTTCAACTAATCCTGAATGAGCTTTATGCAGCAGGCGTGCTTGAAGGCCATATGCAAAATCTCAAACCGCTGACCGGCGGTACTTCGAGCGAAGTGGTTGTTGTCATGGATGGTACCAGGCCTCGATATGTGATTAAGCAAAATGATCATGCGATTGTAAAAGCCGAGGCGGAGTTTTTACATACCTATGTACAGATTGAGAAACTATCGCGTTTGGTTTATGTAGATCCGTTGCACCGTTATTTGGTATACACGTTCAGGTCAGGGCTCACACAGTATCATGGACGAAACAAAAGCAATTTGTTGCTTCATCTGGCGACGGAGGTGATCTCGCACTATAAGCCTTTTGGTGAGGAACGTCGTTATGGTTATCCGGACCACCCGTTTGTGGAATGGAAAGATTTTCTGCTGCACAGAACGAAGGAATCTGGAAAGATCATACAAGACATTTTACCCCGTGAGGATCATCGTTTCGTTCATACCCTTGTGGCTGGATCGCCGCAACGGAATATTAAATATTTGCTTCATGGCGACTGTGGAGTACATAATTTTGTGTTTAACGAAAATGGCACATTGACGGGTATTATTGATCCTGATCCCGTGGTGGGAGAACCCCTATATGATCTGATATACGCCTTTTGTTCTTCACCGGATAGGCTGACCATAGATACCATTTTGCCTTCCTTAGAGAAGCTTGAGCCGGAGATGACAGGGGAATACGAGCTAAACAGGGAAGTGTTACTGGGACTATATTTTCGTATAGCCACCTGCATTCGTCATCATCCGGAAGATCTCGATCAATATACAGAAGCGTGGGCCTATTGGCTGAACAGGATTCGCTGTAAGGAAGAGGGATAAAAGCATACAAGGAAGGATCATATTTTCTTTTCGGTACATCAAAAAACTTGATTTTTAACCCAATGCAGATAGATGCAAGCACAGAAATAATACTCCACTCCAGGTAATCAGGTGTGTTCCCATCTGTGATAGAAACCATCCGCCTAAGGTGGTGCCAATCGTGACACCTAAATTTGCAAAGGAGACAAACAAGCTATTAGCAAATTCAGGTGCTTCTGAGGCCTCCGAAGTTAACCAAGTTTGACTTACAATCAGGCCGCCGGTAAAAAAAGCCCCCCATATAATTATTATTATAATCATGGGAATGTAGTAAGCTCTTTTGGGAAAAACTTTGCAAGAGAACGTTTCCATTATTCAGCGTCGGAGCTGACAAAATCCATCCTAGCCGGTGAAGCACTTCCAGCAACCGCGTAGGAACATGCAAAGATTAGGATACCCCATGTTTTACACTGCTGTCCCGAATTTCTAACTGATGCGATATGGACCAGTGGACAGCCGCCAATTCCTCTCCTTTAATAAGCTTAATGAGATTGCGGGCGGCGACCATGCCCAGTTCGGATGCTGAATATCGGACAGTTGACAATTTAGGCCGGATTATTGTAGCCATATCAATGTCGTCAAATCCCAAGAAAGAGACCTGTTCAGGTATTTTCACCCCATTCTCGGTCAGAAAGTTCATAGCGCCTATGGCAATTCGGTCCGTCGCGCAGAACACCGCACTGGGCAATGGGCCTGAATGATAAAGTTTTCTCATAGAGGTTACGCCGTCTTCAACTGAAAAGCCGCTTTCCAACACACGTTCAGGACGTACTGGCAGGTGAGCGGCCTTCAATGCCTGTTCATAGCCCAAAAAACGCTGACTGCCCACTGAAATATCTCCCGCAGCTCCCCGCAGCATCGCGATATCCTGATGTCCCTGCTGAATTAGATAAGTTACCGCTTCAAAAGCAGCCGTTATGTTGTCAACATGTACGGAAGGAATGGATTTGTCTCGAAAATCCCGTCCGACAAGGATGCAGGGAATTCCCGCCGCTTCAATGAGCGCGTATAGCGCATCCCGGATTCCGTCTACCGATATGATAATTCCGCTCGCCTGCATTTCACGGAACATATTGTAATAGTGTATTTCAGAGTCCGCGTCCCCCCCTGACAAGGCGATTATGACATCGAAGCCGTATAGATGCGCTACTTGATTGATGCCTTCAACCATGTTATCAAAGACATTGTTTTTAATCTCGGGCAGAAGTACTCCAATCAGAGATGTATTATTCTTTACCAGTGTCCGCGCTATGGCATTTGGACGGAATTGAGTGGCTTCAAGGACATCTAGAACTCGTTTGCGTATTTCACTGTTCACCGTCTGGCTGTTATTGATCACTCTGGAAACCGTTGAAATGGAGACGTTGGCCATTCGAGCCACATCTTTTATAGTCATTTTCATTGTACACACCGACTTTCAAGCAAGTATTTATTTAGAAAAAGGTTCTCAAAGTCAATTGAATTTATTATATCAGTTTATTGAGTTTAACAAAGATTCCAGAGCAAAGAAAGCGCTTGACCTTGGTTTATAGGGGGAGTATAATCAACTCCGGAAAACGTTTTCTAGTATTTTCTGGAGATAAATGATTGTTTTTACCAAATAACTAGCTGAATTCAAGGTATTTCGGCTTGTTTTTTTGATTATCAAGAAAACGTTTTCCTTATGGCTTGGGATTGTAGAGAATAACAAGGGAAAAGGAGCATGAGCATGAGAAGTTCGAGCGATATTGTTGTAATGGGAAATGAGGCTTCAAAGCAAACCGATTCAAATATTACGCTGAAAGAAAAGATGGGTTATGGATTCGGTGATTTTGCCAGCCAGTTGCTGTTTGCCGCCGCAATGACTTTTCTGTCCTACTTTTACACAGATGTAATCGGGATCAGCGCCGGGGTCATTGGTACTTTAATGCTAGTTGCGCGTGTACTGGATGCGTTTATTGATGTCGCGATTGGGGCTTTGATCGATAAAACGAAGAGCAGACACGGGAAAGCCCGTCCTTGGTTACTGTGGATGTCCGGGCCATTTGCGTTGTCTGGAATTCTCTTGTTCACGGTTCCAAGTGGAAATATGACGATCACTATTCTATACATTTACGTTACCTATCTGCTGATGAACATTATCTATTCCAGCATTAATGTCCCTTATGGTGTGCTTAATTCCATGATAACGCAGGATTCTTACCAGCGCTCTCTTCTTAATATTTTTCGTATGTCTCTGGCGAATATTGGTGCCTTGTTAATTAATTATTTCACCCTTCCGTTAGTGAAGTCGTTCGGCGGCGGTCAAAAGGGGTGGATTTTCACCTTTATTCTGTTTGGTTTGCTCGGAACCTTCTTATTTCTCGTTACCTTCTTCAGTACCAAAGAAAGGGTTACTCCATCTGTTGTACAGAAGCCAATTCCGTTTGGACGTGCTTTTGGAGCGCTGATGCGTAATAAGTATTGGAAATTGATTCTTGGGTTTGCTGTGGTCTATTTCATAAATAACTCACTGGGCACAGGTATGAATATTTACTACGCACGTTATGTGTTAAAAGACGCCAATCTGATTGGGGTGCTCGGCATATCCTTACTCCTTCCTTCCCTGCTTGGTTATCTGTTATTGCCACCCGTCGTCAAGCGGATCGGGAAACGAAATTCATCCATTATCGGAAGTATCCTCCTGATTGTGGGATCGCTTGTTATTGCCGTCAGTCCCGCAAGTCTTATGGCGGTCTGCCTGGGACTCGTTATTAAAGCGCTTGGACATGCCGCTATTCTCGGAACCTTCTTTGCCATGTTGTCAGATACCATTGAGTATGGCGAATGGAAGACAGGGATGCGCACCGAAGGACTGGTGTACAGTGCGGGTAGTTTCGGCACAAAAGCGGGAGGCGGTTTCGGAGCGGCACTCATCGGTTGGGGACTGGCATTGGGAGGATATGCTGGTGGACAAGCTACAATCAGTGCCACAGCGCTAGCGTCTATTCATTTCATGTTTATCTACGTTCCAATTATCTTGGCTGCCCTGCAAATTGTATTGCTGGCATTTTACAACCTAGATAAATTATTTCCCGGTATTGTCAAAGAGCTTGAATTCTTAAAAAACGCTAAATAAGGAGAGGAAAGCAAATGGAGAAGAAATGGTGGAAAGAAGCCGTATTCAAACCATTATCCACTAAAATTTTTCCTGAATTCTTTGCTTCCTTTTCAGTTTCTATTCTTTGAATCTCATATTTATCAGAACTACAAGGTAGGTCAACTAAGTTTATGAAGCTCATTGTCTGAGAAGCCCATACTTTAGGCTTAGGAAACGTTAGCTGAATTAAAGAGCGGTAGTCTAGAATTTAACTATGAAAACCAAGATGTTTTTTTCTTGACCAGTTTTAAAAAAAGGACTATAACATCAATCTTGATGATGTTATAGTCTTTTTTTGATAAGAAATTATTATTTTAACGAGGTCTACCTGAACGAAAACCACAAGAAGGACGTTCTGCAATGGACAATCGAATCATGTTGAATACCACGCTTATCAAGCTGAGAACTTTTAATGTCATCATTTTGTCCGGACGAGAACGGAATGAACAGGACAAAAGGCCAGTCTATTTTACAGATCCAGACGGACATAAGTATGAATTCCACACAGGACAATTGCGGGACCGCCTGGAATATTATAAAATGAAAAAGCATATGACTTTTTTTGAATGAGTAATTGTTATCGATATAAATGATATAAGTAATAAGTAAGTAATGATTGGGTTCGCATTTAGGAGGAATACGAAAGGATGTCACTGTCTCAGGAAAACGCTTCCAAGCAAGCGCAAGTCATTAAAACGATGACGGTTTTTGCAATCACTTGGCCGATCTTTATAGAGATGTTGTTTCACATTTTGATGGGTAGCGTGGATACGTTCATGCTAAGCCATGTTTCTGATGAGGTTGTATCGGCTGTGGGTGTGTCCAGACAGTTGATTGAATTTACGATTATACTTTTCAATCTGCTTGGTCTTGGTGTAGGTGTGATCATTGCTCAGCTATTGGGGGCGCAAAAGCATGTGGATGCAAGCCGTGTTACGGCTTCGGCACTAACCTTTAATCTGGTGTTTGGTCTGGCATTGAGCTTGATGTTTATTGTCAGTCGGGATTTTTTGCTATCCTTTTACCATATTACTCCGACGATTAAGGAAAATGCAGAGATTTATATGATGCTGGCAGGGGGTTCGCTGTTTCTGGAAGCGCTCATGCTAACCGCAGGTCCGGTTATTCGATCGCATGGTTTTACTAAAGATACGATGATCGTGGGCATTGGTATGAATATTTTACATATTGCAGGAAATGCATTGCTCATTTATGGCTGGTTTGGTCTGCCGCAGATGGGAGTGGCGGGAGCAGCGATTTCAACGGTTATTAGCCGTGTTGTAGCATGTGTCTGGATTTTTCTACTGCTGTACAAGCGTGTAAGTGCGCCGATTCGCATCCGGTATTATGTACAGCTACAATGGAGTAAGCTGGTAGCCATTCTGAAGATTGGTATTCCTGCCGGGCTGGAATGGTTGTCTTATCAGCTTAGCCAAATGATGGTGACCCGGTTTGTCAGCTTTATGGGTACAACGGCAATCGCAACCCATTTTTATTCGAATACAATTGTGTACTTTTTTATGGTATTTGGAATGGCTGTAGGGGAGGGGACGGAAATTATTGTTGCCCGCCTGATTGGAGCAGGAGACAAGGAAAAGGCCTATCATCAACTTTTACGGAGCCTGAAATGGTCTTTGATCATTACGATTGCTGTAATCGTGGTAGTATCCTTTTTCCGATATGAAGTGATGGCGATCTTTACAGATGAGCCGGCGATCATTCAATTAGGGGCAGCGATTTTGCTTTTCTGTATATTGCTGGAGCCGGGCCGAGTGTTTAATCATGTTGTCATTAACTCCTTGCGAGCAGCAGGAGATGTTCAGTTCCCGTTAATGATGGCCATAATTTCAATGTGGGGGATTAAAATCCCGTTAGCATATGTGCTGGGCATTCATATGGGATATGGAGTGCTGGGTGTGTGGATTGCACATGCCTGCGATGAGTGGGTACGAGGCATTTTCCACTATTTACGCTGGAAGGGCCGGAAATGGCAGCACAAATCGCTGTTATCCAAGGCTGAACTTCAGGCGGAATCCGTCTAAGGCTGATAGAGAACCTACAACAGACATTCTCCAAGTGAATTGGGGGATGTCTGTTTTTTTACAAAAATAAGCAAAATGGGGATGTTCAAAGTTTTCAAAAATTGCTAGAATATAGTAACCTCGAATGTAGTAGAGGTTTTCAAAGTTTCATAGTTTCAAAGACGGGTGGTTTCCGATTGAATCCATGAAGGAGGGAATAGGATGGAACGTAAAGTGCATATCATTCCTTACCAAGTGATCAAGCAGGAGCAACAAGTGAATGAAATACCGCGAGGTGTAGAGCTGATTCAGGCTCCTGCGGTATGGAACCAGACTCGAGGCCAAGGCGTGAAGGTGGCGGTGCTGGACACGGGCTGTGATTCGGACCATCCTGATTTGAAGGCGCGCATTATTGGCGGACGGAATTTCACGGATGATGATCAAGGTGATCCGGAAATTTTCAAGGATTATAACGGTCATGGCACGCATGTGGCAGGAACCATTGCGGCAGCAGAAAATGCGGATGGTGTCGTGGGTGTTGCTCCAGAGGCAGACCTGCTCATCATCAAAGTGCTAAACAAGCAGGGCTCCGGTCAATATGACTGGATTATTCAAGGCATCTATTATGCGATTGAGCAAAAGGCAGATATCATATCGATGTCACTTGGCGGTCCTGAAGATGTGCCAGAGCTGCATGAAGCAGTAAAAAAGGCTGTAGCTAGCCAAATCTTGGTCATCTGTGCAGCTGGAAATGAGGGAGACGGTGACGACAGAACGGACGAGCTCGGCTACCCCGGCTGCTATAATGAAGTGATTAGCGTAGGCGCTATCAATTTTGACAGGCACGCCTCAGAATTCAGTAATTCTAATAATGAGGTGGATTTGGTTGCACCCGGAGAAGATATTTTGTCCACCGTTCCGGGCGGCAAATATGCGACTTTTAGCGGAACTTCGATGGCTACTCCGCACGTAGCAGGTGCATTGGCGTTGATTAAGCAGCTGGTAAGTGCGAGCTTTGAGCGTGATCTCACCGAACCGGAATTATATGCACAACTCATCAAACGCACGATTCCACTTGGCAATTCTCCTAAGCTGGAAGGCAACGGTCTATTGTACTTGACGGCAGTAGAGGAGCTCTCGCGTATTTTCGACGCACAGCGTGTAGCAGGAATACTAACTGCAGGATCATTGAAGGTTAAATAAACCGTAACTTCGGATATATAGCGGCTCTCCTGTAAGGAGAGTCGTTTTTTTGGATTTTAAATCTTAGGAAAAACTCCATTTACATTGCATTCAAATGTCGGGTAACATATATCTCAAAGATAGGCATGAGTCAGAAGTGGAGGATTAATATGAACGATATCATGGCGCAAGCTGGCGAGCTTAGACGAACAGGGCAAGCAGAGGAAGCACGAAAGCTTCTTTTGAAGGCATTAGAACAGCAGCAAAATGATGCAGAATTGTGGTATCAGACCGCTTGGACACAGGAATGGACGAATTTCCGGATTACAGACCGTTTCGGGTATTTTACGTGATGGTATTATATAATCTGGGGGAATTCGGGAAAGCCATGCAGGAGCTGCTAATGGAGGTGGCTGAGACGACCTCGGATTTATCTACACAAGAGTACTCACGTGCCATTCAATATTATGCAGATAAACTGGATCAGATCGAGACATAGGTGGACCGGAGTGAGAGCATAAGCAGTAACGTATATATACGCTCGTACATAAAAAGATCACAGTCAGAGAGCAGTAATTCTCTTTCCTGACTGTGATCTTTTGCTGTTTATTGTTTGGCTATAGGGTCTGTAAATTGATGAGTTAAATAGCTGCGATTACTGCGCACCTTCAGTAACGGCGATTTCCTTCTCCAGGTTTTCTCTGGACAGGTTGGCCTTCAAGTAATCCGGGGTATCGGGCAGGACCAGGTGCAGATTGGATTTTTGACAAATGCGGATGGTGCACTTTTCGACGATAAAATCAAAGACATGCCCACCCCCAGTGCGTTCATCGTTAATAAAATGCAGATGAAATCCGGCTACCCCAATACCTTGAGCATAGGCAGGTGTCCAAAAACCTGTAATCACCCCAGAAGCGTCGTTAAAAGAGAACGTAGGCTGAGATTTGGTCGCTTCGATAAAAGGTTTGTAAGGCTTCACCTGGTGAGGGACGGTACGTGTCTTTACTTCACGAAAAGTGCCATCCATACGGAAGGCATAGAACAGATTACGGCTTGGAAACAACTTTAACAGCAGAGCTTCCAGCTCTTCACGATGCATGGGGCGGTCAATAGTATATGTGAAATCTTCATGGAAAAAGGTGACGGTGGAAAAAGGTGTGGTTTCTTCCGGTTTTACGCGATGGGCCGTACCGTCTGGAAGCAAGTGATAGAATTCACCATCGAACGCGATCATCTCGCCATTCAGTTGATCAAAGGTACCAATCCCAAAATCCCCGTGCTTTTGCAACTCCTCAAAGGCAACAACTCCGTCATAAAGACCATCTAATAGAGCGAGCATAGTGGACGTTTGGTAAATATCATGGTCAGTTTCTTGCTTGGTTTCCAGTCCTGCAACGGTCATGGTAATACACTTCCTTTTGTAATTGTATGCATTTATTTTCTTTCTTTTTCAATAATAAACGTAAATTTTCAGTAAATAACGAGAATAACTCAAAAAAATCATAAAAAATAACGTTTTGCTCCATAATTGTCACGAAAACGTCACGAGTAAGTCTTGGTAAAGGTTAGTTTAATTGATTTGGCAGCAGTTTACGTCCCAACTGGATATTATCTTGATAATTAATCGGGATATCAACAACCACAGGACCATCCGTATGAAGTGCCTGCTGCAATACACTTTCCAGTTCTTCAGGAGAGTGCACGCGTAATCCGGTGGCCCCGAAGCTTTCAGCATATTTCACTACATCAACATCTCCAAATTTTACACCGGAAGTTCTGCCATATTTAATCTGTTGTTGAAATGCGACCATGTCATAGGTACCATCTCTCCATACGATATGCACTAGCGGAGAGTTAAGACGTACAGCGGTTTCGAGCTCCATGGATGAAAACAGAAATCCTCCGTCTCCAGAAATAGAAACGACTTTTTGACCGGGGTTGACGAGTGTGGCAGCAATCCCCCAAGGCAGTGCTACGCCCAACGTCTGCATTCCGTTGCTGAATAGAAGGCGCCGCGGTTCATACGAACGGAAATATCGTGCCATCCAAATGTAGTGTGAACCAACATCACAGGTGACAGTGACATTATCGTCGATCAGGCTGCGCAGTGTACGAATAAATTGTAATGGATGAATCAGATAATCGTGACTGTGTACAGGAACAGCTTCTTGCTCGTTTAGATCATGACGAAGACGATTTAATTGGTCGCAGGAGGCTTTAGGTAGCTTTAAGGTAGGCAATTCTTCTGCAAGGCCACTCACAATTAGGGCTATATTCCCGATAAGCTCGTGATCAGGTTGATAATCATGATCAATATCTGCTTGATGATCATCCAGATGAATAAGGGTTCGGTTCGCAGGAATATTCCAGTTTTTTGGATCATATTCAATAGGATCATAGCCAATCGTCAGTACCAGATCTGCCGCTCCAAGAAGCATGTCACCCGGCTGATTATGGAACAGACCGACTCTCCCAAAATAGTGGCTTTCCAGCTCCCGGGAAATGGCTCCAGCGGCCTGAAAGGTTTCAACCACAGGCAAATCCGTGTTTCGAATCAGTGCACGGATGGCTGCTGTAGCTTCGGGTGTGCTGGCTTTCATACCGAGAAGGAGTACGGGCAGCTTGGCTTTTTTGATTTGGCCTGCAACTTGTTTGATGAGCTCGGCGGGTGCGGTTCCAAGCTGGGGAAGGGAAACCTTCTCAATGGCGGTTACTTCGGATGACGAAGTCAACACGTCCTGCGGCAGACTGACAAATGTGGCTCCAGGCTGGGCTGAGGTCGCAATCCGAAATGCATTAGTAATTGCTTCCGGTACACTATCAGGATGTTCTACTTCTACACTGTACTTGGTGATGGGTTCGAAAAGTCCGGCGTTATCCATAGATTGATGCGTGCGTTTCAGGCGTTCTGATCTTGGGACTGCACCAGCAATGGCGACGACAGGATCACTCTCTGCATTAGCGGTGACAAGTCCTGTCGCCAAGTTAGACGCGCCTGGACCGGAAGTAACAATGCATACGCCCGGTTTACCTGTTAAACGACCGACCGCTGCTGCCATAAAGGCGGCATTTTGTTCATGACGGCATATGATCAATTCTGGACCCCGATCTTGAAGAACATCAAAAACAGAATCGATCTTGGCACCTGGAATGCCAAAAATATGCGTAACCCCTTGCTTGATCAAACAATCGACAACAAGGTCGGCTCCTTTTGTATCGGATTTGGTTTTAGTTTTAGTTTGAACAGCTTGAACTTTGGTACTCAATGCTACCACCTCTTCTTTTCATCTTTGAAATAAACCAATGAAATACTTTCAATGTAAAACAATGGATGTATATTACAATTATAATGCAATAACTGGTATTTTCAAGAAAGAAATTTTCTGAAAAAAAGAGAAAAACACATAAAACGTTTTCAAAGTTTGATTTATCGGGGAAAATTAAAAATTGTAGAATTTTCTTTTGGTATCAGCTATCGGGAAAATATAGAACAGATCTGCTCCAAATGGCAGTAGGCCATTTTTTTTATTCGCTCACATGATAAAAATCACTTTCGTCTACAAAGGATAGCGGTTACAATGTAATTGTTGTTAACGTAAACATTAAATTTAAAGTGAAGTAATCCGGCTTGAAATGATGTGCAGGTATCGTATTACAGCTATATCATCTTGCCTAATCACGAGATCTGCTATGTGGTGGAGAATGCTATTATTGAAAACGAGTACAGTACAAGCATTTTTGTTAACGTTAACAATTTGTTGAGAAACACGATTATAGAAGGGATGAGAAAGTAATGACTAAAGCGTTTTTAGACGAAAACTTTTTGTTGAGCAATCCAACGGCTGAAATCTTGTATCATCAGTACGCCAAGGATATGCCGATTATTGACTATCATTGTCATTTAAGTCCACAAGAAATTTATGAAAATAAAGCGTTCAAGAATATTACGGAAGCTTGGTTGTACGGAGACCATTACAAGTGGAGACTTATGCGGGCCAATGGGGTTGAGGAACGCCTGATTACGGGGGATGGCGAAGATTATGACAAGTTTATGGCTTGGGCCAAAACCGTACCTACACTAATCGGCAATCCGCTGTACCATTGGACGCATTTGGAGCTTCAACGCTTTTTTGGTGTCTTTGAGCTGCTGAATGAACAGAACGCACCAGTGATCTGGGAAAAGGTAAACCAAAAGCTGCAGGGAAAAGGCTTTGGCGCACGTGATCTGATTGTGAACTCGAAGGTAACTGTGGTGTGCACCACGGATGATCCGACAGACCATCTCGAATACCACAAACAAATCAGCAAGCTGACCGATTTCCCAGTCGCAGTGTTGCCAAGCTTTCGTCCCGACAAGGCTTTGGAGATAAATCGCGAAACTTTCCGGCCTTGGGTGGCTCGGTTGGGTGAAGTCAGCGGACTGGATGTTTCTGGCCTGGAAGGATTTTTGAATGCGCTGGCGAGCCGGGTGCGCCATTTCCATGCTGCCGGAGGCCGAGTATCTGATCATGCGCTGGATACTGTAGTCTATGAAGAAACGACACGGGAGGAAGCTGCAGCCATATTCAATAAGGCGCTGGAGGAAGGCCATGTGACTCCTTTAGAGGAGGCGAAATATAAATCGTACGTTCTGGTTTTCCTTGGCAAACAGTATGCAGAACATGGCTGGGCTATGCAATACCATATCCACGCACTGCGTAATAACAACACTACTATGTTCCGTCAATTGGGACCGGATACAGGCTACGATGCCGTAAATGATGGCTCTATCGCTCGTCCATTGGCGGCATTGCTGGACGCACAGGAGCTGGCAGGAGGATTACCGAGAACCATTTTGTATTCGCTTAATTCGGTTGATTATCCAGTACTGGCAAGTCTCGCGGGTTGTTTCCAATCCGGTGGAAATGTGGGGAAAATCCAGTTTGGCACGGCATGGTGGTATAACGACCATATCGAAGGTATGCAGGAGCAGATGAAGTTGCTGGCTAACTACGGGGTGCTGTCCCGCTTTATTGGTATGCTGACGGATTCCCGCAGCTTCCTCTCCTACACACGCCATGAATATTTCCGCCGTATACTCTGTGACTTAATTGGAACGTGGGTTCAGGAGGGTAAGGCGCCTGAGGATCTGGAGCTGCTCGGAGCCATGGTACAAAACATTTGCTACAACAACGCCGAGCAATATTTTAATTTCCCAACGGTTGTTCATAGTAAGTGAAACTACGCCCTAAGGCGAGGACTCACTAACTTCATAAGAAAGGGCTCTTACCGGGAGCTTGTTTCAAAACTCCCGGTAAGAGCAATTAAAAATAAAATAGTTATCAACTGAGGATTTTGCAAAATCCAGAACTAATTTTGTGAAATTAATTACAAACAAAGAGGAGTGTGTAGGTATGGGAGTGCCTATCGTGCAGGAGAACGTCCAAACTGACAACAAGACAGGCGAGCATATTAGCCTGAAAGAAAAGATTTCGTATGGTATGGGTGACTTTGGAAACGGATTCATGTTTGATTTGGGGCAGTTGTATTTGCTGAAATTTTTTACAGATGTAGCAGGGGTTTCTGCAGGAGCCGCCGCAGGCATTTTCTTGGTCAGCAAGCTATTTGCCGCCGTCTGTGATCCCATTGTCGGGTCCTTTGTTGATTATCGCAAACATATCGGTACACGTGGAAAATTTAGACCTTTTCTTATTGTTGGAAGCGTTATCCTTGCAATTCTTACGGTTCTAACCTTTATATCGCCGAATATTTCACCCACAGGAAAACTCATTTACGCCTATGCGTCCTATATGATCTGGGGGATCGGCTACTCTATTGTAAATATTCCATACGGCTCGCTAGGTGCCGCTATTACACAGGATACTCATCAGCGTGCTTCATTGTCATCTTTCCGTCAGGCGGGATCGCTGGGCGCATTATTCGTCACCAGTGTCGTTGTCATGCCGCTTATTTTACTATTTCCTAACCACCATGTTGGCTATCCGGTTGTGATGGGGATTATGTCACTCATTGGTGTGATCGCTTTCATCATATGTTACCGAGGAACGAAAGAACGTATTATTAGCCAGTCCGGGCCAAAAGAGAAGCTATCTATAGGCGTTATTGTGCATACTTTTACGAATAACAAGCCTTTGCTGGTGCTCGTTTTGATGACGATTTTCACTATATCCGCGTACAATATTAAGTCCGCTCTGCTGATCTATTTTGCCGAATATAACTTGGGGCATGTAGAGTTAATGGCTTATATGAATTTTATTATTATCGGTTCGTCGCTACTGGGTGTATTGTTCCTGCCCAAGCTGGTACGGCGTTTCGGTAAACGAAAAACAGCCATACTGGGGATGCTGGTTAGTGTCATTGCCGACTCCATTAACTTTTTTATGCCTTCAAATGTATACATTTTCACAATCCTGGCCAGTATTTCGTTCATTGGTATTAGTATTCCTAATGGGGTGACCTGGGCATTCGTGTCCGATATTATTGATTATGGCGAATGGTCATCCGGGGAGCGTAAGGAAGGGATTACTTACTCGTTATTTAACTTTTCACGTAAGTTGGCTCAATCCTTGTCTGGCTTTCTATCGGGTATTGGACTAGCGCTCATCGGGTATGTTCCGAATGTGGTTCAGTCCTCTGGAACCCTGCTTGGGATCAAAGCATTACTTTGTCTCTATCCGGCTGTTGCCCTGGCTTTGGCCATGCTGGTCATCGGTAAAATGTACAAGCTGACGGACAGCAGACATGCAGAAATGGTTCAAGAATTACAGCGTCGACATGCGGACAACCGCGTATAATTTGTGAAAGTCTTCTTTTCCGGGCGGCTCCTGTGGTATGGTGGGTATATAATTTTTTTAGAGCCTCACTAAGGAAAGGATACGTATATGGCAGCTACCATTAAAGACATTGCCAAATTGGCTAATGTTTCCCATACAACCGTCTCCCGGGCGCTCAATAACAGCCCGCTGATTAAAGAAGATACGAAACGCAAAATTATGGAGTTGGCAGAGCAACTCAATTACATTCCAAATTTTAATGCCAAAAGCCTAGTTCTCCAGCGCTCGCATACGATTGGCCTGTTTTTCACCAGTATTTCAGAAGGCACCAGCTCCAGTTTTTTTGCCGATACCATCCGCGGTGTTAATCATGTCATTGGGGTAGATTACAATCTGTTTGTGCGAGGAATTGACGATTACGCTGATTTTTCGGCCATACACCGCAAGCGTTTTGATGGTATCATTCTGATGAGCCAGAGCGAGGCGGACAACCCTTTTATTTATCATGTGCTCGGTCAAGGCATTCCGCTTGTTGTTCTGAATCGGCAGGTGTCCGGGGCGGGGATTGTAAACGTGATTTCTAATGATAAAGAAGGGTCCTATGAAGCGGTCTCCTTTCTCGTTGAAAGTGGGCATGAACGCATTGCGATCATCGAAGGGGTAGAAGGCTTCAAGTCTACCCAGCAACGCCGCGAGGGTTTTATGAATGCGTTGATTGATAGTGGTAAGCCCATTCGACATGAATATATCGTGCAAGGTCATTATGATACTGAAAGTGGTAGCCAGGCAATGAAGCAATTGCTTTCCTTGCAGGAGCCGCCGACAGCGGTATTTTGCTCTAACGATGATATGGCTATTGGGGCAATGAATGCGGTATTCGAAAACGGCTTGAAGGTACCAGAGGATATCTCTGTCATTGGTTTTGACGATATCGGGTTCTCAATGTATACGACTCCACCGTTAACAACAGTCAAAAGACCGATTGAACAGATTAGCGAGCGCGGAGCCGCCTGCATTCTGGAACGAATTCAGTCACCGTCCAATGAGGGCGAGCTTATATTTATGGAGACCGCGCTCATGAAGCGGAAATCAACGGCAGGCAGACCACACTAAGTTTCGTTTGATTAACAGGCAGGCCAAAGGGGCAGAAACCATGCGAGACTTATGGTTTCTGCCCCTTTTAGGCTGAAATGCGTTCTGCTTCGTCTATATTTAACGAAAGAGATTGGTTTTAGCCAGTTCTACAATCTCGTCACCACGTCCGTTTAGCATCGCTTTCATCATCCACAGTGTAAATCCTTCTGCTTGTTTAAGATTAATTTTGGGTGGCATGGATAGCTCCTGGCGGTTCACCACCACGTCTACCACAACAGGGCCATCATGAGCCAATGCTTGCTGAATGGCATCTTCCAGCATGGTCGGATCTTCAACCCGGATGCCCTTGAGTCCCATGGCTTGCGCTACAGCACCAAAATCAGGATTCACCAGTTCAGTACCGTTTTCCAGAAATCCGGCCGCTTTCATTTCCAGCTCGACAAAACCGAGAGCGCCATTATTGAAAACAATGACTTTGATAGGCAGATGATGCTGCTTCAGGGTGAGCAGGTCGCCCATCAGCATCGTGAGTCCGCCATCGCCTGAGAGGGCAATCACTTGTCGGTCAGGCTCAGTGGCCTGTGCTCCAATCGCTTGTGGTAACGCATTTGCCATCGTACCATGGTTGAACGATCCGAGAAGCCGGCGCTGACCGTTCATCTGCAAATAACGCGCCGCCCATACAGTGGGAGTACCGACATCACAGGTGAAAATAGCATTTTCCTGCGCGGCGTCACTGATGACCTTGGCGAGATATTGCGGATGGATCGGCGTATGACCTGGTTTACCGACAGCAAGGTCATCCAACTCCTGGCGTACCTTGGTATAGTGGGAGACGGTTTTCTCTAGATGCTTGGAATCATGCTCTGATGTTAAATGCGGTAGCAGCATTTCCAACGTGGCTTTTACATCCCCACATAAACCATACGTTAACGGAGTACGTCTGCCAAGATGGGCTGGCTCTATATCTACCTGTAGGACAATCGCATCTTCAGGGTAAAATTGTCTGTAAGGGAAGTCTGTTCCGAGCATAAGTAGGACGTCACAATCCATCATCGCATGGTACCCGGAAGAATACCCGATCAGTCCCGTTAATCCAGCATAATAAGGGTTGTCATACTCCAGATATTCCTTGCCTCGCAGAGCGGATACCATGGGGGATTTTAACTTGTCACATAGCTGCATGAGCAATTCATGAGATTGTGAACAGCCGGCGCCGCATAGTAGCGTAATTCGTTTGCCTTGATTCAAATATTCGGCCAGTCGGGAAATTTCGGAAGCTGACGGATGCACTACAGGTGTAGTGGGATGGTAGACATGTTCAGGGACGGGTACCTTTTCCGCCCCCAATGCTGCTACATCACCGGGAAGAACAATGACGGAGACACCTGAACGTGAAACTGCCTGTTGAATGGCCATGGTCACCGTTCTGGGAATTTGACGCGGTGTCGTAATAACTTCACAGAAGTGACTGCATTCTCCGAAAAGATGTTCAGGATGCGTCGCTTGAAAATATTCGCTTCCGATTTCGTCGCTTGGAATGTGAGCGGCAATAGCCAGTACAGGCACACGATTGCGGTGACAATCATATAAACCATTAATCAGATGCAAATTTCCGGGACCACTGCTTCCGGCACATACAGCAATGCTGCCACTAAGGTCAGCATCCGCTCCGGCTGCAAAGGCAGCCACTTCTTCGTGCCTTACATGAATCCATTCGATTTGACCATTGCTGCGAATGGAATCCACCATATTATTTAGAGAATCTCCAACAATGCCATAAATCCGCTTGACCCCTGCATTGACCAAAACTTGTACAATAGTATCTGCAATTGTCTTCATAGATGTTCCTCCTGCCTAGTAAGTAGTGTTATCCTGCCCGTGCTTTCTTGCGTCTATTCTCCTGAAAAGTATATAAGGACAAGGTCTCGGATAGGGTGATAGTTAGCCTTAACCGTCTTGGCTCAGCAGCGAAACAACAGAAAGAGGTCCATATACTTGCTGGTTGTTATGCAAAACTCTTATGTTAACGTGTTCATATTATTGTCATTATTATTTTTATAAAGTAAAAATGTTGAGAAAACTATTTTGTTAACGTGTGCATTATGCTAAAATAACGTTGAAATCATTATGGTAATAGTGGGAGGATACTCCGGATGAAAAAAGTAGATGCATTAGATCAATTAAACAGAAAAAGCTTTATCGTTACAGACCCGCATCCTGTGAGGGTGATGCAATTCGGGGAAGGGAACTTTCTGCGTGCTTTTGTAGACTGGCAATTTGACAAAATGAATAAGCTGGCAGAATGGAATACGGGAGTTGTGATTGTACAACCGCAGCCAGGAGGCCTCGTGGAGAAGCTTAACGAGCAGGATGACCTGTATACGGTTATTCTTGAAGGGATTAAGGATGGGAAGGCCATGAAGGAGCATACCGTTGTGGAGTGCGTCTCTCGTGGGATTAATCCGTACGGCTCGGACTTTTTGGAGTATGAAGCACTATCCCAAAAGCCGGAGCTGCGTTTTGTTGTGTCGAATACGACGGAAGCGGGGATCGCTTATGCCCCAGACGATCAGCTAGAAGATCGTCCGCAAAAGAGCTTCCCGGGCAAACTGGCTGCCTTTCTGTATAAGCGCTTTCAATTTTTTGGGGGCGATCAGAGCAAGGGATTGGTCATCATTCCATGCGAGCTCATCGACCGTAATGGAGACGCTCTCAAGGAAATCGTACTGAAATATGCGGACCAATGGAAGCTTGGAGCTGAGTTTATTGCATGGATAGAGGAAGCAAATACGTTCTGCAACAGTTTGGTGGATCGAATTGTACCTGGTTATCCCAAAGACCGAATTCATGAAATCCAAGCGGAATTGGGTTACAAGGACGATTTGGTTGTTGTGGGCGAACAGTATCATTTATGGGTTATTGAAGGGCCACAGTGGCTTAAAGAGGAATTACCTGCTCATTTGGCCGGATTGAATGTCCTGATTGTCGACGATATGGCGCCATATCGTACACGGAAAGTGCGTATTTTGAATGGAGCACATACGGCGCTTACACCTGTAGCTTATTTATATGGCCTGGACACAGTGGGGCAGGCGGTTGAGCATGATATTATGGGCAGTTTTATCCAGTCGCTGATTCGAGAAGAAATTATTCCGACGCTGGACTCACCAGAAGCGGAATTGAATGTATATGCCGACGATGTTATTGAGCGGTTCCGTAATCCATATGTAAGTCATTATGTTATGAGTATTGCGTTGAATTCGGTGTCAAAGTTCAAGACACGGAACTTGCCATCCTTGCTCCAGTATGTAGAACAACGTAAGGAGCTGCCTGCCAAAATCGTGTTTTCACTGGCGTCCTTACTCGTATTTTACCGGGGTGATAGAAATGGCGAGTCGATTGCGTTGGCAGACGAAGCTGAAGTGTTGAGCACGTTTGGTGAACTGTGGAGTAAATATGACGGTACTCTCGCCGGGGCGAAGCAATTGACTGAGCGGGTACTCGGCAAGCAAACATGGTGGGGACAAGATTTGAACCAGATCGAAGGGCTGGCTGAACAAACGGCACAGCACGTGTATGAAATTACAAGCAGAGGAATGAAGGAGACGCTCGATTCTCTAACCGGGAACAGCGTGCCCAGAGCATAAGCAAGGAGGAAACCGGAATGCTGGAATTCATTCAAATTCATAATCAAGATAACGTGGCTGTCGCCTTGCGTGATTACAAGCAGGGAGAAACACTGGCATGGGGAGCACAAGAAGAACAACGGGTGGAGCTAGCCGAGGATGTAGCACGTGGGCATAAAATCGCCTTGCAGGATATACCTGTAGGTGGGCATGTTCTGAAATACGGATATCCCATCGGTCATGCCATTCAGCCCATTCAGGCAGGTCAGCATGTGCATACGCATAATACGAAGACGAACCTGACAGGCGTAGAAGAGTACACTTATAAGCCTAAGCCAGCTCCTCATATATATGAACAGGAGAGTCGTACGTTTCAAGGGTTTCGGCGAAAGGACGGTCGTGTGGGGATTCGCAATGAGTTGTGGATTGTGCCGACGGTCGGCTGTGTGAACGGGATCGCTGAACTTATTTTAAACCGTTTCAAGCAGGAAGTGGGAGATATTTCACCTTTTGAAAATGCACTTGTGCTCAAGCATAACTATGGTTGTTCTCAGTTGGGTGACGATTATGCACATACGCGCACGATTTTGATCGATGCCGTGAAACATGCGAACGCAGGTGGCGTACTTGTACTGGGTTTGGGCTGTGAAAACAATGAAATGAAAGAATTTAAGGAAGCCATCGGGGAATATGATTCGGAGCGGGTAAAGTTTTTGCTTTCCCAAGATGTGTCGGATGAAGTAGAGGAAGGGGTAAGGTTGCTTCATGAAATTTTTGCGGCCGTGCAAGAAGATCGGCGGGAACCTGTACCATTGTCTGAGCTGAACATCGGCTTGAAATGCGGTGGATCTGATGGCTTATCGGGTATTACTGCCAACCCACTACTCGGACGATTGTCGGATTATATGGCAGCGCAAGGTGGAACAACGGTATTGACAGAAGTACCTGAAATGTTCGGCGCGGAAACGATTTTAATGGAGCGCGCTGCCGATGAGCAAGTATTTGGTAAGATCGTACATCTGATTAACGATTTCAAACAATATTTTCTGGATTACAAGCAGCCAGTATACGAAAATCCGTCACCGGGCAATAAAGCAGGGGGCATTACGACGCTGGAGGATAAATCACTGGGCTGTACGCAAAAATCCGGGTCTTCCACGGTCACTGATGTCATTCAGTACGGGGAACGTCTCAAGACCAAGGGACTCAACCTGCTCAGCGCGCCGGGCAACGATCTAGTGGCATCTTCAGCTCTCGCCGCAGCGGGCTGCCAACTCGTCATTTTCACAACTGGACGCGGTACGCCGTTTGGCTCCTTTGTTCCGACGATGAAGGTATCAACCAACTCGCCGTTATATAAGGCTAAACCTCATTGGATCGACTATAACGCCGGTTCATTGGTGGAGGATGTCAGTATGGAAGATGCGCTCCGCAACTTTGTCGATTACATCGTCGATGTAGCCAGCGGAACATGGGTGAACAATGAGAAAAACAATTTCAGGGAGCTCGCTATTTTTAAAAACGGTGTTACGTTGTAAAAGGCTGTAGTCTAAGGGAGGCGGAATTACTCCGCTTCCTTTTTTGTGTTTGTATGCTTCTAAATAGGCATGTTAGACTTACTGCAAAACATGCAATATCGATATTTAAATAAGGGGGAAGTACCGTGCAAAATGAAATTGTTGCTTATCGGGAAGAAAATCATGATCAACTCGTTGATATTTGGCAGCGGGCTGTACGCCGGACGCACACATTTTTGGCGGAAGAGGACATTCAATTTTATCATCATATCGTACGCAATGGTGTTTTAAGAGAACTTGAAGTTTGGATGGAATGGAATACAAGTCAAGAACCAACAGGTTTTATCGGGCTGGACGGATTAAAAATAGAGATGCTGTTTGTGGACCCTGAACACCATGGGCA
This sequence comes from Paenibacillus sp. FSL P4-0113, assembly GCF_038009305.1. Taxonomy (NCBI): domain Bacteria; kingdom Bacillati; phylum Bacillota; class Bacilli; order Caryophanales; family Paenibacillaceae; genus Paenibacillus; species Paenibacillus sp. FSL P4-0113. The sequence continues at coordinate 143,323 of NZ_JBBPAZ010000001.1, forward strand.
GGGCATAGGCAGCCGACTCATCCAGCATGCTGAAAAAATAAAAGGGAAACACCTCAAAGTGGACGTGAATGAGCAGAACGAGAAAGCGTATGCCTTCTACAGACATTACGGCTTTGTACAAACGGCGCGTTCTGCACTGGATGGATCAGGTAGGGCATTTCCTTTGCTTCACATGGAATTGAACAAGTGAACGATCTACTTTCGTTGGTATTTTAAAAATGGAATATATTATCATAATGCACTTGTCATATGTTTGAATTCATGGTATAACTTAATTACGTAATAAATACGTAATTAAGTTATTTTTAGTTAGGGTTTAGAGCTTGCTTTTGTTTGGTGAATATAAAAAGTCAGACAAGGAGGCGGGAATAGTGGATGATCTTGTTCACTCCGACATCACAGATCTAGACACACTTGTCAACATGATTAAGCTGTCTTTTTCATTTGCGGACGGTGCCAATATGATTGCTTTATGCGACCGGCTGTATAGCCATGTCAACCAAAAGTATCAGGAATTGCAGCTCTACAAAGCGCGCAAGAAACCTATACAACCCATACATACCAAACGGCCGCTAGTCTACTACTACGGCTACAGTCATCTCATGAAAGGCATGGCTTTCCAAAAACAGGGCAAGTATGAGGCCGCTCGCGATTGCATCGAAAAATATGCAGAATTGGGCTGGTTTAATGGTCTTGATCAATATGGGGAAGCAGAGGTGGAATATTACCGCTATGCTGCCAGAGCTAATTTGTATGCCCTTGATATTTTGTCAGGCCATGCCGAAGTGTTGCAGGAATATATCCAATTTCTTCGTAACAATCCGGAAGAGCTGTTACCGGGGCTTCTTTCCATCGTTGAGGGAGCGTCGAGATACGACTATTCTTTAGAGGCTGTGCTGGAATCATTTGCCGAACAAATTGAAGGTTTTAAATATTTTGAAGAGCCTGTGAATGTATCTTATTATTTTCGCTTCTGCTATCAACTGGCTCTTTACTATATCAAGCAACAACAGTTTACGGTTGCGTTGGGCTATATCCTGCAATCTCTCATGCTGTCCGATACCCTGGGTATGGAACATGAACATGAGTTTAGGAAATGTACCGCTGTATTTGAAATTTTCAGATCCCAAGCTACAGCAACACAGCAAGACCAATATATAACTATTTTAAAAGGAGTGTTAAAGGATGAAAAAATTGATTTCACGCTCTCTGTCGCTCAGTCTGTTTAGTTTGCTAGTGTTTGTTACAAGTCATGATCTCATCACGGTGTTTTATCATGGAGCCAATCATTAAGAAGGCAGAAGTACAGTAGAAAATTAGTTGTTTTAGCAGGTAGGCAGTTGATTGGAAAATATGATGTGGAAGTACACCCAATAGCAAGTAGGCTCATTTAGGTCAGGGCTTACTTGCTATTTGGCGTATGATGAAGACCGATCATACCGTATATATAACGCGGTACATGTCCCAACAATATTTAAGCTGTCGTAGGTTTATGCAGCAAACCCTGTTCTGACGGATGCAATGAAATCCTTGTCTGTTGGTAAACCGGGAATGGTTCTTCCGTACTGTATGATCTGCTTTTTAACGCTGCATCCAGTGCCCGTAGCAAGGAACCTATAAATTGCTCTGGAGAAAAGAAAATGCTTTTTCCGACCATATGAATGTGAAGCTCGTTATGGTCACGGTTGCTTACGGACAGCAATATACCTTGACCTTGAAAACCCGTACCGATGGCGCGTATTTTGTTTATACCCGAGAGTAACATTTCCGTCTTCACCGCACGCCCCTGTTCCTCCACAAATACAGAAATCAGGCGTTTGTCTGTAACGATAACAATTTGGTTACCCCGAAATGTATGACTCAGGTGTAGAAAATCTTTATATACACCAATAGTCTGCTCATGCGGAGAAACAATCCCCATCCGTACAAACTCCTCCAGCTCAGTGACATCGGGTTCCTGATGATTTTTAATTCGTTTTTTGATACTGAACTGAATAGTCAGGATACCCAAGATAGCAATGAGAAAAGCACTAAGTCGGACGTTAAATATAAAGAACATCAGGACAATAAGGCCGCCTACTAACCACTGTCCCCAAGTTAGATAGCGCAGCTTTTGTTGTACCGTACGGCGATAATAACCGTAGCCCTTTCCCGGTTGATACTCTTTAGTAAACTTCGTCATACCACGCATCATGGTTAACCCATAGATTGATAAGACTGTCATCCCGAGTGACAGGAGCGTCATAAGCCATTCCTGAGCTGCAATGCCAACTAAAGTACACAGACCAAACATGATGAGCCCCGCCCAGCAAGCAAACTTTTTAATTCGAACCTGTTTCTGAATCGAACGAACCAATTCTTCCATTCTTAATCCTCCTGATCTAGGTATATAGGTAATGATTGGAATCACATATAGTCTTATCGTACCATCTGATAGTCTTTTTCGTAAATTAATAGATGTAAAAATCCAAAGTATGGAAGAAAATTCTCGCCTATAGTCAGATCCCCACCTGAACTTTAGATACCAAAATCAAAAAATCCAGTACTACTCATACGAAGCAGAAGCCTTTAAAATAATAAATGTAAGTGCTTACATTACAAAGAAAGGAGGTCTTCGTATGAGTACAGGAGGGAAAAATCCGCAGCCACAGCCGCCGGTTCGATCGGGAAGAGGAGCATCACTAGCGCGCAAATGGGTTCAACAAAGACATTTGCAGACTATGGCGCTGCTTGGGGTGGTATGGATGATTATTTTCCATTACATTCCGATGTACGGTATTTTAATTGCGTTCAAACATTTTGACATCATTGGAACCATATCAAGCGCACCTTGGGCAGGGTTAGAGCATTTTCGGGCCTTTTTGGAGGATGATAACTTTTGGTACATTGTCAAAAACACACTGGGCATTAGCCTGCTCAAGCTGGCGATCGGGTTTCCGTTACCTATTGTATTTGCTCTGTTTCTGAATGAGATTCGGTCTACACGGTTCAAAAAATCTATTCAGACCATTTCGTACCTTCCGCACTTTTTATCTTGGGTCATTCTTGGCGGGATCTTAACGACGTGGCTGGCAGATACCGGGATGATCAATCAACTGTTGCTAGCCTGGGGGTGGATTGACCAGCCGATCAGTTATTTGGCAGAGCCGAGCTATTTTTGGGCTATCGTCGTTAGCTCGGATATCTGGAAAGAGCTTGGATGGTCAGCTATTATCTATTTGGCAGCCATGGCGGGGGTATCTACGGACATGTACGAAGCGGCCACCATTGACGGGGCCGGACGGTTTCAGAAAATGTGGTACGTCACACTTCCCGCTATCAAGGGGACCATATCCATTTTGTTTATTTTGGCGGTCAGCGGCATATTGAACTCCAACTTCGATCAAATTCTCGTCCTGCGTAACTCGCTGAATGAAAGTGCAAGTAATGTAGTTGATATTTATGTATATCAGGTGGGCATTCAGCAGGGCCGTTTCTCGTATTCTACCGCGGTGGGTTTGCTGAAATCGGTTCTTGCTCTCATTTTGCTGCTAATTGCCAATTCGGTGACCAAACGGGTGAATAATACATCCCTATTTTGAAGGAGGACGGGTGCATGCAGCTATTGCAACGTAGAACAGCAGGCGAAGCGATATTCGATTTCATGAACAACGTCTTCATGCTGATCATTTGTTTTGTGACATTGTATCCCGTGTGGTATGTGCTGGTGAACTCCTTTAACGAAGGAGCAGACGCTATGCGGGGTGGCATTTACTGGTGGCCGAGAGTCTTCAGTCTGGGCAGCTATCAGGCCGTATTTGCTAACAACGGTATTATGACTGCGATGGGAGTGACTATTGCCAAGACGCTTATCGGCACGATTGTTCATGTGTTTTTTACCGCTATGATTGCATATGCATATTCCCGTAAGGAGCTGATCGGGCGCAAGCTGTATATGCTGATTGGTACCATTACCCTGTTTTTCGGTGGGGGATTGATTCCAACGTATTTGCTGATTCGTGATCTCGGACTGCTGGACAGCTTTTGGGTGTACATCATTCCTGCGATGTTCAGCTTTTTTGATCTTATTATTTTTATGGCTTTTTTCCGAGAACTGCCGGATGCACTGGAAGAGGCGGCGAAAATAGACGGTGCGAATGATTTCGGTATCTTCTGCCGAATCGTGCTCCCTGTATCCATGCCGGTAGTAGCGACGATTGCGTTGTTTCATGGGGTATACCAGTGGAACGATTATTTTACCGGAATGATCTATATTAATAATACGGATCTTCAGCCGATTCAGACGTATTTGTACCGGGTTGTTGCCCAATCCAGCTCTAATCAAATGATGGCTGCTGCACCGGGGGGCGTTGCCCAGTCCGTCACTTCGCAATCGATCAAGCTGGCGACGATGGTCGTGACGACACTGCCCATTGTACTGGTATATCCTTTTCTGCAGAAGTATTTCGTCAAGGGTCTGATGATCGGATCGATCAAGGGTTAGCACATCATCCAAGGGGGAGATTTATGATGAACATTCGCAAATGGCAGAAAGGGCTGTTGGCCGTCGTGCTGCTGATAGGACCGCTCGCGGGGTGTACGTCCGGTGGAAGTGGCGCTGTCACGGAATTGAAGGACGAGAAAACTAAGGCTTCGGCAGATACGCCAGGCTGGAAGGCGGATACAGAGCCGATTACGTTTGACTGGTATTTGAATTTTTCCTGGTTCCCGAACAAGTGGGGAACGGATATGACCTCGAAGTATGTGACGCAAAAGACTGGGGTCAGCGTTAATTTTATCGTACCCGCAGGGAATGAAAATGAAAAACTGAATACCATGCTCGCCTCGGGCAAACTGCCTGATTTTGTCACGCTCAGTTGGGGGGAAGATGCGATCAAAAAAATGATCGAGGGCAAGATGGTGCTCCCACTTAACAAGTTGGCTGAGAAATATGATCCATATCTGATTAAAGTGGCAGACCCAGCTAAAATGTCATGGTATCGTCAAACGGACGGGAATGTATATGGGTATCCTAACGCGTCCTCTTCACCACAGGATTACCAAAAATACGGCCAAAATTTTGTCTCCAATCAAACGTTTATGGTTCGGAAGGATATGTACGAGGCGATTGGCAAGCCGGATATGAGAACACCAGAGGGATTCCTGAAAGCGCTTCAAAAAGCAAAGGAGAAATTCCCGGAGATAAACGGTCAACCGCTGATCCCGATAGGGTTCCACGAATTTACGGATAACGGAAATTATTCTTTTGAAGACTATTTACTTAATTTTTTAGCCGTTCCACATGAGAAGGACGGAAAGCTGTACGACCGTCGATCGGACGAAGAGTACATTCGCTGGCTCAAAACATTCCGTCAAGCCAATGAGCAGGGTCTGATCGCCAAGGACGTATTTATCGACAAACGTCCGCAAATGGAGGAGAAGGTGGCACAGGGACGGTATTTTGCCATGCTATATCAGCGCTCTGATTTTGCTACACAACAGGTGACGTTGCATGCGAAAGATCCCAACTCCGTCTACATTGCGGTGGATGGACCTTCCAACAGTAAGCTGGACCCGCCGACGCTGGCCGGGCCGGGCATTTCCGGGTGGACGGTGACGCTTATTTCGAAGGATGTCAAAGACAAGGAGCGGGCTATTGAATTTCTGACTTATCTGATTAGCGAGGAAGGGAATCGTGATCTGTATCTAGGGGAGCAGGGAAAGCTGTGGGACACAGTTAACGGTAAGCCAGCCTTCAAGCCGGAGGTACTGGAGCTGCTGAACAAGGATCGGTCTGCATTTGACAAAAAGTATGGCGCCTCCTTCACTTTCTGGATGCTGATGGATACAAATATGAATTTGCAGTGGGCGCCGCCCAGTGTCGAGCCGTATAAGCAGCCTGAAGATTGGACGAAAGGCAAGACCCACAGTTTCTCTCAATATGAGAATATCAAACCGACCGGAACCTCGGCAGAAGGCATTGCGTCAGGCCAGATAGACAAAATTTGGGGCAAGGCATTACCGAAACTGTTGCTGGCTTCCTCGGATGAGGAGTTCGATCGGCTGTTTGCCCGCTTTTTGGAAGACCGCAGAAAAGCAGGCTATGACAAGGTATTGGCTTATCAGCAAAAAGCCTATGAGGAAAACCTTAAGAAAATTGAACAGTTCACCAAATGATTTAATTCAATAACTTAATCTATTGAACCCCTAAGGATGTGATTACATGCCAGGCCGTGCACGTTCACAGATGAAGAGCCTGCTGCGCCGCACGATATGGCAGTGGATGACGGGAACGACCGATCGGCTTGGCGGTTGTTCCCTTCAAGTTAAGCTCATTGTCGCGTATATCGGCGTCATTTTAATCCCGGTGGTATTGTTCTCGCTATATACCTTTCACCAACTGTACGAGAATACAATGAAAGACATTACCGTACAAAATCAGTATGTGTTGGATACAGAGCTGGCCCATATTCATAGCAATATGGAAATTATGGAGCGAACCGCACAGCTTGCGGTCTCAGATCGCAACGTGCTTCATTATCTAACCGAGGAACGTGAAATAAGCAGCGATGAGCTAGTCCAATTCAACTTGAATGTGTTTCCAAATTTACAGCACTTGCTGTACAGTAATCCCAATGTAGAGAACATTCGACTGTATACCAATAATCCCCAGACGCATGAAATATGGCCGATGATTTTCAAAGAATCACGATTGCCTAAGGCTTCCTGGCTGAAAGCGGCTCAACTCCGACAAGGGAAAATATGGTGGGATATGTACAAGGGGCCGAAAAGCTTACTTGGGGGACAATCCCGCCAGGAAAGTGAGACAGTGCAGTATATGGCACTGCTGCGTGAAATTCAGTCTACTGGAGGAAGACACGCGGGGTTGGTAGAAACAAATATGAGGCTGGAGCTATTTTCACCTAGGGTATTTGGAATCCCGCAACGTAATCGCGCATGGCAAATGTTCATTCTGAACGGCGGGGATTCCATCTCAAACGGTGGAAAATTAGTGTCTTCTACCGATATAGCTACAGCTTCCTTTCAACCTGATCCCATTCCGATCCCTCTGTCCCATGTGCACCATCTGTTACAGTCCCGCGTTCAGGGACAGGGTGGTGTTTTTGACTTTACCTATGGGAATAAGCCTTATCTTGGTTTGTATCGTTATATAGAAGGGTTGGACGCCTACCTGCTAAATGTGGTGGCGCTGGACGGTCCGCTGGGTGATCTCCGTCAGAAACGCAATGCTATGCTGCTCATTATTAGTATGCTGATTTTGTTTATGTCCGTCATTTCCTATACCTTGCATGCCTTCATTCTCAAGCAGCTACATACCCTGCGTGAATCCATGAAAAAAGTAGAGCAGGAGGGTGACTTTCAGCTTAAGATTCCAGTATATGGACGGGGAGAAGTGGCTGAGCTGGCTTTATATTTTCGCAGTCTGCTGAGTCGAATTAACGGGCTCATTGCCGAGGCAGTACACAAGCAGGCCACTGCTCAAGAAGCTGAACTGCTAGCGCTCAAGCATCAGATTGATTCCCACTTTCTCTATAATACATTGGAAAATTTAAAAATGATGGCGGAGATAGAACGGCAGTACCCGCTGTCGGATGCCCTTACCTCCCTTGGCTCGATGATGCGTTATAATCTCCAATGGTCCGGGTCGTGTGTTACGTTGCGGGATGAAATCCGACATATCCAGCATTACGTGGCCATCATGAACATTCGCCACGATAACCAAATTGGATTGGAAATTCATCTATCGTCGGCGTTTATGGAACTGGAGATGCTGAAAATGTCGCTGCAGCCTGTAGTCGAAAATGCTATCAAGCACGGGTGGAGTACATTGCAAAGCCCATTCAGCATCACGATTGAAGCCTGCTCTAAGCAGGATATCATAGAATTGCGTATACAGGATAACGGAGTGGGGATCTCTGAAGAAAGAAGAAACGCCATCATGGCTGGTCTAGCGCGAACGGATATGGATTCCCTCGAGCCCGGGATGAATGGGGGAATCGGTTTGTATAATGTGCATCGCCGTTTAAGTATGCAGTATGGCGCAGAGTATGGCATAAGACTGGACAGCATCCACGGACAATCGACGACAGTGACCCTGATTTTGCCTAGACGTTACATGATGAGGGGGACGGACCATGACGACCAAGCTGTTGATTGCGGATGACGAGAAAAATATTCGAATGGGACTTCAAGCTATGATCGAACGGGAATTTTCCGGTCTCTATGAATGTGTACTGGTCAAGGACGGAAGGGAAGCCTGGCAGCATGTGAAGCAGTTTTTGCCCGAGTTGGTGATAACGGATATCCGTATGCCTATTATGGATGGCATTATGCTGATGCAGCATATTCGTGAGCTGGAGCCGGAACGCAGGCCGTTGGTGATCATTCTCAGTGGATATGACGAGTTTCAGTATGCGCGCGAAGCGATTCGCTGTGGGGCACGGGAGTATTTACTCAAGCCGATCGTAAGGGAGGAACTGTTCGGTGCGCTGGCAGTTTTGAATGAGGAATTGAAGGAGAGGAACCCCCTCACATACGATAGTGTTGTCGGCGTAGAGAAAGATAGACTAGCTGGCGCGAGTGCCAACGTCGATAGAAGTGGTAGTATGACACGTGCTATCCAATATATCCACGCTCATTACAGCGAGGATTTGAATATGGCAGTAGTATCCAACTCAGTATCCTTGAATTATACGTATTTTAGTCAGGCGTTCAAAGCTTATACAGGCCTCAGCTTTGTTCAATATGTAAAAAGGCTGCGCATTACAGAAGCCAAAAAGCTGCTGGAGTGTCAAGGGGGCAGGATCTATGAAATTGCGGCTAACGTGGGCTTTGACAATGCAAAGCACTTTAACAAAGTGTTTCGTGAGCTGGAGGGGATGAGCCCGCAGCAGTTTCGAGTGCAGAATCAAAGGGGTAATTAGATATAAAGAGGGGGAAAACTCCACTGCCTTTTTACCCTTATCCTGATATAATAAACGTATGCATAACCATGACCTTCAATCAGAGAGTTTGTACACAATCACACGAATCGCCGAACGGAAGGGGAGAGCATATGGTTATTTATGAAACGGACCAAGCTTATATCATGACGACGCAGCATGACCATGCCCATATTTCAGGTGAGTTGGCTTTACAATGGGAAGAGAGTGCCTTCAAGAATAGACGTCATAAGCAGGATTTTGTATATGCAGCAAGGGAGCATGATCGGGGTTGGATACAGTTAGACGCTGCTCCTTTCTGGAATGATCATATGTCAGCACCTTATACATTTATTGATTTTCCACTCAGTCCACGTTTTGTTTTCTATCGTCTTGGGATTGATGAAGTCGAACAAGGAAACACGTATGCTGCGTTGCTGTGTAGCTTGATGTACAAGGAGCTAGTCGGGCGGACCGAGCATCAAAATGCTCAGGACAAGCAGATTACGCATGCTTATCAGGAAGCGGAGGAACAGCGTCGTCTGAGGCTCAAACAGGAGCTGGCATGTGGCGTAACCTTCGACCATCAAGTGCGGACGGATGTACGGAGAATGTTGTTTTGCGACGAATTGAGTCTGTTTTTGTGCAGTCGAGAGCCGGGTACGCCTACAGTAGAATATGAATGGTTTGCTGAAGGTTTGAGCTTCCCGGCTGTTCGTCATGAAAGCGGGCGAGTTTGGGCCGAGTGGCTATCGGATCAGACTGTAGGTCTCTCCTTTTTTCCTTTCAAGGGCAAGGTAGGGATTACTCATACCTTTAAAAAGGTGGACAAGGAGAAAATTCGTACCTTCGGTCTCCTAGAGGCTTACCGTTCTTCCGAATGGACGCATCGAACCTTTACCGTTGAACATATCATGGAAGTAGAAGAACATAAGGAGAATGCCTGACCGTCTACGGATACAGCCTCGAACAATAATTTGTTTGTAGACGCAGAGAAAAGCCTCCCTGAACCATGATTCAGAGAGGCTCGCTTTTTTCTAGCTTTAACATTTTACGATTTTGCAGAGGTTTTCGCACGATTGACAATAGTCTGTACCTTATTCAATACCTTATCGCGTGCCCCTTTATTTTTCATCAGATACGTCACACCCATTCCCAATGCTGCTACCACCCATTTCTTATTCTTCATAAAGTACGCCTCCTTATGATCATGTTGTCATACCCAAATGCTTAAAAGCATCCAAAATGTGAAAAGATGAACGGGATTTTACGATTTAGTGATTCCTTGCACTCGTTCCGCATAACTATGATTTACCCTTCTCCATCACATCTTACCCGTTCCTTCGCCAATGAAACGATTACGACTGTCTTTTCATGTTTAATGGATATTATCAAATATCCCGCCACAATGGCTTCAGACGCACATGACAGGGAGGTCTTTGTTATGAGAAAGAAGGAAGTGGTTGCCATGCTGCTCGCCGGCGGACAAGGCAAAAGACTCAAAGGACTTACCCGTACACTAGCCAAACCGGCAGTATTTTTTGGGGGAACTTACCGCATTATTGATTTCCCTCTCAGCAATTGCACTCATTCTGGTATAGACACCGTAGGCGTATTGACCCAATACGAGCCGTTGGTGCTTCATTCCTATATCGGCGTAGGCAGCGACTGGGATTTGGATCGTCTGGATGGAGGAGTGTTCGTTTTACCTCCGCACGAGAAAGAAGATGGAAACAACTGGTACAGGGGCACGGCGGATGCAATTTATCGAAACCTGCATTTCTTGGATCAGTATGACCCGGAGCATGTACTCATTCTGTCAGGGGATCACATTTATAAAATGGACTACAGTCGAATGCTCCACTATCACAAGGAGAAGGAAGCAGACTGCACCATTTCTGTTATCAATGTCACGATTCAGGAAGCTAAACGATTTGGAATCCTGAACGCTGACGATGATCTGAAAATATATGACTTTGAGGAGAAGCCTGAACAGCCGAAAAGTACATTGGCCTCCATGGGTATTTATTTGTTCAAATGGGAGGTGTTGCGTCGCTATTTACTGGAAAGCGCAAGCGATTCTGAATCCTCACATGATTTTGGCAAGGATATCATTCCATTGTTGCTTCAGCATGGCCGGTCGCTGTATGCGTACCCGTTTGCTGGGTACTGGAAGGATGTAGGTACCATTCAGAGCTTGTGGGAGTCCAACATGGATCTTCTGGTTCAGGATCCGCCTTTGGATCTGAACGATCCTTTCTGGCGCATCTATACTCGCAGCCCCAATCAACCGGCCCAGTATATAACCCAACGGGCGATCCTCAAAAACAGCATTGTAAATGAAGGTTGCATGGTGGATGGAGAAGTAAGGCATTCTGTACTATTTTATGGGGTCGAAGTAGGTGAAGGGAGCGTCATTACCGATTCTGTCATCATGCCGAACGTAAAAATTGGGCGCAATGTACGTATTCACCGGGCTATCGTGAATGAGAACATCGTTATTGAAGACAACGCGTTTATTGGACCTGAAGATAGTTCTGATGAGATTATTTTGTTCGATCAGGAAAGCCAGCTTCATGCACGAATTTAACCTGGATAAGGACGGTGTCTGCTATGAGTCGACTCATTGGAGTTATCAACCTGGATCACGAACTGGATCAGTTGAAGGAGTTGACCTATTTCCGGTGCGGGGCCGCAGTCCCCTTTGCTAGTCGATATCGGCTCATTGATTTTACCTTATCCAATATGATGCATGCAGGGGTGCATGATATTGCATTGTTTATCCGCCGCAAATACCGTTCGCTGCTGGATCATCTGGGCGAAGGTCGGCCTTGGGATTTAGACCGCAGACGGGGCGGGTTGTTTATTTTGCCACCGGACTGGAATGATCCGACGGATGCATCGCGTGGAGATTTGCAGCATGTGCACAACAATCTGGACTTTTTCCATCGCTCATCGGGGCAAACCATTATTCACGCAGGAACTCAGCATGTCAATAAGGTGGATATCGAGGATGTATATCGTTATCATCAGGAGAAAAATGCAGATGTTACCCTTGTATATAAACCCATAGACCAGCTAGAATCTGAGCATGATCCTTGTGCACGACTGGAGATTGATGAGAACGGACGAGTGACGGGTATTCATCAGGAGCAGGATCATCATAACATTTATCTGGAGATGTTTGTGATGGACAAAGACTTGTATCTGGATCAGGTGAAGCATTGCATTGCCCATCAGGATAATCATTTCTTTCGTGATGCCATCCAGAAAAACCCAAGTGGACTGCGTATTTATGCGTATCGTTATGAAGGTTATCATGCGGTTATTAATTCTATTGAGAGCTACTATAAAAACAGCATGAAGCTGTTGGATCAGCAGCAGTATCAAGCCCTGTTTCAGAATCAGCCGGTGCACACCAAAATCAAGTATGAAGCCCCGACCCGCTATACGCACAGCGCCGAGGTGGATCATTCACTTGTTGCCAATGGCTGCACCATTGGAGGCAAGGTCGAGAATAGTATTCTTTTCCGTGGAGTGCGGGTGGAGGAGGGTGCGCGGGTAAGCAACTCGATTATTATGCAAAAATGTGTCATCCGTAAAGGGGCAGTTGTGGAGAATGTGGTTTTAGATAAAGATGTACAGCTTTCACCAGATCGAACTCTGATTGGAGACATTAGAGTTCCCTATGTCATTGCCAAGAATAGCGTAATTTAAAGGATATACTTAGCCATTAAAACGGAAATAACAGGAGGTACAACTTTGTTCAGCAATAAAGAAGCATTTAAGCAGGCTTTTCGAGAGCAACTGGTCGGAAGGCTGGGCAAACCGATGCAGGAGGCTCAGTCGGAAGACGTATATAAGGTTTTGGGTGGCATGATTCGTGAACAAGTCGGCAAGAATTGGGCAGAAACGAACCAAGCCTATAAAGAAGGACAAGAGAAGCAGATTTATTATTTTTCCCTGGAATTTTTGATAGGTCGTCTACTGGGCAGTAATCTGCTGAATTTGGGCGTCCTGGATATGGTTCGGCAGGCATTGGGTGAACTGGGCTGGGATCTGGAGGAAATTGAAGAACAGGAGGCGGACGCGGGGCTAGGCAATGGGGGTCTCGGCCGTCTGGCGGCTTGCTTCATGGACTCGCTGGCATCCCTTAGCTATGCAGGACATGGGTGCGGCATCCGGTATAAATATGGTCTGTTTGAACAGCGTATTGTGGACGGCAATCAGGTTGAACTGCCGGATTACTGGCTACAGAAAGGGAATGTCTGGGAGGAACGTCGTCCTGATAAAAAGGTCGAGGTTCATTTTTGGGGAAGAGTGGAAACCCATGAACAGGAGGGACATCTTGTATTCGAGACAAAGGATGCTGAAACGGTCTGGGCTGTCCCTTACGATATTCCGCTGGTAGGCTATGGTCATACACAGGTGAATACGCTGCGGATTTGGAGTGCGGAATCAGCGCTTGATCCCGTTCGAGGACCGATTCGAGGCGAAGGCGGTTATTACCGCTTTCTCGACTACAATCGATCGGTGGAATCTATCTCCGCATTTCTATATCCGGACGACTCCAATTATGAGGGAAAGCTGCTTCGCTTGAAGCAGCAGTATTTCCTGTGCTCGGCCGGATTACAAAGTATTTTGCGTACGTTTGAGAAGCTTCGTTTACCTTATAGCCATTTGCCCGATAAAATAGCACTGCACATTAACGATACACATCCGACCCTAGTTATTCCGGAACTGATGCGTATTCTGATGGACGTGAAGGGCTTGGGCTGGGACGAAGCATGGGATATTACGACGCGAACCGTTTCATATACGAATCATACGATATTAAGTGAGGCGTTGGAACAATGGCCTGTTAATATGGTACGGGAGCTGCTTCCTCGTATTTCTTTAATCATTGAAGAAATTAACAAACGTTATTGCGCTATACTACTGGAGCGTTACCCAGGCCAGGACATCAAAATTGGTGAAATGGCGATTATTCACGGTGAACAAATCCGTATGGCCCACTTGGCAATCGTCGGCAGCTACAGCGTTAATGGGGTGGCTGCGCTGCATACGCAAATATTAAAGGAACGAGAGATGAAGTCGTTTCACGAGCTGTACCCTGACCGTTTTAACAATAAAACAAACGGGATTGCCCATCGCCGCTGGCTGATGCACGCCAACCCGGAGCTGGCAAGCTTGTACGATGAGACGATCGGCACACGCTGGAGGACCCGTCCAAGGGAGCTCATCGACCTGCTTCGTTACAGTGGGGACGAGACGTTCAAAGAACGGATACAGGCGATTAAGCGAAATAATAAAGTCAGGCTTGCTGAGTATGTTTTTGCAAAACAGGGCGTGCGATTGGATACGTTCTCCATTTTTGATGTACAGGTCAAACGGTTGCATGGTTATAAGCGACAACTGCTCAATATTTTGCATGTGATGCATCTATACAGCCAGCTTAAAAGTAATCCGGGCCTGGATGTGACGCCACGCACATTTATTTTTGGAGCCAAAGCCGCCCCCGGTTATTTTCTCGCCAAACAGACGATCAAGCTCATTAATAACGTGGCGGACACGATCAATCGAGATGTGGAAGTCAAGGACAAGCTGAAAGTCGTTTTCCTTGAAAATTATTCGGTCTCACTGGCGGAGCTGATTATTCCTGCGGCGGATGTCAGTGAGCAGATTTCCACGGCAGGCAAAGAAGCTTCAGGCACAGGCAATATGAAATTTATGATGAACGGTGCGCTCACAATAGGTACATTGGACGGAGCCAATGTTGAAATGCATGAAATGGTAGGCGATGCCAACATGTTCATTTTTGGATTGAAGGTGGATCAGATCGAGGCATATTACCGGGACGGCCAGTATTCGGCGCGCAAAACAGCCAACAGTGACGAAAGACTGCGTGAAGTGCTGGATCAACTTGTGAACGATGCTCCTTTTACGCGGCATGAACGGGAATTTGAGGCCATTTATCAATCCCTGATTGATCATAATGATGAATACTTTGTGCTCAAGGACTTCGCAGCCTATGTGGATACGCAGGTTCATATTGAACAGGTGTATCGGAATCCCTCGGAGTGGACTCGGCGTGCTATTGTCAATATGGCACACTCCGGTAAATTTTCTAGTGATTGTACGATTCAGCAATACGCGGCTGAGATTTGGGACATTGTACCTCTCCAGAACGATGTCTACAAGCGAATTCTGTCCTAAAACGGCGAAACAGGCGGAATAGCATTGCTTTTCGAACGCTGAGGGTTATAATGACAGTATAGACATAAGTAAGGATGGGAGCTGTAAATACTCATTCCTGAAATTGAATTGTACTGTTGAAGGAGTCCTCCTATTGATAAAGCTCAATCCGAAAAGGCTCAAACCTCATAAATCGAAGAAGAACTATAATATGTTTCAAAATATAGGGCGTGCGATTCGGCTGAATTTCATCAAGCTGTTGCGCGCCCCTGGAGGAGTTAAAAAGATCTCCTTGGGCTTCGCCATTGGCTTTGCGCTGGAGATGATTGTGATTTCCACGGCTTCTCTGGTATACCTTGTTTTTTATCCGATTGTTCGTCTCTCTGGCGGCTCGCTGCCTGCGGCCATTGTGGGTAACGTTGTAGGTAAGCTGACCTTTTTGCCAATTGTACTAATGCCATTCGCCAAGCAAGTGGGGGCTTGGATTTATCCATCTCATTATCCGGTACATGTCAGGGGCGGACGACTTCACGAGCATTCTTTTATGGAGCTGTTTCACGGCAACTGGTCTGTATTCAGAGACTTGTTGCACGGAGGCTTGCACATCCTGATCGGCATGTCGATTTTCGGTGTGGTGCTGGGCATTATCTCGTATTTTGTCATTCAGGTTCTGTATAATCGTTCGCTGCACAAACGGTTGGAGAAGCGGAAGTTGCGTCATGGCGCAGCATTTTCGGCGGCCAGACTGCTGAAGAATGGATAACTATGTATAAGAAAGAAGCTCTTCGAGCCTATTCATTAGGTCTGAAGGGCTTCTTTGAGTTGGGGCAAGAAAAAGCCTATGATCTCTATAAGACCCATACGCTTTTGGCATATATTGTAACAGGATTGGCTTCATTTGCTCGAATCGTTTACAATACGTGTGCATACAACACTGGACGACAGGTTAATGTACATACAAGGAGTGATGAAGTTGCGGAAGATATGGCAAATCTACTTAACAGACTGGAGAAATGTATTCAAAGTATCGACCGGGACTTTATTAGTCATTGGCATCATTCTTTTGCCTTCCGTCTATGCATGGGTGAATTTGAAAGCGATGTGGGATCCATATGCGAATACATCTGGAATTAAAATTGCAGTTACCAGCCAAGATCAGGGTGCAGAAGTGAATGGTAAAAAGATTAATATCGGCGATGAGGTTTCGCATAACCTTCAAAATAACAAGAAGCTGGGTTGGACTTTTGTCAATGAAGCGGAAGCACGGAAAGGTGTGTTGGATGGTGATTATTATGCCAGCCTGCTGATCCCGAAAGACTTTTCAGAGAAAATTACGAGTGTGCTGACGGAAAATCCGCAAAAGCCGGAAATTGATTACGCCGTAAATGAAAAAATTAATGCAGTAGCTCCGAAAATTACATCTTCGGGGGCAACCTCTCTGACGAACCAGATTAGCCAAAACTTTATTGAAACTGCCAGCCAGGCGGTATTGACGAAGTTGAAGGATGCTGGAGTAAAGTTGGAGGAGGAACTCCCGACAATTCGTAACATTGAAAACCGGGTGTTGGAGCTAAATAATCGACTACCGGATATCGATAGGTTGGGCAAACAGGCCTTGGAGCTGGAGCGAAATTTGCCGAAAATTAAGGCGCAGGGACAAAAGATTATCGCATTGAAGGAGAAAATTCCTGAAATTAACCGCGCCGGTGACCTGGTGCTCAAAATTGACAAAAACATGCCTGAGCTGGACAAGGTAGCCGCTATTATTTTAGATATCCAAAAAAGACTACCTGATATTCAAAAGGCTGGTGATCGAATTGTTGAACTGGATCAAAATTTTAGCAAGGTAGAAAGCGCACTGACCACCGCCCTGGAGGATACGCAAACGGCTCTTAAAGTTATTAATGCTGCCCAGAGGGCACTGCCAGAAGTACAGCAGATAGCGGACACAGGCAAGGACTTTACAACCGGTTTACTTGAATTTCTGGACAAAAATGAGGGTGCGCTTGATTCGATAGGTACAGTAGTTAAAGAAGATTTACAACTGGTACAACAAATTGCGAATGAGGTTTCTCAGATTACAGACATCATTCGTGGTGTGGATTTTGATCCTAAAGCAGCACAAGCTGCGGTGAATCGTGTCAGCGGTAGGCTGACAACTGCCGTGGGGGTGCTGGATCATATTTCTCAATTGCTGAACCGTGTGAACGGATACTTGCCAAGTCAACCTCTGGATTCACTTATTTCCCGTGTGGGCGGGGTGGAGGATCGTTTCCGCCGTCTGAATAGCACAGTAACTAGTATCGGGAATGCCATCCAGCGCGGTGAAAAGCCTGCGCAAAATCTGCTGGATGACACTGATCGCCTTGCTGGAGAAATCAGTAGCGGAATTGACAACATTTTGGGCAATTATGATACGGAGTATGCACCCGCCATTCAAAAGGCGCTAGATCAGATCAAATCCGTTGCCCGCAATTCTGCCAATGTGCTGACTACAGCTCAAGAGCAGCTACCGAATATTGAAAAGCTATTAAATGACGCACAGGGTGCAGCAGAATTCGGCCAGCAAGAGCTAACACGTCTCCAGCAGGATCTGCCACAATACCGTCAGAAACTGCATGAAGCGGCGACAACGATTCAGGGACGTATGGGCGAGTTTACGAATGCTGTGAACAAAGCAGCAGACTTCGTAAATAACGATTTGCCGATGGTTAAAAGTAAAATTCATCAGGCGGCAGATTTTGTGCGTAATGATTTGCCCAAAGCGGAACAACAGTTTGTCAAAATGGCTGACTTAATTGAAAATAAATTTCCTGAAGCGGAAAAAGCGGTGCACCAAGTAGCCAATTTTGTAAGGACCGATCTTCCAGCTGCCGAGGATTCCATACGTCAGGCTGCAGATACCATTCGCAAGCTTAAGGGCGAAAATGCACTCGGACGCGCTATTGCATTGCTCAAGGGGGATGTGAAAAAGGAAAGTGAGTTTCTCGGCAGTCCGGTATCGTTGAAGCAGGAACGGATATATCCAATCCCTAACTATGGTTCTGCGATGTCACCTTTTTACACTACATTGTCGATTTGGGTAGGTGCGATGCTACTGGTATCAATGTTCAGGGTAGATGTGGATGACCCGGAAGGACAATTTAAAAGCTACCAAGTGTATTTCGGACGGCTGATGACATTCTCCACAATTGGTATTTTTCAGGCGCTGAGCGTATCTCTCGGTGACTTGTTCCTGCTCGGGGCGTATGTGGATGCCAAAGTAGCCTTTGTACTATCCTCTATGCTGATCAGTCTGGTGTTTACGGCGATGACCTATACACTAGTTTCTGTGTTCGGCAATATCGGCAAGGGACTGGCGGTCATCCTGCTGGTGCTTCAATTCTCCAGTTCAGGAGGGACGTTTCCGATTGCGACGAGTACACCATTCTTTCAGGCGCTGAATCCATTTGTACCATTTACCTATGCGGTTAGTCTGTTACGAGAGACAGTAGGAGGGATGTTGGCTTCAACGGTGATACGGGATGTGGTGATGCTGTTTGTATTTATCGGTGTTTGCTTCCTGTTTGGATTGGTGTTGAAGAAGCCGCTCAGCAAGCATACGAAAAAAATGGCTGAGCGAGCGAAAGAAACGAAATTAATTCCTTGATTGTTAAATAGAGAGTGAGTTACGGTGGATAAACGCGCTCCGCGAAGGATTTGATCTTACGATCGCTGTTGCCACGGGATTCTTTGGATTAGATAGACATGAAAAGGTAAGAATCCCGTGGCAAAGGCGAACGCGCCGCTTCTCCAGATTCAAATCCTCCGCTCTGCTGGCATCCGCCGTAAAGTCACCTTCTTTTAATATTCGGCGGGTAGTACGGGGAGGTGGCCTCCGCATGTTATGCTTCGGCATGGTGCGGAGGCCTTTTTGCATGCGCTCTCCAAACTTTAAATTGCATTTGGGGGTGTTTCAATGCGGTTTGTTCTGGTGAATAAACGGAGTATGGTCTTTTTTGGCATGTAATTTTGCGGAATTTTAAAATCCTTAAGCAAAGGCGGGAGGTAGTATGGAGTATTCATACTTAGGAAAGTCAGGCTTAAAGGTGAGTCGGTTATGTCTGGGGACGATGAATTTCGGACCAGAAACCGAAGAAAAGGATGCGTTTAAAATTATGGATGCCGCACTGGATGCGGGCATTAACTTTTTTGATACGGCTAATGTATATGGCCATGACCGTAAAGGTTGGACAGAGGAAATTATCGGACGTTGGTTCCAGCAGGGCGGCGGAAGACGCGAGAAGGTCGTGTTGGCAACGAAGGTATACGGAGATATGAAAAATGAACATGACGGACCCAATGCAGGATCAGGCTTGTCTGCTTACAAAATTCGCCGCCATTTGGATGCGTCTCTGAAACGTCTGCAGACCGACCATGTAGAGCTATACCAAATGCATCACATTGACCGAAACGTGTCATGGGATGAGCTGTGGGGCGTATTCGAGTCCGTGGTGGATCGGGGACAAGTTGGTTATATCGGTTCCAGTAATTTTGCGGGCTGGCACATTGCGGTGGCGCAGGCCGAAGCGAAGGCACGGCGTTTTTTGGGGCTTGTATCCGAGCAGCATTTGTACAACTTGAACGAACGTTCCGCCGAGCTTGAAGTATTACCGGCAGCTCAGGAGCTGGGGCTGGGTGTGATCCCATGGAGCCCGTTGGCGGGCGGACTGCTGGGACGGAATGCGTTAGCTGGTACAGGTTCCCGCAGCGCACGCGCCAAGGAAAAGGTGGAGCAGAATCGTATGAAGCTGGAGCAATTTGCAGCATTGTCCCGCGAGCTGGGTGAAAAGGAAGACGTGATTGCACTGGCTTGGGTACTTTCCCATCCGGCTGTAACGGCTCCAATTATCGGACCACGGACCTTAGAACAGTTAGAGGATGCTCTACGGGTACCTGAGGTCAAATTGAGCGAGGAAGTGCTTGCCAAGCTGAATGAGATTTTTCCAGGTCCAGGAAAACCTGCGCCAGAAGCCTACGCTTGGTAATAATACTTTGTACTCGTCATAAAGCATCATTCTTTGTTAGAAATCATCGGCAAAAAGCAGCAGATCAGGAGCCTCTCTTTGATCTGCTGCTTTTTTCTGGTGCCTGATCCACATTTGAACGACCATGGAAAAAATATATATGCGCTAAAACAAAAAGATTAATTCTCCCATTAATGCAAAAAGAACTTCCAGAGATTGTGTTGCTTCTACGGTCGCCAGTTTTTGCATATTTCCACGAACCTGATCTATAGCTTTAAAAAATAAAACTCTTTAAATATCGTTATTTCTCATATTAATAATAACTTAGGTCATTCATTTCAAGAGTTTTTTTACGGTTGACAAGGCAAAAGGGATGCTGTATATTACTGAAAGTTGGTGTTAATAGTAATTATTACGATTTAAAAAATGAAAATGAAAATGAAAAGCCGATATTCAAGGGAGCGTACCAGCGATGAATAAGAAAGCAATACCAGTAACAGTGTTGAGCGGATATTTGGGTGCAGGAAAAACAACGATTTTGAATCATGTATTAAACAATCGGGACGGAATGAAAGTGGCAGTCATCGTCAATGACATGAGTGAAGTGAATATAGATGCTGAGCTGGTTAAAAAAGAGGGCGGCTTGTCCAGAACAGAAGAAAAACTGGTCCAGTTGTCTAATGGTTGTATTTGCTGTACATTGCGTGAAGATTTATTGGTGGAGGTCAAGAAACTGACGGAACAAGGCGAGTTTGATTATATTTTAATCGAATCTACAGGCATCAGTGAACCTGTGCCAATCGCTCAAACCTTTACGTACGCCGATGAAGGAACTGGCATTGATTTGGCATCGCTGGCAAAACTGGATTGCATGGTGACCGTAGTCGATGCGAACCGTTTCTGGCATGATTTTGAATCAGGAGAAACGTTACTGGATCGCAGGCAGGCTACTGGTGAAGACGACACGCGTGATATCTCGGACTTGCTCATAGACCAGATTGAAACCTGTGATGTATTGATTCTGAATAAGTGCGATCTGGTTCAGTCTGCTGAGCTGGATAAGCTGGAGGGTGTGCTGCGGAGATTACAGCCTGAAGCCCGAATCATTCGTACTTCCAAGGGAAAGGTCGCTCCTTCGGACATTTTGAATACAGGGCTGTTCAATTTTGACAAGGCTAGTCAATCCGCTGGATGGATTCGGGAGCTGGAGCTTGAAAGCCATACACCGGAAACGGACGAATATGGGATAAATTCCTTTGTATATCGTCGTAGAAGACCATTTCATCCTGCAAGATTGGCTGAATTTATGAACTATTGGCCGGAGGAGATCGTTCGCGCCAAAGGTTTGGCCTGGATTGCAACCCCGCAGGATTGGGCAGCGAGTATTAGTCAGGCAGGACCATCTATTCAATTTGGCCCTGCGGGAAGCTGGCTTGCTGCATTATCCGAAGAAGAACGGCAGGAGATCGTTGCAGCTGACCCTGAGGCTCTGGACCAATGGGATGAACAATGGGGCGATCGCATGAACGAAATCGTCATGATCGGTATCGGAATGAATCGACCGGACTTGGAAGAAGAGCTAGATGAATGTCTGCTGAACGATAATGAAATGGATATGGACTGGTCCAGTTTTGAAAATCCGCTTCCTTGGCCGACATGATGAAGCTAGTTGATCCATTCATTAATAAAGTCCATACATTTTTTAGCTGCTGGAGAAACATTTTTTAAGGAAGCGGTAGCGATACCGATAGTACGGGAATGCCTCTCATCCAATGGACGAATAGAGATGTCGTAAGGAATGTGAGACGGGATCATTTCAGGAAGAATACTCACGCCTAGTCCATTCTGCACCATAGCCATAATCGCATGGTCATCTTCTAATTCATATTTGATTTTAGGTGACATATTATGCTGTGAAAAAATATTCCTTACATCGGTGTCACAGCCTGCAACAGGCATAATAAAAGGCTCATCTCTGAGCTGTTCTACTCGAATGGAGGCTTGCTTTCCCAGAATATGATCGGAAGGAAGTAGACAAAGCATGCTTTCTTCTTTTAAGGGCAACGCCTCTAATGTGTCTAGCGTGGGGAGGTTCACAAAGCCGAAATCAGCCTCCCCACTGATTATCCAGCTCTCAATTTCATGGTAGTTCCCATCGAGCAGTTTTATTTCAATAAGAGGAAACTGCTCATTGAATTTTTTTAGAATACGGGGCAGCCAATGAATAGAGACGCTTGAAAATGTGCCGATCTTTACGGTTCCGATTTCCAATCCTTTAATTAGAGCTACCTCTTGGTAGAGCTTTTCGTCCATTTGTACGATCTCTCTAAATTGCTTCATCAATCTTTCTCCGTTATTGGTCAATCTGATGCCTGAACGACCTCGGATCAGAAGAGTCAACCCTAATTCATGTTCCAATCCAGAGATCGCATGGCTGATTGCCGATTGTGTAAGATTTAAAACTTCCCCGGCCTTTGTGAAACTTCCCATTTCAACTACGCAAAGAAAAATCTTATATTTAAACAAATTCCTGTTCACTCCTATTTTTTTAATGAAATATATTCATGTATCATATCAGATATATTCATTTTTTTTATTTAATATTTATGATTATAATCAAATGAAAGAAAGGTTATATATTTTTGTTTTAGGAGGAACATATGAACTCAATTGCTAAAACTCCTCGGCCACCCTATTATGCGGCTATCTTTACTTCTGAACGTACGGAAGGAGATGGCGGATACGGAGTGATGGGAGACAAAATGGTGGAACTGGCTGCCGAGCAGCCTGGTTTTCTAGGTGTGGAAAGTGTTCGTGATCACAATGGAGTAGGCATCACAGTTTCCTATTGGGAGTCTCTAGACGCTATAAAAAATTGGAAACATAACGAGCTGCACAAGGTAGCGCAGGAAAAAGGGAAATCCGAGTGGTATAAAACATTTGGTTTAAGAGTGAGCAAGGTAGAACGAGATTATTTTTTTACAGTGTAAATAGGTTCAATATCTTTCTATTCATATTCAGTTCATAAACGTGGGTTATCCTCGCTATAGAAACCGTATAGGGAGGATATGAATGTGGATTATACAGACAAAAAAGAGACCTTGGCCATTGAAGCAAGGGGACTCGTTAAAACTTTTGGTGATAAGCATGCGGTTGACGGTGTCGATTTGAATGTCCATGCTGGCACGATCTACGGTGTGCTCGGCCCTAATGGAGCAGGTAAGACGACTACCATCCGAATGCTGTCAACGTTATTGCGACCTGATGGTGGATCAGCGCGTATCTTCGGGCACGATGTAGTAAAGGAGCCGCAGGTTGTGCGTCAATTGATCGGGGTAACAGGCCAATACGCATCGGTCGATGAGTCGCTTAGCGCTACTGAGAACTTGATCATCTTCTCTAGACTGCTTGGACTGGGACGTGCCGAGGCGCGTCATAAGGCAGCGGAGCTGTTGGAGGAATTTGGCTTGGCCGAAGCAGCCAAGCGACCGTTAAAAAATTTTTCGGGAGGCATGCGCCGCCGACTGGACTTGGCCGCCAGTCTCATCGCTAAGCCGCCGCTGATCTTCCTGGATGAGCCGACTACCGGACTAGACCCGCGCACGCGTGTCAAGATGTGGGACACGATCCGGCGTCTGGTCAAGACCGGTTCCACCGTACTGCTCACTACCCAGTACCTCGACGAGGCGGATCAACTTGCTGACCGAATCGCGGTGATCGATCATGGCCGGGTAGTCGCTGAGGGTACGGTGGATGAACTGAAAGCGGCAGTGGGGGCGTCGACTCTGCAACTCAAAGTGCAAAATCAACAGGACATTGAGAGAGCTGTTCAGATCGTTGAACAGGTGCTTTCAGTCAAGTCCAGCGTGTCAGTGGAAGTTGGAAAGATTATTTCTCCGATGGCCAATGCAGATCGGGTAACGGACCTGCTGATTGCCCTCCGTACTGGAGAGATTCGTCTAGCAGAAATGAGTGTGCAAAAGCCGACGCTTGACGAGGTGTTTTTGTCCATCACTGGTCATGGGGCACAAGTAAACGAGCAGCAGACGTCCCAAGGAGCGCATGCTGGGGAGGGGGCGAGAGCATGAAGAGCACTACGGTTATGACAGGTTTTGATCGCACTTTGAAGAAGTCTGTGAGTTTCAGACAGGCGTTCTTCAATTCCATGACGATGGCCTACCGGGGCATTCTGAAGATCCGGCATACTCCCGAGCAATTGTTTGATGTCACGCTCCAGCCGATCATTTTCACACTTATGTTTACCTATATCTTTGGTGGCGCCATCTCAGGAGACGTGCAGCATTATTTGCCGGTTATTATTCCAGGCATCCTCGTGCAGACTGTGATCTCGACCTCCGTCGTTACCGGCGTCCAACTACGTGAGGATATGGACAAAGGAGTGTTCGACAGGTTCAAGTCACTCCCAATCGCACGTATTGCGCCTTTGGCTGGAGCTCTGCTGGCTGACAGTATCCGGTATACTATTGCGACTGTACTTACCTTCGCCATGGGGTATATTTTGGGGTATCGGCCAGAGGGAGGGCTGCTGAGTGTTGCTATCGCCGCGCTTTTGGTCATCGTGTGTTCCTGGGCAGTCAGCTGGATTTTCGCCTTCTTTGGCGTGATTGCCCGCACTGCTTCCAGTGTACAGGGCATCTCCATGATTGTTCTGTTTCCGCTCACTTTTGTTTCCAACGCATTTGTGCCTGTGGACACAATGCCTGGTTGGCTACAGTGGTTTGTGAACGTCAACCCGATTTCACATCTTGTGAACGCAGTCAGGGAGCTTGCGAATACGGGAACGATTGGCGGGGAACTGGCGATCTCCCTGCTTGGCGCTACAGTCATTGTGGCGATTTTCGCGCCGCTTACGGTGCGTGCATATATGCGTAAAGCATAAGATGGCAGTCTTCTTGACGAGGATGAGAGATTTAAGGCAGAACTAGTTAGGGGGATTGAAATGGCGCGTGTATTGGTCGTTGATGATGATCCGCATATTCGCGAACTGGTCGGACACTTTTTGAGGATGGAAGGTCTGGAGGTAGTCGAGGCGGTGGATGGATTGGACGCGATGCGCATTTTTGATCAAATCAAGGTCGATTTACTTGTTCTTGATATCATGATGCCGGGAATGGATGGTTGGGGGTTGTGTCGTAAGCTGAGAGAGCAAACCGACCTGCCGCTGCTTATGCTTACAGCTAAAGGCGAGACGACACAGATCGTGAAAGGTTTCGCGCTCGGAACGGACGACTATCTTGTCAAGCCATTCGACCCCATGGTGCTTGTTGCACGCGTGAAGGCTTTATTAAAACGTTATCGTATCATGGCTTCCAAATCAGTGACTGTCGGAGATCTTGTCCTGCGGAGTGATACATTTGAATGCCGGGCTGAAAAGAAGGAGTTTACCCTGCCGCGCAAAGAATTTGAGCTGCTCTTCAAGCTGGCCAGCTATCCTGGCAAAACCTTTACCCGCGACCAGTTGATCGAACAGATCTGGGGTTATGATTATGAGGGAGACGAAAGAACGGTTGATGTCCATATCAAACGCCTTCGGGAACGGTTTCCGGAGGCAAGCCACTCCTTCCGGATCAGTACGATCCGAGGATTGGGTTATCGGCTGGAGGTAAGGCAATGAAACGAGAACCGGGATTCCTCCATATCCTTGCGAGACTCATGCTGGTGTTATTGGTGCTGTATCTCAGCTGGACTGCCGCGTTCTTTATTATGGAGGCGATCTATTCGCACATGTCATGGGCTCCCCATGGTTTGTTCGTCTTTCTTATGAATACGACGCTAGGCTTTTTCTTCTTCGGTATTATCAGTATGACGGTAAGGCGCTTCTTCCAGCCTAGAGAACAGCACGCTTTTACCGAAATGATCGATGCTTTAAAACGTATTTCGCAAGGAGACTTTCACATTAATCTGGATTGGGATCTCGGCGGGAGGAACGGAAAACATCGGAGGCCGCATCCTTATGTACAGTTGGTGGACAGTATCAATGATATGGCTGCAAATCTGAAGGCTATGGAAAAGCTGCGGGAGGAGTTTATTTCAAACGTATCCCATGAAATCGGCTCACCGCTGACCTCGATAATCGGATTCGCCAAGGCGCTCAAGGACGAGAATCTGGATCGTGAACAGCGAGACCGGTATTTGACGATCATCGAGACGGAGTGTATTCGTCTATCCAAGCTAAGCGATAATCTCATGAAGCTGGCGATTCTGGATTCGGAGCGGCATCTGTTTCGTCCGTCCCTTTATCGGCTGGACAAGCAGCTAATTTCGCTTATTCTCGCCTGCGAACCGCAATGGGAGGCTAAAAAAATCGAGATGACTGTTGAGGTGGATATCGTTGAGATCAACGCGGACGAGGATCTGATGGGCCAGGTTTGGGTAAATCTCCTTCACAACGCCATTAAATTTACACCACAGGGTGGAAGCATATCTGTTTCTCTTTCAAGTAACGGTGAACAGGCGGTTATCCGCATTGCGGACACGGGACAGGGCATCAACGAACAGGATCAGCAACGCATTTTTGAACGGTTTTATAAAGCAGACCAGTCACGGGCCCGAACTGCAGGAGGCAGCGGCTTGGGACTGTCCATTGCTTATAAAATAACAGAGATGCATACCGGCTCTATCTCTGTATCCAGCAAGGTGGGAGAAGGAACGGTATTTACGGTTATGCTGCCGCTGCGCCGGCAAGGAATGAAAGGCAGCAACAACTGTGAAATGTACACCGGCACAGTAATATAAAAAGGAGCGTCTTCAAAGCCATAAGCGGCTGAAGGACGCTCCTTTTTAACTCCCATACTTATACTCTTATGGCATATGCGTATGTGCTCAGGACTTAGATGAATTTACCGGCTGCATTTCCTGGATAGCTTCCTTCAAGTTGTGTGAGCATAGCTCATACAACTGTTTCCTTTGCTGTTCGCTGGAATTCGTAGCCAGTTTTTGCAGCTCGGTTGTACATTGCTGCAGCAGCGTCAGTACAGCTTGATTCGAATCCTGTGCCTTGGACATCTGTACATTATCACTGTATGGGTCAATATATAGCTCCCCTTGCGTGTCCACCTGCGCGAAAAACACATCTTTGACCGTCAGGCTCTTTTCCTTTAGCTTGGCATCCAGCCATTGTTGAGTAATCCCCATATATGCCATTTGTTGCTCCATAAGTTGTCCATCCATAATGACTGCTGTGGGTTCCTTCTCCGGTAGCTGAAACATATTCAAATCTTTAAGCGTCACAGGCTGCTTGTCTTTGGTTAACAGCACATTGACTTCGCCACTGGTTTCCATGAGAGCAAATTCTACATCAGATACTTTGAATACATTCTTGCTTCGTAGCTGCTCCATGAGTTCATCCAGGGTGAGCCGTTCCTTTCTCAGATTATCCTCTAAAATTTTGCCGTCTTTGATCAGGATTGTTGTCCTTCCATCTGTTATATCTCTGATTTTCTTGCTTTTAATTTGCAAATATTCAATGCCAAGTGTTGTCAGTACCCATACTGACAAGGCTATGAGGCCTAGATACCAGGTGGATTCACGCTCCATAGGAATGGTAGCAGCCAGGTTACCTATCGTGATTCCTGTTATATATTCGAACAAGGAAAGCTGGGATACCTGACGTTTTCCAAGAATTTTGGTGATTAAAAATAATATAGCGACAGCCATTAATGTGCGTATAGCAACCTCGGCCCAATCCTGCATTTACTCAACCCCATTTCATTTCGCCACAAGGGCGCTACTATTCCAAGGATATCCGCGTCAAGGCACATTTAAACTCCAATTCCCCTAAATTTAAATAACTGAGCTACCAATAAACCGATTAAATACGATATAAGATTAAAATTTTCTATCGTTGAATTAGCAATGTCTATTACACAAGCGATTGACGGAAAAGGGTCGGCAGGATACATTATAAATATAATCCTTATTTAATTCATCGGAATTATAAACATTAAGCTCACGGAGGTATGTATATGTCGTCCAAACCTAAAGTTGTATTGTGGAGCAAAACCGGCTGTCATTTTTGTGGAGAGATCAAATCGTACCTGGAATCCCAAAATCAGCCGTATGAAAATATCCAAGTGGACGGAAATGATGCGCTGCGTGACGTGCTGGAAACCAAATATGGTGTTCGTTATGTTCCTGTCGTCGAAGTAGGCGGGGATAACAAATATGAAGCCCTGCTCAACCCGGATCTGGAAGAGTTGGGTAAAGTGCTGGAAAGTTACAATCAAGTGGTATAACAATCATGTTCAAGAGAGGTGGAAGAGTTATGGCTAAGAATAAACAAATTAAATTTGGTGCGATTATTCACGGCGTTGGGGGAAGCATGACGACTTGGCGTCACCCTGAAGTACCTGCGGACGCGAGTGTTAACTTTGAATTTTATAAAACGCAGGCACAAAAGGCAGAGGAAGGAAAGTTTGACCTCGTATTTATCGCAGATGGCCTGTTCATTAACGAAAAATCCATTCCCCACTTTCTAAACCGTTTTGAACCAATTACGATTTTGTCCGCTTTGGCTGGGGTGACGAAGCATATCGGACTGGTCGGCACATTGTCGACTTCCTATAGCGAACCGTTCACGGTAGCACGCCAGTTTTCTTCCATTGATCATATTAGCGGAGGTCGTGCAGGCTGGAATGTGGTGACTTCCCCGCTGGAAGGCTCTGCCCTTAACTTTAGCAAAGGCGAGCACCCGTCGCATCCGCAGCGCTATAAAATTGCAGAGGAATATTTACAGGTTACCAAAGGACTGTGGGACTCGTGGGAAGCGGATGCGTTCGTTCGTGATAAGGAAGCTGGAGTATTTTTTGATCCTGAAAAGCTGCATACATTGAACCATAAAGGTGAGTTTTTCTCTGTGCAGGGTCCGCTGAACATTGGACGATCCAAGCAGGGACAGCCGGTTATTTTCCAGGCAGGTTCCTCCGAGGATGGCAAAAACCTGGCCGCTAAGGAAGCGGATGCTGTATTTACAGGACATGAAACGTTAGAGGAAGCGCAGCAGTTTTATCGTGATGTGAAAGAACGTGCGGTACGCTATGGTAGATCCGAAGAGGATATTGTCATTTTGCCGGGCATATCGCCGATTATTGGCAATACAACGGAGGAAGCGGAACGTAAGTATGAAGAGATCACTAATCTGGTGACGATTGAGGCTGCGCTAAAATATTTGGGACGTTTCTTCGATCATCATGATTTCTCACAATATCCGCTGGATGAGCCATTCCCTGAGCTTGATGGTATTGGCAGCAATGCGTTCCGCAGCGGTACAGATAAAATCAAACGAGTAGCCAAGGAACAAAACTTGACCTTACGCGAGGTTGCGTTGCGTTCAGCTACACCGAGAACCTCTTTTATCGGAACCGCTGAGCAGGTGGCGGATCGAGTGCAGGAGTGGTTTGATAGAAAAGGAGCAGACGGATTCATTATTGGTTCTGATGTACCATCGGGTCTGCATGACTTTGTAAATTTGGTTGTGCCTATTTTGCAGGAACGCGGTATTTACCGTCAGGAATATGAATTTAGTACACTGCGCGAAAATCTGGGAGTGCCTATTCCTGAGAACCGCTATACAGCAGCCAGATCCAAAGTGAAGGTTGACGCATAACAGAAGGAGGAAAAAATATGTCCAAGGTTGTCATCCTATCAGGCAGTCCGTCTACACAATCCCGTTTATACGGCTTGATTAACTATACAACGGAGCAGTTGCAGCAGGCTGGAGCGGAGGTCACATTACTGAATGTGGTCGACTTGCCAGCGGAGGATCTGGTCACAGCTAACTTTAACAGCCCCGACGTCACAGCATCACTTGCATTGATTGCAGCAGCGGATGCCGTTATTGTGGCTTCTCCAGTCTATAAGGCGTCCTATTCAGGACTATTGAAAATATTCCTGGATTTGGTTCCGCAGGAGGGGCTAAGAGGGAAACCTGTCTTGCCTTTATTTATCGGAGGTACACTGGCTCACCTGCTGGTCATTGACTATGCGTTGAAGCCGGTTATTAATGCACTGGGCGGAAGACATATTCTTGGCGGGGTGTATGCAGTGGATCAGTGGGTCGAGCGTCTGCCAGATGGAGCATACGGGTTGTCCGAAGAATTGGTTGCACGGTTGGAACGTTCTGTTAAAGAACTAAATGAGCTATTAAAATTATAGATATTTTCAATATTTCCATTGACAGGTCGTTCAGTGAGTTTTATGATACAAAAAACCAAGTTAACTTATTGGATAAATGTATATAAAACTTACTGGGGGACTTGCGTATGAATATCGAGAATATGGAAGCCTTTGTATACGTGAATCATTATGGGAGCTTTAATAAGGCGGCAGAAGCCTTGTTCTTGTCCCAGCCCTCTGTTACAGCCCGGATTCAGACGCTAGAGCGCGAGCTAGAATGTAAGCTGTTCGACCGTCAAAGCAAGCAAACGGTTCTGACGGAGTATGGACGAAAGTTTCTTCCTTATGCGGAGCAGATGCTTCAGGTGCTGCAAAAAGGGAAGCAAAAGCTCCAACAGCGTAAGAAAGCCCCTCAACAAATTCGAATTGGCTGCACGATATCGGTGTCGAACTACATTATTCCAGAGATATTAAAGCAGCTTCGTGCCCGTTATCCAGAGGTTAACTACAAAATTGTGACGGCAACGACGGATCAACTGGTACATAAACTGTTGAACCGTGAGGTAGACATTAGTTTTGTCCGTAAAGTGATGCATCCGGCTATCCGTACGCTTGCTTTTTATGAAGATCCGATTTCCCTGTATGTATACGACGGCCATCCGTTTATGAAGACAGGAAAGGCCAGCATACAGGATATTCAACGTGAAACACTGGTGTTTTTTGAATGCGGATCACTAGATTGGATGAGAATTCATCGCGCTTTTGAATCACTGGAGCAGCCACCAGACATTGCTTTTCAGGTAGACAATGTGGTCACGGCCAAAAAGCTGGTATTGGAAGAAGCGGGTATTGCCTTCTTGCCAGATGTCTGTGTGAACCGTGAAGTAAAAGATCAGAAACTGTTCCGTATCCATGTTCCAGAGATAGCTAGGGTGTCGATGCAGATTAGCATAATTGCGACCAAAGAAGACTGTGCAGTAACCTCAGATTTTGCAGATGCACTGACAGAAGGTTTCCGGAGTGCTGTTTTGTTATAGAAAAGTTCTATAGCTTGGTGGATTGACGTATAGGTATCCAGGTGTTAAATTAATCACATCCTAAAACCGATTAAACTTATAGGAATTATGTATGATAGAATGTTATAGCTACCATGTATGTCGCAAACTGCTGATATACAAAGAGATGAGGGGGATTCATATGAAAAAGTGGTTTGCAATATTGTCTGTTATGGCAATCATCCTGGTGTTGGCAGGCTGCGGTTCCTCAGATAACGCGTCCAGTGCGTCAGGTTCAAGCGGAGACGTGAAAAAAATTATCGTAGGCACAGGTACTCAATTCAAAAATGTATGCTTTATTGACGAAAACGGAAATTTAACAGGTTTTGATGTGGAACTGATCAAGGAGCTGGACAAGCGCCTACCTCAATACGAATTTGAATTCAAAACGATGGACTTTGGAAATTTGCTGCTAAGTCTCGATGCCGGCAAGATTGATCTGGTATCGCATCAAATGGAAAAAAACCCGGAGCGTGAAGCCAAGTATCTGTTCAACAAAAATCCATATAGCATTTTTCTGAACAGAGTCGCTGTAGCGAAGGATAACAATACCATTCATTCCATTGATGATTTGAAAGGGAAAAAGGTACTTACCAGCCCAACCAGTAATGCGGCGTATGTGCTAAAAGAATATAACAAAAACCATGGAGATGCCCTGAATATCGTTTATACGAGTGGTGCGGCCAATGATACGGTGCAACAAATTACGAGTGGCCGTATAGATGCTACCGTTACGACAGACTTTGCGAACCGTTTTAACACCGATGAAAAAGGAGAAGTAGCTCTGAAAACCGTTGGTGATCCTTTGACTCAATCGGATGTACTGTATGTACTGAATAAAAATGAGCAAGGATTGGCGGATGACCTGGACAAAGCCATTCAGGAAGTGAAGGACGACGGTACGCTGTCGAAGCTGAGCATTAAATGGCTTGGAGAGGATTTCACGAAGTCTCTGGAAGATGTGAAAAAGGAAGGTAACAGCAGTAAAAAGTAAGGATAGACTTGGACATTTCAGCGGTCAGGGTACTCTATGTATTCTGACCGCTGATGTATAGAAAGGAGGCAGGCATATGAGCAGAGAGTTCAATATTGACTATGTTTTTAGCTTTATCCCGAAAATGCTGTCTTACTTACACATCACCTTGTTTATTGTAGCAAGCTCGCTTGTATTGGGGCTTATCATTGGTCTGTTGGTTGCGCTGCCTCGCATGTATAACATTCCATTTCTCAAACGTGTTTCTCAGGTGTATGTTTCCTTTTTTCGCGGAACACCTATTCTAATCCAATTGTTTCTGGTGTATTACGGCCTGCCAGAGCTACTAAAGCTGGTAGATATCAATTCCTCCAGATGGGATGTGCTGTGGTTTGCTGTAGCGACCTACGCACTCAATAGTGGAGCCTTTATTTCCGAAATTATCAGGTCAGGAGTAGAGGCAGTAGACCGAGGACAAATCGAGGCTGCACAGTCCGTCGGCATGTCAGGCTATCAGACCTTTACACGTATCATAATGCCGCAAGCGCTGGCTGTGGTGATTCCGATATTTTCCAATCTGGTGATTGGCAATCTGAAGGATACCTCGCTGGCATTTACAATCGGAGCGATGGAGATGACAGGGAAATCACAGACATTAGGGTCGGCTACCCAGCATTTTGTTGAAACCTACATCGCGTTATCCCTTATTTATCTGGTCATCAGTCTGATTTTACAAAAATTGTTCAGGGTGCTGGAAAATACGCTTCTCCGGCATGAGCATCGGGATGAAGTGCAGAAAGAACCCGAAAAACGAAAAAGTTTTGTGGTGCGCTACCTGAGAAGTCCTCGTCTGAGTAAAGGAGGTAAAGGCATATGAGTCTGGATTTTGGATTTATATATACTGCCTTTTTAGGGTTGTTCTCCGCGTTGCCCAACACCTTAATGATTACGGTGGTTTCTGTACTGGCAGGGTTGGTCATCGGTATGATAACGGCGCTGGCGCGAATCTATAAGGTTCCTGTGTTGTCCCAGGTTTCCCACGGTTACGTTACCTTTATCCGTGGCACACCGATGCTGATGCATTTGCTGCTTATTTATTTCAGTTTGCCTTTGTTAATTGATGCGGGAGCGAAGCATTTCGGCTGGCCGCTGCAATCCAAAGATGTTCCTTATATGGTATTTGCACTCATTTCGTTTTCCATTACCAGTGGCGCGTATATGTCTGAGGTCGTCCGTTCTGGAATTCAATCGGTCAACAAGGGGCAGATCGAGGCGGCTTATGCTGTCGGGATGACGACGTGGCAAGTGCTGAGACGGATTGTATTTCCGCAGGCATTCGTGGTGAGTTTGCCAAATCTGACGAATTCCGTTATTGGGATGCTTCATGGCTCTACCTTGGCTTTCACGGTTTCTGTCACAGAAATCCAGGCACAGGCTGAAATTCTGGCATCTACCAACTGGAAATATTTGGAGGTATATATCGCAGCTGCACTGCTATTTTGGGGCTTGACGGTATTGATCGAGCGAATATCTGGGTTGGTGGAGAAAAAAATCAATGTGTTTAATGGAGGTCGAGCATCATGATCCGTCTGCAAAATATTACGAAGTCGTTCGGCAAACATGAAGTGCTTAAAGGCATTGATTTGACCGTGAACAAAGGCGAGGTCGTCGTTATTTTAGGCCCGAGCGGTTCAGGAAAAACGACTCTGCTACGCTGCATTAATTATCTGGAAAAGCCGAATGATGGGGAAGTCAGCATTGGAGATTTTACAGTGAACTGCAAGCGACCTGCGAAGAAGGATGTTTTGGCTCTACGCCAAAAGACGGCTATGGTTTTCCAGCAATACAATTTGTTCAAGCATAAAACAGCACTGGAAAATGTCATGGAAGGACTTGTCGTTGTCCGCAAGGTCAAGCAGGAGGAAGCGAAAAAAATTAGCATTGAAGTGCTGGAAAAGGTCGGTCTGGGTGAAAAGCTAAATCATTATCCAAGCCAGCTATCCGGCGGGCAGCAGCAGCGTGTCGGCATAGCGCGTGCTTTGGCGCTGAACCCGGAAGTGATTTTGTTCGATGAGCCGACTTCGGCGCTGGACCCTGAACTGGTGGGTGAGGTGTTGTCGGTGATCCGCAAGATTGCGAAGGAAGGCATTACGATGATTGTCGTTACACATGAAATGGGCTTTGCGCGCGATGTTTCAAATCATGTGGTATTTATGGATGGCGGTCATATTATCGAGGAAGGCACACCGGACGACATTTTTAACCACCCCAAAGAGGAACGTACCCAACAATTCCTGAAACGGATTACACCGGAATATAACTATTCAATTTAGACGGGAGAGGGAGACATGAGTATTAAAATCGGAGTATTGGATCAAAGCCCTATACACGAGGGGGAAACGGCAGCGCAGGCCCTTCGTAATACGATTAAGCTAGCACAGCGTGTAGAGGAATTGGGTTTTACGCGCTTCTGGGTATCAGAGCATCACGATTCCGAGCAGGTTGCGGGCTCTTCGCCAGAGGTACTCATTTCCCACTTGCTGGCACGCACTGAGCGTATTAAAGTCGGTTCTGGTGGAGTGATGCTTCAGCATTACAGCCCTTATAAAGTAGCCGAAAACTTTAATGTGCTGTCCTCTCTTGCACCGGGTCGCGTAGATTTGGGAATCGGACGCGCACCGGGCGGGTTGCCGAAATCCACACAGGCGTTACAACGAAACGTTCATGATGCGCCTTCTCTCGAAGAAAAAATTGATGAAGTAAGTCGCTATATTCATAATATTCCGTCTGAAGAAGGACCGTTAGCCGGGTTACAGGCGAATCCGATTCCAGAAACACCGGCAGATATTTACGTTTTGGGTACAAGTACAGACAGTGCTGGAATTGCTGCGCGTTTGGGGTTGCCCTACGTTTTCTCGCAATTTATCAATAGTAATGAGCAGGTTGCATTGGACTCATTCCGTACGTATCGGGCGTCTTTCGATTATAGTTATGGACGTGAGCCGAAAGCTCTTTTTGCGCTTTCAGTCATCGTAGCGGACACTTCCGAGGAAGCTGCAGAGTTAGCAGGGGAGCACAAGCTGTACAAAATTCATCTGGCCAGTGGCAAGACGGCTACGGTGGGCACGTTGGAAAGTGCAGAAAAGTTTGGCAAGCAATCGGGTGAAGAATATACAATTGAAGCTACACAAGCGCAAATTAACAAAGGGAATAAAGACGAAATTTATGCTGTCCTGACGGAAATTCAAGCGAAGTATCAGGTCGATGAGCTGATCGTTACGACAGGAATAAGAGATATACACAAGCGCGTGCGCTCGTTCGAGTTGTTGCATGAAGCTTTTGCCGGATTGCCTGTGCAGTCCTAGAAATTGTTGGTCTGAGAGAATTGTAACTATTTTGGGTTCACGAAGGAGGAATAGGGATGAGTGGATCAACCGGAACGAAGGAGCAGGTTTTGGAGCAGCAACTGGTGGATATTCGCCGCCATCTGCATCGAAATCCCGAGCTATCTAACGAGGAGTTTGAAACTACCGCCTTTATCCGACGTCTGTTGGAAGAACAGAACATAACGATTCTGGATGTGCCGCTGCGTACCGGATTAGTAGCGGAAATTGGCGGACGGCAGGAGGGACCAACTGTCGCGCTTCGTGCAGACATTGATGCGTTGCCTATTCAGGAGGAGACGGGATTGCCTTATGCTTCGGTGCATCCGGGCAAGATGCATGCTTGTGGGCATGATTTTCATACCGCGTCCTTGTTAGGAGCAGCCATACTCCTGAAGCAGCGGGAGCAGGAGCTGAAAGGCACAGTTCGGCTGGTGTTCCAGCCAGCTGAGGAAAAGGCCAAAGGCGCTGCCCAAGTGCTGGACAGCGGTGCGTTGGCAGGGGTGCAGGCCATATTTGGCCTGCATAACAAGCCAGACCTGCCCGTAGGCACGGTCGGCATCAAAGAAGGTCCTCTAATGGCAGCGGCGGATGGTTTTTACATCGAGGTGGAGGGTCTGAGCACACATGCGGCAGTGCCGCATGCAGGGATTGACCCCATCGTGGTATCGTCACATATCATTACGGCGCTGCAATCCATTGTGAGTCGGAGCGTTAATCCGCTGGATAGCGCGGTCATTAGCGTCACGAAGCTGCACAGTGGCAACGCCTGGAACATCATTCCTGACCGCGCCCATTTGGACGGAACAATCCGCACATTTGACGAGAATGTTCGCGCTCAGGTGACTGAACGCTTCGAGCAGGTCGTAAAAGGTGTTGCCGATGCTTTCAGCACGAAAGCAACCATCCGCTGGATCGAGGGTCCGCCACCTGTTCTGAATGACGGTAAGTTGACCGCTATCGCGGAAGAGGTGGCCGAAGCGGTCGGTCTGGAAGTCGTTCGCCCCGTACCGTCCTCGGCGAGCGAGGATTTTGGGTTTTATCAGAAGAACATCCCAGGTGTATTTGTCTTTGTCGGCACTGCGGGAAGCCAGGAATGGCATCATCCTGCCTTTGATCTGGACGAACGTGCGTTGCCCGGAACAGCGAAGCTACTGGCTTCACTGGCCGAGTCGGCATTGATATCCATAGACTAGGAGCGTGAGCCTAGCGGTGGTTTTCCTGTGCCAACTATTATGTGGGCCGGCAATTCTCCCAAAATAACAGAGTGGGATACCTGGATGTTGCGGTATACCTGGAGCCAAGTCAAGAAGGATACTACTCGTTTTCCTACCCGCTAAAAAATGCTAGAGTAGTGTGAAAAAGCTTATAAATAGAGCCGTTTATTCCAAAATCAAATTCTGCGATGGAATTGATTCAGTGAATAAACGGTTTTTTAATTTTATAAAATACCAGTTTTGTGCATGCAAAGAGTAAGTATATGTCCCAAAATACGATTAAAAATCCTAATTTAAATCATTAAGGAAAATATTGACGATGTAATAATCCAGTGATAATATGATTTGTGATTATTTACAAAAAACGACAAGGAGGATTGATAGTGTACTCTTGATCTCCTAGATTAGTTCGCAAACACGAAAAGAGAGCTGATAGAGATCATCGTTTCAGGAAAACTACTGCAATAATACAAATGGATATGGAGGTACATACATGTTGAACAGAAAAGGAATGATGATGGCTTCTTTTTCAGTAGTCATTGCTAGTTCATTACTGATGGGAAATGCTAGTTTTATATCAGCGGATTCTCATCTAAACCGGAATTCTGTGGTTGCAGCAACGAGTGATTCGACATTGGCTGATATGCCACCTTATCTCAAATCATCGGTGGAATGGGTTTGGAAGAATAGAATGTTGACCGAAGGCTCAACGGCTCGTAAAAATACGATTTTTGATCAAATTTTTGCGGGTAAAGGGACTCTTAATTATGTTATACGCTGGCAATCCTCTAAGCCTGTTACACTGAAGCAACGCCAGGATATTGCTAAAATGATAGATCGGCAGATGAACCATTGGACAGATCATCTTCAAGGATATGACGGCTGGCCCTATAAGAATATTAAAGTAAAAGTGGTAGGCTGGGCTGTTGCCGATCCTTCACTGCTCCTAGACAAGCAGCCTGACGAGGTCATTTATACGGATACCATTCTAGATACACTAGCTTCTGAAAAACCGGAAATTCCTGCTGCACTTCCAGTTGCGCCTAATGAAATATCCCGATTTGAGCATTTTTCGGACCCGAACTATTCATATCCGGGTGGATTGGATAAACGCTTTGATATGTATCTCTGGGCCACAGAAAATTTTGGCGGGGGAGCCGGCGGCGACTGGGGACAACGCATGAATGATGAATACGTTCTGAGTACGGTGAATTCTGATGAGATTGAGATTACTGAACATGAAATTGGGCATGGATTTGGATTAAACGATTTTTATGAAGAACATGAGCGTCCACCAGGTGGATTTCCAACGAACACGATTATGTGGGCTGGCAACTCCGATCATATCACCGACTGGGATGTTTGGATGCTGCGGTATACCTGGAGTCAAATCAAAAAGGATACGGCTCGTTTCCCAATCACGACTAAAGACGACGATGGCCCAATTGAAATAGATCCTGATGAAAGCGTAAACATTGCGCCTGCGGCAACGGCTAGCAGTTCCTATACTTCAACTTGGGAAAATGTAAGCGCGCTAAACGATGGATTTGAACCTGCTAATTCTAATGATCGAAGTCATGCCGTGTACGGCAATTGGCCTGAGACAGGTACACAATGGGTCCAATATGATTTTGATCAAGAATATACGGTATCCCAAACGGATGTCTATTGGTTTAAAGATGGCGGTGGCATTGATGTTCCTAAGTCTTACAAGATTAAGTATTGGAATGGTCGCAGCTGGTCCAATGTCAAGCAGGCTAATGGATTGGGTGCTTCGGCAGACCAGTATAATACAACTACTTTTACGCCTGTAAAAACAACGAAATTAAGAATTGAAATGGTATCCAAAGGTTCAGCATCCACAGGAATTTTAGAGTGGAAAGTAGCAGCTAACAAACTTTAAACATTATACTATTTGACCCAAGGTTGTCTCCTGCGATATTTGTGGGAGACAACCTTTTTGAATTCATAGCTGAACAGTTAAAGTCTGGTGAGATCAGGCTTTTTTTGCGCTTTGATTATAGCGCTTGTTTCCTTCATATTTGTGTCTGTGTTTTGCTAAATTCTCGTACGAATGGCTCACTAAGAATGAATGGGTGTACGATAGTATGTATAATGGACATCAGATATGATAGAAAAGAGGACAGAAAGCGATGAGTCACGACGTGAATGCTCCTTACGATGTACATGTAGCATATGGACCGGTGTTTGAGCTGCTCAGCAGCTTACACACCTTTATTTGCCGCAAGGCTTACAAGAAGACCGACTTATCAGCCGGATGGGCGGAGCAAGTGAGTGGAACGCTGTCTCCAGGTTTGTCCGAATTGCTGGAGTCCATGGAAATCAATGCAGATTGGAAGGTTATTTATGGACTTGTCTATATGCTTTCTGATCAGGGGGGCGTTGAAGAGGTCGTAGACCGTTTGGAAAGCCAGACTTTACAGGAATTAAAACAACAGGCATCAGCCTATGGGATTCCGCTGCCTGACGACATGGAGAAGCTTCGCAAACTTGCTTTGCAACTGCTATCTGGCTGGGACGAAGAGTATTTTCGCCATGTGGATATAAGTATTCTAAGCGGTCTGGAACAGGAAGCTGAACGAAGAAATAAGGAGAAGGGCGTTTATAGCTCTATGGAGTGGGTGGATCGTACCACTAATGGCTTCCGGTTCGAGCCTTCCGAGGGACTGACGCGCGTGTTGCTGGTGCCTCAATACCATTTTCAGCCGATAAATATTATTTATCGATTTGGGTCGCTCCTGTTATGCCATTACTCGGCAGGAATTTATGTTCAGGAGGAAGATTTTTTATCCCCACAGGAATATCGAATGATCCGAAGCTTGGGGGAGAAGAGCAGGCTTAGGATTTTAAAATATTTGTATCAAAGCCAGTCTCCACGAACCTTTATTGAGATTGTCCGTCATCTCAAGCTGTCCAAGGGAATCACGCACGACCATATTTTTAAGCTCCGGGCCTCCGGCTTCATTCATGCACATTTTGATGGAGAAACATTACTCGGATATAGCGCACGGCTTTCGGCTGTGGATGAAATGCATCGGAGCATTTTTGGCTATATGGAGCGAAATTAGGCTGCACGCACCCGTCAGACTTTAACACTTTAAACAAATAGACGTCGATCATTTGGAATCCAGATGAGTTGACGTCTTTTTTTTACATAAAAAATGTAGTTCTCCCTTTACAGAACCCCAATAAATTCCTATAATGAGGTTTATCTTCTTAATCACAACTTGTTCTATCGGAATTTAATAATTTAACTCGGGGGGATTATGTTGAAAAAGAGTATTATTTTACTTAGCAGTCTACTTCTGGCGAGCTCTATTTTGCTGGCGGCTTGCTCTAACGGTGGACCGGACAGCTCCAACAATGCTACTGCCCAAAATAATGGGGACACACAGACAGCTACTACAACGCAGCCATTAACAAGTTTGGTAAAGGCTTCTGATATGTCCAAATTGCCGGAAGTGTCCAAAAAGAGAAGCGACACGATTATTGTGGGTCTGACTGACCCAGCCGGGGTGTTTACTCCGTATTTTAACCAAAGCGGCTATGACGGCAACGTGATTTCGCAATTGTGGACTCCGCTGGTCACAGTAGACGAGAAGGGGCTTCCGCTGCCCAATCTGGCTAAGAGCTGGGATATTTCTAAAGATAATCTAACGTATACATTTCATCTGGTTCCCGGTACTAAATTCAGTGATGGCTCCCCTTTGACAGCAGAAGATGTCGCTTTTACTTGGACGTTGATCTTTGACAAAGCCTATCCTGGCGACAGTCAAATCCGAAAGCTGAACATTAAAGGCGGCAACGCCTATACGGAAGGCAAGGCAAAACAAATTGCAGGAATCAAGGTAATTGATGCGCAGACCATTTCTGCGACGTTGGAAAAACCTAACGCGTTGGCTCTGCCGATTCTGGGTGAATATGTACTGTCCAAAGCCTACTACGGCAAGGATTATAAGTTTGGACAGCTGGATTATTTTAAGAATCTACATAGTAGTCCTCTGGGGAATGGGGCTTATAAGCTGGAAAAATTTATTTCGGGGCAAGAAGTTCGTCTGGAGGCGAATGATCACTTTTTCAAAGGCAAGCCGAAAACACAGCATTTCATTTACAAAACAGCAGAAGGCGATGCTTGGCAGTTTATTGAAACGGGCGATACCGACTTTGCATCCTTCACCGCAACTCAGGAAAATATTGACAAACTGAAAAGGCTTGGCTTTTTAAACATTTTGCCGTATACCCCTAGCACTTACGGATATTTGCAAGTAAATCTAGAAAATGAAAAGCTTAAGGATAAAAAGGTTCGTCAAGCATTGACCTATGGACTAGATCGGAAAAGTATTTATGTCGACGCAGCTCAGGGAGCAGGGGCGGTCGCAAACATTCCAGCTTCCCCAATATTCTGGTCTTACACGACCGATGGAATCAATCCATACAACTACGACCCGGAGCAAGCGAAAAAGCTGCTGGATGAAGCGGGTTGGGTGGAAGGTAGTGACGGTATCCGTGAGAAAAACGGTCAGAAGCTGACCATTCACCTGCTGACCTCTAAACGTCCAGAAACAGACACCTTTATTGCGCTTGCGGCTGAAAATTACAAAGCGATTGGTGTTGACCTTCAGCCGGAAATCTTTGCAGACTTTAATGCAATGGTAGCCAAAGTAGAAGGTAAAGATTATGATCTCGCCGCCTTCTCGACAGGCATGCTGACAGATCCATCGGATGGAATCGAGCAATTCGTCAATGGAGAAGTCAAGGGATATAACAATCCAAAGGTAAAAGAGCTATATGAAAAAGGCTTGTCTACGACGAATATGGAAGAACGCAAGAAAATATATAAAG
This sequence comes from Paenibacillus sp. FSL P4-0113, assembly GCF_038009305.1. NCBI lineage: Bacteria > Bacillati > Bacillota > Bacilli > Caryophanales > Paenibacillaceae > Paenibacillus > Paenibacillus sp. FSL P4-0113. The sequence continues at coordinate 185,070 of NZ_JBBPAZ010000001.1, forward strand.
AATTATATGTGCTGCTAAACGATGAACTGCCCGTTATTTTTACCAACTATAAGAAGACGGTGTATGCCTACAATGGTCGGATGGAACATGTAAAGGTCAGTCCGTTCATTGGCTTGTCTGGTAATTTGTTCGAATGGTCCCTTAAATAAGCCACATTTGCGGGCCCCTTGTGAAGAACATCAGGTTCGGATCAAGGGGCCTCCCAAATGGGGGAAACGTAATGAGTAGCCTGACCTTGAATTGAAAGGAGTCTGTCATGAGCTCGTTTTTAACGAAAAGACTGACGTATATGGTTATTATTTTGTTGGCCGCATCGATGATGATTTTTTTCCTGTATGCCATGACACCGGGAGATTTCATTAGCGGCAATCTGAAGCTGTCGCCAGAGAGAAAGGCGGAGCTGAGGGAAATTTACGGCCTCAATAAGCCTATTCTTGAACGCTATGGAAATTGGCTAGGCAATGCGCTGCATGGCAATTTTGGCTATTCGCTTGCCCAGCAGAAGCCGGTGCTGACCTTATTTAATGAATATATCTGGAACTCGTTTTTGCTGGCCGTTATATCGACCTTCCTGACCTGGTTTATCGCGGTCATTATTGGTGTGGTTGCTGCTTATAAGCAGTATTCATGGTTTGATACTTTGGTAATGATAGTGATTTTCGCTGCCATGTCTGTGCCCTCTTTTTTTATCGGGCTGTATCTGATTAAAATCGCAGCGGTTGACCTGAAGTGGTTGCCACCCGGTGGCATGCTCAATACGGGCAGTAACGCTACAGGTATGGAGTATGTGAAGGAGGTTCTCCAGCATATGACCTTGCCAGTGATCGTTATGACGCTGCTGGGACTGGGGTCGTTGACCCGCTACTTCCGTAGCAATATGATCGACGTGATCCAGCAGGATTATATACGCACAGCCCGTGCAAAGGGCTTAAAGGAAAGAAAGGTACTTTTTACGCACGCATTGAGAAATGCATTACTGCCTGCCATTACGCTCGTTGGCTTCGAATTACCTGCGCTGTTTGGCGGGTCCCTGATTATTGAAAAGATTTTTAATTGGCCGGGAATCGGTCAGTTGTACATGCAATCCTTTTCGCTCCGGGATTATCCGCTACTTATGGGCTTTACGATGCTAATTGCCATATTGAGCGTGATCGGGACACTGTTGTCCGATATTTTGTATCGCATCGCGGACCCGCGTGTGAAAGTGTAAGAAGGGGGCTAAGGAATGTCATCCGTGAGCAGTAATTTGAGCAAGAGCAACGGCAGACTGCAAGCAACTGTTAAATCTTCAATGTGGCAGCAAGCGCTCCGGCAGCTGTTCAGAAACAAGCTTGCTATGGCTGGTCTGCTCGTCGTGGTATTTATGTTTTTGCTCTGTTTTATCGGCCCGTTATTTTCTCCTTATTCCGATAATAAAACAAATATATTAATGATGAACAAGGCGCCAAATATCCATCACTGGTTAGGAACAGACAAGCTGGGACGGGATGTGCTGACACGTGTGATGCAGGCAGGTCAAATTTCTCTTACCGTGGGTTTGGCTTCCATGGTATTGTCAGTCTTTTTGGGGGCTACGCTGGGGGTCATATCCGCATATTTTCGCGGGATTGCAGATCAGATTATTATGCGCGTTGCTGATTTGCTGCTGACAATTCCCAGTTTGCCCCTGCTATTTATTATGGGCGCGCTGCTATCTGACTGGAAGGTTCCACCCGATCAACGGATGTATATTGTCATGCTGATGCTTAGTCTGGTCAACTGGCCGGGGATTGCACGGATGGTGAGGGGCCAGATGCTTAGTTTGCGGGAACGTGAATTTATGCAAGCCGCGACGGTACTGGGACTCTCGAATCGTCGAAAGCTGTTCAAGCATCTGTTGCCGAATATTTTACCGTTGTTGATCGTTATCGCTACATTGAATATTGGCGGAGCTATCTTGAGTGAATCTGTACTCAGCTTCTTTGGTCTTGGCGTGCTACCCACGACACCAACTTGGGGCAATATGATTGATGCCGCTAACAATGTGCTGGATTTTCAGCAACGACCGTGGTTGTGGATACCGCCAGGACTGTCTATTTTTGCTACAGTCATCGCTATTAATATTTTTGGTGACGGACTGCGGGATGTACTTGACCCGAAACATAAGAGGTAGGTGATCATACACCATGGACAATTTACTTTCCATTGAACATTTAAGCACTCATTTTTATACAGAAGAAGGAACGGTTAAAGCGGTGGATGATATCAGCTTCCGTGTGAAGCCGGGAGAAACGGTATGCATTGTCGGTGAATCGGGCTGCGGTAAAAGTATTACTGCGATGTCGATCATGGGTCTTATCCAGAGTCCTGGTGGTAAAGTAGCAGGCGGCAACATCCGTTTTGAGGAAACCGATCTGCTAGAGCTTAGCAGAAATGAGATGCGCACGATTCGCGGGCATGAAATATCCATGATCTTTCAGGAGCCGATGTCTTCATTGAATCCAGTCATGACCATTGGTGAACAGCTATCCGAACCACTGATTGAGCATTTGAAAATAGGCCGTAAGGAAGCTCGTAAGCGAGCACTGGAGCTGATCGAACAGGTCGGTATATCCCGACCGGAGCAGATATTAAAAAGCTATCCGCATGAACTGAGCGGAGGAATGCTGCAGCGCATTATGATTGCCATTGCTGTTTCTTGCAGTCCCAAGCTGCTTATCGCGGATGAGCCAACCACGGCGCTGGATGTAACGATTCAGGCGCAGATTCTCGATATGCTGCGTGAATTTAAAGCCCAATCCAATATGTCGCTCATGCTAATCACTCATGATCTGGGTGTTGTCGCCGAAATGGCTGATTACGTCATAGTGATGTATGCAGGCAAGATCGTCGAGGAAGGCGAGGTGGTACAGCTGTTCAATCATCCCAAGCATCCTTATACACAGGGGTTACTAAAGTCCAAACCGGTGCTTAATCAGCGCCAAGAGGAACTGTATTCCATCCCCGGGCAGGTACCTAATCCGCTGGAGCTGACGACTTCCTGTTATTTTCACGACCGCTGTGGGTATTGCATGGACATTTGCCGTATAAAAGAGCCTACATTAAAAGAAGTTTCAGCTCAGCAGAAAGCATCCTGCTGGCTATATGAGGAGGCGGTTGTTCATGGCTGAGCCATTGTTGGAAATAGACCGCTTAAAAACATACTTTCCCGTGAAGTCCGGGTTTATGAACCGTACTTCAGGACATGTGCGGGCGGTAGACGATATCAGCTTTACAATCCGTCAGGGTGAAACCTTCGGGTTGGTAGGGGAATCGGGGAGCGGTAAAAGCACGGTGGGCCGCACGATTGTTAGATTGACGGATAAAACGGACGGTACCGTAAAATACAAAGGGGTGGATCTGCACAGCTTGTCTGCCAAAGCGATGCAGGAGCTTCGTCCTAAAATTCAGCTGATCTTTCAAGACCCGTATAGCTCGCTGAATCCCCGTGTACGGATTGGTGATGCCATTGGTGAGGCGCTACTGGATCACGGTATAGCTACCAAAGAGGAGGTCCGGCAGATTGTGCTGGACGTGCTCAAGCTATGTGGATTGTCCGAATATCATATCGACCGTTTCCCCCATGAATTTTCGGGAGGTCAACGTCAACGGATCGGCATTGCCCGAGCGTTGGCGCTTCAGCCGGATCTAATTATCGCTGATGAGCCGGTATCAGCGCTGGATGTGTCCATACAGGCGCAGATTATTAACCTATTCGCCAAATTGCAGGCCGAACGGGGTTTGACATATTTGTTCATCTCGCATGATTTGAGCGTGGTGGAACATTTGTGTTCCCGTATTGGCGTGATGTATCTAGGCTCTATGGTCGAAACAGCTTCGCGTGACGAGTTATTCGGCAATCCGCTGCATCCGTATACGAAGGCGTTGCTGTCGGCTGTGCCTATTCCGGTGCCGAAGTTGAAAAGAGAACGAATTTTGCTCAAGGGGGATATTCCTAGTCCGGTTAATCCGCCTTCGGGCTGCAAATTCCATACTCGCTGCCCCTTTGCCATCGGGCGTTGTTCTAAAGAGATTCCACTCTATCGTGAGGCACGTCCAGATCACTGGGTAGCTTGCCATTTGGCTGAATGAACAGAGCTAGTCAACAAATTTTAAAGCCGTTGAAACGGCAGACCGATCACAAGAGTGAAAGGGGTCTACTGTTTCAACGGCTTTTTAATGTTGTTGTGATTCAAACCGCTTGGGTTGACAACACGCTTGGAGCAGCGTTATATTAAATAGTAATCGTAATTATTACTATTTATGGTGTGAAATCATGTTCATATCCGTGTTCATCAATCTCGTGGTAGTGATGGTGAACCTTCATGATTGGCATATAACACAAGGAGGAGCTTTACATGGCCAAGAAGTCAAAAGTCGTAAAAGAGAAGAAACGCCAGGAAATTGTAGCTAAATATGCGGACCTGAGACGTGAATTGAAAGCAAAAGGGGACTACGAAGCTTTGCAAAAGCTTCCGCGTGACTCATCTCCAACACGCCTGAAAAGCCGTTGTGAGCTGACAGGAAGACCCAGAGGATACTTGCGCAAATTCAAGCTGTCTCGTATAGCGTTCCGCGAGTTGGCACATCAAGGCCAAATTCCAGGCATTACGAAATCAAGCTGGTAAACAGGCACTTATGTTGATCGCCAGCGCATGTAGATTATCTGTGTTGTTAACTTGAGGGTATGTCTGATAGAAGGCTGTAACGGGAATGCTTCATGTCGTAGGGTGACATGGGGCATTCCTTTTCCATGGAAAATATTATCGTTTGTATTGATTCTCCTCAGCTGGTTAGGTAGAATATGGACGGGTTAAAAATAATACATAACAAACGATGATATAACAGATTATGTATACCTCAGGAGGAGCTACAAGATGGAAGTGAAACAGAAAGAGGACTCCTTTTGGAGTATGGTCAAAAAAGGAAACAAATCTTCGGGCTCGGCGGCGTTAGGTAATACTGGCATTGCCTTGATTAAGGGGATTGCTTTTGCCTTGACAGGTAGTGGTTCTATGTTTGCTACGATGATGCATTCCATTGCGGATGCAGTGAATCAAATGTTTGTGTTCGCGGGCAGTGTACTAGCAGAGAAAAAACCGACAAAACGCTTTCCTACCGGCTTTGGACGGGTGATTAACCTGTTCTGTATGGTTGCTGTTATTGTCGTAACGATCATGGCCTATGAAACCGCATTGGAAGGCATTCATTTGCTTCAGCATCCGGCTGAATCTACACATGGATTTTGGATTAATGTAGTAGTGCTGATTTTGTCACTAGTGGTGGACGGATTTGTATGGAGCAAAGCGATGAAAGAAGTGCTGCATGAATCCAGAGTAGAAGCGAAGGGGCTAAGCATTTTCACCACTGCGTTCCGCCACGTGGGGCGTGCTGCACCGCCAACCCGTCTGGTATTTTATGAAGATTTGGTAGCAACAACGGGGGGAGTACTCGCCCTGCTAGCAGTGGTGGTCACATCGCTGACCGATTTTAAACTGTTGGACGGTATTTCAAGTATTCTCATCGGTTGTCTGATGGTCGGTGTTGCTTTCCGGGTCGGTTACGACAACATGGTAGGTTTGATCGGTGTATCTGCTCCTCCTGATATCGAAGAACGTGTGGCTTCCATTATTCTAGCAGACACACATGTTACGGATATTTATCAAATGCGTATTTTGCAGGAAGGACGCTACTATCACGTGGAAGGGTTGATTGAGCTTACACCGGGCATGACGCTGGCAGATGCTGACGATATTAAATTTAGAGTCGAGGACGCTTTGCTACGTGATCCTAATATCTCAGATGCAGCACTGGGTATTCTGGAGGATGACGGAATTAAAAACTGGAAACCAGAAAAGCCAAAGGTCTAGAAACGATAAATCCAGGCCAATCTGGACTCAGTCTGGCAAAAGAGTAGAACAAGAACTTCCATGACTACAGCAACGTGGCGTGGAGGTTCTTTTGTGTTTTGCGGTATTGTTTTTCTACCCCTTTGAATTTAGGATGATTGTTAGATACAATGAAAGCGTTAACAAAAAAGAGGGTGAAACGAATGCTTCTCATGGGGAGGAAAGGCAAATGAGTCTTCTGAGGGAGGCTTGGCCTGCTTCGCGGCTCGTTAAGGCGCTGGCTGGTAGTATGCAGGATTCAGCAAGGCAACGGTTAAGGAGTAATTGGACAAAAAGGCTGCGGACGACTGTCTCTGAGCCGATATACGCCGAGTTTTGGAAGGATATTGAGCGTGCCTGTAAAGATAATCGGGAAACATCATGGCCTGAACTGCCGTTGTCTCTGTTTCGGGAATTTGCTAATACAGGGGAGCGCAAACCGTATGAGGATGTGTACTTTGGACGGCGTGGACGACTGGTTGCTATAGTGCTGGAAGCGGTTGTCAAGCCGGAGCCTCGAAAGATAAAAGCGGTGGAAAGCGGTCTGCTGGACATATGCAGCGAGTACACCTGGGCGCTTCCTGCACATGTCAATGAAGAGGACACAGTAACACCGCCTTGGCAGCAGGTGGATTTATTCACGTCCGAAACAGCACAAATGCTGGTTGAAATTTTATTGCTGCTAGGAGAACAACTGGCTAGCCATGTGGTCGCTCAGGTGCACGAAGAGATCGAACGTCGTGTACTGGAACCCGTTTTTTGGCAGCCTCGTCATTTTGGATGGGAAACCGCAGATCATAACTGGTCGGCAGTATGTGCTTCGGGTTGTGGAATTGCAGCATTGCTGCTGGTAGAAGATGACTTTTCCAGAGCGGTAGCCATCGAGAGCATGCTGGGCGCACTGGATTGTTTTTTGGCAGGCTACAGTGAGGACGGGGGATGCCCCGAAGGCGTAGGATACTGGGTGTACGGCTTTGGTTATTTCATTTATTTTGCCGATATGCTGCGTGAGTTTACCGAAGGAGCAGTGGATATTCTGAACTCGGAAAAGATTAGGCAAATCGCAGCCTTTGCAGAGCGGGTTCATCTGTCGGATGGCATTTTTGCTAATTATTCGGACAGTAGTGAAACGGAACGTTTGCCTTCCGGACTCATCTCTCATTTGAATTCATTGCAAGAACGACCATCTACACTCCCTTTCTGCGTACCTGGTCTGTTGGAAGACCCCTGTCGCCGCTGGGCTCATGTATTGCGTAATCTGGTCTGGACGAATCCTTTGGCATTTGGGAGCGGTGAGACCGTTGCCAATTATTTGCCGCAACTTGGTTGGCTGATGTGCCGCAGCCGCAGTTCCAGCCATAGTGGATATGGAAGCCAAAAGGGTGAATCAGGTATCATGCTTGCATTTTCAGCGAAGGCTGGGCATAACAATGAACCGCACAATCATAACGATCTTGGACACTTCATCCTTCATGGTGGTGGCGAAAATCTATTGTGTGATCTGGGAGCAGGCTTATACACGAAGGCCTATTTTTCACCGGGAAGAGAGTCGATTATCAATATCTCCTCCGGAGGTCACTCCGTGCCTGTCATCAATGGGACTATGCAGCAATCGGACGCAAAGGCAAAGGCGGTTGTACTGGATATTGCTTTGGATGAGCAGGAGGAGGTACAGCCAGGCACAAGACTTAAGCTTGATTTGACATCTGCTTATCCCGTAGAAGAATTGGCAGTCTTCACCCGCTCCTTCACATGGACTGTGCTGGAGGGAAGCAAGGGAGCAAGGCTTACCGTCACAGATCATTTTGAGTTTGAAACGTCTGGCGTTAGCATGAAGTCATGGGATGTGGAGGAGCTTTTCATCAGCCGCATTCAGCCTAATCTGGGAGCAAACTTCGTGGAATGGAAGGGAACGAGCGCGGTCGTCAGGCTAGATTATGATGCCAGCGTGCTGCGGGCGGGGGTGGAGGCTGTGAAGCACATAGATCATGACGGAGTTCCCTTTGTGTTTTATAAAACATCGCTGCAGCTGGGCTCCAATCACTGGAACGGTTCTGCAAGCGTAGATTGCAATCTGTTTTTTACCATACATTAATTTTCATTTTGAATGGGAGGCAGACAGGATGAATAAGCTGCAGACAGGCAGCGCGTACCCTTGGCAGACGGAACTGGAGAGATTTATAGAACAGGTGGAAAGCGCACCGAACCAAGTGAATGACGGATGGACTCACCAACATAAGCTGGCCGTGCTGGAAAAGCTGGTTCGCGCATATGCCCTGCATCAGGATGAATCTGGAGCTATCATTGACCTCCATTCTGAAAGTGAACGGTACTACTCCACCCCGTCCTATGCGTTCGCTGCGGCGGTATTGGTCAAAGAAGGCCGGCATGATTTACTGGAATCTGCTGCTGCGGCCTTGACGCATAGCATAGCTTGTGTAGTGGAGGAAAAAGCGCCCGATCACCACCCAGACTTTTTTCCAATTATGATGATGGGAGCGTATCGGCTCCTTAAAAATTTGCTGCCAGAACAAGCCACGGCATGGAAGCAACAACTGAGCAGAATTCAGCCGGAGCAGACCTACATTTTTACGATGAGCAAAATGAAAAACCCGAACCGGATGATCAACTGGAATGCAATTATGATTTCCGGCGAGTTTTTGCGTGCAGCGGAAGGAATTGCAGCCGATTCGGAATGGATGGAGAAGTATATCCGAAGCTACCATTTGCCTCGTTTTACCGGTTTGGGCCTGTATCAGGATGGACCGCTGGATCGGCCCAATAGCCCATTTGCCTACGATATCGTTACACGCTTCCATCTGGGCGTGATGCTGGAGAATGGATATGATGGCAGCTGCGCACTCGAACTGCGTGACCACCTTCGCAGGGGGGCGCTCAGCACATTACTGGCGCTATCCCCGCACGGGGAAATTCCGCCGCGTGGAAGAAGCGCGCAGCATCAGTGGAACGAAGCGGCTGCTGCCTTTGTCTTTACAACACATGCTCAGCAGGCTATTACGGCAGGAGAGCATGGGCTTGCAGGTGCGTTCCGACGGGCAGCAGATCTATGCTGGCAAGCAATTAGCCGTTGGCAGACCGATGACGGCAAGCTGCATATCGTCCGCAACCATTATTCGTCCGAGGCACGGCATGGCTTTGAGGTGTATTCAAATCATACCTGCTACAGTCTGTGGACGGCGGCTGTGCTGGCCCACACCCTTCTATATGGGGAGGAGATGGATCGCATTTCTCCAACCTTCATCCCGGCGGAAATCGGCAGCCGGGTGTTGGCAACGGATGGCTGGTTCCAGACTGTCATTGCAGCCGTAGAGGGGCAGCAAATGCTTGTGCAAACATCGGTCAACGACCCGTATAATGTTCCGGGCATCGTGCGTATTCAGCAGTCTGCGCTGCCGTCGCTGATCGGTCCGTCCTCAGCAGGTCATGCAGACCGCGGCTTTACAGGCTTCGCGGAGGGAGATATTTTCCCGCTGAGCTATACCCCGGCCTGGCAAACGGAGGACGGAAAGTGGCACAGCTTGTCGGAAGGCATTCCCGGTACGTTGGAGTTCGACCGGGATGGAGGGATTGACCCGCAGGATGGCGGAGGAACCGTACAGCTGGAACAAAGCTCAGCGTCTGACGGAGCAACGGATTTCACTCTCTTGTGGGAAGGTCCATTCCCGGGAGTGAGGGAAATCCGAACGCATTATCGTCAGGTACCTGGCAAAATTGAAGTGGCGTATGAGATTCAAGGCAATATTCAGAATGTAGGGGCACTTATTCCCTTAATGGCATATGACGGTCGGGAGCGCAGCGTAATTCATCATGTCATGTCAGCCGGGAAAGAAACGGAAAGCATTCGAGTAGAATACGCAGGCGCAAGCCTCGAAGTTATCCCGACGACGGAAGGAACGAACGTGGTATGGCCGGAAGAATTAGCTTCAGTAGCCTGTCGGAATGGTTTACTTAAGGGAGCGCGTCTGGAATATGAAGGCAACCGCATTTCCTTTATCATTCGGTTACCTGAATAGTTAGAGCTGGAGCCATGAATATGGTTTAACATGTGGAAAAAGGAGAGGGAAAAGAAATGACGAAAGCAGAAGCGTGGCTGGAGCAATCGTGGGATCTGGCTTTGGATAAGACCCTTGCCTTAGCGGCAAGACTGGGGGACGCTTTTCCACATGTTGCTGAGGGTGGACGTTATGATAATCGTGAAGAAGCGTGGTGGACAGCAGGCTTTTATCCGGGGCTACTGTGGCTGACCAATCGGGCGCGTCCTGACAGTGTGGCTGCCGGGATTGCACAGCGGTGCGAGGGTCGTTTGGAAAAAATACTCTATAATAGCGAAGCTGTAGACCATGATCTTGGCTTTATTTGGCTGCTCAGCGGTGTAGCCGCCCATCGGCTGACCGGAGATTCAGAGTCCAGAAGGCGAGGGTTGTTGGCTGCCAATCTGCTGGTTGCCCGTTTTAACGTGAATGGCCGTTTTATTCGCGCATGGAACTTCTCCTCGAAGGACATGGATACACGGGGCGTTGCGATTATAGATAGTATGATGAATCTGCCCTTGCTTTATTGGGCTTCGGAGGTAAGCAGAGATCCGCGTTTTGCCGCTCTCGCTGTGCAGCATGCAGATACCGTAGCACGTGAATTTGTCCGCTCGGACGGTTCTATCGCACATGTGGTCGAATTCGATCCGGAGATTGGAAAAAAGGTCGCCGAGCATGGTGGACAGGGATTTGCTCCCGGTTCTGCTTGGGCACGTGGCACGGCTTGGGCATTGTATGGTTTTACGCTTTCGTATGGGTACACGCGCGATTCGCGTTATTTGAAGGTGGCCGAGAACACGGCTGATTTTTTCCTGTCCCAACTGGGCGATGCTTGCCTGCCTGTGTGGGATTTTAGAGCAGAAGAAGAGCACCGAGGGGCATGGGATTCATCGGCTGCGGCGATTGCAGCCAGTGGTTTGCTAGAGCTGGCAAAATATTCGACACGTGCGGAGCATTTTACAGAAGCTGCAGAATCTATTCTCAAGGGCTTGCATCATACGTGTACGGCGTGGGGTGAGGAGCATGAGGGATTGCTGATGAACGGGACCGTACATTATCCTGAGCAAAAATACATCAACGTTCCCATTATCTATGGCGATTATTTCTTTGTCGAGGCATTGGCAAAGCTGCGCGGTGAAGAAGGTTTGTTTAGTGTTGAATGCAAAAAAATATAGTGAGTAAGATGTATAGTGAGTAAGATGATCCGGAACAAGCTCATTCGAGCTGAGCTGTTGCTTGTCAAATCCACAGAGTAATAGTGAGGCAGCGTGTATGTAATCTCATTTACATATACGCTGTTTTTTTATGCACAAAAAAAGACTTTATTTAATTCGATGCCAAAGTACTACTTATAGAGGGGGAAGAGATTGTAGCTGCGCTTATTTTGTACCCAATCAAAGAAAAATCATTGTATATAAAGCTCTTAATTCCTATAAAATTTTCATTTTGATGCATGGAAATAGGTCCTTTTACTTGTTTAAGAGTATTTATTCGTAAATTGACAATATAGGTAGGTAACCGTATGATATCATCTTGTGTAAAGGAATAAACTGGATTTTAAATATCATTTCAAAAGGAGTTATACATATCATGACAGGAACAAGTGATACTGAAAGACGGATGTACGGAGGATTCTGGATAAGAACAGCCGCGTTTTTGATTGATTTGATCATCCTTACTGGCATAGTCCTTTTAGTAGGGGGAGCAATTAACATTATCCCAGATCTTCTGGGTATAAAGGAGACGGGTTTCATACAAGTGCTGCTTATGGTTTGGCCGCTGATCTTATGGCTCGTAGTACCATGGCTTTACTGTGTGTTATGGGAATCATCGAAGGTAAGAGCAACACCGGGTAAGCTTGTGTTCTCTTTAATTGTTGTAGACAAGGAAGGAAAGCGTCTTGGATTCTTGCATGCCTCAGGACGTTATTGGATTAAAGCCGTTTCTTTTGTGATTTTACGTCTTATATATATTGTGGTCGCTTTTACTGCGAAGAAACAGGGAGTCCACGATCTTTGTACCAATACCTTTGTTGTACATAAAAAAGAGTTGCAGCGATACAATCAGCAATCGTCTTTTCTGTAAGTACGGAGGAGATCACCGATTATTAAGGAAAGCTTAGTAGTCTTTGATTTTCAAAATAATGGGGGAACATGAATTCATGCGACAACGAAAATGGATATTTTGTTCAGTTGTAGTCCTGCTGCTGTTCGTAGTGGTTGCGGGTTGTACGAATAAAGGACATTCTGGAGAGATCAGCTCTGAAGATGCTAGAAAAGAGCAGCCTGGAAGCACTTATTTGGAGAACTTGCAGGCAGATCTGCCACAACCCACTGAGGCGCAATTTTCCACGCCCGAATTGGTGGTAGAAGCCTTTTTTGAAGCTGTAAATGATCATAACTTCGACAGTGCGTTAAAATGTTTTCCTATTGTGGAAAAGTATCGTGCGAATACAGTAGATAATCATTTCAATTTGCTCCATACCTATGAGCTTCAAGCAGGTGCTCCCATTCCTTCCTTTGAAAGCCATAACTTTTTAAAAAGCTTTATCGAATATGAACAGTATTGGGAGAAATTTTATATGTTACTGTTCCTAAACTCAAATCCGGATATGGTGGGCAAACGTATCGTTATGGGAGAAGCGAATGCTGCTATGGACCTAAAGAAAATCAAGGAAATGAAGGTGAGTAGCACGTACTCTAAGCCTCAAATAATATCGAGTCATAGTGAAAAGAACAAAAATGTTATAGAGCAGACTATGAATATACAAGAAATAAGGGTGCTTGAAGTTAAGCTTTATATAGATGGAGAAGAACAAAACCATGTATTAATAAGCGTGGGGAAAATTGGATCTAATTGGCGAATCTTAAACATGAGTTAAGGAGAACGAGCTTCTGCTTAATGCATATTCATCAATCAACAAGAAACCAGCTAATGCTTGTAATACATTAGCTGGTTTCTTTTATTTTGTCATGATAATTTTCTTCATTTACTATTACGGAAAAAACAGACATTTCTCAAAAAATTTCCATCGTAGATGTCTATGTAGCTTTCTTTATGAAATATTAATATAACGTAGCATCTCACCGAGACGAAAGTATGCCCCTTTATTTTAAAGGGAATCTTATACCGACATAAAAAAAATATAAGCTGCTCTTACAGTTTTCATGTTCTTTTTAGCTTGTTTTGCGTTATAATGAAAGGATGCACATTATGAACGAATTGGAGGCACAGCCCGATTGACTACTTACCCTTTTGCCTTTGATCCGTCCAAGCCGTTTATTGAGCAGGCAAGTGACTGGATTGCGGATGTATTTTATGAAGTTTTGCCTGAAGTCGGCTTTGAGGTTCGGGATGAACAAATTTATATGGCATTCCAGCTAGAACGTGCCTATAAGGAAAAAAAGACCATTTTTGCAGAAGCAGGTGTGGGTACTGGTAAAACGCTGGTATACCTGCTGTACGCTATTGCATATGCCCGATACATGAGAAAACCGGCGATTATCGCCTGTGCAGATGAATCGTTAATTGAACAATTGGTAAAGCCGGAAGGGGATATCGCCAAGCTGGCACAGCATTTGAGTCTGACGATTGATGCCAGATTGGGGAAGTCGCCAGATCAGTATATTTGCCTGAATAAGCTGGATGAGGTGCGAAGCGGACTGGATGAGGACGCAGATGTTTTCCGTGATATCTATCAGGATCTACCGGATTTTGTTCATTTTCCAGATACGTTACAGTCCTTCACTCCTTACGGGAACCGAAAGGAATATCCTGAGCTAACAGATGGACAATGGAGCAGACTCGGATGGGATGTATTTCAAGACTGTCTCGTTTGCCATCAGCGGCATCGTTGTGGTCAGACGTTGTCTCGTGATCATTATCGCAAAGCGGCAGATCTGGTCATCTGCTCTCATGATTTTTATATGGAGCATGTATGGACCTACGAAGCGAGAAAGCGCGAGGGTCAGTTGCCGTTGCTGCCGGAGCACAGCTCTGTTGTTTTTGACGAAGGGCATTTACTGGAGACAGCGGCACAAAATGCGCTTACTTACAAGCTTAAGCACGCTCAGTTTGAGTCTATAATTACCCGACTGCTGGAGGGAGAAGTGCGAGAATCTCTGGCAATGACGATTGAAGATGCAATCTCCCAAAGTGAGGCTTTGTTCGCTGCACTAGATAAGAACAGTCAGCCTGTCCAGGGTTCTAATCGCAAGGAGTTCATCCTGAATGAGTCACTGACTCGAGAGGTAAACCGCTTTGGAGAACTGATCGGCATGATCGAGGAAGAGCTTGTATTTGAAAGCGGACTATTCTCTTTGGATGAGTATCAAGTCAAAATTGTGGAAGAACATTTGGAAATGATTCAAACCGCGTTGGCTTTGTTTAAGCGTCCTGAACTTCTCATTTCGTGGGTGATGGAGGATCAGGATGGATTAACGCTTGTGGTTATGCCGAAGATGGTAAAAGAGATTCTCAAAGAGCGAGTATTTGCGCAGCATATACCGATCGTATTCTCTTCAGCTACGCTTTCCGTAGAAAGCTCTTTTGACTATATGGCGCAGAGTCTCGGTATTGAAAATCCGCTAACGTTCTCTGTTGCTTCACCTTATGACTACAGCGATCAGATGCAAGCTGCACTGTACCCGTTGCAAGCGGGGGATGATCCAATCCAGAGAGCGCTGGCACTGCTGGAGAAATCGCAGGGAAGAGCGCTTATCCTGTTTCCTTCACAGGAGGAATTGGCTGCATTCCAGACGGGTCTCGTTGCTTACCCGGAGGCGTCTGCCTATCGTTTTCTGTACGAAGGTTCGGCTGAAATCAGCCATCTGATCTCAGCTTTTCAGAATGATGAGGAAAGTGTGTTGTGCGCTGTCACATTATGGGAAGGATTGGATATTCCTGGACCTTCTCTGTCGCACGTTATTATCTGGTCACTGCCATTTCCTCCGAATGATCCGGTTTTTACGGCTCTGCGCAAGGATGCAGCAGATCCGTTTATTCAGATAGATATGCCTCACATGGCACTTAGACTCAGACAAGGCATAGGGCGTTTAATTCGTTCGCGCAATGATCGGGGCTGGATATCCATCATGGGCCAGGATTTGAGTCGTCAAGAAGTACGTATACAAGTTGAACAACTACTGCCTGCAGGCGTAGAATGCACCGTAATTGAAGGAAACCCGGAGGGAATAAAAACATGTTGAACTTTACAGCGTACACCGTAGATCAGATTAAAGATGCTTTTGGTATTTTGACTGGACAGCGTTATGAATTTATCATTGATGTAGAGGTAGAGGAGGACGACGAGCTATACACTGAAAACGGACTGTATATCCGTTGTCTTTATTTAGTAGACGAAGAAAAGACAGGACTGCTGAAGTATGAATTAATTGAAAAAGTAACGAATCATTACATTGATCTTGAACTTGAAGAGGATGAGCTGCAAGCTGTTGAGAACTTCTGTAAAGAACATGTACAGGATGAAATAGTGAAGTAACAGTAAGACACTTAGCTAGTACAGCTGGTATATAGCTAACATATGATGAAGATATCAAGGAGTCCTGACATGATCAGGCTCCTTTTTTTTATGGTCAAATGAAGAGAACTTATCTGCTCTAGCGCAGTCTGTCCCACACATTCACCATAAACAGCATAGTCCCCCCTGCGAGTAACACCCACCCTGTGACGATCCAAACTTCAGTCTCTGGAACCTTGTAATTTTGACCTGTAAGCGCCAATATCAACACGGGCAGACCGATATTATGCATCCAAAAATGGGTATGTGCCAGAATAGTAACTGAAAGTGCGGGAAAGGCCACATAGATCAGACCTATGATTCCAAGCGTTGTCCAACCCAATAAATGGATATGAGACTGAATGTTGGACAGACTGTAATCACCCGACACGCCAATAATGGCACTAAGCAGCACACTGAGGGCAAAATATACGGCAGCTATCTTTAGAAATTGCTTTCCCATATATGAACTCCTCCTTATGTTGCACGGGGAATATTTTGTGACATCTTCTCTATCCTATCGAGCAAGCAGGCAGGGGGTGTGGGTATTGTGACTGGTCCATTTGACAAAAGCTTCAAATACACATAAAATCTTATTGCATCAATACTTACCGCATTACTATGTTTTCTTGGAGATGATAGCGAACTTCTCCGACAGTAGGCGTTAATTTTTGACCATTGGTTTATTTTGGATTCGCCATTAAAAGGAGCTTGAAATTATGAATGTATATCAAAATACCCTTGAACTCATCGGACGTACGCCATTAGTGGAGCTGAACAGCTATTCTCTACCGAGAGGAATTCGCCTGTTTGCGAAGCTGGAGTTTATGAATCCCGGCGGCAGCGTAAAGGATCGGGTGGGTAAGGCTCTTATTGAAAAAGCATTAAAAACAGGTCAGCTGAAGCCAGGTGGGACATTAATTGAAGCAACAGCAGGCAACGCAGGTATTGGTCTTGCGATGGCAGCACTTCATTATAATATCTCGGTTATTTTTGCTGTGCCTGAGAAGTTCAGCCAAGAGAAACAGGACCTGATGAAGGCATTGGGAGCACGCATCGTTCATACCCCGACGAGTAAGGGGATGAAAGGAGCTATCGAAAAAACAAAAGAATTGGCTGCTGAAATAAAAGATGCATACTTGCCGCGGCAATTCAGTAATCCGGATAATCCCGAGGCATACTATACGACAATGGGACCTGAAATATGGAACGATCTGGACGGCAAAGTGGACGTATTTGTGGCAGGTGCAGGCTCGGGGGGAACGTTTATGGGAACCTCGCGTTATCTTAAGGAACAAAATGCAGCCCTTAAAACAGTCATCGTGGAGCCGGAAGGGTCCATTTTGAATGGCGGCGAGTCAGGTCCACATAAAACGGAAGGAATTGGCATGGAATTAATTCCCGAATTTGTGGATAAAGGATATTTTAATGCCATCCACACCATTAGTGATGTCGATGCTTTTGGCCGTGTCAAGGAACTGGCTGCACGTGAGGGTCTTCTCGTTGGCAGTTCTTCAGGGTCTGCTTTACATGCCGCTTTACTGGAAGCAGAAAATGCACCGGATGGTGCACATATTGTTACCATTTTCCCGGATAGCAGCGAACGTTATCTGAGTAAAAAAATATATGAAGGCGGGATATAAAATGAAACGCAAAACAAAACTGATTCACGGCGGGCTTCCTACCGATCCCCATACAGGCGCGGTTAACGTTCCTATTTATCAGGTAAGCACTTATGAGCAAGAGGAAATTGGCGTCCATAAGGGATACGAGTATTCGCGTACAGGCAATCCGACCCGGTTTGCTTTGGAGGAGCTGATCAAGGATCTGGAGGAAGGAAAGCGTGGTTTTGCTTTCGGTTCGGGTATGGCTGCAATTCATGCGGTATTTTCACTGTTTAATGCAGGGGATCATATTTTGCTGACCGATGATGTATACGGAGGCACCTATCGCATTGTAAGCAAAGTGCTCAGCCGTATCGGAATTGAGTCCACATTTGTGGATACGACTGACCTGGAAGCTATCTCCAAAGCAATTCGTCCGAATACGAAGGCATTGTATGTCGAAACGCCAACGAACCCGCTTTTGAAAGTTACTGATATCCGCGCTGTTTCGGAGCTTGTAAAAAAACATGATCTTTTACTGATCGTCGACAACACATTTGCTACCCCTTATTGGCAGACGCCAATTACACTCGGGGCTGATATTGTCATTCACTCTGCTACCAAATATTTGGGCGGCCACAGCGATGTTGTAGCTGGTCTGGCTGTTGTGAACAGCGACGAGCTGGGAGAACAACTCCATTTTCTGCAAAACGCCATTGGTGCTATTCTCGGCCCGCAGGATTCTTGGTTATTGATCCGCGGTATTAAAACATTGGGTCTGCGTATGGAAGCGATTGAGCAAAATGCGAAGGAAATTGCAGCCTTTTTGGAAAAACATCCGAAGGTTAGAAAAGTGTATTATCCTGGACTGGAAAGCCATGCGCAGCACGAACTGTCCAAAATCCAGGCTCAAGGCTTTGGCGGCATCATTTCCTTTGATGTAGGTAGCGACGCTAACGCGGTTGCACTTCTGAAAAAGGTGAAATATTTTACACTGGCTGAAAGCTTGGGAGCGGTTGAAAGTTTGATTAGCGTTCCTGCACGTATGACGCACGCCTCTATTCCGGTAGAACGTCGTGCAGAGTTAGGCATTACCGAAGGTTTGGTGAGGATTTCGGTTGGGATTGAAGATCTGGAAGATTTGATTGAAGACTTGCAGGCAGCATTGTAAGAAAATAAGTGTAATGTTCAAGAGAGGTGGCAGAAGCTGCCTCTTTTTTTGTTGTGAGAATAGCTTCTTTTTTGAAAAGCACAGAGGAGTACGTAGAGGTAATAACGAATAGTTTTATATAGTTCAATTGAATGTTAAACGGAATATAACCGCGACTACGTCTCTGAGGAAACAAAAACCTGGAGGGGGAATGTTATGAGGTTCACACATCTGGAAAAAGCAACTACTGTGCTGTCGGATCATCCGGTACGTCTGGCGTCTGCTTATGCAGTCGGTCCAGTCGAGCTTCCGGAAAATTGCGGTGTGGGCAGGGAATGGTCAAGTTATTTTGCCCATGAGGATTGGAATTTGGAAAAGGCTTGTGGTGAAGAAGGAGTAGAGCTTTCAGCCGGAGGAAAGGCAGCGTGCCGATTATTGACCGAGCTGGACCCTCGGACTGCGGAACTGAATCTAGGTGTTTTTCCGCCTTTGGCCGAACAAGAAAGGCTTTTGCTGGTTTCAAATCTTCGTTGTATGGCTGCACAGGAAGTGATTTTCAGACCCTTTGAAGGAACGGGACAAATATGGATAGATGGCACACTTGTATATGCGGAATCCGGTCCTTTTCGCTTGTATCTGGAGGAAGGCGATCACACGGTAGTTATCATTGCTGCGTTTATTCCCGAGGAGGCCCGCTCTATTCGTATCAGTGGAAATCAGGTATGCGACGAATCAGATGTGACAGAATTGCATCGAGAATTTGTAGAGCGTAATATACGTTTTCATATGGCATGGCTAGAGGTTGAAGAAAGTGCTGGCAGGGAGGGCGAAGACAGCCCGATCTTATTTTATTTACTGCGTAAGGATCGGATAGATCTTCCCTTAGATCAAACGTTATGGGTCGAGGTAACGGATGATGAGGGCATGAAGCTGGATCGCTTTCCAGCACATTGGGAGCAGGAGCAAAGCTATGACTGGGATGAGGAAAAGGCCAGGAATACGGGAATGCTGCACTTCACTGTTACATATCGGGATCATGAGGCTGTGGAGCATCATTTTGTGTATTCGGTACTTGTGCGGCCTTTGTCAGTCGTCGTGGAGGGCTTGCAGAAAGAGTATGACCAATACATTCAAGCCCGCGCTATAGATATTCTTCATTCTGCGCAGAAAATACAAATAGAGGGCCTGCTTGAAGAATTAAAAAGGTTAACGGATTTGCCGGAAGATCCTTTTGAAATCTGGGATTACCGGGTTGTACGTGAATATATCAAGCTATTAAAACAAATCTTCACGTGTGGACATACCGAACAGCCACACTCCCCATCTTTACTTCAAGAGGAACACATCTTTTTATCTAATGACGGAATAGGGGAAGGATTCTTTGTCTCCCGTTTGGACAATAGTTTGCAACGCTATACCATTCAGCTTCCCAGAAGCTACTCGACTGACCGACAGTATCCTCTGATCGTCCTGATGCCAGGCAAGCGATATGAGCTGGGCTTGCCGGATTTTCAGAATCGAGGTTTTGGGCAAGGCTGGGAAGAGGAAGCTATATTTGTTACTTTTTCGTGCCGTGGTGTAACGTTGGGTAGTTATATTGGAGAAGCTGCTTTTTTGGAGGCGCTGGATGTCATACTGCAAGCATACCGAGTGGACGAAGAGCGGGTCTATCTTACGGGTTATTCGAACGGAGCATATGCTGCCTGGGCAATGGCACAGGCTTATCCTTCTCGGTTTGCGGCAATTGCGGTTATCTCTGGAGCGCCACATCCCAAGCATCTGATAAATCTGTTGAATATGCCAATATTGAATGTATGCGGAGATCAGGATTACTTATTTGAACAAGCATACACAGCCCCTGTAACAGAGCTTCCCTCAGATCATTTTAAAGGGGTTGTAGAACGGCATTCTAATCACTGGGATACGCATGAGCTGAGACTTCTGGACGGCGTGCTGGGTTGGCTTATGCAATGGAAAAGAGATGCCGTACCTCAGCGTATTGCCTATCGGACGGAACGGGGCCGACATAACCGGGCTTACTGGCTGGAACTGACGCGAATGGAAGAAAATGAGGAATATGCCGAGTTGTACGGTGAAATGAGTGCCACAGGTGAGTTGGATATCGAGGCAGTTCACGCCGAAGAATTTATCATTCATCTTTCGCAAGAGGTCATGCCCTTGGAGTTGGCCCAGGTTCGTATTGGAGCCCGTATTTTCGTGTTGGATTTGCGGGAATACAGCCGCTTTCGCTTTGTTAAAACACAGTCACATAAACGTCCCTCACCTGAATACCGTTTGATCGCTGAACGGGAGGAAGAAAGCAGTGGATGCTTTACAAAAGAATCGGATGCCACAAAGAAAATTGTGGATTCGAAAAGCGTGGGAAGAAACGGTTTGAGCCATGGAATGGGTGTGCTTGACGTGTATATGGATCGTCTTCACATTGTCCTTCCATCCAGCTATGCTACATCGGAGGAAGAGCAGGCGGTGAAACGGACAGCGAACGCCTTGGCTAGCCCCCGAACAGCAACTTGGAATCCGTATATTGGTGTTCATTATCCGGTGGTGTCTTCCAATGACATTACGGAGGAAGCACTGGCTGATAGCAACGTGATTTGTATCACTTCGGGCTTGTCCAGACATGAGCTGCTTCAGAAGCATCAAGCCGAGCTGCAAATTACATGTACGGAGGAAGGGTATACATTGGGCGACGATTTTACGCCAGGCGAGTATTGTCTGTCATATATTCAACCTAGCCCATGGTCTGCAACCCAGCAAATGCTTGTCGTAGCGACCAATTCACCACGGATGCTGGGTAAAAATCTATTTATGCGCAGACTGATTATGCCTGGATATTTTAATGGTCTACACCCATATTTGAATAAAGAGATTATTGTGTATGATAGCAAGGGAGTGCGTGCTTTTAACTTTACTTCCATTAGACATGCGCAGCAAAAACTGCAAGGCCAATAAAAAAGATAACAATATTATAATAATCCATAATTAAAAAAACCGTCTGGAGGCACGTTGGCGATCCTGACGGTTTTTTGCTGCTTTATTGCAGTGGTTTGTCATGGTAATGACGTCATATATAGAAGGCGTTAGGACAGATCAGTTTTTATACTGCTCCATCAGGTACATGATCTTTACTTCATCGGCCAAATCTCCAAAGGGTTCTAACGGATTCTCTTGAATGATATGATATAAACGCTGGACTCGTTCCTTTGGCAGTTTGCGTACATATCTGGAAATGAAAGCAGCATGGGTAACTACGTAGCGTTTTTTACGGACAGCTGCACTGGCTACGCGGACGAGAATATCTTCGCCTCCTGCCAATTCCAGAATACGGCGCTCATAAAAGACTACGTATCGGAATGTCCGGTCCTTGATCAGCTCACGATTGAGTCTGGCAATCTCTCCGATATATCTGACCATAAGCGGCTCGAAGCTCTTGATCAGGAGAGGATCAAGCGTTAATTCCATGTCTTTACGGAGAACAAAAGATTGCAGCAGGGCGACCTGCTGGAGCCTTATCCGATCATTGTGAATGAGTACAGCCATCTCACGCAGCATTTCATAGGAGACACGCTCACTGAGCTGCCGCAGGGCAACCGCGTTTTTATGATTAACGTTTAGTCCTTCCTGGATCTGTCCTATACGACCTCTGAACAGACGTATAAGCTGCCTACGCTGTTCATAAGGATAAATACTCTGCTGTAGAAGAACCAAGGGCAGCAGAAGAAGCGCACCGACGATACCGCACAAAAGCATTTGTTGCGGCGAGTGGCCGAAAAAGACAGTAGCGGCCAGCAATATGACACTGACGGTAAGGTCTTTACGAAAATAACGTTTGGCTCTGAGTCTGGCATATTGCTCTACAGGAACTAGAGTATCCCGACCACATGATGTGCACTTTTCTTCCCAAAGGGCGGTAAATTGCCCACAACGCTTGCAGACTCTTAGCTTTTGGAAGGCGTGCTCTGTGCGGGTAAATGGGCGAAATTGTACAGCTTGTTTGGAACTATTCATTGCGCTCACTTCTCCGGTTCAGCAGTGCCAGTAGCTCGGTGTCGATTTGTGTAATCGACGGGGCGCGTTTTTTATGTATATAGTAAATTAGTGATTTGATGGCGACAAAAAGAAACATAATCGCCAGACATCCGTATGAGATCATAGTGTACTTCCTCTTTCTACTTGGATTTTTACTTCAATATTTTACATGGGCGGGTTTCGCTACTGTCATTTTTGTCGTATAAAGGAGAAGGCTGGTGCCCGATTGCCCTTGTTGGGGTATAATTATATCATTACTGCTGGATATTGGTAAAATCTCGCGGTACAACAGGCTTTTGGGTTGGATTCAGACCATTCGGGCAGTATTTTCAGCTGGCGCTCATGTAAAACTCATTATAATTTAATAGTAGGGGAGTACAACTGTAATTTAGAATGAGAATTAACCGGCAAAGGGGTACAAGCGATGTTTAGTAGAGACAGAAAATGGTTTATGGTCATCGGAATCATATGTACAATGATCATGACCTCGATTTTGGCATGGCAGCCACAGACGGCGAATGCCGCTTCACCCTCTGCTTCTAAGGTAGATGCGGTGCTGGTCGTCGATGTAAGTAATTCAATGAACACCAGTGATCCTGGGAAAATTGGCAATGAAGCCATGAAAATGTTCATTGATATGCTGTCGACGCAAAATGACAAGGTCGGGATTGTAGCGTATACGGATGTCGTACAGCGCGAGAAAGCCTTGCTTAATATTACATCCGAAGCGGATAAGCAAGAACTGAAGACGTTTATTGACGGACTGAACCGGGGGGCGTATACTGACACCTCCGTAGGTGTCAAGGAAGCGATCCGCATTTTGCAAGATGGTAAAACAGCTGGACATGCGCCTATGATCGTCATGCTGGCCGACGGTAACAACGATTTTAATAAGACGACAGGCAGAACCGAAAGCCAATCCGATCAGGATATGGCACAGGCTGTAGCCGAGGCTAAAAATAGCGGCGTTCCGATCTACACCATCGGCTTGAATGCAGATGGGAAGCTGAATAAAAACAAGCTCGCCGACATAGCGCAGCAAACGGGCGGCAAATCCTTTATTACAAGCTCAGCGGATGACCTGCCGAACATTTTGAGTGAAATTTTCGCCAGCAATTTGAAGTTGAAAGTGGTGCCTTTGCAGTCCATTACGGCAAACGGCGACTATCAGGATGTTACGGTAACCGTACCGAACGATAGTGTGCTGGAGGCTAACATTTCGATCATGTCCTCAAAACCGGTGGACGCGAGACTGATAGACCCGTCGGGCAACGCCAAGCCGATTCCTTCGAGCGATGTGCTGCTGTCCAAGTCCAAAAGCTACTCGCTGATTAAACTGCTCAAGCCTGTGGCTGGTGACTGGAAGCTCCAAGTCAAGGGAGTCCAGCAGGATCAGATTGATATTAATCTGGTGTTTAACTATGATCTGGAGCTGAAAATGGACGCACCGTCAGCCAAATCATACAAAAAAGGCGATGCTGTTCAAATTCGTTCCTACCTGACGAGCAATAGCCAGCAGCTTCAGGATCAGGAATTGTATGCGAATATGAATGCTGTTCTGAAGGTCAAGGATCTGGATTCTGGTACAACGAATGAGGTTCCGCTAACCAATGCAGGGGATTCTTTTACCGGTTCCTATACGATTCCAGATGAGCATGACTACGAACTAACCGTTAGAGCAGAGGAGAAGAGCTTCTACCGTGAAACACAGCCTGTAACCATCAGTGCTAAGGCAGGGGCGACGAGCAGTACAAATACGGGCACGACGCAGCCAACAACACCTGCTGAAAAGTCCAGGCTAATGCCACTCATTCTTTTAGGGCTGGGACTGCTCGTTCTGCTGGTTGCCGCATATTTCATCTGGAAGGCTGTCAAAAAGGCCAACCGCGGCTTTGTCGGTCAAATCGTACTGGAAATCCGGGATGAGAACACTGGCGAAAAAACGTATCCGCAATACAAGAAGCTGAACACCTTCCGGGGCAAATTTAATCTTCACCAGTTGCTGCAACTGGCACCGGAATTTGCTGGAACCGACAAGGTCGTGTTCACACCAGCCAATCAGGATCGTATCATTGTGCGCAGTACCCCCGAGATTACGATTGAAAAATCCGGGCGGGCTGTAGACACAGGCAACGGTCTTGAACTCAAAAACGGTGATCGTCTGACCATCCCGTTAGCCAGTGTGGACAAAACCATTTTACTGGAGTTTATTTCAGTAAACAGCTAAACGAACCCTTAGGAGGTCATATCTATGAAACCAGTAGTTAGAGAGCATATCCAACAATTAGACGTATCACTCGGCGGAGGGATCGTAAGCGATAAGATCAGAGTTGATACTATTGATAATCCTATTTTAATTATCGGACTCGGAGGCACGGGAATTGATGCCCTTCTCCGCTTGAAATATCAAATTAACCGCAGATTCAAGCTTCCAGCAGATCCGATCTCCAAGAAAAAGAGCGATAAACCGGACAATGTGGAATTTCTCGCTTTTGAAACGAATGAACAAGACCGCAACAAAAAATACAAGGGGATTGGTTTGGACCCCATCAATGAGTTTGTACTGCTATCCAATGCGGAGATCGGCGGATTGCTGCAAAACCGCAGCATTCTAGAGCCGTACATTACCGATTGGCTGTCTCCCGAGCTAAGCATTACCGATGGTATGAACGGTGCGGCAGGGGTGCGGCAGGCAGGACGATTGCTGCTGTTCACCAAAATCAATCAGGTCGTACAAAGCATTGACAAAAAAATCAAAACCTTGTCTGAAGGCACCAATAAGAAGCTTATGGTGTTCCTGCTGTCCGGTTTGTCCGGCGGTACAGGAAGCGGTACCTTCCTCGATATCTCATATATCGTCCGAGGAATTATTGAGCGTGACTATGGCTCTGCAGGTGTAGACCGTGTAAATACATTAGGTTATCTGTTTACACCAGATATTAATTTGGCGAACAAAAGCCTGAGCGAGCATACCCGTGAATATATTAAAAAGAACGGCTATGCTGCACTGAAAGAGCTGGACTACTGGATGAATGTAGACAGCCGTGGTGAACGTTTTAAGCAGCAGTACGGCAACATTTTGACCGTGAACTCGCCACTTCCGCCGTTTAATCTGTGCCACCTCATTTCGGCCACGAATACGGAAGGCAAGCTGTTGGAAAATGCTTATGATTACTGCATGAATGTCACCGCTGAGAACATCACTAACTTTATGGCGAGTGAGGAAAAACAGTCGGGCGAAGAGTTCGCCATTCATGACTATATCAGCAATATCCGTACCAACATCGCACAAATGAATAAGGCGTATCCGGCAAACTACGATTACAATATTATCGGGGCCTCCTCTGCGGTGCTGCCAATGGAGGAAATGACGACATATCTGGCCTATCGAATGTTTGGCAAAATGTCCAAAATGTTCGAGCAATCGCCAAATCAAGAGGATGTTGAGAAGTTTGCCCGCAAGCTGGGCGTGGATATGGATAGCATGATCAAAAACTTTGAATCCCGTGTACCTGAGCCACTTCCGGGCTTTGAAAACAGTGAACGGTTAAGTTATAGCAATGTCGTTAAAATGCAAGTTGTCAATATGGACACCGAGCTGGAGCAAACGTTCCTGACGCGTGCCCGCGAAGAGTATATCAAAGCGAAAAAACAGCTTCCTGGCGAAATTACAGGACAGTTTACGGACCAAATCCGCCGGATGTTTTTGCATCCTGAGCAAGGGCCGTTTTATGTATCCCGCATGATTTATACTGAAAAAGGATTTAGCTTGCTGAAAATGCTGCTTTCATATGTTGAGACGTTGCGTGAATCATTGCACCGTATTCCAACGGACATTGAATGGGCACGTGAGCAGGCGAACGAAAAGCTGGGCGATGCCAAGAGCGCGTTTGTGTCCAAGGATAAAAAGAAAAATGCGTACATTGAAGCGAAAATTAATGAATATTGGCTGCGTGCTGATGTGGAACGTACAGAGCAGCTCATTGAA
Source organism: Paenibacillus sp. FSL P4-0113 (assembly GCF_038009305.1). Taxonomy (NCBI): domain Bacteria; kingdom Bacillati; phylum Bacillota; class Bacilli; order Caryophanales; family Paenibacillaceae; genus Paenibacillus; species Paenibacillus sp. FSL P4-0113. The sequence goes on from NZ_JBBPAZ010000001.1 coordinate 211,338, forward strand.
TTTTATGAAGACCTGTATGACCTGTTGAACAAGGAAAATAGTCGCATTTATAATGTATTTACTGAAATTTTGAACGCATTGAGCGCAATTTTCGAGAAGAACGGCGATCTACTGATTAACGGCGAGGAACAGTCCGATCACAAAGGTAACAAAACGTACTATTGGAATTTGGTAAGTGTACCGGATATTTCTGAAGTTGTGACCAAGCTGCTGGATAACCGCAACGGTGATGATTTGATTCGTGATTTTGCCCAAGAATTGCTGGAAAATTCAGATCAATGGGTGAAGGATCAGGATATGGACATCATTAGCTCAATCTCCAATTTCTTGACTGATAAGTTCGGTGATCTCATTACCCGTTCCATGGAGGATTTCCTCGTCATGAAATACGGGCAAGATGAAGCCATTGAAAAATTTGTGGAGCGCTACATTGCGAGCAAACTGGATGAGGAAGCTGTACCTGTATTCCATCTGAGCAATAGCTCTGGCAACTTGTACTTCCCGTCATGGGGATTCGTTTCAGTACCTGTACAGTCGCCTAATATCCTGAAAGGCGTTCGCAATTATCAAAATAATGCAATTGGCAAATCACACTTTACTATTAAAGAGAGTGAAGTTCGTAACCGGATTTTCTGGCTCAATACGCGTAATGGTGTTCCTTTGTTTGTATATACGCCGCTCAAAGTGTATGAAGAAAGCTATGAAAAAACGATTCTTGACCGCGAAGGTATTGGCCGCCATCTGGTGCAAACAGGTCAGAACAACTGGACTAATCTGCCGTCGCCGATTCCTGAAAAGTCATGGGGCGAAACTTACGTCAATTCGCGTGTGCAAGCTTACAATGCTCGCATTCGTAATGATTTTGACCGTGCCAAGTCACTTGGCGTGATTCGGGAAAAGGATGTCGATCAGAATACGAGCAGCCGCTTCACTGTAATCCGTTCACATGCGCTAGATCTGAATGCGATGCTAGCAGGCTACGATATGCGCTTGCAGGAATCCAAGCCGAATTTGGGTGAGGTGAAAAGAGCATGGTCTGAGTTGAAACGTCTACTGGCTGAAGGGCTGGAGCAGGCCGGAAGCAAGGACATCTTTGGCAGCATCAATGAAGAGATGGCGAAGGAAAACCTGATTCGTTCACCAGAGTTAACACAGGTGGTTCGTGAAGAACTGGTGAAATATACACAAATTGAAGCGAAAGCCGCTGAACTGGAAGCTTTGCTGGGCAAATATCAGGATGAAGAAAAATGGCTGGATCAGTTCATTCAGGCACTCTATACAGACACGATTACGAAAAAGGGTGCTTTGTACGTCTATGATCGTGACGAAGAGGAAGAGGCTTGGGAGCCGTTTGCCAATGTCATGAAGAGCCGCAATTATGTGGAGTTTGAAGTGTTTACAAACTTCCGTGGTTTGGAAGAAAAGAAATTTGCAGCTCTAATGCGCAAGGCGGATCGCCGTGATGCTGTATTGACTTCATCTGAGGATATTACACCATTGCTGACAAAGCTGGATGAACTGGCTGCGACTTATACAGAGGCCCGTAATCAATTGGAATATGAAAAGGTGGAGCTGGCTAATGGAGCGGAACTTTATGCATTCTATGCTCAAATGGCTGGAAAATTAAACGACATCCGCAGAAAGTTGAAATAAAGTATGAGAGAGCAGCTGTTACGTTATGCGGCTGACTATGCAGCCGCAGAGGACCAATTAATCGGGAGCGGGGATGGGCGCAGCAGCATCCATTTCCCGTCCGTGTTTCTTTTTATCGGTGATCATATGAACTCAGTGATGAACACCATTGCAGATATCAACCAGACCAAGTGGGATAACAGCACGGGAGTAACGTATATTCAGATCCGCTCGCAGGAAGAACATGCGGCTGTAGATCGTTCGGTGGATGCTATTGTTCATACGATAGCGGTACCGGAGGAAAGTAGCCACCAAACGATACGCCGTGACTTGCACCAGGCTTTTTATACACATGAATCGCAGCTAATTGAGCTAAACACCGCGTTGCGCCGGGCTAGTGGACATCTGGCAGATTACGGTCGGTTGTATTCTTCGTTCGAGCGTGTTCATTTGTCGATCTTGACGATAGCGGATGACCCCATGAACGTATTAATCCCTGAAGTTACGCTGTTGGCGGAGTATATTTTTGCGCAGTCTTTTAAATCGGTACAAATGGATCTGTATGTGTTGGTGAATGAAAGCGATCAGGCTGTCCAATTTGGCTACAGTAGTGCAACGTCCGTTGCTTTCATGCGAGAGCTGGACTATATCCAGAGTCCGGAGTATACGTTTACGGCACCGCTTCATATGACCGAGGACAAATTGACCATTCCAGTATCCCATGCTCCATCACCGTTGTTCGATCTCGTCTATGTGCTGTCCGACAAGAACGAACGCGGGGTAACGGTGCCGAATAGCCTGCGAGAAAGCTGTGACATCATTTGCCACATTCAGCTTCTTAAAAACCGCTATCAGGCAGGAGATTCCTATCGGTCACAGGATGGGGGATACAACAATACATCGTTTAAAAACAACATCATGACGGAATCCGGGCGGCAGGGTTATGTGTCGGCTGGATTTTCCCGAGTCAACCGCCCTAACCACTCAATCGCACTTACGGTGCTGTATCACTTTTATGTGAAGCTGTTAGAGCGAATGAGAACTGAGCAGGAGTGGGACATACGCGATAAGCTGAATTATTTTGGTTTAGATGCTGCTGAGCGCGGTCGCACGCGAAATGATCTAGTTCCTGGTAATGAAGCGATCACGGACATGAGCGCACTGATGACCAGCGGAGTCAGCTACGGCTCGTTGAAGCGAATGACATTACGTGAGGCGGAGGAAGCCTTGTTTGGTCAGGGCTGCGAAGCCTTTTTTCGTGATAATTGTGAACGGATTGTGCACAAACGGTTGGGAGATTTTCAGGCGGAATCAGGTCTGCAGTCGGCTGTGAATGCAGCTGCTAAGGAATATCCTGAAATCGGCTTATTCGAGTTGACAGACTGGACGGATGAAAATAAAACTGGGAATGTGCTTACGGCTATTCGGGGGCTGATTCGGGATACGTCCAATGACTTGCAGATTAGTACCGCTGAACTAGACACCCTGTATAGCGGGCGGGTGGAGGACCAGCCTTTTCAACGACTGCCACTCATGGATAAGCATAATGTGCGCAGCTTGATTCGTTACCTGACCGAGACGGTTTACGGGCACAAGCTGCACATGCTGCGAATTCAAGCCGATTTGGAGCTGCTTCGCCGCTATGAACTGGCACTAGAAAAATGGCATGCACAGGCGAAGCATATTACAGTACAGCTTTCCAGCCTGGAGCGTGAACTGCATCAAGCTGCAACGGACAGTATTCGGCAGGCCGATAGTTACACAGGTCAAAACCTGTTCGAGTATTACGAGCGTGTGACAGAGGATGTCATGCGTGAGCTGGAAAGCAAGCGGGGCAAATCTATATTCTTTGACACCCGGCATATGGGGCCTGTATCCGGATTGCTGGACGAGGGCCTGTCCGCATTGGTGGATCGACTTACGCAGACCTGTCGAACCTTGATTCTCAGTTCACAGCCGTTTAATCAGACCTTCGAAGAAGAATTATTGCGGCGTGCCAATGTAGCTGCTGCATATGAAAATCGGCTGGTCGTTCCGAAGGATGAGTTGTTTAAAAAACTGTATCAAACGTTGGAGGAACATGGCGGAATTAACGTACGTTTGCTCGACTATACCCATGAGCATCGGTATGAAGAAAAGTACTTCTTTGGTGACTACGAAGGTGAATTTCTTCCTTACGCTATGGATGTGGACATTACTTCGCGTATTTACAAGCTGGGTTTTGTACATGAGCGTCGCAGCAGCGGGGTGGAAAAGCTGCATTTGATGGGCGGCTTCCATCTGGAGGATCTGATGGTTTACCGCAACGGCAAAACGTATTATGAGACATATACTGCGAATGGTTTCGTGTTTCACGGAATCGACGTGGACCGGTTGCCGGAATTGCGGTAGCCACATATTCATCCTACTTTAATGATGGAAGGAAGCAATGATTCTTATGAAGCAGCGAAAATTTAACGTTCTCCTATTGCTGTTCGGCTTGCTGGGCGCTGTAGTAGGCTTCATCTTGGGAGAGCTTATTCTTCACAAATTGATAGGGCACTGGCCGCATATCGTCGTAATCGGGCTGTATTTTGGCATCATGGCACTGTGCATTGGCCTAGGCTGTCTGATTGGCGAACTGATTTCGCCACAGTTAAATGGACATTCATGGCGGCAGCGCTACTCCGGGTTATCCTGGAAGTTATTGGTGCCTGCTACGCTGGTGATGTTGTTCGTGGCAGGCCTGCTATTGGAGCTGGGCTATCAGGTTAATCCTGAAGGGCGCAAGAGCGTACAGGACCTCGTGCTTGTGATTGACAATTCCGGGAGTATGCAGCAAACAGATCCTGATAATGAACGCCTAACGGCTGCCAAGAGTCTAATCGGCCAAATGGATGGAGACAAGCGGGTAGCCATTGTTTCATTTGATTCTACTGCGCAGTTGGTTCAGCCGTTTACTCCAATTCGCACAGATGCAGAGAAGCAAGCGGTTAATTCCAAAATTGATAGTATGCAGACTATCATGTCAGGCGGTACAGAGATCGGGCTTGCTTTGGACGAGACGATCAAGGAGATTGAAACCCAAGGCAATGCAGAAAAAGGTTCTCTCGTTATTATGCTCTCTGACGGCTTTAGTGAGCTGGATACCCAGACGGCATTGGCTCCTTATATCGCCCGCCAGATTCCGATCAATACGATTGGGCTGAAGCTGGCAGAGTCGGATGGTATAGCCTTATTGCAAAATATTGCTGACCTGACAGGCGGAACTTATTCTAATGTAGCCAATGCCCAAGGACTTACGCAGGCGTTTGGTAAAATATACAACAAAATCGGTGATCGCACACTGGTAACGGAGCGGACAGGTGAGTATGCCGACAGTCTGTATTTTGCCATTTATCGCGTAACGGCTCTAGTCATTATCGGCGCTCTATTGGGATTAGCTCTTGGGCTGATGTTCGATAACCGTTTTCTCGCACGGAACTTTGCGATTGGAGGAGTCCCGGCAGGCTTGCTCGCTGGCTTTATTTTGGAAAAGGGATTATCTGGCTCGCCTATAGGCGACTTGATGATTCGCTTGGTGGCAGCGCTCGTACTGGCAGCCCTTATTGCTGTCTTTTCGCTTGTTCTGCCGATTGCGGAAAATACTCGCCGATCTTCCGGTGGAGGAAGTCAGGGTGCGCCGTCAGGACGCCGGAGAGGGGCACCGGAAGCCCCGACGCGCAATCGACGCAGCAGTGGATTTTAGAACGGGAGGCTGGAACTTATGCAGTATAGGGAAGCACAGCCCGGTGATCCTATTATTTCGGAGCTGAGCCACAAAATTGACGACAACCGGGTTGTGTTACGCTGGCAGTGGCCTGAGGGCGCAGCCGTGGTATATATTGCGAAACAATCAGCTGATGCAGGTGTGAATGGGCAAAATGAAGGTGAAGTTTTACCGCCTTTTTCTAGCCTGAAACTTTTTACACGCGAGGAGTATAAAGCTGCTGGCAGCTATCGTGACCGAATTGAAGGCATTGGACGCGTGCGGTATATCGTATATCCGGCTGTTCGGGAGGATGGAGACACTTACGTGATCCGTCAGCAGGACGGAGCTAACCAACTGGAGTTGAGCACCGGGAGGGCTAAAATCAGATATGCGGTTCACCATAAAAAAAGCTGGTTTCGCAGCCGCAAAACCGTCCAGATTCAGGTGACAGCCGAAGTTCCTGTCCCGCAGGAGGCACTTTGCTACGTGAAGAAGCGTGGAGGCTATCCGGCAGACCGGGACGATGGAACCTTGTACCCGTTCACGGCACCTTTTGCCGCGGGACGGAATGTTTTACCCGCTGTTGAAGTGGGGGGAGATGAATATGTGCGGCTGTTTTTTACGGATGGCCAGAAATATGGCACGGTATATGAATTAGTCCCTGAATGAAAGGAGGCCGCAACCGATGAGTTTTCTTAGCAATTTATTCAGAAGAAAGCCACAGGCAGCGCCAAGGCCGTTATTTTATGATATTGTGTGCCCTTATTGTTTTAGTAAATTCTCCCCGGAGGAAGTGGTATTCCGTGCTTCTCATCACCGTGAAGATGACGAGGACTACGCTTTGGGTGAAGATGAGCTGTTGAACAAATATCGGGAGCGTTTTGGCTTGGACAGTGTGCATGATATGGAGGCGATTTTGCATCCCCATGATGTTCCTGAGGAACATCGATTGTATTCTGATCATGTACTGACAGGACTGACAGACCGTTATGGCGAGCTGACGCGTCACCGACTGTGCCCGCACTGCCATAACGAGCTGCCCGTGACTGCGGGTAAGGTGCCTAGCAATATCATTTCGATTATTGGAGCTTCGCAGGCGGGGAAATCTGTTTATATGACCTCCCTGATTCACACGCTGCAGCATGTTACGGCCGATCATTTTGACGCGGCTTGCATGCCACTCAATGCAGAGATCAGCCGAAAGTTCCGCACCATGTATGAGGAACCCTTATTTGAAAGAGGCGATCTGCTTACATCGACACAAAAAGAAAAGATGCAGGAGCCTTTTATATTCCAGTTTGTGTTTAAGGATGAGGAAAAGCCGCCACTGACGCTGGTGTTTTTTGATGTTGCCGGTGAGGGAATGGTAGATCAGGACTATCTGGGACTGCATGGACAGCATATTAAGAATTCTGCAGGTATTCTCTTTATGGTCGATCCACTGCAAATCCGCTCTATTCGGGAGCGCATTAAGATTAACCTGGGCGATAAGCCGGGTGAATGGGTCTCACAATATGATGAACCGCGTGACGTCGTACTTACGATGTTCGGTGATTTTATCGCCTATCAGGAAAAGGGGAAAACGGACATTCCGACCGCTGTCGTCCTGACCAAAAGTGATATGCTTACTGCGTTGGCAGATGAAGAAGGCACATACATTAAGACGAACAGCAATATTTTTAATCCGATGGAGCATCGCAAATATATGGATTTGGATGAGTTTGCTAACATTGATGGCGAAGTTCGACGCTTCATCGAAAAAGTGGATAAGCCGTTCAAGGGCACGATGGATGTATATTTTACGGATACGGCCTATTTCGCGGTTTCCGCGCTGGGCAGTAATCCTGTGGAGCAAAAGCTGCAAGGGTTGGTTAGTCCGATCCGTGTGGATGAGCCATTCATTTGGCTGCTTTATAAGTTGAAGTACATTGAGGGGAGAGAATCACAGTGAGTTATTCTACCTCTCATTTGATACAACAGCAGATGTACACTCGGGAACGGCGTGGAATTTTTCGTTCTACGGAAGGCTTCGATACTGTGGCTAATTCCAAAGGATTGGATGCTTCTTTTATTAAAAAGGCGCTGCATCCCTTATGTGTATATGATGCGCCTGCTGCTTTGACGGCGCGTGGCGAGAAGCAGGAAAGCGTCTATCCGGAAGCTATACATCTGGTACGGACGGAGTCCGGGGATGTAGTGCTTGGCCGCAGTATTTATAAGGCCGCGGATTTTACTGGGCTGCGGAGCGCCTTTTTCACGCACAACTATGTGATTCCAGCCGGACATGGTGAATCTCCGTCTGACTATAAGCAGTGGCTGAACACATCATTTGTTGATACCTATGATATTGAGCAGGGAACGGATTTACCGGAATTGGAGCGTCTACCGGGTGGAAGTGTATTTCCGGCTGTTGACCCGTCTACAGTGCTGGCTCAATTGCAGCTGAGCGAAGAAGTATTCAAACAGCTTTTATACGCAGTCATGATGTCCGCAGCGGGTCGCAAAAAGGTATATGTAGCGCTGAATGTTCCTGTAGAAGCGGTCGGATCTTCAGCCAAGCAACTGCTTGGTGTGTTATATGCAGCACTGCCTTATGCATTTCGCAACAGACTCGGATTTCTTACATATGCACAGGAACCAAACAGCAGAAAAGGCATTCACTTGATGTTTGTTGAGCCTTTTAGTTTGCGTCCCGGTGATCGGAATGTGGAAAAGGACTTTGTATTTGACCTGTCTAACCATAGTCGAATACTTAATGTGGATGCAGAGCAGGTGAGACAGCCGTATTTTGACTGGATTGTCCGTACGTTGCTGAATGGTGAGACGCCAGATGATTTCTTCAAATTTGCCGAGCAAATGCTGACAGGTATGGAGGCAGGGCGTGATTTGACGCCATCCAGCTATCATGAGCTCATTACGTTGTACAGAATTGAGCAGGGAGAGCGGGCATTATACAACGAAAAGCGAATCGCTGTGCTACGAAGCTTGACTGATTATTTATCGCCACCCGATGCGCTGCCACGTAAAATGAGGCTGAATGATCTGTTTCTATCGTTTTTTGATCATGAATTTGATCGGGTGAAGGATGGATATATTCCAGATGTAGGTCTAGTCGATAGTTTCAAGGACTATTATAAAGTTCATGCACGCAGCAGCGAAAATCGGTTGGTGGAATATTTAATCCGTTCGCTAAACAATGCTTATACTGCCAGAAATACGGAAGCAGTCACGTATATTTATCATACAATTGAAGAAAATCCATCCTTAGGCAAGGCATATTTTACGAAAGTGTTGGGTAATCCGGCACTGACAAAAATGCTGTTCATTCCCTACATGGACAGTCAGATGAAAAGAACACCGGATGCCAAGGGGCTGCTGGCTGTTGTGCACGAATGGGGCAGTAGGTATATCGAAGTGTCGGCGAATGCCGATTTTCAGCTTTTAGCAGAATCTGCACTAATGGGCAGACTGCGTGCCGAAAGAAAACCAGTAGAGGCTGTGGCGGCCATTCACCAACGCTTGCGTCAATGGGACAGCAGCTCTGCCGTAGGCAAACTGTCCCCGCTGGAGCAATCTGGATTGACAGAACGCTTGCAGGAAGCATCGGATCGGTATTTACTTACCGAAGTAGAGCTAAAAGAAATATCACCCGATCAGGTCGTACAGATTCCATTTTTTACACGGCCCGATTTGGTGCAGTGGGTTGGAAAGCTGCCTGCTCCTCTCAAGGGACAAGCAGTGCGATTGATTGCGGCTTACGATTGGTTTAATACGGAGGAACCGGAACCGTCGGTGCTGGATGGCCTGGAGCCCGGCGAAGTAGAAAAGGTACAGGATTGGGCTTATGGCTGGCTGCCCCAGCAGCTTGCGGAAGGCCATTTTGCCCGTCTGTTGCCTGCATTCTATCGTTCTGACGGGCCGGGAGAAGGAATATTGGACTTCGCTCGCCTGGTCAGTTCGATCCGCAAATGGGCGAAGGATAATGACACGATGTACCGCTTTATCCGATGGTCGGAAGAACATCCCGAGTTTGCTACTCCACGTGGCGGTTTCGAACCGGCATATCGACGTGCGCTACTTCTATTCTTCCAAAAGGAAGGACGAGAGGGACTGCATAAAAAAACGCTGTGGCGTCAATATTTTGAACCTGCGAAGCCTGCCTTTAAAAATTTCTATTTGGCAGCAAAGCGGGAGACGGACACGCCTTTGGTCAAAACACTTCGTCGTTTCCGTAAAGGTGGGGTGATTTCCGGGATCGTGCTGATTGTCATTGCAGGTACGCTAGGCGGCCTGAAAGCAACCGGGGTGATCGGATCTGCTGACACACCTGCGCCTGTTGCCACTCCGAAGCCTGTACAACAACAGCCTGTAGAGCCTACAGTGCCCGTAAAAAAGGAGCCTACGGCGATAGTGACACATGTGCCTAATACCAAGTCCACTACGAAAATGGTCAAGCTGTTGTTTGCGTTTCAGACATCGACAGAGCAGGCAGAATTTAAGCCGAAGAAGCTCGTCATTGTCGGTGCGGATCAGCAGGAGCACTTATACGAAAATTTTACACTTGCTGAACAGAACGACAAGGAAGCAGCCAGTAAGGCGAACAATGATCCATCCGGTGATGTAAACACTGGGAGCGCCACTACAAAAAGCACGACAGCAGATGGACAATCCACGGACAATGGTTCCACAGCTCGTGGGGGTACATCCAGTGGAAAAAGTGGTGATCAATCTGGAGCAGTGACTGGCAACACGGACGGAGGCTTGACTTCGGAGATTACTACTGAGGGTAGTGGCAATGGAGCAAATACAGACACAGACACTGACACACCATCGGAGTATGATCTGAAGAAGTATCCTTATCGTACGCTATTGACCCTTTGGCAGCGGTTGGAACTGAATGATGCTAGCACGGTTACCGTTGATGGAGAAGAATATCCGCTAGTTCAAGTGAAAACTGCGGACCAAGCAACTATAAAACAGAAATGAATGATGAATGAAGTAAAAGACGGGTTTCCTTCAAAGGACTCGTCTTTTATTGTGCCTATATTTCCATAAAGGATGAATTTGTAATTCAAAATTAACCCTATCTAATAAAGCATCATGTTACGAAAGTATTGACACTAAGTAGACAGCTGATTAAAATTAGTTGGAATTCAAACTATTAAAATTAGATAGATATGGAGGTTCGTAGTGAGATGGGAAGCGAGGTGTATCCCGTTTGTCTTCCTTGGGAGGAAGAGAGCACGATGTATTTAATTAAATGGATTTTCACTACCGCCCGGCGCGAAATTGAAATAGCACTGCGCCCTTTGGGGCTCACCTCCCCACAATCGCAGACGCTCTATATACTGGCGATGTCGCCTGGAGTCACCAATACGGATTTGGAAAAGCTATTGCTTATTGATAAATCAAGCGTTACTAGCCTGGTTAACGGGATCGTTAAGAAAAACTGGGCAGTACGCAAAAGTCACCCGGAAGATGCACGCATGAAGCAAATCTATTTGACTGAGGAAGGCTTGAAGATTCACAAGGTAGCTGAACGTACTATTGAGGCAATTAAAAGCTCGGTAGGGGAAACGTTATCTGTCGGAGAATCGGAGACGCTGCGCGGCCTGCTTAAAAAAATTCTCCGCGACTACCACCCTGCGGACGCCCGTGCATGAGCGAATATATAGAGATTTTACCCGGATAGGGGTATTCAAAAGCAGTGAATTACGATCTTAGATAAGAGGTTTACAGGAGAGGGAGACAACCAAATGATAAATGAACAAACTTATCCGAATGCGGATAAGCTTATGCGTGTGCTAGCTTTCACACTTGTTTTTTCAGTGATGAACGCTTTTATGTTTAATGTCGTTATGCCTGTGATTCGAGAGGAGTTTCATATTAGTGCTTCCGATGTAAGTTGGTTGCTGACTGGCTATATGATCGTGTATGCGGTTGGCTCGGTGACCTACGGCAAATTGGCAGATAAATATCGTCTTAAGGATTTGCTGACGTTTGGGATTATCTTTTTTGCACTGGGTTCGCTTATTGGACTGTTGGCCAATCAATTTTGGATGCTCATTGTAGCTCGTTTGCTTCAGGCTGCAGGGGCTGCTGTTATTCCGGCCACTGCTATGATCGTCCCAGTCCGTTATTTCTCGGCTGAAAAAAGAGGACGTGCTTTGGGCGTCACAGCAATCGGCTTGGCGTTAGGTACTGCACTGGCTCCGATTATTTCCGGTTTGATCACAGGCTTTGCAAGCTGGCGTTTTTTGTTCGTCATTTCCATGCTGCCACTGATCGCATTGCCGTTCTTTCGTAAATATTTGGACGATCAGCGTGGAGAGGATCAGAAGTTCGATTTTCTTGGTGGATTATTGCTGGGTGGAACAGTAGCCTTCTTATTACTTTCGATTTCGCAAACCAATATGATGTTTTTTCTGGTCGGTATGGTGCTGTTTGCACTGTTTATATGGCGCATTAACACTGCACATGACCCATTCATCCAGCCGAAGCTGTTCCGTAACAAACAATATTCATACGGGCTCCTTATCGCTTTTTTAGGGACGGGGATTAGCTTTGGATTGCCGTACTTGGCACCGCAGTTTCTGAACAGTCTCAATCAGCTTACGCCCGCAATAATTGGACTGGTTATGTTTCCGGCTGCTATTGCTTCGGCTCTATTGGGTAAAAGAGGGGGGCGTTTGGCGGATAGCAAAGGAAATTCGTTTCTCGTCTATACAGCTGTATCGCTTTTGTTTATTTGTTTTATCAGCTTGTCTACGTTTGTGGGTGCGTCTCCGTATCTGATTTTGTTTTTGCTTATTTTCGGAAACGTAGGTCAGACCTTCATGCAAATTGCCATGTCCAACACGATTTCTCGTACCTTGTCGAAAGACCAGATTGGTGTTGGAATGGGGCTGCTATCTCTGCTGAATTTCATTGCCGGAGCGATTACGACAAGTATCTTGGGCAAAACGCTAGATAGTTCGTCGTCCTTTCATCTGAATCCTGTCGTATCTAATGTGCAGGTGTTCAACTTTAGCAATATTTTTACGGTGCTTGCACTGATTGCGCTTGTGACGATGGGACTTTATGCGTTGCAATTCCGAAGGGGTCCACGCGGTAATACGCCTGCTGTTGAACAAGGATAAACATTTGATGTAACCTCATGCCAAAACAAGGGTATAATATAGAAGGAAAAGTTCATCTATGGAAGGACGGAGTGTCCGGCATGACAAGAAACCTTCAATATGTACCCTATGGTTATGAGCCTCCGATCGAGACGCATAAAGGGACCATGGTCTACTATGATACGTTCGAGCAGATTACAGCCAGAGAGCTGGAGCTTTTTGCCGAAACGGGGGCTGCATTATCTTTTACAAAGCTGGTGCTGTATCCGCTGCATGAAGAAACCGTCAGAAGAATGTGGAAGCAGCCGGTACGTTCGTATTACAAGCGGGTGGACGAGCTGGGAGAGTGGCAGCGGGAGCAGGCTTTGAGTGCTGTTGTCATTGAGAGCTGGGAAGGTAAGCGTAAAAAGTATACGCCGATTGAAGCAGCTATTCGTTTTTTGGCGGAAAAGTATACGACCCCACTTTTTTTGTACATGAGTCCTGAAATGGCAAATTTGTGCGCTTCCTATGCATCGTTTGGAGAATGGATTAGAAATGTCAGATTGGTGCTTTCGAGCGAACCACTACAACTTCATCCGAAGCTTGCACAGTACCGTAATCGCTGGAACACGGTAGAAGAAGCGATAAACCGTGACTCTAAGGTTGACAAAGCGGAGCATGAATTATAGAATAAAACTAATCGTAAAAATTACTATTGTAATTGTATACCATGTATTCCAATTAAGGAGGAAGAGAAATGCGCGTAATTGTTACCTTGGCATGCACCGAATCCGGTGACCGCAACTATACAACAACTAAGAACAAAAGAAATCATCCGGACCGTCTTGAAATGAAAAAATACTCTCCGCGTCTGAAAAAGTACACGATCCATCGTGAAACTAGATAATTTGAGGCCTGCTGTATAGCAACCTGAATTATCCTGCTTCCTGAGCGAAGCCTGTTAAGTTTGCAAAAGCCTGCGTTATGGAACCGGCGAAAACTTGAATTAGTCCAGTGGACAGAGCGTCTAAAGTTAAAGCTTGCATCTAAGAGAACGGCTTTTTTTCACGGCTGTATGATAGATGCTGAGCTACATGGCACGCTTTGCCTTTTGAATCGAAAGCACGTGGCTACCGACTTCTCCTGTGCTGGTGTCAGCATTTGGGACGAGCCGGAGGACCATTCACTATATGCTTATATAACGATGAAGGCTGACGAAAGATCCGGAGCGTTCGTGCAATGGGCGATGCGATATATGCGGCATCGTTTGCTTGTCGTTTACGAGCTTGAGCGCCAACCGTTAAGGTCTGTCGTCTTTTTTTCTGGGACATAACCGTTCCTTTTGCCAACTGATGGAGTATTGCGCCAGTACGTTTGAGGTTGAAACTAAAACTACATGAAAGATTAGGTGAAACTAATGAAAAAAGATATTCATCCAACATTGAACAAAGTTATCTTTTTGGACCCTAGCTGTGGATTTACTTTCCTGAGTGCTTCCACTAAATATTCGCAAGAAACGATGGAATGGGAAGATGGTAACACATACCCAGTTATCCGTGTAGATACTAGCTCCGCTTCCCACCCGTTCTTCACTGGTAAACAAAGAAACGTGGATATCGGTGGCCGTGTGGATCGCTTTAACAAAAAATATAACCTTAAGTAAGAACAGTCGAGCGTTGTGTTCATGGATTATGCTTATAATCTGTGAACATCGCTTTTTAAAAAACCTCCTGCATCTGCAGGAGGTTTTTTTGTCTTAATTTAGACCTGTTATTTATAGCGAAATGAAGCACTGTTCCCATTGGTCGGTAATGGATGCTTTGTCGAGCTGCTCCCCAATGAGCGTGACATATCCCTGACTCACGGGAAGTGCAGTAGGCTGCCACTCCAAGTGATTTCCTGAAAATTGCAAAAGCATTGTCCCTTCCTGAGGAAGCACGCAATAACCTTTCGCTCGAAGCAGAGAGGAGCCTAGCCCTGTCAGAAAGCGCTCCAATCGTTGTTTTTCGAGTGGCTGAGGAGAATATTGATGCAGCGTTAAGCTCTCCAAATGGGAAAACGAGTGGGTCTGGTTGGGATCGTGGCTGTGGCTATGACTGTGTGCAGAAATAACTTTGAACGGCGTACTTATAGAGGTAATACTGGGTCGTCCGGAACTTTTGACGGGAATGGGGACAGACAGTGCATCTGCATCAGTGGGCTGGACCTGTGCAGGTGCTGGTTGAGGTGTCTGTACAGGTTTCGCGGCAACGGATGTGGAGGCCAGAACAGGCTCTAGCAGTGGTTCAAGGTCAACCCGGCTATATTCAGTAGTTTGCAGCTTGGCCGTATCGTTGAGCTTGCGGATGCTTTTGACGACCTTCGTCACTTCACGGCTGCTTGCTGCATCCGTCTTGTTCACCACAATGAAGTCTGCGGTGCGCAGTTGTCCGTGCAGGGTGCGAACCAGTTCTTTATCAGCCGTAAAACGGCTATTGTATTCATGGAACAGCTCAGCATCCACAACACTGATGCTGTGAACCAGATAAAGCTGATCTGCCAGTAGAGGGGAGCGAAGCTCCTCCAGTACTTGTTCGGGGTTGGCTACCCCGGTGGTCTCCATGAAGATCAGATCTGGCTCCTGGCTGAGCAGGGTATGCAAAGCCCCTGCCAGTTCATTTCTTTTGCTGCAACAAATGCAGCCTTCTAGCAATCCTTCTACTGTTACGTCAGGCATTTCCTCTGAAATTATAGCGCTGTCTACATTATATTCACCCATTTCGTTCATTAAAACAACAGCACGAAGGGGAATTTGGCGGGTATGGGCTAACAGGCGCAAAAGCAGTGTTGTTTTGCCGCTTCCAAGAAAACCACTGATTAAAATAACAGGAACTTTGTTCATCATTTTTCCTCCTTGGCGGGGTTAGTGTGTTGTGTTCAAGCGATCAAAGGTAGCTACCGAGTCTGCTTGGGTATAGACATAAGGGGATTCTGGCTGCTCGACAGCGGTTATTTTTTCGGATCGAATTTCAAGTACGGGAGCGTTTCCCTTTTGTGCGGTATGCAGTGTTCCTTCAATGGTCACCCAGGTATCCTTGTCAAAGGACGGGGCTTTCTGGGATTGGACGATGATCCCGAAGGGCATGGCATCGGCAGTACAGCACATGACGAGGAATCTTCCTACTGCAAAAAGCCCTTTACCCGGCAGATTGTCGTCTTTATACACAAAGCCAGTCACCTGTACTTTTTTTCCTTCAAAAGCTTGTTTATATAATTCAATGGCTCCAATAGTTTCGGAAAAAATCTCTGGCTTGATCTGTATGATAGGTTGCTGATACAGGCGTTTCGCCAGTTCGGCGAATTCCACATTGTACTTATCAGGCGGAACGAACAGCTTATCCAGCGTTTCCTGACTCCATTTCCCCTCTGGAGGGGGCGAAGTGGGGACAGAAGATGCAGTTGATAAAAGGGAGGAGGTGGATGCTTTCGTGGTCTGTGTATCTGTTTTCCGTCGGATGTCCGGGTTGGGATACGTGAAGGACATGCCTTTTTTGGCGGCCATATCACTACCAAGTGCCTGATTGGGCAGCAAAGAACCGAATAGGAGCGGAATGAGCAGCATTCCATATACGAGTGTTTTTTTGAACCAGCTTTGCGGCAACGGGTGCTCACAATCACATACATCCTCACCGTCCCGCCCCCCAACGATTCCGTGCCATGCCATCGCCAATGCGATGAACAAGAGGGGTACAGGACAGAGTAGGAGTAGCTTTTGCATATGGGGAGCTAGGTAGTAATGAAGTGCATTCGTGCGGCTTAATGAGATGATGTATACAGCCAATCCGATCATAAGCAAGGAGCGAATGCCATATTGCCAGCGGATGCTAAAGGTTGAATTCACGTTTGTATTCACCTCCCCAATAACCATTCAGCAGCTATAGAACCCACTAGAACAAGTGAAACAATGAGCAAGGCCAGGATGGCGACAAATTTGGTGCGGAAGGTGCTTAGTAGCATGAGCGTGCCTTTGAAATCTAGCATCGGACCAAGTACAAGAAAGGCCGCCAGTGGACCCAGTGTAAAGGTATGTGAAAAAGCAGTGGCTACAAAGGCATCAGAGGTGGAACACAGCGACAGTATGTAGGCAAAACCCATCATAAAGGCGTACGATCCGACCGTTCCTTCACTTAACGAAAGCATCTCATTACGTGGGATGAAGGTTTGGATGCAGGCTGTCAATAATGCGCCGATAATGAGATATTTACTCATGTCCAAAAACTCGTCCCCAGCATGTACAAAAAATCCCCGCCATGTGCGATTATGCCGATGAGTCTGATTGTTCTGCTTTTGCTGGTTAAAAGAGAGTAACGACCGTTTGAGCGGATGTACTCGCACAAAGGCATACACGATCAGTCCGATGATCGCGGAAACGGTAAAAGCCAAACCCGTTCGAACGGCAGTGACCTCGGGATGGGAAGGGAAAGCCATCATCGTCGCAGCCAGTACCACGGGATTGATAATGGGCCCGCTTAAAATAAAAGTGATACCCATATAGGCAGGCATTCCCTTGAGCATTAATTGGCGAACGACAGGGATCATGCCGCATTCACAGATGGGAAACAGTATACCTAGTAAGGAGGCCAGCAGGACACCCGGTACAGGATGTGCAGGCGCTATTTTGCGAATCCATGTCTCCGGTACAAGCCACTGCAAAAGGGATGAGACGAGCACACCGATAAGGAGAAACGGAACAGCTTCCAGAAAAATACCCATAAATACCGTTTTTAATGGCTGCAGCTGCCCCACATCTAACAAACGAAGCCACTGGGGAGATAGCGTGACAAGCACAGGGATGAGAAAGGCAAACGGAATCATAAAAGGCAGCATCTTCAACAGCGTACTGTTTTTCATTCCACGTCTCCTTGGGAATAAGGGTTCTTATCTACAGCCTATGCCTGTAAGGGGACAATCATGCCCGCCGGATTGTGTGTGAATCACCTCCCTATATTGACAAATCTGAGCATGCTCATATATATTTATACTCATTAATAGTAATTATTACGATTAAAATCCGATAAATGATTGCAAGAAGGAAATTTTTAAGGTACGATCCATATTAAATGTTGCAAAGACAAGGAGGGGTTATATGATACCGATTGTTGTTTTATCCGGTTTTTTGGGTAGCGGTAAAACCACTCTTCTTCAGCATGCGCTGGCTTACTACAAGGAAAAGGGTCTCAAGCCAGCCATTTTGATGAATGAGTTGGGTGATGTTAATCTGGACGGTAGTTTGGTGAATGGACAAGCACCCATGAAGGAAATGCTCAGTGGCTGTATATGCTGTACCATTCGCGGGGACTTGGGCGTCGAGCTCATGAATCTTGCTGAGGAATATAAGCCGGACGTGATTATTGTAGAATGTACCGGAGTGGCTAACCCGATGGAGATTGTAGATGCAGTGACAGACGCCTCAATTTATTCTACTATGATATTACAATCCGTTATCACGGTCATAGACGCGCGTCAATTTTTGGATTTTGCCTCGGGGAACGAGAGAAGCAAATCGCTTCGTTTGATGCAGGATCAGCTTCGATGCGCTTCCAAACTGATTATTAACAAGACCGATTTATTGGCTGCGGGCGAGTTACAGAAAGTACAGGCCCTCGTAAAAGAGTTAAATCCATATGTTTTGACTGTGAGCACGCAACGAAGTGACGTGGACGCTGGAATTTTTTTCTCCACTCAAGGAGAGGAGCGTATGGATGTTTCGCGACATAAGGAATCCGCAGTTGATATTGAGAGTGAACATCCTCATTTGGAAAATCATCTGCACACGTATGACCATGATGACCATACAGATCATCAGTCTCATGACCATGACCATGACCACGAACACGAACATGGGGAGCATTATCATTCCTACGACCATGTAGTTGTTCACACGCATTTTTTTGGACAACCTGTGCCACGCTACGAGTTTGAACAGTTGTTCCGCAGTTTGCCAGCTGAAATTTATCGGGCCAAAGGAATTGTGCGGTTTCTGGAATCAGAGGGTCAGATGATGTTTCAATTTGCCTATCGGGAGCTGGAAATCATTCCGATCCGCCCGCAAAAGCCAGTGAACGATGTAGCGGTTGTCATGGGTGAGAATTTCTCTGCTTCCGAGATCGAGGAACAATTGAGAAAGCTGGAAGCGGCCGAAAAGCCATTGAGTAATTCATGACTTCGAGAACGAGTCACCTTAATCCATCAAGACCTAATCCATCACAACATCATTCTCGTGCACACCTAGCGGGCAAGCCTACTTGGGGATTTACAACAATTCTGCTGCTGACTGCTGGGCTGTTGCTTTCGGTCACACTCGCGGTCATGCTGGGCCCTGTAGCTGTCGCACCGGGGACGATATGGCGAATTGCACTGTCCCATCTTCCCTGGCTGGACCAGTGGATACCCGTGACATGGACCAAGCCTGAGCAATATATCGTTTGGGAAATCCGCTTTCCACGCGTGTTGTTAGGTGTCATCGTAGGAGCAGGACTAGCTGTTACAGGGGCGACTATACAGGCATTAATTCGTAATTCGTTAGCGGATCCCTATATTTTAGGTGTCTCGTCTGGGGCTTCGGTGACAGCCACATTGGTAATTGTGTTCGGAGCTTTCGGGTTTTTAGGACGACTTGCGCTGCCTTTATCTGCTTTTATAGGATCGTTAGCTGCAATGCTTATGGTGTTCGCGTTAGCCCGTGTAGCTGGGAGCATATCGACGACCCGCTTATTGCTGGCAGGGGTGGCGGTGTCTATGATGCTGTCGGCTGTGACTAGCTTTATCGTGACGACGGCCCCGAATGAAAAAGGCATTCGTGACGCGATGTATTGGATAATGGGAAGTCTGGCAGGTGCTCAATGGGACACGCTTTTCATTCCAAGCCTTATTGTAGTCGTTGGAACGGCTGTGCTTCTGACCCGATACCGGTCGCTGAATGCTTTGCTAACGGGTGAAGAGACCGCAGTAACGCTTGGTGTGAACGTACAGGCGTTCCGCGTATTACTGGTTGTGGTGGCGTCTCTTTTAACCGGGGCAGTCGTATCCGTTAGTGGCTCGATTGGCTTTGTCGGACTAATGATTCCGCACATCGTTAGGCTGGTAGTGGGATCAGATCATCGGGGTGTACTGCCCGTCAGCCTGTTGGCGGGAGCTATTTTTGTCGTGTGGGCTGATGTATGTGCCCGGCTTGTGCTGGCTCCACAGGAGCTACCGATTGGTATTGTGACGGCTGTGTGCGGAGGACCTTTTTTTGTGTGGCTGCTGCGTCGTAGTTCCTACTCGTTTGGAGGCGAAAAATGAATATAGAAGTCGAATGCGTGACCTTCAGTATTCACGACAAACGGCTGATCGACGGCATCTGTCTCCAGGTAAAAGCAGGGGAGCTAGTCGGATTGATCGGTCCGAATGGCAGCGGGAAGTCGACGTTGCTCAAAAATATGTATCGTGTGCTAAAGCCTGACAGTGGTGTGGTTACGTTGGATGGCCAGGATATGCTACGGATGAAGTATAAAGAGACAGCCCGACAAATGGCAGTGGTGAGTCAGGATGCGCCGCAAACGTTTGATTTCTCAGTACGGGACATCGTCCTGATGGGTCGCCATCCGCATAAGAAACTGTTGGAAGCAGATACTGTCGTCGATCATGAACTGGTCGAGCAGGCGCTGGAGCGGGTAGGCATGAATGCTCAGGCAGATCAGGGCTTTGCCACCTTGTCTGGCGGCGAAAAGCAACGGGTATTGATCGCCAGAGCTTTGGCCGGGCAGGCGAAATTTCTTGTTTTGGATGAGCCGACGAATCATCTGGACATCCGGTATCAGCTGCAAATTCTGGATTTGGTCAAAACACTTCGGATAACTACGCTAGCTGCACTGCATGATTTGAATTTAGCGGCATTTTATTGTGATCGAATGTATGTATTAAAAGAAGGCAAAGTGGTAGCCTCCGGCATAACAGAGGATGTGCTTCAGCCAGACCTGCTGTGGAGTGTATTCGGGGTCGAGACAGAAATCTGCATTCATCCAAAAACCGGAAAGCCGAATATTACCTTCTTACCGGATTCTCTCAGGAGAGGAGGCCATCCATGATGTTAACAGAAAAGGCGATACGATGAGGTAAGAATAACTACAAATAAAAGAGGAGACGGTACATATGAAAAAATATAGCAGGCCCGCGTTACCGCTGGTTATGCTCGCTTTGGCGATGATGCTGTTGTTATCAGCCTGTGCAGCAGGAAACACGGCCCAAACAAGCGATCCATCCGCAAACGGGCAGCAACCTGCCGCATCCCAATCAGCAACCAAGGAGACGTCGGTAGAGCTTGAAAACATGGGCGTTAAAATGGCATTTCCCG
The DNA here is from genome assembly GCF_038009305.1 of Paenibacillus sp. FSL P4-0113. Taxonomy (NCBI): domain Bacteria; kingdom Bacillati; phylum Bacillota; class Bacilli; order Caryophanales; family Paenibacillaceae; genus Paenibacillus; species Paenibacillus sp. FSL P4-0113. The sequence goes on from NZ_JBBPAZ010000001.1 coordinate 232,174, forward strand.
AGGCGCCTAAACGCGCGGTTACACTGAACCAGCACGCGACTGAGGTTATGCTGGCTCTTGGACTGGAATCCTCTATGGTAGGAACTGCGTATTTGGATGATCAGATTTTGCCAAAATATAAGGCTCAATATGACAAAATCCCGGTACTGGCCGAACAATATCCGTCCAAAGAGGTGTTTATGGCCGCTGCACCGGATTTTGCCTATGCGGGCTGGAAGAGTGCTTTTAATGATAAAAATCTGGGTTCCCGTGAGGAGCTAGCCAAACAAGGGGTGCTGACCTATGTACAGGAGTCCTCAAATAAGCCGGGCCCCACATTAGAAGGTGTATATCAGGATATACTAAATATTGGGCGTATTTTTAGGGTTGAGGAGCGTGCAGAAAAGCTGGTAAATGAAATGCGTGAACAAGTGCAGTCCATTCAGACTCAAATTGGTGTTGTTGAACAGGCACCCAAGGTGTTTGTTTATGACAGCGGAGAAGACAAGCCCTTTACGGCTGCCAACAATTATCTAACGTCTTTGATTGAAAGTGTGAAGGCGAAAAATATTTTTGATGATATCGACAAAAGTTTTACTGAGGTAAGCTGGGAAGAGGTTGTGAACCGTAATCCTGACGTCATTGTCATTCTCGACTATGGAGATACTTCACTGGCGGATAAAGAGAAACTGCTTCTGAACAAGCCTGCGCTGGCTGGTGTGGAAGCGATCAAAAACAAACGGTTTATAGTCCTGCCATTATCCGCAGCGGCTGAAGGCGTGCGCGCTCCGATCGCGTTGAAAACCTTGGCTGCAGGCTTGTACCCGGACAAAGTGAAGTAAACAAACAAAAGAGTTGCCAAAACATTGACGAACCTTGCCTAAACTGTTAAACTTGCTAATGCGTAAAGGTTACGTTTATCAAACGCCTATTTTTTTATTACCAAATCGTAATAATTACGATAGATGGTTTAATGATCATAAACGACCTGGAGAATCTGCGCAAAGGATGATTGCTCAGATGGCTCCAGGCTTTTTAAAGGAAAAGGAGATTTGCGTCATGTTATTGGCCTCATTGGAACAGGTCACATTTGGCTACGGAGATGTTCCTAACTTGGTGGATGCCAATGTTGAAATTTTTTCGGGAGAATTTGTAGCCATTACCGGACCGAATGGTGCTTCCAAGTCAACCATGCTCAAACTGTTGCTCGGCTTGCTTCAGCCTTGGAAGGGCAAGGTGTTCATGTCTAATCGTACAGGTGAAGGCAAAAAGCTCGTTGTTGGATTTGTATCCCAACAAATTGCCGCCTTCAATGGCGGATTTCCAAGTACGATTTTGGAATTTGTCCGTTCAGGAAGATATACTCATGGCTCTTGGTTACGCCGTATGCGGTCTGAGGATCATGATCTGACGGAGCAGGCGCTGCGTCAGGTAGGCATGTGGGATTTGCGTCACCGTAAAATCGGCGAATTGTCCGGTGGACAGAAGCAGCGTATTTGTGTGGCAAGAGCGCTCGCTCAGGAATCGGATTTGCTCATTTTGGATGAGCCTACGACCGGAATGGATCAGGAAAGCCGCTACCACTTCTACGATCTGATGAATCAACAGGTTAAGGAATATGGAAGAACCGTGGTCATGGTGACCCATGGACTATCGGAAGTGCAACATTATCTGGATCGAATTATTGAGCTTGAGAGGAAGGAAGATGGCGGATGGAAATGCTGCACTACGACTTCATGCAGCGGGCATTTTGTGCCGGTGGGGTAATTGCACTGCTGGCCTCGGTGCTTGGAGTATACCTGATGCTACGGCGTCAGGCTCTCATGGCGGACATGCTATCGCATGTATCGCTGGCAGGGGTGGCAGCAGGTGCCTATTTAGGTATTAACCCGACGATAACCGGATTTATTGTTGCCGTAATCGGCGCGATTATCGTTGAGTACGTCCGCAGGTCTTATAAAACATATAGTGAGATATCTGTGGCTATTATTATGGTAGGTGGCCTCTCGACGGCCGTTATTTTAATGAATCTGAATCAGAGCATCAACAAAGGATTTTCCGCTTATTTATTTGGTTCGGTAGTAGCTGTCAATCAGACAGAGCTGATGTTGATGATCGTTGTGGCTGTCATCGGAGGTATTTTCTTTTTCGTGTTTCGGCGCCCTTTGTATCAGATTACTTTTGATGAAGAAACGGCGAAGACCAACGGTCTTCCTGTCAAGTCCATCTCATTTGCATTTAGTATTTTAACAGGGATGATTGTAGCTGCTGCAATGCCGATTGTCGGTGTGCTGCTTGTCTCCTCACTCATCGTGCTCCCTGCAGCGCTGGCGATTCGAATTGCACCGAGCTTCGCGGCAGCCATCTGGATATCTATGGTCACTGCATTGATCGGCGTATTTATGGGTTTAACGGCATCGTATGAACTTAGTACACCCCCAGGGGGGACAATTGCCATGGTGCTGTTATTATTCCTGATTGTAGGAGCTGGTATACAAAAGCTGGTCCGCAAGCTGGGCAAGCAACAGGCTTCGCGACGGCAGAATGCGGCAGGTCAGTGAGTGTAATTACAGTGAGAATAACTAAAAAATCTAATGGATAAAGGAGTAATGAATATGAATACATGGTTCAAAAAATCATTTGTATTGTCTGCGGGACTAGCACTTATTTTGTCTGGCTGCGGAGCCAAATCTGATAATACAGCTACAAACGCTTCCCAAACCGAGCCGAATGCGGCACAAACAGCAGACAAGCTGAATGTGGTCACCACTTTTTATCCAATGTATGAATTTACCAAGCAAGTTGCTGGAGACCATGCTAACGTAACCGCGTTGATTCCAGCTGGTGCCGAGCCGCATGACTGGGAACCGAGCGCCAAAGATATGGCACAGGTAAAGGATGCTGACGTGTTTGTTTATAACGGTATCGTCGAAGGCTGGGCAGAACAGGCTTTGAGTAGCGCGTCCAACGATAAGCGTGTTGTAGTTGAAGCGAGCAAAGGGTTAAACCTGATGGAAGGCACCGCTGAGGAGGAAGAAGGAGAAGAAGCACATGCAGAGGAAGGCCATGATCACGATCATGTGATGGACCCTCATGTATGGCTTAATCCAGTCTTGGCCCAAAAAGAAGTGGAGTCCATTGAAGCAGGGCTTGTAGCAGCCGATCCAGCAAACAAAGCTGATTATGAGAAAAACGCTGATGCTTATATCGCCAAGCTGAAAGAGCTGGATACCGAGTTCAAAACAGGTCTGAAAGATGTAAAACGTAAAGACTTTATTACGCAGCATGCTGCTTTTGGTTATTTAGCTAAGCAATATGGTCTGACCCAAGTACCCATTGCCGGATTATCTCCAGAGCAAGAGCCTACACCGGACAAGCTGGCGGGTATTATCAAATTCGCTAAAGAAAATAATGTTAAAACGATTTTCTTCGAAACTCTTGTTGATCCGAAGGTCGCTGAGACCGTAGCTACTGAAATCGGTTCAAAAACCGATGTACTGAATCCGCTCGAAGGATTGACGGATGAAGACAAACAGAAGAACCTGGATTACCTTGGTGTGATGAAAAACAATCTGGAGGCTTTGAAAAAAGCTCTGAATGAATAAGAAATGCTAAACGAATAAGTTTATAAACTGAGGTCGGAATGATACCGACCTCAGTTTTTTTTATAACTATCCAAGAAGATTGTGCTTTTATGGCTAGTGCTCAAGATACAGTAGATATATAGTCCTTTGTAATTTGCTTTTCAGAAATGATTTACGTCATTGTGAAACGTTTTTTTGAAAACTAATTCTGTAGTAGCTAGTTTCAAATTTCTTTTATAATTCATTGGTAGCGTTTTTATTTTTACAGATTCTTTCTATTAATATTACCAGTTTATTCACCGATATTGAAGTTTGGGCGTGCATATCATTTGACAACGGATTGGAGAGATTAATTTGGCAGCAGTTATAGTAGTGGATGATTCTTTGTTTATGCGTTCTGTGCTTAAAGATATTCTTTTGGATTTAGGTCACGCTGTTATTGCGGAAGCAGAAAACGGGTATGATGCTGTTTTGAAATACGCACACTTTCGTCCCGATTTAATCACCATGGATATTAATATGCCTAAGATGGACGGGCTTGAGGCTGTTAAAAAGATCATAGAACTTGATCCCCAAGCCAACATTTTGATGTGTTCTGCTTTGGGGCAGCAGGAAGCGATTATAAAAGCATTTCAGGCAGGTGCAAAAGACTTTATTGTTAAGCCATTTGAGATGGAAAGGGTCGTGAATGCAGTCACAAAATTGCTTGATAGTTAATGAATCAAGATTTTTAATACATAATTATTGAACATGTAGAAGCAGGAATTCCATGCTTATTTTCACGAATATGGAGATGAATAGGATGAGCAATCGAGTGTTGTCTCAAAAAGTATTTATAGACGAACTGATCGCTACGATCAAAAAAGGAGGGCTTGTCCCTGTAAATTATGAACAACTCGTCAGCGAACAAAGAGAAAGAATGGATGCTCTTAACAATGAACTCACCCTTCGAATTGAGGGCTTAGAGACAGATTTGATCTCTGCTTCGACATATTCCATTCCTTTTGCCAATGGCGAAATTATGTTTCTTGCTCGCTATATTGTACTCATTGGGGATCATACCGAGGGATACTTTGTGTTCTATCGAGCAGAAGACTGTGAAAGCCCAGAGGAATATCAGTTTTTAACAAGCTCTTATCAACTTCCCCATTTATTACTTGAATTATCTCTTTCTTTAAAAGAACATGGTACTAATGAGCCGCTTGATATTCTCACTTATTGGAATGGCCCTGTCCATCCTCTGAAAGATTTGAATAAAGAAGATATTAAGCTATCCACTTATGAATTTTAATTCCCTTGAGAGAGTCAAATCCCTCAGGGGATTTTTTTACATTGATAATCAAACACATGTTCGCATATAATACAAACAAACGTTCTGATAAGGAGTGAAGGATCATGTTGGAAAAATACGTGGGGCAGATCGTGGAAATCGTGTATTTGGATCGGAAGGGCAAACTGTCTCATCGGCGTATTGAGGTGCATCGTGTGCAGAATGGCTTGATACGAGCCACCTGTTTACAGACAGGCCAGCCACGTGTTTTTCGATTAGATCATGTATTAGCATGGCATCCGGTAATTAGAACAGCTTAGGAGGGTCTTGCAATGGGGAAAAAGCTTGAAGGAAATGGCATATGGGAAAGCTCGCGCATGATTTTGCCTGAGCATCGGGAGGCATATTTAAGACTGATGAAGGAGCAAGGAAGGCGCGGCAAGCCGACACTGGACGATCAGGAAATGCAGCAGATTGAACAGGCCATCATCGTATCCTATAACGAACGTAAGCCTATTACGCTAAAAGTGTTCAATCCATTTGATGATGAGGAGCTGCGTGGACTGGTCACGGTGATTAATACAAGTCGGCGAGAAGTGAAGCTGTCCCGTGGGGAAGAGGATTTTAGCTGGATTAAGTTGGAGGAAATTATCGAGGCGGATATATAAAAACAGTCTGACTAAGTCGGAGTGTTTTTTACATTTGTCCCGCCGTTTTTTAAAATAAGATTGTAGCTCTATGAATCCATATTTAAAATGAAACTGTAATTGCAAAAAGGAGGAGTTCAATATGAAAATAAGTAAAAATAATGCTGAACATTATATATGGGGAGATCAATGTGATGGTTGGCGCTTAGTGAAAAATAAGGATTTGAGTATTATTCATGAGCGGATGCCCGGAAATACTCATGAGGTCAGACATTATCATCATCATGCACGCCAATTTTTCTTTATTTTATCAGGTACAGCGGTACTTGAAGTGGATGGTGAACAAATCCAATTAGGATCTCAGGAAGGGTGTGAGGTTCCTCCTATGGTACCTCATCAAATGTTTAATGAAACGAATGAGGATGTTGAATTTTTGGTTATCTCTCAGCCTGCGAGCAGAGGCGATCGGGTTCTGACCGAATAACTTAGAGTATAAAAATAAAACCAGCCTAGCACATATAAATCAAGTGCCGACTGGTTTTTTATCAATAAATGTCCTTAGCATCTGCTGGGAGAGCTTTTACGCGATGGAGATAGTTCGTAACACGTTGATCGTCCAGAGTCGGATATTCGTAACCATAATGGTTCGCTACTTCCAAGGCAACTTCTCTAAATAAATTTCCCATGATCAAAAGAGACTGCCACATATGTTCATAATCTGCATCCGCAAACGTTTGAATGTAGAGCGTCCAAAGTCGAGGCTCAAGATGGTTCTCGAAATATTTTCCCTGCTTTCCCGGATCTGCCGCGAAGTCGGTTCGTATACCAATATGCCATTCCAGCATCAAGTGAAGCGCATCCCTTACAGGCCGATCTAGCATAAATTTGGCATAGGGCAGCTCCTGTCGCCATAATCCTTTAGCTACATAAGTACTGACCCACCAGAACTCTTTGCAGGAATTCGCATAGACTTGGGCAGTTGGAGGTATCGTCTTATAATCTTGAAGACTTGGCGGTGGGAAAGGCTCCACCAGTCCATCTTTATCCAGCAGCAGTACACTTAAGCTGTCTCGGGTCCAATTGACGATGTTATTCGCAGGGTAGAGTGTAAGATCTATGCGATTGCCGTCCGTAAATAACATGAGAAAAACAAAGCGATCATGGGGCGTCGAAGTAGGTTCCATATGCTCATCGGGCGTCTGCATAATGATCAATTCACCAAAGTGGTTGATCCAGTGACGTTCCTGAATAAAGCTGTCCATGGAAGATACGAGAAAGACGATATCATAATCCTGAAAAATGTCCCGTGGAGCATGTGGATTGGCGCGTGAACCATTCAGAATCACGGCACGCACCCGTTCGTCCGCTTGAGCGAATTGAAGAATAGTATGAAGCATTTCATGTTCACTTCTCATTACAGCTGTCTCCACAAGCGGTATCGAAAGGAAAAAAACGTAGACAAGACAGCAGTAGAAATAAAGGCTACCAGTTCAAGGATCATCAAGAAAAACAACCTCCTGTAAGTTATTTTATCTGGGAAAAGTCTCCTATCCTTACAATAGTCTATACACAGAAGCCATTTCAAAAGCTTATGAGAGGAAGTCCGGATAATAAAGCCTTCTTTAAAGAAATCAACATATTGCTTCAAGAAATTCTATGACCTACATATCTGGTGGCCTATTTGAATAGTTTACGAATGGACTCTATATCATAATCACTCGTAATTTTATAGGAAGTGACTTTATTTTTCGTTTTGGTTTCATCATATATTTCTATATAGTTTTGGTCATACAGGGTGATTCCAAATAAGTCCCTTTCGTTTTCGTGATCTACGAAAATACTGAGCATGTATGCAGAATTAAGACCTTTATCTAATACACTGGATTTTCTTAATTTCATTTCAGCAAGAGCATTAAGAATACTTTGAATTTCATTTTTGTCTTTTACCAATTGGTCTGTATAGTCTGGCGATTTACTAATGAGAATAGTATTAATCTTGGCTGTATCCATGCGATCCAAAACGACTTTTCTAAAAGAGGTATCCAGATTTACGATATAAATCATTCCGATTATAGCTGCAATCAGAATGATTGCAGACTTAACGATGTAACGTTTACGTCTTCTCATAGGCTACATCTCTCCTTAGTTGTAGAGGTGATGAGCTTCAAGACTTGGTACCGACTGCAAGCATATGCGGGCTCATACCGATCACAGATTCCTGCTCTTCAACCTGCCGTGCTATATCCAGCAAACGGCTGCGATGGGAAGGAAACGCCCACTTTTCCTCAAATCCGGGTGCAATCCAGACTGGACCTTCCACGCCCAGTACACGAGGCTTCGGCAATCCAGCCGCCTGCCAATCTGCACGCAAGGTATCCGGTGTATGAAAGTAGGAGCGCGCGATAAAAGAGGGGTAAGCAACAGGGCGCACATGCTGACCATCTGTTAGCTCCTGTCTGACCATATCCATGAACGCATCTTCCTCCACAATGGTGTTGCACTCACCGTACACGGATAGTCCCCACAGTAGCGAGCCAAACCTGGAAATAGCTGAAGTAATTAGCGTTCCCCCTTTTTTTAAGACGCGTGCCGCTTCTTGGAGTGCTTTTACTCGTTCCTTCTGTTCCGTTAAATGATATAAAGGTCCCATCAATAGCACGATGTCCGCGCTTTCATCTTTACGATCGAGATTTCTGGCATCCGTAGTTTCCAGCTTGCTGATGATGGGTTTATTCAGTTGCTGCTGACGAGCGAATTCAATGGCTTGGGAAGATAGATCAAATAGATGAACTTCGTATCCCAGCTCCGCCAGCCACGAGGAGTAGACCCCTACACCGCCGCCGATATCGTAAATAACATGAGTAGACTCTCTGAGATAACGTGAAATGATTTCCTTTGATCTTTCTAGCTCTATTTTTCCGATACCTCGCTCTAACCTGCCTATTTCTGCACCGCCATCATAATAAGCCCAAATTTCATGTGTATCTTTCTCGAGCATAGTGCACCTCATCTCAACTGATTGGAATAATATAACATTATCACTTACATCATGAACAAGTCTACCGTGTTTAGGATAAAGAAACCCTCGGAAGTATTGGAAAAGAAAAAAGCTGCTCCCAGTAGCTAAACCTACTTTTTTGGGAACAGCTCTTATTTAAATGGTGTTTGTTTCCAGCATGCCTTCGAGATCTTCTTTGGTGAGATGGTAGTGTGCGTTACAAAAGTGGCAATGAGCTTCAGCCTGTCCATCGGTATGGATCATATCTTCTATTTCTTTATTTCCTAAGCTGATAATGGCATTGGTAACGCGCTCTTCTGAGCAGGGACAATGAAATTGTACAGGCATGGTTTCCAGTATATTCAGGTTGCCTTCTCCCAAAGTCTGACCCAGAATCTGCTCTGGTGTAAGACCTTCCATAACCATTGCGGAGATGCTTGGAATGCTCTTAATGCGTCGCTCGATAAAACTGATAACCTCTTCCTGCGTATCTGGCATCAGCTGAATAATGAAACCTCCAGCCGCCTGAATAGAGTTATCCGGGTTAACAATAACTCCCGCTCCTACAGAAGAGGGGATTTGTTCGGATTGGACGAGATAAGATGTGAAATCCTCGCCCAACTCACCCGATATGAGAGGGATTTGTCCAACAAACGGGTGTTTTAAGCCGATATCTTTGGATACAATGAGCGCTCCATCTGTTCCTACAGCTCTGGCGACATCTAATTTCCCTATCTGATTAAGCTCGAAATGGGTTTGTGGATTTTTTACATAACCCCTAACTTCACCTTTGGAGTTGGTATCGACAAGAATAGTGCCGATAGGTCCGCCACCGTTGATTCTGATCGTCAGTTTATCCTCATCTTTAAGCATGGCTCCCAGCATGACGCCGACCGTCATAGAACGTCCTAATGCAGCCGATGCTGTGGGCCAGGTATAATGACGCCGTTGGGCTTCACTTACCGTTTCCGTTGTTCTCACGGCATAAGCCCGTACCTGATTATTGTAGGCAAGAGCTTTTACTAAGTAATCGTTCATGTTCATGTTCCTCTCTGATAATTAGTGTTCTTTACAAGACCATTTTTTCCTGAATCCAGTTTTCCAAAGAAGTAATTTTGGCATCATATCCTTCTTTAAAAAAGTCAGCGGATAGTGACGCGATGGTTTCCCTTTTCAGAACGGCCTTCCAGGAGGCTTCCGCTTCTTCCATCAAATTTGTCAGTAAACAACACTGATCGTCTTTCTTTAATTCAAGCATTTCGTTGTATATACCACTGGAAGAATAAAGGGTTTGTTGTCCCTCAATCGCTAGGTAAATATCAAATACCCGTATATCCTCAGGTTTTTTCTTTAATTTGAACCCGCCCTTGACACCAGGTACAGAAGTAATCAAATCGGAGCTAACCAATTTTCGTAACAGTTTATGAAAATAAGTAGGTGAAGCACCTAACTGCTGGCTAATGGCCTCCCCAGGTAAAACAGCTTTGTCCGGCAGCATCGTGAGTAGAAGAAGAGCGTAGACAGATTGTTCGACACCTGTTTTCATATGCACTAGCAATCACCTCAATATTTATAACCAGGCTAATGTGGATAACCATTATCCACATATTTGCATAATAGATGAGCTTATCATAAAAGTAAACTGATTTTTGATAAAAACTAAAAATTTAAATCATTTGCAATTCATAACGGGACACATTATTATAATTGACGTATCAATTGATAGGTCAAAGAATTAAGGCGTTGAGGGAAATACGTATAATAATATATTGACAGGGGGTTTATATATAATGACTACGCGGAACGTTGCACTATCTATATTAGATCTTGCACCTGTCATTGAAGGCGGCACTCCTGCCGATTCCTTCCGCGACACGGTGGATCTTGCCCAGCATGCAGAACAATGGGGGTACCATCGGTACTGGCTAACGGAGCATCATAACATGCAGGCAGTTGCTAGTGCAGCTACGTCCGTGATCATCGGGCATGTAGCTGCACATACAAACAAGATTCGGGTCGGTTCAGGCGGTATTATGCTGGCGAACCATGCTCCCCTCATGATTGCGGAGCAGTTTGGAACATTAGAGTCGCTCTATCCGGGACGAATTGATCTGGGACTTGGCCGTGCTCCAGGCACGGATCAACCCGCGATGAGGGCACTGCGGCGAAGGCTTCATAGTACTGGGGAAGATTTCCCCGAGCAATTGAATGAGCTGCGTTCTTACCTGAATCCAGCGCTAAGCGGAGCAGTTCCGGGAGTAAGAGCGGTTCCTGGAGAAGGGCTGGACATTCCCATCTGGTTACTGGGATCAAGCGGATTCAGCGCACAGCTGGCAGGTCAGCTTGGGTTGCCGTTCGCGTTCGCCAGCCACTTTGCCCCGGCTCATTTGCTACAGGCTTTAGAGTTGTATCATCGCAATTTTCGACCATCTAAAGCACTGGATAAGCCCTATGTGATGGTCGGTGTTAATGTGCTTGTTGCAGATTCTGATGAGGAAGCGAAAAGGCTCTTTACATCACAAGAACAACAGTTTCTAAATGTGCTGCGCGGGCACAGCGGAGGACTGAAGCCACCAGTTGATGACATGGAGAAACTCTGGAGTGAGCAGGAAAAGGAGGCGGTTCGTGGTAATATGCTGGGGTATTCAGCCATTGGCAGTCCTGACACCGTCAAGCAAAAGATAGATTGGATTATAGACCAGACTAGAGCCAATGAGCTGATTACAACCTCTCAGGTATATGACCATCAAGCGCGCCTGCGCTCGTATGAGCTGCTAGCCAAAGTAATGCGAACAGACGATTAGTTGGTCAAACCATAAGGCCGTGCTGAAAAAGGTTCTCATAACCTGATCTGGCATGGCCTTATTATATTTTAAAGCTTATATTTACGAATCAAATAGGTTGGGGTCCAGCTCCACGCGTGACAGTAGCTGTTGATTAGATAGCTGCCGTAGGGTGAAAAGGCTTTGTTATGGGGATCGTACAACTCTCAGAACGTGTCCGCTCCATTCTGATGGGAGGCATACTGCTTTACCTGCAGGGATGTTATAAAGCCACCCTTCAAAAACCAGTGAGAAGACGATTTGGAAAACTGCGGGACTAGGTAAGCTAAAAGACTTAGAAATCCCCACAATTTGTAAGAATTTCTCCATTTGGAGGGTTGCGAAAATGTTGGAAAAGCGAGTCTATTCAGACATGGAATGTTGTTGTAACATAAAGTTACGCACCTTTCTTGTTGGCATGGTTGATTTGACACTTCCATGATACCAAACAAGTAAGGTGTTTTTTGTCAATACGGAAAAATTTATTCGATTTTTCCTTACTCACTCAAGGGGTTAGGCTGATTTTCTAGGTGCGAAAGTTGAGTTAATAATTTGTTAGATATGATTGTTTGTTTACCCACAAAATTTAGACATTTATTCAGTCAATCGGTCCGATCAAACCTCAACCTAATCAGCGGATATGACGGTGCTTGGAATTCGTGTATTCGCAGCCGTTGTTCATCACAAAAAATTATTGTTCAAAAGATTGGTGGGATGAATTGAGCTAAAGAATTATATGATGAATGGTGAGAGTGGCGGCCGGAAGTCCAAACACTCCCAGCCTGACGAACCCGCCGTTCCTGCCACAGGATCACCTGCTTGCGAACCAGCGGAAGCCTTACAAATTTAAGAAGCTTTTCTAACCGTAGGAATGATTCAGCTATCCTGTACTAGAACATCGGCCATTGTAGCCACATATGTATACGGGAAACGCCTGTGGTGTACAGCTTTAGGGAGCAGCAACTTAAGAAAGGGTGAAAGTATGGAAATATTTAGTCAGCAAATTCAATCGCATACTAACCGGCGTCTTGCAGTAATTGATACGAAGTTTCCATGGAAGCTAAGTGGTTTTCGATATTGGGAGAACTTTAATATATTCGAGCAAAGGCCTGATACTTTGTTCTTTGCAACTGAACCTAATGATGATTATTTTCCTTCTAAAGTTTATCCTTTTTCTGATTTTATGAAAGTTGCAGTGTCTGAGGGGGTTACAGATGTATATTGTGTTTTCTTAAATTTAACACTTAGTTTGCTTGGGCATGGCTTTCTTCCGGATGGAAGTTATTTGCCAGGAGCAAATCCTAATCTAAATATTAAGCCATTCTTAGATGACCGAAATATTAATCTTCATGCTACCTTGTACCCTGGTGGCGGACTGGATCCATGGACAAAAAAAGAGTTTCTTTCCATTGCAGGACAGCATTGTTCGACCGTATTTACAAACATCAATGAAGTTATGGAATCGATTGTTGGAAGTATTTATTATCCCGTTGTGATTAATACCGACTTATATACATTCAAACAGAAGAAAGTTGAAATGCCTATACAGTTAACATTCTGTGCTTTTAATGCCATTAGAAAAGGTTTCCCCATTATGGCAGATGCATTTAATCGACTTACGGATGATTTTCATCTTAATCTAATTGGTGATTGGGAAGATCAATTACTTCTATTGAAAAATAAGAATTATACATTCTATGGCCTACTTTCCCCTGAAGAGTTAAAGTCAGTGTACGAAAGAACTCATATATTTCTAAATTGCAGTGTTCCGGATCGATTTGCTTTAGATGGTTTTCCAACTACGGCTGCCGTTGATGCGATATCGACAGGATGTGTACTTGTTACGACAAACCCCCGAAATGATAGATTTATTCTTGAGGAAGGAAAGGATTATTTTGAAGTTGAACCTAACGGGTACGCAATTTCTGAGAGGTTGTTTTGGATCCAGGATCACTTTGAAGAAGCGTTGATTGTTGGAAAAAATGGTTCTAATAAGATAAAAAGTAAATTTAATGCTAGTCAAATAGTGAAATCAAAGCTTGCTAACATATTTAAGTAATTTATAAATATTTGGGTTTTGACTATATTAACTCACGGTTTTCAGCTTTGAAGCAAGAGCTGCGAGAAGGGGATACCGCAAATCGATGGGGGTTTCATTATTTATGGAATGAGAAACAAAAGCAGGAACAATTTGAGGATTTAAAAAACAAATCTGTAAGAGTGTTGTAGCATGACGCAAGTGGTATTTGTAACAAGGATGAGGGCACCCCTTTCTCTTAGGGTGCTTTTTTTATGGTTTGGAATGATATAGGAAGGGGCAAATCTTTCATTTCCTTTCCTTGAGAGAGAATTAGGAGATTTCCAAAACTTGAGAACAACGAGTAGATTGAGGCTCGATCGGACCGAATGACAGAATAAATAATATCTTATTTTTTAATGGGTAAACAAACAATCATATCTAACAAATTATTAATATAATACATGGGAACTCCAGGTTCCTTTTCTATTTTCGTCCTAGTATTTTACTTGATTGCATGGAGTTATTGTTAATAACCAGTAAAGGAGGCGTTAACTTAATGGCAATATTAACAACTGGTCCTATTGAGAACAGTCCTGTTGGTGGGGTCAGGCCGATCCAACAGGTCACTGTTAAAATGGTAAACCGTGACTTAGTCAATTCTTCAACAATATTAATTCAGGAATTCATTTTAAATGGTTTACGAACATTACATGTACTAGAACAAATAGCTTTAGCCCCCAATGCAGTTGTTACGAGAAATTATCTAGCGAACTTCGACGCATATGAATTCGTTTTTACCACAAGCGGTTTGGCAGAAGAAAGTACTGATATTTCTGTTTGGGGAAAAAACGGGAGTGGTACAATCATTGGTGCTCGGCGTATTGTTGCGGATGAGCAGTTAGAGTCTTAAAACTCAACAAATGTACAGAGGTAAAGCCACAATCATATCACATGTTTTAGAAATAAAATAGAGGGAACATGATCTTGAGAAAGACCTCATTGTTTACAAGAAAAGCTTGCTTTTACTAGAAAGGAGGGAATATCTAAATGGCAGTATTATCTACTGGACCCATTGCAAACGATCCTGTTCTAGGAGTCAGACCCACCCAACTGGTCACAGTAAAAATAGATAACCGAGATTCTGTAAATTCTTCTACTGTTTTGATCGAGGGTTTTGTTTTAAACGGCAGTAGAACAGTATATGTACAACAACTAGTTGTAGTGGGACCAAATGCGGTTATAACTAGGAATTTCTTTGCAAATTTAGACGCATTTGAATTCGTGTTTACCACAAGCGGACCAGCAGTGAATGAAACTCAAATTTCTGTTTGGGGTAAAGATGCATTGGGGCAATTAGTACCTGCGCATCGGTTAGTATCTGATGAACTTTTAGGAACCGATCAAGGCGTCCAAGGACCTCAGGGTGTTCAGGGAGCCCAAGGCGACCAAGGACCTCAGGGTGTTCAGGGAGCCCAAGGCGACCAAGGACCTCAGGGTGTTCAGGGAGCCCAAGGCGACCAAGGACCTCAGGGCGTACAAGGTGACCAAGGACCACAGGGAGTTCAAGGCGTACAAGGTGATCAAGGACCTCAGGGCGTCCAAGGCGACCAAGGACCTCAGGGCGTTCAAGGCGACCAAGGACCACAGGGAGTTCAAGGAGTCCAAGGCGACCAAGGACCTCAAGGAGTTCAAGGAGCCCAAGGCGATCAAGGACCTCAAGGAGTTCAAGGAGCCCAAGGTGATCAAGGACCTCAAGGAGTCCAAGGCGACCAAGGACCTCAGGGTGTTCAAGGCGTGCAAGGCGACCAAGGACCTCAAGGAGTTCAAGGCGTGCAAGGTGACCAAGGACCTCAAGGAGTTCAAGGCGTGCAAGGCGACCAAGGACCTCAAGGAGCCCAAGGCGATCAAGGACCTCAAGGAGTTCAAGGCGACCAAGGACCTCAAGGAGTTCAAGGCGACCAAGGACCACAGGGAGTTCAAGGAGTCCAAGGCGACCAAGGACCTCAAGGAGTTCAAGGAGCCCAAGGCGATCAAGGACCTCAAGGAGTTCAAGGAGCCCAAGGTGATCAAGGACCTCAAGGCGTCCAAGGCGACCAAGGACCACAGGGTGTTCAAGGCGACCAAGGTGACCAAGGACCACAGGGTGTTCAAGGCGACCAAGGTGACCAAGGACCTCAGGGAGTCCAAGGCGATCAAGGACCTCAGGGCGTTCAAGGCGACCAAGGACCTCAGGGCGTACAAGGTGACCAAGGACCACAGGGAGTTCAAGGCGTACAAGGTGATCAAGGACCTCAGGGCGTCCAAGGCGACCAAGGACCACAGGGCGTTCAAGGCGACCAAGGACCTCAGGGTGTTCAAGGAGTTCAAGGCGACCAAGGACCACAGGGTGTTCAAGGAGTTCAAGGCGACCAAGGACCTCAGGGCGTACAAGGTGACCAAGGACCTCAGGGAGTTCAAGGCGTCCAAGGCGAACAAGGACCTCAAGGAGTTCAAGGCGTGCAAGGCGACCAAGGACCTCAAGGAGTCCAAGGCGATCAAGGACCTCAAGGAGTTCAAGGTGTTCAAGGCGACCAAGGACCACAGGGTGTTCAAGGAGTTCAAGGCGACCAAGGACCTCAGGGCGTACAAGGTGACCAAGGACCTCAGGGAGTTCAAGGCGTCCAAGGCGAACAAGGACCTCAAGGAGTTCAAGGACCTCAAGGAGTTCAAGGCGACCAAGGACCTCAGGGCGTACAAGGTGACCAAGGACCTCAGGGAGTTCAAGGCGTCCAAGGCGAACAAGGACCTCAAGGAGTTCAAGGACCTCAAGGAGTCCAAGGCGATCAAGGACCTCAGGGTGTTCAGGGCGTACAAGGCGACCAAGGACCTCAGGGAGTTCAAGGCGTGCAAGGTGACCAAGGACCTCAAGGCGTTCAAGGCGTGCAAGGCGACCAAGGACCTCAAGGTGTTCAAGGCGTCCAAGGTGACCAAGGACCTCAGGGTGTTCAAGGAGCCCAAGGCGACCAAGGACCTCAGGGTGTTCAAGGCGTGCAAGGCGACCAAGGACCTCAAGGACCACAAGGTGACCAAGGACCTCAAGGAGTTCAAGGCGTGCAAGGTGACCAAGGACCTCAAGGAGTTCAAGGCGTACAAGGTGACCAAGGACCTCAGGGTGTTCAGGGCGTCCAAGGCGACCAAGGACCTCAGGGTGTTCAAGGAGCCCAAGGCGACCAAGGACCTCAGGGTGTTCAGGGAACCCAAGGCGACCAAGGACCTCAAGGAGTTCAAGGCGTGCAAGGCGACCAAGGACCTCAGGGTGTTCAGGGCGTACAAGGCGACCAAGGACCTCAAGGAGTTCAAGGCGTCCAAGGTGACCAAGGACCTCAAGGAGTCCAAGGCGATCAAGGACCTCAAGGAGTTCAAGGCGTGCAAGGCGACCAAGGACCTCAAGGAGTCCAAGGCGATCAAGGACCTCAAGGAGTTCAAGGTGTTCAAGGCGACCAAGGACCACAGGGTGTTCAAGGAGTTCAAGGCGACCAAGGACCTCAGGGCGTACAAGGTGACCAAGGACCTCAGGGTGTTCAGGGCGTACAAGGTGACCAAGGACCTCAGGGAGTTCAAGGCGTACAAGGCGACCAAGGACCTCAGGGTGTTCAGGGCGTACAAGGTGACCAAGGACCTCAGGGAGTTCAAGGCGTACAAGGCGACCAAGGACCTCAGGGTGTTCAGGGCGACCAAGGACCTCAGGGTGTTCAGGGAGCCCAAGGAGACCAAGGACCTCAAGGAGTTCAAGGCGTGCAAGGCGACCAAGGACCTCAGGGTGTTCAGGGCGTTCAAGGTGACCAAGGACCTCAGGGTGTTCAGGGCGTACAAGGCGACCAAGGACCTCAAGGAGTTCAAGGCGTGCAAGGCGACCAAGGACCTCAGGGAGTTCAAGGTGACCAAGGACCACAGGGAGTTCAAGGTGATCAAGGACCTCAAGGAGTCCAAGGTGACCAAGGACCTCAAGGAGTTCAAGGAGACCAAGGACCTCAGGGTGTTCAGGGCGTACAAGGAGACCAAGGCCCTCAAGGAGTCCAAGGCGATCAGGGACCTCAAGGAGTCCAAGGCGATCAAGGCCCTCAGGGAGTTCAAGGCGTACAAGGAGACCAAGGACCTCAAGGAGTCCAAGGCGATCAAGGCCCTCAGGGTGTTCAAGGACCGCAAGGTGACCAAGGACCAGCTTAAGGTCAAGGTATATTTAGAGGACTCAAAAGTTATTTATAACTTTTGGGTTCTTTTTTTGTCTTAAGTTCATGTTTGCAGTCCTGCTGTAACAAAAAAAACCTTTGTCGAAGTCTCATGGAAATGATTCAGAGAGACTTCGACAAAGGTATTGGAAAATAATTGTTGGCTAATATTCTAATCAGCCTTGTTGTAATTTACGGCAACACAACCACTTTCTCTTTGCAGGACGCAATAAATTTTCCATATTGAATACAAGTTTCTAATGAATCATTTGGCTCCATAGGCCACCATCGTATGGCTCCCCTGGGAGCTTTGGAGGCATAGGTTTCGATTTCTGATGGAATTCGACCTACAACCACAATTTCGATCTCCCTAAAGTTGTTTTCAATGCCCTTTTGGAGCGTTTTAATTAATTGGGTGTGCTCTATTTCAGGACAGGAATGGGGGATAGGGAACAATATCGAGAATTTAGAAGTATCTTCTTGAATAACGTGAGCAGATTTCCGGGCAGGATCATCCGTAGAAGTCTCCCATATACGACGATAAGGCAATTGCTGTGGTAAATCGAGTTCTTTCAGTCTCATTTGTATCCTTTGAAAATAGCATCTATTTAGTTCCCCTACAAGAACCTGAATCTGCTTATTTCTTAGGAATGTAGTGTTATTCCCATGTTCGTTACGATATTGGATATATATCAAATCGGGGATGTTTGCAAATTTAGTGCAAAGAAACGTCCGGACCAGCATATCGTAATCATCTGCAACCAGTAGTTCATTGCGATGTCCCCCGATCAGATGATAACAGTCCCTTGTCCACGCACGGGGATGATTGGGTAAACCGACCAAATGTCGAATGGTTTTGCCATTAATGGTCGTATGTTTTTGTACATTTTGCCATCTGTTCATTTCATGCAGCCAGACTCGATAATGAACACTGTAGCCAAAGCCACAATCCCAGCCATACCAATGTGCATGATTGCTCCCTGCATACACTTCAGCACAATCCCCATAAACAAAGCCACAGTCAGGGTTTTGTTGAAATGCTTTGACGATTTTCTCCAGGCAGTCAGGAGTTAGCTCATCATCATGATCGACTTCTACCAAAATTTCCCCTGTACATAGACCTGCTGCAAACCTTTTGATAGCCCCTATATAACCATTGCGGGAATCCTGGCGATATCTCCGCACACGGTGATCCTCTAAAGGGAGTAAATACTCCTTGTACGTTTCATCTTCATCACCGGAATCATCCACGATTACCCATTCCCAGTTCTTGTAGGTCTGCTTCAATAAAGATTGATAAGGTCGTTGAATTTTTTCCTTTGATCTGTAGCTGGCAGTAAAGACGGATATTAAAGGTGTGTTTGAAGAAAAATGTGTAGGAGGAATCGTTCTATTCTCCGGAAGAGGATCTGTTGCCTTAAGCCAGCAGAAAAATAAATGCATAGGTTGAATTTCGTCAGGTGATTGGAAGTGTAACCAGCGTTTTTTTTCGTGACCAGGCAATGCTTTTAGTGCTGAAAATTCTCCCCACTCTTCTCCGATCGAGACGTAAACCCGAGGTTTTTGGAGGCTATTGTCTATAAGTGGCTGATCAGCCTCATACAAGTTTATTGTAATGTTATTTTCTTCCAATCTATCTATCAATTCTTTTACATGATCCTTTAAAACCTTCTTCGATACAAATAAATGAGTTGTCAGTAGCGGAGTGAAATTCAATGACATGATCATTCCCCTTTACCAGTTTCGAACATCAACGAGAGGGAGGTGCCGTTCAGACGTAAGCTATTGTTTTTATTGAAACAACCATTTTCCTGGCATCATTTTATTTCCCAGTAGTATATATGTATGTGTATGTGTTCGGGGATGTGAGAAAAATGCCAGCCCATATGAACATAGCGAATAAACCGTTTGAAACCTCCGTCGTAAACACCGAAGCATTAAAGAAAGGTGGAGTAAGTGTGGAATGCCCATTAGTAAGTGTAGTTATACCTGCATATAACCGGCCGCATACACTAAAAATCGCCATCGACAGTGTATTGGAACAAACTTACCCGAACATCGAAATTATTATCTGTGATGACAGTACAACGAATGAAGTACAAGAAATGATTGATTCTTATTTAGATTCTTTTCCCCAAGTTAAATATTATAAAAATGATAAAAATCTTTTTCTTGGAAATTGGCATAAATGTTTTGATTTGGCATCAGGTGAATATATCAATTACTTGATGGATGACGATATGTTTCATAAAGAAAAAATAGCAAGGATGCTCTATTTTTTTGAAAATTTTGAAAACATCACACTGGTTACCTCGTATCGGCAAACCATGAATGAATTAGGGGCTATTCTCCCACCGCTCTATGCAACGGAAAAGTTATACGAAGAAACAAGGATAATGGACGGAAGAATGTTGGCAAACGTTGCATTAACTCGTTGTTTAAATGTGATTGGTGAACCTACAACAGTGTTTTTCAAAAAAACAGATCTTATCGAACGGTTTGGAGTTTATAAAGGGAAACAGTATTCTCTTCTTAATGATTTAGCTTCCTGGTTGAACTTACTATCCAAAGGAAAAGCAGTTTATATTCCTGAAGCGCTAAGCTATTTTCGAATACATCCCAATCAAAATAATCAAACGCTTGGTCAAAATGCGTTCACGGAATGGTTAGATATTATGATTGCCTCGAGAGATGATGGATTTCTTGATACCAACGATTTGTTTAAAACTGCACTTCATTCTTATCATGAACGTATAAAAGGCCGTCCACAATTTGTTGCAGATATCAAGCGAATTGAAATGATATTAAAAACATTGGAATCCTAACTTGCTCATCCCATGTGCAAAGGAGGCTTGGCTTATGTTTGAAATTCCCTTCTTACGACCTAGTTTAGTAAAAAAGGAACGATTTATTGCTAATTTTGAGAAAATAGAAGAGACGCGAATTTACTCCAATTATGGCCCCTTAAATAACCTGTTTGAAGAGCGGGTCATTGCGCAAGTGTTTAATGGAATCGGTTCGGCTGTGACTGTTAGTAACGCTACCATCGGCTTGATTTTGGCTATCGCTCACAGCAAGCGACCACAGGGCAAATATGCAGTTATGCCAAGTTTTACTTTTGCTGCCACCCCACTTGCTGCTGAGTGGTGCGGGTTAGAACCCTATTTCCTTGACATTGAACCGGAGAATTGGCAAATGAATAGGGAGCAGTTAGAGCAGGCAGTCAAGCTGCTGGGAGATGAGATTGCGGTAATCGTTCCTTATGCCACTTTCGGTACAGCCATTGATTTGTCTGTATACAATAAGCTGCAGGAGCAAGGAATTCCGGTAGTCATTGATGCTGCTGCCAGTTTTGGGACTATATCTCCCGAGGAAGCCACCCATTTTGGTAAAGGCTTTGGAGGGGCCGTAGTATTCAGCTTTCATGCCACCAAATCTTTTGGTATCGGAGAGGGTGGATTGGTATACAGTTTGGACCAGGATCTCATTAAGCGAATTCGTCAGGCGGGGAATTTCGGTTTCTCCAGCAGCAGGGAGTCTGTCACCCAAGGTCTTAACAGTAAGATATCCGAGTATACCGCTGCTATCGCTTTAGCTACTCTCGATCACTTCAAAACTGTACGGGAGAATAGAAGGACGATCTACGAATATTATCTTCAAGAACTGCTCCAAGCAGACTTATTAGAACGAGGATGGTCTGTACAAAAAACACAAGGATCGGTTGTCCATCAATTTATCCCTATTCTTAGTCCGGATTCACACACGAATCAAGAGGTCGTTAAGTTATTAGCCTCTAATTCAATAGAAGCCAGAACCTATTTTTCTCCGGCGTGCCATCAGCAGAAGCAGTTCCAAAGTTATCCCCGGTCTACTCTTCATGTTACCGAGCATATTACCAAACATATTGTCAGCCTGCCCTTGTGGGAGGAACTGGATGAGATTATCGTTCGAAGAATTGTAAATGTTCTAAGAAGCTTGGGAAGAGAGACAGCCAGATGAGGAAACTCGTGATTTGGGGATCGGGCGGACATGCCAGGGAAATTAACTGGTTATGTGAAGAGTTAGGAGTTCGAGTGATAGGATTCTTAGACGAACGGCCTGAGACGAAAGGGCAGATCGTAAATGGGGTTCCTGTACTGGGGACGTTGACCGACATTAAAGCGTTAAAATATGAGGTGGAACTGATATGTGCGGGAGTGGGTGACCCAGCATTAAAGAAACGATTCGCTTATCATACAATTCAATCGGGATTTCGTATCGCAGCCCCGCTAATACATCCGCGTGTTCGTTTGTCTCGAAGAAACACCATTGGAGAGGGAAGTATGATCTTTGAAGGGGCTGTCCTGTCGGACAATATTAAGATCGGACAGCATGTGATTATCAATCGGAGTGTTAACGTGAGTCATGATGCGGTTATTGGCGATTATATAACCATAGCCCCTGGCGTGAATCTGGCAGGTAACGTAACCATAGATGAGGGGGCCTATATCGGCGTCGGTGTCTCGGTACGGGAGAGATGTCACATTGGTTGTTGGTCTATGATAGGTGGAGGTGCCTTTGTTAAAGATGATATACCCAGCTTTACCATGGCTGCAGGGGTACCAGCAGTCGTTAAAAAACGACTTGATATTCCCTGAGTAGTCTTTCTTTGGACGGAGCGTATTCGATTTGTAGTAATATGCTTGAATGAAGTGATTTACCTACCAAAAGGCCGTGCCGGAAAAGGTTCTCATAACCTGATCCCGGCGCGGCTTTTGATTAATGTACACAGATTACAGATGGATGAAAATTAAAATTTATTTTTGATTATTTTTGTATTACTTATTTTCAAATTAAAACAAAGGTGTTATAGTCTCCATAAACAAAGAATAACCACTGTAATAAAGCCTTTCAAAACTAAAACTAAACTTGGAGGTCTTTTTCCTATGGTACAAAGTCTGTGGATTTCTTCACAAGCGTCTGAGCAGAAAAGCATGCTGGAACAGCTCGTATACCGTTCTAACCTGATTGGTACAGAGAGGAGTGTGTGCAATTGGGGAGGCGGTAATACTTCGGCCAAAACGACGATACCAGATTTTCGCGGGCGTGAAGTAGAAGTGATGTACGTCAAGGGCAGCGGTTCCGATCTCGCAACAATGAAAACGCATAACTTCACAGGACTTCGTATGGAGGATATTCGTCCTTTATTTGAAAGAGAAGATATGTCTGACGAGGATATGGTCGCATATTTGGCGAACTGTATGATAGATGCCAAGCATCCACGGGCTTCAATTGAGACGCTATTACATGCTTTTCTGCCTTTTAGACATGTCGATCATACGCACCCGGACGCGATTATTAGCTTGTGCTGTGCGCACAACGGTAAGGAAATCGCTAAGGAAATTTTCGGTGACCGTTTTGTATGGGTGCCTTATATCCGTCCTGGATTTAAGCTGTCGAAAATGATTGCCCAAGGTGTACTCGATCATCCACAAGCTGAATTGGTATTGATGGAAAAGCATGGTCTGGTTACGTGGGGAGACACATCCGAAGCGGCTTATGCCAAAACGATCGATATCATCCAAGAAGCAGAAAGCTATATTAAAGCTCGTCAAGAGGAAAAGCAGGCGTTTGGAGGAACAAAATATAAAGCGCTTACTTATGAAGGACGCCGTAGCATTGCATCTCAAGTTATGCCGTCGATTCGGGGAGCGGTCAGTGATGAGAAAAAGATGATTTTAACCTTTGATGATGCGGAAGATGTGTTGGAGTTTGTGAACGGCCGGGATTCTGCTGCTTTATCCCAGGTCGGGGCTGCGTGCCCGGATCATCTGGTCCATACCAAGATGAAGCCACTCTATGTAGATTGGACACCGGATGTGGAGGATGTAGAGGGCTTGAAAGTTAAGCTTGCCGAGGGTATAGCAGCTTATAAGGAGCAGTATCAAGCTTATTTCGAGCGCAATCGGCTTGAAGGGGATGTTATGTTTGAGGCTGCGCCACGTGTAATTTTGGTTCCGGGTGTTGGTATGATCAACACAGGTAAAAGCTGGAGCAATGCGCAGGTAAGCGGTGCTCTGTACCATCGGGCTATCGCTGTCATGCAAGGGGCAACGACGTTAGGAGAGTTTGTTTCACTCAGTGAGAACGAGTCATATAACGTGGAATATTGGCCGCTGGAGCTTTATAAGCTGTCACTCGCGCCAGCAGAAGTTGAATTTTCCCGTAAAATTGCGTTCATTACAGGTGGTGCAGGCGGAATTGGCAGTGCAACCGCACGTCGTTTGGTGGATGAAGGCGCACATGTCGTACTGGCAGACCTGAATCTGGAAGGCGCGCAAAAGGTAGCCGCAGAGATCAATAGTAGCTACGGAGAAAACTGTGCCATTGCCGTAAAAATGGATGTGACGCAGGAGGAGCAAATTCAGGCTGCCTATGCAGAAACGGCATTGACCTATGGCGGTGTAGATATCATCGTCAACAATGCAGGCCTTGCTACATCCAGTCCGTTCGATGAAACATCGTTAAAGGAATGGAATTTAAATGTGAATGTGCTGGGAACGGGTTATTTTCTGGTTGCACGAGAAGCGTTCAAGCTCATGAAGGAGCAGACACTTGGCGGCAGTATGGTGTTCGTCGGCTCCAAAAACTCGGTCTACGCAGGTAAAAATGTAACGGCCTACAGCTCGGTCAAGGCGCTGGAAGCGCATTTAGCCCGATGTATTGCCGCAGAAGGTGGTGAATATGGTATCCGTGTGAACACCATTTTGCCGGATGCCATTCTGCAAGGCTCGGCAATCTGGAACTCCAACTGGCGTAATGAACGCGCCACTGCCTACGGCATTGAGCCAGACCAGCTGGAGGAGCATTACCGCAAACGGACGACGCTGCTGGTCAACATTTACCCGCAGGATATCGCCGAGGGCATTGCCTTTTTCGCCTCATCCAAGGCAGAGAAAACGACAGGTTGTATGCTGACCATCGACGGCGGCGTCCCCGCTGCCTTTACACGCTAGCCGAATTAAAATGAACCTGGGTAAGCGATAGACTCATTTCAACGGCTCAACACTTAGGATTATAACGAACTAATTTAATGTACTAATCTATTTCACTAATCCAAGCCACATGTTATACACACACTAACACTTTAAAAATAGAAGTGACTTTATGGGTGGTCAGCAGCGGAGCGATCGGAAGAACAATCCGCACGCGAAGCGATCTCCCATAACTCACTTCATTTTTCCAAGGAGGAACCATGATGAGTGACAAAGCGTACGCCTTATTCGAGGAACAACAGCAACAACGAGGCATTGACCTGGAGCGAGTAAAGGCAAAGCTGAAAGCGCTTAGCATAGAAACACCATCCTGGGGATATGGCGACTCAGGTACACGATTTAAAGTCTTTCAGAAAACGGGCGTGCCGCGTGATCCGTTCGAAAAGTTGGAGGATGCCGCGCAGGTTCATGCCGTGACGGGCTTATGTCCATCCGTTGCTATTCACATTCCGTGGGATAAAGTAGACAACTACGGCAAGCTTCGCAGTCATGCGGAAAGCCTCGGTCTGCGGATTGGGGCCGTGAATCCTAATCTGTTTCAAGACGAGGACTACATGCTCGGCAGTGTCACCAATGTAGACCCGTCCATCCGCCGCAAGGCCATCAACCATTTGCTAGAATGCGTAGATATTGCGAAGGAAACGGGCTCGAACGATTTTAGCTTATGGTTCGCAGACGGAACGAATTATCCCGGTCAGGGGGACATTCGCAAACGGAAAAATTGGATGCTGGAAGCGCTCAGTGAAATGTATAAGGCACTCACATCTGACATGCGCATGCTGATTGAATACAAGGCGTTCGAGCCAGCCTTTTATCATACGGATATTGCCGATTGGGGCATGGCGTATAATTACGCAACCAAGCTGGGGCCGCAGGCACAGGTGCTGGTGGATACTGGGCATCATCTGCCGGGAGCCAACGTGGAGCATATTGTGGCGTTTCTAATTGATGAGAAGCGATTAGGTGGTTTTCATTTTAATAGCTACAAATATGCGGATGATGATCTGATCGTGGGCTCCGCGAATCCGTATGAACTGTTCTTGATTTTTTATCAAATTTTAAATGCGGCTCAGGATGTGGATAAAGATATTCGGCATACGGTGGACAAAATTGCTTATTTGATCGATCAGTCGCACAATATTGAGCAAAAAATTCCGGCGATGATTCGTTCGGTGCTGAATGTGCAGACTCAATATGCGAAAGCGCTCCTAATTAATCATGCAGAAGTGGAGGAAGCATCGAGCCGCCAGAATGTGCTGGGTGCGGAGGATGCTGTGCGACAAGCGTTTGAGTTTGATGTGGCACCATTGCTCAGAGCGATCCGTGAAGAGCAAGGCTTACCAGCAGACCCGATGAAAGCTTACTTAGCGTCTGAGTATGGCACGCAGATTTTGCAAAGAGGCAAGGGTGGTGCAAGCTGGTGAGTATCCTCGCTTATGATTTGGGGGCAAGCAGTGGCAGGGTTCTACTCGGAGAATTGACGGATTCACGTATAGTGGTGGAGGAAATCCATCGCTTTTCGAATGATCCGGTCAAGGTTGGGGAACATCTGCACTGGGATCTGTTGCGTCTGTATCACGAGGTTCAGCAAGGATTGATCAAAGCCAAGCATAGGGGAGTGAATCCATCCAGTCTTGCGATTGACTCCTGGGCGGTCGATTTTGGACTGATCGGAGAAACTGGAGAATTGCTGGGCAACCCTTATCATTATCGGGATTGGCACACCCATGGGGTAATGGAAGAAGTACAGGAACGGCTGGGAAAAGAGTTTATTTTCCAGCGCACAGGCATTCAGTTTTTGACGTTTAATACCATTTATCAGCTGGCTGCTATGCGAAATGCGAGTTCACCGTTGCTGGAGCAGGCAAAGCATTTCTTGATGATTCCAGATCTGCTACGGTATTTTCTGACAGGTGAAATGTACAATGAGTTTTCCAATGTGACCAGCACGCAATTATATAATCCGTTGCAGCAAAAATGGGATGATGAGCTTTTGTCTGGAATCAACATTCCTCATTCCTGGTTTGGTGAGGTGCTGGAGCCAGGAAATGTTGCAGGAACGATCCGCTCGTCGGTTATGAACGATTTGGGCATTGGAGCGATTCCTGTGATTGCAGTAGCAGAGCACGATACGGGATCTGCTGTGGCTGCCGTGCCTGCGCTGGAGCGCTCGTTTGCGTACTTGAGCTGTGGAACATGGTCCCTGATGGGAACGGAAACGGCACAGCCTGTAATCAATGACGATACGCTTCGTTTTAATTTTACGAACGAAGGTGGGGTCAGTCGAACTTACAGGCTGCTTAAAAACATCATGGGCTTATGGATTTTACAGGAGGCGCGTAGGGAGTGGGAACGGCAGGGGTACTCCTATTCCTTCCCTGAACTGGTTCATATGGCAGAACAGGCTCCAGCATTCACTTCTTTGATTGATCCGGACGATGAACTATTTCTGCACGCCGGGGATATGAGAACACGAATTCGCCAATATTGCCGCAATACCCGACAGCCATTGCCCGAGACGCCGGGAGAAATCACGCGTTGTATTTTGGAGAGTCTGGCGTTAAAGTACCGTTACATTTTGGAGCTTACAGAACAGGTGTCAGGACAACGGTTTAATGGTTTACATATGGTCGGAGGAGGGATTCAAAATCGCTTGTTGTGCCAATGGACGGCCAATTCGATTCAAAAACCAGTGTGGGCGGGACCTGCAGAAGCGAGCGCAATCGGCAATCTTGCGGTACAATGGATGACACAGGGAAAGTTCGCCGATATATGGGAAGCCCGCTGGGTCATCGCGAATTCTATTTCCGTGGAGGAATATGAGCCTGCCGAATCAGAAGCGTGGGAGGATGCCTATGGGCAATTCCGGCGGGTAGCGGGACTTTTTGTACATTAAAGATGTGGAGTGAGATTGCCATGCTGGTCGCAGAAAGATATGAGATGATTGTGCAGCTCGTGAATGAAAAAGGAAGCATACGAGTGTCCGAATTGAGTGAGTTGTGCAAAGTAACGGAGGAAACGATTCGTCGTGATCTGGACCGTCTGGAGCAGGCGGGACGACTGCGCCGTTCGCATGGGGGAGCGGTAAGTGTCAAAAACGAGCAGCCTGAAACGCCCTATGCGGTACGGGAAATTATGAACGCAGAGGAAAAGCGCAGAATTGCCGAAGAAGCGGTTAAGCAGATTCAGCCGAATGATCGTATTTTGCTGGATGCCAGCACAACCGCCTGGTATATGGCCTCAAGTTTACCGGATATTCCTTTGACGATATTAACGAATTCGATTCGGGTAGCTACAGAGCTGGCGGGTAAGGAAAAAATCGAGGTCATTTCGACGGGGGGGCAGTTGCTTCAACGCTCGCTGTCATTTGTAGGCCCGCTCGCAGAGCGTTCCCTGGAAACCTATTATGTGGATAAATTGTTTTTCTCCAGCCAGGGGGTTCATCTGGATCGCGGTATTAGTGAATCGAATGAACTGCAAGCTCGTTTGAAGCAGAAAATGGTCAGCATTGCAGACCGTGTGATTTTACTGGCCGATGCGAGCAAATTTGGGCAACAGGCGTTTACGCATGTCGTGAACCTGTCGCAGGTATCCGAGATTATTACGGATTCGAGGTTGTCGGATCCGATTCGCAGTCAACTTGCGGAGCAGGCTATTCCAGTTACGGTTGTGTGAATTTAAAAATGTCGAGGTGGAGAGTGTCGCTCCGCGTTTCATTTGCTCTTACGCTCGCTGTTGCAGTGGGATTCTTTGATGATGTAAAACACGTTTAGGTGAGAATCCCACTGCAAGCTTATGCTTACGTAGAGAGCTTTCCTTTGGAAAGCTTTTAGGCAAACGCTGACGCTTCTCCAGATTCAAATGAACCGATCCGCTGGTATCCTCTATAAAGTAATAGCTATTCCATAGACGTAAGGGGTGTTCCGTATGAAGGTATCTTTATTTATTACTTGCCTGAGTGATGCGATTTATCCCAAGGTGGGGGAAGCGATGGCATGCTTGCTTTCCAGATATGGTGTTCAGCTGGATTTTCCGAAGGTACAGACATGCTGCGGACAGCCGTCCTATAACAGCGGCTATTGGGATGAAACGAGGGTTGCTGCCAAAACAATTCTGAAAGCGTTTAACGACAGCGATTTTGTCGTATCTCCTTCCGGTTCCTGTACATATATGATTCATCATTACCCGGAGTTGTTTAAGGATGAGCCCGAATGGCTCGATTCAGCACGGAGGCTGGAACAAAAGACGTATGAGTTTACGCAATTTATGGTACAGGTGCTTGGCGTGACCGATGTGGGCGCGTCTTTTCCGCATACAGTAACCTATCATCCGTCTTGCCATGGCACACGTTTGCTCGGCGTGAAGGAGGAACCGATGAAGATGCTTGGCAGTGTAAAGGGGCTGCAATTAGTACCACTTCCCTTTGCTGAGGACTGCTGTGGCTTTGGCGGGACTTTCGCGGTGAAAATGCCAGATATTTCGGGAGCGATGGTGACTGAAAAAGTGGACCATATCAGGGAGACCGAAGCCGAGGTACTGGTCGGACTAGATATGGCCTGCTTGATGAACATTGCCGGAAATCTTCGGTATCGGGAGGAGCCAGTTCGGGTCATGCATCTGGCTGAGCTGCTGTACGAAGGGGTGAAGCACGCATGACCGTCGTACACACACATTCCATGAACCAAAAGGTCAAAAAACGTGCAGAGCTGGCCCTAAATGATGATTTTCTGCGGAATGCAGTTCGTTTCACTACAGAGCGTTTGCGTAACGGAAAGCAGGTGGCTTCAGAGCAACACGGAAATTGGGAAGAATGGCGTGAACGGGGCCGTCAAATTCGTCTGCATACCATTGCCCATCTGGACTATTACTTAAATCTATTTGTAGAAAATGCCCGTGCCAACGGGGTGCATATCCATTTTGCCGATACAGCAGCCGATGCCGTACGTATTACCCTGGATATTGCTGCACATAGCCAAGCCCGTTCCGTCGTCAAATCCAAGTCGATGGTGTCGGAGGAGTTACATTTGAATCAGGCGCTGGAGGGTGCGGATATCGAGACGATTGAAAGTGACCTCGGTGAATATATTATTCAACTGGCAGGAGAGCCCCCGTCTCATATCGTCATTCCGGCGATTCACAAAAACCGCTTTCAGATTGCCGAACTGTTATCCCAAGAAGCAGGTGAGAAACTGTCCGCGGATACGACGATTTTGGCGGGCTTTGTCCGCAAAAAGCTGCGTGAGAAGTTTCTAGAAGCGGATATTGGCATGACGGGCTGTAATTTCGCCATCGCCGAGACAGGCTCCATGGTCCTGTTTGAAAATGAAGGGAACGCACGGATGGTATCCACTCTGCCCAAAACCCAAATTACGCTGATGGGCATGGAGCGGATTATTCCATCCTGGACGGATTTGGAGGTGATGGCTACATTATTGCCACGATCCGCTACGGGGCAGAAGCTGACCATGTATATGTCTGGTATTTCAGGCCCTCGGCGCAGCCAAGATGCCGATGGGCCTGACGAAATGCACATCATCATCGTAGATAACGGACGTTCACTACAGCTGGGCAATCCCGAGTTTCAAGAGTTGCTGAATTGCATTCGCTGTGGTGCTTGCCTGAATGCCTGTCCGGTGTACCGACACATTGGCGGGCACGCGTATGGCGGGACATATAGTGGCCCTATCGGTGCGGTGCTTACGCCTGCCCTTCATAGCAACATCGAAGAGTGGAACGATATTGCGAGTGCGTCCAGTCTGTGTGGTGCGTGCTATGAAGCCTGTCCGGTCAAAATACCGCTGCATGATATGCTGGTATATTTGCGCAGACGCAAGGTGGAGGCGGGACAAGGAGATAAGCTGGAAACGGCAGGGATGAAAGGTTTTGCGACCGTAGTTTCCAACTCGAAGCGATTCGCAGTGGCGATTCGGCTAGGGCAGATCGCCCAGAAAGCGATCGTCCGTAAAGGTGAAATTACCTTGAAGCTGGGCCCGTTAAAAGGCTGGAATACGTACCGTGTGGCTCCCTCTCTGGCGAAAAAATCCTTCCGTCAGCAATGGAACACGCTGGAGCATAAGCTGGAGCAGGAACGCAACGTGATGCAGCCGGATGTTCTCAGCCGAATGGAGAAGATTTTGGCAGATAGAAGTAAAGGAGGGACGCAGCATGAGTGAGCATAGTAATCCTTCTGCGCAAGCAAAAGCGGCCCATGAAGCGTGGCTTCATCAAATGGAAGAAGAATCCCGTGCCAAGCAGGTACGCTTTATGGACGGCATCGCGACGCGGCTCAAGCGTCCACGACAGACGGAGCCGCCAGTTCAGCCGTTTCGCGGGGCACCTGCATTTTGGTACGAATTCGATTGGAGCGCGGAGCGGCGCATCGAGGAGTTCACTGCTAACTTTACAAGTGTTGGCGGGCATGTCGTGCGTCTGCCGAATTTGGAGCAGACCGCAGACTGGATCGCGTGCAAAGCGCGAGAGCTGGGAGCGGCCTATATCGTCCGGCAGAATGAGCCGGACCTGGATGCGCTCCAGCTGGAATCGGCACTGCCGCAAGTCCGTTTATCGGTGTGGAACACCGATCCAGTCGAGGATTGGAAGGCCCGCGCCGCTGAGGCGGATATCGGCATCGTCATCGCCGACGAAGCGGCTGCTTACACCGGCTCGGTAGCGGTGCTATCCTCGCCGGAGAAAGGCCGTGCGGTCAGCCTTTTGCCAACCGCACTGATCATTCTTCTGCCAGTAGAGCGCTTACGAACACGACTGGGCGAGATTCTAAGCCGCTTTGACGAAGTCGGGCGTGAGCAACTGCCTGCAGGCATTCATTTTATTACTGGACCAAGCCGCTCGTCGGATATTGAAAATGATTTGACGATCGGTGTACACGGGCCAGGTATCGTCTATACGTTGTTAGTGGGCTAGCGTGTAGACCGCCTAACGAGCATGATAGAGGGGAAAACGGGTTTCAAAATCTGTTTGTCTGCGATTACTCCTAACCGAAATGCGGCCATTGTGCAGCTCGGTAATACTTTTTGTAATCGCAAGGCCCAGCCCGGTGCCTCCAGTTTCCTTGGAACGTGATTTGTCCACCCGGTAAAACCGTTCAAACAAGTACGGGACATCTTCCGCAGGAATTGGGGTGCCGTAGTTGGTGCAGATTACCACCGCCTCGTCGTCTTCGCGTCCTATGGTGATATCAAGGCGTTTGCCGTCTTTTCCGTATCGAATAGCGTTGGAAAACAAATTTTCATACAGGCGTACCATCTCGTCGGTATCGGCTAGAATCCGAACAGGCTCGACGATTCGGACACGGTAGGACATGTCTGCCTGTTCCAGAGAGGGTACAAATTCCTCAGCAAGCTGAGTGAGCAATTTGCCGAGATCTACAGGCTCCAGCTCCAGTGGCAGGCTGCCACCGCTCACACGCGTGTATTCAAACAGCTCGTCGATCAGCTTCTTAAGCGTCAATGACTTTTCATAAGCAATGTTCACATAATAGCGCAGCTCAATTTCATCCCGATAGCGGTCGGTTTCAATATATTCCAAAAAACCGATCACGGATGTTAGCGGGGTACGAAGATCATGGGATACGCCAGTGATCAGGTCGTTTTTGGCCTTGGCAGAAGCCCGTTCTTCTTCCAGCAAGAGACGGAGCTTGTCCGCCATGGTGTTCATATTTTTCGCCAAGGTACCCAGCTCGTCCGCTGAAGAAACAGGAATCGTATAGGACAGCTCTCCGTCAGCAAACTCTTGCATCCCCGTCGTAATTTCGCGAAGGTAACCAATCGTATTTTTGGTAAAAAGGAAAAAGAAATAAATATATGTAGGTAGCCCGCCTACCAGCATGATCAGTGGGGACCCAATGTGATTTACGGTCCAGCGAACCAGACGGGTGCCAAAAAATGAACGGGAAGGATTCAGCCATAGTAGCAAAGATGCTCCATAATAAGACACCATCAAAATCAGTCCGGTTAGAGCGAAAGCGGCAAGGCTAAGGGCTGCCAGCTTCCATCCCAACGTATCATATCGTTTTGCCTTCAAGACGTGAATCCTCCATTAATCGAATTTTTCCATTTTGTAGCCGATGCCCCACACCGTTTTTAGATATTTGGGTTTTCTCGGATCAGCCTCAATTTTCTCGCGAATTTTACGCACATGAACCATCAGCGTGTTGTTGGATTCCAGATATTGCTCCTTCCACACTTTTTCATAGATCTGCTCCATGCTCAGCACTTGACCACGATTACGGGCCAACAGCTCGACAATGGCAAATTCTCGTGGGGTCAGCTTAATGGATTCTCCGGCGAGAGTGACCTCATGCGTAGCAGAATTAATGGAGAGTTCATCCAGTATCATTTCATGCTCCGATACAGGGGAGGAATGGGTATATTTCCGTACTCTACGCAGCTGGGATTTAATGCGTGCCACCAGTTCCAACGGGCTGAACGGCTTAGTGACGTAATCATCGGCCCCAACGCTGAGTCCTGTGATTTTGTCCATATCTTGTCCCTTCGCAGACAACATAATAATCGGAAAATGCTCGGTTTCCCTGATCTTCATGCAAGCTTCAACCCCGTCCATATTGGGCATCATCACATCAAGCACCATCACATCTATCGATTCCCGACTGATTTGCTCCAGAGCTTCCAGTCCGTCTCGTGCCATAAGCAGTCGATATCCTTCATTTTCCAAATAAATTTGCATCAGCTTAATAATTTCAGGCTCATCGTCTACTAATAAAATGGTTCCGTTATGCATGGCCCGTGCACCCTTTCTGTTCTTTCCAGCAGTATACAATATGGCGTATTATATACTTTTTTAAAGATGGAGGCTATGGACACTCTTCTCAGTTCGCTTGCTTGGGGACGTCAGCCTTTGGATAGTGCTGTTTCAGTTGAAGAAATACGGTTTTCTTGCTTGAATTGTCTTTTTTCTATTCCCGGTAGTTGACCGAACAGGATCCAAGCAAATGGTAGGAAACGGGAGATGGTAGACACGACGAGCCAAGAGCAAAGAAGTGCAAAGAAAAAACCTCCAGCGTACCACACATGAATAAGCTGCGGAGAACCGATATGTGGTGAAAACTGCCGATACAGAAGCAGGAAAAACGGATGAATCAGATACACACCAAAAGACAGTGTGCCCAGACGTTCCAGCTTGCGAGTGACAAAGGAATGTTGTCGTCTATACATTAAAAAGGAAATCTGTAGTATTACCAGCGTGCTAGACAGGCTGTACATATTATACATAAGTTCGAAAACTAGCGAATTATACGAGATTCCGTACATTCTATTTTCGCACCACATATAGACATGCATGGTGGCTGAAATCAGCCATAAAGCCCAAATTGTGATCCATGTCAGCACTCCGGCAACACTTCGTTGCCCCTTACGCATCAGAAACCACGTTTTCAGCTGTGGGTAGTAATAACCTAGAGCAGCACCCAGCATGTAACAGGCTACATAAGACAGTGCCCAACTGCCCTTATTTTGCACCTGAAATAGAAATTTATTGCCAATTACAAATGACCACTGTAGCAACAGCCCAAGGACAATAGACCATTGTGGAAGTTGCCGATATCGCTGGAACAGCCACAGTACGAATGGAAATGCAAGATAGAATTGTATCATGATAAAAATATAATATAAATGGGTATACGCTTTGCCTGTCGCCAGCTTCAGAGCAAAGCTTTTCGCAAGTGTGGCTATATTCCATGGTTCGGAGCTGCTAGCCATAAGAGACAGGAAGAAATAAAATAGGGAGAACATGACGTAAGGTAAGAGAATATACAGCAATCTCTGCTTATAAAAGCGACTTAAGAACTGTCGTCCCATTGGACGATCCTTGTAGTTGTAGAACAGTACCATGCTGCTAAGCGCGATAAATACGGGGGTTCCATACTTCATCAACACATTGAGCGCATTGTATACAACATATAGGCTGGAATTTGTAAGCTGAACCGTTGCATAAGAAGTGGCATGTACCATCAAGACGGCTAAAATCGCCATGGCTCTGACCAACTGCAATTCGGGAATTTTTTCTTTGGTCGTAGGCTTCATAAGCTTCATTTCCTTTCAGGAGTGAACTGTATCTTGTTGAACTCTTTCTATTAAAAGATAAAGTTCTTAACAACCCTAAAGGGAACGGCTTAAGAAACGCTTATGAACTTCTTAACTTTTGTTAAGAATTGAGGATTTTGCAAAAATCCTGAATTAAGAAAAGAACTTCCATAGCCTCAAAATGAGTGGTATGGAAGTTCTTTTTTATACTCATGATTATTCGTTATTTGCAACGTTTGATAGGTGCGCGTCTAATTTGTCCACGAATAGCACCATTCGGATGACGGATCGTGTGGACATTGACGTAGGCATTACCCTCTCTAATTTGGCACACCAAATCATAAATGGTTCTGCCTCTGAGTGGACCGGTAAGATCACATGCACGGAGCACGCCGCTAACGACGCCTCTTCTAACGGTTATTCCAAACTTCGAAGGACCAAACAGTGTAGCAACAACAGGGCCATTTTCACCTCTTCGTCCCAGATGAATATGCGCTTCGGTTACCCGTGAGATATTGCGTACAGTCAGTTCAAAGCTTAATTGTTGGCTCGTTGGACGGTAACGAAATTCGGCTGTTCCTGTCGCATTTGTTCTGACAGGAGGCACTTCATTAGCCCCCCTTAAGGTGGCTCTAAACTTATTAGACATGACATCCCTCCTTTCTCAGTGTTGGTTTAGTGTATTCACAGGGCTAGAGAAGGGGCTGCACATTAGCCTATTCATCAGAAGTTGTGTGTTTTACAAGTTATTCAGTCCAAGCACAAAACAAACTTTTTCATAGTCTATGAGTATCTGATAGAGAGAGGAGGAGAAACCATGGGAACATTTATTGATGGGAGAACATCCCAAAATGCTTCGACAGCCAACTCTATTGCCATTCCGATCACTCTTATAAATACGCCTCAATTGTTCGGGCAGATCGGGTTAAACACACTGGGAGCTACAGGTACGCCACGGGTTTTGCTTAAAGGAACTATATCGCTTCAACTTCCGCTTGCTTTAGTCGGAATAACGATCACTATTGTAAGAGGTACCCTGGTTACTGACCCTGTTGTTTATTCGGCCACGTCAACTTTTAGTTTGAGTTTGTTGGCTCCACAGGTTATTGCATTCTCAGCCGATGACTTTAACCCGCCGATTACGGAACAATTGGTGTACACTGCTTTTGTTTCAGCTAACCTGCTGGGTACAATACGTGTAGGTCCAGAGAGCTTTGACGGAATTTTGGTTGCGGATTAATGTAGTAATTTTGATATGACGAAATATCGCTTCATGAGGCTTCGCAGATGTAACTGCGAAGCTTTTTTGTGTACAAGACAAGTTTCAAGCTTAACGATTAAACTACTTTTCTTTTGCATAAGAATTACACAGGCATAACCCTGCAACAATGGGTAGAATTTTATGTATGCGCTTACAGTAAATATCCATTGCTTCGTACAATTAAAAATCTGGAGGAGGAATGAAGAATGGTGTGGAAAAAAGGATTGACTCATATGCTTTTAGCAGCTTTTTTATGTGGTGCAACAGGTGTGGGCATAGCTCTCCCGGCCCAGGCATCCGCTGGCGAGTACAAGTTTGATTTTGGCGGAGGTACGGTCGAAACGGGTTATACCGGAGTGAGCGCTTCGCTGTCTTATGACTTAGCACGTGGCTATGGCTTTCGTACCCCTGAGAATATGCGTAATGTCAGTGCTTCGGGGACTGGAGTGGCAAGTGATGCGGTACGTTTCCTGGTTACAGGTA
This sequence comes from Paenibacillus sp. FSL P4-0113, assembly GCF_038009305.1. Taxonomy (NCBI): domain Bacteria; kingdom Bacillati; phylum Bacillota; class Bacilli; order Caryophanales; family Paenibacillaceae; genus Paenibacillus; species Paenibacillus sp. FSL P4-0113. The sequence continues at coordinate 268,538 of NZ_JBBPAZ010000001.1, forward strand.
CGAAAAGCGAGAATACTTTTGATGTTGATCTTCCTCCTGGTTTGTATGAGGTGTCGGTTACTTTAGGAGATACCTCTCGTTCGAGTATTGCAGCTGAAGGGGTGTATCAGGTCATAAATATGACAGGGAATGGGGCCAAGGATCGCTTTCAAATTCCAGTAACAGACGGACAACTAAATCTGCTGGTTACTGAAGGCAAAGAGGGGGCGGTCTTCACACTCAGTGCAATGGAAATCAGGCAATTATCTAGCAATCCGGTTACGAATCGAACAATTTATATCGGTGGGGATTCTACGGTATGTAACTATTATCCGCTGGATAGCAGCGTGCAGGCGGGATGGGGTCAACTGCTGCCAGAGTTTGTGAACACGAATACTTTTCAAATTCGCAATATGGCGTCAGGAGGCCAAATTGCTAGAGGCTTCCATCAGGACGGTCAGTTGGAGGCCATCGTCCAATATATTAAGCCGGGGGATTATTTTATTCTCCAATTGGGCATTAATGACACCAATCCAAAGCATAACGAAAGCGAAGCAGAGTTTAAGGACTGGATGCGGGATATGATCCGGCAGGCGAAGGCTAAGGGGGCGACGGTAATCCTGTCAACTCCGCAAGGACGAGCCACTGACTTTAATGCTAACAATGTACACAACGCAGAAAATAGATGGTATAGAAGTGCTATTTTGGCGCTGGCTCAAGAGGAACAAACGCCTTTAGTCGACCTGAATGTTCTTAGCTCCGCTTATTTTACTTCTATTGGTAAAGTCGCTACACTGGCTTTGTACATGAACGGTGATACACTCCATCCAAACTATGAAGGTGCAAGGGAACTGGCACGATTGGTAGCACAGGATTTAAAAAGGCAGGGTCTGAGCGGATTCTAAATTTTAACGATGGGTTTTCCCCTGTTTCTTACATTTGTAGGAGCAGGGGTTTTTAGCATCTGTTCAGGGTGCTATAATTATTGAAAAAGCAATAGTAATACGGAGGAATTAGAACATGCAGCCTTTCACTGCCCGTGTGCTTCAAATTATACTGTTGATCCCTGAGGGAAAAGTAATGACTTACGGTCAAATTGCGGCAGAGGCCGGAAGCCCAAGAGGTGCCAGACAGGTGGTGCGGATTTTGCATACATTGAGCCAAAAACACCGGCTTCCTTGGCATAGAGTAGTCAACCGTTTGGGGGAGATTGCTTTGCAGGAGGATGAGTCCGCATCCCTGCAGCGTCTGTATTTGGAGGAGGAAGGCATACGGTTTAATGAAAACGGGCGCATTCCACTGGATCAATATCTCTATGATCCGCAGGCAGAGATGGAAGAATAGGCGCGGAACAAGCTATGCGGTTTTATATTAAATTTGATCGTCATAAAGAACCGGGACAACTCAATTAACGATTTGTCCCGGTCTTTTTCATCTAGCATACGAAGCAGATAACTAGAGGTAATCTGTTATTTATAGCATAAGATTCATTTGTCATTTTATCCGATAAGATGCTGCTGATCCCGTTGGGCAAGGTGAAAAGAAATGCTGTTCATCAGTGGTATATCGTTATTTTTCCGGGCTTCCCGGATGAGTTGTTTCTTTTTTTGATCTGATTCACGTAAAAAGCGGGTCATCCACAAATCAGACGGTTCGTTAGTGGTTGTCATACGAGATTCTTTTATCATCTATTAACCCTCCCAGTGAGCGGCTGTTATTCTTTCTCTAGTATATGTTCCAAACCTTAATAGATGCTGTTGGTTTCCTTAAAATTAGCTGAAAATTAGGTAAAGTTAAGGTAAAAATAGGTTGAATCCATATCTGATTGGACGAAAAGTAGTATAAAGCGAGTAATCTGGAAGTAAAGGTTACAAAAATGTATTGTATTGACACCTTGTACCAACACAAACCTGAAAGTACAATTAGAATGCAAGAGTTTGTGGAAATTTATGTCGAAAAAAACGGAAAAGATTCGAAGAATGCACCGAAAGGGGAGAGATTCATCTATGAAGCAAAAAGCGGCTGCCGTGCTGCTTGTATTGTCATTATCATCAGGCTTGGCCTCCACTGTACAGGCTGAGAGTTTATCAGGAAATGTAGCATCAAGTACGTCAGTTAAACCTTCTGCTGCGGCTCCATCGAAGACATCATCCATAACGGGTCAGGCTTTACCTACATTGACACTCAAGCAGGCCGCGGAATGGGCACAGACGAACAGTTACAATACACGTACCGCCGAACGGGACGTAGAGCGCCGCAGAATGGAACTGAAAAATGCAGAAAAGGACCTGGGCAATTCACCTGTCGATTTTATAGACAATGAGTATGTTGATGATGAAACGTCATGGAGAAATTACAGTTCCTCGACGCTATCTTATTTAGCCAGCAAAAAGCAGGCGCAGTTCGCCAAAGACCAGATTTATTTTAATGTGATGAAAAGCTATCAAAGTGTGTTCGTGGCAGAGAATCAGGTGAAAAATGATCTAGAAGCGCTTGAAATCGCCCAAGCGGAGGAAAAGATTGCACTTGCCAAATTTGCGCGCGGAAAGCTGTCTGAGCATGCGAAAAACGAGAGTACACAGGCCAGAAGCCAAGCTCAGCAAACCGTAGAGCAGGGGAAAATTGCGTTGCAAAAATCCAGGGATGCCCTGAACTTCCTCATGGGACAGCCTAATGGAACAGCTTATGAATTGGTCGATCGACCCGTGTACAAGGAACCGAAGAAGCTGGATATCGAATTACATATACAACAGCTGACAGACATGAATCCAAATTTATGGAAGCTGGAGGATAGCATCAAAACTTCGGAGCTTAATGTGAGATATTTCGATTTTAACAATGGTGCAGGTACTTATGATCTAGCTAAAATGGATGTCGATACGGCTAAGGAGGAACTCGACAAAGGTCAAAAGGATTTTGCCGAATCTCTCCGTAATTTGTATGCCACAGTTAAGGAAAATCAAAAGAAATACGTACAACTGGAAGAAAGCTTGCGTACAGCAAAAGAGGCCTTGGAATTATCACGCAAAAAGTGGGCCAGAGGTCTAATTATTGAGATGGAATTGAAAAATAATCAGTTGAAAGTGAACCAGATTGAACGGCAAATGGAAGAGCTTGCGATCGAGTTGGATCAAAATGAGTATACGTTGAACAAGCCATGGAGCACATAGGGAGGAAACGGCATTGGCAGAAACGGTTTTAAATGACGCTTTAATCAAGTTACGGAGAAAACGGAGAAAAAAGTGGATCTGGACTGCAATTGTTCTACTGGTTGTCGGTGGAGGCGGAGCAGCAGTATACCTAAATTTGCCCAAAGAACAGGCGGCACCGTTGGTTCAGGATGAGAAGCTTAAAGTAGAACGCGGCGATGTGAGCGAGAAGCTGGATACGTCCGGTACCGTACAGGCTTCCAAGGAAGTGAAGTTGAATTTTACAAGCGCAGGCGAAAATAAGCTGGCAGCGGTGAACGTGAAGGCCGGAGACAAAGTAAAGAAAGGACAAGTCCTGGCTCTTCTGGACAGTTCTGAAATTAAAATGCAAATTCAGAGTGCGTCTGATACTTTGGAAATATCCAAAGCCAAGCTGGCTGAATTGGAGAAAGGTCCGAAGGCAGAGGACATTGAAATTCAGAAAACAAATGTACTTCGGGCCAAAATGGCTATCGATACAGCGCAAGAATCATTTGAGCTGGAAGAAGCCGAAAGTCAGAAGAAAACTTCCCAAAAGCAGTTGGAACAGGCGCGAAAGGCATTTGAAGACCAAAAGTTTTTACATGATGCCGGGGCGGTGTCCAACAGTGAATTAGAGCAGGCAGAGCAAGCACTGGATAAAGCACAGACGGACTATGATGGTCTGGATCTGCAGTTCCGCAAAATCATGTCACAAAAACGTCGCACCATTTCAGAGGCTGAAATCGGATATCGTACGGCAATGGCAGAGCTTCGCAAAATTCAGGTTCCGGCTGATGCATCCAATATTCAAGCCTCACGGATAGAGGTTCGAAGACAGGCGACGGAACTGGAGCAGAAGAAAAATGAATTGAACAAGCTTCAGGTTACAGCACCTTGGGACGGGGTAATCTTGAAGGTGAACGGGGATGTAGGGACCAGTCCGACAGCTCCATTCATTGTCATGAATAACTCGGATTCCAACGACCTTAAGGTGGTTGTGAAGGTAAGTCAGACCGACATTGTCAAAGTAAAGAAGGGTCTTTCAGCCGTGTTGACTACCAATGCCTATCCGGGTGAATCATTTCCAGGGAAGGTGCAATTCGTGTCACCGGAAGCCTCTACGGATGAAGGGATGACGACGTATCTGATGGAACTGTCTGTTCATGACCCGAAAGGCAAGCTCAAAACGGGCATGATTATGAATGTGGCCGTTATTTTGGGAGTACACAAAAATGTACTGTTCGTACCTGCGACTGCGCTGAGATCCGAAGGGGGACAGGATGGCGTGTATGTTTCCGCTAATAATGCTGCAAATCCAGGGGCGCGCACTTTCAAGCCCGTAGAACTCGGATTTTATACGCCAGATCGAGTCGAACTCAAGTCAGGTGTAAAGGAGGGTGACACGCTTATTGTGCCTGCTCCTGAACCTCCGCCGGACCCTTCCGCTATGGGCGGCATGCAGGGAGGCTTTTAAACGGGTATGAGATACGTCATTCAGATTGAGGATTTGAAAAAAGTGTACCATGTCGGAGATCAGGAAATTCATGCTCTGCGTGAGGTTCAACTTGATATTGCTGACGGTGATTTTGTTGCGATTATGGGACCGTCTGGATCAGGCAAGTCCACGATGATGAATGTTATCGGCTGTCTGGATTTACCTACGTCAGGACAATTTTATTTGGACGGCTATTCGATCTTAGATGCCCGTGAGGATGAACTGGCTATTATACGTAATCAGAAAATCGGATTTGTATTTCAAAAATTTCATTTGCTCCCGCGATCAACGGCTCTGGAGAATGTGGAACTGCCTATGATTTATGCAGGTATTCCTGTCAAGGAGCGTCGTTTGCGGGCAATGGAAGCCCTCACTAGCGTAGGTCTAGGCGATCGGATGAACAATAGGCCGAACGAATTGTCAGGCGGTCAGCAGCAGCGGGTATCCATTGCCCGCGCACTTGTGAACAATCCGGTCATTCTCTTGGCGGATGAACCTACAGGCGCATTGGACTCCAAAACAAGTGTTGAAATAATGGGGATTTTTCAGCGTCTGAATGATCAGGGGAAAACGGTTGTATTGGTTACTCATGATCAAGAGGTTGCGGAATACGCCAAGCGTCTGATTCATTTTCGAGATGGGCGGATTGAAGAGGATCAGCCTGTTGGGAAACGAAGAATGGCGGCAGAGGAAGTGAAGGCATGAAGTTTAAGGAAATTATCCGTGTATCACTCAACAGTTTGCGAACCAATATGCTGCGATCTTTGCTGACCATGGTGGGCATTATTATCGGAGTGGCCGCTGTGATTATGATTGTAGCCATCGGTAAAGGATCAACGGCTACGATTACATCTCAGATCAACAGTATGGGAAATAATCTGCTGATGATCTATCCTTATGCTCCATATGATGGCTCTAGTTCCATGTCGTTCAATCAGACGAAAGGAATATCTCTAAAAGATATCGATGCGCTAGAGCAGCAAAAAGCAGTAGCAGAGGTAGCACCAAGTGCTATGACCAATGCAGATATTACGTGGAGTCGCAATAAGGTCAGCGGACAAATTGAGGGGACTTCACTGGCATTCGTTCATGTGAGAAAGCTGTCACTAGCTCAAGGCAGGTCGTTTACCCACTATGAAGTGGATAAACAAATGAATGTGGCCGTGCTTGGGAGTGATGCGGCCCGTAATATTTTTGGTCCGGATGCCTCCAGAGCGGTCGGTGAGACGATCATGATCAAACAGCTTCCTTTTAAGGTGGTCGGTGTGCTGGCAAATTCCAATTCCAATATGAGTAACAGCGGTCAGCAGGTATATGTACCGATTACAACGGGGATGGAACGGCTAGGCAATATGAGTATTCAGCAGGTGAACGCCTCTGCAACATCAGAGGAGAAGATTGATCAGGCAAGTGCAGAAATTCGGCAGGTGCTTCGTGTCAGACATGAGCTAAAGCCATCAGAGGGCGATGACTTTCAGATCATGACCCAGACGGAAATCTTAAAAACAGTGTCCGGGGTTGATCGGATTATGAATATGCTGCTGGCCGGTGTAGCTGCAATTGCGCTTGGCGTTGGAGGTGTCGGCATTATGAATATTATGCTGGTGTCCGTCACGGAACGTACGAGGGAGATCGGGATTCGTAAAGCGATTGGTGCGCAACGTAGTGATATTATGCTGCAGTTTGTGGCTGAGGCTGTTTTTCTCAGTCTGATGGGTGGACTAGTTGGCGTAATGGTGGGTCTCGGAGGTGCAAAACTGCTTGAGAAATTCGTCCAAATGCCGATTGTGTATTCGATAGAGCCCGTGCTTTACTCTTTTCTGTGCTGTATGGCAGTCGGAGTGTTGTTCGGAGTATATCCGGCGCGGAAGGCGTCTAAGCTGCGTCCAATTGATGCTTTAAGATACGAATAAGAGAGCGGGTACTTCGCCTTACTCGAAAGAGCAGGGTGTAAAGTGCCCGTTTTTTTGTGTTGAATAAGTGTTTTAAATGATAAAAAGACATGAATAACCACTTTAATTTTATATATGTGATGTTTTATATGCTTTTTAAGGTTGATTTATTGTTATATATGACGTATTATATTCAATATTAGATCGCAAGAAAAAAAGGAGGGACGTTCATCATCGACCTTACGGCAAGACAAGTAGAAATTTTAAACATCGTACAAAAGCATGCCCCAATTACCGGGGATCAGATTGCGGAAATGCTTAATCTCAGTAAGGCGACCATTCGGACCGACCTATCCAAATTGGGTATTCTGAATTACATAGATGCAAAGCCCAAGGTCGGATATTTTGTTGGAAAGCGGGGCACGCCGAACCGGGAGGAAAAATTCCGGCTATTGCAAATGAAGGTGGGCGATCTTCACGGGGTTCCAGTCATCGTACGTGAAACAACAACGATTCAGGAAGCTGTTGTAGCTCTCTTTTTGGAAAATGTGAGCAATTTGATCGTTACCGATGAAGACGGAGATTTGGCAGGGGTAGCTTCCCGCAAGGATTTACTTAAGGTAACGTTAGGGAATCCCAATGCAGCAACCATTCCTGTCAGCCTAGTGATGACCCGACAGGCGAATGTTGTCACCGTTTCCCCAGAGGATACGGTATTAGAGGCAGCGCGCAAAATTATTGCCCGTCAAATCGACAGTCTGCCTGTCGTCGTCCCTTCCGACTCCGACAAGCCAGGAGAGCACTGGAAAGTCGTGGGACGTATTACAAAAACAAATATTATTAAAATGTTGCTCGATATGGTAGCAGAGGATTAATGGGAGGAATCGAATGGTTCAGGCGAGCAGTCATTTTATAGCGATCTGTTCAGACTCGATTGGCGAGACGGCAGAAGCTGTCGTACAGGCGACCATGCGCCAGTTTGAGTTACCGGACACAGAGATCAAAAGATTTATGAACGTGAGGGATGAAGACGAACTGAGCCGGGTGATGGAGGAAGTTGCCGAGCGTAGAGGCTTTGTAGCTTATACGCTGGTACAGCCGGAATTGAGAGAGGCGATGAAAGAAGAGGCTGTCCGGCTGAATGTGCGGGCTGTCGACATTATGGGACCAATGATGCAGGCGTTTGCCGATACGTTCCATAACGATCCCAAAGAGAAGCCTGGTCTGCTGCATCGACTGGACGACAACTATTTTCGGCGTGTAGAGGCCTTGGATTTTGCGGTTCAATACGATGATGGCAAAGATGTGAGCGCCATTCTCAAAGCGGATATTGTATTGCTTGGAGTATCCCGTATTTCCAAAACTCCTTTATCCATGTTTCTCGCGCATAAAGGTTATAAAACGGTCAACATACCGGTTGTGCCGGAGCTGACACCGCCTGTTCAGTTGAAGGATGTTCAGCGTGGTCGAGTGTTCGGATTAACGATCGAGCCAGAGTTACTGTTGAAAATACGCAGTGAGCGACTAAAGGTTATGGGGCTACCTAATAATGTGCAGTATGCTACAGCGACGAGAGTGGAAGAGGAAATAGCGTATGCGCAGTCTTTGTTTAAAGAGCTGAATTGTCCGGTTATTGATGTTACAGATAAGGCGATTGAAGAGACGGCAGGTTTAATTATCAGAATGTTATAGAGCCTAGTAGCTGCTCATATAACTAAAAATTAAAAACGTAGGATACAGGAGTTTAATAGATAAATAGAAAGATTGCAGCAAAGCTGCCCTAAATATATTCATTTGCTTAAGGGTAATAATTATTTTAGGAGAGGTGGAGGGATAGGTATGGAGAGTCAAATGGCATTGGAATTCGTTCGGGTAACAGAGGCAGCGGCACTGCAATCAGCACAATGGACAGGGCGTGGAGATAAGAATAGCGCAGACGAGGCGGCTACGGTAGCCATCCGCACTCATTTTAATGCGGTATCCATGGACGGCACGGTCGTCATTGGCGAAGGCGAAATGGATGAGGCTCCCATGCTGTATATCGGGGAAAGAGTAGGCAATCGCAGAGGACCGGCTATGGACATCGCTGTCGATCCACTGGAAGGAACCGAAACGGTGGCAAATGGTTTGAATAACGCTCTGTCGGTCATTGCTGCTGCACCTCGTGGTAGTCTACTCCACGCTCCGGATATGTACATGCAAAAAATGGCCGTTGGCCCGGCGCTGGCTGGAAAGCTGTCACTTGAGGACCCAATCCCGACCACATTGTCAAAAGCTGCACGAGCACTCGGTAAATCCTTGCCTGATCTTACCGTGTCCATTCTGGATCGTACACGGCACGCCGGGATTATCAAGCTTCTGCGGGAAAGCGGAGTTCGTATCAAATTGCTAGGCCATGGGGATGTGATGGGCGCGATTGAAACATGCCTGGATAGCGGTGTAGACTTGCATATCGGTTCTGGTGGCGCTCCTGAGGGTGTATTGGCCGCTGCAGCGCTGAAATGCATGGGCGGAGAAATACAGGGCCGTTTGTTGCCTCATGGTGAAGAAGAGATTGAGCGTTGCAAACGTATGGGCATTACTGATCCTGGCGCGTTGCTATCTATGGATGATATGGTCGGACGGCAAGGCGTGATGTTTGTGGCTACAGGTGTAACACCTGGAGAGTGGTTGCAGGGGGTTCGTTCTCTTCCCGGCCACAGAGCGGAAACTCATTCAGTCGTAATGCACTCGGATACAAAAACGATTCGCTTCGTGCGGAGTATCCATCATACAGCTGATTCTTCCGGTACGCTTGCGGTAGCGGCATCTTCTTGAACATTGAAGTCATGGCTTATAGTTCAATAAAACAGCGGTATCTAGGACTTATCCAAGGATACCGCTGTTTTTCATATTTTAGGGTCAATCTAACTGTCATAGAACAGATGAAGTTATCAACTCCATGGAATAAGAATCGAGTATACCTCACTTTTATTGAGTGACGTAAACATAATTATCTTTGTCATGCATCTCTCTTTAGTCTACTTCGTAATTTCTTAACCCTCTAAATGATCTACTAAATGTATATCCAACAATATACGTCTATCTGATTATTGTTTAAGGTATGAAGTACCTTGGCCCTAAAAGTTTGATAAATTCCTCTGCTAGAATAGATCAACCTTCGAAATCATCCGAGAACTAATTTGGAAAAGCAAATCCTTATGTAAAATTAGAATAACACATTTAAGTAATACTTCTGTCTATTGGGATTATGAATTACTTTGGTCTAATATCTATAGTTATCTATCAAAAGGAATTAATTGCAAGTAGAATTAATTTGGTATACGTGTTAAATTACTAGTCCAGCCAATAAAACAAGATCAAAGATTTTTAATAAGTTTGAACAAGCTGGGAACTTTTACAGATAGACTTAATTGCTTTAAATTGATATATTGTTAGTCTAGCCCGAAAATGATTATTCAATAATATGGGGTGGATGACTCGCCTGGAATTATTTACAGGTTGATTGAATTAGTTGAAAATGTTATATTTTTGTTCTGGCTCAAACGAAGCCGAATGATAATTTGATCTTTGAAAACTGAACAACGAGTGAGTACGGATTTTGCTTGCAAAATCCAACGCTGAAATTTTGGTACATGCCATCCAGGCTGTATAAGATGGAAGCAAACAAGAGATATTTTTATCTCGTCAGTTTCAAAATGAGCTTATCGCTCTTTCTATAAACCAACTTCGGTTGGTCTTTAATGGAGAGTTTGATCCTGGCTCAGGACGAACGCTGGCGGCGTGCCTAATACATGCAAGTCGAGCGGGGTTATTTAGAAGCTTGCTTCTAAATAACCTAGCGGCGGACGGGTGAGTAACACGTAGGCAACCTGCCCACAAGACAGGGATAACTACCGGAAACGGTAGCTAATACCCGATACATCCTTTTCCTGCATGGGAGAGGGAGGAAAGACGGAGCAATCTGTCACTTGTGGATGGGCCTGCGGCGCATTAGCTAGTTGGTGGGGTAAAGGCCTACCAAGGCGACGATGCGTAGCCGACCTGAGAGGGTGATCGGCCACACTGGGACTGAGACACGGCCCAGACTCCTACGGGAGGCAGCAGTAGGGAATCTTCCGCAATGGGCGAAAGCCTGACGGAGCAACGCCGCGTGAGTGATGAAGGTTTTCGGATCGTAAAGCTCTGTTGCCAGGGAAGAACGTCTTGTAGAGTAACTGCTACAAGAGTGACGGTACCTGAGAAGAAAGCCCCGGCTAACTACGTGCCAGCAGCCGCGGTAATACGTAGGGGGCAAGCGTTGTCCGGAATTATTGGGCGTAAAGCGCGCGCAGGCGGCTCTTTAAGTCTGGTGTTTAATCCCGAGGCTCAACTTCGGGTCGCACTGGAAACTGGGGAGCTTGAGTGCAGAAGAGGAGAGTGGAATTCCACGTGTAGCGGTGAAATGCGTAGAGATGTGGAGGAACACCAGTGGCGAAGGCGACTCTCTGGGCTGTAACTGACGCTGAGGCGCGAAAGCGTGGGGAGCAAACAGGATTAGATACCCTGGTAGTCCACGCCGTAAACGATGAATGCTAGGTGTTAGGGGTTTCGATACCCTTGGTGCCGAAGTTAACACATTAAGCATTCCGCCTGGGGAGTACGGTCGCAAGACTGAAACTCAAAGGAATTGACGGGGACCCGCACAAGCAGTGGAGTATGTGGTTTAATTCGAAGCAACGCGAAGAACCTTACCAGGTCTTGACATCCCTCTGACCGGTCTAGAGATAGATCTTTCCTTCGGGACAGAGGAGACAGGTGGTGCATGGTTGTCGTCAGCTCGTGTCGTGAGATGTTGGGTTAAGTCCCGCAACGAGCGCAACCCTTATGCTTAGTTGCCAGCAGGTCAAGCTGGGCACTCTAAGCAGACTGCCGGTGACAAACCGGAGGAAGGTGGGGATGACGTCAAATCATCATGCCCCTTATGACCTGGGCTACACACGTACTACAATGGCCGGTACAACGGGAAGCGAAGCCGCGAGGTGGAGCCAATCCTAGAAAAGCCGGTCTCAGTTCGGATTGTAGGCTGCAACTCGCCTACATGAAGTCGGAATTGCTAGTAATCGCGGATCAGCATGCCGCGGTGAATACGTTCCCGGGTCTTGTACACACCGCCCGTCACACCACGAGAGTTTACAACACCCGAAGTCGGTGGGGTAACCCGCAAGGGAGCCAGCCGCCGAAGGTGGGGTAGATGATTGGGGTGAAGTCGTAACAAGGTAGCCGTATCGGAAGGTGCGGCTGGATCACCTCCTTTCTATGGAGAATCGTTTCCTGCGATGGAAACATTCAAATTAGCAGGTATAACGTACCTGCGACCGGATATTCAATTCGGTTCATCACATTCATGTGAATGAAATGAATATCCTGAACTTACTCACTCGTTGCTCAGTTTTGAGAGCTCAAACTCTCAAGCTTCGACGAATACTTCATTCACACGTTCGTGTGGAACCGAAATATTCATCGGGTTTCGCTTCGATGAAGCGAATTGCACCTTGAAAACTGGATACCGAAACGAAATTGCGTTTTAGAATATTCCTTTAAGCTGATCTTGTGTAAACAAGTGAAATAAAGGTAGCTGCCTTGAATTTCATTCACACGTAAGTGTTGAACCGAAATTCAAAGCAAATCGTATTTACGATGTAAATACTAGGTTAAGCTACAAAGAGCACACGGAGGATGCCTAGGCGCCAGGAGCCGACGAAGGACGTGGCGAACAACGATAAGGCCTCGGGGAGCTGTAAGCAAGCTTTGATCCGGGGATGTCCGAATGGGGAAACCCGGCTGTCTTCATCGACAGTCACTTTCTGCTGAATACATAGGCAGAATAGAGGCAGACCAGGGGAACTGAAACATCTAAGTACCCTGAGGAAGAGAAAACAATAGTGATTCCGTCAGTAGCGGCGAGCGAACGCGGATTAGCCCAAACCATGGAGCTGGCTCCTTGGGGTTGTGGGACGTCTCACATGGAGTTACAAAGGAACCGGTTAGATGAAGAGGTCTGGAAAGGCCCGCCAGAGAAGGTAAAAGCCCTGTAGTTCAAAACTTGTTCTCTCCGAGACGGATCCCGAGTAGTGCGGGGCACGTGAAACCCCGTATGAATCCGGCAGGACCATCTGCCAAGGCTAAATACTCCCTGGCGACCGATAGTGAAGCAGTACCGTGAGGGAAAGGTGAAAAGCACCCCGGAAGGGGAGTGAAATAGATCCTGAAACCGTGTGCTTACAAGAAGTCAGAGCCCTATGATATTTTCCTTTGGAAAAATCACGGGTGATGGCGTGCCTTTTGTAGAATGAACCGGCGAGTTACGTTCCCGTGCAAGGTTAAGGTGAAGAGCTGAAGCCGCAGCGAAAGCGAGTCTGAATAGGGCGAATTGAGTACGTGGACGTAGACCCGAAACCGGGTGATCTACCCCTGTCCAGGGTGAAGGTGCGGTAACACGCACTGGAGGCCCGAACCCACGCATGTTGAAAAATGCGGGGATGAGGTGGGGGTAGCGGAGAAATTCCAATCGAACCCGGAGATAGCTGGTTCTCCCCGAAATAGCTTTAGGGCTAGCCTCGGAAAGAAGAATCGTGGAGGTAGAGCACTGATTGGGTGCGGGGCCCGCAAGGGTTACCAAGCTCAGTCAAACTCCGAATGCCATAGATTTAGTTCCGGGAGTCAGACAGTGAGTGCTAAGATCCATTGTCGAAAGGGAAACAGCCCAGACCATCAGCTAAGGTCCCCAAGTGTGTGTTAAGTGGGAAAGGATGTGGAGTTGCACAGACAACCAGGATGTTGGCTTAGAAGCAGCCACCATTGAAAGAGTGCGTAATAGCTCACTGGTCGAGTGACTCTGCGCCGAAAATGTAACGGGGCTAAACACACCACCGAAGCTATGGCTTGATGCTTGCATCAGGGGTAGGGGAGCGTTGAATGCGGGTTGAAGGTGTACCGTAAGGAGCGCTGGACTGCATTCAAGTGAGAATGCCGGTATGAGTAACGAAAAGATCTGTGAGAATCAGATCCGCCGAAAGCCTAAGGGTTCCTGAGGAAGGTTCGTCCGCTCAGGGTAAGTCGGGACCTAAGGCGAGGCCGATAGGCGTAGTCGAAGGACAACAGGTCGAAATTCCTGTACCACCGTAATCCGTTATGAGCGATGGGGTGACGCAGTAGGGTAGTGACGCGGACGGATGGATGTCCGTCTAAGCAGTGAGGCTGGTGTGTAGGCAAATCCGCACATCGTTAAGGCTGGGCTGTGATGGGGAGCGAAAATTGTAGTAGCGAAGGTCATGATCTCAGACTGCCAAGAAAAGCCTCTAGCCAGGAGAAGGTGCCCGTACCGCAAACCGACACAGGTAGGCGAGAAGAGAATTCTAAGGCGCGCGGAAGAACTCTCGTTAAGGAACTCGGCAAAATGACCCCGTAACTTCGGGAGAAGGGGTGCCTCGGTAGGGTGAATAGCCCGAGGGGGCCGCAGTGAAAAGGCCCAAGCGACTGTTTAGCAAAAACACAGGTCTGTGCGAAGCCGCAAGGCGAAGTATACGGGCTGACGCCTGCCCGGTGCTGGAAGGTTAAGGGGAGTGGTAAGCCCTTCGGGGCGAAGCTATGAACCGAAGCCCCAGTAAACGGCGGCCGTAACTATAACGGTCCTAAGGTAGCGAAATTCCTTGTCAGGTAAATTCTGACCCGCACGAATGGCGTAACGACTTGGGCGCTGTCTCAACGAGAGATCCGGTGAAATTTTAATACCTGTGAAGATGCAGGTTACCCGCGACAAGACGGAAAGACCCCATGGAGCTTTACTGCAGCTTGATATTGAATTTGGGTACGATCTGTACAGGATAGGTGGGAGCCGTCGAACTTTGAGCGCCAGCTTGAAGGGAGGCATCCTTGGGATACCACCCTGATCGTATCTAGGTTCTAACTTGGTACCGTGAACCGGTGCGAGGACAGTGTCAGGTGGGCAGTTTGACTGGGGCGGTCGCCTCCTAAAGAGTAACGGAGGCGCCCCAAGGTTCCCTCAGAATGGTTGGAAATCATTCGAAGAGTGCAAAGGCAGAAGGGAGCTTGACTGCGAGACCTACAAGTCGAGCAGGGACGAAAGTCGGGCTTAGTGATCCGGTGGTACCGCATGGAAGGGCCATCGCTCAACGGATAAAAGCTACCCTGGGGATAACAGGCTTATCTCCCCCAAGAGTCCACATCGACGGGGAGGTTTGGCACCTCGATGTCGGCTCATCGCATCCTGGGGCTGAAGTAGGTCCCAAGGGTTGGGCTGTTCGCCCATTAAAGCGGTACGCGAGCTGGGTTCAGAACGTCGTGAGACAGTTCGGTCCCTATCTGTCGTGGGCGTAGGAAATTTGAGAGGAGCTGTCCTTAGTACGAGAGGACCGGGATGGACGTACCGCTGGTGTACCAGTTGTTCCGCCAGGAGCACCGCTGGGTAGCTATGTACGGAAGGGATAAGCGCTGAAAGCATCTAAGCGTGAAGCCCCCCTCAAGATGAGATTTCCCAATTAGTAAGACCCCTTGAAGACGACGAGGTAGATAGGTTGGGGGTGGAAGTGCAGTAATGCATGGAGCTGACCAATACTAATCGGTCGAGGGCTTATCCTAAGATAAGACGCAAATGAGTTTCGGATCCAGTTTTCAGGGTGTAACCTTGAAGGTATGTAGAAATACATACGAAATACGCATTGAAATTCATTCACACAGCTGTGATGAACCGAGTTTCAATACGGTAGAATTTGCATAGCAAATTCATGTTTGGTGGCGATAGCGGAGGGGTTCCACACGTACCCATCCCGAACACGACCGTTAAGCCCTCCAGCGCCGATGGTACTTGGACCGCAGGGTCCTGGGAGAGTAGGACGTCGCCAAGCACGATAAAAAGAGCACAGCCTTAATGGGCTGTGCTCTTTTTGTATACCATAAGGCTTTCGCATTTTGGAAATTATATATACATGAACCCATACTTATACTCCATTCCACTAAATTAATAAGATTGGGGGATAACTACAATAAAGCTTACAACACTCTGCATATCGACCGATAGTGAAGTCAAACATAATGAAATTTATAAAGCAGCAAGTCTCCAACAACGGGGAGCCTTGCTGTTTGCCGTTACTGTTTTTTGAGAGGGTGAAAGATTAAAAGTAAGGCTATAAATTTCTAGAGAACAGGTACTTTTGAAGCGAGATAGAAACGTTTTTATTAGAGTTTGAAAAGAAAATTCATAGATTTAGGAGAGAAAAATTCAATTCGAACTGGATTTTTTAGACGAAGAGTCAGAAAAAAATATAAAAAAAATGGTTCTTTATGACTATGGAATAACAATATTTATTACAAAAATAAAGAGTTATTAATTTTGTCTTATGTGAGCTTGATACAAATCCAATCCAATATTTAGGTGATTGAAGAGAGCTGCGGAAAAAGTCGGAATTTGTCGGATGATATCAGGTTGAATTTGTTACATTTATGTTAATGGCAAGTAAAGATAAAATTGTTGTAGGATAAGGGGTTGGGACCTCAATGTAAATCAAAATGAGTTCAGTTTTACAAAATTCGTGAAAACCTGAAATCTTGTTTTAAACTAAATTAACAGATCATGATTGACAGATAACTCATACAAAAAGTGAAATTGTTGCTTTTGAAGTTTGGAAACAAATAACATAATATGGATTTTGTTTTATTTTTATGAGCTCTATCAATTTAGCCCTTTTGTCCCATGCCAAGTGGTTTTAAAGTTTGTATATTTAAAAACAGTTAGAAAGTGTTGGAAGAAAAAAAGAGATATAAGGATTTACTGTAAAATTATGAACTGCATAGAGGATGGAGGAATTCTTATGACAACTCGATCACAATCTTGGTTCGCGAAAACAGAGGTCCAACCGACTATGAAGCTCCAACTATTTTGCTTTCCCTACGCCGGTGGTGGTGCTTATATATTTAACTCTTGGAAGTCCAGGTTTGCGCCTGACATTACCGTGTTGCCTATACAACTTCCAGGACGTGAAAGCCGCTCAACAGAAGCTCCAATGGATACTCTTCAAGACATCGTTCAATCGTTGGTTCCAGCTATGGCTCCATACATACATAAGCCGTTCGCTTTTTTTGGACACAGTATGGGGGCACTGATTGCATTTGAAACAGCACGGCAATTGTACAGCAAAACTGGAAAGCTACCTGAGCATATCATCATATCCGGTAAATCCGCACCACATATTCCATATTCCAAAAAACGACTCCATGATTTAGCAGACGATTCTTTCACCGAAGAGCTTCGTTTGATGCAGGGAACACCTGAAGAGGTGCTGCAAAATGCAGAATTGATGCAAATTATTATGCCTCGTCTGCGTGCAGATTTTAAGGTATGTGAAACTTATGTTTATCAGCCGGGAAATCCATTGATATGTCCGATGACTGTTTTAGGCGGAATGAAGGATTTTGAGGTTAGCACAGATTCACTGCATGCCTGGCAACAGCATACGACATCACCTATGGATGTTCGAATGTTCGAAGGTAATCACTTTTTCATCCATGAACAAGAACAAGAGGTTATGAGCACAGTCGAGAACATTCTTTCTACATCCTCGCCGATGGCCCACGCGGCGGGAGCTCATACAGCTTACAACACAAGCACCCTACAACCACGATTCAGACAGAGTTAAATGTCCCACACATCACGATACACTTCGTTATTACCATCTCAGCAACAATCAACAACCAACCCACACCAAGATGCAAATTCCAGCATAGTTCAAAATCGCATTTTATTCTGTACGGATACTCATGCATCCAAACCCAGAGTTTATCTCAACGACGTCCACAGCCAATATAAAAAGTTCGCACTGAAAAAGTGTGGGCAGCGAAAAGAGGGATGCCCTTGTTTCGATTAAATTCTGCTTTTCGGAGACTCGCACGTTATGTAAGGCCGTATAATCTATGGGTTTTCATAACGGTGATCACCTCCTTGTGTTTGGCAGCTATTGACATTATTTTGGGTAAGGCCATTGAGCAAATGGCACAGGGGACATTCTCCTCTACCCAGAACATGATCTATCTGGTTGTTGGTATGACGCTAATTGGAATGCCCTGTAAGTTTGTGATGAGGTACGCTTCAGCGCGATTTAGTGTTAGTGCTCTGCGCGACTTGAGAGGCGATCTCGTACATAAGTTTTGCGATTTACCGGTTTCCAGCGTGGAAAGGAAATTTACCGGAGATTTGGTATCCCGTCTAACCAATAATACGGCAGTATTACAGAACTTTTTTATCCAGCAGTTTGCCAATCTGTTCTATTTACCGCTCGTGTTTACGGCATCACTCATATTGCTTTTACTGACAAGCTGGAAACTGATATTGGCAAGTCTTGCGCTCATGCCAATAGGAATGATCATAACATCACTAATGAGCAAGCCAATTGAAAAATACTCCGCGGATCTTCAGGAGAAAATTGCTCATTTGAACGCTGTGGGGCAAGATGCAATCGGAGGAATCCCTATCGTCAAGGCATTCAATATGCAAGCTGTGCTGTTGAAGAAGTATATGGTGATTATGGAGGAGGTCGTCAAGCGCGGCTTACGGCTAGAAAAGCGCTATGCAGCCATTACTCCGGTAGGTGTGATGATGCTAGCAACACCGATTATTTTGGTCATTGTATACGGAGGATACCTGATACAACATGGAGAGTTGAATGCTGGAGGCATTGTACTTTTTTTATACCTGATTTCGTTCATATTGCAGCCGATTGCCATGCTGCCGACGATCATTTCGCAAATGAAGGAAGCGGGTGGAGCCGCAAAGCATTTGTTTGAGGTGCTGGATTGGCAGAATGAACGTCAGGACGGCGAAATGACCTTGGTAGATCAGAAGCGAGAGAATAGGGCGCCTCATTTGAAAGACGATGCAGATGGGGAAGCCAACCGAATGAGTGAAGGCGGAGCAGAAAGTGATGATGACGTTGATAGTGTTGCTGTAGTCAGCTTTGAGCATTTGACCTTTGGCTACGATGAAGGGAACACAGTGCTGAAGGATATCAGCTTCCAGGCAGGGCAAGGGGATATGGTCGCGATTGTCGGTGCCAGCGGTGGGGGTAAAAGCACGATTTTCAAGCTGCTTTGCGGATTTAATGAACCTGGAGAGCATGCTGGAACCATTCAACTATTTGGAAAGAGTTTGACAGATTGGAATTTAACAAGCCTGCGCAGTCATATTTCGATGGTATCTCAGGAGCCGTCGCTTTTTCCGGCCACCATTGCAGAAAATATCGGATATGGACGTTTGGAGGCGACTCGAGAAGAAATTGTCGAGGCGGCGAAAGCGGCACATGCGCATGATTTTATTGTTCAACTTCCCGAGGGCTATGAAACCCTGTTGAGCGAGCGGGGAGGCGGATTGTCTGGCGGTCAAAAACAGCGTATTTCCATAGCAAGAGCATTATTGAAAAATGCTCCGCTACTTCTATTGGACGAGCCGACTTCAGCACTCGATAGTCAGTCGGAGGCTCAGGTGCAGAATGCGATGAATGCGGTAATGCAAAACCGGACGGTACTGGTCATTGCTCATCGACTGTCAACCGTACGTCAGGCGAACCGCATTATTGTACTCGATCAGGGGAGCATTGTGGAATCGGGTTCTCATGAGGAATTACTGGGTCGTGATGGTGTGTACCGAAAGCTGTATTTGAAAAATTTTGAAGAAGAACAGCATACGGCGGAAAACGGTAATTCGTTGCCTGAGGAAAGGGGTGAGCGTCGTGACCTTCAAGCAGGGGTTTTATGAATTTAAGCAGTTGATGTCCCTGATGAAGCCGCACCGAAAATGGTATTTTACCGGGCTGGTTGGCAATAGTCTGACCAATGCCAGCATCACGATTTTACTTTCTTTTGTGGTGCATTATTTGCTGAATTTCGCGGTTAATGGCAATGTACAGGAGCTATACCGAGCGGTCTATTTGGTCAGTGGTACATTTTTGGCATTAAGTCTTATCTCCCCCCTGTGCAGCTATATGTATAAACGGTGTGTAAAGCTGGCGATTGCTGATGTACGAATGAAACTATTTGGCCACATTGTCAAGCTATCGTACGAAAAAGCCGAAAAACACCATTCGGGTGATCTTGTATCCCGTATGACGAACGATGTACAGGCGCTAGAGCAGGCTTACACCGTTCATATTCGCTCGATTATACTGGAAATTTCGCTTTTCTTGGGCTCGTTGGTCATTTTGATGGCTTTGGATTGGCGATTTGGGATTATGGCGGTTGTACTTGGGCTGGCTTCAGCCTGGATAAATGCTCATTTCGCGAAGAAAATGCGAAAGACGAGTGAAGAGTTACAGGGACGGATGAGCAGGTTCACGGAACGATTGAGTGATTTGCTTTCCGGTTTGCAGACGGTGAAGTTGTTTGGGTTGAGGACAAAGGTAGGTGGACTATGTAACGATGCAAGCGAGGACATCAATCGCATCAGCATCCGGCAGGGACGTCATATGGGCTTGCAGGATATGTGCAATTTTGTCATAGAGTTCATTACGCTGGGCGGTGTGCTTGTCGCCGGATTGATTCTGGTATCGCAGAAGCAAATGGAACTGGGAGTATTGGGACAGATTGTACAACTGCAAACCGGTATTTCAACGGTATTTTTGGAGCTAGGGGCGGCTGTAACACTGTTACAAAACTCCTTGGCAGGCTTGGCGCGTATCCGCGAAATTCTGGATGAGTCGAAGGAAGAGGAACAGTTCCCCGCGGCTAAAAAGAAGGGACCGCTGACTAGGCTTAGCGATCCCGAGACGGCAGCTTTATCAGCCCGTGAATCTGGGGAATTCTATGGCGATGTTGAAACCTTACGTTCAGACCACGCCATTGAACAGACTCCGGCTGCGCTAGAGCTGCACGACATCACCTTTGGCTATCAGCCTGACCATCCAACGCTGCAAAGGTTAAACTTGGTCGTGCCGGAAGGGCAGGTCACTGCACTTGTCGGTCCGAGTGGTGGTGGCAAAAGCACAGTCATGAAGTTGTTGCTGGGATTTTACCCACCGGATGAAGGTGTGCTGCGGGTTCGTGGTCGTTTGGCAGAAGAATTTCCGTTGGATGAGGTCAGGGATTTGATGGCCTATGTACCACAGGAGGCTACGCTGTTCCACGGTACAGTAGCGGATAATATCCGTTTTGGCTCACCGACTGCCACGGATGAGGAAGTGGAGGCTGCAGCCAAAACAGCCTATGCCAGAGGCTTCATAGCCGAGTTGCCAGAGGGGTACGACACGATTGTCGGTGAACGCGGAGCCAATTTGTCCGGCGGTCAAAGACAGCGGATTGCAATTGCCCGTGCTTTGCTCAAAAATGCACCGATTTTGCTATTGGATGAAGCGACCTCGGCTTTGGATGCAGAATCGGAATATGAAGTCCAGCAGGGCTTAAATGAGTTGATGAAGGATCGTACGACATTAGTTATTGCCCATCGATTGTCTACGATTGAACGGGCGGATACGATCTGTGTCCTTGCCGATGGCGAACTGAAAGAGCAAGGTACCCATGATCAGCTCCTTGCCGAGGGCGGCCATTATGCAGAGCTGTATGAGCTTCAATTTCGAAAGCATCCCGAGGAACAAACCGCATGAATATGCGATTTCCTTTTTACCAAATATCTATTTTGTGAGGAGAGAGACGGATGACACAGCAAGATGTTCAATTGTTTTCCTTAAGCCAGCCACAGCAACGTATTTGGTATACGGAGCTTTTGTATCCTCATCGGAACACTTCAACAATTATTGCTACTGTAAAGATCAGGGGAACTGTTCGCATAGATGTCTTGCAGCAAGCAATGAATCGGGTAATTGCCCAAAATGATTCTTTTCGTATCAAAATTACTGCTCAGGATGGGATTCCATATCAATATGTAGAGCCATTTACGGCAGAAAGTATAGAAACGATCCAAGTTACCCCGGAAGAAGCGAATGTATGGTTAAAGCGTCATAATCCACAGCCGTTCTCATTGTTGGATTCGCAGCTGTACCGATTTGTTATCTTGCAGCTCGGAACAGAAGAAACCTGGTTTAATTTTAAAATGCATCATATTATTTCAGACGGCGTGTCCATGAATCAGGCCATTAATGAAATCACAGGACATTATATGGATATTGTGCATGGTACAGGCCAAGATGCGCCGACCAAAGGCAATCCCTATCTGGATTTTATCCAGGTAGAGCAAAGTTATGAGCAATCAGACCGTTATCAAAAGGACAAAACGTACTGGACGGAAAAGTTTGCCGATTTGCCTGAGACTACAGGTTTGAAATCATATAACCCGCTGACACTGAGTACAGCTGCACGCCGGGAGAGCTTTATACTGGAACATGAGTTGTATCGTGGTGTTACGGCTTTTTGCGAAGAGCATAAAATTAGTATTTTCACGTTCTTCCTGGCGGCTCTGTATATTTATTTGCATAAAGTGACGGGGGAGCAGGACTTAACCGTGGGGACACTCTATGCCAACCGTACGTCTAAGAAGGAAAAGGATACCATCGGTATGTTCGTCAGCACCGTGGCTACGCGTCTGTTGGTCGAACCAGAATCCGAACTGCTGACCTTTCTGCAAGGTGTAGGGAAGGAGCAGGCGTCCATTTTGCGGCATCAGCGTTACCCGTACAACAAAATTATTCAGGATTTGCGTGAACAGCAAAGCAGCCTGGACATTCAGCGTCTGTTTGGTGCTTCCATTCAGTACCGCACCTTGAGTTTCTCCCGGTTTGATGAAGCGATTCAGCAGGTTGATAACGATTTCTGCGGAGATACGGTGAACGACTTCGATATTCACATGGTTGAAATGCTGGATGATGATAGACTCGTGCTGTATCTGGATTATCGTACCGAGCTGTTTAGTGAACAGGAAATTGCCCGAATTATTCGGCAATTTTTGAGTGTGGCGGAGCATATGGTGCAGGGCCCACACAAGCGGATACAGGAATTGTCGCTGATCAGTGAGGAAGAACGGGCGCAAATCGTCGACGTATTCAATGCTACAGCGGTGGAATATCCACACGAAGCAGGCATTCATGAGTTGTTTGAGGAACAGGCTGAACATGCACCGAATCAGACAGCAGTTGTGTTTGGAAATGCCCGTTTAACTTATGGCGAACTGAATGTAAAAGCAAATCAACTGGCTCACACGTTGCGCGGACACGGTGTTACCGCCGAGCAAACTGTAGGTATCGTTGCTGAGCGTTCCACGGATATGATCGTCGGCATGTTGGCGATTCTCAAAGCGGGCGGTGCATATGTACCCATTGACCCTGATTATCCGGCTGAACGTGTACGTTACCTGTTGGAAGATTCGGGAGCGAAGTTGTTGCTGGTGCAGCGTGCAGAACAGCAACCGGAGGAATACACCGGAATCGTGCTGGATCTAAGCGATGCTAAGGTGTACGCGGCAGAGGATGACCAAGGCTTGAATACCGTACATGGGGAGCAAAACGAGGCTTATCATGTGGATTATGCCGATTATACAAATCCGAAAAATGAGATTTTAAAGGAATCGTCCTCGTCTGTCGTAGACAGCACTGCTGGGACACAAGAACGGAAATTTGGAAACCGACTAGCTTATTTGATGTATACTTCGGGCACGACCGGACAGCCCAAAGGGGTTATGGTAGAACATCGCAATGTCGTGCGTTTGGTAAAGCATACAAACTATGCGCAACTGGGTGCTGACACGCGCATTTTGCAAACTGGCGCCGTTGTCTTTGACGCGTCCACCTTCGAAATTTGGGGTGCGCTATTGAATGGTGGACAGCTCGTGCTGGTGAGTCAGGATGTTATTTTGGACGCTCCCAAGCTCAAGGAAGCCGTGCGCAACCATGGTATCACGACAATGTGGCTGACTGCGCCGCTCTTTAACCAGCTATCTCAGCAGGACTTGGAGCTGTTCGAGGGGGTAGAAGAACTGCTGGTCGGTGGTGATGTGCTGTCCGTACCGCATATTAACCGGGTGCTGGAGGCTTATCCGTCTCTGCGGATTATTAACGGCTATGGTCCGACGGAAAATACAACTTTTTCTACAACTCATGCGATTGCTGGAGTGCAATCAGAAGCGGTGCCGATTGGGCGTCCGATCCACAACTCCACAGCGTATGTTGTAGATCGTTCCATGCAGCTTCAGCCTGTAGGGGCATGGGGTGAGCTAATCGTCGGCGGTGATGGGGTGGCACGTGGCTACCGGAACCGTCCTGATTTAACGGCTGAAAAATTCGTAGATAGTCCGTTCCGTAGCGGAGAGCGCTGCTACCGTACAGGCGATTTGGTTCGCTGGAATGAGGATGGAACGCTGGAATACAAAGGACGGATCGACGCACAGGTGAAAATCCGGGGCTATCGGATTGAGCTGGGCGAGGTGGAAGCGCAGCTCTTGAAGCTAGATGCGGTACAAGAAGCTGTCGTCATTGCACGTGAGGATGAGCAGGGACAGAAACAGCTCTGCGCATATGTAGTCACCCTTGTGGATATCGCGGCTAGTGAGTTGCGAAGCACCTTGAGCCAAGAATTGCCGGGTTATATGGTGCCGTCGTATTTTGTGCAGATGGAGCAATTGCCGTTAACACCAAATGGCAAAGTGGATCGTCGGGCGTTGCCGCAACCGGAGGGAAGCGTGGATTCCGGCGAGGATTATGTAGCAGCCCGTAATGAGGTAGAGCGGACATTGGTATCGGTATGGCAATCTGTACTGGGAATCGAACAGATTGGTGTTCTGGATAACTTTTTCCATTTGGGCGGCGACTCGATCAAGGCCATCCAAGTGTCTTCAAGACTGCTGCAAAATGGTTACAAGCTGGAAATGAGGGAGTTGTTCCAGTATCCGACGATTGCTGAGCTGAATGGACGGGTGCAGCGGGTGACCCGCGTTTCCGATCAAGGAGAAGTTAGTGGAACCGTGGCATTGACACCGATTCAACACTGGTTCATTGAACAGCAGCCATCCAATCCTGAGCACTATAACCAGGCTCTGATGCTGCATCGTGAGGATCGACTGGACGAAACGGCGCTTCGTCAGGCACTGCAAAGCATTGTCGAGCATCATGATGCTTTGCGCATCGTATTCCGCCAGAATGCAGACGGTGGGTATGAAGCATGGAACCGAGGCGTGCAAGAAGGAGAGCTGTATAGCCTCGAAGTGGTGGATTATACAAGGGAGTCTGACTTTGCTCATTTGCTGGAGAACAAAGCCAACGAAATCCAAAGCAGCATCCGTCTAGATGAAGGACCGCTGGTAAAGCTGGGTCTGTTCCGTTGCAACGATGGAGACCATTTGTTGGTAGCAATCCATCATTTTGTGGTTGACGGTGTGTCTTGGCGTATTTTGTTGGAGGATTTGGCAACCGGCTATGAACAGGCTTTACGGGGCGAGTCTGTCCGTTTGCCGAATAAAACGGATTCCTTCCGCCTTTGGGCTAATCAGCTGTCAGCTTATGCGAACAGCACAGCATTGGAGAAGGAGCGTGCGTATTGGGAGCAAATTGAGGAAGCAGGGAAAAGCCAGGCATCCTTGCCTAAGGATTACAATCGTAAATCTCAGGCCAAGCCACAGCTTCGCGATGATCGGACGCTGACCGTAGCGTGGACGGTAGAAGAAACAGAACAATTCTTGAAACAAGCTCATCGGGCCTACAATACGGAAGCAAACGACCTGCTGCTGACAGCTCTGGGCACTGCAATTCAGGAGTGGGCGAGCATCCGTCAGGTGCTTGTAAATCTGGAGGGTCATGGACGGGAAGCCATTTTGCCGGATATGGATATTACGCGCACAGTCGGTTGGTTTACCAGTCAATTCCCGGTTGTACTCAATATGGGCGAGGATCGGAATGTAGGACGGCGTGTCAAGAACGTCAAAGAAGGGCTGCGCCGTTTGCCGCATAAAGGGATTGGATACGGGATTTTGAGATATCTTGCTAGCGGTGAAGGAGAAGCAGCTTTTGTTGCCGAGCCAGAAATCAGCTTTAACTATCTCGGACAATTCGATCAGGATTTAAAGAATAATGCCTTCCGCATGTCTCCTTATTCCATCGGAGCTTCCATGAGTGACACGTTGACCAAGCGGTATGCTCTGGATATCAACGGCATGATCACGGACGGTGCACTGGAACTGACGATCAGCTACAGCAACAAAATGTTTATGAAAAAATCAATCAAAAAGCTGGCTGATCTGTTGCAGGAGGGCTTACGTGAGGTATTGGCTCACTGTGTGGGTAAAGAGTTGCCGGAGCTGACACCAAGCGACTTGTCCTTCCAAGGACTGACGGCTGGAGAGCTGGATCATATTGTAGAGCAGACGGCTAATGCGGGAGAACTGGAAAACATTTATTCGCTCACACCCATGCAAAAAGGCATTCTGTTCCACGGCTTAATGGAGCCGCAATCCGGGGCGTACTTTGAGCAGGCGACATTTGATCTGCAAGGCAGCTTTCAAGTGGAGGCTTTTGCCGAAAGCCTAAATCAGCTGGTGGATCGCCATCAAATATTCAGAACGAATTTTTATAGCGGATGGAATGAGCAGCCTTTACAGGTGGTGTACCGTCACAAGCACGCCGGGTTCCGTTTTGAAGATGTACGTTCGATGGAACAAGGTGAGCAGGACGCATATATTGCTGATTTTGCTGAGCGCGACAAAGCCGAAGGCTTTCATTTCAGCTCAGGCGAGCTGATGCGGGTGTCTATTTTACGTACAGGCGAGGAGTCGTATCGTTTTGTGTGGAGCTTCCATCATATTTTGATGGACGGTTGGTGCTTGTTCCTTGTTGTAGGGGAAGCATTTAATACGTACTTTGCCATCCTCGAAGACCGCAAGCCGGAGCTCGCTCCGGTAACACCATACAGCGAATACATTGAATGGCTGGATCGGCAGGACAACGTGGAGGCT
The DNA here is from genome assembly GCF_038009305.1 of Paenibacillus sp. FSL P4-0113. Lineage (NCBI taxonomy): Bacteria > Bacillati > Bacillota > Bacilli > Caryophanales > Paenibacillaceae > Paenibacillus > Paenibacillus sp. FSL P4-0113. The sequence continues at coordinate 295,007 of NZ_JBBPAZ010000001.1, forward strand.
GAACGGTTCTGGAGTGATTATTTTGCTGGCTTTGAGCAGCAGACCGTATTACCGCAGGTAAAACAGCTGGACAGTCACGCTAAAGAATATGAAGCGGACAAGCTTTCGTTTACACTGGGCCACGAAGTGACGGAACGGATGAACAAGCTGGTTAAGCAGAAGCAAGTAACGGTCAATACCCTTCTGCAAGCAGCGTGGGGCGTTGTGCTGCAACGGTATAACAACAGTCGGGATGTTGTATTTGGCAGTGTCGTATCCGGCAGATCAGCGGATATTCCGGGCATCGATAAAATGATTGGTTTGTTCATTAATACGGTTCCTGTACGAGTTCACAGTGAGAAAGATATGACGTTTGCTGCGTTAATGAAGCAGATACAGGAGCAGGCACTGGCTTCCCGTGCCTATGAAACCTATCCGTTGTATGAAATTCAGGCCCTAACAGAGCAGAAACAGGACCTGGTGAACCATATTATGGTGTTTGAAAACTACCCGGTGGAACAGCGCATGGAGCAAATGGGCAGTCGTGGCACGAATGGCTTTACGATTGCAAATGCTTCCGTGTCGGAGCAAACGAACTATGATTTCAACATTACGGTTGTGCCGGGCGATGAAATTCATGTCCATTTGGAGTACAACGCGCAAGTATTGGAACGCACGGCTGTAGAGCAAATCCGCGAGCATTTGCTGCATATGATTGAAGAAGCGATTAACCGACCAGATGCGCTGGTAGATGAACTTGAGCTGGTGACTGCTGCGGAAAAAGCAAAAATCATCGATGGTTTTGGATCCGTGGGCGTAGCTGCATGGAGTGATGAAAAGCAATCAGAAGGGTTGTTCCACGTCTATGTGGAAGAACAAGCGCAGCTTGTGCCGGATCATGTGGCAGTGGTATACGAGGAGCGGCAGCTTACGTACCGCGAGCTGAACGAGCGTGGGAATCAACTTGCTCGTAGATTGCGGAATGAAGGCATTGGGCGTGAATCCATTGTTGGTATTTTGAGCGAGCGATCGGTGGACATGATGGTCGGCGTACTGGCGGTATGGAAGGCCGGCGGTGCATACGTGCCACTGGATGCAGATTATCCATCCGAACGTATCCGCTTTATGCTCGAGGACAGCGGCGCTACGGTGCTGCTTACGCAAACAGGTTTGCAGGAACGCGCGCAAGCATGGCTGGAGGAGAGCCGACAGGTCTTGGCCGGTGGGCAGTCTGAGGGCGAGTTGGAAATAGCGGCTGGCGCTGAAACGATGGAAAGAGGCAGCCTGAGTGAAGGCGTAAGTTTTAAATTAGATTCGAGTTCTGACAACGAAGAAGCATCCGAACCGGCAACAGGGCTGCGTCTGCGTACTGTATTGGCGCTGGACGATGAGTCGTTGTACACCGGAGATGCCACGGATGTGGAACCTATCAACGAGCCGCAGGATCTGGCATATGTGATCTACACGTCCGGTACAACGGGACGTCCGAAGGGTGTCATGATCGAGCATCACAGTTTGGTAAACACAGCTGTGGCATACCGACGGGATTACCGTTTGAACCAGTTCCCGGTACGGCTGCTGCAACTGGCAAGCTTCTCCTTCGACGTGTTCGTCGGCGATATCGCGCGGGCGCTCTATAACGGTGGCACGATGGTCATCTGCCCGAAAGACGACCGCATTGATCCAAGCCGTCTGTATGGCTGGATTCACGATTATCAGATTACGGTGTTCGAATCCACACCGGCTTTAATCGTACCGTTTATGCAGCATGTGCATGAACAGGGCCTTGACATGAGCAGTCTGGAACTGCTGATCACCAGCTCGGATAGCTGCAGCGTGACGGATTATCGGGTGCTGCAAGAACGGTTTGGCGCAGATATTCGCATTATGAACAGCTATGGCGTCACGGAAGCGGCGATTGACTCCAGCTTCTACGACGAAGAACTGTCAAAGCTGCCAAGTAGCGGCAGTGTGCCGATTGGTCAGGCATGGCTGAACGCACGCTTCTACATCGTGGACAGCCAGCTGAATCCGGTGCCGATCGGCGTACTGGGCGAGCTGTGCATTGGCGGTGCTGGAGTGGCACGTGGATACCTGAACCGCCCAGACCTGACGGCCGAGAAATTCGTGGCGAATCCGTATGTAGCCGGTGAACGATTGTACCGCACAGGTGACCTGGCGCGGTGGATGCCAGACGGCAATGTGGACTTTATCGGTCGGATGGACTACCAGGTCAAAATCCGGGGCTACCGGATTGAGCTGGGCGAGATTGAAACGGCGATCCAGCGGGTACCGGGTGTGCGTCAAGCCGTAGTCATCGACCGGACGGATGAGCGTGGACACAAGTACTTGTGCGGGTACATCACGGGAGAAGCTGAGCTGCGGATCGAGGAAGTACAAGCAGAACTGGAATCCGGGTTACCAGCGCACATGGTGCCAGCACGCTTGATGCGACTGGAGACGATTCCGCTGACCAGCAACGGCAAAATCGATCGCAAGGCCTTGCCGGAACCGGAGGGAAGCATCCATACGGGTGCAGCCTATGTGGCACCACGTACTACGGCAGAGCAAGTACTGGCTGCAGTGTGGGCCGGAGTACTCGGCGTGGAAGCGGTAGGCACGCAGGATAACTTCTTTGAACTGGGCGGCGATTCGATCAAAGCACTGCAAGTATCGTCCCGCTTGCTGCAAGCAGGCTATCGATTGAACATGAAGGATCTCTTCAGCAATCCGACGGTAGCGGCGCTCAGTCCTTTGCTTCGTACAGATGGTAAGATGGCCAGTCAGGAAGAAGCAGTAGGCAAGGTAGATCTGACACCCATTCAGCGATGGTTCTTCGAGCAGCAGCCTGCTGATCTGCACCACAGCAATCAGGCGATGATGCTGTACCGAGCTGGGCGCTTTGACGTCAACGCGCTACGCCGTACAATGGACCGTATTGTCCAGCATCATGACGCATTGCGCACGGTATTCCGTGAGACGGAGCAAGGCTATGCAGCTTGGAACCGCAGTGTAGAGGAAGGCGAGCTATACACGCTGGACATTGTAGATTTTAGTGGAGTTGAAGACGAATCCACCGCTGTAGAAGCTAAGGCGAGTGAAATTCAAGCGAGCATTCATTTGAGCGAGGGGCCGCTGGTGAAGCTCGGTCTGTTCCACTGCGCTGAGGGCGACCATTTGCTAATCGTCATTCATCATTTGGTTGTGGACGGTGTATCGTGGCGTATTTTGCTGGAGGATTTGGCATCCGGTTATGAGCAGGCTATTGCAGGCAAAACAGGCACAGCTATCCGACTACCGCATAAAACAGATTCGTTCCAGACTTGGGCCGAGCAGCTGTCGGCCTATGCGAATAGCGCGACGATGGAGCGGGAGCTTGCTTACTGGCAGCATATCGAACAAGCAGAAGCCAGTCTTGCGAAGCCTTTGCCAAAGGATTTTGCGAATGACAATGCACTGCTTGGGGACAGTGAGGTTGTGACGGTCCGCTGGACGAAGCAGGAAACCGAGCAGTTGCTCAAACAAGCTCATCGCGCATACAACACGGAAATGAATGACCTGCTGCTGGCTGCGCTCGGAAAAGCCGTATATGACTGGTCTGGTTCTGAACGGGTGCTGGTCAACCTGGAGGGCCATGGACGGGAAGCTATTGTACCGGATGTGGATATTACGCGGACAGTCGGTTGGTTTACGAGCCAGTTCCCGGTTGTACTGGATGGAAGTCTGGGACAAGGGGGGAATACGGCTCGTCTGATCAAACGGGTCAAGGAAGGGCTGCGTCATATTCCGCAGAAAGGCATCGGCTATGGTATTTTACGATACCTGTCGGATACGAATGTCCTGGAGAAAGCAGGCGTGCAGTTAAAGGCTCAGCCTGAGATCAGTTTTAACTATTTGGGACAATTCGATCAGGATTATAAAGGCAATGATCTGGAGCCTTCCTCCTATTCCATCGGTGTGCCTGTCAGCACGAATGCGGCTATGGATTTTGTACTGGATATCAATGGAGTCATCGAGGATGGAGAACTGATTTTCACGATTCGCTACGGTACAACGCAATTCCGTCATGAGACGATTGCACGACTTGGAGAGCTGCTGGCATCCGGCTTGCGTGAGATGATTCATCATTGTGTCGCCCAAGAAAGAACGGTGTTGACCCCAAGTGATGTCCTGTTAAACCATGTAACGCTGGACGAGCTGGAGCAATTGGTGAAGGATACGCAAGATATGGGTGAGCTGGAAAATGTGTATGCTTTGACACCGATGCAAAAGGGCATGCTCTTCTTCAGTCTGATGGATGAAAATTCGGCAGCTTATTTTGAACAGGCAACCTTTGAGTTGAACGGTTGTTTTGATGTGGTTGCTTTCGGTAAAAGCTTTGACCTGCTCGTACAGCGTCATGAGGCATTACGGACGAACTTTATCAGTTCATGGAAGGATGAGCCTGTACAGGTCGTTTTCCGCAACCGTAGCGGAGAATTATATTATGAAGACTTGCGCGGACTAGAAAAAGAGGAACGAGAAGCTCGTGTTGAAGCTTTTGCCATCGAGGACAAAGCGAAAGGATTCAATCTCGCAGAGGATGCACTCATTCGTGTCTCCATTTTGCAAACGGGGGATGAAACGTATCACTTTGTTTGGAGCTTCCATCACATTTTGATGGATGGCTGGTGCTTGTCCTTTATGACACAGGAGGTATTTGGCAGCTATCTGACACTGCGCGCCGGTCATGAGCCAGCGCTGGAGCCTGTCACGCCGTTCAGTCGATTTATCGAATGGCTGGAACGTCAGGACCGTGAGGCAGCTTTGCAATATTGGCGTGGGTATCTGGCGGACTATGAGCAGCAAATTACGCTTCCTCAGCAAAAAACACAGCCTAAATCGATGCAAGCCGGGCTATATGTCGCTGAAGATCTGGAATGTGACTTCCAGCCAGAGCTGGTTGCTCAGATCGAACGGGTAGCGAAGCAAAATCAGGTCACGATCAATACGCTGATTCAGACCGTATGGGGCGTTCTGTTGCAAAAATATAACAACAGTACGGATATCGTGTTTGGCAGCGTTGTGTCCGGTCGTCCAGGGGATATTCCAGGTGTGGAGCACATGATCGGGCTATTTATTAATACAATTCCAGTGCGTGTGCAGTCTGAACCAGGTGAAAGTTTTGTCGAGCTGATGAGACGAACACAGCGGCAGGCGCTGGCTTCCAATGGTTATGATGCGTTCCCGCTGTATGAAATTCAAGCACTGACCGAGCAGAAGCAGGATTTGATCAATCATATTATGATATTTGAAAATTATCCGGTGGAGCAGCAGGTAGAGCAGCTGGGCAGTGAAGGACAGGAACCATTTACAATTTCGAATGTGGTGGCTACAGAGCAAACGAACTACGATCTAAACGTCGTCGTGATGCCAGGAGAAGGTATCAAGATTCGTTTTATGTATAACACGCTCAGCTTTGATCAAGCAGGTATTGAGCGCTTGTATGGACATTTTGCACGTTTGCTGGAGCAAATTTCGCTCAACCCGCATGTTCGGGTGGAAGAGCTGGAACTACTCACAGCAGCAGAAAAACAACAGATTACAGCGGCCTTTAATGACACCGCTTGTGCATTTCCGTCCCATCAGACGATTCATCAGCTGTTCGAGGATCAGGTGGAGTGTACGCCGGATCAGGTAGCATTGGTGTTTGGACATCAGCGTCTGACATATCGGGAGCTGAATGAACGTGCCAATTCATTGGCTCGAATGCTTCAAGCCCAGGGAGTAGGACCTGACAAACTGGTCGGTCTGATGGTGCAGCGTTCCGTGGAAATGATCGTAGGTCTGCTGGCTGTGCTAAAAGCAGGCGGTGCTTATGTGCCGATTGATCCCGAATTTCCATCCTCTCGTATTGCATACATGCTGGAAGACAGCGAGGCCGCAGTGCTTCTGACCCGTCGTGAACTGGCAGAAGAACACCATTGCCATGCCAATACCCTGTTTCTTGAGGATGCCGCATTGTATCAGGGAGAAAGTAGCAACCTGGAGACGATTGCCCGCCCAGAGCATTTGGCTTATGTCATCTATACGTCGGGTTCGACTGGAAATCCGAAAGGAGTTATGCTCCAGCATCGCTCGGTCCTCAACTTTATTACTGGGATGCGCGAAGTCATTGATTTTGAAGCGAGCCAAACCATGTTGTCACTGACGACCATTTCATTCGATATTTTCGTATTGGAAACCATTCTCCCCCTGTTGGGTGGAATGACGGTTGTGCTTGGCGACAGCCAGCATCAGGTGAATCCTCAGGCGCTGGGTGAGTTGATTACTCAACATTCGATTGAGATGTTGCAAATGACCCCATCCCGGTTACAAATGCTGTTGGGTCATGAAGCAGGCTCGCGCGTGCTGCAAAGCGTGAAGGCAATTATGGTTGGGGGCGAAGCTCTTCCGTCCAAGCTGCTCGCAGCACTGCAAGAGATAGACGGTCCCCGTATTTATAACATGTACGGACCTACAGAAACGACGGTGTGGTCGGCCGTGCAGGAACTGACCCATGCTCAGCATATTAATATTGGACGTCCTATTGCGAATACCCAAATCTATATCATGAATGCGAGTGGAGAATTGCAGCCCGTCGGTGTGCCGGGCGAGTTATGTATTGCCGGGGAAGGATTGGCCCGTGGGTATTGGAAACGTGAAGAACTGACGGCCGAGAAATTTGTGATTAATCCGTTTGCTGGGGGTAAGGCAGGCCATGAGCGGATGTACCATACAGGCGATTTGGCGAGATGGACGCCGGACGGCAACATTGAATATTTGGGGCGGATGGACCATCAGGTGAAAATTCGGGGCTACCGAATCGAACTGGGCGAGATCGAATCGCAGCTGTTGCAGGTGGAGTCGGTACAAGAAGCGGTCATCATGGCTCGTGGGGACGAAACGGGTCAAACACAGCTCGTGGCGTACTATGTGGCGAGTCAAGAACTGGGAGCCGGTGAGCTGAGACATGAGCTGGGACAAGAACTGCCAAGCTATATGATGCCGTCGTATTTCATCTGGTTGGAGCAGATGCCGCTGACACCGAACGGTAAAATCGACCGCAAGTCCCTGCCAGCACCGGAAGGCAATCTGCACAGCGGTGCGGATTATGTAGCGCCACGCACTGCACCGGAACGAGCGCTTGTAGCGGTCTGGCAGTCCGTCCTGGGTGTGCCAACCGTCGGTATGTTGGACAATTTCTTTGATCTGGGTGGCGATTCGATCAAGGCGATTCAGATTGTGTCCCGTGCGTTCCAGGCAGGCTACAAGCTGGACATGAAGGATTTGTTCCGCTATCCCATCGTCGCAACCCTGGCACCGCATATGCACGAGGTCAGTCGTAGGGCAGATCAGGGAGAAGTAAGCGGAGAAACGGCGTTGCTTCCGATCCAGCGCGAGTTCTTTGCGCAGGAGCAAGTAGACGTGCATCACTTTAATCAGGCGGTGATACTGCACCGGGAGCAGGGGTTCGACGAGTCGGCTCTGCGTCAGGCGCTTGGCAAACTAACAGAGCATCATGATGCTCTGCGGATGGTGTTCAGCAAGACAGAACAAGGCTATCAAGCATGGAATCGCGGAATACAGGAAGGTGAGCTGTATCATCTGGATGTGGTGGACTTTACGAACTTGACGGATAAAGCCACGCTCAGCGCAGCCATTGAGGCGAAAGCCAGTGAAATTCAAAGGAGTATCCAACTGCATGAAGGGCCGCTGTTTAAAGCAGGTTTGTTCCACTGTGTAGATGGCGATCATTTGCTGATGGTGATTCACCATTTGGTGGTGGACGGGGTATCCTGGCGTATTTTGTTTGAGGATTTGGCTACTGCCTATGAACAGGCCGTTCATCAGAAAGTGCTTCAGCTGCCGGACAAAACGGATTCCTTCCGTTCCTGGTCACAAAAACTTTCCAAGTATGCGAATAGCACAGCCATGGACAGTGAGCACGCCTACTGGGAGCAATGGAACGCAGTCGCTTTGTCTGACCAAGTACGATTGCCTGAGGATCAAGCGCAGGCTGACTCATTTACTTTGGCTGACACCGATACAGTGGTCTTCCAGCTTACGGAAGAAGAGACAGAGAGACTATTGAAGCAAGCGCACCGCGCGTACAACACGGAAGTGAACGATCTGTTGCTGACGGCTTTGGGCATGATGCTGTACACATGGACCGGCCATGAACGCAGTCTGATTCATTTAGAGGGACACGGACGTGAGAACATTTTGCCGGATACGGACATTTCTCGTACCATAGGCTGGTTTACGAGTCCATATCCGATATGGCTGGACATCGGTCGTGATCAGGCTTTGTCGGAACGCATCAAACAGGTCAAAGAGAGTCTGCGTGATATTCCGAATCAAGGAATGGGCTACGGAATCTGGAGATATTTGAGTGAATCTGGCCAAGCCATGGGTCAGCAAGCAGATGCACTGAATCTCGCTCAACATCAAGCTTTTGCCGAGCCGCAAGTGAGCTTCAATTACCTCGGACAGCTGGATCAGGACTTGCAAAACAGCGATATTCGTATGTCTCCTTACTCGATGGGATCGGTCGTTAGTGACCGGACGAAGATGAAATTTGCGCTCGATGTGAGCGGAATCGTAACGAACGGCATCCTGGAACTGGACATTCGATATAACGGCAAAGCCTTCCGTAAAGATACGGTCCAAATGTTAGCCAACCTGTTGAAATCCAATCTGCTTGAAGTTATCGAGCATTGTGTTACACGAGATCGGATCGAATTAACTCCAAGTGATGTACTGTTCAAAGGTCTGACCCTGGAGCAATTAGATACGATTAAGGAGCAGACCAAGACGGTTGGGGAATTGGAAAATGTGTACCCGCTAACGCCCATGCAAAAGGGCATGCTGTTCCACAGTCTAATGAATGCTGAAACAGGCGTGTATTTTGAACAGGCGACCTTTGATCTGGAGGGCCATTTTGCACCGTCCACATTCGAGGAAAGTCTGAAGCTGCTGGTTAGTCGACATGCTATATTACGGACGAATTTCTACAGCGGCTGGCATGGTCAACCCTTGCAAATCGTCTATCGCCATAAAAGTCCGAGCTTCTTTTATGAGGACGTTAGAGGGTGTGAACAGGCTGTAGCTGAATTTGTGGCCCAGGACAAAGCTCGAGGCTTTGATTTAAGCAAGGATGCGCTTATGCGCGTATCCGTCTTCCGCACGGGTGAAAGCTCATACCGTTTTGTATGGAGCTTCCATCATATTGTGATGGACGGCTGGTGCCTGTCGCTGATGACAGACGAAGTGTTTGGTGCCTATGCTGCCTTGCTGGAGAACAAGCAGCCAGAGCTCGCACCTGTCAAGCCGTATAGTGACTATATCGAATGGTTGCAAGATCAGGATGCACAGGAAGCGACCCGTTATTGGAGTGACTATTTGGCAGGCTTTGAGCAGCAAACCTTGTTGCCTGGTGAGAATGCGCAAGCTTCTGTAGCCGCACGGGATGAAGAACCAGACGGAAGTGGTGGAAGTTCAAATTCTGGCTATGTTTCGGAAAAGCTGCCATTTATGTTGGGTAAAGAACGGAGTGCCGCATTAAAGCAAATAGCCAAGCAACAACATGTCACGATTAACACCTTGCTGCAAAGTGTGTGGGGCGTTATTTTACAGCAATACAATAATAATCAGGATGTTGTGTTTGGTGGTGTGGTATCCGGTCGTCCGGCAGACATTCCAGGTGTGGAGAACATGATTGGATTGTTTATCAATACCATACCGGTTCGGATTCAAAGTGAACGGAATGCTACATTTGCTGAAGTATTGCAGCGCACACAGGAACAGGCTTTGGCCTCCAGTGTCTATGATACGTTTCCGCTGTACGATATTCAGGCACGGACTGAACAAAAACAAGACCTGATTCATCACATCATGGTCTTTGAAAACTACCCGATTGGGCAGCAGATGAAGCAGATGGGCGGTTCCGGCGAGACAAAGGCACAAACTGGCTTCTCGATTGCCAATGTGGCACTTGCCGAGCAAACCAACTACGATTTCAACCTGATTGTCGTGCCTGACGAAGATATCTCTATCCTACTTGAATACAATGCGCTGGTGTATAACCGGTCTGCAATGGAGCGTATCCAGGGTCATATCGACCACGTCATCGGACAAATCGTAGACAACCCAAATATCCGTGTGAATGAGCTGGCATTGGTGACCCCGCAAGAACAGGCACAGATCGTTCAGGTCTGGGGCGATACGGCGGTAGCCTATCCGCAGGATCAAACGCTAAGCAGTCTGTTTGAGCAGCAGGCAGCGAACACGCCGGAGCAAGTGGCGGTGTTGTGCGGAGCAAAGTCGTTGACCTACGCGGAGCTGAACGAGCGAGCCAACCGTCTCGCACGCACCTTGCGTGCGGAAGGTGTTGAACCGGATCAACCAGTCGGTATTCTGGTCCGCCGTTCGCTGGACATGATCGTAGGCATCTACGCGATCCTCAAAGCAGGCGGAGCCTACGTGCCGATTGATCCAGAATATCCAGCCGACCGCATCCGCTTTATGCTGGAGGACTCGGGCGCGAAGCTGGTGCTGACGCAATCGCATCTGGCGGAGCAAGCCTCACTGAGTTTCGACGGCCAGGTGCTGGTGCTGGATCGTCAGGAGCAGGATGGCCAAGACATTTACCACAAAGACGGTTCGAATTTGGAGCCACTGGCCGGGCCGCATCATGTAGCCTATGTCATCTATACCTCCGGCTCCACAGGAAAACCGAAGGGCGTGATGGTGGAGCATCATTCTGTGCTGAACCGGATTTTGTGGATGCATGATCGATACGGCTTGAGTGCGGAAGATACGATCTTGCAAAAGACGGCCTTCACCTTCGACGTGTCGGTGTGGGAGCTGTTCTGGTGGTCGCTGGTGGGCTCGAAGGTAAGCTTGCTGTCCGTGGGCGGGGAAAAGAACCCGGAAGACATCGTCGACACGATTGCCCGCGATGGCGTAACCACGATGCACTTTGTACCCGCTATGCTGCATGCGTTCCTGGAGTACGTGGAGCAGCAGCCACGGGAAGTGATGCAAGCGAAGCTGGCAACGTTGCGTCATGTCTTTGCCAGCGGCGAAGCATTGCCACCACAGCATGTGGCCCGGTTCCAACGAACCGTGTCGAGCCTGACCGGAGCGAAGCTGATCAACCTGTATGGACCAACCGAAGCGACGGTGGACGTATCGTACTTTGATTGCGAGCCGACGGAAGAATATACAGTCATTCCCATCGGGAAACCGATTCAAAACATTCGTCTGTACATCGTGAAGGAAGGCACGGAGCAATTGCAGCCGATCGGGGTTGCAGGGGAGCTGTGCATCGGTGGTGTCGGTGTGGCACGAGGTTATCTGAACCGTCCGGAGTTGACGGCCGAGAAATTTGTAACTGATCCGTTTTCGGGTGGTGAAGCAGGCTATGAACGGATGTATCGCACCGGCGATTTGGCGAGATGGATGCCGGACGGCAACATTGAATATCTGGGCCGGATCGACCATCAGGTGAAAATCCGGGGCTACCGAATTGAACTGGGCGAGGTCGAATCGCAGCTGCTCCAAGTGGAATCGGTACGAGAAGCGGTGGTCATGGCTCGTACGGATGAAACGGGTCAAAAACAAATGGTCGCCTACTATGTCGCGGGGCAAGAGCTAGGAGCCAGCGAGCTGAGAAGTGAGCTGGGCCGGGAGCTGCCAAGCTATATGGTGCCATCGTACTTTGTACAGTTGGAGCAAATGCCGCTGAGTCCCAACGGCAAAATCGACCGCAAGGCCTTGCCGGCACCGGAAGGCAGCCTGCAAACTGGAGCTGATTATGCAGAGCCGCGTACGGCGCAAGAACGCGCACTGGTAGCGGTCTGGCAGTCGGTACTGGGGCTGCAGACAGTCGGTATTTTGGACAATTTCTTTGATCTAGGCGGCGATTCCATCAAAGCCATCCAAATCGCATCGCGTACGTTCCAGGCCGGTTATAAGCTGGACATGAAGGATTTGTTCCAGTATCCAACGGTTGCAACACTGGCACCGCATATGCACGAGGTCCGTCGTATGGCAGATCAAGGAGAAGTAAGCGGGGAAACCGCTTTGCTTCCGATCCAGCATTGGTTCTTTGCGCAGGAGCGCGAGCGTCCGCAGCACTTTAATCAGGCGGTCATGCTCTATCGTGCCGAGGGCTTTGATGAGACGGCAGTTCGCCAAGTCATGGATCACATCGTGAAGCATCATGATGCGCTTCGTACGGTTTTCCGTCAGGCTCCCGCAGGTTATACGGCTTGGACACGCCCTGTAGAGGAAGGCACGCTGTATACGCTGGAAACGGTGGATTACCGTGAACAGGAAACTTATGCGGAAGCGCTGGAAGCGAAGGCAAATGAAATTCAAAGCAGCATTCACCTGTCCGAAGGACCGCTGGTGAAGCTGGGATTGTTCCACATAGCCGAGGGCGATCATTTGCTCATAGCTATTCACCATTTGGTGATAGACGGGGTGTCGTGGCGGATTCTGTTTGAGGATTTCTCTACTGGCTACGAGCAAGCGAGCAAAGGCGAGCCTGTACGATTGCCCTATAAAACGGATTCCTTCCAAGCATGGGCACGGGAGTTGTTGTCTTACGCCAACCGCCCTGAGGCTGCCTCGGATGAAGTTTATTGGAAGCAGCTGGAACAGGCCAAAGCCGAAGCGGCGCCGCTGCCTAAGGATTTTGCCTATGAGGGCTCTTTGAATGCAGACAGCGAAGTGCTGACGGTAGAGTGGACCGAAGCTGAAACGCAGCAGCTGTTAAAGCAGGTCCATCGCGCCTACAACACCGAGGTCAATGATTTGCTGCTGACCGCGCTGGGACTGGCGGTGCACAATTGGACAGGCGCCGGACAGGTACTGGTGAACCTGGAGGGCCATGGCCGGGAAGCGATCCTGCAAGAGATGGATATTACACGTACCGTAGGCTGGTTTACGAGCTTGTATCCAGTGCTGCTGGAGACCGACAAGGAAATGACACTGGCTCAGCGGATTAAAGAAACGAAGGAAGGCCTGCGCCGGATTCCGCATAAAGGGCTAACCTATGGCACTTGGCGCTACCTGTCCCCTGCGTCCGGATCAGGTGAAGCGCATGCGATTGCAGCAGAACCGGAAATCAGCTTTAACTATTTGGGTCAAGTCGATCAGGATCTACAAAACAGTGGAATCGCATTGTCACCCTATAGTGCAGGGGAGACAGAGGATGCACATTCACCGCTGCAATATACGCTGGATTTAAACGCGATGATCTCGGAAGGCACGCTGCGCTTGACGATTGCTTACAGCCGTAAGCAGTATCGTAAAGAAACGCTGGAACGTGTGGCAGGACTGCTTCAATCCGCTTTGCAAGAGGTGATTACGCATTGCGTCGCTCAAAAGCAGCCTCAGCTGACTCCAAGTGATGTGTCCTTTAAAGGTTTGACGACTGGAGAGCTGGAACAGATCGCGGAACAGGCAACACGTATCGGTGAGCTGGAAAATGTATACGCACTGACCCCGATGCAGAAGGGGATGCTCTTTTATAATCTGATGGATTCGCAATCGGGAGCATATTTTGAACAGGCCTCCTTTGATCTGCGAGGACATTTTAATATCGCTGCATTTGCGGCCAGTTTGGATGTTTTAATGCAGCGGCATACGGTACTGCGGACGAACTTCTACAGCGGCTGGAAGGATGAACCGCTTCAGGTCGTGTACCGCAATAAGCGCAGTGAACTGTATGTGGAAGACCTGCGGGACATGAAGGACGAGCAGCAAAACGAATACATGCTCGAATTTACGCGTAAAGACAAGCAAAGAGGCTTTGACCTAGCACAAGACGCCTTGATGCGTGTCGCTGTGTTGCGCACAGGTGAGGAGACGTACCGTTTTGTATGGAGTTTCCATCATATCGTGATGGATGGCTGGTGCTTGTCGCTGGTGACAAACGAAGTGTTTGCGAGCTATTTTGCGATCCTGGCCCATAAACAACCGGAACTGGCCCCTGTAACGCCGTACAGTCAATATATCGAATGGCTGGAGCAGCAGGATTGTCAGGCCGCATCGAGCTACTGGAGCAAGGCTCTGGAAGGATACGAGGAGCAGTCCCGTTTGCCACAGGCAAAAATCCAGGGCAAAACAGGGTATCAGGCTGAGCGTCTGGATTTTGATTTGGGCGCGGATCTCACAGCTGGTATTCAGCGCATAGCCAAGCGTTATCAGGTGACGATCAATACGTTGATGCAGACCGTTTGGGGTATTTTGCTGCAAAAATATAATGGCACCGATGATGTCGTGTTTGGCAGCGTGGTATCTGGACGTCCGGCAGACATTCCAAATGTGGAGCACATCATTGGTCTGTTTATCAATACGATTCCGGTGCGTATCCGCAGTCAAGTGGACAGTTTATTCTCCGATGTGATGAAGCAAACCCAGGAGCAATCGATTGCTTCCCATACCTATGATACGTATCCGTTGTATGAAATTCAGGGACTGTCGGAGCTTAAGCAGGATTTGATCAATCATATTCTTATTTTTGAGAACTATCCGGTCGAGGAACAAATCGAGCAATTAGGCAGCGGTGATGAGTCCAGCTTCACGATCACCGGAGCCGAGTCTGTCGAGCAGACCAACTATGACTTTAACCTGGTGGTACTGCCCGGGAACACCATTCACATGAGCTTTGGCTATAATGCCCTGGCCTTTGAACGGGAAAGTGTAGAGCAAGTCCGAGGCCATCTGGTGCAACTGCTGGAGCAGGTGACAGCGAATCCGGACATCCGTGTACATGAGCTGGATATGTTAAGCGAGCAGGAGCGCGAGCAAATTCTCAGCGCATGGGGAGATACGGCGACCGAGTATCCAAGCGAGCAAACGATTCATGGCTTGTTCGAGACGCAAACGGCGCAGACACCGGAGCAGACAGCCTTGTTCTTTGAAGGAGAAACGCTGACTTATCGCGAGCTGAATGAACGCGCCAATCGCCTGGCTCGTACCTTGCGCAGTCAAGGCGTGACGAAGGATCGTTTGGTGGGTCTGATGACCGAGCGGTCGGTGGATATGATCGTGGGCATCTTCGGGATTTTAAAAGCCGGAGGCGCATATGTCCCCATCGATCCAACCTACCCGGAAGAGCGTATCCGCTATATGCTGGACGACTCGGGTGCGAAGCTACTGTTGACACAAAGTCATCTGGTGGACAAAGCAGTTATCGATGGCCAAGTGCTGGTGCTGGATGGAACGCAAACGGTGTATCACGAGGATGGTTCCAACCTGGAGCCGTGGTCCGGTCCAAATGATTTGGCGTATGTGATTTATACATCGGGTACAACCGGGCAGCCGAAGGGCGTTATGCTGGAGCATCACGGGCTGTGCAATCTGAAAACGTATTTTGATCAGACGCTTCGAATCCGCACGTCGGATCATGCGTTGCTGTTCGCTAGCTATTCGTTTGATGCGGCTTGCTGGGAAATCTTCCAAGCGCTGTTCTGCGGAGCCACGTTATATGTGCCAACGACAGAGACGATTTTGAATTACGAGCGGTTTGAGCAATATATGGCGGATCACCACATCACGGTGGCAGCTTTGCCGCCGACCTATGCGGTGTATCTGGAGCCAGAGCGGATGCCACACCTGCGTATTCTGTTCACTGCGGGTTCAGCATCTTCCACCGAACTGGTATACAAGTGGAAGGATCAAGTGGCGTACTACAACGGCTACGGTCCAACTGAAAACTCAGTTGCAACGTCCATCTGGCCGGTGTCCGAGGATGCAAGGGCAGGACAACTCATTTCCATTGGACGTCCTGTGCCGAATCATCGGGTATACATGGTGGATGTGCATGGACATTTGGCTCCGGTCGGCGTAGCGGGTGAGCTGTGCGTGTCCGGTCCGGGTCTGGCGCGTGGATATCTGGATCGTCCAGAACTGACGGCGGAGAAATTTGTATCGAACCCGTTTGCGGCTGGTGAAGCAGGCTATGAACGAATGTACCGTACGGGTGACTTGGCGAGATGGATGCCAGACGGCAACATCGAATATTTGGGCCGGATTGACCATCAGGTGAAAATCCGGGGCTACCGGATCGAGCTGGGTGAGGTCGAGGCACAAATCTTGAAAGTGGAAGACGTGCAAGAGGTCATCGTACTGGCCCAAGCGGACGAACAGGGGCAAAACCAACTGGTGGCGTACTATGTCGCTGAAAGAGACGTAAGCGCTGGGGAGCTGCGTAGCTTACTGGGTGAGGAGCTGCCCAACTACATGATGCCTTCGTACTTCATCCAGCTGGAGCAGATGCCACTGACACCAAACGGTAAAATCGACCGCAAGGCCCTGCCAGCACCGGAGGGCAGCTTGCAAAGCGGAGCGGATTATGTAGAGCCGCGCACCGCGCTGGAGCAGACGTTAGTGTCCATTTGGCAGGCTGTATTAGGAGCAAAGAGAGTCGGCATTTTGGATAATTTCTTTGATCTGGGCGGCGATTCGATCAAAGCGATCCAGGTATCGTCCCGCTTGCTGCAAGCGGGCTACAAGCTGGAGATGAAGGATTTGTTCCAATATCCTTCCATTTCGTTGCTGAGCGGTCATGTACACAAGGTCAGCCGTACAGCCGATCAGCGGGTGGTCTCGGGAGCAGTTAAATTGAGCCCAATACAGCAATGGTTCTTTGGACAATCCTCAGCAGAGCCACATTATTTCAACCAATCGGTGATGCTGTATAGAGCACAAGGCTTCGATATAGACGCATTGCATCAAACGGTGGCCAAGGTAACTGAGCATCATGATGCGCTACGTATGATCTTCCGTCAGACCGAACAGGGCTATGAAGCGTGGAATCGCGGTGTGAACGAAGGCGAGCTGTATCATCTGGACGTTGTTGATCTAACGGATGTGCAAAACATTACAGATGTTGCAGCAGTAATTGAAATGAAAGCCAATGCTATCCAAAGTTCTATTCGTCTGGACGAAGGACCGCTGGTGAAGCTGGGACTTTTCCGCTGCATGGATGGAGATCATTTACTGATTGCGATCCACCATTTGGTCGTAGACGGGATTTCATGGCGGATTGTGTTTGAGGATTTTGCCACGGGGTATGAGCAGGCCGTGCGGGGAGAAGCGATTCTCCTGCCATATAAAACGGACTCTTTCTCCGACTGGGCAGAACGCTTGTCTCAATATGCGAATAGCCCGGCGATCGAAAATGAACGCGAATATTGGCAGCATCTCGATCAAATGGAATTCGCATCGTTGCCTAAGGATCAAGAGAGAGCGGAGGGACAACATTCTCTAATCAGAGACACTGCGACGGTGACCGTGGCTTGGAGCGAACAGGAAACCCGGCTGCTGCTGCAGGAATCACATCGGGCGTATAACACAGAGGTCAATGATCTGCTGTTAACCGCACTCGGCACCGCGTTATATAACTGGAGCGGTCAGGAGCGTGTGCTGGTCAATCTGGAGGGCCATGGCCGGGAAGCCATTGTTCCAGATATCGATATCACCCGTACCGTGGGCTGGTTTACGAGTCAGTATCCAGTACTGCTGGGTGTGGATGGGAAGGCAGAAGTAGGGCAGCGAATCAAGCGGGTGAAGGAAGATCTGCGTCATGTGCCGCATAAGGGTATTGGCTACGGTATTTTGAAGTATATGTCTCAGCATGATGTCCATCCTTCCTTGACCTTGCAGCCTGAAATTAGCTTTAACTATTTGGGACAGTTTGATCAGGACTTAGAAAATGGGGATATCACGCTGTCTTCGCATCCAGGTGGAGAGCCGATGAGTGACCATACTGTACTGGAGCATCCTTTGAATGTGAACGGCATGATTACAGCGGGCGGGCTGACACTGGAGATTCGCTATGACAGCCAAGTATATCATCAGCAAAATGTAGAAAACTTTGCGCAGTTGCTGCAGGAAAGCTTGCAGGAAGTGATCGCGCATTGTGCCTCCCAAGAGCGGAGCGAACTAACCCCAAGCGATGTCTTGTTCAAAGGCTTGTCGTTGGAACAACTGGAGCAATTGACGGAGCAAACGGATTCTGTGGGCGAACTGGAAAATGTGTATGCTCTTTCGCCAATGCAGAAGGGGATGCTGTTCCATAGCTTGATGGAGCCAGACTCAGCTGCATACTTCCAGCAAGCATCGTTTGATCAAAAAGGCAGCTTTGATGTTGCTATTTTCCGTAAGAGCCTGGATCTGCTGACACAGCGTCATGAAGCACTGCGGACGAATTTCCATCGGTTTGAGACAGGGCACAGTCAGGAGCCATTGCAGATCGTGTTCCGTCACAAAGATAGCGACCTTTCCTTCCAGGATATACGCGAAATGCCGAAAGCGGAGCAACAGGCGTATATCCAGGCGTTTAAGCAGGAAGACCAAGCTAGAGGTTTTAATCTGGGTACGGATGCGCTCATGCGCGTACAGGTATTGCAGACCGATGAAGAAACGTATCACTTGGTCTGGAGCTTCCATCACATTGTCATGGATGGCTGGTGCTTATCGCTTGTTACAGGCGAAGTGTTTGGTACGTACTTTGCGCTGCTGGAGCAGAAGCAGCCGGAGCTTGCTCCTGTTACATCATATGGTCAATATATTGAATGGCTGGAGCGTCAGGATGAACGTGCGGCAAAAGAGTATTGGAGCAGCTATTTGGCGGGCTTTGAACAGCAGACGTTGTTACCTGGATCGGATACCGCATCAAAAGACCACGTGGCGGACAGCAGGGATCATACTGTATCCACTACAGCAAGTGAAACCAGCGAATATATTTCTGAAAAAATAACGGTAGATCTGGATTCAACGCGGAGCGAAGCCATGTACCGGATTGCAAAGCAGCAGCAGGTCACGATTAATACACTGATGCAGAGCGTGTGGGGCCTTATTTTGCAGAAATATAACAACAATGAGGATGTTGTATTCGGCAGTGTCGTATCTGGACGTCCGACGGATATTGCGGGTGTAGAGCATATGATCGGTCTGTTCATTAATACGATCCCGGTTCGGATTCAAAGTGAACGGAATGCCACGTTTGTGGACATCATGCGGAAAACGCAGGAGCAAGCGTTGGCTTCGGGGGTATATGACAGCTTCCCGCTATATGAAATTCAGGCGCTGACCGAGCAGAAGCAAAATCTGATTAACCACATTATGGTATTTGAGAACTATCCGGTTGAGGAGCAAGTCGAGCAGTTGGGTGAAGTTCGTCCATCCGCTTTTGAAATTACGAATGTAGAGGTTGTTGAGCAAACGAATTATGATCTGGACTTGATTGTGATGCCAGATGAAACCTTCCGTATCATGTTTAGATATAACGCCAATGTATACGATCGGTCTACGATCGAGCGGATGCAGGGACATGTACTGCATGTCATCGAGCAAATAATTGACAATCCGCATATCCGTGTGAATGAGCTGGAATTGGTGACACCGGAAGAGCGGGCACAGATCGTTCAGGTCTGGGGGGATACGGCGGTAGCCTATCCGCAGGATCAAACGCTAAGTGCACTGTTCGAGCAGCAGGCAGCGAATACACCGGATCAGGCAGCAGTGTTGTGCGGATCGGAATCGTTGACCTACGCGGAGTTGAATGAGCGCGCGAACCGTCTCGCACGCACCTTGCGTGCGCAAGGGGTTAAACCGGATCAGCCTGTGGGCATTCTGGTTCACCGTTCATTGGACATGATTGTAGGCATCTATGCGATTCTCAAGGCCGGCGGAGCCTATGTGCCGATTGATCCAGAATATCCGGCCGACCGCATCCGCTTCATGCTGGAGGATTCGGGAGCGAAGCTGGTGCTGACGCAATCGCATCTGGCGGAGCAAGCATCCTTGAGCTTCGACGGCAAGGTGCTGGTGCTGGATCGTCATGAGCAGGCTGGCCAAGACATTTACCACGAAGACGGCTCGAATCTGGAGCCACTGGCCGGGCCGCATCATGTAGCCTATGTCATCTATACGTCCGGCTCCACGGGAAAACCGAAGGGCGTTATGGTTGAGCACCATTCCGTTCTGAACCGGATTTTGTGGATGCATGATCGGTACGGCTTGAGTGCGGAAGATACGATTCTGCAAAAGACCGCCTTCACCTTCGACGTGTCGGTGTGGGAGCTGTTCTGGTGGTCGCTGGTCGGCTCGAAGGTGAGCCTGCTGTCCGTGGGCGGAGAAAAGAACCCGGAAGAGATCGTGGACACGATTGCCCGCGATGGCGTGAGCACGATGCACTTTGTACCTGCCATGCTGCATGCGTTCCTGGAGTATGTGGAGCAGCAGCCACGGGAAGTAATGCAAGCGAAACTGGCAACGCTGCGTCATGTCTTTGCCAGTGGTGAAGCCTTGCCGCCACAGCATGTGGCTCGCTTCCAGCGGCTCGTGTCGAGCCTGACCGGAGCGAAGCTGATCAACCTGTACGGTCCAACCGAAGCGACGGTGGACGTATCGTACTTTGATTGCGAGCCGACGGAAGAATATGCAGTCATTCCGATCGGAAAACCGATTCAAAACATTCGCCTGTACATCGTGAAGGAAGGCACGGAGCAATTGCAGCCGATTGGGGTTGCAGGGGAGTTGTGCATCGGTGGTGTCGGTGTGGCACGTGGGTATCTGAACCGTCCGGAGCTGACGGCCGAGAAATTTGTGAAAGATCCGTTTGCCGGCGGGGAAGCCGGGTATGAGCGGATGTACCGCACCGGCGATTTGGCGAGATGGATGCCGGACGGCAACATTGAATATTTGGGCCGGATCGACCATCAGGTGAAAATCCGGGGGTACCGGATTGAGCTGGGCGAGGTCGAAACGCAGCTGCTCCAAGTAGCGTCCGTGCGAGAAGCGGTTGTCATGGCTCGTGCAGACGAAACGGGCCAAAAACACATGGTGGCCTACTATGTCGCGGGGCAAGAGCTAGGAGCCAGCGAGCTGAGAAGTGAGCTGGGCCGGGAACTGCCAAGCTACATGGTGCCGTCCTACTTTGTACAACTGGAGCAAATGCCGCTGAGTCCAAATGGAAAAATTGACCGCAAGGCCCTACCAGCACCGGAAGGCAGCCTGCGAAGCGGAGCCGATTATGTCGCACCGCGAACGTGGGTGGAAGTGAAACTGGCACACATTTGGCAGGAGGTGCTGGGCCTCACGCAGGTCGGTGTGAAGGAAAACTTCTTCGAGATTGGCGGACACTCGCTGCGGGCGACGACACTGGCCTCGAAGATTCACAAGGAGTTGAACAAGCCGCTTCCCCTGCGCAGTATTTTTGAAGCACCAACGATTGAGCAACTGGCAACGGTGTTAGAAAGTCTGGATCAAGTAACATATGCGTCCATTCCGGTAACAGAAGAACGCAGCTTCTACCCGTTATCTTCAGCACAAAAACGACTGTATGTACTGCATCAGTTTGATCCAAGTGATGTGAACTACAACATGCCGTCAGTGCTGCAAGTGAGCGGTCCGCTGGATGTGAAACGAGTAGAAGACGTGTTCCGTCAACTAATTGATCGTCATGCAACCTTGCGTACCCGCTTTGAGCTGGTAGACAATGAGCCGATGCAATGGATTGAGGATACCGTGCCATTCGAGGTGGAATATACGAAGGTACAGGTAGAGAGTACGACTACGGCTACGTACACGAGGATTAGCGAGGAAGCACAAGAACGGGTACGGCAGTTTATCCGTCCGTTTGATCTAAAAGCTGCACCGCTGCTGCGGGTAGGCTTGGTGGATCTGGGTGTCCAAGGAGTAGAGCAAGAATCCCAGCATTTACTCATGCTCGACATGCACCATATCGTTTCGGATGGCGTGTCGATGGAGGTACTGACCGATGAATTTGTCCGCTTGTATGGCGGTGAAGAACTGTCGCCATTGCGGATTCAGTACAAAGACTATGCCGTATGGCAGCAAAGCGAAACCCATCAGGAGTGGATGCAGCGTCAGGAAGCGTACTGGCTGGGCACCTTCCGGGGCGGAGTGCCTGTACTGGATCTGTCAACCGACTTTGCCCGTCCGGCGGTGCAGAGTACGGCAGGGGATACGATCGAATTTGCATTGGAGCGTGAGGTTAGTGAACGCCTGAAAGAACTGGCTTCGCAAACAGGCGCTACCCTATACATGGTGCTGCTGGCGGCGTACACTACGCTCTTGCACAAATACACGGGCCAAGAGGACATTGTCGTCGGCACGCCGATTGCAGGACGACCGCATGCGGAGCTCAGTAATCTGGTGGGTGTCTTCATTAACACGCTGGCGATTCGCAATTATCCGTCCAGCGACAAAACGTTTCTGGATTATCTGCAAGAGGTGAAGGAGCATGCGCTCAGTGCTTATGAGCATCAGGACTATCCTTTTGAAGAACTGGTTGAACAGCTGAATTTGACGAGAGATACGAGCCGAAATGCGCTGTTTGACACGATGTTTGAGTTGAAAACCTTGGAGCAACAGGAGTTACTGCTGGAAGGTTTGACCTTGAGCTCCTATCCACTGGAAAATCATACGGCCAAGTTTGATCTGACTTTAGATGCAGTGGAGCAGCCAGAAGGCATTCTGTGCAGTCTGGAATACAGCACGGCGCTGTACAAGCCTGAGACCATTGCGCGATTGGCACAGCATTTTACCGAACTCGTACGTGCAATTACACTGCATCCGCAGCAGCCGCTGGCAGTTTTGGATATGGTACCTGCCGAGGAAAAAGCACAGATCATCTATGGATTTGGAGATGTAGGAGTATCGGATGTTGTTGCTGAAGCAGGAGCCTTATTCCATACCTTTGTGGAAGAACAGGCACAGCTTGTGCCGGATCACGTGGCAGTGGTGTACGAGGAGGAGCAGCTCACTTACCGGAAACTGAACGAGCGCGCGAACCAATTGGCGCGGAGATTGCGGAATGAAGGCGTTGGACGCGAGTCGATTGTCGGCATTTTGAGTGAACGCTCGGTAGACATGCTGGTCGGCGTACTGGCGGTGTGGAAGGCGGGAGGCGCCTATGTGCCGCTGGATGCAGACTATCCGTCTGAACGGATTCGATTCATGCTGGAGGACAGTGGTGCGACGGTATTGTTGACCCAAATCGGCTTACAGGAGCAAGCACAGATATGGCTTGGGGAAAGCCGACAGGCCTTGGCCGGAGGGCAGACTGAGGGTGAGTTGGAAACAGCGGCTGGTGCTGAAACGATGGAAAGAGACAGCCTAAATGAAAACTTAGGCTCAAAATCAGATTCGAAGTCTGACAGCGAAGCAGCATCCGAACCGGCAACAGGGCTGCGTCTGCATACCGTATTGGCATTGGACGATGAGTCACTGTACACCGGAGATACGACAGACGTCGATCACATCAACGAACCGCACGATTTGGCGTATGTGATCTATACATCCGGGACAACCGGACGGCCGAAGGGCGTCATGATCGAGCATCGCAGCCTGGTGAATACGGCTACGGCGTATCGCCGGGATTATCGCCTGAACCAATTCCCAGTCCGACTGCTACAGCTGGCGAGCTTCTCGTTCGACGTATTCGTCGGGGATATCGCGCGGACGCTCTATAACGGCGGCACGATGGTCATTTGTCCGAAAGACGACCGGATTGATTTTAGCCGTTTGTATGACTGGATTCGCGATGTCCAGATTACCGTGTTCGAATCGACTCCGGCCCTGATCGTACCGTTTATGCAGCATGTGCATGAACAGGGGCTGGACATGAGCAGTCTGGAGCTGCTGATCACGAGCTCGGATAGTTGCAGCGTGACGGACTACCGAGTGCTGCAAGAACGGTTTGGTGCGGATATCCGCATTATGAACAGCTACGGCGTCACCGAAGCGGCGATTGACTCCAGCTTCTACGACGAAGAGCTGTCGAAGCTGCCAAGCAGCGGCCATGTGCCGATTGGTCAGGCGTGGCTGAACGCACGCTTCTACATTGTGGACAGCCAGCTGAATCCGGTGCCGATCGGCGTACTGGGTGAGCTGTGCATTGGCGGAGCCGGGGTGGCACGAGGCTACCTGAATCGTGCAGACCTGACAGCCGAGAAATTCGTAGCGAATCCGTATGTACCAGGTGAACGGTTGTACCGTACAGGCGATTTGGCGCGATGGATGCCGGACGGCAATGTAGACTTTATCGGCCGGATGGATGATCAAGTCAAAATCCGGGGCTTCCGGATTGAACTGGGCGAGGTGGAAGCGCAGCTGCTGACCGTGGACGGCATTCAGAAAGCCATCGTCACCGCCTGGGAAAACGAAGACGGAGACAAGGATCTGTGTGCGTATGTCGTAGCCTCGGAGGCGCTGAATTTGCCGGATCTGCGCAGCACACTCCAGCCCAAACTGCCGGGCTATATGATCCCGACCTATGTCGTACAACTGGATCGTTTCCCGCTGACACCGAACGGAAAAATTGACCGCAAAGCGTTGCCTGCGCCAGAAGCGCGCCTCGAAGGAGGCACGGCGTACGTGGCACCGCGCACACCGCTGGAAGAGCAGTTGGTACGTATTTGGCAAAGCGTTCTGAATCATCATCAAATAGGCATCCAGGATAACTTCTTTGAAGTGGGAGGACATTCTCTGCGCGCTACCACCCTGATGGCGAAAATCCATCAGGAGCTGAATCACAAGCTGGCGTTGCGAGATATTTTCCAATATCCGACGATTGAGCAACTGGTGCAGTTGATGGGTGAAGATCAGACCCAGCAAACGTATGTATCTATTCCTGTGGTGGAGGAGCGTGAATATTATCCTGTTTCCTCGGCGCAAAAACGGATGTACGTGCTGAGTCACCTGGAAGGTGGAGAGGTTAGCTACAACATGCCAGGAGCGTTGATTATCGAAGGTTCCTTGGATAAAAAACGACTGGAACAAGCCTTCCGCCAGCTGATTGCCCGTCATGAAGCCCTGCGAACCCGATTCGAGATGGTGGATGGTGAGGTGATTCAACGGATTGAATCGGGCGTCGCATTCAGCGTGGAGCATGTGCAGGCAAGCGAAGAAGAGACACCGCAGTACGCACAGGACTTTGTACGTGCATTTGATCTCGCACAAGCACCATTGCTGCGAGTTCAGCTGGTGGAAACCGGACCGGAGCGACACGTCATGCTCTATGACATGCACCATATTATTTCGGATGGCGTCACGGAAGGAATTATCGTGCAGGAGTTCTCTCAATTGTATGAAGGCAAGGAACTGCCGCCACTGCGCATCCAGTACAAGGACTATGCGGTTTGGCAGCATGCCGATATGCAAAGTGAGCGTCTTCGTGAGCAGGAAAGCTACTGGCTGAACACGATGGCTGGTGACATTCCGGTGCTGGATATGCCTACGGATTTTGCAAGACCAGCCGTACAGCGTCTGGAAGGAGCGCGATTGGAATTTGCGATCAGCCTGGAGGACAGCGAACAGTTGAAACAGCTGGCCGCGCAAACCGGCTCCACCTTGTACATGGTATTGCTGGCCGCGTATAGCACGCTTTTGCATAAATATTCGGGACAGGAAGACATTATCGTCGGCACGCCGATTGCCGGAAGACCACATGCGGAACTGGAGAGCTTGGTAGGCGTATTCCTCAACACGCTGGCAATCCGCAATTATCCGTCTGGTGACAAAACGTTCCTAGACTACTTGCAAGAGGTCAAAGAGCATGCGCTCAGTGCTTACGAACATCAGGAATATCCTTTTGAAGAGCTGGTTGAAAAGCTGAATTTAACGCGGGATACGAGCCGGAATGCGCTGTTTGACACCATGTTTGAATTGAAAACATTTGAACAGCAGGAGTTCGAGCTGGAGGGACTGACCTTTAAGACGTATCCGACGGACAATCATACGGCCAAATTTGATCTGACCTTGGATGCCGTGGAGCAGCCGGAAGGCATTCTGTGCAGTCTGGAATACAGCACGGCGCTGTACAAGCCTGAGACCATCGCGCGATTGGCACAGCATTTTACCGAACTTGTTCGTGCCATTACCCTTCATCCGCAGCAGCCACTGGCAGCTTTGGATATGGTAACTGTCGAGGAGAAGGCACAAATCATCTACGGTTTTGGAGATGTGGGAGTATCGGATGTTACTGCTGAAGCAGGAGGCTTATTCCATACTTATGTGGAAGAACAGACCCAGCTTATACCAGATCATGTGGCGGTGGTGTACGAGGAACAACAACTGACGTACCGCACACTGAACGAGCGTGCGAACCAATTAGCCCGTAGATTGCGAAATGAAGGCATTGGCCGTGAATCGATTGTTGGCATCTTGAGTGAACGCTCGGTCGACATGCTGGTCGGCGTATTGGCGGTGTGGAAGGCAGGAGGCGCCTATGTGCCGCTGGATGCAGATTATCCGTCCGAACGTATTCGTTTCATGCTGGAGGACAGTGGTGCGACGGTACTGTTGACCCAAATCGGCTTGCAGGAGCGTGCACAGGCATGGCTCGAGGAAAGCCAACCTACATCCGAACCCGCAACAGGGCTGCGTCTGCACACCGTACTGGCACTGGACGATGAGTCGCTGTACACCGGAGATACCACAGACGTCAATCACATCAACGAACCGCAGGATCTGGCGTATGTGATCTACACGTCGGGAACAACGGGACGTCCGAAGGGCGTCATGATCGAGCATCGCAGCTTGGTGAATACCGCCGCGGCGTATCGTCGGGATTATCGCCTGAACCAGTTCCCGGTACGTTTGCTGCAGCTGGCAAGCTTCTCCTTCGACGTGTTCGTCGGTGATATCGCGCGGACGCTTTATAACGGCGGCACAATGGTTATCTGTCCGAAAGACGACCGCATTGATCCGAGCCGTCTGTATGGCTGGATTCGCGACTATCAGATTACCGTGTTCGAATCGACTCCAGCCCTGATCGTACCGTTTATGCAGCATGTATATGAGCAGGGACTGGACATGAGCAGTCTGGAATTGCTGATTACCAGCTCGGATAGCTGCAGCGTGACGGATTATCGGGTGCTGCAAGAACGATTTGGTGCGGATATCCGCATTATGAACAGCTACGGCGTCACGGAAGCGGCGATCGACTCCAGCTTCTACGACGAAGAACTGTTGAAGCTGCCGGACAGTGGCAGTGTACCGATTGGACAGGCATGGCTGAACGCACGCTTCTACATCGTGGACAGCCAGCTGAATCCGGTGCCGATCGGCGTACTGGGCGAGTTGTGCATCGGTGGAATTGGGGTAGCACGGGGATACCTGAACCGTGCGGACCTGACGGCCGAGAAATTCGTAGCCAATCCGTTCGTGCCAGGTGAACGATTATACCGCACAGGTGACTTGGCGCGATGGATGCCGGACGGCAATGTGGACTTTATCGGCCGGATGGACTATCAAGTGAAAATCCGGGGCTATCGGATCGAGCTGGGCGAGATCGAAACGGCGATCCAGCGGGTGCCGGGTGTACGTCAAGCGGTAGTCATCGACCGGACGGATGAGCGTGGACACAAGTACTTGTGCGGATACATCACAGGAGAAGCTGAGCTGCGGATCGAGGAGGTACAGGCCGAACTGGAAGCCGGACTGCCAGCGCACATGGTGCCTGCACGTTTGATGCGACTGGAGACGATCCCGCTGACCAGCAACGGTAAAATCGACCGCAAGGCCTTGCCGGAACCGGAAGGAAGCATCCATACGGGTGCAGCCTATGTGGCACCGCGTACGACGGTGGAGCAAGTACTGGCTGCGGTATGGGCCGGGGTGCTCGGCGTGGAAGCGGTAGGCACGCAGGATAACTTCTTTGAGCTGGGTGGCGATTCGATTAAGGCCTTGCAAGTATCCTCCCGATTGCTGCAAGCAGGTTATCGACTGGAGATGAAAGACCTGTTCAGTCATCCAACCGTGTCTGCCTTGGCACTGAAAGTTCAATCGGTGACCCGATTGGCGGATCAGAGCGAAGTGGCGGGCGCTGTGAAGCTGACACCTGTTCAACACTGGTTCTTTGAGCAAAACCTGACGGATGCTCATCATCATAACCAGTCCATCATGCTGCATAGCAAGGATGGTTTTGATGAACCGGCCCTGCGCACGGCGATGGATCAAATCGTTAGCCATCACGACGCACTGCGGATCGTTTTCCGTCCTACGGAGCACGGATATGAAGCCTGGAACCGCGCAATTGGGGAGGGCGAGCTGTATACGCTGGAACGTATAGACCTCAGCCATGAGACTGAGGTGTCAGCGGCGATCGAGGCTAAAGTGAATGAAATTCAGGCGGGTATTCAGTTAAGCGAAGGACCGCTGGTGAAACTGGGGCTGTTCCATTGCCCAGATGGTGATCATTTGCTGATGGCGATTCATCACTTGGTGGTGGATACCGTATCTTGGCGCATTTTGTTCGAGGATATTACAACCGCCTACGAGCAGGCATTGAACGGACAAACGGCTCGCCTTCCGCACAAAACGGATTCGTTCCGCACCTGGGCGGATGGGCAGTCTCAATATGCGAATAGTCCGGCTATGGCAGCAGAACTTGCATTCTGGCAGGAAATGGAACATGGCGTATATCAGCCGCTTCCAAAAGACGAGTCCCCTTCTCATTCCTTGAATAGGGACAGCGAGAACATGACAGTTACGTGGACAGCTCAGGAAACGGAGCAGTTGTTAAAACAGGCGCATCGTGCCTACAACACGGAGATGAATGATTTGCTGCTTACCGCATTGGGACTGACGATTCATCGCTGGGCGGGCCTGGAACGAGTGCTCGTGAGCCTGGAAGGCCATGGGCGGGAATCCATTCTGCCAGAACTGGATATTACGCGCACCGTGGGCTGGTTTACGACCCAATTCCCGGTGGTGCTGGATATGAGCGTGGGGCAAGACCTTTCACAGCGCATCAAACAGGTGAAAGAAGGACTCCGCCGCATTCCGCAAAAGGGCATTGGCTACGGGATGTTGAGATACCTGTCCGCAGCATGTGAGCCAGAGCGTTTTGTGACCGAACCTGAAATCAGCTTTAACTATTTGGGACAATTTGATCAAGATATGCAAAGTCAGTCCTTTGGCGTATCTCCTTACTCTAGCGGTGCAGAGCTTAGCGCCCATGCAGCCAGAACGCACACGCTGGATATGAACGGACTGATTTCGGAAGGCAAGCTTCAATTGACAATCAGCTACAGCAAGCAGGAATATCGCCATGAAACGATGGAGCAGTTAGCTGAACAGTTCAGAACCAGCTTGCAGGAAATCATTACGCATTGCACAGGCCGCAAACAGCAAGAACTGACGCCAAGCGATGTCATGCTTAAACATGTAACGATGGCCGAGCTGGATCAATTGGTAGAACGGACTCGTGACATCGGGGAACTGGAAAATGTCTATGCGTTGACGCCGATGCAAAAAGGCATGTTGTTCCATAGTCTGATGGATGCAGCATCCGGGGCTTATTTTGAACAAACGACCTTTGATTTGCACGGACGTTTCCAAGCGGATATTTTCCAGGATAGCTTGAATCATTTGGCGCAGCGGCATGAGATCTTTAGAGCTAATTTCATCAGCGGTTGGCAGGATGAGCCTGTGCAGGTGATTTTCCGCCGCAAGGAGGTTGGTTTCAGATGTGAAGATTTGCGTCATCTGAATGAGCAGGAACGTGACGCGTATGTGCAGGAATTTATTCGCAAGGACAAGGCAGCCGGATTCGATTTGTCCCGGGATGCGTTGATGCGCGTGGCGATTTTACGAACAGGTGATGAGGATTATTATTTTGTGTGGAGCTCTCATCACATCTTGATGGATGGCTGGTGTGTGGCGTTAGTCACGGATGAGGTGTTTGAGGCTTATTTTGCAGCCGTGGAGCATAGACAGCCGAAGCTTGCCCCCGTGACTCCATACAGTCAGTATATTGAGTGGCTTGAAGCACAGGATGAAGAAGCAGCAGCTTCCTACTGGAAGGATTATTTGCTCGGCTATGATCAGCAAACTTCGATTCCGACCGGAAAAGTAGGCGTGAAAGCGGGCGATGCACAATTTGAGCATATCCTGTGTGATCTGGGCAAGGATTTGACTGGACGTATGGAAATGGTGGCCAAGCAGCACCACGTGACCCCGAATACATTGCTGCAAACAGCTTGGGGCTTGCTGCTCCA
Organism: Paenibacillus sp. FSL P4-0113; assembly: GCF_038009305.1. Classification (NCBI taxonomy): domain Bacteria; kingdom Bacillati; phylum Bacillota; class Bacilli; order Caryophanales; family Paenibacillaceae; genus Paenibacillus; species Paenibacillus sp. FSL P4-0113. The sequence goes on from NZ_JBBPAZ010000001.1 coordinate 325,057, forward strand.
AAAGTACAACGGTAGTGATGACGCTGTTTTTGGTGGTGTAGTGTCTGGTCGTCCAGCGGATATTTCGGGGATCGAAAACATGGTGGGCTTGTTCATTAACACCATTCCAATACGTATCCGCAGTGGGGCTGAGGACACCTTTGCCGACCTGATCAGAACGAATCAGCAGCAGGCGCTGACTTCTCAAGATTATGAAACGTATCCGCTGTATGAAATTCAAGCCTTGACCGAGCAAAAGCAAGACCTGATCAACCACATTATCGTGTTTGAAAACTATCCGGTGGAGGAGCAGGTCGAGCAACTTGGCGAAGGTGCAGCGTCGGACTTTGAAATTCGCAATGCCGGCATGATTGAACAAACCAACTATGATTTCAATCTGGTTGTTATGCCGCAGGAAGCGATGAAAATCCGATTTGAATACAATGCGAAGTTATATGATCGGGAAGCCGTTGAACGGACTCAGGGCCATCTGATACAGCTGTTGGAGCAGGTGGTAGCGAAGCCGGACATTCGGGTGCAGGAGCTGGATATGGTAAGTGAGCAGGAGCGTGAGCAAATTCTCACCGTATGGGGCAATACAGCTGCTGAGTATCCAAGCGAGCAAACGATTCATGGCTTGTTCGAGACACAAACGGTGCAGACACCGGAACAGCCAGCGTTGTTCTTTGAAGGAGAGCAGCTGACCTATCGCGAGCTGAATGAACGTGCGAATCGTCTGGCGCGCACCTTGCGTAGTCAAGGCGTGACGAAGGATCGACTGGTGGGTCTGATGACCGAGCGTTCGGTGGACATGATCGTGGGCATCTTCGGGATTTTAAAAGCCGGGGGCGCATATGTGCCCATCGATCCGACCTATCCAGAGGAGCGTATCCGCTACATGCTGGACGACTCGGGTGCGAAGCTGTTGTTAACGCAAAACCATCTGGTTGATAAAGTGGCTTTCGACGGTAGCGTGCTGGTGCTGAATGGGGCACAGGGTGTGTATCACGAGGATGGTTCCAATCTGGAGCCGTTGTCTGGTCCGAACGATCTGGCCTATGTCATTTATACGTCAGGTACGACGGGTCAGCCGAAGGGTGTTATGTTGGAGCATCGCGGTCTATGCAATCTGAAAACGTATTTTGATCAGACGCTCAAGATCCGCACGTCGGATCATACGTTGCTGTTTGCTAGCTATTCGTTTGATGCGGCTTGCTGGGAAATCTTCCAGGCGCTGTTCTGCGGAGCCACGTTGTATGTACCAACGTCAGAGACGATTTTGGACTATGAGAGATTCGAACATTATATGACAGAACATCAGATTACGGTGGCGACGTTACCACCGACCTATGCGGTGTATCTGGAGCCGGAGCGGATGCCATACCTGCGTGTTCTGTTCACTGCGGGTTCAGCATCCTCAACAGAATTGGTATACAAGTGGAAGGATCAGGTGGCGTACTACAACGGCTACGGTCCAACCGAAAACTCGGTGGCGACGTCCGTCTGGCCGGTATCCGAGGACGAGAGAGCAGGACAACTCATTTCCATCGGACGCCCTATACCGAATCATCGGGTGTACATGGTGGATGTGCATGGACATTTGGCTCCGGTAGGCGTAGCGGGTGAACTGTGCGTGTCCGGTCCGGGTCTGGCCCGTGGTTATCTGGATCGCCCAGAGCTGACGGCTGAGAAATTTATACCAAATCCGTTTGCAGCTGGTGAAGCCGGCTACGAACGAATGTACCGTACGGGTGACTTGGCCAGATGGATGCCAGACGGCAACATTGAATATTTGGGCCGGATCGACCATCAGGTGAAAATCCGGGGTTACCGGATCGAGCTGGGCGAAGTCGAGGCACAAATTTTGAAGGTGGAGGACGTACAAGAGGTCATCGTACTGGCACAAGCGGACGAACAGGGGCAAAACCAACTGGTGGCGTACTATGTTGCTGAACGGGAAGTAAGCGCTGGTGAGCTGCGCAGCTTACTGGGCGAGGAGCTTCCAAACTACATGGTGCCTTCGTATTTGGTACAGCTGGAGCAGATGCCGTTGACACCGAACGGTAAAATCGACCGCAAGGCACTGCCAACACCGGAAGGCAACCTGCAAAGCGGAGCTGATTATGTCGCACCGCGGACGTGGGTAGAAGTGAAGCTGGCGCAAATTTGGCAGGATGTGCTGGGTCTGGCGCAGGTCGGTGTGAAGGAAAACTTCTTCGAGATTGGCGGACACTCGCTGCGGGCGACGACGCTGGCCTCGAAAATTCACAAGGAGCTGAACAAGCCGCTTCCACTGCGCAGTATTTTTGAAGCGCCAACGATTGAACAACTGGCAACGGTCATGGAAGGTCTGGATCAAGTGGCGTATGCGTCCATTCCGGTGACGGAAGAACGCAACTTCTACCCGCTTTCCTCGGCGCAAAAACGATTGTATGTACTGCATCAGTTCGACCCGAATGATGTGAACTACAACATGCCGTCAGTGCTGCAAGTGAGTGGTCCGTTGGACGTGAAGCGAGTGGAGGACGTGTTCCGTCAACTGATTGCCCGTCATGCGACCTTGCGCACTCGCTTTGAGCTGGTGGACGGTGAGCCGATGCAGTGGATCGAGGATACTGTACCATTTGTGGTGGAATATACGAAGGTACAGGCCGAAGATAGGACTGCGCATACAGACATGGCCGCAGATATGGTAGTCAGCCCAGAAACGCAGGCATTGGTACGCCGCTTTGTCCGTCCGTTCGATCTGCAAGCTGCTCCGCTGCTGCGGGTAGGCTTGGTAGATTTGGGCGTACAAGGAACCGAGCAGGAATCGCAGCATTTACTCATGCTCGATATGCACCACATCGTCTCGGATGGCGTGTCCATGGGAGTACTGACCGATGAATTTGTCCGCTTATACGACGGTGAAGAGCTTTCGCCATTGCGGATACAGTACAAGGATTATGCGGTATGGCAGCAAAGCGAAGCCCATCAGGAGTGGATGCAACGTCAGGAAGCGTACTGGCTGGGCACCTTCCGGGGGGAACTGCCTGTACTGGATCTACCTACGGACTTTGCCCGTCCGGCGGTGCGAAGTACCGCAGGCGATACGGTGGTGTTCGGGCTGGAGCGCGAAGCTAGCGAACGCCTGAAGGAACTGGCGGCGCACACAGGCTCCACGCTGTATATGGTGCTGCTGGCGGCGTACACCGCGCTCTTACACCAATACAGCGGGCAAGAGGACATCGTAGTTGGCACACCGATTGCCGGACGACCGCATGCCGATCTGGAGCCGATGATTGGGATGTTCGTCGGAACGCTGGCATTGCGAAACTATCCGACAGCGGAACATACCTTCCGCAGCTACGTGGAAGAAGTGAAAGTTTGTGCACTGCAAGCCTATGAACATCAGGACTACCCATTTGAGGAGCTGGTGGAAAAGCTAAATGTGAAGCGGGATATGAGCCGCCATCCACTGTTCGATACGATGTTCACCCTGCAAACCACCGAGGAAGGCGAACTGCAACTGGCAGATCTGAGCTTCCGTCCATACGGCTTGGAACAAACGCCAGCGAAGTTTGATTTGACGCTGGAAGCCAGAGAGGAAGAGGCGGGTATCCAGTTCGGATTGCAGTATGCAACTGCGTTGTACGAGCGCGAAACGGTAGAACGGATGACGCGTCACTTTGTTCGCTTGGCCGAAGCCGTGGCGGCGAACCCGGATGCGAAGCTGGGAGAGCTGGAGTTGATTACGGTAGAAGAAACCGAGCAGATTCTGAAGGTGTTCAATGATCCGAATGCGCACAGCCTGCTTGGAGCATTACAAGGCCGTTCGCTCAGCGAACGCTTTGAAGAGCAAGCTGAGCGCAACCCTGAGCGGATAGCCGTTGTGTCTGGGGCCACCGCGCTGACCTACACTGAGCTGAATGAGCGTGCGAACCAATTGGCTCGTGTGTTACGAGCCAAAGGGGTCGAAGCAGATCAACCGGTTGGCGTATTGCTGGAACGTTCTGCGGATATTCTGGTGAGCATTCTGGGGGTACTGAAGGCCGGAGGCGCGTATGTGCCGATGGATACGATGTATCCGCAGGAGCGCATCGACTACATGCTCCAAGACAGTGGGGCCAAGGTCGTGATTACAAGTAGAGTTGCCAACCTGTCGCTCAGCTTGCCATCCACAGTTCGAGCTGTAGTCTTGGATGACGAGGACGTTCAAGCTCAACTGGGAGCACAGGATGCGAGCAACCTGATCCCTGTCGCCGGCCCGCATAACCTGGCCTATATGATTTACACGTCAGGCACCACCGGTCAGCCGAAAGGGGTCATGATCGAGCAGGGCAGTGTTAGCAATCTGGTAGATGCTTTATGGAAACGAGTATACAGCCGTTACGAACAGCCGCTTCATGTCGCATGGCTGTCAGCATTTGTATTTGATGCTTCGGTGAAGCAAATCTTTGCCAGCTTGCTGTTAGGCCACACTCTGCATGTGGTGTCCCGTGACGTCAGTCTGAGCGGAGAGCATTTGATCGCCTACTACCGCACGCACCGGATTGATCTGTCGGACGGCACACCTGCGCATCTGCATATTTTGAACGAAAGCGTCAGTGTGACGGAAGCGCCGGAAGTGAAGCATTACCTGATCGGTGGCGAAGCATTATCCGTGCAGCTGGTACAAGTGTTCCTGCACAAGTGGTCCGGGTATCGTCCGGTGATTACGAACGTGTACGGTCCGACCGAAACGACGGTAGATGCGACCGCTTATACGATTGAAGATGTGGAGTCCCTGAACGCACTACTGGAAAAAGGGGAGCATACGGTATCTATCGGAACGCCGATCGCGAACCAGTCTGTGTACATCCTGAACAGCCAGCAACAGCTGGTGCCGATCGGTATCGCAGGTGAACTCTATATCGGGGGTGCAGGTGTGGGACGAGGATACCTGAACCTGCCGGAGCTGACGGCAGAGAAGTTCGTCCTGAATCCGTTCGCTGATGCGGCAGCAACCGATCCAGCGGACAGCACTCACGCAAACCGGATGTACCGCACGGGCGACTTGGCACGGTGGATGCCAGACGGCAGTATTGAGTATTTGGGCCGGATCGACCATCAGGTGAAAATCCGGGGTTACCGGATCGAGCTGGGTGAGGTGGAAGCGCAGCTGCTGACCGTGGATGGCATTCAGAAAGCCGTGGTCACAGCATGGGAAAACGAAGACGGACATAAGGACCTGTGTGCCTACATCATAGCTTCAGCGTCCCTGAGTTTGCCGGAGCTACGGAATGCGCTGCAGCCGAAGCTGCCCGATTACATGATCCCGACGTATGTGGTACAACTGGATCGTTTCCCGCTGACACCGAACGGGAAAATCGACCGCAAGACGCTGCCGGCGCCGGAAGCACGCCTCGAAGGAGGCCTGGAGTACGTTGCACCGCGGACGCCGCTGGAAGCCAAGCTAGCCCAAATCTGGCAGGATGTCTTGAAGCTGTCCAGCGTAGGAGTCACCGACTCATTCTTTGACGTGGGTGGGCACTCCCTGCGGGCAACGACGCTGGTGGCCAAAATCCATCAGGAACTGGACAGCCGGATTACGCTGCGTGAAGTGTTCCAACACTTTACGATTGAGCAGCAAGCCCAGCTCATCGCAACGCACGGCACAGACACCTATACGGTGATTCCTGCGGCGGCGAAACAGGCATACTACCCGGTTTCCTCGGCTCAAAAAAGACTGTACATTTTGAGCCATCTGGAAGGTGGGGATCTCAGCTACAATATGCCGGGTGTACTAACCGTGGAGGGACCGCTTCAGGCCGATCGGCTGGAGGATGCGTTCCGTCAGTTAATAGCTCGTCATGAAACGCTGCGGACTTCCTTTGAAATGCTGGAAGGCGAGGTCGTACAGCGGGTGTACGATCAAGTGGAGTTTGCAGTAGAGCACCTGCAAGCCAGGGAGTCCGAAGCCGATGCCTATATCGAGTCCTTTGTACGCAGCTTTGACCTTCGCCAGGCACCACTGCTGCGTGTCCGTCTTATTCAAACCGGACCAGAGCGCCATCTCCTGATGTACGACATGCACCATATTATTTCAGACGGTGTATCGTCGAACAATATCGTGCAGGAGTTGGTACAACTGTACGAAGGACAGGCATTGGAGCCGCTGCAAATTCAGTACAAAGACTACGCCGTGTGGCAGCAGCAGGAGATGCAGCGTGAATCATACCAACGCCGGGAACACTTCTGGCTGGAGCATTTAGCTGGAGAGTTGCCGGTACTGAATTTGCCAATTGCTTATCCTAGACCTGCTGTTCGCAGCTTCGAAGGTGCGATGTATGAATTTACAGTGGACGCGAATGTATCCGAGCAACTGCACCGAATTGCGACACAAACCGGAAGTACACTGTACATGGTGCTGTTGAGCGCCTACACCGTTCTGCTGTCCAAATACAGCGGTCAGGACGATTTGATCATCGGTACGCCAGTAGCAGGCCGCTTGTTGCCTGAGCTGGAGCCACTGATCGGAATGTTCGTCAATACGCTAGCCATCCGGCATCAGCCGAAGGGCAACCAAACGTTCCACAGCTACTTGCAGGAAGCCAGAGATCGTACGCTGCAAGCCTTTGAGCATCAGGATTATCCACTGGAAGAGTTGGTGGAAAAGCTGGATGTAGCACGGGATGCAAGCCGTAACCCGTTGTTTGACACCATGTTTGTACTGCAAAATACAGAGTCGCAGGAAACGAAGCTAGAAACGCTGTCCTTCAGTCCATATGTTCAGGAGCACAGCATCTCCAAATTCGATTTGACCTTGTCTATGAGTGATGAAGACGGGGAAATCAAGGGTTCGTTTGAATATTGCACGAAGCTGTTTGGGGCCGACGCTATTGAGAGATTAACCAGAGATTTGATAGCGATCCTGTCCCAGATTGGAATCGATCCAGATTTGCTGTTAGGCGATATTCAGGTGAACTCGGACGAGCGGCCGGAAGGCTTCTCACCGGATTCCATCGACTTTGTTTTTTAAATCCGTTTTCTAAAATGCAATGAGTTCACTTTGCGTGTGCAGAGGGCGGCGGCTTGTCCGACTGCCCTTGCCTGCAAAGTATTCTTTTTCTGACACAACGCTCATGTACGTAACAACGCACCATCCAACCGGGGAACAGGCCCCGAGAAGCAGGAGGGATGTCATTGAAAGCCTTATTTGAGAAGGAAAAAAATTACTGGAGTCATAAACTGGAATCTGAGGATCATACCATCTGCCTACCATACACTAACCATGTGTCCAGAAGTACAACTGTAACGAGTTTAAATTCCCATATGTACACGCTCACATTTCCAACTGAAATTTCCCAAAGAATATCATCTATAACAGGTGGCGCTCCATGGGCCGTGTTTATGGTCCTGCTTGCTGGAGTAGAGAGCTTATTGCATAAATACACAGGTGAGGAACGTGTGCTGCTGGGCATTCCGGTAGCCAAGTCTAGCAACGGTGCTACAAAGCCGATCAACCATCTACTTTTATTGAAAAATACGCTGGATTCCAGCACAACCTTCAAAGCCTTGCTGTCTCAAATCAAAACCTCTGTCGGCGAAGCTATTGAACATCAAAACATTCCTTTTTGGAACTATTCTGAATTACTTGACATTCAACGTGATGAGGATGGAAAGCCTCTTATTCACACCACAGTATCCTTGCGAAATATTCATATTTCTGATTTTTTGGATCACGTACAATCTGAACTAGATTTCCAGTTTCAATGGGAACATGAAGCGGTTTCCCTAAACGTAAAGTATAGTAGCGACCGTTATAGCGAGACGACGATTGAGCACTTTGTTGAGCAGCTTCTGCGGCTGTACACTATTGTTTTGCAGCAGCCAGAGTTGGCGATTTCCACAGCACAAGTGCTGTCAGAGCAAGAAATAGAGCAGCTGCTCCATACCTTCAACGATACAAATGTGGATTATCCACGTCATGCGTCTATTCATGAATTGTTCGAGAAACAGGCGAAGCAGACACCACAGCAGGTGGCGGTAGTGTATGGGCAAGATAGCCTAACCTATGCAGAATTGAATGAAAAGGCCAACCGACTGGCTCATTCTTTACGTAAGCAGGGAATCCGCACCGAGCAGACGGTCGGCATTGTAGCTGAACGCTCGATTGAGATGATTGTCGGTATGCTCGGAATTCTCAAAGCAGGTGGAGCGTATGTACCCATTGATTCTGATTACCCGGATGAGCGTGTACGCTATTTGCTGAAGGATTCCGGTGCGGACATACTGCTCGTGCAGCGAATGGAACATCGGCCCACTGATTTTAAGGGAATGGTGCTTGACCTTAGCGATGCCGCAATTTATGGAACGGATGATGCTGATCGTTACGATCCCATTTTACCGAATGATCACGGGACGAATACTGATCCGGGATACGTGGACTGCCTAGATCCGTTCTACTCCATTTCGGCCAGTCCCGAACTTGCTTCTACGACAACCATACAACCAGAAATCATGCAACCAAAAGCTACGCAATCAGAACAAGCAGAACCAGAACAAATACAGCGGACTTATGCAGCTAAAGAACAACCACAGGCGAGCGCAGCTGGTCACTTGGCCTATATTATGTACACCTCAGGGACTACAGGCCAGCCCAAAGGGGTTATGGTGGAGCACCGTAATGTCGTGCGTTTGGTGACAAACACAAACTATGCACGCTTGAATGCCGACACACGCATTTTGCAGACCGGGTCTGTTGTCTTTGACGCGTCCACCTTCGAAGTTTGGGGTGCGCTATTGAACGGTGGACAGCTGGTGCTGGTGAGTCAGGATGTTATTTTGGACGCGCCCAAGCTCAAGGAAGTTGTCCGCAATCACGGCATTACCACGATGTGGCTGACCGCACCACTCTTTAATCAGCTATCCCAGCAGGACTTGGAACTATTTGAGGGGATGCGGGAGCTATTGGTCGGTGGTGATGTGCTGTCCGTACCGCATATTAATCGGGTATTGGAGGCCCATCCGAATCTACATATTATTAACGGCTACGGTCCGACGGAAAATACGACTTTTTCTACCACACAAGCCATTACTGGCGTTCAATCGGGATCTGTGCCCATTGGCAGCCCGATCTATAACTCGACGGCATATGTCGTGGACGGTTCGATGCAGCTCCAGCCTGTTGGAGCCTGGGGGGAACTGATTGTCGGCGGTGACGGGGTGGCTCGCGGATACCGCAACCGCCCAGAACTGACGACCGAAAAGTTCATTGACAGCCCGTTCCGTGGTGGCGAACGCTGCTATCGAACAGGGGACCTGGTGCGTTGGAATGCGGACGGGACGCTGGAATATAAGGGACGGATCGACGAGCAGGTGAAAATTCGAGGCTACCGGATTGAGCTGGGCGAGGTGGAAGCACAGCTGCTGAAGCTGGAGGCAGTCCGAGAAGCTGTTGTAATTGCACATGAAGATGAGCAGGGGCAAAAGCTGCTCTGCGCATATGTGGTCACCCAAACGGAAGTAGCGACAAGTGAGCTGCGTAGCGCTTTGAGTCAGGAGCTGCCGGGCTACATGGTACCGTCGTATTTTGTACAGCTAGAGCAATTGCCACTGACGCCCAATGGCAAGGTGGATCGCCGAGCGTTGCCACAGCCAGAGGGAGGTGTAGGCTCAGGCGCAGAATATGTACCTCCTCAAAATCAATTACAAGCACAACTGGCTAGCATCTGGAAAGATGTGCTTGAGCTTGGGCGCATTGGCATTAAGGATAACTTTTTTGAGGCAGGAGGACATTCCCTGCGGGCGACACATGTCATATCACTCATCTATAAGGAATTGCATAGAAATGTGCAGCTAAAGGATCTGTTCCAGCATCCGACCATTGAACAGCTGGCGCAAGTTATTGAAGCACTGGAGCAAACCACTTATGAATCCATCCCTGTTACGGAGAATAAGCCATTTTATGCGGTCTCTTCGGCTCAAAAACGGATGTATATCCTCAATCAGCTAGATGGAGCGGGAATTAGCTATAACATACCTGGTGTCCTAACTCTGACCGGTTCACTTGATCACAAGGCACTGGATAGTGCATTCCGTCAGCTTATTAATCGCCATGAAACATTGCGCACAAGTTTTGAGACCATGAACGGTGAACCTGTCCAGCGAGTACATGACGAGGTTCCTTTTTGCATGGAATTGACTAATGCTCACGGAGCTACCGCAAAGGAAACGGATGAGCTGGTACGTAACTTTGTCCAACCATTCGATCTGGGGCAGGCTCCGTTATTCCGAGTTGGTTTGATTGAAACAGACCCAGAGCATCATATTTTGCTCATGGATATGCATCATATCATTTCGGACGGCACCTCTATAAATGTACTAATTCAGGACTTCATTCATTTATATGCAGGCGACACGCTGCCCTCGTTACGCATTCAGTATAAAGACTACGCCGCTTGGCAACAGAAGCAGCAGCAAAGTGAACGCTACCGGGAACAGGAAAACTACTGGCTCAATACCTTCGCAGGAGAGCTACCAGTGCTTGATCTACCGACTGATTATCCACGCCCAGCGGTGAGAAGCTTTGAAGGAGATGTGCTGGAATTTACGCTTGACCAACGACAAAGCGAAGGCTTAAAAAGCATTGCGGTGCAGACGGAATCGACATTATATATGGTGTTGTTGGCTGCCTATTCGGCTTTGCTTAGCCACTATAGCGGGCAGGAGGATATTATTGTCGGTTCGCCAATTGCAGGGCGGCCCCATGCGGATCTGGGCAGTCTGATCGGGATGTTCGTGAATACACTGGCAATCCGTAATTATCCAGAAGGCGGGAAAACGTTCCGCGATTATGTGTTGGAGGTCAAGGAAAACGCGTTAAAGGCTTTTGAACATCAGGATTATCCGTTTGAAGAGCTAGTGGAGAAGCTGGGCGTGGATCGAGATTTAAGCCGTAATCCGTTATTTGATACCATGTTTGCACTACAAAACATAGAGCAAAAAGAGCAGCAGCTGGCGGGGCTGCAATTGGCATCTTATCCAAGTGAGCAAACGACGGCCAAATTTGATTTGAGTCTGTTCGCAGTGGAGGATGGGGAACAAATTTCCTGTGCTCTTCAATACGGAACTCGGCTGTACAAACGAGAAACCATTGAACGACTGACTGAACATTTGCAGCAGCTTATCAATGCGGTTACTCAACAGCCGGATATCGCTCTTTCGGCTATAGAAATGGTTTCGGCCCAAGAAAAAGAGCTGCTTGTGCAGAGATTCAATGATACGGTAGCAGACTATCCGTATCCACGAGATCAAGCACTGCATGTGCTGTTCGAGGAACAGGTAGCACAATCACCTGATCGGCTGGCCATCACCTTTGCGGACATGCAGCTTACCTACCGTGAGCTGAATGAACGTGCCGACCGTCTGGCACGCATTCTCGCTTCCCATGGGATACGGCGCGGGTCCGAGCCAGAGACACAGCGAGTAGCAATTATGGCTGAACGCTCCATTGAAATGGTCGTCGGTATGCTGGCGATTTTGAAGGTCGGAGGGGCTTACGTTCCCATTGATCCTGATTATCCTGAAGAGCGTATCCGTTATTTACTGGAGGATTCCGGTGCGGGGCTGTTACTGTTACAACGACGTGAGCAGATGCCTTTTGAACCAGGCATTCCGGTCATCGATTTGAGTGATGAACAACGATGGAGTACCAAATCTGAATTTGACGCTCATACGGATGGAACACTTCCGATTACAACAGGGGGATCTTCCTCGGATCTTGCGTATGTGATCTACACCTCTGGTACGACAGGCAAGCCGAAGGGCGTGATGATTGAGCACCGTAATGTCGTGCGCCTAGTGAAAAACAAAAGCTATGCCACGCTTGATGAAAATACACGTATGCTGCAATTGGGCGCAGTTGTGTTCGATGCCTCCACATTTGAAATCTGGGGAACGCTGCTGAACGGGGGACAACTGTATGTGGTAAGTCATGACACTATTCTGGATGCCTCCAAGCTCAAACAGGCAATTGACAAGTATCGTGTTAACACGATGTTCATGACCACGGCTTTATTCAATCAGTATTCGCAGCAAGAAATCGGAGTATTTGCGTCCTTGAAGGAGTTGCTCGTGGGTGGTGATGTGTTGTCTGTACCGCACGTCAATCGTGTGTTGAAGGAGTACCCGCAGCTTCGCCTAGCCAATATTTATGGGCCGACGGAGAACACCACCTTTTCCACCATCTATGACATTACAGAACCGCAAACCCAGGCTATTCCCATTGGCCGTCCAATTGATCACTCGACCGCTTATGTGGTCAATCGTTCGTTGAAGCTGCAACCTATCGGGGCCTGGGGGGAACTGATCGTCGGTGGTGATGGTGTTGGGCGTGGATATCTGAATCGGCCCGAGCTTACGGCGGAAAAATTTATTGAAAGTCCATTCCGGTCTGGAGAATATTGCTATCGTACAGGGGACTTAGTGCGTTGGCGTGCTGATGGTGTACTGGAGTACAAGGGAAGAATGGATGAACAGGTCAAAATTCGCGGCTACCGCATTGAACTGGGTGAAATTGAAACCCGTTTGTCCACGATTCCAGGTGTGAAGGAATCAGTTGTTACCGTGCGGCAGGACGATCACGGACAAAAACAGCTATGTGCCTATTTTGTAACAGATAGCGAACTGAGCGCCAGCGACTTACGTAACATTTTGTCGCAGGATCTGCCTGGCTATATGGTGCCGTCCTACTTTGTGCAGCTCTCCAGACTGCCTTTGACGCTGAATGGCAAAGTAGACCGCAGGGCACTGCCCGCACCTGAGCACAATCTCGATACAGGTATGGACTATGTGGCACCCGAGACGGATGTCCAACAGGCACTGGCTACGGCTTGGGGAGCCATTCTTGGTATCCCGAAAGTCGGAATACAGGATAACTTTTTCCATTTGGGTGGTGACTCCATCAAGGCCATTCAAGTATCGTCCCGCTTATTTCAGGCTGGATACAAGCTGGAAATGAAGGACTTGTTCAAATACCCGACAATTGCAGGACTAAGCACATATATTCAGCCTGTTAACCGAATAGCCGAGCAGGGCGAGGTTACAGGAAATGTAGTGCTTACACCGATTCAGCGCTGGTTTTTTGAACAGCCAACGGGAGAACCACACTATTTTAACCAATCTGTCATGCTCTATCGTCAGGAAGGCTATGACGAACAGGCACTACGGCGGGCGCTCCATCAGATTACATCGCACCATGATGCACTGCGTATGGTTTTTAGTTTGTCGGAGAACGGATGTACAGCATGGAACCGCAGTGTAGAGGAAGGCGAACCGTACCATCTAGAGTGCTTTGACTATAATGACAGCGATGTAAACCAGCAAGATTTGGCGAAGATAATTGAAGCGAAGTGCAATGAAATTCAATCTGGTATTTCTCTAAGTGAAGGTCCGCTGATGAGACTGGGGCTGTTCCGTTGCCCGGATGGAGATCATCTGCTGGTCGTGATTCATCATTTGGCGGTGGACGGGGTATCTTGGCGCATTTTATTCGAGGATTTGGCGACTGCCTATGATCAAGCTTCCAAGGGTGAACAGGTGATTCAGCTGCCTCATAAAACAGATTCGTTCCAAACATGGGCCGAGCAGCTGCACGCTTATGCCAACAGCCCAGCTATGGAACGTGAGCAAGCGTATTGGGGGAAACTTGCACAAGCGGAACGGGCTCCTTTGCCGCAGGATTACGGGTATAATGAGCACGAAAAGCCATTGATTGGCGATAGTGAGTCGGTTACTGCTTTGTGGACACACGCAGAGACAGAGCAGCTGCTCAAACAGGCCAATCGTGCCTACCGTACAGAAATTAATGACCTGTTGCTAACGGCGGTAGGAATGGCATTGCAAGCATGGAGTGGAAATGATCGGTTCCTGATTAATCTGGAGGGACATGGACGTGAAGCCATTTTACCAGAGGTGGACATTACCCGGACGATAGGGTGGTTTACAAGCCAATATCCTGTTTTGCTCGATATGCCGGAAGAACTGGCACTTTCGCAACGGATTAAGCGGGTGAAGGAAGGACTGCGCGGCATCCCGCAAAAAGGGATTGGCTACGGTGTACTGAAATACTTAGCCGATCATCAGACACAGGCACCGGAGGCATCTCCAGCCCTATTTACGACAGACCCCGAAATCAGCTTTAACTATTTGGGACAGTTCGATCAGGATATGAAAGGGAACGACTTGCAATCATCCTCATATGAGGGTGGGATGCCGCTGAGCCCGACCATGGCTCGAACGTATACGCTGGATTTTGGTGGCATCATTTCGGGAGGTCAACTGGGTCTGACGATTAGCTATAGCCGTACCAGCTATAGACCGGAGACGATCGAGCGATTGGCGAAATTACTGGAATCGAGCCTGCGTGAAATTTTGGTGCATTGCATCCATAAAGAACACCCGGAGCTGACCCCGAGTGATATTTCCTATAAAGGAATGAGTGTGGAGGGTTTGGACAGCCTCTTATCTGAAATGGGTGCTGCAGGTGAGATCGACAATGTATATGCACTGACCCCGATGCAGAAAGGGATGCTGTTTCACAGCCAGCTAGATAGTCAAGCAGCCGCGAATGACGCGTATTTTGAGCAGGTTTCTTATGATATGCGAGGTCAGATGGACATTCGGGCTTTTGCAGAAAGCCTGAATATTCTGGTTCGGCGACATGAGGCGCTGCGTACACATTTTTATTTTGGCAGAGATACGGAACCGTTGCAGGTGGTGTATCGAAATCAGGATTGCGGCTTTCAATATGAAGATTTACACCATCTGGAGAAGGATGAAATAGATACCCGGGTGAAAAATTTCAAGCTACAAGATAAAGCACGAGGCTTTGATCTGCGTAGGGATGTTCTGCTGCGTGTAGCGATTTTACGTACCGGAGAAGACAGCTATCATTTTGTATGGAGCTTCCATCATATCGTCATGGACGGCTGGTGTCTGTCCCTTATAAATAAAGAAGTGTTTGAAAGCTATGCAGCACTTCAGGAGGGCAGAGTACCAGAGCTAGCACCCGCAGTGCCGTACAGCCGCTTTATTGAATGGCTCGAAGCACAGGATCGCAAGGCGGCAACCGACTACTGGAGCAGCTATTTATCCGGATATGAGCAGCAAACAGCATTACCAGCTGTAAAATCCGGTCGCAAGAGTGGAGGCAACACGGCTAGTGATTGGGTGACGGTTTTGGAACGTGAGTTGACCCTCCGGGTGGAGGAGACGGCTAAGCGATATCAAGTGACCATGAATACGTTACTACAAACCGCATGGGGGATTTTACTGCAAAAATATAACAACCACAGTGACGTCGTATTTGGCAGTGTCGTCTCAGGCCGTCCATCGGATATTATCGGGGTAGAGGATATTATCGGCTTGTTCATTAATACCATTCCTGTTCGCATCCTTAGTGAGGCAGGGGAATCTTTTGCAGAAGTTATGAAGAAAACGCAGGAGCAGGCTCTGGCTTCTCATGCGTATGATACGTATCCACTGTTTGAGATTCAGGCATTGACCGATCAGAAACAGGATTTAATTAACCATATTATGGTGTTTGAAAATTATCCGGTAGATGAGCAGGTCGAAGAACTGGGAAGTGACGGGCAGGAACTATTCCCGATCTCCAACGTGGTGGCTGCGGAGCAGACTAACTATGATCTGAGCTTAGTCGTTATGCCAGGAGAATGCATCAAGATTCGTTTTATGTATAATGCGTTAAGTTATGATCAAACAGGCATTAAGCGTCTGCATGGACATTTTGTGAATCTGTTGGAGCAAGTTTTGCTTAACCCGAATGTTTGCATAGAAGAGCTGGAACTGGTTACAGCGGCGGAAAAACAACAAATTACAGGAGAGTTTAATAACACTGCCTCTGCATATCCAAGCAATCACACGATCCAAAAATTGTTTGAGGAGCAGGCAGAGCGTACGCCGGATCATATTGCCGTCGCTTTGGGTCATCAATCATTGACCTACCGGGAGCTCAATGAGACAGCCAACCGATTAGCGCATACGCTGTGTGATGCAGGGGTGAAACCCGATGAACCTGTTGGCATTTTGACGGAGCGCTCGCTGGATATGATTACGGGAACACTCGCTATTTTGAAGGCTGGTGGCGCGTATGTGCCGGTAGATCCACAATATCCGGAGGACCGTATCCGTTATATGCTGGAGGACTCGGGAGCCAAACTGCTGCTGGCTCAACAAGATTTGCTGGATCGTTGCTATTTTGACGGACAGATTGTCAATCTGAATGAGGATACGTCCTACAGTGCAAATGCCTCCAATCTGGGTATAGATGGAGCGGGTAATCATGCTGCTTATGTCATTTATACCTCAGGTTCAACAGGTAAGCCTAAGGGTGTCGTTGTTGAGCATCATAGTGTCGTGCGCCTTGTCCGCAATACGGATTATGTGCCATTTGATGAATCGACCCGAATGCTGCAGACTTGCGCGTTTGTATTTGATGTATCTACGTTTGAAATTTGGGGCGCGCTGCTGAACGGCGGTCAGCTTGTTCTTGTGCATAAGGATGATCTATTGGACGCGGCCAAACTTAAAGAGACGATACGGGATCATCGCGTCACCATGATGTGGCTGACTACACCGCTATTTAATCAACTTTCACAGCAGGATAGTAAACTTTTCGGCGATGTGAAGTATTTGCTGGTTGGTGGTGATGTTTTGTCTGCACCCCATATTAACCGGGTCCTGCGTGATAACCCGGATATGAACATCATTAACGGCTATGGACCCACGGAAAATACAACCTTTTCGACGACGTATCACATTACGGAAGAACAGCTGGATTCTGTACCGATCGGACGCCCCATCCGCAATTCGACGGCGTATGTTGTGGATTCGTCATTTAACCTGCAGCCGGTCGGAGCATGGGGTGAGCTGGTTGTCGGCGGAGACGGAGTTGCACGTGGTTATTTAAATCGTTCTGAGCTGACGGCTGAGAGATTTCTTGCTAACCCGTGGGTGGACGGAGATCGCCTGTACTGTACAGGCGATCTTGTTCGCTGGCGTGAAGACGGCATATTGGAATACGCCGGACGGATTGATCAACAGGTTAAAATTCGCGGTTACCGGATTGAGCTGGGCGAAGTGGAGGCGCGGCTGGCAAGTGTACCGTCCGTGCGGGATAGCGTCGTTATCGCTTTGCGGGATGGAACGGGTCAACAGCAATTATGTGCTTACTTCACTGCCGATGAACAGCTGACCGTCCGTGAGATTCGAGCTGCGATGTCGGCCAGTCTGCCGAGCTATATGATTCCATCCGCATTTGTACAACTGGATCGGCTTCCGCTGACGACAAACGGCAAAATCGATCGCAAAGCTTTACCTGTGCCGGACAAAGGGCTGCACACGGGTATAGAATATGTCGCCCCGCGAACCGATGTGGAGCAGTTGCTGGCATCCATTTGGCAGGAAGTGCTTGAAATTCCACAAGTGGGTATCCATGATGACTTTTTCACGTTGGGTGGACATTCCTTGAAAGTACTGGAGCTTATACGCAAAGTTCACCTTGCCACAGACATTGAGCTCCCCATCCGTAGTGTTATGGACTTCCCGACTATAGAAGAGCAGGCGCTCACATTATTGAAAGCGGATCTGGAATACAAGGCCGATAGTCCAATCATACGGTTGAATGAACACGGTCCGATCTCCATCTTCTGCTTTCCTCCTATGCTTGGATACGGGCTGTCGTTCGCGGAGCTGGCCAAACAACTGGATCAGGACGCAGTCGTGTATGGATTGGAGTTCGTGGATGATGCTGCCGATGAGCAGGCCATGCTGGCACGTTACGTTGATTTGATCGTCAGCACGCAAGCGCAAGGTCCGTATGTACTGCTTGGTTATTCCATAGGTGGTAATCTGGCGCATAAGGTTGCTGACACACTGGAACGTCAAGGTCATACCGTATCAGATATTTTTATGCTCGATTCGGTCAAAAGGGCGGAAGCCCTGCCCTTCACAGCTGAAGAAACAGAGCATGAAATTCATGACATGCTGGAACAGGTTCCCGACTCCTACCGTGAGCTGTTGAATGAAACGTACCAACGTAAAATGATCGCTTACGCGGTGTATGGCAACCAGCTTGTGAATACAGAGAGCGTTCAGGCGAATATTCACGGCTTTGTCGCCGTTGGATCGGAAACGGTGAGGGGTACAGGAGATAATCGACTTTTATGGAAAGACGCTACACAAGGTAGCTATGAAGAGCATAGCTTGATTGGTAATCATTATGAACTACTGGAACCCGGATTTATCGAGAAAAATGTAAAAAGTATCCGTGCCGCAATACAAAAGATAACTCGGAACACGGACAAAGACATGACACAAGATTTAGCACATCATAAATCTTGAAAATCTACGGTTGATGATTTTAAGAACTGAATCACTAATTTTTTAATCTGTAACACATGAATCCTGATCGACAGGTAAGATGCCGTCTGCTTACACGACTCGATCAGGATTCGCTTTATTATGTGCACTCCCGCGATGGGAAGTGCGATGATTCCATAGCGCCATGCTGATGGCTTCCATACGGAGTATAAATATCTGCTCGCTATGCAATCACCGCACGGTTCAAATCATTAAATCAACTTCATACGTAAGGATGGTACTTCAATATGAAGAATAAAGGCATTTGCTACCTATCCGCATTTTTAGCAGCGTTGTTTCTCTGGAACCTGCTCATTGCTCCGGCATGGGCAATAGACAGCATAACACCTAATTCATTGGAAAAAAAAGTGGACGATATCATGGTTACAAAATTGGAAAAATTGCATATTCCGGGGGCTGCGGTCGTCGTGACTCAGGGAACCCAAATTCTTTTTAGTAAAGGCTACGGATATGCAGATCTGGAGCGGAAAATGGCATTCGATCCAGCAAAGACCATTGTTCGTGTCGGCTCTCTAACCAAATCATTTAGTGCAAGCGCCACGATGCAGCTGGTTGAGCAAAACAAGCTTGATTTGAATGAAGACGTGAATAACTATCTCCACAGCTATAAAGCTACGCAATACCAGAATCAGCCTTTCAATTTGCATCAGCTTTTGACACATACCTCAGGATTGGATGAAGCGCTGTACGACATTAACAGCTCGACTCGGGCAGGCGTTTTACCCACAGAACAGTATCTCAGCACGTATTTTCAAAATCAGCCACCTATCCGCAAACCTGGAATTCAGTATGAATACAGTAATGTCGCCTTCGGTCTGATCGGTAATATCGTGGAGCAAGTAAGCGGTCAGGGACTGAATGATTACCTTCGTACACATCTGTTCCAGCCGATGAATATGCCCAGCGCGACACTGGAATTGCCGTTAAATCATCCTGCACAGGCCCAGTCGTATCAGTGGAAGGATGGAGCGTATTTGAAACAGCCTTTGTCGTATATCAATCTGCCCGGAGCAGGAGCGTTGAACGTCACACCCAACGAGTTTTCCCATTACTTGATCACTCATTTAAACCAAGGCAAGTATGAGGGCAAAGTGGTGCTCCAACCACATACGGTAAAAGTGATGCATGCGCAGCAATTTGCAGTCGATGCACGCCTGGATGGCGTGGGCTACGGATTTTTTCGTGGTCATTTGGAGACAGGAGTACCTATGCTGTGGGCTACCGGGGAAATTGATGATTTTATTTCCGAAATGGTACTGATTCCGTCACAAAAGATCGGCATTTTTGTGATCATTAATTCAGCTGACACGGACACTCTGCTTCATGGAAAAGTCATCGATGCGATAGCCCAAATGCTGCCCGCAAATCCGCAGGCCGCTTCTCAGTCACTGGCTCGTTCTACCACGCAAGTGAAGCTTTCGCCAGAGATTGAGGGTGTATATCAGGTGGATTCTAATCCTGTTCATGGGTGGGGAAAATGGATTCGAATACTGGGAAACATTACATACACCGTGCGAATTCAAGATGATCATACGTTAATTGTTAAAGGAAAATACCCAAATGAGAATGAAGCAACAGACAAAGTTTTTCAAGCAGCAGGCGATGGATTGTTTGTGGAAAAGGAGGGCCAGCTTAAAATTTTGCTGTATCAGGAAAACGGTACGTGGATGATGGTTGCCCCGGATAGTAAAACCATGAAGCAAACGACACTTTGGCACCGCACCTGGACTCTGCTTGTCAGCTATGCAGCCGCCTCCTTATTTTTCATCACAACCTTGCTAATTTGGATCGTAAGATATGTGATCAAAGCTATCCGTAAAACGAATAATCACATTTCGTCCAACCTTGCATTCATTGCGTCACTAAACACGATTTTTCTCGGAGTGCAGGTCGTCTATGGTAACAATCAGATCGTGTATGGCTATTCCGCGTGGTATATCTGGGGAATTTGCACACTGCCACTCATTTCAGCACTCATTGCCGTGTGGGTATTGATCGTGAATGGCGCAAAGCTGATTACAGGGGAAAGAAGAACCCGGGCTGCCGGGAAAATCCTATTTGCGGTGCTCACATTGCTGCATACAGTGTATCTCTTTTATTGGAATTTCCTTCCTATCCATTATTCCTAAAGATTTACAAAACAATGCATATTCGAACATAAATGAATGCTAAAATTTGTATCTGATGCCCCCCAGAAGGGCTTTAAACCAACAAACAGGAGGGAAAGAATGGGAATCTTTCGTCGTTTTACATCCCGTAGCTTCAAATATGCAACTGCTATGGTTTTCACTTTATCGTTGTATGCTGGTGTTGCGGGCAGCATGCAACCGGTACGGGCAGAAGGTCCGGCGGACCCAGCCCCCTTCATTGCAGCGAAAGTGGTCAATGAGAACGCTGGTAAAAAAGTGCTGTTTGATAATACTCATGGACAGACAGCTGGCGCAGCAGATTGGGTGATTGATGGTGGATTTTCAGACTTCGGCCAAGCCCTCGCGAGCAATGGCTATGATGTACACGAGCTTCGCCAATCTACGCCCATTACTTACAATGATCTAAAGAATTATGATGTATTTGTTACAGCAGAGCCGAATATTCCTTTTAAACAGAGCGAACAGGCTGCAATGGAGCAGTATGTAAAAGCAGGCAATAGTATTTTTTTCATTGGAGATCATTATAACGCGGACCGCAACAAGAATCGCTGGGACGGATCGGAGAGCATTAATGGCTATCGTCGTGGTGCATGGGAAGACCCTGCGAAGGGAATGAGTGCGGAAGAAAAAAGCTCGGCAGCAATGCAGGGCGTAGTCAGCTCAGATTGGCTGGGCAGCCAGTTTGGTGTGCGCTTTCGCTACAATGCATTAGGCGATATCACGGCCAATCAGATTGTCGAGCCAGCACAGGCGTTCGGCATTACAGCTGGAGTGAGTAATGTGGCAATGCATGCAGGATCAACACTCGCAATTATCGACCCAGCGAAAGCCAAGGGAATCGTATATCTACCTAAAACCAATCAGGCTTGGGGCAACGCGGTAGATCAGGGCGTGTATAATGGAGGCGGCATTCCGGAAGGACCTTATGCAGTTGTATCGAAAGTAGGACTAGGCAAAGCTGCTTTCATTGGGGACTCGTCTCCTGTCGAAGATGCAACGCCAAAATATTTGCGCGAAGAGACAGGAACCAAGAAGACAACCTATGACGGCTTTAAGGAGCAGGATGACGCCGAGTTACTGGTCAATATCGTAGACTGGTTGTCCAAGAAGGAGGAGTATACCAGCCTGACGGAAGTGAAAAGCTTACAGCTGGACCAGCCGACGGCATTACTGCCTTTTGAAGAGCCACAGGCTTCCACGGAACCACAAGCCGAGCCTTGGTCCGCTCCCGCAGCTGGCTACAAATGGTGGGATCAGCGAACCTTCAAAGCAGGGTCCTATGGCGGACCTACAGCCAGTGCGCAGCCTGTGTACAACATCGTTCGTCAAGAGCAGCTGCCCAATGCACAGCCTTTTCAAATTCGAGTTACTGCCGATCAGCTGGCTCCCAATAGTACGATTAGCGGATTCAGCACAGGTATTTATATAGAGGGCGGCAATCAAGTAGCCCAGATTCAAAATCCGGATGGAAGCTGGCCAACCTCTTACGGCTATAGCGGAACATTTAGTCTGGAGTCCAACGGCAAAGGGCATGCCTATAAGGACTTGACGGTGCGAATCAAGCCGGGAACCAGTGGTTCAGCTAATCTTAGACTGAGGCAAAACGGCAGCAATCTGCTGACTCAATCCGTCGTGTTGGCTGATGTCCCGGCCCAGCCGTTGCCTGAGGAAGGCAATACGGTTCCAGCTCGTATCAGTGTCGCAGAAGCACGGAGTCTCCCGGCTGGTAAAGTCGTGACCTTAGAGGGTGTTGTGACGACAGAACCAGGTGTATTCGGTGGTCAAGCCTTTTACATGCAGGATGAAAGTGGCGGTATTTATGTATATCAGAACCAAAGCGGCTTTCACCAAGGGGATCGAGTAAAGCTTACAGCAAGCTTGGCACTGTTTAATAGTGAGCTAGAGTTAACCGATCCAGTGGCAATTGAAAAAACGGGAGAAGGACAACTTCCAGAAGCTGTACAAGTCACCCAACTCAGTGATGCGAGCCAAGGACAGTTGGTTGAGCTTCCTACGGCAATGATTCGTAATGTGATAGACGCGACTCCCGTAGGTTCGTTTGAATTTGATGCAGTATCAGGTGAAGTAAGTCACCATGTGCGTGTCGATGCACGTACAGGCTTAACACGGACAACTTTTCCATATCAAGAAGGACAGCACGTGAAGCTAAAAGGAATTTCGGCGATTTTCAAAGGGAATTATCAGTTGAAACCGCGTGGACTGGATGATTTTTCAGCTCAGGCAGGTGCAGAGTTGCAAGAAGTAGAGCTTTCACTGGATCAAACGACCCTCAACATTGGGGATACGGCAGTGACACATCTCAAGGGTACGCTGACAGATGGCAGCGAAGCAGATTTAAACCGCGCTTCTGTTCAGTATGTCAGCAGTCATGAATCCGTTTCGCTGGATACGTATGGAGAACTTAAGGCCCTAAAAGAGGGGAGCGCGGAGATTACAGCCAGCGTTACCTTGGATGGTAAAACGGTCGTATCCAATCCTGTAACTGTTAGAGTCGAAAAGACTGGTGTAGGTGAAGTGCCGAGTAAACCTGTGCTGTCGCATGATAACGGGCAGGACACTGGGCTGAAGGATGGCAATTACAACATCACTATGGATCTGTGGTGGGGTACGAATGGTGATGAACTCAAGTTGTACGAAAATGACAAGCTGATTGGCACTCAATCGTTGCAAGCGGCTTCTCCTGGAGCACAGCATGCAGTCATTCCTGTTACAGGTAAGACCAACGGTACCTACACGTATACTGCAGAACTGATCAACGCTTCTGGTAAAACGACCAGCGACCCGTTAACTGTCGAAGTGACCGATGCTTCTCCTGGCATTCCAGTGCTGTCTCATGACAATTGGGATGGTGATGGTGCCTATACTCTTGCTATGAACATGTGGTGGGGCACAAATGCGACGAAATACAACTTGTATGAAAACGGAAAGCTGATCGACGCGCAGGATCTGCTGAGCCAAAGTCCGCAGGCCCAAAGTGCAGTGACCAGCATCCAAAATCAAAAGCCGGGTACATATGAGTACCGGGCCGAGTTAGTCAATGCTTCAGGAGAAGTTTCTAGTCAAACGATAAGTGTAGAAGTAAAGGGCCATGAAGTAGAAATGATGGGCCGTTAAAAAGTAAGAGCATCTATTGACCTCGTGAGAGTCTATAGATGCTTTTTTATTTTTTACGAAGCGGGAATTATCATTTTAGGATTGGGTTGGCGAAGCGGAAAGTCCCTCTATATCTGAGGAGCCATAGAAGAACATGGCAACTAGAATCACAATAATGACAACCTCTGCAAAATATTCTCCATCAAACTCACTCACCACATAAGTCTCCTTTCGCCACTTGTTAATTATTTATTTTCTGTGAAAAGGCTTGTATCACCTGGTCCAGTGTCATATTCCCGTTATCATTTAAAAATTTCACCATATTATCGACATTGGATGGAGTGGATGCTAGTGTTTTGTATTTTCCTGTGAGTCCTAAAAACAATGTTGCTTGTCTGTATAAAGTCACCGAATCGACGTTTAGTTTTCCTGTTAGTAGGAGGGCTGCCACAAGGACCTCCACATTTTTTCCTTGAAGCGCGGAAAAGATAGCCGAATTACTGTTTAATCCATTTTTCTTTTGACCGTTAGGTGGGGATTTGGATTTACGATTCCCGTTTCCATTGCCATTCCCATTGCCGTTCTTTCCTAAGGAAGCCATTGAATCTTCCTCCCGCCATATACTGTTCTTGCCTGGTTTTTATGAAAATTCGGGACAAGGACAGCGGCACTACAGTGCTCATCAAAATACGTTATGATCATACGATATGCGAATAAGAGAGCATTGGTTACTATAAGAATCACCCTGGCTGAAGGCAGTTGGCTACTGTTATCCAGTAATTTATTTCGCATGTTGGTCCGATTTAGAGTAAACTACAATAAAGCAAGCCAAATGATCAATTGCATAAATCCCAGAGCGTTTTCAATCAGCAATGTTTAGACTAAAACGGTTTAGTTCGTTTATTGTATTTTTGAGCGTTGAATTGGAATTAAGCAAAATGCTGAAATAGGAGTTGTAGATAAAATATGTCGAATGAAGAAGTATTGTTAACTAAAGAGGGATTGGCCAAGCTGGAGGATGAGCTAAAGGAACTGAAGACCGTAAAACGCAAGGAGCTAGCCGAACGCCTTAAGTTGGCTATCAGCTACGGCGATTTGAAAGAAAATAGTGAGTATCACTCAGCCAAGGACGACCAAGCGTTTATGGAAACCCGCATTCTCATATTGGAGAAGATGCTGACCAAAGCCCGGGTCGTGGATGAGAGTAATTTAGACCTTAGAACCGTTAGTATTGGATCGACTGTCATTTTGAATGACATCGAATTTTCAGAAAAGATGGAATACAAAATTGTAAGTCCTGCTGAGGCGGATGTTCTTGATAACAAAATTTCCTATGAGAGTCCTTTAGGCAAGGCACTTTTGGGAAAAGAAGTGGGCAGTATCATTCATGTGGATGCACCCATGGCTGTAATTAAATATGAGCTGCTTGAAATTAAGCTCACATAGTTCATTCCCGATTCCCTTATATGAGGGGGCCGGGTTTTTTTTATTTCTCGCTGCTTACATACCGTCCATGTGGAGCACAGTTGCACTCCACATACACTGGACAGGATTTTCTTTACTCCGCTAAGTGCACTAAGTTAGTCCGTCATTAGGAAGCCTGCTTGCTCCAATGCAGCGCAGGCATCATTAATTTTATCTTCATCCGAGGCATTCAAGGTGTGCAGGTGGATGCCTCCCGTCAGCTGGGACAAATAAGTGGCCTGGGTGGAGCTGATTTTACGGATAAAATCGTCCACTTCCTTGCGAGTTCCAACCCGTATCGGAGCAGTCAGATCCCCGTATACCGGATGCTCAACAATAACATCCTGCACACTTACACCGTAGTCCACAATCAGCTTTAGTTCCTCTTCTGTCTGTTCAGGTCGATGTTTACACACAATAATACGTGAGGCTAAGGGAGTTGCCTGACCCGCAGGCTCCATATAAATGTATCCTTGACTCGTTGCAAGGATAGGCTCTTGGCTTGCTTTTAACAGGGAAATATCCTGTACAATTACTTGTCGGGAGACGGAGGATCTGCGCGCCAGTTCGCTCCCGGTCAGTGGTGATTCGCTCTTGAGCCACAATAGTAGCTGTTCGCGGCGATCCGTACCTGACCGTTTTAAAGATTCAGTCAACGGGATAAGCTCCTTTCTTTTCGATGCGTCAGGTCTGTCAAAATATCTACCAATACATTCAATTCCTCGATGGTGGTCGTTCTTCCGAAAGAAACACGGATAAATTGTAACGCTTCACGGCCGGATGCTCCAAGCGCCTGTAAGGCAGGCGAAGGATCGTGGTGTCCGGCAGCACATGCGCTTCCAGTGGATATACAGACACCTCTGCGATTACATTCCAGCATAACATATTGTCCCTCGTAACCGTGAAAAAAACAGCCTACTATATGATGAAGCGCTGCTTTATTCTCGCTTTCCTGTACCACCCAACGTAACGGAATGGATCTTTCCCGAATTTTCGTAATAAAGTGTCTTCTCAGGGAAGCATATCGCTCCTGATGCGACTCCATCTGTTCGGTCATCATTTCTGCCGCCGCGACAAAGGCTGCAATCCCGGGAACATTAACCGTTCCAGGACGAAATCCGTTTTCATGTATTGTATCAGGGTACACGGGACGCCAAGGAGTTCCGGGTTTGAGATATGCAGCTCCGACGCCTTTGGGGCCATACACTTTATGGCTCGATACAGAGAGTGCATCTACTCCCATGGCTTCTACATCTACGAGAATATTCCCAAATGTCTGTACCGCATCACTATGCAGCAAAATACCCCGTTCGCGTAGCAGGGGAGATAAGGCAGCAAGGTCCTGAACCAATCCCGTTTCCGAATTGGCGTGTTGTACGGATACAAGTCCGGTGTTTTCTCTCAGGTGAGGTAAAAGAGCTTCACGAGTCACTCGTCCTTCCCGATCCGGTTGCACAATGGTCAGCTCATAGCCCTGACGTTCCAGCAAAGTGGCAAGGTTGTACATCGAGTGATGTTCCAAAGCGCTCATGATCCAATGCTTTTTATGCTGCGGCAACCCATTCAGGATCGATTGCACAATCAGCATATTGGATTCTGTTCCCCCTGTCGTAAAATAGATGCCTTCCTTTTGCCCGCCAATCATATTTGCTATTCGTTGCCTGCTGTAATCCAGCGTGTAGGCTGCTTGACCGCCCGCATCATGAAGGCTGCTGGCATTTCCGAACATTTCCTTATTTAATACGTTAAACATATTTAAAGCTTCACCACACATAGGTGTAGAAGCGGCATAGTCGAGATAAATCACACCAAATCCTCCCTGCTTAAAAATAATTCCATTCAAAAACTCTTGAGATTATTGTAGGCATGTGTAAATATAAGTGTCAAGACACTTGTAAATATGAATGTACACAAAGCGGTTATCTGTTCGCTGAGAGCGGAACGATCAGCCGCATCGATATGGAGGGATTCTAATGTCTATGCTTGACGTTTTACAAGGAAATCGAGGGCTTATGCCAGAGCATTATAAGACACTGACGGTTGCTGAAATGGAGCAGCGAGTGGCCGAACTGAAACAAAAATGGGGACCCAAGCTGCTTATACCGGGCCACCACTATCAGAAGGACGAGGTTATTCAGTTTGCTGATATAACAGGAGATTCTCTACAGCTTGCTCAAATGGCTGCACAAAATCAGGAAGCGGAGTTCATTGTATTTTGTGGGGTACATTTTATGGCGGAGACAGCGGATATGCTGACTACCGATCGACAGACTGTTGTCCTGCCGGATATGCGTGCAGGTTGCTCGATGGCAGATATGGCGAATGTGGAACAGACAGAACGAGCATGGAAGCATTTACAGGAGTTGGTAGGAGATACGATCATTCCGTTAACATATGTAAATTCCACAGCAGAGATCAAAGCCTTTGTAGGACGGCATGGTGGGGCTACCGTGACTTCTTCGAATGCTAAGCAAGTGCTGGAGTGGGCGCTGAAGCAAAAGGAACGTATTTTGTTTTTGCCGGATCAGCATTTAGGTCGCAATACAGCTTACGATCTTGGAATTCCGCTAAATGAAATGGCCGTGTGGAATCCAATGACAGATCAGCTTGAGACTGAACAGGACCCAGCAACCGTAAAAATTATTTTATGGAAAGGGCATTGCTCCGTTCATGAAAAGTTTACAGTAGATCATATTCGCAACGTTCGCGAGCGTGATAAGAACGTCCGGGTCATCGTTCACCCCGAATGCTCTTATGAAGTCGTACAGCTCGCAGATTGCGCGGGCTCCACAAAATTCATCATCGATACCATCCGTGCGGCAGAGCCAGGGACCCAATGGGCTGTTGGCACAGAAATGAATCTCGTGCAACGAATCAAGCAGCAGTACCCTGAACAGCACATTGAATCGCTCAATCCAGATATGTGTCCCTGCCTGACCATGAACCGGATCGATCTTCCCCATTTGCTGTGGGCAATGGAACAGTTTGACCGGGGTGAGCCTGTGGGTGTGATTCGTGTGGATGCTCAGATCAGACAGGATGCTGTACTAGCATTGAATCGTATGCTTGCTATCCGTTAAGTTTTTACCGTAATATAGAGCGTCCTTCCACCGGATTTGAGCATTAGACCGAAGGAGCAGAAATAATTATTTCAGTTGCTTGTGATCCAACCCGTATCTCTAATTAAAGATTAGTCGCTTGTCCGGTTTCGTGCTATAATTGTAGCAACAAACCGAAGGAGGTGAATCCCTTGTTTGAGCTTCAAGACCTACTCCCTTATTTATTTACAATCGGTTTGCTGTGCACAGTGACTTATACGTATCTCGCTCATTTGCACGGCAATGTACCCGAATGCTGGGTCGAAGGTGGGCCCGTGAGGTCTCATGCCTCTCCGCAGATGCCGATGTCTGCCCGTGGACAGGACATGCCTGTCCGGCTGGCCCGACATATCCGGCGTAAAGAAGCGCCGGATGAAGATGCATCCGATTGTTCTCCCTCGTTGAACGATGGCACAGCCAATCAACGAGGAGGAACATATGAAACGATTCAAGGGATTCACCTTTTGGGGTAAAAAAGAACGGATATTTGGATTAATGGTAGCGTTGGCGGTGGTCATGCTACTGTCTGGTTGTGGTGCGAATGCTGCGGAGATAAATGCACAGACACCCGGATTTTTTAATCATTACGTGGTGTTCCCGCTTTCTTGGCTTATTCAGCAATTGGCGCAATGGTTTGGTGGAAGCTTTGGGCTGGCGATTATGACATTGACATTCATTGTCCGTCTGGCCTTACTGCCTCTTATGATGCGTCAAACGCGTGCCCAGCAGGGTATGAAGCGCAAGATGAGCGCTATGCAGCCCGACTTGGACCGAATTAAGAAGAAGTATGAAAACAAGAAAGATACCACCAGCCAGCAGAGTATGCAGCAGGAAATGATGTCGCTTTACAAAGAACATCAATTCAATCCGCTTAATATCGGTTGTCTGCCTATTCTCATTCAGCTCCCGATCTTGAGCGGTATGTATACAGCAATCCGCTTAACCCCGGAGCTCGCATCTCACTCTTTCCTATGGTTCCGGCTCGGACAGCCGGACTGGATTTTGTCAATCGTCGTCGCAATTGTATACTTGGCACAGGCCAAGCTTTCTCAGTTTCAGATGACGCCTGACCAGCGCAAGCAATTTGCGATCATGGGCTATCTTTCACCGATTATGATGGCGGTCTTTTCCTTCAATGCCCCTGCTGCCATGCCATTATATTGGACAGTAAGCGGCACCTTCTTGCTGCTTCAGTCGCTGTGGTTCCGCAGACGCTATCCAATAGAGGAAGCAGAGAGTAAGGTTAAACTTGGAGAAGTCACACCAACCTAATTAGTAGATGATGCTTGTTTAACTTGGGAATTACGTTTGTAGTATGCCACGTGTAATCATAGGATGTCATTCGAGCCGTTTATAAGGCTTGAATGGCGTCCTTTTTTGTTGCTGCTTTTTTCGCTACAGTCCGCTTGCGATTTTGTAGTCAATATGAATTTCTTATATTATAAAATGATTCTGAAAGTGATATTTTTTGAAAACGGGTTTCATTATGTGGAGGATGCAACTAATTCTTTTAATGAAATGATAAGGGAAAAGTGGGCAAAGTAAGACCTATATCTAAGCTAATGCTGCACTTTGTTTTATCACGCAATGAATATTATGGAGGAACTACAGAAAATGAAGCAAACATCAACAAAGCTGCCCATTTCCTTGGCTCTGCTCACATGTATAGTATGTGCATTCGGTTTTGGCTTAATCGCATTATGGGTGAGTGACCATCAAGTTCGGCATTTTGACCAGGAAATTATTTCGGCTATTGGACAACTGGAGTCGCCCGCCATGACCCGTGTAATGAAATTTTTCACCATGATCGGCAGCGGAATTCCAGTTGTGATCATTGTTTTAATGGCCATGTTCGTGCTCTATAGAGTATTGGGACACCGCAGAGAACTGCTTTTTTTGGCGGCTGGTGTATTGGGATCGGTAATGCTGAATACGATACTGAAAGTACTTTTTCAGCGTGCGAGACCGGAGATTCACCGTATTATTGAAGAGAATGGATACAGCTTTCCAAGCGGACATTCCATGACAGCTTTCAGCATGTATGCGGCGCTGACATTTTTAGTGTGGAAGCATGTTCCTTCTAGGCTGGGGCGTATCCTTCTTATTGTACTCAGCAGCCTGCTGATTGTAGCAATCGGGACGAGCCGCATTTATTTGGGCGTACATTATCCGAGCGACGTTGTGGGTGGCTATTTTATGAGTGGCTGCTGGATGGCAGCTTGTATTTGGTTTTATCAGCGGTACGAAGAACGACGAATGTTGTCACTTCGCTCTAAATCACAGCATAACGGGTTGCATAAATAATGAAGTTTCTAAATAAAGCAGACGCTTTAGCGTCTGCTTTTCATTTGGACAGAGGAAGTGTGTTCAGTCATCTTGGTTCTGGCCTGTTCACCAGGCTTGAGCCCCAGCTTCTGCTCCCATTTTTCATAAAATATAATAGCCGCCTGCATAAAGATGCCAGGTAGCTTCCGACTTCGAATGAATTGATGAACGCCGATGGCACAACCTGCACCAATAAGCGCACCTGCCAAAATATCCGAGGGATAATGCACTCCGGTCCATACGCGGGATACTGCGATGAGTACAGCTAAAATAACCCAGAGAACACGAAATTTTTGATGATGAAGCCATAAAATGGCAGCCAGAGAAAACGCTCCAAGTGCATGGTTACTCGGGAATGAAGCATTGGGATCATGATGAATAAGCTGAATGACTGAATGTCCGACAAAAGGCCGATCTCTGTAAAACAAATGTCCAAGACCCCAACTAATTACAAAGCCGATACAAACCGTTATAACGGCTTCTAAAACCATCATTCGATGCGGCATTTTAAAGGTGAACCAGTAAATCAGCAAAGCCACTCCGAATAAATACGGTGCATATTGCGCCAAGAAACGCATGGTTCCATTCAAAAAGGCGAGGGAATTAGCGAGTTCATTGATCCAGTGAAATAAAGCATAGTCTACATTAATTAACATGAATAAATTACTCCTTAACATCAAAAAATTGAATAACAAAGTTATATTATAGAGCGACTACACGGATAAAAGCTTAAAATCAAATAAAAAATGAATGTATTTCCGTTACTCATTTGCTTTTTCTATAGAAATAGGTGGTTTTGCGATGGAAAAGTCGGTGCTGGTCATTGATGATGAAGAGAAGATATCCAGATTGCTTCAGTTGGAGTTATCCCATGAAGGATATGCAGTTGAAATCGCACAAACGGGCAGAGAAGGATTGGAAAAAGCTCTAGCACGTACATGGGATATCATCATTCTGGATGTCATGCTGCCGGAAATGAACGGGGTCGAGGTGCTGAAGCAGATTCGAAAAGTGAACAATCATACACCAGTAATTATGGTCACTGCACGTAACACGACTCCTGATAAGGTTTCAGGTCTGGATGAAGGTGCCAATGATTACATTACGAAGCCTTTTGAGATTGAGGAGTTATTAGCGCGGATGCGGGCCAGTATGAGGCATCAAATGGAGCCAACAGCTACCGCTTCACAAAAAGAGGACAAGTTGTCGTCCAGGCTCCAAGTGGATAGCTTGGTGTTGGAACGCAAGACTAGGTCAGTGGTGCGGGAAGGAAACCGAATCGAACTGACGCCCAAAGAATATGATCTGCTTCTCTATCTGATGGAGCACAAAAATCAGGTATTGCAGCGGGATGAATTGATTCAGAACGTGTGGGGGTTTGATTTTGTTGGTGATACGAATGTCGTAGATGTGTATATCCGGTATGTTCGCAAAAAAATTGATCATGGATACAAAAAGAAATTAATTAAAACCGTACGTGGTGTGGGGTACTGCATCAGGGAGGAAGAACATTGAAGCTGCGGACCAAAATCACCCTGCTCAGTTCTATTTTAGTGATGATAATACTCCTGTTTGTGGATGTCACGGTTCATTTGTTGTTCGTCAAAATCGCTACGCGAAATGAAAGAGAAGTGCTGCAAAATAAGTGGACTGAAATCATTGCCGAAACCGGACATACCATGATTCTGAAGAATGCATGGAGTCCAAAATTGAAAGATGAGCTTTCCGGAGATACTATTCTGAGGGTGTTTGATCAGCAATCCCGACTTCTGTATGAAGTAAGTCGCCAGTCACGCTTTAAGCTGGGCGATATTCGTTTTAACACTTCTCAAAGCTCTCAATTGACTGATGTACAGGGTCATAAAATTCTGGTAATCCATCTCCCCGTGCTTTCTCCGGAGGGCAATCAGAAGGGAACGCTGGAGATCGTGGAAAAATGGGATGCACTCGAAACCAATCTCGATATTTTAAATACGATTCTCATCACTTCGACTGTAGGAGCAATGATGCTAAGTTTGGTAGGGAGCACGATTTTGGCGAATGCCATATTGCTGCCGATTTCCAGTAGTATTCAAACGATGCAGGAAATTGAGAGAAGCTTAAAATTTAAAAAAATCCCCGCTGGCAGTCATAATCAAGATGAATTGTCCCAAATGACCGCTACTTTTAACCGAATGATGGAGAGATTAGAAGAAAGCTTTCAGAGCCAGCAGCAGTTTGTTTCAGATGCCTCACATGAACTGAATACCACACTTATGATTATTGAGGGCTATGCCAACATGCTGCGGCGGTGGGGCACGCGTGATGAGGACATTCATAAGGAATCCATTGAATCGATCTATGAAGAAACTCAGCGAATGCGTACGATGACACAGCAGTTGCTGACTCTTGCCTCCTCACAGCAGAAAGACCCTGAGCCGCATGAGCGGATAGAAATGATCGGTTGTTGTCAACAGGTAGTAGCGCATCTCAAGCCTGTACATGATCGTCAAATTTCTATTTTAACCGAAGAGAAAGAAATTTGGCTGGATGCCAACCTGACAAAAATGAAGCAATTGCTAGTGATCCTACTGGATAATGCATTAAAATACAGCTCGGATGAGATTGAAATAGGCTTATCTAAAGATAAAAAGGATGTCTATATCCGGGTTAAGGATTATGGGATCGGAATACCTGAGGGCGAGATCAAGCGGGTCTTCGAACGATTTTATCGGGTAGATAGCTCCAGGCATCGTAAAACTGGAGGGACCGGGCTGGGGTTGCCGATTGCCAAGGCAATTACAGATGCTCATCAGGGTACGATACGTATGGAGAGCGTAGAAGGAGAAGGAACGGTAGTCATCGTCACGCTGCCCCAAAGACAAAAGGAAAGGCTGTCCCTCCAGTAGAAATATCTACTCGCGGAACAGCCCTTTTTATTGTTATTTGTAAGTTAAGCATTCGGTGGATGGGAATCAACTAAAATTTATCCTAGAGGACACGACGTGCTGTTGTGTAATTGCGGCTCCACCAGCCCGAATTTAGATCTGTAACCGTTACGCCGCCTTTACCATACGTATGCAGAATTTTGCCGTTCCCCATGTAAATGGCTACATGATGAATTGGCGCATAGAAAAAGACCAAATCGCCTTTTTTCAGCTGACTACGCGGTACGAAAGTGCCAACAGTTGATTGCTGTCTGGACGAACGTGGAAGCTTGATGCCATTTTGTGCAAATACATATTGAGTGAACGAAGAGCAGTCAAAAGATCTTGTATTGCCTGCTGGGGCTCCATGCTCATAACGCACACCCATAAACTGGGAACCTTTAGAAATAATCTGATCAGCTTTACTTGCCGAAGCGGCATGAGTGGTGGCTGGCCCAACGACGAAGCTCCCTGCGCTCAATGCCAAAGTCATAGTAAAGCAAATACCCATCCACAATTTTTTTGAAGTACGTTTCATATATAAATTCCTCCGTTATTCGTATTGTGTTGATGTCCTGAAATGACAATAACACAAATAAAATGTCCGGAATTTACCACTCATGGTTACAAACCTGTTACCCCAACGCTTTGTCCTCATTTATTAGAAAACGATGAGAATTTTCTCCTTAATTTTAGCTTGACAAATTGTATAGACTCCCCTTATAGATAGGCTCGTATGGCAAAAAACGACTTGCAGACGATTGGCACAAGCAATCACGCAAAATATACATACCTATATACTACAATTTATAACTTGTACGGGAGTATGCTCTGATTCCCGTTGACATCGTAAGGATCACACCGTATTTCCGGTCAGGAAGGGGAATTCGTATGGCTTCAAGGCAGAATAAAGCACTCAAAAAACGGCGTCTAACCATTGTTCAGGTCATTTCCAACTATCCCGATGCACAGCCGGTACCCTCTAACAAAGGCGGAACGGAAAAGGTCGTGCATGAATTAACTGAGGAATTGGTGAGACGAGGGCATCATGTATCGCTGTTTGCCGCCCGTGGGAGCAGGAGCAGTGCGCGGTTGATTACCTACCCCAAGGGTTTGAAACAAAGTCAGATCCCCCAATATGTACTCCGGCATATGCCTTCCAACACACATATCATTCATGATCATACTTTTCGTTCTTCTGTGGGACGTAGGAAGCTGCCTTGTCCATCAGTATGCACCGTTCATCTTCCAGTGAAGAGACACGGTAAAAACCCGGTATATGTCAGTAAACGAGCGCGTCAGCTGATGGGCAGGGGCAAAGGTTTTTATATCTATAATGGTATCAACACCCATGAATACGAGTTCAGCAGTGAGAAGCGTGGCTACTTGCTGTTTATGGGCAGAATCATACGAGATAAAGGTGTATTGCAGGCCATTCAGGTTGCAGAACGAACAGGAAAAAAACTGCTTATTGCAGGTCCTATCAAAGCTCCAGAATTTTTCCGTAAAGAGATTCAGAAACGAATTCAGCGTAATCCGAATATACGCTATGTAGGTGCAGTTGGAGGTGCTCAGAAACAGAAGCTGCTGAAACATGCAGAGTGTCTGCTGTTTCCGACACTGTGGGAAGAGCCATTTGGACTCGTAATGGTCGAGGCCATGGCTTGTGGAACACCGGTGCTGGCATTAAAAAATGGCTCCGTTCCCGAGGTACTCTTGGGCTTTCCACAGTTGATTTGCAAATCAGTTAGCCAAATGGCAGGAAAGGCACAGCAAAAAAATTATCCGTCACCAGCGCAGCTTCGTTCATATGTCAACCAAAGATTTACCAACAAACAGATGACCAGTAACTACTTAAGACTATACCGTGAAATCATCCGTCGGCGAGAACAGAAGAGAGGACAACGACAGCCTATACGGAGGTGAAGGGGATGCAGGTCAAACGATATATGCTCGGAAATGGCTCTTGGGCAACTCCTTATTATATAGTCACAGGGGGGCAGAAAGGTCCGTGTGTGATGGTGGTCGCGGGGATACATGGTAATGAAATAGCTAGCATACGAGCTGCTGAGAAACTGGTGAAGCTTTTGAATCAGCAAAAACTGCGAATTAGCCAGGGTAAGCTTATAATTGTACCGATTGTAAACCAAAAGGCTTACCGCAAACGGATTAGAGGAATACCTGATCTTAATCGAACCTTTCCGCGCAAAAAAAAGCAGCTGGCAACACAACCACTTTCCGCTGCTCTATTCAAATTAACACAAAAGCATCAACCTGAATGGTATCTTGACTTGCATGAGGCCAATGGATTGTCACAAAAGGATGCCGAGGTGCTTGGTCAAACGCTAATCTCCAACAAGGCCAACCCGGTGGTTCCTGCGGTTCGTCGGGTTATTAAGCGAATGAATCGCTCCATACAGGTGAGCGACCGACATTTCAACCTTCGGCTGCATGAGCTTCCAGGTTCCTCCCGCACCGCTGTAGCCCGTATTTTAGGTGCACGCGCGGTTACCGTGGAAACGGGTTGGAGCCTGCCCAAGAAAGTACGCATACACTATCAGTTGGAGATCGTTCAGCATTTTTTAAAAGAAGCCGGAATAGTCAAAGGTAACTGCATCACAAAATAAAATCGCTTCTGGAGCAAGGACTTTTTCACCTTGCTCAGGAGCGATTTTTTATGTGCGACCTGCGACCTTCGTTCAGAATCCGTAGCGTGCATTATATCTGAGGATTTTGCAAAAATCCAATAAGCGACTTCCAATGAACAATATATAGATCGAAATGGTCTAGTTCGTCTATATATTGCACTTTGGAGCGACTGGAATCAAATTTTGCAAAATCCTGATCTATGTGTTGTCAGGACTCGGATTTATAGAAGGCGTTCACCAAGCTGTTTCCCAGACGTACCTCAATTAGCTCCAGTGGTGTATCCAGATCGGCACGGATTGTGTGATGCGTATCGACCGGAATGCTAAATACAGAACCGCTTGCCGCAGCAAAACGTTCTCCGTTCAGCATGACCTCTCCCCGGCCGGACACGATCGTCCATACTTTAAGTCCACTGCCGTGAATACGGCCATTCAAACGTTGATCTGGCAGTACCGTCAGCCGTATGGCCAGTATATCGCTCAGACTCCGATGATCAAATTCGTCCAGCACTCGGTAACTGCCCCAAGAGGTTTCACCATGCATGGGGTGAAGTTGAAGTTTACCTAGCTGCTCCTTGATTACGTGGGCATGGCTCTTGGACGCAATGAGAATGCCATCGGGACTCGCGGCAGCAATAATATCTTCCACACCAATGACATGAAGTGGATAGGGCAGCTCATTAACGATATGCGTGCCGTGAGTCTGCCCACTAATCTGTCCACGCCCGATTACTTGACTGTTTAGCTGCTCTGTTAGAGCCTGCCAGTTGCCGATGTCGTGCCATTCGCCATCGTAGGGCAGGACGATGGCATGTTCGGCACGCTCTGCAATCTCTTCGTCGAAACTGCGAACGGGGAGGCTATCATACATCGCGCATAATGCTTTATCGTTCAGCGGCAGATCACTTCGCTCCATACAGGACAACATATACCGTAATGTAAAAGCGTAAACACCACAGTTCCAGAGCGCGCCCTGATGAATAAGCTGTTGTGCTCCGGGGAGATCCGGCTTTTCTGTGAAGCGAGCAACTTGCGCATAGGAAGTTTTCCCTTCCCGTATCATTTGCAGACCCGGAACGACGTAGCCGTATTGGTCGGAGGGATGAGTGGGCCTTGTCCCAAGCATAGCCAGATCGGCTCCGCTCTCAAACAATATGCCGGAGAGCGCTGCTATGCTATGGAAGAAATCCTCTCCTGCAAACATGTCCGCTGGGGCAATGCAGAGAACTTCATCCAGCCCTGTGCCTCTGGTGTGAAAATAAGCAGCTGCCAGTGCAGCAGCGGTGAAGGTTCCACGTTTGGCAGGCTCGCCCAGAACGGGCAGACGACCTTCTGTATGGCGAAAGGCTAGATTTACCTGACTCCGATGAGCCAGAAGCAGGGCAGAGGAATCCAGCCCGGTTAAGGTAAGCTGACGGTACACCCGACCGAGCATAGATTCCTTATGCCCGTCAGGAGCGGACAACAACCGGAGAAACAGCTTCGACCGGATTTCGTTGGATAGTGGCCATAGCCGTTTTCCGGCACCACCGCATAATAATACGATGCGCACGGACGTTTCCTCCTTCAATGCAGATCTATTTTGGACTGCATCATTTTGCAGGATTTTAAAAACTATTTTAGCGATGATTCAATCTTTGTTTTTGGAGTAAGCTGGTACACCTTGCGTTGATGAAAAGATAAGGAGCGATAGCTCTTAGCCAAGACATCCAATTGTTTTTGCGACAGGGAAGAAGCCCGACGATGAAGCGCTTTATTCAATGACTTGCGCAAAATCATCCGAGAGGGCTGATTACTGTATAAATAGTTGGCATACGTTTCATATTCGGAAAACCCAAACTGTTTTGTCCGGTCTATACTGTGGATAATTGCGTTGTACCAAGGTTTTCCATGACGGGCCTCGATAACTTGCTTGAGCTGGGTAAGCCGCGCTTTTTCAAAAAGCATATAATGAGTAACAAAGGACTTTGGTGAGGGAGCTTTAACGCCCATCAGCTTGTGATGGGTGCGAAAATACTCAGGCTGGCTCCAGCTGCGGTAGTAAAAAATCGTTTTTCCGTCTTTACGGAACGTATGTGGACGAATCAAAACCGTGTCCGCGTCAATGACGAGGAAAAAAGAGGCTTTACTGATTTTGTCGCCATTCATTTTGAGCAATTGTTGATACAGCCAGCCTGAACGGTCCCAGCGCGTTGTTCCGTAATGGATATGTTTTTTGGTAATGGGCAGCACCGTTTTTTCGTCTATAAATGTACATTTCTTGTTTACGCACAGACGGCGAATCCCGGTGCTTTGCGGTGAAACGATATAAATATTTCCAATTCGGTGCTGCACGTGACGGCGCAGACTGTCAATTACCAGCGGTAGTGTGGCAATATCTTTATCAATTGCGGGAATCAGAACATCGATTGTAAGGGAACCCTTCCGTGGACCATCCGATTGCGCTGACATGTTATTCACTCCCTATATGTGCAAATATACGCTCCCAGCGTCTCCCAATATCGTATGCTTGGACAGGCGCTTTCGACCGGGCAAGGTCAAACGTCCATTTCTATGCAGGACAGGGCTGATGAAGCTTCGAATGGGGAGTTAGCGCATACGATAGATTGATCTTTTTTAACAAGAGCGTTCTACCTGAGAGTAGAGAGGAGAGGGGCAAGTGAATTCTTCACAAGCGCAGGCGTCGCGCAGCAAATGGCATAAAACCCAATTGTTGCTTCAGAATGGAAGCATCAAACCTTATGTACCAGAAACTCGCAAATATAACAAAGCAAATTTGAAGTCAATGCTGGAGAAATACGGTATGGTCTATGTAAAACCCGAGCGAGGTACCTTTGGTAAAGGTGTAATGAGAGTAGAGCAGGAGGCTGGCCAGCGTTTCGCCTATCAATATGAGGAAACGCGTCAAGAATTTAAACATTTGGATGCACTATATACCAGCCTATCGAAACATACGGGGAAGAAAAGTTATCTTATTCAAAAGGGAATCCATTTACTACGCCATCAAATGCGTTATTTTGATATTCGGGTCATGGTGCAGCGTAATGAAAAAGGGCTATGGGAGTCTACTGGAATTATTGGACGTCTGGGTCATCCCCGTAAAATCGTGACTAACTATCATAGTGGTGGCAAGCCGATGGCCTTGGAGCAGTTACTAAAATCCCATTTATCGCAAAGCAAACAGGCGGAGCTGGTCAAGAAACTAAATGAACTGGGTCTTACCATCGCCAAACAACTGCAAAAAACATATCCAAATTTCCGGCAAATTGGTGTGGATATTGGACTGGATCATCGCTTTACCCCATGGATTATTGAGGTGAATACGAAGCCAGACCCATATATTTTTAACCAATTATCAGATAAGTCCATGTACCGTAAAGTATTAGGCTATTGGCGACTGGCTAATGAAAGAAGGAAGGTTAGGGTCCCAAGCAAAGACACAAATAAAGATAAGAACAAAGATAAGAATGTAATTAAGGATTCTAAAAAAGAAAAAGTATCTTGATTAGTGGATTGCTTCATTGCCAGCCCACTCCTATATGAACAATGGAGTGGGTTATTTAAAATTGAACAACCTGTGACCCTGTGCTATGCTTACATGAAAGAGAAGCTAGACGTACTAATGATGATCTTTACTATGCGTATAAACATCTGATGATACGACGAATAGAAAGGATGTACAGCCATGAATTCTGTCATTGAACTTAACAATGTAAGCTGGAAGAGAGATAACCGCACCATACTAGATCAAATCAATTGGCAGGTAGCTGAGGGAGAGCACTGGGCTGTACTCGGCTTGAATGGGTCAGGTAAAACAACGATGCTCAATATGATTAACGGTTACATATGGCCAACCACAGGTAGTGTTGGTGTATTGGGCCATACCTTTGGGGATGTGGATCTGAGGGAGCTGCGCAAATCTATTGGTTGGGTCAGTTCCTCTTTACAGGAAAGAATTAATGGGAGTCAGCGTACGCAGGATGTTGTTATTAGTGGCAAATTTGCCTCCATTGGACTTTATGATCAGACGACGGATACAGATTATGAACAGGCCGTTCAGCTTATGACGCAACTGGGGTGTGCTCATCTCGTGGATCGGTTGTATCAGGGATGCTCACAGGGAGAAAAGCAGAAAGTGCTTATCGCCCGCGCATTAATGGCCTCGCCCAAGCTACTGATTTTGGACGAGGCGTGTAATGGTTTGGACTTTTTTTCCCGGGAAGCATTGCTGGATAGCATTCGCCAGTTATCGGAGTCGCCGGCTTCGCCGAATTTACTGTATGTTACACATCATATCGAAGAAATTCTACCGATGTACACGCATACGATTTTAATCCGCCGGGGCACGGTATTTGCTAAAGGTAAAACGACTGATATTCTAAGCAGTGAAACGCTTAGTGCTTTTTTTGAAACGCCTGTGCAAGTAGAATGGAGACAGAATCGCGCATGGCTCTCTATGGTGTAGAGAGTCTTTTTTTCTCGCTAACCTGCCACCAACATAATCAGAATAGGCAATATCAGGAATGAGGCAAGCGTGCTCCACAGGATGCAGGTGGAAACCAGTTTTGGCGATGCATTAAATTTTTCTGCTAAAATGACAGCATTTACAGCAACCGGCATTGAGGCCAGAATGAAGAGAACGGAGAACAAAAGACCTGAAATTCCCAGTATCAGCATAGCAAGACAAGCCGCAAGTGGGGAGAGTAGAAGCCGAATTGTTAGTCCGGCGTAGCTGGCTTTTTTAATAGACGACTCCAACTTAAATATTTTTACATAAGCCATCTGGGTACCCAGAATCGCCAGCACGACCGGAGAATAGGCAGCAGCAATCATCGAGACGCCTGATTGAATCCCTGAGGGAAGATGCCAGTCCAGTAGCCGCAGTCCCATGGCGAGTAGAGCTGCATAGATCGCAGGAAGTGAAAACACCGACTTAACAGCACTTTGAACAGAAAATTCAGAGCGGGCTGCAAAATAAACGCCAATGGTATTGACTATAATTATCTGGATGACGACATACATGGAGGCTTTATCCAGACCGAGCTGCCCAAAGGCAAGTAAAATTAGGGGCAGGCCATAATTTGCACTATTGGTGAGTGTGGAGATTAAGGTAAGTCCAGCCGTTTCCGGAGTGCTCAGTCTAAAGATTTTCCCTGCTAATTGTGCAATTCCCCACAACAGCAGCAGGTTTAATATTGAAAAAGCGGCAGTCTGCGCCACATCATGCCAGGTAAGCTGTGCTTTGAGTAGCGTGTCCAGAATCATGGCGGGGCTTAAAAAATATAAATACAAAGTCGAGAGCGGTTTCGTTTCCAGCTTCATGAATTTTCCAAGTAAAAATCCGGCGATCACCGGAATGGACAGCGGAACGATAACCGATAATAGAGTTGAAAGTACGATTTGAATCATGAATTCCACCCATCCTTTCTGTAATGACATTTTCCATTATAAGACGCTACTTTCGAGCCCGTCCAAGATGAAAATACAATCAAGGCCATAGGTATATACTATGAAGCCTACGACACTTATTGTGAAAACAATAAAAGGGATGCCCACAGCCATGATGAACGGCTAATAGGGCATCCCTTTTATTATAATGAACCAATGATACTGCCAATTTATGCAGTAGCTACGGTTTCCGCTTTGGTTCGGCAATCGTCAGAGCAATAGTGCTGATGCTGTTCTTCGCAATCCGGACATGCAATATGCTGGAGATTGCACACTGGGCAGTTGATATAATGATCGCTCGGCGTTTCACAATGGAAGCACTTGCCGACAATGACGTCCTCATCCGTATGATTGATCGGAATCGAGATTCGTTCGTCAAATACGTAGCATTTACCGTCAAACAAACGTCCTTGTACTTCCGGGTCTTTGCTGTAAGTCACAATGCCGCCATCCAACTGGCCTACATCGTTAAATCCTTCTTTGATCAGAAGACCCGATAACTTTTCGCAACGGATACCTCCGGTGCAGTACGTCAGAATTTTCTTGTCTTTGAACTGAGTCATATTGTTGCGAATCCATTGTGGAAATTCACGGAACGATTCGACTTCGGGGCGAATAGCCCCGCGGAAATGACCGATGTCATATTCATAGTCATTACGTCCGTCCAGAACAACTACATCTTCATCTTGAAGCTGTTCATAAAACTCCTTTGGTGACAGACGCTTACCGCTAATTTCATTAGGGTCCAGCTCATCTTCATGACGCAGCGTAACAAGCTCCTGACGATGGCGTACAAATATTTTCTTGAACGCATGACCGTCAGACTCATCTATTTTAATAACGATATCGTGGAATTTCGGATTGGCGCGCAAATCACGCATATATTGCTCCGTTTGCTCTACTGTACCAGACAGTGTTCCGTTGATTCCTTCCGCAGCAATCAAGATTCTTCCCTTGACGCCCAGCTCCTTGCAGTAAGCCAGATGCTCTGCCGTAAAGGTGGCAGGATCTTCAATGTTGACATATTTGTAAAACAACAAAATTCGATAAGTATGTTCACACATGTAAAATCACCCTCTGATTCAAGTCAAAGTTTTTTAAAAGCAATTTTAAATGTACCACATTCTTTTAGTTAGTCAACTTAAATGTATAAAAAGTGGAAATGAAAAAGGAGACGAGCGACAAAAGTAAGGGTTTACATTATAATAGTTACGTACTGATGAGGGGATTTTTGGTAGCAGGATGAGATCTACTGGATGAAAGGATGAATGAAATGAAGCATCATTTGACAGCGCATACACCACCTATGGGGTGGAATAGCTGGGATTGCTACGGTGCAGCAGTACGGGAAGAGGAAGTACGGGGAAATGCTCAATATATGGCGGAGCATCTGAAGGAATATGGTTGGGAATATGTCGTGGTAGATATTCAGTGGTATGAGTCAGGAGCAGTATCTTCACAGTATCGCCCGTTTGTCCCATTGGCAATGGATTCATTTTCACGTCTTATTCCAGCGGTGAATCGGTTTCCTTCGGCAGCAGATGGACGAGGCTTCCAAGCTCTTGCGGAATATGTACACGGTCTGGGATTGAAATTTGGTATACATATTATGAGAGGCATCTCCCGCCAGGCGGTGCATCAGGATACCCCGATTTTGGGAACCACAGCCACGGCGAGACAAATTGCGCATCCCAACTCTATTTGTCCCTGGAACACAGATATGTATGGGGTAGATGCATCCAAGGAAGGCGCACAGGAGTACTATAATTCGTTGTTTGATCTGTATGCGGAATGGGGTGTGGATTTTGTCAAAGTAGATGACATTGCTGCATCACGTCTCTATGGTATTCATTTGGCGGAAATTGAATTGATTAGGCGGGCTATCGCCCAATGCGGACGTCCGATGGTGTTGAGTCTATCGCCTGGTCCTGCACCGCTGGAGTATGCATCTGATTTAATCGCAAACGCGAATATGTGGCGTATGACTGATGACTTCTGGGATGTATGGCCTTTACTGTATGGTATGTTTGAGCGCTGCGAGAAATGGGCAGAACATGTAGGTCCAGGTCACTGGCCGGATTGCGACATGCTGCCACTGGGTCATCTGGGTATTCGTTCGGTAGATTCGGTAGATTCCGGCAGCCATGACAGATGGACACGCTTTACTAAGGATGAGCAGCTAACGATGATGACCTTGTGGAGCATTTTCCGGTCTCCCCTGATGTTCGGAGGCGAACTGCGGGATAATGATGCATGGACTCTTTCTTTGCTGACTAATGAAGAAGTGTTAAATGCTCATCGCAACGGTTTGAATGCACGGCAGGTGTATAGAAAGGATGAACATATCGTTTGGACTTCACATAACGGGAAAGGGCATGTATATGCAGCTTTGTTTAATGCTGGGGATGAATCTTCAAAGGTGCGTGTATCCTTAAAAGACCTTGGTATTGAAGGTCAGGCAAATGCCAGAGATTTATGGAACCATGTAGATTTAGGTGTTTTAGCACAAGAGCTGTCCACAGATTTACCTCCTCACGGAGCAGCTCTATTTATTTTGAAATAGAGGATTTTGCAAAAATCCTGAATAACATAATGTAAGGAAGAACTATGCTGTAGTTCCAACCCAATCACCCTATCGTAAAAGTGAAAGATATCTTTACAATAGGGTGTTTTTTTGCATGTGTAACTTTAGGATATTTTAACGAACTCGACATTATTCTTGGGAATATGACATTTGGAACGTGTTAATTTTATATAGTGCCTATTTCTGTACAAATTTAAATCATTTTAACGAATAGACTCGAGAAAGGAGTCAAATGATGAAATTAAAAAAAATCCACCAAAATGAACAGGACGAGCCTTGGCCCTCTAGCAAACCAATACTATGTATCGGGGGGGCCAATTTGGATCGTAAAATCATGATTAAAGGTACATTTCAGCTTCATACCTCCAATCCGAGCAGTACAAGACTGCAATCTTGCGGTGGGGTAGCACGAAATGTAGCCGAAAATTTAGGGAGGTTGAGCCAGCGGGTCAGCTTGCTGACCGCAGTTGGGGACGATGCGGAAGGTGAATTTATTATCGAACAGTCCAGCCGTTACATGCACGTGGTTC
The DNA here is from genome assembly GCF_038009305.1 of Paenibacillus sp. FSL P4-0113. Taxonomy (NCBI): domain Bacteria; kingdom Bacillati; phylum Bacillota; class Bacilli; order Caryophanales; family Paenibacillaceae; genus Paenibacillus; species Paenibacillus sp. FSL P4-0113. The sequence continues at coordinate 369,726 of NZ_JBBPAZ010000001.1, forward strand.
CTCTGCAAGTCAAAGGTGAACCGTCAACTGGGGTTTATACTGCCTTGCTGAACGAGCGTGGTGAACTGATTGTAGCGACAGCAGAAATGGAGATTTATGATCAGATTCGTCCTTCAGTAATTTTTGAAAATGCTCCTTTAATTGCCTCATCCCGACTCGTTCTGCTGGACACTAATTTCTCTATGAACGTAATTGCAGCCACCATACATGTCTGTCATGAGCATCGGATTCCGATTGTCGTTTCTTCGGTATCGGCCTCGAAGATGAGAAAGCTTCCCCGAAATTTGCATGGAGTGGAGTGGCTGGTATGTAAACCGGTGGAGGCTGAAGCCTATTTGGAGCTAGAACTTACAGATGATCAGCATATGTTGGATGCCACCCGAATTTTTCACAAACTTGGAGTTCAGAATGTCATTTTTATCTGCGGTGCTGATCGTGTTTTGTACGCCTCTCAGGATGGAACTCATGGCCAAATTCCCATTCATCCCGTTCAAGAGGTCATTGATGTCACAGGCGCAGATGATGCTTTTATTGCCGGGATGATATATGGAATTACCCAAGGTTATCCTATGGAGCAAGTGTGCCAATTTGGAATTAGCTGTGTCGACTTGACCCTGCAAACGGATCGGACGGTCTCAGAGACTCTTTCTATGAATAAACTTCATTCTAGGTTTCAGGAGCTGTATGGCACACATACGCAAAATTTTGTGTTTTTCAAGGGCGTGTATTTTAAAAAGAATGATACATAATTAATCAAGAGAACTCTAACCTACAACAGCGCATATTTGGAGCTTCACGTATGTAATGGCCTCAATTATTGAATTTGTAAAAGGAGCATGTTGTATGATGGACAGACTGATCTATTCTATGCGGCCCTTACAGGCAGAGCAGGGTAACGAGTTTCTTGCTGTGTTGCAGAAGATTATCTCCTTGACTAGAAATTACATTTCGTGTAAAGTGGTGAAAATTGTAATATATAGGAATAGTGTAGACCAAGGATCAAAGGTTCAATACTCGCTGTACAGAGAAGAAACTCATGGGCTGAAAGGTTTCTCGCCGCGAATGAACGTTTCCCTGCCTTGCGAGCTGTAGCGGTTTGTATGATAAACCGTTACCGGCTAGACGCCGTAATCTAATGAAGGACCGTTCCGTGTATGGCTACGGTCAAATGAAGGGTGGTACCACGACACATTCGTCCCTGACGGATGTGTCTTTTTGCGTACATTTTATCGTCCAACAAGGAGGAAGCTACACATGCGCCAAAGCCAATTATTACTGACAACCTTGCGTGAAGCACCCGCAGAAGCTGAAGTGATCAGTCATCAGCTTATGCTGCGGGGAGGATTTATCCGCCAACTGGCGGCTGGAATGTACACCTATATGCCCCTGGGCAGACGGGTGCTCAGAAAAGTAGAGCAAATCGTACGGGATGAAATGGATCGCGTAGGGGCTGGGGAGCTGCTGATGCCTGTATTGCAGCCAACGGAGCTGTGGCAAGAATCAGGAAGATACGATGTTTATGGTCCTGAGTTGATGCGTTTGCAAGATCGGCATGGTCGGGAGTTTGCTTTGGGGCCTACACATGAAGAGGTCATTACGTCTTTAATACGAAATGAAGTGAATTCTTATCGCAAATTGCCTGTAACGTTGTATCAAATTCAAACCAAATTTCGGGATGAACGACGTCCGCGATTTGGCCTGCTTCGCAGTAGAGAATTTTTGATGAAGGATGCCTATTCGTTTGATGCACATTGGGAAGGACTAGATCATACCTATTCGACCATGTTCCAGGCATATCATCGCATTTTCACTCGCTGTGGTCTAAACTTTCGTGCAGTAGAAGCAGATGCGGGTGCCATTGGTGGCGAAGGTGAAACCCATGAATTTATGGCTCTAGCTGATATTGGAGAGGACACCATTGTAGCATGTACCTGCTGTGAATATGCAGCTAATCTTGAAAAAGCCGTGGCGCGATCGACGGGAAAAATAGAAATATCTCCTGTCTCATATAAAAATGAACAAGTCAGCCCTCCTTCTTTTGATACAGCTAAAATGGAAAAATTCCATACTCCAGGCCTGTGTACAATAGATCAACTGGTTGAATCGCTTCACATAGAGCCCAAAGAAATCATCAAAACACTGATTTATATGGCTGACGATCAACCTATTGCTGTAGTTGTTAGGGGGGATCATGAGGTTAACGAAGTGAAAATTAAACATATTTTAGGTAGTGAAAAATTCGAAATAGCAAGTACAAACATCGTGTCAAAGGCGACTGGAACCCCCTCGGGGTTCATAGGCCCATGCGGATTGACAATCCCTGTGTGGGTGGATTACGCCGTTGTCCAAATGTCCAGCGGTATCGCAGGCGCGAACGAGCTGGATTACCATTATCGACATGTGAACCCAAGGCGCGATATAGATCTTCGGCATGTGGCTGACTTGCGCAATGTCATAGAAGGGGATAGATGTCCTCGATGTGACGAAGGGGAATTGAAACTTCATCGTGGAATTGAGATCGGACACGTATTTAAATTGGGCACCAAATATAGTGAGAAGCTGGGTGCGACCTTTCTGGATGCGTCTGGAGCTGAGCAAGCGATGATTATGGGCTGCTATGGCATTGGCTTATCCCGGATCCTTTCTGCCATTGTAGAGCAAAATCACGATCAGAACGGAATGATATGGCCTTATGCACTAGCCCCGTTTCAAGTTCATATTATTCCGATTTCTGTGAAAGACAGGCTTCAGATGCAAATAGCCGAGAAATTACACAACCAGCTGCAAGATCGCGGTGTGGAGGTGCTGCTGGATGATCGGGAGGAACGGCCTGGGGTTAAATTCAAAGACTCCGATTTAGTAGGTATTCCCGTGCGCATCATCGTAGGTAAAGATGCCGAACACGGGAAAGTAGAGTTAGTGGAACGAAAAAGCTGCAACAAAGAGACGATTCGTATTGAAGATGTAGAGAGACGAATATTGGAACTACACTAAGCATCTATATCCCGTAGAATATGGCCTTCTCCGAGTGTAATCTCATGAAAGTCCGCCATCTGACGTGCCTGAAACCGGATTGGCTTGTCCCGACCTATCATAATGATATTTTGAACGTCGGCAGCGCCTTCCGAGGGGAGCGAGAAAGTTGAGACATAGGCAAATTCTTCACGTAACGTTGTATGAATGGCATGGATCAAATGGTCGTGTTCACTTTTGCCCATTAAATTCATGATCAGGGAGCCTTCGGAATCCAGCTTTTCTTTGGCCATCTTGAAAAATTCCCAGGATACTAAATGCAAGGGCGTACCCAGCTCCGTGAAGGCGTCCAAAATAACATAGTCATAAGCATCCGGCGCTTCCTTCTCCAGAAGGCGTCGTCCATCGCCAACAGTCACATTATCCTGATCGTATCCAAAGAATGTTCGGCTGAACTCTACAACTTGTGCATCCAGCTCGGCAATCTTAAAACGTTTATCTGTAAAATGACCCGCTATTGTACCTATACCGTGCCCGATAACAAATACATCTTCAAATGATGGATCGTTCAGCTCCATAAGATGGATAATTGCTCTCGGATATTCGAACAAAATGCGTTGTGGATGATTCAAGTCCACCGCGCCTTGGACGGCTGTATTTGAAAACTGCATCACCCGAAATAATCCCTTTTCACCATACAGCTCGGTGGTTTCGTATACTGTGATTTCATGATTATGGCTCAACTTTTTGTACAAGACATCCAAGTGAATGATCTCCTTCAAGTCAGACTTCCTCTTCATCTTAGACATGGATAGGGAGATTGTCCATAGATGAGGAGAAATGAAAGTACACATTTTCAAGCATCCCTAATTAGGTAGAATTGTTTATTTTTCCATAACAGAGTTGTTTAAACTTGTTCGTATGTCCTTTAGGAGATATAATATACAAGGATATAATGAAGTTCGTTGTGTATATTCATACAGGAAGAGAGCGGGATATTATGGGACGTAAGTGGAATAACATTAAAGAAAAGAAGGCATCCAAGGATGCTAATACGAGTCGTATATATGCTAAATTTGGCGTGGAAATTTATGTGGCAGCCAAACAAGGCGAACCTGATCCTGAATCCAATCGGGTACTAAGAGTAGTTCTAGAACGTGCAAAAACGTACAATGTACCCAAAGCAATCATTGACCGTGCTATTGAAAAAGCAAAAGGTGCTGGCGATGAAAACTACGTAGAACTTCGTTATGAAGGTTTCGGACCGAACGGTTCCATGGTCATTGTAGATGCACTGACCAATAACGTTAATCGTACAGCATCGGATGTGCGTTCTGCTTTTACTAAAAATGGCGGTAGCCTGGGCGTGAGCGGATCTGTAGCCTACATGTTTGATTCAACAGCAGTTATTGGTCTGGTGGGTAAAACCGCAGATGAAGTGCTGGAGCTGCTGATGGAGGCAGATGTAGAGGTGCGTGACATCATTGAAGAAGATGAAGCCGTCATCGTATATGCAGAGCCTGATCAATTCCATGCTGTGCAGGAAGCTTTCAAACAAGCAGGAGTAACTGAGTTTACCGTTGCTGAGCTCACCATGCTTGCCCAAAATGATATTTCACTTCCAGAAGATGCACAGGTTCAATTTGATAAATTGATTGATGCATTAGAAGATTTGGAGGATGTTCAGCAGGTTTACCACAATGTAGACTCTGAGGAATAGTTTTTGTTAATTAGTTTGTAAAAACACCGTATTTCGATACGGTGTTTTTTTGTATAGTAATCACCGGACCTCTTATAGTTATTTCTTTTTAGGGTCATAAGAATAACTGGGATATTTGACAACGGGCCATTTGACCTTTCGCAATTTAGAAGTCACATCAGTACCTACATGTAAATTACTCTGAATCAGTTCTGTAGGCGTAAGGGCCATCCATTGATTCAAGGAAACATCTGCAAAACGGTCACTTTTAAACATTTCAAGAAACCAAAGTGTGCTGGAGCCTGTATTTTGAATGTAATGACCGTAAGCAAAAGGCACATATCCAACATCCCCGGCTCTGAAATCAAACGTACGGGCTGCACCATTACCGCCAAAGACAGTCATCCGTCCTTGCCCGGCAAGATAGTATTGCCATTCGTCATTATTGGGATGCCAGTGCATTTCCCGCATGGCACCGGGTTCAATCTCAACAAGAGCAGCTGCGATGGTTTTGGATATCGGAAAATTGGAGGAGTCGACGATTCGTACGCTTCCGCCCGGCGTTTTGATTGGGGGCTGGGCTAATAATTCGTGCTTGAAGGATTGGGGCAACGTTCCGTAAGGAGAGGGAACCGCTTGGCTTTGAATTGAACCGGGAATGGAATCTTGATAGATGTATACTTGGTCTTGAGGAATCGCTGCAAAATCAGCTTCTGGTACACCAAAATTTGCAGAAAGTACATCTTTGGGAGTATGTGCGAACCAATCCGAGATGGATAGGGTGTTCAGATCGGAGAAACTGCCGTCATCAAAAACCAGCAAAAATTCGCACCCATCCTCAAGCCCCTGTATAGAGTGCGGAATGCCAGGAGGAAAATACCAGAGATCCCCAGGACCCACATCAGCAATAAAATTACGTCCATTTTGGTCAACTGCCGTAATGCGAGCACTTCCCAACAGCATATATGACCATTCCGCCTGCTGATGCCAGTGAAGCTCACGTACACCACCCGGTGTCAAACTCATATTCACCCCGGCAAGGGTTGTAGCAATAGGTAATTCCCTTACCGTTACTTCTCTTGACCACCCACCATGATTAAGCTGCATATGGGCATCAGAAAAAGAAAATCTCATATTTGGAATGAGACCATTGTCCGTTACGGGGGGAACCAGCATATCGGGATTCTGTAGATCCCTCATCACATCCCGTGGACCCTTGTCGATACCCCCAGCACCATCACTTCTGATGGGTTGGGGGATTCTTGCATTTTTCGGGTAATCATTATGCATCATTAGATCTTCCTCTCCAGGTTGAAGCTTGATGAAGCATGGGATAAGAGAAAATACGCATAAAGATTTTATGATCATGTGGTGAGTTTTATGCTGTATGCGTCAGATCTGTAAACTGTGCCTGAATGATTTGAGCTAAATCGTGTGGACTCAACTCCAGTTGGGTCCCAATTTTCCCACCGCTCACAACGATGGCTTCCCGTTCCAATGCAGGCTGGTCGATAAAAGTGGGGTAGAGCTTTTTCATTCCTATGGGGGAGCAGCCACCGCGAATATATCCCGTATACTTTTGCAAATCCTTAACTGGAAGCATTTCAATTTTTTTCTCTCCCGCGGATTTGGCTGCTTTTTTGAGATCAAGCTCTTTATGTACAGGAATTACAAAAACAAACAAATTTTGTTTGCTATGTGCAACCAAAGTTTTGAATACTATCTCCGGGGCTCTATCGATTTTCTCAGCCACATTCATACCGTCTATTTTTCCATCTTGATGATCATAACTCAAAATATTGTATTGTATATGTTGCCCGTCCAATATGCGCATGGCGTTTGTTTTACTGGCACTCATCTTGTTTCTTCCTTTCTTTAGAGTTTTTCCAAGTGATCCACATATTCCTTTGCATCCTTAAGGGAAAGATCCTGAGCAGTTCTCAGTTCTTTTATGGCTTGAATCTTTTTTCCTTCCCTAATTAGCAGGAGCAACCTTTCATTGATATCTTCTGAAGCTCTTGCATCTAGAATGTGTGGAGGAGTGGCAGCAATGGTGCCTGACAGCGATGTTCCTTGTATTCCTGAACGATTTTCAAGCCGCTCCACGTCGGATTTCAAGTCATTAAGTCGAGATTGAAGGCTGTAGACCTTAATTAAAAGTATGACGGAGAGGAGCAACGCGATTATTGCTATATACTCAATAGCTGACAACAGAATTCCCCCTATTTAAGTGACTTTCAACGCAGAAATGCTGCACTAAAAATTTATTTCTTATTTATAGTATAGCATGATGATAGAGGAGAAGAGGAAAAGGCGTACAAATTGACTTTTTACAGGCAGAGCGTTATATTACAACTTATTATAAACCTTTTAATAAATACTGGAAAAGGAGTGTATTCAAATACAACCAGTCTCCAATAACACCATTCGGGTTAAACAAATTAATGTAGAGTTAGTTAAAAACACACTGAAATCCAAGGAATATGCAACCAAGTCATCGATAGCCAGTATCACAGGTCTTAGTGTGGCAACCTGCGGAAATATTCTGAATGAGCTTCTTCAAACCGGGGAAGTAATAGAGACGGAATTGGAAGAGTCGAACGGCGGACGTCCGGCTAGACGTTACAAATATAACGCTGATTATTCTTATATTATCTGTTTAAATGTGAAAACGGAAGGCGGTATACATTCTCTTACTTATGCTGTTGCTAATTTGCTTGGTGATATCATCATCGAGAATACTTCCATTGTGCCTCATATTGATTATGAGGTCATAGAAACCAAAATTGGAGAGCTGATTAATAACTATGGAAACGTCAAAGCCATTGGAATTGGCATCCCCGGGGTTGTTCATCAAGGAATTATCGATGTTTGTGATCTCGACCTGCTCATAGGAGTCCCTGTAGGTCCACAGCTTCAAGATAAATACGGATTAGAAGTTACCATTGAAAATGATATGCATTTAACAGTCTACGGATTTTATAACATGCAGAATTATGATGAGGATAAAACCTTTGCTATTGTTACGTTTCCAAAAGACAATTTCCCCGGAGCGGGTTTTATTGTCGATGGACATTTGTTAAAAGGAAATACCAAATTTGCGGGGGAAGTTTCCTTCTTACCTTTTGATTTAACAAGAGAGGAACAGCTTAAACAGTTAAATAGCACAGAGGGATTTGTTCCTCTGGCGATCCAAACGATAACTTCCATTATTGCAATTATAGACCCTGTATCTATCGCTTTGACTGGAGAGTTATCCAAGCCGAATCTGTTGGACGATATTTATAACGGCTGTCTAAAAGATGTACCCAAAGAACATATGCCCGAAATTTTTGTGAAAAACGATACTCATGATGAATACATGTTTGGGTTGATTTCAGTGACCCTTGAAAGTCTGACGTACAATTTGCAATTGGTGGAGAAAAGGAAATAGGGCATCGTTCAATAAAGCATGAGAGGATGAGATTAATGAATCAAAAATCGATTGCATGGACTACAGGGACATGGACTAATCATCCTGTATCATCCATAGAAGAAGACCAGTTCCTTAAAGTTGAAACCAGAGAAGGAAGCGACTACTGGGAAAAAACTTTGTATGGGTTTGAACGCAGTAGCGGACATTCCCTGCTTACAGACTGGGAAGAAGGCTCTGCCATCGAAGTCACGTTTCAATTAGGCTCATTTACGGAGCTTTACGATCAGGCCGGTATAATGCTGTATCAAGGACAACAAAAGTGGATTAAAGCCGGAATCGAATTAAATGACGGAATTCCTCAGCTGGCAGTCGTAGTCACAGATGGCTATTCCGATTGGTCATTAGCTCCTGTACCCGATTGGGTAGGGAAAAATGTCACGATCCGTGCTTCACAACTACAGGATGCGGTTATCATTAGAGCCCGAACCGAAAATCAAAGCTGGCGCACTGTACGTGTAGCACGTTTTCCTTATGAAACGGGACAACAGGCAGGTCCTTTTGCCTGCGCGCCGACTCGAGCCGGATTTCAGGTTATCTTTACACGCTGGGTAAGTACTGAACCAGATAGAGATATTCATGTAGATCCGCCATTTGAAGAATAGTCATTTTACTCAATATATAGAAGAGTTATAAATATGGGAGTAATTATTGGAGATAATACTATGATAAGCTCTGGATGTTTTTAAAATAAAACTTGACATGAAACGCGTTACAAACCTTAAGATTCAATTAGAAGTACTTTATAACACATTAGCATAGAGGTAACGTGTTTCTATCCTAGTTAATAAAAACATCAGCAAAGGCGGAGAAAATATGAGTACACAGTTTCCAAAAGATTTCCTGTGGGGCGGAGCAGTTGCTGCTAATCAGCTCGAAGGCGCTTATCAAGAAGATGGAAAAGGCTGGTCCATTCAGGATGTAACTCCTCGTGGTGGTTGGGGGCCCGTTACGGATGTACCCACAGAAGATAACATGAAATTGATCGGTATTGATTTTTATCATCATTATAAAGAAGATATCAAACTCTTCGCGGAAATGGGTTTCAAAGTATTCCGTACTTCTATCGCATGGTCACGTATTTTCCCTAAAGGTGACGAACTGGAGCCTAACGAAAAAGGCTTGCAATTTTATGATGATTTGTTTGATGAACTTCACAAATATGGAATTGAGCCACTCGTTACACTATCTCACTATGAAACACCTTTACATTTGTCCAGAGAATACGATGGTTGGGTAAACCGTAAGCTTGTTGATTTTTATGAGCGCTATGCTACAACTGTATTTAATCGCTACAAAGATAAAGTTAAATACTGGTTGACTTTCAATGAAATCAACTCCATTCTTGAAGCACCATTCATGAGTGGAGGAATTAGCACACCAAAAGATCAACTTAGTGAGCAAGATCTTTATCAAGCTATTCACCATGAGCTTGTAGCGAGTGCAAGAGCGGTAAAAATCGGTCATCAGATCAACCCTGATTTCAAAATTGGCTGTATGGTGCTGAGTATGCCTACTTATCCGCTGACACCAAATCCAGACGATGTCATTGCTGCGATGGAATTTGATCACAGAAACATGGCATTTGCCGATATTCACGCAAGAGGTCAATACCCAGGTTACATGAAACGTTTCTTTAAAGAAAACGGAATTACTATTCACTTTGAACCAAGTGATGCCGAAGATTTGAAACATACCGTTGATTTTATCTCGTTCAGCTATTATATGAGTACTTGTGAGACAGCTGACGAAGCTAAAAAAGTCAAAGGTGAAGGTAATATCCTTGGTGGTGTCATCAATCCGCATCTTGAGGCAAGTGAGTGGGGCTGGCAAATTGATCCGCAAGGTTTGCGTTATGTCCTGAATACGTTCTATGATCGCTTCCAAAAACCACTATTCATCGTTGAAAATGGTCTGGGCGCCGTTGATGAACTGATTACAAATGAAAAAGGCGAAAAAACGGTTGAAGATGACTACCGGATCAACTACCTGAATGATCATTTGGTTCAAGTTGGAGAAGCTATTGAGGACGGAGTAGAGGTTTTGGGCTATACGTCTTGGGGATGTATTGACCTTGTCAGCGCATCGACCGCTCAACTTAAGAAACGTTATGGCTACATTTACGTAGATCGTCACGATGATGGCAGCGGTACACTTGAAAGATATCCGAAGAAATCGTTTCATTGGTATAAAGAAGTTATTGCTACGAATGGTGAAAGCTTGAAACGTTAATTTATAAATAATCCAGTGTTTAATTATATATAAATGAAGGCTTATAGATAGCGACCGCTTTTTTCTTTTACGAAGCGGCCGCTAATTTTTTAGGAGTGTTAGAATTGGACAAAAATTAATTACTAATATATATTAAGACTTATTAAAACACTAATAATAACTATACAGAAAATTGAGTCCAGTATAAATTAATGATTTTTTCATTATGAGGGCTGCAGAAGGAGGAAAATAATGAAGATTGAGCATGTAGCGATCTGGGTGAGAGACTTAGAAAAGATGAAGAGCTTTTACGAGCAATATTTTGATGGAAAATCTAACGATAAATATTATAACGCTACAAAAGGATTTGAGTCCTATTTTATCACCTTTGAGGATGGAGCAAGGTTAGAGGTTATGCGTAAAACGGGAGTAGATCATTCACCACAGATCAATATTACGGGCTGGGCTCATGTGGCATTTTCCGTTGGAAGTAAAGCACTGGTGAATGAAAAGACAGAGCAGCTCATGCATGCAGGATATGAAGTAGTGGGTCAGCCAAGATTGACAGGTGACGGCTATTATGAAAGCGTAATTAAAGATCCAGAAGGTAATTTGGTGGAAATTTCAATGTGAGTAGCTTTTCAGTTCTGAAGAGTGAGCATGTGGAATCCTACAATGAAGCTTTAAAAGAAATCTGACTTCTGTATCTAAATAAGCGAAGCGAGGATGGATCGGTGGTAATGTGCCTTCTGGTGTGATTGCGATTGAAAACCCTTGCAAGGTCACCCGTAAAATCACCGAAGATGATAAGTACAAATATAAAAGGAATAACAATAAACTACAGCTCACTCGGAGCTGTAGTTTATTGTCTTAAAAAGAGTATGACCAAACGAAAGAACATTTTTGCACAGATTTGTTTAGGGAATAATGCAATAATGTGCTTAAGTGGAATATTTTCAGCCTATTCAGAAAGGAAAGAATAATTATGAAATTGATGTTTATATCAGATATTCACGGCTCACTGCATTGGTTGCAATTGGCACTGGAAAAGTTCAGGGAGGAGAAAGCCGATCGTCTTGTCCTGCTCGGAGATTATATGTACCACGGACCACGTAATCCGTTACCAGAAGGGTATAATCCGGCAGAAGTCGCCGCACTGCTGAATAAGCACAAGTCCCATATTGCGGTTTCTGTGCGCGGAAATTGCGATGCAGAGGTGGATCAGATGCTGCTGGAGTTTCCTATGATGGGTGATTATGCTTTGCTATACCATGAAGGACGGAGAATCTATGTCACGCACGGACATGGCTTTAGTATCGGAAATTTACCACCACTAGAAGCGGGAGATGTGTTTATCCAGGGACATACTCATATTCCGGTAGCGGATGTGGAAAATGGGATCTTTATACTGAACCCCGGTTCGATCTCGCTGCCAAAAGAAAACTATCCATCCTCTTACGGTGTGTTGGAGGGGGCACAATTCACTGTGAAGGATTTTGATGGGAATACAGTGAAAGCAATCACATTTTCAAAGTAATTTACTCCAATGTGAATGTAAATTATTGAAAGTTTTCCGCTTCGATTGAGACAAAGATCATATTATTGTATGATAGGAGCGGAGTCTACATTATGAAAAAGAAAGAGAGCTTCAATACATGCAAATTAAGGATTCACATTATAAGATGCCGCCTGAATGGGCGCCACATGAACGCACGTATATTTCTTGGCCTGTAAAATCTTCAATGGTTTACCCGGATATGCATGCTGATGTATGCAAGGGCTATGCCGGAATTGTACGCGCCATGGCGGAATTTGAACCAGTTACTGTGGTCGTAAATCCGGAAGATTTGGAAAGCGTTAAGACGCTTGAACTTGGGGAACGGGTAGAACTGCTGCCGATTGAGCACAGCGATGCGTGGCTGCGTGATAACGGCCCTACTTTTCTCACAGACGAGCATGGTCAGTTGGCAGGTGTTAACTGGAAGTTTAACGCCTGGGGTGGCAAATACTCCCCATGGGACCTGGATGACCAGGTTGCACCGCAAATTTTGGACAAACTTGGAGTTCCACGGTTTGATGCACCGGTTGTGATGGAAGGCGGCTCACTGCACGTAGATGGCGAAGGCACACTGATTACAACCGAAGAGTGTTTGCTCAATTCCAACCGAAATCCGGAATTAAGCAGAGAAGAAATTGAACGGCATGTATGTGAGTATACAGGTGCCGAGAAGATAATATGGCTAAAACGTGGTCTTAGTGGCGACGAAACAGACGGTCATGTGGACAATATTGCTTGTTTTGCAGCTCCTGGCAAGGTCATTATGCAAGTGTGTGATGATCCTGAGGATGAAAATTACGAAATCACGCAGGAAAACCTGCGCATTCTGGAGCAAGCAACGGATGCCAAAGGCCGTAAGCTGGAAGTGATTCGAATCGGTCAGCCGCCGCGTGTGGATTATGAAGACAGCCGATTGACACTGAGTTATATTAACTTCTATTTTGTGAATGGCGGTATTATTTTGCCAGTGTTTGGCGGCACTGCCGCTGAGAGTGATCTTGCAGCTGAGCAAGTGCTGGCAAATGTATTCCCAGATCGCACCATTCGTACTGTAGACGGTATGGCGGTCATCCGTGAAGGCGGTAACGTGCACTGTACGACCCAGCAGATGCCTGCTGTAAAGCGTTGAACGATACAACATCTAAAAGGAGGACTAAAGTGAGAAAAGTAAAAGTTGCAGCAACTCAAATGAGCTGCTCTACCAATATCGAAGAAAATATTAGTAAAGCAGAGAAGTTAGTACGTGAAGCGGCTGCGCAGGGCGCACAAATTATTTTGCTACAGGAGTTGTTCGAGACTCCGTATTTCTGCCAGAAGGAAAAGTCTGATTATTATTCATATGCCACTGAGCTGGAGCACAACAAAGCGGTTAACCATTTTAAGAAAATCGCCAAAGAATTACAGGTTGTGCTGCCAATCAGTTTTTATGAAAAGAAAAACTACGCGCGCTACAACAGTCTTGCTGTCATTGACGCAGACGGTGAAGTGTTAGGTAAATACCGCAAAAGCCACATCCCGGACGGTCCTGGGTATGAGGAAAAATTTTATTTCAATCCGGGCGATACCGGTTTTAAAGTATGGAATACACGTTATGCCAAAATTGGGGTAGGCGTGTGCTGGGACCAATGGTATCCTGAGGCGGCCCGCTGTATGGCGCTCATGGGCGCAGAACTTTTGTTCTATCCGACAGCTATTGGCTCGGAACCGCAGGATTCTGCCATTGATTCCAAGGATCACTGGCAGACTTGCATGCTGGGTCATGCGGCTTCCAACCTGATTCCAGTCATAGCTTCCAATCGGATCGGAACTGAAACGGACGAAGACTCCAGTATTACATTCTACGGTTCATCCTTTATTGCCGGACATCAAGGTAACAAGATCGCAGAAGCGGGTCGTACCGATGAAGAAGTGCTTACTGCTGAATTTGACCTGGATGAGCTGGAAGTAGGACGGATTGAATGGGGCATTTTCCGTGACCGTCGTCCTGAACTGTACAATATGATTGCCACCTATGATGGTGATTTAAAAGTATAATCTTGATACGGATAGACAAGTCTCCCTTGACGTCAAGCCGGGGTGTTTCCTTTCATTGGACTCACCCGGCTTTTCGGGCAGGGGATTTTTGGTTTCTGAATGGAGCACTTCTAGTGATGGATAGGAGGAAAGAAAACAGCAATGAGACATAAGGGGATAGACCAATCACTCGCACAGTTCTCAACTTCGACAGAAGAGGATCAAGAGTGGGAATACTCGAATGAAAGAGATATGGCTATTCTGGGCTTGTGGGACGAATACACACTATCTGCTCAGCGTTTATGTGAACGAATGGCTACCGAAACCCACCAATTCAGACCTTCTGAGTTCGACCCGTTCCCAACTCAGTTTGAATGGCTGGAACAGAAAGAAACAGACTTGATTATTGATGGAATATGGTCAGCTGATTTGCATGGTGATCATTGTCTGTTTATGAATATTGGGGAGCATCACCCAGAACGGCATACATCTATTGAGGCTTATATTTACGATACCCAGGTCATCGACGAAGGATTTTTCCTTAAATATCTGAATACCTCTCCTAAAGCCTCAGCCTACGCACCTTTATTCGAAGTAAATGGATATACCACAATGTGTGGACTGCTGGACAGATACGTTAGGGAAGGGATTTTGGTACGTGTACCCAACGGTTTTAAAAGAACAGCTCGGTAGATGGATACCAGAATATAAGCATGATTTTTCCACACCAAAGGGACATTCCTCACAGGATTGTTCCTTTTTTATTTTATTTATAACTCCAGTTAATCTATAGATTGAAACTATGATTTAGTACATAAAATAGCATTAGAATTTATGGATTAGATGATATAAAATCAAGTCATAAGGAATGATCGTACTCAATAACATCTCGATATTCCCAAAAGTGAAATAAATCACATATGAGAATGCTTTAATGGAAGCTTGAACATGAAATTTGTACACTCGCAAGGAGGAAGAACAATGAACCACTATCCTGCTATCTTTGAACCTCTAACCATACGACGCATGACCTTGAAAAATCGGATTGTTATGCCCCCAATGGGAACTAACTTTGCTGCCATGGACGGAAGCTTTGTTCAGGATCATATTGACTATTACGTGCAACGGGCCAAAGGTGGTACCGGCTTGATAACAGTAGAAAATGTTTGTCTGGATTTCCCAATGGGTACAAACGGAACAACCCAGCTGCGTATGGATAACGATCAGTTTATTCCCGGACTGTTTAGATTAACAGAAGCCCTACACTCTTATGGAGCTTGTGTTTCTGTACAAATTAACCATGCGGGTGCTTCAGCTTATGCGGGACGACTGAACGGAATTCAGCCTGTATCTTCTTCCAATATTCCTTCTAAAAAGGGCGGAGCGATTCCAAGACCTTTGCAAAAAGAAGAAATTTACGCCATTGTGCGCAAATACGGAGAAGCAGCGGGAAGAGCGCAACGAGCAGGATTTGACTGTGTTGAAATTCATGCGGGACACTCCTACTTGCTGAGTCAGTTTCTTTCGCCGATGTATAATAAACGCACGGATGAATTTGGCGGCAGTGCAGAAAACCGTACCCGTTTTGCCAGATTAGTCATTGATGAAATTCGTTCAGTGGTAGGCCCATTCTTCCCTATTTGCTTACGTTTTAGCGCGGAAGAGTTCACAGAAGGTGGGAACACACTGGAAGATACACTCGAGTTATTGGAGTATCTTAATGATGAGGTAGATATTTTGAATGTTTCTGCTGCTCTGAATGATTCCATCCAGTTCCAGATTGACGGGATGAACCTGCCAGATGGTTGGCGCTCATATATGGCCAAAGCGGTAAAAGAAAAATTCGGGAAGGTAACGATGACCTCAGGTAATATTCGGAGCCCACAGGCTGCGCAGGATATTTTGGTGAGAGGTGACGCGGATCTTCTGGCAATGGGTAGAGGCTTGATTGCAGAACCGAACTGGGTGCTTAAAGTGCAAAACGGCTACGAACATTTGCTTAGAAAATGTATCTCTTGCAACATTGGTTGTGCCGATCATCGTATCTCCAAAAGTAAACCGATTTGCTGTACGGTAAATCCGGATCTGTTCAAGGAAGCTGAATACCGGAAACAACGTGTTAAAAACAATGTTCAGGTTGTTGTGATCGGTGGGGGTACCGCTGGGATGGAAGCAGCATGTACGGCAGCCGAAGTAGGCTGCAAAGTAACCCTCTTTGAGGAGAAACCAGAGTTGGGCGGTTTGGCCCGTGATATTGCCCGCTTGCCAGACAAAACACGCATCAATGATTTCCCTGATTATCTGATTCAACGCACCAAACAGTTAACCAATCTGAACATTGTAACAGGGAGCCGAGCCGATTTGGCGATGATTAGTGCCCTGAATCCTGATATTATTGTCAATGCGACGGGGGCCATACCACTTCTTCCGCCTATTGCAGGTTTGCATGAGCAACTGGGCAAACCGGGGACAAAAGTGTTCTCCATCTTTGATCTTTTGCACAACATGGAGAAATTCCAGGAGTTTGAAGGTAAACGCATTGCTGTAGTTGGTGGCGGGGCTGTGGGACTGGATGTCGTCGAATATTACGCAGAGCGTGGAGCACAAGAGGTTTCCATTATTGAGATGATGCCGCTACTCGGTAAAGATCTGGATATGATTACCCGAATCTCCATGATGAAAATGGTAGAGGAGCGGGAAGTGAACGTCCATACGGAAACAGCTTTGACAGAAGTGTGTAGCGACCGTTTCAAAGTAAAGCATGGAGAACAGGAGTTTGAGATTCCTTTTGATCTTGGATTCGTATGCTTGGGTATGCGTTCATACAGTCCGCTGATGGACAGCTTGCTCGAATATGGTAAAAAACATCAAGTAGAAGTTATTAATATTGGGGATAGTAAACAAGCTCGTCGTATTATTGATGGTACACGTGAAGGTCGCAATATTCTCAAAACCATTCAACGGGTAGACGAATTTAAACATGAGTTTTCGTATTCTTACTGATTTTATAATATAAGTGATGGGTGTTCACGATGGCAACTCAGTGAATATTGAGGTTGAAGAGACAGCTTGTCTTTTCAGCCTTTTTTATTTGAGTTTTTTCTGGAAGAAGATTGATTCCTCTGTCATTTCAAAGGTAAACTATGGAAAGCATATAGTAAGTTAGTAAGTAAGGCTATTTTAACGTGGGGGGATGAGCGTGAATCAACTCTTTAGTGAAATACCGGGTGCCAGCAAGTGGAGCAACGTGGAAGAGATTCATAGAGGCTGGTCCAGTGACAAAAAATATTATATTCGAACCACTGATGGTAGAGACTTGCTGCTAAGAATGGCGGATATGGTTCATTATGATAAAAAGAAACGCGAGTTTGAAGCTGTAAAAAAGCTGAATCACGTGGAGAATCTGTTCATGTCCCGGCCGCTTGAATTTGGGCTTTGTCATGAGGGTCAATCTGTATATTCCTTGTTCACCTGGATCGAAGGGAAAGATGCTGAAGAGATGATCCCCACGTTAGCTGCAGCACAACAGTATCAACTTGGAGTTCAAGCGGGAGATGCATTGAAAAAAATGCATGAGATTCATGCAGAGCCAGATCGAGTCCCATGGGCTGAGCATTATAATGGCAAAATCAACAGGTATATTACAAACTATAAGTCATGCGGTATTTTCTTAAAGGGAGCAGATCAAGCCATAAGCTTTATTGAGCAAAACCGTCATCTATTAGAAAATCGTCCTCAAACATTTCAGCATGGGGATTATCATGTGGGCAATATGGTGGTTACCCCATCTGGTGAACTGGGTATCATCGATTTTAATAGAATGGACTATGGTGATCCTTGGGAAGAATTCAATAGAATTACCTGGTGTGCAGCATTAAGTCCTTTATTCGCTTCGGGCCGAATCCACGGTTATTTTAATAACAATGTACCTGATTTATTTTTTAGATTAATGGCTCTGTATATTGCAAGCAATCAGCTTTCATCGATCCACTGGGCCATTCCATTTGGCAAAGAAGAGGTAGACGATATGGTGCAACGAGCTGAAGAGGTATTGGAGGCATATGATGACTTTCAATCCTATATACCGAAATGGTACCTGCCCAGTTACCGCGACTTGTAAATATGAAGACCGCTGCTCCTGGGAGTGACGGTCTATTTTTTAGCATTCTATTATCGTCACTTTTAGCTTAACGGTAGAACCTTTGGCAGAAACGGAGGAGGCCTTTACGCTGTTACCTTCACTAATGGATTGACCTGCCACCTGGACAGCAATGGCCTAATCGTGCCTACGTGATCGTTGTATACCAAGGTTGCTTGTTGAAACGTAACGATAAACGTTGATGTTGCTGAAGCTGCGAGCGCGTACGTTCCATTGAACATCAGGGATACCACTACCCATAGAATAGCCGATGCTTTCGTCCATATGACTTGAATTTATTTAGTAGAGAGAGGGAAGGGAAAATCTGATGAAAAAAATATATAGCGAACAAGAACTCATAGATATGACGATTAAACTGCTTGAACAAACTTCAATATATGAAGAGCAGTATGAGCAATATGTAAGACGACCTTTCTGTACGGATTTTTATGATGATCTGAGTCCGTATGTGCAAGTGAGCAAGCGGGGTTATACGCTCCAAATGTATGAAAGAGGCATACAGATGCTGAACAAGCTTACGAAAGAGGAAGAGGATGTGATTTATTGGATCATCGAAGATACAATTCACATCATTGCCCATCTGAATCTGCTTCGCAAATATAAAGTGGATAACATAAATACTCATTTAAAATATACAAAGGAGATCATGAAGGAGCTGACAACTTCAATGAACAAAGCATTTTATGAAATTGGAGGAATCTATCAGGAATGGCATGAAGCGAATAGAAGAGCAACACTGGAGAACCCATTAAAGTAAAACAAAACAAGAAACAGTTGACAATCAGTGAGGTGAAATTTACAATTTTATATCAGTGATAATGATTATCAATATCATTAATTTTAAGTATGCTTTGCACTTACTATATTTCAAAGGAGATTTGCAACATGCATCGTATGATGAACAAGAAGTTTCACATGATTTTATGTGCACTATTCGTAGTGATTTTCGTTATTTCAGGTTGTGGGAATGCTGGCAGCTCGTCTGATTCATCTGCTAAATCCGCGTCGTCCACGAAGGAAGAGGTAAGCAGTGATTCTGATACACGTACAGTCTCTACGGTAAAAGGAGATGTGAAGGTGCCCGCTAATCCTCAACGGGTAGTCGTGAACTGGTATGTTGGTGATGTATTTACACTAGGGATTAAGCCGGCCGCAGTCATGGGGTGGAAACAAGAAACGATGCCTTTTTACGATAAGTTTAACGACGTCCCCAATATTGAAAAGTGGGAAACTGAGGGAATTATGAAGTATGATCCTGATCTTATCATTACATATGATACAAAGGATTATGATAAGCTGTCTAAAATTGCGCCTGTTCTTGTGATACCTGAGGATAAAATGACCTCCCTAGAACGTTTGAAATTTCTTGGTCAGGCCACAGGACATGAAGCAGAAGCGGACAAAGTGATTTCACTGTTTGAAAGCAAGCTGAGTCAGGCCAAAGAAAAACTAAATTCCGACATATTCAAGGACAAAACGTTTAGCATTTTCGAGGACTGGGGCAGTGGCTCCTACGGAATTTATTATGAAACAGGCTCACGCGGAGGAACGTTGCTTTACAATTATCTTGGACTTCACAAACCGGAAAAGCTCAACACATTGGTTAAAAACTCCGGAGAGAATCGTGGTTCTTTATCCTACGAGGTAGCTGCTGAATACTTTGGAGATTATGTCCTTTGGTTTAAGCAGGAAGGCAAGGAATCCGAATATGCGAAGACAAAAATCTGGAGCAGCATTCCAGCCGTTAAAAACGGACATATCATCGAAATTCCAGCGAAATATGCAGGACTGTTCTATTATTCGGACGTTGCTAGTATGACGGGACAGCTAGATTATATGATTAGCAAATTGCTGGAACAGACGAAGTAATGATGCATAATTGACCAACTAAGGGTGTAATCGATGTCTACTCACAAAGAACCAAATAAAAAAGGAATATTTCATTTTATAGGCTGCATGATCGTGGGCGTGTTCCTGCTTCTGGTGGTTACCGCAGCATCCATTACCTTTGGTGCTGCTGAAATGAGCTTGAAGCTGGCGTGGGGGGCTATATTTCAGTTTGATCCCTACATTACGGAACATCAGATTATTCACACCTTGCGGTTTCCACGCACCGTGGCAGATATCATGGTAGGGTGTAGCTTGGCTGTGTGTGGGGCGATTATGCAGGGAACCACTCGTAATCCACTAGCGGATTCGGGACTCATTGGCATAAGCTCAGGCTCGACATTTGCTATTGCGTTATGTATGGCCTTTTTGCCTGGTCGCACCTACGGAGAAACCATGCTGTATTCTTGCCTAGGTGCAGCAATCACTACGGGCATTACGTATTACATCGCATCTATAGGCAAGCGAGGCATGACGCCTCAGCGACTGGTACTGGCAGGAATGTCCATCTCCATGCTTTTTGGTGCATTTAGTACGTTTATCGCTATTAAGTATGAGATTGGCCAAGCCCTTGATTACTGGTCTGCTGGTGGTACAGCCAGTGCCAAGTGGGGTGAACTAGCTTTCATTGCTCCACTGTTTGTAGTGGGTTTGGTCTGTGCCATCGCGCTTTCTCCCTCAATTACGATTTTGAGCTTCGGGGAGGATGTAGCATCAGGCTTGGGTATTCGTGCCAATAGGATTAAGTTGTTTTCAACCCTAATTGTATTAATTCTAACAGGATTATCGGTAATTGTGGTCGGTCCTGTTGGCTTCGTGGGTTTGATCGTGCCACACATTATGCGCCATCTGGTCGGAACGGATTATCGGTATATTATCCCGGCCTCAGCTTTGTATGGAGCAGTCTTTCTGTTGGCAGCGGATTTACTTGGACGACTGATCAATCGCCCTCACGAAACACCCCTTGGCATTATTTTTGCCTTGGTGGGCGTACCCTATTTTCTCTACCTTGTGCGCAAGCAAAGGAGGGAGTTTAGTTGAAGCTGTCCCGCAATAGCAGGGGTATTAGCATTATTTTACTGTTAGTAGTGCTGACGCTGTTAGTGGCTATACTCAGTATGAATGTTGGGAAAATGAACCTTTCTCCACTCGAAGTTTTCAAGGTCATCATGGGCGAAGGAACGAGCAAACAGAACCTGATCGTGTTTGACTTTCGACTGCCACGTATTGTGCTTTCTATATTGGTAGGTATTGGCATGGGGATATCAGGCTGTATCATGCAAAGCTTGCTCAAAAACGACATGGCCAGTCCCGGGACACTCGGCATCAGCTCAGGCTCGGGGCTATTTGTACTTATGTATATTACGTTGTTCGCTAGTGAAGGATTGCTATCGCCGATTCTTCTTCCAGGGTTAGCTTTTGCAGGCGGCCTCACGGCAGCTTTCTTGATTTTTATGTTTGCTTTCAGGCGGGGAAGAGACATCTCGCCTACAGGCCTAATTTTAACCGGTGTCGCTATGGGGAGTGGCTACAGCGCATTATCTCTGATGTTGACACTCCGGCTAGACAAGCAACAGTATGACTTTGCTCTGAGATGGCAGGCTGGAGACCTGTGGGGGGACGACTGGAGCTATATTATGGTGCTGCTCCCGTGGGTGTTTATCATCTGTTTTTACGTTTTTTACAGGTCTAACACACTCAATACGTTGAATTTGGGGAATCAGACAGCATCGGGCCTCGGTGTAGCAATTAAAAGGGAGTTTATCGGCTTGACGATTGCTGCCGTTGCGCTCGCTTCTGGTAGCGTGGCACTTGGAGGGAATTTCTTTTTTGTAGGCATGGTCAGTCCCCATCTAGCGCGCAAGCTAGTAGGGCCCAATCATAAGCTATTGCTACCTACGACAGCATTAGTTGGTGCACTCGTCATTTTGATTGCTGACACACTTACTCGGACGATAAGCTTTGGTGCAGATATTCCAACCGGAATTATTATCACCATACTGGTTACCCCTTATTTCCTTTACTTGCTGTCGAAAGCTAGTTAAATGCAGAATAATGAAAAGACGCTTACCCCTGTCCATGCAAAATATGGCTGGGTTAACGTCTTTTTTCGCGTTACTACTTAGGTCTCCTTGCGGAAAGATAATTCTTTCTCGCATTCTGTTAGGATTTCCGGCCTTCGTGTCGGAGGGGATTGTAAATAAAGCCTAATCCTTGCCATAATTCAAACCAAAGTGATAAGCTTGGTCCAGCAGCATTACAAAATGACCGGAATTTGAACTCAGGGTCTCATCTAAGAATTCAACCTTGGAATTGGAAACTCCGCAATAATCTGCAATTCCCACATTCAGCAAATGAGTAATCATTTCATCATAGTTACGCTTTTTCAACTGTTCTTTCGAAACGCCGGCCAAGCCAAGCCACAAGATATGCTGATGATGCAGGTGATTCGAACCGTACGCAAACCCATTGTTCCATACACGGTCAATATAACCCTTCAGCATAGCTGGCAAATTCCACCACCAAAGTGGAAAAATAAATGCCAATGCATCATGCTCCTTCATCCGCCTTATTTCCATTTCTACTTCAGGGGAAAAGGACTGTTCCGCAACTGTCAAATCCGGTTCATCTACTCCTTTTAAAATAGGATCAAAACCAATCCCATGCAAATCTAATATCTCATAATCGTGGCCTGCATCGGCAAGACCCTGTACGAAACGATCAGCAACCTTAAAGGTCAAGGAATCTTTTCTCGGGTGTGAAACAACGGTTAATACTTTCATGCTTCTTCACTACCTTTCTCAATAGCTTACTTCTAGGAATGCTCAATGCTTGATGCTATTATATACAGTAGAAAAATAATCTGGAAGTACGCACTTCTAAGTTCTATAGGATGATACAGGTGCCATAGGAACATGGAAGTGCCCTAGATAGATTCCCTAGAAACTGATCTGAGTAATGAATTGAAGTGATGGGTTGTTCTGAGCAAACGAAGCCTTCTAAAGGAGGATTAAGAAATGACTGAACAGACAAAAAATAGGGTTCAAAAGAAGTATCAAGTTGGAGTGGAAGCCGCTTTAGAGGTGATGGGAGGGAAATGGAAGCCTTTAATTATCTACCATCTGATGACAGGACGGAAACGAACGTCTGAGTTTCGTCGGTTAATACCCGGCATTACACAAAAAATGCTGACCACTCAGCTCAGAGGCCTAGAAAAGGATGAGATCGTTACACGAAAGGTTTATAATGAAATCCCTCCTAAAGTAGAGTATGAGTTAACGGACTACGGCTGGGGATTAAAACCCGCGCTAGACCATTTATGCTACTGGGGAGAGGATCACCTGGATAAGATTCATGGAGACAAATTCAAGGTTTTGGAAGAATTCTAAGGCTGCTGTATAGAGTAACTTTAAGCTGATATTAAGCCCTCACAAAGTATTAGCTTGCGAGGGCTTCACTATCGCAGGGTAATATAACAGACTAACTGTCGGTCATTCCGTTGTCATAGCTCAATTGCCACTCAATTCCATACTTATCTTTAAGGCTACCGTAACATTTGCTCCAGAATGTTTCTTGAAGTTCCATGTTTACGGTTCCTCCTTCTTTTAATTTATGAAAGTACGATCGAATTTTCTCTTCGTCCTTATTGACGATGGCGAGGCTGATGTTGTTTCCGGCTACGAATGGCATACCAGGAAAAACGTCTGAAAACATGACATTACTACCATCAATTTGAAGCCGCGTGTGCATGACCAGATTTTTGGCTTCTTCTGGTAGAGGATAATCGGGATTGGGCGGTGCTTCACCGAACGTCATAATTTGTGGTTTCTCAGTCCCAAATGCCTCTGCGTAAAACTCCGCTGCTTCACGACAGTTTCCATTAAAGTTAAGATAAACATCAACAGACATGTGTTTCACTCCTTTAAGGATCATTATTTTTCCATACTATATGGCCTTATTTCATTATTAACCTGCAAACTAACAAAAATACAGTAAGATCCGTTTTGCGAAAGTATTTGCGGCTTAACATGTTCAATTTTTAAAACAAATGGGCATTATATTCAAAGTAATGGTATGATAGCTTAGTTAAATCTGAACGACTAGTAATGGAGTGATCATATGGGTGGAAAAAGCAAGGGCGGCGGGACCGGCAGAGGCACAGGTAGTAAGGGATGGACACGCTGGAACAAAACTGCGAAGCCAGTAAGGACAAAAAGCGCTTCTACAAGCGCACCGGGAAGCAAAGCGGCAGGTGGCACAAAAGGCGGCACTGCCAAACCAACAAGGAATAAAAACGGCGGTAACAGTAGCAAATAAGCCGGGAAAGTATAAGTTGTCGTAAACGGCGAACATCTGATTAAGCAAGAACAATCAGGTGTTTTTTTAATTATTTTATTTAAACTCACATATTATAATCAGAAGCAGGTGAATCGTGAGAATTAACAAGTACATCAGTGAGACAGGATTCTGCTCACGTCGGGAAACCAACAGACTGATTGCAGCAGGACGAATTACGATTAATGGCATTGTCTGTGAAGCGGGCGCGGAAGTAGAGCCACAGGATATCGTGCTGATTGATGGGGAAGTTATTCCGTATAATTCCAGTGAACCTGTATATTTGGCTCTGAATAAGCCTATAGGCATTGTTTGTACCGCAGCAGAACAGGTTGCTGGTAATATTATTAGTTATGTTAACTACCCTTCGCGGATTTTTGCCATTGGCAGGCTGGACAAAGCGTCAGAGGGACTCATTCTATTAACCAACGATGGAAGCATTGTCAATCAAATGATGCGTTCCGAGCATGGTCATGAAAAGGAATATGTAGTAACTGTAGACAAACCTGTTACAAACGAGTTTACGCAGGCTATGTCTTGTGGCGTTGAAATATTGAACGTTATTACCAAACCGTGCAAGGTTGATCGTACAAGCGAATACGAGTTCCGCATTATTTTGACGCAGGGTCTGAACTTGCAAATTCGCAGAATGTGTAAGGCCTTGGGGTACAGGGTGCTCAAGTTGGAACGTGTTCGAATTATGAATATTAGCTTAGATCATCTGGAGCGTGGGCAATGGAGACATCTTGAGAGGGAGGAACTGGAGTTGCTTCTTGCTAAATTGCAATAATGAGTAAGTACAACAAAAGTTTATTTGAAGGACAGTATGTTCATACGGCCAACGCAACTTTAGTGATACTTTTTACGAAATTTTAGCGAGCCGCCTCTTACCCACCAGCCATAGCACAATAGGAAACACGATACCGAAAATCATGGCGTAAAAAGGCCATACTGAAAAAAACTTGATTAAAAATTGCATATTTGGCCAAATAGAGTGAACCATTGCCAATGCGATTAGGATCAGAGGAACTAAGAGAGAGTTAGCGCTTCGAAGACGAAAAGCATCTGCAAGCCCTTGCGCTGAAACATATAAAAGTAGTGCGAGTCGAAAAAATATGGTGACAAACCAGAACACTGCAACAACAATTTCAAACCGTTGAAGAAACTCCCCGTTACTGATTGTTCGGCTAATAAAATAAGTGGGAAATGTCAAATTAGATACAACACCTTCACTCATCACGGCGATTATTTGTAGAACCATGAAAAAATACATGCCGCCGCTAATCAATGCAGAGGTAATCACTGTCTTTCTCCACTTTTTTGGATCGGGGATGTACTGTGCAAAAAAAAGATACAGAATTGCTTCAAGGTAGGGAAAGGCAAACAAATTGAACGAAGCGAGAACGATAGGGTTCAAACCATACTCGAAAATAGGGAGCACATTATCTATGTTGGTATCAGGAAGGAGGGTAATCCTGACCAAAAGATACAGAGCAAGAAGGAAAAAAAATAGGATTTCCGCACAACGGCCAATTACAGCAGGGCCTGATCGAACGGCGAAATAAATGACTATTAGCATGATGAAATATATCGCTTCGGAGGGAGTTTCCGGCATAATAGCTATCGTGATAAAGTCGCCCAGATTTCGAAGTGTCATAATGAACACAAGAAAGGGAAAGAAAAAAATGAAAACGATGCTGATCGCCCCGCCCAAGGGACCGAAGAGGCAACGGAGATGCTCTACAAAAGATTTCCCCTGTATTTGCCTAGCGATGGACGCATATAAAGGTATCAATAACAGATGAAAACCTAAGGAGACTGGAATGGAGAGCCAGGCATCTTGTTTAGCGACAGCGGTAATTGCCGCTGGGAGTACCAGATATGCGCTTCCTATTTGATATAATGCAAACCACATAATAGCTTGTCGAACGGTCAGGTTGGAATTCATCCCAATGCCTCCTTAAGATAATATTTCAGTAAGTAACCGGCTTATCGGTTGAAATAGGATTTGGATGCCCGTCAGTGGAGTCGGCAGTTTAATATTGGCGATCCGTAGGATAATCAATATAACGCCTATAATCAACAATATCGAGCTGAATACAATTTCACGCACATATTGTTTGGCCTTAAATTTTTTAAACTCATACAACGATGTTAAAATGGAAGTTACGAGAATCACATAAAGCATATGCATTCACTCCTGATTGTGTATTCCCATATCAATTGGACTGGTAATGTCTCCGAACCGGACTAAACGATAGTTGAGCTGAATATCCACTTTAAGCGTTTGAAATTTTTGTGGCCAATCCTCTTTCCATCTATGCCATTCACGTGGGAACTTGCGGTGAAAAGCTTCTCCAAACCCGAATATATCGGAACCGATTTGTTGTGCGTGCGAAATGCCTTTCTTCAAAGACTGTTGCAGATGCTCTTTAGCTGATTCTTGAAGATCTCTAAATGTCTCTTCATTCTTAGGGTTGGCATTGCACGAGATCGTTCCGATATTGGATTCTGTATCCACAATAAGAGAAATGTGCGGCTCATGGTCTATTATTTCTGGACGCATCTTTACTTTGGAACGGATTACTTCAACAACAAATT
Organism: Paenibacillus sp. FSL P4-0113; assembly: GCF_038009305.1. Lineage (NCBI taxonomy): Bacteria > Bacillati > Bacillota > Bacilli > Caryophanales > Paenibacillaceae > Paenibacillus > Paenibacillus sp. FSL P4-0113. Next base: position 396,634 of record NZ_JBBPAZ010000001.1, read on the forward strand.
TCCCTTTGGAATTCGGACAATCGATGGAAGCTACGGTGCTGGAAACACGGTTGGATATATATGTAAAGGCTTTACTTTGTGAATCATCCATCCAATTGATAAGTCGGTCGCCCTTGAAAACACCAACTCCAGTAAAAAAATATTTAACATGTTGGGGCGACTTTGTCACATTATCAATAGTTAGACCTTTTTCTACGTTTGTCAGTCGAATACCGGTGAGAACCGGTTCAATGCCATCCTCTGTAAATTTCTCTAAAATATCTTTCACATTGACCGCGGAAGTTGGAGCCCATGCTTTTTCAGAAAGCCTTAATGCCTTATACATATCCATTGCAGGCAAGATCTCGGTTGGAGCTACAAAAGTAACGGCCTCCTTTGCCGAGTTTCCTCTGACAACGGCCAAATAGAAATCAGGTCGAACTTCATGATCACGGAACAGAAAGTCCAGCGGCTCCTTGATTCCTTTTTTTGCCGTTTTCTCATCAAAAATGACAAACTTTAAGTGAGACATATACATTTTTCGGGACGATTCCGTTGTTAATTTTCGAATAGCTTCAAATATGGTATCGGCGCGCTTGGAAAAAACGATCGTTGGCGTCCGTTCCATGGGGGAATTCTGCGACATTTTCGATGGGTCAACCACTTGTAAACTGACTTCATATTGGTCATCAACGGCATCAATGCCCAGAGCCATCACGACGGAAATTGCACTCAATTCCTTACTGTTCCAGCAACCCGTAAGAAACACCATTAGCCAGATGCACATAAACAGTAATAAAATGGTGGATCGATACGAGTTCATGATGGTTTACTCCTTTAGTTTTTACGATGTTTTTTAGTTCTATATGGAAAACGCAATATGGCGTCCCTCTGCTCCGACGATTTGTAATTGGCAAAGGGGCTCAAATACGGTACACCGAATGAATGAAGCCCATTCAGATGTACAAAGAGCATGAGAATACCAACAGTCAATCCGTACACACCAAACATAGCGGCTATGCCTATGAAAGCGAAACGTAATATCCGGATTGGAATAGCAAAAGTGTACGAGGGAATGACAAAGCTCGAAATGGCAGTTATTGCAACAACAATGACCATAACAGCCGAAACGATGTTTGCTTCTACAGCTGCTTGGCCGATCACTATTGACCCGACAATAGAAACGGCTTGACCGACCGTCCGTGGCATACGAAGACCTGCCTCCCTCAGAATTTCAAAAACCACTTCCATGATCATCGCCTCAATAAATGCTGGAAACGGTACTCCTTCACGTTGCGCGGATAAGCTTAATAACAAAACGGTTGGAATCATATCCTGATGGAATGTCGTTAATGCGACATAAATGGCCGGAGCCAACATACAGATTGCCAGGCAAATGTACCTTAATATTCGAATGATACTACTGTAAACAAAGGATTGATAATAGTCTTCTGCGGATTGAAGGAAATCTGCAAACACCGCAGGTGCAAGGATGGCGAAGGGAGATCCATCCACAAATATCGCTATTTTCCCCTCCATAATTCCTGCTGCAATAGAGTCTGGGCGATCAGAATTATAAAAGAGCGGAAATATCGTGAATTGTTTATCTTCATGGAGACATTCTTCCAAATATTCGCTTTCAAGCACGCCTTCCACATGCATGTTCTTTAACTTGGATATCATGTCCTGCACCTTTTTTGGGTCAGCGATCCCATGTAAATACATGACCGATATATCGGTCTTAGTTTTTTTGCCAACTTTTAGGGTAGTTAGACGTACTCTTGTATCCTTCACCCTTCGACGAACCATAGTCGTATTCGTACGTAAAGTTTCTGTAAACGCTTCTTGCGGACCTCTGACCACTGGCTGTGTCTTCGAGTCCGAAATGCTGCGTTCTTCCCATCCAGGCAAAGAAATGACCAATCCTTCATCCATATCGTTCAGGAGTAGGAGAAGACCACCGGAGAGGATCTGTTCCAAGGCATCTTCAAAGTTTTGAGTAAAGTTTGCTTCACCAATGTCCAAAATTGCGTTTTTCAATAACGGTAAAGTGATCTCGTCAGAGGAGACACGATCATGCAACGGACGGATCACGTTATCCTGTACCTTTTGCATGTCAGTCATGCCGTCCAAATAAAAAAGAGCAGCGTGTTTATGGCCAGTCGTGATCTCACGAACAACAAAATCCGAACTGTTTCCCATGAAGTCACAAATGAGATCAATATTCTGGCATAATTGTCTTGAAAATTTGGTATGTAACTTCATTTTCACCCTCCTCAGATACGTAGTATTAACAATAATCCAAAATAATACCACAATAATCCATAATTGCGTTGTTGTCGGTAAGGTCAATGACATCTTCAACGGTGGAGGATAAAGGCTATTCTCTTTCTTTGAAGGCTTGGTATGATGAGGAAAAGCAAAAATGATGGGAGAACGTGACTACGAAGGATACAATACCTGCAATAACATACTATATGCTATTTATCTTAAGATGTAATATTTCATGAGAATACGCTAAAAGGAGTTTTCCTTATGAATATTACATCAGTTTTAATTTATTGTTTTATTGCTACCTTCACACCAGGCCCTACCAATATCGTCATATTATCCACAGTGCATCATTTTGGAGCAAAAAAGGCAATGAAATATACGTTTGGAGCATTTGAGTATATGTCACATCTAAAGTGAGGAGGAGGGAGTATGTTTAAATAGGCTACAGATGACTATCCTTTTTTGGAATAGTTTACTTGTGTAGTATAATACTTTTGAAGGATATTCTTTTCTATCAATTCATTTAAACATCCAAATAGAGAGGTATTTGATCATGCTATTTATTACAAAAAAAACGATCAATAAGCTAGCAGAACCTTATAGAGAATCTGACATGCTTGTCTGCTATTCAACTCCACAGAGCTTTTCGGCTTATACAAGTCGAGCCATATTACTCTTAAATAATGATAGGATTATTATCCTTTTCCTCAATCTATTTTCCACAAAAGTAGTACAAAAAGTTGAATATGAAGTTGCTGATTTACAAGAACAAAAATATCATTCTGGACACCTGTCTTCTGCAATATGGTCATTTAAAATCAAAGGCCAGCATTGTAGGTTTAGGATAATCAAAAAAATTCTTACTCTTGGCTCTATGCAAAGAGATTTTCTGAATTTCTTGCAACAAAATAATTTAAACTAGCGACCGAGTAGATCGGTAATTTCTGTCTGCCTAAGGCGGGGCACCGTAAGTACTTTATGGGGATAAGTGATGAAGGTAATATTCGGTGTTTTTTTGTTATATATCATTGAGGGGAGGAATTCTACTGAACGAACAACTCATAAAAAGCGATGGAATAGAAATCTGTAGTGAGAGTTTCGGCGAGCAAGTTAACCCGGCAATATTACTGATTATGGGGGCTCAATCCTCATTGGTCTGGTGGGAGCAAGAATTTTGTCAGCGTTTAGCTGAGAAAGGTCGCTTTGTCATTCGCTATGATAACCGAGATGTTGGACGTTCTACAACCTATGAACCTGGTCAACCGGACTATACCTTCGAAGACATGGCAGATGATGCGATTCGAGTATTAGATGCTTATAAGATTGAGCAAGCGCATATCGTAGGGATGTCTATGGGCGGTATGCTGACTCAGTTGATAGCTCTACGACATCCAGACAGAGTATTAACCGTGACTCTTTTAGCAACGTCAAATTTTGCTTCCGATCTTCCACCGATGGAGAAAAAGGTTATGGACTATTTCTCGAATATGGGAGCAATAGATTGGTCGAACGAACAATCGGTGGTCGATTTTGTGGTGGGTAGATCAAGAATTTTAGTCGGTTCAAAGCATCCTTTCAATGAGAAAAAGGTTTATCAATTAGCAAAAGAAGAATGGAAAAGAAGCAACAATATGGCCAGTATGAATAATCACGCTATGCTGTCAGGCGGGGAATCCTATTTGGCTAGAACAGGGGAAATAAACGTTCCTACACTGGTTATACACGGTACTGAAGATTCGATTATCCCTTATGAACACGGAATAAATCTTGCTAACGCAATTCCGCGTGCGGTTTTACTGACATTGGAAGGTGCCGGGCATGAGCTTCACTATGACGACTGGGATTTAATAATCGATTCTATCTCAAAACACACTTCGATACTCAATTAGGTCAGCTGATGTGTAGGATAGCTGAATAAAGCCGTTTACGAGAGAAGCAATCTTCCTGAATAAAAAGGCAATCTCCTTTTTTAAGGGGATTGCCTTTTGCTATTTGTATGCCCTTATTTTCATGAAGACTGGGCAAGTCTCAAGTCTCAAGTCTCAAGTCTCAAGTCTCAGGCACAAGTATCCCAAAGCTCCATCAATTTAGTTATGGCTGTATCAATGTTGTCTAGGGACACACCATCTCTGGCTTCCGTAGATATACCTTCCAGAAAGGTAACGAATAGTGTGGTTAACATGCTAACATTTGTGGATTCTTGAAGTTCTCCATTCTTGGTAGCTCGCTCAATACGAGCATAGAACTTGTTCCTAGTCACTGCTCTTTGCCTGATCAATAGTTCTCGAATATGAGTGTTCTCTGGGGAACATGTATTTGCAGAGAATATGACTAAACAACCCAAGGGATGGGTCTGCTCAGTCTGCATGATTGCTGAACTTCTTAAGGCTAATTCAATAGCTGTGCGCGATGAAAGTGAATAGTTTGTAAGGCTTGTCGATACTTGTCCGTATGTAGCCAAATACCGGTCCAGCGCTTCTTTGAATAATGCGTCTTTTGATTCAAAAGCTGCATAAAAGCTGGCTGAGGAGATGCCGCCCATCGCCTTTTTGAGTTGAGCCAAAGAGGTTGATTCAAATCCATGCTCCCAAAACAACATCATAGCTTGGGAGATCGCTTCGTCGCGACAGAATTTACGTGGTCTTCCGGTTCTAACCATGGAGTCGCCTCCTTATATCTTGTACTTATATACTAATCGATCCAAAAGTAATTGACAAGACAGAGAGGTATCTTTAAAATGTGGATTGATCGATCCATAAGTAAAATAAAAGGAGAGCAAATCATTGGCATATATGCTTGATTTTTCGCTTGAACTTGTTTTGAAATCAATTTTAAGGAGCTGCGCTAATGTCCAGCAATAACTCTTCTACTACTGTAAAGATTGCTTCTTCCGCCTCCTCTGAGCGCTTTCCCTGGCTTGGTCTGCTTGCTTTGGCTATGACAGGATTCATCTGTATTATGACGGAAACGATTCCGGCTGGTTTGCTTCCGCAAATAAGCAAGGGACTTTATATTTCAGAGGCAATGGCGGGTCAACTGGTCACTGTCTATGCCATCGGTTCCCTAGTGGCTGCCATCCCTGTAGCTATAGTTACCCGCCAATGGCGGAGGCGTCCGCTGTTACTTCTGGCTATTTGCGGGTTCCTGGTTTTTAACAGTGTCACCGCGATTTCTTCCAGCTACATACTGACGCTGGCTGCCCGTCTACTGGCAGGAGTTTCGGCTGGAGTTCTATGGGGGATGATCGGCGGTTACGCTCTCCGCATGGTATCTGCTACATTGAAGGGGAGGGGGATGGCCGTTGCCATGGTTGGAACGCCGATCGCCTTGGCTATTGGTGTCCCAGCGGGGACGTTTCTGGGGAACCTCATGGGTTGGCGTTCTGTTTTTGGAATTATGTCACTACTGACTGTTATATTGATTGTGTGGGTGCTTTGGAAGGTGCCGGACTATCCGGGACAGTCCTCCGATAAGCAAACTTCGATCTATGCAGTCTTCCTTACACCGGGGATTCGGCCCATACTATTAGTTGTTCTGACCTGGATGACAGCCCATAATATTCTCTATACTTATATTGCTCCATTCCTTGCCTCCAATGGGATGGGTGAGAGAGTGGGTCTGGCGCTGGCTTTCTTTGGCATTGCTGCTCTCGTAGGTATATGGATAACTGGCGTATTCATCGACCGTTGGCTGCGTAAGCTTGTTTTGATTAGTCTTATTTCCTTCGTCTTAATTTCTATTGCCATGAGCTTTAGCAACTCCAATGTCCTTATGATCTATATCATTGTTACGGTATGGGGTTTAACTTTCGGTGGCGCAGCAACGCTGTTGCAAACGGCGCTTGCTCAGGCTGCAGGGGAGAGCAAAGTGGATATGGTTATGCCGATTAACACGACCGTATGGAATCTGGCTATCGCTGGCGGTGGGATGGCTGGGGGTATTTTACTTGAAACTTTTGGTGCGGGATCATTTTCATGGGCGTTATTCATACTCTTATTCCTTGCGCTTCTCGTGGCTTGGGGTGGCAAAAAGTATTCGTTCCCTCCACAGTAATATGGTAATTAGTGGAGATTTTTTTAAAATTTTCTTGTTATGACTTCTAACTTTAATGCACAGAAGATGCTGTCCCAAGGGCAGTTGCAATAAAATAAGGAGCATTGTCCAGGCCGATGTTGTCGACAGGGCAATGCTCTTTGTGTTTGCATTCAATCTTACTATAAAAATGAGGTGCAATACGCACCAGACTGGACAGCCTGTAGTTCGACTTCGCCATCCTCCAGAACTAGTAGCAACTGATGCTCTGTGTCTGCGAACGGCTTGTCGCCTAAGGGGAGTTGGGTATGTACATAGACTATACTATGATGGTCCTTCTTCGTTCCTTCGTAAAGCCAATAAAATGACCCATACTCTTGGTGTAAAACTGATTACGGAGGATGGGAAATCTACAATAAAAGAGAATTTTGCGTTGGTTGAAAAACATTTATTGAAACAATGCACAATTAGATTAAGCCTATATTTATTTCTTAGGAATGTTATCCCGCCGGGTAGGGCTTTATTTGTTTCGTTCTATTTAGTAAATAGTCTGTGCTTGTATGGTGGAAATTAGCTAGTCTAATTAAAATCTCCGTTGGAATGTCTATTTCCCCACGTTCATAATTGCTGTATATCCGCTGGCTACAATTCAGATAATCGGCCATTTGAGTTTGAGTCAAATCCTTATCTTCACGTAAATCTCGAATCCGTTGATACATCTTATTCACCTCGAACTAAGAATATCTTAGCGAAATAATCGCTATTGATTTTTAGCGAATAATTCGCTAAAATTAGTCAGGGGGTTAATAATACATATCATGAAGGAGTAGAACATGAGTATCTTGGAGAACTTTTATTACGGAAAATGTAACCCAAGTGAACGAATCAAATCGAAAGACACTGAGTTTGAACTGGTCTCTCAGAGAATAGCCGATGCTGAGGAAGCCCTCAAAACAAAATTGCCAGAACAAGATTACAAATTAATTGAAGAGCTTTCGGATTTACAAGATGTTTTAATTTCCTTATTGTCCGCTTCGGCTTATATTGAGGGTTATAAAATGGGGGCACTAATAATGATTGAAGTATTTGACGGGAAAGAAGAGTTGAAATAGGTAGTTCAGAAGATTGTAGGGGGCGATTATAAAAAAAATTTGAAAGGTAGCTCCTTCATGAGGAGTTACCTTTTTTATTTCTAAAAGTAGCTAGCCTGCCGGATAAGGTTTTTTTTGTTTCGTTCTGTTTAACAAGTAGTCTGTGCTTGTGTTATGGAAATCAGCTAGTTTGATTAGAATCCTTGTAGGAATATCAACATCGCCGCGTTCGTAATTGCTATAAATTCGTTGACTACAATTCAAATATTCAGCCATTTGGGTTTGAGTCAAATCTCTATCTTCACGCAAATCTCGGATTCTTTGGTACATCTTCTCACCTCCAAACCAAGAATATCCCAGCGAAATAATCGCTATTTATTTTTAGCGAATATTTCGCTATTTAGTCGGAGGATTTCATTTAGGTTTAGAGCATGAAGGGAACAAACGTATGTGCATCCATTTATTGTTTGAAGTATATGATTTTGAGACTCAATATTTTTACCAAATATGCGCACCCACCGTTTCTTACTGCGCTTGCTTCTGTAGACATGATTTATGTTCCCTAATTTGGTTTGTTGAAAAATCAAAAGGCCGGCACATTGGCCGACCTGGTTCACCGAGGCTCGAAAGCGGCGGGGTGTTCCTTATTTAATTTTCCATGATATAAATATATCATGCTAAAAGTCTAACGAACGGCCATCATTCGGTCAAAAGTTATTTAATAAACAGTCTCTTTTCACAGGTTATAATAACCATTTATTGTCCAAATACTATGAATAGATATTATTACAGGAAAAAACAACTACTATATCCCTCTATTTTACAAGTATATATAATTCATGTTAGTATATCGATGAAAATACCAAATATATGAAGAGAGGATTGATTTTATGCAAAAGTTTAAGCAATTGGGTATCGCGTCATTATCAGCTCTTATGTTATCATCGTTTACACTTCCTGCTTTCGCTAATGCTCAAGCTGTAAACAACGTAGAATCTTCTATAACTTCAGAGACTAAGATAGACTTGGAAAATGGAATTGTTGATGAAAGAGTAGAGCAAGAATTAAGACAAGTTGATTATGATGACCTTTTCAAAACTGTAGGCACTAATCTTGGAATGGTCGATACTCAACGTCCATCTGGGGAAGTAAGTACACAAGGCTGGAGATCAAAGTTCGCAAAGGAAGTAGCGTTAGAATTAATTTCTAAACTGAAAAATATTGGATCACGTGCTTGGAATGAACAGATAAAAATTTATGTAGATAAGATACCACTTTTGACCGACGGTGCAAAAGAAACTTTGAAATATTATCTTGGTTATCAAGTAATAATGCAAGCTTTGGATATCATGGTAGATTTCACAGGCACAGCAGAGGACGGTCTTGCTTACGCCTTAAAATATGTTGGGTTGCCTGCGTGGTTGGCCGAACCCGCATCCAGAGCTATTGTCTTCTTCTTGCTGTAAAATCGGAAAAAAGGGGGACTAAACGTGTACATACTCGCATTGATTATACTTATTACTACAGGTTTGGTATCCATAGCTGATATTTTGTTTGATATAAAAGATTCCGGTGAAGGAATCAGGTTGATGGTTAAAACTTCACAGGCTCTATTCTTTTTATCATTGTTGTTTTTTACAGTAAAAAGCGGTACCAAGAAAAGAGACTGAACTCGTCACACACAGAAAAAGGGTGGAGTTGATAAACTATATCAACTCCACCCTTTTTAGTTATTCGTCGTACGTGTTGATATAACCACTGCTTCTATTGGCTTAGCAAACAACTTCACTTCCATTGTTTGTTTGTTATTTAATCACTTCCAGTCTCAATGCAGCAGCTAAAATACTCAATACCTCGATCTTGATCCTCCTAAACGTGCCCTCGCTAATCCCCATTTCCCCGCAACTAATGTAATCAAACTCTCCTCATCATCCAAATAACTGCGCTGGATAACCTCTCGTTGTATACTGGACAATTTGCTCATTGCAAGCTCCAGCAGCCGATCTTTAGCCTGAAGCTTTGCCTCCCTGTTCACGTTGTATGTGGCGATGTTCTCCGTTTGCTTGGATATTTCATTTGTCGATTGATGCTCTCTATATGAATACGCCTAAGTAATTGCTGCTTCCCGACGTACAAAGCCAATCTGACGATTCTGACGAACTGTTTCCAAATATTCCTCCACCGCAAGGCTGGTTGCTTTTTCGTCGACTAAGTCCTCCTGGTAACCATATTCCAATAAAAATTTTCGATAACCCTTAGTCATAGCGTGCTGCTCCTTAGGGAGATTACCTTGATGTAAATTGACTAAAATAAGATATATATTTCGAATATTCTGCTGAAGATGAGGCATTAGAAAGGTACTTCTTTATAATGAGGAGGAGCTGTATTTAATAAATATAAGTCAGAGGTCGTAGGGATTAAGTCTTCTAATTCATATAACAATTAGTAATAAAGATGGTTTTCCATAAATTTGAATAATGTTATTATGTCTTAATGAACTCAACCGAGGTAAATTATGACAACAATTAAAGTGACACCTGAACAACTTATAACTGTCTCTAAGAAATTTGAGCTTGCGCAGCAAACGGCGATGCAAATGAATAGTCAGTTATCGCAGCAAATTTCGTTTATGGAACGATTTTGGGAGGGGATAACAAAGGAGCAATTCTATTATAGTTTCCAAACATCTCAGAAGAATATGGCTGACTTTGTTACACTAACAGATTCGATTGCTAGAGAACTACGGCAGCATGCAAATAAATTTAGATTAGCAGATATGATGGAGGATGGGAATCTAGACCCAGGTTGCTTGCCACCTCCACCGAATACTTGCGCAGTTCCTGTTGCAGATACACGAAATGCGCTCCAGAAATCGGCGGATAGCTTAACGGAGCTTGGTCAGGATTTTGTAGCAGCTAATTCAGAACGATATGAGAAAAAATTTGATTCAGTATGGAGCTTCCTAGATTATATGTCGTACGGCATTCCGAAGGGAATGTATCAAGGGTACATGGAACGGGCAGCTAAACAAAACGATTCATGGAATGATATGCTCAATTTCGGTACATTTGGTGTAACGGGCATGATTCAGGGAGCATTTAATCCCACAAATGCATGGTCAAAAGAACACTGGGCTAATATGATCGGTACAGCAGGATTATTTGGAGGAGTTAGTTCAGTAATCAAACCTAAGATTAGTTTGAAATCATCGGTTAAGTATGAGGGCGCAGTGGACTTACGACAAATTTCTTCGGACGGTTTGCGTAATGAATTGCCATTAACAGATGTCCAGAAAACGGAGATTATTCAGTATACTAAATCGTTGGATTTTCCCGAAGATAATATAATAATGAGTAGACCTGGTTTTTATGATGAGTGGAATACAGGTATGATGTACGATAGATTTATTATAAATACAGATGTATTACCAGCAGAGCATACAGGAGTTGGAACCTTAAGTGCTAACTCACGTGTGTCAGCCAAGGCAACGATTGCACATGAAATTGTGGGACACTATGAGGCATATAAGGCAGGGAGAGCATTTGAATTATATGATGTTGCTCCAGATGCATTTAAAAGAAATTTTGCTCTAGATGAAGCCCAAGCTAGTATAAGAGCTGCAAGGTTCGCTCCCGATTTAACATCAATAGAAAGGATGACGCTACTGAGGGATGCCATAACCCGATTAAAAAGTGCTGATTTGCGTATAGGTGATGTTAAGGGAGAACTTTATATTGAAGAACGATAAAGGGGTAACGTTTAAAATGGAAAAAATAATGGATGTTAGTTTAACTTTTGAGTCAAAAGATGAAGGTACAATTATAGTAGGAACAAACAAAGGATTAGACCATTTAACCTACCCAGAAATAAAAAAAATCATAGGTGATAAAATTCTTATTAAAAATGCAAATCAAATTGAGACGGTATTAAGCGTTAGCTCTGTTCAAATTTCAACTTCAATGGCTGAAAGGAAAAATATTGGAATATGCATTGGCAAGTTAGCATCTCCTGATCTTGTTCAAGTTGGGGCGAGTATTTACAGTTTGGAACATTAATTAATATCAGTTTAAAGGTGGAATAAAATGAATATATTAAAAAAATTGAAGAAGGAAAATGTTCAATAGATGAGTTAGAAAATTTGCTAGAAGAAAAGAACCCCATAGTTTTATATCATGCAATGACACATATCGGAAAAGAAGGTATTCGTACAGAGGAAATATTTAAAAAATTAAATGGATTATCTTTAAAAAGGGAACATCAAGATAAGCTGATAGGTCATTATAAAGTAGGAGACTTAGCAATAGCTACTATGATAAAACTTGGAGAAAAAGAAGATGAGATGACTGGGTTTAAGATATTAGACGAATTTGAAAAAAAGATGGTTTTCCGTTTATGTGAAGAAATCGAATGGTAATGCCTCCTGTTCGTCTGAATGCACTTAATTCAAAACTTATTTCACCTCGAACCATGAGGAGAAATAAGTTTTTTTCATATCTAATGGAGGTGGACCAAATGAATAGAATACTTATTCAAGCTGTAGAGCGTTTGTATTCAATTCATTTTGAAAGTTTAGGTGTGTTGTTGAGGTCCAGAAGGCAAAAAGCAAACATCGTAGGTTTAGACAGGTAAAGACAATCGTTATCGATGCTAGTGCGCTTGGACTCCGTAACAATCCGTTTAATATTAAACCCAATTTCATTGAACACCTAAATATCCTTGATCTAAAAATGTTAGTGAAAACAGTTTGGCTTGGATCGTTGAATATGGTTACTGTTACGCATATCCGCGACTAAAAGAAAAGGATCGGGCATTAATGAGAGGGGATAAATGTTATTTATAGATTGAAGTTTGAATTGTAAGATAACTCATGGTTGATGGCTATTCTGGTTAGAACTAGTCGCATAAAATGGCATGAATATAAGCTTCGCAACAGCCTGGAATTATTAGCATACTCCACAAGTTGCAAAGCTGTCGCCCAATTTGAACGGTCTGTTAAAGGACAGAAGCCGACACTTCTTGTTGTCGATCTTGGCATTTCTCCCCGGCAACGATTAGAATCGCATGCTTTGCTCTCCCCGGAAGGATAAAGCCTTGGCGAACCATGCAGGAATGATGCCCAATAGTATCGACCACTTGTTCCAAAGTGGCGTTTATGGTATTATATTCCTGGATATCGTTTTCCCGAATGTGTAGCCTAAAATTCGCTTCAACGCTTACTAACGACATAATATTCCTTTGTAATTGTGTAAAAGCTTTCAAGTTCAACTCTAAAGTTAAAGTTTTCAATCGGTACGTGTAATGAAAAAGAAGGGAGGGGAATTTGGGAATACGATCGGTAGTTCGTTAATATACAGGGTTGCCTATGAACCAGACACTATATTTGAGCACCTTGAACTTTGGGGATTGACATTTGAGCACAAACAGCTCGAAGAGCACCATCTTGCATGAAGACGACTGTTATGGCTTGCCATCGGTGAATTAAGGCGCTGATATCCAAAAGAATGCCTGGAACCCGTGCAACGCAGTTTGCTGTATGTATCGTAACCAAGGTAATTATAAAAAGCTATTAACTGAAATTTATTGGGCGAAAATAAAAATGATGAACTGGCTAATTCGGCTTGATTCGAGTCTCCACCGTAAAATGAAAGCGTTTACATATTTAGAGGGGAGGCTATAATATCTGCTGAAAATGTTACAAGTCCAAGTTTCGGAGCACCAACCTTCAAATAGGATACAAAATTACTAATTAAATCTATGCATAGGCAATTTGTAAACTTTTAATAGACATAATATATAAAAATGGAGGAATATGTTTATGATTAAAAAATTTTCGGTGTTTTTATTAGCTTTTACATTATTGCTGAGTTGTTTACCAATGGTACCTGTACATGCTGCTAACAATGCAATTGCAAAGCTTCCAGGGAATTCGAATCCTCTTATGGACCATAAATTGGGCGCTGATCCCTATGCGTTGGTCTATGATGGAAGAGTCTATATCTATATGTCCAGTGATACGTATGTGTATAACAATGACGGCTCGATTAAAGACAATGACTTCAGCGGACTGGATCGCATCCAGGTCATCTCTTCCGCGGACATGGTGAACTGGACGGATCACGGTGCCATTCCGGTTGCCGGTGCGAACAACAAGAACAACGGCAGAGGCATTGCCAAGTGGGCCGGCAACTCCTGGGCTCCGGCCATTGCGCAAAAAAAAATCAATGGCAAAGATAAATTCTTTCTCTATTTTGCCAATGGTGGAGCCGGCATTGGCGTTCTGACCGCAGACACGCCGATCGGCCCTTGGACAGACCCCCTGGGCAGAGCTCTTGTGACACATAATACGCCGGGAATGGCTGGTGTAACCTGGCTTTTTGATCCGGCTGTGCTGGTGGATGATGATGGCACAGGGTACTTGTATAGCGGCGGCGGCATTCCGAACGAATCCGATCCGGCCTCCATTGCGAATCCGAAAACTGCCAGAGTCATCAAATTGGGCGCAGATATGACCAGCGTTATTGGGAGCGCTACCACCATTGATGCCCCGTACCTGTTTGAAGATTCGGGCCTTCATAAGTATAACGGAAAGTACTACTATTCCTACTGTATCAACTTTGCCGGGACACACCCGCCACAGTACCCTGCAGGTGAAATTGGCTACATGGTCAGCGACAGCCCGATGGGTCCCTTTACTTATAAAGGGCATTTCCTGAAAAATCCGTATACGTTCTTCGGTGTGGGCGGCAACAACCATCACGCTGTATTTAACTTTAAGAATGAATGGTATGTGGTGTACCATGCCCAGACGGTCAGCAAGGCTCAAATTGGAGCTGGGAAAGGCTATCGCTCCCCGCATATTAATAAGCTGACGCATAATGGAGATGGAAGTATCGCTGAAGTGCAGGGGAATATGACAGGAATCGCTCAGTTCTCCAATCTGAATCCGTATACCAGAGTGGAAGCAGAGTCCATGGCGTGGCAAGCGGGAGTCACAACCGAGCCTACTCAAGCCAGCGGCGGTCCCATTAGTAATCTGAATGTGACAAACGTACACAATGGAGATTGGATCGCTGTAGGAAATGCCGACTTTGGTAGCGGTGGAGCCAAGACGTTTAAAACAAACATAGCGTCCAATGCAGGCGGTAAAATAGAAATACGTCTGGACAGTGCAACGGGTCCTCTGGTTGGAACTCTTAATGTCAGTTCTACTGGAGGAACACAGACCTGGAAGGAAGTCGAAACCACTGTAAGCAATGCAACAGGAGTCCACAAGGTTTTCTTAGTGCTTACCGGAACAGGGACTGGTAACTTATTTAATATTGATTACTGGCAGTTTACACCCAATACTACTGGAACAAGGGTTGAAGCTGAGGATATGACTCTCGGTGGTACTTACGCTGGGAAGATCAGTTCTCCTTTCAATGGGGTCGCTTTATACGCCAATGATGATTATAGTGCATACACTCAGTATTTTGCCAACTCTATTCATAGTATTTCAGTCAGGGGTGCTTCGAATAACTCCAGTACCGCCAGAGTAAACTTGCAAATAGGAGGAACCACAGTTGGCTCCTTTTATTTTACGGGAACTACGCCGACGGTCCAAACCTTGTCTAATATCACCCATGTAACCGGAAATCAAGAGGTCAGACTGATCGTAACCACCGATAACGGGACTTGGGATGCCTATGTGGATTATTTACAATTTAATTAACTAAAACTAAAAGCTTTTGAACCTATCAAAGATTAGGGGCGATTCTAATATGTATAGGAGGATAAGTGTGCTTTTATTAGTTTTACCATTATTCATGAGTATGATGTCCAATACTTCTGTATTTGCAGCTACTACTTTTACAAACCCGTTTATACATGCTGATTCTCCAGACAACGATGTTATCAGGGTAGGTAATACTTTTTATATGACTAGCACGACCATGCACATGAATCCTGGAGTTCCGATCATGAAATCTTATGATCTCGTCAATTGGGAAATCGTAAATTATGTTTACGATACGTATGCCAACAATGACGCACAAAATCTTAACAACGGGCAGAACGAATATGGAAAAGGCTCGTGGGCAAGCAGCCTTAGATATTATAACGGCATCTACTATGTGTCCTTTGGCTCCAATTCTACCGGCAAAACATACATCTATCAAACCAGCAATATAGAAACTGGTCCATGGACATCATCAGTGCTTGACAACTATTATCATGACGCATCGCTGCTGTTTGATAATGGACGTGTATTCTTGGTTTATGGCAGTGATAATATCAGCATTATTGAGCTTACTGCAGATGCAAAGGCTATCAAGCCAGGGGGACTTAATCAGGTGATTATTTCCGCTGCTAGTAATATTGCCGGTTCCAGCTTCATAGTCAAGGCTGAAGGCGCGCACATACAAAAGATCAAGGGAATGTACTATATATTTCTTATATGCTGGCCATCGGGAGGCAACCGCACACAATTAACCTATCGTGCAAGTAGCTTGACAGGACCCTATACAGGTCAGGTGTCATTGAATGATTCAGGTATTGCACAGGGGGGAATTGTTGATACTCCTTCTGGCTCCTGGTATGCTATGCTGTTTAAAGACAGCGGAGCAATTGGACGTATGCCGTATCTTGTTCCGGTTACATGGTTAAATAATTGGCCGGTATTCGGTGTTAACGGTAAGGTTCCTCTTACGATGGATGTTCCTGTTGAAGGTTATCCCGAAAAGAAGGTCTATGCGTCTGATGAGTTTTCATCTTCTCAAGCCTCCAGTCAGCTTATTGCAAACGGTGGATTTGAAAATGCCACCATAAGCCCGTGGACGAATAATAACACTGCATTTGTTGCAGCAACCACTACAGACTATTACATCGGCTCAAAAAGCTTGTTTGTCAGCGGTAGACAACAAACAGCTGCTGGTCCAAGACAAGTAATTACCGGAAAAGTAACAGCCGGCGGAATGTATAATTTTTCTGCAAAGGTTAAATACACTGAAGGTCCTGCCACTAAGCAATTTAATTTTGGTATTCAGAATGGTCCAAGTTACACAGGTATATCGATTCTTGGGTCCACCACGCTAACCAAGGGCCAATGGGGCACAATTCAAGGAACATATACACTTCCGGCAGATGCCGACCTCTCACAAACGTTTATTTTCATTGAGACACCCTACAGTTCAACCCCAGACCCAACCAGTGATTTGATGAATTTCTATGTGGACGATGTTTCGTTTACAGGAACCTCGTCTTCTGAAGCGACTCTTAAAAAGGAGTGGCAATGGAACCACAATCCTGACAATACTCATTGGTCCCTTACACAGCGTCCTGGATTTATGAGAATGACTACAGGGAAAGTGAGTAAAAGTATTCTGGATGCCAGAAATACGCTTACCCAAAGGACATTTGGACCGAAAAGTACAGGAATCATTGCAATGGAAACAAGCGGGATGAAGGACGGAGACTATTCCGGTCTTGCAGCTTTTCAGGCTAATTATGGATTTGTAGGCATAAAGATGAACGGGACCTCCAAATCCATTGTTATGGTGAATGCCAGCTCTGGAGCAATGACTGAAGTGGCAAGTGTCCCTTTCACCCAGAACAGAGTATATCTTAAGCTTATATGTGATTTTACAAATCAGATGGATAAAGCATATTTCTACTACAGTCTTAACGGCACAAATTGGACGGCTATAGGCAACACACTTCCGATGTCATATACAATCCCTCACTTTATGGGATACCGTTTTGCTTTGTTCAATTATGCTACTAAATCAACGGGTGGTTTTGTTGATTTTGATTATTTAAACTTGCAGTGACAAACAAGAGGGTTTGAAGCTGTGGACTTAACTCCCTGGATCTATCAGATGTTAAATAATGGAAATTAAGGGCCGATAGACATCTAAGTTCGTTTCTTGCGCTCCTTCAAGGTTCTTCGGTTCGAAAATCTAACCATGCTAGGCCGCATGAATTGAAAAGCTCAGAGGAAATTACGGACTTCTCCATTGAGATAACAGGGGGAAATGAATGGACTAAACCGACTCCATAATTGGAGTCGGTTTTTACTTGCCAATGGGATAACAACGATTGAAGCTATGGAACTACGATTTTTTGATGGGCATGTTGCGTATAAAAAAAATATATATTTACAGTTGTTATAGGAACTTCTTCATTTCATTAAATGCTAACTCCCTGTGACCTGCTTGGCAGTGTTGCTCGCCACCTGTTTCTTTAGTAAATACTTTGGTTGTAATGGACGCAGCATTGATTAATTCTTGTTGGATTTGTGCGAGTCGGCTAATAGGTACGTATTGATCATCTTCTCCAGCTAGTAAAAGAACATCTTGATTAATGAATGCCCCAATGCCGTGCATCGTGTGCTTTTCGAAATTTTTAATGAGATCAAAAGGCGTTGCTTCACCGGTGTTTTCCATCCCTTTGGTAATCTTCCAATGCAAATCAATATTGTGAGTCATCATCTGTTCGAATAATGAATTCACTTGATCTACTTCATTACGTTCGACTAGCTGCACTATGCTTTGGTAAGTTTCTTCTGGCATTCCCATTTTTAAGGCATCTAAACCACAATAGAAAATGTTAAAAGCAACTACTTTATCGATTCTCTTTTCGAAGGCTGCCGCACGCATAGCTAAATATCCTCCCCAAGAAGCACCTACGAGACTTGCACGATCTAGTTTGAAATAATCAATCACCGTTGATATGGGCTTTTCCCAGTTGTGAATGAATTTTAGGCCGTTTTTTAATGCAGTTCCTTGGCCTGGACCATCAAATACAATAATATTGTAATTAATTCCCTTCATGAATTTCATCATTTTAAGCATCTCTTCCATGTAAGAATCATACCCACCAAAGACAAGTAATGTTTTCGTAGCTCCAGGCGTCAACAATTTTACAGCAGGAAGATAGGAATCTTCATATGGAATTTGGTAGGATTCATAATCAAAATCATGAAAGCCTTTATAGAAGGTATCTCTATATTTTCGATACATTTTTTCTTTATTGGGGTCTGTGGTTGCAAGATAAAATTCTGCAGCTTGATAGTAGACTGAGGCTAAGTCATAGTCCTTGCTGTCTTCGCGTTCCCTTGCAAAATTGAGCCAAGCTTCATACCAGCTATGGGTGTCTTTTAATTTCGGAATCATTTTTTCTAAGTCAGCTTGTGCTCGATCATCTTCTTGATAATAATCATTGATAAAACGATTAATTTGAAGATTGAACTGTTCGTTATGGACATAGGATTTAAACATATATTGTCCTCCTTCAATTTGGGTATGTGCTTACTATAGAGTATAGTTACTACATAAAAAATAATTAGTATCGCATAATCTGTAAGATATCTTACACGGTATATATGAAGTGTTCGAAAACTTACACATAAGGAGCAAGTGGTTAAATGAATGAAGATATCAGAATTTATAAAACAAAAATAGCTATTGAGCGAGCTTTCATTGAATTACTCCAACAACATGATTTTAAAGATATTACGATCAAAAAAATTTGTGATCAATCCCTTATCGGACGTTCTACGTTTTATAGTCATTATTTGGATAAGTACGACTTGCTAGAAAAGATAGTTAAACAGTATGCTTCTGATTTTAAAGTTGAAATTGAGCAGCGTTTTGATTCCATGGAAGATGGCAAGGTGGCAAACGCCATAGAACTTGTAACCGATCAAATGATTAAAAATAAGATGGAAATTTCAACATTGTTAACCGTTCATGAAATATCCGCCGATTTACGTAAAGAATTTGAACAAATTTTGTTTCGGACTTGTTTAGATTATTTAAAGCAACAGAATTCTTCAACTTCGATCGCATTGGAGTATTTAGCTGAACTATATGCTGCTAACTCAATGACGTCTATTCAGTGGGTTTTGAAAAATGGCAAAGATACTAACATCATTCTTCTTTTAGATCAAATGCAAGAATACATTTTTAATCAGTTAAAGTCTGATCTATATACAAGTTAGCACGCGTGGAGTGATGTTTTTATGACTGATAAATCATCAATGGGTTGCAGAAATAAACTTTAAAGAAGGGGTTGAAGGGAGGAAACAGTAGGAGAATTGAAGCACTGGTTCAATTCTTCTACGCTAACAACATCGTTTCACGAAAAGGTAGCTTGCTGGAACTTTAACTTTATAATCCTTGGGTAAGTCCTAATATCTGATCATTCACATGTACATTACTTAATCCCCCGTGATAACAAACTACGGATGTAATGTCGAGATCTAAATACTTTTTCAATGAGAGACGAGCTGCACCCACATCCGGTGTGGTCGGGACATGAATCCCCCCCAGAATCCCGTTTACACTGTACATCGAATCCCCGGCAATAAGAGTCTTACTTTGCCTTTCGAGGGATCTCAAGGTGACTATCTTTTAAAAGGGGGATATCCCCCTGAATATACGGCTTATCTAGTTCGTGTGCATAGACTTTGATATGATTGCCACACTCCTGCAAAATCTCAGGAAGACTTCCTATAAGATCCACATCTTGATGCGTCAAAATCACAGCTTTTAGTTTGTCGAACGACACGTCTTAGCTGAAGCATTTTCTACTTCCTGTGAAATTTCCATAATATCGGACTTCACGAACACGAATTTTTGTCACATTGCCGTGAACTGCATCACGTACATATTCCGTATATTGTGTTTGAGTCGCAGAAATTGGTTTCGAGCCACCAACAAGTAAATGCGACGTTGCATCATGTTGGTACACCCAACACGTCAACAGCGCTTGTGATACTACCATAGTCGTTATAAGTCTGTGATGTATTAACCACATACTTATTGGTATTTCCTGATTCATCCTTGGTTTTACGAGTCTTCCAATACCGCAAGATCGAATTACAAAATTGTTAGGTTGATGTAAGGCAAATCGATAGCTTAGGCCAGCCTGGCAGGATAAGATTAGAACAAACGAAAATAGAAATTTTTTGAAAGGAGAATCGAGATGAGGCTGTTTGAACTGTTGCTTTTATTGTCAAACATCGGCTTATTTGTATTAACCGTACTATTAAAAAAAGGACGGCGTAGAATTCCAGTATTCGTTGCAAGCGGGGTTGCCACACTTTTACTGGTCATTCATTGGACGGTGGAAGGATACAGAGTTCAGCTATTTTTCCCATATTGCATAACGATCATTTTTTTAGCCATTTCAGGTTATAGCTCTTTTAAAAAAACCGGCCCCAAAAAAATTACACGATTCATGTTGGGTTCAGCTTATACCGCTATAGCAATAATGCTGGTCGCAACAGCGGGCCTCATGTATGCTTTTCCTGTATTTAAACTACCTGAACCGACAGGCGAATTTAAGGTAGGAACGCAAACTTTTCATTTCGTGGATACAAATAGGGAAGAGATTTTCGACGAAGCCAGAGAGGGTAAGAGAGAATTGATGGTTCAGGTCTGGTATCCGGCTCAAGCTAGCACCGGCAAGTACGCTCCCTTTATTCCCGATACCCAGATTTTACGTTATATGGCCGCAGACTATGGCCTTCCCGAGTTTACGTTTCAACACCTGAAGTACGTATCCAGTCATGCTTATTCGGGGGCCGAAGTCTCTTCGGCACAGACTTCATACCCGCTGATCCTTGCGAATCCCGGCAACGGCTCTTCCAGGTTTCTTCACACGTCGCAAGCCGAAAATCTCGCGAGTCATGGATATATCGTGGCAGTGATCGACCATACCTACAATACATTTGCAACCGAGTTTCCGGACGGGCGAATCACGACCAGCACAACCAACGACTTATTCTCGCCCGACCATGATTACCAGACGAGTAGAGGAAATCGCGACAAGTTGGGAAAAGTTTTAACCGGCGATGTGGCGTTTGCGTTGGACCAATTCGAGCTCATCCAATCGGGGTTGATTCCAAGTCATCTAAAAGGGAGGATTGATCTCGGTCATGTCGGGACGTTCGGTCATTCCATCGGCGGAGCGACGGCCTATGACGCTTCTTATGATCCGCGAATCACGGCTGGAATAGACCTTGATGGAGGGCTTTATCGACTGCGTGACAGAGAGGGTCTACGAAAGCCGTTTTTGTTCATCAACTCGGAAAGCTATTTCGAAAAATTGAAAATGGTGATGGATAACCGGGTCTACACGGATGCAGAGCTTAACCGTATGGGATCAACAAGAGAGTGGGAGGATCAAGTAACGGAAGATAAAAAGTTGGAGCTTGAACGGATGCGCGAAACGGTCGACGAAGGAGGACAAGTCCTCTATATCGAAAATACGGAGCATTTGAATTTTACCGACGTACAGTTCATTTCTCCGATTTTCAAAATGCTGGGCATTACAGGAAAGATTGCGCCCGAAAGAGCGAACTCCGTTATCAATGCCTATATGCTGGATTTCTTCGATAGGTATCTGAAAAATCAAGGCGGAATCTTAATGAAAGGACCGGATAACCGCTTTCCGGAGGTGAAGTTCGTAACCTCGCTATTATAAATTACGGAACAGAGTACCGATTTTGATATGCTCCCCTTCAAGTAGACAGGTTTAATAAATAAACCGCTGCTTGAAGGGGAGTTTTATTTTGTCTAAGAAAAACGAATACAATGCGATTGAGAAACTAGCCATCATACAGGAGTTAAAAGCAGGACAGAGCAGCCGTGTGGAAGTAGCAAAAAAACATAACACAGCGTTACCACCTTAGTGAAGTGGCGACATCGCTATGAGTTGTACGGAATTGAGGGGGAAGGTTTCCTCCGGATAAGAAGATTTGTGGATGCTCGCCGCCACGTGTCTTCTGGTAATCGTAGATGACCGCCAGCGCTACACCGTGTCCGGTGCGATACGTGCTACTACGTTTGTTTTAATGGCTGTTAAATTTCTTATTGATTTATAAAGACCGACTTTATCTAGATGGGGAAGTGATTTTTGTGAAAAAAACTTAAATATAGGTTGAATATGGATTTTGTTTCCATTATACTCCTGCTTGAGCGGTATATTTTTTCAATCGTCTATCTACGATTCTAACTTATGAGCTGTCCAAGAAGAAAAATATAAAGAGAGGTGATCCCCGTTTCAATGGTCAATACCGCTTGAAGGCTTATTTTTCTGAAGTGTCTAAGAACCTGGATTATTATTATTGAGGAGGGAACTAATGCTAAGAAAAGGATTATGTGCGGTTGCGCTGCTCAGTCTCCTAATCGTTCTGCTTCCAGAAATGCATACAAGCGCAGCACCGAACTCGAATCTTGTGTGGAGCGACGAATTTAATGGAACTTCGTTAAACCGGTCCAATTGGACCCCTGAAATCGGTACCGGAAGCGGCGGATGGGGAAACAATGAACTGCAGTACTATACCAACCGTACGCAGAATTTGCAGGTTACCGGAGGCAATCTGGTGATTACGGCACAAAAAGAAGCTTATGGCGGAATGAATTACACCTCTGCCCGGATCAAAACTCAAGACTTGAAAAAATTTACTTATGGGAAAGTAGAAGCGCGCATCAAGTTACCGTCCGGTCAAGGGATATGGCCAGCTTTCTGGATGTTAGGCAGCAACATCAGCTCGGTAGGTTGGCCGAAATGCGGAGAAATCGACATTATGGAACGTGTAAACAACAATCCTTCTGTGAACGGTACTGTGCATTGGGATGCGGGAGGCCACGCTGACTTTGGGCGGGTATCGGGCAATCTGGATTTTTCCCAATACCATGTGTATAGCATCGAGTGGGACTCCAAGTATATCCGCTGGTTTGTCGACGGACAGCAGTTCAATGAATTTTATATAGAGAACGGAACCGGGAACACCGAAGAATTTCAGCAGCCGTTCTTTATTCTCCTGAACCTAGCGGTCGGCGGAAACTGGCCTGGTGCTCCCAATAACTCGACGCAGTTCCCGTCCCAAATGCTAGTCGATTACGTGCGTGTCTATCAATAAAGTGTGGGCATTAGATACAATTCATATGAACATTATAAAAGCAACCCCGGTCATTTACGGGGTTGCTTCAATTCGCTATAAATTAACTCGCCACTAAGTCCTAATATCTGATCATTCACATGTACATTACTTAATCCCCCGTGATAACAAACTACGGATGCAATATCGAGATCTAAATACTTTTTCAATGAAAGACGAGCTGCATCCATATCCGGTGTGGTCGGAACATGAATTCCCCCGAGAACCCCGCTTACACTGTACATCGAATCCCCGGCTATAAGAGTCTTACTTTGCCTTAAATAAAGACTGATATGACCAGGTGTATGCCCAGGCGTATGGATGACGTGAATCCTGCCGCAAAACGGCAGTTCCTGACCATCTATTAAGGTATCGTCCACTTTGCCCTTCGGGCGATGCACAAGGTGACTATCTTTTAAAAGTGGGATCTCCCCTTGAATATACGGCTTATCCAGTTCGTGTGCATAGACTTTAATATGATCGCCACACTCCTGCAAAATCTCAGGAAGACAACCTATATGATCGACATCATGATGTGTCAAAATCACAGCTTTTAGTTTGTCGAACGACACGTCTTAGCTGAAGCATTTCTACTCCCTGTAAAATTTACATAATATAGGGCCTCCGTACAATGTAATTGACACCCATACTAAAATAGGTTCAAGGGGCGAATCCAACTCTATGGCGTTGCCGTTCCTTAATGTCAATGGATACGGTGCGAATAGATGTGATAGGAATAACAAGCGTTTGATATTGCGTAAGATATTTAACGAACTTGTCGTCAATCTGATCCAATATCCCGTCGCATACATTTGCCCCATCTATAAAATGAATAGTTACTTCCTTACCTTGTAAACTTGCTAACATGATATCACCTCATATTTTCTTAAAGTTTCTTGCGGATCATTAGGGTTTGAGCATACTCTATAAAGAAGTGATCACCTGATCAATAACACCATATTCCAGTGCCTCCTGAGCGGACATGTAAAAATCCCGGTCCATATCTTTTTCGACTTTTTCAAAAGATTGTCCGGTCCGTTCAGCTGTGATACGGGTTGCCTTTTCACGAGTCCATAAAATTCGTTTTGCGCTGATCGCAATATCGCTGGCCTGACCTTGTGCGCCGCCGTGCGGCTGATGGATCATGATTTCACTGTTCGGCAACGCCGAACGTTTCCCTTTGGCGCCCGCTAGCAACAGGATCGCGCCAAACGAAGCAGCGAATCCCGTACATATCGTGTGTACATCAGGTTTGATGTACTGCATCGTATCATAGATGGCAAATCCTGCGGAAGTAGAGCCACCCGGGCTGTTGATATACATGTAAATTTCTTTTTCCGGATCTTCTGCCGCCAGGAACAATAATTGAGCAATAATACTGTTAGCCAAATGATCATCGATGGCTGCCCCGACAAACACAATACGATCCTTTAATAGTCTGGAATAGATATCGTACGATCTTTCACCTTGAGCAGTTTGCTCAACAACATAAGGAACATAAACACTCATTTTGATACCCCCAATTTCCTGTTTTCAGTTGATTTCTCCTTGTAAACGAACCGAGGCCGTAAAAAGATACGGAGGTTTCAATGGGAAAACGATTTGCGTAAATGGTGTAACTTTTACAACCACTTGTTCGTTTACATTGGAGGTAACAAAGGCTTTGCTCTAGGAAAGGGCAGAATAAGACCGTGGAGGAGAGGACCTATGCGCATAGATGATTCTATACAAATGACAGATAATACAATAAACATCGAGAACTTGGAGGAATTACAGGCAGTCCTGAAGCGTTACTGTCTGTCGCTTACGAAATCAAATTGGGATGCGGAAGAATTGGCTCAGGATACTTGGGTAAAAGCATTAGGAAAGTTAAACAATTTCGAACATACAAACCCCAAAGCGCTTTTGCTGCGGATTGCGAAGAACACCTGGATTGATGAGATACGGAGAAAAGCAGTCTACAGTCGGGTATTGAATAGAGAACAAGCGAAAGTAACTGTGCCGGATCATGGAACTTTTGAAATTGAGATAGCGTTGCAGTCCTTAATGAATCATCTATCACCGCTTCAGAGAACTGTCTTTTTGCTGCGAGATGTGTTCGCATTTTCGATTAGTGAAACATCCGACATGCTCAAAACAACGGAGGGAGCGGTAAAAGTTGCACTCCACCGGGCACGAAAATCGCTTGAAGCAGTCAAGGAGGATCTCCTCAAAGGAGAGTTATCCTTACCGGAAAGTGAAAACTCGAAAACTTTTCTGAGAACGTTGACAGCGGCATATCATAGGGGGGATATTGCAACATTGGTTATGCTCTCCCATCAGGATGTAATGGAGCCGGACGTGGTAATCGGAATCGTTAATCATAAGCTGCACCGGAGTCTCGCTTCAGTAAAACAAACGGATTCCCATACCATGAGTATGATAGCGGCGTAGTTTGCGAAGAGAAATGTGGAACTCATCATAGTGGTTATTTCTGATAAAACATTTTCCCGGTCATTCCAATTTATAGCTCTTAGCTGGGATTAAAATGAAGTATATTAAAGAAGATAGCGGAAGGGGAAGGTTCAAATAGGTGAATTAGAAAATTTGTTAGAAGATAATAACCCCATAGTCTTATATCATGCAATGACACAGATGGAAAAGAAGGCTTCCGTACAGAGAAAATGATAAAAAAATTAAGTGAATTATCATTAAAAAGGGAACCCCAAGATAAACTATTAGGTTATTATAAGGTGGGAGACCTAGCAATAGCGACTTGATAAAACTTGGAGAAAAGAAAGAAGAAATATCTGGATTTAGAACTTTAGATGAATTTGAAAAAAAGATGGTTTTCCGATTATTTGAAGAAGTTGAATGGTAAGAATTCCTGTTCATCTGGATGAAAGCTTTAAATAAACTTATTTCAACTCGAACCATGAGGAGAAATAGGTTTATTCGTATCTAATGGGGATAAACCAAATGAAAAGGATACGTAATCAATCGATGCATGGGACAAGCAAATTGCGAATTAAAGCAACTACCTGAACGAAATGAGTGTAATATTTCAAACTGTATTTCTATTGATAACGATGCAAGAAGCCATCAACTAGTTTGGCGTTTGTCATCTGAATTACAGACTGATCTTCGAGTTCCTCGGCCATATCATCATCCGTCATGGACACGAAAAAAATAATATCTTCTTTGGCTTGACCAAATTGATTGAAAAGCACCTCGTCTGTTTCCTTAACTACCTTGGCCATAATTTTTATCATTTCATCTTTATAATCAAACACATTTTCGGTTGCATATAGAAATTTGCTAATATGATTCAAGTGTGTTGCATCGCCATATTGATATTCGCAAAATCCCCATCTATAATAATTTTCATCTTCCTTGCTGTCGCACAGGCCTTCGGCTTTCATGTTTGTGATATGTCTAACAAGGGATTCCTCTGTATTAACAGCTAGAAACAAGGTGACAAAATCGCTGTCTGTGCCAAAAGCACAGGCGTAAACCTTCTCATTCTTCACTTCTTTCAGTGTGCTTTTAAGATCATCCAAAAATCCTGCCCTAAATCTTTCCTCAAATTCATTCAAAAAATTGTTCATCTGGTTCATATGCTCCTTTATGAGTCTTATGCTTGATTATACATTATCATTATTGGCACGACTCGTGTAGCCTACCATGCTCAGCCAATAGCAAGATTTGCAATGAAAAAAATAAACGCAAGACAGGCTAGCCAAGCAGAAAGTGTAAATCCGTAACATCTAGAAGCCGCTCTTAGGATAACGGGGACTCCTGTTCAGCTGGATAAATGCACTTAATTTCAAATTTTTATTCGGAAGCTAAGTTAGAAAGTGTGTCTCACACTCTGGAAAAAGTATTGGGGAGTCGGTTATGGATGGTAAAAAATTTGTTCTTATGCTTTTACTTTTCTGCTTGTTGGGCATTGTAGGGCTAGTGGCATTAATCTACAGATTTATGTGGTTCGTATTCATGGTTAGTATTTAAAATCAGCTATCTAACGGCTCAATTTTTAATCGCTTGCTTTTTGCTGATATCATTTAGCTGGTCCCAGGTGAGCAGAAGTTATGCTATACTTGCGAGGTAAAAGGGGGTGCCTACTGATGGAGAATCTGTTAGGATTGTCTGTGACTTCTTACACTCATGCAAAGCCAATTATTAAGAAAGCGTTACTTTGTATGGGGCGAAACAATTTTTAACGCTGAATAAGCTTTTTAATATTTTTGGCTTTGCCCCTTATTTTAAAAAATCAAAATAAGGGGCGAGTAAAATTGAGATATACGAATGCTTCCAAAGTTTTACCTCAAGAATTAATTATAGAAATCCAAAAATATGTTCAAGGAGAGACTCTGTATATTCCTAAGCCAAAAACGGAATATATGGATTGGGGAAGCTTGAGTGGCGGGAGATGGTTGCTAGAACAGCGAAATGCCGCAACCAGAAATGCTTTTCAAAATAGAAGCAGTATCGAGCAATTAGCTAATGAGTTTTTCCTCTCTACCGAAACCATTAAGAAAATTGTTTATTCACATAAAAAGTAGATGGACATAACGTGATAAGCTTAAGACGCGACCGGATAATCGCTATGAACGACCAATCCGGTCGCGTCTTTTTGTTTGGTAAAAGGTTTGATGTGCCTTCGCATTCCCACAGCCAGATTCCGAAATACTTTTTTGGCATTCCATTTTTTTATAATTTTTATGTCAAGAATGATTCTAACTCGTTGTTTTCATTTATAAAGCTGATTTTAAACTTAAAATATAAATATAAACGACAACAACAATTGAAGGGAAATATGTATTGATTCATTGTCTTTAAAACAAGAAAGTGAGGAAAAGATTACTATGAGGGAGCAAAAAAGTAGAAGTAGACATCTGATTGATCCAGAAATTATCAGTGCAGTTGATTTAATACCAACAACCGATCTTACCGAATCTACACTAAGGGAAGCACGTAAAAATCAATCTCAAATGATGCAACAAATAGATGTAACGCAGATGTTCCCTATTACATTAGAAAAAAAGGCTGTGCCAAGTTATTTTAGTGGTCCAGATATTCAAATCGAAATCATTAAGCCCAAACAATCAAAGCATCATAAGATGCCTCTATATTATTCGATACACGGAGGCGGGATGGTCTTAGGAAGTCCAGTCGTGGATCGTCCTGCTAATGCATCTCTTGCGGCACAACATGGTTTCTGTTGCGTATCCGTGTACTATCGCCTAGCACCAGAGCATGTACAGCCAAGTCAGTTACAGGATTGTTATTCGGGCCTAAAATGGTGCATTGAACATGCGGAAGAGTTAGGGATAGATACTCAGAAAGTTGCCGTAGGGGGCAGCAGCGCTGGCGGCGGTTTGGCGGCTGGCCTAGCCTTGTACATTCGTGATCAGAAGGAATTCGAAATCCATCATCTAAGATTAATGAGGCCAATGCTAGATGATCGCACAAGTACCGCACCAGAGCACCCATACGCAGGAGAGTTTATTTGGACAAAACAAAGTAATTATTTTGGCTGGAAATCTGTATTGGGGGATGAACCGGGTTAGGAGGAGGTATGTGAGTATTATGTGCCGGCTCGTGCTAAGTCATTGGCCGGATTACCACCGACTTATATAAATATAGGTACCATTGATTTATTCATTGATGAATCCTTGTTTTTTGCAAAACAATTGGCCTTTGATGGAGTCTTAGTCGAATTACATGTCTATCCCGGGTACCATCATATGTCGCCCGCGTTTCCGGATGCACATTTTTCCAAAGAAGGGGCCAGAACAAGTGAATACGCCTTACTGAAAGCTCTCGAGATCTTTGATATAAATTCTAATGAGTATAATGCTTGAGAGTCATTATCTTTTTTCATCTCTTCCGACTTTTACCACCCATTTAGGGTAAAATAGTACCAAGTATAAAATTCAACTACGGAAGTGGTGATGTCCCATGACAACGAGCAGCAAACCGAATAGACTATCCAAGGAAAAATCACCGTATTTGCTACAGCATGCTCACAATCCGGTAAATTGGTTCCCTTGGTCAGATGAGGCTTTTGAAATGGCTAAACGTGATAACAAGCCTATTTTCCTATCTGTTGGCTATTCCACTTGCCATTGGTGCCATGTAATGGGGAGAGAATCTTTCGAGGATGAAGAAGTGGCTGAGGTATTAAACCGGGATTATGTATCCATTAAGGTGGATCGTGAAGAACGTCCAGATGTGGATCATATCTATATGTCCATCTGCCAGACGATGACGGGGCATGGAGGCTGGCCACTGACGATATTGATGACACCGGATCAGAAACCTTTTTTTGCGGGGACGTATTTGCCCAAGGAGCAGAAGTTTGGCCGTGTCGGACTGTTGGAGCTGCTTGGCAAGGTGGGTACCCGGTGGAAAGAACAGCCGGAAGAGCTGGTGGAGTTGAGTGAGCAGGTACTGATCGAGCATGAGCGGCAGGACTTGCTTGCGGGTTATCGGGGTGAACTGGATGAACAGAGCTTGACTAAAGCTTTCCATGAATACAGCCACACCTTCGATAAGGAATATGGCGGCTTCGGGGAAGCACCCAAGTTTCCTTCTCCGCATAACCTGTCTTTTTTGCTGCGATATGCACAGCATACGGGGAATCAACAGGCACTGGAAATGGCAGAGAAGACGCTGGATGCGATGTCCCGGGGCGGAATCTACGACCATATAGGCATGGGGTTCTCACGATACTCCGTGGATGAGAAGTGGTTGGTGCCGCATTTTGAAAAAATGCTATATGACAATGCTCTGTTGGCCATCGCGTATACAGAGGCTTGGCAGGTGACAGGCAAGGAACTGTACCGACGGATTACAGAACAAATCTTTACATATATCGCAAGGGACATGACGGATGCAGGTGGTGCCTTTTATTCGGCGGAGGATGCGGATTCCGAAGGAGAAGAGGGGAGATTCTATGTCTGGGACGACTCTGAGGTAAAGGCTGTACTAGGCGATAAGGATGCCGCCTTTTTCAACGATTTGTATGGGATTACACCTTACGGCAATTTTGAAGGTCACAACATTCCAAACCTGATTGATATCAATCTGGAAGCCTATAGGATCAAGCATGACTTGACTGAGCAGGAACTGGAGCAGCGGGTTAGTGAGCTACGGGCCAAGCTGTTTGCTGCCAGAGAACAACGGGTTCATCCTCACAAAGATGACAAGATTTTGACCTCGTGGAACGGATTGATGATTGCTGCACTGGCGAAGGCAGGACAAGCTTTTGGAGACACGAGATATACAGAGCAAGCTCAGAAAGCGGAGACGTTTTTGTGGAACCATTTGAGACAGGAGGACGGACGGCTGTTGGCGCGTTATCGGGACGGCGAGGCAGCTTATCCCGGTTATGTGGATGATTATGCTTTTTATGTGTGGGGCTTGATCGAGCTATATCAGGCGACCTTCGATGTACAATATCTGCAACGGGCATTGACGCTCAATCAAAATATGATCGATTTGTTCTGGGATGAGGAACGGGACGGATTATTCTTTTATGGGTCAGATAGTGAGCAGCTCATTGCCAAGCCTAAAGAAATTGATGACGGAGCCATTCCGTCAGGTAACAGCATTGCGGCCTATAATTTTGTGCGGCTTGCGCGGCTAACGGGTGAATCTGGATTGGAGAACTATGCAGCCAAGCAGTTTAAGGCTTTTGGCGGTATGGTTGCTCATTACCCGTCAGGCCACTCCGCGTTGCTCAGCGCGTTGTTGTATGCGACGGGAACGACGAAGGAGATTGTGATTGTGGGTCACAGGGATGATCCGCAGACCGTACAGTTCATTCAGGCGGTTCGAGCTGGGTTCAGGCCGAATACGGTCGTTATTTTGAAGGATGAAGGACAGTCGGAGATTGCAGAGACGGCTCCTTATATCCGTGATTATGATCTTGTGGAAGGCAAATCAGCCGTATATGTGTGTGAGCATTTTACCTGTCAGGCACCTGTTACCAGGCTCGAAGATCTGAAGGTGTTGTTGGATTAGAACTGAATAAAGCGATCGAACCTAATCCCCTTGGGAGTAGAAAATATATGGCGATTTTCAAAAATGACCCTATGTTTGCTACCTTCAGGGGGATTATTTTCATGTTAAGTGGTAGGTATAGTGAGATGAAACTAACACTTTCTTAACATCTATACTGCATTTTTTTTAATATTTTTTAGGTATATTATATCAAAGAACCGGTTCCGACCAGCCTTGCTGTTTTCGAAAATAAGTACATATACCTATTTAACTAGCGTGTTTATATCTTTTATGTCCAAGCGTTTTAGCAGCAGATGTGAAAAATGTGAAAGAGAGTCTGTCGGGTGATTGTCGTCATCGGCAAGACGAAGAGGTTCGCTATAGGTTGGGAAATACAGGTAATGAAATGGAGATGTTTATTAATGAAGAAGTTATCGGGGAAAAAGTGGCTAGTCGCAAGGAAGCTCAGCAAAAATTTTAAAACGAAGCTAATGGTCGCCTTTATTGCATTTTTGATTTTACCGTCCATGATCGTGGGGGCTTTGTCGTTTATAAGCGCGAGTCAGCAGATTCGAAACCAGATTGAAGAAAGTGCCGAGCAGGCTATTGTCCGCACTAATTTTATTATTGATAGTACTATTGAACCCAAGGTACATGACGCAGACTATTTTGCAGAAAGACTAAAAGGCAATCGGGTAGAGACGGAGGAACAAGCGGCGAATTTGGAAGAATTCTTTAAGCAATATATTGCACTCCATCCTGAAACAGAATCCATTTATTATGGTACGAAGGACGGCAAATTTACAACCTACCCACAGAAGCAATTACCAGATAATTATGATCCACGAGTCAGACCTTGGTACGATAAAGCGATAAAGGAACAAGCGAAGGCAGCAATTAGTTCTCCTTATCTTTCGGCAAGCTCGAAGCAAATGACGGTTACTGTGTCCAAGGCAACGTCAGATGGATCGGGTGTTATTGGCATTGACCTGAAAATGAGTGGTATTAAAGAGACGTTGAACAATATTAAAGTAGGTCATGAGGGTTATGCCATATTGCTGGACAACAACCATACTTACATTGTTCATCCGACGAAGGAACCAGGTACCAAAATTACAGATATTGAATCACGCATGTTTCAGAGTGATACTGGTGAATACGAGTATGAGTATGAGGGCCAGCTCAAATATATGAACTATGCGACTAACAAGCTGACTGGCTGGAAGATAGGCGGAACGCTGTATTTGTCTGAAGTCGATGATGCAGCAGGACCGATTTTGATCAGCACTTTACTAACCATTGTCGGTTGTCTTGTGATTGGTATTATCATTGTTTATTTCCTGATCCGTTCCATCATCAAACCGATTTTAAAGTTAAAAGAACAAGCGGTAAATGTGAGCGCCGGAGATCTCACACAGGACATTCAAGTAAAGAGCGAGGACGAGATCGGAGAATTAGGAGTGGCTTTTCAAAATATGCAGAATAACTTGCGATCTGTCATTCAGAACGTAGGGAA
This sequence comes from Paenibacillus sp. FSL P4-0113, assembly GCF_038009305.1. Classification (NCBI taxonomy): domain Bacteria; kingdom Bacillati; phylum Bacillota; class Bacilli; order Caryophanales; family Paenibacillaceae; genus Paenibacillus; species Paenibacillus sp. FSL P4-0113. The sequence goes on from NZ_JBBPAZ010000001.1 coordinate 429,440, forward strand.
CAGTGCAGATCATGTCACAATTTCTTCCAATGAACTGACAATAAGCGCGGAACAAACCACTGCTGCAAGTGAGCAGGTGTCCCAGGCTGTACAAGAAATTGCCAGTGGTGCAGAGAAGCAGACTACAGGGCTGGAAAATAATTCGGTGGCCCTGGATGAAATTGCACAAGGGATCACCCAAATTGCTGAACGATCGATTTCGGTAGCTGATTTGGCCAAACGATCTGCCTTGCAAGCCGAGGAAGGACGAAAGTCTGTTGAGCAGACAGGCGAGCAAATGAATTCCATTCATCAATCAGTAGAGCGTTCCAACCAGATGATTCAAACCTTGCAAGCCCGCTCTCATGAAATCGGTGAAATTACGAAGGTTATCGGCGATATCTCCAATCAGACAAACCTGCTGGCATTGAATGCAGCTATTGAGGCAGCCAGAGCGGGCGATCATGGAAAAGGCTTTGCCGTCGTTGCTGATGAGGTGCGTAAGCTGGCAGAGCAGTCTCAGACATCCGCCACACAGATTGCCACCTTGATTGCCGAAATTCAGCATGAAACCGAAACAACAGTGAAGACGATGGACAGGGTCACGACTGAGGTGCAGGATGGACTACAGATTTCCAAAGCAACCATTGTCAAGCTGGGTTATGCGATGGAAGGCATTCGAGAGACAACACCTCAGGTAGAGGAGGTCGCTGCGATTGCAGAGCAAATATCAGCCAGTGTACAAGAAATCGCAGCGACAGCCAACGAGCTGGCGACGATTGCAACCGGTAATGCCGCCACATCTGAGGAAGTTGCTGCCTCCTCACAAGAGCAACTGGCTTCCATGGAGGAAATATCAGCTTCAGCACAGTTGCTTTCGACGATGGCTGCTGATTTGAAGATGATGATCAGTCGTTTCAAATATTAAAACGAGCTTGAACCTTATGGAATCTATAGTACAATGAATGCTCGGGACAGTTCTTTAAGCCTTATGGCATAAGGAATCTGTCCTGAGTTTTTTTTGTGTTTTTGATATATTCTAAAAATGGAAGATTATAGGAGTGGTGAACATTTGGTTCGAGATTTAGTGCTATGTGCTATCGTGATTTTATTGTTAGTTTTGGTTTTTCAGCGTCAACTTGTTCGTCAGGCGATCACAGGTGTATTTTATGGAGGAGCGGGAATTTTGTTCTTATGTTTTGGCATAAGCGATAAAACACCGTTGACCTGCGTGCTAGAGTTAGGGATGGGTCTAATGTTCATGACTCTGTTTGTGCACACTTTAACCACCGCTAAGTATACATATGGACAACGTTTGTTAAACAAAGACCGTGATCTGCTGAATTTACTAGGTGTTCAACCTGGCTTTACCTTCAAGCTGGAGAAAAGCGGTAATGAATTTTATTATAGGCTGCTTGAAGGTGAATTGCTGGAGCGCGTGGGTCTGAATATGCAAGTCAACTACAATAAAAGGGAGCATGTGAAGCGTCTTGGGGACATTTTGGAGCTTTCCTCTGAAACGATGGAGCAGCTTTGCCAATACTACAAACAGGCCTGGTTCGGTGATCGGACCGTATTTGAATTGGAGTTTTGGGAATATTCGGCTCTCATTACCTTACATCCGGTTATGGAGGACGGGGTTACTAGCTCTGTTATCGGTCACGCATTGGATATTACGGAGTGTAAAGCCTCAGAGCAGAAGAGAAAGGAAGTGGACGAGGCTAACCGTGCGAAAAGCATTTTTTTGGCTCATATGAGTCACGAAATCCGCACCCCGCTGAATGGAATCATCGGTCTGTCAAAGCTGTTAAATAAGACTGAACTGACTGCCGTTCAAAGAGATTACCTCCACAAGCTTCTCGCTTCCTCTCGTACCCTTTCATCCATGCTCAGTAACGTATTGGACTTTTCCAAAATGGAAGCCGGCAGTCTGGAACTGGAAAAGGTAGAATTCGAGCCGGAAAAAATGCTTCGGCATCTCGCAGATACCGTTGGAACTTTACTTGAAGATAAGGAAATAGAGGTTCTATTTATAATGGACCCGGCGTTACCGAAAAGCTTGAAGGGAGACCCGCTTCGAATCGAGCAGGTGCTTTCAAATCTTCTGACCAACGCCATCAAGTTTACGGATCAGGGACATGTATTGTTACAGGTAAAAATGCTAAGTCAGCAGGAAGGGCGAGTAGGCGTTTCTTTTATGGTAGAAGATACGGGCATAGGAATTTCCGAGACGTGTATGGACAAGCTATTCGTCCCTTTTATCCAGGCGAGTACAGCAACCAGCCGCAGATATGGGGGCTCTGGGCTGGGTTTGGCCATTAGCAAGCATTTGGCTGAAGCTATGGGGGGGAAAGTAGAGGTGAAAAGCCGATTAGGAGAGTACAGTCAATTTCACTTTAATGTCGAGCTGGAAACTGGGGAATTGAATGCAGGAAGCACACGAATAGAAAAACAAATCAAAGGCAAAGCCCTAATTGTTGCGCAGCATGAACTGGTGAGATACAGCTTGAACGAACTACTGCAAGACTTGGGATTAAAAACATTCACTATTTCATCCTTCCAAGAAAGTGTGGATGCTTTTCAAAAGGGTGAGCATTTTGATTATGTTATCATTGATATGGGGATGGAAGGTTTGAGAGAACTGGACTCCCGGAGGCAGTGGCTTCAAATGCTGGATAAGCAGATAACTCAGATCATTGGACTTACAACCGTGTTTCAGATGGAAAAAATAGCTGCAGGGGACATGGATCATAGTGTGGATGCCTTTTTGTCCAAGCCCGTTACCCGGAACGCTCTGCTGGAGGTTCTCTGCTGGAAGAAGGAAGATTCAGTGCCTGCAGATGGTAATACTCTGGAGACTCATGCGACGATGAGTTCCCGCAATGAGATAGGGGATACAACACAAAAGTATCAAATTCTCATAGCAGAGGATAACGAAATTAACCAGGTGGTGATTACCGAGTTTTTAGCAGAGCGTAACTTTGAGGTAACGATGGTCACAAACGGAAGGGAACTAATAGCGTTACTTGAACTGCGTTACTGGGATATGGTGCTGCTTGATTTGCATATGCCAGAGATGGATGGTTTTGAGACGGCGAGACATATTCGGAGAAACAAAGCTTTTAACAGGCTTCCCATTATCGCTTTTACCGCTGATGCTGTGCAGCATGAACAGGAAGTTTGTCTTCGTGCCGGTATTAATGCCGTGTTGCTCAAGCCTGTCCATGAACTGACCGCTGCTAGAGTGTTAACTAGCTGGATTAATTTAGCGTGGCTGCAAGATTTACATGGTATTCACGCTGAGCAGTCGATAGCAGGTATGGATGGCAAGGTGTATATTTTTCAATTTGCCCTTTACAAATGGATACAGGAATACCAGTATCTCGATAAAAGAGTTGTGAGAAAAATGGACAATGGACAGTTATCTTCTGCTCTTCGATTAATCCACTCGCTTAAGGGAGGAACGGGGAACCTGTGCGCGCCTGAGTTGCTGGCAAAGGTTATAGAGCTGGAAAAGGCATTGAAGCGCAGCAATGAAACCTCAACAGGAGAACTGTATCCAGACTGGAAAGAGCATCTGAGCACGGTTCAGAAGGATATTAACCAAATCAAGTCATCACTTCCTTGGAGCTGACCGTGTTATTGCATAAATTTGTAGCCGATTCCCCAGATGGTCTTAATCAATTGCGGTTTCTTAGGGTCTTTTTCGATTTTTCTGCGTAAATGGTTAATATGTACGTCCACGGCCCTCTCGTTAATAAAGGAGTCTGTGCCACGGAGAGCCTGAATTAAAGCATACCTGCTGAATACAATTCCCCGGTTCAAATAAAAAAGCTTCATAAGCTCAAATTCTGAATATGTTGTCTCCACATTTTGTCCGTTAACGGTAATCACTCTTCTCGCTAGATCCAAAGTAATGCCCGTTTCAGGTTCAGGTGCTCTGCCACTTCCTTGTAAGCGCGTGATTTCAATACGACGAAAAAGAGCCTCCATCCGTGCTTTTAGCTCTTGCATACTAAAAGGCTTGCAAATATAATCATCTGCTCCCAACGTAAGTGTACGAATGCGCTCTGATATGTTGTTTTCTGTAGAAATCACGATGATGGGGACGTCCGTATGCTTGCGTATCAGTGGGCAGGGATTCACGCCATCCAAATCTGGAAGCAGCAGATCCAACAAAATAATATCGGGCTGTACGACCTTAAGCCTGGCAATACCCTCAGACGCTTGTTCCACTCGAGTAACGTTGTAGTCTTCTCCTATTAAATACAAGGAAAGGGTATCTCCCAGCATATTGTCATCTTCAATAATCAAAACATTAGACATGATCATATTTCCTTATCTTTCTATCAAATTCGAGCCAAATAGTTAGGATAACTGCAATGTTTACAACAAGTTTTGACAGGTTCTGTTGATAGAGTAAACTCCTTTGGACAGTCTGTCAAAAGATCAGGTTTGTTGTGACAATCCTGTGGACAATTAGTCCAGATGTATATCTATTTGATATGGAAATGTACTATTTTTGAGATTTATCACTATAATACGACATTTTTCGTTTTATTTTAACAATATACTACAAGCCGCTGATGATAAATTACAAAAATTTAACAAAACATCTCAGAAACATGCATTGACTTAAATGAAAATTATGGTATTTTATTACATAGGAGTTGACATCCTCTGATAGGCCTCTTAGAAAAACCCACTATTTAATCTTCTACTAATCTACTCTCATGTGCTATCTCTGTATTTAATTTTAGTACTTTAATTGTTCTTGTAATCGTACTCATGATTCTTTGGTGTGGATATCCCATTGTGAATTCAGACTGTCTTCTCATTTAGATTACATATTTACACTTTTTTTGCTTTCCATGCTTGTATGTTTTTAAAATCAGGTCAGCGGGAGGACGAGAGATCATGAACACATTCGAAGCGCTGGAGTCCAATGTAAGATCCTATTGCAGAAGTTTTCCAGTTGTATTCAACAAAGCTAAAAACGATGTACTGTACACGGAGACAGGCAAGGGTTACATTGACTTTTTTGCCGGGGCAGGGGCTTTGAACTATGGGCATAATAATGATTTTATGAAAAACCGGTTATTGGATTATTTAACATCCGATCGGATTATGCATGGTCTGGATATGTACACGACGGCCAAGCAAGAGTTTATGGAGTCTTTTTCAGAGCGTATTCTCCAGCCCAAGGGCTTGAATTATAAGCTGCAATTTTGCGGACCAACCGGAACCAATGCGGTGGAAGCAGCACTGAAACTTGCACGCAAGGTGAAAAACAGAAATGGTATTTTTGCCTTTATGGGTGCGTTCCACGGAATGTCGCTGGGTAGTTTATCGATTACCAGCAACACCTCCATGCGAGAGAGCGCAGGGGTTCCCCTGAACAATGTTACCTTTATACCTTATAACAGCACATTTAACGGAATGGATACCATTTTGTATATGGAGCAGCTTTTAACAGACACCCATTCAGGTGTGGAAAAGCCTGCCGCGATCATTTTGGAAACGGTACAGGCTGAAGGCGGCATTCATATTGCAGATACCGAATGGCTGCGTGATTTGCGACAGTTGTGCGATGATCATGATATTTTGCTTATTGTGGACGATATTCAAGTCGGTTGCGGTCGAGTTGGTTCGTTCTTCTCATTCGAGCGGGCGGGAATCGTTCCTGATATGGTTGTTTTGTCCAAGTCGATCAGTGGATACGGTTTGCCCATGTCTCTATTGCTGCTCAAGCCAGAATTGGATATATGGAGTCCAGGTGAGCATAACGGCACCTTCCGTGGAAATCAGCTTGCTTTTGTCGGGGCAAAGGCTGCGCTGGAGTTCAGAGATACGGTAGAGCTGGAAGCACAAGTGAAGGAAAAAGAGGCTTTTGTTCAGCAGTTCTTGCGTGAACAAATCCAATCCATAGATCCTCTTATTGAAATTCGCGGCATGGGATTGATCTGGGGGATTGATGTATCTCATCTGGGAGAAGCGTTCGCCAAGGAGGTAACGACTCTCTGCTTTAGTAGGGGACTCATTGTTGAGCGTGCTGGGCGTAACGATACAGTAATTAAAATTATGCCAGCGTTAACGATAAGCTTGGAAAACTTGCGTAAGGGCTGCGACATTATTAAAGAAAGCATGGCACAGGTAACCAGTACCTTGGTTACGATGTAATCAATCAGTAAAGCCCCTTGGTTGGAGCTGCCGTCTGCTGTAAAGCAGGTATGACAGGCGCCGTCCAAGGGGCTTTCTAGTAAAAAATTAAGAAATAACTGTTTGCGCGTATTTTTGTGCGGATTGGTCTAGTTGCTCATCGGTCAGTACTGCAGCACCATATTGTACGAAATAAGGGAGCAATTTGACACCAATCATATGGCCTGTAGCTTCCAGAGGTCTCAGTAGCTCTTCGATCGTATACCTATTCCGTCCGTCATGTTGATAGTTTTCCTCAACACTGGCAGCAGACAAGGCAATCAACAACTCTTTGCCCTGTAGCTTGCCACCTTCGCTCCCATAAGCCCAGCCGTAGGTTAGAACCTTATCCAGCCATTTTTTCAGTAGGGAAGGAGTGCTGTACCAGTAAAAAGGGAATTGCAGAACGATACGGTCATGCTGCTCTAGCAGTTCCTGCTCCTGGGCGGCATTGATTTGCTCATCCGGATATACTTCATACAGGTTGTGAACGGTCACGCCGGATTGTTTCTTGAGTTCTTGCACCCATCTTTTGTTAATGCGAGATTCCGCAAGATCAGGGTGAACGACAATAACGAGGGTTGACATTTAAAAACCATCTCCTTCGAACTTATTTATCGTAAGTAAATAACCAATACATATGTAACGATTTTAGTTTCAACTTATGGAATTGTCAACTCTATTACATTTTAAGCTCTATATACAAGAAAACTCCGGCAAGCCGGAGTCTCATCAAATGAAGTGTTTTTACATTAAGCGATATGATTAAGAGCAACAATTTTGTTTTTCCCGGAGCGCTTAGCTTGGTACAGATAGTCATCTGCTTGCTGAAAAAATACATCTTTATCTTTGTTCATTTCCTCTGTATAGCTTTTCAGTCCAATGCTTACGGTTACAGAAACGATTTGCAATTTCTCATGAAAGGTCATTTTCTCCACTTCACGCCGGATGTTTTCGACGATCTGATAAGCTTCTTCGAAAGTATGCTCGAACATCAAAATAGCAAATTCCTCACCGCCATAGCGAGCTGCAATGTCATTTGCGGTAATCTGTTCTGTAATGATTTGCGAGATGCCTTCCAAAATTTTATCTCCGAACTGGTGTCCGTAAGTGTCATTGATCTTCTTGAAATTATCAATATCCACTAACGCCAGATGGATGATCGCTCCTTGTTCGGCATATTCGAGTGCTTTTTCATAAAAGTTTTGAAAGGACAAATGATTGTACAGCTTTGTCAAACCATCAGTCATTGACATTTTGCTGATAATCGCATTACTGATCATTAATTCCTGTTGGGCACGCTTTGTTTTATACAAATCCACTAACAAATCGCGGCCGCTGGCCTGAATAATGAGAGCAAGAAAGGTGGACATAATCAAAAAGGTTGGAATCGCCACAATATCAAAGTCTGACAAATAGCTGCGGAATGATCCATCTGCTGCCAGCAACAGAAAAAAGACGACCACTTGCAATACAAAGGAAAGCCATATTAAGCGACGATTGAAGAACAGAATAGAAGAGAAAATAGGCAACAAACATAGCGCAGGAATAATCCGGATATCATAATTTAGACGAATAATCATCCAGCAAATGACGGTGCTTGCCATAAACAGGATCGCAAAAGAATACCTGTTAAATTTAAAATGAGCCAACTCTGCCAGTAAGTTGGAACCACTCATGATTAGCGTAGGAACAATCAGGGTTCCGACGTAAAATTCATAAGGCGAAGCGGCGTAATCAAGAAATAAGTAGCTGCCCAGCTGGACGATAAAATGTACAGCTATAATCATCCAATACAGTAATAACATTTTGCGTACCCAGTGGGCTTGCTTTGTTTTGTAATCCATGGTTTGAGTAAGCCGTTTTGTCTTGTTCATGATGTCACCACACTTAATGTATCTTTAGCCATTCTCGTATTATAAGATACTATGTGATGAAGTTGAAGCTAATTTTTTTGAAGGCCATGAACTTGTTAACCTAGTAACACTTTTACTTGGTGGATAGCCCCGTCCGCTGCAACCGGCAGAATATTATTCGTAAGGAGGGTACCGTCTACAGTAACCGTAGCTACACCCTTGGAGACATGCTGTGGATTCGTGATATGGATCACGTAGGTATCGCCACGGAAGACGCGGGTGACTGTGAATTCGTCCCAGGCTATAGGAATGCACGGGTCAATACGCAGACCGTCCCATTCCGGCTGGATACCGAGGATGGATTGAGTAATAGCTATAAAATTCCACGCCGCTGTACCCGTCAGCCAGGAATTTTTGGCTTCGCCTTCACGAACAGCATCCTTGCCCGCAATCATTTGAGCATACACATACGGCTCGGTGCGGTGAATGTCGCTGATGTCCTCCAGATAGGCAGGTGCAATTTTGCTATATAGCTCGAAAGCGCGATCCCCACGTCCTATTACGGCTTCCGCCATCATAATCCACGGGTTATTATGGCAGAAAATACCGGCATTTTCCTTATACCCGGGTGGGTAAGATGAGATTTCACCCAGATTGATGTAGTAACGGGAATAAGATGGATGTTGCAGCACGATGCCGTAGGGAGTTTCCAGTCGATCACGTGTAGAATCGAGAGCTTTATGTGCCAGGCCTTCTTCAACACCAATTCCTGCCATGACACAGAAACCTTGAGGTTCAATGAAAATTTGACCTTCCTCACAATCCTTGCTTCCGATTTTGTCTCCATAATGGTCATACGCACGTAAGAACCATTCCCCGTCAAAACCATGCTCCAATGTAGCTGCTCGCATACGATCCACATGGGCTTGAGCTGTGGACGCTTCTGCATCCAAACCTCTGCGCTTGCAGAGCTCAATAAAATCCGGTCCCGTATATACGAATAGTCCGGCGATAAACACGGATTCAGCTACTCGGCCCTCCAAATTCTGTGTTGTCTGATAGGACTCATCGGGTGTAGCGGAAAAACAATTGAGATTCAGACAATCGTTCCAGTCAGCTCGGCCAATGAGTGGAAGACCATGCGGACCAAGATTATTTATTACATGGTAAAAAGAACGCTTCAAATGTTCAAACAGCGTAGCCGCACGCTCTACATTTCCGTCAAAGGGCACTTGTTCGTCCAGTATGCCAAAGTCTCCCGTTTCTTTGATATACGCTGCGGTACCGACAATAAGCCATAACGGATCGTCGTTAAAGCCACCGCCAACCTCGTGGTTTCCTTTTTTGGTTAACGGTTGGTACTGATGATAAGCTCCGCCGTTTTCAAATTGAGTAGAGGCAATGTCGATAATCCGTTCCCGTGCCCGCTCCGGTATTTGGTGGACGAAACCGAGCAAATCTTGATTTGAATCCCGGAAGCCCATACCACGTCCGATACCAGATTCAAAATACGAAGCTGAACGTGACATATTGAATGTAACCATGCATTGATACGGGTTCCATATGTTTACCATTCGGTTCAGCTTGTCGTCGTGGCTTTGAAGGGTGTACTTGGACAGCAGATTGTACCAATAGGCTCGGAGTTCACTCAAAGCTTGTTTTACATCGGTTTCATCCGCAAACTGCGCAATCATGGCATGTGCCTGTTTTTTATTAATAACACCGTGGGACTCCCATTTCTCTTCCTCGGGATTTTCCACATAACCGAGTATAAAGTTACAGCTTGTTTCTTTGCCTGGCTCCAGCGTGATCTCAATGCAATGTGATCCGACAGGGGACCATCCGCTGGCAATAGAGTTCGAGGCTTGCCCAGCGGCGACCGTTTGAGGCTGATCTAATCCGTTGTAGAGTCCCAGAAAAGCTTCACGATCTGTATCATAACCCGCTAGCGGACGATTAGCAGAGAAAAAAGCATAGTGATTGCGGCGTTCACGGTATTCCGTTTTGTGATAAATGACAGAGTCCTGTATCTCAACCTCGCCCGTGTTCAAGTTGCGCTGGTAGTTGGTCATATCGTCATAGGCGTTCCACAGACAAAATTCCACGAACGAAAAGAGTTTGATCTTTTTGGTTTGTAACGATGTGTTCTGAAGCTTAACCTGATGGACCTCGCCGTCAAAGGATAGGGGTACAAAAGCCAGCTGCGTGGCTCGAATACCGTTGCGTTCTCCCATAATTGAGGTATAACCAAGTCCATGGCGGCATTCATACTGCTCCAGCTCCCGTTTGACCGGCATCCAGCCTGGAGTCCAATAATCCCCATCATCATAAATATAAAAATAACGACCACCGTTATCGACAGGAATATTATTGTAACGGTAACGTGTTAAGCGACGTAAGCGAGCATCCCGGTAAAATGCATAGCCGCCACTTGTATTGGAAATCAGTCCAAAAAATCGTTCATTACCTAAATAATTAATCCAAGGATAAGGGGTTTGAGGGGTGTGGATGACATATTCTTGATTGACATCATCGAAGAAACCATACTTCATGGCGCAGAACTCCTCTCGATTTGAAAAAATAAAAGGCCCAATACATGATTATATTCAAACATGAAGCCGTTCTTCCTTTAGGAAGATATTCCCCTCTTTATGTAAAATGCGCTTGATTTTCTCAACCTTTCTTCTGGGATTTGCAAAATATTTGAAATGGGTAAATATACCTTTTTATGCTAAAATGAAAAAGTTAGAACTTAGCAAGGCAGGAGGTTGCAAGAATGGCACCTATCACATTATTTTTCATCCCATATGCAGGCGGATCGGCGTCGGTCAGCTTCAAATGGAAAAAGTCGCTACTTCCGCAGATTAAGCTTGTTCCACTGGAATTAGCGGGCAGGGGTATTCGTTCTGGGGAACCGCTAAAGGAAAGCATTGAGGAGATGAGCGAGGATCTGATGCACAAGATCAGCGAAGAGATAGCCCCCGGCAATCCTTATGCCATATACGGCCACAGTATGGGGACGATGATCTCATTCGAGCTGTACTACAAGCTGGTGGCCGGTGGATATGGCAAGCCTGCTCATCTGTTCGTTTCGGGTGGACGGGCACCGCATGTCCCAAGAAATTCCCCGTGGTTACACGATCTGCCCGCAGATCAGTTCAGGACGCATTTGCAGCAGTACGGTCAGCTTTCGGAAGCGATTTTTGACAATCAGGAATTATACGACTATTTTATGCCCGTGTTAAGAGCGGATTTCAAAGCTGTTGAGTTGTATAAGTACACGGCTAAAGCCGCACTTTTACATTGTCCTATCACCGCTTTGACGGGAATGACCGATAACACGGTGACCTTACAAGATGCGGAGGCATGGGCACAGCATACGGATCAGCAATTTCGTATGTTTACCTTTGAGGGAGGACACTTTTTTATTCATGATGAAGTGGAGCGGATTACGCACATCATCAATGAGACCTTGGAGCAGATTACGGTAACAAGTAGCATACAAAAATAAAAATAAGAGGTGAATTTTAGTGACAGTAGGTGTATTGGCACATTTGTTTGGCAAGTTGCCTTATCGCGAATTGGCTGCAAAGGTAGGCGCAGCGGGCTTTACTCATGTTCAGCTGGCTCCGTGGAGAGCGATCAGTGATGTGGATTTTAATAAACCGGGTAAGTTCAATCCGGGATTGGCACTGTCTATAGCAGAAGAATTTCGTAAGCATGGTGTTTCCATCTCGGTGCTCGGGTGCTATTTGCATTTTTTTGTACAGGATGAGGAATTGCTGCGTGAAAATGTAGAGCGCTTTAAAGAGCTGATCCGATATGCGGGTCTGTTAGGAGCACCCATGGTTGCAGCCGAAGTGGGACGTAATGAGGATGGTACCGCCTATACGGAACGTGACTGGAGAGTTGTAAGGGAAGTAGTGCGTGAATTAGCAGATGAAGCGGAGAAGTGGGGCGTATTCGTAGGATTGGAAGCTGCAAACGATCACTTGGTAGGAACTGCCGTAGAGTTGGCTACCTTTCTGGAGGAAGTGCCCTCTTCACACATCGGTGTTGTGATTGATCCAGGTAATCTGCTGAAAACGGAAAATATGGCGCAGCAGGATGAGATCATTCGGGAAGCTTTCCAACTGCTGGGCCCCCGGATTATCGCTGCGCATGCCAAAGACCGGCGTTTGTCATCGTCGGGTGAAATTGAGACGGTGCCGCCGGGTTTTGGAGACATGAACTATGGCCTCTACATGGAACTGCTGGAGCAGTACAAGCCGGGGGTTCATATTATTATGGAAGCTGCTCAGGAGCATGAGATGGCTGAATCCAGACGTTATATCGAAGGACACCGGATAGCCGCTCAGAAAGCGCAACAAGTGCAGACGAAATAATGTATTCTTTCATAATACTCAGGAATGCTACGTTAATAATTCGAGAGACTTGGAAGCGCCTCCTTTTCCAAGTCTCTGTTTCTTTACCCTTGTTTAACCCTGCACAACCGCCACGATCACAATGACCCAGCTTGCCAAAAAAGCCAACCCGCCAAATGGGGTGATTGCTCCAAGCTTTTTCACACCGGATACACTAAGGGCATACAGACTGCCGGAAAACAGGAGAATACCCACCAGCATAACCCAGCCTGCGGTTACGATGAGAGAAGAATGGACAAGTCTGTCAGCAAGAACTCCAAGCAGCAGCAAACCCAGTCCATGAGCGATTTGATATTGAATTCCTGTCTGGAATATGCTCATCATGTCTGCGGAAAGTCTCTTTTTCAATGCGTGTGCGCCGAACGCTCCAAGCGCTACGGCTAAAAACATCACGATACAACCAAGCAATAGCAAAATTTTCATGTTTTAACGCCTCCCTGTGAAATAGTACCGATTCCAATCGATTTCGTCAATTTTCCTTGTGAAACTCTAAACATATATAATTTTTCGACTCTCATTTGGCGCCTAGTGTGGTATATTTTTTCCAGGGCCAATGCGAAGCATTTGGAGCAATAGACAGCGTGTCCTCCACCTTTTTTATGGGAAAGTGAGGTGATGGTGCTGTCTTTTTGTGCTGTCATTTTTCGGAATAAAATCTTGTGTAAAGTCAAAATTGATAATGGAGAGGATGAATGCAAAGTGATCAGCAGAAAATCCGTGTTCAGGAAATCTGTCTCTATGGTCATGTCAGCTATTTTGGTACTTCCGTTAACCTTGGGCTTATTTCAGGCAGAACCCGACCGTGCATCAGCTGCAACACCGGAATCGACACGCTTTCTACAATTGTATAAACAGCTGAAGGATCCGGCTAGCGGATACTTTTCAAAAGAAGGCATACCTTATCATTCCGTTGAAACGCTCATGAGCGAGGCTCCGGATTACGGACACTTAACGACTTCGGAAGCGTACAGCTACTGGATGTGGCTGGAAGTACTGTATGGTCATTATACCGGGGATTGGGGGCATTTGGAATCCGCGTGGGACAACATGGAGAAATATATCATTCCTGTTAATGAAGGCGACGGTAAGGAAGAGCAACCGACAATGAGTAACTATAACCCGAACAGCCCCGCCACTTATGCAGCAGAATATTCGCAGCCGGATCAGTACCCGAGCCTCCTGAGTGGTCAGTATGGTGCTGGCAAGGATCCGCTGGACTCTGAGCTGAAGGCAACCTATGGCAACAACCAGACATATCTGATGCACTGGTTGCTGGACGTGGATAATTGGTACGGTTTCGGAAATCTTCTGAATCCATCGCATACAGCAGCCTATGTAAACACCTTCCAGCGCGGGGAACAGGAATCGGTCTGGGAGGCTGTACCGCATCCATCACAAGATAATCATAAGTTTGGGAAGTCTAATGAAGGCTTTATGAGCCTGTTCACCAAGGAAAATAATGCCCCTGCACAGCAATGGCGCTACACGAATGCCACCGATGCGGATGCACGGGCGGTTCAAGCGATGTACTGGGCTAAGGAATTGGGATATGATAACTCCGTATATTTAAATAAAGCCAAAAAGATGGGAGACTTTTTGCGTTACGGTATGTACGATAAATACTTCCAGAAAACCGGAAGCGCTTCCAACGGTGCCCCTATTGCTGGTACGGGCAAGGATGCCAGCCTTTACCTGATGGCGTGGTATACGGCTTGGGGAGGCGGACTGGGCCAAAGCGGCAACTGGGCTTGGCGTATCGGCGCCAGTCATGCACATCAGGGCTACCAAAATGTCGTCGCAGCTTATGCGTTGTCCGATCAAGATGGTGGATTAATACCGAATTCTCCAACGGCGGGACAGGACTGGGCGACCTCGCTGAAGCGCCAACTGGAGTTTTATACTTGGCTGCAATCTGATGAGGGGGCCATTGCAGGCGGAGCGACGAATAGCTGGGATGGTGCCTACAAGGCTTATCCATCTGGCACGAGCACCTTTTATGGCATGGCTTATACAGGGGCTCCTGTATATAACGATCCACCGTCGAACAATTGGTTCGGGATGCAGGCTTGGCCTGTCGAGCGAGTTGCCGAGCTGTACTACATTTTAGCCAAGAAAGGGGATACTTGGTCCGAGCAGTTTAAAATGGCTAAACAAGTGACGGAAAACTGGATCGCATGGTCCAAGAACTATGTATTTGCCAACGAACGGCCTGTGACTGACGTGCAGGGATATTATTTGGATGCACAAGGCAAGCGTATTCTGGGTGGCAAAAATCCGAAAGTGGCTACTACAGCAGCTAAAGGCGAATTCTGGCTGCCGAGCAATCTGGAGTGGAGTGGAAAGCCTGAAACCTGGAGCGGATTTGCCAATCATAAAGGGAATACCAATCTCCATGTGGTAACAAAGAATCCGGGGCAGGATGCCGGAGTACTGGGCAGCTATGTTAAAGCACTTACTTTCTTTGCTGCTGGAACGAAAGCTGAAAAAGGAGACTATTCCGAGTTAGGCAAGGAAGCTAAGGATCTGTCTAAAGCTTTGCTTGATGCTGCATGGGGTTATAACGATGGTATAGGTATTACAACGAAGGAAGCTCGCGAGGATTATTATCGTTATTTTACTAAAGAAGTGTATATCCCGAACGGCTGGAGTGGTAAGACTGGACAAGGCAACACGATCCCTGGCACAGACGCTACCGCTTCTGACCCGTCCAAGGGCGGCAATGGTACCTATTCCAGCTATAGCGATACCCGGCCTAATATCACTAAAGATCCGCAATGGTCCTATCTTAAAGATAAATACACGACTTCTTGGAACAATCAGACCAAAAAATGGGATAAAGGTGCTCCAGAATTTACGTATCACCGTTTCTGGTCCCAAGTCGATATGGCAACGGCTTATGCTGAGTATGACCGTCTCATTAACGGTAGTGGACCAACCGAGCCGACAGCTCCCAAAGCTCCGGCAAATGTGAAGGCAAACGCAGGGGATGCTCAGGTTACACTCACTTGGAGCAAAGCGACGGGTGCTGATAGCTATACGGTCAAGCGCTCGACAACCAGTGGTGGTCCTTATACCACAGTAGCAACGGTAACAGACAGCACTTACAAGGATACAGGAGTGCTGAATGAAACCACTTATTATTATGTAGCAAATGCAACAAATTCTTTAGGAACCAGCCCGGATTCTGTCGAGGTCAGTGCTAAGCCTACGGCAGCTCCCATTCCAGCAACGGGAGACGTGATTGCCCAATACCGCGTGGGCGACACTAATCCGGGAGATAACCAGATTCGGCCACTGTTCCGTGTTGTAAACAAGGGTAAAGAGGCTGTCGAACTGAAAAATGTTAAGCTGAGATACTACTATACCGTAGATGGCGACAAGTCACAGGAATTCCATTGTGACTATGCACAGTTGGGTAGTAGTAACGTTCAGGGACGTTTTGTGAAACTGGATAAGGTCGTTACAGGTGCAGATTATTATCTGGAGATCTCCTTTGGAGCTGGTGCGGGAAGTCTGGCAGCAGGGGAAAATACAGGAGATATTCAAATTCGCATGAACAAGACGGACTGGAGCGACTATAACGAAAGTGATGATTTTTCCTATGATTCTACCAAGACCTCTTATACGGATTGGGACAAAGCACCTTTGTATATAAACGACAAACGTGTTTGGGGCCTGGAGCCTTGATTGCGAACTGAGTGTGGAAATCGCGGGCGGAATGTGAGAGCACTGAACTGAATTCATTTCCGTCCGTTTTTTTGTGATCGGATTCGTGGTACACTATGATCGTTACATCATTACATACATGACCGAGGTGACCTGAGACATGAATGACAATTTGGCACAGGCTCTGAATGAGCAAATGAACTTTGAATTTTACTCCGCTCACGTATATTTGGCGATGGCTGCTTATTGCTCCAGTGAAAGTCTGGATGGGTTTGCAAACTTCTTCCTAGTACAAGCTGAGGAGGAACGGTTTCATGCCATGAAACTGTATAAATACATTAATGATCGTAGAGGACGCGCTACATTGGCTGCATTACCAGAGCCCAAAAATAGCTACGATTCCATGCTGGACGTATTTGAGCATGGCTACAAGCATGAGCAGCAAAACACGCAAAAATTTTATCATTTGGCTGACTTGGCCCTCGATGCACGTGAGCATGCAACGATCCATTTCTTGAAATGGTTTATTGATGAGCAAGTCGAGGAAGAAGCGCTGTTCGACAGTGTTATCCAGAAGCTTAAACGCATTGAAAGAGACAGCAACGCCTTTTATATGCTGGACAGCGAGTTTGCCAAACGCAGCTTTACTGCCCCTGTGGAGTAACACTGCAAACATGTTGTGTTTGAAAATGCCTGAGGCATGGACAGCATTTTATTCGTCAAGAAAGTAAAGGGGCCCGGCTTTCGGGCTTTTTTGCGTTGACTTTGATTTACCGAATGCCCCTCTTTCGAGGGGATATTGTTATTTTAAATGGAGTTATAGAAAAAATTAATTTGTCGCTGGATGGTGAGCATGCTACAGTTATGTTAACTTTTATATCTGATTAAATAGATAGGAATAATTATATAGTGGTTCACGCGTTTTATAAAAACACTATAAGGAGGCGGGTTAGTATGAGTGAAATCTATCGTCTGGCACTCCAAGAGGACGCAGAAAGATTGCAGTATGTGACGTATGAGGCGTATGAAACAATTCGGCAGTTGGGGCTTCGATGGCCTGCCGCTCAGGCAGACGTTGCTCTCATTCAAGAAAATATTAAAAATAATGATTGCTATGTGCTGGAAGTAGACGGTGTCATTCAGGCTACCGTTAGCCATCTCAAAAATAGAGCCCTTAATTTTATAACCGATCTACCGTTTGTGATGTGGTTTGCTGTAGACCCGGCTACCCAGGGCAAAGGATATGGGAAAAAATTGTTGAATTGGGTAGAGCAAACGATTATACGTGATCAGGTGGGAGCTCCTGCAGTAACACTGGCGACTGCAGAAAAGCATCCCTATTTGCTATCCATGTACGAGCGTTGGGGATATGAACGTATCCATGCTTTTGACCATGGAACAGGGGACGGGACGATGCATTTACTGCGTAAAGTGGTGAATCCTGAATTATTCTCCACTTACATTCGTGAAAAAAATGAAGCCGAGACAGCCAACCAAAATTAGACCCGATCAACCGGAACAGACGAAGCCGATTCGTTCGCTGAAAGGGGCTTGGAGCGAATGAATTTTCAGTTATGATTGATGAATAACGTTACCCTCTCTCATGAAATTAACCGAAATAACGGTGTTTTCTGGTCGATAGCGACTGAGAGAGGGGCTTTTTAATTTTGGACAAATTGACAGAAATAAATTAAAAGAGTAACGTAATTGTATAATTATTATAATCACATAAAATTAATCGGATTAATTAAAATTTGAAAATGTGGAATCTGATGATATAAGGAGGGATTTTTTTGGGCGACTCGCAATTTAGCACGACCAAGCGCTGTATAACAGCCGAGGATTTATATCGACTTCACTGGGTTAGCGATCCAGTTATTCATCCTATTAGTGGTGAAATCGCTTACGTAGAACAGTATATTAATAAAGAACGGACAGATTATAACTCAGGAATTTGGCTATTATCGTCCGATGGCGCTAGCGCATTACCCTTTACATACGGACCGAAAGATGAAATGCCTGTCTGGTCACCCGACGGATCACAACTAGCTTTTCTCCGTACAACAGACGGCAAGCGCCAGGTATGGATTATTCCAGAACGCGGGGGAGAGGCACGACAGCTTACATACGTAGAGAACAACGTTCGTTCATTAGCCTGGTCTCCTAATGGGACCTGCATATCGTTTGTAGCTAAAACGGCCGAGAACCCGTCAAGCCCGATATCCGATGAAGGAACTCAGGAGACGCAACTTAAGGGACGAGTTGTTAATCGAACGAAAGCTAAATCCGACGGCTATGGACTGTGGGATGATACTCGTGATCACTTGTATGTAACGGATATGACTTCGGGGCACACAGTTCAACTGACTTCCGGCGCTTATGATGTGGCAGAGCCTGTGTGGTCACCGGATGCTCAACGTATTTTATTCGTCGCCAGAATAGCAGAACATTCGAAAGAGGATACGGATTTACGTGAACTAAATGATTTGTTTACGATAACTCCTGCGATTTCAAATGATGATGCCGCAGCACCGCTTAAGCTGACCCATTCTGAACTGCACATCGAGAGTGCTGCTTATTCTCCCGACGGTTCAACGATTGCCTTTTACGGCCATGATCGACATGCCAAAGGCGCTACTCAGACCCGACTGTACACGGTTCCTTCCAGTGGGGGGAAGGCAGTATGCGTTAGTGAGACGCTTGACGCTCACCTTGGTAATGCGGGTATGAGCGACATGCGTTCACATCTTCATATAGGACCACCACGCTTCAGTGCGGACGGTCAATCCCTGTACACGCTGGTTACACGTGAAGGAAATGTGCACGTATATCAGTTTGCTCTTGATGGAACTTTTAAAATTTTAACGCAAGGAGAACGAGAAATTTACCAATTCGAGCTTACATCGGATGAGCAGCATATCATTGCCGCTTCCACCGATGTAACTTTACCAGGCGATTTGTTCCGGATTGCGATTCATTCAGGAACTGAGGAACGGCTGACACGAGTAAATGATTCTTTGCTTGATGAGATTGAGATTAGTGTGCCTGAGTGCTTTTGGACGGAGGTTGAGGATGGCCGACGGGTGCAGGGATGGGTAATGAAGCCTGCTGGGTTTAAGGAGGGAGTATCCTATCCTGCCATTTTGGAGATACACGGTGGCCCTCATGCCATGTATTCCAATTCTTTTTTTCATGAATTTCAGTTGCTGGCCGCTCAGGGATATACAGTCATCTACACGAATCCCGGAGGAAGTCGAGGGTACGGACAGTCTTTTACCAATGTCGTCCTTAGAGATTACGGCGGACGCGATTACACTGATCTACTGAGCGCAGTGGACGAGGCTATACGCCAGTTCCCATTCATTGATCCGGAAAGGCTGGGTGTAACAGGGGGCAGCTATGGTGGCTTTATGACAAACTGGATTGTTGGCCATACCGATCGTTTCCGCGCAGCTGTAACCCAGCGCTCCATATCTAATTGGCTGTCAATGTATGGAGTGAGCGACATAGGGTACTCGTTTACTGAAGATGAAGTCGGCGGGAATCCGTGGGAGGATTGCGAGCTCTTGTGGAGGCAATCTCCACTGGCTTATGTGCAGCAAATTAACACACCGCTGCTCATATTACATGGGGAGCAGGATCTGCGATGCCCTATAGAGCAGGGAGAACAGCTGTTTACAGCATTGCGTCGCTTGGGGAAACCTACGCAATTTGTCCGTTTTCCAGCTTCAAGTCACGAGCTTTCACGAAAAGGGCACCCGCAGCTTCGCGTGGAACGACTGCAACGCATTACCAATTGGTTTGCCCAACACGAATTATAAGTTAAATCGATTTCTTGTGTTGATGTAAAAATGTCAGGTCCTCATCATAGGACTTGGCATTTTTAGTATGCCTTGCTACAATTCTCTCAACCTCATTCAAAAGGAGATATATAATGGCTGAGCCCTTAAAAAATATGTACACGGAGAATTTTCTTCAACAATTCGGTGAAAAAGTACAGTCTGCATACAGGCCGTTCGATACCATCGGATTTATCCATCAAGTGATGGATAAAAAATGGGATGAGCTGGAGCTGAAAGAACGAATACGGCGTATTTCGTTAACATTAGGGGCATTTTTGCCCAGTAATTATGAAGAAGCTCTGGGTATTCTTTTTACTATAGATGAGTATTGCAGTGGTTTTCCGTACTTGTTTTTCCCCGATTTTGTGGAGGTGTATGGACAGGGAGAAGGGCATTGGGACCTGTCCATGAAGGCGCTGGAGCGATTCACATCTAGGTCCTCTGCGGAGTTCGCCGTAAGACCCTTCCTCTTGCGTGAACCGGAACGGATGATGCAGCAGATGACGACCTGGGCGGGACATCAAAGTGAGCACGTTCGCCGTCTTGCCAGCGAAGGCTGCCGTCCACGGCTGCCCTGGGGACAGGCGTTGCCTGTGTTTAAGCGCGATCCTGCTCCAGTATTGGCTGTATTGGAATTACTGAAAGCCGATCCATCACTATATGTACGTAAAAGTGTAGCCAACAACCTGAACGATATTGCCAAGGATCATCCTGATGTGGTCATTGCTACGGCTCAACGGTGGAAAGGGACACATCCTGACACCGACTGGATTGTGCGTCATGGCTGCCGGACCCTGATTCGCAAATCCATCCCCGAAGTGATGGCAATGTTCGGCTATGCGGATGAAACAGACGGGGGACCGTTGGTCACGGGTGCCTCTTTCACCACAGACCCTGCCGTGCTAAAGCTTGGTGATAGCTGTGAGTTGAGCTACGCGCTTCAGCTTCGTGAAGGTGACCCGGTACGAGTCCGCATCGAGTACGGCATTGACTTTGTAAAGGCGAGAGGACAAGTTTCACGTAAACTGTTTTTGCTATCTGACAAAACGGTCCCCGGAGGAACCCATCTTACAGGTACACGGACACACCGTTTTGCAGACCTGACAACTCGTCGCCATTATGCGGGAACGCATCGGATTGCGTTGCTCGTAAATGGTCAGGAAGCGGCTTATACAGTGGTAGAACTCCAGTTGTAGATCAAGATTGCAGTGAAGAGAAAGAGTCTGAAATCAGGCTCTTTCTTTTTGTGGTTGTTTTTACCCAATTCATTTTTTTCCAAAAAAATGATTCTGGTATTAGAACCTGGTACTAAGACGTGTTATACTACAGTAAGAAAGTGGATCTCATCTTATGTATAAAGGGGAAGGTATAATTTGACAGATCAACAACAATGGCTTGCGCCTGAATCTTACAATATGACTTCGGAAATGGAACACCATGAGGCTGATAAAACAGCACTTAAGTGGCTGAGTGAGACAGGAGAATACGAAGAAATCACCTATGGAGAGCTGTTGAAAAAGGCTAATCGACTGGCTGGAGGACTCGCAAGTCTGGGATTTAACAAAGGTGACAGAGTTCTGGTCGTAGTACCACGGCGTATTATTGCGTATGTAATTTATTTAGCCTGCTTGAAGCTGGGGCTTGCTGTCATTCCATCTTCAGAAATGCTGCGTGCCAAGGATATTGCATATCGTCTTCGCCATTCTGAAGCACGCGCAGTCATTGCCTGGACCGGAGTAACAGGTGAAGTGGACAAAATAAGCGATGATTTGCCTACTCTGGATTATCGTATCGTGGTCTCCGGGGACGACACGCTAGATGTATCTGGCTGGCTCGTGCTGAATGAGCTGATGGATGGACAGGAAGATACTTTTGAAGCTGTGAAGACGCACCGTGACGACATGGCCATTCTGGCCTATACTTCGGGCACCACGGGAAATCCTAAAGGTGTTGTACATAGCCATGGCTGGGGATATGCTCATCTGCGGATAACATCACCATGGTTGGATATTCGAGCTTCAGACGTAGTATGGGCTACAGCTGCACCAGGATGGCAAAAGTGGATTTGGAGTCCGTTTTTATCTGTACTGGGGAATGGAGCGACCGGATTCGTATATAATGGTCCGTTTCGTCCGGGTCGCTATTTGCAGTTCATGCAGCAGTACGGAATCCAAGTGTTGTGCTGTACGCCGACAGAATATCGGATTATGGCGAAAACGGATGGTTTGGATCAATATGATCTATCCCAATTGCGCAGCGCAGTTTCTGCGGGAGAGCCTCTCAATCAGGAGGTCATTAATAAGTTTCAGGAGCAGTTCAACATTACGATTCGTGACGGCTACGGTCAAACGGAGAGCACATTAATTATTGGTAATTTAAAGGATGCACCTCTGCGTACAGGCTCGATGGGCAAATCTATTGCACTGGGACTCGTTGAGGTCGTAGACGAGGATGGCATTCCGCTGGCTCCGGGGCAAGTGGGCGATATTGCGGTACGCGCTGATCTGCCGGCATTATTCCATACGTATTACCATGATCCAGAACGCAAATTAGCTAGTGTCCACGGAGATTATTTTGTTACGGGAGACCGGGCTCGCAAAGATGAGGATGGATATTTCTGGTTCGAAGGACGTGGGGATGATATCATTATCAGTTCTGGCTATACCATTGGTCCTTTTGAAGTAGAGGAAGCGCTTATGAAGCATGACTCCGTGCAGGAATGTGCTGCCGTAGCCAGCCCTGACGAGATCCGTGGACATGTTGTAAAGGCTTTTGTCGTACTCAAAGCTGGGGTAGAAGGATCACCGGCGTTAGTGAAGGAACTGCAACATCATGTGAAAACATGGACGGCGCCTTATAAATACCCACGAAAAATAGAGTTTATTAAAGAACTCCCTAAAACCAGCTCAGGCAAAATACGAAGAGTGGAGCTGCGTGAACTGGAGAAGCAATCCGTACTGTAATGATGAAATTATTCAATATAATCAAAACGGAACAGGAGCGTGGAAAAATGAGTACATTTGAATCATTGTTGGAGCAATACGCAGAACTGGTTGTAAGAGTAGGGGTTAACATTCAGCCTGGACAGGTGTTTTTGGTAACTGCACCACTGGAAACTGTTGAGTTTACACGCCTGATTGTCAGCAAAGCCTATGAAGCAGGCGCTAAATATGTACAGGTAGAGTTTGAGGATGATTCCATTACACTTAGTCGTTTTGAACATGGTGACGAAGCTAGCTTCGATTACTACCCTGCTTGGAAGGCAGAAATGATGGAGAAATTTGCCGAAGAGGGTGGAGCCACACTAACGATTAAAGTGCCGAACCCCGATTTATATCAAGGCATTGATCCACAAAAGGTATCTCGTGCGACTAAGGCGGCAGCTACGGCGAGAGAAAATTTTTCCAAATATACCCGAAATCATAAAATTAGCTGGTGTTTAATTAAAGCGCCGACGAAGGCTTGGGCCGATAAAGTATTTGCAGATGTAGCAGAAGAGGATCGTATACGTGTCATGTGGGATACAATCTTCCAAATGAACCGTGTAGATGGCTCTGATCCTATTCAGAATTGGCAGAAACATTTGAAAAACCTTGAACAGGTACAAGACAAGCTGAATCATAAAAAGTATAAAAGTCTCCACTATCGTGCACCAGGAACAGATTTGCGAATTGAACTGGCTGACGGGCATATTTGGCGCAGCGGCGGTGGGGAGAACGAGCGCGGAGATTACTTTGTCGCGAATATGCCGACAGAAGAAGTGTTCACGATGCCTAAGCGTACAGGTGTGAATGGTCATGTCACAAGTACCATGCCACTCAATTTAAATGGACAACTGGTGGATCGCATAACGTTTACCTTTAAGGACGGTAAAGTCACTGAATATACAGCAGAATCCGGCGAGCAGCATCTGACTCATTTGCTCGCTACGGATGAAGGGGCCAGCTATTTGGGAGAAGTTGCGCTGGTGCCGCACGATTCACCGATCTCCAATCTCAATCGTATTTTTTACAATACAGGTATCGACGAAAATGCCTCCTGTCACTTGGCCCTAGGCAGTGCGTATCCATTTAATATGGAAAATGGGACACAAATGAACCGGGAGGAGCTGCTCCAGAACGGTGCCAATGTCAGTCTGACTCATGTTGACTTCATGATCGGCTCAGCTGAGCTGGATATTGATGGCGAACTGCAAGATGGAAGTAAAGAAGCCGTGTTCCGCAAAGGAAATTGGGCTATTTAGTCCTTTTCTCAACCTCAATTCAATCAACCCGCAAACGATCTCATTCGTATGCGGGTTTTTCTATTCCCTAAATCTCAAATCACTCCTTGTTTTGTGAAATATAAAGTGCTAAACTGAGTTCAAACAAAAATTTAAACAATGTTTTAATTGTTGTTTGAAAAGTTGCTTATATAAAGTTGTCCGTTTCATTTGTCCGTTATGATTGAACGAAACAGGAGGAGGAAAAACATGAATCACCCAGACAAAAAACAACAAACCAAAGAAAAAATCTTAGACGCTACGCTGGAATTTATTCAAAAGGAAGGTTTTGAGGCGGTTACAATCCGAAAAATTGCCGATCTGTCTGCTACTAATATTTCATTAGTTAATTATTATTTTGGCTCCAAGGAAAATTTGCTCAGTGAAGCTATTGAAGTGATATTAAATGGCTTTCAACACACCTTTTCTATTTTGGATAATACAGCGATCCCCCCCCGAGATAGACTGAAACAATTTTTACATAACTATTTACAGGTGATTCGTCAATATCCAGAGCTTCTTTCGCGAATTATTGCCATGGGTAGCACGCCCTTCACATCTCAACAGGAATACGGAAGGTTTTTAAACATAATGGGATTTCCAAAGGTTCAGAACACGATCAAGGAGCTGACAGGCGAGCAACAGCCGGAGCGCTTGTTAGCGATGATGCTGCAAATATTCGGAGCTATTTTTCTGCCCGCATTGATGAGTCCGATTCTTGAATCAGGGGCAGTTGTGAAAATACCTTCAATAGAGGAACAATTAAATCTGCTGTTTGAAAGATATTTTGATCAAAAATAAAGCATAGGAGTGACTAATATGAATTATTTGAGAAAATATTGGCAAGATGCAGGGGCTATAATCGGTGTGGTCGTATGTGTTGTTTTGCTTATGAATCAAGCTATCCTTTCGGATATAACAGGCATGTTATGGTTGAGTTTTGTAGCTATATTGTTTCATCAATTTGAGGAGTACCGCTGGCCTGGATATTTTGCTGGTTTATTTAACAACGTTATGTTTAAAAGTGAAGCACCCGATCATTACCCCTTAAACACTCAATCAGCGATGATTATCAATGTTGCAATTGCCTATGTGTTTTACCTGCTCCCCGTATGGTTTCCGCAAGTAATCTGGCTTGGACTCGCACCCGTTTTTATGGGATTTTTTCAGGTCGTCTGGCACGGTATCGTCGTAAATATTAAAGCAAAAACCCTATATAATCCTGGCTTGTTTACGGCACTTCTCCTGCATGTTCCAGTCGGAATTTGGTATATACATGCAATAGTACAGCGAGACATCCCAACGGCAATAGACTGGATTGCGGGTACGATCTACTTTGTTTTTGCTGTATACATCTTCATCATTAAAGGGAATATATGGTTGAAGAAGAGTGACTCTCCTTACTCCTTTTCTAAACAACAGCTGGGATCTTATGGTCGTAAATAGTGTATATTAGAAAATCATTAATGTCCTTGTTTACAAGTTGGAAACAAGTAGAGGTATTCTGGAAACGAGGTTCGGTTACACTTGGTTTGTACCCATGAACAAGGAAAGAGTGATCTTATAATGAAGCATACACATCAATCTTATGATCGTAAAAAGTTGGCTTACAAGCTAATCACCACTAGTGCTTTATTGGCGATAGGTTTTGCTGTGATGACAGGATGCAGCAATAGCGGGGAAGCAAAATCAACTGCTCCTACTAAAGCAGAAACAGTCACATCGCCTGCTAGTTCTACAGATCAAAACACGGATCTCAATACTAATGGGCAAGGCTCAACCTCAACCTCGACCCATCAAGAATCTGCCAATAGTACAGCTACACCTCACAGTAAACACAGCCCTGCAGCTGCTATATTTAGCGCAGCCAAGCAGGGAACCTTACCGAATTTGCCTAAAGGTCTTGGCTTGGGAACTAGCAGCGATCTTTTATTTGAGCTGTGGGGGAAATCCGAGTCTGGTTCTACTGGTCCTATGAGAAGTTACGCTAAGTATCATACAGATATCATGCTGGATGGAAGCGATAAAGTTACAGAAATTACATCTTCCGATCCAGACTATAAAAAGTTGCTTATCAAACAAATTGTTGACGATTTAGGCCAACCTACGGAAACCGTTGATACCTCTAGAGACATACCTGACACAGCAGAAGCTAATTATACGATCAATAACACATCAGGACTTAGTTATAATTTAGTATTTTCCTATCAAACCAAAACGCAAAAGGTCAATTATATCCGATTATATTTTAACTCTAAAACGCCATAATTGGATGTATATAACAGAGTCGTTTTCGTTAGAATTGCGGAGGCGACTTTGTTCAAGCTCATTGTATTTTTAGTATATGTCGTTTATACTATTTTGTAATTGATTAATCACTAATCAGAAATGTTAAATAAAAGGATGAAAAAACATGACTAAAGCTACGTCAACATCTATAAATCGCCAAAAGGAAATCATATCTGCTGCCATTGAAGTGTTTGCTGAGATGGGCTACTACCGAGCTACAACAGCCAAAGTTGCAGAACGGGCCAATATTTCTCAACCCTATGTCTTTCGTTTTTTCGCTACCAAGGAAGCATTGCTTGTTGAAGCCCTGAAGGTTTCCTTTACACGTATCATAGATTCTTTTCACAGCGTCATTCATTCGGCCTCATCTGAGCAGCTCGAGCAAGAGCTAATTGCAGCCTATTCGCAAATTATGACGGAATACCGTAATGAAACACTTTTGCAAATGCAGGCGCAGACGATCCGCGAGGATGAGGTTGTAAGCGTGATGCAGCAAGGGTTACGTGAAATTCATACGACGGTGTATGATGCTTTCCGACGAGCAGGTATTGAACAAGCAATGGAAAGAACGATGCTTTTTCTCGCTAGAGGTATGCTGTGTAATATTTCGATGTCGCTGGATCTGCCAGAACTGATGAAAAAAGACGATTAATTTTGGTTTATGTTTATGCATTAGAGTCGCGTTTTTGCGCGGCTTTTTTTGCTTTTAATTTTATTTGTTTAAGACATGATTTTGTTTGCTTCTGAGAAAAAACGGCCAAATAAGTTGACAAGAGAAGTGAGTATCATTATCCTAATACCTATAGGGGTATATGTATAAAAGATTTAACTAAGCTAAGCCCCTCAAAAAACAGGCGGAGGTTATAGAATGTCATCAACTAACAATATCCAAGCAGATCATATTCTTGATTGTAAAGGGCTAGCTTGTCCTATGCCTATTGTAAAAGCAAGAAAGGCTATGAATGAGCTCGTTCCCGGAAAGATTATGGAGGTTCAGGCGACTGACAAAGGTTCATTAGCCGATTTTCAGAGCTGGGCCAAAAACACCGGACATCAATATTTGGGCACCCTCCAAGATGGAGATGTAATGAGACATTATCTACAAAAAGCAAATCTAGCTGAGGTGAAGAAGGAGCAAATATTTTCTTCTACGATAAGCCATGAAGAGCTACAAGCAAAATGTTCTGGCAAAGAGAACTTCATTTTACTCGATGTTCGTGAACCCGCTGAATTTACGCTTAAACATATCCCTGGATCTAAGCACATCCCTCTTGGCGAACTGGAGCACAGACTTTCTGAACTGAACTTGGAAGAAGAGATCGCAGTGATTTGCCAAGCTGGAGCACGCAGTGAAATGGCTTGTCAGTTATTAGTTGCCAAAGGCGCTAAAAAAGTCAAATCTGTGCTTTCAGGCATATCCGAATGGGCTGGAGAGACTAAGGGAAGCGAATCCATATGAGCACACCCAAAACAACGATTGTATTATTCAGCGGGGAGCTGGATAAGGCGATTGCTGCATTCATTATTGCGAACGGAGCGGCAGCATATGATCACGAAGTAACTATTTTCTTTACTTTTTGGGGGCTAAATACGTTACGCAAGGATGAAATCGTGAGCACTAATAAGGGGATACTCGAAAAAGCCTTTGGTTGGATCATGCCTCGTGGACCCAAAAAGCTTGCACTATCCAAAATGAATTTTGCCGGACTCGGTCCACAGATGATCAAGCATGTCATGAAAAAACACAATGCGCTTTCCTTGCCGCAGCTTATAGAGTTGGCACGAGAGCAGGGGATCAAGCTCGTCGCCTGTACCATGACCATGGATTTGTTAGGGCTGCAGCAAGAAGAGCTAATCGAAGGTTTGGAATATGCTGGGGTAGCCGCCTACTTGGGGGATGCTTCCCAGGGCAAGGTGAATCTATTTATTTAGGGTATCCTATTTATTTTTTTGGTTTATAATATACCTATACGTGTATATGGTAAGTCAAAAAAGGAGTGCATTACTTATGGATTACAATTACAGTGATGAACTGAAAACGCGCCTGAGGAGGATTGAGGGACAGGTGCGTGGGGTACTTCGTTTAATGGATGAAGGAAAATCGTGCAAAGACGTCGTTAGCCAGTTATCTGCCGTACGTAACGCATC
This sequence comes from Paenibacillus sp. FSL P4-0113, assembly GCF_038009305.1. NCBI lineage: Bacteria > Bacillati > Bacillota > Bacilli > Caryophanales > Paenibacillaceae > Paenibacillus > Paenibacillus sp. FSL P4-0113. The sequence goes on from NZ_JBBPAZ010000001.1 coordinate 458,103, forward strand.
AGATAAAGCGATTGCCCAAATTGTAGCAGAGAATCTGCAACGATGTATATTGGAAGAGCAAGAGGCAGGAGGAGACACGGATAAGCTGGTTAAAGAAGCGATTCAGCTGCTTGTGAAAAGTAGATAATCTGACTCCGGAGTCCAAGCTAGCGGGCAATGATGTCACTATGCACAAAATTACGGGAGCTGGCATATTGCCTTTGATTAAGATTATATACTAGCCGTAATTAAAAAGTTCGCTGCCTCTAGTTGGTAGCGGGCTTTTTTATTCGGACATTTCAGGAATAATCCTCTGTTTATGCTGAGGTAGGCCGGTGTAAATAACACATAACAAAACAACTTCTTCCGGGAGGCCTATTTATGGAGGTATTTGTTTCGATTGGTGTCAAATTGATCATCAGCTTTTTTGGCTTGTGGATCATTACTTTTATTACAGGTCGGAAAACACTCAGTCAGTTAACACCACTCGATTTCCTAACATCATTGGTGTTAAGCGAAATTGTGGGAAATACGTTATATGACGATAAGGTGACCATTGGGCAGCTTTTATTTGCTTTGGCACTATGGTGCGCGCTGGCCTACTTTTTTGAAAAAGCGACGACCCATTTTGTGAAATTTGGATATATGGCAGAAGGTCGAACAGTGCTGCTCGTGGATAAAGGGCAGGTTAATCAAGAAATGCTGGAGAAATATGACATAGAATTTACACAGCTACTCTCCATGCTACGCCAGCAAAATATTTTTTCTCTGCGTGAGGTCTGGTACGCTACGTTAGAGACGAACGGCTCCTTGTCAGTCATGCGGAAACCTGAATACGAGCCACCCGCCGCTCAGGATATGGGAATAGATGCACAGCCTGATCTTTTTTCTGTTACTGTCATTGATAAGGGAAGGTTGCTAAATGAATCTATGCGTGGGAAAACAATTGATATTGGAGAGATTAAGGCTAAGGTGCGAGAGCAGGGATATGATAGTATCGATGAGATTGCCTATGCAGAGTTAAGCGAGGATGGAACACTTCATATCGTGCCAATGAGATAGAAAAAACATTAAAAATAAGACCATTTTGATAATTAAGCCAAAAAAGAGGAGCAAGGTGAACAGTCAGGGTTGTACTTCCCAGCTCAAACAATGAAATACAGATGATCAACTCTGATACCCTGAGTGTATTTTTACTCATTGCTTCCATTCACTGCTCCATATTTATTTCATGCATTTAATTATCATTTTTAGATCCCAGCAGTTCTTTAAAAGATTTTTGAAATAACCCTATAGAATATTTGAGTCCCGGATTGAGGAGACTACCTCATGAGTTTGAAATTTTTCAGAAAGTGGTGATCAGATTTGAGTTTCTCGGATGATCAGCTTATCTGTCTCCGATTTGAGGACGAACTAGGGTGTTTTGCTAAGGCTGCTGCTCCTCCTATTTATGAGACTGCTCCATTTTTCTTTGATACTTACGAAGATTATGCTGAAGCGGCTAATAATGAAAAGGAGCATTATGTCTATTCGAGGGGAACCAATCCTACCGTTCAGATTGCAGAGCAAATGATTGCTGCACTGGAAGGTGGGGCGGACTGCAAGTGCTTTGCTTCCGGAATGGCTGCTATCAGTGCGGCTTTAATGTGTAGTTTATCCGCCGGGGACCATCTGATTCTGGTCGGACACATATACGAAACCTCCGTCAGCCTAGCTAAATACTTATCGAAGTTCAATATAAATTATACAATTGTACATTCCACTTCTACGGAAGCAGTTGCTGATGCCATCAACCCGCAGACCCGTGCTATTCTTATGGAGTCTCCTACCTCATTCACATTCGATATGGTAAATATTCAGGAGGTAGCTTCGCTTTCCAAATCGAAGGGCATCCGCACAATCATAGATAATTCATGGGC
>NZ_JBBPAZ010000001.1:462500-2170000 GCF_038009305.1 Paenibacillus sp. FSL P4-0113
GGAGCCAGCCGCCGAAGGTGGGGTAGATGATTGGGGTGAAGTCGTAACAAGGTAGCCGTATCGGAAGGTGCGGCTGGATCACCTCCTTTCTATGGAGAATCGTTTCCTGAAATGGAAACATTCAAATATGAAGCGTAAGCTTCAAAACCCAGGTTTAGGCCTGTTACTCACTCGTTGCTCAGTTTTGAGAGCTCAAACTCTCAAGTTTCGACGAATACTTCGTTCACACATCCGTGTGGAACCGAAATATTCATCGGGTTTCGCTTCGATGAAGCGAATTGCACCTTGAAAACTGGATACCGAAACGAAATTGCGTTTTAGAATATTCCTTTAAGCTGATCTTGTGTAAACAAGTGAAATAAAGGTAGCAGGTAAGGAAAGATCTTTTGCCTTTGGCAAAAATCATTCTTTATCGAACATCGACATTTTCTTTTATCAAAGAAAAGTCTAGGTTAAGCTACAAAGAGCACACGGAGGATGCCTAGGCGCCAGGAGCCGACGAAGGACGTGGCGAACAACGATAAGGCCTCGGGGAGCTGTAAGCAAGCTTTGATCCGGGGATGTCCGAATGGGGAAACCCGGCTGTCTTCATCGACAGTCACTTTCTGCTGAATACATAGGCAGAATAGAGGCAGACCAGGGGAACTGAAACATCTAAGTACCCTGAGGAAGAGAAAACAATAGTGATTCCGTCAGTAGCGGCGAGCGAACGCGGATTAGCCCAAACCAAGGAGCTTGCTCCTTGGGGTTGTGGGACGTCTCACATGGAGTTACAAAGGAACCGGTTAGATGAAGAGGTCTGGAAAGGCCCGCCAGAGAAGGTAAAAGCCCTGTAGTTCAAAACTTGTTCTCTCCGAGACGGATCCCGAGTAGTGCGGGGCACGTGAAACCCCGTATGAATCCGGCAGGACCATCTGCCAAGGCTAAATACTCCCTGGCGACCGATAGTGAAGCAGTACCGTGAGGGAAAGGTGAAAAGCACCCCGGAAGGGGAGTGAAATAGATCCTGAAACCGTGTGCTTACAAGAAGTCAGAGCCCTATGATATTTTCCTTTGGAAAAATCACGGGTGATGGCGTGCCTTTTGTAGAATGAACCGGCGAGTTACGTTCCCGTGCAAGGTTAAGGTGAAGAGCTGAAGCCGCAGCGAAAGCGAGTCTGAATAGGGCGAATGAGTACGTGGACGTAGACCCGAAACCGGGTGATCTACCCCTGTCCAGGGTGAAGGTGCGGTAACACGCACTGGAGGCCCGAACCCACGCATGTTGAAAAATGCGGGGATGAGGTGGGGGTAGCGGAGAAATTCCAATCGAACCCGGAGATAGCTGGTTCTCCCCGAAATAGCTTTAGGGCTAGCCTCGGAAAGAAGAATCGTGGAGGTAGAGCACTGATTGGGTGCGGGGCCCGCAAGGGTTACCAAGCTCAGTCAAACTCCGAATGCCATAGATTTAGTTCCGGGAGTCAGACAGTGAGTGCTAAGATCCATTGTCGAAAGGGAAACAGCCCAGACCATCAGCTAAGGTCCCCAAGTGTGTGTTAAGTGGGAAAGGATGTGGAGTTGCACAGACAACCAGGATGTTGGCTTAGAAGCAGCCACCATTGAAAGAGTGCGTAATAGCTCACTGGTCGAGTGACTCTGCGCCGAAAATGTAACGGGGCTAAACACACCACCGAAGCTATGGCTTGATGCTTGCATCAGGGGTAGGGGAGCGTTGAATGCGGGTTGAAGGTGTACCGTAAGGAGCGCTGGACTGCATTCAAGTGAGAATGCCGGTATGAGTAACGAAAAGATCTGTGAGAATCAGATCCGCCGAAAGCCTAAGGGTTCCTGAGGAAGGTTCGTCCGCTCAGGGTAAGTCGGGACCTAAGGCGAGGCCGATAGGCGTAGTCGAAGGACAACAGGTCGAAATTCCTGTACCACCGTAATCCGTTATGAGCGATGGGGTGACGCAGTAGGGTAGTGACGCGGACGGATGGATGTCCGTCTAAGCAGTGAGGCTGGTGTGTAGGCAAATCCGCACATCGTTAAGGCTGGGCTGTGATGGGGAGCGAAAATTGTAGTAGCGAAGGTCATGATCTCAGACTGCCAAGAAAAGCCTCTAGCCAGGAGAAGGTGCCCGTACCGCAAACCGACACAGGTAGGCGAGAAGAGAATTCTAAGGCGCGCGGAAGAACTCTCGTTAAGGAACTCGGCAAAATGACCCCGTAACTTCGGGAGAAGGGGTGCCTCGGTAGGGTGAATAGCCCGAGGGGGCCGCAGTGAAAAGGCCCAAGCGACTGTTTAGCAAAAACACAGGTCTGTGCGAAGCCGCAAGGCGAAGTATACGGGCTGACGCCTGCCCGGTGCTGGAAGGTTAAGGGGAGTGGTAAGCCCTTCGGGGCGAAGCTATGAACCGAAGCCCCAGTAAACGGCGGCCGTAACTATAACGGTCCTAAGGTAGCGAAATTCCTTGTCAGGTAAATTCTGACCCGCACGAATGGCGTAACGACTTGGGCGCTGTCTCAACGAGAGATCCGGTGAAATTTTAATACCTGTGAAGATGCAGGTTACCCGCGACAAGACGGAAAGACCCCATGGAGCTTTACTGCAGCTTGATATTGAATTTGGGTACGATCTGTACAGGATAGGTGGGAGCCGTCGAACTTTGAGCGCCAGCTTGAAGGGAGGCATCCTTGGGATACCACCCTGATCGTATCTAGGTTCTAACTTGGTACCGTAAACCGGTGCGAGGACAGTGTCAGGTGGGCAGTTTGACTGGGGCGGTCGCCTCCTAAAGAGTAACGGAGGCGCCCCAAGGTTCCCTCAGAATGGTTGGAAATCATTCGAAGAGTGCAAAGGCAGAAGGGAGCTTGACTGCGAGACCTACAAGTCGAGCAGGGACGAAAGTCGGGCTTAGTGATCCGGTGGTACCGCATGGAAGGGCCATCGCTCAACGGATAAAAGCTACCCTGGGGATAACAGGCTTATCTCCCCCAAGAGTCCACATCGACGGGGAGGTTTGGCACCTCGATGTCGGCTCATCGCATCCTGGGGCTGAAGTAGGTCCCAAGGGTTGGGCTGTTCGCCCATTAAAGCGGTACGCGAGCTGGGTTCAGAACGTCGTGAGACAGTTCGGTCCCTATCTGTCGTGGGCGTAGGAAATTTGAGAGGAGCTGTCCTTAGTACGAGAGGACCGGGATGGACGTACCGCTGGTGTACCAGTTGTTCCGCCAGGAGCACCGCTGGGTAGCTATGTACGGAAGGGATAAGCGCTGAAAGCATCTAAGCGTGAAGCCCCCCTCAAGATGAGATTTCCCAATTAGTAAGACCCCTTGAAGACGACGAGGTAGATAGGTTGGGGGTGGAAGTGCAGTAATGCATGGAGCTGACCAATACTAATCGGTCGAGGGCTTATCCTAAGAATAAAACGCAAATGAGTTTCGGATCCAGTTTTCAGGGTGTAACCTTGAACGTATGTACAAGAGACATACGACAAGCGCATGGCTATTCATTCACACGATAAGTGATGAAGCGAATAGCCGTACGATAGAATTTGCACAGCAAATTCATGTTTGGTGGCGATAGCGGAGGGGTTCCACACGTACCCATCCCGAACACGACCGTTAAGCCCTCCAGCGCCGATGGTACTTGGACCGCAGGGTCCTGGGAGAGTAGGACGTCGCCAAGCACGATAAAAGTATGACCTCTATATAAAAAACCGCGATAATCGCGGTTTTTTTGTTTCCAAAAAGATGTGTTTGTCAAAAATCCTGTATGAATGCCATAAGTCAAGACAAGTAAGACAAAAGTAAACCCGTTTTGTTTTTGAAAAAAACATGTTAAACTTTTCTCATAAAAATAAATGTACTTTCTGAGGTGAGTTGAAGTGTTGGAACGTTCTATGGAGAATACAAGGGAATTACACAAAGGAAAGGGAGTGATTTGAAAAAGAGAAGGTGATTATAAATGAGCACTTATCAAACAGTTTTTAGTGATGGATTTGAGCTGAAATATGCTATAAGAGGTAACGGAAGGCCGATATTGGTGATCGGCAGTAGTGTATATTATCCTCGTTTATTTTCAGACCATTTATATAAAAAGTTTCAGTTTATTTTTCTGGATCATCGAGGGTTTGCAAAACCGAATCGAGCTTTAAAACCAGAAGACTATACTTTGGATAAAGTTATTAATGATATAGAAACAGCAAGACAATGCCTTCATCTAAATGAATTTATCATATTAGGACATTCCGGGCATGCCTTTATGGCTTTGGAATATGCTAAACAATACCCGGATTATGTTCAAAAAGTGGTGCTATTAAATTCAGCACCTACGAACAGCCAAGAAAGACAGCGGCAAAGCTCTTCATTCTTTTATGAAACGGCCAGCCCAGAAAGAAAGGAACGTTTTGAAAAGGACATTGTTTTATTAGAGGAAGATATCAAAAGAGACCCAGATAGAAGATTTGTTCACATGTGTATACGAATGGGAGCCCAAACCTTTTATGATTATGCTTACGATGCGGCTTATATGTGGAAGGATGTATACACGAATATGCCTATCATTGATTATTTATGGGGAGAAGCTTTCGGTAACATGAATTTAATACAATCCTTGGCGGATATCCACAAACCTGTATATATTGGTTTGGGAAGGTATGATTTTTTGGTTGCGCCAGTTTCTTTATGGGATAGGGTCGATGACACCTACGAGAACGTGAAAAAAGTGATTTTTGAATATAGTGGGCATAACCCAATGTTTGAAGAACCTCATTGTTTTGATCAAACATTAGCTAAATGGATTAATGAAGATCACTAGGATTTTTGCTAAATCATCTCTTAGATGCTCAGAAGCCCGTAAAATGAGAATCACCTTCATTTTACGGGCATTCTTATTGAGCGTTATTTACCTTTTGCACCGGTGACAAAATACTATGACTTTGTTATTAGTGACTTGACGGTTTAACTAGGTTCTGTATAATAACCGAAAGGTAATAATGTATTGTTAGTTTTTCGTTGTGCTACTATCAGAAACAATCTAAGACTCATGGAACTGAACAATAGTCGTAAAGCAATGATATGGAGGTCGTTATGAAATACGAAATTATTTTATTTGATGTCGATGACACGCTGTTTGATTTTAAAAAGGCAGAGAGTTATGCGCTACATAATACGTTTACCCAATTTGGCTTGCCACAAGGGGCCACGGAGTATAAAGCTAGTTATGATGAAATCAACAGTGTATTGTGGCGAGAGGCAGAGGAAGGACATATTACCTCAGCGCAACTGCGTGCGGAGCGGTTTAAGCGATTATTTACTTTTCATGATCTAGACTTTAATCCAGATGCTTTTAGTGCTGCATATTTACGTTATTTGGGTGAAGGTGCTTTTTTAATGGACGGAGCGGTTGAATTATGTGATATGCTGTCTGATTGTCGCTTGGCGATCATTACGAATGGAATCAAAGAGGTGCAAACCTCCAGAATTCAGCTTTCACCGCTGCATGATGTATTTGAACAGATAATTATTTCAGAGGAAGTGGGTTGCCAAAAGCCACAAGCTGGTATTTTCGATTACGCATTTACTAAGCTAGCCATTTCAGATAAGAGTAAGGTTCTCATGGTCGGTGATTCTTTGACCTCCGATATTCAAGGAGGCAACAAATACGGAATTGATACCTGTTGGTTCAACCCTGCTGGGAAAACAAACGCGTCTGGCATTCAACCTACTTATGAAATAAAAAGCCTGATGGAGTTATCGAATCGTGTGCTTTCAAAGCGTCCCATCCTGAATCGTACATCGGCGGAAATCTAGATGAATGAGAAATTGGAAATCAGGATGAATAATGTCGAAATCAGAAGACGGAAGTTAAAGACACCGAAAAGTTGAATGAATTGTTTAGAGTTGTGATTACAGACACGTTCACTTAAGAAGGCATTGGTCATATGCTGGAAGATATAGAGGACGAAATTGAGACTAAGCGAGCGTATTTGGTAAGTGACATGGAGAGTCACGGTTAGCAACACGGGCACCAAAGTGATTAAACAAGGCAGGCCGGAAAATCGGTCTGCCTTGTTTTGATTTTTTTATCGTCACTGGCCAGATTCACAATTAGCAGGAAATAGCTTTAAGGCGGAAAGTAGAGCTGGTGAAGTCTCCAGAGAGATCCGAGACAACAAGCCCAATTTTCATTAGGCGGTCGCCTCCAAAAATTTCGCCATCAAATGCTACGCGGAAGGGGGAACCGCCATCTTCCACTAAGGTATTACCCGTATGGACTGCAGTGCTGCCTGTCGCCCCGTGTTCGATTATATACTTTTTATCTGGGTCAAGTCCTTTTAGAGTTAGTCGCCGGATGGGCCCATTTGGTTCAGCTAGTACGCGGAAGTAAGCGACAAACGCTTCGGATTGGTCCTCGCTAACGAACATCCAGGCCGTGTCGCCTCGGCCTTCAAACGGACTAAGAAGTCGATACATATCTCCCTGCTGTACAAGGGAACGGATTTCTTTATACTGGGCAATTTGTTTGGCCGCGAGTTCTTTTTCTTCATTCGTAAATGCAGTAAGGTCGAGTTCGTAGCCAAAATTCCCGCTCATTGCCACGTCGCCGCGTATGGCGAGGGAGGTGTTTCGTCCCACCTGGTGGTTCGGCACGTTCGATACATGTGCGCCCATGGTACTGGCCGGGTACACGATACTTGTTCCATACTGGATAGCCAATCTTTCAATGGCATCGGTATCATCACTGGTCCATGTCTGCGGCATATAGTAGAGCATTCCGGGATCAAATCGCCCACCGCCTCCAGAACAGCTTTCGAACAAGATGTCCGGGAACTGGGAGGTCAGACGTTCCAACAGATCGTAAAGTCCGAGCATATAACGGTGCGCAGTTTCCTTTTGTCGTTCGCTAGGGGCTGTAGCCGAAGCAATCTCCGTCATGTTACGGTTCATGTCCCACTTGACATAAGTGATTGGAGCGATCGAAAATACGGAGCTAAGCGTCTCGTACAAGTAGTCGCATACTTCCTTGCGGGAGAGATCGAGCACCAGTTGGGATCGGCCTTCCGTCCGCCGCCGACCTTCCGCATGCAGGCACCAGTCGGGATGGTTGCGGTACAGTTCACTATCAGGTGATACCATTTCCGGCTCAACCCACAAACCAAACTGTAATCCTTGTTCATTAACCCGTTTGGCCAGGTCAGTAAGACCGCCGGGCAACTTGTGGCGGTCTTCGAACCAGTCCCCAAGCGAACTGTTGTCGTTGTCTCGCTTACCAAACCAACCGTCATCAAGAACAAACAGCTCAATTCCAAGAGGCCCCGCTTCTTTGGCAATCGCCTCGATTTTATCGGCGTCGAAGTCGAAATAGGTGGCTTCCCAATTGTTCACGAGAATCGGACGTTCTTTGTCACGGTAAGCCCCTCGGCACAGACGTGTGCGATAGAGTCGGTGATAGGTGCGTGACATGCCCCCAAGACCTTCTTCGGAAAAGACCAATACGGCTTCAGGAGTCTGGAATGACTGACCCGGCTCAAGCCGCCAGGAGAAGTCAAAGGGATTGATTCCGATACTTACACGAGTCTGATTGAACTGCTCTACTTCCGCCTGTGCGACGAAGTTGCTGCTGTAGATTAGACTGAAACCGTACACATCCCCTCGATCTTCAGTCACATCAGGCCGAAGCAGTGCCAGAAAGGGATTCATTTGGTGACTGCTGGAGCCCCGTCTACTCTCGAGCCGAATGGAGCCAGGTCCGAGGTCGCGGCGTTGGATATGTCTTTCCCGAACCCAGGCTCCAGGTAAGTAGAGGGCTTGGTAGTTGGAATCGGCGAAGTCGACAGAGGCGCTCATGGCGTGTTCAATATTCATGGTAGCGCTTCCCTTTTGTTCAAAAAGAGTAGATCTAGCAATGGCACTGTGGTCCGCAAATACAGTATAGAGCAGTGTAGTCTTAAGCCCCGAGTATTGATCCTCAAGGATCATATAGAGGGTTGTGGCTTCATCATCCGATTCGGCATAGACGGAAGGAAGTCCCTCGAGCTTGGGTTTACCTGGTTCAATACGGTAACCACTATATTTTAGCTCAGTAGTTCGAGTACCGTCCGCAAGTGCAACCTGGTAAGCCGGTTGACGAAAGTCGCTTGTTCCATACTGGGGGTATTCCTGAGGAAGCGTGTCCAAAGAAATTATACGACTGGAAGAAACGGGAGTGGGAGAGAAGGAGCAACGCTCCCTAAGTTCCAATATACTTGCGAGACTTTGGTCATGATGAAGTTGAGCTCCCCAATAGACATGTGCGGGATATCCTTCTACTAGCTGGATAATATAGCTGCAATCCTTGGACTGCAAATGAAACAAACCAAGCGCTTCGTTAACATGAATGTTCATGATATTCACTCCTCAGGGGTTATCATATTGATTGTTTTACGAAAGGATATTAATCAATGACAATAAGACTCTCAAGTACTAATTTTAGCCTTTTTTGCATGAGCTTTCTCGAATGACAAGCTTAGTCCCGATCACGCTATACGCAGGTGGTTCACGCCCCTCAAACCGTTCAGAGAGCAGTTGCACAGCAGCCTTTCCCATCTGTTCGGGATATGCACGGATAGTGGTTAGCGGAGGCTGCACGAAGGCTGCCATCTCAATGTCGTCGAAGCCAACAACAGCCATATCCTCTGGTACCTTGACTCCAAGTCCATGAAGGGCGCGGAGGGCACCAATAGCGAGCGGATCGCTTGCGACGAAGCAGGCTGTCGGTCGTTCCTGTTGGGCTAGGAGTTCGTTCATCATGAGATAACCATCCGCGGTACTCCAGGAACCTATACGGACGAATTGAGGATTGTACAACCCTTGTTCCCGCATGAATCGTTCAAAATAATGCGCCCTTCGCTCACCGTCGCTCTTACCGCCGATAAATCCGATTTGTCGATGGCCAAGCTCAAGTAGATGTCCGAGTGCCTGATCAACAGCTTGTCTGAAATGAAGTCGTACAGAATCATACTCCAACTGTTCATGGTACTGGTCGACAAGGACAATGGTGTTCTTGTCAGGATGAAGCTTGAATACCTCTTCAGGATCAACGCCGCCCACAACAATCAGACCATCCGCCTTCTGTAAGGTGCCGATGGACGAGCGGCCTCGCAAGGTCTGTCCCAACGTCAGGCCAAGCTCTTCACAGCGCAGTTCGATTCCACGGCGGATCGAGGCGTAATAAGGATCGTCTCTTTCCTCCTCAATAGAACACCACAGCAGGAGGGAGACCGTTTTCCCGGCCCGTTCCGTATTCTGCTTTAATTGCCTCAGCCGGGTAGGCTTATACCCGAGTTGCTCGGCAACCAAAAAAATTCTGTTTTTGGTGTCTGAGCTTACGGACAGTGACAGATCGTTATTTAAAACCCTTGAAACGGTTGCGGCAGACACACCCGCTTCGCGGGCAATGTCTTTAATGGTTGCCAAAAGAGCTCACACCTTTTTAGTTAATAATTTTACTAAAAATCGACTTTATCCTAACACATCTCTAAAGTACTTTCAAGATGGACGGTTGAATTTTTTAAACTTTATTTTTGATCTACTACTGTAGAGATTGTTTGTGTTAACATGATGGATATTCTCTTGATGACGGAGGGGTTCTAGGTGAATATTCTGTCACTAGCTCGTAAGTGGTTTGGTCGACTTCGCTTTAAAAGCAAGGTTATAGCGGTATTTCTTCCGCTAATTATTGTTTCTCTGCTTATTCTTGGACTATTGTCCAACCAACTTTTCAGCCGTTCTTTGATAGACCAAACTACCAGCAATGTGGTCGATGAGTCTCAGCTTATCTTGTCTAGGACCGATTACATATTCAGGAGTGTGGAGACGGCGGCCAATATTATGGTCACGAATATTAACCGGATGTATGATTCATACGGTGCCAAACCTGATACTGCCATGGAGCCTATTCAGTTTGGAAACTTGATGCAGAGCCGCCTATCCATTGATTTGTCAATCTTTCGTGAGGTGGATGCCGCTGTCTTCATTGATAACGAAGGGAAGATTTTCGCCTCTTATACCGAAAGCGGGGATGATCGCAAGATCTATAGCATGCTTAAGCGGGTAAGGGAATCTGAAAGTTATGGACAGGCCCTCTGGTTTGATATGGAGAAGAGGGATTTCCTAACACCAGATCCGAGCTCTCCCGTTTTGACGCTGGGGAAGACGGTCATTAATATAGACACCGGCGAACCATATGGAACGCTTTTTCTGTTAGTGAAGGAAGAAGGTTTGTCCGATTACTTTCGTTCCAGCGATCCAGATGCACCCAAATCTTATTATTTTTTAGATAACGAAATGCGCGTGGCTGTGGCAGAAGACAATGAGATGCTGATGAATCCGGTGAATCCACAGCTGGGTGAGGCCATCCAACGTTGTGCCCCTAATGCATCCCATGGAACGTGCTCATTCGAGTATGAGGGCAACCTGATAACGGTCACTGATTATAACCGAATGGAATGGAAGTTGGTCAATATTGTTTCTCTTAGCCTGCTTACAGCTGATGTCCGGCAAAATGTTAGATTGTCGCTATTAATCGGTGTGTTATGCCTTGTTTTTTCCTGGCTGGGTGCTAGCTTTCTGTCCAGAATGGTCGTTAGTCCTCTCGAACAATTGACTAAGGCCATGCGAAAAGTAGTAACTGGTGATTTGCAACCTGTTGCGACAGTCCGTACTGAAGATGAAATCGGTACCATTGCGGAAGCGTTTAACTTTATGGTAAGACGGGTTCGGGAACTGCTGGATGAGGTAAGGCAGGAACAGAACCGTAAGCGTGAATATGAGCTTGCACTGATAAGCGCCCAAATTAAACCGCATTTTCTGTACAACACTTTGGATACCATTTATGCACTCAATGAGTTAGATCGTAATGAGGAGGCTAGAGATACTACAAAAGCGCTGGCAGATTTTTATCGAATGGTGCTGAACAAGGGACGGGAACTAATCACTTTAGAAAAGGAAGCTCAGATTACTGATGATTACCTGACGATTCTGCAAATCCGTTATCCCGATGTGTTTCGCTATGAAGTGGATATTCCTCCCGAGTTTGAAGGTACACCGATCCCGAAGCTCTCGCTTCAGCCGCTTGTCGAGAATTCGATTTACCATGGCCTTAAGAAGAAAGGAACAAAAGGTTTTATCCGCATTTTTGCCTTTAGACAGGGCGATAAGGTGGTCGTTAGAGTGGAGGACAACGGCGTGGGGATGAACGAAATACAGGTTCAGACCATTATGTCCAGACATTTGCCGGAAGAAGGAATACGATCAATCGGCACCTACAGCGTTCAGCAGCGGCTGAGCCTGTATTTTGGCGAGGAGTATGGGATATCCGTGCAAAGTGTGCTCACGAAGGGAACAACTGTTGACCTGTCGCTGCCGATGCTGCCAAAGGGGAGTGAACACCAAAATGTATAAAGTGATGATTGTCGATGATGAACCGCTGTTCCGAGACTTTCTGCGTATGAAGATAGATTGGGAAATTCATGGTTTTCGGGTTTGCTGCGAAGCAAGGAACGGACAGGAAGCACTTCAGGAAGCCGAGCGGCATCAGCCACATCTCGCCCTCGTAGATATCAATATGCCCTTCATTGACGGAATTGAATTAGCCAAGAGATTGAAAGTCAAGTTCGAACGCATCGTTATTGTATTCATATCTGGACATAACGAATTTGAATACCTACAGAAGGCGGTTCGAACCGGAGTACAGGATTATTTGTTGAAGCCGTTCAATGCAGAAGAAATGCTCTCGATGTTGGAACGCATTAAGCCGAAGCTACCGGTGCTTCCACAGGAGAGCGAAAGTGCAGAGTTAAGGGGACAGGGCGGCGAAGTGTTGCATAGCAGAGCAGGTATGCCTGATTTGGGCCATCTACGCGATGCGGTTGTGCTTGACCTCCGAATGAAAGACAGTGAAACGCTAGAGGAGGTCCGTAAGGCAATCCGTCAGCTTAGTAAATATAAATGGGGAGACGAATACGCAGATGCGATGCTTATGGGAATCGTATCTTTAGCCCTTTCCTTTGCCAGTGAACGAGGCATTCCTTATGACCGGCTATGGGAAAATGGAGGAGACAATTCTCCTTACGAACGGCTGCGAGAGTTAGATTCCTGGGAGGCTGCTGAAGGTTGGATGCTCGCTCTATACCGCAAGCTGATCCAACTGATGGAGAATATGCGTCCTACGAAGGCTTCCAATTTATTTGTGGCGGCGATCAACTATATTGAGGAACATTATGCAGACTCAGAGCTGTCTGCTGAGCAGGTTTCGTGCGGAGTATTCGTCGATCCCAGCTACCTGCGCCGCGTATTTCGCAAGGAGTCTGGCTTTTCCATAGTGGATCATATTACACACATCCGAATGAAGAAGGCTAAGGAGCTTTTGCTGAAAGGAAATCGGAAGCTGTCAGAAATCGCTGAAAGTGTAGGATACAGTGACCCCAATTATTTTGGCAAATGCTTCAAGAAACGCTTTGGCATGACACCCACTGAATATGAGCAACTCAAAAAAAGGTAGCGCCTGTCCTGCGAGGCAGGACAACTTCGATTTAAGCCTGGCGGTTTTCCTATATACGGAGAACCGCTGCTCTATTTGTCCCGTTTTTTACTGGTTATGCCCGTTTTATTCCTTAATCAAGAATAGAAGCGGCAGTATACTGTAGTCATGCAAATGAAAGCGCAAACATAAAACACACTGCATGAGGGGGATTAAGCAAATGAAAAAAACTTACAAAAGTTGGAGTGCAGCTTTGCTAGTGCTCACTATGTCGATTGGATTGATTGCTTGTGGGGAAGATAACTCGACCTCTTCCAAGAGCGAGGCAGGGGACGGTACGATCAAATTAAAGGTGTATGCACAACATTTTGATGACGATACCATAAAGCCGTTCGATTATGCGGTGGAAGAGCTTAAAAAGAAGATGCCAAACGTAGAAATTGAACTGGATCCTGCCGTACAGGACGGAGGACAGAAGCTTAAAACCTATGCGGCAACGGGCAATATGCCGGATGTCTATTTAGCGGATTGGGCTGTCCTGCAAACTTTCGCAAAATCGAAAAATGTTGAGGTGCTGGACAGCTATGACACAACGGCCGAATTCAAGAAGAATCTTAACCCGGGTGTTGAATCGCGTTTGATAGCTCCAGACAACCATGTGTATGCTTATCCCGAAACCGGCATTGAATTCCAAATGATCTATTACAACAAGTCGATTTTCGAGAAGGTAGGAATTAAAACACCGCTTAAGACGATTGACCAGATGGCCGATGCAGCGAAAAAGTTGAAAGCTGCTGGTTACGTACCTATGTCAATTTTTGCCAAAGAAAAATGGATCACGACCGCTTTCTATAATGGGCTGGTTACAAGGGAGCAGCCGCGTGGGTTCGGAGCACTTGATGAGAAGGGTGTAAAAGCATTGCCGGAAGCATTCGTAACAGCGGCACAGCAGATGAAGCAACTGCAAACAGCCGGATTATTCGATGCAAACGCGACGAACACCAATTATGATCAGGCTTCGTCCCTGTTTTATCAGGGCAAAGCTGCCATGTTCGTGAATGGACAATGGGAAATTTACAGCTCACAGGAAAAGCTGGGCGACCAGGTCGACTGGATGTACTGGCCTGCAAAGGATGAAGCAACCTACGAGAAATCCAAATATTTCATTGACGGCTCAGGTTCTCCACAGGGCTACGCAGTATCATCGAGTAGCAAAAATAAGGAAACAGCCGTAAAGGTAGCGGCATTCCTTGCCACAAAGTCAGCCGAATACAGATACACTCAACTTGGAAGCCCAATTGTTTCGCAGAAAGTGGATAAGCCAATCGCCTCCAATGTTCCAGCAATGATGCAGCGAGTTGTCAAAGAGTTGCTGCCAAATGCGCAGGAATATGCTCAACTTCTGAGTAGTACAAAAATTCAGAACACTATTAATGACAATACTCAGAATTTGATGGTAGACAACTTTTCTGAAAACGATTTTGTGAACAATCTGAATAGCACATTGGATAAAGAAAACTGAGAATTCAGGAACTCGGCTGCCCTTGGCGGCATAAGTCGCTAGGGGATGCTGTTCCGAAGATAAGGGGTGGAAGCAAGACATGAATAAATATTTGGGGAACAAACCGGCACTCGCACTGTTTCTCCTCCCTGCTTTGATACTGTATAGCGTGATTTTGATATATCCCGTTCTGCAAACCGTTCTTCGCAGCTTTTATGATTGGGATGGCCTGAGTACGCTGACCTTTTCGGGACTGAGTAATTATCGGGAACTGTTCTCCGATCCTCTACTTGCTACTTCGCTTAAGAACGGATTAATATTTGCCATTGTTCTGGCGGTCTTTCAGATCGGGCTGGGAACACTATTAGCGCTAATCTGTGCTGACCCGCGCACACGCGGGCGAAAAATACTGAAAACGTCTTATTTTATCCCAGTTGTCCTATCGGTAACCGTGGTGTGCCAGCTGTGGATCGCAATCTATGACCCAACTAACGGATTGATCAACCGACTGTTTGATCTCTTGAACATCCCGTACCAGCAAAATTGGCTGAGCTCCCCGACAGCATCGATTATTGCCATTGCCTTCGTTAATGCCTGGCAGTTTATGGGTTATCAATTTGCGTTGTTATATGCGGGAGTTAAGTCAATACCCGAAGACTACTTTGAAGCCGCCACGATTGACGGTTGCACCAAATGGAGAGCGCACTGGCATGTCACGCTTCCACTGATGAGGGAAACGTACAAATTCTGCTTCATCATTGCGATTACATCTGGAATAGGGGCCTTTGTGCAGATGCTGATTATGACAAACGGAGGGCCCGGCACTACAAACTATACATTGACATTCATGATTTACCGCTATGCTTTTATGGAAAGCAATTATGGGTATGCGTGTGCTGTATCCGTGCTGCTTGTACTAATCTCACTACTGGCAACTGTAGTTATCAATAAGCTGTTCGACCGCGGACAAACCGCCTGATAAGGCGTGTATTGAAAAGGAGAACGAAATGAGTAAAACTGCTTTGAGCAAGTTCAGACAAGCTGTTCTGCAGATACCGCTGTGGTTGTATTTTATTGTTTCGGTCTATCCGTTGTTCTGGATGGTTTCCTACTCGTTCAAGAACAACGATGAGATCTTTGTCTCTAACCCATTTGGACTGCCAACGCATTTTCGTTACGAAAATTACATCAATGCGTGGACGCAATTTAATATTCCCCGTTACTTTCTGAACAGTCTGGTCGTATCAACGATTTCGACTTTGTTCATTCTTTTGCTGGCTCTGATGTTTGCCTTCGCAGTGGCTCGTATGAGATGGAGGTTTCGTTCAGCTGTCCGGACTTATATGATCATAGGAATGTTTATGCCACTGCAGGTTATCATGATACCGCTGGCGATTCTGGTTCGCGATTTTCATCTTACGAATACGTACGGAGCTCTTATTCTTCCTTATATCGCAATTGGGCTTCCTTTCTCGTCAATGATTTTCTATGGATTCCTAACAGCAATTCCTAAGGAGATTGAAGAGGCGGCATGCATGGATGGAGCTAATATTTATAGACTGTTCCTGAAAATCATTATGCCACTTGCATTGCCTGCAATTGCGACGGTAGCCATTTTTCAATTCTTGAACAACTGGAATGAGTTCACTTTGGCCTATATTCTAATTTCTGATGAAAATATGAAAACATTGCCTCTAGGCTTACTTTTCTTCCAGGGTTCCTACAGTACGGATTGGGGAGCCATGGGAGCTGTTATGACTATGGCCTCCTTACCGATGGTACTTGTCTACCTGTTCTTGAGTGAACAAGTGGAGCGGGCGATGACGGTAGGTTCTGCTGTAAAAGGGTAGAAAGGATAAAATGCCCGGCTAGAGAATCAGAAAAAGATTCTCTAGCCGGACATTTTTGATATGTACATACGTTAATTCAATCCGACGATGGTTTGTGGCTAATCAGAAACCTTACAGTAAAATAAAGGTTTTTGTAAGTTTAAACTGTTGTTCGTTATGTAGAAGCTGTTATGCTGGTAAACAGCTAGGCAAGGAAAGAAGTGAAGCAGACTTTGAAAGATCCAAAGCAAAGTTTCCATGAAACATTAAAAAATCGTAAAAGAACTATTATAACAGTCACAGTTATCGTTATTATAATTATATTGTTAATCACTCTGGTGCTCGGCACCATGTATATAATTCGGGATTCAATATACACCACCATGAAAAACTCCTAATCATCTACAACCAAAGGGGGTTAGATTGTTGTTATTGCTTGAACGATCAAATAAAGGCATTATATAGAGAAATCAGTTGTTAAAAATTCAAGCACTAAGAAGGTAGAAAACACGATGCAGAAGATATTAATAGTAGAGGATGACCCTCAAATCAGCTCCTTGCTCCAATCCTATCTTGAGAAATATGGTTATCAAGGAATTATTGTTTCAAATTTTGATCAAGTTCTGGCTATCTTTCAAGAGGTAAAGCCTGATTTGGTACTACTTGATGTGAATCTACCTCGTTTTGATGGATTTTATTGGTGCAGGCAAATACGGACTCAGTCTACATGCCCCATCCTTTTTGTGTCTGCACGTGATGATAAAATGGATCAGGTCATTGCTTTGCAAAACGGAGCAGATGATTACATTACGAAACCATTTTATCCCGAAGTACTACTGGCCAAAGTAGAAAGTAATTTACGGCGTGCCTATGGTTCCTATGCCGTTGCTCCACCATCACGATCCTTAACGGTGTCAGGCTTGACTTTGTATCCCGAAATTATGGAACTTGTATACCATGACAAGCAGGTAGAGATGAGCCATAAAGAAGCGGCCCTACTGGAGCTATTGATGACATATCCTAAGCAGGTTGTAGGGAGAGTTCATATCTTAGAGGCTTTATGGGATGATGACCAATATGTAGGGGAGAACACACTGAATGTTTATGTCACTCGTGTCCGCAAAAAACTGAGCGAGCTGGGACTAGGGGATATCATAGAGACGGTTCGAGGGGCTGGCTATCGGCTTCACTTGACTGAGGAGGAAGAACGGTGAAGCTTTTTTGGCGCGACCATTTTTCGCTGGTCATTTTTAATATCATCCAACTTTTTCTTGTGTTAAGTATCTATTGGATGGATGGTTACCGTAACTGGTCGACGGCCCTATATTCCGTCTTTTTTGGGTCCATCCTATTGGGGGTCTATTTGCTGTTCCGGTTCGTTATGTATTCTGGTTTATATCGCATATTATCCACTACAAACATTAAAGATTTAGATGAGCTTATTCAGATGAAGGTACTTAATCCGTTAGCCGCTTCTTTACAACATTTGCTTTTGCAATATTATCGATTGTATCAGTCCCGAATTCATCAGTTAGAGCACCAGCAGCGCGATCATATTACGTTTATCAATCAGTGGGTTCATCAGATGAAAACTCCTCTTTCTGTTATTCATTTAATCCTCAAAGGTAGAATAGACCCCGAATCGGATCAGATTCACGATGAGATTGATCGAATGGGCAAAGGACTGGACATGATTTTGTATATGTCACGATTGGAATCCTTTGAACCTGACTTTCATGTGGAGCCTGTTGTATTACGTAAACTGGTTAGTGATGTGATTTATGATAACAAAAGATTATTGATCCGCAACGAAATTTATCCTTCCAATGAAGTGGACGAGCAGTTGAGTGTGATTACTGATGCCAAATGGCTAAGATTTATCATTAATCAATTGGTGACTAATGCGATAAAGTACTCTTCAGGTCATGCTCACAGTCTGAAATTAATATCTGACGTGAGGGATCATGTGATTGTGTTGAAAGTACAGGATGAGGGGATTGGTATCCCAAAAAAAGATATAGAGCGGGTATTTGAGGCTTATTACACAGGTGAAAACGGACGGAAGTATAGTGAATCTACCGGGATGGGGCTCTATTTAGTGGCAGAAGTCTGCAAAAGGCTGAATCACGACATTCAATTGAAATCGACGGTTGGTAAAGGGACGACGGTTCAAATCCTGTTTTCCATTGGCAAATGAGAAACCTTACAACACATTTAAGGTTTTTGTAATGTTAATCGGTCGCTTCACTTATCTGGATGGATTATGATCATAGCATAGGAAAAGAAAGGAATGAACGATGGAGATTGTACGAATGGATCAAGTTACCAAAATATACTATGGCAAGGTTCCCTACCGAGCTCTTAACAATATCCATTTAACGATCAAACAAGGCGAGTTTGTTGGTATTATGGGGCCGTCTGGTAGTGGGAAGACTACATTATTAAATATGATTTCGACCATTGATATGCCGACTTCTGGCGAGGTTAGCATTAAAGGAGAAAATCCACATCTGCTCAAGAAGGATAAGCTGGCTTTATTTCGCCGCAAAGAACTGGGCCTTGTATTTCAAGATTATAATTTGCTGGAAACCCTCACTTTGGGAGAAAACATACTGTTTCCTCTGATGCTCAATAAAAAAGGGTTAAAGGAAATGGAGCACAAACTGGAAGAGGTAGCGAAAAAACTGGATATTACAGATGTTTTGGACAAACGGCCTTATGAGGTATCGGGGGGACAAAAACAACGTGCAGCCATAGGCAGGGCTATGATTCATTCTCCTTCGCTCCTGCTTGCAGATGAACCAACCGGAAATCTCGATTCCAAGTCTTCGCGTGTTGTAATGGAAATGCTGAGCCTTGTCCACCGTGTAGACTATTCTACAATTGTGCTGGTAACACACGGCGCCTTGGAAGCCAGCTATTGCGACCGGGTAATTTTTATTAAAGATGGTGAGTTATATAATGAAATCCGTCGTAGTCATAGTCAGCAAATATTTTTTCAGGAAATCATAGATATGCTCTCCTTTTTGGGGGGAAGTAGACATGCACATGAGCTTTCGTCTGTTAGCATGGAATAATCTCAAACGCAATGCGCGTGCTTACGTTCCTTATTATTTAAGCAGCTCCTTGATGATTACGATTTTTTTCGTATATGCGGTATTTATTTTTCACCCGGATGTCTCGAATGTAATCACAGCAGCTAATGTAAAAAAGGGATTACAGGTTGCGGATCTATTGATTTTTGTATTTTCCTTTTTTTTCGTATTATACACAAATAATATCTTTGTTGCTGCACGTAAGAAAGAATTTGGTATACTCACCATTTTAGGAGCAAGTCATAGGCAAATTTATTTTTTGGTAGCTTTTGAAAATCTAATTATAGGCTTTTTATCATTGGTGACCGGGATGATCGGAGGATTTGTTTCAGCGAAGTTTTTCCTGCTTATGGGTTCCAATGTCATAGGAATGTATTTAAGATTTTATTTTCCCTGGAAAGCACTTGCCTTTACAGGAATTGGATTTATGTTTTTGTTTATATTGATCTCACTTGTGTCTGTTTTCTTTATCCGACGTTTTAAACTACAGCAGCTTTTTAGCAAGGCTCCTCAGCTCAACAAAGAGCCTAAAGCTTCATGGAGTCTGTCCATTCTTGCCGTAGTATTAATCGGAGCGGCTGTATATTTAATGAAGCTTGATTTTTCACCCTACATTTATCTGGCACCTTATCGTTTAGGGACCCTTTCCTTTTATATATTGCACTATTCGGTTGGAGACACCTTTAAATATACAATTATAATGGGATCTCTGGGTATTTACTTATTTTATACTCAATCATGTGTACTATTCATTCAATTGCTTAGAGCTAACAGGAAATGGTCTTGGAGCGGATCGCGTTTGTTATGGTTATCTGAGATCACATATAAAATGAGGAATAATGCCGGGCTTTTTTCATTGATTACCCTCATTTCTATCATTTCCTGTGTAGGAGCCGCATCAACTTTTGACTCCATGCAACAGCAAAAAAGATTTCTTAGGGAGCAATCTTATTCATTTGCATTTACTTCTGATGTTGTAAGTTCTAACGAGCTTGAAAAAGAGATTGACCAAAATCTGTATACGGCTGGGGTGGATTATGGAAAAGGTGAAGTATTAGTCTTCCCTTTTCGGGAACAGATTGCGCCAGTGATGAAACAATCCAACTATGAAGCACTTGCTTCCAAGTTTAAGAAGCTAAAACAGGTACCTACGCTTCGGGAGAATCAAGGTTTTTTCATTATCGATCCAAACGAGATGCCTCTCGAAGAAAAGAAAACCCTTTTTGAAAAAAAGCTAACTTACAAGCAAGGGAAATCTCATATGATGAATCTTGAGATTATGGATACTAAGACGATAGATCATAACCTGAAGTTTGATGGAAATATCGTCTCTGAACTAGGAAGGCTACTTGTTGTTACTGATCGAACTTACGACTATTTAATTGAACATCGGTATTTCAATGATCCGTTGGCATTTAAATCTACTTATTATTTTGTGCCAAAATGGAAGAATGGCCAGCTTTCCTTAGAAACTTCTGAAACTCAACAAGAGGTATGGTTGTATTCTGTGTTGGCCAATAGGGTGAATAAAGGGGTGCTTAACTCTAGGGCCGTAGACTATTTGACATCGGAGATGGATCTGGTTATTAGTGAATTTATTGGCGGATTTATCGCCATTATTATGTTGGCAAGTACAGTAAGCCTGCTGTATTTCAGACTATATGTAGATCTTCAGCGAGATGAAGAAATATACCGAGCTTTATCGAAAATTGGACTAAACTCAAGGGAAATGAGACAATCGGCTTCCAGACAAATTGCATTCCTGTTTCTTCTGCCATTAGTCGTATCGTCTATGGGAATGGTGCTTTGTTTAGTGATGTCAGAACCATCTGTAATATATGGAGTACCCGTTCATCTTACGCTGATTCAGATTATGCTGTGCTTCTGGGCCATCCAATTTCTTTCCTTTCTTATTGTACGTTCTCTGTATCTTCGTCAATTAGATTTAAAGATACTATAAGGAACGGTACGTTGTGTGTAAAAAGTTGCAGAAGGGCAGGACGGTGTTCCTCCTTTCTGGAATGTGCACCGAATAGAAGGTAAGGTCTCAAGTGGGATACAGAAGAAAACACATAATTCATATAACAACTTATTTAAGAACCGACCTTAGTCGTTACCATATTTTTAAAGTGGGGATATCTATGAAAAAACGTATGTTCATTTTATTGCTGCTCGCCTTGTCGGCCAGTTCTTTATCAGAGTCCTTTGTTCAAGCAGAGGAGGCGCAGCAGCAGGTTACCAAAGCAAGTGTGAAATTAACACTGAGTCAAGCCCAGCAGTGGGCACAATCCAATAGTTTTAGCTTGAAGGAAGCCCAGCAGACGATAGATCGCAACCGGATTATGCTAAAAAATGCAGGCAAGAATCTGGACTTCATTCCGGCAGGTCAAGGCAACGGTGAAGAAGATGCGGCTAGTAGTTCAGCATGGAAGGGGTATGCTTCATCGACAGTTTCTTATTTGGAATCCAAAAAGCAAATCGAACTTGCCCAAGATCAGACAGATTACACTGCAATGAAGAATTATTATGACGTACTTCTGGCTGATAACAAAGTAAAGAGTAGTGAGGATGCACTTTCGCTTGCGCTATTGGAGGAAAAAGCTGCTGAAGCGAAGGCCAACCGTGGAAAAATTTCTCCAGGTGATCGAAGTACGATTATTCAGACTCGTATAGAGGCTCAAAAGAATGTAGACATTGCTAAAGCTGCACTGCAAAAAGCGCAGGATTCGCTTAATACACAAATGGGACAGTCACAAGGAAATTTATATGAACTGGTGGACAGACCCGTTTACCGGAAAATGGATAACACGAATCTGGATACGCTAGTGTCGCGTGCCATCTCAGCGAGTCCTTCGGTATGGAGACAGGAGGAGGCAGTCAAGCTAGCAAAAATGGAAATTAAATATTACACGTGGAACTCGGGAACGGATGACTATGAAATTAAACAGATAGATGTAGATTCAGCACAAGGTGGACTGGAAAATACCAAGGATCAACTGGCAGAAACACTGAAAAGTATGTACTTTAATTTACAGCAAAATGAAGAACAATACGAACAAATGCGAAGTAATCTACAGAACCTTAGTAAAGTGTTGGACATTTCTCGCAAAAGAAAGGCACGTGGATTTGCAACAGGTACGGAGGTCGCCACGAATCAGTTGAAAGTAAAGCAAATCGAACGGAATATGGATGAACTCATTGTTCAAATGACGCTGCTGCAACATGCTTTAAACAAGCCGTGGAGTGTATAGGATTTAGCAAAAATACAATTTAAGGGGATATAACATTGTCGGAAACAGAAAAGAAAGATAAAAATTCATTACAAGTATTAAGAAAGAAAAGAAGAGTGAAAAGGAGCATAGGTATTCTGATCTTGCTCATTATAGCGGGAATTGGCGGTACGCTCTACATGAAAAGGGGCCAGGAAAAACCTGTGGAGGCTCCGGCGAATCAGGTCGTACAGGTACAGAAAGCTAACATAACCGAGTCGCTTAGCGTGACTGGAACCGTTCAGGCTTCCAAGGAAGTAAATATTAATTTTACAAATATCGAGGGTGCCAAGCTCGTCGCTGTCAATGTCAAAGCAGGAGATAGCGTCAAGGCAGGTCAGGTGCTAGCACGACTAGATGATTCAGATGCCAGGCTGCAAATTAAGGATGCCGAATCTAATGTCGCAATTGCAAGGGCCAAACTGGACGAAGCCAAGCGCGGACCCAAAACAAATGATATCGAGCTACAGAAAGCAAATGTCTTAAAGGCACAGATGGCGATTAAAACAGCCAAGAACGCGATGGAATTAGAGGAAGCTGCTGCGCAAAAGGAGGCAGCCAAGGTGACTTTGGATAAAGCCCAGAAGGATTATGATGACCAGGCTTATCTGGTTCAGAATGATGCGGCAGCAGAAAGTGACCTGGCGACAGCCAAGCAAAATCTGGATAAGGCAAAACTGGATATGAGCAATGCAGAGCTGCAGTACAAGAAGGCACAGACCAAGCAAACTGAGGCGATCGAAGAGGCGGAAATGGGCTATAAAACAGCATTAATACAATTAAAGGCTGCACAGTCCCCACCTGAAGCTTCCAACATCCAATCTGCACAAGCTTCTTTATTGCAGGCTGAAACGGCATTAGAGCAGAAGAAAAGTGTTCTAAGTAAATTACAGGTTACGGCGCCGTGGGACGGGATTATTTTGAAGGTCAACGGCGATGTGGGCACTAGTCCTACTGCACCTTTTATTGTCATGAATAACTCCAACACAGGGGTTATGAAGGTTCTTGCCAAGGTGAACGAAAGTGATATTGCTAAATTAAAGACCGGACTTCAGGCGACAATGCACTCGAATTCATTCCCGGACAAACAATTTAAAGGCGAAGTACGCTTTGTTTCTCCAGAGCCGGTGACGGAAGCCAATGTGACTACATACAAAATTGAATTGTCTTTAGATAGCCAAAACATAAGGCTGCAACCGGGGATGAATATGGATGTATCTCTACTGTTAGCTGAACACAAAAATGCGCTGTCTGTGCCATTGTTTGCCTTGAGGTCTGAAGGCGGTGTGGATGGAGTATATGTGGCGAAGAACACAGCGAATCCGGCCGATTATGAGTTTAGACCCGTGAAACTGGGTGTCTATACAGCGGATCAGGCCGAAATCAAGTCCGGTGTCAAGGAAGGTGAAACCATTGTTATTCCTCCTCAGAACAGCAGTGCTGACCCGAATGGCAGTGGAGGGGGGCAGACACAATGAGTGAAACTCAATCCAATAACACCGTTATTGAAATTAAAGAGCTGAAAAAAAGGTATGAAGTAGGCGGTCAGGAGATTCAGGCTCTACGCAGTGTGAACTTATCTATTAGCGAAGGGGAGTTTGTTGCTATCATGGGGCCCTCTGGTTCAGGCAAGTCCACCATGATGAATGTTATTGGTTGCCTGGATCATCCGGATACCGGTAAATACTATCTGGATGGTTACTCCATATTGGATGCTCGTGAGAACGAACTTTCAGAGATTAGAAATCAGAAGCTAGGATTTGTGTTTCAGAAATTCTATCTCCTGCCTCGTACTACAGCTTTAGCAAATGTGGAGCTGCCTATGATGTATGCAGGTGTTCCTGCCAAGGAGCGTCGGGAAAGAGCTATAGAGGCGCTTCGGATGGTGGGTCTTGCAGAACGGATGTATAACAAGCCTAACGAGCTTTCTGGCGGTCAGCAGCAGCGGGTTTCCATCGCCCGAGCTTTGGTGAATCATCCGGTCATTCTGCTGGCAGATGAGCCTACGGGTGCACTGGACACGAAGACGAGCATCGAGATTATGGAGCTGTTCCAAGGCTTGAATGAGCAAGGAAAAACCATTGTCCTGGTTACTCATGAACTGGAAGTAGCGGAATATGCCAAACGATTGATCAGCTTTCGGGATGGTAACATTGAGCGAGATGAGCCTATTGCAAATAGACGAATTTCATCAAGGGTGGTAAGTCTATGAATCTGATGGAAACGATCCGTGTATCGATGAACAGCTTAACTACCAACAAGATGCGCTCATTTTTAACGATACTCGGTATTATTATCGGGGTGGCAGCGGTGATTGCCATTATGGCCATCGGGAATGGCTCAAAGGCCAGTATTAAGGAGGAAATCAATAAGTTAGGAAATAACGTACTTTTGGTTGCTCCCGTCATGCCAATGACTGAGGAAGAAATAAATCAGGATACCTTGCCCTCATTTACGTGGACAGATGTCGAGGCATTGGAACAAAAGAGTTCGATTGCAGCAATGATGCCCCGTATTTCAAGCAGTTCAAAAGCTGCATGGGGGCGATATAACTATAATGCAACCATTGTAGGGACATCTGCTTCATTTTACAAGGCCAAAAAGTTTTCCTTTGCCGAGGGCAGAACATTTACCAACGATGAGATGGATAAACGTAGGAATGTTGCCATTCTGGAAAGCCAAGCGGTTGTGCGTCTTTTTGGTGGAGATACCAAAGGCGTATTGGGACGAACGTTTCAAATCAAACAGATCCCTTTCAAAGTAATCGGAGTATTGAATTCTCAGCCTGTTACGAATTTAAGCTACAGTACAAATGATCAAATCTACATCCCGGCTACAACCATGATGAACCGTCTGGGTGAGAAAAACATTACTGGTCTGGAGGTATCCGCCAAGTCACCAGGCTTGATGGGTCAGGCTCAATCAGACATATTGGAAAGCTTGCGTGTGACGCATCAGCTAAAACCTTCGGAACCGGATCAATTTCAAGTAATGAGTCTGTCCGAAGCAGCAGGTGCAGCATCCGGTGTAGATAATATCATGACCAGCTTGCTGGGAGGTGTAGCTGCGATCTCACTTGTGGTAGGGGGAATCGGAATTATGAATATTATGATGGTGTCGGTTATAGAGCGCACGAAAGAAATTGGTATTCGAAAAGCTATTGGTGCCAAGCCAAGAGATATTATGATTCAATTCCTGTCCGAAGCGGTCATTTTTGGTCTGCTAGGGGGGATGCTCGGGGTTGTTACAGGCGTAGGCGCCTCCAAAATAATCGAAGCAACAGCACGCATGACCATTGAATTTACAATCTCGCCGATCCTATATTCGTTTCTTAGCTCTGCAGGTACAGGCATTCTATTTGGGGTATATCCGGCTTATAAAGCAGCAAGATTAAAACCAATAGATGCATTGAGATACGAATAATTGAATGGGCACATGGTCGCAACATAAAACGTGAACTGCTTCTAGATTTTTGGAGGAATATATACTATGGAAAAAAGCTATGTGCAAAATAGAACCAGAGCTCATCGAATGAAGAGGAAGAGAAGAAGACTACTGTTTATTATTCTCATTTGTATGGTTCTAATGATTATAAAACTCTTTGACATCTTCAGTAGTAAACCACAGCCAGTAAAAACGATTGAATATGCAGAAAAAATAGAATCAGTATCAACCGACAAACTAAATAACAAATCCAAAGGGAGCGAATCTTCTCTACAAAATGTTTCGGATGTTGAAGATGCAGCATTTGTTGAAAAGTACTTAAATCAGCAAATGCAAGGGCAGCGACCTGAGGGGATCGACGGTAAAAAAGTAGTCTATTTATCTTTTGATGATGGTCCATCGGTTACCGTAACGCCTAAAATATTAGATATTCTTAAAAAAGAAAGTGTGAAAGCAACGTTTTTTGTGGTAGGAAAAGCAGTAGAGGAAAATGAAGTGACTAAAAAAATAACAAAAAGATTGGTTAAGGAAGGACATGCGATCGGAAATCATACCTACTCACATGACTACAGTTATTTGTATCCGAATCAGACTGTGAATTCGAGCAGTTTTATGAATGATATTGAAAAAACAAATCAAGTTTTAAAGCAAATATTGGGGCAGAATTTTTCCACAAGAGCGATTCGATTTCCAGACGGCCACATGACATGGCAGAGAAATGATCCCGATGGTATGGAAGTACTGGACAAAGCACTACAGGATAAGGATTACCATCAGATTGACTGGAATGTGTTACCTAAAGATGCAGAGGGTGCACGTAAGAATGCTGAGCAATTAATTAGTGAATTCATGAGAAATATTGGGACTAGAGAAAAAGCAGTGGTACTCATGCATGACACTTATGGGAAGGAAGAAACAGCCAAAGCCTTGCCTGAAATCATAAGATATTTAAAAAAGCAGGGATATGAATTTAAGACTATCAAGTAACGTACCGATTTCAATCAAAGCAGAAAGGATACGCAATAATATGGATGTTAAAGATCTGGAGGATCTATATTTATCTTGCAAATCAGACCTCTTTGGCTATCTATTGAGGATATTGCATAACAAACAGGATGCTGAAGATTTGTTGCATGAGTGTTTTATTCGGTTTATAAGAGCTTCGCCTGACTTGCCCCAAGATCGTATTCGGTTTTACCTTTTGAGAATTGCCAAAAATTTAGCTATAGATTTAATCAGAAAACGAAAAAAGATGGAGGAATACATTTTACGTAAGGGGCTGCTCCACTATCACTGGGATATCCTTGATTTTGAAATTCAGGAGGAGGTCAATCAAATTCTCTTGATGGCAAGTAATACCGAGCAAAGAACGGTACTTGAATTGCGATTAGTCCAAGGATACTCCATAAAGGAAACGGCTAGAATTTTAAACAAGAGTGAGAATGCAGTGAAGTCTTCGCTTCACAGAGCTTCCCAACGTATTAAATTGAGATATATTTCTTGAACTGATTGGATGAAAAGAGGAGTAGACATAGAGTCTGCTCCTCTTTTCGCTCAATACAGAGATAAAACAATAAGATCGATATTTTCCACCATAATAGATAATAAATATCCCCTTTTTTTGGATTGTTTCTATTTATAATGAAAGCGCACCCATAACAATCAAAGGAGCTGATTTGTTTTGACACGTAACAAACGCTTAAGAAGATTGTCCACCGCCATGTTAACGGTGCCTATGCTCACGATGTTCGCTTCAAGCGCAATGGCAGAGCAGGAATCGAACGGACATAAGCCTCCGGTTTCTACTGGAAGCGGCGTATTTTATGAAATTTATATCAATTCTTTTTATGATTCGAATGGAGACGGACATGGTGATTTGAAAGGAATCACACAAAAGCTTGATTACTTAAACGATGGAAAACCCCATTCGGGTAGGGATTTGCAGGTCAGCGGCCTCTGGCTTATGCCCCTAAATCCATCTCCAAGCTACCATAAATATGATTCAACTGATTACTATCAGGTGGACCCACAGTATGGGAGTCTAAATGATTTCCGCACCTTGATGAAAGCAGCGGACCGAAAGGGCGTTAAGGTGATCATGGACCTTGTTATCAATCATTCAAGCAGCGAGCATCCATGGTTCAAGGAGGCCAGTGCCAACCCGCAAAGCAAATTCCACGACTATTACGTATGGGCGGATGAGAACACAGATTTGGAAGAAAAGGGCTCGTGGGGTCAGCAGGTATGGCATAAGAATCCGAATGGCGAAGGGTATTTCTACAGTACGTTCTGGTCGGGCATGCCGGATCTGAACTTTGACAATCCCGAAGTCCGCAAAGAAATGATCAAAGTCGGCAAGTATTGGCTGCAGCAAGGTGCAGACGGGTTCCGACTTGACGCGGCGATGCATATTTTTAGAGGACAGACGAAAGATGGTGCGGATAAGAACATTGCCTGGTGGAGTGAATTTCGTTCCGAGATGGAGAAGGTAAATCCAAATGTATATCTGGCAGGAGAGGTATGGGACAAACCGGAGACCATAGCTCCTTATTACGGACAGCTCCACTCCTTGTTTAATTTTGACCTGGGCGGAACGATTTTGAAGTCCGTGAAAAACGGCCGAGATCAGGGTATCGCGGCATTCGCCGAGAAAACGCTGCAACTGTACAAATCATATAATAAGGCGGCACTCGATGCTCCGTTCCTGAGCAACCATGACCAGACTCGTGTCATGAGCGAGCTAGGCGGGGATGTGCGAAAAGCCAAGCTGGCCGCTTCCATTCTTTTAACGCTTCCGGGTCAGCCGTTCCTCTATTATGGCGAAGAAATTGGTATGAAGGGAGAGAAGCCTGATGAGTTTCTTCGTGAGCCTATGCGCTGGTACAAGGGAGAGGGCCCTGGTCAAACGACATGGGAGAAACCCAAATACAACAAAGGCGAGGTATCAGTGGAAGCGCAGCTGAGAGACGATGATTCCCTGCTGGAAAGCTATCGCACACTCATCCGTCTGAGGGAAAAACATGAAGCTTTACGCAGCGACAGTCTGCAACCTATACAAGCAGGCTCTGCCAGCGTGACCGCATTTAAACGTACTTCAGGCAAAGAAGCACTGTATGTATATCATAACCTGTCTGGAGAGCCGGTTACCTTGCAGATGAAAGATCCCGATAAGGGTAAATGGAAAGTGGTCTTCTCCACCTCAAAGGATGTGAAGGTGAAGAAAGGAACAGTTAAAATTCCGGCTTACAGTTCTCTGATTACCGAAGAAGACAGAAAGAGCTGAATATACGCAAAATTACCGTTCAGATGAAGCAGGACATATATCGTTGAATCCAGTTTGGGGTGTTAACAGCACCCCTTTTTTCTATTGAACCGGAAACGTACGTGTTCTAACTATACCGATTTGACGTAAAGCACGCCCCTTAGAGTACACACAGGGAAGGAAAAATGACATTCTCCAGTGTATATTCCAAGGGGCATTATTTAATACCCTCAATCATAGTAAAGATCGGACGATTCCATATGATTATAAAGGGGGTATGCCTTCCGGTATGTTTCGACTCTTGCTCTTGGCAAGCAACTGCTCATCAAACGGCAAATTCTCTTTGATCGCCCACAGATCGTCATAGCTGAGAATACAGCGATCAGCTCTGGACAGATCCTGCCGGCCGGAGCCGGGGTTATGGAAGCCGATACAGTACATTCCTGCACTTTTGGCTGCCTGGACCCCGTTATGTGAATCCTCAATAACGATGCAATGGGCTGGTGCAATGCCTAGCTGCTCGGCGGCGTATAAGAAGATGTCCGGTGCCGGCTTACCCTGCAGTACCTCTTCACCGGTGATTCGAATGTCAAAGTAACGGCCAAGTCCTGTCTTTTCCATAATGAGATCAATCAGCGCCCGCGGAGAGGAAGAGGCCACCGCGACCGGAATCCCTTTCTCTTGCAGCCAGTCCAACCACCGCTCCAGTCCATCGATCGCCGCAAGGCCCTCGTGTGCAATCATTGTCTGCATCACATTTTTTCGGTGATAGGACAAGGCCTCTTCCACCGTATTGGTGAGCTGATGCCTGTCCAGCACTTGACGCCACATGGATTCGAGTGTCACTCCGACATAGGTGTGATGCTCTTCTTCCGTCATGGGCGCACCGAAATGGGCAAAGGAGCTGCGTTCGACCTCAAAGTAGATCGGTTCGCTGTCTACTAACACCCCGTCCATGTCGAAAATGACCGCTTTGACTGGAACGGACGCGGATAGGTCTCCTGTGCATTCATTATTCGTCGGTGTAACATGATGGATGCTCGTCATGTCCATTCTCCCCCTTGTTAGTAGCTAAATTTAGTTGTCGGAGCCACTAGATTGCAGCACAATCTTGATCGCCTGAGACGAGGGCTGAAGTGTCCGCTCGCTGATATTGCATCCAAGCGTCTTAAAGGCTTCATGGTAGTCATCCAGCGGATACGAGTGGGTAATGATTTTTTTGGCGGGAATGATTTGCTGCTCAATCAGGTAATGCGCCGTGGAGAACGTGCCCAGAGAATCAATCGAACCGATGATTTTAAGGCTACGGTCAACTACCTCTTTCGGATTAAACGAGCTTATCCCATCTCTCAGCCCCACCAGCATCAAATACCCGCCGCTCGCAAGCTGGCTTAGTACCTCAGTGCCGACCACTCCTGTGGTGTCCACAATCATGTCCACCTGATTTTTTAACGGAGCCAGCTTATGAATGGCCGATTCCAGTGTGGCGTGCGCGGACCACCGTTCGGGAGCAATAGAATCTGCTATGGCGAGCCGTTCCTCCGAGATGTCAACAAGGCAACCAGTTACGCCTTTCGAAGCAAGAGCATAGCTGTACAGAATCCCGATCGGACCTGCGCCTATAATAACGGTTGTGAAGTTCGGCAGCAGGTTAATCTGGTTGATTCCGGTCAGCATACAGCTCAGCGGCTCGGTCAGCGTCGCTTCTTCGTAGCTGATATGGTCCTTCAACTTGTACAAAAAACGGTCCTCAGTCACATAATAATCGGTGAACGTACCGTCTGCGCTGACTCCGGTCTCGGTTACGGATTTGTGTGTGCAATGATTTTGTCTTCCTGTCCGGCACATTTCGCATTGGCCGCAGTAGTAAGTTGGATCAATCACCACTCGGTCTCCAGGCTGCAGTGAACTGACGGCTGGTCCTACAGCGATCACATCCCCCGCTGATTCGTGCCCCAAAATCGTAGAAGGCACGGCATGATATTTGCCACTGATGATACCTAGATCCGTACCGCATACGCCAGTTGCCCGAATCCGGACGAGTACATCGTTATCTTTTTTTATCTCCGGGATAGGTCTTTCCTCAAGTGCGACATCCCAAGCTGATTTATATACAAGTGCGAGCATGTATAATTCCTCCTTTTGCTTATTGGGTAGATCGTTAGTGAAGGGTAGCAAGAACGGCGTCAAGCCGTTTAACAATTTCGACAATCTCATCTTCGGTAGCCGTGAGGGAAGGTCTGACTTTGACCACATTCCCATAACCGTAACGGGAACCTCTCAGAATTAATTGTTGTTCCTCAAATGCGCGATCGATAATCCCATTGCTTTTCACTGCATCCGGGGCATCGTCCTCGTCTACAATTTCCAGTCCCCACATCAGTCCGACGCCACGAGCCTCACCAATGCAATCATACTTGTCGGCCATCTCCGTCAGCAGGGATCCGAGCAGGCTTCCTTTAGACCGGACGGCTTCCAGAAAACCAGGCTCGGTTACAACCTCCAATGTGGATTTGGCTGCCGTGACCGAGATCAGATTGCTGCCCGAAGTAAAGGAATGTTCGTGCTTCTCCAGGACATCGAGACGAGACTGCATCAATACCGCCGCAACCGGGACTCCAATACCGCCCAGACCCTTAGCGAGAGTAATAATATCCGGTTGGATGTCAAACAGTTCACTTGCGAACATGTAACCTGTCCGCCCAATTCCGGTCTGCACTTCGTCTGCAATCAGAATCATCCCATGCTCGTCGCATAGCTGACGGAGGCGCTTGAAATATCCTGCAGGCGGGATGATATTACCTCCGTTGCCCAGAATGGGTTCAATAATCATGCAGGCCACAGACCCTGAGCTTCCATACTCAATGGCATCCGATATAGCGTCAATACAATGATGACCACACTTGTCTGGTGAAGAATTAAAGGGACAGCGATAACAGTAGGGGGCAGGCACATGCAGAGAATTTGCTGCAACTGAGTTAGGAAAATTCTTGCGACGAAAGGCATTACCGGAAATGCCTGTTGCAAACTGGGTTTGTCCATGATGTGACAGATGCAGACTGATGATATCGGTTGCTCCGGTGTATTTTTGGGCCAGCTTCACAGCACATTCGTTCGCTGTGGAGCCGGTAATATCTCTCATCCATCCGGCGTCTATGCCGTTCGGGGCATACTGGATTAGATGATCTAGGACTTCTTCGACATAAGGCTCTGTAAAAGTAGAAGACATGTGTGCAAGATTGCCGACTTGCTCCTGTACTTTGCTTACGACATGAGGGTGGTTATAACCGAGCGACAAGTTGAAGGTGCCGGATACGCC
This sequence comes from Paenibacillus sp. FSL P4-0113, assembly GCF_038009305.1. Taxonomy (NCBI): domain Bacteria; kingdom Bacillati; phylum Bacillota; class Bacilli; order Caryophanales; family Paenibacillaceae; genus Paenibacillus; species Paenibacillus sp. FSL P4-0113. Next base: position 494,721 of record NZ_JBBPAZ010000001.1, read on the forward strand.
ATCCAAATACTCCTTACCCGAATCGTCAATTAGAGTAATGCCTTTACCATATCTGAAACGTTCTTTGGTCAACGTATGCACGATATTTCCCCTCCATATCAGAATATACATTCTTATTAAGTCATCTTTATAAAGTCTACCACCCTATCAGAGCATAACGAGGCTGAACTCACCTCCCCAAAATAAGAAATCCACCTTCCTTGCCCTCATGGACAAGGGAGCATAATCCGGTGCTTCTGCGATAGGCCTCACCTCCCCTAAGAACTAAAACAATATCATCCTTCCTTGCCCTGATGGGCAAGAGAGTCAACGACTCGGCTGCCCCGATCATTCCACAGATGCGTGAGAATAAGTGCCAGCAGCAAAATCAGAGTAAACCCTCCTAAAATCCAGAGGCTAGCCGCCACTGGCCATTCGCTCATGCTCCAGCCAATTACATATTGAAGCACCGAGCCGCCAATTCCGCCCGACGCAATCAGAATGCTGGTCGTCCGCTCGGTCATTCCTGGAATCAGCACGTTGGCATAGACAAGCGCGATACAGAAGAGTCCAGACATGAATAGACCTGCACCGAAAATTATAAGGTATGTAGCCCATTGGCTGGATATAAACACCATGGCAACTAGGAAACAGAAAGTACCGATTGCACTCCATAGCAGGTAAGGAATATATCCTGCTGACTCTGCAATCCTTCCTGAGAACATACGACCAATGATCATTGCAATCCAAAGCACGCTGACACCCAGCGAGGCTACGGATCCTTGAAGATGTAGCGTCTCTGTCAGAATAGAAGGTAGGAAGTTCATGAGCCCCAGTTCAAGACCCATATAAACAAAGAAGAATATAATGAAGATTCCTAGCAATACACGATGCTGTCCAGAGTAACGGGCTTGTTCAACTGAACGTTCAGTAGTTCGGATGTCTGCTTGGGTAAGGTGAGAGGAGGCGGATGTAGGCATGGTAAGCCACAACAGCGCTAAGACAAAAGTGAGAAGGGAGATGGTGTAAAAGGTTAGATTCCACATTCCAAGCCAGATATACAGGCTAACGATCGCCGGAATAAGCAGTGCACCAAGTGCAAAATAGACATCCAGCTTAGACATGGCCACGGCTTTTTGCTCCTCCGTGAACTCAATGGTAAACGCTCCGATGGACGATTCAATGATGCCTGAGCCGAAACCAACCCAGATGGCCATTGCGATGACCCAATTCCATGAGGGTAGTACACCCAAGATAATGCACGCTGCCACGATACTACCCAGGGCTATGGATAACATGGACTTGCGACCCAGATGCAGAGCCATGAAGGGGGTGAGCAGAACACCGACAAGAAATCCGAAAAACTGCAGGAACAGCAGTAATCCACCATCGCTGTACCCCCGTCCATAGTGAGATAGTAAAGTCGGCAGTAATGCCCCAAGCACCACACTGGTGACGCCGATTAACAGATAGAAAGCACAACTTAAAGCGAATAGTCTCTTCAAGGCCTGTCCCTCCAGTAGGTCATATTTTTTATATGAGTATTTTTTTTACTAGAATATACCATCACATTGGAAATGTATATATATTTTTATATAGAAAATGTAAAAAAATAATTTGACAATTTTACACGTATTTAACTTCAATTATGTTTAATCCAGTTAAGGTGAAACCTTTATCTAAAGAAACTGCAAGCGGCAGGAGGGAATAAGATCAGTCCAAATTGTTCTCGAACGCCAAACGGCTCATAATTAAGTCATAACTTTGAGTTTGCAATAATGTTAGTAAGGATACCTAGTAAAGATGCCTAACAGTTGCTTTACTTCATAGCAACTATGATTGATAGGGTAGAAAAACGAATGTTAAACGCTTACAATTCAAAAGGGAGAGGGAATTTTATTCGCTAGTTGAGAAGGAGAAGCATGAAGAAGGGAAGAAAGGAATGCAGTGCAGCATAATTATCATTAGTCATGTGCACGGCTTTTTGAACTTTACTGCAAAAGGAGTCTACCAAAATGAATTTTTATTTAGAAATCCCGGAGCTTGACCGACATTTTCCTTTCCGGAGTTTTATTAATAAAGGCGACGTGCTTTGCTATCCTCATTGGCATAAAGAAATTGAAATTATTTATGTGACCCAGGGAACCTTGGATCTGGGAATTAACGATATTTCGATACGCATGAAACAAGGTGAAGTTCAGTTTATAAATGGGGGTGATGTTCATTATTTCCTTGCCTCTCCCGACAGCGAACGGGTGGTTATTCAATTTGATCTGAGCTTTTTTCAAGAGGTTTCCACATTAAGTGATCAGAAACGCCCTCTAAGATATATATTTACGGAGATGGAGCAATCAAGCTGGAACTGGCCAGAAGAAACAGCAGCTAAAATGCTTCCTCTGATTCAAAGCATTTATGATGAGAACGTCAACCGACACGAAGGCCATGCTTATATGATCAAAGCCAAGGTGTTTGAGATGTTGACTCTTATTATGCGTGAAGTGCCGAGAAGCATAACCCCAAGGCTTCCTGAACTCTCAGAAAGAACCTTAACACAATCCAAGGACACTCTTTATAAACTGGAACGTATTTTTGAGTATGTGGAATGTCATTATCATGAAACCATCTCGCTGAAGAATGTCGCTGATTATATGGGGTTCAGTCCTTATTATTTCGCCAGGCTGTTTAAGAAGAATACGGGGATGACCTTTGTAGCATTTTTGAATGATTACAGACTAAATAAGGCAAAATGGATCTTGTTGAATGAAAACAATCCGATTACTGAGGTCGCAGAGGCGGCAGGGTTCAGTAGTGTAAAGACGTTTCATCATCTCTTTAAGGAAGCGACAGGAACATCACCATTGAAATACCGCAGGACAATATTCGGGAATAAAACAGCAAGAAATGAGGAGGAAAGCTTTTCATGAGATTTGTATGATAGAGCTATCCGACGAAGTTAAGGGTGAGTTACGAGGACATTGAAATTTATTGACATGAGCACCCACTTGATAGGCGGTGGGCTTAAATCAGGAGTGGAGGAAGATGAAAATGGACAATCGTATATACAATGTAGTCATCATCGGTTATGGAGGCATGGGAAGCTACCATGTTCAATTGATCGAATCTAATCAGCAACTTGCCGTTGGCGGTGTATATGATATTGTCGATTACCGGATGGAACTGGCTGCGGCTGCCGGCTATAAAACCTACGCGAGCCTGGACGCCGTTCTGGCCGATGAGGCCGTCGATATTGTTTTGATAGCAACACCTAATGATGTTCATAAGGAAATCGCGATCCAGGCGCTACAAGCCGGAAAGCATGTCATTTGCGAAAAACCGGTTACGATAACGAGCGCGGATTTCTTGGATATTGTTGAGGTGGCAAAGAAAGAAAATCGTGTGTTTACGGTACATCAGAACCGTCGATGGGATGAAGACTTCCGAATTATCAAAGATATAATTGGCAATAAGACCGTGGGCGAGCTCTTCCAGCTGGAATCGCGAGTTCAGGGAGCTAATGGCATTCCAGGTGACTGGCGGCAACTAAAGGCGTATGGAGGAGGAATGCTACTGGATTGGGGAGTACATCTGTTGGACCAGCTGCTTCAGATTACGGACAGCAAAATAGAAAGCGTAGCTGCTACCCTAAGCTATATTTTGGGGACTGAAGTGGATGACGGCTTCGCCAGCTTTATTGAGTTCAAGGACGGCCTGACAGCAGTCATTGAAGTGGGTACAACCAATTACGTAAAGCTGCCACGCTGGTATATTAAAGGAACCGAAGGAACCGCAGTGATTCGAGATTGGGATTTGAGCGGAGAGATCGTCACCCGAAATCCAGATGTTGCTCACGTGGAACCCAAGCCGATTCAAGCAGGTCAAGGATTGACGAAAACGATGGCGCCGCCGTCTGAGGAATCCACCCTTAAGTTCCCGATTGAGAAAATACCTGCTGCTGCAGAAAGCTTTTATGAGAACTTTGTCTCCACCATCGAAGGAAAAGCGGAGATTGCGATCAAAAATGAAGAAGTACACCGTGTATTGGTGCTAATTGAAACGATTTTTGAGGCGGCAGCAACCAAAAGCGTGATTCGAAGAACTATTTAGATTTGCTCTATTTTTCGATCCATCATAAGAGAGATATATAGGAACCTGGAGAGAACCAAACAGATTTATTCAATGAAATTTTGGGATGCATTTAAGTAATCAGTAAACCTTTGAAATGGTGAGCAAAATAGTTTTGCCCACCATAAAACTCAAGCGGGTATCGCTCCACAACCGAATTCTATGGCTTGATCATTTTTAAGTTGCTGAGATTTCGAATAGGTTTAATTTACACGTAAAGAGAAGAAGATGTTTTTACATAAAAATTAAATCCGCTATTTCCTCCTTAAATCAACACATTTCACTCTAAATCTTCCATGAAAACATAAAATAATCCATGAAAGAGCTAGAATAATCAGTATTAAGGGAATGACATTCCTAGGAGTGTCGGTGATTTGGGGTTTTAAAAACACACTCATAAACATATGGGTGTGTTTTTTGGTGTTGAGAATGAGTCGTTCATGCATTAACAGAATTTTATCATGATTAAGTAATTCGCCAAATCACTCATCATTGATTGAAAGTAGCCCAGATAACAATATGATGTAACATTTTCCACAGCTTATTACATTAATGTAGACACCTTAACGTACTTAAGAGTATTCTTATGTGTACTTAAGAGGGACCTCATCGCAACCAAAACCAATGAATATGTAAGTATATAAAGGAGGCCCATATATATGAAGTCTCATACCTCTGAGCGTATTAAATTCCCGCCAGGATTGTGGGCAGGATTATGTCAGTTAGGGTTTGGCGCCCACGACGTAGCACGCAAAGCACGACTGCCGATCACCATTATTACTGAACCAGTAGTCACCACCGCCCAATATTTCGCGATCTGGCAGGCATATTCTGATCTCATTGGTGACACAGCCCAAGGAATCATCAGGCTTGTGACCGTCTTTGATACAGCAAAGTACCCACCGACTGTCTTAGCGACTTACCACGCTCGGGACTATCGCGACGCTCTAAACCGAATGGCTCGGTACAAACAACTGTGTCCCCCGGAAAACCTACATATCACGGAGGAGGGCGAGCACTGTACAATTGATCTGGAGTGGCTATCTCCCGAGCAGTCTGGTCCGCCGATGCTGGTTGGTAGCACGCTGGCTTGTCTTCTGGAGATTGGGCGCCGGGGCACAGGTCAACCTTTGAAAGCGCAGCTTGTTGAATTTTCGCACTACATGGGCGATATACAAGCCCTTGAAGCTTATTTCGGCTGTCGTATCCGGATTGGTGCAAAATGTAACCGATTGACGCTACATCGAAGAGACCTGGACCGCCCCTTTGTCTCGTACAACGAAGAGTTGCTGGAAATCTTGACTCCTGTTCTGGACCGATCGTTGGATGAACAGCAGCGCAGCCGTTCAATTACCGAGATGGTCAAATGGATCATGAAACGCAGCCTTACAAGAGGGCGCCCCGACATTCAGGCTGTGGCGAAGGAGCTCAGTATGAGCGATCGTACCTTGCAGCGCCGTCTTACTGACGAAAATACGAGCTTCAAGATTCTATTGACAAAAGCTAGACATGAGCAGGCACGAGAGTACTTGGCAGACCCCTCGCTCGATATTAAAGAGGTAGCATTCCTGATTGGGTACGAAGATCAAAACTCGTTTTACCGCGCCTTCCGCCAATGGGAGGGGGATACGCCTTCAAATTGGCGGACTGAACATTTAGGTACAAACTCGATATCAGGAGCACGCTAGGACTGCCTAATGAGTTTTGTCATTTGGCGTGTTAAACAAGAACTTTGGCGCAATATGCTAGTTACTGGACATTCCAGACAAGATAATATAATCACTATCCGGAGCACAATTGTTTTAAAAAAGGAGAAGTGTATTATGGATATGGGATTAAAATATAAAACAGCTTTAGTTACAGGATCAACGAAAGGCATAGGTAAAGCAATTGCCATTGAACTAGCCAAAGAAGGTGTTAATGTACTAATTAATGGACGAAATTATGAAGAGGTAGAACGAACTGTAAATGAAATTAAGTCAGATTTCCCAGCTACCTCCCCTCAAAATGCTACAGCCGATATTGTGGATATTGGACAAAGAGAAGCCTTATTTGAAAAATGCCCCGAAATTGATATTTTAGTTAACAATATGGGTATTTATGAAATTATGCAATATGTGGACGTAGACGATGAAGTATGGGAAAAATACTTCCGCACTAACGTTCTTGCTGCAAATGGATTATCAAAATTTTATTTACCTAAAATGTTGAAAAATGATTATGGTCGCCTTATTTTTATTGCGAGTGAAGAAGCAATTATGCCTTCAGGACAAATGCCTCAGTATGGTATGACAAAATCTATGTTGTTGTCATTGTCAAAAAGCTTATCTAAATTAACAATAGGAACAGAAGTTACAGTCAATACGATCATGCCGGGACCAACGCTCTCTGAGAATGTGCACCAAATAATTGAGAGTATGTATCCTCATGAAGATATGACTTTTTCAGAAAAAGAGAAAGATTTTATGGTTACAAACCTGCCTCAATCTGAAATACAGCGATTTATCAAGCCTATTGAAATAGGAAGACTAGCTACATTTGTATGTAGCCCTTATGCATCTGCATTTAAAGGTTCTCCAATCCGTATGGATGGAGGAATGGTACCGACTATTTTTTAGCGTTTGTGGAGAAACTTGCTGAAATTACGCTGACATTGCGGAACATTATGATAAGATGAAGTCAAATTTCACTCGAGGGTAGGATGAGGATCATGAACCATTTTGCTATGTATGGAAAGTTGATGGCACTTCCAGGGCAAAGGGATGCTCTTGCAGGCATCTTGCTAGAAGCGGCCGATCTGTTGAAGTCGAATACTGACTGCTATTTGTATATAGTCAATGTGTCAGACGACGACCCGAATGCGGTGTATGTGACCGAAGTGTGGAAAGATGCAGATGCTCATGCAGCCAGTCTTAAGAACGAAGAGGTACTGGCGTCGATACAACGCGGCCGACCGTTGATTGTCGGAGCGGAGCCTATTAAACTGCGTGCCCTAGGCGGAAAAGGCCTGTAGGGTTATCACTCAATAACGAGTATTCTAATCACATTAATGAAAATTATTGTTGCATATTACGCTGAAGGAGTTCAAGCAGCTAAGTTATGTTTTTAGATATTTAAAGGTCGGAGGCTACATTCGATGTGCAATCCCAGATGGTTACTTTCCGGATGAATGGTATCAAAATATAGTCAAAATCGGAGGACCTGGGAAAACGCTTTTGTAACAAGTGAAAGGTCAGCAGATAAAATTGGCCTTGGTATAATAAGGGTAATTCACTAAGGAGAGATTTTATTGTCTAGAGCTGTTCTTTACTAATCCAATTCCATAAAAAGGGGTTTTCATGTACTTACTATTTCTCTGCCCAATTTTTGTATTACGGGTGGGATTTGAAAGCTTCGGAATTAGTTAAGAACAACGGATATTACCAGATCCTTAGGGATACCTGTTATAATGAGTCCAATCCGTGTTGTTTCAGCGCGGATTTTTTTGTGGCCCAAATAGCAGTTGATATGAGGGTAGGAATAACGTATGTTCATTCCTGCCCTTTTCCAATTTTTAGCAAAGTGGGATAGAAGGGAATTACTCCAATTGGATCAAATACAACCAGATTTCTTGAATGAAAGATTCAATCTAAGTAAATAGAAAGGTGGACAATATATGAACTTCAAACGAATCGGCTCTTATTAAAAACACTTGATCTTAATTTAATCGAAGCAGCAGCCCGACGTGATATAGGTGCTATTGAAGCTTTGGGTTATAAAACCAGTGATGAATGGCCGGGGCCTGATAAAAATAATGGCACTAGAGGTTTTGATTCTTGGATCATTGTAGATAAGGATAACCAAGAAATTGTTGGAGGGATTGGTTTTTTAGGAGATCCTGACCAGAACGGTATGATTGAGATCGGTTTTGCAACGAATGAAAGCCATCGCCGCAAAGGCTATTGCTATGAAGTCGCTCAAAAAATAATAGAGTGGTCATTAAATCATGAAGAAGTCCAAATCATAACGGCAAGATGCGTACCTGACAATATCAGCTCTAAGAATTTGTTATTGAAGTTAGGATTTCAAATTTGTCACAAGGATGAAGAATTGCTTTATTGGAAATATCAAATGAAGAAAGTAGGAGGGGTTTAGCAGAAAAGAATGCGAATACTGGAGGGTGAAGTTCGCTAAAGTAACTGAGAACGATAGTTCAACGCTATTTTCTCATTAATATCATCATTTTCTTTTGAAATGCCGATATAAAATTGAGTCTAGAGAACTATTTTATACATAAATTTTACCTAAAGGAAGTGGAAAGAGATGTTGAAAAAGAAATGGCTTATCGCCCCGTTGGTTGCGACGACACTGTTTTTCGGTCAATCTGCCTTCGCGGCAAACACGTTTTCTGATGTGGAAGGAACAAAATATGAATGGGCTGCCGAATCAATTCGTTCCATGGTCGATAAGGGCATTGTCAAGGGCTATGAAGATGGGACCTTCAAGCCAAGCAAAACCATAACGAAAGCGGAATTTGTACATATGTTTCACAAGCTTTTTCTAGAAATTGATCGTTCTTCCGGCGAATCTTCCGATTTTGTGGATGCGCGTAAACACTGGGCGAATAAAGATTTTGCAGCAATATTCAACGGGGACTATGTTTGGCCGTATGCTGAAAGTGTTGGGGGGAAATATCCAAACTATCAATTCTATGTCAAGCCTGACAAACCACTGACCCGCTGGGATGTGATGATGATTGCCTCTCTTCGGATGAATTATACCAATCAGACGCTTCATCCTGAGATTGAGGAAGTGATCTCCGCAGCTGCGCAGTACAAGGATATGAAAGTTCGTCAAGCCAATTACAATGATAATTTCTCGGCCTACTATCCGGTGCTGTACATCGACAAGACTGGAGAAGAGTACTCCTATGATGGAGATTCCCAGGATCAAAAGGCAGAAGCATTCTACACCCTAACCAAGATGGGGGTCCTTACCGCTAATGAAGGATACCTTCACCCAAAAGCGCTAGTCACACGGGCTGAAGCTGTTACCATTTTACAGCGTTTGTACGAGGCCACAACGAAGTGATTTTTAGATCAATGATGATCAGATAAAAGCAAAAAAAGATTCAACAAATGGCTTAATTTACACCTCAAAGGGTAGTGCTGTTAGGTTTTGATAAGCCGAATTCAGAAAATAAACAAATCTAAAAGTATGTTGATGAATATGTGGGAAAATTGAGATTTCAAACCGCTGATCTGAACAAATCAGCGGTTTTTTAGTACGAAATGGGAGGGCGAATCACGTTACATCTGCTGATAAAGGGTCGACCTACCGCGCCATCGAGGCAAAAGTTAAGTCAAACCTTGATCAAGGTGGTCAGTGGATGATAGGCACTAGCCGCTTGCGCATTGTAGCCATCAAAGAAACTGAATAAGGAGATGAACTGCTTTGGAGTTTTCTACTTACTTAGTTACATATCTATGGCGACGCCTGACCGTTCATTACTGTCGAAGGACAACAACTATGTATAAAAAGTCGCCAAATTGGCGTTTTTTGTTGTAACCATCTTTAAGCCAAAAACATTAAATCAAACGTTGTATTGTCCGATAGAATACCAAGAAACGACTGATTCGTATCCAAGAAGTTAAAAGATTATAGTGATGTACTGTGATTAACTAATGTAAACGACGAATAAAATATCATTTAAATATGTGTTGAGGAAGTTTTCCTGTTTGATTGTCCAATTTTCAATCGAACAAAAAAGCTTCCTTTTTATTAAAATCCTGAAGCTACTAGAGTTTTCCCAGTATATCAAAAGCTGGGGAAATGTTATTCTTTCTTTCGGATTCTTCCCTTCTTCGATTTATGTGATGTACCTAGATTATCTAGTGTTTATTTATAAACTTTCTTTCCACCATCCTGCGTAAAGCCTTCCATTTTGAGGGGAGACACCATCTTTACGCCAGATAAATGACATTTGATTCATGATGATCCGTGCCACGCATTGGTTTGAGATATGAACTTGGTGAACCTATGACTCATGCAATTGCGCTGACTTCTGGTGCCGCCGACTTATGAATACCAAAGACAATGCAATTACCGTGAGGATAATCCCAAGCATTTGAAATCCCTTGAAGCTAAATGTACCTCCCATTACGATACCTATCAATAATGAAGAGATAATAGTTCCCAGATATCTTGATGTGCTAAATAATCCGGATGCTACACCGATTATTTCTTTTGGAGAACTTTGAAACAGGGCTGCTTGCATACCTACATTGTTCAAACCGTTGCTAATACCGAATGCAGCTAAAGCCAAACACACGCTGATAACCGGTGAATTTGGATTCAATGTCACCAGCCACACTGACCCCAATGTCATCAGAATTGCGGACACCAGCAATGCCGGTCTGGGTCCTGATTTATCGATCCATTGTCCTGCAATGGGAGAAGTAATTAGCGAGCACAAGCCTAAGCTTAGCATGAGAATGCCTGTTTGGAATTCGCTGACATGACGTACCATTTGCAAGTAGGACGGAAGCCCGAAAAAGAGCGAGTAATATAGTACGTTAACGAGCATGAATTCGACATTAATCCAAATCATCGCAGGGTAACTGGCGAATGTGCGTAAAGGAATGAAGGGTGATGTCGCTTTTAACTCATGTCGTACGAATGCCCCCAGCGCAACGAAGCCTATCAGCCCGACAATGACATTTCCTAATGAGATATGCCCAGATGATTTTGCCGAGAGTAACCCAACGAGCAGGGCAACCAGACCCAATGTGAAGAGCAGAATCCCTGTTGCATCAATCAAATCAAACCATTTACGAAAAGACATGTTGCGTGCTACGGATGTTGGCAGTTCGTCCTTAGGAATATTCCTCCAAGCCAATACAAAGCTGGCCACCACAAACGGAATATTGATGAAAAAGATAGCAGGCCAATTCCACCAATGAATCAACACCCCGCCAATAAAGGGGCCAATTGCTGCTGCTCCAGATAGGAATATGGACAAAACAGACAACGCAGTTGCTTGTTTCTCTGTAATATGAATTCGAACAATAGCCATTCCAACTCCAACCATCATGCTTGTTCCGATGGATTGCACAATGCGGAACATGATGAGCCACCCGAAATTTAGTGATAATGGAGCTAATAATGATGCAATGAAGGCTACAACAAGCCCGGTAAGGAATATCTTCCTACGACCAAATAAATCGCTGGCCTTACCCATGACAGGTTGAGCGATGCTACTTGCAATGTAGAAAGAAAAAATAATCCAGGAAACACCTGTAAAGTCAAGATGGAACACATTTTGTAGACTTGGAATAGCAACTGAAACCATCGAAGAATTTAATGGGTTCAATAGTATCCCTAGACCAACTGAAATCATTAACCACCAGCTGCGAACGCTCATTTCTGGTCCCCCCATAGCGAATTAATGTCATCGTACTTGAAATCGATTATTTATTCCAACGCATTTGATGTTATAATCTCATTGACTTGAGGGAATGAATGGAGGGCATAATGGAACTTCTTCAACTGCAATATTTTCTGACGGTAGCTCGTTTGGAACATGTGACCGAAGCTGCACGAAGTCTGCACGTTACTCAATCGTCGCTGAGCAAAACGATTCAACGCCTGGAGGAAGATCTGGGGGTTCCTCTATTCGATCGAACAGGGAGGAAACTGCGATTGAATGAGTTCGGAAGCAGATTCCTTCATCGAGCAGAGAGGGCTTTATTTGAATTGGAGCAGGGGAAGCAGGAGCTTAGTGATTTATCCAGCCCGGAACATGGCACTCTCGAATTGGCGGTGACCACCGCTAGCACATTACCCAATATCCTGCGAGAGTTTCGGAAAAAGCGACCCTATATTCAATTTCATGTGCAAATGCTGACTACGCAGGAAATGGTAACGCTTCTTCATAGAGGCGAGGTCGATTTTTGCTTGTCCTCACCTCCAATAGAGGGAGATGACATCGAATGCCAAATCGTGTTTATCGACCCAATCCTTGTAGCTGTTCCAAAGGGGCATCGGTTGGCAGATCGAAGCAGTGTAACGTTGAAAGATCTAAGGGATGAATGGTTTGTCGGTGTAAAGAGAGGCTACGGTACTCGCGATTTAGTGGACTCTGTATGCAAATCGGAAGGTTTCGTACCTAAATATGTGTATGAGGGGGATGAACCTGCAAGGCTTAGTACGCTTGTGGAAGCTGAAATTGGCATAGCCTTCATACCAAGCACGGCAAGGAATTCACGGGAACATCTTAAATATCTCCAAGTAGAAAATCACGAATTGGTACGGGAGATCGCTTTATTATGGCACAGAAGTCGGTATATTTCGCGGGCTGCTTTGGAATTCCGTGAGGTAGTTGTAGAATATTTCGGAGCGATATCCAAACAGACAATATAATCCCATAATATAAGCGAAATAAAAAATACATTAACAGAAGCGGTAGCGTAGGACATGTTAATCAAACGTCCTAAGCGGCCGCTTATTCTTTATTCAACTACAAAATTTGTGTTTTCGATTTGTACGCTGCCTACACACCTGCCTAGCTATTAAAGGAGTTCTTGCATTGACTAACCCATCCTTCTTAGCTGACGAAACTGCTCCGGTGTGATACCTGTTTGCTCCCGAAACCTCTTGATAAAATAGCTGCTTTGATGAAAACCAGATTCCAGTGCAATCTGCTTTACAGTGAGTGCCGTGGATACAAGGAGCTGTTTAGCCAGCGTTATTCGGCATTGGAGTAAATATTGAGCTGGGGTACTGCCCATGATCTGATGGAAGAGCCGGCTAAAATGAAAGGAGCTATAACCTGACGTCGCAGCCATTGTCTTCAAATCGAGCATGTTCTGACATTGCATACGAATATATTCCGCCGTATGACGAATCCTCTCATGGACGGTGCCGCCGGGAGAGGTCCCGAAAATTTGGTTGGAATGGTGGACGATCTCCAGAAGAATTTCATAAAGCAGGGAAGAGATCCGTACATCATAGTCGTGACGGTAAGCTTGGGCAAGTTGCAACATTTCTTCCATCAGCGGTTTTAAACGTTCTGGCCGGTGGAGCGAGAACAGATACGGTTCGTGCATGCTTCGGCCTTGTAATAGCGAATCTACATCTTGCCCGTCAAAATGAATCCATCGGACATCCCAGGGATCCTCGGGTTTAGTTCGATATTGCTGTGTCGTATGCTTGCCGAAAAGAAAGCCCATGCCAGGAGTAAGCTCGATTTCCTTCCCATCATGCACAATAGCGCCTTTGCCTGCAAAAATGATATGTAAATTGTATTCTATCAGTAATCCTGCATTCCTTCGCTCCCCATGATTGGGGAAATTCTTGTAATGCCCTAACGATTCGGGAAACAGTATACCTTTATTTAGAATGGGTGAAGGAAGATAACAATCTATTTTAATCATGTATCCATCTCCTTGAGTAAGTTAGCAAAAAAGTAATTCATTTAGCAAAATCGAGTTATTCTAATCCTTTTATTCCTATATTACAATAGATACAATTATAAGAGAATCACATTTTTGTACTATCACTTCTACTGAAGGAGAATTGGAGCATGCCGAAATCCTTATCTTTAGATCGCTTTCATTTGGGAGCTTGTTATTATCCTGAACACTGGGACGAATCGTTGTGGTCGGACGATCTCATAAGAATGAAGGAACTGGGCTTCAGCGTCATTCGGATTGGGGAATTTGCTTGGTCGATCTTCGAGCCGGAGGAAGGAAAGTTCGACTTCACGCTGTTTGACCGTTTCTTGGAGCAGGCAGACGCGATCGGGATTCAAGTGATCATGGGCACACCAACAGCTACGCCTCCGGCATGGCTTACTTATAAGTATCCAGAGGTGCTGAATGTGTCTATGGAGGGGGTCACGTTCCAACATGGTCAGCGTCGGCATTATAACTACAGTAGTCCCATTTATTTGGAGCTTTGCGCACGTATTACAAGAGAGATGGCACAACATTACAAAGATCATCCGGCCATCATGGGTTGGCAAATTGATAATGAGCTGAACTGCGAGATAAATGTTTTTTATGCCGAGGCAGATCATCAGGCCTTCCGATGCTGGCTAGAGGAAAAATACGGTACGTTGGAGCAACTCAATAAGACCTGGGGTACTGTATTCTGGAATCAAACTTATGACAGCTGGAAGCAGGTTCATCTAACTCGTCCAACCGTATCCGGGTCAACGAACCCTCATCAGTCTTTGGACGAGAAACGGTTTATATCCGATAACACCATTTCGTTTGCCAAACTACAAGTGGACATCCTTCGGTCAGTGGCGCCTAATCAGTGGGTGACAACCAACGGTGTATTCGGGCATTTGGATAGTCATAGGATGACGGATCAATTACTTGATTTTTTCTCGTACGATTCTTACCCTCAATTCAGTACCATTTATCCGGACCAAGGGGAGATGCCATTGCTGGATCGCAAGTGGGGGCTTTCTTTAAGTAACGTCAGAGGGATGTCACCAAATTTCTGCGTGATGGAGCAGCAATCCGGTCCGGGAGGATGGGTGAACAGGATGGAGATGCCATCCCCGCGTCCGGGGCAGATGCGATTGTGGACCTACCAAAGCATTGCTCACGGGGCAGACATGATTTTGTATTTCCGCTGGAGAACGGCAACGTTTGGTACAGAAATGTACTGGCATGGAATTAATGATTATCACAATCAGCCGAATCGTCGGGTCGCAGAAGCAGGCCGCGTCGGAAAGGAGCTGCAAAAGGTTGGAGGACGGATTCTTGGCAAACGCTACGTGGCAGAAGTTGCTCTACTTCGCGATTATGATAACGAGTGGGATGGCGAGTTGGATAAATGGTATGGTCCCTTGACAAAGCAAAGTGAGCTCGGCTGGTACAAGGCACTGCAGTATGGACATATACCTTCGGATATGGTTACAATCCGTCCGGGTATGGAATCAGAGCAGCTGCGGGAACTGGGAAATTACAAGGTGTTGGTATACACGCATCCGGCGATCCTAAGAGACAGTACAGCAGCTATGTTGCAGAAGTATGTAGAGGATGGGGGCATCCTGATCTTCGGTTGCCGCACCGGTTATAAGAACGAGTTTGGTCACTGCCGTATGCAGCTACTCCCAGGGCCTGCAGCCGAAATGAGTGGCGTTCATGTAGAGGACTTTACGATGGTAAATGGGACGGCATCACCTGTATCGGTGCGGTTTAAGGAACAAGCCCTTGATTTTTGGGCTCCAGACTTCAACGACATTTTGAATGTTCATGCTGATACGGTAGAAGTACTTGCAGAGTACGCATCAAGCTACTATGAAGGAAAACCGGCCTTGACCGTCAATCGTGTTGGCGAGGGACTGGTCTACTATTGGGGCGCAGCTTTTGACTTACCGATAGCGGCTGAGCTTCTAAGACAGCTGCCGGTGGCATCTCCGCTTGCGGGGTGGTGCCAAGCTCCTTCGACGGTAGAAGTTGCTATTCGTGCGGATGTACAAGAAGAGCTGGTATTTCTATTGAATTACAGCGGAGAAACGGCTCAGGTTAAACTGAGTGTGGAGACGGAAGATCTCCTTTCCGGTAGCAAGCTTACTGGTACCGTACCATTGGAACCGTATGGAGTATGGGTATTAAAGAAAGTTTAAAATAAAAAGAGCATCAGCCGCTGATCTTAATCCGAAGATCAGTGGCTTTTTATTGTATTAAGCAAGGGAATAACATGTTGTTTTTGTGTACAAGGTTCGGCTCAATAATCGCTGTCTTTCCTATGGGTTCTTGAACCAGAGAAATCGAACATGATCGGTATTTAATACAAAATTAATAATTTAATACAATATTATTGACGCTTTTTATATTGGTGTGATGTGAAAGGCATGCTCGTCTGGTCGGAAATGGCGTCGACCTTTGAGTTCAATGATCAGGCGGTTAGCCGCTTTACAAGGAATGGCTGGAAATCGTACCGCAGCAGTACAATCATCCAAGTATCATAACTTGGGCCCGTTCAATGAATCGTGTGGCATATCGACCATTGAACATGATGTAAGGCAGCAGTAGTTCACGCAAACCATTTATCATCTGACGAAGACTATTGATCCGTATCGTCCGGTGGTTACCAATGACGGATGGGAGCATAGGGTCTCGGATATTTTTAACTCTTCATGATTATGTGGAAACGGGCGAAGAGTTTTTGGGGCGATATCAGGAAAAGGAAAGCATCGTAAACAACATCATTTCCTTTATTCAGTCGAAGCTTCTATCGAACGTTTCCGTGCAATCACCGGAGCAATTAAAGCGACCCCCTATCTCTCGGGCTATTGCTATACACAGGTGACCGATGTACAGCAGGAAGTCAACGGGTTGTTGACGGAAGACCGAAAACCGAAGGTTCCGCTTGAAGTGATTCGGGAGATAAATCTGGCTTGAAGCGATAATTAAGATAATAGTATTTGCAGAACGGCTGTATGCTGTCTCTTCCGTTGGAGAATAAGGAATGCGGCATCTTCAGCATACTTTTCGCATATAGGCTTTTTAGTAGAAAACTGGATTTAACTATTTTGATTTTTTGTTCCCCACTCACATAACCCTTCCAAAACAGGTAATAGCGTTTCTGCTTTATCTGTGAGACTGTACTCGACTTTAGGAGGAATTTGCGGATATTCTTTTCGATTTACCAGACCATCCGCTTCCAATTCTTTTAGTTGTGAACTCAATGTTTTATAAGTAATAGCCCCTATCTGTCTTTTCAGATCATTAAAGCGAACGGTCCGGTTTTCGGCTAGGAGATAAATAATAACCATTTTCCATTTACCACCAATCAATGAAACTGTATAACCAAAAGGTGTATCTTGAATATTTTTAACTTTACCTTTAAATTCAGCCATACTCATGGTTACAATATCCTTTCGGGTAGTACCTATCAAAATAGTGCGTACTACGTTTTTATTTGTGTTCAGTTTATACTAACCTTACTTTTGAAGTAAAGGAGAGAATAACATGACTAAAAAAACAATACGCCTGTTAATGCCACAATGGCAAGGGGGAAACAATCCTAATTACTCTTTTGGAGCCGAACTGCTTGCTTGGCTAGCTCCGGATAATGATCAACCCCTTATTCATGTTCCAGTTCAAGCTTATGATGGAACTCCACTTGAAAACGAAAACGGTATGAATGGGAGAACACAGCTACTTGAACAATTAGAGGCTGCTCAGCATATCATTGATGCTCATAAGCCAGATCGCATTGTAATGTTTGGTGGTGACTGCTTAGTGGAACAAGCTCCATTTGCCTATTTAAACGAACGATATGGTGGGGAATTAGGTTTAATTTGGATCGATGCTCACAGTGATTTAGTTAGATATGTAGGCTATGATAACGGACATACATTACCGCTCGGAAATCTGTTGGGAGAAGGAGATGAGGAATTCGCAAAGCATGTGAAAATCCCTCTAAAACCAGAAAATGTTTTTATCGCAGGATTAGCAACTCCTACAGAGCAAGAAATAGAAGTGATTTCAGAAGCGTTTCAAAGACTAGGTATAGCACCAACAGAACCAGATACAGAAGTGATTCAAAGACTAGGGATTAGAACTGCAGAAGCCCAAGAGTTAACAAACAGTACTGAATCTATAAAAGAGTGGATTAAAGAAAGTGGCATTAAGCATCTGGCTATTCACCTTGATTTAGATGTGCTTGACCCAAAAACATTTCGTTCTTTAATATTCGCCAACCCTGAAGCACCTTATAATTATTCTCCTGCGGGAACAATGCAAATGCCCCAACTACTTAATCTGATTAGAGAACTATCTGAAGAAACAGATGTAGTTGGCTTAGGTATAACGGAGCATATGCCGTGGGATTCTATTAATTTAAAAAATCTGCTTGGAGAGATACCTATATTAAATAACTAAGTTCATACACGGATTATAAGAGAACAATGATCTGCTTACAGTTTGTCTGGTTCTACTCCGCTTGTACTTTTCGGAAGCTGCACATTAGGCGAATATCCCCTATAATGGATCTTAAAACTAATTACAGACGTCTTATTATGTAAAAGTACGTTGAAATCGGTTACCCAATATATGAAGAAATGCCTGTTTATCCAGGATTGCCAGAAGTGAGGTTAGAGCCTAGAGAGCGTTTGGACAAAGGGGATGACTGGAATGGAGTGTGTTAAGTATAGGCTATTTTGTTCACTATGGCTTGGTTAACATCATCAGCACTGCAAGGAGAGACAACAATATATACGCATAAGAAGTCGCCATTTTGGCGGCTTTTTTGTTTTGGATAAAATTTATAGTAAGCCTTCAAAGGTGCCTATAATCTTTATAATGATGGTTTGACACTGAATTAGTGGGAAATGTGGGAAGGCGGTTCACTTGCTTCATTTGCTGAATAATTGATCATTAGCTCATAGTCTCTTTAAAAAACGTTTCTTTTAGGGAGTTACAATAACAGCTATTAAATAATTTGCATGATTCAGGCGCATTGTTATGAGTTTTTCAAATAGATTTTAAAACTTTTTATTAATCAAGGAATAGTGCTGGAGGACAAAAATATATATGCTTTAGGTCGCTTTGATGAATTTTATCTCTGGAGGACGATATAGAAAATCAATCGAAGCGAAATAAGTGATGTAACTCTAAATGAAAGCGGTTAAAGGAGGAGCCTTTATTAAGCCTTTGGGATGAAGATTTGAATAGAAAACTATGAAGGGAGGGTCGACCTAGAAAAGACAATTTAGGTAAATTAGTGAACTTCAAGATGAATAATACAGGACTAATCAAGCAGTTGTTTATTTATATGAATTGGAGGTTTTGAGATGAAAAAAACCATAACATGTTTGATTTTGTTTGGTCTGCTTATTAGTCTGTTGCCGATCAAAAATGTGAGCGCTTCCGAAAGCCTTGTTCTCACCAAATCGGCAACTGCAAGCTCCGTCGAAGATTCGAGTAAGGCGGCTGATTTTGCGATTGACGGGAATTCGCTAACTAGATGGTCTTCACAATATTCAGATCCACAGTGGATAAGTGTAGATCTCGGCAATACTACCGAAATCAATGGGGTTACGCTTAACTGGGAAGCGGCTTATGCGAAGTCCTTCCAAGTTCAAACATCAACGGATAATGATCATTGGGCTACCGTCTATTCCACTACGACTGGAGAGGGAGGAATCGAGAAGATATCTTTCGAAGCAACAAACGCAAGGTATGTAAGAATGAACGGCATCGAAAGGGCTACTGGCTACGGATATTCCCCTCTGGGAATTCGAAGTGCATTCAGCCGACGAACCGGGGGATAACACACCTCCAACAGCGCCCTCCGGCCTGACTAGTTCCTCTATATCTGATACGACGGTAAGCTTAGAGTGGACGGAATCTACAGACAATGTAGGGGTTGCCGAATACGACATCTACAACGGATCAAACCTCATAGGCTCCAGTGCGTCTACGTCCTTTATCGTTACCGGCTTAACAGCTAACATGGCGTACAGCTTTTATGTGAAAGCCAGAGATGCTGCTGGGAACGCGTCGGCTGCAAGCAATGTGATTGATGTGAACACTAGCGCATCCGACACAAGTATTGTTTCAGGTGAAATTTATAAACTAACAGCACAACATAGCGGAAAAAACCTAGAGGTAGCAGGAAACTCCACTGCCGATGGAGCCAAGGTGCAGCAGTGGACGGACAGCGGCAGACCCCAGCAGAAATGGAAAGTGATCGACGTTGGCGATGGATACTATAAACTGATTGTGCAATCCAGCGGTAAAGCATTAACAGTAGCTGGAGGTTCTCTCGAAGATGGTGCTAATGTGCAGCAATGGACAGACAACGACTTATCTAATCAAAAGTGGAAGATTATTAGCGTCGGCGGCGGATATTATAAGTTGCTCGTTAAATCTAGCGGTAAAGCGCTGGATGTAATCGGGGGTTATACTAATGATGGGGCAAATGTACAGCAATGGGTGGATAACGGAAATGATCAGCAGAAATGGAAGTTTACGCTTGTCGAATCCACCGCTGATACGACAGCACCAACGGCACCAGCGAACCTGAAAAGCTTTTCCAAAACAAACACTTCGGTAAGTCTTATATGGGATGCTTCAACAGACGATGTAGGGGTTACCAGCTACGATGTGTATAATGGAACAACATTAGTCGATTCAACCGACACGACAAGTTATACGGTGACAGGACTTACCGCCAATACAACGTATAGCTTCACAGTAAAAGCCAGGGATACGGCAGGGAATGTTTCAACAACAAGCAATATCACAAATGTGACGACAAATGCTACCTCTGAGAATACAGGCTTTTATATTAACGGAACAACGCTGTACGATGCCAACGGAAATCCGTTCGTAATGAGAGGAATCAATCACGCTTATACATGGTATAAGGGTCAAGAGTCAGCAGCGATCCCTGCCATTGCGAGAACGGGAGCGAACACCATCAGAATCGTACTGTCGGATGGTCAGCAATGGACAAAAGACAATCTGTCTGAGCTACAGAATTTAATCACTTTATCAGAGCAAAACAAATTGGTTGTTGTCCTTGAAGTACATGATGGTACAGGGTCTGATAGCGCTACTGTATTGAATAATATTGCGAATTACTGGATTGAAATGAAAGGTGCACTCATTGGAAAAGAAAGCACCGTTATCCTCAATATTGCGAACGAATGGTATGGAACATGGGATGGCGGAGGCTGGGCGCAAGGCTATAAGTCTGTTATACCCAAGCTTAGAAATGCCGGCATCAAAAACACAATCATGGTTGACGGAGCAGGATGGGGACAGTATCCGCAATCTATTTTTGACTACGGAACAGAAGTCTTTAATGCAGATCCGCTAAAAAATACGATGTTCTCTATTCATATGTATGAATATGCCGGTGGAAATGCTGCTACAGTAAAAAGCAACATGGAGAATGTACTGAATAAAAACCTGGCTTTTGTGATTGGCGAATTCGGCATCAAGCATACGAGTGGTGATGTTGATGAGGCTACCATTATGAGTTACGCTGAGCAAAAGGGGGTAGGTTATCTAGCATGGTCTTGGAAAGGAAACAGCGCGGGTCTCGATTATTTGGATATGGCTACTGACTGGGAAGGAACAAGTTTTACGGAACAAGGTCGTATTATTATTGAAGGTCCCAATGGTATTAGGGCGACATCGAAATTAAGCACAGTTTATAGTGGTTCAGCCGACAAATAGCCTTCTACCGCTCCTTCCAATCTTGCGGGCGCAGTTATATGTACTAAATCCCTTATCGGCCGATTCCACATGCAGCTACATTTCTCGCTTCCAAGAAGGCTAGTTGGCTTATCCAGATTACACCCTGAGTTATTCCAAAAACCAACGAATTTAGTTTTATGAATGAACAGAGCTGAGAAATGACAACTTAAGAAAGTAGTATACATCACAATTTCCAAAGGAGGATATCTGCTATGGCTCACCAGAAGAAAAGGAAAGAAGCAGCCTGGAAGTCACGAAAGCAAGAACAGCATCCCCATGGTAAAGTCAAATCGCTCAAGGAGTTGTCCAGCGAATAGGATTGAGGAGTATACTGCGTAAAAGAGAAGAGCTGTCGATGAAATTCATCGGCAGCTTCTTTTTGCAATAATTTCGCTTACACAAAGAATTCCCTTAATGCTGCAACTCGATTTACTAGCAACCATCCAGCTATTGCTTGTAAGCTTTTCAGATTGAGGGACTTGCAAAAAATGTATCTTGATGACAGACAGTTAGGGTTGGGTGGGGATCAAGCAACGCAATGATCTTTCGGACATTTTAAGCTCGATAGAAGACATGTCTTCATACATCAAATTGCTATGTGCTACATTCATCTTCACCAATTTTAGACCAGTAACTTATAGTGTTCTAGTATAGAAGGTATCTTCTTAAATTCGTTTTTCAGAAGGGTGCCTGTTCCGGCTAAAAATTGAAGCATCTCCTGACTAGGAGATGCTTCTTCTACGTTATGATTGGGTAGTCTGAGATAAGCTGATTTATCAGGATACGATTGAATTCAGGAGACCTTGCTTCACCTGATCCGACAGTGGCATAAGTGGCAGGCGCAATTGCTCGGCAGCAATAATCTCTTGCTGGGTAAGCCACCACTTGATCGCGGCCGGGGCTGGCTCTGCAAATACATGCTGGATCAGCGGTTCCAGTAGCTTAAAACTGTCTCGCGACCCGTTCATGTCGCCAGCTGCAAAACGTTGGTACGTATCCACATACTTCTGGATATTGAGATGAGCGGATGCAAGCATACCGCCGGCAGCTCCCTGACATAGCATGGCATGGAAATAGGCATCCTCTCCGCAGAGGACAGGCTTGGTCTCGTACTGGGTCAATTTTAAGAGCAGATCAAGACCGCCCGTGCTGTCCTTGAGCCCAATTACGCCATCCAGGTCCAGCACCTTGCGTATGGTATCTATTGTCATGCGACTGCCCGTGCGAACCGGAATCTCATATACAAGCACAGGCAGGCCTACACGAGATACGACACGGAAATGCTCCAAGATCCCTTCCTGCGTCGGTCGGTTGTAATACGGAGTGACCACCATGGCTGCATCCGCTCCTAATTCAGCCGCCATTTCCGTCCGATGCACCGTTGAATAGGTATCGTTCGTTCCCGTGCCAATGACGATCGGAATGGTTTTGTTCATGCTCTTCAGAACATCCTGCGTCACCTGTACCATTTGCTTCACTTCATCCCAGGATACGGTTGGCGACTCTCCTGTCGTACCGTTAACAACCAGTCCCTGAATGTCATGACCTGCAAGATAGGTAACATACTTCCGGTACGAATTGATGTCCAACTTATAGTCACGCGTAAAAGGTGTAATCAGCGGTATGAAAATCCCATGAATATGTTGTTCGTTCATCATCATCATCAGTTATCCCTTCCCGTTGAATTAAATCTAATGTAACATAGGAGACAGCATCGGAGTTATCTATAATAAGCGATGATTCTAATCAAAATTTTTGATGGGGTGGCCAGAATGGATTTCATTTATCTTCAGACATTTCGGGAAGTTGCTATTCGTGAAAGCTTTACGAGAGCAGCAGAAGTGCTCGGTTACGCACAATCCAGCGTCACGACCCAGATTCAGAAGCTGGAGAAAACGTATCAAGTCAAATTGTTCGAACGCTACAGCAACAACAAGATTCGTCTTACCTCTGCCGGGGAAGAACTGTTCAAGCTTGCTGGACAAATGCTGGAGCTTTTCGAGCAATCGAAAGAAAAATTGGCCAAGCAGGGCGGCGGCTCTATGACGATCGGTACTATGGATTCCATCGCTTCGTATTTTCTGCCGCCGTTTATGCAGGCGACTCGCAAAGAATACCCTGATCTGAACATACGATTGCATACGGATCGCGAAGAGATGATTTTGCACCAGGTCAGGGAAGGGGAGGCCGATGTTGGACTGATCCTCGCGGACGATTCAAGCAATCCGGCCTTGCAGTGGATTACGATTCGAGAAGAACCGCTTGTGCTGATTGTCCATCCCAACCATCCGCTTATCGCTAAAGAGCGAATCGGCCTGGATGATCTGGTGAATGCGGAGTGGATTATGCCCGAGCATACGTGCAACTACAGACAACTGCTGGAGAGAGTGCTTCGAGCAAATGGAATCACCTATCGCGTAAGCCTAGAGCTGGGTAATCCGGAAGCGATCAAACGGAGCATCAAGACTGGAGAGGGTATATCCATTCTACCTCTAATGGCTGCGCTGGAGGAGATTGAACGGGAAGAGCTGAAGGTGTTACCCTTTGAGCATGCCGAGTTCAAGCTGGAAATTCAGCTTGTTCTTCATCCCAAGAAGTGGGTGTCCAACGCATTGAGCTTTTTTATGGAGAGCATGAGAATGTAGATTTTCCTCCACATCAAAAATTAATATACAGTACGAGCGCTTCCTAGTGGAAACCAGAAGCGCTCACAGTTTATTCAAATCATCCACGTATTTTTTTGAAAAATAAGCAATCAAAATGTGCATTAATTAATTTGAAAAGCGGGATCACTATGAAGAATAGCGTATGGCTCCGATGACTACGTGGTCAGGCAATGCCGGTTTTGCGATATAGACGAAGAAGTAGCTTACTATAACAAACGAGTAAATGACGTAATCTTACTTTGAAGAGTCTGAAATCATGCTTAGAGTTGACAAATGAAACAAACATGTTAGTATATATGCGTGTGCATGCATTTTGTTGTTGTATTTCCTAATATAACTCAGAGAGGAGTCTTTCTCACATGAAAGATTTATTTAGTCCCTATACAATTAAAGGTTTGGAATTGAAAAATCGCGTAGTTATGCCTCCAATGTGCCAATACTCGGTTGACCAAAAGGACGGGGTTGCCACAGATTGGCATTATATGCACTACGTTAGCCGTGCAGTAGGCGGAGCTGGTTTTATCATAATTGAAATGACAGATGTAGAGCCGGATGGTCGTATCTCCGATTTTGATCTTGGTTTATGGTCAGATGAGCAGATTCCTGCTCTCAAACGGATTGTAGATGCTTGTCATAGCTACGGTGCCAAAGTGGGAATCCAGATCGCGCATGCCGGACGCAAGGCGGAAGATGCTGAAGTTCCTGTAGCACCATCTGCTATTGCATTTGATGAAAATTCAAAACAACCTCGCGCGCTTACAACAGAAGAGGTTAAAGGCCTGGTTGAGAAATTTCGTGCTGCTGTAGCTCGCGCTGTCAAGGCTGGATTCGACAGCATTGAAATTCATGGTGCACATGGCTATTTGATTCATCAATTTCATTCGCCGCTTACGAACAAACGGGAAGATGAATATGGTAAAGAACTTACCCTTTTTGGTCGGGAAATCATCCAGGCAGCGAAGGGTGAAATGCCAGAAGATATGCCGCTCTTGATGCGTATTTCTGCCAAAGAATACGTAGAAGGTGGATATGGTATTAAGGAAACCATTGCTTTTGCCAAGGAATATCAAAAGGCAGGAGTAGATATGTTTGATATTTCATCTGGTGGTGAGGGACCTATAGCTGCATGGGGCAGACCAGGAACTCACGCAGCGTATCAAGTCCCCTTAGCAAAAGAGATCAAAGAAGCTTTGGATATTCCGGTGATGGCCGTTGGAAGACTAGAAGATCCAATATTGGCGAATGCAGTTATCGGAAATGAAGAGGCCGATCTGGTTGCTGTGGGTAGAGGGATGTTGAGAAATCCTTATTGGTCACTGGAAGCCGCATCAAAATTGAAAAAAGAAACTGCAATCCCTACACAGTATACTACAGGGTTCTAAGACTGAGCTCTTGCTAATCATAATTGGCCTGTCAAAGTTAAAATGGTGGTGAACCGCTAGCTATATTTGACCAGGAAAAGATTTTAAGACCGAATGCAACGATAAAAGACTTTGAAATGGAAATGGTCGATTAAGCGAAAAAAGTACGTCCTTTAGACCTTTTGTAAAGTACTCTATCAAGGTACTCTACAGAAGGTCTAATTCAATGAACTATGCGACCACAGAGAGCATGTCAGAGGAAGATACATAAGATGAGATTCGGTTTTAGCTCTTAGGTGTTGTGATATGTGGCACTATAAGATGGTTATTCATACCATGGACGTTACAATGCAATGTAGCTTCCAATGTTAGAAGTGAAGGTTGGTAAAAGCCTTGCAAACCACTCCTCGAGTTTTTGGCATTTCCATTGAACTTTTTGTGTGGAAAATTTGGTGAAAATACAAGCTGGTTACGGAGGATTTTTTGTATTCCATATTTTCTCTAATTGACTTTGTAACCCAACATTATTATTATCTTATACTATAAGATTAATTATCTCATACTATAAGGTATTAGCGAGAAGGTGTTGTGACCATTGGATTATAAAGCATTAGCGACAGAACTATTCGAGTATATCGTCAAATCGCGGAAACCAGCATTAGAGGAACGAGGGCACTTCTCACGTGGCGAAATGGGGATTCTCATTTGTCTGAATTTCAATAAGGACGGGGTTACCTCTGGCCACTTGAGCGAATACTTGTCCGTCAGTACGGGACGAGTAGCAACGGCACTGAAGAGCCTTGAGAAGAAAGGACTAGTTGTACGGCGTACTGATGTCAATGACAAACGTAAGGTGATTGTATTCATTACGGATTCAGGTAAGCAATTTATGATTGATAGGCATAAGGAAGGAATCACATGGACCGAGAATGTTCTTCGAAAGTTAGACGAACAGGATGCCAAAGAACTGATCCGGCTCATTAAGCTTATTGTCTCTAGAAGCTGAATTTCTATGCAGACGCAGGAGCACCATACTTCACCAGACATCAAAGACTATCAGATAAAAGGAGAGCAACGGAATGCTAAAGATATTCAAATATCTCAAAAAAAATGAATGGATGCTCGTGCTTTGCAGCCTGGCTTTCATCGTTGTGCAGGTATGGCTTGATCTGAAGCTACCTGATTATATGGCGGAAATTACGACCAAGCTGCAAACAGAAGGAACACCTATGTCCGAACTGCTGATTCCCGGCAGTTACATGTTGTTTTGTGCCGTCGGCAGTATGATTGCATCTATTATTGTCGGCTATTTTGCGGCAAAGGTCGCGGCAGGGCTGGCCATGCGTCTGCGTGCGATGGTCTTTGACAAGGCCTTATCTTTTTCCATGGAAGAGATGAACAACTTTTCAACAGCCAGCCTTATCACCCGCTCCACGAACGATGTTACCCAAATTCAAACGGTGGTTGCGCTGGGGCTGCAGGTGATCATCAAGGCGCCGATTCTGGCCGTGTGGGCCATTGCAAAAATTGCGGATAAAAACTGGCAGTGGACCGCCTCTACAGGAGTGGCTGTGGCTGTCCTGATCCTGATGCTGAGTGTCATTGTTATTTTCGCTCTTCCGAGTTTCCAAAAAATCCAACGTCTCACCGATAATCTGAACAGAGTAACACGTGAGCATCTGACCGGGCTTCGGGTGGTGCGCGCTTATAATGCAGATCAGTATCAGGAGGAGAAGTTCGGGCAGGCTAATGCCGAATTGACGAATACAAACCTGTTTGCGAACCGGTTAATGGCAATGGTTGGCCCGGGTATGACCTTTATTATGTCGGGTCTGAGTGTCTCGATCTATTGGGTTGGCACTTACCTGATTAACGGAGCGGCCGTGCCGGACCGCATTACGCTATTCTCTAATATGGTCGTATTCTCCTCTTATGCGGTGCAGGTGGTCATGGCCTTTATGATGGTAAGTATGATTTTCTTCCTGATGCCTCGAGCTTCGATTTCTGCCAAACGGATCATGGAGGTTTTGAATACCGAATCCAGTATCGTTAACGGGCATGAGACGACTGGAGAAGAAAGCGTTATGGGGCAAGTGGAATTCCGTAATGTCAGCTTCAAATATCCGGACGCGGAGGAGGCCGTGCTTCGCAATATTAGCTTTACGGCGAAACGAGGCGAGACGGTTGCCTTTATTGGCGCTACAGGCAGCGGCAAAACCAGCGTGATCAATCTAATTCCCCGCTTCTATGATGTGACCGAGGGAGAGGTACTCGTGGACGGTGTGAATGTCAGGAACTATAATCAGCAGGCACTCCATAACAAAATCGGATATGTTCCCCAGAGAGCTGTACTGTTCAACGGTACGGTGGTATCCAACGTTTCGTATGGTGTTAACGGAAGAGCAGGAGCTTCAGAGAAACTCGTCAAAGAAGCCGTTGGTATTGCTCAAGGAACGGAGTTTGTTGAAAAAATGGATGGTCAGTATCAGGGTAGAATTTCGCAAGGTGGAGCGAACGTGTCGGGTGGTCAAAAGCAACGGCTGTCGATTGCGCGTGCCATCTACCGACAGCCGGAAATTTATATTTTCGATGATTCCTTCTCGGCACTAGATTACAGAACAGATCGGATTCTGCGCTCCGCTCTCAAAAAAGAAACCGGCCACGCTACGACACTTATTGTTGGTCAGCGCATAGGCACTATCAAAGACGCTGACCGAATTATCGTGCTGGACCAGGGGGAGATTGTAGGGAGTGGCACGCATGAAGAGCTGATGACGAACTGCAGCACCTATCAGGAGATCGCATATTCGCAGCTTTCGAAGGAGGAACTCATACATGGATAAGAATGAACACACCGTCGACAGCCAGCAAATGAAAATGAATCAGCCAGGTCCCATGGGCAAAGGTCCCGCGGGGGGCAGGGGTGGTGGTGAAAAAGCAAATAATTTTAAAAAGACCATCAGCCAGCTTGCATCCTACAGCAAGGCCTATGTGCCTATGATTATACTCGCTATGGTACTGGCCCTGGTCGGCTCTACCCTCAACGTGATTGGCCCAGATAAGCTCAGTGATATTGCCAACCTGATTCAGGAAGGAATCGTAACCGGGATTGATGTAAGTGCTGTTCAGAAGATTGTTTTTGTATTAGCGCTTTTATATGGATTTGGTCTTATTTTTAACTATTTTCAGGGCTTCATTACAGCAACCGTCTCACAGCGTCTTACAAAGAAGATGCGAACAGAGCTGTCTCGAAAAATCGATCATATGCCTTTGAAGTATTTTGACTCTACGAGTTACGGTAATGTGCTTAGCCGCGTAACCAACGATGTCGATACCATCGGACAAACGCTAAACAACAGTCTCGGCACGCTTGTTAGTGCGCTGGCCACTTTCGTGGGAGCCTTGATTATGATGCTTTATACGAACTGGATCATGACCGTTACCGGAATTGTAGCTACGCTGATCGGCTTTAGCCTGATGAGCGTGATTATGAAGCATTCACAGAAATACTTTGTAGCACAGCAAGCGGAGCTTGGCCAGATCAACGGTCATATCGAAGAAACCTATGCTGGTCATAACGTAGTCAAGGTCTATAACGGGGAACAAGCAGCCAAGGAGGTGTTTCATGGCATTAACAGCCGCTTATATACAAATGCATGGAAGTCCCAGTTCATGTCTGGTCTGATGATGCCAGTCATGATGTTCATTGGAAATTTTGGTTATGTCGCGGTCTGTGTTGTGGGAGCTTTGCTGGTCAACCAACAGACTATAACCATCGGAACTATTGTCGCCTTCATGGTGTATATTCGTCTATTTACACAGCCCTTGTCACAGTTGGCGCAGGCAGCAACCAATTTGCAATCGGCTGCTGCTGCCAGTGAACGTGTATTCGAATTTTTGGGTGAAGAAGAATTGGCGGATGAAAGTGACAAGACTATGAAGCTGGATAACGCCAAAGGGGATGTTGAATTCAAACATGTTCGTTTCGGTTATAACGAAGACCATATGATTATCAAAGACTTCTCTATGAAAGCTGAAGCTGGTCAGAAAGTCGCCATTGTCGGTCCGACAGGCGCTGGTAAGACCACGCTCGTGAATTTACTCATGCGGTTTTATGAGCTGAACGATGGAGAAATCTACATTGACGGAACCCCGATCAGCCAATTAACGCGTGAGAATATTCATGAATTATTCTGTATGGTGCTTCAGGATACCTGGCTGTTCGAAGGAACGATTCGTGACAATATCGTCTTTTCCAAAGATCATGTTACTGATGAGCAGGTAGAAGCTGCATGTAGAGCGGTGGGACTGCACAGTTTCATTAAAACACTGCCGCAGGGATATGATACAGTTCTGGATGACAAAGCCAATCTCTCTGCGGGTCAAAAGCAATTGATTACCATTGCAAGGGCGATGATTGAAGATTCACCTATGCTCATTCTGGATGAGGCCACAAGCTCGGTCGATACGCGTACGGAATTGCTGATTCAACAAGCGATGGATCAGCTGACTGTGGGGAAAACCTCCTTTGTGATTGCTCACCGACTTTCGACGATCAAGAATGCGGATCTGATTCTGGTCATGAAGGACGGTGACATTATCGAAATGGGTAACCATGAGGAATTGCTAGCAAAAGGCGGCTTCTATGCCGATCTATACAACAGTCAGTTTGAACATGCGTCCTAAAAAGTAACTGCTTGAAAGTATAATGAATATCCATATAGTTCCAACTTAATTAACATCATCATGTGGACATTATAAGGTATAAGAGCCAGAATTTCTTAATCATAATTGTGGAGGCAGATCAATGAACCAGCGTTTTCGAATCACCCGTTCCATGCAGGAAAATCCTGTGGAGCAATCCATTTCCCTGGAGGAGTGCAAAGATTACTTTGCATCCCAGCCAGACTTTTCGTATTCACGGGAGCTTATCATACAAGGTGCTGAGAGCACCATGTCGATCGAGGGAGATTTTTTCATGTGGAAGTATGCTGACGTAGAAATACCTTTTCGTCATTACATGGGGGATGTGTACGTGGCTATTTCCAATGAGGCTGTCGTGCCTAAGATGATTGAAATTGCAACAGATTTACAAGCAGATGTAGTGGATGGGTGAAGAACGATTCTTATTGCAGCAAAGTAGGCGTAGAAGCCAAGCTCTGATTATCCGGTTCAGTTCTCGCACCAGTTTGAATCGGTTAATGTGGACAGCCGCGGGAATCCCTTGTCATCTAAAAGACGCGATATACGATTGTTTGTCTGGATATCTGGTGAGTGGTTGCAAAGGATTTGTTCCATGTCTGATCACAGGGCAGAAGCTCAATCGGTTGTGATGCGCTCGGCAACAAAAACGATTCGATTCGTACACAGTATACATCACACAACAAATGTTTCTGGTACGTTCGCTGTGGCAGTATTCACTTCATTCTTAAGGGTCAAGTCGCCAAAACATAAAAATAGCAAGTCTCTTGCAACATGGAGACTTGCTATTTTTATGTTTTCGGTTCATTGAATTTTGCGAAAAAAATAGTTCCATAGTTATGATTTTTCTAAAAATTTATACTTTTAAAGGAAGATCAAAACGTTTCTATTAAATAAAAAGCAAAGTTTCTAGCTAAAATTAGAGAAAAATTTAATCTGAAATAAAATTTCAGAAGAAAATTAAAGAAAATTTTGCATGTGAATTAGTTCAAAAGAGCTATGAAAAGTCACTATCTATTTAAAAAATGAAGAGTTATTAATTTTGAATCACTTCTGCTTGATGTGAATAAATTCCATTATATAGGTGATTAAAGAATATTGCTGAAAAAGTTGAAATTTGTCGGATGATGTCAGAATTGATTTGTTACATTTGTGTTAATGATGTGTAACGTAAAATTTGTTTTGATACAAGGGTTTTGGACTTTTTTGCAAGTCTACGTCATTTTGATTTTATCAATTTATAAAATCAAAAATTTTGTCTTGAATCACGTTAACGGGTCATGATCGGTATTCAATTTAATAAAAAAGTGAAATTCTTGTATTTGAAGATATAAAAATAATAGAATAATATGGGTTATTTATGGATTTCATGAAATCTATCAATTTGGAACTTTTGTCCCATGCTAATCGGTTTTAAAGTTTGTATATTTAAAATAGCTAGAAAGTATTGGGAGGAAAAAAGGGATATAAGGATTTATTGTGAAATTTTGGGCAATAAGAGGATTTGAGAAATTTATATGGCGACTCCGATCATGTCTTAGTTTTTAAAAATCGTGATCTATCTGACTGAGAAGATCCAGTTATTTTCGCCCGATATGAGGACTTTGCTTAATGGCTTGCAGAACATAGAAGTTGTTCAACAGAAGCTCCATGGACATCAAGCAGGACAACATGCCCTCACTGCTTCCCGAAATGGCTTCATAAGTACATAAGCTGTTCTCTTTTTTAGACAATGTATGGGGGCACTGATTGTAATTGAAACAGCATGGCAGTTGTATAGGCCAAACTGTAAGAGTCCCTGTCCATAGCATCATATCCAGTAAATCCGTCCCACATCTCCCGTATTGCAAAAGACAACTTCATTATTTTTAAGGTATGTGAAACGTATCCTTAGCAGCATGGGAACCCCGTTGGCCCGTCCGATGACCATCATTTTTCATCCATGTACAAAATCAGGAAGTCATAAGCGCAGTCGTGAATCACGCTCCTAACCACGCTGCAGCAGCTCATGTATCTCACAGCATCGATACCCTCCAGCCAAGATTCGACAGCACACATCATGATACACTACGTTGTTAATATTGTGGCAACCATTCTACAACCCACCACCAAGATGTACTCTCAGCATAATTCAAAAATATTCTCATTCCATGCACATTTTCATACATCCAGAGTCAGAGTTATTTGCTATGTCCGCACAACTAAAAAAGCTTGCACTGCGAAAGTGTGAGCGATGAAAAAGAAGATGCGCTTGTTTCGATTCAAATTCAGCTCTTTGAAGGCACCCATATCTCAATGGTATATCAGGAGTGATCGCTTTTGCCGACTACCATTGGCAATTTAATGCCGGAGAAAAGACACGCATGACTAGTTCCTTGACAAGGGCGGTCATTTATGAGGAGTTACTTTACCCCTATCTATTTCGCGAGGAGAGATACGTATGACTCAGCACAATGTTCAACTGTTTGCATTAAGCCAACCACAGCAACGTATTTGGTACACGGAGCTTGTGTATCCCAATCGCAACACGTCCACGATTATTACCACTGTTAAAATCAAGGGAACGGTTCGAATAGATGCATTGCAGCAGGCAATGAACCGGGTGATTGCACAAAACGATTCTTTTCGTATCAAAATCACGGCTCGGGATGGCATCCCCTATCAATATGTGGAACCGTTTGCTGCTCAAAGCATAGAAACGCTTCAGGTTACCCCGGAGGAAGCTGAGCTATGGGTCAGCCATCACAACGCACAGCCGTTCCCCTTACTGGATTCGCAGCTGTATCGGTTTACTATTTTGCAGCTGGGGGCAGAAGACACCTGGTTTAGTTTCAAGATGCATCATATTATTTCGGATGGCGTTACCATGGAGCAGGCCATTAATGAAATTACGGGGAATTATATGAATATTGTGCATGGTACAGGTTCAGATGCGCCGGCCCCAGCGAACTCATATCTCGATTTTATTCAGACGGAGCAAAGCTATGAGCAATCGGACCGCTATCAAAAGGATAAGATGTACTGGACGGAGAAATTTGCCAATTTGCCGGAGGTTACAGGTTTAAAATCGTACAATCCGCTCACAGTAAGCACGGCTGCACGCCGGGAGACCTATACACTGGAGCACGAATTATATCGTGGTGTCACGGCTTTTTGCGAGGCGCATAACATCAGTATTTTTACATTTTTCCTGGCTGCTCTGTATATTTATTTACATAAAACGACAGGTGAACAAGATTTAACGGTTGGTACATTGTATGCTAACCGTACGTTGAAGAAGGAAAAAAATACAATGGGCATGTTCGTCAGCACTGTGGCTACACGTTTGCAAGTTGAGCCGGAATCCGAGCTGCTTACTTTCCTACAGGGTGTTGGCAAGGAGCAGTCGTCCATTTTGCGGCATCAGCGTTATCCGTATAACAAAATCATACAGGATTTGCGTGAACAACAAAGCGGCACGGATATTGGCCGCCTGTTTGGCGTCACCATTCAGTACCGTACGCTGAGCTTCTCTCGTTTTGATGAAGCTGTTCAGCAGGTGCATACCGATTTCTGCGGAGATACAGTGAGTGACTTTGATATTGCCATGATTGATATGCTGGATGAGGATAAACTTGTATTGCAACTAGATTATCGGACCGAGCTGTTCAGCGAGCAGGAAATCGCTCGAATTATTCGTCAATTCTTGAGTGTGGTAGAGCATATGGTGAAAGGGCCACAGCAGCGGATTCAGGAGTTGTCACTGATGAGTGACAAAGAGCGGGCACAAATTATGAATGTATTTAATGCGACCACAGTTCCCTTTCCAGACGATGTGGGGATTCATGAGTTATTCGAGAAACAGGCAGAATGCACACCAGATCAGACAGCGGTTATGTTTGGAAGTCAGAGTCTGACTTATCGGGAACTGAATGAACGGTCGAACTCATTGGCACGAATGCTTCAAGCACAGGGAGTAGGACCTGACAAGCTGGTCGGCCTGATGATGCAGCGCTCCGTGGAAATGATCGTAGGCCTGCTGGCTGTTCTAAAAGCAGGCGGTGCTTATGTGCCGATCGATCCTGAATTTCCGTCATCTCGTATTCAATACATGCTGGAAGACAGCAAGGCTGCCGTGCTTCTGACCAGTCGTGATCTGTTGGAAGAACATCATTGCAATGCCAATGCAATATTTCTTGAGGATGCAGCATTGTATCAGGGAGAAAGCAACAACCTGGAGACGATTGCTCGCCCAGAGCATTTGGCTTACGTCATCTATACCTCTGGATCGACCGGAAATCCAAAAGGAGTTATGCTCCAGCATCGTTCGGTACTGAACTTTATTACCGGGATGCATGAAATCATTGACTTTGAAGCTGGCAAAACCATTTTGTCACTCACGACCATTTCATTCGATATTTTCGTCTTGGAAACCATCTTGCCACTGTTGGCTGGAATGACGGTTGTGCTTGGCGACCATCAGCATCAGGTGGACCCTCAGGCGCTGGGTGAGTTGATTGCTCATCATTCTATAGACATGTTGCAAATGACACCATCCCGGCTACAGATGCTGCTGGATCATGAAGCTGGTTCCCACGCGCTGCGAGGCGTGAAGGAAATCATGGTGGGAGGTGAAGCCCTTCCGTCCAAGCTGCTCGCAGCACTGCAAGAAATAAATGGTCCCCGTATTTATAACATGTACGGACCTACAGAAACGACGGTTTGGTCGACCGTACAGGAACTGACTCATGCTCAAGAAATTAATATAGGACGTCCGATCGCGAATACCCAAATCTATATCATGAATGCGAGCGGGGAATTGCAGCCAGTCGGTATGCCGGGCGAGTTATGTATTGCGGGGGAAGGATTGGCCCGTGGGTATTGGAATCTCGAAGATCTGACGGCAGAGAAATTTGTGGAAAATCCGTTTGCCGGAGGCAAAGAGGGCTATGAACGGATGTACCGTACAGGCGATTTGGCGAGATGGACACTGGATGGCAATATTGAATATTTGGGACGAATGGATCACCAGGTTAAAATCCGTGGCTACCGGATCGAACTGGGCGAGATCGAATCGCAGCTATTGCAGGTGGAGTCGGTACGAGAAGCGGCTGTCGTGGCCCGTGCGGACGAAACAACGGGTCAAAAACAAATGGTGGCGTACTATGTGGCCAGTCAAGAAATGGAAGCCAGTGAACTGAGAAGTGAGCTGGGGCGGGAGCTACCAAGCTATATGGTGCCGTCGTATTTCATTCAGTTAGAGCAGATGCCGTTGACACCGAACGGTAAAA
Organism: Paenibacillus sp. FSL P4-0113; assembly: GCF_038009305.1. Lineage (NCBI taxonomy): Bacteria > Bacillati > Bacillota > Bacilli > Caryophanales > Paenibacillaceae > Paenibacillus > Paenibacillus sp. FSL P4-0113. The sequence goes on from NZ_JBBPAZ010000001.1 coordinate 530,033, forward strand.
TCGACCGCAAGTCCCTGCCAGCACCGGAAGGCAGTCAGCAAAGCGGAGCGGAATATGAAGCGCCCCATACCGCGCCGGAACGGGCACTCGTGGCGATCTGGCAGTCTGCCTTGGGCGTGCCAACTGTAGGTATTTTGGACAATTTCTTTGATCTGGGCGGCGATTCCATCAAGGCGATTCAAATCGTATCCCGTGCGTTCCAGGCAGGCTACAAGCTGGATATGAAGGATCTGCTTCGCTGTCCAACCATCGCAGCATTGGCACCGTTTATGGTAAGTCGTATGGCAGATCAGGGAGAAGTGAGCGGGGAAACGGCATTGCTTCCGATCCATCATTGGTTCTTTGAACAGGAGCATGTAGACGCGCATCACTTTAATCAGGCGGTTATGCTGCACCGGGAGCAGGGCTTTGACGAAGCTGCTTTGCATCAGGCGCTAATCCAGTTGACCGAGCATCACGATGCACTACGGATGGTATTCAGGAAGACCGAGCAAGGCTACCAAGCGTGGAACCGCGGAATACAGGAAGGCGAGCTGTATCTTCTGGACGTGCTAGACTTTAGGGCTTTGACGGATGAAGCCATTCTGAGCGCGACGATTGAGGCGAAAGCAACTGAAATTCAAAACAAAATGAATCTATCCGAAGGACCGCTGGTAAAGCTGGGTCTGTTCCGTTGCAACGATGGAGACCATTTGCTGGTGGCGATCCACCATTTGGTGGTCGACAGCGTATCATGGCGTATTTTGCTGGAGGATCTGGCATCCGGCTATGAGCAGGCTTTACGGGGCGAGTCTGTCCGCTTGCCGAATAAGACGGATTCTTTCCGCCTGTGGGCAGATCAGCTGTCAGCTTATGCGAACAGCGCCGCGTTGGAGAAGGAACGTGCGTATTGGGGGCAGGTGGAGGAAGCAGGGAAGAGTCTGGCATCCTTGCCTATGGATTACACTCATAAATCTCAGGCCAAGCCACAGCTTCGCGATGATCGGACGCTGACCGTAGCGTGGACGGTAGAAGAAACAGAACAATTCTTGAAACAAGCTCATCGGGCCTACAATACGGAAGCAAACGATCTGCTGCTGACAGCTCTGGGCACTGCAATTCAGGAGTGGGCGGGCATCCGTCAGGTGCTTGTAAATCTGGAGGGTCATGGACGGGAAGCCATTTTGCCGGATATGGATATTACGCGCACAGTCGGTTGGTTTACCAGTCAATTCCCGGTTGTACTCAATATGGGCGAGGATCGGAATGTAGGACGGCGTGTCAAGAACGTCAAAGAAGGGCTGCGCCGTTTGCCGCATAAAGGGATTGGATACGGGATTTTGAGATATCTTGCTAGCGGTGAAGGAGAAGCAGCTTTTGTTGCCGAGCCAGAAATCAGCTTTAACTATCTCGGACAATTCGATCAGGATTTAAAGAATAATGCGTTCCGCATGTCTCCTTATTCCATCGGAGCTTCCATGAGTGACACGTTGACCAAGCGGTATGCTCTGGATATCAACGGCATGATCACGGACGGTGCACTGGAACTGACGATCAGCTACAGCAACAAAATGTTTATGAAAAAATCAATCAAAAAGCTGGCTGATCTGTTGCAGGAGGGCTTACGTGAGATATTGGCTCACTGTGTGGGTAAAGAGTTGCCGGAGCTGACACCAAGCGACTTGTCCTTCCAAGGACTGACGGCTGGAGAGCTGGATCATATTGTAGAGCAGACGGCTAATGCGGGAGAACTGGAAAACATTTATTCGCTCACACCCATGCAAAAAGGCATTCTGTTCCACGGCTTAATGGAGCCGCAATCTGGGGCGTACTTTGAGCAGGCGACATTTGATCTGCAAGGCAGCTTTCAAGTGGAGGCTTTTGCCGAAAGCCTAAATCAGCTGGTGGATCGCCATCAAATATTCAGAACGAATTTTTATAGCGGATGGAATGAGCAGCCTTTACAGGTGGTGTACCGTCACAAGCACGCCGGGTTCCGTTTTGAAGATGTACGTTCGATGGAACAAGGTGAGCAGGACGCATATATTGCTGATTTTGCTGAGCGCGACAAAGCCGAAGGCTTTCATTTCAGCTCAGGCGAGCTGATGCGGGTGTCTATTTTACGTACAGGCGAGGAGTCGTATCGTTTTGTGTGGAGCTTCCATCATATTTTGATGGACGGTTGGTGCTTGTTCCTTGTTGTAGGGGAAGCATTTAATAAGTACTTTGCCATACTCGAAGACCGCAAGCCGGAGCTCGCCCCGGTAACACCATACAGCGAATACATTGAATGGCTGGATCGGCAGGACAACGTGGAGGCTGAACGGTTCTGGAGTGATTATTTTGCTGGCTTTGAGCAGCAGACCGTATTACCGCAGGTAAAACAGCTGGACGGTCACGCCAAGGGATATGAAGGGGATAAGCTTTCGTTTACACTGGGCCACGAAGTGACGGAACGGATGAACAAGCTGGTTAAGCAGAAGCAAGTAACGGTCAATACCCTTCTGCAAGCAGCGTGGGGCGTTGTGCTGCAACGGTATAACAACAGTCGGGATGTTGTATTTGGCAGTGTCGTATCCGGCAGATCAGCGGATATTCCGGGCATCGATAAAATGATTGGTTTGTTCATTAATACGGTTCCTGTACGAGTTCACAGTGAGAAAGATATGACGTTTGCTGCGTTAATGAAGCAGATACAGGAGCAGGCACTGGCTTCCCGTGCCTATGAAACCTATCCGCTGTATGAAATTCAGGCCCTGACTGAGCAGAAACAGGACCTGGTGAACCATATTATGGTGTTTGAAAACTATCCGGTGGAACAGCGTATGGAGCACATGGGGAGCCGTGACACGAACGGTTTTACGATTGTTAATGCTTCAATGTCAGAGCAAACGAACTATGATTTTAACATTACGGTTGTGCCAGGCGATGAAATAGACATTCATTTGGAATTCAACGCGCTGGTGTTTGAACGTGCAGCTGTCGAGCAAATCCGCGAGCATTTGCTGCATATGATTGAAGAAGCGATTAACAGACCAGATGCGCTGGTAGATGAGTTAGAGCTGGTGACTGCTGCGGAAAAAGCAAAAATCATCGATGGTTTTGGATCCGTGGGCGTATCTGCATGGAGTGACGAAAAAGAATCTGAATTGTTGTTCCATGCCTATGTGGAAGAACAAGCGCAGCTTGTGCCGGATCATGTGGCAGTGATATACGAGGAGCGGCAGCTTACGTACCGCGAGCTGAACGAGCGTGGGAATCAACTTGCTCGTAGATTGCGGAATGAAGGCATTGGGCGTGAATCCATTGTTGGTATTTTGAGCGAGCGATCGGTGGACATGATGGTCGGCGTACTGGCGGTGTGGAAGGCCGGCGGTGCATACGTGCCGTTAGATGCAGATTATCCGTCCGAACGGATCCGCTTTATGCTCGAGGACAGCGGTGCGACAGTGCTGCTAACGCAAACAGGTTTGCAGGAGCGCGCGCAGGCATGGCTGGAGGAAAGCCGACAGGCCTTGGTCGGAGGGCAATCTGAGGGAGAGTTGGAGACAGCGGCTGGCGCTGAAACGATGGAAAGAGACAGCCTGAATGAAGAATTAAGCTTGAAACCAAATTCGGAGTCTGACAGCGAATCAGCATCCGAATCCGCAGTGGACTTGCGTCTGCATGCCGTGCTAGCGCTGGACGATGAGTCGCTGTACACCGGAGATGCCACGGATGTGGAACCTATCAACGAGCCGCAGGATCTGGCATATGTGATCTACACGTCCGGTACAACGGGACGTCCGAAGGGTGTCATGATCGAGCATCACAGTTTGGTAAACACAGCCGCGGCATACCGCCGGGATTACCGTCTAAATCAGTTCCCGGTACGCCTGTTACAACTGGCAAGTTTCTCCTTCGACGTATTCGTCGGCGATATCGCGCGGGCACTTTATAACGGTGGCACGATGGTTATCTGTCCAAAAGACGACCGGATTGATCCGAGCCGTCTGTACGGCTGGATTCACGATTACCAAATTACGGTGTTCGAATCCACACCGGCTTTAATCGTACCGTTTATGCAGCATGTGCATGAACAGGGCCTTGACATGAGCAGTCTGGAACTGCTGATCACCAGCTCGGATAGCTGCAGCGTGACGGATTATCGGGTGCTGCAAGAACGGTTTGGCGCAGATATTCGCATTATGAACAGCTATGGCGTCACGGAAGCGGCGATTGACTCCAGCTTCTACGACGAAGAACTGTCAAAGCTGCCAAGTAGCGGCAGTGTGCCGATTGGTCAGGCATGGCTGAACGCACGCTTCTACATCGTGGACAGCCAGCTGAATCCGGTGCCGATCGGTGTACTGGGTGAGCTGTGCATTGGCGGTGCTGGCGTGGCACGAGGCTACCTGAACCGTGCAGACCTGACGGCCGAGAAGTTCGTAGCGAATCCGTATGTAGCCGGTGAACGATTGTACCGCACAGGTGACCTGGCGCGGTGGATGCCAGACGGCAATGTGGACTTTATCGGCCGGATGGACTATCAGGTCAAAATCCGGGGCTACCGGATTGAGCTGGGCGAGATTGAAACGGCAATCCAGCGGGTGCCGGGTGTGCGTCAAGCGGTAGTCATCGACCGGACGGATGAGCGTGGACACAAGTACTTGTGCGGATACATCACAGGAGAAACCGAGCTGCGGATCGAGGAAGTACAGGCCGAGCTAGAAGCAGGACTGCCAGCGCACATGGTGCCAGCACGCTTGATGCGACTGGAGACGATTCCGCTGACCAGCAACGGCAAAATCGATCGCAAGGCCTTGCCGGAACCGGAGGGAAGCATCCATACGGGTGCAGCCTATGTGGCACCACGTACTACGGCAGAGCAAGTACTGGCTGCAGTGTGGGCCGGAGTACTCGGCGTGGAAGCGGTAGGCACGCAGGATAACTTCTTTGAACTGGGCGGCGATTCGATCAAAGCACTGCAAGTATCGTCCCGCTTGCTGCAAGCAGGCTATCGATTGAACATGAAGGATCTCTTCAGCAATCCGACGGTAGCGGCGCTCAGTCCTTTGCTTCGTACAGATGGTAAGATGGCCAGTCAGGAAGAAGCAGTAGGCAAGGTAGATCTGACACCCATTCAGCGATGGTTCTTCGAGCAGCAGCCTGCTGATCTGCACCACAGCAATCAGGCGATGATGCTGTACCGAGCTGGGCGCTTTGACGTCAACGCGCTACGCCGTACAATGGACCGTATTGTCCAGCATCATGACGCATTGCGCACGGTATTCCGTGAGAGGGAGCAGGGCTATGCCGCTTGGAACCGCAGTGTAGAGGAAGGCGAGCTATACACACTGGACATCGTAGATTTTAGAGGAATGGAGAACGAATCTGCCGCTGTCGAAGCCAAGGCGAGTGAAGTTCAAGCAGGCATTCATTTGAGCGAGGGTCCGCTTGTGAAGCTCGGTCTGTTCCATTGCGCTGAGGGCGACCATTTATTAATGGTCATTCATCATTTGGTTGTGGACGGCGTATCGTGGCGTATTTTGCTGGAGGACTTGGCGTCCGGTTATGAGCAGGCTGTTGCAGGTAAAACAGGCACAGCTATTCGACTGCCGCATAAAACAGATTCGTTCCAGGTATGGGCCAAACAACTGTCAGCCTATGCGAATCGGGCGACGATGGAGCGTGAGCTAGCCTACTGGCAGCATATCGAACAAGCAGAAGCGAGTCTGGCGAAGCCTTTGCCAAAGGATTTTGCGAATGACAATGCATTGCTTGGAGACAGTGAGGTTGTGACGGTCCGCTGGACGAAGCAGGAAACCGAGCAGTTGCTCAAACAAGCTCATCGCGCATACAACACGGAAATGAATGACCTGCTGCTGGCTGCGCTCGGAAAAGCCGTATATGACTGGTCTGGTTCTGAACGGGTGCTGGTCAACCTGGAGGGCCATGGACGGGAAGCTATTGTACCGGATGTGGATATTACGCGGACAGTCGGTTGGTTTACGAGCCAGTTCCCGGTTGTACTGGATGGAAGTCTGGGACAAGGGAGGAATACGGCTCGTCTGGTCAAACGGGTCAAGGAAGGGCTGCGTCATATTCCGCAGAAAGGCATCGGCTATGGTATTTTACGATACCTGTCGGATACGAATGTTCTGGAGAAAGCAGGCGTGCAGTTAAAGGCTCAGCCTGAGATCAGTTTTAACTATTTGGGCCAATTCGATCAGGATTATAAAGGCAATGATCTGGAGCCTTCCTCCTATTCCATCGGTGTGCCTGTCAGCACGAATGCGGCTATGGATTTTGCACTGGATATCAATGGAGTCATCGAGGATGGAGAACTGATTTTCACGATTCGCTACGGTACAACGCAATTCCGCCAAGAAACGATTGCACGGCTTGGAGAGCTGCTGGCATCCAGCTTGCGTGAAGTCATTCATCATTGTGTCGCCCAAGAGAGAACGGTTTTGACCCCAAGTGATGTGCTGTTAAACCATGTAACGCTGGACGAGCTGGAGCAATTGGTGAAGGATACGCGAGATATGGGTGAACTGGAAAATGTGTATGCTTTGACACCGATGCAAAAGGGCATGCTCTTCTTCAGCCTGATGGATGAGAATTCGGCGGCGTATTTTGAGCAGGCCACCTTTGAATTGAACGGGCGTTTTGATGTGGTTACTTTCGGCAAGAGCTTGGATCTGCTCGTACAGCGTCATGAGGCATTGCGGACGAACTTTATCAGTTCATGGAAGGATGAGCCTGTACAGGTCGTTTTCCACAACCGCAGCGGAGAGTTGTACTATGAAGACCTGCGCGGACTGAAAAAAGAAGAACGTAAAGCACGTGTGGAGGCATTTACCCTTGCTGATAAAGCGAAAGGATTCCGTCTGGCGGAGGACGCACTCCTTCGTATCTCGATCCTACAAACCGGGGATGAAACGTATCACTTTATTTGGAGCTTCCATCACATTTTGATGGATGGCTGGTGTTTGTCCTTTATGACACAGGAGGTATTTGGTAGCTATCTGGCACTGCGCGCGGGTCATGAGCCAGCACTGGAGCCTGTCACGCCGTTCAGTCGATTTATTGAATGGCTGGAACGTCAAGACCGTGAGGCAGCCTTGCAATACTGGCGTGGGTATCTGGCGGACTATGAGCAGCAAATTACGCTTCCCCAGCAAAAAACACAGCCTAAATCGATGCACACCGGGGAATATATCGCTGAAGATCTGGATTGCGAATTCCAACCAGAGCTGGTTGCCCAGATCGAACAAGTGGCGAAGCAAAATCAGGTCACGATCAATACGCTGATTCAAACCGTATGGGGCGTTCTGTTGCAAAAATATAACAACAGTACGGATGTCGTGTTCGGCAGCGTTGTGTCCGGTCGCCCGGGAGATATTCCAGGCGTGGAGCACATGATCGGGCTATTTATCAATACAATTCCAGTGCGTGTGCAGTCTGAACCAGGTGAAAGTTTTGTCGAGCTGATGAAACGAACACAGCGGCAGGCGCTGGCTTCCAATGCCTACGATGCGTTCCCGCTGTATGAAATTCAAGCACTGACCGAGCAGAAGCAGGATTTAATCAATCATATTATGATTTTTGAAAATTATCCGGTGGAGCAGCAGGTAGAACAGTTAGGCGGCGATGGGCAGAATAAATTTACGATTTCGAACGTGGTGTCTACAGAGGCAACCAACTATGATCTGAACGTCGTCGTGATGCCGGGAGAAGGCATCAAGATTCGTTTTATGTATAACACGCTCAGCTTTGATCAAGCAGGCATTGAGCGTTTGTATGGACATTTTGCACGTTTGCTGGAGCAAATTTCGCTCAATCCGCATGTTCGGGTGGAAGAACTGGAACTACTCACAGCAGCAGAAAAACAACAGATTACAGCGGCCTTTAATGATACCGCTTGTGCATTCCCATGCAAACAGACGATCCATCAGCTGTTCGAGGAGCAGGTAGAATATACGCCGGATCAGGTAGCATTGGTGTTTGGACATCAGCGTCTGACATATCGGGAGCTGAATGAACGTGCCAATTCATTGGCTCGAATGCTTCAAGCCCAGGGAGTAGGACCTGACAAACTGGTCGGTCTGATGGTGCAGCGTTCCGTGGAAATGATCGTAGGTCTGCTGGCTGTGCTAAAAGCAGGCGGTGCTTATGTGCCGATTGATCCCGAATTTCCATCCTCTCGTATTGCATACATGCTGGAAGACAGCGAGGCCGCAGTGCTTCTGACCCGTCGTGAACTGGCAGAAGAACACCATTGCCATGCCAATACCCTGTTTCTTGAGGATGCCGCATTGTATCAGGGAGAAAGTAGCAACCTGGAGACGATTGCCCGCCCAGAGCATTTGGCTTATGTCATCTATACGTCGGGTTCGACTGGAAATCCGAAAGGAGTTATGCTCCAGCATCGCTCGGTCCTCAACTTTATTACTGGGATGCGCGAAGTCATTGATTTTGAAGCGAGCCAAACCATGTTGTCACTGACGACCATTTCATTCGATATTTTCGTATTGGAAACCATTCTCCCCCTGTTGGGTGGAATGACGGTTGTGCTTGGCGACAGCCAGCATCAGGTGAATCCTCAGGCACTTGGTGAGTTGATTACTCAACATTCGATTGAGATGTTGCAAATGACACCATCTCGGCTGCAAATGCTGTTGGGTCATGAAGCAGGCTCGCGCGCGCTGCAAAGCGTGAAGGCAATTATGGTTGGGGGCGAAGCACTTCCATCCAAGCTGCTCGCAGCATTGCAAGAAATAAACGGTCCCCGTATTTATAACATGTACGGACCTACAGAAACGACGGTGTGGTCGGCCGTGCAGGAACTGACCCATGCTCAACATATTAATATTGGACGTCCTATTGCGAATACACAAATCTATATCATGAATGCGAATGGGGAATTGCAGCCCGTCGGCGTGCCGGGCGAGTTATGTATTGCAGGGGAAGGCTTGGCCCGTGGATATTGGAAACGTGAAGAACTGACGGCTGAGAAATTTGTAAATAATCCGTTTGCTGGGGGCAAGGCAGGCCATGAGCGGATGTATCGTACAGGCGATTTGGCAAGATGGATGCCGGACGGCAACATTGAATATTTGGGGCGGATGGACCATCAGGTGAAAATTCGGGGCTACCGAATCGAACTGGGCGAGATCGAATCGCAGCTGTTGCAGGTGGAGTCGGTGCAAGAAGCGGTCATCATGGCTCGTGGGGACGAAACGGGTCAAACACAGCTCGTGGCGTACTATGTGGCGAGTCAAGAACTGGGAGCCGGTGAGCTGAGACATGAGCTGGGACAAGAACTGCCAAGCTATATGATGCCGTCGTATTTCATCTGGTTGGAGCAGATGCCGCTGACACCGAACGGTAAAATCGACCGCAAGTCCCTGCCAGCACCGGAAGGCAATCTGCACAGCGGTGCGGATTATGTAGAGCCACGCACTGCACCGGAACGAGCGCTTGTAGCGGTCTGGCAGTCCGTCCTGGGCGTGCCAACCGTCGGTATGTTGGACAATTTCTTTGATCTGGGTGGCGATTCGATCAAGGCGATTCAGATTGTGTCCCGTGCGTTCCAGGCAGGCTACAAGCTGGACATGAAGGATTTGTTCCGCTATCCCATCGTCGCAACCCTGGCACCGCATATGCACGAGGTCAGTCGTAGGGCAGATCAGGGAGAAGTAAGCGGAGAAACGGCGTTGCTTCCGATCCAGCGCGAGTTCTTTGCGCAGGAGCAAGTAGACGTGCATCACTTTAATCAGGCGGTGATACTGCACCGGGAGCAGGGGTTCGACGAGTCGGCTCTGCGTCAGGCGCTTGGCAAACTAACAGAGCATCATGATGCTCTGCGGATGGTGTTCAGCAAGACAGAACAAGGCTATCAAGCATGGAATCGCGGAATACAGGAAGGTGAGCTGTATCATCTGGATGTGGTGGACTTTACGAACTTGACGGATAAAGCCACGCTCAGCGCAGCCATTGAGGCGAAAGCCAGTGAAATTCAAAGGAGTATCCAACTGCATGAAGGGCCGCTGTTTAAAGCAGGTTTGTTCCACTGTGTAGATGGCGATCATTTGCTGATGGTGATTCACCATTTGGTGGTGGACGGGGTATCCTGGCGTATTTTGTTTGAGGATTTGGCTACTGCCTATGAACAGGCCGTTCATCAGAAAGTGCTTCAGCTGCCGGACAAAACGGATTCCTTCCGTTCCTGGTCACAAAAACTTTCCAAGTATGCGAATAGCACAGCCATGGACAGTGAGCACGCCTACTGGGAGCAATGGAACGCAGTCGCTTTGTCTGACCAAGTACGATTGCCTGAGGATCAAGCGCAGGCTGACTCATTTACTTTGGCTGACACCGATACAGTGGTCTTCCAGCTTACGGAAGAAGAGACAGAGAGACTATTGAAGCAAGCGCACCGCGCGTACAACACGGAAGTGAACGATCTGTTGCTGACGGCTTTGGGCATGATGCTGTACACATGGACCGGCCATGAACGCAGTCTGATTCATTTAGAGGGACACGGACGTGAGAACATTTTGCCGGATACGGACATTTCTCGTACCATAGGCTGGTTTACGAGTCCATATCCGATATGGCTGGACATCGGTCGTGATCAGGCTTTGTCGGAACGCATCAAACAGGTCAAAGAGAGTCTGCGTGATATTCCGAATCAAGGAATGGGCTACGGAATCTGGAGATATTTGAGTGAATCTGGCCAAGCCATGGGTCAGCAAGCAGATGCACTGAATCTCGCTCAACATCAAGCTTTTGCCGAGCCGCAAGTGAGCTTCAATTACCTCGGACAGCTGGATCAGGACTTGCAAAACAGCGATATTCGTATGTCTCCTTACTCGATGGGATCGGTCGTTAGTGACCGGACGAAGATGAAATTTGCGCTCGATGTGAGCGGAATCGTAACGAACGGCATCCTGGAACTGGACATTCGATATAACGGCAAAGCCTTCCGTAAAGATACGGTCCAAATGTTAGCCAACCTGTTGAAATCCAATCTGCTTGAAGTTATCGAGCATTGTGTTACACGAGATCGGATCGAATTAACTCCAAGTGATGTACTGTTCAAAGGTCTGACCCTGGAGCAATTAGATACGATTAAGGAGCAGACCAAGACGGTTGGGGAATTGGAAAATGTGTACCCGCTAACGCCCATGCAAAAGGGCATGCTGTTCCACAGTCTAATGAATGCTGAAACAGGCGTGTATTTTGAACAGGCGACCTTTGATCTGGAGGGCCATTTTGCACCGTCCACATTCGAGGAAAGTCTGAAGCTGCTGGTTAGTCGACATGCTATATTACGGACGAATTTCTACAGCGGCTGGCATGGTCAACCCTTGCAAATCGTCTATCGCCATAAAAGTCCGAGCTTCTTTTATGAGGACGTTAGAGGGTGTGAACAGGCTGTAGCTGAATTTGTGGCCCAGGACAAAGCTCGAGGCTTTGATTTAAGCAAGGATGCGCTTATGCGCGTATCCGTCTTCCGCACGGGTGAAAGCTCATACCGTTTTGTATGGAGCTTCCATCATATTGTGATGGACGGCTGGTGCCTGTCGCTGATGACAGACGAAGTGTTTGGTGCCTATGCTGCCTTGCTGGAGAACAAGCAGCCAGAGCTCGCACCTGTCAAGCCGTATAGTGACTATATCGAATGGTTGCAAGATCAGGATGCACAGGAAGCGACCCGTTATTGGAGTGACTATTTGGCAGGCTTTGAGCAGCAAACCTTGTTGCCTGGTGAGAATGCGCAAGCTTCTGTAGCCGCACGGGATGAAGAACCAGACGGAAGTGGTGGAAGTTCAAATTCTGGCTATGTTTCGGAAAAGCTGCCATTTATGTTGGGTAAAGAACGGAGTGCCGCATTAAAGCAAATAGCCAAGCAACAACATGTCACGATTAACACCTTGCTGCAAAGTGTGTGGGGCGTTATTTTACAGCAATACAATAATAATCAGGATGTTGTGTTTGGTGGTGTGGTATCCGGTCGTCCGGCAGACATTCCAGGTGTGGAGAACATGATTGGATTGTTTATCAATACCATACCGGTTCGGATTCAAAGTGAACGGAATGCTACATTTGCTGAAGTATTGCAGCGCACACAGGAACAGGCTTTGGCCTCCAGTGTCTATGATACGTTTCCGCTGTACGATATTCAGGCACGGACTGAACAAAAACAAGACCTGATTCATCACATCATGGTCTTTGAAAACTACCCGATTGGGCAGCAGATGAAGCAGATAGGCGGTTCCGGCGAGACAAAGGCACAAACAGGCTTCTCGATTGCCAATGTGGCACTTGCCGAGCAAACCAACTACGATTTTAACCTGATTGTCGTGCCTGACGAAGATATCTCTATCCTGCTTGAATACAATGCGCTGGTGTATAACCGGTCTGCAATGGATCGTATCCAGGGTCATATCAACCACGTCATCGGACAAATCGTAGACAACCCACATATCCGTGTGAATGAGCTGGCATTGGTGACCCCGCAAGAACAGGCACAGATCGTTCAGGTCTGGGGCGATACGGCGGTAGCCTATCCGCAGGATCAAACGTTAAGCAGTCTGTTTGAGCAGCAGGCAGCGAACACGCCGGAGCAAGTGGCAGTGTTGTGCGGAGCGGAGTCGTTGACCTACGCGGAGCTGAACGAGCGAGCCAACCGTCTCGCACGCACCATGCGTGCGGAAGGGGTTAAACCAGATCAGCCTGTGGGCATTCTGGTCCACCGCTCGCTGGACATGATCGTAGGCATCTATGCGATCCTCAAAGCAGGCGGAGCCTATGTACCGATTGATCCAGAATATCCAGCCGACCGCATCCGCTTTATGCTGGAGGATTCGGGAGCGAAGCTGGTGCTGACGCAATCGCATCTGGCAGCGCAAGCGTCACTGAGTTTCGACGGTCAGGTGCTGGTGCTGGATCGTCAGGAGCAGGATGGCCAAGACATTTACCACGAAGACGGTTCGAATCTGGAGCCACTGGCCGGGCCGCATCATGTAGCCTATGTCATCTATACCTCCGGCTCCACGGGGAAACCGAAGGGCGTGATGGTGGAGCACCATTCCGTGCTGAACCGGATTTTGTGGATGCATGATTGTTACGGCTTGAGTGCGGAGGATACGATCCTGCAAAAGACGGCCTTCACGTTCGACGTGTCGGTGTGGGAGCTGTTCTGGTGGTCGCTGGTCGGCTCGAAGGTAAGCCTGCTGTCCGTGGGCGGGGAAAAGAACCCGGAAGACATCGTGGACACGATTGCCCGCGTTGGCGTGAGCACGATGCACTTTGTACCTGCCATGCTGCATGCGTTCCTGGAATATGTGGAGCAGCAGCCACGGGAAGTGATGCAAGCAAAGCTGGGCACGCTGCGCCATGTCTTTGCCAGTGGTGAAGCATTGCCACCACAGCATGTGGCCCGGTTCCAACAGCTTGTATCGAGCCTTGCGGGAGCGAAGCTGATCAACCTGTACGGCCCAACCGAAGCGACGGTGGACGTATCGTACTTTGATTGCGAGCCGGATGGGGAATATACAGTCATTCCCATCGGGAAACCGATTCAAAACATTCGTCTGTACATCGTGAAGGAAGGCACGGAGCAATTGCAGCCGATCGGGGTTGCAGGGGAGCTGTGCATCGGTGGTGTCGGTGTGGCACGAGGTTATCTGAACCGTCCGGAGTTGACGACCGAGAAATTTGTAACTGATCCGTTTTCGGGTGGTGAAGCAGGCTATGAACGGATGTATCGCACCGGCGATTTGGCGAGATGGATGCCGGACGGCAACATTGAATATCTGGGCCGGATCGACCATCAAGTGAAAATCCGGGGCTACCGGATTGAGCTGGGCGAGGTGGAATCGCAGCTGCTCCAAGTGGAATCGGTACGCGAAGCCGTCGTCATGGCTCGTGCGGCTGAAACGGGCCAAAAACAAATGGTGGCGTACTATGTCGCTGGGCAAGAGATCGGTGCCAGCGAGCTGAGAAGTGAGCTAGGCCGGGAGCTGCCAAGCTACATGGTGCCATCGTACTTTGTACAGCTGGAGCAGATGCCGCTGAGTCCAAATGGCAAAATTGACCGCAAGGCCCTGCCAGCACCGGAAGGCAGCCTGCAAACTGGAGCTGATTATGCAGAGCCGCGTACGGCGGAAGAACGCGCACTGGTAGCGGTCTGGCAGTCGGTACTGGGGCTGCAGACAGTCGGTATTTTGGACAATTTCTTTGATCTAGGCGGCGATTCCATCAAAGCCATCCAAATCGCATCGCGTACGTTCCAGGCCGGTTATAAGCTGGACATGAAGGATTTGTTCCAGTATCCAACGGTTGCAACACTGGCACCGCATATGCATGAGGTCAGCCGTATGGCAGATCAAGGAGAAGTGAGCGGGGAAACCGCGTTGCTACCGATCCAGCAGTGGTTCTTTGCGCAGGAGCGCGAGCGTCCGCAGCACTTTAATCAAGCGGTCATGCTCTATCGCGCTGAGGGCTTTAACGAGGCAGTGGTTCGGCAAGTCATGGATCACCTTGTGAAGCATCATGATGCGCTTCGTACGGTTTTCCATCAGGCTCCCGCAGGTTATACGGCTTGGACACGCCCTGTAGAGGAAGGCACGCTGTATACGCTGGAAACGGTGGATTACCGTGAACAGGAAACCGATGCAGAAGCGCTGGAAGCGAAGGTAACGGAAATTCAAAGCAGCATTCACCTGTCCGAAGGACCGCTGGTGAAGCTGGGATGGTTCCGCACAGCCGAAGGCGACCATCTGCTAATCGCCATTCACCACTTGGTGGTGGACGGAGTGTCGTGGCGGATTCTGTTCGAAGATTTCTCGACAGGCTACGAGCAGGCGAGCAAGGGTGAGCCTGTACGATTGCCCTATAAAACGGATTCCTTCCAAGCATGGGCACGGGAGTTGTCGTCTTACGCCAACCGCCCTGAGGCTGCCTCGGATGAAGTTTATTGGAAGCAGCTGGAACAGGCCAAAGCGGAAGCCGCACCGCTGCCTAAGGATTTTACCTACGAGGGCTCCTTAAAC
This sequence comes from Paenibacillus sp. FSL P4-0113, assembly GCF_038009305.1. Taxonomy (NCBI): domain Bacteria; kingdom Bacillati; phylum Bacillota; class Bacilli; order Caryophanales; family Paenibacillaceae; genus Paenibacillus; species Paenibacillus sp. FSL P4-0113. The sequence goes on from NZ_JBBPAZ010000001.1 coordinate 545,059, forward strand.
GCAGACAGCGAAGTGCTGACGGTAGAGTGGACCGAAGCTGAAACGCAGCAACTGTTAAAGCAGGTCCATCGCGCCTACAACACCGAGGTCAATGATTTGCTGCTGACCGCGCTGGGACTGGCGGTGCACAATTGGACAGGCGCAGGACAGGTACTGGTGAATCTGGAGGGCCATGGCCGGGAAGCGATCCTGCAAGAGGTGGATATTACACGTACCGTAGGTTGGTTTACGAGCTTGTATCCAGTGCTGCTGGAGACCGGCAAGGAAATGACACTGGCTCAGCGGATTAAAGAAACGAAGGAAGGTCTGCGCCGGATTCCACATAAAGGGCTGACCTATGGAACTTGGCGCTACTTGTCTCCTGCGTCTGCATCGGATGAAGCGCATACGATTGCAGCAGAACCGGAAATCAGCTTTAACTATTTGGGTCAGGTCGATCAGGATCTACAAAACAGTGGAATCGCATTGTCACCCTATAGTGCAGGGGAGACAGAGGATGCACATTCACCGCTGCAATATACGCTGGATTTAAACGCGATGATCTCGGAAGGCACGCTGCGCTTGACGATTGCTTACAGCCGTAAGCAGTATCGTAAAGAAACGCTGGAACGTGTGGCAGGACTGCTTCAATCCGCTTTGCAAGAGGTGATTACGCATTGCGTCGCTCAGGAACAGCCGGAACTGACCCCGAGTGATGTATCCTTCAAAGGTCTGACGACTAGAGAACTGGAACAAATTGCGAAACAGGCGGCACATACCGGTGATTTGGAAAATGTATACGCACTGACGCCGATGCAAAAGGGGATGCTCTTTTATAATCTGATGGATTCGCAATCAGGAGCTTATTTTGAACAGGCCTCCTTTGATCTGCGAGGACATTTTAATATCGCTGCATTTGCGGCCAGTTTGGATGTTTTAATGCAGCGGCATACGGTACTGCGCACGAACTTCTACAGCGGCTGGCAGGATGAACCGCTTCAGGTTGTGTACCGGAATAAGCGCAGTGAACTGTATGTGGAAGATTTGCGGGATATGAAGGACGAGCAGCAAAACGAATACATGCTCGAATTTACGCGTAAAGACAAGCAAAGAGGCTTTGACCTAGCACAAGACGCCTTGATGCGTGTCGCTGTGTTGCGCACAGGTGAGGAGACGTACCGTTTTGTATGGAGTTTCCATCATATCGTGATGGATGGCTGGTGCTTGTCGCTGGTGACAAACGAAGTGTTTGCGAGCTATTTTGCGATCCTGGCCCATAAACAACCGGAACTGGCCCCTGTAACGCCGTACAGTCAATATATCGAATGGCTGGAGCAGCAGGATCGTCAGGCCGCATCAAGCTACTGGAGCAAGGTTCTGGAAGGATATGAGGAGCAGTCTCGTTTGCCACAGGCTAAAATTCAGGGCAAAACGGGGTATCAGTCGGAGCGTTTAGATTTTGATTTGGGCGCGGATCTCACAGCTGGTATTCAGCGTATAGCCAAGCGTTATCAGGTGACGATCAATACGTTGATGCAGACCGTTTGGGGTATTTTGCTGCAAAAATATAATGGCACCGATGATGTCGTGTTTGGCAGCGTGGTATCTGGACGTCCGGCAGACATTCCGAATGTGGAGCACATCATTGGTCTGTTTATCAATACGATTCCGGTGCGTATCCGCAGTCAAGTGGACAGTTTATTCTCCGATGTGATGAAGCAAACCCAAGAGCAATCGATTGCTTCCCATACCTATGATACGTATCCGTTGTATGAAATTCAGGGACTGTCGGAGCTTAAGCAGGATTTGATCAATCATATTCTTATTTTTGAGAACTATCCGGTCGAGGAACAAATCGAGCAATTAGGCAGCGGTGAGGAGTCCAGCTTCACGATCACCGGAGCCGAGTCTGTCGAGCAGACCAACTATGACTTTAACCTGGTGGTACTGCCCGGGAACACCATTCACATGAGCTTTGGGTATAATGCTCTGGCCTTTGAACGGGAAAGTGTAGAGCAAGTCCGAGGCCATCTGGTGCAACTGCTGGAGCAGGTGACAGCGAATCCGGACATCCGTGTACATGAGCTGGATATGGTTACCATGCAGGAGCGTGAGCAAATCGTTGAGGCTTGGGGCAATACTGCGACCGAGTATCCAAGCGAGCAAACGATCCACGGCTTATTCGAGGCGCAAACCGCGCAGACGCCGGAGCAGACAGCCTTGTTCTTAGAAGGAGAAACGCTGACTTATCGCGAGCTGAATGCACGCGCCAATCGCCTGGCTCGTACCTTGCGCAGTCAAGGCGTGACGAAGGATCGTTTGGTGGGTCTGATGACTGAGCGGTCGGTGGATATGATCGTGGGCATCTTCGGGATTTTAAAAGCCGGAGGCGCATATGTACCTATCGATCCAACCTATCCGGAAGAGCGTATCCGCTATATGCTGGACGACTCGGGGGCGAAGCTGCTGTTGACACAAAGTCATCTGGTGGACAAAGCAGTTATCGATGGTAAAGTGCTGGTATTAGATGGAGCGCAAACGGTGTATCACGAGGATGGTTCTAACCTGCAGCCGGGGTCCAGCCCGAATGATTTGGCGTATGTGATTTATACGTCAGGTACAACCGGGCAGCCGAAGGGTGTCATGCTGGAGCATCACGGGCTGTGCAATCTGAAAACATATTTTGATCAGACGCTTCGAATCCGCACGTCGGATCATGCGTTGCTGTTCGCTAGCTATTCGTTTGATGCGGCTTGCTGGGAAATCTTCCAAGCGCTGTTCTGCGGAGCCACGTTATATGTGCCAACGACAGAGACGATTTTGAACTACGAGCGGTTTGAGCAATATATGGCGAATCACCGGATTACGGTGGCCGCTTTGCCGCCGACCTATGCGGTGTATCTGGAGCCAGAGCGGATGCCACACCTGCGTATTCTGTTCACTGCGGGTTCAGCATCTTCCACCGAACTGGTATACAAGTGGAAGGATCAAGTGGCGTACTACAACGGCTACGGTCCAACTGAAAACTCAGTTGCAACGTCCATCTGGCCGGTGTCCGAGGATGAGAGAGCTGGACAACTCATTTCCATTGGACGTCCTGTGCCGAATCATCGGGTATACATGGTGGATGGGCATGGACATTTGGCTCCGGTAGGCGTAGCAGGTGAGCTGTGCGTGTCTGGTCCAGGTCTGGCGCGTGGATATCTGGATCGTCCAGAGCTGACGGCGGAGAAATTTGTAGCGAACCCGTTTGCGGTTGGTGAAGCAGGCTATGAACGAATGTACCGTACGGGTGACTTGGCGAGATGGATGCCAGACGGCAACATCGAATATTTGGGCCGGATTGACCATCAGGTGAAAATCCGGGGCTACCGGATCGAGCTGGGTGAGGTCGAGGCACAAATCTTGAAAGTGGAAGACGTGCAAGAGGTCATCGTACTGGCCCAAGCGGACGAACAGGGGCAAAACCAACTGGTGGCGTACTATGTCGCTGAAAGAGACGTAAGCGCTGGGGAGCTGCGTAGCTTACTGGGTGAGGATCTGCCCAACTATATGGTGCCTTCGTATTTCATCCAGCTGGAGCAGATGCCACTGACACCGAACGGTAAAATCGACCGCAAGGCACTGCCAGCACCGGAGGGCAGCTTGCAAAGCGGAGCGGATTATGTAGAGCCGCGCACAGCACTGGAGCAGACGTTAGTGTCCATTTGGCAGTCTGTATTAGGAGCAAAGAGAGTCGGCATTTTGGATAATTTCTTTGATCTGGGCGGCGATTCGATCAAGGCAATCCAGGTATCGTCCCGCTTGCTGCAAGCGGGCTACAAGCTGGAGATGAAGGATTTGTTCCAATATCCGTCCATTTCACTGCTGAGCAGTCATGTACACAAAGTTAGCCGCACAGCCGATCAGCGGGTGGTCTCGGGAGCAGTTAAATTGACCCCAATACAGCAATGGTTCTTTGGACAATCCTCAGCAGAGCCACATTATTTCAACCAATCGGTGATGCTGTATAGAGCACAAGGATTCGATGAAGCCGCATTGCATCAAACGGTGACCCAGGTGACGGAGCATCATGATGCATTGCGTATGGTCTTCCGTCAGACCGAACAGGGCTATGAAGCGTGGAATCGCGGTGTGAACGAAGGCGAGCTGTACAGTCTGGACGTTGTTGATTTGACAGGCGTCGAAGACACGGCAGAGGTGGCGATGGCGATTGAAACGAAAGCCAATGCCATCCAAAGCTCTATTCGTCTAGATGAAGGACCGCTGGTGAAGCTGGGACTTTTCCGCTGCATGGATGGAGATCATTTACTGATTGCGATCCACCATTTGGTCGTAGACGGGATTTCATGGCGGATTGTGTTTGAGGATTTTGCCACGGGGTATGAGCAGGCCGTGCGGGGAGAAGCGATTCGCTTGCCATATAAAACGGACTCTTTCTCTGCTTGGGCAGAGCAGTTGTCTCAATATGCGAACAGTCCGGCGATCGACAACGAACGCGAATATTGGCAGCATCTTGCCCAAATGGAAGTTGCATCGTTGCCTAAGGATCAAGAGAGAGCGGAGGGACAACATTCTCTAATCAGAGACACTGCGACGGTGAGCGTGGCTTGGAGCGAACAGGAAACCCGGCTACTGCTTCAGGAATCGCATCGTGCGTACAACACCGAGGTCAATGATCTGCTGTTAACTGCACTCGGCACCGCGTTATATAACTGGAGCGGTCAGGAGCGCGTACTGGTCAATCTGGAGGGCCATGGCCGGGAAGCCATTGTTCCAGATATCGACATCACACGTACCGTGGGCTGGTTTACGAGCCAATATCCGGTGCTGCTTGATGTGGATGGGAAGGCAGAAGTAGGGCAGCGAATCAAGCGGGTGAAGGAAGACCTGCGCCATGTACCGCATAAGGGCATTGGCTACGGCATTTTGAAATATATGTCTCAGCATGATGTCCATCCTTCCTTGACCTTGCAGCCTGAAATTAGCTTTAACTATTTGGGACAGTTTGATCAGGACTTGGAAAATGGGGATATCAGGCTGTCTTCGCATCCAGGTGGAGAGCCGATGAGTGATCATACCGTTCTGGAGCAGCCGCTGAATGTGAACGGCATGATTACAGCAGGCGGGCTGACACTGGACATTCGCTATGACAGTAAGGTATATCAACAGCAAAATGTAGAGAACTTTGCGCAGTTGCTGCAGGAAAGCCTGCAGGAAGTGATCGCGCATTGTGCCTCCCAAGAGCGGAGCGAACTAACCCCAAGCGATGTCTTGTTCAAAGGCTTGTCGTTGGAACAACTGGAGCAATTGACGGAGCAAACGGCTTCTGTGGGCGAACTGGAAAATGTGTATGCTCTTTCGCCGATGCAGAAGGGGATGCTGTTCCATAGTCTGATGGAGCCGGACTCAGGTGCATACTTCCAGCAAGCGTCGTTTGATCAAAAAGGCAGCTTTGATGTTGAAATTTTCCGCAAGAGTCTAGATGTACTGACACAGCGTCATGAAGCACTGCGGACGAATTTCCATCGATTTGAAACAGGACATGGTCCGGAGCCATTGCAAATCGTGTTCCGTCACAAAGATAGCGATCTGTCCTTCAAGGATATACGCGAAATGCAGGAAGCGGAGCAACAGGCGTATATCCAGACGTTTAAGCAGGAAGACCAGGCTAGAGGCTTTGATCTCGGTACGGATGCACTTATGCGCGTACAGGTATTGCAAACCGATGAAGAAACGTATCATTTGGTCTGGAGCTTCCATCACATTGTCATGGATGGCTGGTGCTTATCGCTCGTTACAGGCGAAGTGTTTGGTACGTACTTTGCGCTGCTGGAGCAGAAGCAGCCGGAGCTTGCTCCTGTCACATCATATGGTCAATATATTGAATGGCTGGAGCGTCAGGATGAACATGCGGCAAAAGAGTATTGGAGCAGCTATTTGGCGGGCTTTGAACAGCAGACGTTGTTGCCTGGATCGGATACTTCATCGAAAGACTACGTGGCGGACAGCAAGGATCATACGGTATCCACTACAGCAAGTGAAACCAGCGAATATATTTCTGAAAAAATAATGGTAGATCTGGACCCAGCATGGAGCGAAGCCATACACCGAATTGCGAAGCAGCAGCAGGTCACGATTAATACGCTGATGCAGAGCGTGTGGGGCCTTATTTTGCAGAAATATAACAACAATGAGGATGTTGTATTCGGCAGTGTGGTATCTGGACGTCCGACGGATATTGCGGGTGTAGAGCATATGATCGGTCTGTTCATTAATACGATCCCAGTGCGGATTCAAAGTGAACAGAATGCCACGTTTGTGGACATCATGCGCAAAACGCAGGAGCAGGCACTGGCCTCAGGAGCCTATGACAGCTTCCCGCTGTATGAAATTCAGGCGCTGACCGAGCAGAAGCAGCATCTGATTAACCACATTATGGTATTTGAGAATTATCCGGTTGAGGAGCAAGTCGAGCAGTTGGGTGAAGTTCGTCCATCCGCTTTTGAAATTACGAATGTAGAGGTTGTTGAGCAAACGAATTATGATCTGGACTTGATTGTGATGCCAGATGAGCTTTTCCGCATCATGTTCAGATATAACGCCAATGTATACGATCGGTCTACGATCGAGCGGATGCAGGGACATGTACTGCATGTCATCGAGCAAATCGTGAATAATCCGCATATCCGTGTGAATGAGCTGGAATTGGTGACACCGGAAGAGCAGGCGCAGATCGTTCAGGTCTGGGGGGATACGGCGGCAGCTTATCCGCAGGATCAAACGCTAAGCGCACTGTTCGAGCAGCAGGTAGCGAACACGCCGGAGCAAGTGGCGGTGTTGTGTGGAGCGGTATCGTTGACCTACGCGGAGCTGAACGAGCGAGCCAACCGTCTCGCACGCACCTTGCGTGCGCAAGGGGTTAAACCGGATCAGCCTGTGGGCATTCTGGTTCACCGTTCATTGGACATGATTGTAGGCATCTATGCGATTCTCAAGGCCGGCGGAGCCTATGTGCCGATTGATCCAGAATATCCGGCCGACCGCATCCGCTTCATGCTGGAGGATTCGGGAGCGAAGCTGGTGCTGACGCAATCGCATCTGGCGGAGCAAGCATCCTTGAGCTTCGACGGCAAGGTGCTGGTGCTGGATCGTCATGAGCAGGCTGGCCAAGACATTTACCACGAAGACGGCTCGAATCTGGAGCCACTGGCCGGGCCGCATCATGTAGCCTATGTCATCTATACGTCCGGCTCCACGGGAAAACCGAAGGGCGTTATGGTTGAGCACCATTCCGTTCTGAACCGGATTTTGTGGATGCATGATCGGTACGGCTTGAGTGCGGAAGATACGATTCTGCAAAAGACCGCCTTCACCTTCGACGTGTCGGTGTGGGAGCTGTTCTGGTGGTCGCTGGTCGGCTCGAAGGTGAGCCTGCTGTCCGTGGGCGGAGAAAAGAACCCGGAAGAGATCGTGGACACGATTGCCCGCGATGGCGTGAGCACGATGCACTTTGTACCTGCCATGCTGCATGCGTTCCTGGAGTATGTGGAGCAGCAGCCACGGGAAGTGATGCAAGTGAAACTGGCAACGCTGCGTCATGTCTTTGCCAGTGGTGAAGCGTTGCCGCCACAGCATGTGGCCCGGTTCCAGCGGCTCGTGTCGAGCCTGGCCGGAGCGAAGCTGGTCAACCTGTATGGACCAACCGAAGCGACGGTGGACGTATCGTACTTTGATTGCGAGCCGACGGAAGAATATGCAGTCATTCCGATCGGAAAACCGATTCAAAACATTCGCCTGTACATCGTGAAGGAAGGCACGGAGCAATTGCAGCCGATTGGGGTTGCAGGGGAGTTGTGCATCGGTGGTGTCGGTGTGGCACGTGGGTATCTGAACCGTCCGGAGCTGACGGCCGAGAAATTCGTAGCCGACCCGTTTGCCGGCGGGGAAGCAGGCTATGAACGGATGTACCGCACTGGCGATTTGGCAAGATGGATGCCGGACGGAAACATTGAATATCTGGGCCGGATCGACCATCAGGTGAAGATCCGCGGTTACCGGATTGAGCTGGGCGAGGTCGAAACGCAGCTGCTCCAAGTAGCGTCCGTGCGAGAAGCGGTTGTCATGGCGCGTGCAGACGAAACGGGACAAAAACACATGGTGGCGTACTATGTCGCCGGGCAAGAGCTAGGAGCCAGCGAGCTGAGAAGTGAGCTGGGCCGAGAGCTGCCAAGCTATATGGTGCCGTCCTACTTTGTACAACTGGAGCAAATGCCGCTGAGTCCCAATGGCAAAATTGACCGTAAGGCCCTGCCAGCACCGGAAGGCAGCCTGCAAAGCGGAGCCGATTATGTCGCACCGCGGACGTGGGTGGAAGTGAAGCTGGCGCAAATTTGGCAGGATGTGCTGGGCCTCACGCAGGTCGGCGTGAAGGAAAACTTCTTTGAGATTGGTGGACACTCGCTGCGGGCGACGACACTGGCCTCGAAGATTCACAAGGAGTTGAACAAGCCGCTTCCCCTGCGCAGTATTTTTGAAGCACCCACGATTGAACAACTGGCAGCCGTTCTGGAAGGTCTGGATCAAGTGGTGTACGCGTCCATTCCGGTAACAGAAGAACGCAGCTTCTACCCGTTATCTTCAGCACAAAAACGACTGTATGTACTGCATCAGTTTGATCCAAGTGATGTGAACTACAACATGCCGTCAGTGCTGCAAGTGAGCGGTCCGCTGGATGTGAAACGAGTAGAAGACGTGTTCCGTCAACTAATTGATCGTCATGCAACCTTGCGTACCCGCTTTGAGCTGGTAGACAATGAGCCGATGCAATGGATTGAGGATACCGTGCCATTCGAGGTGGAATATACGAAGGTACAGGTAGAGAGTACGACTACGGCTACGTACACGAGGATTAGCGAGGAAGCACAAGAACGGGTACGGCAGTTTATCCGTCCGTTTGATCTAAAAGCTGCACCGCTGCTGCGGGTAGGCTTGGTGGATCTGGGTGTCCAAGGAGTAGAGCAAGAATCCCAGCATTTACTCATGCTCGACATGCACCATATCGTTTCGGATGGCGTGTCGATGGAGGTACTGACCGATGAGTTTGTCCGCTTGTATGGCGGTGAAGAACTGTCGCCATTGCGGATTCAGTACAAAGACTATGCCGTATGGCATCAAAGCGAAACCCATCAGGAGTGGATGCAGCGTCAGGAAGCGTACTGGCTGGGCACCTTCCGGGGCGGAGTGCCTGTACTGGATCTGTCAACCGACTTTGCCCGTCCGGCGGTGCAGAGTACGGCAGGGGATACGATCGAATTTGCACTGGGGCGTGAGGTTAGTGAACGCCTGAAAGAACTGGCTTCGCAAACAGGCGCTACCCTATACATGGTGCTGCTGGCGGCGTACACTACGCTCTTGCACAAATACACGGGCCAAGAGGACATTGTCGTCGGCACGCCGATTGCAGGACGACCGCATGCGGAGCTCAGTAATCTGGTGGGTGTCTTCATTAACACGCTGGCGATTCGCAATTATCCGTCCAGCGACAAAACGTTTCTGGATTATCTGCAAGAGGTGAAGGAGCATGCGCTCAGTGCTTATGAGCATCAGAACTATCCTTTTGAAGAACTGGTTGAACAGCTGAATTTGACGAGAGATACGAGCCGAAATGCGCTGTTTGACACGATGTTTGAGTTGAAAACCTTGGAGCAACAGGAGTTACTGCTGGAAGGTTTGACCTTGAGCTCCTATCCACTGGAAAATCATACGGCCAAGTTTGATCTGACTTTAGATGCAGTGGAGCAGCCAGAAGGCATTCTGTGCAGTCTGGAATATAGCACGGCGTTGTACAAGCCTGAGACCATGACGCGATTGGCACAGCATTTTGCGGAAATCGTTCGAGCTATTGCATACCATCCACAACAGCCCCTGGCAACTTTGAATATGGTAACCGTTGAGGAAAAGGAGCAACTCATCTACGGTTTTGGAGAAGTGGGAGTAACGGATGGTGCCGCAGTTGAAGCAGGAGCCCTGTTCCATACCTATGTGGAAGAACAGGCACAGCTTGTACCAGATCATGTGGCGGTGGTGTACGAGGAGGAGCAGCTCACTTACCGGAAACTGAACGAGCGCGCGAACCAATTGGCGCGGAGATTGCGGAATGAAGGCGTTGGACGCGAGTCGATTGTCGGCATTTTGAGTGAACGCTCGGTAGACATGCTGGTCGGCGTACTGGCGGTGTGGAAGGCGGGAGGCGCCTATGTGCCGCTGGATGCAGACTATCCGTCTGAACGGATTCGTTTCATGCTGGAGGACAGTGGTGCGACGGTATTGTTGACCCAAATCGGCTTACAGGAGCAAGCACAGATATGGCTTGGGGAAAGCCGACAGGCCTTGGCCGGAGGGCAGACTGAGGGTGAGTTGGAAACAGCGGCTGGTGCTGAAACGATGGAAAGAGACAGCCTAAATGAAAACTTAGGCTCAAAATCAGATTCGAAGTCTGACAGCGAAGCAGCATCCGAACCGGCAACAGGGCTGCGTCTGCATACCGTATTGGCATTGGACGATGAGTCACTGTACACCGGAGATACGACAGACGTCGATCACATCAACGAACCGCACGATTTGGCGTATGTGATCTATACATCCGGGACAACCGGACGGCCGAAGGGCGTCATGATCGAGCATCACAGCTTGGTGAATACGGCTGCGGCGTATCGCAGGGATTATCGCCTGAACCAATTCCCAGTCCGACTGCTGCAACTGGCGAGCTTCTCTTTCGACGTATTCGTCGGGGATATCGCGCGGACGCTCTATAACGGCGGCACGATGGTCATTTGTCCGAAAGACGACCGGATTGATTTTAGCCGTCTGCACGGATGGATTCGCGATGTCCAGATTACCGTGTTCGAATCGACTCCGGCCCTGATCGTACCGTTTATGCAGCATGTGCATGAACAGGGGCTGGACATGAGCAGTCTGGAGCTGCTGATCACGAGCTCGGATAGTTGCAGCGTGACGGACTACCGAGTGCTGCAAGAGCGGTTTGGTGCGGATATCCGCATTATGAACAGCTACGGCGTCACCGAAGCGGCGATTGACTCCAGCTTCTACGACGAAGAGCTGTCGAAGCTGCCAAGCAGCGGCCATGTGCCGATTGGTCAGGCGTGGCTGAACGCACGCTTCTACATTGTGGACAGCCAGCTGAATCCGGTGCCGATCGGCGTACTGGGTGAGCTGTGCATTGGCGGAGCCGGGGTGGCACGAGGCTACCTGAATCGTGCAGACCTGACAGCCGAGAAATTCGTAGCGAATCCGTATGTACCAGGTGAACGGTTGTACCGTACAGGCGATTTGGCGCGATGGATGCCGGACGGCAATGTAGACTTTATCGGCCGGATGGATGATCAAGTCAAAATCCGGGGCTTCCGGATTGAACTGGGCGAGGTGGAAGCGCAGCTGCTGACCGTGGACGGCATTCAGAAAGCCATCGTCACCGCCTGGGAAAACGAAGACGGAGACAAGGATCTGTGTGCGTATGTCGTAGCCTCGGAGGCGCTGAATTTGCCGGATCTGCGCAGCACACTCCAGCCCAAACTGCCGGGCTATATGATCCCGACCTATGTCGTACAACTGGATCGTTTCCCGCTGACACCGAACGGAAAAATTGACCGCAAAGCGTTGCCTGCGCCAGAAGCGCGCCTCGAAGGAGGCACGGCGTACGTGGCACCGCGCACACCGCTGGAAGAGCAGTTGGTACGTATTTGGCAAAGTGTTCTGAATCATCCGCAGATCGGTATTAAGGACCATTTCTTTGAAGTCGGAGGACATTCTTTGCGCGCGACAACACTGATGGCGAAAATCCATCAGGAGCTGAATTACAAGCTGGCTCTGCGAGATATTTTCCAATATCCGACGATTGAACAATTGGTGCAGGTGATGGGTGAAGATCAGACCCAGCAAACGTATGTATCTATTCCTGTGGCGGAGGAGCGTGAATATTATCCTGTTTCCTCGGCGCAAAAACGGATGTACGTGCTGAGTCACCTGGAAGGTGGAGAGGTTAGCTACAACATGCCAGGAGCGTTGATTATCGAAGGTTCCTTGGATAAAATGCGACTGGAACAAGCCTTCCGCCAGCTGATTGCCCGTCATGAAGCCCTGCGAACCCGATTCGAGATGGTGGATGGTGAGGTGATTCAACGGATTGAATCGGGCGTCGCATTCAGCGTGGAGCATGTGCAGGCAAGCGAAGAAGAGACCCAGCAGTATGCCCAAGACTTTGTACGCGCATTTGATCTCGCACAAGCACCATTGCTGCGGGTTCAGCTGGTGGAAACCGGACCGGAGCGTCACGTCATGCTCTATGACATGCACCATATTATTTCGGATGGCGTCACGGAAGGAATTATCGTGCAGGAGTTCTCTCAATTGTATGAAGGCAAGGAACTGCCGCCACTGCGCATCCAGTACAAGGACTATGCGGTTTGGCAGCATGCAGATATGCAAAGTGAGCGGCTTCGTGAGCAGGAAAGCTACTGGCTGAACACGATGGCTGGTGACATTCCGGTGCTGGATATGCCTACGGATTTTGCAAGACCAGTCGTACAGCGTCTGGAAGGAGCGCGATTGGAATTTGCGATCAGCCTGGAGGACAGCGAACAGTTGAAACAGCTGTCCGCGCAAACCGGCTCCACCTTGTACATGGTATTGCTGGCCGCGTATAGCACGCTTTTGCATAAATATTCGGGACAGGAAGACATTATCGTCGGCACGCCGATTGCCGGAAGACCGCATGCGGAGCTGGAGGGCTTGGTAGGCGTATTCCTCAACACGCTGGCGATCCGCAATTATCCGTCTGGTGACAAAACGTTCCTAGATTACTTGCAAGAGGTCAAAGAGCATGCGCTCAGTGCTTACGAACATCAGGAATATCCTTTTGAAGAGCTGGTTGAAAAGCTGAATTTAACGCGGGATACGAGCCGGAATGCGCTGTTTGACACGATGTTTGAGTTGAAAACATTTGAGCAGCAGGAGTTCGAGCTGGAAGGTCTGACCTTTAAAACGTATCCGACAGACAATCATACGGCCAAATTTGATCTGACCTTGGATGCCGTGGAGCAGCCGGAAGGCATTCTGTGCAGTCTGGAATACAGCACGGCGCTGTACAAGCCTGAGACCATCGCGCGATTGGCACAGCATTTTACCGAACTTGTACGTGCGATTACTCTTCATCCGCAGCAGCCACTGGCAGCTTTGGATATGGTAACTGTCGAGGAGAAGGCACAAATCATCTACGGTTTTGGAGATGTGGGAGTATCGGATGTTACTGCTGAAGCAGGAGGCTTATTCCATACTTATGTGGAAGAACAGACCCAGCTTATACCAGATCATGTGGCGGTGGTGTACGAGGAACAACAACTGACGTACCGCACACTGAACGAGCGTGCGAACCAATTAGCCCGTAGACTGCGAAATGAAGGCATTGGACGCGAGTCGATTGTTGGCATTTTGAGTGAACGTTCGGTCGACATGCTGGTTGGCGTACTGGCGGTGTGGAAGGCAGGAGGCGCCTATGTGCCGCTGGATGCAGATTATCCGTCCGAACGTATTCGTTTCATGCTGGAGGACAGTGGTGCGACGGTACTGTTGACCCAAATCGGCTTGCAGGAGCGTGCACAGGCATGGCTCGAGGAAAGCCAACCTACATCCGAACCCGCAACAGGGCTGCGTCTGCACACCGTACTGGCACTGGACGATGAGTCGCTGTACACCGGAGATACCACAGACGTCAATCACATCAACGAACCGCAGGATCTGGCGTATGTGATCTACACCTCAGGGACAACGGGACGTCCGAAGGGCGTCATGATTGAGCATCGCAGCTTGGTGAATACGGCTGCGGCCTATCGCCGGGATTACCGTCTGAACCAGTTCCCGGTACGACTGCTGCAACTGGCGAGCTTCTCCTTCGACGTGTTCGTCGGTGATATCGCGCGGACGCTTTATAACGGCGGCACAATGGTTATCTGTCCGAAAGACGACCGCATTGATCCGAGCCGTCTGTATGGCTGGATTCGCGACTATCAGATTACCGTGTTCGAATCGACTCCAGCCCTGATCGTACCGTTTATGCAGCATGTATATGAGCAGGGACTGGACATGAGCAGTCTGGAATTGCTGATTACCAGCTCGGATAGCTGCAGCGTGACGGATTATCGGGTGCTGCAAGAACGATTTGGTGCGGATATCCGCATTATGAACAGCTACGGCGTCACGGAAGCGGCGATCGACTCCAGCTTCTACGACGAAGAACTGTTGAAGCTGCCGGACAGTGGCAGTGTACCGATTGGACAGGCATGGCTGAACGCACGCTTCTACATCGTGGACAGCCAGCTGAATCCGGTGCCGATCGGCGTACTGGGCGAGTTGTGCATCGGTGGAATTGGGGTAGCACGGGGATACCTGAACCGTGCGGACCTGACGGCCGAGAAATTCGTAGCCAATCCGTTCGTGCCAGGTGAACGATTATACCGCACAGGTGACTTGGCGCGATGGATGCCGGACGGCAATGTGGACTTTATCGGCCGGATGGACTATCAAGTGAAAATCCGGGGCTATCGGATCGAGCTGGGCGAGATCGAAACGGCGATCCAGCGGGTGCCGGGTGTACGTCAAGCGGTAGTCATCGACCGGACGGATGAGCGTGGACACAAGTACTTGTGCGGATACATCACAGGAGAAGCTGAGCTGCGGATCGAGGAGGTACAGGCCGAACTGGAAGCCGGACTGCCAGCGCACATGGTGCCTGCACGTTTGATGCGACTGGAGACGATCCCGCTGACGAGCAACGGTAAAATCGACCGTAAGGCCTTGCCGGAACCGGAAGGAAGCATCCATACGGGTGCAGCCTATGTGGCACCGCGTACCACGGTGGAGCAAGTACTGGCTGCGGTATGGGCCGGGGTGCTCGGCGTGGAAGCGGTAGGTGCGCAGGATAACTTCTTTGAGCTGGGTGGCGATTCGATTAAGGCCTTGCAAGTATCCTCCCGATTGCTGCAAGCAGGTTATCGACTGGAGATGAAAGACCTGTTCAGTCATCCAACCGTGTCTGCCTTGGCACTGAAAGTTCAATCGGTGACCCGATTGGCGGATCAGAGCGAAGTGGTGGGCGCTGTGAAGCTGACACCTGTTCAACACTGGTTCTTTGAGCAAAACCTGACGGATGCTCATCATCATAACCAGTCCATCATGCTGCATAGCAAGGATGGTTTTGATGAACCGGCCCTGCGCACGGCGATGGATCAAATCGTTAGCCATCACGACACACTGCGTATCATTTTCCGTCCTACGGAGCACGGATATGAAGCTTGGAACCGTGCGGTTGGGGAGGGCGAGCTGTATACGCTGGAACGTATAGACCTCAGCCATGAGACTGAGGTGTCAGCGGCGATCGAGGCTAAAGTGAATGAAATTCAGGCGGGTATTCAGTTAAGCGAAGGACCGCTGGTGAAACTGGGGCTGTTCCATTGCCCAGATGGTGATCATTTGCTGATGGCGATTCATCACTTGGTGGTGGATACCGTATCTTGGCGCATTTTGTTCGAGGATATTACAACCGCCTACGAGCAGGCATTGAACGGACAAACGGCTCGCCTTCCGCACAAAACGGATTCGTTCCGCACCTGGGCGGATGGGCAGTCTCAATATGCGAATAGTCCGGCTATGGCAGCAGAACTTGCATTCTGGAAGGAAATGGAACATGGCGTATATCAGCCGCTTCCAAAAGACGAGTCCCCTTCTCATTCCTTGAATAGGGACAGCGAGAACATGACAGTTACGTGGACAGCTCAGGAAACGGAGCAGTTGTTAAAACAGGCGCATCGTGCCTACAACACGGAGATGAATGATTTGCTGCTTACCGCATTGGGACTGACGATTCATCGCTGGGCGGGCCTGGAACGAGTGCTCGTGAGCCTGGAAGGCCATGGGCGGGAATCCATTCTGCCAGAACTGGATATTACGCGCACCGTGGGCTGGTTTACGACCCAATTCCCGGTGGTGCTGGATATGAGCGTGGGGCAAGACCTTTCACAGCGCATCAAACAGGTGAAAGAAGGACTCCGCCGCATTCCGCAAAAGGGCATTGGCTACGGGATGTTGAGATACCTGTCCGCAGCATGTGAGCCAGAGCGTTTTGTGACCGAACCTGAAATCAGCTTTAACTATTTGGGACAATTTGATCAAGATATGCAAAGTCAGTCCTTTGGCGTATCTCCTTACTCTAGCGGTGCAGAGCTTAGCGCCCATGCAGCCAGAACGCACACGCTGGATATGAACGGACTGATTTCGGAAGGCAAGCTTCAATTGACAATCAGCTACAGCAAGCAGGAATATCGCCATGAAACGATGGAGCAGTTAGCTGAACAGTTCAGAACCAGCTTGCAGGAAATCATTACGCATTGCACAGGCCGCAAACAGCAAGAACTGACGCCAAGCGATGTCATGCTTAAACATGTAACGATGGCCGAGCTGGATCAATTGGTAGAACGGACTCGTGACATCGGGGAACTGGAAAATGTCTATGCGTTGACGCCGATGCAAAAAGGCATGTTGTTCCATAGTCTGATGGATGCAGCATCCGGGGCTTATTTTGAACAAACGACCTTTGATTTGCACGGACGTTTCCAAGCGGATATTTTCCAGGATAGCTTGAATCATTTGGCGCAGCGGCATGAGATCTTTAGAGCTAATTTCATCAGCGGTTGGCAGGATGAGCCTGTGCAGGTGATTTTCCGCCGCAAGGAGGTTGGTTTCAGATGTGAAGATTTGCGTCATCTGAATGAGCAGGAACGTGACGCGTATGTGCAGGAATTTATTCGCCAGGACAAGGCAGCCGGATTCGATTTGTCCCGGGATGCGTTGATGCGCGTGGCGATTTTACGAACAGGTGATGAGGATTATTATTTTGTGTGGAGCTCTCATCACATCTTGATGGATGGCTGGTGTGTGGCGTTAGTCACGGATGAGGTGTTTGAGGCTTATTTTGCAGCCGTGGAGCATAGACAGCCGAAGCTTGCCCCCGTGACTCCATACAGTCAGTATATTGAGTGGCTTGAAGCACAGGATGAAGAAGCAGCAGCTTCCTACTGGAAGGATTATTTGCTCGGCTATGATCAGCAAACTTCGATTCCGACCGGAAAAGTAGGCGTGAAAGCGGGCGATGCACAATTTGAGCATATCCTGTGCGATCTGGGCAAGGACTTGACCGGACGTATGGAAATGGTGGCCAAGCAGCACCACGTGACCCCGAATACATTGCTGCAAACCGCCTGGGGCTTACTGCTTCAAAAGTACAACGGTAGTGACGACGCTGTTTTTGGCGGTGTAGTGTCGGGTCGTCCAGCGGATATTTCGGGGATTGAAAATATGGTGGGCTTGTTCATTAACACCATTCCAATACGTATCCGCAGTGGGGCTGAGGACACCTTTGCCGACCTGATCAGAACGAATCAGAAACAGGCGCTGACTTCTCAAGATTATGAAACGTATCCGCTGTATGAAATTCAAGCCTTGACCGAGCAAAAGCAAGACCTGATCAACCACATTATCGTGTTTGAAAACTATCCGGTGGAGGAGCAGGTCGAGCAACTTGGCGAAGGGGCAGCGTCGGACTTTGAAATTCGCAATGCCGGCATGATTGAACAAACCAACTATGATTTCAATCTGGTTGTCATGCCGCAGGAAGCGATGAAAATCCGATTTGAATACAATGCGAAGTTATATGATCGTGAAGCCGTGAAGCGGACTCAGGGCCATCTGATACAGCTATTGGAGCAGGTGGTAGCGAAGCCGGACACTCGGGTGCAGGAGCTGGATATGGTAAGTACGCAGGAGCGCGAGCAAATTCTCCGCGTATGGGGCAATACAGCCGCCGAGTATCCGAGCGAGCAAACGATCCATGGCCTGTTCGAGACACAAACGGCACACACACCGGAACAGCCAGCATTGTTCTTTGAAGGAGAACAGCTGACCTATCGCGAGCTGAATGAACGTGCGAATCGTCTGGCGCGCACCTTGCGTAGTCAAGGTGTGACGAAGGATCGTTTGGTGGGACTGATGACCGAGCGTTCGGTAGACTTGATCGTGGGGATCTTAGGCATTTTGAAAGCTGGGGGCGCATATGTCCCCATCGATCCGACGTATCCGGAGGAGCGTATCCGCTACATGCTGGACGACTCGGGAGTAGAGCTGTTGTTAACGCAAAGCCATCTGGTGGACAAAGTAGCTTTTGATGGTCAGGTACTGGTGCTGAATGGAGCACAAAGTGTGTATCACGAGGATGGTTCCAACCTGGAGCCGTTGTCCGGTCCGAACGATCTAACGTATGTCATTTATACGTCAGGTACGACGGGGCAGCCGAAGGGTGTCATGGTAGAGCATCGTAATGTCGTACGTTTGGTGAAAAATACAAACTACGCGCAGTTGGATGCTGACACGCGCATTTTGCAGACAGGGGCTATTGTTTTCGACGCATCCACCTTCGAAATTTGGGGCGCTCTATTAAACGGTGGACAGCTGGTGCTAGTGAGTCAGGATATCATTTTGGACGTGCTCAAGCTTAAGGAAGCAGTGCGCAGTCACGGTATTACCACGATGTTTCTGACCACACCGCTCTTTAACCAGTTGTCTCAGCAGGATTTGGCGCTGTTCGAGGGGATACGGGAACTGCTGGTCGGCGGTGATGTGATGTCCGTACCACATATGAACCGGGTGCTGGAGGCCCATCCGTCCCTTCGAATCAGTAACATCTATGGCCCGACTGAAAATACGACTTTTTCCACAGTGCATGCGATCACCGGTGTGCAATCGGAATCGGTGCCAATTGGTAGACCGATCCATAATTCAACAGCGTACGTCGTGGACCGTTCGATGCGGCTTCAACCCGTCGGGGTATGGGGTGAACTGCTGGTAGGCGGTGACGGGGTGGCACGTGGATACCGCAACCGTCCGGACCTGACATCCGAAAAGTTCATTGATAGCCCGTTCCGCAGCGGAGAACGCTGCTATCGCACAGGTGACACGGTACGCTTAAATGTGGACGGTACGCTTGAATATAAGGGGCGGATCGATGCGCAGGTGAAAATTCGGGGCTACCGGATCGAACTGGGCGAGGTAGAAACGCAGCTGTTGAAGCTGGAGGCAGTGCGAGAAGCTGTGGTCATCGCACGGGAAGATGAGCAAGGGCAGAAGCAGCTCTGCGCTTATGTGGTCGCCGATGAGGAAGTTGTCGCAAGTGAGCTACGCAGCGATTTGAGCCAGAAGCTGCCGGGTTACATGATCCCTTCCTATCTGGTACAGCTGGAACAAATGCCGCTGACACCGAACGGTAAAATCGACCGCAAGGCTCTACCAGCACCAGAAGACAGCCTGCAAAGCGTAGCCGACTATGTCGCACCGCGGACGTGGGTGGAAGTGAAGTTGGCGCAAATCTGGCAGGATGTGCTGGGCCTGGCGCAGGTCGGCGTGAAGGAAAACTTCTTCGAGATTGGTGGACATTCACTGCGGGCGACGACGCTCGCCTCGAGGATTCACAAGGAGCTGAACAAGCCGCTTCCATTGCGCAGTATTTTTGAAGCACCAACGATTGAGCAATTGGCAGTCGTACTGGAATATCTGGATCAAGTAACATATGCGTCCATTCCAGTAACGGAAGAACGCAACTTCTACCCGTTATCGTCGGCGCAAAAACGACTGTATGTGCTGCATCAGTTCGACCCGTATGATGTGAACTACAACATGCCGTCGGTGCTGCAAGTGAGCGGACCCCTGGATGTGAAGCGGGTAGAAAACGCGTTCCATCAATTAATCGCCCGTCATGCGACCTTGCGTACCCGCTTTGCACTAGTGGACAGTGAGCCAATGCAATGGATTGAGGACACTGTGCCGTTTGAATTGGAATATACAAAGGTACAGGCAGAAGCTGCGACTATGGGTACAGACCAGGACACAACCACGGATGCGGACACGATGGTCAGCCAGGAAGTACAAGAACGGGTGCGGCAGTTTGTACGACCGTTCGATCTGCAAGCTGCTCCGCTGCTGCGAGTAGGCTTGGTAGATTTGGGCGTACAAGGAACCGAGCAGGAACCGCAGCATTTACTCATGCTCGATATGCACCACATCGTTTCGGATGGCGTGTCCATGGGTGTACTGACCGATGAATTTGTCCGCTTGTACGACGGTGAAGAGCTATTACCATTGCGGATACAATACAAGGATTATGCGGTATGGCAGCAAAGCGAAGCCCATCAAGAGTGGATGCAACGTCAGGAAGCGTACTGGCTGGGCACCTTCCAGGGTGAGCTGCCAGTGCTGGATGTACCTACGGACTTTGCCCGTCCGGCGGTGCGAAGTACGGCAGGCGATACGGTGGTGTTCGGATTGGAACGTGAAGTCAGCGAACGGCTGAAAGAACTGGCGGCGTACACAGGCTCCACGCTGTATATGGTGCTGCTGGCAGCGTACACTGCACTCCTACACCAATACAGCGGGCAAGAAGATATCGTAGTCGGCACACCAATTGCCGGACGACCGCATGCCGATCTGGAGCCGATGATTGGGATGTTCGTCG
This sequence comes from Paenibacillus sp. FSL P4-0113, assembly GCF_038009305.1. Taxonomy (NCBI): domain Bacteria; kingdom Bacillati; phylum Bacillota; class Bacilli; order Caryophanales; family Paenibacillaceae; genus Paenibacillus; species Paenibacillus sp. FSL P4-0113. The sequence goes on from NZ_JBBPAZ010000001.1 coordinate 565,670, forward strand.
GAACGCTGGCATTGCGGAACTATCCGACGTCAGAGCAAAGCTTCCGAAGCTATGTGGAGGATGTGAAGACGCGTGCCCTGCAAGCTTACGAGCACCAGGACTATCCGTTTGAGGAGCTAGTGGAAAAGCTGAACGTGAAGCGGGATATGAGCCGCCATCCGCTGTTCGATACGATGTTTACGCTGCAAACGACTGAGGAAGGCGAACTGCAACTGGCAAACCTGAGCTTCCGTCCATACGGCCTGGAACAAACGCCAGTCAAGTTTGATTTGATGATGGAAGCTAGAGAGGAAGAGGCAGGCATCCAGTTTGGATTGCAGTATGCAACTGCGTTGTACGAGCGCGAAACGGTAGAACGGATGACGCGTCACTTTGTTCGCTTGGTCGAAGCCGTGGCGGCGAATCCGGATGCGAAGCTGGGAGAGCTGGAGTTGATTACGGCGGAAGAAACCGAGCAGATTCTGAAGGTGTTCAATGATCCGAATGCACATAGCGTGCGTTGTGCTGAACACAGACAGGTGCAAGGCCATTCGCTCAGCGAACGCTTTGAAGAGCAAGCTGAGCGCAACCCTGAGCGGATAGCCGTTGTGTCTGGGGCCACCGCGCTGACCTACACTGAGCTAAATGAGCGTGCGAACCAATTGGCTCGTGTGTTACGAGCGGAAGGGGTCGAAGCAGATCAACCGGTGGGCGTATTGCTGGAACGTTCTGCGGATATTCTGGTGAGCATTCTGGGGGTACTGAAGGCCGGAGGCGCGTATGTGCCGATGGATACGATGTATCCACAGGAGCGCATCGACTACATGCTCCAAAACAGTGGGGCCAAGGTCGTGATTACAAGTAGAGTTGCCAACCTGTCGCTCAGCTTGCCATCCACAGTTCGAGCTGTAGTCTTGGATGACGAGGACGCTCAAGCTCAACTGGGAGCACAGGATGCGAGCAACCTGATCCCTATCGCCGGCCCGCATAACCTGGCCTATATGATTTATACGTCAGGCACCACCGGTCAGCCGAAAGGGGTCATGATTGAGCAGAGCAGTGTTAGCAATCTGGTAGATGCTTTATGGAAACGAGTATACAGTCGTTACGAACAGCCGCTTCATGTCGCATGGCTGTCAGCATTTGTATTTGACGCTTCGGTGAAGCAAATCTTTGCCAGCTTGCTGTTAGGCCACACCCTGCATGTGGTGTCCCGTGACGTCAGTCTGAGCGGAGAGCATTTGATCGCCTACTACCGCACACACCGGATTGATTTGTCGGACGGCACACCTGCGCATCTGCATATTTTGAATGAAAGTGTCAGTGTGACGGAAGCACCGGAAGTGAAGCATTACCTGATCGGTGGCGAAGCATTATCCGTGCAGCTGGTACATGTGTTCCTACACAAATGGGCCGGGTATCGTCCGGTGATTACGAACGTGTACGGTCCGACCGAAACGACGGTAGATGCGACCGCTTATACGATTGAAGATATGGAGTCCCTGAACGCACTGCTGGAAAAAGGGGAGCATACGGTATCTATCGGAACGCCGATCGCGAACCAGTCGGTGTACATCCTGAACAGCCAGCAACAGCTGGTACCGATCGGTATCGCAGGTGAACTCTATATCGGGGGTGCAGGTGTCGGACGAGGATACCTGAATCTGCCAGAGCTGACGGCAGAGAAGTTTGTCCTGAATCCGTTCGCTGTTGCGGCAGCAACCGATCAAGCGGACAGCACTTACGCACACCGAATGTACCGAACGGGCGACCTGGCCCGGTGGTTGCCAGACGGCAGCATTGAGTATTTGGGCCGGATTGACCACCAAGTGAAAATCCGGGGGTACCGGATCGAGCTGGGTGAGGTGGAAGCGCAGCTGCTGACCGTGGACGGCATTCAGAAAGCCATCGTCACAGCATGGGAAAACGAAGATGGACACAAGGATCTGTGTGCCTATATCATAGCTTCAGCGTCCCTGAGTTTGCCGGAGCTACGGAATGCGCTGCAGCCGAAGCTGCCCGATTACATGATCCCGACGTATGTGGTACAACTGGATCGTTTCCCGCTGACACCGAACGGGAAAATCGACCGCAAGGCGCTGCCGGCGCCGGAAGCACGCCTCGAAGGAGGCCTGGAGTACGTTGCACCGCGGACGCCGCTGGAAGCCAAGCTAGCCCAAATCTGGCAGGATGTTTTGAAGCTGTCCAGCGTAGGAGTCACCGACTCATTCTTTGACGTGGGTGGGCACTCCCTGCGGGCAACGACGCTGGTGGCCAAAATCCATCAGGAACTGGACAGCCGGATTACGCTGCGTGAGGTGTTCCAACACTTTACGATTGAGCAGCAAGCCCAGCTCATAGCTACGCACGGCACAGACACCTATACGGTGATCCCTGCGGCGGCGCAACAGGCATACTACCCGGTTTCCTCGGCTCAAAAACGACTGTACATTTTGAGCCATCTGGAAGGTGGGGATCTCAGCTACAATATGCCGGGTGTATTAACCGTGGAGGGACCGCTTCAGGCCGATCGGCTGGAGGATGCGTTCCGTCAGTTAATAGCCCGCCATGAAACGTTGCGGACTTCCTTTGAAATGGTGGAAGGCGAGGTCGTTCAGCGGGTGTATGATCAAGTGGAGTTTGCAGTAGAGCACTTGCAGGTTAGGGAGTCTGAAGCCGAAGCCTATATCGAGTCCTTTGTACGCAGCTTTGATCTTCGCCAGGCACCACTGCTGCGTGTCCGTCTTATTCAAACCGGACCAGAGCGTCACCTCCTGATGTACGACATGCATCATATTATTTCAGACGGTGTATCGTCGAACAATATCGTGCAGGAGCTGGTACAACTGTACGAAGGGCAGGAATTGGAGCCGCTGCAAATTCAGTACAAGGACTACGCCGTGTGGCAGCAGCAGGAGATGCAGCGTGAGTCATACCAACGCCGGGAACACTTCTGGCTGGAGCATTTAGCCGGAGAATTGCCGGTACTGGATTTGCCAATTGCTTATCCTAGACCTGCTGTTCGCAGCTTCGAGGGTGCGATGTATGAATTTACAGTGGACGCGAATGTATCCGAGCAACTGCACCGAATTGCGACACAAACCGGAAGTACACTGTACATGGTGCTGTTGAGCGCCTACACCGTTCTGCTGTCCAAATACAGCGGTCAGGACGATTTGATCATCGGTACGCCGGTAGCAGGCCGCTTGTTGCCTGAACTGGAGCCACTGATCGGAATGTTCGTCAACACGCTAGCCATCCGGCATCAGCCGAGGGGCAACCAAACGTTCCACAGCTACTTGCAGGAAGCCAGAGATCGTACGCTGCAAGCCTTCGAGCATCAGGATTATCCACTGGAAGAGTTGGTGGAAAAGCTGGATGTAACACGGGATGCAAGCCGTAACCCGTTATTCGACACCATGTTTGTACTGGAAAACACAGAGTCGCCGGAAGCGCAGCTTGAAACGTTGTCCTTCAGCCCGTATGTTCGGGAGCATCGTATTTCCAAATTCGATTTGACTTTGTCTATGAGTGATGAAGATGGGGAGATGAAGGGTTCGTTTGAATATTGCACGAAGCTATTTGGGGCTGACGCTATTGAGAGATTAACCAGAGATTTGATAGCGATCCTGTCCCAGATTGGAATCGATCCAGATTTGCTGTTAAGCGATATTCAGGTGAACTCGGACGAGCAGCCGGAAGGCTTCTCACCGGATTCCATCGACTTTGTTTTCTAAAATGCAATGATTTCACTTTGCGTGTGCAGAGGGTGGCGGCTTGTCCGACTGCCCTTGCCTGCAAAGTATTCTTTTTCCGACACAATGATCATCTACTAACATTAAAAAAATAGCAAAAACAATTCCATTTGAAAATTTAAGTATTATAAAACAATTCGTCGAGTTTAGGTTGATTATGCACATTATATATTAGGGGAAGAGTATAAGATGGATTAGCTCCATTTTATGCTCCGAATTGTTTAGATTATTTAAAAGGTACCACTTTGAATAAGCTCAATGAACTCTAACAAAAGAAGACCCGCGTTTCAATAACGCGGGTCTTCTTTTGTTAGAAATTGCTGGTTTGATTCATATGCAGTTTAAAGACCAATTTGATTAAACCATCATTTTAATTACGATAATTCCAATCAATGCAAGAATTAAGCCGAATATCTCTTGACGACTCATTTTTTCTTTTAGATAGAATTGAGACACGTTCTAAAAGTGTCCCTTCATTTTTTTGATTTTTTGTTTTGCTCATTAAAAGTTACATCTGTTGAAGAAGGAACTTGTCTAATCTTAATTACAAAGGCTATAAAACAAGATGGCCAGTATGCCCCATTGCCAGTCTTGATACTGTCCTACTTGCAGATCTCGCTTGTATCTAACGACGCTAAGAGAGGATAATGATGCAGAATCCGACTAGCTGCACTAAAACGGCGTCTCTTCCCAAAACAAAGCAGCTAGGCAGGATAACAAGCACAGGCGTTAGTCCCGAAAAAATGCTATGACTGAAGCTCGACCAAGAGAAACTTAAGATCGAAACAAAGAGATATGAGCATCAAGCTTCAGTCTCAACTTGGATATTACATCTTTTATCTTTCTCATGATTTGGTGATGTAGCAGAGTGTGTTAATATGCGGTCAAGTATTTTTTTAGTAAATGGCATAAAGTAATTGAGTATTAGCCCCCCTAAACAAACGGTTAACAAGGTTCCAATGCCAATGGGTCCGTTTAAAAGGACTGCTATGATCAAGAATATAAGGTAGATGAATGTTCTCGAAAAAAATAGATTTGTTTTAGTTAATTCCTTTATGATTAATGTTAATCGATCAACTGGAATGGGTGCAAAATTTGTCTGTAAATATGTTGCAGTTCCTAATCCTACAACAACTAAACCAATTCCAAAACAAACAACTTTGCTGTACCATAGTTCAGGTGTTATCAAATTGTGCAGTAAAAAAAGCCACATATCAATACCAATACCCGTTATAAATGCTGTTAACAACCCCAAAACTTCTGGTGTTTGTCTTTTTAAAAGCGAATTACAACCTATCAATATTATAGCTATTATGATTTCCCAACTTCCCACAGTAAGCCCCACATTTATAGACAGTCCTACTAAAAGTGCATCAAAAGGTGAAGCCCCAAGGTCTGATTGTATAGTGAACGAAATTCCAAGGGATAATATAAAAATTCCTAATACGAAAAAAATATATTTCAATTTACTCGACCTCTTTAATATATTTTTTTGTTGCAAATGCAATAAAAATAAGGTAAATTCAATATATATCATTTTTATTGCATTTGCAACAAAACAGGGGTAAAGGAGTACATTATGAAGGAAGTACTTCGTGAAATTGGAATGATCGCAAGAGCATTAGATTCTATAAGCAATATCGAATTTAAAGAATATGACCTTACAAAAGGACAATATTTATACCTTGTACGAATATGTGAAAACCCAGGAATCATTCAAGAAAAGTTAGCCGAGATGATAAAAGTAGATCGAACAACCGCATCTCGTGCTATAAAAAAACTTGTTATTAACGGATTTATTGAAAAGGAAGAGGATCAGCATAACAAAAAAATTAATAAACTCTTTCCAACAGAAAAAGGGAATAAAGTCTATCCTTTTATAAAAAGAGAACATGATTATTCGGATAATGTTGCATTAGCGGGATTTTCGGAAAGTGAAGTAAACACCATTTTTAATCTTCTTCAAAGAGTAAGAAAAAATATAGGTGATGAATGGGAATTTGTAAAAAAGGGGAACAAGAGAAATTACTGATTTATATGAAAGGGCGATAATTTAAAGTGACTGTAAAAATAATAAAGTGCAGCCGTGAAGATCTACAAATACTCCAAGAAATAAGTATTGAAACATTCAACGATACTTTTAAGGATCAGAATTCACCTGAAAATATGAATGCCTATCTGGAAAAAGCATTTAATTTTAAACAGTTGGAGGAGGAATTGTCCAACGACTCTTCAGAATTCTTTTTCATCTATTTCAATGAAGAACTTGCTGGATATTTAAAGGTAAATATGAACAATGCCCAATCCGAAAAAATGGGTAATGAGTCGCTCGAAATTGAGAGGGTTTATATAAAAAACAGTTCTCAAAAACATGGGCTTGGTAAATATCTGCTAAATAAAGCTATGGAAATTGCAATGGAACATAATAAAAAGAAAATCTGGCTTGGTGTATGGGAAAAAAATGAAAACGCCATTGCTTTTTATAAGAAAATGGGGTTTGTTCAAACTGGCGCACACTCTTTTTATATGGGTGATGAAGAACAAATTGATTTCATAATGACCAAAACAATGATATAAGTTTAGGGAGATATACGAATTTTTATTGATTTTATATTGTGTTTTTTCACTAATATGTATAATGTTAACTATAAAATTGAATTCAAAAATGTTTTCTAGGGTTCCGCGATAATATCGGCTGGTCCGAGAGAAAACTCACAGTCGTCGTACTGTGCCACGGAGGGATAAAAGCCTGGGAGAAAAACTGCTGTATGCAGTATTCTCTCAGGCTTTTTTTTATTGCTGCTATAAATTCATACTACATTTGCAGCATTATCTAAAAGGAGGAAGCACAGAATGAACAAGACATGGTTATCTGTTGTAGTTGCGGCATTATTCGAAGTTGGATGGGTCATCGGCCTGAAACATGCCAGCGGCTGGTTAGAGTGGGGGGGCACTTTAGTTGCCATTTTAGTAAGTTTCATACTCATGATTATGACTTCCCGTACGCTTCCGGTAGGTACGGTGTATGCAGTATTTGTCGGATTGGGAACGGCCGGCACTGTATTAGCAGAAATTTTGTTGTTTGGTGCTGAGGTAAAGGGATCTAAATTGTTGCTAATCGGGGTGCTTCTGCTCGGAGTTGTAGGACTCAAAATACAGAGTAAAGAGAAGAAACAAGGAAAAGAGGTGCACTGACGTATGAACTGGGTATTTCTTATTTTGGCAGGCGTATTTGAGATGATGGGAGTTCTCATGATTAATAAGCTCCATAAAGACCGGAATTTCCTGTCTGCTTTTTACTTGCTTGCAGGCTTTGGATTGAGCTTTTTGTTTCTATCCCTGGCCATGGAAACACTACCAATGGGAACGGCCTACGCTGTCTGGACCGGTATTGGAGCTTCTGGCGGAGCCATATTGGGCATGATCTTCTACAGTGAACCGCGTAATACCGCGAGGATTCTGTTCATCGCGATGGTACTCGGTTCAGCAGTTGGCCTAAAGCTGGTAAGCTGAATAATGATGGAATTAGAAAAACTGCTGCTCATCTTAGAACAGCAGCGAACTATCTGAATGCTTATGGTAGCTAGAAAAGACCAGCGTGCAGACAAAGTATCGATAAGAAATTTTGTCTGCATGTTTTTTTGCATACTCTTAGCCTTCTATCTCTGATCTTCAGGATCGCCGCGTTGTGTTTTCAGTTTTAGAAAATGAAGAGTCATTTGAAGCTTCAGGCGAATATCACCATCGCTTAGATCAACCTCGAAAAGCTCACGTATCCTGTTGATTCGATAGAACAAAGTATTTCTATGAATAAAAAGTGTTTTAGCAGCAAGATTTGGAGTGTCCACATATTGAAGATAGGCTTCAAGGGTGGGCAGTAAACTTGTTTTGTGGCCATTGTCATAAGCAATTAACTTTTGGATAACTGGATGGCAGAAGTCAGCGAGATCGTTCTGTTCCGATATGATCTTTCCAATATGCTCGCAGAGATAGTCCTCATACATATACACTGGCTTGTTTGAATTAAGTTGGAAATCAATCTCGACGGCGGTTAGGCATTGCTTATAATATTTTCGCAAAAAAGTTAAATGACTAAAGCAGTTACTCAGCGAAGCAGTTAGACCGTTTACTTGGAGAAATTCTAGAAATCGTTTGTCTTCAGCAATAGTTTTACAGGATGAATCAACGAGGGAAATGAGAAATACAATGCGTCCCTGATATACGATCCAGCGGCTATCCGGTAGCAATTGGATCATATGCTGTGCAACTAACTGAACTTTCCCGTCAAAAAAGCTGTTCTTCAGGTCTGTCAAGGTCATCACTCTTAGGTAGGTGTAAGCGTCCAGTCCAGATGAGCCAGTCGCATTGCGATGACATTAGCATCATTGAGCTCGCCTGTGAGCAGTTCGGAAAGCAAAAAGCTATGCATCATTCCTTGACTACAATTATAAAAGTCGTTCTTTTGCAATTCTACCGAAACCAGCTCACAAAGAAATTGCACTCAGTTCAAAATCAATATCTGTAAATTTACGATCCAGTTCCATAACACTGACCTGCGCGAATTCTATACCATGTACGTACACCAAAGCTGTTATCCAACAGTCGTTGGTCTCGGGATCGCGTGAATAATAAACTGCATTTCACCGAAGGTCAGCGCGTTACTGTTCCAACAGGGGTTTCCTTATTTCCCAAGGAGCTGCCCACGCCTCCCCGAAGCTGGGTAGAACGCGTCTATAATATTACGTACTGGGAGAAAGCGAATAAAGGCGGTCATTTCGCCGCTATGGAAAATCCTAAATTGTTTGCCGACCATCTAAATCATTTTTTTCATTCATTAAGCGTCTGATAGCCTCTATCCTTCGGGGAGCAATGCAGGGGGGATAAACAACAACGGAATGGACAAGAGAGCAGGGTACGTGCTCACGCTTTATCAGTTCTAGGGGCGGGATAACCGCTAATACTTGATGGTTGTTGGTCATTAAATATACGGAAGAATTTACGCACATAGAAGCTGTCGTTGGGGCATCTTGGTTCACTCCCATCCGTTAAAAATTTAGTTCAGAGCAATATCCTGACTCTCTCTCTTAGATATACTTTTTAATTGGAAGCAACCTTAGCACAGTGCAATACCGAACTGAGGTTGCTTCAGTTATCTAGGACATACTACCGTTTACTTCAGATAGGTTCCCGTTTCTCCAATTCCACCTCTACCATTCAATACATATACCCTTGCATTTCCTTTGCCGGAGCATGTCAGGGTAATCTTGCCATCAGTAACGGTTTTGGAATCACCGGTCACCGCATCCACATAGGTTCCGTTCGGAATTCCGGTAAACGTGGCGTTTCCTGAAATCGTGACCAATGCAAAGCTGTCAATACCTTTGGCACTGTCGGTATATCTTCTCTTAAACGCCAGATTGCCCGACACATTCTCTGTGGAATACTGGCCTTTTTGCAAGGCGGGAACAGCTCTTCTGATTAAATTAAGCTGTCTGATATGTTTCGCCAGAGGATGGTTGAGCGATTCCGCAAGCGTGCCAGTAGCATTTGTGTATTTGCCGTAATCTTGTACCGTAACATTGCCTTCCACGTGATCGCCGAAATATGCTCGTCCCGTTTTGCTTAGCGGTGCGTTTGGACCTGTATCAATAGTTGCCCCTTTTTGAAACTCGATTTCGGAGCCGTAGAAGATAGCGGGTATTCCGCGGAAGGTGAACATCAGATCGAGATTCTCAGCCCAAGTGTCCTGTGTGCCCGCGAATCTTTGATTTTCCGGAGCCTGGTCAGGAGCATAGTCATGCGAGTCGACATAGGTTACATTCCACGTAGCATCATTATAGTATTGGTCGCCACTTCTCATATTGAATGCTTCATGCGCGGTCTTGAATGCCCAATGCATTGGAAAATCAATCACATCCATGCCCGATTTCATCGAATAGTCAGGCGTATGATAGGTATTTCCGTTTAAGAGAGCATTGTTCGAGGTTGGCTGTCCTGCTGTAGTAGAGTTGTCCGTCCACTCTTGTTCAACTGACGCTTTATTGGAGGCGTAGTCATTCTTTCCATCGCCCGGATACGATTTCGAGCTTTTCCAAGTATAGAATGGCGTCGAGATCGCCGGAATTCCACTGTTCCAAACATCTCTGTAACGTGTGGCTACTTCTCCAAAAATATAGAAATCCGAGCCGCCTCTTGTTTTCCAGGCAGGAATATAGTATTTATTGAAAATATACCGGCTCACATGCTTCACCGTATCGACACGGAAAGCGTCAACACCCATGTCAATATAGTGATTGTAGGTATCAATTAAATATTTGTTAACTGCAGGGTTTTCCGTGTTCAAATCCACGCAATCTCCCGCTATCTGACCAGTCTGAACCGTATAGGATTCCCAGGAAAGACTTTTCTCTGTATGGTAAATGTTATTGTTCGTTCCCTCGTTCTTCATTAAGGCGAGCCTTGCCTGATACTGCTGATCGGGTGTCATAGTATCATAGTTTGGTGGCAGCTTATCCGTAGTTTTCACCAAGTTGTTAGCAGTATCCGGTTTAGCCGGATCTTTCTTGAACATGGGGTACAGATTCTCTTCACCGAAATTACCCGTATGATTGACGACGATGTCCTGAATAACCTTCAGCCCTTTGGCATGGGCTGCATTGATCAAATCCTGATAAGAAGCTCCCGCCGATTCATACCGTGGGTCTACTTTGGCAAAATTTAAAGCATGGTAACCATGGTAATCATAACCGCTGGCATTTTGCACAACAGGTGTAATCCAGATGGCGCTGAATCCGAGGGCTTTGATATAATCGAGCTTTTGAATCAGCCCCTTAAAGTCTCCTCTCCAAGCCGGGTCCGAATCTGGATTGCGCGCCTTTCCATCATCCCATGCGTGCACGTTGTTGCTCGGATCACCGTCATAGAACCGAGAAGTAATCACGAAATAGATGGTGTCTTCCCGAAAATCCTTCTTATTTCCAATATTATAAACAAAGCTCTGCTTGGTTTGATTACCAGCGCCGTCTATAACGAGAAATTTTAATGTCGTAGTCTTGGAGATAAGAATAGACGGTCCAGTCAATCCGGTCAGCGCGTTGCCGAGAATATAGACTTTTGAGCTTGTGGTTGGTTCTGTACCATCCTCCGTATAGTATGCCTTGGTCGTTGCCGCCTTGTTATCTTTCAGGTTAAAGGATACAGTCACCGAGGAATCAGAATGCCCGGCAGGCAAATTCGCTGTGATTGTCGGAGCTTGCAGATCTGCATTCAGGTCAATTACATAATCAAAAGAGGATGCATTTCCAGTTTGACCGATTGAGTTGATACCGAAGGCCTTAATGGTCAAAGAGGAAGCAACTTGGATTGGAGAGGTATACAAGGTCGAGGATGTCGTAGGTGTCGAACCATCTATCGTATAGTAAATCTTATCATCACTGTTGGTGCTGGAAAGCGTCACCGTTTGGGACGAATCATATGTTTTGGGTACAGGAGAGGCGGAAATCGCCGGAATTTTAGGCATTTCCGGGCTGACATCATACCATGTGTTATCTGTGTAATACCAGCCCTCTTTCACACTGCGGGACAAGTCGGCCGTTTGTTTGCCGCTACTGTCATTGAAAATGAGGCTTGAGCCTGTGGCATCGGCAATGGTGTAGCTGTACCAGTCATTTCCATCCGACTTCATCAGGATTCCCGGCCACGCCCCGCTTATCGGAACGCTTGCCGGATTCAGATTCCAGTAATGGATTCGAATCGCTGAATTCCAGCTTGAAGGTTTCTTAAAGTGAACCGTTAACCCAGTTTGAGTTGATTTAGTTGTTGTGGTAGGTGCATACGTTGCGGTAACGGTAGACGTGATCGAAGCGGTTGTCGATGGAAGAGCAGTCGCTGTGGAATTCGTGTAGGTGGCTGTATAATCGTTGTTACTCGAAGCTACGCCGGGTAAGCCGAAGAAGTTGAAGCAAAGCGATAAAATAATCAACCAAGAAATAAAACTCCCAGTTTTTTTTCTTAGCAAGTTAACAACCTCCTGATAATATTTAGTGGAATGGATTTTGCAACCGGTTGCATTAAAAGTAAAAAAAAGAAAGGCATTTATTTGGATAAAATAGATTCATTGATCGCCTCCTCCATGGTATGTAGGGAAATAAATCATTGTACGCGCTTACAAAAGAAAATATAAAAAAAACATCCACAGGGCACTATGCCAATGATTTTTCCTTTTATGATTATATCAACCATACTTTTACTAGTCAATGCAATTGCAGGGACATTATTCAAATCTAAGAAAACCAGTTCGTAATTGAAGTCAACGTCCAAAAAGTCTTGAAGGCACAGTGAATAATAATGAGGGGGAAAAAAGGCCGTTGGAAATTTATCTTTAATATAAGCATTGACAAATTGTCAAATAAATGAAATCATGTCGTTGAGCTCAATTATGTGCAAACGATTGCCCTTTTTGGAAGCGTATACATGTTGTTTTGCCCTCTTTTATTTACTCCTAATCTCTCAAGAGAGGTTGGTTGTAAAATAAAATTTAAAAGGAGAGTTTAGTATGAGGAGGAAGACAAGCCCCATCTTGAGGCGTACCTGGAGTATCGTTCTCTTTGTCGTATTGTTGTTGCAAACGAATGGCTTTACTCCCGAAGCACAGGCGAATGCCGATGTTCGGCAGTTAGGAGGTTCGGATGCGAAGCTATCGGCTGTCGCAAACTACGAACTCCCGGAAAGAACGAAGGATGGTCTTATTTTTCATGCGTGGAACTGGTCTTTTGACAACATCACCAGAAACCTTCCGGAACTGGCTCAGGCGGGATTTAAAGCGGTGCAAACTTCGCCAATCCAAGCCAGCAAGGAAGGGTTGACAGAAGGCAGCAAGTGGTGGATTTTGTACCAGCCCATCAACTTTAAAATCGGCAACTCTCAATTGGGAAGCAGGGATGATTTCAGACAGCTTTGCCAGGAAGCGGATAAATACGGCATAAGTATCATTGTTGATGTTGTCGCCAATTGGCCGCCTCCAGCTATGGGGACAGTGTCAGAAGCGCCGTTGGTTATCACGGTGGCATCAATGTTGATGCGGCCAAATCTTTTAACGCTAATAATGTAAGCCCCTCCAAATTAGTTACCTGGGTCGAATCGCATGACACTTATGCCAACGACAACAGCGAATCGACGGGGTTGAACGATTGGCAAATCAAAATGGGCTGGGCAATCATCGCCTCCCGGGCGGAGACGACCTCTCTGTTCTTCAACAGACCGACAGGAGGTGGGAAATTTGCGAATCGGCTCGGCGATGCGGGGAATACGCTCTGGAAGGACCCGGACGTCGTTGCCATTAACAAGTTCCACAATGCCATGGTAGGTCAAGACGAATACATTAGGACGCAAGGGAATCAAATTATGCAGGTTGAACGCGGAACCAAAGGCATGACGATTGTGAATCTTGGAGGCAATGCTCAAATCAACTCCCCTACCAGACTGGAGGACGGCGTTTACCAGAACAAGGCCAATGGTGGTGGATCGTTTACGGTGTCGAACGGCAGAATTACCGGCCATCTGGACGGAGGCAGGATCGCCGTACTGTATAGCGCAGCGCAACAAACTCCGTCAGTATCCGTCGATCCTGGGGAAGGAGCCTTTTTCACAGATTCTGTTAACGTGAGAATGAACTATTCCAATGCAGACTCGGCAACCTACACTTTGAACGGGGGGCCGGTGACTCCGTTCAGTTCGGGAGATATGGTCAGCATTGGCGCTGGAACTCCAATCGGATCGACGTTTGTTCTGAAAATAGTCGCCGCGAATTTGTCTGGTCAAACAGAGAAGATGTTCAGGTATACGAAGGAGGAACCGAGCTCGGGCATGACCGTTCATTTCTACAAGCCTTCCGGCTGGGGAGTACCGAACATCTACTACTACGATGATTCCATGACTCCGCTCAGGGAAGGCTCTGCTTGGCCGGGCGTGGCCATGCAGGATGAAGGCAATGGCTGGTTCGTGTATAGGGCCCCGGACTGGACGCAGGCGAAGGTCATATTCAACTCAAGTGGAAATCAGATACCCGGATCGCAAATGCCTGGATATGCCGTAAGTGGCGAGAGATGGATCAAGGAAGGACGGATTACTCCGCAAAATCCCAATGGGACAAAACCGACGGTTCCGATCGATAAACCGGAAGGAACATTCCAAGGGGATAGTCAGGAGATGCTCAATTACACCGATGTCGACAGTGGTACTTAGAGACTGAACGGCGGTTTTTTACTACCGACCACAAACTAACGATAGGCACGGGCGATCTGCCCGGTGCCCGCTATACGCTGAAAGTGACAGCAAGCAACGCTATAGGGAAAACGAACAATAGCTATACTTTCGCCAAAGCACAAAGCCCAAGCGAGAAGATGTTGACTTCCAAGAAAGAAAATACAGCTGGGTCGGGAGGTCCAGGGGAGCGGCTTGTATGAATGGCTTTTGGGAAACCTATCTCATTGCATGAATTCTTTTACCCGCTAATGCAAGGTTGCGGCTCGGTCGTTTTGCAATGCAATATTGAGCTTGGCGGTTCAGATCAGCATTTGTCGAGGGACAAGAACATAGTCCTATTAAAAGTCGCTATTTTGGCGGCTTTTTTTGTTGTATAGGCTTTTCAAAAAAACTGAAACTTATTTAAGTTCGCACTTAGCCAGCTTTAGAAAGTTTTTTATATTATTTTGCTGCTATCCTTCCACTGAGAAAGCTAGTATAGAATCAGGATTTTGAGGCTTCTTTAAGGATGTTATTACATAAGAACGGATCTTAATACAATCTTAATGCTGTAGGCAAATTCGTAATACGGTACTGATTTTGCCCATGATATACTAAGGATTGAGAGATATATAATAGAGGGTGGGCACAGGATGGCAGCAAAACAGAACGATGCCGAGTCCATATTTGATCAAATTACTGACTTGCCGGTAAGGAAAAGAAGAGGAAGATTGAAGGTTTATGTTGGATATGCACCAGGTGTTGGGAAGACCTGTGCGATGCTTAGCGACGCCCACGAAGAGCAAAAAGAGGGTATAGATATCGTAGTTGGATATATTGAACATTATGCCCGGCCATACACTGCGGCGCTGTTGGAAGGACTTGAACTTCTTCCTTACATCAAAATTTCAAATAAAGAATCCTCAACTAAGGAATTTGATCTGGACCAAGCGCTCCAGAGAAGCCCTGACCTTATATTATTGGACGATTTGGCCCATACCAACGCGGCAGGATGCCGACATAAAAAAAGATATCAAGATGTCGAGGAGCTTCTTCGCGCAGGAATTCATGTATATACGACGATGAATGTTCAACAGCTCGAAAGCCTAACGGATATTGTTTACTCCATTACTGGCATTTCCGTTGACGAACGCATACCGGACAGTGTATTTGACAGTGCTGATCAGGTGGAATTAGTCGATATTGAACCGGATGATTTAATAGGACGTTTGAATAGGGGAAAGATTTATCCTGAGGGGGAGAATACACAGGCTCATTTATTTACCAAGGAGAAGCTGACGGCTCTACGTGAAATTGCTTTGCGTAATACAGCAAGTCAGTTAAACCGAATTGCGGAGCAAATCAGTGAGCAGGCGATAACAAATGAATCTGATACGAAAGAACATATTCTGGTCTGCCTGTCTTCGGCTGCTTCCAATAAGAAAGTGATCCGAACAGCAGCAAGAATGGCGGCAGCTTTTCATGGTCATTTCACCGCGTTGTTTGTGGAAACACCAGAAGTGAGAGAATTGACATCAAAAAATAAAGCGGAGTTAAGGGAAAACCTTAGGCTGGCTGAGCAAATGGGTGCACAAATCGCAACGATGTATGGAGACGATATTCCAGGACAGATTGCCGAATATGTCAAAACAAGCCATGTATCGAAAATTGTCCTAGGACGCTCCCCTTACAAGAGGAGAGGGCTTGCAAAATCCAATGTAATGGATAAACTAACGGCCTTGCTTCCTAATATTGAAATCTATATTATCCCCTATACTCAGTCCTCCTTATATAAAAGATTGCCTTTTTACGAAAAATACCCAATGCTGTCGTTGGCAGATACTATCAAGACCATTGTTATCTTGGCTGTGTGCACAATTATTGGCTTGTGGTTTAAGTATTTGGAATTCCGAGAAGCTAACATTATCACCGTGTACATTCTAGGGGTTTTGTTAAATGCAATTGTGACCAAGGGCAGAATGTATAGCGCCATTTCTTCGGTTATGAGTGTACTTGTGTTTAATTATTTCTTTACCGAGCCTTATTATTCTTTACAGGCTTATGATTCAGGCTATCCGGTCACCTTTCTGGTCATGCTGGCTGCTTCTTTCATGACGAGTACACTAACTATGCGAGTAAGAGAGCAGGCTCGGCAATCCGCGCAAAAAGCTTACCGTACCGAGGTGCTTCTGGAAACAAGCCGGAAATTGCAACAGGCCAAAGACTCTCCGGCTATTATTAATGAAATGGCGCATCAAATGGTGAAGTTGTTGGACAGAATGGTCATTTTCTATTCAGTTGACCAAGGGGTACTGTTGGCGCCGCAGTTTTTTCCAAAGAAAGAATCTGCAGTTGATCCAGGGGTCTACACAGGAGGCTACGAACGTGCAGTTGCAGAGTGGGTATATAAAAACAACAAGCGTGCAGGAGCTACGACGGATACTTTTTTTGGCGCTAAGTGTCTATATCATGCGGTGCGTGGAGGAGATCAGGTTCTTGCGGTGGTAGCTATTGTAATGGATAAGGAAGAACCTTTAGAAGTTTTTGAAAATAGCCTAATGCTTGCCATGCTGGGAGAATGCGCGCTGGCGCTGGAGAAAGAAAAACTGAACCAAAGACAACAAGAGATCTCCATGCAAATCCAGCAGGAGCAACTCCGTGCCAGTCTGCTTCGGTCCATTTCTCATGATTTACGCACTCCTCTTACCAGCATCTCAGGCAATGCGGGGATTCTTCTTGGAAACTCAGAGGTACTAAACGAGGAACAAAAAAAAGGTCTATATACGGATATATATGACGATTCCATGTGGCTGATCAATTTAGTAGAAAATTTGCTGTCCATTAGTCGAATCGAAGGTGGTACTCTAAATCTTAATTTTCAGGCAGAATTAATGGAGGAAGTCATTTCGGAGGCTCTGCTTCATGTGAATCGCAACAGTGTGAAGCATGTCATTCAGACGGAATTGGATGATGAATTGATGATGGCTCGAATGGACTCCCGACTTATTGTTCAGGTATTGATCAATATGATTGATAATGCAATCAAGTATACCCAAGATGACTCTCACATCACGATTTCCGCAAGACACGAAAGACATATAGTCGTTGTAGAAATCTCAGATGATGGCCCCGGTATTTCTTCAGAAGAAGTCAAGGTCAGACTGTTTGAGATGTTTTATACGGCAGACAACATTCATGGGGACGGACGCCGTGGATTAGGGCTGGGGCTTTCTCTGTGCAAATCAATTGTGAATGCTCATGGAGGTACTATTGGTGTTAAGGACAATGTCCCTAAAGGGACGATTTTTTATTTTACCCTGCAAGCTGAGGAAGTGAATGTTCATGAATAAACCTTTTATCCTTGTTGTGGAGGACGATAAACCCATCCGCAAGCTGATTACGACAACCCTGGAGACACAGGGTTATAAATACCATACGGCTGAAACAGGGGAAGCATCGATTTTAGAAGCAGTATCCAAGCAGCCGGACCTAATGATTCTGGATTTGGGGCTGCCGGATATGGACGGTGTAGATATCATAAAAAAGCTTCGTGCATGGTCGAATATGCCTATTATCGTGGTCAGCGCACGCAGCGAAGATCGGGATAAAATAGATGCGCTGGATGCCGGAGCGGACGATTATCTAACAAAGCCCTTCAGTGTAGAAGAACTGCTGGCCAGACTTCGAGTCAGTTTACGAAGAATTCGAAATGACAGTGATAAGCTCCTGAAGGATGCTTCCAGCTTTATTAATGGAAATTTGAGAATTGATTATGCAGCAGGATGCGTATGGATTGGAGAAGAAGAAATTCACCTGACCCCAAGCGAATATAAACTGCTTTGCCTGCTGGCAAAACATGTAGGCAAAGTACTGACCCATAATTTTATTCTGCATGAAATCTGGGGCAGCCACAGCTATGACATTCCTGCCCTGCGTGTGTTTATGGCAACGCTGAGAAAAAAAATAGAAAAAACATCATCACAAACTAAGTTTATTCAAACACATATCGGAGTTGGTTATCGTATGCTTCAGGTTGGAGATGATGGCTAGGTAATCATATTATAATGATGTAATTAGAGATCATGCTCTTTTGGAGCATGGTCTCTTTATTTTTCATCTGTCATCTAAATCTTAAGGTGATCTTTATACCTATATGAAAACCCTAATCCTAAACTAATGGTGAAAATGTTACGCTGAATTCGGAAGTAGAGAGGATAAGGAGGTTTGGCATGTGAGATGGGCACTCCCATGTTCGTCTGTTTCATCGGCTAAGCTGTCAACTGAGTGGAAAGGGAAAGAGGTATGGGGAATGAATGAAATTTTAACAATTGCGGGTCTGATCTCAATTGTGCTGGCGGTGCTGTATTTCGTTAAAAAAATATATGATTTTATCGATTTGCAGAAGGTGACACGGAAGGATATCTATGAGAACTATGATATCTATAAAGCAGCTCAGAAGTTTGCTCTCGGTACACCCGTCGATGAGATCAGAGAAATCCTGACAAACAGCTATGAGTTAGACGATAACCAGGTTGAAGAGACAATGCTTTTGGCTCTTCCTCATCGGCACGATACCGATGGTGGTTATCTTGCCTTTATCAAGGCTGTAAATCGGGTGCTGGAACAAGAGGTTTACAGCTAAACGTTAGTAAGAAGGAAAAATATGAATCGTTAGGCCGCGTTACTGGTGTTTGCTCCCAACTTGGCCAGAGAACAATTTCTACAAGTGCTGAGTGAAGGAGAGAAATTATTTGTTGCTTTGGCATCCAATCCTGATCAACAACAACATTTGTAAGAATTAGGAGTAGAAAATGTTATTGAAAGCTTAGAAGGCTTATTCCACTTGTTGAAGACGGAGTGAGTCTTTTTTACATGCAGAAAATTCAACTACAATAAGCAATTAAAAACGGCAAGTCGATGTATGCAAAGAGGAAGAGAGAATAAGTTCTATGAATTCCATGAAAGCGTTTGACATATTTGAATATCAATCTATAATTATGAACAGAATTGGACCTCCCCGAGATGGAGGTATCCTGATTTTTTCAATCTGAATCGGATTAAGATGTCGCCAATTTTCAAATAGGTCGCTGCCTATGAGGAAGACGATAATTGATAGAGCTGTTATTCATAAACAGCAAGCTCATAACCAGGGGCTTGCTCTTTCATTTACCTAAGGAGAATGGGTCGGAATGACACTTAAAAAAAGAATCTTTTTATTGTTTTTTCTCAGCGCATTTATTCCCTTTATCAGTATATTTGCAATTTCTTACTATACCATTGATTCCATTTTTGCGAATAAAATCAATGATGGAATTAGGAGCAATCTACAGCAGGTAACTTCATCACTGGAAAATTCAATTACCAACCTGAATCATGTTACTCAGCAATTATCCTATAGTGGTACATTAGGCAAAAAACTGGATGAAGTCTTGAAGCCTTCCTCCAATATATTTGAATTGATTGAGGCTAGAGATGAATTAAAGAATGAGTTAAATGTCGTAACGTTTACTAATCCGAATATAGGTCTGACCTTATACTATTTCCAGAAAGAAGGCACTACACAGTTCGCTAACTTTCCCATCAAAGATCGTTTTTCTCCCGAGTCTTTGCCTGTGCTTTCCAAATCATATGGCATTGCGTACTATGGTCCCCATATGAGTATGAACCGATTTGATGATCAGCTTGTTTTATCTGCTATGCGAAAGGTACAGCTGCCTCAAAGGGACGATGTATATATTTACATCGAATCCGGCTTTCGTCTTACACAGGATATACTGGGTTACAATCAATACAAAGGAGCTTTATCGCATTTAATCCTGAATGGTGAGGGCAACATTGTTTACAGTGAAATTCCAGAAGCGATGAAGGTCGGAGAGAATTTTTCCAGCATATCGAAAGGTACTGCAAAAGATGGAATATCCCGTGATTACCATTGGTTTAAGGAGGACTCCACTCAGAACTGGAGCGTCATATCGGTAATTTCGCAGGCTAAGTATCAACAGGAGAAAAACCAGTGGTTGCTTCAAATATTACTGGTCGCTTTATTCTTTCTCGGCTTTACCGTATTTCTGGCTTGGCTTCTGTGGAAGATGGTTTACAAACCATTAGGTCTGTTCCATTCGGAAATTAACGGAATGTCTCAGAATCCACAAAAGGCAGGCAGCCAGACCCGCACTCAAATTCCCGAGTTTGATTTTCTATTGGGGGAATTCTCAAATATGCAGCATCAAATCGGCGACCTGTTCAAGGAAGTGCAGCAGAAAGAGAAGATTCGTGCAGATTTGGAAGTGGAAAAATTGTTATATCAGATCAATCCTCACTTTCTGATGAATACGCTGGATACTGTGCACTGGCTGGCCGTCATGAACGGACAAGGGGAGATTGACAAGTTGGTGCAATCCTTAAACAAGCTGTTGTATTACAATTTGGGTAAATTAGGGCAAGTATCCACGATGGAAGAGGAAATTGATGCGCTAAGACAGTACCTAATCCTGCAGCAAATTCGATATGACTTTGAATTTGACGTACGTATTTCAGCGGATGATCAAGTGCTTCAAATACCTGTGCCTCGTTTTATTTTGCAACCGTTGGTTGAAAATTCACTTTATCATGGACTGAGTGACGAAGGTTTTATTCAAATTGAAGTTACACTTGCTAAAACGCTGAATATTTTAATACAGGATAATGGAGCAGGCATGACCGAGGAAGCGATTCAAAGACTTCTGAATAATCGTATAACTGAACATAAAAAAGTAGGGATGGGCATTGGACTCAATTATGTCCACCGCATGTTGAGGGCACAGTACGGAGATCAAGCACAACTGGTGATCGAAAGTGAATTGGGTACAGGGACAAGTATACTGCTCATACTTCCTATCAAAGGAGAAGATGTCTGAGGATGATTAAGGTATTGATAGTGGATGACGATAAATTAGTACGAAAAGGAATAAGCTCTGCGATGCCGTGGAACGAGTTCAATATGGAGGTTGTAGGAGAAGCAAGTAACGGGTTGAAAGCACTGGATTTTCTGAAAGCCCAACCGGTCGATCTGATGTTGACCGATCTCGCGATGCCGGTGATGTCAGGTATTGAACTGATGCGAGCTGCAAGGCAGCTCTATCCAGAACTACATATTGTCGTATTAACACTGCATCAAGATTTCGATTATATCCAAGAAGCGCTCAGACTTGGAGCCATCGACTATATAGCCAAAGTTCAGCTCGAGAAGGAGCAATTCGAACACGTGCTGCATCGAATACATGCTCGGATTGACGAACTGGCGAATACAAGACGAAAGCTGCCTCTGCTAAGTGAGACCAATGTCCATTATCGCCATGTGTATGCACTTGTTTCACTGGATCGCAAGTCAGGACAGAGCTGGCCGATTGAACTGACATCCAATGTAGACGAGATCCGATGGGAGGTTGAACGGAACTGTTGGATGTGGACGGCACCCATGGACGTAGAGGATCAGCTGTTCCATAAACTGAAGGAATCCCTGGATCAAGTTCCCCAAGGTGCCTTGCTGGTTATATCCGATGTACAAGACCGAACATGGTCGCAAATCCAAAACTGGATTATGAATTATACAGAAACGTCCTTATTCTATGCATACAACCCTTATGATCCTGTCATTGCCGTTTCGATGGATGTGGAGGACTCTTTTCCAATAGAACCGAAGGATGAAGACATGGATCGTATTAAGCAAAGTTGGTTCCTATCACCATGGACCCACAACGATAGTTACTACAACCAACTGATTGAACAGCTCAAATCACTAAGACTGCATAAAAGCCAGCTGATGGGATTGCTATACTCTATAGTTATGGAATGGAATCACCTTTTTGCCCAGACTACGCTGGGTAGAATCTCAATGATCCATTCTTTTCAATCCTGGTACGAGGTAGAAGAGTGGATCAAGCAGACCTCTGAGGGCATTCGTAAGTCAGATGAACAGACTTCGTATTCACAGGAAATTGTAGACGCCGTGAAAAAAGCGATTATGATCATGCACAATGATTTGGACCAAGCTTTTACAGCTTCAGGTCTGTCCCAGCAACTGAACATCAGCCGAAGCTATTTCAGTCAATGCTTCAAGGATCTGATGGGGAAAACCTTTAATGAGTACTCCCGATTTATACGAATAGAGAAGTCTAAAGAGTATTTATTGAATACAAACAACACGATTTTCTGGATTGCGGAGCGAGTGGGTTATACGGATGAAAAATATTTCAGCCGAATTTTTCGCGAATTGACAGGTCTGCTGCCAAGCGAATATCGACACCTCGGCAGAGGGGATAAATAGCGTACTCTCCCAGATGACCAATAAACCGGGCGAAAGAGGGGAAAGCGATGATTAAGAAGATGGCTGCATGTGTTCTTGTCGTCAGCTTAATTGCAGTGACCGTATATTTCAGCAAACCATACTTCCGGGAATCGCCAATGGGACCAACGAAAACAATCTCGGACACTGCCGCTGCCGATCCATTTGGGAAATATGAACATCCCGTTTCCATCCGACTGGGATATGCGGTAGACCCAACAGGCGCGGATCTCTCTGGAGGAGAAACACTTGAGAAGAATATATGGAAAACGGTGATTAAACAAAACCTTAACATTGATGTCCAGGTATTATGGCAGGTATCGAAGGAAAATCTGAGTCAGAAAATCGACCTGGCTATCGCCAGCAATGATCTGCCGGATGCCATGATTGTAAATCAGCTGCAGCTGAACGAGATGATCAAGGCTGGTGAAATTGAAGATCTAACCGAGGCATACAATAGCAGCGCATCACCGGAAATAAAAAAAATTATTGATAGCACAAACGGATTGGCTATGGAACAAGTGACCTTCGCTGGCAAGATAATGGCTGTTCCTTCTGTGACAGCGGAAGACTTCAGCATGCTCTGGATTCGACAGGATTGGCTGGACCGTCTTGGACTGAAGCCGCCGAAAACGGTAGATGATCTGGAAGCTATCGCCAAGGCCTTTGTGGAGAATGACCCAGATGGAGACAGTAAGCGGGATACGATTGGCCTTGCTTCAAGCACTGGACTGTATAACGATTTCAACAACAGTGCTTTTTCTTTTGATCTAACGCCAATCTTCGCAGCATATGGATCTTTTCCGGGATATTGGCTGAGCAAAGATGGAAAACCTGTATACGGTTCGGTTCTACCGGAAACGAAGGACGCCTTGGTCAAACTGCGTGAAATGTACGCCAAAGGCCTTCTCGATCCAGAACTGGGTCTCCGCAAAGAAGCGGAAGAAACAGTTATTAACGGTCAGGCGGGGATGTTCTTTCAAGGTTTCTATGCTGGGTACTGGCCCCTTCCGAGCGCTTGGCAGAACGAGCCGGAGGCGAACTGGCAAGCATACGCACTCCCACTGGATGCAAACGGTGCATACCATGTGAAGGTGGATAATCCGTCAAGTTCATTCTTGGTGGTACGAAAAGGATATGCTCATCCCGAAGCGATCATAAAAATTAACAATCTGTACCTTCGTGATGAGTTCAAGTACGGTACGCGTTTTATGCTGGGCCGCAATTTCTTAGCTCCGACAGATGAAGCACGATTTGAAACAAAGGCCGCGCAGGATATTCTGATGGGAACCAAAACACCCGCCGATTTCAAGGACAAGTCTGAATACAAATTGCTGGAAAATTTGGTTTCGACAATAAAACAAACCAAATTGAAGCCTTATGATCAATATGGTATTTCCTATTGGAATGAACACAGCAACAGCTTTATGCGGGGTTATTCGCTTCTAGTAGGCGGAAGAAATTTTTTCGATCCAAACATCCATAAAGTTCGAAGTCTTACCTATATACGAACTCCAACGATGGAGAAGGCTTGGGGTGAACTATCAAAACTGGAACATGATACATTTTTAAAAATTATTTTAGGCGCTGAACCGACCGATTCATTTGATCAATTTGTCGAGGAATGGAAGAAACAAGGGGGCGATCAAGTGACTGTGGAGGTGACTGCACTCCATAACCATCGCTGAAGACCATCATGAATGTGATACGATAAATTCTATAAGCACGTTTATAATTCCATTAATCAAGCCGACGATTCCTGTTTCAGGAGCTGCCGGTTTTTTTTATTCTTCACTTTGATTAGTAAGTAAGGATAGACAAATGTATGTCGGTAGGTAGGATAAATGCTTACAAGCCAACATTGGCTTTTTGATCCCAAATGAAACCGCATACATTCCTCTATCCAAACAGACGTTCAATCCCTATCTCGATTTGTCTTCTCCGAGCTTTATAATGAAAGCGCAAACAACAATGATAGAGAAATATTCAGAACGAAGGGGAATCGAATGTGATGAGAACTAAATGGTTCATAAAAAGCAAATTGTTGACGAGACGTCTGGCTGCGCTGTCGATGTCTGCCCTGGTGATTTCAACCCTTGCAGCCTGTGGGGGCTCCTCCAACCCTCCCACTGCGGAGGAAGCGGGCAAGTATGAGGCAACACCGGGAGACCCATTCAGTGCCTATAAAGACGAAATAACCGTAACGATGGGTCGTGTAACTACAGCCAACCCGAAACTGCCGGCTGGAGATACGTATGAGAACAACGCGTATACTCGGCTAGTTAAAGAAACGTTTAACGCTAAGATTAAAGACCAATTTGAAGCCAACGGAGAAGATTACAGCCGTCAGGTTTCTCTCGCCATCGCCTCTGGGGAACTGCCTGACATGATGCGTGTTGATTCCAAGGATGAACTCAAAGAACTGGTTGATAATGATCTGATTGAAGATATGACGGAAATTTACAAACAATATGCCACAGATAACATCAAGAACATTTACGACTCTTATGAGGGCCGTGCATTAGACAGTGCAACGATAGATGGACGTTTAATGGGACTTCCGGCTACTTCCCTAGATTCCGCGCCAACCATGGTCTGGGTTCGTCAGGATTGGCTGGATCTACTGGGAATCCAACTTGACGCAGACGGAGACGGGGCCATCAAGCTGGATGATGTGGAGAAAACGGCTGAGGAATTCCTGAAAAGAGATCCTGGCCAATCCGGGAAACCGGTAGGTATTCCCTTTGTGAACACCCTGAATACAAGTGACTATAATGCTTCTGCCTATACCATGCTGGGAGTTGCCTCCACCAAGGGTGCATTCCCTCAATACTGGATGAAGGGGAAGGACGGCAGCATTATTTATGGCTCGACAACAAAGGAAACCAAGCAGATGTTAGGCGTCATGGCAGATTGGTTCAAGAGAGGCCTCATCGACCCGCAATTTGGAACACGCACATTTGATGATATTACGGCACTGTACACCAACGGCCAAAGTGGTATTGCTTTTGGACCATGGCATATTCCTGACTGGGGTCTGAGCAGCGTGAAGCAGATGGATAAGAATGCGAAATTCACGGCTTACACTTTGGAGGATGCAGACGGAAAGGTAAACGTGGCACACGCCAATCCAGCTAATCAGTTTATCGTTGTGAGAAAAGGATATGAACACCCGGAACTCGCCGTTAAAATAGTAAACCTTTTCTACGATAAATTGGCAAATGATAAAAATGTGGAAACATCTATGCCAGAAGCCGCCAAGTATCAAGAGAACGGCGTAGACGGTTCTACCAGACCTTTTAATATTGAAGTCAACTCGGCTACCTCGCTGCTGGATGATTACTCTGACATTGTTCGCGGAATTAAAGGGGAGATTAGTTTGGATCAGGTCCGGACAACAGAATCAAAGAACAATATTAAAAGTATTCAAACCTACTTGAGCGATATGGATACGGATAACGTAACATCCTGGGCGAAATATCACTCGCGTATCAACGGAGTGGGACTCATCGACAAACTGACACGGGAAAACAAATTCGTTTGGATGACACCCGCCTTCTCTGGCACTACACCAAGCATGAAACAGACATGGGCTAATCTGACCAAGATGGAGCAGGAATCTTTCATCAAAATCGTGACTGGTGCAGAATCTCTGGATTACTTCGATACTTTCGTTAGCAATTGGAAGAAACAAGGTGGTGAC
The DNA here is from genome assembly GCF_038009305.1 of Paenibacillus sp. FSL P4-0113. Classification (NCBI taxonomy): domain Bacteria; kingdom Bacillati; phylum Bacillota; class Bacilli; order Caryophanales; family Paenibacillaceae; genus Paenibacillus; species Paenibacillus sp. FSL P4-0113. The sequence goes on from NZ_JBBPAZ010000001.1 coordinate 591,672, forward strand.
CAGGTAATTCAGGAAATTGAAGACGAAGCTGCATCCGAAAAATAAACAATCATGAACTGCTAGAAGGGCTGCGATAAGCAGCCTTTCTTCAGGAAAGGGGTCCATCCATGAAACAGGGAAATGATAGAGCAAAAGGTCGGTTGGGCACGGGTGCCATGTATCATTTGATGATGCTTCCGGGGATTTTATTTTTACTGGTATTCAGCTATGTTCCGATGGTCGGTGTCATTACGGCGTTTCAGGATTATATACCAGCCAAGGGGATGTTTGGCTCCAAATTTGTAGGGCTGAAGCATTTTATTTATATGTTTAAGCTGCCGGACATCGCACAGGTTTTTAGTAATACGTTGGTGATTGCCATTGCCAAGATTCTATTGGGAACAATGATGGCTATCATTTTTTCCATCTTGTTAAATGAGATCCGCATCAAATTCGTTAAAAAATCCGTACAGACAATTGTTTATTTGCCACACTTTTTATCCTGGGTAGTTCTAGCATCCGTGGTTGTTAACATGTTCAGTTTGGATGGAATAGTGAATCAAATTTTGGCTTTTTTCGGTCTGGAGAATATTAATTTTCTCGGCAGCAACACCTGGTTCCAGCCGCTGATTATTGGGACAGACGTGTGGAAGGAGTTCGGTTACAGTTCCATCGTCTATTTGGCTGCAATTACTTCGATTGATCCGGGTCTGTATGAAGCGGCAGGAATGGATGGAGCCAGCTGGTGGAGAAAAGTATGGCATATTACATTGCCAGGTATGCTGCCTATTATCCTGCTCATGGGAGTGATGAGTCTGACCAATATTTTGAGTGCCGGCTTCGATCAAATTTATAATCTGTATAATCCGGTTGTCTATGAATCGGGGGATATTCTGGATACTTATGTATATCGGATTGGACTCGTTGGGCGACAGTATAGCTTCGGTACGGCTGTTGGTCTGTTTAAGTCAGTGATCGGTATTGTTTTGCTATTATCCGCCAACCATTTGGCCAAGAAATACACCGACCGAAAAATATTCTAAGGAGGCAAAGCCTATGCCGTATTCTGTAAGCCTAAAAGATCGAATTGGCCGGTTTGTCATCAATACCATCGTCATATTGCTGGCATTGATCTGCCTTCTTCCTTTATGGAATATCGTTGCGATTTCATTCAGCAGCAGCGAGGCCGTGTCAGCTAATGCTGTAGGTCTCGTACCGGTCAATTTTACAACAGCAGCGTATACGAAAATTATTGATGATGCTCAGTTCTGGCGTTCCTTTGGCATATCTGTTCTACGTGTTGTGCTTACACTTATTCTCAACATGATTCTTATTATTTTAATGGCATACCCGCTCTCCAAGTCGAAAAGGGAATTTAGAGGCAGAAACATTTATATGAATGTCATGATTTTTGCCATGCTGTTCAGCGGCGGGATGATCCCGAGTTATCTACTGATCAAAAACCTCGATATGCTTAATACAATTTGGTCGCTTGTTCTGCCGGGTGCGGTCCCTATATTCAGTGTCATCCTTGTCATGAACTTCTTCTCTGCTGTACCTAAGGCGCTAGAAGAAGCAGCATTCATCGATGGGGCGAATCCGCTCCAGGTCCTGTTTAAAGTGTATGTTCCCGTGTCCATCCCTGCGCTGGCGACGGTAGCACTATTCAGTATCGTGGGAACGTGGAATGATTTCTTCAGCGGTTTGATCTATATGACCCAAGTTAGCAATTATCCGCTAATGACTTATATTCAGTCCCTTAATGTGAACATTGCGGAACTTCTTCAATCCGGCACCAACTCAGCACAACTCAGCAACTTGACTGAAATTTCAAACAAAAATTTAAATGCGGCCAAAATCGTAGTCGCTGTCATCCCGCTGCTGCTGATTTATCCGCTGCTTCAAAAATATTTTGTGACTGGAATTGTTGTAGGATCGGTAAAAGAGTAATTATATGCTGTGACTTGCTTAAGATAAAAATACTATTTGTGTATTGGAAGGGTTGTAATGAACAATGGAAAATAAAAATTGGTGGAAAGAAATCGTTGTATACCAGATATATCCACGGAGCTTTCAAGATAGTAATGGTGATGGAATCGGCGATTTGAAAGGAATTGTTTCCCGTCTGGACTATTTGCAGCAACTTGGTGTCGGTGCAATTTGGCTATCACCAGTTTGTAAATCCCCTCAGGATGATTTTGGTTATGATATTTCGGACTATCGGGATATTGATCCGATGTTCGGGTCTTTGGATGATATGGGGATGTTAATTGATGAAGCTGGGAAGCGTGACATTCGAATCATAATGGATTTGGTGTTAAACCATACTTCCGATGAGCATCCCTGGTTTCAAGAAGCAAAAAAAAGCAAAGAAAATCCGTACCATGACTATTATGTCTGGAGAGATGGCGTTGAAGGAATGCCACCAAACGATTTGGGTTCCATCTTTGGTGGTTCAGCATGGGAATGGGTACCCGAGATAGGACAATATTATTTACATCTTTTTTCTGTAAAACAGCCGGATCTCAACTGGGAAAACCCAAAAGTCCGACAAGAGATTTACGAAATGATCAATTGGTGGATAAGCAAGGGTGTAGGCGGTTTTCGACTTGACGTAATTGACTTAATCGGAAAAGAGCCAGATTTGAAAATTACCAGCAACGGGCCGAATCTGCATAAGTATATCAGGGAACTCAGCAAGGAGACGTTTCAAAAAGCTGGAGACCTGCTGACGGTTGGAGAAACATGGGGCGCTACGCCAGAGATCGCCAAATTGTATAGCAACCCGGACGGCAGTGAGTTCTCAATGGTATTTCAATTTGAACATATTAGTTTGGACGAACAAGCGGGGAAAGGGAAGTGGGATCTTAAGCCTCTAGATTTTCTAGAATTAAAAAAAGTGTTGTCTAAATGGCAGACAGAGCTGAAGGGGGATGCCTGGAACAGTTTGTTTTGGAATAATCACGACTTACCCCGAATCGTTTCTCGTTGGGGAGATGACGGAGAATACAGGATAGAATCGGCTAAAATGTTGGCAACCCTTCTTCATGGCATGCGAGGCACACCATACATTTATCAGGGGGAAGAATTAGGAATGACGAATGTTCAATATCCAATTGAAGACTATCGGGATATTGAGTTACTAAATTTCTACAAAGATAGAATTGAGAAAGGATACCCTAAAGATAAAGTTATGGAGTCAGTCTTTGCAAAGGGGCGTGATAACGCTCGAACACCAATGCAGTGGGACGCTTCCGACAACGCTGGTTTTACATTAGGGAACCCTTGGATTAAAATAAACCCGAATTATAAGGATATCCATGCACAAGAAAGTTTAAATAACCCTGAATCCATATTCCATTATTATCGGAAACTAATCCGATTAAGGAAAGATCATGAAGTGATCATATATGGGGATTATGAGCTGATGTATCCCGAGAATAAAGATTTGTTCGCTTACACTCGAACGCTGAAAGGAGCCAAACTACTTGTAGTATGTAATTTTCAAAAATACACAACCCATCTCCCACTTCAGAAAGAGCTGGCAGAGACTAAGCAGTTGCTAATATCCAATTATCCAAATAACATGTCTGAAATAGAAATGCGTCCTTATGAAGCGAGGATGTACCTTATCGATACACTCCATAAATGAAAAGGTCTCAGCTTTTTAGATTTCTTTTTTTGATGACAATAACCACAAATAGTAACAAAGGGAGGAGAATTTGAAAAATAGGAAACCAGGAATTAAGAACAAATTTCCGACCGATTACCATGTGATGAGTATAGTTAGGCGACAAAAAAGAAAGCCCATAAATAAGTGCAGCAAGGGGAAGAATCCATTTTTTAAATCCGACTCCAGTTATTTTTTCAAGTCCTATCACTGCACCGTTAAAAAATAAAGACATTTTGATGATCAAGCCAAGAAAAAGAAGCAAGGTGAAAAGGGCATCCATTCGTTCGAACAGATCTGCTAATTCAATCAACTGAACGGTTTCCAAAAGTGGAAGTGTGCTATTAGCGGCGATCTTAGGTCCGAGAACAAAAATATCCAATTGATTAATAAATGTTAGAGCAAGTGCGGTCACTATATAGGCAAAGAAAACGGGTTTTGTGAGATTCCGGCCTTTATGTACGAGCGGATAAAATACAAGAAATAACACAGTTTGTCCGAATGGAAAGGAGATAAGCTCAGGAATAGCGGCTTTAAATATGGGTTTCCATCCTTCCTCTAAAACTGGAAGGGAATTTTCCAAGTGAAAGAGACCAGTTGCCGGAATTAATATACTAATTATGGCGTATCCAAGTACAAAAAAAGGGAAAAGGAACAAGCAAAATAAGAAAAATGCTTTGTAGCCGTAACGAACCGTGTTGGATACAACCACGATTGTGATCAAGATGATGATCCACAAAGGGGTTTGGCGGAGCAATGTCATTACTGTCACCTCGCCTAAATCGCGTATGTTCCGAGAAGCTTCATATGTAAAATACAGCACAAAAAGTAAATTGATGAGTGTGCCCACATATTTCCCAGTGTAACGGCGAAACAACATGAACAAATCTAATTCAGGATCTTGATGGTGAATAACAAGATGGAGCTTTAGCAGAAGTAGTCCTGCTAAAGCTCCTATCAACATGACTAACCAAGCATCTTGATTTGCTTCAGCCCCCATTAAAAACAAAGTTGTACTTCCAACTTCAAATAAAGACATACAAATGATCAACTCGGATAGTCGGATTGTATTTTGACGCATGGCTTCAATTCACCTCTCCCTGTTTATCTTATTTCAACAGTTCGTTAAAAGATTTTTCGAATAATCCTGGACGTGCAAGCTTCATTTTTACATCTATTTTTATATCCATGTTTGCTAACTCTCCAGGCCACGTCTCTTTTATTTTTTTCCAGTCTTTTGGATACTTGTGATGGATTTTATTTCCAATACCGATAAGGTCGATATTCTTTTGCTGTAAGGCTTTCCAGCCTTCCTGAATTTGCAATTTGATCGTTTCTGCTGCTTGCATCTGCAATTGATGTGTACTTTGCATATTTTTCATTTCTCTTTGGGAAGAGGCTGACAGAAGATCACCGGTAGCTTTAACGTCAACGTTTAGGTAATAATGATTTAAATTCTTGATTGGCGTAACCTTAATCTTGGCTTTCCGGATGAGGAAAGCGGACGTAACATTCCCATCTACATAGTTTACAGTAGTGTTTTTAATCTGGTTGTTTAACCATGAAACCCCCATACTTTCCTTTTCATTTAGAAAGCCGACTCTCTTGTCTTTCTGAAAAATGCTTAAACCCGATAACTTGAGTTTATTTTTGGCGGAGGTTTCCTTGAAAACATCAACAGAGTCTAGTTTCTCCGGCTCTGAACCCTCAAGAGATATTTCTGGAACTCCGGCTGCGCCACTATCGGAGCTAATTTTCGAAATAAATTCATACATGGATATTGCGGGGTAGATTGATCCTAATTTGCTATCTCTTTCTATAATCTTTTCTAAAGCTTGACCAGGAATTTTCTCTGGTGGTACAAGCTTTTTTAAAAAATCACGAGCCTCTCCGTTGGCAATGAATACTTTTACAGTTTCTCGTGAATCAAGGTTGCGGAGGTAAATATCAATAATCTCTTCAATGCCTTGTTCTGCTGCTTTTTTTCCAATAACGAGTATATTATTTTGGGCAAAATATAGTTTACGCGGGTATTCCAGGCTACTCTTCGTAACGGTTTCTCTCAATGTTTTTCCATGTGTAGAAAAGGTATGTACAGCGCTTTGCGATGCCCCGGTGGAAGAACCACCTGATCCAGTCGTCATAGCTGATGGAATTATGATTTGATAGGTATTGATCCAGTCGCCCTTATGGCCATCAATTCCAGTTGCTGTTGTGATGGCTAATTCGTTCAATTCTGTACGATCTACGCACCCTGTAAGTAATAACCCTGCAATAAACAGAACATAACTAACTCTTAATTGCCGCACCATTGATCTCTCCTATTTTTGGGTATCAGACTTGTCATTATTTTTGATTTCATCCGAACTAGCAGGGTATTGGTGAGCTGCCTGTCTTGTCTGGTTATGGCCTGATTTTTCGCTAGGTCTGGTTTTCATAGCCCACCACGGAGCTCTGATGATAAGGTCCTTCATATTAGATTTAAAGGTGGGGCTGTAGGGCACAAAATAATCAACTCCGAATGATTTGAGAGATACAAGATGAACAAGAAGGGGGATAATTCCTATCAGAATACCGAATAAGCCCAGAGCCCCCGCCAGTAGCATAAGTGCAAAACGCAACAACCTGACTGCTGAAGCCATACCAAAATACGGGATGACAAAGTTCGATATAGCAGTGAAGGCAACAACGATAACCATTGCACCTGAGACCAGTCCGGCTTGCACCGCTGCCTGCCCGATAACCAGAGCTCCTACAATGGAAACGGCTGGTCCGATGACCCGTGGCATTCGCACACCTGCTTCACGAATCACTTCAAACATCAATTCCATCATTAATGCTTCAATTAATGCAGGAAAAGGAGTTCCTTCCCGTTGAGCCATCAGCGTAATTAACAGCGTGGTGGGGATCATTTCCTGTTGGAAAGTCGTCAAGGCTATAAATAGAGAGGGAAGCAACAATGAGACTAGAAAAGATACCACACGAAGAGCCCTTAAAAAAGTTGAAATGTCATATCTCTGGTAGTAGTCTTCGGCCGTTTGAAAGAAATTGAAGAAAGTTACAGGTGCAATCAGAGCGAATGGCGTCCCATCAACCAGAACAGCTACTTGTCCGTCTAAAAGGCTACCTGCGACAGTATCCGGACGCTCTGAGTTTAGCATGGTGGGAAAGAGACTAAGTGGTTCATCCTGTATGAATTCTTCGATATAGCCACTTTCAAGTATGCTGTCTGTATCAATGGATTGAAGCCGTTTTGTAATTTCCCGTATTACTTCTGGATTAGCGACATTTTCAATGTAAGCTAATATGACTTTAGTTTGTGTATATCGTCCAATAACGTGACTTTCAAATTTAAGGTCAGGTGTCCGCAATTTTCTTCTGATCAGTGTAATGTTAGTTGAGACATCCTCTGTAAATCCTTCTTTAGGACCCCGTACTACGGTCTGAGTACTGGGTTCCTGAATAGCCCGTCTTACTCCGCCTGCGATGGAAACTGCCAAAGCATAGTTGTTTCCGTTGATGACAATGACAGCATTCCCGGAGAGAATGGCTTGATATACCTCATTTTGCGAATGTATCATTTGAATATTTCCTGCTGGAATTGTCTTCTTTAATAGAGAGACCGTGCTATTTTCACCAAGCTTAGAGGAAGATTCAGAGAGTTTTTCTGTAATTAAACCTTCCATTAAATCGGAAAGTAAGTTTTGATCAATTAATCCCTCGATATAACATACTGCGAGATGACCGGCATGGGCAGGATTTTCGGAAAAATTACGAATGATAAAATCAGGACCTTGTCCGAGTTTCGATTTGAGTAAAGACAGAGTTTGGGGCAATGACGGATTAATGGGGTCAGTTGTTTGCTGATTGGACTTTTCACTATCTTGTCTACGCCTTCTTTCAGGTCTCAGAACGTTTCTAAACCAACCTAACAACACAAGTTAACCCCCTTGCTTTATTGATAAAGCATATTTTATCCTCTAAGACCTAAAATATACTTCTTAAGAGCAGTTGATTCCAAAGTTAACCATTAAAATCTAAAAAATCAAAAGCGGGCGCCGTCCAACAGAGGAGAGCGCCCGCTTTTGATTTTTTGGAAATAACTAAATTCAACTAGCAGGTCAGGGAATCAACTCGAGCCCTTCTCCCGGTTCCAACACTTTCCCTACCCCTTCCTTTAGAAGCGAGGCGAAGTAGTGAGGGTCTTGTTTGATATGAGGGAACGTATTGAAATGGATCGGCACAACTTGTTTCGCTTGAAGCCATTCAGTTGCCAGCGCAGCATCTTCTGGACCCATAGTATGGTTGTCTCCGATCGGCAGAAATGCCAAATCGATATTGCTGAGTTCTCCAATCACCTTCATATCGTAGAACAAACCTGTGTCTCCTGCGTGGTAAATCGTTCTGCCCTCTGCTGTGAACAGAATCCCTGTAGGCATTCCCGTATAGATGATTGTTTTAGTCTCCAGATTAACGAGGCTTGAGCTATGAAAAGCCTGGGTTAATTTCACTTTTCCAAATTCGAATTGATAAGCTCCCCCAATGCTCATGGCGTGGGTTCGTACACCTTGCCAACTGAGAACATCCGCTAGCTCTGCCGATGCGATTACCAGCGCGTCATTTCGTTTTGCAATTTCCACAGTATCTCCAACATGATCCCCGTGGCCATGGGTCAGAAGGATTACATCAGCCTGCACGTCGGCTGCTTCCAGATCGGTGTTGGAGTTGCCTGTAATAAAAGGATCAATAAGAATAATTGTGCCATGGGTTTCGATTTTTACAACGGAATGTCCATGATAAGATACTTTCATTTTTCTTCCCCCTTGGTCAAATCGGCGGTGCCGGGTTTATTAATGTGATGTAACAAACCATTGCCACGATATTGACTAATCTCCAATCGCTATCGAAACATACTCTTAGAAATTCTTCGCAGCATTGCGCGCTTTTTCAATTGCTTCGGCTTTGATTTGGGGAGCGCGGTCTCCCGCCGTGGACAGACCTTCCACAAATAGGCTATCAAAGTCTGTTACGCCGACAAAATTCAAAACCGTCTTCAAATGACGGCTTCCATTCTCGCGTTCCGCCACAGGACCTTCCGAATAGATGCCGCCGCTAGCTTGAATGTGGAATGCTTTTTTGTTATGCAGCAGTCCAACGGGGCCATTCTCCGTGTATTTGAATGTTTTGGCTCTGACGCAAAAGGAATCAATGTATGCCTTCAATACCGGAGGGTAAGAAAAGTTCCACATGGGTGTAACGAACACGTACTTGTCCGCAGTGACAAACTCTTCGAGCAAATGATTCAGTTGGGTTATTTTTTCTTGATGCGCGGCAGTCAATTGATCAAACGATGCTCCCGTTTGAAGCTTGCCCCATGCCTCCAATACATCTGCATCGATATGCGGAATGTCTCGTTGATACAGATCTACGTGCACAATCTTATCTTCTGGGTGACTTTCTTGATAGGCTTGTACAAATTGCTCGCCAACGGAAAGGCTGTAAGATGCTTCAGGATTACCAGGATGCGCAGTGATATAAAGAATAGTCGACATAATTATATTTTCTCTCCTTCTTATATAAAATTACGATTTAAACAATAAAAGGGGCGATGCCGTTGCCATAAGACCAGTTGTCTTTCGTGACTTCAATTAAATTGATAAAAACATCCTCGGTTCTAATGTTGCACTGCTCATGCAGTTGTTCAGCTAATGCCGCATAGAACTCTTTTTTTACTTCAGACGATTTGCCGACATTCAAAATGATTTGAACAATGAGAAATCCATCGCTTCTTTCAATGTCCAGACAGTTTGGATCAAAGTTGAAGTTCTCTCGGTTGTGTTCCTCGATAATCAAAAAACGATCATTTTCAGGCACTTGCAGTTTGTCCACGATCGTTTGCGAGACGACCTCTTTAATACGGGCTTTAGCTTCGCTCGAACGTCCTTCCAACGTGACGATACGCGTTAAAGGCATGTAGATTACCTCCTCTTTTTGTTGATATGCTTTATTCTATCTGTTAAAATCCAGAACACGAATGTACATGAGTTCGTGTTAGTTCGTGTCAGAGATGCTCAAACTATTGAAGCCAGGTGATAAGATGGAAGACGAAAAATCTTTGAAAGATTGGCCCCATGATTGGATTAAAAAAATTCGTTCCAGGCCCGCTAGACATAACCTTTCCAAACGAACACGGCAAGTTGACTTGGCAAGGCAAGTTGGCGTCGATCCACGAACCGTTCAACAGTGGGAGAACGGAGATCGTCTTCCCAGCGTTGGCAGCCTCAAACGTTTGATTCAAGTCTTTTTGGAGGAAGGACTCTTCCTGGAGGGAGCCCAGCGGAAAGAGGCTGAGGAGCTTTGGCTTGCAGTAAAACGTTTTTCGGAAGTGCGCTCTGCAACAAAACGGGAGTTTCCGGATTTTGATGTCACTTGGTTTGAAACCGTTGCTTCGTTCGAAGGTTCCGCGCAGGAAGGTCGGGTTGCCACGCAAGCCGTTTCACTTGCAAGGCAAAGTCAGTTACCGAAGCCTCCTTCTCTCTTTATAGGAAGAAACCAATCCATGGCTGACCTGAAAGAACAGCTGAAGTTCCATTCCCTTGTGTCAATCGTAGGACCCGGAGGGATAGGGAAAACATCACTTGCTGTTCGAGTCGCTTCAACGCTTGCTGAAACGTATCCGGACGGTATTTGGATGTTCGAATTCGGCGCCGTAAAGGATCATCATTTTTTGGGCCAGTATCTGTTATCCACTATGGGACTGCAAAATCAAGGGAATCGAACTGATCTCCAAACCATATTAGATGTAATCTCCGAGAAAAGAATGATGTTTATTTTCGACAACTGCGAACACATCATTGATGCATGCGCGGCTTTAGCTGAATCACTCCTGATGGCTGCGCCAACACTAAGCATCATGGTCACGAGCCGAGAAGCCTTGAACATTTCGGGGGAATACGTCTATCGGATTCCCCCGTTATCCTTTCCAGGTGAGGAGTATTCGCTGGAGGTGCTTTCCGAAGAAGAAATCAAGGAATTTGAAGCCGTGCAACTGTTTATGGAACGTGCGCTTTTGGTTGCTCCTAAGCTTCAACCCACGCTGGCAAACTTGCAGCTTGTAGGTGCCATATGCAAAAAATTAGAAGGGATTCCGTTAGCCATTGAGCTTGCGGCTTCCAGAATGAGTATGTTGACATTAGAACAGATGGAAGAACGTCTGGCGAGTCTGCTGACATTATTGACTGCTGGAAAACGAAATGCTGTGCCTCGGCAAAAAACGCTGAAATCTACAATCGATTGGAGCTACGATCTACTAACCGGCAAGGAGCAACTGCTTCTGAGAAGGCTCAGTGTATTTTCGGGAGGGTTTACGTTGGAGGCAGTGGAGCGGATCTGTAGCTGCGAACCCGCATTGCCCACCCGTGATGATAAACTTGCTCGGGAAGATATGCTTGATCTGTTATCCGGACTGGTCAACAAGTCACTCGTCTCAATCGAAACCAGTGATGACTACCGCTATATCCGTTATTTCATGCTGGAAGCCATTAAGGAATATGCTGGCGAGAAGATGCGGGAAGAAACTGACGGCCGTAACAGACATGTTCTTCTTGAACGTCATGCTCAATATTACAGCCAAATTTTGAATCGTGCCGAGGCCAAGTTCAGGACTCGCGAGCGTGATGCCTGCCTTGATGAAGTGAGACGAGAATATGCAAACCTGCGCTCAGCCATGCAATGGTGTTATCAGAATGATGCACATACCAACTCAATTGGATTTCATATGGTTTCAAACCTTTACTGGTTCTGGCTTCATGAAGGCAGATTAAAGGAGGGGATTTTTTGGCTTAATCGTTTTCTGGAAAGTACCGTTCATAAAGAACTGCCTGGTGGAGATTTTGCCAAAGCATTGCATGGGCGGGGCGTCATTCAATTGGTTCAAGGAAACGTTGAAGAAGCCATGGTTTCAGCTGCACGCAGCGCTGAGCTCGCCCGTGATCTGAACCATTCTGCACAATTAGCCTCTTCTCTTCGTCTCATGGCATTTATTTATATCAACCAGCTACTTTTGAAAGATGTCGAGCCTCTCGTTAAGGAGAGCGTTGATATTGCCAGGAAAACGAAGGACATGTGGAATTTGGCGGCTTCGTTGCATGCTTACGGAAAGCTAAAGCTGGAACAAAAGGAGTATCATGAAGCATCCATGCTTCTAAAAGAGAGCGTGTACTTCTTCGAATCGGTTCAGGATAAATGGGAAGTATCCGGTCCGTACGAAAGCCTCGGTTATACTGCCTTGAAACTTGGGCAGACCGATCAATCCATTGAATGCTTCAAAAAAAGCATTGCGATCAGCCAAATTTACAAAGGGACATGGATTCTCTCTCGCGGAATAGAAGGGTTGGCTATAGCTTTATGGGCAAAGAAGGCTTATCCAGAAGCGGTCATCCTTCTGAGTGCTGCTGAGAAATGTCGCGAAAGCTTCGGAGCTGCTGCCGTTCCGAATTTTCCCGTGGAGCATAATGCAGTGCTTCTTGATCTTCAACATGTTTTAATTGAACAGGAAATACGCGATATTTGGAACAAAGGAAAGAGTCTAACGAAAGACCAGATTCTCGCATATTCTTTAGAAACTTAGGTGTGATAGCCTCCCTGAAAATCTGATCGTCCAAACGATGGACAGCCTCATTGACAACACGAACAAGGTGATAGTACAAAGAAACCGTTCCTTTCGTAAATGGTGGGTCGCACTTCCATTTACCAAGACGGTTTCTTTTTGTTTTACATCTTTGAGAAAAGCGGTCTTCCTGTGGGGTATGCAGTTTATGAACGACCAATAAAAGTCAAAAAATTGGTGTCTGCATTTCAAGATCCCTCTTGACACTCATTTTTTTCTGTAACTATAATGATTACATTAAGAAGGGAGTTAGTAATGATAATATTCAGCGATTTTCAATAGGACTCGAAAAAGTTCCACTGCTGAATGTTTACCAGACAGTGGAAGTCATGGAGTAGGGGAAGCTCTTTCATATCCACGAACAGCATAGCTAGAATTGCTATTAATAGCATTGTATCCTCAATTATTTTAATCATAACATAGGAGTGGATTTATCATGGCAACTGTATTGTACGTAACCGCTCATCCTTTAAAAGACGGTACATACAGCCTATCAGTCGGCAAACAGTTTATCGAAACCTATCAGGAGGCCAATCCAGGAGATGAGGTCATTCATTTGGACCTGTATCGCATGGATCTTCCGCAAATCGACGCCGATCTTCTAAGACGCTGGGGGCAGCCACCAAGTGGTCTTTCTTTCGATGAACTGAGCGAGGGATCGAAGGTCAAAGCGGTGCGAATGCGCGAGATTACGGACCAATTCATGACTGCGGATAAAATCGTCATTGTCAATCCGGTATGGAATTATTCTTTCCCGTCGGTTCTGAAAGCGTACATTGACGCGGTTATAGTTCCGGGAAAAACTATTAAGCGAGCCGATAATGGGCTGCGGGGTTTGTCCGGTTTGATTGGGACGCAGCAGGACAAAAAAGTGATGCACATTCAGGCTTCCGGCACGGTTCTTTCCCATGGGAAGTTCAAAGATGTAGAGTACAGCCATAGTTATGTAAAAGCTATCATGAATTTACTGGGCATTGACGATGTGCAGGCTATCTTTGTTGAAGGTATCAGTGAGCAGCCGGACCAAGCGCAGAGCATAAAGGAATCAGCAATCCGGCAAGCCATATTGGCAGCCAAAGCGTTTTGATGTGACAGCCTAAAGAAAAAGCGGAAAAATTCCAGGATTTTTTTCTGGTTTTTCTTTCTCTTTTTTGACCATGATGGGGGAATGTATTGTTGTTACACCTGATGTACGTTACCCAAATAAGTTGCATTATTACAATCCTTGATACTTAAGGCAATTCCTTTGTTTTGGCGGCCACAATGCGGTCATCATTATGGAGCGCTATGAGCCATAAGTGGAAATATAATGGTTAAACCCCAGGGACCTTATCCATCTGGAAGAAGCCCTGAGGTTTTTTGTTATTGAGCAGGGAGGTCTTGCCTGTAGTAATACGAAGCGGTCTCAAAATCTTTTTGGTGATAATAAGCTTCAGCTATAAGAATATACAATTCACTCATTTTTTTGTGCGCTTGCTTTTGTTATTGAGTTGGGCTTTTAAATCAGCTTCTTCCTCTGTGATTTCTATACTCTTTATTATGTTTAGAAACTCATTTAACAAATTGCTTTCAAGATATTGTTCCGCCCTTACCAATTGAGTAGGAATGGAGGGAGGAGGAGAAACGGTTTCCGAGGCCACTTCTTCTAAGAGAAAAGTAATAGAGCAATTTAATCGCTCCGCAAGCTTGCTAATGATCTCAAAAGAGGGCATCGCATTTCCTTTCTCAATTTGACTAATCAATATCAGATGATGAATTCACCCGCAGCTGGTTAGCAGCAGGGATAAGCAAGGATTATGCTGAGATCATGACCGGACTCGACCGTAAAATTCGCGAGGAAGGAGCGGAAGATCTAAGTACTGATACTGTAATGAGGGTGACTGGGAAGGCGCCTGTCTCCTTCCAACAATTTGCACAGAGACACGCAGGAATCTGGATGCGGGAATTAGACAGTACTATGACATTTTAGCCAAACTCAAACAGCGTGCACCAAGCTTGGAAAATTCCCTTGGAATCCTCGGCACTTCGCGTAGATATTTGTGTGTCCCAGCTTCCAACTGACAAAACCGAAAATATCTAGTTACGAACACAAGCTGAGAATTGCGCTAACAGAGATGCTTGTTGAATAAATTAGTCTAAATCTTCTATTAGAAACAGACTAGAATTATTGCTTTAATAGGGGGGATTATGATTAAGCGAAAGGTGGCATCTTATAAAGCTGAAAAGCAAATCCAAGGGTCAATTCAAGTAAAGAAAGGACAGGGTTCACTTCAAACCGCCCTGCCCTTTCTTTATAGATGAGGATAAACGAGTGATAAGTTTATGGTTCGATCAAGGTTTACAGATCGATTCTCCAGTTGCCCATCATCTTGGCGACTTCCGGGTCGCGATACGATAAGAAAAGACTTTCCCGCGTATCGAGGGCCGAGATTTGTTCGGTATCATCCGCGCTCAACTCAAAATCGAAAATGTCAAAGTTTTCGACGATCCGCTCTTTTCTCACCGATTTTGGAATTACAACGACTTCACGCTGAACAAGCCAGCGCAATACGACCTGAGCGACGGACTTGTTGTATTTTTCTGCGATCGAGAGCAACACTTCGTTTTTGAACATGTTGTTAAGTCCCTCAGCGAATGGGGCCCACGACTGGTGTTGAACTCCGTGCTCTTTCATAAAAGCTGCGCTCTCTGTTTGCTGGTAGAACGGGTGCGTTTCGATCTGGTTGACGGCGGGTACGATTTCGTTATGAACGATGAGGTCCATCAGGCGGTCGGGTAGGAAGTTGCTGACACCGATCGCCCTAATCTTGCCTTCGCGGTACAGGTCTTCCATCGCACGCCATGCACCGTAGTAATCGCCAAATGGCTGGTGAATAAGGTACAGATCGAGATAGTCGAGTTGAAGCTTCTTCAAGGATTTGGCAAATGCGTGCTTGGTACTCTCGTAGCCGGCATCCTGAACCCAGAGCTTGGTCGTGATGAACAGCTGCTCACGCGGTACGCCGCTGCGGTTAATCGCACGACCGACCGCTTCCTCATTCAAATAACCGGAGGCGGTGTCGATCAGGCGGTAACCAGCCATCAGCGCTTCATATACAGCGTTCTCGCATTCTTCAGCATCTGGAACTTGGTAGACACCAAAGCCGATGATCGGCATTTTCACACCATTGTTTAATGTTACGGTTTGCATTGTATTTCCTCCCATTGTCCAAATGTAAAACGCAAACGGCCGCAAAACTCGGAAATCGGGCACCTCAGTGGGCTTCCGCTTACGGTCGACTTGCATTACAATAAGCCTAACGCCTTCGTGTTACACGAAGTCAAGCCATCTTCAAAAATTTTTATTTTTCCAAGGAGGATTCCACATGCATACAGTCAAAGAAGCTGCCCAGATAACGGGACTCACCGAGCACGCTGTACGCTTTTACACGGATAAAGGCCTGGTACCAAGCGTACAGCGCAATCAAAACAACATTCGGATGTTCGACGAAGAATCGATCAACTGGTTGCATGGCGTCAAATGTCTCAAGCAATCCGGGATGCCGATTGAAGTCATTAAAATGTACGTCGATTTCTGTCTCGAAGGGGATTCGACCATTCCGCAACGCTACACACTCATGATGGAGCATAAGGAAGCGGCGCTCATTAAGCTCGAAGAAGCCAAACAGCACGTTGCCCATTTGGAACAAAAAACGGCTCTATATCAGGCCATTCTGGAGCACCGCTCTCCAGACACGACCAATCCTGGCAACTGGGATAAAATTCAGCATATGCATAGTGACGTTTTTTACTCGCCCTCTGTTCGGAAGGCTAGAGATCTACGTGAGACACAACCACTCGAAGAAAATCCTCTGTTTTAAATTCCTGGTTGGCTTAGGATGAACAAGATTCAGAACAGTCTAGATTGGACTAACGAGAGACGATAACTTAATCATAACGAGAAGGCAGCAGGCCAAATGGACCCATTGCCTTCGTTCAAATCCTCTGTTTTTACACTAAATAACAGCACTGAACGCATCGTAAAAGATCATAAAATGGTAGCGTTGTTTCAAACATGAGTCGAACCGTCTGGGTAACTTAGTTCTCGGACTGATCCTCCCAATGTATGTATTTACCTTTTTGCGGGATCAGTCGATCAGCTAACGCACTTTCGGGAAAGCTTTCTATGCATCGTATGTACACATGATTAAAAGGAGGGCAGCACCCCACGCCAGCGGTAGAATTGACTACTACAGAGATTAGAATGTAAAGAAACGTAAGTCTGAAATAACAAGGGGCAGACTGAAAGATTTAATGGAACTGCGTCCAAGACTTAAACAGGCACAGTATGCAAAAATACTTGGGCTAAGCCGATTCAGTGTCTCACATCATATGAGAAAATTCAGAGAAGATTCAACTTGTGAATAGCTCACTTAACTACGTAATTGACCATTGCCCAATTATAATATACTATTGGTTAAAAATGTAATCAGGAGGCAGCTATATGTTTAACTCGGCAGTTTTAGAATCAATAAGTGACATAAACCTTTTGTATGAAATGCTGCAAGCAGAGTTTTCACTAGATGGTTGGGATGCTATGGTACATATTGCGGATAAACTCCACCACTCAATCAACGCATTCTATGAGGAAGACCAACTTAGACAAGCAAAAGGGCAGCCGAGAATTGATACTAAAAGACTTAAACGAAGTGTTGCTTTTTATTTTGGATATTCTATGGTGGCGAAAGGTATCGCATTGCAAAAGATGGGCGATTACTCAGCAGCAAGGGATTGTATTGAAAAGTACTCTGAATTGGGATGGATATCTGGATTGGACGATGAGGGGAAGGAGGATGTAACACATTTCAGGATGATTGCAAATGCCAATACATATGTTTTGAATTTGCTGGAAGGTAATATGGAGACGCTTCCTGAATATGTGCAATTTATACACAATGCCGAGGAAGAAGAGTTGTTGCCGGGGATTATTACGATACTGGAGTCAGCTTTAAAACATAACTGTAACGTTGATTGGGCATTAAAAGAATTTGAACCTAATTTGGACGCTCTGGATGGAGAGTACGAAACGGAAGCCAATATTCGTTATTATATAGATCATTTATATCTTATGTCCCTTTACCACTTTACTAATGGTAATATTTACAATGCATTAAATATATCCCTCAAGGGATTGCGAATGTCTGATAAACTTAAGGATGATACTGGATATAAAAAAATCAATGCATTATTTGTTTCATTTAGTGTTCATGCAACTAAAGAACAGCTGAATGAATATAATGTATTGAACAAAACTATCCTAGAAAGGGTGTTAAAAGATGAAAAAGGCATTAGGTATGATGGCAGTAGTATTGTTTCTGTTAGGTAACGTAATCATCCCTACTGGTGCAGCAACGATCCAACCTAACAATCACGGCATGAATAGCTTCCAACAACTTAACAATCATGGCATGAATAGCTAGGTTCGTATATTTGAAACCCCTTCTACAAAGAAGGGGTTTTAATTTGGCAGAATAGTTCCAAAGAATCATAACAATCTTCTAGAAATCTACTGATTTTTCTGAAGGATTTCCCCTCAATTCACAGAACACTATCATTGAGGAGAGACGTGTCGAGGCAGGGGGTGCTTCGTGCCCTCATAAAGCCATTTCAGCAGCACAAAGACTTAATGTCTCGGCCGTCAATTCAAATATATCGGTTACATTGGGCGTTTTACATTGCAATAAAAACGATGGAGGGCGCTCAACGTGATAACACTGACTAGTAATCGTTACTGATAATATTCCCTCCATTCCTATTCCAGTCATAGGTTCAATATCAATTAACCCCATGCATACTAAATAATGAAAAGTTAAGTGTCGTTCAGTATTTAGTTCTAGCGGACCTGACAAAAGGCATTGTCAAACAGTTTCCTGGGAAATTTTAAGCGATCGTTATAGACGCTCCAAAGCAGATTAGCTTTTTATAATCACCCGAAAAGGTGGCTATGGAAAGCTTTTTTACCGGTTTAATGAATCATTAATACAATGATGGATGTAGTCGGTACGACGTACATACACAAATTTCGTTAGAGCGACTAGCATAGGTTTTGCTGAAATACAATAGTTCTTTGTACAATAAAGTTGTTTTCTAATGTCTAACAATTTCTTAATCCTGATGTCATCGGACTGTCCAATTAAGTGCAGCCTAAAAAAATTCGAAGAAAATCTCCCGAGCATGATACAAAAAAGGAAGAAGGTTCGTCTTCCTAATAGCTGCAGCTTAAAAGGAGGCAATTACAAAATGAGTATTCCGGAATCCTCACCATTCCGCAACATATTTTATGAGCATTATCCAACCGTACGCAGAAAACTGGCTGCGCTTGTGCGAGATGAAGCAGCAGCCGACGATCTGGCGCAAGAAGTATTTCTGCGGCTGTACAGAAATCCGCCGGACAACCCGGCAACCCTGGGGGCATGGCTACACCGGGTACTGACAAGAATCGGATACGATTATTTAGAGAAGAGAGCAAGAGAGAGAAAGCTGCAGAATAAGCAGGAGATAATGTATGAAGGGGAAGTCGCTTCTGAATCCGGCGAAGAGGCGCTGATGCGTCGATTGGATCAGGAAGAGGTTCAGGCTTGGCTGGACAGACTGCCCGAACGAGACCGCCAAGCGCTGCTTCTGCGCTACTCCGGCTACAGCTATGCGGAGATCGCGGAAGAGCTTAATGTCAGGTCGCCGCTAATAGGCAGTCTGCTCCAAAGAGCGACACGCAAGCTGCAGGCCACATCCAGCAAGGCTATAGCAAGGCAGGACTAATCAAATATTCGGAAAGGATTGAAATGATATGACAACTAAATTGCAGCATTCAGAAGCTGACAAAAGTACACATGAAGCCTGGGAGAGGTTGCTACAGAAGCTGGCCATGGAGCCGGTAAACGCCAAGTGGGAGACCAGGGACGCAAATGACAAAGAGGACGTTCTGAGGCTTGCCGATGCCCTTAGGCCGCCAGCGGACTCAGTTGCAATTCAGGATTCGGAATCCAGTTTGAAAGTTGATGCTCCGGCTCCGGTTGCTTCTTTCCGCCGGCGAGCAGGCAAGGGCCGAAAGTGGGCCGCAGCGGTGGCGACAGCCGTTATCTTTGGCGTCGTACTTACAACCCCTGTGGGAAATAACGCGCTGGCGGCATTTTTAAATCAATTCCGGGTGCAGGATATCGCTACAGTTGACGAAAGCACGCTCGAAGGTATGTTTAATCAGCTGGTTCCGGGAAAATCGGCCGACATAGAAAACACCTTTGGCCAGTTTACATCGGAAAGCGGAAACGTACAGGGGGATTTTACGCGTGAACAAGCCGTCTCTAAGCTCGGATATCAGCTTCTTCCAGTAAATGTGGCCGGAACGAAGGAAAGTGTGTACGTTACTCCTTCGCAAAAAATTACAATGATGCTGAATGTGGATGAGCTCAATAAAGCTATGCAGCGTGTAGGGGCAACGAAGCTGCTGCCGGAGTCGATGGACGGTAAAGAAATAGCGTTTAGTACACATGAAAGCGTAAATTACGATTTGGGTACCGATCAGGACCACTGGGCAACTCTGACACAGATGCAGGCTCCAGAAATTACGGTAGATCCGTCCGTTGATACAGAAAAAGCGGTGGATGCCGTTCTTCAGCTTCCGATTCTGCCTTCCGATCTGAAAGAGAAGGTAAAGCGCAGCCGCATTCTGGCAGGTTCCATTCCTATGCCATATGTGGTTAATAAAAGTGCTGAAACTTCTGAGATTACCGTTGGAGGAACCAAGGTTCTGGTTACAAACATGAAGTACAGCTCAATGACGAATCGTACCGCTATCTGGATCAAAGACGGACAGTTCTTTTCCTTTGAAGGTGGGAGCGCCTATGAGTCAGAGTTTGATTTCATGAACAAGCTTAAGGAGCTGGTTGAGGCATGAGTAAGCCGACAATCGACGCTAAAGGATTAACCAAGGAATACAGCAACGGGCGCGGCTGCCGCAACGTGACCATCACCGTAGGGAAAGGGGAAGCCTTTGGCTTCCTCGGCCCCAATGGAGCCGGGAAAAGCACATTTGTGAAAATGCTGGTCGGGCTCATCCATCCGACGGCCGGAGGAGCAACCCTGATGGGTGCACCCATCGGAACGCTCGAAGCGAAACGGCAAATCGGGTATCTTCCCGAGCTGTACCGGTATCAGGAATGGCTTACAGGTGATGAGGTCGTCCGGTTGCATGGGCGATTATGCGGTTTGGACAAGCAGGTGATCGACAAGAGAGTTCCTGAGCTATTGCACATGGTAGGTGTGGGTCAGCGGGGGAAGGACCGTGTTAAGCATTATTCCAAAGGCATGCAGCAGCGGCTTGGACTGGCTTGCGCGCTGGTGAATGATCCGGCCGTGATTTTTCTTGACGAGCCTTCTTCCGCCATGGACCCGGTTGGACGAATGCATGTACGTAATATACTTGAGGAACTGAAGCAGCAGGGGAAAACGATTTTCTTAAACTCCCATCTGCTTGAGGATGTGGAAGTATTATGCGACAGAATGGCACTCTTGAATAACGGACAGGTTCTCCGCCATGGGCGGGTAGCCGAAATGCTCCAGAAGCGAGTCTGCTGGCGTTTTAAAGTCGGCGGATTTTCGCCTTTTTTGCTGTCCTGGCTTATGGATACGACAGAGCTCAGCTTTCGAGTAATAACAGATGGAAAAGCCGAAGGCGGATTTACAGGAGAGAGGGGCATAGATGATACCGTCTGGCTTGAAGCGGAACTGGAGAGCGAAGAACAGGCAGGCTGGATCAATACGTTGCTGATCGGACAGGGGATGACGTTATATGAAGTCACCAAAGTTCGAGAACGGCTTGAAGAGTGGTTCATGAAGGCTGTTGCAGGGCTGAATCATAGGGGGGAACTGGAATGAGGATTATTTGGACCATGACCTGGAAGGAGCTACTGCGCAAACGGGTCCTCCTGCTGACACTTTTATTAACTGTTGTATTCCTGCTGGGATTTTGGTTTATTGCCGGCGCCATCGCAGGAGATTCTACCTCTAGGGTGATCACAGGCGGTACGAATAATGAAACTATGATCCAGGAATTTACGCTCGGGATGTTCATTTTGATGCTCGGTTTTTTCTTCGCAAGTTTTGTACTCGCCTTTTTAGCGATTTTCAGCTCATTTTCCACGATTGCGGGTGAGGCGGAGCAGGGGGTCATGCAGGCGATGCTGCCACGGCCGATTCCGAGGTGGAAATGGTATACGGGCCGCTGGCTGGGCTATGTTTCGCTTGGTGTAATCTATGCCTTGGTATTGTACAGCCTGATTTTGTGGATCACCGATGTGCATGCTTCGATCCCGCGTGATCCGGTAGTGCTGGTGCAGTCTTTTTTGCTATTTGCTTCAGTCGTTCCCTTGCTTGTAACCGTGTCCATGTTCGGATCCGGCTATTTGTCATCGGTTGCGAATGGTGTCGTCATGACGATGCTTTATGGGGCTGGTTGGCTCGGTGGCATGGTTGGAAAAATCATCGGCTCTGTGGGTCTGGAGTCAGGTCCCATGCAGACCCTGAACAATATAACGGGTGTCCTGTCCCTGATCATGCCTGCCGATGGACTGCAGCGTAAAATGCAGGCAGTGTTGTTCAGCTTTGAGAATATTAATGGACTCATCCCGGTAAGCACAAGTGGACCGTTTGGTATCGGCGAGATTCCTTCAACAGCCTTTTTGATATACGCGGCATTTTACACGGCTGTGCTCTTTGGACTCGGGCTGCGCCGCTTTGTCCGCAAGGATTTATAGGTTCTACTTTGAAGTTTCAGACTTCAGCAGCCATTCAAAAAAATTGTTTTAAAAGACCTTCTGAGAATAAAAAAGGTGGTCTAAAAAGACCGCCAAATTGCTTGCTTTATTCCAATAAATGAATCTATGAGTCTGTTTATCTATTTCGATCGTTCATTAGTTTCAGCCTCGTCTTTACGCCATAATCACGCTTAAAGCGATCAAAAAGGGCGCTAAGGTCTCCAAGTCTAAAGAAGGTGATAACGACATTATTGCAACCATATCTACACAGCGATAATAATATTTTAATTGGGGCAGAACAAGATGGACTGCTGCTAGTTACTATTCTGACAATATGCATCTTAATTACAGTTTGATGTTACCCGTTAGAGAGCATCGGGTACAAGCTCAAACTTTAATCATTTGATGTTGACCTCTATGGATAATATTTCTATTTTCAAAAGACGTTTTAGGATAACCTAGAGCGTTTTTTTATTTTGAAAATCACCTGGGTATATGCCCATTTCTGCAAACGATGCTTATCTTTCCAGCGTAACAATCAATAGAAACCTACTATTTTGATTAACCATGTCAAGTTGGAGTTTTTCATC
The DNA here is from genome assembly GCF_038009305.1 of Paenibacillus sp. FSL P4-0113. Taxonomy (NCBI): domain Bacteria; kingdom Bacillati; phylum Bacillota; class Bacilli; order Caryophanales; family Paenibacillaceae; genus Paenibacillus; species Paenibacillus sp. FSL P4-0113. The sequence goes on from NZ_JBBPAZ010000001.1 coordinate 614,370, forward strand.
CTGTACAATAGAAAAAGACAGTGGTTTAGAATTTCTATTTGGCCAAAAGTATTCAAATATGACAGGCGAAGAACTGGTCATGGACGTGGAAAAACTATTAATCGCTTGAGCTTCATAAAATACAAATGCAATTGCTCTACATAAAAAGTTGACCTGATTTTTGCCCGCCAGCTACAGCATCTTCCGAAAATATTTTTCCACATCGTAACCGATCATGGCAAGCATCCTTCCATCACAGGTTGCAAGTGAGCCGTCATTTGTTATCTCCCCAAATCAAATGTTTGAAAGGCCAGAAGTTTGTCAAAAATGGATATTATATCCTATAGTTGCAATTCGAATAATCTCCAAAGGGGAGCTATACATGGTAAAAAAAATTCAGTTGCCATTGCAAACCCTTAGTCTGGTTGTCTCCTTTATGGCCTGGGTCTTGATCTCTTCCCTGATTTCTTACATAAGTCAGGATATTCCGCTGACGCCTGGGCAAAGAGCGTGGTCTACCGCGATCCCGGTAATCTTGGGCTCTTTGCTGCGAATTCCGGCGGGGATTCTGACCAACCGCTTCGGGGCAAGGCTGATGAATACAGTCAGTTTCTTGATTTTGCTTGTTCCTGTCTACTATTTGAGCCAGGCCAATACTTTTCTGGATTTGGCGGTTGGGGGCTTCTTTCTTGGGATAGGCGGGGCTACGTTCTCGATCGGTGTGACTTCACTGCCTCAATATTATCCCAAAGAAAAGCAGGGCACCATCAATGGGATATACGGGATCGGGAACCTGGGTACGGCCATCTCTACCTTTGGCGCACCGTGGGTGGCTGATGCGATCGGCTGGTCAAGAGCCCTTCAGCTTTTTTTGATTTTGCTTGCCCTTTTCGCTCTGCTGAATCTGTTTTTAGGGGATAAGCGCGAAGAGCGTGTACGAAGCTCCTGGAAGAATCAACTCAAGCAGGTTTATCGCAACGAAAAGCTGTGGTTTTTCAGCATATTTTACTTCATTACCTTCGGCTCCTCGTAGCTTTTACAATCTATCTCCCCAGTTTTCTGGTCAGCTATTTTGAATTAAGCAAGGTGGATGCCGGACTCAGGACGGCGGGTTTTATCGCCTTGGCTACCTTTCTCCGTCCAGTAGGCGGGATACTGTCCGACAAGTCCAATCCTTTTGTAGTTCTTATGTTCGTGTTTGCCGGCCTAACCTTGTCAGGAGTTTTACTCTCTTTCGGATTGACCATGCCTCTTTTTACGTTGGGTTGTTTGATGGTAGCCGTGTGCGCCGGTATCGGGAACGGCGCGGTGTTCAAACTGGTCCCGCTTTACTTTTCCAAACAGGGGGGCATCGCCAGCGGGATCGTCTCTGCAGCGGGCGGTCTGGGCGGTTTTTTTCCTCCACTGCTGCTTACCCTGCTGTTTGGGTGGACGGGCCACTACGCAATCGGCTTTATGGCCTTGTCCGAAGCCTCGCTGGCCAGCCTGATACTTGTTCTGTGGGTATTTTTCAGCAACAAGCTGGAGTTTGCGTCGGATATTATCAAGTCCACAGCCGATGCCGTGATGGTCACTGATGCCAAGGGCGTGATCCATACCGTAAACGCTGCCTTCACCGAGGTCACCGGATATCCCAAAGAAGCGGTGATCGGAAAAACTCCCAATATACTCAGCTCCGGCTTCCATGATCGCTCTTTCTATAATGCCTTTTGGGACACTTTACTGACCACCGGAAAATGGCAGGGAAAGATCGTCAACCGCAAGGCAAATGGGGAGGTTTTTCGGGAGTGGCTCTCCGTAACGGCGATCACGAACGAGCAAAATGCCACCCATTATGTGGCTATATTCAGCGACCTTTCGCATTCTGACTCCGTAATCGGGGAAGGTGAAGGCGACAGGCTGGAAAATCAATTCTCAAAAAAAGCAACAGGAAAGGAGGCGGGGGCTTCATGTCAGGACCCGCATTGAGACATGTGGACAGTCATTCGATGATTCATGAGGCGGCCTTAGGCGAAGCAAGAGAGCTTACCGAGCTGTTGAATCGAAGTATAAAAAAAGGTGAATTGGACAAAGCGGAGGAAATTGCCTACATCACGGTGGAGCATTGGGAGGGGCGTACGCTTCAGCACGCGGCCAGCGAAGAGGAAGGATTATATGTAGAAGCTGTGGGCATCAAGCCGGAGTTGAAGAACGTCATTATTTCTCTGACTCGCGATCATCAAATAATGCGAGAAATTGTCGCTGAGATTAAGGAACTGCTGGTGCAGGGCAAGGTGGGAGGCGAGCTTCTTGCCCGTTTTCAGGCTTTGATTGTCGTTGATGAACTGCATAACCGGGATGAAATGAACATGCTGGAAAAAGAAGTGAAGGGGCTGCTTCATGATAAATGAGACCTATACACTGGCGGCGATGCTTCCCGACAAACCGCTTCAATCCGTGGAGCCGAGGCTGTATCGGCTACTGGTACAAGAGCTCGAGAGGCTCCACCTTCATCCTTATGATGTGAAGGCGGGTGGCCGGGCTGATGCTCAAGGTATCACCGTCTACCTCCGATTTGGAGAGGAATTGGGACAGGTCACCAGCAGGAAATTTTTATGGGCATTGGTGGAAGGTGGCGACGAGGAGGTCTTGGCCTTTTTTAAACAGTCGGCGGAAAAGATTAAGAAATCGATGATTGCCGATTATTTTAAAATGATGAAATTCTGACAAGGGTCGGCAGATGAGTGTAGAAAAGTAGCTACGAAAGAAGGCGAACCAGATGAATCAGGTGGAAACGGAACAGTTTGTCCGGGATGATCGGAATGATTTGCTTGCCTTGCTTGAGATGAGATTCGGCGGAGTGCCGCAGCCTGTGCAAGAACAAATCTGCCGGCTGCAGGATCTGAACGAGCTTCAGCGCCTGATTATCGCGGCTTGCAACGCAGCGGATTGGGAAGTGTTTATGGAAGAGCTTCAGTTGGGACAAGACAGCTTTAAACTGACGGGGGAAAGGTTTAACCCGGTAAACCAGCAGGGAAAGGAGCATCTGTGCAATGGCTGAACATAAAAACAAGCTGCTTGAAGCGTTGAAATACTTAAAACGCGGAGAGGCCATTAACGAGGGATGGACCGAGGAGAGCCCCAGATCCCGGGATTGGGAGAGCCTATACCGCGGCCGCTGGCAGCATGACAAGGTCGTCCGGTCGACACATGGTGTCAACTGTACCGGTTCCTGCAGTTGGAATGTTTACGTCAAGGACGGCATTATCACCTGGGAAACACAAAAAACGGACTATCCGACCACGGGGGTCGACAGCCCCGAGTATGAACCTCGGGGCTGTCCGCGCGGGGCTAGCTTTTCCTGGTATACCTATAGCCCGATCCGGGTGAAGTATCCCTATATCCGCGGCGATTTGTACGACATGTGGCGTGAGGAGTTGGCAGTTGTGGAGGACCCGGTCAGGGCCTGGAAAAACATCGTCAGTGATCCCAAAAAGCGTGACAGATATGTCAAGGCCAGAGGGAAAGGCGGCTTCGTCCGGGCGGATTGGGATGATGCCTGTCAGATGATCGCCAGTTCTATTATCCATACCATTCAACAATACGGTCCAGATCGTGTTGTTGGTTTTAGCCCGATCCCGGCCATGTCCATGGTGAGTTATTCGGCAGGGACACGCTTCCTGTCGCTGATTGGCGGGACCATCCTCAGTTTTTATGATTGGTATGCAGATCTTCCCCCTGCCTCGCCACAGGTTTGGGGAGAACAAACAGATGTGCCGGAAAGCGGCGATTGGTATAACTCCAAGTATTTTATTATCTGGGGGACCAACATTCCGCAAACCCGGTCTCCTGATGCGCATTTCATGGTGGAAGCCCGTTATAACGGCACCAAGGTGGTCGGGGTCAGCCCCGATTATGCCGAGTATGAAAAGTTTGCGGACATTTGGCTGCCAGCTAAAGCCGGGACCGATGCCGCGCTTGCCATGGCTATGACCCACGTCATTCTCAAAGAATTCTACGTGGATCAGCAAGTCCCTTATTTTACGGATTACGCGAAAAAATTTACAGACCTGCCTTTCCTCGTGATACTAGAGAAACATGCCGATGCGTTTCGTTCGGGCCGCTTCCTCCGGGCCTCCGACTTGGGAGATGTCCAGGAGTTGGCCGAATGGAAAACGGTAGTCTGGGACGAGGCATCAGGAGCGCCGATGGTTCCGAGCGGCAGCCAGGGCTTCCGTTGGGATCAGGACAGCAGGTGGAACCTGGATCTCGAAAATCCTGACGGGACAGTAGTGGATCCTCTGCTGTCATTTATTGATGCGGCGGATGAAGTGGCTCCCGTTGACTTTCCTTATTTCGTGGAATCGGAGGGAGGGACAGTTCGGCGTGGAGTTCCTGTAAAGCATTTGCCGAGTGTGGAAGGCAGGACGCTCAAAGTCGTGACGGTTTATGACCTTATGATGGCTCATGTGGGTGTACCCAGACAGCAACTGCAAGGCGATTATCCGGTCGATTATAACGATCCGAAGCCTTACACTCCGGCTTGGCAGGAGGCGATTACTGGCGTCAAGAAATCTCATTGCATTCAGGTAGCGAGGGAGTTTGCCGAAAATGCGGCCAAGACAGGTGGAAAATCGATGATCGCCATGGGCGGAGGAACGAATCATTGGTATCACAGCGACCAAATCTACCGTTCCATTCTGAATTTGGTTCTGCTCACGGGCTCCCAGGGAGTAAATGGCGGCGGATGGGCCCATTACGTAGGTCAGGAAAAGGTGAGGCCAGTGGAGGGGTGGCAGCAGATCGCATTTGCAGGAGATTGGATCAAGCCTCCCCGCTTACAAAACGGAACCTCCTTCTTCTACTTCGCGACGGAGCAGTTCCGCTATGAGGCCAAGGTCAATGAGGAGCAGAAACCATCCTGGGGCGGGCGGTTTAACCATATGCATCCTGCGGATGTCAATGCTCTGGCCGTAAGGCTCGGGTGGCTGCCTTCATTCCCGCAATTCAACCAGAACTCCATCGATGTGGCCAGACAGGTTCGAGAAAAAGGGTTTTCGGACGATCAGGAGGCCGTACAGGAAATTGCGAGAATGGTTAAAGAGGGAGAGCTAGATTTTGCGGTGGAGCACCCCAATGATCCGAACAATTTCCCGCGTGTCTTTTTCAACTGGAGGTCCAATCTGCTTGGCGATAGCGGTAAAGGGCATGAATACTTTGCCAAGCATTTGATCGGGACGGACAATCAGGTGTTGACGGACCCGAGCCATTCGTGGCGGCCGGAGACGGTGAAGACGGATGATGTTCCGCCGGAAGGCAAAACCGATTTGTTCATCAGCATGGATTTTAGAATGACGAGTTCAGGGCTGTTTTCGGATATCGTGCTGCCAGCAGCGACCTGGTACGAAAAATACGATTTAAGCACGACCGATATGCATCCGTTTGTCCATCCGTTTAATCCAGCTATTGAACCACCTTGGCAAAGCAAAAGCGATTGGGACGCTTTTCGGGAAATCGCCAAAACGTTCTCCCAATTGGCAGAGAAACATTTGCCAGCCTGCGAGGATGTTCTCATGACTCCGCTCGGACATGACAGTCCAGATGAAATCGCCCAAGTTCACGGAAAAATCCGCGATTGGCGCAAGGGAGAGACGGAGGCAGTGCCCGGCAAAACGATGCCCCATTTTTTATTGGTGAAGCGTGACTATCCGAACGTGTATGGAAAAATGATTACCATCGGACCGAACATTAAAAAGGGCTATGGAACAAAGGGGATTAAAATTCCCGGCGACAAGGTGTACGGCCAGCTCATGGAGCGGCTGGGGGCATCGAAACATGAGGGGATTGGCAAAGGACAGCCGGATCTATTCCGGGATAAACAGGTAATCGAAGCGATTCTGCTGATGTCTGGCGCCACGAACGGAGAACGGGCCGTGGAAGGCTGGCGTTCGTTAGAGACCAAAACCGGCAAAAAGCTGGAGGACATCTCAAAACCTCGGGAAGAAGAGGCTTTCACACTTCTGGATATTACTGCTCAGCCCCGGCATACGATCTCAACTCCGGTCTGGAGTGGCTTGGAGAAGGACAATCGGAGATACTCGCCCTTTACCTTAAATACGGAGTACAGCATTCCATGGCGTACTTTAACAGGCAGACAAAGCTTTTATCTGGACCATGAGATGATTTTGGATTTCGGTGAAGGGCTGCCGCTTTATTTGCCGCCGCTGGAGCACGTTCCTTTTTTTAAGGGTGAGAAAGAAGTGCCAGCGAATGGGAAAACGATGACGATCCGTTATTTGACCCCGCACCAAAAATGGGGAATTCATACGATGTTCATCGACACCAATCAAATGTCGACGCTGTTCCGCGGATGGCAGGTCGTCTGGCTGAACGAAAAAGACGGGGCTTCAATCGGGATCAAGGATAACGATTGGATTGAGGTATATAACCGGAATGGAGTCATCGCAGCAAGAGCGGTGCTGACTTACCGGATTCCGGAGGGGATCGCTTATATGTATCATGCCCAGGATCGCACGCTTGGCGTGCCGGGCACCTCTATCACCAAGCAGCGCGGCGGTACCCATAACAGTGTGACTCGGATTACGATGAAGCCGACACATATGATCGGAGGTTATGCCCAATTGAGCTACGGGTTCAATTATTACGGGCCGACAGGAAGTCAGAGAGATACGATGACAATCATCCGACCGTTGAAGGAGGTTGACTGGCTTGAGGATTAAAGCGCAAGTCGCCATGGTCATGAACTTGGACAAATGCATCGGCTGCCATACCTGTTCGGTGACCTGCAAGAACACGTGGACCAATCGGCCCGGAACGGAATACATGTGGTACAACAATGTGGAAACCCGGCCGGGTCCCGGTTACCCTCGGGCATGGGAAGACCTGAGGAAATTTAAAGGCGGGTGGGTTCTGCGCAACGGAAAGCTGGCACTCCGGGCGGGGGGGCCAATCACCAAACTGGCGAATATTTTTTACAATCCGAATATGGCCAGCCTGGACAACTTCTATGAGCCGTGGACCTATGATTACGATAACTTGATTCATAGCCCCAAGCGGAAGCATCTTCCGGTCGCGCGGCCTGTATCACTGATTACCGGAGAATATATAGACAAGCCGGAATGGGGCCCGAACTGGGATGACGACCTGGCTGGCGGAAGTGAGATCGTACCGCTGGACCCGAATGTCAAGCAGCTTCAGGAACAGATCGCCATGGAGTATGAGAAGACGTTCATGATGTACCTGCCCCGCATTTGCGAGCACTGTCTGAACCCTTCCTGCGTGGCTTCCTGTCCATCCGGAGCTCTGTACAAGCGGGAGGAGGATGGCATTGTACTTGTAGATCAAGACGCCTGTAGGGGGTGGAGATTCTGTACCAATGGCTGTCCCTACCACAAGGTATACTACAACTGGAATACGCACAAGGCGGAAAAATGCAATTTCTGCTACCCGCGGACAGAAGCGGGCATGGCCACGATTTGCTCGGAAACCTGTGTGGGCCGGATTCGCTATATCGGTGTCGTCTTCTATGACGCAGATCGAGCCAAGGCGGCAGCTTCCGTGGAGAATCCGCAGGATTTGTATGAATCCCAGCTTTCGGTGTTCCTTGACCCCTTCGAGCCGGAAGTGATCAAGGAGGCGAGAAGAAGCGGGATCAACGATTCCTGGATCGATGCGGCACAGCGCTCGCCGATCTACAAGCTTGCCATGAAGTGGAAGGTTGCTCTGCCACTTCATCCGGAATACCGCACGCTCCCTATGGTGTGGTATGTTCCACCGCTTAGCCCGATTATGAACCATATTGAAGAAGACGAGCTTCAGACCGATCACTATATTCCCGCCGTCGATCAAATGCGGATTCCAATGGAGTATCTGGCATCTCTGCTTACGGCAGGGGATACCTCCGTCATCCGTAGAGTGTTGCTTAAAATGACCGCCATGCGTGTACATAGGCGGCAGCAAGCCGTTGGCGGCATGGATGATCTCAGACACAGCCAGCTTTTGGGAGAGGCGGGAATTACAGTGGAGGAAATTGAAGAGATGACCCGATTGTTCGCTGTTGCCAAATATAACGAAAGGTTTGTGATCCCAACCGCTCGGAGGGAAATGGATGGCGCGAAAGAGCTTCATTACAAGCAGGGGGCCTGCAGCATCGAATCCATTACCCCGTCAAGCGCGGTCACGTCACATCTTTTCGCAAGGGAGGACATGGATGATGGAACATAAGCCCGTTTTGCTGGCGGCCTGCGCCAGATTGCTAGGATATCCCTGTGAGGATTTTCAGGAAATGAAGGAGGAACTGCTTTCAGCTGTCCAAGAGGAAATGAAAGATAATGAGCTGGCGAGCAGGTTTGGCCAGGCGGCCGAGGCTATCTTCTCGGTTCCTCCCAAGGAGCTTCAGGAAATTTATGTTTGGACGTTCGATTGGAAGGAAAAGACCGGACTCTATCTGACCGCTCATGAATTGGGTGACAGTCGGGAACGTGGGGCAGCTCTGATTTTGCTTCAGCATATTGTCCGGGATGCGGGCTTTATGATGCCGAGCGGGGAGCTGTGCGACTTCATTCCGCTGTTGTACGAGCTGCTGGCCGTAAGGTCCGACAATGTTCATGTACGCGCGCTTGAACTCCGGCTGGCCGCAGCCACAGAGCGGATTCGGAAGCATCTGTCTGAAGACAGTCCCTATTCCGAGTTGTTGAACTTTCTGATGACCGATGTTTTCGAGGTCCCTACGGAAGAAGAAATTCGCATGCTGGAGAGCAAGCGGGAGAGCGCCGATCTGGATGAACTGCCTTACCCTATCCTGTTTGGCATGGACGGTACGGCTCGTAGTGATTCAGGCTTACCTGTCTATAAAACGTGCAATGGAATGGGGGTATAATGATGACTGGTATCTTTTGGTGGGTCGTGTTTCCCTATCTTACCTTGGCGGTGATGATCTTCGGCTTGCTCTATCGGTTTGCTTTTCGTCAGGTCAGCTGGACGGCGCCTTCTACGGAGATTTTTGAAAAAAGATGGCTCAGAATCGGTTCGACTGTGTTCCATTACGGGATTATTTTCGCGTTTGTTGGCCATATCATGGGTGTGTTGATCCCGCGCAGTGTTTATCATTTCTTCGGCATATCCGATGAGACCTATCATATATTTGCGATCGCGGGGGGCGGCTTTGCCGGTCTGATGGTCGTCATCGGTCTGGTTCTTCTGCTTATGCGCAAAATCCTTAACCGTCGGGTAAGGGCCCATGCGGGTTTTGGTGATTATTTTGCAGTGATTTTAGTCCTGATCATCGCAGCCATCGGTACCTATATGACCATCGTGTATAATACGACTGTGGTGGCCTATGAATACCGTACGACCATCGGGCCTTGGTTTCGCAGCCTGTTCACCTTTAATCCGCAATACGGGTTGATGCACATGGTTCCTTTCGTGTTTCAGCTTCACATCATCCTGGCGTTTCTTCTGTTCGCTTCCATTCCGTTTACCCATCTGGTCCATATGTTTTCTTTTCCCGCACGTTATCCGGCAAGATCTCCGCAGCAGTACCGTTCCAGAAACAGTTACCGGAAACGGGAGAGAACCTGATTTCTATTTCGATATGGACGAAAATTTCTGATGACAATAATAGCTGTTCATGAAGAGCATCTCTGCTTAACCAATGAGAAACTGATTGAAAAATATGCTTCAGCTTTTGGAAAACCAGCTTTATCCGTGCATTCTCTGAGACATTCATTTGCAACCCGTTATCACCTAGAGAACATTAATGTGCCCAGATTGAAAAACAACCTTTATTGATGGTGGGCGATCAAATTAAGATTGAAGCTCTTGGAGGACAGAACATAGGATGTAGAAAGTCGCCCTTAATGGCGGCTTTTTTCTATAGTAATGGATTCAGAATGATGGTTTGCGTCCAAGGAGAATTCTTTTATGGAATACATAGACAAAATTGTATAATAATATATAATTCCCCACTTGCAAGAGGTGATTTCAGTTTCATCATTGATCAAACGACCAAAGTGATGAACTTATAGGTGGGGAGGTTTATCAGTGCTTCTGAACTATTGCCATGACTATATTATGTTTTTTGATTGGTTAGTTGCAGAAAACTTTACTAAGGAATCTATGATTGATGAGGTAGGATTCAATGCTCAGCGCGTACTGATGGAGTACATGAAGATAGCTTTTGCAGACATTAATTGGGTAGAGACGATGGTAGATGATGAAGACGAAGGACTCACCGGAGACGAAACGGAGGCTTTAAGTATTCAATAAACCGATTCCTGAATATCGTAAGAACCCACATTGTTCTGCCAAGAGATGCTTAAATTCTTTCCTGACGATTGGCAGGCAAGCACTCTTATGGATTTAGCAAATAATCCTCGTGTTTCAGTCTGTTCAGGTCAGAGTGTAGGAAAACCGGGCTGGAAGCAGCAACGACCCTTTATTTTCTGCGGTGGATTTTTGTGTTAATGAAGGGGCAATTTTTTACCCTGCCATCGCATTAACTTACCATTGAGGATGACATGGATAGTGTTTTATTATCAAATAACAGCCCCCTTACAAAATTTAATATAAAACAAACATTTTGAATTGAGCAATTTTTTTCCTATGGCAAGGGTTGTATGTCCATCCAATCCTACGGGTGGTCAAAAGGGGCTTATTGAAGGGAGCGAGAAGTGGTGAAGTGGGGCAATAACCTTCTTCGGAGAAAGTAATAGGGGGGGCAGTTGTTTTCGAACAAAAATTACCGGCCAATGTCGGTAACGAACATTTTTTTTAATTAAATTGGAACCGGTTTCATAATATTAGGAGGAGAGAAATATGGATTACAAGCAAGTTGCAGCTGACATCCTGGATGCCCTGGGAGGTAAGGAAAACATAACGGCAGCTGCTCATTGTGCGACGCGATTGCGGCTCGTTCTTGAAGATGAATCTTTGCTTGATCAAAAAGCGCTTGATCAAATGGACGTTGTTAAAGGGACTTTTTCTATAGCAGGGCAATATCAAATTATCCTTGGAGCCGGGATTGTAAATAACGTGTATGGCGAGTTCGCCAAACTTACGGGTCTCGGAGAAATGTCCACCGGCGATGTAAAGACGGCAGGAGCAGCTAAAATGAATCCGCTTCAACGACTTGTGAAAGCACTTTCCGACATTTTTGTTCCGATCATTCCGGCGATTGTTGCCGGGGGTCTATTAATGGGGATCAACAATGTTCTGACTGCCAGCAATCTGTTTGGTCCCAGGTCTCTGGTCGAAATGTACCCTGGTATTGCCGATTGGGCAAGCATTATTAATTTATTCGCCAACGCTCCTTTTGTTTTCCTTCCCATCCTGATCGGCTTCTCGGCCACTCGCAAGTTTGGTGGAAATCCTTATTTGGGTGCGGCGCTGGCCATGATTATGGTTCATCCCGATCTGCTTAATGGTTACAGCTACGGCCAGGCACTTGTAGATGGGACAGTACCCACCTGGCAACTGTTCGGTTTCTCAATCGAAAAGGTTGGCTATCAGGGAACGGTTCTGCCAGTACTGGCCGTATCCTATATTTTATCGGTAATCGAGAAAAATTTGCGAAAGGTAATTCCATCTTATCTTGATAATCTGTTGACTCCCTTGCTGTCTGTCCTCGTTACCGGCCTCTTGACCTTTGCTGTTGTTGGACCGGTCCTTCGCGCCGCGGGCAACGGACTGACAGATGGTCTCTTCTGGCTCTATGATACGACGGGTTTCATTGGAGGAGGTATTTTCGGTTTTTTCTATTCTTCGATTGCCATAACGGGAATGCATCACAGTTTCCTCGCTGTGGATACCCAACTATTGTCGGACGTTGCTAAGACGGGCGGATCCTTCTTGCTTCCGATTGCCTCGATGGCGAATATCGCTCAGGGCGCGGCTACGCTGGCCGTCTTTCTCATCACACGCAACAGCAAGACGAAGAGTATCGCCTCAGCTGCCGGCATATCCGCGCTGCTCGGTATTACCGAACCTGCAATGTTCGGAATCAACCTGAAGCTTCGCTACCCGTTCATTGCTGCGATGATCGGTTCCGGCCTGGCTTCCGCCTATATTGCTTACGCACATGTGCTGTCCATTTCAATGGGACCGGCGGCGCTACCCGGTATTATCGCAATCCGTCCACAGTCCATCGCTGATTTCTGTATCGGCATGGGCATCAGCTTTCTGGTTACGTTTCTCATCACCCTGCTCTGGGGCAAGCGGAAAAATGCGTCAGCCTCAGGGGAGACTTCAAGCGAAGCAGCGGATCGACCGTAAGTTTAAGCATGCTTGGAACTATTTTGCAGTAAGGAGGTTGCTGTGGAGTGGACAAAAGAAGAGAGATACAGAAGATTAGAAGATACCAATACGGAGGAAATCTCCGGTCTGGCCGCCAGAGTGGCAAGGTGCCCCTGGCGCCAGGGGTATCATATCCAGCCTGAGACAGGGTTGCTGAACGACCCGAATGGATTTGCTTTTTTTCATGAAGAGTATCATTTGTTCTATCAATGTTTTCCTCTCGGTACTGTGCATGGTCTCAAATATTGGTATCATACCAGCTCTCGGGATCTCGTTCACTGGACGAACCGGGGAGTGGCGTTAAAACCGGACCGGGATTTTGACAGTCATGGAGTATACTCGGGCAGTGCAATCGAACACAATGGGCGATTGTACCTCAGGTACACCGGCAATACACATGATAAGAGTTGGGAGCGAGTGCCTTATCAGTGTATGGCTCAAATGGAGAGAGATGGACGTATACACAAGTTCTCCTCCCCGGTTATAAGCGGACCTCCGTCCGGGTATACCGATCATTGTCGCGACCCCAAAGTATGGAAACAGAAAGATTGCTTTTATGCCGTTTGGAGCGCAACGTTCCAATCTTACCGGCTGAGCCATGCTCTATCGCTCCATTGATCTTTACAAATGGGAAGAGGTTGGCGAACTGCATACCCGTTTGTCCGATTTCGGCTATATGTGGGAATGTCCGGATTATTTTGAATTTGACGGCCAGGGGGTTCTCTGCTTCTGTCCGCAGGGAGCAAAGCTGAACGACCCTGGTAATATTTACCGTCGGGTTATGTAATCGGTGATCCACTGAATGTGGAGACGGGAAGGGAAAGGTTCGCGGACGGGAAAATTTCAAACGATACGCTTAGTCCGGCCGGTTTTGCCGGCTCACGTTACGAGCTGATAATAGAATTCAATAATGTAGACGCCGTCGAATATGGTATTAGACTGAGAACAGAAGAAGCAGAAGGGACGAATCTGGTATGCAACACCAGGGAATCTAGGCTTATGCTGGATCGAACGCTGTCCGGAAGGCCGATTGCAGAAGAATTTGGTACGGTCCGAAGCTGCAAGCTGAATCCTTTGGCTGTCAAGCTGCATTTGTTTATGGATACATCATCTGTAGAAGTGTTCGTAGATGATGGCCGCGAGGTCAATAGCCATTAAGCCCCGGGAAGGTAAAGTCTACGCGCCGTTTGACGGAATAGTAGCGCATGCGTTCGGCCGTAGTAATCACGCGCTGCTGCTGGAGCATGCTAGCGGTATTCAACTGCTGATTTACGTTGGCATTAATACGGTGTCGTTGAAGGGAAGAGGGTTTACCCTACGAGTTCAGACCGGTGACAAAATCAAGAAAGGACAGCTGCTGGAATTTGATATTTCCGAAATCGAGCAGGCGGGCTTTCCGGTGATCACACCAGTGTTGGTCCCGGACGACCAGGAAATGGTGAAACCGGTGGAGACGATGGAAGGCGCTGGGGTGGTAGACGGTGTCCCCACTGCTTCGTGTTCACTTAAAATGATGGTGTAGCTTGGATTTATCGGAGAACCGGCAAGCTGTTACAGCACATTTGCCAGTTGATTTCTGCTTCTCAAAATAATATAACCACGGCGAAGGGGCATAGCGAGCAGGGCCTGAAATCTCATGATTTCAGGCCCTGCTTTCTGTTGGACTTCTAATTTTTTTGCTTTGATACATTCATTGCTCGTCGATCTTACTAAACCGCCAGAACAGGCTGATAAAATCCCCTTTTATTCTTGGAAGTGTCAAACCGGCGTACATCAGCTCGTCACCTCCGTATATCTTTCCAGTTTCGTGATGGCGGTACAGGTAACGCGAATTCAATCCTTTGCATTTCAGAATAGGCACCCTTTCACCCGGCTGGCTCAGCACTCGGAAGAAAGCAAGTACAGCTTCGCTCTGGTCATCAGAAACAAAGGCCCAGGCCACCTCGTTGCCCTCGAACGGACTTAAAATGCGATAAAATTCTCCGAATTGGATAAGGGGGCGAATTGCTTTATATAGCGCAACTTGGGACTTGATCGCTATCTTTTCCTGCGGCGACATCTTGGTAAGATCGAGTTCGTAGCCAAGGTTTCCCGACATCGCGACATGTCCTCGGGTGTCAAGAGGAGTAACCCGGTTGACTTGATGATTCGGTACACCCGAAACATGAGCGCCCATAGACACAGCCGGATAGACCATACTGTTGCCGTACTGGATTTTTAGCCGACTGATCGCATCGGTATTGTCGCTTGTCCACGTTTGCGGCATGTAATAGAGCATGCCGGGATCATAGCGCCCTCCTCCGCTGGAACAGCTCTCGAACAGTACATCCGGAAAGACGGAAGTGAGCTCGTCCAATACCCTGTACAGACCGAGGATATACCGGTGTCCCGTTTCGCGCTGGCGCTCCGCCGGAAGCAGGGCAGAGCCGATCTCCGTCAAATGGCGGTTCATGTCCCATTTGACATAAGTAATCGGTGCGGAAGACAGAACATCGGACAGCGCTCCAACAATATAGTCGCATACATCCCGCCGCGACAGATCGAGAACAAGCTGATTTCGCCCCACCGTGTGGGGACGATCTGTCACATGAAGACACCAGTCGGGATGGCGCCGGTAGAGTTCGCTGTCCGGTGAGACCATCTCCGGTTCGAACCACAGACCGAACTGCATGCCCATTCCGGTTATCCGCCGGGCCAGATTGTCCAGCCCCTCCGGAAGCTTGCGACGGTCAACGGTCCAGTCGCCCAGGGAACTCAAATCATTGTCCCGCTTGCCGAACCAACCGTCGTCCAGGACAAAGAGCTCCATACCAAGTTCTTTCCCTTCGCGGGCGATCGCTTCGATCTTGTCGGCGTTAAAGTCAAAGTAGGTGGCCTCCCAGTTATTAATTAGAATCGGCCGTTCGGCGTCACGAAATTTGCCGCGACTGAGCCGCGTGCGGTAGAGCCTATTAAAGACGCGAGACATCCCGCCCAAGCCTTGTGCAGAGTATACCATGACGGTCTCGGGCGTTTGAAAGCTTTCTCCGGGAGCCAACTGCCAGGAGAAGCCAAACGGATTGATGCCGATCGACAACCGAGTCGTCCGGTACTGCTGAACCTCGGCCTGGGCTATGAAGTTTCCGCTGTAAACGAGATTGAGCGCGTATACCTCGCCATTGTCTTCATCAGCGCCAGGACGAAGCAGGGCCAGAAACGGATTCTGCTGGGGACTGCTGGCACCTCGCCGGCTTTCCGCATTCTGGATGCCGGGCATAAGGGGTCTCCGCGCAATATTTCGCTCATTGGTATGCGTACCGTAGAAGGTCAACATGTCATACTCGTCATCTCTGAAATCGATACTGGCGCTGAGCGCGCGAAGAAGGACCAGATTGTCGGAGCCGGTATGGTCGAAACGAACCGACCGAGCGATGGCGTCGTATTTGTTAAAGACAGTATAAATTAAGGTAGCACGCAGACCGGTCAGTGCATCTTCAAGCACAAGCTCCAGCGTATCCGCTTCGTCCTCCCTCTCGATGTAAGTGGCAGGAAGACCTGGAAGCTTTGGCTTGCCGGCGAATATCCGATGAGTCTGGTAACGGAAATCACAGATTTCAGATCCATTAGACTGGCCGACCTGATAGGCGGGTATGCCAAAATCGCCGTTCCCGTAACCCGGATACTCCTGCGGAAGGTTGTCCAAGGAGAACCTTCGGTCAGCAGGGTCAGGATTCGGCGAAAAGCCCCGATCGATAAAATCAAAAGGTACAGAATCCTGGTAGATGGCGATTCGTCGTCCCCAGTATAAATGCCCAAGGTAGCCGTCGCGAACAATCTGAATGCAGTAGCTGGAACCGGGGGTTTGCAGGTGAAATACCATGCGCTTCTCATCGTAGTGAATGCCCATAAGTGAAATCGTGCTCCTTTTAGTGTTATAATTTAGTAAGCGTATGAAATAACTGATTATAGAAAATTCGTCTTCATCATTAGCGTAAAGGTGCAGAAGAACCGAAACAAGAGTAACTTTATAAATTGAGGAGGGTGAAATATTGCTGTGAATCATGGGGAGGGAAACGGGAAAGAGAAGCAGTCCTCGATATCTTTTCACTTTATAACACCTATGCCCTATATCTTGTTAAAAGGTGCTGGATATGAGCTGATTACTTCGCATGATTATATCTGGGATGGACGGAACCGTACCGGAGACCATTGTGTGCTTCAATATACATTGAATGGTCGCGGTGAGATTGAAACGGGGGGGAGGAGACATTCCCTCGAGCCGGGGGATGCTTTTCTGGCTGATGTTCCGGGCGACCATATCTACCGTCTCCCCTCTGATTCTCCCAGATGGGAAGTGCTTTACTTCGAACTGTCACACTTGGCGCTGCATCTCCTCCAGGAATGGCTGGACATAAGCGGCTACATTTTCCGGATTGAGCCGGGGACCGATTTGGAGCATCTCCTGTGGGTGACTTATCGGGAAGCTATTGAGAACAGCTACCGCGATATGTATCAGTGCTCACGGGCTGCTTATTCACTGGCCATGTCACTAGCGAGTCATCTTGTCACTCTTGCCAGCAGCGTCCCATTGCCTCCGATTGTAGAACGCTGTAAGACCTTCATTGACAGTAATCTGCATCGGAGCATTGGCCTTCAGGACATGGCGGAGGTCTCCGGATGTTCTAAATTTCATCTCACCCGTGAGTTTGAGCGCAAGCTTGGCCTCTCTCCCGGCCGCTATTTAACTCGTATGAGGTTGGAAAGAGCGGCTGCTCTTCTGCTGGAGCCCGCAAATCTGACATTGGAGCAGGTGGCGGAACAGTCCGGTTTCTCGAATGCGAATTATTTCGGCAAAGTGTTCCGAAAGTATACAGGAATGGCTCCAGGCGAATTCCGCATGGAGGGCGATTTGTATCAAATTCGGCGGTTGATCCGGAGCGATCAATGAAAATAGGGTCTTGAAGATAGTAACAGGTTGCCGAAAATTTCGGCAGCCTTGTTTTAAAGCGGCTTAAAAGAAAAAAGAAGGGTCACGCAAACACTACGTTAATGATTAGGGGGTCGATTGACTCAATAGTATCGATGACAAAAAGATCCCCGTCCCGCCGGAATGGAGTTGGTACTCCTCAGCGGTTCGATTGAATCAGGTGGCACGAAACTCAAATGCGGGGTAGCAATGAAGAAAGTTAGAAAAAAAGCGCTTCAAAGATTATTGAAACGTTTCCAACTTCGTGCTATTATAATTCCCATAAGAGATATGGGGGGGTTAAATGCCAAGTATTAGAGATGTAGCTAAGATAGCTGGTGTTGCTGTGGGAACGGTGTCCCGCGTTATTAATAACTCGGGCTCTGTAAAACCAGATACACGAAGGAAAGTGGAGAAAGCTATACAAGAACTGAATTATTTTCCTAATGAAGTCGCTCGAAATTTTAAAATGAGGAAATCCAAGATGGTAGCCTTGCTGCTTCCAAGTATCTGGCATCCTTTTTTTTCTGAACTGGCTTATTACATTGAGGATGAGTTAGATCGGGAAGGCTTTAAGCTCATGTTATGTAATAGCGGCGGCAAGCCAGAAAAGGAACTGTATTACCTGGATATGCTACGTCAAAACAAAGTGGCTGGTATTGTCGGCATTACTTACAATGATATAGAAAATAGCGTAAGCAATGACATTCCGATTCTAAGTATTGACAGACATTTCAACAAAAAAATCACTTGTGTGACCTCAGATAATTATGAGGGAGGCCGTCTAGCTTTGAGGGAACTTGTTAAGGCAGGGGCCCAAAAACCGGCCTTTATAGGAAGTGTAACTTCAATTTTTAGTGAAACCATGAATCGAAGAAAAGGTTTCATTGATGAGGCGAAAAAATTGGGTGTAGACCATGTTGTATACGAGAAACCAGATCCTATTGTGGACGACGAAGCCTATTTTGGCGAATTTCTATCTAAGCATCGGGATGTGGATGGCATTTTCGCTATTACCGATATGTTTGCCGCCAAATATATAGAAAGAGCAGGTAGGCAGGGTATTCGAGTTCCAGAAGATGTAAAGGTCATCGGTTATGACGGCATTCAGGATCATCGTTATTTTCATCCGATATTGTCTACAATTAGGCAGCCAGTTGAGGAGATGGCACGTCTGACAATCAGACTACTGTATCAAAAGATGGATGGTATAACTTTAGATCAGCAAGTGTATCGTCTCCCCGTTATCTTCAGGCAAGGCGAAACGACATGAGTTTTATTGTATAAATATTAGCTCATTCAGTTGGATCTCAGTCTGGATCTGCAAACTCGCCTTTTTTTTTTATAATAAATTGGAAACGTTTCATTTGACAATCAGACTACTCTGTTAAAAGATCCAAGGAATAAGTTTGGATCAGCAAATGTATCGTCTCCTGCTATCTTAGGCAAGGTTGTTTTTGACTTTGGAAAAACTTTAGCTCATTCGGTGGATTTATGGTATGGATCACCGGCTGACGTTTTTCTTTTAATAAATTGGAAACGTTTCAAAAATGAAAATATTCTTTTACAAGAAAGGGAGTGTAATGGTGAATTCAAGAACTAGTGAGTGGGATCATTCTACGATCAAGCCAAATCGCAAAATATGGAACCAGATCAAACGTGACTATGAACTATATCTGTTTTTGCTGCCAATCATTATTATTTATCTCGTATTTAAGTACTATCCAATGTATGGAATACAAATTGCTTTTAAGGATTTTTCACCAAGTCGGGGAATCTGGGGAAGCGAGTGGGTAGGCTTTAAGCACTTTATTGATTTTTTCGATTCCTATAACTTCTGGACGATCATGACTAATACGCTTACACTCAGTGTTCTATCGCTTGTATTTAGCTTCCCAGCTCCGATTATTATAGCGATTATGCTCAATCAGATGCTGGCCAAGAGATACAAGAAAATTGTACAAACTGTAATTTATGCACCACACTTTATTTCGACCGTAGTGCTCGTCGGTATGCTTAATGTTTTTCTGTCTCCAAACAGCGGAATTGTGAATCACATCATCACTTGGTTTGGAGGGGACCCCATTATGTTCTTGGCCGACGAAGGGTGGTTCCGCCCTTTGTATATTTTATCAGGGGTTTGGCAAGAGACAGGTTTTGCTACCATCATTTACCTTGCTGCGCTGGCAGGGGTCAATCCAGAATTGCATGAAGCCGCGATCATGGATGGAGCAAGCAAATGGAAGCGCGTAATGCATGTGGATATTCCAAGCATTTTGCCGACGATCGTCATCTTATTGATTCTCGCACTCGGTAACATTATGGGTAT
This sequence comes from Paenibacillus sp. FSL P4-0113, assembly GCF_038009305.1. Lineage (NCBI taxonomy): Bacteria > Bacillati > Bacillota > Bacilli > Caryophanales > Paenibacillaceae > Paenibacillus > Paenibacillus sp. FSL P4-0113. Next base: position 633,914 of record NZ_JBBPAZ010000001.1, read on the forward strand.
CGGTTTTGAAAAGGCTTTCCTTATGCAGAACGATTTGAATTATGCCACCTCCAATATCATTCCGACCTATGTTTATGAAATCGGGATTCAAAAAGCACAATACAGCTTTTCTACAGCAGTTGGCCTGTTTAATTCAGTTGTAAATATTATCCTGATAGTCACCGTCAACCGGATCGCAAAAAAATTGACGGAAACCAGCCTGTGGTAAGGGGGAGTTCATTTTGAATCAATTATTAAAGAGAAAAAGCAAGGGAGACATGTGGTTTGACATCGTCAACTACGTCATGCTGACCATAGTTATGTTGCTTGTATTATTCCCGCTGTATTTTGTATTGATTGCTTCACTCAGTGACCCCAATCTCATCTACTCAGGTGAAGTATGGTTCTTTCCAAAGGGTTTTACGCTGGATGGATACGGGCGAATATTCAGCGATTCATCTATATGGATTGGATATGCCAATTCGATCTTATATGCGAGTCTAGGAACATTAATCGGAGTTGCCGTGACCATATGTGCAGCTTACCCGTTAGCTCGTAAAGGACTGGCAGGAAAGTCGGTGATAATGTGGTTTTTACTGATCTCCATGTTTTTTAGTGGGGGGTTGATCCCGACCTATTTGCTGATTAAAGATCTTCACATGCTGAATACGATCTGGGCACTTGTTATTCCTGGAGCGGGAGGTGTGTTCAATGTCATTATCGTAAGGACTTTTTTTCAGTCGACCATCCCGGATGAAATGTGGGAGGCCGCTTCCATTGATGGTTGTTCCAATACCAGATTTTTTTGGAGCATCGTATTACCTTTGTCTAAGTCCGTTATAGCCGTAATGGTACTGTATCATGTTGTCGGGTTCTGGAATGGTTTCTTTGACGCTTTGATTTACTTGAACGATGAAAGCAAGTATCCATTACAACTGGTCCTTCGCAACATTCTTGTCCAGAATCAGGCCAACTCGAGCATGATGATAGACGTGGAATCCTATGCAGCGAAGATGCGCGTTACAGAGCTTATCAAATATGGTGTCATCATGGTATCCAGCCTACCGTTGCTGATTTTGTATCCTTTCCTGCAAAAATACTTTGTTAAAGGCGTGATGATCGGCTCGATCAAAGGCTAACATTGTCATGGTGCCTGAAAGGGGGAATGTGCAACAGAATACCTAAATTCAGCATTCAGACAAGTAAATAACAAGGACAAGGGAAGTTCTCAGCTTGTGGACTGACATAAGGAGGTTATGTACGATGAAATTATTCAAAAGGGCTGGAATTCTAATGCTGGCTGGAATGTTTGCTCTTAGCGGATGTTCGGGAGGCGGAGGCGAGTCAAAAAATCAGACGGTGAATCCAGATCAGGATGCAAATTTTAATAAAACCGGTCTTCCGATTGTTAAAGAAGCGGTGACATTAAAGATGGTATCCCCAAAAGCTGCTTTAGCGCCAGATTACTCGAAAATGGAAATATTTAAGCGGCTGGAAAAACAAACAAACGTAAAAATTGATTGGGAAAACATTCCAGACACTGACTTTGCAGAGAAGAAAAATTTGTTGTTGGCCAGCGGAGATTTGCCAGATGCCTTTTACGGAGCTGGATTCACAGATTACGATCTAATCAATTACGGTAAAGACGGAACCATTATTCCGCTGGAGAATTTAATTGATAAATATGCACCTAATTTGAAGATGCTTCTCGATCGACGGCCTGATATTAAACTAGCCATCACAGCGCCAGACGGTCACATCTATGGGCTGCCGTCGTGGGAAGAGAATAAGCTCGATACCAACCCCTTCTTTCACGTCATCAATAAAAATTGGCTCGATAAACTGGGCTTAAAATTACCTCAAACGCTGGACGAATACACGCAGGCTTTGATTGCCTTTAAAACGAAGGATCCGAACGGCAATGGCAAGGCTGATGAAATCCCATTAAGCTTTATGCACATGCAGTGGTGTAGTGACATTGCTGGCATATTCGGAGCTTTCGGTCTTCCGGATAATTTGGAACATCGGATCGTCCGCGAAGGTAAAGTGATCTTTACCGCTACGCAACCTCAATATAAGGAAGCATTAAAATATATTCATGATAACTGGTATAAGCAGGGGCTGATTGACCCTGAATCGTTCACCCAGGATGCCGCTCAGTATTTAGCAAAAGGCAAAACACCAGATGAAACGCTCGGCTCCTACGTTTGGTGGGAAGTCGAAGAAGTTGTCGGACCGGAGCGTAGTAAGGATTATGCTCTGCTGCCCCCGCTTAAAGGCCCAAATGGAGATCAAATGATTGGTCGCAACAACGGCGGCGGTCCGGGACGAGGTAGCTTCGTGATTACAAAGGAGAACCGTTATCCGGCAATGACGATGCGTTGGATCGATCAACAGTATGACCCTTACATGGCGGCTCAAATTCACTGGGGTCCGTTGGATGTCGTATTCAAGAAGGACGAAAAAGGAAAATTGGTGAACCTGCCGCTTCCCAAGGGAGTCTCCGCAGGTGAATTCCGTCAAAAAGTGGCTCCAGGCACAGGAAATCCGGGCGTCATTACTTTCGATGACTTCGGAAAAGTTGTTGATATGGAACCCCGAGCTCAGAAGCGTGCTGAGTATTTGGAGAAATATTACACTCCATATATGAAAAAGGAAAACTATGCGAGCATCTTCTTTGAACCGGATGAACTAGATAAAATCAATCGGATTGAGCCAGAACTTATTAAATATGTAAATACCCAAAGAGGCAAGTTCATCGTCGATGGCGAGGTAGATGAAAAGTGGGACAGCTATGTGAAGACACTCGAGAAGATGGGGCTGAACGAATTAATGGAGATCTATCAAAAAGGGTTGGATCGATATAATGCAAATTTAAAAAATAAATAATCAAACGATAGGTGGGGAGAAAACTGTGCTTGATGTAATAACCATTGGGGAAGTATTGATAGACTTTACGCCATCAGGTCGTACCACGGGAGGCAACGAGCAGTTTGAATGCAATCCTGGAGGGGCTCCGGCTAACGTAGCAGCTGCTCTATCCCGTTTAGGAGCTAGAGCGACATTGATTAGCAAAGTTGGGGATGATCAATTCGGTTCCTTGCTGCACGATACCTTGATGAACGGCGGCATCGACGTGTCTGCGCTTACGTTTACAGATGAAGCCAATACAACGCTGGCATTTGTTCATCTGGATGACAACGGAGACCGATCGTTCAGCTTCTACCGGAAACCAGGAGCGGATACATACTTGCGCACGCAGGATGTCCCGTTCGATAGGATTGAAAACTGCCATGCACTGCACTTTGGTTCTTTGTCGATGACCCATGAGCCGGCCCGTACGGCAACAAGAGCGGCAGTTGTGAAGGCTAAAGAGGCAGGAGTCCTGCTTTCATTCGATCCGAATATCCGGTTTGCTTTATGGGAGAGTAAAGAGGAAGCGAAACAGAATATCCTTTGGGGCATGAAGTATGCAGATATCCTGAAAATATCGGAAGATGAGCTCCACTTTATAATGGGTACAACTGATGTGGAAAAAGGCTCGCTAGAGCTGCAACAGCAATTCGGCATCGCCGGGATCTTCGTAACTTTAGCGGAAAAAGGCTGCTATTACCGATTAGCTGATCATGACGGATATGTGCCGGGTTTTCAAGTAGAGGCCACTGATACGACAGGAGCCGGCGACGCTTTTCTGGGCTGCTTGTTATATAAGATACTGAAAGCCGGTGTTTATTTGAATCAGCTGACCAAACAGCAAATCATCGGTATGCTAACTTTTGCTAATGCCGGCGGTGCATTAGCAACCACACGGAAAGGGGCTCTTCAATCTATGCCGACGACAGATGAAATTACCCAGATAATCGAGACAAATAAACAGCACGATGATGATAGATTTAGGCCGGGTTTTCATTTTTCACCTCACTCCCATTGGTTGAATGATCCCAACGGATTAGTCTATTACGAGGGAGTCTATCATCTGTTTTATCAGCACCATCCTTATAGTAACCAATGGGGACCAATGCACTGGGGTCATGCTGTAAGCCAAGACCTGGTTCATTGGGAGCATATGCCTATCGCTCTGTTCCCGGATGAGCATGGCGCTATTTTCTCCGGTTGCTGTGTGGTTGACTGGAATAATAGCAGCGGACTGTTCGATGGTTCCCATGGATTGATCGCACTCTTCACTCATGCAGACAGCTGTCCGGAGACCGAACAACCTCGCCAGCGGCAAAGCCTGGCTTACAGCAGCGATAAAGGCCGAACTTGGCACAAATATGAGGAGAACCCAATACTCGACGAGCATGATCTGGTCGACTTCCGGGACCCCAAGGTGTTCTGGCATTCGCCAAGTGCATCCTGGATTATGGCTCTTGTCGCGGGAGACCACGTTCGGTTTTATCGTTCCGACAATTTGCGTGAATGGTCGTTGTCAGGCGAATTCGGAAAGAGTGAAGGCTCGCATGACGGAGTTTGGGAATGCCCTGATCTCTTTGAATTGCCGGTTGATGACAGCGGACATTCCAAATGGGTACTTATCATAAGCATCGGAGATAATCCCAACTGTCCAGAAGGCTCACGCACGCAATACTTTATCGGAGAGTTCGACGGAAATACGTTCATCAATGACCATCCGGCCGATCATATCCTGTGGCTGGATTATGGCCGGGACAATTATGCGGGGGTCACCTGGTCGGATATAGCTGAGCAGGACGGACGACGTGTGATCATCGGATGGATGAGCAACTGGAAATATGCTAACCAAACGCCTACCGGGGCCTGGAGAGGCACAATGACTCTGCCTCGCGTCTTGTCATTGACCAGTCGAGACGAAGGCGTAGTTCTGACCCAAATGCCTGTTCGGGAAATAGAGCAGCTGCGGAAAGGAACGCTCTGCTGGAATGAGGTTAAGGTTACGCCAGAGGTGCCGTTTACGCAAAAAACGAATGATGTTCTGCTTGAAATTGAAGCGGATATCGACATTCGTTCCGAAGACGAGGTTCATATTAAAATGAAGTCCTCTGGGCAAAGTGAGACTATTATCGGTTATGACCCTGTGCGCCAATGGCTATTCATCGACCGCTCGAAATCGGGCCTGAGTGATTTCCACCCGTCGTTTGCGTGCAAGCACGGTGCTAGAATGGTTTCGGAGAATGGGAAGATCAAGCTGCATATTTGGCTGGATCGCAACGCGGTTGAAGTGTACGCGAATGAGGGCTTGGTTGCACTGACGGATCAAATATTCCCTGATGCTCCGATGGATCGTATTGAGATAAGTGCGAAATCAGGGGAAGTTGTAGTGAACTCGTTTTATATGCATGCTCTTAACTCCATTCATATTCCTAATGGTCCAACGGAGCAGACATCCAGGAGGGTTGAAGTATGAGCCATGCAACCGATAATCGGGGATTGATTATGTATTGGGCCTTCAATGAAGGAACCGGTACAAGCGCTCTGGAGAGCGTATCCCAAGTCCAGGATAATATCCAGTACGTGTTTAACCAAGCGGAGTTTACTCAACCTTGCCCTCCACGGTGGAGACAGGGGGTAATTGGAAATGGGCTTCTGTTCGATGGTTATTCGACTTACATTGCGCATTCGTTCGATGAGGGAAATCAGAACACCGAGCCAGAGTATCGATCAGCGTTAAGCATAGGAGTATGGGTAGCCCCACGCTCCTATGAATGGGGGGATGATGGCAAATTGTCCGCCATCGTGAACCGCTACAACCTGGATCGCAAGCAGGGTTATCTGCTCGGCATGTTCCGTCACGGTTCCTGGTCCTTCCAAGTCGGGCTGGAAGGAGGAGACTGGAAGGAACTTTGGTCGCCGGACGGCCATGAACTGCCCAAGAATGAATGGTCATACGTGAATGCTGTGTTCGATGGGAACCAAGGGGAAATCAAGCTGTATTTAAACGGCAGTGAAATCGCTTCAGCTGCCGTGCCTCGTGGTTCCCGCCTGGCTGAGGCGGCGGACACGGATCTTCTTATCGGCAAGAATAACCATAGCAGCCTGCTGGCGGAAGTGTTCAGCCTGCACATGTTTAGCGGTATCATTGATGAACTCAAGATTTATAATCGGGCGCTGAGCGCGGAAGAAGTGGCCGCTTCTTATCGGCATGTGCTGGATACCTTTCATGAAGGCATCCGGCCACAATTAAACTATGACGAGATCAAGCTGGACCGAACGCCACTGCTACTTGATCGGCACAGACCGCAATATCATGTTAGCCCGCCGGCCCATTGGATGAACGAACCTCATGCACCGATCTATTTTGACGGGCAATATCATTTGTTCTATCAGCATAACCCGCAGGGGCCGTTCTTTCATCAGATCCATTGGGGACATTGGGTAAGTCAGGATTTGGTGCATTGGCGTGATCTACCCGTGGCCCTGGCGCCCGAAAAGGATCAGCTCGCACCGGACGGGATCTGGTCGGGAAGCGCAACCTATGATGCTGACGGACTTCCTGTCTTGTTCTTTACGGCAGGTAATGACAGCGCTTCTCCGAATCAGAGCGTAGCGCTTGCCCGAAGCACTTATACCCTTGACGGAAACCCGGATCTGGTTCAGTGGGTCAAACATCCAGAGCCGTTGATCGTGCAGAAGAAGGGAATGGGCGCATTTGGGGATTTCCGAGATCCATTCGTATGGAAGGACGATGACGGCTGGTATGCTCTGGTCGGGTCCGGAATTGAAGGTGGAGCAGCACTGGCATTTGCGTCACAGGATATGCTGAATTGGACGTATAAAGGGCCGTTTTTTAAAGCGGATATTCAGAAGTTTCCTTACCTTGGACCCATCTGGGAGCTCCCTGTGCTTCTTCCCCTTGGCAGTGACAAGCAGGGAGTGAACAAACATCTGCTGCTTGTCAGCCCTGTGGGGAAGGGAGCGGATGTCGAGGTGTTCTATTGGATCGGACAACTTGACAAGCAAAATCTTTCGTTCATCCCCGATCAAGAAGAGCCTCAATTGATTGATGTCGGGGATTTCCATTTTACCGGACCGAGCGGAATGGTTGATCCGAAGACCGGCAGAAATATCGTCTTTACGATAGCCCAAGGCGACCGGACCTCCGAGATGGAATATAAGTCGGGTTGGGCTCATAACGGAGGCTTGCCGTTAAGCGTGTATTTGAGGGATGACGGACGTCTGGGAATAGAGCCGATTCAGGAGCTTCAATCGCTGCGTGGCCCTAAGCGGCTATCGCTTCGAGACCAGTCATTGGCTGAAACTAATGTGCAGCTTAGGAATGTTCATGGTGACATGCTTGAGATTCAATTGGAATTGGAGCCCGGCAGCGCCAAAAAATTCGGAATCAAGGTCCGTTGTACGCCGGACGGAGAGGAAGAAACTCTGCTGTATTATGATTGGAATCAAGCGTTGCTCATGGTCGACCGCTCGAAAACGACCCTGCATCCTGGAGAAAAGTGCGGAGGGATTCAAGGCGGTAAGTTGGAGCTGCTTGGGGAGAATCTGAAGCTTCACATTTATTTGGACCGCTCCATGGTCGAAGCTTATGCAAGCGGATTGAAAAGCCTGACAACCCGGGTATATCCGAGCCGTATGGATGCTTTGGGACTCGAGATTTGGGGAGATGGAGAACCGTTTGTTAAATCCTTGGATATATGGGATATGCAGTCCGTTTGGTAAGACGGTTGTTTAGGCGCTCCTTACGAATGGGTATGCACAAATGATCAAGAAACTTTGCATTCCTCCGTTTGGAAACGTTTCATTCATATTCTCCCTTCTTCATGACTATTCATCTTTGTACAAGGAGAGCATTTCGAAATGAGGTATCGATGTTCGCAAGTATAACAAGTTTCGAAGGAGGCTCGAGAATGAGGAAAGTCAAAAGAGGAAAATGTTGGATATCGGGAATGGTTATATGGGCTATGGTGCTCCAGCTTGTTGTTCCGGGAATCTCTGTCGCGTCCGAAAATAGAACTGTTGCTGGAGAAACGCTCATTCCTAAGAATGATGTGAAATCATCGGTTACGGATGCGATTTATCAAATCAAGAATATTCCTAAGAATGACATGGGATTGTCAGTTACAGATTCAGTCTATCAAATCCGGAATCCTGGATTTGAAACAGGAGATTTGACGGGATGGACCGTTATCAAAGGCGATGCGTTCGGTCCGAATAGCGTAACCGACGAAACGACTTGGTGGGCAGAAAAAATACCGTATAACCAGGAAGGAGCTTATCATTTAAACGGCTGGAAGTATGACGAATCTGCGACAGGTGTACTTCGTTCCAGCACTTTCGAGCTGGGCGGAAGCGGCTGGATCAGCTTCAAGCTTGGCGGTGCAAAGAACCCAGACAAGGTATTTATAAATATTGTGGAAGTCGATACGGGACAAGTTATTGCCCGATACGGAAATAGCGCATTCGCCGACGTTGGCTTCCCGGATCCTGCGCAGGGCATGCGGCTTGCCAATATGGTGCAATACAAGGCGGATCTTTCCACACAATTGGGCAAGAAACTGTATGTGGAGGTCGTCGATAATGCAACCTCGGATTGGGGAGTCATTTTTGCGGACGCATTCTCCATGTACCATGAGTCGGAGCCAGCTGAAGGAATTGTTGCGACGGATATCAAGCCGGATTTCAAGCGCTATGAAATCGATAATCCAAGCTTTGAAACCGGAAATCTCGATGGCTGGACGGTTGAGGAAGATGCTTTTGAAGTGACTGATGAAGCTCATGCGAGCAAAGAAGGGAACTTTTATGCCAAATCCTCCCTGCAAGGAAAGGGCTCCATCACTTCTAATACTTTCACGCTTCAGGGAACCGGAACAATTAATTTTACTGTTTTGGATATCCTCAAACCGGAAAATGCATATGTTGCACTTTTCGATGCGAACAGCAACACATTGCTTATGAAAACCGGGAATGTCAGCGCGAACGAGAAAATCTCATGGAAAGTGCAAGAACACTACAACAAGAAGCTCTATGTAAAGGTTGTCGATCATTCCAATGAAGCCAGCATTGCCGTTGATAGTTTCCAAGCAAGTGGTAGGGGGACTATTTTCTACTTAAACCTTGATGAAGGCGCAGGAAAGAAAGCGTTGGAGAAAGTACACAATCTTAGGCACGATGTGAACTATGTATTTAACAACGCCAGGTATATGGCATCGAAGGATCCGAGATGGACTCCGCGTGGAATAAAAGGCGGCGCCTTATTGTTCGATGGATACTCGAATTATATTGAGGTCAATGCAAACGTTACTGTGCCTGTAAGCGACGCGTTAACCATCGAAGCTTGGGTTGCACCGCGTAGCTATGAGTGGGGAGACGGAAACAAGCTGTCTGCGATCGTAAACCAATCCGACCAGGATAAAGCGGAAGGCTTTTCTCTTGGTATGTATCGGCACGGTACATGGTCGATGCAAGTAGGCATCGGCGGTCAGTGGATTCAGGTATGGGTAAAGGATCACCCGTTGGAAAAATACAAGTGGAATTATGTGGCCGCTACTTTCAGTAAAGAAGATGGAAAAATTAAGTTATATCTAAACGGTGAGGAAGTGGCTTCCCAAGCAACCCCCGTCAACGTTCCGATCACACCATCTACCGAAAGCCTGATCATCGGGAAAAATAATAAACCTGTAGAGTTAGCAGGGGTGTTCTCCTTCAATATGTTCAGCGGACTCCTAGATGAAGTGAAGCTGCATAATAAAGCCCTTACGAACCAGGAGATACTTGCTGGATATGAGAGCGTGAAGGCGCTTCATGGAGGTTCAATTCCGAAAATTCCGAATGCGGACATTGATGAGGATCCAAGTGTGTTTGACGGAGATCAGCACCGACCCCAGTACCACGCGATGCCTCCGCAAAACTGGATGAATGAAGCACATGCACCGATTTACTATAACGGCAAATACCATTTATTTTATCAACATAACCCGCAAGGTCCATTCTGGCATCAAATCCACTGGGGGCATTGGGTGAGTGACGATATGGTGAACTGGGAAAATGTAAGACCTGCTCTTGCGCCCGAAGCGGGCACCCTAGATCCGGACGGCACGTGGTCAGGCAGTGCAGCGTATGATCGAAACGGCAATCCTGTTCTGTTCTATACCGCTGGCAACGACTCCTTGTCGCCGAACCAAAGAACAGGGTTGGCAACTCCGGCGGATTTGTCCGATCCCTATTTGGAAAAATGGGAGAAATATCCTAAACCGGTAACGGAGCAGAACGGAAAAGGCATCCACAACGAGTTCCGCGATCCGTTTGTATGGTACGACAAAGAGGTGGACAAGTGGTATCAGTTAGTGACATCTGGTCTTCCAGACTTCAGCAGCGGCACAGCTTTGGTGTATGTATCCGATGATATGTACAATTGGAAATATAAGGGGCCGTTATACGTTAGTGACAGAAGCCGTTATCCGGAGTTGGGTACGGTATGGGAGCTACCAGTGTTATTGCCGTTAGGCACGGATAGTACGGGCAAGCAAAAATATATTTTCATGATTAATCCCCATGAAAAGCCGGAGCATGTTCCTCCAGCGAACGATGTGCAAAGAGATGTTGAGGTCTTTTACTGGATCGGGACCTGGGACCGGGATAACTTTAAATTTATTCCTGATCAGGAGGCACCCTCCAAAATGGATGTAGGTGACGGCTATTTAACCGCAGAGAGCGGTCTGGTCACACCCGACGGAAGAACGGTCGTATTCTCTATGGTGCAAAATGTAAGAACACCGCAAGCCGAATATCAATCTGGATGGGCTCATAATTTATCTTTGCCGGTTTCCCTAAGCCTCGATAAGCATGATAAATTGCATATCGAACCGATTAAAGAACTGCAGAGCCTTCGAGGGGAAAAATGGGTTGATTTTTCGAACAAAAATTTGGAGAGTGCCAATCAATTGATTAAGAATGTCAAAGGCGACATGCTAGAGATTGTGATGGAGATTGATCCGCGTGAAGCCCAGAAATTTGGTCTCAAGGTGCGACGCTCGGAAAAAGGCCAAGAAGAGACGCTCATTTACTACGACAAGAAGAACGGGACGTTTAATGTGGATCGAACCAAGAGCAGCATTGATCCGGATGTGCGTGTAGACGGCATTCAAGGAGGATATGTAGATCTTGAAGGAGAGAACTTGAAACTCCATATCTTTCTTGATCGCTCGGTCATTGAAGCCTTTGCAAATTACAAGAAGAAGCTGACAACTCGTGTCTATGTAGGCAGATACGACTCCTTAGGCTTACAGATCTGGGCCGATGGCGATATCAATATCAAATCCATGCAAGTATGGGATATGAATGCCTTAACGGGTAAACCGGCTGCTCCGGTCTATGTACCCGATAAGTGGGATAATTCTGTGTATAAGGATATTACAGAGCTGCCTAACCATGATTTTGCTACGGGCGACTTAACAGGATGGATGACGGAAGGAGACGCCTTCCAGAATGTCCATGTGACCAATACCCAGTTCTTCTGGGACAACATTTTCTTCAACCCGTCGCATAAAATTCCGGGCAGCTACCATTTGTGGGGCTTCAACGAGCAAGCCGGCGGCGACAGCTTAACAGGAGCGCTAAGATCTCAAAATTTCGTCCTTGGTGGGAACGGTAAGATCAACTTCCTTATCAGCGGAGGCCGGGATATAGATCGTCTGTATGTTGCGCTGGTTCGGGCGTCGGACGACAAAGAGTTATTTAAAGAGACAGCGACCAATTATGAGGAATATCAACGTAAGATTTGGGATGCGACGGATTATATCGGGGAGGAGCTTTATATAAAGGTGGTTGACCACTCCAAAGGCGGGTTTGGACATATTAACGTCGATGATTTTAATGTACCTGTTCAGGTAAAGAAGAAAACTAACAACTGACTCTTGTTAATACAGAATACCCGTGAGTCCTGTAGTCACTCCAAGCAAATCGAATAGTCAAATAGCTTATCATTCGAAATGGCATCGGTATTGTATCTGATTCTGGAATTGAGCTTTTGATTCATATTGGCATTAATACAGTAAAATTAAAAGGACAGCATTTCAAACCTGTAGTGAGGGAAAACGACCAAATTACGATTGGTAACAAATTGGTTGAGTTTGATTTGAAGCAAATCGTAGCTGCAGGCTATGATCCAACAGTAATGATCGTTGTTACGAATTCATTTAATTATGATCAGGTCCAAGTCAATTTTGAAAATCCAAACTCGAATCAATTGTTACTATTAACTTCTGAAGAAGCTAAAGGATGATATCCTTCATTCAGTGGATTAATGAAATATGATCCTATAGAAACCGTATCCGCTAGAAGGCTGCGGTTTCTATAAGTTTATTACACAGTATGGTTTGTTCTCGTTAATATGGTGCTCTAAAATGTAGGATATTTTCGATAACTTTCGATGGCAGGTTAAGTAAGATTAAACCTCTGTCTTGAAATCCGGATAAATTCGGATATAGCTGCAGTTTCATAAGTATCTTTACGACGTATGAATAGAGTCGGAACTTTATAGAATTCTTCCGAGATTTCTTGAGATCGCAAGTTATATTGAACCGTGGCTCTTTCAACCACCGAGCGAGGTAAAAGGGATACTCCGAGACCAGCATGAATACATCCAAGGATTCCTTCCAATGTTCCGAACTCCATGATCTTAGCAGGAATAATTCCTTGCAAATGTAACCAATCCTCGAGTTTTCGTCGGTATGAACACCCAACACGAAATACTAGTAAAGTCAGATTTTGCAAATGTTCAGGCTGATCTATTGAGGGGAATTGTCCTCCCGATATAAGCGCAAGTTCCTCAACCCCTACCTCAGTAATATCGAGCTCAGCATGATCAACTGGCGCAGCTACGAAAGCTCCGTCCAACTCGTATTTCAACACTAAATGGATAAGTTCTTCCGTCGTTCCAGTTTTTAATGCCAAATCCACCTCTGGATAGGATTTATGGTAATCAGTGAGAATAGATGGTAGGCGAATCGCAGCTGTGGTTTCAGGCGATCCGATCCGAAGCGGGCCTCTTGGGATCGAGTTATCTGCCACGACTCGTTCTGCCTCTTGAGTAAGAAAGACAATTTTCTCAGCATAGGACTTGAGTGTCTCTCCGGATGTTGTGAGCCGAACCCCTTGCCGGCCACGACGAAATAACGCTGTTTTCAGTTTCTTTTCAAGCTGCTGGATACGGATGCTTATACTCGACTGAACATATTCCATTTTTTCGGCTGCTTTGGTAATGCTTCCTTCGTTCGCAACCGCCAGAAAAATCTGCAAGTCCCGGATGTCCACCGTCATTCCTCCATTTTATTATTGATAATTTTGATATTACAAATCGTATAAATTCATTTTACACGATATTTGTGAGGAGTTACAATTAGTTTAGTGAGCGGCAGGTCTTATGAAGAAAACAGGAGGTTATAGTATGAGGGCCTATCATTCATTAGAGATAGAAGGATTAAACGTATTTTATCGTGAGGCTGGTAATCCCACCAAGCCAGTCATTTTATTGCTTCATGGCTTTCCATCCGCAAGTCATATGTTTAGAGAGCTAATACCTATTTTAGAAAAAGACTACTATTTAATTGCTCCTGATTATCCGGGGTTTGGGAATTCCTCATCACCTGACAGAGAAGATTTCCAGTATACATTTGACCATATTACTGAAATTATCGAAACTTTCATCGATAAACTAGGGCTTACTAAATATGCGTTATATGTCTTTGACTACGGAGCCCCTATTGGCTTTCGCATTGCCAAGCACCATCCAGAACGTGTAACAGCAATAATAAGCCAAAATGGCAACATTTATCGTGAAGGACTAGGAGGAAAATGGGCGGCACGAGAAGATTATTGGCGTTATCCTACACAAGAAAAAAGGGAAAGTTATAGGACAGCATTTGCGCCTAACACAATCAAGGGCCAATATGTTGATGGAACAAAGGAAAGCCAAGTTTCCCCAGATGGCTATACTCTTGATATTGCTTATATGTCCCGGCAGGGAAATGATGAGAAACAATTGGATTTAATTTTCGATTACCAAAATAATGTAAAAATGTACCCGGAATTTCAACAATATCTCCGTGAATATCAGCCGCCCTTGCTAGCAGTCTGGGGTGAAAATGATGTTTCCTTTATTCCGGCTGGTGCTGAGGCTTTTAAGAAAGATTTACCTAAAGCCGAGATTCATTTATTAGATACTGGGCACTTTGCATTGGAAACACATGCATATGAAATTGGAGAACTAATGTTGGATTTTTTAGGAAAACAATAGAATTTGAAGATTCAAAAGTTGGTAAATCCCGGATGGTTTCTACCGTCATTTCTTGTTATAGGAATTGATTTTTTTAATGTTAACTAGGATTTATGTTCATATTAATTGATGTATTGAGAGGTAAATTGAATTTAGAAGGGTGACAGGTCAGTCTCATGGAGAATTCAGGAGCTAAAAATGCGAAATTGTTTAATTCCACAAAGACCATGATCGGTGGTTTAGTTATGCTCATTATTGCAATGGGAATCGGACGTTTTTCATATACTTCCATACTTCCATTGATGCAATCACAAGCTCATCTATCCGCTACGGAATCCGGATATTTGGCAGGGAGTAATAACTTGGGTTACCTTATCGCTGCCTTTGGTGCAGGTTTCATAACCTGGGGATCCCGAAGAGCCTATCATCTTCGGATGCAATTGGTACTCTGCATCATTTTAACGGGACTTATGGGAATCCTTCATCATTTTTATGGTGGATGATTTTGCGCTTTCTTGCTGGAATTAGCAGCGGCCTTATTTTCGTTCTATCATCAAGTTTAGTGTTGGACGCGTTGTTTTCAGATAAGCGTGAAAAATGGGTAGGTATATTTTACGGAGGAGTTGGCGTTGGTATTGTTTTAGTTGGTTTACTTACGCCTTTTCTTAGCATTTTCACTTGGAGGGGGCCTTGGATCGGCCTTTTGATCATTAGTATCATCCTTATCATACCCGTTTGGTCATTTATCCACGATAAAGAGCCGAAACCTATAACTCAAAATGCTGAATCCCTGAGTTCATCAGCGGAAAATCCATCTATTTTCGGCTGGCTACTTATTGCTTATGGACTCGAGGGGTTAGGTTATATTGTAAGCGCGACGTTTCTTGTAGCAATGGTTAAGCAAATGCCTCATATGTCGATTTTTGCTGACTTTAGCTGGATTATCGTTGGGATAGCGGCGGTACCATCAACAGTGATCTGGTCCTGGTGGGCGAGTAAAGTCGGTTACATCAAACCATTGATTATTGCGCTTATCCTGCAGGCTGTTGGGGTCATACTGCCGGTATGGCTTCCCAATATATTCGGCGTGACGTTAGGATCTGTCCTTTTTGGAGGCACTTTTATGGGCATTTCCATGCTTGCTCTCGCCGCGGCTCGTATGTCTAGACCATCCAGTGGTAGTAGAGCAATTGCTTTGATGACAGGATTTTATGGCATAGGTCAAATACTCGGTCCAATCGGAGCCGGAATCGTGTTGGAAATGGCGCATAGCTACAACCTATCACTACTTCTTGCCGCTTTGGTGCTTGTTGTTGCTGCTATAATATCGCTATCCGGTGCAGTCATTTCAAGTCAAAAAGGAGCGGTAGGAAATTTAAACCATGCTCACATTCATCCTGGTCAAGAGCTTAGTTAGATCCTGGGCAGTTTGCTTTGGAATCAGATACAAATGGAATTGGTGAATTGATTCCTTATTGGAGGAATAAAAAATGCAAATAGGTTTTTTTGATTCTGGTATTGGAGGCATTACTGTATTGCATGATACATTAAAAGTTTTACCTAATGAAGATTATATGTATTACGCAGATACAATAAATGTTCCATATGGGCACAAAACGAAAGATGAAGTTAAAAAGTATGTTTTAGATGCTATAGAATTTATTAGCCAGCAAAAAGTAAAAGCGATAGTGATTGCTTGTAATACTGCCACAAGCGCAGCAATCGAAGAAATAAGGGCAAAATACAGTATTCCAATCATTGGTATGGAGCCTGCCGTAAAACCAGCTGTTAAAACAAAAAAAAATATAGATAAACGAGTTTTAGTAACTGCTACTGCTTTGACTATAAGGGAAGAAAGACTTCAAAATCTTATTACTAAATTAGATAACGAACATGTTGTTGATTTATTACCTCTTCCGAAATTAGTTCAGTTTGCAGAAAGTTTTGAGTTTAACGAGCAAATAGTGCTGCCTTATCTTCAAGAACAATTATCTATATATGATTTAAGTAAGTATGAAACTATTGTTTTAGGATGTACTCACTTTTCTTACTATAAAGATGTATTTAGAAAATTATTTTCATCGGATGTTAATATAATTGATGGAAATAATGGTACTGCAAAAAATCTAAAAAAAGTACTGGAAGAAATGAGTTCTTTAGATAGAGGCAACGGTAATATTTCTTTCTATTGTTCAGGAGTCAAAGTCGAGGATAAGGCTAAATTAAAAGAGTTTAATAAACTGTTCAAAAGATTGGATGCTATTAACGAATATAATTGAAAAGTCTGAGATTTTATTATCATTGATTATTGCGCTGATCCTGCAAGTCGTTGGTGTCATGCTGCCAGTATGACCTTCCCAATATATTCGGCATGAGGTTAGGGTCTGTCCTTTTTTGGAGGCACGAGTTCGTCTAATTTTCAATAAAAGGAGGTTTTTAAAGGTGTTTGAGACTGATTTGACGCGTGCTCTTAAAATTCGATACCCGATTTTTCAAGCGCCGATGGCTGGTGGCGTTTCGACGCCCGAATTAGTAGAGGCTGTTTCAAATGCCGGTGGGCTAGGCAACCTAGGGGCGGATACTTAACACCGGAGCAGCTCCGTAGCGAGATCCAAAAGATCAAGCAACGAACGGACCAGCCTTTTGGAGTAAACTTGTTTGTGACTGAGCAATCAGAAGATTCGGAAGAAGCAGTTTACCGGATCACAGATTATCTGAATAAATACCGCATCAAACTTAGAACTGCTCAAAATCCATCTCATATGAAGTTTTCAGAATCATTTGAAGAGCAGCTACTGGTACTGTTGGAGGAGCGTGTACCCTTAGTCCGAAAATTTTCTTTTATTAGAATGGTTGATAATAAATAGGGGAAAATAATTTTTATTAAAGGAAGGAAGTTAAAATGCCATTACTTCGTTTTGATCTTATTAAAGGACGAGATAAAGCAAGCCTGAAAAAACTTTTGGATGTTGCCCACCAAGTATAGGCTTATGGATGGTCCAAAATTACAATTACATCCAATCATTCTGATGTGTAACAACCCAATTCATAGTAAGTATTATTGTTGTAATCAAAGCTTTTAATCACGTCAAGACCAAGCTTTTTGGTGTGGGCAGCGTATGATCTGTGATTGATGTGGTTTATAAAAGTTATCAATATCGGATATTTTTTACTCATTTGCATTCTGGAAAAATCAAAAACCTTTCGGAGTACTACCGTCCCCCTGTAATCCATATCAATGCAAATTGGCCCATACTGATAAGTGTTTTCAGTAGAAAGCGTAGTTCCCTTATATTCTGTATCTTTCAAATCGTCAATCATAAATTGAAAAAAAGGCCACTTAGCCCAATACTTCCATGAGGCAGCCATCACATAAGCAACAATCTTCTGGTCATGAC
This sequence comes from Paenibacillus sp. FSL P4-0113, assembly GCF_038009305.1. Lineage (NCBI taxonomy): Bacteria > Bacillati > Bacillota > Bacilli > Caryophanales > Paenibacillaceae > Paenibacillus > Paenibacillus sp. FSL P4-0113. The sequence continues at coordinate 651,497 of NZ_JBBPAZ010000001.1, forward strand.
ATGCAATCGTAATTCCATTTTCTTTTTCAATTAATTCCTTAAATTGTTCTTCTGTAAATAAGGTTGTTACGAAGCCATCAGGTTTGTCTTTTTCACTAATGGTTGTAATGTGATATTTTTTTTGTAATTCCACTATAGCAGATATATCATCAACAGTAGCGTTTCTATAAATCATTGTTATCCTCCTATATGAAATGAGCTTAAAAAAACTTTACTTCAGCATTCGACATATTGCAACCATTTTAAGTTGTAGGTTTTTGCGAGAGGAAGGCTACACTATGATCAGGAGAGCGTTAACAGGGGGAGAGCGACTGGAATTTCTATTATCCTACCTGTCTTACAAGGGAACATTGGAAAAGTTTTTTAACAATTTTCCCAGGAGGGAGAGGATTTTCAGATCGACCCACTGCAGATTAGTGTAGCCCCTGACGAATAAGTAAATGGAGTTAGTTATTAGATCGCGGCGGGTAAAAGAAAATAAAGTTTTAGACTGACGATGCTTCATTAAGCTAACGGGCAAAATTTCAATGCTAAGTGTATAATTTAGAAGACGTAAAGAATCTAATTTGGAGGCTTCTATGATTAGAGATCTTTGGTTTACAGTGCAACGGATTGATGATAATACATACGCAATTAGTGAATACGGACATTGGGAGAAAGTACATTCATTTTTATTATTGGGAGATCAAGAAGGGGTATTAATTGATACAGGGCTTGGGATTGATAGTATCAAAAGAATAACAGAGCAGTTGACATCTTTACCTCTAAAAGTTATTACGACACATGTCCACACTGACCACATAGGTAACCATGGCGAATTTGAACGGATCTTTGTCCATAAAGGAGATGAAGACTGGCTAATTAACGGGATTCAAGGCTTAACAATAGAGCAAATCAGGAAGAATATTAGAAGAGATATAACCTTGCCTACTCCAGAAAGGTTTAATCCGGATACATACCAACCCTTTAAAGGAAAGCCGACAGGTTTGTTGAAGGATGGTGATATATTCGATCTAGGGGACAGAAGATTAATTATATATCACACTCCAGGACATTCTCCTGGCCATATTTCAGTTTTCGATGAAACAAAAGGGTATTTATTTACTGGCGATCTGCTCTATGATGAAGTGCCAATATATGCCTTTTATCCTTCAACGAACCCTGTCGATTTAGTGAATTCATTAGAAAAGATTGCAAGAATACCCAACGTCAAAATGGTATACGGTTCTCACAATACATTAGGACTTAATCCAATAATTTTAGATGAAGTAAAAATTGCAGTTAAATTTCTGAGGGAACATGATCTCGTCAAATTTGGAACTGGGATTCATAAATTCAACGGATTTAGTGTTCAGTTCTAATAATCTTGTCAAACTAACGGGAAACGTTAGCTCAATAAAATAGCGACAGTCTAGGACTTTATTTCGTGTTATTAGGTCAATCAGAGATTTCTGGTTGGCCTTTTTTCTTAGGCACCATATGATGGCGGTAGCCGAGAGAACGTTGACTTTATTGGGGCGGGCCCGTCGTGAAAACAGTTCTGTCACTGCCCTCAATGACCATGTTTGAGCTGGTTGAGACAGGGATCTCGTATCACAAGCGAAGCTATGAGGGAACCATCGTGGGAGTGGCCGCAACTTTAATATTAGGGAGTGTGTTATGGAGCCGGTTGTAGGATTAGATGTGGATTAGTTTCCTATTTTAATACGCGAGGAGTGCAAGCATTTTATAATCAATCCACTTCAAACTAAACGTGCGAGAAACACGCAACTACGAAAAGTAAAAACCGACACTGCAGATGTCAAAAGATTGAATTTATCAATAAATAGGCAAAATGAATAAAGTCCCTGGACTCTTAATGCGATGTGCATGCGGACCGGGGACTTGCTATGTGAAATACTCAATATAAGCGGTTTGCTTAATTTTTGAAAAAACACTTAAAAACACTTAACAAAAAGCGTCTAATCGCTTATGATGAATATAGGGAAAGGGGGAGGGGTTATATTTACCAAGAGGAACGACTTTTAAAAATTATGGAGTATCTCCAAAGCCGTAACCAATTATCAAATTCGGAAATTTGCGATTTATTGAACATCTCGAGAGATACGGCAAGAAGGGATATTATTAAGCTTGTTCATGAAGGGGGGGTTATCAGAACCCATGGAGGTATTGCCTTACCCTTATTAAAAGAAGAAATAAGAGCCTACAAGGAACGTGTAACCTCAGCAACAAAGCAAAAGATGCTTATTGCAAAAGCAGCTTCTGAGCATATCGCTGACGGAGATGTATGCTTCATGGATGTATCGACTACCATTCAACTGCTCTGTGGGCAATTGGACAAGAATCTGACGGTTTACACACACTCGTTGGATAATGCAGAAGCTTTATCAGCAAAAAGTGAAATTAACATAAATTTGCTCGGGGGCAAATTTAATCATGAAAACCGTTTTTTTTATGACTACGACACGGCTATGCAGTTGAACGATGTTTTTTTTGACAAAGCTTTTTTAGGAGCTGCCGCCATTATGGAAGACGGAGTGTATTTTGCGAACCGTGATGATGCTTTAGTTAAAAAGCTGGTATCGAGGCGTGCCAGAGAAGTATTTTTACTTGCCGATTTCAAAAAATTTAATTTAACAAGCCCGTTTAAAGGTCTGAATTTTTCCGAAATTGATATTCTAATTACAAATCAGGATGCCCCGAAGCATTCATTGCTGATGTTGCAGGATAGCGGAGTAGAAGTTATCAAGGTGCTTGAGGAAGAAAAGTGATAAAAAATCGCAAGGGAGCATGGGCCATGATACAAGCAATCTTTAGCGATATTGACGGGACGTTGTTAAATTCAAAACATCAAATTACATTCGACACCAAAAATACAATCCAAAAGGTTGTGGGAGGAAATATCCCTTTTGTACTCGTTTCAGCGAGAATGCCAAGCAGCATTTTTCCTCTTCAGCAAGAGCTCAATATTAACGCTCCCGTCATTTGTTATAGCGGTGGTCTAATATTGGGCTGTAATAGGGAAATCCTCCATAGCATCTGTTTATCGAAAAAGAGCATTAAACAAATATACGATATTGTATCGGATCATTATCCTTCTATTAGTTTTAACTTATATGGCTATGACCAGTGGATCGTTGATAACACTCAAAATCCTTGGGTAATTCAGGAAGCGGGAATTATTAATGGCTCTCCCATACAGAGGGTGCTTTCCTCATATATAGAAGAAGATCATGAAACTCACAAAATTTTATGCATGGGACCTCCCGAAGACGTTGAGCGGCTTGTACAACAAATCAAAAATGAAGTTACTGGTATCAGTGTCTATAAATCCAAGGGAACCTATCTGGAAATTATGGATGAGATGGTGTCCAAATCGTATGCCATTCAGGAACTCGAGGGGATATTTAATATTACTTATCGTGAATCGATGGCCATTGGAGACAACTATAATGACATGGATATGATTTTGTACGCAGGCCTAGGAATTGCAATGGGGAATGCGCCAGAGGAAGTTAAGAAAATTGCCGACTGGGTCACATTGAGTAATGATGAAGACGGTTTGAAAATAGGCTTGGAGAAATACATTTTGTCCGTTTGAAATGATCCAGTGACATTGTATATCCAAACACCAAAAAACTGTAGGCATTAGAAATAGAACAGAGGGGGACACATAACCCTGAGGATACTGAGTTTGTATCTTCTCGGTCTGCGAGTGACGAGAACGGTAGAAAAAGAAAAGCAGAGTGAGACGACAAAAAGAGATCAACGTGTTCCGACCGTTGATCTCTTTTTTGTTGTGCTCAATCAGCACGACAGATTACAAAAGAGATGAGGAAAGTTAGGTTGGGAGTTTGGTCGTCTGGATTTGTAGTGAAGAGCTTATTTACCTGTAATGCAGAAGAGCAGAAGGGATTAGCGATGCACGTTCTTATTATGCGCATCAAAAATCTAGTTTAATGAATATATAAGTATACTAAATATCACATTCACATAGGAAATCATACGAAAAGGTCCCTAAATATCCATTTTTCATCAGTAAGATCAGAAAATAATTTGGCAAAGTTCATTTACTTCTAGATGGAGGTGAGTTGCATTTTGTTTTAGGTGTGTTTTTAAATAATCTTCTCCAGCTAATTGACAATTTATCATTTGTCGGGTGACAAGAACATTGTTACATTCCCGATAGGATTTCATCGACGGCGACAGAGGCCCTTTTATTAAACTAAAGGGCAGGATAGTCAATTTTTTCACAAATACTTTACATTTGAAAGAAATTTGCGAAATTCGTAGATAAGAGGTTATGAGAAAGTAATGTAAAATAGATATTAATTGTAATTTGCAAGAAATATGTCGTACCGTTCGGCACAATAGCATGCAGCGCTTCCATGAGCTTGAGTGAGGAAACTAAATCATTTCCAGGGAACTTAATGATTAAGTGGATCAATTCGAAAGATCCCAGGAAATAAAGAAATGATCTCGCCAAATTTGGAACTGGGATTCATAAATTCAACGGATTAGCATTCAGTTCTAATAATCTTGTCCAACTCACGGGAAACGTTAGTTCAATAAAATAGCGACAGTCAGTAAGAAGTTCTCTTGTTTTCAACTATCCATTCCCCTTTATATATTAATACCAATTACAAAAAAGTCCCAAAAACAAATGTTTTTGAGACTGGGTTAAAAACCAAGTATTCTTGTTTACTAACTGGTACCCTATGCTACATATTCATTTTTTCCTGCGCCTATACCCGTGATAAAGATAATAACAGAAGTTAAAACTAACATCAGTAAGGAAGTATTCCAATTATGTGTCACATCATGCAACCATCCAAATAAGACAGGGCCGATAGCAGACAAAAGATAACCTAATGATTGAGCCATACCGGATAATTCTGCTGCCCCATTCGTATCTTGAGTACGTAAACTAAAAAACATCATAGCTAAACTAAAGGCAAATCCCACTCCAATTCCAACCATAATTATCCATATTGGAATAAGGATCGTGCTTCCGTGTAAGATACCGAATACCCCTCCAATAAGCAAGACGACTGAAACCAGTACTAATGAATGCTGCTTCTTTAAACGTCCAGCTAAAATAGAGACAATAAACGTAGTAGGAAGCATAGCAAATTGCATTAAAGACAACATCCAGCCAGCTGCATGAGTGTTCAGCCCTTTTTGTTCAAGAATTTCAGGAAGCCACGTTATCATGGTATAAAAGATTAAGGATTGAAAACCCATAAATAACGTGACATTCCATGCTAGTTTAGAATGCCATAAGTTTATAGATTTAACTTTCTTTTTAGTTTGTACAAATCTAATAGATTTATGTTGATTTTGTATTAGTGGTAACCAAAAGAAAAGTGTAAGAAGAGATAAGATTCCCCAGCATCCGAGACCTCCTGACCATCCTAACCCTGATAATGAGGAGATGGAAATACTTATACCGGATCCAATAGCTCCACATAAATTCATAGAGACTATATAAATCCCTGTTATCATTCCTACATTTTGTGCAAAGTTATGTTTAATAAGACTGGGGAGTAATACATTACCAATGGCAATACATGAACCAATTAAGATTGTTCCTATAAATAAGGTTATTACACCACCAAAAGAACGTATTCCAAATCCAATGGTTAATAAGATTAAAGAAATAAATAGGATAAACTCCGTACTAAAACGTTGAGCTAACTTAGGGGCAAAAGGGGATAAGAATGCAAAAGTAAGTAAAGGTACTGTAGTTATTGTCCCTGCTAGTATATTAGATATGCCTAAACTGTCACGTATAGAATTTATTAGTGGACCCACTGATGTTAGTGGGGCTCTGAGATTGGCTCCCATTAGGATGATACCTATAATAAGTAATCCTATTCTAGGCTTTAGATCCGGTTTCGGTTGTCCTAGTTGATTGGTTTTTTGTGAAATACCCATGATCGCTATAGATCCTCCGTATTTAATACTAAAGCTTTTCTAAATTAGGTAATCAATTCATTTATTGTTTGGATTGCCACACTTCCATATTGTTCCACAATAGTAACCGTAAAGCAGAGAACATAATAAAATGTTGTTTTCTACTTGACGGTTACTTTTAAACATTTTAATTAAATTAAGCGAATTTTTGGACTTCCCCCGTTAGTTAATAGGAGAACGACAAGCTCCTACTTTTATACCTAAAGAATTATAGTGATTTTTTATGTTTATGATGGCTTGACCACTTGTAACTTTATTAATTAATTGTTTTATCTTCCAAAGGTCTACTGGTTTATTCATTAATAAGTCATTAAAAATTTGTTTGATTTCTTGTGGGTAAACATTTCCTACCATACTAGAAAGTCCATTACATCCATTCATTATCTTTTCTATAAGATTTACATCTCCACCAGCGAACATGATGAAATCATCTGGTAAGTCAGTATTATGGTGACGTTTGGCATCACTCTCTTCTTTAAGTCCTACAAGGTTAGAGTACTTCTGGTTAATAACAGTCTTTAATGATTCAGCACTTAGCTCAAATCCTGTTCGGAAAGGATTATTATAAAGGACAACGTTTTTGGTGGTATGTTGTAGCAGCTCATTGATATAAGAAATAGCTTGTTGTTGTGTCGGCTGAATGTAAGGTGGAAACTGAATTAGAATAGAATCAAAAACAGATTCCTCAAGCTTTTTAACCAGTTTTATTGCATTTCTTGTTGTTGTAGCTGATACGCCAAACATCAGTTCAACATTTTCAAATTTTTGTTGATTAAAATAATCAATAATATGGATACGCTCTTCAATGCTCATTGAATTTTGTTCGCCTGTCGTAGCAGACACAAGTAGTGAATCTATCCCGTTATCTGTTAAATGTTTAACAATAGGATTGAATCCTTCTAAATATAAGCTCTCATCATCACGAAAGGGAGTTGGAATAGCAACATTAAAATTTTTCATCAGTTATATCCTCCAGTGTATATACATTACAAGAACTAATTTGTACATAAGGTCAAATACTAAATCCTTTCAGATAATTTTTAAAAGGTATATTTGAATGACTAAATTGTTCTATGTTCATGTTGTTTAAAGTTTGGTTACATTCTTCAGGCCAAAAGTATTAACCAATCTTTTCTAGTTATTCTTTATTTGTGTATCTGGTTTGACTATGTGACGAGGTGTACTACCCACCGGTTTCTCTAAAAACCAAGTGCCCATTGAAGTAAGAACCGGTACATTTTGAAACGTGTAAATAATAGCATCCTCTGTTTGCTAAGTGTTGCAATGCTCATGAGCAGAGCAAGGAGGAGCTAAGAATAGGTCGCCTTTTTTCAATTCAATCTTTTCTCCATCCACGATAATATAACCCTCGCCCTGAAATACTAGATTGAGAGCTACATTAGTATGACGATGAGCTTTATTATGCCCACCAGGTTTAAAAATTTGGACGACTACTTTCATAGTTGATGAAGTTCCATGCGTATCCCCTGTATGATTATGAATGAGTGACAATGTTCCACGGCCACTTTAAAGAAAGCCTTCCGATACAGATTAATTGAGTAATGGATAAATGTCTTTCCATTTCCATGAACATGCTCGAACGGCAGGCTTACTACTCTTTATTAAAAACTCACTGTAGTAGATAATCTCTGTTTTTTGACTACCCATCTTATCACCCCCACAAAATTTTTACACAGTTTAAAGAATTTATACTTTTAGGATTAAATGGATCTCTGTGCAACTAATAGTCTAAGACAGTTCAATCAATAGTACAATTCAATTATTTATATAATAACCATAGGTTTAACCTATGATATAATGTGTAATATCTAAGATTGTTTATAGTATTCCTATTGAAATTCATGTTAATAAACTTGCAAAATGTAAAGGTAGGAACTATTACCGTTTAAATCAGGAGGCTTAAGAATGGAGTTAAGACAACTTGAATATTTTTACGCTGTGTGCCAAGAGCTACATTTTACAAGAGCAGCAGAAAAGGTAGGGATTTCTCAACCTTCTTTAAGTCAACAAATTCGTTTGTTAGAACATGAAATTGGCACACTTTTATTTGATCGCATTGGTAAAAAGACGGCTCTTACGGAATCAGGGGAATTACTCTTAAAGTATACACGTAACATTTTTCATGAACTGGAACAGGCAAAAACCTCAATAGATGAACTAAATGGCCTTCAAAGAGGAACCATTTCTATAGGCACCTTGTTAACCGTTGAAAATTACCTCATTCCGCCCACATTACGTAGTTTTCATCATCTATATCCTGGTGTTAAGATATCTGTGTTTGGATTACGTACTGGGGATATTCAAAAACAATTGTTAGAAAATAAGCTGGATATAGGCATTGTTTTTTTACCTATGAAAGGGGATGAATTAGAAACCATTTCTTTATATAGAGAGGAAATGGCGTTTGCAGTGCCTGTTGGACACCCGTTAGAGAATCAGGATAAATTAGGTATAGAAGTCTTGCAAACAACACCTTCCATCTTACTTCCTGAACAATATTTTATAAGACAGCTTATAAATAAAGCTTGTAAAGATGTGGGGTTTATTCCAGAACCGGTCTTTGAAATTACAACCATGCAATCTTTAATTAATATGGTTATAGATAGGATAGGGGTAACTATATTACCGCGACCTTACTTAGAGTACCTTAACCATCCTCGTATCAGAATTATTCCCATTTTAAATGTTAATCTTGCTCGATATATAGGAATTATCTACAGGAAAGATAAATACCTGAGTGCTGCGACACGTATTTTTATTAATACTCTAAAAGAGACTTCACTCCATTTGACTCAGAATTTTATGAAAGGCACTGATTAAACAGTCCACTCATTTTATTAATCTTTATTTATATACTACTGGACATATAAAAGAAAGAAGCTACGACGGTCAGTTCTTTTTTGGTTTGGAAAAGTCAGAGGGAATAGCTTCAGGTGCTATTAATATGTAAAGAACGGAAAAGTCACCATTTCAAAAATAATAAGGTCACCTTGAATCACTGATTGAATCGTACCAAAGGGCAATCGCGTAGGTAAAGATGCGTACGAAAAACCGTATTGTGATGGTGGGCAGACTTGAATTATCTCGATTCAGATATGAATTTGACTTTTGAGAAAATAATGAGGTTTATACTAGATGCCATCGCTCCATTTAAGAAGGAATGACCCATTTTGCGTTAACAGACTTGGATCTAAGTCTACAGAACAAATTTCCAAGGAGTGCATTGGTACTTAGGGGAGCGGTCGAGGATTCAGCCGCTCCAAAAAAGTCAAACAGTCCTCCTTTTATTAATGGCTATGATGTGCATGTGCATCCGGCGCACCTGACTCTATAGTGCACATAATGGATTCATCGTGTCTATGCTGTTCGGACTCGATCTGCAAAGTAGAGTGAGGAATGTTCTTATGCTCCAGCATATGCTCGATACTATGCAGTAGGGCCTCGGTTTCATACACTGTTTTATTTCCATCAACTACAATATGCGCAGTCAGAGCGTTTAAGTTGCTAGTAATTGACCAAATATGCACATCATGTACGGCTTTCACACCTTCGAACTGCGAAATGGCTTGTACGACTTCCTCTACATCAATGTTACGGGGTGTTCCTTCCATAAGCACATGCAGGGAAGACTTACTAACAAAGTAACCACTGCGAAGGACAAGTACTGCGACAATTACACTAGCAAGTGGGTCTGCCCAACCCCATCCCAAGAACATCATCAGAAGAGCGGCAATAATCGCTCCAACAGATCCCAGCATATCGCTGAGGACGTGCAGATAAGCACCTCTCATATTCAGGTTGTGCTCTGTATCGCTACCTCGCATCATAATCCAGGCAACGAGTATATTAATGAACAGGCCAACAATACTGATAACTAGCATCCCTACTGTAGCTACTTCTGGAGGATTTATAAACCTTTCAATCGCTTCGTAAAAAATGTATAAGGCAATCGCAATCAGAGTAACACCGTTTAGCATTGCAGCCAATATTTCAAATCTCCTGTAACCAAAGGTTTTTTCCTTATTGACAGCTTTCTCTCCAAACTTAAACGCGAACAAAGCGATCGCCAACGCAAGAGAATCCGATAACATATGACCTGCATCCGAGAACAAAGCTAAACTATTGGTAATAAATCCACCAAAAGCTTCGACCAGCATGTAAGTAGTGATGATGATGAAGGAGATCAGCAAAACTTTTTTATTGTTGTGTCGATGTCCATGATTATGTCCTGCCATACATATCCCAGCTTTCTATTTTATTAACATATGAGCAACTGTTCATATGTTTTATTGACTTCAATTATATGTGGGGAAAATATACACGTCAAGTGCAGCATGGCGCAACTGTACAGTGACAACAAGTTTATCCCTTACGAGGAATTTGTAATATTTAATGCGGCGGCTATTAGATAGAGTTACTTATGGGAATGACATAAGATAATTTCGCTTTAATCGAAATTATAGGATTTATTTCGACATAATTAGATTCTCTTAGAAAAAGGAATATTGAAGTATTTGACGAATCATTCCATTGATACAATTTCTCCCATAATGGGGTGAATGTATGTACACACCTACCAAGTTAAATAAGATTGGGGTAAATAGATGGTTTGCTTTTAGTAAGAAGCTTAACTGAGAAGTCACGTTTTATGGAGAGCTAGAATATGATCACTAGGTATTAATTGGAATGGATCCAGAGGTAACAAATTATTGCGAAAAACCATTTGAAATCAACCACTCATATTTAAAATCTGATTTTTTGACTCTGAATTACTATGCCAGTGACACAGCCAAAGCCTGTCCAGAGGTTGCCGATGAACAGTGGTCGGGAGTTAATGTCTCTGGTATCAAGGGAGAAATATCTGGCTTCGAAACACATCCGGGCTTCTATGAAATGTGCGAGAATCCTGCTCTGGAGACTACAGACTGGGCTATAGATCCAACTGGACTGGAATACATTTTGCGTGATATTTATACAAGATATAATATGCACTTGATGATCACAGAGAATGGTCTTGGTGCATACGACGAGTTGACCATTGATGGGAGGATTCATGATGATTACAGAATTGATTATTTGAAAAACCATATCCTCGCAGTTAAAAAAGCGATTGATTTTGGTGTAAAGGTCATTTCCTATAATCCGTGGTCTGCCATCGATTTATTATTCACTAGTAACGGATATAAAAAACGGTATGGATTAATTTATATAGATCGAACAGATGATGATATCAAACAATTAAAGCGTTATAAAAAAGATTCTTTTTATTGGTACAAAAAAGTTGTTGAGTCAAATGGGAAAGAAATTTAAGGACCCGTTGAACAAGAAACTCCGCTGAGAACTTTAATATGAGTCCCTTATAAACTCCACGAACAAGCCACTAATCTGTTAGTCTAGGATTAGTGGCTTGCTGTTGTTGGTAGACAATACAAAGTTGCTCTAGAAGTCGTCTAAATGGAGGCTTTAGGGGCAATGAAACCGTCACATATCAGCTGAGTCTTCTCGGTTCATTAATATCTAAGCCAGGTTTATGATTAGAGCATTCTTCGAAGAAGCAGAAGTGTGAATGTTCAAAATTTGTTCAGTCATACCATGCTAAAATCTTCGTATCAAAATAACAGCCAAAACCTACAAAGGAGACAGTGATTGTGTGAACAGGAAAGCAGCATCGTTTCATATATAATATTTATTTAATGTATGTCGATATTGCAATGCATATAATCGCATCCTGATTTTAGTAGGCCAGGGGAATGTTATTTAAGGCAGCGGCGATAAAACAAACTGAAAAGCGGGTAACCGTTCTTTCAATGAACGGTTATTTTTCATGCTTAAATTTAAATTTTTCCTTGAGAGAAAATAGCGTTGCTGTACTTAGTACTATATGAGATGAGGTGGCATTAGCCTAAACAATTCAGATGATTTTATTTGTCGCATAAGAAGGAGGAACTTTTATTGTTACCATTAATTAAGGAATTTCGTCTAAACCAAAAGCTTACTTCTTATTTAAAATTAATCCTAGTGGTCATTATTCTTGCCGCAGCTATTGTTCCCGTCGCCCCTTCACGGGCACATGCTTTTTACGGAACGGGAAACGGTACGGAACAGAACCCTTATATCATCACGACAGCGGCGATGCTGGATGGTATCAGGACTAATCCGAACGCTTATTACAAATTGGGTGCTAATATCCAATTAACGGATTGTACTTGGAACCCGATTGCCAATTTCTCGGGTGTGTTCGATGGGAACGGATACACGATTTCCGGCTTGACGATTAATCAGCCCTTGTCAATGAATGTCGGTTTTTTTGGCAATTTAATGGCTACAGGTATTGTTCGTAACGTTCGGTTAATGGATGTTAACATAATCGGAAATAGGAACGTAGGAAGTGTTACTGGTACAAGTTTCGGTCAAATCAGTAATGTATTTGCATCCGGCAGTGTAGAAGCGCTCGGAGAGGGCACCTATGATTATGCGAGTGGTCTGGTCGGGTGTTAACAACGCGTCGATTACTAAGTCTATATCGGCTGTCAACGTGAGGGGAACCAAATCTACTGGATATGTTGGAGGAATTGCAGGCTATAATATTCAAGGCACCGTCAGCCAAAGTTATGCGACTGGCCAAGTGGATGGACTGTCCCGCGCTGGTGGTTTAGTCGGATACAATTCTAACGGAACCGTGAGCAATTCTTACTCAACGGGTTCAGTCACAACGACCTTCAACCGAGCTGGAGGGCTTGCTGGACAAAATGCTGGCTAGGTAACAAACAGCTATTCCAAAACAACGGACACATCACTTTCACATCAGGCGAAGATTTCGTTATTTATGATTGACCTTTCGAATAGGCCAATAACAGCTGGAACTGGGATGAACTTCCTATAAGCAACCTTAGTTTGTTTATCGCTTATGTTGCTTAAGTTTTTATCGAAAAACGCTCATGGTACGGCTTCTTATAACAGAAAAGGTGGGGCTATATGCTGATAGTGGGTATGAGGATTTACAATATACATTTGATTGTTTTCCCCTGAATGATTAATATAATGGACAATGTCATAAACCTACCGTATTAAAAAAAGAGATGAGGATTACGATGAATAAAGCAAAGATTCTTATTATCGAAGATGATGCCCCGATTGCCGACTTGCTTTCGTACGGGCTTTCTATGGAGGGGTTCCAGACACGCACAGCGGCCAGTGGAGCAACGGGAATGCATGAGCTGCAGTCGTTTCAGCCCGATTTGCTGCTGTTAGATTGGATGCTACCTGACCAGAGCGGTCTAGACATTTGCAAAAAGGTGACAACGGACTATAACATACCGATCTGCATGATTACAGCCAAATCGGACATTACCGATAAAATTCTAGGCCTTGAATTCGGTGCCGATGATTATATTACCAAGCCTTTTGATCTGCGCGAAGTTGTTGCACGCATTCGAACCATTTTGCGCAGAGTGGAGCAGGCGAACAGCTCGGACAGGGAAGAAGCCACGAAAGCCGTCATTCGGTTTGACAATATTGAAGTGATCGAAGAAGAACGACTCGTCCAAATAGAAGGCCGTCCTGTTGAATTGACCCCCAAGGAATTTGATCTGCTTATGATGCTGGTTAAACATCAGGGCAAAACCTTTACACGTTCCGAACTGCTTGATCTGGTGTGGGGTTATCATTTTGTCGGAGATACCCGTACGGTTGATACGCATATCCAGAGACTCCGCAAAAAGCTAGACGCCACCGAATGCATTACTACCGTCTTCGGAATCGGGTACAAATTTAAAAAAATGGGTGGATAAGCATGATACGTAAAATCAGCATCAAATTCCTGATCGGTTTTTTTCTGATTTTTTCGCTTTCTTTTGTCGTGCTCAATCAGACAGTCAAGGAATTTATCCGGACAAGCAATCAGAATCTGGTTACCTCCGAACTGATCGGACTGAAAAATAACAGCAACGTGTATGTGCGTCAGGCTTTCCTGATTAACCATTTCAGTAGCAATGAGCTGTATTTTGGAGAAATTGCGAGGGAAATAGCAACTAATCTGAACCATACCACGGACAGCAGTATTGGCGTGTATACGGTGGAGGGCAAATTGCTTTATGCCCCGGACAGCTCCATTTTTCAGCAGCACATGCAAAGCGATCTGCAGCAGGCGATTGGTGGCAATACAGCGTACAGCATTACTTATGATCGTAATAAGACGACTGTCCTTTTCTCCTATCCGGTTGTTATAGACGGTTCAAAGGTGGGCATACTGCGTTTTTACAAAGATTTCAGCTCACTCTACGAACAAACCGGACAGATTCGGCAGATTACCCTCTATATTGCCCTGGCGATTTTTGCGGCAGCTTTTCTGTTTTCCTATATTCTTTCCAGGCATATTACCATCCCGCTGACCAGACTGACGCAAGCCTCCACTGAGGTGAAAAACGGGAATCTGGATATCCGCCTTCACTTTAAACGCAGGGATGAAATTGGCCGACTGGCTGAGAATTTTAACGATATGATTGATCAAATTAGTAGACAGATTCATATTATTGAGAAGGACCGGGACCATTTGAAAGAGCTTCACCAGCAGGAAAAGCGCTTTTTTGACAATATTACTCACGAACTGAAAACGCCATTAACCTCCATTCTGGGATATGCGGAGCTGATCAGAATGAACGGTGAGAAAGACCGTGCTTTTTTTGGCAAAGGGATGAATCATATTATCGAGGAGAGCAAGCGCCTGCATGCGATGGTGCTAAAACTACTGGAAGTTTCACGCAAAAATATCATGATCAATGAGCTTGATCGGGTAGATATCGGGCTAATTCTGCAGGATGTGTGTGAATCAATGATGATCCGGGCACAGCGCTATAAAAAGACCATTGAATATGAGATGAATGAGGAATTGATGATGTTGGCCGATAGGGACAGAATCAGACAGCTGTTCATCAACTTGATAGATAATGCGATAAAATATAGTTTGCCGTTTTCGGTAGTAACGGTAAAAGCAGTACGGGCAGAAGAAAAGATCCGCTTGATTTTCAACAATCCAAGCGATCCGATTGAGGCAGAACATCTGTCACACCTGTTACAGCCATTTTATCCAGCTCATTCCGACAGTGCGGAGGAAGGCAGTGTAGGATTGGGGCTCAGCATTGTGAAATCCATCGTTGAAGAATTTGCGGGTTCCATCTCGATTGCAAACGAGCATAATGAAACCATCGTTACGGTAGAATTTAAAGCGCTGGAAACCGCGGGGAACGGAGAATGAATAATGGGCAATAAATATGTTGTAATGCTGCTGGTCCTATCTCTCGTGGTATTACTGCTGTCAGGATGCGGTTCAGAACCAAAAACAGAGACCGTCGTCATCGCCGACAGCAATGAAGTTTCCAGTACCGATCAAAGCTCTCGGCCGTTTCAGGTCCAAAAAATATATCGGCTTCCGGATCGTTTTGTAAATCGGGGGGAGCTACTGGGATGGTCGTCTGGAAATGCCGTTATCGCATCGTTCGGAGCCATGACCATACTGAAGCGAGGCACGGTGGAACGTTTAACTTATCCGTATGAGCAGAGCAAGGCCATACCCGGAATCGGTAAGGTAACTTCCAATACGACACTTTCTCCCGATGGGAAATATATTTGCGAATTTTCTCGTTCTTCCTCGGAGACAACCCTAAGGCTTATTTCCTTGCAGGATGGCAAGGAAAAGGAAATAGACAGGATCAGTACTAGAAACGAGTCTTATGTACAATATGTTTCCTGGTCGGCCAACAGTTCGTATATCGGCTACCTGGTAGAAAATCCGTTTGATAATGGAGCGGATAGCCTGTACATCTACGATATGGGGTCTCAAACTTCTGGCAAGTATCAGTTAAAAGGCATTATGAAGGAAGACACGCTTTTGAGTGTTAACATTGCAAATGATGGCCGCAGCATACTGGTGGAGTTGTTTGGTGCAAAAAAAGGTCAGAAAAAGATACTAACCATGGGGAAGGTTTCCGGGAAGAATATTGAATTTCAATACGAGCGTCAGATTGGTGGAGATTCAGTAGCCTGGATGAATAACGACCAGTTTGTGTTTCTCGGAACGGATAATTCACTGTATGAATATGATCGGCGAAACGGCGAACTCTCCGTCATTCTGGAAAAAGTGTTTGATTTTGAATTCTCGCCTGACAGGAAAAATATCGCATACACCGAGTATGATCAAAATGTTACTTACGTAGGCAAGGTGCAGGGAAGAAATATACTGTATAAGGAACCGGTGTATCGCGGAATTGTGCCGACGCATATATACTGGAATCCGAACAATAAAAGTGTACTGCTTCAAGGACAAAAACAATTGGATTCCTCGCAGACTGCGTCAACGGATTCTCCTAGCAAGGAGTCATTGATCATTGAATTGAAATAGCGGTGAGGATCGCCATGTTTGTAGACGTCAAAAACCTTATTTCGGTTGTTCAGCCGGAATAAGGTTTTTCTTTTTGCAACCGTTGTGACAATTTGTTTACATGTTGATCAAACTTTCGCGACATCTTTTTTTTATAGTAAATGAAGCAAGATCATTAGCCTATAAGGACAAGGAATGGACCATAGTGAATGGAAACCGGAATTTGCACCTGAATCAACCCATAAAACGTTATATGACCGGCCTGGATGGGCTAAGAGCCATCTCTGTGCTTGCTGTTATTGCTTATCATCTTCATTTCAGATGGGCAGAAGGTGGGCTGCTGGGGGTGGAGATTTTCTTCGTCCTATCAGGATATCTGATTACGGATCAGATTCTTTTCGAATGGAGGATGCGCAGTGGTTTCTCCATTATACAATTCTGGATCAGACGAATGCGCAGACTACTGCCGGCCATGATCTTTATGCTGACTGCAGTGGCACTGTGGCTTTTAATTACTGATTTCTCCAGACTGCAGGCGTTAAGAGGCCATTTTGTATCCTCGCTTTTTTACGTAAACAACTGGTATCTCATTTTTCATCATGTTTCATATTTCGAGAGCTTTGGCCCGCCTTCTCCAATCGGTCACCTCTGGTCGCTTTCCATTGAGGAACAGTTTTACGTCATCTGGCCGCTTGTTCTACTGATCGGTCTGTGCCTTGCGCCGCGACGAGGAAGACTGATGTTATACATTCTGGGTTGCGCCGCCGTATCCGCCATAGCCATGGCCGTGATATACGAACCCGGAACAGATCCGAGCAGGGTGTATTACGGGACGGACACGCGGGTGTTTGCCATTTTGATCGGAGCGGCTCTGGCGATAATCTGGCCCAGCTGGAGACTGAGCGAAAATGTATCCTCTTCGTCACGGACCATGCTGGATATGACTGGCGTGCTGGGCATTGTAATGCTGTTTATCATGATCGGTCAGACCAACCAGTTTGATGATTCGCTGTATCGCGGCGGTTTTCTTTATTTATCACTCATTACTGCAGTTATTATTGCTGTACTTGTTCATCCGGCCAATCGACTGGAACGATGGCTCGGTTGCCGGCCTCTGAGCTGGATCGGTAAGCGATCTTACAGTCTGTATATTTGGCATTATCCAATCATTATTTTGTCAAGTCCGGTGGTGAATACCGAAGATGCCAGCTATATACGTATTGCTCTGCAGGTAACGGCCAGTTTCATAATGGCAAGTCTTTCCTACAGATACATCGAAGAGCCCATTCGTCGCGGGACCCTAAAATCACTCCGCAGGTCAGGCGCTGGCAGCCAGTTAGGCCTTGTCGTCATTGTTATCGCCATTATTCTGGTCCTGACATCATGGAAGACGAATTCACCAGATCCTGTGCCTGATGCTCCAGCAACTGTAAGCCGGGAACCCGTCCAGACAGAAAAGGTGCAATCCGGCTTTTCCGATGTAAATACAGTCCATTCCGCAGAAGGAGAGGGGGTCACGGCGATCGGAGATTCCGTCATTCTGGATGCCGCCCCGTTTCTGGAAAAGCAGCTCCCCGGTATGACCATTGATGGCAAGGTGGGACGGCAAATGTCACAGGCTGGGAATGTGCTTGATGACCTGCGGGCACAGGGCAAGCTTGGCAATAAAATTATTATTGAACTCGGCACCAACGGCGTGTTTAACCAGAGTCAACTGAAGTCCTTGCTGACTTCACTACAGGATTCTCGGCAAGTTTATCTGATAACGACCAGAGTACCGAGAGGGTGGCAGAATACCGTAAATGACAATCTGCGTGAAATTGCTGGTGAATTTCAAAATGTACGACTTATCGACTGGTATTCGGCCAGCGAAAACCGCAACGATCTATTTTATGACGATGGTGTCCATCTGAAACCAGAAGGAGCTCAGTATTATGCCTCGGTTTTGATTGATGCTATCAAACAGGATAAAACCTACTAGCATGTTAAAGGAAAGGATGAACTAGGTATGAACAAAAAAAATGTCAGAAAAGTGAGGGCATTATGGGGTTTTATGATTCTTCTTATCGTCATAGGAGCCATAGGCCTCCATCTACATTCAAAGCAAAATTCGGATGATAACGAACCACGCGGCAAGGATTCTTCTCTATACAATTTTGATGCGATGCAGCCTGCTGCACAAAAGCCTGGGGCTTCCAGTACCAGCGGAGAACAAGCTCAACCATCCGCGTCCTTAAACGGCGAGGGCGTCACGATGATTGGAGATTCGGTTACGGTCGGAATTGAGCCTTATTTAAAAGAGCAGCTTCCGAATATGACGGTAGACGGCAAGGTTGGCCGGCAGATGTCTCAAGCTGTAAAAGTCATTAATGAATTAGCCACCCAAGGCAAACTGGGAGACCAAGTCATTATCGAACTCGGCACCAATGGTCCGTTTAGCAGAGACCAACTGCACGACGTACTGCAATCCCTTTCTGGAGCCAGACAGGTAATCTTGGTCACCAACCGGGTTCCGAAAGGATGGCAAAACACGGTGAATGACACGATTGCACAGGTTGCCGATGAGTTTAGCAACGTCAGCGTGGTGGACTGGTATTCGGCCAGTGTAGGCAAAGATGAATACTTTTATAGAGATGGCGTCCATTTAAAACCAGGGGGTAGCCGATATTACACTTCACTCCTCGTAGCAGCCTTGCAAAAATCTTAAATACAGAAGGGACAGGCGCGTTCATAATTCGGAAAGGAAGAATGACATGACACAGAGGAAAAAGAGGATATTAATTGTAACATTGTTACTTGTGGTCGCTGCTGTAAGCTTTATTTTTTATTATTTCTTTTCGATTTACAAAGGGCTGGAAGGATTTAATAAGGCTCCGGCAAACTCCCCGTTCATTAATGTAAGCACCGATAATACCGAAGCTCTGGAAGCTCCAGCATGGGAGGGAACTGAGCCTGTCAATATTTTGCTGATGGGTGTGGATGCCCGTGGAAGCGACAAGGGCGAGGTACCCAGATCCGACAGCATGATGGTTGTTTCGTTGAATCCTACCGATAAGCATATCCATGTGTTTTCGATTTTGCGTGACACTTATACGGATATTCCCGGATACGGCAAAAACCGAATCAACACGGCTGTTACGCATGGGCCGGATACGGCGATGAAAGCAGTCAGTGAATTGCTGGGGGTGCCTGTTCATTTTTATGTATATACCGATTTCCAGGGGTTTATTAAACTCGTGGACTCTGTAGGCGGACTCGATTTTTATGTCGAAAAGGATATGTACTATGAAAGCAAGGCCGATCTGCATGAGTACGATATTAATTTAAAGCAGGGACAGCAGCATTTCAACGGCAAAACGGCGCTTCAATATGTTCGTTTTCGTCATGATGCCATGTCCGATTATTCCAGAACAGAAAGACAACGCCAATTTATTACGGCATTAGCCGAGAAGGTCAAAACAACGACTTCCATTATGAAGCTTCCTTCCATTCTAGAGGAAATCAGTCCGTATATCGATACCAATTTGTCAGTCTCCGATATGTGGAATTTGGCTTCGGTAGGGTATCAAAGTACGTTAAAGGGAAATGAACAAATACCGCCAATGAAGCTATTAAAAGAAACTTATGTGGGCAAAGCAGCTGTTCTGGATGTAAAAAGTCGAACTGATTTGAAGCAATTTGTGCAAAGTACCATAAACTCCGACGCTTCTCATTCGATGACAGACAATCCTTCCGGGCAGAAAACAGATCTTGAATAGGATTGGACAATATATAAAATCGTAATTTGCCGGACAATAGTCTGTTAAATGCTCTTTATGAGCACAACATGGTCTTCCGGTTATCCATAGGGGGAAAAAGAATGGGTACAAAACCAATAGTAAGGTTCTGCTTGGCGTTAACCATATCCGCCGCCATGCTTCTGGAGATCACTGCTCCGCACATGGCTATGGCTGATGCTGCACAACGTACAGAAAGCACGTTGTTAAACGATAAACAGAGTCAATCAACAAAAACAATCTCAACGCAGGTTAAAAATATCCCGACACTGAAATTGGATAACAATCTGGCATCCATGACGAAGAAAAGAACCATTAAAGCTAGATTTAAGCTTCCGAAGGGTACCAATATAAAGAAAATAAGCTGGACTTATGGTGGCAAGCCATTATCGGAATGGAAATCGTACAAGGATCACGATTATAATGGCGCCCCCTTTATCACCGTTACTCAGGTCAAAGCAGAAAACGGAGAAGTCACTGCCAATATCAATTTTGGTCTTACTTACGGTACGGAAAATCTTGCCGAACCGAGTCTGCAGCGTCCACTGTACGCCTCATTGATGGGAACCTATGAACTGGCTGCAGCAGTCAACGGCAAAACCGTTGCCCAGGCCCCCATTAAGTTGGTCCCATACGACAGCTTCCGTACGTATGATGAACTGAAGCCGGAGATTGATGCGATTACGGCACAAGCAGCTCAAAAAAACGACAGATACATTAAAACGATGTCGATCGGCAAATCCGTTGAAGGCCGCGATATGTATATGACTGTGGTTGCCAAAGATCAAGCAACGATTGACAAATATCAGAATGTAACTCATCCTGCCATGCTGAATGATCCTGCAAAGCTGGAGAACGATATTCAATCCGGTGCATTCGGAGATTATCAAGTGCCCATCTGGATCAACAATATTCATCCAAATGAAGCGCCGGGCTTTGATGCGATTATCAATTATTTTAAGACCATGGCTCTCGATAAAAATGTTACGTACAAGACCACCTCGTCCAATGGAAAATCGAGTACGGTCACTCTGAATATGGATGATGCGCTTGAACATGTGTTTTTCCTGTTCCTGTATACGGAAAATCCAGATGGAAGGGTGCATACCGAACGTTATAATGCTGAATACTTTGACTTGAATCGGGATAATTCTTATCAAACCCAGCCTGAAACACGCAGTGTTACAGAGCAAATTGCCAAGTGGTCGCCGATTTCTTTCCTAGATCTGCATGGCTTTGATAAGAATTTTCTGATTGAGCCTACCACACCGCCTCACGATCCGAATATTGAATACGATCTGCTTATGGATAACATGGTAGAACAGGCAAAAGCGATGGGTGAAGCAGGTATAGCAAACACAAAGTATGATTACTACCATATTCCTTATGAAGAACATCGTAAAACAGTCGAAAATCCTAAATATGTTTCCAAGGGGACTTCTTCAGGATGGGACGATGCGTCTCCAGCCTATACAGCTGTCTTCGCCATGCACCATGGTGCAATGGGACATACGCTGGAAACACCTGAATCGAATGAAGAGTCGACCAAAGCATTGTATTATAGTGTCGCTTCAGCAACCGATTATGTTATGCAAAAGAAAGAAAATTTATTTTTGAACCAGCTAAAAGTATATGAACGTGGAATCAATAACATCGATGATTATGCCGTAGATCGGTATCTAGTCAATGTCAAAAATCAAGTTATTGGCCGCCCTCGTCACGGTAATGAGAATTTTTTTCCTGAGTATTACGTTTTGCCGATCGATAAGAGTCTTCAAAAAAATCCGCTGGAAGCTTATCGGATGATTGAATATCTTATCCGCAATGGAGTAACGGTTGAACGCTCGACAGAAGCTGTAAGTACTGCTGGCAAAACCTACCCTGCGGGTTCATTTATCATAAATATGCACCAGGCCAAACACGGCATTGCAAACATGGTTTTATATGATGGTATTAACGTCTCAGATTATGCTTCCGTAGCTGGCGAGATTGTGCAGGATTTTCCTGTCCTGCGAGGATTTGAACGTGATGTGGTTAGAGAAACCGGAGTGTTTGCGGGCAAAACTTCTCCGGTGACTTCCGTATCGATTCCGGCCACACCAATGCCGAATGATTCTGCCTATGTCTTAATCCTAAACACCAATAACGATGCCATCAAAACGGTTAATGAATTGCTTAAATCCGGCAAAGTGGTTACGATGCTATCCAAAAGCGGAACAGGATATGAAGCGGGTGACTTTGCAGTCGCCTATGATGATCTGAACCCGCTGGCCTCGAAATACTATCTTGATGTCACGGCATTCGGCAATAACAAACCCGTTGGTAAAGTTCTTAAACCTTCTACGGTAGCCGCTCTCGGCGAATCGGCTTATGTGCTCAAAAATCTCGGTTTTAAAGTGACCGATGATCAGCAGCATGCCGATGTGTTGGTGAATACATTCGATTCCGATAAACTTGTCGAGAAAGGGAAACCATACATTGCTTATGGAAATATGGGGATGGGTAACGTGAAAAACTGTATTCCTCAATTTGCGTTTGCTGGACCGACATGGGAAAGATACGAAGGGGTCTTCCTAGCGAATGTCAAACAGGATCATGTGATTACAGCCCCTTACGATAACGAAGAATACTTCTACACCGTTACAGGTTCTTACATTACGAAACTACCTAAAGCTGCAAAAATTCTTGCAACCATTAGTAATAAAGAAAACTTCTTCAAAGCGGGCTGGTGGCCAGGTCACGATGCTGCAAGAGGAAAGATTATGGCCTTCACCTATATAGAAAACAAAAAGAATATTACTGTGTTCTCTAATGATCTCACCAATGGTGCTCATTCGCAGCAACAATTCCGTTTGCTGGCCAATTCCATTTTTAATGCTGTTCCCAGCAAATCCTAAGTAATTTTGCAAACAGCCTTATTCCAGTGATCAACTGTGAATAAGGCTGTTTTCGCGATAAAACGGTTTCGCCTACTGTGACATTTTGTTTACAACTTGATCAAACTTTAGCGACATCTGCAGGATATATTGGACTATAGCGTAACATCATCCTGTACATGCGGGTTGATGAAAAATACGAGTCCAGGATTTTCAAGGAGGAATGCAAGTTGCTAAGCAGTATCAAACTGATAAGCAGATCCGTCAGAGAGTATGAGGAAGAGGCCAATATCAAAATACGAGCCTTTTCCGTAAATAGCCAATTGAATGAAAATCAAGTAAATGAAAAGACGGTTGCTAATAAATTAGATGATAAAGAAGTAGATACAGCAGGTATATCCAATTCATCCTACGACGTTACACAAACCGATATTCCTTCTCGAAGCTCTGTAGAAGAGTCGAAAAGAAGGCGGGGCACCGGGCGTCTTGTAGCACTTGATGCAGTACGAGGAATGGCGGTGCTGGGAATGTATTTGCAGCACTTCGGATCGAACCCAA
The DNA here is from genome assembly GCF_038009305.1 of Paenibacillus sp. FSL P4-0113. Taxonomy (NCBI): domain Bacteria; kingdom Bacillati; phylum Bacillota; class Bacilli; order Caryophanales; family Paenibacillaceae; genus Paenibacillus; species Paenibacillus sp. FSL P4-0113. Next base: position 675,079 of record NZ_JBBPAZ010000001.1, read on the forward strand.
ACGTTTCTGCGATTGTTTCCGGAAACACGACACTATTATTCGTATTGTGCGGGGGGATATCTTATTCCATTATGGCACAGCGCATGATGGAACGGGGAGCGGATACGGCCGCTTTCCGTGCGCGAATGCTAGCCCGTGCAGTATTTGTTGATATTATTGGTTATTTGCTTATTATGCTGAACACTCCATATGGCATCATTTTGCCTGCCTATTCAGCTATGTTTGTGCTGGCCCTTATGTTATTTCGCCGTTCGACCCGCACCATTGTTACAACAGCAGCAGTTTTGCTCGTGACAGCCCCGCCGCTAATGATTCTGGGATCAAGTATTTTCTCAAAAGCTTATCTTCTTGGTGATATTGCAGGAGGTCCAATGTCTGCTATCGCCTTGATCCCTGCATTTGTTACTGGTATGGCCATTGGCCGCTTTGACCTGACCAGATTACGCACAGCTCTCATACTCGCAGGCAGTGGTATCGTTATGCTTGTTATTGGCAAAGCACTGGCTGCTTTTGTACTTCCGAATTGGAGTCTCCACTTTGAACAATGGCTGGTAAGGATGCAAGGAGTTGCTCCTGTACAGCCACCGGATGAATACGCAATTTGGCCGCTTAATACGGAATCACCAATGTGGCATATGCTCTTGCAGTCGGCTCCGCACACCGCTTCGACCTTCCAAACGATGATAGGATTAGGAATTTCATTCTTGGTATTGGGCGTTGCATGTCTCATATCCAAAAAAGCCTCTACTGTATTATTGCCTTTTGCAGCAGTCGGACGTATGGCTCTGACCATGTATGCCATTCAATTTGTAATAGTTTGGTTTCTGTATCTGGCAAAGATTGGGCACAGTCTGGACGGAGTTCCGTTCGGCGACGTAATAGTTGCAGTTGTTACACTGTTGCTGGGATTGTTGTTTGCTAAGCTTCCTGTTGGTCCGCTTGAAGGATTGATGCGCCGTTTTGACCGATTGTTCTGCCCTACCCAACCAGTCTCACAAACAGTAAAGTAGATAGCCTTCTTGATACTCTATATTTATAGTCATAGAAAACATCGGATTTCAATTAAAACGGACTGATCAAAATCACAACAGATTTATGGATATACCTCGATACCAGATACTTATTATAATGCGGTTGCCCATTGGTGGGAAAAGAGACATCAATATCAGATCCAAAAAGAATGGATTATGTTTTGCACGGGGGTAGTGCCGGCAATATCATCTATCGTACGCAAAATGACCAAAGCCGGTGACAAAGTGCTAGTGCTTGCGCCTGTCTATAACATTTTCTACAACTCCATAAAGAACAATCAACGAGAAGTTCTAGTAAGTGAGTTGATTTACAAAGACAATGGATATTCGATCGAATTTGACGATGTGGAGAAAAAGCTAGCCGATTCTGACACAACGCTTATGATTTTCTGCAATCCGCATAACCCCATAGGCAAAGTGTGGGACAAACAAATTCTTGAGAAACTCGGCACGCTCTGCGTCAAGCATCAGGTCCTTATCCTTTCCGATGAAATTCACTGCGACTTAACACACCCAGACCACCAATACATTCCGTTAGCTTCCGTATCGGAAGTGATCGCACAAAATTGCATCACCTGTGTGGCACCGACGAAAACTTTCAATCTTGCGGGAATTCAAACTTCAAGTATTATCGTGCCGAATTCGAAGATTCGTAAACTTGTACACCGTGGCATTAACACCGATGAAGTGGCCGAACCTAACTTTTTTGCGATTGAAGCAGCAATCTCTGCCTTTACGGAAGGCGAACCCTGGCTGCAAGCCTTATTGGAATATCTCATGGCGAACAAGCAATATCTCGAACATTATCTGGCTAGTGAACTGCCGCAGCTCCGAATTATCCATTCGGAAGCGACTTATTTGGCTTGGATCGATTGCCGGAACATAACTCCTAATGTAAGTCAACTGTGTAAATTCATAAGGAAAGAAACGGGGCTGTATGTCTCGGACGGCGCCATCTATGGCGGCAATGGACACGATTTCATTCGATTGAACTACGCCTGCCCTAAAAAACGACTAACTGATGGATTGCAGCGCTTGAAGATTGGGATTCAGGCATATCAAAGAGTGAACGATTGATATAATAATGGTTACCGGACACTCCTTCACGAAACGAATAGGGATCTTGGATAAAGTAGCACGATCACTTAATGAAGTTGGCATCGATTTTGTGGTGTTAACAAAAGTGGAGCTATTGTCCACTGCCGAATGTATATTTAGAGGGCAAAGCGTCGCGTGAGGAACAATACGATCTAATTCTGGCATTGGGGGCGAATTACCTAGATACCACCAATGCCAGCGAAATTGTAACTGTTTCGAAAATCTCTTTCTTGGGTTACCTTTCTAACTAGAGTCTTACCGCTGCCGGTTTGCAGTCCCAAAGTGATCTCATAATGGTTTCCTATAACTTTTTTATAATTTTGTTTCTTATGGTGTTGATCCCAGGGATACAAGGGGAGCCCACTTATGAATGTCATTTCAGCAAAAGCTGTGGCACTTGGAGAAGCACTACAACCAGATTTTGTGACCTATATAGAAAGAGTTCTTGACAATGCCAAGGTATTTGCAGAATCGCTGATTATATGGAGCGAGTATTTGGACTATTATTATTTGATGTGCAGCAAGCGATGAATACATATTTTAGAATCTCATGTATTGGGACAGGTTGCCTGAGTTTGAGGAAATGGAACTTGCCAAGTACATTGGATCAGCTATCAAAGCCGGGAAGAAAAACGACTATTCGGCTATTTTAATTATTGGTTAGCGCAGGAAGACAAAGCAGATGTACGTGATCGATGGCAATATCTATAAACTGCTGCCGGATGATTTGTTCCAAGTCGCAATTGATAAGTTAAAGCTTTATCTTTAGATAAGCCGGACTTTGAAGTCCCAGATATTTTATGTGGGGTTGTTCAATTGAGTCAGTCTGTGAAAAGTTTATAATTTTGTGATCGTAGTTCGTTGTTTTGAGGGTCAGGCAGTTTAGACTACGGATTGATAGTGAACTGCAAGAGATAATATTGATTTCAAGCATAAGAGTTATATCATAAAATACCAACTTCAATGTAAACTTGAACCTGAAACCCTGTCATAATAATCTGAGTACTGGCGCATTCTGGGGATTTTTGTTTTAAGGGAGGAATTAAATTGTTAAATGATAATGAAAGAAAAGGAATATTTAAAGCCATTTTTGAAAGGAGAGATATTCGATCATTTAATGGAAAACCCATATCCAAAGATAAGTTAAACAACATATTAATGGCTGGTCATCATGCACCTTCCGTTGGTTTTATGCAACCTTGGGATTTTATTGTAATTGACTCTCAAGAAGTTAAAGAACGATTGGCGTATGCATGTCATAAAGAAATACAGGCCTTGTCCATACACTATGAAGATGAAAAAAAGACAAGATTTCTCTCGTTAAAATTAGAGGGTATAAGGGAAGCACCTATAACGATCTGTATTACATGTGATCCAACTAGAGGTGGGGGACATGTAATTGGGCGAAATTCTATTCCTGAAACAGATATTCTATCCGTCGCCTGTTGTATCCAAAATATGTGGTTGGCGTCTTATGCAGAAGGAATAGCTATGGGATGGGTGAGTTTTTACAAGAAAACAGACGTACGGGAAATACTAAATATTCCACCACATATTGATCCTATTGCTTTGGTTTCATTAGGTTATACGGATTTTTATCCTACAAAACCAATCCTAGAGCAAGTGAATTGGGAGAGACGTCGTAATCTAAATAATCTAATACACCATAATTCTTGGGAATGATTGAAATATAAGTTAATTTTCCTTTTTGGATATGATGCTCACAGAAACGATTGTTTCATAAGCATCATTAAGCAAGGACAAATGAAAAAGATAAATTTATTCGAGATTACAAAATTATGCGAACTTTGAGTTACTTATCTGCAGATTAGAGAATCCAGATATATCCCAGAAAAAAATGAAAGCTTTTTGTTTATTGCAGCTCCCATAGGTCGTAAAGGAAAAAGCCGACGTTTAACTCAGCGATCCATTGAAAAACTAATTGAAAAGTATGCTTCAGCTTTTGGAAAACCAGCATTAATCGTGCATTCTCTAAGACATTCATTTGCAACGCGTTACCACTTAGAGAGCAATGATGTGCCTAGATTGAAGAACCAATTAGGACATTCCTCAATACAAACAATCATGATCTATACACATTTAACAGATGAAGAAATGTGAAATGCGGTTAATAATATGGATAAGTAATGTAGGGCTCGTCAAATAAGTGACACAAAGTTTCCTACTTAGTTTGATAATAAAAAAATCACCTCATTCGCTTGGAGAAAAAAACTAAGTTACTCAAAATTCCGATTAAACTGCTTAAGTAGGGAACTTTGTGTCAATATACAAATGTACAACAACACGCTAAAGCCAAGCTGTTTTATACGGTTTTCTTTATACATGTTCACAAAACCCGTATTTCTTTTAGTTTGTCATTATCACTGTTTAATCTTGATACTATAATGTTTTTATAAGTTGTGACACATAATATTAACTGATTTGAAATATATAAGTAGTAAATCTGGAATATAGATCTTGTCTTAGTCATCGCTTTTTCAAAGAACAACTAATGTGATCATAAAGGTATAGGAAACTGTTTCAGAAACCTATACCAATACTTAGATCTTCTAGCTCTCTTTTCCTAAATTCATAATATCGAATAATTCTGAAGCTAAAGTCTTAGAACTTGAAATACCTTTTAAATATTTAAAAGGACCATCTCTAGACCAATCAATCCTCTTCAAGCGTGTTACTGACTTGATAAACTTTTGATGGTCTATTTGTGTTGAGTTTTCTTTCTTACAGTTAGACAAAGCTTTGGATGCAGCCATTGCTAGGGCGTCCAAGCATACAATGTGCGTAAGTTTGTATTCTTTATAGTTCATCCATTCATGAGGATATTCTTGACGCATTATATTAAAGAATACAAGAACGATATCCACCTTTTCGTGTTTTGATAAGTTAGTAACTCCAGTGTCTTTGAAAAAATACTTCAACATACGATAAAGATTCTGAAGAGTAATATGTCTTCCTTTACTACGTTTACTTGTGATGCTACCAATATGATGGAAAGGACTATCGTTTAATATCAACAGTTCAGTGGATATCCAGCTTAATTCATCGTGCTCTCTTTTAAAGAAATTTACTGAGAGAAGTTCCGAGACCTTTGGCTTTCGTATTAATAGTATCAAAGAATTGAATTTCTTCATCGTCATCTAAATAGTGAAAAACCATAAAGGGGACATTAATTTCTGATTGTGTTTCCAACGTATAACGTTTAATCCCTCCTAGTCTACGCGCCTACCGCTTCTTAAAGCCGTTGATAGTAAGTTTACCGGAGATTCACCTGTTTCGGGTTTTTATTTGTCCAAAAATTAAGCATTCGACAATTCCCGCAAAAAACTTCCATAATGTGAACAAGTTCGTGGAGATAAAAATGTAAAGATCAAATTATTTTTCCGTAGCCAGCATCGACGTTCTCCATTTTTTGAAAAGTATTCGCTACACGGACGCTGAATATTCGCTTCGTGGAAGCAGAGAGCGGGAAAATGAGTTTTTTGTATGAAAAGTCATAACTGTGGTTATGCAAACTAGTATTGGAGTAATGGGATTTGGATAAAATTACTATTATAATTAAAGATTGAATAAAGCAGAACAGCGAACGAGAAAATATAGGGGGACTATTCCAAACTTGGCGAACGGGTCAACTGATTTAAACGATTAGGGGGTTTGGAACATTGCTGGTGCCGAAAGAAGCAGACGCTGTATTTGAAGGTGGCGGTGTAAGAGGAACCGCCTTTGTCGGCGCGATTGAGACAATGGAAGCGCAGGGATGCGTCTGGCAGCGAATCGCCGGGTGCTCGGCCGGTTCGATCATAGCGGCACTGCTGGCAAGCGGGTACAGCGGTTATGAGATCAAAGCGAAGATGAAGTCGCTCGATTATCGGGAATTGCTCGGACGAACGTGGCTGAACGAGGTGCCACTGTTAAGCAGAGCCCTGCCGCTACTACTGAGATCGGGCATGTACGTTAATGAACCTCTTGAACGTACGCTTGAAAAGTGGCTGGCGCAAAAAGACATTCGTACATTCGGCGATTTGCCCCGCGGCAAGCTGACCATCATTGCGTCCAACGTCAGCAACGGCAAAATGGTAGTACTCCCGGATGATCTGCCAGATTACGGCTTGTCTCCGGCTGAATTTCCGATCGCCAGAGCCGTGCGCATGAGCACTACGCTGCCCTTCTTTTTCCAACCCTACCGCTGGCAGACGCCGATCAGCCACAGACCTTATTTGATGCTGGATGGCGGCTTACTGAGCAATTACCCGATTTGGTTGTTCGACGTACCTGCCGTTCCCCGATGGCCGACGTTCGGTTTTCGATTGTCCGAGAAAAGAACGTACGATCCCGTGAGACCGATTCGCGGCCCGATATCTTTATTTAATGCGATGTTTAAAACGATGCTGCAGGCGCACGATCAGCGTCACGTCGACAAGCATTCCGAATCCCGCACGATATTTATTCCAACACACGAATTCGTAACGACGAAGTTCGATCTAACCGAATACGATCAAGCGTGGCTGATGGAATCCGGTCAGCAAGCGGCACAAAGCTTTCTGAGATCCTGGAACTTCGAAGAATACAAACGCGAATTTAGAGCGAAAGAGCCGGCTGTAGATTTCGTACCGTTAACGCAGGAGGAAGATCGGCATTTATATCATTGAGAATTAATATAAAGGAAGGGGAGAAGGCTGTGGATACCGAATTGCAGCGCGCCATTCTTCTTAAGGAAAAGTTGGAAGAAGAATGGAAGCTCAAGCGAAATGTCAATGCGGTTGATGTGGGTTTGAAATACGTGGACGGGAAGATGACGGACCAAATGGCCATCCGTGCCTATGTTGACCAAAAGGCGAACGTACCGCCGCAAGACGCTATTCCTTCATCGGTGGAAGGAATCCCGACGGATGTGATCGAGAAGCGAGAGAAATTCGTGCTTCAGTCATTGGAAGCAACGGCTGAAGAAGATGCGTCTGCAACGGCGGCAGCCGGGCAAATTCAAAGCCCGTTGTCCGGCGGAATGGCGATCGGCCCGTGCAGAAGCATTCGCGACAGACGAATCTGGGGGACGGTTGGCGCATTTGTACAGAAAGAAGATGGCAAAACGTATGCATTAAGCTGTTTTCACGTGCTGTGCGGCGATTCCGGATGGAAGCCGGGAGATCAGTTGACCCAGCTGTCGCGGGAAGGCGTTTGTACGGAGGACGCGCTCGTCGGTATGCTCGCTGATGCCTGCCTACGCGGTAACTTCGGCCGGATCGAACTTGACGTGGATGGTGCCTTGGCCGAGATTGTCAACAAGGAGGTCGCCTGGGAGATTCCTGGAATCGGGCGATTAACGGGAACCGCCGATACGAAACCGGGCACTCGCGTCCGCAAGGTAGGATCAGCCACCGGGCTTACTTACGGCATTGTCGAAGGATTAAATAAAACGATTACGGTCGACTTTTTTGATGGGATCGGTGAAGTAACATTCACAAGATCAATTCGGATCGTACCGGATACCCGTTATAATGCCAAGTTTTCCACGAAAGGAGACTCCGGCGCCGTTATCGTCAACGAGCAAAATCAAGTCGTAGGTTTGTTATTCGCAGGAACGGACGACGAAGCCGTCACAATCGCCAATAATATAGCAGAAGTCGTGCAATCGCTTAAAATTACGGGGATTGGGGGTGCCGGCGGTGGCGGAGCTCACTAGAGTCGCAGAAGACAACGGGTTCGCAGCTTATTTGTCCGACGACCGCACAGTCGGTTTTTGGACGCTAGCCAGCGGCCAAGCCCTCGATAAGCTGAGCTTTTCCGACGCATGCTTTAAGGTGCTGGGCAAGCTGATATTTTCGGACCGCGCCTCTTTGGAACGAGCGGCCGAGCGGCCGGCCAAGCTGGGAACTGTACTGGAATCGCTAGTAGGTAAGGAACGCGCATATCTCTGGATGGGGACGGGCGAGGTGTCGAGCGACAGAATCGTCTGGCTCCCGACCGATACAGAAGGGAGAACAGTGCAACAACCCGCGAATATACCGATTGCCTCACAATGGAAGCTAACGATCGCAGATGGAGCAAAAATCGAAATAATCACGGAAACGGGAGAGCTTGTTTTTCACCGGGGAACAAACGATGGAATGATCTCCTTCGAGGGCGCTGCCGCTCCGGAGCATGAGAGCATCGTGGAAGTCCGGCTGCCGCTGTCCGGCTCAGGCTCAGGGTGCCTAACGATCGACAAGCTGCTTGTCCGGCGCAACTCCTTGACCTCCGGACGACTGTTCGTCGGCTTTCAATACGGCTGGCCGTCGGACGCTCCTGAGCGGGCGGACACGATCGTCCGATATCCGCTGCTGCAAAGCCGCAAGGAAGAAGCAGAGGATACCATTCGGATGAGCGTCTGTATCAATCCGCTAGCCGGCATGTACCCCTCTTCCGAAGGAAGCAGAGCCACCTTCCTGGCTTTTACGAAGTACGACGAAAAAGGGGCCCTGCAGCGTTTTGGCACGCACTGCGTATCCGCGATGGGGCATACGATCGACCTTAGGCCTTCCGTTCAGGAGGAAGAAACGATCTGGCACGAGCAGCAGCCGAGACTGATTTTGCAGCCTGGTTCAGAAGGAGAAGCACCGCTACTGATGCCGGCAGGAGACTTTGAACCGCTCTTGGACAACGAGAAAGCCGGAGATACACCCCCTATGGAATGGATCGGCGGCTTGAACGGATGTGAATATTTTTTGATTCCTTCCGGCGGACGGATTCGTTTTCATCCCGGCAAGCCCGCTTATGCCGAGCAGTTCGGACAAAGGATGTCCGAACTGGATAATCGAATTGCCATTCCTCCGCAATCGCTGCTGACATCAGACCTGTCAACCTCATGGCTCAGCCTTGTGTTGCCGGCTGGAGCCGATACGCCGCCGGAAGCAACAGAGGCGATGTACGTCTCTCAACCGGAAGGCTCCGCTCTCTACGGTTACGCCGATCCGCCTGCCGGGACGGCGACAGAAGATGCGGTACTGCCCTTTAAGCCGACGCCGACTCCTGTCGTCGTTGATCCGCAAGCGGCATTCCCGTACGTTCCCTATGGAGGCGTCAAAATAAACGGGAGTATAGAGAGCGACGAGCCAGACAACTATATCCGTTTCGAACAACAGATTCTGTCTCCGGCCAGACGATACTGGGTGAAAACGGTAGGCAAGCCGGGCAACACGGATAACACGGACACGACAGTTGCTACGGCCTACCATGCCACAACGCCGAGCGGACTGCTGGTTCGTCTGAATGGGAGCAAATATGATAAAGTGCTGTTGGCCATGCCGAGTCCAGCTTCGGAACAGGAAGGTCAGGCAAAACCCGATTTCAGCTTTGAACGGATTGGAGACGAGTTGCAGCGCGCATTTCAGACCCGCGAGCTGTTCCTGGTCGTGACGAACCCTGCGCCTTTGGGCGACGCTCCGAACACACCCGGTGGAGGCGCGGTTTTCAATAATCGAATTGACATCGAAGGATGGTCGTTTATGGTCAATGTCAACTCGCCCGAGGAAGAAGAAGATTTTTCGAACGTTTTGATCTTCAAATCGCGCATCGGTCCCGGGCAAAGCCTGGCCGAGCTGATTGTAAAGCCCGAAACGTGGACACAGAGCGGCGATTTTGTAAAATCCCGGTTCGAGGGTATTGCTTCTACCGATTCCGGCGATATTCCGGTCTTATCGACCTGGATCGGCGGCTACCTCAAGGAAGCTGCAGAGCAGGCAACGTTTGACCCGACATTGACTCACTTCAATCGAATTGTCAATGATCCCAATTGGACCGGCGTGCTAGTGCTGAAACCTACGCTGAGCGACACTCCGTCCCTCAGCCTTCCGAACGACCTTAACTATGGACATCATCTCGGCCTGGAGATGACAGGCACGGACGGCCTCGATCCATCAAGATTGAACAAGGCGAGCCGTATCTTCGGCTTGGTCAGCTACACGAATGAAAACTATGACGTGACAAAGCCTGACGAGCCCGCTTTTAACAATTCATGGAGAGAACCGGCGTTCAATTTTCCCGAGGTCGACTTCAAATTCCTTTATTTACGGTTGGTCATTCGGGAAAATCAGGTGGCGGACTTTCAATGCAGAAGCCAACTGACCGTTGCAAGGTGGTTTGACCAGCCCGTAACCGTAAAGGAAGGGCTCCCGGTTCGCGCGATCTTTCTGAGAGGGAGCAGGCAAACCGAGGGCAAGACGATTGCTTACGTCATGACGTCCAAGGAAAGTATGGAGATTGACTTTTCAGGACCCGGCAAGGTACTTGAGAGTATAAAAGTGGATCAAGTGAAATACGAATCGATCGCTCAGGGTGAAAGGTTGAACTTGACCGGCCAGATCCGCTTCCGGCGGTTGACCCTGGGAGACGGCAAGCCGTTCGATTTAATGTCCTTCGGGGAAGACGGGCTCGCTTTCACTCAATGGATGATTGAGAAGCGAGCGGATGGCCAATGGAAGGTAGCGCCGAATCTCAAGTCATTAAGACCGACAGCCGCGCAGCTTAAGGAGGGGCCTCGTAGTCTGTTCGACAGTTTTTCAATGGAGCTCGCGGAGCTGCTCTATGATCAGGACAGGCCTGTCTCAGGTTATTTGCCTGTGGCGACCGCTTCTGAATTCTATGCTGTAGGTATGCCGAAGGATCAAAATGAGACGAGACGTTGGTACGGATTGCGCTTCCGCCTTCAAGCAGGCACATCCGGCGTACTGGGCAACAACAAGCTGCTGGAAGCGGATTTACTGCTCGCGTGGGGTCCCGGAAGAGACGACGAGCCTCATCGCTACGAAGTATCCGTTTATCTTGGACTGCCGGGCGGTCAGAAGGCTTTTCGCATTCAAAACGTGATCTCTCTGCAATTCGACGATCTCGTGCTCAGTTATGAACAAGACACTGGAGAAAACCGCTTCGAACTGTTGCTTTCCGACGCTTATTTAAAATTTCTCGGCATGCGATTTCCGCCGACTGGCAGCTTGTCGTTGAAATGGTTCGGAGGAGAAGACAATCTAAAGCCGATCGGGTGGTATGCGAGCTATCAAGGGAATTAAGGAAAGAAGGGAAGTGACAGCATGGGCAAGCTCGAAGCGCTTCGCGAGCAGGCAGCAATCGCGGTAGCGGCATCTCGATCCTTGGATTTTGGAAAATGGCTTTCCGCGACAGGCATTGCCGAGCCGTTGGACCGATTATCCGCGTACGCGACCTGGATTGTCGCATCGCTGACGGTCGACGAGACAACCGGTTATACGATCAAAGGTCAGACACAGTTATTCAAGTCGCCGGTGCATATAACACTAACGCTGAAGGAACCGCAAGACGCGCCGATGTCTTTTGTCTTAAATGCGGAGCCTGTGGATCCGCAATTGTCTTTTCGTATGCAGGGGATTGATTGGCTGGTGTTCAGAAATGGGCGATTCCATCTGGAAGGCATCGACGGCGAGTCCACGTCGTTAAAGGGAACGTTGTCAGTTGAGGTGCTGGTCGGCTCCAGCTGGATTTCCGTCGAATCGCCGATTCCGGGAGAAGCTCCGAATTTCACTCGCAAGTTCCAAACGGTAGCGCCGATTGCCGATGTCGCCATAAAAAATGTAGAGCCGCTGTCCGGAAATATTCGGATCGTTCGTCACGCCCCCTTCCTAACTGGAAAAAATGGCGGCCTCATGCTTGAACTCGATTATCGGGAGTCGGACGGACAAACGACCAACCTGAAAGCATCGCTGCAGTTCGGCGATTGGATGCTACCGGGGCTGCCGACTTTGCAGAGCGGCGCCTTGACCCTTGAAGCTGCGCATGCAGACGGCAAGGTAAACGTGATGCTGTCGATTGACGGCACGTTGGAAGAAGCGGATTCTGTGTTCAGATTCTCCGGGACGTTCGAGAATGACCGCTGGAGCTGGACCGTCTTTCAGGATCGGGACAAGCCGAGTCCGATTCAAGCATTCGCATCGTTATGGATACCATCCGGGTCGAATCAAATACTTGAAGCCTTTACCGGAATCAGCGTTTCAGAGTTAAAGTTAGACGTGCAATACATCGATAAGGCTATACAATTTTCCGGCCAGGCCAAGCTAATCTCAAGCAATGAAGGCGGGACAGTCAATTTGGGTGACGGTGTCCTCCGATTTAAGGAAGTGCAGGTGTCGGGCAATCAGTTCGGCATTCAACTAGCAAAGCTGCTTGGAACCGTAGAGATCGGTAGCATACAAGCAGAAGTGTCTTGCGCGTATGTCGCTAGGGAATGGACGTTGTGCGGTTCAATTACATCCATGGACAGTTTGTCGGGAAGCACCGGCATTTCTATCGATCAGATGACCATTTGTTGGGACGAAGAGAAGTGGCAACTATCGGCGGCGGTACCCTGGACCTTGTCGGATAAAATCAACCTTCAGGCTCGCTTGATGCTTAATTACAGTCCAGAATTACAAAAGTTTGCCGGATTATTGTGCGGGGATGCCGACTTCTTCGGTTTCCGGATTTCCTTTTGCCGAGACATGGACAGCGGGAAAGTGACGGCAGCCTGGAATGGATTTACTGCGGACATCAATCCTGGCGGAAATTTTAGTAAAATGAAATTCCGTTTGACCGATTTTTCGCTGGGCAAGCTGATTGAAGAATCTGTATCCTGGGTCAAAGGGTCCGATCGCAAATTCGGATTGACGGGACCATGGGCAGCTCTGAACGGATGGGAGCTTCCGGAGCTCGAATTGAACTTTAATATCGATACTGGAATCGCGTTGACCTCTCCAACGCTAAATAAATCGCTTGATTTCGTCAAGCTGGCGAAGATCGACGGGATTGCTTTGCGCTACGATTTTATTAAAGCGCTAGCGCCGGCCAAAAGGCTGAAGTTTGAGCTTATAGGCTCAGTGCCGGGCGTATCTAGCCTTGAATGGTTCCCCGCCGATCCATCTACAGCCCCTACCCCCGACCTTCTGGAAGGCTTGCTCGATCTCAAGCTGCTTGCGATCGGCCAGCGCGTGGCGCTGGATGCCGATTCAGGCACGATCGACAGCGTGGATAAGGGAATTAGCCTGGCGCATGACTTGCAGACGGTCCGGCACGATCCCGCAACCGGATGGTTTGTCGCGGCAGAGCTGCTGTTGCTAAAAGCCATTTCCTTGAAGTTTGTCTTTAGCGATCCGAAGATGTACGGACTGAAAGTGGTCGTAGGCGGTAGCCAGGGAGAGTTTTTCAAAGGGCTCGATTTTGAAATTCTCTATCAAAAGGTGACCGAGGATATCGGGCTGTATCAGGCTGAGATCACGCTGCCGGATTCGCTCCGCTACCTGGAATTTGGCGCGTATTCGGTCACGCTTCCTTCGTTCGGCATCGGAATCTATACCAACGGCGATTTTCGCATCGATATCGGCTTCCCCCGGAACATGGACTTTTCGCGCTCCTGCACGATCCAGACAATTGTTCCGCCCGGCATACCGGCCATAGGCTCTGCAGGGTTCTATATCAACAAGCTGTCCGAATATACGACGAACCGTTTGCCGCACGCGCATACCGGCCATTTCGGCACCGTGATGGAGTTCGGCTTCGGCATGCGGCTCGGCATTGGCAAGGAAGTTCACAAAGGTCCGCTGACCGCGGGCTTCGCGGTGACGACGATCGGTATTCTGGAGGGCGTGCTTGCACGCTGGCAGCCGGACAGGGACGGAAAAGGCGACTATTACTACAGGTTGCAGGGGATTGCGGGTATTCAGGGACGGCTGTTCGGGGAAGTCAACCTATCCTTGGTGAAGGCATCCGTAGACGTGGTCGTCACGATCGCGACGATGCTGGACTACGAAGCGTACGGTGACCTGGAAATATCGCTAATCGCGGACGTTAACATTCGCCTCAAGATTAAAATCGGCAAGGGGCGCTTCAAAATCAAAATCAGCGTATCTTACTCTGCGAGCATCAAGGAAACCTTCTCAATAAAACCAAAGCAGACGAATGCGCCCTGGCGTATTCAAACCCAGGGTGACAGCATCGCGCTCACGAAAGGCGAATCGGAACAGGATGCGGCGACACTTCCGATCCCCGAGCTCCATTGGGGCAATCTCCTTCCTCCCGATGCGGGCGAGCAGCCGCCGCTTACGTTGTATCTTGCGCCAGTGCTGACCGCAGTCGAGAAGCGGGACGGTGAACAATCGCGAGCGGAGCATGCGCTCGTCCTGCTATTCGCGATCGGAACGGTCGGGGAGCTCGTCAACAATGAAGAACCGGCAGCTTTGTCGGACTTCGAGCGGCTCTGCGAACGTACGTGGGCGTGGCTAGGTGCAGCCGCAAGCGGACAGGGAAAGCCTGTAAGCATCGAATATTTCACCCGCGAATTCGTCTCACGAGATGTACTTAACCAGTACAATAAATTCTTAAATGCGGGACGAAGGATCATTCCTCCCGAACAGCTCGGCTCCTTTTTGCGAAACCATTGGACAATTACGGTTGTCTCCGATGAAATGCAATGCCAGCCGTCAGCGGATGGTCAACCGCCAAGCGACGTATGCCTGGAAACGGCATTTTTCCCCGCGCCGCCTTCGCTTCGGGTGAAAATCGGTAGAAGGAGCGGAGACGTCATCGCCACCTCGGAAGGAAACGACGAGAATTATTTATTTGCCGAGGCCGCGACAGCGACCTTTGCCTATTTGAAAAAGTCGTCCGAACGCTTCAGGCGAGACTCCGCTTCGACGACGGTTCCAGATGCGCCTAAAAGTAGTGCTGAAGCGCGGGCAGACGAGCCGGTCAACGCACTGTCTGTTGCCGAATATGTCATGTACGATTATTTCGTTACGATTGCGCGCGAGCTCGTCCACGAAGCGCTGAACGTACTCGACGATTATGTCTATCCGCTGGCCGAACAATCGACGCTGGGCAGTGCAGCCGCTGCAGTATTCGATGCAGTGAATGCAGACCACTCCCCCGGATCCCCCGCACCGAATGCCGAAGCGATGACGCCGGTCGTTCGCAGCTTGCTCGCGTACAATCGGGATGTACCGCTCCGCGGCGGAACCGATATTACGTTGCGGAATGTTACTTACCTGACAAAAGAGAGCGACACCTGGAGCAGCCTCAAAGAAAATGAAACATTCAAAATTGAAGTATTTGAGGAACATATGGAGAAGCAATCCTCGCAATGGCCATTAAAGGCGGGAGAGGTAGTCGGGGCTGACCCGGCCAAAACGATCAAGATTGAACCTGGAGATACACTGCGCACATTGGCCGATCGATTAACCCTTACAGTGACACAGTTGCTGACCGAGTTTCCGTACGTCCCGCTCCTGCCGTCATCAGAGATTAATCTTCCTCCCATTCAATATCTGGTCAGGACGGATCGAGAAACGACGCTCCAATCCGTAATAGACCAATTCAAGCTGAATGTGAACGTGCTCGCCAGCGATATTATCATTCGCGAGCAAATCCAATTTAACGCCGCTTCATTAAAAACCGGGCCGTTGAAACGCCTGGGGTCGAGTGAAGTGTTCAGACGAATGCGCGCCAAAGGCGTACTTCGCAAGCTGTCGGGGCTGATCTCCAGATGCTTCCTGCATGGTATGCGGCTCGCGGGCGATGACGGTCTGCACGTCCGGAACGGGCTTGGCAAATCCCATGACTACGGGTTGTTCGAGCTAACCGGCCAGCAGATCGAGCTTACGGAGCTTGAAGCCATTGACGAGTGGTCCGTGTCCCTCACCTCGGAGACTGAACCGCATATTCAGATCATAGACAAGGATGTGAATTTTGTTGAGCCCGCTACGCATTAATCTGGATACCCGCAACATTCCGCAGTTCCATACAAGATCGGGCTTTCAAGCGATCGACAACGCCCGAATCCGGCTGCGGATTCCGTCATATGCTGTTCCTGTCCGTCATACGCCCAGTCGTTCAATCGAGTGGCGTCCCGCAGAAAACGACGCGCTCTGGCATGCATTCCCCGGGCCGGTTCGCATCTGGTCGATGCCGCAATCCATGGTCGTCCCTGAGGGAATGGACGATGGAGCAGTGAAGCCGGAGCTCATTGTCAAATCCGTTTCCAAAAATGAACAGGGTGGAACGGAGGAGACGATTGCCTACGGTTTTAACAATGATACGAACTTGCCGTTGCGTTGGAAGAGCGGCATGCTTCTGCGCCTGCGCATTAAGCAGAGTGTGGAGCTTCTTGCGGAGGCAGGAAGCGCACCGTGGTGGCAAGGCAAAATTCATTCGTTTCTAGGCGTCAGGGAATCCGATATTGTCCTCCTTGAACGTCTGCTCAAGCTTGGCCGTGAGGCGCTCAACGGAGCCGACCTCCATGCCCGGTTGCTGTACCGATCAGGAACGGACGATACCCTGCAGGCGGTCAAGGGAAGTCCCGTGCTCTTCGTCCTTCAGGAGAATTTGAGCTCGGATACGAACCCTGCATCCGCGCTGGTGTTGTCGGGAGAGACGGAAACGGGACTGGTCGGCGATATGCATCTATTCATCAGCAAGCTGTGGGAAGGAAGCATCACCCGTGCGGGTGGATATCGATTGTTTGCTGGCAACGGTGAGGATGCGCAGGGGAAGCTGCCCAACGAGCTGTTCGACGATAAAGGAGAAGCCGAGCTTCAACTGCTGCTTGTCGGTTCGGACAGCAAGGCGCACTCCTATTTGAATTGTTTGATCACAGGCGGGCTGACGGCGGCTAGCCCGGGCCGTTCGATGTACGCTGAGTGGGAGCGAGAAGAGCTGCCGATCGAACAGCTTGACGAAAATTCGTCATTTGCAGATATGATGGACCGCTACCTTGGAGATTGGAACGAGTTCGCGGAAGCGCATGCCGAGCAGCCTCTGAACGTAGGCGAGACGCTTATGATTGAAGGCAGCATCGAACTGATTCGGCCGGAAGTGCTGGATACGGTGGAGAAAATCGTAATGCAGTATGGCAACAGCTTTTCTGCTGAAGAATTAAAGAAACTAAACAAACATATCCCTGATTGGACGAAAGTGGCTGGCGGCACCTATTTCTATATTCCAAGGACGACTCATGAGGTGAAGAAGGAGGCGGAAATCCGAAATTTAAAGGGAATTGCAAAGCTTTACAACGTCTCTGTCACCTCGCTCATTTGGTCCAATCAGGAGAAGCTGTTGACCATGTTTGCCAACAGCAAGGAGATTCGCCTGCGTACCGGGCCTATTCACAGACTTCCCGCCTTGCCTGAGGGGGCCATCGAACTGATCGCCGAACGGGACGCTTCTGCAAACGATGCAAAGCCGGATGACGAGGAAGATCTCGAAGAGCTGTTCCATTTGCTGAGCTATCGGATTTTGTGCAATGATCGATTCGAAGCTCATGTGCCGGCTCTTCCAATCGGTCCGACTGAGACCGCAAATCATCAAGCATTGCCCGGTCAAGCTGATGGGGCGAACGCTTCGGCTCCTCAAGCGCCTTTGCACTATACGAAGGCGATCCCTTACGTGCGCTTTTTAAAGCAAGAGAAAATGACGGAGCCGCAGGGGTTCCCAGCTTATCGCGGTATCGGTTCGGTGCTGCAGATGAAATATGACTGGATGGATGTGTTCGGCAATCGGCTTGTTCGGGACAGCGAGAAGCAAGAAGGCTTGCGCAATCTCCTGCCGCCTGTAACTATCGGCTTTACGGATGAACTGCTGGGTCCCCAACAGTGGCCGACGATTGTGAGCGATTATGAGATCGTAACCGAAAAAGGGCAGCCCATGATACGTGTTCGATTTACACGAGACATTTCGTATTTGAAGTCGGCGCCTACCGATGAGACAAAAAAACAGACAGAGGCTCAGGCGGAAAGGCTGTATCGTGCCGCCGGCCAGCTGGAACATCAATTGAAAGGGATCGAGACGGTCGATTGCTTGATTCGCACATCTTTAATGCCGTTAACATTTTCGGAACCGATTTTGCTGACAGCCGCAGACAGGAACAACTTGATTGCATTCCTGAAGGAGACGGCGGAGCTACAGACGGCGTGGGCGAATGGAAGCGTAAATAGTCTGTCTGCAAACCTACTCTCTGAAGACAAGCCTTTATTGCTCGACTTACGCATCGATCTGGAGCAGATCACAGAGCAAGACGTATTCGAGCTGACTGTCTCTTTGGAATTCGTACGTAAGCGGTATGCGGTGGACCCGGAGTTTCGTTTCACTTCCGCATTCTGGCGTCAAGCTGCAAACATACTTCCTGCGCGCTCCTTGAACGCATTATCGAACGGACCTGATGGAGTCGATCCGACACTGTCGCTTCGCAACTTTGCCAGCCAGCTTGAAGCGGCATTGAATATAAAGGAAGGCCCCCGTTACCGCACAGCCGTTGGTCTTGACCGTCGAAAATGGATCGAGCGTGCGGTGGACGTGGCGATCTGGCTCGTTCGCGCTTCTGCACCGGATAACATCGACGGCGACGGTATTCAATTCTCGATTCCAGAGCATGCGGGAAAATCACAGGAGCCGATAATCTACGCGCCAAGCCCGTTAATTAATGCGGATACGCTGCTGCCGTACAAGCAGCAATATAATGCCTCTGGAAAAGTTACCGGCGATCAACCAAATCTTAATGTTTCTACGTTAGATATGGAACGGCAGGCAAGGTTTTTTCTGGATACCTTCGAACAGATTCTTGCTTCCGAGGCTATGGCAGCCTTCGAGCTGCTGCGGCCTGAACCGGACAGTAAGCGATATAGCGAGCAACTGATGGAATGTAAAGAACAACTCGCGAAAACGATATCTGCTCAACTTATAAAAGTTTACGACGCTATCAAGGAGGATGACTCCTCCTCGGAAGATAAAGAATTGCTGGATTCAGCTCGCGAAGTTTATAAGCAGAAGCTGCTTCACTCGCTCTCAAAGACGTATTTGCTGGATGCGGTCGCCCAATTTCGCGTTTATTTGAGCGGAATAACGAACAAGAGCAGTAATGGCCAAGAAGACAAGCCCAGACTTTACGGCACGATAAGAACTGCGGAACCGCTGCCGGCCGGGTTGACGCTGCCTCCTTGCAAGATCGATATTGCGTCTAAAGGGGTGGCGGACAGCTACTCACTGTTGAACATCTCCTTTGTCGGAACGCGGGAAGACCCCGCTGCCATTACGCCAAAGCCGTATGTACAGGTAGACGGTTATTACAATCCGACGCATATTGAGCACCAAATCGAGCAGCTGCCAGAGATTCCGGAGTTCAAAGCTTCTTCCTGGCTGTATTTTATCCTGCCCGATTCGCAGCAGCTTGACCTGACCTTCCTGGATCGGCAACTCGGCTCCTTCCAGGTTCCGTTAGCGTTAAGGAGCTATCCGGAGATCCCGGTGCTGTCCGGGCAAGCACTGCATGATCCGGAAACCGACCAGTCGGTGCACGGGAGGCCTCTTGAGGAGCATCTGAAATGGGATTATGAGTTTACGTACAGTCGGACGCGCCATCTCCCGCAGGATCGGGTTCGCGTAGAAGTAGTCTTTAGGGAGAACACGAGAGGACATTTGGAGTCAGGTGAGGATCTACAACATCTTTGCGGGGCGCTCAAGGATTACCATGATTATTATCCTGCGTTGATTGAAAAAGTGAAGACCGCTACAAATGTCGGTTCGATGGCAAGCGAAGAGGCGAAGACTGTGATCAATGATGCAGCCCACGCGCTGATCGACATCGTAAAGTTTATCGCAAGCAATTGGCAAGGGTGGGAAAATTTCAAAAGCGGCTTGCAGGTTACATCGTCCGATTTGAAGCCGAAACCCACGTCCTCTGTCCGTCACGATTACCAATTCTACATCGAGGAGGCAGAGAGAGAAGATGGCGTCTGGGGCTTACGCTTAACCGAAACCTCGCCAAACCCTTCCTCCGAGGCGCCTTTGGTCGAAATTGCAGGCTATCAATGCATTCCCGCCGACAATCCTGTTTTTATGGAAGGAGGCAAGCTTTGCCGCTACGATTTCACTTACACGGATGCCAACGGGGCGCCTCTTCGGGCGGAAGCAGGATTGACCGCATTGAAGCGCAAAGTTAAGCTGCCTGGTTTAAATATTCTCAGAGAGTCAAGCGCGTGGACTTCCATTGCGATTACACGTAACGAGGAATTGGTCGAAGGGAAGCGTACGGCAGCCCCTTTTATCTACCGGACGGACAAGCATCGCTTTGAACAGGCGTATCTTCCCTCGTTGAGAAGAAACTACCCGATCGCCATGACCGACGAAGATCCATCCGATCCGCAACCGCTCGATGAACAACTAAATCGGTTTATCGATCGGATTTTCGGCGATGTCACCATCTCCAATTCCTTCGGAAACTACTATCTGCAGGCGGAGTGCATGTATTCCTACCGTTTGGCCAATCAGTTATTTTCCATCGTCGTGCCGGTTTTACTCATGCCGCGTAGAAGCCTTGCCGATAGGAGGGAGGTGGTTGATACGATCGCTAAGCAAGTCGAAACGTTTTTTGCGACGCGCAGGCCGGAGACAAACGGTGGACAATTTCATTTTGATCTTTCCGTGCTGAATGATCAAAACGGAACGACTGCGCCGTTTACGCTGTTAAGGTTAACCGACGTCGTGCTGGAATTAGACAAGGTAAAGTTGAACGGTTAGTAAACGCAAATTGTATGGCGAACTATAATTGGTTGCATTAGAGTCCTTGCTCAGCAAGGACTTTCAGGCTGTCGACAAAGTGTCGATGGTCTTTTTTTTTATCGTATGCTCAGTATGGGCTTCATCTATAGGGTAAAAGTCCCGCATGGAGGCTGGCAACCGCCTATCTTTAGCTAAGGCCTAGGGTATTCCACCGTGAGGTAAATCAGAATGAAGCCGATGGCAAAAGCACGGGCCTGAGGTAAACGAACCAATTTGAGGCGGTTGCAGCCGGATCAGTCACTCTAAATTCATAATATCGAATAATTCTGAAGCTAAAGTCTTAGAACTTGAAATACCTTTTAAATATTTAAAAGGGCCATCTGTAGACCAATCAATCCTCTTCAAGCGTGTTACTGACTTGATAAATTTTTGATGGTCTATTTGTGTTGAGTTTTCTTTCTTACAGTTAGACAAAGCTTTGGATGCAGCCATTGCTAGGGCGTCTAAACATACAATATGCGTAAGTTTGTATTCTTTATAGTTCATCCATTCATGAGGATATTCTTGTCGTATTATATTGAAAAACTCAAGTACAAGATCTACCTTTTCATGTTTTGATAAATCTGTAGTCTCGGTGTCTTTGAAAAAATACTTTAGCATGCGATGGAGATTCTGAAGTGTAATATGTCTGCCTTTACTTCGTTTACCTGTAATACTACCTATATGATAAAAAGGACTATCGTTAAATATCAACAGTTCAGTGGACATCCAGCTCAATTCATCGTGTTCTCTCTTCAAATATTTACTTAGAGAAGTCCCGAGTCCCTTTGCTTTTGTATTAATAGTATCGAAAAATTCGATTTCTTCATCGTCATCTAAATAGTGAAAAACCATGAAGGGAACATTAATTTCTGAATGCGTTTCCTGAGTATAACGTTTAATACCTCCTAGTCGATGCTGTCCGTCCAGTACAGAAGCTTTACTCTTGCAAAGTAATCTTCCAAACATAGGTCTACTAGAGTCATACGCTGTAAATTCCCACATACCAGATGCATTCAAGAGAATTGGTGTAAATAATGCATTATCACCTTTGGAGAGGTATAGTGCAAATTCATCGACACGTTTCGGATCAACTGGCCGTTGATATCCTTTTCCAGTTGGGTCGTTATATGGTTTGACATAGGTTGAATGCATAGCAATTGAGGATGGGAACGCACTTTGGTATGCAATTTTTCCCCTCATTTTAGTTTGGAGAACATTTTCTATAACTATTTGATGAGGTAATTGTCTCATGAAGTACACTCCTATAGAAATTTTATTTTTTCTAAGTAAATATATATCTTAAATTATATAATTACTAATGGTAATATATAGTTTGAGTATATTTATTTCATACATAAGTACACCTACTCTTAAGTGAGAGGTGAATTGTACTTATGATAAAAATTAATGCTTTTGTAGGCGAGCGAATAAAATCTCTAAGAAAGTCAAAGGGATTAACTCAGGCTAATTTAGGAGAACAAGTAGATCTCCCACAGCCTTATATTGGTGGGATTGAAAAAGGGGAGAGAAACATTTCTTTGGATACCCTGCAGAAACTAATAGAAGCTTTAGATATAACACCAGAAGAATTATTCCGTAATTATGACAATGATTTGTCCAACAAAGAAGCGCACGAAATTCTAGATCGAATCAATGCACTTCTCGTAAATAGAGACATTGAAGAAATTAAGATAGTTGAGAGTTTTGTGAATGACATACTCAAAACAATCGATAATTTAAACAATCTAAAGAAATAGAGGATCAAATGAAAAGCAGATTACTTGATTATTACACGAATAAAGTAAGGGCACGTGTGCTTATTTATCAGAATATGCCGTTTCTATTCTGGAGTTATATGATCACATGTATTTTAACCGTGCCAATCTCAATTACTCTACTAATACTGTTATCAACAGAAAAGTGGGCTTTGATTACGATTCCTTCTGCGACTGTGTTCTGTGTGTACTTTGTTTATATACATAAACAGTTCAATAATAAAGCTCGGATTATACTTAATAGAGAATTTTCAGTTAAAACAGAAAAAGGCAAGTGGATTGACGGTTTTCATGAAGTCCAGGTTCACCTCATAACAGAATACCTAATAGAGCATAACCTTTATTCAAAATGGAAAATTGAACGTTTGATGGACTCATATAAGACAGACAATAGTAAAGACAAAATGCCGCCACTTATTGCACCAAGTATATTAATAGCAGTTCTTGCTCCAAACTTAAATTATCTTCTGAAATATATTTATGAGATGAGTATCTTTCAATCTACCGAGTGGCAGCTTACTATATTCTTCGGTGTTTTAACTATATCCATATTTTTAGTGATAACCATAACATTTTGGAAGAACCTCTGCGAAGATTTCACTGAAATTCTTGTATATAAGAAAGTTGGGCAACGTAACAATTTGAATTCTATTTTGGAGGATATTCTAGTTACAATAGAAAGTTAGCTACAAAAGGGGGGGATGATTATGCTTGAAATAACAGGTGACGAGATCGCTCAACTCAGTAATTTTCATTTAGTTTAATTGGTTACATTGGCAAGTTATTTTAAATTAGAGTCAGAATAGCTAATACTAGAAAAGGTGAATTACTATATGTATATAAATCTTCACTGCAATACTTGCTTTAAAGGGAATCTCAAAAACAAAATACTTAAAGATGCTGTAATGGAGATAGAATCACATTTCTTAGATTCTTATTTTGACCAGGCCGATAAAGATGATGAATTAATGTGTGTATGTGAAAAAGAAATTGCTGAGAATGAATATTACATATCTGAAGATGACTTTTTTGAGATTTCTTTAATAGTTCTGTCGGAAAGCATTTCTAAGAAGATTCACTATTGCTTTAATTGCGAAGGAGCATTTATTAACAAAGTAATAAAAGATGACTCTGACTATAAAGGGCACTATGATCTTAGTGATAACGATGTTAGTAATCTTACAGCATTAGGTCAACCAGTTGACAACTTAATATATTACCTACTTGAATATAAAGTAAAAGATAATCTGTTGTTATTGTTAAAATGTCAAAATTGCGGGTTTGGTTATAACAGATCTGATCCGCAAACAGATAGAACAAGATCTGAATATAAGTTTTTTAGAGAAGACAAAATATATTCGAAAGAAGATATCCAGCAATTCTATGATATTATTAAATATACTAAAATTCGAGACTTTGCATCTGATTATGGAATGGACATTAACACAGAAGATTTAATCGAATTCGCAATATATTTAAGAGCTAATCATATGCTGGGCTATCTTCATAACGTAGGCCAATCAATCTTTAAATTGCTGGAAACACATTTCGATAAGGCTCATTATGGAGTATTAAGAACTGGCACCATTGTCTTTAGAGGTAGAACTGTCACTAAGAATTGCAAAGATTATGAAATAGATCAAATGTGGAATCCTCCGCAATCATGGGCCAGTCACGGACGCTTTAATCCTGTTGGAAGGTCTGTACTGTACTGTTGTGATAATATTGATTCAATTCCTTATGAAATTAACCCGACAGCAAAACAAGATATATGTATTGCTCACGTTTATATCAGAAGACCATTAATAATGCTCGATATAGATAGGTTGTTTTATAAGTTTAATGATTTGGTACGGGAAAGTTCAAATAATGATGGTATATACAATTCTGACTATGCTTTAACCAATTATATTGCTGAGTGCTGCAAGGAAATTGGATATCATGGTATCTCTTATAAGGGGGTAAGAGGTGAAGATTATACAAACTACGCTATTTTAAATTTCACGAGCACTGATGATGTGAGCATTAATTACATTAAAAGAATGAAAATAAAAATAAAATATGAGATTGAAATATAGCATAGTGATATTGAAATCTGTTTAAAACGACTTAAATTTAAGGCAGTCTGGAGAAATCCCTACAGCCTTTTTTAGTGTGTTCGGTCTGCATAGAGAAAACTTGGCGTTGAAAGTTCGTTATAGGCTTTGCAGCATAAAAGCCAGGCTGTCCACCGTGAAGTAGATTCCTGAAGAAAGGCCTTCGGCAACTCTAAGTCTGACGAACAGAAATTACATACAAGGGCAGTGGAAGGACAAAATTTCTAAGAAAGCAATACCCACTATTGATTGCCGGTATCAATTGGTAAAAGATGTGATAGTCAGTAAGTGTAATGCTATTGCTCTTAGCAGGGTAGATCTCACAGGGCGTTAAGAAAAAGAAAAAAAAAACCTAAACCCTCAGAGAGAGGAGGTAATGCACGAAGATTATGCGGGAACGCAAAGATAGTGATGTTGGAAAGTATTTGTTAAAGAGTACTGGACAGAGCATTTGAAGAAGTTAGACACATGGAGCGTCTGAGATCGATGAAATGACCGTTGAAGCGGTGTTACCTTAGTTGTGGGGGAAACAAAACTTAGGAAAACTCTTGCAAAGCAAGCGTGAAGGAAGATACAAACTGAGCCAAGGAAATATTGATGATATAATTATAGAGAATCGACTTCAGTCAATGCTCAGGATTCTGATGAGATTTTGGGCTTTATAGAGTCCTTAGAAATCTAGTTACTTCAGAACGTGAATTATGACAATCCCTTATAAAGGCATTTCAGAAGTTCACTGAGTAAGATAATTACAGTGATGTGAAAAAAATGTGAATTCCCATATTCACTCTCCAGTTTTTCACGTTTATAGGCTAGTACTTAAATACGAGAAGTTAAATGAGAAAGAAATTTTTGAAATAGCTTACGATAGTTGAATGATGCTCTAAGTTGGTAAGTGACCTTACTTATTGAAAAAATGCTGTAAACCTAAAAGGAGGGTGTACTTTGAATCAATCTGAGCAGCAATGTTATTGGTGCGGAAAACAAGCTATATCACGTGAGCATGTTCCACCTCGTTGCCTCTTTCCAGCAGATAAAGATGTTAAAAAAATATTTAATCAATCCTTTCGCTCTGAATTAATTACTGTTCCTTCCTGCGATGAGCATAACTCATTAAAATCTGGTGAAGATGAATATCTTATGGCTTGTTTAACTGCAAGAGTAGGGAATAATATCATAGCTTATGCACACACACATACAAAATTGCGGCGATCTTTAAAGTATAAAAAAAATCTACTACAAGTTGAGAAAAATTTTAATTTAAAAATGAAAGAACAAGAGTTTCCGGTTTCGCTAGTTAATATAGAAGTTCCCCGATTAAGTTACTCTTTTGAGGCAATTGCACGCGCACTCTACTACCACGAGTACAGAGTTCAACACAATGGAGAATGCCTTGTCTTATCAAATATGTTTTTATCCCAAGATAAAGCGGCATTAGAGTCAAATCAATTTATTCAAAACGCAATATTAATGATTGAGAATGAACAGAAACATTGGAAAACCCAAACAAAAGGAAGTAATCCATTAATTTTCCAATATCAATTTAGCCCTCCAGACGGGTTTGGGGCACAAACATTAGCCTTAAACTTTTATGAACAAACAAAAGTGTATGTTTGTTTGTCGCAGATGAGTAAACTTAAACCTCATAAAAATAGTCTTGAAACTTTAGGCAAGTTATTTGGACTTTTCAAATAATAATAAAAGTATTTTGATATCTATTAAGAATCCAGTAGTTAAGTTCTGCAACTTTGAAATTTTATAAGATTTAATACTATAAAAACAAGCATTTATAGGGAAGAGTGATAACATGTATAACTCTCAAGACAAATTTTTTGAATTAGTTCGATTAGGAACAGAGAATAACAAATGGGATTATAAAAGAGACATACATATAAGTCCCAATATTGCATTTGCAAATTTACTAAAAGATATATTAGCCTTTTCAAATAGTGGGGGAGGCTGGCTAGTATTAGGTGTGGATGATAACTCTAGAATTATAGGAATAGAAAAAAAAATCGATCCTACATCATTAGGCGAAAAAATTATAAGTGTGTTGGGTGAACAAGTTGTATTTGACTTGAATTACTACAACATTCATGATGAATTTGAAAAAGTTGTGGGTTTATTATATGTTCATGATTCTGACAAAGTTTTAGTATCACCAATAGATTTATATAACGAAAAGGGTAAACCAATTGTAAGTGAACACACCATCTATTTTCGTCGGAACACTAGCTCAATAAAAGCTAATATCGATGATATTAATTTGTTGATTCACAAAGTTAGCACTTTGGGAAAATATGATTTAAAAGCCGAGGATATACAATTTTTGAAAGATAAAAAATCAGAATACTCTATGTTTAAAGAAGAGGATGCGTTTTACAAGGGGGAATTTCAGTTTAGTGTTTCTAAATTTGCTGAAAAGCTTAACACCATCTATAGATTCCACCAGTCTAAATATACTAAGTATGAAATGGGAATTTTATTGGGGTTTGAAATTGCTGCTATTGATGAGTATTTTGAAGGTAGAAGATTTCCTAAAATTGAACACTTAATACGTGCTGTAGAAATTTTCGATCTCCCTCATGATTATTTTTTTCAAACCACCGTTGGCATGGAGAAGCCATTTATTCACAACCCTTTAATAAGTTATATAATTTTAGAAAAGACTGCTGGTAAAGTTGACTTATACGAATATGGATTTGGGAGTGCATTCAACACTATAATTAGTGATTTAGCTAGAAAATTCTCACATTTTAAAAAGTGGCTATTCAGTGAGAGAGGATCATATAAGCCTAGTGATAGAGATATTGATAGTTTGGTTAACGAAAATACAATAATATTTCAAACTTTTGAAGAATATCTATTAGATTTAAGTGATCCTCAATACAATAAATTTAAGCAACATTTAAAAATTCAGTACTACAAAGAAATAGAGAAAACCCCAGAAGAGAATGAAAAATTTCTAAATGAAAAAATTAAAACAAGACTCATCCATAGTAATACCGACTTTGTATGTAAATTCATTTCAGAATTGATTAAAACTATAAAAATCTTAGAGGGTAAAATATACGTCGAGTATAATTTTATATTCGAAGTACAAAATAAAGTTATACGATATAGAGATTATGATCGTCAAAATTTAAAGGTGGAGTTTTGTAACCAAAAAACATTTGACGAATTTATAAGCAGCGAGAAAGAGAAAGACTAACACCTCAAATCACGGTACAAGCTCTGCTCCTTGTATCCTCGAAATATTATTACGTAAAATAATAATTTGACGAATAAATAAAGATGAGATATATTGAAAACACGGAGGTACGTACATATGGATAAACAAATGAAAATGCACTATATGCAACGAATTGATGATAAACTTTCTGATTTACCTTGGTACGTTACAGAATTTATCGATAGTAAAAAACGAAAGTTATCTCCAACGACACTTCTTAATTATTGCCATGATTACATTATCTTTTTTGATTGGCTTATAGCTGAAGATATAACTTCAGCAACTCGAAAAGAGATACTTTTAGAAACCTTAGAACGACTAACCATTCGTGAGGCAGAAAACTTCATGTCATTCCTGGATTATCAGTTGGGAAACAAAAAGCTTACGATTAATCGAAAATTGTCCTCACTAAAATCTTTGTTCGATTATCTACAGAATAAGGCTGAAACCCGTGATCTAAAGCCTTATATCCAACGAAATGTTATGGCCAAGATGGATTTGAATACTATAAAAGAAAGCCAGGAAACCATAGCAAATCGAATTGAAGGAAAAATTCTAAGAGAAGACGATTTTGAATTATTCAGACAATTTGTAGCACATGATTTTGGCGAAAAGCATAAAGACAATAAACGGATCTTTTCGTTTCATCAATTTAATCGTGAACGTGACACCGCAATTGTTTCGTTGATATTGGGTTCAGGGCTTAGATTATCCGAAGTTGCAGGGATTAATACGGATGATTTAGATATGAATAAAGCTTTAGTCCGAGTGATACGCAAAGGTGATAAAGAACAATATGTTTACTTTAGCAGGCAGGCATTAATGGATTTAGAAAGTTATCTTCAGATCAGAGAAACAAAATATGTGCCTGAAAAAAACGAGAACTATTTGTTCATAGCAGCTCCTGTAGGCCGCAAAGGAAAAAGCCGACGTTTGACACAACGATCAATCGAAAAACTTGTTGAAAAGTATGCAATAGCCTTTGGAAAACCTTCGTTAACAGTTCATTCTCTCAGACATTCCTTTGCAACACGTTATCATCTTGAAAATAACGATGTGCCTAGACTCAAGAATCAATTGGGCCATTCATCTATTCAAACAACGATGATATATACGCACTTAACTGATGAGGAGATGAGAAATGCAGTAGATAATATGGACCGTTGAAGCCGCATCATTAGCGGTTTTTTTATAGACATATTCACATAATCCGTATTTTATACATATGTACAAAAGGTATCCATGTTTGTCAATTAACTCATACCTACTGAAAAGAAAACCCTGTGAATCCAGACGATTATTATGAGTCCATAACCAGTCGTTGCCCCTGCTGCGCTACTTTTCATGTCACGCTTAAAAGCGGCGTGTAATCCGGATTGGCCGTGTCATCACCGGATATAAACTTTTTGTAGCTATTGTTGTGGGGTCATTTATCCACTTTTTTAGCATATTGGCAGGCAAGGACCACTTATAGTTTTCCGACTGCAGTTGTAGCCACCTGCGAAGCATTGAAATCTCCACCCTGTTTACTCCACAAGTTCGTAGCATCTGCATACATCCAGGATGCAGAGTATTCCGTCCATGCTTTATTGACACTATTTAGTGTGATACATTAGGCAGAGGTTCAAGTCAGCCGTTAACACCTTTGCCCCCTGTGGGATGGTCGATGTGTCAAACTGCACCAGCAGTAAACTCAAACTTATACATTGATTATGGCGGAGCTTTCGTAAAGCTCCTACCTCTCTTTCAAAAAGAAGTCTCGTAAATCGATCCAGATTTCCTTTTGTCTCTTTTAAGACAATGTACTGCTGCTGATCCATGTCAAAGTACTGTTTGATCAAGGAAAATTCAGTTTCAGCAAACGCTCTTTTGCAACTGGTTCTAGAGATGAGTCTCATCCAGTTTGGGTTGATCTTTCTGGAGCTCTTTCTTGACATAACTCCGCTATCCGTGCCTTGTGCTCGAGGTTGATAGAGTTCGTGTATGCGAAAGGCTACATCGAGCAAAAAGGAAATTAAGCGTTTGCGCAGCCATTTACAGTTATTGAAGCTGACTCTCGATCTGAAACCAATTCCCCTTACTTGTACTAACCTGCAATTTAAGTTAATGAATTAACGGGCAACTAACGACTAGATATACGTCTAATCGTTAGACTTTATCCTTTTAGTCTATAAAGAGACTCACTACTCAAACTAAGATATTTAATCGGAAATGGGTACATGTTCTTATCCTTAAGAGCTAATTTCAGTCCGAAATTTCGCTTTTTATTTCCTATCCGCCCGTATTTAACCTCTCGTCGTATCAATTGTTCCATTCATATATCATGGTACTTAATAAGGTTATAAGTGCATGTGCTCAATGTTTAGACATATATCAAATTCGCAATCGGACTATGTTCTTGTCAATCCCGGCAATCGGTACAAGTTCTTGTCCTTGGCTGGGGACAAGAACTTGTACCGATAAAGTAAAAAAGCCACTAAAAAAGCGACTTCAACGGGAGCATGTTCTTGTCCCTCGACAGAAATTTACAAAAGTTGAAATAGAATAAACCTTTGGCAGAATCCCGATCTTCTTCAAGTGGGGGGATTCTGCCAACTAAATTGGTTATGCTCTTTTGATTTTCGTTCAGAACGGCAATAATTTCAACTCGTCCATACACTTATCCTCTTTATAACCTAGGTTTCTAAGAATCTTATACTCTGCGAGTTTACGTAGTCCACCAACATATCGGGTCAAAACCATTTCTTTGCGGTTTGACACGCCAACATCTAATAGACACTCTTTTATGATTTTTAACTTTGTAGTTGCATCCTCATCGTTGACGCAACCTACATAATCCCAAGTGGCACTACTGATGTTACTATCTTTAAATACTTCTCTATAGGGTCTATTCCTAGATTTCTCATCTGTATCAAGGATGCTTGTAAGAATTCTATCGGCTAAGATCGACTCTTCGACTAGCATCGTTCTAGCTGGCCTTTCCTCCCAATGGTGTGTTCCTACACCCAACCCCCGATCTGTTCTAACACTTTCTGTTAGTTTTTTGTGTATATATTTGATCACTAATTGCTTCCAACCTTCTGGATAATCTTCAGCTGTAAAAGATGAGAAGTAATGATCCAGAATATTCGCTTCTTCGCGATAAGCATTATCTAAATCGCTACGAAGCCTGTAATTATCTTTGGTCATAACTCGGTCATGGTTCTCACTAAGTAGCTGCTCTGTGGTGTATTCCATATTATCTGTATTAATATCGTGGTTTGGAATGTTTCTTAAGATATTCAGGGCTAATTCTACTGCCTGCTCTCCATGCTCTGAAACTATCTTTTTAAATTCCTGATCTTTGCTTATTTCATCCTGTGGTTTAAACGCTTCAAGCAATTTTTCTCTTATCTCTTCAAGAAACAGTTCTTCTGAAAGAATAATCTCTTCACTATCCATTGTTGGAAAGAGTATACTGTGACTCGATGGGTCCAAAACTTCTAAATCAGTAGAGATAATATTCCCTTTAAGATCTGAAAACAATTCATTATATGTAGCCATATCTTTACGTATTTTTAAGCGTGCCTCATCATACTTCTTTATGCTAAGAAATACACCTTCCTTCTTATATAAGAAGATAGCTTTGCTGGTTGCTACGTCTGCTTTTATCTCTGTCACTATTCGCTTTAAAGTCTGCGACTCATCATCATTATCTGGTTTTAGTAGGAACACATATATATCGGATTTAGCTATTTTGGATGCTTCAACATTTCCAGAAACTCCTGGAGTATCCACTATCTCTAAACTCCGAAGGCCACAAGTCCTAAGAATTTCTTTACAAAACTCACTTGGTCTTTGATAGGTATCAATATAAGTGTAACATTTCTTTTTTTTGGATGATCTCCTTTCTATTGATTGAATCGCCTTACAAACAGCTTCAATCTCAAGCATCACTTCAATATTGTCCTGAGGATATGATTTATTAACAAGTGCTGAGACCTTTTCTCTCACTTGAGTGATCTCAATATCTTTTTCATCTGAAGAATAGATACTATTAAAATCAGTATGGAATTCATATGATTCATAGATATAGTACTCTGATATCTTTACGTTTATTGGGCAAGAAGTTTTATCATCGCTATTACCACAAAAAAGTTCAACAAATCCAACTCTATCTTTTACAAATCTTGAGTTATAAAATGATTTCCCCCCACGCGCTCTTCCAACTATAGCCATACGTTTAATAACTGTTTTTCCTGAAAAGACAGCGTCATATTCAGAATCAAATTTCTGTTGGAGGTAATGAACAATATCCTCCGCCTTCCATATCGGGCCAGCAGATGTTTCAATAAAAGAGTCAGGGAAACTGGGATCACGTTTCCTCCAATTTGAAATATTACTGCTACTAGTTCCGCATAAATTTGCTACATCACTTAACGCTAATAAATCTTTTTCAATTATCATAGCGCAACCTCCGTTAATGTTATTCACAGACATGTTAATTATTTTCAAATCGTTGTGAATAAAATATAATCCATTTTATGGGGAGTGTCAACTCTGAATATACAAAGAAATTTTCTTCTTTCCTTTGGTTAGGTTCGTACCTCCACTTGGAATCAGAGACGATTTAATCTTGATGAACAATTTAAGAGAATAGGGCTATACGGAAATTCCCTTAGCAAAATCTTAGCAAGAAGCTGCAGGGTAAAATTCATGTTGAAATCGTGAAAAGGACTAAACGAAGTATAATTTCTTAATTAATAACTGCAAACGCTAACGCTCTTCCACTGCACCTTTCTCTCCTAACTCTTTCATTTTGCTCCAAATCGGACTTTCTCGACACGAAGAAACCTCCGAACCACGTCGGAGGCTTCTTCGCCTTTCATTCTTAAGTTGTGAACATTTTTGTTAGGTCATAATTTCTTATCTTGAAAAATCCGATCCGTTCATTGTGTCTCTTTTGGCCCCAATGGCATAAGTTGTTCCCTGTGTTATTAGATATAAATTTAGGCTAGCATCGCTATATGTACCCGTGGACGAAATGGAAAAGTGACCCGATGAATTTTCTCCAGCATCTTCCTGCTTTACAGTTATCCTGGTGTTGATCGATCTGAATCTCCAATTGCTTGCTCGCTCGCCTGATCCGTGATTTTCCCTTCCACCAAAAACCTGTCGTCCGTGCAGAATTCAACAATAAACGTTTTGCTACCAAGTGCCGGTTTAATATACACTTCCAGAAATAAATCTTCAGGTAGCTTTTTCTCGGAAGTAACAGACTTCGGTGCGTCAATCAATTGCTTCATATTGGACTGCAATTGCATCAAGATCACCGCTGCCTGCGTCCGAGTAACGATATCGTTGGAACCGAACATCCTACTCTCATTGCCTTCACTTCAGTTCCGCGCATGTAATTATGAGCCAGCACGTAGTTCACTGCATAAGGAAAATCGAAATTCACACCGTCCATCGAGGCGATTAAGCCAGCCGCGCGATAACGGTTAATTGGCTTAACCCGGAATCAGCTTTTGCCAGGACTTGAACTGAACAAAAGCTGGTTGCGGGCCGTAGCCACGTTTTAGGCGCCTTCCGTCCAGTGCTTCTTGTTCTTGGAGGCATGCGATTCGTCATCAACTTTGTAGGTGTGCAGCAACAT
Organism: Paenibacillus sp. FSL P4-0113; assembly: GCF_038009305.1. Classification (NCBI taxonomy): domain Bacteria; kingdom Bacillati; phylum Bacillota; class Bacilli; order Caryophanales; family Paenibacillaceae; genus Paenibacillus; species Paenibacillus sp. FSL P4-0113. The sequence goes on from NZ_JBBPAZ010000001.1 coordinate 708,528, forward strand.
GATAAGAAACTGAGCCTCGCTCACGGATCTTCCAGGCGGAATTTGCCGTTTGCATTCGCTACGGTGACTCCGGAACGAAGTGCCCACTCAATCGCCACCTGTTCAGAGCATCCTGCGATATCTTTGACCTTGACCGGATCTGTGGCTGAATAAGTTTCTCGAATACTCTCACCGCCACTGTCCCACGCACCGCCCCGGAGCTGGGCGTCACCTTATAATTTCCGGGCTGAACCCCTTCTAGCGTGCCGTCCGATAAGACTTTCAGACCGGCAGGCGAACTGCTAGAGTAAGCAATCGCTGTTCGAGGTACCGAATGTGCCGTCGTCGTAAGAGGCCACGATCTGCGTCGGCAATTTACTTCCCGGTTTCAGCACCAATTCGTCGTATCGGGCATATAAGCCTTTCCTTTTCCTATCGTGAACGACCAGGCACTTGCTTCGTCGCTGCGAGTCCTTATAGTCCAAGGGATGATTGATATTCACCAATCGCTTGTCTCAGTAATTGTACTTTTGCACCTGAACTTGTACATGTGCTCATAGTTTGGTGATTGAACAAAATGAACCATTTTTTTTATGCACACTAATCTATTCTCCTCTATCTCAGCTGATTAGTGAGTATCGGAAGTCGGGCTAAATATATGGATAAATGTATCTATTTATATCTATGTTCCTCGTATTTTTTCTCATTTCATATGGTCTAGTATGCCAAATTTATAAAGATATTTCTGCGATGCAATTCAGAATTATTATGTGGAGAAGTTTTATGTTTCAAAATGGGATTGGTTCAGGCAAACATCACCATGACGTGATACCCGCGTTATCACATATAAAGAATAAAGCCAGCATTTAAGCGCTGGCTTTTCATTAGAAATCGTTTACTTATCTTTGAGGAATGACGGAGTACCATAGTTTGCCTTTCGCTGGTAAACAACGGTCACTTCGCGATCAGGACCACCATCTAACGAAGGAGCCATGAGTTTCACTTTCGGGAGGTCACCAACTCGCTGTTGTTTAATCAACTCTTCATTTGTTTTACTCATTTTAACCTCCGTAGAGATAAGTTAATGTGGTGATCAGTTCTTGATTTTCTTCATCTAAAGTAGCAAACTCTTCTATTGAGGCTTCTTCCTGATCTCGGATATGAAGAGTGATATAATTTACCCAAAGGATAACACAATTCATATGGAAATGACACTCTGCCATAAATTGAATGTTAAATTAAACAAAGACTACCGACTTGCTGAGTGATCGGCCGATACCAAACGTTTTGAGAAGCTGGTCCATCGTGTGGTTTTTAAACTCACTCCCACGATCCGTATGAAACCATTGGATTTGGCTGAGATCACCTTCTACCGTTGCAAAGGCACGCGAAACCAGAGATGTGGACCTGCACTGTGGCCAATGATCTCACGATTGCACAGGTTAATCAGGACACAGACTTAATCTCACCGATGCGGGACCTTCACATACGTGAGATCGCTTACCACGAAACGCTTCGCTTCCGTCTGGTCAAACTCACGATCGAGCTCATTCGCTGTTGTCGCCTCATTACAGGCCGTTTTGTTTGGCTTAATAGTACCTATTAATAAATCTTGGGCTAGATCAGCGTAAACAGTCTCGTCCATTTCAAAATTCTCTAGTGGTAAACTATCAAGAATCTCAGTTATATTCTCCAACTCATAGTCTTTCGGTAATATATGCAATTAACGAAGAACGAATATATCGTTAAATCTTTTTGATGAGTTTGTTGGTAGAGCATATGGAATATTTTTGAAAAGATAAGGAATTAACCTATAACTATCATTGTTTTTCATAAAACACCTCAATTATGTTTATTATGCAGTGCAACTTTCAACTCAACAAACGAGTCCGTCCTAAACTGCCCTTTAGAGACTACTATTAATAGTTCTTTTTCTTAACTACTTCCAATGTGCTGTCGATAATATTGTCATAATGTAAAAGCCTGATCTTCTGCTCTTCTATGTGCTCTCGCCTAATTCTGCGTGTTGTATCATTTAAATCATCCCTTCTACCAGCTACTACAACGTATTGGCATCGCGTTGGGTCAAACGAATAAAATTCATCCGGTAACTGTTTTTCAGCATGCGTATATCCTTTAATTGTAGTGGTGAATGTAGAGAAATTAGCATTTAGCCAGTTTTTCCAATCCTTAACTTGTTTGATGCCTTTCCTAAAGGCATTGCCAAGTTCCCCATCCGCCAAAGTTATCTGTTTAATAGGATGCTCAATTTCAACAAATATGAATGAGTATCCATCTGAATTACGCCCGATTAACAAATAATCAACCTTAAAGGTTGAACTCAATTGAAACTCTGGGAAAATGTATGCCTCGTGATGTCCAAAATCATAGTAATTTAATATTGAGCCAATAAAATAATACGCACCGTTTTCTTTTATATATCGTGCAATATCACGCTCATCAGATAATGTGCCATCGTCCAATTGGTCTGAAAGCTGGTTTAAGAAGATCTTTATACCACGTTCATTCTCCAAATCAACAATATCAAGATAATTATTAGGAAAGAGACTCAAAAAATGCCTCGCAGCCTTGGGATATTTTCTAAATAAATTGACCCTAATGTTTAGCTTCCCACGCTTCTCAACTTTTTCTTCTTCTAGCATTCTTGCATATTCAAGTTCCTCATCAGGTGTTAAGACAGAATAATCTCTATCAGTTGCTTTCATTCGTAGTCCCCCGTCTAACCGATAATAGTTTTAATAAATCTTCTCTGTTAGTCTCAACTGCTGAATTAATCCATGTGATTGTGCCGTTATTTGGTTTCGTGATTAAGCTCAACAACAAAGCCAGATTTTCGTTGTTCAGATCTTTAAGCCTCTCATCGACATACACCTCTAATCAAAAGATTCGAGCTTTCTTGTGCAATGTATTACTCTTCCTGTGACAACAAACTTACAACTAGATCACAGTCATGAGTCCTAAAAACTCAAAAGTCCCTTTTTCAAGAGATTCTACTAATGCCTTGAATGTGACCCCGTTTACGGCAAATCCAGCATTTGTTAGAGTTGGTGCTGTAATAACTGCTGAATCAGAATAATCTCCGAGCACAAGAAAAAGCAGTACAGAACTCGACATGTGAACTCTGTACCGTCTCTTCAATTATTTTATTTGCAGCAGTTACTACACTCGATTAGTGTTAGCTTTTCTTTGTAGCTAATATCATAAATATCAAGAGCTTCTTCCTTGGACCGGAACGGTTTCCAACTTCCTGTACCTTGCTGTTTCTTCCATCCAAGCTCAGTTGGGTGCTTCATTTCGGTGACATGCGCACATGCATCATGATCGAGGTGGACAGTGTATGTTTTCAAAGGAAGGTCGATGTTCGCCCAGGCTCTTATTTGTTCTCCTTCTTTGCTTTCACACTACCTTCCATTAATTCGATAACATGCTTCGCAAACTCTTTAGTCAGTTGTATTCTGCCCCGCCCAAACTGTAATGCACCAAGAGTACTTCCTCCGACATTAGTTACAGGATGAACATGATCATAGGACGCTACGATACTGGCTATCGTATTATTGAATGTGTTCCAAGATTCGCTGTACTCTGGACATAAATTCTTTACTTCCAGCTCCCAAGACCATTGGCTTGTACTATCCCAAATATAGGGTTCACTAATTACCTCAAAATATCCTAGTAGTTTCGTCGTACCAACTCCATTACATATTAATATATCCCCTATACGCACAGGAGTAGGTCTCCGAGAGAAGTGCATCTTTTCAAAGTCACTGTTCAGTTTTCTTGTAGTTGCGAACGGACGGTCAGAAGAACCAACTGGCTTTATAAAATATCGAACATCTGGTTTAAGTTCAACTGTTTTTTTCTTAAATAGATGACCTACCTCAAGATCAAATTTTGGCACTTTATGTACTTCTTCATTTTTAGCATAACTGTCAATATTTTTGATAATTCCCTGAAGCTCCTCACGCGTTAGTGCATGGCTGCTTACTTTTCCGATATCGGCAATAACCTTCTTTAAAGCTTCTTGATCTTCAACTAGCACGCCCCACTCATGATTCTGGTTCAGACCGTTGTCTGTAAAGTTCGCAGAAGTGATAATCCCCCTGATTGGGACTCCATTCTTATGTGCGATATAAATCTTTCCATGCAACTTGCTATCTTCATGAACTCGAAAAGCAATAGAGTTCGTAAGGCAATTGAAAAGGAACGAATGCAACGAATTTGCCTTTCTCAATAAGTCAGGGTCATTATCCTTTAATTTTGTTACCAGCACAATCCGTTTAATCTCCGAGTTGGCGATAATTTCATCGAAGAAAATATCAAATGATTCCATTAAAAAAGGACTGACAATATGCAACTCGTCAGATCCAGCAACAAGTTGTTTTAACTCATCAAAGTGTCTGGAACCAATGTTATTTAGAATCCTCACTTATCCTCTTCCTTTCTGCATTAATGTTCTAACCTATATATAAGAACCTGGTGGTTCGATAAATGGAAACCCTGCAAACCTTCTGCATATTCATATCACTTGTTACTAACAGAACCTTTGACTTCGGATGAATCCTCTTCCCAGACATCAAGTCCACCATATAAAGTTAGCGCACTGATGGTGGTTTTTTTGTCTCACGTTATAGGGGCAGTTCCTAACTCCCTATAATTATACAAGGCAATTGCCGTGATTGTAATGCTTAAAATTTCTTTTAATTAAATAGTTCATTCTCAATTTATAAAGTCAGAAAAAAATAGTAGTAAAGTGTATATATTAGCATACATAGAGGGCTAATTTAATCTCTGTTATCTTCGAGCATTGAATTACATTGTTCATAATAGTATCACAACGTGTGTCGTTCCTATGCTCTAGTTTATCGCTAATTAACTGAGCTTCAAATTCATCAATGTATTGCAATGAGACGTGTTTCATTATACTACCGTCAGCCTTTGCACGTTGTATTTTATTTAATCCAATATCACTACTCTCTTCTGGATGCTTCATATAAAATTGTTTTTTGCTTCTGTGTAATTCATTTCTGCCTCCTTTCTAAACTCTCTATTTACGCTTCTTCAACTTTGTACTTTTCATGGCTATATCATTAGTCACGCAACCACTTATATCGTTATCCCATTGACTCCGTACATTACAAATCTTTGGACAGCTGACTATTGCAGTACCGTCATTAGGTTGTCTCGGGCAAATTAAGATAAAAACGAATACCGCATAGCATAATAACTACTGAAACAACGTTACCGGAGTTACTTTCGGGAGAAGCTGGGCAGCACCAGCTGAGTAACAGTTATAGTCTAATAAGCAAATAAAGAGGCCGTGCGGCGATATTTATAAATCTTACCTTTACGAATTTGCTACTTCTTAATCAGTATGTTACAAATACAACTTCCTATTTACTCTCTCGCTTCATTTCTGTAATATCCACTTTCATATAATCCGCAAGAAGCAACAGCATATCTACCTTCATTTTGCTTAATAACAGTTCCATATGATGAACATACCCCCGAATGGAATTAGACTATTATTAAACTATAGTTTGATATGTGTTGTTCAATGATGATAATGTCCTGGGCTTTCATCATTTTTATCATATCTACAGTTATCTTCACCTGCAGCTGGTCTAAGGATCCCCCTATAAACAGATTTCATCTTCGCTTTTGAGAAAGTGCTTATTAACGAGCTTGTTTTATCCATTTCAAATGGGAATATAGTTCCAGTGAAAATACCTCCTGTAGTCTGTTAATCGCTCAGAAGAGACTCACTTCTCACACTTAGATATTCATCTAATCAGAAATGGGAGCATGTTCTTGTCCATTCCGGCAATCGTACAAGTTCTTGTGCTTGGCTCGGGACACGGACTTGTGCCGCTAAAATAAAAAAGCCGCTAAAATAGCGACTTTAATGGGGACATGTTCTTGTCCCTCGGCAATATAAGTTGGGTTCGGAACAATTAATGGTACTTAACCTGTGAGAAAGTTTTTAAGCTTCTTTCTTCCACTTAGTCCAGATTTTCATTTCAGAACTCACGAACTAATCTTCGAATTTCTCAAATTCAGATTTTAGCCATTGTTGATTTTGTTGAGCAACATACTGTTCCATTCGTATTAATGAATCAACTAACTCCGGCTTTGTAAGCTTCATATAACGCTGTCTAACTTGATTTATGTCACGGTCCAACTTAATATACTTAATACTCTCTAATTTGTCGTTTAGTGGCTTACGAGATCTCTTTAGAGGCTTGTTAAGCGATGTGGAACGACTACTCAAATAATACTCATAAAGTTCTTGATTGTTATGAATAGTATTTGGATGTATACCTAGACCTTCTGGATCAATTTCTTTTGTTTTTTCAGATATTGTCCTATATGAAACTGTTTTTTTCTCCTTTATTAATGAATTTATCGCTTTCATGCCAAGTTCAATTGATCGTTGTTTTTTCTTGTCATAAATGGATTTTAACCATAGCAGCTCATTAGGTTGGTTGGATTCTGATTTCTGGGACATGTGATTCATCCTTTTGTGAGTTTTCGATTAATAGGATTTCTTTAAGCTCATTTTTGGTTCTGTTTTTTGCGATTTTCATTTTCTTTGCTTCTAAAGGCAGTCCTAATTTTTGAAATCGTTTTTCACTTTCATCTGCCCAATCATAAACAGCAAGTAGTTCTTCTTTGAACTCAGGTCGAGGCACTTTCGCTCCACAACCGAGACAGGCCATTTTAGTTGGGCATACAGCATCTATAGTACAGATCCCCCCAACAACCCTGGACATAGTCCCAACTTTCTCACGATAATCATGATATAATTCCTGTAGTTCCTCTGGGCCTCTAAGAACCCCTTTTTGAATATCTATATAGGAAATCCAATTTTCATGAAGAGAAGTAATCGATTCAGTAATTTGCTGAGCTGTAGGAGCAGAATAGTAAGAAGTGACCTCAATATCTTTTTGATGTAAAAGAGTCTTCACGATATCCAAAGGAATCTTTTCCGTTTGTACTGCATGAGTTGCGAAAGCATGCCTTAAAAGATGTGCCTTTATTATAACTTGTTTACCCTCCGCTGTTTGGATGATTATGCCATGTAATAGGAAACGAAGAATGGCTGTAAGTGAATTCACATGAATATGTTTAAATTGATACTGAAAAATAAACTTTTTCTTTGAGATCAGATGTTTCCTACTTTCTATATCAAAATCTACTTCAGGTAACAAGTCAGAGTCATAAGAAGATTTTAACATCTTCAGTATCTCATTCATAAATTTGAATACTTCCTCTGGGACATAAAAGTTCTCTGGTTCTTCCCTACCTTTCGGAATCAAACGTAAAATATAATTAGTCCTAGGAGGGCTTACGCTTCTATCTACAGTAACTACACAACAGTCCTTATCATAACTGATCTGAAGCACCTCGTTTATTCTAGCTCCTGAGGATGTAATAATATCTAGCGCAAACTTTGCAAACATGCAGGCGACATATATAGGTTCAATATTAATAAGGAGCTTGTTCGTTGTCTTCATAGTCCGAGTTATGTCAAAGCCTTGGATAAGTACACCTGGATTTCTTACAAAAAATGGCGAGGGTAGGTTCTCACCTTTTTCTACCTCATAACCCCAATGATCAAGGAAATTTATTAAGTTCTTTTTACGTTCTTCAGAAATTTGCCCCGGAGCAAGGTTGCCCAAAACTCTATGTTTAAGGAGTTCTAAAAACCACGGTCCCTCACCTTCCGATCCATCTTCTAGCTTCTCAGCCTTTACAAACTCAAGTACACAATTTTCATCTTTGAACTTTCTATACGTTTTAGGTTCACCACGGTTTTTACCAAAGGCTTTAATATCTCTAAGGAGAAAATACCAACGTTCTCCTACATGTTCTGATTCATCGTAGTTAAATTCTATAGGCAGAGATAATTTCTCCTCTCTAGCCTTCATAATAGCTTTACGGAAGGCCTCTCTTAATCGAATTACTTGATTCCACCTAAGGTGTCCTTCAGCTCTTATTGCAGGTAGTAGAGGTGTTATCGCTGAAGTGTCAATTTTCCGTTTAGTCTTTGCATTAGTAACTGCTTTTTTACGAGCACTAAAGTCTCGATTGTCATAAGGAAGATTAGGAAGTTGGTATACAGAAAGGGTAATTTGTTTTTCATGGCTGAATTTGGTCCCTAACCATTTGTCAAGATTAAAATTAAACGTATTATAACCTGCCAAAAGGGATTGGCGTTGTCGGTCAGTGTGATCAGAGCAGATTTCTCCCACTAAGTAGGATTCTACGTGTGACGTAAGAAATTCATTCATAGACAAAAGTTTAAAATGGCTAAATATATCTCGGAAGCGAGCGTTTAACGAACTCGTAATATTAAAAATTGATTGAGGAGTTAGTTGTCGATCCGATAGGCATAAAATTGCCAGTGCAAAGTGATTCGCCCAGGGATAATCAGCGCAATGACGCAAAAAATATTTAATGTTCTTATCATCAACTTTGTCCCAAAAGTAGCCTTGATTTGAGTCTGTTAAAAGTAAGAGTTCTTTTGGCAATTTATTATGGAGCAATGCTCCCCAAGTCTTATCTTTTATCAATTTTTCTATAATCACATCTGCAGTCACTACATTTCCATCCCTTCAAAGAAATCATTCAACCATGGTTGTTTCTCTTCGTTATTAAGTTTTAAACTACAAGATTCAGTTAGTTCGTTATGTGAATGGACTTTAACTAATTCTAAATACTCTTTTTCTCTTTTCATATAGTTTGCTTGAAGCTTTGCATGTAGGTCTCGAAATTTTTGCTCATCGTGATAATGATCATATACTTTTAAGGTTTCAGTATCGCGCCATTTCATATACTCAATAAGCTGCTTTTTCTTGTCCTCGATCTGGGCAGTTGTATTAGATTGTTCGTAAATTCCCCGTAGCATAGAGGTTACAAACCAGTGTCTAGCTTTATGTGGATTAAGCCTTATTCCGGATTTCTTTGTAATCAATGTCCAATTAGAGTAAAAAGCCGAGTAAGTATATGGAGTTCCTCTAGTTGATAAAAATAAAGGTTCTTGGGCAGGCAAGCTATCAAACTTTGTTTGTGTTTTCGCAAACTGACGACGTTCTGAGTTTACATATCTAATCAATAATTTTAATGTTTCTGGAGAAATACGAATAAACTTGATTCGCCTTTTATAGCTACCTTTGTTGGTTGCGGCAAATTCATGTAAGTCCGTTCGTTGTCTATAGTCTCCAACAGTAAGTTCAAGTATCTCAGATATTCGCGCGCCTGTTTCAAACATGAAGCGAGTAATAACCTCATCTCTTAACTTCCAAATTTGTGAATCTCCAGCTTTATAAATGCGATAGGGCAAATCCCAATCACCTATGATCTCCGGAACCCACTCTTCATTTATAATCTTAAAATATGAATCCGTTTGTTTTCTAAAAGAAGTTTGCAATTCAGTACCAGCTTCTTTATGCACCCTTGGTCTATTCTTTCTTTCACCATGTTGATCCGAATTATTTTGACTAAACTCTAAGCCAACTAACGGATTAGCATAGGCATAGTTCTTTAGACGTATCATGCTCTTATAGAATCCTTTAATTGCTGAAAGAAAAAGTTGTACCGTTTTAGAACTCTTTTTTGTGAGATACACACCTTCATATCCATCTCTAGAACGTATTTTGCAATTCATCTGGTCTAGTAAATATTGTCTTACAGCTTCATTAACAGCTTGAGGTTCATCATTCCAGGAGACCTTTTCTTCTCTAAAACTACTTTTCATCTTCAACCAATAAAAAAATGGTTCTAACGTATTTAGATAAGTAATTACAGAGCTTTCACTGATTCTTTTAACTTGGTCATGATAAAACTCTGTTAGCGGTATAAATGCCTCTTTCTTATCATCAAAAACAATAAGACGATATTTACTCTTTACGCCCTCTGGACAATATGCATGAAAAAAAGAAGTTATATTTAATCACTCCTTTAGTTGTTGTTTACATATCAAAAAGGACTACTCCGTTTCATCTATACGGAATGCCCACATAATGTGTAACACTATATGAAATTACAGTACATATTTAGCCTAGTCAATAAAACTTATAATTTAATATTACATAGTATTTTGTACATATGTAAATATAGATAATGTAGACTTCTGTTGTACATTGACACAAAGTTACCTACTAAAATTACTTCTTTATTCATTGGTGCAGGAATTAAAATGTCATGATATGTACGCATATATTTCCTTCCAGAACCGTTCACCAACACATTTAATTATGTCCAATCGGTTTTTAACCTATTCCTATACCAAACGTTCAACCTTACTTGTTTCTGAAGCAATGGTGATTCTGAATAACATGCCTCAATCGCCAAATGATGTGGCTGATCAATTATGGGAGCTGTTAAAAAGGAATCAAGTCATAAATTAAAACGTAAGAATTAAGCCTCTATTGCCTCCTCCCGCGAAAAAACGGCACCAAAACGGTGTCGTTTTCATTTCAAAACTTGAATCAGCGATGATGCAACAATCTGAATCATGGATTACTAGATTTCACACTTAAAAGTAGCGAATTTCCTTGTATTGCGCATTACAAAAATTGACATTCTACATGAAAATTAGTAGTATAATTAGAAACATTTATGCTATAAAAGTGCCTTTCTCATCCCCCTCTTTTTAAATTCCTGATACTACCTAATTTTAAGGAGTGAAATGCTATGTGCGCACGAACGCTAAAAGCGAATACAAGGAATGTAGTCAGCAACTATTGCAAATGGATTGCAGTTGGTATGATTTTAACTTTCACGGGATGCCCGCTTGCGTCCGCCGCTCCTTCACCCTCATCCTCTAGTAAAACTAGTGACCCCGCCTCCTCTCTAGTCACATTTCAATTGCAAGAGGCTACGATTGCTCAAATGCAGGAAGCGATGAAGTCAGGAGCACTGTCAAGTGTCGAGCTCACCGCCCTGTACCTTAACCGGGTATATGCCTATGATTCTAGTGGCATTCGACTAAATTCCATCCCCGTTCTGAACCCCGACGTACTAAAAGAAGCTGCTCAGGCTGATCAACTAAGGGCACAAGGTATTAAGACCGGGCCTCTGCAAGGCATCCCCTACACGGTTAAAGACAGTTACAAGGTTAAGGGACTCACTGTCGCTTCTGGATCTCCGGCTTTCAAAAACTTGATGGCAAAGGAGGATGCCTTTACAGTAGAGAAGATACGTAAATCCGGTGGGGTGCTCATTGGTAAAACCAACATGCCACCAATGGCAGCAGGGGGAATGCAAAGAGGTGTTTATGGCCGTGCTGAAAGTCCGTACAATCCAAATTATTTGGCTGCAGCCTGGTACTCCGGCTCCTCAAACGGATCTGGTGTATCAACAGCCGCCAACCTCGCTGCCTTCGGCATGGGGGAAGAAACGGTATCCTCTGGAAGATCACCAGCATCGAACAATGGTTTAATTGCCTACACGCCATCGCGAGGGCTAATCTCCATTCGGGGGAATTGGCCGCTCTTCCCTATACGGGATGTCGTTGTGCCACATACGAGGACTATCGAGGACATGCTCCGCTTGCTTGACGTGATCGTTGTAGAAGATAAGATCACCAAGGGTGATTTCTGGCGAGAACAGAAAGCCGTTCGGCTCCCTTCTGTCAACAGTGTCCGTCCCAAATCCTATTTAGAACTACGAGATATTCAAGCTTTGCAAGGCAAACGCATTGGCGTTCCGAAAATCTATATCGGTAAGGACCATGAAACCTCAACTCCGATCAAATTCAGACCTTCGATACAGGCATTATGGGAAAAAGCTGTAAAGGATTTAACTGCTCTTGGAGCTGAGGTTGTGGAAGTTGACTTCCCCTTGCAGGCCAACAGCGAGAAGGACCGGGCAACAGCGAAAACACCTGAAGAACGTGGTTTAATGCCGGCAAAGTGGGCTGAAAAGGAATTCGGGCTGCTTAATCCCTATGCAGCTGAGGAATTCCTTAAAAGTGTGGACGATCCGAATTTCCCGTCATGGGCTAATATAGACCCTGCAACCGTCTTCCCGAATCCACCCGGTTCGGTAGATGCCAAACGTGGCAGAGACCTTGGCCACTATGACGTATTTATTGAAACCATAAAGAAAGGCGTCACCCCTTACGAACAAATTCCTCAGTTTCAAGAAGGACTACGTGGGCTTGAAAATGTACGAAAGATTGATTTTGAAAATTGGATGAAGCAAAACAACCTTGATTTTATTGTATTTCCGGCAAATTCGAATATCGGTAAAGCTGACTCCGATGTGAATGAAACATCCTATGAGGAGGCTTGGGAGAATGGCAACTATTTCTCCAATACGAATTTTATTCTACGCGAGTACGGGATCCCAAGTGTGTCTGTGAGTATGGGCGCTATGAAGGATACCGGAATGCCCGTTAATCTGACAATGGCAGGTGCCGCATACAGCGATAACGACCTGCTTCGTTACGCTTATTCCTATGAGCAGGCTACCAAAAACCGTCCTATTGCAGCACGCACGCCAGCGCTTGAGGATGAAACCTTTTCCTATAACCCGCAAACTTCTCTCCCACCCTCTAAACGCAAGGAAACAGGAACACCTGAACTTAAGTTGTATGCTTCTATCACGGATGATGTTCTCGCTTTGGAAGGTTCAGTCACAGATCAAAGCGATATCGCACAGCTTAAAGTTTATGTCAATGGCATTCGTGTCGTTATTACAGAAGATAAAACCAATTGGTCAGCAACGCTTCCAACTACTAAATATAAACAGGATGGTGCCTCCCAGGCCGATACGCTGCATATTCTCGTGCTGGCTAAAGATATTTACGGAAATACCTCTGCTCAAGTCCAGTCTGTCACTTTACCCCAATAACGTAGGACATCATAGAAATCACTTTTGGATTTTGTTGAATAAAAACACTTCCGTGTGTCTTCCTCTGCATGCACGCATAAATTAGATCATCATAAATAATCACACAGCAGCACAAGAGATTAGATCGGATCAGCTATGTATAAATCATTGTGTTGATCGCAGCAAGGGAAACCATTGATAACTCCTAAAGGTTCCTGATTATTGTTACACTTAAATAATGTGTTTTTTCGATCATCAAATAAATAAGTTCTTAAATTATTCCCCCCCAAAATTAAAATCCGTTGATATTTTGGGGAGTACTTTGTGTCATGGATAAAAGGACGACAGGATAATCGCCCTTTTATCCATGACAGGTTGCATTTAATACCGTCCATTATGACAGAGGCTATTACTTAGCGTATTCAGCCATTACAATATTTCGATATACCCTTCGGTTCCATGCACGCGAATTCGTTGCCCATCTTTTATCAGTTTGGTCGCATTCTCCACTCCGACAACGGCTGGCAAGCCATATTCACGTGCGATAACGGCTCCATGGGTCATCAGTCCACCCACCTCCGTAACCAAGCCTTTTATGGATAAAAACAATGGAGTCCAGCTAGGATCGGTAAAAGCGGTGACTAGTATATCGCCATCTTCCAGATCAGTCCCTTCTATATTCAGGATCACACGTGCCCGCCCCTCTACAATACCCGAAGAAACAGCGAGGCCTACAATAGCTTCGGCAGGGATATTTTCTCGTTTGTACTGACCCGTAATGATTTCCCCATCAGACGTGATAACACGTGGCGGAGTTAGTTTTTCATATAATCTGTACTCATCTTTTCGTTTGTCGATGACCTGGTAATCCAGTTTATTTGTGCGTATGGTTTCCTGCAATTCTTCAAAAGCGAGATAGTAAATATCTTCTTTTTCATGAAGAACGTTGGCTTGTACGAGTCGTTCCGCTTCCTTTAGTAAAGCCTGTTTATAAATAAAGTAGCGACTAACAATGTCGTATTTCGGATATTCACGATAACCGATGAAGTTCCGGATCAGGTCGATCATTTGTTTTGTCTCTTCGGCTTTTTGTTCACCACCCGGTAATTGTTTCAATCGGGCTAATAAGTCCTGTTCTTTGTTCAAAGCTTCCTGTCGCCCTTGCTCAAACTTTCGTTTACTGGCGCCAGGATCAAGGTTTTTAATGTTACTGAGGATCATAGGTACCAGTGTACTTGGTTTTTCACTCCAGCGTGTTCTTGTAATATCGATCTCCCCGGCACATCGCATTCCATATTTGTCGAGATAAACAGCAATAGCATCACGCACCTGCTGCCCACCTTCGAATTGAACCAGTTCATCCAAAAAGTTATCATCCTTTACCTGTTGTAAATACTCAATTATTTCCGGATAGGGACGAATCACATCTGCAACATCCAGTAGCTCCATACCCATTTCCGAAGTGACGTTGTTAGGTACAGATAGGGAAAGTGTGTCTGCTACGTTTTTTTCACCTAACCATTCATTCATTTTTTCATTGATCCATGCTGAAGCATGCATGGCGGCCATAATCACATTCAAATTTTTCAGTTCTGACGCTCGCTGCCTCCGTTGCTGCATATCTTCCAGGATACAATCAAATACATCCAATCCTGATTTCGTTTGGATATTATGTTTTAATGCTGATAACGATGTCTCACTACTCTTAATCAAAACAGCAACAATTTCCGGGTCGTTTCCTGCTTCTTCCAAAATATCCGCAGACGACATACCCTTATGGCTTTTAACGGGCCCCGGTTCGCTTGTGTCATATGGGTCCGATTTTATAAAATTTCCCCGCTCTATGATGGTAATAAGCGCGTCTTTTATGAGCGGATCGGAGTGCCCTAGAACATCCAATAAATTTTGCCTGCCAGCCGGTGAAGCCAGGCCCATCGTGATATCCACAAACAGCCTTCCGCCACCAGTTCTAAACATGGGCGTGGCACCTGTTAATATCCAAACAGATATCCCCAGTGGTTTAATAGGATCAGTCATCATTTGCTGATGACCGACAGATACATACACGTGATTCTCCTGGTCATTTGCTTCAGGAATGGGATATAAAGTGGTGATCGGCCGGCTCTGGACAATATAAAATGTATCATCAGCCAAACACCATTCGATGTCTTGGGGGCAGCCGAAGTGTTCTTCGATCTGTCTTCCAATGTGTGCCAGTTGTAAAATTTGTTGTTCCGTAAGGGTTTGAGTCCTTTGCTGATCGAGATCGATTTGCTGAGTCTCTGTTCCGCCTTCTCTTCGTCCATAGATAGCCAATTTTTTGGTTGCTATCCTCTTATCGACGATTTCCCCTTCCTGTACTTGATAACAATCGGCAGAGACTAAGCCAGAGACCAGTGCTTCTCCAAGTCCGAAACTGGCTTCGATAGAGAGCAGCTTTCGGTTGCAAGTGATGGGATCAGCGGTAAATAAAATCCCTGAAGCCTGTGGGAACACCATTCTTTGAACGATAACAGATAAATAAACTTGGCTGTGATCAAATCCATTCTGCATTCGGTAAATTACCGCGCGTTCCGTAAATAAAGAAGCCCAACATTTGCGGATATGCTCCAAGATGGATTCTTTGCCGATAATATTTAAATAAGTGTCTTGTTGACCAGCAAAAGAAGCATGCGGCAAATCCTCAGCGGTCGCACTAGAACGCACGGCATAAGCATATTCATCGCCAAACTGGGAGAGATAGTGAGCAACTGCTTTCACAACATCGGAAGGAATGGCTACTTCCATAATGGCCTGTCGAATCTTCTTGCTAATTCCATAAATTTGTTCTCGATCTTCTACTTTAAGCGTAGTTAGCCGATCCAACAAAGCATGAATCATTTCGTTTTGTTCGATGGCTTTTTGATATCCCACTGTTGTAACACAAAACCCTTCTGGCACTTGTATTCCTTCCATTTTGGTTAATGCCCCTAAGTGTAGCCCTTTTCCACCAACAAGCAAAAGCTGAGTGTTATCCATTTCTTGAAAATCGAGAACTAGTGAATTCATTCAACATCTCTCCTAACCATTAAATTGAGAAAAAAACATTTGACAAGAGTTTAGCGGCATGGTAAGATTTAATTGTAAGATGTGTTATTTATGTCTACTACATCTTTGTAAAAGATAATCTGATTATATCATCGTGTCTGTTTTATATGCAATATAAAAGAACCTGATAAAACTATCCAGGTTCTTTTTTGATTTCCGCTATCACTTCTTAAAATAAAAAAAGCCGCGATTTCGCAGCAATGAATGGGATGAAATTCTTATTACCCGACAGGTGCTGCATGACATAGAATATTATCTCATTCCAAGTCGATCTACCTTACAACACCTGCTTTGCTCGATCAAACAAATTCCGATAGAAAACCTGTCCACGAGTAGACTTCTTCGAATTGTTGGATACGCTTCAAAATACGTTTGTTCTAGCTTTGCAAAAGCCGGTACAGCAGCGCCTCTCCCTTATTCTCAAACGTTCGCTGTGTTTCCAGAAATTCAGGCACCTCTATCAGCCGAGAGGGTCTGTACCCGGGGCCACCACAGCCGCAGGAGTGGTAAGTGTATCCTTGTTGATATAGTAGCTCTACCTTTTTCCACTGTTTGATATCCGTTTGCTTCGGGGCCTGAAAATCATGACCCATGTCATGCATGGATGCCTGGCATTGCGGACAGACATGGACAATCCGTTCATATTCATCCTTCGGCATTTCAAACCGTGATGTCTGCTTATATACTTTCCTGCAGGTAAAGCAGGCAAAGATATCTTTATATGGGCCGCATATTGCATATCTACACATACGGTTACCCCCTTTATAATCTAGAATTGGTCTGGCATTTTTCACTTAAATCATAGAAATATTTCAGTATTTTTTCAATTGACATGTATACAAGTCTGAAAACTCCTGTGAGAATTCCTCCAGTTTGGCCACCGCCTGACGGTAAATAACAATACTCACGAGCAAAAACGGAATGACAAAGGCCAGCTCGTTTCCGCCCATAAATTTTGCTGCAGTCTCGCATTTCTTACTCGCTCTTTCACCGATATATCCAACTCGTAGAACAGCCTCCATGACTCCCCCACTTCCTCAATATTCATACAAGTTAATTTAAGCTAGCCGCCTTATTTCTTGATATAATCAGCGAACTTCCGAAGAAAATCGAGCGAATGGATATCCTCTCTAAGATGATGATGAACCAGATCATCCATTTTGGTTGTTTCCTTATTCAGCATGTATTCAAGCATAGCTTGGTGCTCATGCCAGATGCCCATCAGCTTCCCTGTTTCCAGCATATGCAGCTTGCGATATCTGATATAGTGAACATTTGACTGCTGAATGAGCTGCCAAAGAAACTCCCGCCCCACCAATTGGAACATGGTTTGGTGGAACTGATCATCCAAACTGAGAAATTGATCCGTCGCATGATCTTCTTCGATCACAGCTCTCTGTCTGTCCAGAATATCGCTCAGCTCCTGCACATCGCTTAATGTAATTTGCGAAGAAAGCTCCTTCATAATCTCCTTTTCCAATGCGCTTCTTAAGTAAATAATTTGCTCAACGGACTCCAGATCAATATAGGACACAATGTTCCCCTTCTTGGGATAAATATCAATGTAGGACTCGAGCGCAAGCCACTTTAATACATCGCGTAGCGGAGTTCTGGACAGCTGGAAGCGTTCTGACAAAGTCGTCTCACTCAGTAGAGTACCCGGCTTTAAAGTCAGTGACAAAATATCATTTTTCAAAAGCTGCTTGATTTCTTCTTTCGTCAACATTTCATTCCTACCTTCACTTTATAAATCTAGAACTATTATAAAGCATTTTGAGGTGATAAATCCCTTTATAATTATCATTGACAAGAACAAACCCTATAATTTATGATCAACTCAATCTTGTATACAAGACAGACGAATATAATCAGGGAGGTATCGTTATGAATATGACCTGGAGATGGTATGGAGAAGGCAACGACAATATTACGCTGGACCATATCCGGCAAATTCCTGGAGTTATGGGCATTGTCTGGTCTTTACATGATAAGGTAGCTGGTGAAGTATGGGAAATGGAGCGAATTCAGGAGGTAGCTGATCAGATTACGAGCAAGGGCTTTAGTTCGGCGGTCGTAGAAAGTGTAAATGTCCACGATGATATCAAAATCGGCCTACCATCCCGCGATCAATATATTGACATTTATATCGACACCATTCGAAAATTAGCCAAAGTGGGAGTTAAGGTGATTTGCTATAACTTTATGCCTGTCTTTGACTGGACCAGAACAGAGCTGTACAAGGAACTGCCTGACGGGTCCAATGCCCTCTTTTATGAAAAGGCTGCCATTACTGATGATCCCCGCCAAATGGTGGATCGGATTCTCAAGGGAGCTGGGAAGTTCACCATGCCTGGCTGGGAACCGGAACGGTTGGCGAGACTGGATGAACTTTTTGCTGCTTATGCGGATGTCACAGAAGACAAGTTGTTTGACAACCTAAAGTATTTTCTTGAGCGCATCATCCCGGTCTGCGAGGAGTCTGACATCAAGATGGCCATTCATCCTGATGATCCAGCATGGCCCATCTTCGGATTGCCGAGAATTGTCCGGAGTTGTGAGACCATCCGGCGCATCCTAGACGCAGTGAGCAGTCCATATAATGGTCTAACCTTCTGCACAGGCTCACTGGGAAGTAATCCTGAGAATGATTTACCAGCCATGATTCGGGAGTTTCATGATCGTATTCATTTTGCGCATATTCGTAATGTCAAGGTGTTTGAGAATGGAGACTTTATTGAAGTGTCACATCGCGGGAAGGACGGAAGCGTCGATGTACCGGAAATAGTTAGAGCTTATCACGAGAACGGCTATCAGGGATATGTACGTCCAGATCACGGCAGACATCTATGGGGGGAAGAAAAGAATTGTCGGCCAGGCTATGGTTTGTATGACCGTGCACTGGGAGTTATGTACTTGCTTGGTGTCTGGGATAGTCTCTCTCAAGGCAAAGGAGTGAAATAAATGCTCCAACTTGACCGGAAAGGCCTTTTAGATAAGGCGGCCTGGGAAGCAGCAGGTATTGAATTGCCGAAATATGATCTGGAGCTTGTAGCCCATAACACCCGACTTCGACCGCAATGGGTGCATTTCGGAGCAGGCAATATTTTTCGAGGGTTGATAGCCAATGCGCAGCAACAACTACTGAATAACTTGAAAGCGGATACAGGTATTATTGCAGCCGAAGCCTTTGATTTTGAAATGATCGACAAAGCCTATAAGCCTTACGACAATTTAACCTTACTGGTGTTGATGAGTGCAGACGAAAGATTTCACAAGAGCGTGGTCGCAAGCATCGTTGAGGAAATCGCGGCAGAGCAGAATCGTCCAGACGACTACCTCCGTCTGATTGAAATATTTGAGAATCCGTCCCTGCAGATGGCCAGCTTTACTGTCACGGAAAAAGGATACGCTCTGACCGGGCCCGACGGCAAGTATCTGGCTGTTGTAGAGAGGGATTTGATGAATGGCCCTGAACAACCAGCGCATGTGATGAGCATAGCTACTTCGCTTGCCTATCGGCGTTATCTAAAGGGGCGACTTCCAATGACTTTTGTGAGCATGGATAATTGCTCCCATAACGGCGATCTGTTAAAGGATAGTATGATTGCCATCGCCAAGGAGTGGACTCGCAGAGGCCTGGTAAAGGAAGGATTTGCAGACTATCTGCAGAATGAGGAGAAAATAACCTTCCCCCTGACCATGATCGACAAAATTACCCCCCGCCCTTCCTTGCAAGTACAGTCTGCTCTTCAGGAACTGGGGTTAGCCGACATGGAGTTAATCGTTACCTCCAGGCATACGTATACGGCTCCCTTTGTCAATGCTGAGGTTAGCGAGTATTTGGTCATTGAAGACAAGTTTACGAACGGGAGACCTGCACTAGAGGAAGCTGGTATCATTTTCACGAATCGGGATACAGTGGACAAAGTGGAGAAGATGAAAGTCACTACCTGTCTCAATCCGCTGCATACAGCGCTGGCGCTAGCTGGGTGTCTGCTTGGGTATGAGCTTATTGCAGATGAAATGAAGGATCACACATTACGTCGTCTGGTGGAAACTATCGGCTACAAGGAAGGGTTGCCTGTTGTAGTTGATCCCGGTATTATTCAACCGAAACCATTTATTGACGAGGTATTGCAGGAACGCTTCGCCAATCCCTATATTCCGGATACGCCACAGCGGATTGCAACAGATACCTCTCAAAAGATGAGCATCCGTTTTGGTGAAACCATAAAGTCTTATGTTGGCACAGTAGGACTTGATCCTGCGAACTTGACTGCTATTCCCTTGACCATTGCGATCTGGTGTCGCTATTTGCTGGGAGTGGATGATCAAGGAGAACCCTTCACACTCAGTCCGGACCCGTTACTGGATACGTTGCAGGGATATTTGAAGAATACGAAGCTGGGCGATCAGACCTCCAAGGTTCGCTGCCTCCTCGAAGATGACAAACTGTTCGGTGTCCGATTATATGAAATTGGTCTGGGCGACAAGATTGAAGCCATGTTTCATGAAATGCTGGCAGGTCCCGGAGCAGTCCGAAGCACGATAGAAAAGTATGTGAACTAGAAATTACTTAGAAGGTCACAATCACTTTGCCCTGGGAGTGGCCCGTCGACACATTAATCAGCGCCTTGTTAATGTCACCAAACGTATAAGTTGAATCTATAGAGGGCTTTATATTTTCTTTTTCAACAAGTTTAGTGATTTCTTGTAATTGACTTCCATTGGCTTGCACAAATAAAAAACGATATTCATTTTGATTCTTGCGCGCTAAAGAATCTAAGCGAGCACCCACCAGACCAAATAATGCTTTTTTCCACAGGGGAAAACGATTGTCAACCGCAAAGCGATAATTAGGTCCGGCTTTCAATGATACCAATTTCCCTTGTGGTTTTAAAATACCCAGTTCAGCTTTGATCTCTTTGGTACCCAAGGTGTCGATCACATAATCGATATCGGACAGTATGTTAGCATAATTCTCTGTCTTATAATTGATGAACTGATCAGCCCCGATCGACAGTATACGTAACCTGCCTCTTTCACTTCCACTTGTAATAACAAATAACCCCAGTGATTTGGCAATGGGGATTGCCATAGCGCCAAATCCTCCGGTTCCTCCAGGAATGAATAGCTTTTTATTCGGCTGGACATGGAGTACATCGTGCAATGCTTGATAAGCAGTCAAGGCAGTAAGGGGTACAGCAGCAGCTTCAATAACGCCAGACAGTTCATTCCCTAAAGTTAATGGCAACTTATAGTCAGCAATCATCCGAACACTACCATTCAAATTTAGGATATCCAGTGGATTTACACCTGCTGCCTTTACTTTGACAAGCACCTCATGGTTGTTGATCTGTGGCATGTCAACATCATTTAACTCCACTTGGATTTTTTTTGAATATTTCTGTATTTGTGCTGCTCTCATATTCATCCTCTTCCTTTGCTAATTTGGAGATAGCATAACCATGAAACTATTGGCTAAAAACATGGCGTACAATTTACGGTTGTACGCCATGTTCCACTCTTTTGCTATTGTAGTCCCTCTTGCGATTCTAATTCTCGTATCGTCGGATAGTCCGTGTAACCTTTACTCCCCAGACCAAAGTAACCTTTTTCCATCCTTCAATATGTTTATCCGTATAAATCCCAGGTGTCCATAAGTACCCTTGACCATCATCAGAAGGTTGTGTACCCTCCGTAATAATGAGTCCCATTGACGCTCGTTGAGCATAATAAAGAGATGTTAGCTCTCCCGGTGTGCCATCTTCTTGCGATCTGCTACGTGTCATTGGTGCCATTGCTAAACGATGTGGCAGCTCCATTTTTCCAATCTTCGTTTTACTCCACAACTTTTTCATTGGATACTCTCCTCTTTCAATAAACTCAACAGATCTATAAATTGAATTTAAAATTCTGAAATGATCGGATATATTTGACCTCTGAGATTGAAATTATAGTTCTGGTCTACAATCCCTACCCCTTCGTTGCTGTCATAAAGATCCACCATGAAGCCCGCCATTTGTTTGGCAGTGTGGTACTTAGGCATGTTTGCTTTATAATCAAAATCTTCTGCATCTAATGATTTCTTCACAAATTCCGTTTCTGTTATAGCTGGTGCCAAAACCTTTGCCTTTAGTTTTGCACCTTTTATTTCTAGTTCTTTTGCAAGTCCTTCTGTGAAGGCACTAACGTAATACTTAGATGCAGAATAAGTAACACTCCCAACAGCAATGGCATATCCAAGTCCAGATGAAACGTTAATTAACTGAGTTCCTTCTACATCAGCATAATCTCGTACATATAGTGTAGAAAGGATGGTCAAAGCTTCGATATTAACACGTAACATGGTTTCAACTTTATCTAAATTCTGTTCTGCTACAAAAGAAGATTCACCGAGTCCCGCATTGTTTATCCAGGTCTCAATTTGGTATTCCTTTAAATCGTTATATAGTGTGTAGGCTTGATCTGTAACAGACAGGTCACTTGTATGAACAATAACATTTACATTAGGGTCAATATTGTGAATTGCTGATTTGAGTTCTTCTAATTTATCAAATCTTCTAGCTACCAAGATTAGGTTTTTGCCACGTGCCGCAAATGCCAATGACGTTTCATATCCAATCCCCGAGCTTGCTCCTGTAATAACTGTATACTTCATAATATTCTCTCCTTCATAACATGCATATTAGTGTAAATAAGTTTTAAAGACGATTTTAGAACGACCATTCTTATTAGGGTAAAAAAAACAGTTAGATCTGACTTGCTATTAGCATATCAATTTTAGAACGAACAATAAAGAATTTTTTCGTGGCTAAGAATTGTAATTTTGGAGCGGTATTCCTTGACATGTTTGAGGCGTAAGATACAAGTTCTTTCTTATGTTAGAGGGACAAGAAAAAACTTGTATCACGGAAACAAACAGTCCTCCATTGAGGTAACTCCTTTTGCCTGTCATGCTGTAATTTCACTTTTAATCTAAAGCGGTCAGTGTCATATCAATAATATTCTTTAATTTTTGCTGATCCGTTGTTGTCTTAACCAACGTACGTAGCCCTAACCACGCATTCATTAAATAATGAGAAATAACTACAGGATCCAAGTCAGCCTTGAATTCACCCGATTGTTGACCCTTCAGAACAAGGTTAGTCAAGAGTTCCTCAGTTCGCGAATAACTTTCATCAACTAAGGATGCAACTTCAGGATCCAACACGCCGAGTTCCACACCTGAATTCACGAGAAAACACCCTAGAGGTTCTCCTTCGTTTCTTACTGTCGCCTCAAACAACTCCCGAATTGATTCTTTGATCGGTTTTTGTTTTTCAATCAGAAACCTCATTTTGCTGGTCTGCTTCGTTTCATATCGTTCGAGAGCTTTCATAAATAAGGCATGCTTATCCCCAAAGGTATCATAGATACTTCTTCGGTGAATGCCCATAAACTCAACCAAATCTTGCATTGAAGTTTTCTCATATCCTTGTGCCCAAAACAGGTGTATCGCTTTATCTAATACTTCATTAACTTCAAATTCTTTTGATCTTGCCATCGTCATCACCTCGAATAATCATTATACAATTTAGTGAAGGATCGGCAAACTAGATTTAAAATATGTGAATACATTACAGCTATGAGGTCTGTCTTATATATTTAACCCAGGATTCTTCGTTTGTCTGCTTGTAACCAATCAGGCGTCCATCCTTTTTCCAGGGCATCCAGGGTTACTCCTGGCGGAACGATAGCATCTATCGCATCCAGAATATCAGTGCTTAATCGAATGTCACTGCCTTTTAACGTTTCACGTAGTTGCTCAATTGTTCTTGCCCCCACTATAGCAGAAGTAACTGACGAATGAGCTTGTGTAAATGCCATGGCAAGATGAGGCAAAGTTAATCCTGCTTCATTTGCAAGGGTTTGGAGCTTAGCAACGGCTTCGAACTTGGTTCGGTTTTCTTCTCGATTTGGGTCTACAACAGTTGAAAGTTTCCCTAGAGAACTCGCTGCTCTTGAATCTGGGGCAACCGCTTCTCCTGAGCGGTATTTTCCCGTTAGTAGACCACCCGAAAGTGGGCTCCAAACCATTACGCCCATTCCATATTTTGCAGTTGCAGCAAGCAAATCGAATTCGATACTCCGATTCACAATGGAATATGGGGCTTGCTCGGATACAAAGCGTGCTGTATTTTTACGTTCGCTAGTCCACTGTGCTTCGGTCACTTGCCATGCCTGAAAATTGGATGTACCAATATAGCGAATCTTCCCTTCACGAACCAGGTCCGTAAGTGCGTCAAGACTCTCTTCAATATCGGTATGGATATCTGGCTGATGTAGTTGGTACAAATCGATATAGTCCGTTTGCAACCTTCTCAAGCTTCCCTCTACTGCACGCTTAATCCAATATTTAGAGTTACCGGATTGATTAAGCCCACTGTCCATGGGCATTCCGCCTTTCGTGGCCAGTATAACATCCTGTCTGCGTCCTTTTAGGATCTGACCCAGAATTTCTTCGGATTGACCACTTGAATAGACATCCGCTGTATCGATCAGATTAATGCCTCCAGCCAAAGCCTCATCTAACATGACTGCAGCTTCTTTCTCCGTATTGTTGCCCCAAAAACCAAAAGTACCTGTACCTAATACAAAACTGCTTATTTTAAGGCCTGTATTTCCTAATACACGATATTCCATGTTCAATCCATCCCTTCTCCATCTATTATATTAAGAATGATCATTCTAATATGCATAGAAGAGCACCACGGCAAGATCTCACACTCACACCACTCCCCATAACTTTTGGCTTCTTATCCGTGTACTCCTCCCACGCCAACAATATAACATATCTAGAACGACCGGTAAAGAATGATTTTATGCCCGCAATTAAAATCCTTCCTGAAAATGAACTAAGAAGACTCCAAGCCCCGGTCAAAACGGAGCTGGAGTCTTCTTTTTAATAGAAATGAACATTCAAAGCGGGATGTGAAATTTACATTAGTTTACGCATCTAACGTATACAAGGGCAGGTTTTCCGGTAAAGCCGCCGGGCGCAGACATGTGCTCTGCATTGGATAGAAGGTCTGCTGATCGGAGGAATCATGGAACGCCCACATCGCTTCCAGCACATGGTAGGCCAGTTCTCCACTAGCGCGGTGAGGCCGTCCGCTGCGGATAGCGTAGGCCATATCGGCAACACCGATGCCCCGTGTATTCTCCTGGTATCCTGGCAGCAGCGGTACCTCTGTCCATTCTTGCTCGCCTAGCAGCCTATAGCGAACTGGCCCTCCGAACGTGTTCGGGTCAGGCACCTGCAGCGTGCCATGAGTACCGTAAACCTCAATCGGTGGCAGAGTGCTTCCACCAAAGATGTCAAAGCTGGTAATCAGCGTACCGACAGCTCCCTGCTTAAAGCGCAGCAACCCGGCTACATGGGTCGGAATATCGACTGGGATAGTCTGGCCTTTCTTTTTCTCGCTCGTAATCGTTCGCTGGTCCATCGCCTTGCCTGTCATGCCCGAAATGGCAGCAATCGGACCCAGCATTTGCACCAGAGCCGTCAAATAATAAGGGCCCATATCAAACATTGGACCGCCGCCGACTGCATAATAAAATTCAGGATCAGGATGCCAATGTTCATGTCCACGGCTCATCATGAAAGCCGTAGCGGCTACCGGACTCCCAATGACTCCGTCTTCAATCAGCTTCAATGATGTCTGTATACCGGAACCGAAGAAGGTCTCTGGTGCGCAGCCGACAAGCAGTCCCTTTTGATGAGCAAGATCCAAGACAGCCTGACCCTGCTCACGGGTGACGGCAAGTGGCTTCTCCACATAGACATGCTTGCCTGCCTCAAGAGCTCTGAGACATACGTCGGCGTGAACGCCCGGAATGGTCAAATTAATGATGAGTTCGATCTCCGGATCAGCCAAAATCTCATCTACCGAATATACATGCGGAACGTTGAACGCTACCGCCTGCTCCTCTGCCCGACCTTGGTCCAGATCCGCTACAGCGTACAGCTCCAGAATGTCGAAACGATGGCAATTTTCCATGTAAATTCCGCTAATTTTACCACACCCGATAATGCCTACTTTCATTTTGTTCATGCCTAGACTCCCTTCTTCTTCAGAAAAAATGGATAATGGCATTCTTTTGTTACATCGGATACCATCCTGTTCACCCTAGCGTTGCTGGTTGTCTGTCATGCCTGTATAAGCCTCTGCGAGAGAGCTGCCCCGGGTGGCCACCGCCTGTTTGCCTGCTGCTGCCCACAGAAATCCACTGCGCATCATCTCGGTCACTTGAGGCATATCTATGATATCTGCGTGATGCCCCAGCGAATTGTAGAAGACGCGGCCGTTCCCCCAGCGCTTCGTCCATACAACGGGCATATCCACTGGCCCATTAGCTGAATGGGGGCCTGGTACGATCGGAAAGCGTGTGGTTGCCAGCACTTCAACTGCTGGGTCTACGTGGAGGTAATACTGCTCGCTTTTGACCTGAAAATCCTCAATATGGTCTAGAAGTGGGCTGGAGCCGCGCTTCATGTTCACCATGTACTCTACGCCGTCATTGCCGGGATGCGCAACCCATTGCCCGCCTGTCATAAACTGCCAATCCACATTGTTCCGGAAGGCATCACACATGCCACCATGGCAGCCTGTGAGACCTACGCCGCTTTGAACCGCAGCGGAGACATTATCGACCAGTTCCTGCTCAATCTGTCCCATGGTCCACATTGGAACGATCAGGTCCAGGTCAAGCAGTTTCTCTGCATCCTGGTAGGCTTCAAGGGTATTAGACACCTCCACCTCGAACTGCTCTTCCTTCAAAATGCGTTCAAAAATGGCCGCCACCTGCTCCGGCTCATGTCCGTTCCATCCGCCCCATACAATCAGTGCCTTGCGCATCTGTAATCCACTCACCTTTCGGAATGTATTGTTATACTACATTTCTTCAATGGATACCCAGCGGCGTTCCTCTATGGATCGTTCTACCGCTTCAAGCACAGCCTGACAAGCAACACCGTCACGGAAGTTCGGCGACGGTTGCCTTCCTTCAGAGATGGCACTCAACATCTCAAGCATCTCATGGGTGAAGGTATGCTCGAATCCAATCGTATGTCCTGCAGGCCACCAAGCTTCAGAATACTTGTGTGCCGGATCGGTGGCGAGTACGCGGCGAAAGCCCTGAACGTCTTCCTCATCCTGTGTGAAATACACTTCCAGTTCGTTCATTCGTTCAAAGTCAAACCGCACACTGCCTAGGCTACCGTTGATCTCGAATGAATTGGTGCTCCGATGTCCGGCAGCAAAACGTGTGGCCTCGAAGCTGCCCAGCGCACCTCCGGCGAAGCGTGCCAGGAACAGCGTGGCATCATCGACTGTCACTTCTCCCATTGGAGCATTTGCTTCAGTGTTTCTTTTGGAGCTCAACCCGCTCATCTCCAAAGCTAACGGGCGCTGCTGGATGAATGTCTCGCTCATGCCGATCACTTCATGGAACTCGCCAACTAAGAAGCGAGCGAGATCAATCAGATGGGCGCCAAGATCACCATGAGAGCCAGAACCGGCCACGTCTTTTTGCAGCCGCCATACCAGCGGGAAGGACGGGTCCATGATCCAGTCTTGAAGGAAGAAGGCACGAAAATGATAAATTTTGCCTAGGCGACCGCTCTCGACTAGCTGCTTTGCCAGCTGGACAGCCGGTGAAAAGCGATAGTTGAAGCCTACCATATGTCTGACCCCTGCTTGCTCTGCTACCTGCAGCATGTCACGTGAATCCGCCAGCGAGAGCGCAAGCGGCTTCTCACAGAACAGATGCTTGCCATGGAGGGCAGCCTCCACGACAATTTCTTTATGGGCATTACTCGGGGCGTTAATGTCAATGAGATCAATATCGTTACGTTTCACTAGATCACGCCAATCCGTAACACTTTCGGTCCAGCCGAACTGGCGGGCAGCCGCCTGAACCCCCTGCGCGTTGCGTCCACAGATAACGGACATTTCTGGCTGCAGCGGGGCATCTGGGAAGAACATGGGTAGACTACGGTAAGCGTTGCTGTGAGCCTTGCCCATAAATTTGTAGCCAACCATTCCGATACGAAGACGATTAGACATGTCGTGATCCTCCTTATGGGTCTGAGTTTCAACGAATTTTTGACGAATGGTGTTATCGACGAATGGATGACGCTCTGATAATCAGTTCTGTGGATAGGAGTTCTCTTATTGAGTCGCACCCGGTTAGTTCCAGAGCCGGAATGAGATGCTGAGAATCGGGTATAAGCTTCGAGGCTGCAAGCTCCCCCATCTCATAAAAAGGTACGCGGACACTGCTTAGCGGCGGAACAGCCATCTCAGCCGCATCCGAATCGTCATAGCCTACAAACGCCGGAAACCGGTCAGCTGCCAGTCCGCGCTCACGGAGACCCTGCATTACCCCAAGAGCCATCCGGTCGTTCGCCGCAAATACAGCATCAATATCATTCAATTGGTCTGCGATTGTAGCTGAGGCTTCGAGTCCGCTCCGACGGCTATAGTTACCTTCCAGAAGCAGTTCGTGGTCATATTCAATCCCAGCGTCCTGAAGCGCGGTACGATAACCCTTCATTCGCTCAGTACTATTGGAATAGATATCCGGGCCGTTGAGAAAGGCAATCCGCTTGTATCCCTGCTCGATGAGGTGACTTACAGCCGCCCGGCTGCCTTCTACATGGTCTGCATCCACTTCACAGAACGATTGCCCTTCAAAATGGTGATTCATGACGCAGAACGGACGTCCTTCTTCCTGAAGCCTCTTTAGAGCTTCCACCTCATCGTGGTCATCCCTGGCTCCAAGGATGATACAGGTATCGATCCTTTGCTGACGGAAAAGACTACTGTAATCAATCCGTTCCCCCGGCTTCCGGAACAATAGAAGCAGATCAAGTCCGCTGTCTCTAGCCTTGTTTCCGATACCGCTCAGCATCTCAGAGAAAAAATAGGCTGAGAACAAGTGCGCCTTCGGGACATAAGGCATAACCACACCAAGATGGCCACTCTTCCTTCGGGCAAAGTTACGGGCCAGCGCACTGGGAACATATCCAAGCTGATTGGCTGCGTCCAGAACCCTTCTTCGCGTATCCTCTTTGATAGGACCTACCGCATTCAAGACCCGGGATACTGTCGCTTCAGACACGCCGGAAAGTTCGGCTACTTCCTTGCGCGAAACAATATTACCCACCTCCAAATCATTTTATGTACGCGCGTACATTTTCTCATGCAGTCCTACCTCTGTCAATCCCAAAAAGCGTACCCCATAGATGGATAAGCTCTTTTCGTTACTAAAAGAACGTGGTCTCGTGGTTCCTACTGGCAAACAGTCAAAACACCTGATCATATACAAGATACAAAATGATTCTTTAAGGCTTGAGCATGCTGATCATTCCTACTCCTATCATCAGTACTGTAATTCCCGCAAGTATACCTATCCATTCCTGAGGACTCTTCTTTTCCTTAAATATTAAAATGCTGCCAACACAGGCAATAGCAATGCTCGCTTGAGAGATCGGAAAACTAGCCGCCATGCCGATCAGCCCATTGGAAATAAATAGTGCTAGATTCGCAATGCTCCAAACCAATCCTGTCGACAAATTGCGAACCACCAGAGAGAATCGTAGCCGCTTTTTGCCCTTCAGATTCATGGCCATGGCTGAGCATAGCATACCGAGCGATTGCGGCAGAATGACGGATAGCCCGGATATATGAAAAAACTGATTAATCACGACATAACTGCTTAACGCTAATCCCGAGCAAACCAACATTATGATAATGGGTACCGGCAAAGGCTTGGGCAATCCAGCAGACTTGCCCTGATAGCTGGTTAACAGAACTCCTGCCAATATACACAGAAGAGAACCAACGCCTATCGCATATTGGTACCCTGTTATCCATTCACCCAAAATAAGTGCGGCAAATAGCGTCGTCCCTATCAACTGCAGACCACAAATCACAGGAATGGCGATCGATACGCTTACTTTTTGAAAAGCTTGAAACTGGAGCAATTGTCCAGCGGCCCAAAAAATACCAGATATAAAACTTACCACAAAATGAATCGGTGTTAATGAGGTAGGATGAATGGTATACAAGCACAGGGAAAACAGCACAGCACCAATAACGGTACCTGTCAGCTGTTCTCGGGGACTGGCTTTTGTAATATGCGCCAGTATCGGCATAACTCCCCAGCCAAGGGCTGGAATAAAAGCAATAATGAAATCCACGCGCGAAATTCTCCTCCCGTAAAAAGTACTCTTCCTACAATCGTTAAAATGCCATGCAGGAAAAAATCCACAGTTTTACGATAGCAAAAAAAACCGCTTCTAAATACAAATATTTTTATAGATTTATATAGCAAAATCAAAGAAATTTTTTTCTATACGCGCTGGGTGATATGCTCATTACATTTTTAAAAGCTCGCGAAAAGGTCAACTGATCGGTATAGCCGACCGAATTAGATATGACCTGGATCGAATAGTCTGTATGCTGCAGCAATTCGCACGCTTTTTTAATCCTGAGGACTATCAGATATTGTTTAGGCGTTTCACCAGTTTCTAGTTTGAAAACGGAGGTCAGATAATTCGGATGTAGACCAAGGTACTCCGCTACTTCACTAATCTGGATGCCACTGATGTAGTTTTTCTCAATAAAGTTTATCGCTTGCACCGAATAAGGAAGCTGTTCCTTTATCGACATCGTTTCCCCCAAATTGTGTACAAGTTTGGCAAGAATATGGAATAAATACCCCTGTATAGCCAGCGATGAAGAAAGCGTGTTATCTCCGATCCGCAACATCTCAATAATCGTGGAATGAAAGAACGTAATATCTTCGATATCAATTATATAAGGGTTCTGGTGTGGAAGTGATATGTTCTGCAGGTAGATGTCGGATTTAATGCCCATAAAGCCGACCCAACTGTACTCCCAAGGCTCGGCTTCATCCGCCTGGTAATATGCTACCCTATTGGCCGGAATTAAAAAAGCCTGTCCTTCTCCTATATCGTAATTTTTGTTGTCAATCACCAGCCTACCTCGTCCTTTTAGTACAAAATGAACCAGATTAAAATCGCGGGCGATGGGTCCAAAATCCTGTTTGGATAAGCAGAGCTCTGTGCCACAGTTATACAAAATCAAATCTGATATATTTTTATGCTCTGAACTGGTATACGTATCAACATATTGAATCATATTCTGGCCCATTGGCATCCTCCTCACTTTTCCAAATAAAGAACCTATGCTTGTTAATTTAACAGTATAGCATAAGTTAAGGATGACAAATGTCCAGAAAAAATTTGGCTCTAAACTATATTTTTTTGTAAGGTTCTTTGTTTTTCCCATATCCAACTTAAAAAAAGTCATGTATTTACTATCACTATCTTTGTTATGCTGATTCAATAATAACGTTTTCAAGTGGTTCGACATATTTTGAAAGGGGCTATGTACATGGCTAGTCTACAAGTTAACCAAAAGGAACGGACATTTCACTTAACGAACAAATACTGCAGTTATCTTTTCCGTGTCATGGAGAACGGGCAATTGGAGCATTTATATTACGGCAAAAAAATAGAGTACCTGGGTCAATATGATCGTTTTATCGAGCGAAGCTACCGTCCCGTGTCTGTCGGTGAGTTTGATAGTGACTTGGTGACATCGTTGGAAAGTATTAAGCAGGAGTTTCCTTCTGCGGGAAGTGGAGACTTTCGAGAGCCAACAATTGAGATCATACAGGAGGATGGATCTCATATAATGGAGTTCACTTATGACCATTACGAGGTAATCACTGGAAAACCCAAAATTCCTCATCTTCCAGCTACGTTTTGTAAGGAAGCACATGAAGCAGAGACACTCCTCATCACGCTGACCGATTCTCTTACAGGAGCGGTGGCCGTGCTTGCTTACACCATCTTCAGCGAACTGCCCGTGATCACGAGATCCGTATCCATAACGAATTCCGGGAATGATCTCCTGAGAGTCAACCGTCTAATGAGCCTGAGTCTTGATCTCCCTGACTCCGAATATGAAATTATTCATTTATCAGGGGCTTGGGGCAGGGAACGTCATGTGGAGCGTACACCATTGAGACCTGGGCTACAGTCGATTGGGAGCACACGAGGAATTAGTAGTCATGTTCACAACCCATTTCTGGCGCTTGCCAAACCCGGATCACAGGAACACCAAGGAGAAGTATATGCGGTTAATCTCGTTTACAGCGGGAACTTTCTTGCCCAGGCGGAAGTGGACAGCTATTCAACTACCCGATTGATGATCGGCATTCATCCTGACAAATTCTGCTGGACCCTGAAGCCAGGAGAATGTTTTTATTCGCCTGAAGCAGTTCTGGTCTATTCTGAGAGCGGTTTAAATGGCATGAGCCAAGCATACCATAGCCTGTACAATAAACACTTAATTCGCAGCAGTTGGACCGAGCGGGAACGACCTGTATTGATCAATAACTGGGAGGGGACCTATTTTGATTTTACTGAGCAGAAAATAGTTGATATGGCAAAAAAAGCAGGTGAACTGGGGATTGAACTCTTTGTCTTGGATGACGGATGGTTCGGTCGAAGAAACAATGATACCTCTTCCCTCGGTGACTGGTTTGAAAATCTTGAAAAGCTACCGAACGGGATCTCGAATTTGGCAAAGAAGATCAATCAGCTCGGGATGAAATTCGGTCTTTGGTTCGAGCCGGAAATGGTTAACTCCGACTCTCATATTATGAGGGAGCATCCAGACTGGGTTGTGGGAACACCCGGCCGTCAACGCAAGCATGGACGTCATCAATATGTTCTTGATTATTCCCAACCGCCTGTCGTGGATTACCTGTTTAAGTTAATGGATGACGTGCTCTCTTCTGCTCGGATCGAATACGTAAAATGGGATATGAATCGCTGTATTTCAGAAGCCTATTCGTTATCTCTGGGCAAGGAAAGACAGGGCGAATTTTTTCACCGCTATGTCCTGGGTGTATATGCTTTATATGAGAAGCTGATTACCGAACACCCTGAGATTTTGTTTGAGTCCTGTGCTTCCGGTGGGGGACGGTTTGATCCAGGGATGCTTTATTACGCTCCGCAAGCATGGACAAGCGACGATAGCGAGGCTATAGAACGTCTGAAGATTCAGTATGGCACTTCCATGGCCTATCCGCTTAGCAGTATGGGTGCTCATGTGTCAAGCATCCCGAACCACCAGGTAGGCAGAACGGCACCGCTGCAAACTAGATCCAATGTCGCCTACTTTGGTATATTCGGTTATGAACTTGACCCATTGGCGTTGTCCGAAGAAGAGTGCAATGTAATTAAAAAACAAATACAAGTATATAAACGTCACCGACGATTAATTACACAGGGAACCTTTTACCGTCTGCTAAGTCCCTTTGAAAAAAATGAAACAGCATGGATGACCATTGATGCAGAACGTGAGCATGCTCTCGTCGGCTGGTACCAGGTTCTCTCACGCCCCAATGCAGCTTATTCACGGCTAAAGCTCATCGGACTGGACGAAATGGCAGTATATTTCGTGGAAGAATTGGACCGACGTTTTACAGGCAGCGAGTTAATGAACATCGGACTTATACTCACCCCGCCTTATAAGGCTGACCAGGATTTTAATATTGCGGAGAAATATGATTTTTCATCTGAATTATTCACTCTAACTAAAGAGACTTCCTCGTGATTGGATTATGACTTGAAGTAATGATATCAAAGACATGACTGAAGAGAGAAATCAAGGATTAAACGAAGAAGTGGTTATCCGTTATGCAGTGTCCGCTGTGTGGGAATTACGGATCAGAAGCAACTCAGTAATTGAGCTGCTTCTTTATTTATCAGGACCAAATACAAGATTGGCGGATTGCTTGGCTTTCTCAATGACATTCATGACCCTCTCGCTGTGTTCAAGCATTTCTGAGACTTTTCCCAAATCTTTTTCCTTGATGATACGGTCAAATTCAACGAATTCATCATACATTCGATGGGGATGATCTTTCTGATCCACCCGAATTGGCGTTTCCTTATTCGCAGTGTAATCAAAGCAGTCGCATATATTTGCTGAACTTGCCATGTGTATATACCCCTTATTGCCTTGAACGTTCACTGCATTGGGAGCCGTACTGTCTTTCGAACCTATGCAGACACACTTGAAATCACCGTAATCAAGCAGCAGTATACCTGAAGTATCAATTCCACGCTCCATGTTCGCCCAATACTCCACTTTCTTCGGGCTCCCGAAGAATCCAACAACCAAATGAATATTATATAAATTAATATCCATCAAGGCTCCACCAGACATTTCTGGATTAAACGCTGGCTGGATTATTCCTGCTTTGAAAGCTTCATACCGAGATGAGTATTGAGAATAGTTGCATTCAACTATTTTGATCTCACCAAGCTTAGGTAGATACTCCTTCATTGATAAATAATTTTTCAAATATTGATTCGTTATGGCTTCCACCAATACCAGTTTTCTTTGCTGAGCAATTTCTTTTAGCTCTAGAAATTCTTGCAAAGTGGAAGTAAACGGCTTCTCGCAAATGACATGTTTACCACTCAATAATGCTTCTTTGGCATATGAATAATGAAGATGATTAGGCAGCCCGATATAGACAGTATCCACGTCACGACTCATCAGCATCTCGCTGTAATCCGAATAAATCTGAGATATTCCATATTTACTTTGCAAATCCAGTAATTTCTCCTTGTGGCTAGGTCTAGAACAAATGCCCTTTAGTAAAATGGTCGGGATTTCCTGAATAAAGCTTAATAGATCCCCTACGATCATCCCTGCTCCGACAATTCCTAACTTCATTTTAGCTGCACTCCTCTATACCTTTTTCAAGTATTTCCATACACATTATCGTTTCTTCGTCTTTAATCACTTTTTCTTTACCAATTACGATCGACTGATAAATATCGTCATACACTCGGGCATAGTCTCCCTTTTCAGAAATTACTTTTTCTTCATGATACTCGCCCTTATCATTCAGATATGTTAAGATGCCGTAATGCTCGGGCAGGTCGATGCCGAAATCGGAGTGTCCCTTAGGCAGATAGTATAATTTCAGATGCTCCTCCTGACGATCCTTTGTCTGCTTTATAAAAACGCCTTTTTTGCCGTAAACTACAAAACTCGGCCGCTCTTTTAAACGAAAAAAGCTGGATTTGATGGATACCTTGAGTGAAGAATAATAAAAATCCAGATCAAAATAATCATTCATTCTTCCAGAACCGAGCAATTGGCGCACATCGTAATGGATCGTGTCAGGCTTCCCAAAATAGGAAAGGACTTGGTCAATGGTATGAGCGCCATGTCCATATAAGTAACTGTTATATTTAGAAAAATGAGAGGTGGAGTTGGGGGTCTCAGGGCGATAATAATCGAAATGCATTTCCACCTCCAACAAATCACCGAGTTTTCCTGATTCAATAACCTTCTTTGTAGTGAGAAAATCCGAATCGTAACGTCTGTTTTGATAGCATTGAATAATCAGATTTTTCTCTTTGGCATATTGGAAGATGGACACAGTTTCTTCTTTCGTTAACATAAAGGGTTTCTCAACAAGTACATTTTTTCCGTGGTTGAGTGCCATCTTCGCATAAGTGTAGTGGGATTCTACAGGTGTACAGATAACAATCAACTGAATTTCCTTATCGTTCATTAGAGATTCAAGATTATCTGTATACTGCACACCAGGGGTTTTCTCCCACTCCCTTTTATCTGGATTACGGGCGTAGATCGTCTTTACGTTCAAATGATCTCTGGTCAATGAAAAAGGAAGATGATACCGATTGGTGCTTTTGCCATTCCCAATATAACCGATGTTAAGCATATTAATTCCCCCTAGGCTCTTTTTCATTTATTATAGAAGAAGAACGTTGATCGTAAAGGATTTGCCGCCAAAATGGTACAATCAACCGAATATTTTTAAAAATGTTTGTTTATTTTCGAACAAAATGTTTATTTTATATCCTTTATCAAACGTCATTTCAATTGAACCGGAGTGAACCTGTTGAAAATACTGATGCAATTATCCGAAATGCAAAACTTTACACCAAACGAAAAAAGCATTGCATCCTATATTTTGCTTCATAAGGAAAGTATCCTGCACTTAAATATTCAGGAGCTTGCAAAGGCAACATATACTTCGCATTCCGCAATTAATCGATTAACACGTAAACTTGGGCTATCTGGCTTCAAGGAGTTCATAATCAAACTTGCTCGGGAGTTTCAGCAGAATACCCAGAACATTTCCAATGTAGACCCCAACTATCCATTTGGTTTTGATGAATCCCCACTTCAAGTGGCGAAAGAAATTGCAGAATTAATGAAGGAAACGATAGAAAAAAACTTTACATTCATGGATGATGATTTATTGTCGCAAACAGCCCTATTGCTGGATCAAGCGAACAGGATCTTTATATATGCGTTAGGAGATTCACAAATCCGTGCGAAAAGTTTCCAAAATAAATTAGTGAAAATTAACAAGTATGTGGTTATAGCTACGGAGCTGTCTGAGTGGGCGTACCATACGGCTAATCTTACGCCACAGGATTGCGCTGTTTTTTTAACTTACCATGGAAAATCGCCAATTTTTTTAAAAGCAGCAAGGCACTTTACACATGAAAATATTCCATTTATCACAATTACAGCAACCAATCAAAATGAATTGGCCAAACTCAGTAATATCTGTATCCAGGTGCCTAATGACGAAGTAAAACATGCCAAGATTGGTACATTTTCGTCGCAAATTGCTTTTGACTATGTATTAAATGTGATTTACTCCTGTATCTATAAAATCGACTACTTGAAAAACATGCAAATCCTAACACAATCGTTGAAGAATTCACATCTCAATGACATGATGAATGACGTATAGAAGGATCAGCTTCTCTCTAACTTCAAAATAAGCAGCAACTTATAAGTATATATGGTTGTTTTTCGGCAAATAAGGTCTAGTTAGTATCATGCTAACTAGACCTTTGTTTTTTTATTGCTTCAAGCCCATCAGTACAGCCGACAGCAAGCTTGGAAAGCGTTCATTTAAATCGTCGTAACGGATAGAAATAAAGCGTTGGGTTCCCTCTATTCTCGTATGAATGACCCCTGATTCCCGAAGAACCTTGAAATGATGAGACAAGGTTGACTTTGGGGCTGAAATATCTAGCGAGCTACAGGATTGCTCCCCGTTTTCGTCTAAAATCTGGATGATATTAAGCCGAATGGGGTCACTTAAAGCATATAAAACTGTAGGTAGAGTAATTTCAATTACGTTAGGATGATACAGCGTTCTCAAGATCCGTTCACCTGCCTAACAAAGAATTATAGTTGCATTATAGCATATTGGAATGCTATATTTCTATTATTCGAAAATATTCGAACAATAGAACAAATGGAGGGTTTCGTTTTGAATAAAATTATCATCTTGTTTTTCTTGATCATGTTTTTCATTGGTACGGATACGTTCATTGTATCCCCTCTTTTACCTATTCTTCGTGAAAGCTTCGGCATTTCTATTGAACAATCGGGCTGGATCGTTTCAGCCTATGCTTTAGGGTATGCTCTGTTTGCCTTAATTGCAGGACCGTTGTCAGATGCATGGAATCGAAAAAAAGTACTACTGTTCGGCTTGCTTGGTTTCGGTATCTTCACTCTACTTTGCGGCTTTGCCGTTGATTTTTGGACCATGTTTGCTTTTCGCTTATTAGCTGGCATTAGTGCCGCTTTTGCCTCACCTCAAGTTTGGGCTGCCATTCCTCAGTTGGTTCAACCACATAAAGTGTTAAAAGCCATGGGAGTTGCCACCGCTGGATTAGCTTTTTCCCAAATGCTAGGCGTTCCCATTGGCAGCTATCTCGCTACCGCCGGGTGGCAAACACCCTTTATGGTAATTGGTTGCTGCACCTTTTTGATCGTTATTTGGACTGCTGTTCTCTTGCCCGCCTTGCCTCCTTCTATACAGAAGCAAAAGGCTCCCTCGATTAGGAACAGATATCGTTCATTGCTGCAGGGGTCAACACCTAAGGTCGCTTTTCTGGCCTACTTCCTGTTCCAACTCGGAAATTTTGCTGCCTTCTCTTTTATTGGCACATGGCTGTCCGACAAATTCAGCCTCAATGTTGCAAATATTGGTACGGTGATTTTGTTCCTTGGTTTAGGAAATACGATCAGCAGCTTATTTGGGAGTAGCTTAGTTAACAAAGTGGGTCCTAAGCAATCTTTGATATATGGCGTAATTTTCATCGGCCTACTTTATTTAATTCTACCCTATTTACCTAGTGTAACCTATGTCGAAATTACATATTTTCTGATCTTCCTTACCCTTGGAATGATTTTTCCGCTTATGATGAGTATGCTTCAAACCTTGTCTGCCACAGCACGTGGAACAGTTTCATCACTTGCCAATTCTTCTATGTATTTTGGAACGATGGTTGGCTCTTTCACAGCAGGAATGCTATACGCGCACGCCGGTGGTTTTATTTCCGTTAGCCTGTTTTCTGTGATTTGTTTCACTATATCACTAATCTTGTTCCTACGTAGCGGGGTTTTACTAGGTCTAAGACTAAAATAGAAACGAGTAACCTTAAAAATCGACATAGGCTCTATCTTTGGTCCAGGAAAAGAACTTATATTACTAGAAAAGCCGCCAGTATGGCGGCTTCTTATGCTATCTAATGTTGTCTACCTTGAAGAATCAACTTTCATCTATTGCTTTTCGAATATCATAATCATTGATATCGATATCCAAGGCCATTCCAAGTGCCAACTTTGCCAACTGATTTCCAATAAAGGGGCCCATGGTCAACCCGGATGCCCCAAGCCCATTTGCCGCTATAAGGCCATTCCAGCCAGGAACAGCTCCGATCACCGGTAGAAAACCGGGTGTAAAAGGACGGAAACCAACTCTTACCTCCTGAAAAGTGCTGTTTGCTAAGTCAGGAGCCAATTCTAAACCTTTGTTCAGAATTTCCTGTATCCCACCTGCTGTTACTCTTGTATCGTAGCCTTCGATTTCATTTTCATGAGTTGCCCCTATTACGATCTTCTGTTTGTCAAAAGC
Source organism: Paenibacillus sp. FSL P4-0113 (assembly GCF_038009305.1). Classification (NCBI taxonomy): domain Bacteria; kingdom Bacillati; phylum Bacillota; class Bacilli; order Caryophanales; family Paenibacillaceae; genus Paenibacillus; species Paenibacillus sp. FSL P4-0113. The sequence continues at coordinate 747,534 of NZ_JBBPAZ010000001.1, forward strand.
CAGCAGATATTGATCAGAAGGCGGCATGATTACAGGCCAGGTGCCTGTGTCTTGCCTATTAGAAATCTGCAAATGCATAATTTGTGCTTTTTGATAACTAACTTTAAAATGAATGCCCAAAGGCAGCATCAGTTGATTGGCCCATGCACCTGCACAAACAATGACTTCGTCAGATGAGAAGCTGTTTGCACCGACCGCCACTCCGGTTACATGGTCGGAATCGTATTGAAGCACAGCATCCCCATGGATAAGGGTTGCCCCATTTCTTTTTGCTGATCGGATCAACGCATCACGCAGCGCACGACCATCTATACGAGCGGCACCGCTAATATGAACAGAATGATAACCTTCTACTAACAAAGGAAATTGTTCATGGGTTTCCTTTTCATTTAGTCGGGTAATCTCACCGATTTCTGGTGCATCCGCTTGTCGTAAGTGTGCTCGCTCCTGCATTTTTTTGATTTTCTCCAAATCATCATGAATACTGAGAGCTCCAACTTGAGCATAGCCAGTTTCTGTTTCCCCCTCGCTTTTGAGTTCTTCAATCAATCCGGGGTAAAAACGTGCGCCCGCTTTGGCTAGCTGATACCAAGCCTGATTGCGTCGCTGTGATAACCAGGGACAAATAATGCCAGCAGCTGCATCAGTCGCCTGTCCTTTATCTTTGCGGTCTACAAGAATGACATCAGCGCCCAATTTTGCTAACTGGTATGCTGTCGATGCCCCCAGAATTCCTGCTCCGATTACGATAACCTTCTTCATGAATACATCCCTTTCCTAAATCACTGTATCCATTATAGCGAATACTGTATGAATGCATAAAGTTTGAAACATTAATATTTCAATCCTTATAAAGTTCTTAGAATTGATCTGTAAAGTAGTTGTCAGAACGAATGAAAAGGATGAACTGATATGGATAACATTATTTTACAAACTAAAAATCTCTGCAAAACCTTCAGACGACAACAGGCGGTGAATAACGTCACATTGTCTATTCAGGAGAATTCCGTGTATGGTCTGCTCGGCCCGAATGGGGCAGGAAAATCAACTACCTTAAAAATGTTAACTGGTATGCTACGCCCCACGGCCGGTGAGATTTTATTTCAAGGAAAACCCTGGTCTCGAAAAGATCTCGCTCAGATCGGCGCACTGATCGAATCTCCTCCACTCTATGAGAATTTGACAGCTAGAGAGAATCTAAAGGTTCGTACAACCTTGCTCGGATTACCTGATTCACGAATTGATGAAGTACTGAACATTGTTGATTTGATTCATACGGGGAAAAAATGCTCTGGCCAGTTCTCGATGGGCATGAAACAGCGGCTGGGCATTGCCATTGCACTCCTCAACCATCCCAAGTTACTAATTTTAGATGAGCCAACCAACGGGCTTGACCCCATTGGCATTCAGGAGCAACGCGAGCTGATTCGCTCCTTTCCGAAGCAAGGAATTACCGTAATTCTTTCCAGTCATATCCTATCTGAAGTCGAACAAATCGTTGACCATGTCGGCATCATCGCCGGTGGCATATTAGCTTACCAAGAGGCGGTTACACCAGGACAAGACTTGGAATCGTTGTTCATGCAGATTGCACAGGAATACCGAAAGAGAGGTGAGTAGGATGCAGCAATATATAGCCGCCGAACATCTAAAATTAAAGCGTACCTTCACGAAAAAATTGGTCTGGCTTGCCCCCATCGTTACTCTTCTTCTGTGTACCGTGCTCATGGGAGGACGTATGCTCCAAAGCGCCAGCTACAATTGGTGGTATTTCATGCTACTGCCAGGTGCCCTTACCTTAATGTGCTCAGGAGTGATTCAAAAGGACGGCAAGAAGCTAAAATACCGTGCTGTCCTCGGCATGTCTGTAGATTTGGCTCGGGTATGGTACGGTAAAATCGGGATTTGCGTAAGGCTCTTAATGGTTTCCTCTATTATCCTATTTACAGGGATAACTCTTGGCGGATTCGTATTCTCAACTTCCATGACACTAGCAGGAAGCGTCGCTGCAACTCTGATACTCTTCATCACCTTTTTGTGGCAAGTTCCACTTTGCCTGTTCCTAACGGACCGAATAGGCATGTTTGCCACCCTAATCATCAACATGGTGGGCAACGCAGCCTGTACCATTTTGTTCGCTACGTCTTCTGTATGGTGGGCGGTACCCTATGCTATTCCAGCGAGATTGATGTGCGCCGTCATTCAAGTGCTGCCTAATGGGCTTGCCGTTCCTTCAGGAGATCCACTTTTGGATAGAGGCGTAATTGTGCCCGGCCTGTTGATCACAGTATGTCTATTCATGATTCTGTCAGTGCTGACGGCCATTTCTTTCCGCAAACGGGAGGCTAAGTAAGATGATATCTTTCTTCCGCAATCTGAAATCTGATGTGCTTAAACTTAGAAGACAGCCCTTATTGCTCGTGCAGCTGCTTGTGCCGATCTTGGGGATAGCAATTTTTCTAGCCTATTATTCCTTCACTCCATACTCACCGATTTCGAAGGTTGACGGCTATTTGCAGGTCCTGGCCGTGGCTCTTCCTACCATGATTGGTATTGTCTGCTCCATTACTGCCGATCAGGAGTCAGCCGCTGGGAATTTCCAGCAGCTCTTAACCTCGCCAGTGAAGCTGCTACCTTTCCTGAGCAAGCTCAGCCTACTTCTGTGCTTGGGATTTGGCAGTGTGCTGCTTGCCTCAGGCGGCTTTGGGGCTGGCTATATATATCTTATGAAAGAGTCCCCGTATGGCTTGAAGTTTTATGTGTTGGCTGCCTGCATTCTGTTTGTGTCCAGTGTGTTCCTTTATATTCTGCATTTTTTCATTAGTTTGCGGTTCGGTAAGGGAGCTTCCATCGGTCTGGGTATCATGGAGAGTCTATTGTCCGCTTTGCTTCTTACAGGGCTGGGTGATCATAATTGGATATTCTTCCCCGCTGCTTGGGCGGCCCGGTTCATCACGATCTGGGTGCAATACGGCGTAAGCTCAGCAGATTCTATCCCTGAAGCTATACAGCTTCATTTGGGAATCAGATATTGCGTAGTAGGGACCTTAGTCATCATGGTATTATTAGGGTTATGGATTTGTCGTTGGGAAGGACAAAATTCGTTGGAGTAAAGATTAGAGTAAAGAAAGCAAGGGATGTGAATAAAGCATGGCAAACTTGTTGGCCGTTGATGACGAACCCGCCGTTTTGGCACTCCTTCAAAATATTTTGCAGAAAGATGGCCATGTTGTCACGGTGGTCTCCGCCTCCCCACAGGTTCTCACCATGCAGCTCGGAGCATTTGATCTTATACTGCTTGACGTGATGATGCCTACCATGGACGGATTCACACTCTGCCGGGAAATTCGCAGCAAGGTAGACTGTCCGATACTGTTTCTTACCGCAAAATCCATGGAGAACGATGTGATGTTGGGGCTTGGGGATGGAGCCGACGATTATATTGTCAAACCGTTCGGCACTGGAGAGCTGCGCGCACGAATCAACGCCCATCTCAGACGGGAGAATCGTGAACGGCGTAATGTATTCTGCATCGGGGAAGTTCATTTCAATTTGTCTGGCAAGGAAATCACCGTTCAGAATGTTGTAGTCCCGTTTACCAAAAGTGAATATGAGATATGTAAGTTTCTAGCTTTGAACTGGGGGCAGGTATTCTCTAAGGAGCAGATTTACGAAGCGGTCTTCGGCTTGGATGGGGACAGCGATTCCGCCACCATTGTGGAGCATGTCAAAAATATCCGGGCCAAGCTTGGCAAAGTAGAGGTTTCTCCAGTGGAGACGGTTTGGGGGATCGGCTACCGATGGAAGTAACCAAAGTACAACAAGCACGCAAGACTACCAAATTACGAACCATTTTCCTGGGTTATTTAGTTATGTTTTGTATTGGGACGATTGCGCTCGCTCTGTTCCTGGTCCTCATCTTCTATGCCCTGATATCTTATGGGGCCATTCTTCCCGCGAACTATGCGGAGAAGCAGGTACGGGAGGACAAGTCAATCATTGAAGCGGGCAAGACCCTGCAACCGAATTCTCAGATAAAACTGTATAAGTACGCGTTGTTCACTTCGGAAGGCCGCCTCATTGAAGGAAATCTTTCTGAAAACCAGGCCCAAGCCGCTTGGAGTGTTACGCAGCAGAGCAATACTGTGTATCAATTTCCCTATAACTATGTAAAAGTTCCACATCATGATGAAATTACTGTGATGCGCTATTCTGTCTCGGCACAGTTTGAACTTCCTATCCTGCGTCAATATCTGCCGAACGCAGAATTGTCCTTTTTGGCCGTGTTCTGTATCGCCTTCCTGGGGGGAGGTGCTTTACTGGCTTCCTCCTTCGGACGAAAGCTGGCACGTAAGATGATCGGATTGCAGCAGGCTACCAAACAAATTCAAGCACAGGATTTGGACTTCTCAATCAAGTTCAGTGGCGTGATGGAGATCGATCAGGTGCTGCATTCCATGGATAAAATGAAAGAAACTTTAAAGGCATCGCTTCAGAAACAGTGGAATCTCGAAAAATCCCGCCGCGAGCAAATTTCCGCTCTAGCACACGATGTCAAAACACCACTCACTATCGTTCGTGGAAACGTAGAGCTACTGTCCGAGACCGAACAGTCCGAAGAGCAAAAGAACTATACGGATTATATTGCGGAAAGCACCAGGCAGATGGAGCAGTATATTAAAACTCTCATTGACATTTCAAAAGCGGAAACACTAGTCACCCTGCGGGCGGAAACGATGGATGCTGACTTCTATTTATCGAAAGTGAAAGATCAGATAATGGCCTTGGCTGCTGTCAAAAAAATATCTGTAGCATTCGCTGCATATAACCTCCCTAAGACGCTGTATGCAGACCCAGTGCTACTTGAGCGTGCCATTATGAATGTTGCTTCTAATGCGGTAGATCAGGCGCCTGAATACAGCGAAATCCAGCTGATCGTAGAGTCTGTTGAAAACTGTATTCGGTTCAGCATCGTAGACGAAGGCCCGGGCTTCTCTCCAGCAGGTCTCAAACAGGCCGCCGAGCAGTTTTATATGGGTGATTCATCCAGAAGATTGAGTGGACATTACGGTATGGGCCTGTATATAACAAAATCCATTGTCAACCTACATGGCGGACAACTGATCATCACCAACTCCACCCAGACAAGCGGCGGACAGGTAAGCATTGAGATACCAATCAGTGCATGAATCATACAAGCGAGAATCAATCCTATCGTATACCTTAATCATTCCAGGTGCGACCAAGCCTGATCAGATCGAAACTAATCTTCAAACGCTGAGTATTCAACTAACTGTAGAAGATCTTAAGCAGCTTAATATCATTTTAGTCAAAATAACTTGTTTACAGAGTAGCTGATTGTCAATTTATAACTCTATTAGCGGGCGCTTATAAAGCGCCCCTTTTCGCATTTTACGTACACTTATTGGATAGTAGACAAAAAGGAGTTCTAAAGTTTTCACTTTAGAACTCTTTTAACAGATGCATTTATTTGGTAATCGTAATTTGTTTGGATGCAGTATTATAGTTCACCTGATACCCCGAAAGCTCGCTAATCACTCGTAATGGAACCAGCGTGTAGCCGTTAACAATAACCGGAGCTGTGATGTTCGTCGAATAACTTCGGGAGTTGTTTAACTCATATACGGCAAGGGTCGAATTCTTGACTTGAAGCACTACCTGTTTGCCGTCTGTAGGTCGATTCAGAATAATCTTTTTGGTCGATTTTTCATAATTCACCTCGTAACCTATCCGTTCACTGATAAAGCGCAGCGGGACCATCGTCGCCCCATTAATGATCCGAGGAGCCTGAGCCATCGTCGTAGCACGACCATCGACATAAGCTGATTTAGCTCCTGGTGTCAGGGTGAACGAAGATGAATAGGAGGAAACCGCATTGTTAGGATATGAAGACGTTGTACCAGAAGTGGTTGTCGTAGTAGAACTCGTCCCGGATGATGAACTACCGGTACCAATCGCTCTATTGCGAATAGCTTCTAGCCGATCCAGCAGATCGCTTTTACGGGTTCCGCTCGGCAGATCACTGATTGCATCTCTGGCAGAACGCCAGTCGGACGCATTTAGACTGTTTTCCGCAATTCGCATCAAATCTCTTGCTTTCTCATAGTTCGATGAACTAGATGAAGAAGAGTAGTAACCATCCGAATCCGTGCGTTCTGATATCTTTACACCGCTAGATTCTCTTCCATTGCTATTGACAGTCACGACCTTAATCTCATACCAGCGTCCTTCTCGCAAATCCGTGATTTTATAGGACTCAGAGCTTGTAGTCCCCTTATAATCACCATCCACATATATCTTCACCTTGTCGGCTCGACTCGGCATATCATAGGTGATTTTGATCCAGGTGTCACTTTTGCTATCTACTTCAAGATTGGACACTTCTGACGAATTGGAAGACGTACTGTCCGTTGTGGCAGTTAGTCTCACACCGGAGGACAATGTACCTGTGCTTCGCTTAGATCTTATCGTGAACGTATAGGTCTGGCTTGCCGAAAGATTGTTGAAAGTATAGGATGTTCCTGTTGAATCGGTTACCAGTTGCCCGTCCTTATACAGACTGACCGTACTAATTCCGCTAGGCCTTGTCCAGGAAACAGTAACACTATAGTTATTAACTGATGTCACTGAAGCACCTGTCACATCGGGCACGATATCGGTAGAGACCGTAGAAGTTGTAACTGGAATACTAACTCCTTGAGATATATTTCCGGATTTGTCTATCGTTTTGACCGTTACGGTATAGGCTGTGGCAGCATTCAAGACATTAAACGTGTAAGACGTGCCTGTGGTTCTTTGAATTTCTGTACCATTTAAATAGACAATCGCTTGGCTTAAGTCAGCATCCTTAGGCAATATGTAATTGATGGTAAATCCATTATATCCTACATTCGTCGCTGCCAGTCCGCTTACTTCTCCTGGTGGTGTCTTATCCACAGGACCATCAGCGGAAGCCGTTTTAGCCTGTATTGTTGTACCGAGAGATTCATTTCCACTCTTATTCACCGTTTTCACGCGAAAGGTATATGTCGTGTTCGGCTGTAAACCGCTTAACATATAAGAGTTACTTCTAATGTTATCTACATACACATCGTTAGTAACACCCACCACTTTTACGTGGTCAAAATTGATGTCCGACGGATTGTTCCAGGACAAATTTACTTTTGTTGTTTCTGTAGGAACCGCTGTCAGATTGCTTACCTCTGCCGGCGCGATATTCGCAGTCACCATTTGGCTCGACATTACTTTTAGCATTTGGTTAAGATAGGTGTTCTGACCATAACCTTTGGTTAACGTAGTCACTTTCGGACCTGAAGTAACAGGCACTTGACTACCTTGAGCGGTTGCTAATTTGGTATGTAACTGTGTTGTATTTAGGCCTGTCAGATTTGAGTAATGCCTCTCAGTCGGCAACGCGCTAGCCACTGCATCGGGTGTCAAAATGCCATATCCCGTATTCAAAATCAGTGTAGCCGTTGCGAACGGAGCCATCCATTGACGCAAACGTTTTTTATTCATATTCTATGCTCTCCTTGATACCAGTATGGAAATTTTATTTGTCAAAAACTAATAAGTTAAGCTTACAAGCCCTTCTGCTGCAATCCAGCTTTTAAAATATGTACCATAATGTACACACGTTCATTTAACTGTTATCGGAATTTGCATACAAAATGTTTAGGCTTCACACCGTATTTTTACTGATAGGGGGTCGCGCATACAATAGGGATACACATTTTGACAAGTTAAATGAAATTACAATTATCGTTTCCAGGAGCGCTAAGCTGTGTGACGTTGGCATCTGCCGTAAATATTCGATATATCGTAACTTTCTACCGTTTAATAACAATGCATTATAGGATATATTAAATTTTAAGTAATAAGAGAAAGAGGTGTATTATGTTCAAAAATGCCTTTAAGATGTTTGGTGTCATTGGTAATATTGAAGCAATTTCATATCTACTGCTTGTGTGTATCGCTATGCCACTTAAATACGCAGCTGGAATACCGCAAATGGTAAGCTGGGTGGGTATGATCCATGGGGTACTGTTCGTGGCTTATGTTGTAGCGACTGTGGTCATGCTGATTATGCGGAAAATAACGCTACTGCAAAGTCTTGCTGCCTTGATTGCCTCACTTTTGCCGTTTGGCCCCTTCATTTTTGATCGTAAGGTGCTTAAGAAAGCCGAAGCACGTGCGAGTCATACCAGCCCGATAAAAGCTGCATAAGCATATACAAGGGCAAGTGCCAATACAACAACGCGGCTTTCTCTTCCCACTCATGCAGCAGTATACAAAAACAACCGATGGCTCTAAACCACTCGGTTGTTTTTGTATACGCGAATTTTAAATTGTTACTTTCCCTCGCAGTAAGGGAGACTCTAACTTTGTCATTCTTGTTGTCCCTTTCTGCTATATTTATGTAATCACAACAACTAATCTCTCGGGTAATTTACACTCATAATATCCATAAAAGGAACTTTATCCGTTTCTCCATTACTCTCTACATGAACCTTCCCTGTTCTTGGGTCCATTTTAACAATCTGTCCGCGGGTTGTTTCTGCGCGTCCCCATACGGTCAATACAACCTCGGATTGCTCTCGTTGTGCTTCTACAAGCTGATTCCCGATTTCCTCCAGTACAAATTCATCCCGAGTAGGCCGTTTGGGTACCTTCGCTTTTGCCACTTGCTATCACCCTTCCTTTCGTGCAAAATCAAAATCAAATTCATTCTATTTTACCATACTTTTCATCATTTGGTGCTGGTAATGTGAGTAAAATTACGTCTCAGAACCACAAAAAAGCCGAGTTCTCAAAAACGAGAACATCGGCTCTCTAAAGTTACTTGTTGGAGCTCATTAGGAGAGATTGAAAATTGAAGAGACAGGATTATTTGACCAACTGTGGAATGTAATCCACGATATTATAAATAGGAGCACTGCTCTGTTGCGTAACGGCCAAAATCAATGCACCTTCGAGCATCGAAATGATAAGTACCGCCAGACTGCGTGCCTTTTCCTCGTCCCAGCCCGATTCCTGAAGACGCTCCATATAGATGTGCTGCCAATCTGTAAACGTATTCACACAAGCATGACGTAGCGATTCACTAATACAGGAAGTTTCCGCAGCAGCCCAGAAGCCAATCGGCATGAAGTCGTTAAAGCCGGTACGGTCTGCCTCCTCAGCTGTATTACGAATAAAATCCTGAATGGCTAGCACTGGATTATCATTCCCGTCCAGTGTCTGTTTTAATTTTTGCTTTATAAACTCATTCCCTCTTCTTATGCACTCCAAAGCCAATTCTTCTTTACCACGCGGAAAATAATAATAAAGTGACCCTTTCGGTGATCCACTCTCCGCAAGAATCTGATTCAGTCCGGTCGCGTGATACCCCTGATGAAAAAAGAGCTTCGATGCGGTTTGTACGATATTCTCGTATGATTCGGGTTTAGCAGCCATATACAGCATCCTTCATTATTTAATATTTACAACTTATACTTTGACAAAAAAATAACAACATGTTTATTATATATAGACCGATTGTTATAATTCAACACTATTAATTTATTTGGAGGAACAAAAACAACATGAGTACAATGAGTCAAACAAGTTCACCCTCTGAACCCAAAACGTTCAAGGTGCTACCTATTATGATTGCGCTGCTCCTTAGCGGCTTTATTGGGATGTTCAGTGAAACGGCACTTAACATTGCACTGAATGATTTGATGCAGATTTTGCATATTACAACTGCAACAGCCCAATGGCTGACAACCGCTTATCTGCTTACACTCGGTATTTTAGTACCTGTATCGGGATTGCTGATTCAAACCTTTACGACAAGACAGCTGTTTGTTACATCGTTGCTGTTCTCAATAGCTGGTTGTCTCGTTGCTGCGCTTGCACCTACTTTTTCAGTGCTATTGATCGCACGTATTCTTCAGGCCATTGGCACGGCGTTGTTATTGCCATTGATGTTTAACACCATCTTGATCATTTTCCCGGCTGAAAAGAGAGGCGCGGCTATGGGGATCATCGGATTGGTCATTATGTTCGCACCGGCAGTGGGCCCTACCATTGCAGGACTGGTACTGCAAAATCTGTCTTGGCACTGGATCTTCTGGATCTCCCTTCCGTTCTTGGTTCTCTCACTGATTTGCGGTATTTTATTTATGCAAAACGTTTCAAAAACGACCAAGCCCAAAATTGATTTTTTATCTATCCTGTTATCTTCCATTGGCTTCGGCGGTGTCGTGTTTGGTTTCAGTAAATCCGGAGAAGGTGGCGAAGGTTGGGCTAGCCTGATGGTTCTGCTTCCTGTGATTGTCGGTCTGATATCGTTGATACTGTTCTCTGTACGTCAATTGAAAATGAAGCAGCCTATGTTGAATTTGCGTGTATTTAAATACCCTATGTTTGTTATTGGCGTTATTATGGTGTTCCTATGTATGATGACGATCCTTTCTACGATGCTGATTCTTCCACTCTTTTTGCAAAAGGGGCTGGCTCTGTCTGCTCTAACAGCAGGTTTAGTACTTCTGCCCGGTGGGATTATCAACGGCCTCTTGTCTCCTATTATGGGTTCATTGTTCGATAAATTCGGTCCCAAGTGGCTTGTCATTCCAGGACTTGTGATTGTAGCTGCTGTTTTGTTTTTCCTGTCCGGCATTACAACAACATCAACTCTTGTACTCATTATTGTGCTTCATAGCTGCTTGATGATCGGCATTTCCATGATTATGATGCCAGCTCAGACAAACGGCCTAAATCAGCTCCCTATGGATCTATACCCAGACGGAACAGCCATTATGAGTACGCTCCAACAAGTTGCTGGTGCAATCGGTACAGCTGTAGCGGTAAGCATTCTCTCCAAAGGTATGGAAGGCTATTTGAGCCAATCCAGTATGCCTGAATCCGTAAATGAAATGGCCAATGCCATGACAATCGGATCACAAAATTCATTTTTCTTTGCGATGATCATCAGTGTGATCGGGTTGATCCTTGCCTTTTTCATCCGCAGAGTTCATGTTGAACATGGCACTGCCAAAGCTCCCATGCACTAATTCATAATTTTCATGTGACCCCAAATTAAAAATATGTGAATAAACTTAAAGACTGCTAACCATATCACTATTGGTTAGCAGTCTTTTTGATATGAATTTACATACACATTCGTCAATTACATATTTACAAAGCACCTTCATTTGGTTACGATATGATTTATGAGTTAAAGCGTAAAAATTACGATTACTATTAAGGAGGACTCCCTGTTGTTTAAACGTTCTTATTTTAAACTATTTATACCTGCGGTAATGGCGGTGATGATGGCAGCCTGCGCTTCATCTCCGTCAGCTTCACCCTCTCCATCTGCTGCACCACAAGATAAAAGTGTCACCTTATTGTTCAACGTGCAAAGCCCTACTATAGACCCCCATTCAGATGTAAATTACACAGCTGTTCGTGCTGGAGTAAGTGAAACACTGATCAAAGTGAACAAGGATCTTAAGCTGGAAGCTTGGCTTGCAGACAAATGGAACAGCAAGGACGGACAGCACTGGACCTTCAACATCCGATCAGGTGTGAACTTCCACAGCGGTAAAACCGTCAATGCTGCTGCTGTCAAAGCCTCTTTGGAAAGAGCGTTAAAGCTCAATCCATCGGTCAAAAATGCGCTACATATCCGTGATATTCATGCGGATGGACAGATTTTGACCATTACGACAGACAAGCCTTTCCCAGAATTTGTGTCTGAGCTGGTTCATCCGAATACGGCTATTATAGACACCACAGCTACAGGTGACCTCCCATCTGGGACGGGACCGTTCAAGGTTGCCAGCTTCCGTGCTGGAAGTGAACTGAATTTAGATCGCAATGAACAATATTGGAACGGTGAAGTAAAGTTGAAACATGCCAAATTCATGTTTAACGAAGACGCCAATGCACGTCAGCTTGCTTTTCAAGCCAAAACTGCTGATATTGTGTATCGCCCGCCAATTGAAAGCCTGGAGCTATTGAAAGCTGATTCTACCGTTAAGGTTGACTCACTTCCTAGTTTGCGAACGCATCAACTTATTTATAATATGAACAATAACGATCTGAAAAAGACGGCTGTGCGTAAGGCATTCGATAACCTGATCAACCGTGATGAGATTGCCAGCGGTATCATGTCCGGCAAGGGAACCCCTGCTCAAGGGCCATTCTTGCCCGACTTTCCATTTTCGCCGGAATATATTACGAAAAAATTTGATTTAAATGCTGCACGAGAAGGCTTCAAGCAAGCTGGATATACAGTGCAGAACGGAAAAGTTGCAACCCCTGACGGCAAGCCGCTTCAACTTACATTACTAACTTACCAGTCGAGAGCGGAACTTCCACTCATTTCCCAGCTGATTCAGGCTAATGCTAAAGAACTTGGCATTACGATTGATATCCGTCAGGTTGATAATATTGACGAATATCTTGCCGCTCATCAGGATTGGGATTTAGCGACTTATAGTAGCATTACAGCCCCGCGCGGCGATGCAAGCTATTTTCTAAATGCGGCTTACATGCCTGAAGGAGCACTAAATTATGGGCGTGTGCATGTACCGGAACTCGCGAGTATGATTTCACAGCTGAACACAACCGTGAATGAGGAACAACGCAACAAGCTGGCGCTGAAAGCTGTCACACTGATTGACCAAGAAAATCTGCAATCCTTTCTGGTCCATCCAAACAACGTAGTGGCCTATCGCGATTACGTACATAACTGGGTAACTAGCCAAAGTGAATATTACTTGCTAACCCAGGACCTGGATGTGAACTAGCATGTTCAAATCCATGGCCAAAAAGTTTCTTGAACTGGTTTTGTTCTTTCTTATTCTTTCCTTTGTGAGCTTCTGTCTGCTTAAGCTTGTTCCGGGCGATCCCGTCCGGAGCATTCTCCGAGTCGATGATGTAGCTGTGTCCAATCAGCAAATTACGGATATGCGCAGCCAACTAGGGCTGGACCAACCATTACCTGTGCAATATGGTAAGTGGCTGGTTCAGTTGCTTCAGTTTGATTTTGGACAATCTTATTTAACCCATCGTCCGGTATTCACAGAGTTTATGGAAAAACTGCCTTATACGCTGCTGCTGACCGGAGGCTCTCTGTTCATTTTGCTGCTAATAGCTCTACCCTTGGGAACGATGGCTGCGCTCTACCGTAACCGCTGGATTGACAGCGCCAGTCGTGTGTTTGCCTTAATCGGCTCCTCGATTCCCAGCTTTTGGCTGGGGCTTTTGTTTATCGAATGGTTTGCAGTTAAATTGCGCATTTTGCCGTCTATGGGCGAAGGAACCGCTTTTCATTTGGTACTCCCTTCTCTTACCTTGGGATTAGCAATGGCGGCCGTTTATGTACGAATGATTCGCGCAAGTCTGATTGAAAGCTCGGGGCAAGACTTTATCAAAGCGGCGCAAGCGCGTGGAATCAGCCCCATCCGCATTTTTTTCAGACACATGCTTCGTCACAGTCTAGTTCCACTCATTACGGTATTCAGTGAGAGTATAGGCAGTCTACTGGGAGGCACAGTCGTAATTGAAGTGCTATTCGCCTATCCGGGGCTGGGAAAATGGATTGTGGATGCCATTGCTGCAAGGGATTACCCCATAATTCAGGGCTATACCGTATTTATGGCTGTATTCATTGTATGTATCAATATTTTGGTAGAGCTGTCCTACCGTTGGGTCAATCCTGAAATCGCTTTGAAGGAGAAACGTTTATCATGATAAAATCCGTACATGCGGAAAACGGGCAGCTCACTAGAACGCGATTGTCCAAAACATGGATCGTGTCGCTCTCCATCCTGCTCATTCTTTCAGCAATTACAGTCGTTCCGTTTCTTGTACCGCAAGATCCGTATCGTATCCAGATGGGGAATCGACTACAATCGATCAGCGCTACGCACTGGCTGGGAACGGATCATTTGGGCAGAGATGTACTATCGAGAGTCATAGCTGGACTTCGGACGACTGTCGGAACCAGTTTGTTGATTTTGGCAGTTTCGCTGGTTGTCGGGGTCCCTCTTGGTCTGTTTTCAGGATTTATTGGAGGCTGGATGGATCGTGTATTCAAGCGGGTGGTCGATGCCTTCATGACATTACCAGATTATATTTTTGCCATTGTGCTGAGCGGTTTGCTCGGACCAGGCTTAGTAAATCTTATTTTCGCGGTAACGGCGGTAAAATGGGTTGGTTATGCACGCCTAGTTCGTAGTACCGTGCTGGCTGAAAAGCAAAAGGATTACATTTCGTTATCCATACTAGCGGGTACCTCCTCCCTGCGGATTGTCATGCGACATATTCTCCCCCATGCAATAGGGAATGTTCTTGTGCTGGCTACGCTGGATGTCGGCAAAATTATTTTAATGATTGCCTCCCTATCTTTTTTGGGCTTAGGTCCACAGCCGCCAATTCCGGAATGGGGTACTATGTTGAATGAAGGACGAGCGTATTTTCAAATGGCTCCCCACCTGATGCTGGTTCCTGGGATAGCTGTCGTGCTAACCGTGCTACTGGCGAACGTATTTGGAGACAAGCTGCGCGACCGTTATGATGTTAAAACCCGGACAGAGGAGTGAACTGGTACATGCTGACTATTGAAGGCTTAACGATTCGGACCAATGTAAAAACGATTGTAAAGCAACTGGAGCTTGCCGTTCGTCCGGGGGAATGGTGTGCTCTAGCCGGCGAAAGCGGTAGCGGCAAAAGCATGACGGCGTTCGCTATCGGCGGACTTCTCCCCTCTTCTGTTAAAGCGGAAGGAATTATTGCGTGGAAGGACAATAATTTGCTGGATCTATCCGCTAAACAAAGACGTTCTTTGCTTGGTAGTGAAATATCTTACATTTTTCAAGACTACCATGGGGCTTTCACCCCCTTTCTGCGTGTGGGCAGCCAACTGGACGAGCTGATGCGCGCCCACGGCAAACAAGATCGCAGGGCGCGCAAGCAGCGCTGTATCGAGGTGCTGGAGCGCGTACAGCTTCCCGCCGAGCGTGTGTACCGCAGCTATCCGTTCCAACTCAGCGGCGGTCAATTGCAACGGGCAGCTATTGCGGCTGCACTCCTGCTGGAGCCGAAGCTGCTTATTGCCGACGAGCCTACAACAGCGTTGGATACGCTCACAGCTCATCGGGTGCTGCAGCTCATTGACCAAATCCGGACGGAAACGGGTATTTCCGTCTTGTGGATCACTCACGATCTGCGTCATGTACGCAAGTATGCAGATCGAATCGCAGTGATGCGCGAAGGTTCACTGGTTGAAATAGGTGAAACGCAAGCGGTGCTGAACCATCCGGACCACCCGTATACTCGTCGTCTATTGGCAGCTATTCCGCCGCTGTCTCCGGGCGCTCCAGCACGTTTACCTTACAACAGCACTGAAGAACAGGACGCAATGGAAAGGAGCGCTGCACATGAATAATCAAGCCGCCTGCGCTCAGCGGCAAGACACGTCTAATCCTGTCGTGACCGTCTCCGGTTTGACGAAGGCTTACACTGGAGGCAAAACGGTGCTGCAAGATGTTGCTCTGTCGATCTCCCCTCGAGAATGTCTGGGCATTGTCGGGGAAAGCGGCAGTGGGAAAAGCACACTCGCTCGCTGTATATTGACATTGGACCCATTTGATCAAGGTGAGCTTAGACTGGATGGACAGTCTATCCGAGGGCTAAAGCGGAGCGAATTAAAACGGATTCGCAGCAGGCTGGGTGCAGTATTTCAACATCCGTCTGCGGCTTTGAACCCCAGACTAACTATCCTGCAATCCCTGCTGGAGCCACTGGACCAGCTTAAGTACTATGTTCCTTCCTTTATGGCGGGTATGTCCTCAGAACGTCGGGATATAGCAGAACATTTGCTTGATATAGTAAAGCTTCCAGCCAGCTATCTGGACAAGTTTCCACATCAGCTCAGCGGTGGGGAAAAGCAGCGTGTAACCATCGCACGTGCCATCAGCACAGAGCCAAATTTTATCGTATTGGACGAGCCAACAGCAAGTCTGGATGTGACCACACAAGCCACCGTTTTGAATCTGCTCAAGGATTTGCAGGATGAGCTAGGATTGGCTTATCTGTTTATCTCACATGATCTGGCGGCTGTGCACTTTATGAGTGATCGAATCATGGTCATGAAAGAAGGCAGTGTGCTTGAACATTTTCCCAAAGAAGCATTATTTCATTCGGATCGCCATCCTTATACACAATCATTACTGGAGGTTTTTTCAACATGTTGCCTTCCCACCGAGCCTATCTTGCTTTAGCTATCCCTTTAATTATTTCGACGATTACAACCCCGCTACTCGGTGCGGTGGATACAGCTGTAATCGGTCATTTGAGCGATTCCGCGTATTTAGGCGGTGTAGCGGTGGGCACTCTTATTTTCAATACTTTATATTGGCTGTTTGGCTTCCTGCGAGTCAGCACATCAGCTTTCACGGCACAAGCCGCGGGGGCACAAAATAACGACCAGAGCATAGCTGCTCTCATGCGCCCACTGGCCATTGCTCTACTCATTGGTGCGGGATTCATTGTGTTACAAAAGCCAATTCTGCTCGCTTCTCTTCAGCTCATCCATCCGGCTCAGGATGTGGCGGCGCAGGCAGCAATTTATTTTAACATTCGTATTTGGGGAGCCCCTCTTACATTGGTGAACTATGTGCTGCTCGGCTGGCTGATGGGATTATCCCGTGTGAAGGCTACATTATTTTTGCAAATTACAATGAACGTAATCAATATGGTATTAGCTATTGTATTTACACAGATGATGCATTGGAATGTCACTGGTGTAGCAAGCGCTACTCTGATTGCGGAGGCTCTTGCATGTATATTGGGTCTAGTTCTGGTGTTCCGCTCATCGATTTGGAGAGAATGGAAGCAAAGCGGACAGATGAATTGGCGAGGATGGTTTGGAGCTTCAGAGTTGAAAAGTGTCATGGCAACAAACCTTGATCTTATGATTCGTACAGCCTGTCTGCTGACGATGTTTAATCTGTTTACGGCGCGCAGTGCGAGCTTTGGAACCGATCAATTGGCGGCAAACGCTATTTTGTTGCAGATCCATTACATTATGGCTTACTTTTTTGATGGGTTCGCCAACGCCAGTAGCATCATGACGGGTCAGGCTCGGGGCGCCGGGAATCGTGAAATGCTGCAAAGGGTTATTCACTTGTCCTGGTTCTGGACACTGGTGACCAGCGTAGTGACGGGAGGATTGTATTTCGCACTGAAAGAGCCGCTTATCTCGCTATTTACGGATAATGCTACAGTGATTAGTCTTACAGGCCCTTATAATGGATGGCTTGTGGTCTTTCCGCTGGCAGCCGGGCTGGGACTGGTATTCTACGGTGTATTTACAGGGATGACAGTAACGTATCCGATCCGTAATTCGATGCTGATTTCATTGCTCTGCTTTTTGATCGCTCTCTTCTGGTGCGTTCCCCATTATGGGAATCACGGACTTTGGTTGTCCTTTATCGTGTTTGCACTAGGACGGTCACTGTTTCTTGTAATCTATTTACCTCGCTTACAGAGGAAATAGCAGCATCTGATTTATTTCGCTCTCAAAAACAAAGGATGTCCTATCAACCATGTACGTGGTGTTGGGACATCCTTTTATTATTTATTCAGACAGCTTTCAGGTTAGGAGTTTGCAGATACCTCTACTGGCCTTGAGGAACGGTCAAGCCCAAACCTTCGGCTACACGGCGTCCGTATTCAGGATCAGCTTTGTAGAAATGTCCGATCTGACGCAGTTTGATTTCATCACTTTCTACGGGCTTCATCGCATTTACGATGTTTCGGACCAGACGTGCACGCTCTTCTTCACTGAGCAAGCGGTATAAGTCGCCCGGCTGTGTGTAGTGATCGTGATGATCATAGGCTACACTTTGAGCCTCGCCAGACACTTCAAAAGGAGCAATTTTGTGCGCAGGTGATTCTTTGGGTCCACCGAGACTATTAGGCTCATAATAAACAGATCCTCCGCCATTGCTGTCACTGCGTAATGCACCATCACGTTGGTAGTTGTGTACTTCCGCATGCGGACGGTTGATCGGCAACGAATTATGATTTGCACCTACACGGTAGCGATGTGCATCGCCGTAGGCAAACAGGCGTCCTTGCAACATTTTATCCGGGGATGCCTCAATACCAGGAACAAATGAACCCGGGGAGAATGTCGCCTGCTCTACCTCAGCAAAATAGTTCTCAGGATTCCGATCCAGCACCATGCGTCCAACCTCGATCAGCGGGTAATCCTTTTGAGACCATACTTTTGTCACATCAAATGGATCAAAGCGGTACGTATCTGAATCTTCTACCGGCATAATCTGCACATGAAGTTTCCATGCAGGAAAATCACCTTTTTTGATGGCATTAAACAAATCTTCTGTATGATAATCCGGATTTTCACCGGCAATTTTCGCAGCCAAATCCACATCAAGATTCTGCACACCTTGCTCTGTTTTAAAATGATATTTCACCCATACTGCCTGCCCTTCGGCGTTGACCCACTTGAATGTGTGACTACCGAAACCATGCATATGTCTAAGTGTAGCTGGAATACCGCGGTCAGACATAAGGATACTTACCTGATGCAGCGATTCAGGAGATAGGGACCAGAAATCCCAGACCGCATTCGGGTTTTTCAGATGGGTTTGGGGATGACGCTTTTGCGTATGAATAAAGTCAGGGAATTTAATGGCATCCCGAATAAAAAACACAGGTGTATTATTGCCCACGAGATCATAGTTGCCTTCTTCTGTATAAAACTTCACCGCAAAACCACGTGGGTCGCGTACAGTATCGGACGAGCCCAGCTCACCCGCCACAGTAGAAAAGCGAATAAACATCGGTGTGCGCTTGCCCACCTCAGACAAGAAGCTTGCTTTTGTATATGCAGACAAATCATTAGTGACTTCAAAATATCCGTGTGCTCCTGCGCCTTTTGCATGAACGACACGTTCCGGCACACGCTCCCGGTTAAAATGCGCCAGTTTCTCAAGCAGATGCACATCCTGAATTAGTGCGGGACCCCGCGAGCCTGCTGTGATCGAATTTTGATTATCTCCAACAGGAGCGCCCCAGCTTGTAGTCAGGTTCGTTGGTTGGTTACTCATGATTGAAATCACCTCTTGAATGAATTGGTTGACTATGTGCCTTTCACTATAAATTGTGCACAAACAAAAATCAATACTTTTTTATAATTATTATAATTTAGGATTTAGAATTAGTTTAAAATCATAAATAAAAAAGCAAGCCCTATAAGGCTTGCCGTATATGCACTACTGTATTTATTTACTAATAAGTATGCTTCAACTTTCACGTTCTGTGATGATTACTTCGATCACTTCTCGAAGTTTTGCCATTGAGGCTTTCAGACAATATTCATGTAGAATTCATCATAAAATCATAAAAGCAGCTGCTTCCTATCGAGAAAATCCAAGATAGCCTCAACTGACTGGATTACCTCCCGGCCTTCTGTGGATACGATTAGATCAGGTTCCAGCGGTGCTTCATAGGGAGCATCAACCCCCGTAAAATGATGAATTTCTCCAGCACGCGCTTTCTTGTACATTCCTTTTGGATCGCGTCGCTCACATTCCTCCAGGCTACACTGAATATAAATCTCATAGCAACCTTCCTGCTGTAAAATCTCCTTTACCATTTCACGATCTTCACGATAAGGGGAAATGGTGGCGCAAATCGTTAGAACACCCGCATGTGCCATTAACTTTGCAACTTCAGCAATACGGCGGATATTTTCTTTACGATCAGCGGGCAGGAAACCTAGATTCCGATTTAAACCATGCCGAACATTATCCCCATCCAAAATAAACGTGCGTATGCCTCGTGCGTATAACGCTTTTTCAAGTGTGGAGGATACCGTTGATTTTCCCGAACCAGACAGCCCCGTAAACCAAAGCACCGGACTTTTATGGCCATTCAAAAGCTGGCGCGCTTGCTTATCAACATCGGACACATGCCAGGTTATATTCGAAGATGGATTCATTCAGCACCTTCCTTTTTCATGAGATATTATAGTAAACAGTTTTTATGCACAGCTCCAGCTTCAGGATAGAACATTTTTAAAGCTGTTTAAAGTACGTTGCTCTGCTTTATGATCCAACACTGCAAAAACAATCCGGTCAAACAGCAAGCCATATCCTTCATCTACAAGCACTTGCTTGAACCAGAGGGCAACCTCTTCCGGCTTATTGCGGAATACCCCGCAACCATAGGCTCCCAGCACAAGATGTTCTACGCCGTTTTGCTTAGCCATTCCAAGAATGTAACGGATTCGCTCCAGCATCACTTCACCAATCCGATTCACCTGCTCTGGCTCCCGTTCTCGCACCACTCCAGCATTTACAGCAGGTGCGGTCAGGAAATCGACTTGATACGGCTTCTCCAACAATGTTCCCTGATCATCCCGAAATACCGGAACTTCAGGCGAATAAATCATATAATCTGAATAAAAACAGCTCCGCAGCTTCCGATTATGTCCATACATCTCTTCCATTTGTGAAATGCAAGGATACAACGCTGACGAACGAGCCAAGCTTTCCTCTTGAGCCTGGCTGCCTCCGAGAAATCCACCTCCCGGGTTTTTGGCTGATGCAAAATTCAAACACGCCACGTGGGTCAGCTTCTCCTCTACCTGGAGTCTGTATGCCGCCTGTAACGTGCTTTCTCCCGTAACCTCCAATTTTGCAATGATCCTCTGTTCGTCTATGCGAGAAGAAGGCTCCAATATACTTTTTAATCTTTGCTCTGCCTCTTGTTTTACAGTTACCAGCTGAGAAGGTGTATATAACTTCGAGCCTGTGACCGCATTCCCTATGTCATTTGTCATATTTACTTGAGCCTGTTTGTTATTCGTATAATACCCATGTTCCAAAATGGATAGTGTTTCCTGCGCCATATGCGACCGGGCATCTCGGTTGCTCCGGGAATTCATTGTATTTTTCATGATGACGATTCCTCCTTTTGCAATACATCCTCACGTAAATTCGTCAATATTTCTCCTAGCCAGTTCGTGCCACGCCATAGCTTGCGGTTCCGTATACGAGCATCGTTCTCAGCTAAGCCTACACCCCAAATGGTGTCGGTTGGACTAGCCTCAACCAGAGTGGTTCCTTTCGTTTTAAGCAGGTGCTTGAGCAAATTCGGATTTTGTGTAAACTTGGCGTAATTACCGTCATACACAAATTGCCGGCAATTGGCCTCCCACAAGGATTGGTCAAATCCGCGCACACTGCGGCCGCGGGCTTTTTGTTCCCTTGGAGTAGGGGCTTGCATAATTTTCAAGGCCGCCTCTTCATCCCCAAAAAGCTGTGCTTTTTTCAACATCATATATTGCTCGGCACAGTTAAACTCCATTCCATCCACGACAAAATCAGAAGGATACCATTGCGAAAATGGCGAATGACTGCGATAAAAAAACGTAAACTTTTCCATGATGATTCCTCATTTCATATTCCTTATGTTACATAAAACGCGACCGAGGCTTAAATCGGTATAACTTGGATGGACGGTGTCCGGCCGCTTTTCTATACTCATTGGTTTCTTCCACGAGATCAGCTATTTTGCGACGAAAAGCTGCGGCCAACAGCTCCTTACCTAGAATAATTTCATACACCTGCTGAAGCTCACTTAGTGTAAATAGAGCCGGCATCAGGTGAAATGCGATATCTGTGTATTCTATTTTGCTGCGCAGACGCTCTATACCGTACGCAATAATTTTGGCATGATCAAAAGCAATTCCCTGTGACTCCAGCACTTCTCGCTTGATTTCAATGGTTCTTCCCTTAAGAATTTCAGTTATTTTTACTTTGGCTGACAGATGGATGTCCCCATGCTTCAATGTGATGTCAATGTCTTGTTCCCATGTGTAACCTTCCGGCTGATTCGTCCGCGTCTCCTGAGCTACGCTGTAATCCAGCTCAAACCATTGGGCATCAGCGGCATCATCCCCCGCCTGTACCTCCAAG
This sequence comes from Paenibacillus sp. FSL P4-0113, assembly GCF_038009305.1. Classification (NCBI taxonomy): domain Bacteria; kingdom Bacillati; phylum Bacillota; class Bacilli; order Caryophanales; family Paenibacillaceae; genus Paenibacillus; species Paenibacillus sp. FSL P4-0113. The sequence continues at coordinate 769,562 of NZ_JBBPAZ010000001.1, forward strand.
GAATCGTGGTCAACTAAAGCCATGTAAGCGCAACTGATCACCCGCATACGTGGATCACGTGCCACATCTCCCCAAGTATATAGCTGCTCCATATAAATCTGATCCACATTCGTTTCCGTTTTAAGCTCGCGTCGTGCAGCTTCTTCCAGACTTTCATCTATGCCTACAAAACCACCTGGCAACGCCCATTGTCCTATATAGGGATGCTCCCCTCTTTGGATCAAAAGAAGCTGTAGGGTCTTCTCCGGTAGCTTACGGTAATTTTGTTGGAGCTGATCCATTACCGTAAATAGCAGCATATCTACCGTTACGGATGGGCGCTCATATTCACTCGCATCATAAGCGGCCAAAAATTCCTCTTCCGTCAAGCCACTGTAATTATGTTTCAATCCATCTGTCACTTGCGTCACCTACCTGTTCATATATGGGTATTTCATCGCTTTTGAGTCAAAAGTGGCGAATGCTCTATGTAACTTTTAATTTGAATCAATTGATAAAAACAAAATGTTAATATCAATACAATAATATATAAAAACTGCTTCGTCAATAGGGTGTATAGACCTATTTTTAATCGTTTGATAGTACTATTAGACTGTTTACTGAATTTTACTTGTTGCTTATTGTCATATCATGTATGATGTTTTGGTCAATATAGGAAACACAACATACTAATCACGTAGGGAGAAGATCCAATTGTCTAACCAGTTTAATCCGCAAAACAATCAACAAGGAGCACCATCCAGACCAGCCCCTGTGTACCCGCCTCCAGTCTCATTCAAGGAATGGATGATCAGTTTACTTCTGATGGCTATACCGGTAGTTGGACTTATCATGCTGTTTGTGTGGGCATTTAGCGGCTCGACTAATCCGAGCAAAGCTAATTACGCTAAAGCAGGCCTTCTTTGGGCCGCTATTGTAATCGTGATCTATATCATTATGGCTGTTGCTCTGTTGCCTGCACTCATAAGTTCATTGAATTCAAGCAGCTACTATTGATTCCAAGTACATAGCAAAACAACCTTCCGATAAATCAATCTGATACATCAGAAGGTCTTTAAACTAAACTGCCGACCCCGTCGGCAGTTTTTATTTGATCTCTTTTCCCTTTAATTGTACCAAAGATCATCTGTTTTAAGTTCCTGTAGACTGCTCAAAAACGATTTTGAGTTATCAACATAAAGTTCAGTATCAATATAGTACAGCTTTTTATCATGTAAGCATTGATCAATATACTCTGCATTTAAAATACTTTTATCTTCTACATTGGCGGCAAAAGCTTGCAGTTTGGGAAGCGCGGTTTTCTGATATTCAAGCCATGAATGATGGAATCCAGCTGGCTCCTCCAGACAATAAATGTCATGATACAGCGCTTCAGCAATCCCTTTCTTCCTGAGATAGTCGGGTAAGAAAGGCATACTTTTGAAGTACCGGCCGGTCATGGCAAACACGCGATAGCTCCAATAAGGAGCACCGTGATTAGATTGGCAAAAAAGATTCAGGAAGAATACAGAGTAGTGCATTTTAATTGTAATAACTTGATGTTTCTTCACTTCCGAAACAATACGATCCGCCATCCGGTTATCAATGATCTCATCAAAATCAGCCAAAATGATCACATCATCATCCTCAACCTTATCCTGCAAGATAGAGGTACTCTTGTTTCTTTGGCAAGCCTCATTATGAAACGCACTGTTATGGCTGAGCAGACGCCAGTACCAGCGGTCAAAGTTGTCCGCACCGCAGCTATCCACATCAAAGTACAATGAGTGCTTCTCAGGTTCACGAAACAGTTGATCCGCATGAAATGGATGATAAATGACCTTGGGACCAACATAATCTGGATTAAAGTTCCGAGGCTTATCTAAATAGCTGAACGTCTTGTTAGCTTCGATCACGTGCAACTCATCAATCCAGCCGGAATTTTCTTTTATTTTAATATCTGCAATGCGATTTTCATTGAAAAATGGACAAAATTCATATATTTTCATAATCTGAAGCTCACCTCCGCTATCATGGTATATGGGCGAACACTGATGCTTTGGCACAGATGTCCGGATATGAGGCGTATTAGCTCAGCGATCGTCTGATCCTTATAATGCAGTGAACTATAATAGCAGGTTAAACTTAATCTGTCGCATCTAAGACCTGCCGTCATATTTAACTTGTAAGCAGAGGGATTGTCCGCCGCGTTCGTATTTCCGTAAGATATGGGTAAAGGCTCAAACAAATCATCAGCTATCCCGTTCATTTCCTCTGATTGGTAATGGAAAAGCATGTGTGTTCCGTCCCTTAGTGGTTCCTTATCTAGATAAATTCCCTGTATCATATGTCGTAAAATAAAATAATCCAAGCCTTCAGATGGAATATGCCGCAACGTATGTGTGACATGTCTCAGTGCCGTTTCCCAATTCCCCAATAGTTCTCCTTCTGGGATCTGAATTCGAAGGGGGTATGCACCGGCAAAAAAACCGATAGTACGATCAATCATAATACCCGGCAAAAAAGACTCACGTTGATAAGACATCACATGCAGCAGCAAATCCGATTGCTTTTTCAATTGGAAACAAGCTTGTGACAACGCCGTCAGTAAGATGCTCAGTGGAGTAGTATGATGCTTCATAGCCAATGCCTTTAGAAGAAGAATATGCTCCTCTCCTTCAAGTAAATCATACGTTATAGTTCTCATGTGTCGGTGAAGAGGCTGTATCTCCGATTCCCTGTCAACCTGTAAAGATTGGCCGCCTTCCACAACCTTACTCCAGAAAGTGGATGCTTTAGGAAAAGGGTCCTTTGCCGCATATTGCGACAACGCTATGCACCAATCCCGATAACTGCTTTCCTTCTCCTCCGCATGTAACGCCAAATCACTCCTTTTTCCCGGCAAGAGAAGATGTCTCAACTCTTCTAAAAAAATGTTTATGGAAATCCCGTCAAAAATTAAATGATGGAACAGAAGTAATATCACCTGTTGTCTCTTTTCGCAATAATGATCAAACAACACAACTTTCCATAAAGGTCCTTCCTTGATATCGAATTCATGCTGCACTTTCGAGCAGTATTCCGAAATGTAGGCGTCATGTGACCCTGAGACCATGTGCAAATCTACGTAAGAAACTACCTGTCCTGCACTTATTTTCTGCTCAAACTGATACCATTCATCATCCAGTTGAGCAAACGACAGCCGCAACGCCGCATGTTTGTTCAATAGTGGTTCAATCGACGCGTTCAGCAATTCTGTAGGAATGTAATTCTTGAGCCGAGCCAAGTAAGGTACATTAAACATGTTATAATTCACGAGATCTCTTTGGAAAAAACGTTTTTGTACAGCAGACAGCGGAAATCCGTCATCCGGGTATTCTTTTCTTATAGACTGATATGGGATATCCATGTTCGGACAAAGGTCAGTTGCTGTATCCGTCATTGCATTGATCAATGAGAGGGCCAAACGTTCGATCGTCTGTTCGCGAAATATTTGGTTGACCGTAACCGGATATCCACTTTTTTGCAACAGGCTGGCTATGCGTAGTGCATGGAGCGAATGTCCTCCCAACGTGTGGAAATCTTCAGCCTTGCCAATGTAATCAAGCTTCAGAACCGTGCACCAAACTGCTTCTATGGTTTGCTCCAGTTCAGTCTTCGGTCCAGCATTTGCTTCCTTATCGCTGCTATGGATTTCAGGTAAAGGAAGACTTTTGCGATCGATTTTCCCGTTAGCCGTTAATGGGAACGATTTCAGCCAAACGTAACGAAACGGTAACATATAAGAAGGAAGACCTTCGGCCATAAAAGTATGAAGCTGCTCCACTCGTTGCTCCTCTTCCGCTGTATAGTAAGCGATCATCCGCAAATCGCCATAAACCTCCCGGATAAAGACCAGACATTCTTTCACTACAGGATAGCTGCTAAGACGGAACTCGACTTCTCCGAGTTCAATTCGATAGCCGCGAAGTTTTACCTGATCGTCAGCCCGTCCGATATACTCGATATTCCCGTCTGGCAGCCATCTTGCCCGATCTCCCGTACGGTATAGAATTGAATTCGTACCTCTTTCACCATCTTTGGCAGAACGATATGGATTCGGCGAAAACGCCTGCTGTGTCATTTGGTTTTGCCGCCAATAACCCCTTGCAACCCCGTCTCCTCCCATGTATAATTCCCCGATTGCTCCGACAGGCTGAACACGGCCCCGTTTGTCCAGAATATAACAAGTTGAATTACTAATGGGCTTGCCAATAGGGATATTCTGCTCAAAAGGCTTTTCGATCCGGTAGCTCGTCGAAAAGGTGGTGTTCTCCGTAGGACCGTATACATTGAGAATCGAAAGTTCCGGATTGGCAAGACGGATACGATTGATATGCTTAACCGACAAAACTTCCCCACCTATGAGCAACCATTGGATTCCAGCAAATATCTTTTCATTTTCTTCAATCCAGTGATTACACAGTGCAGAACTTAGCCATAGTGTATTAATTCTCCACTCCTTCATCCGCTGCTCCAGCACATGTATATTTAGAAGATCATCTTTTGAAACTACAAACAGCTGTCCTCCATTCAGCAGCGTCCCCCAAATTTCAAACGTAGAAGCGTCAAAAACAGGCGAACCTGTATAAAGCAATCTGATATCAGAAGAAAACAGAAAATAACAGGTGTTTTTGACCAAGCGAATGACATTGCGATGTTCCACCATAACGCCTTTCGGTTTTCCCGTCGATCCGGATGTATACATTAGATAAGCAAGGTCATTGGGAGCAATCATGTTCTCCTTCTCTTCTTGTTCCACAACTCCATTTTGGTCAAAATACTTTGTATCCATCAGTGTTAAACGGATTCCCTTACAGGCTTCCGAGATACGTTCCGCTCCTTCCTGTGAAGTGATAATGGTGTCCAGTCCAGCGTCCTTGATTAATTCGCGGGTTCTTGCTGCCGGAAAATCGGGGTCAATGGGAACATAGGCATATCCCGCTTTCATGATCGCCAGGATGGAGACAATGAATTCAAGAGAGCGCGGCAAGTAAACTCCAATAAACTTTCCATGATTGTTATCATCAGCATCATCCGTTAACATCTTGGCAACGTACTGGGACATGAGGTTTAGGGTGTGGTAGGACATAACCTGATTGTGCGCAATTACTGCAGGCTGTGAAGACCGCAGCTCCACTTGCTCTTGGAATAGATCAATAATTGAACACTCTCTGGGATATGCTGTATACGTATTGTTCCAGTCGTAGACGATTCGTTCATATTCATCCTTGTTCATGAAGCAAACGTCTCTGACGTTGTAATTCGGGTATTCCAGCACATATTCCAGCGTATTTAGCAGATGCTCTGCTAGTCGACAAACCGTTTCTTGGTTCAATCGATCTGCATCATACATAAACTTGATGGTGATCTGTTCCCCGTCATTGGCAACGGTGATCGTCATTGGATAATTCGTTTTCTCTCGTTCCTCCATAGCTGACATCTTCAATTCATTTTCTGGTTGCCGATAGTCGTTCAAATAATTTTCGAATGCTACGATGCTGTAAAACATGACATGTCCTTGAATACCAGTCCAGCTCTTCAGTTCATTCAGACTCACATAGCTGTAGTCATTTAGTTTCTGAATGGTTTGGTGCAGCTTTTGTACATATTCAGTGATGGTTTGCTCGACATTCCAGTGCATGACCAAAGGCAGCGTATTAATCAGCATACCTGTGATCTGATCCGCTTTTGCAAGATCCGATCCCCTTCCGGAAACGACCATACCAAATATGGTTGTATCCGCATCTTGATAGACTTGTAGCACTTTACCCCATGCAAACTGCACCAACGTATTTAGCGAAACTTGCGCTTGCTTAACAAAATCAGCGATCCGCTTGGTTCGTCTCGGATCAATACAAAGAGTCTCGATCTGCTGGTTCTCAATCGGTTGATGTGCCTCGGGAAGTATGCCCTTCTCTATCGGTAGTTGGGTTGGCTCCGTTACGTCGGCTAAATATGCCTTCCAGAATAACTCGGCCTCTGTGCGATCCTTATTGTTTAACCAACGAATATAAGTTTCATAAGAACGGGTCAAGCTGCGCTGTGGCATCCGGTTTTGCAGGCTACAAGCATAGAGCTCATGAACTCGATTTATTAGTAGCGGCAGGCTCCAACCGTCCAGCAAAATATGGTGGTAGCTCCAGATCATCGTCCATTCGTTTGAAGCAGTCTGAATCAGTGTTATGCGGAATGCAGGCTGACTCAGATCAAAACGGCGATTACGATCCATTGTCATCCAGCGTTCGATACACTCTTGTTGCTGCTCTGGTTGCTCTACTTCAAAATCCAAAAATGTCCAATCCCATTCTGCATTTCGGATAATACATTGTATGGGCTTGTCCAACGCCTCCCAAATGTAGCAAGTCCGCAAGCTATCATTTTCAGAAATAATGCTGTTCCAGACTTCCCGGTAACGGTCAACCTCTAGCCTACCATGATATTTCCAACTAACCTGCACAAAGTATTGATCGGAACTAGGATGATCTAAATAATGGAACAGCAGTCCTTCTTGTAAGGGACTTAGGTACATCATTTTATCCAAACCATATTGCCAATGATATGTCTTTACGATCTCGTCAAGCGAATGTTGTTCCAGTGACACGGATGGAAAATCACTAGGTGTGAACTCTTGGTGTTCAGTCCGGCTACAATGTTCGATAATAGCAAGCACACGTGTTATAAAAGTATCTAACAACTGAGTAATGGTGGTTTCTTCATAGTGACGTTTGCTATATTTCATAAACAAATGCAGCTTGCTATGAACAATGGAACAGTTGAGTTCCAATAGGCTTGTTCCATGATTAAGCGGCGAGCTATAATCCTGTGCTGCGTCACTTGTAAACCCTAACCACTGGTTTAATTCGCTCGCATTCCCCTGATCAAACTGGCCCAAGTAATTGAAAAGAGCCTGAGGTTCAGAAGCTGATAACTCGGAACGGACTTCTGTATTCGGATGGCAGTATCTCAAAGCGCCATATGACATGCCGCGGTGAGGAATACAACGCAACTGCTCTTTGACAGATTTAATCGTCGCTCCCAAGGGGGAACTGTCCGTAATCTGAATGCATACCGGAAACATGGAGGTAAACCAACCGATGGTTCTTGTCAGATCTATATCGGATACAAAGTGCTCACGTCCATGGCCTTCTAAGCGAAACGAAATCGTCTTCTGCCCAGACCAAGCGGAGAGCGCCAGGGACCAGGCTGTAAGTAGCAGGTCGTTAATCTCGGTATGATAAGCCTGAGAGCAATGGTGCAAAAGCAGTTCCGTATCGTCAGGAGTAAGCATTGTAACTAATTCCGAAGACTCACTGCTCTTTTTACGATCCGGGTAATGGTCTACTGGCAGTACAAATGCTGTAGTTTGATGCTGTACTTTTTTCCAATATTCAATATGACGTAAAGTATCTTTATGTCTAGAATAACTCATCAATGCAGAATGCCACTTCTTGTATGGATTTAAAACGGGAGGCAACGCTGTACCCTGATACAATTGATACAATTCCTGAACCAATATTCTCCAAGACACTCCATCAATGACCAGATGATGTATAGTCATAAACAGACGGGCTTTACCGTCAGGGTGGCCTTGAATTACTCCTGCATACATCATGGCGCCCGTCTCATAATTCAATTGTCTGTTCCACGTATCACATATGCTTGAAATTTCGGATTCGGGATAATCGACTTGTTGAAGGGTGTAGCTAGCCAGTTGAATGGAAGCATCCTTTCGGTAGCGCTGCGAATACGCATGTTCCTTGACTACGATCTCCATCGACAGCTCTGGATGTAATCGAATCAATTGATTAATGGCGGTTTCCAGCTTCACAGGATCACAATCACGGAGTACAAACAGCTGGGATTGGTTGAATATATGCGGCTCTACAAACTGTTGCTCGAAAAACCAGTGCTGGATCGGTGTCAAACCAAATTCGCCTGTCAAGTCAATGCTGAGATCTTCCTTTTGATCATTGTCTGTCCAAGTAACCACAGCAGCTAATTTCTGAATGGTTGGATACTCCGCAACTTGTCTTGGAGTAAGCATGATACCATGATCCCTGGCCATAGATACGACCTGAATGGCAAGAATTGAGTCTCCCCCAACCGCGTAAAAATGGTCGTTAACCCCGATATCTCCTCTTTTTAAAATCTGCCGCCAAATCCAAAGCAAGCGCTTTTCGAAACCGTCCTCGTCTGCTTCCACAATTTCATCAGCTTGATTAAATAAGGTACCCCTCGGATCAGGGAGAGCTCCACGGTCGACTTTACCGTTTGTATTTACTGGAACTGACTCCAGATAACAAAAATATGAAGGAACCATATAAGCTGGTAATACAGAGTTTAAGTGCTGTGTCAGATCGGCCTCTTTCAGCTCTTCTACAGCAGTATAATAGGCCACCAGTTTATGGTAGGCCCCGTCCTTCCAGGCTTGAACGACACATTGACCGATGTCAGGATGTTGGCGGAGCTGATGTTCTATTTCACCTAGCTCGATACGATACCCTCTGATTTTAATTTGTTCATCACTACGGCCGATAAAAACCAATTCACCATCCGGCGTCCATTTCACAATGTCCCCGGTTTTATATAGCCGCTCACTGTGTGGCGGATATTCACTGCTAATTACAACCTCTTTGTGAACGAACTGTTCCTGAGTCAGTTCTTCACGATTCAAATATCCTCTGGCAAGCCCTATGCCGCCCACCCATAATTCACCGGGAACGCCGACAGGCACAGGACTGCCGAATGGATTCAAAACGAATAAACGTTTGTTATAGACGGGTTTGCCGATTGTAATTTCTTTTCCCGGTCTGCAGACGGAAGTAGAACAAATAATCGTCACTTCGGTCGGCCCGTAAGCGTTCACGAATCGTCTTCCTCTTCCCCAATAGTCCACAATATCAGGCGTACAGGGTTCTCCAGCAGATACAATTGTCCGCAACCTTGGCAGTTCTCTATGTTTCATCGTTCGCAGCACAGATGGCGTTAGCATCGCAACGTGGATATTTTTCTCTTCAAGAATATCTGAAATGTCTGCATAAGGAGGCAGTTCCTCGTCTGACAGAACAACCACTGTTCCGCCTACTGATAGCGTGCCGATCCATTCATAGACTGAAGCGTCGAAACTAATGGAGGCGAATTGCATGACTCTTGAATCTGAGGTGATTCCAAACTTTTCAACAAGATAAGGGATCAACGTAACCAGACCCGCGTGTTCAATAAGGGTTCCCTTCGGTTTTCCAGTAGAACCGGATGTGTAGATGACATAAGCGAGATCATTCTGTGTAACCTTGATCTTCAAGTTTTCGTAGGGATAGTAGTCCTGCTGCACCAAGCATTCATCCACACAAATCAGCGAATATGCTCCCCTACCCATTTGAGAAATATATGGATTTAGCCTACTTACTAATTGGCTGTGCGTTATAATCATTTGGGCCTGTGCATCTTCTAAAATAAATCGCAGCCGTTCCCCAGGATATTGGGGATCGATCGGAAGATAAGCAGCGCCCGCTTTCATAACTCCAAACATCGACGGGATCACATCTGCGCTTCTATCCAAGACGATGGCAATCAGCGTGCCGGTCGGCAGAACGTCATGCCCCTGTATCGAATACGACTCTAAAATCATGCGGCTGATTTGATTTGCCCGGTGATTTAACTCATAGTAGGTCAGCTTCTGCTCTCCAAACTCTAAAGCGATTGCATCGGGTGTTCGGCTAGCCTGCTCCTCGATCAATTGAACCACAGTTTTATCCAAAGGATAGGCTTGTTCCGTATCATTCCATTGTTGCATCTGTCTGCGTTCTCTTGTGGTCAGCATGGGGTGAAATAGTACCGTCTTCTCCGGAAGAAGGAGTGCATTTGCCAGCAGTGTTTTGAAATGGCCTGCGAATCTAGCGATCTGCATTTTTCCGAAACGGCTGCCATCATACTGTATTGCGCACTCCAATATATCCGGGTCATACCGGTAGCAGAGCGCGATTTCTGGCTGATCTATACCGTAAAGGGGAGGGGACTTTTCCGCATTTAAACTTGGAGAAGGAAAGTCACCATAAATCTCTGCGATACACACATTGAAGAAATCCTTCCCTGCCCCTGATGGAGGATCAACTTTAGTTTGCTGCGAAAAATCCTCTCTCAATTCGTCGCTACTATGTTGTTTGTTCCATTCCATTTGTATCCTTTGTATCAAAGAGAGAAGATGATCTTCCTTCTGTATATGAATGAGTAATGGATAATCCAGACGACATTCTTTCCCTTCCTTGTCTGATACCACGGAATATAAAACAGGCAGAGCGTATTGATTGGAGTAATGGGATAGCAGTACGGACCATATGGCTGTTATAAAAGAAGGCATACCCAACTGATGATGCTGTACAAAACCCATAATCGTTTTGACCTGTCTTGTCCCCAAACGAATCTTGTAAAGTGCTTGATCATCGCCTTTGGGCAATCCGGCATTTCCTTTTTGCTGAGAAAATAAAGGCAAGTAACGTCGCGGCCTATCAGAACTACTCTGATTAGATGTATTAGCTGATTCCATCACGTTATTAAACCTCCCCTATCCGGGATGCCATACCGGCAGCTTGATAAAATGCAGCCCTGACTTCCTCAACCTCTATCTCGTAACTGCATCGTATAGAAAAAATAAGGCCGTCCGTGTAGGAAGAAGCAATGCAATTGAACAGTGAATAGATCGGCAGCGGATTGGGTTGCTTTATGATAGTTTCATCATAATAATTGCTGTATTTTGAGTCTGCCTTAGCGCTGTTTCCTAAATAGTTAAACATGAATAAGTCTAGTTGCTCGTACTGCTTCCCAAACTGTGCAAATGTTCTGGCACGTTCCCACTTGTCTTTGTAATCAGGACTTGTAAGAAGATGCATAAAATTAATCGTATGGTGTTTTAATAATTCCAGTCTGCTTCTGACAGACTGCATCATTTCATCCGGATTTTGTTTCAGTTCGATCAGCATAGGTACAAAATCAATAAATTCACCGGCCGTGTTATAATAAGCCGCCTCCTCGTACCTTCTTCCATCATATAAAAATAACAATGGTAGCTTATCCATACCTAAATAAGTTTGCAAGCCCCTTGTATAGACAGAAAGCGCAAACTCCAAAGAAGGATTTTCAGCAGGGATGCTTACGTTAAACAGGTAGGCTTCTGTGCACGTTCGAAGATTTGGTGCCTGGAAGACATTTTGCTTGCTTTTTTGGAACGCTTCCAGATTAAAGGCTGATATCAATTCTTGTTCCGTAATTCCTTTCGGTCCACTTTGGATTAGATTGACATACTCCACATAGGGCTTCACTTCATCCGTAGGAAGGGGTCGATTTTGAAGCAGACTCCTGTAGTAAGCAACCAACTGTCTTTCAGCTACTTCCGAGGTCACCCGATCGCATATCGCATGATGATAAATAGTTATGACATAATGTTCACGAAGGTTTCGTTTCAGCACAAACATGTGGAACAAAGTATGTTCTTCGGCGAAACGGGTGTTCGTAACATAATCATTTATCATGTCCGTAATGGGACCACATGGGTTGTAATCCGACACATCAATGATGTTGAGTTTTGGTAAACCATCGCTAGAAGGTACGTATTCCCTCCAATAAGTCCATTCATCTCTTTGGACCGGGACACTTCTCAGTAATCCTTGACTTTGTACAAAATGAGCGAAAGCCTGATCCAAAAAATCGTAATTCACGCACTCATCCAGCCTAAATATACCTAAACTTGGAGGTGTATCAAACGAAATTTGCATTTGCTGAATTCCACTTAGCGGATATTCTTGTGCCACTGCTCCTGTTTTAATCCACTGATCTTTTTTCAAATAATCGTTTTCCAGAAGCTTGCGTAAACCTTCCACCTGATCCAGATCCATGCTTTTTAAGCCCAGACGTTGGAAAAATACCTCTTCATCCATGGTCCAGTATAGATCAGCCATTTTAGTTTTTTGATGCAGTGGTACAATGTAGTGTGGCAGTAGCTCTTGAGTTATTTTCCCGTCCATGATCCGCATGATATGGTTAACGTCAGCCACCGTGTCGCAGTAAAGCACCTGAATATCTCTAACTTCGTGAATAAAATCCCTTACTTGGTATTTCACCAGCTCGTAAACACCATCTGTTTCTTGGTGAAGCCAAGATATCAACTCTTGAGTTGTTTTTATGATGTCCTGTTGCTTTTCGGACCCTACAATATTATTCTGAGTTGAATGAAGATAATCAGCGAGTGCCCGAATCGTTTTATAGTGGTAAATGTCTGTTAAAGTGGCGTGATATCCTGCACGCTCCATTCTCGACATTAATGTAAGCGCATGAATAGAATGCCCACCGAGGTCGAAGAAGCTATCTAAAACACTGAACTGCTGCACACCCAATACATCCTGCCAGATGTCCATCAGCTTCGTTTCCAGTCCTGGCTTAGGAGACACATATTCTGCTCCACCATGCATATTCTCTTCAAGGGCCAACAGTGCCTTGCGGTCCAGCTTACCATTCAGTGTCAATGGCATTTGTTCTAGTTGTATATAAAAAGATGGAATCATGTAATTCGGCAGCTTTATAGAGAGAGCCGTTTTAATTTCATCTGCTGTCAGTTTTTTGGTCGCCGTAAAGTATGCTTCCAGTTGCTTTTGACCGGCCTCCTTTTCACGGGCAATAACTGCCGCTTGTTGTATATCATCTACTTTTAATAAATGCGACTCTATTTCCCCAGGCTCAATTCGATAACCCCGTATTTTCACTTGATCGTCGATCCGGCTGATATATTCGATGTTTCCGTCCGCTTGCTCTTGCACCAAATCTCCGGTTCGATACAACCTGCCTCCAGGTACCCATGAAGACTGAATAAACCTCTCTTCTGTCAGCTCTGGACGATTCAAATAACCTTTAACTAATCCATCGCCAGCGATGTACAGTTCACCTGCAACTCCCTGTGGCAGAGGATGCTGCTCTTGATCCAAGATGTAAACCTTCGTGTTGCTGATGGGTTTGCCGATCGGTACGGTATTTGCATTTTCGTCCAAATGATCGATATGATAATAAGTAGAAAATACCGTGCTCTCCGTCGGTCCATAGACATGAATTAAGCGGCCCGGACCTAGACGGGCAAACGCTCTACGCACATGGCTGACTGAAACCTTCTCACCACCGAATAGCAAGGTTTCAATTGTTGCAAAGCAATCGGGATCCACATCCACCAATGCATTAAAAAGTGCTGTCGTGACGAAGCATTTCGTGATCTTTTGTGTCCGTAGGACGCTTGATAGCTCACGTGCATTCATGGTTTGATCTTGTGAGTTCAAAACGAGAGTGCCTCCGTTAAGCAAAGCTCCATAAATACCAAATGTAGAACCATCGAACGAAAAACTGGCCACTTGTAATATCCTATCTTTTGTCGAGAATTGGATGTAATTCGGCTTTTTAACAACACGTGTAATATTGTAGTGCATCGTCAGGGTGCCCTTAGGTACGCCTGTAGAGCCAGACGTATACATAATGCAAGCAAGGGTGTCGGAACCTTGCTTAGATGAGAGATTCCCTGTTTCTTTCCCATAGTTCCGCTCGTCCATCAAATCCAGTACAACACTGGCGAGTTCTGTTTGCTGGTGGATTGGAAGCCGGGTCAGCAGGAGATTTGCACCAGAATCCGTCAGCATATAGCGTATACGTTCCCTCGGGTATTCAGGATCAATCGGAACATAGGCTCCCCCAGCTTTTAAAATCCCGAAAATTCCGATGATCATTTCCAATGAGCATTCGACCATAATTCCGACAGCCTCGTCTTGTTCTAAACCTTTAGCCCGCAAAACATGTGCTAGTTGATTAGCCTGTTTGTTCAGATCAGCATACGTCAAGTGCTTGTCCCCAAATACAACTGCTATGTGATCCGGTGTGCGCTCAACCTGCTCTTCGAACAGTTGATGAATCGTTTTCTCACGCGGGTAATCCGCTAACATACCGTGTACCATGCTTCACTTCATCTCCTTCTCCTATTAACTTTTTTAAAGATGGGAAACTTTCTTATGAACCAATGCTAAAAAAGGTATATGTGCCACTTAGAAGTGATTTCTGGATAGGCAGTTGGATGAAGAGAATGAAGACTACAGGGGATAAACTATAATCCCGATATTACATTAGGTTGGGTATTTAACTGGAGAAAAAGAAATGACATCAGAGCTTGTTTTTTGACTGAAAATTTCTTTAAAATAAGTATATAGCTACTTTTTGCTCTACAATAAAATACCACAGATTGGTTACTCGACTGGAGGAAAAGAAATGACATCGGAGTGGCAGAGATTACAGACCAAACTGCCGGAATGGGTAGAACAAAGCCGTCATGAGTATATTCATGGCAAGGTAGCAGCATATATTCCCGAACTGTCCAAAGCCCCGGCCAACGCGCTTGGTGTTGTTGTAATGAACGGTGCAGGTGAAACCGTGGTAGCCGGGGATACGGAAATCCAATTTACGATGCAAAGTATTTCAAAGGTATTTACGCTCATTCTGGCCTTGATGGATAATGGAGAGGACGTTGTCTTCTCTAAGGTGGGTATGGAGCCTACCGGAGACCGTTTTAATTCCATGTTGAAACTAGAACTGGTTGAGCCGGGGATTCCGTTTAACCCACTAATTAACGCGGGGGCAATCGCGATCTCCTCTCTGATTCGCGGAAACAGTCCAGAAGAGAAATTTGCCCGTGTTCTCCAATTTTTCCGCCTGCTTACCCACAATGACACATTGGAATATGATCAGGATGTCTACGACTCAGAATCAGCTACAGGCCATTTGAACCGTTCTCTTGCTTATTTTCTAATGGAAAAAGGTATTTTAAGAGGTCATGTGGAGGATGTGCTTGAAGTTTATTTCAGACATTGTGCTGTCAAATTGAACTGTACAGATTTAGCACGTATGGGACTTGTACTAGCCTACAACGGCCGTGATCCGGTGACAGGTATACCGCTGATTCCCCGCCGCTATGTACAGATCGCCAAAACATTTATGACGACATGCGGCATGTATGACGCTTCAGGGGAATTCGCCATTCAAGTCGGACTACCTGCCAAAAGCGGCGTATCAGGCAGTATTATGACGATGGTACCTGGACGCTATGGCATTGGACTGGTTGGACCTTCTCTGAACCGTATGGGAAACAGTACAGCTGGTGTACACTTGCTGGAGACGATGTCTCGGGATTTGGATTGGAGCTTGTTCTAGGTATACGAAAAAAGGGTATTCCCAGCCTTTACGGCTTATAGGAATACCCTTTTCTGTTTCTGTTGAGTTCCTTCTATGTTACGAGATTTGACCGTTAACCAGTTTAATTTGAATGCGGAACGGATCAGCTACATACTTGGCGCCATCGCGTTCTTGCACCCCATAGCCTGCTGCCTCTAAACGAGCCACAACGGCATTCAATTCATTCTGATCTGGTACGATCAATTCAAAATAATCCAGTCCGGCAGCGTGCTCAGGAGCTGGTGGGACTCCTTCACCTGCCCATATATTCAAGCCCATATGGTGGTGGTAACCACCTGCGGAAACGAACAAGGCTGAAGAGCCATACCGGCACGTAATGTCAAAGCCAAGCACATCGCAATAAAATTGCTGTGCTTTGAGCAAATTAGACACATGGAAGTGGACGTGCCCGATTACCGTTCCCTGAGGTAGTCCCTGCCAAGGTAAATTCTCGGAAATCGCAACCAAGTCTTCTGCATCCACGGGATCTGTTCCCATCATGTAAAATCCATTTTCATCCTTTTTCCACTGATCATGGGGACGATCTGTATAGATTTCAATTCCGTTATTATCGGGGTCATGGATATATAGGGCTTCACTTACATCATGGTCTCCCTGTCCGATTTCAATCTCATGAGCCAGCAGATTACGTAAAGACAGGCCCAGAGCTACACGGTTCGGTAGAAGAATAGCAAAGTGGTATAATCCGGCTGCGGACTGGCGCGGCAGAATAACTGCATTTTCAATATAGTTAAGGATCAGTAACGCATGCTTCCCATCGACAGTCAATTCAGCGGTATCCGCCGTTTGACGCAGCAGCTGAAAACCAACGACCTCTGTATAAAATTGAATAGAACGTTCCAAGTTGCTTACTTTTAATGAAACCTGCCCGATTTTGGTGTTGTCATGAATATGTGCTGTCATGAGATTTCCCTCTTTCTACATGGATTGGAGGACTAAAGCTATTCAAAAATTATTGTTCGGTTGACTCACGACGGCCGATCAACGAATCCAGAGACAAGCGAGTCGTTGGTGCAAATACCAGATGAAGTGCTACAAGAATAAAAGCAATATCCAGTTCATAGCCAGCTCCTTGGCCATTCCCCATCAACCCGCCGGACAATTTTGCTGTAAAAATAGCGCCGATCAAAACAATCACAAATAGCCCAGATACATAGCGGGTAAGTAATCCAAGAATCAATGCAATTCCGCCGACCAACTCAATCACCGCAATGACATAACCTAAAAATCCTGGAACGCCAATGCTGGAAAACCAGCCTGCTACATTACCCAACCCCATTTGGAATTTAGCAATTCCGTGTGCCAAAAACAAAATTCCCAGTGCCACCCGCATAATTGTAGAAATATTTTTGCTTGCTGAACTCATATTTATCTCTCCATTCTGTTTGTTTATTACACTCACACAAGTGCATATGAATAATTAATTTATATTACTAATAATTTGGTTGAAAAAATAATACTGTCTGAATCTATGCCGCTACACATGACTGTGAATCAAAGTCGAATTATTAGTAATAGAAATAATTATTTTGTAATGTGAATTTATCATAAGAAACAGTGGTCTGTCAACAAAATATTTGGTATGATAAATATTACATTAGTATATATTATATTTCCTTATAGGAGGAACGCTCTATGAGTATAGGATGCAACATACGCGCTGCTCGTAAACGTAAAAATTTATCCATTCAGCAAATATGCGAACGAACCGGACTATCGCAAGGGTTTATGAGTCAAGTAGAAAATAATAAAACCTCCCCTTCCATCGCTACATTGGACAGCATCGCTAATGCGCTAAACGTACCTCTCGCTTTTCTGCTTCTTAAAGATGAGGAACGGATGCAAGTGATTCGCAAGGACGAGCGCCGTAAAACCTTATATGGTAAAAACAAGCTCCAGGTCGATCATTTGGGGGGGCAGGGTAACGTCAAAATGATGCTCGTTGAAATGCCGCCCGGCTCATCTACAGAAGAAGAGCATGCTCATGCAGGGGATGAGATTCATTTTATCTTGGAGGGCACGGTATACGTGGAGCAAGGCGAGGATACAGCTACCCTGGAAGCAGGAGATTCCTTTAGCTGGAGAGCAGCCATCCCCCACTATGTCAAAAATGTGGGAGAAAACAACGCCCGAATTCTGATCTCCGTGTTTCTCGAAGCAGATAATGATGCTTAATAGATATTTACGCAAGCACGAAGCAACAAAAGTACAAATCCTATCGAAAAAAGCGCGTACCGGAAGTATCTTTACTTCAACGATCCGCGCTACTTATATTTTCATTTGCTATTGCTGCTTTTAACTTATTCCATCACCTGCTGGGCATCTGTACGCGATTCCCACGGCAGCTTGAAGGTTTTCATAATTTGTTTGGTATTAGCCGGGAGTCCAGTTATCGGATCACCAGTAGTACCCAGCAGTTCTTCTTTTTTATCCGTAGTAATACGCCCATAGAAAGTGGTACTGCTGTCTCCCCATCCTGTAGTGAACTCGTAGATCAGCGGCTTATTTATTTTCGGATAAGTTCCCCACTGATTTTTGGCTTTATTCTCCAAAAAACGCCCCAGCGGGTCGTATTCCATTGTAAATTCTTTATCAAAGGGAGCTCCCACATACCCTTGATAGGTGACAATCGGAAAACCGTCCTTCACTTCAATCAGACTCAGCACATCCCCGTTCACTGTAAAATACCGTAATGCTTCACCTTGGGGGAACATGTAGACACTGGACAGAAGCTCAGTGTTAGGACGGTGTGGTTCTATATAAGGATGGACAGAACTTCTGTTTATGCGGATTAACGCTTCGCGTGCTGCCACGAGATCTCCCTCATATATTTGTTCTTTTAGTTTACCGTGAATCGGCGGCTGAATCTGAATCTGTGTATTTGTCTTCTCCAACGTATAACCTAAATCAAGCGAAACATCTCTCAGAGGTATATATACTTCTTCACTTACAACCTCAAAGGTAAGTTGCTGCTGGTTCTTACGTGACCGCTCCTTAAGAACCAAGGGTTCTGCCCACTTTTGTAGCGTAATCTGCTTCTTTTTGACATCCCAGTGGTAGGTTGCACCTACAGCTTCGGCTAAAGATTTAAGCGGAACCATGAGCTTCCCGTCGATCAATAGAGGTTTAGCCTTGCTGTCAATAGGTTGTCCGTTTATAACAATATCTATGAACTGCGTTGATTGAGACGCTATGGCACCCTGTTTAGTAGCTTCGGCAGCCGCCTGATGCATTGTGGTCAAGAGTAAGGATAGCATTAACAAGGCGACAAACAATCGCTGAAATCCTGCTCGTTTTAGCTTCATCATCAGTCTCCGTTCACTGAATGAACTTGTTCATTCCTGACCTATCTCTTTTTGGCTGCGTCAATGTCTCCAGGATTCAAACCTTCCCATATGTTCGGGATACTAACGGTCTCTGGATGCTCAAATACGAGAAACGCAGTCGGCAAATACCGCTCTCCGTATTCAGAAGAAGGCTTGTTTACAATGGCATTATCCTTGACTAGCACCGTTGAAGAACCTCCATCCAGATTAGCACCGATAACTGCTCCATGTTTAAGCAAAATATTTTGCATATCATACAAGTTGGCACCAATGCTGTACCCAGGCTGACGACCGTCGATGGTCACGAATATAATGGCACCGTCAGCTCTTTGCCCCATTGCGGTACGGGGGGCAATTCCCCACCCCTCGCTTGCATTGCGAATCAGACCTTTCCCATTCACGATTAGACGTGGTTGAAAAGTAACCGCTTCTTGCACATTCATTTTGGACAACTCGGACAACGAATAGTGACCGGCTATCATTTTCCCCTGTTTATCAATACCTACGATTTGAACAGAGGCATTTCTCCCCATATCATTGTAGTATATCTTACCCTGGGAAATGACAACGCCAATCGGTTTAAAACCATTCCCATTCCAGTTGGGGTCAGCAAAGCCACCGCCATTTACGCCAGCAACAGCCCCCAAACGCTCGACCATGCTAGATACATGTTCTCCCCGGCCGACTTTAGCTGGAATCCCGAGCCTAATTTTAGTGGGGTCATGCACCGTCATAACATAGCCATGATAGTTACGACCCGACACTTCTTCCACTTCAACCAACGGCGTTTGCTGTACTTTGGTGGGTATCAGATCAGGCAAGTTGATTGTATGTCTATCCTTCTCCTCACCCATCTCTTCGAACCGGGCTGAATATTCAGCCACTCGTTTCTTCGCTTCTGCTTCGCCGATAAAATATTTCGCCCAGTGACGATGCTGAGTCGTAATCAGCGTGTCCGCAGCCAGATAGCGCATGTCCTTGCCAGAAGGGGTTAAAAACAACCATGCACCACCCCCAATTCCCGCTAACAGGAATACAATAAAAAGTCGCAGCATAAAGCGACCAAATTTTCCTTTTCGTTTCTTTTTCTTATTTTTCTGCCTGCGAGCTGCTGCACGCTGTGGCAAGACTTCCGGTTTCATTTATCATCTCTCCTGTTTGGTGACTTCTATCGTATTTCATCACTATTGCCCATCAAATGATCCGTAACGATAGGCTGCGACATCTAACGACAATATCATAAACTAATTTTGTAGAATGATAGTGTCAATTTTTTAACAGATTCATCCACTCTGAAAAAGAATACATTAAAAAGCCCTTCACATAAATGTGAAGGACTGAAATGTAGGGGTGATATCCTATTTACGGAGCAGCCTCCGGTTCGAGCAGCATGAACAGCTCTTTCATCTGCTGTCGCTTGAGTTTGGGACTAAGCACGTACAAAGTATCGCCCGGTTCAATCACCGTCGTGCCTCTCGGGGCAATAATTTGCTCGTTCCGAATGATGGCTGTGAATAAAATATCTTCAGGCAACTGTATATCCTGAATCGCTTTGCCCGCTATCGACATCCCATTTTGTACCTGAATGTGGTTGATTTCCGAAGTAGTTTTTCCCAGAGAAACTAATTCCAGCAGTGATGGAGACGACGTCTCGTTAGGGTCCATCAAGCCAAGCTTCACCGCTAGCCACGAAATAGTGGTACCTTGAATAATTGCAGAAGTGAGCACGACGAAAAATACAACATTAAAAAACAAAGGTCCTACATCCATCTCATCCAGTAAAGGATAGGTTGCGAGTACAATAGGTACCGCCCCACGCAGTCCTGCCCAGGATAACAGTGTTTTCTCGCGCACAGAGTACCTGGAAAAAAGCAAGCTTAGGAACACGCCTATTGGACGAGCCACGAGCATGAGGATGAAGGAGAGCGCCAAGCTTTGCCATGCAATGCCCAGCAATTGATCGGGAAAGACCAATAACCCGAGCAGGACAAACATCATAATCTGCACCATCCAGGCAAAGCCATTGTTAAAATGAATAATAGATCGCTTGTAGGTCAAGTCGGAATTTCCCAATACAATCGCCATGACATACACCGCCAGCAATCCGCTTGCCTCTAGTAACGATGCCGCCGCATACGTCAAGACCGCAAATGCCAATGCCATCACAGGATACAAACCGGATGAATCAAAATTCATTTTATTAATGGCATATACACCTAAGCGTCCGAGTACAAAACCAACGGCTAAACCAAAGCCCATTTCCCATAAAAATAACAAGATATGTATCCAAATGGATTGCTCAGGGTGATGTATCAGCTCAATCAATGTTACTGTGAGAAATACAGCCATCGGGTCATTACTACCGGATTCCGCTTCAAGCGTCGAGGTAATTCGCTTTTTGATGTTTTTACCTCCTAGAACGGAAAACACGGCTGCCGCATCCGTCGAACCAACAATAGCGCCAAACAGCATGGATTCCATCCAGCTTACGCCTAAAATAAACTTGGCGCAGACGCCAATGACTACAGTCGTAATGATGACCCCCAAGGTTGATAATGACAACGCAGGTCGAATAACTGGCTTAACATCTGCAAACTTTGTCTGCATCCCGCCTTCAAACAAGATTACAATGAGCGCGAGAATGCCAACTAGTTGTGTGATAAAGGCATTATCAAAATAAATAAACTGACTGAGCACCATGCCTACGGCAATAAACAAAACAAGCGCAGGCATACCGAAACGGCTGGAAAATTTGGTAGTCAGCACACCGACCAGCAGCAAGCCGGACAGCAAAAGCACAATAAAATTAATAACGGTTGTCTGTTCCATACGGCTTCTCCTATCTTGAAAATAGATGTTCAATTTTTCGCCTTTTATCTATATACCCTCAAATCACACAGAATACTAATTCTAAACAAAAAATTATATAATAAAATAAAAAATCCAGCTCATGGTTTGTGCTAAATCGCACTCCATGAGCTGGTTTGTATATTTTTTATAAGGCTTAAGCAGAGACAATCGTCGTGCTTTAGGCTTTAGGATGAATCATATGCGCAGGTACAACATATTGATCGAACTGTTCTTCAGTCAACAGTCCGCTGCGGAGTGCCGCTTCTTTTAGGGACAGCCCTTCTGCATGTGCAAGTTTGGCGATTTTAGCGGCATTTTCATATCCGATATGTGGATTCAATGCCGTCACCAGCATCAGTGAATTATTCAAATTGTGCTCAATCTTCGTGAGATCAGGCTCAATGCCAACGGCACAGTTGTCATTAAAAGCAATGATGGAATCGGCCAGCAGATGAACAGACTGCAAAAAATTGTATATGATTACTGGCTTAAACACGTTCAGTTCAAAATTACCCTGACTTGCTGCAAAGCCGATAGCTGCATCATTACCCATGACTTGCGTAGCGACCATCGTCAGTGCTTCACTCTGGGTCGGATTTACCTTGCCGGGCATGATGGAGCTACCTGGCTCGTTAGCAGGAATCGTGATTTCGCCCAAGCCACTACGCGGACCACTTGCCAGCCAACGAACATCATTGGCGATTTTCATCAAATCGGCAGCGAGCGCTTTGACTGCTCCATGTACGGCCACCACTTCATCGTGGCTAGTCAGTGCATGAAATTTATTGGGTGCGGAAGTGAACGTTTTGCCAGTGAAACTGGAAATTTCCGCTGAGGTTCGGGAGCCAAACTCTGGATGAGCATTAATTCCAGTCCCCACCGCTGTACCGCCAATCGCCAGCTCCTTCATGTATTGCACCGTGTCGATTATCATTCGCTTGCTCTTGTCTAACATTGCATACCAACCACTTATTTCCTGACCCAGCGTAAGCGGTGTCGCATCTTGTAAATGGGTTCGCCCAATTTTTATAATATCCTTGAATTGCTCTGACTTCTGTTGAAAAGTCTCTTTGAGCTTATCGATAGCAGGCAACAAACGGTCCTCCACTGCAATGACACCCGCTACATGAAGCGCCGTAGGAAACGTATCATTTGAGCTTTGCGACATGTTAACATCGTCATTGGGATGCAGCTTCGTATCTTTTCCCTGCTCTTGTAACCATTGGCTTCCCAGATGAGCAATCACTTCATTCACATTCATATTGGACTGCGTTCCGCTCCCTGTCTGCCATACAACCAACGGGAAATGGTCATCAACCCGCCCTGCGAGAATCTCGTCCGCTGCATAAATAATGGCGTCCTGCTTCTCCTGTGATAACTTACCCAGCTTATAGTTACTGATCGCCGCGCTCTTTTTAAGCACCGCGAACGCCTGTATGACCTCTAATGGCATTTTCTCCGAGCCAATCGGGAAATTTTCCTTGCTGCGCTGTGTTTGCGCTCCCCACAGACGGTCTGCCGGTACTTTGATTTCGCCCAACGTATCCTTTTCAATGCGGTAGTTCAACTCATTTCCTCCTCTTGGCCTATGTAATTCAGACAAAATATGGTGATCTCTCTTGCCTATTATACATTAAATTTCAAATGTTATCATTTATTTTGCAAGCGCTTTTTTACGATGAGTCCAGAGGAGGAAGAAGGAAAATTCGTCTACAAGCCTGACCACTAGGATCAACTAATGGTGATATTGCTTTTGGCATGCACTTCTTTTCTGCCCAGTAGCTTGTTCAGCGCATCGATGTAAGCTTTGGCGCTAGCTTCCAAAATATCAGTACTTGTGCCTCTTCCCAGAGCTGTGTACTCTCCTTGCCTCAAAATGGCGTGCACTTCCCCCAATGCGTCTTTGCCATAAGTTACAGATTGGATCGAATAATCCTCCAACTCCACCTCTTCACCACTGGCCTTGTCTATAGCATGGAAAATCGCATCTACAGAACCGTTACCCATTGCCACTTCATCAATTGCTGTCCCATCTTGTTTACCCAATCGAATGGATGCGACTGGAACCGACTGATTACCATAAGACACCTGAATGGAATCCAGTGTGTACATTTGAGGCGAGGCATTGCGGCTTTCGTCCATCAGGACGAGCAAGTCTTCATCCAACACCTGTTTTTTCTTATCCGTCAATGCTTTGAATTTGCGGAACGTCTCTTGCAGCTGTTCCTCCGTCAAAGCATCAAAGCCCATGTCCGCCAGTTTTTCTTTAAATGCATGTCGACCCGAGTGCTTGCCCAACACAAGTTTACTCGTCTTCAGACCAATACGCTCAGGGGACACGATCTCATATGTTGTACGCTCTTTAAGCATTCCGTCTTGGTGTATACCAGACTCGTGAGCAAACGCATTGGCTCCAACAATGGCCTTGTTTCCCGGCACCGACATCCCCGTTCGTTTGCTCACCAGGCGACTGGTAGCATACAGTTCCTCCAAAACCAGACTCGTTTGTGCACCATAAAGCTCGGTTCTGGTGTCAAGGGCCAGTGCAACTTCTTCGATAGGTGTATTTCCGGCTCGCTCACCGATGCCATTGATGGTACCTTCAAATTGGTCTACACCATTACGGATGGCCGCCAGCGTGTTAGCTGTTGCCATACCAAGATCATCATGACAATGTGTGCTAAGTTGTATTTTTTCGATACCGGGCACTTGTTGTTTTACAATTCTAAACATTTCACCGAACTGATCCGGCGAGGCATATCCCACCGTATCCGGTAAATTGACGACTGTCGCTCCAGCACGAATCGCCATATCTACGACCTCACAAATAAAGTCCAGTTCGGTACGACTGGCGTCCTCTGCTGAAAATTCTACCTTGCTGAAATACTTGCGTCCATAACGAATGGCAGCAGCAGCGGTCTCTAATACTTTCGTTTTATCCATTCGAAGCTTATGGTGGCGGTGAATAGGTGAGGTAGCCAGAAACAAATGAAGACAGGCATCCTCTGCTCCTCGTAGCGCCTCTCTGACCGCATCAATATCCTGTTCTTTCGAGCGCGCAAAACCAACCAGTGTCGCTTGGGTAACCTGTTTGGCAATCTCCTGCATGCTGGTGATCTCACCAGGCGAGGTTGCTGGAAAGCCGGTCTCAATCCGATCTACGCCTAATTTTTGCAGCTGAAGGGCAATTTCCACCTTTTCCGTGCTAGTTAAGCTAACTCCTGGTGATTGTTCTCCATCTCTTAACGTTGTGTCCAACACCCATATTTTGCGCATACAGATACCACCTTTGGTTTGATTTTAGGAGATGCTCAAGTAGAAGGTTAAAGATTTTATTCATCAGATCATCTGATGTTTAAAAGTAAAAAAATTATGAACTTCCCATATGCTTTTGCAGCTCCAGCTTGGTGCCGTCCAAATGTTGAATACTATACAGCTCGGCAGCCTTGCCATCCTGATCCCGGATTGCTTCATATATTTTTTCATGCTGCACAGTAAAATGATTTTGCATCGCCGGATCGGTAATGAGATTGTTCAACGCCTTGCGAATGGCCTCTACAAAGCTGCCATATACATCTGTAAGCACCTTATTGCGTGTAGCTCCGGCAACAGCCAAGTGAAAAGTGATATCCGCATCCAAATACCCGTTCATATCTCCAGCGGCCAGGGTTGCAGCACGACGATCCAGCGCCTCACGCATCAAGCGTAGATCCTCGTCTTTACGACGTAACGCAGCCAATCTGGCAATCTCTAGTTCCAACACACTCCGCACTTCATAAACCTCTATAATTTCAGCACGGCTTAGACGGTAATCCAATGGCTCATGAGAAGTTGTCGGTTGGCAAACAAAAGTTCCGTGTCCTTGCTTTTTCTCTAATAGACCGGCATGCACCAGAACGCTAACCGCTTCACGTACTGTAGATCGCCCGACTCCGAATAGCTTCATGAGCTCAGGTTCGCTTGGAATCTTAGTGCCCACATCCCATTCACCAGCAGCAATTTTTCGTTGCAGCTGTTCAGCTACTTCATCGGCGATTTGCTTGCGTTTGACGGCTTGAAAAGGAAAATTCATCTGATCATCTCCTGTTTCGTATCATACTATGACTGCTTGGCATTCTGCAACCTTTTTCGTCCTCCTTCCCCATTGGCCCTTACCTGTGCTTTACAACCCCAAATAAAGCCTGCACCGTTGGACACGATACAGGCCTATAAGGATAAATTTAAATGCTAGGATTTCGATTTATTAGGTGTAATACAATACAAACGGCTGGTTGCTTCAAAAATATGGCCTGGAGCCAGTGCTATCAATCCGATCTCCTCCGCAGGCAAGTCCGGACGATTCGGTGCATTGATCATGTTCATTTGCGGCTCAGGACAGACGAATTCCTTGTTCGCTTTGTTATTCCAGATCATCCAATGCTTATAAGCTGTACCTACATCGTATACGAGGGTAGCACCTGTCTTACTGTGTGTCAGTTCCATGTAGTTGCGTCCATTTTGCGGAGCTGCCGTGTAATGATTATCCATAGAGGCAAAATAAGGACTAACTCCCGTCGTCTTCAGCAGTTCCTCTTCCGGAGATAAAGGCTGGAACTGACCTGTGGCCAACAACCGTTCCGTCAGCTCACGACGCTCACCGATTGTGACCTTAATCTTGTAGTCCTCAGGCGAGCTATCGGGTACGAACGGAACGCGAATCGCTGTGTGAAAGGCAAATAAATTGGGGATCGGTTGATCGCCCTCGTTATGGATCACATAACGCTGATGCAGGCCAAATTCGTCCAGACTGTACGTTAGTTTCATGGTAAAGGTGAAGGGTAAATAGCGGAACATGGGATGTCCTTCCCTTACATGCTGATTCATTACCACATAGCTGCCCTGCTCCCCGGAACCGTAGTCCTCGACCTCCCACCGAACAGTGTGTAAAAAGCCGTGCAGATGGTTGTGGGTCGCCTCTTCATTTATCGGCAGCTCATATGTAACACCATTCCACAGGAATTTTCCATCCTCATACCGATTCGGAGGGAACAGGAAAGGAATTCCGTAAACGGACGGGCTTTGCTTAAAAGCCTCTATGCTCTCAGCATCTGGCTCACGCAGAAAAGAATATCCCGTTTCATTGTCACGAAAAGAAATCAGATTTGCGCCGTTTCCCGGCAGGGCAACCGCTTCATATCGTCCAAATTTAAGACGAATCGCCGGTATTCCATAATAAAGATCACCAATTGCAGCATGTTGTTGTGTCATCAAAAAATCCTCCTTGATGAAATGACGATGTTTAATGAAAGCGTTTAGCTTTTGGCTTGACTATACCATGCTGAGCAAAAAAATTCCACGTCCACAAAAAAAACGATGCCCCGCAAGGCATCGTCCTTCACACATGACTACACATAACGCCCTTGTTTGGGTACAGCCATGTGCTCAAAATCTCCTGCCAGTCGCTCTAGCTGATCTGTCAGCTCAGCACCATGCATGTAATGACCATGTCCTGTAACTGCAATCTCAGGCTTTAACTTGGCCAGCATTTCCACCGAGCGCTGCGCAGCTTGCCAATCTGTTGTAAAATACGCAGGAGGCCCGTGTATTTCTTTTTCCTGTAAAATAACGGCCAGTGCCGATTCCTGTTTCACCGTAATAAAAGCGTCACCGGCCACCATTAACCTTCTTCGCTCATGAAAAAGCGATACATGACCAGGCGTATGTCCTGGCGTGTGCAGCCACTTCCAACCAGGGGCACCAGGGACACTGCCATCTTGGGGCAGGGAGGTGATGCGATCATCGAGATCTATAGCATCACTGGGGTATAAGAAGGAAATGCCCGACATTAAACCTCCCCCTACACTAGGGTCAGGTTTTTGATAATCCTTCATTCCCGTCAAATAAGGTAATTCCAAAGGATGTGCATAAACAGGTGTACCCCAATGCTGTACCAACTCAATAACCGAACCTACATGATCAAAATGACCATGTGTAAGCACAATAGCGATCGGAGGGCCAGTGAACCGTTCCTCTGCCAGGCGTATAATCGAGTCCGTAAATCCTGTCATCCCCGTATCCACCAGCACCCAGGAACGGCTTCCTGGCTCCCCAATAAAACACATATTTACAAATAGCGTCCGTAAGCTCAGGAGATCGGGAGCAGCCTCTTCATTTGCCGTCATTCCTTCGGTGAACAGATGATTTGCCAAAGCTTCACCCTCCTATTCACATGGAATTTACTGTTAATATCGACCTTTAGGCTTCCCCCATGTCAGCAGATTATGCGGACACTGCTAAATATAATCCGCTTGTCACGAAAATAGACCATGTTTACATTACTCGGGTAATTTGCTCCATGCCGTATCTAGCAAATAGTCGAATAAATCATCGTTCTCTTCAATCCAGCTATCCATTTGCAGCATCTCTTCCTCCACCCGTGGCTCTCCCGCAAAATGGAGACTGTAATCCCATTCCTTTCCCCTTTTACTGTGGAATGTGATTTCATATACAGAACTCTGCCCGTCTACTCCAAATACCACTTGGCCCAAATAAGCACCATTCTCATCTCTTGTCATTTGTGCCTGTTGAATATGTACTTCTTTCACTTCCTGAGGTGAATTTTGCTCTGTCATTCATCTATCCGCCCTTTCATTTTCACTAAATAGTACCAAAACTAATTTGTGAACCTTTTCGTTACATTGTACAATATATAAGCTATGTGTGGAATTTGCAAAAAAACTGTGCAAGTTACCCAAGCCTTATTTAAGGCTTTTCGTGAAATGGAGGAAAGTTACATGTCAGATTTTCAACAAAAATTGCAAAAATATGCCGAGTTAGCCGTTCGGGTCGGCGCCAATGTCCATCCTGAGCAGACACTCATCGTTCATGCACCAATTTTGTCCGCCGAACTCGTGAGACTTATCGTCAAATCAGCGTATACTGCCGGAGCCAAGCTGGTTACAGTAAAATGGAGTGATGAGACCATTACTCGATTACAGTATGAACTAGCTCCTGATGAAACTTTTAATATTGCTCCCAAATGGTACGCAGCCGAAATGACTGAAGAGGTCGAAAATGGCGCAGCTGTCCTCCATGTCATTGCAGAAAATCCGGATTTGCTTCAGGGGATTCCGTCCAGCCGAATTACTGCTGCTCAGCGCGTGCGGTCACATGAATTACGTCAATACCGCGAATATCAAATGGCTGACAAATTCAGTTGGTCTCTGATTGCTTATCCTTCTGCAGAATGGGCTGCCAAAGTATTCCCTGATCTGCCAGCTTCCGAGCAAATGGATAAACTGTGGGATGCCATTTTCAGCACCGTGCGTGTGGATCTGGATAACCCCGTGGAGGCA
The DNA here is from genome assembly GCF_038009305.1 of Paenibacillus sp. FSL P4-0113. Classification (NCBI taxonomy): domain Bacteria; kingdom Bacillati; phylum Bacillota; class Bacilli; order Caryophanales; family Paenibacillaceae; genus Paenibacillus; species Paenibacillus sp. FSL P4-0113. Next base: position 798,360 of record NZ_JBBPAZ010000001.1, read on the forward strand.
TGGAAAGAGCATTTGAAAACCCTTTCCAGTAAATCTGATATTTTAAATGCCAAACGCTATAAAAAGCTGCATTATCTGGCTCCAGGCACAGATCTCACCATCGAATTGGCAAAAGATCATCTGTGGGTAGCGGCTGAAAGCGTCAACCAACAGGGACATACTTTTGTAGCCAATATGCCTACTGAGGAAGTGTTTACAGCTCCGCTTAAAACGGGAGTGAACGGTAAGGTCAGCAGCACCAAGCCACTTAGCTACAGCGGAAATATCATCGACAACTTTTCACTGACTTTTGAAAATGGACGTATTGTCGATGTACAGGCAGAAACCGGTTTGGAAACTCTTCAGCATCTCGTAGAAATGGATGAAGGTTCACACTACCTGGGTGAGGTTGCTCTTGTACCTCACAAGTCACCTATCTCTGATAAAAATATTTTATTCTATAATACGTTGTTTGATGAAAATGCCTCTAACCACTTGGCCATCGGTAATGCTTATGCATTTAACCTTAAAGGCGGCAAGGATATGACTCAAGAGCAGTTGGCTGCCAACGGCCTGAATTCCAGTCTGACTCACGTCGACTTTATGATCGGTTCAGGTGAAATGGACATCAACGGCGTTACTGAGGACGGTACTGAGGAACCTATCTTCCGTAAAGGAAATTGGGCGATCTAACACAGCAAAAGGCTCTCACCGCTTCATGCGTGAGAGCCTTCTTGCTTCAACCTTAGGCTAAGTTGATCTATTTTACAACGTGTTAATCCAAGAATTCGCTGCAATTCCAAAAACAATTTGTATCACGCTGATGATGAAAAAGACAATAAAGCAATTTACAACTCTTCGATTGGTGGTTTGATGCATGGATAAAGATGATTTCACGTAAAACATGCTGCCCAATATTCCTATACACACACCGAAAATCCCCGAAAATAGCAATCCTATAACCAAGCTGACCACGACAAAAGCCCAACTCCAGCCCGGAACTTTACTCACAGGAACATAAGGTTGATTGGACCCAAGATATACACCGTCCACAGCTAAATCCGCTTTGTTACCAATGACAACAACATTTACAGCTTTTTCTTTCAATTTAATAGGAAAATCAATCAAGTTCAAAAATGCATTCTGGCTTTTAACCTTCTGCTCGCTTCCATTCACAATAATTCTCCCGCCAGTTAAGCCACGCTTGTACTCAATAGTATATTGAATACCTTGATCTTCTACGTTCCATTTTGCCATCGCTAAACTCCTCTCAAATTTTAGGGGAGCCCTAAATATACTCCCGGCATTTCCTGATTATGTACCATAAAAATCATAACATAAGTTGCAAGTTAAATAATGGAAAAAAGGCCGCTGATCAGCGGCCTTTGAATCTACTTTATTTCGTATGGAGTTAGTTTCTATGTCCAATTTTGGCCTTATAGGCAAGTGAATACTGGTCAGCCGCTAAAATTGCATCAAGCACATCATCCGCTGTGACAGCAAATGGTAGATTGTGAGCAGTTTCGCCTTCTTTGGTAGCAGCCTGAGCTACCCGGTACAAATCCTCTCGGGAAGTTTCCTGTAGCTTAATGTCTTCCAGCGTGACAGGCAGATCGAGTTTTAGATAAAAGTCAATATACCGCTCCACCTCGGACAAAGGTCTTTTTTCCAAGGCAAGCTGGACTAAGGTGCCAAAAGCTACCTTCTGACCATGTGTTAGGTGATGAATATCTCCTTCCAGAACGGTAAAACCATTGTGAATCGCATGTGCGCCTGCCAAACCGCCGCTTTCAAAGCCCAAACCGCTTAGCAACGTATTCGCCTCCACTACCGCTTCAAGCGCAGGTGTAACGACTTTACGTTTCACGGATTCGTATGCCTGCAGTCCGTAATCGAAAAGAACTTCCTCACACTTGGACGCAATGGCTTCTGCCGCCAAGGTTGGCAAACCACCAGCCATTGTCGTTGCGCGAGCTTCAATGACCGCACGGGCTTCAATCCACGTCGCCATGGCATCTGCAATGCCTGAGGAGAGGAATAAGGGCGGTGCTTGAGATATGACTTTTGTGTCCACCAGGATCAGGCTCGGATTTTTACTGAAAAAGGAATACGTATCAAATGCACCTTCGTCGGTGTACAAAACGGATAGTGCACTAGTAGGAGCATCTGTAGAAGCAGTCGTTGGAATAATCACAACTGAGGAACCGAGAAGTTCATTTACAGCTTTAGCGGTATCCAGCGTTTTACCGCCACCTACACCAATGACAATGTCGACCTGGGCGCTTCGTCCCTGATCCACAATACGGTTGACTTCGTTTTTGGAGGCTTCCCCTTGAAATTCAATTTTAACTGCTGTAATATCAGCCAGTTCCAGACTTTTTACCACGCGGTCGGCTGCAATCTCCCAAACCAGCTTGTCCGCAATAACCAAGGCAGTACGGCCTAATGGCTTAACATACTCACCTGTTTTATCAATCACATTTTTCCCTTGCACATATTTACCTGGACTAATAAATACTTTTTCGCTCATTGTTTAACTCTCCCTTCCAAGTTTGTACAATTTCTATTATACGGTTGAAAGGGCACACATCTCAATTTCAAAACCAAGATCTTCAATCATTTGATGATCAAATGTGACCTCTTGGCCTTCTGTCGTTAAATAATCTCCAACAAAAATTGAATTCGCTGCATACAGGCATAACGGTTGTAATGAGCGTAAATTCAACTCTCGTCCACCTGCAACGCGTATTTCTTTGGATGGACAGATGAATCGGAACAGTGCCAGCACTTTCAAAGCTTGGATAGGTGATATTCGCTTTGCTCCCTCCAATGGGGTTCCGGGGACTGGATTCAAGAAGTTAACCGGAATAGAGTCAGCATCCAACTCCCGTAAGGCATAAGCCATTTGAACGATTTCCTCATTCGTTTCCCCCATCCCGATAATAACGCCAGAGCATGGAGACATTCCGTGAGATTGTGCCATTTTCACAGTTTCGACGCGTTGATCGTATGTATGTGTGGTTGTAATCGAGGGATAGTTGGCCTTACTTGTATTTAAATTATGATTGTATCGATGTACCCCAGCCTCTGCCAACCGCCGTGCCTGATCTCCCTTGAGAATCCCTAAGCAAGCGCAAATTTTGAGTGGCATTGTATGAGTAATTTCTTGTACAGCCTCAATCACCTGATCCAGCTCCCGATCTGTTGGGCCCTTGCCCGAAGCTACGATGCAATACGTCCCTGCTCTCCGTGCAACTGCTTCCCTAGCTCCAGCCAACAGTGATTCCTTGTCCAACATACTATACTTGTTCACAGGCGCCGTGGATACGATAGATTGTGAGCAATAACCGCAATCCTCTGGGCACAGGCCACTTTTGGCGTTCATGATCATGTTGAGCTTTACTTTTTTTTCGTAAAAATGGTGTCGTACTCGAAATGCAGCTTGCATAATCGGTAATAACTCCTCATCATCGGCTTCCAGTACCGCTATGCCTTCTTCCAGCGATACACGGCTGCCGTGTATTGCTTTTTCAGCCAACGAGCCCCAATCTATAACCTCGTTTAGTAAATTCATACCTTCTTGCCTCCCAAAATTTAATGATCATGTAAATGGATAAGATTTTCAACGAAGAGGAAGTTCCTTTTTTATTGTCAACCCAAATAATTATAATTAGGTTGACAATCACACGAACATCATATCAATTCATGTCCATTCTGTAAAGGAGACAAAATAAAAAGCGACCCCACATCGTTCAAGGTCGCTCTCTAGGTTTATTCCGTTATGAGACTCCTGCTTCTTCCACGACGATAGGCTGTTTTATCAGCCGAATACGTGAAATCCGCTTGTTTTCAACTTCTTCTACCGTGAACATACATCCCTCAAACATTACAGTCTGACCAGGCTGTGGGGGAATAACCTCGACATGTGAGTATAGCCAGCCCCCTACCGTATCATAATCCTCATGATCAAGATCCAGCCCAAAGCGGTCGTTCACTTCATCAATTAATAACATGCCGTCAATGGAAAATTCCTCGTCATTAATCTGCTCACAACTCGGACGTTCCTGATCGAACTCATCCTGAATTTCACCAACGATTTCTTCCATAATATCTTCCAGCGTTACCATACCCGATGTACCGCCATATTCATCAATCAAAATTGCGATTTGCGTCTTGCTACGCTGCATGCGTTTGAGCAGATCACTAATTTGCGTAGATTCAGGGACAGCAAGAATCGGTCGAATCATCGTACGGGTATCCAGTGTGTTCGCCCGCAGAAGGTCCTTAATATGGATAAAGCCGATAATATGGTCCTTATCTTCGGCGCAGATTGGATAACGGGTTCTCATGCTTTCCGTCGCAATCGCGAGATTTTCTTCTGTGGACTCATTACTGTATAAGCAGATCATCTCAGTTCGCGGAATCATGATTTCCCTGGCGGTCGTGTCGGTAAAATCAAATATATTATCAACAAGCGCCAATTCCGTATTATCAATTAGTCCGCTCTTATTGCTTTCTTTCATCAGAATGCGTATTTCATCTCCGGTATGCGCGGAATCGTCATTCTCGGATACCGGCTCCAGACGGAATAAACGCAGCAGGCTGTTCGCCATTCCATTTAACGCCCATATGAATGGATACATCAACTTGTAAAACCAAGTCATCAGCATGGCTGAATACAGCGTAATGGTCTCAGATTTACGAATAGCTATCGTTTTGGGCGCCAATTCACCCAACACAATATGCAGAATCGTAATAACAATAAATGCAATAACCACGGCAGTACCGTGCACATATACCGCTCCTAATCCAGCGGCTGTAAATACAGGTTCGATCAAATGTGCGATGGCCGGCTCTCCGATCCATCCTAGTCCCAACGATGCCAGTGTAATACCCAACTGGCAGGCAGACAAATAAGCGTCCAAGTTGTGTAACATATTGGCGGCGTATACGGCCTTTTTATTGCCCGCCTCCACCAAAGTCTCAATACGGCTGCCTCTGACCTTCACCATGGCAAATTCCGCAGATACAAAAAAACCATTCAATAGTACTAATGCAAAAACAATAAATAAGTTAAACATACTCGGTAAAGGGTCACTCAATATGCTCCCCATCAGCCGTCATTACGGCAGACAGGCGCACCTCCTTCGGATAGTTTCATCATAGACAGAACGATAACACATCATAAGCAGCGTCAACTTCCCAACACATTCACTCCTTCCGGCTTCCAAAGCCATATTCCGCATAAATGATTAGATTATTCATCAGCTTATATTTAATTATATAACTATACTCTATACAGTCAAACCACAAGCAATGTCAGAAAAAACAGCTCCACTATCATTTAGGTCGTAAAGCTCTCGTTTTCGCCGCTTACCACCAAGAAAGCTACTATATTTAAGAAAGATTATAAACAAAATACATCCCCTGCCGTCTGGCAGAGGATGTAGACTCATATATATAAAGGCATCAGCGAACCGGGGATGCACCCGGATTCCCGATGACGCCGGGATATTGGTACAACAATGGCTCATCAAAAGTAGCATAGTCCAGATTCACCATCAGCAAAATCGTCCGCTTGCCCGTAGCCGGATCACTGATAATAATGTGGTCACGACCCGCTGCTTCCAGAATACCTTTGAATATTTTCGCATTCCATTCCCGGTTATTTTCATACGTCATATAAAAGGTACCTGTTTTACCCAAGTTCAAGCGCAAAATGTTTTCAATATATGATTGCTCAAATTGTGGAGTCTGGCTCTGTACCACCATACCAGCCGGTGTCATCGCACTACCGCTGTTAACCTGAGGGGGGAAGGTGCTGATGGGCTGCATAGTTCCGACCGGATTCATCCCTCTGGGCCATTCGGGATACCCGCTACCAGCAGGATAAGAAACAGGACGGTAAGCTTGCTGTGAAATCATGTAAATTCCTCCTAAAATGGTTTTAAATTATTCAAACTCATGTTGAAGCGTTCTAATAGACGGCAGGACAATCCTGTACAGACGGGCTAAAAAAGCAATGGGCTTTAAAACGTCCGGTATTGGTCTGGTTATACCAGGTGTTCGGACAGTCTCCTGCCGGTCTGAAAAACCATAATGCATTGGACGCCGGGCGTATTTTTTCCCCATTAATGACACGACGGGCAAGACGAATGTCACGGTCACGGGCTCTTTGATAAAAGTACCCCTTTTGGGTAGCTTCAAATCCGCCTGGACTTTGAAACACCATATCGTTCATAAGGCGAATCCCCTGAAAATCCAGACAATTGCCCAAAATCCTATTTACTCCGACATTGCCAACCATGAGCATCCCCTGCTCTCCTTCTCCTTCGGCCTCTGCCCGCATCAATCGGGCGAGTGTCCTTACATCCTCTGAGTTGGTCTTGATTACAGCCAACGCGTCCCCTCCTCGCTTCTCCATCACATACCCTATCATATGGTACAAATGCCCAATGGGTGACAGTCCAGAAAAACAAAAAAAATAGCCCCAAAATTGGGACTACTCATTTAGGCTTTTACTACGGCTCGTAAATCATTTTACGCGTCATGCCACCATCTATTACCAGATTCGTACCAGTTACAAAATCATTGCCGGGTTGTGTCAAATACAGACAGGCCCGTGCGATGTCCTTAGGGATTCCTACTCGCCCAGACGGATGCTGTTGATGGTCTTCTGTACGCAATTGCTCATAATCCCCGGTTTCAATCCACCCTGGACTGATGCAATTGACCTGAATCCCGTCCTTTCCTAGTGATATGGCCATCGCGTGCGTAAGAGCCACAATGGCTCCTTTGGATGCCGCGTAGGCTTCTGTATTCGGCTCTGACATGAAAGCTCGTGTAGAGGTCATATTGACCACAGAGCCACCTTCTGCGTTTCGTTTCATCACCTTAGCTGCTTCCCTAGTGGCAATAAAACAGCTGCGTACGTTAGTATTCAAAATGTCATCCCATTCTGCTAGCGTTAACTCATATGGAGATTTCCATTTGGATACGCCTGCGTTGTTAATTAGCGTATGAATCGTGCCGTATTCTTCTACCGTGGCACGGATTAGCGCCACAATATCTTCTTCCTTCCGTACATCACAAGGAATAAAAATGGCCTGATAGCCCTCGTTCCGGGCTACTGCAGCGGCTGCGGCACCCTCTTCCTCATTGTAGTCCGCAAATACAACATGGGCACCCTGAGCAGCGTAGGCAAAAGCGACCTCTTTCCCAATGCCATGCGCCGCTCCTGTTACAATAACAACTTGTCCCTCAAATGACACGAATCATTCCTCCTCTGAACTACTCTGTTCTAGTATATATGTACCAAAATGTGCTGAACAAGAAACATCTACAGCCCCCTACCCTGGTTTCTTACAGAAGGCTGTAAATGAATCCAAAAATAATTAGACTGAATTCTACATTTTAACCTGTTCCAAGCTATAGCGATTAAGACGCTGAAACCCGATATACCTTGTACCCTGAAAAGTAAGCCGTCCCTCATCCCCTTCAGCGCATTGACCATATTCTTCCCCAGATACCTTAAACTCCATCCGGTCGCCACTTTCCACTTCGAAGGTTACGTAATAGAAAGTATAGGTGCGAGTCCCTTGTTCCTCCTGCCGCCTCTGTTGGAGATGTGTCCTTCTGGCCGTAATTCGGGAACCGACCGTCAGTACAGGCTGCCTTTTATTCCGACTCCATTCCATGACTTCCCTGCCTGCAGACAACACGACAATACCCAACACGACAACGAAAAATACGGGCAGTACCGTGCCCAGCCAATCGAACATCCATAATGATTCAAAACCCATGCACCGCACTCCTCTCCGCCAGGCATTCCACAGGGAAACGACCGGGCATCCTGACCTGACCTAAGCTTTCCATAACAGTATATGTATGTTCCTGCCCAAATTTGATAGCAACCCTCAAGAACGCCAAGAGCCCCCACGGAATAATCCGGGAGGCTCAAGATATGGCGATATCAGAATGATTCATTGATTTACACATGTACAAGCTGGAGATAACGTTGTGTTTCATCCAGAGCTTCATGATCTTCGTCTTCAGCGTAACGCTCTGCACACTGCTTGCAGTCCTCTTCAGTCGTGCAACCATAGGCATCCTGGCAAGTATAACAAAATTGTAGGTAGTATTGGGTTAACATATGATCCTGATTCGCTCTCATGATTATCACTCCTATCGTTGTTTACAGGTTTAGTATAACAGCGGCTTATTCGTTAGTTTGTGATTTTTTTCACATATAGTCGTATAAAATTTAAATTTTTTAAAAATAAAACGCCCTGAGAAAAATACCCCAGGGCAATCACCTTTATAGCGATTATAAAATTCTCCAGTTCGCACCGCCGTCCGTCGTTTTCAGCAGCAGTGACTTCTTGTCATCAAGGCGTTCCAGAAGCAGCCAACCCACCGAAGAAGAGGCGAAACGGAGCTTGACCGATCGTGGGTAGTCTTTTAGCTTCAAGGGTAGCACTTTGTTGCCTGTGAGACTTGTCCACGTCTTCCCCCCATCCAATGTACGGGTCAATCCGGTTTCGGTTATGATCCACCCTTCCTTTTCGTTTAGAAACGTACGGCCAGGGATAATAGAATTAATGTTGCTACTCAGACCCAAAGATACATCGCTCCATTGGGCCCCTGTATCATTTGTAAACAGTCCATTATATTTTGTGCCGTTAACCCCAGAGCAAAGAACTGGAATCCAATACGAGGTACTGCTCCCTTTCAGAGACTGCTGGGCTTCTGCTTTGGCCTGAGGGCAGCCCTGAATTCTGTTAGCTACCGGCGTCCAGGTTTTCCCTTGATTCAAAGTCTTGTACAACTTAACACTGTTATCTAGATTGATCGCTACAAATCCCTGCTTGTTGGAAGAAAAGCTCATCCCGGCCAGACTGCCCCGATCGGGTAAACCTGAGCCTGATTTGTTGGATGTCATACCAGAACTTTGCGCAACTTTATTCCACGTGGCTCCACCGTCAGTGGTGTGATACAACAGTTTTTGTTGATCCTGCTCATTCAGTTTTACATATGCCATGATCCAGCCAGTAGTTGGATTTACATATTGGATCGAGCTCACATGATCCCCGCTTGGAAGCGCTGAAACATCCCAGCTCTGTCCTCCATCTGCTGTTCTCAGAATGACGGTTGCTGTTTTGTCCAAATTTTGGCGGACAACCCAACCATGACGCGAATCAGTGAAACTGATGTCCTTTCCATATTCAAGTTTGTCTTGAAATTGGACGTTTTCGGAGGGGGAAATATTATTCCATGTCTTTCCGCCATCATGAGTATCATAAAGTCGGAGCTCATTATGGGTAACTCCCCAAACTAACCCTTTATTATTATCAATCAAATGAAAATCCGCTATTCGCGTCTGAACTACATATTTGGCGTTGGGATCGCCCACCTTTGGAGTCACTGGTGGATTAATAGTAATCGTCTGACCCTGATCATCAGGTTCCTCAATCGGAGGTTTTGTTAACGTTTCTGGGGCTTCAGCAGAACAGGCAGTCAGCAGAATACCTATCAGCAGTAGTACTCCCCCCAAGAGCGCACGCCAGCGCAGTTTCATATAAAAATCCTCCCTCGATGGCATGCTGTAATCACGTGCCAAAAGCTTATCTGAAACAGAATTATACCATAAACACCTCTATGTGACACATTTCGCGTAATGACAAAAAAAACCGGCCCCTTCACAAAAGTGCAGGATGCCGGCTTTTTATACTAAAATTTATTAGGATTTACGGTTCAACAAACTTTTGTGGTATCCATAGAAGAAATAGATCAGCAATCCAAGCAGGAGCCACACAATGAATCCAATCCAGGTGCTAATATGAAGCTGAAGCATCAGACCGATGCAAACCAACGCACTTAAAAGCGGGAGCAACGGAACCCACGGCACAGTAAAGCCTCTTTTCAAATCAGGGCGTTTCTTGCGCAGAACGATAACCCCTACCGATACCACAGCAAAAGCGAACAGGGTTCCAATACTCGTCAAATTGGTCAGTGCATGTAACGGGAACAATCCACTAGCCAATGCGATAATACTACCTACCAGCCAAGTGCTTCGAATCGGTGTTTGAGTTTTGGCATTTATTTTAGATAAAAAAACGGGTAAAAGACCATCACGTGACATGGAGAAAATCAACCGTGTTTGACCAAACAACAGCACCAGTAAAACGGTGGTCATCCCCGCAATCGCTCCGACTGAAATCAATCCGGCTACGAAATCCTGATGAATAAAACGGAGGGCAAACGCAACAGGATCACTTACCCCCAACTGCGTATAAGGTACCATTCCCGTTAGCACAACTGAAACGGCAATGTACAATACCGTGCAGATCGCAAGAGAAGAAATAATGCCGATGGGCATATTCCGCTGCGGATTGCGAACTTCTTCGGCTGCAGTTGAGATGGCATCGAAACCCAGATAAGCAAAAAATACGATTGCCGCAGCACTCAAAACACCAGAAAATCCATAAGGCAAAAATGGTGTCCAGTTGTCAGGCTTAACATAAAAGATACCGATTGCAATAAATAGCAATACAACTCCGACTTTAACACAAACCATTATTAAATTGAATCGAACCGTCTCCTTGGCTCCGAGACTCAGTAACAGTGTGATGAGCATAATGATGCACACGGCTGGTAGATCAATAATGGTTCCCTTGGTCGAATCGAAGGCTGCGGTTAAAGCCAGCGGTAAATGTATATCAAATCCAGCCAGCAAGCCTTGAAAGTATGCAGACCATCCACTACTCACAGAGGCGGCCGCCACTCCATATTCCAGAATCAGGTCCCAACCCAGTACCCAGGCCAAAATTTCTCCAAATACAATATAACTATACGCATAAGCGCTCCCAGCTGCGGGAACTGTAGATGATAGCTCCGCATAACATAAGGCTGCTAGTACGCAGGCAATACCTGCAATAACAAAGGAGAGCATCAATCCAGGACCTGCATTTTCTGCTGCTGCCTTGCCAGTAATAACAAAAATCCCGGTACCGATAATACATCCTACACCTAGCATGGTGAGATCAAAGGCACCCATTGTTCTCTTTAAGCGACCTGTAGATCCGCTTTCCTCATGCGGGAGCAGTCCTGTTTTTTTTCGAAATAAGTCCATATGCCGAATCCTCTTTCCATAATTTCATGCGTCAATATCGGTGCTGCAACGCTTTAGTGCGTGTTCTTATCATTCGATTAATTATTAGCGAGCTCGCCTTTGAAGTCAAGGAAAAATGTCATATTTCTTTGCGATGGGTTAGTATATAGGGTACACTGAGTTGGAAAGATAAATTTTTAAGTAATATCCCAAAATGAAAAGGTATACAACCCGAGAAGGAGATGAGGATTTTATGAGCTTAAAACCTTACAAACGAAGTAGAGTGGCTATTGTCGGCATGGGAGCGGTTGGCACAACAACCGGCTACACCCTGCTGCTGCGCCAACGCATGCAAGAACTTGTCTTTATTGATGTCAACGTCAAAAAGGCGAAGGGTGAAATGCTCGATATGAATCATGGGCTTCCTTTTCTCGGCGGTGTCAAAGTATGGGCGGGTGATTATGAAGACTGCCGTAATGCAGATATCATCATTGTTGCAGCGGGAGCTTCACAAAAGCCGGGAGAAACACGTATTGATCTTCTCAAGCGTAATGCCGAAATTTTTGAAAGTATTATTGATAATATCGTCAAGGTCAATACACACGGCATTTTGCTGATCGCAACCAATCCAGTGGACATTCTCTCCTACATCTCTTGGAAACGCAGTGGTTGGCCTTCAAGTAGAGTCATTGGATCAGGAACGTTGCTGGACAGCGCACGCTTCCGCTATTTGATCGGGAAGCAAAAGGGCATCGATCCACGAAGCATCCACGCTCATATTATTGGAGAACACGGTGACTCCGAGTTACCTGTATGGAGCACAGCCAACGTTGCTGGAACTCCGCTTGAACTGGGTGAAGAAACGAAAAATGAAATTTTTGAAAATACCAAGAATGCTGCCTATGAAATTATAGATGCTAAAGGCGCAACTTCTTATGCTATCGGGCTGGCTCTCGACCGAATTGTAGCCGCCATTCTCGGAGACGAGGGGTCGGTACTTAATGTGTCCACCTTGCTGGAAAATTATAACGGAGTATCTGACGTATATTTAGGCGTTCCAAGTATCGTAGATCACAATGGAGTACGTGAAATTTTGGATCTTCCGCTCAATGACGAGGAACGTGCAAAGTTGCTTCAATCTGCGGACAAGCTGAAAGATCAAATTAGCAAAGTTCATGTGTAGATCGGGAACATAAAAGCTAAACAAAACTGGCCTCCACAGCGGTAATATCCGTTGAGAGGCCAGTTTTTTAGTCGTTATAAATGTAAAAGTTCAGTTTGTCGTCCTGCTATGCATTCGAATTACCAAGGTGGCGTATCGCCATCCACATACTCATTTTCATGCTGGCGTTTCTCTTTTAGCCGCTCAGCCACCGTTTCAAACGATTCAGGTTGAAGCAGCTCAATCGGTGAAAATCCCTTTTCAAACGTAAATGCGTCACCTTCAATAATAAGTGCATATCGATCATGAAGTTTCGTGATATGCAGCTTGGCGCCAAAGTCGGACAGTAGCCCACGCACGGCCGTATCATCTAGTTTGAAACGCACTTCAATCTCTGGTTTCAGCTCGACAATATGCTGTGCAGCCTCTACGACTTGAAGGGGTTCCCATTTCCCTTGCAGATCCCGCTTTTCGCTCGCCGCCCACAATTCCAGATCGCGCTCTTCCTGCTGTCTTTCCTCATTAGATGCATCCGGCCATTTGGTTTCTACGTAATTCTGAACGAAGCCCATGACATGCTCATTGACGATTTCCGGCATGGATTGCTCATAGGTCACGAATTTCAAAAAATCTTCAAAATACCGGGCATGCGAAGACTGGTGAATTTTAAGCTCCCACTCATCGTTCATCCCCTCCTCAAGCATGTAAGGATACATGATGGATTTCATATTACGGGCAGAAATAGCCATTTCGACCTCACTCACCAGACTGCTTTCAGTAATTCTGGCAATTTTAGGCTCGAAATCACATTTAAGCACAAAAATAAACGGATCATCCGAGTGTGTATTCAAGGTTGCCTGTACAATGATCAGCGCTCCGCCGCGTACTGCGCTCGTATCCAGATACATCCGCACCAGATCGTCACAAGCATTTTTAAAATCTTCCTTATCCTCTGCTGCCCGCAGTCGGGCGAACATATTAAAATTCGGATTACTGCTCAATTCATGCTCGGGTTCGACGATAAAGCGGCCGATTTTGGTCGGTGCCTGCTCTGTGCTGGGATTTTTTTCAACCTTCCGCTTGCTAATACGAGTAAATTCCCCGTCCAGAAATTTTTTAACATCGCTTTCGTCATAATCGTAGTCGTCCATCGTAGCGTAATGCTTATAGGACTTACCACCCTGTCCTTCTTTTCCATCTACCTGAATTACAAAAAAAGATAAAAAATCCACTTGAAAGTTCATTTACGTTCCATTCGCTCCTTTTCAGGCATGTACGCGTAATTATATCACTATGATTTTAAAAGGTACATCGGATTCAGCCGCCTATTATTAAGATAAATATTTTTAGTTAACATAATATTTATTATGTAAATTAATTTTTCGATTAGATATCATTCCTAATTCACAAGTTTAAAGTGAGTACTTTTACTACTATTCTATTTCACGTTCTTAACGATCATTGACCTCTTTATTTTCTATGCTCTACTTTCTTCATGATTCAAAAAACATTTGACTAAATAGTAGTTAATTTATTATATTATCTATTATTACATAGACAAAAATATTTTTTGTTTATTTAAAATGACATCTCAAGGATCTTGTACCCTGGAAAAGGAAAGGAGAGTTTGTAGTTGTTTAATAATCCATATATAAGGACCATAATCGCCTCCAATGCGCTGCTAAATTTGGGCATTTGGGTGCGCAACTTTGCCATACTGTTGTATGTAACAGATTTGACTCATAATGATCCCGTATACGTGTCGCTCATTTCAGTTGCTGAATTCATGCCTATTTTTCTGTTCGCTATCATTGGAGGAACATTCGCGGACCGTTGGCGGCCCAAACGGACCATGATTAGTTGCGATTTGCTGTCCGCTGCCTCTATTTTTATTGTCTTGTTGGCATTATGGTACGGGTCATGGCAGGTGCTTTTGCTGTCCACTTTCTTTTCGGCCATTCTATCTCAATTTTCTCAGCCGTCTGCGATGAAGATATTTAAGCAGCATGTAGCACCAGAACAGCTTCAGGGAGTGATGGCCCTTTTTCAATCTCTCATGGCATTATTTATGGTTATCGGCCCCGTTATCGGTACATCTATTTATCAATACTTTGGAATTTTCATTTCAATGTCTATAACCGGAATATTGTTTCTCATCTCGGCGCTTGTCCTGACTCGTATTCCACAAGATGAACAAGCACTTGAGATAGATGATCAACCCCCTCATTTCATTCAAGAGCTTAAAGAAGGAATACGTTATGTATGGAATAACCGCACACTTCGCACGCTTGGGGGAACATTCACCGTAATTGGGCTAGCAGTCGGACTTATTCAACCATTAATGGTTTTTATCGCCATCGAGAACCTTGGACAAAACAAGGAATTCCTGCAATGGCCATTAATGGCGAACGGAGCGGCTATGCTGGTGGGAGGCGGTCTGATTATGGGGGTTGCCAAAAAAGTACAGCCGCAATTACTGCTGGTGGTCGGACTTTTGGTCAGCACACTGACAACATTTGGAGTCGGATGGTCGCACAATATTGTGCTGACCATGGCACTACAAGTTTTTAGCGGCCTATTTTATCCTTGCATTCATATCGGTATCAACACAATGATGATGAAAAACGCCGAAGCTGCTTTTATCGGCCGCGTCGGTGGTGCCCTCTCTCCCCTGTTCTCCGGGATGATGGTCGTCGGTATGAGTATTGGCGGAACACTCAAACACGAATCCTCCCTGAACACCGTATATACCGTGAGCGCCGGCTTGTTTTTGGTCGGAGCGACGCTGTTGTTAGCATTGCTTCGTGACAGGCGGCCTGTACAAGCTGTCATAGCCGATGATTCTGAATAGCAGCACAAGAAGCCGCCCCTGGAGAGGTGATATGCCATCCTCCGGGGCGGTTTCTTAATGTTTGTATCATAATTTCAGACGGATTATGACTCTCTTCCTTCATGCTGTCTTTTCCACAATCGTGCATCCAGGCCGTTATCATCCAACAGCTCATCATGTTGTCCCTGCTCCACGACCATTCCTTTGTCCAATCCTACAATACGGTCTACGTTTTGTATCGTTTTGAGGCAATGAGCAATAGCGATGACCGTTCTACCTTGGACAAGGCGGTTAATAGCCTGTTGAATATCCTTCTCATTATCATTTAATAGATAACAAAACTTTATTAGATATCGAGTATACATAATATATGTTATGTTAATATAATGATCACCATTGTAGCGTATTAAAGAAGTAGGACTTGACTTCAACGCCTGTCCAATCGTATAGTATGGTTATATCTTCAATTAAGGGAGAGATTTTGATGTCGGTGAACGTTCTTAACTAAGCAATTGCATATTCAGGGAGTATCATCAGGCGCTTGTACCCTTCGGGGACAGGTTTGTTTGTTGCTGTATTGTTACCCTGATATTAGTTAAGAACATGCGGATATCATAGATCGCCTTCGGGATTATCTTCATCTAGGCCCTATTCCGTGCTGTGTTCAGCGCGGTTTTTTTGTTTTCAGATTTTGTAACTTCCCTTTAAACGTCTTCCTTTCACGATCCCAATATCTTAGCAAAGAACTATTGCGTGAATGAATTGGAAACACGGAACTCGGAACTACAAAAGTTGAATAACAGGCTTATTTGAAGATAAATTCCCTCTTTCCTTAAGGGCGGAGAATGAACGTTTTGTTCATTCTCCGCCCTTTTTTATTTTAACAGCAAGGTTTTCTAAATCCTTACACCACACAACCAAAGGAGAGATTTATTCATGAACGAAACTACAATGCTGCGTTTGGAATATGATCAAATTAAAACAAGAGTTTCTGAATGTGCTTTTTCTTACCTGGGTAAGCGTCACGCTGCTACTATGCGGCCAATTACTGATATCCGTACCATTAAGATTCGTCTTGACGAAACGAACGAAGCGTTACAGATCATTCGCCACGGAGCAAGCGTTCCTGTTCCTTCGTTGGAAGGTATGGAGCACATTCTTCAACTGCTCGGAACCGGGTATATGTTCAGCGAGCGTGATTTTTCTCATATGGCTCAATTCATTCGAAGCTGTATTCAACTGATAAAATATATGCATTCCAAGGCGGACGCTGCTCCAACCGTCAGCGCTTATGCATCTTCCATGTATAGCATGGAGCCACTTTTATCCGAAATCGAAAGATGTATTCATTCGGGACGTGTGACGGATATGGCCAGTAAAGAACTAGCTAAAATTCGCAAAAAAATTGCGGTTACTGAAGAACGTATCAAGAGAAAACTTGACTCTCTCACCAGCCGTCACCGATCCATTATGCAAGAAAATATGATTAGTCAGCGCAATGGCCGTTACGTGCTTCCAATCAAAAAAGAATTCCGTAAACAAGTGAAAGGTAATGTACTGGATGAATCAGGAAGTGGTCAAACGGTTTACGTTGAACCTGCCGAGATTACGAATCTGCAATTCGATCAGAGCGCGAACATGGCAGAAGAATCAAAAGAAGAAATGAAAGTGCTGGGAGACCTGACGGCAATGGCTGAGTCATACAACCGGGAACTAAGCATCAATACAGAGACAGTAGGTGTATTGGATTTTTTATTGGCAAAAGCCAAATACGCCATGACTCTGGATGCTATCCCTGTCGAACTTAACCTTAACGGGATTATAGACATCCAAGGTGCACGTCACCCGTTGATGTCCAATACCATGGTGCCGCTTGATTTCTCAATTGGCGAAGGATATTCCTCACTCATCATCACCGGACCGAACACAGGCGGAAAAACGATGGCCCTCAAAAGCGTCGGTCTTTTAACACTAATGGTGCAATCTGGGCTACTGGTACCTGTTTTGCATGGCAGCCGAATGGCTGTATTCGAGGAAATTGTGGTAGACATCGGGGATGGACAAAGCATTGAACATGCTTTGAGCACCTTTTCTGCACACATCCGCAACATGATTAGCATATTAGAGACAACAGGCAACTCTACTCTGATCCTGATTGATGAAATGGCATCCGGCACCGATCCGGGAGAAGGAGTAGGTCTCTCTATCGCGTTGCTAGAAGAATTCCATCGTCGCCGGGCGACAGTAGTGGCTACAACGCACTTTAGCGAAATTAAGCATTTTGCTGAAAATACACCGGGATTTCAGAATGCTCGTATGGAGTTTGATACCGAAACGCTACAGCCTTTGTACCGACTTCGCATTGGAGAGGCCGGAGAAAGCTACGCATATGCAATTGCCCTGAAGCTGGGCATGTGGACACGTATTATCGAGCGTTCCGAGGCCATTTCTGCGGGCAGAGCATCTCAAAATACACAGGAATCGTTTGTTATTCCCCCTTGTGTTGATGATGAAATGTCTGATGATGCAAATAAGTCTCTTCCTAAAAAAGCGGCTTTTGACGATACAGCCACAAAACGGAGGAAACAAGAACTTCCTCTCAAAACCAAGCCATTTGCCCTTGGTGATAGTGTTTATGTAGGCTACCTGGATCGAACTGGAATTGTATACAAAACCGAGGATGAACGGGGGAATGTCGGAATTTTGATCCAAGGACAAAAACTGAGCATTAACAAAAAGAGGCTCGTCCTTCACATCGCTGCTACTGAACTGTATCCTGACGACTATGATCTGGATATTGTTTTAGAAACCAAGGAAAACCGCAAAAAACGGAAACTGCTGAGACGCAAGCATGTCGAAGGAGTGATGATCGAATCTCCCCCAGAAAATGAAATATAGACGCACCGGTATATTCTCAACTGAAAAATAAGCTATTTTTATATTGTCAGTGAAACTTGAATCTGCAAGCGGACACTTAACAAGAGCGATCCACTTGCAGATTCTACCACAACGAAAAACATAATATATATTATGTAAACTAAACGGTTTCCCTCTTATTTGTATTACTCAATCCGGCACTCATCGAATAATCACTTTTGTTATCATTCTAACGTTAGGATACAAAGGCATCTTATGCTTAGATTTGTAGGATTCAAAAAATTGATAGGGATGTTCTTCTTTCATGAGAACGCCCTCATTTAAATTAACTACCATAGTACCAGGTTCAAATTTATTTCTTTAAATAAATTTGTGTTAGCTTTCGTCAAGGCAATATCATACTAACCTTTAATTCACCATTGCTTTCCAGCTTATTTTGAATTATTCTAATGCTAATCATAAGACGATCATTAAAATAAGGAGGCTAGTCTATTGAAGAATGCTGTTGAAGAACTGGCGAGAATCATCGAAGATTTATCATGATTAAGCATTCAACATCCCCTATCAAAATTGAATCGTATGCGCAAAATGAATGGGTGGCAGCTAATCAGTATCAGGAAGTGTTCTCTTACGTGGATGTCATACATCTATGGAAACTATTGAATAAGCAAATCATAAATGTTTTAAACTCATGTACATCATTCGATTCTAAGAAAAGATTTCAAAAAGATGACCACTCCACCGAAACATTACAGTGGCTAGTTGACGATTATATTCAGCATTTGCGGCATCATTTGGAACAAATCAATCAAAAACAAGACTAACGCTATGAAAAAGAATACTACGTTCATGATTGTAATGACCTAATGCCGTTGATGTGATTTTCAAGTCAGGATGTAATTCTGCCCAATGAGTTTACATAATTATTATTATGTAAACTCATTTTCATTTAATCTCAACTTTCACGCTGTACTTATAATCCTGATATTGGTATCTGAATATCCAGCTTATCCATTGCTTTTTCTTTTTCCCGATCAGTGACATGTGTGTATACTGTGGTTGTCTGAATGGATGAATGCCCTAGCAGCTCCTGTACGGTACGCAGATCTGCTCCCTTACGCAATAGCATTGTCGCAAATGTATGTCTCAGCTTATGGCTGGAATAAGCCTCCCGGCGTTCTATACTCTTATCTTGCTGGAATCTTTCGAACGTTTCTGTAGCGATCTGTTGAATGGTGCGCACTGCCAGACGGCGACCTTTTTGGGATACAAACATCGCATCCTCTTTACCTCTCCACGGCGTCAATCTTTCCTCCAACGCATGCTCCACAAAATCACACACGGCTTCCGGTACCGGGAGAGTACGCCACTTACGTCCTTTACCGAACACATCTAAGGTACGTCTTTCTCGACTGTAATCCGAGACATTCAATGAGTGAACCTCCCCCACCCGCAATCCCATGTAGACCATCAGCAGAAAAATTGCCATATTACGATTTGCATATTTCCCCTCCACCGCGAGCAAAAACGGATGAATATCCTTTTCATCCAGATAGACGGGCATACGATTCTTTTCAGTCTTTGCTTTTTTAATTCCCGCTGCCGGATTTGTGCTGCATAACTCAAATTCCTGTAGCGCTTTAAAAAAACTGTTCACCGCTGCATGCTTCCGGTTCCGCGTACTATCTCCGGCTCCTCCCTCCCGCGCTTTAGACAAATACGACATAACATGAATCTTCTTCACCTGATCGAGTGGTTTATCACGCAACGTGCGTAAAAACTGCTTCACATCCCCTATATAATTTTTTTGCGTATGTATCGTATATCCAGCATCCTTCATCCAAATCAAAAAAGCTTCCAGCTCCTCAGTATATATTTCATCAATTTCTTCTGTTGTATCGAGCTCCACATGTCGCAACTCTTTTTTCATCCCGCTCGCCTCCAATTCAGTTCATATTCCGAAATATACTGTAAAACGATCATTTTCGTCTTATTTTTATCGACAATTCAATCGACATCTTACGCAGAAGAGATTCCAAAAGTCGTTTTAAACCTAAACAGCGTATAATTTATATTATACGCTGTTTTTTAAACGCTTTTCAAGGGTAAATAGAGCGTTTTCCCCCTTATTTAGCAGCCGAGCGAAAGCATTTAGCATTAAAAAAACGCATAAATGCGGTTCATATTCGTTATAATTTTGTTCGCCAGTAACCAGAAAGGCACTACTACTTTATAGCAGTGTCAGAATTTGAGGACCATCCTCTGTTATCGCAACTGTATGTTCATATTGAACACAAATCGAATGATCTATTATTCGAGCTGTCCAACCGTCATGTTCCACACAAGAACCCCAACTCCCCATGATAGCCTTTAAATCAGAAAACATGAGACAGTCAAATTATATACATTAAGTTAATTGCCCCTAATCCCTTGTTATCGCCAGCATCAGGAAGTATATCTAAGAACTCATGGGGTGAGTCGCTGTCGACACGGCATGGATGATGAGAAAAAGTAATTTGCAGTCTAGCTCCGTTTTCCCTTGATCATTCAGCACGATATACTTAAAGAAGTCGAAAGGCAACCTTATATTCGACCTATGCTCATTTCAAAAATGTAGGTTTATTCATGACAAAGGGAGTGTTCATTTATTTATGAGTACCGAAATGCTGGAACGTCGAAGTGAAATTCTAAAACGAAACATCCATCAATTGCTGGTTCAGGAAAATCAACACGGCGTGACACGTCAGGAAAATTACACGTTGCATAAAATGATCAGAGAGCTGCATCAAACCTCTCATGCCTTGAATACTTCCCGTTGAGATGAAAGGCTGCTAATCAAATGAAAAAATAACCTTCAGCCCCACTTCTCCTTAGTGGTGTTGAAGGTTATTTGTTGTGTGTAGCCTTTAATTGACAGGTAGTACTCTTTCGGATGTTACCCTTTGGAGCGACTCAGCAGATATAAGAAGTATGGCGCACCAAGAATGGCTACAATCAAACCTGTCGGAATTTCTTTCTGTAAAGGTAAAGATCGTGTGATCGTATCCGCTACAAGTACCAGGAGTGCTCCGACTAAAGCACAGGTTACCAGCAACATTTTATGCTTCGGGCCCACCAGCTTTCTCGCCAAATGTGGAGCCACCAAACCGACAAAGCCGATACCGCCACTAACCGAAACACTAGAACTGGCCAATCCAACCGCAGCAGCCAGAAGGAGAATACGTTCCTTTTCGATAGGTGTACCCAACCCCGATGCGGTCTGATCCCCCAGATTAAGCACATTCATCACATTTGCTTTGTAGTATACAAAAGGAAGTAATACAATCAGCCAAGGCAACAGAGCCATTACGAATTTCCAGTTTGAGCCCCAGATGCTTCCTGCTAACCAATTAGCTACAAACGTGTAGCTTTCAGGTGTCAGCTTAAGAGTCATAATGATCATCGCAGCACTGATACCCGCCGCTACACCAATCCCGCTCAGCAGTAGCCTTGTTGGGGAAATTCCTTCGCCTTTCTTGTAAGAAAGCGCGTAGATCAGAATAGCAGCTGCTCCTGATCCAATCAGCGCAAGAGCGGGAAGTAAAAACAATGAATTCGTAGTTTGCATAGATGGAAAAAGCAATACAAACAGCATGACCATCAGCCCGGCGCCCGCATTAATCCCCAGAATACCAGGGTCCGCTAGACCGTTACGCGAAACTCCCTGCATAATGCAGCCAGAAACAGCGAGGCCTGCACCGATTAGAAGGGAAATAACCATTCGTGGCAATCGGAATTCAAATAGGATTAATTCCTGCTGTAGAGTCCCTTGCCCAAACAAGGTTCTAAATAGCTCCATTGGCGAAAGTCGGATGGTTCCCGTATTTGCACTTATGGTGAACGCAGCAATGAGCAATATAAGCAGAATGACAACAACCATCCAATCATGGATTTTTTTACGATGACTAGCTTTGGCAATAGCCCCATTCGTAACGTTATTCATTTTACAGTGCCCTCCTTTCCATACGTGCCAGATAAAGGAAGAACGGAACCCCAATTAAGGCAATAAGTACACCCACTGGTGTCTCCTCAGGCGCATTAATCATACGGGCTGCCAGGTCGGCAAACACAATGAGTAAAGCTCCCATAATGGCCGAGCACGGAATAATCCAGCGATAATCGACGCCAACCAGCTTGCGGGTTATATGGGGAATAATCAATCCCACAAAACCTATAGAGCCAACCAATGACACCGCTGCACCCGCCAGAATCAGAACAAGAATCATCCCGACTACCTTTACCACCCCAGTTCGCTGACCAAGACTCAATGCAATTTCGTCTCCCAGACTAAGCAGCGTAATGGAGCGCGACAACATGAGAGCGCCGATAAAAGCTGCCACAACCCAAGGCAAAACTATACCGAGCTGAACCCACTTGGTTCCACTAAGCCCTCCGGCATACCAAAAAGCCAAATCCTGTCCAACATTAAAGTACAAACTGATCGCATCTCCTAAGGCAGACAGCAATGCCGTGACAGCTGCACCCGCCAATACAAGACGAACTGGCGTGAGACCTGATTTGGATATAGAACTTGTACCATATACCATCACAACAGCCAGAGCTGCACCAACGAAGGAATACAACATTAATTGTAAAAAAGAAGAACCCGGAAAAAGTGCAAAGCAAATCGCCATCGCCAAGCTGGCTCCCGAGTTCAGTCCAAGCAAGCCCGAGTCAGCAAGTGGATTTCGAGTCATTCCTTGCATAATTGCACCTGCAACGGCAAAGCAAACACCGATTAAAACCCCACCCAGAATTCGAGGTAGACGGATTTCCCAAATAATTTGATGGTTTTGCAACTCGGGTTTAAAATGAAAAACAGCGTTCCATACCTCTTCTAGCCTAATAGAGGCTGCACCAAAAGATAGGGATAGCGCGATACCGAACGCTAAAATTCCAAGCCCAACTGTCAGGATAAGCGTAGCCGCCCAAGGTCGCGAGTGGAATTGAGTCGGCGACTGGTTATGTTTACTTTGAGCGGGGCCATCTGATGATTCTGATAATTTCATAACTATTGTTCACCCTTACTGTTGAATAGTATGTAGCTATCACGAACTGTGTTGAAGATGATGTTGATAATGAGAATTATTATCACGCAATCTTTACTATTGTAAATTAATGTGGCAATAGCTTCAATAGCAAATTTCGAGGAGTGCCTAATGCTCTACCCTATTGTGAAAAAATAAAGCCCTTCGGCATAAATACCAAAGGGCTGCGAACAACACCGAAACGACTACTTCTGTGCGGCGTTCTCTTTATTCCGCTGGACGATCATATCTGCGATTTCCTCAGCTTGTCCTACAATGGCAATCGGGTCGAAGTACCAATATCGATCCTCCTGAAGCTCAAAAACCTTACCTTGCCGGACCGCATTCAGTGATTTCCATATGCTGTCTCCTTTGTAACCTCTCAAATCCTTGTTAACCGTCAGAAAGATATAAGAGCCTGCATATTGATTAATGACTTCTTTTGACACCGACTTCCATTGAGTCTCACCTAATAATTCTTTTTGGACAAGCGGCGGAGGTGTCAAATTGAGTCCTCTGTATACGGCCTGTCCTCCTCTGCCAAAATTATCACCATATACATAGTATTCTTTTTCCGAAGCTTCCATTACGGTGAACGTATCCTCAGGCTGAATAATTCCCTTTAGCTTGTCACGTGCGGCCTGCATCCGCTGATCGTATTGGGCAAGCCATGTTTGGGCTTCCTGTTCTTTTCCAAGCAGCTCACCAAAAGCTGTCAGTTCCTCATGCACATTCTTGTACGTTCCATAAGGAATGACGATGGTCGGAGCAATTTTACTATATTTTTCATATTCAGAAGCATCTTTGGAACCAATCAGAATCATATCCGGCTGTAGAGCCAATACTTTTTCAATGGATACACTACCGCGGTCTCCAATGCTTGCAATGCCTTGTACAAGATCCTTCGAAAACGGATTATCCAGATAATATTTAACACTTCCCACAGGTTTAATCCCTAGTGCTAGTAAATCATTCTGGTACATATCTACTACAATCCGCTGAGGGTGAACCGGAATCTTAATATCTCCATGAATCGTTTTGACTGTTTTCATTTCCTCTGACTTTTGTTCACTAGAAGTTTGATTCTGCTTTTCATCCGGCTGCTTCACGTTTCCACTACAGGCGGTAAGAACTAAAATGACTGACAGAAGCATCATCACAATCCACATTTTCTTTGTCAAGCCCAATCTTCCTCTCTCTATTTACGGTGTCATATCGGCCTATTTACGTTCCATATTGAGCTTGGTGCAGGCGACTATATGCTCCTTTTACTGCCAATAACTCTTCATGTCTGCCTTGCTCGGCAATCCCTTGATCTGCAACTACGATAATGCGGTCAGCATTTTTGATTGTTGCCAGACGATGTGCGATAACGAGTGTCGTGCGACCTTGGGAAAGCTCTGTCAGCGCCTGCTGAATCGCGGCTTCTGTCTCTGTATCCAATGCTGATGTCGCTTCATCTAAAATGAGAATAGGCGGATTTTTAAGGAACATCCGGGCAATAGACAAACGTTGCTTTTGACCACCGGAGAGCTTCACACCTCGCTCACCGATCATTGTATCCAGACCATCCGGATATGAGCGAACAAGGTCTTCAATCTGAGCTCGACGAGCAGCATCCCAGATTTCTTCTTCCGAAGCGTCAAGCTTACCGTAAGCAATATTTTCACGAATCGTTCCATCAAAGAGGAATACATCCTGCTGTACGATACCAATCATGGATCGCAGCGAATCCAGCTTCATTTCACGGATACCCATCCCATCAATGGTAATGCTACCTTCCTCGACATCATAGAAGCGAGGCAACAAACTGCAAAGTGTCGTTTTACCTGCTCCTGAAGGACCTACAAGTGCTACGGTTTCACCTGCATGGATAGATAGGTCTACTTTGCGTAATACCTTATCTTTGTTTTCGTAACCAAACGTTACACCTGCAAATTGAATATCTCCATTAAGATGGCTAACCGCCTTGGCCCCAGGCAGATCTTCTACATCCGATTCACTTTCCAGCAAATCCAGGTACCGTCGGAAGCCGGCAATCCCTTTCGGATACGTTTCGATGACAGAATTAATTTGTTTAATTGGCCCCAGGAATACATTAGACAGCATCACAAATGCGATAAATTCCCCGTAGGTCATCTGCCCTTCGATAACAAACCATGTTCCACACACAAGAACAAACAATGAAACCAGCTTCATTAGTATAAAACTAATCGAGGAATTCCAGGCCATAATCCGGTACGCGATCAGCTTCGTTTTACGAAAACGTCCATTATTCTCAGCAAAACGTTCCATTTCATGTGCTTCGTTGGAGAACGCTTGAACAACGCGAATCCCGCTGACATTATTTTCAATACGAGCGTTATAATCCGCAATATCAGAAAACATACGATGGAATGCAGCAGACATTTTACGGCTGAAATAAAGAGACAAGTAAATCATGAGGGGTACAATGATGAAAGTCAGTACAGCCAGCTTCCAGTTAATGCCGAGCATGATTCCAAAGGCTCCCCCCAGTGTCATCAACGCGATGAACAAATCTTCGGGTCCGTGGTGGGCAATTTCCCCAATATCCATCAGGTCGTTGGTCATACGTGACACGAGATGCCCTGTTTTGTTATTGTCAAAAAAGCGAAAAGATTGCTTTTGTACCCGATCAAACAGCTTTTTACGCATGTCCGATTCGATGTTAATACCCAGCTTGTGCCCCCAATAGGTAACTACGTAATTCAGCGCAGCACTTATGACATAAATACCGAGTAGAGCTAGACAGGCATATAAAATCCATTTCCAGTTCCCACTGGGTAGCAAATCATCGACCACCCGGTTGACTGCAAGTGGAAAAGCTAACTCCAGCAGTGCTGCCAGCAAGGCACAAGAGAAATCAATGATGAACAAAGTCCGGTAAGGACGGTAGTATTCAAAAAATCGTCTAAGCATAGTCATGACTTCTCCTTTCTAATTTCAATTAAACTGATCACTTCGGATCAACGGAAAACATTTTAACGGCCTCATCCAGCGATTGGTCAACGGCTAGCGGTGAGTACGTAAACCACGGATCGGCTTTGATGAAATACACTTTGTGGTTCTTGACAGCCGGGAGATTTCTCCACAGTGCACTTTGCTCAATTTGCTTAAGCATTCCGTCCTTGCTCGCTTCATCATAAACCAGCATAATAATTCGGTCTCCTGACAATTCAGGCAGCTTTTCCATTGAAATAACATCATAAACATAATTAAATCTCGGGTCCTTCGCCAGCTTCTGGCGTATGTACTCAGGAGGATTCAATTCCAGTGAACGGTAAATGACATGTCCTACATTTCGCGCCCCATATACTCTGAGCACATCCTTACCGTAGGTCATATAAATGGTGACCGTTTCATCATTTTTGAATTTTCCAGCCAGCTTCTTTCGACCTTCTTCAGCCTTTTTGTTGAAACTAGCGATCCACTGCTCGGCTTCCTTCTCCTTACCCAGCACAGCTGCGACATCCCGCAGTTGCTTAAATACATCCCCATCTCCAAACGATACGGCTACCGTAGGAGCAATTTTCTTCAGCTGCTCTTTCACTTCTGGAGGGGTATCTTCTGTTGCTATGATCAGGTCAGGTTGTAGCTCCAGTACCTTTTCAACATTCGTCGGGTTCCCAATATCAGCAATCCCGTCAATTTTTCCTTTTAAATAGTCGTCTTCTAACACATGAGAAGCAGCCCCTACAGGCTTAACACCTAAAGTTAGCATCGCATCCAAATATTGAGTCGTGACGACTCGCTGCGGACTTGAAGGGATACTGATCTTATTGCCGGTAGCATCAGTATATTCGCGCATGACAACCGTTTTGGATTGCCCGGAAGGATCATTAGTGCTGGTCTTGTCGTTTGCCCGGTTGTTGCTAACTGCGTTTCCACATGCACTCAATACAACCATCAAAAGAACCACAAGACAAAGCATGGATTCCCATTTTAATCTGTACCTTTGTTGCACAATATACGTCCTCCTTAGATATAAACAATCATAATATGATAGTGATTCTCATTATCATACAATTGTTATTCTATCTATTACCGTCTCTTCTTACAATACAAAAATAAAAAACTTCCATTTATGTGTATGTATCGTCATCGTAGAATAGCCAAAAAAAAGAACTGATGCGCATTACAGCATCAGTCCGAATAGCTTAATATGTGGGTCAAGCGCCCTTTTTATTTCGATTGATCCACTAACTCCAGCTTAGCGGGAATGGATGTTTTCACGGTTTTACCTTGAAGTACATCCTTAGCTGCCTGCACCGCCAATTGACCAATAAGCTCGGGTTGCTGAGCTACAGTCGCTGTCAGTTTTCCTTCCTTAATTGATTTAAGCGCATCCTCGTTACCGTCAAAACCGATGACTGGAATGTTTTTACCTGAGCTTTGGATTGCTTCGATCGCACCCAACGCCATTTCATCATTGTGGGCAAATACTGCCTGAACGTCCGGGTTGCCTTGCAGCAGATTTTCCATCACGTTCAAACCTTTCGTCCGATCAAAATCGGCCGATTGTTTAGCTATGACTTTCAGATCCTTATCTGCTACTTCATGGAAGCCTTTCCCACGTTCACGGGTAGCGGATGCTCCTGGAACACCTTCCAGCTCGATCACTTTGGCACCTTTTCCAACTTGATCAATCACATATCTGGCAGCCATTCGTCCTCCCTCTACGTTGTCTGAAGCAACAAGTGCTTTTACGTCTCCTTTGTCAGCAGAACGGTCCAGTGTAATAACCGGGATGTTCAATGCATTCGCTGATTGTACCACTGTGGAGATGGCCGACGAATCTGTCGGATTTATAAGTAACGCGTTTACTCCCTGTTGAATCAGATCATCCACGTCATTACTTTGCTTCGCCGAATCATTTTGTGCATCCACAACAATAACCTGCATTCCTTGTTTTTTGGCCTCTGCCACAACTCCGTCTTTGAGAGAGACGAAGAATGGATTATTCAGCGTTGAGATCGATAAGCCGATTTTGATGTCCTTCAGGT
Source organism: Paenibacillus sp. FSL P4-0113 (assembly GCF_038009305.1). NCBI lineage: Bacteria > Bacillati > Bacillota > Bacilli > Caryophanales > Paenibacillaceae > Paenibacillus > Paenibacillus sp. FSL P4-0113. The sequence goes on from NZ_JBBPAZ010000001.1 coordinate 826,408, forward strand.
TCGCGGCCGCTTTAGGTTTCGCCCATTCGGGCGGTTCCAAGGAACACCCTGTCATGAGCAGGAGCAGCAAGGCAGTCATGATTAATGTAAGCTTTTTCATATTTATGTGTCTCCTTCTACGCAAATTAGGTGTATTATGCGGATTTTTTACGGTCAATCAATACAGCAATAGCGATGACGATCCCTTTTACCACCATTTGATAAAAAGAGTTAACCCCCAACAAGTTCAAGCCATTGTTTAGCGTACCGATGATAAGCACACCAATTAATGTACCTACGATTCGTCCGCGTCCTCCTGAGAGACTTGTTCCACCTAATACGACAGCCGCAATGGCGTCCAATTCATAAGAAGTACCTGCTGTCGGTTGCGCCGAGTTCAAACGCGAAGTCAAGATAGCTCCCGCCAATGCAGAGAGCATTCCAGCCAGAGAGTAAATCCAAATTTTTACACGCGGTACTTTAATACCAGATACAATCGAAGCCTTCTCATTACCACCAATGGCATACGTTTTACGTCCGAAGGGTGTTTTATGCAAAATGATCCACAGGACAGCAAAGGTAATGAGCATCGTAATCGCTGGAACCGGAATACCGAACTGATAGCCACGTCCGAACAATTGAAATACCAGACTGTCTCCGAGTCCTGTAATAGGGTTACCGTTGGTATAAACGAGTGTCAATCCTCTGAAAATAGTCATGGTTGCTAGTGTAGCGATAAACGGAGCCATTTTACCTTTTGTAATCATCAAGCCGTTGACCATCCCCATCACGCCACCCAATGCACAACCGATGATAATCGCCAAAATAGGATCGAACCCGGCCAGCATCATATTTGCGACAAACGCACTGGATAGTGCTAATATGGAGCCGACTGACAAATCAATTCCGCCTGTGAGAATAACGAAGGTCATACCGAACGCAATCAACGCATTAATGGATACCTGGCGCAATAAATTCAAAATATTAAGCGGTTCCAAAAAGCTGGGATTTAAGACCGATACGATAATCACCAAAATAATGAGTCCCAACAACGGGCCAAGCTTCTGTGTGATTTGTGACATTTGAAAGCCTTTGCTGCTTTTTGATTCATTCATAGTTGTCATATCACTGTCCTCCTGTAGCTAGCGTCATAATATTTTCTTGTGTGGCTTCTTCCCTGCTCAGCTCTCCGCTGATCTTTCCCTCGTGCACCACGACAATACGATCGCTCATGCCGAGTACCTCAGGGAGTTCCGAGGATACCATGATAATCGCGACTCCACGTTCGGTCAGCTCGTTCATCAACTGGTAGATTTCCCGCTTGGCTCCCACATCCACACCTCTCGTCGGTTCGTCAAGAATGAGTACATTTGGACCAATACCTACCCATTTGGCAATAACCACCTTTTGCTGATTACCACCTGACAAACTGCGAACCGTTGTTTCACCCGATTGGGTTTTAATTTGTAAGCGCTTAATTAAAGTGTTAACAAAATCCAACTCTTTTTTACCTGAAATAAATCCTTTTGAGGTAAAGCTGAAGAGATTTGGCAGCACCATATTTTCCCGAATGGAAAAATCCAGAACCAAGCCCTCATCTTTTCGGTCTTCTGTAATGAAGCCAATCCCTAGTTTCACCGCGTCATCCGGCTTGCGAATAGTCACCTTTTTTCCACGTACATGGATCTCACCACGATCCAAAGCATCCAGTCCAAATAACGCCCTCATGATCTCGGTTCGTCCCGAGCCCATCAAGCCTGAAAAACCTACAATTTCACCAGACCGCACAGTAAAATTCACATTTTCAAACAAGCCTTTATGCGTGGCATTTTTGACCTCCAGCACCACTTCTCCCAAAGCGGGCGTTCTTACCGGATAGCGTTCAGTCAGCTCTCTACCTACCATTTTCCGTACAACTTCATCAAAATTCGTATCGGGAATCGCCTGAGTATCCACCGTTTTCCCATCACGCATGATGGTAATCCGATCACAGATCGCGAATATTTCCTCCATCCGATGTGAAATATACACAATCGAAACACCAACTTTTTTCAAGGAAGTAATAACCTCGAATAGCTTCTGAATTTCCCGTTCGGTTAAGGCGGCTGTCGGCTCATCCATCACGATAACTTTAGCATCTGTCATGAGTGCTTTGGCAATTTCAATCATCTGCTGTTGACCCACTGAACACTCGCCTGCTTCACCGTTCAATGGAAGGTTTACCGAAAGCTTGCTGAATTGTTCATTTGCTAGCGCTTTCATTTTGGAGCTATCTAGTAAGCCCCACTTGGATGTCATTTCCTTGCCGATAAACAGATTTTCCAGCACAGTCATCTCCGGCCACACATTCAGTTCCTGATGAATAAAAGCAATTCCTTTTTGCTCCGCTTCTTTGGGGTCAGCAAAATAGGTTTCCTGGCCGTCAATGATGATCGTTCCCTCATCTCGCCGATGCAGTCCGATTAGAATATTCATCAGCGTTGATTTGCCTGCACCATTTTCACCCATGAGGGCATGTACTTCTCCTTCACGAAGATCAAAGTGAACACCACTCAGTACCTGATTGGTTCCAAAGGCTTTGTGAATTCCTTTCATTTGAATCTGCATGCTGTACCCTCCTTTTTATTCAACATTGATTTATCCAAAATGAACTCCTGCCTGCAAAATACAATTGGCATACGGTTTAGCCTCTCCTGTACGAATGATCGCCTTTGCATAACGGGTCAACTCTTTGAATTGTTCATGAGAGCAAAACTCAATGACGGCAACTTGCTTACTAATCTGTGGCTGTTCTAATTGCTCCCCTGCAAAGTTGTGCATAATATACTGTAATGCTTGTTCATTTTCTTGTTTGATTTCTTCGGCCAGCGTTACTTTTTCGATCACCATATCTGCTGCAATGACATCAACGACGTCCTGAAAGGATGGAACACCCAGTTTAAGGGCCAAATCAATTTTGGTAACGCCTTCAGGAACAGGTAAGCCAGCATCAGCCACGACAATATAGTCAGTGTGGCCGAGATCCGACAGTATTTTGGATATATGACTGTTTAGGATTCCATGTTTCTTCATATTATATTTGCTCCTCCACTTCACGACGGGTTGGCATTCCACCTTGGGCTCCAAATTTGGTAACGGATAATGACGCAGCACGATTAGCAAATTTCACACTGTCTGCCAGCGAATTTCCTTCAGCTAAAGCCACTGCAAAAGCAGCGTTAAACGTATCTCCTGCACCTGTCGTATCAATAGCTTCTACTTTATAAGTAGGAACCACGACTTCCTGTTCTCCGTCGAAGAACCGTACACCGTTGCTGCCCTCAGTCACAAACAGCTTGTTGGGATATTTGCGCAGCGCTTCTTGAAGACTTAAATCCTTAAACATAATGGCAGCTTCATGCTCATTAGGCGTAATGTAGGTCGCATTCGCAATTACGCTTTCCTCCACTTCACGAGCCGGGGCTGGATTCAGCAACAAGGGTATCTGGTATTTCGCACAAATCTCGCTTACGTAAACAACCGTTTCTGTTGGTATTTCCTGTTGAATTAGCACAATATCCGAACTTCGGATGACGTCAAGCGCTTCTTCCACATAGGCGGGTGTCACTTCATTATTCGCTGCTTTTACCACGACAATACTGTTATCGCCTTCAGCTAGTATAATATGCGCTGTACCGCTTTCCATATGTGTAACCGGTTTCACATAATCGGTATGAACATGATTTTCTTCAAAATTACGTAAAATCTGCTTCCCAAAATGATCATCCCCTACTCGTCCAATCATCGTAACGTCGGCTCCGAGTCGTGCTGCGGCTACTGCCTGATTGGCTCCTTTACCTCCAGGTACGGTTGTGAAGCTTTCACCCAATACCGTTTCACCAGCACCGGGACGTTTGGACGAAGTAACTACGAGATCCATAGAACTGCTTCCGATAATCGAAATTTTAGCCATCATTATCCACCCTTCTCGTTGTATCCCGTTCTATAAATTTGACGGGCAATTGTATGCTTGAATAGGTAAGTACTTTCGAATGAAGATTAGGTACACTTGACTTCGTTACTTGCGACTGCTCAATCAACTGAATGAGTAGTCCTGCTGCTTCCCAGCCCATTTCATAAGCAGGCTGTCGGATCGTTGACAAAGGCGGGAATAACAAACTACTTAATGGTATATCATCAAACCCGATAATTTGAACATCATCCGGGATTTTCTTTCCTAATCTATGTGCCTCATGCATCACCGCTGTAGCCACGATATCATTACTTGCGATAACTCCGTCCGTATCGGGATACTTGCTAAACAGCTCTTTGGCCCACGACTCGGCCTCCTTGAACGAAAAGGACGTTGTCTCGACCACATGGTAAGCAATTCCGGATTGCTGAAGCTCTTCAACCGCCCCGCGAAAACGATCTTGTGCTGGACGAATATGTGCAGGGCCCTGCATGACTGTAATTTGCTTGCTGCCGCGTGCAACCATTTCTTGAGCAGCCAAGCAACCGCCATGGGCTCCATCTGCATATACGGAGAGGCTGTCACTGGAAGTTCGATCGAGAAAAACGACCGGGATCTTCAGTTTGGCGTAACAATCGGCATCGGGATCATTGGTAGAAGAAATAACACCAACGACATTATTTTGAACAAAAGTATCCATGTAATCCAATTCTTTTTGGCGATCTTCATCACTATTACCGAAAATAATCCGAAAGTCATTTTCCTGCATTCGATCCTCCACCCCACGAGCTAACAAGGGAAAGTAAGGGTTCGTAATATCCGGCAGCAAAAGACCGATTAATCTAGATTTCTTTTTATACAAAGAACGTGCAACTTCATTAGGCTTGTAATTTAACTGCTTCACAGCAGCCTCAACCTTTCGCCGTGTATCCTCATGCACATATCCAGTTTCATTGATAACTCTGGAAACGGTTGCTACGGAAACCCCTGCAAAGCTGGCGACTTCTTTAATTGTTGTCATAGTGTAGGTTCAACTCCAATGTGTAACCGGTTACACATATAAAATATCACAGCATTAATTTTTTGACAAGCATTAATTATTTGCACGTTAAATCCTTTAGCTTTATAATTCTTATTGTAACTAGTGAAGTTCCACCTTTATACACATTCTAAAGTGAGGAGCAATGCTCCCGGTTACACAATAAAATACGTATACATGGAGGCTTATCCCTGATGAATATTGAAGTTTGGTCTGATTATATGTGTCCGTTCTGTTATATTGGTAAACGCCGTTTGGAGCAAGTGTTACAGAAATTTCCACATCACGATGAGGTGCAATTGACATTTAAGAGTTTCGAATTGAACCCGGGTGCTGTGAGAGATAGTGGTAAAACGATCAATGAAGAACTAGCCGCTAAATATGGGGTCAGTCTGCAAGAGGCTCAGGCTATGAATGATCGAATGAACGAAAATGCACGCTCTGCGGGTCTTGAGTATAATATTCATGCCATGGTGCCGACAAACTCTCTTGATGCTCACCGCTTAACACTTTGGGCTCAAACACAAGGCAAAATGCTGGAGCTGAGCGAGCGCTTATTCCATGCTGTTTTCATCGAAGGCAAGCATACAGGGGATCATGAAGTGCTGGCAGCGCTGGCTACTGAAGTTGGTCTAGATCAAAAGGAAGCGGCTGCTATATTAGCCAGTGACCGTTTTACCGACGAAGTTAGAGCTGATGAAGCCGAAGGCGCTGAGTTGGGTGTTCAGGGTGTACCATTCTTTGTATTTGATCGAAAATTTGCCGTTTCTGGTGCCCAGCCGGAGGAAGTATTTCATGACGCACTTCAAAAAGCATGGGATGAACGCTCACCTTTCACTATGATAAGTGGCAGCTCGTCCAAACAGGATGCAGGTGGTGTATGTACGGATGAGGGTTGTGAACTTCCAGGCCGCGAGAGCTGAACAGTCCTTGAATGAACATTTCCAACTCCCTAAATAAATTTTAAAAAAGCGTGCCAGCCCCCTATTAAACCTGAGGCTGGCACGCTTCTTTATTTTATAACGATTTAATCATTCCGCCATCCACAAGGATGGTGCTCCCTGTCAAATAGGATGAAGCTGAAGACGCCAGAAAAGCAACAACTTTACCGAACTCTTCAGGCTCTCCATACCGCCCCAATGGAATGCCCTCTTCTGCTTGTTTTCGAACCTGATCCGTCGTTTGCTGGGTTTTCTCAGCTCGATGCTCGTCCAAGCTACGCACGCGATCGGTTGCAATTCTCCCCGGTGCTACAGTATGTACCAGAATATTATGAGGAGCCAATTCCAGAGACAATGTTTTCGCCAATCCAGCGACTCCAGTACGTAGCGTATTTGAAATGATTAGTCCCGGAATTGGCTGCTTAACTGAGGAAGAAGCAATATTTAATATCCTACCGCTTTGTTGTTTTTTCATATAGGGTAACACCTCACGGATCAACCGGATATGACTAAGTAAATTTTGTTCAAAGGCCTGCATCCACACTTCATCAGTAAAATCATCAAAGGTACCTGCAGGAGGCCCACCCGCATTGTTAACCAAAATATCAACGGTGCCAAACAAATCAGCTGTACGGCGGATGGCCTGGGAGATATCTTCTGGTTTTGTTACATCGCAAACTACATATTCAACGCGGCCACTCGCTGTTTCCAGTAATTCCGCCTGCGTCCGCTGAAGCTCTGCTTCGTTCCGTCCTGAAATGATGACATTCGCACCCTCGCGTGCCAGCTCCCGTGCGCTTGCCTTGCCGAGTCCTTTACTGGAACCTGCAACAAAGGCTGCTTTTCCCGTTAATCCTAAATCCATCTATAACACTCCCTTTTGTCAGTGTTCTCTATTTAATTGTACACATGACCAGCACATAATGCGAATAGCTTGGTAGTATCATGAAGGCTATCTATCCTCTCACCATTAAAAAGAATACGGAATCATTCATTGCAAGGTAAAACAAAAAGGCCTGACATTTAGTCAGGGGCCCTTTTTGTTTACAAAATATTTGTTACAGCACGTTATGATGTTGATGCAGGTGTTGTTGGCTGCTCGTATACAACAACGGACTGGCTCTCAGGCTCCCATTTAACATTTGTCCCCAAGGCCTCTCCGATTACCCTTACAGGTACCATTGTCGTCCCATCCACTATGGATGCTGGCTGCTCGATAGAATACGGCTGACCGTTAATATATGCTTTCGGACTGTTAACAAATAATTTGACGGACACGCCGTTACGGGTGACAGTAACAGCCTTTTCTTTCGGATCCCAGGAAACCTTTGCATCCAAAGCTTCGGAAGCTGTTCTAAACGGAACAAGTGTGGTCCCATTGCGGTTAATCGGTTTGGCGTCGTATTCTTCACCATTCACGAACAGCTTCATACCCGACGGCCGTCCGGCCTTCTTCGAGAATTCACCCAGCTTTTTGTAGCTGTCCAGATCGGACACATTAGCCAGTACCGCCTCCTCCTGCATGTAAACGGCATCTGTCACATTTCCGTTTTCAGCCAGTAGCTCAGCTGCCTCAGTCAGTGCTTTACCAGAATTCCGGATCAATTCAAGTTCAGCAACCTGCTCCGAAGTCAAACGGTCCGGGTATTTCGTAAGCAGCAGATTCGCAATAACCGCTCCTGCCGGCTTATCCTTCGTATTTTCTACCGCGTGAAGCAGACCCTTGTAACCGTTGCGTCCCTTGTGACCATTATGGTCTTTGGACCCCCCGTATGTATCATCCGTTACTGCAACAGGTTCAGTTTTTCTGATTTCTGCGTGTTTGTCTTTTTTACTGTTTTCATCCTTTTTACCGGATGCTTTGTCCTTTTGTTTTTTGGACTGATCATTGTCTGAGTCATGGGGATTGATTAGCTCTTCCCCGCTCTTTTCATTCCCGTCTTTAACAGACGTCTTTGCTTCCTGTTTGTTCCCCTGATCATTTCCGCGTCCCTGCTTGGCTTCAGCGGTTCCCGCTGCCAATCCCAAGACCAGTATACACGCTAGTAAAGCTGTCCAAGTGTTTTTCATGATGCGATTCCTCCTTATAGTAAACACCGGGCTCAATCGTCCCTAGATGTATTAACGGTTTCTCTAAGCTGATTTTTTATCTTTTTTTATTTAATGTGTGAGACACCACTATAGCTGCAGTCCAGATTACCAAAACCACTATAAAATTTTATTATACGCCTAACCTATTTACACAGTATAATGAGAAAATGCCCATGCATTTATAAGAAACAGCCTTTACATTCGCATAATAGAAAGAAGATGAAACAGACATGTTCGGCACCATTCTTTTGGACGTTGTTTTACCTATTTTTGTACTTATCGGTTTTGGTTGTATCATGCAATATTATTTTCGACTGGATTTGTATACCTTAGCTAAAATCAATTTTTATTATATCACCCCCGCAGTTGTGTTTACGGGTCTATATCACTCGGAAATTTCTTTAATGCTCATGGGTGAGGTTTCACTTTTTTATGCCTTGTACATAGCTATTCTGTACGTAATCAGTACTACCGTCGCCAGATCGCTGAAATACAGCCCTGGAATGCGTGGAGCTTTTACAAACAGTGTAATGCTAGATAATTCAGGAAATTATGGTCTACCAATCAATCAGTTGGTGTTCAAAGGTGATCCGCTAGCCATTTCCGTTCAGGCTCTGATTATGACCTTTCAAAGCTTTGTTACATTTACATACGGTACTTTTGTTGTACAGAACGGTAAGGCTAACACTCGAAAAATTTTAATTAATTTTTTGAAAATGCCTGTACCTTATGCACTTGCACTAGGTTTGCTCCTAAATCTGTTGCATAGTCCGTTGCCTAATTTACTGGCTGAACCTTTGAATTATATTAGTCAGTCGATGGTTGCCGTGGCTCTGCTTACTTTGGGAGCACAAATTGTGCAATATCCCTTTCGCTTGCGCCGTACAGCCGTGTACATCAGTATGGTACTACGCCTGATTGCTGGTCCAATAGTCGGTTTTCTGCTTGTCTTGCTGCTGGGTCTTAAGGGGATTCCCGCTCAAGCCTTGCTCATTGCATCGGGTATGCCTACCGGAGTTAATACAAGTATTTTGGCGGAAGAATATAAAAATGAACCCGATTTTGCCGCACAAACAGTATTACTTTCAACGATTATGAATGTCATTACGATGACACTGTTAATTTCAGTATCCCGGCATCTTGTTTGAGGTGTATGATAATATAAAAAATGGATTAGAGACGCTTTTTGTCTAAGGACAGGAGCGTTTCTTTTTCGAGATAAAAGAACATACGTTCCTGTCGGTGCTTCTTTTTTCTACTTAAGGTGGTGTGTTTGTTTTATTGAGATCGTATGCGAGAAAGATTTTTTTCTATTGTTAATTTTTCATATAATGAAATAATTATATTATCTAATTTGAATCTCTATTAGTTGCTGTTTTCAACTTGTCGTTGCTTTTTCCTAAAAAAAGAATGCGGGACAACAAGGTCATCAAAATAAAGCCAGCTCACTCATTAGAGTGGCTGACTTAGGATTATCCTTATTAAGGTTTAGGGCTCAATTCCCCATTGCTTGCTTCCAGACAGATAAGCGGTTATTTTAGCAGAATCTTGTAAACTGTTTGCTGTAGGATTAAATGAATAATCATCGGTCTGTGTGTAACTGCTCCAGTCCTCTTTGGATATCCGGGTTTGCAAATCCACACTTTGACCAGGCTCTAAAGAACCCGCAGCCGATTTAAACCCAATTTCTGCATAAGAGTCTGCCCCTGGCTTCGCATTGGATAATGTTTTGAAGCTAGCAATCACATTCCCTGTACCGACGCTCGACCAATCCGTGAAGAAATTTTGTGTTTTCTCCCCGTTAATGGTGTAATAATAACGCAATGTCACATCTGCTAGGGAAATGGATGAGGTTCCCGTATTGGTTATTTTAAATTTGGAACTGATTGTATTACTTGTGGTGGATACATTCCCATTGAAGGTTTGCACCTTCAGAACGCCCTCGCCTGTTCCCGGCTCACTTGGCGTATCCCCTTTCACCGTAATCGTAAACAACACATCATTGCCTGTACTAAAATGGAAGTTTAGTGCTGTCTCTCCTTTAGGAAGTTTAGATAAATACTTGTTGGTAAGAACGACTGTTTCCTCACTAAGCGTATAATCTTCACCTTTGTTCAACACCACACTCCCCTGCTTGATCGCTTCTAGCGTATTGCCGTTAAGTGTTAGCTTGACAGTAATATCTGTATTGTTGTTATTCACTCCATAGGTTGCAGTCGTTGGTGTAATACTTGCTTGCCCGGTAGATGGCTGATCACCACCCACACGATCTGCCACCAGAATGCCGCGCCCATTCGTTCCCAGATAAGCACGTCCATAAACCCGTGGGTCCCCAATAATTTTGGTCACTCGAGCATATTGATGTTTGTCATCATTAATGCGCGCCCAGTTTGCACCAGCATCGTCCGATCGGTAAAATCCACGTGTACCATCCATTTTACCAACGATAAATACCGCTGCATTCGTGCGGTTCGGCGCTGCCTTACCAAAGCCTACAAAATCCGCTTCCTGCACATTAGAGAGCTTGGTGAACGTAGCGGCGGAATCGTTGGAATGCCATAAGCCATATGGACCTCCATCCTCGGAGCCTCCGGCGAACCACACATCTCCTTCTGCTCCTCGTACAGCATCAATATCAGCATTGCCTGCTGTCGGTAAGCCAGTTACCGCTGAAGGCGTAAAGGATACGCCACCATTGGTGCTCACATATATTTTCCCGGAGGCAAATGCGTAATATTTATTAGGGTTCACTCGGTCAGAGACGATCTTTGCATTCGCTGGAATCCCTGTGCTTGCTGTCCATGAGTTGCCACCAGTTTTGGAGTGAAACACACCTTTGTCTGATGTACTCCACAGCAAGCCATTACCATCAGCCGCTACGGCGATACTGCCTCCTCCTGCTGTACCTGAAGGCTCGCTATTTGCTTTATACCAGTTGGCTCCGCCATCATTGGAAAAACCGATGGATTTGGCATTTGGATCTTTTTTGTAATCTGCTTTACCTACCCGGGCCATAAAGGAAGGGTTCAGTTCGGCATAATCAATGCTTTCGCTGCTTGTAAAGGTCGGATTATCCAGCATTTTAGCTGGAGCCTTAAATAAATCGTCATGTCTGAATCCAGAGACATCACCTACTGCGCTCACCAAAGGCGCACCGGTTGGAGGGCTCACCAGGTCCAAAATCGCCGTTTCCTCTACCCCTTTAGCGGCTACTGAAATATCCAGCTTTCCGCCTTTATCCCAATTGGTTAGATTTTTAGAGCCATAAATCGTAGCTCCGGTGCCGTACAACATATGGTCTGAATTAAATGGATCTATCTCCAGATCACCGATCATCCACCCCAGCTTGGGCGATACTTCCGGTGGAGCCGGGTTGGCATTGAAAGTCAGCCAAGGTGCACCGCTTATATCCAGATTATATTTCAGCTTGCGAGACGGATAACCATCAAATTCCCAAATAGGACTCCAGGTTGCCCCACTGTCCGTGCTGCGGTAAATCGTTTCATCCGGCCACCAGGCATTCAACGTAGCAACCATAAGTGTACCTGGCTTCTGGGCATCCACCGTCAGTCCACCATATCCAAAATGATTGTCCGCGCTACTGCTACCTATGGGGCTAATGTTAGTCCACTGCCCGCTGGCTGTATTCAATTTCCACAGTTCACCCTTTGTTCCGTCATATGGACCGGCTCCATCGCTATAAGAAATATATAGATTGCCGTCCGTTGATAACACACCGTGATGTGGCAAATAGCCCGTAGGCTGTCCCGCTATAGCAGACCAGGTTGTCCCGCCATCTGTACTGCGATAGACACTTTGCTTTTTATCTGCTACACCTACATAGATCGTCTGCGTTGCTTTACTCGAAGAGCCTGTTTTTTTGTCAAAGGTGATCCAGGCTAAACCGACAATGTCGCTGGTATATTCATTGGAAGGGTCCTGTACATACGTCCCTGGATTTGGGAAACTGCTCACCTTGCTCCAAGTTGCTCCAAAATCAGAGCTTTTCCATAGTCCATTACCACTTCGAGCTCCAAAGAACAAAATATTATTCCTATTTGGATCAATCGTCAGACGTTCCCCCATCGAGCGCCCCGGCATATTGCCCCCCACCTTAAAAGGAAGCTTGGTCGTCTGCCACGTATTGCCCCTGTCGGTGGAACGCATAATTTGCCCGTTTTGTTTATCCCATGAATTAGTATACGTACCTGTAGCTATATATACACGGTTTGGATCAACAGGATCAGTTGCTAGTGCATCGACACCATTTTTGTTCCAATCCTCCCAGCCCACAGAATCCGTCAGCGGAATCCAGCTCTCATTGGCAGCATTCCACCGGTAAGCCCCTCCAATATCTGTACGTGCATAGATCAGGTCTTTTTCCGTTTCATTAAAAATAATGCCAGGTACAAAACCACCACCTCCACCCGTAACGACACTTTTCCAACTGTAATCGTCACTTGAAGCAGCATGAGTCGGCGCTATCATTCCTGTCCAGGAAGCACCCGCTACCACAAGCGCCAAACAAGCAATCTTCAACCTGTTTTTTGCCTTAGTCAATGAATTCAACCTCCTTCTTCATAATCATTTGAATATACGAATTCGTTCCTATCGTTATCGTTGCTTCTCACAATTCTGACAAATGTTCTCTTAGACTCACCCCCATTCATCCCAATAAATATAGTGCAACACCCAATTTGTTAGCGCTTACACTGTTGTCATGCTCAATAGATTCGTCATCTTTTTTTCATTTCCTTGTACGAAAAATCAAGATCATGCGATATTATCTCCTGCTCCGCAGCTTATAGTATGAGGTTTAGACTTCCTTCAGAGTTAACACCTTTTATTTATTTCTATTATGAATTTTTCACATAGTGAATTAATTACTTTATTTTCATTCTTTATGGGTGTCAAAATACTTGGATTTACAACAAAAAAACCGCGCTATGCGCGGTTCCAGCTTCCGTTACTTCCGTTAATACTGGCTTTAGTCATAAACAAATGCATATTATTGCAAGTATTCAAGCGCCAGAGCTAAAAAAATATGCCCTGAGACGAGCAATGCCCGCTCATCAAAATCAAAGTGAGGATGGTGATGAGCAAAATGCGTTCGTTCATCCTCATTACGGGCACCTACATGAATGAAGGCTCCCGGTCGTTGCTCCAAATAATAGGCAAAATCCTCTGCTCCCATGACCGGCTTCAAATCCAAAAAAGCGTCTGCTCCATACAGTCTGCCGATGAGCTCGCGTACACGTTCCGTTTCGACTTCGGCATTCACCAAAGAAGGATAGCCATTCAAATAGTCCATTTCGTATCCGGCATGATAAGCCTCAGTCAACCCCTTGACGATACTGCGAATTTCATTCTCGACTTCCTTACGCACTTCCTTATTAAACGTACGTACAGTCCCTTCAATTTTGGCCTTATCTGCAATCACATTAAAGGCAGTTCCAGCTTGAAATACCCCAATCGTTAACACTGCTGATTCAATAGGGTCCACCCTGCGACTAACCACCTGCTGCAACCCGTTCACAATTTGACTGCCGATAACAATAGAGTCTACCGTCTGGTGCGGTCGTGCGCCATGCCCGCCTTTACCGTTGATCTGGATCGTAAACGCGTCGACAGCCGCCATCGCAGGCCCACTCTTTAATCCAATTTTACCAAAAGGAATTTCAGACGCGAGGTGAATACCGTATACCGCCTCTACCCCTTCCAGACAGCCATCCTCAATCATAAACTTGGCTCCGCCAGGCGGTTTTTCTTCTGCATGTTGAAAAATAAACACAATCTTTCCCTTCAGCGCCTCACGGTTATGGCTCAACACGCGTGCCACTCCAAGTAATGCAGCCGTGTGACCATCATGCCCGCAGGCATGCATAACACCCGGAACGGTCGATTTATAAGGCACTTCCTTTTCATCCTGAATAGGAAGTGCATCAAAATCAGCACGAAATGCAATCGTTCTACCTGGCTGACCGCCTTCTAAAAACCCGAGCACACCGTTTCCACCCACATTCGTTCTTACCTCAATACCAAAAGAGCGCAATTGATCGGCGATAAAAGCAGATGTATTCGTTTCTTCAAAAGAAAGCTCGGGATGCTGATGTAGATGTCTTCTCCACGCAATCAGCTCTTGTTCACCATCTTTTAATTCCTGAACCCATTTTTCTAGCATAATACCCTCTTTTCCTATTGAATTTATATGCTTCTATCCTTATCTTACCATGAACAGCCTGTAGAATGTAGCTCTCTTATCATAGAAGACTTGAATTTACAACAAAAAAGAGCCGATAGGATACTCTCCCCAACTCTTTTTCATTACTAACTTATCTATTTAGAATTTTTCAGGTATTGAAAAACTGACTAATGTTTCCTCTTACGGGATGTGTCTGTTCCCTGTACTCACCTTTCGTATAGCTTCCAATCACCTTACGCCAAAAGGATTGTGCCGGCCTATTCGTACTCATCTGGGTCACCTTCCAGCGTCCGTTAAAACGTCCAAACAGCTCATGAGCCGCCCAAGTCCCAACCCCATTATGCCGATAAGGACGAAGTACAAAGAACTCAGCCATGTAGTAGTCAGCTTCTCGATTGCTGGACATTCGGTCAACGAGTGCAAAGCCCACAGGAACATCCTGTCTCCAAATCAGAAAAGGCAACTTCTGTTCGCCGCTCGTCCAATATTGATACAAGTCTGGATAAGCCGGGAATGTCCCCTTCTCAGTGACATCAATTCGCAGATAGGCTGTAAAATCGTATAAATAAAATTGCATGAGCTGTACAATAATGTCCTTTTGCGACTCCGGTACACTCTTAATAGACAGCTTCAGTTCCGATTTGATATTATACCCCATACTTTCACCTCTCTTGGCGGTTCAATCCGTTCTTTAACTTCGAATTACATCCCATCCAGTGCTGTTCAAAATATGCTAAAATACATATATATTATGACCGGACGAGGTGGAACCCAATGAATATACAAAAGATCATCGACCGGCGCAAACTAGATGAAAAAATGCCGGGATTACCATGGTACGTGCAGCAATTTATGGATTATAAGCTGCCCGACCTGTCCCCTTCCACACTACTAGAATATGTGCGGGATTACGAAGCTTTCTTTTCATGGCTTCGCTCGGAAGGCTTGTCTGCCGGAGAAACGAATGCCCAAGTTACACTTGAAGAGTTGGAGACACTTCACATGGACAGTATTACAGGCTTTCGATTATTTCTGTCTACTAAGCTCGAAGGCTCCAACTCCCGTATAACCATTTCACGTAAGCTGTCGTCTCTGCGTTCGCTTTTTCATTATTTAAGTCAGATCGCTGAGGATGAAAATTTTTATCCATTGCTCAAACGCAACATTATGGCCAAGGTCGAAATCAAGCGTATACATAAACCCAAGGATACGGCGGCCAAGCTTAAAGGTAAAATACTGGAAGAGGAAGAATTGCTTGAATTCATCGGTTATATTTATGAAGGCTATGGTCAGGATTTGGCCGATAATAAGCAGGCGCTATACTCCTATGAACTAAATAAGGAACGGGATGCCTGCATCGCCAGCCTCATTTTGAACTCAGGCCTGCGCGTATCTGAAATCGTCAATCTGAATCTGGATGATTTAGACATAAACAATAAATTATTATATGTGTATCGCAAAGGCAATAACGACGAAACCTTTAAAACGCCGGTGTATTTCCGCGAGCAATCCAAAGATGATCTCGTACTTTATTTGTCCCTGAGACATACCCGTTACCGCGCTCCAAAAAAAGAAAAGGCTCTCTTTGTCACACGTCCTAACGGGAGTACAGAAGGCAAACGGATGACCAAAAGAGCGATTCAGGCAATGATCATAAAGTACGCCAAGCGTTTCGGTAAGCCTTACCTTACCGTGCATAAGCTTCGTCATTCCTTTGCTACTGATTATTATTTACAAAATGATATTTACAAAACAAAGGAACAACTGGGGCACGCTTCGACAGAAACAACAGAAGTGTATGCCCACCTGACTGACAAAACCATGTCCCAGGCGATCGAACGGCGGGTAGAGACTCTAAGCGACTCAGCCGATTGATGTCTCACCCCTGCTTATTCCTCATTCCTTCTATCTGCTTTTGAATCTGTTCGAGTAGCCAGCGGCCTGCGGGTCCGTTGGCCTCAGCAGGAAATATTTGTATCATTTCATCTGAGTAGTGATGTTGAGCCCAATCCATTTGATGCTCCCAAACCGCTACCCCCTGTACATTTGTCAGCTTATCGGTAAGCTGAGCATCCGATTGTTCCTTAACCATGACCAGCTTCGGATAATCCTCCTGCTTGAAGCCTTCCAGCAACACACAATCATAGGCCTGAAAATGCCGTATCAGACTGGTGACAGGCTGACTATTCTCCTCTAAAATAGCTGTTCTTCCAGCCGAAACAATAGCTACGCCTTCAGCACCCGCCTGTCGGTGCTTATACGTATCAGTACCCTCATGATCCATTTCAAATTCATGTCCATCATGCTTGATCACTGCTACGCGTAGACCTGACTTCTGCACATAACGAATTAACCCTCCGAGAAAGGTCGTTTTCCCCGTATTTTTGAATCCGACGATTTGACATACAAATGGATGTTTCGTATTCACGTTACCTGTCCACCTTGTAATACCAGTACTCGCACCTCTTCACCTTTGCGTAATCCTTCTGTTGTAGGAGGAATCACGATCAGACAGTCGCTGTCCTTAATGGTCACCATGACACTAGATTCATCTGCTCGCGCAGGAATCGCGTATACTTGTCCACCACGTATCTCCAAAGAGCTGCGTACAAAGCGTGTATAGTTGTTTACCTTCGTATAATCTGCGCCTAACTTCGCCGTCCAGGTTTGTAAATATGGATGTGCCGAAGATAACATCATTTGGATCGTCGGCCGTACAAACAGCTCACAGCCTACAAAGCACGCACCGGGGTTGCCTGAAAGCGCAAATAACAGCTTGCCGTCAATCACTGCGGCTGTGGTCACACTTCCTGGACGCATCGTAACTTTGTTGAACAGCATATTCACATCTTCCTGTCGTACCAGGTCACCCATAATATCAAAATCCCCCACCGATACTCCTCCACTCGTGACCACGATATCATAGGCAGCTATGGCTTCACGTACAGAGGTACGGGCAAGACTCAAATCATCATGAATGGCTTGTAAAATGAACGGCTCTCCTCCTGCCTCTCTGATTTGAGAAGCCAGCATATATGTATTACTGTTTCGAATTTTTCCCGGTTGTAACGGCTCATCCACTGCGAGCAATTCTGACCCTGTGGAAAAGACAGCCACCCTTGGCTTCCTGTAAACAGGCACCCGATGTACACCAAAAGTAGCCAGTACTGAGACATGCCCCGCTCCCACGCAAGTTCCCTTACTGAGCAAAAGCTGACCTTCCTTAATCTCATGACCAATTTGTGTCACATTTTTGCCAACTTCCATACGCTTCTTTAAGCCAACATATGTCTGTCCATTTTCCTCACGCAGCTGTGTCGCCTCCAGCATAACCACCGTGTCCGCTCCTTCAGGTAGTTGTGCTCCTGTCATGATGCGGGCTGCCATTCCCGTCTCCACCCGCTTGTCCGATACAGTGCCACAAGGAATTTCATCAATCACGTGTAGCCAGATTTCCTGACCGGTCGAACAGACTTCAGTGTCCGAGGCAAGGATCGCATAGCCGTCCATACCAGAACGACGAAAGCGGGGATACGGATGTGGCGCAGTCAAATCCATCGCCAGATAGCGACCATGTGCTTGCTCAAGCCCTACGTCCTCCCTTTCACCCTGTTTAACATGACTAGCTATCCTGCTTTGTGCCTCTTCCACCTGAACTGCTTTACGCTGGAATTTTTCTGCGTTTAATGATGTATGATTCATATTCTCACTCCGTTCTTCTTAAATGTCCTCTTTCTGTTATAACGCTAAAACCGTTATCTGGCAAATCCAAACGGTATTTATTGAATTGCTCCAAGTCTTTATCCGCCAAAAAACAGCCTGGATATCATATCGCGGCTGTTTTTGGTAGATTTCAGTTTTTAATTTTGCGTATCATCCGGTCATTTCTCTATTTTATTAGTTTATATTAATTTTTCCGAAATAGATTGAATCTATTGAAACCTCATATAACGAGGACATTTGCTGTGCTCGAGCTATTGTTAAATCGGATGAATCTTCCTCTATATGTTTTAATTCATTCATTGACATACCAAGTATATTGCAAGCTATTAACTCACTATATCCTGAAGCGAGTCGTGCCATCTTTATTGTATAAAAGCTAGTGCAAGTTACATTTTCATTTTTATCTGCAACCATCCAATCAACTCCACAATATAATTGATAAAAAAGTAATTTACCTGTATACTCTGAACGAAACACTTTTCCCCTGTTAGGAGCAAGTAAGGTGCAAAAACTTACTCGGGGGAAATGCCTTTTGAAAGAGGAACTCAAATCTCATGGACGCACTCAATCATGGCTCGCCCGACGAACTGGATATTCGCGGCAACAAATATCCAACTGGATCGCGGGACGTGACAAAATGTCATTCGAGGCGGCAGTCCTCATTTCTAGGATATTGGAGTGTAAAGCTGAGGACTTATATGAGTGGGAACTTGCCTGACAAACAGGCATTTCCTTCGGGGCATTTGTACATGCCGGCATTTACAATATATATCCCGCTTTCACCCTCCTTTTCTTATATGTAGATTGTTTTCACCTTTATTTAAAAGATTGTTATTTTTTTCATAATCAATTTTATCACATGGAAAATGATTAAAAACGGGAAATATGTCGAATTAAATCGAACCCGTCCGGCTTATCCTAGTCTAACTGATTATTGACTTATTCATTTAAATCTGGTAACAAAAATGACCCCTGAATTTTCATGGGTCATTTCCACAGTTTTTTAAGCGCTTTAAGTTTATTATGAGACATCGAGCAAGTGAAGTCAGATCCTTCGAATCGTACCAGCCCTCCAAATGCGTTAGACTCAATTTCACAAACCAAGTCAAGATTTATCAGGGTATCTTTATAAGCTGGATATAGATACGGAAAAGCTTCCCTGCAAGCCTGTGCGGTTAGCCCGATTGTATAAGAACGATCTCCAGAGTTGAAACGCGGGACATAATAATTTTTTTTAGGTTCCCACATATCCACACTATGCATATTCATTACCTTAAAAAAACCGCTCACTGCTGCCTTACCCACTACCTTAATTTCCGATCCGAAAATATAACGAAATTCTCTATCGGCATTCATTGCATCTGCATATATTTGTTTCCACCGAGATAAATTTGCTGAATTTATACTTTCCTTAATATCATGATTTTTAAAAACAACCTGCCCCCCTCCATAATCTCCCGTAATGATCTTGTCCACTTGTGTGATGTTAACCAAATTAGATCCGTCCAAATTGCAAAAAGTGGGTAAGCCTACGGAACATTCATGGAGGGTGGTGGGAACTGTAAATCTTCCATGAGAAGTATGAAAAAGCGGAATGTGATAATTGCTTTTAGGCTTCCACAATTCAATCGCAACTAGGTGATTCTCACAAAAAAAAGAGCAATCTCCAAGTGAATTGTCATCAAGCAATGGAGTGGCTAGGATTCGCTTTCCCTCTTCCATTAAATTCAGTTCTTTTCTGTTTTCTTCAGCTCAGCTGGTACAGGTTTAGCGCCAAAAATTGTTTTTTCTTTTTTCGTAGACTCGTTAGCGTATTTACCAAGGCTTATACTTAAAGCTCTCGCCAATTTCTTATCCATTTTCGCTCACCTCCTTTCCATAAAGGAAGAATACTGAATGCTTGTATAATTAAAGCTAAACATATTATGTGAGATTGTATAAAAAAATTTAATATGCAAACTAAAATACATATCGTTTTATAATATTTGTGATGTTTGGTCTTATTAATATAGATAAAATGATTGGGAGCATATAGTACAAACACTAATAATGAACAAGCGTTAATTATCAAAATCGTTGCTAAACTTAAAGAGACAAAAGGTATAGTTACACATATGGCCGTTGTAAAGAAGACACAAAGTGTAAGGTTGCTGAAGTGTACCCCTCCTGAAAATCTCCTTACAAACATGATCGTAGCCAGAGCTAGTAATGCCCCCCAAAAATGTCCTGTTATCCATCCTATAACTGCGACCATGAGCACTGCTGAAATTTCGGTAATTTTTATACCAATCGCATACTCCATCACTTCAACACTTGTGGGTCCATCAGGATCAGCTTTCTTTATTTCTGATGCGATGTGCCTCGATAGCGTTTCTAGCATCCTCGTAATCTCCTTTCTCTGATAAGAAGTACGATATTCCAAAAGTTAGTAATGAGATGGAAAGTAATCCTATCGTATTGGAGTTATAGAGCATATACAAAGTAACAAAAATAGTGACAAATGATATTAGGGACCCTATAATGAACATTTTATTTAGAGATGCTAGGTAATTTTCACCTTTCAAAAAATCATGTGGGGGTTGAATGATAAATGAGAATCCAAAGTTATATTTACCCATCACAAAAGAAATAAAGTACGCAGTAAGGATGGAAGACAACTGTATAACGTATATAGAAGAGCCAGCTGTATCACTTATAACACCTGGCTGTGCTACTCCGAAAAAGTTTGCAAATATATATACAAATAGCTGTAGGTTAATGTAAGCTGTAAGACCGGAACCAGCAGAAAAAGCCGCAAGATATGTTTTGATCCCTAAACCAAATCTTAAAAAGAGAACCATTAACAAATACTGAAGCGGAAAATCTAATTTAGGCATGCCTATTACTTCTCTCATGAGAAAGGAAAACAAAGTTATGCCAATTGCATAGAGAAGTATTTTTCTTCGATTTTCCCACACGGGGAGCATATAAATCTTCAAGACCAAAGTAACTGCCGCTAAAGCATCGAAAAAACCAAGTAAAATATATAAAAAAGCAGATAACACAGTTACACCATCCTCCTATTTCGCCTGATGTAATTGTATATTTTACTAATAGATGTGGCAATGAAATAATCTAGTAAATTGGATTTTTTTGTATAAATATGAGGTGGAATTTTCTTCCCCTGGCTTTCTTCTTCAAACTCGACACCCATTTATACTAACAAAAAAAGTCACCCCAAGTGAGCGACGTTGCTTTTGCTAATGTATTATGTTGGTTTTTTTTCGATATCAAGGTTATAATCTACTTAATTTGGGGTGGAGGGATTATAGTGGCTTTAAGTGACAATTTTAAAAAATTACGTATAAAATATCATTTGACTCAACAAGAACTTGCTGAGATCGCTGGGGTTACCAATAAAGCAATTTCAGCTTGGGAGAGCGGACTTTCTGAACCACGGATGGGTGCTATAGAAAAGATAGCTCGTCATTTCCATATCAAAAAAAGCAACATTATTGAAGACGATGGTATTGAACACATAAGCTCTGATCAAGTGTAGGTCAAAGTAGACGGCAATAAAATCGAAGCAAAGGAGCACTGTTCAATTCACTTTAGGTTATATCAAACTACAAAAAAGGAACTGTGCAACAGCTCCACAGTTCCGCAAACAACTTTAGAAGAAAATAAAATTTTACCCACTATCGTCGACTTCGTCGACTTATTTTACCTGAACCGCTACGTGTTTTGGGCTTACTATAAGATTTACGCGGCGAATCAAATATGCTGGAACCGCCGCTGTCGCTCCGGTCACGTGAAATCGAGCCTCTGCTCGGTGAACTGCTGGACCCTCTGTCGAACAAACTTCCGCTTGATCCAACGCTAGAATCCGAGTTCTTCCCTCTACGGGTAACCGAACCTTTCCGCTCCACCGTAATCGGCGGAATCGCCTTTTTCTCCTGCACTGTAGGAGCACGATATTGGCCCTGAGAAGGTCGGTATACATCTCTGCTGGAGTAGCCCCGATAGGAGCCTGAACCACGAAAGGAATCAAACAGAGCATCCAGCACAGTTGCGGTTAAGTATCCTTTTAGAAAGCTTGAACTGTAATTTTGTTCTACATACTTTTTACTGTCAATTTCAATGAGTGTATCTTCCTTCTTAGCTGGATCTTGCTGCAAATGGTACCACTCATCGCTATATACCAGAAACATCCGCTCATTGCTCTGCGGTGACATTTGTTCCGGTGTACGCTGTTCTTTCAATTCCTCCGCTACTTCCGGGACTGTCTTGCCAGCTGCCCGGTATACATACGAGGTTGAATTTCCGCTGCCACTAACCGATTCCAGCGGATACGTATCCTTTACACTTGGCGCGCCGCAGCCGCTTAACACGGATACGAACAAGCTCAGCGCCACAAAGACCTTTAATGCATACTGCCAGGTGCGTTTGCTCATGTGTAACCCTCTCCTAGCTTGCCCGAATAACCTTGACATCTCCGGTAATCACTTCTTCTCCTTCATAAAGCATAAAGCGACCGTCCTGCCACTCTACCCGCAACAAATGGTAATTATCAGACTGGTACTGCCAAACATGCTGTTCTCCACCCTGTCGGAAAGGAGCACGGCCCATGAGGGTAACTTGCCCAGAATATTGCTCCTCCAAATGATACGTTGTATCATCCAGCTCTAAAATGGTTGGCACTTCCTCAGGGTTGTCAAGTCTACCGTCGATGGCCTGATATAGTCCGAATTGCAGTGTTTCCCGTTCCTCTATATGAAGATAACTGATTTGATTACCATCCTGAAGTGTCAAAACAACGGCATTCCGGGCACGATTATGTACACGACCTACCACTTCATAGGTGACAAGCGAAACTTCACAGATATCACCTGGATTTAAGTGAAGCATGCTTTTCTCTGCTTTTGGCGGCTCCGGCTTAGCAAATAGATTTGAAATTCGTTTCCAAACACCCATGGTTATATTCCTGCCTTTCTTAGCCTAGAAGCATGCTGTAATGATCAAGGCGCCAACCAGATGCAGCGCTCCTGAAAACAGGCCGAAACCAATTTTACCTTCCTGTGTACCTTTATCCAGATCAAACTGGGCCCAGTACCGCAGCAGCAGACGTACAATAACTTCCAAAACAAGCAGGATGACAAAAGCGATCACAGAATACACAAGCGCTTCGAGCAAATTATTAGCTGTAGCGATAGAGCCTGACAAAATATAGCCTTGTGCAACCAGCTTCATAATCATTCGTACCGTTACGGCCATATTTCCAGCTTTCACTTCGGCAAAATCCTTATACTTCGTGAATAAAGAGTCGACATACATTAATGCGAAGATCAAAATAGCTCCCGCACCAGTCCATACAAGCATTGCTTTCATCGTTTCTAAAAAATGCATTTCATACCATCCTCCACATCTTCTTGACCTTCATATAATGTTTTACGCCTGCGGGCAGGGAAAAGCGAAGGAGAAAACGTTTCTCCTTCGCTTCCTGAGCAATCAAACTTGGCGGCACTGCTTAAATGTTCTTATTTATTTTCGTATTGCTTCAACAAAGCGGCAAGCTCATCGTCCACGGCGCTTTTCTTATCCAGCTCTTTGAACTCCTCATCCAACGATTTTTCCTTAGAAGACATTTCGTTGCTCGCTTCGGCACGTGCTTCTGCTTGCAGCATTTTTTCCTCCATACGCTTCAATCCGGCAGTTGCCGTATCAGAGCTAAAACCGTTCATAGCTTTGTTAATTTCAGTTTGCGCTTTAGCTGCGTTATAACGGGCAACCAGTGTCTCGCGCTTGTTTTTCATTTCTGTCAGCTGTCTGCGCATTTCATCCAGCTTGCCACGCAGGTTATCGGCCGCAGCTTTGTTCTGTTCGTAACCAGCTTTGAACTCGTTCATTTTTTGTTCAGCAGATTTCTTTTCTTCCAGCGCGCGACGGGCCAGATCTACATTTTGTGCTTTTGCAGCGGTATGTGCCTGTTCTTCGCGTTTCTTTACCAAAGCAGCCTGTTCTTCGTATTGCTGTTTGAATCTCTTTTCAATAGCAATTTGAGCGGCTACCGCTTTCTCTGCATCTTCCAGGTCCTCTTGCATATCACGAATGTATTGGTCCGTCATTTTAACTGGATCTTCTGCCTTGTCAATAATGGCGTTAATGTTGGACATCGTAAGATCTCTTAATCGTTTGAAAATAGACATGTGAAGTTCCTCCTAGAGTTGAATGCTTAAATTTTAAGCTCTGTACACATGTTTACGCAAGCTTTGCAAAGAGGGTTTCAAAAATTATCTAAAAGCCGCGCAAGTAAGGCTCTGGGATGTCGGCCTGTACTTTTAGCTCCCGCGATGCATGCAACGCCCAATAGGGATCACGCAGCATGGCGCGGCCTATTGCTACCAGATCAGCTTCTTTTTGCTGAACAACCCGACGGGCGTCCTCATAATCATCCAGTAATCCAACAGCAATTACAGGTACATTCAGCTTTTCACGGACGGTATGAGCTAAATCCACCTGATAGCCAGCACGCGCAGACGGCCCTCCGCCAGAACCAATTGGACCCTCGCCACCAGAAGAGATATGGAAAATGTCCACACCTGCATCACGATATCGTTCCCCTACACCTGTTATGTATTCCACATTATATCCATCCTCGACGTATTCTTTGGCAGATATCCGCATAAGCACAGGCATATCAGCAGGAAGAACCTCTTTAACAGCATGTATGACCTCAACACCGAACAGTGACAGATCCTGGCCATATTCATCTTCTCTCGTATTTGTTAAAGGCGAATGAAATTGATGGATCAGATAGCCGTGAGCGCCATGTATCTCAACCGTATCAAAACCGGCTTCCACCGCGCGGCGCGCGCCTTCTTTGTATGCCTGAACCAGTTCCCTGACTTCTGCTGTCTTTAAGGCGTGCGGCTTTTTAAGGCGTTCGCTAAAAGGAATCGAAGAAGGACCCACAGGTTGCTCAGCATCTTCGGCCTTGCGTCCAGCGTGGCCTAGTTGAATGCCAATTTTGGCACCATACTTGTGAACTTCCTCTACAATCTTACGATATGCAGGAATATGTTCGTCACTCCAAATACCTAAATCACGATCCGTAATACGTCCATCAGGATGAACCGCTGTCATTTCCACAATAATAAGACCAGCACCTCCTACTGCTCGGCTCACATAATGGACATGATGCCAATCCGTCGGATTTCCATCCTCGGCCTCCACACTGAATTGGCACATCGGGGGCATAACAATCCGATTTTTTAAAGAAAGCCCCTTTAATTGATAAGGAGTAAACAAGTCGGTCACTTTTATCCTTCCTTCCTTCAATTCCATGTCTGTATAATTATGAATTGCAACCCCATTATACACCAGCTGTCACGGGATACCGAATCCGTTGTAAGGCTAAAACTTGCGAAAATGCTCTTGTTTTCGGTCATGTTTAAGAGAATATGTACGTTTAGCTCCATCATCTTCATTGATAATCATTTCATCGCGAACTTCTTTCCAGACGTTTATGAGCCTAACTTGGTAACCAGCATATTTTTAATAGGACAGGTACATAATAGTCGAGAGCACCACTAGGTACCACTGCACGAAAAGGGGGGATACATATGCCGTACAGGGGAGTGTTGCCATGCTTGGCACTGTTACTAGCATTTTCAAGTTTACCCGTTCACGCGGATGCGCCTCCCAAGATCGGAACGCCCCATCCCAAGGAAGCAGCTGTTGCTTCTTCTGTACATCTGAGTACAGATCGAGCTACTCCTACATTAGCAATGTTGCGTAAAAAACATGCGGACATTTTTAAAATGTGCGGCCCACACACCCGCCAAATTGCCTTAACCTTTGATGATGTGCCCGATTCTAGGTATACGCCGCAGGTTTTGGACGTATTACACGCCAACGGCATCAAAGCCACCTTTTTCATCGTCGGTCACCGTGCGGAAAAGCATCCGGGGATTATACGTCGTATTATCCGTGAAGGCCATGCTATAGGAAATCATTCCTATACTCATCCGGATTTTAGGAAGGCTACACCAGAACGCTTTCGCAACCAGATTACAAAAACAGAACGTATTTTACAAGCCAGCGCAGGTTTTCGCCCCAAGTTGATTCGTCCACCCTACGGTGAAATTACAGAGCCTCAAATAAAGTGGGCACGTCGTCATGGCTACATGATTGTCAACTGGAATGTAGACTCTCTCGACTGGAAGGGACTAAGTAAAACACAAATTCAGCGAAATGTGATTCCAGCTACAGGGCCTGGCTCTATTATTTTAATGCACGCTGGTGGAGGTCAAAGTTCCAACTTGCAAGGCACTGTCCAAGCTTTGCCGGGTCTAATTCACTCTCTAAAAGCTAAGGGCTACAAATTTGTGACAGTCCCCCGGCTACTCCACACATCGGAACGAAAATAACAGTATGTTTATAATTGAGGTCCAAGCTAAAGCAACGTAAAAAGGCTGTCTTACCAGCAGAAGTATTCTGCTCGTCAAGACAGCCTTTTTACGGATAGGACCTGATAAGAGTCCGACCTAGATATATACGGATATAGGCGTTATGTTTACATAATATATATTATGTTTAATTAAACTGTATATACGTACAATGCTATTTATCAATAACGTACAGCTTCACATTTTGAAATCCAAAGTCGTTCACAAATGATTTGTTGCCTGGAATAAAGATATCAATCCGCTTTCCTGTAATGGCGCTGCCCTGATCGCGAGCGACAGCTACAAAAGAATGATCCGGCAAACCTGGATGGGAGTAGCCTGTAACCAGTACTTTCGTGCCCATCGGAATGACGTTAGGATCTACCGCAATTGTACCTAGTTTAAGCGGATTGCCGTAGTAGTCCACTGCGCCCCATTTACCATTCTCATCGGCTGCGGCAGAATACGCTGAAGCCTTAACGTCAACTATTTTGCTATAGTTGAATGTTTTACCCCAAGCTTCAATCGTTGGCGCCTCATTCGCTGCTGCTTTCTCCGTAAGAAGCTGCGGCTTCGATTCCGAAGCTGCCTTTACACTTTTTTCGCCAGGCACCTTAATTTGCAGACCTGCATATATATTGCTGGAGGCAATGTTTGGGTTAGCCTTTGTTAGCTCGTCTACCGATACTCCATAACGTTGAGCAAGCAAAAAGAAGGTATCGCCCTCTTTGGCAGTGTGAAGCGAGGCAGCATCCGCTATTCCAGCTGTC
Source organism: Paenibacillus sp. FSL P4-0113 (assembly GCF_038009305.1). Lineage (NCBI taxonomy): Bacteria > Bacillati > Bacillota > Bacilli > Caryophanales > Paenibacillaceae > Paenibacillus > Paenibacillus sp. FSL P4-0113. The sequence continues at coordinate 853,531 of NZ_JBBPAZ010000001.1, forward strand.
TGTGCCAACCCTGCAATAGCTGCGGCAAGCACCGCAATTTTCATCGTTTTACCAATATGTTTTAAATGTTTCAAAGATATGTACCTCCTCTTTTATGCCTGCGAAGTTAGCTGTCGGATTCGGACTCAGGAGAAGCCCTATGCTTGTGCAATTCACCCCTAGGCATATTCCTCATCGTCTTATGACGTATCGGAATGGCTGCCGTTGTTACGTCCCCCGCACTTCCCATAGTTTGGGCCAGCATTTCAGCGCTTGTCTAACCGCATGCTGTCCCGGTAAGTTTTGGCTTACTGCATAATATCACAATTTTGTAACCTTATCCGCATGAAAATGTTGGGAACCCTGAACATCATACTACACTCGTTACAATTTTGTCATTAAGAAATCGATATTTGTTACGAAAGTATGGGGAAATGGTGACAAAATAAGAAAAGCCCTCCGTCAACGGAGAGCTTTTTTATGATTAGACCAGCACTTTCTTACAATACTTTGGCAAGAAAATCACGAGTGCGATCATGGCTTGGAGTGCCAAATACCTGGTCTGGTGCACCCTGCTCCACAATTTGACCGTTATCCATAAAGATAATTCGATCGCCTACCTCGCGGGCAAAGCCCATTTCATGCGTTACAATTACCATTGTCATACCGCCTTCGGCGAGCTTCTTCATTACATCCAGAACCTCTCCAACCATTTCAGGGTCCAATGCAGAAGTCGGCTCATCGAACAGCATTACGTGCGGCTGCATGGCCAAAGCACGCGCAATCGCAATACGTTGCTTCTGACCACCGGATAGCTGGTTCGGATAGGTATTCTTCTTATCCTCGAGCCCCACGGTACGCAGGAGTTCTAATGCAATTTTTTCCGCTTCCTTACCTGACTGTTTTCTAACCTGCGTCGGTGCAAGCGTCAGGTTCTGCAACACTGTTTTGTGTGGGAACAGATTAAAATGCTGGAACACCATCCCCATTTTTTCCCGGGTTACATTAATATTATGACCACGAGCTGTAATCGGCTCGCCCTCAAATAAAATCTCCCCATCCGTCGGCTGTTCTAACAGATTCATACAACGCAAAAACGTACTCTTCCCCGAACCGCTGGGACCGATGATAACGACAACTTCTCCTTTGGCGATATCTATATCAATGCCTTTTAAAATCTCATTCTTGCCGAACGATTTACGCAATTGTTTAACGGTGATCACTGGCTCTCAACTTCCTTTCCCATAAACCAAGCAGCTTAGACAAGCTGAATGTCATTACAAAATAAATAGCGGCTGTGATTATGAACGGACTTAATCCTTCGTAGGTAATATTCTTAATGACCTGGGCTTGATACATAATATCCACCATACCAATAGTCGAAATAATGGAGGATTCTTTAATAATTGTAATAAACTCATTACCTATAGCAGGCAAAATAGATTTAAACGCTTGTGGCAAAATGACGTGACGCATAGCTTTGCCTCGTCCCATACCCAATGAGCGTGCGGCCTCCATCTGTCCACGGTCTACTGCCTGGATACCTGCACGGAAAATTTCAGCCAGATATGCCGAGCTATTCAGAGACAATGTGATTATACCGGACTGGAGTGGAGTAAAATTGACACCCAGCGTCAAAGCAATCCCGTAGTGAATGATCATGAGCTGCACCAGCATAGGTGTGCCACGCAGGATCTCCACATATGTGGTACCTAACCACTCAATGATGCGTATACCACTCATCCGCAACAAGGATACGATCAGACCAATGATAAATCCAAACAGTACTCCGAGTGCAGACAGCAACAGAGTGTAACCAATACCCGTAGCGTAAAGACTGCGGTATTTCCAAAAAATATCTACGATGTTATTAGAAGAAACCTGTCGATCTGCCGAGAGTGCACTCGCTTCTGTAGAAAACTTTTCAATCGACCCGTCCGCTTTCAGGCGAGCCAACGTTTTATTTACAGAGGCAAGCAATTCTGCGTTCCCCTTGCGTATACCTACAGCAGTTTCTGCTCCGGCATCCTCAGGTATCGCTTTGGCAAGTGTTACGGTCCCATCTAACGTGTACCCTTTAGCAACCGTATCTTCGATCACAACAGCGTTGATACGCTGGGTCCGCAGCTGGAGTACCAGATCGGATATTTTGTCCAGTGAGGTTACAGAGGCATTGGGTACTTTTTGAGCAATTTCTTCCTGAATACTCCCCTTTTGCGCGCCAATCTTCTCGCCTTTCAAAGCAGCCATCGTAGGATATTTGTCTTTATCCTCTGGGCGTACCATAATGACTTGCTTGGAGCGATAATATACATCTGAAAAATCAATGCTTTTTCTACGCTCATCCGTCGGTGTCATACCGGACAGTACCAAGTCTACGCGACCACTTTGCAGAGCAGGTAGCAAAGAGTCAAAACTCATGTCCTCAGGGACCATCTCCGCACCCAAATCTTTGGCGATTTCCTTCGCGATTTCCACATCGAAGCCAACAATAGTATCCTTACCGTTAATAACTTTATGAAACTCATACGGCGGAAAGTCGGCACTCATGCCCACTACAAGTTTTTTCTGTGGCTTTGCTTCCGTTCCGTATGCATTGAGCATGGGAAGACCCGTCAACAGCAAGATAACCGCCGTCAAAACCAGGGCGGTAAAACGATATGCCTTTTTCAATCTTTTTTTCTCTCCTTAAATTCTTTATAATAAATAAGATTGTGTCATTATAAATGAATATGCATGATTATGCAATGAATGTTATAGTACAATTTCAGCATACCTAGCGCAGTACCTACATTACAGCTTATATAAAGGAGTTTTCAGCATGAATTTTAAACAGACCATTCAAAAGACAATTGAGCAGCATGCCCCACGCTTTAAGGACATTTCGTTATATATTGGGGCAAATCCTGAACTTGGAAACGAGGAATTTCTGGCCGCTGCCCGTTTAAAAGAAGAACTCATTTTTCACGGTTTTGAGGTCCAGGCACCCGTATTGGGCATAGAAACAGCCTTTATTGCAACTTACAAAGCTGAAAAATCCGGGCCGGTTGTCGCTTTTCTGGCAGAATATGACGCTCTGAAAGGTTTAGGACACGCCTGTGGGCACCATCTGATATGCATGATGAGTACCGGTGCTGCCGTTGGCCTCAAGTCGATCATCAACGAAACTGGTGGAGAAGTACGGGTATACGGCACACCTGCCGAAGAAACTCGTGGTGCTAAGGTCCCTATGGCCGCTGCCGGTTTGTTTGATGATTGCGACATAGCACTTATGACGCATCCTTATGATCGTTACGAAAAATCAGGCAAATCGCTGGCGATTGATGCTGTACAATTCGAATTTTTTGGTCAATCCGCTCACGCGGCTGCCAGCCCGCACGAAGGCATTAACGCGCTGGACGCTGTGATTCAAACGTTCAATGGCATCAATGCGTTCCGTCAACAAGTAAAAAGCACAGTGCGTATCCATGGGATCATTAATCAGGGTGGCCAAGCAGCCAATATTATTCCTGATTACGCCTCAGCGCAATTTTATGTAAGGGCCGCTACACGTCAAGAACTGAACCCGCTGACTCGCCGTGTTATTCAAATTGCTGAAGGAGCTGCTTTACAGGCCGGGTGTCGTTTGGAGACCTCCAATTATGAGACTTCTTATGATGAAATGGTCACGAACCGTGTACTTTCCGATGCGTTTACCGCAAATTTGGTACAGGCTGGCATTTCGCAAGAAGATATAACGGAAGGCGAAGATCATGGCTCTATGGATATCGGAAATGTATCGCTTCATTGCCCTGCTATCCATCCTTACATTCAAGTTATTGACGAGAAGCATGCCTTGCATACACCAGAATTCCGCGATTTGGCGATGCAGGACCGAGCCATGGAAGGAATGCTGCTGGCTGCGAGAACTTTGGCATGGACTGCTTGCGATGTAATCACGAATCCTGAACTGCTAGCCCAGATAAAAAAAGAATTCGCTCTGCTGAATAACGAACGCTAAATCTTAATTCCGTGTTATTTCAGAAAGGAGTAGCCAGCCATCATGGATAGTATGAGTAGCTTTTGGACGTTGTTTATTGTGATAGACCTCATCATTTTTTGGTTTATATTCCGTGCAATACGCAGGAACCGGGGAAACAGAAAAACACGGCGCCGGAATGCTTTTTTCCTCAGCTCCCCTTCTCCTTCTTCCCTTTCGCAGGAGCGTCATCCAGAGATTACGGAGCTGATGCAGCTATTGGAGCAATCCATTCCCGTCTCCTATGCTCATAGCGTAAGGAATCGTGTAATGGAAGCCCACCCAGAGATTACGGAGCAAGAATATGATTGGCGTTGGCATGAGCTAAAACGATATTTTATGCTATGCGCGATTATGAATCGTGTGCCTATGTTCAGTAGTGATGTGGATGAATTATGGCACGAAATGTTGATGTTTACCCGCGAATATCAGCAATTCTCGGAAGCTTTTTTTGGTCGTATGCTTCACCATGCGCCCCATTCTGGCGGCTCTCAGCCGATGCCGGAGGAGCGTGCGTGGTTTGATTGGTTGTATGTGGAATGCTTTGGCTGGAACCGCTATAGCGCCAGTTTGTGGGGGACTTTTTTTAATCATCCATTACCGAACGACGAGCTTTCACACTATTACAAACTCACAACTTCGGCGCAGCCAGCAGGTAACCGTTGGAATACTCAGGAGAATATAGCCATTTCACAGCAAGCCCAACAAACGGTTCATAAGATTGTACAACATCTGCGCGAGCGGGTGAATAAAGCGGTGGATGATCCTGAGGGTAAGCAATTGCCTAAGGTCAACTATTTACAGGTCGACTATCTGTTATTAGCTGTTGTATGGTATTCATGGTATCAACCTGAACAATTTGCCATACACATGCACCCGGATGCTACAGGCAATGCCGGGTTAGCTAGCTCATCTGGTTGTAGCTCGGCAAGCGGCTGCTCGAACTGGGATACGCATCACTCGCATCATCATTCCTCCCATGACAGTTCTCATCATGGAGGCTCTTCTCACCATGATTCAGGCGATTCTGGTAGCCATTCTTCGTGTAGCAGCGGCTCTTCATGTGGAAGCAGCTGTGGTGGCGGGGGCGACTGATCATAGCAAAAAAGGGAATTCCTCAGCCAAACACTGGCTAAAGGGATTCCCTTTTTCATTAATATGAATATGGTGTTCCTACTCCGTTCAGTCCGTCTTTGTGAGCAAATGGTAAATATCCATATACGCTTCGGCTGAAACATCCCAACTATATTCTCCTGCGAAAGCCGTCTGTGTAAGCTTCGACCAATGCTCAGATTGGCGATAAAAATGAACAGCACGACGAATGGTGTTCAGCATATCATGTGCATTGTAGTTCGTGAAGCTAAATCCATTTCCTTCCCCTGTAGACTCATTGTAAGCCTGCACGGTATCGTTAAGGCCCCCAGTTTCTCGCACAATAGGGATACTTCCATAACGAAGCGCTAGCAGTTGGCTGATCCCGCAAGGCTCAAACCTTGATGGCATAAGATACATATCGCTTGCCGCATATATTTTTCGTGACAGAGGTTCGCTAAAAGCAAGCTGCGCCGACATTTTCAGTGGATAGCGTCCCGCTGCCTCACGGAACCAATGCTCAAAAGCCGGATCCCCTGTTCCCAAAACGACAAACTGGATATCATCATAATACAAGATTTCATCAAGCACTCTCGTTACCAGATCTAGCCCCTTCATATCTACAAGTCGGGTTACCATGGCAATCATAGGTACGTCCGGCCGTACCGGCAGACCCAGCTCCTTTTGCAGACCAATTTTGTTTTCCTTTTTCTTTGCCAGGCTCGTTCGATACTTCGTATAAATACGATTGTCCGTAGCAGGATTGTAGCTTTTGGTGTCAATTCCGTTCACAATCCCTGTTAAGCGACCCTGATCTCCCAATTTACGAAGCAGACCCTCAAGCCCATATCCGTAAAATTCCGTTTGAATCTCCTCTGCATAGGTCGGACTCACGGTCGTGACATGATCCGAGTACGTAAGCCCACCTTTCATAAAATTCAGTCTGCCATGATACTCCACACCCTCGGAGGTGAAATAGCTCCCATCCAGGTTGAGCAGCTCAGTTAAGACCTCATACGGAAAATCCCCCTGATACAGCAGATTATGTATGGTAAACACCGTGCGAATATCGCTGTAGAAGGGCAAATGTCGATAATCGGCATTCAGAAGCAGCGGAACCATTGCTGTATGCCAATCATGACAATGCAAAATATCCGGCCGAAAGTTCAGTTCAGGCAGCATTTCTAAAATCGCTCGGTTAAAAAAGGAAAAGCGTTCGCCATCATCCATATAACCGTAAATACCGTCACGACCGAAGTAATACTCATTGTCTATAAAATAAACTTTGATTCCGTCTAATGTCAGTTCCTCTATTCCACAATATTGATTACGCCAGCCTACGGCTACTTGCTTTACCGCTACCGGACGTAGAGACTTTTTATAAGTATCGGGAATCCCCGCATATTTAGGCAAAATGATTCGGACGTCGCACCCCGCCTGACGAAGTGCCTTCGGCAGTGCGCCAATGACATCAGCCAACCCGCCTGTTTTAATAAATGGATGTGCTTCTGCTGCCGCAAACAAAATGTTCATATATGCTTCCTCCTTATGTGGTTAATCTGCTTTTTTAGGCCTCCGAGGCGCTTTCTTGAGTATAACGATGCTCAGGGGTGGTATAGTCACCTCCAAGCTGTGAAGCTGACCGTGGCAAGGAATACGGGCGGTCCGTATCATTCCGGTATTTAGCTGGCCACTTCCCCCAAAGTCCTTATGATCACTGTTCAGCAGTTCGATATAACTCCCGGCCTTTTCCAGCCCAATTCGGTAGTTCTCTCTCGGTACGGGCTGAAAGTTAATAAGCACGACCAATGTATCTCCTGGCTTTTTACTTTTACGTAAATACGTAATTACGCTCTGCCCACGGTCCTCCGCCTCAATCCACTGATATCCATCCCACGAATGATCCAGTTCCCATAGTGCCTTTTCCTGAATATACAAATGATTCAGCGCTTTCGTAAAAGCGTGCAGCGAACGGTGACTGTCATAATCCAGCAGAAACCAGTCAAGCTGCTCCTCATCCTTCCATTCGATGAATTGGCCGAATTCCCCTCCCATAAATAATAGCTTTTTGCCCGGCGAGGTGAGTTGGTAACCGAGAAGCGCTCGAAGCCCGGCAAATTTTTGCTCATAGTTACCTGGCATTTTATCAAGCAGCGACTTCTTACCATGAACAACCTCATCGTGCGACAATGGCAGTGTAAAATTTTCGCTGTACGCATAAGCTATGGGGAATGTCAGCAAATTATGGCGCTCCGGTCTCTGATCGAAATTCGTTTCGATATAATCAAGCGTATCGTTCATCCAGCCCATATTCCATTTGTAATTAAAACCGAGTCCTCCATCGCTTACCGGGGAAGTTACCATAGGCCAGGCACTGGACTCCTCTGCCATCATCAGAGCATACGGATAATAGCGGAATACTGTTTCATTCAGTTGTTGAAGGAAGGCAATAGCCTCCTCATTTTCAATACCTCCCTTAGAGTTAAAACGATATTGACCGTCCTGCTTTTCAAAATCCAGCCGTAGCATACTCGTCACAGCATCTACGCGCAGGCCGTCAATATGGTACATATCCATCCAAAATAACGCATTAGATATCAGGAAAGAACGCACCTCCGGTTTGCTGTAATCAAACGTCAGCGTTCCCCAGCCGGGCTTTTCCGCAATCAGCGGATCCGCATATTCGAACAGGGGCGATCCGTCAAACAGCCTTAATCCATGAGCATCTTTTGCAAAATGGGCTGGGACCCAATCCATCAGCACTCCAATTCCCGCCTGATGGCAACGATCCACCAAATACATAAAATCATGCGGTTCTCCATAACGGCTTGTGAGTGCAAAATATCCAGTAAGTTGGTAGCCCCAGGAAAGATCATACGGATGTTCACTCAGCGGCATCAGTTCAATATGTGTATACCCCATATCAGTCACATAAGGCACAAGAAGCTCAGCTATTTCCCTGTATGTATAAAACGTACCATCTTCTTTTTGCTTCCAAGTGCCCAGATGAAGCTCATATATGTGTAGAGGCTTTCCATACGGTGCTCTACGTTTTCGGCGCCAAATCGCATCGTTCCAAGTATAACCATCTATAGAAGCTACCACAGAAGCCGTTGCCGGTCTCACTTCAGCACGTACCGCGTAAGGGTCTGCTTTCAGAAATCGTTCACCGTTTGCACCCGTAATGTCGTATTTGTAAAAAGTTCCTTGGGATATCCCCGGAAAAAAACGACTCCAAAAACCGGATTTGGGAACCCTATATAAGGAATCCTGTTCCCCATTCCAGTTGTTGCGATCTGTAGCAAGCCCGACATGGAGAGCATGAGGAGCCCAGACCGTAAAACGGACGCCCTGTTCTCCGTTCTCCACAGTAAGGTGGGAACCCAAAGATCGGTAGCTGTGATAAAGCGTTCCTTCATGAAACAAATAAATATCTTCCGATGAAATAGCCTGTTGCGGAAGAGTTTGGTCTGTCATCACGTCACCACCCTTATATGTTTGTAAGTAAAAATGTATGAATCGGTAATGCATTCGCTTTTGGCTCAAAGCTGACTTGAGTTATTACCCCATTCTAGCCACAATGAACAGAAAAATGACTAGGAAAAAAATAAACCTTAGTTTTTGGGGAATCTTATATACCTAATGGTTTCAAGAGTACCCCATACCGTTTATGTATGTACTACACTGACAACTAAACCGGGAGGGAAACGAAATGTTTAATAAAGAATGCATTGCCATGCTGCTGGCAGGCGGAGAGGGACGCCGTCTTGCTCCCCTTACTTCAACGATTGCAAAACCCGCCGTACCTTTTGGCGGTCATTACCGAATCATCGATTTTCCTCTCAGTAACTGCGTAAATTCAGACATTGATACTGTAGGTGTACTGACGCAATATGAGGCAGAATCCTTGCACGAACATATCGGGGATGGAACACCATGGGGTCTTACAAAAACAGATGACAAAGGAATTACCCTGCTTCCATCTTACAACACAGGTAACGCTGAATACTTAGGAACGGCAGATGCTATTCATAAGAATATTGAATATATTGACAGCCAAAATCCGGAGCATGTGCTTATTTTATCCGGTGATCATATCTACTATATGAATTATCGCGAAATGCTGAACCACCATAAGGAAAAAGGAGCTGCGGCTACCATTTCTGTCATGGAGGTACCTTGGGATGAAGCACACCGTTTTGGTGTTATGAGTGCGGATGAAGATCTACGTGTCACAGAATTTGCAGAGAAACCTGAGAAACCGGAAAGTAATTTGGCCTCTATGGGTATTTATCTTTTCAAATGGGATTACTTGAGAAACTACCTGTTAGAAGACGCACAGGATGCTCAATCCAGTCATGATTTTGGTAAAGATATCATACCTAAAATGTTAGCGGATCAAGAATCCTTGTACGTTTATGAATTCCAGGGCTATTGGAAGGACGTAGGTACCGTTAAAAGCCTGTGGGATTCACACATGGATTTGTTACACGAGAATTGTGCGATCGACCTTCAACGTAAGGATTGGCCGATGTATACACGTGAACGCCGCACAAGGTTGAGCGCACAAAAGGTACCTAACCGTCAAACGCAGCCATTGGGCAGCTTGTTGCATGATTCCTGTCAAGTAGAGGGCCGAATTGAACGCTCCGTTGTATTTAGTGGTGTCGAGGTAGGTAAAGGATCAGCCATCAAAGAAAGTATCGTTATGCCGGACACACGCATTGGACGTAACGTCCATATTGAACATGCGATTATCGGTGAAGGTGCTGTGATTCGCGATGGTGCTGTCATTAAAGGCAGTCCGGGCGAAATTATGGTCATCGGACCCAATGAAGTGGTATTTGGTAAAATGGCGGTACGGCCGCAAACTACACGTATGCTGAAAGAAGCTTACGAGCGCAATACACGCTTGCGTGCCGAAGGTTTTACTTCATAACGTTACCCCAAATCAAAAACAGCCAGCCCTCCCGATTTAAGAGGACTGGCTGTTTTTCTAATTGCACCTATAAGTAGGCTTTAAATCTATTCTTCAGTGAGTTGTGGTGGTTCCACGGATTGCTCTGCTTGCAGAGCAGGTAATGAAACCGTAATAGTGGTGCCAGCCCCCAGTTCACTTCTGATGAGCATCTGACCATGATGGCGCTCGACAAACTGTTGTGAGATTGCCAATCCCAGTCCAGTACCACCGTTTTGGTGGTCTACCTGGAAAAAGCGGTCTCTTACTCTGGCAAGATTTTCAGCACTAATTCCAATTCCTGTATCTTGTACGGATATCTCGATATTGCCATCAACCCGTTGAAGCGACAGAAAAATAATTGAGCTTTCATGCGAAAACTTGATAGCATTATCCACAATGTTCAAAAATACCTGTTTTAGACGGTTACCGTCTCCATGGACGAAATATGCCGCTTCTTCCGAATCAAGCTGAAGTTTTATTTGCTTCATTTCTGCTTTGGCCCATACGTTCAGCATAATTTCCTGCAAAAGCTCCCGAAGATCTACCGTTCCCATTACAAGCTTCATGGCATTTTGCTCCAGCTTGGAAAAATCGAGAATTTCCTCCACCAAGCCAATCAGCCGATCCGTCTCTTTAGAGATAATCTTCATCCCGATTTTCGTCTCTTCGGGGTCATAGCCGCCAGAATTTAACGTTTCACTCCAACCCTTAATAGATGTAAGCGGAGTACGCAATTCATGAGATATAGATGAAATAAAATCATCCTTGATTTGATTTGTTCTGACAATTTCCTGTGCCATATAGTTCAGAGTCGAAGCCAGTTCACCCAACTCATACCGATAATCGCCTTCAATGCGTGTATCAAACCTCCCCTGAGCCATCTGAGCAGATACATCGCGGATATTATTAATCGGTCTAACAATGGAATTCGCGAGCCCTGTACTGACCACAAATACAATAACCAGTACAGCTGCCATGATGCCAAGAGAAAACAGCGTAATCGTAAACAGCTTATCATTTACCAATTCCAGCGAGGTTGTATACCGAATAACGTACACCTGGTCTCCGACGATATTGTCCAGTTTTTGAGATACCGCCATCACCTGCTGCCCCGTGCTCGGTTGCTTTCCGATCCATTTGCCCGTATCCCCAGCTAATGCTTGTGTCACATCACTTGTTTGCACACTTAGATCTGCTGCAAAATTCGTTGAGTTATCAATTACATTTCCCTGTTCATCGAGCAACTGCAGTTCAGTAAAGGGCAGAGAAAATGTATTTAACAAATACGATTGCAAAGACTGTTCCGGCTCTTTAAATTTGGGTGCAAATTCACTTACCGATTCGATACGGCTTTCGATATGTTTGTAAATGGAATCGTAATAGTACGACCGGAGTGCAAACATAAAAATGACTTCTACTAACAGAAGCGCTAAGAACACTACGAAAAAATAGTGAAGCACAATCTGTCGGCGAATTCCCTTTTTGATCATTGAGACTGACCTTTCCATTTATATCCATGTCCCCAAACTGTTTGTAAAAAAGCCGGCTCGGATGGATTGTTTTCAATTTTCTGCCGAAGACGTCGGATATTCACATCTACAATTTTCGGATCGCCCATATACTCTTTGCCCCATACGTGATCAAGTAGAACATCTCGGCTGAGCGGCGTGTTCTCTTTTTCCAGAAAAAATTGAATCAGAGAAAACTCAGTCGGTGTCAGCTCAATCAGCTGCCCGTTCTTCTTAAATTGCTTAGCAATCAAATCCAGGGTGAACGGTCCAGACTGGAAGGACACTTTGGCTGCTGTTTCACGATGAACATTCACCCGACGCAATAACGATTGAATACGTGCAATCAGCTCCGTCGGGCTAAAAGGCTTGCTCACATGATCATCGGCCCCTACAGACAAGGCATATACCTTATCCTGCTCCTGTACCTTCGCTGTGAGAAAGATAATGCCGATGCGCTCATTCGTCTCCCGGATTCTCCGACAGACTTCAAAACCATCCATACCGGGTACCATTACGTCAAGCAGTGCAATATCAATATCCCGCACCGTGTTCAAAATATTCAGAGCCTCATGCCCTTCCGACGCCTCCAGCACCTCAAAACCGTTACGTTTCAAATTAATGACGATAAAGCTGCGAATGGATTCCTCGTCTTCCATGATTAAAACTTTACTCACTCTACTCTACCTGCCTTTCCCCCAGCTTGTTTTTAATGGTTTTACGCGGTTCCAGCTCACTGGATCGCTTAATGCCAATGACCTGCGCATTCGTTCGCCACAGTTGGCTATACCCTTCGTTGTTTCGCTCCCATTGTGACAACGAGAAAAATTTAATTTCCGCTATCGTTTTGTCTGTATCATCCAAAATAAAGCGCAAATAGCTGTCCTTCTTCGAAACTTTCGGATCAATCGTCACCTTGCCATGCAGCTCTTTCGGTAATCTGAAGTAGACCTGTTCATTAGAATCACGATACTGCTGCTGCTTAAAAATCGTTCCTTTCGCCCCGTCCCACTGATAGAACGACACAAAATATGGAACCTCATCCAGCGGCTTGTTACTCCAACCTTTAGGCTTCTCCAAATTACCAAATTCCAGAATACCGTCACCATCCACATCACCACTGGCGATGGTCGCATCCTTGAAGGTGACATCCATAAGATTAAGCTTCCTAAGCTTGCCGTGATCCATCACAATAACATTGGAAACGGTAGTGGTCTGAGCAATTTTGGTGTCTATAATAATCCCCTGCCTACCCTCGGCTACCTTGCCAGCAACGACATTATAGACATCTAAGACCTGACTGTCCAAATCCAACGATCCGATTTCCTTAAAGGTCCCCCCACTGAATTGGAATGTTTTAACTGTAAAGAATTCATTACGTCGCAGCGTGATAATCGTCAAATCATTCAATTTATCCCCGTTTAAGTCCATCTTGTTATGCTTAAAATCATCTACGACGAAGTCCGTATAACCTGTAGCATATATTTTCTCCAGAGTTCCTCCGGTATAGGAATACACGATGAGTCCCTTCTGGTCCCCGCCATCGCCACTATCTCCGCTGGAAAAACCCGCTACAATATCGAGTGTTCCATCATTCGTTAAATCCACGAGCTTAAATGACTCCAGCACAGTGCCTTCCCCATCAAACGTCAGCTTCTTTACCCACGTTCCCCCCTGATCTTCAAACAAGGCACCATGTATTTTTACGCTCTCATCAGGCGTTTCATAAAAGAGCACTGCTTCGTCTGTGCCATCATTGTTCAAATCACCCGTTCGAATTGGCGTCGGGTCATCTGGATCATTCGGCCTTAAAGGCTGTACCGCCCCTAGTTGCGTATTCACTGCACCATTCAGTTCCTGCTTCTCGTCAGACATCGTCGGTGTCTCCATCAGCGAAATGGGATCGCTAATAACATTACAGCCGCTTAAAAATCCAGCAAGGAGCAGCAAGGAACAGCAGCCAGTCACCATTCTCAACAGCATTATTTTCACTTCTCTTGCCGTCCCCTTCACAATTTGTTCTTTTCCGCTTGTGTCAATCGTCTCCCCTGAATATCAAACACCAATTCACCATCATTCAACCCCCATATACGGGAAGCAAATCGTTCAGCCATTTCCAACGGCAGTACAGTCATGATCGTCACCCGCTCGTCAGAACACAGCTTGCGAAAAGTCTCCAATACATGCGCTGCCGAAGCTGGATCAAGTCCATTTACAGGCTCATCCGCTAAAATAACTTTAGCTCCGTGCACGAGAGCACGCGCAGTCGCTACCCGCTGCCGCTCGCCACCGCTGAGCTTGTCGCATTTATCATGCGCCTTATCCAGCAGACCCAGATCCTCCAGTACGTCCATCGCTCCCATATAATCGTCGGAACGCACCATACCGGTCACCATTCTCCACATTGGAGTTTGACCGGATCTGCCAATGAGCACATTTTTAAGAGCGGTTCGATTCATATTTAGATGCGGGTTTTGCTCCAGGTATGCCCATTCCCGCTTTATTTTCATCTTTCCAGTCCAACCGGATTTCAGCACATCATTGCCACCTACAATTAAACTGCCTTCATCCCATGGCTCTTGTAAAGCAAGACAGCGAAGCAGCGTCGTTTTGCCGCTTCCACTTGGCCCCACTATGGCTATGAATTCGCCTTGATGAATTTCAGCATCAATTCCTCGAAGTAGCTGGGTCCGTTCAGGTCCCACTTGTTTGGTCAGCTTCCGAATTTTAATCATCTAAGTGATTCCCCTTTGCGCACCATCAATACTGTTTATATTTTATAGTAAATGTGAAACAAATACCATGCAAACCGCAGTTTTAAACCGCCGTTACTCTTTTTCTGGAAAACAAACCTAACAATCCGAAAACAATGTAACTACCACCAAGGACAAGAAACATGCTGCCTTGAGTTCCAAAGTCCAGCAACCCTCCGCTAATATTAGGTCCGATCACACTTCCCAGATTAAAATGAAAGGATGCCAGTACATTCGCGGCTGCTAAAAATGATTTGGGCAACAGATCAGCGGCGTAGGCCAAACCGAGAGAGAAAAAGGAGCCTACTAAACCACCTGCTAGGGTCAGCAATATCAAAGTGAACATAAAATGATTGCCGCTCCATGGTAGCAACATAAAGGTCATTCCCCCTGCTATGCCTACGCTCATTAGCACCTTTTTACGTCCCCAACGGTCACTCAATATCCCTAGCGGCAGCTGCAGCACTAACCCTCCCAAACTGACGAACGGCAGCAAGGCGGCGATTTCATCGGTATGAAAGCCAATACGCAGGCCATAGACTGGAAAGTTACTGTTCAGGCTCGCTTCCATATAGCCGTATAGAAATGCAGGCAAAAGAGCGTACCATGCCCAGCTGTAACTGCGACGAAATCTTTGAGTGGGACGCGCCTCGGACTCCAGCTTCTCTGGTCTGGAGTCCGGCAGCTTAATTAACACCAACAGCAAAACAAGCAAGCACAATAAGGCCAACGCAGCAAATGGAACCAGCATTCCATAATCAAGTAGCCATAATCCCAATGGTCCTAACGCAAAACCCAGACCATATGACATACCATAAAAGGAAATGTTGCGGCCTCGCTTCTCTGCTGGAGTCACCAGCAATATCCATAGCTGCGCAGAGTAGTGCAATGCACTGTCTCCAATACCTACTAGCAGACGCAGTATGAACCATACTCGAATATCAGGGATTAGCGGAAACAGCAGCAGCGTAATGAGCACTAGCACAAGCCCACCGGCCATCAGCTTTTTAAACCCTAACCAGCCCAATGTCCGTTCTGCCACCAACGTCATTGCAAATGAACCAATATACAGAGCAGCCGCATTCATTCCATTTAGTGAAGATGAAACTCCCATTTGTTCCAACGAGATTGACAGAATAGGTAATAATAAACCTTGGCATAATCCGGCAACAATAATAACAGCAATTAAAATAAAATAATGAACCCGTAACGACGACGACATCCTAGCTCCTCCTGATCGAACAAATAAAATAATTAAAATCAATGTTAAGAAATGATTTGCATTTGATTCCATAATCAATAATAATTCTTATCACTATGTATTCCATGCCGTCCTGCAAAACCGGCAAATCACATATACAAATTCAGGTGTAATTAGTGTATTAAAGAATAGAAGAAAAAAATCGCCATCTGAGATGACGATTTTACGGAAAGAGCTTGTCTGGTATGTATCCGACTCCTTCGGTTAAGGAGCCTCGTATGTTCAATCCGAACCCATTCACGTCACAACGCACTATTTCATATTATAGTGGACAATCCCTGGCAGAACAAGCCATAATAAATAAGTGAGCAATCATTAAAATGCTCATGTTTTGCTTATGGACGGGCTTAATTACGTTCACCGCTCTGGGCTAGAAGACAGAATAGGAGGCATTGGGTTCCATGAGTTATCAAATTAAAATAGACACTTCTCCAATTTATGAATTGCTCGGCAGCTTCATGGCCTATGTGACTAAAAAGTGGGTTCAAGATATGGACTTGGGCCATGAATGGATCGACAAGGTAGATGCACGACTACAACATGAAGTTCGTACTGAGCTGGCTACAGCTCAGGATTGCCCTTTTAGCGATTATGACGCACTCTATGCTTGGGCGTTACTTCGTCCGGAATCAGATGAAATATCTGATTATATCTCTTATTTGGACCACGGTCCGGATAAAGATATGTTTGAGTTGCTCGTTCCGCATATCCCTTTTTTAACCTTTGAAGAATCTTTACGCATTCGTAAGGTATACGCACCACTCCTCAAATTGTGGGATCGTGATTATTTTCGGGCCCTGGAAGGCGAACTGCGTGTGTTGGCAGAAGAAGACGCTGCGGAAAAGCGCATGCTGCTGAGTAAAATGGAACCGGAAGCACTGGTTGAATATGCGACAGCTGGACTAGTCGTGCCACACATGGAAGACCTGGATACAGTAGTCCTATTTCCAGTTGTCCATAATCGCCCGATTAATTCATACTGTTTTTATACCCGCACACTGCTGATCCAGTATCCAGTAGATATCCCCGAGGAGAGCGAGGAAGAACCGCCTACGCTTCTGCTACGGCTCACTCGTGCGGTTAATGATCCGCAGCGGCTACGAATTCTGCGTTATGTAGCTCAAGGTCCTAAGTCTCTCGAAGATATGCGCCATGATTTGAGCCGTTTGGAAGATACACTCATGTCTGATATGATGATTTTACGAGTGGCTGGTCTGCTTCGTATTCACATCGGACGTTATCATAAGGAAAAATTCAGCATCCGTCCCGATGGCGCGGCTGATTTACAAGTATTTTTGGAATCCTATATTGGATTGTAATTTGAATTGTACTTTTAGTTATAACCGAAGCAGCGTTAAAGCTTTGGCTTGGAAGGAGTATGCATCGTGTCGTATCCGAAGCAGCACATTTTATTTGATCTTGATGACACCTTAGTCCACTGCAACAAGTATTTTGACCTGATCCTCAACCACTTTTTCGATTTGCTTCAGGAATGGTTTGCAAATCATAACCTAACGAAAAATACGATTCGTGAAAAACAAATCGAAATTGATGTGGCTGGAGTTCATCAAGTAGGCTTTGCCAGCGAGCATTTCCCACAATCTTTGATAGATACGTACCAATTTTTCTCGGAACAATTCGGACGCCGTCTCGATTCTCGGGAAGAGCAGGAGCTTCGCTCTCTTGGCCGAAGTGTGTACGAACAGGAAATCGAACCATATCCAGGCATGGTCGAAACGCTGAACTCCCTCCAAAAAGCAGGGCATTCCCTCCATCTGTATACTGGCGGTGAGCAGATCATTCAAGAAAGAAAGATTGAACAAATGAAACTGGCTACCTACTTTGATGACCGCATCTACATTCGCCAGCATAAAAATGTCGAAGCCCTAGAAGAAATCATCCAGATGAATCGCTTGGACCGAAGCATCACCTGGATGATCGGGAATTCTCTGCGCACTGATGTTTCTCCAGCCCTTGCCGCAGGTATTCATGCTGTATATCTCAAGCAGCCTAAGGAATGGATTTACAATATGGTTGAACTGCAAAAAAACGTGAACTCCGTGATGTATACGATACAGAAGCTAACGGAAGTACCACGGGTTATCCACGAAAGCATACAATTGCACCAACAAAAAAGGACCCTCGGATAGGGTCCTTTTTTGTATTGGTCTAAACCCTGTCTCAGGATTCCTCTCGAACGCTAAGTTGTCCTGTACCAGGTTCATTCAGAACAATTCGCGCTTTGACGGTCGATCCATCTTTACGCTTAAAAGACAACAATTGCGTCTGTCCCCTCGTCAACAAGGACTTGAGCATCGTTTCGGTAATCTGCTTTCCAGCATATTCCTTCCAGACGACAAAGCCACAACCCTGCTTGTAGTGGCTGCACCCATACCCTTTACGCCCTTCAATAATGCTTCCGCCGCAATTAGAGCGTGGACAGCTACCTAAAGCTTGCCTTTGGCTTCCTGAAATGCCTGAGGATCCGTCGGAAGAGCTGCGTGCTGGTGGTGCTGCTTGCTCTAGCGTTGCGCTTCCAGCGCTGCCACCGCGTCCTGATGTAGCACGCCCCACCCCTTTGGCGGCGGTGCGTCCGCTCGCACGCGCACTACTTGCGCCTTCTTTTCCAACCGCACGCTTCCCCCTTGCTTCCTCACCAAAGGCATTTGCCGGAGCCGGCGGCTGCTGCCTCACCTTATCAATGATGGACAACGTAAATCTTTTAACGTTCTCCATAAACTTCTCTTGAGCCGCCTCACCCTTGGAAATTTGATGTAGGCGACGTTCCCATTGACCTGTCATCTCCGGGGAGGCTAATAGATCAACCCCAGCATGACGGATCAGGTCAATAGCCATCTTTCCTTTTTCCGTAATAAGAATCTTTTTACCCTTCATTTCAATATAGCCAACCTTTTTCAATCGTTCAATTGTGGCGGCCCGCGTCGCAGGTGTGCCTAAACCGGCATCCTTCATGACCTCACGCAATTCCTCATTCTCCATCTGTTTACCCGCGCTTTCCATCGCCTTAAGCAATGTACCCTCCGTGTAGCTTTTAGGGGGCTGAGTTGCCTTTTCTTTCATCTCGGCGCGAACACAATCCACGGGACGCCCCGCATCAATCTCAAACTTCTTGTCCGTCCACTCGTCCGTTTCCTCTTCATCTTCTTTTTTCGGTGATTTGCTCTTTTTACCTTTATCCTGATCAACCTTACTTAAAACTACTTTCCACCCCAAGGAAAGAAGCTCTTTAATATTTGTTTTAAACAGATGCTTGTCCACCTGTGTCATTACGGTATGCATTTTGTATTCAGCAGGCGGAAAAAAATGCGACAAAAACCTGCGAATAACCAGGTCATATACATTTTGCTCTTCTTTGCTTAGTGTTCCTGGCCTTTTTAATGTCGGCAAAATAGCATGGTGATCCTCAACACGAGATGGATTGCAGACCGATTTATTCTGTTTATGAACCAAATTGGGGTTGGCTTGTTGGACCAGATCAGCATAAGGACCTGTGCCCAGCATCCGTAGTGCCTTGTGCATGCCGTCTATATTTTGCTCTGTCACATAGTTAGAATTGGTACGCGGATAGGAAATGACCTTGTGGCGCTCATAAAGCGCTTGTGCCACATCCAGTGTTTTTTTGGCCGAATAACCGTACTTGGCATTCGCCTCTCGTTGAAGCAGCGTTAAATCGTACAATTTAAAAGGATACTCTTTTGTCTGCTTGGTGTCATATTTGGTGATTTTACCTATTTTTCCGCGAACAGCCGCAGCGATTTCCTCAGCTTCCTCTGGCTTCGTCAGCCTATCCCCCTGCCACGCACCTTTGTACTTGATCTGATCTTGCTTAAATTCTGCCCACACGTCATAGAAGGTTTGAGACTGAAATGCCTCAATTTCTTTTTCCCGGTCATGAATCAGTGCCAGCACGGGAGTCTGCACCCGTCCTACCGACAGCAGTGTGTTATGTCGTGTTGTGAACGCTCTGGAAGCGTTCATGCCGATCAGCCAGTCCGCTTCACTTCGTGCCCGCGCAGCTTGAGTCAGAAATTCAAACTCCGAAGCATCTCGCAATCGTTCAAAGCCTGTCGCAATACTTTCCGCTGTCAAGTCTGAAATCCACAGTCGCTTAACTGGCTGACGCAACTTTAATTGCTGTTGGATCAACGCAAAAATATGTTCCCTAATGGAAAGTTCGCATATGCATGTTGTGAAAAAACCTTTTATATGTCCTACTCCGTTTAATCCAACGACATCTAATAATTTCATAACTTCACTCCTCGCATAGGGATTTTTTCGTCTTTTAGAGAGCTGGATTAAACCAGTTAAAGGATACATAGAATCAAATGCATATTTATACATTTTGAGTTGTAGTACTTGAGTCATAATGACGCACGCTTTTCAATAAAAAAAGAGCAACTTAAAAGAAATCATACGGGACTCGATTGAATCCTGTAATGAAATCTTACAAGTGCTCTTTTGCCGCCTGGCTAGAGCTCGATGCAACTCTTGTCACATCTCGCATAATGATTCATAGTCATACGTTTAATTTAATTATTTTACCTAGTCTTGTCAAGATAATATCCTTACTTCGGTTTAAATTCAAAACCGACCCTACCTTCTTCCTTTTTCCAGACAAGTGCGGCCTCGAAAGTTTTGTCACCTTTTTTGAATCCCTTAATAAGGTTTGTCCTCCCTTTCCCCAAAAACCTCTTGATCTGCGTTTCTGTTATGGTTTTACCCAATACTTTTTTAGAAAATGAAAAATCGCATCGCGGCCTTGCCGAGCAACTATAAGCCGCCCCTTTATCTATAACATCCTCTTTGCATTTCGGACACGGACCAAGACCTAAACCTCCAGAAACCTTATCCGCTTTTTCAGTCTGCTCTTTACTCTCCATACTTTTTGCTGTAAAAGTCCAAGTCATCGAG
The DNA here is from genome assembly GCF_038009305.1 of Paenibacillus sp. FSL P4-0113. Taxonomy (NCBI): domain Bacteria; kingdom Bacillati; phylum Bacillota; class Bacilli; order Caryophanales; family Paenibacillaceae; genus Paenibacillus; species Paenibacillus sp. FSL P4-0113. The sequence goes on from NZ_JBBPAZ010000001.1 coordinate 874,034, forward strand.
TTTCGAATTGCATCATCGACAATTTTTTGCGACAATCTTTTAGCCTGCTCCATAAACGATTGCGGGGACGCATTGCCTTGCCCGACATCATGAAGTCGTTGTTCCCACTTGGCTGTCATTTCTGCGGATGCTAATATGCTGTCGCCTAAAGCATCGATCAATATAATCCCCTTGCTTGTAGCATAAACCATGTTTTTCTTTACCTCAATATACTTGCGGTCTTTAAGAACTGAGATGATACCGGCACGCGTGGCCTCCGTGCCCAATCCTTCTGTTTTTTTAAGAATTTTCTCTAACTCTGCGTCTTCAAGATGCTTTCCAGCCGTCTTCATTAAAGTAATCAATTGCCCTTCGGTGTATCGCTTTGGAGCCTGAGTTTTTCCTTCTTTTACAAGTAATTCTTCAACTGTTCCTGAGTCGCCTTGCTCCAATGGAGGTAATACATCTGGTTCGGATTCTTCCTGAGAATCAGAATCATACAGAACTTTTCGCCAACCTTCCTGCACAATAAGTCTTCCTTTGGTGAGAAATGTTTCTTGATCACCTACGACTGTAATTAAGCGCGAATAATCAATAATAGCCTTATCATAATGCGCAGCTATCAGCCTCTTGACAATCAGCTCGTATAAATTACGCTCTTCTGGTTTCAATCGTCCGATTTGGGGGATCACTTCTGTTGGAATGATCGCATAGTGATCACTTACTTTTGCCGCATTGACAAATCTCTTATTATTGGCAATAGATTGTATGGGCAAAGGAAAGAAATCCTTGAATGATTCTTGACGACTTAACTTTGAAAGAATCTCAGGAAATTGCCTGGCTTCTTCAGGTGTTACATAAGCCGAATCCGATCTCGGATAGGAAATGTATCCTTCCAGATAAAGCTGCTGCAGCGCATTTAAACAATTTTGAGGCGAATATTTATAAATTTGATTGGCAACTGCTTGCAATGAAGATAAGTTAAAGAGCTGTGGCGGTTGAAATTCTTTTCGCTCTCTCTCAATTTCATTGACTGATGCCGGCTTATTTTCACAGTTTCTTTTGACGGACTCCGCTTCATCCCGACTTGCAAACCGTGTTTGCTCCTCCCGAAACCATGTGCCTTCATAGACAGTATCATTTATTAGGAATTTGGCTTTTAATTCCCAGAACGGTTCCGGTTTGAAATTCTGAATTTCTTTCTCGCGTGCTACGATTAGCGCCAATGTCGGACTTTGTACACGCCCAGTTGAGAATACTTCTCTAATTCCTCTACGCTGGAACAGAAGTGAATATACCCGTGAACCATTCATTCCTACGAGCCAATCAGCGCAAGAACGGCTAACGGCTTCATAATATAAGGACCGGGTATCCTCTTCACCTTTCAAATTCATAAAACCTTGTTCGACGGCTTTGGGTGTTAACGATGATATCCATAGCCGTTTCATAGGTTTGTTCACTCCAACAAGCTGAACCGCTATGCGGACTATGTACTCTCCTTCCCTCCCGGCATCCCCGGCATGGACGATTTCTTTGATATCTGGACGCATTAAAAGGGATTTAATCACTTGAAATTGCTTGGCTTTAGAAGGAGAAACGCGATGTCTAAATTTTTCGGGTAATATCGGCAAAGTGTCTAGACTCCACTTCTTAAGACTAGGATCGTATTCCTCTGGAGGCACCAATTCGCAAACATGACCAACAGCCCAAGTCACTAGGGCTCCTTTTGGAAATGTATCGTTCGGTGAGATTTCAATATACCCTTGTTGTTTTTTATGTTTAAAAGGTGAAGCCAACTTCGCCCCTTGATCCGGTTTTTCCGCAATAATAAGTTTCAATATGTCACGGACCTTTCTGAGAGAACTATAAATTGATTATATCAGCAAATCGGTTCAATTTCATGACTTAGAATTATATACAGCAAAATGATAATAAGTGGTATGAAATAGTTGCTGGGCTTCACTCCCTCTTTTTTTATATCCATTCTTAGGTAAATTCAATTTTCTTTTCAGACATCACATTGAATCTTGATAATTAGGGCTTTCTTAGCGGATCATGTTTTACGATGTTACGAGCAAATGAACGGCGAGCCTTGACAAAAACCATTGCAAAAGAGGCAAAAAGAGACCCCGAAGTCTCTTTTCAGGTTCATCACCAGCAGTTGTGTAAGCGCAAAATAGCCCCCACCTTGTTCCCAAAATGAGGGCCTGTTAGTCTTAGTTTGATTGAAATAGGCGGCACGTCAGTGGGAGCGAAGGCGACCATGGCAACAATTCGTCTAGCTCAACCGGATCTTTCGGATTCGCAAGCTGCGGAAGTTGTTCGAGCAGGTCCGTCAAATACTTGAAAGGATTTAGCCCGTTTTTCTTCGCTGTTTCAATGACACTGTAGATCGTTGCACTGGCTTTTGCTCCGTGTGGCGCATTGAAAAAAGAACCATTTTTTTCAATGATAACGAGCGAATACCAGCCGCTTCCGTCCGGTGAAGAATAGACGGTCGAGTACGCAAACCACATCGCCCCGGCATCGTGTCCGCTGTCGATATGCAATTTCACCTTCAATTTGTCATTAGTCCTATTGGCGATCCGCCAACATTTTAACTTTATCTTGACTAGCTTAAACCATGCTATTAATAGTAAACAAAGTAACGAATTTCACCGATAATGTTACTTTGTTTACGGGATATCTTAACTCTGTAAACAACGTATTCAGCGTAGTGGTGCCTTTACAATGAGAGGCATCGGATAACCTTGCTAGGTAGGGCTTGCTGAACGGGTCACATTTTACAGTGGAACGAGCAAGCGGACCGCGAGTCTCAACCACAGCCATTGCAAAATAGACAAAAAGAGAACCCGAAGTCTCTTTTCGAGGTTCATCACCAGCAGTTGCAGCCCGATCACGGTCTCGCTCGTCGTCTGAAGGTGTGCTCGAATACGGCCAAACCCATAACTGCGCTTGCCTTCGCCGAATTTGCCTTCCACCGCATTGCGTGCGGCTGCATCCGTCTTGGCGATTTTCTTTTTCTCCTGCTGATCGGCTGACGGACGACCCAACTGCGGTCCGCTTAAGCGAATTCCCTCTTTGCAGAAGCGCAAGTTGTCGCGGGTTCGATAGATCTGGTCGGCCAGCACCGCTTTGGGATAATAACCAAATCTGGCGCGGTAACGCTCTACGGCGTCCTGCAATGTCTGCCCTTCGTTGTAGCTATCCCACGACAGATGCTCGCGGAAAGCGTAGCCGTTCACCACGCTAATCGCCAGCTTCTCTCCGAACTCGACGTTTGCCCTGGCTTTGCCGCGCACGATCGGTCTGACATGTGGCTGTGCGATACTGACAATCCGATCCGATATGCTGTGTGTCCGCTTGTCATACATCGTTTGCTGCTGACGATAAAGCTCTTGAATGACCAGCAGTTCCTTGTACAAACGCCGCGGCAGGCCGCTCGTCATATCGGCGAGTTCGGCGATCATGCGTAGATCACGGGAAACGAACCTGAGCTGCTTGCCGATCGCTTTTCGTATCGCGCGCGGCTTCACGCGCCGCTGCTTGGCAACCGCCAGATAGGCTTTGCGGGCACGCTCTCGGTATGTTCTGGGCTTGCGGGTCTTTCCACGTTCCGGTTCGTGCAGGATGTCGATGATCTTCTCCAGCTTTTCTCTGGCCTGATTCAGTAACGACAAATCCGTCGGGTAGGCGATATCCGCCGGCGCGCAGGTAGCGTCCAGCAGCAGTTCGCCCTCGTTCGTCAGTTCCATCTGCTGTGGCTGCGTTTCTGAAGGCTTACCGGACGCTGCGTCAGTTCCGCTGCCAGGTTCATCGTCGTCCGATGAATCATCTGACACTTGCGCGCTTCTTCCAGAGCGATCCATTCATTCACTTCATCCAGAATTTCGCCACCCAATCGCTTGCGGAAATGCGTCATGAGAGAATGATGAAACGGGCGGCGGTACCGATATTCCGGCAGACTGAGGAAGTACTGCAGATACGGGTTCTCCAGAATCTGACGAAGTGTCTCCCGATCATCGGTGCCAAGCCGCTCCTGGATGATGAGTGCGCCGAGCGCGATACGGATCGAAACGGCTTTTTGGCCCTTGAGGCTTTTCTTGAAGTTTTTCGCATACTTCTCTTCGAGCATCCACCACGGAATCATCTGGGCCAGCAGCACCCAGCGGTTATCTTCTGCGAGCTTTCCGCCGAACGGCAGAAAAAAGTCGACGGGCAGGTTCATCTGGTTCTCGGTTCGCTGATACAATCCTGACGCCTCCAAGTGCACGGTTTTTCACGGGGCTGCCCCGTTTTCCTTCGACATAAGAGGCCCTAAACCCTTGTGCCTGTTGGAGTTTTGATTCGTTCAGCAAGCCCTAGGTAAACCGTGTCCTATGGGCATCGGCGCACGTGTTTAGACTCCGATGCCGCGAGGCTCATTGTCAAGGCGAATACGTTGTTTACATGTCTTCGATGTACACGCCCTTGATAATCAAGGATTTTCTAAAAGCGAGTTGAGATAATTAACGAAAATATACGCTAAGTATTAAACGGATTAATGACCCTTTGGCGGCTCAAACATCATATTGTTTAACTGGTTCACAAAAATACCTTCGTTCGGGCCCGGGTTGTTTCGAAATACTTTCGCTTCTTCCACTAGAACCTCGTCCGCATCCGTACCAAGTACCTTCATCGTTTCATCAATGAATGATGCTAGTAGCATAGAGCTCGGATCGTTATTGAAATACGTTTGAACCCCTGGCGGCGCAATTTCCAGGATTTTCACCGATGTGTCTTTAAGCATGTACCGTTGGGATAGCGTATAGGAATGGAGCGCTGCTTTCGTCGCACTATAAACAGCAGCACCCGCCAGTGGCACGAATCCAAGTGACGAAGTCGTGTTGATAATAACCGCTTCTTCTTTGGACTTCAAATGCTCGAGTATCTACATAACTTTTCACAAATAGTATATTGTACATATTTTTTAGAGAGAATGCCTGTTTTAGAACCTTCTCTTTGTTCTTATTCAAAAATTTAATTGTACAATTCTCTAGGGCCTGTACGCAAACCTATTTGAGCCATAAACGAATTGAAAGCAGCGTCAAAAAAGCCATGAACATGTGCGCTGTTTTTTCATAGCGAGTGGCCAAGCGTCGATAGTTTTTTACTTTGTTGAAAAAGCATTCAATTAAGTGTCGCTCTTTATACGTTTCAGAATCTAACGGGCGCTTTACCCGCCGATTGCGTTTGCTTGGGATAACCGGAGTGATCGCTCGGCTTTGCAAAAGCTCCAGAATGGCATTGGTATCGTAGGCGCGATCAGCCAACACTTCGCCCGGGCAGAAGTCCAGTTCATGAAGAAGGCGATAGCCGATGACAGAATCGTGGTCTTGTCCTGGCGTCAATTCGAAACGCAGCGGATAGCCGAGCGCATCCACCATCGCATGAATTTTGGTAGTTAATCCTCCGCGCGAACGTCCGATTGCTTGCCGGTCCTGCCCCCTTTTGCGCCCGCTCCATGTTGATGGACGCGGACGATGGTGGCATCGACCATGACCTGCTCCCAATCCGGCTCGATGGCGACATGCTTCAGTATTTCACCCCAAATATTCGCTTTTTGTAGCCGCCAGAAAAAGCTGTAGGCTGAAGACCAAGGGCCATAGTAACTCGGTAAATCCCGCCATGGCGTGCCCGTTCGAGCAACCCAAAGCACGGCATTGAGCATCTGGCGCCGATCCTTGGGCGGACGTCCTCCCTGTTTTTTTCGGGCTGGGGGCAACAGGGGGTCAACTATATTCCATTCTTCATCCGTTAACTCGTATCTTCGTCTCATGTGCCTTATTTTACTAGATTTCTACGAGTTGTACAGTTTGCGTACAGGCCCTAAAAAAATCGGGCTGAAAAAACGCATTTTTCAGCCCGATTTTGCTTATCTTTTTTTAAAATCCACCTTAGTTCTTACCGCCATAGCCCTTATAAGTAGAGTAAACTGCATCTGCATATTGATTGGCCAGAATAGGACGGCCATAAGAATCTGTAGCTCCCGGATACCAGTAATCTCCTCCGTTATAGTGTAATAAGCCGTTATATATATTGCCGAATTTAATAATCTTTTCATTTAAAATCAGGGCGCCCAAGTATACCTGATCTTGTTCACTGCCGTGATTATAAGCAGGGACAAATTTTGAACTGAATTGAGATAAATAAGCATTACGTGTGTTTGGTTCTACCTGCATCAATCCGTCGCCGGCTGATGGACTGCCTGGTAAGCCTGCTCCAAAGCTGCTTTCCTTTTTGATCACAGCACTCAGCAATAAAGCAAAATCTCCGCCTTTACCGAATTTATCGCCCGCATTCATTGTGTATGTCCATATGTGGCTTGGAACTTCGGAAGGCTTTGTTACTGAAGGACCTGTTGGTGGCGTTGTTGGCGGTGTTGTAGGTGGCGTAGTTCCGCTGCCGCCTTTCTCCCATAAAGCAGGAACAATAGGTGGTTCCCAACCTACGAGGGAAGTATGTGCCTGACGACAGGTATAAGTACTTCCACTATATGTTACTGTATCATTTACTGCATAGGCAGTATTTGGTGCCCATGCTCCCCTAGCGGCTGCGCTCACCGGCAAGACTGCGCAAAAGGTGGATAAGAATACTGCTAAAACTACCAAAAGTGATGTGGCTTTAAAAGAAAACTTTTTGCTAGTCATTTTCAAACCTCCTTGTATTTTTCTTCTGATATTTTCCTGTGTTGCTCATTTTCAACATTTATCAGCACTATTTCCCCCCTTTGTTTTCACAAATACTTCAAGTTCATTCCATAATTAAAGCGCTTAAACAAATGATTACAATTCTGGTAATACAGAAACATGAAAATAATTCCAATAGGACGTAGGTTCTACTTTCTTGAAATTTTTGATTAGACTGGAAAGAGGCTAAGTCTACAGGTCATTAAAGTCAACCTAAAAACTTAGCCTCTTGATTTCATATTAAATTTTAAATAAACTTCAGTCTTCACATAACATTGTCTGCAAAGTCGATGAGACTACTATTTATTATTGCTGCTACATCCTTTTTGTAATCGTGTATAAAAAAATGATCCCCGTCAAACATATGAATTTTACAACTTTTGGACGTATAATCATGCCATTTTGCAACGTCAAAAATAGTGGCTCCCTTTTCTCTTTTTCCCCACAATACACTTATATCGCAGTCAAGCTTAGTGTTTTTTTCAATGTGCCTGTATGTGTCAGTAATTCTAAAATCCGCTCTGAGTATCGGTAAAAACAACTCCATTAATTCATTGCTTTTCAGAACCTCTTTGGGCGTGCCTCCCAGCTTAAATACCTCATCCACAAACTCCTTATCCGGCAAATCATAGAGTACCTTCTTCTTACTTACAAAACCCGGAGGATATCTGCCGGAAATAAACATATGGACAGGATATGGATGTCCGAGCTCCTTTATTCTATAGGCAAGTTCATATACAAGTACACTGCCCATACTGTGGCCAAACAACGCATAAGGTTGTTCTTCAAGGTTGCTTATGATAATACGGTGTATATCTTCAAGCGCTTCCTCAACACTTCCGTAAAACGGTTCACCAATCCTGCTGCCTCTTCCCGCAAGCTCAATCGGGAAAAGCTCAATCCTATCATGCAAGTATTGTTCCCAATATTTATATACTGCTGCAGAACCTCCTGCATACGGCAGACAAAACAATTTAATCTTATCCATTATATCTACCCCTTATATCTGAACTATTGGTTGATCTCTTCCAATATTTCTTTAATAATAGCCGCATTTTTATCTATATATCCTGTACTTAACATATCAAAATGACTGCCAAATCCGTTATATACTTTGAACTCTCCCGTTGTTGCCTCTCTCCATCCTTCACATAAATCAGCTTCACCTTCATTGTCTTGCTGCTGTGATATAATAAGATGGATATTGGAGTTTATCTGTCCCGAGTTTATAACACTTCTAGTGTATTTATGATAATTTCTCATTCTTTCAATGGCCTTTTCAATAACTGCCTGGTTATCTCCAAACATGCCTTTTATAAGTTTCTCATTTTCTTCTATAAATTCTTTATCCTGTTGCTCAGCAAGTTTCTTAGCATCTTCGCTTTCTTCCTCAATAAGGACAAATGATTTAGCCGAATCCAGAAAGATTATATCGGATACATGATGTCCAGTTTCAATTAATACTTTAGCAACTTCAAATGCCAGATTACCTCCTGCCGAGTAACCAAATAGAATATATGGGCCCTCGGGTTTGACAGAAGTAATTGCCTTCACATACTCCTCCATCCTGCTCTCATTTTCTATAAAGTCAAAGGAATATATGGAATAAGCATTCATTTGTTTTGATAAACTACCATAAGCTATTCCATTTCCTCCTCCTGGAGGGAATGCAAACATAAGACTCTCCATTGCTGAATTAAAATGAATTGCCGGACTTGGTGTAATATAATCATTGGCGTACGTATTGTGTATAAAACGGGCAATTTCCTTTATGGTTGGGGCCATATAAAAGTCTTTTAGTGGTACCTCAACATTTAACTGTTCATAAATTCTGCTTATAAGGGATATTGCCTTCAGTGAGTATCCTCCCAGTTCAAAGAAGTTATCATTCACACCAATTTTTTGTACTCCAAGGGCATCATGCCACAGCAGTGCAAGCTTCTCCTCAACTTCACCGCAAGGCTCTACATACTCTACTGATGTAGCTAAAGTACCGTCATTTTGGGGTAAATTATTCCGATCTATTTTGCCATTGGCTGTCAAAGGCAGCTTTTCCAGCTGAACAAAGTATTGTGGTATCATGTAATCGGGAAGTTCTTTTAAGAGAAGCGCCCTTAAATCTGATATTGTAAATTCACTTTCCCCTGCTATATAAGCACACAAATACTTGTTGCCCTCCTGGTCTGTCTTTGCAATTACCGCAGCTTCTTTTATTGAAGGATGCTTTAATAGCTGCACTTCTATTTCCCCAAGCTCTATCCTAAAGCCCCTAATCTTTACCTGATGGTCTACTCTGCCTATAAATTCGATGTTTCCGTCAGGAAGCCACCTTCCAAGATCACCGGTACGATACATTCTTTCTCCAGAGCTGAAAGGATTAGCTACAAATTTTTCCGTAGTCAATTCAAGTTTGTTCAAATAGCCTTTTGCCAGCCCATCTCCAGATATATATATTTCACCAGTTGTATTAACCGGTAAGATATTCATGTCTTCATTAAGTATATATATCTTATAATTCTGCAATGGCATACCTATAGGTATACTTGTTAGATTTCTCACCTTCTCACGGCTTAAATGGTAATAAGTTGAATCTACGCAGGATTCTGTTGGACCATAAACGTTTGTTATAGTAGGGTTATTATCTTTAAACCGATCATAGAAACCTTGTATACCTTTACATGAAAGTTCTTCCCCTCCGATAATAAACTGCATAACTGAAAGACTTTCGCCAGGCCTGGCAGTATCTGTTAAAAGCTTTATATGTGCTGGTGTTCCGTCTGAAACAGCAATTGAATTCCTGTTATAGTACTTTAGAAGGCCCTCACCATCTAGCCTTGTATCCTCAGGAACTATAAACAGCGTATGGCCAAGGAGAGAAGCCGCAAATATTTGTTTTACAGATGCGTCAAAAAAGTAAGGGGACACAAGGGCAACATTTAAATAATTATCATAATTTTCATAGACAAGCTTTCTTAGTCCATAAACCAAGTTAACTACACTTCGATGCTCTATCATTGAACCCTTCGGAACTCCAGTAGATCCCGATGTATAAATGATATAAGCTAAGTCCTCTGGTTTATTTATTTTATCAAGGTTTTCAGCACTTCCAATGTATATTTCAGGGGAATCAAGCAGTAATATATTACCGTAAAACTCTGCTTTATCCGCTAAATGTGATTGCGTCAACAGCATAGTTGCATTACTATCTTCCAGTAATTTTTTTATTCTTAGTTCAGGAATTTTGGTTGAAATTGGTAAATAGACACCTCCTGCTTTTAAAATTCCCAGTATTCCAACCTGCATATCTACGGATCTTTCTACCATTATTCCAACTATGCTGTTTTGCTTTACACCATTACTTCTTAGTGCTCTGGCAAGCTGATTTGCCTTTTCATTGAGCTGCCTGTAGGTTAATTGCTTGTCCTCAAACACTACAGCTACATTATCAGGTGTCCTTTCCACTTGGTCTTGGAACAGCTCATGTAGAGTCTTATCCCTAGGGTATTCTGCCTTTGTATCATTAAAACTATTTAGTATTTGCTGTTTTTCATCCTGAGATAGTATATTTATTTCGGACAGCATCTTTTCGGGGTAAGCTGTGATCTCTTCCAGTACATTGATGAAATGGACCCCAAGTTTTTCTATTGTCTCTTTCTTAAACAGACGAGTAGCATACTTTAACCCAAATACAATATTATTCTGGGTCTCTTGGGCGTTTAGGGTCAAATCAAATTTGGACGCCCTGAACTCATTATCATAGGGCATGAACCTTAGCCCATTCATCTTAAATTCTGATGCCTCTTTATTTTGCAAGACAAACATAGTATCAAACAGCGGATTTCTGCTCAAATCCCGCTTAATGCTAAGCTTCTCCACAAGTTCCTCAAATGGGTAATCCTGGTTTTCATAAGCCCTTAGAGCGTTTTCTTTTACTACCATCAAAAACTCGCTGAAATTCTTTTTACCTTGAGGGTAATTCCTCATAGCTAGGGTATTGACAAACATGCCTATGATGTCCTGCAAATCTGTATGTGGCCTTCCTGCTATAGGGCTTCCAATTACGACATCTTCCTGTCCGGTGTATTTGAAAAGAAGCACATTGTATGAAGCTAGAAGCACCATATACAGTGTTGCTCCATGATCCACGGCAAGCTTGTTCAGTTTATGTGCAAGTTCCCGGCCTGTTTCAAAACTGACCATATCGCCTTCAAAACTCTGTATAGCCGGCCTTGGGTAGTCTACCGGCATATCAAGTACTGGTATTTCTCCCCTAAATGCCTGGAGCCAGTATTCTTCTTGTTTACTGATTGTGCCGTCAGCAAACAATTTATTCTGCCATACGGAATAGTCCTTGTACTGAATCTGAAGTGCTGGAAGATTCATTCCTTCATACAAGCTTATGAATTCTCTTACCAGTATTTCATCCGACACCCCGTCAGATATGATATGGTGTTTATCAAGCATCATGACATGCCTGTCTTCTCTAATTTTTACGAGCCCTGCTCTTAGTAAAGGAGCCTTGCCAAGGTCAAATGGCCTTATGAATTCATTTGCTGCTTCTGAGGCTTTTTCTTCGCCGGTTTCCATGTACATGATACTAAATTCCACCTCATCATGGACCTTCTGCACCGGTTCACCATCTACCATATGGAAGGAGGTCCGGAAAGCCTCATGCCTTTTTACCAGCTGATCTAAGGCTTTCTCAAAACGTTCTATATCAATACTGCCTTCTAACAACATAAACTCTGGCATATTGTATGCCACCCTTGCTCCTTCAAGCTGATTTAATATATACAGCCTTCTTTGGGAAGACGACATAGGATAGTATTCCATTTCTCCAGTGGGCTGGATAGATTGATAAATACTCTCTTGGGCTTCCTGGATGTAATTGGCAATTTCTGCAATTGTCGGCAGCTTGAATATCTCCTTAAGAGATATATTTACATTGAACTCTTTGTGAATTTTGGCTGCAAAGTTTATTGCTTTTAATGAGTGCCCCCCAAGCACAAAGAAATTATCATTTCTCCCTATTTTCTCAACCCCCAGGATATCCTGCCACAATTGTACAAGCTTCTCTTCCACTTCACCTGAAGGTGCTTCATACTCTACTCCAGTATTTAAATGAGCAGCAGGGTGGGGCAAGTTCTTCCGGTCTATCTTACCATTGGCTGTCAAAGGCATTTCATCCAGCTGCATGAAGTATGCCGGGATCATATACTCGGGCAATTCTTTTGAAAGGCATTCCCTTAGTTCAGTTATTGTCAGTTCATTTTCCCCAACGAAATATGCACACAGATCCTTGTTCTTCTGTTGGTCTTCCTTTACAATAACCACAGCTTCTTTTATTGAAGCATGTCTTAATAGCTGAGCCTCTATTTCTCCAAGTTCTATTCTAAATCCCCTTATCTTTACCTGGTGGTCCATCCTGCCTAAAAATTCTATATTCCCGTCAGGCAGCCATCTTGCCAAGTCCCCAGTACGATACATTCTTTCTCCCTTTATAAACGGGTTAGATACAAATCTTTCTGCAGTAAGCCCCGTCTTGTTTAAATAGCCTTTGGCAAGACCATCCCCAGATATATATAATTCCCCAGCGATACCTATAGGATTTACTTCTAATTTCTTACCAAGTAAGTATGCTCTGGTGTTTGGCAAAGGACGGCCTATGGGGATATTATCCAATCCACTAAGCCCCTCCGCAGTAATCAAATATTCCGTAGAATCCACACAGCATTCGGTAGGACCATAAACATTTGTGATGCAAGGTTGCACATCCTCAAATCTGCTTAGGAAGTCTTTTACTGCATCAAATGGAAGAACATCTCCGCCTATAATAAAATGTCTCACTTTTAGGTTATTATCTATAGGAGGAGAATTTAACATCATATTTACGTGTATGGGCGTTCCATCCGAAATATCAATCCTATTTTCACTATAGAAGTCCAGCAGCTTTTTACCGTCTTTCCTTGCTTCCTCCGGTACAATGTACAATGCATGCCCCATTAGCAGTGCTGCGAAAATCTGCTGCACCGAAGCATCAAAAACATAAGGGGCAATGAGGCAAACATTCAACGGTGATTCATATTTGCTATATATTCTCTGGAACAGACCCTCTACCAGGTTTAATACACTCTTATTATCAATGCAAACACCTTTAGGGTTTCCCGTTGAGCCAGAGGTATAGATGATGTACGCTGTATCACCAGGCTTATTTATACATTTTATATTCACATCGTTTATAAAATTATAATCATAATCAGATAAATCAATAATCTCACCATCGAAATCATCACGATCCATAAGATGATTTTGGGTGAGTAAAATTTTGGCCTTGCTGTCCTCCATCATATACCTTTTTCTTTCCAATGGATAATTAGGATCTACAGGAAGGTACGCCCCCCCAGCCTTGATTACTGACATTATACCTATAACCATTTCAGGCGAGCGGTCCACCATTATGCCTACAATATCATCAGGCTTTACTCCCTTTTCTCTTAATGCCCTGGCCAATTGGTTTGCCTTTTGATTCAGTTCTCGGTAGGTTAATTGTTTACCTTCAAAAACCACTGCAATATGATCAGGAGTCTTTTTCACTTGCTCCTCAAACATTTGGTGTATGGTTTTATCCAGGGGATATTCGAGAGCAGTATCGTTAAAGCTGTATAATACTTGCTGTTTTTCTTCCTGTGATAACATTTCGATTTCATAAAGCCTTTTTTCGGGGTATGCTGCAATTTCTTCCAGCAAATTGATGTAATGAGCCCCAAGTCTTTCAACTGTTTCTTTCTTAAACAGTCTTGTACAGTATTCGAGTTCAAAGGCTATACCATCCTCAGTCTCAAATGCATTTAAGGTGATGTCAAATTTTGATATTCTGCCTTCTATCCCTTTGTTGTACGGCTTGAAGCTTAGATCAGACGTTATGAGCTCTGCTTTTCCAACATTGTATATGGCAAACATGGTATCAAAGAGGGGATTCCTGCTCATATCCCTCCTTATGTCCAGCTTATCCACTAATTCTTCAAACTGATAGTCCTGATTGTCGTATGCTTTCAAAGCATTTTCTTTAACTTCTTTCAAGAATTCAATAAAAGTCTTTTCTCCTTGCGGGTGATTTCTCATGGCCAGAGTGTTTACAAACATACCTATGATGTCTTGAAGGTCAGCATGAGGCCTTCCAGCTATAGGACTTCCCACAATAATATCTTCCTGTCCAGTGTATCTAGATAACAGCACATTGTATGCAGCAAGAAGCGTCATATATAATGTAGCTCCATTGTCTGATCCAAGCTTGTTAAGTCTAACCGCAAGCTCGCTATCAGCTTCAAAGCTGATGTAGTCTCCTTCAAAGCTTTGTACTGCGGGTCTTGGGTAGTCGGTGGATAAATCCAGCACAGGGATCTCTCCCTGAAAGGTCTGGAGCCAGAATTCCTCCTGCTTACTTATGGCAGCTCCTGCAAACAATTTCCTCTGCCAAACTGAGTAGTCCTTGTACTGTATACGCAGTGGAGGAAGTATTTTCCCTTCATATAAGCTTATAAACTCTCTTACCAGTATGTCGTTGGACACTCCATCCGATATGATATGATGCATGTCAAACACCATAATATGTCTGGCTTCTCCAATCTTTACAAGTCCAACTCTTAATAGTGGAGCCTTTCCAAGGTCAAAGGGCCTTATGAATTTCTCCACTATTTCGGGAACCTTCTCTTCACTGGTTTCCAGGTACATGATACTTAGGTCCGCCTTGTCATGGACTTTCTGAGACAGCTCTTCCTCGATCATATGGAAGGAGGTTCGAAAGCTCTCATGCCTTTCTATCAGACTATGAAAAGCCTGCTCAAAACGTGCTTTATCAACAGTACCTTCCAGCAATATTATGCCAGGTATATTGTAGGCGATTCCAGCTCCTTCAAGCTGGTTTAATATATATAGTCTTTTCTGGGCGGAAGGTATGGGATAATATTCCATATCCCCAGCACGTTGAATGGACTGATATAGGCTCTCCTTTGAGTCTTCAATGTAGCTGGCAATTTCTAAGATGGTTGGTGTCCTGAATATTTCCTTAAGAGGTATGTCTACATTGAACTCTTTGTGAATTCTTGCTACAAGGCTTGTTGCCTTTAACGAGTGTCCTCCGAGCATAAAGAAGTTATCATTTCTTCCTACCTTCTCTATTCCAAGGATGTCCTGCCACAGCAGCGCAAGCCTTTCCTCCACTTCACCTGAAGGCGCTGCATACTCTGTTCCTGTATTTATTCTTCCATCAGGCAGAGGCAGCGCCTTTCTGTCCAATTTTCCATTTATGGTTAACGGTACTTTTGCTATCCTCATAAAATAGGATGGAATCATATAATCGGGTAGCTCTTTAGATATAAGCTCCCTTATTTCGGTCACTGTCACTTCTCGGTCAGACACTATATAAGCGCAAAGATACCTGCCTACACTTGAATCCTCCCGGTCAATGACCACCGCCTCATTTATATCAGCATGCTTCAAAAGGGCTGCTTCTATTTCCTCAAGCTCGATTCTATACCCTCTTATTTTAACCTGGTGGTCTTTTCTGCCGGCAAATGCAATATTCCCGTCAGGAAGCCACTTTGCAAGATCTCCTGTTTTATACATCAGTTCTCCAGGCATAAATGGGTTCGGTACAAACTTTTCCCTGGTAAGTTCCGGTTTTTTCAAGTATCCTCTCGCCAATCCTGCCCCGGAAACACAGAGTTCACCCTCAACACCTATGGGCTTAAGATTATTGTTTTCATCAACTATAAACACCCGGGTATTGGTAATAGGTTTACCAATAGGTACCGACTTATCGGCCGTCTCACAATCATCTGCTTTCCATACCGTTGCACATACGGTTGTCTCAGTAGGTCCATAAGCATTTATATATGAAATCCTGTTGCTCCATTTCTTTAAAAGTTCGGGAGTGGAAGCCGAACCTGCTGCAATTACCTTCTTTAAGGAAGTTACTTTTTCCGGGTCCAGATTTGCCAGATACGGAGGTGGTAAAGTAGCAATAGTTATCTCATTTTCATTTAGGTATTCTTCAAATCTTCGATAGTCATTGATAATATCGCTTGAAGATATATATAGTGTTGCTCCTGCCAGTAGTCCCATAAATATTTCCCAAACTGCAGCGTCGAATGAAATTGATGCAAATTGAATAATCCTATCGCTTTCACTTACATTTAAGCGGGTCTTGAAAAACGCCTCCAGATTTGCTACCCCTTTATGTTCTACCATAACCCCTTTAGGTTTTCCTGTAGACCCAGATGTATAAATGATATATGCCAAATTTTGCGGTGAACATACCACTTCCAGGTTCATAGGGTTTCCGGCATAAAGGCTTTCATCTTCTATGTCTATATACTTCCCGTAAAACTCCACTTTCTCCAGGAATTGCTTTTGGGAAATCAGCCCCCCTATCTCGCTGTCCTCGAGTAAATATTCGATTCTTGCCTTAGGGTAGTCAGGATCTATAGGCATATATGCCCCTCCGGCTTTAAGTATGCCAAATATACCTATGACCATCTCCAGTGAGCGTTCTACCATAATACCCACTATGCTGTCTGGTTTAACTCCCTTATCCCTCAACACTCTTGCAAGCTGATTTGACTTCTCATTGAGTTCCCTATAGGTTAGCTGCTTACCCTCAAACACCACTGCCGCATTGTCAGGTGTCTTCACCGCTTGTTCCTCAAATAGTTGGTGAATGGTCTTTTCCCTGTGGTATTCCTCCGTTGTATTATTGAAGCAGTGTACTATTTCTTTCTTTTCCACTTCGGTGAGTATATCAATATTCCTAATATGCATATCGGGACTATCGGTTACAATTTCTATTACCGACTGAAAATGTCCCTTGATTTTTTCTATGAAATTACCATCATATACCAGTGAGTTGTAACTGAATTTAATAGATAATTCCTTACCGCCATCAACGAGTATCCCAAAATCATAATTCGTCTGCTCGAATATTTCCATTCCAACTACATTTAAAATGCCATTACTGGATGAAGCATTAACCGCTTCATCCATAGGGTAATTTTCAAAAGCCATAACATGATGTATCAAGGCATCTTTCAAGCATGTTTTTGACTGCACATCCGCCAGAGGATAGAAACTGTACCGGTCAGATTCAAGCACCGATTGCTGCATCTCTTTGATCAGTTCGGTAAAAGTTTTATCCTCATCACAACTCACCCTTACTGCAACGGTATTTATAAATAAACCCACCATGCTCTCAATTCCCTGTATTTCATGAGGCCTTCCCGATACCACCTCACCAAACACCACATCATCGGTATTGTTATACCGCTGTAATAATATCCCCCATATGGTCTTTATAATGGTACTCATGGTTGTATTGTTTTTGGCTGCAAACTTCTCAAGATCGCTAGTTATTTGTTCAGATATTTTAAACTCCGTTTCTTCAATCCTGAAATCATCACTTGCAGACCTGCCGTTTTGGGGAAGGACTGTCTGATGCTCGTAACCTTTAAGATAGGTTTCCCAGTAATCTGCGGCCTCGTTCTGATTTCTGCCTTCCAACCATTTGATATAGCGGCTGTAAGGATATACCTTTCCTGACTCCGGCTCCCGGCTATTCATCAGGGCTTCATAGTTTTCCATAAATTCTCTAAATATATTTGCGAGACTCCACCCATCAATAATGATGTGATGAAAGCTCCATACCATGTTATAAGATTGGTAGCCTGTTTTAATTACACTTAATCTTGTTAAAATATCCCTTGATAAGTCAAAGCCCTTTTTTCTGTCTTTAACCCTGTATTCTTCTATATACCTATCCCTTAGTTCTTCGGCAAGGGAGGTAATATCCTCATAGCTGACAGACAGCTTTCTTTCCTTCATGACTACTTGTAAGGGCTTGGCTACATTTTCATACAAAAAAATTGTTCTCAAAGCGTCATACTTTTCAATAATGATATTAACGCTCTTTTCAACACAATCAATGTCCAGGATGCCTTTTATAGAAAGTGATATCTGCTCAAAGTAGGCGTCTGAATTTTTATCCATCATATAGTGGTACAATATCCCTTGCTGCATAGGAGTGAGCCGGTACATATCTTTTATGTTTTGTTTCTTCAAATCACTCATAAGTACTCCTCCTTAAATACAAACTCTTTTTATTCGAAGTTATTCAATACGTCTTCAAACTCATCCATATTCAGATCGTCTACTGTAAAATCACTGAGTGTAGCTTCTGAATAGTCCATTTCTGCACAATGGGTTATTATGTTTACTAAATGCTTTTTAAAACTCACCGCTACCCCTTCAATAGTACTCTTCTCATACTCGCCCTGGTTGTAGCTAAAGTTTAATTCCAGCTTCCCGCCTTCTACAGTTCCGCCGTTAATATCAATACAATACTCACTTTTATAGTTTGGTCCTGTAGACTCTCCGGCAGGAATATCAGACACTCCAAATAAATTGTCTACATTATCCTGGTTGAATTGACCGAGGTAATTGAAGCTTATTTCAGGGTTTAGATTAAAGTTTAAATCGGCTTTGTTTTCCGGCAAGGTAAGATATTTTAGTATGCCGTAACCTATCCCTTTGTTAGGTATCTGCCTGATGTTTTCTTTTACCGATTTGATCATGCGGGAAATATCGAGTTGTCCGCTGACATCTAACACCACGGGATACTGGGTGGTGAACCATCCCACGGTCCTGCTTATGTCAATGTCTTTAATGATTTCCTCCCTGCCGTGCCCCTCCAGACTGATCAGAACCTTATCATTTCCGGTCCATTCCCTCACTGCTAATCCCAAGGCGGTAAGCAATATGTCGTTTACTTCTGTGTTATAAGCATGGTTTACCCGCTTTAGCATCTTCTCAGTCTCTTCAATACTCAGCTCGATCTTGACGCTATTGTTATTCATATACCTTCTTTCTTCAATCTCTCGGTCTTTTGGAAGCGGTATTGTTTCAGTTTTTTCCAAATTGGTCCAGTAATTTATTTCTTTTAATAGTTCAGGGCTATTGGCATACTCATCAAGCCTCTGTGCCCAATCTTTGAAAGAGTCGGTCTTGTTGCTGAATTTTATTTCATCATTGTTTAGCGCCTGTCTGTATCCTATGTCCAAATCTTCCAGTATGATTCTCCACGATACCCCATCAACTACAAGGTGGTGAATAGCTATTAGCAGGTGGTCCCCTTCTTTAGTCTTAAACAGACCAACCTTAACTAAAGGACCGTTATACAAGTCCATGCTCCTCTGAATCCTCGACGCTTCCAGCTCTATTTTTTCCCGGTAATTATAGCTGTCCCTAAGGTCTACAATTTCCAATGAAAAATGTTCACCTTCAAGGTTTTTGTTGTATTGGAGTATATTTTGATCCTCTATTTTTACCACTGTTCTAAAAATATCGTGGTGCTCTACAAGCTTTGACAATACTTTTCGAATAATAGCTTCTTCAAATCCGTTACGCCCATATATCATTATTTCCTGATTAAAATGATGGATATCCTTGCTGTCTTGTTTATACAACCATCTTTGTATAGGTGTTATCGGTACTATGCCTTCTACCGGGCCTTGATGAATTCTTCGGCTTGTAGATTGTATATATTCGACGAGTTCCTCAATTACAGGATGTTTGAATAAGTCCCGCATTTCAAGCTTTAGCCCATGGACGTTAAGACGCGACATTACCTGTATGGCTTTTATTGAGTCTCCTCCAAGGCTGAAGAAATTATCTTTTACCCCGATGTTTTCAGTTTTTAGTACGTCTTCCCATACTTTGGCCAGTATTTCTTCTCTTTCGTTTCTAGGAACTACATGCTCTACTCCGGTATTAATATTCCCCTGTGGTTCAGGCAATGCTTTCCGATCAATTTTACCGTTGGCATTTAATGGCAGCCGTTCCAGCTTCATGAAATATGCTGGTACCATGTAGTCAGGTAGTTCGTTTAAGAGATGCTCCCTTAGCTCGGAAATGGTCAATTCATTTTCCCCTACAATATATGCACACAGGTACTTCTTCCCTTGCTGCTCTTCCTTTGCAATAACCACTGCTTCCTTAATAGCAGTGTGCTTCACCAGATGTGCTTCAATTTCTCCAAGCTCTATTCTAAAGCCTCTTATTTTTACCTGGTGGTCGATCCTGCCCATGAATTCGATGTTCCCATCAGGAAGCCGCCTTACTAAGTCCCCTGTGCGGTACACTTTTTCGCCGGGAATAAACGGGTTAGGTACAAATTTTTCTGCTGTCAGTTCAGGTCTATTCAAATAGCCCCTTGCAAGACCGCTTCCACCTATCACAAGTTCACCGGCCACTCCTACAGGAGTTAATTGGTTGTGCTTGTCCAGTATATAAAGGTATACATTCTGTAAAGCTTTCCCTATAGGTACTGTTATAAGTTCTTCTGCTATTTTCTTTGTTATACTGTAACCCGCTGCATATATCGTGGACTCTGTAGGCCCATAGATATTTTCCAGAGATGTGTTCTCTGAGACATCGAAAAGCTCATGGACAAGCTTTTTGGGCAGCGCTTCTCCAGCAGCAAAAATATACCTGAGAGTTGATGGCAGTTTTATACCATTATCTTTTAAAGTCTGTACCATTATATTCAGCATTGATGGTACAAAGTTTACATGGGTTATCTTATGCTTGTTTATTACCTCTACTAACTCCATAGCTTCCTTTTCCACACCTTGGCGTGATATTACAAGCTTTCCTCCGTTGAGGAACCAGCCAAATATCTCAGCTACGGATACGTCAAAGGTATAAGTTGTTTTAAATAGAAAAGCGTCTTCCGCTTTAAGCGGATACATGGCCTGGAGGGCTGTAATTATGTTTACAACGCTAGTATGCTCAATCATTCCACCTTTGGGCTTCCCTGTCGAACCTGATGTATAAATGACGTACGCAAGGTCCGAGGGTTTGTTTACATTTTCAAGCTTTGAGTTCTCTTCATTTAAATATTCTTCCTCCAGATATATAATATCCGCATCAATCTGCTTATTTTCCATAAAGGTCCTGGAGGTCAAAAGGATCTGGGAACCACTATCGTCCAACAAATACTTTATCCTTGTATCAGGATAATTAGGATCTATCGGCAGATACGCCCCTCCAGCTTTCAATATGGCAAATATCCCCACAATCATCTCAAATGAACGTTCGGCCATAATTCCTACAATACGGTCAGGCTTTACCCCTTTGTTCCTCAATACTCTGGCCAAATGATTTGCCTTTCCGTTCAATTCCCTGTAAGTCAAGTGCTTGTCTTCATATACCACAGCTATGTTGTCAGGTGTCCTTTCCACCTGCTCA
Organism: Paenibacillus sp. FSL P4-0113; assembly: GCF_038009305.1. Taxonomy (NCBI): domain Bacteria; kingdom Bacillati; phylum Bacillota; class Bacilli; order Caryophanales; family Paenibacillaceae; genus Paenibacillus; species Paenibacillus sp. FSL P4-0113. Next base: position 895,039 of record NZ_JBBPAZ010000001.1, read on the forward strand.
GCAAACAGCTCATGTATGGTTTTGTCCTGCGGATAGTCTTTCTTAGTATCATTAAAGTCTATCAGCAACTGCTTTCTTTCTTCATGACTTAATATAATAAGCTTGTCAACTGACCCTTTGGGGTTATGGATAAACATATTTAAAATATTAATAAAATAGTCTATACACTCTTCTGCCTGTTTTCTTTCCAATACTTTGTCCGAGTAGATCAAGCTTATATTAAGATCATCGAATGTATTACTTACTGTAAAGTCAAGACTTGTATTGGTTGCTTCATATTCATCAACTGAAATTCTATCTTTAACATCAGCGATTTCTTTGTTTATTATCTCGTTATATATATGAAAATCCACATAATTGAATATGGTATCAAATAAAGGATTTTCCTCTTTGTTTTCTTTTCCGCCCAGGATATTTATGATCTCAAATAAAGGCAGTCTTCCATAAAGCTTTAAGTTTATTAATTTCTTTTCTGCAACTTTTATCAATTCCTCCCATATATCGATTTTATCAAAACACATTTTGACGGGAACCGTATTTAAGAAGCACCCCAGCATCTTATCTCCATCTTCGCATACAGGTCTGTTATTTTCTACCAAACCTACGACAAAGTCATCCTCGTATGAAAGCATATTGAGCATATAAGTGTATGCAGCAAAGCAAAGTGTCTTTAAGCTTACATCATATCTTCTGGCAGTACTTCTTAAATCACCTAAAAATTCCTGACTTAAATGGCGTGTTACATGGTCTACTTTATAAGATTTTTTTGTTTTTCCATGAATATTTGCAGGCATATTCAACCTTTTATATTCACTTAATTCCTCTCTCCAATAATTAATTACTTCCTGGTTGTCCTTAATTGTCATTTGGTCTGCTATATAATCTTTATAGCCGCATTTAAGCCGTGTTGGTATATAATCTTTTTCTTGCTTAAGCTTAGAGTATAGGTTTGAAACTTCCGTAATCAATGAAGCAACACTCCAGCCATCCAGGATAGCATGGTGGAATATCAGAACCAGACAAATATGGTTTGCGTCAAGTTTGAATATTCTTATCCTCCAAAGGGGCTTTGATATATCAAACGGATTCGCTCTGTCATTTTCCAAATATTTGTTTATATACTCAACCTGCCCTGTCCTGCTAAAATTCATGATATCTATCTGCTCAATATCAAGACTACTGCCCTTGTAAACAATTTGCACAGGAGTTTCAAAATCCTCTAAATTAAAAACCGTCCTTAGAATATCATGTTTTGACGTCATTAGAAGCATCGCTTCTTTAAATGCTGGGAAATCAAAGTCTTTGTCATTCAGATGAAATGCAAATTGGTCATGATAAACTGCATTTTCATAGTCTTTTTTGGAATGATAAATCATACCCAGCTCTATGTGACTCATCGGATATATATCTTCCATGTCCGAAGGTAACTTTTCTGAGAGAGTTTCATTCATCAATATTCGCTGTTTAAATAACTCCAGTTCTTCCCTTGCTTTACCCATCTTACTGTTAAAAGCTTCCGTATCTTTTACTTTTAAGAATGCAGACAATCTCTCAATATCAGGATTCATGTATATATCCCTGATTTGGATGTTTATATCCAACTTTTTGCATATTGTGCTGACTAATGATATTGCACGTATAGAATCTCCGCCTATTTTAAAGAAGTTGTCCCTTATTCCTACCTGTTTTGCTCCAAGCACTTCCTGCCATATTTCAACCAGTTTCTCTTCCACTTCATTCCGCGGCGCTACATATTCTGTTCCCGTACTCATACTTCCGTCAGGCTCGGGCAATGCTTTCCTGTCTATTTTTCCATTAGGGGTCAATGGCAGCTTTTCCATCTGCATAAAGTAAGAAGGGATCATGTAGTCCGGGAGCTCTTTTGACAAGTGTTCCCTCATCCCCTGTACGGTTATTTCTTGATCCGGTACGACGTACGCACAAAGATACTTATTTCCGTCAGCTCCTTCTTTGTCCAATACCACCGCTTCTTTTATTGTTTCATGCTTTAATAACCGGTTCTCTATTTCACCCAGTTCTATCCTGTAGCCTCTTATCTTTACCTGATGGTCGATCCTGCCCAGGTATTCTAGGTTGCCGTCAGGCAGCCACCTTGCCAGGTCACCTGTCCTGTACATCCTTTCACCCGGTGCGAATGGGTTTGCTGCGAATTTTTCTTCTGTAAGTTCCGGTCTGTTCAAGTACCCTCTTGCCAGTCCATCCCCTGCTATACATAGTTCTCCCGCTACTCCTATCGGCTGCAGGCCCTTTTCCTTACTCACAACATATAACTTAATGTTATCTATGGGCTTTCCTATTGGTACAAGCTCCAATTCTTCTTCCGTGGAGCAGCCAAAGTAGGATACATCTACTGTTGCTTCTGTTGGTCCGTACAGGTTATGCAGGCTTGTTCCTTTTTCTTTGTACAGCAGCTTGTTGAACTTTTCTACTTGCTTCAGGTTCAGTGCTTCTCCACTGGCAAATACCTGCTTTAAGCTTGCTATTTCCTCTATTATCCCCTTTTCCTCTACATACTCTAAAAATACACTCAACATGGATGGTACAAAGTGCATTGTGGTAACTTTATTTTTTTCGATTGCCTTCACGATTTCTTCCGGATTTTTTTCTCCTCCCGGTATCAGCAGGCAGACTTTGGCCCCAGTAAAGCTCCACCACAATAATTCCCATACCGATACGTCAAAGGTATAGGGAGTTTTCTGCAGGATCACATCACCTTCAGCTATCGGGTATTGCTTCTGCATCCAGTTGATCCGGTTGATTACGGAGTAGTTCTCTATCATTACCCCTTTGGGTTTGCCGGTAGAACCGGATGTATATATTACATAAGCCAAGTTTTCAGGTTTACTAATTAACTTTGGATTTGATACATCCCCAGTAAATAGTTCCTGATTTTCTATGCTAATAAATTCAGCATTTCTGTAACTACCTTTAGCATTTATAAATTTATCCTGTATCAGAATAATTTGGCTGCCACTGTCATCAAGCATAAACTGGATCCTGTCTTCAGGGTATTCAGGAGCTATGGGTAAATAAGCCCCCCCAGCTTTTAGGACAGCCATGATCCCTATGATCATTTCCGGGGAACGTTCTACCATAATTCCCACTACACAATCAGGTTTTATTCCCTTTTCTCTTAATTTTCTGGCCAGTTGGTTTGCCTTTTCGTTTAGCTCCCTATAAGTCAGCTGTTTATCTTCAAACACTACAGCAATATTATTGGGTGTCCGTTCCACCTGTTCCTCAAAAATCTGATGGATGGTCTTTTCCCGAGGGTATCCTGCTTTTGTATTATTAAATTCATATAATATTTGATGTTTTTCGTCTTGTGACAGCATATCAATTTCTAATAGCCTTTTTTCAGGAAAGGCTGCTGCCTCTTCCAATACATTAAGGTAATGGGCAATAAGCCTTATAACTGACTCTTTCTTAAACAACCTGGTAGCATACTCCAATTCAAATGCAATACCGTCCTCTGTTTCCTCAGCGTTTAAAGTCAAGTCAAACTTGGATATTCTTACTTCACTGTCATAGGGCATAAACCTTAGCCCATCCATCTTCACTTCTGATGCCTCGATATTTTGCAGTACAAACATAGTATCGAAAAGTGGATTTCTGCCCAGATCCCTTTCCAGGTTAAGCTTATCTACCAGTTCTTCAAATTGGTAATCTTGGTTTTCGTAAGCCCTTAAGGAGTTTTCTCTTACTTCATTAAGGAAGTCCACAAAAGTCTTTCCACCTTGAGGGTGATTCCTCATGGCTAGCGTGTTTACAAACATACCAATAACGTCCTGAAGATCAGTATGCGGCCTTCCTGCAACGGGACTTCCAACTATAATATCTTCCTGTCCGGTGTACTTGGATAAAAGGACATTGTATGAAGCTAAAAGTACCATGTAGAGCGTGGCACCATTATTCACTGCAAGTTTGTTCAGTTTAACAGCAAGCTCCTTGCCTGCTTTGAAACTGATCACATCTCCCTCAAAACTCTGTATAGCTGGCCTAGGGTAGTCTAGCGGCATATTAAGCAAAGGAATTTCTCCTTTGAATACTTGGAGCCAGTATTCTTCCTGCTTACTAATTGTCCCATCAGCAAACAGCCTGTTCTGCCATACGGAAAAATCCTTGTACTGAATCTTAAGTTCCGGAAGTTCCTTACCTTCATACAGGCTCATAAATTCTCTTACCAGTATGTCGTCAGACACCCCGTCAGATATAATATGGTGCTTATCAAACATCATAATATATCTGTCTTCTCCAACTTTTATAAGCCCAACCCTAAGTAAAGGAGCCTCATCAAGGTCAAAGGTCCTAATAAATTCACTGGCTATTTTCGCAGCTCTTTCCTCATCGGTTTCCATATACATAACACTAAAATCCACATTGCTATGGACCTTTTGTACCGGTTTACCATCTATCATATGGAATGAGGTACGGAAAGATTCATGTCTGTCAACAAGCTCCCTAAAAGCCTGTTCAAAGCGCAGTTTATCGAGTTTGCCTTCAATTAGCATAATACCAGGCATGTTGTATGCCATCCCAACTGCGTCAAGCTGGTTTAGAATATACAGCCTTTTCTGGGCGGATGAAATTGGATAGTACTCCATCTCCCCAGCCGGCCCAATAGAATGAAATACACTCTCCTTTGCAATCTTGATGCACTCGGCAACTTCAGACATATTTGGGCTCTTAAATATTTCTTTAAGCGGTATGTTTACATTGAACTCTTTGTGAATCCTGGCAATAAGATTTGCTGCCCTTAAGGAATGTCCCCCCAGCTCAAAGAAATTGTCGTTTCTTCCCACTTTCTCTATACTAAGGATATCCTGCCACAACCCCGCAAGTTTCTCCTCCACTTCACCCAAGGGTGCGACATACTCTATTCCAGCATCGATATTGCCGTCAGGTTCGGGCAATGCCTTCCTATCTATTTTGCCATTGGGAGTCAGCGGCAGCTTTTTTAACTGCATAAAATAGGATGGTATCATATAGTCTGGAAGGTCCTTTAAGAGATGTCCCCTTAGTTCTGCTATTGTTAATTCATTTTCCCCTGCCACATAGGCACACAGATACTTGTTTCCCTTCTGATCTTCCCTTGCAATAACCACTGCTTCCTTTATTGAAACGTGCTTTAGCAGTTGTGCTTCTATTTCCCCCAGCTCTATTCTAAATCCCCTTATCTTTACCTGATGATCTACTCTTCCTAAAAATTCCATATTCCCATCAGACAGCCATCTGGCCAGATCCCCTGTACGATACATCCTTTCCCCTGGTATAAACGGGTTAGGTACAAATTTTTCAGCTGTCAGTTCGGGCCGGTTTAGATATCCCCTTGCAAGCCCTTCTCCCCCTATGCACAACTCACCCAAAACCCCTGTAGGCTGAGGTCTCAAGTGTTTGTCAACAACGTAGTATTTTATATTTTGCATTGGCTTTCCGATAGGTACACTCCCGGATTCCAAATAGCTTCCCAGTCTCTTTTCGTAATAACTGGAATCTATGGTGGACTCAGTAACCCCATAGCTATTAACAACCCGCAGTTTCTCTCCATACCAGGATTGTAATCTTTCATAATCTTCCACAGAGAGAGTATCTGATCCAAGTATAAGCAACTTGAGGCTATCAATAATCAAAGCATTATCATGGATATAATCCATAAGAGGAATAATCAGTGCCGGTGTGGATTCAAAGATGGTTATTTTATGGGTTTTAATAAGTGAATATAATCGTGCAGGATCGTATCTCTCCTCGGATGAACAAATAACCATTTGGCCTCCGTTGAGCAGCGTTCTCGAAACATCTCCCACAAATACATCAAAAGAAAAACTTGCGATTTGCAACAGCTTTACATCCATATCCGCAAGCCTATATTCCTTTTTCCATGCGTAAGATATGTTGACAAGACTTCTATGCTCTATCACGATCCCCTTTGGCTTTCCTGTGGTTCCTGATGTATAAATGACATATGCTAAATTACAAGATTTATTAATGACAGGAAGATTTTCTGTTCTCCCGTTGTAATTCACACAGTCATCAAAGCTTATAATATCAAGATCAAATTTAATTTTTTCTTTATGATGTTCTTGCGTAAGAATAATTCCAGCCAAGCTGTCATCGATCATATATCTGATTCGTTCTTCAGGATATTCGGTGTCTATGGGTAAATACGCGCCTCCTGCTTTAAATACAGCAATTACACCTATTATCATTTCTATGGACCGGTCTACCATTATAGCTACTACACTGTCAGGTTTTAATCCCTTGTCCCTTAAGATCCAAGCCAGTTGATTGGCCTTTTCATTAAGTTCTCCGTAAGTCAAGTATTTATCTTCAAATACTACTGCTATGTTATCAGGCGTCTTTTCCACTTGTTCTTCAAATAGCTCTTGTATGGTCTTATCCTTAGGATATTCTACTTTTGTATCATTGAAGCCATAGATTATTTGCTGTTTTTCCTCCTGGGACAACATATTTATTTCCGACAACCTTTTAAACGGATTTGCGGTTATCTCTTCCAACACGTTAAGGTAATGAGCCGCCAACCTTTTTAAAGTCTCTTTTTTGAAAAGCCGAGTACAATATTCAAAGCTAAAAGCCATACCATCTTCACGCTCTATTGCATCAATGGATAGGTCAAATTTTGATATTCTATACTCTAGCCCGTTATTAAAAGGTCTGAAGCTTATACCAGGTACTGCAAATTCTACCTTAGAGGCATTTTGCATGGTAAACATAGTATCAAACAGTGGGTTTCTGCTCATGTCCCTCTTCAAGTTAAGCTTCTCAACCAGTTCTTCAAATTGGTAATCCTGATTGTCATAAGCCCTTAGAGCGTTTTCTCTTACTTCATTCAAGAATTCTACAAAGGTACTATCTCCCTTGGGGTAATTTCTCATAGCCAAGGTATTTACAAACATACCAAGGATATCCTGCAGGTCTGAATGTGGCCTTCCGGCTATAGGGCTTCCAACGATTATGTCTTCCTGTCCGGTGTGCTTAGACAGCAATATGTTGTATGCCGCGAGCAGTGTCATGTAAAGCGTAGCCCCATTATCCCTTGCAAGCTTGTTTAATTTATTCGTAAGCTCACTGCCTGCTTCAAAGCTAAAAAAATCCCCTTCAAAGCTTTGTATTACAGGCCTTGGATAGTCTAGCGGCATATTCAGTACAGGTATTTCTCCCTGGAATGCTTGGAGCCAGTATTCCTCCTGGCTGCTAATTCCGCCCTCATCAAACAGTTTATTCTGCCATACAGCGTAGTCCTTGTACTGTATCCGAAGTGCTGGAGGGTTGTTTCCTTCATAAAGATCCATAAACTCACGAATCAGTATGTCCATGGAGACACCATCGGATATAATGTGATGCATATCAAACATCATAAGATGCCTGTCTTCTCCCGTTTTTACAAGCTCTACCCTTAGCAGAGGAGCCTTGCCAAGATCAAAAGGTCTGGCAAATTCCCCAGCATACTCTGCGGCTTTTTCTTCGTTAGTTTCAAAGTACATCACGCTGAATTCCACATGGTCATGAACCTTCTGGACCGGGTTACCATCGATCATGTGGAACGATGTTCTAAGAGTCTCATGCCTTTTTACCAACTGCCTGAAGACTTCCTGGAAACGCGCTGTATCAATGCTTCCTTCCAGCAGCATAATACCAGGCATGTTGTATGCTGTCCCTGCCCCTTCAAGCTGGTTTAGTATATACAGCCTTCTTTGTGCAGATGACATAGGGTAGTATTCCATTTCTCCTGCCGGTTGGATTGACTGATATAGGCTCTCCTTTGAGTCTTTAATATATCTGGCAATTTCTAAGATGGTTGGTGTCTTGAATATTTCCTTAAGAGGTATGTCTACATTGAACTCTTTGTGAATTCTTGCTACAAGGCTTGTTGCCTTTAACGAGTGTCCCCCAAGCATAAAAAAGTTATCATTTCTTCCTACCTTCTCTATTCCAAGGATATCCCGCCACAACAGCGCAAGTTTCTCCTCTATTTCTCCCGAAGGTACTACGTATTCTACGCCGGTATTAACATTGCTATCGAGCACAGGCAATGCTTTCCTGTCTATTTTTCCATTAGGGGTCAATGGCAGCTTTTCCATCCGCACAAAGTAGGAAGGGATCATGTAGTCCGGGAGCTCTTTTGACAAGTGTTCCCTCATCCCCTGTACGGTTATTTCTTGATCCGGTACGACGTATCCACAAAGATACTTATTTCCGTCAGCTCCTTCTTTGTCCAATACCACCGCTTCTTTTATTGCTTCATGCTTTAATAACCGGTCCTCTATTTCACCCAGTTCTATCCTGTAGCCTCTTATCTTTACCTGATGGTCGATCCTGCCCAGATATTCTAGGTTGCCGTCAGGCAGCCACCTTGCCAGGTCACCTGTCCTGTACATCCTTTCACCCGGTGCGAATGGGTTTGCTGCGAATTTTTCTTCTGTAAGTTCCGGTCTGTTCAAGTACCCTCTTGCCAGTCCATCCCCTGCTATGCATAGTTCTCCCGCTACTCCTATCGGCTGCAGGCCCTTTTCCTTACTGACAACATACAACTTAATGTTATCTATGGGCTTTCCTATAGGTACAAGCTCCAATTCTTCTTCCGTAGAGCAGCCAAAGTAGGATACATCTACTGTTGCTTCTGTTGGTCCGTACAGGTTATGCAGGCTTGTTCCTTTTTCTTTGTACAGCAGCTTGTTGAACTTTTCTACTTGCTTCAGGTTCAGTGCTTCTCCACTGGCAAATACCTGCTTTAAGCTTGCTATTTCCTCTATTATCCCCTTTTCCTCTACATACTCTAAAAATACACTCAACATGGATGGTACAAAGTGCATTGTGGTAACTTTATTTTTTTCGATTGCCTTCACGATTTCTTCCGGATTTTTTTCTCCTCCCGGTATCAGCAGGCAGACTTTGGCCCCAGTAAAGCTCCACCACAATAATTCCCATACCGATACGTCAAAGGTATAGGGAGTTTTCTGCAGGATCACATCACCTTCAGCTATCGGGTATTGCTTCTGCATCCAGTTGATCCGGTTGATTACGGAGTAGTTCTCTATCATTACCCCTTTGGGTTTGCCGGTAGAACCGGATGTATATATTACATAAGCCAAGTTTTCAGGTTTACTAATTAACTTTGGATTTGATACATCCCCAGTAAATAGTTCCTGATTTTCTATGCTAATAAATTCAGCATTTCTGTAACTACCTTTAGCATTTATAAATTTATCCTGTATCAGAATAATTTGGCTGCCACTGTCATCAAGCATAAACTGGATCCTGTCTTCAGGGTATTCAGGAGCTATGGGTAAATAAGCCCCCCCAGCTTTTAGGACAGCCATGATCCCTATGATCATTTCCGGGGAACGTTCTACCATAATTCCCACTACACTATCAGGTTTTATTCCCTTTTCTCTTAATTTTCTGGCCAGTTGGTTTGCCTTTTCGTTTACTTCCTTATAAGTCAGCTGTTTATCTTCAAACACTACAGCAATATTATTGGGTGTCTTTTCTACCTGCTCTTCAAACAGTTGATGTATAGTCTTATCCTTAGGATACCGGACCTTTGTATCGTTAAAGTCATATAGTATTTTCTGCTTTTCTTCCTGTGAAAGCATATCAATTTCTGACAACCTTTTTCCAGGATAAACCGTTATCTCTTCCAGAACATTAAGGTAATGGGCTGCAAACCTTTCTACAGTCTCTTTCTTGAACAGCCTTGTGGCATATTCCAAATCAAATGCAATACCTTCCTGGGTTTCCCGAGCATTTAATGTCAAGTCAAATTTGGATATTCTAAATTCATTTGTATAGGGTATAAACTTAAGCCTATCTATCTTCAATTCTGATGAGCCGGTATTTTGCAATACAAACATAGTATCAAAAAGAGGATTCCTGCTCATATCCCTCTTTACATTAAGCTTTTCCACCAGTTCTTCAAACTGGTAGTCCTGATTTTCATAAGCCCTTATAGAGTTTTCCCTTACTTCCTTTAGAAACTCAGCAAAGGTCTTTTCTCCCTGGGGATAGTTCCTCATGGCTAAAGTATTTACAAACATACCTATTATGTCTTGTAAATCTGTATGAGGTCTTCCAGCTATAGGGCTTCCCACTATAATATCTTCCTGCCCCGTATACTTAGACAGCAGTATGTTGTATGAAGCAAGCAATGTCATGTAAAGAGTAGCCCCATTATCCCTTGCAAGCTTAATAAGTTTTCCCGTAAGCTCACTGCCTGCTTCAAAACGGATAAAACCTCCGTCAAAGCTTTGAACCGCAGGCCTTTGGTAATCTACTGGCATATTCAGCACAGGAATTTCTCCATTAAATTCCTGGAGCCAGTATTCCTCCTGCTTCTTTATTTTGTCCCCAGCAAATAGTTCCTTCTGCCAAACAGAATAGTCCTTGTACTGTATACGGAGGGAAGAAGGGTTATTTCCTCCATACATATCCATGAACTCATGTACCAGTATATCCATGGACGTACCGTCAGATATGATATGGTGCATGTCAAACATCATGACATGCTTGTCTTTTCCCGTTTTCACAAGGCCTACTCTTAGCAGCGGAGCAATTCCAAGATCAAACGGCTTTATAAATTCTTTTACGATTTCCCCCACTTTTTCTTCGTAAGATTCTAGATACACTACACTAAAACCCACAGGATCATTGATCTTCTGGACGGGTTCACCCTCTATGAAATGGAAAGATGTTCGAAGGGTCTCATGCCTATTTATAAGCTGTTGGAAGGTCTTCTGAAAAAGCTCCAGATCAATACTGCCTTCAACCAGCAAGCTGCCTGGCATATTGTATGCTGTCCCTGCTCCTTCAAACTGATTTAATATATACAGCCTTCTTTGGGCTGATGACATAGGGTAGTATTCCATCTCTTTAGCAGTTTGGATGGATTGATATATACTCTCCTTTGCTTCCTTCATATACCTTGCTATTTCCGCTATAATTGGAGCCTTAAATATTTCCTTAAGAGGCATGTCTATATTGAACTCTTTGTGAATTCTCGCTACAAGGCTTGTAGCCTTTAAAGAGTGTCCACCTAACATAAAGAAGTTGTCATTTCTTCCTATCTTCTTAATTCCAAGGATGTCTTGCCAAATCAGTGCAAGCTTCTCTTCAAATTCGCCTATAGGCGCTTCATACTCTATTCCCGTATTTATATTACCTTCGGGTTCAGGCAATGCCTTCCTGTCTATCTTGCCATTAGCTGTCAATGGCATTTTTTCAAGCTGCACAAAGTATGATGGTACCATGTATTCGGGCAGTTCTTTTAAGAGATGCTCCCTTAGTTCTGATATTGTCAGCTCATTTTCTCCCGCTATATATGCACACAGGTATTTACTGCCCTGATGGTCTTCCTTTGCAATCACCAAAGATTCCTCAATTGAAGGATGCTTTAGCAGTTGTGCTTCTATTTCACCAAGCTCTATCCTAAAGCCTCTTATCTTTACCTGGTGGTCTATTCTACCCAGGTATTCCATTTCTCCATCAGATAATAACCGGACCAGGTCTCCAGATCTATATAACCTCTCTTCCGGCTTGTACGGATTTTGAACGAACTTTTCCTTTGTAAGCTCCGGTCTTCCAAGATATCCTCTGCAAACTCCGTCTCCTCCTACACAAAGCTCTCCGGCTACTCCAATGGGAACAACTTTCATGTTCTTATCCATTACATATGTTGTAAGTGTTGGTATAGGCCTTCCTATGCTGCTCACATTAGATCTAATTTCTTCCTCTTCTATCTCTTTATATGTGACATGCACTGTTGTCTCGGTTATTCCATACATATTGATGAGTCTAGTCCGCGGGTACTTCTTTCTCCATTCCTTCAACAATGCAGGCTTTAATGCTTCCCCTCCGAATATGACATATCTTATCTTAAGTTCTTTTTCTTCATATGATACTTCTTCATTGGCTATATTATAGAAGGCTGAAGGTGTCTGATTTAATACGGTCACCTTCTCATTCCTTAGAAGTCTCAGATACTCTACATTGCTGCGTGCTGTCATTTTAGGAACTACCACCAATCTGCCCCCATATAACAACGCCCCGTACATCTCCCATACGGAAAAATCGAAACTCATAGAATGAAACATAGTCCATACATCATTTTCGTTAAAATCAAACTGCATTTTACTGTTAAATAACAGCCTTACTATGTTTCTATGCTCTATCATTGCCCCTTTGGGTTTACCTGTAGAGCCTGAGGTATATATTAAGTAAGCTAGATCGGAAGGTTTATTTACCTCCGATAAGTTATATTGTTCATCTGAATATTCCTGCTCATCTTCTAAATTTATTACTGTACCTATTGATGTATATTTGTCTATAAAATGTGATTGGGTCAACAGGATCACTGCCCGGCTGTCTTCCAGCATATGACTTATTCTTTCCTCAGGATAATCTGGATCTATGGGAAGATATGCCCCTCCTGCTTTTAATACCCCTAGGATTGCTACTATCATCTCAAGTGAGCGTTCTGCCAGAATACCTACGATACTGTCCGGTTTGACTCCTTTAGCCCTTAATACATGGGCCAACCCATTTGATTTTTTATTGAGTTCACTATATGTAAGCTTTTTACCCTCAAATACCACAGCTACATGATCAGGGTTCTTCTCTGCCTGCTCTTCAAAAAGCTGATGGATAGTCTTGTTTTTAGGATACTGTGCCTCTGTAGCGTTAAAGGTATATAGGATTTGCTGTTTTTCTTCCTGTAACAGTACATCAATTTCCCACAACCTTTTTTCAGGGCATGCCGTTATCTCTTCAAGAACGGAAATGTAATGGGTTCCAAACCTTTTTATTGTCTCCTTCTTAAACAGCCTGGTACAATATTCAAGGTTAAATGTTATACCTTCTTGACCCTCTACCACTTCAAGCATAAGGTCAAATTTTGCCTTTCTGCCTTCCAGCCAGTTGTTGTATTGTTTGAAGTTTATACCCGATGCTGCAAATTCTGTCTTGTTTGAAGTGCGCAGTGCAAACATAGTGTCAAAAAGAGGATTCCTGCTCATGTCCCTCATGAGATTAAGTTTTTCTACAAGTTCTTCAAACTGGTAGTTCTGATTTTCAAAAGCCAAAAACGCATTTTCCCTTACTTCCTGCAAGAATTGGACGAAGGTCTTTTCTCCCTCAGGATAGTTCCTTATGGCCAAGGTATTTATAAACATACCAATGATACCCTGCAGGTCAGCATGGGGCCTTCCGGCTACAGGACTTCCAACTATGATGTCTTCCTGTCCAGTGTATCTGGACAGGAGTACGTTATATGCAGCCATCAGTACCATGTATAAGGTAGCTCCATTATCTGTTGCAAGCTTATTTAGTTTGACTGAAAGTTCAGGGTTTATTTCAAAGCTTACAGCATCTCCTTCAAAACTTTGTACCGCCGGTCTTGGATAGTCAGTAGGCATATCCAGTACCGGTATATCACCCTTAAATGTCTGGAGCCAGTATTCTTCCTGCTTCTTTATTGAGTCTCCGGCAAACATCTCCTTCTGCCATACAGAAAAATCCTTGTACTGTATCCGTAGTGGCAAAAGGGTCTTCCCTTGGTACAAATCCAAAAACTCACTCATAAGTATATTGACTGATATACCATCTGATACTATGTGGTGCATGTCAAACATCATAACACGCCTGTCTTCGTTCGTTTTTACAAGTCCTACTCTCAGTAATGGAACTTGGCTAAGATCAAAGGGCGTTATGAATTCTTTGACTATTTCTGCTGCTTTTTCTTCATCCAGTTCCAGGTACGTAATACTGAAATCCACGTAATCATGAACCTTTTGTACTGGTTCACCCTCAACCATATGAAATGATGTGCGCAGAGCCTCATGTCTTTTTACTAGCTCCTTGAATGCCTGTTCGAAGCGTACTGCATCAATGTTTCCTTCCAGCAGTACGACGCCTGGCATGTTATATGCAGTACCTGCTCCTTCAAGCTCGTTTAGTATATACAGCCTTTTCTGGGCAGATGACATAGGGTAAAATTCCTGCTCTCTGGCAGAAGGTATTCCAGAAAAGGCATTTGGCGTATATTTTGAAACATCTTTTCCTTTTTCTTTTAGCATCGTCTCAAATAGCTTTCTTTTTTCTGGAGAAAGAGATTCTATTCTTTTCATCAAATTATCCATAACTTCGTCCCTCTTCTCTATTTCATCTCTTTTAATTCCTATTTATAGATTTTCAATCATGCTTAAAATTTCTTCGATTTCCACTGTATCGTTAAGTCTATTTTTAATACTTTTTGCTATTGCCGAAATTGTAGGACCCATAAACACTTCTTTTAATGCAAATTCTATGTCAAATTCTTTATGAACCCTTGATACAAGATTGGTTGCCTTTAATGAGTCTCCTCCTAATTCAAAGAAGTTATCATTTACTCCAATCTTCTGGACTCCAAGGATTTGGCTCCATATCAGTACAAGCTTCTCCTCAATTTCACCGAATGGTGCAGCATAGTCTACCCCTGTATTAATATTTCCATCAGGGGCAGGCAGGGCATTTCTATCTACCTTGCCATTCGCTGATAAAGGCAGTTTTTCCAACTGTACAAAATATGAAGGGATCATGTAGTCTGGCAGATCTTTGGAGAGATACTCCCTTAATTCCGGTATTGTCAATTCACTTTCTCCAACTATATATGCACAGATGTACTTGTTCCCTTGGGGGTCTTCCCTTGTTGCTGCCACAACTTCTTTTATTGAAGAATGTTTTAGAAGCTGAGCTTCTATTTCTCCAAGCTCTATTCGGTATCCGCGGATCTTAACCTGATGGTCTATTCTGCCCAGGAATTCGATATTCCCGTCAGGCAGCCATCTTCCCAGGTCTCCTGTTTTGTACAGCCTTATCCCCTTTTCTTCTCTGAAAGGATCTTCAAGGAATACATGGGCTGTTTTTTCAGGGTCATTTAAATAACCCCTTCCTACACCTGTTCCAGAGACGCAGATCTCTCCTTTTACTCCGATAGGGCACAGGTTCATGTTTTTATCTGTTATATATAGATTCATATTTTGTATAGGCTTGCCTACAGGAATGTTCTCTCCTTCATGAGCAGCTTCCATAGTATATAGAGTAATATCGTCCGCTGCCTCTGCAGGTCCGTAGGCATTAACTACTTTAGTATTTGGACATAGGTCAAACCATTTCCTTACTATGCCGGATTTTACGGTTTCTCCCGTTATCAGCAAGTAATGAAGTTTTTCCGGTTTATTCCCTGTATTTTCCACATACTCAAGCATTAAAGCAAGGTATGAAGGTACCACCTCAAGGACCGTTATGCCATCTTCTATGATCCGATTCGTAAACCTTGCAACATCCTTTACTATTTCATCTGGATAGATGATAATTTGAGCTCCTATGGTTAGGGCTGCAAAGAACTGCCATACAGATACATCAAAGTATTGAGGCGAGTTCTGGGATATTATGCTGTTGTTAGTTATACAAAGTTCCTTTATTTCCGCATGGATGTGGTTTATCATGCCAAGATGCTCTATCATAGCTCCCTTTGGTACACCAGTTGAACCAGATGTATATATAACATAGGCCAAACTATTTATGTCTATATCTAGATCTAGGTTTTCGCCACTTTCAGCCTCAATCTCTTTTTCACACTGGTCAAGGTATATAATTCGGCCTTTATAGTTCTCACTAAGCTGCTGGGTCACATAATCTGATAAGGTCAACACATAGGCAGCTTTAGATTCCTTAAATATATCAAGCACCCTTTGTGTAGGGTATTTTGGATTTACAGGTATGTAAGCCCCCCCTGCTTTCCATATACCAAGTACCGATTCTACAAATAAGGGTCCCCTCTCCAGCATGACAACTACGGCTTCTTCTCTACCAGTGCCAGCCTTTAGCATGTACCTTGCTATCCTGTTTGCCCTTTGGTTAATCTGGCCATATGTAAATCTACGGCCTTCATACGCTACTGCTATATTGTCTGGACGTACTTTCGTCTGCTGCTCAAACAGGTGGTGTACCGTCAGGTGATGTTCAAATTCAACCTTCGTATCGTTAAAGCCGTATATTATTCGCTCCTTTTCTTCTTGGGATAACATATTGATTTCTGATAGTTTTTTTTCAGGGTTTGAGGTTATCTCTTCAAGGATATTAAAGTAATGCTGAACAAGCCTTTCTACCGTCTCCTTCTTAAACAGACGTGTAGCATATTCCATCCATAATATTATATTATGACCATCTGGTATCAACTGGAATGTTAGGTCAAATTTCGATGTTTTACTTTCAACCGGATATTTGGAATACTTTAATTCACCACGATGTTCCATAATATGCTCATCAGAAGGAACAATATTAAACATAACAGTAAATAAAGGATTTCTGCTTGAATCTCTCTTTACGTTAAGTTTTGTCACAAACTGATCAAACCTGTATTCCTGATTTTCATATGCTTCTAAGGAGCTTTCTTTTACTTCTTCCAAGAACTCAGTAAAGGCCTTATTTCCCTCTGGGAAATTCCTTAATGCCAGGGTATTTATAAACATCCCCAGTATTCTTTCAGTATCAAAATGAGTTCTTGCCGCTATAGGAGTACCAATAATTATGTCTTCCTGTCCTGAGTATTTATACATTAGTGTATTTAATGCCGCAAGAAGTATCATATACACGGTGGCTCCTGTTTGGGAGGAAAGTACATTTAATTTATCCATCAAATGACTGTCTAAATCAAATAGCAACCTATTTCCTTCAAAGCTTTGAAGGACAGGCCTAGGATAATCTGTAGGCATATCAAGGATAGGAATTTCACCCTTGAACCTATTAAGCCAGTATTCTTCCTGCTTTTTGTAAACCTCAGTGCTAAACAAGCCATTCTGCCACTGGGCAAAATCCTTATATTGCACCTCCATTGCCGGAAGGCTTTCACCACTTAATATAGAAACTATTTCATCAAAAGTCCTGATTATTGAAGTTCCATCCGAGACTATATGATGTACATCAAGCAAAAGTATTTGCCTGCTAGCATGGATTTCTATAAGACCTACTCTTATTAAGGGTGCTTTGCTTAAATCGAACGGTCTTACAAATTCATCGATTATTTTCTCTACTCCGTCTTCCTCAGACTCAAAATATTCTATAGTAAAATCAACTTCATCTTGTATCCTTTGCACAAGCTCCCCATCAATCATCTCAAAGGATGTCCTAAATGCTTCATGCCTTTGTATCAATGTTTTTAATGCTTCCCCAAGGGCAACCCTTTCAATCCCACCTTCAAATAAAATTCCCACAGGTATGTTATACCCAATGTTGTTACCCTCAAGATTATTAATGATATACATCATCTTTTGTGCAGATGAGGTTTCATAGTACTCTTTTTCAGAAACTTTAGGTATTCTTTCAAGCTCAGCCTTACCCATATTTAGGGAACCCTGTTCTGAAATCTTTCCCGATTCGTATAGCTTTGATATCATTTGCTCGGAAAGATCGTATATGCTGGAACCCTTAAGAAGTTCTACTATGGAAACAGGTGTTTTAAAGGCAACCTCCATCCTGTTTTTTATTTCGGTGGCCATTAATGAATCCATCCCAAAAACAGTTAGTGGTTGTTTGGTACTTAGATCCTCAGGATTATAACGCAAAACCTTCGCTACTATTGTTTTAATATGCATTTCAACGATATTCTGCCTGCTCTGTATTGGAGATGAAATAATATCCTCCAGGATATCAACATCCACCTTTGATTTATTTATATTCTCTTGTTGTCCTGACTCATCTTGCAAAAGAGTTTTAAGCACATGTGGAGAACTCATGGGTGAGAACCATTTTTCCCCAAACGTTTGCCACGAGAGTATAGGTAGAACCACAGACTGTGCAACAGCTTCTCCAACAAGGTGCTCCATAGCCCTAATTCCCTTTTCTACCGTTACAGATTCTATGGATTTTTGTATATAATACTCCGGATCACGTTCCATAAACCTTGCAGCCATTCCAACCTCTGACCATGGTCCCCAATTGATACTCAGTGCAGGAAGTCCTCTCGATAAACGGTAATGTGCAAGTGAGTCCAAAAAGGCATTCCCAGTTGCATATGCTCCCTGGCCTGGTGAACCAAATACAGAAGCAACTGAAGAAAATAAAATAAAGAAGTCAATAGGCCGTCCCTCTGTCATACGGTGAAGGTTCCATGCACCATTTACCTTAGGCGAAAGGACCCTATAAAAAGTCTCATCTTTACTAACCTCAAGAAATTGATCATCCGTAATACCAGCAGAATGTACAACACCTCGAATAGGAGGCCTTTCTTCCTTATCAAAATCTTTAAAAAATCCAGCAAGCTTTTCCTCATCAGTTACATCCACTGATCCAATATATACTGTTGCCCCCTGGGACTCCAGCTTACGAACAAACTCAATCCTCTCTGCAAGGCTGCTGCCTGGCTCTACATTGTTCCATTCAGAACGTTTTGGAAATTCTCCGCGTCCAAGCAGTACCAGATGTCTTGCTCCCTTGGCAACCATCCACTGGGCTGTAATCATACCTATGCCACCAAAAGCACCTGTAATAACATAACTTCCATCGGGGCGAAGATGTACGGGTACTTGATGCTGCATATCAATCCGCAGTTTATCGATTCTTGCTGCAAGTCTATTCCCATTACGGAAAGCAATTTGGTTCTCTCCATTACCTAAGACTTCTTTTAACAGCATTTCCATTTCACCCGCATTGGCCTCTATGTCAAGGTCTACAAGGCCTCCCCAATTTGAAGGCAACTCATGGTAACCTATGACGGTGCCAAGGCCCCATACCAACGACTGTAAGAATGCAGAATTTGGAGTAGCCCTGTTGATCATTTGGGCTCCTCTTGTAATAACCCACAGCTTAAAATTTAATCCCAGATTTGTGGTTGCTTGTACCAGGTGTTTTAATACAAACAGGTTTTCAAAACAAGCTTTTTCTATAGCTGTATTGCTAACTTCCTGGATCTCAAGGATATTGAGGCTCCACATATATACAATACCTGTTAGCTTCGTTTTAATTTTTGAGAATTCATCAAACAACGCTCTAAGATCCTCAATGCTTCGAGGGTTTATATATATCTCACGCTCTTCATACTGCCAACCAAAATTCTCACCAGGATATACCATAAAGCATTCTTCTCCCCTTTTTTCAAGGAGATTTGCCAGTTCTTTTCCTGCTGCTTTATGATCCACAAAAATAAGCCATGCTCCAGAGTTAGCAGCAGCTGTGCGGGTATCAACTTCTTCACTTTTTAGAAGCTCCCAGTTTATCTCATAAAGATAATCCTTAACTCTTCCAGCATCAGACCCTCCACTATTTCCAAGTTCCTTAGTTCTTATGCCCAGTATTTCGGCGATTAGATTTCCGTCCTCACTATATAGACGGATGTTGGCGTTCAAATTATTATCTTTCCTATCTACCATCTGCGTATGACAAAGCATGACAGGCTCCGGCCTTCCATAAAGCTGCACCCTGTCTATTCCTACAGGTAGGAATGATTGGCCTTCGTTATTTTCATCTTCATTAAGTGGTGCAACTGCCGCAATGGTAACCTGGAAACAGGCGTCCAATACCGCCGGGTGAAGACCGTAGATAGAGCTATCAATCTCCAGTATTTTAGGGATCTCAATCCTGCCAAGAGCTTCGTTATCGCCTTTCCATATCTTGTCTATACCTTGGAAATAAGGACCATAATGGAAACCCATTTGATAGAAGGTTTTATAACATACTTCTTTTCCGTATTCTTTGGTACAATTGCCAAGTATTTGAATCAACTCATCTTTAGCAGTGATCTTTATGTTTTGCCGTTTTCTTATTGTGCCGGATGCATTGCATGTCCAAGTCTTATCTTGTCCCGGTATCCTGCTTGAAATCTCGAATTTTGCGGTTTTTGGATCCAAAACCACCTGCACCACAGGTGATACTCCTTGATTTAAAAATAAAGCATTTTCAAACTTTATATCTTCAACTGTATAAAAACCCTCTCCAAAATAGCTTCTGGCACAAGCCATTCCCAGCTCTACATACCCTGCTCCGGGGAAAACTTCTATACCTTGTATTTTATGATCAGAAAGATACGTCATATAGGTAGTATTAAGTTCAATCTCCCATATAGGGCTGGAAGTTTTCAAACGGCGTCCTAAAAACTTGTGCTTATTTTTTCCCTGCCTAAATTCACTTGATTCCTGCGTTTCCATCCAGTATTTATCCCATTGCCATGGATAAAGAGGGAGACTTACAAACTCACCTTGGTACCGGTAAATCTTGTTCCAATCTATAGGGTATCCCAGTGCATATAGATTCCCTAAGTTCTCCAGTATTGAAACCTGTTCGTTTTCATTTCTTTTTATAGAGAACAACTTCTTACCTTCAACGTTTTTAGCTGACAGACAATCAGAAATAGAAGCTGCTAAAACAGGGTGAGGGCCCACCTCAATAAATAAGTTATAATTCAACGAAATCATTTCATACATTGCTGCTTCAAAACGTACCGGCTCTCTTACATTTTTATACCAGTAATGTCCATCACACTCTGTACCCGTCAGCATTTTCCCTGTAACCGTGGAATATATCGGTATCCCGGCAGGCTGGGACTTTATTCCTTTTAATGCCTCCAATAGCTCCTGCTCATATGGTTCCATTTGGTAACTGTGATACGCTACATTGACCTTTAAAAGCCGCGCAAAAACCCCCTTATCCTGCAACTGTTTTTGGATCTGCTCAAGGGCATCAGGATCACCTGACAAAGTTACCGAATTTGGGCTATTGATTGCTGCCATTGAAACACCTTTTATGTTCTCATCCAGCAGGGCCACAACTTCTTTTTCTGGTAAACCTACCGCCAGCATTGTGCCCTTGTTTACTGCTTTTTGCTGTGCACGGCTTCTGTGAATACTTACCAACATGGCATCTTCAAGGCTGTAAATTCCTGCAACATATGTAGAAGCCACTTCTCCAACACTGTGTCCTACCACCGCATGGGGTATAATACCCAAGGATTTCCATACTTCAGTCAAACCCACCTGAACAGCAAAATTGGCAGGTTGAGCAAACTGGGGCTGGTCCAGACGTGAATTCTCCTCATCGGCGAGAAGTTCCTCCAGTAGAGACCATCCAGCATACTGACGTGTAAGTTTATCGCATTTTTCTATCATATTTCTAAACACAGGGTCTTTTTCAAGGAGCTGTCTGCCCATAGCCCACCATATGGGCCCCATACCTGTATATACAAAAACAGCTTTATTGTACTTTCCTGCCTCAACATTTCCCGCAGACATCCCCTGGCGTGCTTGTCCTTTAATATACGCTTCCAGGTTTCCTGCAAGTTCTTCCTTTGAAGATGCCGAAACCGCTAGTCTATAGTCATGATGGGTGCGCTTTTTGCTCATCATGCTTCCAATATCATATAAAGAAATACTTTCTCCACTTCCATTAATAAAATCAACATACTTTTGCGCATAGTTTTTTAGCGCCTTTTCTGAGCGCGCAGATATGGGAATCATATATGGCCATCCGGTATTTACATTAACTTCAGGAGTACCCTGTTTTTGGAGATCTGTAGCTTCCTCCAAGAGGATATGGGCATTTGTTCCTCCAAAACCGAATGAATTTATGCCAACCAATGCGGGTTGCGGCAAAGGCTCCAGGGTCTGAGGAATTCGTATACATAAATCGTCAAAGGGAATTTTAGGGTTTGGATTCTTAAAGTGCAGATGTGGAGGTATTTGCTTATGCTTTATGATTAGTGAAGCTTTTATCAGTGCGGCAACTCCTGCAGCGGCCTCAAGGTGGGCAATGTTTGTCTTAACAGATCCGACAATACACTTTTTATCTTTTGGCCTGTCTGTTGAAACCACTCGTGCTATTGCATTAGCCTCAATAGGGTCTCCAACCGGAGTGCCGGTGCCGTGAGCTTCAATATATGTTATATCTGAAGGTGATATTCCTGCCTTTTTGTATACCTCCTTCATTAAGTTTTCCTGAGCCTGCCCGTTTGGAACAGTAATCCCGTCTGTGTGGCCGTCCTGGTTTACACCCGATCCACTTATTACGGCATAAATCCTATCTCCGTCTTCGATAGCATCTGACAGGCGTTTTAAAACCACAACGCCGGCTCCTTCTCCTCTTGCATAACCGTTTGCACTGGAATCGAAAGTTTTGCACCGTCCATCGGGAGATAAAAAACCACCCTTACTTTCCGCTATGGTATACTCAGGTGTAGCTATAACACTTACTCCGCCTGCTATTGCGAGATTACATTCATTATTCAATAAACTCCCGCATGCAAGGTGTGTTGCAACCAAAGAGCCCGAACACGCTGTATCTACAGACAAACTTGGACCTCTGAAATCATATATATATGAAATCCTGTTGGACAACATTGTCATCATCATACCCGTTGCCGAATGTGTATCTAAACTTTCAACCGATTCGTTTTTAAATTGTATTGCTTGATAGTCAAGGGTGAAGCCCGCTACAAAGACACCGGTATTGGTTCCTGCTAGCTTGGCCGGATCCAAGCCTCCATCTTCCATTGCTTCCCATGATGTCTCCAGCATCAGTCTTTGCTGTGGATCAAGAAAGGCCGCTTCCCTTGGAGAAATACCAAAAAACAAAGGGTCAAACTCATCTATTTTATCTAAAAATCCACCATGACAGGTGTAATGCTTGCCTGGCTTTGATTTGTCAGGATCATAAAACTTTTCTAAATCCCAGCGGCCTTCGGGTAAATCGGAAGTCATATCTTTTCCCGCAGTCAATGCTTCCCAGAACTCCTCAGGCCCCCTTATTCCTCCTGGCAAACGGCATCCTATTCCTATAATGGCGATTTTATCCATAACTTTCGACCTCCAATACTTTATTTATATTCTCTTGAATAGCTTGTCTGATAATTGAACAACCCTGCTGCAAAAGTTCAAGCTCGATGGTTAACGGAGGCATAAGTTTTATAACACTGTCTTTTCTTCCTGCGCTTTCGATGATTAAACCGTTTTGGTAACATTCCTCTACTACTTTTTGCGTGATTCGCTCATCCTCCACATTGGAAAAATCAATACCCCAAATCAAACCTGCACCCCGAATGGTCAGGCCCTTATGTAATGACAAAATCTGCTTGGTTAAATATTCTCTTACAAATGCTTCCTTATATTTCACAGACTGTTCCAAATTATTCATTTCCCAATATTCCAACGCAGCTGTAGCTCCAATGAAAGCAAGCTGGTTTCCCCGGAACCTACCGTTATGCTCACCAGGCTTCCAGACATCAAGTTCCGGTTTCATCAGCAGAATAGACATGGGAAGGCCATACCCGCTGATTGACTTGGAAAGCAGTACAATATCAGGGATCATCCCGGCACGTTCAAATGAAAAGAACGGTCCGGTGCGTCCGCAGCCAACCTGAATGTCATCGCAAATCAGTAGAATACCGTGTCTGTCGCTAAGTTCCCTCAGCCTGAGCATCCATTCGGGTGAAGCTATATTTACGCCGCCTTCCGCCTGAATGGTTTCAAATATAATAGCCGCCGGTTTTTCGATTCCCGAGTGACCGTCGTTTAGAACGGCTTCCATGTATTCAATAGTATCGAATGAGTCAATTGGACTCTCGGAGTATGGGAAAAAGGTAACATCGGATAATGCTATGCCGGAGGAAGATCTTTTCTGAATGTTGCTGGTAACAGCCAGACTCCCCAGCGACATTCCGTGAAATCCTCCCATAAACGCAAATAAACCAGTCCGTTTAGTGAATGGCAGTACCAAGATACGGAAAAATTTCTTCCCCAATTACTTCATGTCTTGAGAAATAAGTGATGAGTCTTTCGTATCCGTATTTATCCTTTATGTGTTCTTTTAAAAAGTCCTGATCGATCATGTTTACACTCAATGATAATACAGTAATATGAAAATAATTCCAATAGGTCATAAGTTCTACTTTACTTGAAATTTTTATTAGGCTGGAAATCTTAAAATGAGAGCAACGTATTATAGCAAGGAAGCCACCTACATTTTTTGAGCGTGTATCGGGTTTGTAGAAGTAAAAAGGTATCCTTCTAATAAAAACTTCTTTAGTTACAGGTTGGTAAGCAATATTATTGTCAACGCTCCACTACCCGCCGGATATATATCGCTAGCTCCAGAAGTTTGGGCTTACCGGACGCGCTGGGGTTATGGCGGCAGCCGCAGGACCGATCGATGAGGATCGGACGGATTGACGCGGCATCAATGCGTCAAAGTCAAGAGGCCGCTGAAGAGCTTTCGTAAGCTTTTTTCTGTTGCGGACGGAACCACGAGGCAGCAAGAGCGAGTAGAGAAGTCCCTATTAGTGCGATGATGACCCAGCGGTAACCGTGAATGACGAAAGCAAAATCAACGGCAGAAATCACATTATTCTTTCCGGAATACAGCACGTTCTTCAGGTGGGCTGGCAGCGCTGCGCCGACGATGGTTAAAGAAAGAGCCGTACTCAGCACTTGACCCAAGTTATATAGCATGGACCGCAGTCCATTCGCCACCCCGCGGCTTTGCTCCGGAACGCTTGACATGATCTCCGTCGTATTGGGGGTAAGGAATAAACCGGTCCCGACCCCGATTAACAACATGCCGCAAGCGGTGACCCCGTAAGAGAAATTTCCACCGACCACGAATAGGAGTAGTAGTAGTCCTGCTATAGAAATAAGAATTCCAAGTGAGGCCAGAACTCGAATGGCCGCCTTCTTAGTCAACATGCCAGCAATCGGAGAAATGACCAACATCCCTATCGTAATTGGAAGGATCCTTAGACCGGCATTAAGCGCGTTTTGGTGGAAGGCAAATTGGTAATAGAGAGCGAAGAGCAGAGCAACCGCCGTACGGGCAAAAGAATTAAAGAATGTAGCGATGTTCCCCATACTGAACGTCCAGCTTTCAAAAAGGCTTAAATCTAGTAGAGGTGATGCTGAACGATGCTCATGCCATAAAAATATAGTAGTAAATATGGCGAATATCGCAAAACCTCCGATCACCTGCTTGTCTCCCCAGCCCAGTTCTCTCCCCTTGGATAAAGCAATGATTAGACCCGCTAAAGCGACAAAGATCATGATGCCTCCATATCCGTCCACTTTTTTATGGAGCTGCGCTAGGGGCTTCACCCTTAGAATCCAGAGCCCCCAGATGAGAGCAAAGATCCCGAAGGGAACATTAGACCAGAACACCCACCTCCAGCCTCAGGCGGTCGTGACCACGCCGCCGACGACCGGGCCAAGCACCTGCGCGACGGAAGCGGACAATAAATTCAGACCGAGACCGGTGCCCAGCTGCGATTGGGGAAACGCATCGGTAATCAGCGGTGTTGTGTTCGTCACTACGAGCGCTCCTCCGGCAGCCTGTACGATCCGAAGAAGGATTAGTACCTCTACATTAAAAGCATAACCGAGTAGTAAACTGGATACGGTAAAGATGGCCATTCCTATTAAATACATTCGGCTTCTTCCGAAAATATCCGAAATTTGTCCGAAGATTAAAATCAGGATAGTGTTTACCAGCATATAGGAAAGTAAAATCCAGCTGGAAGCTGCCGCATTCGCATGAAATTGCTGGCTTAATTCCGGCAATGCGACATTAAGCGTTCCGATACTGACCAGAACCAGGAACGCTCCGAGACTGGTTACAGATAAGACATACCAGGGGTACATCCTATCGGACTTGGGACTTCTCTTTTGGGTCATAGAGACCAACCTCCTGAAATAAAAAAACGACCCCTGGAACCTGATAAATCCAAGATTGTTCCCGGTATACTTAGCTGAAAACTCCTCTCCATCGTTATTCTTTGAAATGTAATCAAACAAATCGAGAAAATCTTCATACTCGAGAGATGAAGCATCCGACTCCCCGTGCTGGTCAAGCCATTTGAAAAATTTATGCAAAGCACTGCCCGCTTTACGAATATAATAGTCTAGCGAATTACTTCGTTTTAAATGCTCGCGAAACTCACGTGCGATATCCCCCCACTTTGGATGCTCACAGCAATCGTCAAACAGTATTCTTTGCCTACGTCTTCCTGGTTCATCCGAATATCCAAGCTCAAAAAGAATGTCCTTTAAACACTTGGCGTTATAACGTTTGTCGTTCGGACGCATTACATCCGCTAACGCTATATCTTCTTCCGTGAAATCGCCCAGCGGTTTCATAACACCTAGAAGGTGTATAGATAGTTTGTTGAACAAACCTATACGGTTTGAGTCTTTTTTGCGGATGTGTTCTGCTTCTGAATTTTTGAGGAGGCCCATTTTGACGGGGAAATCCGACAGATTAACACGACCTCTGGTTGACAGGTAACAAACCAAGTCGTTTCGACGATATTGTGCTACTACATCATTTCCCTTGCAAAAACCTGTATGCCAAGCCCAGAAAATGACATACCATAGGTCTCGACTGTCGCGATGCCGAAAGGTTGCTCTCTCTTCAGGCGGTACAGCTAACCAGTTATCCGGGGCCGGAAATGTAGTAAATAATTGAAGGACGGGATTTTTTATAGAAGAAAATACTTGATTCACATGATTCAAACGCAGCGTGTTTTTTAAAAATTTGCGAAATTCCGATAATGGAGTCCATTCTAGTGTCATTCCGAGTCCTCCTCATGCGCGTGGATTCCCTCTGAGATCTCCGCCTGTCGCATAAATACCCTCCCTAAATGATCTACTTTACCTTTTTCTGTGTCATTATTTCACTCAGGTATCCAATGAATATATGTATCGCGCGTAATCACGACAGAAGAATGCCCCAACCACTTGCTGATCTCTTCGATTGGTCTGCGATATCTTAGGAGAAGTGATGTCGCGAATAAGTGTCGGAAGGTGTGTGGATAGTAGGAACGTGGGTCTACGCTTCCCCCAGTTCGTTGAAATAAGTCATCAGCCAAATTATTATACTTACTGTAAACGCCTTTCTTACTTAATGGCTTCCCTTTTGAATTGTTTGACTCTGATACAAATAGATAGCCATGATCTTCACTTGTGTAATAAGACAAAAGTTCCCGCCGCTGAAGAAGTGCCCAATACAGAAGATCAGTGAACTCCTCTTGTGTTGGAAATCGGATATTTTTCCTGCTAAATGGATCAATTGTTTTGTGAGTTATCAACGCCACGTCCCTGCAGGAAGCCTTCGTTTTCCACCCCGTATCAATGACCCAATTCCCCCGCAACCCGCGTTCTTTTACAAACTGCAAGTTCCCGGAAAGAGAGTCGGTTAATTCCTCTCTTGCTGTATGATACACGTTTAAGTTGGAAGGAATTGTTGACGGCTCAATTCGAATCTCAGCTGCTTCACCAGGGCGTAATCCAAAGTAACGCAATATCGCAAAGAGAAGAAGATCCAAAGCATTTTCATACGGATCGATCAATTCAAAGAACATGTCTGCTTCGGTCTCACTAAAGACCTTGTCGTGGTTAATGGGAGAGGCTTGCCTGCTCTTCCCTCCTCCAGGTCCTGCAGTACCGGAATCTCGAGCAATATTTTCCACATCAAACACTATCCGCACCCTACTACCCGCAGTACCCGCTATTAATGAATGATTATCTCTTATTTCTTTTCTCGGAACCTGCTCTAATGGCAGGTATTTAAATCTTGTTGTTCTATCACGCAAGAACTTCAGATATGCACATGCAGTATAGATGATCGGAGCAAGTGCACCAGACGGGTACTCACACCAGTTGGTTTTCTTTAAATCGTTATGACTGCTTCGAATTACGGTTGATAGCTTCCCTTCTGCCATTGCATGTTTGTTAAGGGGGATATTCTTTAACATAGACCAATGAATCCCGTGAGTCGCCACCTTTAAATCTTCAAATGGCTTGTAACCTTTTGGAATACATCGAAGGTAATCCGCAAATCCCAGTAATATTACTTCAATAGGATACGGTCCACCTGCTTTTACTTCGATATTATGGATATGTTCAAAATCTTCCTCTAGCCTCCAGAACATCATGTAATCCAAGAACTTTTTCAGATTCTGGGCATGCCCTGTAACCGTATTCATTTTTAGCTTTTCCGTTAATAATAGATTCATTAAAAATGTTGTAGCTTCATGATGAGTACTATGATTTGGTTTAACAATAGCGATCACTTGGGTACCTTCTACTTGATGTATGTAATGTAAACCATCAATGTTAAGGGATTTGTAGTATCGGGCATACCCAACCAATCGCATTGTTTCCCCCATTAGCTGTGCTATGCTCAGAAGCTCTTTATACACACCCCCCCCTCTCCCAAGCATTTTTATTCATTCCTCTGTATAAGTTGAGTATAGAGGGACCACCCCCACCTCAATTATGTTTCCATAATTTTCTTTAATTCTACACAATACGTTGCATTCTGACAACAATAATTCACCCCCTATCCATAGATAAGATAAGGGGTTTCGAGATTTACATTATTTACTTCCCATTTATTGCCCTTCCCGTCCAGCATCACAAGCATTTACGATGGCATCACAGCGTTTGGCCAGTTCACCAATCATTTTCAGCTGATCTTTTGTTTTCGGATTCGGTACAATTTTGAACTGCTCAGGGATAATAGGAAGATCCTTAATATTCCATCGCTTGTACTTAGCATCGTATGCATCCGGCTCAGCCAAACCCAGTAAATGCCCGATCGCCCAGGTTACAATGTATTTCTCCCCTTCCAAATAGGTACGGTTATTTTTAGCCCGCGGCTCCATAACAGCGGCAATCGTCCGTCCCATATCCGGTTTCTCAGCAATAATCAACGTCTTCATTCATACTCCATTCCTTCCTGACGGCCTTCTGTTTCTCCTCCATGAATCATACATATACATGGATATTAATGAAAACACAGGTATCCCGGCCTCATGCAAAAGGAGCCTTCTCCCGACGAAAGCTCCTTTGTAAATTCATTTAGTCAAACGCTTCAACAATATACGTGTATTATACCATAGATACCATGGTTCTCTCAGGTCATGATTTTAAATAGTCACCGAAAGTTATGTGTATGTTAATTTACATCACACATATATATCAGATTTTCTTGTGAAATAATTCTTTTTTCTATAAAAAAGCTACACTAAACACTCTTTTTTATGTTATGATCAATTTGGATAAGAAATATATGGTGATACGATTAAATTTAAGTTATATTATATAACATATATTTCACAATGTTTCACAGCTCAATAATCATTTATTCATTTTTCGCTTCTGGCAGACTCAGCTTGAAATACAATAAAGCCCCATCCGAAGATGGAGCTTTGACTGATCCGTAACATAAAATTTATAATTACACCAAAACGGTAGCGCCCATGAGGTATTTATCAACTTCACGCGCAGCTTCTCGACCTTCATTAATAGCCCACACAACAAGACTTTGTCCGCGACGCATATCACCTGCAGCAAAAACCTTATCCACATTAGTAACATATTTTCCATAACGTGCTTTAACGTTGGAACGACGATCCGTCTCCAAGCCAATTTGCTCTACAATCGTTTGCTCAGGACCATCAAATCCAATGGCAATAAGAGCAATTTGTGCAGGGAATACGCGCTCCGTACCTGGAATCGGTTGATAGATTTTGCGCCCTGTTTCATCAACAATCCGTTGAATTTGAATGGTGTGCAGCTCTTTCAGATTACCGTTTTCATCACCTACAAATTTGGTCGTCATGATGGAGAACTCACGTGGATCTTCTCCGAACAGCGCCTTAGCTTCTTCCTGTGCATAATCAAGAGAGTACACGTTTGGAAATTGTGGCCAAGGATTGGCAATCGGGTCACGCTCCATAGGTGCTTTGGTATGTGTGCCAAATTGAGTGACACTCCGACAACCATGACGCAAAGAAGTAGCTACACAGTCCGAACCCGTATCACCGCCACCGATTACAATAACGTCCTTACCTTGGGAAGACAAATAGTTGCCATCTTCCAGATTGGAGTCCAAGTAACTTTTGATGGTACCATTCAGATAATCCATCGCATAATGAACACCCTTCAAATCGCTACCTTCAATGTTGAATTCTCTTGGCTTCGTAGAACCACCGCATAGAACAACAGCATCATATTCACCAATCAACTGATCGGTAGGGATATCTTTGCCGATTTCCGTATTGGTGATGAATTGAATACCTTCAGCCTCCAGCAAATCCACACGCCGCTGAACAACCTTTTTATCCAATTTCATGGACGGTATGCCATACATCAATAATCCACCCACACGATCTGCACGCTCATACACAGTCACGCTGTGCCCTGCTTTGTTAAGCTGAGCCGCTGCAGCCAAACCTGCCGGACCCGAACCGACAACAGCCACTCGTTTGCCTGTACGCTTTTCTGGCGGATTAGGGACAACCCAGCCTTCCTCAAAACCCTTTTCGATAATAGCTTCCTCAATGGTTTTAATTGTAACAGACTGTCCGATCAGTCCCACAGTACATGAACCCTCACATGGCGCAGGACAAACACGACCTGTGAATTCTGGGAAGTTATTCGTTTTGTGCAGCCGCTCTAGCGCTTCCTTCCACAAACCACGATATACGAGATTGTTCCATTCCGGAATGAGATTATGAACCGGGCAGCCTAAAGTTGCTCCCATGATATCCATCCCCGTATGACAATAAGGGGTTCCGCAGTCCATACAACGCGCCCCTTGGGTACGCAGCTCTTCCTCAGACATATGCTTATGGAATTCTTCCCAATCCTTTATACGCTCTGCCGGGTCCCGGTCTGTAGGAAGCTGTCGTGTGTATTCCATAAATCCAGTTGGTGTAGACATGTTACGTTCCCCCATCTCTTCGCTTATGAACCCCGATCATCCATTCAGAATTTAAGTCAAATTCGAATTTGTCTATTTGTATTATGAAAGGGTCTGTTCTCATTGAATTTGATTTATTGTATCACAATACAGCGTAAAAGTGATGAAAACTTATGCAACTTTCTGCATCAACAGCCAAAAGGATTTTTTATATGGTTTATTAATTTTTCAAATGAGTGGGGTCGGATATAGTCTATTCTTATTCGGTTCTCTCGTAAACAACAAAACGATACTCATAGGGATTTTTGTCATCCTTGATACCTGGGGTCTCACTAACTATATTCCAGCCGTTCCAATCCAGCTCAGGGAAGGTTGTATCGCCTTCAAAAACCTCCTCAATCCGAGTCACAATCAGCCGATCAGCATGTGGCCAAAACAGTGAATAAATCTCTGCTCCTCCGATGACCATTAACTCTTCCTGCTTTGCTAATTGGAGTCCTTCTTCCATTGAATGAATTACTTCCGCACCTTCCGTCTGATAGCGCAGATCTCGGGTCAAGACAACGTTACGCCGGTTTGGCAGGCTTTTTCCTCCAAAGGATTCCCACGTTTTGCGTCCCATGAGTACCGTTTTATTAATCGTCTGCTCTTTGAAAAAGGCCATGTCTCTAGGGAGGCGCCAGGGAAGTTTGTTATCTCGGCCGATCACACCATTTTGTGCCATAGCCCATATCATTGAAATGCCCATTTTCCCACCTCCTCTAATCAAATGGCGACAGGCGCCTTAATCCCTGGATGATATTCGTAATTTTCAAAAGCAAAATCGTCGTAGGTATAATCAAAAATCGAATCCGGCTTGCGCAGAATTTTCAACTGAGGCAACGGATAAGGATCACGTTCCAACTGTGTATGCACTTGTTGCATATGATTTGAATAAATATGCACATCGCCGCCTGACCAAATAAATTCGCCGGGCTCCAAACCGCACTGCTGTGCAACCATATGCGTTAGTAATGCATAACTTGCGATATTAAACGGCAACCCTAAAAAGGTATCCACAGAACGCATCGTTAGCATACAGGAAAGCTTCCCTCCAGCTACATAGAACTGAAATACAAAGTGACATGGCGGCAACTTCATCGATTCGATTTCAGCCACATTCCAAGCACTGACAATGTGTCGACGTGAATCCGGATTTTTTTTAATAGCTTCAATGACATTCGCAATTTGGTCAATATGTTGTCCGTCTGTTGTTTCCCACGAGCGCCATTGCGACCCATATACAGGCCCCAGATTCCCCTGCTCGTCTGCCCACTCATCCCAAATGGTAACTCCGTTCTCCTTGAGATAAGAAATGTTGGTATCTCCCCGCAAAAACCATAACAGCTCATGAATAACGGATTTCAAATGTACTCTTTTGGTGGTCACCAAGGGGAAGCCCTTGGCCAGGTCAAAACGGAGTTGCCTTCCGAAAACAGATAGTGTACCTGTTCCTGTACGATCCTCTTTTTTTACTCCATTCTCTAAAATATCCTCCAGCAGTTCCAAATAGTTACGCACGTTATTCCTCTCCTTTGAGCATGAATAAAAACCTGGCATCGCCAGATTCTAATCTTTAAAATTCTTTTCTGCACCCATATCTATAGTTAGTTTATCATGTACGGTACTTCGTTGACCATGTACTGTGTGAATTTTCATGGTAGTCCTGAAAATCCTAAAGTTTGAAAAAAAAGAGACAAAGAGCGCAGATATAGCGCTCCTTGCCTCTCTTTGTCATGTATGAAAACGAAAACGAGATAATGAAAAATGGTATTAGCGACGTGGTGCCAATGCGTGGATCGGATGACCCAGCACGACTTCCGCTGCTTCCATAACGATCTCGCCCAGTGTAGGGTGAGCATGAATAGTCAAGGAGATATCTTCGAGTGTAGCACCCATTTCAATCGCCAGACCCAGCTCAGCAATAAGGTTGGAAGCTTCCAGACCTACGATTTGCGTACCCAGTACCAAACCTGTGTCAGCGTCAGCAACGATTTTCACAAAACCTTCAGCAGCGTTCAGGGAAACCGCACGACCGTTTGCTCCATAAGAGAACTTGCCAACTTTGACATTGTAGCCTTTTTCTTTGGCTTGTGACTCTGTGTAGCCTACGCTGGAGCATTCTGGATCCGTGAAAACGACAGCCGGCATACACTTGTAATCTACTACAGACGGCTCGCCTGCAATTGCTTCAGCAGCTACTTTACCTTCGTAAGAAGCTTTGTGCGCCAGAGCAAGACCAGCTACGATATCGCCGATTGCAAAGATGTGAGGAATGCTAGTACGTCCTTGGTGATCAACTTTCACCATTCCGCGCTCATCCAGTTCTAGGCCGATCAGATCCAGACCCAGTTCACCGTCTGTGTTTGGACGACGTCCAACAGTTACAAGCAGATAATCAGCAGTTACTTCTTTGCTTTCGCCGTTAACGGAGAATTTCACTGTTACGTCTTTATCTGTTTGCTCTGCACTTTCCGCTTTAGCACCAGTGAAGATTTCGATGCCCGTTTTCTTCATGCTTTTCGCAACGATCGAAGTCATATCTTTGTCGAAACCAGGAAGCACTGTATCCATACCTTCAATAATCGTTACTTTGGAACCGAATTTGGAGTACATTTGTCCGAGCTCTGCACCAATGTATCCACCACCGATTACGATCAGGCTTTTCGGAATTTCAGGCAGGTTCAATGCTTCTGTAGAAGACAGAATGCGTCCACCAAAAGGAAATGGTTTCAGTTCGATTGGACGGGAACCTGTTGCGATAATTGCATTTTTAAAACGGTAACGTGGTGATTCATGTTCGTTGAATACACGCGCTTCGTTTTCGTTGATGAACATGCACTCACCATTGAAAACTTCAACTTTGTTGCCTTTGAGCAAGCCACTTACGCCGCCTGTCATTTTCTTAACAACGCCGTTTTTGAATTCTTGTGTTTTAGCGAAGTCTACTTTTACATTTTCAGCCGAAATACCGAAAGACTCGCCATGTTTAGCTGCTTCGTATTGATGAGCTGCAGAGATCAAAGCTTTGGATGGAATACATCCACGGTTCAGACAGACACCGCCCAGCTCAGATTTGTCAACGATCAATACGCTTTGTCCTAATTGTGCGGCACGGATGGCAGCTACATAGCCGCCAGGACCCGCACCGATAACCAATGTGTCAATATCCAGAGAAGCGTCTCCTACTACCATTGATTACACCTCCATAACAAGCAACTCAGGGTTAGCGAGCAGCTGTTTGATATAGTTCATGAAGTTTTGAGCAGTTGCACCGTCAATAATACGGTGGTCAAAGCTCAGAGAAAGAGCCATTACTGGAGCGGCAACAATTTCACCGTTTTTCACGACTGCTTTTTCACTGATGCGTCCAGTACCCAAAATCGCAACTTCAGGGAAGTTAATGATTGGAGTAAAGAACATACCGCCTGCGGAACCGATGTTAGTGATGGAGATTGTGCTTCCTCTCATCTCATTTGCTGCCAATTTTCCATCACGACCGCGCACAGCCAGATCACGAATGGAATCAGCAATCATCCAGATACTCTTACGATCAGCATCTTTGATAACAGGAACGATCAAACCGTTGTCTGTATCTGTAGCGATACCGATGTTGTAGTATTTTTTGTAGACAATTTCGTTTGCTTCTTCGTCGATTGAGGCATTCAGAGCCGGGAATTGACGGGAAGCAGCAACCAAAGCTTTTACGATGAATGGCAGGTATGTTACTTTTGTGCCTTTCTTCTCAGCAATTGGTTTGATACGAGTACGGAAAGCAACCAGTTCAGTTACATCTACTTCATCCATAATCGTAACGTGCGGAGCCGTATAAGCCGATTTAACCATAGCATTGGAAATAGCCTTGCGGATACCTTTAAATGGTACGCGCTCTTCCTCAGCACGTGGATCTGCTGCTGGTGCGGATGCTGCTGCAGCTTTCGCTTCTTTCTTAGCAGGCTCTTGTGCTTTTGCAGCTTCTTTCGCTACTGGTGCAGCCGCTTGGCCTCCACCATTTTTGAAAGCTTCTACATCTTCTTTGGTGATTTTACCATTTTTGCCGGAGCCACTCACTTGAGCGATGTTTACACCTTGCTCACGAGCAAATTTGCGGACGCTAGGTGTAGCTAGTACATCTTTGTTAGAAGCAACAGGAGTTGCAGCTGGTTTAGTGTTAGCTCCGCCTTGTGCAGCATCCTGTTCTTGTTTAGCAGCAGCTGGTGCTTCTTCTTGTTCAGGAAGTTCACCCTCTGCAGCGATTACAGCTACGACTTGACCTACGTTAAAGATGTCGCCGTCTTTGGCAAATACCTCTTGTACTGTGCCATTGACCGGACAAGGAACTTCAACTACAGCCTTATCGTTTTGTACTTCCATGATGATATCTTCATCGGTTACTTTGTCGCCGGCCTTGATGTGCATCTTGATGATTTCGCCCTCGTGAAGACCTTCACCCAGCTCTGGGAATTTATATTCAAATCTAGCTGTACCTGCAGCTCCGCTTTGTGCAGCAGCACTTGGCTCAGGGCTAGCAGCTGGTGCTTCTGGTGCATCTTCTTGTTCGGGAAGTTCACCTTCTGCATCAATTACAGCTACGACTTGACCTACGTTAAAGATGTCACCGTCTTTGGCAAATACTTCTTGTACTGTACCATTAACCGGACAAGGAACTTCAACTACAGCCTTATCGTTTTGTACTTCCATGATGATATCTTCATCGGTTACTTTGTCGCCGGGCTTAATGTGCATCTTGATGATTTCGCCTTCGTGAAGACCTTCACCTAGCTCCGGGAATTTATATTCAAATTTAGCCACGTTTAAAACCTCCCAAATTTACGGTGTGCTTTAATTAAAATTCCAATACTTTATTAACCGCATCAATGATACGTGTTGGCGTTGGCAACCAAGTATCTTCAATTTGAGCAAAAGGATAAACGGTATCCGGACCTGCTACACGCAGAACGGGTGCTTCCAGATGCAGGATTGCTTTTTCGTTAATTTGTGCAATAACTTCAGCAGCTACACCGGAGCTCTTTTGCGCTTCTTGAACAACGATGGCACGATTGGTTTTTTGAATAGAAGCAACAACGGTATCAATGTCAATCGGGCTAATGGTACGCAAATCAATGATTTCTACTTTGATACCTTTTGTTTTTTCCAGCTCATCCGCAGCTTTAATCGAAGTGTGTACCATCATACCGTAAGTAATGATCGTCACATCGGAACCTTCGCGAACTACATTAGCTTTGCCCAGTTCAACTGTGTAATCATTCTCAGGAACTTCAGCGCGGAATGCATGATACAAGTTCAAATGCTCCATGAAAAACACAGGATCGTTGTCGCGAATAGACGCAATCATGAGACCTTTTGCATCATAAGGGTTGGATGGAACAACAACCTTGATACCAGGTGTTTGAGCCAGCAGGCCCTCCAAGGAATCTGTATGCAGCTCGGCTGCCTTAACACCGCCACCAAAAGGTGTACGGAATACGATTGGAGAATTGTAACGTCCACCGGAACGGTAACGCATACGGGATGCTTGAATTGCCATTTGATCAAGCGCTTCAAAGATAAAGCCTACGAACTGGATTTCAGCTACAGGGCGGAAGCCTTGAATACCCAAACCGACAGCAAGACCCCCGATTGCGGATTCCGCCAGCGGAGTATCGAATACACGTTCTTCGCCAAATTCTTTTTGCAGACCTTCTGTAGCGCGGAATACGCCACCTACATGACCTACGTCTTCACCGAAAAGCAGGACGTTAGGGTCGCGTTTCAACTCTACGCGCAGTGCGTCACGAATCGCTTCTTTCATGTTCATTTGTGCCATTTGCTTCATTTCCTCCTTAAACATTGACAGATCAATTTCAGTTCAGGTCAATCGAAAAGCAGACCGGATCGGGTTACGGCCCGGTCTCTTTCAAGTTCAATTATTTAAAATCAGCTTTTTGTTCTTCCAAGTGCTTAGGCGTTGTTTCGAACATGCTATCGATCAGGCCAGGAATTGTCATTTTCTCTGTTTTCTCGGCTTTTTTGATCTCTTCGTTCACTTTTGCCTTAGCTTCTTCTTTTACGCGAGCTGTATCTTCTTCAGTCCAAAGGCCTTTTTTCTCAAGGTATTTCGCAAAGCGGGCAATTGGATCTTTCGCATTCCATTCGCCTTCTTCTTCTTTAGAACGATATTTTGTTGCATCATCAGAAAGGGAATGCGGACGGAAACGGTACGTTACGGCTTCAATCAAAGTAGCACCTTCACCATTACGTCCACGCTCTGCAGCTTCTTGAACGGCTTTAATAACTGCAAGCACGTCCATGCCGTCAATTTTCACGCCTTTAATACCAGCAGCTACTGCTTTATGAGCGATCGAAAGAGCAGCCGTTTGTTTTGAGAATGGAGTCGTGATCGCGTAACCATTGTTTTGCACAAAGAAAATAACTGGCAACTTGTATACACCAGCATAGTTCAGGCCTTCGTAGAAATCACCTTCGGAAGAACCGCCGTCACCTGTATATGTAATGGCGACTTGTTTTTGTTTTTTCAGCTTGTAACCCATAGCAATACCCATAGCATGCAAAATTTGCGCGCCAATGATGATTTGCGGCATCAGTACATTAACACCGTCCGGCACTTGGCCGCCGTGTTGATGACCACGGGAATACAAGAAAGCTTGGTATAATGGCAGGCCATGCCAAACGATTTGCGGAATATCGCGGTAGCCTGGAGCAATAAAGTCTTCTTTTTGGAGCGCATATTCGCTACCAACCATGGTTGCTTCTTGTCCGGATACCGGAGCATAGAAACCGAGACGCCCTTGACGGCCTAAGTTAACGGCACGATCATCCCAAGTACGTGTAAATACCATTCGATACATAATTTCTTTCAATTGATCATCTGTAAGTTTAGGCAACATATCTTTATTGATAATTTCACCATCCGGAGAAAGTACGGACAGCGCCTCAACTTCCTCTGTGTAAACTTCATAAGGAACCTTGCTCATTTTCTTCACCTCAACAAAAAAATTTGAATATCAAGTTCCGCTGTTATAGGATTATTATATACCTGTTATATCGCTCGCGTCAAAGATTTAGTTATTTTTTTTGAGTTTGTCACATTTTTGTGTGTGTAACAGGGTATATTTTTTACTGTAACAGCTTAGTACATGATTGAAATTTTAAACATCTATTGCAATCAGGGTAATCTTAACTTATTGTGATCCCGAATGCAAAATAATACCCAAGAAAGGTGACGAAAAATGACGGATTCTCGGTATTTAAAACGAACCATCCTTAAAGACGAAGTAGACAGCCGCTTTCTTGGCGAGACCAGAACTCTTCGGATTTATTTGCCGCCCGGCTATAATGAAATATTGAGCTACCCGGTCGTGTACTGTCAGGACGGAGAAGAATTTTTCAATTTTGGCCGCATTGCAACTCATGCCAACCGCCTCATTCTAGATGAGGGCGTCGAACCCTTCATTATTGTAGGTGTGGAAGTGAATACAAAAATTCGAACGCAGGAGTATGCTCCCTTTGGCAATCGTTTTGAGGCGTATACCGCCTGTTTTGCAGAAGAGATTATTCCCTATGTAGAGCAAAAGTATCCTATAAGAAAAGATGCAGCGTCCCGTATTTTGGCGGGGGATTCACTGGGAGGCAGTGTGTCTCTGCATTTGGCTTTGATGTATCCTCAGTTGTTCAACCGCATTATCAGCCTCTCAGGTGCTTACTATGAAGCTTCGCAGGAAATCATCGCCCGTGAGAAAGATCTGTCTCATTTGCGGGTGTGGATGACGGTTGGCCTTCAGGAAGATGCATTTGAGAGTGATACTGGCATTTACAACTTTGTAGAGCTTAACCGTCAATGCGCAGATTTGCTGCGCGAACGGAACGCTGAAGTTTCTTACCGTGAAAAGGATGGCAAACATTTGTGGGGCTTTTGGCAAAACGAGTTGCCTGACGCGCTAATGTATTTTTTGGATCGCGCCTGAGTAAATTCTCCAAGGTAACTAAAAGGGAATGGAGCATTTGACCTACTAGGTTATAAAGCTCCTTCTTCTTTTTCATGATTTGGTTGCGCTTTCACAAATGTATAACGAAAAACGGCAATGATTGCCGTCATCTGTCGTTCACATTATAGCTTTTCTTCTACGATCTTGTCCAGCAAGGCGTCGCAACCTGCGTCCATTAATCGATAGGTCTCTTCAAAATTCCCTGTAAAATATGGGTCGGGTACTTCTCTTAATTTTTCTTGAGGGAGCAAATCCATAAATTTTAGAATATCTGCCTCCGCTCCACCTGCAATCTTTCGCATGTTTCGTTCATTAGAGTCATCCATGCACACAATATAATCAAACGCGTCAAAATCACGGCCCGTTATTTGCCGCGCCTGTATGCCTTGTTCGCTGATTCCATGCAGTTTAAGTTGCTTTAGTGTTCCCTCATGCGGAGGATTTCCGATGTGCCAGTCGCCTGTCCCGGCCGAGTCCACCCCGATTTCTGCACCCAATCCCCGTTCCTGCGCTTTATGTCTCAGTATTGCCTCCCCCATCGGAGAGCGGCAAATATTGCCCAAACACACAAACAAAACGTTAATCATTTCGTTCTCCTTCCTATTACACGTTACACTTCCTTTTTTCTGTTTCATTGTAGCCATGTCCTCCAAAATTGTGCAAGCCATATTTAACGCGGTATACTTAAAAACGATGGTATATATAGGATAGTATCAGAAAGAAAGGATGTTGATTATGACAAAAAAACGAGCGATTGTATTTTCAGGTGGTCGTCTTAATGAAGAAGATTTACATCAAATACAGCCCGATGATTTTATTATAGGTGCAGATAAAGGTGCTCTTTTCCTGATCGAGCACGGTATTACACCACATATCTCTGTAGGAGATTTTGATTCAATCACACCAGAGGAAAAAGAAAAGGTAGAATCAGCAAGCCAACGTATGATTGCGTGCGATCCAGTACTTAAAGACTTAACAGATACTGAGCTTGCTTTAGAAATCGCTATGGACGAACAGGCAGATCATGTACTGATGCTTGGTGTGACTGGTACCCGGATGGACCACACATTGGCTAATGTTCAAATATTGGTACGCGCAATGCAGCATCATATTAGCTGCGCTATTATGGACGCACATAATTATATTGAGCTCACCGGATCAACGCTTGAGATCCAGCCTATGGGCTATACATATACATCCCTGCTTCCTATGACCTCCGAAGTAACAGGCATACAACTGGAAGGATTTATGTATCCGCTGCATAATGCCACCCTCAAAATGGGACAATCGCGTGCTGTCAGTAATAAGCTAACGGCTTCAAAAGGTACGATTTCCATCAAAAGCGGTCTACTACTCGTTATTCAAAGCAAGGATTAATTATGACATTGTTGTAACCATTGTATAAATTGTTTTTCACCCAAAACCCTTGATGAACAAGGGTTTTTCCGTTTATAGAGATTTATGAATCGATATATTTTTTACAAATTGTAATTTTTAATGGTTTTTTAATAATCACTGTGTAAGTCTTGTCCCTCAAGCATTTGAGCGTTCTTTTCCAACTATTAGGCGGCTTCAAAACTGTTATACTCAACGCTGTCAGTTAGTTAGCAACTCAGCAAAATATTGCACAAATCAATTTTTGGAGGTACTTACAACATGAATATGCAGAAAATCATAAAAAAGGTAATTATAGCAGGGGTCGCAGCCACGATCGGCTTTGGTACTTTTGCAATTGAGGGAACAAATACGGCACAAGCCGCCACTACGACTTCAGTAGGCCAAAAAGTAATTAACTACGGTGAAAAATATATGGGAACTCCTTATAAGTTTGGAGCTTCCACAAGCACTACACGTAATTTTGACTGTTCTTCTTTCATGAAGCACATATTCAAGAAATACGGAGTAAATTTGCCGCGTACTTCTGTTCAACAGTCTAAAGTTGGACATGCCGTATCCAAGTCCAATTTGAAAAAAGGCGACTTAGTTTTCTTTTCAAGCGGTAGTCGTGCTACAGGACGCAACATTACCCACGTAGCAGTCTATATGGGCGGGGGTAAAATTTTGCACACTTACGGCGGACCTGGCGTGACCATCTCCGATTTGAACTCTGGCAACTGGAAAAGAACATACATTAAAGCACGCCGCGTGCTGTAGTATGAAACTCATTTTGAAATATGCGAGCCGGGACGAAAAGTTCCGGTTTTTTTTATATGCCCAATACTATTCTGATACGGTTGGTGTTCTGAGTGAATAACCAATACCTCGTTCCGTACGGATCATTTTAAACTTATACCCCTTATCTACTTTAACCCTCAAATGTCTGATATAGACGTCTACAACGTTCGTATCAACGATATAATCATGTTTCCAAACATCCTTCAGAATTTGCTGTCTGCTACAAACTTGGTTAAGATGTATCGCCAGATGAAGCAAAAGATCGAATTCTTTC
This sequence comes from Paenibacillus sp. FSL P4-0113, assembly GCF_038009305.1. Lineage (NCBI taxonomy): Bacteria > Bacillati > Bacillota > Bacilli > Caryophanales > Paenibacillaceae > Paenibacillus > Paenibacillus sp. FSL P4-0113. Next base: position 936,280 of record NZ_JBBPAZ010000001.1, read on the forward strand.
GGAGTTAATTCCAGCTTTTGTCCCGCTCTGCTCACCATTCTGCTTGCATTGTCTATATGTATATCACCCGCCTCGATCGCCCTTTTCACATCACGTTCAATACCAAAAATTCGCAATAAATTAGCCACTCTAGCCTGAAAAACCCTAGGATAAAAGGGCAGAACGATCACATCATGTGCTCCTTGTTCAAAACAGGAAACAATATGGTCTTCCTCATCTGATGAAGTCATTGCTAATAGCGGGACATGAGGATGGTATTGCTGCCATGTGCGAAGCAAGCCTTGCGAAACCGTCTGTTCTTCTTCTATATTGAGCAGTAACAAATCCACAGGATTATGGGCTACATAAGAGCTTGCATCCGTCGTATTGCTAACATGTACCACCTGATAACCTGCCTGCTCCAATGGACGAACAATTACGGGAGACGCTTCATTTACATTCACAAGCAAAATTAACGGGCTCATCTTTTCACCCACCTGGTTTGGACATAGCATTACATATTGGATACGAACAAGTTTGTGTTATAATCCATTAAAGCATATTAATATTATTGTAACAAAAAAGCAGAAAATCATTCTCCAAAGAATGGCTTTCTGCTTTTATGGTTTAACCCAAATAGCGATGATACAGACTTCTTGCTTTTGCCACGTCCTTTGTCCCATGGATCAGCGCTCTGCCATCTGCAAAAACAACCAAGCGATGCTCGCTTGTACTAAAGGAAACCAAAAACGGATTTCGCTCTACTTCCCCCTCTCCCAAAGAAGCAAATCTATCTGCCGTTTCTGCAAGATTCAGATGTATCGGGTTTGCTGGTCTAATTTGAACGGTATCCCTGCCGCACAAAACATCTGTTTTCTGCCGATGAGAGGCCGACAAATATGGATACGTCGGTTGGCTACCGCAAGAAGGACAGTTCTCCTTTTTAACGCTATCTACTGCTATCGCTACATACTCATTTTTCCACAAATCAAACGAAAGTAGCTTTCCTCTCAAATCTTCCGGATATCCGCCAAGAAGTTTGAAGGCTTCCGTAGTTTGGTTAGCCGTTACCATCTGTACAGCCTGCGGAATAATCCCGGCGGTATCACAGGTTTCCCCACCAAACGGTACAGTTCCCAGCAGACAGTGAAGACAAGGCGTTTGACCCGGTAAAATGGTGTAGGTTACACCATAACTGCCCACACATCCCCCATAAATCCATGGAATCCCATGCTTGAGTGCCATGTCGTTCATAAGAAGTCGGGTATCGAAATTATCGGTTGCATCCATTATGAGATCTACCCCTTGAATCAACTCTTCCAGTTCTTCCACCCCAACATCCAGTACATGCGCATGTATAACCGTTTCCGAATTAATATCCTTTAATCTTCGCTGAGCAGCTACTGCTTTGGGACATCTTTGCGCAGCATCACTTTCCTGAAAAAGCTGCTGACGCTGCAAATTGCTCCATTCCACGTAATCCCGATCTACGAGGCTCACCGTACCTACACCCCCGCGAACGAGCGTTTCCGCAATACCTGTACCTAACGCTCCGGTACCTATGATTAGTACGTGAGAGGAAGCAAGCCGGCGTTGTCCTGTCGGTCCAAAGGGCGCGAATCTTTCCTGTCTGGAATAACGATCACTTGGATGTGTTCCTCCTGCACCGGATTTGTCAGTTACCTTCATGCCTGAACCATACCTTCTGTCGGACTGCTTGCTGAAGCGTAACGCTTTACAGGAATCATGCCCGCCTCAAAACCATATCTTCCAGCACGAACAGCCAGTTTCATGGCCTCGGCCATTTTTACCGGGTCCTTCGCTCCTGATACGGCTGTATTCAACAAAACAGCATCTGCCCCTAACTGCATCGCTATTGCCGCGTCACCGGGTGAGCGAATACCCGCATCGACAATAACCGGAACCTCCGCCTGTTCAATAATTAGACCTAATGAAAACGGATTAAGCAAACCATGTCCTGTACCAATCGGTGAAGCTCCAGGCATAACGGCATGTACCCCAAGCTCTTGTAGCCTCTTTGCTAGAATCACATCGTCCGATATGTAGGGCAGCACGATAAAGCCTTCTTCTAACAGCTTTTCACTAGCTTTCAACGTTTCAAATGGGTCCGGCAGCAGTGTCTTGCTATCCCCAATGACTTCCACCTTAATCATATCGCACAGGCCGGAGGCTTTTGCCAATTTGGCAATACGAATCGCCTCCTCTGCTGTTGTAGCCCCTGCTGTGTTGGGAAGAAGTGTATACCGGCTCAAATCCAGCATATCGAGAAAATGCTGCTTATCCCGTTCCTCCAAGTTCAATCTCCGTACAGCAAACGTCAATATTTCCGTCTCAGCAGCCTCTACGGCTTGGGATTGGATATCTAGATCAGAGAATTTTCCTGTTCCCAACAACAACCTCGAGGTAAAAGATGCTTTTCCAATGGTTAACATAATCAACCGCCTCCCACAAAATGTACAATCTCTAGGCAATCTCCATCTTTCAGTACCGCTTCATCATGATCTTCACGGGTCAATATATGCCGATTCAGCTCCACCACTACGGTTTTCACCTTTACATCAAGCTCATGTAGCAATTGATTCACATGAGTGATTCGATTAGAAAAGGTCAGGCTCTGGCCGTTAATCGTCAGCTTCATAAGCTTTTCTCCTTGAGGAGCTCAGAAGAAAAACTACTTATCCCAAATTCTGCTGCACAAGCCCCATTAAGCATAGCTGCCATCGCACGCCCGGTAGCATCACTCAGCAGGACACCGTTGCGATAATGCCCGACTGCAGCATATACGCCCTCGACCCCAGGAACAATGCCTATAAAAGGATGACCTGATACAGCCTGCGGACGTAAGCCCGCCCAAGCGCGTATAAAAGAAGCTTCACGGACGCGCGGCAGCCAGGCAGAGGCACGTGCCAGCAACCCCTCCAAGCCTCCTACGGTCACCTCTTCGTCATATTGATGTGGAAGGCTCGTTGCCCCAATCCAAAGCTCGTTATTCTGTTTAGGCACGAGGTAAATATCATCAGCATAAATGGTATATTCTAACGGGTGATCCTTCAAGGAGACCGCTACCGCTTCGCCCTTGACCGGATAAAGTGGATATTCAAACCCAACCTGCGCTAGCAATTTCATGCTATCCAAGCCTCCGGCAATAATGACCTGATCGCAGGAAAAAAAGCCACTATCTGTTCGGACACCGCAAACTCGACCATCCTGTATGACCAGTTGCTCTGCCTGTGTACCAGACCATACCGTTGCTCCCAGCACCGCAGCAGCACCTGCATAAGCACGGCAAAGCTGGACAGGAGCCACTTGTGTCTCCTTTGAACGATATATTGCCCCGATCGCTTGTTCATCCAAACCTGGAATTCGTCGGGCCAATTCTTTCGCATCCCACCAGATAGGACAATCACCCTCTCGCGTTTTAGCAGCTTTCCAGCGTTTTTGGCCTTCAGTCTCCGTACGGAAAGGGGTCACAAACCCTTCAGTACGGAATTCCACCGAAATACCTGACAAACGCTCTAGATCACAGACAAGCTCAGGGAATGCATCTCGACTTATGCGAGCAAATCGTGATAGCTCAGAGTCGGTGAACTCTTCACTTTCCGCTGCCAGCATTCCAACCGCTGCTCCTGAGGCTCCCTCACCCGGGATCAATCGTTCCAGCATAATCGTACTTCTTCCCTCCTTGGCCACATGATAAGCAATGGAACTGCCGATGACACCTCCACCTATGACCAAGCATTCAGCGTGTCCAATCACTCTTTCCTCTGTGTGTATCTTTAGCATTTGTTCCGTATCTCCTCTCCATAAACCCTTCTGCTTTCAGCTTGCCTCTACTCTCGTTTTCTCGCTACAGGCTGTGAACTACAAGGTCTGCCATTCGCCTATACTCCATTGCAGCTGCAACGGGCGACTCAGCCTCCCATATACCAGACATCACCGCAATTCCGCTTGCTCCGGCCCTATAAAGCTCCGGGATATGATGCGGTTGTATGCCGCCTAGCGCAATCACCGGAATGTTTGACAGTCTGCAAATATGTTCAAGCTGAGCTAAACCCCGCGGTACAATACCGGGCTTACAATGGGTCTCATATACGTGACCATAAAGTACATAGTCCGCTCCTGCCCGCTCAGCAATTTGCATCTCCTCCAAGGAATGTACAGACACTCCACAGCGTGTACCCTTTGGAAGTAGGCTTTTCACATCCACAACAGGTAATCCATTAGCTGGTAATTGAACGGCTCCGACCAAAGTAAGTAAAGCTACATCCACACGATCATTTACTACAATTTGTTGCAAAGGAACTTCCTGCTCCACCAGGCTGCGAGTCAAAGAAAGCAATGCAGAGGCACCATTCTGTTTTAAACGTGCGTGTACATAATGAACATACGGACAAATCACAGCAGCCACTTGGGCGGCTTGTGCAAAAGTGCCCTTTTCCATCGAAATTGCGTGTAATTCGATTTTGTCTTCACCTCACATTGGACTAAAGGATCTAAGCTTAGCCAGCCACGTCTACCAGCAGGAATGAAAGGGGATTATATGTGAATCGTCTACGGAAGCTCGAACTACTTAAAATGAACGAAACGCAAAAAAACCACTTCCCCAAGGAAGTGGTTTAACGAACGTCCAATAATCGAACGGACCATGATATCCGTATACGTGTATCGTCCCACGCACAAACAAAAATAAAGATGGTGTTGCCTTGTTTGTACGGCGCTCACTTCCCTACGCTGGCATAACCCAGATCAGGTGCAAAGGGTCCGAAATCCATTTATTCCGTCTCAGCCGCATGGGCGGCTCCCCTAGTGTGACTATTTTATTGTATAAGCTAAAGATAGCTTAGCATATTTTTCTAATTCTGCAAACCCCACTTCGTGTGAAATTTGCTGGAACTGGATTTAGCTGATTTTAGTTAACTTTACTTGACCACTCTTCCACATTCCACGTTTTGGTTACCCAATCCTCGTAAAAGTCCGGTTCGTGAGATACAAGCAATACGGTCCCTTTGTATTCCTTCAAGGCACGTTTCAGCTCATCCTTTGCTTTAACATCCAAGTGGTTGGTAGGCTCATCGAACAGTACCCAGTTGCTTTCACGCATTAACAGTTTGCAAAGACGGACTTTAGCCTGTTCTCCACCACTGAGCGCAGATAGCGGACGCGTGATATGCTCATTTTTCAAACCGCAACGCGCCAAATGCGCTCGTACTTCATGCTGGTTCAAATGCGGAAATTCATTCCACACATCGTCAATCGGTGTAATTTTCTCGGCCTTTACTTCCTGCTCAAAATAAGCGGGCTGCAAAAAATCACCTTGATAAGTTTTTCCACTGATTGGCGGAATTTTTCCCAATATGGTTTTGAGCAATGTCGATTTACCGACACCATTGTAGCCGACAATTGCAATCTTTTCGCCACGTTCAATCGTCATGGACATTTTAGGCAAAAGGGCATGTGTATAACCAATCTCAAAATCAATACCCTCAAATACCGTCTTTCCGCTTGCACGTGCCTCTTTGAATTGAAAGGTTGGTTTTGCGGCTTCTTCAGGCTTATCAATACGTTCGATCCGATCAAGCTGCTTTTCACGGCTCTTTGCTCGGCCTGATGTAGAGGCACGCGCTTTATTACGCTGAATAAAATCTTCCTGTTTCTTAATAAAATCCTGTTGCTTCTCATAAGCATCAATATGCTGGGCTTTGTTCAGATCCGCCATTTCGAGAAACTTTTCATAATTAGCTGAATAACGGGTCATCTTGGCAAATTCAAGATGGTAAATAACATTAACGACCTGGTTCATAAATTCAGTATCATGTGAAATAAGAATAAAAGCATAAGGATAATCCTTCAAATAGCGCGTAAGCCATTCAATATGCTCTACATCCAAATAGTTGGTAGGTTCATCCAGCAACAGGACGTTCGGCTTTTCCAACAGCAACTTAGCAAGAAGAACCTTTGTCCGTTGCCCGCCGCTAAGTGCGGATACATCCCGATCCAGTCCTATGGCCGACAGACCTAGTCCATTCGCCATCTCTTCAACCTTTACATCAATGAGGTAAAAATCCCCCATATCCAGTTGCTCCTGAATTTCCCCCATCTGTTCCAGCAACACTTCCAACTCATCAGGAGAAGCATCCCCCATTTTGTCAGTAATCTGCATCATTTCCTTTTCCAATTCCAACAAAGGAAGAAAAGCATCCTTCAATACATCACGTACCGTTTTGCCCGGTGTCAGCTTGGTATGCTGATCCAGATAGCCGTAACGCACACGTGGAGTCCATTCCACTTTACCCTCATCCTTAAGCAATTTTCCAGTGAGAATGTTCATGAGTGTCGATTTACCAACACCGTTAGCTCCTACCAAACCTACACGTTCCCCCGCAAGCAATCGAAAGGAAACATTTTTAAATAATGCGCGGTCCCCAAAGTTGTGGGATACATTTTCTACAGTCAATAAACTCATAAGCTGTTTTTGGCTCCTTATTGTCATCGGCATTGCCGACTGTTCTTATTTCATATGCATTTCGTTTCTCTCAAAGCTTTATTGTAGCACATTCTGCAACCATATCGGAATATTGAAAACAGTGAATTTTAAGGTTTTTTGGTATGGATCTGCCTAAAAAAAGAAAAACCACCCATGAGGGTGATTATTTTAAGCCATTATAACATTTGTACTCAAAGTAACCCGCAGCTGCTGCAGATTTTTCATCCGTGAAACGTTCACTCGCTTTAAAGGGAGCTGGACATGAATCTCTATAAAAATACTTTATTCCAGTATCTGGTTCTATGCCACCGATAATGTCTTGCTTTCTAACGACTCTCCCACCACCAAATCCATAGTTATTGTAATACCTGTCTCCGACCGGAATGCCTTGGATAAACGCGATCAGCCCCACATCATCTACCGTGTTGTACCACTCCTCTTGCGGAATGATCGGTAGCGTGAACGAATAAGTTATGCCGTTACGCGCTGCTTTTTCGTTATGGACATTAATAATTCGCGCCAAGTCCTCTTGAACGCTGCGAACAATGGTGGAACGACGTATTTGCTCAAAAGTTTCTGAATTATTCAGCAAAGATATAGCGGTCTGATCCTGAAGTTCCTTTTGAAAGCCTTCTACCCACCTGTGATTTCGAGTATCGTATGCGTGCACATAATTATCCAAGGTGAACCCCACACTGTTGCCTACTGAATCAACATAGGCATATGGCTTTTTTTCGCTCCATTTGTGGCCAATAGCAGCTTGTCCATGCTCGTCTGTATAGGCTTCTGAGGTGAACGCATAATAACCGTCATAATCCAGAATTACAATAGCCGGTATGTAATCCAATAATGCACGTTGTGCTACTATATCCCCATCAATGCCTACATTAAGAAAAAGGGTGTGCAGGAACGTGTTCAGCGCTACTTCTTTATCTACCCGAAAAAACTTATCCGATCCGTATCCGGCCTCGCGTTCCTGACGTTCATTCTGTGAGAGCACAACCCCTGCATCCTGAACTGCGGTACGGAGAGCCGACGTATATTTCATTTCTAGCTGCTGCACTTCACGCTGATTCTGCACCCGTAAGTCACTAACTACACCAAAGGGCAAAAACAAAAGTATAAATATGACCGCAAAATCAGTAATCTTCATTCAGAACCATGCCCCCGTAAGAAGCTGTAACTGCCGGCTTGCCGCTATCTGCCCCACCAAAAAGCCATGATTTGTACAAGTCCGCAGGAGTCCGATTCGTATTATGTACCCGGACCGTAAAATAATCCCCGGCCATCAAGGTATATCGACGCGTCTGATCTGATTTTGGCTGCTGATTGTCAGGAAACAGTACAAGAAAAATTTGCGAATTATAGTACCCATCATATACAGCTTCATAATTGCCCAGAAAACTATCTGGCTTCACGGCATCTGCATAGTCCGGTACATACTTTTTGTGCATATGCTCCAAGTCAACTTCGTACATATTGCCTGTCAATTCCAGATCATGCATAAAATCGTTATACATCGTCGGTGTAATGTAACCTTTGGTTCTTACCATATCAACAAAACGTACAGTTGCATGATATGTATTTAACCCGGATATATCATCCTGCCGTTCAGCAGCTTGAGCTGCGGGTACGATGTACAAAAGCAATACAGCGAGCAGCGCCCCCAACAGCTTCGATATTGTTTGAACCACTTCAGTCTTCCCCCAATTTCTCAAAACGTACAGATGTTATGTCCCCATTCCCATTACGCTGGGGGTACATGGAATATAATGAGGAAGCATCCAGGGTCGATACATCAGGCTCAAACGGTTCAGAAAATACATCATACTCTGTCCCGTCGACTTGAATCGAAATCCCCTCCTGTAAGTTCATGCGAATTGCCTGTATGACCTGAGTTCCTTTAATCCGCTCCGGCAACCCCACCCCAGCAGTACGGGCTATTCGCCCTTCAGAATGCTCCTCTTGCTGTGATCTTAATTCCAGTGCACCATCCAGCTGCCTGGACAAGTCTGCTGCCGTTACACATGCGGTTATGAACAGAATAACTGACACACCAAGCCGCAGCATACTTGAAGCGTGATCAGACATACTCTCATCCCCTTTATGATTATTATCTCTGCTGTAGTGCTTAGGACTGGGTAAACAACAACCCACGTACCACGTTCGATTTGTCTTTGACGATTTCAGCTTTAAATTTACCACTCGGATTTACGTATTCATTCTCTTTCTCATTAAGTGTATTCGTGATTTTCCCTGTCTTATCACTGCCACCATTCACGGCGCCATACTGTTCACTGTCTGGGCTAATGTTCAGAGCATTACCGTACCACTGGCCTGCCATATTTTTGCCGGTTTTAATCTGAATGCCGAATTGGTCCTTCCCCTGAAACTTTCGCAGCGCATTGGTCACCTGGGAACCGCTAATCGTTGTGCCGTCATATACCGTAAAAGAGGCTTGAGACAATTCGGTCTGAATATCAGCAAAATTGTTTTGTGCCGTTTTAGTCGCCTCCTGGGCTGAAATAAATAGTATAACTACAATCGTAATTAGAGCGATGGTCAAAAATATCCCAGCAGCTACCTTTAAAGCTGTTGATGCGTTATTCATTATTTTTCTCCCCTAGCTTGTTATTTTGTATTAGTCATAGGTTAACTTTCTTACTGAATTTTTTGTATTTGTTCATAATAGTTATCCATTTGAACAAAGCTCATGCCGATCAACGGAATCACCAAATATAAAAAGATAAGACCATACATCGGGGCAAAACCAATCATCCTTCCCCAGATAGCCTTACTGTCTATTATTTTTTCATACTCCTGTTTTCTTTGTTCGAAATAGTAGGACATATGGGATTCCAAATCATCAAAGGCCTCTCGAATCGTAATTTTACCTAAAGACAAATGAAGCTTATCCACGAGACGTTGAAATTCCGGCAAAGGCGCTTCTTCTTTTAGCAAGTCGAGAGCTGCCTCTGGCCCATGTTCATAATGAAGCAAACATTTTTGCAGAGGTCTTTTGAATACAACTGAAAATCTGTTCAGCCACTCCAATATTTCCTCGACAGACATTCGTTCCATAACCCGTAAAATGGAAATAACTGTTTGAAATTGATACACCTCATGCCTCATATCCAACCGACGCATTTTTCGTTGCAAATATAATAAAAGCATAGGCATTTGATAGGCTGCGTACCCAACAATCAAACTAATCAGCACTTCCCACCACTTGATGTATTCATCATTCCAATCTTTTAGCTTTTGGAGGATACGCCAAGTATTTGTGGATAACTGTTCAGGAGTAGCAGTTCCATTAGCATTATGCTCTAAAACAGCGTACGTATGTTCGTATGTGCTGTTCGACCTCATGTTCAGCGAATGCATGATTTTGCGATCAATCTCACTCTGCTTCAAAGCTTCTTTTTGCTCCACCGGACTTAAACGTCCAAACATTTGACCCGATTGCACTGGTGCGTGAAGGATATGCGTTCTCTCAGCTTCATGTAAAAAAAATATCGTACTGATACTGAGCACCAATCCTATGATACAAAGAGCCATTCTGCGTATGTAGAGCCACTCCAGCCTAATCTCCGCACCACTTTCCTTTAATAGGCGGGTTATTTGAAAATAAGAAGACATATTCTGACGCGGAATTAAAGAATCCACCACATTACGAATGATAGGAAAACGGTATAGCTTCTGCTCCCAAACCCTCCGTCCTCTACCCGCACGATATCCTGTCTCGTCGGTCTGTTGTAGCTTCTGTAATAGGAAATAAGATACGATTATCACAATATAAACGGATAATTTTGTGATATAACCCAATTTTCCCTGATAAAACTCATCCATGGAGGGAAAGCTGGATCTCGCCCATGTCTCGATTGGGATGGTAAAGAAAACAGGTGCTAGTGCGATCACGTTTAGACTTTTTAACAGATAGTCCAGTTTATTTCTTCGCAGCAACTCCAACTGGATTTCGCGTGCGAGACTGCCGAGCCCCTTCAAGTAAATGGAGCCACCCTCCTCAACCCGATCACCAAACTCCATTACCATATACGAGATACCGGCAAAAGCTTTTAAAAATCGATTAGGAGCCGATTCATAGTATCTTTCCAATGCTTCGTGCGGATCAACATCTGTTAGCGCCTCATGGATGAGTCGTGCGTGTCTTCCGGCCTCTGCCTCCGCCAAATCGGCCGCTTCGGATATAGCTTCCTCCACCATACCGTGCTGATGGTAATAGTGACGCACATTGGCGAATAATTCGATCATCTGTGCAAGTAGCCTTTTTTCCATCCGGCTAATGGCCATATCCAAAATAAGACCGTTGATTACCACTCCGCATAAAACGGCTAATATAGCAAACTCTATTCCTGGCTTCATCATGACCAGCACAACACCACTGCAAGCAAAAGCTCCCCAGATGAACAGTGTCATCTTCATCGTCTGTAGGCGAAGCTTGTACTCATCGTAGGCATGCTGACCAGCTAGTCGCTTACGTATACTCGTGATGTATCCGGACAAGAAAGGGACCTTCATACACAGCGTGTACAACTTATGCAGTAAGGCTTGTAGCTCACGTTGCAGTACCGCTTTTCCCTTGCGACCTTCCTTCACAGAATAAATTCGTCCTGTGCGAACTGCATGACTACTGCGCTTACGCAACCCCCATAAAGCTATATATAGAAGCGTAAAGCCCCCACCTGATATAAGTAAAATCCATAATAAAATTTCTTTAAGACTCATAGTCTTCCTCCCAATAGCGGGTCAAAAAACTGCGGAAATCTCTGGCATCATTTACATTCATCTGCTCACACATTTCTTGTACATTTTTGGCTGTTAAGGGCTCCATCGGTATATAGCTTCCGTTCTGATATTCCATAACGTGGCGATAACTGTAGCTCGTTGAAGCATTGGAGCCTGCATCCGTATGATCCGGGTCACGCGGCACACATTCTGTGATCCGTTCGATGTAGCGTCGCCCTTCCGCATCACGTTTGAGATGCACATCAAAGTTAATGACATGAACTACCTGTTCCTCAGCAATGCCTTCATGCTGAAATACTCCTGTTTTGAGCAATGAATTACGAAGTGAAAACACGAGATCACGAAATGTTTTGGCATGATGAGTAAAAATGGTGAACAGACTGGCAACCTGCGACATTTGAATCATCCAAGCAGCTACTTCATCACTTGCTACTTCGCCTAGAATATTGACGGTTCCATCTGTTTTTTTCTGTAAGTCAAGCCCTTGTTGTCCTGAAATATGATCCGTTTCTCGAAAGCTAAGAATGTTACGGCGACTGTAGATGCTGCGTAGATGCAGTTCAAAAGCCATTTCCTGAACGCGAAGCGTATACGAAGCATAAATGTGCTTGACCATCGCCATTAACAACGTCGTCTTACCTGAGCCCTGCGCGCCTGTGATAGCAGTAATCCGGCTGCCTTTCATTAAATAAGAAAGTAGCTGGATTGGAAAATCAGCATTTTGTCCCTTAATTAACTGTTCCAGCGATGCGCTTTGAATATCAAATTTACGGACAAAGAAAGCCCACGATTCTGAGAAAGGAGGTCGTACCACCACTACCCGTGACCCATCCTTCATTTCATTGACCTTATAACCATTTGCTTCGGAAAGCTGTCCCGGGTAATTGTATTTGTAAATATTTTGGCACACCCTTTTAAGTTCACGCTCAGATCCGAAGGAAAGGAACGAAAGATGGATCGTTTTACCTTTATAAAAAATCCATACGCTCTCATAACTATTGGCAGTAGGCATAGTTGTTTGTTCAAATACATACCCATCGGAAGGCCAGTCTGATGATGCAGGAATCCCACCTTCCGGCATACCACTGACGCCCCCACTTACACCGTCGATCCGCTGGTCACGAATATCATCAATGACGGAAAAGCCTTTATAATGCTGATAAATCCGCTGGACAATAATATCCACCTTCTCCAAAAAGGAAAGGGGCCGGTACTCACAATCATAGATATAACGAATGTCCTCTGCGGTAACGAGATAACTTCCATCTTCTTCACCTTGCTGTGAATATCTCATTTCGGCCAAGTCATAAGTATCCAGTAAACGTGATAGTGCATCAGCGCCAAACTTCTGCTGGTATTGGTAAAATATAATTTCGAATTGATCCTGTATGCTAAACAACTCAGGTCTGGAGAATGGCATAACAGTATCGACGATTTTCTCGTTCAAGCCGTAACCGTGAATCAGAAGCTCAGCCATCAGATTTTTAACAAAACGTTTATCTCCACTGCTACCATTGGCACAGTCCTTTAATGCCCTGCGTAGTTCCGCCCTTTGATGGATACGCCGTCTATATTCCTCTTCATGCAATCCGGCATCCGCCATCTGGCTATGACTTAGTTCATGAAGTGCATTTTTGATATACTCTATTAATGTTTCGAATGTGGCATCTTCATTCTTTTTTTCTACTCGAAGGGTTGAATGTCGCGAGTGAAAATTCCCTCGATATTTAACAATAATCAGTACGATGCACATCAATACTATACAGGTAAGAATCAATCCGTTGATCATTTGAGCGGACAGCATTTAAGCGCCCCTCTCCAAAGCCTTGAGCCGAAGATCGGACTCTGCCGCCTCCAGAATAGCTTTGCTGATATGACGTATACTCTGCGCCCATCCTACAGTCATAAAAAGCTTGCGAGGCTGCCCTTTTCCACTTCGTACCTCACGCTGCACATGGCCGATCACATCCCTGCGGTTCCATGCGTCCATAAATCCGGTGTTATAAGGGACTGTATACAGAGCACCTTTGTAGCCATATCTCCTGCGAATATTCGCTTCATTCACTTGAGAATGCACATCATATTTTCCAAGTACTATTAATAAGGGTAACGATGAGTAGGTAGATAACGGAGACACGGATTCAAAATAAGCGTCTAACTCTCGCATATTCTGAGTGAGTGAAAGAACAGCCAGTTTGGCTCGTGCACATGCTTCATGCTGTACAGCCCCCCATCCTGCTCCACTTCCTGCATCAATTAGCGTTAAATCATAATATTGGTTCGCTGTATCTATTACTGCCCGTACAAGCCCTGGAGACAGTAACGGCGGTGCAGCTCCAAAGCTGGAGGTTCCCTCAAGTACATCCAAAGTATGTTCGAGTACAGGTGTCGTATAATTACGAATATTTTCTTTAGACAGTGTCCCTCGCAGAACTAAACGTGCGGCAGCATCCCAGCCCCCTTCCTGAAGCTGTAGGGTTGGATCATCCATACCATACTCTTGTATAGGTAATCCTGATTCAATACCAGTATGTCTACGACCCAAATGAGTCAATAATAGTCTTCCTCTATATAGATTGCCTATGGTAATTGCTATTGCTGCCGCCAAAGAGCTACTTCCACTAGCCCCCTTAATGGGGCTCCAAAACAAAATGGTACTCATGCTCTACTCCTTTCCGCACGCTTTAGCGCACGACGAATCACCTTTAATTCCCAACTCATCCATTCCCCAATACAACGGCATAGTTCTTTCTTATACATTCTGGATAGCGGTTTTAGTATTAGCTGTTTTTTATGCTCATTTTCCAGTTTCAGAGCAAGCAACCCCTCATCCCATGGCAGTATATATGGCTCTTGCTGCCAAGATGCCGGGAAATGATTCATGTATTCCCACAGATACGGCTCCTCCAGACCACAATCCACGGCCTGTAAAAATAGCTTGTGAAATACAAGATCTTTGGGGAATTCAGGTTGACTGAATAAATGCTGAAGCCAATTCTGTCCGTTATGCATTAGCATGCGGCTATAATCACTGACCCAAACTCGCAGTTCTGCCCTTTTCCAAACAGAAATTGGACAAAAATCAAGTAACTCTACATCTAAAATAACAATGTCATAAACCTGCTCTGCCTTCTGATCAGCCGTCATACCTATATGCAGGTCTTCCCATGCTGTAAATCCAATTGCTACATCAAAACCACTAAACTGCGTAATGGGAAGTGGTTTGTCAAGCATCCCTATGCTATACCGATACCGTCCCCGCAGCGTAGCATCTACAAGCAGTACCCGTTGGCCGGAAGCTGCTAATATGCTGCTGATGTATAACAAGGTATCGCTTTTGTCACAAAGCCCGGCAAATATCCATGTTTTCATACTTCCGTTCCTTTTCTCTCATTTATTTGGCATACGGGTCAGAGCTTCCACCCTGCGTCAGAATCTTTGTTTGTTCTTGATGATCCTGCTCATTCTCATATTCATTTCTTGTAACATCAATCCCGCTTGTTGGGTTTTCTATAGTAGCACCCGCATGTTGAGCTGCAATTTCCTCACTCAGACTTCTTTCCACGGGTGTTGAAATTACACTGTTTGATGAACTAATTGCTTTTTCAAGGGAATCCCGCAGCTGCTTAGACAGCTTTTGTTCAGCAATGTGTATCAAATTCGGATCACTATTCATTAACGCTAACACCTGCGCGTTAGGTGGATAGGTCGGGATTGCCTTAGGCTGAAATTGGGGATCGACATACGTCAGAGCATAAATGGATGCTTTATGCAGATAGGCATCAACAATCGCGCTCGAAAGCGATAATATTTCCTGCTCATTCAAAGTGACCCAGACAATTGGACCTTCCAGTCGGGAAATCTTCTTTTTGGATAATAGAATGTAATCCTGACCTGTTGGAAATTGTATGCGGATATCTACTTCGTCCCCCGACTTTAGACTGTTGGGTAGTACCACCACCTTTAGCTCACGGTTGCGTAAATCTTTAGGTGTGGGTTCATCAGCAGTAATCATAGACGATGTAAGCACAGATCCTTTTTTAAGCTCAATCTTGGCTGTGGTTCCGGAAACTTCACTTTTATTTGCCAGCAAATTTGATGGAGCCTGAGAACCGGGAACTTTAATTCCCTTCAAATCATTAGATGCAATCTGTTCACCTGGAGAAATATCACGGACAACCGCCCAGCCTTTTTTCGCGGTTCGTTGCTCTTGTTCATACACTTTCCATTTCAGTTCTGCCTCTACCTCAGCCTGTTTCCTAACCTCATTCATTTGATGGATATTAACCATAAGGTAGCCGGCAAAGATAATGCCAACAATCCCAGCGCCAATGCAACCGGCATACAGTTTTTGTTTACTGCTTTTTCTTAGCTTGGACACACAACTTCTCCCCTGCCTCTTTTTGATATATACTTTCTATTTAGCGCCGTCGCTTAAGGAATGCGAAGCGTCTTCTCCGGGTGTCTGGAATAACTCCGCGAAACAGCTCGTCCAGCACCTGATCCATCTCATCATCCCGTTCGAAGGGGTCTGAGTGGAACGGTAGAGCAAATACTTTATCGTGATCCAGCTCCTTACGAAGCCTGCGAACCGCCTCCGAAGTTGCCAATGGCAAGCAGTAATTCCATTTGTGCTGTGGGTGGCGCTGAAGAGATCGGGTTAGCCCTGCTATATCCTGAACCCTCCATTCGGCCCCTGAGCCAACGACGAGCGGATAATCGGCTCTCAAGAATTCTTCCAGACGTTCATTATCCTGCCCACTCCCCAGGTCCAGTACGATAAATCTGTAAGAACCACCCAACAAAGAAATGACATCCGCACGCGATGTTTGTCGCCAGTAATGTACTCCATCGACTTCAAAACGCCGACTTGAACTCATTTGTCCAACGGATGTGCCTTCTACAACTTCTTGAAGTCGGGCAAATGCTTTGGCTGTGCTGTGCAGCTCAACCAAAGCTACGGAGCGGGATCTTCGAGCCAGATAGTGGCTCACCATAATTGCTGTATGCGTAGCACCGGAGCCGGCAGAGACACCCAGTACAGCCACTACCCTTGTACCTGCATAATCCATTGAGGCATCATTAACGGATATTCCTTGTTGAGCAGGTTGAAAATCAGCACTGCGACGCAGTTCTCCAATGACCTCCCCGGCGGATTGAAATCGTTCCTCAGGATTCTCACGCAGCAGTTTTCGAATTACTGGAATCAAATGACGAGACAATTCCCCGCGTATATATCCTTCTACTCCCGCAGTCCACTCGCTATATTTGCCTCCTGTACAGAGATACAATAGCAGCGCTCCCAAACTGTATAAGTCTGAACGAGCATCCGTCTGACCTGCTCCATATTGCTCCGGGGCAGCGAAGCCCACTGTGCCCAGCTTTACCGTATCTTGATCCAGCTCAGCCTTGTAGCTCCTCGCTATTCCAAAATCAATCAGTATAAATTCCATTTCCGGTGTCAGCATAATATTCGTTGGTTTCAGATCCCGGTAAATGACTGGTGGTTGACGGGTATGCAAATAATCCAACACATCCAGTACCTGCAAAGCGAATGGGACGATTTGCTCCTGTGGAATATAGCCTTGGTAGCCCTTCATATATGCTTCCAGCGTAATTCCTTCGATGTAATCCATAACCAGGTATACCGCTCCAGATGGGGGATGCTCAAAAAAATCAACAATTCTTGGTAAACGTGGATGGCTTAGTGAAATCAGCATCTCTGCCTCCGTGCGTACAAGCTTCATCACTTGTGGCTCGGCAACCGACTCCTTCACTGCCCATTGCTTGCCTGGCAGTTTTAAATCCTCTGCCATGAACACGCGGCTCATTCCTCCCGAACCCAATGTGCGCACAATACGGTAACGCTCACCAACAATTGATCCGAATTCCAACTGTGATGGTTGCTTCATTATTCTCCTACCTCCTTTCTTAAGCAAACAACGCAAAAAAGGGAAAGCTGCCGCAAAATCAAATTTCCATGTCGCCATGAAAACCGTTTCGCGGGATGCTTTCCCTTGATTTAAACATCATTATTATTTTTAAGGAACAATTTGGATTTATTATATAGCACACCTGTATCTATTGTAAAGTGTTATTTTCCATACTTAATCATGTACAGGGTAATCTCATCTCGATTATGGAATAGCTGCTTAGCTCGCTGAATCTGCATGCCGGACTCCTCAAATGAAGCAATTACATCATGAATGAGCGCCAAGGGCTTTTTATGCATTAGCTTGACCGTAACGATAGCAGTACCACCACTTCGCAAACTATATAGTAAATCAGTAACAAGCCTTGCCATTTGCTTAGGACTCCAGCTCATATCACAAACCAGCAGATCGAACGAATTCTCTTTAAATTTGACTTCACTTGCATTTTTACGCAAAAAAGTCAGATTGGCGTACTTCATCAGTGATGGCTCCATCTTTGCCGGATCAACCGCAGTAACTTTCAGTCCCCGCTCCAGTAAGAAGGAAGTCCATCCACCCGGTGCTGCCCCAATATCCAGTCCCTGATGGAAAGCGCCAAAATCTATGCCGAACGTTACTTCTGCTTCCAATAGCTTGAATTTGGCACGGGAAATTTGTCCGTCTTCTTTCTGAAAACGAACCGCACCTCCGCTCCAATCCGATAGGTTGTCCTCAGGACGTGATACACCTGCATACCACGTATCTGTATCTGCAAAAACGGACACAATAACATCGGCGCCTTGTACTGTTTGCTCCATAGGTAGATCACTTAATTGTTCACTCAAAGCCTGCTTAAGTGCACCTGCGCTTTCAGTCCAGCTGCTATTAGATCCTTTGCGCACTTGTAAAGAAACACGTTGATCCATCAGTTCCTTGCGGTTACGGATGAATGCAACCAGACGCTCCTGCACCTGAACCAGATCCGTTCCTTCTTCCTGAAAATGAACAGGAAACAAGTGACGTAAAAACATCGGCGGCTGACCTGTAATTGTCCTCACTGCCTCAATTTCTTCCGCAGGTAATGTAGCCAGAAAAATTTCACCAGGTAAAAGCATCGTACTTTTCACAGAGCCAAATATTCTTCTAAGCTCCTCTTGAGCATAGGGTGCAAAACCGTGATTGGCCGTACAAATAAATCTTGATGATGACAAAGTAGATTCACTTTGTTCATCTGTACTCATATATAGTTCCTCCAAAATAACATTACCCTCCAGCGCACACCCGAATCCAGGGACGTTCTCCATCCCAATCCAGCTCAACCGGAACTTCATATGTGTGCATAATCAATTCTTTCGTTAAAACTTCTTTTTTCGGTCCAGCTGCTGCAACCTTACCATCACGAATCAATGCAACATGTGTAAATAGGGGGACAATCTCCTCAATGTGATGAGTCACATAGACCACTGATAAGTCCCGCTTGCGGAGCCGATCAATCTCGACCAGCATTTTTTCCCGCTCAAATAGATCCAACCCAGCACAAGGCTCGTCCATAATTAGCAGACGGGGTTCCGCCATCAGTGAGCGGGCCAACATCACCTTTTTACGTTCTCCTTGAGATAACGTCCCCAGCGGATGATGAATCAAGTCACCTAAATTCATACCCTCCAGCAAAGATATGGCCTTTTCTTTTGCCTCTGTTGGAATTTCCTGATAAAAGCGCAAAAAAGCATACGCACCTGTAGCGACTACTTCCCAAACTGGATCTTTTAGCGCCAGCTTTTCCAATAAGGTCTGACTGATATATCCGATCTGCTTGCGGACCTCCCGCACATCACATTGACCATACATTTGCCCAAGCACTTCAACCGTACCACGACTTGGAAACATATACCCTGTCATCATTTCCAGCAAAGTTGTTTTACCGGAACCATTGCGACCCAGAATAGCCCAATGTTGACCTTCTCGTATATCCAGGCTTACATCGTCCAATATCCGTCTTTCTTCCCGCTGCAACGTAATGCTCTTCATGGATATCATTCCATCACGCTCCTTATTTTGCTCAGCAAGTGTTCTACAGATTCCATTTTGTAGATGATTTCAGGATTATTGTTTTCACCATTATATATAAGAAGCGCGGGAACGCTGGATATCCGGTACTCCTGTACCAGTTCAGGAATATAGTTAATGTTGCTCTGCACCACTGCTCCTTCGGGGAGCAAATGCTCTGCTACCTCCAGCATCTTACGGGCAGCCGCGCATGTTCCGCACATGGGAGTGTACACAAACAAAGCCAGCTTGCATCCCTCCCATATGGCACGGCGCGCGTCTTTTTGTCCGATCTCTTTCATTGTTCAGACCCTTTTCTGATCTCTCGCATACGCTCCTCGGGTATGGGCCCATTATGCACGGTGACTCCCTCTGGCTTATTCGCATAGAGCAGCTCATACATGGCTCGCCGCCCCTCTGGACTGGAGGAATGCAAGTAAATTTCACACGGATATAACCGTTTCCCTGCGATAGCAGCAGCCACATCTTTTCCCGTGGGTTGACCTGAACCCAAATCATAATCTAGCGATAGTATCGTAATAGGATATTCATGAAGCAGCAGCAGACACTCTTCCGCATCTCTTGCCAGCTTAAAGCCCGGAGGACAAGGCCGATAATCGTCCATAAACAAATACATCAACTTCTCCTCCTTTTCCCATATATGCAAGCTCACATGCCTCAAAGATAGTTATTATCAATCAGATTGATTTACTCCCAGCTTAGAATCATTTGAATATCCTCCTGATGTGTTCCATCAGGTCCCGTCTCACTCTCCAAAACGATAGGAATGCCTCTTACAGCCTCCTGATCTGTCATCCAGCGCATGCCCTCAGTACCAATGTAACCTTGCCCCACACGAGCGTGTCTGTCTTTTTTAGAGCCATACGGGTATTTAGAATCGTTCAAGTGAACTCCGCATAGAGCTGACCAATAGCCGAGACGGTTTCCTTTATCAATCAAAGCCTCGTCCATTCCACCGTTCCACAATCCTGCTGCATACGCATGACAAGTGTCCAAGCAAAAGCCGATACTGTCAGGATACCGGCACAACTGACGGATTTGCACCATTTCCTCAAGCGTGGTTCCCATAGGTCCATGATCCCCCGCCTGATTTTCAATCAATATTTTAGCATTTCCCTGCCAGCCTTCCAGCACATCATTAAAACAGTTAATGATGTTACGATAGCCCTCTAGAGGGTCTAACGAATGCATGTGACCAAAATGAACGACAATCCCTTTTGACCCACAGGCTTCAGCAATATCCAGATCATTGCGTAATGAAGCAATCGTCAGCTCATAAAGTTCCTGACCACGCTCAGACCCATGAGCCGGATTAACGGGATATGGCGAATGAGCAATGGATTGAAGCTGGTGCTCTACACAGTAAGCGTTGCAAGCAGCAGCATCAGTAGCACTCCATTCCTTCAGTCTCAGACTACGAGGATTTTTCGGGAAATATTGAAATGAACGCCCCTCCTGCTCTCGCGCACGCATAGCGGCTTTGAAAAAGCCACCACGCGTACTCACATGGGAGCCGATGAGCAATTTAGGCATCATGCTGCTGTACCGGGCAATAAAATGCTTTTTTCCCCGCCAGTTCAACCCTTACAATTTTTCCGCCACTTGGAGATTCTTCTCCTTCGCGGTCATATACTCGACACTGATGATCAAATCCACCTGTTAGCGTGTCTCCCTCCATTAGAGGCATTTCCATGTACCCGCCTTCCGCAGTAGCTTCACGTAGTACGGATTGAGTGGCATGGTATAGCTTTTCCACTTTTTCTGGCGACTGCACAATGTTTTGTACTTTGGAACCCGGTGTAAATCCGGCGATATAAGCAATTTCGTCCGAATAACAATTGCCAATACCTGAAAAAATCTGCTGATTCACCAGTGTTGTTTTTAAAATCCCCCGGCGTCCCTTCAGCCGTGCTGTAAACTTTTCCAACGTCATGCGGCGGTCTAACGGGTCAGGTCCCAGGTCTGACAAAGCCTCCTCTGTTTCTTTAGCCGTCAGCAAGTGCAGATAACCTAAGCGCAGTCCGATAAAATAAAGCTTTACTCCACTAAAATCTAATTCGATCTGAACTGTACGATCTGGACGCTGCTCCTCCGTTCCCAGAAATAACAGCCCTCCCAACATCAGATGAAGTACGAGCCGTCCGCCCGTGTTTAAATGAAAAATCAAATGCTTGCCTCGACGCTCTAAATATACAACGGTCGTTCCGAGCAATTGCTTCTCAAACGTTTCCACTTCAGTATTAATGGACTTTTCACGGCTAACCGTCACTCCAGTAATCGGAATGTCCAAAATTTGTTTGGATAATAAGATTCTGTAGTTTTCCATTTCAGGAAGTTCCGGCATATCAACATCTTTCCTTTCGTAGCTACATAGCTTTTAATGCTCGCAAGTTTTCTAAGGCATATACTTTTTTCTATTATCTCAGCTCTTCTTTCATCCAGTCCTGCAATTCAGCGAGATTTTCAAACATCAGGTCAGGTTTTACTCCAACGGTACGCACATGCTCGTCCATATTAGCGCGGGTCGTCACGCCCGACAGGATCAGAGCTGTTTTACAACCTGCTGCTGCACCTGCCGCAATATCTGTAAGCATATTATCGCCCACAACCAGAGCTTCATCCGCCCTAATGTTTAAGCGGTTCAGTGCATAATTCATCAATACGCTTGAAGGCTTACCGATGACAATAGGCTTTACCTGTGAAGCCGCTTCAATTGCTGCTCCAATCGTACCTGCTCCTGGCGTTAGCCCATCATGTGAAGGCAATTGGAGATCCGGGTTTGTCAAAATAAAAGTGGCTCCTTCCCGAATCCAACGCATGGCAGCGGCCAGCGCATCATATGTAAATTGACGATCTATCCCCTGCACCACATAATCAGGATGGTTCTCAACAAGCTGCAAACCGGCTCCTGTGAGTGCATCACGTAATCCTGTCTCACCAATACAATATACACGAGCTCCAGGACTTTGCTGTGCTACATATTGTGCAGCTGCTAACGCCGAAGTATATACTTCATGGCTGGCCGCTTTAATTCCCATACCAACCAAATGCTCAGCCACCGATTCGGGTGTGCGTGAAGCATTGTTTGTAACATAAGCATAAGGTATCTGGTCTGTACGCAATCGGGATATGAACAGATCCGCACCCTTGATCATCCGATTTCCATGATAAAGGGTTCCATCCAGATCAATTAGTAACGATTTTATCGCAATCCCCTCCCCCACTTCAAATCCATTCACATCATAGCATTGAAAATTATAATTCATCCTATGAACGATGTTCTCCTTCTTATTTAACCACCTTAATGATTCAGGTTATAAAATAATCGGCTGTCTCCATTCATCCCATCTATCTTAAGTCAAAAATGCTTATGAAGTCCATGAATTGCTGGTAAACCGTGCAAAATAGCGCCATTCCTCGCTAAAAGCCGTCGCTTTCACATGACATAAGTTCACATCTTCGTCGAAATCCATCGAAGGCGCTATTTCCTCAAAGGAAATCTTCTGTATTTCCTGATCATGCTCAAGACATAAAATCCTTTAAATTCGATATATAGAAACGCGAATATGACATACCTCCATATGTGGTAGAACAAATTCATCCCCACCACCGTGTACGGGTTCTCATCTCTTGTCGCATCCTGCGCTTTCCCGGAAAATAATTTCGGTGAAAAACAAAGGCACCGGAGCAAGCCCCGGTACCCATGCACATATCTTTCTCCAATCGTTTATTAACCGATATCGGGTACCGGTAACAACACATGCTGCTCCGCAAGCAATGAATTGGGAAATATGCTTCGCGCTTCCTCCAGCAATGGCTGAAGCTGCTCCTGATCTTTATACCTAGAACTAAAATGTGTCATGATTAGCTGACCCGCACCTGCGGCTTTTGCAGCCTCCGCTGCCTGAAGCGCCGTACTATGATGATACTCGTACGCTGTATCTGCCAGTTCATGCAGAAAAGTGGCTTCATGAACGACGACAGTTGCATCTTGAGCCAGCACTACCGTATTCGGGCAAGGTCTCGTATCCCCCAAAATCGTGATGATACGCCCCTTTTTCGGCGAACCCAAAACATCCTGAGGGTGCAAAATAACTCCACCCTCTACCTCCACGCTTTCCCCACGCTTTAACTTACCGTACACCGGGCCGGGCTTGATTCCATATCGCTCCAACAGTTCTTGGTTAAGCTTACCGGGCTTATCCATCTCTACAACTCGGTAGCCATAGCTGTCGATCCGATGATCCAGCAAAGCTGACTCTACCCGGAATTGTCCGTCATCAAACAGAACCCCGCCCGTATGCTCCACAATATGTAGTTGGTAATTGATACGCGATTGGCTGATCCCTAAAGATAGCTCGATATATTGCTGGATTCCAGGCGGTCCATATACCGTCAGTGGTGTCGTTCCCCCCTGGTACGCTCTGCTCGACAGCAGCCCCGGCAGACCAAAAAGATGATCCCCATGCAAATGGGTGATAAATATTTTTTCAAGTCTGCTTAGTTTGAGCGGCGAACGCAATACCTCTTGTTGAGTGCCTTCACCGCAGTCGAACAGCCACATGCTTCTTCGTTCTTCCAGCAAACGAAGAGCGATGGACGTTACATTTCGCTGAATCGTAGGCACCCCTGCATTTGTACCGAGAAAATAAAATTCCATAACATTAACCTTCTTCCTGCTGACCAGCAAAAAACCTCCGAAGCTCGGAGGGTATTTGCTATCCCATCTGATAAAGGTGTTAAACCTTTTCGACGTTAAAATACTGCGCCTGAGGGTGGCTGAACACCATGGCTGATACAGAAGCCTCCGGTTCCATCATAAACCCTTCCGTCAGCTCAACGCCAATATCCTCAGGTTTTAACAACTGGAACAACGGCCCCTGTTCCTCCAGATCTGGACATGCAGGGTAGCCAAAGGATACCCGAATGCCTTGATATCTGGCACCGTGCCGCTGTTTCATTGTCATATCGGCAGGGTCCGGAAAACCCCAGCTATCCCTGATAATATGGTGAAGCCGTTCCGCTAACCCTTCTGCTACTTCGAGTGCTACCGCTTGAAGTGCATGCGAGCGCAGATAATCCCCTTTATCTTTCCACTGGGTAGATATCTGCTGAATCCCATGACCAGCTGTAACGACCATGAAACCCACATAGTCCATAACTCCGGATTCCACTGATTTCAAGAAATCAGCCAGACACAGATAAGGCTCTACCTGCTGGCGCGGAAATGTAAATGTGTGCAGTACCTTGCTCACATCCGACGGATCATAGATCAGAATTTGATTCCCTTGCGACTGCGCTGGAAAGAAACGATACATGGCATGTGCCTGGATGATTCCGTCTGTCACAGCTTCAAACATGATGCTGTCCACGGTTTCCTTCAACTGAATCGCTTTCGGATCTTCCGAAGCCAGCAGCTGCTCAACATTGCCTTTTAAACCAAGATGATGCCCCATTAGCATCTGCATATTCACGTAAGGCAAAATATAATTCAGTGGATAGTTACGCAGTACATGGCGATCCGTATCTGGTGGAATATAGACGGGCAGATCCTGAGCAATGTTAGAGCGCACAGCTCGAGTGAGTTTAGGGAGCGGCTTGGCTTCCACGACGATTGCCGCTTCAGCTTCTCGCTCAGCCTCCATCTCCTCGGCCATTTTTTTACGGGACTCAGGATTCATAAGCTTATTGGCAATATCTAGGCCATCCATAGCATCCTTTGCATAGGCAACCAGACCATCATACTCAGGACGGATACGATTTTTAGTGAACTTACGTGTTAAAGCAGCTCCACCCACCATTATTGGAATATCAATATTCGCATTTTTCAAATCCTGTGCGGTCAGCACCATTTGTTGTGCCGATTTAACAAGCAACCCGGATAAGCCAATCATGTCGGCCTTTTCTTCACGGTAAGCCTCAATAATGCGTTCTGGTGGTACTTTTATACCCAGATTCACAATATGGTAACCATTGTTGGATAGAATAATCTCCACCAGATTCTTACCAATGTCATGCACATCACCTTTGACTGTAGCCAACAAAATCTTACCTTTTACTGAGGATTCATTCTTCTCCATGAACGGCTCTAAATAAGCCACGGACGCCTTCATCACTTCAGCGCTTTGCAGCACCTCTGCTACAATCAATTCGTTATTGTTAAACAGTCGTCCTACTTCCTCCATCCCCTTCATCAGCGGGCCGTTAATAATCTCCAGCGAAGAATATTTCACAAGCGCTTGCTCCAGATCCGGAATGAGTCCCTCCTTACTTCCCTCCACTACGTAGGAAGCCAGTCTTTCTTCGAGCGAAAGGTTTGATATCTTTTCTTTTTTCTCCACTTTCTTGTTACGAAAAGCTGCTACAAAAGCGGATAAAGTATCGTCATTTGTTTTATAGATCAAGTCTTCCGCAAGTTTCCGCTCATGCTCTGGAATGGATGCATAACGCTCAAGCTTCTCAGTGTTTACAATCGCATAGTCCAGACCTGCTTTGGTACATTCATATAAGTAGACGGAATTGAGCACTTCACGACCCGCTTCCGGCAAACCAAAAGAAACGTTACTGATGCCCAAGATAGTATGCACTCCGGGAAGCGCCTCTTTAATAATGCGAATACCCTCAATCGTTTCCTTAGCTGAACCGATATATTGCTCATCACCTGTTCCTACTGGAAATACAAGCGTATCAAAAATTAGATCCTCCGCTGCCAAACCGTAACGGTTCACCAACAGATCATAAGAACGTTTAGCTACCTCAAGCTTATCCTCACGTGAAATAGCCTGTCCGCGTTCATCAATCGTACCAACAACAACAGCTGCGCCGTACTTATGAATAAGAGGAGCCATGTTCTCAAATTTCTCTTCACCATCCTCCAGATTAATGGAGTTAATAATCGCCTTACCTTGCGAATATTGAAGTGCTTTATCAATGACTTTAATATCCGTTGTATCTATCACCAAAGGTACTTTTACCTTGTTTACAACCAGTTTCAAAAACGCTTCCATATCCGTCATTTCATCGCGGTCCGGGTCCTGCACACAAATATCAATGACATGCGCTCCGCTTTTTACCTGAGCACGGGCAATTTCAGACGCCTCTTCATATTTGCCTTCCACAATCAAACGCTTGAATTTGCGGGAGCCAAGAACATTTGTTCGCTCACCAACCATATACGGACGATTGTCCTGTTCAATATATACAGGCTCAATGCCTGATACGGCAGGAGGATGATGACCTACCAGCGGACGCGGCTCAAACTGCGACATACTTTCACTCATAACTCGAATATGCTCAGGCGTGGTACCACAACATCCCCCAGCAATATTCAACCAGCCTTTTTCAGCGAAAGCAGCCATTTTACGTGCTAATGAATCAGGCGATTCATGGTATTGGCCATTTTCATCGGGCAAGCCCGCATTTGGATAACAGCTAATAGCTGCAGAGGACATTTCAGACAGAGAGCGAATATGATCACGCATAAACTCTGGACCCGTAGCACAATTCAACCCAATCGAAATTGGATGTAAGTGTTCCAGTGATATGGAAAAGGATTCGATATTTTGTCCGGCCAACGTCGTTCCCATAGGCTCAATCGTGCCTGAAATCATTAGCGGAAGCTCGATACCTGTCTGCTCAAAAGCCTGCCGAATTCCGATACTTCCAGCCTTGACGTTAAGCGTATCCTGTGAGGTCTCCAAAAGGAGTACATCCACGCCGCCTTCAATAAGTGCCAAGGCCTGCTCTTGATAGCTGTCAATCAGCTCAGCAAATGTAACACCGCCTGTGACAGACAAGGTTTTCGTGGTTGGGCCCATAGCTCCTACTACAAAACGAGGCTTGTCCGCAGTGCTGTATTTATCCACCGCGTTACGCGCCAGCTTGGCCGCCACCAGATTAATTTCACGGGCACGTTCTGGTATATCGTAATCCGCCAAAACGACGGATGTTGCTCCAAATGTATTCGTTTCAATTAGGTCTGCTCCGGCCTTCAAGTATGCTTCATGAATCCCTTGAATGACATCCGGTCTCGTTAAGACCAGCATTTCATTACAGCCCTCCAGCTCTTCCCCACCAAAATCATCGGGGGAAAGGTCTTCCTGTTGAATCATGGTGCCCATGGCCCCATCAAGAAGGAGTATTCTTCGTTGTAATGCATCCTGCAAGCTAACTTTATCCAAATTTCTTCACCCCCGCAAAACGTTAAATCCTAGTTTAGCAGAAACCGTATCATTTAGATAGATTGAAGTAAAAACATACGTTTTATACAGGTTGTTCTTTGTAAAAACGACTTCTCTTATCCATTTTTATAGTTTGTAGCATTATTAAACGTACTTAACCCTGCATCCTTTAGCTATGTTCATTTGCATTATAAAATGTTGAAATCCTGTATTGTACAACGTTTCAAGACATGGTATTCTTTATATAACATTAATCCAAGTGGAAAAGAGGGGATAAATACATGGCCGAAATCTTAATACGTAATACGAATGAAAGAATTAGCGGTGAAGAACAAGTACGTGAATTTCTGGAGAGTCACGAGATATTGTATGAACATTGGGATGCTTCCAAATTGTCCGGGGAGCTGCAAGAGAACTTTACCTTAACAGATGATCAAAAGGCCGCTGTTCTCAAAACATTTGAACCCGAAATCAAGGATTTAGCCGCACGTCGCGGATATAAAATATGGGACGTTATCACTCTATCTGAAGCAACGCCGAATTTGGACGAGTTGCTAGCCAAGTTTGAGCAAATTCACACCCATACCGAGGATGAAATCCGTGCCATTATCGCTGGTAAAGGCATCTTTATTATTAAAGGACCTGAAGAGATCGACTATTTTAACGTAGAGCTTTCACCGGGGGACGTTATCTCCGTACCCGAAAATATACCTCACTTCTTCACTTTAATGGAGAATCAAAAGATCGTAGCAGTCCGCTTGTTCATTGAAGAAAATGGCTGGATTGCGGAACCGTTCGAAGATCCAACCTTCATTAAAGCATAATTACGAATTTATCCTTGTGTAAATAAAAAACTCCCTCTGCTCTGTGACAATCGAGCGAAGGGAGTTTTCTTAATACTCGTTTCTAAAGGTGTAGATTTCTTACTTTAACGACTGAATAATTCCATCCAATTCAGACAGATGCTTGATTTGAAACTTCGGCTTGATCTCTGTGGTATTGGTTTTGGCGTTTCGGTTCACCCACACCGAGTGAACACCTGCTGCCAACGCTCCTTGAATATCAGTCGTCAGCTTATCTCCTACCATTAAAGCATGTTCAGGCTCAATACCAAGAAGCCCCAACGCATGCTGGAATATAGACGGATCCGGCTTGCCTCGACCAAATGAACCTGAAATGACCACATGATCAAAGAAAGGAGCTAATTGAGGAACTCCATCCAGTTTCTCCTGTTGTAAATCAGGGGAACCGTTTGTCAATAATAACAGCTTGTATTGTCCCTTCAATTGTTCTAGAATTTCAAACGTTTCTTCATATACATGGGGACGTGCGCGTCTTTCCGAAGCAAATTGGGTAGCCAGCTTTTCCGCCAACTTCTCATTATCTATCCCTAGTTGCTGGAGTCCTCTGCGCCATGATTCCTTTCGATAAACAGGGGCCAACTGTTCCAATTGACGGAATTCAGGTTGCTCACCTGCTGTAAAATTCGCCCACAATCCTTCAAACGGATTAATGCCGATCATTTGAGTAAAACTAAAGGTTTCATAGGATTCATACAAAGCGCGTGCTTCTTTACGTACGGCTTCCTCCAGAGCTTTTGGATCAACACCTGCTTCACGGGAGCCTGTTTGACACGCTGCATCAAATGCCTCTTCTACACTACGTTCATCCCACAAAAGGGTATCATCAAGATCAAACATTACCGCTTGAATCGTCATCTGAATTATCCACTCTCTTTCCACAGTATATGTACGCCTATTTGCTTGATTAAGCATTTGAATCGTTATGTGTGCCCATATTAAGCAAGCGGCCGCAGCATGTTATATGAAATAACATCATACGGCCTTTGTTACAGAGCTACAGGCTAAATCAGTTATTTCTTGTCAACCTGTATCTGATTGGATAGCGCAAACTTCTCAAGTCGCTCTGCAATGGCATCCGTGTCATAGCGACCTAATGATTTTGTGAAAATAAAATTACCACCCTTACCTTTTCTTTCAACGGTTACGTAACCCTTTTCAATCTTGATGGCTTTCATGTCCCCTGCCGTCATTGGACGTTCTCTACCACCTTTCAGCATATAGAGAGTATCCTTTCCCACTTTCAGATAAGGACGACGGATAAAAAAGATAACAGCCAGCATCAAGTACAGGCCGAATACAAGCCAATCCATCCCTCGCATACCGGTCTTAGTCAAAAAGTAACTCATCAGCATGTACAATACAGAAAGACCAGCCAGCATAATTGGCACAGTAATATTACGGCCACGAAAAATATCCATTGCAGAACCTGCGCCGCTAATGGTTTGAATACCTTGCTTTTTGCGCGATTTATTTAAATGCGCTGTGTTTTTGCGTACTTTTCTTTCAAATGATCGGGCCATCTCTCAATTCCTTCCCAGATATATTACATTAAAACAATTGCCTCAAAGCTGATCTATATAGATACCATGAGAGGTACCTAAAACAAAAGGCAAATTGCAGGCTTGGCCGCTTTAACAACATTAATGCTTCAGCCCGTCATTTCCCTTCGATGTATCATCGTCCACAAATTCAATCGTTTCTAGCTGCTGCCGAAAATTACGGCGAATGTTACCTAAATAAATTTCCCGAAGATTGGCACGTTCTGTGGTTTCCTCTTCTGTTAATCCCTCGGATTTTGCTTTGCGCGCTAA
Organism: Paenibacillus sp. FSL P4-0113; assembly: GCF_038009305.1. NCBI lineage: Bacteria > Bacillati > Bacillota > Bacilli > Caryophanales > Paenibacillaceae > Paenibacillus > Paenibacillus sp. FSL P4-0113. Next base: position 966,364 of record NZ_JBBPAZ010000001.1, read on the forward strand.
TTCATTAATGCGCTGTACCAAGCTGTCTATATCCAAATTGTGTCCCCTCCATAAAAGCAAAGATATAATACACTTTGACATGTAGAAAAGAGCTTGTCAAGGCTCCCGCATTACGCTCCCTGACAAGCTCTAATAGTCTATTGATCATAAGTCAGGAAGCTTGAGTACCTGACCTGCCTGCACTCCCCGATCCTCTAAACCGTTAATCCGCACAATTCCTTCTATATATACCCGTGTATCCATTCGTTCCGGTTTATGATTCGAGGCAATCTGCCACAACGTATCCCCAGGTTGTACTGTCAGTTTAGTCACTTCTTCCTTGGAAGCTGAAGGAGCCGCGAAAACCGTAAGTACACCTGCTCCTGCAATCCAAGCAACAATCACTATAATAAGAAGCTTAAGTAAAAGAGTATGGGTAATAATCTGCATAAAACGCGCCCTACCCTCTTTTCGGGTCTCCTGTAAATTTTCTATATTCATTGGAAAAATACTTTGATAGGTGCTATATTTCATCATGGTTGTGTCCTCCAAACGTTTGTTCTTATGTTTTCACAATATAACACGAACGTTTGTTTTGTTCAATAGAAAAGAGAACAAAAGTTCGCAATTTTTTTAGGGATTATTTAGAACTTATGTTTGTACGAACGGAGGTTCTATGCTATAATTTTCCCAAACGTTACTAAATGGGGTTGATACGGTATGTCTAAGATTTCGAGCCGCCAGCAGGCCATTCTTGAATTTATCCGCAATGAAGTGCGTCTAAAGGGATACCCCCCTTCTGTACGCGAAATAGGCGAGGCTGTCGGATTGGCCTCCAGTTCTACGGTTCACGGTCATTTGGATCGTTTAGAGAAAAAAGGACTCATTCGCCGCGATCCTACAAAACCACGGGCTATTGAGTTACTCGGTCAAGACGAATCGGATAACAGCAACTTGATTAATTACTCCATTAGTCGTGTCCCCGTCGTCGGCAAAGTAACCGCTGGTCTTCCTATTACGGCGACAGAAAATATTGAAGATTACTTTCCTCTTCCCCAACACTTTGTTGGTGAGGATAAAATATTCATGTTATCTGTTGTAGGCGAAAGCATGATTGAGGCTGGGATTGCTAACGGAGACTATGTAATCGTACGTCAGCAGCAGACCGCTGATAATGGCGATATTGTTGTAGCTATGACAGATGAAGACGAAGCTACAGTTAAAACCTTCTACAAAGAAAAAGATCATATCCGGCTTCAACCTGAAAATCCAGCCTTTGAACCGCTTCGTCTGACACACGTCAGTATTTTGGGCAAAGTTGTAGGACTCTTCCGGGACTTCCACTGATTTCTCGTTCTTCCTTCCCCGTTATTCTATCCCCTAATACAAAACCGGCTGCCTAGGGCAAGCCGGTTTTGTATTGTTATTATGCTTATTATGTATCTCACAACTATTCTTTCCTTTTAGCAACCTATTCCTATTGTATCTACTATAAAATCAGCCTCATCGTCTCAAAAATCCCCCACTGATCTTGAACAGCTATACTGTTGTGGGCAAAACTAATAGATCTTTCTTTCTTTTAGCTAAATATGGTATATTAATTACTCATAGCTCTGTAGGAGGAATTAAATGAAAAAAATAATAATTTCAGCGTTTGTTATGATATTTATCGTCGTAAGCTGTGCAGTTCCAACAATGGATCATTTGTATGCAGAAGAGAAATCACACATAACAACCTACGATCGTATTCAGTACTTACAAATACTCATCCATTTCAGGTATTTAGAAAAGCAACTTGAAGCTGTAATTTCCGAAAGAAATAATTACCCAGAGGCCAGCCAAGAATATAAACAGCTCTCAGAACAACTGAATCATATTTTTGCCCAAGAGGCGTACTACGAAAAAAAACTTAACACCCTTAATAGTAAATAATTTTCATACAAACTGCATATTATCTTTATTCTACACATTAGACTCATGCCGACCTGCCTGTAAAATCTCCTGCAACGTAAAGTTGAAAAGGCGAAGACAGGTTCGCATGAGTTTTTTTGTTAACCTTTAGGGATATAGGTACTAGCTTCTTTTTGCTTCTAATAGATTTATGCTGATACATTACTATCACAATTGACATATATATATAGCAGAACTAAGCAAAGGAGATATGCAGATGATCAGAAATAGAGTTAAAACGTATAAGCATCGCATCGGGAAAAACAGATATCTGGTCGTTAAAGTCTTTCAAGCCGCAGCTGCTAAAACAGGAAGCGGAAATGCACTAGCAACCAATGCCTTGAATATCAAAATTTCCAAGCGTAAGCATAAACGCCACTAAGATTCAACCGCACCTTCATTTCTTGAAGGGAGGTGATATTATGAGCAGAAGACATTGCAGACGTGATTTAAGAAGAAGAAGATTGAACATCCGTTCCAATCAAAGAGCCACTGCGCGTGCAAGAGGTAACGCACTGGCTGTTAATTTGTTTAGCGTAAACGATAGACAACGCAGACGTTAATAATCGTTTTCATGCAAAAAGCGGGAGAAATTCTTCCTGCTTTTTTGTGTTAAGCAGCACACCTAACTACTGCTATGAATCGTTTAAGCAAGCGGACGAGATCGTAAATATCACACATAGTTGAACAGTCGCTACTATTTTACTCTTTTATAAATCTAACAGACAGGAAAAAGTGGTTCTCTTTTAGAATAATGTGCATAGAGAAATTAAACCAGAAGGAGACAAGCCATGATAATTAAAATGTCACTTTCAAATATGGGGGATTTTAAAAAGTCAAATGAGAATAACAGCTTTATTGTGTCAGGAAAAATTATACCTAAATACGAGAACAACATTTGGTCATATATAGAAGAAAGTTTTCCCGAACCATATTTTAAACAGTATGAGGATGATGACGTCGATATCAGTTATATTAATGAACAAGGAAAATCTATTTTTTTATATTATGATGAGGACGACTGTGTTGGGAAAATTAAACTTTGTACTAATTGGAATGGCTATGCTCTAATTGAGGATATTGCCGTCGCTAAAGACTGGAGACACAAGGGAATCGGAGCAGCCTTATTGAGTAAAGCAACCGAGTGGGCTAAGCAGAATAATCTTGTTGGCCTTATGCTTGAAACACAGGATGTGAATATTTTAGCTTGTCAATTCTATGCTAAAAATAACTTTGTAATCGGCGGAGTTGATACTATGCTATATTCTAATTTTTCCACAGCCCATGAGAAAGCGATTTTTTGGTATTATAAGTTTAAGTATTCAAATTAGCCTATCCTTCTGTAATAAGGCCGAATTTAAAAACAATACTATCTTGTACGCACACTTTGCATTGCTACTTTTCCCGTATCTAGTAAAATCAAACTGATCAGCACACAAAACTCTGCCGACCAATGAAGGTTAGCAGAGCTTTTGATTTATTTTTAGAGTATTCACTTACTTCAAACGTGAGGATGAGATCATTTTCAGCATGTAATCCTTTTTTGCTCTTATCAGGAATCTGAAACTGAACGTTTATATACAATAACAGATAAAATCCCGCTAATTATAATGACCACTGAAAAAATCAATAACATATTGCTATATAAATAAGCAGATGGAAAATTAATGATTGGTATAAATTTTTGATGAATAAGACGTATTGACAATAAGCCTCCTACAACTGAAATCCCCGTTCCTTCTGATAAAAAGCTTATAAAATTAAGCAAGCTCATTCCTGCGCCAGCTTCTTCTTGTTTTAAACTACTTGAAACAATAGTGGATATTACTGTTTTAATAAAAGAAAGACCACCGAAAACAAAGACTAGAATAATAGACATCAGCCAAGGTGTCATTTCAATAAAGAAAGCAGCTACCAAAAAACTGACGGCAAGAAATGCAACGCCGACTGCTAGCACATGTAAGGAACCTTTCTTATCAACAAGTGCTCCTCCAAGAAAACCAAAGAAAATAACACTCATCGTTCCAGGAAAAATAATTCCACTGCCAATCATTGCGGTACTTAAGTGGTGAACGTCTTTCATCATATAAGGGACCATAGAAACAAATCCAGCTACGGTACCAAACATAAGCCCGCCACAAAGGATTCCTATCATAAATGCAGTATTTTTCCCCAATGAAGGATCAACAAAAGAATTGGTTACTTGTCTGATATGTTTTAAAAAGATCAAGAAAAATAGAACACTTATCACCAGAAAAGAAATTCTGTAAGAAGTTGTATACAACATAAACAATACAATACCTAGAGATATAAGCACGATTCCTGCAATGTCAAACGAGCCCTTTGAAATGACTTCCTTTTTCAATAATTTTATCAGGAAGGGAACAGTTACAAACGTTAAAACAGGAAGAAGCAGTAAATAAGCCAATGAATATAATGAGCAATCATCCCACCAATAGCCGGTCCTATCCCTTCACCCATTGCTACGATAGACCCGATGAGGCCATATGCCTTTCCCCTGTTTTCTTTTGGGATATAGCGAGCAACTACGACCATCACAAGTGAAGGAAATGCAGCTGCACCAATCCCTTGTATAAATCGCCCCAAGATAAGTGTTGGAAAAAAAGTATGTCCCACAAATCCAATTAATGATCCTATGCAATTCACTATGATTCCAAACAGGAGCAACCTTTTAATACCTAACTGATCAGATAGCTTTCCGTATACAGCTGTTCATATAGAAAAGCTTAGCATAAAGACAGTATTCACCCAATTTGTAATGGCAGGTGTTTTATTGAATTCATCAGCAATATCAGGTAAAGAGATATTAAGAACCATTTCATTTAACACACTTAAAAACGAAAGAACACAAAGCCACATTAAAATTTGGTTATGGCGCAAAACGGACTGTGAATAAGGGGTTTTCACTTTTGACCCTCCAGAAATAATATACATTCAAGACATGAGTGTAGCCTTGCTCCATATCATTGGAGGTTTAATACAGCGCCTATTCCATACGAGAAAATGTAATGATCTTTTGGTCACCATCCCAGCCCCCTATGATTACAATATAGAGCGTATATCGCTCTTGTGGTCCCCTCTTCCAAAACCAGCAGACGCGCCTTTATGTCCATCACACTGCTACCTGTTTTTATCTCCAGTCCTTCATGTTGGACCACGTCATTGCTCAGTAGAATAATTGTACAGTATTGGTAATAGCGTTTTGATATCGGGTAACAAAGCGTTCAGCTTCTTTATTACCTGTCGTTTTCCGTATACTGTACAGATCAGAACAATGAACGATAAAAGCGGATACAACTATTGTGCAACAATAGCGGAATTAGACGGTTGCCAAAGTGACACTGAACTTTTACAGATGTTTATGATGGTGTACGTGAAGCCAAGGAGAAGAATATGGGGGCGATATTCCTGTGCCAGTAGGATAGACAAGAACCTAATTAAGCGTACAATCGCAGCACGTTAGATACATTTAAACTAATCAGGAAATTATCCAAGTAGGAGGGAATAACCATGGCATTTGAAGGTTATAGAGAAGACAAGCGAGGACAATGGTTTGACTGGCCATTCCCCTTATCGGTATCAATACTGTATGTGGATGCGGATGTAGATGAAACAGAAACGAAATGGTACCTCATTATCGAACAAGAAAAACATTTGATCCGAATTAGGGATGAAAAGCAAATTGAACTGCTTCATCACTGCATGTATGGAATTTTGTTAAATGACGAGAATATCAACTGGATTATTGATAAAAATGGCGGTAGATTTACCTATCACGACAGTGTGCAAGATTTCATCAAATTCCAGAAAGAATACCTGGATATATTTTAAAAACCGTGAACAATTAAAAGCTCTGCCGACCAATTAAGGTAACAGAGCTTTTCGATTTATTTAGAGTATTCACTTACTTAAATACACTTTTGGAATCAAGCCGACTTTAGAGCAGTGGAAAAGGCTACGATCCGGCGTGGATCAATCGTTTTCAAGCGGTTTGCCGACCGTTAATAGCAGTTTCACAGTCTTAACTTTCAAACGCTAGGTACTAACTTCTCCATATGTATTAGTTGTGATTTCGTACTGGCAAGGTCATTATTGTGAGTTATTGGTACTTTTTGGGCAATTAGTTAAAGCTAAAGCTCACGTATCGTCACAATACATGTATGGGCTTTAGCTAGATTTTTTAGAACCCCCACCGTTGTCGTGAAATTCACTATTCTGTACCGTTACGTCGGAAAATCCTTTTATATGGAGCCCTATATTTGTATTTTTAATCTCTATGTTCTTTCTCAAAGAGTACCTTATCGTTCACATAGCTACTACCTTCCAACAGAATACCATAATTTGTAATTCTAACATAACTTGGCACTTTATCAGGCTCGGTTGTTGCTACACCATGCACTGTTAAATTTTTAATAATTACATTCAATGCCCGGTTTGAATTGTTCGAAGTTAAAGCTCCATTATCCCTAGTTAGCATCAATTTGCAGCACTGTAGCCTCCTTACCTACTGTGGTAAAAGTAACATTACTCTTTAGATATATTGGTTTTTTGATGCTGTAATTACATTTGTTTACTTCAACCTTCATCCTACCATCTCTTTGAGAATTTTATCTAACAGAAGCCTGATAAGCCAGCAGTGGTCTTGACTCGCTACTGAAAAGATAAAATGAAATACAATAAGCGCAAAACTATTATGGCAGGAATCCACCAAGTATTTGCCGAAAGAGAAGCGAATACGGTGGCTATTGCCAAATAGCTTATGCGCTCGATGGGCTCAACTATTGAATATCCATGAGTGAAGTGATATTTTCCAACAGTTCTTTTTACAAACTAAACCCAAAGTGATTTAGTGATGATAACTAAGAGAATAAAGAGCACTAAAATTGCCGCTGTAGAAGTCCATACACCGCCGCCACCTGTATTTTCATAGGCACCCATCTCTTTTAACCTCCTTTATTTGTCGTTACCTTAATATATGTTTAAATACGTTCTATGATAGGGCATGCAGGTAAATAAAAATAACACTAGACTATAAGCTGCTTTCGGTATTCTTTCGGAGGCAACTTATTTAACTTTCGTTGTGATCGACTTTGATTATAAAATCGAATATAGTAGCCAGTTATGTGAGTCCTTCATTACTTGTAATTAAAGGAGATGGGAAGATATCTTTCGAATACATCGCTTTAAACATCAATATATCGGTCTATATATCCTGTCCGTATCTGTATCAATCACGAAACCAACCTCTGTGTCATCTTCAAAACGTAATCGATCAAAATTATGAAGTCGACAAAATATATCAGGTAAATCTCTAATATTAAGACTCAGCATTTTTGCTTGTATATACTTTTGATATAGTTCTTCTTGTGTGCATAGGGGACCAGTAATCAAATTCTGGAAAAAGAAACCTTCAATTTTAATAATCATAATATCACCACTGGTGGTAACCATTCTTTATAAATTTAAAATACTTACATAACAATAGCTCAACTAAAGCGCATGTTAAGTTAACCTTTGTGAACAAGTTAAAGCTCCCTTGCTATCACATTTACTTATGATAGCTTCTATTTTTCCATTAATTCATTAAATATATCTCTATCTTTGGAAGTAAAGTCAGAAATCAGTTTCTTTTGTTCGTATGTGTTGGTACTTGAATCCAATTTAATGAAGCTATTTTCACCAACCACATATACGATATTTTTTTCTATTTTATAAGACAGAACGTTATCAATCACTGAATTAGGAGCTTCAATTTGATGAGTGTATAGTATTGGAGGATCACCCGATCCTCCTCCCCTGTAAATCTGAAAAGTCCCATCTCCAAAAAACTCTAACGTATCTTTGCCATATGGGTACTTCCTTATCGTATCGTCTCCAGAATTCGCTAGAAAAATTATAGTAGTAGTTATAACTAGTAGAGAGATCAAGATGTAAATCTTGTATCTGCGTTTCATCTGCAATTCACACCTCACTTCCAAGCCTTTTTTGTATCAGTTACTGTAACATAAGATGTATACTCATTGAGTGTTCCCCATGATTCCATTAAATTTGTTAGATTGGCCGCAGCCCAACCGAGTTTGTTGTCCCCAGTAAACATTTGTTTAAAATTATATTCAAAATTATATTTATCATAATATATTGTAGTAATTTCCCATTGTCCTTTTACATATGTTCCATCTATTTTGTACTTCATTTTGTGAAAAGCGTTATACAAATCTCTGTCACTTTCAATTGCAATAGACCCATCACTTGAAAAACTTTTAACTTTTTTGTCGTTAGCTTTTTGTACTGCTTTATCAATTACATACATATTATGTTCTTTGGATTTTTTAATTTGCTGCGCCTCATACGACCACTCGTTAAAGTGTAAATGTCCTGGTTTGTAATCAAGTGAATGTTGAAGTAAATTGGCTGTGATGTCTCCGTACTTCTTTCGAGCTATAGGAACAGCTACTAATGTAAATGCTTTACGATCAGGATAATGTATTACAGTATCTGTCGAATCTTTTACCTTCTCTACGCCTCGTACCCAAGTCTTTTCTAGTTCTACCATAGGATTTTCAAACGGAAAAGTAATATTTCCTACATACACTAACATATTCTTACTATATGCACCTTCCAGTACTTTTTGCGAGACATCAGACTGATCCTTTTCTCTTGTTTCCTTAGGTTCTAACTGAGGACTGTATTGAATTTTTCCCAATTGATCTTCTTTTTGTTTTAGAACGAGTTCAAACTCAAGGATTTCTTTGCTGGTATCAATCTGTTCTTGATACTTTACTACATAAGCGTGTGTAAACGTAATATCTCGGATTGTGTTTTCATTTCTAACGATTTGGATATTACATTTGCGATAGTAATCCTCACTATCAGGTTTATATTCTGTATTTGCCCATGTATACAGCATGTTGGAATTATCCGCATTGTCTATAACTGAAGGAAGCGAATGAAGCGGAATTTTGCTTCGAATATGTAGCGAATGAGCCAAGTTTGGAGACTTAGCTGAAAGGTTTATGGAACTATTATTCTTATAAGTAAAGCCAGTGATTTCACCTTTTACAAACTCAATTGGCTCACCACCGGATTTGCGTTCTATTCTTAATGAAATACTCATTAAAATAATCTCCTTTGTTAAATTAATCTGGTTTTGCAGGAAAAATTTATGAAGACTAATTTCCAAATATTAATATATACGAAAAATATTAAATAGTAAACATATTTTCAACGTGATAAAGGACATCAATTGAGTTTCGTAACCTCGGCAAATTATATGAAGAAGCTAAAACGAAATATAATTCAGCCTAACACAGACCTGTTAGAAACGTTAAAAGCTCTGCCGACCAATTAAGGTTAGCAGAGCTTTTTATTTATTTAGAGTATTCACTTACTTCAAACGTTAGGATACGATCATATAGCATGTAATCCTTACGGCTACTGAATGGGCCTTTATTGTTATCGTGCTTATTGATAGCATATGATGATGATCCAGAACCAGCCTGCTTGCTTTCGTACCAGGCAATAAAGTCATTGACTTCTTTCATGCTTAGGTCGAATTCCTTTTCCAAACCAGTTGTCATGGTAACTACCAGAATTGTACGATCCCCGTTTGGAGTCGGTTCCTCTGTTCCTGGGTTAGGAGTGGAACTTGATACCTTAGACATCATCTCTAATTCGCTAAGAGCTAGATACTGACTTCCATTATTACCTGTAATATTAATTCTATAATCCTTGTATGAATTAGAATTAGAGAAAGCGAATTTTTTTGGAGTACTATCTACCCATCCACTGATATTTGACTGAGTGTCTAGCACGTTCCAAGTAACCCCATCATTTGAGCCTTCGAAAGTCCAGTCTTTAGGGGCACGATCAGTTGCCGTTGTCTGTGGATATATAACATATTGCTCAATAACTTCGGCTTTAGGAAAATCATATCTTAACCAAGCAGAAGTTGTACTTGATGTCCATGCACTAGCAATTGTCGCAAATTCCTTGTTAAACGCCTCATATGCATATGAATATTCATTACTTGCGCTTGCTACTCCAGATGGCAAAATGTTAGTTGTCATATGCGGAACCAGATTTTCTGAATACTCTGCTTCAGCCGCAAAAACATTCGATATGGGTAAAGATAAAAGAACTAAAAATAAAATCGTTATACATGCTTTCTTCATTAAATGATCCTCCAATATGTTTGATAGAACTAAGAATAATTTAATTGAGGAAATGTGTCTAAACATAAACTTGCTTATCTATAAATATGTTCTATATTTTTGCATATTTATTTTTTATTGGGTATTAAAAAGGACTCATTCCAGCTTCTATACTGGTTGAGTCCTTGTTTTTATTTCACGATAAACCTCACTTTGATTCCATGAGCATACTTTTCTAACTGATGACTTACCCATGATCCTGCTCCCCGGTTATCACTAGGGGTTATGTATCTGATATCAGCACCTACGCCACCTTCTCCACACATTCTATCGTCACACTAAAAAAAGAGAAAATAACTTCAATGTCCAGCAGTAATGATAAGCTGCTCCTCATAACCACTCGTTTCATTAATCACGGCAATCCCGAGTATAGTCTGGTTGATATTGCAACAGGTAAACGCACCAAAATAAAGTTGCCCTTTTTATCCCGCCAATTTGTCTATATGTCCCCGGACGGCAAGGGGGTCTATTATTTGGGCAGCACTTCTCAGAAAAATCAGGCAGAAAGACGCGGCGTATATTATTATGATTTCACATCGAAAATTCAAACCCCCATTTTCATACAAGAAGAGGGTTTTATCCATAACTTCATACTGCTGAACAAGTACTCATTCTGTTGAACTATGCCAAAAAGCCGGAAAGAAGCTTACGCTTTCTCTCCGGCTTTCTTTATCTGATTCCAATCACTAAACCTATTGCGCAACTTCTCCCACCAGTCGCACCTTTGAGCACTCTTCTCTTACTAGCTTGGCCAGTAGAGCTTTTAGTGTTTACTTTGAAATTGTATCCGATTAGTCTATTCGGTAGTAACAGTCATTTGATCGGGTGTTTTTGGCGCAGTAATAGGGGCAGGAGCAGGGCTTATTGCACAAATCCTTAAAAACCAAGATAAGGGCAAAGGAATTACGATTAACTTGATGCGTACAGGATATTCCATCACAAACAACTCTTAATTCCCATCTTTAACAGCCCCCATCGGAGTACAAGATAGGCATAATGAGTAAAGGGAACTGATATTATCTATAATTCATTCACTTCAATATTTTTCGTTGTACTTGCTATAATAATTCAAATTACAATACGAAAATTGGAGCCTCGGATAAGTAAAAGCACAATGTTGAAAGTGAGAATTGCAATAACAACAACAGTCCTGCTTGTCGGAGTCGTGTTGTATATAATTGACCCTCAGTGGTGGATCGTGATTGCTTTTGCAATATTTTTCTGTATACTGCTTGTTATGCTTTTTGTAATTTTTTTGAAAAGACGTAGTAAATCACATTGATTTATGATTTGCATGCTCAGCGTTTAACAAGAGCCTTCCTTAAATGGAGGGCTTTTATATTACATACCAAATCTTATGGGTACATCCTATATGAGCAAAAACAAAAAAAGCCCCACCAGCCGAAACCAGCAGGGCATTAGTTTTTTAGATTTACTCCGTAATGACTGGAGTTTGTACGGAATCTACTGATGCAGAAATAGGCTCGGGTGCAGATTGAACCTGAGCGTCTGGCATTACCTCAGCCTTAGCCTGTGCCAAGAAATCATTAAGCTTTGCAGCCAGATCCGATACAGCTTCCTTAGCTGCTACTTGTGCCGCTTCCTCATTTGGCTGTGCTTCAGTAGCGAGTACCGCTTTTGTTTTAGCCTTATACTCCAGATATGCCTTCTCAATTGCTGCTTGTAACTCCGTAGACGATACACAATGCCCTGTTCCGTAAGCCGTAAGGATGCATACTGTAAAGCCTCATGCATCTTATGAACCCCACCAGCATCTTTAAACGTAGTCTGAGCAAATGCAAAAGCCTCTCCTGCTACTTTATGGATTACCTCACGTTGTGCTGCCGTTGTACGCGCTTCTAGCCACACGTTAACCTTAGTCTTGAGTTTAATTCAGACCTCCTAAAACAAATGCTGTAAGCACACCCGCAGCGGCTGTGACAATGGTATTTACATAGGCTGTACAGTTTCGATAATTGTTTGCATGATTACTTTTCCCCTTTCGTTTTCAACGATGCGATTTTATTTTTTGAATCCCAGGACACTACAGCACCGTATGCCGCCGCAACGGGTCTGAGCTGCACGTATGCCACTCCTTCGACCAGTTGGATAAATTGCAGCTTGGCTCCATTTAAATAAGCGACCTTGAGACTGGTGTCCCAATGACACGATAAGCCTAACACAGTAGCAAGCACACGCAGCGGAACATACGTCCTGCCACTATAGAGCAGCGTCTTCCCTACACCTGTTTGCCATTTACGACGAACGTACCGGACGTGACTGTCTCCGGCTGCTCAGGGCGCTTTGTGAAACGTTCACGCAGCTCGTCCGCCGTACCATCATACTCATTCATATCCACGTTCCCTTTTATCCCTGCTACCTTGCCGCTGTCGCTGTATTGCCAAATATCCCAACGTTTCCACGTCACTGTGTCGCTTGGGACACGAGTATCACTGTACCGAGCTATCCATAATGGGTAACCACCCAAAGAGGCGTTAAAATTCGCTGCAAATGCATTACCTGTATAGACAATGGGCTTGCGTCCTGTAAGTCGCTCCAGTTCGAGAAGAAAAGCCAAAGCTACAGCGCTAATAAGCGTTTTGGACAGGTTACCGGGATTATTTTCATAATCCATTACAGGCGGCAAGTCTAGCGTTTTCCCACCACCTACCTGTTCCAATACTTCGGCAAAATGCCGCGCTTCCGCTTTAGCTGCCTCAACAGTGGTGGCATCTAAAAAGTGGTATGCACCCGGCAATACCCCGACTGCTCTGGCTCCTTTTGCATTCGTGGTGAATGTAGGATCAACGTAACGTTGCCCCTGGCTGGCGTTAATAAAAGCAAAAGATATACCATCTGCCTTGACCGCCTTCCAATCAATCTTTCCTTGATAACGGGATACGTCGATCCCTCTTGCATTACGGCTGTTTCGTCGTTGCATCCTCTTTCTCTCCTTCCTTACCACCTTTACTTTTCAAAACTTCTACGGCCTGTCGGATCACAGGCGGGATAGGAGCGCCGAGTCTGCCGCCATTCTCCAAAATGGACAGCAGTTCATTTGCCATATAAAAATAGGCGACCGCATCCCGGAAAAGGTGCGAATCGCCTAAGACTCCATTGATTAGATGAGATACAGCAACTATTGTAAAAATAAATACCTCTCGAGCGATACCGATAAGACCAATCTTGCTTTTTAAGCCGGGTCCGGTTCCCTTCTTACCTTCTGCGCCAGCGGCAAATAATCTGGTCACATAATCAATAATGACCAGCGCGAGCAACACCCCCAATACTATATACAATCCTTTAAGTATTTTTCTTTCCGGTGTGCTGGCTGTGAAGCAATGACAGCAGAAATGACTAACAGTCAATTCTTCAACTGGTCTTGTTAGATCCAGTTGTATATATCCATGTTGACTTTATTTTGCCATGGGTTTCATCACCTCCTCAAGACGCAAAATAAGCCCCTGAGTTATCAGAGACCTTCCATACTTAAATATTAAATTGGTTCTGCTGCTATAACGCTAGGTATTTTAAAAACCTATATGTTATCAACCTAATACGAACGAGCAGGATAGTTAAATAACAGTAATCAATCTAAGGAGCATGTCGAACTACGCGAGGCTTCAGCCTAACAGGGCTACGCAGGTTGTAGTTAAATTACTATTGTGATAAACTGGATGTAATTTGATGACGGGAGTTGAACGGATACATGTAGAACTTTCTTGCTTTGAGATCACGAAAAGAACGGACTCAGCGATCGGCTGTGGTCGTTTTATTCATCTCTGCAAGAAAGGTCTGCGTTTCGTTTGCGCTCCCTCTCCGGACAGTCATACGGCCCCTTGAAATGGGGCCGTATTTCCTCGTATGGATTAGAGTCGCAAGATAGCACCTTTCTTGCGGCTCTTTTTTATTTCCAAACGAAAGGATGACTGCCATGCCCGCCATTCAGGTAACCAATCTTACTTTTGCCTATCCAGGCAGCTATGACCCCATATTCGAAAATGTTCATTTTCAAATTGATACAGACTGGAAGTTGGGCTTTACGGGGCGAAACGGTCGGGGGAAAACGACGTTCTTAAACCTGTTGCAGGAGAAATACGAATACAGCGGTACGATCTCCACACCAGTCGCCTTTGATTATTTTCCGTTTCCCGTCGATCACCCGGAGTATTTGACCTTAGACGTCGTCGAAGAGATCGTGCCAAGCTATGAGAGCTGGAAGTTGATGCGCGAACTGAACCTGCTTAAGGTTTCAGAAGACGTGTTGTACAGGCCATTCGAATCGCTGTCCCAAGGAGAACAGACGAAGGTATTGCTGGCCGTGCTATTCATCCAAGACAATCGATTTCTGCTCATCGACGAACCGACCAATCATCTCGACTTGCACGCACGCAAGCTTGTCGCCGATTATCTGAATACGAAGCGCGGTTTTATTCTTGTTTCACACGACCGGGCTTTTCTCGACCGCTGCGTGGATCATATTCTATCGATCAACAAAACGAATATCGAAATCCAAAAAGGCAACTTCTCCAGTTGGTGGACGAACAAAACTCGCCAAGATACGTTCGAAATGGCACAAAACGAAAAGCTGTACAAAGACATACAGCGTTTATCTGCTTCTGCTAAACGTACTAGCGGCTGGTCTTTCGAGACCGAAAAATCGAAGAACGGCACACGAAACTCCGGCTCCAAGCTTGACAAGGGATACGTCGGGCATAAGGCAGCGAAAATGATGAAACGCTCGAAATCCATCGAACAGCGGCAACACGCCGCTTTAGAGGAAAAATCGAAATTGCTCCGAAATATCGAACAGTCAGAAAGCCTTGCGATCTCTCAGCTCGTGTATCCCAAATCGGAACTGGCTATGCTGGATCACGTCACGATTTACTACGGGGAAAGAGCGGTTTGCAAGAACATTTGTCTGACGATCGAACCAGGAGATCGGATTGCAATTTCAGGTCCAAATGGTTCAGGTAAGTCTAGCTTGCTTCGCCTGCTGAACGATGAGACGCTACATTATACAGGTACGTTTCAGCGGGAGCCGCAGCTTCGCGTTTCCTATGTATCCCAGAATACTTCTCATCTGCGAGGAACGCTTTCCGATTATGCAGCAGAGCACAGAATTGACGAAAGCTTATTTAAGGCCGTGTTACGTAAGCTAGATTTCGCCCGCATCCAGTTTGAGAAGGATATATCGGCGTTTAGCGGCGGGCAGAAGAAGAAGGTTCTAATCGCGAGAAGCCTATGTGAGGAGGCTCATCTGCATATTTGGGACGAACCGCTCAACTTTATCGACGTGATTTCCCGGATGCAAATTGAGGAGCTGTTGCTTGAGTACACGCCGACCATTGTATTCGTGGAACATGATCGGGAATTTCATGACCGTGTCGCCACGAAAACGATTGAACTCGGTGGAGATTAGAATTTTACAAAGTGACTTGGAGTAAGACATGATTTAAACGGCAGAAAGCTTTACACAACAACTTTTATGAAAAGGGAAGCGATTGAACTTAAGGGACACGAGAGTTCAATAGAACATCGGCAGTCTAGGATTTTATTTTATTTTCTTATCCATGGCTGCCGATTCTTTCTATTGGGGGCATTCTAATAGTTATTTCACTAAGACTGAGAGCTATATTATTCTACAGCGGGTTTTGCTTCCATAATATCGTCTCCCCTTATGACATCTGGCAAGAATGTCTTTAAATGGTGATTTCCGGAGGACTTTTTTGTGCTTTAAATAACTTCGCAAGTGCTCCTCTTATGAGCCAGATGCTTCATTTGATTTTAATTCATTCTTTGCAACATGTATTAGAGCAGCCAACGATGTGAAAATCCACTTTTCCCGATGCCAGAGCATTTGCGCAGAAAATGATATATCCGGTAAATCCTATGGTAAAGCAACCAAATTTGTTCTCTGTGAAAGTCATCATCAATCAATGAGGAACGAGATGCCAGCAGATGATCTGGAGATACCACCATTCGAAATGACTCATCTTTTAAAAACTCTGAATGAAGGTCTTTGGCTACAACGAATCCATCCAATACAAAAACGACATCCGCAAGCCCTTCTCTTAGACTGTGTCTATACCGGCCAACAATTTTTGCCGTATGCCACTAAAAAAGCTTCTACTATTGTAAACATAGTTGAAATAAATTGATATAAAAACATCTTTTGGAAGGTGTGTACATATAAATCGTGGAATAGCAACATATTACAGTTAACCGCTATCTAGAAGGGAACTGTATTGCTATGGTTGACAAGTTAAAAAAATGGCTGTTTAAGCAGCCTTCACGATCTAAAAATGGCACGAGCTCTGAACCAGTTAATGATAAAAAATCGACTGAGTTATCCAAGGAACTGAGTGGCACGCTTAAGGACAACGTGACCTTGCTGAAGCAGGAAATAGGACATAGCACGGATTTCATTCTTCGTTGTTTGAACGATAAACAGGGCAATCCGGTTCTCGCTGTAGGTTTTCTTCAAGGCCTGATTGATCAGCAAATTTTAACGACACTGCTGGAGGAACTTACTGCAGGTATTCGAAATGGGGATCTCTCCGATCGTAATGTTGAAAGTTGGTTGATGGATCGTATTCCTATTGGGGGCATCACTTGCCTTAAAAATGAGAAAGCACTTATCCATGCCGTTCTTTATGGACAGGTGGTTCTCCTTGTCGAAGGCAGCACCAAGGCCTTTGCTGCTTCTATGAGCGGGGGGGCTAAAAGAGCGGTTGAGGAGCCAACATCGCAGACAGTAATTCGCGGTCCTAAAGAGGGGTTTACAGAGGATATATCCACCAATATCGCACTCCTCCGGAGAAGGATCAAATCAACTGAACTCCACTTTGATTCTCGAATTATCGGATCATACACGCAGACGAAGGTATCGGTGGCATATATTCGAGGCATTGCAGATCCAGAGGTGGTTAAGGAAATCTCCAGACGATTAGATTCCATTAACACGGACAGTATTCTCGAAAGTGGATATATCGAGGAATTTATTCAAGATGGGGTATGGACCCCCTTTCCAACCATATATAACACTGAGCGCCCGGATACTGTAGCAGGCAGCTTGCTTGAGGGGTTAGTAGCGATATTGGTTGATGGGACTCCATTTGTATTGATTGCTCCTGTAACCTTTTTTCGGTTCATCGCATCCAGTGAAGACTACTACCAACGTTATGATCTGGCATCTTTTCTTCGAATCGTTCGAATGGCATCCTTTTTCTTGGCATTGCTATTACCCTCATTCTTTATTGCAACAACAACGTTTCACCAGGAAATGCTGCCTACAACAATGCTCATCACTTTGGCTGCGCAGAGAGAGAATACACCATTGCCAGCCCTGCTTGAAGCAATGCTAATGGAGCTGACCTTTGAGGTTATTCGCGAAGCAGGAGTACGAATGCCGCGCGCCGTAGGGCCTGCAATCTCTATCGTTGGGGCATTGGTTCTTGGACAAGCTGCTGTACAGGCGGGATTGGTTTCTGCAGCTATGGTGATTGTGGTTTCATTCACAGCTATCTGCAACTTTGTACTACCTGCGATCAATATGGCGGGGGCTGTTCGTTTGCTCAGATTTGGACTCATGCTGTTAGCGGGTTTATTTGGATTATACGGCGTTTTGGCCGGCTTGGTTCCCATCCTCGTTCGATTAGTATCTGTGAATTCGTTCGGCGTTCCTTATATGATGCCGCTCGCACCTTTCTATACGAGCAATATGAAAGACCTGTTTGTGCGTGTACCTTGGTGGAAGATGAAGAAACGGCCGAAAATGATTGGGGATGTCAATCCAGTAAGACAGGCAACGGAACAGGAATCATTTGCAGAACAAGCGGGGGAACACAGCCGAGATCCCATGGCGTAAGGAGGAACCGATATGTCCCAATTAGGCAGATTTATTTTGGCCTTGGTCATATTATTCATTTTGGCGGGTTGCTGGAACCGAGTCGAACTGAATGAGCTGTGGGTAACTGCGGCTACAGGAGTAGATATGATGGACGACGGACAGTGGATGATGTCCTATCAGATTATTATTCCCTCCGCCCTTGCAAGTGGTACCGGAGGAGGAACGGGAGGGTCTTCTCAACCGGCATCCCATGTATTCTCAGTAAAGTCCAAAACCTATAACCAGGCGTTATCGTACAGCAATTTAAAAACATCAAGACAAATCTACATAGCACATAATCGTGTTGTATTTATCGGTAAGAGAGCGGCTGAGAAAGGAATGGACCGTTTAATTGATTTTTATCTTCGTAATACGGAAGCAAGGGAGATGGTAACTATGATTGTAACGGACGGCTTAGCATCCGATCTATTAAAGAAATTACTGCCGCCTGAAAAACTTCAAGGCGTCGCCATGGCTGAATTAGTCGACAAAGAGAGTGATATTTTATCGGTGTTTCCGAAAGTTAGGGTTTATGATTTCGTATTAAGCATGAACTCGGATTCCAAATCTATTGGAGTACCGGTCGCCGAGTTGACCGGAGAAGGGGACTATCAGGATGTGAAGGAAGCAGAGAGTCTGGATGTCTTCAAAAAAACCTCGGCCCCGCTCAAACTGGCATTGACTAAATTGGCGGTATTCCAAAAAGGAAAGCTCAAAGGGTTTCTCAACAAGGAAGAGAGTCTGGGTGTATCTTATCTGTCTCAAAAGATTAACAACAGCGAAATTTCGTTCCCATGCAGCAAACAGCCCGGTAGGGAAATGTACTCTTCCATACTAGTAAACTCTGCTAATGTAAAGCTTACACCCAGAAAAACCAGTTCTCATTACACTATGCAGGTTGGAGTGAAAATTAATGGGACTTTAAATGAAACTACATGCACTAAGGATATTTCCAAGACGAAGACCATACATGATCTGGAAGAAGAGATTGCAAAAGAAGTGACCAGTACGATAAATAAGGGCTGGGCTAAACTTCAGGAACTTGGTGTAGACGCAACTGGTTTTGCTGACCGGATTCACCGGAGGTTCCCAAGGGAGTGGGGAACGGTGAAAAAAGACTGGGATCAGGAATTCAAGAAGATAGAACTGGACATTCGAGTGGATGCACGGATTCAGCGTCCTGGCCTCCTACAGAAGCATATCGGAAGTCAAACCTAACCCATTTTGTATAAAGGGGCTTTAAAAGTATGAATAAAACCGTCACCAGGGTATCCGGGTTAGCTATCGCTTTTTCCTTGTTTCAGGTTGGCAGTACAACCTTATTCCTCTTGGGAGCTACAGCCAAGCAGGATGCATGGCTAGCCATGCTGATCGGCGCACTTGTAGGCTTCGTCTTGCTAATCATGTATTTATACATGCATAAACTTGATCCACATCGAGATTTGTACGAGCTCCTATGCCATTATTGGGGAAAATGGATAGGTAGTCTGGGTGGTCTTCTGTTCATCAGTTACTTTGCTTATGAAGCTTCCAGGAGTGTCAGGGACATTGGTGAGCTCGGCGCATTGACATTACTTAACAGAACTCCTACCGAAGTTATTACGTTTATAGCGTTAATTGTCTGTGCCGATGTAGTGTGGTTTGGACCGAGGGTCTGGTTCCTTCTATGTCATATCTTCCTTCTTCTATTGGTTTTTGGTTATGGCATTTTATTATTGCTTACTCCTTTTACAGGACTCATTCACTTTGAATTTTTATTTCCTGTATTGGAGAATGGTCTAACTCCCGTAGTGAAGGCTGCCATTCCCGAGATCGTGTCTTTTCCCTTCGGGCAGACGGTTCTTTTTCTTGTGCTGTTCAAGATTGTTACGGATAAACGTAAATTACAGCGGTCAATCGTCATTGTTTACTGGATCACTGCTGTGTTCCTTATTGTAATGAATGAACTAACAATCCTGGTTTTAGGTCCGGAATGGGCAGCATCAAGCACCTATCCCTTATTTGAGGTTACACAACTAATTCAGCTACCGAAGATCGTTGAGAGAGCTGATGTCCTGTTTTCGATGATTCTATTTATTGGAATCGGAATCAAAACGGCTGGTTTTATGTTTGGTGCCGTCATTGGGCTTCAAACGATAACCCCCTTTAGATATAAGCCTGCTTTACTGTTGCTAAGTATCATCATATACGCCCTTACGTTTCTCTCCTCTAGGTTAACCGAATTTTTGTGGTTCGGTCTTCATGTAGCCTTGGTTCGAGTTTGGCCTATCTTTCAGATTGCTCTGCCTGTCCTCCTTTTCCTGACCATGCTAATTCGGAAGAAAAAGAGAAGGACTTATAGTTAGCTATAGCCTTCTCAACACTGTCTAATTTCTTCTTTGTCTTAGCCACATTGGATTCTCTAATGACTAATGTTGAAGAACTTACTGATGTTTTCGACAATTTGTCAGCAATCTTTAGCTTCATGATTCGATTGCCTTTGCTGTTTTACTATGCTGTGCCTTTACGCTTACCACTATGGCATTTTCAGAAAGAGAATTTCCATTTACCTTGAAGGTGTCTTGGTTTATCTCACCAATGGGCCATATCCCCTAGAGCCCCAAGGGGTTTCACTATTTAGTAAAGTACAGATATTGATCACGTTCCCACTGGTGAACTTGTGTGCGATACAGATACAAGTAGCTCCGGCAAATCTCCATTAGTGTGATTCAGGTCAATTATTTACGCCCGCTGATGCTTTTTTGACAGCCAGTTAAAAATGCCTCACTGATTGGAGTTACTTGGAACTGTTCGCCCTACCAATGTCCATCTTTGACGCTAACCGATGCCGGATGGACTACATTCGCAAACTACTATAAATACAGAATAACGTCTGACTTATCCAGATTTACTATTGATCTTCGTGCGAATAAATTTCTTTTTTAAATGCCACAACAAAAAGAAGGTAGGAAAAGTTTCCTAACCTTCTTAGCATTCATATTTCAATGTTTGAATAATATCATTGTTTTTTTACAATGTTACTGCGGATTTACCATTTTAACTTTAAAGATAGGCTTTGGAGTAGTGATAGTGTTTAATGGATCTTATTACTGCCACTACGTTCTCTTGCCATGCTATACAATCCCTCCCCCATAAATTCGTCTGCTTACTATAAGTGAATTAGACAAACTGACGATATGAAATCGTACAGTCTTTTCTAAAGCGGCTACATATAATGTTCTATATATCATTAAAAATGGCTTAAACGGTCAACTTTAATATAGTAAGAGTAGTATTGGTAAAGTTATGAAGTTGGGCTGGGGTTGCATTTGCATTTACCAATTGAATAGTTGTAGGAACGACCCCTACAGTAATAATGACTTCTGCCGAAATTGGTCCGCCACCGTTACCCGTGAAGGGAACAAGAGTAACAGGGATTCCATTTACGGTAAGGTTAAAGGCAGCATCACCTTGGTTATGAATTGTAAAATCTATTAGATAGCTTCCCGTTTCGTTGATTGTTATCGTTGTAGATGGAGGAGTGAAAGTAAATGCACCTCCAACATTAGCCAAAACTCCAGTAAAGGTAATTGGTGAGTTACCCGGAACTGTGTCCGTTCCCGTACCAGGATCTGCTCGGAAGACACTTAAGAAGTCTGATATCCCGCCGCCTGCTGGCCCTGCTGCCCCCGTTGCTCCTGCTGGTCCTACCGCTCCTGCCGGTCCCACTGGTCCTGCTGGCCCAACTGCTCCTGCGGGTCCTGTTGGTCCGGGAATTCCTTGAAAACCTTGTAGCCCTTGCTGGCCTTGAGCACCTGGAACTCCCTGTGGACCCGGCAGTCCCTGCGCTCCCTGCGGTCCCTGAGGTCCTTGAGGTCCTTGAGGTCCTCGGATCCCTTTAACAATAACTTTCGGTAAAACTTTGACCTTTTTAACTACACATCTTCTAAATTTTCTCCGATGCATTTTCTTTTGCCAATAATAATGTCTAAACATAATTAATGATCACCTCCGAAGTCTAGTCAAAGTAGCTTATTGTGCAATTAACCAAAAAGATTGGGCTGTTGACTTGATCTTGGGAAAATAGGCATAGGTCTGACCCTATCGTGTTAGATTATTACTGCTTATCCTTCTAAAGCTTAATAGCCCTACTATCAACCGATCCAGCCCCTGCACTGTATGTATCTTTCTATTTCCAGCTTGCAAAATCTTTACCCAAAAAAGGAGATGAGATAATGACTAGATTGTTAGATGCTCGAACATCTCAAAACGCAAGTTACGGTAATACGATCTCAATCTCCATGCCAGCCAATACTCCTGTTGCCATCGCAGAGCTTGGCTTAGACGTGACGGGCGCTGGGGAAAATATGCGTGTACAATTATCAGGGATTGCTGAGCTTTCATTTCCCACTACTCCACCTTTTGACTCCGTTATTGCTATTTCTATTGTTAGAGGCACTCTCGACTCTCCTGTTGCATACGCCCTTTACTCTGTTAGTGTCTCCGAAGCAAACCCAAACGCTGTACAGGTCGTTACCATTAATGCATCCGATTACAATGTCCCTCTACCACCATCAAATGAATTGGTGTATACCTTATATTTATTTTGCACAGCGGATGCCACCCGAATAGGAATAGAAAGTTTTAATGCGGTTGCCTATTCAGATTAACATTACACCATCATATGGAGGGCAAAGCCCTCTCAGATTGTTGAGAAACCCCGTCATTTTGAGACGTGGGTTTCTTTTTCACATCATAATGCTCTGGTCTCTGGAGAAGCAGGGGGGGTTACCCCTGTTTCTCCAGGCGATCTAGGTGGATCGCCATCTTCTTCATGTTCTGCACGGCTGCCGTCATAAGGGCTTGTTCCCTGACGTTTGGAAGACCGCGCAAACGGCAATAGCGAAACCCATGGAGCTCTTTGGCATCCGCGAAGCTTCGCTCAATCGTCTCTTTTCGTTTGCGGTACAGCTTTTTACCAGATGGGCTCAGCCGGTTGCTCCGTACCCACTCTTTGCTGTCTTCCCAGACATGCCGAGTCACCACTTTGCGGTGGTTTCGAGACTGGGTACACTGACTTAGCAGTGGGCAATGCTGGCACTGAGCTGGGTCAGAGGCATACTGCCGGTATCCCTTACGGTCCGTCGTTCGGTAGGGCAGTTCCTGTTGGGCTGGGCATCTATACGCATTGCGTTTGGCATCGTATTCAAACTTCCATTTCGGAAACAGTCCTTGTCTGGGATGGAATCTTCGGTGAGCAATCACGGCAAAAATCTTTCGGTTCTGCAAACCTCGGCAAATCGGCGTTGTTAAATAACCTGAATCTAGTGCAACAGCTTCTACTTGAAAACCAAAACGTTCTCTTTGGCGATCCAAACGGGACAAATAGGGGACAGAATCATGTACATTCCCTGGTGTCACATGCACGTCCGTAATCAGATTGTACTTCATATCCACCGTGCGGTGGTCCAGATAGAAGAAGCCTTCGGGCTTGCCATCACGGATCATATAGCCGCTGTCCGGGTCTGTTTTGCTCACTTTAATTTCTTTTTCTTCGTTCACTTCCTCTCGGGATTTTAAGGCTTTTTTCCGTGGTTTCTCCGGTCATCCTTCACCGCTTCGTTCAGCTCGTCCATATAGTCTTTAGTATTCTGCAACACTTGTTCTTTGGTGTACTGGTGCCTGTTAGCATTGGCTTTGACGTGTGTGGAATCGGTGACGAGAACACGCCCACCCACCATTCGGTGAGAGATCGCCTGCAGCACAATTTCATCGAAGATATCTTGAAAGATCGTGGTGTCTTTAAAGCGAGTGCGACGATTCCAGCTAATCGTCGTATGGTCCGGAACTTTATCCGTTAAGCCCAACCCCAGAAACCAACGATAAGCTAGGTTCGTCTGAATTTCTCGCTCGAGTTGCCGTTCTGAGCGAATGCCATAGAAATAACCGAGAAAGATCATTTTAAACAATACGGTAGGATCAATGGCAGGACGCCCGTTGTCTGCACAATACAGTGGTCGAACTTTATCATCGATAAACGAAAAATCGATATACTTATCTACTTTGCGGAGCAAGTGATCTTGAGGAACCAGATCTTCGATGGAAACAAATTCGTAGGATTGTTGTTTTTCGCGGTTGGAGCGTAGCATATCAACACCATCCGTTCTACAATAGTTACCTATATTATACAACATTAACGCGGTGTCGTCTTAAACAAAATTAACATAAAATAGGCTGTCGAGACTTTCTCGACAGCCTGGGAGGGCAAAGCCCTCTTTTTTTCCATCTATCCTTGAGGGACGACACTTTCCATCTGTCGTTCTTTTTTGGTATAGTTTACTTAAGGAGTTGATCAAATGGGATTCATGCTTATTTTTATCGCGATTATTTTTTTCTCACTTGGTATTTTAAGTAAACGAATTCCCACTTGGGGATGGCGTGCAAACGAAGCCTGGAAGATCAAAGGTGACTCAGAACCAAGCGACGCTTACATTGACGACATGAAATTTAGAGGCTCTGTATCTATACTCTTTGGGTCCTTCTTTTTAGTATGTGGACTTTTGGTTATCTTCCTATAAGTTCCACTACCTGTTACCAATCACCAAAACACCATATCGAAACGGAATTTGCTGTTTGGCTGATGCTCCTCAAATATCATTTAGCATATTTTCAAAACAGAAATCTGTCTCTCATCCAAAGCTTCCAGTAATCGAATTTCCTTAATCTTCAGAGACCGACCTGCCGCTGTAGTAAGTAGTAAAGATCATTTTTCTCGCATAGTATTTATTCATCAAACCAGCCATCCTATAAGGAAGAACAATGTAAAACTCGACTCGTCACTCTCGAGAGTGAGTGGTTTAGAAGTACCAGTATACCCGGGTGTAATGACTTGTTTTCTTTCTAAGGCTTCAAGGCATCCAACACCAACACATATGGATTGTAAACACTAAACTAGACAATTTTTTTGTGGTGTCTCTGCTTGAACTCAGCTGGACTCAAGTAATCCAGAGAACCGTGAATCCTAATATGGTTAAACCAGTGTACATAGTCATGTAATTCTGTGGTTAGCTCAGCAAGACTTTCAAAATGACGTTTCTTCACAAATTCCGTTTTGAAAATTTTTAAAAGTAGCTTCCGCAACGGCATTGTCATAGGGACAGCCTTTCATGCTCAAAGAACGCTCAATCTGAAAAGCCTTTAGCGCATCGTCGATGAGCTTATTCTTGAATTCATTGCCTCGGTCGGTATGGAAGAGTTGAATGTCATTCAGGTTGCCCTTAATTGAAGCCAAAGCACGGCAAACCAGCTTGGCATCCTTGTGAGGGCCTGCACTGTAGCCAATAATCTCGCGGTTAAACAGATCTACAAAGAAGCATACGTAGTTCCAATATGAACCCACTCGGACGTACGTCAGATCGCTTACGACGACAGACAACGTTTGCTCTTGTTCAAATTTCCGGTACAGTACATTCGCTTGCTTGGCTTCATTGCATCTCGTGGGATGAGGCTTGTACTGAGCAACCGTATACGAGGAAACCAACCCGTATTCCTTCATGATTCGTCCAATACTCCGCCTGGATACTGTAAAGCCTTGCTGGTGTAACGCTTTTTTGATCTTACGCGTACCGTAGTTTTGACGGCTGCTTTGAAAAATGTCCATAATCAGAGAGGGAAGCTCACCCTCCGATGTCACTTCTACTTTGTTTTCTTCATAATAATAGGTGCTTCTCGGGAGTTTTAGGACGTCGCACATTGCTGATACCGAGTATTTATGTTTATTCTGGCGAATGACATTTACTTTCGTCCCATGATCAGCGCGGCTTGCTTTAATATGTCATTCTCCATGAGCAGTTGCTTGTTCTGTTTTCGAAGTTCGAGCAGTTCTAATTCCTCTGGAGTCCGGTTGTCTTTCTCTTTGAAGGATCCAGATGTGGAACTCTGTTTCACCCATTTATCCAACGATGAAGGATTCAAATCATATTCTTGAATGATATCCTTTCGTGCTTTGCCACTTTGATAGAGCTGAACCATCTACGCTTTAAATTCAGCGCTAAAGGTACGTCTTTCTTTTTTAGTCATGATCCGTTTGCTCCTTCTAGGTTGGTCTGTAGTCTACTATATTAGACCACAATTTTTCTGTCTAGAAGAGTGTAGCCGATCCATCCCATCCAAATTGCTTTCTAAGCGTCAGCACCTTGGAACAAGAAAAGACGAGCCAGTAGTAGCTCGTCATTGTTACTACTGATTTTAAATTGTTTGGCCAATTACACTGTATTTATAAAGTCGAATCTTCAGTAACCTGTGGCTGAGTCCTTTAAGCATTACAACCCCCAAGTATCATAAGCAGTATAAATAGTACGAGAATAACCCCGACACTGGTAAACATGCCGCCATAACCAACTCCATCAGTCCCACTATTTGTATGGGGATGAGTTTTTCAAATTGATTAATATCGGTAGTCTTTCTCATCTCCAGTATTTCCACTGTACCTATGGGCGTGAGGAATTCTACCGTTTACTGTTGTATACCCTTCAAAATGATGGTAATGCCCACCACCTGTCAAGTGAATGGCTGGTCCTGTAGTACCTCTAATTAGATGCGTATGTTGATCGTTAAATGATGTTTCTGCATAATAATTATGAACATGCGGGACCCCACTTGGAGCTGGTTCTGTTACTCCAGCGTAATGGTGGTAGTGTCCTACATCAAGTGATGTATTCCCACTAAAAGGATGTACGTGAACATTAACTGGTCTACCGTCCCACGAACTAATAAAAAGCTTATGCGAATGGTTAGATTCGGAATCACGGGAATGAACAACAAAACCTGTTATTGGTATTTCCATCAGTAGCCACCTCTCTTTATCAACTGCCATATACTATGAAAGAGGTAGTGTAAATGTTCAAAAGGCTATTTGAGTTGAGTTGGTTTCCACTATTCGGGTAGCAGGATAACAGGCTGTCAGAGCGTGTGTATGCCCTCTCTCTGCTCTTTGCTGTACTCTTTCCGGTATTCGTCCGGATAACGGAAAAAGTGCTTAGAACAACTCACATATTGGCGTATAAGAGCAAAAGAAAAAGCACCTCAATGGGTGCTTAACATTCTACCACGATGGTCGATGACCACATAAGGAACCAGCAGGTCCGACCTCGTCAATGTTTTGTGTATTATTTGATAAAGAAACGAACTTCCCATCAATAATTCTTACATAAGTCATATCTCCATAGTCTGGTTGTGTTTTATCTGTCTGCGGAGACACATACGTAATAAAGACGTTACAAAGACGGTGTCCATTACTCATCCTCATATCAACGGCTTGATTTAGGTAATTTTTAACCTGATTTGGATTTATAATATGCTGTTGTGGCGGTCTACCTGCTGGGTAATACTGTATTCCCCCGTGGGTATAATACATTTTTGTCACACTCCTCAGAAAGTTTTTACTTCCTGATAGCCTATGCATAGAAGTGTAACGTTGTGTAAGGCAAGATATTTTAGATGGGATTAATTCATTCTTTCACACAAGCTGTACGGGAACAAAACTGCTTAACCCCATCCCACTTCCCCCATACACAACCTTTGCATTTTTTTGGCTTTTTTGGTGGTCCTTTCATGTATAGCAAAATTCCTTTCTTCTGCTTCTTCTTCAAACCAAAAATCCTTTCAAGGCAATAAAAGAAGCCACCCAAATGAGTGACTTGTATCTGCCTATGTATTTAGAGCACCAAATGAACCGAGGCGCTTATTTAAAACCCGAAAAAAGAAACAGCGATAGGTTCTATTCCCGCAAGCGGGATGCAAAACGCTACGCTGTTGCATAAAAGCATTTGTACTTAGTAACAAACAAGACCATTTTACTGATATTAGAAAATGGCCGTCAAAGAACTAAGACCGGACAATACCGGAAAATGGGCAATTAAACCATTATAAGCTGGCTTTTGCTCACTTTCTCGATATTAGTCTTAGACTGCCGCTGTTATCATTCTATTAACGTTCTTCGTTAGCGTAACGCATTACTTGACCAAATTCGATATGTTGCCGGCCAATAACCTACGTTTTCGTATGATTACTCAGCATAGTGATGTGTAGCTGCACTAACATATCAACAGTCTCTTAAATCAAAAGCTTCTTCTAGTGCGGCAGTATCTTCGAAGATTTGAAAAAACCTTATCTTCTCCTGTTCTACTTCGCAAATAATTGCCCAATCACTCTCGAACACTTTCCCGGTTACATTGACCTTGATGCGGAAATTCCCCCATGCACACGCTGCTTCCTTATTACCGATGAGTTTGTGAAGGACAAAACTCTCTATTTGTTCTGCTTCTTCTAATAAGTTTAAATAATTTCTAACACCTTCTTTTCCATGAAATGTGCCGTATAAAGGAATTTTATTAGAAGGCTCTTTTTTAAGAATAATAAATTTCGCTTCATCATGAACCAATTCGATCACTTTATCAATCTGTTTGCTTCCTAATGCTTGAAAATAATTTGTTAGCACCTGTTGAGCACTTTGCATTTCTACTAATCTCCCTTCGAATAGGCGGAATAAGCTTTGCACAATCCAATGATAACATATTTTATCTACCATCCTGCCCGTTGGCTTAACGCCGCCGCTGCCAGTCTAGAACTATATTTTCACGGTCTAACATTTTATTTCCATCAAACACTCGTCCCAGACAATTCTCTCACCCAGTTTATCCTCATCACCGGACTTCATAGTTTCCCAGCACGTATTACAAAAGGATGCGCCCATTGTTGTGTTCTCCCGGTTCGGATTAGGGTCATTGCAAAGCATACATTTTCCTGTTTTCGGACTCTTTTTCACAATACCTCTCCCATCGATGGAAAAATAGAAGACACGCTGCGGAATTGAACCGCGCAAGGGTTTCTGACCAGGCTGTTTCATGTTTCCGCTGGTTAACTGGTTCCTTGCCGCCTGCGCGTGCTATAAAACCCCGGAATAACGGTCCCATGAAAATTGAAATTCATGTTCTTCTTTAATTGCTACTTGCTCAAGCTTCTTCTCTTTCCTAGTGCCTTTATTGTGTATTTCATATTCGACTTTTTTAAGTTCTTTAATCATTTCCCCCTTTATCCTCAACAAACATAATTCGTTGTGCCCATACGATGGCTTGGAATTGGGTTGTTATGTTGTACCAGATCATTTCAACTGGGTCCATTTCTTGAACTGCGTCCATGATTTCAAGAAACTCAGGATTCTGAGGCATAAATTTACGGAAGAATCCATGTGTGACTGCTTTGTCGTTCCCAGGAGGGCCACCACTTCCGCCCTTATTCCCTTTTGCATTCCTATTACCTGTTTGCCCCCCGCGTTTTCTTTTTTCGGGAAGCTCGCTCCACTTGTCCAGTGCCTTCCATTTGCGGATGCGGGAATCGCTCACACCCAGCTTTAACGCTATATCCTTAAGTTTCATTTTACGTCCGCTATCCAACCACATTTTCAGCGCCTTTTTCCGGTTTGGATTTCGTTCTCTGCTCACTTAATTTTCACCACCACCAAAGTATTCGAGTTGGTTTTAACGCGGAGGCCTAAAAATAAATCTAGCGCTCCACTTGCATTTATTCGTGATGTTGTTCTAACTACTAGAAAACTAGCACTTGTTAAACTAAATAATGTAAAACTAATTCACTATACTATATATTCTCGGTAACTCATAAAACACGTAGATTGCTTGGTGCTATTTGTTTTGTTGTCCTTTTCCCATTTTGAATTCACGGTTACCCTATTGTAGAGAATTGCTACAACTCAAAATCCTTCAAAACATCGTCTAAAGTGTCCTGAAGGATACCTACATAACGTAATGTCACCTTCTGTTCAGTGTGATTGAACAGATCCATTAGTAACGCTATATCCTTCGTTTCGTTATAAAAATAGTACCCGCATGTCTTTCTCATAGAATGAGTTCCTATTTCCTTCAATCCGAACTTCCGGGCTACACCATTCAGTATTTTGTAAGCCATACTGCTGCTGATCGGCACAATCTCGGATCTTCTCCTTTTATTGCGACTCGGGAATAAATAATCGCTATCCAGTTTACCGGATATATATTGCATCAAGCTCTTTGCGAAGGTTTTCTCGAATGGGGATGTTCTTTCTTTTCTTCGTTTTCTTTTCAGCAATTACAATATGGCTTCCTTTAACTGAGCTGACCTTCAAGGGTAAAATATCCGATATACGCAATCCTGTGTTGATTCCAATCAAAAAAAAATGTAGTCCCGTTCATTTTTCTCTTTCAAATATTGCTTAATGGCCTCCAGCTTTTTAGAATCGCGGATCGGCTGAACGAGGTTCACTGCATTTCGCTCCTTTCATGTTTGTTTGAACAGAGGATGGAAACATACATAATTGTTTAGTACCAGTCCAATCGCCCCAGACACATCCATTACATAAAACGGGTTGACGTGGTGACCTAGCCAGGACAGGCGGGGTCTCCGTGAAGATTTAATTGGCATATTACTTTCCTCCAATGCAAAAAGGCCGCTTTTCAGCGACCTCGAATTTACGTTATTTTATGGATACAATATATCCTTTTTCTAATTCGTTATTACTGCGGTTTTATGTATGTTATTGCATGTAAATTAAGCCAAGGAAAAGTTTCCTGAACAAATAAAAAAGCCGCCTATTGGCAGCTTGCTGTTACTATTGCTTAGTCATAATATTTTTTTGATTAAGGTTAACTCCTATTGTAGGTGATGGCGTTTCTTCATCATAATGCTCATAGTCAAAAAGGGCTTCTCTCGGAACCACTATGGCATTGCACCATGCTCGTCAGACTTGGTTTTAATTCTAACGACACCTTCACGAGTAAATTCTTCTAATCCAATATGTGTTGTATATCCAATTATAAATCCTGGCAACATTCTTTTCACCCCCTCTTCTTTCTAACAGGATTCGACGCTTAGGAAGGATATACCTTTTTATGCGTCGAAAGTATTAGGTCGTAAGGAGGTGATAAGTTAAATGAATGAAAGGGCTATCCAATTTTGTCTATCTTTAATCCTATCAATCATGTTCGTTGTTTTCTTAATTGTAGGGGGGTATAAAGCTTATTACGCTACTTTAGAAAACATGAAGAATGTTGGCCCTAAGTTTGATCAATTACACAGGAATAATTAGTAATTTCAAAGCGGTCTAAATGATGATTGTCTCAGTTATTTAGAGAACTATCGTCATTTAGACAGCTGAGTCCTTGTCTCATATTTAGTTTTGAATGCGCCCTAACCCTCCGTCATGCACTTGCCACTGCCGCCCTTATTGCATGTTTCATGTTTCATGTTGCATACCGATCATTCGTCCTTTTTCATCCTTAGCTGTTGTGAAGTAGTGGTCAATTATGAAATCACAAAGCTGTGTCGCCTCTCGTTTTTTACAGAATGCACATGGATACTTTGGCATTTTAAATACTTCCGGCATGTCCTTACTCCTTTCTATCCATTATAGGTATGGTTATTGGCGTCCAATGTGTATGATAATCCGGCCAGTCTGCATCCAATGGAGTACCGCAATATGGTGGTTCTTCAATCGGGAAGTTCCACCAAAGAACGTCTCCATAATACGTTGAATCTTCATGAGTACAACATTGAAAAGCACATAAAACCCCACTTCAAAAAAATCACATTACAAAAATTAAAGCCGCTCATGTATCAAAAATTCATAAATAAGCTTTCTAAGAGTAAAGGTAGAGGGGATAAAGTTTATAGCAGACGTATAGTAGAACTCATACATTCCACTATGCATGACGCGCTAGAAAAGGCTGTTACGCTCGGTAAACTGGATAAGAATCCGTGTGAAGGTGTGACTATCAGGGGGATTAAGAAATCAGATAAAGTAAAATTTATTGAGTCAGAGCACATTCCTGAATTTCTAGCAAATGCAAAAAAATACGGATATATTTATTGGTTTTTCTTTATGTTTATGTTAGAACAGGTATGCGAAAAGGAGAAGTTGGCACGTTACAGTGGCCAGACATTGATCTAAAAAATGGCTTGGCAACCGTTAGTAAAACTTTAGATTACGATCTCCCTGAGAATCCTGATGATTTATTTGGTGATACAAAGACATTCAACTCAAAAAGAACCTTAAAAATAAGTAACACCTTATTGGCTGCATTAAGACACCACCTAAATGTTCAAAATCAAAACAAGATCACTTTAGGCGAAATGTATAGGCATGATCTTAATCTAATTATGTGTCGTACAGATGGAAGTCCGATCCCGAAATCGTCTTTGTTCAATTCATTTTCTAGGATATTAAAACGAACGGCACTCCCCCCCTTACCTATCCATTCTCTTCGACATACGCACGCAGTATTGCAATTAGAAGCTGGTGCTGATATGAAATATGGCAGGAACGCTTGGGACATGGTAGCATCCAAGTAACATCAGACATCTATGCTCATATTTCAAAAAAAATAGAATCGAATAACATGGGGAAATATGAGTCTTTTACTGAGAATTTATTTCGATAATAAAAAGTTTGGGGGCAATTTGGGGGCGCTTTATAATTCAACTTCATAATATCCATATACTACCCCCAAAGCAAAAATCCCTCAACGCTTAGAGCGCCAAGGGATTTCCCATTTTAGTAAAGCGTCAGATATTGATCACGTTCCCATTGATGAACTTGGGTTCGGTACATATCCCATTCAATTTCCTTAAGCTCATAGAAGTAGGCCAATGCATGGTCACCCAGTGCGTCAGAGATAACTTCGCTACGAATAAGTTCAGACAAAGCTTCTTTCAAGTCTGCAGGCAGACTTGGAATGCCTTCTTCAATCCGCTCTTCTTCAGACATCACGTAAATGTTACGATCAATCGGAGCTGGCAGAGCCAACTGACGTTTGATCCCATCCAAACCAGCTCTCAGCATCACTGCCAAGGCCAAATAAGGATTCGCTGCCGGATCAGGGTTACGAACTTCGACGCGAGTGCTCAGACCACGAGACGCGGGAATCCGAATCATTGGACTGCGATTGCTTGCAGACCAAGCCACATAACAAGGCGCTTCATAACCAGGTACGAGACGTTTGTAGGAATTTACTGTTGGATTCGTGATCGCTGCCATTGCACGTGCATGTTTCAGAATACCAGCCATATAGTGGCGGGCCGTCTGGCTTAATCCGAGTTCGTCCGTTTCATCATAAAATACGTTTTCATTGTCCTTAAACAACGATTGATTGCAGTGCATACCAGAGCCATTTACACCAAACAAAGGTTTTGGCATAAAGGTAGCATGCAAACCATGCTGACGAGCAATCGTCTTAACAACGAGCTTGAACGTTTGAATCTGGTCCGCAGCTTTAATCGCGTCTGCATATTTAAAGTCAATCTCATGCTGACCAGGTGCAACTTCATGATGGGATGCTTCAATTTCGAAGCCCATCTCTTCAAGCTTAAGTACAATTTCACGACGGCAGTTTTCACCCAGATCCATCGGAGCCAGGTCAAAATACCCGCCTTGGTCATTCAGTTCTGTAGTTGGCTCGCCTTTTTCATCCGTTTTGAACAAGAAGAATTCAGGCTCTGGTCCGACATTCATCGAAGTGTATCCCAGCTCTTCGGCTTCCTTAAGTACACGTTTCAAGATGCCCCGTGGGTCACCTGCAAACGGGACTCCATCCGGCTTGTAAATATCGCAGATCAAACGAGCTACACGATCCGAGGTTACCCAAGGGAATACAACCCAAGTGTCCAAATCCGGATATAAATACATATCAGATTCTTCAATACGCACATAACCTTCTATGGAAGATCCGTCAAACATCATTTTATTATCCAATGCCTTTTCCAGTTGACTAACCGGAATTTCAACGTTTTTAATAGTGCCCAGCAAATCTGTGAATTGCAAACGAATAAAACGAACATTTTCCTCTTTCGCAATCCGAAGGATATCTTCTCTGCTATAACTCACTCTAACCTCTCCCTTTCTGTAACGACTATATACGAATCAGTTGTTCTATAAATTACTTAAATGATGAGACCAGGTTTTAAAGTAAGGCAACCTTATACCAAGAGGTAAGTCAAGACATTATCTCTTATTGAAGAACCGTGATAATTCACCTTGGATCAGGGATACCTGTCCTGGCCTTTTGCCTGCAACAAGTTGTTGTTTCAGCAAGCGGTGAAGCTGAGTATCAGACATTTCACGGCGTTTAACTTCCGTATCTGCAGTAATAACCGTAGCTTCCTCCGATTCCTTGGTAACCGGATTCATGACTTGTTTAATTCCCGCAATGTTAACACCCTTCTCGATCAACGCCTTAATTTCAAGCAGAC
Source organism: Paenibacillus sp. FSL P4-0113 (assembly GCF_038009305.1). Taxonomy (NCBI): domain Bacteria; kingdom Bacillati; phylum Bacillota; class Bacilli; order Caryophanales; family Paenibacillaceae; genus Paenibacillus; species Paenibacillus sp. FSL P4-0113. The sequence continues at coordinate 1,000,690 of NZ_JBBPAZ010000001.1, forward strand.
GCTCTACGTCATTAAAAGAAAAAAGACGTTGGTTTCCCGATGTACGGGCAGGAACTATCAAGTTATGCTGTTCATAATAACGAATCTGACGCGCTGACAAGTCCGTTAGCTTCATGACAATACCTATTGGAAATAAGGCCATATTTCTGCGAATTTCGTCGCCCATTTGTCATCAACCTTCCAGTGATCTATTATACACCTTATTGTACATTTAGCTGATGCAAAGTGTCAATGACATGTTAGAAAAACTCACAATAATTTACGTTCTTTCATCGTTTGCAGAGCCATAAGCACTCCAAATTTAACATGAGAGTAGGTTAACCCCCCTTGCATGTAACCAATATAAGGCTCACGAATAGGGGCATCTGCGGATAGTTCCAAACTTCCTCCTTGTATGAACGTACCTGCAGCCATGATAACTGGATGCTCATAACCAGGCATATCCCACGGCTCCGGCACCACATGGCTATCCACAGCAGCCGCACGCTGAATGCCCTGTACAAAAGCAATTAGATGCTCTGGTCCACTAAAAGAAATAGCCTGAATCAAATCCGTACGCTCTTCATGCCAGGCAGGTTTGGTCTCAAATCCCATCTCTTCAAAGACCGCAGCTGCGAATACGCTCCCTTTAACCGCTTGCCCAACCAGTGTTGGAGCAAGGAATAGTCCCTGAAATATGCCTCGTGTAGTACCTAGCATGGCTCCTACTTCTCCACCAATTCCAGGTGCAGTTAATCGGTAGGATGCCAGTTCTACATACTTTTGTTTGCCGCAGATATATCCACCCGTTTCTGCAATGCCACCACCGGGATTTTTAATCAACGAACCTGCCATCAAATCGACACCGACTTGAGTAGGTTCCAGCTTCTCGGTAAATTCACCGTAGCAATTGTCAACAAAGACAATGACGTCAGGTTTTATTTCCTTCACACGTGCTGTCATTTCTTCAATATCTGCTACACTAAACGAAGCTCTCCAATCATAACCGCGTGAACGCTGAATACCGATCACTTTGGTATTGGCATGGATCGCAGACTCCACCGCTTCCCAGTCCACTTTACCTTCCGCTGTTAGTGAGGTTTCCCCATAAGTAACGCCAAAATCTTGCAATGATCCTGTTCCGTCGCCGGGCTTACCAATCACTTTATGCAGGGTATCATAAGGCCTCCCAGTAATGTACAACAGTTCATCCCCTGGACGCAGCACACCAAATAAAGCAGTGGCAATTGTATGAGTACCCGAAGCAAAATGCGGACGCACCAACGCTGCCTCCGCACCGAACACTTCCGCATAGACTTCTTCCAGCACCTCACGTCCCCGGTCATTGTAAGCATATCCCGTCGAACCCGCAAAGTGGAAATCGCTCACTTGCTTCCGCTGGAATGCCTGAATTACCTTCCACTGATTTGAATCTACAATATGATCTATGTGCTGTATACGTTCTTGTATTTTATGTTCTGCCGTTTCCTGAATTTGCTGTATTTCTGGACTAAAAACTACCATTTACTTTCTTGACCCTCTCTCTTACGCAGCCTTAGGCTATTCATGTTATATTATTGTTCACTTTGAACGATGAGCATTATCATTTTATTGACCCAAAAACATCATTAGATGTTAACCTTCTGTGAACTCGCTGAGCGCATGACCATACTTTTCGTACTCGCCTCTTTGAATTTCAACTTCATAAATGACATCATTGCCATCATACTCTGTCAGTAGTACATCTCCAATTCGATAAAGCACCGATGTTAAATCTCCACGTTCCGCAGGAATACGAAATCTCAGCGTATCACCACTCAGATGCTCTTGAATCAGTTCGCGAATGCCCAGCAAATCCCCTTCATCAAAAGCGCTGATTTTCAAATAACCCTCCCCGGAAGGAAGCATTTCGAGTTGCTCAGGAGTACAGGCATCTTTTTTGTTAAATAATACGATCTGAGGCTTGTCCGCAGCCCCTAGCTGCTGCAAGATCGTCTCTACAACTTTCATCTGTTCGTCTCGCATATCCGAAGACGCATCCACGACATGCAAAATGAGATGTGCCTCATTCGCCTCCTCCAAAGTAGCCCGGAAGGAAGCCACCAAATCATGAGGAAGATTTTGAATAAAACCGACCGTATCCGTAAGAATAACTTCTTTTCCACTCGGAAGTTCCATTGTTCTGGAGGTAGGATCCAGCGTCGCAAACAGTTGGTTCTCAATATATACATCGGCTGCTGTCAGTTGCTTCAACAGCGTCGATTTGCCCGCATTGGTATAGCCAACAAGTGCAACCTGAACAATACCGCTCTTTTGTCTGCGCTCCCTGTGCAAATACCGGTGACGGGTCACTTCCTCCAATTGGCGTTTCAGATCACTGATTCGGTCACGGATATGACGACGGTCTGTCTCCAGCTTGCTTTCACCAGGACCACGTGTTCCGATTCCGCCGCCAAGACGCGAGAGGTTTTTGCCATGTCCAGACAAACGGGGGAGTAAATATGACAACTGCGCCAGTTCAACCTGAATAATACCTTCCCGGGTTTTTGCACGTTGAGCAAAAATGTCCAGAATCAACTGTGTACGGTCAATAATTTTGAGATCCAGACTTTCTTCCAGATTCCGTACTTGGGCCCCCGAGAGCTCCTGATCAAAAATAGCTGTATTCGCTCCCAATTCTTCAGCAACTGCACGCAATTCCTCTACTTTTCCTTTACCAATAAACCATTTTGAGTCCTTGGCTTCCTTATTCTGTGTCAGGACGCTCAGTACCTCAACTCCCGCTGTCTCAGCCAGTTTCACCAGCTCATCCAACGAGTATTCCGTATTAATACCAGATCGTTTGACTTCATCCGTAATCAGACTGACCAGAACCGCCTTGTCCTGCATTTCGGTTTGTGTATCATGAGTGGAGTTCGCCATATTGTTTGCTCCTTTATTTTCATGTCAACTCTCGAACAGAGACCGACCTGATGTTCAGGTCGGCCCCCGTTCCATGTCATACCATTCGATGTGATTCAGATTCCTATTATCGCCTATCTTTTGTCCATTTTCAAATCCTCTGGACGCAGCGTCATCAATTCCTGTTTGCCGGGTTGCCCGCTCCTGTACTGATTAAGCAACCTGACAGCTTGGTGCCGAATCGCTTTTTCAATCACATTACGAACATAGCGTGCATTACTAAATGCATGAAGACTGTCATTACGCTCGTTTAGCAAATGCTCCTTCATTTTAATTATGGACTGAGGCATGAGAATATAATCCCGCTCCTTGGCCATCATCTCGGAAATTTGGATGAGCTGATCCACAGTATAATCAGGAAAATCCAACTGAATTGGAAAGCGAGAAGGAAGACCAGGATTCGTTCGTAAAAAAAAGTCCATTTCCCCCGAGTATCCAGCGAGAATCAAAATAAATTGATTTTTTTGATCTTCCATGGACTTTACCAAGGTATCAATCGCTTCTTTTCCAAAATCCTTTTCCCCTCCGCGTGCCAAACTGTAAGCCTCATCAATGAACAACACGCCGCCAAGAGATTTCTTTACCAGATCTCGCGTTTTTTGCGCCGTGTGACCAATATACTCACCGACCAGATCAGCCCTCTCCACCTCAATCAGATGACCTTTGCTCAGTACCCCCATTTTTTGCAGCATTTTAGCGATAATGCGGGCCACTGTCGTTTTCCCTGTACCTGGATTTCCTTTGAAAATCATGTGATACACGTGTGCATTGCTCAACAGTCCTGCATCCGTACGCATATGGGCGATTTGCAAAAAGGCATATACCTCAAATACCAGGTCTTTGATGTTATCCAAGCCGACGAGATGATCGAGTTCTTTCTGAATTTCCTGATAAAGACTGAGATACTGCGGTAGCGCCTGTGACTTGGTTGAAGCCACTGCTTCCGTCTCGTCCACAGTCACCGAAGCTATCGGCTCCGGGCTACGCAGCACGACATTAATTTGTCTGGAAGGTCTCTCCTCCGACCGCTTGCCCGCGGCGATTCCCCGTCCGTTCATGCATCCATCACCTCAACATTTCTTCAGGCACAGCTTACCCTATTAATGTATTCGGTCTGGCATGTCCTTATTAGCATAAAAGCAACGGGAACGTGCACAAAGCCTTTTCTTTAATTCAGGCAACCCAAGTTTGAGCGCTGATCCACCACCGTTGCAGCGTCCATTTAGCGTATGCCAATACTTCTCTTGATTGATGAATTGGCATATTCAGCACTTTAGATTCCGTCAGAGCCATCTGAGGATGATCAAACTTTAAGAATTGAGCAATCTCCATCGCCCGAGGGCCATGATAGCTATGTGTGATGATCACGGTAGAGGTCCATCCATATTCCTTCATAATGCGCTGGCTATAGAGCAGATTTTCGTAAGTACTGGTCGCATGGTTTTCCAACAAAATATGCTGTACAGGGACCCCTCTATCTACCAAATAGCGTTGCATGCCCTCAGCCTCCGTATACGGAAAATCGGGTTTATCCAGTCCACCACTTACAATTAGATGCTGTACCGTCCCGTTGCGGTATAAGCGCAAGGCTTCTTCCAGCCTTTCCTTCAATCCAGGACTGGGCTCAGCCCCCCACATAGAAGCACCTAATACGATACCAATTTGCACTTGCTGGAGCGGAGTGGTAGAGGCGGCCGTATTCATGTTCCACACTCGGATTCCTGCCCATACCAATCCGATCAAAATGAAAATTATCAAAGAAAGTACAAGACGCTTGGTTACCATAGATATTTTCTTAAGGCGACTCTGCCTGCTTTTCAACTCAGGGCGTTGGGGCCCGATGTCTTTAATCCACTGCAAAACTTTCACCGTTCTCTCTTGAAATCACCGTTGTGAAACCATTCTGCTCGGTGTTTCAGCGACATTTTAAAATAAGGGAACACGTGGGCATCTATCTGATGTAACACATCAGCCGCTGTACGGTTAGCCAATTCTGCCTCTTGCGTTGAGATATGCCCCCGTTGTAATGCCTCCTCCAATTCATCCTCATCCACCAGGAAGATTTCACCGTTTTTAAGCACCACAACATCCAAATACAGATCGTCAAACCAAGGGACTCCTTGATCGGTCACACCCTGATTTCGGCAGGTATCAATATACCATTCAACGATTTGCTCCCGATTGTCAAACATAGCAGTCACCACATAGTGCTCACCTTTTGGATAATATTGCAGCCAGGAATATCCTTTATCGGCTATGCAAAACGTATGACCACCGTAACTCTTCCATAACGGCTCCTTGAGACTCAAAATGGTATACAGGGTCATATATCCTGTAAACGCGTCACTTTCTACATACCGGCAAGCAAACTTGCGATTGGTGATTCTGCGCCAGTTGGCCCGGTCTCCGAATTTGCGCTTCATAAATGATGTTCCTCTCCAACATTGGTAAAACCAGCTTACCATATTTAAACTGTACACTCAAAAAGAACCCCTGTATTACAGCAAAAAAGGTATTTTCAGACTGTCAAAACAGTCCGAAAATACCTTTGATTTGAAGCCAATATCATCTTACATAAAACATATTTGCTAATCCCGGTTGTGACGTCCACGATTGGAGTTTGAATGACCGTTGGATTTGCTTTCCTGACTTCCATCCATAATAGCACCTGTGGTAGATGCATCTGTATTTTCTGGATTGGTCATAGTATTTTCATCAGTTATACCTGAATCCGGCGTAGTCGTCTGACCATTCCCCGTATTTGTATCGTTTCCGTTCCCAAAATTGTCGTTACTGTTGCCTGTGCCTCCAGTACCATTTCCATTGTTACCTCCAGGAGACGTTGGTACTTGGTCAGAACCAGTACCGTTATCAGTACCTCCAGGAGTCGTATTCCCCTGGTCTGTGCCGTCCTGACCATCTATATTCTCGCCATTATCCGGTACAGTTCCATCCTGATTAGGATCATTTCCTAGCTGCGGATCTATCGGAGTAGTCTCTGTCGGAATTTCTACACTAATCGTATTCGAAGCTGCGGATTCTTTACCATCCGTTCCATAAGCTACGACATAGTATTGATACGTTTTTCCAGCTACAGGAGACGTATCTTCGCCACTCGTGCCTCTCATCGCCTCCATAATCGTCCTGAAGCTTCCTTCGGAAGACTCTTTACGATAAACACGGTATTGTACATTGTCTCCCTCTGCCGCATTCCAGGACAACGATACAATTTGGGTGTCCTGACTATAAGACCCGCTCAGCCCGCTTGGAGCGGTAGCCTGAACCGGCTCTTCTGGCTTCTGCTCAACTGGTGGTTCATATCCCTTCGGCTCGCTGAATTGCGTAACCGGATGCCCCTTGAGAGCTTCACCCATGACCCTTCCGAAAAAGGCTGCCGACTGCCCACTATAGTTTCTGAGCATATGTTTACTGTCCGGCTTATCATAACCCATCCATACTGCTCCGGTATATTCTGGCGTATAACCGACAAACCAGATGTCCCGGTTACCACTATTACCGCTAATTCCACTTTGGGTCGTACCCGTTTTACCGGCTACAGGCCAGTCAATGCGTGCTTTGCGACCTGTGCCGCTATTGACTACATTTTGCATCATTTTTGTCATTTCATAAGCCGTTTTTTCACTCATTACAGATTTAGTTTCCTCTTCATGAGTATAAACTACTTGATCATCACTATTGTTAATTTGCTTAATAGAATAAGCCTTTTGGAATTGTCCTTTATTGGCAAATGAGCTGTACGCCTGCGCCATTTCAAGGGTATTCGTCCCTTTGCTTAATCCACCCAATGCGATAGCAAGTGAGTGATCGTTTTTGTCCATCGGAATGCCTACGCTCTCGGCAAATTGAACCCCTTTTTCCACACCGATTTGGTTCAGCAACCATACAGGCGGAATATTTTCAGACTTCGTAATCGCGTCGAGCATGCTGATGGTCGACGAGTAACCATGCAAGTTTTTCGGACTGTATCCGTTAAAGCTCTGGCGTTCGTTACTCAAAGGAGTATCCATCGTAAATTTACCGGATTCGAGAGCTGGCGCATAGGCTACAATCGGCTTGAAGGCCGATCCTGGCTGTCTGCGGCTCTGTGTCGCACGATTGAAGGTTCCCTTTTTGTAATCCCGTCCGGGTGCCATCGCGGCAATTCCACCTGTCTGGTTGTTAATAATGACCATCGAAGCTTGAACTGGCTGATCGTCAGGACTTTTTTCGAACATGTCATCATCTGCCATCGCCTGATCCAGCGCATTTTGAGCCTGGGCATCCATTGTGGTATGAATTTTGTAACCGCCAATAATCAGATCATTGCCGCTAACTCCTGGCAGTGCATCCTCTGCCTCATCCATGACGTATTCCATAAAATTTTGATACTTTTGAACTTTTTCTGGTTGTTTGTAATTGTAATTTACAGCCTTGGCCTCTTCCATCTCTTGCTTTCCAATCATCCCCTGCTCAAACATCAGCTGGAGAACCACCGCACGTCGTGCCTTCGAGTTCTCCGGGTTACTGATCGGATTATACTTGGATGGCCCTTTCGGAATAGCTGCCAGTGTAGCAATTTGCCACAATTTTAATTCTTTTAAGTTGGTTTGCCCAAAATAACCTTCCGACGCTGCCTTAATTCCAGAATAGGAGCGTCCAAACCAAATCCGATTTAAGTAGAGAGTAATAATTTCATCTTTAGTCAACCTCCGCTCCAGCGCCATTGCGATGGATACCTCTGTCGCTTTACGGAAAAAGGTTTTGTCACGTGTCAAAAACAAGTTTTTGGCCAGCTGCTGAGTTAGCGTACTGCCGCCCTCCACTGCCGAACGGGCCACGATATCCTTAACGGCTGCCCGGCCGATAGACCAAATATCAACTCCTTGATGTTCCATAAAACGCTTATCCTCGGTTGCAATAAAAGCTTTTTTGAGCAAGTCTGGTATTTCTTCACTTTTGACAGGATCACTTTTTTGCACAGACAACTCACCCATGAGCACACCGTTGCGGTCATAAACCTTTGATGTCTCATTCACTGTGATTTTGTCCTTGTTCGCATCGTAAATTTTTTCGCCATTTACCATGACAAATAAATAGCCACCAAGTGCGCAAAATATAGCTACCGCCGCGGTAATAAACAGCGTCCATCCAATTCGCTTACCTGTAATTTTCTTTTTCTTGCCCTTCGGCTTCTCTTTAGATGTGTTTCTATTGCGATTGCCGGATCTGGACAATGAATCGTTTGGCATTCCCCTGACTCCCTTTCGCGAATAATCATATGGTACCTAACATAAGCTTAAAGCTTGCTGTCGGCAGCTTGAAAGTAAACGGAATGAAAAGAACAACCCTGATCAGGTTGCTCCCGGTCACATTCCTATACAGTTAGACGAGACGGACGCCTGAAAAGTTTCATGAACCCGGACGACCGTCAAGCCGTAATCAGTTATCGCTAGCGCTATCCTGTTGCTGTACAAGCGATACATTGCGTTGCGGTGTAAAGGTGGAGATGGCATGCTTGTAAATCAGCTGCTGCTTTCCATCCGAGTCGATCACAATCGTAAAATTGTCAAATGCTTTAATCGTCCCTCGCACCTGAAATCCATTGATGAGGTATACCGTTACAGGTATAGAATCCTTGCGCAATTGATTCAGAAACGTATCTTGGATATTAATGGACTTGTTCATTTTAGCCGTACCCCCAATAATCATTTGGATTGTTTTGAAGTATATTCAAGGTCTGTCCGGAACTTTCCTGCTATAATTTCGTGTATTCGGGCTGCATGAGCAGAAAAATTTCCGAAATCAGTGACATCTACCCACTGGATATCCTTCATATGGCGAAACCACGAGAGCTGTCGCTTCGCAAAATGACGCGTATCCCGTTTTAGCCAAGTCACCGCCTCTTCCAAAGACACCTCTCCCCGCAGGTAGGAGGATATCTCTTTATAGCCTAGACCTTGCATGGAGATGGCATCGCTTCGCACTCCCCGTTCCATTAAGGAGGTTACCTCAGCAACAAGCCCTTGATCGAGCATCCCGTCAATTCGGTCTTCAATACGTTTATATAGCATTTGCCTATCCATTGTCAAACCTACGATGCAGAGTTGGTAAGGAGATTCCTTTTTTTGACTGGCAAGTTGAGAGCTAAGTGTCGTTCCGCTAACATGGTAAATTTCCAGTGCCCGAACGACACGACGACGATCATTAGGATGCAGACGAAGTGCACTTTCGGGATCAACCGCCTGTAGTCGCGCATGAAGCGCGTCAGCTCCAAACTGTTCGGCATAGTCAAGCTGTTCCTGACGAAAAGCTTCGTCAGCCCCTACCTCGGAAAACTGGTATTCATAGCAGACTGATTCTACATATAAACCTGTTCCGCCTACGATAAACGGTAGCTTTCCTCTAGATTGAATATCAGGTATGAGTCGACGACAGTCTTCCTGAAATTGGGCTACTGAATATGGGTATTCAGGCTCATGAATATCAATTAAATGGTGCTTGATTCCTTCCATTTCCTGTTCGGAAATTTTGGCCGTTCCAACGTCCATATGACGGTATACCTGCATGGAATCCCCGGAAATAATTTCTGCGTCAAATTGTCGAGCCATCTCGATGCTTAGTTTCGTCTTGCCAACCGCAGTCGGGCCAACAAGAACAAGTAGTTTAGGCTTAGGTGCCACTGTCAATATCAATCACTCCGTACACAGTTTTCGTTGTGCCCCGCTGCTCCACACGGAAGCCGAGGCGGGCAAATTCCCCGCTACCCCGTTTTTCTTTTAATACAATTGTTTTTCGTGCAATCCGTTTCGCATGAACAATACTTTCCTCATTCAACGCGTCTGGATTAGCCAACCCTCTCAATGGACCAATTGCGCTGGAATCGAGCAACGGATCACGAAACATAGGGTCGAAATAAATAATATCTATACTGCGATCCGGCAAACTACGCAAATAGTCCAAGTGATGTCCAAAACGAACATCAATGTTGGAAAAGGCCTGATCTACTTCAGCGTTGCCGGAACGGTAATGCCTCATTCCATCCTTGATTAAAGCGTAGACGGGGAAAGAACTCTCCACAGCCGTGACTTGTCCAGAGCATCCCGTTCCAATTGAAAATAAAAGAGAATCCGTACCAAGTCCTGCGGTGCAGTCCAGCACCGTATCACCCGGGACGATCCGGGCAGCCGTCAACATCGGGTCAGGTTCACCCTTTAATACCCGTTTGGCGCGAATGAAGCCCATACTCGGGTGAAAAACCATCGGTGGTTGTTCTGGACTAATCAGCCTCACTCCGCCCTGCACCAGAACCAACGCTTGACGGACTCTGTGAGCCACGATTAGCTTAGCTACCGATATGCCACGACGAGGAGCATACAGCACCCCTAACTCGGCTGCAAGCAGCTTCGCTCGCTCCATAACCTCAGCCGAGGGGGAATCCCCTGTCGTGACCAGTAATTCGACTTGCTTTTCCCGTAGCCTCGACTGCTCTTCTTCTTCACGGTTTTCCCGATCCTCAAACATATATATACTCCCTTACATTACTCTTTTAAACAGCTTCTCTAAATCATATGTGGAAAAGGAAACCACAATAGGTCGCCCATGAGGGCAAGTATATGGTTGTTTGCACGCTGCCAAACGCTCTAACAGAACGATAGCCTGTCGATCAGTCAGCTTCTGGTTTGCTTTAATCGAAGCCCGGCAGGAGCACATGATTGAGGCTGCTTCCCGCAGCTTAGCAAGATCAATGGCTCTTTCCTCCAGCACCCATCCGGCCATTTCCTCAATAACATCCGCTTCTTCCCCTTGGGGAAGCCAGTACGGGTAAGAGCTGACACGGAAAGTTTGACCGCCAAAATGCTCCAAATACACCCCCGCCTGCTCAAACCAGTGCAGCCTTGTTTTCAACTTTTCTGTCTCGGATGGCGTAAAATCCAGTGTAATTGGTAGTAGCAGCTCCTGCGATACCGACTCGGGATTGCCGAATTTTTCATAATAAAATTCATAATTGACTCGTTCATGTGCGGCATGTTGATCAATTAAATACAAGCCCTGGTCGTTCTGTGCAATCAGATATGTCCCGTGGTGCTGACCGATTAAATTCAGTTCAGGAAAAGTGGGCAACTCTGGAACTTCCCCCGACACCGCTGCCAATTGCTCTGCATTCAGACGTTGCTGGCGCGGCTTCTGATCCGCAAAATGACGGGAATCCGTAGCGTGTCCTGCAATCGGCGGCATAGAAGATGGGTAAGCAGCAGAAGCAGCCGTTTCCTGTATTCCTCCATTGTATAAGGAAGATGTGCCTATTGCGGCATTATCTCCTTCGGGCGAGTGTACAGTCGCTCCATCAGGGAGCGGCACGTCCCCTCTAACTTCACTTCCGTTGTTTTCTTCCACAAAATCTGCATCCAGTTCGTCATCACTAATACTTTTACCTGAAATGTTGTTTGTCCGTCCAATGGCTGAGAGGCTATCCCTGCTCGGACGTTGCTCACGCTCCTGGCTACCCCTGTTATTCTCTTCGTCCCTGTTCAAGTAATTGGACTGGCGCGGTTCCTGGCTCTCCGGCGAGGTCACGGAAAGTGGCAGTGCTCCCCCCCGGTCTTTGCCGGAAGGAACATCCCCTTCCGCACCATTTCCCTTTGAGAAGTGAAACTGCTCCTGCACAAACGAGCCACTGTCCTTGCCACCGATCTCGCGCTTGACTGCCTTCGGAATCAGCACTTGCTGCCCTAAGACAGCTTTTACCGAATCTTCAACCAGCTGAAACAGTTCAGCTTCTTTGCTAAACCTTACCTCCAGCTTGGCAGGATGAACGTTAACATCCACCAAAGAAGGATGCATTTCCAGTTGGATCACAGCCAGCGGAAAACGATTGATCGGCAACAAGGTATGATATGCCTTGAGCAACGCCTGATTAAGTCCGTAGCTTCGCACAAAACGTCCGTTCACTACCGTCGAGATCGCATTGCGATTTGATCTCGTCCACTCTGGACGGCTGACATAGCCGCTAATTCGGTAATCGAGGCTCTCTCCTTCTAGCAGCAGCATGGATTTCGCCGCAGAAGTTCCGTAAATAGCGGCAATCACCTGCAGCAAATCACCATTGCCCAGCGTTTGCAGCAATGTATTGCCATTATGCCGCAAAGTGAAGGCCACTTCCGGGTGCGATAGCGCCATTCGGTACAATACATCCGAAATGTGTCCCAGTTCTGTCTGGATTGTTTTCATATATTTCAGCCGTGCAGGTGTGTTATAAAACAGCTCCCGTACGGTAAAATCCGTCCCTTGCCTACTAGCAGCATCCTCGTGAAGCAACAGCTTACCGCCCTCAATCACTAATTTACGGGCACGCCCGTCATCTCCGGCTGCTGTAAGCAGCTCTACTTTCGATACAGCCGCTATACTGGGCAACGCCTCTCCCCGAAAGCCGAGACTTGTGATCTGAAACAGGTCGCGACCATGTCCAATTTTGCTTGTCGCGTGCCGATAGAATGCCGTCTCCACATCCTCAGGCTCAATGCCACTTCCATTATCCGTCACCCGGATACTTTGCAGGCCGCCCTCTTCTACCCATACGTCCACCCGTGTACCGCCTGCATCAATCGCATTTTCCACCAGCTCCTTCACGACGGAGGCTGGACGTTCCACGACCTCACCGGCAGCAATCTGGTTCGCAATATGTTCATCCAGTACCCGAATTTTAGACATCCTTTTAACCTCCTCCTGCCTTCAAAGTGTGATGAAAAATAAGAATAATGTCACTTATTTTAACTACAGGCCATTGGCCTTGTTTTTTAGATCATTTAATAGCTGCATTGCCTGTAAGGGAGTCATATTCATGACATCAGCATTTTTCACCTTGCGCAAAATTTGGCGCACAATCGGATTAGTCTCTACTGCCTCTGCGTGGGGCTTGGAGGTGGCAAGCTCCTGCTCACCGAAAATGGACAGCTGTACCACTTCGGTTGCTCCTTGCTCCAAAGTGCTGGAATCCTCCACAGTCTGTAGAGTATCTTCTTTTACCAGGGTGGCCTGCTGTGATAAAGACTGAGCTGATGATACAGTTTCTCCGCTTTCTCGCAATGTCTGGCCTGAATTATATTCGATCAAAGAAGAAATATCTTCCGTCCCTGAAACTGTACGAAGATCAGTCCCTTCCTTCCCTCCTACTACTATCTCCGTACCTGCCGTTACTTGAGCCGCTGCCTGTTCAAAACCATTCAGCAGTCCATTTGCTCGCTCAATAATGTTATTGGGCAAGCCTGCAAGCCGAGCACAATAAATACCATAGCTACTGCTAGCTGCTCCCGGTATGAGCTTGCGCAGGAAATTCACCTTGTCGCCGCTTTCCTGCACGGCCATAGAGTAATTTCGCAGCGAAGACAGGCCTTGCTCCAAATGTGCCAGCTCATGGAAATGCGTGGATACCAGCGCCTTACAGCCGATCGTGTCATGGACAAATTCGATAACTGCCTGTGCAATTGCCATTCCTTCACTGGTGGACGTACCTCGTCCCAGTTCATCAATAATGATCAAGCTTCGCGGAGTTGCCTTGTCCGTCATTACTTGGATATCTGCCATTTCGACCATAAACGTACTCTGCCCACCGATGAGATCATCCGCCGCGCCGATCCGTGTAAAAATGCGATCCAGCATCGGCACCTTGGCACGTGCAGCAGGGACAAAGCAGCCAATTTGAGCCATAATTGCAATAAGCGCGACCTGACGCATATACGTACTTTTCCCAGCCATGTTCGGCCCGGTTATAAGTAGAATATGCGCATCCCCTTCCTCCAACACCGTGCTGTTGGCGATAAAACCACCATCTTTCATTACGGCCTCCACCACAGGATGGCGCCCCTGCTCCACTACAAAATCATATCCTGTAGTCAGCTCAGGTTTCACGAATCCCCGTTCCGCACTAACCGATGCCAGCGACTGATATACGTCAATTTCAGCCACTTGCTCTGCCAGCTTTTGCAAACGGGGAATTTCAGCGTTCAATTTACTGCGAAGCTCGGAGAAAAGCGTGTACTCCAGATCAACCATTTTATCCTCGGCTTCCAGAATTAGAGATTCCTTTTCCTTCAACTCTGGTGTAATATACCGTTCCGCATTCGCCAACGTCTGTTTGCGTTCATATCTACCTTCTGGTAATGAAGCCAAATTGGATTTGGTCACCTCGATATAATAACCAAATACTTTGTTGTATCCAATTTTAAGTGACCGAATGCCGGTTGCTGCACGTTCCTTGGCCTCTAGCTCAGCGATCCAACGTTTACCGTTGACACTCGCCTCGCGCAGTTCGTCCAGACGCTGATGGTAGCCTTCCTTAATAAGACCTCCATCCCTTACGGAAATCGGCGGTTCATCCGCCACCGCTTCCTCAATCAACGCACACAGGTCTGTACAGCTATCTAGCGTTTGTGCAATCCGTCTCAGCGTCTTCGAAGGAGATTCAGCGCACAGCTCGCGTAAAGAAGGAATTTGGGCCAGCGACAGCTTGAGGGCGATCAGATCACGTGCATTAGCACTACCAAAGGCAATCCGCCCAACCAGACGCTCCAGATCGTAAATCTCTTTAAGCTGAGCACGTACATCCTCTCGGAAAATAAACTGGTGGTACAGCTTGTCCACTGCTTCCAAGCGTTCCTCAATAAGACTGCTGCTCAACAACGGTTTGTCGATCCAACGACGCAACAGACGCGCTCCCATGGAAGTCTCTGTGCGATCCAACAGCCACAGCAGCGAGCCTTTCTTGGAGCGTTCACGTACTGTCTCCACCAGTTCCAGATTCCTGCGGGTAAATGGATCCAGAATCATAAAATGGTTTGGCTCATATACGGAGATTTGGGTCAATTGGCCTAACGATCTTTTTTGCGTTTCATTCAAATAGGAAATCAAGCGTGATACGCACCGTCTGCGTTCCTCCGTAAGCCTTGCCCACGTGGCTTCGCCAAATTGATCCCGAACCAAATCATCCTTGGATTTGTCCCAGGCCGTATACACAACACGCCGTCCAACGGGGGACATACGGGAAGCCACAAAATCAAGCAGATGACCATCCCCCAACATTTCGGACGGCTCATAAATGTTTATTTCATCTAGTAGCCATTCTTTCGAATCAGGCACAGAGGTCACATAC
The DNA here is from genome assembly GCF_038009305.1 of Paenibacillus sp. FSL P4-0113. NCBI lineage: Bacteria > Bacillati > Bacillota > Bacilli > Caryophanales > Paenibacillaceae > Paenibacillus > Paenibacillus sp. FSL P4-0113. Next base: position 1,015,775 of record NZ_JBBPAZ010000001.1, read on the forward strand.
AATTCACCTGTTGACAAGTCGCACGCCGCAAGAGCCAGCATCCCGTCCGTCTCTGTGACACATACCATGTAGTTGTTGGATTTATCACCCAGCACCTTGCCTTCCATTACTGTACCCGGGGTCACAACGCGGACAATATCCCGCCGCACCATCCCCTTCGTAGCTGAGGCTTCCTCCATTTGCTCACAGATGGCCACTTTATAACCTTTCTCAATGAGGCGCTGTATGTAATTTTCCGCTGAATGATAAGGCACGCCGCACATCGGAATTTTTTCCGTGGCGCCACCCTCACGACCCGTAAGTGTAATTTCCAGCTCCTTGGATGCAAGAATTGCATCATCGAAAAACATCTCGTAAAAATCTCCCAGACGGAAAAACAAAAATGCATCTTTAGCCTGCTCTTTTATGGATAAATATTGCTCAATCATCGGTGTATATTTAGACATACCGTTTACTAACCCCCACACTTTGTTCCGTTTAAACTTATAATTATCTCTCATTATATCAAAAATGACAGTCGATAACATGAAACCATTCCTGGTGTCGACACTTGATTTTACGTAAGCTTCCAAAAGGGGCGCAAATCCCGTGATTCATCCCACTGCTTCCCCTTGCGGAGGCTGTCCAGCAATGGCGCTACATAAGCTTCATATTGCGAGTATATTTCCAGTGAAACCATATCCAAAATAAGAGGTTCCATATACTCCTTAAGCACAAATTGATTTCCTTCATAAAAGGCTCTGTGAGCCTCCTCTTCACCCAGCGGCCTACGTTGCAAACGCGGATATTGAGTAGCAATGAGAAACGCCATACCAATCACACCTTTCGCTAGCTGTGGCGAGATAAGAAAACTGGGCAGTGTACGATATTCAAAGCCTCCATACGACTGACGTCGAAAATCACCCAAATTGCCATAATGCGGTCTGCGCCGGGCCGCACGCTTGTCTTCCAGTAGCGCCAAAGGCAGTGCCAAATAGTTATCCAGTGCCCGGAGCAAGGCACCGTTTAGCGCAACCCCGCTGAAATGCAGATGTCCGCCCAGTGGAAAACCCGGTTGCGGCATCCCCCCCGCCTGCCAGATGAGTGTGCGGTCGGTAATGCGCCGGGCTGCGGTTGCAAAAGCTTGACGCAGGTGCTTCAGCAGACGGTCCGGATCTCCACTCGGCGCTGGACGAAGCTCAGCGACTGGATACAGCGTTCGTCCTCGACGCGTAACAGCATCGCAGCCGGCTATGCCGAGACGACCCAAATATCTTGAGGCCGGCACGACCCGTCCCTCTGGCATACGAATCAGCACAAATTCAGGGTCCATTCCGATGAGTAGTCGATCTCTCCCTCGTTGCGCTGAAAGATTCTCACCCTCAACATCCCCTTCGCGCGCAGCAATTTCATATAGCGTGGCCAAACGTCTATCATTTAACCATGGCTGTGCCGAGACTTCGCGCACCTGACAGCTGCGCTCCCCCAGCGGAGTCAGCATCACCTCACCACTGTCCAAACCCAGTGTATACAACGCACGTACAGCTAGCCGCTCCATCCGGACATAGAGCGGTGAATGTTGATCCAGTTCAGACAGATCGTATGCGCGGACTTTGGAAGGGCCTTCGATGGCACGCCTACGAATCTCCAATACTCGCAGTTGATGGATTTGCACCGCGTAGCCTATCGCAAAATCTGCTATACTGCTATCCATCCACTGCACCGCTATGCCTGAACGCTCCAGTCTACGCTTTTTTTCATCATTTGGCATCTGCCTGAAGCGTATGAGCGCCTGTCCTGGCTGCTGCATTATATCCCCCCTACGAACTACGTACGGATTTCAATCCAATTTCAACCCGCAACAACAAAAAAGGAGGGCCTTTGCCCCCTGCGCAGAATCAGCCGGCGCAAGAGTAAAGCGGCCCTCTTTTTGGTTGCTTCTGTCAGAGCTCGTCGTCAATGAGGTCGGGGTCGAGCTCCTCATAGTCCCCCTCTTCCGCTCCAAAATCAAAGTCTTTGTCAAAATCATCGCTGCTGCCATTCGGGAATACTTCTACAACAATCTTCGTTTCCGCTACCAGCTCCACCGCAAATTCCCGCTCGACCCGGATCATTACGCTGCCACCTCCAGAAGACACACTGGCCTCGACGCAACTCGGCTCCTGTGTAGCTTCGGCGGATACTTCCACTGTAGACGCCCGGTGCTTCGGATCAAGATACGAGAGCGGCACATTTTCTACGTACGACACCGTTTCCTTGGCAACATCGGTCTGCGAGTTTTTATCGTATGAGTACCAAATATTGATATCATACGTCCCGACGACCTCAATGCCGTCCCCCGCCGCCACAGCTTCATACTGGTGGTTAATAATCCATGCCCCTAAAATGCTCGTCGGATTATTCGGCGGAGTTACGGTATGGGTTACGGTAGAGAATCTGCGACCTTTACCACAGATCGCTTTGGTAATAATCTCTCTACGATTTTTATGACTTAATGCCATTCTTGAACCTCCTCCATACAATCAATCATTCCATACATATGTATGCAGGTTGTGGGCGAATGTTGAGTGAATAGGCGAAAAGGAAAAAATATTATTTGTATAAGCATATGCCGTGATGGCTTGAACTCATGCACGCCAATGTGTTACATGCTGCTCAACGATCTGTAAAAATTCGCTAAGAGCCGGGGATTTCCACTTTTTCGTGTGATAAGCGACCTGAGTAGCCACCTGCTGTTCACTGTCATCCCAGGCTAAACGCGCCATTTTACCTTCTCGCAGCTCATTTTGTACCGTTACTAGCGGGAGCAACGCAATACCCAGCCCAGCCATGACACACTGCTTGATGGCTTCAATACTCCAAAATTCCAGGCTAGGGTCTGAAAAAATACCGTGTTTATTCAGATACTGCTCAAAAAGGATACGGTACGTACATCCTGCCTCTGTATGCAAAATGGTTTCATCCTTCAAGTCGGCAGGCTCTACCTGGGTATAGGTAACCAGCGAATGCTCGAGTGGCGCAACCAAGGCCATCGGCTCGTGAATAAGCGTGGTGACATTCAGTTCTCTATCCTCTGTCTCGGGCTGAAGCAAAAAAGCCAAATCCAGCTCACCGGAACGGATCAAATCGCGTAATTCCCAGCATTCGCCGGGTTTGAGGACAATTTTAACCTTCGGATACCGCTCCCTGTACTCACGGATCAAACTCGGTAGACGAAAAGCGGCCAGAGACTCTGGTGCTCCTATTTTCAGCGTGCCTGCCAATTCCGTTTCTGAACGAAGCGCATCCTTAGCCATAGCATGCATCTTGGAAATTTCCTGCGCATAGGGCAGCAGACGTCGCCCGGCATCCGTCAGCATGATTTTCTTGCCAATGCGATCAAAAAGCGGCGTACCCAACTCAGTCTCCAACGTTTGAATTTGAGCAGTGATACTCGACTGTGCATAATCCAGTATACGCGCTGCTCGCGTAAAACTGCCTGCCTCAACTACATTTAAAAAGGTAAACAAATGCCGCGATTCCATAATCCGCTCCTTCAATCGTTTTTTTCGATGCAAGCAATCGTTATATTCCGTTTTTCCGATAGATTGATTATCTGATAAGCTGGAGAAAATAACAATAGAAAGAAGGCTTTTCTGCATGACAAGTGAAAGTAAACTTCAATCCACCATTGGTCTTCCACAGGCCATTGCACTCTATATCGGAGCTGTACTGGGTTCGGGAATATTGATTGTGCCTGGTCTTGCCGCCCAAATGGCGGGACCGGCATCGCTGCTGGCATGGGGTTTTATGACCCTGCTCATCTTGCCAATGGCACTTTCTATGGGTCTTCTATCCGCCAAATTCCCGAATGCGGGTGGAGTATCGCATTTTGTCACGTTGGCCTTTTCACCACGTGCCGGTGCTTATATCGGGTGGTTTTTTCTCATGTCAGTTCCGATTGGGGCTCCTGTTGCCGCACTCACCGGAGCCGGCTATATGACCGCAGCCATGGGCTGGGGAGAGGAAAGCCGCATGATGTTAGCCGCTGCTATGCTGGCGGTGGGCCTGATCATCAATTGGATCGGCATGAAGGTCGCGGGACGTATTCAGATCGCAGTCGTCATAGCTATCGTTGCTGTCCTTATATTCGCCATTGCCGCAGCACTTCCTCAGATGAAAACAATCCACTTCACCCCGTTTGCTCCACATGGCTGGCTCTCCGTCGGTCAAGCGGCCGCGATTCTGTTTTGGTGCTTTATCGGTTGGGAGGCCGTGTCCCATATGTCAGAGGAATTCACTAATCCCCGGCGGGCGGCCGTTAGAGGTGTGACCATTGCAGCCGTCATTGTTGGTTTGCTTTATTTCTTAACAGCGCTGGCTACTGTGGGCACACAAAGTTACCTTGCAGGGGGTTCGGATGCTTCGCTCGTATGGGTGATTAGTCGGGCTATTGGGCCATGGGGCGCGATAATTGCAGGCTTGACGGGTATCTTTATTTGTACCGCTACTATTATTGCTTATGTGGGTGCCGCTTCACGTGTCGCTTATGCTTTATCCCGGCAAGGACAGGCCTTTCGCTGGATGGGCATGTTATCCCAACGATTCCACACCCCTATCGGAGGCATTGCTTTTCTTAGCGTCTGCTTCGTGATCATTATGGTGTTGTACGGTAGTGGTACTGTTTCACTCACTAACCTGATCCAGTTCCCGAACGCCACCTTTATTCTGACCTATCTCGGCGGTTGCGCAGCAGGAATTAAACTTCTACGTGGTAGTCGCTGGGGCGTTGCCATTAGTTGGATATCGTTTATCTCTACAGCGGTCGTTTTCCCCTTTGTCGGATGGGCTATGCTGTATCCTTGCCTGATCACCGCTGTCTTATGGATCACAGACCGAATTCGGCACAAACGGACTTTAAACCATCCGGCTTCAACCGACACTGAACAAGAAAAGGCTACTGTCCGTCATGGATAGTAGCCGCTCAAGGCCTTTACTCTAATTTCTTACTGGAGTAGGGGCCTTGTCCTTTTTCGCAATTTTCAAATACTGATGAAGCTCATGTGTAAGCTGTAATAATGCCGAACGAATCTCAAATTCCTCCCGGGTTGCGGGAAGCTCCATGGCTTTAAATTCTTCACGAACCTGCTCCAGCAGCTTCTCGGTCTGTCCCGTATAATGTCCAGCCAAAACGTCATTGCTAAGCTGGTCGAACAGCTCAGCCAGAAGCTTGGCCTGCGGCATATGCTGATACATTTGTGCGATCAACTGCATCATGTTTTGGATCGAATCCAGCTGTTCTTTTCGCATATAAAAATACACATTCCAGCCCTCTTGGGGACGAAGCATCTGATTTTCCAAGGAACGCCCCGCCTCAGTGACCCCTTTGGCTATCACGCTGTTCGCTTCAATAACTTCCTTGCCATCCCATATGTATGCTGGACTACGCAGCGTATTGGCCATATTTCTGAATATAACAGAAAATGTCCGATCTACCTCCTGCCGAATTTGTTGCATGGTATTATCAGAACCCGGCATATAGGCTAAATTGACAATCATTGCGGAACCCAGTCCAATCACTAGCAGACCTAGCTGGGTCAGCAGTACCTCCATATCAATCACGCCGCCGCTGAATACGCGAAAAACCACGACCGAACCGGTGACAATCCCTTCTTTAAAGCCCACCCGTACAATGACTGGAAACGCCGTTAAAATATATAATGCCAGTACCCAATCATGGAATCCGAATACTACAAACAAAACACAAGCAAAAAGAAGCCCCACGACGGATGCAAAAAATCTCGCCGAAATAGTACGGAGACTTCTCTTGCGTGTGACATCCACCCCCAAAATCGCTAAAAGCCCTGCTGAGGTAGCACCATGAATGCCAAAACCCTCCGCAATAAGTACGGCCATTAATGCGGCAATAGCCGTTTTAATCGTACGAAAGCCCATGAAAAAATTCTGTCCTCTCTGGATGAAATCTGTTTTAGCATTTTCATAAATTTTAAGTATTTTCATTTTTCATGGTACTTTATTTTCACGTTTTACACAAATGTTCAGAACTTTTATTATTACCGATGAGGACGACCCGAAAGCAGGCGATGCTCCACATACACGACCGCCTGATACATCAGAGTAGCTACGACAGCAATGATCAACAAACTGGACATAACCAGCGTGAAATTGAATACCTGAAAACCATAGATAATCAAATAGCCTAAGCCGTTTTTAGCCACCAGAAATTCACCAACAATCACGCCAACCCATGCCATACCCACATTCACTTTCAGTGTAGAGACAATTGCAGGAAAGGATGCAGGCAAAATCACCTTTTGAAACGTATCACGGCGTGATCCGCCAAACGTGCGAACCACTTTGATTAGATTCGAATCGACTTCCTGAAAGCTGTTGTATACGACTAGTGTCGTAATGATGACCGTAATGGAGAGGGTTGTCATTAGAATAGCAGTAAATCCCGCCCCAAACATAACGATAAAAATTGGACCTAGCGCCACCTTAGGCATACTGTTGAACACGACCATATAGGGGTCAAGCACCCTCGACAAAAACGGTGACCACCAAATAAGTACAGCCAGCAACGTACCTAACAGTGTACCGAGTAAAAACCCCGCCATCGTCTCTCCCACGGTGACACCTACATGTCCCCATAATTCACCACTGACCGCATCCTTACCGATCTGGGTGAAAATTTTGCTCGGATAGCTGAACAACAGTACATCAATCCACTTCAATCGACCTGCAATTTCCCATAATACAAACAAAAGCAGTAAAATAGCTGTCTGTACCCCTGTCACTAACCATCGTTGCGAACGCCTGCTGCGTAAATACGCCTGATGTAGTCCTTGAATCCAACGTTGCTCAAGCTGATCCGCTTCGTCCTTCATACGTTAACTCACTCCTTTGCTCCCGAAGCCTCCAGTTCACCCCATATTTCATGAAAAAGCTCATTAAAACCCGGCTGCTCGCGTGCATAAAAAGGCTGAGCTTCTCGGATGCAACCCGGAATCTCGAAGGTACGTCGGACATGACCAGGATTTCGACCCATCACTATAATCCGGTCACTGACCGCAATGGCTTCGGCCAAATCATGTGTGACTAAAATAGCCGTCTTCCTCCGCTCGCGCAAGGTTTCCGCAATCAGATCTTCCAGCTGTAGCTTGGTTTGATAATCCAGCGCGGAGAACGGCTCATCCAGCAGCAGCAATCCCGGATTGGTCGCCAGCGTCCGTACCAGCGCCACGCGCTGGCGCATTCCCCCAGACAACTGGGATGGATGCAGATGCTCCTTCCCTCCCAGACCCATGCCTTCCAGTAACAGCCTTGTCTGCTCACGTGCAGCTTCATCTACTCTGTTGGCTAGTTCCAGACCCAACAATGCGTTCTCCATGATCGTCCGCCACGGGAACAGATAATCCTGCTGCAGCATGTAACCAACTTCTGGACTCGGCCCACTTACCGGCTGACCTTGCAACATGACTAGGCCTGCCGCTGGACGCAGTAGCCCTGCGATCATGGACAGGATCGTCGTTTTGCCGCAGCCGCTTGGGCCGACCAAGCTGACAAACTCCCCTGTCTCTACGGAAAAATCAATATTCTCAACCGCCAGCGAAGCTTCACGATCCGTTACATAGACATGCGTCACTTGCTCCAGTCTCACCATCGGTCTTGTCGCGTCCGAAGTTAGATCACTCCGTTCCTCCATCATGACGAACCTCCAGCATCGACACCTGCATCCGTAGATTCAGTTGTGCTCTTTTTCACAGGCGGTTCAGTATTTCCGGTAGAATTTGACGAAATCGCTTGTTGTGCAAAACTTGGGTTCACTAGCTTATCCAGTGCAACTGGACTTTTAAGCTCCCCTGCCGAGGTCATGACATCCTGTAAGTTCTTCCATTCCTTTTCCTCAATCATCGGGTTCAAAGCATAGGTGCTCTGTTCCTTATATCGCTTGATACTACTCGTCAAAATAGCTAAATCTGTATCTTTAAAATAGGGCGTGATTGCTTCGGCAATCTGTTCAGGTGAATGCGTAGCAATCCACTGTTGTGCCCGATATACAGCATTTGTAAATTTCTGTGCAGCCTCGCTATTTGCCTTCAGGTAGCTTTGCTTAGCCATATATACCGTATACGGCAATTCGCCGCTCTCCACACCGATAGAGGCAACTACCCGCCCACGACCTGCCTTTTCAAAAATAGATGCCTGTGGCTCAAATAGCTGTACATAATCCCCTGTACCCGAGCCGAAAGCAGAGGCAACATTAGCAAAATCAATATTTTGAATCAGCTTCAGATCCTTATGAGGATCAATGCCGTGTTTGCGAAGCGTAAATTCAAGTGACATTTGCGGCATTCCTCCCTTGCGTTGCCCCAAAAAATTTTGTCCTTTCAGCTTTTTCCATGCAAAGTTATCCTGCGTTTGACGGGCAAACAAAAAGGTTCCATCCTTCTGTGTCAGTTGGGCAAAATTAATGATAGGGTCCTCTGCTCCTTGCTGATACACATAAATAGATGTTTCCGCGCCGATGAGCGCGATATCCGCCTGGTTGGACAACAACGCCGTCATCGCCTTGTCCCCCCCGGGAATCGTTGCCAATTGGACATCCAGTCCCTCCTGAGCAAACATTCCCTGGCTCAAGGCTACATACTGCGGCGCATAAAAGACCGTACGGGCTACCTCGCCTAGTCTGATCTCAATTGTCTGCTCCCCCCCTTTGGGGGTGCACCCACTGAGCAACAGTAATCCGAGTAGTGCCGCAGCCACCACAGCTTTGAAACGAGCGCCGTTTTTCATCCTTATTCCCTCCCCACCTTTTTACATCCGTTGACTTCATATATTGTTATGCGGTTGTCGATATATTGGTTAATTGCACAAAAAAAAACCACGTTCGCCCGGGAACGTGGGGAAGATGGCATATGATTTACAGCTTGTATATGGAGGTATATTTCTCTTCCAGGTAGTCGGCGAGATAATCCGGGTTCAGATCTTCACCTGTAATGGCTACAATCAACTCGGAAGGCGTCCGGCTCTTGCCGTAACGGTAAATACGTTCGGTCAGCCATTGCTTGATCGGCTCAAGTTCTCCAGCAGAGATTAATTCATCTAGATTTGGTAACTCTTTGCGTAATGTCGCCAAAATTTGTGCTGCATACATATTGCCAAGCGAGTAGGAAGCAAAATAGCCAAAATCACCACCGGACCAGTGAACGTCTTGAAGTACGCCCAGTCCATCATTCGGTGGAAGTAACCCTAGGTATTCCTTATATTTCGCATTCCACACCTCAGGGAGACGCTTCACATCCAGCTTTTCATTAAACAACATTTTTTCAATTTCATAACGGATAATGATATGTAAATTATATGTTAGCTCATCCGCTTCAATACGAATCAGTGAATTTTCCACACGGTTGACTGCCCGATAGAATTGATCTGCCGTAACCTTTGCCAAGCGATCAGGAAAATGCTTTTGCAAATCATCGTAATACCGATCCCAGAAAGCACGACTGCGTCCGATTTTATTTTCCCACAAGCGGGACTGGGATTCATGAATCCCCATAGAGGTTCCTCCCGACAGTAGTGATCCTGCTAGCTCAGGAGCAATATTTTGTTCGTACAGCGCATGGCCTCCTTCATGCAACGAACTGAAAATAGCACTGGTTACATCATCTTGCAGATAATGTGTTGTTATACGCACATCACCTGGATTTAATCCTGTTGCGAAAGGATGTACGCTCTCATCCAAGCGGCCTGCGTCAAAGTCATACCCCATCTGACCTAATATGAACAGGCTGAACTTCTCCTGCTGCTTCACATCAAACACACCATCTAAAAAGCTCTTATCCGGCTGGTTCGGTGAAGCCTGAATTTTAGACAGCAGTGGCACAAGGCGCTTTTTGAGACGATCAAACACAGCATCCAGTTTTTCAACCGTCATCCCCGGTTCATATTGATCCAAAAGCGTGTCATACTCTGTATCCTTAACCCCCCAGTAGCCGATAAATTCGCGCTTCATGTCTACGATTTTAGACAAGTAGGGTTCAAATCCGACAAAATCGCTATGTCCCTTTGCGTCCTCCCACTTGCTCTCTGCCTGCGCTGCAAGAATGCTATAATCCCGGTATCGGTCTGCCGGAACCGAACGATTAAGGTCATAATTTTTACGGCATTCCTCCACCAATCTGCGATCATTGTCTTCCAGTTGCTCCAGCTTATCTACTGTGGCAAAAAATTGCAGCAATTGTCCCATTTCATCCGAGATCATCAGCTTGAACATTTCAGTGGACAGCATACCCAACGTCTCCGACCGAATGTCAACACCCTTGCGCGGAGCACCAGTTCGTAAATCCCAGTGCAGCAGACCTACTGCTTCGCCATAACTACTGATTTTGTGTGAAAGCTCCTTTAAAGCCGTCAATTGATCCAACGTCTGTTGCGCCATATTTGAGGTCACCTCTTTAACTTAAAATGGATAAAACTTTACAATACCTATACTTGATGATACTTATATTAAAAAGTATAATCAACTCACAACATGTACGACCAGCTCCTAAGACCTAAAATAAACGTTGGGCTGTACATATCAAACTTTAATAGAATCTGGAGGGAACAATCGTGAATCACATCAAAGAAATTTTAGAGTACAATCGTGTTTTCGTAGAAAACAAAGAATACGAGGCCTATAGAACGGGCAAGTTCCCCAATAAAAAAATGGTCATTATCACTTGTATGGATACACGGCTAACGGAGTTACTCCCGAAAGCCATGAACCTGCGCAACGGTGATGTGAAAATCATCAAAAATGCGGGTGCTATTATTTCACAGCCCTTTGGAAGTGTAATGCGCAGTGTGCTAGTCGCCCTGTATGAGCTGGGAGCAGACGAAGTCGTCGTTGTAGGTCATTATGAGTGCGGCATGGCTGCATTAAATGCAGACCACATGGTCAATGAAATGCTCGATCGCGGAATTTCTCAGGAAGTGCTGAATACATTAGAAAATTCAGGAATTAAGCTAAATAAATGGTTAAAAGGTTTTGACAACATTGAAGAAGGGGTAAGAACTACCGTGAAGCTTATTAAAAATCACCCGCTTCTCCCTCCTAATGCCCCCGTTCACGGCATGGTTATTCATCCAGATACAGGAGCGTTAACACTTCTCGTTGATGGAAATGAACAGTAAATAGGATACGCTTCGGCAGAAGGTTACCAGGGTAGTTTAAGCTCGTACATACGAGCTTAAACTACCCTTTTTTATGAAAAAAAGCACATATACGTGGAGAATGACAAGAATCAATTTTGGCTAACCTGTGAACGACCTGACTGAAAGTTGTCAAACCATACAGTTTCAGTGTACACTTTTCATGAAGCTGCAGAATAGCTGCCGCAGTGCTGTTACAACCGTTACTATGATGGATGAAGGAGATAAGATCTATGAATTTACTATCGTATGGTCTGTTGGGGCTTCTCGCAAGAGAGGAATCCTCCGGCTATGATCTGATGTTGCGTATCCAGCCTTTTTGGCAGGCCAAGCACAGTCAGATCTATCCGCTACTGGCCCGTATGGAGAGCAAGGAACTGCTAGCCTCCCGTTGGATTCAGCAGTCCGACAAGCCTGATAAGAAAATGTATACCATTACCGACAAGGGAATCCATATGCTTCAGCAATGGTCCCAGGAAGCGTTAGCTGCTCCGGTTACACGGGATGAATTAAGTCTTCGACTGTTCTGTCTTTGGTTAACGGACAAAAGTAGTGCCAATCGTATGCTGGAGGAACGCAAACGTCATTTTATTCAGAAAATCCAGCATCTTGAGGATATCCTGAACGATATTCCTGCAGAGAATTTACATTTTGGCAGTAAGAACTTTGGTGACTATATTTTAGTACAAAAAGGACTTTTGAATGCTAAAGCAGGTCTGGAATGGTGCCAAATGGTTCTGCGTATGCTGCTTGCCGGTGATGTCAGTGCTGACACTAATCCGTTTTCACTTAAGCCGCAAAGCTGAATGTTTTAGCCAATCCATGCATAGGATTTATGGGACGTTATTATTTAATTTTTTAAAAATTAAAATTCTTTGAAACCCTTTTCCATGCCATTCGTATTACTGGTAAGCGGTTGTTTGACCTATAAACAAATTTACTAAGGGGGATTATATTTACATGAAAAAAACATTCACTTTGAAAAATATGATGATGCTGATGATGGCTTTTACCCTACTCATTGCTATGATCGCACCATCTACAGCTGACGCAAGGCGAGGCGGCGGGTTTAAATCCGGACCTAAATCATACCAATCTACACCAAGCAAGGCGAATGACAGCAATGGAATTAATAAGTCAGATAGCGGAGCCAAGTCAGGGGCAACTGCTGGTAATACAAGCAGAACCGGTGGATTCCTTGGCGGTGGCGGCGGATTTCTGAAAGGTATGATGCTGGGCGGTTTGGCAGGTATGCTCTTCGGCGGATTGTTCGGCAACATGGGCGCATTGGGCAGCTTGCTTGGCCTTGCCGTTAACGTTCTGGCCATTTACGTCCTGATCATGGTCGGAGTAGGTATCTACCGTGCTATTAAAAATCGTCGCAGACCAGATGATTCCCGCGGAGGACGTTACTAAGCTATGATTTTGAGTATGGATGAGATTGTCAACGCTATTTGCTTGCATATGGCTGAACGTAAAGGTGTCCAGCCCACGGATGTGACAGTAGAACTAAGCTGGGAAGAGGATACAGGTTATTCAGCAGAAGTCCATGTACAGGGCCGCAGTCAATATCTGGTGGAAGCCAATATGATAGAAGCCATTCTGAGATACCTATATTCCGAATACAATATTCGTGCCTATCGCGAACAAATCAGATTGGATCTGGATGAAGAAATTACTGCTATTGTCCAAACTTGATTATTTCGCATAGAACAGTCGTATAGAGTTATTATAAAACAAATGAACCGACCTTTGCTTGATGGCAAGGGTCGGTTTTTTGTTGATCGTTTCTCTAATAGATCAAGGTGCTGTAGTATTACATTTAGAAGTGGACACCCCTTGCTATATGGATTCATTATCTCTATGAATAGCCTGTCTGCTAAATGATGGAACCGGAGATACCTGTACTTGCGGCACTCTTTCGAGTAAGCTACTACCGTACATTTCCCGAAACGGCTGCTCTTCCATATGAATATAGCCGATATAGCAGCCGCATTCTCTCATCCGGCACGGACGTTTGCCACTCAGACCCTCAAGACCATCCCTATATAAGTGTCCAAGCACCCGTCGATCCTGATAGCAGTGTTTTACTCTTCCGTCACCCTGGACATAAAATACATCTTCACCGGCGCGACATGCCCGTCCCTGACTGCTATAATCCTTTAAATTCCATTGAAAATAGGGGTCGATCGCAGTTAATTCAGTGACTTCAGCATCTGTATAATAATGGGGTCGATCCTTGTAGGCGTTGACCCACAAATAAACATCCCTTGGAAGTTGCGATCTTAAGGAACGAATAGCTGGGAAGGCTTGTCTTAACCCGACGGTACCGACACTATAGGAAATACCAAGTTCATATAGCTTCATAGCCTGCGATATAAAAACTTGCTCTTTCGTCTCTCCAGGGTGATATGTAGCCCACAGCGCAGCAGTCTCCGCGTTCAGTTCTTTCGTCCAATCCAGCTTCGTCGAGAGATTCGTCTGTACCGCCACTTTTTCCACATGCGCCATGTGGGAAAACTCAATCATGGTCTTGCGATACCAGGAATGAATCAAGGCTTCTCCATACGGATTAAAAAAAATAGAGAGACGATGCCCCAAAACGCCCTGTTCCCGTACCCAATCAGCAAAACGTTCCAACTGGACCCGATCCTTGTTCAACGTTTCCCGACTATCAACGTTTTTACTGAACGGGCAATAAGGGCAAGCATAGTTACACGAGGTCAACGAACCACGATAATATAAGGTCGCTCTCATGCGCCTACATATCCTTCCATACGCTCACGTACTGACGTGGAGATCATCCAGTCCCCAATCGCATCGGAATAGGCCATTCCTTCCTCTGTAAGTCGCAGCGTGCCCTCCTCGACGACAGCCATACCGGATTCCAGCAGCAACGACATTCCTGTAAAATCGTCCGACAGGGATACACCGAAGCGCTCTGCATAGGCTGATAGCTCCAAACCTTCCCGATGAAGAAGCGCCTTTAAGATAAAGCGTCGCTTACTCTCATCCACATTTAAAATAAAGCCGTAGTCAGCCAGATCATGACGTTCCGCAGCAACATAATCTGCGATAATGCTACGGGTAGCTGCTGCACTAACCCCATAACGGCTGGCATAGTGGACATTGCGTGTATAGGAGCGTGCACCACACCCCAGACCAGCCATACCTTCCTCCTGGCAACTGTAGGGCAAAAGCTCTTTGCTGGATATACCATCATTTTTTGCAAAACGGCGCATGGAGTATTGTACATATCCTGCTTGTTTGAGCCGTTCGCGCGCCACTTCATACAAGCTAAGGCGAATATCATGATCCAGCCCGGTATAGCCTGGCTTTAAAATCGTATTTTCTCGAATATATAACGGATAAAGAAATATTTCTCCTGGCGAGTAAGACAGGGCTTCCTCTAAAGAATACAGCCAGGTTTCCACCGTTTGACCAGGCAAGCCATAGATCAGATCTACGTTCAGCAAAGGAAAGTTGTATTCCACCAGCCGCTCAAGTGCTTCTCTAACAAGTTTGGGCTTCTGAGGTCGGTATATGGCGGCACTTTCTGATTCCACAAAGCTCTGAATTCCCATACTGACACGATCTGTCCCGCGGCGCTTGAGCACCTCCAACCTGTCTTCAGTCACAGTATCGGGAGAGGTCTCCACCGAAATAGAAGCTCGCTTAGGGTCCAGTCCCATAATATTTTCCGCAATGTCAAACAAGCGCTCCACCAAAGGAGCCTCCAGTAAGGTCGGTGTACCGCCGCCGATCGCAAAACGTGAAAAAGGTCGACGCCCCATAATGGGTGCCCATTGCTTGGCTTGTCTTTCTAGTGCATCCACATACTCCTTATGTACATCCAGACGCTTGTCCGGCAAAGTGAACAGGTTACAAAACCCACAGCGAGCCGCGCAAAATGGAATATGCATATACAAAAAATAGCTTTCTAACTCCTCCTTCTCCCACAACTCCTGTAATAAGAGTGGTGTATCAAACGGACGATAGGCCGTTTTATGCGGGTAAGAGTACAGATAGGAGCGGTAAGGAGCTTCACGGATTGTGCTTGCCCATTCAGCAGGAGTTTCAGGCCACTGAAACCTAGACGGTGCTAAGTTTGTGTCTATCTCCGGGGCTGGCGCATCCGCTGGATGCGAGTGATTCAGATTTATGGCTTTCATTTCTGCTCCTTCCTCACGCTGGATTGATTTCTTGATATTTTACCAGTGCAATCTATACTTCTATTTGCTCTATAAAATAAATTCGCGGTAAGGCACATTCCAGACTACCTCATGCGCCAGACGATGTCCTTCATAGCCGTCTTCCCCATAAG
Organism: Paenibacillus sp. FSL P4-0113; assembly: GCF_038009305.1. NCBI lineage: Bacteria > Bacillati > Bacillota > Bacilli > Caryophanales > Paenibacillaceae > Paenibacillus > Paenibacillus sp. FSL P4-0113. The sequence continues at coordinate 1,031,274 of NZ_JBBPAZ010000001.1, forward strand.
CTGTACCATGATCGGAAAAAACCATGCAAAACGTCTTGCCCCGATTTCGCAAAGCATCAAACAAACGTCCAAGTTCACCATCCACATACCGCAAGGCTGCCCGTTGAGACTCCACTGAATCTTTGGCTGCGCCCTTCACAAAATAATGATTAGGCCCATGGATCGCTGATACATTCAGAAATAAAAACAAGCGCTGTGACGGGTCTGCATTTTCCAACAGTTTCAGAGCATGATTCACCTGATTCTCCGTCGAACGGGGGTTGGTAACACCAAAGTTCATACGCCAGTAGCTTTCTTGGAAATATCCAGGCAGCACCTTGGCAAGCTTATTTTTCTTTGTGAAAAAAATAACGCCGCCGATACAGATGGTCCGATAACCTTCACCCTCTAGCCCGGACACAATATCCGGGGCATCGAACAGCCACGTATGTGAATGCGTACGCAATCCCGTATCCTTGGTGTGGAACAGACGAATATGTGAAGTCTTATCTGTATTCGCTGGAGTCGGCAAAAATCCGCCAAAAAAAGCATGATGTGCAGCATAGGTAAAGCTACCCGGTGTATGGCGTTTTTCCCACGACCCGGAGCCGCACAAATTCGGACAGTTCTCTTCTTCCAGCTTTGCTACGTCATAACGCAGAGTATCAAGCGTAATCATGACAATATCATGAGAGCCGACAATTTGATTCATATCAGTCATATCTGTCTTTCCTTTCCGTACCCACGCTCCTATTAGCGAGGTGCTGCATTTCCCATTCATACGGATTCCAACCCTGATGCTCAACCCGGTACAGCAAATCACCGAACGGATTAACATCCAACACATAGGGATGACCACCATGAGCCGGAACCAGCACATCCAGTCCAGCAACCATGGAGGCTGGAAAAACACTCATAGCGGCTTTCGCCGTAAGCTGGACCGATTCCACCGTATTCTGCGGTAATCCGGCTTCCTTCAGCGAGAGCCGCTCATTACGCAAATGCAAATTCGTAATAGGGCTGTGGCTCAAACGTAAAACCGCATGGCAAGCTTCTGATCCGCACACGAGTTGGCGCACATCATAAACACGCCCATTCAAGGTCGCTTTGGGAATCCAGCGCTCCACATGTACCCCTTCCAGGCATAGCCAGTTAAGGATAGCATGAATGTCCTGCTTATCCGTATAACGACGCAATCGTCCGGCATTATAATACACGCGCTGTCCGTGTATGATTTCCGTTCCAATCGTGGTCACTGCCAGTTCCGCGTGTGTGTGGGGATGTACCTGATAGGCCATGACACCAGAAGCACCGGACCCACAAAATATTTTCACAAATACGCGGTGAAACCCGCTCTCCTTCATTGCCGTGTGCAGATCGACAACATCACGAAATGCACCACCTGAAGATGCAAGCACTGGTGGAACCCTTATATCTGCCTTGCCTAAATCGGCGCTACAACGCCGTTTGTCGAACATCACGGCAACTTCCGCCGGGTCGTTCATCCAGTGTGACGAGGGCCAGAGCAGAGCCACTTCATCCCGTAGCCAGGCCAGCAGACGGCAATAGCCCCGGAACCATTGTGCCGGGTGCCAAATACGACCGTGCTGCTCCTGCAGACATCGCGCTTCTGCCGCCGATATACCTGTGCCTTGTGTCCATTCGGGCCATGGCAACAGAGAATCGTCTCCCTCACCATCCGAGGCACCCAGAGCAATCAACTCACGCTCTACCTCAAAGCTTTCGCCCGGTGCATCCAGACGAAGCAGCGGACCACTGTCCATCTGCCCCGCCAGTAACTGATCAATGCTCTCTTGCACAAAGGAACTGCCATTCACGCTATCTTGCGTAGCTCGTGCAGCTATTCGCAACATCAGCTCGCTCAGACCTTGTTTCTGCCGAATAGCTTCCAGCACATTCTTATAGGAAACCTCCAGAGCGGGCGGAAGCATTAATCTGCTTCTCGCCTCCTGCAGCCCAGTAGTTCGACGATTTCCCGGATTACCGAACAAGATAAACGGCTCGCTGACATTACAGTCTGACATCCTAACCATAGAGCCGCCTCACTTTAGATCAATTTAATTTTGAAAACAGTCCGTTTTAGAAATCCATTTGTACAAATTACTCAGTCAGTGATGGATAGCGCCAATCATCTTCCTCATCCGCTTCTTGTTGATCTTCCACGTTCACAGATAGACCTGAGCTTTTCCAACGTTGCATCATTTCACTAGACATATAATGATAGCTCAAATCCAGATGCTTCAGCCCTTTTATACTTTCACTAGCCAGTAGCGCTTCTGCACCTTTATCAGACAACGTACCTTGTGAGAGATCCAGCACTTCCAATTGTCCAATCACAGGGGCATTAGCTGCTGCAATAGCAATTTCATCCTGTATTTCACTATCTTTGAGTCCCAAGTATGTAAGTTTGGGAAAAGGATTGCTGTCTAAAAACGGCAAAACATCTTTCAGGCTACCGTCAAAGCCATAGTTCTCGACACCCAAATACAGTTCCAACTTGCGCAGTTCAGGCAGTTCAGCATTACGTATTTGCTCAAGAACGCTCACAGGCAGACCACCACAGATAATAACCAATTCTTGAAGATGGTTATGACGAAGCGGCTCCAAGCTCAGGTCCTGGCTACCTTTGATATGAAAGGACTCCAATGCTGGAAACGCTTCTAACAATGGGGACAGATTCGTCTGGTTAATCCAGGAAACCTCACACTCATCGTATTCCATATCACCAATAAACAGTTTGCGTATCTTAGGGAATTGATCTTTGAGTTTCACTAACACTGGGATAAAATCCTCTGGTGAACTTTCATAGGCGCCGCCCCAATCTCCAATGATGAGATCTGTAACTTGCGCGCTCTCCGGCTTGGCTGCCAGTTCCTCAATAGATTTAGCCATCGTTTGGCCATTCTCATAAGCTTCATAATCCACTACCAATTTCACTTCCATCTTACAATTCCTCCGATCGCTTGTCTGAGATCTCGTAAACTATCTATTTCCAATTTAGTCTATCCTATTCTACCAATGTTCGTCAAAAATAGTCCCATATCGACATTAATCCTATGTAAAATTTGCTGAATGAAATAAAAACAAGACAGCCCGCTAAGCAGGCTGTCTTTGCATATTCATAATAAACTTCTACTATTATATAGTACGTAAGTTTAGAGCCTAATTATTGGCTAATTGTAATCGGTGAGTTATCGGACAGCAATGCCAGATTATTCACGATCACATTCTCCTCATTGCTCAAGCCACTGGTAACGAGTGTTTGTGAACCTGCCGTCTGAACAGTCTTCACTTCCTTACGTTTCGCATGGTCTCCGTTTACAACATATACATATTCTTTACCTTGATCCTTTTGAACTGCCGCAGTAGGAACCACAATTCCTTCTTGTGCATTGGCAGCGACAAAGCTGATATCAGCCAACATGCCGGATTTCAGTTTCGTGTCTGGATTCGCTACTGAGATTTTTACAGGATAGCCTTTTCCACTTGCATCCAACGGGCTTACATTTTTAACTGTACCTGTTGTTACAATGTTGGAAGCTGCAACACGAACCTGTACCTTGTCACCTGCTTTTACATTGTTGATCTGCTCCGCTGGAACATAGATCAATGTATTGACCGTACTCAGATTAGCGATGACCAGCGCAGGAGACTGAGCGGATACCATTTCGCCCACTTCTGCATTTTTCGTGCCCACAATACCATTGATCGGTGATGTAACAACGGTGTCATCCAATGCATCCTGAGCAATGTTCACATTCAGCTGAGCCTGCTTAAGAGATTGTTGGCTGGACTCGATAACCGCAGTATTTTGAGATACTTTGAGCTGATTTTGCGCATTACTGTAACCGCTATTTGCATTACTGTAGCTATTTTTTGCTGAATCATAGCTGTTGCGAGCTGTAGTTAGAGCCTTCTGCGCAGCTACCAGCTGATCTTGCGCGTTAGCCTGCGCATTTTGTGCATTATTGTAAGCCGCTTCCGCATTCACGACTGCTGTTTTGGCTTGTTCTAATTGAGCTTGGGTGCTCGCACCTGCATCAAATAGACTTTGTGTACGTGTTACATTCTTCTGTGCATCTGCCAAAGCTTGCTGCGTTTGTTTCACCGTATTGGCTGCCGAGGAGACACCATGTGTTGCTTGTTCTACGGCTGTAGTGGCTTGATTAATAGCTCCCTGTGCCTGATTGATTGCACTTTGGGATTGAATCACGCCACTCTTGGACTGCACTAAGCCCGAGTTTGCCTGAACCATCGTAGATTCGTGGGATGCTTGAGCGGTGCTTACTCCGGCTGCTGCCGCAGCTGCTGCGGCGCGGGCTTTCGCAACATTATTCCGCATGTCCTTATCATCAAGCTTGAACAGTACTTGACCCTTTTTAACCTCGGAGCCAATATCCACAGGCAGTTCAACCACTTTACCGCCCACTTTAGGCACGATGTTCACCGTCTCCGATGGTGTAACCGTTCCTGTATAAATATTCCCCTGTCCGATAATTCCCTGCTGTGCTTGGCTGATTTTAACCGGAACGACCATATCCTGAGCCGCCCCGCTATTACTGGAGCAGCCTGCCAGCACTGCGCCGCCGAGCACTAAAGCCGCTAATGTACTTTCTACTCTCAATATTTTCATGATAATTCCCTTTCTTTCTGTCCGTGGAAATAATGTAAGCCATCCAGTCGTATTTTATAGTTCCTTGATTAAGCTTCCGGCTGTGTCTTTGCTTTCTTCCTCTGAATAAACAAAAAGATTAGTGGAATCGTGCAAAACAGCGGTATGGATGAAATGAGGAACGTATCCCCAATCCCTCTTGATGTGGCATCTAGTGTGATTAAACTACTTATGGATGACATCCATGAGCTGCCCAATGTCGCTTGTAGCGTATGAGCCGAGTCTGGTGTAATGGACTCCGAAATTTGCTGGGCATGAGCAGCCGAACGGCTTTGCATAATGGCGGTTAGCACTGCAATCGCCATAGATGCAGCTACAGTACGTACCAGATTGGATGCTGTAGATGCATTGGCTACCTTGCTCGGATGAACGGCATTCATACCGACCGTGGATAATGGCATCATGCAAATACCAATTCCCAGACCCCGTAATGCCATTACGGTTTCCAACCAGGCATGCGAAGTATCTGGCGTAAGCTGGTGAAGATGATAGGTCATAAAGCTGGTTAGCGTCAGGCCCACAAGCCCCAAAGGCACAATTCCGAACTTATCGAACAGCTTCCCGGCAATAGGCATCATAGCCGCCATGGCAATGGCCTGTGGAATGAGGATAATACCAGTATCAATCGGTGACACACGCTGGATATTTTGCAAAAACAACGGTGTTAGGAACGTTCCTCCGTACATCCCCATCATGACCAGACTAGAGGCAATAACACTAATCGTATACTTTGAATTCTTGAATAATGAGATTTCAATTACAGCATTATCCTTGCCGCTTTCTACATAGATCAGAAAAACAAGTGCCCAGAAAGCAATAAACAGCAGGGATACAATTCCAAAAGAAGTCCAGCCATCACGCTGGCCGTTGGTCAATGCGTACAAGAGTGTTCCGGCACAAGTTGCGGCCAGCAAAAAGCCCGGTAGATCAAACGGCTTCGGCTCTACTTTAGGCGGCTCTTTGATTAGAAGAATAACCATTAAAATTGCAAATAAAGCAACCGGCACACTGACAATAAACAAGAACCGCCAGTTAAACCACTCAATCAAATATCCGCTAAGCGTAGGCCCTACAGCCGGCGCTGCCATTGCGGCGATCCCCCATATACCAAGGGACATACCGATTTGTTCACGCGGCATAATTTTGTAAATAATCGTCATACTCAGCGGCATAATAACACCACCGCCCAGACCAGCCAGCACCCGTGCTGCGATCAGGGAAGAATCACTCCATGCAAAAATACATATTCCCGTTCCCAGCGAAAATACGCTGAGCGCTAGAATCAAAAACTTTTTGTATCCGAGGCGCTGCTCCATATATCCGGTAATCGGTACGATTACACCAGATGCAAGCGTGTAACCTGTAATAACCCACTGAATACGTGTCGTCGTAGATCCTAAATCCGTCGTCAATCTAGGAATGGCGACATTGATCAGACTGTTGTTCAGAATGGCGACAAAGGCGCCTAAAACGATAGCGAAAAAGGCAAGCCAGCGTTCTTTGGAAGAATCTGTCGAAGGAGCAGCAGCAATATCATTGGCAGCCACATGGACCCCTCCTTTTTAAGGTGTATGAATTTTTACTTCCACGTTCGTTCCAGGAATAAGCTTCAGATCCTTCGGCTTGTTCACAGCAATCTCTACAGGCACACGCTGAGTCACCTTGTTAAAATTACCACTTGTGTTTACTGCAGGAACGAGTGAGAACACGGCGTTGGAGGCTTCGCCTACTTTACGAACTTTACCCTGAATCACCTGGTCCCCTGCTGCATCAAGCGTAATGTCAACAAGCTGTCCTGGTTTAATGCGGTTAATGTCATTTTCTTCAATATTCGTGGATACATACAAGCTGTTCATATCCACCATAGTTGCAACAGCACTACCCGGCGATCCGATTTCATGCTCTTTCGAATAAATCTTAATGACAGTTCCATTGATCGGCGCGCGCAGTACGGACTTGCTGATCATGCTCGCATCCAGCCCCGATACATCCTGCTCGGCAATCGGTTCATTACGCTGAACAACATCTCCTTCTTCCACATCAATGTGGCTTATTTCTCCGGAGATTTGCGGCATTACCTTATATTGATCGGCTTGAATGCGCGCATCGTCACTTTTAACAAAGTGTGTTGCTTGATACCAATAATAGTAGCCAATAGCTCCACCGCTCAGAACGAGCAGTACAATGAGGATTGGCAATACAGTTTTCTTACTCACTTCTTCCACCCCTGTTGTCCAAAAAATTTTTATTATTCAACGCTAATATTTTAAAATTGAAATATTAGGCCATTAAACCAAATGGAGAACGTAAATAAACACATGGCAACGTGCCATGCAAAAGACAGGACTTATTTTATGTACATAGGACAATCTGATCCATGGTCCACAAACCGTCTTTTATATTTAAATATTTTCATATAACTATTGTACATTGAAATATTATAGATATATTTATCTATTCAGGCAACATAAATTTTCAGTTTTTTCATAATTTTTTTTCATAAAAAAGAACCTTGTTTCCAAGGCTCTTTCACGAAAAGGGATAGTTTACAATTAAAGGGTTACACAATAATGTTAAGAGAAAGGCGTAGGTACAGCTGACCGTTGTTTGCAGTTTTTCGCCTCCTGTCCTTCCTTCGTGTTCTTATTCATTCTATTCCCTTGAGAAGCTTGCTTTTCCATGCAACCCCCGCAACGACAGCGTTCTGACGTCCCATGTACATCATCTTTGGAATCCCTCAATAGCCTCACATAATCCAGAGATTGCTGTAAAGAAGCAGGTCCCGGAATGAAGCGGACCTTCTTGCCTTCCAGCAGACAGTATACCTCAATAAGCTGAGGAAGGGCCCCAAATGCGTAATAACAAAATACATTTGTCATATGTTGGAATGTACTAATAACGTTAGGATTATAGTCAACGATGTACTTTTGAATGAGCAGGGAATCTGTTTCTGCTGATAGTTGCCAAGCAGCCTGAACAATAAGCGAAATATTGATCTCTAACTCAGGCACAGACGTACAAAATTGTTCATACAGCATCACAGGCACCATCAAGTCATTATTTAAGCCACAAATTTTTGACAACTCACCTGACACTTTATTTTTGACATCCCAATAATGGAACAAAGATTCAAAGCTGTCTGACTGCTTGGGCCACCATTTCTCCAGCACATACTGGACAGGGACTTCCCGCCGTACCTTTACTTCCATTCCAAAGTATTCGTTGAGCGCATGCCCTACTGCATATTGAACCCGTTGCCGCCAATTCCAGCCCTCACGCCCTCTTTTCCTCTGTGATTGACGGATTGGCTGTGGAGTTCTCCACATCTCCTCCAGCTGATAGTCGTGCAGAAGAGGAAAGCCGCTTAAGCTATCGCTATTGCGCATACCTATCCCTCACTCTCTTCTCAGGACACTTCAATACCAGCCTGTGCAAATTGTCTTCCGTAAGCTCGGCAATTCTCCTTATCATCATCCAATGGATTGAATTCAATCTTCAGACTCTCTTGAATGACCGATGCGCCGCGTTCTTTGACTTTTTCCTCTACCAAGTCCACTGCACCACAGAATTGCGTATAGGATGTATCTCCACTACCAAATACTGCCGTCTTTTTACCAGACAGATCAAGTTCGTCTAGTTCCTCGTAAAAATCCAAAAATTCATCAGGAAGCTCACCATCTCCCCATGTATATACACCCAGCAGGAACCCGTCATATGCGAGCAGTTCTTGCGCGCTGCAATCATACGAAGCCTTCAACTCAGCCTCATGTCCTGCCTGACGGACGCCCTCGGCGATCAATTCCGCAATTTCCTCTGTATTACCGGTCAAACTGGCATAAGTAATCATGATTTTACCCAAGTTCATCCCTCACCTTTATTTGAAATATGGGATGCTTTCACTCCCTGTTACTCAAATAATATTTGATAATGATTCTCATTGTCAAATGTTAATTTCAAAAACTAGGTTTAATCTTGGGGAAATATACGCAAAACAGCCGCATGACATGCGGCTGCTGGCTGAAAACCTATGGATAAGCAAATTAATTAGAGGCCTGTTTAATGAAGTAGAATTTCAGCTGTGTTGATAAAAAAATATTATGTACGTACAATTTATTCCATTTTCATTATTATAATAAAAAACGGATGGTTGTACGTACAAGTGGGATTGGCTTCATTTTAATATGGAAGCGCTATAATTACAAGTATATCCGAGAAAAAATATTTTAGACCAAGTGACTACTTACTTATTTATGTAATCATTCGATTGTTGCTGTGGTTTGTTGTACAATAGACTCCATATGGGGATTTCTGTGCAGCTTGCTGCCTGAATCCTGAATTGACTGCTGAAGGATGGATTGTACATGTATGTAGCACAAGAATGGAAAGACTATGAAGTAATGGATACAGGCGGTGGTGAAAAACTAGAACGTTGGGGTGATATTGTCCTGCGTCGTCCCGATCCGCAAATCATATGGCCTTTGGCCCAGGAAACAGCTGAATGGCGTAATGTTCATGGGCATTATCACCGCAGTTCCTCCGGTGGCGGCAACTGGGATATGAAAAAACCTATCCCTGAGCGCTGGACCATTAGCTATGGACCGCTTAAATTCCACATTAAACCGACCAGCTTTAAGCATACTGGTCTTTTCCCAGAGCAAGCAGCAAACTGGAGCTGGATGATGGATAAAATCAAAGGTGCAGGCAGACCCATTTCTGTACTGAACCTGTTTGCATACACGGGAGGAGCCACTACTGCTGCTGCGTATGCTGGAGCCAGTGTGGTTCACGTGGATGCCGCCAAAGGCATGGTACAGTGGGCAAAGGAAAACGTTCAATTGTCCGGTCTGGCTGACCGTCCGGTACGTTTCATTACGGACGACGTATTCAAGTTCGTGCAACGAGAACAACGTCGGGGCAACCGTTATGATGCCATTATTATGGACCCTCCTTCTTACGGGCGCGGACCGAACGGAGAAACTTGGAAGCTTGAAGAAAGCTTATACCCGTTTCTCGAATCCTGCATGAGCATCATTTCAGATCAACCGCTGTTCATGCTCATTAACTCCTATACTACAGGTATTTCGCCTACTGTATTGCGCAACATGCTGAGCATGACAATGCAACAAAAGTACGGCGGCCAAATTAGCGCTGGTGAAATCGGATTGCCGATCACACGCTCGGGATTGAATTTGCCTTGTGGTATTCTCGGACGCTGGGAGGCTTAAATTCCTCTTATGACTCAAAATGAACTTACTTGGCATGAACATGCACAGTCGAACATCCCTGTCCTATATGAGGACAATCATGTTTTGGCGGTTGTAAAGCCTGTCAATGTTCCAACGCAAGAGGATGCCAGTGGTGATCCTGATCTGTTGTCTTTACTCAAGGAAGATTTAAAAATTAGACACAATAAGCCTGGTAACGTTTTTTTGGGTTTAGTTCACAGACTGGATCGGCCTGTAGGTGGAGCCATGATTTTTGCTAAGACGTCCAAAGCTGCTTCTCGCCTGTCAGAGTCGGTTCGAAGTCGTCATTTTCACAAACTGTATACAGCCGTTCTGAATGGCGTTCCTACGGCCCCGCAAGGCCGTCTGACCCATTACCTGCTAAAGGATAGTCGAACCAACACGGTTCAAACGGTTCGGCCTGGCACGGCTGGTGCGAAGGAAGCCATTTTGGAGTATCGCGTAATCGGACAAGCAGATGGACTCAGTCTCGTGCAGATTAAGTTGCACACCGGACGCTCACACCAAATTCGTGTGCAAATGCAGGCGATCGGCTGTCCCCTCTACGGTGACCAAAAATATGGGGGTCATCTGAGTCGGCCCGGTCAACAGCTGGCGCTATGGTCCTTACTCGCTGGAGCACCGCATCCGGTTAGCAAGGACGATATGAGATTTCACTCGTTACCTCCTGTCCAATTTCCATGGAATGAATGGCCCAGGTCGCTTTACGAGAACATGATTACGACTGAAATTTGAACCGAAAAGCCCTGCTCCATCTGGATATCTACATCCTCAATCCCCATTTGCACAAAGAACCTGCAATGCATGTTTGTTCACATGCGTTACAGGTTCTTTTTTGTAGAAAATTAAATTAATGCGTCATCTTATCCTTTTATGACGAGGAAGCCACGGACTGCCCCTTCTTGCTGTTTACCAACTGTTGACGGGGATGGGCGTTTTTTGCATTCGTATTTTTGATAAAAAACGCTAAAATCAGAGCGGCCACACTCAACACTGTTGCAATGATAAAAGCCGAGTTAATCCCATAAATTGTAGCTTGATTGCCTGCAGCCAGCATCCCCACTTTATCCGTCACGGTTAGTCCCTCAGATGTAACAATCGACGTCAAACGGTTGCTGCTTTGTGTGGACATCACCGTCACCAGAATTGCCGTCCCAATTGAGCCGGAAATCATACGCAGCGTGTTACTCATCGCCGTACCATGTGCATTCAATCGTTGCGGAAGCTGATTCAACCCGGCCGTTTGGATCGGCATCATCAGCAAAGACATCCCGAACATCCGCACCGTATAATTAATTAACAGTGTCATATAGGTGGTTGTTTCGGTCAACCGTGTAAATTCCCAAGTTGTTATAGCCATGATCAGCAAACCAATTACAGACAACCAACGCGCTCCGATTCGGTCAAAAATAGCCCCCGTTACAGGAGACATGAGCCCCATCAGAATCGCTCCCGGTAACATTAGCATTCCGGACTGGAGCGGTGTAAAACCCCGAATATTTTGCAAATAAATTGGAAGCAATATCATACCGGCGTACAAAGCCATCGTCACAATCACATTAATGATTGTCGTCAAGCTGTACACATCGTATTTAAAGATACGGAACTCCAGCATAGGCTCATCTACCTTCAGCTGGCGGATAATAAACAAAATAAGCGCAATTGTCCCAACGATAAGCGTAGACAGGACCGGAATACTTCCCCAACCCGATGTTCCTGCATCACTAAAGCCGTATAACAGTCCACCGAAACCGAGCGTAGACAAAATGATGCCAGGAATGTCCAACTTAGGCTTAGACTGGTCCGTTACATTTTTCAGAAAAATAAATCCGATCACAATCGAAATTACTGAAATCGGTAGGATGATCCAAAACAATACCCGCCAGTCATAATGCTGTACTATATAACCGGATAAGGTTGGCCCAATGGCTGGAGCAAAACCCATCGCAATCCCCAAGGTTCCCATCGCCCGACCACGACGCTCTATTGGGTAGATGTTCAAGATAACGACCATCATTAATGGCATCATGATACCTGCTCCCGCGGCCTGAATAAGTCGACCGATCAGCAATATGCTGAAGCTTGGCGCTATAGCACATAACAGCGTGCCGATTGAAAAAATAGTCATCGCACTAATAAACAATTTACGAGTAGAGAAACGGGCAATTAAGAACGCGGTCACCGGGATCAGTACCCCATTCACAAGCATAAAGCCCGTACTAAGCCACTGAGCTATATTGGCATCTATATTCAGATCACTCATCATTTTCGGTAAAGCCACACTGATTAACGTCTGATTTAATATCGCTACAATCGCGCCAATCAACAGAGCGGCCACAATGGGTGCTCTGCGTACATTACCTGGTAGTGTCATTTGAGGACTGCTCAAGTTGATTCATTCCCTTCGGTGTTAATTTCATGATCATTTGTTTATGGATATCCAGGACCATCTCTAGCTGCTCCTTCGGGATGTCCAGAATGGGCAAGACGCGCTCCATCCACATGTCGTCTACTTTTTGCATGATATCTTTCCCTTCCGGCGTAAGCGTCAGCACTAAGGATCTACGGTCATGCTCATGCCGTCCGCGAGCAATATATCCTGCCTTGGTCAAGCGGTCAACCACCCCACTCATAGAGCTGCTTCCCACATGCGCTATGTCTGCCAACTCGGATAACCCGATGTCGGGGCGTTTATTCAGAATTGCCAAAGCCATATGCTGAATGGCCGTCAGATCCAAATGCTGCTCCTCATTCCAGAAGGCATAAAATATCGTTTTGTTAATCTCCCTTACCGATTGAATAATCCGGTACACCTCAAGTCTGTCTTCCTCTCTGTCACTCACTGAAACCATCCTTCTTTCTATTACCCAATTCACAATCCATATACATAAACTAGCAACTATTTGCATGCGAAATGTTATTTATTTATAACTATTATTTTATCATCTCTTATGTAAATGTCAACATTCACCCAAATACCACCTATACTTCAACACAAAAAAGGCGCGGGTATGAATACCACGATAGGTATTTACATCCGCGCACTCCTACTTACCTTAAAATGATAACCTGCTGCGTACAGCTACTTTTCATGTAGCCACCATTCTAGTTATTCTGCTCGCTCTATTGGTTCCTTTACTCCCTCATTCTCACTTGCCGATACTGAAGTCTTCGCCTTCGTTGTAATTTTCCCCAACAAATAAACCAGCAAATTTTGATTGTGCTGAGAAATTCGGTTTAGTGCAGAACCCAGAAAATCATCCCGGATTCGCAATCCACGCTCTACTTCTTCTCTCCCTTGATCCGAGATAACAATCCATACAATTCTACGGTCCTTTACATCTCTGAAACGGGTGACCAGTCGATTCCGCTCCATCCGATCCAGCAGCATCGTAACCGCGGCTGGTGTGGTGGCGAGATATGGGATTAGTTGAGACGGTTTCATACGGCCGTATTCGTTCAAAACCTCCAGCACCGTAAGTTGAGCTTCCGTTAGTGATGGAGCCAGCTGCTGCTCCATATGAACCTTATAATCCTTAGCCATTCTGGACCAGATTTTCGCAAATTCGGTCGTTTGCATTTTGCCTCACTCCTTTAAATAACAGGGTCAGTAAAAGCATCAAAGTTACCGTATGGGCCACCGTCCGGATTGTATTTCATCACATTAAATTTTCGCCATTTAGCCCCGGTTTCCTGCCGTTTTTGAAGCATGAAATGAAAAGGGGAAGGAAGTCTCACCTGGGTTTTGAAGGCTGGTCAGAGTTCGACACCATGACGGCAAAAAGGTCCTCATTCGTGCCGGAATGGCACGAGAGGACCTCTCTTTTTCGAGCTAATAAGCGCTTGACTTTTCCTATTATTCTATAGACTGAGAAGCTTGCGGCTCACTACGCAGCAGCACATTCACAATTTCGTCCTTCTTCTCCACTGGAGCCAGCAGCTTGCCTGTATCTTTTCGGTCGGTCAAAGGAGCCTTTTCCGAAAGGAAGGACATCGTTTGTCCTTCTGCTGTGATTGCAAATAATTGAACAGCTTCACGGCAATAGAAGGCAGCCACGATTCGAGTTCCATTCGAACGTACTCGTTTGCCTTCCTTGAACTCAAAGGTGGTGATACCTTTGCCGCCTCTTCCCTGTGTAGGATAGTCCAACAGAAGCGTACGCTTACCATAACCGGACTCGGTCAGCACCAACACTTCTCCTTCATCCTCTTCTACCCATAACGCCGCGATAATTTCATCGCCCTCCGCTAGCTGTATACCTTTGACACCAGCCGAGACGCGGCCCATCGCATTAACCTCTTGCTCCTTGAAGCGTATACTCATACCCGCGCGGGTAATCAGCATAATATCCCGGGTACCCTCGCTTAACGTTACCGATAATACCTCATCGTCCCCTGCTACTTTGCAGGCGGCTACGGCACTAGAACGTTTTGTAGCATATTCTTTCAATTCTGTACGCTTTACTTGGCCCTTCTTGGTTACAAATACCAGGCTTTTGCCGATTTCCTCAATGTTTTTGAGCGGAATAACACTTACGATACGATCTTCCTTCGATAACGGAATGACGTTGACAATTGGAGTGCCCGGCTCTTTCCACTTATACTCTGGCACCTGATGTACAGGCAATAAAAAGTATTGTCCGCGCTGAGTGAAGACGAGCAATACATCCAGCGTATTCACATCAAGTAATTGGGTAACGTAATCCCCTTCTTTAACACCGGAACTTGAACGTTCCCCGCCTGAACGAGTGAATGACAACATACTTGTACGTTTCACATAGCCATCTTTCGAGAGTGTCAGCAACACATCCTCTGCTCCTACCATGACTTCCAGGTTTACCTTAATCTCTTCTACCTCGCCCTGGATATCTGAACGACGGTCAATGCCGTACTTTTCGCGAATTTCCAACAGTTCCTTGCGAATTAGGCTGATCAGCTTACGGTCACTTTCCAGAATAGAACGATATTGCGCGATTTTTTTCTGGATGTCACCCAGTTCTTTTTCAAGCGTGGTGATTTCCAGATTGGTGAGACGGTACAACTGCAAAGTCAAAATAGAATCTGCCTGACGTTCGCTAAAACCAAACATCCATTGCAAATTATTTTGCGCGTCCTGGCGATTTTTGGAAGCTTTAATGGCTGCGATGACCTCATCCAGAATGTTCAGCGCCTTGACCAAACCTTCCAGCACATGGGCACGATCCTCTGCCTTTTCCAGTTCATACTGGATACGGTGAGTAACAACTTCGCGTTGATGAGCAATATACGCTTCCAAAATGGACTTTAGCCCAAGCTGATGTGGCGCTTTGTTCACAATGGCTACCATGTTGAAGTTATATGCCACCTGTAGATCGGTTTTTTTCAGTAAATATGCTAAAATCCCTTCCGCATCGGCTTCCTTCTTTAGCTCGACAACAATGCGCAAACCATTTCGTCCACTCTCGTCACGAACCTCGGCAATCCCTTCCACCTTTTTCTCCAAACGGATATTTTCCATGGCGGTAACGAGTCTTGATTTGACGATCTGGTATGGGATTTCGGTAATGACCAGTTGCTGCTTACCTCCGCGCAAGGACTGGATTTCCGTTTTGGAACGAATATAAATGCGTCCTTTTCCCGTGCGGTAAGCGTCCTTGATACCTTCGCCACCCATAATGAGTCCACCAGTCGGGAAATCAGGACCTTTAATAAAGGTCATAATCTCTTCCAACTCAATCTCCGGCTTTTCCATCACCGCAATGCTGGCATCAATAACTTCGCGTAAACTATGTGTAGGAATCTCTGTCGCAAATCCCGCCGAGATCCCACTGGAACCGTTCACCAATAAATTTGGATAACGAGACGGCAACACAACAGGCTCTTTGGCCGAGTTATCAAAATTGTCCTTGAACAAAACCGTACGCTTTTCAATATCGCGTAGCATTTCCATTGCGATCGGAGACAAGCGAGCCTCCGTGTAACGCATAGCTGCTGCCGGGTCATCATCCTGGGAACCCCAGTTACCGTGACCGTCCACCAGCACGTGACTCATTTTCCAGGGTTGTGCCATCCGTACCATGCCGTCGTAAATCGACGAGTCACCGTGGGGGTGGTAATTACCCATAACGTCCCCAACGGTTTTGGCCGATTTACGATATGCTTTATCCGGCGTATTGCCCGAATCGTACATTGCATAAAGAATACGACGTTGTACGGGTTTTAATCCGTCCCTTACATCGGGTATCGCCCGATCCTGAATAATATATTTGGAATATCGGCCAAAGCGGTCACCGACCACTTCCTCCAGAAAAGCTGGCAAAAACTGCTCCGATAAGCTCATGTTTACACCTCATTTGATAGCACTACTCTACGTATTCCGTGAAATCTACGTTTTCCACGATCCAGCGTTTGCGCGGGTCCACCTTATCCCCCATCAAAGTGGACACCCTACGTTCAGCCTTGGCTGCATCCTCTATCTGAACGCGTAACAAGGTGCGTGAATCAGGATTCATCGTTGTTTCCCATAACTGATCAGGGTTCATTTCCCCAAGTCCTTTATAGCGCTGAAGCTCAAAATTTCGTCCAAATTCTTTCAAATAATTATCAAGCTGCTCGTCAGTCCAAGCATAACGCACCGTTTCGAGCTTACCCGACTTTCGAGTTATTTTATACAATGGCGGTTGAGCAATAAATATGCGTCCTGCATCAATAAGCTCTTTCATGTACCGATAAAAGAACGTCAACAACAGCACTTGAATGTGCGCACCATCTGTATCTGCATCGGTCATAATGATGATTTTGGAATAATTGCTGTCTTCCAGCGAAAACTCTGTTCCTACCCCCGCACCAATAGCTGCTGTAATAGCACGGTACTCATCATTCTTCATAATATCCGCCAGTTTGGATTTCTCCGGATTCATCGGTTTACCCTTTAGCGGTAAGATGGCCTGAATTTTGGAATCCCGTCCCTGCTTGGCTGATCCTCCAGCCGAATCGCCTTCCACAATAAACAACTCATTACGTGTAAAATCCTTGGACTGCGCAGGCGACAGTTTACCATTCAAATTGGAACTTTCACTGCGCTTTTTACCGGAACGCATCTCATCCCGAGCTTTACGTGCAGCTTCACGCGCTCTGGATGCTTGAACTGCCTTCTTGATCAAAGTTTGTGCTATCTGCGGATTTTCTTCCAAAAAACGCTGCATCTGCTCAGATACGATGGCATCCACTGTACTCCGTGCCGAAGCGCTACCCAGTTGATCCTTTGTCTGACCGACAAATTCAACCTCAGCCATCTTGACACTGATTACAGCCATCATGCCCTCACGTAGATCGTTGCCCTCCAAGTTTTTATCCTTTTCTTTCAACATCACCGTTTTGCGCGCATAGTCGTTCATGACACGAGTGTAAGCGGTTTTGAATCCCGTTTCATGCGTACCTCCGCCACGTGTCGGAATGGAGTTAACGAACGAAGCAATCGTCTCTGTATAACCCGCATTGTACTGGATGGCAATCTCTACTTCAATGTCTTCTTTCTCGGCATTAAAGTGAATAACGTCATGCAGCACATCCTTGCCCTCATTCAGAAAAGCAACAAACTGACTTGCGCCACCCTCATAAAAATACTCATCTGACTTTCCGCTGCGTTCGTCTTTAAGTTGAATACGAAGGCCCGAATTTAGAAAAGCAATCTCCTGAAGGCGTTCAGCCAACGTATCGTAGTTAAAATGAATGCCTGCCTGAAATACACGAATATCCGGTTTAAATGTAATTTTCGAGCCCGTCTTGTTAGTATTGCCCAGCACTTCAAGGCCTGTGGTCGGTTCCCCGACATGCTCCACGCCCTTCTTGTCCTGCCAATATTCAAACCGCTGACGGTGAATCTTACCGTCTCGGTAAATTTCTACTTCAAGCCATTCCGAAAGAGCGTTCGTTACAGACGCACCTACACCGTGCAGACCCCCGGACTTTTTATATCCCGAACCGCCAAACTTACCTCCGGCGTGCAAAATGGTGAATACAACCTGAGGCGTAGGAATTCCCGTTTTGTGCATTCCCGTAGGAATACCGCGCCCGTTGTCTGATACCGTAATGGAACCGTCCTTATGCATTGTAATATCAATGCGAGAGCAAAACTTGGCGAGATGTTCATCCACCGCGTTGTCTACAATTTCCCATACCAAATGATGCAGCCCCGAAGAACTGGTGCTCCCGATGTACATGCCCGGCCGTTTGCGAACTGCCACAAGCCCTTCGAGCACTTGAATGTCGTCCGCGCCATATTCTGAAGCTCCGCTTTGTGTGCCGGACACTCCCGCAGACAAGTCGATTTTGTCGACCATTCATGCTCCCCCTTTGTCTAATCGTAACCGTGTTTTGCCTTATTCTTGATGATTTTCACCAAAAATGCAAACAGATGTTTTCTTTTACCTTGTCCATTTTAATTCAATATATCCCGTTTCGTAAAGACGGCGAATGAAACAATCAATGCCGCAGCCCCCCAAATGCCCAGTACAGCTAAAGAAAAGGGTAAAGTCATTCCCTCAATCGGGGCGGGGCTTCCAGATAAATAATCGGTTAATTGGAGGTTAACCATAAATAAATATTTAGCACTCTGCCAAGACGAAGCCATGTTTGTCAAAATAGTGCCCGAAATGAGTGCAGCCATCATGACCACGATACTTGCCGCCGTACTTCGTACCAGGACAGATACCATAAAGGCTAACGAAGCTACCACAAGACTGACAAACCAGATTAATCCGGCTTGCAGCATCAGATAATGCCATTGTGGAATCGCATGTACAGCAGACAAATCCACCGTCGATCCAACAATTTGAAATCCGGTAAATACCGGAACATTAAAACCGCGAAAACCAAAAAACAAGCCTGATATCACATAGCTAATTACAAATACAGCCAAAATGATGAGCGAAACGAACATGTACAATGTCAGCAGCTTACTCAGCAGTATTTTCCACCGCCTGACTGGGCGGGTCAGTAACATTTTTATCGTGCCTGTCGTCCGTTCTCCTGAAACCAAGTCGGAGGCTATAGCCATAATCAACAACGGAACGAACAGATTTATGGAATTCTCCATAAACTCTCTGGTAAAAGTGACACCACTCGGCTCATTCGGATTCACATCATTTTCCAAATAATATTGCATCTGCTGCACAAAGACCCGACGGTAGGTCTTCCATTCCTCGGGAACCCGGTCACTTCCCAGCGAGTTTTGATTATCGGTAATCGCCTGACGCAGTTCAAGCCGCCAATCATTGCCGAATTTTTCGCGATTGTTTTCTGCCACTTTCATCTGAGCGTACGTAAAAATCGGCACAAGCACAAGTAAAACTAGTAAAATGACATAAAATCGTTTCTTCTTGATAATTTTGAGTGTTTCATTTTGTACGAGCGGTAAAATGTTATTCAAGTATCTCACCTTCCGTCATTTTCAGGAATAGCTGCTCCAGTGTAGGGTTGATTTTGGTTACACCTTTTACGGAAATACCGGAAGCCGTCATTTGTGTCACCAGCTCCGCAATATGCTCTTCATCCATTTCTGTAAAAATTGCATCGGCTCCGCTACCTGCAACAATACTGTCATCAATTAATTCATCGGCGTTCGTAATCATTTGCACATGCGGAGAATTTTGCAATATGGCAAGACCCTGATCACGAGGCTCCAGTTGCCATACGGCCATATGTGAGTGCGTCTCAACCAGTTCTCGTACACCACCTACAGCTAGCACCTTTCCCCGACTTATAATTGCCACCCGATCACATAGCAGCTGGATTTCGCTAAGCAAATGACTGGAAACAAATACAGCCATGCCTTCTGCCGCTAGCAAACGGATAAAAGCTCTCATTTCCTTGATCCCCTTGGGGTCTAACCCGTTGGTCGGTTCATCCAAAATCAGCAATTTCGGTCTACCGAGCAAGGCTTGGGCTATACCAAGACGCTGGCGCATTCCGAGAGAATACGTACTTACTTTATCATGGATACGGCGATCGAGCCGAACCAGCTCAACGACTTCGCGGATACGCTGTTCGTCTACACCAGGCTGCATACGGGCAAAATGCTCTAAATTCTCCCAACCTGTCAGATAGCTGTACACCTCTGGATTTTCCACAATAGAACCAATATGCCGTAAAGCCTGCTCAGGGTCACGATTTACATTATGTCCACAGACAGTAATCGTCCCTTCCGTAGGCTTAATTAAATCGACCAGCATACGAATAGTCGTCGTTTTCCCAGCCCCATTAGGGCCGAGAAATCCGAAAATTTCACCCGCACGAACGTCGAATGTGACATCATGAATGATCATTTTGCGTTTGATACGTTTCTTAACGTGCTGAACAGAGAGAACTGTTTCGTTATTGCTTCTGTCTCTGCCTGTGCTGCCAACCTGATTGGCGGAATGGAAACTGGACACTGCATCCCTTGAGGTCGAATTTTCGGTTATTCCAGTCCCGTTCTTGTCAGCAGATTGGATGCTCATTAGTTGTTCCCTCCCTTTTTAACTTCAGCAGGTTGGCTGCTTGTAGACTGTTGTTCATTATCCACTTTATCGGCATCCTTCGTGTTTGCAACTGCAAACCCTTGCGCGATACGTTCAGCGATTGCCTGATAGCCCTGTCCGTTTGGATGAAAATGATCGGATGATAAATAGACGGGCAAATTTTGCTGGAATAAATCGAAAGTTGGAACCAGAGTCATATTGCTGTTTTGGTTGGTAATTGCCATGGCAGCCAGATTCCATTCTGTTACCACAAGATTACCGGGAATTTTCATTTCCTGCAGATCACTGAATGGATTATATAATCCGACATAGATAATTTTAGCATTCGGATTGATTTTCCCTACCTTTGTCAGCACTTTTTGCAGACGTTTGGCGGCATCAGGCACAGCTTTACGCAAACCACTGAGTGTAGGCGGCTCTTTGCCGGTTTGGGCAGCCTGAGCCCCCTGAAATAAATCATTTCCGCCAATCGAGACCATAATAACGTTAGCCTTTTTCAACACATAAGAAACACCAGGCTCATCCAGCTTGGTCAATAGTCCTTGAGTCGTCAGTCCATTAATCCCCAGATTATTTATGAGCTGAGCCTTATGGCCTTCCTGATTATTTAACAAGCTCACCGACCGACGCACAAAACCACTTCCGGAGTCATCCCCCGTGCCTTTGGCTAGCGAATCTCCAATGGCAGCTACCCGAAACTCTCCCGTCTGATTAGTAGCGGATGGCGCAGTTTGTGTCTGCGATGTACCGGAATGTACAGGTTGAGTGCTAACCATTGGCTCTGGAGCCGTGATACTTTGTACTGCTGTAATAAATCCGTACAATAATAGCAATGTGGCGGCAATGGAAACGGAACCGACAGACCGCCAAATCCATTTTGATGAATTCACTCGTGTTCCCTCCTGATAGCTTAGTGAAATAAACATAAAGCTTCTTATATCATTTTGCAAATAAACCGTTCGGAATAAAAGCGCAATAAATGCTTAGAGTCATATATAATTTCCCATGAACATGCAAAAAAAGGATGGCAAATGGCCACCCTTATATTATACTTTCTTGTGCGAACAGTTTATCCTCTCTTCTCTAATCAAACGAATCAAACTATTTGCTATCAGGTATGAAACTTTTGATCCATTGTCCAAAACTGCCCGGATTTCGACTTTGTATCAGTACCGTTCCTTCACCGCGAAAACGGCATACAAGCGCTTCTCCACTCGTTACGCTGGACAACCAGCCTTTCGATGCTTTTTCAATTTTATAATCCATATAATCCGGCCATGCCACCAGATGAGCATTATCAATAATACGCTCCTCTCCTGGCGCGATATAAATGGGATGAATGGCTCCATAAGAGGATAGGAATACCGTACCTCGACCACTGATTTCTACGATAAAAAAACCTTCACCGGAGAATAAACCTTTCATCAGGTTTTGCATTTTGGTGCTAACCTCAATGCCTTCTGTACAAGCTAGAAAACCGTCCTTTTGGACCATCAACCTATACGTGCCATCCAATTCTACCGCTTGTACATCACCTATACTGGCAGGGGCTAACAACACTTCAGCCGGCCCACGGGCTGCCCTCAGTTCTTGAAAAAAGAATTTTTCTCCGCTTAGCATTCTGCCTAAACCACGTAACAGTCCACCGTCTACTGTCCCCTTTATATCTACACTGGAAGACATGGAAACCATTGCTCCCATTTCCGCTTTAATCATTTCCCCGGGGTTCAACTGCACCTTGAGCATAGCAAAGGCACCTTCATGCACAATTTCGTAGCTCATTTGCTCACCTAGCTTTCCATAAATAGTCTGCTATCCATTCAACTTGCTGCTATCATACTATAAATACGTCCCTTATGTCTTTTCTGGTATAAAGCAAGGGTTATGCCTGTGGAGGAATAAGAGACACCAAAAGACCCGCTGAACGTGTCAGCGGGTCTCCAGATTAACGTCATGCCACTATCTTTTCATAACAGCGGCATGACGTTTCGAACGTATTTACTATCATCTTAGTTACGTGTGAACTCTTGTACCCAATATCCATTGTAGTAAGCCACACCGATTTGCGTATATTCTGCCTTCAAAATATTCTCACGATGTCCCTGACTGTTCATCCAAGCTTTCATTACTTCTTGTGGTGTTTGTTGTCCCATAGCAATATTCTCACCCGCATACGTATAAGTTACACCGAACTTTTTCATCATATCAAAGGGTGAACCGTAGGTCGGAGATGTATGGGAAAAGTAATTGTTCGTGCTCATGTCCTTCGCCTTGGCTAAGGCTACTTCTGTAAGCTTCGCATTAGATGTAAGGGGCTTCAGACCTTTTTGGCTGCGCTCGTTGTTTACAAGCTTTACAACCTCAGCTGCAAATTGGGACTTGCTGAGTTGTGCATCAGACCCTGCAGACTGACTCGCGCCTGAATTTGTGTTTTGTTTTTGGGCCTGTTGCTTGTTACTAGAGTGCGAAGCCTTTTGGCTACCTTGTTTGGTTGTTGTTTGCTTGCCGGATGAAGGATTTGCTGTTTTGTTTTTAGCCTTGTCCTTTTCAGATGCATCCTTAATTACGGTCTTTGTTATCGTAGTCGTCCCGTTGGACATATTGACGGTATATCCGTTATTTTGAAACCACTGTTGTAGTTGGGCAGTCAAATCGTCAGCTGGTGAAGCTGATGCCGGAACGATGAATCCTGCGGATAAAATGGCGCTTAGACTTCCCATCACAAGTGTTTTTTTCAACATATTCTTCATTTCGTCATCTCCTTGTTGTATAAATGCCTTGGTGTGAACGCGTCCGGTTACAACTTTGTAATCTTTACTCTAGCAGTATATCATGTTTTATAGCAGGATCAATGGTATAAAAGTTGGAAAAAAAATAGCCCCGCTCGGAATGAACCATGCGGAACTAAGTTAAAAGTAGTGAGGCTTTAAGTATTAAATTGTCTTGTTGTAGGCTGATTATCTAAGCTTTTTGCTGAAACGGTAGCCTTGCTTTTCAAAGCCGATTCGGTTGTAGAAAGCCCGGGCCTCTACTTGTTTGATGCGGTTATTCGCTCCAGTAATGAATAAATGATAGCATCCTTGCGCACGTCCCCACTCCTCACCACAAGCCACCAGGCGCTTGCCAATGCCCTCGCCGCGATACTCCCCGCTCACGACTAGCATGGTGATTTGTACGGCAGGATCAGGATAAGCCAAGCTTTGAGCCGTATGCATGCCGATTACTCCGACAACACGACCATCCATTTCTGCAACCATCATATTCGCTTGACTGTCCTCCCGCGTTGTTCCCATAACTTCTTTCATTACACCACAAGTCATCGGGTATCCGACTTCTCTTAGTAGTCCTGTTACGGCTTCGCAATCGCCAAGCTCTACGGAACGAATTGTCAGTACTGGAATCATCACATTGTTAGACATGATTTACCTCCACTTTCAGCATATTAGCAGCTTCTTTGGCCGTCTTCCGTGCTGTTTCCACATCTTCTGCAGCGCTAAGCGCTACAGCCATCCGGCGACCCGGCTTGGTTTCTGGCTTCCCGAACACTCGCACCTGTGTCCGGGGTAGCAATAATGCATCATGCAGACCGCTTATTACAAAATCCCGCGTAGCCACTTCTGCCTTCAAAGTAGCTGAAGCTCCTGGTGTAAGCAACGTGACAGATGGCACTGGGAATCCGAGGATGGCCCGCACGTGAAGTGCAAATTCCGACAAATCCTGCGTGATCATGGTCACCATACCTGTATCATGCGGACGAGGGGATACTTCACTGAATATGACGCCATCAGTCGTTAAAAATAGCTCTACGCCAAACAATCCGTAACCACCCAGTTCATCCGTAATCGTACGGGCAATGTCTTCCGCCTCCGAAAGCTGCTTGTCCGTCATGCCATGGGGCTGCCAGGATTCGACATAATCCCCATCTTTCTGAATATGGCCAATCGGTGGGCAAAAAGTCGTACCCGAAACCGATCTGACGGTCAATAAGGTGATTTCGCTCTCAAACGGGACAAAAGCTTCAACAATGACACGTGTAGTTTTGGCACGCGCGCCTTCCAGCGCCGTATTCCAGCAGGATTCTGCATCTTCGATTGCCCGGCATACAGACTGCCCTTTACCCGACGAACTCATCAAGGGCTTGACCACGCATGGCGTGCCCAGCTCATGAACCGCCGACCGCAACTGCTCAAAGTTATCTGCAAAACGATAGGCAGCAGTCGGAAGCTGTAATTTCTCGGCAGCCAGCCTGCGGATACCTTCCCGGTCCATCGTAAGACGGGCGGCACGGGCCGTTGGTACTACGTGAAATCCTTCTTGCTCTAATTCTTCCAAAGCACCCGTAGCAATAGCTTCGATTTCAGGTACAATTATGTCGGGCTTTTCCTCACGAATTAGTGCCTTCAACGCCTCAGCATCCTGCATATCCAGACAGTGAGAGCGATGGGCTACCTGCATTGCTGGAGCCAGTTCATAGCGATCAACAGCAATACATTCCACGCCAAGCCGCTGAGCTTCAATAATGACTTCTTTTCCCAATTCGCCGCTACCCAGCAGCAGCATCTTCTTAGCCTTGGCAGAAAAAGGAGCACCCCACATCTTGAACTCTTCCCCCTCTGACGAAAATTGCTCTGATCTCTTTTCATCTTTATTTTCAGGGTTTAGCTCCAAGAATGCAATAGTGCTCGGCATTTAAATTTACAAAAAACGCGATTTTTTGATCTTTTTTTTACAAAAATCTGAACTGTGCTTCCACCAGCCCCCGATATATTCCATGTTTTTTCATCAATTGTTCATGATTACCACTTTCTTGGATTTCCCCATGATCCAGTACAACGATATGATCAGCATTTCGAATGGTAGACAAACGGTGAGCGACCATAAAAGAAGTTCTGCCTTCCAGTAAAACCTGAAGAGCCTCCTGAATTTTCAGCTCCGTTTCTGTATCAATACTGGCTGTGGCCTCATCCAGAATAAGAATTCGCGGATTAGCCAGCAAGGCACGAGCAAAGGATAAGAGCTGTCGCTGGCCCATGGACAGCATTCCCCCCCGCTCCTCTACTTCTGTTTCATAGCCAGCTGGCAAGTGAACAATGAATTCATGAGCATTGACCGCCTTCGCAGCCGCTTCAATTTCCTCATCCGTTGCATCCAAACGGCCAAATCGGATATTATCGCGTATCGTCCCCGAAAAAATAAATGTATCCTGAAGCACGATGCTAATCTGGCTTCGCAAGCTCTCCACCGTGACATCACGCACATCTTGACCGTCAATCGTAAGCCTCCCTGACGTAATGTCATAAAAACGGCTGAGCAGATTAATAATTGTACTTTTACCTGAGCCGGTGTGACCCACAAGCGCTATAGATTGACCCGCTTCGACGGAAAGACTAATACCTTTAAGCGCCTGACGTCCCTTCTCATATTCAAAAATGACCTTTTCAAATTGGATGTCACCCCGAATGGGTGGCAAGGCTTTTGCTCCCGGTTTGTTTGCAATATTCGGCTGTTCATCCATAAACTCAAAAATTCGTTCTGACGAAGCCATCGCAACCAGTAACTGATTATACATTTGGCCCAGCCGATTAATCGGCTCCCAAAAGTTCCCAACATAGTTGGCAAACGCAACCAGCAGCCCCACTGTAAGCTGATCTGTCTGAATTAAATGCGCTCCAAACCAGAATAGCACAAGCGTACCAAATCCTCCGGTAATATCAATAAGTGGGCCAAAAACCTGATTCATGGCAGAAGCCTTATCCCACGATTTTTTGCTAGAGCTGTTCATGTCGTCGAAATAAGCCATGTTTTCCTGCTCCTGCGTATACGCTTGTGTCACACGAATCCCCTGAATAGACTCATTCAAATGAGAGTTGATACGCGAGTTCTTCATACGCACTTCTTGCCAAGCGCGACGGATGCGAACGCGCAGCTTGGTCGAGATCAAAAACATGATCGGAACGGTCACAATTACTGCCAAACCGAGCTTCCAGTTAATAAGCAGCAAAATGACAATAATTCCGATAAGCTGTACGCAGTCAATCAGGACATTCACTGCACCGTTCGTAAAAAGATCCTGTAGCGAGTTAATGTCATTCGTCACGCGCACTAATACAGAACCTGCCGGTCTCTTATCAAAAAAGTTAAAGGATAGCTTTTGAATATGCTTGAACAAATCTTCACGCAAATCGTAAATAACCCGTTGACCGATAATATTGGTGAATTTAATGCGGTACGTGCTGGCTGCCCATTGAATTAAATATAACAAGAGCACGGCACCCGTGATGAGCAGCAGTAACTTTACGCTGGGTAATGCAGGCCATGCGGGAGCAATTGCCTTATCAATGGCCAGACTGATCAAATAAGGAACCGTCAGTTTGGTAATGGTACCAAGAATCATCATGACCAGAAGGATCGGCAGAATCTGACGGGCATAGGGCTTCATGTATGCCAGCAAACGTTTGAATTCTGACCAGTTAAACGGTTTATCAATGACATCATCATCTTGATAGACAAAGCGCTCATTCGTCGGTTTTTTTAACGGTTTGGCTTTTTCTGCGGGTATATTCATGGTCTCACCTGCCCTTCGGATACACCGTCTGGAGCCTGAGCTATGTAATCGGCGTATTGAATATGATACACATCCTGATATGGACCTGGAGTAGCAATAAGCTGTTCATGTGTTCCACGCTGGACGATTCGTCCTTCCTCAAGCACCACAATTTCATTGGCATGGCGAAGCGAAGAGATTCGATGAGCGATTATAAATGTTGTTCGACCACGCATAACCTCTTGAAAACCGGTCTGTATTTCATGCTCTGTTTCCATATCAACCGCACTGGTAGCATCATCCAGTACCAGAATTTTCGGATTTTTGAGTAGTGCGCGCGCGATGGCGATCCGTTGTTTCTGCCCTCCGGATAGTCCCAATCCACGTTCTCCAACGACAGTGTCATATCCCAGCGGTAGTTCAGTTATGAATTCATGCGCCTGAGCCAGTTTGGAAACGCGTATGATGTCATCCATACTGACATGGCTTAAACCATATGAAATATTATTACGTATAGAGGACGAAAACAAAAACGTCTCCTGAAACACAGAAGAAATTTGAGCACGCAAATCGCGAATCTTCAAGTGACGTATATCCTTGCCATCCAACTTGATACTTCCTGCATTCACATTATAAGCACGCATGAGTAATTGAATAATGGTAGACTTCCCTGACCCCGTTCCTCCTAAAATTCCAATGACTGATCCTGGCGGTGCGTCTAAATTAATGTCAACAACAGCAGGAAGCTTATTTCCGTAAGCAAAGGTAACATGTTCAAACGTAACATGTCCTTCCACCTGATCGGCATCGAGTGTAAGTGCTCCGGCTTCATCGGTTACATCTATGGACTGATTTAGCAGTTCCAAGACCCTTTCACCGGATGCTTTGGACTGCGTATAGTTATTGATATGAAAGCCAATGCTCCAGATGGGGCCGATAATATACCAAATTAAGCTAAAGAAAGCGACGAGCTGCCCCAAGGTCATTGACTTCTGAATGACCAGATACCCGCCCATGCCCAACAGAAGGACCACACTGACAGAAGCAATTAGTTCCATAGCAGGGAAGAACCGACTCCATAAGGAAGCAGCTTGAATTTGATTACTTTTGTATTGCTCATTACGTACTGAAAATTTCTCAACTTCATATGATTCGCGGGCAAAAGATTTGACGGTTCGCACACCTGTTATATTTTCTTGGACCGCTGTCGTCAAGGCGCTAAGGGCAATCCGCATTTCCTGAAAGGTGGGATGAATCCGGGATTCAAACTTGAATGTGACGAAGAGCAGCAATGGCATGCTGATCATCGTAATGAGGGTGAGCTGCCAGTTAATATACAGCATCATCATAGAGCCGAATACGACCATCAGTAGCACATTGAGGAGTTGGGCAAAACCAAACCCAATAAAGTTACGAATTGCCTCCAAATCACCAGTCAGTCGGGACATGAGATCTCCCGTTTTGGCCGTGTCATAATATCTAAAGGACAAAAATTGCAGCTTTTCGTAACAAGCATTGCGGAGGCGGTATGCCAGGTAGTTACCTAGCCGTCCACCAAAAAAACCATGTAAAAATTGCATGAACCCTTTGATGATGACTACTCCCAGCACAGTCAGAGCCAGCGCCGGAACTTTCCCGAAGTCACCGGGGATGATAGCGTTATCAATAAGCCTTTGGAGCAGGTTCGGATACACCAGTCCCAGAGCCGTCGCTATCGCAAGGCATAAAATAGAAAGAAACAGATAGTGTCTCCTCTCGCGAAAAAAAACTTGCAGTTGCCTGAGCACTTCCATGTCAATGTCCCTCCATTAGTTGCACGACGTTGTTATATGGCTTAGTGAAGTTTACCATTCGCGTTCCAAGGCGGCAAAGAGGATAACGAGCCGTATTCAGGCAGGTTATCAATTGGTGGCTGATTAGACAAATTAAATCGCTTTCTTATTATTGAATGTGGCTATTTCCTCAGTATTGCTTTCTTTTTGGAGCATGCATAAAACACCGGGTTGTCCCACAACCCGGTGTCCTGATCTTTAATCATTGGTGAACATATTTATCTTTACTCCAAAGCCGCAATCTTGCCAGCAAGTTCTTCCCAAACCTGTGGCTGCTCACCGCCCATAAGGGCATGCTCCATGCCACGAGTCGTCTCCAGCATTTGCTCTCGAAGCTGAGCTTTCTGCCACAATTGTTCCTCCTGCATCAGCGTAACGTAAAAAGCAGACATTCGTTCACGTTGCTGATCCACAGCTTCCCCGATTCGCTCGCGTAATATCGGCTCCAGTTTGGTTTGTAGATTCGCTCGACCAGTTCCTTCAAAAAATAGCTTTGGATTTTTAAAGCTATTCCAATAATCCTTCCAATGAATGGACTCCTGCAGGGAAATTTCCTTCAGCTCGGGAACAGCCCATTTTCTCGATTCAGGTATTGTGCAATCTAGTCCTGGCAACTGATGGTTCATGTGTTCTACGCACTGTTGTATAGCCTTGTGCACCAAAGTTTGTCCCGTTTTTTCCAGCTGGAGTGTGGTTGCCAGTAATTCCTGAGACAGCTCCAGTTCGATTAAACGCATCAGCTCACGACCACAAGATGCAAAAGCCGAACGAAGATCACCTACTCCTTCACGCAGAACAGATGGATGAAACGCCTCTGCCATAAATTCTCCAGTCCGATAGGACAGCCTTTGACGTACATGATACAGCAGTTCATCGGTCTCGCCCGATAACACAGATGCACCGTTGCTATCAGTCAGGCCTAGGAGCGTATGCTCCAATTCCCCACGGATGCGAGTTAATCGCTCTAATCGTATCTCCCGTTCTTCCACGCTATAGCGGGCATCGGCTGCATGTTGCTCTATGCGGTTCCGCAGCCGGGCCAGTTCCTGCATAGCCGAAGCGATGGACAAACCTGCCAGCTCTTCGGCTGCAAATGCCGAGAAATCATCTTCAAATGCATCAAAACGTGAAGCTGAACGCAGCGAAGCCTCTCCCTGTTCGGTAGCTTCCAACGCCAGCATACTGGAAAGCGGATAAATACGTGGTTTTCGGATTCCATTCGCCTGTAGTTGTTCCTGTACATGCCGGGTAACAGAATGCAGTTCTTCTTCAGAAGAAGCCAGATCTGATGCATTAACAATAAAAAACGTCTGATCCAGTGCCAAGGTCTCTTTGACTCGACCTAGTTGATTCAGGAACTGCCGGTCGCCTTGCGTAAACGCATGGTTATAATATGTGACAAATACAAGAGCATCCGCATGCTTCATATAGTTGAAGGTCACGCCTGTGTGCCGTGCATTCACAGAATCCGCTCCTGGCGTATCCACTAGCACGATGCCCTGACGGGTCAGAGCGCAATCATAATAAAGGTCAATATGCTCCACAAAGCATGATTTGTGCTCAGACGCGACAAAATCTCGATACTGCTCTAAATTCACCTGAAGCTGTTGTCCCAGCAAGCTTTCAGCTTCTTCCCATCCGGCTGCGGCAGCCTTTAAAAAACTATAATGAGGCCTGCCCGCAGGATGGATGCCTTCCGGAGATAAAGCATGAACGGCTTCTTGCCAGCCCGCTGCCTCTGGCTCTCCCAATCCTAATAACCGAAATGAGTATTTAAGATCTTCCCGCAACGCGTCCACTGATTTCATATGGACGTCAGCCGTGGCATGGCGCTCAGCACTTGCAGGCGCCATTATGCGGTTAATCGCCGCTGTCGTCGGATGCGGCGATACGGGCAACACAGCTTCACCCAACAAAGCGTTGGCGAAGCTGGATTTCCCAGCGCTGAACGCTCCGAACAGCGCCAGCGTAAACTGCCCGCCCTCCAGCGCAGCGGCGCGGGCATGTAAATCCCGTACCGCCGCTTGCATGGCAGGGTACGGACTTACGAGGGCAGCGGCAGCCTTCAATTGGGCCGCTGCTGCATCCAACCGCGTGCGGCGGCCTCCAGCGGCAGGCTGTGCTGCCGCCGTCCCTGCTAGCGGCTGTGCCGATGCGTTGCGCGGGCCAGCGATGCCAGGGCGCGCAACGCCCGTTGGCGCCGCAGCAGCGGCGGTATCGGACGCAGGTACAGGCGCGTCCGCACGGGGCAACCCGCTTGGCGCGGAAGCCTGCGGCAGCAAGCTGCGCAACAGGGTGGCATGCGAAGCCGAGGCCTGCACGCGGGTGCTGTAGCAGCCCGCCGCCTCTGCCTGCGCCAACAGCGCAGTGCGCTTCTCTGCGAGAGCCGCGCGGCGGGCTTTGGCTCGCACTGCTAGCTGGGCCAGCAGGCGGTCTAGCAGCGTCAGCGCCTTGCGGCGGCAATCGGCGGTCACAGCAGCGCGTAGGTCCTTGCAATAGTTTAACGTATACTCTGGCGACAACGCATTTTCCTTCACCGTCTGCTCTACCAGTTGCCGGTCTATCACAGGACGGATGCCATCCAGCTCCTGCTCCATCGCAGAGGTCCACAACCCCTGACCGTCACCCCAAGACCGCAGAAGCTCCCGTACATGAGGAAGCAATTGTCCCTCCACCTGATCAGTCAGCATTCCTGTCAGCCGTTCCAAACGGCTTTCCTTTTCTCGCTCAGTCTTTCCTCCTGCAAACCATAGTCCTGTTTTGAAGCCCGGCTTGCGGCTCTCTAAGTATTCGCCTGCGGCTTCACGTAGCTCCGCTGGCGTCAAATGTGCGTGTTCCAGTAGATGATCCAGCTCTTGACGCAGCCGTTTACGCTCCTGCTCGGGAAGCATCTTCCAGTGTTCGTCTTCTTGCTGCAAGGTTTTCTGCTCTATATCCAGCCGCAAAATGGCTTCTTCCCCACCCGCTTCTTTTAGCAGTGTGTTCAGTTCCTCTTCTTCAGCTGACTGCACAGTCTCTACATGTTGCTCTACCAAATGATGCATAGAGGACACTAAACTGTATGCCAAAAGCTCTGTTTTTCGCTCCAGCAATTTCGGAATCAGGTGCGTCAACTGTTTCCACTGGTTCCATGGATGATTCTGCTCCTTCAAGGAAGTAAAAAGGATGTCCGTATAATGAACTTGCCAGGCGTGAAAGCTAGTCTCCACCTCATTACGATAACGTGTAAATGAAAGCTCCCGCTCCCGGTGTTTATCGATTTGATTGATGATCAAATATAACGGCTTGCCCCAATCCGATAAACTTTTGGCAAAAGACAAATTATTTTCAGATTGGACATGGTTGTAATCCATTACATAAAAAACAATATCTGCCCAATGTAAAGCAGAATGTGTCGCCAGCGCATGTCCGTGGTCTGTGGAATCGACGCCGGGTGTATCCAGCAGCACTCCTCCGTTAGATAATATGGGAACATCCTCCCACACTTGAACCGATTCATAGGCTCCACCATTTTTACAATACTCAGCAAGCTCGGACAGGGAGGCTTCCATGCTTTCCGGCTCTGGATTTTCCGCTGTTTGGGCTGGATGAATGAGTGCTCTCGGACGTCCATAACGGATGGACACTACATTAGCGCTCGTAGGCACCGGTCCAGATGGCAGGACGGTTTTACCACACAGGCTGTTAATCAGGCTCGATTTACCCGCTGAAAAATGTCCACAAAAGGCAATGGTCAGCTCCTGCGCATATGCTTTTTCCAGCAGATCCCCTACCGCCTTCGCTCCCGCTTCATCCCCGGCTTTACGCAGTGTATTCTGTATCTGTTCTATCGTATCCAACCACTTTCCCGCATCCCCTGTAATCGTTTGCATCATAAGCTACGGTTCCACTCCTTATCACTTGTCTGCACCAAATAGCTATATTGTAGCATTCCTAAGCCATTGTGAGAATCATCACATCAAAAAAACTAAACAGCGCTCCCCGCCAGTACCTGGCTTTAGGGAACGCTGTTTTCGTACATGATAACAAAAAGTTCATTTTATTCTGTCCAAAACGGATCATTAGGAATAAGTATTTAGGCAACCGAATGCATTTATCAAAGCCCTCAAGGGACAACGACGAAGCAAGATATGTAAACAACGGGTGAGCCTGCTCATTACGTACATTCACCTTTTGGAACATGCGGAACGAGACACCATAATTCAGGGTACAAAATGTATGCACACTTCATTGGAAGAGGCTCTATCCACATCAGGATGGTCTGCAAGGTTCGTGTATATATGCGCCTTCGGGCTGGTTAAACCAGCCGAGCCGCCTATACCGGAACATGCAACGCATGTCGTCCGCTAATTGAACTTAATTGGCTGCAGTCTCAAGCACTGGCAGCAAAATTTCAAATACTTGACCATGCTGTAAAATCGTAATCCCACGGGATTTATCCTTCATTACGACCACTTCTGGCTTTTGTGACATACGCTCCAGATAATGCTCAGGTACATCACCGGAATGACTAACCGTGATTCCCTCAAGCTCGCGCTCTTCGTTTTCAGCAAATTCTGTTGTTACAATTTGCTCAAAAATATCAGAGAATGCTTCAAAATTGTCTGTATATACCGAAATGCACTTCATACTCTTCATCCTTTTCTACACATAAATGGTTAAACCCTCTTGTTACCTTTGTGGGTCTTTAAGCTCTACGTTCCTTATCTTTTCTGATAAGAGACGTTTTCATACGTTTCTTGCCTTCCCTGCATACATCAAGCAACGGACACACCTGACATTGAGGGTTTTGAGCTTTACAATGGTAGCGCCCGAAAAAAATGAGCCTGTGGTGGGTCAAAGACCATTCATCCCTAGGAACCCTCTTCATCAGCTTTTTTTCCACCTCAAGCACTGAATCATCCCACCCTGCAAAGCCGAGTCGTTTTGAAACGCGCTCTACATGCGTATCTACCGCAATAGCTGGTACATTAAAAGCAGTAGATACAACGACATTAGCCGTCTTGCGGCCAACACCGGGTAGCTTAACCAGTTGATCGTGCTCCGAAGGTATCTCTCCCCCGTACTGGTCTATTAAAATACGACAGAGGTTATGAATATGCTTGGCCTTGTTTCGGTACAAGCCGATTCTGCGAATATCCTGCTCCAGTTCCTCAAGAGGAACAGCTAGGTAATCCTCAGGTGACTTGTATTTTTGAAACAGGTCTGCCGTTACTTTATTGACCATCTGATCGGAGCATTGAGCAGACAATAACACGGCGATCGTTAATTCAAAAGCATTGTCATGGTTCAACTCACAATGGGCATCCGGAAACATCGTACCGATGGTGTCCAATATATGACGTGCGGTTGCTGCATTCACGGAAATCCTACCTCCTACCAAAAAAAACGTCTTGATACGGGATAGCCCGCATCAAGACGGTCACTCTAAATAATCATCCGGAAAGAAACGAATACTATTTGTGCATGACTGCCTGCATAGGCGAGAAATACACTCCTATATTATCATTATCTGTCACAGATTGCACGTGAAAAGTGTGCAAATTCCCAAGAAATTTTCATAGCGTCTGATCGGTTAGCGACTCATGGGATGATCCAAATCTACATGCCCCATTAAGGACTCTAGAGATTGACCATCTACGAGCAAATCCAGCGTTTTGACTTCCTTGAATTGGAACATCGTTTTCTTCAAGGCATCGATAGCCAATTCCTCGCCGCCAGCTCCCAATCGAGCCTCGTCCGGCAGGGAAATATCAAAAGTCAATGCACCGTTATCCAATTTGATCTTATGCACGGAAATTTTCTCGGACCACAACGGGATTAGAGCAGAATCCCCACTCTTTTGCAGAGCTTCAAACGCTTTTTGCAACTTTTCCAGCTCGCTTGGATAGGTAATTTCCTTTTTCTGTTCTTTCAAGCCATTCTCTTGAGTATCCGTATAGTACACCGTAATCTGTTGTGTTTGTCGATCTCCTGAATTTTCCGTGTCCGTCTTGGTCTTTGTAGGCTCTGTTGACGGAGATGCAGGTGTTTGACTCGCCCCATTATTTTCAGCAGACTGAGCCGATGGATCAGGGGTCGTCTGTTCGGGTGTGCTATTTTGTGCATTAGAAGTTTGTGTTTCCTGAGATGGAGTCGCAGGAGCCGTTGTTTGCTTAGAGGCACACCCTGCACCTGCAATGGCAAACAGTGCCAGCAGACCTGCAATTACGATTTTCTTGTTCATATGTCCCCCTCCTTGCTTGACGTTGACAAGCGATTTGTTGAAGATTTATTTTACGTCGAGATACTCTGTGATTCCATCTGCAATCCCTTGAGCTACCCGGTTTTGAAAATCTTCATCAAACAGTGTGGCTTCCTCTTTTGCATTACTCAGATATCCTACTTCAAGCAATACGGCTGGCATAGTCGTTTCCCGAATTACATGGAAATTGCCATAACGAATGCCGCGGTCTGTTAGGCCCGTCGCAGGTGCAAAGTACTTGTGCATAACGTTGGCGAACGCTTTGCTTGCACTACGCTGGTAATACGTCTCTGTACCGTTGGAAGCTGAGCTACCGCTGCTGTTAGCATGAATGGACACGAACACGTTAGCATTAAGGTTTTCAGCTACTTTTACGCGCTGTTTAAGCTCCAAGAATGTATCATCACTGCGTGTCAGCACAACCTCAAGTTTGGGGTTCTGCTTTAATATGCTTTCTACTTTCAGAGCCATCGCTAAGTTGAAGGTCTTTTCATAGTTTTTTCTCGAAACACCAACTGCTCCAGAATCTTTTGCTCCATGACCAGCATCAATAACAACGACCTTTTTACCATTGCTGTTCGTTGGTGATGTCTGTGTGTCATCCGGCTGTGAGCCATCTGGTAACGTTGCGTCTGGCATGGTATTCACTGAATCTTTGGAAGCCAGATCGACGATAACACGATTCGAGCCATCATTATATGCGGTATAATTCATGGCATGTTTCAAATCAATAACAACGCGCACCGTTGAAGGTTCCTTTTGGAATAAAGCATAACGGATACCGGACACATCCGCTTCATTCTCAATGTCCAGCGAACCATTTAAGCTGCTATCCAGCTTTTGCTGGTCTCCGAAATTGTCAGCAAACGCAGTCGCTGGCAAATCCACCACTACCCGATCAGGGCCTGTCATCGTAAACGCTTTCGGCTTGACGGCACTGGCTGTTGTGATAGTTAAACGGTTTTGGCTGAAACTGATTCCCTGCACCTGTGTAACACCTGAGTTTGCATTATTCGTTGGTGCAGTTACACTTCCAGTACCTGTACTGTTATTTCCGGACTTGGGAGGTGTAAATTCCCCGTTTCCAGACCCGCTACTGCGGGTATATAATTTTACGGACTTGGAGCTGCTGTCCCATTTTACGTCCAGTCCCATTTGCTCGCCGATAAAACGAAGCGGTACAAGGGCATAATTGGAACGCAGCAGAGGCGAAGCATCCAGACTAATGTCGCTTCCATTGACAGTCGCCGTCTTACTTCCGATTATCATTCGGATCAAGGTACTGTCCTTCTCAATCGTTATGGTTCGCGCCTGCTGCTTCCATGTCACGTCATATCCCAAATTTTCAGAAATTACGCGTAGCGGGACCATTGTACTTCCGCCAATTACTTGTGCCTTAGCACCACTAGGGACACTTAACTGTTGATCGTCGAGATAGATTTGTGTTCCACTCGAAGCCGCATGTCCATAACCCGGAACCGCCCACATGAAGACAAATAATAACAACAAAAAACCAAATTTCTTCATTCGTCACCCTTCCATTCATAATTTTTTTGCCACATGCTCCGGTGCGGCGACCTGATATACGCGCTTATGTAATATCAGACAACCTTTTAGACGTTATCTCACACCAAAAGTTGCGAATATATTCCATCATAACAGAAATATACGTGCCAAAGAACTACTTTTGTCGAATTTTGACTAAAAATATAGATCATTTGCTTTCCATCAAAAGTCACAGCCGAAAAAACTAAAAAAGCTACTTTTCACCCCCATGAATTTTCATTAAAAAGGTGGAAAGTAGCTTTTATTGTAAACCTCACTTAGTTAAGTGGTTCCGTTGCTGCTGTGCCTGCTGTTCCGAGATACTCCTTCAACCCATCGACAATACCTTCAGCGATCCTCTCTTGTGTTTCTTCTGTGAACATGGCTGCTTCATTAGATATATTACTAAGGTAGCCACACTCCAGCAATACTGCAGGCATTTGTGATTTTCTCGTCACCACATGGTTTGCCACTTTAATGCCGTTATCCTTGAACTCGGTTGCTGCTACAAGATGCTTGTGCATGATCGTGGCCAGGCTCAAACTTTCCTGACGTGCATAATAGGTTTCTGACCCATTAGCTTTTCCGTTATTAGAAGCTGGCATACTGTTACCATGAATGGAAACAAACACGCTAGCCTGCTGATTATTAGCGAGCTGTGGTCGTTCATCCAGCGTGGGATACGTATCTCCATTACGAGTCAATATGATTTGGATATCGGGATCATTTTGCAGAAGCTGCTCGACCTTTAACGCTACCGCCAATGCAAATTCCTTTTCATGTCGCCCAGTCACACTACCTGCCCCAGGGTCCTTGCCACCATGTCCGGGATCAATTACGACGATTCGCCGTCCTTCGACATTCGTTGGTGTTACCACTGCTGAATTCACACTACGCTCACGCAATTGAAGGGTGATATCACCTAGGCCATTGGTTGAAAGATCGTAATCATGTGTCTGATTTAAAGCAATGACAATGCGTACGCCCCCATCTCGTCCATCTGCGGGAGCAAATCTAATTTCCTGCACATCCTCACTGTCACTATTCGTCAACGCCCGCGTGCCATCGGTGCGAATCGGGAACGGCTGAAGAAAATCAGTCGCCAGTGAAGCCCCGGGTAAATCTACAACAATACGATCATTCCCCGTCATTTTGGATACTTTAGGGGTAACATCTTTATTCAGAGAAATCCTTAACGTTTCACCCTCAAAAGTAATATTTTTTACAATCAACGCATTTGCTGCGGTCTGTTCTGTATTTTGCTGCTTGGTTGGTGAAGATGCAGCTTCAGTATGCTTATCTGCTTCAACTGGGTTTATTGTCGTCGCTGTTGCTGAAGACGTTTTATTGGTGCTTGTTGTACTCCGTGTTGACGTTTGCGACGATGGTTGGGATTGTGACTGTTTATTTGCTTGTTGAGTTGCAGCCTTTTGACTGAGATTTACGGATTTACTTTTATTATTCCAATCTACTTTTAGTCCCATTTGCTCCCCAACAAAACGTAATGGAACCATGGTTGAGCTGCCCCGAAGCACAGGAGGTGCATCCAGACTAACTGTTTTTCCATTCACATCAGCCGATGTACGGCCTACATACATAGACATATCGGTACTATTTTTTTGAATTGAGATTTTATAGGATTGTGGTTCCCACTTGAATTGATATCCAAGCTGCTCCCCAACCACCCTTAGCGGTACCATGATTTTTCCATTGACCATTTCAGGCTTGGCATCTGCAGGCGCTTCCACCCTTTTGCCATCTAAAAACAAATCTGCTCCAGCCGCGTTCACATGAGGGGAGGACGGCCACAACCAAATCAAGATAGCCGCTAGTATCACCCAACCATATTTCTTCATCCTCATTCCCCTAACTTATATATGTATTTTTTGGTGTTTCTCACAGACACAGTCCTTCAACCATTTTACATTTACAATACCATGCTGAGTCGAACCGTCAACCCCTTATTTTCCAATTTATTTTTTGAGCATGATAAAAGCCCGCAGGCAAAAGGATTGCCAGTACGGGCTTTCTGTCTAACAAATGAGCAAGCTATATGGCTTCGTATTGAACCTAAACTGGGAATTATGATTATGCGCCTTGTTTCGCAGCGCGTCTTTGTTCATACGCCAGAATTTCAGATTCATGCTGGAGTGTCAGTCCAATATCGTCCAAGCCTTGCAGCAGGAACTGACGGCGATGTTCATCCAGATCGAATTCAATTTTCAGACCATAGTCGTCTGTGATTGTTTTTTCATTCAGGTCTACGTTCAGTTGGTAGTTATCATGCTGCGCCGTACGCTGGAACAATTCCTCTACTTGCTCTTCAGACAGCTTGATCGGCAATATACCGTTTTTAAAACAGTTATTATAGAAGATATCTGCATAAGACGGAGCAATTACGCAACGAAACCCATAGTCCATAATCGCCCACGGTGCATGCTCACGTGAGGAGCCACAGCCAAAGTTAGCGCGAGAGATCAGCACAGACGCCCCTGCATAACGAGGCTTGTTCGGTTCAAATTCAGGATTGATATTGCCTTCTTCATCAAACCGCCACTCGTAGAACAGAAACTGTCCAAAGCCCGTACGCTCAATTCGTTTCAAAAACTGCTTAGGAATAATAGCGTCTGTGTCCACGTTCACCCGATCCACAGGTGCTACAATTCCTTTTAATGTTGTGAAAGCTTCCATCGTAATTCCTCCCCCTGTATCCTAGCGGACTACTTCTTCCTGCTTGAATTTCCAATCCCGTACATCAACAAAATGCCCATGAATCGCCGCAGCGGCTGCCATTGCTGGAGATACCAGATGAGTCCGTCCTCCGCGTCCCTGACGACCTTCAAAGTTACGATTAGAAGTCGAAGCACAACGCTGTCCCGGTTGCAGCACGTCTGGATTCATCGCAAGACACATACTGCATCCTGCTTCACGCCACTCAAATCCTGCTTCTTTAAAAATGATGTCCAGTCCTTCTTCTTCAGCCTGAATTTTCACACGTCCCGAACCTGGTACGACGATGGCCGTTACTTTGTCAGAAACCTTGTAGCCTTTGGCAACCTCAGCGGCTGCACGCAAATCTTCAATCCGCCCATTAGTGCACGAGCCGATAAACACATAATCAATCGCAATATCCGTGATCGGAGTACCTGGCTTCAAATCCATATATTCAAGCGCTTTCTCAGCCGCTTTACGTTCGTTTTCGGTTGGCAGTTCTGCCGGAATCGGTACGGTTGAGGAAATATCTGTACCCATACCCGGGCTCGTTCCCCAGGTTACTTGAGGAATCAAAGCATCTACGTCAAACTCCAGCACAACATCAAACTCAGCGCCTTCATCTGTGACAAGCTCTTTCCACTCAGCAACCGCTTGCTCGAAAGCGTCTCCTTGTGCTACATGTTGACGTCCACGCAAGTAGTTGAAGGTGGTTTCGTCCGGTGCAATCATTCCTGCCCTGGCTCCGCCTTCTATGGACATGTTACACACAGTCATGCGCTCTTCCATGCTCAATTCGCGAATAGATTCACCTGTATACTCAATAACATAGCCTGTAGCGAAATCTGTACCGTATTTGGCGATGACACCCAAAATCATGTCTTTTGCTGTCACACCAGGTTTGCGGGTACCTACAAAGCGAACTTCCATCGTTTTGGCTTTGGCTTGCTGGAGACATTGTGTTGCCATTACGTGCTCTACCTCACTGGTTCCGATACCAAAAGCGAGTGCTCCGAACGCCCCATGTGTGGAAGTATGGCTATCACCACAAACAATCGTTTTGCCCGGATGAGTCAGACCAAGTTCAGGCCCCATAACGTGAACGACACCCTGATCCACCGTATCCAAATCATACAGTGTGACACCGAAATCACGGCAATTTTGAGTTAATGTATCAATTTGCTGCTTGGAAATCGGGTCCGTAATATTGTAACGGTCCTTAGTCGGTACGTTATGATCCATCGTTGCAAACGTAAGCTCTGGACGACGTACCTGACGGCCGCTAAGACGTAATCCCTCAAACGCCTGTGGCGATGTTACCTCATGTACGAGGTGAAGATCGATGTACAAAATACTCGGCTTACCTGCTTCCTGATAGATGACATGGTTATCCCAAATTTTCTCGAACATAGTCTTTTTACTCATCATTATTCACCCCTGTGTTTTTCGAACCTAGTGGAGAGAAGCTGAGCGGCTCTCTCTTGAATGTCAACAATATACCACGGGATGTCTGATTGGTCTAAGATATGATATCTATAGAAGTGATAGGTTAAGGCTATAAGAATAGATGAGGTGAATATAGGCGGTTCCTTGCACTGATTTCTATCAGCTCTTAATAGTAAAAACAGTCCACTTATTTCAGCCGCTCCGGCGTGGATCAGGCGTAGTTAAGGGGTTATTCCCCTACCCACTCCGGAAAAGCGGCTGAAGGTCATTCTGTTGTTTTCAAAACGTTGTTGTTTCACCAACTTCTTTAAGGTCGGGGACGGGTCGAACGGCGAACCTTATACATTCCTCAGGAGCTAATGTGGCTGCTGGTGGAGCTTAAGAATCTTTATAAATGAATTAATTTCAAGATGATTACCAGCAAAATGAACAGTGCCAAGACAGCAGCTATCGACGTCCAAACTCTTCCGGTGATTCCCGCGTAGTCTCTTTTCATTTCCCCCACACGTAACGCCTCCTTTATTTTAGGGTACTATACTCCATAGGCTATGCGAGGTCTTGATTAAAGGAAGGGCTTCTTAACAAAAAATGCTTAGTCAATCCAGTACCAGCCTGTCTGCTCTCAACCAAGCGATAAAGTCATTGACCTCTTTCATGCTTAAGTCAAATTCCTTGTCCAAACCGGTAGTCATGGTCAATACCATGATTGCGCGATTACCTGAGAGTTGCTCAGGGTCAGTTTGACCTCCTCCTTGTGGAGTGACAGAGGCTTCATTATTTTACTGTATATATTTGGAAGTATATTCCTCGAAATGTGTCTAAACATAAACCTGCCAATCTATAAATACAATTTAAATATTTGCATATTTATCTAACTGATGACTTACCCAAGATCGATCCTACTCCCCTGTTATTACTTGGAATTATATTAAATCTTCTCAATACTATATTATGAGGCGTGGCGAAGTATCCACGCTGGATTGCTTATGAATTTGAAAGTCCTGTAGTTGTCAACAAATATGTGTTGGCTCCACGTAGATCTAGTTTAACCGAATCGCCAAAAGATTGGATGTTCGAAGGGTCGGACGGTGTTTCACGGGTCATTCTCGATACACAAAAAAATATTACTAACTGGAAAGAAAAAGAGAAAAAAGAATTTCATTTACCAATGAAACAAAATATAAAAAATACCGTTTGAACATCACTAGTAATAATGGTAATTCTCTATTTTCACTTGGAGCCTTCGAGATGTACAATAATTTGCCGGTAACACCAACACCAGATCCGTCTACAACACCTGGTTCGTCCGATACAGATGAGGCCTCTCAAGCAACTGGTGACCGCGCTATTCTTACTGTAACCATGGGTAATGGGTTTGATAAAGAATTCGATCTGAGTAAAAAAGAATTGAATGCTTTCACCGCTTGGTATGACGCAAAGGATACTGGTAGAGGTCCTTCATTCTTTGCCATTGATAAGCACAATAACAACAAGGGACCATTCAGCAACCGTAAAGACTACGTAATATTCAACAAAATCCTTACGTTGAAGTAAGTGAGTATTCAACTAAATAATAAACACCAAAGGACTCCATACTGGTTACATACCAGCGGAGTCCTTATTCACATCCACTCTAAATTCAAACTGATCAATGAAAAAAAGCTCTACCGAACAATTAAGGGGATTAATTCACTTGTTGGCTTGAACAAACGCATAATTAGCCCTCCTCACCAAACGGCTAGAAGGACAGTTGTATAGCTAGGATAACTTAGAGATTTCCAGGCTGTGAATCAGCTACCCCCCATGTTTCCCCATTAACTTTATAGTCGCTGCCTCTCCACTGAAGTATGTAGTCTCCAGAACGCAAACCGTCGCTGAAACCTTGGTCAGTAGATTTCCAAGTCACTGTGTCGTGAGGAGCGATTACTAATCCTTCAATATATAGTTTGTTTGAACCGCTGTGAGTTAAACTTACCTTTACTGGATGATCAGAGTGATTCTTCATACGAAGTTTAACATGACCCCATCCTTTAGGGACACTAAAGGATTCTTTTACAGTTGCGCTTCCCCCCGATCTTTGATTAATTATGGTGTTTTTGCTAGTTATACTTGGTGAAGCTGAAGCAGCACCTACCGTAGTTGCTATAGCTAAAGATAAAATCGAGAACAGAAATATTCTTTTCTTCATCCTTTTCCTCTCCTATTTTTTGTTATGGTCTACCTTTAAGGCTACCGATTACAATTTGGTAGGTTCTTTAAGATCTACTCTAAATTCAAACTGCTTACGAAAGAAATACGACTCGTTAATCTTAATTGCATCAGGCGAAAACTTTTCCACTACTCCGCCGTAGTCAACGACCGTTATCAACTCATTGCTCAACGGCTGTACTACATATA
The DNA here is from genome assembly GCF_038009305.1 of Paenibacillus sp. FSL P4-0113. Lineage (NCBI taxonomy): Bacteria > Bacillati > Bacillota > Bacilli > Caryophanales > Paenibacillaceae > Paenibacillus > Paenibacillus sp. FSL P4-0113. The sequence continues at coordinate 1,074,411 of NZ_JBBPAZ010000001.1, forward strand.
CTCTTACCTGGCCTAACGCATCTGCAAAAAGTTCTATATCCGACTTTGACACTCTATATGTATAGTTCATGCTGATCACTTCAGAAATAGTATTCGAGTAAATCGTGTGGTAATTCCTACACTGAAGAAAGCTCTGCCAACCATAAGGTTAGCAGAGCTTTTTCTTTAAAATCCTCCAATGGTAACGTTAGGCTGAATACTATGGTGGTGGTTAAAGGCTTGGTCCGGCATAGTAACAATAAACAAAAAGCTAGCCGCGATGACTAAAAGTACCATTTTTTTGAACATTGTTTTCCCACACCCTTTCAATAAAATTGAAATACTCAGCTTTAGTTTCAGGAACTGCATGGGCTTGAAAACGAACAAACAACCCCATACAGTTTATAAAGTAAGTTTCATTATTTATTATATGTGACTTTACCATTGCATTCATCAAATATTTAAAGCCATCAATGTACTTCCCTCGGTATAAATAATAAAAACCTAACTCGTAACCAAACCACGCGATATAATCCGGTATCACTTGTCGGGTATACATATCATCTGATGATGGTTGTTGTGAAAAAGTCGCAATTAGCGTTTCAAATCGTTTGAGTATATCGTCTACATCTATGCTAAACTGGTTTGCTGCGATTATAACATTCAGCAGTTTTGAAAGCTTTTCATTCTCGTTAGCGGCTGATGTTGTAGCAATATATTCAACATAATCGTTCAGCAGGCTTATTTCTCCTGACAACAGCTTATATACGTAAGTATTTCCTACCGCCCAGTGACTGAACAGGTTTACCCAGTGTTTTGTGTCCTCGTCATCCTCTTTAACCCAGTCTAAATCCGCATAGGCGTATGTATATTGTAGAGCTTGTTGATAATCGCCTTGAGCTTCACAAACACTAGCACACAACAGGTCAGCATAAGCAATGTATCCAAATAATGGCCCTCTTGTTCTCTTTTCATCATCTAGAAACTTTCGTTTTTCTTGGTGTTGTAAACTATACTGGATTTCCGCTTTAGCTCTCATTTGCCTTGCCATTTCGTCTACCTTGTCCCATTTACGTAATGACCTATATACGTTTGCCAAATCCTTCAATGCGTCAAGCTGATCTATTTCATCCAAACGCTCGACATAAGGCTCAAACAGTATAGCTGCCTTCATATTCCGACTTTGATCATCTCCAATTTGAATCGTAAATATTCGATATTGACAGACTGCCAGACGTTCAGAATGTTGGTACTTCTCTGCTTCTGCTACACTCTCATAGAGCAGCAGCGCCGCAGCATGGCGTCCTTGAGCGAATAGGGTTTCTGCAATGTCAAACAGTTTGGGCGAATAAAGTAGATTGTCCATGATGGCTCCTACCACTCGACGGATCGCATCCAACTTGTCCAACTCCGCACAACGATACAAAAATGGCTCGATTCGTCTCATATTCGGGGGCGTGTCGATGATGTAGTTTTCTATAAATAAGTCGTAAAAGTGGCCTTCCGGTAAACCCATCGCCTCAGTAATTAGATCAAGCTGGTTAACAGACATAGGCTTGTTTCCTGTCACAATGGCACTTAGCGCCCCCCTATTCATGCCTGCAACTTGCCCAAATTGCGATAGACTCAAACCTTCTTGTTTTAAATATCCGTCTAATTCTGCTCTAATCGTAGGTGTATGCTTCATGTCATATCCACCCTTCATACAGAAATTCCAAAACTTTTATATTATTGCATTCTATTGTTGTCCATAATTTAACAGTTGTCAATAACCTTTATTTCTTTTGCATTTTATTAAAGAACTTCGGCATAATCGGTGGCATGAAATGACGTAAAGAACACTCTCCGCAGCCTATACCCATCTTAAAAAATATTAAATATATTCATATATGCCATAAAAAGGTTGAAAATATTAGTAGATTCCTTTACGCTGGCTTTGTATTTACAAATATTTCAAGGAGGCGTTTTGTTTGAAAGTAAAATTTCTACCACAAGCTTTTCTAGCTGCAACGCTACTCATTTCTTTTGGGGTCGCCTATCCAGCTACCTCCAATGCCGAAAAAGGAGATAAAATCCCTGACCGCATGTTAGCGGGTACCATCATTCAATACGATGAGAACAATAACATGGTTGTATTGGAAAAAGGAACTCCGGTACCTGAACAGCAAAAATCTAAAGCTGCTATTGCTCCACTGACTGCTGAACAACAGGCTGAGCTAGAAAAAGAAAAACAACAGGATAAAGAGATCGATGAAGCAACCAAATCACTACCGGTATATCATATTGATAACCCTGACCCTCAGCCTGGTTTAAAAGTAATTTATGATGGCGAAGGTTTTATCAAAGATATTATCTTGCCTGATCAAAAAGAAAATGCGATTACTACTAATAATGTTTCACTTCAAGCATTACCACGCGGTACACGCAAATCACCTGGGACTTATACATATGGAGATCATGATAATGAAATTAAAATTAACGGAACATCTAGTGGCTATGTTCGAGGCACAGGGAGAGGAACAAACTTCACAGACACGTATGGGGAAAATTCCAATAGACTCCAAAGAGGTGACTGTGCAACAAAAGGAGCCATTGATAATCCCGACTTCGGGACAGAAATTCGGGTAAGGAATTATGATAATAATGCCGTAGCTAATTTTTATAAAGCTGATAACGGGAGTCTTCCAGATGCAGTCATTGATATTTGGAAAACGGGTGTAGAGAAGTTAGGTTTAGAATGGCATTCGTACGTCTCATTTTCAGCAAGATATTCCTATGATTTTTAAGATCTTTATACCAAAAAAGGATAGGATCTCGCGTCCTATCCTTTCCCTTTTCGTTATCATCTTCAGTTTGATTCATCACTTATCTCAGAAAGGATGCTTCGTGTTGAGAACAAGTAGCTACAAATTTTTTAGATTCTTTATACTTTCCCTGCTCGTGCCAGCTTTATTGTCATCCTGCTCTCCCTCTTTTACCCCACCAGCAGAATCATCTGTACCCAAAAAGGCCCAATCAAATGAAAAAGTAGTGTCGGCCGGGAAAGGCCAGTATCTATCCATGACTTATACAGAGTATGTGAATGGGAAGAAATCAGATCAAGGCATGGTTATGCGAGTTATGACATACGACTTAAACAGCAAAAAATTGACCAAGCTGGCCGATGTTCCTTATACCTCTCAATACCCGCTTTCTGTAGTGTCCTTGCCTGATCACAAAATTTATTACTCTGCCGATGTTGGTGATAAGGGAGACCAATTATTTTCGTATGACTTGAATACCAAAAAAATCGAACAGCTTACCGATAATTTGTTTGCCATCAATCGTATCGTACCAACTACTCCAGATGGCCCACTCGTTCTGGTTGCGGTCAAAAAAGGAGAACGTATACTTAAAACTATTTTCTACAATAAAACAACGCACGCCATGAAATTTATGCATGATGAAAACCAAGATAATATCACTTGGTCTATAGCCTATAATTCAGAAAAAAATACAATTTACAATTCACAGTATTCGGAGAGGGAGCGAGATAAACAAGGTGACATCTCAGACCGAACACAGACCATTATGGTCCCCCCGGACAACAAGGTTACAGAAATCAATAACGTTACCAAGCAAGAGCGTTCTATCGTCACACTAAAAAAAGAGAAAATAACTTCAATGTCCAGCAGTAATGATAAGCTGCTCCTCATAACCACTCGTTTCATTAATCACGGCAATCCCGAGTATAGTCTGGTTGATATTGCAACAGGTAAACGTACCAAAATAAAGTTGCCCTTTTTATCCCGCCAATTTGTCTATATGTCCCCGGATGGCAAGGGGGTCTATTATTTGGGCAGCACTTCTCAGAAAAATCAGGCAGAAAGACGCGGCGTATATTATTATGATTTCACATCGAAAATTCAAACCCCCATTTTCATACAAGAAGAGGGTTTTATCCATAACTTCATACTGCTGAACAAGTAATCATTCTGTTGAACTATGCCAAAAAGCCGGAAAGAAGCAAGTTTACGCTATCTTTCCGGCTTTCCTTATCTGTTTAGTGTTTACTTTGTAACTATAGCCGTATTAGTCTTGCTCCGTAGCAGGCGCTTGTACTGATTCTGTTGGTTCTTGAATAGACTCAGTTGCTGTCTGAACCTGACCGGATGATACCTCTGCTGTAGCCTGAGCCAAAAAATCATTAAGCTTCGCGGCAAGACCCGATACAGCTTCCTTAGCTGCTGCCCGTGTTGCCTCCTCGTTTGGCTGTGCGTCAGTAGCGAGTGCCACTTTTGTTTTGGCCTTATACTCCAGATATGCCTTCTCAATCGCGGATTTTAACTCTACTTGGGATACTACGATACCTTGACTGGAAAGAGTAAGTGAAGCATACTGCAAAGCCTCCTGAAGCTTACGTTCTCCTCCAGCTTCTTTAAATGCTGTTTGAGCAAAAGCAAAGCCCTCCCCAGCAATTTTATGGATTATTTCCCTCTGTGCCGCCGTAGTACGCGCTTCTAGCCACACGTTAACCTTAGTTTTGAGTTTTGTTCAGACCTCCTAAAACAAACGCTGTAAGCACACCCACAGCGGCTGTGGCGATGGTATTTACGTAAGGTTGCACAGTTTCGATAATTGATTGCATGATTACTTTTCCCCTTTCGTTTTCAACGATGCGATTTTATTTTTTGAATCCCAGGACACTACTGCCCGTAAGCTTCTGCAATTGGCTTGAGTTGCACATAAGCCGTATCGTCTACAAGTTGGACAGTTTGCAGCTTGGCTCTGTTTAAATACGCTTCCTTACGGGTGTTGTCCCAGTGATAAGAAAAGCCCAATACATCTGCCAAAGACCGCAACGGTACATAAGTTCTGGAGCCATGTAGAAGTGCTCTCCCCGCTTCTTTGCCATTGACGCGGAATATGCCGGGTGTAACGGATTCTGTCTCTTGTGCAGGGACAACAGCGCCGAATCGCTTACATAGCTCGTCCGCTGTACCGTCAAACTCATTCATGTCCACGTTCCCTTTTATCCCAGCTACCTTGCCGCTGTCGCTGTATTGCCAAATATCCCAACGTTTCCATGTCACTGTGTCGCTTGGGACGCGAGTGTCACTATACCGGGCTATCCATAATGGGTAACCGCCCAATGAGGCGTTAAAATTGGCGGCAAAGGCACTACCCGTGTAAATGATTGGCTTTCGTCCTGTCAGGCGCTCCAATTCCAAAAGAAAGGCTAATGCTACAGCACTAATAAGTGTTTGGAGAGCTTGCCAGGATTGTTTTCGTAGTCCATCACCGCAGGAAGCTCCAGCGCTTTGGCACCTCCAACCTGATCCTACACATCAGCAAAATGCCGTGCATCCGCTTTCTCTGTGTCAACACTGGTGGCATCTAAAAAATGATAGGCCCCCAACAACACGCCTGCTTTCTTGGCTTTTTTTGCATTTGTAATGAATGTTGGGTCAACATAACTTGCCCCTGACTTGCTTTAATGTAGGCAAATGAAATACCGTCGGTTTAACCGCCTTCCAATCAATCTTTCCTTGATAACGGGATACGTCTATTCCTTGGGCATTACGGCTGTTTCGTCGTTGCATCCTCTTTCTCTCCTTCCTTACCACTTTTACTTTTTAAAACTTCTACGGCCTGTCGGATCACAGGCGGGATAGGAACGCCGAGTCTGCCACCATTCTCCAAAATGGACCGTAGCTCATTTTCCATATAAAAATAGGCGACCGCATCTCGGAATAGGTGCGAATCGCCTAAGACTCCATCAATTAGATGGGATACTGCTACCATTGCAAAAATAAATACCTTTCGAGCTATACCGATAAGACCAATCTTGCTTTTTAAACCTGGTCCGGTACCCTTCTTACCTTCTACGGCAGCGGCAAATAATCCGGTCACATAATCAATAATGACCAGGCAAGTAACACCCCCAATACTCCCGACCACCCACCATAAAAATACGTCACATCGCTGCTTCCTAAAGCAGTACAGAACTTAAAAACTCCCACTTATCCAACCTTCTTCCCCCGTCTCTCCGTTCAGGAAACTTTTCCTGAGCTATCATCATTTGCTTTTTGATTCTTTTCCTCTTGGGCCTGTATCTCTGCTAATGCATTTCCTACCGCAATATCCAAACCTATAAGAATTTCTTTCCGGCGTGCTGGCTGTGAAGCAATTACAGCAGAAATAACCTCAGTCAATTCTTGAACCGATCTGGTTAGATCCAGTAGTATATCCAATGTGGATTTTATCTTTGCCATGTATTTCGTCACCTCCTCAAGACGCAAAATAAGCCCCTGAATTATCAGTGGCTTTTCATACTTGTATCTTAAATTAATTTGCTGCTATAACGCTACGAGTTTTAAAGGGAAATATTGTTCAGTGAATATAAATTTGTAGACGGACAATACGTCATTAAGCTAACGGACAGTTTAACTTGATTGGTGATATTATGCTACTCTATAAATAAGCAAATAATTTAATCAAGAGGTGTAATAATGCGGTTTCATGAATTTTATATCGGACAAGTATTTAAAACCAAGTCTTTGAAATTAACTCAAGAGGATATTACCAGATTTGCAAGGGAGTTTGACCCGCAATATATGCATTTAGATGAAGAGAAAGCATTACAAGGCAGGTTTAATGGAATTATCGCTTCAGGAATTCAAACATTAGCTGTTTCTTTTAAGCTTTGGGTTGAAACAGGGAGTTACGGTGATGAGGTTATTGCTGGAACTGCTATGAATAATATTAAATTTATTAAGCCAGTATATCCAGGCGACGAATTGTACACCATCGTTGAAGTGATTGGAGTAAAAGAGATGAGGAATGGAACAGGACTCGTTACTGTAATGCTGTCGACTTTCAACCACAAAGAGGAGCAAGTTTTTGAAGGCGATTTATCCGTTCTGGTTAAACAGTAAAGTTTTATAAAATCAATTATTAAAGGTTTGAAGAGGCCCATGCATTCTAGCACGGACCTCTTCTCTTTATTTATACATGGCTTGACTTGCGGCTTTATGTTCAGCCACACGTTGCAGTAATTTCTTCATTTGGCGACCTTTAAGTTGCCCTTCTACAACTGAATTTCGCATAGATTCTACATCTTGAACCCGCACTTTACCCCATGATGAAAGCGATTGTACAGTGCGATAAATTGCTTTGCTGCCACTTTATTATGGGTCTCGACTTGGAAACCAACGCTGTTCGTCGGGTGTTTGTAACAGACAATGACTTGGGCGATCTGCTTAGGATCTGTTGGTTTGTGTACAGACAAATTAGCGTTGGATTGATGATTTAGCGTACCCAGTATTCCTCTTAGCAACTAATCTTCCGGAATTCGCATAACCTGAAGATGATGTTCACGAATACCACTTCCAATCCCACACATATCATGGTAGTTGCAGAATCACGTACGATATCACCCATTTTGGATAACATATCTATATCTTCTGGTGTTCGACTAGCATTTTCGTTCAATGTAATAATAATAAATTCATCTACTGCTTTTGTATTAGAACTGTACAAGCAATGCGATAGAACGAGAAGCATCATACAAACCATAGAGGTAAAGCTGCTTCAAGAGGGGGCTAATCCATGTAAAATTTTGGTTCAGTGTAATGAATTTCACATCTTTCCGGGCCAACCTGTTCTACCATAGAAGAGTGATACGCCGTGCTGGGCAGACCACTTTGGTCGGGACGGTTACGTCTTGTTCTAAACTAGTTACACAGGCTGTCTGGCATGCGCGGCAAGTACGCCTTTATTTTGATTCGAAGCGGAGTGTCCAGATGTTGAATACCGAATTGGAATACCGTGAGCGCATCAGGAAGTTGGCCGTATGTATTGTCAAACACTACCGGGGAAAAGGACCGGACAACGTCAAGGTTTCACTGGATTCGCCGCTCCGGATTACGGTAGAAATTCGAGGTACATTGTCTAATCTGTCCGAAATCCTCGTTCATGAAGGGGCTGAGGACAAGGTCAGAGAATATTGGGACGTCCTTCGTCCCTATCTGGAAAAGGAGTTTATGAACGAAGCCGAAAAAACACTCGGCAGTCCCTTCACTTATACTTGGGAGGTCTGCCCCTCCGTCCATGGAGACGGACACATTATCATTACTCTAGAACTACAACACATACACCGGTTGGATTAGCGGGAAGGAGCCTTGTCTCCTCGCTCGCGGATAAGCCAGTACAGGATGCAGCGTAAAGCGGCATTTTTGTATTGGCTTTTTTTATGTTTCGAGTTTCATCTATTTCATATAAAAGAGGTGCTGCACTTATGGCAGACAAGGTATTGACCGTATGTCCCTACTGCGGGAGCGGTTGTCAGCTTCATTTGCTGGTGGAAAAAGGACAGGTAATTGGCGCAGAGCCGGCTGGTGGTCGTACGAATGAAGGAACGTTGTGTCTAAAAGGACACTACGGATGGGATTTTCTGAATGACCCGCAAATTCTGACTGCACGCTTGCGCAAGCCCATGATTCGCAAAAATGGAGTTATGGAGGAAGTGGAGTGGAAGGAAGCCATTCAATATACTGCCGAACGGCTGTCAGCAATTAAGGAAAAATACGGACCCGACTCCATTATGGGAACGGGCTCCGCACGTGGTCCGGGAAATGAGGCCAATTATGTCATGCAAAAGTTCATGCGGGCGGTCATTGGCACGAACAATATTGACCATTGCGCTCGTGTATGCCATGGCCCTTCTGTGGCAGGTTTGACTTACTCGCTCGGAGATGGAGCTATGTCCAACTCTATTCCTGAAATTGAACACTCTGATCTCATTTTCGTATTTGGATATAATGCACCCGAAACACATCCGATCGTCGCAAGACGCATTGTAGCTGCCAAGCAAAGAGGCGCCAAAATTATTGTATGCGATCCGCGCATGACCGAAACAGCTCGTATCTCGAATATGTGGCTACCCTTAAAGGGCGGTTCGAACATGGCTTTGGTGAACGCTTTTGGTCATGTACTTGTGCATGAAGGACTGTACGACAAACGATATGTGGAAGCAAACACAGAAGGCTTTGCCGAATATGTAGACAGCATTAAAAAATATACTCCCGAATATGCGGAAGGCATTACGGGGGTCAAGGCGGCCGATATCCGGGCGGCTATGAGGGAATATGCAAAGGCCCCTACCGCTACCATTTTGTACGGAATGGGCGTATGCCAATTTTCACAGGCCGTTGACGTAGTAAAGGGGCTCGCTTCCCTTGCACTGTTGACCGGAAATCTGGGCAAGCCGAATGTGGGTATCGGACCAGTACGGGGACAAAACAATGTACAGGGTTCCTGTGACATGGGTGCTTTACCGAATGTGTATCCTGGCTATCAGGATGTAACAGACACCACGGTTCGCAAAAAGTTTGAAAAAGCATGGGGTGTTGAGCTGCCGCGTAAAAAAGGATATCCACTTACGGAGGTACCACACCTCATCCTGAAGGAGAACAAGCTGAAAGCTTATTACATTTTCGGCGAAGACCCTGTACAAAGTGATCCGAACGCCGCCGAGTTGCGTGAAGCCCTAGACCAATTGGAATTTGTCGTGGTCCAGGATATTTTCATGAACAAAACAGCGCTGCATGCCGATGTCATCCTCCCTTCTACTGCTTGGGGCGAGCATGACGGTGTATATTCTTCGGCAGATCGGGGCTTTCAGCGCATCCGAAAGGCCGTCGAGCCACAGGGTGATGTAAAGCCAGACTGGGCTATTATTAGCGAGGTTGCTACCGCCATGGGCTACCCTATGTCCTATGCAAACACAGAGGAAATTTGGGATGAAATGCGTAGCCTCTGCCCATTATTCTCCGGTGCCAGCTACCAAAAAATGGAGCAGCAAGGCGGCGTGCAATGGCCCTGCCCTACTGAGGATCATCCAGGTACACCGTATTTGTATAAAGGAAATCAATTTTCGACACCTAGTGGCAAAGGCAGATTATTCGCCTGCGAATGGCGTCCGCCACAAGAACAACCGGATGCAAAATACCCGCTTGTCTTGTCTACAGTCCGTGAGGTAGGCCACTACTCCGTTCGTACCATGACTGGCAATTGCCGTGCGCTGCGCCAATTGTCTGATGAGCCTGGCTTTATTCAGATTAGCCCGGAAGACGGAGCAGATCTGAATATTCTGGATGGTGAAATTGTTGCCATATCCTCCCGCCGGGGACGCATCATGGCTCGGGCACAAATCAGTGACCGTGTGCAACAAGGTGCGACCTACATGACCTATCACTGGTGGGTTGGAGCATGCAACGAGCTGACCGCTGATTTTCTCGATCCGGTATCCAAAACCCCGGAATTAAAATACTGTGCCATCCGCCTGGAACGAATCGCCGACCAAGCTCAGGCCGAACGTGATGTACATGAATCGTACCAACAGATTCGCAAACAGATGAACGTCCAGGAAGCTGTTTTGGCTGATAAGGTGACAAGATGAGCGGCACAGGGAATATGATGCACCGTCCGACTGATACCCGGTCAGCTTCGATGAGTAGAATGGGAGCAGCCGGTAGAACAAGCGCTGTTGCTTCTTCTTTTGTAGTCGCAGACGCCGGGCAGTGCATCGGCTGCAAAGCCTGTGAACTGGCGTGCTTCGCCGTTCACAGTCAGGCTAACGGTATAGGAGCTTCGGTCGGAACCGTCAGCGTTCCTGTCGTACCCAAGGTGTATGTTGTTCGTACAGGGGATACGTATGTGCCGGTGCAATGCCGGCATTGCGAAAATGCCCCCTGCGCACATGCCTGTCCGGTGCAGGCCATTCGTCAGGAGGACGGAGTCGTCATGATAGATGAGGATCGATGTATCGGCTGTACTTCCTGTGTTTTGGCCTGCCCCTTCGGGGCAATTGAGGTGTCTCCGGTCTACCGGGCCGGACACCTTGTGACGCAGTCCGGCCTGACTCACCGGGCAAATCGAGTGGCCCTTCCCCGCACCGCGGCAAGCAAATGCGATCTGTGTGCGGAAACAGAGAACGGACAGCCTGCATGTGTAGATGCCTGCCCGAATCATGTCCTACGGCTGGCCAAAGGTATATCCGACTCGCCTCCAGAGCCTCGGCGGGAAGTCTTTTTCCCACGCCTGTAAGGTCAAAATCAGCCGCAGAAAGGTAGAAAAACATGTCAACCACTATAGACAAGATCTCTTCACCTCCTTGTATGAAGACGACTGATTGCACAGACCCTGTCATTCATATTGACCCGAAGCTCTGCACGGGATGCAGACGCTGTGCTGAGGTTTGTCCAGTAGATGCCATAGAGGGACTGCCTGGAGAACCGCAAACCATTAATGCAGACCGATGTGTTATTTGCGGTCAATGTGTACAAATATGCAGCGTATACGCATCTGACTGGGCAGGTTCATCTCCACAGGAAAGCGCCGCTAGACGGCTGGAGCGTATACAAGAACGCGATATGCCTGCCGACATCAGAGAGCCGCTATTCGCTGCCTATTATAGCTACAACTTGAATAAGGTAAGCGATATGATGACCAAACCTGGACAGTTTCGGATCGTCCAATGTGCTCCGGCCATTCGTGTTTCACTCGCGGAGGAATTCGGAATGCCATTCGGCACCTTGACGCCTGGGAAAATGGCTGCTGCTTTGCGCCGCCTTGGTTTCGACCGGGTATATGACACCAACTTTGGAGCTGACGTGACCATCATGGAGGAAGGCACGGAATTGATTCGTCGCGTGACCGAAGGCGGTCCTTTGCCTATGTTCACATCCTGCTGTCCAGCATGGGTCCGATTTGCCGAGATTGAATATCCCGATCTGCTAGACCATCTATCCAGCTGCAAATCTCCGATGCAAATGTTAGGAGCGCTTATCAAGTCTTATGGCGCACAACTGGACGAGGTGGAGCCTGCGAATATATACAGCGTGGCCATCATGCCATGCACCTGTAAACAATTTGAGTGCGATCGTCCTGAAATGGAATCAGACGGTTACCGTGATGTGGATGAGGTACTGACCACGCGTGAACTTGCATACTGGATCAAGCAGAGCGGAATTGATTTTGCAAACCTGCCTGATGAAGAATTCGATTCACCGTTAGGGCAATATTCCGGTGCAGGCTCCATTTTTGGAGTCACTGGAGGAGTCATGGAAGCTGCCATCCGTACAGGTTACGAGCTGCTGACGAATGAAAAACTGCCGAAGCTCCAACTCGATTTTGTACGTGGTGAGGAAGGCATTCGAGTAGCTGAGGTTCAGGTAGGCAAGCTACAGCTCAAGGTAGCGGTCGTCGCCGGGCTACAGCATGCCTATCAGCTATTGGATCGTGTCCAGGCGGGCGAATGTGATTATCATTTTATTGAGGTGATGGGCTGCCCTGCCGGATGTATCAGTGGAGGGGGACAACCCAAGATCATGTTAGAAAAGCAACGAATTGAAGCTTATCGGGCACGTAAATCCTCCATCTATGGACATGATGCTGCACGCCAGGTACGAAAATCGCATGAGAACCCTCACATCATTAAACTTTATGATGAATTTCTAGGTGAGCCGCTGGGTCATGTGTCGCATCATCTTCTGCACACGACCTTCCAACAACGGGGGCCCGGCAAGCAAAGCCGCAGTAGCACTATTTCTATCAAAGGGGATACGGATTACTCCATTCATTAATACGTTAAGTTTTTTATGCTGTATACATTATATTTGTCGTTAGTTAGAGAGGAGTCGAATTGTATGAACCGTTTTGTTTTAGCTGATCCCGACCAGTGTATCGGATGTCGTACCTGTGAAATCGCATGTGTCATCGCACATTCAGCGGAGAACCCTTTTATCTCACCAGATGATGAGTTTCATTTTCACCCTCGTCTGAAGGTTATTAAATCATTTGGAGTCACTGCACCCGTTCAGTGTCGTCACTGTGAGGATGCCCCATGCGCTAACGCTTGTCCGAACGGCTCCATTACGAACGCAGATGGCTGCATTCTCATTAACAGTGAAAGCTGCATTGGCTGTAAAACCTGCATGATCGCCTGCCCTTACGGCGCGATTACCATGGTACCCGAGTATCGAAACGGGCAGCCTGTCGTTCAAGACGGACTGTACACCAATATGTCAGGCCGTTTGCAACCCAAAGAACGCATGATTGCCAGCAAATGTGATTTGTGCGAAGGTGTGGACGGCGGCCCGGCCTGCATTGGTAAATGTCCAACACAAGCCCTCAAGCTGGTCGAGCCAGATCTGGTTCATGCTCGGGTTGAGGAAAAACGCGCTGCAAGTGCACGTCAGCTGCTGCATATGACACGCATTCCGGCAACAGGTCTATGACTGAAGGTTTCCCTCTACCTACAAATACGCGAACCGAGCGGGATGCGTTAGGAGAGATGGAAATTCCCGCAGACGCCTTTTACGGTATTCACACCGCACGCGCGATGAACAATTTTGCGGTCAGTGGCAGGCCTGTGAACCCAAACCTGATCCACGCTCTTGTGTTGGTAAAAAAAGTAGCCGCTCAAGTGAATGGAGAGCAGAAACGGCTTCCTGTCCAACGGGCCTCTGCCATTGTATATGCTTGTGATGAAATACTCGCCGGGAGACACCAACATATGTTTACCGTGGATGCTATGCAAGGCGGCGCAGGCACCAGTACCCATATGAATGTAAATGAGGTCATTGCTAATTTGGCCATCGTACAGCTAGGAGGCAGACCAGGGCAGTATGAAATTGTACATCCGCTGGATGATGTGAACTGCTGTCAGTCTACGAATGATGTCTATCCCACAGCGCTACGAATTGCAGCGATACGGCTGCTTCGGCCTTTATGTGACACAATGTCTTCGTTACAGGATGCTTTACAGCACAAAGAAACAGAATATGCCGACCTACTCAAGCTAGGCCGCACTCAGCTAATAGATGCCCTGCCCATGATGGCCGGGCAGGGCTTTGGTGCCTATGCAAAGGCTATAGCGCGCGACCGCTGGCGTCTCTATAAGGCCGAAGAGCGGCTGCGGGAAATCCCTATTGGAGGCACGGCGATTGGCACAGGTATGAATGCGCCCCGCGCTTACAGCTATCGTATGGTCGAAAAACTGGCGGATGAGACCGGCTTTGGACTGAGTCGCAGCGACCACCCGATGGATCCGATTCAAAATATGGATGTCTTTGTGGAGGTGTCCGGTCTACTCAAAGCAGCCGCCGTGAATCTGTACAAAATATCTGGCGATTTTCGCCTACTGGCCTCTGGTCCTTTCGGTGGTATTGGCGAATACACTCTGCCTCCAGTTCAGGCCGGATCCTCTATTATGCCTGGCAAGGTCAATCCGGTAATAGCTGAAATGGCAGGACTAACAGCCATGCGTGTGATAGCCGAAGATGCGGCTATCACTATGGCCGCTGCCTCGGGTCAGTTGGAGCTAAACGCATTCCTGCCGCTGATTGCCGAATCGTTGCTGGAATCGCTACATATTCTGAACAGCGCGGTTCGACTATTCGAAGAACGATGTGTGCGTGGCCTGATCGTGCGTGAGGAACGCTGTACTACAAATCTGCGTAACTCAGCCGTGATGGCTTCCGCGCTGGTCGCGGAGCTTGGCTATGATGAAGCTGCCTCCATTGCATCTGCAGCTATTGCGCAAGGTCGCGCACCAGAGGATATTGCAGAAGATCGCGGCCTACTGACCCGTTCGCGGATTGACCAATTGTGCCATCCCTATACAGTAACCAAGCCCGGAATTCCGGGGCAGGAAGAAGGAACTCACCATGGGAATGAATGATACCCCTCGCAGCAACCGACCACATATCGTCCTGCTCGGTCGCCGCAACGCAGGCAAATCTAGCATTCTGAACACCCTGACCGGTCAGCCCGCCGCTGTGGTATCTCCTGTAGGAGGAACGACCACGGACCCCGTTTTCAAACCGATGGAGCTGCTCCCTGCGGGTCCCATTGTTTTGGTAGATACCGCCGGACTGGACGATGAGGGTGAGATCGGAGAGCTGCGCCGCAACAAAACGCTCGAAATACTTAATAGTACAGACTTGGCCCTGCTGGTCATCGATGCTACCGTTGGAGTCGGACCATTCGAGTATGAGCTACTTGAAAAGCTCAGCATCAAAAAGATTCCTGTTATTGGGGTATTGAATAAGATAGATACCCTTACTGAATCAGATAAAACGGCTACAAAACTGGCAACTGAACTGGATCTCACTCTGATTCCTTTTAGTGCATCTTTGCTCCGGGGAGACACGGAACTAAAAAAGGCTATCACGAATACACTCCCCCAAAACGAGGATCGTTTCCGTATCGTCGGTGACCTGTTGTCACCCGGCGATGTTGTTGTGCTGGTCGTTCCCATCGACAAAGCTGCACCAAAAGGCCGATTGATTCTGCCACAGCAGCAAACAATCCGCGATACACTAGAGAGCGATGCCATCGCCGTAGTGACCAAAGAACATGAACTACGATTGACGCTGGAGAGATTGGGACGCAATCCTCGCTTGGTTATTACTGATTCACAGGTTTTTATGAAAGTAGCGGCCGACACGCCCAAGGATGTGCCTCTCACCTCTTTTTCCATTCTATTTGCCCGTCATAAGGGCGATCTGGACGAACTGGTACGAGGTGCAAGAGCCATTGATCGCCTCAAGGATGGAGACCGCGTACTCATTGCCGAAGCCTGCACTCACCAATGCCAATCTGACGATATTGGCCGAGTGAAAATTCCCCGCTGGCTCCGCCAAACGATAGGCAAACGTCTTATCATCGAGCATGCATCCGGCTCCAGCTTCCCTGATGATCTGAGCGAATACGCACTGGTTATTCATTGCGGTGCATGCATGCTCAATCGGCGTACGATGCTTCATCGAATGTCGGAAACGAAAGCTGCCGGAGTGCCGATTGTGAACTATGGTATTTTCATCGCTTATGTACAGGGGGTCTTTCCCCGTGCTATTGAATGCTTCCCATCTGCTATGCTGGCATGGGAGCAAGCTGTAGAAGCCGGCAGTTATTCCTAAAAGACTTTATCTCGTCATTCATATTTTTTCCAGACACACAAAAGCAGCCGCGCTGATTTCAACGCGACTGCTTTTTATTTTCAAGTTCTATTATAAATCATGAGAATTTTCATTGCGTAAAATGATACTACGAATAATATAAATTGCTAAAAATACAAATCACGCTCGCCTGCTTCCAGTCGTTCCAGTCTGTCAAGTGTCAAACGGCGCGTCGATTCACGTGGTATACGCTCCAGATTCTCTCGCAGAGCGGCAGCCCCCAGTTCACGCGCCTCCTCGTCCCCATAATCAAGCAGATATTCTTGGAAGGTCAGCAGTGAATTCGGCTGGCACACATTATGAATTTGTCCTGATTTGGCAAGCTCCATGAAACGATCTCCAGTTCGCCCCTCGCGGTAGCAAGCTGTGCAGTAGCTCGGCATATATCCGCCACGGCACAGACTTTTAATAATTTCCGATGGTGAGCGATGATCCCCTACCTCAAATTGAGGCTTATCATCAGTTTCCTGTTTTGCATATGCCCCTACGCCTGTAGCTGAACCTGCACTAATCTGCGACACGCCTAGACCAATGACGCGGTCCCTATATTCCGGCTCCTCGCGCGTGGACAGGATCATACCAGCATAAGGGACAGCCAGTCGAAGAACGGATACAATTTTCATAAAATCCTCATCGTTGACCAGGTACGGATATCGCTCCAGATCTACATTTTCAGCCGGACGCAATCGTGGAACTGAAACCGTATGAGGGCCACAGCCAAAGGCTTCTTCCAAGTGCTCGGCATGTTTCAGCATCGCTACAGTCTCATAGCGGAAATCATACAAGCCGTACAACACACCGATCCCCACATCATCTATACCCGCACGCATGGCTCTGTCCATGGCGGTAGTATGCCAATCAAAGTCCCGCTTTGGTCCCTGTAGGTGGAATTTACGATAGCTTTCCCGATGATACGTTTCCTGAAATAAAATATACGTACCAATGCCCACCTCTGCCAGTTTCCGATAGTCCTCCTCGGTTGTGGATGCAATATTCACATTGATCCGCCGAATGCTGCCGTTATCCACCTTGACCTCATAGATCTGGCGCAGACAATCGACGATATAGTCAATGGGACAATGGACTGGGTCTTCTCCCGCTTCCAGCACGAGTCGCTTGTGTCCCAGTTCTTGAAGCACTCTAACCTCCTCCACCAATTCCTCCGGTGTCAGACGGCTACGAGTAAAGCTGTCATTGGTATGTTTATAACCACAATATTCGCAGTTATTCACGCAGTGGTTGCTTACATATAAAGGGGCGAACAACACAATCCGGTTGCCATAAATTTGCTCTTTGACTGCCCTCGAAGATTTGAACATCTCTTCCAATAATTCAGGATCATCCACATGCAAAAGAGCCGCCGCTTCACTCGCACTCAGTCCCCGGCAGGCTCTCCCCTTTTCTAAAATTTCTAAAATACGGTGTCGATCTGTTGCCTCTTGTTTCCCCTGCTCCACTGCTGCCATAATCTCTGCTTCATTAATAAAATCCGCCGACACTTTCTCCCGTACTCCACTCACGTATACCCATCTCCTTATTCATGGTTACTGCAATGTTTCCGTCATAGCCTCACAAAGTTTCCTGTCTCATAAGTTGTCGTTGCACCCTCAAACTATCACCGCGCCCCATATCGACTTCAAATCCCGCTCCACGAATCCGCAGTTCCAGGCAATGACGACATTGGGCAGACTCATCTCCCAAACATATTTTATTCTCATAAATCGCATACTTAGGCCTCACCGCCAGTGGCGACAAATTGGGCATCACCACATTTGCCCCTGCCTGAAGCGCCTTCTCCCTGCCTTGGGGATGAATCGTTCCCATTGCCGTGGACGCCGGAATAAGTGCATCTGGAACAACCAGTCGGGATAACGAAATAATATCGAGAGCTTTTTCCATGCTCCCCTGACTGGCATTCCGAAGCGGCGTGTTGCTATGCGGTAAAAAAGGACCAATCCCGATCATATCTGGTGACAGGCTATGCAGATAGACCAAATCGTCTGCTAATTCACTATTTGTTTGTCCTGGTAACCCCACCATACATCCGGCCCCGATCTGAAAGCCGATTCGTTGCAAAGCCAGCAGACGGCTGCGCCTGCTTTCCATCGTCATCGTCGGATGCAGCTTGGCGTACAAAAGGGGGGAAGCTGTCTCATGCCGCAGCAAAAAACGGTCCGCGCCCGCCTCGTATAATTGCTCATAAGTTTCATCATCTCGTTCACCGATGGACAGTGTGACTGCCACATCCGCGAAACGGCTTTTAATTTCTCGAATCAATTTCGTCAGCCGGGCTGCTGTAAACCAGTAATCTTCCCCACTTTGCAGCACAAAGGTCCGATAGCCGAGTTCATAGCCCTCCGCACAACAGACCAGAATTTCTTCCGGCTGCAAACGGTAACGATCTGCCTGTTTATTCGAAGCACGTAGCCCACAGTACATGCAGTCCTGACGACATATACTGGAGAATTCAATTAATCCCCGTAAAAAAACACCTTTGCCATAGCGCTCCAATTTGGTGCGAGCTGCCAGGTGCCTCAGTTGAGCCCGCAGCGTCGGCTCATCGTCCAAACGTGTCAGCAACTCCATCATTTCCGTATGCGTCCATTCCTTGCCGTCAGCCAGACGCAGTAATAATTCGTCCGTGACTCATCCCTTCTTCCCTCGTCCATCCGGACTTCACATCATCGGCGGCTTGTACCGTACATGTATATTCTAGCAATATCGAAGAAGATGTAACGTGACTAGTTTCACAAAAAATCCCATTTTATAAAAACCTTCTTCAACTTCCGCCTCAAAAAATACACATTTAGCTCAACACACAAAAAAGCTGTCTCTTCCTCTAATGGAAGAAACAGCCCTTGTCGAATGGTTCTGCATATTACTGAATCAAATCAATTGCCTGCTGGGGTACAAAATAATCAACACCGTTAAATACAGCTACACCGTTGAGCGTGGTATTTTTACCATTCAGCATAGCAATATTTTTGTATACCGGAAGTTCCAGCTTGTTACTGCCTTTGGTCACTGTAATGACTTTCGTATCCGCAGTAAACTTGGCTCCTTTAGCTTCAAAAGCGGCTTTTGCAGGAACAAAAAGCTGCTTGCTGACTGTATCCAAGTCCAGTCCAAGTACACGTGTCATATACTTATTTACATCCGTATTGTCGATTACACCGGATGGACGGTCTCCGTTCGGCGCGTACGTGTACAACACGACATCGCCTCCTGTATGTCCGCCTGTAGTCCAGCCAATATTCGCACGTTTGCTAATGATCGGTCCGACAGCATAGTTCATGCTGCCTTCTTTGGCATCTTTAATGGTTTTCACTTCTTCGTCTGTCAAATCGGTGATGCCAAAATACGTGGAAAGCACCTCTTTAATATTGCTGCGATCTGCATTCAGCTTGGCTTCCAAGCCTTCACCCGTCAGCTTCGCTTTTTTCAGCGGGTCTATAAAAGCAGCTAAAGGCGTTTTGTCATAATTGCTAGTTGTATCGCTGCTACCAATCGTCAATCCACCGTTTCCGTGGTCTGTCACTGCTACGACGACAGTATTTTGGTTTTGTTTGGCGTAATCCACAGCCACTTTCACCGCATCGTCAAATGAAAGCACGTCACTAATAATTCCGGTTGGATCATTTGCATGGGCGGCCCAATCCACTTTACTGCCTTCTACCATTAAGAAGAAGCCTTTATCGTTTTTGGACAACACATCAATGGCTTTCGATGTCATTTCCGCCAGACTAGGTTCCTTGGATGCATCGCGATCCAGGTTATACGCAAGGGCTTCGGGAGAAAAGCTGCCCCAGAGCTTGCTGGAGGTCGATTTTTTCAACCCTTCAGGTGTCGTGACAAAGTCATAACCCTGGTCTTTAATTTGGGCTACCAAATCTTGGCCATCTTTACGCCCTGCTGCCTCCAAAAACTTGCCGCCTCCACCTAACACTACGTCAACCCCGTTGTAGGCTTGCTGCATGCTGAGTGCATCATAATTTTTACGATCAGGATAATGTGCGGTAAAATCAGCTGGTGTCGCATGCATAATCTCGGAAGTCGCAATAATTCCGGTCGATTTTCCTGCCAGCTTGGAAGCCTCAAGAATGGAAGCTACAGGCTTTTTGGCGTCACCCCCTGCAATGGGTTGTTGTCCAGGCATTGTCGCCTCATCAGGAAGGACACCCACATACCCAGTATGAGATTTATGTCCTGTGGCAAAAGCAGTACCCGCTGGAGCAGAATCGGCAATTGGAGCATCCGCAGAATGCGTACGCACCATGCCGCTTGCCATGCTGTCTAACGTTAAGGAGGATCCTTTGTACCATCTAGCCAGTGCAGTGGCGTCATTAGCCATACCGTCTGGAATCAAAATAATTACGTTTTTAATCGACGTGTCCTTTTCGACTGCCATCGCCGTCCCACCGCTTACTGCTAGCATCATCGTCGCTACGAGTGCAGCCACCGATTTTTTCGTATGTAGCCCCCAACATTTTAGCATTCATTTTCCTCCCAGATCTTTTTTGTACAACCAGAACTAAGATTAATTATGTTTTATCAGGAGAATGTTAAAGGAATTCATTATCTATATTAAAAGACGATATTTGTGACAAAACGCTTCATCTATATAATACTTGTGACACATGAGATTCGTCAGGACTGGGCATTTAATTTTATTATTGTATAATCAGTCTATGATGTAATAGGAAAAGTTTATAAGATAAGGAGCATGAAATTCGATGGAATTCAGACAGCTTCAGTACACCCTGCAAATTGCAGCGGAAAAAAACTTCTCACGCGCAGCAGAAAAACTGCATATTGCTCAGCCTTCTTTGAGCCAACAATTGTCCAAACTTGAAAAAGAACTTGGGGTACTTTTATTTCAACGCAACACCAGCACGGTGGAATTAACACATGCAGGAGCAAGCTTTGTAGAAAAGGCAAAAAAAATAGTTGATGCAGTCGAGCAGCTCCGGCAGGAAATGGACGATATTTCTCAGCTGCGAAAAGGGAAGGTCGTCGTTGGCAGTATGCCTATCACAGGCTCCCATTTGCTGCCGCATGTGCTGCCTGTATTCAAGAGGGCTCATCCAGACATTGAAATCGTGTTAGTCGAAGATTCATCCATGAATCTGGAGAAAAAAACGGCAAGTGGCGATACAGATCTCAGCCTGCTCTCTCTTCCCTTAGTAGAACCTACACTTTCTTATGTACCCATCGGTGAAGAATGGATTGATCTCGCTGTTCCTCCGGGTCATCCCCTAGCCCTGCGTAAAAATGGTACCCAGCCGCTGCCAGTGCATATGGAAGAACTGAAAGACGAGCCTTTTGTCGTCCTGAAAAAAGGGCAAGGCTTTCGCAAGCTGACGATGGATCTATGTCATCAAGCAGGCTTTGAACCCAATGTGGTGTTTGAAAGCACTAATATGGAGACCCTTCAATCGCTCGTAGCGACAGGTATGGGCGTGACACTCGTCCCACGTTTTATCGCACGGGCCGCCAGTAGCGAGTTTGTTCCAGCATTGCTGCCACTCGCCGAACCTACTCCCAGCCGTACCCTGGCCATTGCTTACCGGAACGGACGTTATTTGTCTAAAGCTGCCGAAGCTTTTATTGATACCTTCCGAGAAACGGTCGAGCAACTTTCTCAAAAGTAGCCTCGAACGTGAAAAGGACCGTCTTCCTCCCCAGCCCAAGCCAGAGAGGAAGACGGTCCTGGGGC
Organism: Paenibacillus sp. FSL P4-0113; assembly: GCF_038009305.1. NCBI lineage: Bacteria > Bacillati > Bacillota > Bacilli > Caryophanales > Paenibacillaceae > Paenibacillus > Paenibacillus sp. FSL P4-0113. The sequence goes on from NZ_JBBPAZ010000001.1 coordinate 1,096,110, forward strand.
TTCGCCCCTATACTTTCAATACTGCAATTAGATCACGGGTTCGATTACACTGTTGCGATGTTGCTTCCATCTGTCTTCAACGAACCACATTTCATGTTCATTTGAAATTCATGTCAGCCTCGCCTGATTACTCTACGCTTGCTCGGAAACTCCACTTTATCCATCCCGCATCACTTCTTTCCTTAAGGTCTCTAGTCTTGGTATCCAAGAATGTCCTACCTCAGTTCCAATGTGCTGTGTGATCCCAAAGTGTCTGTCCTCGCCTTGTTGTGATCAGGGTCTCCCTAGATGTGGTGGACTTTTGTCCTGATCATAGCCCATTTCATAGTTGTTTCCGACAACCTGTCTATTTAAGCCTCTCGGCCGTGACAGGCCATCCCTATTCGCCAGTTCGGATCTACTTTGGTTATCCATCGTTATCAACCTCCTGGTGTCGGGATACTATTATAATACACCTATAGGCTGTATCTGAAACAGGTATCATAAAAAACTTTTTTATGATCGAGAAGAACCAAATGCTTGCTGTACCTCGGCTTCACTCACTTGTGTTTTAAAGACCAATTTTGAAGGATCTTGAGGTGAATAAATGACCTCTATAATGCTTCCTTGCTGCAGCTTGGATAGTTGGGAAGAAAAAACATCCTTTTGCGTGGTTACATTAAAGGTATCGCCGTTGCTTTTCGTTACACTCAGCGTAAATTGAAGCTTAATTTTATCGGATCCCGCTTCACCCATGGGTGTAACATCCAGCACCTTTGCATATGCCTGCTCACCGGTTTTGGCAATTTCCATCAGCTCGGGCGATACGCCCTGCTTGACCATTTGCTCATTCATTAACGCTTGCAAATCCATCTGCGACACCTGCCCTTTCAGGTCAAGTCCTACTTTCTTTTTGTCTTTCTCCGATATTACGAGTGGAATGATCGAGCCTGGCTGAAATTGAGCCATGGAAGTTAAAGGAATAATCGTCGTCAAAGCAGTATCATATTTGTCTTCTCCCTGTTTGGTTACGGTCAACCCAAGTTTTACCTGCGGCTGATTGTTTACATAAGTCCCTGTTTGCTGAACACTAGTAATGATCCCTACCCCAGGAGCACCCTTCTTGACTTTACCCCCTCCGAAAAACGCACCTATAATACCAGGTAGAAATATAAGCGCAAAGCCTGTATAAATTAACGGCCGATACCACGGAGCATCCATAATCAAAAATGGATCATTCCATAAGTAGTTAGCCAAGAATGGTGAGAAGCCTACACCAAACACTAGAAGTACCCCGATCATACTCAAAAATCCTTTCATCCTTCAAAACCCCTTTTCAATCATCTGTTTAAAATATATGTCAGCAAGATAGGGTGAAACACCTCATTCATTTTACGCTGTCACCAGACCCATATAGATCAGCTCTGATGGATTTTTCGGGTTGCTTCCCAGACCCACCGTATCTCCAGGCCGCGGGATTTGCAGCTTGGATACGAGCGTTTCCAACGTTTTTTGGTATCGATTGCCGTTAATTTCTGTCACATCTAGCACTAGCACTACGATCGGATCAAAATTCACGAGCTTCCCGGTATCTGTTACCGAAATAATAACCGCAGTCGCTGCCATCGCCAAACCACCGTTAGCCGCTGTTTGAGCTTGTCTTGCCGAATTTAGGCTTTGGTTGATCTGTTCCCGATGCTCTTTGGGTACTAGACCTTTCATAAATAATCCTGACAGGCCTTTATTCATCAGTTGATCTGCTTGTTCTATCGCATCCTGCTGTTTTTTCTTTTTACCGAAAAAGTTCATCATGTGATTGCACCTCGTATTTTGTATTGTCGTACCTTATGAATTCAGTATAGAAGACGGTTCCTGACATCACAATACGTTTTGGCACATACAAAAAAACCGGAAAAACAGGAGCTTCAACCTGTATTTTGTCGGTTTATTTTTGAACTTTGGCACGGTTCGCACAAAATTTTGCACACTTCCGAGTATTCTTTCGAACAATCTATCCGATAGTTTTGTGAAAAGCGAATGATTTCTGACTATTTTTTTCTTAAAAGATAGACCAGTTTACGATAATACGCAGATGATTCTTTATAACGACGACTGTCCTCGGACACCACAGCCAGCGTTTCATATAACTGTTCAAGCCGCGCTGGATGCTGAAGAGCTTCAAAATAAGGCAAGCATTGCAAGGCATGCATCCAAAAGGCGTCCTGATTTCCCTGAGCAAGCGCAAGCTGGCTTTCATAAAAATCAAGCCCCATTTGCTGATCTGTTGTCAGATTGGTTTGGCGAAGCTGATCCAAATGCTGTGAGAGAAGGCCCCAATTTTTCCGCACAAACGCAATCTCACAACGATATATCAGCGTAACGGGCAGCATCATCTGCTGCATTTCCTCCCGCTCCCGACTCACCAGCGCTTCAAAACGCCCTACTTCCTCCAATGCCTTGTCCAGCTCTCCAATCGATGTCAGCATAATAATCCGGTTGTTCAGGATGGTCGTGAGCATATCTGCCGCATTTTCCAAATAGACTAGATTGGCCTCAGCCATAGACAGCGTTAACAGTGCTTCCTGTACAGAACCCATGGCAAAACAATATCCGCTGTAAGCTACATACAGGCCCGTCAAACGGTGAAAAAGCCGATCATCATACACCCTTCGCATCGTCTGCTCGAATACCTGCTTCGCCTGATCAAATTGCTTAACCTGAATGCAGGCCTCCATCATAATGTTTTGCGCATTGAGCCAGTTTTCCGTCCCCTCTTCCACCAATCGGATTAACTGCGTAACGTTATTCAGCACATCATAATAATGATTTTTAGAGCGGAGATACTGGATTTTATAAAATAAAATTGCTTTTTTTAGCGGTGCGGGCAGCTCCACCTCATCCGAACGACCAAACTTCTCCAAATAAAAATTCAAATAGGTTTGATGTAAATATTCATAGGCCGTTGGGTCATTTAATTGCTGGTAATAAACGGCCTTCATCAAATAAGTCGTCATTTCCACTACCAGTGAATCGTTGCGATCCTCCAGCTGATCCACATAGCCTTCCGTGGCAGGATTAGCCAGCTTGGACAGCTCTGTAAAAATCTTATCCGCTGTAGCCAGCGTTTCCTCATCCTCTGCCGCTGCACGTAAGAGGTACGATGGGTTTACACCTAAACGCCCAGCAATTTGCTCGGCCAGATCCTCTGCTAACGGGTAACGGTCGGCCAGTATATTCGCAAAATGTGCAGGTGTCACCAGCCCGTCTACCAGCTCTTTACGGGACAGGTTTTTCTTTTTACACAAAAATTCAATGCGTTCCTTAAGCATGGAGTATTCCTTTCTACACTGATTATCGGTCATACAGTGAGGGACGCCGATCTTCAAACACCGGAATACGACCACGCACGTCCTGCACCAAGGCAGACTCAATCGTTCCTGTGAGAATCTCCTCCTGCTCTCCGCCCTCAGCAATGATTTCTCCCCATGGATCAATAATAAGTGAATGCCCGAAGAAATCAGTTTCTCCGCTGCGACCTACCCGGTTACAAGCAATGACATACATTTGATTTTCTATAGCACGTGCGGTCAGCAAGGTGCGCCAGTGATGCAGCCGAGGATGAGGCCATTCTGCGGGTACGATCAGCAAATTCGCGCCCGACAGAGCCAAACTGCGGGCTAGTTCAGGAAACCGGATATCATAGCAGATCGACGCACCTGCCTGAATCCCATCATCCAGTGCGAATAAAACCTTTTCTTCGCCAGGCTGCAAATATTTTTCTTCATCCATAAGTCGGAATAGATGAATTTTGGAATACGAAGCAACCTCTCTGCCTGTTCGGTCAAAAACAAGCATCGTATTATACACATGACCGTCGCTTTTTTTCTCTGCGATCGACCCAGCTACTACGTTCACTTGGTGGGTGGCAGCGAATGCTGCTATCCATGCCCGGGTCTCCGTTCCTTCCTTGTCCGCCAGCTCATGAATGCGCTCCAAGGCATAGCCTGTGTTCCATATTTCTGGCAGGACAATCAGATCCGGCCTCAGTTCGGCTTTCATCGCTTGTTCCATTAAAGCTCGGATATGACTGCGGTTTTCCGGGGGATTTCCTATCTCTATGTGAGCTTGTATGAGTGCAACACTGAACGGCTGAGCTTCCTGATACGTCAAAATCCTTCATCCTCCTTGTGAGCCGGAGCTTCTCGTGACCCATTGTCCGGTATTTTCTCCCATCATAGCCCGATCAGTCTGGATTACGCAACCATGCAAGCTTAATTCCCCCTATACAGCTCGGTAAAATCGTGATAGATTATTTCTTAAACTATTCCAAAAGGTCGTGTACATGGATGACTCATTTTTCTATTCCTTCCTCTGACGTCATGAAACAGTTACCCACTCAATTTTTTGCCACACTTGTACAAAATGTAAACCGTGAAATCGCGGCGGGGCATGATGTCATTAATCTCGGACAGGGGAACCCCGATACCCCCACTCCTTCTCATATTGTAAAAGCTTTGCAGGAATCAGCAGATAACCCGCTATATCATAAATATTCGCCATTTCGCGGTTATAGCTTTCTCAAGGAAGCCGTTGCCCAGCGCTATCAGGAGGATTACGGTGTAACGCTCAATCCTGAAACCGAGGTCGCCATCCTGTTTGGCGGGAAAACAGGCTTGGTTCAGCTACCGCAAGTTTTACTCAATCCCGGCGATATGTGTCTCGTCCCTGATCCCGGTTATCCGGACTACTGGTCAGGTGTAGCCTTGGCTAAAGCGGAAATGTCTTTTCTGTCATTAAAGGAAGAGAATCGTTTTCTGCCCGACTATGAAGCCATTTCCGCGGAAGACCGCCGCCGCGCTAAGCTAATGTTCCTTAACTATCCGAATAATCCTACCTCGGCTACTGCTCCACTTTCCTTTTACGAGGATACGGTTGAATTCGCGCAACGTAACGGCATTGTGGTTGCCAGTGATTTTGCCTATGGCGCTATTGGATTTGATGGCGAACGTCCGGTAAGCTTCCTACAGGCTAAGGGTGCTAAAGACGTGGGGATTGAGTTCTATACCTTGTCCAAAACGTACAATATGGCGGGCTGGCGTGTTGGTTTCGCGCTCGGTAATACCGAAATCATCTCGATGATTAACCTGCTGCAGGATCATATTTATGTAAGCTTGTTTGGCGGCATTCAGGCAGCCGCAGCAACAGCCTTGACGGCCTCGCAGAACTGCGTAAGCGAGCTGGTTGCCCGTTATGAATCGCGCCGTAACGCTTTTTATGATGCACTTGGGCAAATCGGCTGGAAGGCGACACGCCCAAGCGGCTCCTTTTTCAGTTGGTTGCCTGTGCCGCAGGGCTATACTTCTACTTCTTTTGCTGATCTGTTGTTGCGGGAAGCCAAGGTGGCTGTCGCTCCAGGGATCGGCTTCGGGAGTGGCGGCGAAGGATATGTGCGAGCGGGGCTGCTGAGCTCAGAAGCTCGACTGACCGAGGCGGCTGATCGAATTGGCAAGCTAAACCTGTTTGGTTAATCCGTATTTTCCAGCTACAACTTCTTTGCCAAACCTGGTCTTTTCGTGGTATTCTGTATCCAATATCATTTAGCGCGTTGAAGGGACTATTAAGAGAGACCCGGTCCTGTTCAGAGAGTAAATTCCGATAGGCTGCAAGAATTTACCTGGACTCTCTCCCAACTCCTATCCCCGAGCGCCCTGCGCAATCAGGCGGCCCCTGCCGTTAACAGGTTTCAAGTGGGATGATCATGAATCATCAATGAAGGTGGTACCGCGGAAGCACAAACTTTCGTCCTTTGCATACAAAGGATGGAAGTTTTTTTGCATTAAAAAGAGTAAAATTAAGGAAGTGGACGTCATGTCAACACGTATCGTCATTAAAATCGGTAGCAGCTCTCTAACTGGAGTGGAAGGTGGCTTGAATCGGGAAGCCATCGCTTATTTTGCCCGGGAAATCAGCTTGCTTCGTGCAAAAGGTTATGAAGTGCTGCTGGTTACATCAGGCGCAGTAGCCGCCGGATTCAGAGAGATTGGGTACCCGTTTCGCCCTAAGCTGCTACATGAAAAGCAGGCGGCAGCGGCTGTTGGCCAAGCTCTTCTCATGCAGGCCTATGAGCAGGCTTTTAAAGATTTTGACCTAGTGATCGCGCAGGTTCTGCTTACCCGTAGTGACTTTTTGATCCGCAAACGGATGAACAATGCCGGAATGACCGTAGAAGAATTGCTGCGCCAGCAGGTTATCCCGATCTTTAACGAAAATGACACGGTATCAATTGACGAATTGAAATTCGGCGATAACGATATGCTGTCCGCGCTGGTTGCCAATCTGGTCAAAGCTCAGCATCTGATTATCATTACGGACACCGATGGCGTATATACGGCAGATCCGCGCAAGCATCCGAATGCCGTACGTTTTGAACGTATCGAAGAAATTACAGAGGAGATTTATGCATTAGCTGGAGGTTCTGGATCGTCTGTAGGTACTGGCGGCATGCGATCCAAGATCGAAGCTGCCAAAGTCGCTACACGCGGCGGTGTGCCTGTATATGTGGGACGTGTAAGCGCGAATGGCGATCTAGACGCAGCCGTTGAAGGACACGGACCGGGAACATATTTTGACACTCACCTCTCTTCACTTCCGATGAAAAAACAATGGCTTGGATTTATGTCCACCCCTCTGGGCGCGGTGCATGTAGACGAAGGGGCCGAGGACGCGCTGGTTCACGGAGGACACAGTCTACTTCCGGTTGGCGTACGACGTGTCGAGGGCAGCTTTCATGCCGGAGATGTCGTTGAGGTGCTCGGACCGGAAAATAAAGTGTTAGGACGCGGCATCGTCAATTATGACGATGAACAGCTTCGAATGGTACAAGGATTACCGAGCGGTGAGGTTGTGGGCAAAATTGGTCCCATTCACCGGCTTGAGGTGATTCACAGGGATGAATGGATTACATTATGTATGTAGGGAGGCCGTAACATGAGTGATTTAACGACAAACACAGCTACAACCGAGGAGAATCAGTTTAGCGAAGTACGAACCAAAGCGAATCTTGCCAAAAAAAGTGCCGGGGTCATGAATCGCCTGACTACAGCACAGAAAAACGAAGCATTGCTTGCTATGGCTGAAGCTCTAGTAAACCATACTGAAGAGCTGATTGCAGCAAACCATAATGACCTGAAACATGGACGGGAATTGGGAACATCGGAATCGCTGCTCGACCGCCTCACGCTGACCGAGGACCGAATCGGGGCAATTGCCGAAGGATTACGCCAAATTGTGGCACTACCTGACCCGGTCGGCGACACCCTTGAGCAAATTGAACGTCCAAACGGTCTGCGAATTGAGAAGATACGTGTGCCGCTGGGTGTCATCGGCATCATATATGAAGCGCGTCCAAATGTAACCGTGGATGCCGCGGGCCTGTGCTTGAAAACAGGTAATCCGGTTGTGCTACGCGGTGGTTCGGCCGCCCTCTTCTCCAACCGCAAGATTATCGAAGTACTCCAGCAGGCATTAGACGCAACAGCTGTGCCACGCGAGGCACTTCAACTTATTGAAGATTCAGACCGTGCCTCGGTCAACGAAATGCTCACCTTGAACGGCTTGCTGGATGTAATTATTCCACGTGGCGGGCGTTCACTCATTCAAAATGTTGTTCAGAACGCTACCGTACCTGTCATCGAAACCGGAGCAGGTGTGTGCCATACCTTTTTGGACGCTACAGCGGATGCAGCAATGGCCGAAGCGATTACACTGAATGCCAAGGTGCAAAGACCGTCCGTGTGTAACTCGATGGAAACACTGCTCGTACACTCGGATTATGCAAAAGCACACTTAACAGGATTGGCAGAACGCTTTCGTGATGCGGGGGTCGAGCTACGCGGCTGCGCACGCACACGAGAATTGGCTCCTTGGGCTGTTCCTGCCACAGAAGAGGACTATGGCACCGAGTATAATGATTACATTATGAACGTCAAGGTCGTGGACAATTTGGACGAAGTACTGGAGCACATTGCCCGTTACGGTACGATGCATTCTGAGTGTATTATCACCGAGGACCAAGCCCATGTCGAGCGTTTTCTGCAAGAAGTGGACGCGGCAGCCGTGTACCACAATGCATCCACTCGCTTCACAGATGGCTTTGAGTTCGGGTTTGGTGCCGAGATCGGAATCAGCACACAAAAATTACATGCCCGTGGTCCAATGGGATTGCCTGCCTTGACTTCAACCAAATATCGCGTGTACGGTACTGGACAAATCAGGGAATAATAACAAAAATCAATCCGTATCCTTGGAGGTTATGAATCTATGTGTGAATCACAAACGAAAGTTTTAATTAACGAGCAAATTACGTTTTTCGGGGCAGGATCAATGGCAGAGGCTATTATTCGTGGAATGACGGCTCGTTCTGTCGTTAAACGTAGTGGTATTACCGTTATCAACCGCAGTAATCAGGCTCGTCTTGAGGAACTTCAAAAGCAATATGGAGTCTTGTACCAAACCGAGGATGCCGCCAAAACCGAGCTTCTGCGTCGTTCTCCAGTCATTGTGCTTGCCATGAAGCCCAAGGATGCTGCACAAGCACTTGGACAGCTCGGCCCACTTCTGTCTGATGAGCAGCTGATCATATCGGTCATCGCTGGATTGTCCATTCGTACGATGCAAACATTACTGGGTCGCAAGCAGCCGATCGCACGGACGATGCCCAATACATCCAGCTCGATTGGGCTGGGAGCTACAGGCATTAGCTTTTCCAAAGAGATCAGCGAAAACCAGCGTAAAAATGTGCTTACGATGTTCGAATCTGTAGGTACGGTGACGGTTATAGAGGAAGAAAAAATGGATGTTTTGACCGGGATATCTGGAAGCGGCCCTGCCTATGTCTACTATCTGATGGAAGCCATGATTGCCGGGGGAATTCGTGGTGGCTTGACCCCTGAGCAAGCGCACGAACTAACGGTGCAAACCGCGCTTGGAGCGGCACGCATGGTACAGCAAACCGGAGAGGAGCCTTCTGCCCTTCGCCACAAAATCATGTCTCCTAATGGCTCTACAGTAGCTGCATTGGAAATGCTGGACAAAGGTGACTTCTATGAAACGGTGATTGCAGCGGTGCAGCGGTGCGCTGAACGATCCCGCGAGATGGGAGCTGTACTCAAGGAGGGAATTGAATGAGCTATTGCTTGGCGACCTACCGGGTATACGATGACAAAGCCGATTTTAACCAAAAGGCCCAATCTATTGCCATCGGCATGACGGTGGGCAGCTGGACTGAGCTCCCGCAAGCCAAACGGGACGCGATGCAAAAGCATCTTGGCTCGGTTCATTCTGTGGATATTCACGATGGGGGTCCTGGTGAACGGTACGCCGACCTGACCATCGCTTACCCGGATGTCAACTTCAGCCGGGATATTCCCGCACTGCTGGTCACAGTCTTCGGCAAAATTTCGATGGACGGCCGAATTAAGCTAACGAAGCTGGGTTTCTCGGAAGCCTTCCGCTCTGCTTTTCCGGGACCGAAATTCGGTATCAGCGGCTTGCGCGAGCAGCTCGGCGTGCATGATCGTCCCTTACTCATGAGCATTTTCAAATCTGTGATTGGCCTCGATTTGGACGAACTTCGTGAACAGTTTACCCGGCAGGCTCTGGGTGGCGTTGATCTGATCAAGGATGACGAGATCTTGTTTGAAAATGCGCTGACACCAATTGAGAAACGTGTCGAAGCCTGCATCAAAGCTGCCGAAGCGGCTGAGCGCGAAACCGGTAAAAAGCTGCTGTATGCGGCTAATTTAACGGGGCCGACCTCGCAGCTTAAGACGCAAGCTCTCAAGGCCATCGACGCGGGTGCCAACGCGTTACTGTTTAACGTGTTGGCCTACGGTTACGATGTGCTGCATGAACTTAGCAGCGATCCCGCCGTCTCGGTGCCAATTGCTGCTCATCCTTCGTTGGCGGGAGCTGCTTATCCGTCGCCACATTATGGTATATCGGCGTCCGTTCTACTTGGTCAGCTTATGCGGCTGGCTGGCGCTGACCTCGTCCTCTTCCCTTCTCCCTACGGCTCAGTGACGATGCCGCGTGAGGAAAACATGGCGATCCGCGATGAACTGATCACCCCTGATCTACCGCTGAAGGCCAGCATGCCTGTCCCTTCCGCAGGGATTCACCCGGGCCTCGTGCCGTTAATTGTACGTGACTTTGGTACTGACGCTGTTGTCAACGCCGGGGGTGGGATTCACGGCCATCCGCTAGGTACAGAAGCCGGTGGGCGCGCCTTTGTGCAGGCGATTGAAGCCGTACAGCAGAATGTCCCGCTGGCAGAATACGCCCGTACTCACCCCGAGCTGCAATCTGCGCTTGACACGTGGGGGGGAGAACGATGAGCACAGCAAAGAAGCCCGTCATTTTTTGCGATTTTGACGGGACAATTACGAACAGCGATAATATTGTCGCCATTATGAAGCATTTTCAGCCTGCAGGCTGTGAGCCCATCATGCATCAGATCGTAAATGGGCATACATCCATTCGTGAAGGCGTAGGTGCGATGTTCGCCTTGATGCCTTCGGAGCAAAAGGGCGAAATTATCTCATATGTACTTGGACAAGCTGGTATACGCGAGGGCTTTGCACGCTTTTTGGACTATGTACGGGAGCAGCAGATTGAATTTTTCGTTACCAGCGGCGGCATTGATTTTTTTATTGATCCATTGCTAAAACCATTCGATATTCCACACGACCACGTCTATTGCAACAAAGCAGATTTTTCCGAGGAGCGCATCCAGATTACGTGGCCGCATCCATGTGAGGAGCCGTGTACAAATGACTGCGGCATGTGTAAAACGACTGTGATTCGTCAATACTCTCCCGAACAATATGAACGGATTTTGATCGGCGACAGTCTGACCGATTTTGAAGGAGCTAAAATTGCCGATCTTGTGTACTCCCGTTCGCATCTGACTTTAAAGTGTCAAGAACTTGGCGTACCACATGTACCCTTTGAAACATTTGATGACATTATCGAGGATTTAAAGCAAAAACAGGAGCAAGGGGTGCTGTAAATGAGTTTTAACTTGGCAGACATTTCATTGGAAGAAAAACGCCGCGCACTGGAAGAGCTCGCTGATGTCAAAGAACTATTCGCATCTCGCAACTGGTTCCCAGGCACAAGCGGTAATCTGTCGATCCGAATCGGTGACTTTCACCCCGAACAATTTTATTTTGCAGTTACCGCCAGCGGCAAGGATAAGACCAAACGCACTCCTGAGGATTTTCTGTTCGTAGACCAATACGGAAAAGCAGCAGAAGCCACAAACCTCAAGCCAAGTGCAGAGACGCTCATCCATTGCGAAATTTACCGCCTGACAGGCTGTGGAGCAGTTTTTCATGTGCATACCGTGTTTAACAATCTGATTTCCGAATATTATGGTGAGCAAAGCGCTGTACCTATCCAAGGTATTGAGCTGATCAAGGCTTTTAACATTTGGGAAGAAAATGCTGCGATTGATATTCCTGTGCTGCCTAATTACGCGGATATTGCCTCGATTGCCAGGCTGGTGTCTGGTGTACTGAATGATCAGGTGCCTGGAATTTTATTGCGTAACCACGGCATTTATGCGTGGGGCCGTGATGTATTTGAGGCTAAAAAGCATTTGGAGGCGTTTGAATTTTTGTTTGAAACGACGTATCGCTCCCTGCTGCTGAAAACTTTGAAGTAAATAAACTCATAAGTCTCAAAGATGTGTATCATTATTAGTAAAAGCGGTTATTGAATATCGAGAACGGGGCCTGAGCGAAAAGCACGGTACGTTCTCTTTTTTATTAAAAAAGTTTCCTATCCTAGTGGTGACATAAAATCTTAGTTGAGGTGATATGGCTCTTCGGGTAAAAAATACGACAAATCATTGCAATTAATTTTTTTAAATGATAGAGCTCCTTTGAACTACATACCATTTATAATTACCAACTTTAAAATAAAGTTGTTGTCGTCAGATTTTGTACATTCAACATACTGTACTAAATCGATTGACGATGGAAATAGGTCATTAAGAAGTTCCATTTGGAAACTAAACGATGGTCAATGGCAAATGTTTTTTCATCAGGGAACTCCAACAAAATAGGGACTCATTTTAAACACTTGGCTCTCGAAACACCACAATAATATCAACATTCAGATTAAACATAGCCTTCATAAAGGAAATGTGATGAATAAGAATCCTTCCGATGTAATTTTAGGCATGCTGTAAAAAAAGCGCCCCCTATTGGGGACGCTCCAGCGTGAATTGCTCTCCTAGCTTCGCATAATTGTTCCCAGCCAACCGACTTACTGGACGCAACTCCTTAGCAATCACATACGTATTTTGGTACGCTTCCTCGGATAAATGATACTGCACTACGCGTCCGATTAACAGATCACAAGCAGGTGTGTCCTCCTTGCCTCCTAGCGGTATCACCTGTTCCAGAATACATTCCATGCGTATTTTCGCTTCTGTCACACCGGGAACTGCGATTTTTGTACTTTTTATCGGGGTAAGGCCTGCCAGTGTAACCTCACTCTCCTGCGGAGACAGACGGGAAGCCGTCACATTCACCGCTCCCACATTGTCCTCGTCTGTGATATGTACGACAAAAGCTTTATGCTCCATCGCATTACGTGTTGTATCTTTGGATACTCCATCGACACGTTGTACGGATACAGACAGCAGTGGCGGCTCGGAAGCAACGATGGAAAAATAACTGAACGGCGCACCATTCAGCACCCCTTCGCTGCTCAAAGTCGTTACAAAGGCTACCGGCCTTGGAATAATACTTCCGGTCAACAGCTTATAATTTTCACGCCCTGTAAGCGTATCAGGATTCAACGAAATCATTTTTCTCCCTCATTTCCGATCACAATCGCTATTCGACTGCACACCATCAAGTTTCGCCTGATAAGCAAATGCACCATTAGTTAGCGACATGGATGACATCTCAGGCTTCCTTTTCAAGTATCGCGTGAATGATACAAAATGTAAAGTTGGAGCCGGAAAATCTCCCTATTTTTCAATTATATTTCCTCGGCTATCGCGCACAGTAACCGTAATTCCCTCAGGTACAGCAATCGTAACATCAAGCTGCTGTTGAGTCTGCATAAACCGTGTCGGAATTTGACCCAGTAATACATACAAGGTATCGCCGATTTGCTTGGTCTGATATAAATCTTGACCCTTTATTTCGTCCTCTTTGCCTGTGTATACATAACTTCCGAACACATGCACTTCCGGTGAGCTGGTTGCGTCAATTTTGACCGCATAAGGATCTTCTCCCTGTACAATCACTTTGTTCACTTTGGCAGGCAGTTTTTCATGCCAGTCTGGGAGAACCCTTGTTTCCTGAACCGAACTCATTATTTCTCTGACTTGCGGAGTGATCCCCAATGAACTGACCAAGGCAAATCCGATACAGCAAAAAACCAATACCGCCGTAATAAACATACTGAATACATCATAACGAATACGCTCACGCGTCCCCTTCCAAGCAGTATACATTAAAATTTCCAAACCTAGCAAAACAAAAACGACAGGCCACCAGGTCAAAGCCTGGTCCAGTATGCCCGCTCCCCAAAACTTGGAGGCAAACGTTATGCTCCCCAGCAGGACGAGGAAAAGTCCCATGGACAGCCTTCCGACTTTCCACACCCCTGCCGGAGCGTTTGACGCTTTAGAGGAATTATTTTTGTTAGATGATGTACCCAATATACCTGTGGAGCCTCCTCCATCGCTCTGAGGATGATGGGCTCCCTTAAAGGGAGCCTCACTCTTTGAAAATTCAGTATCCATTCTATTGCTTCTCCTTTACTCGTTTAGATTTGGAATTCCCGATCATCATCCAAATACCACCGCCGATCAACAATAAGGATACGATAATCGTTCGTAGATACATGTCAACCAAATTATAAATCTCTCCATTCGGAAACAGACGTTCCAAAGTAGGAACTAATACGTTGATTAAGATGTAATAGGCTCCTAGCAATAGTAACCCCAAGCCTACCCAGCGGTGATATTGTGCAAACATACCGATCACAGGCTTGTCGATCAGCGGCTCCCGTCCATAACGGCTTACTTGCTGCAACGCATCAAAAAAGCTATAAAACCAGACCACCGGAATCAGGAACAAAAAAAGTGAAAGATGCAGCACGTCCAGTACATAGATGCCTCCTAAAAACAGAAGCATGAGCTGGAGTCCACGCTTTTGCATACCGATATACATATGTCCAGCACCGGGAAATACCGATAAAATGGTAGCCAGCATTTTACTCCGCCGTCCCTCGACTCTTCCATATTCCAGTTCCTCAAACAAAGTACGGTCCTGAAGCATTTCTCCCGCTTGTTTGCGATGTACATGCTGCACCGCATCAAACATGCAATACAGCCAAATGATCGGTAACACGCCCGCAAACGCCAAAAATCCGGATTCGTTTGTAATGCTGGTAATAAAAACGAGGATCGCTCCAAAGCCAAAGAAAGATAGCAGAAAAGACAAACCACGCTGCATCAGGCCCAAGTGAAGGTGTCCCAATCCAGGAATGAACGACAGCAAAATCGTAAAAAATCGTTCATTGTCCGATCCCTTTTGAAAAGCTGGTGATCCTGCCATACCATAGTGTCCTTGTTGATAATGGTTATAGCCTGGGCCATATCCCATTCCTGCCCCCGGTGAATCCGTATCTGCGTGTGTTGCCTCCTCCGGTACCTCTCCTGTTAAACCAGCCTGTCCATAAGGCCCACTTTGCGAGTAATAACCATATGGATTAGGTCCTACATGAGGGGGATATGGAACAGCAGCTGCACGAGGATCATAACGCAACAAGCTAATAATAATATGCAGCATACTCAGCCCCCAAAAAAGAGCGGCAACAAACATACTGGCCAATAAAGGTAATTCGTCTCTTGATACCACTGAAAAAAATAATCCTCCCGCCAGACATCCGAAAAACAAAATGGTGTATACAAACGCATTGGCTTTTCTGGTCCAGTAATAGTGTCCCACACCGGGAATGATGTTCAATAGAAATGCCAAGAGCTTGCTTCTTTCCGTATAAGGCATCGCTACACTTCCTTTCTATTTATGGAATTTTAATGAAGTCCCCATCCGAAGGTTGTTGTTTTTGAGTTTTTCGTCTCACCCTTTATCCGAAGATTTAGGGCTTTAATTTATCGAGCCAGGTCGTGGTAGCTCGCATGACCTCTTCACTGTAAGAGACGCGTTCTTTTGGAGGAATCGGCTTTCCGTCTGTTTGCGGCATCATTTTGTCAAAGGCTCCACTGGACAACAAGATCAACGTTAGGCTTGCGGCGACAACATAGTGAAACACAGGTTTTTCAAACCAGCGGCGTTTTTTGAACATAACTTGACTCGGTTCAGCTTCTAGCTCGGGAAGAACGGCCATTACCTGATCTGTGAAGCGCTCCGTATCCATCCAGGCAGAATAATCTTTCATAGTTGACTCCAATTGCTCCAGTGCAACAAGATATAACATCAGCGCCTGTTCGTCTTCCAGCAGGAGCCTTTCCAGCCGGGCAGATTCCTCTATCGTGCAAGTTCCTGCAATGTAAGCATGCCAGTCATTCGATTTCCCTTCAATCCACGGTTTATCCTGTTGGTCAGTCATTGCCATTCCTCCTCCTTCCAGTGGTTTCGAATCCATAGTCGCGCCCGGTAGAGTCTCGACTCTACCGTTTTTAAAGCTACCTGCGTCTCTTCTGCAATTTGGCCGTAGGTTTTGCCCTGCATATAGTAGGCTTGAATAATATCCCGATGTTGCTGGGGCAACTGAGCGATTTTTTGCGATAGTTCTTTAATTTGCTCCTCGCGGATGAGACGAGCCAGCACATCCTCATCCCGGGAAGGGAGCTGTACAAGGGATTGTGCGACGTCTATTAGCTCTGCGGGGCGTCTGTCCTGTTTGCGCTTAATATCCAGCGCTTTGTGGAGCGCAATTCGGCTCAGCCACGTTTTAAAACCTTCGTTCCGGTACTGGGGGAGAGACTTGTACACCTGAACGAATGCCTCCTGCGCGGCATCTTCTGCTTCCTTGCTGTCATGCAGCACCGAATAGGCGATATGAAATACATGCTTGCTGTACAGCTCTACGATCTCACGGAACGCCTGCCGGTCACCAGACCGTATTCGTTCAATGATTCTCTCTATATCAATGACGCTCTCCCCCTTCCCAATACTATAGACGCCAGGAAATTTCCTTCCCCTGCATATTTCGAAAAAATAATTTAAAAAGGACACACCCTCCTGACGGAATGGTGTGTCCTCTATCATTAAAGCCTATTTACTCGTCTTCATTTCGGCTTAGCTCACGCGCACAGGCGATATTCCATGTTATCCTCATTGCACAATAGCCAATCTGCAGTAACAGCCTTCATATATAAGTCTACTACCTAAAAGGCTTAGACCGATGCATTAATTGCGTCCGCCACCACGGAATCGCTGGGCGTATTCTTTGGCATCCTGTGCATTACGGACACGGTTTCGGCTCCACTCCAGCAAAATACGGTCTATATACCGGAAATGTACCTTCCCTGCAAATACCGCTTCCTTCAAAGCCAGCAAAATAAGCTCCTCGGGATACCGATCCTGATCCACCCAGCTGGTGATCGTCTCGTATTCCATCGGTGATAATGGTCGTCCGAATTCTTTCTCGAAAATCGTGAACAAATTCCGTTCTTCTGTAAGCGGGGATTCCGATATTCCATTCAGTAAATCCGGCTTTCCGGCAAACAAAATGTCATCTTCATCAGGCTGCTCGTTACGTTCGGCGATCATACATTCTGCCAACTTACGATACAGCCCCGTCAGATTGTAACGTTCGAATTGTACGGATGAACTACGGTCTTCTACGGAATCGATTCTCAAAAATCCTTCTTTCATGAGCTTGCTGAAATAGAGCGCGATTTCGTTCGCAGTGCATCCGATACGGGCCTGCAATTGCTCCCATGTCGGAAACTCATTACGTTCCGCTTGTTTGAAGGCAAGCAACTGCATCAGTAGCAGCATTTCGCCATCTGCCAGCCGAAGTGTTCGATAATGCTTGAGCAGGGCGTAGGGAATCTGGACCATTCCGGCTTCCATAGCAAAGGCTACTCCCTCCGCCCATTCTGCCGCTGATGTCTTGTCGAATGATCCGGTCATCGGTTACGGATACAAACGATACAGCATACGTGGGAACGGAATCGTTTCACGTACATGATCGAGTCCACAAATCCATGCTACTGTACGCTCCAGGCCCAGTCCAAAACCAGAATGCGGAACGGTACCATAGGTGCGCAGATCCATATACCATTGGTAGGCTTCACGAGCCAAGTTATGCTCGTTAAAACGTTCTTCCATCAATGCTGGATCATCAATCCGTTGGGAACCCCCGATAATTTCGCCGTAGCCTTCAGGAGCGATCATATCGGCACACAGAACAACCTCTGGACGGGTCGGGTCTGGTTTCATATAGAATGCCTTAATGTGTGTCGGCCAATGTGTAATAAACACAGGCTTGTTATATCTTTCGGCAATCGCCGTTTCATGAGGAGCACCAAAGTCTTCCCCCCATGGGATATCGAAACCTTCACCTTGAAGGAAGGCAATCGCCTCATCATACGTAATACGTGGGAATTCGCCTTGAATTTGCTCCAGCTTCGAAACATCGCGTCCGATAGTTTCAAGCTCCTTCGCACAATTTTTCAGAACAGATTGCACGATATGGCTTACAAACTGCTCCTGAACGCGCAAGGATTCTTCATGATCCACAAAAGCCATCTCAGGTTCGATCATCCAGAACTCAATCAGGTGACGACGTGTTTTGGATTTTTCTGCACGGAAGGTTGGACCAAAGGAATACACTTTGCCCAGCGCCATTGCCGCGGCTTCCATATACAACTGTCCGCTTTGTGTCAAATACGCATCTTCATCAAAATATTTAATGTGGAACAACTCTGTTGTGCCTTCTGCAGAGGAAGGAGTCAAAATAGGTGGGTCCACCTTCGTAAAGCCGTTGCCGTTAAAGAATTCCTGTACAGCACGGATAATTTCCGCCCGTACGATCAGAACAGCACGTTGCTTGGCGGAACGCAACCACAAGTGACGATGATCCATCAGGAAATCTACACCGTGCTCTTTGGGTGTAATCGGGTAGTTTTCGGTCAAATGAATAATCTCAATGCCTGTAACCGTTAATTCAAAGCCCGATTGGCTACGCGGTTCTTCACGCACCACTCCAGTAACGTAAAGGGAGCTTTCTTGAGTCAAGGATTTGGCGTCATTCCAAATATCCTCGGACACTTCGCTTTTCACGATAACCCCTTGAATATACCCGCTACCATCGCGCAGTTGCAGGAACTGAATTTTACCACTAGATCGTTTATTGTTTACCCAAGCGCCGATTGTAACCGTTTCCCCTACATGGCGACCCACTTGGGCAATCGTACTTTTATTCGTCATGACCGTCTCTCTCCTCTTAACCGAAAATCAAACAGCCCTTCCCCCTGGGTCAGGCTGTTTGCTCTCGCTGTTTGGTGCATGTGGAACTCAAACAATAGTCCACATGCATAAAGTTTACACTTGAACCGAACTACTGAACCAGACGGAACGTGTCGCGGGCAATAACCAGTTCTTCGTTCGTTGGAATGATCAGTACTTCTACCTTTGAATTTGCAGTTGTGATCCGGCGAGGCTCGCCAGAACGAATAGCATTCAACGATTCATCCAGCTCGACACCGAGGAATGTCAATTGCTCCAACACTCTCTTACGCAGAACGATGGAGTTCTCGCCTACACCTGCTGTAAATGCAATTACGTCTACCCCGTTCATTGCGGCAGCATACGATCCAATGTATTTGCGCAGACGGTATTCATACATTTCAAATGCCAATGTAGAATTAGCTTCGCCTTTTTCCATACCTTCTGTGATTTCACGCATGTCACTGCTAATACCGGAGATAGCTAAAAGTCCACTATGCTTGTTCAGCATGGAATTGACTTCATTGACAGTCAATTCTTCTTTGTTCATGACATAAGGTACAATTGCTGGGTCCAAATCACCACTACGAGTACCCATCATAAGGCCTTCCAGTGGAGTCATCCCCATGGAAGTATCAACAGACAAACCGCCTTGAACTGCTGTTACACTACCACCATTACCGATATGACAAGTGATAATCTTCAGGTCTTCCAAAGGACGACCAAGGAATTTGGCTGCTTCCTTACTCACAAAATCATGAGAAGTACCGTGGGCACCGTAACGACGAACCTTGTACTTATTGTACAACACTCTTGGAATGGCGTACATATAAGCTTTTTCAGGCATGGTTTGATGGAACGAGGTATCGAATACTACAACCTGCGGTACATCTGGCATATTCAATTCAGCCGCTTTAATCCCCATCATGGAAGCAGGGTTATGCAGTGGCGCCAGGTCAAACAAGCGGCGGATTTCACTCTTCGCTTCAGGCGTTACAACTGCAGACTGTTTGAAGATTTCGCCTCCATGAACCACACGGTGGCCCACAGCCTGAATTTCGCTAGTACTGGAGATTACACCATGTTCAGCATCTGTGAGTGCGTTCAGCACTTTACGGATGGCTGTAGTATGTTCCAAAATTTCGCTAACTTCGGTGTATTCTTCTTTATTGGTTGGCTTATGCGTCAGAATGGAGGAATCCATACCGATGCGCTCTACCAATCCCTTTGCCAAAACGGACTCGTCCGTCATATCATACAATTGGTATTTCAGGGAAGAACTCCCTGCATTGATTACGAGAATTTTCATATCCGGTCACCATCCTTGTCGTACTTAAAGAAGCCTTCGCCCGATTTCACGCCCAGATTACCTGCACGCACCATTTTCTTCAGTACGATGGACGGACGATATTTCAATTCACCAAATTCACGGAACATACGCTCCAGAGCAGCCAAAACGGAATCCAGACCAAAGCGGTCAGCCATTTCCAAAGGACCGTTTTGGAAGTTATAGCCGATTCGCATAGCGTCATCGATATCATCAGCGGAAGCCACGCCTTCTTGAAGTACATGGGCCGCTTCGTTAATCAGCAGACAGATAATCCGGCTTGTTACGAATCCAGGAGATTCATAAATCATGACTCCTTTTTTCTCCACTATTTCTTCCACGAACATCTTAGTGTTTTCAAAGGTATCATCCGAAGTTTTTAAACCACGAATAATTTCTACGAGATCAATACGGGATACTGGATAAATAAAGTGCATACCAATAACACGCTCTGGATACTTGGTCGAGCTGGCAAGCTCGGTCAGGCTCAGCGTGGATGTATTACTTGCAAGAATAATATTGTTTGGACACACATGGTCCAGCTCTTGGAACACTGCTTTCTTCTCGTCCAGATTCTCTGTAATAGTCTCAATGACCATATCACAGCTGCCGAGCTCCGCTAAATGGGATACTTTCTGAATACGGGATAAGATCAATTTTTTCTCAGCTTGAGTAATTGCCCATTTTTCCAGTTGTTTGTCCAGACTCGTTTCAATCATATTGTAGGCGTAGTCTAGTTTCTCTGGTGTCTGCTCTACCAGCAGCACATCGATTCCTTTGGACGCGAGCATTTCAGAAATCCCCTGTCCCATGGTGCCGCCGCCGATGACGCCGATTTTTTTAAATTGCATGATTCTTAACTCCACCCTTTCCTGGTCACTCTCATATATTGTATCCTTCTTTGTCGAAAAATACATGTTTATGTCCCAATAGATAATAATATCTTAGCACGGACTAAAAGTAAAAAAAAATAACCAGCATAAAAAATTATGCTGGTAATAAAGCATTTTCACTAAATTGACATCTAAATTGGTCTCCAGACAAAGTTTCCTCCTTCATTAGGATGTCAAGTGAGTTGTCGAACACAGGACGATGCTTTTCCAGCAGTTCCAAAGTTCGGGTATGCAGGTCAGCCATAATCTCGCCATTTTCCCGCATGAGTTCTTCTTTCGTTACCATTTCCATGTTAATAATGCCAAGTGAAGTCAAACCGGAAGTCATCATCGTATGGACGATGTTCAGCGCCTGCTCAAAATCATTACTAGAGCCGGTACTTCGACCGCCATAGTACATTTCTTCTGCCGTAGCCCCTGCGAGCGAGATCATAATCTGCTCCTCCAGATACTGCTTGGTGTATAAATAATGCTCTTGCTGTGGATTGTGGCGCACATACCCAAGCGCTTTCCCACGTGGGCTAAGTGCAACCTGGCTTACGCTACCAGGACGAACAATTTCGGCCATAATAGCATGTCCCAGTTCATGGATCGCTACACGTTTTTTCTCTTCCAAGGTCGATTCTCGATCTGTCTTTTCACCCATCATCACTTTGTCAATTGCCATCGACAGATGTTTCTGTGCAATCATTTTCTGATCCTGTCTCATCGCATAGATTGCCGCTTCATTCATTACGCTCTCCAGCTGTGCGCCAGAAAACCCATAAGATTCCTCAGCAATTTTATCCAGATTCGCATCTTCCTGAATCGGTTTGTTTTTGGCATGAATTTTAAGAATATGAAGACGGCCCTTCTTATCAGGCAAATCCACTTGAATATGACGGTCAAAACGCCCTGGGCGCGTTAAGGCGCTGTCCAGCATTTCTTTACGGTTTGTTGCCGCAATGATCAAAATCCGCGGTGTATCTACCGAGTAAATACCATCCATTTCTGTCAGCAACTGATTCAAAGTCTGATCATATTCTCGTTGCTGTCCACCCTCACGTTTACCACCAATTACGTCGATTTCGTCAATAAAAATAATTGCATTTTCCTTCTTTTCCTTGGCTGCACGAGTACGTGCCTCCCGGAACAACTCACGCACACGACCTGCTCCAACACCAACGTACATTTCAACAAATTCACTACCTGAGGCTGCAACAAAAACAGAATTAGTATAGTGTGCCGCTGCCTTAGCCATCAGTGTTTTTCCTGTTCCCGGAGGACCTGTGAGCAAAACGCCTTTTAATGGACGGATACCAAACTTGGAGATTTCATCATGTCGATTCAAAAAATCCAAGGCCTCACGCAGCTCCTGCTTAGCGCTTTCTTGCCCACCGATTTCCTCAAAAGTCAGCTTGTCCGGGCCATTTTTTTTACGTTTACGTTCTTGCCCAGCACCTACGGCCAAGCCTCCACGAGCATGCATGAGCATTAACAAGCCGCTGAACATCACACCAGCAACTAGAAGAGGGATAATATTTACCCCAATAAAAACGAGAAATATAATGGTTACCGGCACAATGCCGATTAATATTTCCTTGATCCATCTAGGCATTAGGCCATACCCCCATCTGCTGAGATTGACGTGGCAAAACGATAAACTTGGTCGCTTTCCCTTCGCTGAGTCGGATATAGACATTGTTCGAATCCATGTCGGTATCAGCTTTGATACCCGTCTTTTTCTTTTTCATATGCTCAACTGTAGATGAAATTTGAGTATACTTTCTATTTTCCATCGCTTCGGCTACAGGAAACATAGCCTCAGACCACCATTGATTCAGTGCTGTATTGGAACGGTCTGCAATATCGAGCTTAATGGTGCGGCTGCCAATGATGGATTGTCCTTTTTGCTTAACTACATCGACCAATCCGGCCACATCCGCCTGCGGTTTGAGATCTAGTTTCAATACAACCTGATCCTGTTTAATATCTATTTGAGCGCTTGTCACGCCTGGATATTGAGAAACCAGTTTTTCCAGAGGACTTTGCATTGTAACCTGACGGTAAATGAACCATCCCCCAAATAGCAGCAAAGCTGCCAAAACTGCCGCCACAACGATAGGAACTGCACGCAATTTCAAACAACATCCTCCTCTCAAAATGTAAAACTCAGAAGAAACGGGACGAATGTCAACAAACAACCAAATTGCATGATCTTACAGTGATCAGCAATTCTTTTTTCTATCATTTTTGTCTATCACTTATAAAATATAGTATATCATAACGTATATCTAAAATCGAAGGCAATGTGTGGAGGAGTTGTGATGAGGCAAAATCTTTGGTTATGGTGGAGGTGGGACGCTGCGTGTAGGATTTGATCTTACGATCGCTGTTGCCCGCCATAAAGATGAATTTGCCTTAGGAGAGAAGTTGGGTAGGTAAAGATGCTTCGCTGGCATTCAGCTCATCTTTACGGCATAGCAAGACTAAAAGACGTAAATACGAATTTCATCGCATTTACGTCTTTTTCTTGAGCTTTTAATCATTTACTAGTCATTCATTCCACATCTGCTGATCCTCAACCAGCTTAGTTATTGGGCAAAGTATACTTTACCCCCGTCGCTCCCCCATCTGAAAAACGGTAAAAGGCATAGTAATGATGGCTTCCATCATCGTAAAACAGCTGCCACACATATTCGCCATTGAACACACTCGGCTGGAGGCTTACAATTTTTACACCTGGAAGCTGCTGCTGAATTAGCGACGTCATTTTTTGCTCGTCGACTCCGTTCTTCAGCAGCTCGGTATGAACACCGCTATTATCTGCGGCAGGTACGTTAGGTTGTCCCTCCACTTTTTGAAAAGGAACCCATACCATTATATTTTCATTCTGTGCATTTTTCCCTTGAACCACCCAATATACCTGATCCCACACAGACTTCCATGTTTGAGTCGTGCTAACCAGACCACCTGATTGCTTGGCCTTAATGATAGCGGCATTTTTCTCAGCCACCTGGTCTTGAGTAACATAGGAATAATACCAGAAAATGCTGACCAGGATCAGTATCACGGCCAAAATGGCGACCGCTATCCATTTTTTCTTATTTTTCAAACCCGTGCTTCCTCTCTAAGGGGATGTGACACCTGAATTAGCGCGACAGCAGCCCTTCAAAGGCGGCTTGTGCCTCATGTTTGATACGTTCCTCGTCCATAGTCAGGCATTCGCCGTTTTTCACAACCTGACGACCGTCTACCCACACATGAGCCACGTCCTTGGCGCTTGCAGAGTATACCGCATGGGAAATAAGATCTGTACGCGGCAAGAAATGTGCCTGATTCAGATCCAACGCGATAAAGTCAGCCTTGTTGCCTGCTGCCAACGCTCCTACTTCTTTTAAACCAATCGACTTTGCACCGTATTCTGTTGCCAGACGCAGCGCTTCACTTGCAGGAACTGCCGTAGGGTCACCGGATACACCCTTGTGAATAAGTGCTGCCAGACGCATTTCCTCGAACATATCCAGGTTATTATTGCTGGCAGGACCATCCGTTCCGAGAGAAACCGTAACCCCTGCACGCAGCAATTCAGGCACTCTTGCCACACCACTTGCCAGCTTCAAGTTGCTGCCAGGATTGTGGGAAACCGCTACACCACGTTCTGCCAGTAAAGCTATTTCTTCGTCGTTCAAATGAACGCCATGGGCAACAAGCGAAGGACGGGAGAAAAAGCCAAGCTTATCCAAGTGTGCAACCGGACGCAAACCGTAGTCGCGTACGTTTTGCTCTACTTCGGCGATCGTCTCAGACATGTGCGTATGCAGTGGCAAGTCCAGATCATGCGCAGCTTGTACGAATTTTTCAATAAACGCAGGTGGACATGTATATGGCGCATGCGGTGACATCATCGTTGTAATACGGCCGTCTGCTTTACCGTGCCAGTTACGCGCAAAAGTCACGGCCTCTGCCAGCTTGATTCGCTGTTCTTCCTCCGAACATAGTCCAATTGCTCCACGCATCAGACTTGCACGAATACCTGACTCTTCAGCCACACGAGCCACCTCATCCATATGATCGTACATATCGAGGAAGGTTGTTGTTCCACCTTTCAGCATTTCCAGCACAGACAAGGACGTACCCCAGTACACGTCTGTAGATGTAAACTTGGCTTCCATAGGCCACATTTTTTCCTGAAGCCATACTTGAAGTGCCAAATCATCTCCATGCCCACGCAGTAGAGACATCGCCGCATGACCATGAGTATTGATCAGACCAGGTAAAAACAATAGCCCTTTACCATCGATCGCTTCCGTCTCTTCCTCACCCGCAGGCAAGGTTTCGCCAATATAAGTAATACGACTATCCTCCACAATCATAAAACCATGGACTACCCCTGCTTCTGGTCCATTTACGGCAAAAGATCCGTTTTTAATCATCCATTTATTCACTGTCATATTGTGCTTCTTCCTTTCCGTCCTCCAAATAATAAGCGAGGCTAAGCAAATCAGTTGTAAAGTCTGTGGCATGAATCCGAATGTTGGCTGGTGCCTTGAGAGTAGTCGGTGCAAAGTTCAGGATCGCTCCAATTCCGCTATCAATAAGCCTATCAGCCACGTGCTGTGCTTCAAAATCAGGTACGGTAATAATCCCGATTCGAATGTTTTTTTCTTTCACAGTCGCTTCCAGTTCATCCATCGGTTGCACGACCAATGTATTGATCTTGGTTCCTACCTTATCCGGAAACGCATCAAATACCGCCACAATCTTCATATTGTCTTTTAAATAAGCGTTATAATTCGAAAGGGCTTGCCCCAGATTACCCGCTCCGACCAATACTACATTAATTTGTTGGTCGATTTTCAGGATATGGCGTATTTTCTCAATGAGATAAGAAACATCATAACCGATACCCTTCCGACCAAAATCTCCAAAATAAGCAAGATCTTTACGGATTTGGGCCGGGTTCAAATCTAGCCTCTGTCCCAGCTCTTGAGAAGAGACCGTAGCCACCTCCCGTTTGTGCAGTGCATTCAGATAACGTAAATATACGGGTAACCTCCGTACGACAGCCTCTGAAATTTTATCTGATTTCATACTTGCTCCCCCTAATTGTAACGAACATACTTATGTCCGTCCGTTATGCCTCTGTCTCCGGGGCGGATTGGAGCCATTCGGCGATGCGGGGCACCATTTGCTCCGATGGCATATGCTCCATTTTTGGTCCCGGTAACGAGTACAAAAAGTGCTTTCCGTAATAGGATTCAATCACACGCGTATCATAAACGATAACGACCCCGTGGTCGTTCGCTGTACGTACCAACCGACCAAATCCCTGTTTGAAGCGAATGACCGCTTGCGGTACAGACAGCTTCATAAATGGATTCTTCTTCTGCTGCTGGAGCAGTTCGCTTTTTGCCTCCAGCAGCGGGTGATTCGGCGGTTGAAACGGCAAGCGAACAATGGCTAGACAAGTCAGAGCCTTCCCCGGAATATCGACGCCTTCCCAGAAACTGCTGGTCCCCAGCAATACAGAAGCTTTCGCTTCCTGAAACCGGCGGGTTAGCTTGCTGCGACTTCCACTGTCCACACCTTGTCCCAGCACAGTAATTTCGCTGGATGCTAAGGCCTCTTTGAGCGGCTCATACACTTGCCGGAGCATCCGATAGGACGTAAACAGAACGAGCATTCTCCCACGTGTCGCCTGAGCAGTCGCTCCTAGAGAGCTAACGAGCATATCTACAAAATGCGCATCTCCTACACTGCCCTTCACACTTGGGAAATCCCGTGGAATAACCAGCAACACCTGATCCCTGTAATTAAAGGGTGACGGGAGCTGCGAAGTCATCAGCCGCTCTTGATCTGCGGCCTCCTGTAAGCCGAGCTGATCGATCATGTACTGAAACGACTTATCTACCGACAAGGTAGCAGAAGTCAGAATAATGCTTCTTTTTTTGTCAAAAAACATTTCTTTCAACTGGCGGCTCACATCGACGGGTACCGCATAAAATTGCAATGATTTACTACGGAATTGCCCGCTTGCCTCGAGCCAGTATACGGTTGTTTCATCATCGAGTCGGATAAAAAAGCGCAAATTTTCTCGAATCCCCGCCAAATCCTTGAGCAGACCCGTGATATCTGTAATAAGGCTATCCGCCGCATAATCGTCATGTTCTTCCTTGACGTCCAGCATCAGCTTGTCGCCCTTGCGCAAAATTTCGCTCATCGTTACATATAGCTGATTTTCCAAAGCTCCCGCCTGATCCCACTTTGCAGGCTTGGCCGAAGGTTTGAGACGGGAAGAAAACTGTCCTGTTTCACCCGGTGTCGCATCACTTCGCTCCGGCAACATGCCAAACAGCTTGTCGCTTAGCAGGTCCCAAGTTTCCTTCACCTCTAACACGAGCGGATACAGCTGGTCGATAGTTGAGGCCCAATCTGCCGACTTCTCGTGCCCCGATTTCGCCAACTGTTGACGAAGTGAAGGCAGTTGTCCATTCTTGCTGTCTTTGAACAGTCGCGTCAGTGTATGCACGAGTGTGAAATATTTCATATGCATACCTAGGTGTTTACCAGCTACTTCCTCCAGGTGATGGGCTTCATCTATCACCAGATGTTCATAGCTCGGCAATAACTGATGACTGGCTTTGACGTCTGTGAACAACTTAGAGTGATTCGTAATAACAACATCCGCTATTCCTGCTTCATGGCGTGCACGATGATAATAACATTTGCGGAACCATGGGCAGGAACGACCAAGACAGGACTCTGAATCACTCGCCACCGTTTCCCAGAAATCCCCTCCACGGTTGCTCAGATTCAGTTCTTCATCATCACCGGTTTCTGTTAGCGTCAACCAGACGATCATCTGAGCCGCTGTAATTAAATCTTCCTTCGGTGTAGCGAAGTCTCTTCTGTTTATTTTATGTTCAAACTTACGCAGACACAAATAATGTCCCCGACCCTTGAAAATAGCAGCCCGGAACGGAAACGGAATCACCTTGGTCAGCATCGGAATGTCGCGCTCGCGTAATTGCTCCTGCAGGTTGATCGTATGTGTACTCACCATAACGCGCTGTCCCTTTTTCACACTGTGATACAGCGATGGGAGCAAATAACCCAGAGACTTCCCTGTTCCTGTACCTGCTTCAATCAGCAGATGCTTGTCTTCACTCAGTGCCTGATTCACACCCTCAATCATCTGTATCTGCGCCTCGCGCTCCTCATATTGACTCAAGGATGAACGCAAATTGTCCCGCACATCATCCATGTACTCCTCAAAGGTAACACCTGACAGTGGATTCGGGTCATCTTCTCTACGCGGAGCAGCTAGCTCCGTCCAATCTTCCACTTTTAGCGCAAGCTGACGAAAAAACTGATATCCCTCCAAATCCTGAATAGGATCAAGCTCTTTCTCTTCACGCACCCCATCAAGAAACCATCCAAGGTCACTGTCTTCCTCTGCAAACAAATCACTAAGCCGCTGTATCGTTATCAGAGGTAATGCTTGAAGCTCACCCAGACACTTTAAAAACACCTCGGCCGTAGCCAATGCGTCGCTGTCTGCTTGGTGAGGGCGATCATGTGCCAGCCCGAACTCAGAAGACACAAAACCCAACTGATACGAAGATAGTGATGGAAACATAATTTTCAGAAAATCCATTGTATCCAAGATTCTTCCGCTAAATGGCAAGTATCCGCACCGATCCAGAGCGTTTTGCAAAAAATTAAAATCAAACGCCACATTATGACCGACCAGTACAACATCGTCCAGCATAGGCACAAGCTCCATCATCATTTCTTCAAGTGCAGGTGCATCCTTCACGTCATCGTCTGTAATTCCGGTCAATCCAGTGATAAAAGGTGGAATAGATCTGCCAGGGTTTACATAAGAGCCGTAAACACGGGAAATGCTGTTATCATGATCTATAATTGCAAGTCCGACTTGAATGATGTCATCCGCGGACTGGGTGCCTGTCGTTTCAAAATCCAATACCGCAAATTTCATTCGGGCTTAATCCTTTCTTATGACACTTACAAAAATAATAACTCCGTATATTAGCATAGCAGAAGATCGCGTGTTTGGAAATTAAGACAGCCAAAAAAGACGATGCATACGCCGCCTCAGGAGGTGGGCATGCATCGTCTTACTCGGTGTCTGACAACTACATCCAGGTCATTATGGAGCTGTCGTATCGAAGCTTTTCGGTACCGGACAAACAGGCTTCCATATTGTGCAGCGGCTCGGGTAACGCAGGATCGAACTGATGTGCGAGAGCAAAACATTTTTGCGCCTCCTCTACGTCAGCCTGCTTTGCCAACAGACAGCCTAGCGCATTATAGATGACCGCTTTTAGTCCTGCCTGCTCAGTCAGGTCCAGCACCTTCTGAAAATGGTATACAGCTTCTGCTGGATCATCTAGTTGAAAATAGGCCATTCCCATATACATGCGACTCTGCCAACTGTTCGGAAAATGCTGTAGTACCTGCTCAAATTGTTGGATCGCCTCAGGGTACATAAGTAATCGATAATACCCTTGCCCCCGACTAAAAGCCGGCAGCTCTTTTTCAGGCAGCTCCGTGTCAGACATATCGGTCTCCGCGGAAAAGCCGGCCGCACGCAGGCACACCATTTTTTCCTCAAAGGCCAGCCACTCATCCATAATTCCGTCACTCATTCTCCGCAGCAGACTCCAGTGCTGTAGCAGCTCCTGCCTGCGGGAGCCCTGGGCTGATGGGTAATGCTTCACGATATCATCTAACATGCTGTTCATTTCTGCGAATACATGCTGGAACATGTGCATCCCGCCCTTATGAAAGATGGATTAATACACTCACATTTTTCGCTTAAAAGACGGGTTTCATCCGCACTCCCATTCATTACATGATCGTCGCATGTACTTCTTTGTTCATCGTTTGGGCTGGTTTATTATGTTCATCAACAAATACCACTGTTGGTTTGTATGTTTTGGCCTCTTCATTTGACATGGAAGCATAGGAAATAATAATGACTGTATCACCAGGCTGCACCAAACGAGCTGCCGCACCGTTGAGACAGATCACGCCGCTCCCACGCGGTCCGGGGATAACATAGGTTTCCAGTCGAGCTCCATTGTTATTGTTTACAATTTGAACCTTTTCATTCTCCAACAGATCCGATGTCTCCATGAGATCTTCATCTATAGTGATACTCCCCACATAGTTCAGGTTAGCTTCCGTAACCGTAGCGCGGTGAATTTTGGATTTCATCATAGTTCTAAACATGGGAAAGCACCTCCGCCTTCTGTATTCTTATATTGTCAATCAGTCGGGTACTGCCAAATTTCACAGCTAGCGCTACGATGATGTCTTCCTGAACATCACATAGCCGCTGCTCGGGAAGAAGGGGCTCCAGACCAGGAAAAGTTAAAATTTCAATGTAATCAATGTCTGCTAAAGGAGAGGAAGTAATGGTGGACTCCACCATTTGATGTAACTGACGAATCGTAATTGTGTTTGTTACAATATCTTCGCTCACTTCTTGCACCTTACGCAGTGACTGGGACAGCACCAATGCCTGCTCGCGCTGTTCTGCACTTAAATACACGTTACGGGAGCTGAGGGCCAAACCATCCGCCTCTCTGACGATGGGACAAGGTACGATAGTCACGTTCATATTGAGATCAGTCACCATCTGCTGGAGCACAGCAACCTGCTGTGCGTCCTTCATCCCAAAAAAGGCCAAATCAGGACCTATCATGTTAAAAAGCTTGGCTACCACCGTAGTCACACCATCAAAATGGCCGGGACGGGAAGCACCGCACAAGCGATCTGTCAAAGCGGATACACGAATTTTGGTTTGGGTTGGTTGTGGATACATTTCTGCTACAGTTGGCAAAAATACAATATCCACGCCCTCACGCCGTGCTACCTCCAAATCACGAGCTTCATCGCGGGGATAGCTTTCCAGATCTTCATTCGGTCCAAATTGGATCGGATTTACGAAAATGCTAAGCACCACCGTATCTGCCATTTCACGCGCCTTGTGCATCAAGCTCGCATGTCCTTCATGCAGGTATCCCATCGTTGGTACAAAGCCGACTTTATGTTGCAGTAAAGAGGCAGAATCGTGTACCGTTTTTGCTCCATTGGCTCCAAGTTGCCGACGTTCGGCAATAACCTTGCGTAGTTGAGCCACTTCTCTTACGATGATCATGACTGAGATTCCACCTTTTCCTTAGCTTGTTTCTGCGCTTGTCCTTTTGCCTGTCCGTACAAGGACTCCAGGGACTCCACAACACGGTCATCCGCGCTGAATACATGCTCTGCGGCCGGGAATGCCCGCCCTTTCACATCACTCACATACTGCTCAATGCTGCTGCGGATCAAGCCGCCTACATCGGCATAGGTTTTAACAAAGCGTTTGCTGAAATAAGGAGATGCGTACTGAATCAGATCGTGATAAACAAGTACTTGACCGTCACATCCACGTCCTGCACCGATTCCAATGGTTGGAATGGAAAGTTCTTTAGAAATCGCCGTTGCCACTTCCTCAGTCACCAATTCCAAGACAATACCAAAGGCACCCGCCTGCTCTAATGCCTTGGCATCTGCCATCAACCGGCGTGCGTCTGCTTCGTCCTTACCTTGAATGCGATAGCCACCAATTTGATTAACTGATTGCGGAGTAAGCCCGATATGTCCCAGCACAGGTACACCTGCCTGAACAGTCGCTTTTACGACATCGGTAATTTCAGCTCCGCCCTCCAATTTAACAGCATGCGCATGTCCTTCTTGCATCAGACGGCGGATGCCTTGAAGACTTTCGGATATGCTGCCGTGATATGTCATAAAAGGCATGTCCGCTACGATAAATGTATTCTCAGCGCCTCTTGCAACTGTCCGGGAATGGTACACCATATCATCCAAGGTCACAGGGATGGTCGAATCGTAACCAAGAACTACGTTACCCAGCGAGTCCCCCACGAGAATGATGTCAATTCCCGCCTCCTCGGCTATCTTAGCCGATGGATAATCATAGGCGGTCAGCATACTGAGCGGAATGCCCTCCTGCTTCATTTTTTTCATTTTTACAATATTCAGCGCTTGTTTTCCTGCCATCGCGAATGGCTCCCTTCCATCTTTTTTTGGCACAAAAAATAACCTTTTATGAACGCCTGTACATCTGCGTCATCAAAAGGTCCGAACAGCCAAAAAAGACACTCATTTTGAGATCGTCCCTTCTGTCTCGGTCCTGTTCGGCTCAGAGCAGAATCCAACGTAACCTTCAAATGAAGTTATGATGGTCTTACAAACTTGCTAAAGTAGAGCAATGTGCCCTTGGAGTGCAGCTCGGACCGTCCGATGCCGCCTCCTGCACAGTATAACAAAAAACATCAGCTTTTTCACGTGAAGTTTCACACAGGAAACAGAAAGATTGTGGTCGTATACTCAGCTAGGGTCGCTTCTACAATTGTATATCCCCTGAAATAACCTGAATCCGCTCACCCTGGTTCGTTTCTATCACTAGTGCCCCTGAAGGGTCCAAGCCCACCGCTGTACCTTCTACCGCTATCCCTTGTCCCGTATGTGCCCGAACGCTGCGGTTCATCGTCACGGATAACGCCTCCCACAGCATGGCTATGGGCTGGAACCCCTGCTCGGCATACAACTTACTTAGCAGCTCCATTTCTTCCAGAACTGCAGCAATCAGTGCAGTACGGTCAATTTCAAGCCCTGCTTCTATTTTCAAGGATGTCCCTACATGGGATAGCTCTTCCGGGTAATCTTCTTTATTTAAATTTACGTCAATGCCGACCCCTGCAATACAGTAGCGGACCCGTTGATCCTCTGTTGCAGATTCCAACAGAATACCGGATACTTTGCGACCATGAATCAACAGATCGTTTGGCCATTTGATTCCTGCCTCCACACCCGTCAGCCGACGAATGGCTCTACACACTGCTACACCTGTAAGTAGCGTTAGCTGGGGGGTAAAAGCTAAGGGCTGGGTGGGGCGCAATACAATGCTCATCCATATCCCTTTGCCGCGAGGGGAATACCATTTACGTCCCTGACGTCCCCGACCCGCCGTCTGTTCTTCTGCCAGCACTACCGTTCCCTCCGGCGCATCCTCTTCTGCTAAACGCATAGCATCCTGCTGAGTGGATACCGTCGAATCCAGCACTATGATACGCTGGCCAAACGATTGTGTAGTTAATAGATCTGCCAGTTTGGATACTTCCAATCGGTCAGGCCGAGATATCAACCGATAGCCCCGGCGCGAAGAGGCATCGATATTATAACCCAGCTCACGCAGTTTGTTGATTTGCTTCCATATTGCTGTGCGACTAACGGAGAGGCGTCGGCTAATCTCCTCACCAGATACGTAATCGGATGAACCTTCCTCCAGTATGCCTAACAGTCTATCATGATTATTCACTACTCATCACCCGTTTCACTTCCTGAAGCAATGTTTCTGTTTCATTCGGGATATCTCCGCAAGCGACCGCTTGTAAAAGCCGTTCCATCATCTGCCCCAGCCAAGGTCCACCTGGTCGATTCATTGCCTGAACCAGTTCATTTCCAGTAATATTTAAATCTTTGATACGAACGACGACAGCCTGCTGTGTCCACGAGTTTGCCAGTTCGGCAATCTTCTTCACATGCTTTTCTACCCACGGCGGTAATCCACGGAACGAAGAAGGCAGTGTCTTGTGAAGCTCCAGCCAGTCTGAAGCTGTATCCTTTCCCAGCTTAATTAACAATCGAATCCAGTTACGACGCAGTACCTCGTCGTTGATAGGGTCAGAATCTCTCGAAACAGAGTTGTCAGCTATGGCAACAGCATGGCTGATGAGCTCGGTCTCCCATTCCAATAAATGAACCAAACGCAAACGTACGGCGTTGGAGAAGGTCCAAGCTCTTAATAGCTCGTCCGCTGCCTCGGAGCTAAGTCTACAAGACATAAGGAGCAAACCCCACCGTAGCTCTGCTGGCAGCTGCACGATCTCCTTGAGCGCCTGTGCGTCACATTGTTCCCAGGGAACCGGAACCTTCGTACAGCCAAGCAATCCGCTACGTCCCAGCATCTCCAATCCACGTAATGGGTCAGGCCCCGCTAGCATCTTTTCTAACTCGACTCGTACCCGTTCCATGGCTATATATCGAAGTCCCTCTCTGCGACGGATCATACCTTTCCAGGTATTGTAGGCCACCCGGAACCGAAATACAGAGGCAAAACGGATGCAACGCAGCATTCGCAGCCCGTCCTCCTCAAAGCGTTCCTCAGCTCGTCCCACACAACGAACGAGAGCAGCTCGCAAATCGGCTTCTCCCCCAAACGGGTCCACCCGCTCTCCGTGTTCTGCCATCGCAATCGCATTCATAGTAAAATCCCGTCGCATCAGATCCTCACGGATATCCTTCACGAAGGCAACTTCCGTTGGACGGCGGTGATCGGCATAACCGCTTTCTGTACGAAAAGTGGTCACCTCGAACGCATGGCCACCCTGCATAACCGTTACCGTCCCATGCTGGATTCCTGTCGGAATAACATGAGGGAATAGCGCTAAGACCTGTTCAGGCTCAGCCGAAGTGGTCAGATCCATATCATGAATAGCTCGTCCTAATATCTCATCCCGCACACAGCCGCCAACCCAGTAAGCTTCGTGGCCTGCTGCTGTTAGTGTATGTATGACCTCTCTGCCATGAAGTGCCATCTCTTGGTCAGCGCATTGCCAAGTATTTGTATTCATAGGGTTTCCCCCTTTGCAAGTATTCAATATAAAAAACGGACGCGAGTCCGCCCCCTTAAACGCTGATCGGTTTAAGATCCGGCACCTCGCGTCCCAACACACGGTAATAGATTTCTTCATATTGACGGGTAATCAGCTCATCACAAAAAACGGTACGGGCGCGGGTCAGACACGCTTCACGGAAACGTTCCGCCATCGCTTCATCGGACAACAGCTCAACTGCATAATCAGCCATCGCCTCAGTATTACCAATTTCAGCAAGATACCCCGTACTTCCATGCACAACGAGTTCAGGAACTCCTCCGGCCTGAGAACCGATTGTCGGCACTCCACAGGCCATTGCTTCCAGCGCAACCAAACCAAAACTTTCTTTTTCCGAGGGAAGCAGCAGCACATCCGCCATAGAAATCACTTCTGCGATCTGATCCTGCTTACCTAAAAAGAAGACCTTGTCTTGAAGTCCTAAATCCTCAATTTTGCAACGGATTTTTGGTAGATCCGGTCCTTCCCCCACCAGCAGCAGCTTCGCAGGCACTTTTCGTTGCACTCTTTCAAATATATCCAACACATCGCCCACCCTTTTGACAGGACGGAAATTGGAAATATGCATCATTATTTTTTCATGCGGTTGGGCAAAGTCTCTTCTAAGCGCAGCGGCATCTCGTGGATAATACACCCGTTTATCTACAAAATTATAGGTTAAATCAATAGGCCGTGTAATTTCCAGCGCATCTATCGTCTCCCGAATCAAATCTTTGGAAACCGCCGTCACAGCGTCACTTTTGTTAATAGCCAGCCGAATCAGGTCCTTCAACGACTCATCCTGTGCCAAGACTGTAATGTCCGTACCGTGTAGGGTGGTTACCACCTTCAGATGATCACCCACCATTTCCTTCGCCAAGTAAGCGCATACTGCATGTGGTACCGCATAATGAACATGGAGTACATCCAAATTCTTCATTTGTGCGACTTGGGCCATTTTGGTCGCCAGTGACAAATCATAGGGCGGATATCTAAACACGTAATAATCGTTAATTTCAACCTCATGATAAAAAATATTTTTCTGAAACGTCCCGCCTAATCTGAACGGAATGCTATTGGCAATAAAATGAACCTCGTGCCCTTTTTCTGCCAGCAACTTGCCCAGCTCAGTAGCCACTACGCCGGAACCACCCAGCGACGGATAACAGGTAATCCCAATTTTCAGTTTGTCATTCAAGCTAGCTGCCTCCTTCCGCTCACCAGTGATAACTTTTCTGCCGATTTATTTTAACACTCTGCAAAATGCTCAAGTATAGAATTCTTATGTGAATAGCTTAACCAGATATGGCGTTTTGGACGCAAACCCTTCTGCATACGTAATCAGTTTGCGCTGACCCAACAACGAGTCGCGAGCTTTTACGCGTTCCACATATCCCTGATTTAATGGTGTGGACACTGTATCCTTTCCAGGCGCTGCCTGAAATTGCGAAGCATAACTCAATAACGACTGTTCCTTAACTTCATAATGCTCGGTGATATCCACAATCAAATCCGTTCTGCCAATATCATTGATAAAATAAAAATATAATTGCTCTACCTGTACCGCAGGATTTTCTGGCATAAAACGTCGCAACTTCGCGTTAAATACCGCTTCCTCCACCAACTTGCTACACATGACATGGTCTGGATGCCGATCCTCCCAATAAGGAGCGAATACGACTTTCGGTGCATGGCGCCTGATTTCTGCTGTAACTGCAGCTACATGTTCAGGAGTTACATATAATCCACGATCAGGCAGACCCAAATTCGTCCGCACAGCAAGCCCGAGCACTTTCGAAGCATGTTCAGCTTCTGACATACGAGTATCCACATCACCATTGGATGACATTTCAGCCCGCGTCAAATCGCACACGCCCACCTTTAAACCAACGGCTGTATGCTTGGCAATCGTGCCTCCCATTCCTATTTCTGCATCGTCGGCATGAGCTCCGAAAATCAGGATGTCCAGCGTCATTATATATCACCCTGCTGGTCAATGCCCGGTTTATATTTATGTACCAGCTCACGCCAAGCAAAATCGCCTCGGTCTAGCGCTTTCACCAGTATTTCAGCAGTTGCAACGTTTGTCGCCAAAGGAATCCCCTGCACGTCACACAAACGTAACAAGGCACTAATGTCCGGCTCATGCGGTTGTGCCATGAGCGGATCACGCAAGAATATAATCAAGTCCATGTCATTTTGCGCAACCATAGCCCCGATTTGCTGATCTCCTCCAAGCGGCCCGGACATGAAACGGTGAATTTCAAGCTTGGTTTGCTCCATAATACGCAGACCTGTTGTACCTGTTGAAAATAACTTGTGATCTGTAAAAACATGCTCATAGGCCGTTATGAAATTTACCATTTCATCCTTTTTTCGGTCATGCGCTATAAATGCAATCTTTAACATTCGAAGTTCCTCCTGCCTCATTCTATAATTTCATTCGTCCAATCATTCGCGTATTCTTAATCGATGTAATGCTCAAATCCATATACAAGCCCTGGCTGCTCCATGACCTTCTGAATACCGATTTTAACACCCGGCATATAGCCCGCCCGTTCATAAGAATCCTGACGAATCTTCAGAGATTGTCCAAACCCTCCGAATATCACTTCTTGCTGTGCGAACACACCGGGAAGACGGACACTGTGGACACGAAACCCTTGATAATAACCTCCCCGTGATCCTTCTAACGTTTCTTCCTCTTCCGGGTTACCCTGTCGCAGCTCTTCACGCTGTTCGGCGATCAGCTCTGCGGTCTTAATGGCTGTGCCCGATGGCGCGTCCAATTTTTGGTCACCATGATATTCTATAATTTCCAGATGTGGGAAATATTTCGCTGCCTGAGCCGCAAACCGCATCATCAAAATGACGCCAATTGAAAAGTTTGGCGCGATTAGACCACCAATTTGCTGCTCACGACACTGCTTGTCCAGTTCATCAATCTGTTCGGGAGTAAACCCTGTTGTTCCGATAACCGGACGAACTCCATGCTTGATAGCAAGCGCTGTATGTGCATATGCAAAACGCGGCCCCGTAAAATCGACCATGACATCCGCTCGGCTATCCAGTAATGCCTGCTCCACATCCTCCACAATAGCGATACCCGCTTCCGGTAGTCCGACGAGAAGGCCGGCATCACTGCCGGCATGTGTTCTGTTCACTGCGGCCACAAGCTGTAGTTCCTCATCTTGAAGAACCAATTTGACAACTTCACGGCCCATACGCCCTGCTGCTCCTACAACAGCCACTTTTATTGGTTCTGACATTTCCCTACAACTCCTTATGCATCCATTTGTGCTAGATCTGTTCATTCATCTGCTGGCATAACTTCTTCATGAGGTTGGCAAGCTGCACATTGTGAGGAAACAGTGCAGCCGCCTCACGAGCAGCCTGCACAGCCAGCTTATACTCATTCATTTCGTCATAAATCAATGCGAGCAGCAAAAAAGCATCCCCACATAACGGATCGAGGGCTATTGCTCGTTCCAGTAACAAGATCGCATCCTGACGCACCTGCGGCGTAGCTCTGTCGACATCCAGCATTTTTCTGGCCTTCTCCGTATGCTGCCTGGCTTCCTGCGCATGTAGATGGAGAACATATTCATCCTGCTGTGGAGCGAGACGAACCGCATGCTCTGCATATGCGAGAGCCTGCTCCAAACGACCACTACGAGCATAGGTAACCGAGCACCGGAAATAATGCTCCGCATGATCAGGCTGAGCTGAAATTGCTTTTTCAAACCATTCCACGGCCTGCTCAAAATCGTTCTGCAAAATGCACTGATAAGCTTTCTGAACGTATTCCTCCGCCTTCATGACACTGCACCTCCGGGTAACCGGTTTGGTACAGCATATGTACAAAGCGCCTAATCGGTGTCCTTTTTGGTCCAACGATTCGCATCACGTGTGTTAAATTTATGCATAACCTTATCATGTGCCTCGGTCAAATTTATACCTAGCGAGTTCGCAAAGCAGATGGTGATGAACAAAATGTCCCCCAGCTCCAGCTCAATGGAATTGTCCGCCTCATCCGTTTTTTTCGGTTTCTCGCCAAAGGAGTGATTGACTTCCCTCGCCAGTTCCCCGACTTCCTCAGACATCCGGGCCAACATCGCTAAAGGGCTAAAATACCCTTCCTTAAATTGAGATATATACTGGTCTACCTCACGTTGAATTTCATCTAATGATTTTTCCATGAAACACGCAATCCCCCCATGTGCAGGTTTATTCATATGTTATCGTAAAGCACATTTTAAAACAAATTTTTTTTAATTGTGAACTTACGACCCCAACTTACTGTCATCAGTCTTTTAAAGCTACCGTAAAAAGGTATACTACATATAAGGAGCTGCGATTAGCAAAATCAGCATGAAGTCGTTCTTCCTTAAACTGCTACTGCGAGGGATTATATGAAGATATCCAAGTCCATGGAACAGCTTAAAATGATTTTACCCATTGTGCTCGGGACCGCCATCTATGCATTCGGTCTGCTTTATTTTATTATACCCAGTAAACTGATGGAAGGTGGTATTACTGGGATCACCCTGCTGCTCAATTATGCTTTTTCGATTTCACCCTCTCTCTCCACATTGCTTCTGAACATTCCTTTATTTTTAATTGGATGGAAAATGCTTGGGGGCAAGCAAATTCTATATACAGGGGTAGGTATTGGGTCGCTCACTTTTTTTCTGTGGTTGTATGAAAAAATGATTCATCTCGGATGGATGGGAACATTTCAAACTGAACACGATTTTATACTTTCTTCATTATATGCGGGGGTTACGCTTGGGGCCGGATTAGGTATTGTGTTCCGCTTTGGCGGCACCACGGGCGGCTCGGATATAATCGCTCGTATTCTAAACCGGAAGTTTGGCTGGAGTATGGGAAGGATTATGCTGGTCATTGATATCGTCATTATCGGTGCTTCACTACTTTACATACCAAAAGAAAAAATTCTATATACATTAGTCGCCGTGTTCATCGCGTCCAAGATTATTGATTTTATACAAGAAGGCGCCTATTCCGCCAGAGCCTTTATGATTATCAGCGACCACACGATGGACATTGCGGATATTATTATTAGAGACATGGATCGCGGAGTTACTATTATTCCGGCTGTAGGTGCATTTTCCAAGCAGGCCAAGCATGTTGCCTATTGTGTCGTGCCTCGTCAGGAAATACGACGTTTGCACCAAATTGTTAAATCGGTTGATCCACGGGCGTTTATTATCATACAGGATGTGCATGATGTACATGGAGAGGGGTTCAAAGAGGAATAGCCCGGAAATCCGGGCGATGGGCTAATCTATATGGATGGCTCAGCAGCCAACGACGCGAATGTTCGAATTTGCATCGTTATCCAGAGAAACCAGCTCGATATTTACGATAACCTGCATAGACCAGCGCCAGCAGAACAATCATGCCGATTGCCAATTCTGCCCGGCGCTCACTTTCACGTGGGATAAATGGCGCCAGTGCAGTGGCGTCTTTTTCACGTCCAAACAAGGCATTAAACGTCGGATTTCCCTGATCCAACGCCCCTCTAATGGCTGAGGCATCTGCATGTTGCTGATCCCCCAATCCTTTGACGTAGGAAATCCATGAATCAGCCCGGACAACCTCACTTGTTCTGCCATGAATCAATGCTGCTGTACGGATCGTCTCATAATGGTCCTCCAGCACCGCGGCTCCAGCTTTGAAACCCTTCATGTTACCTTTAGCAAACTGGCTGTTCAAGCCGCTAACATCTTCTTTTAAAATCTTATAATACTGCTGCCATAAGGGCTGACGCGGATGTGCAAGCGCATCTGTCGCAAGTCGTAAATTGGCCGCAGCCTTCACCCACTCATCTGGTGATACTTGGACGGACTGTGTAGCTTGCTGCACCTCAAGGATGCTGCCGGACAAAGCATGAATGGCCTCTACAGATAACGCTGCCTGCACCTGTCCGGTGCCAAACCATCGACTCACCTCGGCTACATCCGCGCGCGCTTTTTCAATGTTCCCGTCCATCACATCCCGGTACAGTATCGCAGCTGCATGATCCAGTTCCTCAATTTCTTTTGTATTTCCTATGGGTTTTGATTGATCATGCGCTTCTGCCACACCTGGAGGGACGCAGACGGACAGCAGCAGGACCATAGATAATACAACACTCGAAACAATACGTATCGTAATTTGAAACGTCTGACCCCTAATCATGGGACATCCCTCCTCACCTTACTGTATGGCAAGGTTACCGGGACTAGAACTTTCTTCAAAATCAAAACCAAAACTTTGTGTAGCTAAATGATTAAAGCTCTTTCTTATTTTATGATCATCACGGATTCCTTTCTATTTCTTCACTTCTACTCTCATTCGATTGCGCGCAAACATGGCAAGCCATGCTGCTACGATACTGACAAGGGTTAGCATATAGGTAAACGCACGCACTTGCGGTACATTATCCATTAGCGTCTTTGGAAGATACGGATATATACCAAATGTATAATCCATCGTATCATTTAACAATGTCCAGAGTGCGGCTAGGCATAAAGCAGCCCATTTGCAGGTGAAAAAACGCACGAACAGTAACGCTTCGACCGCCATTGCCGTGTGAGATGCCACCAGCATCCAATCCTGCCATATCATATGTCCGCCCTGCGCAACTCCCCAAAAAATAATAGCTGAAGCCCATATGCCATATTTTACACTCGTGACAACAGCCAACGCCTCCATGATCTGTCGAATGACCTTCAAGCTCTTGAGACGCGGAGAATAGAGCAAAAATGCTATAGAGATCGTAAAAAACAGACTCGCCGTCGGACTATCAGGCACAAATACAATCTGCCACATCGGATGATAATTTAGAGTATATTCCAACTGCCCCCCATACCATATGTACCCATACACTGTTCCTACCAGATTACACCAGAACAGCAGCCACAAAAAAGGCCGGCTCGTCAAGAACGACCGGCTCCACAAATAAGATAACGACACGCCCTTCATCCTCCGTTCATACGACGGTTGCCTTGTACAGGCCCATCCTACAAAGACTATATCATATCCAAGCGTATCAAAAAAACCTGACCGCCGCTACAGTCAGGTTTGATGATTATAATCTCGAACTAACAATTGGTCTGAAATCCAACTTAGGGTTCCTAAGATTATTCTAACTCATTGCTTTCAGCTCATCCGTAAGATGACGAAAAGCTACTTCATCTCCGGAGGCCAGCGCCTCATCAATATCCTTGTAGAGTTTTTCACTCCGGTGTTTACGTAATGCCTCGTCCAAAACCATTTCAGCAGACAGGCCCAACATTACTTCATAAGTAACCTTCATTTTATCCATAGGATGCACCTCCAACATGAGTTTAAGAGATCCTATATTCTTTTCCTTTCGCCACATAGCTGAGTGCCGTTCGTGACATCCGCTGCAAATCTGCATCTGTCAATTCGCGCACCACTTTGGCAGGTGTACCGAGAGAAAGAGTATAGGGTGGTATTTTGGTATTTTCCGTAACGACCGACCCTGCTCCTATTAAAGCATATTCACCAAGCTCCGCTCCGTTGAGTACAATGGCCCCCATACCGATTAAAGTGCCTTTGCCTACCATACAAC
Source organism: Paenibacillus sp. FSL P4-0113 (assembly GCF_038009305.1). NCBI lineage: Bacteria > Bacillati > Bacillota > Bacilli > Caryophanales > Paenibacillaceae > Paenibacillus > Paenibacillus sp. FSL P4-0113. Next base: position 1,138,151 of record NZ_JBBPAZ010000001.1, read on the forward strand.
CGTGGATTATTGCAGCATGACCTATCGAAATGTCATCCGCCAGCAACAGGGGCTGATCCGTGTTCACATGTCCCACGACACCGTCCTGAATATTGCAGCGTTCACCGATGAAGATAGGCGCCATATCTCCGCGCAGTACGGCATTAAACCATACAGAGGAATCTTGGCCGATCGTTACTTTTCCGACAATTTTTGCTCCTTCTGCCACATAGACAGATGAATGGAGCTGTGGCATGTTTCCGTTATAGTGAATCAGCATCAACTTCACCCTCTCATTTTGGGTGAAATTCTATCAACATGTGTGTTGCTTGTCAATGGAGCCGTATACCCGAGTCGTTCCGCCCAATGCGGCACTCTCCCGCCAACTTCAGCCCCCAGGCTGTCATCTGTACAGAGGGTCCCGTCGGATGTTCACCCTGACGAAGCATACCCAAGTGAAGCATCATTCGTATAATTCTCTGATCAAAGACCGAACGGGGCGTATCATAGTAAAACGGTCGAATCAGTGGGCCGATATGTACAAAAAGCGACTCTGAGGACGTCCACGGCCTGGCACATTCTCCAATCCAGTAGACTAGAGAAAGCAAATTAGGAACGGCTCCTTTATACAGTCTTAACCAAAACCTGAATAGCTGTATCATTTCTTCCTCAATTGTATGCTCCTGATGCGCTTCTCCCTTTGCTGTCAGCACAACCTGGTCCCCTTTCTCCTCGATGTACTTGGAGTGACGGGCATAATCATACAGTAGGGCCATTCGGTCTGGATAAAACTTAAAAGAGGAACCATACCCGAAACGCCATCCTCCCTTACCCAAAAGCGGCTCCGCAATGTGCAAATGCTCCATCAGCTGCTGCTGATTGCGACGGTACCAAGCCCCCTCGGGATTTAGCGGAACCTCATGCTGCCCCATGTATTGAAGGAAAAGCCGTAAATCCTCTGCCAGTAGATGCCCTTCATCCCGGTACGATGACGGTTCGCTTACCCGTGTCATTCCGCTTTGGAAGTCATGTACCATAACACGTCGAAAACGCTCCTTCATATCCAACGGAATTTGGAACAAATACCTCGTGTTGTGCGTCGAACCGTTGAACAACCAGCCACTAGAACGCAGACGGGTCACAATATCTCTTGGCCGCTCACCAGGATTTTCGTCCTCCTCAACAGACTGTTTGGCTATTGCAATCAATTCCTCCATGCTGAAATACGGTCGGTCATCGAACAGCAGTGCGTTCAAAAACCTTACCTCTGACAACCTCAGCTCCTTGACCTGCGCCTCAAAAAAACTACTGCTGCCGAGCTTCGTCAAAATCCCCTGGATCAACTCATGCTTGGAATTAGGTTTACAGTCACAATCGTAATACACCGCGATTCTGTTCAAATGCACAATATCCGCAAATGTCAGCATATCCGCCAGATTCATTGTTCCATCGCCTCGTCACTGGACTGTCATCCGGAATTGATTCTTACCTGTTGTACCCACAGCTTTGACGGATTGTTCAAACTCTAAACCTCTTTTTTTGCAAAGGTATAATTAAAAAACAAAAAAGACCACGACTTCTACGATGAGTAGAAGCCGTGGTCTTTTACTAACTTTTTGAGTTACAGTCACTTTTCTCTTGCAAATGCTTCGTGCAATTATACAAAAGTGGTGCCCAATCCATATCCTCACGCTGAAGTATACTAAGTGACAAATTGCCGATTCGTTCCGTGAATTTTTCCTGATACAGAGCCTTATACAAATTAGCCAAAAAACCGCCGTGGGAAACGACCAGCAGATTCTTGTCCCGATTTTCCGTCCAAATGGCCTCCATAAAACCTAGCCCGCGAAGCTGAAGATCCGCATCGCTTTCCTGCCCTAGATCCAGCAGATGCCAGTCGACTCCCCACTTCTCTTCACGCTCGGCCTGTGTCATGCCCTCGACCTGACCATAAGCACGTTCTCTTAGTCGATCATCAGATTCTAGCAACGGAAGATGCAGAGCAGAAGCAATAATCTCCCCGGTCTCTTTCGCTCTGGAGAGACTACTTGTAATAAGCCCGTCCCAATGATAAGACTCTCTCTTTAATCGTTCTGCAAGCAAGCGTGCCTGCTGGCGTCCTTCCTCATTTAACGGAATATCACTGTGGCCCTGGATTTTCCCTACCGCATTCCAATCCGTCAATCCATGTCTGATTAAGCCAATAAGCATCGTGTCTTTTCCTCCGCTGTTTTGTTATTCAGGCATTGTTATGAATTCATATTGGAGTCCAGCTGTCCTGCTAACTTCTGACCCTTCTCGTCCGATGGATCCAGCCCAGAGAAAATAAAGCAAGCGCAAGTGCCAATACAGACAACAGCATCCAGTATTGCGGATAAGTAGGAACAATGCTAGCAACCAGCGGGTCCATAATGCCACTATTCACATCTTTAATGTGGTATTGATATTGTGGAGATGTACTTGTAGTTTCCAACAGGCCTGTCGGTAAAATACCCGTATCCATGACAGGAGCTGCTTGAGGGGGATTTTCCTTAGAGGAGCTTCCATTCCAGTTCAAAAACAAAAAGCTGCATAAAAATACGGCCAAGAAGCCAGCGATCCATACAGACATATACTTACGGGCTGCTGGGTTCACACGCGCACGTCGATGCTCACCCGGAACAAGCCACGGTGATTCTTCATAAATTCGATCCATGACTCTGCGATTCATGGCCTCTAGCTTATCATCTGTTATTTCAAAGGAAATATCACGAATAGCGGATCGATTTTCTTTTGACAAATCCCACTCTTTTTCTTCCGAACCATGTTCCCACCCAGCAGACGAGCTTTTGGCCCGTCTGCGCTCCGAGTCTTGTTTCGATACATTTTTGCCTGTAGCGAACAAATCCTCAGTGTCCCTGGATTTCATTGGCTGCTCATCCCTTCGTTTTCCTCATAGAGAGGCTCAAAAAAATAAGGCTCCAACTGCGTCTTCACACTGGTTCTTGCCCGGAAAAGCAACGACTTCACCGCACTGACGGTCTGTCCTAAAATAGTCGCAATCTCCTGATAATCTAATTGCTCATATTCACGCAAAATCAGCGCAGATCGCTGCTTCTCAGGCAATCTATTGATCGCTTCACGAACCATCTCTACCTTCTCACCGCGAAGGACAGCCTGCTCCGGAATTACATCCGATGGAGCTACCGGTACATAACCGCTCTCCTCCAATGGAACCTGACCGCTACGGTGCTTGCGAAGCTCACTTAGCACCGTATTGCGTGCAATTGTATATAACCAAGTGGAGAACGATGCGTCTACCTCGCGAAAAGAGTGCAGGCTCCGATACGCTTTGTAAAACGTCTCCGAGCATAAGTCCTCAGCAATCATTTCCAGGTTCGAACTTTTCAGCATATGATAAACAAAAGCTAAAATTTTACGTTGGTGACGCCTCATTAATTCTGAATAAACCTCAACATTACCTTGTTTGATTTCCTGAATCATCTGGGAATCTGTCATCATCCGAGTGAGACCCTCCTCGCCCATACATGTGCTGTTTTCCCGTTCGATTCTGTCTATATATACCGAACAGGTCAAAAAAAGTTGCGCCCTCTGCGCAAATGGATGAAACAGCATCATGGAACATTTGTTATTTTCTTACCCTATGTAGTGCCAACATTAACGGTGCTATCCCCAACAATATTCAACGTCCAAAATGGACTTACCCATTGTACCACAAAATGACCGCCAGTAAAAAAGTCCAAAATCCCCACGATTTCCATCAATGCCTCCCTAACGCTGGCAACTAATTCATTTATACAGCTTTTCAATGGATTTTAAATTTTTTCAAGATTAAATGACAAACCTACTGAAAGCGTGCCATCAAATAAACCAATAAGGATAATTACACAAAAAAAGAAAACGCTTTAAAAAAATATTGACAAAATGAAAACGTATACATATAATAAAAGTACAGTATGGTTTCTCTCCACTCCTATCCTACTCAGCTACTTCACTAAAAGTAGCTACCACCCGGGGCTTTACCCGGGTGGTCTTTTTTTTGTTTTCCAATACTCCTCTTTACCTTACTCACCTACCCCATATGTGGGTTGATAAAATACATCAATATTTCACCAATTATTTGGTTGTCCTATTAAAACACATTATTATATAATTAATTTTTTCAATAGATAGGGGGCAGGAAATGAATAATAAGTGGAACAAGGCTGTATATAAGATTTGGTCTCCAATTTATGATAACTTTTTCAATTCAGGTAGCTTCCTCAATTCTAGAAAGATCATATTTCAAGAAAAGTCATTTAATAGCGAGCAAAAAATACTTTTTGTAGGTGTAGGAACTGGAGCAGATTTAGAATTAATAAATCACTACGGGCTGGATATTACTGCCATAGATTATTCACCTGAAATGCTTAACAAAGCAAAAGATAAATTTGCCAAAAAATCCATAAAATTCTTGGAAATGGATGCTCAACAAATGAATTTTATGGATGAGCAATTTGATATAGTAGTAGGAAGTTTAATTCTCTCAGTAGTACCTAACGCAAATAAATGCTTCGATGAGATGGTGCGGGTTTTGAAAAAAGACGGGGAAATTATTATTTTCGATAAGTTTTCTCCTAAAGGAAAAAAGCCCTCATTATTCAAAAAAACGATAAGGCCCGTTATTAAGGTGTTAGGAACCGATATAGGGTTGAATTTTGAAGAACTGTTTGAAACCCAAAAAACAAAACTGCGGATCAAAGAGGATGCACCTATAATGTTCAACGGTATGTATAGAAAGATAGTAATTACAAAATAACGCGTAGCTCCACTACCTCTTCAAGTAACAAAAAAGCGAGCGAAGAGAACCTTCACCCGCTTTAGATCTTTTCTTACTACTTCACTCCCAGAAAGTGTGGTGCTTTTAAGGCGGTCCATAGCGTAGAGGTTCATTTGAATCTGGAGAAGCGGAGCGCTCGCCTTTGCCTGCGGGATTTTCCCCTTTGTACATATATTCAGAAAATCCGCAGACAACAGCGATCGTAAGATCAAATGAATCGCGGAGCGCAGTCCCTCCTTTAACGAACACTCATACTTTCTTCACCCTTTATACCACCACTTTATAGCCCATCGAATCCAGCAGTGTCTTGGCACGCTCCCAATCCTGCTCTTGACGGAAGGAAAGCCGCATGATGCCTGGGACATCCTCCCGGCTTTCAATGATTTGCATATTGCTCAGATTAATGCTGTGATTCCCCAGTTCCATAGCAATTCGCCCGATAATCCCTGGGGTATCCGGTACATCAATATACAGATCAAACGTAGAGACGATGACTCCTTTACGACGCTCTGGCAGTTCACTGCGGAAGTGCCCAGCTGTTAAAAACTCGTCAGCGATTCCCTCACCGTCTTGTATTCTCAGTAAATGGGTAAAACGCTCAATCTGTCCGTTCCATTCTTCCAACAGACCTAGTAAAACTTCACGATTGCTCAGTAAGATGTCCCGCCACACAACCGGATCACTAGAGGCTATCCGTGTAATATCACGGAACCCACCGGCAGCCAATGTACGGTACAACGGATTTTCATCATTGTGCTTTCGCACCTGATTCACCAGCGCTGCTGCAATAATGTGCGGAAGATGGCTAATCGCACCGACAATGTCATCGTGCATAGCTGGTTCGACACGCACAACATGAGCATTAGTATATTTTAATAAACGTTCCAGCGAGCAGTATGCTTCCTCAGGCACACCCTCTGCCGGGGAAAGCACATAATATGCATTTTCAAACAGCAACGCGGAAGCAGCCTTTACACCGGAACGCTCCGAACCGGCCATCGGATGACCACCGATAAAGTAAGCATTGCGCAAAGAAATTTCTGATGCTTTTTTGGCAATTGCCGATTTCGTGCTGCCTACATCAGTGATAATACAACCCGCTTTAAGCGGTAGCCTGCTTAACAGTTCGAGATAATACTCCAATAAGCCCACAGGTACGCATAAAAAAATAAAATCGGCATCCTCTGCCGCTTCTTCAACCGAAAGAGTCGCGGTGTCCACGACACCACGGCTTAACATCGGTTCCATCAGTTCAGGGAGATGGGCATGGCCGACAACCGAAATATCCGGCTTCCCTTTAAAACAAAGTGCGAGGGACCCACCTATCAGTCCCACGCCGAAAATGGCAATCTTCATCAATTATCAAATCCCATCTGCGGAAATTATAGGCGTACTTTCGCCGCTTCCGCCCCCAGGACCTGTTCCAGCGCACGAATAAACAACTCATTTTGCGGTTGTGATCCAACGGACACTCTAATATATGTCGGATATTTGTGATGACCTGCGCGAATAATCACACCTTTACGAAGCAACTCCTGGAATACCTCACCGGATGGACGACGTACATCCAGCATAATAAAATTACCATGTGCTGGGAAAGACTCCAATCCCAGACGCTTCAGCTCATTTTGCAAATAAGCTCTGCCCTCTGCATTACGATCCCGGCATTCTTGAACAAATTCCTGATCTTCCAAAGCAGCAATAGCCGCAGCCTGTGCTACCCGTGAAGTATTAAACGGTTCACGAACCTGATTTATCAAGCGAATAATTGACTCAGCTCCCATACCATAACCAATGCGAAGCGAAGCAAGGCCATAGATTTTGGAGAAGGTGCGAAGTACAACCAGATTTTCATACACTGGCAACAAACGAATGCCGTCGGGATAAGAACGATCCGTCACAAACTCGGCGTAAGCTTCATCCAGCACAACCATGATATGCTTTGGTACTTGGTTCAAAAACGCAATCAGCTCCGCTTCGGGTACAATCGTGCCCGTCGGGTTATTTGGATTACATATCCAAATAATTTTTGTACGGTCATTAATGTGGGACAGCATAGCATCCAAATCATGTACACCATCACGCAAAGGCACCTCAACTGCAACCGCTCCTTCAATTTCCACGTTACTTTTATACACGGAAAATGTCTGATCGGCCATGATGCTTTCTTCTCCAGGAAGGAGGAAAGCACGCGTAATCAACGCAATAATTTCGTCAGAGCCACAGCCATAGATAAACTGTTCCTCTTTTAAACCCGTCCGTTTAGCTAGTGCCTGTGTCAAAGCTACCGCACTTCCATCAGGATACACACTAATGTTAGCAAACTCCTGCTGAATAGCCTGCAATACTTTAGGAGAGCTACCATACGGATTCTCATTCGAGGCGAGCTTGATGACTTCATCGAGTCCCAGCTCACGTTTTACGTCTTCAATCGGTTTACCGGGCTGATATACTGGCAAATGTACAATATGCGGTTTAGGTTGCATGCCCCTACCTCCTCTATCCAATCAGAACTATATTTACTACTTTATATTTTGACACCCATTATTGCTTTAATTGTGCCACAAAATTATGAATTTGCAAAAGACCTTCTTGCCTGCGTGCAGAATCATTCAGTAGCGGAATGGCCTCCTCTACCTGACGTACAATAGCACTGCCGACTACAACTCCATCACAAATGTTTGAAAACCGGGCTACCTGTTCTTGAGTAGAAATCCCGAAGCCGACCGCTACCGGAATATCCGTATGCCGTTTGACCTGCGCGATAAAGCCCTCTATACCTTCAAAAAAGGAAGCTCTTTCCCCAGTTACACCCAGCGAGGATACACAGTATACAAATCCACGGGCCTGACGGACAATTCGCTCGATCCGCTGTTCAGACGTTGGAGCCACCAGAGGAATCAGATGCACACCCACCTCTGCTGCCCGTCCTCCCAGCTCCTCCGCTTCCTCAAGCGGAAGGTCCGGAATAATAAGACCGCTGATACCGTGCTCCTGCAAGCCTGCAAAGAAAGCATCCATCCCCATCTGTAATACAGGGTTATAATACGTGAACAGAATAAAAGGCAGGTTTGAACCTGCCGCCCTAGCCAGAGAAGCTGTCTCCATGCACGTGCGGATGGAAATTTGCCGTTTCAGTGCACGCTCAGACGCGCGCTGAATTACAGGACCATCAGCCAGCGGGTCGGAATAGGGTACACCCAGTTCCAATATGTCAGCTCCGGCCGACTCTAACTGCCGAATGATCTCTATCGTCGTATCCACATCCGGGTCGCCTACCGTCAGAAAAGGAATTAATGCCGTTTTGCCTTCATTTTTAAGGCGATCAAACGCCTGATCAATTAGATTCATGACGGATTTCCTCCCAAATACTTGATAATGGAGTCCACATCTTTATCCCCTCGTCCAGACAAACAAATAACGATAATATCATCTGGCGTCAACGTAGGTGCCAGCTTGACGACCTGCGCAACTGCATGTGCCGACTCTAATGCAGGAAGTATTCCTTCGGTACGGCAGAGGAGCTGAAGCGCATCCAGCGCTTCCTGATCCGTGATCGGAACATATTGGGCCCGCTCAATATCTTTCAGGTATGAATGCTCCGGTCCAACACCTGGATAATCCAGTCCAGCCGAGATGGAATGCGCAGGTTGCACTTGTCCGTACTCATCCTGAAGCAGATAACTCATAGAGCCTTGGAAGACCCCTTGTGTTCCCTTGGTCATCGTAGCTGCATGGAATTCTGTTTCGACACCTTTTCCAGCGGCCTCCACGCCAATCAAAGCGACACCCTGATCCTCAATAAAAGGATAAAACATGCCGATGGCATTGCTTCCGCCACCGATCGCTGCCACGATGACATCCGGCAATCTGCCTTCCTTCTCTAGGATCTGGCGACGCGTTTCATCACCAATCACACGTTGGAAGTCCCGCACCATCATTGGATACGGATGCGGGCCGACAGCTGAACCCAAAATATAGAACGTATCATGGACATGGCTGACCCAGTAACGCAAAGCTTCATTTCCGGCATCCTTAAGTGTACGTGTACCCGATGTCACCGGAATGACCTCTGCACCCAAAAGCTGCATCCGAAAGACGTTCAGCTGCTGGCGCACAGTATCCTCTTCACCCATAAACACCTTGCATTCCAATCCGAGCAACGCAGCCACAGTCGCTGTCGCGACACCATGCTGTCCTGCGCCTGTTTCAGCAATGACCTTCTGTTTACCCATACGCTTCGCCAGCAATCCCTGAGCTAACGCATTATTGATTTTGTGGGCACCGGTATGATTTAAATCTTCGCGCTTCAGGTAAATTTTAGCCCCGCCCAAATGCTGGCTCAGACGCTCCGCATGATAAAGCGGCGTTTCCCGACCAGAATAGTCCTTTAGGAGCCCGTTCAACTCTGCTTTAAACTCGGGATCATCCGCGTACTTACGGTAGGATTCCTCCAATTCAATCAGTGCGTTCATCAACGTTTCCGGTACAAAACGTCCTCCAAATGTTCCAAAACGTCCGTTGTTATCAGGTAATTGTGTCATGCCTGCTTCACCCTTTCCACGAATGCTGTGATTTTTGCTATGTCCTTGACTCCGTTCGTCTCTACACCGCTGGATACATCCAGCCCATCGGGATGATACTCATGAACCAGCTTTTCCGCATTATCGGCAGTCAGCCCACCGGCTACAAACAAAGGAATTCCATGTTGATGGGTCCAAGCCTGATAGGCAGGAATTCGATCCCACGCAAACGTTTTTCCAGAACCGCCACCATACAGGGGATCGTATGTATCGAGCAGTAAAGCATCAATTGTTCCGACATAGGCATCCAATTCGTCCGCCGAGCGTTCTCTCTGTCCTTGACTGTCCACAGACCATGCCTTGAATACCTGTATACCAAAATACTCCCTGATTTCCCGACAGCGCTCTGGACTCTCCTGTCCATGCAGCTGTATGACATCCAAGGGTGCTTTCTCCATCACATCATTTAACAGTGCATCACCAGGGTTCACAAATACGCCCACGCTGCGCGGTCTGCTGCCTGAGGTCCATTCATCCAATACGCGAAGCAGCTCTCCAGCCTGTACGCCGTCAATCCGGCGCTTGCTGTCGGCAAACACAAAACCTATATAATCGACCGGTAAGTTTACCATAGATTTTAGCACTTCAACGCTTTGAAGTCCACAAATTTTTACGCCCGTTTTGTTCATACTTTAATCCCATCCATCAATTCGGTTACAGCCTGTCCCACATCTTCCTTGCGCATCAGATGCTCCCCTACCAGGATGCCGTGTGCACCCACCGAATGCAGATACTTTACATCTTCCGGTCCAGCAATTCCGCTCTCACTGATGAACGTAATCCCTTTAGGAATTAGTGAGATCAGCTCCTCCGTCGTCTGGAGACGAGTCTCGAATGTTCGCAGATTTCGATTATTTACGCCAATCAAGGTTGCTGTCCCCAGCTCCAGCACCGCTTTAAGCTCCTCACTGTCATGCACCTCTACCAATGCGTCCAGCCCAAGGTCCTTGGCGATTTGTAAAAAGGACCCTAATACACGCGGTTCCAGTATAGCGGCAATCAACAGCACCGCATCCGCTCCCAGCAAACGAGCTTCATATATTTGCCGTTCATCAATGATAAAATCCTTTCGCAACAGTGGAATCTTCACCTGATCGCGAATCTGCTGTAAATATTCAGGACTTCCCTGAAAATACGTCACATCTGTCAGTACAGAAATGCAATCCGCTCCTGCTCCCTCATATGCACGTGCAATGTCCACCGGATGGAAATCCGGTCGAATCAGCCCTTTGGATGGGGAAGCCTTCTTCACCTCAGCAATCAGTCCGAGCGGACGGTTGCGCCCGCTCGCGATCGCATTTTCGAATCCTCTCGTCGCAGGTAAATCAGCAATTAATCGTTCAGCTTTACTTATTTGAAAATGCTCCTTAAGCTGCTCCACTTCTTGTTGCTTCGTCACCACAATTTTATCAAGATACATATTGATATTCCCCCGTTGCCTGTATTAATTGGTCCAGCTTGGAAAGTGCCCGTCCAGAGTCAATGGCTTCGGCCGCTCGTGCTACTCCGTCCGTCAAGGTAGCTGCTGTGCCTGATACATAAATGCACGCTCCTGCATTCGCTAACACAACATCCCGATAAGCTCCATGCTCTCCGTTTAAAATTCGTCGTATGATATCTGCGTTAACCTGTGCGTCACCGCCCAGCACCTGATCAAGAGAATGCGTCTGCAAGCCCAAATCCGACGGATGAAGCTCGAACGTGTGAACCTTGCCGTCCCTTAGCTCGGATACTCGTGTCGCAGCTGAAATGCTAATTTCATCTAGTCCATCCAGACTACTGACAACCATGGCCCGTTTGGAGCCGAGCTGGTTCAATACCTCGGCAATGACTTCCGTTTTGCTGGCGTCATAAATGCCCAACAACTGCCGATCCGCACCAGCCGGATTCGTCAATGGACCCAGCATATTGAATACCGTCCGCACACCCAGTTCGCGGCGCGGCGCGGCGGCATGCTTCATAGACGGATGATACAGCTGTGCGAATAAAAAGCAGATGCCGATTCGGTCCAGACATGACCTAGCCTGATCACTCGTCAAATGAATATTGACTCCCAATGCCTCCAGGACATCAGCGCTCCCGGCACGGCCACTTGCAGAACGATTGCCATGCTTTGCTACCCGTACAGACATCGAAGCTGCGATGATCGCAGATACCGTGGAAATATTAAACTTGTGAATACCCGAACCTCCGGTTCCACATGTGTCCAGCAGACGACCGCTGCCTTCTTCAGCTTGCACTGGACTAGCGTAGCTACGCATAGCCTCGGCAAAACCAGTGATTTCATCTACCGTTTCCCCTTTGAGGCGAAGAGCCGTCAGTAGCCCGCCAATTTGCGCCTGTGTAGCACTTCCACTCATAATCTGTTCCATTACGCTACGGGCCTCCGTACGCGAAAGATGCTGTCCCTCCATGATCCGGCTTAACCCCACTTGCATCATGTCATGTCGTTCCATTGTCGTCTCCTCCTCAAAATCAGATTTTTGCGTGTTACGGAGTGTACAAATAATCCTGGTTGATGACGCTGTTATAGGGCTGTGTCGTTGCCGGGAACATCACTTCTGCCGTGCGGATTGCCTTCAGCAATGCCTTTGCTTTGTTCACCGTCTCCTGATACTCGCTTTCCGGAACTGAGTCCCACACAATTCCAGCGCCTGCCTGGACATAAGCCCGGTTCTTTTTAAACACAATCGTGCGAATCGTAATGCAAGCGTCCATATTGCCCGAGAAGCCCAAATATCCAATTGCCCCTGCATAGGGTCCACGTGCTTCCCGCTCCAACTCAGCAATAATCTCCATGGCCCGCAGCTTTGGTGCCCCTGATACGGTGCCGGCTGGCAGACAAGACAGGAAGGCATCGAAGAAATCTTTGTCCTCACGTAGCTCACCCGACACATTGGAAACAATGTGCATGACATGGGAATAGCGTTCAATCTCCATAAACGTATCGCATTTGACTGTGCCAAACTGTGATACACGGCCTAAATCATTTCTTCCCAAATCGACCAGCATCAGATGTTCTGCACGCTCTTTTTCATCGTTTAACAGTTCTTCAGCAAGTGCCACATCTTCTGTCTCCGTTACCCCACGCGGTCTCGTTCCTGCAATAGGACGGGTTTCTACCCGGCCGTTTTCCACCTTGACGAGTGCCTCAGGCGAAGTGCCTACGATGATCTCGTCATCCATTTTCAAATAATACATATATGGCGACGGGTTCATCGTGCGCAGCACGCGGTATACCTGTAAAGGAGAGGCCTCTGTATCAATGTGAAAACGCTGGGATAGTACAACCTGAAAAATATCACCGGAGCGGATATACTCCTTCGCCTGCTCTACGTTTGATATAAACTGTTCCTTCGTCACATTGGATTGAATCTCACCCAGTTCCACATCATCTGGAATGGAGGCCGATCCTAATCGCTCAGGCTGAGGCTGCTTGCGCAGATACTGTGCCGTTTCCTCCAACTTGCGTTCCACATCAGCATAAGCAGCTCGAATATCCTCATCGCGGAACCCTTCGCCTACATGAACATTGCCAACCAGCAAAATTTGCTGTTTCACATGATCAAAGACAATGACTTGATCGCAGAACATAAAACGAATATCATCCATATTCAAATCATCTACCGAGTGCTCTGGCAGCTTTTCATAGTATTGAAGCAGGTCATATCCAAAAAATCCGATAGCCCCGCCTGTAAATGGAGGCATTTCTTTCAGTTTCGGACTGCGGTATTTACGTAGCAATGCTTTGAGCGCTTCAATCGGCTTGTCGTTTAATATTTGCCGTTTACCGTGTTGTTCCAATATCAAACGTCCTTTTTTACCCGAGACCATTAGAAACGGGTCTGTACCGATGAACGAATGTCGCGCCCACTGCTCGCCTCCCTCTACACTCTCTAGCAGAAAGGCACGGTCCCGCTCGGCATACCGACGGAAAATCCGAATCGGCGTCTCCATATCAGCCAGCACTTTTTTGTACACAGGAATCAGGTTAAATTCACTCGCCATCGTTATCACTTGCTCCACATGCGGCGTTAACATGAGATCACTTCCTTTCCAAATTGGCGCAGAACCAAAGGAGAGAATATAAGAAAAACGTCTATCGACGTACCTTCACGGAGGCCAGACCGCGTGTAGCGGAAGTTTTTCTTGCGATTATAGAATTGTTCAGCTCCGCTGAAAATTTTATAAATTCTATAATCGTAAAAAAGCCTCTACCGGTAAGGTAGAGGCTGTCAGTTATTGAAATTATAAGAATGCTCCATATGTAAAATGACTACAGCAAATTGATAAGTATACACTCATCCCTTTGGTTTAACCGCGCAGGTTGCCTCAAATAAGCTTCTCTGTAGAAGAATATCTCTTCATAGACAAAAGCTTACCCGCTACCGCCGATCTCTGTAATCTCATATGGAATTGGCTAAGGCTGCACTCTTCTCATCTCAACTCTGTCTCTGGCTAACTCTACTCTACTTAACTCTGCTACACACACTATATCTCATGGGATGTTACTTTGGCAACCATCAACTTAAAAAACAGGCACTTATTTCCCTTGGGAAGCTAGATCCGGTCTTAAGGCCTGCGCTCCGTTCAAATATACATGTTTAATTTCCCGCTGGGATTTATCAGTGTTCACCTGTACCATCAGACGGATGCACTTGGGCAAACTACCTGCCACAGGAACTTCTAATGCACACATGAGCGGAACCATATCCCAGCCATCAAGCTGACGAATGGCCTTGGCTGGAAAGGCAGTATCCAGATCATGAGTCACCGTAATCCATACGTTACTAATATCCTCTGGCTGAATTTCATTGTAGGATACAATTTCCTCCAGTAGTTGGCTTGTTGCTTCCAAAATTTCATTTTCTTCATTATTCGCTACGGTCGTCGCGCCACGAATTCCACGATTGTACATCGTTACACCCCCTCTTTTAACTGTTCAATAACTCTTCGGATGTAAGAGACGGAAATATCCTTCACAACCTCCACGTGCCCGATGCTACGTGGGACGACAAAAGTAATGCTGCCTTCTTTGAACTTTTTGTCATGCATCATCGCGTCCAGTAGCCGATCTGTATCGAGATGTGACGGAAGGGAGGTCGGTAGCCGTAGTGAAGACAACATATCCTTCGTTGCATCTACCAAAGAAGGATCTGCCCCCAGCTTCACGCCCAAAAGTGCGGAGCCGACCATTCCAATCGAAATGGCTTCCCCGTGTAAAAACTCACCATATCCCGCAATAGCTTCAATCGCATGACCAATCGTATGACCTAGGTTTAAAATAGCGCGCAAATCATGTTCTCGTTCATCGCGTGACACCACTTCGGCTTTAATGGAACATCCCTTTTCCAGACCGTACTCCAGAGCTGTCGCATCCAGTGCAAGCAAATCAGTCGCATGGTCACGGCACCACTGGGCGAAATCAGCATCCCAGATCAAGCCGTGCTTGATCATTTCAGCAAGCCCCGCAGATACCTCACGAGGAGGCAGTGTAGACAACGTATCTACGTCATACAACACAAGTTCCGGTTGATGGAAAGCTCCTATCATATTCTTCGCCAAAGGATGGTTGATGCCGACCTTACCGCCCACGCTACTGTCATGGGCCAGAATCGTAGTGGGGATCTGTACAAACTTGACACCTCTCATATAAGAAGCTGCCACAAATCCAGCCAAATCACCCACGACACCACCCCCAAGTGCAATAACGGCTGAATTGCGATCCAAGCCGCCCTCAATGGCTGCTGTTATGACCTGCTCAAATACAGCAAGCGACTTGGAGGTTTCACCTGGCTTAACGACAAAGGACACTGTCTTGTAGCCAGATGCCTGAAGATTGCTCTCCAATGTTGCCAAGTAGAATCCCGCTACATTTTCGTCAGAAACAATCAACAACGGGCTTTTTTGCGCAATTCCTCGTTCTTTCAACAACTCTCCGGCTCGATATAACAGTCCTCGTCCAATATGAATAGGATAAGAACGTTCGCCAAGCTGTACCGTCAGCGTACTCATTTTAGTACCGCCCCAATTGTTCTTCGTAGGATGCAATATTCGCACGAATCTCTTCAATCGAATCCCCGCCGAATTTTTCTAGCAAAGCTTTTGCAATCTCCCAAGCTACCACATGCTCCATAACTACGCTAGCCGCAGGTACTGCACATGCATCCGAACGCTCAACCTGTGCAGTGAACGCCTCCTTCGTATCAATGTCGACGCTTTGCAGAGGCTTGTAGAGTGTGGGGATCGGCTTCATTACGCCACGAACCACAACTGGCATTCCATTCGTCATGCCCCCCTCAAAACCACCCAAACGATTGGTACGACGGTGATATCCACGTTCCTCATCATATAGAATCTCGTCATGCACCTGTGAACCGCGCAACTCTCCTGCTTCAAAACCGATGCCGATTTCCACGCCTTTAAATGCATTAATCGACATGACGCCTTGTGCGATACGTGCATCCAGCTTCCGATCATACTGTACATGACTGCCCAGACCAATCGGAACACCTTCTACAATACATTCCACTACCCCACCGACTGAATCACCTTCTTGCTTGATCAGATCAATATATGCTTCCATTTTCTTTTCGGTTTCTGGATCGGTTACTCTCACCGAGGAAGCTTCTGTCACCGCAATCAGCTCATCAATCGGCAAATCGCGGTAAGGAGCTTCGATTTCCCCAATACGAATGACCTGACCTGCCACCTTGATTCCGAACTCAGCCAGCAATTGACGAGCCAAACCGCCGCATGCCACACGAATTGCTGTTTCACGTGCGCTGGAGCGCTCCAGCACGTTACGAAGATCCTTCAGGTTGTATTTCATTCCGCCATTCAAATCCGCATGACCCGGACGTGGCCGGTGAACCCGACGCTTTTCTTCATCACTGCCTTCAATAGGTTCAATATTCATAATGTTCTGCCAGTGCTTCCAATCGTTATTTTCCACAACCAGCGCAATCGGTGCACCCGTGGTGTATCCGTGACGTACGCCTCCAGCAATCTTCGCCGTATCTTTTTCAATCTGCATACGCCGACCCCGTCCATATCCTTTCTGACGACGGTGCAGCTGAAAATTCAATTCCTCAAAATCCAATTTTAAATTGCTCGGCATACCCTCTACAATGGCAGTTAGCTGGGGACCATGCGTTTCCCCCGCGGTTAAATAACGTAAACTCATGACGCGTTCCCCCTTTAAACTGTTAAACTGTGCATCGCTAAAATCTTTAACTGTGCTTCATTATAGTATACGCACCTTTCTTTGACAAGAAAAGCCACGTGTATGCAGATAAACAAAAACACGCCTCTTAGCCAAAGGGGCTAAAGGACGTGCTTTGCTAATAAGCCAACCATCAATTACTCAAAGATATAAATAAGTTCCTATAAAACTTTGGATGATGTATGCAGGCTTATGCTTTTTTGCGATAAAAAAAGGTTTCCGTCGATTCCAGACCATATTGGTTAGGAGAAAAGATTTGCTCTGTGCTACCGACAAACAATACTCCGCCGGGACGAAGACTGGCTGCAAACTTTTGATACAACGTATGTTTGGCCTCTTCTGTAAAATAAATCATTACATTTCGACAGATAATGAGATCATAGCCATCCTCAAACCGATCCAGCAGCAAGTTTTGCTTTTGAAATTTCACGGCTTGTTTCAAACGGTCATCAATTCGATACATCGCACCATCCGGCTTAAAATATTTGCTAGCTACCTGCTCAGGCACATCCTTGAGCGAACGCTCCAAATATTTGCCTTCCTTGGCTTTTGCCAATGCACCATCATCAATGTCGGAAGCCGTAATGGAGCAATTCCCCAAAATACCTTTACCGTCGAGAACCATAGCCAAGCTATAAGGCTCTTCACCAGTCGAGCAGGCCGCACTCCACAGCTTAAGCTTCTGCTTCCCCACAAGCAGTTGTGGCAAGATTGTATCTCGCAGCACTTCCCACCGATTGGGATTACGCCAAAATTCCGAAACATTGATCGTCATCCGATCCAGAAATTCATAGAATAGAGGTTTTTCCTTCATCATGGCATCATAAAAAGAAACAAAACTGGGAAACCCGTTTTTGTTGCGAAGCGTAGTTAACCGCCTTTTCATCTGTGCTTCTTTGTATTGTGCAAGATCAATACCTGTGCTGTCCTTGATTTTGCGGATAAACGCTGTGTAATCGGGGTCCGTCTGACCCAGTTCCATATCCGTCATGCTACCATCCTTCTTCATACGTAATTAAACTTACACCCAGGTCGCCACACTTTTTTCATACCGAACGGATTCTTCCGGCATGAAAAAATTTGCAATCTCGCGCTCTGCGCTCTCCGGTGAATCTGAACCATGAATGAGGTTAAACGGTGTATGTGCTGCAAAGTCTCCACGAATTGTGCCCGGAAGAGCTTCGGTTACTTGTGTTTTACCAATCAACAAGCGGGAAAGCGTAACGATGTTATCCCCTTCCCATACCATAGCAAACACAGGGCCTGATGTGATAAAACCTACAAGCTCTTCAAAAAAAGGCTTGCCCACATGCTCCGCATAATGCCGTTCTGCCTGTTCTCTTGATACTTGTACAAGCTTGCCAGCCGCCATTTTAAAGCCTTTGTCTTCCAGACGACTAATGATACGTCCAATCAATCCACGTTGTACACCATCCGGTTTAACCATCAAAAAAGTACGATCCATCGGCTCACTCCCAATCCAATCTAATGTATTTATACAGTACTAAACTGTATTGTAACAGAAAGCTTGGAACTGGTTAAAGCATTTTGTCACAGCAAACCCAAAACACAACTTTAGTAGGAGCGGCGTGTTACAAAATGAGCAATATCGCGTAGCGTCTTTTTTGTTTTGACATCTGGTAGTAAGTCCAGCGCGTTTAGCGCTTTATTAATATATCGGTCGGCGAGAATTTCAGCTTTAGCGATTCCTTCACTTTTTTTGATTATATCCACCGCTTTGCGTGCGTCTCCTAGCCCATCTCCATCCTGAATGCGGCGGATTTCAGCCAGTAGATCTGCACGCAACTCAGGCTGTTCGAGCGCATAAATCACCGGAAGCGTAATATTCCCCTGTCTCATATCGCTGCCCGGCGGCTTTCCGATCTTTTTTTCTGTTCCGCACAGATCAAGCAGATCATCCTGAATTTGAAAAGCCATACCTACGTTATAGCCGTAGCTGTACAGCAGGGAATTGACACTTTCCTGTGCCTCTGCAGCCATAGCTCCCAGCTGGCAACTAACCGCAATTAATAAAGCCGTTTTGCGCCGTATGCGAAGCAAATAATTACGCACACTCTGATCCACATTAAAAAAATCACGAATTTGTTCCATTTCACCAATGGACATCTGCACCAGCGCTTTAGACAGTACCCGGTGAATGTCGGGATTCGGCAATCCAGCAGCAATAGACAGCGCACGTGCATATATGTAGTCTCCGGTGTACATAGCCACCCGATTGTCCCATTTGGACTTCACGGTGGGTTGACCGCGTCTCATTTCCGCATCGTCAATCACATCGTCGTGAACGAGAGAGGCAGAATGAATCAGTTCCAGAGGTACCGCTATACGCTTGAGCTTGTCCAGATCATATTCTCCGAACTTGCCTCCCAGCAATACAAATACGGGACGCAAACGCTTGCCCCCTGCTTTAAGCAGATGAAGCGACGTATCATTAATCAACGGCTCCGTACTATCGATACTGCGGTACAACTCTTCTTCTATAAAGTTCATATCCTTCTTTAATAAACCGAACAAATCCAATCGTTTCATTCTTTCACCCGTGTCAGCGTATTGTCACTCCAGAGAAGCGGCTTTACTCGTCGGTCAAGCAGCCCCAGTTCATGCGCATACTGAAAGTAAAGCTCTAAACCTTGTTGTTGCTTCTCTCCAAAATCATAACACAGATTAGTAAAGTAGCGCTCCCAATAATCTCGCAGACCTCCAATTTCCTCGCATGCTTCAGAAATAACAGACGTCAAGTCCGACAGACTACGCTGCTTGCTTGCGCGGAACGCACTCGCAGTTTCAGCCACCGCTGCGGGATTTTGAGCAGCAACAGCACGTCGTACTGCCCATACAGCAAAAGTCATACTGTAGCCCGTCCAGCGCTTCCACTCTTCTCCGAGGTCCGTAACATACAGACCTTCGTTTCGCCAAGATGCCTTAATCGCGTGATCTCCAATCAGTAGCCCCGCATCTGCCTGTTCCAGCATCAAGTCAAGATCCGGTTCACAGTCAAAATAGGAAGGCTGACCTTCCCATGCCTTTTGCATCAAAATTTTCAACAAATTCACGGATGTAGCAGAGGTATTTGTTAGTGCAATGGTTCCGTTTTTGATTTCGTCCAGCGGCTTGCGTGAAAATAGTAAAATGGATTGCACAGGACCATCTGCACTGACGGATAAATCCGGCAACAGTAGCATTTCCTCAGCACCGGATGCATACGCAAAGGAGGACATCGCACTGATATCCAAACTCCCATTCAACATACCTTGATTCAATTCAGCCGGAACTTTAGAAACCATCTCCGCCGAATGGAGAAGCTCAGAAGGATTAAAATAATGAAAAATAGGCCAAGCGTTTGTATATTTAATTTTTCCGATTGTGATTGTCTTGGTGTCCGGTGTCGGCATCGGAATCCCCCCATCTCGTAAACAGTTGATGTTCTATACGCAAGCTGTCCAATACTTTGCCTACGAGGAACAGCACAATATCATCCAGCGTCTTCGGATGAAAGTAAAAAGCCGGCATGGCCGGAATCATTTTGACGCCAAGTCTCGCAAGCTTAAGCATGTTTTCCAAATGAATGGCATGTAGAGGCGTCTCACGAGGTACAAGGATCAGCGGACGACCTTCCTTCATCATCACGTCCGCTGCCCTCGCCATGAGATTGTCGGACGAACCGTGTGCTACTGCTGACAACGTCCCCATCGAGCATGGCATGATAATCATCGCATCCACCAAATAAGAGCCGCTCGCAATCGAAGCTCCAATATCTGTGAACGGATGGTATACAAGAGAACCGGGACGGCCTCCGAATTGTTCATTCAAAGCCCCTTCCCGGTCAGTTACATTCCAGCCCAACTCCTCTTTCAACACCCGCCAGCCAGCATTAGACACGATCAGGTGAACTGTGTATTGCAAGTCCAGCAGAGTCTCTACCAGTCGCACACCATAAATGCTTCCGCTCGCGCCTGTAATGCCAATAACGATTCGTTTGCCTTGATGTTCGCTCACCTGATTATTCATTAGTATTAACGCACCACCAAATCAATCAGTGTAAAGGCAAATACGACAGTGCTAAGTACACCGTTCATAGTAAAGAATGCCGTCTGCAAACGACTCAAATCTTTTGGAGATACGATATAGTGCTCATAAAATAAAATAATGTACGAAATAATCATGCCCGCCAGATACCACCAGCTTAAATCTGCAATAAAGAACAGTACAATAAATCCGATCGCCGTAATGACGTGAAATGCCCGAGCGATGTTCAATGCACCTGCTACACCAAAACGGGCAGGAATAGAATAAACTCCTTCGTTTTGGTCAAAATCTATATCCTGACAAGCATAAATAACATCAAATCCAGCCGTCCAAAATGCGATCGTGAGATACAGAACGATAGCGGTCAAATCTATTTGTCCCGTTACCGCAACCCACGCGCCTAGTGGCGCCAAACCAATGGTCAGACCAAGTACAATATGGCAAAGCCAAGTGAAACGCTTGGTGTAAGAGTAAAAAACGAGCATAAAAAAGGCCAGCGGGAACAGCTTGAACGCCAGCGGACTTAACTTGAATGATGCCCAGAATAACAACACCAGACTGACGATAATGAAAATTACCACTTCGCTTGATTTGAGCAACCCTGCCGGGATAGCGCGTCCTGCTGTGCGCGGATTTTTCCCGTCAATCACCCGGTCGATCATACGATTGAAGCCAAAAGCAGCACTGCGTGCGCCAACCATAGCTAGCAGGATCCAGCCGATCTGCGGCCACGAGGGAAGGTTGCCTGTCACGACAACTGACCCCAATACAGCCCCCATGAATGCAAATGGGAGCGCAAATAACGTATGTTCAATTTTAATCATTTCCAAAAAAATAGCAATTTTCTTAAACATGCTGACTCTCCTTGATTCCAATGTGCAATGCCGCAATGCCTCCGGTGAGAGAATGAGCCTGAACATCCTTCAATCCGACTTCACGGAAGATGCCAGCCAACTCATCCCTTCCTGGAAAAAGCGCCAACGAATCAGGGAGCCATTTATACTGCTCATAACGTTTGGCGAACAATTTGCCGAGCATGGGCAAGATGTGTTGAAAATATGTGTAGTAAATTCCCTTGAACGGCTGCCAAGTAGGTTTGGACAATTCTAGACATACGACCTGCCCGCCAGGTTTGACGACTCGTTGCATCTCCTGTAACACGTGGCGCAGATCAGGTACGTTGCGCAGACCGAAACCAATCGTTGCATAATCAAATGAATTATCTTCAAAAGGCAGTTCCATCGCGTTGCCCTGAACAAGCTTAATTTGCTTTTCACGGGATTCTGATATAATTTTACGCTCGCCAACATTGAGCATATTCTGACTAAAATCGAGTCCTACGATGTGACCACTTTCACTTGCTCGCGCCATCGCAAGCGTCCAGTCACATGTACCACAGCAAAGATCAATTGCCGTATCGCCGCGACGCATGTTCATTTTTTTCATCGTAAATTTCCGCCAAGCCTTATGTCTGCGAAAGCTCAGTATATCGTTCATCAAATCGTATTTACCTGCTATGCTTTCAAACACGCCATGAACGAATTGCTCTTTCGGCTTGGTGTCGCTTGATCCCATCACGTTCACCTAACCTTCCCTCACAAATGGGTGCGGACTATTTAGCAGCTTTAGGAAAGGCTCAAGCATGCGTTCAAATTCCTCGATCCCTGTATTTTGATCATCTGACAGGATCTGCCGGATGTGTGTAACTGCCGTGCGAAGCTTGTCCAGTATCGCATCCTCGGCTTTGTATTTCAGAACAAGCTTACGCCATGCTTCAGTGTCAGTACCACTCTCTGAAAGCAACGCTTGCTCGTTCCGGTCCCCGTTACCATAAATATGCCAGAACATATATCCGAAACGGGACTTGTCCGGTTCTGTCCGCTTACCCCATTCCTCCACCAAGGTATCACAGAGGGCAAATTTGTTGAGAAGCTGCTTCCAAATTTCCTGATCCTGTTCTGCTACAAGTGAAGTGAATGATAAAAAAAGCTCCTTTTTGAAACGAACCATCTGAGTTAAATACTGAGTTGCATCCAGGCGGAATTGCTTCATTCCCCAGTACAGACTCATTTTCCCTGCGTTCACTTCACATACAGCATCACTCAGCTTCGAAATGGCCGTAATGCGGCCTGCCAGTGCAAGCAGCTGATAAAAACGACTGCTAAAATAGTCCCCAGCTAACACTTTCAGCTGTCTGGAACGCATCTCCTCCGGGCTCCGTATACCGGATAAAGTATCAATCATATCATGCGTATCCAGCCCCATCTGCACAAGTGAGGTTACCAATGCGTACAGTTCGTCCTCACTGGCATGCAGCTCCTGCGCATTCCGGTTCAAAAACACAAACATCAAACGGGTACGGCTGTCAGGAAAAGCCGGCATTTCCGTATGTTGTTGAATCATGTCGTATTCCACATATTTCCTTGCTAATTGGGGTACGCGATACGGTTTCATCCTAAGCCTCCGAGACATGACTTTCTGCTATACTCAAATAATTGCAATGCCTTATATTATATCACAATTTAAAATGATTCGCGACTAAAGTACTGTAGGTCCACCGGCAGAAACATCTAATCTGTATATACACCGTTAAACCTGTTTTGCCACATGGGCGTTACTGTAATGCGGAAACGGGATTTCAAATCCTCTGGCAATTCCGCGCCTTCCCGGCTTCTCAGCTGTTCCAATGCCTCGTTCGTCCACTCGTTCCGGCGTATATCGGATGCAAGCAGCAAATGACGTTCTCCTGACCATTCGTCCTGCGTCACCACCCGAAGCAGCAATTGCCGCACATTCGTCGTTCCGTAAAAGCTAAAAGCGGCAATCTCCGCCATGTTTTGATAAATCTCTAGCGGGGCAGTTTCTTCCTTGGACAGTTTGACATCCAGGGTCAGGACTGAATGTTCCCAGCTTGCGCTTGCAATCGGTGTAGTCAACGGTAGCTCATTCAGCGTATCCACCAGATTGTCATCTGACAGCAGCACCCGTTGCTGAGGCGAAATCGTCGCCTGTGTCTCACGAACTGCTGCGGTTCCTGAGTCCAGCACTTGTAAAGACGGCAGCAACACAGCTGCTGCGATGGTTATGAGAATGGAGCCACCGAATACAATCCAAGGTTTCATCAGAGCCTCCCCTGACCTCTACCTCATAATGTGGGTTTGCTACGGTAAAGGTCCTCACTCTCATTCTACAACAAAAAAAAGCAGGCTATGCCTGCATTTTAATCCTCCGTATCTACTACCCCGTGCTTGGTCATCACAACGGCTTTGCCGCGAATTTTAATAGCAGAAGTATGATCCGTAAATTGGACAATCAGTACCTCGCCCTTGTCCAATTTTTCTGAATGATGCAAGCGTGTATCCTGGCCTCTGGTCAAACCAAAAACCTGACATCCGTTGCTTTTCGCTTTAATTACGACGTACTCACTGCTACCCGTCACGTTATCTTCCATATCCTTTTCCTCCCTGAGAGCCGAAGCTATACTTTTTATGATGGAGATTCAAGCTTGTTTTGTCAACTACATGCTTCCCGTGCTCCTGCAATAATTAGCATGTCCCGAGCCATACTATCCGTGCAGTCCCATCTATTAAAGAAAGGAACGGATCTGATGAAAAACTACCTTCCCGCCAATCTCAGTCCTGCCCAAATCGAACGGCTTCAACAGCTGGAGCATGAATTTGCCGAGCTAACAGGTGAACCCCTAGTGCTGATCGCTTATGCCTCGCGAAACGGCAGGGCAGCTTCCTCTTCTCCAGTCCATAGCACCCCTACCACGAAGTAAACAGGACAAAAAGAAAAGGCCGTGAATCAAATTCACGGTCTTTTCAGCGCATTGGGAATATGTAAGAAATCTTATTTAATTCCGTCTTTAAGCGCTTTACCCGGTTTAAATGCCGGAATTTTGCTCGCAGGGATTTCGATTTCTTCTCCTGTTTGCGGGTTACGTCCTTTACGTGCGGAACGTTCACGAACCTCAAAGTTCCCGAAACCTACCAGTTGCACTTTATCTCCGCTTTGCAACGCTCCAGAGATCGCCTCAAATACTGCATCGATTGCTTTGGTTACGTCCTTCTTGGACAATTCAGTGCTTTCAGAAACCTGATTGATCAAATCCGTTTTATTCAACATATTCACCTCCCAATTCAAGTGTAGTCCAGCATTTAGGTTATCGGTGTTAATGACCGATATGAGGTCGCCTGTATAAAATAACCCGGGCGGCGTACTGCCTTCCATAATGTTATCATCTGTTTCCGTTTCGTCGTTAAATATACATAGAATATACCTAACCTCCGCAATATAGGCCGAAACTGGCGTTTTATGGCACCCTGCTTGCGTGGAACAAGGTTTATAGTAATACAGTCCACAGACAATTTCAAGTACGACGACGGTTTAACACATAAAAAGTAACGGCCAGCGCAAGTACCAGCACTACTCCTTTGACAATATCATGGGCGAAATATTGCACATTCATCATCGTTAGTCCATTAACCAACACACCGATCAAAACTGCACCAATAAATGTACCAATGACATTGGGTTTACCAGCACCAAAGACCGAAAAACCGACGAATACTGCAGCTACCGCTTCCATGAGCAAGGGGGAACCCGCGTCAATTTGGCCTGAGCCTACGCGCGAGGCATACAAAATACCGGCAATCGCCGCAAATACACCTGAAGCAACATAGGCCAGAGTACGGACTTTTTTTACCCGTATACCCGACAGACGAGCAGCTTCCTTATTTCCACCCGTTACATA
The DNA here is from genome assembly GCF_038009305.1 of Paenibacillus sp. FSL P4-0113. NCBI lineage: Bacteria > Bacillati > Bacillota > Bacilli > Caryophanales > Paenibacillaceae > Paenibacillus > Paenibacillus sp. FSL P4-0113. The sequence continues at coordinate 1,163,560 of NZ_JBBPAZ010000001.1, forward strand.
CATTTGACGCCCATGCTTTGTATAAGTCAAGAAAACATGCACCGCCGCCACAGCCAGCAACAGTAAAATAACCGAAATCGGGATACCCAACCATTTACCTTGCCCAAGCAAAAGAAATGCAGGAGATATCTCCCCCGGCGCCTTGCTACCATCGGGAAACTGCATATGATTATATATGGTATAGCCCTGTGCGTACGTTTTGTGAATCCCGCTTACAATATACATGATTGCAAGGGTTGCGAGCAAATCAGGAATACGTAGTTTAATGATCAATAATGAATTCAACAGTCCTACCAAAGCGCCGACAATCAGAGACACAATAATGACCACCGCAACAGGCTGCTCATACCAGACCATTAAAGAAGCGGCAACGACCGTTGTCAAAGATACTGTAGCTCCCACCGACAGGTCAAAACCGTCCACGATAAGTGACAATGTCACACCAATGGCAACGAAAGTCACAATGGCAATCGAGCCAAGAATGTCCATTAAATTATCATAAGTCCAGAAATAAGGTAATGTAGATGAAAAAAACGCCAACACACCTATAATGACAACTACGGCACCGTAACGAAATGAGACGTTTAACCATTTTTCCTTCATGAATGCACCTCTTCACCCCCGCTGGCATACAACAGAAGCTGTTCCTGTTCCACTTCGCCCCGAGCAAATTCCTTTATAATTTTGCCATCATACATCACTGCAATCCGATCACCAATGCCAATCCCTTCAGCAAATTCACAGGTTAGATAAATGATCGCTTTTCCTTGCTCCGCCAACTCACCAATGATACGAAAAATATCACTTTTTGCCCCTATATCTACACCCTTGGTTGGCTCGTCAAAAACAAATACATCCGCTCCGGAATGCAGCCATTTCCCAATAGCAACCTTTTGCTGATTCCCGCCACTTAAATATTTAACATTCTGACGGAGCGATGGTGTCTTAATACCGAGAGAGGCGACAATCCCATTACCGTTATTTCGTTCTTTACGCCGACTGATGAAACCAAGGACACTCAGTTTGCCCAAAAGCGGAAGACTAAGGTTTCTTTCCACACTCTCCTCAATTAGCACCCCCTGCTTCCGTCGCTCCTCGGGTATGGACACAATTCCTTGAGCTACCGCATCCGCTGGTTCTCTCAATCGAATGGAGCGACCTTTAAAGGTCAGCTCTCCCTTATCCGGCTTGTCTGCTCCTGTAAGAAGTCGTGACAACTCTGTCTTGCCTGCACCAACCAAACCTACAATAGAGAGAATTTCACCACATCGGACCTGTACATCAATGCCGTGCACTCGTAATCCTTTGTGAAGCCCTTTCGCTTCCAATACCGTTTCACCAATCGGTACCTCTGTTTTTGGGAATTCCTCCTCAAATGTTTTCCCAAGCATATGCGTAACGATGTCGCCTACACTTAAATCAGACGCAGGTCCCGTGAACACGCGCTCACCATCACGCATCACCGTAACACGGTCACTGTGTTCGATAACCTCCGGCAATCGGTGTGTGATGAGGATACATGCAACTCCCTCATCCTTGAGTGTATGGATTGTGCGGAACAAACGTCGCGTTTCTTCTTCGCTGAGCGGCGCCGTAGGCTCGTCAAAAATGATGGCATTGGCTTGCTGTGTCAGAATGCGTGATATAAGTACAAGCTGTTTTTCTGCCAACGTCAATCTGGCACATATCGTCGCACGTCAATATCTATCTCCAGACGTGCTAATGCCTCACGCGCTCGTCTGCGCATAGAAACCGGTGCAGTCCACCATCGACCATCAGGGGCTGACAAATCGTCCATTACAATATTTTCAGCAACAGTTAACTGTGGTACAAGCGCTGAATCGACCTCCTGATACACACAGTGAATTCCCGCTCTTTTGGCCTCCCACGGTGAACTAATGTTCAGTTCCTTGCCACCAACTACGATAGCTCCCTGATCGGAATGATACGCACCGGACAGAATCTTCATCAATGTACTTTTCCCTGCCCCGTTGGCGCCCAGCAGAGCGTGAATCTCGCCACCCTGCACTGTAAAATCCACGGCTCGCAGCGCATCTACACCAGCAAACTGTTTGCTAATTTTCTTCATTTCCAATGTATATACTTGTGAACTCATGGTGCCCCCTCACGCCTGCTTATGATAAAAGCGCGCCGAAGCGCGCCTTTGCGTTATGCAAACATTTTATTTGGACGTTTCATATTCCTTCATCCAATCCTTATAGCCCTGTTCGCTTTGGCCCCAGCCCTTCACATATTGGGACAGCTCGGATGTGGAAATTTGCTTATCCGGCAACGCTTCGCGTTGCACATATACAGCCTTCAGTACGACTTTCTCCTCCGGATTATCCCCATGCAGCTTCTGATATGCATAGCGCACTTGTACGCGCCCGATATCTGTTGGATCTACGGCTGCCGAGGCCACCCAAGGATTTTTCGGGTCTTGGATCATTTGCAAGTCCTCGTCGCTCATGTCAATGCCGTAGACTTTAATTTCCGTACGTCCCGCTTGTTGGATGGCACGTGCTGCGCCTTTGGCAAATTCATCCCATGCCGCCCAGACGGCTGTAATTTCGCCCTTAGGATATTGCTTTAATACAGCTTCCATTTTGGCTTGCGTATCCAACGCAGGATTCTGAGCCGAACCAAAAGTCGCAATTTCTTTAATATCCGGATTGGATTTCAAAAATGCACCATAAGCAACCTGACGACGTTCCATCGGCGCAAATCCGGCAACCCATACTTTCACAATGTTGCCTTTGCCACCGATATCCTTCTTCATTTGCTCCAGCGTTAGCTCAGCCATGCTTTGGTCATCCTGTGAGAGCACTACCGCACCCGGAACATTGACGGCAGCATCGAACACGATAACTGGAATATTGCGGGAAACTGCTTTTTTCAACCCTGTTTCCAGTAATGCATCACCGTGATCAGTCAAAATGACATCAAACTGCTGGTTAATCGCACTATCAAGCAGAGAAGCCATTTTAGCCTTATCGTTATCTGCCACAAACTTAGTCAGCGTACCGCCAAATTTTTTAACTTCCTCTTCCACACCTTGAACATACTGTTGCGAAAATGTGCCCGTGTTAAACTCCATGATCAACGCAACCCGTTTACCCTTTAGATTTAAGTTGTCCGTTTTTTCGTTTGTTGTATTCGATTCCGCAGTGCTTGTCCCTTGAGTGCCGCTCTCTGTTTTCGGCACGCCACATGCAGTGACCAGCAAAACCAGCACCAGTAGCATGATACCTCCCAGTCCTAGCTTTTTGTGTCTTTGGAACTCTTTTTGGATATCCATGATTTCATTTCCCCCTCGTTCAACCACAAAATGATTCAAATTTGATACTTAATATATCGCTTTAAACCAAGTATGTAAATAGGTTTTATGAAATATAGAAAAATTTCTGTTTTATAGGCCAGAACACAAAAATCAACCGTCCCCGATTGAATACCGGAAAACGGTTGCTGTTTAAATGTAAAATCAAGGCGGAGCCTAGCTCTCTACTTGTGAAACTCATTAATCGGATTGTTATATTTGAACCTACATCCTGCTACGAGAAACGAAAAGCTCAATAAAAACAGAGGTAGTCTAGGACTTTATTTTCTCGTCCATGGCTACCCCTGTCTGGTTTTGGAGGTCAGTCTAATATTTTGTTTTTGCGAACCGTAGAGAGCAAATTGCTCTCCACGGTATTTCTCTTATACATTTTTTAGGTGTGGCTTACCCTTAAAGAATAATAGCAATGAGACCGCCGGAGCCTTCATTAATGATACGACCCAGCGTTTCCTGCAGCTTATAGCGTGCATTGTCCGGCATCATGGCGATTTTACCCTGAATGCCTTCCCGTACAATGGAATGCAGCGAACGTCCGAAAATGTCTGACTCCCAAATTTTGATTGGGTCATTCTCAAAATCTTGCATCAGATAGCGCATAAGCTCTTCACTTTGCTTCTCTGTTCCGATAATCGGAGCAAATTCCGATTCCACATCGACACGAATCATGTGTATAGAAGGTGCTGTCGCCTTGAGCCGCACACCAAACCTTGTACCCTGACGAATCAACTGCGGATCGTCTAGTGCCATCTCAGATAACGACGGCGCGGCAATGCCATATCCCGTTGTCTTGACCATTTCCAGCGCCTCGGCGAAGCGGTCGTACTCTCGTTTGGCATGGGCAAAATCCTGCATCATTTGCAGCAAATGATCCTTGCCACGAATCTCTACCCCGACGACTTCGACCAAAATCTGGTCATACAGCTCATCGGGAGCATACAGATCAATTTCAGCTACGCCCTGCCCCATATTCATCCCGCTCAATCCGGCCCTGTCGATGAATTCATATTCCATAAACTGGCCAACCACTCGATCTACATCACGCAGGCGTCGAATATCTTTAACCGTATCGCGAACGGAATTTTCATAATTGCTACGCAGCCAGTGCTCTTCGTTCAGTACCATGACCCAGCTCGGCAGGTTTACATTCACCTCATGCACCGGAAATTCATACAATACTTCACGAAGTACGCCTGTAACATCATCTTCCGTCATCGTCGCCGCGCTGAGTGTCATAACTGGTATATCGTACTTGGCAGCCAGCTCACCGCGAAGCTGGAGTGTTTCATCACTGCGAGGATGCGTGGAGTTGATAACCAAAACAAATGGTTTGCCAACTTCCTTCAACTCCTCAATGACGCGTTCCTCCGACTCTACATAAGAGCTGCGCGGGATTTCCGCAATCGTGCCGTCTGTAGTGACTACCACACCGAGCGTCGAATGCTCCTGAATAACCTTGCGTGTACCAATTTCTGCCGCTTCCTGAAAAGGAATGGGTTCTTCGAACCATGGTGTGGAGATCATCCTCGGACCATTTTCATCCTCGTACCCTTTTGCTCCTTCTACTGCATATCCTACACAGTCAACCAGACGTACATTCACATCCAGTCCTTCCGTTACTTTGATCTGGACGGCATTATTCGGTACGAATTTAGGCTCCGTCGTCATGATCGTCTTGCCTGCCGCACTTTGCGGCAACTCGTCTACGGCGCGGGCACGGTCCGCCTCACTTGTAATGTTTGGCAGAACAATCGTCTCCATAAACCGCTTGATAAACGTTGATTTTCCTGTTCGGACTGCGCCGACGACCCCAAGATAAATGTCTCCTCCGGTACGTTCGGCAATGTCTTTAAAAATGTCTACTTTCTCCAATGAAATCCCCTCCTAAAAAGTCTCCGAAGGAAAAATGCTTAAAGAGCATCCGCTTCGTGTTCAACCAACTGCTTGATCCCAGATGCGGCAGAACAGCCTTTAAAATGCCCGGAAGTCGTCCGCCGCCGAGATTCAGGAGACTGATGGAATCGGCGAAACGGCGTAAACTCGTACATGCATTTGGACTGATACCATCATATGTATCCCCTCCGTAAAATATGTTTAGTTTTTTGAAAAATAGATTACGACAGAGCGATCATTGCAGAAACGATATTTTACGTTTGGTTCCACTCACCTAATATATGCGGGGCAGGACTCTCCCATGACTTCGTCGCTAGATTAAATAAAAAAAGGATGTTTCTCCTGACCGTTTAGAGTCGTCGGAAACATCCTTTTTCTATTCTCCTGATATAATCGGCATTACCACAGTTCATCATCCAGCGCCTGACGCTCCAGTTGCCGTCTGATAGCCGCCTTGAGCCTATCCTCCGGTATGGTTACCTCCATATCGCCTTGGACACGTGCCTGGCAGGATAAGCGCATTCCTTCATCCAGTAAAGGCCCCAGCTTACGCTGCTCTGCATCTCTGGGTTGGTCTGCAAATTCAGCCCATTCCGGTGATATTTGTACCTTACACATCAGACAGGCTGCTTTTCCGTCACAACGAGTGGGGATATATACACCCGCTTTACGAGCAGCCTGAAGCAATGACGTACCCTGACCGACCTGTACGCGCCTACCTGACGGCCTAAACGTAATCTGCACATTCATGAATAGTCCTCCAGTTGTCTTTCTCCTAACACACACAACTTATACTTCATTGCCCATCTGGATGACGGAGTGCAACTCTGGCCAAGGCAGAAGTTCTACAAGCTTGTCCAATTGCTCCTCATTCCAAATATTACTGACTAGTAGCTGCTTCAGTACAATTATATGACGTCGCGGGTCGCGCTTCATGACTTCTGCAATCGCTTTATATCGGTCGGGTCGATTTCGCAATATATTGAATAAAAGTTCATGACTGAGCGGCATCAGACGCAGTGAAGCACTCCCCAGCTCAAGCTGAACACCAGCCGACCAAAGTAGTCGCTCGATCTCTAAGCGGTATAACGCTCCGTCACATAATACTTCAAATCCCCCCACCAACTCGACTGGAAATCCCTCCAGATCATAGTGGCTCAGCAATGAAACGTAAGAGCCGCTACGATCAACCTGCTGTCGATCTATACTCATACCCAGGGGGTGCGCATGAAGTTGCTTTGCTGCATGAATATCCGCATAAATATCAATGTCCCGAGGCAGGCGATCCAGTTCAACTTCATGTACAAGTAGTGAACAACTCCCGCCTAGCATCCACGGAACCGACACTGTTGACCAGTTCTCAGCCAAGCTACTCAGCGCAACTGCCAGATTGTGAGGAAGCCTGTCTACTAACACCGATGATATTGCCTCCTTCAACATTGTTTCCTCCTTTGCTGTCTTTCCTTCCGTTTCCTGATGGGCATCATTATAACATGTTCGACAGGGCAGTTCGATATTTTGTGTACTGTAAAAGCGGTTACCCACTCCAAAATATAAAAAAACCGCGAACCTTCCCGGTCCACGGTGAATAATACTAACTGGCGTGCGGCCAGCGGTCTATTTTTTCATCATCATTTTCATCAACGCTTCCATATTGGAAGGATTCATTCCGCTCTTTTTGACGGCACCAACAATATCCCTTACTGTATCTTCCGACACCGGAATGTTGGCCATCGCAGACACTTGCTTGATAAGCTGACGCAGTTGCGCTTCGCTTTGAAGCGTGTCCGCCTTTACCGTGCCTGCCAGCTTTTTCACTGCATTTTCGGATATGTTTTTGCCGCCTTTTTTGTTAATGGCCTTCAATGCATCTTTCGGAAAGTTTTTATTCATAATCTCCCCTCCTCCGCCATTGCTCAACTCAGTCTATGAGTGGCGGAGACAAAAGGTGATTAAGCGTACATAAGACATGCCAAACGCCTAACTAAAAAAGGCTATCTCATTATAGAAAAAATCTACCATGAGACAGCCTTTATATTATTAAAGCTCATCTGAGCCTTTAAGAATGCCATTGCTCCCAAGTCTGAAGTGGCATGACTTCCATCTCGGTCTTAGGGTCGCGACCCATCAGCGCCTCAACGGCCTTACGGACGTCACGTCCTTCAAACAGTACTCCATACAGTACCTCTGTAATAGGCATCTGAACACCTAATTTTTGAGAGATGGCGTATGCCGCTTTTGTCGTTCGAATCCCCTCTACGACCATGCCCATAGATTCCAGCACATCATCAAGCTGTTGGCCCTGTCCTAATAGTGACCCTGCACGCCAGTTGCGACTGTGACGACTCGTTGCCGTGACCACTAGATCGCCAATCCCAGCCAGACCGGCAAAGGTTAATGGATTAGCACCCATCTCAACTCCGGCACGGGTAATTTCAGCCAATCCACGGGTCAATAAAGCCGCTTTGGCATTATCACCGAAACCAAGTCCATCTGACATTCCCGCACCCAATGCGATAATGTTTTTTAGCGCCCCGGACAGTTCCACGCCTAGCAAATCGCGGTTTGTATAGACACGGAAATAGGAGTTCATGAACAGCCCCTGAGCAGCCTGTGCAGCCTGCTCATTGGAGGAAGCTACAACGACCGTTGTAGGACATTTCCTCACCACTTCTTCCGCATGACTCGGACCAGACAGCACGGCAATATCGCCCTCCGCGACTTCCAGTTCTTCCGAGATCACCGTGGACATACGTTTAAGCGTTTCTGTTTCAAAACCTTTAATGGCATGCACTACCAGCATATCCTTGCTAAAATGAGCTTTCAGACTACGTGCTACCTGACGAGCAGCAGCAGAAGGAGATACGATTATCACTGCTTTAGCACCAGATACCGCAGTCTGCATATCAGTTGTAGCTGAAATGCGATCAGACAAAATAGAGCCCGGTAAATAATGCTCATTTGTATGCTTCTCATTGATTTCAGCTGCTTGCTGCTCGTTTCTCGTCCAGACAGAGACATCGTTGTTATTGGCCGCAAGAACGGAAGCCAGGGCTGTTCCCCAACTCCCCGCGACCAGCACAGCTATTTTCTCAGACAAGACGATCTCCTCCTTTGGAGCCAAGCTTATTCTCATTCCCCCGCACCAGCTTGACTATGTTGGTACGGTGTCTCCACACAGCGAACAGACAAATGATTAGAGCCGTCCAGAATAACGGCCATGCAAAACCAAGCACGAGTAATATCCAAGGGGTCAAAATGACAAAAATGAGCGATCCAAGGGATACGTAACGCGTCATTACGATTGCAAGTATCGCAATGATTCCGGCATATAGTGCGGGCAGTAAGGCAAGCGATGCCAATACACCAATAGCAGTCGCAATACCTTTTCCTCCACGGAAGTGAAAATATACCGGCCAGTTATGGCCCGCAATCGCCGCGATGCCGCACAAACCCGGTACCCAGGATGATTCCCCACCTAACCAGTGCCCTATTAGTACCGCAATAACCCCTTTAAGTACGTCCAGCAGCAGTACCAGAATAGCTGGGCCTTTTCCAAGCACACGCAGCGTATTCGTCGCACCGGCATTGCCGCTCCCATGTTGGCGAATGTCGATTCCTTTTAATTTTCCATACAGCAAACTAAAGCTGACAGAGCCAAGCAAGTAACTGAGTACGATGGCAACGATTTGTAAAATCAACCTATTCGCTCCTAACTTTCGTCAGACTTGCGCCGTGTAAAGATTCGAATTGGAGTTCCTTCAAAATTGAAGGCGGCGCGGATTTTGTTCTCCAGATAACGCTCATACGAGAAGTGCATTATTTCTGGATCGTTTACGAATACAACCATCGTAGGCGGCTTAACAGCAACCTGGGTCACATAGTTAATGCGCAGACGACGTCCCTTGTCTGTTGGTGGAGGATTGATGGCAACCGCATCGGAAATTACATCATTCAGCAAATGTGTCTGAATACGCAACACATGCTGCTGTGCCACATGCTGTACAACAGGAAGCAGCTTTTGCAGGCGTTGCTTCGTTTTTGCAGACAAGAACACAATCGGAGCATATGTCATAAACAAAAAGTGATCGCGAATTTTCGTTTCAAACTGGTGCATCGTTTTGTCGTCCTTGTCCACGACATCCCATTTGTTAACGACAAACAGCGAAGCTTTACCCGCTTCATAAGCATAGCCAGCAATGTGCTTATCCTGTTCAATAATGCCTTCCTCGCCGTTAATAACGACCAATACAACATCTGCACGCTCAATGGCACGCATGGCACGCATTACACTATATTTTTCGGTCGTTTCATATACCTTGCCACGTTTACGCATACCTGCCGTATCAATCAGTACATACTTTTGACCGTCTTTTTCAAAGGGTGTATCAATTGCATCACGTGTCGTACCTGCAATGTCACTAACGATAACCCGCTCTTCTCCCAGAATGGCGTTAACCAGTGAAGACTTACCTACATTCGGGCGGCCGATCAAGGCAACACGAATAACGTCTTCATCATAGTGATCTTCTTCCAGCTCAGGCAAATTGGATGTAATGGCATCTAGCAGATCGCCTATCCCTGTACCATGGCTACCAGAAACAGCGATTGGATCACCAAATCCATAAGAATAAAACTCATAAATCAGATCGGCGCGACTGAGGTTGTCCACCTTGTTGACAGCTACGATGATCGGTTTACCCGAACGATATAGCATTTGAGCAACCTCTTCATCTGACTGTGTAATTCCTGCTTTCGCATCACTCATAAATACAATTACATCTGCTTCTTCTATTGCAAGTTCGGCCTGCATACGGATGGATTTTAAAATGACATCCTCACCATCAATCTCAATGCCGCCGGTGTCAATAATACTGAAGGATTTACCATTCCACTCCGATATACCGTATATACGGTCACGAGTGATTCCGGGTTTATCTTCCACGATGGACAAACGATCCCCGATTATCCGATTAAAAATAGTGGACTTGCCCACATTCGGACGACCAACGATAGCCACAACGGGTCTTGCCATAAATTCACTCCTCCTGTCAATTCTTCCGCTATCATCATAGCAAAAAACATACCTATTGGCGATATGGTCACGTAACAACAATCGGCGAACCCTCTGGGTCCGCCGATGGTGTACGTTATGCATATTATAAAATGTATTGATTTAAACTCATTTAAATTTGTTCAGCTTATCGCCAAAACGCTCGCCGAGCGTGATGCTCAGACCGGAATTATTGAGGGAAACGTTAGGATTATTCAGTTCCTCACGAGGTGCACGAGATGCACGTGGTGCTCTTTCTGCTTTAGGAGCAGCTTCAGGAGCTTCCTCAGTTTCTTTAATGCTCAGGCTAACACGTTTTTCGGAAGGATTCATTTCAAGAATTTTAACTTTCACTTCTTGCCCTTCTTCCAGAACTTCTTGTGGAGTTCCAATGTGTTTGTGGGAAATTTGGGAAATATGAACCAAACCTTCCACGCCAGGAGCGATTTCAACGAATGCGCCGAAGTTAACCAGACGTTTTACAACACCTGTTACGATGTCATTGTTGTTGAATTGTCCAGCAGCCGATTCCCAAGGACCAGGCTGTGCAGCTTTCATGCTCAGGCTGATTTTTCCTTTTTCAGGATCTACTTTCAAGACTTTTACTTTCACTTGGTCTCCTTCAGAAACTGCATCAGAAGGCTTATCGACATGAGTCCAAGCAATTTCAGATACGTGAACAAGACCATCCACGCCGCCAACATCTACGAAAGCACCGAACTGAGTAAGACGTTGAACCGTACCTACGATTTCTTGGCCTTCTTTCAGCTCAGCCATTACTTTAAGCTTGTTGGCTTCGAATTCTGCTTCCAGAACGTCTTTTTGAGAAAGAATCACTTTGTTATTTTCACGATCCAGTTCTTTTACAACAACACGCAATGTGCGGCCTTTGTAATCACTGAAATCTTCTACGAAGTGACGTTCTACCATGGATGCAGGGATAAATCCGCGCAGACCCACGTCTACCACGATGCCGCCTTTAACGACATCATTTACAACGACTTCAAATACTTCTTTGCTTTCGAACAGTTGCTCCAACTTTTCCCAAGCATTTTCACTGTCGATTGCACGTTTGGACAGAACAAGTTTTTCCTTGCCATCGTCAATGCTGATAATTCTAGCTTCAACCTCTTGGCCTACTTGTACTGCTTCTTCTGCGTTATCCAGACCAGAAGACAACTCGCGAATTGGAATAATTCCATCGTATTTATATCCAATGCTTACTACCGCTTGGTTATCTTCCAATTTCACGATTGTACCCTTAACGGTGTCACCTTTTTTCAGGGAGACGATTTGATCGAGCTCGTCTTGATTTGCCGCTTCAGCAGCTTCTTGATTTTTAATTTCTTCCGACATGTCAATACCCTCCTCAATTCAAAAAAAACCATTTATTTAAACCTGCGCATGGCAGAGTTCAAAACATAAATAAACTTTTGTTCTAGTTTTCCGAGCTTAGACACAATTCATACAAGCCTTTCAGTTATTCGTAGGCTTACCCGTTTCCTTCATCGTGCGAATACGAGACATAATTGCTTCTGTTGCCAGTTCAAGTGGATCTCCTTCGATATCGGCACCCTTTTGGTAAGCTTCCAAATTGACAGGTTTACCGTATAACACTTTCGTTTTACGGAAAAGCTTGTAATCACCAATAATGGCGACCGGAACGGCAGCCGCTCCACTGCGTAGCGCAAAGCTTGCAGCACCCTTTTTACCGATTCCCCCAGCTCCTCTGGAACCTTCGGGAAAGATTCCCATAACCTTACCATCACGCAAAATGTTCAATGCCAACTTAATGGATTCCTTACTTACACCGCCACGTTTGACTGGAAAAGCTCCCAGTTTCCCAATTAGTGGACCCAGTACAGGAACATTAAACAGCTCGGCTTTTGCCATAAAGTGAACCTTTCTTTTCAGCAAAATACCAACTGTAGGAGGGTCAAGATTACTAATATGATTAGAACACAACAGCACTCCACCCTCAGCAGGAACATTTTCCCTGCCTACCGCCTCAAGTCTAAACAGAACGCGGTAAATGAGACGCAAAATACTGGCGCATACAGTATATATCATTGGCTGATCTCTCCATCCTTCTCCGTTAAGCAATAAGATACGATCGTATCAACGACATCCTGAATGCCCATTTGGGTCGTATCGAGCACGATGGCGTCCTCACTGCAACGAAGCGGAGATACCTCCCTCTCCTCGTCAAGCTTGTCACGTGCCGCAATGTCACGTTCCAGTTGCTCCAGAGTGATATCATCAGTTTCGCTCAGTTCTTTAAAACGGCGGGAGGCACGTTCCTGAACACTTGCGGTCATGAACACCTTGACTTCCGCATCGGGAAGTACAGTTGTTCCAATATCGCGACCATCCATAACGACACCCTTGCGTGCAGCCATCTCACGCTGGTTTTCAGTCAAACGTGTCCGTAAACCAGCAATACTTGAATACTGTGACACGTTGCTAGTCACTTCCATCGAACGGATCACAGTGGTTACATCTTCCCCGTTACAATAAACCTTTTGGCCTGTGGGGTCCGGTACTAATTCAATCACCAGCTCAGGTACATGTTGAAGCACTTTTTGTACATTTTCTGCAGGAATTTCCTTACGCATCATGTACCACGTTGCTGCTCGGTACATGGCTCCAGTATCTACATATACATAAGAAAGTGCTTTCGCCACCAAGCGGGCCACTGTACTTTTCCCTGCACCAGCAGGTCCATCAATGGCTACATTTATTTTGTTAATTGAAGATACATGTTGCCTTGCCAACAGGGAATTCCTCCTAACCTAACCTCAAGAAAAAAGCAGGCATTGCCTGCGACGTGAAAATTATACCACACATTTATAGGCGATGCAAAATAAGCGACAGGTTTACTAAAAAAGAAAAATTTCGGATGATTAAGATTTCCCCCGGAATTCCAGCTGTCTTTCAAAGCAATATTTAATCAGTTTTTGACGCTCCTGATCAGCGATTTCCTCATATTTCAGCATAATGAGTTTGCGACCGTTTTCCATCTGCTGAATGCGCACAATTTCAGATTGGAACGGAACATGCTCCTGAGTACCGTTTTTATATGGAACTAAAATCCAGCAAGACAATGATTCTCCTTCTTCAAGATGATGAGTTCCCTGGGTGTGAAAAGAAACACCCCCACCTCCTACATCATGTGTCTCTGCTACAAATCTGGACTCGTTCGCACCATGCTTTACAGCAATTTCCAAGTTGGCCTTAACCCGAAGAAAGTTTCGACGCTGAATTTTGCTGATGCTGTCTGGAGCAGGTTTGTGGATACGAATCATCCGGAGGATATCCTCTTTGAAACCCGTAACGTGGGTATTAAAATAATTTTTAATCCCACCCTCGCTCAAAAAAAATATAGACAGTTCTTCCCCTAGAAACAATTTTTTCAAATGCCCACTTGTTTGTGACATAGGAATTTCAATTAAAAAGTTCTGTGACTCCTCTTCTGCAATACGAGACTTAAATTCAAAAATCTCGTCCTTATGGTCAGTACCTGCCACTTGTATGTATAACACATCATTAATTTTGGGAAACAAATGATCCACCATCCTTGTCCATTAAAAGCTCTAATTAAGGTATATAATACCACGACTTTGTGCCTATATTAAGCATAATATTTGTTTGATCTATGACTAAAGCACAAAAAACCTCCTTCATGAAGGAGGTTTAGAGTGACTATTGATTCATTTTCATGTAATCAACTAGACATTACTTGCAGTAACCTGAGGTTCATCTGAATCTTTAACCTCTTCAATCGTTTCTTCCATCCCCGTATTGGCGTTAATGTATATCCGGTAAACGGAACCATTGATTTTACCACCAAATTCATAACAGAGAACTTCATTCGAAAGTTCATTTTCAATTAAGGCTTTACGGTGGTAAGTTTCACGAAACTCAGGATTCAATTTTGCTCGTGCTGCATTCAAATTCAATTTCGCTTGCGGTATGCGGCGGAGATGACTATGCTCATACACATAATCACTGGCTTGAAAACCGATCACTTGTCCGTTATCAAGGCCTGATCTGACTGCGATTTTTTCTGGATAGATAATCACATCCCCTTGTTGGCTCACAAATGTAATGTTAGCTAAATTCCCGCTTTCATCATACGCAACGGGCTTCATGTCTTTGTAACCTTTTTGTTCAAGGTATTCACTAGCATAGCGAATCGCTTCATTACGTGTTGCTTTTTTAGGACCTACTGCCCTCATGTCATGATAAGAAATAAGCTTGCCGCCTTTTTTCGTAAAATCCATACTGGCCACAGGCTGCTTCTTATTTAGCAGGGTAGCTGTATAAGATGCCCATTCCGTTCCTTTACCGTTTTCGTTCACCCTGATCTGACTTTCCGGTTTTCCTGTAAATTCAGCAGCATTTTGTTTAATTTGTTCTGCATTTACTGGCGGGAGACTCAATTTTTTCACAGAGCGTTTATCATAGATGCTGGCTACAGACGGTCCCCAATCCAGCTCTTTATAGTTTTCCACCTTTTTGTCCACGGTTTTAAAGCCATCAATAATGGTGTTGTCCTTCGGCCCAGTTTGAGAACCTGCCGCCATATCCACATCCGTCCAGCGCAAATTTTTGCTAATGACTTTCTGCTGCACTTCCTGCATGTTTTTCGAAATTTCTTTGGAATTGTTATACAACGTTTTCAGGTTCGAAATTTCTTTCTCGTTTAAGGGCTCGTGATCCAGATCACGGACAGCGGTCTGATACGAAAATGCAGATAGATGTGACAGCAAATCTTTAGCATGATTAAAAGGCATTACATTGAGGGGCAACTGATTAACCTCATTTTGAGCCTCACTTGTAATCCTCCACACGTTCATCAAACATTTGCGGTGCATCGCGTGTGAAGTATTATGGACAGCAACCGCGTTACCGAGTTGAGAATGCAGCTGATCCATATGAAACGACAAATCGTGAAACGCACGCTGGTATTGATTTTCCGCTTTTATCGACATGCTATTTGCCTGAAGAGACACCTCTTTTCTCATCTGGCTTTGCTGATAACCCCACACAAATGCTCCTATCATCATCAGGGTAACCACCGGGAACAATACGGAACTAAGTCGCTTATACATTGGGAGTCTCCTTTCTTCAAGTACACTACCGATAGTGTGACAAGAAGAAAGCTCTCTTATGCATGGTTTTCCATGACTTCAACAATAAACTCACAGTTATCGCAAATACAGCGTTTAAAGCCGGTCTGAATCTGTCCTTGCTCTATGCGTCCTCTCAGCACAAAGCGTTCTCCGCATCTTTTACAATGAATTCTAACTTTTATACGCAAAAAAGACACCTCTTTCTCTAACAGGTTTGTCAGATCAGTGTGTCCCATTTTGTTACATGTTAACCTTTTCTTCCCGTTTTAACAAACGAAAAGGAGAACGGTTATTAGCCCGACTGATCTTCGCCATTCCTCCATACCATAGAAAGGCCATAAGTGGAATGATAAACCAGATCCAGTCATGCGAAAATTTCGTTAAAATCAAATCGTATACTCCGTGCCAGAACCATGGAAGCACCAATGACAGCAGCAACATGTATTTGCTCCTCAAGCCTTCTGAAAACTTGGCCTTCCCCATGTAGTAGCCCATCATTACGCCAAACATCGCATGACCGGATACCGGTAGCAATGATCTCATCAGCATCATGCTAACCGAAGCATGGCCCGCCCAGGCATATAACAGATTTTCAACCGTTGCAAATCCGAGTGAGACTGCGGTCGCATACAAAATACCATCATAAGGCTCGTCGAACTCGGTATGATTATAGATGATGTGATACAACAGAAACCATTTAAAAAACTCTTCCACTCCGGCTGAAATGCCGAACGCCTGGATTAACGTGTGATCCCCTAGCCAAAGCAGCAGCCCTCGTTGAAAAATCATGACAGGAAGAACCACCAAAAAGCCGAGCAAAAACACTTTAATAACCATGTGCAGTGGCTCCGAATCATACCTGTCCTTCAAGTAAAAATACATCAATAAGGCGAGACCCGGCGCTGTGGCTGCCGCTATAACTGAAAACAGAAGCACCGATCATCCCTCCATAAAAATGAGTCGGCTCTGCTTTCAGCGCAGAGCCGACAAATTCACTTCAATATCACTTTTGATAAAACGAATCAAGAACGGCTGTCAAAATGAGTGCAGATGACAGCAACTGCCTGTTCAGGAATGACCAGTTTGCCGTACTCTTCCAACATAGCTGGTGTAACGGATGAGCCTTCTCCAAATTCAGCAAGAACCGCGATTAAAGCGGCAAGCTTGGACTCCTCTACTTCTTCTGGTTCCAAATGCAGAATCCATTTTCCTCTATAATGATACAGCTTACCTGCTTCCGTAGTGTTGCTACGAAGCATATGAGCCGCTTCTATGAGTACTTCGAAATCGCTAAACGCATAAACGATGGAATCACTCTGCTCCAACGTGACTTCCATTTCGTAGACTTCCTCTGGAAGCTCCTCATCGGGACCCGAACCATACTGTTGATGGTCGTATTTACCCCGAGTGACGATAACAACCATTCCTTGAGCAGGAAGCGCAAAGACTTCGACAGCTAACGGTCCCGTGGCGTCGAAGCCCAGCTCACTGTATGCCTGATCCATCATTTCGGTAAACAGCTCATGAACTCTAGGAATTTCTTGCCACATATCGTCTTTTTGAATACCGCGTTCGCTCAAATCGTCAAAGGTAAGGAAAATCCGTATCTTGTCCTGACTTAATCTTTCTATTTTCATACTGGACCCTCCTCCTGGCAGCCGAGTGTTATTAACAGATTATGATGCAATTATGATGCCTGTGATGAAAATGGTTCTATGTAATCATGTTATCATTTTATAATCGTAAATGCACGCAATAAAAAGATAAAAAAAAGAATCATTTGAACGGCTTTTACAAAAAAGCCGCAAAATGATTCGGAATAAAGGTTTCTGGGTTACAATCCCGGTACGGCTGTATGAGTTTCTTTCAAAATTTGCTCGACCTCACGTTTAACATCGGGACTTGTGCTGATGAAGTCTTTAATCAACTTCATATTCTCTTCTTTGTTCTTGGCAGTATGGGCGTTATAAGCGGTTTTATCTGTTTGTGAATGATGGTCTTGATCCTTATGGGTGTCTTCTTTATTGAGCGTAATCTCGCCCATCCCGGGGAATGCCGCGTCCATCATTTTAGTACGGGCTTGCTGCACTAAATTGCCGCCTTTTTTTCCACCTATGTCCATAGATAAGCCCAACATGTTGCGGTTACGGGAGATCATAGAGCTTGCGACAGCGCCCAAAACGATTCCCAGGAAAAATGAAGATGTTTTCACAATTAGAACCTCCCTTTGTGGTAGAATCAAGCATAGTGTTCGTCAGTAGTGACAAACTCATACGGTATAAAATACAGGAAGGTGAGATGAAATAATGGGTACAAAAACAGCAGCCATTTTGTTCACCGCATGTCTGCTGCTTAGTGCTTGCACTGCAACCAAGCCTGAATCTGCGGCAACAAGCAACCAGCAGGATTCGGTAGCCTCTGACTCAAGTAACAGCGCCAAAGATCAGAGCAACGTCTCTTCCCCAAAAAGTAGCAGTAAGCAAGCAGGCAGTGATGATCACAACTCAGCGGATAAAACCAATGCACAAAATGATAAAACCAGCGAAAGCAACGAAACAGGAGCTGCGACATCTGCAACTACCAATAACAAAATGTATCACTTGGACAAAGCTTACAATGTAATCCCTGACCAACAAGGTACCGAAAAAAAAGTCGTGTTATTGACCTTTGATGATGGTCCTAAGGAAGCAGCCATGATTAACAAAATCATAGATGTACTGGACAAACACAAAGCGAAAGCAATTTTCTTCGTAAACGGTTACCGTGTAAAAAAGCATCCTGAGTTGCTTAAGCTTATCCATGACCGTGGACAGCCCATCGGCAACCATAGCTGGGATCACATCGTGCTGAAAAACAAATCTGAGCCCGAGGTCAAAAAACAGATTGAAACGGTACAAAAAGCTGTTAAGGACATTACAGGCCAAGCCCCTGTCTTCTTCCGCCCCCCTCATGGTGCAGGCGGGGACGTAGGTCGCAAGGTCGCTAAGGAAAACGGTCTCCTATACATGACATGGTCCGTCGGTTCTCTGGACTGGACAATGAAAAAGAATCGGCCTAATAAAACGGAGGCACTTCTCAAAAATGTAACAGAACAACTTCATCCAGGCAGCAATATCTTGATGCACGAACTGCCATGGACAGCTGAGGCGCTGGACAGTCTATTGACGCGCCTTGAGCAAAAGGGTTACCAATTTGTCGATCCGCAAGGGATTGAGGTTCCTGCCAGCTAGT
Organism: Paenibacillus sp. FSL P4-0113; assembly: GCF_038009305.1. Taxonomy (NCBI): domain Bacteria; kingdom Bacillati; phylum Bacillota; class Bacilli; order Caryophanales; family Paenibacillaceae; genus Paenibacillus; species Paenibacillus sp. FSL P4-0113. Next base: position 1,182,206 of record NZ_JBBPAZ010000001.1, read on the forward strand.
AGACACTTGCGTATACTCCGGATTAACTATAGATGATGCAATTAAGGCCTCCATTCTCCGTTATTCATGTGGAGATGGAGGCCTTTTCGCCGTATCACTACGCGCCTTGACCTAAGCACAGACGTCCATAATAACTTTATATTACCAAAGCATTTCACTGATGGGTGGTGCACCCTTGACGCCCCACCACAGTAATGCTGCAGTAATCAGCACAAAAAGAGTGCTCAAAAAATTTAAAAACCACTTGCTTACCCGAATACGGCGGGACGGAAACATTTCTGCCCGCGTTCGGTACTCACTGGCAGGAGTGTCACCCTCCATCGTCACAGCAACTTCTGGTGCAGCGGCAACGTGAGCCAATTCTGGCACGGGCCGTGAAGCACGGGAGCGAACTGGTTTAGATTTTGACCTGTCCTCTTCCTTGCCTTTGCGACCATTTCGACGGCTACCATAGGTCTGCACTCTGCTAAGTCCCTGATTCATTCTTCATACCTCCGAAAACGTAACGCTAAACCAGATATAAGGTCAATCACAAAATGACAAATAATCGGTGCCCACAGACTACCGGTCTGCACATATATGTAGCCCAATCCATAACTGCTAAGAAAAACCCAGCCAGTGGGAATCCAATGCCGTAAATATCGGATATGAATCACCGCAAATAAAATGCTTGTCCAATAAGGACCAAAGCTGTACTGAATCGCACCTCTGAACAAGAGTTCCTCACAGATAGAAACGATAGCTGCTATACAAATAATATGCCAAACTGGACGATTTTGAAATAGCATTTGGTTAATACCACCGTCATCCATAGCATCCTCAGGCATAATCCGGGATAGCAACAGGTCCACAAGTAACATAGCGGCGGCCAATCCCAATCCCCACCATAAGACGTGCAGAGTGTTCGGCAATGCAAATAGTTCTAACAAATTTCTTTTCTGAAAAAATATCCAGATTGCGCCAATCAGCAGGGTCAGCCCCTGAGTTAGATACAAATTGTAAAGCAGCAAGCGGTCGTTCAATTCATGAATTTGCGCTCTTTTCCATTTCACTTTAAGCTTTTTCATAGTTAGTTAGTCCTCTGCATAGTCTTCTTTAGCATCATAGCCAAAAAGTCGGGCGGATTCAAGAAGACTTAAATCTTAATTTTCCGCATTCTGTAGCTATATATCTAGCCGGCTATCCTCACATGTCGCATGTCCTATTGACATGCCCATGTAAGCCATGATACATTATGAAAAAATTATTAGCGACAACAACAATGATGGAGAAAAGGTATTGATTTCGTCCTCAGAGAACCGGTGCTTGGGTGGAAGCCGGTGACGAAGTAACTACTTTCAGCGCTCCTGAGTTATTGCACCGAGGTCTGGGGAATATTTCCCGGCATTAGATGCAATCGGCAGAAAACCGTTATCCTTTCGGTCATTTTATGACCGCTGAAGGCAGTCCATTGCGAAATGGCTGCGAATTAGGGTGGTACCACGATAACTCTCGTCCCTTACTATGGAGATAGTATGTGATTCGGGGGTTTTTTTGATGCCCGAAAACCGCAAAGCGTCTCCGCATAAGACTTTTGGTCGTTAGTTTGGTGCATAATGCTATTCCATCCCTTTTCTGCGTCAATGCGTTATCACACTAGTATTTTACACCGCTCTCCTGTACTTTTAGAAGCATTTCAAGTTTTTTCATGTTCTTTATGGAATGTATTTCAGTTTGAAGTGCATCCTGTCCATAAAAGAAGTTAACTTTGAGGAGGAAACCAAATGTTTAAAGTATTAGTATCCGATCCAATCAGTGACCTGGGCATCCAGCAACTGATGGATGCAGACGATGTCACGGTGGACAAGAACACAGGTCTCAGCGAGGATGAATTGGTTCAAATTATTGGTGACTATGACGCATTACTCGTTCGAAGTCAAACTCGGGTAACCGAACGCATCATGACGGCAGGTAAGAACCTCAAGGTTGTAGGGCGAGCTGGGGTCGGAGTGGATAACATCGACCTCGAAGCAGCAACACAACGCGGGATTATCGTTATTAACGCTCCTGACGGCAACACAATTACGACATGTGAGCACACTTTTGCGATGATGATGGCTCTAGCACGTCATATTCCACAGGCATATGCCAAAACCATTGGCGGTACATGGGATCGTAAAACATTCCTCGGTGTCGAACTGCGTAACAAAACACTTGGAGTCCTCGGCATGGGACGTATCGGCAGTGAGGTGGCTAAACGTGCCAAAGCATTTGGCATGAGTATCCTCGGCTATGATCCATTTCTAACGGAAGAACGCGCTGAGAAGTTGGGCATTAAGCTTGCGAGCGTGGATGAAATTATCCGCAACGCAGATTTTATGACCGTACACACACCATTAACACCGGAAACGAAACATATGATTGCTCGTCCACAGTTTGAAGTGATGAAAAAAGGAATGCGCATCATCAACTGTGCCCGGGGCGGAGTTATCGATGAAATGGCTCTTGTTGAAGCCATTGATGAAGGTATCGTTGCCGGTGCAGCTTTTGACGTATTCGAGTCAGAGCCGCCAGCACAGGATCACCCATTCCTGAGCCATCCGAAAATTATCGTTACACCACATCTGGGTGCCTCGACTGTCGAAGCTCAGGAGAATGTAGCTATCGACGTGTCCGAGCAAGTGCTGCATATTTTGCGTGATGAGCCTTTTAAAAATGCGGTCAACATGCCTCCAGTACCATCCAACGTCATGACGCAATTGCAGCCATATTTCTCGCTTGGAGAGAAGCTGGGCAGCTTTGCCGCTCAGATCACGAATCAGGCTGTACGTGAAATTCAGGTAGATTACGCTGGCGATTTGTCCTCTGTGGATACACAGCCGCTGACACGGTATATTTTGAAAGGCGTACTTAGCCGTCATCTGGGCAGCGATGTGAACATTGTAAACTCTGTACATCTGGCCAAAACACGTGACATCCATCTTGTCGTATCTCAGGCGCCCGCCACCAAGGGTTTTACCAACCTGATTACCGTTACACTCAAAACGCAGAGCGGCGAAGAGCAACGTGTATCTGGCACCCTGCTGGCAGGCTATGGTGAACGGATTGTTCGGTTGAACCAGTTCCCGGTAGACGTGGCACCGGAAGCTCATTTCCTGCTCATCTCCCACAATGATAAACCAGGCATTATCGGTCGTGTCGGCACCTTGCTTGGAGAAAACGGCGTCAATATCGCTTCCATGCAAGTAGGGCGTAAAATTGTCGGCGGTGAAGCCATCATGATTCTGACCGTCGATAAAGCCGTGCCAAAAGACGTGCTAATTCAACTCGTTGGTTTGCCAGAACTAAATACTGCCCAAGAAGTAGTGCTAAATTAGTTCCAGACATATTGAGAAGTCCATGGTTTTATAATAAAGAGAGGCGCCTGGCTACCCAGGCGTCTTTTTCTCATATACCGTTATCTGTCATGAGAGCAATCATCATGCATGAAACAGGATGTTCCACGTTGAACAAGATAAATGTTGATTTTTCAACAAAAAGCACCCTCTTCCGAGGATGCCTGCAAACCGGGGTATATCAGCTGGGGCTTATAAGCCTTTTACAGACTCAGCTTTGTTTTGTTGGAGATCGGCAGCAAAATAGTAAATTCCGTCCCTTCCCCCAATACGCTGGCAGCAGAGACAGAGCCTCCGTGAGCCTCTACAATGTTCTTGACAATAGCAAGCCCCAAACCAGTCCCTTTATCCTCACCACGTACTCTGGCCTTATCTGCCTTGTAGAAGCGGTCGAAAATATAAGGTAGATCCTCGCTGGCAATGCCTACACCTTCATCCTTAATCCGAATACGGATTAACTCATGCCGTTCTCCCAAAATTCGATCCGTCGCAATAGTAACCTTTTTCCCACCGGGTGTATGTCTGAATGCATTATCCAGCAAGTTGGTCAATACCTGCTCCAGTCGGTCTTCATCTGCCTCAGGCAGCAGCAAACGTTGGCCTTGCTCATGGTAATCGAGTGTCAGTCCCTGTTCCTTGGATCGTACCGTAAATTTACGGTGAACACGCTCGATCAGCTCATTCACATCCACTTCCTGTCGGTGCATGTCTGTATGCCCAGCCTCCATTCGGGCCAGATCAAGCAGATCTTTGACTAACCTTCCCATGCGTAATGATTCATCATGGATGACCTGTACCAGCTCCTCGGATTCTTCAGGTGAACCCGCCATACCATCCAGCAACGCCTCACTGTAGCCCTGCATCATAGATAAAGGTGTACGGATTTCATGAGATACGTTGGCCACAAAATCGCTCCGCATCTTCTCAAGCTTCACTTCTTCCGTAATATCTCTAAGCACAGCTACTGCACCGCGGATTGCATTATCCGTATACAGAGGCGCCATCTGCACCGACCAGGAGCCCTTCTTGACATGGATATAGTCTCCGACATCCTCTCCCCTGTCCATAACGGTATGGAACAGAGACTGCAAAGGCTCAGGTACAGAAGCTCCAAACTCCTCCAGATCACGTTCCTGCCACTCCAGCTTTTTCCAGATATCCAATAGACTTTGTGCCGGCGGATTCGTCAAGATGATTTGTCCGCTTCTGTCGAAGGTGATTACTGCATCAGACATGCTTCGCAGTACGCTGGATAAATGGTTTTTCTCCTCATTCAGACTGCGGATCGTTGCTTCCAGTTCCGTAGACATATGATTAAAAGTTTTCGCCAGTTCTCCAATTTCATCACTGGTCACCAGCGAAAGCCGAGTATCATACCTTCCCTCACGAATCGCATTCGCCGCCTGAATCAACAGCTGCATAGGCTGTGTGATTTTAGTAAAAAGGAATAGGGCAAAAAAGGTCGTCAATAAAAATCCGACAATGCATGTATAGGTGAACAAATGCTTAATTTCCGTCGATTCATACGCCGCAAAATTTCTGTTGATGTACGGCAATAAAAAAAGCCCTAGAAAAATAAGCACAGAGCCTACAAGACAAATGATGGTGATCCACAGCTTGCCTACCAGCGATCTCCAGAAGTTCACGTTATTTTGGAACCTCCAGCTTATAACCTACGCCCCACACGGTCGTAATCATAGCCGCTGCCTCTGGCGATACCTTATTCAGCTTTTCACGAAGCCGTTTCACATGCGTATCCACAGTGCGCAGATCACCAAAAAATTCGTAATTCCAAACGTCTTTCAGCAGTTCTTCGCGTGAGAAGACTTTATCTGGTGACACCGCCAAATAATGCAACAGCTCGTACTCTTTAGGCGTGAGACTGATTTCAATCCCACCCGCAGTTACCCGGTGCGCATCATGCTCAATGATAAGATTCGGAAAAACAATACTATTGCTTGGTACCGCTTCTTTCGTTAAAAAGGCAGTTTCCGACGAACGGCGTAAAATCGCCTTTACCCGGTAAATGACTTCTCGCGGGCTAAAGGGCTTAACCACATAATCATCAGCTCCGACTTCAAAGCCTTGTACACGGTTCACTTCCTCGCCTTTGGCAGTCAGCATAATCACAGGTGTAGCTTTGGTCTGACGTAGCCGTGTACACACCTCAATCCCATCCATCCCCGGAAGCATCACATCTAGCAAAATAATGCTGTAATCGCTTGCAGTCGCTTTTTGGAGGGCAATCTCCCCATCCTCAGCTTCGTCAATTGCATATCCTTCTTTTTCCAGATACATCCGCAGAAGGCGTCGAATGCGTTCTTCATCATCTACAATTAATATGCGGTTGCTTTGTTCTGACATATTCCCAGCCCCTTCGCTAAAAAAAGCATTCTCTCTATTTTACTATTTTCCCGTGCTTGGTCAAACTTTACTCTCAACCAACAGTCTCTTTACACCAAAAAGGCCGGGGTTATGACCCCCGTCCTGTCCGTTTCTTTTTCGTGTTGTCTGATTTGGCAAGTTGAATGAGACGGTTGATTTCGTCCTTGGTTAGGGGTCTGGTCAGACCGCGCTTCAAGTTTTGTAGCAAAAGATCTCCGAAGGCTATCCGCTTGAGTCTGATGACTGGGTGTGAAATGGCCTCAAACATCCGTCTTACCTGCCGATTTCTGCCTTCATAAATGGTAATCTGGATCACAGACTCCTTACCATTCGGATCTACATCTTTATATTCTACCTCGGCTGGTGCAGTAATGCCATCTTCCAGCACGATTCCCTTTTTCAGCTTGTCCAGCTCAGTACCATGTGGAACGCCTTTGACTGTTGCCACATATGTCTTGGGCACATGATGCTTGGGATGGGTCAGCAGATTGGCGAACTCGCCATCATTGGTAAGCAACAGCAGTCCTTCGGTGTCGTAGTCGAGACGTCCTACCGGATATACGCGTTCCTTAACGCCTTTCAGATAGTCTGACACGATTTTACGGCCTTCCGGATCGGAAGCGCTCGTAATGACCCCTTTAGGTTTGTTCATCATCAAATAGATTTTTTTCTCGGTTTTGATCGGGCGTCCCTTTACCGTAATCATATCTTGATCAGGGTCTGCCTTCGTTCCCAGTTCAGTTACGACAACCCCGTTCACTTCCACGCTACCCGCCTGAATAAGCTCCTCACATTTACGTCTGGAAGCTACACCAGCTTGGGCCAATATTTTCTGCAATCTTTCCATGTTCGCTAATTCACCTCATGCTAATGATACCCATCCATGAGCAAAATCACAACCCCCGTTCAAAAAACGATGCAGAAATTAAAATACAAGCAGGCAAATCGCAATAGCTGCCACAAAACCAACCACATCTGAAAATAGTCCTACCTTCAAAGCATACCGTCCATTGCGGATACCTACCGCACCAAAATATACAGTTAGCACATATAACGTCGTGTCTGTGCTGCCCTGAATCGTTGAAGCGATCCGACCGATCATGGAATCCGGGCCATAGGTGCGAATTAGATCCGTCGTAAACGCAAGTGAACCAGTGCCCGTCAATGGACGAAGCAAACCTAAAGGCAATATCTCGCCCGGTACACCCCAGTGTTTAATCCAAGGGGTAACCCAAGAGATCAAATAGTCCAAGGCGCCGGATGCTCGAAAAATGCTAATCGCCACCATCATGCCTACGAGATGAGGAATAATGCTGATGGCGGTAGAAAATCCGTCTTTGGCTCCATCCACAAAAGAATCGTAGACAGGGACCTTTTTAGCATATGCATATAAAGGAATAAAAGCGAGAATAACCGGAATGGCCCAAGTCGATACGAGGTTTATAAAATTAAGCATGCCTCCCTCATCCTTTCCAAGTGGTGTCCCTGCCCTTGGCAGCCGTGATTCCCGTTCGCGGAACGGCAGGTAAAGATGCGGGCAACGTAGTTGAAGAGGCAGCAGATGTTGGTGCTGGTGGGGCGAGTGGCGCCAAGGATGACTGGGACGGCGGAATCGCCGGAGGACGGCGGCGCAATTCTCGACTACGGTACCAACGATCCGCCGCAATTGCAGCAAAGGTGGCTATTGCGGTCGCTACCAGTGTCGTACCGACGATTTCTGCCGGATGTGCGGAATGAAAATTTAGCCGTATCGCGATCAACGTCGTAGGAATAAGCGTAATACTGGCTGTATTCAGGGCGAGCAGCGTACACATGGCTGGTGTGGCGGTTTGCTTATCTGGATTGAGCGTCTGCAGCTCTTGCATCGCCTTGATTCCCATCGGTGTGGCTGCATTCCCCAGGCCCAGCAGATTGGCGCTCATATTGGACAGAATGTAACCCATAGCGGGATGATTACGCGGAACATCAGGGAAGAGAAAGGCAACTAAAGGAGAAAGAAGCTTGGATATTTTCTGTAAGAGCCCGCCATCTTCAGCCAGCCGCATCATGCCCATCCAGAACACCAGCACACTTATCAGTCCAAAGCACACTGTAACCCCCGTAGTTGCCCCGTCAAAAGCCGCTTTCGTCACCACCTCAATATTTCCCTGCGCGGCAGCAAATACAAATCCAATACAAATCAAAGCCACCCATATGAGATGAATCATGGCTGATTCCTCCTTTTCCCAATGATGTGACACGTACAGCTCTATTTCCTGGTTGCCCTATGCTCCAAACAAATTTTTAAGGATTTCGTTCCATCTGCTCGTCCAACCTCGTTGCTGAGTATTGTTCGCAGGTTCTTGTGCAGTTGGAGTCTCCTTCTGTGGCTGTACGGTATTTTGAGCAGACAGCTTACTACCTTTTGCATACACAGGAACAGAACCGATAAGTTTACCTTCCAAAAGGAATTCAACCCGTCCTCGTAAGCCAAAAGATACGTCCGCTCTATCGGCAGAAGCGGAATTTTTATACAACACCAGTCTTTTGTGCAACTGGGTTTTCTCGCCATCATGTAAAGGATAGGCAAAGCTTGTACCTGTTAATAGTGGGTAACCATCGATAGGTTGCTGCTTGTCCGTAATCGGAATGAGCGGATAATATCGGAATCCGTAATCAAGCATACGGGCATGATCGTTCCAATCGTCCCCGTCATTCAAGGTAACAGCAGCGAGCTGACGACCGTCCCGTGTAGCCGAACTGACCAGACAGCGAAACGCTTTTTTGGTAAAGCCTGTTTTCACCCCATCAGCTCCGTCATACAGCCGCAGCATTTTGTTTTTATTGTGCCATGAGTAATCCCAAGAATCGTTGGGATTCGGTGCTTTTTTCAATTCTGTTTTTACGATACGGGCAAAAGTTGGATTATGCAGCGCATAAGCAGTAAGCCGGGCCATATCATTGGCTGAGGAATAATGTCCCTCGGCATCCAGCCCGTGCGGATTAGCAAAATGTGTATGGCTTAGCCCAAGCTGAACCGCCTTGTCGTTCATCAAATGAACAAATCCCTCTTCTGTCCCCCCCACATGCTCAGCAATGGCAGAAGCGGCATCATTACCAGAACGGAGCATTAAGCCGTACAGCATATTTTCCAATGACATTTGTTCACCCATTTGCAAAAAAAGCGAGGACCCTTCTTTGGCATACGCGGTTGGGCTCACCTTTACCCGGTCCTGCAAGCGTCCATGTTCAATAGCCACGATCGCTGTCATAATTTTGGTCAGGCTGGCAATACGTAGCTCCCGGTCACCTTCGGAAGAATAAATGATTCTTCCTGATGTAACATCAATTAAAGAAGCAGCCTGTGCATGGGTTCCTAATGCGGGCGGCGCTACTTCTGTTTTTATCGCTCCCCGAACGGGCTGCGGACTTAGCAACGTAAGCGGCAATGACAAAATAAGCAGAAATACCAGCGGCAAAACAAATGCGCGTGCCTTATTCAAGAAATGGCTGTGGTCCGCGTGAATGTGTTGCTTTTTTTTAAACATTTGGATTCCTCCGGTTTTGAGCAAGTCTTGTACCATTCTATGTCCAAGCTGTTCAAAGTATGTCCACCTTTATAACAGAAAATTCCTTTACAGGACTAGCCATTAGCTGCTCCTTTTTCGCTTTCTTTCTACACAAACCAAGCAACATGCCCTCCTGAGCACATATATATTAGTTACTAAACGTTAAATATGGATCGAGGGGTTATAACATGCAGCGACTACAGTTTGAAATGATTTTAAGATCGCGGATTGTAGAGTCCGCAGAAGCATTGCATCGAAGCGGTGTATCCTTTGCCACTTTTGCTACCGCACGTTGCAACCCGCAATTTTGGAATTTAACGGAAAAAGGTGGCTTTCAGATCAAAGCAGGTGTCACACCAGCCCAAGGCATCAGAGATATCTTTTTAAACGGTCATCAATACGCTTTTGAATGTGCAACAGCTATGGTTATTGTGCTGTACAATGGAGTGCTGGATTCCATTCTGGAAAGTGAGTTTAATCGGATTTTTGCAGATATGCTGCTGTATGACTGGCACTATGACAGCGACCTCAGGCTCATACAGCAGGAAGGAAGTCATAAAGCGGCTCCTGGCGATATTCTGTATTTCAACAATCCGGATGTGTCGTCTGAAACATTAGAATGGAAAGGAGAAAATGTCGTTAAGCTGAAGGAAGACTTGTTTTATGGACATGGGATTGGCATCTTGCCGGCGAAAGGTATTATCGATTCCCTGAATCAACATCGTCGGCCTGATGCCACGGTATCCGCTTATTTGACGAATGAAGTGATCTATCCGGACTTCATCTACCTATCGCAGTTTGCTACCGAAGGAAATCGAAAAAATGAAATCTCGCTGCATACTTTATATCAACAGGAATACAGTCACCATATACATGCTTTCATTGGGGGAAGGCAGTATATTCGGGGATAGGCCCAAGTACAAGCAGAAAAGAAGGTATTCCTTAGCCTATACTCGGCTTTGGGATACCTTCCTGAGAGAATGCTTTTAATTTCAATAACTTTTACAAGTAAGCCGGGCCAGAATTACTGTGATCCGTAGCAACATCTACAGGTACCTGTGGGGGGGGAGTCTGCAAGTCGCCGCCTGAATTCCGGAAGATAGACTGAACCTTATCAATCAGGTATGGCGTGGAGTCAATGAGCTTCTCAATCAGATGCGTTTGATTGTCCAATGGAACGATTTGTGCCCCCTGTTTGCCAACAACCAGAAAAGCAATGGGATGAATAGATACACCACCACCGCTACCGCCTCCAAAAGGATGCCCTTCCTTCCCGCTATGATTACCCGACGCCGAGGAAGTATGAAGTGCCTCTTCGTCTACGTTAAAATCACTTCCCCCGGCAGCGAAACCAAATCCCACCTTACTGATTGGCAAAATAACAGAACCATCGGGTGTTTCCACTGCGTCTCCTACAATCGTATTCACGTCTACCATGGCTTTGATGTTTTCCATTGCGGTTTGCATGAGCCCTTGAATCGGGTGATCTGACATGATTTATTCCTCCTCTGCTTATCTCAAGCGTAGACTGCCTTTTCTTTCGCTATTGTGCGCAGGGGTTCAAGGAAATATGTATGTCATTCGATAGTTCAGAAAGGATTGAGTCTCACCTCTCTCCACTGTTTACCATTCATTGTTAGCTTGATGATCCGCCGCATTTTTTTTGAAAAAAACCCGTTTCCATGCCTCCGGTCCACCCGGAACGCGCCATATGCGGTAAGATAAGATGAGCATGGAGAACATTAAATAGCCGAGCGATACGTTTGCTTCACAGTTCAAAGTGGTGGTAAAACGCAAGCGATCCACCCAATAGGGCACAACATACAGCTTAGGGGTACAATCCATGCGTACAAAGCTTGAAGCATAACCGATCAAGGTTGTTTTTAATCCCCACAAAATACCAGTTGAGGTAGCTGTATATGCCGCGTCAGCAAGACTAATGTTGGTAGACCATTCCATTTTGGACATCGTCACATGTGCCAATGTATGTCGCAACCATTTATTAAAGGATTTCGTTCCCTTGAGCAAAACCCGTATATCATGTATAAATTGCTTGATTTTTACTGTATCAATATTACCGCTATCCACGGAAGCATCCGTTTTATGTATGTTTTTGTTGCGATCTAGCCGATAGAGAAGCCCCTTTTTCAACCCTGTTATGAGAATGGCCGGCACATCGTAATTCATTTTTATCATCCCGTATAGAAATCTGATCTCTAGATGCGCCCGATCATCATTGTCATGTTTGGCAATATTCAGCTTCAAACGAATACGAGAGAGCAGAACTGCCAGTACAAGTAATATAACGACGATGATGGCGATACTGATCCATTTCCACACTGGCGTGTCCTCCCTACCTTTTTGCTATAGAATATCATGGCAAAAATAGTATGACCGTTCGCCGGAAAATCATGCATCTTAAAATACCAACAGCCAGCCCCCAACGATATGAGGACTGGCTGTCTGTTTGAACTTTTACATAAGTGAACCGCAAGATCCGGAGCAACTTTATTGGGATTCAAGATCTAGATCGTTGGCCGCAGGCTGGCTACTCTCCAGACGCTCGAACAATAATTGAGTCTCTTCCTCCAAATTGTCCGAATTCTCGAACAGCTCCGGTTGCGGTAGATCTGCCAGAGAGCCCAGACCGAAATAATCCAAAAATGATTTCGTCGTTCCGTACAATATCGGCCGTCCGATGGCTTCAGCTCGACCTTTCTCTTCAATGAGCTCCTTGTTGACCAGTGTATGTATGGCCCGCTCGGATTTAACCCCCCGAATCTCTTCGATTTCAACTCTTGTAATGGGCTGGCGGTAGGCCACAATGGCCAGCGTCTCCAAAGCAGCTTGAGACAGTGACGCACGTGCCGGAGAGTATGCGAGCTTTTCAAAGTAAGGTGCATGTTCGGATAAAGTTGCAAGCTGATAATGACCGGCAATACGGACAAGTTGCAGGCCTCTTCCCCCCTGCTCCATGTCCTGCTTCATATCTTCCAGGCACTGTTCAACCAGCTCTTGCTGCTGCTCTACAATGTCGGCGATCTGCTTGGTGGACAACCCTTCCTCTCCTGCTAGAAACAGCAGTCCCTCAATAATTGATTTCAGCTTCAGATAATCCATTAACCCGTAAATCCCCTCTCCACTCCATTACAATATCATCGAAAAGCTTCTCCTGATAACAGAAAATTTGCTTCATTTTCATCAGTTCAAGGATAGCCAAAAAGGTCACAACCACTTCATGCCGATACATATCCTCATGCATCAGCTTGGAGAACAGCAGCCGTCCTCCATTCCCCACCATCTCTAAAGCCCCGATAACTTGCCGGATACGGTCCTTGACTGAAATTTCGTCCCGATGAACACGGGTTACCGTCGTACGTCGTTCTGCTTTGCGCAAAGCACGCTGAAAGGCTGCGACCAAATCGCTTGCATGCAGCCCATGCACCGGATTTACGGGTTCAGTGGGCAGGAATGCACTCAGATCTTCTGGCTCTTTGCCATAAATTAGACTCCGCTCCCACTCACGTTCACTTAGATGGCGAGCAATCCCTTTATATTTACGATACTCCACCAGCTTGCGGACCAGTTCCTCACGTGGATCATAATCCTCTTCCTCATAAAAATCCAAATCGTCATATTCCATCACAGGTGGCTTGGGAAGCAACAATTTACTCTTAATGGATAAGAGCGTCGCCGCCATCACCAGAAACTCGCTCGTAATGTCCAGTTCCAGCTCCTGCATACTGTGCAAAAAAGCCATATACTGATCAGTAATATCGCTAATCGGGATATCCTGAATGTCGATTTCGGCTTTATCAATCAGATGCAACAGTAGATCCAGCGGACCCTCGAATGTTTCCAGCTTGTAGTTTACGACTGTCAATGTGCTTCCCCCTGCCTTACTCCAATCATCATTCAACAATACCTTTCCCTATAGCACTTATGCTCTGCGTTATCAATCCCTCTTTCTGTAGTATATACGTCATCGCCTTGCTTAACAATCCAATCCCTTTTTTCCCCTTGCAGTTTATACCGTTCTATCAGCTATTCCTATCATTAAAATTGCTTGCCGAGATTGGCCATTTCAATCGCAGCCAGTGCTGAATCCCAACCTTTATTACCAGCCTTCGTACCTGCTCGTTCAATAGCCTGTTCAATGTTTTCTGTAGTCACTACCCCAAAAATAACAGGTACTCCCGTTTTTAGGCTGCTCGCTGCCACACCCTTGGCCACTTCATTGCAGACGATATCATAATGTGAAGTAGAACCACGGATGACCGTACCCAGCGTAATTACGGCATCATATTTGCCGCTTGCAGCCATTTTTTGCGCAATTAGTGAAATTTCAAATGCACCCGGAACCCAGGCTACATCAATTTCATCTTCCTGTGCACCATGTCGTTGAAGTGCGTCAATTGCACCGCTTAACAGCTTGCTCGTAATAAACTCATTAAATCTGCCCACCACAATACCATATTTTAAACCGTTCGATACAAGATTACCTTCTAGAAAACGTGCCATAATTAATCAACCTCTCTTAATTTAAATTATTTACAATGACAAACGACGACGGTAGTCCACCAAATCCTGAATACTGATCAGCTTCAATTGATGTCGCTTAGCGACCAATGCCAGATCAGGCAGGCGGGCCATTGAGCCATCTTCCTTTATAATTTCACAAATGACTCCAGCAGGCTTGAAGCCACTGAGTCGAGCCAGATCAACAGCCGCCTCCGTGTGACCAGCACGCTGCAAGACACCCCCATCGCGAGCAATCAGCGGGAACATGTGACCAGGCTTGCGGAAATCACTTCCTGTGACTGCTTCGTCTGCCAAGGCGCGTACAGTCAAGGAACGCTCGGCCGCTGAAATCCCCGTTGTTGTCTCCATATGATCTACCGATACCGTAAAGGCAGTACCGTGGAAATCTGTATTTTGCTTTACCATAGGATGCAATTCCAAGGCCTCGGCTCTTTGTCGTGTGATCGGCACACAGACCAACCCGCGACCTTCTGTAATCATGAAATTAATGACCTCAGGCGACGCTTTTTCAGCCAAAGCGATAAAATCGCCTTCATTTTCGCGCTGTTCATCATCCACTACAATGACAACCTTACCGTTTTTCAAGTCCTCCAACGCTTCTTCGATGGAATCCAAACGAATCTCTTCGTCATGTTCCAACTCACCATGCTCTATGACGTTTGCCATTGCACTTGTTTGGCTACCTCTATCCATAACACTTTCCTCCTTATGTCTTGTGCCACGAATGCTCCTAAACAGGTTTACCATTCAATATCAGGCAAAGCCGTATTTCGCCAAATAGTCCAAACTGAGAGGAGCTTTTTCTACTCTCTCCGCCTCCGTTGCACCTCTGTAATTTAAAAGCTGTTCTACATATTTGCCCAAAATATCGCATTCGATATTGACGGTATCCCCCTCACGTTTGGCTTGTAAGGCCGTTTCGGATAAGGTGTGGGGAATAATGGATACGGCAAAGGTATCTCCCGTACGCTGTGCGACTGTGAGGCTTATACCATCAATTGTGATTGACCCTTTGAGAAGAATATATTTAAATAATGTTTGATTTTTAGGCTCAATTTCGAACACCACTGCATTCTGGTCTGATGTCACCCCGCGAATCGTTCCCGTCCCGTCCACATGTCCTTGCACGATATGTCCTCCGAACCTTCCACTCGCCGCCATCGCTCGCTCCAGATTGACTCGGCTGCCGGATCTCAACTCTTTCAGATTAGTGCTACGAAAGGTTTCCGGCATCACATCAACCTTAAAGTCTTTCGTACCGATCTGTATCGCCGTCAGGCAAACGCCATTCACTGAGACACTGTCTCCTATTTTTAAATCGCCCAACACCACGGAACCCGAAATCCCCAGCACCATCGCTTCACCGCTTTTGGAAATGGTTTGAATACGACCCACTTCCTCGACCAATCCGGTAAACATGCCTTCACTCCTTTCCACTACATCTCAGTTTATCCCTAATTCATCAGCTATAAGCGCAAAAAACCCCCAGTTCGGATTCAATCCGTCATGGGGGTGATGAGAGTCACATTTGTAGTATACAAGCGCAGTTCATTTGCATCTTAAGACGACATGAAATCATAGGTTTGCCAATAGAAAGCATGACTGAGTATACAGCCAAATACGCTCAGAACACCCATCAAAAAGAAAGCTTAAGCAAGCTATCGCCCGATGCTGTCCTACAACGAAATAAGCCGTACGCACAATTGGGTATGCTAAAAATCGGCACATGTCACGTCATGCACATGCGCTTCGTATCCTTCTCCCATCCAGACTATACTGTCGGTCCCGGATTTGCACCAGGTCCACCTTCTGCTGATCATTCAGCATCCGGGTCACGGACTAAGCCATGCTGTTTCTCACAAAAACGATCCACAAACATGTCATCACCGCCGGTGGGGAATTTCGCCCCGCCCCGAAGGATCTTGCTCTTATTTAATTGAATTAACATTAAACTTGTTACGTATATTAGCACCGACCTCTAAAAAAAGCAAGTTATCAAATAGAAGCTCCTGCTTTGGTTTTGACATATTGGCTGGAGAGTTCTTCAAACCAGGTTTTATCGTTCATATGAAGCGCCAAGTCAATCAGATCGGCCAGTTCCTCGACTCCCAGCTCTGTTGCATGATCAAAGGTAATTACGGCTGAAGCAACCGGTCCTCGCCCTTCCTCAGAACATGCTTCATAATCCAGTCGTACATCAACATGTCCGTCAATAAACTCGCATTTTAGAAAATAAATAATTTCGCACATTAAAATGGGGCGTACTTGTGTTTCTAACACGCAATCCATCACCTTGGCAGAATAATGCTGGTTCGTCAGCGTAAATTTGTGTTCTGTCGCTGCCAGCGAGGTCCGTCCAAAATCATCCGTAAACTTGAGTTCCACTGGCTTGATGTTCATAACCTTAGGGATTTGCTTCTTTATAATTTCGATTATTTCAACTGTATTCAGCTTAATCATTACCTGCACCTCATTGCATCTTAAAATTCAGAAGAAAACTTTTTAACGTGCCTCTTATAGGCCTCCACTCCTATATCGGAAATCATTACCTGTTTTTTTATGCTTCAACCCATAAACGACAAAAAAGATTCTTTGCGCAAAAAGCGCAAAGAATCTTGATCGAGCCACTACAGTAACAGCGGCTAACAATGTTAATCGATGATTATGCAAAAAACAGGATTATAGCTCTGAAATTTCATGTTTCTTTTTCAGGATAGTCCAGCGACGCTCAATCTCCTGTTCAAAGGTCGCCAGCGTAGCCTCCTCCTTAATAAGATGCTTCGTTTTACCCATTAATTTCAGCCATTCAGCAGCTGGAATTCGTTTTCCTTTGTCCTCCGGATTGTACGTAATCGTCGTACTGCCTTGCTCTATTTCGTACAAAGGAAAGAAACAGGACTCGACTGCGGCGCCCACAATGCTGGTACCCAGTCTGTCTTCGGATTTCCAATTCAGCGGACAGGCGCACAGGATTTTACCATAGGCCGTACCCACGTTGTTTGCATACCATTGAGCCTTGGCTGCTTTACGCAGCATATCCTGCGGATGACTTTCAGCAGCGGTAAAAGCATACGGAATGTTACAAGCAGCCATGATTTGCACGGTATCCTTGTGATGCCCTTGCTTTCCTTTTTGCATTTTACCTACACCCGACGTACTGGTCATGTGACCGAGCGGAGTGGAGTAAGATTGCTGTGAACCTGTATTCATGTACCCCTCGTTATCATATTCCAGCATGATTAGCTTATGATTACGCAGAGCCGCACCAATCGCAGAACCCATACCAATATCCATCCCACCGTCACCACTAATCATGATAAAGGTCGGATCGTCCGACATCTCAATTTCATTACGCCGTTTCATTTCCATGTAAGCTTCCAGCGCTCCTGAAAGGGTAGCGGCCCCGTTTTGAAAAAGATTGTGGATCATCGGTTGTTTGTGTGATGTATATGGATACCCTGTCGTCGTCACATATACGCAGCCTGTCTGGAACAGCACGACAATATCCCCTTCAATACCTTTGAAAAACAGTTCCAGCGCAGACAATGCCCCACATCCTGGACAAGCTCCGTGGCCTGGTGAAAGACGCCGTGGTTTGGTTGTCAACGACCGCAAAGGGGGTACCTTGACCTTGAGCTTCCCGGTCTCCTCGTCCGGCGTAACCTGAATCAGACCCGTACGGTAATCATTACCACGTGGCGGCTGCATAACTTGCGGCATCACCTTGTCCGGTGAACCCGAATTAATTCCGTAGTAATCAAAGGGCTTCTCTACTCGTCCGGCCTCTGCCGCCTCGATTGCAAGCTGGAAGAACGCCTCTGCATCTTCTGCATAAAAATCTTTGCCGCCCAAGCCAAAGATACGGCTCAACACGAGTGTCCGATTCAGCGGGTCCTCCTGCAAGGCCGCTTTAATTTCATGCGTTAAATTACCGCCGTCCGCCCCATACGAGTCTGCACGTTCACCTACCAGCAACGCCTTGACATTGCGTAATGCTTCCCGCAGTTGTGCGGCTGGGAACGGTCGGATGATGTTCGGACGTATCACACCAGCTTTAATTCCGCGCGCGCGGAGTTGATCCGCCACATCCTTGGCCGATTCAGCCGCCGAATTCAACAGAAATACCGCAACCTCAGCATCCTCCATTTGATACAGATCTAAAATCGGGTATTCCCGACCGGATAAAGCGGCATATTCTGCTGCTACCTGCTCATATACTCCTTCTGACAGCTTCAGTGCTTCGGACAGCTGAACATGATTATTCGTCAAGTCATCGCCGTTCATATGCGCGCCCACAGTAACAGGATGATCAAAATCCGTAATATTCGGATAATTTAAGTTCGGGTTAGGACCTACAAAACCACGCACGGTCTCAGCATCGGCAAAATATTGCACTTTACGTTTTTGATGGGACGTATAAAAACCGTCATATGCGACCATTACAGGCAGCCGAACATCGCTGTGCTCTGCAATTTTTAGTGCCATAATGTTCATATCATACACAGCCTGTGGTGTACTTGCCGTCAAAATGACCCAGCCTGTATTCAAACCATAGTACAGATCCGAATGATCTCCGCGAATATCTAGGGGACCACTGACAGCTCGTGTCACCAGATTCATAACCATAGGAAAACGGGTACCTGACTGAACAGGTAACTGCTCCAGCATGTACAGGAAACCTTGCGAACTAGTGGCGTTCACCACCCTCGCTCCCGCTGCGGCAGCTCCATAACAAATCCCTGCCGATCCGTGTTCTCCGTCTGCTGCAACCAGCTTAATATTATGCTGACCTCTCGTTCTCATCTGATCTAGATACTGCGCTACCTCGGTAGATGGAGTAATCGGGAAATATCCCATCATATGATAATTAATCTGCGCAGCCGCCGTTGCTGCCATTTCATTACCGGATTCGAACGTTGTCACTTGCGCGGCGCCTGTCTGTTTGAGTTCTTCCTCCAGTTTTGCCATTACGCACGCCCTCCTTCATATACCGGAAATTGGTGGGCAACTCGATTCTGTTCAGCCCATCCCCATTGCTCGCGACGCGAGCTTAGTGCCCCCGATGGGCAAATATCTACACATTTCAGACATCCTTTGCAATACTGGTAATCAATCCCTTGCAAAAATGGCATCATTCTTCCGCGTTTGTCTGCTTGCTCTTCCCATACAAAACAGTAATCCGGGCAAATCGAATCACACTTGGCACAATGGGTACATTTATCAACTTCATATTCAGGCACATACCCCTGACGTGAACCACTAACATCTCTCGTTATGCTGTTTCCCTGAGTTGCAATAACGCCCCCCAGTAATTGCGTTTCGTATCCCAGCAATGGCTGCGGACGTTCAAAAACCCGATCCTGCGCGTCATCAGTAACCGGATATACGTGCAGTTCCATTTCATCATAACCACGGTTAAACGTACGCAGATTAGGTTCCACTAACAGTGGATTTTTCTTTTCAAAGGTACTGCGTATAACCGATCTCATCGCTTCCGGGTCCAGGAAGTCACAGACACGGAACAAGGCACCGAGCATGGACGTATTTAGTTTGGTTCGCTCTTCCAGTGCGATGCCCATCGCATCCACCACCGCTAATGTTCCGGATACCAGTCCCAAATCAGCCCGTATTTCTTCTGCCGGACGCGTGGAATTAACCACTACAATCCCATCCGCTGGCAGTCCGCTGATTACATTTACCGTTTTGTATAACGTTTCATGGAAAATGCCTACCACATGCGGTTGCTCAATCGGACTGTGATCCCGAATATCGACTTCTGGCTCACAGAAACGGACGAAACTTTTAACCGGAGTTCCCTTTTTTTCCGAACCGTAGGACGAAAAATTTGAAGCATTCAGCCCCAGACCAAGCACCCCGGTTTCGGCCAACATTTTGCCAGCCAGATTAGCGCCGAGTCCACCAATGGATTCCAGCCGGATTTCAAAAAATCCGAGTCGATTTGTGCTCGTTAAAATAGACAATGTGATAAGCCCCCTTCTTTTCCAATCCTTAACGAGTTTGAATACTCATATAAAAAAAATTGGAAATTGCATTCTTATGAAAAGGCTATCACAACACTTACTTTTCGAATGTGATCTTACGCACTGTAATGCCTACGTGATTGCGAAAATCAATAAACCGTCAAACAAAAGACAACAAAAGCCGTCCTGTCCAAAGACAGAACGGCTTAGGTGCAACGCTATTTAAAAAAGATCATGTAATTAACGGTAAAATTACACGTCAAATACTTTAACCTCTTTCATTTTGTCGCCTTGCTTTACAGCATCAATGAATTCCATACCTTTGGTTACTTTACCAAATACAGTATGTACTCCATCTAAATGTGGTTGTGGAGCGTAGCAGATAAAGAATTGGCTGCCACCTGTGTTGCGACCTGCATGAGCCATGGACAGAACGCCTTTGGCATGCTTTGTTGTATTCGTAGCTGTTTCACAGTCAATCGTGTAACCAGGACCGCCTGTACCGTTACCGATCGGACAACCACCTTGAGCAACAAAGCCAGGAATGACACGGTGGAAGCTCAAACCGTTGTAGTAACCGCTGTTTGCCAGCTTTTCAAAGTTAGCAACGGTGTTTGGAGCTTCTTCTGGGAAAAAGTCAATTTCGACGATACCGCCGTTTTCAAGATCTATTCTACCTTTTTTCATTGTTTGTATCTCCTTTTCAACCTGTTTTGAGAACTAAATAACATCAAGTTCCAGTTTACTATGAATTGCCGCGCTTAGCAAAGTCTTGTCCAAAAAAAAAGGGCCATTGACCCCGGTATATGATTACCGACTCAATGGCCTGCTTGATCTTACAATGTTAAAATCAGGACGAAACCGTAATCTTGGCGTTGGGCTGAACCGCCGGACTGGCTTGATCACGAACCAAGCGCTGTGGCACAACATCGTTGCGTACCATATCTTCGTAGGTTTCCCGACGCACCACCAACTCGGCCTCACCGTTGTTGACAAATACAACTGCAGGTCGACGTATTCGGTTATAATTACTCGCCATCGAGTAATTATAGGCTCCGGTTGAGGCAACAGCGAGCAAGTCGCCGCTATTTATACGAGGCAGCTCTACATCCCAAATCAGCATATCGCCGCTTTCGCAGCATTTGCCCGCAATGGACACCGTCTCTTCGTTCGTATCCTGCGCTCGATTAGCCAGCATCGCTTCATACTTGGCCTGATACAGTGCAGGGCGTGGATTATCTGTCATCCCACCATCTACCGAAACATATTTACGTACTTGCGGAATATCCTTGATGCTTCCTACCGTATATAAGGTCGTGCCTGAATCGCCTACAATACTGCGTCCCGGCTCAATCCAAATTTCTGGAAGTTCATCGTAAAGTCCTGAAAAATAAGTTTTCACCGCTTCGCCGATAGCCTGCACATAGGTGGAAACTTTCAGCGGTGTGTCCTCCTCTGTGTAGCGAATGCCAAATCCCCCACCCAGATTAATCACTTTGAAAGAAAACTGAAGCTGTTCCTTAATTTCTCTGGAAAAAGCTGCAACCCGTTCAGCAGCCATTTGGAAGCCATTCACTTCGAATATTTGCGAACCGATATGAGAATGTACCCCCAGCAGGTTAAGATGATCTAGCTTGATAGCCTGTTCCACTGCTTGGCGTGCTGTACCGTTCCCAATGTCAAAGCCAAATTTCGAATCTTCTTGACCTGTGGCCATATATTCATGCGTGTGCGCCTCAACCCCTGGTGTAACCCGCAGTAAGATATTCACCTGCTGTTCCTTCTCAGAGGCAAGGGCCTGCAACAAATGCAACTCCATTTCGCTATCGACGACGAAGCAACCAATTTGCGCATCTAACGCCATTTCAATTTCTTCCGGTGTTTTGTTATTGCCGTGAAAATGGATTCGTTCTGCCGGGAACCCTGCTTGTAGCGCAGTAAATAATTCTCCACTGGAAACAACGTCAAGCGACATCCCTTCTTCAGCAGCTAAAGCGCACATCGCCATAACACAAAACGCTTTGCTTGCATAAGCAACTTGAAACTTCAATCCAGTTTCACGAAAAGCTTCTATGAATTCCCGGCAACGCCGGCGGACTAACTGTTCGTCAACAATATATAGCGGCGTGCCAAAACGCTCTTTCAAAAGCGTTGTATCACAACCGCCGATCTCCAAATGTCCATTGCTGTTAATTTTACTGCTTCCATGCAAATACATGTTCTGGCGCCTCTCTTTCTGGAACAAGCTAGTCATATTCCATCGAATGTTTACACCAGTATAGCAAAAAAAACATCAAGAACAATGGATTTTTATGCAGATCATTTATATTAATGCTCCTGTCCATTGCCTGAGTTCGAATCTGTGTCGGCATCCGTATGGGGCATACGCGTATTGTCCCTCGTTTTGTTAGATGACGGGCGGTTAGCCGCATCTAGTACAGGCATACGGAACAAGATGGAAGCTAACGCTTTGGCATTAAAAGGAATGAACGGCCACAAATACGAAGAATTATATGACCGATGCAGCGTCAGCATCAAAATGATCAGTGTCGTACCCACGACAAAGCCCGGTACGTGAAAAATCGCAACAGCAACCAGCAGGAATAGTCGAATCAGTCTATTTGCCAGCCCCAGCTCGTAGCTCGGTGTTGCGAACATTCCTATGGCAGCGACAGCCATATACAGCACGACCTCATTCACGAAAAGTCCCGTCTTAACCGCTATATCACCGACCAGAATGGCTGCGATCAAGCCCATAGCGGAAGCCAGTGGTGTCGGAGTATGCACAGCCGCCATTCGCATGAGATCGACCCCTAGTTCCACGATGATAAACTGTGCAATCAGCGGAAGATGTGCTTCCTTTTGAGGACCAATAAAATCAAGAAAAGCTGGTTTTAATTCGGGATTGATGACCATTAGCAGCCACATCGGAAGCAGAAACATTGAGGCGAATATGCCTAAAAAACGTACCCACCGCAAATAACTTCCCATAAAAGCGGTTTGCCGATTTTCTTCTGCATGCTGACACAAGTCAAAAAAAGTGGTAGGCAAGATCATCACGCTGGGTGAGGTATCTACGAAAATAACGAGTCTCCCTTCCATAATATGCGATGCCACGACATCTGGTCGCTCCGAATATCGTACTAATGGATATGGATTCCAACCTTTATTGATAATCGTCTCCTCTAATTGCTTATCGGCCAGCGGAATACCATCCAAATTAACATTTTTAATTTTGTCTCGTACAGTATCCACCATCACCTTATCTACAATATCGTCAATATAGCCCAAGCATACGTCCGTTCGAGTTCGGCGTCCGACCTGCATAGCCTCAAATTTAAGTCCTGGGTCCCGCAAACGCCGGCGTACCAGACCTACATTTGTAAGCATTGTTTCAGTAAACCCGTCGCGGGCACCGCGCACAACCCGCTCCAAAGAGGGTTCCTCTGGACTACGCACCGGATAATTACGGGTATCCAGAATAAGGGAAAAACGTTCACCTTCCATGAAAAAGGCACTCATCCCCGTCAGTACCTTGTTAATGACGACTGACATCTTATCTGTCTTCTCCACCTGAATATGTGGAATAAAGTTTTCGAAATACGCTTGTAGTCCATCGGAAGAGAGATTATCCGGCGTCAGATAGGTGAGCCGCTTTAGCACTTCAAGCATAATTTGATCCTTCGCAAAGGTATTCAGGAACAGATATCCAGTATGACGCCCTCCCAGTGTCATTTCCCTGAATACGACATCAAAGGTCTCCCCCAAACCTAATACTGTTTCAAGTGTATTCTTGTTATCCTTCATCCTCGGCGATATATTATCTTCGGCCTGCCAGTAGCGAACGGACTCCTCTACGTTATCAGATCGCTCACTCTCTTTTTTGTGTTTAAAACGTGCAGATTCCTGCGCCTGCTTTTCCTGCCATGGACTCAACTTTTCTTCGCCAGTATGATATTCCCTTCCGATTACCCCGTCTTCTTGATGCTGCTCCCGATGCTCTTGATCCGCTCTGTGATCCATATTCCTTGTCCCCTTCGCTTTCGTTGTTAACGGTTGTATACAAACCAGTCAAATAAGGAACCCGTCACCTTACCAAGCACCATTGCCATTAGCAGACCGAGCATATACACGGTCATGTGGAGTCGCTTGGCGAGTATAGGCAGGAGATTTAATACCTCCGTTAAAGCCGCGGCGAGCAAACCAATAAACACTCCGCAAAATAGCCCAGGTATCCATGTAAATATGCCCGGTAGTGGCAAGCAAATGTTCCAAAAATCGACCACAGTCCCCAGCACTGAACCTATAATCATTGCTTTTTCGTATGCACGTGATTTTTTATACGTACGGGTGAGTTGAGCTAATCGCGGCATGATATCCAGCACAATAAAAAAAGCAATTACACCGCTACCCACCGCAAGGCCCCCAGCAATACCTAAAATAATCTGAAGTGCAGCCTGTACAAATATCATGGTTTCTTAGCCTTTGTCTGCAGACGGGCCATCTTTTCATATTCCTCTGCCACAACATACTGATCCACATTTTCCTGGTACAGATACATTTCCACCTCCAGCGGTGTCGGCTCCTCGTTCCAATTTTTCTTGAACAAGTGATTAAAAAAAACGATCATGCCAAAGCCGATGCCGATTGAGTAAGCAATTTGAAACAGGTACGGATGCTCATCCTTATGTCCCGTAATCATCTCCACAATCCGAACCTGTACTTCCATCATGCTAACGTCGGCATGAAAATTCATAATTGTCAGCGCAGAGCCAAAAAACAGAAGCACCCATACCAAAACAAACAGTATTTTGGACGGCTTACGGGGTTTCTCCACGAGTTCGACAAGTACATGCGGCTTCCCAAGAGATTCAACTACGACCCCCGGAATATGATCTCTAATTTTTGCTATGATCTGCAGCATATCTATCAGTATCAGATTACCGTCCTGGTGCTGCGGCCGCTTGAGAACAAGCTCAAGCAGTTCCTTTTCCCATTCAGGATTAGTCAGCAAATTGGCTACATCACCCAAATGTAAATCCTGTCCTTGTATCATGCGGACACGGCTGCGGAGCCGCAAGTAGACAATAGGAGCTACTGTAGGAGCCGGAGTATGAGTCATCCGATCCCCTCCTTATCCTCGTAATTATCAGTTAGTATGGAACGAAGCAAGGAAACCTATTCTGTGTATTGTCTTTTATCCCACGCAAAAAAGAGTACCCCTGACCATTAAAATGGCTTTGGAATACCCTTTAAAAATACGTAAGCATAAGGATTTCACTAAGATCCTGACTGTTATTATTGGGCAATCTGATCGCGGATCAGTTGTAAAATCTTTTTTTCCAGCCGTGATACCTGCACCTGAGAAATACCAAGCCGACTTGCAACCTCTGATTGCGTCTGATCCCGGTAATAGCGCAGGTACACAATCAACCGCTCCCGCTCAGATAGTCCGCCAATGGCCTCATTGAGTGCCAGCTTGTCAAACCATCTTTCCTGGGATTCGTCAGCAATCTGATCCATAAGTGTAATCGGATCACCGTCATTTTCGAACACCGTTTCGTGAATTGAAGTAGGCGGCTTATTGGCCTCCTGCGCAAAAACAACGTCCTCTGGCGTCACTCCCAGCTCATCAGCAACTTCCTTGACTGTAGGCAGGCGGTTGAGCCGTTTGGATAGCTCGTCCTTCATTTTGCGGACCTTATTGGCCGTTTCCTTCAAGGAACGGCTAACCTTGAGTGTACCGTCATCACGCAAGAACCGTTGAATCTCACCGATAATCATCGGTACTGCATATGTTGAAAATTTGACTTCGTAGCTGAGATCGAATTTATCCACCGATTTTAACAAGCCAATGCAACCAATTTGAAAAAGATCGTCAGGTTCATACCCCCGGTTCATAAAGCGCTGCACGACAGACCAGACGAGCCGGATATTACTATTGACCAGTGTCTCACGAGCCTCATTATCACCGGATTGACTCAATGCAATAAGCCGCTTGACTTCCGCATCCTCTAAATAGCTGTGCGAAGTTTTTTTTCCTCCTGCTTCCATAGGATCAACTCCTAATTATATAAAGCTTTCTTGGATTCAATCCTTTTCTTCATCCGGACCGACGTGCCTCCGCCCGGCTCACTGACTGCTTCAAACTCATCCATGAAATTTTCCATAATTGTAAAGCCCATGCCGGAGCGTTCCAATTCAGGTTTGGACGTATATAAAGGCTGCTTGGCGAGTTCTAGATCCTCAATTCCTCGGCCTGCGTCCTCAACAACCAACGTGATCACGTCCGCTTCAATCCCGACTCTAATCGTTACGACACCTGACGGGTCGCTGTCATAGCCGTGAATGATACTGTTTGTCACCGCTTCAGACACCACGGTTTTCAAATCACTTAGCTCATCCATTGTGGGATCAAGCCTGGAAATAAAGGCCGCGACAGCCACACGAGCAAATGCTTCATTCTCGGATTTTGCAGCAAACTGCAAGCTCATGAAATTGTTACCCGTGCCTTCTCTCATGACACTACCTCCAGTTCCGTGAGCGCATTTCCCTCGTTGTCATAAATGGGCATGATTTTGAACAGCCCTGACATATCCAGCAGTCGGTGTACTGGCGGATTGACATCACAGACTGCCATTTTTCCGCCCTTTTGCTTGATCAGTTTGTACCGTCCCAAGATAACGCCAAGGCCGGAGCTATCCATAAACTGAAGATTCTTCAGGCTGAGCACAATATGCTCGCATTGCCGGCGCTGAATCGCCTCATCCATTTGCATACGGACCATGTCCGACGTATGGTGATCAAGCTCACCAGACAGCCTTACAATCAGTACCCCCCGGTGATGCTCCATTTCAATTTGCAGGTTCATGCTTGCTCACTCTCCTCCCGGTCTTGGACAAGGATTTCTACGTAGCCGCAGACGATTCCTGCCCTCCGACAAAACTAGAAGAAAACCCCGTAAAATCTACAAAGAAAATAGGTTCGACATGGTACGTCTAAACAATTTCCACCATCCGGCCTTCTCGATAGCCACAGGCGAAGTGATATTAAACTCCTTAAGCCGTTGTCCATCCTGATAGACGACCAGCTTACCAACTGGATCACCAGCCCGGACAGGAGCTTTGAGGCTTGGGGCCAGTTGCAATTCATGACGCAACGTTTGTTTGTTGCCACCTTTTTTCACCAGCACACTGTAAGAACGATCAGCCTGAATTTTCAGCTCTGGCAACACGCCTTTTTCAACTTTTACGCTGCCCAGCAATTCACCCGGCTTGTATATGGATTTCATTGTATATTGAGAAAATGCATAGTCGAACATGGAAGACACTTCATTGTTGCGTATCTTCGTATTTGGCTCCCCGAGCACGACAGCCACGACACGCAAGCCATCACGCTTCGCGGTAGCGGAAAGACAGAACTTTGCTTCTGCCGTATAGCCTGTTTTCAGCCCGTCTGCTCCAGTATAGAAACGGACAAGTTTATTCGTATTCACCAGCCAAAAGGGCTTGACTGAGGACTTACGCAAATAGTCCTGATAGGCTCCCGTATATTTCGTAATTTGCGGGTATTTCAACAACTCCCGACTCATAACCGCAATATCATGCGCAGAAGAATAGTGATTCTCTACGGGTAAACCGTTGCAATTGGCAAAATGCGTATCCTTGAGCCCGAGTTGCTGCACCTTGGCGTTCATCATCTCAACAAATGCCTGCTCAGACCCTGCAAGTTTCTCAGCCATCGCCACAGAGGCGTCGTTGCCTGAAGCCATCGCAATTCCCTTCAGCATCTCATCGACCGTCATTTCTTCTCCCGGCTCCAAGAAAATTTGCGAGCCCCCCATTGAAGATGCATATTCGCTGGCACGAACTTTATCGGTCAGCTTAAGCTTGCCATCCTGAATGGCCTCCATTGTTAGCAACATCGTCATAATCTTGGTGATGCTCGCTGGAGGAAGCTTTTCACGACTGTTTTTTTCATAGATGACTGTGCCCGTATCTGCATCCATCAGGATCGCCGAGAGAGCCTGGGGAGCTAGCTCAGCCGCTGATCCCTCTTTGGTTTTGCTATCAGGTATGCTTTCTTCGGCCCAACCGCCGACAGGGACGGCAGTCAAGGCTACCAGGCAAGCCAGGATGAACGCCACCACTTTTTTCTTCACAATCGGTTCCCTCCTCAACATATTGGCGTAAACCACCGGAGCCTATTTACTTCTTACTCCTCCGGCCTATTCGCTGTGCTGCTAACCATTGTCGTCAGAATGAAAGAAAAATATTCCATATGACTAAAAACATCAAATAGCACCAAGCTGAGTCAGCATGGTGCGCATTTTCCAATATCTAAAATGACAGAACATCTATCGTCTGTGAAATAATTGTTTAAATTCGGCTTACGGTGAGATATGTGATACCTCCACCTGGTAGAATATCCATTGCATTTTGACTGAACACCCGTATATCAATAAAAGAATTCGCTTCCAGTCTAAGTTCCATTGCTCCACTCAATGCACTATAGTTCAGTCCGCCAATTATCCTGTCATCGAGATAAGCATAGGCGGAACTCCCGGCAAGCTGCTCATCATTCAAGTGAAGTGCTAACCGTGTACGGTTTCCATCCACTTGGGGATCGGTCGAAATGTAGACTTGTATTCTGTATTTCCCAGCTCGCTTGGCTCGCCATCGACTATTCACCGCATCGAATTCGATCAGCTCATCCTGGTTGATTTGATTGAACTTCACCTTCTGCCAACTACCTGCCGGAAGATTTTGTCTCGCTCCCAGGTAGGCTTTAACAAAGGTTTCGTCCAAATGCTCAATTCCGTTGTTCGAGTATTTCTCGACCAGCAGCAAAGCCTGCCCTGTCCCATTATTCTCGTCATAACGATTATTGTTATAGTTAAAATCCAAATGTGAGCGAAGTGTCACCTGCTGTGTGGAAGAACTACCAGAGAAAGAAATAAGCTTTTTTAGATTACGGGGATACCCTCCCACCTCGTCCACCAAAACTTTTTTGCCAATGACCACATCTACAAAATAGTTACATACGGATTGGGTATCATTGAATTTATCCGCTATCGCTAAAATGGAGTCACGCAATGCCACATTTTTGGTTTCTTTAGTAGCACCAATTTGAATAAAAGAAGGTACTGTCATCTTATGCTCTCTGCTTAGTCCCTCAAACCAGCAGCCTATAAATTCAGCGTTCATAAAATCATTAATGAGAATGGGAATATCATTGGAACTTCCATCCTTAATGTGCTGGCTAGCCAAAAATCTAGCCCCGTTGGAGCTATTCAGATCCAATGCCGTATCGTTCCCCAATGTAAAAAGCGCTATGCTAGTAAACTGTGAACTTCTGTTCTGCAAGTGAATCCCTGTTTTATTGTAATTAATCTCTGTGCATTTAAATAAATTGACATCACTTTCGTAGCCCCAAAAAGCCGTTTCGAAATGCTCAATTAGGACATTATCCAGGGCAACTCCGCCGCCCTTCCAATCCTGAATACCCAAAGTACCTTTACCATAATATCCACGCTTCACCGACTGCGAAAACGGATTATTTAATGTGGCTCTGTCAGCCCCCTCGTACCGGATCGATAAGTCATGAAACTGCACATTTTGAAATCCGCTAAACGTTGGTAGACTTTCATCTCCAATTTGAAAACAAGGGCCCGTACCATAATATTCAATCGACGTAACCCCTTTGCCTTGTCGGTATCTGCCCTTATGAATGCCAAAAATGCGTACACCCTGCTTGCGAATCTGTAGGGTAGAGGTTATTTTGTATCGTCCACTGGGAATGTGAAGAATAGAATAATCGGGGGTCTTATTAATCAATTCCTGCAAAGCTGCCGTATCATCCTGAATACCATCACCAGCAGTTCCAAACCAGCTTACGTTTACACTGCGTTCAATGAATTCTTTTTCAATGGTTTTAAAATTTTCATTTAATTGCTGCGGCGTTAACTCTTTGCCCGTACCACTCAAATTCAACTTCAAACGGTCTGTAAAAAAATGATCCGCCACCCGAACACCCCCATGTTTAAAAACGTAAAAAGTTCCTCTTTGACCAGCCGAAGAATCCTTCATTTTCTTAGCATGGACTGAGTATATGCACAAGAGGGCTTGCTCTAGGCGTGGGAAAAATGAAAATAAATATTTTATTATTATTGTACAAGAAGATACGTTTTGTATATTATAGATACATAACGTATCTAGGCGGTGGAACCGTGAAACATATACTTACAGTAGCTGGTTTACTGGCTTTTTCGATTCCCTATGCTTGTCAGGGTTTGTCTCCCAGAGTTATCACGATTTCCCTGCTCATCTTGTTGTTCAGCTATATCATGCTACTACCTTCACTCAGATCATTGATCGCAACCTTAGCCGACAATCCGTTGCTGACTTTACTCATGCTGTACATCGCTGCCTCCTGTTTGTGGGCTGAACAAGAGCAGACCTCTTCCTTGCTGATGGTTCTCAAATTTCTTGCCTTCTCTACCTTTGGGCTCTATTTGGCCACCCATTATACAATACAGGGCTGCATTCGTCTCTTAGTCGTTACGTTAAGTATTTTGAGCATACTCAATTTACTCGCCGTTTTGCTCGTTCCCTCCTTTGCTATTCATGGTGGCGTGGAACATACTGGGCTATGGAAGGGCATCTCTGGTCATAAAAATACACTCGGAACTCTCTCTCTGTTAGGTTTTGTTTCACATGTCATTTACTTTTTCAGGGGTAAACATAAAGTTTTGCATATTGGCTTCATCTTACTCAATGCCTTATTGCTCATCAAGTGCCAATCTACCACCTCTTTGATGCTGACATCTTCGTTCTTCGTATTTATATTGTTTATATTGCTATTCAAGAGAATCCGAAGCATTGCGTTGCGTGGTTTCTTCATTAGCTGTTCCTGCTTGCTCGTTCTTTTGGGTTTGGTGTTCACTTTTACTTATGGAGATGCGATTGCGTCGGAATTCGGAAAGACAACGACCTTAACTGGAAGAACGGAAATCTGGCAGGGGATTGCTGGTGCGATTCAGAGCCATTACTGGTTCGGACATGGTTATGGCTCCTACTGGGCAGCCCGGCCCAGTATCTATGCGAATGGAATTCGTTTTGATCTGACAAGCAGCCATAGCGGTTTCCGAGATCTGTGGATCGATGTGGGCCTTACAGGACTACTGGCAACCATTACACTCGCCATAACCACTTTATTTAAATTTAGAATTGGCAAAGCAGATATGTATACATGGCTGACGGCAGCTGTTTTTTTCCTGTTTATCATATTGAACAATATAACGGACAGCCGTTTCCTGAACTCGCTATCCATTTACTGGATTATTTTTATGGTTATTGTGATCAAGGTGCAAGAACGACATAAACTGGCTGTAGCAGAAAAAGCGAATTCAACTGCATTGAGCACACAGCCTCTCCATTAGGAGATGTTACTCAAATCAACCGCTGTATGTAAAAAAGAACCCCATACCCACGCCATCAAAAGGCGTTTGGATATGGGGCTCTTGGGATATATGTCCACCACTTCGGTTGAACATGATCCCCAATCTACATTTGTGGAATAATCGCTAGCACAAGTTTTAAAAATTGCTCACGTACCTTCTCTGCCGTCTCCATCACTTCACCATGGGACAAAGGCTGATCCAGAATGCCTGCGGCCATATTTGTGATACAAGAGAAGCCCAGTACCTCAATTCCTGCATGACGGGCTACAATAACCTCAGATACGGTCGACATACCCACTGCATCTGCACCCAGTGTACGCAGCATGACGATTTCAGCAGGCGTTTCATAGTTAGGTCCCAGCAATCCAGCATATACACCTTCCTGCAGGCTGAAGCCCTGTTGGTTAGCCGTTTGCTTGGCAATTTCACGCAAACGGCGGCTGTACGCCTCCGACATATCTGGAAAACGAACGCCCAGACCGGCATCGTTTGGTCCAATCAGCGGATTTTGTCCTGTCAGATTAAGATGATCCGAGATGACCATCAGATCGCCTGCTTCGTAGGAAGTATTTACACCACCTGCTGCATTCGTCACCAGCAGACTTTGAATCCCCAATTGCTTCATCACCCGAACTGGGAAAGCCGTCAGCTGCGGGCCATAGCCCTCATACATATGGAAGCGCCCTTTCATCATGACGACAGCGCGACCCTCAATCGTGCCTAACAGTAGTTCACCCTCATGACCTTCTACCGTCGATACAGGAAAATGGGGAATATCCTGATAAGGAATACTAATTCCATCCTGAATTAAATCGGCCAGAATACCGAGACCCGATCCCAGAATAAGGCCAATCTCTGGACGTATTCCGCTCTTGGCGCGGATATAATCTGCTGCTTCCTGAATTGTAGCTTGGTTGGCTGTTGACATTAATATCTCTCCTGACTTGTACAATCGTAAAGTTATAGTCATTATCACATTTTCTATGAAACCAAAGTATCGTTATGTTCGATCTTTGCTTTCATGAGAAGTGCGGTTGCCGCCGTGCGGGTGATGCTTTTCATATACTTCCTTCATATTCCGTCTGGCCGTCTGCGCATATACCTGCGTCGTTGACAGATCAGCATGACCCAGCATTTCCTGTACAGAGCGTAAGTCCGCTCCGCCCTCCAGCATATGTACCGCAAAGGAATGCCGCAGCGTGTGGGGCGTGATATCCTCGCTTATGCCTGCTTCCTGGCCGTACTTCTTAATCATTTTCCAGAAGCCCTGTCTACTGAGACGCTGTCCAGATACGTTCAGGAACATGGCATCCTGCTCTACCTGAGCTTCTTCACCCTGCCCGGATCTCAGCAATAATAGACGCTGCTCGTCCATATAGGCTTGTGCCCACTGTGATGCCTCACGGCTGATCGGTACAACACGCTCCTTGCCTGCCTCGCCGCCACAATGCACAAAGCGCAAATCGGTGCGCACGTCACGCACGTTTAAGGCAATCAGCTCTGATACGCGAATGCCCGTCGCATACAGCAACTCCAGCATCGCCTTGTCTCGCACCCCTTGCGGGGCAGTCACATCTGGCGCGGCCAGCAAACGCTCTATCTCATCCTGCGTTAGCACCGAGGGCTTCTTTTTAGTCGCTTTGGGCAGCTCCAGCAGAACAGACGGATCATGGATCGTAATTCCCTCCCGAATAAGAAAATGAAAAAAGGAGCGAATGGAGGCGACGCTACGTGATATTGTCGCCGCAGCCTTTCCCTGTTCCTTCAAATGGCCCAAATACAGTACCAGATGTGACCGTTGGACATTATCCGGCTGCTCAATACCACAGCTTTCTGCGAACTCGACAAACTGCTGTACGTCTCGTTGATACGCTTCCAAAGTGCTGCGCGACAAACCCTTTTCCTCTTCCATAAATTGAACGAAAGGTTGAATGTACATTTTCATGAGTTCCAAAAGTCTCCTTGTTCTGCATACAGCGGTTCAGTCTCAGCGCCTGCTTCTTCGTGTGCTACCTTCATCATTTCATAAGCTCATCAAGACCGATTACTTAGACTATTCACCATACCAGTAAAAGAAACGTAAACGTTCCAACACTGCTATTCGATGCTCGGACCCTTCATTTACTTTTTGTCCGCCAAATACCTTCACTGCATGTCCTTCCGGTATTCGGTAATGATCTACAGGTGTTATCCAATCTGTAAACAGCCTGAGGCTAAAAAAGAACATACATGCCAGCGCCCCGAACAAGATTACCAAACGTAGCCATTTTAGTCCGCTCCGCAACGATAGTACCATGTGGATCAGCCGCCTTTTCCCCAGAATATGGTCCTAATTAGGACTCTCTATGGAAGGGTATGACAAGCTATTCCTTTTTATACCGCTTAATCCCGAACAACAGGCTCCGAACCAAAAAAGCTCTCCCGAACGCATCTTCGTCGGTGAGAGCTTGGGTAGTCAGCTTTTAGTCCTGAGATTTGTTTTTTCTGGATTTGCCCAAAGATTTCTGAGCGGTCGTATCGTTCTTCGCCTTACAACGATAACAAATACCGTGGAAGTCCAAACGATGGTCCACTACGGTAAAGTTATATTCCCGTTCCAAGCGCTCCTCCAATGGTCCAAGCCAATCTTCCAGTATTTCATCTACACTGCCACACTGCACACATATCAAATGGTGATGGTGATGTTTGGTTGTATCGCCGCGCAAATCATAACGCGCAACGCCATCACCAAAATTAATTTTCTCCACGACATGCAGTTCACTTAGCAGTTCTAGGGTACGGTATACGGTTGCCAGACCGATTTCGGGAGCTTTCTCTTTGACGAGCATAAATACATCTTCCGCACTCAGATGATCATCTTCGTTCTCAAGTAAAACTCTGACGGTGGCTTCCCGCTGAGGCGTTAGTTTGTAGCCCTGGGATTGCAGCTGCTGCTTAATTTTTTCGATCCGTGCTTCCATGTGTCTCCCTCCCCCTGCAAAGCTACTGCCTACTGCACTTTTTTCACTCCTATTATTATAGGGGGTCTATACAAATAAAGTCAAACATTTTGAAA
This sequence comes from Paenibacillus sp. FSL P4-0113, assembly GCF_038009305.1. Taxonomy (NCBI): domain Bacteria; kingdom Bacillati; phylum Bacillota; class Bacilli; order Caryophanales; family Paenibacillaceae; genus Paenibacillus; species Paenibacillus sp. FSL P4-0113. Next base: position 1,216,552 of record NZ_JBBPAZ010000001.1, read on the forward strand.
CGGATCAAGATGACACGGAAGCTGTCAGCATAGGAGTGACCCATTGCATCATAACCGGGGTGATCCAAGTTTCAAAGGACGCGCTACCAATAAGAAGCACGATCATCACAGCAGTCAACCCTGCGTAAGACAGCAACGGACGCAGCATTCCGTCTGACGGCCGGGTAGCGAGTATTTTGGTTTTGATCATATGGATGGAAAAAGTCATCGCAGCCACGCTGCAGACGAGCAGTACCGGAATCACGAGCAGGTTATGGGGAGCAACTGAAACCAAAGAAAATAGCAGTCCTTTCCACGAATATTGCCCCACCAGATAACCTACTGAAAATCCGATTAGCACACCCTTGAGGAAATTCAATACAAGAATACCCGGTAGACCAATAACCGAAAGGCCACACACCCAAATTAGGCCGACCCATTTCAGATGTAAAGATACGCTATCCCAAAAGGTCGAAGCCGCCTGCGAATCAGCGAAGCCCTGTTCGTTTTGATTGACCGTTACAAAAAAATCCTTCAGGTAACGGGACAAATCCTGTAACTGCTCCAGCGAGAGTGCGTTTACCATAAGTGCGCCAAAGACGACTCCCACCAGAAACAGCACAGCCAAGAACACATAATATGGCGTCTGATCCTTTAACGTATGACGAAACCATTGCATCGGCGTCCTGCCCCTTTCATCTGCTTGTTTGTCCAAAAAACAACCGTAATCCGACGGCTGATGGCTAGAAATGGGGCAGCTTTCGCTGCGGATCAAACATCACGAATGATGTGCCAAGCCAGCGGCATAGATAATTTATGGTTATGAACAAGCAGACGCTGATATGCCTTTAGAGGGACAAGACTTTACTAGGACTTAGCTATTTTGCCGTATGTTCCACCACCACCGGATACAAGCGACAGTCGCCCCTCGCGTGAAAGCACAATTTGCTCTGCCAGCACTTTTCCGACGACTGCTGCTAACTCCTCCTGTGTAACCTCATGTAAAATATTCATTTCTGTTCCAAATGCAGCCAATAGCTGGTTCAGCTTGGCTTTGCCCAGACCTGGAATAAATTCCAGTGGAATCTGGTAAATGTACGGCGGACGATGGGAGGGAATCATGGGTTGCTCACGGTCGGCAATGCTCCATATTCGATCCAGCACTCCTCGCACCAGCTTGGTATGACCACAGTCAGGACAGCGTTCATCCGCCATCTGTTGCTCGTCAATAATCGTACCGCAGCTTTGACAGTAAGAGCGATGGTATTTGCCCAGTTTTGGATTTAATCCGTAGTTGGCACGCACCCGTCGTCCTTCCCGCCGCTCCAAAGCCATTCTGAATTCATCAAAACACGGCTTCGCCAGTGATAATTTATTGTATTCTCTTCCGATTTTCCCGAGTGAATGGGCATCTGAATTCGTGAGAAAGCTGAAGCGATCCAGTTCCGAAATTAAACCGGCCATAGACGAATCTGCGCTCAGTCCCAGCTCCACCCCACTAATGAGCTCCATATCCAGCAGTTCCTCCATACGGGCCGCTGAACTGCCGTATATGCCCTTATGAGGAGTAAACACGTGCGCTGGCACCATAATGCCTCCACGTCCGTAAATTTGCTGCTGCAACTCGCGTGGCGGTGCATAGATTCGTTGTGAGCTGAGATTAACATTTTTCATATGCCGGGCCAGCCATTGGGTAAAATCCTCCATCGCCGCCAGATCTGGAAAGTAGGCCAGTACGTGCGCCTCAGGGCGACCTTCAGCACGTATTTCCAGCTCCGTGCCAAGGAGAATAACCGTATCCTGGTATGCGATACCGCCGCCGCTGATTTCCTTCATTTCACCCGTATGTAAATAGGTACGAATATCCTCCTGTACATTAGGTGCATGGCAGTCAATGATACCGATCAGCCCAATTCCTTTGCGACCGGAGGCTTCCTTAGCTATGTTGGCAAAGGTCAGATCGCGACTGCCACTAATTTTGACCGGATTTCCCTTCTCTGTCCTGCCAATATGAATATGCAAGTCTGCAAAGTAGTCGTTAAGTTCTACTATATTTTCATCCATACGCTTAGAAGCTCCCTGTAAGTTGGCGGAGTTGCCATGCATAGACGGCCAGAATCGTTTTGGCATCACTAATCCGTCCTTCACGAATGAGCGTCTGTGCTTCTTCCAGCGTCACCTCAAACAGCTCCAGAAATTCATCCTCATCCGGTTCCATCTCACCTAACTCCAGCTCTTCGGCCACATACAGATGAATGATTTCATCCGCAAACCCAGGAGAGGTATAAAAGGAATGCAGCAGCTTCAACGACTTGGCAGTATAACCTGTCTCTTCTCTCAGCTCACGTCCCGCTGCTTCCATCGGGTCTTCACCCCGCTCCAGCTTACCTGCAGGAATTTCCACCTCACAGCGCCCCATCGCCTGTCTGTACTGGTCCACGACCAGCATTTTCCCTTCATGTAGAGCCAAAACAGCCACCGCACCTGGATGCTTTACGATCTCACGCTTTCCAGTGGAGCCGTCGGGAAGCTCTACCGTGTCCACCTGTAATGTAATAACCTTTCCCTCAAAGATAGGCTGTGTGGACACGGTCTTTTCGTCTAGCGCAGGATTCGAATAAGGCTTGCGAGGTGCATCGTTTGTTGAATTGTTCAATTGTCCATTCGTTTGCTCGTTCATCAGTAAGTTTCCTCCTTCATATCTATCTTTCTTTATTAATTATCACCAAAGTTAGTCTAACTTGTCCACTTTGTACATAAGCTGGTGGTAGAATAACAAACTTCCTGTCATGAGGAGATGCAGAAATGAAAAGCTACCGTACTGAAAGCACCCTCCATATCGTTGGTAAAGCTTGGCAGATTCAAGCACTCTTGCGCCAATGGCAAAAGGAACACGGACCTAAAGCCACTATCGCTTCGCTAGTTGTTCCAAAAAAGGTTCAGGTCTAAAGACGAAGGAACACTGTTCCTGTCTTTAACCTGAACCTTTTTTCAATATATTGCAAGTGTATGATACAAGTTTATTTTGTGGTTTCTTGAATCAGAGCTACGACAACTTCAGCAACCTTCACCAGGTCATCGGCCTTGATCTTTTCCTCTGTTGTATGGATGTTCTGATAGCCCACAGCCAAATTCACCGTCGGAATTCCAAGCCCGTTGAACACATTTGCATCTGAGCCACCACCGGAATGAAAGGTTGGCGTTGCCAGTCCCAGTCCTTGAATTGCACGTTGTGCAACCTGTACAACTTCATCATGCTCCGTAAAGCTGAATGCCGGATAGATGACTTCACTGCGGAACTCTCCCTGTGCACCAAATTCGCGTGCGGTGGTTTCCAGCGCTTCACGCATATGCTGAATTTGATGATTAACCTTTTCCTGCACAATACTACGTGCCTCTGCACGGATCAACACAAAATCGCATACCACATTCGTCGCGCCGCCGCCCTCAAAACTGCCGATGTTAGCGGTCGTTTCCTTATCAATCCGTCCTAGTTTCATTTTAGAAATTGCTTTAGAAGCGACCTGAATGGCACTAATGCCATCTTCGGGATTTACCCCCGCATGAGCGGACTTCCCAGTAATCTTCATTTCAATACGTGCCTGCGTGGGGGCAGCTATACAAATAGAGCCGACCTCACCATTCGAATCCAAAGCATATCCGAAATCAGAATCTAGCACGTCTGGCTTCATCGCACGTGCCCCCATCAAACCAGATTCCTCGCCAGCCGTAATCACGAACTGGATTTGACCATGGGGAATATTCTGTTCACGCACGACACGAATCGCCTCGAACAAAGCAGCAATTCCCGCCTTGTCGTCAGACCCCAGAATCGTTGAACCGTCACTACGAATCCAGCCATCCTCACCCAACTGCGGCTTAATGCCTTTACCCGGAGTAACGGTATCCATGTGGCAGGTAAAAAATAATTTGGGTGCTTGCTCTACACCTTCCGCTTTCCAGGTGACGATCAGATTGCCTGAACCATGTCCAGTTCTTTCACGAGAATCGTCTTCCATTACTTCCAGCCCGAGAGCATTAAACTTTTCTTTTAGGACGCGTGATATTTCCTGCTCATTTCTCGTTTCGCTATCCACCTGTACGAGTTCCATAAATTCCTGTACGATTCGGTCTTTTACTACTTTTACTGTCATTAAACTTTCCTCTCTTTCCCGATTACGCTACAATACGGATAGATGTTCTTATCTATGACTTAAACCTATCCTAAAGGAGTTACACATGTCGAACAAAAAATGGGTTCGTTTTTTCGTCTACATTATGCTCGCAGCTATGATTGGTTCTACACTGTTCATGGTAATTGAGCCGTTTATTATGCCACTATAATAACTATACCGCTCAAGGTATCCGGCTGCTCTAAGGCATTATGAAGCCTTGAGTGGACGAGCTGTTACGTAAAGCAAACAGGCGGGCTCCCGTGTAAATACACAATAGCCCGCCTTACCTTTATTGGAAAGAATGCGTTTGCCATTGCGCAGCAAATGAAAATTGCTGTTCAAAGTACGGTACAATTTCCTTCGCAATCTGCTCCACCGACGTAGGCTTCTGTATGCAGTCCTCCAATGATGTCACACCGTATTCCTGAATTCCGCACGGGACAATGCCCTCAAAGCCCTCATGCTGTATCTCTGATTTGATGTTAAAGGCAAAGCCATGGCTGGTTACGAAGCCCCGGCGGTGCTTACACTTGTTGAATTTGACACCAATGGCCGCAATTTTAAGATTCCCGATCCATACCCCCGTATATTCAGGCTTACGACTTCCCTCAACCCCATAAGATGCCAACAACCGAATGATCACTTCCTCCAGACTTCGAAGGTATCCATGCAGATTCAGCGCCTCCCGGTTGCCGAGCATAAGTAGAGGATATCCGACAAGCTGCCCCGGCCCATGATATGTAATGTCTCCCCCACGGTCAATCTGAAAGACGCTGATTCCCTGCTCCTTCAGTTGCTCTGGTGTGAGGAGCAAATGCTCAGGATGCCGCTGAGAGCCAATCGTGTAGGTCGGTGGATGCTGGAGAAGCATAAGCGTTTCTCTTGCCTCTCCCGCATCCAGCTTTCCCACAATCTCCTTCTGGACATCCCATGCATGGGCATATTCCATCCTATTCGTATAGGTTACATCAAGCGGTCGTCTGTTCACGGCCTGTCACTTCCTCTCCGTACATTTCCTCAACTGTTCGGATGATTAGTACAGCTTCGTATCCAAAGTGTAGCCTTCAAGATTTTCTTTAACCCGTTGCAAGAATCGTCCACAGATCACTCCATCCAAAATACGATGATCCAGCGACAAGCACAGATTAGCCATTGAGCGAACTGCAATCATATCATCGATAACCACGGGTCTTTTGACAATGGATTCAAAGGTAAGAATTGCAGCCTGCGGATAGTTAATCACCGGATAAGATAAAATGGAACCAAAGGAGCCTGTGTTGTTTACAGTGAACGTTCCGCCTTGCATGTCGTCCAATTTGAGCGTGCCTTCCCGGGTTTTACGTGCCAAATCGTCAATTTCACGAGCTAAACCAGCAATATTTTTCTGATCCGCTTTTTTAATAACAGGGGTAAGAACGGAGTCCTCTGTACCCACGGCCAACGAAATATTGATGTCTCTTTTGATGATAATTTTATCCACTGCCCAGACCGAATTCATGATCGGATATTCCTTGATTGCATTCACAACTGCTTTCATGAGAAAAGCAAGATACGTAATATTGATGCCTTCTTTTTGTTTAAATTCGTTTTTGATCTTGTTGCGGAGCATCACCAGGTTGGTCACATCCACCTCAATCGTCGTCCATGCATGTGGAATTTCGGAAACACTTTGTCGCATATTGCGAGCAATTGCACTGCGGATGGGTGTAACATCAATAAAATACTCGGATCTGTTATTGTTGCCACCCTCAACTTCGATCACAGGAGCTTTTGGAGCCTCCGTCAAATGAATCCCACTGTTACGAACCGGAATAGCAGGGTCCATATTTTGAATCGGTGTACTGTACTGAGGGGCAGACTGCTGTCTTCCTGCAAAAGGAGAGCCTTGTCCTGTTGCCGTCACAGTCGGCTGTCCAGATGCTCCAGTGGCAGCGGAACTGCCCTGCTGCACATAATTCAGCACGTCTTTGCGGGTAATTCGTCCCCCCATGCCCGTGCCTGGTACTTGGCTTAAGTCCACATTATGCTCAGCAGCCAGGGTTTGCACCGCTGGGGAAAACCGTCCTCTCATGGACTGATCCGATCCAGCACTCTGCTGAGTTTGTGTTTGTACGGTGCTTTGAGATGCTGGTGCAACAGGTGTCGCCCCTGATGCCACTGCAGGTGCAGCCGACTTCGTCTGAATACGGCAAATTAACTCGCCTACCGCTACTGTCTGACCTTCCTCTGCCAACAGATCACCCATAATGCCGTCCAATGTGGATGGGATTTCTGCATTCACTTTATCTGTAATAACCTCGCAAATCGGCTCGAATTGCTCTACCGTTTCCCCAGGTTGTTTGAGCCATTTGGCAATTGTCGCCGATACGAGCGATTCTGCCAGTTGTGGCATGGTCACGTCGTTCCATTGTGTTTGGTCTGACATTTTTTCAACTCCTTAACATCATAGGAGGGCGCGTTTTACCGCTACCCCCGCTACACTTTTGGAATGCTTTCGTCCAATCTGCCCTATATTAATACATTGCAAGACGGCGCATGGCTTCCTTCACTTTATCCTTGTTTAACATATAAAACTTCTCCATCGGTGGACTGATCGGCATAGCTGGTACATCAGGAGCACATAGGCGCTCAATCGGTGCATCCAGCTCGAACAGACATTCCTCATTAATAATAGCCGATACCTCGGCACCGATGCCGCCCGTTTTGTTGTCCTCATGCACGATTAATACTTTACCCGTATGTCGTGCAGCCTCAACAATGGCTTCGCGGTCCAGCGGTTGGAGTGTGCGTAAATCCACAACCTGTGCAGTAATTCCCTCTTCCTTCTCCAATTCCTCAGCAGCCTGCATGACAAAATGCAAAGGCTGGCTATAACCGATGACCGTAATATCGTCACCCTCACGTAATAGATTAGCCTTGCCAATCGGAACGATATAATCATCCTCAGGCACTTCACCCTTGATCAGCTTGTAGGATTTTTTATTTTCAAAAAATAGCACTGGATCAGGGTCACGAATGGCTGCTTTCAGCAATCCTTTTGCGTCATAAGGTGTAAATGGAGCAACAATTTTCAAACCCGGCGTACCAAAAAAGATAGATTCTGGACACTGAGAGTGATACAAACCGCCAAAGATCCCTCCACCGATTGGTGCGCGAATTACAACAGGACAGTTCCAATCGTTGTTAGAGCGGTAGCGGATTTTAGCTGCTTCACTAATAATCTGATTCGTCGCCGGAAGCATGAAGTCCGAATATTGCATTTCAGCAATCGGCTTCATTCCGTACATGGCTGCACCAATCGCTACCCCGGCAATAGCCGACTCAGCCAATGGCGTATCCATGACACGTTGCTCACCGAATTGGTCCATCAGCCCCTTTGTCGTTGTAAAGACACCGCCCTTCACCCCGACATCCTCACCTAATACAAAAACTGTTTCATCCTGCTCCATCTCTTCTTTCATCGCAAGACGAATCGCATCAATATATTCCATAATCGCCATCGTTACAGGCCCTCCCCATCGCTATCTGCATACACATGCAGCAGCGTATCTTCGGGCTTTGGAAAAGGCGCATTATCTGCATATTCAATCGCTTCCTTGATTTCGAGCAGCAGCTCAGCCGACAGATCCGCATCCTTGGCCTCATCCCAAATGCCGCATTCAATCAAGTAGCTTTTCATACGGGCTACGCCATCCTTGGCCCAATTCTCATCCACTTCCTCCTTGGTTCGGTAAGCCAGATCATTATCCGAGGTGGAGTGAGGAGACAGACGGTACATCATGGCTTCGATCAACGTAGGACCTTCACCACGGACAGCACGTTCCCGTGCTTCTTTCACCGCCGCATATACGGCCAACGCATCATTACCATCGACTCGAATCCCTGGGAATCCATATCCCAATGCACGGTCGCTTACCTTGCCTGCCAACTGTTTATGAATCGGAACCGATATCGCATATTGATTGTTCTCGCACATAATGATGACTGGCAGCTTCTGTACACCAGCAAAGTTACAGCCCTCGTGAAAATCTCCCTGATTGCTGGAGCCTTCCCCAAACGTAACAAATGATACAAAATCCTTTTTCTGCATTTTGGCAGCCAAAGCTACACCCACTGCATGCGGAACCTGTGTCGTTACTGGGCTGGAGCCTGTCACAATACGTAGCCGTTTACTACCAAAATGACCTGGCATCTGGCGACCACCGCTATTGGGATCATCTGCCTTAGCAAATGCCGACAGCATCAGTTCGCGCGGCGTCATTCCTACCGCAAGCACGAATCCATAATCCCGATAATAGGGAAGAAAATAGTCCTTTTCCCGGTCAAGGCCGAAAGCTGCACCTACTTGTGCCGCCTCCTGTCCAATGCCAGAAACGTGGAAATTAATTTTCCCTGCCCGTTGCAGGAGCATGTTGCGCTCGTCAAATCTTCTTGCGAGCAACATATATCTGTACATATCAATAACTTGTCCGTGAGTAAGTCCCAGCTGCTCATGTCTGAAGCCAGCGTCTACAGCGCCTTTAGAACTCATTGAGGCACCTCCTTAAGTGTCAAACATCCTACTTCCAGTACCTAGTACCATCTTGTCTTAAAACCTGGTACTAAACTCTGGCTAACCCCATTATAATCCTTTTCTGCCCAAAAAGAAAAGCACCGATTTATTTGAAAGGTCTATATGCCAATCGCCTGTCCATCAACGGCCAACATCGCTTCTCCCAAAATCTCCGACAACGTCGGATGCGGGTGAATAAGCTGTCCGACTTCCCACGGCGTAGCATCCAGCAGTTGCGCAAGAGCGGCCTCGCTGATCAGATCCGTCACATGCGTACCGATCATATGTACACCGAGAATATCATGGGTCTTCTCGTCGGCCACTACTTTGACGAAGCCGTCCCGACTGCCGTATACTAGCGATTTTCCGATAGCTTGAAAAGGAAATTTCCCTGTCTTCACCTGATGTCCACGCTCACGGGCTTCTTGCTCCGTTAAGCCGACGCTCGCGGCTTCAGGCCGTGTATAAATACACCGCGGAATCAGATGGTTAGGTACACTGTGAAACTCTTCGCCCGCCAGATGATGAACCGCCTGCAAACCTTCATGGCTTGCCGCATGCGCCAGTTGTAAGCCGCCGATACAATCTCCAATGGCGTAAATATGTGGCTCATTCGTCTGCAAATGCTCATTAACCGAGATAAAGCCATGCTCTACGCGGATATCCGTATTTTCCAGCCCGATATTTTCCACATTGGCCTGACGCCCTACAGAAATGAGCAATTTGGAAGCGCTGAGGGTTTCGGTTTCTTCCCCTTTTTGCACGTCAATCTGTACGCCTTCCTCATCTTTGCCGTATGTTTTAGCCAGCACTTGTGAACCCGTCAGCACCTTGACACCACGCTTGGTTAACAAGCGCTGCATTTCACGCGAAACGTCTTCGTCTTCCGTGGGGATGAGGCGATTCGCGGCTTCAACCACCGTAACCTCTACGCCAAAATCATTTAGCATGGAAGCCCACTCCACGCCAATCACACCACCGCCCACGATAATCAGGGATGCGGGTAGCTCCTCCATCGTTAACGCTTCGTCACTGCTCAGAATAAATTCGCCATCTGGCTCTAGCCCGGACAGCACACGCGGGCGTGATCCCGTTGCAATAATGAGATGTGCAGGAACAATCGTCTCCATCTCGCCATCTTCTAATTCCACAGCAACTGCCCCGCTTTTTGGAGAAAATATAGACGGCCCAATCACGCGTCCCTTACCGCTCAGCACCGTAATTTTATTTTTACGCATCAAAAATTGAACGCCCTGATGCAACTGCTCCACAACGGCTTCCTTACGCTCCTGAACCTTGGGAAATACAAGCTGTGCTCCCGATGTCTCAATACCGTATTGTGCACTTTCCTTAATTGTCGCATATACTTCCGCACTGCGCAGCAAGGCCTTACTCGGAATGCAACCACGGTGCAGACAGGTTCCGCCAAGCTTGTCCTTTTCGATGATAACCACTTCTTTACCAAGCTGGGCGGCACGAATGGCTGCTACATACCCCCCGGTTCCTCCACCCAAAATAGCGACATCACAATGTATAGTCATGTTTCTCCTCCATTAACAATTGATTATATACAGCTTATTGTACTCTCTTTATTTCACTGTACAAAATATAGCGTTTAGGCATAGGCTACAAAAAAGTTAACCATTTAATCCAGATCTCTTTCCATATCATTCATACAGCGCATCTCGTAATTTGGTAGACATCCTTGGACTTTGTGCTGATTTGGCTCGCAGCGCCTTGCGAAATGATTCATTTTGCTTGCGCAGAAAGTTCAGCTCTGTCTCCAGCTCAGTGATGAGTTCTAGAGCTTGCGGGCTGATAAGCCCTTGCTCCAGTAATGCTCCTTTTTTGGCACTATAATCCGTATTTTTTTCGTCCATGCCTTTCACTCTTCCCTTCATTCCACTACGCTTCACCATATCATGCCCGCGGCGGCAGAGCAATGACGACCACATTTACGTTTTAGGAATGGACATACAAAAACATGTCGAAAATCAATATATTTTCTCTAGTCTGTATACGGCTGTTATGGTAATCTATAATGGCGTTTTCTTTCGGAGAAGAAGATTAACAGTGTTATGTACATGTTAGAGAGAGGGGAATTCGCTTTGCCTACAGGACGAATTACGATTATTACAGGCCCCATGTTCAGTGAAAAATCCGGCGAATTGATTCGCCGCTGTCAAAAACTAATCCAATACGGGCATCGTAAAGTGGTCGCTTACAAACCCGCTGAAGATAACCGTTATGCCGAGGACGAAATAGTAAGCCGGATCGGATATCGGCTGCCCGCTATCTCTATCCCAAGAAAACTCACAGATGAGCTCGTTCAGCGTATTTTGCAAGAAACACAAGATGCCGACGTGGTTGCCTTTGACGAAGTCCAGTTTTTCAGTCGTCATATTATGTCGCTCGTACAAGAGCTAGCTTATTGCGGCAAGCATGTCATTGCTGATGGGCTGAATCTGGATTACCGAGGCAAGGAATTCGGCTATGTCGGTGGTCTGCTCGCCATGGCGGATGACATCGAGAAGCTAACTTCCTTTTGCGCTGTATGTGGCAGCTCGGAAGCAGTATTTACGCAACGTATGGTAAATGGTAAACCTTCCACTGTGGGACCTATTGTGATGATCGGCGACTCTGAGGCTTATGAGCCTCGTTGTCGAAATTGCTTTATACCTCCTCATAAAGTGAACTGCGAATAGTAAGCTACATGGGTCGGCAAACTCCATACGCCCACTTGTTTTCCATTACTTTTTTCTTGCATTTTTTTGGAACGGTTCAAGCTATTTCCCCGTATATCCGTTAAGCTGTACAAGTTTTTATTTTTTTGTGCATAATAACCATAAGATTATCGGGGGGACGGAATGATGAGTTTCTTTAACAAGATCTTAGCAAGTGCAGGAATCGGTTCAGCCAAAGTCGATACGTTGGTGGATCAGACTGTATATGTGCCTGGAGAAGAACTTAGTGGCATCATACGTATCAAAGGCGGTAAAATTGATCAGGAAATCGGCAAAATTGATATTGAACTCAAGACTGAATATATCGTAGAGCACGATGATAAAAAAACCGTCACCACCTGCTGCATTGCACGAATTAAGGTATCTGACGGCTTTCATCTAGAGCAAGGACAAGAGCTTGAAATTCCTTTTTCCTTCAGGTTGCCGTTGGAAACTCCTGTTACTCACGCCAAACAGCCCGTCTGGCTGGAAACAGCATTAGATATTGGCATGGCTTTGGACCCGACCGATCGTGATTCACTCAAAATTGAGCCACATCCCTATATGAATACAGTGTTTGAGGCGGTTCACCTGTTGGGTTTCCGATTCCGCTCCTCCTCATGCGAACGTCACCCCAAGCTTGGACGCAGTGTTCCATTCGTGCAGGAGTTTGAATTTACGCCCGGCTCGGAATATGCACGGGATATCGAGGAACTAGAGTTGGTTATGCAGTTGGAACCCGAGGGTGTGCATGTGCTTGTAGAAGTAGACCGCAGGGGCAGAGGGTTGTCTGGTTGGCTGGAGAGTGCCTTTGATATGGATGAGCGTCATGCCTGGTTGAGCTTAAGCCGGGAAGAGCTATCCTATGGACCAGATCACATAGCAGATGCGCTTGAGGAATTAATTGACAGGCAACTTAGATAACAATGTAGAACATAGGCAAAAAACTCCTAACCAATTACTACATGGGTTGGGAGTTTTTATTAGTTTAAGAATTCTCTTAATGATGGTCCTCAACAGTCTGTATAGACTAAAGTGGCAACATATCTTGTCTTTCCGCCTTATGCTTACACTCTTTGCAGACCCCATACAGCGATCCATTGTCATCCGCATAGAAGGTTAATTTCTCTTCTTTTTTACAAAAGGAACATTTTTGCTTGCCAGTGCCCTGGATTGAGTCAGACAGTCCAAATCCAGTTTGGGCCTGAATACCTGCTGCTTTTGTATTCACGCGTGAACCGGAAGACCCTTTAGACTTAGATTCATTTCCAGTTCGGGATCGTCGAGCAGACTTACGAGGACGAAATTCAACGACATTACTGCCCCGCTGTTCATTCACTTGTTTGTTGCTGCTGCGATTACGCCTTGCTTTAACAATCCAACCCAATGCCACCAACAACACGCCGAAGAACACCCAAGTCAGACTATTCCACATGCTCTCATCCCCGCCTTTGCTTTAGAATCAATTGGGTTAATACCACTAGCCCGTTCAATGCGATGACTTAGCCTATAGTTTTATTCATTAAAATATACCCGTGTGTACAGCCTCTGTGCTGTTCATCCAATGCCTACCCACATAAAAACCGTACCCTCTAATGCAACATTGACTCGCCTCTTAGCAAGAAATTGAGCATGTTAGGTAAATCATCTTCTCCTGAGGAGTACATTGACCGTTTTACAAATTGTACATCATCCTTTTAAAAAACGATAATATCTACTCTAGGGAAATCGTTCTCCTTATCAAAATGCTTATCTACTGCTCAATGGTGAGAACAAGAACAAAAATGCCTCAGATGGCTACATTACTCCCCTTGATAATAAAAATCAATGAATCTTTTCGTCAACGGATTAAACTTATCAAAGCGTTTGCGATGCGGTAAAAAACCTGACTTATGTACTTGTTCTGCTAGTGTTTCTACATGTTCAAATCGCTTGAAAAAAGGCAACGCGAAAGTGTAGATATCTTCAATAATCTCTTGGATCACGCGCTCTCTTTCTGCTTCTGTGGACACAAGGTAATCCCTGTTTCCCGTATATTTCTTAGTCAGAGCAATCAACTCACTCTGAAAACAAGCCCCCGTACTATACTTCTTTTTTATTTTTTTGGATTCCACGATAATATAAACTTTTAATGCACCATATTTAGTCGCACCAAAATAAATTTCAAATATAAATTCCTTGGTGTCTTTTTTCAAAACTTTTCTGCTTTTCAGATACTTAAAATCATTCAAAAATGGTGTGCTATGATTTTATCTATCGCTAACTGACGTAGGTCACTTGCTTTAAGTTCAGTCTTATTGTCCATGATGTCACTCCAACCCAAAGAATTTCCCACCATTATATCATATCGTTCCAATTACAGGCTCTTCTTATCTCCACTCTTTAATTGCAATGTATTAATAAAAAACAGAAAAAAGCCGCTCACAATAGAGCAGCTATTCCTCTGAGACATAAAAAGCAGTATATGAATTATACTTTGAATTTACCAATTTGCCCTTGCAGATCTTCTGCCATTTTGGACAGGTTTCTTGCAGAGGAAGCAATTTCCTCCATCGATGCCAGTTGTTCTTGAGTCGCAGCAGACACGTGCTGTGTCCCGGCTGCAGCCTCTTCAGCAATTGCTGAAATTTGTCTGACAAAACCAACAATCTCATCAGTACTTGCAGACATTTGTTCTGATCCGGCAGAAACCTCTTCAATTTCACTGGCCACTTTATTTACGGTTTCCTGAATGAGTTCAAAGGATGCGCCTGCATTTTGTACAACTTCACGACCTGTCATGACATCCTTCCCGTTGGACGCTACCGCCTCAATAGCATGGGTAGTATCCTTTTGAATCAATCCCACAAGCTCCGTAATTTGTTGAGCAGAATGAGCCGATTGTTCAGCCAACTTGCGAACTTCGCCTGCAACTACAGCAAATCCACGACCATGTTCTCCTGCACGGGCCGCTTCAATCGCAGCGTTCAAGGCAAGAAGGTTGGTCTGACTAGAAATATTGGTGATAACATCAATGATCTTGCCAATTTCGTCTGAGCGCTCTCCCAATCCGGCCATGAGATCTGCCAATCCATTCATCGAATCATTCACGGCGTTCATCTGCGTAACTGCCTGTTGAATCATCTGGTTACCTTCAGCCGATTTATGGGCCGCATCTTGCGCAGATGCGAATACATTTTGCGCGCGGATGGCGATTTGCTCAACACCGATAGACATTTCCTCAATAGCTTGGGACGATTTCGTCACCATATCTACCTGGTCTCCTGTTCCAGTAGCTACTTCTTGCACCGTTTCGGTTATTTGTGCAGAAGCTTGGCTATTTTGCTCTGCGCTGGCCGTCAATTCTTCTGAGGAAGTGGTTACCAGCTCAGTCGTCTTACTCACAGATTGAATCAGTTCACGAAGGTTCTCAACCATGACATTGAAAGAATGTGCCAACGTACTGATTTCGTCCTTGCCCTTCACAATGATATCTTCACTTGTAAGATCACCCGATGCGATACTTTCAGCAGCACGACTGATTCGCAAGATAGGTTTAGAAATAATTTGGGCTATGATGATTGCCATGATCAATGCTAATATAACGGCTGCAACGCTCAAAACGATGACCAGTTGTCTACCTGAAATAAAGTTGTCAACCGCTTCTTTCGTAGTTTGTTTAGATCCATCTGCATTCAATTTAATGAGCTGACTGATCATATCGTTTGAACTATACCATAACTTATAGGACTCTTGATGAAGGATGCTTGATTGAGTGTAATCATTAGCTTTACCCGCTTCAATCACTTCTGGCAACTTAGCCAAATACTCCGTATAATTTTTGGAGAATTCTTCATACATTTCGCGTTCTTTAGGGGTAGCAATTAATTTTTCGTATGTTTTTCGGCCGTCCTCAACCTTTTTTAGAACCTTATCAAATTCGGCCTGAACCTTCTCCATTTCCTCCGCGTCGCGTTCTACAATAATGTTTAATGAGATCCGCTCTACATCAGATATATCACCATTTAGTGTTCCCAGGATAGTCACACTTGGCATCCAATGGCTATCGATTGCCATCGAAGTGTCACCTAATTTTTTCATTCTGGAGATAGATGTTGTACTAATGACAATCAATAATATTATTACCGCAAGAAAACCCAATATCAATTTTGTTCGAATGTTAAATTTCATATATTCGCTCCTCAGTTCTCTTTATAATTAGATACTATATCGACAAGAAACGACACATAGTTTATATCAAAATTAAAGAGAATTTCAGAACTGTCTACAAAAGGAAAATTTTTCTTTGTGATGGTTAGTGCAACTGATTCAGGTTTATATTATATACCTCTTGTAGAGCATTATGTTTTATAATTCCCAACAATTGTACCGTCATATATAGCAAGAGAGATGCTGAATATCTTTATTCACTTATACCATCAAACTTATAAGGTTTAAAAAAAGAATACCCAAAAACAGGTATCCCTTTATATTTTACTTCCTAGCAATTACCATAAATCGTTCTGAATTTGTCCTTATTCCTATTTCGGTTTGGTTCTCCAAAATAAATTGTTGGAGTATTTGAAAATCAATTTCTTCTTCTCCGAAGTTAGGAATAATTGGAGTGTATTTCAAGAGAAATATTAAGTCTGCAGGAGTCTGATAATATTCGGTTGCATTGAATTCAAATGACTGTATGTCGTTAAAGCCCGCATCACTTAATTCCGTAATATATTTAGCTTTTAACGAGTCTTTCTTAGCACCCCATGCCTGTCCTCTTCCAAACGCTTCTTTAATATTTAATTTGTCGTTTTCGCTTACTTGCTGTGTCAGGAACATACCACCCTTTACTAACACCTTTTCTATTTCTTTTGCATAAAAACATGAGTGTCGAGAAGAGATTACATTAAAGAAGTTCTCAGGAAAATTTAGATTTTCAGCACCCATCTGGAGAAAACGAACATTTGCTATGTCTGATTCAGCAGAATTCTTGGTTGCTGTTTCAATCATTCCGGTGGAATGGTCAATCCCAACTAGAAGTAATGCAGAATCTGCTATTGATAAAATGGCTTCCCCGCCGCCAGTACCGATGTCAAGCAATATGTCCGACTTCTTGCATGTCTTCGCTACTTCATTGTAGAAGTCCCATTTTACGCCTTTGGAGATACATTTCACCTTACTGAAATCCCATCCGTTGATTTTTCCAATCTTATCATAAAACTCTTTATACTCTATTGAATTCATTTACTTTTCACCTTCCAAATAAGGATAAAAGCTACGGGCTAGCAGACCGATATTCAAAATTTTAGTTTGTTTAGTCAAAAGGATAGACTCCCCCCTTGACGGCTGGTACGCGTTTTTTTCCAACCCGGAAACTAAATACTTCGAACAGTACGGAAAGACATCCGATTCACCTCATTTGAAAGATTGTTTTAATTATAAAAAATACCGCTCCTTTACTGGTGTCTGGAAGAACCAATAAAAAGGCGGTATTAGTTGTCTACTATTCAGAAGTTAATCGGTATCGGGACGACTGTTATGGAGATTCGTAGCCGTCCCTACAATTATCATTCATAAATGTCAAAACCCAAGAATTCCTTGCTTTATCAATCATTCTGATCCTTTCAGGACACCTTGTTCTCAATTCTCAGCTTATCTGCCACCATCGCTATGAACTCACTATTGGTTGGTTTGGACTTACTGATATTAATGGTGTAACCGAACAGGTGTGAAATACTGTCGATATTTCCGCGGGTCCATGCTACCTCGATAGCATGACGAATGGCGCGTTCTACGCGAGATGCCGTCGTTTTGAACTTTTCGGCAATTGCCGGATATAATGTTTTGGTGATGGCTCCTAAAATTTCGATATTATTGTACACCATCGTAATGGCTTCACGTAAATATTGATAGCCCTTGATGTGAGCTGGTACACCAATTTCATGTATGATGGCCGTGATACTGGCATCCAGGTTTTTCGTCTTACCCATAGGTACAACGTTGGACCGCATGGATGAAATGGTCACCGGACTGCTGTTAACTAACTGAGGTCCCACCAATTGGCGAACACGGTTAGCCAGCACTTCCATGTCAAACGGCTTCAAAATATAATAAGATGCCCCGAGCTGTACGGCCCTCTGTGTAATATTTTCTTGACCGAATGCAGTCAGCATAATGATTTTCGGCTGTGGAGTCAGGTTCATTTCTCTCAAACGCTCCAATACACCCAGACCATCCAGATGAGGCATAATAATATCCAAAATAAGTACATCAGGTATGTTGCGGGATTCTGCGATGCGTTGGAGCACTTCTTCGCCGTTATAGGCGATTCCTGTAACTTCCATATCCTCCTGATCGGAAATATATTCAGCAAGCAAATTCGTAAATTCCCGGTTGTCATCAGCCAACAATACCTCAATTTTTTGCAATGTACTTCCTCCTCATTGAGTGATATTCCATTGTGATATCTGTTTACAGTATATAAATATTTCTTGTCGGAGTATATGATTTCGACATCGAATTATGAATTCCTTCTGTCGAAAATTATTTTTATTTATTTTTTTTATAGTTTCTATTATAATTGATTCTTTATCTTGCAATTATGAGCTATTCCCCTGCTTTTCGACAAAAAAATCTTAAGGCCACTAGCTCGCCTTAAGATTAGAAGATGATTTTAAGCTTACGTTATTCTGCATGATTCCTGCATCGCGCAGCATCCATTCGATAAAACAACCGTAACCTGATTTAGGATCATTCACAAATACATGTGTTACAGCCCCGATAAGCTTACCATTTTGGATGATCGGACTACCGCTCATTCCTTGCACGATTCCCCCGGTCTTATCCAACAGCTTTGGATCTACAATACGAATCACAAGTCCTTTGGTTGCCGGTTTGTCCTGCTGAGAAATGTGTACAATTTCCGCCTGAAACCGCTGAATTTGTTGACCTTCCAGTACAGTCAAAATTTCTGCAGGTCCTTCCTTTACTTCATTCGCAAGAGCCACCGGAATAGGAGTCGAATACAATCCATATTGCGGCTCATCTGACATTTTCCCAAAGATTCCGAAATTCGTATTTCGTTCAATATTTCCTAATACCCGATGATCTTTGAGAAAATGAGCGCGTTTTTCTCCTGGTTCCCCACTTTGGCTTTTCGCAATTGATGTCACATTGGACTGCACAATCTCTCCGCTTCCCACGACAATAGGGGTTTGGGTATTCATATCGGTAATTACGTGGCCCAAGGCCCCGTATACACCTTGGTCTGGTGCGTAAAACGTTAATGTACCTACACCTGCAGCCGAGTCCCTAATATACAACCCAAGCCGCCATGCTTTATCATCCTGATCATATGCTGGTGTTAACTTGGTGGAAATGGTCTGCTCACCTCGACAAAGCGTAATGTCGAGCGCCTTTTTATTCTTACCTGCTTCGTCTACTACTTCAGCAACCCTTGCCAGGCTATTGAGTGGTTTGCCGTTCATGTGTGTAATCCGATCCCCTAGGCGAATCCCCGCTGTTTCACCAGGTGATACCTTACGATCATTACTTTCCTGAATGATATGGTGACCGACGACAAGCACTCCTGAAGATTTTACTTTAACCCCAATCGTCTGCCCTCCCGGGTATACTTTTAAATCGGGAATTACACTTTCTTGGGTTGTCCTCACGCTTTTAGAACCGAACAAATCCAAAGAAGCTTGTGGAGGCAGCGCTGCTTGCACATGCTGAGCGTTACCGATAGAACACATAAGAAAAACAAGCAAAAGACCGAGCAATTTGATCCTGGAGTAAAAATTCAATGGCTGTCACGCTCCCTTTGCTTCTTTCGCTTGACGAGTAAAGGTGGTCGCCAATTGCGTACCTATAAGGTAACCTTGCCCCCAGGCTTTTATAACTGTTAAACATTACGCCGGCCGCTCTTTTCAGGCTTTCTTTCCTTCCGCCAAATTCAGCATTTCCTGTGCGTGATGCAATGTTTTTTCGGTAATTTCCACACCGCCCAGCATCCGTGCCAATTCTTTAACACGCCCGTCCTCCGTAAGTCCCTCAATTTGAGTCATGGTCCGTCCGTCATGAACATTTTTCTCAATAAGGTACTGATGATCTGCCATACATGCCACCTGTGGCAAATGAGTAATGGAGAACACCTGACAAACGGAAGATAAACGATATAGCTTCTCGGCAATGGATTGAGCTGCACGACCACTCACCCCAGTATCCACCTCGTCAAAAATGAGTACTGGAATTTGATCATGACGCGCAAAAATACTTTTCATCGCCAACATGATACGTGATAGCTCACCGCCTGAAGCGATCTTACCAAGTGGACGTAATGGCTCACCTGGATTAGGGGAAATAAGAAATTCAGCATTATCAATGCCCTGCTTGGTAGGTCTTACCTTCAGACCTTTGTACTCATATCCGCGTGGATCTTCAATTGGATCAATGCGCACCTTGAGTGACGTTCTTTCCATCTGTAGGTCTTTTAACTCCTGCTCCACTTGCTCTGCAAGCTCTTCAGCGCAAATTTCACGTGCTTCTGTAAGCTCTTCCGAAATCTCAAGCAAATCGGACAGCAACTCGTCCCGTTTTGCAATGAGCTGCTCCAGCCGCTCATCTTTATTTTCCAGCAGATCGGTTTCCTGCTCAATACGGCTATAGTATTCCAAAATCTGCTCTATACTATCACCATATTTTCGCTGTAATCCGGTAATTTGATTCAAACGTTGTTCCACTTCATGCAGCTTGCCTGGATTAAATTCAATATCCTCACGATAAGAACGTAATTGGAATGCTGCGTCCTCCAACTGGTAAAAAGCAGACTGAATCTGCTCTGCAATGGGCTGAAGGCTTTTGCTGTCATAGTTTTGGACATCGTTCAATCTGGACAACACGTTATTGATCGTATCCAGTCCACCTCTGCCGCTTAAGAGTTCGTATGCTCCTGATATCCCATCCATCATTTTCTCACTATGGGATAGCTTGACCCGTTCTTCTGCCAATAATTCATCTTCTCCCAATTTCAACTCCGCCGCAGCGATCTCTTCTAGTTGAAATCGGTACATATCCAAAAGCTGATAAGCCTTTTGACTGGAGCTTTGCAGTTCTCTTACTTCTTTTTCCGCTTTGACAAAAGCATTGTAACGCTCCCGATAAAGCGTTTTGACCGGACCGATCACCGAATCACCGAACGTATCCAGCAGCGCCAGATGGCGATCTGCACGTAGCAGGCTTTGATGCTCATGCTGCCCGTGTATATTGACGAGTTGTTCACCTACCTCACGCAGCATCGTTAAATTAACCATCTGGCCGTTAATTCGAGAAGAGCTTTTTCCCTGAACCGTAAGTTCACGACGAATTAGCAAATGCTCCTCCGCATTAGCCTTAATCCCTTGTTCCTCAAGTGTATTCCAAACGGGATGTTTTACTGGCAGTTCAAACAAGGCTTCCATCTCTGCTTTATCACAACCGTAACGTACTAAATCAGCAGAGCCCCTACCGCCTGCAATTAGCCCAAGCGCATCGATAATAATGGATTTACCAGCACCTGTTTCCCCGCTCAACACATGAAACCCTTTATAAAAATGAACATCGACGGCCTCTACGACCGCCAAATTCCGTATAGACAAAGTGACCAGCATCGTTCTTTCACCTCTATGATGTACAAATTAAAACGCCTAATATGCGTAGCCATTATAATTAGGAAATGTAGCCCATAAGACGATTCACGATAGCTTCGCTGTTTTCTTCCGATCGGCAAATAATCAAAATGGTGTCATCTCCACTAATCGTACCCATAATTTCGGACCATTCAATATTGTCCAATAAAGCAGCAATCGAGTTGGCTGTTCCCGGCAGACACTTCATCACAATCAGATTGGTTGTGTAGTCAATATGCAAAAAGTTATCAACCAACGTACGTTTCAGTTTCTGGGCTGGATTGTAGCGCTGATCTGAAGGCATCGAATATTTATATCTGCCATCGTCCATTGGGACCTTGATGAGCAGTAGCTCCTTGATATCACGCGATACGGTCGCCTGTGTGACCTGAAAACCAGCCTTACGCAATGCTTCAACCAGATCATCCTGCGTCTCAATCTCATGTT
The DNA here is from genome assembly GCF_038009305.1 of Paenibacillus sp. FSL P4-0113. Classification (NCBI taxonomy): domain Bacteria; kingdom Bacillati; phylum Bacillota; class Bacilli; order Caryophanales; family Paenibacillaceae; genus Paenibacillus; species Paenibacillus sp. FSL P4-0113. Next base: position 1,238,072 of record NZ_JBBPAZ010000001.1, read on the forward strand.
GTGAAATAATTTCCCTAATTTTAATATGTCGTTGACCCTTCATATAATCCTCCTATGGATTAACCTTCATATTCCTCTTCTTCGAGGTCTTCCACTAATGTAATAAGGCGAATACTTCGCTCGTCCGTATCAACGTACAATACACCCGCGCAACCCGGATAGAGCAATAAATACGGCATGAGCCTGTCCCTTAAATCAGGACCACTCCACTCCATTGGTTTCTTGCGGCGTGACGTTTTGACCATATATGTCGAACCGTTTCGTACAGCCACGTAGTCTATAAACAAACGGCTATACACGGTATGTCCGTTCACTTTAAAAGCAAGCGGTATTTTCATCTTCCCGCCCACTACTTCATATCCTGCTTCTTCGAGTAGGTGTGTGGCAGGTCCTTCGTCCAAGTCCTCGTTAATCGGTATCGTCTTTAGCACAAGCGGCTCTGGCTCCTTCAACCAGGCACGTAGGCTATACAAAGCCCATATTCCTAATATCACCCCGATCACAGCGATGATAACCGTATCATATCTTGTGTCCATGGACCGATCACCTCATGGACATATTCTAGGACAAGATGTAAAATCCCTTTTCCTTTGTACATCTCATTATAGGCGAACGTGAGTTCTATAATCAATCCCTCACACCAAAAAGAGGTTCCCTTAAGTTCACAGAACTCATGGAGAACCCCTGAATGTTACTTACGCGATGGACCATTATTAAAAGTCTGACCTGCTTCCTGAACGGTACGTTCAATCAGTGGTCTGAAATCCATCTTCTCCAACTGCGATTCTGCAGCAGGAAACCCATCCAAACGCCAATGCGCTAAAAATTCAATATTGCCTTCTCCACCTGTAATAGGTGAATAAGCCAAACCTTGCAGCGTAAGTCCAAGCTCATGTGCAAACATCAGAATGGTCTGCAACACTTCTTTATGCGTAGCAGGATCACGGACCACACCGGATTTTCCGACCTTTTCGCGTCCAGCTTCGAATTGCGGCTTGATTAGAGCTACAATATCAGCAGGTTGATGCAACAAGGCAAGCAACGGGGGCAAAATAATACGTAATGAAATAAAGGAAACGTCAATACTAGCAAAATTCGGCACGGAACCATTCAAATCCGCGGGTGTCATATATCTGAAATTCGTTTTCTCCATTACGCATACTCGTTCATCATTACGAAGCGACCAATCCAGCTGGTTATAACCCACATCAATGGCGTATACGTATTCAGCTCCATGCTGAAGCGCACAATCCGTAAAACCTCCAGTGGACGAGCCAATATCCAGCATTGTCCTGCCCTTCATATCCAGCTCAAATTGACGGATGGCCTTCTCCAGCTTCAATCCTCCACGGCTTACATACGGATGCACCGAACCCTTAACTTTAAGCTCGCTGGCGCGTGGTACCTTCATCCCCGCCTTCTCGATCCGTTCGCTGTCCGCCAGCACTAGCCCAGCCATAATCGCAGCTTTAGCTTTTTCACGGCTTTCAAAAAAGCCTTGTTCTACAAGTAATACATCAATGCGTTCCTTCGGAACAGACATGTTAATCTCCCTTTAGGCAGCCAGGCTGCTCTTGTCATACTTTTTATAAACGTCATGGTCTTCACTTCAAGTTACCCTATACAGATTGTCCCATGCCATATGCTGGCTCAGCAGCCCATTTACGCAACTTTAAGCATACATCTTCAATGGTGAGACCTACTTCAGCACGCTGCTCTTTGATGGAGCCATGCTCCACGAACAGATCGGGAATCCCCATTAGGCGCACCTGTGCCTCTTGTATTTCGGCTTTAGCGTAAAATTCCAGTACAGCGCTACCCAAGCTTCCTGCTTCAGAAGCTTCTTCCAATACGATCAGCTTCGTATGCTGACGAGCCAGCTCACGCAACATATCCTCGTCCAAAGGTTTCAGGAAACGAGCATTCACGACGCCCACTTGCAAACCTTCCCGTTTCATCGCCTCCGCAGCCTCTGTCGCCACCTGGAGCATCGGTCCTGATGCAATTACAGCAAAGCCCTCACCCTTACGCAGGAGCTCCCAACTGCCGATGGGAATAGCCTGTAATTCTTTATCCAACGGCACGCCAACCACATTAACACGTGGGTAACGATAAGCAATTGGACCATCATCATAGTCGAGCGCTGTTTTCATCATATGACGTAGCTCGTTCTCATCCTTTGGCATCATAAGCACAAGATTGGGGATATGACGTAAGAATGCCACATCAAACACGCCATGATGAGTTTCCCCGTCAGCCCCAACAAAACCTGCACGGTCAATCGCGAACATTACGTTCGCATTATGACGACAGATATCATGCACAATCTGGTCATAAGCACGCTGCATAAAAGTGGAGTACACCGCAAACACCGGCTTCATCCCTTCCATTGCCAACGCAGCACACATGGTAGCTGCATGCTGTTCAGCAATGCCGACGTCAATCATACGGCTAGGAAACTCTTTACTAAACGGTACCAAACCTGATCCGCCAGGCATAGCGGGTGTGACCGCAACGATGCGCTCATCCTGCTCAGCCAGCTCAATCAACGTTCGACCGAAAATTTCCGTATACATCGGATTACCTACAGCTTTGAGTACCTGACCCGATTCAATTTTGTAGGGACTGATTCCATGCCATTTGTGTGAATCTGCTTCCGCAGGTTTATAGCCCTTGCCCTTGGTGGTTACGACATGCACCAATACAGGGCCAGTGACATTATCAGCCTGCTGGAAGGTTTCGATTAGCTTCGGCAAATCATGTCCGTCCACTGGACCGAGATACGTAAGTCCCAGCTCTTCAAACAGTACACCAGGCACCATCATATATTTAAGACTGTCCTTGACACGGCCAGCCGATTTGGCAAGTTTACCGCCGATCGCGGGTATTTTTTTCAGCAAAACTTCCAGCTCATCTTTTGCCCGCAAATAATGGCGGTCCGAGCGGATTTTACTCAAATAATTATGCATGGCCCCTACATTAGGTGCTATGGACATTTCGTTGTCATTCAGAATGACCATTAAATTTTTGCGCTCATGTCCGATATGATTCAACGCTTCGAAGGCCATCCCCCCAGTCAGCGCGCCGTCTCCGATCATTGCAATGACTTTATTGTCCTCGCCCTTCAAATCTCGAGCCAAAGCCATTCCCATTGCGGCCGACAGAGAAGTGCTGCTATGACCGGCTTCCCAAACATCATGCTCGCTCTCACTTCTTTTTACAAAACCACAAAGTCCATCACGCTGACGAAGTGTATCAAAACGGTCCATTCGCCCTGTCAATATTTTGTGTACGTAGGCTTGGTGCCCAACGTCATAAATCATCTTGTCCTTCGGACTGTTATAGCAATAATGCAGGGCGATCGTGAGCTCAACCACTCCCAGATTCGATGCCAGATGCCCCCCAGTCACGGACAGCTTCTCAATCAAAAAGCTCCTGATTTCCTCGGCTAGAGAAGCCAACTCCTCAACCGACAGTGATTTCAGATCGCCTGGTTGCTTTATGTGTGGAAGCAGCACGCATATCTCCCCGCTTTCCTTCAAGTTTGTGAGTAAAGTTAACAAGTATTATATCACACTTTTTGACTGTGCTTAAACGCAGACAAGTCAAAACAGCTCTAACGCAACTAATGATCACGCTTCATCAGGTAATCGGCTATCTCCAGCAAACGAGAAGAATCGGGGATACCACTCTCTATTATCACTCTTTTAGCAGATGCGGTGAGTTCCTCTACCTGCTGCAAAGATGCGTCCATACCAATGAAATACGGATAGGTGACCTTCTCTTGTTCAACATCACTTTGCGTTTTCTTACCCATTTTACTCTCATCGCCTATGAGGTCCAGTATATCGTCCTGTATCTGAAAAGCCAGCCCCAAATCTCGTCCAAAGCGTCGAAGCGCCTCTAATTGACCCTTGTCCGCCCCACCAATCCGTCCACCTGCCAAGAGCGAGAAAATAATCAAATCAGCCGTTTTATGAAGATGGATATATTCCAGTTCCTCGATCCCCGTCATTCCTTGCTCGCCTGACATATCGGCGACCTGTCCGCCTACCATGCCCCGCGCGCCACTCATTTCGGACAAATCCTCAACTATGGACAATAGCGAATCAGACGAAACACCGTGACGCCGTCCTGCTTGCACAATACTGTAAAAGGCATGGGTCAACAAAGCATCACCCGCAAGGACGGCAACCGCCTCGCCGTATACCTTATGATTCGTCAGCTTACCTCGCCGATAGTCATCATCATCCATGGCTGGCAAGTCGTCATGAATGAGGGAGTACGTATGTACCATTTCTACCGCACATGCCACTGGCAGCGCAGCTTCCCTGCTTCCACCGAATGCTTCAGCAGCAGCGATCACAAGCAGAGGCCGCAGCCGTTTTCCGCCTGCGGTGAGTGAATAATTCATGGATTCTCGAAGAACATCGGGAATGTCCCAATCGGCCGGGAATTGCTCGGTCAGTGCGGACGAAACCGCATCCGTCGTCCCGGTCAAATATTCCTTGAACGACGGTCTATTCAAGTCCTTCACCGCCGTTTTCATCCAGTCCCCCACCAAAAGGCTTCTTGCGCAAATCTCCATCCTCTTCCACGATCATTTCAATTTTACGTTCAACCTGCTCCAGCTTCTGACTGCAAAGTTGAGACAACTTCATCCCCCGCTGGAACAAATCAATGGCTTGCTCCAGAGGAACGTCTCCATGCTCCAGTTGTCCGACAATTTCTTCAAGAGCAGCCATAGCCGCTTCAAAATTCAATTCCGTTTCATTCGCCACCGTGCTTCGCGTCCTCCTTCATTCCCCATACTTGGCAGTCCAACTGCCCATCACTCACTTTAATCTTGATGGAATCTCCCGGCTGTACGTCTTTGAGCGACTTAATCAGCCGTTTTTCCTGCTCATCGTATACCAAGCTATAGCCTCGGGCCATGACTTTGAGTGGGCTCAGCGCATCCAGTTGACGAATTCCCGTGTGCAACTGCTGCCGTCCCGTTTTCGTAATAGCACGCATCGCAGACTCCAGCTGACGTTGCGCCATATCCGTCTGCTTGCGTGCTGAACGAATTTGTTCACGCGGATTAAACCGTTCTAGTACCTGACGCATACGTGCGTTCTTTTCTGCGTTCAAACGAGAACGGTTACGCGCTGCGCGGATTAGACGCTGATGCAGCATGTCCATTCGCTCTGCATGCTGTAGCATATAGCGGCGTGGGTGCAGCAGGACTGGTGAACGCTGAAGCCTCGCCAAGCGTACACGGCTGGTTTCCAGCCGCTGCCGGAGGGCGTTACGCAACCGTTGCTCCCGCTGGAGCAGCTGATCCCGTAGCTCTGCCTGATTAGGCACGGCCAACTCGGCTGCTGCGGTTGGCGTTGCCGCACGTAAGTCAGCCACAAAATCGGCAATGGTAAAATCCGTTTCGTGTCCAACTGCCGAAATAACCGGAATGACCGATGCGTAAATGGCGCGCGCAACCGCTTCCTCATTAAACGCCCACAGTTCTTCCAACGAGCCACCTCCCCGTCCGACAATCATCACCTGAACCTCTTGCATACGATTCATAGTTTCAATTGCCTTGACGATCGAGGGGGCGGCACCTTTTCCTTGTACAAGCACAGGATACAACACAATTCCAGCCTGCGGGTATCGCCGTTGAAGTGTCGTAATAATATCACGCACAGCCGCTCCAGTCGGTGACGTAATCACGCCAATGGTTACTGGATGGGCAGGGAGGCTACGCTTACGAGCAGTATCAAACAGTCCCTCTGCATCCAGCTTTTGCTTGAGCTGCTCGTAAGCTAAATAAAGGCTTCCTATACCATCAGGCTGCATTTGAGTCGCATAAAACTGATATTGTCCATCTCGTTCGTACACGGATACGTTTCCCCGGGCAATAACACGCGTACCTTCTTTCGGTACGAAAGGGAGCCGCTGATTATGGGTTGCAAACATAATCGAACGTATGCGGCTCCCCTCATCCTTGAGCGTAAAGTACATGTGACCACTTGAATGATGCGTAAAATTAGAAATTTCCCCGCGTATCCATACATCAGACAGCACCTGATCCGACTCCAATTTCATCCGGATATAACGATTCAGGTCCTTTATAGAGTAAATACGTTGTTCAGCCACAGGCAGCTGTCCTTATGCCAAACCGTGCGACCGCTTGGCCGCTACGAGCGTATTTTGCATCAGCATCGTAATTGTCATCGGCCCTACTCCGCCGGGAACAGGCGTAATCGGACCAGACACTTGCTTCACGCTCTCAAAATCAACGTCCCCCGCCAGCTTTCCGTTTTCCAGACGGTTCATCCCTACATCTATTACTACCGCTCCGGGCTTCACGAACGAAGCATCAATAAAGTTGGCTTTGCCGATCGCAACGACTAAGATATCTGCTTGTCGACTTAGGTCCGCAATATTCGCTGTACGGGAGTGGCACATCGTAACCGTAGCATTTTCACGCTGCAACAATAAAGACACTGGCTTGCCCACGATATTACTGCGACCAATAACTACCGCATGTTTACCGGCTATCTCCACTCCAGCACGCTTAATTAACTCAATGACTCCAGCAGGAGTACAAGGCAATAGACTATCGTCACCGATGACCAAATTCCCTACGTTCACCGGATGGAATCCATCCACATCCTTCTCCACTGCAATCGCGTCAATGACAGCTTTTTCATGAATATGCTTTGGCAACGGCAGTTGCACCAAAATTCCATGGATGGTACTTTGATGGTTCAGCTTGTTTACCAGTTCCAGTAATGCTTCCTGCGAAGTATCTGCTGCCAACCGGTGAACCTCGGAGTAATAGCCGAGATCATGGCATGCCTTTTCCTTGTTTTTAACATACACTTGCGAAGCGGGATCTTCGCCTACCAATACAACAGCCAGTCCGGGTTGAAAGCTGTGCTCTTTCAAACGAATGACCTCTTGCTGAATGCTTGCGCGAATATCCTGAGAGATTTGTTTACCATCAATGATCGGTGCTGACATGTTTTACCACTCTCCAACCTGATTCAGTAGTCTCTACTTAAAAACGTGCTTTCAATTGCTCCAGTTCTTGTATCACTCGCCCCAGTACGCCATTAACAAATTTACCGGATTCCTCGGTACCAAAGTGCTTCGACAACTCAATCGCTTCATTAACAGCTACCTTGGCTGGAACATCCTCACGGAAAATCATCTCATATGCCGCAAGCCTTAAAATTTGACGATCTACACGTGAAAGCCTGCTGATCTGCCAGCCTTTAAGATAATCCACCAGCAGCCCATCAATGGCTTCCTTGTGCTCCCACGTACCCCGCACATGCTCCAAGACATACGCTCTTAACACTGCTGCATTTTTAACGACAACTTCCGCTTCGTTTTCCTCAGCGGCTTCCTGAAGCAACATGTCCACGGCTGCTGCCGCATCCACTTCATTCATTTCCATATGGTACATACTCTGTACCGCTAATTCCCTCGCCAGACGTCTTTTCATGCCCTGCCTCCTACGCTTGCCTATATCTATTTTTCATTCTAACCAATTTCCACAAAAAAACCTGTGAACGCATCCTCCAAAACGTTGGGCGCAAAGAATCTACAGCTCTATTTTTGGAGAACACGTATCACAGGGTTCATTTAAAAGGACGCCAACGTTGCGACAACCAATCGCCCCATTCCTTCCAAGGGAGGAATGAACCGAGCGCTGAATCGCTACGTCTTCCTAGCGTATATCCGATGAACACCATCAATGCAAAGAACAACATATTCCAAAAGCCTGCCCACAAATAAATAAAACCGAAAAAAATACCAGCCGTGATCCCCATGATCCGGCCCTTGTAACTTCCCCATATTTCTTTCCAGGGCATCAGGGAAAATCACCTCTATTCCACACGACTCTTAAAGCTGGGTGACTGAGAAACATTAGCGATGTACACCGATACATTGGACACAGGAATTCCTGTAATTTCTTCCACATGATCGTGTACCCCCTTTTGTACCTCGGAGGTTAACACCGGAATGGAGCTTTCCCCGTCTACAACCGCCCGAATCGTAATATCAAGTCCCGAATCCAACACACGAACGCGTGCTTTCAAATCCTGCATCCCGCGAAATCGGGAAGCTGCTTTGAGGCACAGATTTTCAATGGTATCCACTGAAATCTGAATGTCACCGTATTCCGTTCGTTGATCAATAGAATGCTGTACGGTTTGGTTCCGTCGAATAGAGATATAAAAAAAACGAAGACTCAATAACAACAGAACCCCTGCAATAATCAGGCTGGTAAACCACACTACTCGCTCATCCTCAATACTTAAAACATACGGAATGGCCCCGCTCAGGAGGAGGATGGCGAGAATGGAAATAATTCCGATACTTAAGCTGTACAAGAACAGCAGAAGTCTGTCCATAACTTTAGCCACGAAACGCACAGCCTCCTTAAATTAGAGTAAACCCTCGACCCATAAGGGTCGGGGGTTTGTACAAAGTATCGCTCTATTTAACCCGTCCGGCGCCCAGCACTTCCGGCTCTTCTACTTTATCGGCATTTTTGAATTGAACATCATGAATTTGCACGTTCACTTCAACAACGTTAAGACCTGTCATGTTCTCAATCGAACGCTTAACATTATGCTGAATAGCAGCAGCCACCTCAGGCAGACGGTTACCGTACTCAATAATGACGGAGACGTCTACAGCAGCTTCACGCTGTCCGACTTCCACTTTTACACCTTTAGATAAATTTTTGCGGCCTAGCAGTTCGGCAAACCCACCAGCAAATCCGCCACTCATTCCCGCCACGCCCGGTACCTCAACGGTAGCCAGTCCGGCAATGACTTCAATAACTTCTGGGGCAATTTGAATCTCCCCAATTTCTGTACGTTCGAATTCGGTTGGCACTGTGCTCATACCTTCAACACCTTTCGGTCAAAATAAGTTTCATTCCAGCTTTAGATTTCAAAGCAGACATGCTCACTTATTATCCATACTATATCATTTGGCGTTCATTATGACAAACGGAGGAAATATACCGATTAAACTTCGTTTTCCTCCAAAAATTTAATATCAAAATCGCCTTTAATAAAGGTCGGATGCTCTAGCAAGCGCTGATGAAAAGAAATCGTTGTGGGTATGCCCTCAATAGCAAACTCAGTCAAAGCCCGCTTCATTTTGGCAATTGCATCCTGCCGTGTAGGTGCCCACACAATCAGCTTGGCGATCATAGAGTCATAATAAGGAGGAATGCTATAACCTGGATATACTGCACTGTCTACCCGTACCCCAGGACCGCCTGGAGGCAGATAAAATCCGATTTTACCCGGTGCAGGCATAAAATTACGATCCGGATCCTCAGCGTTAATACGGCACTCTATCGCCCAACCATTGATGGTGACTTCTTCCTGCGTAAAGGAAAGCGGATGCCCTTCAGCGACAGAAATCATTTCCTTAATCAGGTCTACACCAGTAATCATTTCTGTTACGGGATGTTCTACCTGAATACGTGTATTCATTTCCATGAAATAGAAATTGTTGTCCGGGCCGAGCAAAAATTCGAGAGTACCTGCACCAGAGTATTGAACGGCCAAAGCTGCACGAACAGCTGCCTGACCCATTTCTTCACGGACATCCTGCGAAAGTACAGGACATGGTGCTTCCTCCAACAACTTCTGACGACGACGCTGCACAGAGCAGTCCCGTTCGCCCAAATGGGCAACATTACCATGCTTGTCCGCTATGATCTGTATTTCCACATGTTTCATACCGGTCAAATATTTTTCTAGGTACACACCCGCATTGCCAAATGCTTTTTGCGCCTCCTGCTGAGCGGTAGTGATTTGCTGAATGAGGTTATCCTCATCTTCGGCGATACGAATACCTTTACCTCCGCCTCCTGCTGTGGCCTTGATAATTACCGGATATCCGATATCACGTGCGATGCCGATCGCATCCTGCAAATCCTCAACCAGCCCGTCTGAACCCGGAATAACTGGAACTCCGGCATCCTTCATGGTCTGCTTAGCTACGGCCTTATCTCCCATTTTGTTAATGGCTTCAGGAGAAGGACCAATAAACGTAATATTACACGATTCGCAAATTTCAGCGAAGTCTGCGTTTTCCGCCAAAAATCCGTAACCTGGATGAATGGCATCACATTCAGTCAATGTAGCAACGCTCATCAGATTCGTAAAATTAAGGTAGCTGTCCTTAGATAGCGTCGGTCCGATACAGTAAGCCTCATCTGCGAGACGCACATGTAACGAATCCTTGTCAGCTTCCGAATATACAGCAACTGTCGAAATATTCATTTCGCGGCAAGCGCGAATGATACGAACCGCAATTTCTCCACGATTCGCAATCAATACTTTTTGAAATGTCATGACTTTATCCTCCCTGGGAGCAGTCTTGCCGAACCCTCAAAAGAGGGTGCAAACAAGCTTTTTACTCCGGTTTCACAAGGAACAATGGCTGGCCATACTCGACCAACTGTCCGTTTTCGGCCAAAATTTCCACAATTTCGCCCTTCACTTCAGCTTCCAGCTCGTTCATCAGCTTCATCGCTTCAATGATACATACCGTTGTTTTTTCGCCCACTTTGCTGCCGATACTCACATACGGAGCCGTATCCGGTGATGAAGAACTATAGAAAGTGCCTACCATCGGAGATACGATTTTATGTAGATTGCTTGCATATTCCCTCGGTTCTCCAGCAGTTGTAGATCCAACATCGGACTGTACTTGTGGATTTGGAATAACAGCTTGTGGTGCCACTGCATAAGCAGGTGTTGCCACAGGAGCCTGTACTGTAACGATTTCGCTTTTGCCCGGTTTCCGGATCAACAAGCGAGTTCCTTCATTTTCAATTTCAAGCTCATGCACAGACGTTTCATCCACCAGCTTGATCAATTCCTTAATCTCGCTTAATTTAAACATCTCTATTAATCACTCCTTCAGCATTTTGCCGGTTGCTGATAACATTGTTGAAACAGCTTTATGTATTATATCACAATCATTAAAAATAGAAAGAGCCCGGAATAATGCAGAAATCCGGGCTTTTTCGCGTTTTTTGTCTTATTGTGTAACATATTGGACACTGATCTTATCCTGCGTTACATTCAGTTCCTTCATGACTTTGTCGACAATTGTTACCGCTTGCTTAGCATCCAATTTTTCACTCAGAACCACTACTTTGTATTTATCAGCGTCTTCCTCACGGACGACCGCATTGGCGAACTGTTGCTGAAGCTCTTCTTCAATTCCAGTAATTTTAGCCTGCTTATCTTCAAGTACATGTAATTCCTTTTGAGCCTCCGCAGCTTTCTTTGGTGTGCTGTCGTTCATTGCGGTAGTCAGTTCATCATTTTTCTTCTGATTTTCCACGTCCCGTTCCAGCAAATAGTTGTCAATCACAGCTGCTGCTGTAGGTTGGGCAGCTTGATCAGTTGCCACTTGATCCAGTACCTGCTGGTCGGTTTTGGCTGTAGAGGCTGCTTTGTCGTCATTTTGTGCTGTCGCGTCCGTCTTAGTCGCTGTTGTGTTTTGATTGGATGTCGCCGGTTCAGTAGTAGGGGTAGCTGCCGTACCTTTGTCGCCTTTTGAGTTTTCTGTTGCTGGGTCAGTTGTAGAAGCCGTATCCGACTTTGTGGAATTTGCTGATGCTCCATCAGTTACTTCTCCATTCGTCACTACTTCGTTTACCTTCAGTTCGTTCAATTGTTCCTCTGCCTTCGTCGTTGCTTCCTGTGCGGCATCCTGCTTAACCTTGCTCACTTGTTCACTATCGGCTACTGGTGGATTTGCAGGGCTTGAGTCCTCCGTAAACAAATAATACGCAGACAGCACGACCATTAAACTCAGCATGGACACCAGCCAAACGGTTTGTCTTTTATTATTCATGTTCCGTCCTCCATATTCATTAATGGTTTAAAATATAAACTTCTTTGTTCCTGAATTCCAAATTATCCCTGCTTGCGCGGTACGACTGAAATTTTGTAGGAAGGTACATTTAGCCCCTTCTGTACAGCATCGACAATTAGCTGCTTCACTGTAGGGTTTTCTGCCCCCATAGCCACAACAAGCACTCCCCTCACCTGCGGTTTTACTTTTTTTGTCACAATCGGGGTGTGCTGACCACCAGATGATTCATAGGTGACAATTTCGCCATCACGTGTATATTGAGTAGTGTGCCGTTGTCCACCATTGGCGTCCGTCTCATTGTTCTCTTCCTGCATGTCCTTTACATTGCGTTGAACGATAACTTCTTCGGTGGAGTCTACCGTAACCATGACATCAACGGTTCCTACGCCAACAATCTGCTCCAGCATCTGTTTCATATTGTCCTCAAAAACCTTCTCAATCCCGGCAAAAGAACTTTCTTCACCTGTTGTTGTCTCTAACGTAGGCTCATTTTTCATCACGCCAGGCGGCTCACGCCCTACGTTTTCTGGATCAACCTTTTTTACATTAACGAATGAATTAAAGAGCATAATCGCTACACCGATAAGGCCAAGAATAAGCAACCAACGAAATGAATTGAACCTTTTCGCCCCATCCGCCCCTCCACCCAGCCATTGCTCCAGCTTTTTCAGCCATTTGCTCATTTCTGCTCACCTCCTGTTACCATTCATGTGTTCCATCCTGCGAAGAAAGCACCTGAACATTTTTGCTATCTATCCCCCATTTTTCACGTAAAAGTCCTGTAATTAAGCCAAATGCTTTCGTATCTGTTGGCTTTCCGTCCTCAACAGTTTTGTCAGGATTACGATCATTCTCTCGCGTTCCTTCATTAAAATCTGAAGTTTTTGCATGTGTTGGCTCTACACGAATATTCACTGTCTTTTCGGTTACAGGCTCCACCATAATCGGCTTGACATCTGCACCAGGCGAGACGTCTGTGTTTTTCTTTTCTTTTTCTGGCTGCTGTTCTGCCAATTGGACCACTACCGACTGGACACCCGTTCCTGCCTCCAGCCCTGATTCCTCCTGTTGAATCTTTGCAAGGGTAACCTGGACCGACTGAATTGCTAACCCAGTATACTGTTCCAACTGTCCTTTCATTTCCTTAGCTACCTCTTTGCCAGCCCATTGCATGGAGCTTTGTTCTTGCTGTAGCTTTAACTGGCTGCCTTTTGCTAGAATCTCCTCCAATGTCGGTTCCCTCTTGCCTGTCTCAGCCTGACGTTGAAGATCCAATGCTCGCCCTAGAACCTCGGAAGGACTGGTACTCAGTAAGCGCACGACCGGAGACAGCAACGTCAGCAGAATAAGCAGGCTGAGAACGAGTTTGACATACCTCTCCATAGATCGGCTCGGTAAGATCATATCGACAAAAGAAGCCAGCAACACGATTAGCACCAGTTCCTTGAGCCAGCCTGCCAGCCAGGTCACGTCACTCTCCTCCCCCCTTGTTGGTTTACGTGCATTGGTTCACCTCATCATGACTGTCATATTGCCTGCTGCGAGCATGACTGTAATTGCAAGGAAGGACATCAATCCCACTGCTGCCAGCGCCGCGAAAACATAAATCATGCTCTTGCCGATCGCATCCAGACATGCCACGATAGGCGTATCACCCAAAGGCTGCATGATCGCTGCTGTCACTTTATAAATGAGCGCCAGCGTCAGAATCTTGAGGGCGGGAAAGGCGCACAGGAACAAAATAATAATGACTCCTACCAGACCAATGGCATTTTTAACGAGCAGCGAAGCCGAAATAACTGTATCTGTCGCATCTGCCAACGCCTTGCCGACCACCGGAACAAAGCTACCTGTAATATATTTGGCTGTACGGATCGTTAATCCGTCAGTAACGGACGATGTCAAGCCTTGTACCGAAATGACTCCTAGAAAAATGGTCAGCAGCACTCCCAGCACTGCTACTCCAGCGTTCCGCAACAGATCGGCTAGCTGGGTCAGCTTGTATTTGCCCGTCAGCGAGTTGACCAAGTACAGCACAGCCGAGAAGAACAGCAGCGGGAAAACCAGCGTATGAATGACTGTTCCGACTGTGTTGATCATAAATACAATCAGCGGGTGGGTCACCGAAACTGTTACGACGTTCCCCATCGAGGCTAGCATAGTAAACAGCAAAGGCAACATTGCCATCATGAAGTGAATCATGCTATCAATCGCTTCTTTGGCATAACCAATCGCTACACTAAAGCTATTAATCGCCAAAATGATAATGACCATGTATACGATAGCGTAGGCCACTTTGCTGACCTGTTTGCTTTCAAAAGCGCTTTGTAGCGTTTCCAGCACCATACTCATAATGCTGAGCATGACGATGGTGACGAGCAACTTGGCATTTACTCGGATTTCATGGATGAAAAAATCAGCTATAGCGCTCAATACACCCTTTATGCTGAACCCTTCACCGCCTGGAAGCAGCATGTCCATGAAGGAAGGCGTTTTCTGATCAGGGAAAAATCCGCCATATTGCTGCATGAGCCCGTCCCAATAATGTTCTACTTCATCTTTGGGCATTTGCTCCGCCTGCTGTCTGATCCATTCGTTTGTCGGTGTATCTGCAAAGAGGAACGCAGCCGAGGCACACCATAGACATAGCAGCAACATTGCAATTACTTTGAGATTCGGCATGCCCTCCAGCCTTTTCATGGCATCACCCCCTCAGGCGGGCATCAGCTTCAGAATGGTATCAATAATAATGCTGATAATTGGGATTGCGAGCACCATAATGAGTACCTTTCCGGTAAGCTCAATTTTGGAAGCAATCCCGTCTTGTCCTGCATCCCGAACGATTTGCGCTCCAAATTCAGCAATATAAGCGATACCGATTATTTTCAAGACGGTTTTAAAATAGATCATGTCCATGCCTGAAGACCGGGCCAGTCGCTCCAGTACAGCAACCACAGATCCGATCTTGCCAATCAGCAGCAAAAAAATGACGATTCCCGCAGCTGTTGCAATCAAAAAGGCAAACATCGGCTTCTGTTCCTTAATGACTAAAATAAGGACTGTGGCAATGAGGGCGAAGCCCACCACCTGAATAATTTCCATGTGTCCACCTACTGAAAAAGAAAGATAGATTTGATCTCTTGCAGAAGGTTATCCAGCATTCGCACCACCATGAACAGGACCACGACGAAGCCGATGACCGTTACCCAGTGCGCCATGTCTTCTTTGCCCATTTGCTTTAATACGGTATGAATCATAGCGATAATAATGCCAATTCCGGCAATTTGGAAAATTGCGTTCACTTCTAAATTCATTCGAGCACCCCGCTAATAGATCAAAATGACGATCAATGCTCCGATCAGCAGTCCCAGGCTCCTGCTCATACGCTCGTACCTCACCTGATCTGCCTGCGCCTGCGCTTCCTCATGGGATAACTGCTGGATGGTCAACGCAATGTGCTTGATCTGGTCTTCACGGTCGCTGGTTCCAAGACTGTAAGCAAGCTGCCGCATCGCTTCCTTCTCGGCTTGCTTCATAGAGGAACGGCTCCACGAGTCTTCAATGGCTTTATGCAAGCTTTCTCTGGCAGTCAGGCCAAAAGAGGGGTGCATCCAGCGTGAGGCTTGCTGAAACAGAGTGCGTAAGGGCTCTCGCAAGGGCTCTCCTGTCTTGGCGAAAGCATCTGGTAGCGGAGACACCCCGTAGGAAACCTCGGTGGTCAATCTTTGCAGCGCAAGAATCAACTCCCTGATTTGCCGCGGCCTCATTGCAAACTGCCTTGCCCGTTGCCAACCTGCCAGCGTAGCGGCCAGTATAACCAAGGCTGCACCCAGCAGCTTAAGCATAGGAGATACCCCCATTCTGCCCTTCTCCAGACAGTGTAAGCCTGCGTTGCTTGGCATCTGCCAGTCGGAATGAGACGCCCCGGCTCGTCCGCTCCAGCATGACGTAGAGTTGAAATAGCTCTTGTCCTGTAGTTAATCCAGCAAAAGCAGACCGGGTCGCCATTTCAGCCACATCGCGACCATGTGCGGAAGCAATGACTGCAATGCCTGCATGGAGCGCTTCGCGCACCGCCTCCGCATCTTCCGGTCGTCCGATTTCATCAACAATGAGGACATCCGGTGACATCGAGCGGATCATCATCATCATGCCTTCTGCTTTCGGACATCCGTCCAATACATCGGTGCGAGGCCCGACATCAAAACCCGGGATACCTTTGTGACTACCAGCGATCTCAGAGCGTTCGTCTATAATGCCTACCTTGAGTCCATTCCGTCGCCCCCCATGGCTTTCCATCCCTCCGTAACTGAGTTGCCGAGCCAAGTCCCTAAGCAGTGTCGTTTTGCCATGCTGAGGAGGGGACAAAATGAGGGTATGCCGGATTTTCCCGGACATTCGATCTGCTACATAAGGCAATATCCGATCAGCTATGCCGGGAATTGCACGCGCAATTCTTACATTAAAGCTGCTTATATCCCTCAAATGCTCCACTCGTCCTCGGTTGAGCACGGTTCTCCCTGCCAAGCCAATACGATGACCGCCAGGGATCGTAATAAACCCTTTACGAAGCTCCTCTTCCATCGTATAGAGGGAATGATTGCTGATAAAATCCAGCAGTCGGTGGGCATCCTCACGGTCAGGCTTATAGGCTTCCACATGGTTCAAAGTCAGCTGACCAGCAGACGTTACAAAATGATGTTCACCGTTTGCATTAATTTCCAACGGCCTTCCTTCCCTGACCCGGATTTCTTCCAGTTGCTCAAATACCGTTTCTGGAAGCCTTCCGAGTATACCGTGCAACGGTTCGGGAAATAACTCCAGCCATTCCATACCGATGCAGCCCCCTCACAGTTGTCCTTTTTCTTTAAGACAAGTCTATGGTTGACTCTCGCTTTTTATGCCGAAAATATATTGAAAACCTAGGCAAACTTTTGCTAACTCCTATCAACACTCAACAGACCTTTCTCCCGCTTGTTTAAGCACCATTCTCTAATTTGCACAAATAAAAAAGGGCCTCTCAAAGCCTTGTCGGCTAAGGGAAACCCTTGGGTAGAAAAGATAGATTCAGAAAAAAAGAGGCTTCCCCTCAGTTTAACTCTCACTGATGGAACAACCTCTTAACCTACTGCTGTATTCTATGATTTATCAAACTATAAATAGAGGGCATATAATGTATCAACCTTTATCTGTCATAAGCATCGTTCACATTAGCCATATTCAGTGTCTAGATCACGTTGCAGTTATTAACGACGGTCTTGCGGTCCACCCACAAACGCTTGCTCCTCGGTGTCCAGGTTATAAGCTGTATGCAACGCCTGAATAACCTCATGAAGCTTACCCGCTTCAATTACACACGATACTTTGATTTCAGATGTGCTTACCATTTTAATGCTAACGCCTTGCTCTGCCAGTACGGCAAACATTTGCGCAGCAACACCCGGATGGCTAACCATTCCTGCACCTACAATGGAAACCTTCACCAAGTTTTCCTCAGACGTTACTTCACGGTACGGAAGCTCTCCACGAATACCTTCCAGCGTCTTCAGTGCCGCTTCACGATCCGTCAGAGCTACTGTAAAGGAGAAATCCGCTTTACCAGCTTCAACCCCGCTCTGTACAATAATGTCTACATCAATTTTGGCTGCCGCCAGTGTTCCAAATACTTTCGCCAGTACGCCGGGAATATCGGCGACGCCCAAAATACTGATTCTCGCTACATTTTTATCATATGCAATCCCACTGACTACAACGCCTTGTTCCATTACTGCATCCTCCTTTACGACCGTTCCTTCATTATGGTTAAAACTGGACCGCACGATCAGCGGTACCCGGTTATGTTTGGCATATTCTACCGCACGAGGATGCAATACAGCTGCACCCAGATTAGCTAATTCCAGCATTTCATCATAAGAAATTTCTTTTAGCTTACGAGCAACCTTCACGATCCGTGGATCTGTTGAATAAATGCCGTCCACATCCGTGTAAATTTCACAGGCATCCGCTTGAATCGCCGCCGCCAGCGCAACCGCCGTCGTATCAGATCCACCACGTCCCAACGTCGTAATGTCTCCCTCTACAGACATCCCTTGGAAACCAGCTACAACAACGATCTTGTTGCTGCTCAGTGCATCCAGCACACGCTGAGGTTGAATATCCGTAATCCGTGCTCGACCAAAGTCAGATTCAGTACGGAAACCAGCCTGCCATCCCGTAAACGATACCGCTTCATGACCCAACTGCTGAATAGCCATCGACAACAAGGCGATTGAAATTTGCTCACCTGTCGTCATCAACATATCCAACTCACGTGCAGGCAACTGCTCATTCAACAATTTGGCCTGGTCAATCAGTTCGTCTGTCGTGTCTCCCATTGCGGAAACGACCACTACACATTGATGCCCTTCACTCTGTTTCTCCACAACGCGTTTTGCCACGCGTTTCATGCGCTCCGTGTCACCGACGGAACTGCCTCCGAATTTCATGACATACAAAGACAACGATATTCACTCCCTCAGACTCAGTATGTAACCTTGAGATGGCACCCAACGACTTGAACGTGACATCCTGCGGAATAACTTTAGTACAGTATAATACGAAAGTGCTGTGCGGAGCCATTGTTTTTTAATATTAGTGCTTATAAAAATATCCCCTGCCCTTCACAAGGACAGAGGAAATCTAAAAGCAGCAAATTTTATGCGCGAGACATGTATTTGCCATCACGTGTATCAATTAACAATACGTCATCTTGGTTAATGAACAAAGGAACTTGAACATTCAAACCCGTTTCCAATTTGGCATTTTTGGTAGCACCTGTAGCTGTATTACCTTTAATACCTGGTTCTGTTTCGATTACTTTGAGTTCAACGCTGGTAGGCAGGTTAATACCCAGGATTTCGCCGTTATAGCTAACGATATTTACATTCATGTTTTCTTTCAGGAAGTTAAGTTCCCATTTCAGTTGATCGCTGGACAATGTGAATTGATCATATGTTTCATTATCCATGAATGTATGATCGTCTGCACTAGCATACAGATAAGATACACCGCGGTTTTCGATTTGCGCCCGACCGATCGTTTCACCCGCACGGAATGTACGTTCAACGGTGTTACCGTTACGCAAGTTTTTCAACTTGGAGCGTACGAATGCTGCACCTTTACCCGGTTTTACGTGTTGGAAATCCAGCACCGTAAAAATATCTCCGTCTACCTCGACGGTCAAACCTGTTTTAAAATCATTAACGTTAATCACTAAAATACCCCTCCTACAGGACTGTTATCGTTATTAAACGACTGTAAATTCTTTGCTCGAATGTGTTAATAATTTGATGCCGCTATCTGTAATAACGATATCATCCTCGATCCGTACACCGCCCAATCCAGGCACATAGATACCTGGCTCGATCGTTACCACCATGCCCGGCTCCAGAATATCATCACTCGCCTTCGACAGGCGTGTAGATTCATGTACTTCAAGACCCAGACCATGACCTGTACTGTGCCCGAAATTGTCTCCATAGCCATGGCTTGCAATAATATCCCGGGTCAGAGCATCCGCTTCACGGCCTGTCATGCCCGGCTTAATATGTTCAAGTGCGTGAAGTTGCGCCTTAAGTACAATATCGTAGATCTCACGCAACTGGGGCGCTAAATCCCCTTGTGTGGCCACTGTACGTGTCAAATCGGAGCAATAGCCATCCAGCAACGCACCAAAATCAAACGTAATCAGCTCGCCTGCTTGTACTAACTTAGCACTGGCTACGCCATGAGGCAATGCCGAACGAACTCCAGAAGCCACAATTGTGTCAAATGAAGAGGATGTAGCTCCCTGCTTGCGCATGAAGAATTCCATTTCCAGATCCAGCTCACGCTCGCTGACACCTGGCTTGATGTAAGGTAAAATGTGTGCAAAAGTAGCATCTGCCAAATCCGCTGCCCGCTGCATCACTTCCAGCTCTTCCGCATCCTTGTACACCCGTAATTTCTCTACAATGCCCGACACCGGAACCAGTGAAATAGGTGACAAATCTTCGCTATAAGCTTTATGCGTCGCAACAGTTACAGCGTCTTGCTCAAAGCCTGTTTCGCTGATCTGATGGGAAGACAGCAATTCTTTCACCGTTTCCATGACCTGTGCAGCGTGCTGCACTACCGTGAAGCCTTCGGCTTGTTCGGTCGCTTGCGTCATATAGCGAAAGTCAGTCAGCAAATAGCTATGGGATTCCGTAATCAGCACATAACCTGCCGAACCTGTGAAGCCTGTCAAATATCGACGATTGACAGGGCTAGTAATCAGCATAGCCCGCAGATTATGCTCGCCCAGCGCCTGCCGCAGCTTTAACACCCGGTCATTCTTCATCTTTCATTCCGCTCCCCTCTGTCAAATAACCAAATGCTATTTTAACACAGGGAATAGGCGCTTGAGAAGTTTTTGTTACGTTCAGCCCTCAGCTTTCTCAGGCTCGCGCTTTCTTTCATCCGTATACTCGACAGCAACGGTATATCCGATAAATAGTCCCCACAGTAAAAACACACAAATTTCCGTATATAAGGAATTCCATGTTAACCGATCAGGAGCATTCATCATCCCTAGCTTAGGACCTGTTAATACAAATAAAACAACCCACCAAATCAGGCCATACACAATGCCGGGTAAAGGACCCTTAAATCTGCGCAGCAACAGAGTGTACACCAGTGAAGCTACGACGGATAATCCAATAAAAAACAGTAGCCCTACCAGATGTCCCGCCATGGTGTTCATAAATGAATGCTTGAAAAAAGGCTCTGCGAGAAAGCCAGGCGCTACTACGGTAAAGTGCAACTTATAAAACAGCCAGCGCAGCAATCCCCAGAGCAAACCCGAAAAAAAACCCAACTCAAGCGCAAAAGGAATGAGAGGCGTATGTATTTTGCCTGACTGCTGCCTGCCTCTACCACTGTCGTTATGATTACGTTGATCCTGAGA
The DNA here is from genome assembly GCF_038009305.1 of Paenibacillus sp. FSL P4-0113. NCBI lineage: Bacteria > Bacillati > Bacillota > Bacilli > Caryophanales > Paenibacillaceae > Paenibacillus > Paenibacillus sp. FSL P4-0113. The sequence goes on from NZ_JBBPAZ010000001.1 coordinate 1,258,947, forward strand.
TCCACGAGGTTGCTCCTGTTCATGTCCTATCTTGGGTATAGAGAAGGTTTCGCTCATGTTGTTTAATCCCCTTTCAATATGAAAACTTTTTCCCATCGTAAAGACTATCGCAATCGGATATGCATGTACTTCCATCGGATTCTGCATTCCATTTTGCTGGTAGTATGCTCCAAGGGGGGAGAGTTTAACAATGAACAGGAATGCTGAATAATGGCAGCTTTCGACTTGAGTGCACGGACCCGTTTTTTACATTGACAAAATTTCAATCCTCTATCATAATATAATGGTGAAAATGATAATCATTATCATTTTATAAAAACATATATACGGGAGAACGCTTCTATGAAAAAGGGATTCATCGGGATTTTATTGTTAATGGTTTTTACGCTCACTCTGGCAGGTTGCGGAGCAGCCGACAATGCATCGGACAAAGATCAGGTAGCCACATCGGGTAGTAAACCGACTGACACAGCGACCGGTCCTGTGACGGTAAAGCATAATCGTGGTGAGATCACGCTCGACAAGCCCGCACAGCGTGTCGTAGTGCTGGAATGGACATTTACAGAGGATTTGGTTGCGTTGGGCGTTCAGCCGGTGGGTAATGCTGACAATGCCAACTACAAGGTATACGTGACACCGGAGGCGGCTCTGGATAGTAGCGTGGTCGATGTCGGCACGCGTAACGAGCCGAATCTGGAAGCAATTGCTGCATTGAAACCGGATCTGATCATTTCCAATGTTGATGGGAATGAAGCTATCTATGAGCAACTTAAGGCCATCGCTCCTACGATCGAATATAATCTGAACAATGGTAATGGCTACGATCATGATAAAATGGTAGAAATTTTTAATAGCATCGCAGTTGCTCTGGGAAAAGAAGAAAAAGCTAAGCAGGTGCTTGCCGAACTGGATCAGCATTATGCTGAAGCCAAAGAAAAGCTCGCCGCTGCTGGCAAGTCGGATTATCATTATGTACTGACACAAGCTTTCACTTCGCAAAATGCGGCCAGCCTCCGTATGTTTTCGGATAACTCAGTCGTCGTGGCAACACTGGCGAAGATCGGTATGATTAATGATTGGAAACCAAGCAAAGTTGAACCGTATGGCTTTACAACCGTCGGTATTGAAGCTCTGTCTGCTGTTCAGAACAGCAACTTTATCTATATTGTGCAGCCGGACGATGATGTTTTCGGGGCACCTATGAAAAATAATTCGGTCTGGAACGGTCTGAATTTCGTTAAAGAAAAACGCACCTATCCACTGAACGGTACGACATGGACATTTGGCGGCCCCCTCTCATCAAAAGGACTGGTTGACCAGGTTGTTGGGGCAATTACGCAATAGGTTGTTTCCGAAGTTTTATAATGAGTAGCATTTATGTGAGCAGTCTGACGCTCCATAAATGCTTTTTTTATAAGCCTGTGGTTACACCAGTTTCATCTAACTAGATATTCCCTTACAAATTCGATACAATATACAAAAAAGCATGTATTAAGAGAGGTGAGACGGTTGTCACAAGCATCCAAGCCTGTGAGCTACGGTGGTCAGGCAGTCATTGAAGGTGTCATGTTCGGCGGCAAGCGTGTCAATGTCACGGCAGTTCGCCGCAAAACTGGCGAAATCACATATTTGGAAGTACCACGCAAGGAGCAATCCTGGGTATCCAAATTCCGCAGAATTCCTTTATTGCGGGGGATTGTAAGCATCATCGACTCCAGCGCCAAAGGTACCAAGCATTTGAACTATTCAGCCGATGCGTATGCTGATGATGAAGTAGATCCGGAAGAACGCGCTGAGCAAAAGAAAAAAGAAGAATCTCGCTGGAGTCTGAGTATGATGATCGGTGTAGCGGCAGTCGGGATTATCTCCTTTTTGTTCGGCAAAATTGTGTTAACCCTCGTTCCGGTTGTTGTAGAAGACTTCCTGTTCGACGGCTTGTTTCACAGCCAAATTTTGCATAACCTCGCCGAAGGAGCCATTAAGCTGATTCTGCTGCTGGCTTATTTATGGGGCATTTCCCAAACTCCATTGATCAAACGACTGTTTCAATATCACGGTGCAGAGCATAAAGTAATTACGGCATTCGAAGCTGGAGAAGAACTAACCCCGGCCAATGTGCAAAAATACAGCCGTTTGCATTACCGCTGCGGTAGCAGCTTTATTATGCTGACCGTGATCATCGGGGTACTAGTCTATTCCCTATTCACCTACGATAATCTGTGGGAGCGTATGGGGCAACGGCTTCTACTGCTTCCGATCGTACTGGGGCTTTCTTTTGAATTTCTCAAGCTGACCAATGCTCTTCGTGAAATTCCGGTACTTCGTTATTTAGGTTACCCCGGTCTGTGGCTGCAACTACTTACCACCAAAGAACCGACTGATGATCAAGTGGAGGTATCCATTGCCTCATTTAAGCGTATGCTTGAATTGGATGCTGAGTTGGAAAATGTACCTGTAAAGGAGACCTTCAACAGTCCTGCCCTTGATCCTGTGAAAGGATGAGTGAATAATGAACAGACATGCTGTTATTTTCTGGCTTACCCTTGCTTTGGGTGCATATGGGATTGTGGATATGCTGTGGAGAGGAAGTTGGGGCTTTCTCATGAGTTTACTCATTCCCGTCCTTGTTTTTGCAGTTATATTTCTGCTATACAAATACCTGCCAGGACAAAGCAATCGTACTCCCAAAATCAAACCCTCTGTGCGCACCATGGCCAAAACAGCCAACGCACGTAAGCAGCAGACTACGGGCAAGCGCAAAGCGTATCCTTTTCATGTGATTGAAGGTTCCAAGGGCAAAAATGAAGAAGAACAACCTAAATATCATTAACGATAATAATCATCCTTTAAAATGCAACACAAAGGAGCCGTCACCCGCGTATTAAAATATGACCGGGAAGAGGCTCCTTTTTTCACACCCTTTTAAATTACTTTAACTGCCAATTAGTGTTCATTTCATAGCGTACATGGTATCCTTCATCAATTGGTATTTGCTATACTGCTGCTGGTAAGAAGTGATGCTCCATTTGTGGAAAAAAGCATCCCCTGCCTGCACACCGGAAGCATACAGCAAATCACTTTGCACTGTAGAAATGTTAAATTGTGCAGTGCGGATCCCCAATGTTGGAATTTTAATCGTCCGATACCGATTCTCCTGCTCAATATATCGTTCATCGTGTGCTGATAGCATGGTATCGAAAATAGCCTGCAGCATGGTCAAAGGACCCCGTATATAAGAAACTTTGGTCTCCGTACCCGTCTTGCCCACCATTTGAAACCCTACCGTTGGAATCGTTTTGGCCTCACGTTCATTTACAGGCTCATCAAAAAGCCACAAAGGCAAATTGCTTAGTAAAGCCCCATCAACTACAAATATAAATTGCTGAGAAAAGGTCTTTCCCTTGGCAAGTGCAGAATCAAGCCTTAACATAACGGGATCAAAAAAATAAGGGATACTTGTGCTCATCCGAATGGCCTTGGCTACCTCCAGTGAAGAGGGATTGATACCAAAACGTTTGATATCCTCAGGTAGCACCAGAATGCGTCCATTCGTGATATCTGATGCAATAATGCGCAGTTTGCCAGGAGGTAAATCCGCAAACGTACGCACTCCCTTAGCTCGTAACAGCTCACGTACCCAGTGCTCCAGTGCCTCCCCTGAGTAGAGACCTTTTTTAAGAAAGATACGAGCTGCTGGTCCAATCCACTTAATATTGAACACTGGAGAACGTCGTAACAACTTGACCAAGGGGGTTTTCTCAATTACGGCTTTCATTTCATCCGCAGAGTATCCCGCAGCCAATAAAGCAGCTACAATAGCACCTGATGATGTACCTGCTAAACGATTGAATACAATTCCATGCTCCTCCGCAGCCTTAACTGCACCCGCCAGCGAAATTCCCTTAACCCCTCCACCCTGGAACACAGCATTGATCAGCATAGATCAAAAAACCTCCGTTCTCTTGGGAGTAAGCAGTTCTACTGCTTATCTATGAGAACGGAGGCCCAAATAGAACCTATATGATCCAATTTATATCACATTTGATAATAATTTTGAAGAAGCTGAATGAGTCCATATGGATTTTTACGCAAATGCTGTGCACTAAAGTAAATATCCCCTTTGACCTGTTTATAATCTTTGTTCAGTTCAAGCTGCTTAATTAGCTCTTGAGCCGTTTGCCAGCCCTTTTCAGGGGTGCCGATTTTATACGGAGAATGACCGATATACAGCTTAACATCTGAATTTTTGACCTCATTGGACCACCATGCGACAAGCTTGTCATATCCCGCCGCAGGGAAACCGATACTCCAGTAAACTTGTGGAGCTACATAATCAATCCACTCTTTGTTAATCCAGGTTCTCACATCCGCAAACGTCGTATCATACGCTGTAACGCCTGCCTTCGTGTCTGAACCCGTTAAGTCCTGAGATTTGTTACGCCATACCCCAAAAGGGCTAATTCCGAATTGAACCTTAGACTTGCTGGCATGAATGCTTTTGCCCAAATCGCGAACAAAACTGTTCACATTATCTCTCCGCCAGTCGCCCTTATTAGAGATTTTGTTGGCATTATATGCTTTGAAGGTCGCATCATCATCAAAAGTCCCGCTGTAAGGATAAAAATAATCGTCCAAATGGACGCCGTCAATATCATATCCGTTCACGACCTCCATAATCGCCGCAATGACATGCTGACGTGCAGCCGGAATTCCTGGATTGATGTACAATTGGCTACCATTCTTAACAATCCAGTCCGGGTGTTGATTAGCCACATGGTTTGCAGCCAAACCGCTGGTTGTTCCTGTAGAATTCGCACGGAACGGATTAAACCAGGCATGGAATTCCATCCCTCGCTTATGCGATTCGCTAATCATAAATTTCAAGGGATCATAGCCTGGATTTTTACCTTGGGTGTTGGTCAAATACTTGCTCCAGGGTACGAGACTTGACGGGTAGAGCGCATCACCGCTGGCACGAACCTGAACAAATACCGCATTGATGCCCATCCCCTGCAAATCATCGAGCATTTTAGTAAACTCCTGCTTTTGCTTCTCGGAGCTGCTTCGGGCAGCGGAAGAAGGCCAATCTCCATTGATGGTAGAAATCCATGCCCCACGCATGGAAGTTGAAGCCTTTACCTGAACAACATTTGCCTGTGAAGAACTTGAACCGTCCTCACTAGTAGACGTTGACGGTGAAGTGACAACCGTCTGCTCATTATCGCTGGCTCCCTGATCCGTACTTACACTCTCCTGATTGCCAGATGCAGACGTATCTGATGTGGAAGCACTGTTTCCCGCCGAGCTACTCCCACCCGTAGAGACACCTTCCTTACCACTGCTTAACGTAATGACTCGCTCTGAAGCTTGCCAATCCACTTTTAATCCCAACTCTTCCCCAACAAAACGCAGTGGCACCATGACTCTTCCGCTTGTCATACGGGCAGATGCATCCAGTCGAACTGACTTACCATTCACCGTAGCGCTTTGTGCACCATTCTCCATAGATATATTTTTGTTCTGTGCTGTAATCGTTACCGTACCGGACGATTCCGACCAGTTGACCTGAGCGCCCAATCCCTCACTAATCACTCGCAAAGGAACCATCGTAACATTGGCTCCCTGTACAATATACGGTGATGCGTCACTTTGCAGGGACTGTCCGTCCAATATAATTTCAATATCACCAGTTGAAGCTGCTTGGACTCCAGGAACGATGGCAGTCTGCACTGCTAAGAGTATGCCTGCAGCCAATGCCACTATTTTCTTTCGATTCATATTATTACAATCCTCCGCTAACCCTGTTAATTTTAACCCCTATATTGTCCTGCTATATAATGGATAGACGCTAATCACCGGATATTTGTTGCGGTCGGAACAAATAAAAAAGCATCGTCCATAAGGACAGATGCTTTTAGGAATCTCCACTCAATTCCTTGTGTATGTCATGAAGCTGGCGCAAGCGATCTTCATCCCGACGAAAATATTCAACCAATGTTTCGATACGGGTGATGGAATCCCAGCTCAAATGATGCTCAATACCTTCCACATCTTTATATATCAGGTCCTTCTCAACCCCAATCATATCCAGAAATTGCTCTAATAACTGATGGCGATCAACCAACCGTTTGCCGACCTTTTTCCCTTTTGGTGTCAAAATCAGTCCCCGATACTTCTCATATACAAGATAATCGTCCTTATCCAACTTCTGAATCATTTTGGTGACGGACGAAGGATGCACCTCTAAACCCTCTGCGATGTCCGAGACACGAGCATATCCCTTCTCATCAATCAGTTGGTAAATGCGTTCCAAATAATCTTCCATGCTTGGCGTTGGCACTTGTTTCCCTCTTTTCTGTTATTGAACGGGCGCTTACCGCCTTCATTTCCTGCGTTAAACCTACTATGTAATGATACATGTTATCATTGCCCATTGGCAAGTCTCATCCCTTCACTCACATCTATTGCCACGATTTGTTCAATTTAAGCCGGGTACACTAATATCGTCGTCCCTGTATCGTTTACTTCTGCGGCAATATGTTAAAGTTGGACACCAGAGCACTGTGGATTTATTTTGAAAGGAGCGTTAGCCATGTCTACGCTTGAGCGTACTCCTGTCCAAACCAGAGGAACCAAGCCATTTTTGCCTGACCTGGTGTTTTTTGAGCCAGACGCACTAAATTATCCCAAGGGCCAGCGTATTATGGATTGGGTTAAAGCCAAGGATATTCCGTACCGGATGACTACCTCTCACAACCGAATTACCAATTTACCAGGTGAAACTGAAGTTGAAAAGTACCGAATGGCAAAAAAAACTTTGGTAGTTGGTATCCGTAAAACGTTAACTTTTGATCAATCCAAGCCTTCTGCTGAATATGCCATCCCCATTTCGACTGGTTGCATGGGGCATTGTCACTACTGTTATTTACAAACAACCTTGGGAGCAAAGCCGTATATTCGTGTATATGTCAACACTGACGATATCTTATCAGCAGCTAAAGCTTATATCGAGGAGCGTGCGCCTGAAATTACCCGTTTTGAAGCAGCTTGTACCTCCGATCCGGTTGGTTTGGAGCATATCACCGGAACGCTTGGAGACTTGATTCGTTTCATGGCAGATGAGGAATTTGGCCGTCTGCGTTTTGTTACTAAATATCATCATGTTGATCCATTGCTGGATATTAAACATAATGGTCATACTCGCATCCGCTTTAGCATTAATTCCGATTATGTTATTAAACAGTTTGAACCTGCAACTTCCCGCTTCGAGGAACGTATTGAAGCCGCGGGCAAAATCGCACGAGCCGGTTATCCGCTTGGGTTCATCATTGCACCCATCATCTGGTATGACGGCTGGGAAGAAGGTTACGGCGAGTTACTGCGCAAATTGGGAGAAACCTTGCCCCAGCATGCTACAAAAGATTTGACGTTCGAATTAATACAGCATCGCTTCACCAAAACATCCAAAGCTGTCATCGAGAAACGTTATCCGAAAACCAAGCTGGAGATGGACATAGAGAAACGCAAGAAAAAATGGGGACGCTGGGGACAAAACAAATACGTTTATCCCGATGAACAGCAAAATGCACTGCGAGAGTTTATCACAGAGCGTATTTTTGAACATTTTCCTTTAAGTCGTATTGAGTATTTCACATAACTAGCATCCAACCCGGGGTAATCCGTTGTAAAAATAGCGTTACATCGGTCATATGATCCGTTACCAGTAAAATGCCAGTGATAACAAGTAGTATGCCACCTGTTTTGATGAGGATGGAGGTATAGCGAGAGGATAGCCGAACAGAGCCTACCAGCAAAGCTAATACAAAAAATGGAATCGCAAACCCGAGCGCATAGCCTGTAATCAGTTTGAACCAAATGTGATGCTCTACTGCAGCCAAAGCGATAATAGCTGTTAGCATGGGACCGATACAGGGCGACCAGCCTGCCGCAAAACCAATTCCGATTACAAAGGAGCCGGCGTACCCGGCAGGCTTCCATGTCCAGCGAAGCTTATGCTCCCTCATTAGAATCAAAGGACTTACCACACCGAGAGATACCAGTCCCATTAGTAAAATAAGCAACCCTGCTACCACTCTTAGCGTATCCCCATAATTGGCAAACCATTCTCCAAGCAACCCGACACCTGCACCCAGTGAATAGAAAACGACCGAAAAGCCCAGTACAAAAGCAAGTGTATGCCCCATCGTACGATAACGAACCTCGGCCTTATGCCGTCCTTCAGCCAGTTCACGCGCAGACATCCCTGTCATATACGATAAATAAGATGGATACAGCGGTAAACAACACGGTGAAAAAAAAGAAACCAGTCCGGCTACGATCGCCAATCCGGCGTTAATATCTGTCATCCTCATTTCCTCCCCTGTCTTAAGTGAACACGAGCAAACAAGCCCTGCCTACTAAACATACGTGTAGCGGGAGCAAAATATGATGCACGCCAAAAAGCGCATGCCCAAGAAGAATGATTCTCGGGCATACGCTCATTACGTTCTTTTATTAACTAGCGTACTACTTTACAACTGCACCATTCGGCATACCTTCCGGTACGGTGGCGAGCGTAAGCTGATCTCCATGTGAAGCTGCCAAAATCATACCTTGCGACAGCTCTCCCCGAAGTTTTACCGGCTTAAGATTGGTCACACAGATCACCTTGCGCCCAATGATATCTTCAGGTGTATAAAACTTCGCAATCCCTGATACTACTTGCCGCTGCTCATAACCAAGATCAAGTTGGAGCTTTAACAGTTTATCTGCCTTCTTCACAGGCTCGCAAGCGACGACCTGAGCAACGCGCAGTTCTACCTTGGCAAAATCCTCAATGCCAATCTCTTCCTTTGCCTCCGGCGCTTCCTGGCTCGTCTCAGATGCATTCTGTGGTTGAACTTGTGTCGTAGCTTCCTCTGGTTTCTTACCTCCTGTCATTGCTTCCACGATAAAAGCAACCTCTTGCTCTGAATCCAGACGTGGGAAGATCGGATTACCTTTGACCAACTGTGTTCCTTCCGGAATACGACCAAACTGCTTGCCGCTATCCCATGTAGTCAGCTCACCTTGGCTAATACCGAGCTGTTCCCAAATTTTATGAGGAGCACGGGTTAAGAATGGCTGAAGTAAGATGGAAGCGATGCGCAAGCTTTCTACCAAATGCAACATAACCGATGCCAATTCACGACGTTTTGCCTCATCCTTAGCCAAATTCCATGGTTGCGTCTCGTCAATATATTTGTTGCTACGGCTAATAAATTGGCTAATCGCCGTTAATGCCACGGAAAACTCCATGTTTTCCATGGCTTCTTCTACTTTGCTATAAGTCGATGTTGCCATGTCTTCCAGAGCTCCGTCGAATTCTGTTACATTTGCTTCATAAGCCGGAACCTTGCCGTCAAAATATTTATCTACCATCGCCACGGTACGATTCAACAAGTTGCCCAGATCATTTGCCAAATCCGAATTAACTCGATCTACAAAACTTTCTGGTGTAAATGTTCCATCTGCCCCAAAAGGCACCTCGCGCAGCAAGTAGTAGCGAAGTTGGTCCAGACCATAACGGTCAATCAACGTTACCGGGTCTACCACATTGCCTTTAGATTTCGACATTTTACCATCTTTCATAAGTAACCAACCATGTGCAAATACTTTTTTAGGTAACGGAAGATCCAATGCCATCAGCATGATTGGCCAATATATCGTGTGGAACCGTACAATCTCTTTACCCACGATATGCACATTTGCTGGCCAAAATTTATCGTACAGCTCAGTATTAGAAGAACCATATCCCAAGGCTGTGATGTAGTTGGAAAGTGCGTCAATCCAAACGTATACGACATGCTTCGGGTCCCCCTTGACCTTAACACCCCAGTCAAAAGTTGTACGGGAAACAGCCAGATCCTCTAGCCCCGGCTTGATGAAGTTGTTAATCATTTCTTTTTTCCGGGATTCCGGTTGGATAAACTGCGGGTTCTCTTCATAAAATTGCAGCAACCGATCAGCATACTTGCTCATGCGGAAAAAGTAGCTCTCTTCCTTGACCAATTCTACAGGGTGTCCACTATCCGGGCTCTTACCTCCAGTCACATTGCCTTTAGCGTCCTTCACCACGTCAACCAGCTGAGTTTCTGTGTAGTACGTCTCGTCAGGGATGCTGTACCAGCCTTCGTATTCTCCCTTGTAAATATCGCCTTGTTTTAATAAACGATCAAAAATTTCCTGTACGACAGCCTTATGACGTTCCTCCGTAGTACGGATAAAATCGTCATTGGAAATGTCGAGCTTCCGCCACAGGTCTTGGATGCCTGCCACAATGTCATCTACGAAACGTTGTGGCGTTTTTCCAGCTGCACTTGCCTTTTGCTCAATCTTCTGACCATGCTCATCCGTTCCTGTCAAATAACGCACTTCATAACCGCGTAGCCGCTTGTAACGGGCCATTGCATCTCCCGCAACTGTCGTGTAAGCATGACCTATATGTAGCTTGTCGCTCGGATAATAGATCGGTGTCGTAATGTAAAATGTGTTCTCATTGGACATGTATGTTGCCTCCTGTTTTGTTCACGGCAGCTCGATAAGACCTGCTGACATGATGGTACTCCAATTTATGAATTTGGAACAAATTGGGCACAAAAAAGACCCCCGCCCCTATGGGACGAGAGTCACCTCACGCGTTACCACCCAATTTTCCTGTATCCTCGCAGACTACAGGCTTCACCGGTCACATCTGACCGCCCATTAACGCTGGAACACGCCTCCCCCTTACGTTTGCCTCCCGTGCACAAATAACTGTGGCAAATACGCTCGAAAAAGGTTCCTCCAGGACCATATTCAGGCTTCGCTCCAGACCGGTTTGCAGCTAACCCCGGCTCTCTGTACTGGACAATTCACCCTACTCATCCCTTCGCAGGAAAACAATATTAACCAAAATATAACCAAATCCGCATAGCGCTGTCAAGTCAGACTCTTCTCGGAATGAGTAGCCAAACGATCTTCGCTAGACCTGTCTGTCTCCTTTTTTGCAGGAGGAACCAAATCTACGCCTCCTGGATGAAAGGGATGGCATTTGGCTATACGCTTAGTAGCAAGCCATGAACCTTTGAGCGCACCATGCACTTCTACCGCCTCCAACGCGTACGCTGAACACGTTGGATAGAATCGGCAGGTAGCCGGCTTTAACGGTGAAATATAGGAACGATAAAACTTAATCGGAGCCTGTACCACTCTGCGTGTGGTGATTTTCATTTCAGTAGCCCCCGTGGCTGTGAGTGTGACTGCTCGTCTGTCTGAATCCCCCATCCGAATTACTATCAGTATGTCCATTCTTCTGTTGACATTCTTTACAATAACCAAAAATTTCAAACTTGTGCTCGACGATTTGGAATTGATCCGTTGTATCCGTCATTTGCATTGGGCAAAAAGAAATCGGTAATGTTTTCTGACAGCTCAAGCAAATCATATGGTGATGGTGATGATGCTCATTACAGCTCACCTTGAACTTCATTCCATCCTCAAAAGATACCTGTTCCAGCACACCCAATTCCTGCATTACACGCAAATTACGATAAACTGTATCAAAGCTAAGTCCACTGTACTTCTTACCCATATATTCATAAACGTCTTTGGGGGACAGATACCCTTCATTCTCGGAAAATAACGTGGCCAACGTTTTGCGCTGATCTGTAATACGCAGCCCCTGAGCGGACATTGTTGCAATAATCTCATCCTTTGTCAGCATGCGTTTCACCCTCCCCTGTCTGTAGTTTCAGGTTTTCTGATGCAGGCTTAGGCTTGCATCTATTTATTATACCACGATTAAAGTCAATATTATAAGAGATATTCGCATCTATACATAAGAAAAAGACGCTCTCCAGCGCTACGATCAAATTCGCAGCAGGAGAACGCCTATATTCTGCAAGTGACATCGACTTTTAAACGGTGAATGACGAGACCCAAGGTCTAAGCCGGTAAACAGTACCGGTTAATTCATATTAATTTTTAATAGCTGGTAAAGGCATAACTACTACGGAAACCGGCAAGTTACTTCCTGCAGCAGCAGTGAAATACATCTCTACACTTTCCTCAATATGCCCTGTGCGATACAGCACACTCATCTCATTTGGAGCCCATACCGAGCCGTTTGTCGGGATACCCACAACCTGATTGTTTACCATCGCATAGCCGGAATATTCGCCTCCACGCGGGTTGAACGTAATCAGTGAATACGGCGCTACATGATCCAATTTAACTTTATATACAACACCAAAATTACCGGCATTGGAAGCAGAAGAGCCGTCCAGACCATCCGTACCAATCAGGTTCGGGTCTACCTTATTATCGCCAAGAACGATACGTTGAGCTGTTTTACCAACCTCTTCGGTATAATTGAGTGAGATATCCGAATTAGCGTACGTTCCACGGTTATGAATACCGTCCTTAGGCAGTTTTGCCAAAGTAGGCAACACGGTCAACGGATCTGTATTTGCATCTAACACAATAACCGTGTATTGAATAGGTTGATCCGTATATAAATCGGATAACAGAGAAATGACTTGTTTTTGCTTGATTTTTTGTGCGTTCAGATCCTGTAAAATAACGCGGCTTTCGCCAGGATTTAGAACTGTGCTAGAACGCTTGCTTCCATCCTGCATGGATTGAAAATATCGTTGAATCGAGACTTTACCCGCAGCCGTTGCAAATTCAGATGGTCCGGCAAAACCGGAATTTTCGACATTCATGTTGGCAGGAGTAATATTGTTGTTGGTTGCAATCACGTACATTTTCACATCTCGACCCGTTTCATTCACATGATGGACGAGTATGCGCGTGCTTCCTGATCCGGTTTCCTGATACACAATTCCGTCCTGAAATACACGTTCCGGGCTGTTAGCACGGATCAAAAGACGCGGTGAAGATGTACTTGTCAAAGGAATGGTAGCCATGGTAGGCACCTGACTGCCGTCTACTGTATATTTATCACCATATGGTGTGAAGATTTTATTGAAATCATCTTCGTTGTACAGCAGTTCATTCGTAATTTTAATCGTTTCACTTTTGGTACCTGTTGCGCCGTGCTTATCAGTCACGGTTAACGTAATCGTTACATCACCTGGTTGGAAGAAGGCAAGTTTCTTGTTCTCCCAATCACGCTTAGTAATAGCATTCTCATCATCCGTACTCAGGTCCGTAATGGTGATCTTTTCACCCATCTTGTACTCTTTTTTATCTGTAGTAAACAGAGCGACTGGCGGTTGGTTCGGCGGTCTTACTGTAATTGTAACTGAGTAAGGATCACTCCAGTTTCCAGCTGAGTCAAGAACAGAATAGGTAACTACATATGTACCCGGCTCCTGAAATACGTCCTGCTTACCTTCCCAACGTTGGTTCACAATCGGTAGACCTGTAGGAGAAGATTCCTTCGTCAAATACGTAACTTGGGTTTCGCCCGCATAGATATCTTTTTGCTGAACCGTGAAGGAAGCTTTAGGCTTCTGATTCAAATCCATGATAACTTGTTTAGTCGTATTATTCACAGTATAAGGAATATTTAAGGCCTGTGTAATCGAGGTCAACGGCACCATAAATACGTTCTTTTGCTGAAAAGCCGGTCCCTTCATTTGTCTGGCTTCACCGTTAACCGTATAAACCTTGCTGTCTGTTTTGAAGCGCAGGACATTTGTTCCTTGTGTGATTACGGTTTCTTTGGTGGCAGTGTCATAACTAAACTGCAATCCGACACGGCTGACAAGAGAACGGATAGCTACATAGGAAACTCCGTCCTTAACAGTCATCGGCTGAGTTGCCGTATATACCTGTCCGTTTTGTTCCATTTTCGCACTGTTTAAATACAAAATCAGTTGATTAGCCCCCATGTTTGTTGGAGCTCCACCAGGATTGGTGATCGTTCCGTCTCCACCGTATACATCATTGGATACGTTCGATCCGTTGGTTGTATCCGTAGGCAGGCCAGTCAATGGATCATTGGTTACGCCTGTGTTATCTGGTGTTACCGTGTTGTTTTGTGTGCCTGTTCCCTCTTGAGCTCCGATACTATTCTGAACGCTGGAATCAGCAACATTGGTCTGAGCCTGCTGTGCGCTAACCGAATCGGTGGATTGAACGGTTGTTGATGCTGCTTCTGCTCCTACAGGGGCTACTGCGGCCACCTGAGCTACCGCCAAAGCGGTGAGCATGGTCCATTTCTTGAAATTCATTGTCTGTCTCCTTCTATCACCAAATTATTATCATTCCCGTAAAAAGTCATACTATTAGACGCGTCAGTTGTTAAAAAGTTTCTGGAAATTTTGCTTATCATGAAAAAAAGGGAACTTTCTCCTGTGACTGCAAAAAATTCAACAACAAAAAACCGCCACCCATCTGACCTGATGTGGCGGCGGCTTCATTACTAAGAAATAGCTTTTGCACCATTTACATTATGATGGACGACAGACAGCATTCTTTCCTGCAGTCTCCAGACGACCCTCTTCAATGAGTCGGTAAGCACGTTGAACTTCTTCGTCTGTAGGAGATGGAACTCCCTCCAACGGATACTCCTTACCGAGCATTTCCCACTTATAAACACCCATTTGATGGTAAGGTAAAATTTCGAATTTCTCGACTCCGTTCAACGTTCCGATAAACCGTCCCAAATTCAATAAATCTTGCTCGTCATCATGAATACCCGGTACAAATACGTGTCTAATCCACATTTTACGCCCTTGCTCAGACAACCAGCGAGCTGTGCTTAGCATACGGTCGTTGGACTTGCCTGTAAGCTTAATATGCTTGTCGTTGTCAATATGCTTAATATCAAGTAACACCAAGTCTGTTACGTCCAGCAGATCATGGATACGGCCCGCATCATTAAAGCCATTACTGTCCAGTGTCGTGTGCAAATTCCAGCGACGTTTCACTTCTTTGAACAGCTCTGCTACAAAATGAGCTTGCAATGTCGGTTCTCCACCGGATACGGTCAATCCGCCTCCCGAAGAACGGTAATAGGCTAAATACGGTTCAATTTCAGCCAATACTTCCTCTAGGGTCATTGGATTGCCTTCATTCAAGGCCCAAGTGTCCGGATTATGGCAATACTGACATTTCAACAAGCATCCTTGCATAAAGAGCACGAAGCGGATGCCGGGACCATCGACGGTCCCGAAGGTTTCCAATGAGTGTATGTGTCCTTTCAACATGTTGCATCATCCTTCCCGCATCCGCTATGCGTGCGTCATTGTAATACTTATTTACATTGTACCGTGGAAAGTACGGTTAATAACATCCAATTGTTGTTCACGAGTCAGCTTGATAAAGTTAACGGCATAACCGGAAACACGGATCGTCAGCTGTGGATAGTTTTCTGGGTGTTCCATTGCATCCAACAGTTGTTCGCGAGCAAACACATTGACATTCAGATGATGTGCGTGGCTTCCAAAATAGCCATCCATCATCGAAACAAGGTTTGTTTTGCGTGTTTCTTCTTCTTTACCCAGTGCTTTAGGCACGATAGAGAAGGTGTTCGAGATACCATCCAGACTGTGTTCATAAGGCAATTTGGCTACGGAACTCAGAGATGCCAAAGCACCTTTTTTATCACGGCCGTGCATTGGGTTTGCCCCTGGTGCAAACGGTTCGCCTGCTTTACGTCCATCCGGTGTTGTACCTGTTTTCTTACCATACACCACGTTAGAAGTAATAGTCAGTACAGATTGAGTAGGAAGCGCATTACGATAAGCTTTATGCTTGCGAATCATGCTCATGAAGCTCTCTACCAGTTCCACAGCGATGTTATCTACACGGTCATCGTTGTTACCGTAGCAAGGGTATTCGCCTTCAATTTCAAAGTCAACAGCAATCCCTTTTTCGTTACGGATTGGTTTAACTTTTGCAAATTTAATGGCACTCAAGGAGTCGGTAGCAACTGACAGACCCGCAATACCACAAGCCATGGTGCGGAGAATATCACGATCATGCAACGCCATTTCAATGCGTTCGTAGCTATATTTATCATGCATGTAGTGAATAACATTCAAAGTGTTCATATACAGTTTGGCCAACCATTCCATCATAGGTTTGAAGCGACTCAACACTTCTTCATAATCCAGAACTTCACCTGTAATGGCTGGGAATTCAGGCCCTACTTGGACGCCAGATTTTTCATCTTTACCACCGTTAATTGCATACAGCAGAGCTTTAGCCAAGTTAGCACGAGCACCAAAGAATTGCATTTGTTTACCGATTTTCATTGCCGATACACAACAAGCAATACCATAGTCGTCTCCATAAATCGGACGCATCAGATCGTCATTCTCGTACTGAATGGAGCTAGTTTCAATAGAAACTTTCGCACAATATTTTTTGAAGCCTTCAGGCAATTTTTCCGACCACAGTACAGTCAGGTTCGGTTCCGGTGCAGGTCCCAGATTGTAGAGGGTGTGCAGGAAACGGAAGCTGTTTTTAGTTACCCGAGTTTCTCCAGTTACGGACATACCACCAATGGACTCAGTAACCCAAGTTGGATCTCCACTGAACAGTTCATTATAGTCAGGTGTGCGCAAGAACTTAACAATACGCAATTTCATAACAAAATGATCGACCAGTTCTTGAGCTTGTTCTTCTGTCATTGTACCCTCTTCCATATCACGTTGAGAGTAAATATCAAGGAAGGAAGATACACGTCCTAAGGACATTGCTGCACCATTTTGTTCTTTGATTGCTGCAAGATATCCAAAATATACCCATTGGAAAGCTTCTTTCGCATTGTTAGCAGGTTTTGAAATATCAAAACCGTGCTCAGCAGCCATTTGTTTCAGTTCATTCAAAGCACGAATTTGCTCGGAAATTTCCTCACGCAGACGAATTACGTCTTCTTCCATGGAATCAACTTCAAGGCTTTTCAGTTGCAGCTTTTTATCTTGGATCAAGAAGTCTGCACCGTATAAAGCTACACGACGATAGTCACCGATAATACGACCACGGCCGTATGCATCTGGCAGACCAGTAATGATACCAGCTTTACGAGCCGCTCTCATTTCATCTGTATAAGCGTCAAATACACCTTGGTTGTGAGTTTTACGAATATGAGTGAAGATATCAATGATACTTTCTGGCACTTCAAAACCATAGGCTTTGCAAGCGTCGATCATCATTCGAATTCCGCCAAACGGCTGTAAAGAACGTTTGAATGGAGCATCTGTTTGTACACCGACAATTTGCTCTTTATCCCGGTCTAGATAACCCGGTTTATGTGAAATAATAGTGGATGGCGTATTCACGTCTACATCAAGCACGCCGCCGTTTGCCAACTCTTTTTTGGTAAGATCGGATACAATATCCCACAATGCAGTTGTGTTGGCCGTAGGACCAACCAAAAATTCTTCATTGCCAACATAAGGTAAGATATTGGTTTCAATAAAATCGTTGACGTTGACTTCTTTAGTCCATTTGCCTTTTTTAAAACCTCTCCAGCCAGATTGTTGCTCTTGTAATTCTCTCTCAATCACCGACATGTAAATCCCTCCAAATTGTTTGGTCTTCCGGACTTGTGATTTTTTTCACGATAAAGCTATTTCTTGAGCCCGGCCTGTTCACCGATGCCTTACGCTCAGTGTCGGGACCTCTCTTACACCCTTATTGTAGAATAATGATAGAGTGTAGTATGTGACAAAAATCACAATATGAGTGATTTTTGTCACTTTATTTTCCCTAGCTTCGCGCCTATATCCTTAGCCTTGCCGTTCACCTCCCTTCCCAAACCAACAGGCCCTCTATATAGAGAGCCTGCATCGGTATTGAACGAGAAAATGCTTTTTCACAAGCCTCTTCTTACCTATTATATTATTGGTCAAAACGTCCGTAGAAGGCATTGCGATAGACATCAGCCAACTCAGTAACCAGTGGCAACTTAGGATTCGCAGTTGTACATTGATCTTCAAATGCGCGGTCAGCCAGATAATCTACACGTGATTCGAAATCTTTCGCATCGAAACCGATTTGTTGGAACGATTCCTCGATACCGAGTGTTTTGTTCATTTTACGGATCGCTTCGATCAAGCTGTTAACCCCTTCTTCGGTGGTGCGTGCAGGCAGTCCCAGTATGCGCGCGATTTCTGCATAACGCTCATCCGCAACAAAGTGCGAATATTTAGGGAACGAAGCAAATTTTGTCGGTTTTTTCGCATTATAACGAATAACGTGCGGCATCAAAATGGCATTCGTGCGGCCATGCGCTGTATGGTATTGTCCACCCCATTTATGTGCAAGACTGTGGTTAATGCCCAAGAATGCATTAGCAAACGCCATACCAGCAAGTGTGGAAGCATTATGCATTTTTTCACGAGCCAGCTTATCACCGGTCAGAGCCGATTGTTCTAGGTATTGGAATACCAATTGAATGGCTTTAATTGCCAGACCATCTGTGTAGTCATTAGCCATTACGGACACGTAAGCCTCGATAGCATGTGTCAGAACGTCCATACCTGTGTCCGCTACAGCTGTTTTAGGCAGCGAATATACAAACACTGGGTCAATAATTGCCACATCAGGAGTCAACTCATAGTCAGCCAGTGGGTACTTCGTGTCGCCCAGGTTTTTGTCCGTAATTACTGCGAACGATGTAACTTCGGAACCTGTACCCGATGTTGTAGGGATAGCTACAAATTGTGCTTTTTGGCCCAGACGTGGGTACTTGTAAATCCGTTTACGGATATCCATGAATTTTTGTTTTAAGTTATTGAAATCAGTATCTGGATATTCATAGAACATCCACATGCCTTTAGCGGCATCCATTGGCGAACCGCCGCCCAGTGCGATGATGCAATCCGGTTGGAAACGTCTCATCATTTCAGTACCACGTTCTACCGTAACTGTCGATGGATCTGGCTCTACTTCAGAGAACACTTCGATAGCTACTGGTGTTTGGCGCTGATGCAGATAATGAATAACACGATCTACATATCCCAGTTGTACCATCATAGGGTCTGTGATAATAGCTACACGTGTGATATCAGGCATTTTAGCAAGATACTGTGTCGAATTTTTTTCAAAATAGATTTTGGAAGGTACTTTGAACCATTGCATATTCACCGTCCGTTTCGCCACCCTTTTCACATTAATCAGATTGACTGCCGATACGTTCGACGAAGTCGAGTTACGACCGTACGAACCGCAACCAAGTGTCAACGAAGGAAGATTGGTGTTGTAAATGTCGCCAATCGCACCATGTGTGGAAGGTGCATTTACAATGATACGTCCTGTTTGCAAACGGTTTGCAAACCGAGCGATAACATCCTCATCGTTCGAATGAATAGCGGACGAGTGACCCATGCCCCCGAATTCCACGACTTCAGCAGCGCGTTGAATACCTTGTTCCGCATTTTTTACTTTATAGCAAGCCAATACAGGACTCAATTTTTCCGCAGACAATGGGAATTTTGTTCCTACCCCTTCAATCTCAGCGACCAAAATTTTAGTTCCTGTTGGTACTGTAATACCACTCATTTCAGCAATTTTCACAGCAGACTGCCCGACAATAGCTGGGTTCACTGCACATTTCTCGACATTCATAGCTCCTTGAGTGAGCTTAGCTGCTTCTTCTTTATTTACAAAATAGCAACCGTTAGCGATCATCAATTTTTTCACTTGTTCGAAGATTGGCTCTTCGATAATAACCGCTTGCTCCGAAGCACAAATCATACCGTTATCAAAAGATTTCGAGAGGATAAGATCGTTCACGGCCTGTTTGATATCTGCTGTTTTTTCAATAAAGCAAGGCACGTTACCAGGACCTACACCAAGTGCTGGTTTACCGCAGCTATAAGCTGCCTTAACCATGCCTGATCCACCAGTTGCCAAAATTAGCGCCACATCAGGGTGGTTCATCAATACATTGGTCTTATCCATCGAAGGTGCTTCAATCCATTGAATACAATCGGCCGGAGCACCATGTTTAACAGCTGCTTCGAGCAAGACGCGGGCTGCTTCCGCACTACACGATTGAGCAGATGGATGGAAACCGAAAATGATTGGGTTACGTGTTTTAATGGCAATCAGCGCTTTGAACATCGTAGTCGAAGTCGGGTTTGTCACTGGAGTGATCCCCATGATAATACCGACTGGCTCTGCTATCTTTTGAAAACTGTCAAAATCATTGTCTTCAATGACACCGACGGTTTTTTCATTTTTGATACTATGATAGATATATTCTGTTGCAAACATGTTTTTGGTGATTTTGTCCTCGTACACACCGCGTCCTGTTTCTTCAACAGCCAACTTCGCCAGGTACATGTGTTTATCCATCCCTGCGAGTGCCATAGCTTGTACGATTTCGTCAATCTGTTCCTGATTCATACTCATGAAAGCTTGCTGTGCCCGGTTCCCCCGGTCAATCAGCGTTTGAATATACTGCTCTGCGCTTTGCTCTTTTTGAATAACCTCGTTTTTAACAGCCATTTCCCTCATCCTCCTGTTATCTCGTGTACTATCTCTTGTTCACGCACTGATCGTAACACAGCTTTTCAAGATATATTGTGATTTTTTTCACAATCTATTTAAAATTTTATTTTATGAAGTGAATTAAATCACAAAGTTTGGAATTCTGCCACTTTTACCCCCTCTTCTTGCCCCAAAAACTCATTGCACAAGTATATAATGAATTTGAATTGATCAAGTTGCAGATAAAAAACATAGGATACAAAGGGGAAATGGACGATGAGAAACCCTACAAATGTAATGGAAGCCCGCGGCAACACCTGTTGCTTCTCGGAGGCCAGCTTCAACCGATTGCAAGTAATGATGAAAGATCGAGTTATGCCAGAAAGCTCGCATCTGTTCTGGGAAGGAGATACAGCGGATAAGCTGTTTTATATTAAGCGCGGACGCGTGAAAGTAACCAAAACAACGGATGAGGGCAAGGAACTTATTCTATATATGTATCAAAGCGGCGATCTTGTTGGTCAAGCCGATCCATTTTTCGGTACTAAGCATTCCTTTTCTGCTGAGGTTCTGGAAGACAGTGATATTGGCGTAATCGATCATACAGATTTGGAACTGCTTATTTGCCAGCATTGTGATTTTGCGATTGACTTTATGAAATGGATGGGTTCACATCACCGCATTACTCAGACTAAGTTCCGCGATTTGATGATGTACGGCAAGCCAGGCGCTTTATGTTCAACGCTCATTCGTCTATGCAATACCTATGGTGAGCCTCACGGCGAACATATCCTGATTCATAAAAAAATTACTCATACTGACTTATCAAATATGATCGGTGCGACCCGGGAAAGCGTAAACCGGATGCTTAGTGATCTACGTAAGAAAAATGCAGTTGAATATGATAATGGTATGATTGTTGTCAAAGATTTGGAAATGCTGCAAGGTGTATGTCATTGTGAACTATGCCCTCGTGAGATTTGCCGGATATAATAAATCGTTTTTTTATGTAAAAGGGAGTGTTATAAGCCACTATAGCTTATAACACTCCCTAATTTATTTCCACTCCCCTACTTATACAGGAGCAGTAGCGAAGCATTTTAATGACAGTCCTTCTTCTGGCAACACTCTTTAAAACTGTAAGCATAGATAACTTAAATTCCCCATCTCATAGCTTCTATGGATAACCTTGGCTTTGTTTGCAGGATTGCCACCCCCCATTGCAATAAACAACGGTACAAAGTGTTCTGCTCTGGGTACGGCCTGGCGAGCATACGGTGCTTCGCTTTCATAGTGATCCAAAGCCTCTATATCTCTACTTTGTACTTTTTCAATAATCCAATCATCAAAATCTATAGCCCAAGGTTCTGTTTTCGTTTCCCCCCATTTGACGATACGCAGATTATGAACAGTCACTCCACTACCAATGACCAGAATATCCTGTTCTCCCAGTCCTCGCAGCACTTCACCAATAGCATATTGTGCTTTGGGCGAGAGATATGGATTTACAGAGATCTGAACTACCGGAATGTCTGCCTCAGGATACATACGATACAACAATGTCCAAGATCCATGATCCAATCCCCTCACCCGATCAGTTTCTACGTCAATGCCCTTTTGTTCATATAATTTTTTCAGCTTATTGGCCAGTTCCACAGAACCATGTGCTGGATATTTCACTGTGTACAGTTCCGGTGGAAAACCGCCAAAATCATAAATGGTATCGTACACGTCATCCATCGAACTGATTGTCAACGTTTGTGTTTCCCAATGAGCAGTAAAGATAACTATTGCTTTAGGACGAATACTTTTCCCCAGTTGCTCTAAAAATGAAGTATAGTCCGTCTGTTCAATAGCAAGCATCGGTGAGCCATGGGCCAAAAATAAAGATGGCATCATATAAAGATCCCCTTATCATAAACAATTTATTTTATTCATCAAGTAACTTTATGTAAGTGATGATACATAAGTAATAGAGTCATGTCAACACAGATTTTAACATACACTTAAAGGTCAAAGATTCTATAAATAAAGATTGATATAGGTATAATGTCATAGTAATATGTAACTAATAAATTTTAAAATTTCACTTTATTTCGATACAAAGGACTGGTTTCTATGGAGATACATACTTCTAATTGCCCAAAATGCGGTTCCGTTTTTCGTCAAAACCTTAGAAACCTCTGTAGTACTTGTATTCAGGAAGAAAATATATTCTTGGATCGTTGTTCTAACTATCTATGGAAGCATCCTTCTACTCATACTCGCCAGCTCAGTGACGTAACTGGTACACCTATAGAATTGCTCACAGATTGGGTAAGAGCAGGCAAATTTCCCTCCACATACAGTCAGCTTGATTATCCTTGTGAGTCCTGCCGTTCCCCTATTTATGCAGGGAGACTTTGTCATTCCTGTCTGGGTACATTCCGTTCGGCCGCGCTGGATATTCAAACCCGTGTGCCTCGCCGTGCAACAGCAGCATTATTCTCAGTTGCAGGGCGCGTCAAAGGCTATTAAGTCGTGCTGCCTAAGCACATCATTTCTGCAAAATGGATAAGTAGTCCTAAACGCATATAAAAAACAGCCTTTTTTCTAGGAAAAGGCTGTTTTGCTATGAAAAACACTTATTTAGTTTGGTGCTCATCTAATCCATTCCTCAGCCCAAAATTGAATCTGTTCCATAACCGGCTGAAGTGCACGGCCTTTGGTTGTTAGCTCGTATTCAATGCGGACAGGAGTTTCTGGATATACATGACGTGTAAGAATTCCTTCATTTTCCAAATCTTTCATCCGCTCTGATAACATTTTGTCACTCATTGTGGGAATCAGATTGGAAATATCCTTAAACCGCTTAGGACCGCTCATCATGGATTGAATAATTAATCCATTCCAACGCTTGCCCAAACATGAAAAGGCGGTTTCAAAACGCGGACACATTTTTGTATATTGCGGTTGACTTTCCAAATTTTTCACCTTCTTTTGCATTTCGGTTTGATAAAGCTTTCCTTTTGTTAGTATATATCATTTTAGCATACTTTATCCCGAAAGAAAACACTTTCTTCTTAAATTAAATACCTGCGCCGATAAAGTTGCCATGACCAAAACTGATTATACAACAAACCAACACAGCAGGTATATGTCTAAATCGTTAAATACAAAAAGGCGGAATCCCAAGAGGTTCCGCCTATCAATCTGTTCATTATACAGCTCATCAATATGTGATGATTGTCATTATACCAACACTCCACCGAGAGGTCTTACTGGTTCACTTCTACCATATATTGGTTTGTTAATACTTGTCGGAGAAGTCCAACGAATGCTGTTTGCAATAACTTTCAAAATGTCAGGCTGGTAATAAGTCGGATAGGTCTCATGGCCTGGGCGGAAATAGAATATCTTACCGCTACCTCGGCGGAAGGTACATCCGGTTCTAAATACTTCGCCGCCTTCAAAGTTACTAACAAATACCAGTTCATCCGGCGTAGGAATATCAAAGAACTCGCCATACATCTCTTCCTGCTTCAACAATATTTTGGCGTCAATGCCTTCTGCAATGGGATGTGACGGATTCACCGACCAAATAATCTCCTGTTCACCTGCCACCCTCCATTTCAGATCGCAGCTAGTGCCCATCAGGGCTTTGAATGGCTTGGAAAAATGGCCTGAGTGCAGCACGATTAAGCCCATTCCTTCCTGCACTCGCTTGACAACACGCGCCGTAACTTCATCGCTCACCTGATCATGGGCTTTATGCCCCCACCACAGCAGCACATCTGTGGAATTCAAGACTTCTTCTCCCAAACCATGCTCTGCATCATCACGCAGTGTAGCTGTTCGAATGGCAAATCCCTCTCCTGCCAGGCCGTCAGCCAACGCTTTGTGTATCCCGTCAGGGTATATCTGTTTGGCTTCATCATTCAACTTTTCGTTCAAAAATTCATTCCAAATGGTGACGTTAATCATCAACATTTCCCCCTATTAGGTTAGACCCACCACATCTCGCTCAGCGGTTCTTCAATCAGTACCTGGCGAAGATTGTGGACAGCCTTAGTAAAGCCCTCTTCCACGGACATCAGACCATCTTCATGCTCAATACTCACTACATGATCGTATCCCACCAGGCGCAGAGCACTGATAATATCTGCCCAGGTTTTTACATCATGTCCATAACCCACAGTACGGAACTGCCAAGCGCGATCTAGCATTTTCGTATATTCCTGCATATCGGTAAGTCCATATTTATTTACATTAATCGGATCAATCGTCGTATCCTTGGCATGAAAGTGGTGAATAGCTCCCTCTCGGCCCAAAATTTGAACTGCCTGCACAGGGTCAATTCCCTGCCACCACATATGGCTCGGATCGAGATTAGCACCAATAACCTCTCCCGCAGCTTCACGTAAACGAAGCAAGGTCGCTGGTGTATGAACGGAGAAGCCTCCGTGTAGCTCCAATCCAATTTTAACATGATGATCTGCTGCAAATTTCCCCGTCTCGGTCCAGTAAGGAATAATTTTATTCTCCCATTGCCACTTCAACACTTCTTGAAAATCATTAGGCCACGGAGCCACAGGCCAGTTTGGATATTTCGCATCCTCATGATCTCCCGGACAGCCGGAGAAAGTGTTCACAACTGGAACTTCCAGCTTTTCTGCCAATCGAACGGTTTTAAGAAACGTATCATGATCAGCCTGGGCCAAATGCTTTTGCGGATGAAGAGGATTGCCGTGACAGCTAAGTGCGCTAATCGTTAGTCCGCGGGACTCTACTGCCTTTTTAAAATTTTTGAGCGCTGCATCATTCTCCAGCAATTCATCCGGCTTACAATGCTTATCCCCCGGGTTGCCGCCTGTACCGATTTCTACAGCATCCAATCCTTGAGAAGCCACATAATCCAACGCTTCCTCCAGCGAACGGCCACCGAACAACACCATAAATACTCCAAGTTTCAAAAGAAATCCCCCCTGTATCATATGTGAAAAAAGCTGCTTTCATTATAACGATGGTCTATTCGGGATAATTACGGCTTAGTCAAAATAGACAGCTTTTCCCGTACGTGCCGATTCATAGATAGCTTCCAAAATTTCAGTAACAACCAGTGCCTGTTCCGGCTTCACAAGAGGTTCTTTGTCGTCCAGAATAGATTCGATCCACAGGCGGGCTTCGCGGTCTGCTTCATTTTCCGTCTCTCCAGAGTAAAAGGCAACACCACCTGCATCCAGATCTATTTTCGTATCAAACAAACGGCTGTTCTTTTCTCCGTTAATGCGCAATCCATCCTGCATATCGGCTCCGCCTTCGGTACCGCATAACAGTGTCTTCGCTTCGCCAAACTCTACAACGTTCAATGCCCAGCTGGATTCCAGTACAATCGTAGCTCCATTTTGCATCGTAATAAAACCAAAAGCTGAGTCCTCTACCTTAAATTCCTCAGGGTTCCAAGGCCCAAAGGCATTTGCCGCATCTTTACGATCCCCTAGCTTATGGAAAGTTGAACCTAGTACGCTTTTAGGCTTGTAATTATCCATCAGCCAGAGTGTCAGGTCTAGTGCATGCGTGCCAATATCAATAAGAGGACCACCGCCCTGCTTCTCTTCATCCAAGAATACTCCCCAAGTCGGAACCGCGCGACGGCGTAGAGCAATGGCTTTGCCCAGATAAATTTCTCCAAGCTCTCCTTGCTCGACTAATTGCTTCAGGTACAAACTGTCATCACGATAACGGTTTTGATACGCTATGGACAGCTTCTTACCTGTGCGGTTGGCCGCATCAAGCATCTCCCGTGCTTGCTCAGCAGTTTTAGCCATCGGCTTTTCACACAGCACATGCTTACCTGCCTCAAGCGCCGCTACGGTAATTTCCGAGTGCGAGTCGTTAGGTGTACATACATGTACGACTTCAATGTCCTTATTTTCTAACAGCTTACGGTAATCGCTATAAACTTGCGAGCCATCAACACCAAACTTTTCTGCTGCCTCTTCAGCGCGCTCCTGAATGATGTCACAAAATGCAACGATCTCCGCACGCTTCTGCTTGGCAAGACTCGGCAAGTGTTTGCCGTTGGCAATGCCTCCACAACCAATAATCCCGATTTTAAGTGTTTTAGACATGAATATTTCCTCCCTGAGCTGCGTATTGTTGGAGCCATTTAATGCTGGTTTCAATGCTTTCGATTGGAGGGTTTGAGCAGAAATCCTGTTCCACGACGACCCAATCCACACCTGCCTGAATAGCGGCGTCTGTAATGGCCTGAAGCTGCACTTCGCCTTTGCCAAGCTCTACAGTCACTGCTTTTTGCTGCTCGTCACGTGCCATATCCTTTAAGTGAATGATAGGCAGGCGTCCATTATAACGTCCGATGTATTCCACTGGATCATAGCCCCCGTAGTATACCCAACAAGTATCCATTTCGACCTGTAACAAATCATCGGAAACTGCATCATATAAAGCATCGAATACTGGGCGATCATTGATCTTTTCTGTTAATTCAAAATCATGATTATGATAAGCCAGTATCAAACCCTGTTCCTTCACTTTTTCACCAATACGATTTAAATTAGCAAAAAGTTCATCCCACTCCCGCTGTTCTTCGGTTAAATAAGGAACGATTAGGTACTTATTGCCCAATTCTTTGTGGTATGAAATCTCCTCATCCAAATGATCCAGCAAGCGAGAATATTGTACATGAGTTCCGACAACTTCCAGATTCAGTTCATCCAAGAGCGCTCTGACATCCTTGGCATTGCGTCCGAAAAAGGTATGAAATTCTACTCCTTTATAGCCAAGCTCAGCTACCTTGCGCAATGTACCTTCAAAATCCTGTTCAAGCTCTTCCCTTACGGTGTACAATTGCAATCCTACTTTAGCCATTACCCTTCACCTCTTTAAGTTAGGAACCATTATATCTGTTCCATAATACACATCCTCGTCCGGCTTGAACGTACTTACCAGCGTAATGTATTGCCTTCCAATGATGAGTGCTGAAAAGCATGCATGGCTTCTAACACATGGTAGGCCAGCTCAGCATTGGCACGATGGTCCGTGAATTTCAATGCGCCAAAGGCTTTTCACTGTACACATGCTTGCCTGCCTCTAGTATCGCTATATCTGACCATACGTGGCTGCCAGGCACGGTCAGATTAAATACAAGCTCAATTTCAGGCTGGCGCAGTAATTCATCCGATTTGTATGCGTTTTCAATGTTGAATTTATCGGCCCTCTCCTTTGCCCTCTCATCCAGTAAATCAGCGATGGCCACCACTTCAATGAGTGGGCTCTTTTGGAGATTTTCAAGATATACCGAGCTAATAGTACCGCATCCGATAATCCCGGCCTTCATTCGTTCCACGTCGTCACACTCCTTGGCCTCCAACATGTACTTTCTCATCTAACATGTAAGCTTTACAGTTCACATAGTATTCTATTTCTGTTTCGTTTAAAATGAATAATATGATTAAAACATGAACAATCTGGTCAATATTTGAAACAGCCATATGCCCAAAGGAGTCATCATCATGTCTATCGTCGAGCCTTGTCAGGTTCTTACCGCAGGCTATTCCTTCCATCGAAAGCCCTTTTATTCGAACCAGCCTGAGGGGATCAAAAATTATTTATTCCGTTTGCAAACAGATGGACGTTGCCAAGCCCGCATTAACGGGGAAATGACACGGATTGAGGCAGGTGACCTACTGTTATTCAATCCTACCGAGCCTTATGAACTGGATATTCATAGTGAGTTGAATCCCATGGGAGAGCTGGTCGTGGAAAGCGGAGATTATCACATTTTTTTCGGTGGTTCCTGGGTAGATGAGTGGTGGAACCATCATAAACGACCCAACAGAATTAAGGTTCAGCTCACAGAAGCCCTGCTTGGTCTATTTCGTCAGCTTGTGATGGAGCAGCGACGTATTTCTAATCCTTACCCGGAAATATCAGGTTATTACATGCGCATTTTATGTTTGGAGTTTGACCGTATGCTATCCGATCATCCTATCGCTACCCATCATAACTATCTTGCGTATCAGATTAAAAATTATATTGAAGAAAATGCATCCTCTAACTTCAAGCTGGATGACGTGTCTTCACACGTCGGTATCAGCGTATCCCGAGCAGTACATCTGTTTAAGGAAACATTCGATACGAGCATTATGCAGTACACGCTGGACATCAGGCTTAACATGGCGAGAGAACGAATCATTTTCAGTCCCATGTCACTGGAACAAGCCGCCGAATCGTCAGGATTTGCAAATTACACGTATTTTCACCGTGTATTTCGTTCCCGCTTCGGTATGTCGCCCAAAGAATTCAGGGTGATTCACCGCGAGCAATTGTAGGACAAAGAGAGCGTTCACCTGAACGCTCTCAGGCTGTCGAGAAAGTCTCGACAGCCTATTTTATGTTAATTTTGTTTAAGACGACACCGCGTTAATGTTGTATAATATAGGTAACTATTGTAGAACGGATGGTGTTGATATGCTACGCTCCAACCGCGAAAAACAACAATCCTACGAATTTGTTTCCATCGAAGATCTGGTTCCTCAAGATCACTTGCTCCGCAAAGTAGATAAGTATATCGATTTTTCGTTTATCGATGATAAAGTTCGACCACTGTATTGTGCAGACAACGGGCGTCCTGCCATTGATCCTACCGTATTGTTTAAAATGATCTTTCTCGGTTATTTCTATGGCATTCGCTCAGAACGGCAACTTGAGCGAGAAATTCAGACGAACCTAGCTTATCGTTGGTTTCTGGGGTTGGGCTTAACGGATAAAGTTCCGGACCATACGACGATTAGCTGGAATCGTCGCACTCGCTTTAAAGACACCACGATCTTTCAAGATATCTTCGATGAAATTGTGCTGCAGGCGATCTCTCATCGAATGGTGGGTGGGCGTGTTCTCGTCACCGATTCCACACACGTCAAAGCCAATGCTAACAGGCACCAGTACACCAAAGAACAAGTGTTGCAGAATACTAAAGACTATATGGACGAGCTGAACGAAGCGGTGAAGGATGACCGGAGAAACCACGGAAAAAAGCCTTAAAATCCCGAGAGGAAGTGAACGAAGAAAAAGAAATTAAAGTGAGCAAAACAGACCCGGACAGCGGCTATATGATCCGTGATGGCAAGCCCGAAGGCTTCTTCTATCTGGACCACCGCACGGTGGATATGAAGTACAATCTGATTACGGACGTGCATGTGACACCAGGGAATGTACATGATTCTGTCCCCTATTTGTCCCGTTTGGATCGCCAAAGAGAACGTTTTGGTTTTCAAGTAGAAGCTGTTGCACTAGATTCAGGTTATTTAACAACGCCGATTTGCCGAGGTTTGCAGAACCGAAAGATTTTTGCCGTGATTGCTCACCGAAGATTCCATCCCAGACAAGGACTGTTTCCGAAATGGAAGTTTGAATACGATGCCAAACGCAATGCGTATAGATGCCCAGCCCAACAGGAACTGCCCTACCGAACGACGGACCGTAAGGGATACCGGCAGTATGCCTCTGACCCAGCTCAGTGCCAGCATTGCCCACTGCTAAGTCAGTGTACCCAGTCTCGAAACCACCGCAAAGTGGTGACTCGGCATGTCTGGGAAGACAGCAAAGAGTGGGTACGGAGCAACCGGCTGAGCCCATCTGGTAAAAAGCTGTACCGCAAACGAAAAGAGACGATTGAGCGAAGCTTCGCGGATGCCAAAGAGCTCCATGGGTTTCGCTATTGCCGTTTGCGCGGTCTTCCAAACGTCAGGGAACAAGCCCTTATGACGGCAGCCGTGCAGAACATGAAGAAGATGGCGATCCACCTAGATCGCCTGGAGAAACAGGGGTAACCCCCCCTGCTTCTCCAGAGACCAAAGCATTATGATGTAAAAAAGAAACCCACGTCTCAAAATGACGGGGTTTCTCGACAATCTGAGAGCGTTCACCTGAACGCTCTCTTTGTTCATAACCAATAATAGTGGATACTGCTAACATACTGCGACCCAGCTTTTTTACGGAGCAATTGTAAGCATCACTACTGACATTGGTGGCAGTGTAACATCCAAATGCTGACCTTGAAGCTGATAGGATGTGAAAGCTTCCTTTTTCACACGCTCTGGCTGATCAAACGTATTATGTGCCTGCATATCGTCGTTGGCAAGGACAACACCACTGATCTTTTTAACCTCTTCCAGTCCTCTTAGCTCCAAATTCAAGTTTGCCGACACGCCCGGATGGACGTTGCAAAAGCTGATATGAATATTACCATCCTGCGCCTTGGAGGCGGACACGCTTACTTGCGGAATGGAATCCCCGTCATATTCATAATCGCCTACCTTTACATGAACAGCCAGTGCTTGCGCATCCTGATGCACCTTAAACATTTCAAATATATGGTATGTCGGCGTCAACAGCATAGCAGGACCTTCGGTCAGAACCATTGCTTGTAAAACATTGACCATTTGAGCAATATTCGTCATCTGTACTCGGTCATGGTGATTATGGAAAATGTGTAGATGCAGCCCAGCTACCAGCGCATCGCGCATCGTATTTTGCTGATACAGGAAGCCCGGATTGGTCCCTGGCTCAGTCAGGAACCAAGTTCCCCATTCATCGACAATCAGTCCGACCCTTTTGTCAGGATCATATTGGTCCATAATAGCAGAATGACGAGTAATCAATTCATCCATGTGCAGTGATTTTTTCATCGTCTCGAACCATTCCGCTTCATCAAAGCCGAGTGCTTGCCGTTTCCCTTCCCAGTTTCCCGGGATCGTATAGTTATGCAGGCTCAAACCGTCCATAAGATGCCCAGCTTCACGCATCAACACTTCGGTCCAACGATAATCGTCCACATTCGCCCCACCTGCAATCCGATAAATGCGGTTCTCGCCATAGTTACGGACATATGTCTGATAGCGGCGATACAGGTCGGCATAATATTCTGGGCGCATGTTACCGCCACAACCCCAGTTTTCGTTACCCACTCCAAAATATTTGAGCTTCCATGGTTTCTCACGACCGTTTTCCTGACGCCATGCAGCCATTGGGGACTCTCCATCGAAGGTCATGTACTCTACCCATTCCGACATTTCCTGAACTGTACCACTGCCGACATTTCCACAAATATAAGGCTCTGCATCTAACAGCTCGCACAATTGAAAAAACTCATGTGTGCCAAAATGATTATTTTCAACCACACCGCCCCAATGCGTATTTACCATTCTCTTACGATTTCCTTTGGGTCCGATACCATCTTTCCAATGATATTCATCGGCAAAACAGCCTCCCGGCCAGCGCAGCACAGGAATATTCAGCTTTTTCAGCGCTTCCACCACATCATTACGAATTCCGTTTGTGTTCGGAATCGGTGAGTCCTCTCCAACCCATATGCCTTCATAAATGCAACGTCCAAGATGCTCAGCAAATTGTCCATAAATGTTTTTATTAATAATGCCTTGTTTCCAATCGGTATTAACAACAATAGAACCCTTCACAACAAACCCTCCCCAAAAATATTAAGATTGTTGGAACACCCGCACAAATGTTTGCGCTTTCATTTTGGTCTAAATACCACTCATACCACCGATTTTCTTTCGATCTTAATTTTTACGCATCATTACTTTTAGTAAATATTAATATAAATATTAATAATTAAACAAAAATATTTCACGTGTTTAATATATTTTATTGTCTACTTTTTGTCAATCGTTAAGAAAAGGTCCAATCAAACCAAAAAGCCTGCCATTAAGGCAGACCAAGGTATGACTACTTTAACCCGTAATCCAGGTTCAGCCGAGCCTGAGCATTGTATCTTTTAGGCTGTTCCTATCCACCGTGAACCATGGTAACTGGGACAATTTTGAGCTGCCGCCAAAGCACGTACACGAACAATACTTCCGCTGATACCACACGTATGTCCGGACATTAACTCTTCACATTGTGAGCAGGCCAACAGTCTGGCTTCGTACACTTCATCGTTTACACATTCCATTTTGGGTCTCATGTTGGTTAGAATTCTGGTAATTTGCTCTTCCGATATCGAGATATCTCTTTCACAACCTTTGCAGGTGCTTGGCACAGGTATATCTTCCATCGTCAGCTTACCTCCCCATCAACAATGTCTTAAGTAAATATAGTGAGTCCATGATGCCATAAATGATAACAGTATATCCTTTATTCTGGCTAGCCCTATTTCCGTTCCGACGGAAGGCTGGCAGCCGCCTCGGATACGACCATCGCCAAGTCCTCATTTCCGAACATGGATAGTACCCCTAATACTGTATCCAGCGGAATATCACCCGCTTCTTCACGCGATACAGTCAATTTGCGTACTCGTAGCAGACGCTCGTTGCTATCCTGATGCGGATACGCTACACGATATAATTCCTCTGGCTCCAACCCGTGATTGATACACCATTGCGCAAATACAAGAATCATCATATCTTCTTCTTGCTTATAATTTTCGATGATGGCTTCTTCTAGCTGTTTACCACGATTATCTTCTTCCATTCATTCATTTCTCCTTCAACCTAATTCTTGATGTCTGTCTGGACTGTTAAGATCATGTTCGGACGTTCCATATTAATCACTCAAACGGTTGATCAGTTCGTCAGCCAGCATATGGCTTTCCAATACTTTTCCAGCTCGTACAGCACACTCCTCCGGACGATGAATATGCTCCAGAAAATGATTCACGACTCCTGTGAATCCTCGTCTTTCCAAAATCGTATCCCAGCTTCCAAAAGCTTGCGTTAATGGTGAATGATTTTTTTGCATAAAAACAGCCTGTTCCATATTTATTACTTCAACAGACCGTCCTGCCCCGTGAAGCTCCAGTTTTTCTATGTCAGCTCCTGCCTGTCTACTCATACTGTAGCTTCCGGTGGCATTTCCCAAACGTACAGTCCCGAACGCAGCATCCATATATCCTTCACTCGTCGTATTCAGACTACTATGCAGCAGTTCATAATCATCGCCACCCAGCCACAAAAGCAAGTCAAGCATATGAATTAAATCATCATAAACCGTCTGTGCCGCCGGTCTTCGATCATATCCAGTACGATGTTTAATAGCCGCACATTGACTGAATCCACCCGCTTCCTCTAACCAAGCCTTAGCAGCAACATAATGCGGGGCAAAACGCCGATTAAATCCCACCGCCAGCAGCACGGCCTGTGCTTCCGCAAAAGCGGTCATTTCCAGATTCTGACGAACATCATAGGACAACGGTTTATCCACATACACGGCAATCCCTTTTTCAATACACGCCATAACCAGATCAAAATGAGCTTCGGTCGCGGCATGTATAAATACAGCTTCCGGTTCCCATGCCAGCATCTCCTTCACATCTGTCGTTCCTTTAGGCAACCTATATTGCTCCATGACGGAACTTACCGGCTCCTGTGAACGGTTCATGACACCTACAATGTCTACACCTTGGTGTGCAGCCAGTAACGGCAAATATACTTTACGAGCAATACCACCCAGTCCCGCAATGGCTACCCTTGTCTTCGTTTGCTTGTCCATATCATTCCCACCTCTAATCACTCATTCATCTGTTGTCTAGTTTACATGGAAGTCTGCTGACAAGTAAAGAAAAGAGACTGCTCCGGGTCCAGTTGGACAATAACGGAACAGCCTTTATGGCATGAACATTCAGCTTCAGCTAAGTTTACCTCAATGTAAGTTAGCTTAGGCGTGCTGCACTTGCTTTCTTGTTTTTTCACTTTTGATTTTTTTAACACGCATCCCAATGGCTACAACCAGAACCACAACCAGAACCTCAAAGCCGTATTTAACGACCCCGTTCATAAACCAGTGTGCAATCAACGGTTCCGCCACCACCATTTTGGCAGCAGTATAAGCAAGTACAGCAGCCCCAATCGTAATAACTACTGGGTAACGTTCTGTCAGCTTCAAGATAATCGTACTTCCCCACACCATGATTGGAACAGAGATTGCAAGACCCAATATAACGAGTAGCATATTTCCATGAGCTGCGCCCGCTACAGCAAGTACATTGTCGAGCCCCATCATCGTATCCGCGATAATAATGGTGCGGATCGCTGCCCACATTTGATTCGTGGCTGAAATTTCATGCTTCTTCTCTTCGACCAGTAGCTTATAGGCGATATAGATAAGTGCGAGTCCCCCAATCAAACGCAATCCATAAATTTGCAATAAATACGTGACCAGCACCGTAGCAATCACACGAATGATGACCGCTCCGACCGTCCCCCAAATAATGACCTTCTTTTGATTGGCCTTATCAACATTGCGAGCCGCCAAACCGATTACGATCGCATTGTCACCAGCTAGCACCAGATCAATGATAATGATGGATACTAATGCGGTTAAAAACTCAATTGACAACAAATCCATACGTTTCTCCCACCTTTTTTATTTATTTGTTATACTGTACATAGTTCAGCGCTTTATACTAAAAAAGCGCCATTTCACGGAATCCGGAAACGGCGCTTGACCCAAATTTGGCATCAAAAAAAGACCATTTACCCGGATTCCTAAAATCCTGGCAAAGGTCTCGCTTACAACATTACGTTGCCAATAAAGCCGGGGATTAAAAATCCCGTAATGACGACTTTACTCGTTGAGCTACTCCCCTTTGGGAACTATTCTGTTAGTGGCAGTATAGCACACATTATTAGGAATGTGAACCCTATTTTTTTCTGTATAAGCGATAAGCCGTACAGGGATATTGAAAGAGGTATGTAAATGAAAAAATGGCTACTTGCCGCTGCTTATGTTTCGCTGCTTTGCATCGCGTTTATCTACAGATATGATTGGCTCGCCTGGGCGGACAAGCAAACCTCCTTTCCAGTTCTGCTACTGCTCGCATTTTTATTCGCGTTAATACCGTTTGTGCCTTACAAGCTGATTATCGCTTCTATTGCTTATGCCGCAGGTCCTTGGCAAGGTGCTCTGATTTGCTGGCTAGGCACTACCATGGCTGCACTGGTCGTTTTCATTGCAGTACGTACCCTGTTTCGTGACAAAGGACGAGCCTATTTGAAGCGGGTTCCTGCATTGGAGCGCTTCAATCGGGTCATGGAAAGGGAGCCTTTTGCTGCTGTTCTGCTGGCTCGCCTGATTCCGGTCATCCCCCAGGCAGCGGTAAATGTATACGCTGGAGTAGCGGGGTTTCCGTTCTGGAGCTTTATCCTAGGTACAGCTATTGGCAAGCTTCCCGCAATTGCGGTGTATGCTTATGCTGGCGGCAGCTTTGCAGAACACCCAATCACTGGTTTGCTCATTTTGGTGCTATATACTGCATTGGTGGGCGGCGGCTTTATACTCTACCGAAAAAGGCTTCAACGCATCAATAGAATTTAATGCGACAGTTTGCTACCGTTTCTGTAGGATGTTTCATGGCGATTTTGAGGACAGAGCCAGTTACACTGCCGTTTGGTTTCTGACGTTTCGTTGGATTTTGCAAAAATCTCGTATATAATTTAATTGTAAGCTATTTAAATAACAACTAATTAAACATTCTCAGATTGGAGTGACAAATATGAGCACCAACAATCCACACACGGTAGAAAAAGCAACTTTTGCAGGTGGCTGCTTCTGGTGCATGGTTTCCCCTTTTGAGGAATTACCCGGTATTTTTAAGGTTAGATCTGGTTACACAGGGGGACATACCGAAAATCCTACCTATGAAGAGGTATGCTCTGAAACAACGGGGCATGTGGAAGCCGTACAGATTACATTCGATCCACAAGTTTTCCCGTATGAAAAACTGTTGGAGCTATTCTGGCAGCAGATTGATCCGACGGATGAAGGTGGACAGTTTCACGATAGAGGTTCATCTTACCAAACGGTTATTTTCTATCATAATGAAGAGCAGCGAATCAAGGCAGAAGCTTCTAAAAAAGCTTTGGCTCAAAGTGGCCGCTTCGACAAGCCCATTGCTACACCGATCCTGCCTGCGACCACTTTTTATGAAGCAGAAGAATATCATCAGGACTACCATAAGAAAAACCCCGCTCATTACAAACGCTACCGCAAAGGTTCGGGACGTGAAGATTTTATCGAACAAAATTGGTCTGGCAAGATTGATAAATCCGATCTTAAAGATCGGCTGACGCCTATTCAATACGAAGTAACACAAAAAAACGCGACCGAGCGTCCTTTTCAAAATGAGTTTTGGGATCATGAGGGTGAAGGCATTTACGTAGATATCGTATCAGGAGAGCCCTTGTTCAGTTCATTGGACAAATATGATGCAGGTTGCGGTTGGCCCAGCTTTACCCGTCCGCTGCGCAGCTATAATGTCAAAGAAAAAACCGATCTCAGCCATTTTATGATCCGTACCGAGGTGCGAAGTCGCGAAGCTGACTCCCATTTAGGGCATGTATTCGATGATGGTCCAGGTCCAGATGGTCTGCGTTATTGCATCAATTCCGCCGCGCTCCGCTTCGTGCCTCAAGAAGACTTGGAACGTGAAGGATACGGAGCATATAAGTCATTATTTGAACAGTAAGTATCCATAAAATCATTGGAGCTGGCCCGCGATCTATCTTTAATAGATGATCACGGGTCAGCCCTTTTTTGGGATATGGCAGCAGCACATCATTACGAAAGCTAGCAATTAACTCATTACCCATCCTAGCCAAATTGCTAGCGGTACTAGCAATAGCTGAGCTAATAAAGTACCTGCCAAACGCGACATGATCATCCAGCCGTACATACTGTTCATCCGAGTTAAGGGTAGCTCCCCTCGTAGCGTTTTCTCCGACAGTACCGCCAATCTTGGATCAATTAACAAGGTCAATAATACCGTTGCAACGCCATTGATTAGACCTGACGACATTGACATTGCTGTACCTTGAGCAGGCCACAGGAATGAAGCATATAAAGCAGATACTACTCCTGTTGTATAGATCGCAGTAACGGTTATATTCAGAATAATTAGACGCTTGGGTATCGCTCCGCTAATCAGTGAAGTAAGCATGGACCAGGTGGGACGTTTTATGTAGTAGCCTGCATGTTTCCAGCGACTTCGCAGCATTAAATGACGCACCAAAGCCGGAATAGATCCGGTATGCTCCAAATGCACAATCCATCTGGCTGACATGCGTACCACTGTTGGATACAGTAATATAGCAAGTATGGTTCCAACGGTTGCTGCCAGCAGTACCCCATGCATATATAGTTCCAGTCTAATATCCGTTCCGCCCACTTGTGCTGCAGCTTTAGCCTGATCGACCATCCCTCCGAGTAAAGGCCCCTGCGCCATGTTAGAGGTGCGTGAAACCAACAGCAGCATTCCCGCAACGGTTAACGCTAATCCAATCCGACGCGCTCGCAAACCACCAAGCCGCAGAGCATAGGACAAGCTATCTGTAGTATGAATGATGATAGTCAGCAAAAAAACAAAACCCCAGGCAAGCAAATGCTTCACTCCTTTTTCTGGTATTCTGCACACCATTATACGCTTTTTCTCAAGATACATTTTACAATATATTCATTTCTTTGATTTCCGTTTGTTTAATCCTACAACGGGTAATACATAGTACATCATCTGCTATAAGGAGTGTGCAACTATGCCTTGGAACAAACATGATTACCCTCCATCCATGAAAAACCTGGAACCTCGTGTGCGAGAAAAAGCCGTTGATATTGCTAACGCTCTACTCCGTGACGGCTACGAAGAAGGTCGCTCGATTGCGATTGCCACTTCCAAAGCCGAGGAATGGAACGATAATCATCCAGCCGAGCAAGATGAGAAACAGTAGAAAAAATATAAAACGGACGCATTCAGTCTACTTTAAAACCTTCCTGATAGAAGCTGAATACAGCGAAAGGGTGTTACGTAAGAAGATTTCTCTCCTAACGTAACACCCTTTCCTTATTGACGAAGGCTGTGGACGACCGGCACTGTTTTGGCAACTACCTTTTTAGCGGGAATAGCCGCTGGCAGTACCTTTTTCACAGGTCGGTGCAGTTGGAACGTGGTCGTCCATGTAATTATTTTTCCGGCAAGCCACACAGCCAGTATTGTAAACATTGTTTCCTTCATAGGCAGATACAAGAGTGATAATCCCAGTACGATGATGTCACTGACAATAAACACGTTGCCGATTTTCCACCCGCGCCACTCACTGATCAGCAGAGATAAGATATCATCGCCCCCGGTTGCTCCACCGAATCGCAGTACGATTCCGGCTCCCAAACCTGTAAGCACCCCACAAAGTAGAGCAGCTATCAGCAGATTTCCATGTAGATCTATAACCAGAGTCGAATACTTCTCAAATCCTGCATAAAACAGTGAAAAAGCGACGGCTCCGATTAACGCAAGCAGCATAAATCTTTTGCCCTTCAGTACCCATGCCAGCAATATGACGGGAATATCAAGCAGCAACATACTCCATGCTGGAGATATGCCAAACGCGTAATGTCCCAGCAGGGCCAAGCCTGCAAATCCGCCTTCTGACAAATGATTTTGGGCATTAATGTGATAGTACGTAAAAGCTAAAATGCATGTTCCGAGCAACATGACAGCAATCTGTCTCAATGCTCCATTGTTCACGATAGATTCGTAAGTTTTCCTCATACAGGCTCCCTCGGTTTCTCGTAAGTTTGATGTGGATGAACCCACTCTTACGGAAACTACCAGGTAAGATGTGCCTGGAGGACTTGGTCCTTCGCATGTACAATCCCCTCTTCCGCAGAGTTGGCTTTCGCAACTTGACGTTACTCCGCGGAAAAGCTAAGTATAAGACAGATCAAATCGTTTCCAAATCGTCCTTTGGGGAAGTATCCTTCGGGGACACATGGTATCCTGATCCTTTCTTTTGTGGAATAAAACTCCGACATTTCTGTGGTACATATAATTCTATAATTTATTATACCACACCTTGTCACCTGCTAAACAGCTTGCTTTTTGCTGCACCATATTTTATTTTATGTGTGAGCATGCTTTATTGTATGTGTGAATTAACGCATTATACCGAAGGTTTGGCGAATGTACATTTAATATAACCCAAATCGTATTTTATTTTTGTTTAGATTATTATCCACTTAATTTGGCGGTTCTACGCTGATTGGCCATAAACACTCCTCCAAGTATAAGGACCAGCCCGGTTAGAACGTTCCAGCCGATATGTTCATTCAAGAGCAAAAAGCCCCATACAATGGCACTTACTGGTACAAAATACGTCACCGAAGAAGCAAATTCCGCACTCCCCCGCAAAATCATGTAGTTGAACAAAATATATGCTACTCCTGATCCCAAAACTCCCAGTCCTATAAGAGAACCCAATACACCTGAATCAGAAACAATCGACAAATCAGGTCTCTCCACCATTGCCATCATAATGCCACCCCCTACCGCCGCACCAAGCAGTGTCGCAAAGGTAGCCTGATACATGGAAAGATTGGAAAGAAAACGTTTGGAGAGCTGTGTTCCAAATCCGTAGCAAAGAGTCGCAAGCAGCATACACCCAAAACCCACAGGATCAACAGAAATAATAGATGCAGGATTAATACCCAATAAAATAATAATTCCTACAAAAGCGAGACCCATTCCTAACCACTGCATTCGATGAAAAATAGCTCCGAAAAAAACAAGCCCCACCAACATGGTCCATATGGGCGTGGTAGCATTCAATACAGAAGCCATGCTGCTAGCTATTCTGGTCTCGCTAAAACCGATCAATGTCCATGGCAAGACCATGTTGACCGAAGCTACCAGAGTAACCGATTTCCACGGAATGCTTTTGATTTTAAACGGCCTGCGCATAAGTATCATTAACAAGACAATAAAAATAAGCCCAAAGCTGGACCTGAGAAATACAATAGTCCACGGCCCTACCTGATGTAGCAACAACACCTTGATAAACATAAACGAACCGCCCCAAATGAGGCTCAACAGTAATAAAGCTGCATATAACGAACGTGACAATATGTATACCTTCTTTCTCCACTTTCTTAAGTTAAATAGTAAAGGCTGACCGCAGTCAGAACGATCTCCCCTTTTATGTAAGTTTTTATCCATTAGCTTAACATAAACTCTGTTTGACTGTCATTGGCGATAAACGTAAGATTCTTTACATAATGGCACATGGGTATCGCTCCCCATCACTTTATCCAATAATTGATGATTGCTTTAACCATGGAAAAATTCCTATGACGAGGTATAAATAGAACATACGTTCTATATACTGATTATATATTGTATTCTTACTCGGAGTAAAGGAGATTTTTATGCCAAGCCAAAAGATACTGAACCACAAGAGCAAAGCTCCTTTACCTTCTGAAGAAGACACAGGGCTGGTCAAGATGTGTGTACTTTTAACTCTTGTTCTGGATGTGCTGGAACGAGACATTCGTATTATAAATACCTCTCCTCTAAAAATGCCCGATTTGTATGTTCGTAGCCTGACTGGAGTACAACAGCGCGTAGCTGTTCAATTAGCAGAGACAAAAGCGCGAATGAAAACACTAGGAATTAAAATTTACAGCGAAATCCGAAATCATGAAGGCGTAGAGGTTTTGTATGTATGCCGTGGCTATCAAAGGCGATTTTTCATGCTTTCATCCTTTGCTCGCAGCGAGGTCCGGCGGAAACTGGGACACTATCTAGGAATTGATCCGACGCAAGATTAAGCCTCCTTGTAATCTGGTGATTCAAGAATGGATAAGTCACCAGATCATGGATAAACTCAGTCCATTTGGCACACATTATGCCTATCTCATCCAAAAGGAGGTGCTCTCTTGGCTGGACATGACGCAGCTTCCGTTGAATTAAGCAGAAATGTTTGAGCAGTTATCCATCAATCTGAATCTGATTCGCAAACAAATTGTCACCCCGTCACTGGTTGTACGCTACTTTATGTGGGATCTAAAATCCCGAACTAAAATCGTTATTGTCTATGTTCAAGACTTGGCTAATCCTGAGCTGGTGAAAGCAGTGAAAACGAGAATTAAAGCAATCTCCTCCGATATGGCGGCTCCCTGCCGGTTTTATTCAAGAATTTAAGGAGGACAATTCTTATTCTCTTCCCTCAATAGCTCAGACGGAACGACCGGATCGTGTGACCGCCAATCTAATGGAGGGACGGATTGCGATTTTGGCTGATGGTAGCCCAACTACTCTAATAGCTCCCATCTCTTTTTCTGCATTTTACCAAAGCCCAGACGATTATCACGCTCGTTGGATTATTAGTTCATTTCTAAGAACGATTCGAATGACGAGCTTTTTAATCGCTTTTACGCTGCTTGCCATTTACATTGCGACGATTACTTTTCATCCAGCTATTTTGCCATTAGAGCTGGCGCATATCATCAAATAATAACTAGGAATTGATTCTACGCCCAATAATTTTACTTATTTCCCCCTAATGTGTTCCCTTTTTCTGCTGCTAATTCTATCCTATCTCTTCAAAAAAAAGGAGGGACCTGAAACATAAAAAAGAGCAGAGCGCTTGGAATGCTGGCTCTACTCATGTTTATAACAGGCTGCTGGGATCAGAACAATTTGAAGGATGCCCGATTGGCAAATGCATCGGCTTATGATCTCACTCCTGAAGGCGTGTTGTCGCAAACGCTAGAGACTGTAGATGATCCTCAAAGCAATCAGGAAAATGGATGTGATGCCTTTGGCGTAGACAGACAGTTGATCGCTCATCATCCAGTAGTATGGAAAAGTGTAGATTGGAATGAAGAATACCCCAATGTTCGTTTTCATCCGCAGGTCACTGTAGACATTGTTGGGAACGGCATTTTAAACTAAACCGTTCCTGTCGCTTAGTTTTTGGGTTGATCAGATATTATTTCTGGATAAGTAACTTCATCAGATTGGTTTTTTGGAGTCTCACTCTGGCTTTCCGATTCAGAAGGAGTCTCCTGTTCATTTTCAACAGAAGGTTGCGAAGTATCTGTTGATGGCACATCGTTGTTCTCATCAGGCATATCTACCTCTGTGTCTGCGTCAGGAATAGCAGGATCCGTTTCCTCTGGTGGAATTTTCTCTTGATCTATTGCAGGGACCTCAACCTCTGGGACTGCTTTTTCCTTGATATCTGGTTTGGATGGGACCACTGGTCTAGCAGAACGCGGAATCTGTTCTCTTCCAACCTCGGTAGGCACATATTTTTGATTAAACCAGTCAGTCACGAGTTGACCCGATTGACGGGAATAACGCCCTGGTAGCTTACCTGTAAGGCTAGAAACCGTAACTCTTACAACACCTTCCGGCTGTATAAAGTGCTTATTCTTAAAAAGCTCAGGCTGGTCCTTGACCGCCTCATTCATGATCAGTGCCCACACTGACTGTGCTCTGGAATGGCCTTCTTGAGATAGT
Organism: Paenibacillus sp. FSL P4-0113; assembly: GCF_038009305.1. NCBI lineage: Bacteria > Bacillati > Bacillota > Bacilli > Caryophanales > Paenibacillaceae > Paenibacillus > Paenibacillus sp. FSL P4-0113. The sequence goes on from NZ_JBBPAZ010000001.1 coordinate 1,301,689, forward strand.
GTATTAACCTGTTGGCGGTAACCAGCCCAGACGCCTAGTGTAACGTCAGGTGTATACCCCATAAACCACACATCACCAAAGTTTTGTGTCGTACCGGTTTTACCGGCGATATCAATGTCACCATAGCTTTTAAAAGCATTTTGCAGACGTTTGCCAGTTCCCCTCGGATCTGATATAACCGTTTTGAGCATATCCGTCATCAAAAATGCGGTTTGCTGCGAATATACACGTCTCGTCTGCGGTTTAAATTCATATACGATCTTCCCGTTGGCATCCGTAATTTTGCTGATCAGATGAGGTGCATTATATACACCCATATTGGGAATCGTTCCATATGCTGCGGTCAGTTCCTCGACGGATACCCCTTTACTTAGTCCACCCAAAACCCCTGTCTGAGCATGTTCATCCTGCGGCTGAATCGTCGTAATTCCAAGAGAACGCACAAAATTCCAAGCGTTAGAAATTTTAACTTCATATAGGAACAGCCTCAGCGCAGGGATGTTGATTGACCGATTGAGTGCTTCACGGGCTGTCATAAGCCCCTCGTACCGTCTGTTATAATTTTTAGGAATATGATAACCTTTACGTCCGTCTTTCAGTATGATTTGTGAATCATCAATAAGACCGGCTGGCTGAGTGTAGCCCTTTTCCAAAGCAGGTAAATAAGCAGCAATAGGCTTCATGGCAGAACCGGGCTGACGTGTCATTTGAGTTGCATAGTTCATTTGCTCGGTATTAAAATCTCTGCCCTCGATCATACCAAGTATGGCCCCTGTTTTATGATCTATCATGATTGCTGCAATCTGCTCTAATCCCTTCTTCTTACTGTATGGAGAAAAGTTTTGTGGATTGGCTGCAATCTGCCGCATATTATTATAAATTTTCTTATTTATCGTTGTATAAATTCGATATCCGGACCTTTGCAACTCTTCTCGCGTATTTTGAAGAAGCTCGGCATGCTCAGGCTTGGAAATTTCGGCTGGCGTGATATCCGGATTTTGCTGGAGCGCTAACAATTGGGCGGCTTCCCGCTCTGTCTCCAGCATCAAATAAGGGAATGTGTTATAACTTTTTTCGCGATGTGGCGCAAGAGTGGCTTTCACATCAAATTGAAGCGCCTCATTATATTCGGATAGCGTAAGTTTACCTGTTGCCAGCATTCTTCCCAACACGACACGCTGACGCTCCATCGCTTTATTGAAGCCTTCTTCATCAAAGTTCCCTTTACCATCAAAAGCGGAATAAACAGATGGCAGTTGCGGGAGACCTGCCAAATAAGCCGCCTGAGCAATATGAAGCTTATGTAGATCACTTACATTGAAAATTCCTAACGAAGCAGACTTGATTCCATATAAATTGTAACCAGCGGAACCATTACCAAAAGGCATTTTGTTTAAGTAAGCCGTTAATATTTTATCCTTGCCCATAAACCGTTCCATACGCAATGCTAGCAGCATTTCCTTCACCTTGCGGCTGTCCGTCTTATCCAGACTGAGAAAAACCCTTCGGGCTACCTGCTGCGTCAGTGTGCTGCCGCCTGTTTGGCGGTTTTCATTCAAAAGCTTCTGCTTAACGGCACGAGCTGTTCCCTTTAAATCCACACCACGGTGCTCATAAAATTGGCTGTCTTCCGTTGAAATGAGGGCGTCCACAATCGACTGAGGGACATCCTTCAGATCAACGAGCTGTCGATCCTCCTCCATGCGCATTCTTCCAACCGGAGTTACCTGATCATTAAAAAATACAAAGCTGGTCAGAGCGTTCTCATTTACCTTTTCATATATCAACTGACGTGATCGTACAGGTTCATCATGAACCAGTGCCGCTACATAGCCGGATATAAGACCTCCAGCAAATAGCACTCCAAGTACACCCGCAAACGAGAACCACTTGATATTAATTAGCAAAACTCTGCCAAAAATACGCCACCTACTGCGTTTTTGAGATGATGGTCGACGTTTTGGGTTCATAAAAATGGTTTTCTCCCCTCAATATTCATTCATTTCCAACTTGTTTTTGCTCAAGATATTATGATACGCCATGTTAGGTTTTACGTAAACTCTAACGTTCCAAAAAATACATTTGTATTAGGAACACTTGTTCTGTATATAATACTACTATAAGAGTATACATTCAAGAATATTTTGGTAGGATGATCAACACCTATCAGGAGAGGAGGTCGAATTTTTGAAGGAACGCAGAAATAGAACCATATTCTTATCGGACTGCCAAAGTTTTTATACCAGCATCGAAAAAGCAGATGATCCCAAATACCAACATAAGCCACTCGTTGTGGCCGGTGACCCTGCACTTCGTTCAGGCATTATTTTAGCTGCATGTCCGCTGGCCAAAAAATACGGTATATCTACAGCAGAACGTCTGGGAGAAGCGGTGAAAAAATGTCCTGACCTTATCATTGTACGCCCGCGTATGCAGCATTATATCGATGTCTCATTAAAAATAACAGAAATCTATAATGAATATACAGATTTGGTTGAAGTTTTCAGCATTGATGAACAGTTTCTGGATATGAGCGGAAGTCTCTCTCTGTTCGGAGATCCGGTGAGTATTGCAAGTGAAATTCAGCAAAAGGTACTGGCACAAACAGGAGTATGGATTCGAATTGGCATCAGCTCCAACAAAATGCTGGCTAAAACCGCGACAGATATATGGGCTAAAAAAAATGACAGTGGCATTTTCTTGTTGCCTACATCCGATATTGCAGCGTTGCTGTGGCCTCATCCAGTACGTCTTATGTTCGGCATTGGTTCGCGTATGGAACGGCATTTGGAGAAGCTTGGACTACACACCATTGGAGATATCGCACGTACCCCCTTACCCCGGCTACAGGACAGATTCCGGTCTCATTTCGGCAAGCAGTCCGATATTCAGGCAGAGGTGATATGGCGAACTGCTAACGGGATCGATCACAGCCCGGTCAAGCCGGAAACATTTAATACACCTCCCAAATCCATCGGTCATATGATGACTCTTCCCCGCGACTATCTCCAGCCTGCGGAAGTGGAAACCATCCTGCTTGAACTAACAGAAGAGGTGTGTCGGGACGCCCGCCGCAAAGGATATATGGGCTCAGTTGTGACTGTTCATTGTATATGCAGTCCCTACGAGGCACCAACTGGGTTCTCCCGACAAATGAAGATACCCGATCCTACAAACCATACCCAAAAAGTATATGAAACCGTTAAAAAAATCTTTTATACTTTTTGGAATCATATGCCCGTGAAGCGCGCAGGGGTTACTTTAAGCGGATTGGTGGATGATCAACTATATCAGTTGGATTTATTTGAGGATCAGGAGCGATCCCGTGCTTTGGAAAAGGTGACGGACACTTTAAAGGATCGGTATGGTCAGTCCATCATCATGCGAGCATCATCGTTAACAGATGCCGGGCAGGCCATGGAACGCTCTATCAAAATTGGCGGTCATTACAAATAAAAAGTCTCATGATAAGTGCACACTAGCTATTGCCCGGGGAATGAACTAAAACAAACCAAAAAGGATCGCCTGATATCAGGCAATCCTTTTTTTATCTGTGCTTCACAAAAAAACATGGAGAACGCTTTGAAGCACCTCTTCAAATAGCAATCAACGGAACATTCCCCACAGCTTGATTAGATGAAATGTATTGGACGGATCAATTTTTTGTGCCAATACGAAGGCGGTCAATTGCTCCTCCTGCGCAGCCGTCAAACGCTCGTTTAAAATAGCAGAAGTGGACTTCACAAGATGACGCACCTTAGCTTTATTTTGCAGGTCCGCTTTAGTCACACCTTCAATCTGCTGCTTAACCCGCTCCTTGAGCGCACGATTCTTCATTTTCAACTTAATCCGCTCCACCAGTTGCGGACTGATTCCATATTGCTGATAGCTCAATGTTGCCACACCTCCCATATCATTCGGTCATTCCCAAATATATGACGGCCAGCCTGTCCATTGTGCCTATCTGTTTAAAACGTTTAAAACAATCTCATAATTCATGGTGGATTAGTCGATGAGATCCCCCTGAAAAATCTGCTCTTTTTGCAAATAACCGCGCAATGCTTCATACTGCGGAGATGTCCAAAAGGACGCATCCTTGATTAGATCAGTTGCATCCTCACGCGCCTTTTCCAGCACCTCAAAATCCGCTACCATATCTGCTAAACGAAACTCGGGTAGCCCACTCTGCTTGGTACCAAAAAAGTCACCCGGCCCCCTCAAATCCAGATCGCGTCTAGCCACCTCAAAACCATCGTCCGTATCGGTCATAACCTTCATCCGCTCCTGACCAACCTCCGACTTAGGGTCAGCGATCAATACGCAATACGAGGCATGTGCACCCCGTCCGACTCGTCCACGTAATTGATGTAACTGGGATAGTCCAAAACGATCCGCATCCATAATGATCATTAGCGTCGCATTGGGAACGTCTACCCCTACCTCCACAACCGTCGTTGAAACGAGCAACTGAATTTCATTCGCATAGAAAGAACGCATAACTTCTTCCTTTTCTGCGGGAGTCATTCGTCCATGTAATAGCCCAACGCGGTAATGTGGAAAAGCCTGCTGCATTTGAATATGCAAATCGATGGCATTCTGTACGTCTAGCTTCTCCGACTCTTCAATCAACGGACAAATCAGATAAGCCTGCCGTCCCTGGTCTACCTCGCGGGAAATAAAACCAAGTACCCGATCCATCAGTTCGTGCTTCACCCAATAGGTGGAAATTGGAATACGCCCCTTCGGCCGCTCTGACAACGTAGAAACATCCATATCGCCAAACGCAGTGATGGCCAGCGTACGAGGGATCGGTGTGGCCGTCATCGTCAGCACATCGGGATTATAGCCTTTGCGACGCAGTACACTTCGCTGGTTCACTCCGAATCTATGCTGCTCATCCGTTACAACAAGCCCAAGCTGACGAAAATATACATCCTCCTGAATGAGAGCATGGGTGCCTACTACAATGTCCAGCAGACCCATTTGGAGAGCAGCTAGCAGTTCCTTACGCTTCTTCCCGGTTGTACTCCCAGTCAGTAGACCAACGCTGATTCCAAAGGGCTCAAACAGCTTGTGAAGCGATCGCATGTGCTGCTCGGCCAATATTTCGGTTGGCACCATCAGCGCTCCCTGAAAACCGGAACGTACTGTGGCAAATAAACCGATGGCAGCAACAACTGTTTTACCTGACCCAACATCCCCCTGAAGCAGACGGTTCATACAATTAGGTGAGCGTAGATCGTGCAGTATTTCAAGCTCTACCTTCTTCTGTGCATCCGTTAATTCAAAAGGCAAAGCCCTTACAAATTCACGAATCGTGGCGTTATCCACCGTATGTACCACCCCGTCCGCACGACCGCGATTTAACGCCCGGAATGCCAGCATTTTCAGCTGAAATAAAAACAGTTCCTCATACACCATCCGCCGACGAGCCTCTTGCCCCTCGCGGTTGTCCTGAGGCTGGTGTATACCCGCAATAGCCTGCTTGCGCGGCATCATACTATATTTGCGTACAAGCAACTCAGGCAATATTTCGGGGATCATTTCACCAAACTGCTGGAGCGTCTGGTTCATTATTTTTCGCATCCAGCTTTGGGTGATCTTGCCGCCTATAGAGTACACCGGTTGAAGTGTCCCCGAGCGGGCTACTCCTTTATCAGGAAACTCAGAATCTGCAACAGTCATCTGCATACGTTTGAGGTCCCATTTACCAGTCACCACAATTTCACGACCTGAGGTTAGCTGTTCCTTCATGAAATGCCGATTAAACCACGTTGCGGTAAACATCCAATCCTCGGCCATCAATTTACAAGTCAACCTTGATTTGCGCCCGTAACGCTGAAGCACTGGAATGCCCATAATTTTGGCTTGTACCGTAATCTTATCTCCGTCCTTCACTTCGCTTAGCGAGCGCAGTCGGTAATCTTCATACCGAAACGGATAATACTCCAGCATATCCTGTATGTTAAAAATGCCAAAAGCGTGAAGCTCTCCCTCTTTGAGAGCACTCACGCCATGTATTTGTTTTAAAGGTATTTGATCCAATTGCAGCATATTACCTCTCATCTCCGGCCGGCCACACAAAAATGCCAATCGTTCCTGGCCCTACATGGGTCCCAATCACAGCGCCAAGTTCAGTATATATTCGATCTCCTAGCTCAAAATGCTCTGCCAGCTGAGCCACGAACGCTTCTGCCACTGAGCGATCTGCCGTATGGCCCACAGCAATATTAATTTTTTGGCCTTTTAAGTCCCGCTCCAGTAGTTCAATAATTCTCGCTGTCGCTTTTTTATGCCCTCTCGCCTTATCAACTGAATAAATAATGCCTTCTTTGTCAATCGAAAGTATCGGCTTAATGTTAAGCAACGTGCCCACCATTGCCGCTGCCTTACCAATACGTCCGCCTTTTTGTAAGTATTGCAGGGTATCCACCAGGAAATACAAACAACGGCGCTCTCCACGACGTTCCACAGCCCGAACAATATCAGCCGGGGAGTGCCCGGCTGCCGCCAGCTCCGCCGCATAAACCACTAGCATACCGTATCCGTATGAAGCTGATTTGGAATCCACCACAGTCACTCTATGTTCATGCTTCTCCAGCATGGATTTGCCCAGCAGAGCAGACTGATACGTTCCGCTCACACCCGAGGATAAATGGATAGAGATAATCTGGCTCTCAGGGTATTGCTCCAATAGTGTCGTGTATGTCTCCAAAAAACGGGCTGGTGAAGGCTGTGAAGTCGTAGGCAGCTCATCAGCCCGTACCAGTTCGCTGTAAAACTGCGCCGCTGACATCTCAATGCCGTCCAGGTAAGTTGTGCTGCCGAACATCACTGTCAGTGGTACAACGACTATACCGAGACGGTCTGCTAATTCCGGTGGAATATCAGCCGTGCTATCCGTCAAAATGATGGTACTACTCATCAGTCAGACCTCCTTTTGTAGTGGACTTCCATGGACGCGCAAAAGCACATCAGGTTTCCACTGAGAACAAATAAGGATAAATCGGCTGACCACCTTCATGAACTTCCACTTCAGCATCCGCATAATTTTCTTCAATCCATGCAACAAGCTGATCTGTGTCTTGTTGATTCGCGTCCGAACCTGTAAGAATCGTAACAATTTCATCGCCATTCACCAGCATTTTCGCTAGCAAAAGACGGGACGTTGCCATTAAGTGTTCCTCGGTCGCAACAATCTTGGAATCCTGAATACCGATGTAGTGCCCTGCTGTAATATGCAGATCATCAAGCGTCGTATCCCGTACCGCGTAGGTCACTTGCCCAGACTTCACCCGGGTGACTGCGTCACGCATATTGTCCTGATTTACCTCAAAAGCCTCTTCCTCCTGGAAGGCAAATGCTGCCACAATGCCCTGAGGAATTGTTTTGCTCGGAATAACCGACACCAAACGTTCCATCTCTAGCAGTTCACGTGCTTGTTCTGCCGCCAAAATAATATTGGAATTATTCGGAAGAATAAAAATATGTTGAGCCGCAATCGAGCGGGCCGCATTAACGAAGTCCTCTGTGCTCGGATTCATTGTTTGGCCGCCAGCAAGGACAACATCGACGCCTAAACTTCTGAAAATATCAGCAATTCCTTCACCGGAAGCCACAGCTATAAAACCAAAGGATGCCAGTTCATGAGCGGGAGGCTCAGACGGCTCTTCCTCACGTACAGGCTCTGTTGGTATTTCAGCAAACCACTCAGGCTCAGGAGCAACATCCATACCCGCAGACAACAAATCACGATGCTGCTCGCGCATATTTAAAATACGAATCTGTGTAATTTCTCCGTAACGCAGTGCCAAATTCAGTACTTCACCAGGAGCCTTAGAATGCACGTGAACCTTGATGACGTCATCGTCTGAAATCACGATAATAGAATCACCATCTACAGATAACGCTTTCCGGAAGGCTTCCTCATCAAAATAGGTACCTTGCGCATCGCCCAGTTGTCGATTAATAAAAAACTCCATATCATACAAAAATTCAATATTATCCGTTTCGAGCTTCGCTTGCGCAGAAATCGGCGCATCTGGGGAAGGAACAACTGCAGGAGCAGTAGGTCTCTCCGATACGTGAGGAGCAAAAACCTGGCGTGCATTATCACTTTTTGCAATTGGAGACGTCACCAAGCCGCTTCCAAGATGCTGCATAAAGCCTTCATAAATATACACAAGACCTTGCCCACCCGAATCTACAACTCCTACTTGCTTCAGTACAGGGAGCATGTCCTGCGTCATGGCAAGCGTTTCCTTCGCTTTGGCAAGCACTTCTTCCATCAGTTCCGTGATATCGTTCGTCCGGCGCGAGAAAAACACAGCATGCCTGGCCGCTTCCTTCGCCACGGTAAGAATTGTACCCTCCACCGGCTTAACCACCGCCTTGTAGGCCGCATCCACCCCGCTCTGCAATGCCGATGCGAACTGAAGGGTATTCAATTCCTCGTATGGGGCAGCGTAACGGCTGAAGCCACGAAACAACTGAGACAGGATAACCCCTGAATTGCCGCGGGCTCCCATCAGCAAACCTTTGGATAATATGCCGGACATGACACCGATGGAGGAAGAATCCCCCCTCTTTAATTCCGTTACGCCCGCGCTCATCGTCAAATTCATGTTGGTTCCCGTATCACCGTCTGGCACCGGGAATACATTTAGTGAATTGACATGTTCCGCATGCTGCTGTAATTGTTCCGCCCCGGCTAAAACCATTGCGGTAAAATCTGTTCCATTCAAAGAACGATTACTCAAGAGAATTCCCCTTCCTAGCTTAATACACTTGTTTTACTATCAACCTTCACCACACCTTATTCAACTGTGCCTACAGGTTCAATTAAATTATACTAAAGCCAGACGACGAATACGAATGTCACACTTTCATAAGCTCTTGTACTCACGTCTGGTCGTTCTTCTACAGGTCATATACAATGAAAAACCAGTCAACTGCCCCACAATAAATCATCGGCTGGAATGATAACTATAGTCCCGCCTCTGAACCGCCGGCATGACTGGAATAAGAATTCACATTCCATTTAAATACAAAATAATCGCAACAATAACTATCCCATATTGTACTATAATGCGAAAGAGAAATAAATAAAGTTTTTGAATCAGTTGACGGAGCTTTTTTGACTATGATATTATATTTAAGTATTGTTTTGTTCAGGTTAGTGACTTACAAAGTCCGGCTGACCCAGTCGGCCTGAAGAGAGACCCGTTCCATATGGAATTTGGTTATTTTCAGAATAGGAGGTGGAATCATGTCTCGTAAATGTTCTGTAACAGGCAAAAAGCCTGGCAGCGGTAACCACGTATCTCACGCTAACAACCGTAATCGCCGTACTTGGGGCGTCAACGTACAAAAAGTTCGCATTCTCGTTAACGGTAAACCGAAACGCGTTTATGTCAGCACTCGTGCATTGAAAGCCGGTAAAGTGACTCGCGTGTAGTCGTAAAAAAATATCGTTATAAACAAAAGGCACCTCGTTTTAAACGGGTGCTTTTTTGGTTATTCGAAAAGTAATATCCGCCTAGTTCAGGAGAACAAAATGTCAGGCACCTTCCCGTGCGTTCTTATCTTTTACTACCGAGCTACCTATCTGTTATGCCCGGGAAGCGTGCCCTGTGTACCTCTAGCTTTCATCCTGCATCCTGTGTTTACATTACGTTGAATTCAGTTTTTCTGGAATGTATTCAAAATGGCTTTAACGAATCCACCCAGAAATTTTGGCAGCTTGATTGTGTAAAACTTCATGCCTCACCCTCCCCATCATCCTCCTGCATCCGTTCTCTGTAGTTTATGCAACCTGTCAAGGGTTGTTACCCCACAAAAAAAGGCTACATGAGAATCCCGCTCATGTAACCATATTTATGCACAACCATCCCAGGCTATACCATCAGACAAGTCCGCGAACATAGAGATATGCTGAGAGTATGAAAATAAACAGGATATAATAAAGTACGCTGCACACCACAAAACCTATTCGTAAACCACGCCGTTCATTTTTACGAAAATAAAACAGCACAACTAGAACAGCCAAAAGTGAAAGAACGGCATTCCAAGGAGCCTTCACAAGCGAGAAACAGCTAAGGGTCAACCCCGTCGCCATGCTCGCGACAGTCATCCACAATGCTTCGGTCAGCTTCACTTGGACAAACGAGCTGCACTGTCCCGAATCGTAGCAATAGCCGCTGCGCGGTCTGCTCTGCCGAATACCGCACTACCAGCCACCAGCACGTTAGCCCCCGCTTCAAATACGGCTGGTGCCGTCTCCTCCGCAATACCTCCGTCTACCTCGATATGTACGTCTGGACGACCCAATTCGTTCAACCAAGCACGGATTTGTCTGATTTTATTCAACGTCTCTGGAATGAAGGACTGTCCTCCAAAGCCAGGATTGACCGTCATCACTAGAATCATATCTACATTTGGCAGCACTTCCTTGATCGCGTATGGTGAAGTACCCGGATTGAGAGCCACTCCAGCCAGAGCGCCTTGCTGCTTGATCAAGTGAAGGACACCATGCAAATGAACACACGCCTCAGCATGAACAGTGATGATATCGGCTCCTGCTTTTACGAAATCGCCAATATAACGTTCAGGATGCTCAATCATCAGATGAACATCCAAGGGAAGAGTCGTATGCGGACGAATAGCCTGAACGATAGGTGGCCCCAATGTAATATTGGATACAAAATGCCCATCCATTACATCCACATGAATCCAGTCTGCCCCTCCTGCCGCAGCTTCCGCAACTTCACTGCCCAAGCGAGCAAAATCAGCGGATAAAATCGACGGTGCTATTTTTAACATAAACTTAGTACCTCCGTTTTTTTTCTTTTAATTCCTGATAGAACTGCAAATAGCTATCATACCGTCCCTGTGAAATATGTCCTTCTTCCAGGGCCTCTCTTACTTTACAGCCAGGCTCGTGAATATGGGTACACCCCCGAAATTTACATCCTTCCGCATACTGCTGGAATTCACGAAAACAGGGAGATAGTTCATCCACACCCAGCTCCAGAAAATCCAACTGGCTAAACCCCGGCGTATCTGCTACAAACCCTCCGTTGTCTAAAGGAATAAGCTCTACATGACGAGTCGTATGTCTTCCTCGGCCCAGCTTAATGCTTATGGCGCTCGTCTCGAGCGTTAACCCAGGCTCCAAAGCATTAAGCATGGAAGACTTCCCTACACCTGACTGCCCGGAAAACACGCTGATTTGACCAGCCAACAGCTTCTTAAGCTCAACCGTTCCTTCTCCGGTACGGGCACTGGTTACGAGCACTTCATAACCGATCTTCCGGTACATTTCCTGAACGGTCAGCACGGTGTCATCCTCTGAAGGGCTGCCTTCATACAAATCGCGCTTAGTCAGACAGATAATCGTATCCAGCCCGGCGTGCTCAATATGGACTAAAAATTTATCCAGTAAAGGCAGGTTTAAATCCGGCTCACGTAAGGAAAACAGCAGCACAGCAAGCGTGGTATTAGCTACCGGAGGACGAATCAGCTCCGTTGTACGCTTTCTAATCTCCTTGACCATACCTTCCCCGTTCTCAGTCAGTTCGTAAACGACCCGATCACCGACAAGAGGCGTGATCTCTTTTTTCTTAAAAATGCCGCGTGCTCTGCATTGTACCGTAGCTTCGCCAGATACCGGACGCCCATCCTGATCCAGGCTGGAGACATAATAATATCCGCTAAGCGCCTTGACGATCAGACCTTCAGGCATGTGTAAGATGTCCTCCTTCATAATGTTTAAGTTTTATTGCGTATAGCAGGTTAAGCATCTCCTATTGCACGTTTACTGATGCTGAACAGCCTCAATCACTTTTTCCTTCTTTTTGTGGGAAGCGTGACCTTGGTTGTTTTTATGGCTAACTGCCAACTCACTGCGCGTAGCCCCCGTGGAATTCATTCCAGGAACAAAGGCGGAAGGGTCACCATTACCTCCTGTGCCCTCCTGATTGTTCGAGTCGCCTCCACCGTCACCACTATCATTAGAAGATCCCCCGTTATCACCTTCCTCGCCGTTTCCACTTCCATTTTGCGAGGAATTACCATCAGGTGTATCCGTTGGTGAAGTTCCAGCAGGTGGGGCAATTTGAGGCATCGTCACTGTTCCATTTTTCGCATCAATATAAGAGACCGGATACGTATCAATAAAGTCACCATCTCTAAATACTGAGACAACACTGTCTTTGTTCGGAGCCATTAGCAGGTTGATAGTGAACACCTGTGTCGTATTAATTGTACGGCTTCCCCATTCCTGATTTTCTCCACGTGCATCCGTATAAGTAATACGAATTTTGCTGTTTTTACCCTCTTCCTTCGGTGCAACAGGCACATTAAATGGCAGCGTAATCGCTTCTGGCGGGTAACCAGTGCTTACATAAAACGTAATTTCCGTATTTGGTGGCAACTCACTGCCTGCCTCGGACGGCCATTGTTTGGTTACTCTTCCTTTTTCCTGCTCATAGCTAAATTCTTCTTTAATCGAGCCAACCTTCAGCCCTGCCTTTTTGACCTCATTTTCCGCTTGGTTCTGCGTTTTCCCTACGAGACTTGGCATTTTTACAGTGTCAGCGCCCTTGCTGACTGTGAGCACAACTTGGACTGAATCCTTATCAAATGGCTCATTTGCAGCTGGAGTCTGACTAAGGACGGTCCCAACGGCCTGATCACTGAACTGCTCATTTTGCTGAATCTGCGTCTCCTTAATTTGCTGGGCGGTCAGCAGCTTAACAGCATTCTCGTAGCTTTGGCCTTTTACATCCGGCATTGGGGTGAGCGGCTTGGCAATCCCGACTTTCAGACTAATCTTGGTTCCTTCCTTGACTAAAGAATCTGCAGGATAGCTTTGATAAAATACAATTCCAGGCGCGATCCCCTCTTTGTATTCATGCTGGATTGGCTCCTCAATGAGTAAACCCGCTTTACTGAGATTAACCTTCGCTTGGTCTTCTGTTTGTGTCAATACACCTGGTACTTTTACCTCAGGCACGACAAGTACACTTTGCACATAGTACACCACTCCGCCCATGCACAGAAGTAACACCAACACTAGTGTTACCCACAAAATCGCTTTTTTTCTATTTTTCTTGGACGATTGCTTGCTCGGAAGCTGTTCAGACTCACGCGGTTGGGCAGGTACATCTTCCCCGCTAGAAGACATCCCTAATTGTTGAGGCTTAATAGCCGGAATAACCCGTGTTTGATCCTCATCATCCAAATGTGTAAACTCCAGCTTGGATTCATTACGCCGTCCCGGCAGCAAACAGGTTTCCAAATCTTTTAGCATTTCATCTGCCGATTGATAACGCTCTTCTGGATTTTTGCGCATGGATTTTAGAATGACATTTTCCACACTTTGCGGAATCAACGGATTAATTTTACGCGGTTCCTCAAACTCCTCTTGCAAATGCTTGAGCGCTACACTAATTGGACTTTCTCCGAGGAAAGGGAGCTGCGCCGTCAGCATTTGATATAAGACAATACCTAAAGAATATAAGTCCGATTTTTCGCCGGTGACGACACCCTTTGCATGCTCAGGTGAAAAATAATGAACAGAACCTACAACAGAACCCGTCTGGGTAATGGTCGTTGACGTAACAGCTCTAGCAATCCCAAAATCGGTTACCTTAACCCGTCCATTACGTCCAATTAATATATTATGAGGCTTGATGTCTCGGTGAATGATCTGATTTTGGTGAGCATGCTCCAGCGCATCACAAATCTGGGAAGCAATCCGTACTGCTTCATCCACTTGCAATGGCGCACGTTCTTTAATAATCTCATTCAAATTTTTACCTTCGATGCACTCCATTACAATATAATGGATTTCATCCTCTTGGCCGACATCATAAATACTGACCACATTCGAATGCGAAAGCGAAGCCGCAGACTGCGCCTCACGCCGAAACCGGCGAATAAATTCCTCGTCATGAACAAATTGCTGGCGCAACACTTTAACTGCGACATTGCGATTCAGCAAAATGTCTTGAGCCTTGTACACCAGAGCCATACCGCCGCCACCGATACGCTCAATAATTTCGTATCTTCCCCCTAGCAGGTGCCCGATCATGCGTCACACCCCTTTTCATTCAATGAAACCGTGTCATCGGGCAATTCAAACAAAGCTACAGTAATGTTATCGTCTCCTCCGGCAAGCAACGCCAGATGTAGCAGACGATCCGCACGCTCCTCCAAAGGATTCTCTGCGGCACCTACTACTTTACTGATTTGTTCTTCCGTTACCAGATTGCTTAATCCGTCGCTACACAGTAACAGTACATCGCCTTTTTCCAGCGTAATGGAGTCAATATCCACTTTCACCTCGGAATCAGTGCCCAGCGCCCGTGTCAGTACATTGCGACGAGGATGGTTCTCCCGTTCTTCCTTACTGATCTGACCGTTTTTGAACAGCTCGTTAACCAAAGTATGGTCTTCTGTAAGCTGACGTACCGCTCCTTTGGATATGACATAGGCGCGACTGTCACCGATATGTCCGATAATTCCGGATGCGTCGTATAGTAAAACCGCAACAACTGTCGTTCCCATATTATGATACTTCTCATCGCGTGCAGCCGTCTGGAAGATGACTTCATTGGCATGCAAAATAGCGTCGCTGAGCGCCGCCGTCAAAGAATGTGCGGATAATCCGCTCTCCAGCGTCGCCAAATCAGCGGCAAGTGTCTCTACCGCAAGGCGGCTGGCCGTATCACCGGCCAAATGCCCCCCCATACCATCGGCAACAATCCCAAGAATATAGCCTTGCTCTAAGTGCCTGATCCAGGCAGAATCCTCATTCACCGAACGTACACGTCCGACATGGCTGACATGAACTGTTTTGATCAAATGGTTTCACCCCAACTCCATATGCTTTGCACGCAACTGACCGCAGGCAGCGGCAATATCGTGACCCTGTTCACGCCGGATCGTCACATTGACGCCTTTTTCGGCAAGAATACGTTGAAAATTAAAAATATCGCTACGCGATGTGCGCACATACTTGCGCTCAGGCACATGGTTGACTGGAATCAAATTAACGTGACACAGCATGTCCTTTAACACATCCGCTAGCTCTTCAGCATGTTCTGCCTGATCGTTTACCCCACCAATCAGGGCATATTCAAACGAAATTCTCCGCCCCGTCTTAGCAAGATAGTAACGTAGAGAATCCATAACATCCTTAAAGGGATAACGCCGATTTACAGGCATTAGCTTCGACCGAAGTGCATCATTAGGCGCATGAATGGATATTGCCAGATTAATCTGGGTATCCTCGTCGGCAAATTTATAAATATTCGGTACAATACCGCTGGTCGACACTGTGATATGACGTTGACCAATGTTCAGACCTTTTTCATGAACCATTGTACGCAAAAACGTCATGGTCGCTTCATAGTTTTCAAAAGGCTCGCCCGAGCCCATAATCACGATGCTGCTCACTCGTTCATTCGTTTTATCCAAAATTTTCTGAGCCTGTACTACCTGTGCAGTAATTTCACCAGCTGTCAGGTTCCGTTTGAGGCCTCCAAGCGTCGAAGCGCAGAAAGTACAACCAATTCGGCAACCCACTTGTGTCGTTACACAAATACTGTTTCCGTAATTGTGTCTCATAATGACCGTTTCAATGGCATGATCATCATGCAAACCGAACAGGAATTTTACTGTACCGTCCTTTGATTCCAACTTTGTAATTTCACTAAGCGTCACAAAACTAAATTGCTCCTCAAGCTTCTCTCTCAGCGCCTTGGGCAAATTCGTCATCTCGCTGAAATCATTGACCCGCTTCACATACAGCCAGTCAAAAATTTGTCCTCCACGAAAAGCAGGCTCGCCATTGTTCTTGGCCCAGTCCTGAAGCTCCTCCAAAGTTAAATCATATATAAAAGGTTTCATCAATGTTTGCACCCGTTCCTTCTTCATTAAGTTCTGTTTGATCGCAGATCGTATTTTTCATTCTTCCTATTTTAGCACAAATCCCTGAGGGGGTAAAAATTTTTCGTCTTCATGCAAAAAACCGCCGGAAATGTTCCGGCGGAATGTGGAAATGCTGGTGGGCAGCTGCATGGAATTCTCTTCCGCGCTATTTCACCCGACGTAGGCGCGCGATATAAAATCCGTCGCTGTGGAAATGCTGCGGTAACAGCTGTACCGAGCCTCCCTGTATACTATCCATTTCGCGGCTCACGTCCGGGAAGGAATGACCCTCTGCCAATTCATACTCCGAATGTTCGCTTAAAAACCGAGTCAATTGTCCTTCATTTTCGTCCGGCTCAATCGTGCATGTACTGTATACCAGAATGCCACCTGGCTTCAACAGTCCCGCCACACTATCCAGCAGCTCATGCTGAAGCTGTGTAATGTCGCGAACATCCTGCGCAGTTTTGCTCCAACGCAGGTCCGGTTTACGACGAATTACTCCAAAGCCAGAGCATGGTGCATCCAGCAAAATACGGTCAAAAGAAGCTGGGGCATATCGTTCCTTCAGTTCTAGCGCATCACCAGTGACTGTTTCCACGGCATCCAGGCCAAGTCGTTTAGCCTGTTCACGGATTAATTGATGCTTATGGGCATGCAGATCATTTGCAACGATCCGACCGCGATCCTTCATCAGCTCAGCCATATGAGCTGTTTTGCCGCCTGGAGCGGCACAGCAATCCAGTACCAGCATACCGGGCTCAGGAGCAACTGCTTCGGCAACGAGCATAGAGCTTTCATCCTGTACGGACAGCGAGCCGTCCGTATACCACGAGGTAAGCGCCATATTGCCACCGCTACGAACAACAATCCCATAGGGACTAACTGCCGAAGGAACGGCATCAAGTCCTTTTGAGCGCATCTCGTCCAGCAGCTGATCACGGCTGGTCATTGTCGTATTCACCCGTA
Organism: Paenibacillus sp. FSL P4-0113; assembly: GCF_038009305.1. Classification (NCBI taxonomy): domain Bacteria; kingdom Bacillati; phylum Bacillota; class Bacilli; order Caryophanales; family Paenibacillaceae; genus Paenibacillus; species Paenibacillus sp. FSL P4-0113. The sequence continues at coordinate 1,318,594 of NZ_JBBPAZ010000001.1, forward strand.
CGCTGACCGCAGGGGGCTCATTATTAGCCTGACAGATAGCCTCAGCAGTATCTGCACCGTATTGCTTAATCCAACGCTTAACCAGCCACTGTGGATGAGAATGTTCTAATGAAATCCGTTCCTCTGGTGACAAATCGTCAGGAATACGCAGCTTGTCCGGCTCACGCAGCATGCTGCGGAGCACGCCGTTGACCATACCGGAAATCCCCTGATGCCCACGACGCTTGGCAATGGTCACCGCTTCACTAACGACTGCATGATCCGGAACTCGATCCAGATACACCACCTGATACACACTCATCCGCAGCAACGAACGTACCCAAGCCTGAAGCTTGGCCGTTCCTTTTTGAACAAATTTATTCAAAAAATAATCAAGTGTATTTCGGCGTGCGACTGTACCGTATACAAGTTCAGTCGCCAGACCAGCGTCACTTGCAGATAAACCTGCCTGCTGAAGTCGACGATTTAACTCAAGATTGCTATACGCACCCTCTTGCTCCACACCGGTCAACACATCAAGTGCAACTTCCCGCGCCGTCTGTTTGCGAGTATTGCCGGATCTGGCACCCACTCCCTTGCCTTTGCCTCCCTGACGGGAGTGACTCCCGCTCATCCGAGCACCGTGCCTGGCTTCATCTGTCCGCCGCGCGCAAAGGTTCCGGCATCCATAACCTTTTTGCCAGCCGGTTGAACCTGAGTCAGCCAAAGAGTTCCCTCGCCTGTCTGCACCTCAATGCCACGAGCGGTCAATTGAAGAACCGTTCCGGGTGCTGGAGCATTTGAGCCACTCACTTCATTATTTATGAAAGGCTGCTCAGCAGCCCATATTTTAAAAACATTTTCCTCCCAAAGCGTAAACGCGCCGGAAAAAGGTACAAGGCCGCGAATCCGGTTGTATATCTGCTGTGCATTGTCACTCCACGAAATACGCTCATCGTCGCGGTTCAGATTCGGAGCATAGGTCGCCTCGTCCTCGTTTTGCGGCGTACGGTCTGATTGGCCTGCCAGCAATTTAGGCAGCTCGCCCTGCAAAAGCTTTGCTCCAGCTACGCTTAGCTTCTCAAAAATCGTACCGGAGGTATCCTCTGGCTCTATAGCAACCTCAACTCGCGATATCATATCGCCAGTATCCAGTCCTTCCGCCATATACATCAGCGTCACACCCGTCACGGTCTCACCGTTAATAATCGCACGCTGGATCGGTGCACCTCCCCGATAACGGGGAAGTAACGAACCATGCACATTCAGGCAGCCGAAACGAGGCAGGTCTAGTACGGATTTTGGCAAAATTTGCCCATAGGCTGCGGTTACGATCAGATCAGGACGCAGCTCCGCCACCTGAGCCACCGCTTCTGGCTGGCGCAGGCGGGTCGGTTGCAGTACAGGTAATCCGCGTTTTTCTGCCGCTTCCTTAACTGGTGTAGGCGTTAATATTTTTTTCCGTCCCTGTGGCTTATCGGGCTGTGTAATCACACCGACCACGTTATAACCATTATCCAGTAACATGTTCAACGAAGGCACTGCAAACTCAGGCGTACCCATAAAGATAATACGAATGTCTTGACTCATCGAACCTCACTCTCCTATCTGACGGTTCGGTCCTGGCTGTTCCAGCGCAACCTCATATACTTTTTCTGCAATATCCGTGAACAAAATTCCATTTAAATGGTCGATTTCATGCTGAAAAGCACGAGAAAGCAATCCTGTCGCTGTAACGGTAATGGCCTTACCCTCGCGGTCCAGTCCCTTGACTGTAACTTTCTCGGCACGACGCACATCCCCGTTCAACCCTGGTATACTCAGGCAGCCTTCTGGACCCAAGTCCTCCCCTTCTTCGGCCACGATTTCTGGGTTGATCATTTTAATCAAACCATGTTCATCTCCAGCATCTACAACGATGAGACGCTTCAAAATACCTACTTGCGGAGCAGCAAGACCTACACCCTCCGCTTCATACATCGTATCTGCCATATCGTCGAGCAGCTTTTGCACGTTAGGTGTAATTTTAGTAACTTCCTTTGCTACTTTGTGCAATACATCATCCGGCTCCAACACTATAATTCTAATTGACATGACAACAGAACACCTTCCTCTTTATCCTTTTTCCTTCGTTTAGGCTTAACTGTATTCATCACAAACGCGACTGCTACATTATCCTATGTACGGACGACTTGTCCGCATTAATTGTGCTAATAACTTTTGTGGCAACGCTCTACATAAGCATTTGTGGATCAACATCCAGACTAATCAGCAACTTTTGCGCCTGTGCGGATTCGGCCATTTCATCAGCTACTTGCTGAGCCAAACTAATCGCGTCGATATTTCCACGCCATTTTATCATACATTGAAATCGGTATCTATTCTTGATTCTCGAAATGGGTGAAGCTACTGGTCCCAAAATGTCGAGTACATCCGATGTAAGACGATCCATATTCCCGAACCAGCCTCGTTGTCTGGCCCGTCCCTGTAGTGTTGCTGAATAATTCTCTGCCAGCCGGACCAGCACCGGGAGTTGTTCATGAGAAAAGGTTACCAAAATAAGACGGCAATATGGTGGATAGTGCAAATTGCGGCGGTGTTTCAATTCTTCCCTCACAAAAGAAGCATAATCATGGCGACTTGCGTGAATCACCGAATAATGCTCTGGAGTATAGGATTGTACGAATACTTCCCCTGGCAATTGATGTCTCCCAGCACGTCCAGCTACTTGTGTTAACAGCTGAAATGTCTTTTCCGCAGCCCGAAAATCCGGTAAATTGAGAGCTGAATCCGCAGTAATGACACCAACCAGTGTCACATCGGGAAAGTCCAGGCCTTTGGCAACCATTTGAGTACCGAGCAGCACGTCCGCTTTTTTATCACGAAATTGCTTGAGGAGCTTTTCGTGGGCATTTTTTTCTGTCGTTGTATCAACATCCATTCGAACAACACGTATACCGGGGAATAGCTTCGCCAGCTCTTCTTCCACTCGCTGGGTACCTGTACCGAAATAGCGAATATGCTCACTACCGCATTCAGGGCAAGTCTGAGGCACAGGCTCGGAATAACCACAGTAATGACAACGTAAATTGTTCGACCGCTGATGATACGTAAGCGAAATATCACAATGCGGACAGCCCGCCACATAGCCACAGCTACGGCACATGACGAATGTGGAGTGTCCACGCCGATTCAACAGGAGCACCGTCTGCTCCTTACGCTCTAACCGCTCTGCAATCCCATTATGCAACGCACGGCTAAACATAGAGCGGTTGCCAGCACGCAGTTCCTCACGCATATCCATGATATGTACTTCGGGTAACGTGTTCCCCAATGCGCGAGTTGGCATTTCAAGTAGCAACGGCGCAAACTCGTCGTTGCTTTGTGAGCGAGCCGCATAGTAGCTTTCCAGCGACGGTGTAGCCGAGCCGAGAATAACGACAGCCCCATGCTGATGGGCTCTGCGAATGGCGACATCACGCGCATGGTATTTAGGTGTCTCTTCCTGCTTATAGGACGTTTCGTGCTCCTCATCCATAATAATAAGACCTAACTCACGAAAAGGCGCAAATACTGCCGAGCGAGCACCAATCGCCACTTTCACACGGCCTTCGCGTATTTTGCGCCACTCATCGTACCGTTCTCCTCCAGACAACCTACTGTGCATCACTGCTACCTGATCGCCAAACCGACCTTTAAAACGCTCAACCATTTGTGGGGTTAACGATATTTCAGGTACCAGCACAATGGCCTGCCGATTCTGCTCGATACAACGTTGAATCGTCTGTAGATAAATTTCCGTCTTACCGCTCCCCGTGACTCCATGCAACAAATAAGCTCCTTGCTCACGCGTGTCCAGCTGGCGAATAATCCGTTCATACACCGACTGCTGCTCTGCTGTGAGAGGGAGTGGCTCTGTAGGCTTGAAGTGTCTGCCCCGGTACGGGTCGCGGAACACTTCGACATCCTCCAGCAACACATAGCCCTTATCTTCCAGCGCCTTAACCGTTGCAGCAGACACACTCAATGAGGTCATGACTTCCTTGAGCGACAGAGGCAAAAACTCGCTACGTTCCAGCAAAAAAGCAAGTACCTCCCGCTGACGCTGTGCTTTGGCAGAAAATTGCTCCAGTACCGTTGATGCCTCGTCTATGCCGATAGCCAGATCAACGGATTTCATGGTCTTTTTGCCAAGCTTGTCTTTAATAACTTGACTTTCCTGAAGCACACCCCGGCGTAACAGTGATTTAATAACCTCCGCTTCCTCAGGGAAACGTCGACTGAGTTGCTGCAACGGGACTTGCTCCTTCTCCTGAATGAAGCTGACAATCCGACGCTCTGTCGGATCACTCATACCATCGTCGGTCAGAAGTGCCCATTCGAGCTCATCGCCCTGATTCGGTTGTATACTACGCTGTGGATGCGTTAACTCATGCTGTTCCGCAATTGAGATATAACGTTCTGCTTTGCCTTTGAGCGCGGTAGGAATCATCACTTGCAATGCCATAATTTGATTACAAGCATAACGTTCACTCATCCACTTGCCCAGTTCGACTAGGTCGGCAGATAAAGGTGGCACCAAATCCAGCAACTCCTGAATCGCTCTCATCCTGTATTTCGGTGGTTCCTCAGCTGGGACTACCGAGATGACGAAAGCCTGCACCGTCCGTTTGCCAAATGGCACAGCTACCCGACTACCCGGCTCAATCCAAGGTCTCATTGAATCCGGTATCAGATAATCGAAGGTGCGGTCCGTATCCTTGGCAGGTACATCGACAATGACCTTGGCAACTAAATTGCCCGTCTCCATTAATGCAGCACCCCACCCATGCGTCCCGCGGCTATAGTAAGCAACTTACGCGCAACTTCTTCCTTTGACTGTACAGGAATACGCTCAACGATCCCGCTTCGGTCATAAATTTGAACAGCATTCGTATCGACGCCAAAACCAGCACCATTCACAGTTACATCGTTTGCCGCGATCAAATCACAATTTTTACGTTCTAATTTATCTTTCGCATACGTCTCCAAATGTTCAGTTTCAGCTGCAAAGCCAATTAAAAATTGATGTTTCTTACTCCGTCCGAGTGATTCTAGAATATCGACGTTCTTCACTAACTCTAGCGTAAATACACTATCTTTTTTCTTGATCTTGGTCTGTGCTATCTCACGTGGTCGATAATCTGCAACTGCAGCAGCCATAACGACCATATCGCTCGTTTCCCATTGTTTTAATACAGCTGCGTACATGTCTTCAGCCGACTGGACTCTTTCAAGCATAATACCAGCAGGCGGTTCCGCACTGGTATTGGCAGCAATCAAGTGCACCTCTGCCCCCATCTTTTGAGCCACTTTTGCAATGGCGAAGCCCATTTTTCCAGATGAATCATTTGTGATATAACGCACTGGATCAATTCGCTCGATCGTGCCTCCAGCCGTTACAATGACTTTTTTACCTAAAAACACCGATTCATTCTCATTCACAGGTGACTCAGGCACTTGAGCCTCCACAGATTCGCCACCAAACCATCGGGATTCAGACTTAATGTTGTTTTTTTGTTCCTGGGCTTGCTGATCAAAAAAGTGCTCTATCGTTTGCACAATTGTGTCCGGCTCTTCCAAACGTCCTTTGCCAACGTAACCGCAAGCCAGTAATCCTTCACCAGGCTCAATCATCTTCACACCACGTGATACAAGCGTCTCCATATTTTGCATGACTGCCGGATGAGTGTACATATGTACATTCATCGCAGGTGCCACCATAATAGGCGCTGTTGTAGCCAACAACGTTGTAGACAACATATCATCAGCAAGGCCATGCGCCATTTTTCCAATAATATTCGCAGTTGCAGGTGCAACAAGCACCAAATCAGCCGCATCTGCCAGATGAATATGGGATACGACGGACGGCTCTCTTTCATCAAACGTATCACTGTACACCGGATTACGAGAGAGCGACTGCAGTGTAAGCTCGGTAATAAACTCCTTAGCAGAGGCTGTCATAATCACATGAACATCGGCGCCCTTTTGTGTCAACCTACTACATAACGCAGCCCCTTTGTAAGCAGCAATTCCACCGGTTATACCAAGAATAATAACTTTCCCCTTCAACATCGTTAACTCCCCCTGACCTAAAAAAATAACAACCTTGCGGTTGTCAAAGGAATTGGCATTGCGCCCGGTTATAATAGTTGTGTATAATTCTTACTCGTCTTCGCCGCTTTCAAGACGCAGATGATCCGCGTAAATCTCTTCCAACGCCACTCCAACCTGTTTGTGGGATTTAGGATTCTTGAGAGTCGTCTTTTCACCCTCGCGCAACTGTCTGGCACGACGTGAAGCCGCTACAACCAACGAATACTTACTATCTGCCTTTTTCATCATTTCATCAATGGAAGGATACAGCACGAATAGACACCTCTTCATGTAGTTTTGGGACTGTATAAGCTGAACTCCAGTGTACACCTTCAAGCTCAGCTTATACAGTATTATTTCTCTTTAGGTACGCTTGGCATATGTAAAGCCCTCGTTTAAGGATGAACCTTACAATGTTCGGCGATAATAATGGATTCTATTCGTTTACAAGCGAAATCAATCTCATCATTGACAACCGCATAATCATAGTGACGCAACAGATTCATTTCATCCACAGCTACCGACATACGGTGGTCTATGGTCGCTTGAGTTTCTGTGCCCCGTCCCCTGATTCTATCCTTTAATTCATCTAGCGAAGGCGGAAGCAGAAAAATGAATATGCCTTCTGGAAATTTTTCTTTAACCTTTAGCGCTCCCTGAACTTCAATCTCCAGAAAAATATCTTTTCCCTGCGCAAGCGTCTGATCTACAAAATCACGTGGAGTACCATAATAGTTCCCTACATACTCAGCATACTCCAGCATTTCATCTCGTTCAATCATACCCAAAAATTCTTCACGCGTTTTAAAAAAATAGGTCACTCCATCCTGTTCACCCGAACGAGGTGTTCGAGTTGTAGCAGAAACGGAGTACGTTATCTCTGGTAGCTTGTCACGCAATGCGTTGCCTACCGTCCCTTTACCGACACCCGAAGGTCCGGATATTACAAATAATAATCCCTTAGCCATAGTACACTCCATTTTTATTCGTCATTGTCATCATCTTTAGTGGATAGGCGATGAGCGACCGTCTCCGGCTGCACCGCAGACAGGATTACATGATCACTGTCTGTAATAATAACAGCCCGCGTCCGGCGGCCATAGGTAGCATCAATTAGCATATGACGGTCCCTGGCTTCCTGTATAATCCGCTTGATCGGAGCAGACTCCGGACTGACGATGGAGATAATTCGGTTGGCCGACACGATATTGCCGAAACCAATATTGATCAATTTGATTGCCATATTCAGGTCTTTCCCCCTATACATGTGACTCTTGCAGCCGTGCCGCTACCAGGTAGCTACTCAATATTTGCAGCCTGCTCACGAATTTTCTCGAGCTCTGCTTTCATCTCAACGACCAAATTAACCAAGTTGAGATGATTAGCCTTGGAGCCGATCGTGTTGACTTCTCTATTCATTTCCTGGATTAAAAAATCTAATTTGCGACCGGCCGGCTCGTCCGATAGCAGCAACCCCTTGCACTGCCCAAAGTGACTTTGAAGCCGGGTAAGTTCCTCATCAATATTGCTGCGATCCGCGAATAACGCAATCTCCATTCCGAACTTATGTTCATCAAGCGTAAATGAACCGTCCTGAAGCTCTTTAAGCCTGTGTTTCAGCCTGTTACGGTAGTCGCTCACAACATGAGGAGCCAGCACCGTCATTTCATGATGCAGGGATTCCAGACGTAAAATACGGGATTTCACATCTTGCGCCAAATGCCCGCCTTCTCGCCTTCTCATCTCCAGTAAACCTTGCAAAGCTTCATTCAAAGCTCGCTGTAGTTGCTCTTCCCAGTCCTCTTCGTCTCCATGGAAAGCCTCTCCAGGCTCACCCAGAACGTCAGGCAAAGCAAGAATATCGCTTATCCCTAACGTTCCTTTCACTCCATAACGATCCGCCAGCTGCTCCGCTGCATGCAGGTAAGCCTGCACCACAGTGTCATTTAACCGCGCGGCGGGCATCTGTTCTTCATCACGTTCCCTGTGGATAAAGACATCGATACGACCGCGTTTAATCTGCTGTTGAACCGTTCTTCTCAAGCCATCTTCGTAACGAGTCCATTCGCGCGGAATTCTCATCATCACTTCGCAATAGCGGTGATTTACCGATTTCAATTCCAAGCGCACTTTATAGCCCTCATAATGAAGGATAGCTTGACCGTATCCGGTCATACTCAATGACATCGGCATCACATCCATTATACTATTGTAATTGATTATTATAGTCGAAACAAGGGGGCCTGTGCGCGGCCTGATTTTTGCCATACGTAAGAAGTCAGTTCAGCTGTCATTTCATAGAACATAAATGGAGTCATAAAATAGATACCATTAAAATGTTCCATTGCCGTATTGAGTAGCTCCTTGGCAATAGACACACCCATTGTTCGTCCTTCCGGACCCTCAAGACCAGACATACGTGCACGCACCTCATCGGATAACTGAATGCCTGGTACTTCATTGTGCAAGTATTCTGCATTGCGCCCACTAGCCAGCGGCATAATACCGATAAAAATCGGTACTTCCAAATGTCGTGTCGCTTCCGCGATGGCTGCAATCAACTCGTGGTCGTATACGGGCTGAGTCATAACATAGTCGGCTCCGGAGGCAATTTTCTTCTCCAACCGCTGTACGGCTTTACCCAAATGCTTGACGTTAGGATTAAATGCGGCACCTACCACAAAATTAGCTTTCTGCTTCAGTGGCTTACCGGAAAATGCGACACCATCATTTAATTGCTTGATCATGCGTATGATTTCAAAAGAGGTCATATCATACACCGAACTGGCGCCTGGCAAATCACCGAACCGCGCCGGATCTCCAGTAACCGCCAGTACATGGTCAATACCGAGCGCGTCAAAACCCATCATGTGGGATTGAGTACCAATCAGATTGCGATCACGACATGCTATATGAATTAATGGACGCAAGCCTGTTTCAATACTGACCAAATGTCCAAGCGCCATGTTGCTCATGCGAGTGACTGCAAGCGAGTTGTCAGCCAGTGTAAGCGCGTCGGCCCCGGCTTTCTTCAACGCATGAGCACCTTGCATAAACCTCGTAATGTCCAGATCGCGCGGAGGATCCAGTTCTACAATGACCGTATGTCGTTCCTTTACAAGATCCACGATGTTGGGCTCACTGGTATGTCTGCCATTTCCTCGTTCCCTTTCATCTGCAATCTGCTCCGCCACTTGAAAGGACTCTTTCGACAAAGCTTCTTTTGAAGCAAGAGGAGGCGGTTGCAAACGGTTCAAGGCTTTGGATATAGCAGCAATATGATCCGGTGTAGTTCCGCAGCAACCACCGAGCAGCCTCGTTCCCAGGTCTACAAAGGTTTTGGCACATTCTCCAAAATATTCAGGTGATGCACCGTATACATAGTGACCGTCCACATAATCTGCTAGTCCCGCATTCGGATATACGGACAACGGTACAGACAAAGGGCCGTCCAGCTGCTCCATTACACTCATAATTCCCTGCGGACCCGAGTGACAGTTAAATCCAAGGATGTCTGCCCCCTCATTACGCAGCACCGAAAAAGCTTCCGCCACTAAAAAACCATCCTGAGTACGACCAACCTGATCGACCGCAAACTGACAAATCACCGGAATATCACTATATTTACGTACACTGTGAAGCGCTATGCGTATTTCATCCAGTGAATAAAACGTTTCGCACAAAATACCGTCGACTCCTTCGGAGAGAAGGGCATCAATTTGCTGTTCATAGTTTCTTGCCAGCTCCAGCTTTGATATGTTAAGCCGTTTGCCCCCACATATGGAACCCACTGCACCTACCACATAATGTTCAGGTCCGGCCGCATTTCTGGCAATTCTCACACCAGCACGATTGATCTCTTCTACCTTAGATTCCAGTCCAAACCGGGCTAACTTATAATCATTTGCAGAAAATGTATTAGTCTCCAGCAATCGAGCTCCTGCACTTAAATATTGACCATGCACGTCTGATATAACATCAGGCGAAGTGATGTTCAGTTCTTCGAAAGACGTATTTACTGGAAATCCTAGCTGATATAAAAAAGTCCCCATTGCGCCGTCTCCGACAATAATTTCACGATTCAGCACAGTACGCAAATCCGGTTTCATGTCCTCTGCTCCACCCCGCTCTTTATTTTCATACTAATGTAACATAAAGAGACTTCAAACATAAGCCAAAAACTAAAAAAGCCGCCCCACTCCCCGACAATATGATATCAGGAGTGGAGCGGCTTGATTCATCTTTTCTATTTCCTACTACATTTTCCCAACGGAAGAATGGAGAGAGTAAGCGTAAAAAGTCCCTTTTTTATTTACTTTAGCCACAATAGAATCCGTTCCCTTTTGCTGCTTGTAGAACGTATATTGATTCCCTTGAACTTTCACTTTATAGCCGGTCAAATTGATATTAAACAACATCTGAGCCTTGGGCTTGACTAGCTTCAAAGCTTCTGAGGCAGTATATTTCGGGCTTGCAAATGTTTTTTTGAAATCTGCGTCATCATTCCAATCCACCCCATAGGTGGATACGGCCAGCACTTTACCGGTTACCGCGCTAATTTTGACCTCACTGGCCTCGTTTGCATCCTCAAACGACCAATATGAAAGCCCCTTCGTTTCGTCCTTGTACCGTGAAGCGTGCTGCACCTTAATTGGCTGTCCACTCACACGCTTAAATGTGTTCATTGCACGGTTCAGTATCAGAGGGTCCACCCGCTTCAGCGCATAGTCCGCGTTGATGGTAATAGCGTTACCTCGATCCACATCCACATACAACGAGGAAGCCTGTTCACCTGCGCCCCAAAATACCCAGTAATTTGATGGCTTGTTGGACTGATAAGGGGATTTGACCCGCCAAAATGCTTCAAATTGCAAAGGACGCTTGCTGTCAAACGCTTTGGCGCTGTTTAGCACTTTCGTCTTGAGTGGCGCGTTCATCGCTTTTCCCAAGCTGCTTATTTTATATCGTATGGTTGTAGAATCTACTCTATTTTTTTCTTTATTATATTCTGTCTGTAACGTAGCAGTTCCATCTTCCAGTCCGCCCTCTACAATCCAAGTTTTCCCCATATCCGTCACATCGTCAAATTGAAATGCTGTCTTCGAGCCGATGAGTTCTTGCACCGCTTTTTCTAAACGGCTTACCACTGTCGGAGTTAGCGACCCAACCTGCTTATCCGTCGTTTCCGCGGCGGCCGGAATGGTCGCCGCCTGAACCGGAAGCGCGGTGGCTACAAATATGAGGACTGCAACTGCTGAAATCCAACGAAATTTCCGCACTATGAACGGCCTCCTTATTGTTTTTCATTTTCTATATTATACATCGTTCAGGCGCCAAAAAAAGACAGAATGTTGCTTTGTTCATCATATTCCTTGTATACAGGGGCATCTAAGTCCAAAAAAAGAAGACCTACTAAGGTCTTCAGATTGTCGAGAAACCCCGTCATTTTGAGACGTGGGTTTCTTTTTCACATCATAATGCTCTGGTCTCTGGAGAAGCAGGGGGGGTTACCCCTGTTTCTCCAGGCGATCTAGGTGGATCGCCATCTTCTTCATGTTCTGCACGGCTGCCGTCATAAGGGCTTGTTCCCTGACGTTTGGAAGACCGCGCAAACGGCAATAGCGAAACCCATGGAGCTCTTTGGCATCCGCGAAGCTTCGCTCAATCGTCTCTTTTCGTTTGCGGTACAGCTTTTTACCAGATGGGCTCAGCCGGTTGCTCCGTACCCACTCTTTGCTGTCTTCCCAGACATGCCGAGTCACCACTTTGCGGTGGTTTCGAGACTGGGTACACTGACTTAGCAGTGGGCAATGCTGGCACTGAGCTGGGTCAGAGGCATACTGCCGGTATCCCTTACGGTCCGTCGTTCGGTAGGGCAGTTCCTGTTGGGCTGGGCATCTATACGCATTGCGTTTGGCATCGTATTCAAACTTCCATTTCGGAAACAGTCCTTGTCTGGGATGGAATCTTCGGTGAGCAATCACGGCAAAAATCTTTCGGTTCTGCAAACCTCGGCAAATCGGCGTTGTTAAATAACCTGAATCTAGTGCAACAGCTTCTACTTGAAAACCAAAACGTTCTCTTTGGCGATCCAAACGGGACAAATAGGGGACAGAATCATGTACATTCCCTGGTGTCACATGCACGTCCGTAATCAGATTGTACTTCATATCCACCGTGCGGTGGTCCAGATAGAAGAAGCCTTCGGGCTTGCCATCACGGATCATATAGCCGCTGTCCGGGTCTGTTTTGCTCACTTTAATTTCTTTTTCTTCGTTCACTTCCTCTCGGGATTTTAAGGCTTTTTTCCGTGGTTTCTCCGGTCATCCTTCACCGCTTCGTTCAGCTCGTCCATATAGTCTTTAGTATTCTGCAACACTTGTTCTTTGGTGTACTGGTGCCTGTTAGCATTGGCTTTGACGTGTGTGGAATCGGTGACGAGAACACGCCCACCCACCATTCGGTGAGAGATCGCCTGCAGCACAATTTCATCGAAGATATCTTGAAAGATCGTGGTGTCTTTAAAGCGAGTGCGACGATTCCAGCTAATCGTCGTATGGTCCGGAACTTTATCCGTTAAGCCCAACCCCAGAAACCAACGATAAGCTAGGTTCGTCTGAATTTCTCGCTCGAGTTGCCGTTCTGAGCGAATGCCATAGAAATAACCGAGAAAGATCATTTTAAACAATACGGTAGGATCAATGGCAGGACGCCCGTTGTCTGCACAATACAGTGGTCGAACTTTATCATCGATAAACGAAAAATCGATATACTTATCTACTTTGCGGAGCAAGTGATCTTGAGGAACCAGATCTTCGATGGAAACAAATTCGTAGGATTGTTGTTTTTCGCGGTTGGAGCGTAGCATATCAACACCATCCGTTCTACAATAGTTACCTATATTATACAACATTAACGCGGTGTCGTCTTAAACAAAATTAACATAAAATAGGCTGTCGAGACTTTCTCGACAGCCTGAGAAGACCTACTAAGGTCTTCTTTTCACTCACTTCTATACGATTCATTAGTAGTTGCACGTTATCTTTATAGTCACATGATTCAGAACAGACGACCTTCGTACACGATCTCAGCCGGACCCGTCATATATATGTGATTATCTTCCTCGCTCCATTCGATATCCAGATCGCCGCCCTTCAGGCTTACAATGGCGTGGCGGTCGCTATATCCGTTTAGTACAGAAGCAACAAGCGTAGCACAGGCTCCGGTTCCACAAGCTAGCGTCGGCCCGGCTCCTCTCTCCCATACTCTCATATCTATATGCTTACGGCTACGTACCGTGGCGAACTCAACATTTGTTTTTTTAGGGAATAACGGATGGCATTCCAGCTTTGGCCCCCAGGCTTCCAGATCAAAGCTTGGCGCATCCTCCACATAAATGACACAGTGCGGATTCCCCATAGATACAGCCGTAAAGCGAAAACCACTTCCTCCAGCTTCAATGGGCTCATTAATTACGCTAGTCAGATCCAGAGTAGTCGGAATCTTCAAACCCTCAAGAATTGGCTCTCCCATATCTACCTTCACCATACGAACAAGTCCATTCTCTACAGTTAGTTCGACCTGCTGTACACCTGCACCCAGCGTCTCAATCGTGATCTGTTCACGGTTGATATGCTTACGGTCATATACGTATTTGGCAGCACAACGGATAGCATTACCGCATTGTTCGGCCTCTGAGCCGTCCGAGTTAATAATGCGCATGCAGAAATCCGCTTTTTCTGATGGCAATATATATACCAACCCATCGGCGCCAACACCAAAATGTCGATCACATAGCCGAACAGCTAATTCCGAGGCGTCAGACGGCAACTCCTGATGCCCAAACCAAACGATAAAATCATTACCTAGACCGTTCATTTTTGTGAATTCCATAGCTTACCTCCGCCGTTGCTGCTGATGTCATGTTCCTCATGAAGCTTTGATCCCATGATATCATACAGGGCAATAGTGGGAAAGCGATGCGATATGCATAACCCGATTTCTAGGATGAAAACTTCGTACGTCCCGCTGAAAAGTGTGTATTTCCGCCGCGACGACGGTTGCGTCGACCGCCCCACACACTTCCCGCTCCCATCAGAAACGTCGGAATCCCAGCTGCGACAATGGATAGCGCCCACTCACGCAAACCGAGCGGTACCGTTTTGAAAATAGGTTGCAGCATAGGCACGTACATAACCACTAGCATTAGTACTATTGAAGACAGCACGGCAAGCACAAGATAACTATTTTGAAACGGATTACGATGGAAAATAGAACGGGAACTGCGGCAATCAAACACATGAATTAACTGCGCCAGAACTAGCGTAGCAAAGGCAACGGACTGTGCTTTGATCAGTTGTCCTGCGTCATCCGGTGCAATACGTAATGTCAGCCAGAAGGCCGCTAGCGTACATAAACCAATCAACAAGCCACGACTAATGATTTTCCAGCCCAGTCGACGAGCAAAAATATTTTCCTTTGCGCCACGAGGTTTGTGCTCCATGAGATCCTTTTCTGGTTGGTCCACCCCCAGAGCCATCGCTGGTAGGCCATCTGTCACCAGATTCACCCATAAAATCTGGATCGGTAACAAAGGTAATGGCAGCCCGGCCATCATGGCAAAAAACATCGTCAAAATTTCACCCACATTGGAGGCGAGTAGATAACGGATAAATTTACGGATATTCTCGTAAATATTCCGTCCTTCCTCAATTGCGGCTACAATCGTAGAGAAATTATCATCACTCAGAACAAGCGCAGCCGCTTCTTTGGTCACGTCCGTCCCTGTAATACCCATTGCAATGCCGATGTCCGACGCCTTTATCGCTGGAGCGTCATTGACGCCATCTCCAGTCATGGCTACGACATGTCCGCGCCTTTGCAGTGACTTGACGATCCGTAGCTTGTGCTCCGGCGAAACCCGTGCATATACAGAGACGGTATCAACGGCTTTGTCCAGCGACGCATCATCCATCGCAGACAATTCCTGTCCTGTTAACACGTGGGATCCGCGCTGAAAAATGCCCAGCTGCTGTGCAATGGCCTCTGCAGTTGTACCGTGATCTCCGGTAATCATCACAGTGCGAATGCCAGCACGACGACACTTGCCAATGGCTTCGCGAACCTCGCGACGTGGCGGATCAATCATGCCTGTCAGCCCGATAAAGATCAGTTGTGCTTCAGCCTCCTCAACCGTGGAGACACGCTCATGCGAGCGGATATCACGGTAAGCGACACCAAGTACACGTAGCGCCTCCGAGGCCATTCCTTCGTTAGCTGCCAGTACCTTTTGGCGCAGCGTACCCGTTAACGGAACGACATTTCCTTCCCATAAAATGTAGGAGCACTGGCCCAGCAATACATCCGGTGCACCTTTGGCAAAGACAATGTGTCCTCCCTGGTGGCGTACGAGTACCGACATTCGCTTCCGATCCGAGTCAAAAGGAAATTCTCGCTCCCTTGTGTATAGCTCATATAGCCCTTGTCGCGTGACTCCGCCCTTGGCAGCTAACGTGACCAGCGCTCCTTCCGTCGGATCACCCTTTAGCTCCCAAACGGAGGACGGCGTCGGCTCTTTGGTTTTCTTTTTCGAACGTAGCTCCTCTGTATCGGCTTGAACAATTTCCGCATTGTTGCAAAGCACACTGGCTTGCAGCAGTCTACGCAGAGATTGTCCGTTTTTAAGATCGGCAGGAAGGTCTCTATCCATAATATGCCCGTGAGGGTCATAGCCCTCTCCCGTAACTCCCCAGAAGCGGCCGTCCAGCCATAGCTTGGTAACCGTCATTTTATTTTGGGTCAGGGTACCCGTTTTGTCGGAACAAATGACAGATGCACAGCCGAGCGTTTCAACAGAAGGCAGCTTACGCACAATCGCCTTTCGTTTAATCATACGCTGCACACCCAATGCGAGCGCAATCGTCACAATAGCTGGCAACCCTTCCGGTATAGCCGCCACAGCCAAGCTCACTCCGGCCAAGAACATGCTCATGGCTGGCTGTCCATGTAAAATGCCTGCTACGACAACGAGCACCGTTAGCGCCAACGCTACGATAATCAAAATTTTGCCCAATTGCTCCAATCTGTGCTGCAACGGTGTCTCCTGCGACTCCGTATTTTCTATCAAGTCTGCGATCTTACCCATTTCGGTACTCATACCTGTACGTATAACTATTCCTTGTGCGGTTCCTCTAGTCATCATCGTGCCCATAAAACCGATGTTTTTTTGATCCCCAAGTGGTACCTCGGCGGCATGAATAGGGCGGCAATGCTTACTCACCGGAACCGATTCACCTGTCAGGGCGGACTCCTCTACATCACAGCCGTTCGTACTCAACCACCTTACATCTGCGGGAATGCGATCACCACTTTCCAGCAGCACAATATCACCCGGTACCAGTTCTCTGGCTTGAACTTGAATTCGTTTTCCGCCCCGCAACACTTTGGCCGTCGGAGCCGATAGTTGTCTCAAAGCTCGCAATGAACGCTCAGCTCTGAATTCCTGTACAAAGCCAAGAATTCCATTCAGTACAACAATAGCAATAATGGTAATCGCGTCCAAATACTCGCCAAGCAGGCCGGATATCAGGGTCGCTCCCATCAATACAAGCATCATAAAATCCTTGAACTGGTTGAGCAGCAGCAAGATTGCCGAAACTCGCTTCCCCTCGCTCAGCTCATTCCATCCTGACCTTTCTCTTCGTTCCGCAAGCTGTTCCTCCGAAAGACCCTGCTTCGGGTCGACTTCCAGACTTGTTGAAAGCTGTTCATTGCTTAATTGGTGCCAGTGTGCTTGTTCCATTCTCCCCAATTCCCTCCCGGTCAGATAGTCCGCTTCCGTCGGTTGTGCGTAGGATGGCTGCCCGTTATTATATTTTTGTGCCGCGATTGCTGATAAGCTGGACAGACTTTCTAGATTCAATCTATTCGGACAGGATCTGAAATATCACAAAGCCGCTTAAGTTTTGTCCCAAAGTTATGTATCATAGTAGGAAGGCGAAAATACATTTGCTTCAAAGGAGAACATAATTATGGCATTGGACGGAATCGTAACCCGCGCTATCGTACACGAACTGCAAGGCATCCGAGGCGGGCGCATTAATAAAATACATCAGCCAAACGATCGCGATATCGTGCTGAATCTGCGGGCACAAGGCGGAAGCGTAAAGCTGCTGCTGTCAGCTAATCCGACCTTCCCGCGTGTACATTTTACAGAACAAAGCTTTCTTAATCCGACAGAAGCCCCTATGTTTTGTATGCTTCTTCGCAAGCATTGCGAAGGAGGCGTTATTGAGAAAATCACGCAGGTGGGCATGGAGCGTATTATTCACATGGATGTACGTCAACGTGATGAACTGGGAGATGTTTCACTCAAACGAATTATCATTGAACTGATGGGCAGACACAGCAACATTATTTTGCTTGACCCGGAAACAGGCGTGATGCTAGATGGCATTCATCATGTTACACCGTCTATTAGCAGCTATCGGGTCATTATGCCCGGCTTTCAATACACGGAGCCTCCTGAACAAAACAAGCTAAATCCACTAGAAACAGAAGAGGCAGCTTTCATATCCTCGTATCAAACAGCACTCGAGGCCGGAGAAGCTCCCAAACGCTGGATCGTGAACACTTTTACTGGACTCAGTCCCCTCATTGCTGAAGAGATACTAACTCGAGTAACTAATGAAGTATCTGGTGATAGTGATCGTTCACTATGGAGTACATTCAGTCACATCATGGATGACGTGCGGAACCATCGTTTTCAGCCGGTATCTGGACTAAACGCACAAGATAAAGTGATATTCTCAGCCATTCCACTGACGTTGATCCAAGGAGAACGTAAGGAGTACGCTACGATCAGTGAGTGTATGGAAGACTTCTTCGGTGAAAAAGCAGAAAGGGATACGGTTAAGCAAAAGGTCAGTGACCTACTGCGGTTTCTGCAAAATGAGCGGAGTAAAAACGTAAAAAAACTCGACTATCTCCAACAGGATTTGGCCGAGGCGGAAGATGCGGATCAATTTCGCATTTATGGAGAGTTGCTGTTCGCTTCGCTGCATGAGGTGAAAAAAGGGGACAAAGAAGTGACGATCATCAACTTTTATGATGAGGAACAGCGTCCAATGTCCATCCCACTGGACCCACTACTCAACCCGTCGGATAATGCGCAACGGTATTTTAAAAAATACAACAAATATAAAAACAGCCTAGCTGTCATTGACGAACAACTGGAGAAAACGCACGAAGAAATCCGTTATATGGACAGTCTTCTTCAGCAGCTAGCCCATGCCTCTATGAATGACATTGAGGAAATACGTGAAGAACTGGTTCAGCAGGGCTATCTCAGAGATCGGGTCAAAAAAGGAAAGAAAAAGAAGAAAAACGACCGTCCAACCCTGCACGTCTATACATCATCCGAAGGTATCGAGTTACTGGTTGGCAAAAACAACTTGCAAAATGAATATGTAACAAATCGACTGGCCGGACCAAATGACACCTGGCTGCACACAAAGGATATTCCGGGGTCACACGTCGTTATACGTGCTGAGCAATTCGGAGATGCGACGCTGGAGGAAGCAGCTCAACTCGCTGCTTATTTTAGTCAGGCCAAGCAGTCCAGCAGTGTACCTGTGGACGCCACCCTGATTCGACATGTACGTAAGCCTAGCGGAGCCAAACCTGGCTTTGTCATCTACGACCATCAGCGTACGCTTTTCATTACACCCGATGAGGAACTAGTCAAAAAGCTGCCGAATCGCATCAAAAACGGTTAAATCTTACTAGCCTGTTGAACCCACAAAAAAAGCCCTTTGTTCTTTGCACGGTACACTTCTTGTGTTCCATGCATAAGGCAAGGGGCTTTTTATTTACTTTTGTCCAATAGCAGCCTTCCTCAATTCCTCGACTACCTGCCCTTCCACACTACGGCTACCCAGATCACCGTGAAAAATAACACCTTGACGCGCGCCGTGAAAATCCGAGCCGCCAGTTGCAATGAGGCCATATTGCGCCGCCATCGCAGTATATCGGCTCTCAGCCTCAGCATCATGGTCCGAATGTCGCACCTCCAAGCCCGCAGGCTTCGCCTCCTCTATAATAGAACGAACCAGCTCATCATTTCCGTACAAGCCAGGGTGGGCCACCACGGGTACCCCTCCTGCTTCACGAATCCAGTTTATGGCCTCCGCAGGCTCTACACGGGGTACAGACACATATCCGGGCGCTCCTTCCGCCAAGTAACGGTCAAACGCGTCCCGCATATCCTTCGCATATCCTTTTTGAACCAGCGTATCCGCCATATGCGGACGTCCAATGCTTTCATCTGGTGCCAGCGGTCTGCCCATCGTAGCCACCACTTCACCCAGTGTGATTTCCACACCCAGACTACGCAATTGACTCAAAATCAAATCATTACGGGTATCCCGTGCCTGGCGAAGCTTTTCCAACCGTTCCAAAAACACTTTATTGCGGTAATCCATAAAATAACCGAGTATATGAATATCCTTATCGCCAGCTCGAGTACTAATTTCCACTCCCGGCACCACAGTAATTCCTATGCGTTTTCCCTCTTCCAGAGCTTCCTCCAGGCCAGCTACCGTATCATGATCTGTAATGGCCACACCTGCCAGTCCTTTTTCCTTGGCCCAGCGTACATTATCTGCAGGTGGTTGCATTCCGTCAGATGCTTGGGTGTGTGTGTGTAAATCATATCGTTTTACGTTAATCTGCTCCTTCATTATACATCCTCCTTCTCTTTCACCTTTGCAAGCTCGTCCTGCGAGTCCCCCAGGACGTCCGTTCCCTGATCATGACGACGCAAGTAAGACAGGAAGGTTACTACCGGAATCGGCAACAACGCCGACTTCAAATGAATTGCATAAAATTCTCGTTTGAACGTGATATCTGAAATATTTACAATTTTCAATAATCCGAGCGCAACTTCATGCTTCACCGAAGAAGGTGATAGCATGGTAATACCCAGTCCAGCCTCCACCGCCGATTTAACCGCTCCAGTGCTCCCCATCTCCATTACAATCCCAAGTCGGGAGGCATCCATACCACGATTTTTCAGCTCATCTTCTATTACTTGACGTGTACCAGATCCCTTTTCTCTGGCTACAAAAGGATGCTTGAACACATCTTCCAGAACCACTTTTTTAGCCTTGGCCAGCGCATGTCCTGAAGGCACAATCAGTTTCAGTTCGTCCTGCATCACAGGTTCCACCACGATATCCGGATGCTGGACTGGGGCCTCAATCAGTCCTAAATTCAGCTGATGTTTTAGTATATCATCCATAATCTGAGTTGTATTCATCACATTCATCGCCATGCGTATATGAGGGTATTCCTGACCAAACGGTCCCAGCATTCTGGGTACAATATACTCACCAATCGTTAGGCTGGCGCCAATATGCAATCTTCCCTCCAACATGTGAGTAAAAGCAGACATCGCCTCGTCAGCTTCCCTGATCAGTTGCATGCTTTTTTTCGCAAAAGGCAGGAGTGTCGCTCCCGCCTCTGAAAGTTCGATTTTTTTAGTCGAACGTTGCAGCAGTTTCGTGCCAAAATAATCTTCCAAAGACTGAATTTGCATCGTCACCGCAGGTTGTGTCATATGCAGCGCTTGTGCCGCCGCCGAGAAGCTCCCGCGTTCCGCTACGGTATAAAAAATGTGCAACTGATGAAAGTTCATACTGACAGCCCTCTCCCCTCTGTTCTCCCTATTTTAACATAAGAAAAACGTCTGTCGAAAGCATTTCCAAGTAAACTTACTGAATTGGGTAGTTTTATTATTGGAAAATAAAAAAAGCATGCAGCTAATAACTGCATACTTTCTACTTAAACTTAACGGTATTCAAGAAGTTTGGAGATTTTTTCATCTGAAGCCGTTCTCCAAATGACCGTCTATTTTTGCTTACGAGTGCTTTTCATCAGTGTCATGCGCCGCGAATGGCGTAACCATGAATAGTATGACTTCAAATCCCTTAATTCAATGGTCTCCGACATCCGGCCCAAAAAGGTAATGACAATCATTTTGTGAAGCGGATTCCCCGCAATATCCATCTCGCCGGGCAACTCTCCAAATTCGGCCACGACGACCAGATCACCATCAATTAAATATACATCCTCTTCGTTATGATAATAGGACTCCATCCTGTTTTGCTTCAGGCATTCCCAAAGCCAGGCGGCGATATGATTCGTCTCGGACTGTTTCTGCTCTACCCGATCTAAGTAACGTGTTTTCGCATGATTTGTTATCACGATATCGGCGACTTTTTTATCGCCCATCTCCACATAGAACGGTTCGTATGTACTCCATCGCTGCATTGCTTTGTCACGCACGGGATCACTCTCCCCACCAGATAGGTCTTTATATCTACCAATATATTCATATGTTACCTCAACAGACCCGGGACTACAAGTTACAAAATTGAAGTTTATGGGTGATATTTAAAGATTTTTTAGGTCTAACAGCATCAAGACCATTATGCAAAAGTCCTGACTTCACAAAAAAAGCCAGCCTGTAGGCTGACCTTTCAAGAAAAGTTTACAATTTATAGACATTTGATCTTATATCTCATATTCTTTCATCTTTTCCTTATCGTCGTTGTAATCCGTCCTAATCTCATTTCGAAAAGAGCGCTCGACCTTACGCACATAGGAAAGTCTGCGAATATTTTTAACGGTGTCTTCTGCCCGATCCGCATTCATATATATCACTACATAATGCATACGCTTTGAAATAAAGTGGACATTTCCGTATTTCTCCAGATTGCGGGCAGCCTTGATATCGCTTACCCAAATGATGTACCCTGTCCGCTCGGCAAACATTCGCTTCATCTCCCCCCACTCGGTATCATTCCTATGACCTATCCACAGGAGCATTTCCCTCCGCTGCCACATCCGCCTTTTTTCACATTCGGATCATTGCTCGGCACCTTAATAGTCTCGGACACGGAATATGCAATCGTTTCAGACATGGCATGAAGCATATCATCCAGCGCCTTTTCGGCTCGTTTGAACTCCTTAACATCCACGAATTGTTCCAGTTCCAGCTCAACGACCTGCACTGCATCCTTCGCTTCATGATAGTTCGGATGAAAATGCCCAAAACGCTCCGTTTCCGCGAATAGCTCCTTTTTGGCATCCAGCTTGCGTACACACGCCTGAATAGACGGATTCAATTCCACACGCTGTTTCCAATATAAATAATCCGATACCTCAAAGGATCGGTTGACCATATCGCCCAATTCATAGGCGTTAATAAGCACTTCTGCCATATTGACCGTGTTCAATTCGGCTACGCTCATGAATGTTCATCTCACTTTATATAAAGTTCTACCCTGTAAAAGTAGACTCATTTATCATACCACATCCTTCTTTTGAGAAGAAGAAGTTTCATGCACTTCCTGGCCCTACTATGTAAAAGGAACCAGCAAGCGCATGTCTGACCATTCACTTGGCTGTAAGGTCGCAGGAGAAAGTGTTTCGTCATCCCTTCCTGAGGCATACCAGCCTGTGACACTCCATGGTGCACCGGAAACCACCGCCTCCGGTATCCATTTAACCTCTTTCCCACCGATTCGCAGCCCCACAGCAGCCTGCCAACGAATCGCTTGCTCGATCAACTGCCGGGCAGTGGAAGTATGGTAACTCCTCCATTCTTTTGTCCATGAGGAGGGGACTGTAGATCTTTCTGGTAAATAGTCAGACGGATCAGGCAGTGTATGCTCTTGTTCGTAAAAGTGCAGCGTTCGCCCTGTATAAACCAAACCTGCCCTCCCCTCTTGGGAAAATATAGAACGGGCTAGAATAGGTTCGGACTCCATTTTACTGTTGAGGCTGCCTGAATTTATGTTCTCTGTTTCCGAAATCAGTGGATAATGATGAGCTGGCTCGTCCACACCTTCGGGTTCACGACGTGGACCTAATCCTATTGCAGCAAGCGTTTTTCGTATTTTGACAGCAGAGCTCGCCGGAATAATAAAGTCCTTGTCGCCAAGCCGTTCCAGCAATCCTTCCAGCGCGGGATGGCGTGCAACCATGTCTGCATCCTCCTGTGTGCCACATCGCAAAAGTGTTACCGTTGCAAAAGCCGTCCGTCCGACATCGCCTGCCCACTGTTCTACCGCCATACGTACATGATCAGGCACGCCTGTCCGGCTGAACTTGTCCAGTAGAGCAGGGATTGCTTTGGCTTCCATCCCTAACTCGATTGCCTCTGTAACACTTTCTCTGGTGATCCGGTATATTGCCATCCGATCTCCTGTCACACGTTCACAGCAGCATTCCAGTCGCCAGCGCACATCATATGCCACATCTGGCGGAACCAATATTTCAAAATTAGGTTGTACATAAAAAGTACCTTGTTGTTGATGTGTATCCTCGTAATTATTGGGACGAAGCATGTCTAACACAGATACATTCCAGCGAAAACACAGTTTACCCGATGCAGTCTGGCCCCAATCACCCATTCCAAACGCAGTCAGGGCCTTCAGCCAACCCTCCAATCCCTCCATGAAAGATCCATTAAAATTAAAATCAGAACCCGTTTCTCCCGCAAACCCTTCCGGATTTGAGGTTGTAGGAATAAGGTCTAAAAGGGCACTGTTCTTGGAATCAGCTCCGCTCGTACTCTCCTGCTGGATTAGGCCTACTTGAAGCATCCATTGCAGCAGACACTTGATAGATATCCACCCTTCCGTTCCCATATACTGGGGGACAGCACACAGCATATAGCGAAAATGCTGCATGGATGCTTCGGCCTTGCCGTATCTTTCCATGAGTGTAGCAAAAATATGCTTGCGCATTTGCCAAGCAGACAAACGAATCCAAGTCGCCAGTTCCGTTTCCTGAATGCGAAAAGACACCGTTTCTTTCACTAACAGCCCCAAACTGAGTAGCAAATCCATCATGACCACGGTTTGCACAGGATACAGCTCTGCATGCGCATAATGCAACCCAAGACCCATCAGGTCCTCCGGGCGAAAGGGGGTCAGTTCATTCAATTTTTGCAATGATCGCTTATGTATGGTTCCTTTGGCCGTCAAAGGGACGCCCTGTACTGCAATACGTGACAACGCATGCAGCAATTCCGACTCCAGGCCTGTCATTGATTCATGTACCGTTATCGGATGATCCGAATGCATCATGTTCATTGGATTTTCCTCTAACAACATATCGTACAGATCCGGTAGTCGATAAACCGGGATATATAAAATTCGTTCGCCCCACGATTTGGTAACAGCCTCCAGCCAGCCCCGGGCACGTAATCCACGCAGTGCCAGTTTCGTTTCGACTCCGCTTAACGATCCCCGGGTAAGCTGTATAGGTTCTTCTTCCTTCATGGGCTGTCCCGCGTGCCGAATAAAGCATCGTCTAAGTACCAGCAGCTCATCCGATGAAAGCTCATTCCAGCTGTCTTGCGTGTTCGTTACGCCCATTCTTGATTAGGCCTCCTTTTTCTTTCCACGATCTCCAGACTTAGCATCCCTGCTTCCAATAGCCTCTGTCACACTAAATCTGCGAACCGCATATTCATAGCCTTGCTCAATCAGGAACAGCTGACGACGAGCTGCAAAATCCATCTCCTTGCTATTCTCCGTCACTAGAGCATAAAAATAAGCTTTATTCTCGCCTGACTTTGGTCGCAAAATGCGTCCCAGTCGCTGCGCTTCTTCCTGGCGAGAGCCAAAGCTGCCCGATACCTCTATGGCTACTGCTGCATCCGGCAGATCCACCGCAAAGTTTGCAACCTTGGACACCAATAGGGTCCGAATTGCACCCTTGCGGAATGCATCAAACCAACGTACCCGCTCCGTCTGGCTCATTGAACCCGTAATCAGTGGGACACCGAGCTCCTGAGCCAATGTACGCAACTGGTCCAAATATTGACCAATAATGAGCGTGGGCAAACCACTGTGCTGCTGCATCAGGCTACGCACCGCCTCCAGTTTGATCGGATTTTCGGCTGCAATTCGGTACTGCTGTCTGCCCTCAGCACGCATACTGCGCTCCAAAAGTTCAGCTGTCATTGGAAGCCGCAACTCCACACAATCGACCTGAGCGATCCAGCCCTGTCGCTCCAGCTCCTTCCATGGCATATCATACCGTTTGGGCCCAATTAAAGAGAACACATCCCGTTCACAACCATCCTCTCGAACCAGCGTGGCCGTTAACCCCAAACGACGGGTAGCCTGAATGTCAGCCGTCGCCCGGAATACTGGCGCGGGCAGCAAATGAACCTCATCATATATAATGAGTCCCCACTTCCGCTCACTCAGCAGTTTCATATGCTCAAAATCCCCATCCTTGGTGCGACGGTGTGTCAAAATTTGGTATGTTGCCACCGTAATCGGGCGCACTTCTTTTTTCTGACCACTATATTCCCCGATGGAATCGGCAGAAATATCCGTCTTTTGCTTTAATTCTTCTACCCATTGCCGTACAGAAGTAGTATTAGATGTTAGAATAAGCACTTCACACTGAAGCCGATTCATCACCGCCATGCCTATCACTGTTTTTCCAGCTCCGCATGGAAGCACCAGTACACCACTACCCCCTAAGCCGTCCGCTCCTTCAAACGCATCAGCGGCCTTTACTTGATAATCACGAAGCTGCAACTTCGTTTGTCCCTTTCCCAAGGTAAAACTAAGCTGATTCCCTTCAAGATAGCCTGCCGTATCCACAACGGGATATCCCAAGCGAGTTAATTCCTGCTTGAGCAAGCCCCGATTTTCGGGCGGGACCGATGCGCTTTCCTCATCAACGCGAAGTAAACCAAGCTGTTTTAGCTCTTGCTTGGTCAGTAGCTCATCCAGTAAAGCGGGGGTCTCTGCTGCCAAGATCAAGTGATCACCTATTGTATAGCTGTTGGCTTTCCCTGTCTTTATACCTCCGTCTTCTTTCGTACCTCGTGAAAGCGTCAACGTCCCATAACGAGAAACGAGCTGTTCAATATCATTCAACAAATCACGTGGAATATCCCAACGGGACATGGAATACAAACTATTTTGAATGTCCTCAGCACTCCATCCGAGGGCAGCTGCATTCCACAAAGACAGTGGAGTGATGTGGTATGTATGAAAAGCGGACGGACTTTTAACCAGCTCCGCATAAATCTGCAACTGTGAACGAGCCCATTCCGAACCGGGCAAGCCCATTTCCAGCAGAACGGTAAAATCACGTTGTACAATACAAGGATGATCTGGATTCATGACTACCTCCTGATAATCTAACAATACATCATTTTAAAGTTGAATCAATTTCATAACTCATTAAAGTTTGGTGGTTGTAATTAGATACAGACAAATCGAATCATTTTGATCTATATCTAGTTTTGATTGAAGCAGCTAAAGGTATTATGAAATTGATTCAGTTATATAATAAATAGCTTATCCGTTTATTCGAATATCAACCAGAATAGCAAGGAGTCCAACCCATATTCGGGTTGAACTCCTGATTTAACGCCCGGGGTTAAGCCCCCCCAACAAATGCCTACCTTAATTATTCTTCTAGTGGACCTGCTCGGAAATATGACTAAGCGCCTCTCCAGCGTTGTCTGCAAAAATATTACGAACAGCCAAATCCCCGATTGAGACAATCCCGATCAGACGGTCTCCTTCCGTCACAGGCAACCGACGGATTTGCTGCTCCGCCATCAGTTCAGCTGCTTGGTCCACCGACATGTCCGCACTGGCTGTACGAATACCTGTCGTCATAACCGTATCGACTGAACCCGAACCCGAATTTTTAGCCGCATAACCGCGAACGACAAGATCACGGTCCGTTACTACGCCGATCAACTTATCACTGCCTTCGCTTTCCACAACCGGAATAAAACCAGTATCATTGTCCTTCATTTTGACCGCAATTTCATAAATATTGTCCTGCGGGGTAACCGTTACGCATTCTTTAGTCATAACTTCCTGAACCTTTTTCATGGGTACTCCCTCCTTTTCAAGAGTAGGGTACCCCATTTCATTCAGCTCATACTCCAGATTGAACCGTTCCCAATTCAACTCATTTTAGCCCTTAATTGCCCCTGCTTTTCGTTCCGCAGCGTATCCCGTAGACATCGCAATAAACAACCGAACCGCGTTAATCATAGCATCCTCATCAAAGTCAAATTTAGGATGATGGTGTGGATAAACCGCTCCTTTAGCTGGGTTACCCGCTCCTACGAACATGAAGCAACCTGGCACACGTTCCAAATAATACGCAAAATCTTCAGCAGGCATCAGCTTCGACGCTTCCTGTACATTCTCCTTGCCGAAAACAGATTTTGCTTCATTAAAGAAACGAGATGCTTCATGTGCGTCATTGACAACTGGTGGGTATCCCATAATATAGCGAACCTGTGCTGTTGTACCGTATGTTGCGGCTGTGAGCTCTGTTACCTCATGCAGTCGCTCCTTCATCACCGTTCGTGTCTCCTCATCAAACGTACGAATCGTTCCACTCAAGCGACACGTTTCTGCGATCACATTTTGCGCAGAGCCCCCTTGGATGGTTCCCACCGTCAGCACGGCAGGTCGTAATGGGTCGACTGAACGACTTACGACACTTTGCAATTGCATGACAAGAGCTGAGCCCGCCACGACACTATCATTAGTGGACTGAGGCATCCCACCATGCCCACCCTTACCTGTGATTTCAATATAAAAATCATCTGCCGCCGCCATCAGCGGCCCTGCACAACTCCCAGCCGTTCCGACAGGAAAAGGTGTCCATAAATGGATACCATAAATGACGTCCACACCTTCCAATATACCATCCTTTATTACACTGACCGCTCCGCCAGGCAGCAATTCCTCCGCAGGTTGGAACAACAACCGAATTTCTCCTTGCAGCTCGTCCCGATTCAGACTGAAATAGTAAGCCGTTCCAAGTAGCGCGGATGTATGTCCATCATGGCCGCAAGCATGCATGGCTCCGTCTACGTTGGAGCGATATTCACATTCCTTTTCATCCTGAATAGGAAGAGCATCCATATCGGCACGCAGCAGGACGACAGGCCCGGGTTTAGCACCACGAATGGTGCCTACAACACCGTGTCCCCCTACCTGACGGCGAATCTCGATTCCCCAACTCTCCAACTTATCCGCTACAAAAGCTGCGGTTTTGCTTTCCTGAAAGGAAATTTCGGGATTCTTATGTAAATGTCTACGCCACTCCACCATATTTTCTTGCAACTGGTCAAACCAGGTCTTGTCTATCGCATGTTGTGTCATAATGCTCCACCTCTCCTTTTAAAGCACCGGGCAAGTTCCCGATTCATCATGCAGCGTCACCACGTATGCACCGCTGCTCTCAAGTCTTCATTTTTATCCTATTGTAGCAGATATGGAATTGTTGTGATATCTGTTGCTCCAGGGAGGTTGCAGAAGCCCATCAAACATAATATGATAAAATGGGTAAACGATAAAATGATAACCGTCTGCGAGGAATATACCTTGTGGCGAATACCGGGGGAAGCTGATATGAGAAATACGAAGCCGGAGACTCGAAGAAGAGGCACACCGGATTTCCAATTGCTGATCCTCACTTTGTTACTGGTTGGATTCGGTGTAATTATGGTATTTAGCTCCAGCTCCAGCGTAGCTTTGCTGAATAAAGAATACAATTTTGACTCTTTATATTTTGTGAAGCGCCAATCTGCATTTGCTGTACTTGGACTTTTTATTATGTTGGTAGCTATGAATATTAAGATGGAAAAATATAAAAAGCTTTTTGTACCCTTATTTTTCATAACTATATTACTGCTAATCATCGTTCTTTTTACAGGCTCACTTAACGGCGCAAAAAGCTGGCTCAGGTTTGGTAGTGTTGGCTTCCAGCCAACGGAGCTTGCGAAAATTTCCATCATTCTTTACTTATCTGCACTGATTGTCAAAAAAGGAGATCGCTTTAGAGATCTGCGGACTGGCTACATACCTGTAACCGTCATTGTAGGCTGTGTTGCAGGACTCATCATGCTTCAACCTGATTTAGGCTCCTGCTTCATTTTGGTTGCTACGAGTGGTCTGATTATTTATGCCGGGGGAGCCAGTGTCAAGCATATTACAGCATCAATTGTTCTGCTCGTGCTAGGCGCCTCCATTGTATTTGGTATTGGGTCGTTGTTTGGAGGAGATTCTGGAACCACAGATGGACAAGCTGCTGCCAAGCAAGATTACAAAATCGGACGCTTTCAGGCCTTTCTTAATCCCGAGAAATATAGACAAGGAACGGGATACAATCTGGTACAGTCCTTGCAAGCTATAGGTGAAGGCGGCTTAAACGGGTCAGGATTTGGTAAAGGTATTATCAAGCTTCACTATCTTCCTAATTCATTTAATGATTTTATCTTTTCTGTAATTGGTGAAGAATTCGGATTTATCGGAACAGCCATATTCCTGATGCTATATTTGTATTTCATTTGGCGAGGCATGATCATTGCTCTGCGTTGCCATGATCCGTTCGGAACGTTGGTAGGCACCGGTATCATGGGTTTGATCGCCATTCAGGCCTTCATTAACATCGGCGGTGTAACCCAAACAATTCCAATCACTGGCGTAACGCTTCCATTTATCAGCTTTGGTGGCTCCTCCTTGCTTGTCATGATGTTTTCGATGGGCATTATGCTCAGTATTTCTCGTGAGAACACCAAACAAGCGGTGCAGGAACGCACCACAGGGGTAGCTGTCCGTAATGAAGTACCCAATCGCTTTCAAACTCGTAGAACCAACCGTTTTCGCTAAAAAAAGAACTTCCAAGGACCACTTACAACGGTGGCTTTGGAAGTTCTTTTGGTTATGTATAAAAATACGGAAACCTTCTGCAAAAATGGCTATGCTGTTGATTCATAAAACGAAAACTGGCGATTCTATAACCACCAGTTTTCGTGTTTTTATTCGGGTTATCCTACGGAATTCCCGGCATGTATACAATTGGTTAAAAATGTAGAATTATCGGTCCTTGATTCTATTACACTGCGTCGTCCTTGAACGCGACACCTTCCACTTTTACGTTCACTTCCACGACCCGCAAACCTGTCATACTTTCGACGGCTTCTCGTACATTTTGCTGAAGAATTCGGGACACCTCATGAATAGGTGTTTCGTAGAGTACGATAATACGTAGATCAATGGCAGCTTCCAGCTGTCCAACCTCCACTGATACGCCTTTTTGCACATTTTTACCGCTCAGCCTTTTGGCCCAGCCTTCCGATAAACCGCCTGACATTGCAGCAATGCCCGGTGTCTCTAATGCGGCCATCCCGGCAATTTTACCCACGACATCGTTGGAAATCTTGATGTTTCCTGCTTCCAGTTGTTGAATTTGCTCTGCCATGACCTATGTCCCCCTTCATCCATCCTTTATTTGTATTGTAAAGCCTCAGCCACTCCAAATGCAAACCCTACGTATGAAAAACAACTTTCGTTTACAACCTATATCATTTTGGGTATATTAATTTAGAAAATCCATACAAGTGAGCATTTTGCATAAACCCCAAGAGTGTTTTCCAATCAGCAATATATAGATCGAAACGCTTTAGTTCGTCTATATATTGTACTTATGTGCGATGGGAATCGAATTATGCAAAATGCTGAAGTGACAGCTTTCACCAAACTTGTACACATTTATTGATATCGAGGTGCTCTTCATTGAAAAAATGGTTATCTCCCGCTTTGCTTATAGCGACATTTGCTCTTAGCGCAGTCGCTCATTACACGCATTGGAACGCTATAGCCCAATTTGTCATTTGTGCAATTTCTGTTGTATTCGTAGCCGGTTTCCTCGGCAGGGCGACCGAAAGCGTCGCGCATTATGCTGGCCAACGTTTAGGTGGATTCTTAAATGCCACCTTTGGTAACGCAGCCGAACTGATCATCGCCATCTTTCTTGTTAAAGAAGGTCTTTACGATATGGTAAAGGCCAGTCTTACCGGTTCTATCATCGGCAATCTGCTGTTGGTGCTAGGAGCAAGTCTGTTCGCTGGCGGTTTAAAGTACAAAGTACAAAATTTCAATATATCGCTGGCTGGATTAAGTGGTTCTCTGATGATTGTGGCTGTTATTGCCTTGTTCGTTCCAGCTGTCTTTTTGAACACACACGTTATCACGGATAGCGAATCAGATACGCTCAGCCTCATTGTCGCAGGCACGCTCATTGTCGCGTATATTGCGTGGCTTATTTTTTCTATGATTACGCATAAGGACTATTTATCTGATGTGACCGAACAAAAAGATGAAGAATTACCACATGAGCATGCCCCTGTATGGTCCAGAAACAAATCCATTGCCTATTTGATACTTGCTACCGTCATGGTCGCTTTTGTCAGCGAATGGCTGGTAGGTACGCTGGAGGTGTTTACGACCCAATTTGGGCTCAGCGAATTGTTCGTAGGTGCCTTCCTCGTCGCTATTATTGGTAATGCAGCCGAACACAGCGCTGCTATTTTACTGGCGATGAAGAATAAAATCGGTGCATCGGTTGAAATAGCTGTCGGCAGCAGTTTGCAAATTGCGCTATTTGTTGCCCCTGTGCTGATATTTGTCAGTTACTTTATGGGAAACACGATGAATATTGTTTTCACTACTATTGAGCTGGTCGCCATTGCTGTCGCTGTATTTATCGCCAAATCCATCACCCAAGACGGCTCAACCAACTGGTATGAGGGGCTCATGCTATTGGTAGTGTATGTATTGTTAGGTGTATCCTTCTTTCTTGTGTAGCTTTTTAAGGTTTTAAAATGTTCATTAGGATGGTGGAAGGGGATGCGCTTTTACCATCCTAAAAGAACATTTTTTTAAAAAAAGGCATCAAAAAAAGCATGCTCTCAAGCTCCGCATGCTCTCATCAATTCAACCGTCTTCCTAATTGGCCTTATTATTCATGGCCTCATATAGAATAGCCAGATTGCGTTCCAGCTCACTGACCAGCTGTTTACCTACCATTTCCGGAAGAAGTCCAGCGCGAACCGCAAAATCCACTTCCTTGGAAAATCCGTACATCTGAGTATCCAGCACTTCCTCATAGAGAGGGCAATAACGGGTTGCCAGATTCTCCATCTGTACTTCAATAAGCTTCTTTATTTTATCTGCATCTTCCTGAAGCAGATTAATAGCCTTGATATTCAATTGTTCCTGCAAATCAGATGAAGTCATGGATTCTTCCCCCCTATGTCTCAATGTCGCACAAGACGTCCTATCCTTAATATTAGACCAAATTGCAGGCTAATACAAGAACCTGACAAAAAAAGCATCCCTACAGTTACAGGTAGGGATGCTTTTGCTTCAAGAATAAAGTTAGCTGGCTACTGAAATATGAAGTCCGTGCTTCTCGAACACCTCGATGATCGCTTTCTTGGCTTCCTCCGCATCTGGTCCATGAACGTGTAGTTCATAGCTATGGCTGCTGACTAGGGTCGTAAACAAGCCCAGTATACTTTTCACATCAATATACTTATTTTCGGAATGAAGGACGATGGAAGAGGTGAACTTGCTCGCCGTCTGTGCAATTTCAACAACCGCCGCGTTATTATTGGACATAGAAATCCCTCGCTTTACTGAATTGTCATGTATCGTTACTCATCCATAATGATACATTGAAATCGCTTTCTCAGCAAGAACGGATATCGTTATTTTAAATTTTCAGGGTTTAATGGCTCCAGCTCAGGCAGTACAAAGATGCCATCTTTACGAATCAAAACATCGTCAAAATAAATTTCACCACCGCCATATTCTGGACGCTGAATCAACACCAAATCCCAGTGGATCGATGAACGATTACCGTTATCCGCTGTTTCATAAGCTTGACCCGGTGTAAAATGTAAGCTGCCGGCGATTTTCTCGTCAAACAAAATATCCTTCATTGGATGTAAGATGTGCGGATTAAACCCGATGGCAAACTCGCCAATATAACGTGCTCCCTCGTCAGAATCGAGAATATCATTCAGCCGCTTCGTATCGTTACTCGTTGCTTCCACGATCTTACCATTTTCAAAACGGAATTTAACATTTTCAAAAGTAATGCCATTATACAGGGTTTGTGCATTGTAGCTGATCGTTCCGTTAACGGAATCACGTACAGGCGCGCTGTATACTTCGCCATCCGGGATATTACATTGACCTGAACACTTGATAGCTCCAATTTGCTTAATAGAGAAATTCAAATCCGTACCCGGTCCACTAATCCGTACCTTGTCCGTCCGATTCATCAGGTCTGCCAATGCATCTTGAGCTTTGTCCATTTTTGCATAATCCAGATTACACACATCGAAATAAAAATCTTCGAACGCTTCTGTGCTGATATTCGCCAATTGAGCCATGCTGTCATTCGGATAACGCAGCACTACCCATTTGGTGTGTTTCACCCGTTGTTCGCTATGTACCGCATGCTGATAAATGGAATTATACAATTTCATTTTATCTTCCGGCACATCTGACAAATCATTTACATTTTCACCTGCACGAATTCCGATATAGCAGTGCATTTGCTTCATCCGGTTAAGGTCAATCTCAGCCCAGGTCTCCAGCATCTCCTTTGTCGCGTGACGAAGCATGGCGCTCTGTACCTTACGGTCTGTAAGTTGTACAAAAACATTTCCACCTTTTTTACCAACTTCATGAATGATGGCGTTAAGTAAGTCGCGCTCTGTACCAATCATTTCGACTAATACATTTTCTCCAGGCTGCACTTCAACAGAGTAACCTACTAAATTTTCCGCCAGCTTAAGTATTCTAGGATCTTTCATGTAGTGTCTCTCCTTCTCTATTTCATTCTTTTTGAACAATGGTTAATTCAAAGTCCATTGTATCACGCCCGCCACGTTACTTGTAGTCCTCAAAAGTAACTCTGGTTATCAAAGCCTCTTGATGCAGATCTTCATTTTCTCCCTGTCGGGTAATCTGGCATTCGGATGAAAGCTTTAAGGGTAAACCTGTTTGGCGATCTATGGTCAAATGATACACCGTATGCACAATGGATTGCTCCAGCTGGTTATTCATATCCTCACAACTTTGCGCCCATATTTGGCTCAGCTTCTTTCGCAGCTCTCGATTCGTTCCTGTCTGCTGCGTTTTTAATATCACGATTTGAGGGTTTAACGTATTCATTTCTTTTATTAAACGATCTTTCAACCAGCGCTTTGCCGAAGCAGATTCCGGTTCAATCCTCAACACCCAAGTTCCCCGGGCAGCTCCCGTTTCCATACGAATGCTCTTATTCAGTGTATTTAATTCCTCAAGCTCCTGAATCGGATTGAAGCGATTTAACATACCATTTCCAACCACAGGAGGATAACCGGATGTCAGCGAAACCCATTTCCCACTCTGACGAATAAAACGTTCCTGTGTAACATCATGCTCGGACTTACCTTGTTTCAGAGCTGTGTAGCCACCTTGCTTACGGAAAGCCTCTGCAGAACCCCAGTGCATGGTCAATTCATCGTGATTTCTTAGCCTACCGCGATATTCAAACTGCTTATTCGTTGGCAGACCACTGTCTGCTCTAATTGCAGTCCGTCCAGTAAACGTTACCATCTCTTTGCCAGCCATTCCTGCAACAGCTCTCTTAAAAATCTGCTCAGGCGTATATTGTCGATCCAGTGCACAACCACTTAACACACCTATTACAAGCAACACACCACAAACCTTCATCATCCATTGCTTTTTCCAATGCATCCCATCATCCGTCCTATCCTGAACATAACTGTACTCATGAGCAATAATCCTGCTTCAAGCCAGTTATGCTACCTGGTTCACTTCATCGCGTTATCCCTATAGTTCAATCATACACACGATATAGCTGCGTTTAGGATTACCTGTCTGCAAAGGGTTATGCAAGACAAAAAGAGAACATTCCCTAAGGAATATTCTCTACACATTGGCTACATGATCAACAACTATTCGATTGCGTCCTTCATTTTTCGCTTCGTACAAGGCCATATCAGCCCTATAAAATAAAGATTCAATACTGATCTGCTCGTCCAGCCAGTTCCATTCAGCAATCCCGCAAGAAACAGTCACCTGAGGCTCAGTTTCATGCTGTACGCGGTAACGTATTTTTTCTGCATATCCGAGCGCTTGCTGTACCCCCAGCTGCGGTAAATAAATGGCAAGCTCCTCGCCGCCCCATCTCGCACATACATCCTCATCGCGAGTCGCCGAACGAACGATATTGCTGACGCTTTTCAAAATTTCGTCACCCGTCTGATGCCCATGCGTATCATTCACCTGTTTGAATTGATCAATATCTACCAAAATAAGAGATCCACAGAAATCCTTTTCCTGATGTTGCTGAATGATTTGGTCCACATAATGACGTACATACAGACCTGTTAACATATCCATATTAGCCAACCGCCGCACCTCAGCGTGCAGCATAGCATTGGTTACCGCCAACCCGATATGAGGGGCTAGCATTTGCAACATTTTGTAATTATCGTAAGAGAAAAAGTGCGGAAGCTTGCTGGACAATAGTATAACCCCTTTAGGAGTACCGCTGGTCTTCATAGGTACAGCCATCAAAGACTGGGAGTGCGTCGCATCCATAAAATGAGAGGATATCTTCCCATCCTTTCTATAGTCCGACACAATCACTGGTTCCCCTGTTAAGCGTATTAGTCCAGCAAATCCATCTTCAAGAGGGTAACTTTCCAGTCTTAAGCTTTCCACATTACTCGACATGACCTTAAAACAGTTTCCATCCTGGTCAAGCTGTACAATACAACAAAAGTCCGCCATGAACATTTTTAATAACTCCTGCACGGCAAATTCAAATATTTCATTTAACTTCAGGCTCTGATTCAAGCGCTGAACCAGTTCATTAATGAGACGCAATTCATGGATAAGTACATTCGATTGCTCAAGCAGCTTTGCATTTTCAAATGCGGTGCCAGCCGTATCCGCCATCATGGCAATCAGCTCTACATCCACTTTTTTCATACTATCCGCGCCCGATGGAAGAATCATATGGAAAACACCGTATACGCCCTGCTTACCACGTAATGGGATGCCGATTTCAGTTATTTCATCTTGTGTACCGACAGGCTCATTCACAGCCATTTGCCCTTTCATAAATGCACGGACGCATACATCTTCGTCCCGTTCATGCAGCAGTAAAGGTTTGACCTGCGGATTGCGACTATGTCGATCCTGACTCATATACAAGGTGATATCTACATGGGGAAACAAATAGGCGATGCTCCCGAATACCTCATCCAGCACGCCTTCTACGTCAATTTTGTCATGCATCCGTTTTACAATCTGAAATAAAATAGAACGGCGTCTACCTTCACGATCGCTTCGATTCCGCATCCCAAGGACATCTTCCATAAATATGTACTCAAACTTCGTGTAAAAGCAGGATTTAAAATGTAAAGCAGCTGATAACAATGTGTCCAGATTTGGGACAGAATGTTGAGCAGGCCGTGTAAAACGAAGAGCGGCAAAGGGCTCGCTCTTGTAATTACGGCATAGTATGGGAACCATATACACAAACGAAAGGCTTCCATCACGAAGTTTGCGCTGGCTCACTTCCATCTCTCTAGATATGCAACAACGTTCGACCAAATCCAAATCCTCGTCATCATCTTCTTTTTTACCAGCAACACGAACACCTATAAAATTAAAAACAGCAGTATATTCTTCGTTAATCCAGGATATACCATTGCCCTGTTGTAACCAACTCCGATATCCTTGAACAAGCAGCTGGTTAATATAGGGGAAATCATAGGGTGTCATATCCATGTTCTGGAGCCAGGCAAAAGAAGTATATCCTTTATCATCAAACAGCGGAGCACCGCTAGCCTGGACCGTTTTACTGTCAAGCATTTGCTGATCCGTTGTTGAAAATTCCGACATATTAAGGCGCTCCTTCACAGCAAAATTAGCTGTACCAAGACAGCGGCTATACACCACTATAGCTCATAATATGATCTATTTTACTCCCAACTCTAGAAATTTGCATCCATTTTCCAGAAATTCGTCCCACTTTTTTAGTTCTAAAGCCCTATCGACAAAATTTGACGTTTTCATTCTTTTTCTCTTCTTGACATTGACCTACTCTTACATGTAGTATATATTATTGAAAAAGACTGTACGGCAGAACTATCTACTGTGCGGATCTTAAATTTTGGGCGTAACAGTTTGTGTCACCCTCATCTTTTTTGTTGCTGACAGGACAGCGGCTGAACTTTTCTGTCAGTAGTGCGTCTCACCTTAATAGGTAGCGCCGAACAAATTGGAGCGCAAAGAGAGCCCCAACTCAAATTTTAATTATGAAGGAGTTAACTCTATAATGGCACGTTACACTGGTCCTAAATTTAAATTGAGCCGTCGTCTCGGTATTTCCCTGAGCGGCACAGGTAAAGAATTGAAACGCCCTTTCCCTCCGGGACAACATGGTGCAAACCAACGGAGAAAAATCAGCAACTACGGTATGCAGCTTCAAGAGAAACAAAAGTTGCGTCACATGTACGGCTTGGGTGAAAAACAATTCCGTACCCTGTTCAACAAAGCTCAACACATGCACGGTATCGCTGGTGAAAACTTTATGTTCTTGCTGGAAAGCCGCCTGGACAACCTTGTATTCCGTCTTGGCTTTGCTAATTCCCGTGCAGGCGCACGTCAATTGGTAGCTCACGGTCACGTTACTGTGAACGGTAAAAAAGTTGACATCGCTTCTTACCAAGTAAGCCCTGGCGACGTGATCGGTCTTCGT
Organism: Paenibacillus sp. FSL P4-0113; assembly: GCF_038009305.1. Lineage (NCBI taxonomy): Bacteria > Bacillati > Bacillota > Bacilli > Caryophanales > Paenibacillaceae > Paenibacillus > Paenibacillus sp. FSL P4-0113. Next base: position 1,356,418 of record NZ_JBBPAZ010000001.1, read on the forward strand.
GAAAGAAGTCGTTCCCTGTCTTCCATCAAAGAAGCTTTGGAAAACCGCAACCACTTGGTAGCTTACCTGGAGTACAATGACGCAGCTCTGGAAGGTAAATTCATTCGTTTGCCTGAGCGTGGCGAATTGTCCCAAGATATCGATGAAAAACAAATCGTCGAATTCTACAACCGCTAATCCCTGCATTAGCACCAAAAAGCACCCGAATAAATTCGGGTGCTTTTTTTATATTCCTTATGATCGAGTCTGAGAGTTTTATTCAATGGGGATGTATACTTTCATGCTCAAATGATCTGGATAGGAGGAATTCATCACGTCCGTAATTTCAAAATCTGGTCCCTCCCTCCGTTCAAAATTAGAATTAGGAAGCCATGTGCCATAGATAAAGTCTCGTATATTCTGAACCCGTCCATCTGAACCCGAAGCGTCAAACTCAGCATACTTCCCTGCTGGAATCTCCATATATATGAAACCCTCTGCCAGTTCATTTGACTCTTTTTCAACTGCCTCGCCCACCACAAATGAAAATGCACCATTGTCTTCAAATCGACAGGCAACCCCATATGACATTCCCGGTGCGATCTTGTTCGGGATACACATAAAATATTCATTGGCTCCAAAGTGCCCATAAAATCCTGGAATTTCTTTATAGTGCTGCTCATTATTCAGATTTGTTTTATATTCATACCCTATAATTTTGGTCGTTTCGAGCTGCAATATCACTGGCTTGTTCACATCCAAATCCCCCTTCGTATTTTTTTGATAATCCAGAAAATTAATTTTGCTTTGTCCAGGAAGCTCAATATCACTGTTACGATATTTCCCAGGGGTGATCCCAAAATTCTTTTCAAAAGCGCGGGTAAAGGCTTCTTGCGAGTTGTACTGAAACTCAATAGCAATGTCCAACACTTTTTGATTGGATTGTTTTAGCTGTTCAGCCGCCTCGGACAATCTTCTCCTTCTTATATACTGTTGAACCGTAAAACCCGAAATGGCCTGAAAAACCCGCTGGAAATGAAAAGCTGAAAAGCATGCCTGTGAAGCAATCTCGGCAATTTTTAGATCCTCCCGCAGATTCAATTCAATAAACTCAATCGCACACTGAATTCGTTTAAAATAGTCCATATAATCCTTCCCCACACTCGTAATTGTTCTGATTATCGATCCTACACCCAAATTGTGCAACCCACGTTTTCATTATGTATAACTCTTCACCTAGATGTTTGATTATTTGTGCTAAGTTTACCATGACTTTTCACTTGGCAGAAATAAAAAAGCAACGCTGAGATCGAGACAATCTCAGCGCTGCTTTTGAATATATTTTCATTATCCAAGCTTGATTTTAGCAAATTTCCGTTTACCTACCTGCACAATGTCGCCTTCCTTCGGCGTGTATGCTTCGTTCACATCGGTCCATTTCTCTTCGTTAATTTTGACCGAACCCTGCTGAATACTGCGCTTAGCTTCACCGTTAGATGCTGCAAAGCCCAGATGAGTCAGCAACTGGATCACACGAATGCCACCTTCTTCTAACTGATCAGCCGTCAAGGTGAACTCTTCAATATCGTCAGGCAGCGCGCGCTGCTGGAATACGGTCACAAAATGCTGCTTCGCTGCTTCCTCTGCTTCTTCACCATGGTACATGCGCACTAACGTTCCAGCCAGCTTCATTTTGGCATCACGTGGATGCACTGAGCCGTCCTTAACACCTTTCGCCAGCTCTGCCAACTCCTCGTTGTTGATATCCGTTGCAAGCTCAAAATATTTCAGCATCAGCTCATCAGGAACGGACATGGATTTTCCGTATATTTCGTTCGGCTCCTCATCAACACCAATGTAGTTCCCCAAGCTTTTACTCATCTTCTGAACTCCATCCAGCCCTTCAAGCAATGGTAAAGTAATAGTAGCCTGTGGCTCAACTCCGTATTCTTTTTGCAGGGTTCTACCCATCAGAAGATTAAACTTCTGATCCGTTCCCCCTAATTCAATATCGCTTTGGAGAGCCACGGAATCCATGCCCTGCATCAGCGGGTAAAAGAACTCATGGATGCTGATCGGCAATCCGTTTTGGTACCTTTTTGTAAAATCATCCCGTTCCAACATACGGGCAACCGTTACTTTGGCCGACAGGGTTACTACATCAGCAAAAGACATTGGCCCTAACCATTCGGAATTGTAAAATACCTTTGTTTTTTCAGGATCGAGAATTTTAAAAATTTGTTCCTTGTATGTTTGGGCATTGCGCTGTACATCTTCCTCAGTCAGTTGCTTACGAGTCTCCGATTTACCTGTCGGATCACCAATTCTGCCTGTAAAATCTCCGATAATCAGTTGTACTTGATGGCCTAATTCCTGGAACTGGCGCAGTTTGTGCATAACAACCGTATGTCCGATGTGAATGTCGGGAGCAGATGGATCAAGGCCCAGCTTAATTTTGAGCGGCTCGCCGCTAACGACCGATTTGATCACCTTACGCTTCAGCTCATCCTCCGGTACAATTTCCGCTACACCCCGCTGTATCACCTCTAGCTGTCGTTCTACCTCTACCTGTTGCTCCGGCTTCAATTCTTCCCACTTCATCCTGTATACCTCCTATTTTTCATCCAAATATTACATATTAGACAAACCAAAAAGCCCCTTTCATCCCAAGGGACGAGAAGGAGCTACTCGCGTTACCACCCTAATTAAAGAAACGTATGTCAAAGACAGACATTTCTTTCACTTCATTCCTATAACGGGCCTACACCCGGTACTGGATTACTATGGTGCTTCGCAAACCTGCAAAAGCTTTCCATTCATCCAGACAGCTCCAGACGGTAATTCAAAGGAGGGACGCTACCGATTCACACCACCCATCGGCTCTCTGTACAACGTGAATCCGCCTTCTACTGAAGTCTTTCTCTGCTTTTCACGATATTTACTTTGACCTATTTATAACACACTGCTTTTATGTAGTCAACGACACCAAAAGACAGGCTTTTTAGCATATGGGTTCATTTTGTAATTTTATGCTATAATAATGGCTGTTATAAAGGAGGAAGACTTAATGGTTGAAGAAAAAAACAATGTATCAGAGCCAAAGCCTTCCCGCTTGCGGACAACCATGCGAAGGCTCGGCCGTGTCATAAAGTGGGTCGTCATCATCGGTTTTATGGGGGCACTATTTGCAGGAGGAGCGGCCGCCGGCTATGTTGCTTCTATTGTAAAGAGCGAACCCGTGCGTTCCAGATCCATGATCCTACAGGAAGTAGATAAGAATGCAATTACAGGCTTCGCTTATTTCAATGATGGCTCTCCCATCGGACAACTCCGGACAGAAGAAGATCGAAGACCTGTCACGTTTAAGGAGATTCCACAACTCGTCATTGACGCAGTCATTGCCATTGAAGATAATCATTTTTACGAGCATAAAGGTGTCGATCTATCGGGAACACTGCGTGCTGTGAAGCAAAAGGCGCTGCATGAATCCGTACAAACCGGGGGTAGTACCCTCACCCAGCAGCTTGCGCGTCGTGTCTTTCTAAATCTCGATCGCACGGATGATCGCAAGGTCAAAGAAATTTTGCTATCTCTGCGCCTTGAGCGCTTCCTAAGCAAGCAACAAATTATTACGGCCTATCTTAATAAAGTACCTTTTGGTAACGGTTCAAGCGGTTACAACGTCTTTGGCATTAAAGCAGCGGCCAAAGGTATCTTTAATGAGAATGATCTGAACGAGCTTAATATAGCCCAGGCTGCCTATCTCGCAGGTTTGCCACAGCTTCCTTCTTCCTATTCTGCTTACAACGGTAAGGGTGAGTTTAATGAAGCTGGCTTTAAAAGAGCCATCAACCGCCAGCACCTGGTGCTCAGTCGAATGCTGGAGGAGAACAAAATCAATAAAGCACAGTATGATGAAGCGATGGCTTTTGATATCAAAAAATCTCTCGCACCACGTACTGTTAAGGCTTATAACACCTATCCATATCTTATGATAGAAACAGAACGACAAGCTGCGCAGGCACTCATGTCTGTCACCAATCCGGGTCAAGCAGCTAATGCCAGTGCAGATGCCAAAACCAAGGACGATAATGATTTGCTCAAAGAAGCTGAACAGCAGCTTCGCACAGGCGGTTATATGGTGTACACCACCATTGATAAGAGCGTATACAAATCTATGCGTCAAATTGCAGAAAATAAGAATAACTTCTCTGCCACTAGTAAAACCAAGGGTGACGAACAAGCAGCGGCTATTCTGATTCAGCATAAAACAGGCGCCATTCTTGGAATGATGGAAGGTCGGGACTTCCAAAAGGAGCAGATGAATTATGCCACCCAGATGGTTCGTCAGCCGGGTTCGGCAATGAAACCGATTGCTGCCTATCTCCCTGCATTGGACAGCGGTCTTGTGCAGCCTGGTAGTATCGTGGATGATGCCCCTATTATTTTGAAAGATGGCAGTAATGGGTATCACATTCCGAAAAATTCTAACAACCGCTATCAAGGATTGGTCACGGCGCGTTATGCACTGAATCAATCGCTCAATACGATAGCACTCAAGCTGTTTAACGAAAAAGTAGGGATCAGCAAAGCCTGGGCTTTTGCCAAGAAGCTGGGCATCACCACCTTGGAATCCAGTGATAACAACGCCCAAACGGGTGTACTTGGCGGCTTGGCCCATGGGGTGACCGTCGAGGAGCTTACGAATGCATATGGAGCCATTCCAAATGGCGGTGTGTTTAATGACGCCTATATGATCGAAAAGATTGTGGATTCGCAAGGCAATATTATATACAAGCATCAGCCTAATCCTGTGCAGGCCTTCTCACCGCAAACCGCCTACCTGATGACAGATATGTTGCGTACAGCCGTGTCGGAGGGCACAGGCAGACTGGTGAAGCGGAACTTTGACCAATCCGGTAAGATTCCGATTGCCGGCAAGACAGGCACTACGCAATCCTACACTGATGTTTGGTTCGAGGGCTTTACGCCTGACGTCACACTGGGTGTATGGGTTGGTTACAAGCAACCTGTCAATAAGCTTGAAACGAAAGTCCAAAAAGAGCGGGCTCGCCGCTTATGGGCTCTAATCATGAATGAAGTAACAGCTAAAGATGCTCAGCTGTTCCAAACGGACAGCTTCAAGAGACCTGACGGCATTGTAAGCCGTACAGCATCCGCATATGGTTCGGACATTTATAACAGTAAGTATCCACCTAAAAACAGTGAAAATGGTGTGAGTCGTGCGAAATATATTACCTACCAAGGTGTGAATTATATTCCACGCGATGGTACACCGGATGATATGTTATATGAACGGACCGTTAGGAAACGGGAAAAGTCAATCTCAGAATTGATTAAAGAGCTTCAGCAAGCCTTTAAGGTGATGAGACGACATAATTCGTTGTCCTACTATCTGCCTCAGGATGCAGATAAGGAAGCTCCTACTCAGATTGATCCACGCAAGGACGATGGAGCAGCTCCTAACGCTCCATCTAGCGTCAACGTAAGCTATAGTGATGGTAAAGCCATAATCAGCTTTAGCCCAAGCGGAAACAGCGACGTCGTAGGATACCGTCTGTATCGTTCTACAGATGGGGGGAGCTTCCAACGGCTTGGCAAGGTCGTTATGGCTGACAGCTCCAAGGTGTTCTCTGACAGCCCTGGGGGCAGCAGCTCTAGCTACTACGTGACCGCCGTTGATGTGGGCGGCCATGAGTCCGGTCCAAGCACGAAAGCAAGCGCAACACCTGTAGTGCCACCTGCAGATTCTGAGTCTCCAGACGTTCCGGGCGAGGGAGATGGAACAGGTGAGCAGCCTACAGAGGTCCCTACTGCCCCTGGACAGCCTCAAGCTAAAGCCGCAGGCTCATCCGTAGCGCTCCAATGGAGCGCAGGTAAGTCGGCGGACGCTATTACAGGCTATAACGTGTATTACAGCGAAAGCGGTGCGGAGCCTTTTACAAATATAGGCTCTACCGCATCTACCAGCTTTGAATATAAGTCGAAGAAAAAGCCAAAAGGCTGGTTTCGTGTCACTTCCATGAATGCCATGGGGGAATCGGCTCCTTCCGGAGCCGTCCGTCCATAACTGAAGACAAGAGTAGAAAGTGATAGGAGTCCCCTTAGCCATTAGGGCTTTGGAGACTCCTTTTTTTAATTCTAATATACACAGTACTTCAATCCTCTATGGTAGATAAGTCACCTGTAGGAAGGTTAAGCTCCCAGGCTTTCAACACGCGTCTCATAATTTTACCAGAGCGGGTTTTGGGTAACTTTTCCTTAAATTCAATTTCGCGTGGAGCAGCATGGGCAGACAGCCCTTCCTTAACGAAGCGATAGATGTCCTGCTGTAAAGCTTCAGACGGTGCATAGCCTTCACGCAGTGCAACAAAAGCTTTGATAATCTCTCCCCGCACGGTATCTGGTTTTCCAATGACTCCGGCTTCCGCTACAGCAGGATGCTCCAGAAGCTTGCTTTCCACCTCAAAAGGGCCGATTCGCTCTCCAGAGGAGTTAATGACATCATCAATCCTACCCTGAAACCAGAAATATCCGTCCTCATCCATGTAAGCCGAATCACCCGATACATACCAACCGGGAAAGCGGAAATATTCCTGAAACTTGTTCGGATTGTTCCATATACGATTCATCATGGATGGCCATGGTGTACGGATCGCCAAGTGACCCATCCGGTTAGGAGGCAACACCTGCCCTCTGTCGTCCAAAATAGCAGCTTGAATACCTGGGAGTGGCTTTCCCATCGAACCCGGCTTAATCGGCAGCTCAGGGTAATTACAGATCAACTGTGCGCCTGTTTCCGTCATCCACCAAGTATCATGAATGCGCTGTGTATATACTTGCCATCCCCATCGCACCACTTCGGGATTCAGCGGTTCCCCAACGGATAATACATGCCGCAGACTGCTGAGATCATATTTGGAAACAACCTGCTCCCCTGCGCTCATCAGCATCCGAAACGCTGTAGGAGCACTATACCATATGGTCACTTCGTGACGCTCAATCGTACGGTACCAGTCTTCCGGGCTGAAACGCCCCCCACGAATGACATTCGTCGCTCCATTTAGCCATGGAGCAAAAATACCGTATGACGTTCCCGTGACCCAGCCAGGATCAGCAGTACACCAATACACATCATCTTCCCGCAAATCCAGCACCATTTTGCCAGTATAGTAATGCTGAATCATTGCATTTTGCACATGATACACGCCTTTGGGCTTGCCTGTTGAGCCTGATGTATAGTGAATAATTAATCCATCTTCACGATCCAACCATTCAGGCTCAAGTTCCTCTGAGGACGTAAGCATTTCTGTCTCAAAATCGATAATTCCCTGCTCGCGTTCATCCATATCACCAACCACAAAAATATGCCGTAGCTCAGGAAGCTCCTCACGTTTTACCCGTGACAGAAGCGCAGGTGTGGTCACTAATGCCACTGCCCCACTATCCTCCAATCGATCCTTAACCGCAGTTTCCATAAACGCCTCAAACAATGGACCGACAACAGCCCCTACCTTTAGAACACCAAGTAAACTAATAACCAGCTCAGGTGAACGTGGCATGAAAATAAACACCCGCTCCCCTTTACCAATACCGTATTTGCGCAGCACATTTCCGAACCTGTTAGAGCTAGCACGAAGCTGAGAGAAGGTGTAGGTTTCATGACGGTTTGCGTCACAATACAATAGTGCCGCTTTCTCACCCCGTCCTTCCTGTACATGTCGATCAATGGCTTCATGTGCCATATTTACCTTGCCTGTTTCATACCACGTAAAATGACGCTCTGCATCCTCCCACTGAAAGTTGTTGTAAGCTTGTTCATACGGGCCCATGTTGGATGTGGGAACTACAGTCTGGAGTTCTTCAATCTTCATGCGTTCAGCCTCCTCACAATGGATTAATGAGAAACACGCAGGACAAGATAACGCTTACAAAAATCAATAAAGCAGATAGATTCCTTTGATTTACTGGTTGATTTAAATTGTGAACATTTTATGTCTAAAACAGTATATCATAGGTCACGATGTGACGACCATCCTTTTCATTTAATTGTTTTTTTGCTATAAGTATGGGATATGAGGAACGAGCTCATGGCGAACAAGGAGGGCGTACGTATGCAGCATTTAAAACTGTACCACTCGGATACGCTGGATCATAACGGACAAACAATCTATGTAGAAGGCCCCGTATCTGCGGATCAACTGCGTTCATTTCAAATGCACAAGCAATTAGATGCCTTTCGCAAACCAAGGGAGCAATTCGACGCGTTGGTGGATATTTCGGAACTGCCAGAAGGCAGAATTATCATTGCCCACAACGGGGAAACCCTTTTGGGATATGTTACTTTTCATTACCCAGATGAGATGGAGCGCTGGTCGGAAGCTGGCATGAAGGATTTACTGGAACTCGGAGCTGTTGAGGTAGCCAATGACTATCGTGGTCTGGGCCTGGGTAGCCGAATGATTCGGATTGCCTTTGAGGATGGACAGCTTGAATCCTATATTATTTTTACGACCGAATACTATTGGCATTGGGATTTAAAAGGCAGCGGTCTCTCCGTATGGGAATACCGCCGCATGATGGAGCGTCTAATGAAAACTGTAGATATGGTCTGGTACGCCACGGATGATCCTGAAATATGCTCACATCCTGCTAACTGTCTGATGGTACGAATGGGAAAGGATGTGCCCCTCGCATCACAAGAGCAGTTTGACCATATCCGATTTGTCCGAAGATTCATGTATTAAAAAAATTATACCATTAGCCCAAATGCTTGAGCATGAACTCCACAATACGATGCGAACGATGTGAAGCTTCTACCGTAAATTCAGCATAATTAACGTGGGCCGATCCATCAGCCTTATCTGACATAGATCGTAGTACAACATAAGGCACAGCGTTCATATGAGCTGTCTGAGCCACAGCCGCACCCTCCATTTCGGTACAAGCGCCGTCCATTTCCTGATGCAATGCAGTCACTAACTCACGATGTGCAACAAATTGATCGCCAGAAAGTACCTTGCCGACAATATACCGATCGCCAAACGATTTGCAGGCTTGCTCAGCTAGACTTACAAGCTCGGGATCAGCCACAAACTCTGAGGTGTCCTGATAAGGAATGACCCCTCTGGCATAACCCAAAGGCGTTACATCCATATCATGCTGCATACATGTTGATGAGATGACAATATCTCCAATGTTTAAATCAGGATGAACCGCCCCTGCCACTCCCGTGAATATAATCTGTTCTACACCAAAATGATCAATCAGGATTTGTGTTGTTACCGCCGCATTAACCTTGCCTACACCGGATTTACAGACGACGACTCTTTGCCCGTGAATGATTCCTGTAGTGTAAGTGATTCCAGCCTTGACCGTCTTACTCGCTTCCGTCATCGCTGCCAGCAGCAATTCAATCTCTTCATCCATAGCACCCATTAATCCATAAAGTCGGCTCATTACGCATCCCTCTATTCTTAGTTTGATGATGATGTCCAGAAGAAGCTTTATATCCACGAAAAAAGCTCCATCAAAGGAGCTTTCATCGAAGGTATATCCTATTCAGCACTGCGTCTAGTCTAAATAATTAACTGACAACCGCAAAATAGTTTCATGCGGCAAAATAACGCGAGGGTTCTCCACGTTTTCCTTTTTCATCAGCTTGGTCAGCAAACGCATCGCTACCGCACCCAAATCGTACATCGGTTGCGCGACGGTTGTCAGCTGAGGACGAACCATAGAGGCCATACGAATATTATCAACACTGATTACCGAAAAATCATCAGGAACTTTCAATCCCTCATCTTGAATACTATGGATCGCACCAATTGCCATTTCATCCGTTGCAGCAAAAATCGCACTTGGCTTCTTCTTCAGGCCGAGAAAATATTTCATGGCTTCAACACCAGATTCATAACGGTAGTTCCCGATTCGCACCAGATCCTCCTGATAATCAATTCCGGCTGCTTCCAATGCTCTCTTGTAACCTTGGAAACGTGCATAACCGTTTGCAGGGTCTTGAAGCGTACCACTGATCATTGCGATTTGACGGTGTCCATGGCGGATCAACGTGTTTACTGCATCAAAAGCAGCCGCTTCATGGTCAATATCGACCGAAGGATAGCTTCCTTTTTCATCACTCGTTGCACATAGAACGATAGGGACCGCAGCTGTATGGAACGCCTGAATATGCTCGTCCGTTACTGTACCACCCATGAACAGAAGACCATCCACTTGCTTTTCAAGCAATGTGTTGATGACACGAATCTCTTTTTCTTTTCGCTTGTCGGCATTACACAAAATAATATTATAGTGATACATATTCGCTATATCCTCAATACCGCGTGCAATTTCTGCAAAAATTGAGTTCGATATATCCGGTATAACCACGCCGACGGTCGTTGTCTTCTTGCTGGCCAGACCTCTAGCGACCGCATTTGGGCGATATCCCAATTGTTCAATCGCTTCGTACACTTTCTTGCGGGTCTGAGGTTTCACATTAGGATTATTGTTAACTACGCGGGACACTGTGGCCATTGAGACACCAGCTTCGCGAGCTACATCATAGATCGTTACCGTCACATTCCTTCTCTCCATTGCCAATAAATTTTCAACCGAATCCTAGATCAACTAATTAGAACCATGATACGACAAAATACTACTTTATGCAACGACAGCACACATTCTATCTATGTGAGATGATCGTGGAGTGCACGGGCTGTAATATTCGAATGGGATGTATGCCAAACAGCTTCTCCGCCCTTGATTAAAATGGCCTGCGGGGATTCATGCTTCACCTGAAGCCTGTCCGCGGTTTCATTGGACACCGGCCGATCTTCTACTACATAAATGATACCGTATTCAATATTTTCGTTGGGAGCGTCATGCAAATAGGACTCCACTTCCTGATATGCGCCTGCACTTATCGGACAACGTGTGCTATGTTTAAAGAGAAGCAACGGCTTGTCTGATGACGCTTCCAGAGCCGTATCTAATTGTTGAACAGTAGTCATTTTTGTCATCGTCGCCATTGGATATACATTCCTTTCTGTGTCTTGTCGTATGGCCTATTCCCATCGTAACAAAAAGAACATGTAAAATCCAATGGTGACCATGAAAATTTTCATATTTTTTAGTTTTTTGTATTTGTAAATACCGATTCACTGGTAAAACCGGATAATTGGACCAATTTTTTCTCTACATCATTCATCCAATCTTCGTCTCCCAGACTTCTCGCATAGCGATAAAGATCCAGTAAGAGATTAATTCGAAGCTCCATCCGCTCCTCCAAAGCAGATTGCCAATCTACATTGGGATTGTCCGCTTCCTCCAGTACAAGCTTGCGAATGATTTCTGCCAGTTCATTGTTGCGAGCAAAAGAAATTCTCCGCGCCGTAGGTTTGCTCCCTAGACTTTGTAATAGTGCCTTAATGTCCTTCGTCACATGCTGCAAAACCTCACTGGAAAAGCATGACGAGCATGAGAATACAGGGACGTGCAAAATTTCAACCTTGTCCGCATAGATTACCTTTCGCAGTTCCAGTCCCATCGGTTTGCCACATTGACATTGCTTATGCATTTAACCACCTCATTACGTAGGATCAAACTATACGAGGATCTCATCAGAATCCAAATATATCTATCTACTAGTCTAATAAATATTTGTTAACTCCATTAAATCTATCATACCTTGTTTTATTTCGACTTTGGGACTTCAAATCCTTCCACACGTTGCAGCTATGAACAAATTACCAAAGCTTTGGCGGGTCAGAAAATGACGACAATTGCCGTCAAAGAGCAGACTACTAACATAAGAATCTGCGAAGGAATGGACTTCGGGCGTTCTTTTTCTTAAGATGTAAAAGTACAGATTACAAAACAGAGGTGTCATCATGTGACGCACGAAAGGATGGTTGGATGTCAAGACTTGCCGGAAAAAAGGTTATCGCCCTAGTGGATGAGGAATTCGAGGATCTGGAGCTGTGGTATCCAATTTACCGTGTTCGTGAAGAAGGTGCAGAAGTGCATTTAGCCGGTGCGGAAAAGGGTAAAAAATATATTGGAAAATATGGCGTACCTGCTGAAGCGGAATATGCCTTTGAGGAACTGAATAGCAGTGATTATGACGGGATTCTCGTCCCTGGCGGTTGGGCACCTGATAAACTGCGCCGCTATCCCAAAGTAATTCAACTCGTACAGGAGTTTCATGCTGCTCATAAGCCGATTGGACAAATCTGTCATGCAGGCTGGGTACTGATTTCTGCTAAAATTTTGGATGGTGTTACGGTAACTTCCACACCAGGTATTCGTGATGATATGGAAAATGCAGGAGCTACCTGGAAGGATGAAGCTGTTGTGACGGATGGGCATATTGTTTCTGCTCGTCGGCCGCCCGATCTTCCACCTTACGGAAAAGCGTTCTGCGATTTGTTAGCAGATAACACCTAAACCGTAATCACAACAGACTGTCAACAAGATGAAAAAAGAACCTTCAAAACCATGAATGAGGTGGTTTTGAAGGTTCTTTTTCGTCCAAACCATGCTACGCCATTAAGGTTTGTCACGACAAGTCTAACAGTATGGAGTTTTTGGCTCCCCCCAAAAGTGTATGCTAATTGCGAAGCTTTGCGGACATTACATATTACTGCCGTCCAGGCCCGGCCGGAGTGCAGCTGACATTAGCTGCAGTCAGCTTGTCTTCAATCGCTGCACCAGTGGACATGCCAAAGCAAACCTGAGCGACCGTCGTTGCCTCAGATGCAGTCGTATTCAGCACACGATGCTTGACCCGCAATAAAGATTGGGGAGACATGCTGAGTTGATGAATCCCCAGTTCCAGCCAAAGCGGAACGGACCGTTCATCTCCAGCCATCTCACCACATACACTCACATCAATTCCTGCTTGATGTGCCGCTTGTGCAGTCATGCGCAGCATTCGAAGTACAGCTGGATGGTATGGATGGTACATATGTGCAATCTGCTCATTCATACGGTCTACAGCCAGCACATATTGAACCAGATCATTCGTTCCGATACTAAAAAAATTGGTTTCAGCTGCCAATAAATCAGCGATCATCGCTGCAGCCGGTACCTCAATCATAATTCCTCGCTGAATGTTCGGATTATAGGCAAGCCCTCTTGCATCCAAATCCGCCATAGCCTCCTTCAAAAGAGCATCTGCCTGGCGGACCTCCTCTACAGATGAGATCATCGGATACATTACCTTGATATTTCCCGTTGCACTGGCTCGCAAAATTGCAGTCAACTGGGTTTTAAACAATTCTTTCCAATCCAGACTGATCCGTATAGCACGGTAACCCAGAAAAGGATTTTCTTCCTCTGGTAGTTGAAGATAGTCCAACGGCTTATCTCCACCGATATCCAAGGTACGGATGACCACAGAGTGGTTTCCTGCCTTTTCTGCTATCAGCCGATATACTTCATACTGTTCCTCTTCATCTGGAGCAGATTTGCGATCCATGTATAAAAATTCCGTGCGGAACAGTCCTACACCTTGAGCGCCATGCTTCAAAGCTGCCTCCAGCTCTTTAATCGAACTAATATTGGCCGCCAGCCTCAGGGTGGTTCCATCCTTAGTCACGGCATCTACAGAAGCAAGTACCTGAAGCTGCTCTTTTCTACGTCGTTGCTCGTCGCGCAAAATTTTATAATGATCAGTTACCGTTTTTTCCGGATTCACATAAACTTTGCCCAGGTCTCCGTCCACAACCATTATGTCTCCCGTTTGAACGGGCAAATTCAGATTGCTCTCCAGTCCTGAAACGAGTGGAATCCCAAGTGCACGGGCCATGATCGCAGAATGCGAAGTTTTACCACCATTCATAGTTACAATCCCTAAAACATAGCTAGGATTCAAGTGTGCCGACTGGGAGGGTGAGAGCTCCTTGGCTACCAGAATATAGGGCTGTGTGTCCTTGGGAAGAGTCACCTCCGGTGCACCCAGCAAATGCTTGAGCAGCCGGTTCCCCACATCTTTGATATCGATTGCCCGCTCCTTCATATATTCATCGTCCAGTAAATCAAACATTGTCACAAAATGATCAATGGCTTCCTTCACGGCCACCTCGGCCGCCTTGTACTGACGCTCAATAATTCCACGAATTTCATTCATGAATTCCGGATCTTCCAATATCGCAAGATGAGCATCAAAGATGCTGGATTCTTCTGGCCCCACCATCTCTCGAAACTCATCCTTAATAAACTGGATTTCACTTTTGGATGTGCGTATCCCTTCATACAAACGTTCAAATTCCTTTGCAAGATCTACCGCATCCATTTTTTGATCAGGTAAATCCCACTCCCAGCTCGGCAGGACAAATGCCTTCCCGATTGCCACACCTGCTGCGGCGCCGATGCCTTCTATCATGTTTCTACCCCTCCAACATTCCTGTCATGCAGCACAACGGACATTACCGAGGCCTGACCTTTTTTTACTGTTTTAAACGGAGCAAAGCTCCACGACTTGACGCGATCCGGATTCGTGATGACCATAGGAGTCACCAGCGATGGAGCTTGCTCTCGTAGCGCCTGCAAATCAAATTTGATCAGCAATTGCCCCGGTTCCACCGTATCGCCTGCTTCTACCATAGCAGTAAAATTCCCTTTTAGCTGTGAAGTATCAATCCCGATGTGAAGTAGAACTTCAAGTCCTTCTCGTGTGGAGATGCCTAAAGCGTGCATGGTCGGATACAAATGCATCACAGTACCATACACCGGAGAAACAAGTTCACCGCGTTCAGGAACAAAAGCAACACCGTCCCCAACCAGCTTCGTCGCAAAAATTTTGTCAGGCACTTCATGAATCGGTAGCATTTTTCCATGTACAGGAGCGTTGAACAAAATTTGAGGGAGATCACGCTCCATCAGCTTCGCGATTTCCTCACGAATCAGTTCTGAATACGTTCCGAATACAACCTGCAAATTACCCCCACCCAGATTGATAAGCCCAGCCGATCCCAAAGCCTTCATCGCTCCGGTATCAATCAGCCTGTCATTGTGGACGGTCAGCCGCAAACGTGTGATGCAGGCCTCTACTTGCACAATATTTTCCTTCCCGCCAAGTGCTTCCAAAATAAGCGGAGCACTATAAGGAATATTGCCGGCCCAATCCTCCAGAACCGAACCTTCCTCGCGTCCAGGAGTTGGAATACGGAACCGCCGGATAGCCCATCGAAACAGTACATAATACACAAGCCCGTACGCGACTCCCACTGGAATTAACAACCAGGCGTTATGTGAGAGATGAAAATTAAGGACATAATCTATAAAACCCGCCGAATAGGAAAATCCGTGATGAATATCCAGCTCAAAGGTAAGCCACATGGCCAGCCCAGACATAACTGCATGCACGAGGAACAAATAAGGAGCAGCAAACAAAAAGGCAAACTCAATCTGTTCCGACACTCCAGTAAAAAAGCAAACAAGCGCAGCTGTCAAAAATGTTTTTTGCACCTTTGGCTTCAAATCTTCACGCGCTTCCTGAATGATCGCCAGCGCAATGGCAGGGATCGCAAACATCATAATGGGGAACAACCCGGACATGAAATAGCCCGCTGTCGGATCGCCAGCAAAAAACCGGGGTAAATCTCCCTGCACAACGTTACCAGACGGCGTTTTATATGTACCCAGTTGAAACCAAAAAATATTATTAAGCAGATGGTGAAGACCAAAGGCCGCCAGTAGTCGGTATAGAATACCGTAGATAAACAGTCCAAAGCCGCCCAAGCTCGATTCCAAACCTACTATAAATTGCAGCCCTCTCTGTATGAGTGGGGCAATAATTAGCATGAGTCCTGCAAACACAGCCGAGAAGAGGCCAATAAGCAGCAGAACAAATCGGGTACCTCCAAAAAATTGAAGCACCTCGGGCAATTTGATGCTTTTGAAGCGATTATAGGCCACCCCTGAAATGACCCCCAAAATGATACCAATGAGCGTCGCCGGTTGAATGAGTCCGTTTCCAAATCTCAATGTGACCTGATCGTATATAGCCATACCAGCCAATGCTGCCAGTCCCGCCTGACCTGCCTGATTCGACATACCCAGGGCAACACCAACCGCAAATAAATATGGCAAAAAATAAAAAATCCCGTGTCCCGCCGCATTTGCCATATCAGACACCATGGGGAATCCCCATGTCGACCAAGGAAGGCTGCCGAGACTTAGCAATATTGCAGCGGCTGGTAGCACCATCGTCGGGAGCATGACAGCACGACCGAGCTGTTGTAAGGATCCGAGCCAATTCATGGCATTCCTCTCCTTTCTATCCCTGATGGTAAGCCGAATAAATACTTTTGTCAAAGCAATGATTCCATCTGCCAAAATATTTATTTACGCTACTACAGGTCCAAAGCTTTATCATCACAAGATAACACTATGAATCCGTTTAGATCCATTTCATCAACAAGGCATACATACATTATATGAATTCCTGAGAGGATAATATACTGTACCATATTCCTCATTTCGCACCAAAAACCTTCAACCCTGTGAAGCAAGGGAAGAAGGTTTTTATTCATCTGCGTATAGCACAGATTACTGATCCATGTTTATCCTTTACGCACAGCCTGGGTCACTGAGTCCTCCACCTTAATGCAACGGTCCATAATAACCGTCATTCCATGCTCCTGCGCAATGTCAGCGGCTTCCTGGCTTATAATTCCCTGTTGAAGCCACAAAACCTTAGCTCCAATAGCAGCTGCTTCACGCGCAACCTCTGCACAGTATTCACTGCGGCGGAATACATTGACCAGCTCCACAGGCTCAGGTACTTCAGCAAGACTGGCATAACAAGTCTCCCCAAGGATCGTTTGCCCTGCCGCTGCAGGGTTAACCGGAATAATCCGGTATCCCCGCTTCTGCATGGCATAAGAAACCATATAAGAAGTTCGATCTGATTTATCAGACAAACCAACAACCGCTATATTGCCTACTTGTTCCAAAATGGTTTTAATCTCTTCTCTCGACGGATTTTCAAAAGCCATCCTGTTCCCTCCTATTCGCATCTTCGTTTGTTTTTATTTTACCCATTCTACAGAAGCACCAAGCGTCGTTAGATGGTCAAAATACTGCGGATACGATTTGGCGACATGATGTGCGTCCTTAATCACTAACGGCTTCTGTGCGCGCAAACCAACAATCGTCAAGGCCATAATAACACGGTGATCAAAATGCGCATTAATTTCCACGCCACCTTCGACACCCTCCGGTCTGCCATGTACGATAATTTCCGCTTGGCGTTCTTCTACCTGAGCTCCAGCCTTGGTCAGCTCATTCAAATAATCGGTAATGCGGTCACATTCCTTATATCGTAAATTTTCCACGTTATAAAAACGGGACGTGCCTTCAGCAAATACAGCCGCAGCCACCATTGCAAGCACAGCGTCTGTTGCAGCATCACCGTCAAATTCGACTGCTTTCAATCGACCATTGCCCTTCACAACGACGGTATCGTTCTCATGTGTCAGTGGTACTTCCATCATGCGCAGCACATCTACGATAGCGCGTTCTCCCTGTTTGCTCTGCTCCTTAAGACGATGGATGGTAACATCGGAATTCGTTACTGCAGCAGCCGCCAGCACCGCTGCACTCCCTGGATAGTCTCCCTGTACCGTATACGTACGTGGCTGATAGGATTGCCGTCCCGGGACACGGAAAAACATGTAATCATCGCTTGCATGAATGATAATACCAGCCTCTTGCAATACCTCCAGAGTCTGCCCAATGACCACCTTGGATTTCAAATCATGCAGCACTTCGATTTCACTGTCTTCCTCCAGTAAAGGCGTAAGGAATAGCAGGGCGCTCAAATATTGTGAGCTAACCGAGCCGGACACCTGAATTTTACCGCCTTTCGCCTGACCACCCTGAATACGAATTGGCAACTTACCTTCACGATGGTCTACTTTCACACCCAATTGCCCCAGTGCATCGATTAGATCATCATGTGGTCTTTTGCCCAATGAGTCGGGATATGTATTAACAAATGTAACATCCGGACATAGAGATGCAATACCCATCAAAAAACGGAGCACCGCTCCTGCATTTCCCACATTCAATTCCTTCACAGCTTGAGGATGGCTACCAAAACCTGTAATAACTATTTTTTCATCATCCTCTTCCAGTACTGCACCCAGATCGGCGATACAACGACGCATAGCATCACTGTCTTCACTATGGGCAGGATAATAAATGGTACTTTGTCCCTCAGCAAGTGCCGCAGTGAGCAGATAACGAGTAGTGTAGTTTTTAGAGGACAGGGCCCCAATCTCTCCTTGCAAGGAAGGGGTAGGTCTAACGATAACATCCATAATGTACATGCTCCTTTTCGGTTCAACCATCCTATTATACGTTAATTATACAAGTTGTAGCATTCATTTCTCCACCCAAAAAAATAAGAAATATTAATCTAGGTCGCCCGAGTGAATCCCGTCGGTTAATTAATCTATACCCGCCTTCAAGATTAAGCCGATTGACATCCAAGAGATAGCTTAGCTATCATACATAGAGTGTGTGTGACATTTTGCACACGCCAAAAACATACGTAGCACCCATTATATATCAGAAAAGAGGTCCGGCCATGACGCAAATCGCCCTGATTGAACCTTCTGAGTTGCGCGCACGTCTGCAAGCAGGAGAGCAATTGCAACTAATTGACGTCCGCGAAGCGGAAGAAGTAGCGGAAGGCATGATTGAAGGTGCCAAGCACATTCCGCTCGGACAGCTTCCGGGTCGTCTTGAAGAAATTGAACGCACCGGTGAAATTATCTTTATTTGCCGGAGCGGTTATCGCAGTGAACGAGCCTGCGAATATCTACAGCAGCTAGGTTATGAAGGCTGTACTAACATGACTGGCGGCATGCTGCAATGGTCACAGGAGCAATAGAATACCTACTTCACAAAAGAGACGGGAACCTTCCCGTCTCTTTTGTTTTAACTCAAAGCTTAGACGCGGTAATGCATTAAAATATTTTGTCCCTATCATACCATAGCGTCAAAAGATTACACAATCCTCTACTGCCATCATAATCGTATCCATAATTATAAATTAAAAAACGGAAGCTTCTTCTACCCATAGGGCAAAAAAGCTTCCGTTGTACTACATAATGCTATTCATGCATATCCATCCGTTCATTAGAACCATTGATGATGGAATACGCCTTCTTTGTCCACACGTTTGAACGTATGGGCACCAAAGTAGTCACGTTGTGCTTGCAACAGATTTGCTGGCAAACGCTCAGTGCGGTAGCTGTCATAGTATGCAAGCGCGCTGGAGAAACCAGGCACTGGAATACCTTGGGATACAGCCACGGAAATCACTTGACGCCATGCATCTTGATACGTTTCAACTACATTTTTGAAGTAAGAATCCAGCAACAGGTTTTTCAAGGCAGGATCGCGGTCATATGCATCCTTGATATTTTGCAGGAATTGCGAGCGGATAATGCAACCGCCGCGGAAGATCATAGCAATTTTTCCGTATTTCAAATCCCAATCATATTCATCGGAAGCTGCACGCATTTGAGCAAAACCTTGAGCATAGGACACAATTTTACTTGCAAACAGTGCTTTACGTACGCTTTCGATAAATTCTTTCTTGTCGCCACTGAAGGACTCAGCATTAGGACCGCTCAGCACTTTGCTTGCCGCAATGCGCTCGTCTTTCATAGCAGACAAGAAGCGGGAAAATACAGATTCAGTAATCATGGACAATGGCACACCCAGATCCAAAGCGCTTTGGCTTGTCCATTTACCTGTACCTTTTTGACCTGCAGCATCCAAGATAACATCTACCATTGGCTTGCCTGTTTCAGCATCGTACTGGGAGAAGATGTCAGCTGTAATTTCGATCAGGTAGCTGTCCAGTTCCCCTTTATTCCATTCCGTGAAGATTTCATGCAGCTCTTCTGCATTCACGTTTAGGACTGATTTTAACAGGTGATACGCTTCACCGATCAATTGCATGTCACCGTATTCGATACCGTTATGCACCATTTTTACATAGTGACCAGCACCGTCGGGACCGATATATGTACAGCATGGGTCGCCTTCCACTTTAGCAGAGATTGCCGTTAGAATCGGCTCTACCAGTTTATAGGCACTTTCTTGTCCACCCGGCATGATCGCAGGACCATTCAAGGCACCTTCTTCACCACCGGACACGCCTGTACCAATAAAGCGAAGTCCTTTTTCCTCCAGCTCCTTGCTGCGGCGCTGTGTATCAGGGAAGTAGGCATTGCCTCCGTCTATAATAATGTCGCCCTTGTCCAGATGAGGCACAAGCTGTTCAATCGTGGCATCTGTAGCTTTACCAGCTTGAACCATGATCAGGATTTTACGGGGCGATTCCAATGAGTTCACAAATTCTTCAATGGAGAAAGTACCCGTCAGTTTTTTACCTTCTGCTTCTTTGATAAGATCGTGCGTTTTTTCTGGAGAACGATTAAAAACCGAGACAGTGAAGCCTCTGCTCTCAATATTAAGGGCTAAATTCTTACCCATTACCGCCAGGCCGATCACACCAATTTGCTGTTTTGCCATCTGGTTCCTCATCCTTTGCAACATATTTTGTCTTCTATATCGCCGCTTTACCGCATTACACTTTATGTGAATCGGAATACGTGCACTTCTATTTTAACGTTTTTGGTGTAAGAAGTGAACCCCTGTCTATTCACAGATGAAAACACCCCATTTACATGAGGTGTTCAGATGTACTACGCTTCCATCATCAGCAGTTGGTGGGATAGCGTTTGCAGGCGCTCATGGCAATTCCCGATTTCAGCCTTATCTCCATCTGTCATCGCTGTGAACAGCTTCTCCAATGCATCGTCCACTTCCATTTTAAGCAGCAGCAGTCGGGTTTCTCCTTCATTGGAAGCGTACATATCCTCCATTTCCTGTGCTGACAGCACCGGTCCCTTCTGATAAATAACACGCTGCTTAAAGCCTGTAACCTCGACCAGACGAATGACCTCACCAAACAAAATATTTTCTACTAAAATATGATGGTCCTTGACTCTTTTGACAATGGCATGGCCCCGGGTGCTTCCAATCAGCTTCTCCAGCCACTCAGCCAGCTTGGCATCGCGAATTACATAATCTCCAGCCAGCTTGTAGTGTCCTGTGCGCAATTGTTGAAAACGGAGCTTCACCAGCTTGCGCCCGGTTCTCACCGACAAAACCAGATACGACTCATCCTCGCTCCAGTACAGCGAATACCCTTCCGATATCAAATCCTTGATCAGATTATGGATATGCCGACGGCTAAACCGGAGCTCTAGATTGCAATATTCTACCTCACAGCCCTTGTTCACGGCATTCCCTCCTTTTTCAAGTCCGATTCAAGAAGTCCGGCTACAGCAAGCCTGCGGCTTTCCCGCTTGATCTTCCCTTGCTCTATTTTATACTTCATTTTATGTAAGGGTACTTGGTTATTTGACCTATTTTTATGAGTAACAGCGCACAATCCTACTTTTGCCTTATATGCTTGTACCGAGCCTGGCCTAAAGTCGGTCAAGCCCGCTGACATTATGCTATAATCGGACATATTACGCCACACGACATGGCTTAACCCATTTACAGGAGGAAAAGGAATGACATTTAGTGGATTTACTGCAAAGGACTTCGATGTTTTTGAAATACCGGGGTTGGAGCCTCGTATGGAAGTGCTGATTCAGCAGATTCGGCCCAAGCTGGAAGCGATTGGCGAGGAATTAGCTCCATTTCTAACAGACTTATGTGGGGAGCCTATGTATGTTCACGTTGCCAAGCATGCACGACGCAAAGTCAATCCCCCGATAGATACATGGGTAGCCTGGGCGGCAAATAAGCGCGGGTATAAGGCGTTGCCCCATTTCGAGGTAGGTATGTTTGCTTCCCATATTTTCGTCATATTCGCAGTCATTTATGAAAGTCCCAATAAAATAACGTTTGCCCAGGCGCTTGAAGCCAACCTGAGCGATGTGCGCTCTAACATACCGGGCCATTTTTACTGGTCCATGGATCATATGGCTCCAGAAGGTACAGAACAGCAGCACATGGACACTGAAGAGTTTCAAACGATCATCCACAAGCTGCAACAGGTAAAAAAAGCCGAGGTCATGTGTGGGCTCCGTATTGATCGTAATGACCCTCTCGCCAGTGACGGAGCAGCATTGCTGCAGACGGTGCGTTCCACCTTTGAGCATTTGCTGCCGCTGTACCGAATGTCTTTCTCAAAAGAGTAGCCCTCGCTGCTTTTCAAGGCGCTGTTCAGGCCTCCACAGTCTTCCTGCGTGGATTCCGCGCCAGAGCCAAGTGGCAGCCAAACATGAGCAGCATCACGACCCCACTGATGATAAATGGAGCTGTGTGTCCAGCACGGTCCCATAGCACTCCTGAAACGAGCGGGCCTATAACCATGCCGGAGCCTTGAAGTGTTAAAAAAAAGCCCCATACCGTTGCTCGCTCGTTTTCCGGAATCAGTCGGGCAAGAAACGTGTTCCATGCAGGCAAAATGAGCGCATATCCCAAACCAATAAGCGCTACGGATACAAACACCAGCGGAATAGATCGAACGATTGAGAAGAAAAACAGCGTAATTCCGGCTAACAAAAAGCCAACATGTAGAAAATACTCCGTTCCAAGTCGGTCGACCAATTTGCCGCAAGGGATCAGTGCCAGCACAGTCACCCCACCGCCTGCAATCAGGAGCACGCTGTACAAGTTCGGTGAAATCCCAAGGTCCGTCCGAGCGTATAGCGTAAGTACTGGGCTGATCAAACCGATAACAAAAGACTGCAAAAACAGCGCCGGGTAAATTAACGGATTGACGTTAAGCTTTGTTTTGAGTACGCCGATCGTCTCTTGGATTCCCCTTAGAGTCCCCCGCTTCTGCTTTATGTACCCATCAGACGACACTAGAGCGCTCTGTTTGAGGTCATCTTTGTCAGCAGACCTTTTCGGTCCTGGCAGCATCAGAGCAACCAACAACAACACAATACTGCATCCTATCAACATCATGAACACCATGCCGTAAGAATGTCCATAGTGGGATATGGCGAAGTTCATAATGAGCGGGCCCAATCCCGTTCCGCCCATAGACGCAATTTCCAGTGTACCCATCGCCGCGCCATTGCTGTTATTAGGCCCGGACATTTCAGTCGTTCCGGTCATAACACAAGGCCAGAGCGGAGAAGTACCTAGACCGAGCAGCAGACACGCGACGACGAGCCACACAGGCTCTGTCAGTACGCTCAGCATAATAATCGCTACAAGCGTAAACAACAGCGCGGTCGACATCGTTCCACGGTAGCCGAGTCGTTCAGCCATCCAGCCCGCCGGTGCCCGAAACGCGTTGTCTCCAAAATACTGAAGTGAAAAGGCCAAACCAATAATCCCGGCCGACAAACCAAGCGTTTCTCCCATATATACCGGCAGGATGGATACCAGAAGTGATCCTTTCATAAATTCGACCAGAAATACCAAAACCCATAATTTAGTAAAGAAAGGAACCCACAACCGCTGCGGAGCTTTTTTTCGTCCTATTTGTCTCATCTAATCCACATCCTCCACCTTCATTTTTTGGCTATAAAGACCGGGTTCTCCGCCTACTCCACTCTTTCGCAAATAAATGCGCCCTCAATCGCTTGCATTCCTACTTTAAACTGCTATACTCAATTTTGTTCTATTATCACTTGCACAGGATTGTCGAAATCCTGCACGAAAGGTTGTGACAACACTAATGAATCAAAGCAACACCCCGCTTTTTACTGCTTTGAAAAAGCATGCTCAGAGCAACCCGGTTCAATTTCACATCCCAGGTCATAAAAAGGGAGTGGGAGCAGATTCGGAATTTCGCGAATTTATGGGGGATAATGCCTTTTCCATAGATATGATCAACATCGCTCCATTGGACGATCTGCATCAGCCTTCAGGCGTCATCGAAGAAGCTCAAAAGCTTGCAGCAGAGGCCTTCGGAGCTGATTATACGTATTACAGTGTACAGGGGACAAGCGGAGCCATCATCACCATGATTATGTCGATTTGCATGCCTGGTGATAAAATTATTGTACCCCGAAACATACACAAATCTATAATGTCTGCCATTATCTTCGCTGGTGCGAAGCCGGTATTCATTTCTCCAGTCAGTGATGAGAATCTCGGTATTCACCACGGGGTTACAACCAAGTCCGTACGCCGGGCATTGGAACGCCACCCTGACGCCAAGGGCGTCCTTGTTATCAACCCGACATATTACGGTGTGTGCGCCGATTTGAAGGAAATTGTAGATCTCGCTCACAGCTATAATGTGCCGGTCCTGGTCGATGAGGCTCATGGAGTACTGATTCATTTTCACTCTGATCTACCGATGTCCGCCATGGAGGCGGGAGCAGACATGTCAGCTACAAGCGTTCACAAGCTGGGTGGTTCCTTGACTCAAAGCTCAATCCTGAATGTAAATACGAAAAACGGATTCGTTAATCCGCAGCGTGTACAAACGATTTTCAGTATGCTGACAACAACGTCGACTTCGTATATTCTGTTGGCTTCGTTAGACACATCCCGACGTAATCTGGCCCTTAACGGTCATGAAATAGCACAACGCGCCCTTGATTTGGCTGAATATTGCCGCTCAGAGGTTAACAAGATTGAAGGGCTATATTGCTTTGGTAGTGAAATTCTCGGCACGGAAGCTACCTACGATTATGATCCAACCAAAATTACGGTTCATATCCGCCATTTGGGCCTTACCGGATACGATGTGGAAAATTGGCTGAGAGATCACTATAATATCGAGGTTGAACTTAGCGATATGTACAATATTCTTTGTTTGGTGACCCCTGGGGATACCAAAGAGGAAATTGAAATTTTGTTGAAAGCTCTGCGTGAGCTGGCTTCTCTGCACTATTCCACAGGTCAGGAGCATGAGCTGGTTGTAAAGATACCAGATATCCCTCAGCTCTCCCTCATTCCAAGAGACGCTTTTTATGGAGATACGGAAATCGTGCCCTTCAAGGAATCTGCTGGTCGCATTATTGCAGAATTCATTTATGTGTATCCACCGGGTATTCCGATCTTACTGCCAGGAGAAGTTATTTCGCAGGACAATATTGATTATATTGTTGATCATGTAGAAGTAGGCCTGCCTGTTAAAGGACCTGAGGACCGAACAGTACATCAGGTGAAGGTTATCGTCGAGACTGACGCTATTTCATAATATTGATCGGACAACACATGCTTACAAAATATGTTGATAGTTAACAAAAAAAGCCCCTATTTGGGGGCTTTTTTTTCTTGAAGAGCTTATAACAGCTGCTATTTCCAATTCTATTCGTATTGGGCAACAAGCTCGCTATATGCAGCTTCTACACGTTTCCACTCATCTTCGTCCTCAATATTGTAAAGCACCATTTCTTCGTTTTCTTCTTCCATACGAAGAATAATGCCATCCGCTTCGGGATTGCCTCGCTCAAGCAGAAGAGCATAAACGTGATCTTCTACATCAAAGGTCTCTACCAGCACCATTTCTACATCTTTACCATTTTCATCAGTTAGCGTAAGAACCATTTCTTCATGTTCGTGGTCATGATCGTGGTTGCAGGCTTCACCGTGTTCATGTTTGTGATCACTCATGGAAATACCTACCTTCAAATTGTTTTATTTTCCCCCGTATCGTAACATGATCAAGGGTGCAGGTCAATTTGTGGTATGCCTAATTTATCGCTGTAATGACTTTTTCGGACACCAAGGTATAGCTGCCGTCTTTGCTCTCTTTAATATAGAAACCAACCCGGTAATTCCCTGCTGTTTTGAAATCATACGTAAAGTCGTTCGTACGGAACCAGAAGTTATCCTTTTGCGCTCCTTTGATATCTTGAGACTGAATATCCTTCACGTTGCCCGAAGGGTCGGTGATCGCTACCTTCACTCCGGAGATATCTGTTTTCAAGGTATCAATTTGACTAAATACATTAAATTTCACTTTATTGCCTTTATTCACGTTACCAAACACAGTATCTCCCTTAAACAGGAACATATGCACGTTAGGCTGGTCGAAAACAACTTTTCCACCGGATGGATCAAAATTTACAAGTCCGTTAAAATCACGGATGGGCACATAAGTCTTCCCATCAATGACAACTGCACCATCTTTTGACACCTCTCCATTAATAATCAACTGCACTTGGTCCTTGGCGGATTCCGCCGAAATGGCGGTCCCTCCCATTATTGAAAAGGCCATCATTAGGGCCATCACTCTTCTCCATTTCATCACTACTAATCCCTCCATCGTCATCTGTTAAAAACCTTCTGTCGTACATTTATACCTAGCTCAGCCGCACAAGTTGCGCTGTGTTTCACAAATTGTCCAAAGTTTTTACAGAAGGAGCCAAATCTTTAGTTCCAGCAGCATAGGTGGTAAAATACGACTGTAGAATGTCCTAGTACACAAAGTCTGGAGGATAGATCCATTATGAGCCTAACGATACAAATGCTTGGCACAGGCAGTGCCTTTGCCAAACATTATTACAACAACAACGCGCTGCTGGACAGCGGAGAAGGCAAACTGCTAATCGATTGTGGTACAACCGCTTCGTTAGCATTACACCAAATGCGCGTTCCTTTGCCTGATATTGACGCCATTTTAATCACACATATTCACGCAGATCATGTCGGAGGTTTGGAGGAATTCGGTTTTCAAATGAACATTCTCCATCGTCGCAAGCCTCTACTTTATATCGCCGAACCCCTAATCCACCCTTTATGGGAGCATACACTCAAGGGCGGGATGTCACAGCAGGGTATGATTGACAAGCTTGAAGATGTATTCGAGGTAAACGTAATAACGCCTGGCGTGCCCACTACATTAGTATCCGGTATCCAGGTGGAGCTGATCCCTACACGGCATATTCCTGGTAAAAACAGTTATTCCTTATTCATAAATGACCGCCTTTTTTATAGTGCAGATATGGTTTTTGACCCTGATTTGCTTCATCATCTGGTGCATGAACGAGGATGTCGGAGTATTCTGCATGAGGTTCAATTACAAGGTGCCGGAGAAGTCCATACGACGTTGGACGAGCTGCTAAGCTTGGCGCCATCTCTTCAAGAGTTGATTCGTCTGATGCACTATAGTGATGATATGGAACAATTCAGGGATAAAGCTGGCGTCATGTCCTTTCTGGAACAGCAACGATTATATCAACTTGCAGAGTTGGAACGTGCAGAGTAGCATGCTAAATACAGCTTAACAATTAACAAAAAGCCGCCTGGCTATCCTTTGTAGGAAAGCCAGGCGGCTTGCTGTTCTTAAATATAATGCTAGTGTTGCGAGTTAAGGTCAGAACAATGGCAGTTGATCCAGGTTATTAGAAGGATCTCCGTCGGCATCTCCCCGAATTCGTTTGCTGCCATCCTTGGCCTTGAAAACGTTAACGCCTGCAATTGAGCCTGTCTCAATCTCATTCAAAGCCTGGCTATAATCTAAAATCCGACCGGTAGATGTCTGAAAAGACATAAGGTCGCCATCCCCGTTTTTACGTACTGCTGTAATTTGCTCCCGTTCTGTATTAGCCATGCTGTATCGCTCCTTATCCATAGTATAGTGGAGGAACTTTTACTAGCATGCGCATTGTACAGATTTGTATGCACCTTGCGCTGCCGACTACAACTTTTTGCGCATACGAACATGCGGTATTCCCGCATCGTCAAAAGGTTCATCGGAGATCGTCTCGTAGCCAAGCTTTTCGTAAAACTTCTCGGCTTGACATTGGGCATCTAGCAACGAGTATCTTAACCCCAATTCACGTGCACGTTCCTCCAGTGCTAGCAGTAATACACGTCCATAGCCTGCGGCACGATGCTCCTTGAGAACGGCAATACGTTGCATTTTAGCTGTATCTTCCTCATAGTATGTCAACCGACCAGTGGCCACCATTTCACCATGTTCACAAATTAGCAAATGATGGGCCGTATCTCCCAGCTTGTCATAATGGTCAATTTCTAAATCGAGAGGAACCTTTTGCTCATCGACAAACACTTTGGTACGGATCGATATTGCCTCCTGTAGCTGCTCCTCTGTTGTTACACTTATAATTTCTGCGGCCATCACCTGTTCCCCCTATCATTAACTCCAAATTTGTAAACTCACTAAATTCGAATTATATATATAAATGGTCATGAAGTACAGGCTGACTTCTATTTTTTCACTTTACATATATGGTTAATACATGATATTATCTAATAACCGAAGGACGGTAGCTCAGCGGGAGAGCATTATCTTGACAGGGTAAGGGTCATGGGTTCGATCCCCATCCGTCCTATTCGTCAAAAGCCTTGATATTCAAGGCTTTTTTGTTTGTCTAGAGATAAATCCAGTTATCCTGTTTTTTAATCAAAATGATACTTATAAGATAAAAAAGCCGCCCGGAAAGATAGGGTCGACTTTTCTGTATACTCAGATCATTGTAATTTAACAATGTCATTTTTTCTTCAGCAAAGCTTTTCACCTTAATCCTTCTATTTATATAGAAGAAAAAAAACAGGACCTCAGCACAATACGCATAGAACTCTTAGATTACGATATAAACCGCCCCGCTCTCACCGTCAATCTCCGTCGGGTAAGCAGTCACACATCCAGTATCTGGCTCTTGCACCCGGCCAGTGGAAAGGTCAACTTTCCAGTCATGGAGCGGACAATGGATTGCTGAGCCACATATCATTCCTTCGGATAACCGTCCCCCTTTGTGCGGACAACGATTCTCAAGTGCATGCACGCTGCCATCGCTCAGACGGAATACAGCTATTTCTGTATCATGAATGCGAACTGTCCTTGCTCCACGTCGGTCAATTTCGTTCAAATTAGCTATTCTGATTCTGTTGGTTGTCGTATTGGTCTCCATTTTGTCAGCCCCCTATTCCATTACTGGCTTAAGTTCCGGCAGCTGCACAAAATTTTTGCGCAGCTCTTCGTTGTGAATAATTTCGTGCCACGGATCAGTCGTCGTGCTTAATGTCTCTTCAATTCTGGTCACCAGTTGCTTCCTCGTCTCTGCATCCGAAAGTGCCTGTTTGATGGATTCCACTCCGACCCGTTCCAACCAATGGGCTGTGCGTTCGTTCCAATTGGCCTGCTCACGATAATACTGCAGATAGGCACCGGTCCATTCCATCACTTCATCCTCGGTTCTAACGGTACAAAGTAGTTCAGCTGCCCGAACCTTGATACCCCCGTTACCTCCAACGTAGATCCCCCAGCCACCGTCAATAGCAACGACGCCCAAATCCTTGATCGTCGCTTCAGCGCAGTTACGCGGGCAACCGGACACAGCCAGTTTGACTTTGGATGGAGCATTCAGACGTTCAAATGCCTTTTCCAACCGGATGCCCATCCCCATAGCATCCTGCGTGCCAAAGCGGCAAAAGGTATTACCTACACACGTCTTAACCGTTCGCAGCGTCTTTCCATAGGCATATCCAGACGGCATATCCAACTCGGCCCAGATCCCTGGCAAATCCTCTTTTTTCACACCAAGCAGGTCAAGACGTTGACCACCCGTAAATTTAACCAGAGGCACATTGTATTTCTCCGCGACAGCAGCAATTTTCTTCAGGTCGGCAGGTGAAGTAACTCCTCCATAAATGCGGGGCACGACAGAATAGGTGCCATCTTTTTGTATATTGGCATGGTACCGTTCATTCGTAAATCTGGATTCCTTCTCATCTTCATAATCCAGTGGCCATAGCATACCTAGATAATAATTGAGGGCCGGCCGACATTTAGTGCAACCTTCCGGTTCGTTCCATCCCAGCACATTCATCACTTCTTTGACACTCTTTAATCCCATCTCCCGAATGCCATCAATGATCGCTTCCCGGTCAAGCGTCGTACAACTACAAATACCCTCTTTCATCGTTTCTCCGGCTTCTGCGCCTGCGTATAGCTGTAAGAGTCCCTCCACTAATGGCTTGCAGCCGCCACATGAGGCCGATGCTTTTGTGCATGCCTTAATCTCCCCGACACTCCGGCAGCCAGCCGCAACCGCCTCTCCAATGTCACCCTTGGATACACCATTACATCCACATACAATTTCGTCATCAGGCATCTGCTCCAGCATCATGGAGCCACTAGCTTCTGGTTGACCAGGATTGAAGCCAAGTAATAACTCTTTCTCTCGGCCAACCACCGACTCGCCACTTTTGATCAACGAAAACAGCATGGCTCCGTCAGACGTATCCCCAAACAGAACGGCTCCGATCAGTTTTTCTTCCTTGATTACGATTTTTTTGTAGACGCTACCAATATCATCCTGATACCGCAGGGAACGTGTTCCCGGTTCATCCTTGTAATCCCCTGCTGAAAACACGTCGACACCCGATACCTTCAACCTTGTCGAGGTAACTGAACCACTGTAGCCGGGAGTCTCCATTCCCGCGAGTCGCTGAGCCAGTACACCACCTTGCTCATATAATGGAGCAACCAGCCCGTAAGTGATTCCCCGGTGTTCTGCACATTCTCCAACGGCGTAGATGCCGGGGATATTCGTTTCCATGTGATCATTTACGATGATCCCGCGGTTTACAGGGATTCCCGCCGACACCGCCAGTTCAATGTCTGGTTTGATGCCTACCGCCATAACGATCAGATCCGCTTCCAACTCGCTGCCATCGGCAAATTTCACCCCTTCCACGCGGCGACGTCCTGTTATAGCCGCCGTCCGCTTATTGACCAGAAATGTCATTCCCTGCTCTTCCAGCTCGCGCCGTAGCATAAGGGAAGCAGCCTCATCCAGCTGCCGATCCATAATATATCCGTTAATATGGATAACTGTGACGTCCATCCCCAAGTTAAGCAGCCCCCTGGCTGCCTCTAGTCCAAGCAATCCGCCACCGATGACGGCTGCTTTTTTGTGCGTCTTCGCCGTCTCCATCATCGTTTCACAGTCACGAATATCCCGGAAACCGATAACACCATCCTTGTCGGCCCCTGGAAGCGGCAGAATAAAGGCTTTAGACCCCGTTGCCAACAACAACAAATCATAAGAGATGCATACGCCGGAGCGTGATGTCACCTGCTGCTTTTCCGTGTCGATAGCTGTGACAGGATCATTGGTATACAATCGAATATTGTTGTCTTCATACCAACTCCAGTCGTTGATGACAATATCCTGCAAACCAGCCCCTCCCGCCAGAACGGAAGACAGCATGATCCGGTTATAGTTTGGATGGGGCTCGGCCCCGAATACCGTAATCTCATAGCTACCTGGTGCAAGCTTCAGCAAATGTTCGAGAGTGCGTATCCCCGCCATTCCGTTGCCGATCAACACTAACTTTTGGATATTGTTCATCAGGTCACTCCCCTTCCATTTGTATCCTCAAAACATAAAAAGCCCGCTTCACATATGGGGATTCAAAATATCCCCCACATGAGAAAACAGGCTCCATTGCCGTTTCATCGAATACGCCGTTGTATCCATCAGAGTATGGAATTAAAAAGTATTGTAGCTAATATATAATGGTTTAAATGATATGTCAACATTCCTTACGCATTAACTTATAAAAAATTATATTTTATCACCATGTAACATGTCTATGACGTATAAAATATCACTCCCCTAC
Organism: Paenibacillus sp. FSL P4-0113; assembly: GCF_038009305.1. Taxonomy (NCBI): domain Bacteria; kingdom Bacillati; phylum Bacillota; class Bacilli; order Caryophanales; family Paenibacillaceae; genus Paenibacillus; species Paenibacillus sp. FSL P4-0113. The sequence continues at coordinate 1,388,032 of NZ_JBBPAZ010000001.1, forward strand.
AAAATTAGGATTGATTTTCAGACCAAAACACGCCAAAATGGTTTAAAAGTCCGTTTTAACTTGATGATGGTGGAAAAATAAAGCAAACGGATAAAATCCAATGTCATATTTGTTATCAATGAATACCATCCCCATCGCTAACTACCCTTCATATTACAGAGAGGAGGAGCCCGCTTGCGTTCCTTGTTGGTAATTCACTTACATTCTGACCATGTATCTGAGCAGACACACGCCGTTTCCTCATGGCAGGCAGGACCTGAAAACCTTTTAGAATCCAACGGATACCTAACTCTGCCCTGCCGCAATGAATCTGAAATCAAACAGCTAATCCTTAATGCAGATGCGGCGGTACTAGACATGCCTGTCGGCACGATCAGCATGTGGGGTGGCAGGCTGGAGCAAGCCAAAGCAGTCCCGTTGCTCTGGTGGTGCAGCGCAGAATCAGCGTTATCATCGACAGAGGCTTGTGAAGCTGATGTCACTGTTGATGGCATTCTAACCCCTTCTATGGCAGCCCATGAGCTGAATTGGGCTCTTCATTTTAGTGCCAAACGCTTTTTTGAACGCCAGCACTGGCAAAGTGAACGCAAGCAACTGACCGCTCGGTTGGAAGAACGCAAATGGATTGATATGGCGAAAGGAATACTTGGAGAAGTAAACGGTATCCCGGAAGCGGAAGCATATGATGTGCTGCGGAAAAAAGCAATGAACGAACGCAAACGTATCGTTGATGTGGCAATTTCCATCGTCAAAGCACAGCAAATGCTAAAAGCATAAATCTGAAAGGGGCCTGAACATGAATATCATAGAAATATTAAAAGAAGTGGGTCGTGGCAAAAGGGGCGCCCGGGATCTGAATTACGCCGAAGCCGAAGCTGCTGCCGAACTTATTATGACCCAGTCAGCAACCCCTGCTCAAATCGGAGCTTTCTTTGCCGCGGAGCGCATTAAAATGGAGAGTGTTGGCGAGCTGGAAGCATTCGTAAACGTCTGCCGTAAATATACCCATCGCTACCCGATGCATAAAGGTATTGATTTCGCCGGTCCGTATGATGGCAGGAAGTCTTCATTTATTGCCACCTTCGCAACGGCCTTTCTACTCGCCTCATGCGGAATTCCTGTAACGATGCATGGTAGTGCACCCCTCCCTCCCAAATGGGGTGTTACGCTCCCGCTTTTATTGCAGGAAATGGGAGTAACGCCCCGGAACATGACGCGTGAAATCGCCGTTCATGCCGCGAAGCTGACTGGTGTACTGTTCGTAGCCTCCGAACAGTGGTGTGTGCCCCTGCGAGATATGCGGCCCATTCGCGAAGAACTGGGGCTTCGCACAGTGCTGAATACTGCCGAGAAACTGGTTGATTACGGTTCTTCCCCATATATTGTATTCGGCGTTTTCCACAATACCGTGTTCGAAAAGACGGCGAAACTCATACAAAATCTGAATTACCACAGAGCTCTGATCGTCCAAGGGAGCGAAGGATCGGAGGATCTGTTCATCGATCGGCCGACCCGGACTTACCTGCTTGCTAACGGCGAGGTATCATTACAGGTTATTGATCCGGAAATGTACGGACTGGATTCGGTGGTACCAGAGCATAACTGGACCCCCGCTGAACAACTGCGCATTACGGAGGAAGTGCTACAAGGCATAGCTTCTTTAGCCTTTTCGAATCAAGTGTTACTCAACAGTGCGGTCCGACTGTTCGTTGCAGGGCGAGTTGACTCCATAGAGGAAGGTTTGTATACCTGCAAACCGCTGCTAGAAAATGGGCACGCCTGGGGTTTGTATTGTCACTGGCGGGAAGCCATGCTCAGAACAGAAATAAAAACGGGAGCAGACAGATCTGAAACCCGATTGCATTTATAATTACTGGCGTCACGCAGTCTGTGATTACGAGCCCTAAACTGTCCAACTCAAAAAGGCTAGCTCCCTCACTCATACAAGGGGGCTGGCCTTTTATGCAAAGAAAAAGTCACTTACTCCGTCCTGCTCTAGAACTCCGACCATTCCTCGTTATCTGCACTGGTTGCGGCTGCAGCCAGATGAAGGGGACGGATGCGTACAGCTGCCGTTTTGAAGCCAGGCATCCGACAGAACGGATCAAGATCAGGGCGGGTCGCCCGATTAACATTTTGTATCCCACCCCAATGCATGGGCACGAAGAGCGTATCTTCGCGGATATGTGGTTTGATCCGGCTGCGGACAGTGAAGCTGCCGCGCTGTGATGCTATTTCTACCCACTCCCCGTCCCTGATGTGCCAGCGTCGCGCTGTCCGCGGATGAATTTCCACATAATTCTCAATCTCTCGCGCGGCCAGCGACGGACTTCTGCGCGTTTGTGCACCGGTCAAATAGTGAGCCAGTACACGGCCGTTCGTCAAAATAAGCGGGTACTCCTCTGATATCTCCTCTCCTGCTCCACAGCTTTCAACCACCGTAAAAACAGCCTTTTGATCAGAATGGGCAAAGGTTTCCCGAAACATTGTATCCATACCGGCTCTGTCCGTAGACGGGCATGGCCAATATACTCCTTCTTCACGACGCAGCCTGTCGTATGTGATCCCGTAGTAATCGGAAGGACCGCCCCGGCTGGCGAGCCGCAGTTCTTCAAAGATATGCTCGGCATCCCTGTACGAGAAATAGCCGCCCTTGTTTAGCTTTGCAGCCACCTGACACAAAATGTTCCAGTCATCTCTAGCCTCGCCTGGTGCGGGCCTCGCCGCTTCCCGTAGCAGAACGCGGCCCTCCAGATTGGTCATCGTCCCCATATTCTCCAAATAAGATGTCACAGGCAAAACAACGTCAGCCATTCGCGCGGTTTCCGTGAGAAACATATCCGCCACAACCAGCAGATTCAGCTTTTTGAGGGCTTTCTCCACCAGCCGGACATTCGGGTTAGATACAATAGGATTAGAGCCCATCACGAACAAAGCTTGGATTTGTTTCTGATGGACAAGCTCCATCATTTCATAGGCGGACACCCCTTTTCCTGGCAAACTGCTTGGTTTCACTCCCCATACGGACGCCACATAGGCTCGATCTTCTTCATCCTCAATCGATCTGTAACCAGGAAGCTGGTCAGCCTTTTGGCCGTGCTCTCGTCCCCCTTGCCCGTTTCCCTGACCTGTGATAGCTCCATAACCGCATCCTTCCCTTCCAATCTTGCCAGTGGCCAGCACCAGATTAAGAAATGCACGCACCGCCATATGTCCATCTGTCTGCTGTTCAACACCCCTGGCCGTAAAAACGATGCCCGTCTCCACACTGCCAAAGGCACGTGCTGCCTGCTGGATCATTTCTACTTCAATTCCGCACAACGCAGCCGATTCTCTCAGATCCACACCCTTCAAATGAGTCAACAGCTGGTCATAGCCGTTGGTCCGCTTGCGGATAAACTCTTCATTCGCAAATCCCTCATCCACGATGACCTTTAGCATGGCATTGGCCAGCACAGCATCCGTACCCGGCTTGATTTGCAGGTGCAAATCAGCGGCGGCCGCCGTTGGTGTCGCGCGCGGGTCAATTACGATGACAAAGGCGCCGTTTTCCTTCGCCTGGTGAAAGTAAGGCATTAAGGTCGGCTGGCATTCAGCGATATTCGTACCTGCGAGCACAATACAACGAGCCAACGGAATATCAGCCAGCCTGCAGGTCAGTCCGCGATCAATGCCAAACACTTTACTGCCAGCGGATGCCGCTGCCGACATGCAGAAGCGCCCGTTATAGTCGATATATCGCGTACCTACAGCCACTCTTGCAAATTTGCCGAGTAAATAAGCCGTTTCATTGGAGAGTGAACCTCCACCGTAAATTCCGATTGCATCAGGACCTTGTGTGGACAGTAGCGTAGAGAAACTGCTAGCTATAGTATCCAACGCCTCCTCCCACTTGACGGGAACCAGTTGGCCCTCTTTGCGAATGAGGGGCTGTACCAGCCTTTCCGCATGAGTCGCATGCTGATGCGCATTCATTCCCTTGATGCACAACCTACCCTGCGAGGCTGCATTATGCTTCCCTTCCGCCTTATACACTGTACGAATGATACCCGCAAGTGTCTCTGTACCCGTGCTAACGGTCATCTTACATTGCACGCTGCAAAACGGGCACTGCGTATCCATTACTGACGGTACATGTAGCCCAGCTTCCGGTTTGCCTTCTCCCGACTGACACATCAAAGCCACCTTCCTTTCGCCATTTTTCGGAATTTTATCGTCTGCACGATAGATAATTCGCCATAACTCCAACTCAACCCGTCATCCTGTCAGCATTGTGGTCCGCAGACTACCCGCTAGACCACTTCGAAGAGCAGCGTCAAGCACACTTTCCCGTAATGCCAGAACACCAGTCCTTTCAATCCACTCCCACATTTTTTCCCCATACCGGGCACTATGTCGGTATATTTGCAAGCAAGTTGCAGTCAGCAGAACCGCTTCTGTCGGGTCTTCCTCCAATCCAAGCAGGTGCCCCTGGCGAACCGGATGCTCTGCCTGGCCACCCGCATAGACCTCCCAGCCTGCTGGAGAACGAGATATTCCAATATCGTGGACAAGTACACCTCCGGGATACGCCGATCCAGGACAAATAGCAACTCTAACTAATGCTGGCAATGCGAGACTTCCCCATAAAGTTGCCAACTGCTCTCTTAGCCAGGCTACTTCTACAAATGCCTGATCCATCAGATCCGACTCAACAAAAGACCGATCCTCGGCATTTAGGTTCGTAAAGCGCAGACCCGCAGAGGGCGCCTCTCCTCCGTACTGCGGTGTGACCTGAACCGCAACGCCAGCCCCTAATGGATTTGTCGCAGATCTGTCGCGCAACCCGAGAGATTCCAAGTAATAAAGTACAGCCGGACGACACAATTCACACCCCTGCTGTCTAGTCCAACCGAGACGGGATACTACTTCACCTGGAGTCTGACAGATTGCGTCCACCATAGCTGTTTTAAGCGAATCATGATCGTAATGCGTACATCCACAAACAGGGACAATTTCTTGGGCGGTTGGAGTAACTACAGGTCCGGAATCTGTGGATCGGGACAAACTATTTTTGACCAGTGCAGCCACCAGCGGCCGACATCCCCCACAGGAACCGGACGCTTTGGTCCGGCTCTTCACCTCTTCCACCGTCTTCAGCTTATCCGTGGCAATCGCTCGCAAAATAGCCCCCTTACTCACGCCGTTGCACGCACATACCGTTTCTTCTTCCGGCAGTGCGGCTGCCGCATCCTCTGCTTTGCTCCGGCTGTTATCCCGGGATGTAAGCTCTGTAGCGGACGCCCCGCGCCGTACCATTCCGAGCAACGAGGTACTTTCCGCCGTATCTCCGTACAAAATGGCGCCAGTGACAGCACCGCCGTGCATCATCACTTTTTTATAAACCTCCAGCATCCCGTTATATTCCATAACTGCTGTCTCGTTTCCCTCATCGCGAATGTCTCCTGCGGAAAACACATGGATCCCCGCTACCTTGAGCTGCGCATACGGAATCGTCCCTTCATAGGGAGCCGTTTCACGACCACAAATAACTTTTGCCAGCACTTTGCCCTGCTCATATAGCGGCGCCACCAGTCCGTATGAAATCCCCCGGTGCTCAGCACATTCGCCGACGGCATAAATACCAGGAATACTCGTGCGCATATAATCATCCACGACAATGGCGCGGTTTACAGTCAGACCGCTATCCTGAGCTAATTCGATATTCGGTCGGATACCAACCGCCAGCACAACCAAATCCGTGTCCAGCCTGTTCCCGTCCGCAAACATCAAGCCTTGCGCCCTGTTTCGGCCTATGATGTTGACCGTTTCCTTCGCCAAATGAAACCTCATGCCCTGTTCCTCCAACTTTCGCTGCAGAAGCACAGCTGCCGTCCGGTCAAGCTGACGGTTCATAAGATACTGCGCATTATGAACAACCTCAGTTTCCATCCCTAGATTCAGCAGGCCTTGAGCAGCTTCAAGTCCTAACAGCCCCCCTCCGATAACCGTGGCCCTGCGGTATGTTTTGGCATATCTAGCCATGGTTTCACAATCATTCACATCACGAAAAGCAATTACTCCCTGTTTTCGCACTCCAGGAATGGGCGGAATGAAAGGTAATGAGCCCGTTGCCAATATGAGCATGTCATAAGGTTCTTTCATGCCGGATTCCGTTTCCACCATCCCGGTTGCAACATCAATACGACAGACGCGTTCACCCGCGTACAGCTTTACCCCGTTCTCTTCATACCAGTCCCAGTCATGGGTAACGATATGTTTAAATGAGCTCTCCTCCTGAAGCATTTTGGACAGGAGCACTCGGTTGTACCCGGGACGGGGCTCTGCACCAAATATCGTGATTTGGAACCGCTCTGGCTCCAAATTGAGTATTTCCTCCACACATTTGATGCCTGCCATACCATTGCCGACGACGACCAGTTTTTTCATCATGTTAAACCAGCCCCATTCTCCGAATAAAATAAGACAGAAAAAGCCCTTCTCCATTCAATGGAAAAGGGCACCGTTGCCGTAAAAGTCGGCACATCGTTGTGCCGATATGTATCTAAGATTACTGAATTGTGAATGTCATGTCAACATTCAATACATAAAAACTATATTTTCACCTTTTATTTAATTTTTTCCCGCATTTGTGTTATGTATATTGACATACAATAGATCCTTTTTTATAATTTGAATTAAAATCACTCCAACGTGATCATACCAAGTCGACTCACAATGAAGTGTGTCAACCACGGCAATGAAGCCGCAAACCGTTTCCTAGATACCATGTAGGGGCGATTTGCGGCTTTTCATGTTCAAATTACATTTTGCAGACAAAGAACAACAATTAGAACAGGAGAGATGGAGAATGAACAAAAAAAGTTTCTGGAAAAGCGGACACAAGCCCACCTTATTTGGTTCCTTTCTGTATTTTGATATCAGTTTTATGATATGGGGGATGATCGGACCGTTGGCCGTTGTAATTGCCAATGATTATCCAATGGACCCTGTACAAAAAGCCAATCTTGTCGCTCTACCCATACTCGGTGGTTCCCTGCTGCGGCTCGTGCTCGGATTCATGTCGGATTATATCGGTCCCAAGCTCACAGGACAGATTGGTATGCTTGTCACGATCATCCCGCTTTTGCTCGGCTGGCTGTGGGTTGATTCGCTGGAGCAATTATACGTTGTTGCCCTACTCCTGGGCGTAGCTGGAGCTTCATTTGCAGCTGCGCTGCCGTTAGCCGGTCAATGGTACCCCAAAGAGCATCAAGGCTTGGCTATGGGAATTGCCGGAGCCGGTAATAGCGGTACCGTCCTTGCGACTTTGTTCGCCAACCGCATTGCTCAACATTTTGGCAGTTGGGAAGCCGTTTTCGGATTGGCCATCCTCCCCATCTTAATCGTCTTCATTCTGTTCAGTATTTTTGCCCGCAACAGCCCTCACCGCCCGGCACCAAAAAATCTGTCGCAATATGCTTCGGTGCTCAAACAGAGGGATGCCTGGGTATTCTGTGCCTTTTATTGCGTGACGTTTGGCGGATTCGTTGGCCTTTCTAATTATTTGACTATTTTCTTCAATACCCAGTATGGCCTCTCCGCGGTACATGCCGCCGATTTTGCAACCGTTTGTGTGATTGCCGGAAGCTTTTTTCGTCCTGTAGGTGGTTTTTTATCCGATCGGATTGGTGGTTCACGCATGCTAATGTACTTGTATGCGGGGGCCGGGATTATGCTCGCCGGCATTGCGTTTTTACCGCCACTTACCGTGGTAGTTGTGCTGCTGTTCGTAGGCATGATGTGCCTTGGCGCTGGCAACGGCTCTGTATTCCAGCTCGTGCCGCAGCGCTTCGGCAACGAAATCGGGCTCATGACCGGCATCGTCGGCGCTGCTGGTGGCATAGGCGGGTACTTTCTCCCTCTTATACTGGGTCATCTGTACAAATCAACGGGTTCCTATATGCCGGGCTTCATCTGTCTGAGCCTACTTACGTTCTGTGCCTTTACCCTCGTCATCATAATGCAATTGAAATGGCGTAACAGCTGGATGCGACGCTCTGCTACAGCTACTGATGAAGCCGTCAATCGCATTGGAGAATTAAATGCCTGATATTCATTAAATATAAAGCTGCGAAGCATTGAATTGTTCCTCAAACATCCCTATAGCCCAAAAAATGGCTTAACTTCGTTTATATAAAATGAAGTTAAGCTATTTTTTATGCACACTCAATCGAATCACACCTATAAAAACTATGATAAACATCACATTAGATCAATATTTTCCGAAAATATTATGAAAATTAAATGAAATTTTCATTTAAAAAACATTGAAAATCGCTTTCATTTTCATAATTTCTCTTATGTAAACACTTATATAACCATTTTTCACACAACATACTTGTTCACTTGGTTTAAAATAAGGCGTATACTTGTTCACGAATTGTTCAAGGATGAACTAAATGTAATTTTCTAGAAAGAAGGAATTAAAAATGCGTGCTTTTCATTTTACGGAAGACGGATCTATCGAAACCAAATTAACCGGAAAAGATCTACTTGCCAACCCACTGCTGAATAAAGGAGTGGCTTTTACCTTGGAAGAACGGAAACAACTTGGACTTGACGGTCTCCTTCCTCCTACGATATTAACTATTGAGGAGCAGGTTCAACGGGTTTACGAGCAATTTCAGAGCCAACCGGATAATTTGCGTAAAAATGTTGCGTTAAATGATCTTTTTAATCGCAATACGGTCCTTTATTATCGTTTGCTCTCTGAGCACCTAAGCGAAATGCTCCCGATTGTTTATACACCAACAGTAGGCCAGGCTATACAGGAATACAGTCATGAATATCACAAGCCTGGTGGTATGTATTTATCTATTGATAATCTGGCGGGTATTGGAGAGGCTTTTAAGAATTTGAACCTGGACCCTGATGATATCGACCTGATCGTAGCCACAGATTCCGAGAGTATTTTGGGAATCGGGGACTGGGGAGTCGGAGGTATTAATATCTCTATTGGTAAGCTTGCTGTGTATACAGCTGCTGCTGGTATAGATCCTAGCCGGGTGCTGGCAGTTGTTCTTGATGCAGGTACAAACAACGAGAAGCTATTGGAAGATCCTTTATATATGGGGAATCGTCACAAACGTGTACGTGGAGAACAATATGATCAATTTATTGACACTTATGTTCAGGCTGCACTTTCCTTTTTCCCGAATGCTCTGCTGCACTGGGAAGATTTGGGCAATGTCAATGCACGGAACATTATCAATAAATACGGAAATAGTATTTTGACTTTTAATGACGACATTCAGGGTACTGGAGCGGTTACACTCGCAGGTGTGATGTCCGGTGTTCAATTGTCCGGAATCCCACTGAGCAAGCATCGGGTTCTAGTCTTTGGTCCAGGAGCTGCCGGAATCGGCAATGCAGACCAAATTAGCTCCGCCATGATGCTGGAAGGACTGTCAGAAGCAGAAGCAAGACGTAACTTCTGGGCTTATGATTACCGTGGCCTGCTTACCAACGAAACAGAAGGACTTTTTCCATTTCAGGTTCCTTATGCGCGTGATGCTGCAGAATGCCGTGACTGGGAACATGCTGAAGATGGAAAAATCCCTCTGCTTGAAGTCATTCGCCGCGTGAAACCGACGATTATGATTGGTACTTCCGGTGTTAGTGGGGCATTTAGTGAGGAAATCGTTAAAGAAATGGCCAAACATACAGAACGTCCTATAATTATGCCTATGTCCAACCCGACTCCACTTGCAGAAGCAACTCCGCAAGATTTGATCCACTGGACCGAAGGAAAAGCCCTGATTGCAACAGGAAGTCCTTTTGAGCCGGTGATCTATAACAATATTAAGTTTGAAATTGGGCAATCCAACAATGCTTTCGTGTTCCCGGGTCTTGGTCTTGGCGCAATCGTGGTAAAATCCAAAATCATAACAGATAGCATGTTTGCTGCAGCTGCCCATGCAGTAGCTCAAATGGTGGATTTGTCGCAGCCTGGTGCTTCCCTGCTGCCAAAAATCAATGAATTACGCGAAGTATCTGAAGCGGTAGCCGTGGCTGTGGCCAAGGCAGCAGTTCAGGATGGAGTAGCGCGTCATCAACCGGACGATATCGCACAAGCAGTTCGAGATGCGATGTGGGACTGTAAATATAAACCCATCAAACAATATGGTCAGGAAGCGGTCCTGGTTTAAAAAATAGCGAACAACATCAAATTTATACTTGCATACGCAAAGTGATTATTTAACTGATGTCCGCCATTTTTGGCGGACATCTTCATTGGAGGCGACATCATGGCTACAGGTCATATTTTTATTATCTTAATTCCTATTTTCTTTGTCATTTTAATTGGTTATTTCGCAGGATTGTTTAAAGCTTTTAACCCCGCTTCTTCTAAGGGATTAAATACACTCGTGACGAAGTTTGCTCTACCCGCACATTTGTTTATTGGGATTACGACGACACCAAGAGAGACGTTGATTCAAAAGTGGCCCTTTCTTGTGGCTTTGCTACTTGGTGTAATCGGCTTTTATATTGTATTGCTCATTGTTTATCGCTTAATTGCCAAAAAAGGCCTGACTGAATCCTCTATGTTCGCATTGAATTCAACACAGCCTTCTTTTGCATTCATGGGAATTCCGGTTCTGGGCAGCTTGTTCGGAAGTGCGGCAGTCGCCATCCCGATTGCAATTACCGGGATCGTCGTTAATGCCATTCTTGATCCGCTTGCAAGTATTTTGGGAACGGTCGGCCAGCGCAAAACAACAGAATCCGACGGCACTAAAGGCAACTTATTTAAAGTCACTATGAAATCAGTCCTTCATGGACTCAGCGAGCCACTTGCCTGCGTACCTTTGTTTGGTGTCATATTGACTCTATGTGGATTCCACGCTCCGAAACTTTTACAATCCATGTTTGATCAAATCGGCAATGTTACCGCCGGTACAGCCCTATTTGCCATCGGGGTAACCATTGGTATCAAGAAGATTACGTTCAGTCCAAAAGCACTTAGCATTGCTGTGCTGAAAGCCATCGTAATGCCTATTGTTATGCTCGGTATTGCTGTTCTGATAGGACTATCCCATGAAGATGTAAGCAAAGCCGTACTGCTTGTCGCTTTTCCCGGCTCGGCTGTGGCCGCTATGATTGCTACCCGTTATGAAACACTGGAAACGGAAGCTGCATCTGCATTTGTTATTAGCTCAGTCTTATCGCTCATTTCACTACCCTTGCTCATTTCACTTCTTTTATAAGGGACAGAAAAGTTAAGAACCCTCAATTCAATCCAGGTATTTATTGGTGTAAAGCATACCCGTCTGTTCTTTTTTATCTTATTTTTTAAATATTGTTCAAACAATAAAGTGATTTAGTAAGAATTGAGTTGGAAAAACAACATAAAATCCAGTTTTGCCGACAAGCGGCGGTCCCATCGTTTCATTCACTAGGGGGCCGCCGTTCTTTTTGAATAACCTTCTACTCTCCCTTTTAATAAATACCTAACATTTAGAAAGCAAATTGTCGAAATATATATGGGGTAGGTTGTATATGAAACTAAATTGCTAATTCAAAGGAGAAGAAAACGTGAAAAACTTGAAGTGGAGAACTATGTCCTTTTTTGGTAAAAATCTATTAATCTCTTTTCTTAACATCGTATTAATAGGAGCTATTCTCATCACATCCAGCTATATACTTCAAAAGAACATTCTCACCACGCAGCTGCAAGATCAAGTTAAGGTATTGACTAAAAAATGGGCAGAAGATGTTGATAAAACAAAAGTACAACAAGCATTGAATGAAAAAGATTATAACGGCTCTGCTCAACAAGATCTACGCAAATTTCTCGATTCTATTCACGCCTTTTATCCGAATGTTGCCCAAGCTTACATATTTGGTACAGAGCTAACAGAAGGTAATCAGACCTCCATTATTGGCGTTCCCACAAATTTAGTCCAAGCTTTCCAAGACTTAAAGATGAACATTGGGGACATGTACACTCTTCCTGACGAAAATGCACAAGCCGTAAATAAAATGCTTCAATCTAATGAATCAGCATTAAGCAGCTTTTACACGGACGAATATGGCACATGGACTACCATTGTTTACCCGATTACAGATGCAAGCGGGAAAGTCACAAGTGCGATTTACTTTGACGTAGATGCGAGCTCTGTACCTACCGGCCTTCATAAATTGCTTGTATACGGTGTTTCACTGCTCATTCTGTTTCTTGCCATCTTCTTAACGATTCAATATTTACTGGTAAAGCGCACCCTCTCCCCGATTCGTAGCCTGATGAAGGGCATTGAAGAAGTCAGCGAGGGTAATCTGAATGTAAAAATCAAGACAGGTGAGGACGACCTTGGCATTATCAATCAAAAATTTAATTCTATGATCAAACGCCTTAACGATACAATGGTGAAAGTACAGGATACGACACAAGAAGTTACGGGATCTGCCCAGGAATTGTTAAGTATTAGCGAGAAAAACAGTACGAATACGAACGTCATTAACAGCAATATTCAGGAAATAACCCAGGGGCTTGAAGCTCAGGATCACGCAGCACATGAAAGCTCCAGAGCTATGAATGAAATGTCGACAGTTATCCAAACGATTGCCGAAAGCTCCTCTTCCGTAGCCGATCAAGCTTATTCTATGGAAAAACGCTCCGTTGAAGGCAATCAGGTAGCCCAAAAGCTTTCCTCTCAAATGGACTCCATCTCCACTACAATGGAAAGTACAGCTGATTCCGTTAATGCGCTGCAGAACCGTTCTAACGAAATCAGCAATATCGTCAGCATCATTACAGGCATTGCCAGTCAAACGAATCTGCTTGCACTGAACGCTTCTATTGAAGCTGCCAGAGTCGGTGAAGAAGGCAAAGGTTTTGCAGTCGTAGCAGGAGAAGTGCGTAATTTGGCTGAACAGTCTCAAGAGTCTGCCAAACAAATTGCAGAGCTTATTGAAGAAATCCAAAAAGAAATTGAACAGACTGTAAAAGGCATCAGCCTTGGTACAAAAGAAGTTCAGATTGGGCTAGAAGTTACGAAGCAAACAGGCGAAATGTTCTCTGAAATTTTAGATGCGTCTAATAAAGTGTCGTCACAAATTCAAGAGGTATCCAGCGCAACGGAGCAGATTTCAGCCAGCACGCAGGAAATGTCAGCTACCTCTGACGAGCTGTCTTCCACAGTTAGCAGAACAGTCGACAGCAGCAAACAAATTCAGCATACTATTGGAGAACAGGCTGAGTCTATGGCTTCTATTGTCCAAGCTTCTGACAAGCTTACATTGATGTCTGGCGAGCTGGAAGAGCTTATTTCTTTCTTCAAGGTAAACCGAGAAGCCTAATTTTATAACTTCTAAATAGCCATAGATAACAGTAAAGAACCTCTAATCTGCATATAATGCGCATCAGAGGTTCTTTGATATACTCTTACGTACTTCTTAATTTATAAATCCTTCCAAAGCTGAAGTTGGCTTACCGTCAGCCTGCCAAGCACCTTTGTTATAACCCTGATTGTAACCTGGAGTTGCAGCAGGCTCCCAATAAAATACCCCTGTACCTTTACCGCCTCCGATGTTCCGAACCTTCGTTTTGATTGCAAATATAAATGACTTGGAAGCCGCAGGTTCATTATATTCCATCCCGATTTCACTGATGACAATACCTTTGCCGTATTTTGCAATGAGGTTATTGGCATTGGTAATCGTCTGATCCACCTTGCCCTGCCAGTCCGAAGGAGACGGATACAGAGACAGCCCGATGAGATCAAACTGAGCTCCATTATCAATCAGCCCGCCGATATTCCAGTTCAACACGGAATCATTATCTCCATTGGCTAAATGTACGATCGTTTTAGTACTACTGCTTACCGATTTTACAGCATTATTACCTGTATTGACGAGCCAGGCATAGTTTTTCATGTTCACCGAAGCTTTGCCATCTTCCCAGAGCATTCCATTGTTCGTCTCATTACCGATCTGCACCCAGTCCGGTGTTACCCCCTTGCTTTTCATCGTGTCCATAACATAGACCGTATGGGACCAGACTGCATCCATAAGTTGTGTAAATGTGAAATTGCGCCACGCATAAGGTTTGTTCTGTTGCCCTGGATCTGCCCAAGAATCACTATAATGTAGAGTCAGCATAACGCTCATACCTAACTTTTTAGCTCGTTGCGCCAGTTCTGCTGCCTTTTCGGCATTCATGTATCCGCTTGCATAATCTTTCATGTCAGGGTTTACCCACACACGGATACGCACCGAGTTGATCTGATAGTCATCTCGCAAAATTTGCAGTATATCTCGACGAACACCCTTCTTATCCTTCCAACTCATACCTTGCGCTTCCATTCCTGCTACCCAGCTTATATCTGCTCCTTTGGCGAAAGCAGGGGCGGCCGAAGCCGCACCCAACCCTACAGAACCGAACGGATACAATAAGCTGGATAACAAGATCAACATCGCAAATACCATCGTGCGGTTACCTGTTTTCATAAGTCATCTCCCATCCGAATTGTATACTTCTCATTGCGCTCTGTCTTTAAAACCTTAACAGCGTAGGCATCCAATTGAATGCTACCATCTTCTATCACATGATTTTCAAGCATATCCGCATAAGTTCGCCCATCCAACATAATCTTTTGCGGCTCATGCGTGAAATTCAATATGAAAATATAATCATGAACTCCATCGGTACGAATCGCCGTATTCACTCCATGAGGCAACTTCACATTGAGCGCTTTACTGATTCCTGCATCATCAATTAAACTTCTGTAAAAATGACTGTGGAATAGTCCGATGTTGCGTGATGCGATGTAATAAGCCTTTCCTTGTCCCAAACGGTTCACCGTCAAAGCTGGGCGTCCTGCATAAAAGTCTGAACCGTACACAGCCAGTACCTCTGCACCCTCTGTATGAATGAGATCACACAATTCTACAGCTTCATACTCCCCTTGCAGATCCAGCTCATTGCCTTCAACCGGCAAAATGTGATTACGGTCATGATCATGCAATCCGTCAATCTCTTCCGACCAGATCCCCAGCGTCTTACGAAGCGGGCCCGGAAAGCCTCCAAGGAAGCACAAATCATGTTCATCTACGATACCAGACCAATAGGTTGCTACGAAAATACCACCGTTTTCAACAAACTTCTGTATACGCTCCCCCACACCGCTGCGGACCATATATAACATCGGAGCTACCAAAAGTTTGTATTTGGAGAAATCTGCATCCATATGAATGACATCTACAGGCACACCCTGCTCCCACAGCGCCAAATAATGCGCTTCAGCTGTCTCTTCATATTTCACACCTTTGTTCCGCGGTCCCTGTGAATCGTTGATTCCCCAACGGTTCTCCCAGTCAAAAATGACTGCGGCCTCCGCCGGTACAGATGTACCGATAACCTCCTCCAATTTTTCCAGCGTATTACCGACATGGGTCACATCCCCGAATACCCGAGTGTGCTCATGTCCGACATGATCGACAACCGCACCATGCAGCTTTTCACTCGAACCGCGGCTTTTCCGCCACTGAAAATATTGAACGGTGTCTGACCCGTGTGCCACAGCCTGTAAAGACGAGAGCAGATGCATTCCCGGCCGCTTCAGCTTGCTAACGTCTTGCCAGTTCGTCAAACTTGGTGTACTCTCCATGAGCATCCAAGGCTTACCTCCCTTGATTGAACGAATAATATCATGCATCATGGCCACTTTAGCAGCCTGACGGCTATCATCTCCCTCACGATCATGCCATGTTGGGTAACTATCCCAGGATATAACATCGAGCAGATCAGCAAACTTCCAGTAATTCAATCCTTCAAAAAACTCCATTAAATTGGTTGTGACTGGAATTGCTGGATTTGCGGCCTTGAGCGGCACAATCTCATGTTTGATAAAATCTGCAGTCTGATCGGTCACAAACCGTCTCCAGTCCAAATTCATGGCATGGACCTGTGTTTCACCGTGAGGTGCCGGAGACTCAACTTGGCTCCAATCTGTAATCGTATGACTCCAAAAGGTCGTCCACCATGCGTGATTAAGCTTATCCAACGCACCGTATTTATCCTCAACCCAAGCGCGAAATGCTTCCTGACAATAATCACAGTGGCAATCTCCACCAAATTCATTGGAAATATGCCAGCCAATAACAGCCGGATGGTTAGCATAACGCTCGGCTAGCTTCGTATTCATGATACGTACTTTTTCCCGGTAAACAGGTGATGTAGCACAGTGATTATGACGAAACCCATGTAGATTACGGACGCGGTTAGCCTCCACACGCAGCACCTCAGGGTATTTTTGTGACATCCAGGCTGGTCTTGCTCCACTAGGAGTAGCCAAAAATGCATAGATTCCGTTCTCAGCAAACGAATCCAGAATACGATCCAGCCACTCAAACGTAAATACACCTTCCTCAGGCTCCAATGATACCCATGAGAAAATGCCAACAGACATCACGTTACATTTGGCTAGTTTCATTAGACGGATATCCTCCGCTAACACCTCAGGGTAATGCTGCCATTGCTCCGGGTTATAGTCCGCTCCATGCAGCATACGTGGAATTCGCTCACTAATCGGGGGGTACTTAGTTATGTTTTGATACGTCACTGTAAATCATCTCCTTATTATTTCTATTACTCTTTGACGGAACCTAGCGTCATACCTTTAACAAAATACTTTTGTAAAAATGGATATACAATGAGAATAGGCGCTGCACCAATGAAAATTTGCGCTGCATTAACCGTCGTTTGAGAAAGTAATTCCATCTCCTTTGGACTCATGCTCATGGAACTCATGTCCTTCTGAATAATTACAGTTTGCAGGAACGTCGCGAGCGGATAGTCCTTTGCATTGCTCAAATAGAGTAGACCGTCAAACCAGGAGTTCCAATGAAATACCATACTAAACAGCGCAATCGTCGCAATGGAAGGCATGGATATCGGTAAAAAGATACTAAACAATGTCCGAAAATGTCCTGCTCCGTCGATCAATGCGGCCTCTTCCATCTCTTTGGGAATTCCTCTAAAAAAGTTCAACATAAGGATGACCAGAAATGTGTTGACCGCTCCTGGCAAAACAAGTACCCAGAAGCTATCCATTAAATGAATCTTTTGAATAACCATATAGAATGGAACCAGACCACCGTTAAAAATCATGCTGAACACGAACAACCATGAATATACGTTTCGGCTACGGAACACAGATGTTTCCTTTGAAAGTGGATAAGCAGCTAAAAAGGTAATCAGCAGTGTCAAGCCGGTTCCCAATACAGTCCGACAGACAGAAATCCAGATGGAGTGCAGAAAAATCGGGTTATTCATTGTCTTCTTATAGGCTTCTAATGAAAACTGCACTGGCCACAGTCCAACCAGATTGGCATCTGCTGCTGATTTAGCACTAAACGATACCGCCAACACATGAATCAGTGGAACGATACACATGATAGACAACATCACTAGTAAGCAAATATTAAACACATTGAAGATGCGGTATGGCGTTGTTTTATGATACATGACTCTCCCTCTTTCAGCCTCGTGGAATCAGAATATGCGGTAACCTGCCCATTTGTAAGCAAGTCGATAAGATATCAGAATGAGAATCATACTGATAACGGATTTGAACAAGCCGATAGCGGTGGCAAAGCCCATTTCCCCATTGATTAACGCTGTCCGGTAGACGAATGTATCAATAATATCGCCTTTTTGGTAAACCAGTGGATTATAAAGGTTAAAAATCTGGTCAAAACCGGCATTCAGTACATTGCCAAGTGCAAGCGTTCCAACAACGACTACCATCGGAATTAACGAAGGTACAGTGATGTGTAGCGTCTGTCTCCAGCGGCTCGCTCCATCCATTTCAGAAGCCTCATACAACGAAGGATTAATACCCGCCAGTGCAGCGAGAAATACGATGGTGTTGTAGCCGAACTCCTTCCATATATCCGATACAATGACAGTAAACCGAAACCAGTTATTATCTCCCAGAAAAAAGATAGGCTGGATCCCGAAACTACCGAGAATACGGTTCATAAATCCATCTGTAGCCAACAGGTCAATCAGAATTCCGCCCAAGATGACCCACGACAGAAAGTGTGGTAGATAAACCAATGTCTGAATGGATCGCTGAAGTCCGACCTTGCGAATTTCATTCAGCAGTATAGCAAAAACAAACGGAACCACCAGATTGAAAAACATCTTTAACACAGCAATAATTAGTGTATTCCAGACAACTTGAAGACTGTCCTCCCGTTGAAACAAAAAGCGGAAGTTATCCAGTCCAACCCACTCGGAACCCGTTATGCCTAGCCAAGGCTTGTAATTTTGAAAGGCCATCACGATGCCGCCCATCGGAATGTAGCTGAATACAATTAAGAAAATGATGGCAGGCAGCAGCATGATATGAAATGGCCACGTACGTTGTAGACTCCTCATTGCAGTTCCTCCTGTAACTCTCATGGTATACTTCAATTATAAAAGCGTTTTCGCTGTCCCAACAGTTCAAAAAACCAACATACATGGCACAAAAGCAATCATTTTTTTAGCTCGCCAAACGAATAAAACTTTTTTTCAAATACACCATGATAGCGCATTCATTTCCACTCGATACGGGTGAAACTGTAGTAAAAAGGCTGCCCACCTCGGGACAGCCTTCCTACTCTGTTACAACATCATTGGTTTTTACTTTTCGACGCTTTTATACCATTCGTTTACTTCATTTGTAATTTGTTCGCCACCCGCTGTTTTCCACGTCTGCACAAAGGTATCAAAAGCAGAGATCGGCTGCTTGCCATAAATAATTTCATTGAAGGTCTGACTTTCAATTTTATCCAGATAGTCCTTTTTAGCCTTCATGGTTGGCGTAGTTGGACCTGTGAACTGATCTTTCATGGAGATATCCTTCTGTTCCATAAGCACTTTGGCAGCTGCAGGAGTACCTTTCCCGTAGTTCACCATTACATCTTTCTCCAGACGGGTCTTCGGTTCTGCGCCGTTAGCCAAACTTAGCAAAGCCTTCATTTGGGCATCAGGTATACGCGCACCATCACGAACCAGCAAATAACGAATAGAGTTTACATAACCGCCTGGTATTTTATCGATAGACATTAGCTTTCCGTCCGCATCCAAATCATAATCGTAGCCCTTAAACAGCCCATTCGACAAATCGCTATCCGGTTTGGCATTAGCATAATGGTCAAACAAATAGTTTTGATAAGTGAAAAAAGCTTCAGGATGCTGCATTTGTTTGTTGATTAGTACAACACCATTGGTGTATTGCGTACCGTGACGCATGGCTTTGTTGTCAGGACCTGCTGGAATCTTAATCGGCTTCCATATGGCACCCGGCGCATTTTTGACTGTATCCTGAAGCGGCCAGCCGCTCATCCAATATGGCCCAGGAATCATGCCGGCTGTTCCTGCGACTGTAGGTTCTGCCGTTTTATTTTCATCCCACAATGCTGCTTCCTGAGGGATATATCCCTTTTTGAGCCACTCGCTCAGCTTTTGCAAACCCGGCTTCATGCCAGGCTGCACGGAGCCATATTCCAAACTGCCATTCGTGCCTTTGTTCCACTGCTGAGGTAGTGTGCCATATGCCCCGAAAATCCAGGACGGGTCACCCATCCAAGTGTTCATGGATGTTTTAAAACCGATACTGAGCGGAACCACTTTGTTCGGAGCCAGTCCGTCCGGATTTTTATTTTTAAAGGCATCCATCACTTTTTCCAGATCATCCATCGTCTCAGGAGCCTTCATACCCAGCTTATCCAACCAATCTTGTCGTACCCACAATACATAATCATGGTTATAGGCGAAATCAAGCACAGGAATACCCATTTTCTTACCATCTCGGCTATACTGATTCCATACATTCGTATCCTGATTCATCGCCTGCTTCCATGAATCCGAAGCGTACTTGTCAAACAACGGACCAGCCTCTGCAAACATACCGGAATCGATCATGTCCTGTGCCAGTTGCTCATTTTCCGTCCCCAGTACAACGACGTCCGGCATCTCCTGACCGGAGGACATAGCCAAACGCAGCTTCGTAGCAAATGCGCCATTCGTATCCGTGACGGACCAGAGTGATTTGATATTAATACCGAATTTCTCTTTAGCCCATTTGGTCGCAATGTTATTTTCGATAGATTCACCATTTTTAAATTTTAAGGCGGGATCTACACCCCATACCGTGGAAATTGTGACTTCTGGATTGTATTTTTCTTTGTATACGTTTTCAGTTTTAGCTGTGCCGTCCGCATTCCCATCATTTCCCGCACCTGAGCAGCCCACAAGGCCAACTCCTAATACCATAGTTGCGGCGAGCAACGACAACAGCTTTTTCTTCGAATGAACTCGCATATTGTTCCCCCTCTAGAAATCATTTTCTACTCTTTTATTATAGAAGGGCTTTTCTTCACAGCCTATGTCACAAAATAAATATTTCTGCACCTTTCCCAACTGATCTTTACTGATTTCGTCTTTACTGGTCATCTCTACTGATCTCGAAATTCGTGCGGAGTCATTCCGTAATGCTTTTTGAACATTTTACTGAAATATTGGGGATTCTGGTAGCCTAGTTCCGTCGTAATTTCGTATATTTTTTTGTTGGAATATTTGAGCAAATAAAGTGCCCGCTCCATTCTCATTCGGATAATATAGTCACCCAGACCTTCTCCGGTTTCAGCTTTATAAATTTTAGACAGATAGACTGGATGAAGATAAACCTGATCGGCAATCGTTTTAACAGACAGCTCCTGACCTTTATCCTGGGAGATGAGCTCCTGAACCTGCTTGACCACATAGCTTTTAGCGCTTTGCTCGCTTGCAGACCATTCAGATTTAAGTTTGTTCATCATGGAAAATATCCACTCTTTGAGGTGAGGAAACGAATGAACCATTTTCTGCGCATGTAACGGATCGAAGCCTACTTGATCCATCTGTGTAATGAAACGTCCTTGTTTGTGCGCTGTATACATAAAGGCGCTCGTCACCGAAATAAACAGCTCATATAAATGCTCGCGTGTATATCCCACCTCTTCCATTTTTCCAAATACACGGCTCACTTTTGCTTCGGCCTCGTCCCATTGCCTGGATTCAAGCAGATGAGTAAGCGTAGGGTGCATATAAAGCCCCTCCAGTGACTTAACTGAGCTGTGTGGCTGTTCTGTCTGTTCTTCTATGAATAGCAGTGTATCCGTCTCCTCCTGATGGTTCCAGTATAAGGATCTAATCGCTGTCTGATATAGCTTAGGCAGTTCCTCTGGAAACTTAAACCATCCGGTTAATGCAACGTAAATTTCCCCTTTCAAGTAATTGCTCACATTTTTTCGAAAGGTCTCAATCGCCGCACTCAAACAACGATTCTGCTCATCCACACTCCGTTCAGGAAATGAATCCCAATTCTCTTCTATTAATACAATTAAGCAGTCATGCGGCGCTTTGCAATGCCAAACGTGAAAATCAGGTGCGAACACTTCTTCGGCAATATTTCCAATCGCATACTCAATTAAGGAGACTGAATGATAGTCCATATCAGAAAAATGCTTTCCTAGCTGAATAAGCAGCATACTGGCAGGATGTCCCGTGCGTAGCTTGATTTCGTACTCGGACATTTTGCTCTCTATTTTTGGTACTGGTAAATCACGCCCGAGTAGCAAATCATGCATCAAATGGGTCCGCAGTACACCAAAATCGTTTCTGCGGCTATATTGTAATTGATGAACCTTGTCAAATGCTTCCCATTCTTCCTTTAGCGAATCCATGGCGGCTGACACACATTTGATAAACTCTTCATCATCCACCGGCTTTAAAATGTAATCAAAAGCCTTAAGCTGAAGCGCTTTTTTAGCATATTCAAAATCGGCATAGCCTGTCAGTAACAAACTTCGGATATGCGGCCATCGCCCGTTTACTTCAACAATCAACTCCAGTCCCGTCATACCAGGCATACGAATATCTGTTACCAGAATATCAATATCGTACGCTTCCAGCACATCCACTGCTGCTAATGCGGAAACCGCTTGATGAACCCTCTCGATGCCTAGCGTCTCCCACGGAATGGTAGCTGCCAGACTTTCTGTTACATAACTCTCATCATCTACTAGTAATATCTGAACCATCTGGTCCCTCCGTTTTAACTATATTCGAATCTGGCGAAGGCTCAATTAAACCATTCGCATGCTCTCCTTCTGTTGAGATCGACCATTTTAATACTGCACGCAATCCTCCCAATGGAGACAAAGAGAACTCCAGTCCGGCATCTTCCCCAAAATGTAATCGCATGCGGTGATGCACATTCCACAAACCGTATCCATGATCCTCTTCCACAGGCTTGTCAAGCGTTGATGTCAGGGCAGCTATAGCCTCTCTACTCAAACCGAGTCCGTTATCATCCACAATCAGGTACATATACGAGCCAACACGCTCAGTCAAAATATGAATTAGACCCTCCTCCGCTTGAGGCTCTATTCCGTGCAGCACCGCATTTTCCACCAGTGGCTGCACTATAAGCGGCGGAATCGGCAGACTGCTGGCCTGCGAAGAAACATGAACTAAGAACGTTAGCCTTGGCATACGCATCTGCTGTATCCTCAGATAATATTGAACAAACTCGACTTCCTCTGATAATGGAACTAAATCCCGCTCCTGTCTTGTTGTATATCGATAATACCTGGATAAATTATGAGCCATGGCCACGACCGCCTCATGATTGCGCAGCTTCGCCATACTTGTGATAAACGAAAAACAATTATAAAAAAAATGTGGATTGATTTGTGACTGGAGCTGCTTTAGTCGCGCTTCCTTGACATGTAGCTGCTCAACATACACCTTCTCAAACAGCTCCTGAATCTGTTCGACCATCTGATTGAATTGACTAGACAGGAAAGCAAACTCGTGACTCCCCCTTAGACTTAATCGAACAGCATAGTCTCCGTCCTTTAGTCTCCGAAATGCCCGCACAAGCTGAAGAATCGGCACTTGTACCTGTGAATGAAGCAAGTAAGCGCCAATCAGGCCTACCAGCAGCGAGCCAACAACCGTTATATAAAACAGTCGATTCGATGAGTAAATCGGAGACATCATATCAGACAAAGGCATGTAATCAATCAAATACCAACCCGTCGTTTGCGAAAGAACGGCATGAACCAGGTAGCTTTCTTCTCCAATTTTCACAGTCAGATTGTCAACTTCATGGAGTCCCATTTTTTCCAATTTTGAAATCAGCTGTCCAGACAGCTCTTCATTGGCAGTACGATTATAGATCGCTCCTACGCCTTTTTTATAATAAAAAGGCTCCTTGCGTCCATCACCTTTGAAGCGGTCAAGCATATCCTGAATATTACTGCTGTCAAATTCAACCTTAATAATCGTGTTAGCAGTTTCTGGATTACCAAGTGAAGAAAACGGGGATAATGTATACAATGAAAATATAAATTGGTCTTTCCCGTATGATCTTTTTTTGGATACCTGCCAGCCGTCTTTTATCAGCTGATTTAGTTTTTTCTGGTCATATAAACCTGCTCCATTTTCCGATACAACCCGTCCAAGCGAAGGAGAATAGATACTCAGTCCGGTTCTCCAATTAGAAGAGCTTTCCTGAAGCCCAAGCTTGGTTTGAATCCGTTTGACAAGGTTAATTCCATCCAGATTGAGAACTTTGTCCTTCAAAAAAATCGCTTGAAAACTGGCTACATCAGGATCATGAATCAGCAGATGCGGCCAGGAGGAAATCATTTCAATATTCGTATTCACCTGGTTTTGAAAAAAAGTCAGCTGATTATAATTAGATTGATTCAGCTCCTCACGTAGTACACCTGTCGTTGTCTGATTAGAATAGACATACAGGATCAGCAGAGGTATAAGCAATACGATAACGATGGAGACGATTTTAGTATAAAAATTAAATTTAAACATGAGTTCTACACATCCTCTGCACAAGAAACAGGCATACTTAATTGGTATGCCTGAGCCCTGACCTTTGTTGCCGTCAGTACATACACTACATTATCAATGGTTGGCGGTGATAATATGTTTGATGCTAAGCAAATGGAATGGTTTAACCAACTATCCGCTGAAGACTTGGCCATTTTAGGTGCCGGCTTCAATACACTAGGTGATTTTTTTGATTTTCTGGCGTTGGTTAAGGCCAAACAGGAAACAGCGAAAGGAAATAAAAAGTAAATATACTAAACGGCAACTATTTCACAACAAATTTCACACGAGTTCCATCCTCATACTCATCCAATTGATGACTAACCCATGATCCTGCCCCACGATTATCCTTAGGGGCTATGTATTTGACATTTGCACCTTTGCCACCTTCTGAACACATAGCCATCGGCCATTCATCACGATCGTATCCCTTACGAGTGGGGACACCTGTAAGCGAATGCTTGCGATTTTGCTCGGCTCCTTCACGGTCAATTGTGCATACTGGTGATTTTCCCGCCTGAATGGCTTCCTTAATATGCTGCGCCGTTTCAGGGTAACGACCTGACGGGAATTGCAGCGTTACCTGAGCCGCCGAGGAAGGCGGGTTCTCTCCTGTTATTTTCGTAAGAAGATTGCCTCCTTCAAACCAGTACGCGCCCGCAGCTAGCAGAACTAAAGCTATAAAACTTAGCAACTTTTTCTTCAATTTCTCTCTTCCCTTCAAGCTATTCCAATAGATGCCTTCAACTAAGGTGATCCCCGGATTTTATTTTTTGTAACCCCTTACTAACTATAAAAAAAGGTTGAATATTGGACGACAAATAGTATAGAGAGGAGGTTGCACGAATGAACGATGAGATCAAACTGGCCGTGAGCCAAATGCAAGCCGTTGTAGTCCGGTTACTGAATGGAAGTACCGTAATTGGCTGGCCTAAGCTCCTATCTGACCAAGAAACTCAGCAATTCAAGCTCTATGATGACGAACACGTATATACGATTTCTGTTAATGACGTGGATACAGTCGCAAGAGTTATTGTATAAGATACAGGAAGCGACTTAATGAGACATCCAGCGGACAAGCCCAAACAAGGCACACCACAGAAGAAGACTAATCAGAATCCCCCAAAATAAACCTTTAAAAAGCTTCATACCATACTGACAACCTTTCCGACTGGGCTTTTCCCCATTATAACATGTCAGAAAGACAGCTGTCGCAGCTTGCTCTTGCATCATCTTCGTATCATATATTTTAAATTTTAAAATCACAATACAAAGGAAAATAATGAAATTTCCGAAAATTATGCCTGATCACCATTGAAAATGCAATCATGACATAATAAAAGTCACATTTTAATCAAAATTTAATGAAAGTTTTCCGAAAATGATGTATAATTATTGACATAACAAAACGTACGAGGTGATCATCATGGCATTATTAAACAGAGTTCATGAATTAAAATTGCAACTGCCTAACGAGCATCATAGCATTTCCCAATACGTGGAGCATGCATTGCATTCGATTGACAGTTTTGTGGAGCAACATCGTCAATTTATAGCCGCTCAGGCTCTATATGGTGAAAAGATCAATGGTACGGAAGAAAGACTGTTCCGAGACACAATTTCTGAGATTAAAGCCCAACTGGTAGCTACTTTGGAAAAGACAGTTGAAGACTTCGCACACAAAGGCGATAAACATTGGAAAAATCATTATCAGGACGGCGTAGAATAAGCTGAAAATAACCCCCGGTCTTTGGACCGGGGGTTATTTTTTATAAGTGGATGTGGCAATGTACGTAGCTATTTTAACACTTTGGCAGATGTCGTTACCTTCTTACCGCCATAGACTACTTTAATACTGGAGCTTCCGCTTTCCAAGGCCTTCACCTGACCAGCTGTAACCTGTACGATCGACGGTTTGGAGGATGTCCATACCGCTGAGCTTGTCACATTGGTAGTAGCACCTGAATCATAAACTGCATTCACACTAAGCACTTGAGAGGAGCCTTTAGGCAGCTTCAGGTTTTTATTGCTCAATACCAGTTTGAGCAGCTTAGGTGTGACCTTGATCTCGATGTTAAACGACTTATCCTGATATGTGCCCGTAATCGTTGCGTTTCCAATTCCAACGGCTTTAATGGAAGAGCCTTTTACGATCGCTACGGAAGCATTCGATGTTGTCCATTTCACTTTACTGCTCAGGGTAACTTTTTTACCATCCGTATATATGCCGATGACTTTGATGGACTTACTTCCTTTCAAATTCATTTCGGCATTCGAAAAGCTTGGTGTCAATGTAGAAATGGCTCCTTCCACAATGACAGGTACTTTCACATATTTATTCATATACATAGCCTTAATTCCAGAGTTACCGCCATTCACCGCTTTTACTTTACCATTTGCTACTGTAACTGCGGCTGTTGTACCTACCCAGCTTACCTGATTGGTAATATCCAGGATTCCACCACCAGCCATGTGGGCTTTTACTGTCGGAATACTTGCTTCTTGGCCTGCAACCAGTACATATTTTTTCTCAGAAGCCGTCAGCTTGAGCACTTTATATTGCACAGTCACTGGAATATCCAGTTTGAGCGCACCTACCGTTGCTGTCAATGTTGCACTGCCTGGGTTCACTGCAACCAGCTTACCATTTGCTATTTTAACTGCACTTTCACTGCTTAAGCTCCATTTTACATCGGATTGAACTGCTTTTTTTGTTCCATTGACCAAATAAGCAGATATACTCGGAAGAGAAGTTTTGCCTCCTGTTTCGAGAGTCAGACTGGCTTTGCTTGAAACCAGTTTTTCAACCGTCGGAAGTACATTAATCTTTAGAGTCTTGCTCAAACCGTGATAGGACGCTGTAATCGTCGAATTGCCTGCATCCATCGGTGTGATTTTACCTTGCTCGACTGTGGCAACCAGCGGATTGGAGGAAGTCCATTCTGCCGTGTTGGTCACATCTGTTTTGCTGCCAGTCAGGTTGACATCAGTTGCACTAACCTGAATTGGGGAGCTACCCAGAAAGACCGATTTGGACCCAGTTGCACTCAATACTAACGCCTGAGAAGAAGAACGCACATACACAATCGTTTGTGCTTTAAGTTCATCTTTGCTTGCTTTAATGTAAGTCACGCCTTTGGCAAGTGGACGAACAAGACCATCTTCAACGGTAGCAACAGCCGCATTCGAAGAAGTCCATTCGACACCGGATACATTTTCCGTCCCACCTCCAGTAAGTACACCTTGAGCAGTCAATTGCTTCGATTCCCCGCCAATCGTCAAATTAATGGGACTAGACGGATTTAATTGCAGCTTGCTGTAAGGCGATTTTACTGTAATCGTTGTACTTACCGTTTGCTGCTCATATGTAGCAACAATCTTAATCTGCCCTTTTGACACAGGAGTAATGAGTCCCTTATCTACCTTTAAAATGCTTGAATCCCCAGAGATCCATTCTGCCTTTTGTGTAACATCTTCCTTGCCCTTTTCTGTCAATGACCACACTTTTAATTGAGCGGGGCTTCCACCCAGATTCAATGTAGTCGGATTTTGACTATCCCACTCTACCGTGGAGGTCTTGCTCTCCTCAGCCCGGATCAAACCTGCTGGCCATGCTGCAAATACAAACATCAGCAACGCAAGTAAGAAGGTACTCCGTTTGCTCATACGTTTCATACGTTCCATTCGTTTCGCTCCCTTTGTTTCATTCTATAAAACAGGGTATTATTAACAATCCCATTATCTTTTATCGGTAAGCAGTTAACTAAATTGAACCCTTCATCAAAAAAAGGTGAATTATTACAGTTAAAGTTCTCCACGCAGTGACCTTACCACAAACAAATGCTCTTCCTTAGATAAGGTTTGTCCATCTTCAAGAATTACATCGTGTGCCGAGTGACTAACCAGCTTTACATTATAAGCAATCAGCTGATCCTCTCTCCAAATCGTCACCGCCGACTGAAAATGAATGGCATTATCAAACTGTAACGGAACGCTCATTACATAACCAGTAGCGTTCAGCTTCGCCGGATGGCGGCTTCTACGCTCACGCCCCGGAGGAAACATGGTAATATGCGTAATATTTTCAAAAGGAATAGCCAGCATTTTCGGGCCTAAAATAACACACTTTCGTATTTCATCCCATTTTTCAAGCGTGCCGCGCACCTTCTGGGTATGATCATTGTTGCCGTGATATAAAATGACCTGACGTCCCTTCCATTGACGCATGTCCTCACCTCCAGTGCTAGCGGCTATGAATATCCCACCGAATCGGTTCCATTCCATGCTCCTGCAAAAATGCATTGGTACGCGAAAAAGGTTTGCTGCCAAAAAAACCTCTGTGAGCCGCCAATGGACTCGGATGAACGGATTTCAGCACCAAATGCTTGCTGGTATTCACGAAGCTTGCTTTTTTCTGAGCATGGCTCCCCCACAAAATAAACACTGCTGGCTGCTCGCGCTCATTAATCGCTTCAATGACAGCATCCGTGAAACGTTCCCAACCTATTCCCTGGTGAGATTGCGGTTGTCCTTCACGAACGGTTAACACGTTGTTCAGCAGCAGCACACCTTGCTCAGCCCAAGGAACGAGGTATCCCTGATTCGGAATGGGAGTACCGATATCATCGCGAAGCTCCTTGTATATATTTAATAGAGACGGTGGCGTTCGCACACCAGGTCTAACAGAAAAGCTTAAACCGTGAGCTTGTCCTTCTCCATGATATGGATCCTGCCCCAATATAACCGCTTTGGTCAGATGAAATGGCGTTAATTTGAGTGCGGAAAACAAGTCTTCTTTTGGAGGATATACCTTATGTAACTTGTACTCTCGGGCTAACGTATACCTTAAATCATTAAAGTATGGCTTTTCGACCTCTTCTCGTAGTACATCATCCCAGTCATTCCCAAACATACTCCTGTCTCCTCTCAATATGTAAATCTGTGAAAACGGTAAGCTTTTTGATCCAAAAAAATAAGCTGAACTCCTCATCCGGAGCCAGCTTATTTATTCGTTACCTGTGTTATATGCCGAAGGACCAGGAAAATATCCTTACGGTAATCAGCTACCGCAGGTCTAAATTCGATTTCCTTATTATAACATTAACGATAATGATGTCAAGTAACTGAAAGCTTAATTCCCTCAGAAGAAAAGCTCTTTATTGCTGTATTTATTACGATTTTGTATGAGTATTCAGGTATTCCAATGCATTATATAACATAACAGCAGCTTCGGCACGTGTAATCTCGCTTTTTGGATAAAACTTTTCATTTGCATCCAAGGTATTGACCTTGTAGACTAGCGAGCGTTGAATGCTACCTTGGTAAGAAGGCTCCAGTTCGCTGTCATCCGCAATATTCGCAGGTGCGATTTTAATCATCGGAAGAGCGCCTGCTTTTTCCATGCCCTGAATCAGCATATGTGTGAACTGTTCCTTAGTCAGAGCTTTGGCAGGATCAATATCCTTTGGAATAACCACACCATTATAGTGCGCGTTGATAAAAGCTTCGGCGTACCATGCATTATCCTTCACATGGGTAAACAGTCTACTGACCTGTGGCTCCTTGTTCAAATCAATGGTGGACAAACTGAGCTGGAGTCCGCCGGAGATCAACTGAATGCCTTGAGCAGCGGTCACTTTAGATGACGGGAGAAACTGCGTATCAGAGATACCTTTGAGCAGACCCTGATCTTTAAGGGATATAATTTTTTCTTTACCACTTACGTTATCCAAATCTTTGAATTGACGGTCTGCCGCAGACATTTGACCTCCAACGGAGAAGGACAAAATGGCTACAGTTGTAATGGCTGCAAATGCACTTTTTCTCATACTCATGTTAAGTTCCACCTTGTAGTTGAATTGGGCCGCTTGGCCATTAACAACTTCATTGACGTAGTATAAGATGGAAAGGTTGCAGGCGACGCTGTTAACTCTTATGCTACATGTCTTCCTTTTTAATATAATACCTTCTCCAGACAGCGTGCCAACTCATCATCGGAAAGGGGCTTGCGATGCGTATTCTCTAGATAGATATATTTCTCTGTTTCTGGCATTAAATATTGTTTGGACCACAGGAACATATCCGGACTGTCTCCCTGAAGACGAAGAAATCTCCGCACAGTGTCCGCATGTGAAATAGTATTATCCAGATTGGTTAACCAATCTGCCCGGTAGAAATGCTCCCATCTTCCAGTTCCTGCGAGCGATAAAGCTTCTTTACCCATCCGGTAGCTCCAAACGGCATGAGAAGCTTGTATAAATGCTCGTGGATAATCTTTTTCAAGGAACAGCCCATAAGCGCTACATAACCTTGCCAGTCCACGTGAACCACTTAGATGCAGTTCAATCTGCACAAGCAGTTGATTATACAGCCTACGACATTCATCTTCAGACAACTGCTTCATGATTCGTAGACACCGCTCTCGCAGTTCAACCCAGTCGGGAATTGCCGACTCGGCTTTTTCCTTGAACCAGCGAACCTGTTCAGGAAAAGGCCTTTCTCCAGTAGCCCAGTACAGCCGTTCATCACTGCTTTCTTTGCCTTGTAGCCAATACCCCATAATCTGCCGAGTCGGATGGTGATAGAATTCCTCCCCTGCCCGATCATCCTTATGCGGGCCATAAACGATAGTACAACGGGAATAATCCCGGTATAATTGGGAAATCTCTTGAAGCTGACTACTGTACAAGCGCCCAATAAAATCAGTAAGTTGGTCTGCGGCATCTACGTTACCATTCGTCCATAAATTTGCTACTAAATCCAGCGTATATACATGCGGCAAAATATTACCTGAATTGACCAGCAGGTACTCGTCCGCCCCTGTAGTAAACGCTGCTGTTAATTCGTCTACAATCAAGCTGGCTGAGGAGGGAAATTGGGTAAGATGGTTCGACGCTTGCAAGTCGTGGAAGGTCACATGGTAATACACTCCATTCTTGCCCCCATCCTGCGTCTCAGGCAATGCTGGTACACGATAATTAAGATTCCCATGACGCCGGGATACCATTTTACCGTAACCATTATCCGCCCATATTTTGATCACCTCTTCGGGTACTTCAATATGCCCCTGCTTGTATAACTCGGCAATCTCACCATACATCGCCATACAGCACACGGGCTGCTCCACAAATTCACAGATCATATTGTACTGCTTGCGAACCACATACGAGATTAATTGTCCGCGTTTGTCCGGCGTATTAAAGGAAGGATCATCTTCCCAAAAAGGCTTGTCACCCTGCCCGCGAAAAGACAACACCCAAACAATTTTCTCTCCCTTTTGCCGTTCAATCGCTTCCTGCCACAGCTGTTCAAACAACTCGGGATGCTCTCTGTAGCTAGCTTGTTTACCCGGAAACGCGCGCAAAAACATCTCCGCCCCCAACGGCTCAGCATGATGATGTGTGATCCATAAGCCCATGTCTGCTGCAAGCTTATGATGGATACCTGTGCGTGGTAAATCGGTTCCGGGAATCACCATATTTCCACCGCACCGCAGTAACGCTTCGAAAACGGGCTGCCACACCTGCTCCGTCGGTGGATAATCTTCCTTCCAGCCAATCAAGCATACCTCATCATTGACAAACCATCCTCGATATCGAACCTTGGACGGTATACTGTCAACATTCTCACTCGGTAAAACTATGGTATCCCGCTTAGGTGGGAGAAGCTCCGCCCAGAACCAGAACGGCTCCACACCCAAAGCGAAACGGCTGTAATGAAGCAGTCCATAAATAATTCCTAATTCATCACGGCCAATAATATGGAGTACCGTTCCCTTGCGACCAGCAACAAAACGTAGACAATAGCTCTCTGGCCAGTGCGGACAGCTATCTCCTTCCTGCGCATAACGGATAATGATCGAGGGCTCTATTTCTGTTTGCAATGGCTCGAGGCCAAACACTTGCTTATGATCTCGCGCAATCATGTTCCAAGCGTGGGCAATGGGCACACTTTCATTGGTTTGAAGATTGTATCCGCTTTCAGATGAAATAGTTAGAGGTTCACAGGCTTTCATTTGTTGTCATCTCCTATTTTTTTCAACTATGAGGATTCTTCTTGTCTTTATTTTATAGGTTGTCAACATACATATAAAGCTGTACCAACGTAAATATAGCTTTTTTTCGGTAAATCATTTGAGAGTTGAAGCTTCATTTGAGAAAGAAAAAAGTAAGGAACAGGAGAGAAATAAGAAAGACTTGACTGCTATACTAAAAATGTTCCAAAAAACAGACTGCCCTTAAAGATTCAAGCGCAGCAAAAAGGAGACATGATATGAAATTGAAAAAACGATTTGCCTCTTTGTTCCTGTTGGCATTGATGGCATTTATCCCGGTCCAGGCATATGCTTCTGAGTCCGTTCCAACTACTCCCTCTGGAATTCCGATTTCCGAAATCGAAAACAGAACAGATCAAATTATGAAAAAATATATAGGAACAGCGATTCCTGGTGCTGCGGTTTCCATAGTAAAGGACGGGAAAATTGTTCTTTCAAAAGGTTACGGATACGCAAACATCGAGAAACAAACACCCATGAGTACGGAAACAACCTATATGGAGGCCGGTTCCGTATCGAAATTGTTCACCTGGACGGCAGTAATGCAACTGGTTGAGCAAGGAAAGCTGGATTTGAATACGGACATCCGCACATACTTGCCTGACGGCTTTCTTAAGCCTTCTTTTGATAAGCCTATTACCCTGAAATCACTGATAAGCCACACGGCAGGTTTTGAGGAGCGCCTGGAAAAACTTTTGGTTCATGATCCTGCTGATCTTAGGCCTCTCAAGGAGCATGTCGCACCCGGAAACCAGCCTCAACAGATTTATGAGCCTGGAACAGTGATTGCTTATTCCAACTATGGGACCAACCTGGCCGGTTATATTATAGAACGTGTATCCGGAATGCCTTTTGAAACCTATATTCAGAAACATATATTTGAGCCTCTAGACATGAAACATTCTTACTTTACACAACGGTATGATCTTATTCCAGAGGTTATCGAACATAAAGCAACAGGCTACTCCAAGAAGGATGGAAACTGGGTGGCAAAGCCGAATGTTTTCTTTAATGATGTGCCGGCTGGTGCGTTAAACATTACTTCGGAGGACATGGCTCATTTTATGCTTGCTCATCTGAACATGGACCATTCCTTAAAATATTCGCTGTTCAACAAGAATGAAACCTTGCGAGAAATGCATGAGGCTTCGTATACCCACTATCCCGAGCTTCCGGGGAATGCCCATGGCTTTTGGGAACGGTTCGCGGGAGATTATCGTGTTATCGAGCACGGTGGAAATACAGATTCATTCTCCTCTCTGGTCTCTATCGTGCCGGATCAAAACTTTGGGATCAGTATTCTGACTAATGTGGAAAATGAAATGTCCGGGGCAAGAAGCGAACTCATTGACCTGTTTGTCGGGGGTTCCCACGCTACTCCGCAAGCGGACAACACGTTGAAGCATAGCGCGGATGTGGAGGGAAAATACCGTTCTGCTCGCGCAGTATCATCTGGTATATTGAAGCTTATACCCGTATTATCCAATGCGGAAGAAGTGGTCACAGCCAACGGCAATGGCGGAATCACTCTGAGTATTCCATCCATGAATATTCATGTTGATTATGTAGAAACCAAACCCTATTTTTTTGAACGCGTGACTCCCGGGAGCACTCCTTATGATCACGCGGGCCTAAACATCAGCCGTCTTTTTTTCATAACCAATGCCGATGGTAAAGTGACGCAGTTGTCATATGGAGTGATCGATGACCAATTGCCGATATCCTTCCTGCAAACATCCATCTTCAGTTATATTCTGGTCGGGGGATGCGGTATTTGGTTTGCGCTTGGGTCTATTTTCGGTATTATTGGATGGCTGCGGAAGCTCAAGGACGCAAGAAAGCAGAAGAGTGCTTCGCGGCTTCCCTTGCCTGACAGTGTAACCGTAATCCCCTTGCTGGGTCTGCTTGTGATCGTCAATCTCATTGCTTCAAGCATCCAATTGATAGGCGACCCCTATCAGCCTATGTCCAATTTCAATTTCAATATTATCCTTTTCTGGGTACTTGGGCTCGCCTTTGTACCGGCTGCCTATCTTGCTGTAAGAAAATGTAACGTTTCGGAGGCTACTTTGTTAAGAAAGGTATACACCGCGGCGCTGATTCTTTCGTTTTTAGCTATTTCGTTTTTCTTGTATTCCTATAATTTCTATTTTTTCGCATAGATCTACTTAATTTTATCCTTTTTATAGCATAGATAGCCTCCACGATATATTTCGAGTCGAAACATAGAAAAGGCCGTCAATAGACGGTCTTTTTTGTATTCTCTTCTCTATGAACACTCTTATTCATATTTCATAAACTACTAGTGTAGCAAATATGTCTACAGAAAGAGGGTTAATTCAAATGAAACCAAAGAAAAGTGGAAAAGGCGCAGCCCCTGTCATATCCTCCCGCACTTTCTCAATCTCAGGAAATTCGGGAACTGTTTCCAGAGATTTAGTGTTCCGTGTTACAGCAGAGGATACCTTTGCCACAATTCTTTTAGATGATGTATCGATATCCTTATTAAGAACATAAATTACTTCGTATTGTAGGCATTTAGTCGTAAGCTCTCGCAAGAGCAACTTGATGGCGCGAATTGATACACCGTAAGCTTGCCAAAATAAAAACGCCTCCCCGTATGTTAACAGTGAGGCAGAAGGATTAATTCCTTACTGCTCTTTTTGCCTTCTACTAAATACAAATTCGTTATCCGCCGACCACTAGGTTAGCGGGTAAAAGGATACACTGTATACATTCTTAATGACTCTCAGGTTCTGAATAAGCTTGGACTACTTTTTTATGAGTAGTACCTTAGGTTTAAACTGTTTCGTCCGTTCCCGCTCCTCACTATGAATTAACAGAACATGGTTATGAAGAAAAATTCGTGATAATATCTATGTCATAGTAAGTAGATATGAATTAATCGTTTGGAGGGATAATTTTGACTAAAATTCACCAAAAGTTGACTGAATTAATTGGAAATACTCCTTTGCTAGCACTGTTGAACTACAGCCAAATCCAAAATATTGAGGCAAACGTGGTAGCAAAGTTGGAATATTTCAATCCGGCTGGTAGCGTTAAGGACCGCATTGGATATGCTATGATTAAAGACGCTGAGGAGAAAGGCTTAATCAATAAAGACTCCGTTATTATCGAACCAACAAGTGGCAATACTGGAATCGGACTTGCATTTGCAGCTGCGGCTCTTGGATATAAACTTATAATTACACTTCCTGAAACGTTTAGTATCGAACGTCGCAAGCTTTTGACTGCGTTCGGTGCTGAGCTTGTGTTAACACCGGGATCCGAGGGGATGAAAGGCGCTATCAAGCGTGCTGAACTATTGGCTGCCGAAACACCAAACTCTTTCATACCACAGCAGTTTAGCAATCCTGCCAATCCAGAAATCCACCGCAAAACTACAGCTGTAGAAATCTGGCATGATACGGATGGCGGTGTAGATATTTTTATTGCGGGCGTAGGTACAGGTGGGACTATTTCGGGCGTTGGCCAGGGATTGAAGGAACGAAAACCTTCTGTAAAAGTGATAGCCGTCGAACCGTTCGATTCACCAGTGCTGTCTGGCGGTACTCCAGGTTCACATCAACTACAAGGACTCGGTGCTGGTTTCATTCCAAATAACTTTAATGAAGAATATGTGGATGAGGTTTTCAAAGTTAAAAACGAAGATGCATTTGAAACTGCACGCCTGCTTGCCAAAACAGAAGGGCTGCTTGTTGGTATTTCTTCTGGGGCTGCGGTTTATGCAGCAACACAAATTGCAAAGCTTCCAGAAAACAAAGGCAAGACGATCGTGGTCATATTACCTGATACAGGTGAGCGTTATTTGTCCACTCCGCTTTTCTCAGACGTAGAATAATAACAAAAGAGGCAGGAATCCAGCTGCCTCTTTTGTTAATTTTCCAAGTACACAAGCAAGAGCGCATAGAATTGTTTCATTAACCTGAATTGATTTCTTTCTTCGCTAGCGGTCCATTTTTTTGCACAACAAATGGACCGTTAGCGAAGAAAAAGTTACCTTTGCCCAGCCCGATGTTGTTGTAGCTCATCAGGCTTTTTCTGTAAAAGTGAGCTTCTCCGTAGTAGTTTTGTACCACTCTGTAAGCCTCTTTCTTTAACTTGATGCGGGTGTAACGCATCATCATCAGGAAGTCTTCGATTGCGATATGAGGATTGATCTGCTCAGCTAAAACACTAGCATCAAATGCTCCTAGAAAGACTTCGGCTGAATTGTCGTAGATAAGGCAGCTGAGACATTTCTTGTTTGTTGAATAACATCAGTAGAATATTTACTACCCTTAGATTTTTGCTAGATACTTGCTGAAAATGATATCCTCCAACTTGATCCAACTAAAATCATCCTCGCCACGAAACAGTTTCACTTCCCTGCGAGTAGTATTTATAGACGTGATTACACCTGTGAGTTCTTCGTCATCGAATGGGCTAAAAACCACTAGTGTTATAGGTTGACGTGTGTTGTAGGACTCTATAAGCGCTTGCTCGATCAACTGGACTTCCTGATCGTCAAGTTCCGGCTTGCCTCTCCGCTGACGGTCTTTCATGAGTTTTAAGTATGCTTCCTTGTGTTCTGGTATGATAATCCTGCTGCTTTCCCATAAGCCGTTACCTTCTAATTTTTTCGACATGTATGTAGCCTCCTGATGTATTATGTAGAAATTATATTCCGAACATACGTTCTAGACAAGGCTTTTTGCATACCGAATCCAAAACTTTTGTCCTAGAAAAATATTCCTAGGTCTGATAGACTAGACGAAAATACAAAATCAGGGGGATAAAATGAAAATTTTGGAGCATTAAAATTGGCTAACCACCGCATATTCACCTGGTTAGATCAAGTTTTGAATAATGATTAAGTTTCTTTCCCTCAAATTCATCTCCTATATTGTTCCATACGATTGTATCGACATTATTCCATGCATCTTTCGAATTGTCATACCGCTAGTCTCCATAAAATAAGTTTTAGACGGACTTTGAAATTGGAACAGTGACAACCAGTACGAGAAAATAATGTCCTAGACTGTCGCTGTTCCATTGAACTAACGTATCCCGTTAGCGGAATAACATATACGAAATTCTGATATTTTTGTACATTAGTCTTAATGTTTGATTTTCCTTGAAGTCTTTAAATAGAAATTGTAGTCTGGTGCAATGTGTAGGTTAGTAATATTACGTTGTCTATACCTACTATGTATTTCTAAAAATCTCATATATCTTCTTATTCTCTATATCGAATTTGCGTCTAACCTATTTTACCGATTTCGGCGGTAAACCATCTGTTGGCGGGAGTGATAAAGAAGTCGATAGTAGAGCTTGACCGACCGAATATAAAATACGCCGTCGTTATGCCCCTCGTGCATCTTGTCTATTTTGATGTCGTTTTATTCTGAATGCGGACATATGTGTCTCGATTGCATGAAACGACGGTTAATCACAGCAGAAACCGACATCCGCCCTCAAATAAAGGACGCGATGTCGGCTTTAAACTTAACGGCCAAACTCCTTATTGATTATTTTATTGTGAGCCGGCTCCACTTCCGGAGCTACCGAGTTGATGCACGTTACCAAAATATGCTGCCCGCCTAGAGATCCGAAGGCTCTCGATTCAAATCCGAAAGTACCGCCGGCATGCCCCCAGTATGATTGCCCGTCAGCTGTTTTTATTTCATAAATCCCTAGTCCGACTTTACCTATAGGTGAATCTACTGTCGTGAGCATCTGGTTCATTATCTCTTGATTTAGAAGCTTTCCGCCCAACAGCGAACTGAAGAAGGTGGTCAAATCTTTAGTTGTTGAGACTATATCTCCGGCTGCATTTGCCCATGATTGATTCATTTCTGTTAAATCATACAAATGACCCGATCTATCCATATTATATCCTGTGGCATGCTTACCTGGAATATCGTGACTATTTTCCATTACAAATGTCCCTGTCATACCGAGCGGTTCGATCAACCGTTTCCTGATCTGCTCCGCATACGTCTCTCCTGTTACCTTCTGAATAATTTGAGCGGCTAGTATAGTATTCATGTTCGAATAATTCCAGCCCTTCCCTGGCGCATATACAGGCGGCTTTGCTAGTCCCATGCTGATAAGCTCGTCGGACGAATAGTAACGGAATGGATTTTGAGGCAAGGTAATATCTCGAAAATCAAGATCAGTATAGCTCGCAAGCCCGCTTGTATGGTTCAATAACTGACGAATCGTAATTTTGTTGCCGTCATACCCATTACCCTTTATGACCCCTGGCAGCCATTTTTCGACCGAATCATCCAGGTTCAATTTTTTCTCCTGAGCCAACTGCAATACAACGGTAGCAGTGAATGTCTTCGTGATGCTTCCAATACGGAATGAAAAATCCGGCTCCACCGGGCGTGGTACTTCGAAACTGGCTGTACCCGTAGCGTAGGACCAGCGTTCCCCATCCTGTAGCCCGCCTGCTACGACACTTGGGACTCTTTTGTTGGTAACTACTTGATCCATGACGCGTTTGACTTCTTCCCGATGCTTTCTTTTCTTTTCTTTCTCGTTGAGTTCTTTTTTGGGTTCTTTTGCGAATTCCGACGATAAAATATTGTCGGTATTGGCAGCTTTATTGATAGCTTGATAAGTTGCCGTCTGACCCTCTGCGTGGACAGTTCCATAGGCCACTGTACCCGCCAATATAGCTATTAAAGTAAGTGCAACTCCTTTTCGAATGGTGAATGATTTCATAACGCATCGCTCCTATTATTTTGAATGTTGTTCTGCTTTACCCCCTCACCTTACCTCTGATATTGTTAAATCGAACAGTGATAAAACCGTCTAGCTTTTGATGACATCGTACTTGGACTTGTCACATATACCGCATGACAAACTGTCAACTGTCTTATATGACGTGCTTGCTAAGCTACGTTCTAACCGCTGTTACCCCACCCTCTTTCGCTTGACGGATCGGGAAGTTATATTGCATGATAGGTCTGAATCATTCGGAATTTGATTTGCAAAAAAATATAAGAAGGTGTGCGTAATTCGTGTTCTCGATAATGAAAAAAAGGGTCTGGTATGATTGGATACTTGTGGCCATACGAACGCTTTGGCTGGTCATTATCGCAAGCGCTGGTTTTGTCGATCCGTCATTGACCGTTGTATCGCTTTGGGTTGTACTTTCTCTCGCTTTCGTCGTTTATCTCGTTCCATTAATCATCCTCTATAGGAAAGAAGACTGGTATCTCACAATCGAAGTCACGGTAACGGGCTTTTTTTATCTATATTTAGCCTACGCAGCCCCGGGATTGCTTTGGTCTTTTGTTTTACTCGTGATAACTATCGGCTTGACGAGCAGTCGAAGAACCTATGTGTGGACAGGTATCCTTAGCGGAATCGTATTCCCGGTATTGAACGGTTGGATTGCTGATCGTCTCCCGTATGAGTTTATCGTTAGCTGCAGCCTTGGTTTTGCCATCGGCTTCGCGTTTAATATTTTAATTCAGTCCCACAAGCAAGCCCGAATTATTCAAGAGCAAAAGCTGTTGCTGGAGCAGCATATTAAGCGGATTGAGGAACTTACGCTGATGGAGGAGCGCAGCCGGCTGTCACATGAGCTGAATGACACGATTGGCCATACGCTTACCTCGCTCATCGTCGGCATCCAATCACTGCGATCGTCCGTACCAGATGCGCAAATAGAGAGGATCGATTCGCTTGTCGGAATCGCCCAACACAGTCTGGTTGATATCCGAAAGCATCTGCATCAGCTCTCTCATACTCCGTTGAACCATTCGTTAAGTGAATCGCTGCGGCAATTAACTGAAGATTTTATGAAGTCAACAGGTATAACGGTCAAATTCCGTGTGATCGGCAGTGAGACTCTCGTTATGCAAAAAATAAACATTTGTTTATATCGTTGCCTTCAAGAGTCTCTAACCAACATGGTTCGGTACGGTAAGGCGAGCGTGATATCCGTTCAGTTACATTTCAATAGTCAGCAGCTTCGATTACAGATCGAAGATAACGGCATCGGAATGGAAGAAATCCAATTTGGATTTGGGCTCAATGGAATGAAGGAACGACTTGAACTATTTCACGGCACGGTGTCCGTGCATTCCGAGTCAGGACAAGGAACTTTCGTCATATGTAATATTCCGTTGCAGACAGAGCCTGTACATGATGCGATCCGCCTGCTGATCGTTGATGACCAGGTGATCATTACCGACAGCTTGAAGCAAATTTTGGATCAGCATGCTGATTTTAACGTCGTTGGTACAGCCAGGGACGGGCGCGAAGCATTAGAACATTGTGATCGCTCCCAACCAGATATCGTGCTAATGGATATTCGTATGCAGGGAATGGGCGGGATTGAAGCTTTAGTTGAGATGAAGCAACGATGGCCTGATATGAAGGTTGTATTCATGACAACGTTTAAGGATTCCTTGCAGGCAGCAACTGCATTGGAGCGCGGGGCAGAAGGCTACATGCTGAAGTCGATTCATCCGCGGGAGATGAAGGAAGCCTTGAAACTTATTTATAATGGAGGAACCTGGATCGACCAATCGGTCGCTACGCAAGTTTTCGAAGAGATGAAGCGTCAACGTGAGCAGTTGGAGAAAATCGGTTCAAGTCAGGGAAACTACCCGTACGGGCTTACGAAACGCGAGATGGAGATTCTGGAGCATCTGTCGAGCGGTCTGCGCTACAAATCGATTGCCGCCAAGCTATTTTTATCGGAGGGAACGATCCGCAATTACTGCTCGATTCTCTACTCGAAACTCGGCGTCAACAACCGTGAAGAAGCATTAGAAATGGCGCGAACGAAGAATATCGTGTAGCTGGAGAATTTCCCGATGGTACTCACGATATAGGGGTCACGTGCTGTTCTTTCAAAAAATGGGCCAGGTTCAACCAGTAGTGGTCGGTCGGTTCCATGCCAACGATGACGTCCTGGAACCCTTGCTCCGTCGCAATCTTTCTGAACCAGCTAACGAACAATTCAAAGCCTTCACGGTCGTTCTCAGACGTAATGGCCTTCTCGAACTCGACTCCGCGGTAGTCTTGTGCCCGGGCGACATGTTTGAATTTAGCGATGTCTACACCGATAATTAAGGTAGAAGAAGTGATTTGATTAATACGTCCATTTTGAGTAGAATTCATCTTGTAGTCTCCTTGGGTTGTTTTTGGATCCGGTCGCTGGCCAGCATCGTGGACCCATTTACATCATACCAAGGAGTCTTTTTCATTCTCAAACCCCTTATTTCAACTTACGCTTATATAAAAACTAAACCTACTTCATTATCAATATAGGGGACAAACTTGATAAATAGTGATTACTTTCTCCGTTGCAACGGCATTTTAAATTGACTGATTATTTATGTATTAGAAAGTTTATCAAGAGTTGGGTAGCAGCAACTTCCTCGTGTAAATCTTCGTTTGTAAAATGAAAATGCTGGCTGTACTGAACCACGACTTGTTCTAAACCAAACCTTTTAGCAGCCAATAAATCGTATATCCATCACGAACATACCACCTGGAATAATGAAATGAAACGACAATAGGCATGA
This sequence comes from Paenibacillus sp. FSL P4-0113, assembly GCF_038009305.1. Classification (NCBI taxonomy): domain Bacteria; kingdom Bacillati; phylum Bacillota; class Bacilli; order Caryophanales; family Paenibacillaceae; genus Paenibacillus; species Paenibacillus sp. FSL P4-0113. Next base: position 1,429,571 of record NZ_JBBPAZ010000001.1, read on the forward strand.
AGTGGCCGTGCAAGTCATGTTATCGGCCGCTCTTTTTATTTTATCAAATGATGGTGTTGAGAAGTAAGAGGGAACATGAATGTCATGCACAGGAAGTATAATTTAGATGGGTCTTTTTGTATGCTTTTGAAATTAATAGTCTCCTTTGAAAAGAAAATTGTCATCAATGATATTTCTTTCTATTTCATCGTTATTCCTGCATAACTCCCTTTGCTTTTTTGCACCTGCCTCACCTTATACGGTAGAGCCTGATAATCTCTTGCTTTTTATTTCTGCTTTCCCCTATGTTTATACTTAGTAGTACCGCTGTTTGTACCCAAAGCGTGATATCGATTCATAATACCCAGCCTGATTCAGCGTCCCAATACGATCCGTAGCCGGAAAACCTTCAGTCACTGGGAGCCGGATACGGTCATTTCCAGCCGAGGAAAGAGTAAGCTTGCGTCGACACATCGTGGTGGCAAAAACACGTTTTTACCAAGTGATTATATGACGATCGCACGGCATTATCGATAAAGATCGCGTTTGGCTTATTGGCGGCTCAGTATCCGATGTCTGCGATTCGGAGCGCGACCGTGGGGAAAGAATTCGCCTGTCACAGAGAGTTGGAACGACTGTACGGCGTGGGTGTCTATTTCGCCGACCCGTACTCATCCTGGCAACGAGACTCCAACGAGAATGCCAAGTCTTGAGCGTGAATTTATCTCAAAGGGGCATAACTTCGCTCTGGTGACAGATGCTGATCTGGAGCAGGCTCTCGCCCTGATTAACAACCGGCCCCGAAAAACTTAAGATGGAAGTCCTCTCACGAATCGTTACAGGAGAAACTGTTGTACTTGTCTTGACAATCCGTCTATTAAAAAAGGTGAAAGAAAACCATCATTTCACTGGTATTCGTTCACCTTTTACGGTTTAAGGCTTTTTCAGTAGCTTATATAATGACTCTACTTATTCAAACTGTAAATTTCCATCAGTTATTATAAATCCAAATGTTTTATTTAAGGCTTGTAACTCACTCCCATGAACTTCCGTTATTTTGATTATCTTATTGTTATCATCTCTAATCACTTTGAAATCGGATTTCCTTTAGCATCATAGTAAAAGTTATTTGATCTACCTTCATTTTTTATATCCTTATCAACAAACAATCTGACTTGCTTGTCATTGAAGAGAAATCTGTCCTCTTTCTTATCATAAGTTAGACCATAGGCAATGTAATCCTTTAAAGAATCGTAATTAAAATCGGCACCTTCACCAGCTTCTTGTACTGAGGTAGATGAACTGAGGCTTGTATCGTGATGATTTTCGATGGCTTGGATTTCAGGTGTACTCGGCGGAATGGGGAGCGCGATGAAGTCCAGCGGCAAGCCGATGAGCAAGACCAGGTATCCATACTCGGTTCAACTAACCCGATCAGGTCCATGAGCGTTCTCCCTCTTGTGCTGCAAAGTCCCGCCAGCCGAGACAAGCTTGTTTTGCGGCAAAATCAAATAAAAAAGTGCAAGAACCGCCAGTAAAGCAGCGCTGATGCTAATGGCAGCGGCATTCGTATACTGGCTGGCTATCCCTCCCCCGATGACCGGGCCAATCATAATACCGAGCCCTTCAATCCCGGAGAGTACTCCCCACCCGGCCCCCTTCTGATCCTCCGGAACAAGGTACGACAGCACCGCATTCCAGGCCGGAAGCACGGCTGAGTAAGACAATCCCAGCATAAAGGCAAACAGCATCGTTAATGCAGGCGGCGGCATGGATACGACTAACAGAGCCAATACGACCGTAAGCGATACGAAACCGGCGAACAGCATTTGCTTGTGCCCCCATCGATCGGCCAGCTTTCCCATCGGGACAAGAAACAGCATCGCGCCGGCCCCGCCTAATATGAGCATTAGCGAATATTGCGGCTGGCTCAGACCGAGTTGGTCAGCGGCAAAACCGGGCAGTATCGGCAGCAGCAGTCCCGCGGCGGTCATCTGCAGGACCATGCCTGGCAGCAGCCATTTCAGCTGAACGAGCCTTCTTCGCAGTCCTGCCGCTTGTTCGGCAAAGCTGACATTCTGGAGATGCAAGGGGGTTGTTCTGTTAATCCCGAACGATGCGATGCAGCCGACGGCGAGCAGCGCAACCATCAGCCGGAAGGCAGGTTCGAAGCCATAATCGAAGGTGAGATTGATTGTGACCGGCCCCAGACCGATGCAGGCCAACCACACGGTGTATATCGCTCCCATCTGGGCCGCCCGCTCCGTAAGTCGGACTTTCTCCAGACAAATGAGCCATATAGGCGACGCCCCCATCCCAAGCATCACGGAACCGGCAACAAGCCCCCAGGCATACGGACTAAAGAACACGGCGGCTAGTCCGGACAGCATCAGGACGAAAGTGGCGGGCAGCAGCCAGCGCAGCGAAAACCTGTCCAGCAAATATCCAGCCACACATTTAATCAGCGTATCGGCTGTATAATGAAGCGAGACGGCAAGACCGACCAAAGCAACGGTTTGCCCCGACTCGTTGACGGCAAAGTTCGGCAGGAACGAGAACAAGAAAGCGCTTCGGACAAACTCTGTGCAAAAAAGCACCGTGAACAGCGTCAGAGTAGAAAGCTTGAACGCGCTCCTCCCGCTCATCATATTCCACTCCTTCTTAAGGGACTTGCCTCAGGAAACAAATGCCGGACAATATGATCCGCAGCCGCTTTCTGCCTTGCTGCGAGCAGCCCGTTCATCATCGACTGCTTGATCTGCTCAGAGGAGATCATCGCTTGTATCTGCAACACCAGATCATGAATCGTAAAGGCCACGACTGCCGCTCCTTTGCGCTGCAAATACAGGGCATTTTCCTTCTCCTGCCCCAGAAACGGATTTAGGATGAAAATTGGAACCCCGGCCTGAATCGTCTCGGATAGTGTAACGCCTCCCGCTTTCGTGACTACGCAGCAGGCGCTGCTCATCAGAACATGCAATTGATCGGTGAAGCCGAATACATCCACTCTTGCATCATCCGCCCAGCTCTCCGCAAGCCTCCGTCTCCATCCTTCCTGCCGGCCGCAAATCACTTGAATGCGGACGCCTGACAAGAGCAGCAGCTTCCCGATGAGCCTCGATAGCGAATGCAATGTGCCGCAGACGTTAGCCATAAGCAGAATCACATGCTCATCTGCTTCTTTAACGGAGCCGGGACCACTCATTGCCGCATCATGAAATGACTCTCTGACCGGAATTCCGGTCACGGTAATACGACTCTCGGGGACGCCCTGCCTGACCATGGCCTCTTTCACGTCGCTGGCAGGGACAAAATAATGATCCGGCTTGGCGAACAGCCATCTTCGGTGAACGTCAAAGTCCGTTATGACAACAGCAGTCCGGGGACGGATCGCAGATAATGCCACGCTGCTTGGCAAGCTGCCGAACGGGAATGTATAAATGATGACTTCCGGCTGGTACTGGAGGATGATTTTCTTGAGCCTGTCGCCGCCAAGACTGTTCATCCAGGCTGCGATCTTTCCCTTCATGGGAAGCTGGTTGGTCAGATGGTAGGTCCATCCGTAATAGGGAATGCCCAGGCTGGCTGCATACAGGCTTTGCCGGTACAGATAGCGGATTATTTTGTTCAGCACAGGATAGGCTTCCCGGAACAAGTCGACAACCGCCACCTGGCAATAACCATTGCGGATCAAGCTTTGCTGCAACACCTTGGACACCTGATGATGACCTTCTCCGTAATCGGCCGTTAAAATTAAAATTTGCGGTTCCTGTCCCACTATTGTCACCTCATTTCCTTTGTCAAGCCATTTCATCCAGACGAACGAATTGCAAGTTGCGTCCCTGTAATTGATGCAGTACTTCCTCCAGAGCCCGAAGCATAAAATATGGCGCGTGACGGTCCGCTCCCGGCGAATCTCCGCTGTCATGCAGCAAAATAACAGATCCGTCCGTAATTCCGTTCAGCAGCGTTGCCTTCAGTTTCTTGCGGCAGCTTCTGCTGCGCCAGTCCCCCGCCTTCAAGGACCAGAGTACAATGCGGTACGATTTGGGATGAAAGAAATCGAAAGCGTTCATGAGCCCCCACGGCGGACGATAGTGATCCGGCCTTTTTCCAATTATGGATTCAATAATATCTGCGGTCCGTTTCATATGATCACGCCGCACCGTCCAGGGAAGCATCAGCCAATTGGAGATGTGATTGTAATTGTGGATTCCAATCTGATGACCTTCACGATCCATTCTTCTGATCAGATCCGGGTGCAGCTCCGCCTGCGAGCCAAGCACGAAGAATGTGGCCTTCACTTGATAATCCTGCAATAAATCCAATAATTCCGGTGTATACCTCGGATGCGGCCCATCGTCGAACGTGAACGCTACCTGGTTCTTGGTCGTTCCCTTACGAAAGGCTCCAAATTTGATCATTCTTGGCAGAAAACTAGGAATTATCATATACAGACTGATGAAGCCTATGAGCCCAATCAACAAATATTTAACAAGCAACGTCTTTATCCTCCTTAGTGAAAATTAAGCTTAAGCATACTGCTGCAAGGAGCAAACCCATTTTTCTTCCTGTGTATCGCTCTGCATGCTCAGAATTTGCATGACCGCATGTCTGGCGGAATCCTGCTGTCTGCACAGCCCTGCCTTCTCCCTCATTTCTTCCAATAGGGAAGGCTGTTGAACCAGCCGCTGAAGCTGATCCTGCAAATTGTCAATCTGACATAGATACGCTACTCCCGCTTGAATCAAATAATCGGCATTATCCTTTTCCTGCCCCAGCCGTGGCTCCAGCAGCAGCATGGGAAGCTGAAGCGCCAGCGCTTCGGAGGTCGTCAGTCCGCCCGGCTTGGTAATCAATACGTCTGCGGACGCCATCCATTCATGGATTCCCTCCATGAAGCCTGTCAGTATGACGTTATCCCTGTCTCCCAACGCTTCACGCAGGCGGTACAGCAACTTCACATTGCGTCCGCATACGATGACAAATTGCACGTTAGGGGGAAAAGAGTCAGATTGCATTTGCTCGATGAAGGATTTATCGATAATCCCGCAGCCGCCACCCATCACCAGCACGACAAAGGCGTCAAGAGCCAAGGCCAGCTTCTCGCGCAGCCGGTCTTTATTGTCATGCTGACTGTAGGATGGGCGAACAGGGATGCCCGTTACAGCGATTTTGTGGTCAGCAACGCCTTTTCTCTGCAGAGCTGCACGCACGCCTTCGGAGCCAACCAGATACAGATCCGTAGACGGATGTATCCAATAGCTGTGATCGGAATGGTCGGTAATGACCGTTGCCGCAGGCAGATCCGTCATTCCTTTTTCCTTAAGCAAGGAAATGGCGGCTGATGCCAACGGGAACGTGCTGACAATCAACGTCGGCTGTTCCTCATTCAGAAGTTTGAGCAGCCGCTGCAGGCTGGTCGTGAGAAAATGCTTCAGGAAGAAAGTAAGTGTACTGTCCGTCCGGGTCTTCTGATACATATATCCGTATGAGGAAGGAAAATGCTTCACCCATTGCAGGAAGCAATACCGTTCAACCACATGCATGCGGGGATGGATCCATTGCATGAAGTCGATCACCTCTACTCCCTGTTTGTACAGCACCGATGCCTCTAAAATCGCCTTGGCCGCCTGCATATGTCCATCCCCGAGCGCGCCGGACAGAATCAGCAGCTTTTCCCGTTTCATGCTATTCATCAACAATCGCCTCCCTCGTGAAATTTAACTATGCATGAACAAAACAACCAGCACCGCCGTTAGGAATCCGACCATCCCACCAGCCACACAATCGATCGGATAGTGATAGCCCCAATAAACCCGGGATATGGCCACCAACAAGGCCAGACCAATCAAGACAAGCATAATTGCCGGTGATGAGGCCAACATAAAAGGTGTAACCAGGGCGAAAATAGCGGTAGTATGGCCGGATGGGAAGGAATAATCCTTCAACGGGAATTTGCCTACCTTCACCTGCTCCAGCTTGCGGAAAGGCCGGTCTCTGCGCACCTTTCTCTTGATCAGGACAGCAATGATATGGCTAACGGCCAGTGCGATCAAGCTTTGCAGCCCGATTCTGCTGAACTCCCCCTCGGCGAACCATGCCAAGGACACGGCGCAAATGATGGTAAACAAAGCTCCGCCCAAATGGGTAATCCATCCGAACAATCGGTCCATTGCCCTACTGCTCAGCCGCTGGTTGCACCAGAAGAACATCGTTTGATCAATTCGCCTTATCCACTGCATCCTGTTTTCCGCCTCCATTCCCTGTTTTTTCGATCGGTTGATGTTCATCCCTTATCTTCCTCCGCTCGCACAGCTTCCGTATCAAGAACCATATTGCCGCAATCGCAACACCAATGCCCACCAGCGTAATCGTGAGAACTTGGTTCACCATATTCTCTGCCGCACGGCCATATATATAGAAGAGAAAACCGACTACATAAAACTTCACCGCCCGGCCAATGGCCGCATAGCTGAGCAGCTTCCACAATGGATAATTCATGCATCCAGATAAAATCGTAAATATTTTAAATGGGATCGGAGTGAACGATCCGATCAGGATTGCAGCCTCGCCGCGGCGGGCAAATAAGTCGCTTGCCGAATCCAGCCATTTTTTCTTCATTACACCACCCATAACATGCTTTCCCGACACCTTGCCGATCCCATAACCGATCGGTGTCCCAAGCAGACTTCCTGCAAAGCCAACCGTAGCGAGCCATAAAGCCGACTCCGGTTGCACCGCGCTTAAAGAAAGCTGCAGGAAGAACGCCGGGATGGGGAAAATAATCGCATCGAGCATAGCGTGAATGAAAAGTCCCGTCGCTCCAAAGTTCTGTAAAAATTCCATAATTTTATCCATGAATGCCTATCCCGCCTTTGTTACAGAGCATGATGAAAAATAGGTTGCCTCCGGGCGGTATGGGTTTCCAATCGCTGTGTTTCCAACTCCATACCGCCCTCCAGGAACTTACTCACCACGCTCTTAGTTTCTTTTTTTTAATTAATTGGAGCTTGATTTGGGTAGACATAACTCCTTTGAAACGGACCGTCACTTCACCGTCATAAATCGGTTCCTCAGCGAGCTGCGGGAGTGAATCAGCATCATCGGTATCAATTTTTCGGTCTTGCGGCCAATCCGCTTCTTGCCTTCAGGGTGCATGACGGATAACAATAATCGGAGATAAGCCGTTGTAATGCGTTGGAACAGATCGGATTTCATCGGTTGTTGTTCGAAACCAAGACCATGTATCAAACCACGATGAAGCAGCGTAACGCCGACTAACGCCTTCACCTCTCTGAACTCCGGCTGACTTGCGAATGCCTCGCTGATCTGCTGCATGGATTTCCGTGTAAGCCGGGCCGTCATGAGCGCTGCGCGGTCTGAGTCTTCGGATTTGATCAGCGTCAGAATCGTTTCATTATTGAGATGGAGTTCCCCGACCAGATCGCCTTTATTGATGATCGTGGAGTCCGCACAGACGATACTCTCCCCTCGGTGTTTCTTAATCATGACTTTGCAAATTCCAAAGTGCGATGTATGCGAGCCGCGAAAGCGTGAAATCCAATCGAACCCTCTTTCCCACACCATCCAGGCCGCCTGCATTGAAGATTTGCGTAAACGAAGCAACATTGATCCAATCATCCCTCATTCTTATTTTAATCGACAAATTTTATTGAAATTGTCCAACTGAAATAATATTCCTATGTGAATTCCTTATTTTTGTTACTTTTATGATAGAGGATTTAACCAAAAAAGCATCCGGGCTGAGGTACTGGATGGTGGCCCGTCTTGAGGGGGGCCTTCACTCAATTTGATGCACATCGCTGATCGCTCAAGTTTAATCTGATATATAAGTGCGACCAAAAATAATTTCGTTACATGCTAGTTGAGATTCATTTGCACTCCTAACAATCCAATCAGGTAATACTGATAAGATGGCTTCTCCTTCTGAAAAGTCCGGATGACCCGAATCACATCGGTACGATGCTGATCGGAAACCTTCAATTAAAGCAGTGTGCAGCGCGTGCCGGGAAAATGACGGAAAGTCCCCTCATAGACATCTTCTTCAACAAACCCTGCAACCTAAGGATTCGTCGCCCTCTTACGGCCGAAGCTAAACAATCCATTCAGTTCTGCGTACCACCTGTAAGAAATGTACAGCTGAATAAGAACGTGAGTTCAAATCCCTGAAGTAGCGAATCGTTAAAGAGCAGCGTTAGGAATCCGTCTCCAATATAGCTATTATAGTAAGTGCAACTCCTTTTCGAATGGTGAATGATTTCATAACGCAATCGCTCCTATTATTTTAGAATCTTGTTCTGCTTTACCCCCTCATCTTACCTCCGATACTGTTAAATCGAACAGTGATAAAACCGCCAAGCTTTTGATGACATTGACTTGGACCTGTCACATATACCGCATGACAAACTGTCAACTGTCTTATATGACGTGCTTGCTAAACTACGTTCTAACCGCAGTTACCCCACCCTCTGTCGCTTGACGGATCGGGAAGTTATATTGCATGATAGTCTGAATCATTCGGAAATTGAGATGAAGGAAGCCTTGAAACTTATTTATAATGGAGGAATCTAGATCGACCAATCGGTCGCTACGCGAGTTTTCGAAGAGATGAAGCGTCAACGTGAGCAGTTGGAGAAAATCGGTTCAAGTCAGGGAAACTACCCGTACGGGCTTACGAAACGCGTGATGGAGTTCTGGAGCATCTGTTGAGCGGACTGCGCTACAAATCGATCGCCACCAAGCTATTTTTATCGGAGGGAACGATCCGCAATTACTGCTCGATTCTCTACTCAAAACTCGGCGTCAACAACCGCGAAGAAGCAATAGAAATGGCGCGAATGAAGAATATCGTGTAGCTGGAGAATTTCCCGATGGTACTCACGATATAGGGGGCACCTCACGAAACGGAAAAAATCGTATGCTAAGCAATGCGTTGCAGAAAAAACCGGACCCTTACAGGGGAATCCGGTTCTCGTCATAGCAGCAAGTGAAGTTGAACTATCGTGTCCCGTTACTTTAACGATGTAATCGAACTGAAGCTAAATGCATTAGATCCAAATATCATTGACTGCTGTTAATTCTGACTCAGTCTCGCCAGTGTTTACTACGCCCCTGGGCTCTACTAACATGATATGATACTCCTGGTTAGCGAAAGTTTTGTGTTCGACACCCTTGGTACAATAAACAACATCTTGGGAAATCTTTACTTGGCTATCGCGGAAATCAATGAACATCTCTTCTTCGAGCACGATAAACACCTGGTTGGTATCTTGATGAGGAGACCAATGTATTGATCTTAGATAATTTCTCATTCAGACTATTACTTTATTTTTCAGTCTAGAACTTTAGACACCTACAATAAAGACCGCAAAGGCTTAAGCCCTTACGGTCTAATTTACTTCTGGCATCCTGAGTCCATTTTCACTTTTCTTGTTTCGTTTCGTCCCCCGTCCATAGTCGTTGGTGACAAAATCCAGTATTCGGTTGACAGCACCAAAAATGGCCAGGCGGACATTACAGATACCAAGAATGAAGCATCTAACGATTATGTAGATATGCCACAATGGTACATGGAGGAACTGGCCGTCCATGTTAAAAGCATGCGGAAATTAAGGTTTGAGACAAAGGCAAATGGGACATGGAAAGGCGGGGATCGTAACTTTGTTTTTCATTCAGGTACAGGGAAACCCTATTACCATACAACGGCGCCCCAGCAGTGGAAAAACTGGTGTGAGCGGCACAGCTTCCGTAATGTATCACTTCATGATCTCCGCCATACAAATGCAACGTATTGCTGGGCCAGGGAGCATCTATCAAGGAGATTCAACATCGATTACGACATTCCACATCTCAGGTGTCTTCAGATACCTATGCTCACATCACCAAGAAGCTTAGTCGTAAAACAACAGCACACCTCGATGTCTTCGATCCAAAAGTTCGTCCCCAATCCGTCCCCAGGAGCGAAAAAGGCGCTCGCTCCCTGTGATCCTGTGATATGGAAGCCAGGATTTCAATCACTAAAAAATAAAAAATCCCTTGATAATCAAGGGATTCAAAAGAAAAACAATAGTGCCGAGGACCGGGATCGAACCGGTACGGTAGTCACCTACCGCAGGATTTTAAGTCCTGTGCGTCTGCCAATTCCGCCACCCCGGCATAATCTTAGGAACGCTATTTTACACTTACTTGTTCTTGTCTTACAAGTATCTGAGAAGCTTACTTATTAAGAAGTGTTCTCGCTATGTAAATGTCGTTCAACCGGGCACCAACATATAATACGATAATTTCATCGGATTGTAAAGTTTTTTTTAAAAAAAATAATAAAATTTCTTTTTGTATAACTTATGCACATTTGAATTACACTAATAAACGTCTTTCCAAACTACCAGAAGGGGTGTTACGAATGCGTGAAGGTATGATTCCAGCTGTTCTTGGAACGGTAGTATCGGCTTCAGGCGCTGTGTTGCTGAGCAGTAAGTACAAACTTGCAGCTACAGGCATTCTCGGTTTCGGACTGGCTCATGTTGTTCTGGGAGCGATTGATCTGATTGAGCATCGCTAGTTGTTTGGGAAGTGCCGGGCGGGATTACTCCCCCCCGGTTTTATTTTTATCAACGTTTAGTCTGGAGTACAAACGTTTATGTAAAGTATAGAAGCTGATGTACCTAATAAAAGGAGCTGTGATGTGCTATGAGAGATAATAACTCTGAAAAGAATCGTACTGACGATCAAATTGAACATAAACAATCCCTGGACAAGCGCGAGCCAGGATTTAATCGCATTCCTGACACCGATGCAGATACACCTGCTGCTACTGATATGATCGATGAAGCCATAGGTCGCGGGATAGACAAGTTACGTAACGATTTCACAAAATAAAGCATGGGTAATAGGACATAGGTTTAAAGTAGCCCTTAATGCATTTGTTTTGATATGTAAAGCGATTTCGTAAAATCACTTAAAGATCAGCATGATCCAGCCAATGATCGAGATCCACAGCACGATGCTGATTAAGAGTCCACACATGATACCAAAAGAGAAATTACCTTCATTCTTTGGCATGGTACTGCCAAATTTCAATTTAAGCTTCATTTGATTCCAGTTCATAGAACCCCCTCCTTAAGTTCTATTTCGGAATATGAAGCTTTTTTTTGTAGACCTATAGTCATGTTTTTAAAAATAAAAAAGGGTTTTTCGTCCTATCACCCTGATCGCGGAAACAGGATTACAGCTATACCGACCAAACAAATCAATCCACCAATGAAATCGTACAAGTCGGGTGTCTTTTTATCAATCCACCAGCCCCATGCAATGGAAAGAACAATAAAGACACCACCATATGCTGCATATACACGCCCAAAGGAGGAAAATACCTGAAAGGTAGCAATAATTCCATACACAGCTAAAATTACTCCGCCGCAAAGTCCGACATACCATGTCTTCCCTTCCCGCAGCCACTGCCAAATCAAATATCCTCCTCCAATTTCAGCGATGCCAGCCAATATAAAAAGTAAAGCTGCCTTTAGCACCATTTCACATCCCTAATTCTTCAAATTCTTTTTGATTTTTTTGGATATCTCATTAGAGCACTCGACCTAAAATGATAATCAATGCAATCACACCAACCAGAATCAGCAGGTTGCTGACCTGACGCCATAAGCTAGGCACTCCCTCGGAGTGAAGCTTCCACTGATTGGCATCAAAGTTCGCTTTTGCTCCTTCAGCATCTGCCGATCTAGAGAATGGTCTGTTTTCTTCATTCATAAGAGTACCTCCTTTTCAATCCACTTTAATCATACCAAACTTTTCCGTCGATTTCGCGTTGCTTTTATGTATATACTTACCACATATTTCTGATTGCATCTTCATATATGTGAAGTGTACCCCCTTATGTCAATATTTCGCTGAATATAAAGTCTGATGTCGAATCAAGGTAGAGTGGGTATTTAGACGTCTTTCATTGCAGGACGGTAGTTATGGTATAATTTAGTCAACTTGTTCAAGATCGTAACCAGCGCTCAATTGTTTATTCAACTTGCAATTAAATTCACATCCAAGAATCCACATTCCGGTTACAACCTGCATATTCTGTTTGTAAACCCAGGAGGAGGATACCGATGTCCCCAATCTTTATAGCAAGTTTAATGATAATGGGTATATTTTTATTTCAGGCAGCCATCGTTTTCGGCATCATACATTGGATTTCGAAACGCACTCAACGTCCAGCACAAACCAAAATGTATCTCACAATGAGTTTGCTCGTTGTAATTTTAGGCTTCCTTGTATGGGACAACTGGATACACTCACAGGAATTCAATGGATGGGCCATGATTAGTCTGCTGGTGATTATTATTAGTACCTATATACAGCTTAGAAAGCAAAAAGAAAAATACTAATCCCATTACCATGCATCAAAGGAGGAGCGCCATGAAATCTCACTCAACACGCTTTTGGTTACAGAGGGTGCTACTGCTGATGCTTGTTTTACTCTTCAGCGGCTCTCAGCAATCGTTCATTGTTGCCGATGCCGCCCCGCCAATTAATGTTCAGGCCTCTGCCAAAGCCAAGCAATTACTTGCCTACCTATCTAATGTACCGGATGGTATGCTAATTTCCGGGCAGCATGATTACTTAGAGGCACCGGATGAACAAAATAACAAGCTACAACAAATCAGCGGACAATACGCAGGGCTTCACGGCTATGAGTTTGGAGGATTAGCCAATCAGTCTCTTACGGCCCTACGAGAGCAACGTCAGCATGTTGTGAATAGTGCTATCCAATGGAGTCGGGGCGGCGGAATTGTAGCTGTTACCTTCCATCAGGCGCTACCGGGCAAACCCAAAACGTGGAAAAACGTACAAGCAAAAATTACTCAAGCTGAATTTAATCGTTACATCACGCCAGGTACCCCGCAATATAAACAACTGATCGCCGATCTGGATGAGGTGGCTCTGTCCCTTAAGACCTTACGAGACGCGGATGTACCTGTTTTATGGAGGCCCTATCATGAAATGAACGGCAACTGGTTTTGGTGGGGAGACAAGCAAAATTACGCCAAGTTGTGGAATTTAATGTATGATCGATTTACTCATGTCCATCATCTGGATAACCTGTTGTGGGTGTGGAGTCCCAATGCCCCAAACGCATATAGCACTCCTTATGATCTTTCCTTCCCAGGTATTAACCGGGTAGATATTCTTGCAGCTGATATCTATAACAATGATTACAAATCCTCTTACTACACCGAATTACTAAAGCTTGCGCAGGGCAAGCCTATGGGAATCGGAGAAAGTAATATTCTGCCGAGTGCGAAGGTGCTGCAGAACCAGCCAGCCTGGGCCTATGCCATGACATGGGGTAAGGAACTGTCGGCAACCAATTCACAAGCAGCAATCAGACATTTTATGAACCAAAATAATATCATTACACGAGACCTTCTTCATGAATCTCTGGACTGAAAGAAAAAAGCTTTCACTTCGCTCTAGAAGCAAAGTGAAAGCTTTTTTATACCAAAATCCAAATAAAGTTCTCTAACTATTCCTGATAACCTCTTCTAGATCAATATCGGCATATGCCTCTTCTCCAAGATGTACGGATACAATGGTGTAGATCCGCTTGGACAGTCTAGACATCAGCCGATCACCCGGTGCTACAGAGTATTCTTCCCGATAATCTCCAATTTTGTGAAAACCGCTGGACATATGGATGTACAAGTTGCCCCTACGTGTTTTACCATGCACCAACATCAAATCTCCTCCTGCTGTGTAACCAACCTAATTTCCCTGTTACATGTATATCGGTCAGAACAAGGTAGGATATAAGTCCCTGGTATCCTTCTTTCGTTTCACATGTTAGTGCACGTACACGAAACGGGTCTGCCAGTGATGTGACAGACCCGTTTTTGCAAACCCATTTTCGTGATTTAGGAAGAAACTATTCTTGATAGGATTCTGCTATTGCATTCGCTGCAATGATTGCATTGTACACGTCAGCAGGACTTACCGGGAACGGCATGTTGACCATTGTATCATTCGATGCACAAGCAGCTTCAGCCACTTGGCGCCATTCGGCCTCAACAAATTCCTCTACACCCAAGTCACGAAGTGTCAATGGAAGGCCTACATCCTTAACCAGTTTAATCACGGTTTCCAGTTCTTCTTTCGGTGCATTTTCCAGCACTAGCTGGGTTAACAAACCGAATGTGACTTTCTCACCATGCTGTGCTTTATGAAGCGAAGGAACAGCCGTCATACCATTATGAATGGCGTGTGCTGCTGCCAATCCACCTGATTCTGCACCAACACCGCTCAGATAAATGGTAGCTTCAATCGTATCCTCCACCGCACGAGTATATACTTTACGATCCACAGCACGTTTGGCCTTCACAGCATTTTCCAGCAACGTATCATAACAAAGACGAGCAAGTCCCAGCCCTGTAGTGGAAGGCTTGTTCAGAACCAGGTTATCCCCGTTGGCCTGATAGCAAGCACGAGCTTCAAAATAAGTGGCCAGTGCATCACCGATTCCAGCTGCAAAGAAACGTGCAGGCGCTGCTGCCAGAATGCCTGTATCCGCCAGTACAACGTCTGGATTAGTAGGCAGGAACAGATATTCATCAAAAGAGCCATCTTTTTTGTATATAACCGCAAGCGCGGTACAAGGAGCATCTGTAGAAGCAATCGTTGGGAAAATAACAACAGGCAGCTTTTCATAATAAGCCGTTGCCTTAGCAGTATCCAATGTTTTTCCCCCGCCAATGCCTATGATAATGTTCGAACCATGTTTACGCACCAATTCGCGGTTACGATCAATCTCTTCTTTTGTACATTCATATTGGAATTTCTCGAAGACCACTTGGTTACCAGCTGCTTCAATTGAAGCGCCTGCCTCCTTTTGGGCCCTTTCAAGTATGAACTCATCGCAGATAACAAAGGCTTTATCGCCATAATCCTTAATATAGTCATTTAACGACGAGAGCAGATTTTGTCCAGAAATAAATTTCTTGGGTGAAGTGATGGATCTTACAACGTTTGCCATGTAAATTCCTCCTCAGCTTTGACTCATACTCAAATTAATAACCATTTGGGCATGTGACCCCTTAACTATAAACCTCTTTTCACATTATTAAAAGGCTTATTATGGAATATTTTATGAACAAATTGTGTATCTATTATACTTGAACAGTCGAGCTCCATTCAGAATACAGGATACCCATCATGATACGATCATAACTGTTGCCATCACGAAGAACAGCGGAACGAACTCTACCCTCAAGCTGGAACCCCGCCTTCTCATAAGTTCGGATCGCTTGTGTATTGTACTCAATCACATCCAAGCCGACCCGATTTAAATTGAGCTCATAAAACGCATACCGAAGAATGAGACCTACAGCTTCTGCCCCAAAGCCCTTGCCACGGTACTCCGTATTACCTATACCTATTGCCAGTTGTCCGCTGCGATTATTCCACTCAATCCCGTGGATAGCAACAAATCCGATCAGGACATCATCTGCCAATGTTCTTAATCGAAAATAGACCTCGTTAGATCTGGGAGATCCTTCTGACTCCATCTGTTTCAACGTGTAAGGAAGCGCTAAATCCGTATCTACATTTCGCAGATACTTCGCATCCTCACCCCATTTGAACATCACTTCGGCATCTTCTTCCCTGACTGCGGCCAGCTTTATTCGTTCTCCATAAAATAAATTTTCGATCTTAATGACCCTTCAGCTCCTATTATGAAATGTGTGCTATGTTTTCTGTCATAATTATCATGCTATCCGATGTCCGCAATATAAGCTCTCCCTTATGAATTCAATGTTTAAATTTTACAAAATAATCAAACATAACACAACCAAATCATTACAATTGTCATTGTGTGATACACAAAAAGACCTTGCAGCTGCAAGGTCTTCGCATAACTAATATTTAAACAACATAGCAACCAGCTGATACCCAGCTCCAATCGTCCAGAACAGCACATAATCACCGCGCCGGATACGACCCGATTCAATACCTTCATGTAGAGCAATGAACGGGCTACTGGTTCCTGTGTAACCATATCGATCACCCACATAAATCATTTGGGCATCCTCTAGCTCCAAGTGATCCTGAATCTTTAATACATTTGCTAACGAGAACTGAGACAGACAATAAGCCCGTACATCCTGAGGCGATAGCCCATTCTTTTTTAAAATGCGTTCAAGCAGATCAAATGTAGGAGGCAAGGCCATATTAGCATCGAACGGAAGCCACTGAATATATTTTCCGGGGGCATTCCTTTGGAGTGTTGCCGCTAATCCCTGAGCCGGGTACAAAATTTTATCTATATTGACTGGGTCCGTAAAATACATAGAATCTATAAATCCGGTGTCTTCTTCTGTACGCTCCAAAATAACCGCACATGCAGCATCTCCATAGTTCGCATAAGTAATCTCATCCTCCGGACCGGAAATGAGTGAATTAAAATCCGACCCGATAATAAGTGCTGTCCGCACGTCAGGATTAGATAACATCGACCGACTGGCTTGATCGACAGCGACTGTCATCCCTGCACAATTCGCGTTGGAATCCATCACGGCCACATCATGTCTGGCCCCAATCACATGGTGAACAAACAAGGCATTCATCGGAAACAGTGACTCAGGAACTTGAGTGGAGAACACGATCATATCCACGTCACGGCCTGTCATACCAGCCTGTTCCAGAGCTTTTTGTGCAGCCGCAATTCCCATGGTTAAACCGTTTTCGTTCGGGTCATCAATGATATAACGCTGTCTTCTGCCCATATGCTCCATGAAGCGTCGAATATCCTTGCCCCGCTCGTCAAAATGGCGAACATAGTATTCGTTATCCAACGAATGGGACGGATGGTACACACCCAGTGCTTTTATTTTGATATGGCTCATCAGGCTTCCCCCTTACACATACGTCAGCGCATTATTGTACAACAATATCTACGTTGTTTAATCCTGCTTCGCGTGCTACTCGACCAAGCTGCATTTTAATAATGGTTTGTTGAAGGCTGATACCAAAGATTACTTTGGCAAATCCAGTTTCTTTATAACGTACAAATGAGCCCTTCAATTTTTCCACTTCTCCCGGACCCAAAAGTGCCATCTGGGTACAATCTACCTTGAGTGTAAAGCTGGACGCCTGAATGGATGAGGTTTTGGCTACATAATCTTTTACAAAGCTATCATACTCTTCCTGGCTAAACACTCCATTCACCGCCATATGTACCGTTTTCATGGCTTGATCTACTTCGATAGTGTAAGGATGTTGACTCATTTTAGAAAGACTCCTTTAATTTCATTTTTTTGTCTATTAAGAGTATCGGAATAATAGGTAGAATTTTTAATATTAAATCAGATAAATCACCACTAAAATATTACAAATTTGCGAATATAAAAAACCGTCACTGCTCCTAAAGAAGCAACTGACGGCTAGAAATTTGCGTATTCTCATGTGAAATTAATTCGTAAACGTATGGCGACCGAGTGAGATGACAGCCGGGCGACTTTTACTCCATTTGGCTGTGGCAATGGCCGGGTTGTAATAAAACAAGGACCCATTGGTCGGATCAGCACCATTAAGTGCCTGTCTGGCTGCACGGTACGCAGTCTTGTTGGGTTTCAGGCGGTATTGTCCATCCTGTACAGCGGTGAATTGGCCAGGCTGCAAAATAACGTCCGGGATCGAGCTTGGAAACTCGCCGGACTGAACACGGTTTAATACAACAGCGCCGACAGCCACTTGACCTTCAAACGATTCTCCGCGCGCCTCAGAATAAATGATACGAGCCAGTTGATCCAGCGCGGTTACGCGCACCTTACCGAAGGATTTCAGCTTGGCTTGTGTAGCCGCTCCGGCTACTCCATCAGGTGTCAGACCGTTATCCCGTTGAAAACGAGTCACCGCTTTACTGGTCAGAGAACCATAGTACCCAGTAAACCCGGCTTTGAAATAACCGAGCGAATGAAGCTGCTGTTGAAGCTCCAGCACCCGTTCGCTTTGAACCCCTTTCTTCAAAGCTGACGATTGTGCTTGTGCTTGTCCTGGTGCGGCTGAAAATACAGTACCTAACATACATGCGCAGGACAGGATTAAAATAGATAATTTTTTCATATTCCAGACAACCTCCTCTTTCATGTTCTGTCCGGTGCAACCATTCCGGCCTGTACAACTCAGGGACGTTTATCCGATGATGTTTCTTATGACATAACTTATGCCTAGCTGCAGAAATGACGCGTGGCTACATACGGAATGGGACAATCATGCTTTCACACGTCCGTTGCAGTATACCACAAGCCGCATTTACGTATCATCCGGCTCTGGTCCTAAGACTACCCAAGCAAATAAAACGCCATCCCTAAAGGAATGACGTGTATTAAAAGCAATGGAGCATGTTCTGGATACACTTGAATACGTGACTTTTTTCGCTATTTTTCGCTTTAACTTACCCGGGACCGAAGCCTGATTTCTATGAATTCAAATCACATTTCCGCGCACACATATATGGGCGTATGCATAGAGTAGCGTACGATCCTCAAATTTCGAATAACAGAAAGGCTGGAAACGACGCGTGAATTCATATATGGATTACACCTCTCCTACTGTACAATTCACCTATGATTTAAGAGACAATGTTTTGTTTCAGAAGGATGCTCAAAATTCGATCAACGAGCTGTCGATCCAGCAGCTGAATACATTGGCAAATGTATCGCTGCTGGATATTCGCCTCAGCACTGCTAATGTTGTGGAGCCTCACTATCATCAAAATGCCACAGAACTGGTCTACTGCATCTCTGGAGCCGTAACCGTGTCACTGATTAACCCCTTTACCCGCGAGTTACGGCATTTTCCGATCACACCTGGCCAAGTGGCTAACGTCCCTCAAGGATGGTGGCATTATCTGGTCGCCACGATGGATAACACTCATTTGTTGACGATTTTTGATGCCCCGACCCCTGAATTTATACTGGGATCTGACATTTTGCGCCTAACGCCAAATAACATTATGGCTCATACTTACTGCCTGGATGAGAATAAGGTTCAGGAAGCGCTCGTCCCTATTAAAAAGCCTGTCATCATCGGTCCTCCCAATGACTGCAAGCAGCAGCCCCCCCGAAAACCTGGGATACATGTGAGGCTTGCTGATACTTCACCACACTATCAAGCCGTCCTCCAAAGAGATTACGCCTATACTAACGGATATCCTGGCTTCTCTTTTAATCCCTATCAAGAATAGGCTAACTCTAGTCAGGTCCTAAGTTCGAGGGAATACCTTTTCCCTGTATGTTCGCCGTTACCATAAGACCGTCCCTCTCATAAAATGCCAATGTATAAGAGGGGGTGATGGAATGGACGCTTACTACAACTGTTTGAACTGCATGAATAAAAAGGTGCGTATTCTCACCATGGACGGAAAACAGTACGAAGGAACCATTATGGATGTGGATCGTAATAATGTGTACTTAAAAACAGAACGGAACGGACGTGTACAAACGTCTGCCTTTTACCCTGGCTACGGGTATGGGAATCAAATCTTAACATTGAGCCTGTTCACCCTGCTGGCGATTGCGTTAATTTAATCCCTGACCCATTGTCCGTTCCTGTCTATAGATGCCAATGTACCTCAAATGACAGCTGTCTCGCCCGGCACCATTTGTGTAGGGCTTGTACGCTGTTATTTGAGGTGTTTTATCATTTATTCCATCCTCTAAAACACTTAACCCCCCATCAGTTATATACCGATGGGGGGTTAAGCTACTCATTTTAAATTAAACCCATAAAGACTTCGTAATGATAACGAGCAGAATGAACAGTACCAGAATAGCTCCTGTCGATGTCCAAACTCCTGGGTAGCCTCCTACTGAACCGCCGCCACAACCTCTTTCACATTCACTCATGGTCATTGCCTCCTTCAATTCAAGGTACAACATAGCTTATGTATTGAGCTTTCCTATGGACCGGGCTTTTTGGCAATGTTATGAATGTTTTCGCTGATGGGCATTAGCCTACACCTTTCCTAGGCAGGAGCATAGGATAACACAACTAATCTTGAAGGAGTGAAGCAATTGAATTCAAATCAAATGCTCAATTACAACGTTAATCAACCTTTTCCTCACCATCCTACCTCTCATCACGTCGTGGTGCACCCTGTAGATCCATACGTCGTAGAAACATTAAAATCGGTGATCGGCAAGTACGTTGTACTTGAGACCACTCGTGGCAGAATTGATGGATGCGTAGTTGATTGTAAGCCCGACCATGTCATTTTAGATGTATATGGGAAAAAATTCTTTGTTCGAATCAGCGAAATCGTATGGATCATGCCCAACTAAACAAAACAGACATTAAAAATCCTCGCAGATCCTATTCCGGATTCGCGAGGATTGATCATGATATGATTATGCTAATCGAGCTCTCCTCCAAGTGAAGCCCGGAGTTCATCTATCGTTCCGTTGTATTCATCCAAATCCACTTGGCCTCGAATACCCGGAACACTGCCTGTGCTACTGTACTGCCAAGCCCACCAGTTATTCCAAGCTGGAACCGCGGTCGGCTTTTGCGTAGTGCTGTATCGGGCTACCCACAGTTTATACATAGAAAATGTAGGATCAAACTTGGAAGCAAAGACATTACCCGTGTATACGATCGGCTGACGTCCGGTAAGCCTCTCCATTTCATCCAAAAAGGCATGAGCCACTTCATTAATTTGTGCAGGAGTAAGACCTTTGGGGTTATTTTCATAGTCCATCACAGGGGGCAGATCCAGCCTGCCTCCTGCTGAATCTAGAGCCCTAGCAAAGTTAGCAGCTTCCTGACGAGCTCCATCCGCGGTAGTTGCGTTCAAAAAGTGGTAAGCGCCAACCAAGATGTTAGCCTCTCTGGCACCCTGTACATTTATCAAAAATTGATTATCTTGATATTTTGTGCCCTCTGTAGCTTTAATAAAAGCAAATGTTTTACCTGCCGCTGCCACTTGCTGCCAATCAATATTGCCATTATAGTGTGAGACGTCAATCCCTTGCGCGTGTCCATCGGAAGAAATCACAGGTGCAACAGGTATGGTAGGTAAAACGTTCTCGGTAGTTGATGGCTCCTCCGTTTCCTGATCCAATGCTATAACAACCTTACCATCATCTGCATTGAGTATATGAAAAGGTGTGCTGTTATTAAGATCAACCACAATACGTACCGATGCGGGAGTTGTACTAAACATGGAATATCTTACTTGGGAAACATCTGGATCTTCTGTGACTGGAAAACTTCCTTGTCCACTATTGTCAAATGATTGCGATGCTAGAAATTCCTCAGCAAACTTTGTATCCGGTATGTCTACAACAATACGGTCTGCATGAGTCAACGTAGTTACTTTGGGGGTTACTTTTCCATTAACAGCTATAGTCAATTGGTGATTAGCGAAGCTAATTTGGTTTATAGCCGTGCGCGCACTCTCTTTAGGATTACTTACAGCTGGAGTAGCAGAATGATCATGAGTGGACTCGCTATTCCCGCTTGAAGCAGGTGGAGTCGTCAGGAACACGGTTTTAAGCTCGTTGTTCCAGACCACATCAACCCCTGTCTGTTCGGATACAAAGCGAAGCGGAACATAAGTCGTCCCCTCTCTAAGCAAAGGCGCTACAGCCAATCCCATTTGATGATCATTAACAGAGGCCATGGGATTGTTGACCTGAAGACTGAGGTTAAGATTTTGCTTATGTATAGTTATGGTCCCTGTCTTGGACTCCCAATTCACGCTATAACCCAATTCCTCTACAATGAGACGGAGTGGAACCAGTATATTCCCCTTTACTTCTTGAATCTGAACACCTTTGCCAACACTTATATCTTTACCGTCTAACTGAAGATGTGAACTCGAAGAGGCAGCGTGACTCTCTCTTGGAAATGCTAGTAGAAACAGAAACAAAAAAGCAAATAAACAAATTTTCTTCATTATGTACCCTACCATTCTCTATATTTTCGCTTATGAAATTCTTGCACTCTATGATTCTCAGGACCTCCATTTTGATAGACGCGAATCATATGTAAAAAGTTACGATTGATTCAGTACATATTTCAGTTTTATCATACAAAAGTACTAAAAAACTCTACCAGCTATATAGCAAGCAGAGCTTTTTCCAGTTTTATTAATCTGGTTTACTAGCAATCTTATCACAAACGAATACTTCATGTTCACACTGTTAAAAATGTTAAACCTATAAGAATGATCGAGGTAACAGACAGTACCAGTAAGGGAAGCATTGCTTTCTCTCGCAAAGCCTTAAAGCTCACATTCAGCCCCATACCTACCATAGCCATCGTTAACATAAAGGTGGTAACTTGAGAAATTCCGTTTGTCAGACTAGATGGAACTACAATATATTTTCCAAAAACATAGCTGCCCACAACACTTGTAGCCATAAAGCCGATGAGGAACCAGGGAAACTCCACTTTAGCATCTGTACGAATTTTTCCGGTTCGTTTCATCCAAACCATTAAAACAAAGCTGAGCGGTATGAGCAAGAAAACACGCCCCAGTTTGGCTAATAAGCCCATTGCAAGAGCATCCTGTCCGGCAGGCGCTGCAGCTAAGGCCACATGTGCAATTTCATGTAAACTGACGCCCGACCAGATCCCATATTGCATATCCGTCAAAGGAAGCCAGGGTCGAAGCACGGTAAACAAAATGGCAAATATCGTACCAACCAAGGCAATGAGTCCTACTCCTATGGCTGTATCCTCATCTTTGGATTTTAACAAGGGAGAAACCGCTGCAATCGCTGCTGCACCGCAAACTCCTGTTCCAATACCAAGAAGAAGCGAAAGCGAAGCATCTGCCTTGAAACGTTTTGCCAGCCAAACCGTAAAAAAGATGGAAAATACAACGGTGCCCACATCACGCAAAAGTAAACCCAGTCCATGATGAATGACAACATCCATATTCAGCTTCAGCCCAAATAACACAATCGCTCCGCGTAGTATTTTCTTTGCTGAAAACTCAACCCCTGAGCGCACAGCTTCAGGGTATCCCCACAACTGTCGGTACAGAATAGCGAGAAACATGGCACAAGCCAATGGACCTACATAATGAAAGCCTGGCAATTCGTTCAGACCGTAGCCTGCCAAAGCAAATAACATCGTGAGGATAATGCCAAATATACGCTGGAATAATCGCCCTCTGTTCGAAAATAATTTGGTATGTTGTATATGACTATTCATGGTGAACCCCTCCAATTCTACATACATCCAGCTTAATATGTTTTTTGTCATAAGAAAAATAAATCATTATAATTATGATAATAAGTAAATAGATATAATAAATTTGGAGGAATGGGCTTTGGACCAATCTTTAATCGTATTTGTTAGGGTCGCAGAGAAACAAAACTTCACACGAGCTGCCGAGGTATTACACATGACCCAACCTGCGGTAAGTCAGTATATTCAAATGCTGGAACGTAGCGTAGGAACCCGTCTCCTGGAGCGTAGTAATAAATATGTGAGCTTAACCAAAGCAGGTGAAATTGTGTATCATCATGCCCAGGAGATTATCCGACTCCATACACGTATGCAGTACTTGGTGGATGAGCTAATGCATACGGCAAAGGGTAACCTGTCTATTGGTGCAAGCTACACGTATGGCGAATATGTGCTGCCGCATGTGATTGCGCAAATGAGAATCCAGTATCCACTCATTCAGCCCTCCATTACCATCGGCAATACATTGGAAATTGAAAAGCTCGTGATCCATAATCAACTGGATGTGGGGATTATCGAAGGAGAATTTCAGCATGACCATCTACACATTGAATCATTTGCTGATGATCGAATGTATATCGTCGTTCCGCAAAATCATCGTTTGGCTGGTAAATCTCAAGTGGATATAAATGAGCTGCATGAGGACATCTGGATTCTGCGGGAAGAAGGCTCTGGAACCCGGGAGGCGGCTGAAAAGATGTTTGCACAGCTTCGATTTTATCCTTCTCATATGATGAATTTTGGCAGTACACAGATCATCAAAGAGTCTGTAGAAGCAGGCTTGGGGATTTCTTTGCTGTCCCAATGGGTCATCCAGAAGGAACTTGCTTTGGGAACATTAGAAGTATTGGATATTCTCAATCTCCCGTTCATTCGGAAATTTTCTTTTCTGACCCCTTCTGCAGTATTTGAGACGAAAGCATGCACCGCTTTTTTGGAGGTTTTGCGAAGTTATAATGTGAAAAGATAACGTGCATAAACAAAAAAGCACCCATAAAGGTGCTTTCAGCATTCATCATTATAATATTTTTTATGAAGAAAGATGATCCATACCATGATATAAGAAATGAGAAAAATCAGCGTAGCTTCCTTGGAACTGTTGCATATCATGAGCAGCAATACCTACAAAATTCCCTGTAAAACCACCGGATAAAAAGCTGATATCCTGCATTTCAAAAAGTCGCTTCCAAGCAGGTCTATCTCCGACTCCATAATAAAATTGCCCGTGGGATGCATGGACTTCCACAGCTAAATGTATAGGAAGATCGTCCTGAAGCGTAATCGCTTGGGGAACTAAAGTAAATGTATTGGCTTCACATCGCATCAAGCGTAGTACCTTCCCTTGTCCTTCCTCATAGCTAATATAGGCGTACAAATAATCTTCTTCATTAAGGTACAGTAGTAGCCCCGCCATCTGCAAATAGCTTGTTGGCTGGTACTCCAGTGCTGTTTCTACCCGGAAATGATGATCTGTTTGCCGAATGGCAAGCACGTGATGCTGGAACAGACTTTGTATGGATTCCCCAGCATGGATTCGAAGATAGCCCGGGCGCTGACTTAATGAACACCAGCTCTCGTTCGCTAGGATACGCAATGTGTTCCACGTTTTATCTAATAGGGCTCCCTCGAAAAAATCCTCGAAAATATTACTCTTTTGCTCTTGCTTAACCGAAATTGTCCCTTGAGGTGCAGGCACCTCCAATTGAGGCGTATGGCCCCCCGCGGTTAATCGCAGCCAGCCTTCATCATTCCAGTACACTTGCTGCAAGGCTGTTTCCCGTCCTAAAATGGCATATTTCCCCTCTACCGGACGTGTGCATAAATGAGCCATGTACCATTCGCCGTCCGGTGTTTGTACAAGACTGCCATGTCCTGCACATTGTAACGGGAAATCCTGTCGATCACGTGATGTAAGCATCGGGTTGTGCGGGTCTACTTCATATGGTCCGGTTATTTGCTTCGAGCGTGCTACGGTAACGGCATGCCCCGTACCCGTTCCGCCTTCCGCTGTAACAAGATAATAATATCCGTTTTGCTTGTAGATATGAGGCGCTTCTGTTTTCTTCAAAGGAGTACAATCAAAGATTTTAACAGGCTCCCCAATGAGCTGTTGTTGCTTGCTATCATACTCCTGCATGACGATACCGGAAGATTTATTGCTTTCCAACATGCGATAATCCCACAATGCGTTCAACAGCCATTTGCGTTCGTCATCATCATGAAATAAAGACGGATCAAATCCGCTACTATTCAGATAAACGGGTTCCGACCACGGTCCTTGGATCGTAGGCGCCGTCATCACAAAATTATGAACATCCTTGAACGGACGTTTGGTGCTTTTCACATCCGTATAGAGCAGATAAAAAAGGTTATCCGCATAACTAAGCTGTGGTGCCCAAATACTGCAATTTTTAGGATTACCTCTTAAGTCAACCTGATCGGTCAAAATATCTGTGCAGTGCTCCCAATGGGCCAAATCTTTGGACTGGTACACCCGTACTCCAGGCAGCCACTCAAACGATGACACCACAATATAGTAAGTATCCAGGGCTCGTGTAATACACGGATCGGGATTAAAGCCTTTTAATATGGGATTTTGGATCATCATGAGACCTCACTTCTCCTTACTTCCAAAATGTGACTTCAGCAAAAACCTGTTCCTTGCTCCATGCTTCTGTTCCCGCCTCAAAACAATCCGCCCACGGAACACGCTGCTTACGTAACGTAGCAACTTCATCGGGTCCGTTATATTCCTGATAACAGACGGTTTTCTCGTTCGCAACATTGTTCCAATTGTCCCAGCCACGTGGGTCAATATGATCGCCCATTTTACAATCGACAAATACGGTTTTGGCATATTCCCGCCACGGACGGCCCAAAAAAACCGGGGTAATATCAGGCTCTGCAGTTAGGTAGCATTGGTTGAATACATAGCCATACGCTTGTCCTTGCGGCGTAGAGGCGGCTGTGACGTAGCTCGTTTGGTTCTCATGATGGCGTAAACTGCGAATTTCGCAATCTTCAAAATAAGCGGTAGCCCCACCAAAAATAAAGTCCACCGTACCCTCTATATAACAATGCTGATAGAGCTGCCGATAGTGTCTATGGTGCTCCTTCAAATGGATTCCACCAAACTGGAGTCGTTCTTTCGGTGCAGGAGGTAGAGGGCCTGTAAATAAAGTATCCTGGTGCCCTTTAAAGGTACAGTTTCTAAAGACCGTTTCATCGCAATGAGCGTATACCGCAACGGCCTGCCCAATGGCTTCTCCCTGTCCTGCCGTGTTGGAAATCGTGAGATTTTCCAAGATCAGATGGCTACCGCCTAAAAATAAAGTGGGTGTCGCAAAGGTCCCTATTTCCTCACCCGCTTCATTCCGCTCCTTGGCATACCGATTCATTCGAATCTCTACCTGCCCGATGCCTATAATATGAAGATACGAACGGTAAATTCGCACCTCTTCCTCATAAATACCTGATAAAATAGTTAACGTTTCCATTTCATTGGAAGCCGACTGCTCCAATACAGCAATTGCCTCCTGAATCGTATGGAAATCACAAAAGGATTCTTTTCCAACTAGCATGATTACCCCGATCCTTTCATTTGATTTACAGGTGCTTGGCTAAAAATGTCTGCCACGCCGTGCGCATTTGCAGCGTCTCCATATGTCCACCGCCTGCAATCACAGGCTGCCAATGCTCTGGGTGACCTGCCTGCTGGTAAGCTTCCAGCAACCCTTTTGCCAAATGCTCGACTCCTTCAATAGGACACATCCGGTCATTTTGACCTGTTATACTCATCCGTGGACGAGGTACGATCCGCTTTTGAATATCAAGGGTGGTAAAATGCTTCAGCAAGCCGGGGACATAGGAATAAAAGCCATGATGGTCCAATCCCCGTTTAGCGATTAGCGTATGGGCATCTACCTGTCCACAAATATCAACCGTAACCTGTATCCGTTCATCTAACGCAGCCATCCACCATGCCATGAGTCCGCCCATCGACATACCGATTGTTGCGATACGGGAAGCATCAATGTCTTCACGCTGGCACATATAATCCACCAAGCGACGGTTATCATACAGCATCATGCCCCACAGCACTTGGCCCTGCCAGAGCATTTCCTTTACCAGCTCGCTTTCGGTTTTGCCCCCACGTTCATTGAAGCCCCACATGTCAATGCAGCATACGCAGTACCCCATGTCTGTCAGGGTTGTAGCAAACGAGGGCTGCTGCAAGTAAGAGCTGCTATGGAGCAGTTCCTTACGTCCATTCGTATAGTTGCCCCCATGCGAATGGTTAAAAACGACCATTGGAAACGGACCGTTCCCTTGCAAGGGTGTAGCTACATAAGCGGGTACAGATTCGATCCCGTTCAAGTCCAGCAGGAGACACTCCAGTCGGTACCCCTCACGCTCTTCTTCATTCAACAGAGTTGCCGTTATAGGGCGATCTGCCGGAAGGTCTCCCAACAATGCTTGTAATTTATCCACGTTGTACCTCCTTTCATGTCCTCCTAATTCATCCTATTTTGTTCAGAAGGTTGTATCGTTACTTGTTCTATCAGCTTTTCGGGCTGAGCTGTATTCTTCGAATGGCAACGATTGATTTCAACGTCTTCCCCATTCTCAATATAAAAGGCAGGACCTTGATGATTCTCAATCGTCACCTGTTGAAAACGAATATCCCTCACGTTACCTAGATAAAAACCACGGTTGTTCATATCTTCGATCCCTGTCATCATGGCCGGACGACCGGGAATTGCATTTTTAGCCATAGAAATATCAATATTGGAGAATGTAATTTCAGCAATATATTGTTCTGCTAGTCCGTATAAGAATCCAGCAGCCGCATGAACCTGTCGTGCCGTAATATCGGAAAAATGAATTCGTCTAAAGCACGGGGTTTCATCGGTAATCGGATAGGGATTTTTGTCCCACACATATTTGTCTTTGCCCCGAGGGCCGCAGAAATAATACAGGTTCAGAATAAATGGACAAATGACCTCCTCCATCACAATGTTGCTGACGCGGATATCCTCGATGATTCCGCCACGTCCCCGTCTGGATTTCAGACGTATACCCCGATCTGTTTGCTTGAACACACAATTGCTGATCGTAACATTACGAATATCACCACTCATTTCGCTCCCCAGTACAACTGCGCCATGTCCATGCACCATCGTACAGTTGGTAATCGTAATATTTTCACATGGAATTCGCTCTTGTGTATCTTCGGTCCCCGCTTTGATCGCAATACAATCATCGCCCACATCTATATTGCAGTTGCTAATACGAACATTGGAACAGGATTCAGGATTAATGCCATCCGTATTGGGGGAGTCCGCCGGGTTAAGAATGGACAAATTATCAATCGTAACGTTATAGCAAGCGATGGGGTTCACAGTCCAACTGGGGGAATTTTTTAACATAACATCTTTAATGGTAACCCGCTGACAACGGTCAAAGCTGATTAATTTGGGTCTCGGATACTGTAACTCCTCTGGATGATTTCGGTGCTTTTCCCACCACGGCTGACCATTTCCATCCAGCGTTCCGCTACCTGTAACTGAAATATTCTCAAGATTCTGTCCATAAATGCATGACGCATGCACTTCCCGCTGAACGCCTTCCCATCTGGATTCCACTACAGGGTAATCAGCCAGATCCGTACTGAAGGACAGAATTGCGCCAGGACTTACATGTAGTTCAATGTTATTTTTCAGAAAGATAGCACCTGTCAGATACGTCCCAGACGGAACAACAACGGTTCCTCCTCCAGCATTGCTGGCCGCTTCAATGGCAGCCGCAATCGCTCCCGTAGCCAACGTCGTGCCATCCTGAACTGCTCCATATTCTACAATGTTATACAATTGCATTTCGTTCTCTCCTGTCTTTTTTTTGTGAATACGAAAATGATTTATAGACTGGGCTTGAAAATACACTGGAAAACGGAATAGGCGGAATGGTGCTGGACAAGTGTCAGCGATGGTAAGCACCTTCCGCCTGCGTAGTGGCAATTCATGTACACTCATGCTCAACCTATATCTTTATTTTTTCGTTTTCTTATACGCTTCCTCATACTCAGCAGTAATCCGTGATCCACCGGAGTTTTTCCAGTTTTCTACGGCTGCTTTAAATCCGGCTTCGTCAAGCTCACCCATAATAAATTTGAAGGAGGCGTCGGTAATGATTTTCTCCAGCTCTGTTCCTTGCTCATTAGCGGTGACTGAATCCAGTGGCACGGTCGGGTCCAGAACAGCAAATTCATTATTTTCTCGGACTAATTCATTAGCCAGTTCCTTTTCTGGATTGGCATCTTTTAAGTTATAAGTCACTTCACTTGGTCTGGAGCTTGAAAATGGCTGAACATCTGCTTGCCACAAATCTGTATTCGTAATTTTGAAGGCTCCATCTTTTTCGATTTTATAATGAGTGCCTTCAATACCACCGGTCATATACATATATACATCTTTGTCAATTAAATCATCTACAAATTGCAGCAGTCTCTTCAACTCAGCTTCTGTTTTTACTTCGGATTTCGGAAATGCCAGCAAACCTCCTACCCCGCTTCCCTCAGACCATACGTGGTATTTGCCATCTCCATTCGAAATCTTGTTAACTGGTACCAGCTTCAGCCCCTTTTGCAGGCCTTGGGACAAGGTTCTGAGGTTAGAGATATCGATCATGCCTGTATAAATACCTGCTTTACCTTGTGCAAATTGTTGCTGCTGGTCCGTTTTAGCGGTTACAGCAAAGTCTTTAGAGAGATATCCGTTTTTGTATAACTTATTCGAATACTTTAAGGTCTCCAAATATTGGGGAGTATCAAATTCCGGCGTAAACTTTCCGCTTTCATCTACTTTCCAGCCATTAGGTGTGCCAAAGTAGGAACTTAAAGTTTTGAAGCTGCTGTAGCGTAGATCCGATCTGTCAACAAATCCAGTCGTATCCTTTTTTCCATTCCCATCCGGATCATCTTCTGTAAACGCTCTCGCAACTTCATACAACTCATCCAGTGTCGTCGGCACCTTCAATCCTAAGCGATCCAGCCAATCCTGACGAATGACCAGACCTGCCCGAGCCAGATTCTTCTGGAACGGAACGCCATACAGTACCCCTTCAATGGATGCGGCTTCTCGCACTTCAGGCGGGATCTTCTTCAAATTTTCATAATCATCCAAATACTTTCCTACATCCCAGAATAGTCCTGATTTCAATGAACTACGCACTGAAGAGTTAGTCATCATCGTCAGCGTCACCATATCAGCCAATTCACCAGAAGCCAGTGCGGTGGTAATTCTCTCTTCTTTGGAAGCATCCGGCACCCAATTGAACGTGATTTTAGAATTGGTGTATTCTTCAATTTTGCTTTTGATCGTTTCTGTAGGCGGAGAAGCAGTATGCAATACGTTTAACCAAGTGAACTCCAGTTTGGACTTCGGATCATAGGTTTGGCCGCTTTGATCCTCCCCCCCCTTATCACCACAAGCTGCTAAAAAAACACTCATGACCATTAGTACAGCAAGAAGGCCTGATACTCCCTTTTTCGTCGTGATTCCCTTTTTCATCGTGTTTGCTCCTTTTCTGTTTGTATATTCATGCCATATCTTCCTCTTTCACCAGAACCTCTCGCTCTATTTTGCTGAATACCTGATGCGTCATCCACATCACGAGATAGCCCATAATACTTACTCCGGCAAAAGTTAGAATTCCTGGGTACAAGCCTAGAATCAATGCAAATAGCACGACAATGGCTACAAAAAGAACAAGCGTGTATTGTAAATACGAAAATCCAATCACTATTGACATCTTGACCTTCAGTCTGATGCCTTTCCAATCATAGTGAGCCAGCAGCGGGAAAATATAGGCCAAAGAGATAAGATACAAAAAGGCTCCAATAAGCGTCACCACACGAACATACCAGGACGAGACGTTGACGATATCCACGTAGAGCACGTAACCCACAAGGCTGTAAAGCCCGCCAATGATTGCTGCTTCTTTAAAGCTTTCTCTAAAGTAACGTACAAACGTCGGGAAAATAGCGACTTCCTCATTGCCCCGAATCCACTGTCTTAAAATACTAAGCATAGCAACGGTTGCAGGCCCAACGCCTATAAAACCCAAGCCCAGAATCGTCGCAACCGTCCAAAGCAAATTAAGGTAGACCAGGCGTAGCAGGCGCATGCACCATTTGTTCATGTTTTCTACAAACCGCACCATTTTGCATCCTTCCCGTCGTCATTAGTAAACGCCGTCTTCACCAAATTTCTTGGCCAGTCGATTGGAGCCCATAATCAGGATTAAACCTACCACACCTTTAAAAAGCCCTACCGTTGTACTAAAACTTAATTGTCCATTCTTTAAGCCCGCAGTATAAATGTAAGTGTCAAAGATTTCGGCAACTTCGCGGTTTAAGGAGTTCAATAGCAGATACATATGCTCAAAGCCCAAATCCAACGTGCTACCGATCTTCAAAATTAACAATGTAATAATGACTGGGCGGATCGCAGGCAAGGTAACGTGCCATGTCTTTCTCAGGCGTCCAGCTCCGTCCATCTCTGCTGCCTCATACAATTGCGTATCTACCACTGTAATCGCAGATAGATAAATGATGGTAGACCAGCCCAGTTCCTTCCAAATCACTTGCCCGATGTAGACTGTTCGCAGCCATTGCGGAGAAGTTAAGAAACTGATCTTCTCACCACCTAGCGCGGCAATCATTTCATTCAGCACCCCACCGTCTACGGTTAGGAATACATAAGAAATCGAAACAATGATAACCCATGACATAAAGTGCGGGATGTAGATAATGGTTTGGATAATGTTCTTAAAGAACATCTTCCTGACTTCGTTCAGCATAAGCGCCAAAATGATGGGCAATGGAAAAAAGATTACAATGTTCAATGCAAACAAAACCAGCGTATTGCGAAGCAGCATAAAAAACGTAGGCTCGGTAAACAAACGAATAAAATGCTTCATGCCTACCCATGGACTGCCTGTGATTCCCTGAAAAGCTTGATAATCCTGAAATGCAATCACCAATCCCCCCATAGGAAAGTACTTAAAAATAATGAAGTATACCAGTCCGGGTAAAACCATTAGATAGAGCAGCTTGTGTTTCTGCATTCGTAAAAGGCTTTCCGTCGTTCTTTTGTTCTTTTTCATTTTCATGTTTGGTGCGGGGACACTTGAAACTTTCATTAGTTCGACCTCCTTCAAACGTTCCTGTATACGTTTTCAAGAGTATGCGATTTTCAGCATTCCGCATATAATCACCAAATGATAGCGTTTACAAAATTGGGTGTGCAGCCTACTTTTCAACCTTTCACCTTAGCTAATGATTACTACACAACCTAATGATCATTCGCTTTTTTCCAGGCTTAGGGAACACCTCAAGATTTGATTATATACGGAATTCTTTCCTCTTGATAAGGTTGCCATGTAAACGATTACGAGGAGGTCAACCACATTGACACAGCCATTACGAAAACAAAAATTACGAAAAAAAGAATCGCTGGGCAGCCGTATCTTCAACATTGTAAACAGTACACTATTGATTCTCATTGCCCTCACTTGTCTCTTACCTTTTTTGAATATCATCGCCAGCTCTTTTGCCTCAACCGAAGAAGTGATAGCCAAGAAGTTCATTTTATTCCCAGTTACTTTTTCCTTGGATGCCTACCGCTATATTCTGTCGACTCCCACCATTTTTAGAGGTCTCGGGGTTTCGGTCGGCGTAACGATCGTCGGTACAGTTGTAAGTATGATATTTACTGCTTTTATGGCTTATGGATTATCCCGAAGATATCTACTCGGCCGCAATACGATTAACTTCATTGTCGTGTTTTCTATGTTGTTTAGTGGGGGGATGATTCCAACATTCCTGGTTGTAAAAAGCATGGGGCTTATCAATTCGTATTGGTCCTTGATTCTTCCTGTGGCCATTAATGCGTTTAACCTGATTATCATGCGTAACTTCTTTCAGGCGCTGCCAGATGATCTGGAGGAATCAGCCAAGATGGACGGGTGCAACGATTTTGGTATCTTCTTTAAAATTATGTTGCCATTAGCCCTGCCTTCTATTGCAACCATCTCTCTATTCTACGCTGTTGCCTACTGGAATACGTATATGCACGCCATTCTCTATATCAATGATTCTGCCAAATGGCCGATTCAAGTCTTGCTACGTCAAATTGTAATCGTTTCCAGTGGTATGCAGGCAGAAGGGACTGCTGTAGATGTCATTCCGCCTGCGCAGACGATTAAGATGGCGGTCATTGTCATTGCGACCGTTCCGATGTTAATCGTGTATCCATTTGTGCAAAAGCACTTTGTCAAAGGAGCTTTGTTAGGAGCGGTTAAAGGTTAATTGGCTTGCTTCATCTTTCGGTAAGCTCCCGGTGTAACCTGTTCCTTTTTCCGAAAAGAGCGGATAAAGTTTTGCGAATTATGATATTGCAGTCGCTCGGCGATTTCTTTAATCGTCATATCTGTCTCAACGAGCCACTTCTTACCCATTTGCAGCCGGTAGCCCATCAGATATTCACTAAACGTCGTTCCGTATTCTTTTTTGAAAATACTGCTTAAATAATTCGGATTGTAATGAAGTCGGTCTCCAATGAGTTCTAATGATAATTCCTGGTCATATTCAGCACGGATAATAGCAGCAATTTTC
Organism: Paenibacillus sp. FSL P4-0113; assembly: GCF_038009305.1. Classification (NCBI taxonomy): domain Bacteria; kingdom Bacillati; phylum Bacillota; class Bacilli; order Caryophanales; family Paenibacillaceae; genus Paenibacillus; species Paenibacillus sp. FSL P4-0113. The sequence continues at coordinate 1,463,511 of NZ_JBBPAZ010000001.1, forward strand.
TCCGAGAGACAGCGGAATTGCTGGTTGGTCTTCTCCTTCATGCTTTTTACCATGGGGAAAATAACTTGCTCTATCAGCATACGTTCTATCTCTTCCGGATTACGGATGTCCAGCAAACGATGATACAAGGCATGATTGTCTTGCGTCAGCAGCACTTCAATCCCTAATAGTTGCTCTAATTGGATGAGGTTATTCACAAACCGTACCAACAGCACCTCAAAGTTCATGGAATGATTGTTTTTTACCATCATTTCCTCCAATAATGAGTGCACGGTATGATATACCTGCTCTTCGTCCCCTATTCGGATGGCATCAAATAGTTTTGATTCCAATTCCGTAGGATAATGGAGCAGCACCGGACCTGAAATGACCATGGAAATATCTTCATAAAAAATAATCGACTCTTTGCCTAAATTTAAACGGTGATGCAAAGCTTGCTTGCTCATCTCACAGGCTTCTTTACTTTCTAATAAGTTATCATACGCCGTACTAATGCCGATGCTGATGGAAACATTTAAATACTCTTTTACGTTTCGAACCAAAAGGGTCGCATCATCCAAGACTTGCTTTCTCATTTCCTGTTCGCTCAACCCTGTCAAAATTAATATGGTGGCCTGAGTGTTATCGTTCAAAATGATGGGAAGCATTCGCTGCTGCTCTGGAATCGTTTCTTCTACGATTTTGTTAATAGCCAGCAGCAAAACATCTTTATCCGAGGGCTCTCGATCTCCCAGATTATCCAGTTGGACTAACAAGGTAATATACATTTGATTCTCGATCTGCGGATAACCCAAGCGTGGCATTTTTCGTGCCAATTCCTCTGCAGAAATACGTTTGCGGAACAGGTTGAGAATCAATTGGGTTTCCAACTGTGGCATTTCGGACTGAATGAGACTTTCCAAGCTTTCCTTCTCGGTTACAATGTTATCGATGGAATTAATAATCCATTCAATTTCATTTTTAGAAGGTTCATTTTTGAAAGCGAAATTAGGATTTTTAGGCAAGCTTCGTTTTATTTGCTGAAATGGCTTTGTAAAGTAAATGGCAATGAAGTACGCCACTACCACCATTAAGAGCGTTAATACAAGTCCCATCATGATGATCCCAAATTTGGTCGTTTGAAAGGCATCCGCAATTTCTTTTTTATCTAATACTGTTAAGTAAGTCCAATTGTTATAGGCAGATTTGGCGTAAATGACTTGTCGTGCAGGCTGCTGATCCGTTTTCTCCAAAGTTAGCATACCTGTGTTGCTCGGCTTCACTGTGGCTTCTGAAATATGCTGGAGCTGCTGGGTGGACAATAATTGTTCGGCAGGCTGGGTTTCATACATTAAATCGCCTTGATTATTCAAGATAAAAACAGCCATATGATCCTCGGTTTGAATCGTATGATTTAATGTTTGCAGCGAAATATCCGACAGAGCAATGGCTTGCTTCTTCTTAGAGAATACAGGCAAGGTATTAACAAAACGAATCCCTTTATCTGTTTTAACCCAGAATAGTCCCTGATTCTGATGGTCGATATAGGTATTAACCAGCTTCTCCCTTTCTGCTTTCGTCAAATAAGACAGGCTTCCATTGGAGATTCTCCAATTCTGATCCAGACTGATGAGTGAATATTCCGTTCCCTCTAATCCCATTGTAGCAATATAATTGAGCTGAGTATTCACATTCCGATACGCTATAAAATCTTTTTCTGTAATGGGATTTTTCACAACATCATTAAAGGAACTGGTCGTGCTATACGTATTAAAAGCATATTCAATCGTTTGAATTTTCTGCTCCAGGCTATTTCTGATCTGTGCCATATAGCTTTGCTTGGTATTGGAAACCCTCTCCACAACGGAGCTAATTGTTGTAAAATAGATGTAGCTTCCAAAACTGGCCACAAATCCTATTCCTAAAACCAGAATCGTAATAAAAATGGTGTAGAACATTCTTCCTTTTTTCATTGCGCTCCCCCTCTGGCTCTTTGCATCACATCAAAATTATAGCGCTTTCATAACAAGGTTTAAATCATTTTTTTCACGTGTGCATTATTTTTTACATCCGTATCATTCCAATTTAAGTCGATTTTGTTTGGTTGGCGGCAGTTAAAAAGAAATTTGGAGGAATTACTTATGTTACATGTTGTTAGTCCTAAAGAACCGATTGTAAAAGAAGAATTTCCGTCAGAAACTTCCTTTCTCTCCCTCTATCCCCTAGCAGTTGGTGAAGCTCGTCCTTTTATATTGGTATTACCTGGCGGTGGTTACGAGCATTTGGCCTCACATGAAGGAGAGCCTATAGCTCGGTGGTTAAACGATCTAGGTATTCATGCGGGTGTGCTGGAGTATCAAGTCGGTGATTTCGAGATTACTTCCTTGTTGGAGGATGTAGAACATGCTCTGCAATGGATTCGCCAAACATCGCATGACTGGCTGGTCATCCCTGACCAAGTGGGGCTCATCGGTTTTTCAGCAGGCGGTCACTTGGCCTCCATTGTCTCCACTATAGGGACGGTAAAGCCAGATCTTCTGTTGTTGGGATACCCTGTAATTTCATTTTATGAGCCTTATACACATATCGGAAGCCGTACGCATTTTTTAGGGGAACAGCCGACGCTGGAACAGCTTCAAGCCTTTTCATCCGATCGGCAAGTGACTTCAAAGACACCTCCAACTTTGATGTGGACTACAGCCAATGATGGCGCTGTACCGGTAGAAAATAGTCTGTTGTTCGCTTTTTCATTATCCAGGGAACGTATTCCGTTTGAACTGCATGTATTTGAGGAAGGACGACACGGCTTGGGACTGTCAGAGGACAACCATGAATGCCATCAATGGCTCAATCTGGCGGAAACTTGGCTTCAAAAACATGGATATGCTCGGGCGAGACAACAGATCACAACTCGACTGTTTATCGCCGGGGACTCCACTGCAGCTCAAAAAGGGGCTACCGAAAAACCGATGACAGGCTGGGGTGAACACTTGCAAAGCTATTTGGCACCGTCTGTTCATGTGGACAATCGTGCTGTCAATGGGCGAAGCACCAAATCTTTTATAGCAGAAGGCCGATTAGCTGATATTGAAAAAGATATTCTAGCTGGAGACTATCTGTTTATTCAATTTGGACACAACGATGAGAAAAAAGAAGACCCCACTCGCTATACCGATCCTGATGGAGATTATCGTCAAAACTTAATTCATTACATTCAGTCCGCTAGAGAGCGTGGTGGAATTCCAGTGCTATTGACCTCTGTAAGCCGCCGCCGATTCACCGCAAACGGTGAACCTGATCCGCTGGCTGTAGGAGCCTATCCCGCTGCCATGAGACAAGTAGCCGCGGAAACCAAAACACCCCTGCTCGATATTTTTGAAGCTTCTCAGCAGCTTTATCGTTCCATGGGTGAAAAAGAGTCCCAGCAGCTATTTATGTATTTGCCTGAAAAAGCGCACCCTAATTACCCCGCTGGTATAACGGATAATACCCATTTTTCTGACAAAGGAGCCAAACAGGTCGCCCAGCTTATAGCGGAAGCCATTCGTCAGTGTGCGGAACTGTCTGCATTAAAACAGCGTATGGTAGAAAGGAATCTAGACAGCGATGAGAGACTTGCACATCAACTTGTCAACTGATATCAAGAACTAGAAAGAATACAAATACGAAAAACGGGCTTGGAGCTAATCACTCTGACGTCCGTTTTTTATTCCGTGTGGATCAAAGATTGCCTAGCTATAGAGAATAGTTCAAAAGTATGATAAATCGAAAGAAAATTCTTCATTTATTATTATTTAATTTTTCAGTATTCCATAGGTCTTTTGTATCATTTGAATGTCTTATATTGACAATATTTGTCGAATAAAGTGAAAACAACAATTTACATGGTATATTTTAGGAGCTTGTATAAATACATCAGGAGGTATTTTTATGAATACTAAGAAAATCTTATTAACAACAGCAATGTCTTTGGGGCTAATTGGTAGTATCATCGTCCCTAGTGCGTCCGCAGCAGTAGGTCCTTCGCCAGTAATTACGCCTGTTGTAGAAGTTAACGGAGTATATTACAGAACGGCTACATTGCCACGAAATTATTCCTATGCGCTGTCAAATTACCCGGGCGATACTTATAAAGTGGCGAGCGGAAATGTCACAGTCTCCTCTTCCGGCGTGGTAACAACCACCACTGCAACGAGCGCAAGAGTAGAAATTTACGGCGGTAACGGTAAATTGAGAATGGTGTATACCGTCAAGGTAAACTAAGGTTGGAATAAGCGTTCCTGGGAGTACGGAGTCAACGATCATTATCAAAATGGTGATTTGATAGCGAGTTTTTTAAGCACTGTCCGTTTATTGGGACAGTGCTTCTTTATGGGGCGAGTAGAACTCATACTGCTATTTTATCAGTAGAACTCTATATTAATTTTCATTGAACTCTATTTAACGGCCTCTTGAGAAGTTTTATTTAAATGATCCTCAAAACTGCTCGAACGTCCTCTTTTCTAAACTTTCGTGAGATCAATAGAGATACCCAAAAAAATCCAAGTCCCCCTCGCTCCAATCGATCTTTCCTACTTTTTTAATCATTATTCCATCAATTTCCTCAAAGCCTATTCCATTTGTAATCATTTTTCCATTATCAATTTTTAACCATTTAATTTTGTTCTTTACAGGCTTATATCCATTTCTTAAATACAAGTTCATATTATCTGCACATAAAAGTATAAAATCAATATTTCCTGTAACGGATAATTTTTCAATTTCTAAAAGCAGCGCTGAAGCTATTCCCTGTGATCGAACATTTTTTGAAACACACAAATCAATTAAACCCAGTACTCTTATGGATTCTCCGTTTAGATTCATTATCCTATAATCTAATCCAACATGACCTATAAGTTGATATTCATGGTTAAAAGCTAGAAATCTAAAATGAGGAAGTTGCTTGAAATAAATTCTATCCTTAGGGTAGATTTCTGAAAAACTGTCGATTAATAATGTTTGTATATTGGCTGCTAACTCTTCACTTATGTCATGTTCAAAAACTTGATCTATTTTCAAAATACCACTCCATCCTTGAACCCGCATTAGCACTAGCTTAATAAAGAGGCTTTGGCAAATTCAATTTAACATCATAAAAAAGCATCCTCGATGAACCAGCGGTGGAGTACGAGCCTTATCCGAAACAAGGTCTGTCTCAATGAATACCGTGGGCAGTTCAAAATTTCCTTTTCCCTCTAGGAAAAACAAAAAAACCCTTGCTACGCAAGAGTTTTTGAGGAAATGGGCCCTGAGGGACTCGAACCCCCGACCAATCGGTTATGAGCCGACCGCTCTAACCAACTGAGCTAAGGGCCCTCAAAAAAACATGTATATTCACGTCACATATTCATAACAGCAACGTTAATTAATATACAACATTTTCTTGTGTTTCGTCAATAGTCTTTCGAAAATTTTCTTTTTAAAAATTATTTTTGTGGACTTACGGAATAAATCGGACACCATAACGACCTTTGCGCGAGCGGTACACCTCCACTGCGCGGGGATCATTGTAGCCATACATCCAGCCGTCGTGCTCCAACCTTTTTGCCAGACATCCTGCCTGAAATTTAGTCGTGTACAGTCTGCCATAGTAAATCCAATACATCCGAGCTCCCTCTTTTCACATGATGGTAGGAGTTAGTGTAACCGGATCGAATTCGATTTACACGGCCTGGGCCATAACAATCTACAATGGTTAGCAAAGAGTACGAATCGCTCTAATCATTAGACCTATTGGCCTCTATAGCTCATCTTATTTACCAAAGGAAGCGGGGTCCTGGCGCCAGGAACGCAGCAGTTCCATCTCTTCTTCCTGAATGGTTCCTTCACGCAAGGCAACGTTCATCAGGGCTGTATAATTGGACAAGCTTTGCAGCTCCACACCCGCTTCTTCAAAGGCTTGAGTCGCTTTGTCTAGCTGGTAGCTGAAAATGGCCAGTACCGCTAATGGCTGAGCGCCTGCTTGTGCTACGGCCTGTGCTGCTTTAATGGAGCTGCCTCCTGTAGAAATAAGATCCTCGATAACCATAACCTTCTGACCTGCACTAATACGGCCTTCGATTTGGTTTTCTTTCCCATGTCCTTTGGCTTTGTCCCTTACATAGGCCATTGGCAGATTTAGCTTTTGCGCCACCCAGGCTGCATGAGGAATCCCTGCTGTAGCTGTCCCTGCAATGACTTCAGTTTCGGGGTATTGCTCACGAATAAGGGCAGCAAATGAGTCTGCGATCAGCTCGCGCACCTCCGGGTAGGACATGGTCAGGCGATTGTCACAGTAAATTGGCGATTTAATGCCGGATGTCCATGTAAAAGGCTGTTGTGGGCGCAATGCCACCGCCTGAATACGTAACAGATGGGATGCAATTTGCTCAGGTATACTATTGAATGTGGTCATACTTGTATCATCTCCTCAATAATGTGTTCCGCTGCGGCGCGTGGGTCTGCTGCTGCGGTGATAGGACGTCCAACGACAATGTAGCTGCTGCCTTGTGCAATGGCTTGGCCAGGTGTAAGCACACGCGACTGATCGCCTGTAGCACTACCTGCCGGGCGTATGCCAGGAGTTATCGTCTTAAAGTCTGATCCACATACAGCACGAATGGCAGGCACTTCCAAAGGTGAAGCTACCACACCATCCAGTCCCGCCTCACGGGTCAGTTGTGCGTAACGAACCACTGCATCCTGTACCGTACCAGGAATACCTAATTCCTTATTCATGGTCGTCTGATCCGTGCTGGTCAGCTGTGTGACTGCAATAATGAGCGGCATGGAAAGCGAGCTGTCTGCGGAAATAGCTGCTTCTGCACCAGCTTTAGCGGCTGACATCATATTAACGCCCCCAGCAGCATGTACGTTGAACATATCTACACCTAAGCGGGTAATGCTCTCTGCCCCTCCCCGCACCGTGTTAGGGATATCATGCATTTTCAAATCCAGAAATACGGAGTATCCTCTGGACTTTAGTTGTTCTACAAAAGCTGGCCCTGCACTATAAAACAGTTGCATACCTACTTTTATATAACAAGGAATCCCTTCTAGCTGCCGAATTAACTGCTCAGCCTGTTGTGCATTGGGATAATCTAACGCAACCATCAGCCGTCCTGCCATCTGCTGAAATGCTCCATTCACCGTTCTCCATCCCCTTTTTACGTCAATTCGGGTGCATTTGCCCGTGATAAAGGACATCCGTCAGCCGAAGCTGATGAATGTCCTTCCCTGTGCTACTTATTTCCTCACATCTATTCGTAACGCATTATTTGCTCAGGACCGGCATGGATTCGGATGTGAAATTGATCGTTTCCAGCATTCTTAGCAAAGCGCGTACTGTATCCAGTGAGGTCATGCAGACAATGCCATTCTCAACTGCTTCGCGGCGGATACGGAATCCATCACGCTCTGGCGTTTTGCCTTTGGTCAACGTATTGAAGACAAAGTTGGCTTCACCCGTGCGAATCATATCCAGGATGTTCGGATTACCTTCGCTCAGTTTGTTGATCGTGTTCACTGGAATATTGGCCTGCTTCATAGCAGCCGCCGTTCCACCTGTTGCAATAATTTTATAGCCCAGTCTGTAAAAGCCCTGCATCAACTCGACAGCTTCTTCTTTGTCCTTATCTGCCACTGTAATGATGATCGCCCCAGTGGATGGAATTTTCATACCAGCTCCCACAAGTCCTTTGTACAGTGCTTTGGCATACTGAATATCGCGTCCCATAACTTCACCTGTCGATTTCATTTCCGGGCCCAGCGTCGGCTCTACACGACGCAGTTTGGCAAAGGAGAATACCGGAACCTTAACCGAGACATAATTACTTTCAGGCCATAGACCTTCTGAATAACCTGCATCTTTAAGCTTACCGCCCAAAATAGCCTGTGTAGCCAGATTCGCCATTGGGATATTTGTTACTTTACTCAAGAAAGGAACTGTCCGCGAGGAGCGAGGATTAACCTCGATCACGTACACCTCGTCTTGATGAATAACAAACTGGATATTTACCAGACCGATCGTTTTCAATTCCTTAGCGATGCTGATTGTAATTTCCACAATTTTTTGTTTCAACTCGGCAGACAAGTGCTGTGGTGGATACACCGCGATAGAATCACCTGAGTGAACCCCGGCCCGTTCTACATGCTCCATAATGCCTGGTACCAATACTGTCTCGCCGTCGCAGATGGCGTCAACCTCAACTTCTTTACCCAACATATAACGGTCGATGAGCACCGGGTGCTCTGGATTGATTTTAACCGCTTCTTCCATGTACCGCAGCAATTCCGTATCTGAGTACACGATTTCCATAGCGCGTCCGCCCAGAACGTAGGATGGACGTACCAGAACCGGATAGCCCAGCGCCTGTGCGGTTCCTACTGCTTCATCAACTGATGTGACCGTGTTGCCTTTAGGCTGTGCGATAGCCAGACGAGACAAAAGTTGCTCAAACTTCTTCCGGTCTTCCGCTTCATCGATACTTTCCAGACTCGTACCCAAAATATTCACGCCTGCCGCACTCAGTGGAGCTGCGAGATTAATGGCCGTTTGACCCCCGAACTGGACGATAACCCCAATCGGTTTTTCCTGCTCGATAACATTCATTACATCTTCGAAGAAGAGCGGTTCAAAGTAGAGGCGGTCGGATGTGTTAAAGTCCGTAGATACCGTCTCCGGGTTGTTATTGATAATCACTGCTTCGTAGCCCGCTTTTTGAATAGCCCATACCGCATGTACGGTGGAGTAATCAAATTCAATCCCTTGCCCGATCCGAATCGGTCCGGAACCGAGTACGATAACTTTCTCTTTGCTAGATGGAATCACTTCATTTTCCACCTCGTAAGAGGAGTAGTAGTACGGAGTTGTGGCTTCAAACTCGGCTGCGCACGTATCTACCATTTTGTAGACCGGACGCAGGTTTTGAGCTAGACGGAATTCACGTACCTCACGCTCGGTTGTCATACTGTCGTTTTGGCCCATACTGCGAATCTCGGCGATAGAGCGGTCGGTAAAGCCTTTACGTTTGGCCTGATAGAGTGTTTCGTAGGTCAGCTCAGATTCTCCAGCGATAATGGCTTCGAACTTGATGATTCCCTCTACCTTATCGAGGAACCACCAGTCAATTTTTGTCAAATCTTGAATCTCCTGCTGCTGCCAGCCGCGACGGAACGCCTCAGCTACCAAGAACAACCGCTCATCATCTGCTTTAATCAGACGATCCTTGAGCACGTCATCAGACAGCTGATCGGCTCCCTTAAGATGCAGACGGTGTACACCGATTTCCAAAGACCGTACCGCTTTCTGGATGGACTCTTCGAATGTGCGTCCGATGGCCATGACTTCACCCGTTGCTTTCATTTGCGTGCCCAGCTTGCGGTTGGCAGAAATGAATTTGTCAAATGGCCAGCGTGGTATTTTGCTTACGATGTAATCCAATGTTGGCTCAAAGCAAGCATACGTCTGTCCCGTTACCGGATTCACAATTTCATCCAACGTGTAGCCGAGTGCAATTTTAGCAGCCATTTTAGCAATCGGATATCCGGTTGCCTTGGAGGCCAGTGCCGAGGAGCGACTTACGCGTGGGTTTACTTCAATGACATAGTATTGATAGCTGTGCGGATCAAGCGCAAACTGTACATTACAGCCGCCTTCGATATTGAGGGCGCGGATAATTTTCAGAGAAGCAGAGCGCAGCATCTGGTATTCGCGATCTGACAGCGTCTGACTCGGAGCTACGACGATACTGTCGCCAGTATGCACGCCGACTGGATCAAAGTTCTCCATATTACAGACAACGATGCAGTTATCATTGCCGTCACGCATGACCTCATACTCGACTTCCTTCATGCCTGCAATACTTTTTTCCACCAAACATTGTCCGATTGGACTGTATCTCAAGCCAGAGCTGACGGTTTCACGCAGTTCTTCTTCTGTGGAGCAGATACCGCCACCTGTTCCCCCTAGCGTATAAGCCGGGCGAACGATAATTGGATAACCGATTTCGTTAGCAAATTCTAAAGATTCTTCCAAGGTTGTTACAATGACACTCTCTGGTACAGGTTGTTCCAACTCGCGCATCAAATCACGGAACAGATCACGATCCTCGGCTTTTTCTATCGAATTCAGTTGAGTTCCCAGTAGCTTAACGTTTTCACGCTCCAGCACTCCGGCGCGAGCCAGTTCCACTGCCATATTCAGACCTGTCTGTCCTCCCAGCGTAGGAAGCAGACCATCTGGACGCTCTTGACGGATAATCTGTGTTACAAAATCAAGTGTAATCGGCTCGATGTATACTTTGTCTGCCATGTTGGTGTCTGTCATGATGGTTGCCGGATTACTGTTGATCAGTACTACCTCGACGCCTTCTTCTTTGAGCGCTTGGCAAGCTTGTGTACCAGCGTAATCAAATTCTGCTGCCTGACCAATGACGATAGGACCGGAACCGATCACGAGTATTTTTTTAAGTTCTGTATTTTTCGGCATATTAGCGCTCTCCTCTCACTGCGGCGGCGATAGCAGCCTGACGCGGTTGCTTTGGATGATTTCTTTTGTGCTCACGGATCATGTCCAGAAAGCGATCAAACAGATAGCCATTATCGTAAGGTCCTGGTGCAGCCTCTGGATGATATTGCACCGAAAACGCGGGATACTTGGTATGTTTTAGACCTTCAATCGTTTTATCGTTGTTATTAATATGTGTCACTTCAAGCTCAGTCCCTTGGATCGAATCCTCATTCACCGTGTAGCCGTGATTTTGTGATGTGATAAAGCAGCGTCCGCTCTCCAGTTCTTTCACCGGATGGTTACCACCGCGATGTCCGAATTTCAGCTTTTCCGTATCCGCTCCCGAAGCTAAAGCGAACAACTGGTGTCCCAAGCAAATTCCGAAAATCGGATATTCCCCTAACAATTCAGCTACCGTACGAACGGCATAGGGTACGTCTTTTGGATCTCCAGGGCCGTTAGACAGCTGGATACCGTCTGGGTCCAAGCGACGAATTTCCTCAGCCGTCGTATCATGTGGAACGACAACTACATCGCAGTCCCGTTTATTCAGTTCGCGCAAAATGCCGCTTTTTGCACCGTAGTCAATCAATACGATCCGCTCTCCGTTGCCAGGACTGCTGTACGGATGAGGTGTGGAAGTCATAGGAACCTGATTGCGCAGTTCTTCAATGGTCAAGTCAGACATCATTTCTTTCAGTTCTTCCAGCGGCTGGGAACCAGTCGTCAAAATGCCCTTCATCGTACCGTGATGGCGAATAATCCGGGTAAGCATGCGGGTGTCGATGTCGCTAATGCCAATGATGCCATATTCCTTCAGCAAATCGCCCACGCTGTATTGAGCACGCCAGTTACTTGGCGCTGGCTCGTAATGTCTAACAGCAAAGCCATGGACATAAGGCCGTACCGATTCAAAGTCATCACGAGTAATTCCATAGTTGCCAATCAGCGGGTAAGTCATCGTTACGATTTGTCCGCAGTAAGAGGGATCAGTAAGCACCTCTTGATAGCCTGTAATCCCTGTGTTGAAAACGACCTCGCCTGTTTTATCACCTTCCGCACCAAATGATGTGCCTGTAAACAGCGTGCCGTCCTGAAGTAACAATCTTGCCTGCATCCCGTCTCACTCCTCTATATTGTTTCCTGCTATAAGGTTCTATTTTTTTAGTGGTTTCTATTTATTTTGCTTCGTCAGCAGACCATACCAGTTTGCCATCTACCCAAGTTTTCACAGGCCAGCCTTTGAGCTTCCAGCCTGTAAAAGGAGTGTTGCGTCCTTTGCTGGCAAACGTTTGCGGATCAACTGCCTGCTCCTGCTCCAGATCAATCATGGTCAGGTCAGCTGGAGCCCCTTCTTCCAGGCGTCCCGTATCAAGGCGGAAGACACGCGCTGGATCAGCAGTCATACGACGCACCAGAAAGTCCAGCGTCCACTGTCCGGTAGCTACGAATTTCGTGTACAACAGCGGGAAGGCCGTCTCAAATCCAACGATCCCGAATGGCGCCAGCTCCATCCCCCTTGCCTTCTCTTCCTCACTGTGCGCTGCATGGTCGGTTACGACGATGTCAATCGTACCGTCTTCCAGTCCCTCGATGCATGCCTGCACATCACGCGGGGAGCGTAGCGGAGGATTCATTTTCCAGTTCGCATCCAGCCCAGGGATATCCTCATCTGACAATACCAAGTGGTGCGGGCATACCTCAGCCGTTACCTTGATGCCAAAAGATTTCGCATGGCGGATTAACCGCACTGACTGCTCCGTGCTGACATGGCATACATGATAGTGTGCCCCGGTTGCCTCGGATAGTAAAATGTCCCGTCCGACGTGAATCGCTTCAGATTCGTTCGGAATGCCTTTAAGCCCGTGGCGCTTGGCAAATTCGCCGTCCGTCACTGCCGCTCCTTCAACAAGTGTGTTATCCTCACAGTGTGCAATAACCGGCATATCCAGTGCTTTGGCCCGCGTCATGGCGTCCTTCATCATTTGCGCGCTTTGCACCCCGACACCATCGTCAGTAAAGCCGATGGCACCTGCTGCTTTGAGCGCTTCAAAATCTGTCAGCTCACGACCCAGTTCGTTTTTCGTGATGGCTGCGTAAGGAAGAACCTTGGCTAGCCCCGCTTCCTGTCCCTTTTTCAATACCAGCTGAACTGTGTCCACATTGTCCGTCACTGGACGTGTATTTGGCATGCAGGCAATCGTCGTAAATCCGCCTTTAACCGCCGCGCGGCTACCCGTTTCAATCGTTTCTTTATATTCAAAGCCGGGTTCTCTCAGATGCACATGCATGTCGATTAAACCGGGGATGACCAGCTTCCCCTGGGCGTCAACTTTCTCGACTTCGCGCTCCTGCCCAGATGCGCCTTCTTCCATAAGTAGGCTGATTCCAGCATCCGCACTTGCGATAGCCAAAATCTTTCCGTCGGCGATTAGGATGGATTTCAATTCAGCCTCGCCCTGCTCGTTCAATACGCTTGCATTCATAATTAATTGTTTCATCTGAAATATTCCTCCGCTCAGTTTTTTGCAACTTTTCCCTACGATCCTACTGACAGCTTCTACAGCTTCATTGCCCGTTCCATAACCGCCATGCGGATCGGAACCCCGTTTGCCATTTGAGGAAAAATTCGCGATTGTTCGCTTTCCACAACTGCACTATCAATTTCCACATTCCGATTCACTGGAGCTGGATGCATGATAATCGTTCCGGGCTTCAGATTCGCTGCTCTTTTCTCTGTCAAACCGTACTGCTCTCGGTATTCATCCGCTGAGCGCAACATCCCTTCGGCATGCCGTTCCAGCTGTACCCGAAGCATCATGACCACGTCCGCTTGTAGTGCCTCTTGCATCGGAACATAAGGCGCGTAGGCCGCAAGATCAGGTGCTTGCATATTATCAGGAGCGCAGAAGCTTACCTTGGCTCCGAATTTTTGCAAGGCCCACAGATTCGAGCGAGCGACACGGCTGTGCAGAATATCTCCTATGATGGACACTCTCAAGCCTTTAAGCTCACCGAAAGTTTTGCGCATGGTGTACAGGTCCAGCAGAGCCTGCGTTGGATGCTCATTGTTGCCGTCCCCCGCATTAACCAGTGGGACACTGACCTTCTCAGCGAGCTCTTGCAGCACTCCGGCTGGCTTTAACCGGATGACTCCTGCATCAATGCCCATGGATTCGAGCGTACGTACTGTATCGTAAATGGACTCCCCTTTTTCCACACTGGAAGCCGCAGCGGAAAAGTTCAAAACCTGAGCGCCCAGCCGCTTCTCTGCCATTTCAAAAGAAAAGCGGGTACGAGTGCTGTTTTCAAAAAACATGTTGGCCGCAAAGCGTGATTGCAGTACTGGAACCAGTTTTTCTGGTTGAGATTCCCAATAATGAGCGCGATCCAGAATGGACTCGATTTCATTTCGGCTGAGTTCCTTTAACCCGAGTAGGCTACGTTCTTTAAGTTGACTGGCTGTGGTGATCATAGCTGTTCCCCCCGGTTCTGAATGATTGTCACTTCGTCCTTACCGTCCGTCTCTTGAAGGGCTACTACGATTTCCTCAGATTTGGAGGTCGGGATGTTCTTGCCGATGTAATCCGGACGAATCGGAAGCTCACGGTGTCCGCGATCCGCTAGTACTGCCAGCTGAATCATTTGCGGTCGTCCGCAGTGCATCAATGCATCCATCGCCGCGCGGATGGTGCGGCCTGTGTACAGCACATCGTCAAAGAGAATGACTTTCTTATCATGAACCGATACGTCAGCAGGATTCATCAAAAGCTCTTTTCCATTTCCTTTAGCTTCGGCTACGCTGTTCCGGTCATCCCGGTAGGCTGTGACGTCCAGCTCTCCCCATGGAATTGGTGCGCCTTCAATCTCAGCAATTTTTTCAGCCAGGCGTTGCGCCAGATGAACTCCGCGTGTTCGAATACCTACTAGCACACAATCGTCAATACCTTTGTTTTTCTCCAAAATTTCATGTGCAATCCGTGTCAATGCCCGACGAATCGCAATTTCATCCATCAGTACATGTGTTTCATTACTCATGCTTCCAGCCTCCTCAGGTGATGTTCCCTTCAGACCTGGTCCCGTGTTCGGATACAAAAAAGACTCCTTGCCCAAGTTTGGCAAGGAGTCTCGTGTGAACAGTCTTCTACTGTTCTCCGATCTCTCGGACACACTGAAGACATACCGCCGCAGCGGATGCACTGATCAGTGATCCATTCACGTTACCTTGCCAGCCTCACGGGACTGATTTAAAGGTGCTATTCAGGATTTCCTTTGTCCTGCTTCTCATAGTGTGAGATGGTTAGCCATCTCTTGGACAAAGTTCATCGCAACTACAAGAAGTATGACAGATTGAAAATCGTGTGTCAACACCCGTTCAACCGGAACCACCGGAAGCACTCTAATAATTATACAATGTCATTGTATAATTATCCATAGTTGTTTTTACCCATGCCTTGTCTCACAATAAAAAAACCGCCATTTAGGCGGTTTAACTTAATAATTTATTCAGGTTTGTGAATAGGAATGCAAATCACCATTGTTTTAACGACTACGCAAGGATGCTAACACATCCTCCATATCAGGAGGAATCGGTCTGCTGAATTCCATGTATTCTCCAGTGGATGGGTGCTTAAAGCCCAGTACCGCCGCATGCAGCGCCTGACCATCCATACGAACCCCTTTGCTGCGCCCATACATAGGGTCACCAACCAATGGGTGTCCAATAAATTTCATGTGAACACGAATTTGATGTGTTCGTCCTGTTTCCAATTGAAGTTCAAGGAGGGTATAATCCCCCAATCGTTCAATGACGAGAAAATGGGTGACGGCATGCTTGCTGTTACGTTCCGTCACTGTAAACAATTTGCGATCACCCGAATCACGGCCAATCGGAGCATCTACCGTTCCCTGATCGTGGCTCAAATGACCGTGAACTAAGGCTATATATTTCCGAGTCACACTATGATCCTTAAGCTGTGCTGCAAGTGATGCGTGAGCCTGATCATTTTTAGCCGCCATCAGCAGTCCTGATGTATCCTTATCAATACGGTGAACAATACCAGGACGTAATTCCCCGTTAATGCCCGAAAGATCGTGACAGTGGTACATCAGTGCGTTAACTAATGTTCCCGAAGAGTGTCCCGGTGCAGGATGCACGACCAGACCACGTTGCTTGTTAATAACAATAACGTCCGAGTCCTCGTAAACGACATCCAACGGAATATTCTCTGGAACAATATCTACACTTTCTGCTTCCGGTACTGATAATACAATCCGGTCTCCTTCAGCCAGCTTGTAGTTCGCCTTAATTGTCGTACCGTTCACCAGCACACGACCATTTCCGATCCACAGCTGTATCTGAGAACGAGACACTTCCTTCATTTCTTCGGCGATATATTTGTCAATACGCGTTTTGGCATCCCCGGAAGCCGCTGTCCATTCCAGAGATTCACCCTCCAGTTCGTCCTCATAAGACAGACCTGCGGCTTCGCCATTTTCATTCACTTCGCTCATGCTATGACTTCCCTTCGATGCTATCATTGCCATTGCCATTTCCCTTTTCCCGACGCGATTCCAGCAATGTATCCAAAATAATCAATGCTACACCGATGACAATTGCCGAATCTGCCACATTAAAAATGGGGAACGTATAGCTTCCAAAATTAAATTGCGCAAAATCAACCACTTCCCCTGAAATAGCCCGATCCAGAAAGTTACCGACTGCTCCTCCCAGCACTAAACTTAGCGCAACAGGAAGTAGCTTTTGTCCAGCCTTAACTGTTTTTCGCAGATACCAGACGATACCGATCACCACTACAATTGTAATCACGATAAAAAGCCAACGTTGACCTTCCAAAATCCCAAAAGCGGCTCCACGATTACGATGGGAGGTGATTAAAAAGAAATTGCCGATGACTGGTATTTGTTCGTACAATTCCATTCGTGTAGCCACCAAATATTTGACTCCCTGATCAATCAAAAAAATTATTAGCGCAATACCAAAATAAATCACAGTCCTTCGTCACTCCGATCCGCTTATATCCGTTGTTGAACCCATTTATTGTAGCATAAGCGTTCTCAGATCGTCCACGAAACCCGCAAGCTATCAAGCACAGACCATCCATAAAATGAACTCCTTCGCATTTGATTAGAATTTCCTATGTAAAAGAGGTCTTCCCGGTGCAAACTACAAGGAGCATACTCGACACAACGCATACGCATGAAACCTAGAACAAGGAGAGGATTCCATGTCCCCATTGACGGAGCAACAATTGCAGGGCCTGCGTAACGAACTGCTGGAACGCAAAAAGGAAATTGAGCATCGCTTGCAAAACAACGACCATTACGGACTCGGTGATTCACAGCGCGATCAAACCGGTGAGCTTTCTCCCATTGATAACCATCCAGGCGATCTGGCTACCGAAACCTACGAGCGAGCCAAAGATATTTCCTTATTGGAGCATGATGAGTTTCAATTGGAACGTATCAAATCAGCCTTGATGGCAATGGACAAGGGGACCTATGGCATTTGCGCCGCCAGCGGTAAACCTATTCCCTATGAACGGCTACTGGCTGTTCCCTATACCATTTACTGCAAAGAGTACAGTCCCGAAACAGAAGTGTCTAACCGCCGCCCAGTGGAGGAAGAATTTCTCGCTCCCTCGTTCGGCAGAACGAGTCTGGATGAGCGTGATGATCAAAATGGCTTCGACGGTGAAGATGCCTGGCAGATCGTCGAAAATTGGGGTACATCTAACACCCCAGCCATGGCCGAAAGCGGAGAAATCCACAGTTATGATGATATGGGAATTGAAGCAGGCGACGATAATATGGGCTTCGTAGAACCATACGAAAGCTTTGTTGCTACTGACATTTATGGACAAAATGTATCTGTTATTCGCAGCTCCATTTATCAGCGTTATATCGAAGATGGCGAGGGCGAAGGTCTACTGGAGCCGGATACGCACGAAGACGAATCGTGAACTTCAAGGTGGAAATCGCTTCCTAATAGGTAGTAAGCTCCAATTGTCGTTGTACGATCCGTACAATATCAGCGATATAATCACCGATAATCGGCAAATTCAACGCTCCGAGCACTTGCAGCACATAAATAATGGTAGCGGCAAAAAAAGTAAAACCTAGCGCAATGCCGATTCCCCGGGAAACGCCTGATATTAGATTTAGCCAGAGCAATCGCCAAGGCTTATTCAACAGCAAAGCGTAATCTGCAATACGTGTCCGTTCCATCTGCTCTGAGACAGCACGTATCAGCTTTTCAACACGACTTAATCGCTCTGTCTGATTACCTATTTTGCTTTTATCTGTGGCTATGGCAGCTCCTTCTCCGTTCATCCCTCGGAGACTCCTCTTCTGTCTACGCCTTGATCGTGCCGTCATGTGCACAATCCCCCTTTTCCCATGGCTGCCCTGAACGCAGCAAACGAGCCGAAGCACGTAACGGAGAAAACCCGTTTCCGATGCTTAGGCTCGTTTTTATATGCTGCCTGTTATTGTATTATGGGACAGGGGGCTTGTAATTATTCCCCAATATGAACGCCGATGGTTTTACCGTTCACTTCCACATGTTCTGCCGGTTCGGCTTGACCAAATGTCACAGTCGTAACCAATACGTTCTCACGCAACACAGTGTCAAAGCTTGCGATGGCCTGGCGCAGCTCGTTATCTACATCCAACGTCAATGCCACATACTTTTCAATCGGCAGATCCAGTTTTTTACGGTAATCCTGTACCGCACGAACCACTTCACGTACCCAGCCCTCTTGCTCCAGCTCCGGTGTAATGTCCGTGTTCAACGCTACCGTTAAGCCATAACCGGAAGCAGAAGCGAAGCCTTCTTTCGCTTTTTTCTCTACCAGCAATTCTTCAGCTGTAACTTGTAGCTCTTCACCTTCTGGAGAAGCGACATTTAACATTCCCTGTTCTACAACAGTACGGGTATCCTCAGCAGACATTCCTTTGAAAAAGTTTTGTAGGAAACCGACATTTTTGCCGTATTTCTTGCCTGCTACTTTCAAATTCAGTTTCAGTGTAAAATCTACAAAGCCGCTATCGTCCGTCTCAACATGAATATGCTTCACGTTAATCTCATCTTTGATGATCTCC
This sequence comes from Paenibacillus sp. FSL P4-0113, assembly GCF_038009305.1. NCBI lineage: Bacteria > Bacillati > Bacillota > Bacilli > Caryophanales > Paenibacillaceae > Paenibacillus > Paenibacillus sp. FSL P4-0113. Next base: position 1,482,142 of record NZ_JBBPAZ010000001.1, read on the forward strand.
TCATAGCCACTCAGTTCAAAATCTTGATCCATGGATAGAATCAACTCGGACAACGGTTGACGCGTTTTCAAACCCGTTTCGTTGCGGACGTTACGCGCCAATTCAACGACACGACGTGCCGTTTCCATATCTCGTTCCAATTCCAGATCGATCAAGGATTCATTGGCAGTCGGATAATCATCCAGATGAACACTTTCCCCGTTACTCAGGTTGAGGTAAATATCCTCTGCAAGCAGTGGTGTAAACGGCGCAAGCAGTTTGGCAGTCGTTAACAGCACTTCAGTCAGTGTACGGTATGCATCCAGCTTATCTTCTGTAAGACCATTGCCCCAGAATCGGTCGCGTGAACGACGGATATACCAGTTGCTCAGCTCATCCACAAACGACTCAATTGCTTTGGATGAGTTCAGGAAGTCATTTACAGCCAGCGCTTTGTCCACTACCAAAATCAGGCTGTTCAGACGGGACAAAATCCAGCGATCCAACTTATGAGCCGATGGTTTGAACGGGTGCTGTGCCGGATCAAATCCGTCGATATCCGCATATAAGGTCAGAAAAGCATGTGTATTCACAAGCGTATCTACCAGCTTCGATTTAGCCTCACCTACGATTCCTTTGGAAAAACGTTTGCTATTCCATGGTGCACTATCGGACAACAATGCCCAGCGGAAAGCATCTGTACCATACTCGTCAATCACTTCCCACGGATCAATAACATTACCCTTTGATTTGGACATTTTCTGCCCTTGCTCATCCAGTACATGGCCTGTCGCCATGACAGCTTTATAAGGAGCTTTGCCAGTCAGCATAGTCGAAACCGCAAGCAAGCTATAGAACCAGCCACGAGTTTGGTCAATCCCTTCACAGATCATATCTGCCGGAAATTGTTGCTCGAACGTTTCATTATTTTCAAAAGGATAATGATGCTGTGCAAACGGCATGGAGCCGCTATCAAACCATACGTCGATCACTTCCGGTGTACGAGTCATTTCGTATTTACCGCATTGGCTACGAACCTTAATATCATCTACATATGGTTTGTGCAGCTCGATGTCCGCTGGTACGTCGCCAATCGCACGTTCCCTCAATTCAGCAATACTATGCGGAGCAAACTGTTCTCCAGTTTCCTCACAAACCCAGATGTTTAGCGGTGTACCCCAATAGCGATCACGACTGATGTTCCAATCCACCAGTTCCTCCAAAAACTTGCCAAAACGTCCTTCACGTACATGACCCGGATACCATTCGACTTCGCTGTTGTTGGCAATCAGTTGATCCTTGATCGCAGTTGTTTTGATAAACCAACTGTCCATAGCATAGTACAATAATGGAGTATCGCAACGCCAGCAGAACGGATAGCTATGCTCGTATTTTTCCTTGCTGTACAGCAGGCCTTTTTCGGACAGCATTTTTACAATATCTACATCACAGTCTTTCACAAAACGACCTGCAAAATCAGTGATTTCCTCTACATAGTTACCTTGAAGATCCACCACGTTGATGAACTCAACACCATTTTCACGACATACCCGGTAATCATCTTCACCATGCGCTGGAGCCATATGAACGATACCTGTACCGCTGGAATCTGTTACAAACTTCGCACCCAGAATCTGATTACCCTTCTCAGCCTGAAAATACGTAAATGGCGGGGTATAGGTTTGGCCAACCAGTTCTGAACCAGATAGCGTGCCAATTACTTCATGCTCGCCTTTAATGACGTCTTCAACCAGATTTTTAGCAACGATGTATACACCGTCTTCCTGCTTCACACGTGCATATTCCAGTTCAGGGTTGACGGCAAGCGCCACGTGACTCGGCAAGGTCCAAGGTGTTGTCGTCCAAGCCAGTACATATTCACCACTGCTATGCAGCTTGAATTTGGCCGTGGCACTCAGATCCTTTACATCTTTGTAGCCCTGCGCTACTTCATGAGAACTTAGCGTTGTCTGACAATCCGGACAATACGGACTCACACGATGACCACGATACAGCAGATCTTTTTCATGAATGGTCGCCAAAATGTTCCATACGCTCTCGATATAGTTATTATCCAATGTAATGTACGGGTTATCGAGGTCTGTCCAGTATCCGATCGCTTCGGTTAGATCACGCCATTGTTGCTCGTATTCAAACACGCTCGCCTTACATTTTTTTATAAACTTTTCAACGCCGTATTCTTCAATTTCAGGTTTATGGGAGATCCCCAGTTGCTTCTGTACACCTAATTCTACCGGCAAGCCATGCGTGTCCCAGCCTGCCTTACGTACGACGCGGTATCCCTTCATTGTCTGATAGCGGCCCACAAAATCCTTAATTACACGGCCCAGCACGTGACCGATATGCGGTTTACCGTTAGCTGTTGGTGGGCCCTCATAGAACACAAAATTTGGCTTTCCTTCACGATTTGTAATGGATTTACGGAATGTGTCCTCCTGCTTCCATTTGCTCAGGATGCGCAGGTCACGGGACCGTGCTTTTTCTTTAACATCCACTCTGTTCATACTGTCATACTCCCTCTCTGCTCATCATTGATTTCCCTAGCATTTCCTAAAAAAAGCAACAAAAAAGCCCCATCCCTGTAAAGGGACGAGACTGTGCTCGCGTTACCACCCTGATTCCGTAAAAATAGACCATTCTAAAAATACAGTCTCATCACGGCTCTCTGAGCCCCACTCAACTACAGCAGGGCGCCATTATAACGCATGGCAAACGGTGATTGCTTACACACGCCATACATCTTAAGCGCTTCAGCTCACTTCTCCGGGAGGATCTTCGGTCATGTTCTGAACGTTGGCTTGCACCGGAAGGCCAACTCTCTGAGGGACAAATCATGACGTACTCGTTCCCATCAACGAATTAAACATGTTAAATTCATCGAATATTAAACAGCAACATCGTTACCTTGAATAACAACCATCAGCCGACGGACGGATAATCATTGAATTCAGTATAGTATTTACAGTTATAGCCTGTTTAAAGTGAAAAGTCAACCCTAACAACGTCTAATAAAAGCTTGTCAGAAATGAAATTAATAAATTTCCTTCATCTCACGCTCGCGCTCCAGTACTTCGCGTTCCCGGTTTTCAAGAGCTTCCCAGCCGTCTTGGCTTAACAAGTCAAGCTGTGCTTCCACCAGTGTACGAAACCGTGCTCGGTAAATCGATGCCTGCTTCTTCAGCTCTTCAACCTCCAACGCGATCTTGCGGGATTTGGACAATGCTTCGTTCACAATACGGTCCGCATTTTTTTCCGCTTCCTTCACGATCAGTTGGGATTCTTTCTTGGCGTTGTTACGAACTTCATCTGCGGCTTCCTGCGCTACGATAATCGTCTTACTCAGCGTATCCTCAATGGTCGCGAAATGATCGAGCTTCTCCTGTACGTTCAACAACTCGGTGCTCAGTTCTTTATTTTCACGAATAACGCCCTCGTAATCTTTGATCACCTGATCCAAAAATTCATTAACCTGATCCTCATCATAACCGCGAAGCCGGCGGGCAAATTCCTTGTTATGTATATCCAATGGCGTTAATGGCATGCCGTCCACCTCCTATAAGATTGACAAAAATACATTTTCCGCGTCACGACGCTCACTATCATCTATCGGTCATCATACCCCGTTTTGTGAATACTGTACAGAGCAAAATCGTTCCAGTTCTTCGCTATAGCTTAATTCTTTCGACAGAAAGCTCGTGATTCCTGCCTACAGCTATACAAACTTACCAATTTTGACACGGAATCTTCCCTTTTTTGTCATCCCGTCTGTTTCAAGCACTTTGAAACGCCCAAAACCCTGCATGGAAATAACGTCTCCAGCTTTAAGTGGAGTGGATGGATTCTCCTCCACCTTCCAATTTACCCTGCACCGTCCCGCCCGAATCGGTGTTAATATTTTACTGCGGCTTAGCTTGTACACATCGCTAGCAATACCGTCCAGACGCAAAGAAGCGACCGTCAGGTCTAGCGTCTCTAATGCAACTTCCTTCGTTCGCAGACTCGCTACAGGCAATAGTTCTGTCCATACATGAACACGGTGTACCTGCTGCAAATGCATCGTCATAAAATTACCGATCTCTGAAGCTACCAATACATGACACCCATCATCTAGTACATGAATATCTCCAATTTTCCCACGTTTGATTCCAAGTCCCAGTAGGGCACCTAGATAATCACCGTGCTCAAGGGTACCTATTTTAAGATCGTCAGATGTGATGGAAAGGACCTGAATCCCCATCTCCTCACCGTCCAAATACGAATAATCGGGCGCAATCAGCGCCCGCTTTCGTTCCGAAGCCATGTATCCGCCATCTACCCTAATCGTGACCTTGTCTTCCTTCGAAGCAAGTGTCTCCAATATGTACTGTTGGCGCGGGTCCAAGAAATCAGTCAGCTTCTGCTCATGATAAGCCCCCGCATGACTGATCCATTCGGAAGCACGATCCACATAATCCCGTTCATCCGGGTGAAAATGCTCATAAATCTCAGTTCGCATAACTCCTCCTAGACGAGCTTACCAATTAAAGAAATCAAACCGTACGACGCAAAACGCAGAGCAATCAGCGCAACGATAGGTGAAATATCAATCATCCCGAAGATTGGCGGTATAAACCTGCGAAAAGGAGACAAATACGGCTCCACAAACTTGGCTAGTAAATCACCAATCACACTCTCTCTGGCATTAGGAAGCCATGACAGTAGAACATATGCAATGATCATGTACGAATAAATCTGAAATAGCCAGTAAATTACCTCGATCAAGAAAAGTTCACCTCATTCTGTTAAGTTCTTGTTCAGTGTCAGCCAGTATTTCCGTAATAGAGCCTTGAATCTCAACCGTATCTGGTGTACACAGAAAAATATTATTCCCGACCTTGGAAATACCACCACCCAATGCATACACAGTACCACTCAAAAAATCAATAATGCGTAGCGCCTGATCCTTGCGAATTCGTTGCAAATTGACAACGACGGTGCGATGGGAACGGATATGGTCGGCAATTTCCTGTGCTTCATCATAAGAACGCGGCTCATACAGGACAACTTTCACATTTTTCTGTGAATGGATGCTGACAACATTAGTGCCCTTCTGGTTCTTACGTTTATCAAAGCTTGGGGTTTCAATTTCTTGATCTTCCGGCGTATTCATAACCTCTCGCTCTATAACTTCCTCTTCTTCCTGAAGCCCCAGAAAGTTCATGAACTTATTCATTACGCCCAATGGAAATCCTCCTCTCGTCCGACCAGTACGGAACCAAGCCGCAACCAGGTCGCTCCTTCTTCAACCGCCACTTCAAAATCATTGGACATCCCCATAGACAAGTGAACGATGGGTTCTCTGGTCAAGGCTTGTCCATTTAACCTATCCCGTAATTCACGCAATCCCCGAAATACAGGCCGAGTTTTTTCCGGGTCTTCCTCATGAGGAGCCATTGTCATCAAGCCAATCACGTCCACATGTTCCAGCTCGCGAATTTGTTCCAAAAAGGGGACAACCGCCTCAGAGGACAAGCCATATTTGGACATTTCCCCAGAAATATTGACTTGCACAAAAGCTTTAACTCGCAGTCCCAGAGCAGCTGCCTTCTTATCCAATTCCTGAGCGAGTGATAAGCGGTCAAGCGAATGTATAAATTTAAATTTTCCAATTACATCTTTAACCTTATTCGTTTGGAGATGACCAATAAAATGCCACGTTCCCCGGTCACCCAGCTTACTCCATTTATCCGCAGCATCCTGCCAGCGATTTTCGCCCACATGCTCTAAGTCGCTATCCAATACCGATGTCATTGTCGCCGCCGAAACATATTTCGTGACAGCGATCACATTTACTTCATCACGCGAACGTCCGCTTCGGGCACATGCCGCTTCTACACGGGCATTCACCTCTTTAATTCGTTCCTCCAAAGACACGGGAGGACTCACCTCTCTTCCAGACCAATCCAACTCGCCATTCTTCCTGTGACGCCGCCTTCTTTGCGATATGAAAAAAACAAATCGCTACGGCTACTCGTGCATAAGGTAGTACATTCGATATGGCTCGGCAATATTCCTGCTTTCATCATAATGTGTCGATTGCATTGTTTCAAGTCAAGTAGTGTTTTACCGTCGGCTAAGGGGAAGTAAACACAACCTTCCCATTTATCATTACCCGGGCAATCATGCTCCAAAACCCGAATTCGGTTCATCACGTGCTCATCCACCTCATAGGATTCAGAACCAATGGAAGGACCAATAGCTGCTAGTATATCTGACGGCTGAGATCCATATTCGTTTTGCATGGTCTGTACCATTTTCAATGCAATTTCCGCAACGGTTCCCTTCCAGCCTGCATGCGCCAGCCCAATCACACGGCGCACTGGATCACAAAAATATAAGGGTACACAGTCTGCATAAAAAGACGTCAGCAAAATGCCAGGTACATTCGTCAATAGTCCATCTGTGTCCTGAAAAGCGGATGCACGATCCAGAAAGCCCCGCCCGCGGTCAGCAGCCTTGACCACAGCAACATGATGACCATGAACCTGTTCACCGCACGTCCACGCTTCAGCAGCGAAACCAAGTTGCTCTGCAATGAGCCGCCGGTTACGAATGACTTTCTCGGGGTCATCCCCTACATGAAACGCACAGTTTAGACTAGCGTAGGGCACCTCACTGACACCACCATGACGACCTGTAAAACCCGCTGTTAATCCCTGAACCTGCCGCTCCCAAGATTGAATATATAACAACTTCGGTACGGGACGTCCGCCATCTTGCATTGGCATAGTCCCCGTAGCCTCGGTATTCACTATAAACGGTTCCATTTTGTTCTCACCTCTACTGCCCAGTGTACCAAAAAGCCGCCGCTGTGTCTTCACAACATACTAAATTACGTGTCCCTCTTGTTCAAAAGACCCGTCGGTCATTCCGCTCCTGACGTTCGATATACGGCTTTTCCTCCCTTTCATCCGGTGGCTCATGCAATCCCTCCAATCGAACAAGCACAACATCCGAACCAATTTTCACAATGTTGCGCCACGGAATAACCAATTCGCTTCCCCCTCCAAACCAGCCCATGAATCGACTGCTGCCCGGAACCACAATAGCTTCAATTTTCCCTTGTCGTACGTCAATCTCCAGATCACTGATTTGTCCAAGACGTCGCCCATCTACAATGTTAATGACATCCTTGGTTTGAAACTCGGAAATTTTCATGGCTCTTACTGACGTTTCCGGTGCACTCACACGCATCACATCCTTTAATTCACTATATGAGCGAAAGAGCCGAAAAAATGTCCTGTAAACGCAAAAACGATCCGCACCGGGATCGTTTTTGTCACTGAATCATTCAAGCATTCATTTCATTAGGACTTTACATGTTTTTGCATTTGCTGTATAGCCGACTTCTCTAATCTTGAAACCTGGGCTTGAGAGATACCGATTTCGTCGGCAACCTCCATTTGCGTCTTTCCTTCATAAAAACGCATAGACAATATCATCTTTTCACGCTGGCCCAGGCGATGCATCGCTTCCCGCAGAGCGATTTCCTCAATCCATGAGACGTCTTTATTTCTGTCATCACTGATCTGATCCATCACATAGATTGGGTCGCCCCCGTCGTGATATATCGGCTCGAACAGCGAAACCGGATCCTGAATTGCATCCAACGCGAACACAACATCTTCTTTAGGCACATTCAGTGCCTCTGAAATTTCAAAAATCGTTGGTTCCCGCGAGTTCAGATTCGTCAGACTGTCCCGCACCTGAAGCGCCTTATATGCAATATCCCGTAACGAACGGGATACACGGATCGGATTGTTATCCCGCAAATAACGGCGGATCTCTCCGATAATCATCGGCACCGCGTAAGTGGAGAACTTTACGTTTTGCGAAAGGTCAAAATTATCAATCGCCTTCATTAGGCCGATACATCCTACCTGAAACAAATCGTCCACAAACTCTCCCCGATTGTTAAATCGTTGAATCACACTCAGGACGAGTCGGAGATTGCCGTTGACCAATTTTTCTCTGGCTGATCGTTCATTATTTTGCTGAAGTGATGTGAACAACTCGCGCATTTCTGCATTGGTTAATACCGGCAGTTTGGCGGTATCCACACCGCAAATTTCCACTTTGTTTCGGGTCATCGTGTCTTACCTCCCAAGGAGCAACATTAATGTACATTATCTCCTGAGGGCATTTTTTTATTCGCCGTTTCCATCGCTTCCGGATATACCCATGCATTATACCATTTTATTAAATTCTTTTCGTAAGCGCTTTATTATTCGTTTTTCCAGACGCGAAATATACGATTGCGAGATACCCAACAGGTCAGCAACATCCTTCTGTGTCTTCTCTTCTCCGTCTTGTAAGCCGAAGCGCAGCTCCATAATCAAACGCTCTCGATCCGTCAACTTATCCAGTGCTTTATGCAATAATTTACGGTCTACCTGCTCTTCAATATTACGGTAAATGGTATCATTTTCCGTCCCCATCACATCGGAAAGCAACAACTCGTTACCGTCCCAATCAATATTCAGAGGCTCATCAAAAGAAACTTCCGTTCTTGTTTTACTATTGCGACGCAAATACATCAAAATCTCATTCTCAATGCATCGGGACGCATAGGTGGCAAGTTTGATTTTCTTCTCCGGATCAAAAGTGTTAACCGCTTTGATTAGTCCAATAGCACCGATGGATACGAGATCTTCAATGTTGATGCCCGTATTCTCAAATTTGCGGGCAATATATACGACTAACCGCAAATTTCTTTCGATTAGCATCGACCGTACTGCCGCATCTCCAGAAGAAAGTTTTCCCAGCAAATATTCTTCTTCGTCTCTCGTCAGCGGTGGGGGGAGCGCCTCGCTGCCGCCAATATAATAAATTTCTTCACTTTTCAGCCCAAGTAAAAATAAAATACGATAATATTGCAGTTGCAACGCTAGCCTAATTTTCATCTTCAATTTCATCTGTTCCCGCATATCATTCTCCCCCTTTTGAAAATAGTGCAATTCCTGCTGTGCTCCGTGCATTTCACCATTGGATATTTCTTGTCGCCTTCAAACATCATTTTGTGTTATGCTCCATCATCCTGATTCTGTAAAATGTTCACTCAAATGTGCATCTCGTTTCTGGTTGGTATCAGCACTGCCCCCTTCTTGTGCCGTCACATCCGGGTGGATGATGGCGCGATACTTCCCCTCTGCCGACAATGTTCCCCCGTCCAAGCCAATCAACACTCGATGATGTACAAAATGAACCCCATTCATCACCACCTCTACCCGGTCTGGTTTAAGGGCAAGCATAAAGGAATGACTGCGGTTAATTCCACGATAGGGGACGAGACGAACACGATCCTGCCAGCTAAACGATTCGTCTCCCAGTTCCATCACCAGTTGGTCAGCATTACCCTCAGAACATTTTTGGAGCCAGGAAGCGGGCAAATACGACTCCCACAATGCTGCCTCCATGACCATCACCGGGGTTCGGGTCAAAGGATCATGGAGCTGGTTACCTGTATCCAACAAGCCTGTACACTCAATATGATCCTGCCCAATCCACACCTGCACTTGTCCCAGAAACCCACTCATCCTTTCTGTGCGCTGCTTTGAGGACTGCACAATTCGAAAGAAAAGCATCACTCCGCCAAATGCGCATAAAATAAACCAGAATGCAATTTTCAGTTCAAAAGACATTCCTCCTGAAGCGGTGTACCAGATGCCATTAAACAATTCCCCCGTATTTTGGAGAAAATAATGCATCCCCAAAATGCCACCTGCAGCTACAAAATTGATCATGTAAAAGGCACCCATTGTACGAAGATACTTTTGCATGCTGCCAAATCCAAAAGCCACCAGCAGCATTATGACCGATAATGCCAGTTTGATCAGGAACGTAAATAAAAAGGACAGTTCCGGCACAAACATCATGACCACGTACATTGCGCCGATTCCAGCTGAAGCCATCAACCTCCACCACACCGGACGGATTTTTCTCATCCAAGCGGTGACCATCAGCAGCACAGCATCAATGAACAAATTGGCCAAAAAAATCAAGTCGATATAAACAACCAAGGCTTCACCCGCCCAGCGTTTGCAGGATAGGCTTAAGTATAGTAGTCATGCTGTTCAAAGTCTGTCTAACGGTGGGGACGGTGACCGACTAATTTTGTCGGAAAGAGGAGAAGCACCTGAACTGCAGGATACGGAAAACAGAAAGAAGCCCGCATCTCCAGGGAGAATGCGGGCAGTCTGAATTGAAACTAGTTATCGTTATTATTATTGCGCGAACGGTTACGTAAAAATGTAGGAATGTCTAATTGATCACTGCTTTGAGTGTTACCAAATGGACGCAAGTTAGGAGAGCCTTTTTCCGCCGATTCAGAAGTAGCCGGGTTAGCTGCCGGTTTACGTCCCGGTGCTGGTTGACTTGGCTTGCCTTCAAAGCCAGTGGCAATGACGGTAACCTTGATCTCTTCTTTCAACTCTTCGTCAATGATAGCACCAAAAATCATGTTTACTTCCGGATCGGAAGCCGATGTTACAATTTCAGCTGCTTCATTAACCTCATACAGAGACAGGTTGTTGCCGCCAGTGATGTTCATAATCACACCGCGAGCACCTTCAATGGATGTCTCCAACAACGGGCTCATGATCGCCTTGCGTGCTGCTTCAGCCGCACGATTTTCACCAGTTGCTTCGCCAATCCCCATCAAAGCGGAGCCACGCTCCGTCATGATCGTCTTAACGTCAGCAAAGTCAAGGTTGATTAGACCCGGTACAGCGATCAAATCTGAAATACCTTGTACCGCCTGACGCAGAACATTGTCCGCTTCACGGAATGCTTCCAACATCGGGGTTTTCTTGTCCACAATTTCAAGCAAGCGGTCATTCGGGATTACAATCAAAGTGTCTACTTTTTCTTTTAATCCCTCAATACCAAGTTCAGCTTGATTGGAGCGCTTACGCCCTTCAAACGTGAACGGTCGGGTTACCACGCCTACGGTCAGCGCGCCGCATTCCTTGGCAATTTCAGCAATGACAGGAGCCGCTCCGGTTCCTGTACCGCCACCCATTCCCGCCGTTACGAATACCATATCCGCACCTTTGAGCGTATTCATAATGAGCTCACGCGACTCTTCAGCCGCTTTTTTACCCACATCTGGGTTAGCGCCGGCACCCAGACCGCGGGTCAGCTTATCGCCAATTTGAAGCTTATGCTCAGACTTCGCTAAATGAAGTGCTTGGGCATCTGTATTGACTGTAATGAACTCCACACCCTGAACACCATTTTCGATCATTCGGTTAACCGCATTGCTGCCGCCGCCTCCGACGCCGATCACTTTAATTTGAGCCAAGCTCTCCATTTCAAAATCAAATTCCAACATACTATTCCATCTCCCCCTCAATGTGCATGGATGGCCCGTCCATGATTGGCATAATTAGCAATGAACGTTATATAAATTCACTGAACATATTTTTTAATCGTTCAATCAACCCCTGCTTTTGCTCACCTTCCGCAACGGGACTACTGCTTTTGGTTCGGTTAGTCGGCTTCTTGGCACTTCCGCCACTGTTGCTAACGCTAGTCGATCTTCCGCGATAGTAACGAATAGCATTATGCAAGATTCCAACCCCGCTCGTGTAGCCCGGATCCCTTACACCGATAAAATCAGGTACGGCGATCCTTACGGAAGCGGCCAGTTCGCTTTGTGCCACCTGAAGTACACCAGGCATGGAGACGGTGCCTCCGGTAAGTATATAACCTCCCGGAAGCTCTGTGTAACCCAAGCGCTTAACTTCCGCCTGAATGAGTTGAAAAATTTCCTGCACTCTCGGCTCAATAATAGCAGCCAAATCCTGCTGGTTAAACTCCTTATCCACATTACTGCCGATACGTGTCACTTTAAAGACGACATCGACTGCCGCATCATCATACCATGCGCAGCCGTATTTAAGCTTTACTTTTTCGGCTTGATCGGTAAGGGTTCTCAGTCCGTAGGCAATATCATTGGTTACAAACTCTCCACCAATCGGAAGTGTTGATGTGGCAACAATCGTTCCTTCCTGGAAAATGGCAACATTCGTAGAACCTGCACCAATATCCACCAGAACTGAACCCATCACCTTTTCATCCTTCGAAAGAGACAATTGTCCGGCTCCAAGAGGCAGCAAGACCAGATCTTTAATCCTCAAGCCAGCTTTCTCAACGCAGCGCAACAGATTATGTATCGGGGTCTTGCCTCCAGTAACAATCGTAGCCTCTACTTCGAGACGAACTCCAATCATACCGCGAGGGTCCTGAATGCCTTCAAGGCCATCAACGACGTACTGCTTGGCTACCACGTCAATAATTTCCCTCTCCGGTGGTACGGCAATAACTTCAGCTGCCTTCAGTACACGCTCAATGTCCTCCTCACCGATTTCACGGTCCTCGTTGGACACGGCTACTACGCCATGACTATTTTGCAGGCCAATATGATTGCCTGAAATCCCCACATACACTTCTGTTATTTGAATACCAACCATGCGTTCTGCGTGATCCACGGCGTTACGGATTGATTGCACGGTTTGATCAATGTCTACAATTGCACCTTTGCGAATCCCTTCCGAGTCGGCAGATCCAACTCCAATAATATTAAAGGTTCCATTATTCATTTCCCCAATAATAGCCCGAACTTTGGATGTACCGATGTCCAAACTAACAATGATGTCATTGTTGCTCAAGTCTGTGGCACCTCCTGACTCCAAAATGAATTTCGTTCTTTAAACACACTCTGTACATATTCAACAAACTCCATGCTTTCCCTCTTTTTTCTACAAATTTTTTAGAAGCCAATTTATGGTTGCAGTCACATAAAAATTTGAAGAAAAAAGAAGGAGGCAAGTCTATTACCCATAAAATCAATTCTAGCATTTTTTCACATCACTGAGTAGTATCTTTTTCTTGGCTCTCTTCACTCGTATCTGGTTTGAACGGAACGTAGGAATCCGCCTCCAACATGGTGATCAAACCTGGATCTTCTGTTTCTAGCACCTGATTCAAATAGCTGATTTTAGAATTCAGTAGAGAAACGGTTGTTATAACCTCAAACTGGGAACGTGTGTACATTTTGATGCGGTCCGGAAAAGAAGGAATCGGCGCAGGAATGATTTCCGAAATATCGGCAGTCCATTCCCCCGGAATGCGTGATAAAGCATCACACAGCTTTGCTTTGTACGGATCATCAGATTTCCATTTGGTCAAAATAGGCTTCTCAACGGCTATTCCGCTACTCCCCACGCCCACGCTTGTCCCATTCGCTAGAATAGCACGAAGGCTCCCGTCACTCTGCAACTCGTAAGCGACCGTAGCAAACTCTTTAATGTGAATAGCAATAATACCCGGAAACTGCTTGTCCACTGTGACTTGCTGTATCGATTGAATTTCTCGCAACTTCTCAGAGATGTCAGATGAACTGACTCCGAAATACTGATCTCCAACAGCCAGACCGCTTCGGTTAAGAAGCTGGTCTCGGGTCGAAAATACATTACCATCAAAACGAATTTCAGAAACCCGACTCAACGAAGAACGGAAAAAGAGAACAGCGAGCAATACGATAAACAACAAAATGAGAAGAATAGCAATCTTTCGGCTTGTTCTTTTTTTCGTTCTGTTCTTTTTAAGAACAGGTATTTGAGCATTTGGCATAGCTTCTCTCCACAAAAGCCCTTTTGTCCCCCCGTTAATGGAGGGACATTACAGGCATTAATTTACGAAATCCAGTTGCTCCGGCACCGGAGACTGACGGCTCATTCGGGCACCCAGTCCCTGAAAAAGACGCTCGATCCGGTCATACCCTCTGTCAATATGATGAACCTGCTCGACAACGGTACGTCCTTGAGCCGCTAGACCCGCTATGACCAGCGCAGCCCCTGCCCGCAGATCGGTAGCCTCTACCGTAGCCCCGTACAGACGTGAAACTCCTCTTATAAAGGCAGCATTTGCATCAACCGTAATATCAGCACCCATTACATTTAGTTCATCCACATGTTTGAATCGGCTTTCGAAGACGGTCTCTTTCATGACACTGAATCCGTCCGCCAAAGAAAGCAGAACCATGACCTGAGATTGCAAATCCGTTGGAAAAGACGGGTAAGGGGAGGTAACGATCCTCTCCACTGCTTTGGGACGACTCATACAACTTACGGTCATTATATCATTCAAGATGCCGACTTGAACACCAGCCCGCCTGAGGACATGAATCAGAGCAGACAAGTGGGATGGATTGCAGTGTGTCAACGACACACTTCCTCGTGTAGCTGCAGCTGCGATCATAACCGTTCCAGCAACTATGCGGTCAGGAATGACCTCATACGTACACGGATTGAGGCAACTGACCCCCGTAATTGTAATCGTGTCGGTTCCAGCACCGATAATGCGGGCTCCCATGGCATTCAAGAAGTTTTGTAAATCCTGAATCTCCGGTTCCCTCGCTGCATTGGTGATCGTTGTTCGTCCTTCAGCCAACGCAGCGGCCATCATAATATTTTCCGTTGCACCTACACTCGGGAAATCCATGTGGATGTCCGAGCCGATCAGCTTGTGGGCTCGAAACGTAATTTGCTCGTCTTTTTCCTCTATCTCTGCGCCAAGAGCTTTTAAGCCCTCTAGGTGAAGATCAATTTTGCGCTCGCCTATGGCACAGCCTCCGGGCTGGTAAATAGAAACTTCTCCATATCTGGCGAGCAGCGGTCCCATCAGAAAGATAGATGAGCGCATTTGCTTCATCAAATCTTCCGGAATTTGGAACGTTCGGACGGACGACGTATCCACGTATACCGTTTCCTCTTCATGTCGGCATGTACAGCCGAGTCTTTCAAGGATGTGCAGCATGACCTTAATGTCTAAAAGATGGGGCACATTCCGAATTTCTACCTTACCTTGTGCAAGTAAGCTCGCTGCAAGAATAGGTAGTGCCGCATTTTTTGCCCCATGGATACGTATGGTGCCTGACAGGGGACGGCCTCCCTCAATCACCAATTTGTCCAATGTATCACCTCCGAGTTTACCGCTCACCCACTACGAAAACCTCCGGAACTAGCTTGATGCCGGTTTGAGATGATATTGTACTTTGAATATGCTTCATTAGGGTAAGCACGTCCTCTGCTGTCGCTTGACCGGTATTTACAATGAAATTGGCATGCTGTACAGATACCTCTGCGCCTCCCGCCTTCAAGCCCTTGAGACCTGCGCTCTCAATAAGACGGGCAGCATAGTCTCCTGGAGGATTGCGGAACACGCTTCCTGCACAAGCTAACTGTAGCGGCTGAGTCAGCCGACGGCGGTCTTTAAAAGCCGCAAGCGCTGCTGAAATTTCCTCGCGGTCGCCCCGCTTCATCCGAAACACTGCCTCTGTCACCATTCCACGTTGCTCATGCAACACGGAGTGACGATAGCTGAAATGCATATTCTCGGCATCGTACACAGCCAATTCCCCTGTATCCAGCACAATCTCAGCGGACTGGAATATTTGTGACACATCAGACCCATGGGCACCGGCGTTCATGTAGACAGCCCCACCGACCGATCCTGGGATACCACCAGCAAATTCAAGACCGGATAGGCCCTGTTTGCTGGCCATAACGCACAGTTTGACCAGTGAAACGCCTCCTCCAGCAACGATCTGTTCATCTTCAAAATGAACATAATCAAATCCTGGTCCCAGCTTGATCACAAGTCCCCGTATCCCTTTGTCAGAGACGAGCATGTTGGAGCCCCGCCCCAACTGCATCCAGGGAATTCCGTGCTCGCTAGCCAGCTTCAAAACTCTTGCCAGCTGCTCTTTGGTATCCGGGATGACAAGTGCATCCGCAGGGCCTCCAATCTTCCATGTCGTATATTTGGACAGCGGCTCATGCTCCAGCACTTTTCCGATATCATGCTCCGCTAATAATGGCATCCATTGCTGCATTGTACTGAAACCTCCTTGTTGCTTGCCCCGCATGGTTATAAGGCTCTCACCTGACAACCGGCAGCCTGAGTGATGGTCACAATCTATAGGGTATCCTATGTAAATACCATCCGGTGTGTGACAACCGCCCAATTCTACGCTGCAAACTACCTTTTACGGGCAAGACGCTCCATTTCTTTTACTAAAATATCCGCTGAGTCAGGCTTGCCAAGCGCAGACGCCGACTCCGCCATGCGACTCCGCCATGCCTTATCCTTCATAATTCCCGCTATAGATTGAAACAGGGCCGGGCCACTCAGTTCCTTTTCTACAATCATGACGGATGCGCCTGCCTTTTCAAGGGTACGAGCATTAGCCTCCTGATGGTTATTCGTCACATTAGGTGATGGGATCAGAATGGACGGAATGCCGAGCGATGTAATCTCTGCCAAGAAGGACGCACCTGCACGATTAACAATTAAAGAAGTACAGGCCAGCACCTCTGGCATATTGTGAATATAGGGAAGCACATGTAGATGATTGGGCAATGAGCCGATCTGATTCCGTATGCTATCCAGCGTTTGCTCGTAATAAGATTCTCCGGTTACATATACAAAATGGACGTCTTTCAGTTGCGAAAGTTGCGGAGCCATTGCAATCATGGCGTCATTAATGGCCTTCGCTCCCCTGCTGCCACCGACCACAAGGACAACTGAGCTGTCCATCGGAACCCCAATCGTAGCAAATCCCCGATCCCGGTTAGCCAAACGAACTGTTGTAGCACGCGGGTTCCCGGTGTAAAGTACATTTTTAGCTTTGGGAAAAGCTCCTTCTGAGCCTTCAAAGCTAACAGCCACTGTATCCACATAGCGACTCAGAAATGTATTAGTCAGCCCTGGAATTGCATTTTGCTCATGAATAATGCTGGGAATTCCCAACTTGGAAGCTGCATAAACGACGGGGCCACATACATATCCCCCAGTTCCAATAACGACATCTGGCTTAAATTTCTTTAATAATGCTTTGGATCTGCGAACCCCATTGAAAAAACGCATGATCGTTTTTATATTTTCCACAGACAAGCTGCGACGAAATCCTGTGATATCAATAGCCTCAAATGGAATTTTTTCCTGAGGAACCAACTTACTTTCGAGTCCTCGTTGACCGCCAATGTATAAAAATTCAGCGTCTGGATCAATTTCTTCGCACTGTCTGGCTACGGCCAACGCCGGATAAATATGCCCTCCGGTGCCGCCGCCGCTCAACACGACGCGCATAAACGTTCACCTCGCATAACGTGATAAATTTAGTAAAATGCCCAGAGCAGTTAGCATTAAGGTCAGAGAAGAACCTCCATAGCTGATTAAGGGCAGTGTTATTCCTGTCACCGGCATTAAACCGATAACGACACCAATATTAATGACGACCTGTACGGCAACCATTGCGACAATACCCACCGCAAGCAAACTACCATAGGTATCCGGAATGGTTATAGCGACACGCATTCCTCTCCACACGAGAACCAAAAAGAGCCCCAGCACCGTCATTCCACCGATAAAGCCAAGCTCCTCCGCCAAAATGGAAAAAATAAAATCAGTTTGCGGCTCAGGAACGTAGCTATATTTTTGTCGACTCATGCCGAGTCCCAAGCCCGCCAGCCCGCCAGGACCAATCGCATATAGCGATTGAATAATTTGATAGCCTGCGCCAAGCGGATCGGACCAAGGGTCCAGAAAAGCTGTGATGCGCTGGAGTCGATAAGGCGCAGCTGCAATCAGTGCAGCAAACCCCGCTGCTCCCGACAGAGCTAGCAGACCGAGATGCTTCATACGCGCGCCTGCCGTAAATACGATGAGCATGGACGCTCCCATCATTACCGTACCTGTGCCCAAATCGGGCTGGAGCATAATAAGCCCAAAAGCCAGTCCCATGAGTCCAAGCGGCGGCAACAGGCCGCGCGTAAAAGAGCTAATATCATAATCAGGACGACTGAGCCAACGAGCGAGAAAAAGAATCATACCCAGCTTCATAAACTCGGAAGGCTGAATGCCGAAAGAGCTAATACCGAGCCAGCTTCGTGCCCCGCCTCTTACTACACCAATGCCGGGAATTAATACGGCAACCAGCAGCGCTAGACAGATCAACAATACGACCTTGGCATATTTCTGCCAGACCCGGTAGTCCGTTCTGGCAGTAAAGTACATCGCTACTAGGCCGAGCCCCGCAAACAGCAATTGTCGCTTAACAAAATAGTAGGAGTCCCCGTACTCGTGAAAAGCGAGGACGGCGCCCGCACTATATACCATAACCATGCCGATGGCTAATAAGCTTACAATACAAACGAAAAGCCATAGATCCGGCGCTGGACGAGACTGCTTCATCAGGAGGCCACCCCTTGCATAAAAGTAGGGGCTTATCCAACCCCCCTACTTACAATTTATGCGCCGCCTCTTTAAAAATACGTCCACGCTCTTCATAGGATCGGAACATATCCCAGCTTGCACAGGCGGGTGAGAGTAATACCACATCTCCCGTCTCAGCAAATTCAGAAGCCTTGTTCACAGCCTCCACGAGCGTAGCGGCGGCATCCTCCCCATTATCGACGACCTTGACATGCTCTATTCCGGCCTGCTTGGCCCGCTCAGCCAGCTTATGCCGTGTCTCACCCAGGAGCACAACGGCTTTCACACCTTCCTGTAAAGAAGGTACGAGCTCTGTATAATCAGAGCCACGATCCAATCCTCCGGCAATGAGTACAATAGGCTGCTTAAAGGAAGATAAGGCCATCATCGTTGCTTTCGAATTGGTTGCTTTGGAATTATTGTAATAAGCTACACCAGCGTGTTCTAAAACATATTCAAGCCGATGTTCTACGCCGCGAAAAGTACTTAATGGTTCCGCCAAATTTGCTGGTTCTGCGCCTGCAGCAATGGCGATTGCGCAGGCAGCAAGAGCATTTTCTACGTTAAAACGACCCGGAAGTCCAATCTCAGCTATGCCTATAATGGGATGCAGCACACCATTTCCATCGCGGTATACGATGCTACGTTCAATATCGTCCGTCACATCCGGTATGTATGGCGGATCAGCGAACAACCCTTCCTGCAAACGTTCTGTCATAGAGAACGGAAGCAGCTTCGCTTTTATATAGGGTACCAGCTCCCGGCAGACGGGGTCGTCCCAGTTCACCACCGCAGTATCCGCCGCCGTTTGATTGGCAAATAGACGCGCCTTGGATGCAACGTAGTCCTCCATGCCTCCGTGGTAGTCCAAATGGGTCTCTGCTACATTGAGCAGGCAGGCCACAGCGGGCTTGAAATCCTTTGTTCCTTTTAACTGAAAGCTGCTCAGCTCCACAACCATCCACTCATCCGACTTGGCGTCCACAGCCGCCTCACATAAGGGCGTACCGATATTACCAGCCACGATTGGATTCATGCCGGATGCCTCCAACAGCTTGCCTACCCAAGTGGTCGTGGTCGTCTTTCCGTTGGAGCCAGTAATTCCGATGATCGGAGCTTTACATAGATGGTAGGCGACCTCAACCTCGGTCACAACCTCAATGCCGAGCTCGACAGCTTTCTGTACGGGAGGGGCCGTATAAGGAATGCCTGGATTTTTGACAACCAGCTTCACTCCATGATGAATCAACCCCTCTGGGTGACCCCCGCATAAAACGGAAATTCCCAAAGCCTCTAATTCAGAAGCTTCGGGACATTGTTCCCTATCTTTTTTATCATTGACTGTCAGCTTCGCTCCGGCCTGGTGCAGCACCTTGGCAACTTGCACGCCGCTTTTGGCCAGACCGATAATGACGACTTCCTGATCTCTGTATGCGTCTGGATGGTTCATTGGTCTACAACCCCTTGTTGAGATAAAGTCCGAGTCCTGCCAACAGCAGTCCTACAGCCCAGAATGTAATAACTACGCGCCATTCGGACCAGCCGGACAGCTCGAAATGATGATGAATCGGGCTCATTTTGAAAATACGCTTGCCACGTGTTTTAAAGGAAGCTACCTGCAAGACCACGGACAGCATTTCAATTACGAATACACCGCCGATAATGAGAAACAAAATTTCGCTTTTCGTAACGATGGCAATGGCACCTATGGCGCCGCCGATTCCCAGCGAGCCTGTGTCACCCATAAACACCTTGGCAGGATGAGCATTATATACTAGAAATCCGAGTACAGCGCCGATCATAGCTGCTGAGCATACTGCTGCCGGAAGCGAGGTTGCCTGAATCGCGACAATGGCATAAGCAGCAAAGGCAATGGCACTTGTACCGGACAGCAGCCCGTCCAGCCCATCCGTGAAATTGACAGCGTTGCTAATTGCCAGCATCATGATAATGATGAACGGATAATAGAACCAGCCGCCCCAATCAAATGACCATGACGTTCCAGGGATGCCGATCGCAGTACTATGATCATTGCTAAGCAGAAGCCAGCACATGATCGCGCCAAACAATAATTGTCCAAACAGCTTTTGACGCGCCGTCAGGCCTAACGAGCGTTTGAATACAATTTTGATATAGTCGTCCAAAAAGCCGATCAGCCCAAAGCCGAGCGTAGCAACCAGCAGAACGTAAAAGTCCGTATTTTTGATAGCTGAAAACTTAAGAAAGGTCAGCGTAAAAGCCACCAGAATCACGATACCGCCCATTGTAGGCGTACCTATCTTTTTAAGATGGCTTTGTGGCCCGTCATCCCGGACCTGCTGGCCAAATTTCATTCGCCGCAGCAGCGGAATGAGCAGTGGAGCGGCAATGACCGCCAGTATAAACGATACGACGATCGTCAGCAGTAATAATTGAATATCCATGGGAGTCTCCCTCTCGTCAACATCAGTTCTGTAGCGGACCGTTTTTCAGCGCATCCACAATTTCTTCTAGTCGCATCCCTCTGGATGCCTTAACCAGCACAATATCATTGGCGTGGAGATGAACCCGCAAATGCTGGATCAACTCTTGCTTATCTGTATAAGCGTGCACGTTAACAGCTGGCATCAACCCTTGCGCGCCCTGTGCAATCGAAGTGCCTAACGCACCGTAGGTAAACAGTACCTCTACGTCGTGCTTTGCCGCGAAAATTCCAATTTCCTCATGGAATTGCTTTTCCTCAGGTCCCAGCTCCAGCATGTCACCAAGTACGGCGACTTTACGTCCATCCGTTTTATACGCAGACAACGTCTGAATTGCAGCCTTCATTGAAGCCGGACTGGCATTATAAGCGTCGTTTAGCACAGTAAGTCCATTAGGACAGTTCACGACCTCAATACGCATGCCCGTCAGTTTTAAAGACGACAACCCTTTACGTATATGATCTGCATCGACATTGAAATGACGCGCTACCGCCAGTGCTGCCAAACCATTTACAACATTGTGCTGTCCAAGCAAGGGAAGTCGGAAAGCCTCTTTGCCAGATTGGGCTGTTATGAATAAGCTACCTTCTCCATCCGAAGTGATTTCAGTTGGATAGTCATCGTTGCCTGCAGCTAGCCCGAACGTAAATAATTTTAAACCTTCAGGCTTGACCGTTTCAGACTCCGCCAACACTTGTGAAAGCAGTGGTTCATCCCCGTTGTAGATCAGCAAACCACCGGGCTTAAGGCCACTTGTGATTTCCAACTTTGCACGAGCGATTTCCGCACGAGAACCAAGCTGCAGCAAGTGCGATTCGCCTATGTTCGTTATGATAGCTACATCTGGTTGGGCAATATTAGCCAGCAGACGAATCTCTCCACGTCCACTCATGCCCATCTCCAGAATGAGAATATCTGTATCCTGCGGCATGGACAGTACCGTTAAAGGCAAACCGATATGATTGTTATAATTTCCTTCGGTTTTGTGTACTTTAAAAGTCGTGCCCAGCAGAGCGTTTACGATGTCTTTCGTTGTCGTCTTGCCGTTGCTTCCCGTGATCCCAACGACAGAAACGCCAGTCTCGCGTAAGTATGCAGCTGCTAGATGCTGAAGGGCTTCTAACGTATCCTCTACCTCAATAGCGTTCTCAGCCGGAGGTACGCCATGATCCTTTTGCCATAAAAATGCAGCTGCACCTGCCTCACTTACGATCTGCTGCACATAATTATGCCCATCAAATCGTTCGCCCACGAGTGGAACAAACAACCCTTGGCTCTGCGGCCTGCGAGAATCTGTAAAAACGCCTTCGACTATCTGTTCGGCGTCCGCTTCTCCGTGAAGTGTTCCTTCACACATAGATGCAATCTGACCGGTTGTTCTTTTCATCACTTGGATAAACCCCTTATCGCTTCTTTGGCTACGATGCGGTCATCGAATTCATGCACCGTTTTTCCGATCAACTGGTAAGTCTCATGACCTTTTCCCGCAATCAATACTACATCGTCAGGGCTTGCCATTTCAACAGCTTTATGAATTGCAGTTCTGCGATCCACGATCAATTCGTATCGTTCTGCGGGTATACCTTCATCAATCAGCCCTTGTTCGATGTCTTTCAAAATCACTTTCGGGTCCTCTGTTCGCGGATTGTCGGAAGTAATAAACGAATGATCACTGTAACGCGCAGCAATTTTCCCCATCAACGGACGTTTCGTACGATCCCGGTCACCGCCGCATCCAAATACACACCATACTTTACCGACCGCAAATTCCTTTACGGTGCGAAGGACATTTTCCAATCCGTCCGGTGTATGGGCATAGTCTACAATAACAGCAAAGGGCTGACCCGCATCTACAGGCTCTACCCGCCCATCTACGCCTGCGATAGACTCTAGACTCCTCTTGATATCCGCCAGCGAAATTCCCTCCAGCAGAGCTGCGGTAATGGCCGCCAGTGCGTTGTACACATTGAACTTGCCCACCATTCGAAGCTCAATATCGGTATCTCCTTTAAAAGTGGACACATGGAAGAAGGTTCCCTTGGCACCAATAGTGATACGAGATGCCTGCACATCAGATTCCTTTTCCACGCCGTATGTAATCACTTGGGCCGCAGTTTGAGCCTGCAAATAGGAAGAAGCCGGATCGTCTGCATTCAGAACAGCATATTTGCTATCTGATGCATCGCGCGAGAAAGCATTTCCCAACCTAGAGAACAAAAGTCCTTTTGCAGCACGGTACTCCTCCATTGTGTTGTGGTAGTCCAGGTGGTCCTGCGTCAGGTTTGTAAATATAGCTGTGCGAAAATCAGTTCCCTTGACGCGACCCTGCTCCAACGCATGTGAGGATACTTCCATGACACAGCATTGAACCCCCTGCTCTGCCATATTTCCCAGATAACGTTGAAGTTCCACCGCTTCGGGCGTAGTGCCAGACATTGGATAAGACTGACCACCGTAACGCATTTGAATCGTACCAATCAGTCCGGTGTTCACCCCGGCGTCCTTCATGATCTTTTCAATCAGATAAGTTATCGTTGTTTTACCGTTGGTTCCGGTTATGCCGATCATGCGCATGCGTCGGCTCGGTGAATCAAACATATAATCCGCCAAAACCGCCATGGCATGTCGTGCATCCTTAACTACAAGCTGCGGAACAGGTACATCCAGTTCCCGTTCAACGACCAAAGCTGCCGCTCCGGACGCAATTGCCTGCTCAGCATAGTCATGTCCGTCCACTGTAAAACCTGGCAGACACAGAAATAAATCTCCCGGTTGCACTCGACGTGAATCCGCCCCGATTCCTCGGCAATCCACTGTACCGTCACCCACGACACGGGAGACGGCCAGCAGTGAAGCCAATTGTTGAAGCTGCATCTTTCATTCCTCCATTGCTCTCTCGTTATTCATAGTATGGTATAAAATGAACCTATCAATCCCCCATGTAAATACGGATCGTTGATCCCCGCTCCAATCTGGAGCCCGGCTTCGGCGCCTGACTCACGACCGTCTTGCCTGACCCGGATTTTACGAGCATAAAGTTCATATTCATATCTTCGTACAAATCAGCTGCAGTAGCACCTACCAGATCAGGTACCGTTTCGATCGGATTTTCTCCATACTTGTACTCTTTGGCAATTTGATTGGTGCGAGGTGGTATTTTTAAGGCAATCAGCGCGTCCTTTAAAATATTTTGCACGATTGGCGCAGCAACAACCCCGCCGAATTGAATGCCCTTCGGGTTATCGACAGCGGTATAGACGACGATTTGCGGATCATCTGCCGGTGCAAAACCAATAAAGGATACAATATGCTCCGAGGAAGAATAACGCCCGTTAATCACCTTTTGTGCTGTCCCCGTTTTACCTCCCACCCGGTAGCCTTCAATAAAAGCAGGACGACCTGTACCTTTAGCAACGACACTTTCCAGCGCTTCCCTTACCTGTCGGGAGGTGTCCTCTGAAATGACCCTACGTACCAGTTCTGGTTCTACTTTTTCCAGCACTTTTCCGGTTCCCGGCTGAACCCAACCTTTTGTAATGTGAGGCTTGTAAAGATTACCGCCATTGATTGCCGCTGATACAGCCGTAACCTGCTGGATCGGGGTGACAGACACCCCTTGACCAAAAGCGGTCGTCGCCAGTTCTACAGGACCTACCTGAGGTAGCTTGAACAAAATGCCGTTGCCCTCACCAATCATGTCGATCCCCGTTTTGCTGCCGAAGCCAAAATTGCGAATGTACTTGAACAGTGTTTCTTTGCCTAACCGCTGCCCCAATGTTACAAAACCAGGGTTGCAAGAATTCTCCACCACTTGAAGGAAAGTTTGGCTCCCATGTCCGCCTTTCTTCCAGCAACGCAGGCGTGCTCCACCGACTTCAATATATCCCGGATCAAAAAAACGGTCATTTTTGAGATTGACCTTCTTTTCTTCCAAGGCAGCCGCCAATGTAATAATTTTAAAAGTAGACCCAGGTTCATATGTCATCCAGATAGGCAGATTTCGATTGTAGATTTCAGGCGCATATTGCTTGTATAGCGCTGGCTCATAGCTTGGTCGTCCAGCCATGCCTAATATTTCACCCGTCTTGGGGTTCATAGCTATAGACAACGCGGACTTCGCCTGAAATTTGACCATGGCTTGGTCAAGCTCCCGCTCCATAATGGACTGCACAGACTTATCAATGGTTAATTGTAAATTCAGTCCATCCTTCGGTTCAATGTATTTTTCGGAAGAACCTGGCATCAGACGACCACCTGCATCTGATAAATATGCAATACTTCCGTCAATTCCCCGAAGCTTACTGTTTTGCTGCTTCTCTACGCCTGTCAGCCCTTGATTATCAATTCCTGTAAACCCAAGAATATGAGCGGCTAGATCACCATAAGGATAATAACGTTTGTTGTCTTCAGCAACAACGATACCCGGCAGCTTCAAATCACGAATTTGCTGCGCTTTCTCCATCGTAATTTTTCGTCCGCCGGGCTGAAGTTTTTGGCTTGCTGTTCGTTTGGTAATCAGCTTGAGCACTTTATCCTCACTCATATCCAGCAAGGGCGCCAGCCTGCGTGCCGTTTCTTCCGGCTTCTTAATCTGTACTGGTATCGCCATGACTGTGGGCGAACTGACATTGTAGGTCAGCGCCGTACCCTGCCGATCCAAAATTTCGCCACGCTTGGCGGCAAATGGAATATTGCGGCGCCACGAATCCTCAGCCTTGGCCGAGAGCTCGCCTCCTTTACCCAATTGAACATAGGCGAGCCGGATCGACAAGGCCGCAAACAGTACAAATAATCCCATTAGCCCCCATACCAGCCTTCGCCGCATGGTCACGTTAGATTTTTTCAAACGCGCTCCCTCCGTTCCTCAAATACTCATGACATGTCTTACCTCATGAATATTCAAAAGAACGAACATTAGAACAAGCTATCAGTTATCCTCGCCTTTAATCTCAGCAGCACTTTTCTCATCTGCAACAGCCGATATTCCTCTCTTAGGAGCTCCCGCGTCTGTTCCAGCTTCGGCAGTAGTACCGGATTCGTTTTTATTATCGGCCTCCGTTTTTGTCGCGCTCCCAATCTGGTTAGCTGCAACTCCATTAGTCGAGTCCTGTGTTTCCTCCGGTTTCACTCCGGTCACCGTTTCTTTGGCCGGCTGAAGCATCACACTGACGATTCGCTTTCCATTTACCATTTGCGCCTTTTGAGAGACGACATAACCTTCGCCGCTTACCTGCACACCAACCCTCATAAGGGTTAGGACTTGAAGTGTGTCACGCAACGAAACACCTGTAAAATCAGGAATAGTCATGTTAGCACTATCCTCAGTCAGCAAGTAAATGCGTTGTCCGGGTTTCATTTTGACGCCTGCTTCAGGATACTGGCGAACAATTTTGGAGCCTTTGCCTACCGTTTCATAGGCAATCCCCTGTTTGAGCAATGCGTTTTGCGCATCCTTCTTCACCTGACCCGTTAATTGTGGTACCGTTGGCAAATTCACTGTTTTTACAACAGCACCACCTGATTTATTCGTTTTAGTTCCCGTTTTTGGAACACCCATATATTGCAACGATTGGGATACGATTTTTTTAAATACAGGCGCTGCTGCTGTACCGCCGCCTACCGATTTGTTAGGTTCGTCCATAACAACCAAAACAGCCATTTTCGGATCATTTACCGGTGCAAAACCTATAAAGGACACGACATCCTTCGAATGGTCATATACTTTTCCAACGACTTTCGTCGCTGTACCTGTTTTACCAGCTACACGATATCCGTCGATATAAGCAAGGCGTCCCGTACCAATTTCCTGGTCAGACACAACCTGCTCCAGATAGCTGCTTGTCTGAGCTGCAGATTCCTGAGTAATCACTTGGCGGATTTCCTTTGGCTGAATCGTCTGCACTTCGCCTGTATCTGGGTTTATAATTTCCTTTACCAGATGAGGCTGCATCAGCTTCCCCCCGTTAGCAATTGCCGAGATGGCAGCTACCTGCTGGATTGGCGTCACCTGGACACGTCCGTGTCCATATGAAGCCGTTGCGACCTCGGATTTGTACTGGGTATGGAATGTGATAGCTCCGGTAGACTCACTCGGAAGATCAATACCCGTTTTCACCCCGAAACCAAAGTTATTAATATATTTCTTCAGCCTTTCGCCACCCAACTTATCCAGCCCCAGATGGACAAAGCCGACGTTACTTGAACGCTTGACTCCCTGAAGATAAGTTAACGTTCCCCAGTTACGGCTTACGTCACGAATATCCCAGCCTCCGACCCGAATCATACCAGATTGGTAGGATTCATTCGGATTGAATACCTTTTCTTGAACCGCGGCAGCCAAAGTGACAATCTTAAACGTGGAGCCCGGCTCGTAGATGGACTGAGTAGCATTATTACGGAAATATTCCAAAGGTGTACTCCCATATGTATTGGGATTAAAATTCGGGTAGGTCGCCATACCGAGAACATCCATCGTTTTGGGATCAGCCGCTACCACAGTCATCGTTTTCGGATTGTATTTTGCTATAGCTTCCTGCATGGCATCCTCTATATAATACTGAATCGTATCGTCAATCGTCAGCTTTAAATTTTTACCATTTTGTGCCGGCTCATAGACACTTCCCGATCCTTGAAGAGGAACTCCCTTCCGATCCCGCTGATAGAGAAGCTTTCCAGCCGTCCCCGAGAGCTCTTTATTATAATAAGCTTCCAACCCCATACCTGCTGTGCCATCTTTTCTTTGATAGCCAAGAACATGGGAAGCCAGCTTATTTTCTGGATAATAGCGTTTGGATCCTTGAACAGTGTCCACAGCTCCAATTACTTGATACTTATCCTTCAAATACTCTTTGAACGTATCCACTTGTGCCTTGACCTCAGGATCTACCTTCCAGCCTCCATTGCGGATCTCGCGGTTTTTTAAGTAGTTCCCCGCTTTATCCTTTGCAGAAAGATGCCTTCTCAGCTCATCCTCAGGTGTTTTGAGTAATTGGTGTAGCTTAGCTACAACCTCATTCTCCAAATCATACTCCTGAATGATGGTAGGATTGACAACTACCGTATAAGCCGGTGCATCCGTAGCCAATACGTTTCCTTTACGGTCCGTAATGGTTCCACGCTTGGGCTGAATCACCTGATCTTTTTCCACTTGAGTAACTACCAGGTTATGCCAGTACTCCCCGCTCACAACTTGAATCCAAAATACCTTAAGTAGCAGAACAAGAAAAAAGAGGGTAATACATCCCCCTATCAGCAGTGTACGAAGCTTTATTCTTTTGACCATAGCTCAAACCTCTCTGCAAAAAAATGTACGTCAGAGCATAGCTTGATGCTATGCCCTTAACTATTTGGCAGCCTGCTTTTCCACACGAATGGGCTCTCTTGTTGGTTCGATATATCCCTGTTCCTTTGCAGTCGGCACGATCTGATTTTCCAGACGCTCTTTTTGAATCTTCAGTTGGGCGATATTGGTCTGTAATTTGGAAATGTCCTTGCTTGCCGTATTAATCGAATAATTGATTTGATAAATGTGAGCGTACCTGCCAATCAACATACCAGCAATGACAATGCACGCTACAAGTGTCAATAGATACAGCAGCTTTTCTCGAATCGGCAGCTCTCTGCGGCGTGTAACGACTTTGGTGGTCTCACGATACCGTTGTTGCTGAACCTGTTCCTGACGGGCTCTTTCTTTTACAGCCAAATTACCGCGTGTATAAGCCATGTCGCCTCTCCTTCTCCATTAAATTTACAATTTTTCGGCAACTCTCAGCTTCGCTGACCGGGACCGTGGATTAAGCTCCAATTCCTGCTCTGACGCTACAATCGGCTTACGGTTCACCAGCTTCAGATCGCCTATCATTTTGTCCTCCAAAATAGGCAAATCAGATGGATAGATGCTTTTCGCCAAATACTCCTTGAAAATATGCTTGCATATCCGATCCTCCAGAGAATGGAATGTAATGACCGAAATTCTGCCTCCTGGAGCCAGACATCTTATTGCCTGATGCAAAGTATCTTCCAGTGCACCCAACTCATCATTTACAGCAATCCGCAAAGCCTGGAAACTGCGTTTAGCCGGATGTCCCCCGGTTCTGCGTGCCGCAGCCGGAATTCCTTCTTTGATAATATCGACAAGTTCCCCTGTTGTGTGAATAGGCTTGTTCAATCGACGTTCAATCATGATCTTTGCGATCCGCCGTGAAAACTTCTCTTCTCCGTAATGAAACAAAATACGCGCAATCTCTGCTTCCGACCATTCATTGACAATTTCGTAAGCCGTAAGCGAGCTACTCTGATCCATCCGCATATCAAGCGGCGCATCATGATTGTAACTAAATCCCCGTTCCCCCTCATCGAACTGGGGCGAGGACACACCCAGATCGAACAAAATACCCTGGACCTGCGGGACGCCGTCTTTTTCGGGCAATCCCAATTCAGTCAGCTTGTCCTGCAAGTGGCGGAAGTTAGATTTCACTAATGAAATCTTTCCTTCATAGGCTGACAGCTTCTCTCGCGCATTGTTCAATGCCCAGTCGTCCTGATCAAAGGCAATAAGCCTTCCCTCAGGGCCAAGCTGTGATGCAATGACGGAACTGTGTCCTGCCCCTCCCAACGTGCAGTCCACATAAATCCCGTCCTGCCTGATGTTTAGTGCCTGTGTTGCTTCTTCTTTGAGTACGGTAATGTGGTGAAACAAACGGCTGACCTCCTAAATTACAATTCAAAGTTGAAATCAACCAATTTCTCAGCAATGTCATTAAATGCTTCCTCTGATTGGTTGAAATATTGCTCCCAAGTGTGCTTACTCCAAATCTCTACACGGGTGGACACTCCCAATACGACGCACTCTTTAGTAAGCTTGGCGTATTCGCACAAATTCCCCGGTAAATTTACCCTGCCCTGTTTGTCCAATTCGCATTCAGTCGCCCCCGAGAAAAAAAAACGGGTAAACGCCCGCGCATCGGCCTTCATCAGAGGCAGTGCTTTAAGTTTTTTCTCCATGACAGCCCACTCATCCATAGGATACACGAAGAGGCATTGGTCCAGCCCGCGGGTAACCACGAACGAGGCACCGAGAAGTTCACGAAACTTGGCCGGTACAGTAAGCCGACCCTTCTCATCAATGCTATGTTGGAACTCCCCCATAAACATTGGTTTCGTCACCCCTTACCCCATTCTCCCACTTTGGCCCACTTTCCACCACCTAAGCATAATAGATTCGCTTTAAAAAATCAAAGACCTCTTTTTCATTACCAAAAAGTGATAGAAGCTGGATCCATAGCATTATGTCTGTTATTGTAGCCCTGCGTCATAAGATACAAAAAAGCCCCTTATCCCATGAAGCCGGCACCCGACAATATGCATCAGGTTTCGAAACCACACGGAATAAAGGGCTTACTCTCTGTCCATTATGTCAACCTAAACAAACACTTGCATTAAAAACACAACACTTTTGCAGCGAAAATCGTGACGAAAAATCCGCTTACGCGTTCCAGCTGTCCAAATAGATCTTTTGGTCTTCAGTTAACGTGTCAATTTGAATTCCCAGACTATCAAGCTTGAATCGAGCTACCTGCTCATCAATTTCATAAGGTACATTGATAACGGCCTTACCAAGCTCATTATAACGATCATTCACGTATTTCAAGCCAAGCGCCTGAAGCGCAAATGTCGTATCCATAATTTCTGCTGGATGACCATCGGCGGCAGCTAGATTCACAAGGCGTCCTTCTGCCAGCAAATACATTTTACGTCCATCTTTAAAGCGATATTCCTCAATATTACGACGCACCGTACGAATGGATTCGGAACGTTTAGCAAGCTCAGGCTTACTAACCTCCACATCAAAATGCCCTGCGTTACACAGCACAGCCCCATCCTTCATCACATCAAAGTGTTCCCCTGTAATTACAGCCTTGTTACCAGTTACTGTAATAAAGAAATCACCCAGTTTGGCAGCCTCTACCATTGGTAACACATGGAAACCATCCATATGGGCTTCTACAGCCTTGATTGGATCAACTTCGGTTACAACAACGTTGGCTCCCAACCCTTTCGCACGCATTGCAACCCCTTTGCCACACCAGCCATAACCTACCACAACCACTGTACTTCCGGCTACAACCAGATTAGTCGTACGAATAATGCCGTCGAAAGCTGACTGTCCTGTACCATAGCGGTTGTCAAACAAATATTTGCAGTAAGCATCATTAACAGCCACCATCGGAAAGTGAAGTTGCCCTTCTTTTTCCAATGCCTTCAAACGAATAATGCCAGTAGTTGTCTCCTCTGCTCCCCCACGGATCGTAGAAATCAGATCAGGCCGTTCGGATTGCAACAGAGTAACCAAGTCACCACCATCATCTATAATGAGATCCGGCTTTGTTTCCAGTGCCTTGATTTGCAAATTTTTGAATTCTTCTGGGTCCGGATTGTATTTAGCTAATACTGTAACGCCATCTTCAACTAATGCGGCGCAAACATCATCTTGTGTGGACAATGGATTACTACCCGTAATAGTTACCTGCGCTCCACCTGCTTGTACCACTTTAGCCAAATAAGCCGTTTTGGCCTCCAGATGTAGACAGATGGTTACCTTCAAACCAGCAAAAGGCTGTTCTTGCTCGAATTGTTGACGTATACGGTTCAATACCGGCATATGTGCTTCTACCCAATCAATTTTCAAATGACCTTCAGGAGCCAATTTAAGATCGTGAACTATGCTATTTTGCAGAGAATGGGAAGTCATACTTTGTTTCCTCCTTCAAATTGGTTAAATTTTATTCCATGATAAATCCTATATAAAACAACAAATTATACATAAATAACACGATGCGTCCCCGTCAAATCCAATGGTACATTCATAATCGTATCCATCAGACTGAGACCATAACGATTCAGAAAATGATAGATCGTATACGCCCGCTCCTGCGGCTGTCCAAATGGGAAAAGCGACCATTCAATACGATCCCACTGGCGAAGTGCTGTTTCATTTTGTCGAAGCAACGCTTCCTGAACTTTTGCCTCCAGATAGGCGATCTGTGACAGAATCTTATCGCGGTTGGTTTCTCCAAGCCGTAGCAAACCTTTTTCAATCAAACCTGTCTGCTGCACAAGCGGTTCGTACATGCGGACAAAAGCTTCCTTTGCCCCGGAAAACTGATCCTGCATTCCAAGCTGGTCTTGAGTGGCAATCCATTGCTTTTTCCGTTCCTCAAGTCCGTCTCGAACTTGACCAAAACTTAATTCATACTTAAGCATATGCTTCTCCACACCTGACTCTACCAACGTAAAAGACATCCGTGGCAGCAGTATCGGCATCTGCATCTCCAACACCCCGAAAGCATCCCGTGTAATCGCCCAGTAAGCAATCTCTCCTAGACCCAGCACAGATGCCAGCACCGGAAACATTGAATCCTGCATTAGAGGACGAGTTAGCACATTATTACTAAAACGTTCGGGATGTCTATCTATCTCTTCAAGCAGTTCATCCACAGTAAACACCACCAGACCGTGTCGATCTGTGAATAGCCCAGCTTTTTTGAAAAGCAGCAAACGTTCATCTTCATGGATATAAAAGAGATTCGCGCCGCCTTCATGCACATCCGCTTGTAAATGATAGCCATAATCTACGATCCGCGTGGCAGTCGTCCGGTAAGCCTGCTCCAACTCATCATTGTGCTGAACCAGCCGCTTAAAAACGGATGCTTCCAGCTTGCGTAGCGAAGGATCTGCTGAATCCAAAAGTACTAATCCATAGCTGCCGAACAAAAGGCCCAGCAACTTGGCAAAGGCTTCACTCAGTCCATATGAGTCCGTTAATCCGTTCTCAATCATGCGCATTATATCAGCCTTATGTTCTGAATCTGGCAAGCTTTGCTCTATATCCGCTATCGCTTGCTTCCACTCAACAGTATCAACTTTAATCGCACTAACCGAAGAACGGCGTTCTAGTTGCTTATTCAGCTTGATTTTGACGGCTTGTGGGTCATTTGCCATTACGTATGTATGATTGACCTCATCCCAGTCATGATCTTCGCCAGCAATCCAGAAGACGGGGATAACCGGACGTCCAAGCCGTTCCTCAGCTTCTCTCGCTGCCTTAATAATTGTAGCGGCTTTGTAAATGACCAGCATCGGACCTGTGAACAGTCCGCTTTGCTGTCCGCCAGCTACTACTAAGGCATCTGGACTATCCAGACGGTCCAATGAAGCACGAACCGCCTCATGCGAATTGTATTTCTCATTGTATATACGAAGACATGCTACGACATCCTTACGGTTTAATCGCAGATGCCCCGTCTTATCCAGCCACTTCGCCCGTTGGGCATAAGCATCGGCGTGCAGCACATTATACTCATACAAATCGCTTGCGCGTCCCGTACCCTGTATATAATCTTCTGCCAAAGCCGACCCTCCGCGAAGCGTTTCCGGAATTATTTTCATGGGTCTGCCTCCTGTCTCCACCAAAACCTTACTGCTTGATTGTACCGAAAGCCCATGTCCACGTCAAAGCTTCCTACAAAAAAAACCGCCGAATAACTCGGCGGTTGTTGCATAAAACAAGATCAGGCGTAAGGCTCAGCTACAAAATGTCCTTTAGACACTTCGATAAGCGTGGCATTTTCCAGGTTATAAGCCCCTGTCTTATTGCCAGATGCATCATGAATCGGGCCTGCTTGGTCGCCTGGCATAATAATCCGTTTTTTGTTAGCTTCTACTTCTGGATCAGGAAGTGGGATCGCCGACAAAAGCATTTTCGTATAAGGATGGATCGGATTTGCATACAACTCAGCGCTTTCTGCAAGCTCGACCATTCTACCCATATACATTACAGCTACCCGATCACTGATGTGCTTAACCATCGACAGATCATGCGCAATGAACAGATATGTCAGACCCAAACGTTCTTGAAGCTCTTTTAGCAGGTTGACAACCTGAGCCTGGATAGATACGTCAAGAGCTGAAATCGGCTCATCACAAATGATGAATTTAGGATTAACCGCTAGTGCGCGTGCAATACCGATCCGCTGACGTTGACCACCAGAAAACTCATGCGGATAGCGTGTTGCATGGTCAGGGTTCAAACCAACCAGATCAAGTAACTCTTCAATCCGTTTCTTACGTTCTGCACGGCTACCCGCCATATTGTGAATATCCAGCGCCTCACCAATAATATCAGAAACAGTAAAACGCGGGTTCAATGATGCATACGGATCTTGAAAGATCATCTGCATATCACGGCGCATGGCTTTCATTTTACTCGGTGATAATTTGTAAATATCCGTCCCGTTAAAACGTACGCTTCCTGCTGTAGGTTCATACAAGCGCAAAATCGTACGACCCGCTGTAGACTTACCACAGCCGGATTCGCCAACCATACCCAGCGTTTCACCCTCACGAATATAGAAATTCAGGTTGTCCACCGCTTTGAGCACACGGTTTTTGCCAACATTAAAATACTTTTTAAGACCTTCAACCTCAATTAAATTGTTGCTACTCACCATGATCTCACCTCCTATTTCTTCAACTTCGGATCAAGCGCATCACGCAAGCCGTCGCCAAAAAGGTTGAACGCAAGCATAATCAAACTGATCAAACCTGCCGGGAAAAGCATCCGCCACGGGTAATACATCCACCCGGTCAGAGCTGATTCAATCATTGAACCCAGCGATGCCTCCGGATTCGGTACCCCTAACCCGAGGAAGCTCAGGAAAGCTTCGGAAAAAATAGCGGTCGGAACGCTCAACGTCAATGTAACGATGATCGGACCTACTGCATTAGGCAAGAGGTGGCGGAAAAGCAAACGACCTGCTCCAGCACCCATGGAACGGGAAGCAAGTACAAACTCTCTGTTTTTGAGTTGCATCATTTCACCACGTACAATCCACGACATGTTAATCCACCCGGTCACACAAAGCGCAATAATGATTGTAGTGATACTTGGCTCCAGTACAACCAGCAACAGGATCGTAACAAGCAAGTAAGGAATGGAGTACAAGATTTCAGAAAATTTATTCATGATTTCATCAACGCGGCCACCAAAGTAACCCATAATTCCACCATAAATAACACCAATCAGCAAATCAATCAAAGCTGCAGCCAGACCTATCGTCAAGGAAATCCGTGCTCCCATCCATGTACGGACAAACATATCACGTCCAAGATCATCCGTACCGAACCAATGCTCCGCGGAAGGTGGCAGATTCGTGCTGAGTAAATCATTAGAGTAATAATTATAGGGTGACAATATCGGGCCGATTAAAGAAAAAAGCACAATCAGAACTAAAACAATCAAGCTAGTCATTGCAACCTTGTTTTTACGAAGTCGTTCCCAGGCATCGCGCCAAGCAGATAAGCTTTCTCGCTGAATAACTTCAGACTGCTTTTCATCGACACCTATTTTTTGGAAATCTTCCGGTTTCACCTGAAGTTTATCCAAATTCACAGCATTGTCTTTCACAGACATAAAGTTACCCCTCCTTCCCGCCGGACAGCTTAATCCGAGGATCAATAAACCCATACGCGACATCTGTAATAAAACGCGCTAACATAAGCAAAACACCGTAAAAAATCGTTATCCCCATAATCATAGTGTAATCACGGCTTGTGATACTTTCCACAAACACTTTACCAATACCGCCAATCCCGAAAATCCGTTCAATAACCACAGATCCGGTAATAATATTCGCTGTCATTGGACCTACGTAGGTAACAACTGGCAAAATAGCATTCCGCACAACGTGCTTGAACATGATCGTAATGGATTTCAAGCCTTTAGCTTTGGCCGTTTTGATATAATCTGCATGCAGTACTTCTATCATACTGGAACGCGTCAATCGTGCAATAAACGCAATTGGTTGAGCGGACAAAGCCGCAACAGGCAGAACGTAGTCCATTGGGCCCTCAAAACCCATAACATTAAACAATTCCAACTTTTGGGCAAAAAAGAACTGGATTAATGATGCCAAAACGAAGCTGGGAACCGCAATACCTAGAATTGCCAATATCATCGCTACGGTATCAATGAGTCTACGATGGTACAAAGCCGCCAGCATGCCTAGTAAAATACCGACAATAATGGAGACAATAATTGCTACCAGACCTAATTTTAATGATACCATAAAGGTCTGTCCAATAATGTCGCTCACATCTTGATTCAATTTTTTCATAGAAATACCAAAATCACCCGTAACAATATCACCTAAGTATTTAAAATATTGTACATATACAGGCTTATCCAACCCATACTGTTCCATTAATCGGGCTTGAATCTCAGGAGACGTCGCTCTTTCGCTCATAAAAGGGTTACCTGGAATTGCCTTCATCAGAAAGAACGTCGCAGAGATCAGAATGAGCAAAGAAATAAGCATAAATATAAATTTACTGATCAAATAACGCGCCATCGCCCGTTTACACCCCCCATATTTTTTCGACACCATTCGATTCTATAGAAATAGAGTTGGGTTGTCCAATCTACTTATATGCATGGTTAATTTAATCATATTAAGAAGAACCCTCACACACAAAAAAAACGGGATATATATGGCAGTACCCACATATATATCCCGAAGTAACTCTTCAACTTCAGAATCAAGTATCAGCTACTTACTGTGTTATATAAGCTCTTGTAAAATCAATTGCACCACTAAAATCCAAGGCAACGCCTTTTACATTTGGTTTCGTCAAAGAAGTATTAGAGTAGTAATAAATCGGCAGTAAAACCATATCATCCTGAACAAGAAGCTTCTCTGCTTTCGCAAATATTTCCATGCGTTTTCCTGGATCAGTTTCTGTTTTAGCCGCTTTAATCAAACCATCATATTCAGGATTAGAATATCCAGAATTATTGTTGCCATTACCAGTTGTCCAGATATCCAAGAATGTCATCGGATCATTAAAGTCAGCAGACCATCCACCACGAGCAATTTGGAAATTCAACTTGTTACGTGTTTGGATAAATACGCCCCACTCCTGGTTTTGCGTTTTCACATCGATTCCCAGGCTTTTCTTCCACATATCTGCAACTGCCAAAGCAATTTTTTGGTGTCCTTCAGTAGAATTGTAGAGTAGAGTGATTGGAGGGAGTGAAGTTACTCCTTCTTCCTTCATACCTTCTTGAAGCAATTTCTTCGCTTCAGCTACATCTTCTTTGAAATAATCATCTTTATGCTCATTACGGTATTCCTGAGATAAACCTTTAATACCCGGAGGTACAAAGCCGTAAGCAGGAATCTCTCCACCCATCGTTACTCTATCAACAATCGGCTGACGTTGAATCGACATTGCAAATGCTTTACGAATTTTAAGATTATTGAACGGTTTTTCGGTGACGTTAAACAAATAGTAATAGGTGCTTGCTATACCTTTAGCCTGGAATTCATTAGGCATTTCATTTTTCACAGCCATCATTTGGTCTGCAGGAATTTCACCATTTGGTTTACCTGCATAATCAAGTTGTCCACTTCTGTAAGAAGCGAGTTCTGTTGCACCGCTGTTTACAAGGGACATTGTAATTTTCTTCAGTTTAATTTCGTCCTTACCCCAATAATTCTCGCTTTTGGAAACCTCAATCTTTTGACCTGTCTCCCAAGTCGACAATGTGAAAGGCCCGTTAGTGATCATGCTTTCTTTTTTAGTCGCCCATTTATCATTACCTTTAACAGACGGATGCACCGGATAATAGGTGTAGAAAGAAGTCAATCCCAGGAAGTAAGGTGTTGCATGTTCCAGTTCTACCTGTAATGTATGGTCGTCAACTGCTTTGACACCTACATCTTTGAAGTCCGTAACTTTAGTACCTTTAAAAGATTTGGAAGTGCTCAGGTTGTAACCCTCAGCATTTTTGATATAGTACAATTGGTAAGCATATGGAGGTGCAGGAGCCGTGGAAGGATCCAATACCCGTTGCCAAGCAAATACGAAGTCGCTTGCTTTGACTGGGTCGCCATTACTCCATTTTGCAGTATCGCGAAGCTTAAACGTATAGGTTTTGCCGTCATCGGAAATCTTCCAAGATTCAGCTACGCCAGGAATTTCTTTACCATCAGGGCCCATGCGAACAAGACCTTCATACATTGTTTTTAAAACAGTGTTTGCTTGAGTATCTTGAGCCTGTGCCGGATCGAACGTTGGCGGCTCGGATGCAAGGTTAATGCGCAAAATTTGCTTGTCGGCCGGAGCCGGCGTAGTCGAGGTGTTTTCTTGTGCGCCCTTACCATTGGTATCGTTCTTGCTGGAGCCGCAACCTGCGAGCAATGCGCCAACTGCAAGAATGAGTGTCAAAAGGACTAAAAAGCTTTTCCTTTTCATCTAGCGTTTTCCCCCTAGTTCTAAAGTGGTATATGTTTATAGATTATACAACCAGCGGTCAAAAAAATCTACATTACATTTCTTCAAATTGAGCTTTTTTTTCAAAAAAACATGATTAATTCATATTTTCTCACCGTTTCATGTCATGTTATATCACATGATGTTGAATATATTCTTAAATATACCAACAACAGTCAACAAAATATACGCCAATGTCATTGCTATAAAAGTTAATCTCCAGACCGCTCTACATAATCTTTTACCATCAACCTTTCCTTTTATTCGATTTTGAGCTCCTCCAATTAAACCCAAGGCCAGTAATAGGAGCAGTAGAATCAAATAAAAACCGAATCGAGATGTAAAAATGACGTTAAAGAGTGCTGCGACGGAAAATATCAGAAAAAACGTGGTAATATCCATAGAAGTAAGTAACGATTTCTTTTTTTCCATTTTAAGAATGTAGCGACAAACCGCAAACACGATCAAAAACGGAAAAAAGGGAAGAATACTGAAAGTGATAATGGTACCTTGTATAAGACTCAACTGATCACCCCTCTTTTAGCCGCATACCTTCAATTAATTGCCACAATACCTCATGAGTTGGTGCAGTAACCCCAGCCTGATCTGCCATCTGCACCAGTTGTCCGTTAATTGAAGCAACTTCTGTCATGGACTGTGCAAGTACATCAGCTAGCATGGACGAGTGATTTTCTGCCGTTGACCGGCATACATTTATAATTTGCTCCCACCATGCGTTTTCCCAGTGGATACCATGAGCTTCATACACTTGAATGCCTTCATCGTACAACCTGCGCATCATATGTATTCGAATAGGGGGCGAAAGCAGCTCGCCATTACGAACTCGCCATACCGCCGTCAGCGGATTGATTACAGCATTGATCAACAACTTGCGATACATACCGTTCTCGATTTCTTTCGACAAGCAAGCGTCAAATCCTGCTGCAAGCAGCCGATTTAGCACACATTGGTTAAAATTATTGTTCTTCGACTCCTCCCCTTCCTCCGAACAACCTATTTCAGTAACACCCGATCCTGCATGTATAATAGATGCGACTCCCTGCCTCTTGGCTCCTTCAGTCGTCACAGCAGGGTATACCACAGCTTTAGGCCAAGCCTTTCTAATGCGTTCTATATGACCGATTCCATTCTGCAAGCAAACGATTCCTATATCTCTGTCCATTTGAGCTGCAGGCTGGATCTGTTCTAATACTTCCTCAATCGCCCCCTGTTTGGTCATAAGCATTATCCATCGTGCCGGAGCCTGTGAATTTAACCGTTGCCAATCCGCC
The DNA here is from genome assembly GCF_038009305.1 of Paenibacillus sp. FSL P4-0113. Classification (NCBI taxonomy): domain Bacteria; kingdom Bacillati; phylum Bacillota; class Bacilli; order Caryophanales; family Paenibacillaceae; genus Paenibacillus; species Paenibacillus sp. FSL P4-0113. The sequence goes on from NZ_JBBPAZ010000001.1 coordinate 1,521,545, forward strand.
AATGGCGCTACCTTCAATTTATCTCCAGACATATGTACTGCCACCTGCCCCTCCTTATCAAACACAGTGATTCCTTCATGAGTAATGACGCGTGCCTGCTCAAGTGTACGTGTCCACAGCCTTACTTTTGTACCCGAGGCAGATAACCTCCCGGCAAACAACAATCCCAGCGAACCCGCTCCAATAATATCAATCACCTTTGTATCGTCTCGCTTCCATCTTTTTTTCTACTATATCATATGCACTCTAAAGAAATACAAAAAACGCCAACTACGGCAAAGCGCTAGTTGACGTTTTATTTCAGAATTGCAGAAGTAATCTTGTTACTCAATGCGCTCCAGATTCCCATTGGCATCCATTTTGAATCTGGATTTAAGCTCTTCCTCATCTTCAGTAATTAGAGCCAAGCGCCGAGCCCGGTCCATAATCTGAATCAGAGCTTTATAATCATCATTCACAACACGATAGTCGGTTTGCACCTCATTCACTTCTTTGGACAGCCGGTCATTAATGGAGCGAAGCTGACTCAATTCTTCTTCCTTTTCCCGTAAATCTTTCTCCAGCATCTTAATCTGCCGATTCGTTTCCTGGACGGATCCCTTCCATTGACGCAAGAAACGAATTACTGCATCAATAGATAATGTATCCTCACTCGTACCATCCGTTCTGTACCCACCTTCGACTGTATCAAGCGAGGCAAAAGCCGCAACCTGTGATACACCTACCGGGTTCTGCTTGCGGATATAACTGCGCTTCTGGCGCTGTGCTTTGGCAATGCTAATTGCTTCATCGTAACGTTTGCGCACGCAACTGTTCCAACGAAAGCCGCATGCTGCAGAGGTTCTTCCTATCTTTTGTCCAACCTCCTCAAACGCAGCAAGCTGCGTTCCACCTTCACGGATATGCCGCAATGTCACCTCCGCCAATATCAAGTCATCTTCCACACTCCATGCATCTTGTCTTATTGCAGTCATGCCTCTAGCCCTCCTAACAACATCCTGAAATAACCGTCTTCATGAACCGATCCTGCCGGTATTTGAATAGGGTATAAAAGCTGTTTATTCATTCCTATGCCTCTCGTAGAGTTCATAGAATCTATTTGATACTAAATTGTATTTCCATTTCTGCAAGAACTCATACGTGAACGTAAACAGTTTCGGGTTTCAAGCATGCTCAGACTGCTGTACAATAAAATGAATGGTTAAAGAAACAGAAAGGATCATATACATTACCATGAGTTTTTTTCGGGAATACATAAAAGGGGAAACCAAATGAACAAACGAATAAAAATCACAATCAGCACCCTGCTGAGCACCATTATGTTGCTAACTTTCATATATGTACGTCCTACTCTAGCCGCTCCCTCCCAAGAAGAAAGTCAGATTTTACAAGATAGTCTGTCGATTGTAGAGATAGACCATGAAATTGAGCGAATCAGTCAGGAGCAACAGACTCTTTTGCAGCGCCAGCAGGAACTGCGAAGTAACCTCACCGTTCAGCAAGAGCAAATGACCATACAACGGAAGCGTGCAGGCTCTGTGCTGCGATCTTATTATATGGGGGAAAGGGACAAGCTGTTAAGTGTGGTGCTAGGGGCAAAAAGTATAAGGCAACTTCTCTCTCTGTACGATTACTACTTGTTATTGATTAGTCACGATCAGGATGTGCTTCAAGAATACGAATCCAATTATCAATCTATGCGAAAAACAGAACAACAAGTCATCCAAGCGTCAATGGAATTGGAGACAGTCAAAACAAACTTACTGGCTCAACGCAAACGCATTGTCCTGCTTCAGTCGCGTGTAAATGACGGCGTTAGCGCCAGTAATGACCCGGATACCCTACGCAAGCTAATTGGCGAAATGACAGCTTATTGGGAAAATGTAGGTGTCTACGAGGTAAATAAACACTTTAAAGCATTAGCTCAAGCTATGCAGGATTTACCGCAATTCATTCAACAACAACAAGGTGCCATGGTTACAAATGGAAAAGTCATTACGATAAGCATTCGTGAAGAGGACTTTAACCGTTTTTTAAAGTCAGAAAATGAATTGTTTAATCACTTCAACTTTACATTTGCGCAGGATCAAATTATGGTAGAAGGCCAACAAGGAACGATGAAATTAAGGGTAGAAGGTCACTACACGGTAGAGAATGAACCGAAAAATGCAATTTTATTTCATGTGGATCGATTAGTATTTAATGGTCTGGAACTACCTGATACGACCCGCAACAAGCTGGAAAGGGATTTTGATCTGGGTTTCTACCCACAGCAGCTTATTTCCTATGTCAAAGCCACAGAAGTACGCACTTTAGCAGGAATGCTTGAAGTTAAGCTCGAATTAAACTTTAAATAAGCTTTTGCCCACTTTCATTGTTCTGAACTTTTACGTGTACAAAACAAGAGACCCCGGGATATTCCCGAGGTCTTTATTATTGTAATAACGATAGGACTTTATAGCAAATCAGCTGCCAACTGCGCGAGCTTGGAGCGTTCTCCTTTTTCCAACATAATATGCCCGCTAATCCCTTCTTGCTTAAACCGCTCCACCACATAGGTTAAACCGTTGCTGGCTGCATCCAGATAAGGGTGATCAATCTGCTCCGGGTCTCCCATCAAAATGATCTTGCTTCCCTCACCCACCCGAGACACAATCGTTTTAATCTCATGTCGGGATAAATTCTGCGCCTCATCGACTATAATAAATTGCCCAGGTATCGAACGTCCGCGAATATAAGTAAGTGCCTCCACCTGAATACTGCCCAAGCCCATCAAAATTTTGTCGATATCACCTGATTTTTTGGCATCAAACAGATATTCCAGATTGTCGTAGATTGGTTGCATCCATGGACGAAGCTTTTCATCCTTTTCTCCTGGTAAATAACCAATATCCTTGCCCATAGGAACAACAGGTCGAGCAATCAGCAGTTTCTTGAAGCGATGCTCATCCTCTACTTTAAGCAAACCTGCCGCCAGCGCCAGCAACGTTTTGCCCGTACCCGCTTTTCCTGTAATGGTCACGAGAGGGATATCATCATTAAGCAAAAGCTCCAATGCCATCCTCTGTTGAGCATTGCGCGCGCTGATTCCCCATACTGATTCGTTACTTAAGTACAGCGGCTCTAATCGCTCTGCCTCCTGGTTAACTTTCAGTAATGCTGATTTTCCAGTTCCCATTTCATCTTTCAGAATGACAAATTCATGTGGATACAGTGTATAAGGTAGTTCCAGTGACTTGATTAGTAAAAACCGGTTAGAGTAAAATTCATCTATGATGGACGGGTGCACCTGTATTGCCGAGTATCCGGGGTATAGCTCACTTAAATCGCCTGTTCTATCGGAGAGGTAGTCTTCAGTCAGCAGTCCCAATACATCTGCTTTGATCCTGACCAGCACGTCTTTACTGACCAAAACGACCGAACGCGGCTCAGGCTGCTCCTGCTCTTCCAGATGATAATTCAAGGCGACCGCCAAAATCCGGTTATCGTTCGAAACCTCCCCGAACATCTCCTGAACTTTCAAAAAACTTCGGTGGTTCAACTCAACCTTAAGCCTTCCACCTTGGGGAAGTGGAACGCCACTATGCAGATGGCCCACTTCTCTCAACCCGTCCAACAATCGCGATACATTGCGGGCATTCCGTCCAATCTCATCCGCGTTGCGTTTTTTGGAGTCGATTTCTTCCAGAACTACAGCTGGAATAACAACTTCATGTTCTTTGAAGGTAAAAATGGCTTTCGGATCATGCAGCAGCACATTCGTATCCAGCACAAAAATTTTCTTCATTAAATCCCCTCCAAAGCGGCGTGGACAATCTCGTGTTTCATACCTATACCTATTCACCGGGTACCTAATACTTGCTGATTCCCTGAAAAAAGAACCCCAAAGCAGCATAAAACAACGAAAAGTTGTAAGTGAAGATAGCCTCTGAGCCTGTCCATTTTTGAATTTAGACACAAAAGGCCCAGTGATTGCTCACTGGACCTAGACTTGGTTCACTATAACTTTAGACATACCTCAACCCCCTTATGTTATATAAGAGCTTTACTCGCTGCGAGTATAACATAAGCGGGAAGAAATATACATACTCAGGAATTGGAAGAAGCTGCGGTATTGTCGCTTACTTTTTTAGCTAACTCCTCTTGTAGCGCTTGTTTGGCCAAATCGAGCTGTTGCTCATCAATGTACACATACGGGCTACGCCATGTTCCCGCTACCGGATTGTATTTCACATTTTGCTTGGAAATATTCCAATAGGTTTGTACGATATTCTTCATTTGCTGTGACTCAATATCTGTCATCATATTCTTATCAACCGATTTAATAATTGCACTAAACTTGGTCAAAGCGTTAAAGGATTGCATTTGGTCAATTAGAGAATGAAGCACCTGATTTTGTCGACGATTGCGATCAAAATCGTCAGATTCAGCTGTTCTCGGACGACAATTCGATTTGCGGTAGCGAACAAAATCAAGAGCCTGGTCACCGTTCAAATGCTTGGCTCCAGCTGTCAGATTAATATCGGTACCATCTGCACGGTCACGATAACACATGTTTTTATCAACCGTCACATCTACGCCACCCAAATTATCTACTACATCTCTAAAGCCCTGGAAGTTAATAACCGTCACATAATCGATATCAATGTTTAAATATTTGCCGATCATCTTCTTCATCTGTTCTTCAGCAACTTCACCAGATTCTTTTTCTCTAGCCTTAAACACCGGATAATACTCATTCAACTTGCGAGGTTTATATCCATCCATTTCTAGACGCGTATCGCGCGGTAGGGACACGATGGTAGACGATTTAGTATTGGGGTTCAATGTAGCTACCATAATAACGTCGGACAAATAAGTCGGATGATCAGGGCGGTAATCGGTTCCTAGCAATAAGATAGTCAAAGGCTTAGTTTCTGCCAATTGTGTTTTGGGTACTTCCTTGTTGATCCCCGTATCCAAAACTTCCTCTACCTGATTGTAAAGATAGTAGGTATAACCACCTGCTGCTAAAATACCTATAATGAGCAGAAACAAGACAAACTTCATAAACGATCTGAAAAAGCTTTTTTTCTTTTTCGTTTTTTTCGGTTTGGCGGATTTTTTCCCAGTTTGTGTCCGGGGAGGCAATCCGTTCGAAAGATTACTCATGCTTCAACACCTTTTCCTGCGTTTTGAGAAATATAGCTTTCTCCAAGTTTACAATCCTAAAACACACACAGCGGCGCATCCCGTTCCCGGGCGTCGCCGCTGTGGCCAAAGACCAATCCAATCAATTACATATTTGCTTGTGCTGTTTTACGTTGCTTCTCTGCACGCTCGCGTTCACCTTTGTTCAAAATCTTTTTACGCAAACGGATGGCATTAGGTGTAATTTCGCAATACTCGTCATCATTCAGGTATTCGAGCGCTTGCTCCAAAGAGAAGATTACAGGTGTTTTCAGTTTAACTGTATCGTCTTTTGTTGCTGAACGAACGTTTGTCAGTTGTTTTTCTTTACAAATGTTAACGACGATGTCGTTATCACGTGTGTGCTCTCCAACGATCATACCCTCATAGATTTCAGTACCTGGCTCTAGGAACAAAATACCGCGATCTTCTACGCCCAGCATACCATAAAATGTAGAGCTGCCGTTTTCTGTTGACACGAGTACACCCTGATGACGTCCACCTACTTGACCGCCAACAAATGGTCCATAGCTGTCAAACGCATGGTTCATTACGCCATAACCACGAGTCAAAGTCAGGAAGTTTGTAGTGTAGCCGATCAGACCACGTGCAGGGATCAGGAATTCCAAGCGAACTTGTCCGGTGCCGTTATTAATCATGTTAACCATTTCGGCTTTACGGGAGCCCAAACTTTCCATAACTGCGCCCATGCTTTCTTCCGGAATATCAATAAGGAGACGTTCGATTGGCTCCATTTTCTTACCATCAATTTCCTTGACGATAACTTCCGGTTTGGACACTTGCAGTTCGTAACCTTCACGACGCATGTTTTCAATCAAGATACCCAGATGCAACTCACCACGTCCGGATACAATAAAGGCGTCCGGGCTATCCGTTTCATCAACACGTAAGCTGACGTCCGTTTCGAGTTCTTTCAGAAGACGCTCACGCAATTTACGGGATGTTACCCACTTACCATCGCGACCTGCGAATGGGCTGTTGTTAACCAAGAAGGTCATTTGCAGTGTCGGCTCATCAATCTTCAGTACAGGCAGCGCTTCAGGATGGTTTGGATCAGCAATGGTTTCACCAATGTTGATATCTTTAATTCCCGCAATCGCTACAATGTCACCAGCGCCCGCTTGATCCGTTTCAATACGTTTCAGGCCTTGGAAGCCGAACAGCTTCTCAATACGCGCCGATTTACTACTACCATCACGTTGCATAACTGTGACTGCTTGCCCCTGCTTGATGATACCGCGGTTTACACGACCTACTGCAATTCGGCCAAGGTATTCGTTATAATCCATCAGTGTTACGAGGAATTGAAGAGGCTCATCTACATTCTCAGTTGGAGCCGGAATATGCTCTACAACTGTTTCGTACAATGCTTGCATGTTATCGTCTTGCTTTTCAGCATCCATGCTGGATGTTCCGTTCAGCGCCGAAGCGTACACAACAGGGAATTCCAGTTGCTCATCATTCGCACCCAGCTCGATGAACAGATCCAGTACTTCGTCAATAACTTCTGCCGGACGAGCCGCCGGACGGTCAATTTTGTTCACTACAACGATAGGCGTCAGATTTTGTTCCAGCGCTTTACGCAGTACGAATTTCGTTTGCGGCATGCAACCTTCGTAAGCATCTACGACAAGCAAAACACCGTCAACCATTTTCATAATCCGTTCCACTTCGCCACCAAAGTCGGCGTGTCCTGGTGTATCTACAATGTTAATCAGATAATCTTTGTAAGTGATAGCTGTATTTTTAGCCAAAATCGTAATACCGCGTTCACGCTCCAGATCGTTGGAGTCCATGGCGCGCTCCTGAACAGCCTCGTGTTCTCTAAATGTTCCGGACTGTTGAAGCAGCTTGTCGACAAGCGTCGTTTTTCCGTGGTCGACGTGGGCAATAATCGCAATATTGCGAATGTTTTCTCTAGCATGCATGGTTTGTATCCATATCCTTTCCGTATATCAAAATAGTGTCTCTATCCTGAAGCAGTGCTGATTCAAGGCTAACAATCGTTCTTTAGGCCCACTCCCTGCCAGCCTTCTATATGTTTCAGGCTTTGTACAGACAGCTTCTCTCTCCGATTCGCGTGAAAACCTTAAAATAAGCGTCAGAAATCATTCCGACGCTCTTATCATATCCATTATATTATAGTTGAAATATGTCATAAAGCAAGACATTATTGCCTGTTCCGTAATTTACCGCCATAAAATCTCATTGCTTGTCGTTTACCATTTGCGTTTGCCACGGTTGTTTACGACCAACCAGATTCCAGCGCCGATCAGTAAAACTGCAATAACATATATGATACCCGTTCTTAACAGGGTAATGACCAATAAAAACACCGATACCAAGCCCAATATCACGCCCCCCGTATATACATTACGAGAAAGCGAAATATCATTAATGGCGTACTCCCATAATCCAACCGCCACACCTAGAAGTAACAAAGGCCATAAATAGGCCATTAAATTCCAGCCCCAAATATTGCAGAGCAAAAATAAGAAGCCATAAACCGATAAAATCCCTGCTGGCAGCAACATAAAGGGTGAAACTTTACGCTTCATGTACATTGCATGCAGTACGATTCCAGGTATTAAAAACAGCAAAGGCCAAAAGTTTCGTCCCAAGAAGGAGAACGTCCCCAGTTTCCCCAACAAAATAATCAGTCCTACGGCAACAATGCCCACTCCGATCATACGCTCTTTTCCGGAATTCATCGTGGTCTCCTTTGTTTGCTGAATTTGTTTTTAGGTCGCTTAATGTGATTGTTTTTAAGTATATTTTAGCCGATGTTTTCCAAAAAAACTACGTTCAAATATGATGAGCACGTAGCTGACGATATATTCCTGCAATCACAACTGCTGAGGCTAAGAGTCCTGGTAACCATGCATGTATAAGCTCTCCCGTACCTGCTAACCATACACCCAATCGGGGATCACGCAGTAGCATTTCTCCTGCCGTAAAAGCCAGGATTGCAGATCCGAGCAAAACAAGTACAGGGAACCGGTGAAGCCAGATCGCAATTACGTTGCTGCCCCAGACAACTATCGGAATGCTAATTGCAATACCAATGACAATAATGGCGATATCCCCATCTGCTAGTGCTGCAATAGCTAATACGTTATCTAGACTCATCACAAAGTCCGCTACCAGAATCACCTGTATAGCCTTCCATATGGTTGTTTCTGCTCTGACTCCTACATGATCCTCACTCTCATAAAGCAGCTTAAACGCAATCCATAACAGAAGTAGACCACCTGCCGCCTGAATAAAGGGTATGCCCAGCAAAATGACAGCTACAAAAGTCAAAACACAGCGCAGGAGGACTGCACCGACTGCCCCCCACCATATAGCTTGACTCCGCTGCCTTGCAGGCAAATTTTTGCTCGCCATGGCTATAACAACCGCATTATCACCGCTTAACACCAAATTAATCATTAATATTTTCAACAGCAAAATGATATGCTCCATGTGTACAAACACCCCCATCCTACTTGTATGCGAAATAGGACGAGGCTATGCTTATAAGCTTTGTCAAATAAGTCATCCTTTATTAAAAAATGATGTCAAATTCGTTGAGTAAAGACCTTGAAATCAATAACAAACAGCCATATAATGAATCGTATTTCCGGAAAACGGGTATTAAAATAAACACATACAACGATTTTAGGATGTTTAATCAGGGAGATGAGAACGATTGATATGTCCGGACTTCAGTTCTTTTGGCTACTGCTTAATGTGATATTTATTGATCTTCTGCTCGCAGGGGATAATGCGATTGTAATTGGACTTGCCGCCAGAAAGCTGCCTCCTGCAACGCAAAAAAAAGCGATACTGTACGGCACCGGTGGTGCCCTGCTTATTCGCATAGCAGCCACCATTGTGGTACTCTGGCTGCTTCAAGTACCGTGGTTGTTACTCATCGGGGGGATTATGTTAGTCTGGATTGCGTATAAGTTGCTCGTAGACCAGGAGGACCATACCGAAGTCAAAGCGGGAACAACATTATGGGGTGCTATCCGCACGATTGTTGTAGCCGATGCGGCTATGGGTCTGGACAATGTGATTGCTGTTGCTGGCGCTGCCCAGCAGCATTTGCTACTTGCAGTGCTGGGCCTGTTAATCAGCGTGCCAATCGTGGTATGGGGAAGCACTCTTTTTATCAAACTGATCAATAAATTCCCCTGGATTATCTATTTGGGATCGGCTGTACTTGGTTATACGGCCTCTAATATGATTACTGAAGAACGTAAGCTGGTACCTTACTTTACCGAGCACCCTGCGCTGCGTATCTTGTTTATTGCTACAGTTATGGCTGGTATTTTGCTCACGGGATATCTTCAAAATCGCAAAGCAATGTCCAGTCGAGAAAAAGCTGTTTAAAATGCTTCAAAAACTGTTTTAACTAAAATCAAAAAAGGCAGACCCCATAATAACAGTGGGTCTGCCTTTTTGTTTAAAACCAATCTTCCTGTATAACTTCCTCATTACGCCCCTCTATAGCTCCGCCTGACTCCAGGACAAGCGTTTCCGTTGCAGCCACAGCCTGTTCAATCAAGGCATTTAAATCCCGAATAGAGGCTTCAATCTTTTGAACAACCCACAAATTTGGATTGGTCGTTGGGGATTTAGGAACAAACAATGTGCAGCAATCTTCATATGGAAGGATGGATAAATCGTAGGTGCCAATTCGCTTAGCGATTTCCGTGATCTCCTGCTTATCCATCATGACGAGAGGTCGCAGCAATGGTAATTCTGTTGAACGGCCAATCACATTCATGCTGGATAACGTTTGACTAGCAACTTGACCCAGACTGTCACCCGTCACGAGTGCCAGCGCTCCTTCACGCTCAGCCAGCATCGTTGCAATTCGCAGCATAGACCGTCTCATTAGCGTTATAATCAGATTGTCCTGTCCAGTGCGCGTAAAGGCCGTCTGCACCTCTGTAAACGGTACAAGGTGGATTTTGATCCGCCCTGCATAGCCTGCTAATACCCTTGCCAATTCAATGACCTTTTCTTTCGCACGCTCACTTGTAAACGGATAGCTATAAAAATGTACACATTCAATTTCCAGTCCTCTACGCATGGAAGACCATCCTGCTACCGGGCTGTCGATTCCACCAGACAGCAGCAGCATAGCTTTACCGTTCGTTCCTAACGGAAAGCCCCCTACAGCCATAATAACATCGCTGAATATATAGGCCGCCTGCTCTCTGACCTCCACACGCAACTCAATATCTGGTTGATGCACATCGACCCTCAACGCTTGAAACTCTCGCAAAATAGGAGAACCAATTAAATGGTTCATCTCTTGTGAGGAATGAGCAAACTCCTTCCACACTCTGCGGGCATTTACCTTGAAAGTCGTTCCCTCGGCCACATTCAGCTCACGCATCAAAGCTACAGCGGTCTCAATTATAGCACCCAGCTCGACAGGAGCCATTTTGACAGGACTTATTGTCGTGATGCCAAACACTTTTTGTAACACTTGAATGATCTGTTCATAAGGCTCTCCTCCGAGTACCACATAAATCCGTCCAAATTCCTTCCGCAAAGAAGCGCCGGGAAACGGCTTGAGCAGCAGCTTCACGTGATTCAGTACTGCCTTTTCAAAACGAGTTCGATTCTTCCCTTTTAATGTAAATTCACCGAAGCGAAGTAACAGCATATCATAGTGCATTTTAACGTTTCCACCTTTCAAGGGATTCCAGCTTGGCTACAGCCTGTTGCAGTGCAAGTATAAGCTCGTCAATATCCTGTTCCGTATGCTCGTCACCGAAGCTGATACGAATGCCGCCAGATGCTTCTGCCTCATTGCGGCCCATCGCCTGCAGCACCCGGCTGGGCTCGGCCAACTTCGAAGAACAAGCCGATTTGGTGGATACGGCCACACCTAGTTGCTCCAGCGTATGCAGCAGCACCTCGGCCTTCATACCCGGATACGAAAAGTGGACAATATGCGGTGCTTCCTCCCCGCTGTTTAGCCGCAGTTGAGGGATTGTCTGCACTTCTGCGACCACCCGTTCTCTCCACTCGGTCATACGTCGTGCTGTTTCTGCTTGTCGTTCGCCCGCTAGTCGTACCGCTTTGGACATACCAACAAGCAGTGGCACATTTTCCGTACCTGCACGAAAACCCTGCTCCTGAGAGCCGCCACTATGCAGTGGGAAAACCTCTACACCTTCCCGAACGAATAGTAGTCCAGCACCTTTAGGTCCACGCAGCTTATGCGCAGAGAGGCTGTACAGATCAGCCTGCCAGCCCCGGATATCAACCGGCAGCTTTCCAAACCCTTGTACACCGTCAATATGAAATAGAATACGGGGGAACTGTTTCTTCAGCGCAGCTCCGATATCGTGCACCGGTTGCACCCTTCCCGTCTCATTATTGACATGCATAATACTGACTAAAATCGTATCTTTACGGACAGCGGCACAAACCTGTTCGGCGCTCACATGCCCTTCTGCATCGACAGGTAAAAATGTAACCTCAAAACCCAGATTTGTCAGTTGTCTGCAAGCTTCATACACAGACGGGTGTTCTGTCGATACAGTAACAATATGCTTGCCTCTGGTCTGATACTGCAAAGCTACTCCCTTAATAGCAAGATTGTTGCTTTCCGTTGCCCCAGATGTGAAGACAATCTCTGATGGATACACTCCCAAAGCCGCAGCACATACTTCGCGCGAACGCTTAAGCAACTTATCCGCATCCTCTCCATACCGATGCATCGAAGATGGATTGCCATAGTGGCGTCTCATGATCTCGGCAACGGTTGTAATCACCTCTTCAAAAGGCGGAGTTGTCGCGGCATAATCAAAATATTTCATTAAACTCCCCTTTCTACCCTACAACTGCTGCAACAAAAAAAGACCAAAATAGGGAAAGGTCGCTACATTATAGCGACACCCTTTCCCCATATTGACCCTGTTCTGCGGACCTAATCTAAATTGAAATTACGCACTTTTTTCGTTATAAGCTATAGGGCTTAGATCGTATATTTTTCACGTGCATTTTGAATCTTGTTAATATATCTTTGCGTTTCCAGCGGAAGCTTATCCAGTACAGACATTAACTGTTCATCACTACTTACACCAAGCCGCTGCACCCGTCCGGGACCTGCATTATATGCAGCCAGCGCCATATTTTCTTGTCCGTTAAAACGTTTAATCTGATAAGACAAATAACGAACTCCAGCATCAATATTTTGTCCAGGATCATACGGGTCACTGACTCCCAGACCTTGAGCCGTAGCATCCATAAGTTGCATAAGCCCTTTGGCCCCGGCCGAAGAAGTGACCGACGGATTGAATGAAGATTCCGTATCAATAACTGCTTTAATCAACGCTACTGGAACGCCGTATTTCTGACTAGCCTCGTTAATCAAATCATCATATGCCGTAGGTGTTGTAGGTCCGTCTGTTGCTGTGCTGGAAGGAGCGGGATACAATGACGAAGCCGTTCCCCTCGAAGGTCCCAATTGAAGCCAAAGCAAACCATTTTCGTCTCTGGTAACATCACTTGAATTTTCTCGAGTCACAGCACCATCTGTTTCCAACTGACCTACTTGTTCCAGTAATCCGGAAAAAGCGTCCGTTGTCCCCGTCTGGGTTGTAGCACTCATATTATTTAACAGCTGCATGTCTAACATGGACTTGGACACGCGCGGATCAATTTGCATGTGGTGTTCCCAACTTTCTATAGTTGTTATATCCCAAATAGCTTGTCGTTACTGCTATGATACAACTTTTTACTATGTACTTCCATACCTTTTAATGAAAAAAAGCTCCGTTTCTGTCGAAAAGACAGCGGAGCTTTATAGATCAGCTTAAATGTAATTATATCACTAAGATGATTTTTCTCGGATATACAAAAGAAAACTGTACTTTTTCCTCCAGCAAGGTCAGCGAACGAACGGGATAAAAGCAAAATAACTCAATGTCGCCAGCGCCCCAAGACCAATCGACCAAATGCCGGTCGTTTTGCTGCCATTCACATAAGCAAAAAAGCCTAAAACTGCAGCAATAGGCCCCAGAACAATGGACCACATAAACAATGAGGCAATTCCCGCAGCCAGACCAACATAGCCAGAAATACGACCACTATTGTTTATAACTTGCTCTTCACCCTTGACCTCATGTCGAGTCGCAACTGAGCCGGGAGCAACCTCTGCTGCATATTCCTCACGATCATTACGGCGCTTGGCAGATCGTTCATGAATGTGACGGGGGTAATCTACACGTTTGCGGCTAACATGCTCTTCATTCTGATGCTTGTCGTTTTCATGATCTTCCATAATAAACTGCACCTCCAAATGCAAAATGAATCGCGTAATAAAATTTACACGGACTTCGGTTTAAAAGTGTGGCAACAGGTTGCGGCTGACGTGTCGGCCTTATCACGTTCTTCTGAACTGAAGCTTTCCCCCGCATATTCTTCTTTAAATTTTTTTCCGGCATGACCATCAACTTCAATCATGATCAAATCTGCCTTGCACAAGTTGTTTTCTCCCCAATAATGGCAATTGGCTACGCTACACTTAACGATTGGCTTGGCCTCTTGGCTCATGATCATCACCTCGGATTCATTGTCCCCCCGCTATCCTGCACCTATGCGTTTATGGTATATGGCAGTTGGTGACATACGAAAAAAGCCGCTTCCTTCACCTCCTCCAAAATGGCAGGAAGCAAGTAGAAAACGGCTTGCTTGTCTTGTTTTAGTTTTTGATTAGAAATGATCTTCCCCGTTGAATGCTTTAGGCATGAGTACGGCGAGTCTGCATCCGGCGCTGAGTCAAATAGTCACTTTCATAATAAGTCAGATCATCACGCAATTCTTCAAAATTTTTCGTAATGTCCATGATCACTTCGCGAGCGGCTGGTACCGGCGTTTTACGGAAGCGGATAGCATCTTGTCCCGTATACGCATAGCGTCCATCCTCTGCGTAAGATTCATTTTTGGGATAAAAAAAGCTGTTCACGCAGTCATGGTAAACGTTATACAATGCCTTTTCCGCAAAATCGACGTCAAAATTGGCACGGCGTAAAGCCACGCCCAACTTTTCATAAGATACTTCGGAAAAAACAAGGACATGACGGAGATCCGACAAAAAGCCTTTGTAAAAGAGCACGGACTCCTCATTGCTATCTGCAGCCAGTTGCGGCAGAGCATGCTCATTGAGGAATGTTTCCACCCGTTTCACGGCAGTTTTCAGTCTCTCCTGCGCCGACTCACATAATTTTTGTACGTTGACTGCTGACATCAAGGCAGCTCCCCCTTATTTGTTGCTTGTTCATCAATTTGGTTACCCGAAAATAGTCCCTTCTAACCGAAAGAGCTGTAATTTTCAGTATTTATCCTACCACAAATAAGCATTGAAAGGTATAAAAACATGCCAACCTCCTCACGCTAAACCATAAATTTATGATTACTCAAGGAGGACGGTCCCATGTCTCGGCGAAAATGGTTAAAACCCCTGCTAGGAGCAGCTGCCGGGGTGCTTCTCATCACACTGATGCTGCCTTCCCGTGATCACCGCCATACACCGCAGCCCGAATATACGGCCAAGATGGTGCCACAGCAAGAGAAGCAACTCAAAAAAGGAATGTTGGCTTTGGACCTGTCCGCTACGGATACCCTCACACGCATGGATGCAAGGCAGGATATTCAGTACGTGATGCGGGAACTTGATGGTAAAACTGCTGATCAGAAAAGGGAATTTACCCGCACGCTACAGCAATCGCACAGTCATCTTCATACGTTACAGTGGATTCACACAAGCGACGGGAATACGAACACCTACACGGGCAGCAAAGCACAAACTCGTCTGCTCAGTCATCCTCAAATTAAAAGCAGCTTGGCTGCGGCTCGCCGTTCCGTCATGCAAAATAAATCCTACGAATCTGCTGCATTTCAGGCTGAAGGCGGTAAATATTTTGTCATGGCAGAACCATCGGCTGACGGAACATGCGGCGTTGCTGCTCTGGTCAGTCAGCAAGTATTGCGTGACGTGGAGAAGCATCAGCGGAAAAATTTGCGTTTGATTCCCTATCCAAAAGAAGGCAGCTACAAAATCGAATCCGTACATCCCGACACATTGCACGATATTACTGTCAAGACGGGCCACGACAACGAAAATGCAAGCCATTATTTTGAAAATGAAATTGTCGTTCGCTTCCATCATAATCCTGATTCACGACAACTGCAGGAAATTGCAGCAGATTTACACTGTGCGCCAGGCCGCAAGCTTGGTTATACCTATGTATTTCATTCGGATAAGATGAACTTTAAGGAGCTAAAGCAATATTTTTCAAGAAAGTGGAACCCGCTTTATACGGAACCTCACTATATGTATCTAACCAATGAGAGCACACCTATCAAAGCGGACAGCTCTATTCCCAATGATTTGCTCTTTTCCCGCTATCAATGGAATCTGCCGGCAACTGAAACCAACCGAGGTTGGAAATTAAGCAAAGGCAGCAAGGACGTAATTGTCGCTGTCGTAGATACGGGAGTAGATTTGGATCACCCCGACCTAAAAGGTCAAATCCTTTCAGGTCATAACGTGGTAAACCCGTCTGAAAAGCCTTATGATGACGTCGGTCATGGAACGCACGTCGCCGGCATCATTTCTGCCCTCGTGAATAATGGTGAGGGGGTCGCTGGCATGACATGGTACAACAAAGTCATGCCGATCAAGGTACTTGACCAATCCGGCTCCGGTACGACTTACTCGGTTGCAGAAGGTATTATCTGGGCAGCTGATCACGGTGCCAAGGTTATCAATTTAAGTCTGGGCAATTACGCACAAGCTGAATTTTTGCATGATGCGATCAAATACGCCTATGATAAAGATGTCGTATTAATTGCAGCCACAGGCAATGACAATACGGAACGGCCTGGGTATCCAGCAGCGTATCCTGAAGTGTTTGCCGTTTCCGCTACAGATTCTTCTATGCACCGTGCATCCTTTTCTAACTATGGAGATTATGTAGACGTCATGGCTCCAGGTGCAAGTATTGCCAGTACGTACCCAGGGAATCAATATGCTGCACTGTCGGGCACTTCAATGGCCAGTCCCCATGTATCAGCACTTGCTGCCCTGATTCGATCCGTTAACCCCGATCTGACCAACAAAGAGGTTATGGATTTAATGAGAAGCAGCGTAATTGACTTGGGCACACCAGGGCATGACAAATATTTCGGGTATGGTCAAATTGATGTGTATAAAGCGTTGAAAGCAGCACAACGTCCATATGTTCCTTTGCAATTCTATCCACAGCATTTAAGTGACAAGTTAAAATCTATTTTAAAGAAACTGGAAACGTAAGATTCCTTATTGGAAAAAAGCAGCCATGTTGCTCCATGGCTGCTTTTTTGGGCTTTATTAACGCTTGGAACTGCTGCGAACAGGACGCTTGCTATGACTGCGAGTATGACAGCAAGGTTCTCCAGGATCCTTTATACTCACTGGAAATACGTGATGTGGTACAGGTACAATGTGCGTCTGATTAACAATCTCAATTGGATGAACCACAGGCACGACTTGTGGGAAAAATTGATGATTTACAAATTGGATCGGCGGGCACACGATCGGGTCGTAAGGGCAATGACTCATAATGTGCAACTCCTTTCGGTGAATTAGTACAGCATATTAAGAAGGCATGTGCTGTGCTTGGATGTTTACCCCCTAATACAAATATCCCTTATAAAATAGGCTTCCGTTCAACAATGACCGAATGATCAAGCAGTTCGCCCAACAAACGGCACAGTTTGTGAAGACCTGTTATAAGTGTTTCCTTGTCCACATACGAAAAAGAAATACGGATATGATTACTGTCCATACCACCTGCATAGCACACTGCACCAGGTAAAAAGGAAACGCCTTCTCGATCAGCCAGCCGCTCCAATTCTGGAATATCAACATTAGGAGGAAGCTTAATCCACACATTTAAGCCGCCTTCGGGAGCATACCAGCTAACCTCTGGCGGAGCATAGCGCTGGAGCGTATACAATGCGACTGTCAACCGATCCCGCATTTGTTCCCGCAACCAGACAAGATGTCGATCAAGACGGTTCCTGATAAAGGGCAATAGCGCTTTTTGCGTTAATAGAGGGCTCCCCAAATCCGTAGTAGACTTGGCAGCCACCAAACGATCCATTACACTGCCAGTGGCCGCTACACAAGCTATACGGCAGCCGGGAGCAACGGTTTTGCTAAAGCTTTTGATATATATCACATGTCCGGATTGATCATGTGCCTTGATAGAGAGTGGCGGCTTTGTTTTATAGTAGAGGTCAGAAAATGGATCATCCTCAACAATGAGGCAATGATAACTTTGAGCTAGATCCAATAATTGTGTGCGTCTGGCCGTCGTTAAAGTTACTCCGGTAGGATTATGAAAGGTGGGTATCGTGTATATCAGTTTTGGGGGATGAGTATCACAAAGACGCGTGAGGATATCGATCCGCATGCCCTGCTCATCCATCGGAATCATAATTACTTTGGCACCACGACTGGTAAATACATCAATGGCCCCCGTATATGTAGGAGCCTCCATGTAGACAACATCTCCAGAACCAACGAAAGTACGTGCCACCAGGTCAATGCCCTGTTGGGCACCACTGGTCACGAGCAGCTGTTCTGCAACAGTGCATAGGCCACGTTCGTTCAGGTGATCTACAAACACTTCCCTCAGCGCTAAATCACCTTCAAAAGTACCGTATGCTGCCATTGCATCAGGATTTCCAGAGGATAGACGTTGAGTATCAGCGATGATTTCGCGTGTAGGAAGAAGCTCCGGTTGAATTGCTGCTATATGAAAAGAATAGGGAACCTGTCTGCTATGGTTAAAGTTTCTCCATAACTGTGCGCGTGGCAAATAATCGATCAGCGACATTTGCCATGACAAATCCTGCGCTCCCTCACGTTGAACAGCTACCGAAGGCTCTGCTACATAGCAACCTTTTCCCTGTGTACAGGTAACCAGATTAATAGACTCCAGCTCAGCATACGCCTTGCTTACAGTTACGGGACTTACCGCAAGCAAACTGGACAAATGACGGACAGAGGGAAGCTTTGTGCCCTGAGGCAACAGTCCAGACTGGATGCGATCTGCTAATGTTTTGGCAATCTGTGAATATAATTTAACACTGCTATTGCGGCTGAGATCAATATGCATCGGAACCGTCCCCTCCAAAAATCAACTGTTACATTTAGACGTTTACTGTTATACTTCATTATCGATATAATACAACAAATTTCATAGTACAGTATAGAACACAGGAGATGATTGGATTGGAACACAAATTTTCGGGTATGGCTCGTACTCAGGGCTCGTCCATGGTAAGGGACATTTTAAAGCTGACACAGGGAACAGATGTGTTATCTCTGGCAGGCGGCCTTCCTGCCGATGCCTTTTTCCCCATCGAAGCTGTTGCTAAAGCCTATGAGCAGGTATTTCGCCTCGGCGGTACTACCGCTCTTCAATACGGCCTAACCGAGGGCTACATTCCTCTACGGGAACGTCTTGCAGCAATCATGTCATCCCAAGGCATCTCCGTCACCAGAGATAACATCATCATGACGACGGGCTCACAGCAGACCATTGATCTGGTTTCGCGTGTATTGCTCGATCCGCAGGATACTGTATTGGTGGAGTCCCCTACTTATTTGGCAGCTCTTCAGGTATTTAATTCCTATGGTGCCAACATTGTAAGTGTAGATACAGACTCTAACGGTATGCGATTAGAAGATCTTGAAGCCAAGATCAAAAAACATCAGCCTAAATTCGTGTATGTCATCCCAACCTTCTCCAACCCGGCAGGAAGTGTTTGGAGTATGGAACGAAGAACAGGCGTTGTTGAAATATGCCGTAAATACGGCACTTTGATTTTTGAAGATGATCCTTACGGACGTCTTAAATTTGACGAAAACCTTAACTTTCCATCCCTTTTCTCAATCGATCAAGAGCTAGGTGGAGACGGTCATGTGATGTACACTTCTACATTCTCCAAAACCGTCGCTCCTGGTGTTCGATCTGGTTGGCTGGTAGCTAATCAAGCGATTGTCGTTAAAGTCGCCAATGCCAAACAATCTGCCGATCTGCACTCCAGCAGTATTGATCAACGTGCTTTGAATGAGTTATTGGACTTTTTTGACTTGGACGGACATATTCGTACTGTGTCTGCTGAGTACCATACTCGTATGCTACGTCTCACGTCGCTGATGAAAGAACGCCAATGGGAAGGAATCACCTGGAATGATGCACTTGGCGGTATGTTTATGTGGGTTACTTTACCCGAGGGATTCCGTTCTGATCGGTTGCTGCAACTCGCAATTCAGGAAGGAGTGGCATTTGTGCCTGGACAAGTCTTCTATGCTGACCTAAGTGGCAGCAACCATATGCGAATCAACTTCACGCATACGGATCCTTCCTTGCTTCCAAAAGCAGTTGACCGATTGGATCGGGCACTGAAGATGTACACAGAGGAAAGTGTTGTAAACAGCGTGCGATGATGGAGTTGGCAGGACACGTACGTGAGGCCGCTTCACGAATCATTTGATTTTACGATCGCTGTTCCCTCTGATTCGTTTGGAATTTGAATAGCATGTTGGAATCTGGGACAAAGATGTACGCCTCGCCTCCGTAGATTCAAATGCGTTTGCTACGCTGACTACGTGCCTCATTCTCGAACGGTTTTACGGTAGAGAAGTAAAAATTAGGATGAAAGCCCACAGTAATTATGCTGGGGGCTTCATTCTAAGAATGCACTATATCTGCGTAAGTACGGTATGTTAAAAAGGGTGTGCCATCATTCCCACAGGAATATGACACACCCTTTTTAATTCAATAAATACATTTGGATTAAAGGCTTTCATGCAAACAGGTCATTTACAAAAGTTAAATTCATACTTTTTAAGGTGTTGCAGTGGGGAAAGTTTTCCGTAAGCCGGGTTCTGTGCTATTCGTGGTACAGACGGGAACTACCCTCCCACTACAAGCGACAATCATCTATCTAGGCCGAACATTGCTATCCAGCTCCAGCGACCAACCTAGACACGCCTCGGGCTAAGGCTGCTTCGCGAAGAAGCTGTGTCCCATTAGGTCTTGCTCCAGATGGGGTTTACCAGGAACGAAGTCACCAGCGTTCCTCGGGGTCTCTTACACCTCGGTTCCATCCTTGCCTGTGCCGCAAGCGGCCATCGGCGGTCCATTTCTGTGGCACTATCCTTCAACTCGCGCTGACTGGACGTTATCCAGCATCCTGCCCTATGGAGCCCGGACTTTCCTCTCGCGGCTTACGCCACCAGCGATTGTCTGTCAAACTTTCCGAACAACATTACATAGTATACAGGGAACGCGCGCATGATACAACCCTGAAAATATTGTAAAACGTATAGATCTCTGTTTACTTGCCCAAATAAAACGGATGTACCTTTCTCTGCAATGAATCATCCGCCACATAATAAGCAGACCTTCCCACGTATAGCGGGATAGAAAGCTTACTAAAATCAGGAACGTCCTCATCTAGGAACAGTTCATCATCTCGGTAGGTCTGCTGTATTTCACCGACGATCCAATCATGATCTCCATAGGTATGAATATCCACGACTTTACACTCATAAGCAAGATAAGCCTCCAGCAATATAGGCACATTGACTGAAATTCCATCCTCATATGCAATGCCAAACTGCTGAAACTTATCTACATCTTTACCACTAAAGGTACCTACAGCCTGAATCCATTCCGATCTGTGCGCAGGCAGAAACTGAATACCAAAGCCTCCGCTTTTCTCGATCAGTCCGTGAGAATATGTTTCCTTCCTCAGTGAAATGCCATACATGCCCGGTGATGATCCGATATAGGTATGCCAGCCTGAGGCCATTACATTATTTTCCCCCTCATAGCGGGAAGTAACAACAGCGACCATGCCTGGATAGGCATGAATTGCAGAATCAGCTATCAGCGTCCGCATAGAACCTCTCCCTACGAAAAAAATAATAGAACATCTTCATTTTCTCATAGATGTTGATATTTTACAAAAATTGAAAAGGCTCGGTTTCTACCTGAGATACATGTACTTCCGTTGAATAACGACCTTCTGTCAAGCGTTTGCGCATCCATTCTGCGGTTTTAGGCTTCATAATCTTTTCAGCATTATGTCCAGGGTCAATAATAGCAATCCCCGCCATCAGGGCATCGTGAGCCGTATGGTAGTCAATATCCCCTGTGACCAATACATCAGCACCTTTGAAAAGCGACTTATTCACATAGCGGCTGCCTGAGCCCCCAAGCACGGCTGCCTTTTTGATCATACGGTCCAAGTCGCCCACCACACGTACATGCTCGACCTTGAGGCCATTTTTCACAACATCGACAAACTCCCGTAGCGTGCGAGTTTCCTTAAGCTTGCCCACCCGTCCCAAACCAAAGGAACGGCCCTGCAAATCCATGTGATACAGGTCATAAGCCACCTCTTCATAAGGATGAGCCTTCAGCATCGCTTGAATGACTTTGTTGCGTACAGCCTGCGGTACAATGGTTTCAATACGAACCTCTTCGCTACGTTCCATTTTGCCCGGCTCACCCAAAAACGGCTGTGTGCCTTCACCCGGCACAAAAGTTCCATAGCCGTCAATGTTAAAGCTGCAATGGCTGTAGTTGCCGATATGTCCAGCTCCCGCCCCCAGTATGGCATCCAGTACCCGTTGATGATGTGTTTTTGGTACGAAAACAACAAGCTTGAATAATTGCTCGGTGTGAACATCCTCCAGCGTACCTTCACTTTGAATACCCAGTGCTTCTGCCATCCAGTCATTCATGCCGTCCTCAGCTGTATCCAGATTCGTATGACTGATGTAGACAGCAATATCATTCTTGATTAGTTTTTCATACAATCTACCCGCAGGCTGATCTGTGTTCAAAGCTTTAAGTGGGCGGAATATAATTGCATGATGCGCAATAATGAGGTCAGCTTTTATGCGGATTGCCTCTTCGACAACCTCATCATTAACATCCAGGGCTACTAATATGCTTTTGATTTCCTTTTGCAGACTACCCAGCTGAAGCCCAATTCTATCGTCCGGAACTGCCAAGTATTTCGGAGCCAGCTGCTCCATATAGCTAATTACTGTCTGTCCTTTGGCAAACATGCAAGTACCTCCTCTAGCTGTTCAATTTGCTTGCGCAATTGCTCCCGCTTATGCTGTGCGGATTCCTGATCTGATCGTGCCACTTGTGCCAGCACATCCTCAAGCTTGCGAATCTCCAATTTCCATTTATAAAAAAAGATTTCATTCGGTGCTTTGACCAATAGTGGTCCGAGTTGCATCAACAAATCCGGTGTCAGTACCAGCGAACTATCGGGAATTTTCCATGGTTGATACAGCGCATCCTGTTTCAGTGGGCTTACCGAATCAGGTACTGCCGTCAGAATCTCATATATTTTCCCGTCTTCTTCCATAATATGTTCACTTGTTAGTACCCATTGATGTTCGATGAGCCAACGGCGTAAGATATCCTCTCCTACGTTAGGTTGTAGAACAAGTTGTTTCACTGAAACAAGCTTGTCTTTCCCTTGCTCTAAAATGGTAGCGATCAAGGCACCACCCATCCCGGCTATCGTAATAACATCAACTTCATCGACCTTAATTACAGCCAAGCCATCTCCCTTTCTAACCGCAATGCGATCCGTGAGACCTGCTTCGGCCACCTGCTTTTGAGCCGCACGCAACGGTCCATCATTGACTTCACCCGCCACAGCTTGCGGTACTCTGCCACTACGCACTGCGGCCACGGGGAGTAGTCCATGATCCGAGCCAATATCCGCAAGTCTGCTCCCGGCAGGAATTTGTTCCATAATATATTGTAATCGTTGAGAAAGTTTCATAACGTCACCCACGTAATCCATTTTTTTCGAGTCCAAAATAAAATTCCAACAACAAATGCCAACTTCAGTAGGCTGTAAAACACCACATCTCCCGCCGCTTGATGGCGCAGGATAATCGTGTCTGCTTCAGCCATGAATGCTAGTGTCATGCCTATAGCGAAATAAACCAAAGCGAGACGCGGAAAGCGGCGATGTACCCACCAGCTTAACCAGATCAACAATACTGCGTGCAAAATCCAAAATGCCTCAAGCATCACTAAAGTTGCTGTAGGCCAGAAGCGGCCTATAAGGATCGCGTACACTAAAAGTAGCCCAGCAATGCCACAGTAATGAAGTAAGCTGTTGCGCAAAGTTAATCCCACAAGACACCATACCACACCGCATAGGCCTACGAGCAAAAGAAACCAAACCTTAGCTTCACCTTGATGGAGCTGAATGATCCATACACCCGAACCCAACATAATCGCACTGCCTAAAGTGCTCAACATCGCGCTCATACTCTTTTCAGAAGACCGCCAAAATGCGGCCACTCCATAGCAAATCGTAGTAACTGCACTCGCCGAGAATATTTGCATTGCCAACGGAAAAGCGGTAAAATAAAAACCGATCAAACAAATGCAGGAAATAATGACAAAACCAAGAAGCCAGGCGATCCCATGCCCGTGTCTAAGATATGTAAGCAGCCCGGTGTTGTTACGGTTCTGGCTCTGCGACGGATCTTCGTCCTCCCGATACAGGTTAGACAAAAAATCGCAATATTGCTCAGGGAGCAGCCGACTTCGCCGCCAATGCTCAATTTCATGTAACAGTATTGCCCGCTTTTTCTCCTGGTCCAAGCTTCTTCCCCTCCACCAAGGCTGCCATGAGATAAAAAAAGACCTCCTGCGCGCTTCAAGCCGCAGAAGGTCCGCAATGTAACGCTTCTATTCGAGGAAATCCTTCAGTCGCTTACTGCGGCTTGGATGGCGCAACTTACGTAGCGCTTTGGCCTCAATCTGACGAATACGTTCACGTGTAACACCGAACACTTTACCCACTTCTTCAAGGGTTCTGGTTCTTCCGTCGTCCAAACCAAAGCGGAGACGCAAAACATTCTCTTCCCGTTCGGTTAACGTATCCAGTACATCCTCGAGCTGTTCCTTCAGAAGTTCATAGGCAGCCGCATCTGCAGGCGCCAACGCTTCTTGATCCTCAATGAAATCCCCCAGATGTGAGTCATCCTCTTCACCAATTGGTGTTTCCAATGAAACCGGTTCTTGGGCAATTTTCATAATTTCCCGTACTTTTTCCACGCTCAGCTCCATCTCGGCAGCCACTTCCTCCGGCGTAGGTTCGCGCCCCAGCTCTTGCAACAGTTGACGCGATACGCGAATCAGCTTGTTGATCGTTTCCACCATATGCACCGGAATACGAATCGTTCTCGCCTGATCGGCTATTGCGCGCGTAATGGCCTGACGAATCCACCAGGTTGCATACGTACTGAATTTAAAGCCTTTTTCGTAATCAAATTTTTCTACTGCCTTAATCAAACCCATATTACCTTCCTGAATCAGATCCAGGAAAAGCATTCCGCGACCAACATAACGTTTGGCAATACTTACAACCAGACGCAAGTTCGCTTCTGCCAACCGGCGCTTAGCTTCTTCATCGCCGTTATTGATCCGTTTGGCAAGCTCCACCTCATCATCAGCAGAAAGCAACGGTACACGACCGATTTCTTTCAAGTACATCCGGACTGGGTCATTAATTTTAATACCGGGAGGCAGGCTCAGATCGTCATCGAAATTAAAATCATCCCCATCATTGTTTTCCGGGTCGTCATTTTGACGCAATCTGGTAACTTCTTCGTCGTTGTCATTCACAACCTCAATCCCCAAGTCACCCAGCTGCTCATAAAACTCATCCATTTGCTCGGGGTCCTGATCAAACGGCGATAGTTTTTCCATGATATCTTTGTAGTTCAGAGAAGAACTTTTTTTACCCAACTCAATCAGTTGATCTTTAACCTGATCCAGTGTTAGTTCCGTCTCCAGTTCAGTATGCTGATCATTCGCCATCTTTCGACTCCCTCCTCCCTAGAAACATCCGACCTCTGTGTGTTCATTGTCTCTCTAGGGCTATAATCTCACTTGCAATTTGTGCTGCGCGCAGAAAGTCACCTAAGCGCTCAGCGGCTCTCATTTCTTCCCTCTTCAAATCCAGTTGCTCCTGCAATGGAAATTTTCGCACTTGATGAATATAATCATCCAAAATGTGCGGTGCCCATACGCCTGGAGCATCCATCATCATGATCGAACTTACGTTCTTCTCCAGTCGGTCGTCTTGCAAAGATGAAATAAAACGGCTTGTATCCGGTAACTTCCCTTGCGCGTAATAGGCATATAGATAAGCAGCAATTGCTGCATGATCCTCAATATTAAAGGCGTCGCCCAGATGCTTTTCTACATACTCTGCAGCTTCTAAATCCTGCATCATCCAGTGAAGCAGTCTGCGTTCAGCCACATGGTAAGCCGGCAACAGATTAGGTGTGGAGACCTGCCCTTTTTTATGCCTACCATTATTCCACCCATTTTCGTTATTATCCCCAAAGTTCTGTTTTTTTTGCAGGGATTGACGCAGTAAATTGCATTCTTGCTTCAAGGTTTCAAAATCCACCTTGACTTCGGCTGACACTTCGCGCAGATACACTTCCCGCTCGGTCGGGGATGACAGAGGTGCAATGACATTTAATGCTTCGCGGGAATACGCGATTCTTCCTTCTTCCTCTTGCAGTATATGGTTTTTTTTCAGATATATAAGCTTAAATTTCACCGTTGAAACAGCACTTTCGATAATTTGGCGCTGGAATCGTTCGCCGCCGTATTGCCGGATAAAATCATCCGGGTCCATACCGTCACTGACCAGCGCTACTTTCACGTGAAGCCCCGCATTTTCCAACAGCGGAAAATTTTTAAGCGCAGCAGCTTGTCCTGCCCGGTCACCATCATAACAAATAATGACCTCGTCGCACAGTCCTTTTAACATCGTAGCATGGTGCTCTGTTAGAGCAGTGCCCATGGCGGCCACCCCATTTTGTACGCCAGCTTCCCATGCCGAGATGACATCACCGTAGCCTTCAAAAAGAACACTTTGGCGAAGCTTGCGAATTGAGGTTTTAGCATGATGGAGATTGTACAGCGTTCGGCTCTTATTGAATAGCTTGGTCTCCGGTGAATTCAAATACTTCGGCTGTCCCTCACCAAGTATACGGCCTGCAAAGGCAATAACTTTTCCGTTGCGATTCCAAATGGGAAACATGATACGATCTCTGAATCGATCCACATATCCATCACCCTCATGCCGGGGAGAAATAAGCCCTCCCTTTTCCATCTCCACGGGATCAAAAGAACGCTTATCCAGAAACTGAACGATCGTATCCCATCGGTTGGGTGCATAGCCAATTTGAAATTGATCAATGATCTTGTCACTGAATCCTCGTGAGCGCAAGTATTCCATAGCTGGTTTGCCGTGCTCCGTATTTTTAAGCAAAAAATGGTACATCTTAGAAGTTAACTCATACGCTTGCAACAGCCTGTCCAACTCAGGATGCTGATGCGATGAATCACGTCCCTGCCATTCGCCGAGCGGGATATGACTTTCTTCTGCCATTGTCCTGACAGCTTCGGGAAAGGATAGTCCTTCGATTTCCATCATAAACTTGATGGCATTGCCTCCCGCGCCGCAGCCGTAGCAGTAAAAAATCTGACGATCCGGTGTCACGGTGAATGAAGGGGTTTTTTCGGAATGAAAAGGACAGAGGCCTTTCATATATTTCCCCTGCTTGGTCAAATGCACGTACTTGCTTACCGTATCTACAATATCATGATGTTGTAAAACTGACTCAATGATATCGTCCGGTATGTTACCTTGTCCGGCACTCATATTAACCACCTTCATCTCTTTAGCACGTAAATATAATTCGATACCGTTACTCATTCTCCTGCAAGCGAAGTAAAAGTTTTGTCAGTTTATGTTGAAAAACTTCACGATCCTCTAATGAAAACGGTTTAGGGCCTTTTCCATAACGTCCTTTTTTCCGTTCTTTGGCAGAAGTATGACGTCGGTCAAGCATGAAATCTATCGAATCGTTTCGATACATAGCTCCGCGAAAAGACATCACTTCACAACCTTTTGCCAAGGCAAGTGCAGCAAGACCATAATCATTGGTGGTTACAATATCTCCGCGGCGGATATGATTGGCAATATAGAGATCGGCACTTTGGTCGCTTCGGTCTACTTTAACGACGCTTACACCTTTGCTGCCCTGAATGAGATGATCATATGAAGATACCATAATAACCTCAATATGAAAACGGGAAGCTATCTCCGCAATTTCACTTTTAACAGGACAAGCGTCCCCGTCAACAACGATCCTCACACCCAGTAAAGTTCCGGTTCCCCCCATAAGCATCCCCCATCCGCATTCGAGTAAAATACGGAACGGCTGCAAGATTACTCTTACACCGTTCCGTATATTTATACCCATTTTTTCAAGTTGTTCATACTACCACAACTGACGTTTAAACTACAAGCTTGGAAAAATCGGCAAAACACTTCAGTTCTGAGTCAATAACAGCCAGCAATGCCAAACGATTATTACGAACAGCGTCATCCTCAGCCATAACCATAACGGAATCAAAGAACGCCGTTACCGCAGGGGTAATGGATGAAGCTAGCGCTAACGCCCGTGTCGCATCACCTTCCTGTAAAGCTACGCTGTAAGATTCATAAGCGCTATACCATGCTTCGTAAAGCGTTTTTTCGCCTTGTTCCGTAAACTCACCCGTATTAACTGATTTATGCACTGCTTTAGCAGCCAGATTACCTACACGATTAAAGGACTCAACTGTTGCTTTGAATACCTCACCTGTTTGTACGGCAGTCATTAACGCAGCTCCACGGTTAACAACGGAAGCAACGTCGTCATATCCAGCTGCAAGCACAGCATCCACAACGTCATAACGAAGTGTCTCAGACAATAGTTTCTTCACGCGTAATCCAAAAAACTCATGTAATTCTTTACGTATTTCATCCGCGGAACGTTTCATATTTCCAAGATTGCCGTGCACATCGAGCGCGATATTGAACACATCAGACAACGTAGCTGAAAGCTTACGATCCAACAAAATCTGCACAATACCTGCTGCCTGGCGACGAAGCGCGTAAGGGTCCTGTGAACCTGTTGGAATAATACCGATGGAGAAGCAGCCTGTAATAGTATCTATCTTGTCTGCGATACTTACAATCGCTCCAGCATTCGTTGAAGGAACCGTTTCTCCTGCATAACGCGGCTGGTAATGCTCAAACACCGCTCTTGCCACTTCTTCCTTCTCTCCAGCCTTATGAGCATAATCCTCACCCATCACACCTTGCAGTTCCGGGAACTCATATACCATTTGTGTTACCAGGTCAAATTTACAAATATCCGCTGCTCGACTAACCGATTCCTGTGTATCTGGAGAAACGCGAAGCTTCTCTGCCAGAGCATCAGCAATACGGCGGATCCGGCGCACTTTGTCTCCAACCGTTCCCAGCTCTTCGTGGAAGACGATACTTTCCAGTTTGGAGAGTGCATCCTTAATTTCCAGCTTCTGATCTTCTTCATAAAAGAATTTGGCATCAGACAGCCGCGCACGCAATACTTTTTCATTCCCTTTAGCAATGACTTCCAGCGATTGACTTCCTCCGTTACGTACCGTAACAAAATATGGCAGTAGCTCTCCTGTGCGATCCAGCACTGGGAAATAGCGTTGATGTTCACGCATGGAAGTAATGAGTACATCCTTCGGAATGTTCAGGAACGCAGGATCAAAACCTCCGAACAGTACTGTTGGAGTTTCCACCAAATACAGCACTTCTTCCAGCAAATCATCTTTTACCGCAATCGTCCAATCTTTTTCGGCAGCCAGCGCTTCAATCTGCTTCACGATAAGCGATTGACGTTCCTCAATGTCCACAATGACATGCTGCTTGCGAAGCACTTCAACATAGTCGGCTGGACTTTCTACTACGGCATCCTGTCCCAGGAAACGATGCCCTCTTGTCACATTTCCTGACTGCACGCCGGCAATCTCCAAATTAACAATATCGTTACCAAACAAGGCAATCAACCAGCGGATCGGACGAACAAATTTAAAGTCATAACTCGCCCAGCGCATAAATTTTGGGAATGTCATGGCATGTAAAATGTGCAATAAACCTTCGGACAGTACATCCGCCGTTGGAACACCTATGCTGCTCTTAGTTGCGTAAATATATTCCACGCCTCCAAGCTCCTTGAACGTGAACTGTTCAGGATCAACACCTTGGCTGCGAGCAAAGCCCAGTGCAGCCTTGCTCCAGTTACCAGCTTCGTCTAGTGCGATTTTGCGGGAAGGACCTTTAACCTCTTCGTTAATATCTTCTTGCTTCTCCGCTACTTCCTTCACAAGTACCGCCAAACGGCGAGGTGTAGCATAAGCCTCTACAGCACCATAAGCAATACGCGAGCTGTCAAGCCACGCCGTCATACGCTGCTTCAACTGCTGAATCGCATTCGGGATAAAACGTGCAGGGACTTCTTCCAATCCGATCTCAAACAATAAATCCTTAGACATTTGCCGCACCTCCTTTCTTCAACAGCGGGAAGCCCAGCTTCTCGCGCTCCTCCAGATAGGTCGCAGCCACCTGACGCGCCAAATTACGCACTCGTATAATAAACCCAGTCCGTTCCGTCACACTGATCGCTCCGCGAGCGTCCAGCAAGTTGAACGCATGAGAACATTTCAGCACATAATCATAGGCTGGAAATACAAGATGCTGCGCCATCGCTTTATTTGCCTCTTCTTCGTACATATTGAAAAGAGTAAAGAGCATTTTGACGTCAGATACTTCGAACGTATACTTGGAATGCTCAAATTCAGGCTGGTGGAAGACATCACCGTACGTGATTCCGTTGACCCACTCCAAATCGAACACATTCTCCTTGTCCTGGATGTAGGAAGCAAGACGCTCCATACCGTACGTGATTTCTACGGCAACCGGACTGGCATCAATACCGCCCACTTGCTGGAAATAGGTAAACTGGGTAATTTCCATACCGTCCAGCCATACTTCCCAACCTAAGCCCCACGCTCCCAACGTCGGTGCTTCCCAGTTGTCTTCAACGAAACGAATATCATGCTCCAGAGGGTTAATGCCTAAACGGCTCAAACTCTCCAAATACAATTCCTGAATGTTATCCGGCGAAGGCTTCAAAACTACTTGGAACTGATGATGCTGATACAGGCGATTTGGGTTCTCACCATAACGTCCGTCTGACGGACGACGAGAAGGCTCAACATAAGCTACATTCCACGGCTCAGGTCCGATCGAACGTAAATACGTCATCGGGTTCATCGTGCCTGCCCCTTTTTCCGTGTCATACGGCTGTACAATAATACAGTTGTGTTCAGCCCAAAATTGTTGCAGCGTTAAAATCATCTGCTGAAAATTCATTGGTACACGCTCCCTTTCCAATTCCCTCAAATGTTGGTGATTTCTTCTCATTTAAGCTCGTATGTACAGGGCTATTTTATCTCAAGAGCCTTGTTAGAGACAGCAAAAAGCCCCCGCCTCTACGCCTGTACAGACGTAGGGACGAGAGCTGACTCCCGCGGTTCCACCCTACTTGATTGCGATCCTATATCACCAATCAGATCGTAATCCTCTTTTCCGTGTCCAATCAGACGCTCCCGAGTGCCTTGTTCACGAAGAATTCCCGCTGGGCTTACACCGTCCCCAACTCGCTAATAACAGAGAATACATCCCGCTACTTTCTCGTTCAATGCATCTGCTCCCGAAGGAGATATATAGTAGGATATTACACGGTTTCAGCAATACAGTCAAGAGAATAGGGCGTTTCACATATCGTACTTGTCGAGCTGATCCAAAAAATTGCGGGATTTTAGCTTGACCTCCAACTGCATATCCATGAACTGACGCATGACATGTTTGATCTCCAGCTTAGTGGAGTCCTTCACGTCAATGTTGCCGAGCCGATTCAAATCCATTCTGGCGAACAAGCGCAGCAACTTCAGTGTACGTGGAGTCACGCTTAATGCAGCTGGATCAAAATGCTTGTAGCTCCGACACAAAACTCCGCCCAGCCTCGGACTGACGAACATATCCTCATCAGCACATTGTTGACCACTTGAAATACATGCATCAAGCTGAGGAGCATATCCGGCCGCCTGCAATATTTTAAATTCATAAATACTCATGACGATCAGCGGATCTTTGCCACTCTCGAGCGCCTCCAAACATGCTTTTAGCTGCTTAAACCAGAACGCACCTGTTTCCTCATCCTGTAACACCCGATCGAGTAATTCACAAGCATAAGAAGCGTAAGCAGCCTTAGTAATATCTTCGCGTAATGTATGGTGGGATTGGATGATTTCACCGGCATTCAACGTGCCTAAGCCTGTATTTCGAAAAAAAACGAATTCACCGTACGTAAACGGCTGCGTTAAAGCAGCGTGACGGCTTTTGGACTTTTTTGCACCTCTGACCAGCACGCCTGCTTTACCTCCGCTTTCGGTGCAAAGCGTAATAATTTTGTTCCCCTCACCGTAATCCATGCTGCGGATGACGATTCCTTCCACCCTGTAAAGCATGCCTCTTCCCCCAAACATTCGCGAAGAAGCCAGTGGCTTGTACTATTCACGGGCTTCTTCATGCTCGTCCGACTCTCCTTCATCCGTATCTTGCTCCCTTGTCATGGCGCTCTCCCGGTATAACAGATACGCACCGACATCTCCAGTCATCGCAAAATACTTCCACGAAAAATCTCGCAATCGTATTCATCCTCTCTTCGGAAATGACGTTTGCATCTCAAAATTAGGATGATGCGAAGAGAAGGCAAGTATGCGATGAAATAAATGGATTGCGTTAAAAAAGGCTGCTGTATGTAGAATGGAATACGCTTCGCAAATGATTTGATCTTACGATCGCTGGTACCCCCGAATTTATTTGAATGTAAAACATACAAAGGGTTAAATTCGGGGGTAAAGGCGAACGCTATCGCTTCTTCAGATTCAAATCCTTCGCTCCGCTACATCGTGCATACAAGGCCTTTTTTAAAGCACACCTATTTCATCGCTGGAAGAAAAGGATAAAAAGAGCAAGAAGTTAAGCGCCGCACATACGCGGCGCTTTAAATGATCAGGAGACTATTACTATCTCAGCCAAGAGATCGGGACGGCTTTTTTATGATGCTTACTACAACTATACATATTTATTTAATATCAATTTTTAACCTCAATAAACCCTTGAACTAAAGTGACGTAGAATCGAGTTCTGTTTTTAAGCGTCGCGATGAAAGCCAAGGTCACGAAGGACGCGTTCCTGGTTGCGCCAGTCTTTTTTGACCTTAACCCAAAGTTCCAGGAAAATCTTGGAGCCTAACAGGTTTTGGATATCCTGGCGTGCCTGTTTGCCCACTTCTTTGAGCATGGCTCCCTGTTTGCCGATAATAATCCCCTTCTGGGAGTCACGTTCTACAAAAATAACAGCCATAATATGCACTACACCATTATCCTGCACTTTCATATCTTCAATCATAACCGCAATAGAATGGGGTACTTCCTCACGTGTCATATGCAGAATTTTTTCACGCACCAGCTCGGCAATGACAAACTGTTCTGGATGATCGGTAATTTGATCATCCGGATAATATTGCGGACCTTCTGGTAAGTATTTTTGCACCTGCTCCAGCAGGGTGTTTACATTGTTGCCCATTTTGGCCGAGATGGGTACGATTTCTGCAAAGTCGTACAACTTGCGATACTGCTCAATCAGGGGTAACAATGCTTCTGGCTCAATACGATCAATTTTATTCAGCACCAAAATAACTGGCGTTTTTACTTGTTTAAGCTGTTCCGCAATAAAACGGTCGCCACCGCCTAGACCTTCAGCAGCGTCAATAAGAAAAAGTACCGCTTCTACTTCACCCAACGTATTAAAAGCAGTCTGATTCATGTAATCGCCTAATTTTGACTGACGCTTATGAATCCCGGGTGTATCCAAAAATACAATTTGCGTGTCCTCTGTAGTAAATACGCCGTGAATTTTGTTGCGTGTAGTTTGTGGCTTGTCTGACATAATGGCGATCTTCTGCCCAATGACGTGGTTCATCAGTGTTGATTTTCCGACATTAGGTCTGCCAACAATTGCGACAAAGCCTGATTTAAAGTGTTTCTTAGCCATTTCATTTCCTCCAGCGCGATTAAGCACCTATTTTATTTGGGTTTTTCCATTAAAACAGCGAACTAATTAACGTCAACATAGGCCTATAAAACACAAATATACCAATAATTACAGCAAAAACCGCTGCCAGGAGCACGGCTCCGGCGGCGGTGTCTTTAGCCGCTTTGGCCAGCGGATGAATATCAGGTGAGATGAGATCCACCGCTGCTTCAACAGCGGTGTTGAACAGTTCGGCTACAATGACTATAGCGATAGCCACGCAGACGAATAACCAGTCGAGCCGGGAGATGTGCAGAGTTAAGCCTGCTACAATGACAAGGAGCGCCACGGCCACATGTATCCGCATATTTACTTGCGTACGCAGAGCGTACATCACGCCTTCTGCCGCATAGCGAAAAGTCATTCTCCAAGGCTGACGTCTCATTACCTTGTCAACCCCGCTTGAGCCAGTACAGCTTCCTGTTTGCCCATCATTTCAGCTTCACTCACATCATCCTGATGATCATAGCCTAACAGATGAAGAAAGCCGTGAACAAACAAAAAACCGATTTCACGCTCAATCGAATGTCCGTATTCTTCACTCTGAGCTTGCGCTGTTTGTACAGAGATTATAATATCCCCCAAAACATCAGGTACATCATTCAATGAATTTTCATCATTCGGTTCGTAAATAATTTCAAGCTCTTCATCCAGTGTTTCCTTCATAGCAAAAGACAACACATCGGTGGGACGATCAATTCCCCGATAGTCCCTGTTCAACTCATGAATTTGCTCATCATTAACGAAGGTAAGGGCTACCTCACCGTCAGTGACTCCTTCCACTTTGCCTGCCTCCTCTAATAAGGTGTTCAGCAGCGTAATCAAGGATTCGTTAATTACCATATCGTTTTGTTCATTATTCCAAGCTAATTGAAGGCCCATGCCAACCGCTCCTTTTAATTCTAGTGCTCTAACCGTACTTCATGCACAAGTTATATTAAGCTTTTCCGTTTTCAGACTTGGGCCTTTCCTCCGGATACTCAATACGGGAATGAAAAATCCCCATTACTGTTTCCTTGAGGGTTTGAGCCACGATATCAAGCTCCCGCATGGTCAGCTCGCAGTCGTTGAATTGGTGATCATCAAGACGGCTCTTAATAATTTTCTCAATCATGGATTCCACTTGTTCCACTGTCGGCTTCCGTAAGGAACGAACTGCTGCCTCCACGCTATCAGCAATTCCCACCACAGCAGACTCTTTAGACTGAGCCTTCGGTCCCGGATAACGGAAATCATCCTCCGTGAAGTCAGGCTCCACCCCCCGCTCTTCAGCTTCGCGCAACGCCTTGTGATAAAAATAGTGTAAGAATGTCGTTCCGTGGTGCTGCTCGGCAATGTCGCGAATGGGCTTGGGTAGCTTGTAATCCAATTGCATTTCCACGCCGTCACGAGCATGGGCGATAATGATGGATTTGCTCAGCTTGGGCTCTATTGTATCATGTGGATTTTCCAACCCATTTTGATTTTCAATGAAGTACGAAGGCCTCTTGGTTTTACCAATATCATGATAATACGAACCAACCCGGCACAACAAGCCGTTTGCCCCTATAGCCTCCGCTGCGGCCTCTGACAGATTACCCACCATTACACTATGATGATACGTTCCCGGTGTCTCCGTAAGCAGCTTGCGGAGCAATGGATGATTGGGATTTGACAGCTCAACAAGCTTCAGTGCCGACAAGATACCAAAGGTAGACTCAAAAAATGGCATTAGCCCAATAACAAGTATTGCTGTTATCAGACCACCTGCAAAAGCAAAAGCTACCCCATAGAGCGTCGTCGTTTGAGTCCAATTCCCTTGGTCAATCAGTGCCAGAGAAAAAACAGACAGGGCACCGAACAGGCATACCATAATCGCCCCTTTGAACAGTGTTGAACGCTGGCTGGCTCGATGAGTAGAGAAAATCGCTGCCAGACAGACCACAATAGCAAAAAATCCAAAATTAAAGTCGAAAATTTGTCCTTGACGGACATTCAAAATAACACTTGCCAATATACTGAATATAACGGCACATACGAAAGCCAACGACATATCAAGCAACAGCGTTACGAGCATAGCTCCAAGCGCGATAGGCGCCAGATAGCCGAGATAGGAACGTTCATTGTTCTGCAGTATGGAAATTAACATCATTGCTCCAACTGTTATCACAAAGATTAATACTAGCATGAGCAACTGCGCATTATTATACTTGAAGTTTCGTGTTCGTGATTGAAATTGACGAATATACATAAACAGGCCCAATGCCAGCATCATAGACAACATCAGCAGTCCAAATTGTGGCCAATAATTGATTTTATCCTTGAGCAATTCATTTTCATCAAGCAGTGTATAGATTTCCTGGGTAATAATCTCACCCTTCTTGACGAGTACTTCACCCTGTTTAATGTAAACTGTCGGTGTATCTTCACGAGCCTGTACCTTTGCGTCCTTCGTAGCTGTATCATCATAAAACTTGTTGGCGGTAATCACAAGCCTTGCAAGTTCCTGAACAACCTCCCGTGAAGTACGCTTAGTAAGCGAGCTTGTACTAACCCGCTCAGCTACTTTCGCTCGGGCTGTCTGAGCATCCGTAATTTGATCATTCATCAACCCTGTCACAATCTCACGGGCAACAGGCCGCATTTCAGCAATATCCTCAGATGTAAGGCGCGGAATTTTAATGAATGTCTCCTCTGGAATTCGGTACGTTTGCTCTTTCGTTTTTTCCAGCACTTCATCCAGCAACTTATCTGGGTAGGCATCCGCATTACGGCTGTTATTCACAAAATTTTGTACAAATTCCCGTGCACGTTGCGGAATCTCATCCTTATAAATCGAAATCTTATCTGCTCTGGAGACCTGGTCATCCTGATTGAGCCGTTCAATTCGATCCAAAATACCAGTAATCAGGTTATCGTTGCGAACGGGCACAATGGTATACATGGGCTGCACACGTTCAGCTGATTCCTCTTGAGCCTTCAAAGTCGCCTTACTGTTAGGAAGCTGCATCGGGGCGACAATTTCCTTTTCACTCGGTTGATTTACCCGAATATCATAACGCTCGGGAAGCAGCTTGGACGCAAAGCCTACATAAAAAAGAACCACCAAAAATAAAAACAGAAGATAGCGTGTCGCCACGCTATACTTCCATCCATTCATTCTATGCTGGAACGTTTTCCCTTTAGATAATTCCTTCGAGATCATCTAAAACAATCCCTCTCCATCATCTTTTTCAAGGCAGCTACACTGCTCATTTTATACTTTTTCTGGTCGTACACGACATACTCGTGATTGAATGACTATCCTTGATTTTCGGCAACTCGGTCATAAGCAACAATAATTTTTTGAACCAGGGAATGACGGACAACATCCTCTTCTGCAAACTGGACAAAGCCTATTTCCTCAATCCCTTGTAAAATCGCATTTGCTTCAATCAGACCGGATTTTTTGCCACGAGGCAAATCAATTTGCGTGACATCGCCGGTAATGACCATTTTGGAGCCGAAGCCAAGTCGAGTCAAAAACATTTTCATTTGCTCGGGTGTAGTGTTTTGCGCTTCGTCCAAAATAATAAAAGAGTCATCCAGCGTACGTCCCCGCATATAAGCCAAAGGTGCAATTTCTATTAATCCGCGCTCCAGTGCCTTTGCAGTCTGCTCTGGGCCCATCACATCGTATAGGGCATCATACAATGGGCGTAAATACGGATCAACCTTTTCCTGTAAATCCCCTGGTAAAAAACCTAAATTTTCACCTGCTTCCACCGCAGGACGAGTCAGTACAATGCGCTTGACTGAACCTTCCTTCAGGGCAGCTACGGCCAGCACTACAGCCAGATAGGTTTTACCAGTACCCGCCGGGCCAATTCCAAATACAATATCGCGTTTCTTAATCGTGGTTACATAGTGCTTTTGTCCAATCGTTTTGACGCGAATCGGTTTACCCCGGAACGTCGTCGTAATTTCACCCTTGAACAAATCGAGCAGCTGATCAGCGCGCAAATCTTTTGCCAGTTCAATCGCATAATGGACATCCCTTTCGGTCAGTATATACCCATTGCGAATTAACTGGAGTAATACGTCGAACAATTGTTCGAGCACTTCCACCTCGTGAGCATTACCAAAAACATTAACTTCTGCCTCACGAGATGCTATTTTTGCGGGAATAGCTGCTTCGATTAATTTCAAAAAGGAATCCTGCGGGCCAAATAACGCCTGTCCTTCTCCCGCATTGTTCAATGCAATTTGTATGCTGCGTTGTTGTTCTGCCAAATAGCCTCATTCTCCTTGGTTATGAACTAACGGAAGTTCTTCCGCAATATCCTGCTCCACTTCAAAAAGCACTTTCATATAAACTTTACCATTCTCTCTCTTCTCATGCAAAATTTTTTGGCTCATTATTTTCGTTCCTTTGCCGTATTTAGCTAAAATATCAGCTCGCG
The DNA here is from genome assembly GCF_038009305.1 of Paenibacillus sp. FSL P4-0113. NCBI lineage: Bacteria > Bacillati > Bacillota > Bacilli > Caryophanales > Paenibacillaceae > Paenibacillus > Paenibacillus sp. FSL P4-0113. Next base: position 1,559,347 of record NZ_JBBPAZ010000001.1, read on the forward strand.
CGCCTTCTAAACCTGACATTTTCGCTTCTGCTTCCGTAAGCTTCTGCTCCTGTATCTTTGTCTCCCTCACACTTTCGGTCATCCAACCCATCGGAAGTTTGTAGGAACGCCATGTTAGCGGATCATGTTCAACTGTTGTTTTATGTGTAGAATAAGGTATTTTCCCATATCCCCACAATTGTATCGCACGGTTGCCTAGGACCAGATACAAGCGGTCATGACTGATACCTGTATACGTGCTGCTGCGTTGCACCGTGGGACTGCTAATTTCGTATTCATGCCATACAAGACCCTTAACCTCTCCTTTGGCTACGACCTGCTGTTGGTTCTCCTCATCTCCAAGCGTTCCAGAGATGAGGATGGCTCCTTTTTTGACACGCGTATTTTTATGCACGACAGGACGACCCTGCTCGGCAAAAATTTCAGTAACTACCGCATCTGCCTTACTAATGATATGACGAGGGCTGTAGAGCGGCGCAGGGGTAGGCTGTGAAGCTTCAACAACCTGAATCGTCACCAAAGTACCCTGCTTTTCCACACCGATCCAGGATGCCTCTGGAAGCTTCTGCATGAGCGCACGTGAAAGCTTGTCTTGACTGGATAGACGAAAGCTCCATTGAAATGGATACAGGCCCTCCTGTCGAGCGGCTTTGAGAACAGATTCCGTCGATAGCTTATCATTCCCCTTTACTTCAATGTCCCAGATAAGCGAAGACATCAGCAGAAGACCTATCCAGAACAAAGCCAATCCAGCCAGGAAAAATTTACGTTTGGCAAGTCGTACAGCAGTAAAGGGAAGCCCTTGCCGCTTCAGAACATGCATTTTACAGCCTGTCCTTCTCAAAAGCGGGCGTAGGAGGAAGACGTGCGGCAGCAGAAGGTTCATTTCTGCATGTCTAGTACCCATCGGCCGCACGTTCCACACAGGTATATGGTGATCGGTGAGTAAATTAATGAAAGCTTCCACACTTTCGCCCTTGATAGCAAGGGTAACCGTACCACGCAGCTTTGCTAAAGCAGGATGTTTCACGAGCCTTCCTCCGTTCCTTCCATTTGGATATCCGTTATATGTCCCTCCACACTTACCTGCTCTGGCAGAATAGACGTAATGACTAGATCATGGCCGGACACCCTCAGCCTGCCTTGCGCAAGTGCAAGTACGAGCTGATCCGGCGTGAAATCCACCACGCCCCGGTGATTCTCCACATAAAGCTGACGGCTGCCGATGAGGGTTAACCGCGGCAGGTCAAATAGAATGTCCTGCGGAAGCTCCAGCGTCTCGCTGGCCCACTTTCGCAGTTTGCGGCTCATCCTGCTCATACGGCGAAATCTCCCTTCCTGTCATCAAAATATTTGTTATCCAACGGCTTAGAGTTGTTTTGATGACAGCACGCTGCTATTTTTTCATCTTCTGTTATTGCCATCCGGTACCCATAGATGTTTCAAGGCAGCTACGCTGCTGGCTTTCCATCTTATATTCTTATGATCAGTGAACACCATTACACCAGCGCCACAGATATCTGTACTGTACATTTTATGATCCAGTCGCGGCATTTATGAGGCTAAACTTACAATTCGTAGTAGCTACTATATTGCAGAGGAAAAAGATGTGTCCTTTCAAAATTCACAACAAAAAAGACAACCTCATTTTCATATTGAAAACAAAGGTTGTCTTCTTTTGAATTTCATTAAATGACACGGTTATTTTTCGCTATCTCGATTTAAAAGAGAGTTTTTTCTAGAGTATAAGAAGTAAACAGCCATACCAATGACAAGCCAAATAATAAAGCGAATAAATGTCTGGCCATTCAAATTAAGAATGAGCACCCCACATGAAACGATAGCCAGGATCGGGATATACGGAACTCCAGGACATCGGAAGGCCCTTGGCAAGTCAGGTTGTGTTTTTCTCATAACGATAACGGCGACCGAAATCAGAATAAATGCTGACAAGGTTCCAATGTTCACCAAACTTGCTAACTCATCCAGCGGAATCAGTCCACCCATTAATGCAGATAAAGTGCCGAAAAACAACGTGTTAATGTAGGGCGTTTTGTATTTGGAATGAACCTTGGATAATACTTTGGGGACTAAGCCGTCACGTGACATAGCAAACATAATACGAGTTTGACCATAGAGCATTACCAGCATGACCGTTGTCATCCCTAAGATGGCTCCTATATCTACAATACCTGCAACCCAGTTCTGGCCTGCAACCTGCAATACCAATGACACGGGGTGAGAGATACCTTCAAATTGCATAAACGGTACTATACCAGTCATAATCGCGCTAACAATGACATACAAAAACGTACAAATAATGAGAGAGAAAATAATGCCTCGCGGTAAATTAGTAGTGGGATTTTTAGTTTCTTCAGCCGCTGATGAAACAGCATCAAAACCAATAAAAGAAAAAAACACAAGAGCTGCGGCTCCAAACACCCCACTGAACCCAAACGGCATAAACGGTGTCCAATTATCTGGCTTCACATATCTAAAAGCAACAATGATAAATAATAAAATAACAACAATTTTTATGATTACCATGATGTTGTTTATCCGTTTTGATTCTTTTATCCCTAAATAAAGCAAGAACGTGATACCCATCAAAATTAAAAAAGCTGGGAGATTAAAATAAGTAGTTTGGTCTTTCAAAGCCCCCGGTGCGGCAGTGAATTCAAGCGGAATGTGAAGGCCAATTCCGTTCAAAAATGATACAAAGTAACCCGACCAACCTGCGGAAACGGCGCTGGCTGCCAGCATGTATTCCAAAATTAAATCCCATCCAATAATAAAGGCCAATAGCTCCCCCATCGTAGCATATGTAAAGGTGTAAACAGAACCGGATACTGGAACGGTGGATGCAAACTCCGCATAAGCCAATGCTGCGAATAAACACGCGAGTCCCGCAATCACAAAAGAAAGAACCAAGCCTGGACCAGCCGTAACTGCTCCTGTACCTGTCAACACAAAAATTCCCGTTCCGATAATGGCTCCAATTCCAAGCATCGTTAAATCAAACGCACCCAGCTCCCTTTTGAGTGCTTTTTCCCCTCGCGTAGCGGCAATCAACTGATCAATGCTTTTCTTTCTAAACAAGCTATTTCCCATCGATCCCATCCTCCTAAAAATTAATTTTTCCATTTTTATAACCTTGTTGTATCACCTCGATATAAATAAAATTTTAGGTAAAATTGGAGTGAATTTCATAAGTATCTATCATTGAGAACATTATATATAAAAAAGAAAAAATGAAAACTGCTTTCGGAAAGCTCCATTCATATTGTTACATTTGATCATTTTTCAGGAATATATTTTCATAAATGAGGCGCTAAATTAGACAAAATGCCACCATTTTAGATGACAACAAATGTGAGAAAGCTAGAGCACACAAGGGATTATCACATTCGTTGTCAGGTAATTAGAGCATTTGTCGTTAATTCACTTTTTATTCCGAGCATGGTTATGTATTCCTAAAGCATCACAAAAAAAGATCCGCCACAGCCAAAGCCGTGACGGATCCACTATCATTTTAACGTCTTCCTCCACCCATGTAGCGCTTGGAACGTGGAGGACCTAATATTTCTGCCCAAATCACACCTCTGCGCAGATCAGCCGTATCCACCGTATTACGGTCTTGCGAAGCTATCTCTGGCGCATCTGTAATTTCCCCTGACTCCCTCGCATTGGATATACGATCGAGACGGGCTAAAACCATTTTTCGTTCTTCTTCCATAGCACGGATCCGATCCTCTAGAGTCGAACCATTATCTAATAAATCCCGGTCCATCCGTTCTTCGGTTTCCGACCGATCGCCCATTTCTTCTATGCGACGAGCTTCCATAACCGTCCGTCGTTCATTAGGAAATTGACGTTGCAACTCTCCAGCAATATCCTGCTGACGTTGCTCTTGCCCATGTTCCATTGTGAAGGGTCTGGATGACGTCGAGGGTCCACGAGAACCATGATCACCACCAAAGGTAGGCATACCTTTTCGCGGCGGTGATTTCCGCCCTGTACCTTGGATGCTTTTCCCCAAAAAAGACACCAAAGCAAAGCCAATCACGATCAGGATATACAAATGTTCAAAGATCCAGCTGATAAAGTTCATTACTCACCACCTAGCTGCCGTAATTCATCGGCTATGTCCCGTTATTAATCCCGGTTCTTGTTGTCATTCCCCGAGTTCTCATTCGGTTTGCCTAAGGAGCCACGCATTTGCGTATCCGCCTCAATATTTTTCAAATTCATATAGTCCATGACACCAAGCTTCCCGCCGCGTAGCGCTTCAGCCATTGCCAGCGGTACTTCGGATTCGGATTCCACCACGCGTGCTCTCATTTCTACAACACGCGCCTTCATTTCCTGCTCCTGCGCTACAGCCATCGCACGCCGCTCTTCCGCTTTTGCCTGCGCAATACGTTTGTCGGCTTCCGCCTGCTCTGTTTGCAGAAAAGCACCGATATTTTTACCTACATCAACGTCCGCAATATCAATGGACAGGATTTCAAATGCTGTCCCGGCATCCAAACCTTTGGACAATACGGTTCTTGAAATTGAATCCGGGTTCTCCAGCACGTCCTTATGCGAGTTACTGGAACCTACGGTCGTAACAATACCTTCACCGACCCGTGCAATAATCGTTTCTTCTCCAGCACCCCCAACAAGTCGATCAATGTTGGCACGCACCGTAACACGAGCTTTAACCTTCACTTCAATACCATCCTTGGCGACCGCAGCAACAATAGGTGTCTCAATAACACGCGGATTAACGCTCATTTGGACCGCTTGCAGAACATCCCGTCCAGCAAGGTCAATCGCTGCCGCACGTTCAAACTCAAGCGGAATGTTAGCACGCTGCGCAGCAATCAACGCATTGATCACTCGGTCTACATTCCCTCCTGCGAGAAAGTGGCTTTCCAGCTGGTTGATGTTCAAGCCCAGACCCGCCTTGGTTGCCTTAATGAGTGGATTGACAATTCGGCTTGGCGTGACGCGCCGTAAACGCATAGCTACCAGCGTAATGATGCCAATGCGCACACCCGAAGCCAATGCTGAAATCCACAGCATCACCGGGAAGAAACTAAAAAATACGCTCAATACAATAATCACTACAACGGCAATCAGCAAAACGCTGACAATACCCGATTCGAACACTCGCATCATCCTCCATTAATCTAATTCTTTGTTATTTGCTTGTTTAGACGCTAGTGTCTGCCTTGACCACAATTCGCCCGCCTTCTACTTTGGATACTATAATCGGCATATCTGTAGCAATAAACTCGCCGTTCGTTACAACATCGACTCGCTCATCAGCGATCAGCACCGTTCCGGCTGGACGAAGTGGAGTCAGACTGACACCCCTTTGACCTAATAGCATTTCCCGGTTCACAACTGAAGAAAAACCTTGTTCAGCCGTTAAACTTTCTTTAAGTATAAAACGGTTCCATATCCCTCGGTCCTTGAATACAACCGCGATGATCGCTACCAGGGCAACCGCAGCTGCAAAGGCAATGCCCAAAGATATAAACGCATGCTGCATGTTGTATGCTGCCCGAACAACTCCGGCGACAAGGCTGACGGAACCCAAAATGCCCAAAATACCAAAACTCGGGATGAACATTTCAAGTATAAGCAGAGCCAGACCGATAATAAACAACAACCACGTCTCCGAGCCTGCAAAACCAGCGATATAATTGCCGAAAAAATACAAACCAAATCCGAGTATGCCCAAAATTCCCGGTACACCAAAACCGGGTACGATCAACTCAATAACAATACCTGCGATACCGATAAATAAAAGCAACGTCTGTACAATTGGGTTGGTCAATATCTCGGCTGCTTTTTCAGCCCATGTTCGCTCCACATGAATGACATCATCCGTGCTGTAACCCATCCACTGAATAACCTCTTGTTCGGAAGACGCGATGTGATCCGCATAACCCAACTTCAGCGCTTCCTCACTGGTTAAAGAAATGATCTGACCATTTTCCTTGTTAAAGTTCATCTCAGGAATAGATATGGTCGTTTTAGAGTCAACCATACCTCTGGCAATATCCGGATTACGTCCGCCAGCTTCTGCGGCAGATGCCATGCTACTCTTCCACCAGGCTATCGTTTTTGGATCTGTGATAGCCTGCCCCCCGCCGTCTACTAACGCTGCTGCTCCGATAATACTCCCCGGTTTCATAACAATCTTGTTTGCGCTCAACGCAATATAGCTACCCGCTGAGGCCGCTTCGCCCCTTATATAGGCTACGGTCGGAATTGGACTGTCTTTAATCAGTTTGCCCAGCTTCTCCGCTGTATCTACCCGTCCACCGGGAGTGTTAATATCCAGTAAAATCAGACCTGCTTTGGAATCTGCTGCTTCTGCAAATCCACGTTCCATAAATTTGCCCAGGCCATGCTCAATTTCCTGATCGACTGGTATAACAAACACAGCTCCACCTTTAGTTTGGGCCGCCGCTGATTCGGAATGAACTAAGGGCAACAGCAAAACGGATACCATAATCCACAACGTTAAAAGGATCCATTTGCGACTGGAGTGGTGATGTTCTCTATGCATTTCTCTCCCCCTTTCGATCTCTCTATGTTACAGCATACCAAACTTTGTTAGACAAACTATACAGTTTTCAGGATTTAATGTGAAATTATTGAGTATATTGCTAATCCTGACGGCTGCCAAATACTTTACGCACCCAACAAACATCACGTTTCACACAATTAACAATAGCGCTTACATAAAAGTATCTTCTCATCATTACATTCTATGGTAGGCAACACATATATAGAAATAACACCCTCTGTAAACAGAGGGTGTTGTGTTTTCCTGTTTGTCGCAGGTTTATTGCAGAAATTGCTGAACCGCTTGGTTCACGAGCTTACCGTCAGCGCGGCCTTTTACCTTAGGCATCAAGGCCGTCATTACTTTCCCCATCTCGGCTTTCGAAGAAGCACCGGTTTCCTGGATGGTCTGCTGTACAATAACTTTAATTTCTTCCTCAGAAAGTTGTTCGGGAAGGTACTGAGCGATGATCTCTATTTCTGCTTTAGTGCTTGTCGCAAGTTCATCACGACCGGCTTTTTCAAATTCATGGAGGGCATCTTTTCGCTGTTTGATCTCACGACTCAGAATATCAAGCACTTCGTTGTCGTCCAAATCCCGTTTCAAATCTATTTCAAGATTTTTAATCGTAGAACGAACCATTCGAATGGTGGAGAGTTTGAACTTGTCCTTACTCTTCATTGCTTGCTTCATATCTTCGTTCAATCGTTCGCTCAAATTCATGATTGCTTAGATCCTCCTAGAACTTTCTCTTACGAGCAGCCTCGGACTTTTTCTTGCGCTTTACGCTTGGCTTTTCATAATGCTTGCGTTTCTTCACCTCAGCCAATACGCCATCCTTAGCAATGGAACGTTTAAAGCGACGAAGTGCAGCATCAATTGTCTCGTTTTTGCGAACTTTAGTTTCAGACACCAGTTTTCCCTCCCTCCGACCAGACCGTCCAAGAGCAATAACACGGTTCATCAAATTTTATTATAGGTGAAACGGAAACCAGGTGTCAACCTATAAGAAAAAATGAATACATAAAGGGCCACTTTTCTCCATTCACATCCGTATTACTGAAAAGACAAGCTCTGTCATTTTTTAAGAATGTGAGTCCGAAATACCTGTCAGGGCACCCAATTTGGCGCCGCCCAGTAAGTGATAATGCAGATGCCCCACCGCTTGTCCACTATCCGGGCCACAGTTGTTAATCAACCGATAACCAGACTCGGCGATTCCTAACTTTTTCGCAACCTCAACCGCAACACGATGAATCTCCGCGATAAGAGGAAGATCCTCCTCCGTCACAGCGTTCATTGAAGGAATATATTTTTTGGGAATAATAAGCACGTGTACTGGTGCCGCAGGCTGGATGTCATGAAATGCGAGCACATTGTCGGTTTCCAACACCTTCTTGCTGGGGATGGTTCCATCCACAATTTTCAAAAACAGATCGTCCATTCAAAACCCTCCTTTGGCAGTGAGCCGATCCTAAGCAAATAGACACAAACACCCCTTGCTCTCGGCATTCAAAGTTATGTATTTCCCATACTGAATAGAAACATATACAGCCATGTTTGGTTATACTTATGTTTCTATATGTATCATAACGGAAAAAGGGTCTTAATACCAGTTTCCCTTACTAACTTCCTCTATAATGGCTTTCACCCCTCCATCAATTTGATCCAGCTGCGCGCGCGAAATACTTATGCGCAAAAACTTCTCTTGTTCCCTATAGCCCGATAAATAAAAGCCTTTGCCAGCTACAACCTGGATGTTCCTCGCAGAAAGACACTGTACCAAGCGTTCCAAATTCACTGTCCGAGGCAGTTTAAACTGCATATAAACTCCTGAGGTTACAGCTGAAGTCTGAACGTATCCGGCCTGATTGTATCGTTCCACGGCCTTGTTCAGAGTACGAATGCGCTCCGAATACAGTTTACATATCGTGTGCTTGTGGCGTTCATACATTCCATTTTTAATATAAATATCAAGCGCCGCCTGAGACAACATAGATGTGTCGACATATCTTTTATAAGCGTTAAACGTCTTTAATAGGACTTCTGGCAATACCGCAACTCCTAATCGCAAGCCTGGGAAAATGATTTTCGAGAAGCTTTTCAAATAAATAACATGGTCCGAATGGTCGTATGCATAAATGGGATCAAAAAGATGATCGGCCCCCAAATCTGCCATATAGTCATCTTCTACGATGTACACATCATATTTGGCGGCTAAGGCAGCTATCGCTTTTCGCTCCTCTGTGTTATATGAGATCCCTAATGGATTATGATATCTTGACATGGTATAAAAAAACTTGATGCTCTCGTTCTTAAATTGATTCTCCAATTCGTGAAAATCCATACCTTTCGCTGTCCGGACGATAGTACTGACGGGTATGTTCTCTTCCTCCAGAAAGCGCAAATAAATATCGTAACTTGGCTGCTCGACCAAAACCTTTTCTTTGCCATTGGGAAACGGCATTTTAGCGAGTATCTCCAATGCCTGCTGAACACCCGAAGTAACGATAATCCGATCCATTTTTGCAAACACCTGAGTATTAGCCAAATGGGAAACCAACGTATGACGCAGTGTTTCCAGTCCTTGCGAATCGCCATAAGTGAATAGATGATATTTGTAGGTATCAATAGCCTGATTCAAACAATGTTGGAAATCCAGATAAGGGAATACATTTAAATCCGGGGAGGCCGAAGCAAAATCAACGGAGTCTTGCATATGACTATGGTGTAAATCGCCCGAATTTTCCACTACATAGTATCCACTTTGCGGTATGGAATAGATGGCGTGTTTCTTTTCAAGTTCAGAATATGCCCGCAGAATCGTGCTTTTGCTGCATCTATATAATTCTGAAGCCTCACGGACCGACGGTAGCTTGTAACCTGATTTATATTGTCCCTCGCGAATTTTAAGCTCTATATCCAATAAAATTGATACATATTTTTTCACAATATCCACCCACCTGCTCTTTACATACTCATTACATGCTCATTTCATTACATGCTTATTCCTCTTATGTTTCTTTACAGCTAGATGTTACCATGCTTTATGGATAAACAGGATACCTCATTTCATTGAACTGTACTGATACAGTTTCAATTATTGGATCATATTGGGGATAGAATATGTGAAAAAGAGGCTGTTTCTTCATGATGGAAGAAACAGCCTTGCATGGTGATGATGTATGGATGCGCCTTAAAGTCCCTTGTACTGTACAAGAGCTGTAGGCGGGAGAGAGCAGAGAATTCACTATATCTGGCGACTAAGAAATTAGGATTAGTAATAAGGCAGCAAGCTGATCGCTGTCAAGGCTGCAAGTGGCAGAATCAAACGATTAAAGCGACGGCGTCCGTAGGGGAACCCATATGCATAAGCAGGTACTGGATACGGGTACGGGTACGGATACGGAGGATAAGATGCATAGCCACCATAAGCACGGGAACCGCAGCCACAATTGTTAGGCGGATACGGGAGATTAACATTGACATTCTCCATCTCGTCTCCACCCATAGGAACGGCTAAGTATATCTTTTCATCATCCACATGCTCTACAATGCCATCATACATTGTCCCGTCCTTCACCCATACGCATACATAACGATGCATATGCTTTTGACATAGTGTTTTAGCATCCGTCTGTTCCGGTGCTGTAACTTTTTCGGTTGTCATGCTTTTTTCCATGGTTGTTTCCTCCTAGGCTCTTGCATGTATACCGTATGTTATTCAAAAACGGGCCATTTGCTACATCAAATTGGGCGAATTCCGGCTTGCAAAAAAAAGAAGCACCCCGGGAGCTCTTGGCAGAGCCCCTCTGAACGGACGTATGATGGGAAGATTTCTTCCGCAGCATACGTCCGCCGGGGTGCTGTATGATTAACTTGTCGGCTTGGCTGTATTATAACAATAGTTTGAAACTGTATCTGTGACCTGTATCACATTACTTCAAAAAGTTTCCATAACCACACGTGATCCGCCTCCAGCCTGCTCTGCTGGAAGAACAACCAACTTGCGCGGAAGACGGGCCCGTAGTTCAGGCACATGACTAATCACACCAACAGACAATTGATCGTGGTGCAGCTTTTCCAGTGAGGTGATCACCGTGTCAAGCAGCTCAGGGTCCAACGTTCCAAAGCCTTCATCCAGAAAGAAAAATTGCAGAGGGTACTGGCCCCGCAATTGAATTTGAGCCGACAGCGCAAGCGCAAGCGACAAGGAGGTCAGGAACGTTTCGCCACCGGACAAGGTCGATACCGGACGTTTGACCCCACCGTTGGCATCGTCACTAATGACAAAACCACCGCTGGAATCTACCTCTAGCGCGTATCGCTGCTTGGTCAGAAAACGCAGGCGGCGTGAAGCCGATTGACTGACCTGCATGAGCTGCTCCTCAGCAATATATTCAACAAAGGCATTGCCGCGAAAAACAGTCTGGAGCTTGGACATTTTTTCCGCTTCACTACGCAAATGTACACGATTGGACTCCAGCTCCATCCAGCGGACGTGCCGACGCTGCAAGTCCTCTAAATCACGCTCAGCCTTGGCGCGATTCTGAAGCGCCTCTTCGTCGCGTGCACGGCAATCACGTAGCTGTGCAGTGGCCGTTTCCCACTGTTCCTCTGTTACCGTTGCTCCATTCAGCTGCTCTTCGACATGTTTTAAGCGGGAAGACAGCTCTTTTTCCCGTTCTCGATGCAAACTCACTTCACGCTCATAGCGTGCGGCTTCTTCCTGTCCCAGGCAGCATTCCATGACCTCTACTTCCGTAGCGAAGGAGGAGGCTTCCAGACGGCTGCCCCAACGGGACTCTGCCATCTGACGTCTTTCTTCTGCCGAATCGGAGGCCTGCCGGGCAATCAGTGAAGCATGAACGGCTTGCTGCTTGCGTTCTTCCGCTTCGGTACGGCGGCGTGCCGCGGCTTCGGCTCCGTTTTTAAGTCCCAACAGTCGCGAGGTCGCTTCTTCCAGCAATGAAGCCGCTTGGCCATCTCCAACCCACTTTCGGAGCTGTGCCAGCTTTTCGCGAAGCGAATCATCTTTGCTTTGGAGCCCTGTACGACGGGCAATAATGATTTTGTCTTCCTCGATGATACTCTGCTGTATCTGTTGAACACGCGCCGCCTTTCCTTCGAGGAAGGTCACACTCGTCTCCAGCCGGGACCGCAGCTCTTCCGCGCGCCCGTCGCGCTCCTGCATGGCGCGGTAACGCTCCGCGGCTTCGTCCGGAGCGACATCTGGCAGCTGCGCGACCCATTCGGCGCGCAGCCCCTCGCTGCGCGTGGTGCATGCCTCGCGCTTACTCTGTGCCTGCGTCAGCGCTACAGCTGCTGCCTCCTGCTCGGCGGCAGCACGGATACGCCGTTGCTGTCCAGCTGCGTCTGCTTCGCGCAGCGCCTGTGCCTCGGCAGGCAGCGCATACGCACGTGCGGCTAACTCGGCCGCAGCACGTTCCAACGCCGCGCAGCGCTCCGCCCATGCTGCGGCACCACGCGGCTCTACTGGCGCTGCCGCAGGCGTGAAAGGCTCGCCCGTGGCGGCAGCGCCGCTGTCTGCGGTGGCGGGCTGCGCCAGCAAGCTGCGCTGCTCGTGCAACTGCTGGCGCAGTGTGAGGCGCAGCTCCTGCAAACCGAGACGCAGGCGGTGCAGCTCATCTGGCGCAGCGGCATCCGCGCTATACGCCGCGACGATGGCAGGCGCGGGATGATGCAGCGAGCCGCACACTGCGCATGGCTCGCCTTCGCGCAACTCGGCAGCGAGATGCTGAGCGAGACGCCCCAGCTCCTCGGCACGGAGCTCGTGACGCAGCTGTTCTTCCTCGGCAGCCAGTGACGACATATCGGCGGTGATTTCTGCCTCCAGCGTAAGCAATGCCTCAATGCCATCAGCTGCCTGTGCAGCAAGGGCAGAACGCCGTGCCTCCGTCTCCTGTGTCTCCTGGTCCGTCAGCTTTAGACGTTCGTCTGCTTGCGCAAGCCGTTTCTCCTGAGTCGCGTACTCCAGTTCAGCTTCACGCAATTGCTCATTCGCGATTTCCAGCTGTTGCAACCGTTGCACAGCCTCTTGCAGCATACGCCGCTCATCTGCTCGCACTTCATTTTGCTTTAGCTCTTGTTGAAGCTCTTGCTGTCGCTTCAAGCCTCGCGTCTGTAGCTCTTGTTCCTTTGCGAGTCCTTCTGCATGTTCAGCAAGGATTTGTTCGCTATGCACAAGCTCGGCCGCCAGACGGTCCCGTTCGGTCCGCAACGCTTCCGTATCACGCTCCAGTTGAAGCGCCTGTTCTAGTTGGTCGATCCGAAGCAATAGCTTTGGTTCTTCGGCACTGAGTGCTTGCCGGGCCTGCTCATCTGCTTGCGCAGACACAAGCGCAGCCTCCTGCGCGGTAGCGGCCAGGACTGCCACTTCTTCGGCAGTCTTATGCCGTTTTTCCGCTTCAGCAATGGCTTCCTTCCAATCCGTCAGTGCAGGCAGCAATGCCTCGGCTGCAGTTGCTTGTCGAAGCTTACGCTCCAGTAAAGCAATGCCCGGCTCCTGTGCTGCCAACTGCTCCAGCTCGTTCAATCTTTGGCTGAGCTCGATGACCAGCTCACGGGTTTTGTTTAGCGCCTCCGATTCACGTGAGACACGCTCTAGCTCGCGACGCGAAGCTTCTGCATTGGCAATCGCCTCTTTGAGACGTAACTCTACATGTTCAAGCGCTTCAGCACTCGCATCCCCCAGCCCTTGCTGCTCCGCCTCTAATGCTTTCAGTGCGATATCGTTATCTTTCACACGACGGCTTAGCTTCTGTGCAAGTTGATCTCCGTACTTCTCCAGATGGAACAAACGCTGTAGCATCTGTCTGCGTTCACTGCCCTTTAAGGACAAGAATTCTGCAAACTTTCCCTGCGGCAATACGACAGCGCGTGTAAAATCGTCCATTTTCAGGCCGATATACTCCTCCACGCAGCGCGTCACATCCTGCACCTTATCGGCGAGCACTTCCTCGCCATCCTCTGTTAACGCAATAAAACGGCTAAGCGTATTATTAACCGATACGCCTCCAGCACGTTTGAAACGTCGTTCTACACGGTAACGACGAGGTCCTTGAGCTGACATTAATTCAAACGTAAATGCAACAGACAACGTATCCTCAGCATGATTCATAATGCCTTGCGTGCCATTCACGGCCCGCTCCACTTTACCGTACATAGCCAACGTAATGGCATCCAGCAGCGTTGATTTTCCACTACCCGTTGGGCCGAATATTCCGAACAATCCAGTTTCGGTCAAATCGTCAAAGCGAATTTCCTGCGACTCCCGGTAGCTTTGCAACCCCGCCAGTTTTAGAAGGATTGGTTTCATGCGTCATCCTCCTCAGCGTGGTCTCTCGCATCATCCTGTTCCACCAGTTCCAGAAACAACTGCACTAATCCGTCATCCGGCTGTGCTCCGCCTGTCTGCCGCTGATAGAATGCCCGGAACAACTCATGCACTGGCAGTTCTGATCGTTGGTGCTCCAACTGTGCGGCAGCCATTTCTGGATACATAGGGCGAATATGAATGATGCCTTCACGGCTTTTGCGCAGCCGCTGGATATCTCCCATCGACATCGCTTCATCCAGCGTAATTTCCAGATCAATAAAGGCATCGGCATCCAGTCCTTCGTCCAGCCAGCGATATACTTCCTCCAGACCTCCCCGTGCGCGCCACCTCACTAATGGGCGTCCACTGGTAATATACAGTTCCTCGACCTGAGCAGGCTTGCCAGCAACTACGTCAATTAACGTAACCGATTTGGCTTGTCCGGCTTCGGAAAAGCTATAAGCCAGCGGCGAGCCACTATAACGCATCAGCCCGTCTCCTTTTACATATTGGGGACGATGCAAATGTCCTAGAGCCGTATACTGTGCCCCAATGCTCAAAGCAGACGGATCTACGGTATACGCCCCCCCGACCTGAATCGGGCGTTCTGAGTCCGACTCCAGCCCGCCGAGCACATAAATATGGCTCATCGACAAATTAACGGTGTCAGGCCGAAATGCTGTACCTAGCTGTGACATCAGCAAGCCCACACGGCGGCTATATGCCTCGCGCAATACTGTTTCATCTCCGTCTTCAGACAATAGCTCGTTCAGACGAGACTCGGAGGGATATGGCAAGGCTGCAATGCATGCTATTTCGTCCGTTCTTGGTGTATGAACGCGTACCGCTTCCCCATGGGGCAGTCCCAGCAATGTAATTCCGCGCCCGCTCACCAGTGGTGTGACCGAGGATACCCTTTCCGGCTGATCATGATTGCCCGCAATGACGACTAGTGGTCTTCCTCCAGCCGTAAGACGGGCAGATGTTTCATAAAACAATTGCTCGGCTGCGGCCGAAGGATTGACTGAGTCGTATACGTCTCCAGCCATCATAATCAAATCGGCCTGCTGATCGTCAGCCATTTTCGCCAACTCTTCCAAAAACGCCTCCTGTTCCTTCAAACGGCTGCGTCCTTCCAACGTGCGGCCCAAATGCCAATCACCTGTATGCAAAATCCGCATGCTATTCCTCCTCTCCCTATCTATATAACTACAGCTGTACACACTCTCCAGCTTCTAAAAAATACAGCCACTTCTCAGCAACCTTTTTGCTTGTAATCTCTTCGATCACACGAGCATACAGCTCCAATTGAAAACGATATTGGCCTGTTAATTGGGACAGTGTACGATATTCAGATATCCGGTCTGTTTTATAATCTACCAGTACGAGTCCTTCAGGAGTTTCAAATAGACAGTCAATAATCCCGTTCATCAGCACTTTATCGCTGTCCTGTCCACCTTCCGAATCTGTTTCTTGTCCTGGTGACATTGATGGTAAGCTGTGGTTCCAGTAATCGGTTGCTTGCATGGCATAAGTAAACGGAAGCTCTCTTTGAACATGCGATGCCCCGAGCATTCTGCTACCCAGCTCACTAGTGAAAAAGCGTAATATTTTATCCGTATCTAGCGCCTTTGCATGAACATCCAGTAACATACGCTGATTGAGCAGACGAGCCTTTGTTTCCTCAATAACTTCGGCGCTCATCCCCTCATCTAATGGCAAATGCAGCATCAACGTATGATAGACCGTTCCTCGTTCCGTAGGAGTCAGTCGCTGATTCCCCATGAACTTAGGTCTGCGCAAGTGTAATTGACTACCCCCAGTGTGAGAATCCTCCCGATCCTCCGGTGACTCTGCTAGTAGGGAGGTAGATAGATTCAACCAATCGTCCGAACCCATCTCCTGCATTTCCAGCCACCTTTTCATCTCAGTAACCGATGTATTGGCTGCCGTCTTGCCGGCCCGTTCATACGGATAGGTCCAGGAAAGAGCTGCTTCAATGTCCGTTTCACTCTCTTCGTTTAAGTCGATTAGCTCCGCATTTCTCAGTGCTTCTGTCTTCTTTTGGCGCTCTTCGCCCGACACCTCTTCCTCAGGTTCCGAGTTCACACGAGAGACGGAAAGTGTTTCCGAGGCGACAATTTTAAATAACCAGTCTGCCCCCGGCATGTGCTCCAGCCTGTGATAGTACCCATCCTGATCGCCTGCCGCTTCCCTCAACAAAGTAGCAGAAGGATGCCGAATCAAAGCGGGACCTACCCAGTCCAGATAGCTGCGGCCTGCCGCCAGCATATAGTCTGGTAAGACCGTTTCCGTATGTTCTTTGGCACGTGCCCAACCCGCTGCGCGCGAAGCAATATCCTTCACGGTTCCGGTCATAATCAGCTTTTCACGCGGACGCGTAAGCGCCACGTATAACACCCGCATTTCCTCAGCCAATAGCTCCAGCTGTGAGCGTCGGCGGATCGCTAAATTAGGCAGCGTAGGGTAGCTGACACGATTTTGTTCCTCCACATATTTAGGGCCAAACCCCAACTCCTTGTGCATAAGAAACGGCGCATTGAGATCCTGTTGATTGAACATTTTTGCTGTCCCGGCAATAAACACGATAGGGAATTCAAGTCCTTTACTTTTATGAATGGTCATAATACGGACAGCCTGATCGGGTTCAGTCCCCCCGCTTATGGATCCTAAATCACCGCCTCGCTCCCGTAGACGGGAAATGAAGGTCAGAAATCGGAACAATCCTCGGTTGGACGTAGAAGTCTCATACTGTCTCGCTCGGTCATATAGCGCCCGCAAATTGCTTTGACGCTGTGAGCCACCAGGCAGTCCACCTACCCAATCCAGATATCCTGTTTCCTCCAGCACATTCCAAATCAATGCACTTAAGTTGCCTTGTCGGGCTTCCTGCCGCCAGGCTTCCAAATTACGCAAAAATGAACGTAGTCGCGCAGACAACGTATTCCCGTCATTTCTATTACCCAAGTCAGATGAAGATAAAGAATCCTCAGGGAAAAGATCCAGCTCCATGATGTCAGCTGAGATCCCTTTTTCGCTCTCTTTCAGTGGGTCAGCCTCAGCCGCCGCCAACAATGCGCCATAAAACAATCCATCCGGCTTCTCCAACCGAATTTGTGCCAGTTCATCTTCGGTCAAGCCGACAATCGGCGAGCGAAGCACGGATGCAAGCGGGATGTCCTGCTGCGGATTATCAATAATGTGCAGCAGAGACAACATCACCTCAACTTCCGTTGCTTTAAAAAAGCCTGTCGTCTGCTCTCCGGAGGCCGGAATACCCTCAAGCCGCAGTTCCTCCACAATTAGGGGGGCCCACACGCTTGCCGAACGAAGCAAAATGACGATATCGCCGTAGACTGCCGGACGCATCGCTTTTAATCCTCTGTCGTAAATCAACAGTGGTTGTCCAGTGTCTCCGGTCAGTTCTTTAATCCGTTGCGCGATCGCACGAGCCTCTAACTGTGCCGTTTCTAGCTCCGCAAGCTCCGCCAGCTCACTTTCCTGTAGAGCAGATTCGTCCCCCGTTTCGGACAGCTCCGAAGCCTCGGAAAGACCCTGTCCACCCTTATCAACTAAGAGCAGCTCAGGTGCGTATACAGATGCGGCGTCTTGATCCGACGGGTCGGGATAGGATGCACCGTGTACCAGCCACGCTCGTTCATCGTACTCAATTTCCGCCACATCCACACTCATAATCTGGCGGAACACCAAATTGACCGCATCGACAACTTCCTCCCGACTGCGGAAATTACGCGCCAGATCAATTAAAAATCCATCTTCCTGCTCCTGCATGCCGTACCGTTGATACTTATTCAAAAACAGACCCGGCTCCGCCAGCCGAAACCGATAAATACTCTGTTTCACATCGCCCACCATAAAACGGTTACCCGGTTCCTCCCGTGATACCAGCCTAACGATATCTTCCTGTACCGTATTCGTATCCTGATACTCATCCAACAGCACCTCGTCGAATTGCGCCTTGTATTCGAGCGCAGCGTCGGAAGGTAGTAGCTTGTACGGAGTAGAATCGGGATGTCGTAATATTTTCAGACAATAATGTTCCAAATCCCCGAAATCCACCAACCCTTTTGACTGCTTGTGCTGTTGAAATCGTTCCCCGAATACAATCACGGTTTCTACCAATTCGTCCATCAGCGGAGCCGCGGCGTGCAGCTCCTCCCAATAGACTTCTGCTCTCCTGCCAAACAGGGAAGCCTTCATATCTGTAATCATTTTTTTGGCTGCTTCGCGCAGCGTCTTAACCCGTTCCTGCAATGCAGGCTCAGTCTGATCTTTTTTGACTGGCTTGAGCTTACCGAAGGCAGCTGCCTGAAAATGATCATATAGAGATGCCCACGGCTGTGTCTCCAGCTCTTGCAGTAATCCCTTCACCATCGCCGCATCCTCTTGCAGTGTCACGGCATAAGGTGCAGGACCGCCGGGCTGCATAGCTGTTTCATGCGCCTGTTCCAGCAAGCTCGCCGCTCCGCGCAAAGAAAGTACGGCATCCGCCAAAATGCTGCGAACCCAGGGCGTCTCGCCCAAAGCAGCTACATCCTGCACACGAAATGCTGCCGCTGTCTCCCGCAGCCAATGTTCTGGCCAAGGATGACTTTGAGAAAAATCATACAACCGCTGCACAAGCACATACATAGCATCATCAGTGCGTTCTCCACTGAACCAGTCGACTAGTCTGCGAAATGTACTACCTTCATCATGAGCCTCATATTTCTCCTCAAACAGTTCTTCCAGAAGCTCCTGGCGCAGCAATTCTGTCTCATGCTCATTCATAATCCGAAAACCGGGATCAAGGGGAATGGCCTGATAATGCCTGCGGATGACCTCCATACAAAAAGAATGAAGCGTCGTAATCGAGGCCCGATTCAGCAACGACAGCTGACGGCGTACATGTTCACTTTCCGGTTCCTGCTCCAATACACGTTCCAACGCTTCACGTATCCGTTGACGCATTTCAGCGGCTGCTGCTTTCGTAAAGGTTGCCACCAGCAATCGATCCACGCTGAAGCCAAGCTGAGGATCGACAATTTTACGAATAATACGCTCTACAAGCACCGCTGTTTTACCAGACCCTGCCGCTGCCGCAACCAGCATGTTGTTACCAGATTCCGAAATGGCACGCCACTGGTCATCGCTCCACATACTGCCTTCCGGCTTCGGCATCCCTTTAGTGTTTGACGTGCCTATCATTGGTCCATTCCTCCTTTCCCTTCCTGTGTATGACCCAGCAGATTCCATATCTGATCCTTACCGGGTTTACCCCATTGATTGTAGCCACTGCCTTCCAGACTGTCGTCAAATTGACAAACAGGCTTAAAAGAGCAGAAGGTACAAGCCGTCTCTTGCTGGATACGATAAGGTTCAATGGCCACATCACCCTCTGTCATCCGTGTACCAATCGTCCGAATATTATTACGCACCGAAGCTAGCAGGCTGTCCCACTGTTCCGGCGAAGCAACCGAAGCACTGCTATAAAAACTGCCATCTGCTTTCACCGCAACAGGTAAAATAGAGGAATATCCCTTGTCCAATGCTGTATCCATTTGCCCAACTACATCCCGGTCCGCGAGCAGTAATCCCTTCATCTTAAAACGTTTCAAAATCTCCTGACGGGCCTGTTCTGCACTAAGACCGTTAGGCGACTGCAACATCGGATTGTGAACGTGAAAATACAGTGTACCCGCTGGATAGGCAGTCTCGCCCAACCATTCTTCCGCCGCATTCAGCAGCACATCCAGGTAGGTGAGCATTTGCAAGGACAGGCCATAGTACACTTCATGCAGCTTGAGATCCTTTTGGCTAGACTTGTAATCGATGACACGCAAAAGTAACCCCTTTTCTCCCTCTGCCACATCTACACGGTCAATTCGTCCGACAATTTCCATCACAACGCCGTTATCTAACCGGAAGCTTAACGGTGGAAGCTGCTGACCCGGTCCAAAGTCCAACTCCAGCCCAATCGGCTCAAAACTACCTCTTCGCGCATGTTCACCTAAAATCAACGAAGCACGGCTCACGATATCCTTCAATTTGCGCAAAATGTAGCCATACCGCTTGGAGCTCATTAGAATCTCGCCTTGCAGACGAGGAGCCAAACGCTCCACTGTACTTTCCGCCTCTTGGCGGCATTCCTCCGTGCTGAGACTGCCCCAGCTGACATTGCGTTTACGCAAATTGATCGCCATCTCTCCAAGCGCTGCATGGAATAATTGTCCGATATCCGGAGCCTTCAGGCGATACATTTGACGTTCCTTCAAACGAAGACCGTGAGAGGCAAAGTGCGAAAATGGACATGCCACAAAACGTTCCATACGAGATACGCTCGTACGCAGCTTGCTGCCGTACAGACGGCGGCTCGTTTCCTTCTGCATTTCGGCATGGTTCTCGTAAAAAAGTGAGGTTAACAGCTGACGCAGCTTGTCCTTCTCACGCCCTTGCTGGCTGGCATACCAGTTATATACCTCCCACCAAGGAGATAAAATGTCACCGCCACGTCGCCAATGCCGTAATTGAGCAATGAGCTGCGGCAAAGCCTCGGACGGATGAGAAGCATACTCCCATTGCGTCGTCCAGGCATCCCCAGGCAAAGGGTATCCAGCCAGCGGACGTTCATCCAGGCTAGGAAACAGTTGCCGCACATGTCGTACTAACTCAGACGGCAACAATGACTTGCCTTCTTCATCAGTCACGGCATAGCTCATCCACAGGCTTTTACCGGCTGAAGTAAGGGACGTATAAGCGAGAAAACGTTCGTCCAGCAGACGTCTTGTCATATCCGGCGCCAGCTCTACGCCTCGTTCGTTTAATGCCGTACGCTCCTGCTCATTCAACACACCGTCCTCATGGAACACAGCCGGCATCACACCTTCGTTCATACCTAGCACAAAAGCATGTTGAATACCGGTCACACGTGTACGGTCCGTGTTTCCGACTAGAACCTGATCCACAGCTGGCGGAACAAGTCCCATACGGAATTCAGCCAATCCCGTTTCTAGCACACCCGCAAACAAAGAGGTATCCAGCCTCTCGTCACCCATCATTTCGACGATTTGATCCAGTAGTTCAAGCACTGCGTCCCATACCTGACGATGCTCCTTCGCCTGCTCAGGATTTCCTGCTTTCTCTGCCTGATGAATGAAGGCGTCCAGCTTGTGGCCAATTTCTGCATCCTCCAGTAACAGATATACCGCTTCACACTTCTCAAGTGCAGTTCGTGCCTTGCCCACACGTTTCTCAAACGCACGTAAAGGCATCACGATCACATCCCGACACAGCTCCATCAAATCCAACGTTTCATCCCGCCTACGGTTCCGTTCCTGCTCCTCCAGCTCCAGTGACAAGCTGGGCACAGCCTGCCACGGGCGACCATCTGTCCAACGGCTACCTTGTATTCCGCAGGCCAGTACATAGTTTTCCAGACGATCCATCTCCTCGCGGTTCACCCGACCGTCCAGCGGTAGGAGAAGATCTGTTTTGACCGCACGAAATACATCCTCATACCGCCAACGTCGCTGCACGATATCCAGCGAAGCCCGAATCAATTCCACTAAGGGATGATGCAATACACTTCTCCGCTGATCCAGAAATACTGGAACCTCATATTGTTTGAATATCGGTTCCACCCATGGCTCATAATCTTCAATATGACGCACAAACAGGGCCATCTCCCGATAACGCGCGCCCTCATCTCGGGCCAGACGACGCATTTCGCGCACAGCCCCTTCCAGCTCTGCACGGCGATTAGCCGCAGTGTACAGTTTTATGCCCTCCGGTTGCTTTTCTGTCCACTGCTCTCGAAGATGCTGCTGACGCATCCGTTGTTCCTGATTCCGTAACCCTGTACGATGTTCAAAGTTAGCCTCCAAATACGCCAACGCTGGATGCTCCTTAAATCTCGGTAGCGGATCAGGGCGCAGTAATTGTGTCTGCGTCTCTATCATCAGCTCATCTGCCATTCCTTTGAGCTTTACATACGTAGCCGCCGAAGGATGAAACAAATCCAGCTCATGCGGAAGCTGTCCGTTCTCGTAGCTGCGGTTGCAAGTCAGAGCCACCGTCAATGAAGAGGCATGCAGCATAAGCTGCTCCACAACCTTATATTCATGTGGTGTAAACCTACGGTAGCCATCCATCCAAATATCTGCCCCACGCACAAGAGAAGACTCAGCAATCTGTTCTGCCAGCATGCGCAGCGTATCTTCACCATCGATATATTTAAGCGTCAGCTCTCGTTCAAAATCCTCATAGATTAGACTGATATCTTTGAGCTTGCCGCGCAAAATCGGAGTTGACTCTCCAGCAGCGTTCATTCGCTCCAGTTGCTCGGGTACAGACCGAGTATCATTTCCATACTGCTTTAGCTCCGTAAACAATGTATTCAACCGATCCACAAAGCCGAGCTGGTCTCCCGAATCCTTAAACAAACTCAGTTCATCCTTGCGACGACGAATAATTTTATATAAAAGCATCTTCTTGCCTTCTTCCGTTACAGGCACCAGCGCTGAACCCCCAGTTTCCTGCATAACTAAATAGGCAAGACGATGAAATCCCATCACTTGGGCGCGCACCGACCCCTGAATACCGTTTCCGGCTTCTGTAAGTAACGCATGCTCAGAAGCAAATGACGATTGCTCCGGTACAAGTAACAGCATAGGCTTACCTAGCGGCTCCTCGCGTAACATAGACGTCATTTCATTGCGGATTAACGTACTTTTACCACTCCCAGAGCGGCCAATCAACAAACGGACCGACATGATGCGGCCTCCTTTCCAACGAACAACATTCTATTAAACAGTATAGCATATCAGACAAGGGAGAAAAGAACGTACGTTTGCCATGTTGTAGCAATTCTTTCTCCCTATAAAAAATAAATCAGTCCCGCAGAATGGCTTGGTGCACGCCTTCTCTACAGAACTGATTTATACCTAAAACGAGTTTATTTTACCTATTTAATCACCAAAAGGGCGATTGACTTTGACTTTGTATGAAACTACAACTGTGTCCGGCTGCGCACCTCAAAGATGGCGAATTTCAAGTAATGGCCTTCCTCCACACCCAAAATTTGAGGATGGTCCTTACCAGCTGCTCTCCAGTCTACCAGACGAAGGATTTTGCCGGCATCTGCCGCTGCTTCCTTAATGGTGTCCAAAAACAACTCCGGCCGCATGTGGAACGAGCAACTCGCTGTCACCAGATAGCCGCCCTCATTAACGAGCTTCATCCCGTGCAGGTTGATATCTTTATATCCACGTGTAGCCCCTTTGACAGCGTTCTTCGTTTTGGCAAAGGCTGGCGGATCAAGAATGACCACGTCAAAGGTGCGTCCGCCACCCGCTGTCAGCGGCTTAGACGTATCTCCTTTGCCCCCGGCTCGTGCATTGCGTTCCTCTACACCTTTCACCTGATTGCGCAAATATTGAAAAGCATCGTCGACGACAAACTCGACGCGTTCCTCAAAACCGTTCAGCTTGACATTGTCCCGCGCACTTTCAATCGCATGCTCAGAAATATCAAGACAAGTTACTTTTTTAGCACCATATTTACAGGCATTGAGCGTAAAGCTTCCCGTATGTGAAAAACATTCCAATACGGTTGCGCCGTCCCAGAATGGGAATTCAACAACCTTACCACTTTTATTCACTGGCTTCATGACCGTTGTGGCAGCGTCCCCTGAGTCTGTAGCAACTTCTTGTAGCGTAATTCCACTACGTGCTCCCCAACCTGTCATCAACGGTGCTATGGCCGCACGATTTTCACGCTGGTCAAAGAAATAACCCGTCTTCTGGCCCTCTACGATA
The DNA here is from genome assembly GCF_038009305.1 of Paenibacillus sp. FSL P4-0113. Lineage (NCBI taxonomy): Bacteria > Bacillati > Bacillota > Bacilli > Caryophanales > Paenibacillaceae > Paenibacillus > Paenibacillus sp. FSL P4-0113. The sequence continues at coordinate 1,583,090 of NZ_JBBPAZ010000001.1, forward strand.
TCAACCTTGATGTGCAGGCCATTTTCCGTCACCACTACATGACGCGGGCAATCACCGTACAAAGGACCCTTCGTTTGTTTCAATCCTTCCAGCTCTCGGATGGATACATCACTGCGCTCATATATACCAACAGGACCCAATACTTCAACGAGCGCATCCCTGATTTCTTCCCTGCGCCGATCCATGCCAAGCGTTAACAGCTGCACAACCAACACATCACCAAAACGGTCTACAATCAGTCCAGGCAAAAAATCAGCCTCGCCGTACACCAACCGATAAGCGTCTCCCCCGGTCACAAAACGTTCGCGGTGCTCCAGACATTTGCGAAAGCGTTGGGCAAAAAAGTTTTGATCCATCGCTTCCAGCGGCTCATAGGACATCACACGCACTGTAATTTGTGAAGCCGGATTATAGTAACCTGTCGCCAAATAACGCCCCTGATGGTTAACAATACTGACCAAATCGCCTGCCTCTGGGTCTCCTTCGATCTTGGCTATTTCGTTTTTAAACACCCAAGGGTGTGCGTGCTCCAGCCTTTTTTTACGGCTGCGTTCTAATATTACTGAAGGCAAAATCCTTCACTCCCATTCTTGGATTACTCAAAGTGTTAAAACGTTGTTCGATAGGGGCGCGGCTCTGCGGATCATTTGATCTTACGATCGCTGTTGCACGGGGATTCTTTGGATTTTATAAATGATTTTAATGGTAAGAATCCCCCTAGGTTTATACTTCCGAAGCAGCTTTCCTTTGGAAAGCTTTCAGGCGAACGCTCTCGCTTCTCCAGATTCAAATGATCCGCTTCGCTACTGCCCGCCTGTATATCGGCGTCACGCTTTTAAAGCTTGTGAAGATACTACAAAAATTATCGTTTTCCTAAAAAGAGCTTAGCCATGCTTGTCATGGCTGTCCTCGACAGATCATAGGCTGTTACATAAGTATTTTCACCTAGAAAAGGGGGCTATGCCCGTGCTTATACATGTTATACTCCCGCTGTGCGGCGGACTGTTTATTTTTTTGGGCGGGATGAAGCTGATGGAAGCAGCCCTCCGGCATTTGGCCGGCCCCTTCCTCACCCGTTGGCTGAACCGCGCCACCGTTTCCCCTTGGCGGGGTATGCTGTTCAGTTCAGGCATTACCGCCCTGTTGCAAAGCAGCACCGCTGTAACGGTGCTGACGATCGGACTGGTCAACGCCGGGCTATTGACCTATGGCCGTACGCTCGGCATCATTCTTGGCACCAATATCGGTACCTGTCTCACCACCGAGCTGATGGGGCTCCAGCTTGGCAAGCTGGCTGTTCCGCTGCTCTGCGGCTCACTGCTCTGCTGGAGCGCCGCCGTACTGTGGGGAGAATCAATCTCCGTTCGCCAGTACGCGTCTGCCGGAGTTTCACCCGGCTCCAATGGGCTTAGCCGTCCGCAGGCTGTACAATATATCAGCCTCGTATTTGCTGGATTTTCGCTGATTCTGGCGGGTATCCGCGTAATGCAAACGGTCGGCCCATGGATTGAGCAGGCCGGACTATTCCGCTGGTTTCTTGATCACGCTGCGGCCAACATGTGGTGGGCCTTCGCTGCGGGTGCCTGCCTGACCGCACTGGTTCACAGTAGCGCAGCCGTTATTGGCATGGCGATCAGCCTTGCCGCTGCGGGTGCCTTGCCAGCCGATGTAGGGATCGCCATCGTCATCGGCTCCAATGTAGGCACCTGCGTGACCGCCCTGATTGCCGCTGTTGGCGGCAGCGTGTCCGGCAAATTTGTAGCCTGGTCCCATGTGCTGCTGAACGTAGGCGGAGCCTTGCTCTTTATGCCGTTGATCCCTGGGCTAGAAATGGCCGCCGCCTGGATATCTACCGGAGCCAAGGTAGCCCATGCCCAAACCCTGTTTAACGTCATTAGCTCTCTACTGGTCTTGCCTCTGTGCTACCTACCTGTATGGACTCGTTTAGAGGATCGTATATCTCCCCACAGAATCAAACGTTAATTCCTAGCATGGACAGCGCCTTGCTCAAAATGACATCATTATTGTCATATCCGCCCTGGCGCTGGAGAAGCCATGCTTCCTCAGGCTTATGCCATGCAACTCCCTTAATTTCTTCGATTTGTGCCTGTAAATCCCCATCTAGTGCCTCTACAAGATAATAGTGTACTTCTTTATCCACTTCCCCAAATTCCGGATGCTGATACGTATAAGCAATCATATCTACATGCTGGATAATCCGCCCGTTCAACCCTGTTTCCTCGCGAATTTCACGTAAAGCCGTCTGTTCGATTGTTTCTCCCAACTCCATTTTTCCTTTAGCCAAGGATACCTTGCCATATCGGTCAGTAATGAGCTGAATTTCAAGTTGCTCCCCCTGTTTGCGAAACACAACACCGCCTGCTGAAATTTCCTTTTTTGCTGCCATCCTGTAATCTCCCTTCCTTGCGCAACAAGGATTCCGTCCTCTCTGTAAGGAAAGGCGAAATCCTTGTTTGCCATCTCTATTGCCTTTTCAGGCTTTTTTTGTTCTTACAGAGCTGTTTGCAGCCCATTCTCCAGTACGCGAACCAATTGGCCTTCACTTTCATTAATGCCTGCCTTCGTTAGCTTCACGCGGCATACCTTGCCAACCAGATCCTCAGTACCTTCAAACGCCAGTTGAATATAATTGTCACTATATCCATGGAGTATGCCGCTATCTTCGGTCCCTTTCGGCGCAACTTCCGGAATGACCTCCAGCACCTGACCTACAAACTTCTCAGCATACGCCAGTTGCATTTGCTCTGACAGTTGTATCAGCTCATGCACTCGTGCATTTTTCACGTCTTCGTCCACCTGATCCTCCATACGCGCCGCAGGAGTTCCACTACGCTTGGAGTACGGAAACACATGCATTTCCGAAAAACCGATTTTTTTCATCAGCTCATAGCCATTGCGGAACATTTCATCCGTCTCCCCAGGGAAGCCGACAATTACGTCCGTTGTAATCGCAACATCGGGCATTGCTTTGCGAATCATAAGCATTTTGTTATAAAACTCTTCTGTGGTGTACTTACGACGCATCCGTTTCAATACAGTGTCGTCCCCCGCCTGAAGCGGTATGTGAAAATGACGAACCAGCTTGGTGGAACGGTTCAGTACATCAAGCATTTTTTCATCAATCTGGCTGGCTTCAATCGAACTGATGCGGATACGCTCCAGCCCTTCCACCTTCTCCAGATCCCACAGCAGATCAGATAGGTCATAATTATCCATGTCGTCACCATAACCGCCAGTATGGATACCAGTGAGTACTATTTCCTTGTAGCCTGCGTGTACCAGTTGACGCGCCTGTGCAATAATGCTCGCAGCGTCACGACTGCGGGATAGCCCCCGCGACCATGGAATGATGCAGAAGGTACAGAAGTTATTGCACCCATCCTGAATTTTCAAAAAGGCCCGAGTATGATTAGCAAAATCAGGCACATCCATTTCCTCAAATACACGCGTTTTCATAATATTGCGCACGGCGTTCACTGGTTGACGCGTCCCTTGAATTTCCTGCACAAACGGAATGATTTTGTCCCGATCTTGAGTCCCGATAACGAGATCAACGCCAGGAATATCCATAATTTCGGCAGGAGAAGTTTGGGCATAACAGCCCGTCACTGCAACAATGGCATCTGGATTCCGGCGAATCGCGCGGCGAATGATCTGACGACTCTTTTTATCACCGGTATTCGTAACGGTACATGTATTAATAAGATAGACATCCGCGGTCTGCTCATCAAAGTCCACCTGTTCATAACCTTCATTTTTAAACAGCTGCCAGATCGCTTCTGTATCATAAAAGTTTACCTTACAGCCCAATGTGTAAAATGCCACTGACGGCATATTAAACCCCTCCCATTTCTCCTGTCTCATATAAAATGCAAGCCAATGCAGCCATTCCTGCGGTCTCAGCACGCAAAATACGTCTTCCCAGTCCTGTAGACTGGGCCCCAGCCTGCTCGGCCTCCAGGCTTTCCGCTTCAGTAAAGCCGCCTTCCGGGCCTACCACCAGCAGAACACGCGGCATGTCCGTCGACGCCCATTGTCCTACCAATGGCTGGATTACATCCCGTAGCTGCTGACCCTGCTCTTTTTCATAACAATAACATATCAAATCATACCCAGCAAAAGAAGCCAGAAGTTCTTTCCACGTCATTGGCGCACTAATTTCTGGAATCCGGTTACGGTGGCTTTGTTCAGCCGCTTCCTTCACAATCTTGCGCCAACGCTCCAGTCGCTTGCCTTCTTTTTTGGCATCATACTGCACGACCGTACGCTCGGACAAAAACGGTACAAACCCGGTTGCTCCGATTTCTGTACATTTTTGCATCACCGTCTCCATCTTGTCTCCTTTAGGAAGACTCTGAGCGATGGTGACCTGCACATGCGGTTCAGAGGTCATCTTCAGCGGCTCAATAATCGTCGCCGTAACATGATCCTGCTCTATCGTATCCAATGCAGCCAGTGCTTCCCTAGATACCCCGTCACTGACTATAATTTTGTCACCACTACGGCCCCGCATGACTTTAGCGATATGCCGCGCGTCCTCACCCGCAACAATCACGTGATCTTCTAGAAATTGCTCTGCCGGAATAAAATAACGCTGCATTCTCTCTCACACCTATTCCTGGATTTTGCAAAAATCCTCATTCTAAAAATAACTGTTATCCACTAATGTTCCGTACAAAATCCGAATAAATCACCAAGCAACATCATATCATCTTTTGCGCCTGTATGACCAGTCTGTTCACTCTTCTATTCAAGGTATACCTACCATTCTCGTAAAAAAAGGAGCCCTTAGGCTCCGAACAATCCAGTGATATAAAAAGAGAACTGCAAAAACTGTATATAAATCATCTGGGCCAGCGTGTAAAGAGGTTCAATCGTTACAGCTCGTACATGCGGAATGACCAGGATAAGCAGAAAAATAAAGATCGACCACTGTTCAAACTGCTGGAGTTTGCGACGTACAGGAGTGGGGGCCACATCTTCCACAATCCGGTATCCATCCAGTGGAGGCAGTGGGATCAAATTAAAGATAAACAAAAACAGATTTAAATTGATCAAAGCATTGATAAACAAATAGATTGCTTGAGCTACCCGTTGGTTCTCCATCCCCGGCAATACTTGAAAATGAAGGAGCACGGCATAGATTAAAGTAGTAACAAATGCAAGCAGCAGATTGCTGAGCGGACCCGCAGCCGATACAATAATGCCCATGAGGCGCGGACGACTAAAGTTATCACGATTAACCGGAACTGGCTTGGCCCAGCCAAAGCCTCCGATCAGCAGCAGTAGCGTACCCAGCAGGTCAATATGCACTGCCGGATTTAAAGTCACGCGCCCAAGTAGCTTGGCTGTAGGGTCACCAAATTTATTGGCATAAAATGCATGTGCAAACTCATGAACCGTGAACGATATGATCACGGCCAGCAAATAAAATGGAAGAACATTTAAATTTACACGAAAAATATTTTGTAAAAAATCCATACTTACCTCTTTCTCGCCACAAACGCCAGCCAATCTTCATCCCGGCTTATTTCGGCAATCTCAAAGCCAGCTGCCTTCAACGCAGTTTCGACAACCTCTTCTTTGTTCTTCCAAATCCCTGAAGCAATATAAATACCACCTGGTTCCAGGGCTTTATATACATCGTCAATGAACAGCAAAATAATCTCTGCTAAAATATTAGCTACCACCAGCTTGACCGGTAACTGGATACCCAGCGTTGGATCGCTTGCATTAAGCACCGATAGCAAATCACTTTCTTTAATGGTAATGCGTTCCTCCAGCCCGTTCAGACGCGTATTTTCCCGCGCACTGGATACTGCCACCGGATCCAGATCCAAGGCAAGTACATGCTTCGCCCCCAGCTTTACAGCTCCAATGGCCAAAATACCGGAACCCGTACCGACATCAATGACTTCTTCCCCGCCCTTAATCACAGATTCCAGCGTTCTCAGACAAAGGGATGTCGTAGGATGCGTTCCAGTCCCGAAGGCCATACCAGGGTCCAGCTCAATGATTTTTTCCTCTTCACTCGCAGGCTCATAGTCCTCCCAAGTAGGTTTAATCGTCAGACGGTCCGACACACGCAAAGGCTTGAAATATTGCTTCCAAGCATTTGCCCAGTCATCCTCATCAACTGTTTTCAGTTCATACTGAACCTCACCAGGGTCAATATCGAAAGTTCTCAATTCTTTGACGCGCGGCTCAATTTGCGAACGAATACTATCCATGTCCACTTCTTCGGCAAAATAGCCTTTGATGATCGCTTGTCCTTCAGGTATGTCGTTCAAAGGTCGATCATACCACTGTCCATAGGACGTATCCCGCGGCTTGTTGAGCGAACCGGATTCTTCAATGGAAACCCCTCCTGCACCTGCTTCGTGCAGAAAATTCGAAATCATTTCGATGGCTTCTTCGGTTGTATGTATTGTAATTTCATTCCACAACATGGTTTTCATTTCCTCCTCATTTCACATGCATACATTACATTGTACTATATACATGCACAGGAGTTCAAAAAAGCTGGTAATCGTCCTTTTCCGATTTCTCCAGCCGGACTTGGAATTGCTACGACATCTGTATTTATTGATCCTGCTATTTCTGGTGCTGTCAACAACCGTGTAGAGTTAAAAGCCTCGATTGGACTACGTTTCGTCGGTGTCGGCAACATTAGAGTACTTGTACGTATATGGAGAGCCGGCAAGGAAATTTATTACGGACTGGAATCCAATGTCTTCGATAACAATATTATTCTTAATGTCGAAACGGTAGACGTTGCGCCTCTGGGCGTGCAAAACTACCAACTAATTATTGAAAATCAAACGCCTGCGACTACTGCTTTCGTCGCCGGTCCTCTTGTTTTTAGTGCAACAGCATACAGCGGATAATGAATAGAAAAAGGAAAGAACACAAATAAAACGGGCTATCCCACAAATCATCCTATTGATGGAGATAACCCGTCTTATTAAATTCTACTCATTGTCGTTTATGATACGCTGCTGACGACGGTCAGCTACTTCGCTACGTCGGATCGCTTCCAGATCCTCAGCATCTGCCTGATCTGCTGAGAACTCAACATCTTCATTTTTAGCAGATTGCATGCGTTTGATTTTCTCTGTTTTGGTTAGCACTTTATCAAACCGTTTGTTTTTAGACATCGGTCACTGCCCCTTCCAAACTTTTCACAGCATTCCACCCGCTTGTTCCACGATGGACATTGCCTGATGATGAATGGATTCATCCACCACAGCAGTCAACAAAATATCGCGGCCTGTCGGTCCGCCCTGTCCTCCATCACTCATGCCACTGGCGGACGGATCAGCCGCAGCCAGTATTGCTGGAGTTGCATCTGTAAAGTCCACGCCCTGTGTCAATGAGGACAAGCTGCTAATCTGTCCTGAAAATACAGGCAATCCGGCGTTGCCAGTAGACTGCCGCGGATACCGGCTAAATCGGTCTATCGACACATCGGCTGCCCGGAGAGCTTCCAGTTTTCTAGCAGCTCCCTGTGCTTCCTCAGGACTTTTGAAATACGCCAAAATATTTTTTTCGCCCATCTCAAAATCTCCCTGTGTAGTATTGAGCGCAACTGCTCTTCAAGAGCATAGAGCGTTACGCTTTGTTATATCCTGCTCATTGGCACGATTTTATATTCCGACGGATGCAGACGATATCAAGAACAGTAGGCCAAGACAGTGAACCAGAGTTTGTGAAGAGCATAACTTTTACGGGTGTAAAACAGCTGCTGGAGCTTCACCTGACTTAGCTACTCCTGTCTCCCAAGCAGCGCGAATAACTGCATCCCGTACCTTTTGAACCACCTTCGGATTAAAGACATTCGGTATGATATAAGTTTCACTTAGCTCCTCAGGACAGATCGCATCAGCGATGGCAAGTCCGGCAGCTAGTTTCATTTCCTCATTAATCGTCGTAGCATGGCAATCTAGAGCACCCCGGAAAATTCCCGGGAAGCACAGCACATTGTTAATCTGATTTGGAAAATCGGAGCGGCCAGTAGCGAGCACACGTACATAAGGTGCAGCTACAGCCGGATCGATTTCCGGAATCGGATTCGCCATGGCGAACACAATAGGATCAGTTGCCATGCTCTGTATATCCTCTACAGTCAGTATGTTCGGGCCTGACACACCGATGAATACATCAGCTCCCACAATCACCTCGGATAAACTCCCACTTAAATTGTGCGGATTAGTCATGTTCGCATACTCTGTCCAATGCGGATTACTGTACTCCACATCACGGTGAATAGCTCCCTGTCGATCAACGCCAATCAGATTGCGCACACCTGCCTTAAGCAGCATACGGGAGCAGGCCATACCCGCTGCACCGATTCCTGCAAATACGACTTTGACATCCTCCATTTTTTTGCCACATACCTTTAATGCATTGACCAGACCCGCTAACACAACGACTGCCGTACCATGTTGATCATCATGAAATACTGGAATGTCCAGTTCCTGCTTCAACCGTCTCTCGATTTCAAAACAGCGTGGCGAAGATATATCCTCCAAATTAATGCCGCCAAAAGCAGGAGCAATCATTTTAACAATTTGAACAATTTCATCAGCGTCCTTCGTGTTGAGACAAATCGGAAAGGCGTCGACACCTGCAAATTGTTTGAACAACACTGCTTTACCCTCCATTACAGGCATAGCGGCCTCCGGTCCGATATCTCCTAATCCAAGTACCGCGGTTCCGTCTGAAACGACTGCTACTGTATTCTTTTTGATCGTTAATTGATACGCTTTGGCTGGGTCATTGGCGATTTCCATACAAATTTCAGCTACACCCGGCGTATACACTTTGGACAACCCTTCCATCGTTTCAATTGGCTTCTTTGGTAAGGTCTCCATTTTGCCACCTGCGTGTAATTCTCTAATTTCATCTATTAAACTGCTCATATTTTTCTCCATCCTTTCATGTCTCTATTTGGATATGAAACTCAATCCTGTGTATAAAACTCATCAGCTCCATAATTGGAGTAACAAAGTTGCTAAAATGACCGTGCCTGCCCCTCCAATACGTGTTGCAATTTGCGCAAAAGGCATCAGTTCCATCCTATTGGATGCAGACAGAATGGCTACATCTCCCGTGCCCCCTAATCCACCGCGACAACTGGTCACCAAAGCAGCTTCTACGGGATACATGTGAATCCATTTTCCTGTGAAGTATCCTGTAACAATCAATGCAACTACAACAGATGCGCAGGTGATGGCATAAGGAACCGTTAAGATCCCAACCACACTATCCAAAGGTACATACAAAATACCCAATCCCACCATCAAGGGCCATGTCAGACTTGCCGTTATACATTTGTATAAGTGAAAAGCTCCCTGCTCCAATGTGTTCGGCATAATCTGAATGCACTTAATTAACGCCGCCGCCAGAATCATGAGGATCGGACCTGGAATATGGAGATACGGCTCCAGCAACTTACCTACAATAAAGAAAGTGCAAGCTAACAGCAGACCTCCTCCCATCAATGGAAAAGAAATCGATTGTTCCAGACTTGCCGGGGCTAGCTTTTCTACATCTTTCTCCAGTTTCAATAACCTCCCGTTACCTGAAGTTTTTGGATTTTTCTCCGCTAATCTCTTCAGAATACCCGCACCTATGATTGCAACAATGTTCCCGATAATTGCAGCGGGGATAAATTGAGACACGAATATTGCCGAATCCTTGCCCAGCACCAATCCATACGAAATGGACAACGGTAAAATGCCTTCCCCAATCCCACCGGAGATAATCGGAATGATGATGAAAAAAAATGTATGATAGGCGCTATAGCCAAAAGCCATACCCACCACCATCCCCACAGCAACAGCTGCAATAGATCCTATAATAATGGGAGCAAAAATTTTGACAATTCCGTTCATCAGCATTTTCCGATCCATACCCAGAATACTCCCAGTTACTAGACATGCGATGTAGAAGTAAAGAAAATTCGAGGTTTTCATAAGCGTGTGTACCGCACCCATCGCAGATGGACTGAACATATTCCAAAATACCATTAACGATGGGACCATAAGAGATAAAATGGCCGGCCCGCCAATATGCTTAAGCAACGGAAGTTTGGCCCCTAGATCACTGAGCAGTATGCCCAAAATCATGATGACGGCAAACCCGCCCAATAGATCGTTCGGAAGTCTTTCAGTAATTGCAGCTGCATAAACAATCAGCGCGATCACGGCATAGAGCGGAAGAGGAATAACTCCCACCTTTACCCTGCCCAGCATTCTGATGCCATCTACAAAATTTTTACTCCATCTTTGCCCCTTCTGAATGACAGGCTGATTCGTAGCATTTTCCATAAGTCTCCCTCCAAAAAGTGAAGAATGATGATCATGTTTCCATTCTACACCTTGGAAAACGCTTTATTTGGTTTTAAAACTAATCATTCACTTTTGTAATTAAAGTAATCGGAAAGAAGACTTATATAAAACTATTCATGATACCTTCTGCCTGTGGTAATATTCGATATTGGTAAACGGGGCGCCCTATGGTACCGTATATGGTTTCCATGGAAAGAGCTTCAATCTCTGTCATAAAAGCCAGGTACTTGCGCATAGACACCCTGGATATCCCTGCGCTCTCCGCAATATCCTCGGTGGAAAATAGCACCTTATGATGCCGCTGGATACAATTCCATATCATAGCCAGCGTGGATTTAGTTATGCCTTTGGGCAACCTTGCCAAGTCTTTAGTCAAGCTTTTATGATAAATGAGTCGGTCCAGCTCCTCCTGAGAAAGTAGACTGCGCTCACGTACGATGCTAATGTGCTCTCGGTACCCCGTGAGGGCCTCCAAAAAACGGTTAAAGTGGAACGGCTTAATCAAGTAATCCACCGCCCCAAAGTTCATCGCTTTTTTGACACTGTTCATGTCACTTGCAGCCGAGATGACAATGACATCTATATTTACACCTGTCTCCCGTATGAATGACAGTAAATCGAGGCCATTGCTTTCCTGCATATACACATCTAGTAATATCAGATCAATGGCTTGTTCAGCTATAAATTTCCTAGCCTCTTCCACAGAAGAAGCCCAACCCCCACATCGAAAACCTTCCACCTGCTCCATATATTTGCGGTTAAATTCCGCAACCATCGGATCATCTTCTACAATCAGGACATTAATCATGTTCATCATTCCCCGCTATAATGTATGGAATCGTAATCTGAAAACAGCATCCTTGCTCGGCTGGGATCAACTTTATACTTCCCTGTAATCTTTTCACGCTTTGCGTCACGAGATAAAGCCCCATCCCTCGTGACTCTCCCTTGGTCGAAAAGCCTTTTTCAAATATAGCCTTCACAAGCCCTTCCGGTATACCCGGACCATTATCGCACATGATACAGGTCAGATAGCCATTCTTGTGGCTTTCCTCATAATAAAGTGAAAGGGTAATCCGCTTGTGCTCCAAAGATTCCATAGCCTCTACCGCATTATCAAACAGATTGCCAAGAATAGTAATCAGTTCATGTGTCGTTTGAGTTTGACTGGATTCGGGCAAGTAACTACCTGGAGTCAGTTCAAAACTTACGCCTACCTCTCTGGCCCGGCTTAATTTTCCCAACACAAACCCTGCCATTACTGGGTCCCTGATCTGCCGGGTGATGGAGCCAATTTCCACTTGATGATGCTCGACGGCATCCATAATGTAATGCTCCAGTTTATCGTACATTCGCAAGTGTACCATTCCCATTATGACATGCAGCTTGTTCATAAATTCATGAGCCTGCGCACGTAGTGCTTCCGTGTACAGGGACACTCCTGTCAAACGTTCTGCCAGCTGGTTCATTTCCGTTTTATCTCGAAAGGTTACAATTGCTCCCACAATTTCCCCTTTGACCCGTATCGGAACACTGGTAGTCAGCAAAGTTATTCCACCCAGCTCCATTTCCTCATCCATTTGTGGAGTACTCGCTTCCAGGACCTCTTGCAATCGAAAAGCGGATAGATAAACGGTAATTTCCTGTCCGGAGAATGAGAAATCTTCAATCCCCGCTTGTCTAAGTAGACGAATCGCTTCTGCATTCATCAGCATGACGCGACCGAATTCATCTACCGCAATAACTCCTTCCTTGATGGATTGCAGCATAGCGCTGCGTTCCTCCAGCAAGCGTGCGATTTCCGGCGGCTCCAGACCGACCAGCATATTTTTGATTTTACGAGCCAGCACTACCGCACCTCCAGTGCCGATCAATATTCCGATGCCAAGGGCGATAGCAATAAGACGGTTGTTGCCTTCCTGAGCCATCTGTACATCTTGCATGGATATACCAACAACAATCGCCCCTACCTGCTTCCCCGTTGAACTGAACACGGGGGAAAAGGCTCGCATGGACAAGCCCAATGTACCCTTCGCAACGGACACGCTCTCATGGCCATGAAGTGCAGTATACTCGTCTCCACCGACAAAAGCTTTGCCGATCATCCTAGCATCCGGGTGCGTTTTACGAATTCCCTTCATATCCATAGCCACGATGAACTGGATGTGATTTGCTACTGAGACCCTCTTTACATACTCCTGCATGGAAAGAGACGAACCTGTCCCTTGCAATTGCTCGACAATAAGCGGCGTATGGGCGAGTGTACGCGCGATGGACATTGCCTTTTCTTCCAGTCCCTTCTCAGTTTCCTGCTCCACTCTCTCCGCAAATAACAGGGTTACAGGCAGAAGCACAAGTGCCATAACTAGACATACTAGCAGTGTAATTAGGCCTCTGAGCTTTAATAGTGGTTTACCCCGACGCAGCTTGAGCTGTACATTTCCGATGGAACTCACCCCTTTCTACTTGATATTAAGTCTCGATAGTTCAACATGCCTATACAAAAATGGTTATGTATGTGTTTACCTGAATATAAAAAAAGGAACTACCCCGCAATTGCGGAATAGTTTCCTTTGATTCATGGTTGAAGCTCCGCGATTTCTAATTGGGCTTAGTCGCCTCGGAAGGCGCGCTTCACACGGTCAAAAAAAGACTGCTCATTCTCATGCGTCTGTTCTCCGCTAAGCGAAGAGAACTGACGCAGCAAATCCTTTTGTTCCTCACTCAGCTTGCTAGGCGTTATCACAACTACCTTAATATGCTGGTCACCCTGACCAACGCCACGCAGTTTTGGCACACCTTTTCCTTTAAGACGGAAGTAAGTACCTGTTTGCGTACCTGCTGGAACTTTCAACTTCACTTTCTCGGTCAACGTCGGGATCTCGACTTCATCTCCCAATGCTGCCTGTGAGAACGTCAGCGGAATTTCGCAGTAGATATCGTCTCCCTCACGCTCAAAGAAGTCGTGCGATTTCACACGGAACACGACGTACAAGTCACCTGCCGGTCCTCCGTTGACACCGCCTTCGCCTTCACCGTTAATACGCATTTGTGCGCCGTCATCCACACCCGCTGGAATGCGAATATGAATTTTACGTTGCTTGCGTACCCGACCGGAACCGCTACAAGTCGTACATTTTTCTTTAATGATTTTACCGGAACCGCCGCAATTAGAGCAGGCGCGTCGATTAACCATACGACCAAACGGTGTATTCTGCACCACTTCTTCCTGTCCGCTGCCGTGGCAGACGGAGCAGGTTTGTGGTTGAGTACCCGCTTTGGCTCCCGTACCGTGACACGTATCACATGTTTCTGTACGTTCAATATGAATGTCGGTTTCTTTACCGAACACCGCTTCCTTGAACTCAATCGTCATCGTATATTGAAGATCGTTCCCACGCTGCGGTGCATTCGGATCACGTCGACCATTGCCGCCGCCACCAAAGAACATATCAAAAATATCGCCAAATCCGCCACCGAAGTCGGCACCACCACCGAAGCCGCCTCCCATGCCCTGGTTCGGGTCTACATGACCGTACTGGTCATATCTTGCCCGCTTCTGACCATCGCTGAGAACATCGTAAGCTTCTTTGACTTCTTTAAATTTAGTTTCCGCGTCCGCAGCCTTGTTCACGTCCGGATGATACTGACGCGCAAGCTTACGGTAAGCCTTTTTGACTTCATCATCCGAAGCGCCCTTCGCGACGCCCAGCACCTCATAATAATCACGCTTATCAGCCAATGTTCCACCCCCATGCCTACAACGTGTCTGCACTACATATAAAAGGAAAGCCAAAGGCACGGGATGACCCGGCTTTGACCTTCCCATCATTTCAAGGCAGTACAACCCGTAATATGCTTATTTATCTTGGAAATAACTGTTACCCTTCGGCTAATTGTTATTTATCAAGGCAGCTACGCTGCAATTACTATTCAGTATATCATAACGCATCGGTGTACCGTAAAGCTACCACTACCCGATCCGTAACTTAGTCTTTCTTCTGGTCTTCGTCAACAACTTCATAGTCCGCGTCAACCACATTGTCACGGCCTTTGCTGTCTGCTGCGCCGTCTTGGCCTTGTTGAGCCTGTGCTTCTTGAGCAGCTTGCTCATACAGCTTTACAGACAATTGCTGAACGATTTCAGTCAGTTCTTCAGTAGCCTTTTTGATATCTTCCAGGTTGTCGGTTTCCAGCGTTTTTTGCAGATTTTCTTTTGCTGCATTTGCTTTTTCGACTTCGCCTGCATCCGCTTTTTCGCCCAGATCTTTAATCGTTTTGTCTACAGAGTAGATCAGTTGATCCGCAGCGTTTTTCGCTTCTACCAAATCTTTGCGTTTTTTATCTTCTTCCGCATGCAACTCGGCATCCTTCATCATACGTTCTACTTCCTCGTCGCTCAAGCCGCTGGAAGATGTGATCGTAATCTTTTGGCTTTTGCCTGTGCCTTTATCTGTAGCGGATACGTTCACGATACCGTTCGCATCCAGATCAAAGGTAACTTCGATTTGCGGTACACCACGTGGTGCTGGAGGGATATCTCCCAATTGGAAGCGACCCAGTGTTTTGTTGCCTGCTGCCATTTCACGTTCACCTTGCAGCACGTGAATTTCTACGCTAGGCTGATTGTCGGCATATGTCGAGAATACCTGCGATTTGCTCGTAGGGATCGTCGTGTTACGATCAATCATTTTAGTAAATACGCCACCTGCGGTTTCAATACCGAGGGACAGTGGAGTTACGTCAAGAAGAACGACGTCTTTCACATCACCAGTCAGTACACCCGCTTGAACTGCCGCGCCCAAAGCTACCACTTCATCAGGGTTTACGCCTTTGTGAGGCTCTTTACCTGTCAGCTTTTTGATTGCTTCTTGTACAGCCGGAATACGTGTGGAACCGCCGACCAGAACGATTTTGTCGATGTCGCTGGCACTCATGCCTGCATCTTTCATCGCTTGACGAGTAGGTCCCAAAGTACGTTCTACCAGACCTTCAGACAATTCTTCAAATTTCGCACGAGTCAGGTTCAACTCCAAATGCTGTGGAACGCCATCAGCTACTGTGATAAACGGCAAAGAAATAGTCGTTGTCAGTACGCCAGACAGTTCTTTTTTCGCTTTTTCCGCTGCGTCTTTCAGACGTTGTACAGCAGCTTTATCTTTGCTCAGGTCAATGCCTTGATCTTTTTTGAACTCATTTACGAGGTAATCAATAATCACTTGGTCAAAGTCATCGCCACCCAGCTTGTTATCGCCGCTTGTTGCTTTAACTTCGAAGAAACCGTCGCCCAGTTCCAGAATGGATACGTCGAATGTACCGCCACCCAGGTCATATACCAGGATCGTTTGGTCTTCGGATTTTTCCATACCATATGCCAATGCAGCTGCTGTCGGCTCATTGACAATCCGCAGAACTTCCAGACCGGCAATTTTACCTGCATCCTTGGTTGCTTGACGTTGACCGTCATTGAAGTAAGCTGGAACAGTGATAACAGCTTGAGAAACGGTTTGTCCCAGGTAAGCTTCAGCATCGGATTTCAGCTTTTGCAAAATCATAGCGGAAATTTCCTGTGCGGAATATTCTTTGCCGTCGATGCTTTCTTTATGATTTGTACCCATGTGACGCTTGATGGACATGATTGTACGATCCGGGTTTGTAATTGCTTGGCGTTTTGCTGTTTCCCCTACAGTACGTTCTCCATCTTTTTTGAAACCAACAACGGAAGGGGTTGTGCGTGCGCCTTCCGGATTTGGAATAACGACTGCTTCGCCGCCCTCCATAACAGCCACACAAGAGTTGGTTGTACCTAAGTCAATACCGATTACTTTGCTCATCGGACAATTCCTCCTTCTGTATATACGAGGCCCGCAGGCCAGAATGGTTGAATCAAAATGATGTATTTCTAATGTCATAATTTTGCAAAATTCGATTCCAGTCGCTCCAAAGTGCAATATTGTTCATTGAAAGTCGCTTATGGGATTTTTGCAAAATCCTCATGTATATTGAAAAAGCTACATGCTCACTTTTACCATCGCTGGACGAAGCACCTTGTCCTTCAGCATGTACCCTTTTTGTACCTCTTCAACAACAATGCCTTCCTCATGCTCTTCGCTCTCCACCTGCATAATAGCCTGATGGAAGTCAGGATTAAACGGTTGTCCCACCGAATTCATGGCCGTTACTCCTTCTGCCTGGAGCACACTCTCAAACTGGCGGAAAATCATTTCCACGCCTTTGCTGAATGACTCAGACTCCGCTCCTTGCGGTGCCGTTGCCAGCGCACGCTCGAAGTTATCCAAAACAGGCACCAACTCGGTAACCAGCTTCATAGATGCATATTTGGCAAGGTCTTCTTTTTCTTTCAGCGTACGACGGCGAAAATTATCAAAATCCGCCTGAGCGCGTAAAAACCGTTGCTGATGCTCTTCCGCCTGAGCGCGAAGCTTATTCAGCTCTGTTTCGCTTTCTTGGTCTTCCAGTGCCGCCGCTTCATTAACCGGCTCTTCCTGCTGGCTCGCTTCGGCGGCTTCCTCTGTGCTTACATTTTGTTTTTTTTCTTCTTGGAACGCTTGTTCTTCCTTCAAAATGTTTCACCTCCTTCAAGTCATAACTACCTTTACAAAAACACGCAACAATGCACCCGCGCAGGATACGAACCGTATCCAGACGCGGAACATGTAGTACCGCAACCTATGCGGCTTTGTTCTATTTAAACCGCTGCGTTAGCATTGCGGTCAAATCCTTAGACAGGATACCCAAAATATTAATAACTCTCGCATATTCCATCCGTGTCGGACCCAGTATGCCTATAGTGCCCAACGCTTCTCCGTCTACTGCATACGTAGCAGTAATCAGGCTGCAATTGGCAAACGCCTCATGATCATTTTCAGTGCCGATGCGGACTTGAATTTCAGGTGCCCCGACAACAGGTGTCATTAGTTTAAGCAGCGTTGGTGTTTCCTCCAGCAGATCGAGAATATGTTTAACCTTTTCTACATCTTTAAATTCAGGTTGATTAAGCATGTTTGTCGCACCGCTCAAATACAAGCGCTGATCCGATTCATTATCCAGTGCTTTATCCAGCACCTTCATAGCGTCCTCAAAATGAGACACATGCTTCTCCATCTCCTGACCAAGTGCGGTGTAAAGGCGTGATTTAAGCTGATAAATCGGCACACCGACCAGCTTGCTGTTCAGTAAATTCACAACCTTCTCCATCTCGGAAATCGAAATTCCCGGTGGAATATCTACCGTTTTATTCTCCACCTGACCGGTATTGGTCACGATTATCGCCACAGCCGTCGTTTCGTTGAGCGGCAGTAGCTGAAAATGACGCAATGAAGTATGAAAAACCTCCGGCCCAAGCAGGATGGAAGTATAATTGGTCATATGGGACAGAATGCCTGACGCATGCTGGATCACTTGCTCCATTACATTCAGCTTTTCGGCATAAAAGGCTTTCAGTTCCCGCATTTCCATAGGCTTCAGTGTATTCAGTGGTACCAGATGGTCCACATAATAACGATAGCCTTTATGAGACGGGATGCGTCCCGCAGAAGTATGGGGTTGCTCCAGATAGCCCTGTTCCTCCAAATCCGACATTTCATTACGGATCGTGGCCGGGCTGAATCCGACATCCTGCCTTTTGGATATGCTGCGGGAACCCACTGGCTCAGCCGAACGAATGTAGTCATCAATAATCGCATTCAGAATGAGTATCTGACGTTCGGTTAACAAGCGAATCCCCCCTTGTTGTTTATCCATAATAGCATGATTGTTAAATGGAATCATTAGCACTCGTTCGCGTTGAGTGCTAACCGATAATACAAAAATACCAAACCGACCTGATCATTGTCAAGTCAGATCAGTATTTTCAATAAACAAGATTTATCACAACAGTTTAGTTTACTGGAATGAATCCAGAACGTTTACACTTTTTCACGAAAAACCTCAATATCCAGCGTATAAAAACCGTATTTATGTATAGTGACACAGAAAATAGAAAAATTCGAGACTATGTCTCCATACCATTATAACTTCTTTGTCCTTGAGGAGGAATTAAATTTGAGAACTAATCGCCGCAACCTTTTATACGCATCGATCGCACTTTTACCTACAATTTGTATGTTTCAGATCGGCAATGCAACATTACGATGATTTAACACTAGCCGATTGGGAAGGATATACACATAGTCCAAGCAGAAGCGGAGAGTCTGAAAGATATGTTGTCGCCTTGTATAAATATAAACACCGAGTTCCATTAGACGGCACTGCATATTTTTATAATGATACTGATTATCATAAGGACCATCCCATAAGAAGCCTGAATGGAATACCTTCCGAGCTGGAGCCTCATCATCAATTCATTTGGTGGTTGCTCAAAACATATGAGAAATAAACCCGCATTAAACAATGTAGGCTGTATAATATACGCATGATTAGGTCCTGATGAAAAAAGAACTGACCTCATTATTGACAGGTCAGTTCAGTACTTTCAACACTGCGATTTCATCACAATTGTTTTGTTTACTACAGTGAATGCAGTCGGTCCATACCTTTTCAGGGAAAATCTCTTTGCTTACTACATCAAAACCGTTTTTTATAAAAAAGGAGACCTCGTAGGTCAATGCCATAATTTTAGGAATACGTTGCCGCCGTGCTTCTATCATAAGGCCCTCCACGAGCTTAGAGCCAATACCCATACCTTTGTGTCCCTCAGAGATGCCAAGGGAGCGAATCTCTACCAGGTCAGCGCCCAATTTGCATAAAGAACCACAACCAACAACTTCGCCGTCCACCTCTGCAACAATAAACAGCTCCAGTTGGCGCGTTAGCACTTCCCTCGAACGTGGCAGCATAATCCCCCGCTCTGCATAGCCGCTAATCATTTGATATAAAGGCTCCACATCCTCAGGAACCGCACTTCTGCACAATACATCTTTACACACTGAAGCCATCTTGCTCTCCTCCTACCGCTTGCCGCATATAATGAATAAATATACAACATCACGCATAGAATCGCAATACTCCATTTACCCTGCTGTGACAGAATGGTGTAATAAAATGATGGTCCCAGCTTACGAAGTTGAAACGCGCTGTATTGAAGCTACGACTTATGAATTTACCGTGATTGAACCAATAAACTCTGCAAATACATCATTTCCGAATAAAATGCCACGTTCACTCAAACGATAACCGTCCTCAATCGATTCGATTAACCCCGCATTGAGCATTTTTCCAAGAGGAGCAGTAAACGTATCCTCCAACGCCTGACCGAATTGAGCTTCAAAGCGAGACTTGGAAACGCCCTCTAGCATTCTCAAACCGACCATAAGAAAATCCTCCATGGCTTCCGCCGCTGGCACCTCAAAGCTATCTAGACGCGGCAAACCATTACGACTAGCCTCCACATAAGGGTTAATGCCCTTAATGTTCATATGGCGCTCTCTGCCAACATATCCATGTGCCCCAGCTCCGAGACCGTAATAGTCCTCATTTCGCCAATAGGTCATGTTGTGCTTGCTCCCCAAGCCTGGTTTTGCGAAATTACTAATCTCATACTGTTCATAGCCCGCTTCTTTCATGCGACGCATGAGGAGTAAGTACATTTCCAGTTCGTCATCCTCATGTGGAAGCGGTAGCTGATTTTTCTGGTACAGCGTGTGGAAAAGCGTGTTTTCTTCAACCTTCAAACTGTAGATAGAGTAATGAGGAAGCTCCAGCTCTAGCGCTCTACTGACGCTTTCATGCAGCATCTCCACCGTTTGATTCGGCAAACCAAACATCAGGTCAATCGACAGGTTGTCCAAGCCAACCTTACGTGCGTTTTCCAAACTACGATATACGTCATCTGTACTGTGAATACGACCTATGCCTGTGAGTAGCTCATTCTGAAAAGCCTGTACGCCAAAGCTGAGTCGATTGACGCCGCCTTCTTTCATCACAGAGAGTTTTTCAAAATCAGTGGTACCTGGATTAGCTTCCATGGAGAACTCAATATCTTCCGCCCAATGCGGGAAGTAGGTTCGGACGCTCTTCAGGAAATATTCCATTTCTTTCGGATTTAGGGTAGTTGGTGTTCCACCCCCGACAAAAATGGTTTTAATCTCTCCTGGTGGGTGAAGCTTAACTGTATGTTCCATCTCCCGTTCCAGTGCATACAGATATTCCATAACAGGTTGATCCTTGAGCACATAAGAGTTGAAATCACAGTAAAAGCATTTATTCGTGCAAAAAGGTATATGCAGGTAAACCGCTTGAGGCGCGGATGAATGTTCATGTTTTTGTATGGATGCGGTCATACCGATCCTCCTTGTCAATTCAGGGAATAGTGAAAAAATGCGCCGAGGTCTCGACAACCGCTTCGTGTTCCATTTGATCTTCTGATCGCTGTTACTCCCCAATTTTCTATTGGTTAGAATTGGGGAGTAAAGGCGAACACTACGCTTCTCCAGATTCAAATGGACCACTTCGCTGCTGCCTACCACCATCGATCATTTTTTTTGTGATGTAGGTGTTGCAGTAAGAGTAAAGCATCTATAGAAATACGCTAAAGATACTGTTGTTATACTATTTTTGCAACTGAGATAACAAACACTCCATCTCTGGATAGCTTGCTCAAATAAATAACGTCCATTCTACATGCACGGCAAATGCCCCATGAAAGAATGGACGAATACTTCAAACAACTTTACTCATCTATTTTCAGTACCGCCATAAATGCTTCCTGAGGTACTTCTACGTTACCGACCTGCTTCATACGCTTTTTGCCCTCTTTTTGCTTTTCAAGCAGCTTCCGTTTACGAGAAATATCGCCGCCATAACATTTGGCCAAGACGTTTTTACGCATCGCCTTAACGGTTTCACGCGCCACAACCTTTGTTCCTACAGATGCCTGGATCGGCACCTCAAACATTTGACGCGGAATTAGCTCGCGCAGCTTCTCACAGATAATACGTCCGCGATGATAAGCCCGATCTCTATGCACGATGAACGACAGTGCATCGACCTGCTCGCCATTCAACAAAATATCCATTTTCACCAGGTTGGACTGGCGATAGCCTGAAATCTCATAATCAAAGGAAGCATAGCCTTTGGTACTTGATTTAAGCTGATCGAAGAAATCATATACGATTTCAGACAGTGGAATTTGATACGTAATGGTTACCCGTGTCGTATCCAGGTATTCCATATTTACGTACTCACCACGTTTGGTTTGACAAAGCTCCATCACCGTACCTACGTAATCATTAGGGACGATAATGCCTGCTTTTACATAGGGCTCTTCCACATGTTCAATCCGTCCGATTTCCGGATAATTCGATGGATTGTCGATCTGGATCGTTTCCCCATTCGTCAACTTTATGCGGTAAATAACACTTGGTGCCGTTGTAATCAGCGGAATGTTAAATTCACGTTCAATCCGTTCCTGGATAACGTCCATATGAAGCAGACCAAGGAAGCCGCAACGGAAGCCAAAACCCAACGCGCTTGATGTTTCCGGCTCAAAACTGAGCGAAGCATCGTTCAGTTGTAACTTTTCAAGCGCCTCACGCAGATCGTTATACTCCGATGTTTCGATTGGATACAAGCCGCAGTATACCATCGGATTAATTTTCCGATAACCTGGCATCGGTTCTAATGTTGGATTTTTTGCATCTGTCACTGTATCCCCGACACGCGTATCACCCACATGCTTGATACCGGCAACGATAAAGCCAACATCACCGATGTTCAGCTCGTCCACGATGTTCATACGCGGCATAAAAGCACCAACTTCAATAACCTCAAACGTTTTGTCAGTCGCCATCATTTTAATTTTCGAACCGGCTCGGATACTACCATCCACAACGCGAACATATACGATAACGCCTTTATAAGGATCATAGTGCGAATCGAAAATGAGTGCCTTGAGCGGATTATCCGGATTACCTTGCGGAGCAGGCACACTTCTGACCACCTGTTCCAAAATTTCTTTGATGCCGATTCCAGCTTTGGCTGAGGCATGTACGGTCTCGCTCGTATCCAAGCCGATAACATCCTCGATTTCCTGCTTTACCCGCTCAGGATCAGCACTTGGCAAATCAATCTTGTTAAGCACCGGCAAAATCTCCAGATTGTTGTCCAACGCCAAATATACGTTAGCCAACGTCTGTGCCTCGATTCCCTGCGCGGCGTCTACTACCAGCAAAGCACCTTCACAGGCTGCCAAACTACGGGATACCTCATACGTAAAATCGACGTGTCCCGGTGTATCAATCAAATTCAAAATGTACTCTTCGCCGTCATCGGCCTTATAAGTGAGTCGCACTGCCTGGAGCTTGATCGTAATTCCGCGCTCCCGTTCCAGCTCCATCTGGTCAAGCACTTGCTCCTGCATTTCACGGGAAGTGAGTGCACCGGTATATTCTAGAATCCGGTCAGCCAGCGTGGATTTACCATGGTCTATATGTGCAATGATACTAAAGTTCCGAATTTTACGTTGTCTTGCCAAAATGTCAGTCATGCCTTACCCCCACACAATGCCTAGTGTCAATCAGCTTATTATAGCAGTTGTAAGGGGGGTCAGCAATATTTCTATTCTGTTACTCCATCAAATACAGATACGACCCATCGAATGCCCTGTCTCGACAGGTTTTGAAGCAACCCAGCTGTTTTGTCCGCCATGGTATCCACCGAGGCTTGCTGTCCCTTGACGGCTAGCAGTTCACGCGGTGTCTCCAGACCCTGAGTATTGACATGTTGCGCAGTCGTCGAATACCATCTGGATGCTCCGAGCTGCGTCTGTTCCTCATTTTCTTCTCTTCCACTAGCTTCATTTATACCCGCTTCCGTTTTCGGCTCAACCTTAACATTCCTACTCGTGCTATACGTACCGCTATATGCACGACCGTTAGCTGCGGGTGTATCCTCAATAACCGTCTGTTCATATGCAATTTTCTGTTGATTTACCGATTGAATCGTATCCCCTCCGTTCCATTCCGGCCCATACACTGAACGCAGACCAGATCCTGCCAGTTGCATACCAAGAAGAATACCTGCCCCCATAAGCAGTACAAATCCAAGTGCTTTCTTACGAAAATGTCCAGACATTACCTTCCCCCCTTACTGCTACCTCATTTAATTATCGCTGTTGCTCTTTTTTGTATCCGATACATTAGTGCCCGCTTTCTGAGCTTTCTGATCTTCCCAATACACTTCACCGATCATGTCCGCCAAAACGTCCGAGGTCCGTTTCAACTCCTCCTCGGTGTTATCAATACCCCCGATTTCAATTAAAATGCTATGCGAAGACAAGCTTTGATTGTATTCACCGTTGTTGCCTTTGCCACCATCTTTCCCCCATACACCACGTGATACGCCATGATACGATTTTTCCAGCTTTTCATGAATACGAGCAGCAAAAGCTTCATTTTCGCGCCAATTTTTGTTGTCATGTCCGATAATAAAATACACCTTGGCATAAGAAAGTCCATTAATGGTTGCTGTTGTTTTTCCATGACGTTGTGAATCCCGATGGATATCAAGCAAATAAGTTAAACCTTTATTTCCAGCTAAAGCTTCCTTAACCGTTTCGCGTGAATATTTATAGGAATAGTTCCAATTGTAATTTTGAACTGTAGTAGCATAATCCTTGTTTACATGCAGTGTGGATATCCCTTGCTTTTCCAGCCTCTTCTTTACAAAGTCCCCTACCCTTGACACATTCGCTGATTTAGAACCTGAATTGGGATTGGAACTAGTTTTGCTGAGTAGTGGGTTATATGCTTCTCTGGGATGAGAATGGTAGATTAATATGCGCTTGTCCCCTTTGGCCGTATCACCTGGATGATCCTCACGTACCGGATCTGTTTCCGGCGTTGTCGGAATATTCGGCGTGTTAGTCGGTGGGTTCTCAGATGCATCTGAGCCACCAGGAGCATCCGTCGTTCCCTGATCGGGCTGATAATCCGTAGGACCCTCTACCTTGATGTTCCCCGAACCCTTGCGCAGCAAGACAGGTGCTCCTGCAGACATGCCAGGAATCTCACGAGAAATGAGACTTTTGGGATCCTGCGGATTAATGCCTGTAAGCATCTGAAAAACAAAAGGCGACCATTGTTCACCCGACAACGAAGATTGCTGCTTCTTTTGTGCCAAATGAGGTACTTCCATACCTAGCATATCCGCAAAAAAACCGCTGGACACCGAGCCTGCCAATCCTTTCATCGAAGAAACAGGAGATGTTTGTAGACGATTTTCTGCCAATCCCCCTAGCCCCAAAATGACAAATAAAAGCGCCGAGCCCATGATCAGCAGCACAAGCGTATGTCCCATCGCCAAAATTTCGATCCCTTTTCTTCTCCATCTTCCGACGTTCCAGGTCTGAATTTTTTTCATGTGAGCCTTGTCCTCCTTCGTCCCGTCGAAACCCGCTTTATACTTGGAACATAGGGTTCCTATCTGCTGCGGAAATCTCTTATATTTCAACTCTATGAACGGAGAACAATTACTAGAACACAAAAAATCTCTACCACAGGTATATCACCTCCCTTTTTGAAAGAGATTAGATTCCTGTTAAATAGAGACTTTTGTGGGAAATACGATTTTATCAACCCTTGATTAATGCGTATATGCGGCGACATTGCCAGGATCCACAGCTTCGTGCAGAGCAGCGTTCAATCCAGTAGCAATGATGTTCGCGATATCTTCAATAAATTCATCAATTTCTTTAGGAGTCACAATCAGATCATGTCCCAGCGGTTGCAGTACCTCTCTCACCAGCCCAAGTCTCTCAGGTTCTGAAATATCGTCCAGCATCCCCAGGATTGCTTTTGTAGAAGCCTTTTCTTTGGTAAAATGTGTTTTCATCAGTTCAATTACGTTATTGACAATGGTCGAAGCGTAGCATACCGTTGGAACGCCGATAGCGATACACGGAACACCCATAATATCCTTGGTGATACCGCGCCGCTTGTTGCCAATACCTGAACCCGGATGTATCCCGATATCGGCCACCTGAATGGTCGTATTGACACGCTCCAGTGAACGTGACGCCAGTGCGTCAATGGCAATAATCAGTTCTGGCTTTGTGCGATCCACGATGCCTTGAACGATTTCACTGGACTCAATCCCCGTAATACCCAGGACACCCGGCGCAATTGCGCTCACATCCCGATAGCCCGGGTTGATTTGATCAGGTGTCAGTTCAAAAAATTGACGAGTCACCATCAAATTCTCAACGACAAGCGGACCCAGTGAATCGGGAGTGACGTTCCAGTTGCCCAGACCTACCACCAGTACCTTTGCCGTATTAGAAATCCCTATTTTTTGTATAAAATGCTCCATTTCTTTTGCAAATGCAATAGCTACACGTTGCTGGAGCCCCGTATTGCCTTCACGCAAGCCGGGTACTTCCAGTGTAACGTAATGCCCTTGTACCCGCCCGATACGGTTGGCTCCTTCTTCATTCAGTACATCCAGCCGTGTGATTTTGATTCCGTCATCTTCCTCCACGTTCTCACTTATGCCCGCCAGAGGTACAGGCTGATCCCGTTCGGCCAATTCTCTTGCCTCTAATGCCAAATCCGTGCGTACCGCGTACTTCTGCAAATCCAGATCCATCTTTTGAGCCTCCTTGGATGCCATCTTTGACTATAGTGTGCGAGACACCCAACAGGTTTATGCACATCCATTTTCATCCTGTAATTCGCATCGCCTCAGAATGTTTTCTTATTGCAATTTGAGGTGTGGCATGCTAAAATATTTTAAGTTGTGAAACGTTTGTGTTCATAAGTAATGCCTTTACAGGAGGTGAATGTAATGCCAAACATCAAATCCGCTATCAAACGCGTTAAAACTAGCGACAAACGCCGTGCGTTGAACGCTTCCCAAAAATCCGCGCTTCGTACAGCAGTAAAAGCTGCCGATACAGCGTTGGTAGGTAACGAAGCTGAAACTGCTGCTGCTGCTTTCAAAGTAGCTTCCCAAAAGCTGGACAAGGCTGTAACTAAAGGTCTGATCCACAAAAACGCAGCTGCTCGCAAGAAATCTCGCTTGGCGAAAAAACTTAACGCTCTTACAGCTCAAGCGTAAGCAAGAGCTACTTTCATACGTTAATGAAAAAAACCTGACCAGCCTTGGCTGATCAGGTTTTTTTAGTTTATAACTTTTATTTGTTTACAGCATCAGCATTCTGCGCTACATAAGCTGACTCTATTAGCAGCACATGAGTGGAATTAGATCGAAGCCCCCGCACCCATTTTCATCAAAAATAGCTCCAGTCCCAGTACCTTGTCAACGACACCTGTTTTCATATGATAATCCAGCTCGCCCAATTCGTAGAGAAGCTGACGTAGCTGCTCAGGGCGGAACCTCCGCGCTTGGTCCCCCGCAACTTTCACCCCATAAGGATGCAAACTAAGCTGACTCGCAATTTGTTGCTGGGAATAGCTTTGACCTGCCAGTTCTTTGACCTGCAACATAATACGGAACTGTCGCGTGATCAAAGCGGCAATCTTGATCGGTTCCTCTTTTTGCTTAAGCAACTCATAAAAAATACTGAGCGCCTTATCCAGCCGCAAATTAGCCAGATCCTCAACCATCGCAAATACGTTTTGCTCTGTGTTACGAGGCACCAGGGATTCAATATCAGCGGATGAAATCGTTCCCTGTGCTCCTGCGTATAAACACAGCTTGTCTATCTCGGCAGCCAAGGATTGCAGCCCAGTACCTGTGAATTGAATGAGGCTTTCAGCAGCTCCTGCAGCCAATTGCACTTCTCTTTCTCCTGCACGCTTATGGATCCAAGCCACAAGATCATCTCCACCCATTGGAGCAAAGGCAATAACCGAAGCATCACTTTTTAGCTTTTTGACAATCTTTTTCCGTTCATCCAACTTTTCAGCCTGAACCGTAAAAACGATGACGCTATAGTCAGTCGGGTTATCCATATAAGTCAACAGCGTCTCAAGCCGGTGCTCTATCTTACCGCTATCTTTGCCTGCTGCAAATACACTGGTATCCCGTACAATAATCAGCTTCTTTGGCACAAGAAAAGGCGCTGTTTCCGCCTCCTCCACGACCACCTCAATTGGCGTTTCGGTTAAATCATAAGGAATGATGGCGAAGTCACGATGCTCCTCTTCCACCACTTTCTCTTTAAGCATCTCAACAAACTGCTTCATTTGGTATTTTTCACTACCGTATAGCAAATACACTGGCGAAATGTCACCTTTGCGAATAGCCTTAGAGGCTGTTTTTACATCCATTTTCCGTTCCCCCCACCCACTGATCGTACCTGACATCCGAGCGGAAGGCAAGTCATGACACAAACGAAGGGACCCTACCTATAGGCAGGATCCCTTCACCACCATCTATATCAACACGGCAGCAGAAAGCTCTAGAAACTTTCGGCCGTCGGGATACGACGTCGGTTCATATAGTTTATTCCCTGTTTTTAAAAGTGTGTCAACTTCGGGAAACTATTTTCCAGTGCTGCGCGGAACGGTGTACGTATATTTACTTGCAGTCCCATCCTGCTCCGTCTCATACATAAAGGTCTGGCTGTCTTCCGACCAGCTTCCTTTGACCCAGGCACCTTTTAGAGTACGGACTTCCAGTGTTGTTCGGTCTACACCGTTATCGGAAAGCTTATACACTTTCAGCTTTTTGCCCTCAATAGCCACCGCATAGCTACCATCAGGCGAGTTGAGCTGATCTGTAGAGGCAGATTGGGCACTATAGTTGGAAGCATTATTGTTGTCCGGAGAGACCAGTGAATTAGATACAAAGCCTTCTTTACGAACCGGGTCTTGTGACACGGATGATTGCTGATCATTAGAAGCTGCATTGCTGCTATCCGTTCCCAAGGCATTGCCCGAATCCTTGGTGATGCTTCTGGAAGTCGCTTCTTTCGACGCTTCATTTGACGCAATTCGATCCTGTACCTTCAAATCCTGACTAAGCGACGAAGATGAATCATTCGTACTTGTGTTACCATTATTATCGTCCTGAGCAGTACCCGCTAGGGGTGCTTTTTCCATTTTCGGTTCCAACTGTTCATCAGGAGCAATCGTGGATTGATCAGATTTTTCCTGACTTAGCTGTTTGTCCTCAGATTTAGGAGCATCTCCAGCAGACGGATTTTCCTTTGTCACCTGACGATCCGTACGTAGCTGTCCATGCCCTTCATCCTGACGAGAAGAATGTTCGGCTTGTGCAGACTTCGTCGAATCTTCCTCCCCAGCTCGCTGATCGTCACGTTCCCCAGCATCCCGTTTGGAAGAGTTCTTTTCATCGTCTGCATTAGTTGCACCTTGTTTGCTCAGGCCAGGATCTTTATCCGCAGGTGGCTGAGATGCATCCGTTTCTTGCCCCTGCTCTGACGGCTGCTTTGTAGAATCCGAACCAATGGCTGTATCATGTCCTCCACTGCCATTGGCTGTACCTGGAAGAGTTTCCGTCTGATTCTGCGGATTCGTCACTTCGGGCGACTGGGTAGTAAGTATGCCTTCCGCATCTTGTACTGTTTTAGGCTCGAAGTTAAATACTACAATCCCCAGTACAACAGCAGCGGCAGCCACGCCTATAGCAGCGCGCCCAGCCATTCGATTCCACCAAGGTATAGGCTGGGTACGTTGTCTAGGCACTGGTCCAGGCTCTACAGCCACAGGCTGCATTTCCTGAAGCGCACTTCCCTGCTCTTCACGTGCGCGGTCAATGGCATCAAGCTGAGGCAGGATGGAATCCACCAGGCTGAACGCCGGGGAAACCGCAGGCAATTCCTCCAGCTCGCGAGAGAGTGTCTGAAGAATAAGAAATTTTTCCGCACAGTCCGGGCAAGTCGCAATATGGTTCATTAATTGGGACGTCTCTTCTTCGCCCAGCTCATGATCCACATAACGCTGCATCCAATCCATCACCTCTTCCCCACACTTCATCCTGATACACCACCTTTCTGATATTCCTGAAGTAGCCCTTGCAATTGCTGTCTTGCACGATATAAGTATGACTTGACCGTATTTAGCGGCAAATCCAGAGAATCTGCAATCTCGTTATAGGAGAAATCCTGCAAATATCTTAAGACAATTACCGTCCGGTGGTGCTCCGGAAGCTGTTGTATAGCCTCACGAACATCCTGTGCCATGTAAGAGGTCAACACCTCGACCTCCACATTTTGGGGATCGTTGAATATCATGTCGTGCTCGTCAATGGAAACCGAGGGCTTCGTTCTTCTGAATTTGTCGATGCATATATTCGTTACAATGCGTTGGACCCAGGTTTTAAACTGCGCTTTTTCCTCATAAGAGTTAATTTTGGAATAGATCCGTATGAGGGCTTCTTGTGAAGCATCCATGGCGTCCTGCTCATTGTTTAGAATGTAATATGCCGTACGGTACACATGCTGTTCTATCTCTCTTAATAGGGTAATGAGAGCGTCGCGATCGCCCGATTGAGCGGCTCGAATGAGTCCCTGCTCTACCACAAAGGATCCCCCTCTCCCTGCAATATTACAGACGTATCCCTTTTACAAATTGTTGCAGGATAGACGTCTGACACTAATTTTATTTTTTCAACAAAAAAAATTATACCAAAAAGCCCAGAATCCCCAGCGTATCCTCCCTTAGAATAACAGAAAAAGGGAAGGTAGTCACCTTCCCTTAGCTCCTACTACATCTAATTGCTAGCCTATCGAGCTGCAATATCATATTGTTACTTCTTGGAAATCAAAAAATCCGATATGCATTCTAATTGATAAGTCAGAGCAAGATCTTGAAAATAAAAATCTTCGATTGAGTATTGATATACTTTACCTGATTTAACGGCAGAAAGGTTCTTCACACGCTTTTAGATAAAATATCTTTTCCTTGGCTGCTCCATCACCTCTAATACCCAACATTAAATAAGAAGAGTAATTGTACCTTTATCACTTTCATATGTACGCGTGGCAGCTTCATCTCCAGTTGATGTGGTCTTGGCAGCAGCCGATTGACCGCTTTCCGTTGCAGTCTCACCCCCACTTGTAGCATTGCGCTCAATACCAGCATTAACGAAATGATGAACAAACAAGCTGAAGCTCTAAATTTAAAATAACTCACAATATTTTCCCTATTAATAATGATTCTCATTTTCATAGCTCATTTGATTCTATCAAAGCTTACAGCTACTGTCCATGTAGATTGGATTCAAAGCAAACAACACACTCCTAAGAGTGAGCACCCGTTTTAGTGTGTTGTTGTATTCGTATCTGTTTTGTACTGTTTGCGTTGGTACCGCACACTCAGTTTTCCTGGCTGTGCTCGAATCTGTATCTCTCCCATCGTATCGGTTCGATATATAGCAGAATCAACTGCTGACAAACGTTCCAATACCGCTTCATTCGGATGTCCGTAAGTATTGGTCGCACCGACCGAAATGACAGATACTCTCGGTCGCCAGTAGGATAACCACTCTTCCGAGGTAGAATACTTGCTGCCGTGATGTGCTATTTTCATGACATCTATAGCATTCCTTGCCCCTCCCGTTGCTCCCTCATCTTTCAAACGGAATGAAGAAGGGGTTAATTCAGCAAGCAACAATGACTCTGCTGCATCATCCATATCTCCTGTGAACAAAAAGGAGGCTCCCTCCATCTCCAATATCATGGCAACAGAGTAATGATTTTGTTCCTTCATAACAGGCAGCTGTTCAGATTCGTTATCCGGTAGCGTAAACGGATAGAGAAAGCGGATTTTCGTAGCCTGGTCTGGTTCCCATTCCATGCTATGATGTGCCCCGTACAGCTTGATCTGCTTATCTAAAGCCGTGTTCAACAGCTTACGGAATGGAGCTTTATCTGTCAGGGTACCATTAAAAAACAAGGTAGATACGGGAATCTGGTCAAGCACAGCTTGTAATCCTCCGGCATGATCATGATCTCCGTGTGTTAAAATGACAGCATCTAGTCGATGCACACCTCGTTGCTTTAGTAAGGGTACAAGCGTATCTTTACCTACCTCGTAGGGATCTGCACGCTTGCGCCAAGCATTTTTCCCTGTTGCAAAGTCCATTGTCCCCCCGCCATCAACCAAGATATGTTTCCCGCCCGGCGTTGTGATTAAAATGCTGTCACCTTGGCCCACATCCAGATATTGAACAATTCCCGTATTCCCCTCACCAGGAGATTGGTAACCTGTATACAATATTCCAAGCCAAGCAATAACACTTAGAGCCAGTGCCAAATTACGATAACCATTCCACTGTCGACGCGCAAATCTCCCTGCTCCCTCAGGTTCAAGAGCCGTATGCACTATAGCCGCCCACTCTGAAGAAGCTGCTAATCCTGTATAGATAGTTGATGAATTGGGAGTAGAGTCCAAGACGGTAATGTCGTTCGTTTTTCTGCGGGATGTCAGCCACGTTGTGAGCCAGTACAAAACACTGTACAAAGCTACGTAATACGCTATGACCCACAGAATGGAGGAAGACGGCCAATTACTCACATAAGCATCATCCACATTCAGCCATTTTACTAGTAAAAAAGTCAAATCGTTCAATTGCTCTGCCGGCCAAGCAAAAATGCGAGCCCCATCCCCCCACAAAAAGGCAACTCCCATCGCCACCGTACCCAATGGAAGGACGATATATGTAATAAGGGGTACAAGCACAAAATTGGCCGCAAATGATAGCAGCGAAAATTGATTAAAGTAGAATACCGTCATTGGAAACGAAACAAGCTGTGCCGTAATTGTAATCGCAACTTCACCGCCGATCAGGAAAGGCCATTTGGCGAAAAACGGCTTCATAAGCGGCATATAAATGAGCAACCCACCTGTCACCAAAAAGGAAAGCTGAAAGCTGACGCTAAGTAGATAATATGGATTCCAAATCAGCATGAGCAGCGCGGATATACTTAGAATATTAAGTCCGTCTTTGAGCAACCCTCGTCGGGCTGCAAACAAGCCGATCATCGCCATAATTCCTGCCCTCACAACAGAGGCAGAAGCACCAGTCAGCAGGACATAAGCCGGAATGAGTATCATCACGACCGTAAGAGATGTCTCGCGGCTAACTCGTAACAGCCTGAGTAGATATAATAGTGTAGCTGCATATACCGCCACATGCATGCCCGATATTGCTAAAATATGCGTTAAACCAAGCTGCGTAAACTCGTTATAGGTTGCTGGGTCCAACTCATCTGTTACCCCAAGTACCAGTCCTTTCATATATCCTGCGTGATGAAGCGATGTAAATGCCAGTTCCATTCTCTGTCCTAGCTGCTCCCTAAGCTGGTCATTCCACCTGAACAAAGTGTAGCGGTTCCATAGTGAAGCATCCTGCTTCTGTAACGAGGCTGCCCCATCGCCTTTGAAAAACCAGTGGATTTCCTGTGTGTGCAGGTATTCACTGTAATCAAAGCCACCAAAGTTCCCCGCTTTTGCAGGAGCCTTTAAGGTGCCACGCAGTAGGATCGCATCTCCACGTTGCCATGCTGCCGCAAGTTGCTGTTCCTGCTTGGCAGCCAACTTGATATGAACAATGACCTGTTCAGAAATTGGTGCACGATTCTCGTCCTTGTTCGAATGATTTCCGAAGTGATTGATTGAAGTAACTCTCATCTCAAACTGTGTTCGATCACCATCTACCTGCACTTCAGAAGCGATAAACCCTGCTGCTTGAACAGGCATGTCTTCCACCATAGATGACGATACATGAAGAGCATCGGGAATACTGCTAACATTATGCATATCATGCCAAAACCAATGAAATCCACCTCCGCTGAATACAAGCCAAAGTAACACCATATGCCGGATGGGGATTTTCATCAATAAAGCTATAAGCGGAAAGATCAGAGTAATCCCCGCCCAGAGTAACAAAAGCATACGTCCAGAATACAGACATGCTCCTGCACTTCCTGTAATCCAACAAACAGTAAGGGTCAATATAGGTCTAGTTAACACAAGCTTAGCTTGAATACGATCACCTTCCGGTAGCAAACATTGCTTTCTGTTTAAAAACACAAAACAAAAAGAACCTCTGACAAAATAGCATTCGTCAGAGGTTCTTCCTCGTTTACTTTTTAATTCATAACATCCATCAGCGTTTCTTTTGGTGGATGATAGGTCTTCAGCATGCGAAAAGCGATGCCCTTTTCCTCCATCATAGCACGAACCTTGTCGGCATCTTTGGGATAAGGTCGGTGGTATACAATCTCCACAATACCGCTGTTCGCCAACATATTGGCACACGTCCAGCATGGCTGGTCGGTGACATATACTGAAGAGCCTTCACGATCAATTCGGTCAGTAAACAGCAGCAGGTTCTGCTCTGCATGAATAGTGCGAATACAACGCTGCTTTTTAACCATTTCCTCGTGCCCATCACGGTGAACGACCTCATACTCCTCTGAAATCATACAACCTGCCTCTGAACAGTCAGGCACCCCCGATGGTGCTCCATTATAGGCCGTCCCCAAGAGCTTTTTACCTTGTACAAGTACGGCTCCAACATGACGCCGCGCGCAGCGCGAACGGGTGGATACCATATAAGCGATATCCATGAAGTAGGTGTCCCAGTCCTTGCGTACATCTGCACTCATTTCCATCTCTCCCGTATAAACAAGTTAAAACGTAAACCATATCCGCTACCGCCGTTCTCAGGGTATAAACATTGTAATTATTACATAAGTTACAAGCTGACATACGGCTTCATTTTCGCCAACATTTTAGCTCCGATTCCTTTTACATGATCCAAATCATTCACACGTTTGAACGCCCCGTGCTGATTGCGGTAGTTCAAAATAGCCTCGGCTTTCTTAGACCCAACCCCTGGTAGCTCCATTAACTCGGCAGCAGTCGCCGTGTTGATGTTTACCTTTTTTCCGCCGGAAACGGGTGTAGTAACCGAATCACTTACCGTATTGGTCCTACTCGTCGTTGCACCACTCGAACTGACAATACCTGTGTCTGAGGTCGGATCCGCAACACCTGACTGCTTTACGGCACTCGAATTTCCCGCAATAGAGTTTCCGCTCACAGCAGCAGATACACCAGTAGATATCTGCACAGTATCACTTTTCACTTTGTAAGCGGCTTCGGCATTCCTACTGCGCTCAGCTTTGTCTGAAGGTTCTTTTACAGCAGGCTTTTCCTGGGCATAGTCACTGCTGCGCTGCGACTCATTTGGCTCTGAATCCATCGCCACAGCCTGCTCCACCTTATGGTTAAGTAAAGTCCACTCTTCTTGCGGCTCAGAACGCTGTCCTCCGGCAAATAAAATAAGTCCACTGCCGATTACAGCAAGCGTTATCGCTGTTCCTGTCCATACGCGTTTCATTTCCGTATCGTCCCCTACTCCACATGGATTCGAGAAATTGAGCCGACTGAAAACACCGCCTCTATCAAACAGAGCAAGTCTGTCCAATTCCCGTTTAGCCGGAGGGTGTAAACAACCTCCATACGGTCTCGCTGTGAGCATTTTTACAATAAAGTGGTACGACCCCGGGCACGATCTAACATGCTCAGAC
Source organism: Paenibacillus sp. FSL P4-0113 (assembly GCF_038009305.1). Lineage (NCBI taxonomy): Bacteria > Bacillati > Bacillota > Bacilli > Caryophanales > Paenibacillaceae > Paenibacillus > Paenibacillus sp. FSL P4-0113. The sequence goes on from NZ_JBBPAZ010000001.1 coordinate 1,617,947, forward strand.
ATAAAATTCGTCATGTCGGCCAAGACCAGGCGCATACACTAAGAAGAATGACAGCTGACAGCACAGCGTCTATACCGCAAAGTATGAAAGGAGGACGTTGAACAATGAAAGTTGGATTTATCGGGACTGGCAGCATGGGAAGTCTGCTAATTCAGTCTTTTATTCATTCTAACGCACTCAAGCCGCAGCAAATATCAGCAAGTAATCGAACGCATTCCAAGGTAACCGAGCTAGCCCGTCGTTATCCAGGTTTGCATGCAGTCCAAAGCAACCGTGAAACGGCAGCGGAAAGCGATGTTCTGTTTATCTGTGTGAAGCCGCTGGAATCAAAAGCCGTAACGGATGAAATACGCAACGTCATTACAGAAGAGCAAATCGTCGTATCTATCACAAGCCCGGTGCAGATTCGTATTTTAGAGCATGCACTGAAAGCTAAAGTGTCCAAAATTATCCCCAGTATCACCCACCAAGTAGGCAGCGGAGCCTCACTATGCATCCATGGAAGCCGGATTACAGAGGAGGACCGCTTCCTTCTGGAAGAGCTTATGTCCCACATCAGCAGGCCGATTCGGGTTAAAGAATCTTATACTCGGATCACGTCGGATTTTTCGAGTTGTGGTCCTGCTTTCTTGGCCTTTTTTATGGACCAGTGGATTCAAGCCGCAGTTCAAGCTACAGGTATGGACCGTACGGAGCTATGCGCACTGGCCGGTGAAATGATCATCGGCACTGGAAAGCTGCTCACGGAAGGCGGGATGACACCAGCCGAGTTACAGGCCAGAGTAGCGGTTCCCGGAGGTATTACCGCCGAAGCTCTCGCACTGTTGGACATCAGCCTGCATAGTGTCTTTCCCGAGCTGATACAGGTAACGCACAACAAATATGAAGAGGACATGCAAAAGATAGATGTCTCCTTCGGCTTAAAGCCAATTAACCGGCAACAATATTAACCAGCTTACCTGGAACAGCAATTACCTTGCGGATCGTTTTGCCGGCCAGTGCCTGCTGAACATTGTCCAACGACACAGCGAATGCTTCCATCGCTTTAGCATCAAGATCCTTGGCAATCGTTGCACGCTGCACAATTTTACCATTCACTTGCACAACAATTTCCACTTCGGCGTCCACCGTCCATGCTTCATCATAAGCAGGCCAAGCCGCGTAGGTAATGCTATCATTGTGCCCCAGCAGCTGCCACAATTCCTCGGCCAGATGGGGTGCAAGCGGCGACAGCATTTGCACGAAGTTTTCCATTGCTGCACGCGGCAGAAGGTCTGCTTTATATGCATCGTTGGTGAAGATCATCAGCTGGCTGATCGCTGTATTGAAGCGCAGTGCATCCAGATCTTCGGTTACTTTTTTCAGCGTTTTATGCCAAGTACGATTGAACTCATCGCTACCGCCGTCATTTGTAATTTTATCGTTCAGGCTACCATCCTCGGAAACAAACAGGCGCCATACGCGGGACAGAAAACGATGCGCTCCCTCTACCCCATTCTCATTCCATGGCTTGGTCGCTTCCAGCGGCCCCATAAACATCTCATAAATACGCAGCGTATCGGCGCCAAACGTATTGACAATATCATCAGGATTAATGACATTACCGCGTGATTTACTCATTTTTTCATTGTTGTTGCCCAAAATCATACCCTGGTTGACCAGCTTATAAAAAGGCTCTTTCGTTTCCACTACGCCGATATCATACAATACCTTATGCCAGAAACGGGCATACAGCAAGTGAAGAACCGCATGTTCAGCTCCGCCAATATACAAATCAACAGGCATCCATTCACGTTGTTTCTCTTTGGATACAAGCTCTTTGTTATTTTTCGGATCAATAAAGCGCAGGTAATACCAGCAACTTCCTGCCCATTGTGGCATTGTATTCGTCTCGCGACGTGCTTTCATACCTGTCTCAGGATCAATGGTTTCCACCCAATCTGTTGCGTTCGCCAGCGGGGATTCACCTGTACCTGAAGGCTTAATATTGTCCATCTCCGGCAGTACGAGCGGAAGTTGGTCCTCAGGAACCGTTTTGATCGTTCCATCCTCCAGATGAATTACCGGAATCGGCTCGCCCCAATAGCGTTGACGGCTGAACAGCCAGTCACGCAGGCGGTAGGTGACTTTGCCGTGTCCTTTGCCCTCGGCTTCCAGCCATTCAATCATCTTCGGAATCGCTTCCTCGTTGGTAAGTCCATTCAGCGGGCCTGAATTCACGTGCGGTCCATCCTCAGTATATGGCTCATTAGCCACATCTCCACCTTGGACAACCTCAATGATATTCAATCCGAATTGCTTGGCAAATTCCCAGTCACGCGTATCGTGAGCAGGTACAGCCATAATCGCTCCAGTTCCGTAGCCTGCCAGTACATAGTCAGCAATCCAGATCGGCAGCTTTTCGCCGTTCACTGGGTTCACTGCATAAGCTCCTGTGAATACGCCTGTTTTATCCTTGGCCAGATCCGTACGCTCCAGATCGCTTTTACGAGCAGCTTGTTCACGGTACTGTTGTACAGCATCCTTTTGCTCAGGCGTAGTGATAATATCCACCAATTCCTGCTCTGGTGCCAGCACACAGTAGCTTGCGCCGAACAGTGTATCTGGGCGAGTTGTAAATACTGTGAGTTGCTCGTCATAGCCTTCAATCGGAAAACGAACCTCTGCCCCGGTAGACTTACCGATCCAGTTCCGTTGCATATCCTTAATACTCTCAGACCAATCCAGTTCCTCCAGATCATCCAGCAGACGATCCGCGTATTCCGTAATTTTCAGCATCCATTGACGCATTGGTTTACGGACGACCGGATGACCGCCACGCTCACTCTTACCGTCAATAACTTCTTCATTCGCCAGCACCGTTCCCAGCGCTGGGCACCAGTTCACAGGTACTTCAGCTACATATGCAAGGCCGCGCTTGTACAGCTGGATGAAGATCCATTGTGTCCATTTGTAATAATCAGGATCCGTCGTGCTGATTTCACGATCCCAGTCGTAGGAGAAGCCGAGCGATTTGATTTGACGGCGGAAGTTATTTACGTTTTTCACCGTAATTTCGCGTGGGTGCTCCCCTGTATCCAGCGCATGCTGCTCCGCAGGCAGACCGAAGGCGTCCCAACCCATCGGATGCAGTACGTTGTAGCCGCGCATTCTTTTATAACGTGAAACAATATCCGTAGCTGTGTAGCCCTCCGGGTGGCCTACATGCAGGCCGGCTCCAGATGGGTACGGAAACATATCCAAAGCATAAAACTTCGGTTTGCCCGGTTCTTCCCCGGTGCGGAACGTCTTGTTCTCATCCCAATATTTCTGCCATTTTGGTTCAATACTTTGCGGTTGATAGCCGTGCTTCGGCTGTGTGTCTGTCATTGTCTTTTCCTCCTCAAACGGTATGCAACAAAAAAACCTCTGCATCCCGTAGCGTGTCAGCGCTAGGGACGAGAGGTTATATTCCCGTGGTACCACCCTAGTTAGCAGAAAGCGTTCTTCGCGTTCTACTCCCTTTGCACCTGATAACGGAGGTGATCCGATGCGGGTTAATAACAGGATACAAGCACCAGTATAGGGCGTTCCTGCGTTGGACGCATATCTCCGAGGCGAGTTCACTTTGTGCTGTCAACCGGCTTGCACCACCCGCCGGCTCTCTACATGTCCAGACAAAGCTACTATTCCTCATCAGCGATTGTTTAACCGTTAATAATGGCACTATTATATTGAAAACCGCGAAAAAAGTCAAATAAGGACTACCTTTGGTGTTAAGAGCCCTCTCCATACTAAATTTTCATGACACATGCATACGAATGTTTTATAATAATTCCGAGTTAAATCGCTTCAAGCTGAGATGAGTTGAGATAAGAAAGGTGAGCTGAGACATGGCACAAATTAAAATTTACGGAATAAAAGAGACTCTAAATCCAATCAAAAAGCAACTTTCAGAGGTGATTCATTCTGCTGTGGTGGATGCGTTCAAATATCCTCCTGACAAGAGGTTTCATCGTTTTTTTCCTATGGATCAGGAAGATTTTATATATGCCGATGGTCGCTCTGAGGCGTACACCATTATTGAAATCAGTATCTTTGAAGGCAGAACGATAGAAGCTAAGAAGCAACTCATTAGCCTGTTATTCCAAAGAATTAACGATCTTTTGGGTATTTCTCCACAGGATCTTGAGATTACTATATTTGAAACACCCAAACAGAACTGGGGCATTCGGGGTGTACCGGGTGATGAGCTTCAGTTGAACTATAAAGTGAATATATAAGTGCAAAAAGACGCCCTTCATGTCATCATGAAAAGCGTCTTTTTTTTCCCATATTCGTTCAATGAATCTTTGCTATTTTACAGCAACATAAAACAGTCTCGCCGCGTCATCTTCTGCTTCTACCCATTCAAAATCCGCATATACCTTCACATCGCGAAAACCCGCTTTGGACAATTCTGCCTTCATCCAGTCTGGGTCATAGGCACGTTGTACATGTATTTCCTCGAAACGCTGGTATAGATCGCGTCCTTCATGTTCTGCTTTCGCAAAGATACTAAGATGATGCTCAATTTCACAACGGGGAGTGTCCAACGCACATGTCCAGATATATGAGATAGAGCGTTCGTCCAGTACGAAAGGCTGCTCTTCATCATAACGTAAAAACGTCTGGGGATGATGCACATCGAACAAAAAGGTTCCGCCAGGCTTCAGACCAACATGCGTTCTGCGAAAAGTAGAAATGATATCTTCTTCCTCCAACAAGTAATTCAGACAATCGCAAAAAGAAATTACAGAATCCACAGGCTCGGGTAAAATCCATTCTCTCATATCCTGCTGTATCCAGCGAACGCTTCCCTCACGAAACAATCGCTGTCCCTGTGGAGTGGTTTCCATTTTGCGACGGGCTACTGCCAGCATGTCAGAGGATAAGTCGATTCCAGCCACTTCGAACCCTGAGTTAACCAGGGGAATCGTAATTGAACCCGTTCCGCAGCCCAGCTCGGCCACCGTATGCGGCATCCCGTACTGATCCCAAGCCTGCCGTGCAAAGCGCAACCAGTCCGGGTACGGCATGTCCTGCATCAGCTCATCATACACATAGGCAAACTTCCGGTAAGAAGCCATTTTTTATTCCCCATTCCCGTCCTTCGGTTTCGGCATTTTCTCCACCAGGTAGGTCCAGTTTTCCTTTTGTGTAACCATTCCTTCCTTCATCAGCTTGCCCATCGCACGCTTGAAGGCGGATTTACTAATACCAAACCGTTGCTTGATAATATCCGGCGGTGTTGCGTCGGAGTAAGGCATACCGCCGCCCGGACGCTCTTTCAGAAAAGCAATCAATCGATCCGCATCCTCATCACGGCCCACTTCCTTGCGTGGCGACATTGCCAGATTGACCCGACCGTCTTCGCGAACAAGCGTGACCCGTACCTTAACCTCTTCGCCCAAGCGAAGCATCCGGTTGCGTTCTGAGGAGTGAATCATCCCAATCGCGCCAAAACCAAGCACACCTCCGTCCACCAGAACGAATGTGCCCATTTGAAGCGGCTTGTACACAGTCGCCTGCACCCACGTATTCAGCCACGAATCAGGGGCGTGGAAGCACAACGGAGCCAGTTCCTGTTCCCCTGCCAGCTTAGCCCGCAATCTGCCTTGCTTGTCATGCTCCATAATGGCATACACGTAGTCGCCCACCCGAGGATGCAAATCTCGGTTTTCTGGCAACTCACGAATCGGCAGCAAAAGCTGACGACCCAATCCCATCTCCAGGAAACAACCCAAACGCGGATGCACATCGGCCACCTCAAGCTTAGCCATTTCGCCCAACGACAAGAACGGCTTTTTCATGGTTGCGGCCAAACGGTCCTCTGTATCGTGAAAAATAAATACCTCCAACCGTTCACCAACTTCAATTTCACGTGTCAGCTCCGTATAGTGCAGCAGCACATCCTGCTCACCAACAGTGAGAAAGTAGCCGAAAGGAGATACCTCACGATCCACCATAATGGTGACATAAGTACCGGCGATCAAACTCATACCTTTTCCACAACCTTAGCATCCGACCAGAGTCGTTCAATGTTGTAATATTCGCGCTCGTCGCGATGGAAGACATGCACTACGACATCCCCCAAATCCATTAGAACCCAACGGGCGGAATCCATCCCTTCGATTCCTTTGATAGTTACACCTTCATCATGAGCGCGTTTGCGAATTTCTGTTGCAATCGCCTGTACCTGTGTATCCGAATTACCGTGGCAGATGACAAAATAATCAGCTACTAGTGATATTCCCCGCAAATCCAGTGCGACAATATTCATTGCTTTTTTATCATTTGCGGCATCAACCGCTGTTTGCATTAATTGCTCATTAGTTAGGGTCATTCATGAACCTCCGTTTTTCTCTGTTTTAGTTGTTGAATCAAGTCATTGCGCGACAAGACTGTCAGTGGAAAAATAACCTTTTTCTTCTCCAGCAACAATGAAATTGTGGAGTCAAATCCAGCGACAAGGCCCTGCTCCAAACTTTTCTTTGCCTGTTTACGGATATGCTCAACCCCGGGAAAATCCCGTCCCGGTTCGATGTAATCAGCGAGACACACGACTTTGTCCAGCAGGCTCATACCTACGCGTCCTGACGTATGCCAGCGGATCGCATTCCTTATTTCAGAATCATCCACTCCGTAATCTCTTGCTGCAACGCAGTATCCTACCTCTGAATGCCAGAGCTGCTTGTCATGTTCCAAAAGCTCCTGATCACATTCGGGATGACTGCGAATCACCTCTTCCATCTGCTGAACAGGCCAATATTTCGCTACATCATGCAAAATAGCCGCCAGTTCGGCCTTATCCGGATCTACTCCATAACGCTTCGCAAGCTCCACTGAGGTATGCATAACACCTAGTGTGTGCTTCCAGCGTTTTTCAGGCATTTGACCAGATACGGCTTCCATTAATTGCTCACGGCTGTACTTCATACAAACCGCCCCTTGTAATATAGTCATGCACTCGATCAGGCACAAGATAACGGATAGTGCGCCCTTCCGCAGCACGCTCTCGAATATCCGTGGACGAAATGTCCACCACTGGCATATCTGCCAACAGTACCTTGTCCTGCAAATAATGTGGCAACTCATCCATTGCAAGCTGGAATCCTGGTCGCCGAACACCAATAAAACAAATTCGCTGCGCCAGTTCCTCAATTCCCTGCCAATGAGGCAAGTAGTTCACCATATCCGCACCAATAATAAAATAAAAATCCACAGCAGAATGCAACTCCTGAAGCTCCTTGATCGTGTCAATGGTATAGGATACTCCCCCGCGAAGCACTTCAATATCCAGCACTTCAAAAGCAGGATGACCCGCCACCGCTTCACTCGTCATCTCCAGACGCTCTTTACCGCTCGCCCCCGCCTGATGCTTGTGCGGAGGAATATGAGAAGGCATAAACCATACTTGATCTAGTCCATAGGCATCTCTTGCCGCTTCTCCAGCCAGCAGATGTCCAATATGAATCGGGTCAAATGTACCACCCATAATACCGATTTTCATAATTTTCTCCCCGCATGTTATCCTCTAGGCAACTCAATTTCCTTATGATCACGGGATTCTTTGTACAAAATAATAGTGCTCCCGATGATCTGTACAAGCTCAGAACCTGTTTCCGCGGCCAGTTCTTCCGCAATTTCATGCTTGTCGTCCAAACAGTTGTTCAAAATTTGTACTTTCATCAGCTCACGCTTTTCAATCGCATCGTTGATGTGACGCATAAGATGCTCATTCGTACCGTTTTTGCCTACTTGAAAAACCGGGTCCAAATGATGCGCCATTGAGCGCAGATATCTTTTTTGTTTACCTGTTAACATGTATATTTAACCCCTTCGTCGCCACATATGCAATGCAGCATTTCCATAATTTTAATGTACCCTCTTACTTACGACAGGCTACTCAGCACAGCCGCTCTCATTTGCTCTACAGCAGGGACAACCCCTGTAAAATACTCAAAAGCCACAGCCCCCTGGTACACAAACATGCCCAAGCCCCCATGTACAGTGCAGCCGCGCTGTTCACGGCTTTCCTGTAAAAGTCTCGTTTCCAACGGGTTGTAGATCAAATCACTCACAATGATTCCCTCCGGAATCAAGCTCGTTTCCAGTGGAAGTTCATCCGATAAAGGAGACATTCCCACCGAGGTTGTGTTAATCAAAACATTCACTGTGGCGAGCACGCTCTTGGCATCCTCGTTGGAATAACCCCTCACTGGGATCGCTTCCGTCGTCCACTCTAATGCCAGTTGCTCAGCTTTGTCACGTGTTCGGTTCAAAATAATGACCGATTCCGGCTGCTCCTCCAACAGAGCATGAATCACGCCACGAGCAGCCCCTCCGGCTCCAAGCACAGCAATTCTTGCTCCCTTCAACTCAACAGAAGTCTCTTCTTTGAGGGAACGTACGTAGCCAATTCCGTCCGTGTTATACCCCTTAAGCCGTCCATTATCATTTACTATCGTATTGACAGCGCCAATGAGTCTGGCACCTTCATCAATCTCATCCAGATATTTCATAACCTCGACTTTATGGGGAATCGTCACATTGACTCCGCGGAAATGCAAAGCGCGAATCCCCTTCATGGCATCTTCCAGCTGATCCGGTTTTACATGAAGAGGTACAAAATCTCCTTCAATCGCCGCTGCCTGCAAAGCTATTTTATGCATAAGAGGCGATTTGGAGTGCTTGATTGGATCACCCAATACGCCCAATAGTACAAGACCTTGTTCAGTCGCTTCAGACTCCCCGCTGTTCATCGTCGCTCTCCCCCATATTGCAAAATATTAGGCCGCACAAATACATGAATGGCGGCAGGAACCAGTACAGTACCTGTTCCTTGCCGCCCTATAACATGGTTACAGCAACGTTATATCAACGCAGGCCGCAAAAGCACACGGACTCCCCGAGGAGCATGAATCGCAACCAGAGCTCCGTTCTCGCTATTTACCCTGATCCATCCCAAGCCGGAAATATAGATGTCCGATGGAGACTTGCGTGGCACGCGGAACTCATGTCTTGTCCATTCCGGCATCTCTGCCAATTGATCGCGTGTTGGCGGAGATAACAATTCCCCGGCATGATCAGCGAACAACTGATCAGCTCGCTCCAGCTTCGTGCGATGTATCTTAAGACCACCGTTAATGTAGCAGGTAAATGATTGGTGCTGACCGTCGACAAAATCAAATCGGGCCATACCGCCGAAAAACAATGTTTGTCCGGCATCAAGCTGATACGCAGCAGGCTTCAGCGGCTTGTCCGGCATAATAGCGCTCAAGTCCTGACGGGAGACGATCTCACTGAATCGCCAAGGGTATACAATACCCGGAGTATCAATAATGTGCTTGCCGTCGTCGAGCGGAATATTCACCATATCGAGTGTAGTTCCCGGGTAACGGGACGTTGTGAGCTCCTGCTCCATGTCGCTATAATCACGAATCAAACGGTTAATGAGCGTGGATTTACCCACATTTGTCGCTCCAACCACATATACATCGCGGTTACCACGGAGCTCAGATACCACATCCAAAAGACGGTCAAAGCCCTGATTTTTTTTAGCTGAGCACAGTACGATTTCTTCCGTGCGAAGCCCTTGCTCCTTCGCTTGCTTTTGTACCCAGTTACGTATCTTGTTCCAATTCGTTACCTTAGGCAGCAAATCGGTCTTGTTTACAGCCAGTATAACCGGATTAGAGCCTACAAAGCGTTGCAGACCGGAAATCAAGCTGCCTTCAAAATCAAAAATATCTACAATGTGGATAACGAGTGCATCCTTGTCGCCAATCTGGCTGAGCAGCTTCAAAAACTCATCTTGATCCACCGTCACTGAAGACGTCTCATTATAGTTTTTGATTCGGAAACAACGCTGACAGATGACAGGTTCGCGAGTAAGCAATTTTTCAGGAATAAATCCCGGAAGCTCCGGGCTAGTGGTCTGCACGGTTATACCGCAACCACTACATTTGACGGCAGTGCCGCCGTCAGGTCTTTCAGTCATTCTTCTTTTCCTCCTCAAGCCATAAGCCTTTCTTACGTAACCTTGTGAGCGCGATTCGCTCCAACCGCCGATTAAATCGAGTCATGACTCCTTCATCATGAATGGATATCGGTAGCACCAACACCGTATGCAACCCCAGTCGGTTACCTCCCAATACGTCCGTCAACATTTGGTCTCCGACCATAATAGTTTCTTCCGGAGTCAGCCCCATCATACGGATGGCTCTACGAAAAGACGAGTTGGAGGGCTTCCGTGCGGCATGTATAAATTCAATGTCCAAAGGCGTAGCAAACACGGATACACGGTCCATATTGTTGTTAGACACGATGACAAGCTTAAAACCCGCCTGTTTGACCTTCTCAAACCAGGCCACCAGCTCGGGAGTTGCATTCGGCGCTTTTGCGCCGACCAGCGTGTTATCCAGATCCGTAATAATGCCGCGATATCCTTGAGCATATAAGCCTTCAAGATCAATATCAAAGACGGTATTCACCCGTATTTTGGGCATTAGCATTTCAAACAACGTCGGTCACCTCAGTTTCATACGACAAACTATACCATATTACTATGGCTTAGTAAAAAGCTATCCGCAACAAACGGACAGCTTTTTCACTAAATATATAGCTAAAGATTAAAATAGACGTTTTATCCAGCCTTCTTTGTGTAACAGAGAGGCTTGCTTGCGAACCATATGCCAATCTTCTGCGGTTACGGATGAGGGACTATAACGCGCCTGTTCAAATCGTCCAAGCAGCTGATGTAAAATTGAAGCCTGTTCCGGTACTTCTAGCGACCATCTATCAACTGATTCCCTCAGTGTTTCGTGACTGGCGCGGACAAATCCCCTTCTTCGCATGTACCTTAACCAGTGCTCAGTTTCGACGACCACCTTTTCATCCGGAGTCAACGGCTTACCTCTGCGTAAACGCAGCAGGTAAAAGTGAAGGTCTGCCCGATTACGCCAGACGACATAAGCAGCCCACAACAGCAGAATTGCAGCAGCAGAACCTATAATTACAGGATGAATCTTTGAAGCTTCCTCCGGATTAGTCTGCGGGGTCTGCTCAGGCTGTTCCGGTTCAGACTGATCTTTAACCTCTGGGGCTTCTGGAGTCTTTGAATCCTCCTGTTCCGTAAGCAGCGGCATATCAAAGCCAGGCGTTGCTTCTACAGGAACCCAACCGTATTCACCTAAATATACTTCCGCCCAGGAATGAGCATCCGCATTTGTCACGGAGTAAGAGGACATATTTTCGTCACCTTCACCCGTTGTTGCATCATCTGAAAACGTCTGCTGACCAGGTGCATACCCTTTAACCCAACGGGCCGGAACCCCAACGGAGCGAGCCATCATGACTAATGAGGTGGAATAATAATCGCAATAGCCCTCCCGAATCTCAAACAGAAAGGCATCCACAAAATCTCTGCTTCTTTTCCGTGAGAGATCCGGATTGTTCGTATATGCATAATTTTGCTGCAAATACTGCTGTAGTAATCCGACTTTTTCATATGGCGTTTTCGCCGTTGACGTTACGTTCTGAGCCAAATCACGAACCCGCTGTGGCAACTCATCTGGAATTTGTAGATAGGCTTCCTGTTTGTTTTTTCCGTACAACTCATTAAAAGTTTTTGTGCGTAGCTCTTTCTCAGGGATCACAGGGACATGCGATACCAGAGTATACGTTTTAGGATAAGCAGTTCTTCGGGAGGATGGATTCCAAAGCAGTTCCGCCTGTTCCGGCTTCCAACGTAACCCGTCTGCCCGTGAATCTCTGTCCACCGATTGAACACGCTGCACCGAATAAGCGCCAAATAGAACAGGATAGCTTTGGTCGTTTTGCATCGTAATGGTCTGAACGACCTGCTCAGTCGAATGCCGCGTTTCTTGTGTGTTTTCAAGCTCTGCGGTCATTGGAACATCATTTAACGTTTGATCATCGTTGCCCTTGTCACTCCAGCCTGTACCGGAATAGGTTCGTTTCGTTTCCCCCCGCCAATAGCTTCGTTGAGTGGTCGTGATGGTCATGACAGGAGAATAGTCAAAATTAAAACCTCCCCCCAACCGATTATCCTGGCGACTATAACCCGATGCAGTGTTCATCCGCTGATCCAGTGCCCCAGATCCATTGTTGATCCCGGCGGTAGTTGAGCTATTTCTCTGGGTCCACGCTGTATAGGGATCCGTCAAAGCGGGCTGTACCTCGGGCATATTGACACCAGCCATAATAATGAGCGCAAAAATGACCGCAATATTGGCTGCTATTTTATATGGATAGCGCCGAATATGCTTCCATCCTTGAGGATAATGCTGCCGAAAATACTGCAGATGCTGTGTCACCAGCCAACCCATACCAGCAAAGACGATCCAAGCAACCTCCTCCCACAGCACAGTTGGCGTGAAGGAATCAAGTACTGCCAGCGCGGCAATGTTAATACCCACAAAAACAAGAATCCGCTGCTTCGTTGTAACGATGAGCGGCACCATTTCAATAACTAGCCAAGCAATGAGGGAAAACCAAATATAAGGTGACATATTGGAAATAAACTGGTCCAGGCGATTGGCTACCCCTCCGAAGGGGATAATGATTGAATAAGACACCAATGTCCGATACAAAATAAAAAACAGCGCCGCCGCCTTAACAATAAATTCAATCCAGGGACGAACTGGTAGTACAATCTTCACCAGAGCCAGCATTGTAATGGTCATTAGTACGAGTGCTCTTGTCTCTTCCAACCATAATTCGGAAGCAAAAGAAACCCATTGCATGGCAATAATAATAATCCATAAAAATGTAAAAGCGGGGACCCAGGAACCCTTTAACGATTGTAACCAGCTCTTCATAGTGTCCCTCCCCCCATTACAGCCGGGAGCTCTTCAAGGCTCTCAACATCGTAGCCCTTAATTCCCCTTGCACGAAGCATGCTCATCCATTCTTCAACTTCTCCCTCAGCAGAACCTTCTCCGATATAAACGTGGCACGGAGTCATCCCCCGGGTATCGGCCCAGCGAAGAAGCTCCATCGCCTGATAATCCTTCAGCGGACTAATCAGTATAAAATAACAACCTTGCGGAAACTGGCGCACACTGCTTTCTACAGCGGATTTCAAGCTACCTTGTGAAGTGGTGTGTATGTCTACCAAGTGATGCATCATTCGTTGTCGTTCCATTGTCTGCTCACTTGGTTGAAAGACGGTGCCTTTCTCTCCAGCTGTGCACAATCCAACCCCCATTCGCTCCCGTCCACCATATTCCAGCAATGAAGCGGTAGAGGATACAGCTAGCTCAAACTGTTCGGCGTTCACATAATGCTTCATGTGTACGTCCAGCACAAGCATCGTTTTAGGAACGGTCTCATGCTCAAATTCCTTGGATTTCCAGCTACCTGTACGCGCCGTCGCATTCCAGTGGATGCGCGAAAACCGATCTCCATATACATAATCCCGTACACCGTTAATTTGTGTCGTTTCACGCCGCGTACGAGTTTGAACGGTCTGCGGTCCAGACATCCTTGAGCGACGGTCATTCATCTGCCAATACGGAATGAATACCGTTCGGGGCAGAACCCGAAATTCACCGCGTGCGTTCAAGCTGCCTTTGTGCTCCAACAGACCGAAGATGTCCTCACTCACACATTCCGTTTCCTCAAAGTGATAGCTTCCTCGCTCTAAAGCGGGAGTCTGAAATGTAAGCTGACCGCCCCCTTTTAGACTGGGAATGACACTATCCTCAAACGACCAGGACTCACCTGTATGTCGCTTAAGGACCTCACGGACAATGACATAGGGTAACGGAAGAAATCCAGGAATGCTGAGGCTCAGCTTTACATGCACTTGATCTCCTGCATGCAGCAGTTCTCCAAACTCCGAGCCTTGCGAAAGCTGCCGGGAGCCTTGCACACGGCGAACTCCGCTCAGACCAACGATCCATAAATAAACGATTAACAGCGTAACCATAGACAACAGCATGACCGACGTCTTGCCGCCCTGAAACAACAAATATAGCAGGCACACCACCCATATGACCATCAGAAGCCAGATGCGGCCTGACAGCCGGGGAAGCCTGCGCTTCCTTTTGACCATATTCATTCCCTAAGGACGCTCCATTCGTACGGGTACATGTACGTGCCGAAGGACAGCCTCCAGCACGGACTGGGCATTGGAACTATCCAGGCGCGCCTCGGGACGCAGCAACAAACGATGCGTTAGCACATAAGGTGCCAGCGCCTTCACATCATCAGGCAGCACATAGTCACGGTTGTCCAGAAAAGCGTATGCCTTCGCAGCCATTACAAAAGCAAGCGCCGCCCGGGGGCTAGCTCCCAGCAGCACAGATGGATGTTCTCTTGTCGCACGTACGATATCAAGTAAATAGGACGTCACTGCTTTGTCCATATAAATCCCTCTAATTTCCTGCTGGATGTCAGCAATCTGCTCCATATGAGCTACAGCCTCCAGACGATCTGCTGGCTGGCCTGCCTGATGATGGAGCAGCATGTTTCGCTCCGTCTCCATATCAGGATAACCCAAGCTGATTTTGAGCATAAAACGATCTAACTGTGCTTCCGGCAGCATATAAGTGCCTTCAAAATCAATCGGGTTTTGTGTCGCACACAACATAAAAGGATGAGGCAACATATGAGTGTCCCCATCCACCGTCACACTGCGTTCCTCCATAACCTCCAGCAGAGCTGACTGGGTTTTCGTCGTCGCTCGGTTAATTTCATCCGCCAGCAAAATATTAGTCATCACAGGACCCGGACGGAAATAAAAACGCTCGTCCCGTGGATGAAATATGGATACCCCTGTAATATCACTCGGGAGAATATCAGGATTACATTGAACACGGCGGTAATCACCGCGCATGGATTTGGCAAGAGCCTTGATCATTTGCGTTTTTCCCGTACCCGGAACATCCTCGATCAGAATGTGTCCACCCGCCAGCATAGCCGTAAGCAGTAATTTTATTTCAAAGGATTTACCTAATATACATGATTCCAGATTAGAACGGATTGCAGATACAATCTGCACAGATTCTTGACGTACGGGCATAGCTCTGTAAACCTCCTAGATAGCAACCTGTTTCCTATTATTGTACATGAAGGTAGGCACAGAGTACACTTAACCCCCTGCCCATATTATTCAAACTCCATCCTTCTTTCGATCTCTCATGTGCAGAACAATCAAAAAACCTTCGGTCATTAGATCCGAAGGGCACATGTATACAATTATTTATCTTACGATGTCAAATCTAAAGTACGCTGCTTTTATATGCTTCCTTTTGGACGAACAAACAAGCATGCCAGAAAAGAGAAAATAATCGCAGAGGAAATCCCTGCACTTGTCAGACTAAAAATCCCTGTAATGACACCCAACCATCCGTCCTTCTCCAATTCGGTTAATGCGCCGTGTACAAGTGAGTTACCAAAACTGGTAATTGGAATGGTCGCACCCGCCCCTGCAAATTTAATAAGCGGATCGTATATCCCAACAGCATCAGCAATTGCACCTGCAACTACCAACGTACTCATCGTATGTGCCGGCGTCATTTTGAACACATCCATCATCAATTGGCCCACGACACAAATGGCACCACCCACTAAAAAAGCCCATAGAAATATCATACTGTTCCTCCCGCCTCAAAAGCTACAGCATGTGCAACACAAGGAATGCTCTCACCCTGCTGTGTAGTCAAAGGAGATAATAACGCTCCAGTCGCCACCACCAGTACCTTTTGTAGCTCTCCTTTTTCGATCCGCTTCAACAAATGCCCGTAGGTTACAACAGCCGAGCAGCCACAACCACTGCCTCCTGAAATGACTTTCTTTTGCTTATTAATGTCGTAAATCAGTAAACCGCAATCATTAAATTCCGTCTGATTCATATCAAACCCATCTTTTTTGAGCAACTCCTTGGCAATCGGTAGCCCCACAGAAGCTAAATCGCCCGTTACAATGAGGTCATAGTAACTAGGGTCACGGCCAGTATCTCGAAAATGAGACAACAGCGTATCCGCAGCCGCGGGAGCCATGGCTCCACCCATATTAAAGGGGTCTTTAATGCCCATGTCCATTACACGTCCAATGGTAGCACAATCCACCACCGTCCCTGACTTGGCATGGCCCACTATTGCGGCGCCGGAACCGGTAACAGTATACTGAGCCGTAGGAGGCTTCTGCGATCCGTATTCATTAGGATAGCGGAATTGTTTTTCCACAGTACAATTATGGCTAGTCGTACCCGCCATCACGTAGTCACCGGCCTCTGAGTCCACAATAAGTGCGGCTAAGGCTAAGCTTTCCATTGATGTTGAGCATGCTCCAAAAACACCCAAATAGGGAATGGCCAGCTTGCTAGCTGAGAAGGAGCTACTGACAATCTGATTCATTAGATCACCACTAATAAAAAACTGCACTTCTTCTTTGTTCAAATTGGCATTAATTAGCGCCAGCTCTGTAGAGTGCTCAATCAATCTACGTTCCGCTTTTTCCCACGTTTTCTCGTTGATTTCTATATTGTCATAAATATAATCAAAATCTGTGGACAACGGCCCCTCTCCTTCATCCGGGCCCACAACAGTGGCACTTCCAATGATGCGCGGTCTCGATTCAAACTTCCAGGTTTGTCCTCCCTGTCTTCTCATAAGTGATTGCCTCCTACACCAAGGATGGCATATATAACGCCTATGATAAATGCAGCCACCACCCCGAATACGACAACCGAGCCTGCCAGTTTGAACATATTCGCGCCCACTCCGAGCACCAGTCCCTCAGAACGATATTCCAATGCAGCCGAACACATGGAGTTAGCAAAGCCTGTAATTGGCACAGCGGTTCCCGCTCCCGCCCATTGGGCAACCTTATCGTAAACCCCGATACAGGTTAATATGACCGCCAGCAAGATCATCATAGATGAGGTCGGCGGGGCAGCCTCCTTGGCTGATATGTGCATCCCTGCCATAAAAGCCTCCTGAATCGCCTGTCCAATCACACAGATCCCGCCTCCAACCAGAAAAGCGCGCACACAATTGGCAAATACTTTTCTCGAGGGCTCATGCTTTTGTGAAATATTCTGATAGTCCTTCTCATTTATGGACAGCGGCGACGTATTGGTACGAAAACCGCGCTGCCCGGATTTAGCTGGCATCATTCACCACCCCTTATCTGTAAGTTTTCGCGCTTGGCGGTTCGAATTGCTTGGGTCTTTTTCATTATGAGCTTTTTGGAGAAATGTTATGTCAGGAAAATGATATCGTGGACATTCCGTACAAATCCATTCATACTAAATACATGACGACCACTGGTTAATTAATAAGGAGTGAGGTATACATCATGGAATCAAAAACATTGGAATTGTTTAAAACCTTAACGGAGTTTCCTTCCATTCCTGGGCATGAGCGAGAGTTACGGGCATGGGTTAAGGAACGGATATCCGGCTATACCGATGAAATCGTGCAAGATCGATTGGGCAGTCTTTTTGGGGTGCTACGCGGTCAAGAGAGTGGACCACGTGTAATGGTGGCAGGCCATCTGGATGAAGTCGGTTTTATCGTGAATGGTATTACGGAAAATGGAATGATTCGTTTTCAGCCGGTTGGAGGCTGGTGGAGTCAAGCCATCATGTCACAACGTCTTCAAGTATTGACTCCAAAAGGCCCAGTTATCGGTGTAGTTGGCTCTATCTCGCCTCATTTGCTGGATGAATCGCAACGCAGTAAACCTATGGACATCAAGCATATGTATCTGGATATTGGCGTAGACAGCAGACAGGAAGCTCAGGATCTGGGGATCGTACCAGGAACAGCCATAGCGCCAATCTGTGATTTCACACCACTGGCAAATCCTAAAAAAATCATGGCTAAAGCGTGGGATAACCGCTACGGTGTAGGCTTGGCTATTGAACTGCTTGAAGCGTTACATAAAGAAAAAGACAAGCTTCCCAATACATTGTATGCGGGGGCCACTGTTCAGGAGGAAGTAGGACTGCGCGGTGCACGCACAGCGGCCAATCTGATTCAGCCCGATATTTTCTTTGCACTGGATTGCAGTGCAGCCAATGATATGGGCGGTGACCCGAATGCTTACGGACACCTCGGTAAAGGCGCACTGCTGCGGGTATTTGATCCGGGTATGATTACACACCGCGGGATTGTGGAATACGTGCAAGACATGGCGGAAACTCACAAAATCAAGTATCAATATTTCATCTCCACAGGGGGAACCGATGCAGGCCAAGTGCACTTGAGCGGAATTGGCGTGCCATCCACCGTCATAGGCATCTGTGGACGATACATCCATACTTCCTCGTCTATTATTCACACTGATGATTATGATGCAGCCAAAGAGCTGATCATCAAGCTGGTTCAAAACCTGGATCGTACAACGCTGAATACCATTATTGAACGAGCTTAAGGTGTAATAGAGAATCGCTATCTATAAAAAACAGTCAAGACACGTACAACGTGCATTGACTGTTTTTTTAATTTAATAGAAACAAAAGATAGAACATTTCAAATCAAATGCTTATAACGAAGCAAAGCAATCACTACAAGTACAGCAGTTAGAGCAATGCAGACGTTTTCTACCTTAGCTCCCTTCCGGGTTCCGGTACTCATCAATTTAAATCGCAGCTTCCATTTGAACGGCGGCAAAGGTTTAATTCCATTATTCGTCAAGGAATCTGCCAGTAAATGCAGCAAGTACGCCATACCTCCAGCCAGCCATATGCTGTCACCGTGCAAACGTGTTGTACCATAAAGCAGCGCAGTCCATGCGATTGTCCCGTATACCGTATGAGTTAACCCCCGGTGTGGGACTAGCGTACAAATGATCAGCAGACACCCAGCGATATAATTCCACGGTGCATATGATTCTCCATACCAGGCGAGGCCGATACCAATTAGAAAGATAATAACCTTGCGCATGGATCGTGAAGGCATAAAAGAAGCACTAATCATCAGCAAAGCCAGAACAAGATTCCATGGCGGCGGAGCCAAACGGGTGAAAAATACCCAACCAGCAGCCCCAATCATTAGAAGCTGTACGAATCTAAGCATTTTGGTTGGCAGCGCACGGCTCACGAGCATGGAGTTAGGCTCGTCAATATCCGGCAACAGTGAACCGACCACAGCAGCTGCCACGGCAGCCGGGGTCACTTCGTATCCACTTAGAGCTAATACCGACAGGGAGACCCCGGTTCCAATAATCAAATGGGCTCTTCCCATCATGGTGCAAAACATCCTTTCGTTGCAGCATACAACAGAGTTCAACATCACTCCATTTGAATCAGCATGATTCGATTGTATACGACAAACAAAAGGAGAACAATAGTTCGCTTATTCTATTTAAAAGACTTCATTCAAAAGTCCTAGTTTAATCGCTCTAAAGTATTTTACTGGCGGTGCATAGAAGACATTCTGCCTTATTATTAACCCCCTCCTCTGTCCTTACTCTCCAGTCAGCCCTGTCCTGTGTTATAAGGATACATCTTCCTGAAATTATCGGCTGCCCTGCAAACTTTCTGCGAAAAAGAGCACCGTTCAACCATTTCCAAAAAAAACAAGACATATGGCCTATGAGTAAGTTGACAAACATCTTCAATATTTTCTTTTTGCCTCAAAGTCCTATTGTACAATTTGAAATATTAGGTAATATAGTGTTTATATTTACTATATGAATCTATTAAATGAATAAGGAGGAAATGATTATGCAAAAAAAATCGACGTTCCGAAAGTTCAAAACCATCGGTCTGACATCGTTGTTAAGTATTGTATTATTCGCCCTTCCCGCTTCAGCTGCTTGGAATGATACATACACAGGCTACGCCACATATACGGGATCAGGTTACTCTGGAGGGGCATTACTACTTGATCCCATCCCTTCGGATGCCAAAATCACAGCGCTTAACCGCACACAACTGAATTATAATGGAATCAAAGCTGCATTAGCTGGAGCCTATTTGGAAGTTCAAGGTCCCAAAGGGAAAACAACCGTATATGTAACTGATCTTTACCCCGAAGGTCCAAGTGGCGCACTCGATCTGTCCCCAAACGCGTTCAACCTGATTGGCAATCAATTAGACGGAAAAATTAATATTTCTTGGAAAGTTGTCAAAGCTCCTGTTAGCGGCAATGTCTCCTACCGTATTAAAGAAGGCAGCAGCCAATGGTGGGCAGCCATTCAAGTACGCAATCATAAATATCCGGTCTTGAAGATGGAAGTCCAACAAAACGGACAATGGCTCAATCTCGAAAAACAGGATTACAACCACTTTTTGGGTACCAACTTAGGAAAACAGCCTCTGAAAATAAGGATTACGGACATTCGTGGTGCCGTGCTCAACGATACCATCCCAGCTCTAGCGGAAAATGGCACAGGCCAAGCCTATATCGTTAAAGGTAACGTTCAATTTCCAGACTGATGAAGTACTGCCTCTCTTTGCTTACGTTATTTCAGGATCGATCCCCTAGGCTAATGGGAGTGTTTTACTTCTAGGCCATTTTCCCCGGGGAAACGGTTTTCCGTAAATCGGTAAAAGTTTCAAACCAGGCAAAAAAAGCGCTGATCCAGGTAGGCCCAGCGCTTTTTCGTGGTTTCGGATTACGAACTTTCGTCAGGCCAAACAGGCCGGGTTGGCGACTTATTTCCTGAAATGACGCATTCCCGTCCGTTCGCCTTTATTCTTACTGGGCCGTTAAAATCAGCGGTCCGTCCGGCGTGACTGCGATCGTATGCTCATATTGCGCTGACAACTTGCCGTCGGCCGTCCTCGCCGTCCACTGATCGTCGTCGATCGTGATACGAAACGTACCTTCGTTGACCATCGGTTCAATCGTAAACACCATGCCTTCCTTTAACCGAATGCCTTTGCCGGCTACGCCGATATGCTCGTAGCTCGGCTCCTCATGCAGGCTCCGTCCGATCCCGTGGGCCAGCAGATCGCGTACGAGCGAAAACCCGTTCGCTTCCGCATGCTGTTGAATCGCCGACGTTATGTCGCCGAGCCGGCCCCCAGGGAGGGCCCGGGCGATCCCCAGATCCAAGCATTCCTTTGTCACCTTCATTAATTTTTGCGCCTCCGGCCGGATATTGCCCACCGCATAGCACCAGCACGAATCGCCGAACCATCCGCCGTATTCCACGACGATGTCGAGCTTCAGCAAGTCGCCGTCCATAAGCATCTGGTTCGAAGGAATGCCGTGAGCCACCACATCATTGACCGAAATGCAGGTTTCGGCGGGGAAACCGTTGTACCCTTTCGTAAACTGCTTGCCGCCCAGCTTGGTGATGTGTCTGGCAACAAAGTCATTGATTTCCCGGGTGGTGATCCCAGGCTCGATCAGTTTGGCCACCTCGCGGTAGCAGTCCGCAACGATTTGGCTCGCCGGCTTCATCTCTTCGATTTCCCTAGGTGATTTTAAAATAATCATCTTTGTTTGTTCGCTCCTTATCCATTCTATAATTTTAAAAGTCGGACGATATCCCTGGCCTCCTCGTGCAGCTTTCCGCGGCGAAGCGAAAGCGCGGCGCAACCGACCAAAGCGGCCAGCAGCATTTCCGCGCGTTGTAGCCGATACGACGGCTCCGTCGCGTTTTCGCCGGAAGCGGTAGACCCGCCCGCCACACACCCGGTTTCCAGCAGCGCGGCAAACGGCGCGAGCACCTCCCGGAGAAAGGCGGCCGAGAGCGGGGCCGAGCGCGCTTCAGGTAGCGAGGCAAAGCCCTCACCGGCCAGCTTATTCAGCAGGTACAGGGCGTGGTCCTCCGCCCAAAGCTGCAGCAGCCGGACGCTGGCAGCGGCAACGGGGCCAAGCTCTGCGACAGCCAAGTTCCCAGTGTCCGCCGCATCAGCCAAGCCAAAATGCCCGCCCGCCGGCGCCTCCCCCGAAGCCGAAACGTGCGGGACCTCCGGCGGAACCTTCAGCGGAGCCTCTAACGAGGCCTCCAGCCATCCCCCGGCCCGCTCCAACGCATCCCATAGCAGATCGTAGAGCAAATTGCCCTTATTGCTGTAATAGTGGTATACCGTGCCATAGCCGAGTCCTGCCTGCGCAGCCACATCGCGGATTTCCAGTAAAGGCCCTTTATTCAAAAATACATCGGCAGCGGATTTCCGGATTTGCTCCAGACGCCGCAGTCGAATCTCTTCGTTTTGTTCCTTCGTGCGTGGACTCATCTCGTCCGTTCACCTCTTTTATTTTTGACCTACTATTATGTCAATATAAAACATTGGCATGCAAATAACAAGAGATTAGCTGAAGGATTTCCGGCTCAACCTAGAAATCGGTACTTGACCAACGGGTTAGCTGCTTAACGAAAAATCATTATTTTTCACAAAGAATCGGTTTGTTCACTGTCCTGTTCACAAGATCACACGTATAATGAATACATAAATAGGGTGTACTTTACAGCTACGTGCACACAGACAGGAGGCCTGTTCAAATGAGCAATTTCAAAAAGCATCATAAGCTTCACAGCAAATTGCTGGTCAGCATTACGTTATGTATTACGCTAACGTTGCTGGTATCCACCACTGTGTATTATTTTTACTATATTCGTGTGGAAAAGGAGCAGGCATTCGAGGCCAATCACAACAGCTTGACGTTGAGAAGCAGAGAGGTTATTAACATGACATCTATCGCTCAATCGTTGGCATTCCAAATGTATCGCAGCAGTACCCTATCCAAGTTGTTGTATTATCCCAAACCTAATGTATATGATGTAACCGCTGCCATGACCGAATTGAACAATTATCTTAACTCCATGCCGTATATCGAATCCATCTACGTGTTTAACCCTAAAAGCGGCACCTTCTACATTGCGTCTTCACAAGGTCAAAACGGGTTATTCAGCAAACATGAACTGGCTGATACAGATATCATTCGCGTACTGGATCATTATCAGGACTATAAACCCTTTACGCCTATTCCACGCACGTATCCGCTGCTGACTGCCTCAGACTCCAGAGCTGGAGTAGAGCAAGCAAGCCCAGATATCGCAGCCTATACGTATTTATGTTATGACGCAATTAACTCGAACGAAGCGATAAATTCGGCTGTGATTGTGAATGTGTCGGCGGCCTGGATGAACAAGGAAATGGCGGCGAATCCAATCTCAGGCGGGACCGCTTATATTTTAGACGATCAGGGCAGGCTGTTGTCTGGTACAACATTGACAGACGAAACTTTGAACGAAAAAGAGCAGCTATGGTTGCATACGAGAGTCAAAAAACAAGAAACAGGCTATTTTGTAGAAGACTTTCATGGTAAAAGATCACTCATTTCCTACACCTCCCCGGACGGACTAGGTTGGCAGTATATTAGTGTCACACCGTATGAAAGCGTTATCAAAATGGCGAGTGTTATTCGTAATGCGATGTTACTGATAGCCGCCATCATTGCATTGGCAGGATTCGTGGCTTCGTGGCTGCTGTCCAAAATGCTGTATACGCCTATTGGCCAAATCGTTGTGCATATGAATTCACTGGAATCGGAGAAACGAAACAGTATGTACACGATCCGGCAAAACATTTTAAGAAATGTGATTCGGGGAATTCAAAATATCCCTGCCAGTGAAGAACCGGAACGATTGCGCGAGCTTGGGATTACGTTCCAGTTCGACAAAGACTACCGCCTTGTGCTGCTACGCATAGATGAATATACCCGATGGCAAAGCGAACGTGGACCTGATCTGCTACCCTATAAGTTTGCAATTATGAACATTGCTTCTGAAATATGCGGACAGACGTACCGGGTGGAGACTGTTGATATGGATGAGGACAGTGTACTGCTGATGCTTAACATTCTCGATCCCGCAGAACATACAGACACTGTACTACTAGAAACTTTATTACGCCAAATACGCGAAGCTTGCTTTGAATATTTGAAGCTGAGCGTTTCACTGACTTACAGTGCCATCACGAGTCAACCAGAACGGCTACATTTGCTGTACCGCCAGGTACAAGACGCATCTATGCACCGATTTTTTCAGGGACATGGCTGCATTATTAATGCGCAAAACACTACAGACGAAGATATCCAAAATACTTACGTATATCCAGCCGATAAAGAGAAAAAAATGCTGGATATGCTACTGTCTGGTCATACGGAGGATGCACACAGTATGATCAAAGAATTATTGATGCATATGGAAAAATATCCGTTTTCCTCTGTTCGAGAGGCGATATCCCGGCTCATCATGAGTGTGAATAATGCTGTTCGGCATATCAGTGAGCTCAATGGATTTGCTATAGAATCTAAACCTGAATTACCATCCGCAGATCGGTTAGAGACCGCTGAAAACCTTATTGATCATTATCAATTGGTCTTTGATCATATTCGCTCCAGTCTATCGGAAAAACGAAACACGAAACAGGAACGTTTGGTGCGACAAATTAATGAACGAATGGAGCAGGCCTATACGGAACCCAATTTTTGTCTCAATCAGATTGCGGAAGAGCTGGATATGTCGCCGATCTATGTCAGCAGGCTATATAAGCAACAGACCATGTCTACTATCGTGGACGTCATCCAACAACTCCGTATTCGCAAGGCCTGTGAGTTACTGGAACAGACCGACTGGTCCGTGGCTGACGTAGCAGAACAAACCGGATTTGCAAGCAGCTCTTATTTCCATCGCATGTTCAAACGTAGCTTGGGCGTAACACCGACAGATTTTCGCCGTTCTAGAGCAAATGCGCAATAAGTAAACTGACATCAAAAAAGCAAGCCTCCAACTTTCTGGAGACTTGCTTTTCTTCTTTATCACAATTCTTTAGGTTTTATTTAATCCCCTTCTCCTTTACATAAGCTTCCCATTGTTTTGTATATTCGGTTTGAATTTTCTCCAAACCAGCTTGGTTTGCCTTTTGCAAGAAGGTCTGCAAGCCTTGATCTACATTGTCGATCAGTCCAGCTTGGAGTGGATACAGATATTGCTTCTCAACCTGTTCTAGAGCTGCTTTTTCTGCTTGGTAGGTTGTGTAGTCCTCTGCAAAGCCGGTAAACAGGTCAGGCTTCTGAATTTTATCCAGCTCAGCAAAAATCTTTTTCACACGGTCAAAGCCTGAATCAAACAGCATATATTCCGGGTTACGCCAAGCCCAACTGTTCATACCTTCGCGTGAAAATCCATTAGAACTGCCGCTACCTATCATATGGTAGTAACCATCTTTGACTTCGTAGTTTTTGCCTTCAATACCATATTGCGTGAGCAAGTTATAGCGTTTGTCCGTCACAAGCTTTTCATAAAAAGCTAATGCGCGCGCCGGATTTGGGCTGCTTTTTGGAATTGCAAAGCCGTTATGAATCGGATGCACTGGAGTTGCATAACCTGTCGTCAAAGGGAATGGGTAATACTCGAGCTTCCAGTCCGGGTGAGATGCTTTGAGCTTAATGACCATATCATTAAACCGGGTTGGATTGTCACCGAAAATACTCGCTGCTTTACCAGAAGTCACTTGATCCTGAAGCGTATCTTTTACGTTTAATACATTTTTGGGAATGAATCCTTTATCGGCCCAGCGTTTGTAAGTATTCAGCTCTTCTTTTTGCTCATCCGAGCCCCAAAATTTATAAACCTCTGTTGGTTTTTCATATTTAATACCAATGCCATAAGGCAAGGCACCTATACTCTTCGTTACTAATTCGGTATATCGGTCATGTAGATTTCCCTTGATATCGCTGTTCAGAGATACGGTTTTCATATTTGGTTCATGCTGACGTATCCCATCCATATAAGCCTCGTAACTTTTGATATCTGTCGGTTTAGGCAAATTGTACTTCTCTCGTAAATCCTCACGCCATACAAAGCCGTTAGTGACATACTCTTTATACGTGCCAGGCACGGTATAAATTTTGCCTCCGATTTTAACTCCATCCCACATGTCCTGAGGCACAAATTTTTGCAGGGCAGGTGCGGCCTTAGGCAGCAGATCGTCTAGCGGCAGGAATGCGCCCTTCTTGGCATAGGCCTGATACTGCGTCCAATCTGCAGTGAATATCAGGTCGATAGGCTGACCCGAAGACAATAACAGCTTATATTTTTGATCCCAGTCTGTCCACGTCGTATAGTTAAATTTGACGGTGGCATTCAGATCTTTTTCCGCCAACTTATTAATCTCTGCCTCAATGGTAGACAGATCCTTAGGAGCATCACCCAGCATATAAAATTGCAGCTGCACTTTTTGGGATTTATCATCCTCTCCACTTGCTTTTTGTGCGCTGTTTCCGCTACCGCCTCCACATCCGGCTAATAGCGCCATGATGACCATTACTGCAATCAGGATGGACATGCGTTGTTTTCTTTTCTTTGTGAATGTCATGTGAATCCTCCCTTTGAAATGGTAGTCTGTTTAAATAAAACGCTTACAAAAAGTGCTGCTTTGATGGCATACCGTCAGCACGTTATGCCATCTCAGCCCGTTAGTGTCGCTTCAGCCTTTTACCGCGCCAATGGTCAGCCCCTTGACAAAGTAACGCTGAATGAACGGGTACAGCAGCAAAATGGGTCCAGTAACCACGATCGCCATTGCCATTTTCGTCGATTCTGTCGGCATATCATTGGAAAGGGATACGCCAGTACCTGCACCCATTTGAGCGATAAATTGCATGGAGTTAATTACATTATACAGATAATATTGCAACTGGTATTTATGCGGATCGTTAATAAAGAGTGAGGATGAGAACCAGTCATTCCAGTAAGCCAAGGCCAGAAACAGCCCCACAGTGGCAATACCCGGTGTGGATAAAGGCAGTACAATTCGATAGTAAATTTTAAAATCACCCGCACCATCTATTTTAGCGGACTCGAACAGCTCTTCCGGCATGGAAGAACGAATGAAGTTTTTCATTAAAATGATCAGAAACGGAGTCATCAATCCCGGAAAAATAAGCACTGTATACGTATCAAGCAATCCTAAATACTTCGTCAGCATAATGTACCAAGGTACCAACCCGCCCCCGAACAGCGTCGTAAAGTAAATATAGAATGAAAACGCATTACGGTATTTAAAATCTTTGCGTGCCAGCACATATCCTGCCATCGTCATCAGGAACAGGCCCAACGTCGTACCTACAACCGTGGTAAAAATCGTCACCCCGTACGCCCTTAACACCTCTTCAGGAAAGGTGAACACCGTCCGGTAACCTTCCAGTGAGAATTGCTGTGGTATAAAGTGATATCCATCCCTGATAATCGATTCATTACTGGTCAGTGAAGCCGAAATAATAAGTAGGAACGGGAGTAAACAAGCAATGGAAGCCATAATGATAATCACATAAGAGATAATTTTAAAAATTCGGGTGTATACATCCTCTTTGATCGCCATCCGTTTGGGTCCTCCTTTCTAGAATAAGGCATACTCGTCATTCAACTTACGGATGATATAGTTCACGGTCATGATCAGTACAAAGCCGAACAATGATTGGTATACGCCTGCCGCCGAAGCCATACCCACATCAAAAGTCACTTTCAGCGATCGGTACACATAAGTGTCCAAAATATCCGTCGTATTGTACAGCACCCCATTGTTGCCGATTAACTGATAGAAAAGATCAAATTGTCCTTTCATAATACTACCAAGCGCAAACAACAGCAGCACAACGAATGTCGATTTAAGCATAGGAACGGTAATGTACCAGATTCGTTGAAAAATGTTGGCTCCATCCATTTTAGCTGCCTCATAATATTCGTCACTGATACCTGTAATCGCTGCTAGATAGATCACCATACTGTAGCCAAGATTTTTCCATAAATAGAACAGGATAATCAGGAAAATCCATACCCATGGTTTGTTGTATACATCCACGCGTTCACCACCAAGTTGCAGCAGCAGCGTATTCAGAAAACCATTATCATAATTAAATATGTTATACACGATGACACTTAGAATAACGAAAGAAACAAAATAAGGCAGGAACATCACAGATTGAGCGATCTTTTTAAAGTAGCGGCCTCGCAGCTCATTTAGTAAAATAGCGAGAACAATCGCTAACACGTTACCAAGTAAAATAAATGCTGCGTTGTATCCGACCGTATTCAATGTCAGTTTTGTCAGCGTGCCGGATTGCCATAAAAAGCGAAAGTTTTGGAGTCCGACGAACTTGGCATCAAACAGGCTGGTATTAAAGTCGAACTGGGTAAATGCATAATAAATACCCACCATAGGAATGTAGGAATTAATGAAGAAAAAAATTAAAGTGGGCAACAACATCAGAAATAATACTCGATTGCGGAACAGTTCATAGAAAAAACCGTGTTTTCTACCCGTTCCCAGCCTCTTAACGTTCAGGCGGGAATCCGCTGTAAGCATTGCAGAATTTTTGGGCATAGGCTGATTCAATGTGAGTCACTCCCCCTCTGTATACGTTACCGACAGCAAGGTTTGTAGCACCGCCGCCGTATAACTATATTTTATGTAAGCGCATTCAAAATAAAAAGTGAAGCCTCTCATGCTTCATGAACAAAGGAGTGTCCTGAGGAGTGAACAATTCGAATATTTGTGAAGTTTTATGTAACACCGAACCGGACAGCGGGATGAATTCGAAATTACACTTGGCGAAATCAAAGAAAGTGATTGGAAGAAAGTCAGTCTTAAGGCATCTAAACGGGAGTGCGAGCGTTGCCCTTTTTTCAGGAGCTGTCCCACAGCTCAACACCGAAACCAATTTTTATCAAGAGAAAAATCAACTGGTCATAACGAATCTGGAGCAGCTTATCCGGTCAGCCTTAAATCGAATTCAGAAAACACAGACCCCTCCTGTCATTCCTGTAGATCCAGGTATTATGATTACTGATGAAGCCCATGATTTTATAGAAATTTTTTTATCTCGAATGGAAGATGCTATTTTATCAGAGATCTGAAAGCCATTGGTAACAAAGAACGTTTCCCAGGAAAGTTGCAAAAAGATTCAAATCCAATGCGAGTGATTTAGGAAGATATTTCTATGGAGCAGCTGAAACTTGTGAATTACTCCAAGGTCGCTACCCCTTAGACCCATACGTTCGAAAGCTTCAACAAATCGAAAGGGATCTTTGGCACCTTAACCACAATTGGCGACTTCAATAGCTTTTTGAATCAGTGGCGCCTCCCCCGACAAATTAGTAGAACTAAAAATGATGACGCAATTGTTCGGTGAAAGTAGAGTACTAGACTGGAGTCGTTGATTTATCACGGTTTTTGAATTGAAGAATCGTCAGCTTTTGAAAAATAAGTTTTAGACTCATCCATTAAAAGAAGCAGCGGCGTACCAAGACTTGATAAATAAAGTCTTAGACTGCCGCTGTTGTCATTCAACTAACGTTTCCCGTTAGTTCAATCAATTCTGTTGCCATCGTATATGCTGGTGATGAACCAAGGTTCCTACATTACTATATCGTCTTTCATAAGTTTTTGGTACAGGGCTATCTTCTCGTTGGCAAGGGAAATCATGCGCTCAAGTTCCTGTCGCTTGGATTCCAGTTCCATCAGATGCTTCTCAAGAATTTCTATCCGTATGTGTAAGGCAGGAGTAAAATTAGCAAGTTCTTCCCCTTGTTGAATTTTATCCAGTACACATCCGTCACGAGTAAATTCCGTGATCTCCTCAAGCGACAATCCCAATTTTTTCAATCTAATTAAACATTGTATATATGAAACCTCACTTTCGGTATAAATACGTGTCCTTCCATTTCTTCGATTTGGTTCCTGTAGCACTCCAATTTTTTCATAATAGCGAATCGTATAAGGAGTTAACCCCGTTCTTTCTGATACTTGGCTTATAGTAAGCATTGTTTTATATGTCACTCCTTTTTTCTAAACCAAAATTTAAAACTATTATACATCTTTAAGTCAATTTGAAGTCGTTATTTGCACCTCTAACTTCATTTCAAAGTTTGTGCTTGATTTCTAGTTGACTCTAACTTGTAAGCTAAAGTTGCTTATTGATATACATGAAAACAAAAAACATCCTAAAGATAAAAGAAAATGGTGTCAAATTTATTTTGATGGAGGTATAAACAATGAACAACAAATATTTCACGATTCAACAAGCAGCGGAAGGTATCTGGGGTGCTATTTCGGTACCTGGTAGTGGTTCTCTGGGGAATGCGGCAATTATTGACCTTGGGGATTTGACCGTTGTTGTGGACACAACCAACCTACCGCATTCTGGTGCTTTGTTACGTCAATCCGCAGAGCAATTAACGAATAAACCAATTAAATATGTGATCAATACTCATTTCCATGGAGATCATGTCAACGGCAATCAGGAATTCATGGAAAGTGATTTTATATCTACCGTTTGGACAAGAGATTTGCTATCTGAAATGGGTAAAGTGAATATTGATCTAATGCAACAAAACATTCAGAAGTTAATAAATAGCCTACATCAAGTACGTTCACAAGAAAAAAATCCGCACATGTTAACCGAAATCGGCTATGATCTTTCCGTGCAGAGAGCCCTGTATGATGCTATCCCTTCCCTTCGTAGGGTGATACCCACGATAACTTTTGACGATAAACTAGTTATAAAAGGAGCAAAACGCACTGTCGAAGTTTTATCTTACGGAGGCGGCCATTCTTTAAGCGATGCCGTTGTTTACGCGCCTGAAGAACGAACCTTAATTGCTGGTGATTTAATAACCAACAAGACGATTCCGGTTATGCCATACGGTAATCCATACGCGTGGATACGCATCCTAAAACGCATTCAAAGAGATCTGAAGGTAGATACTGTTATTCCCGGGCATGGAGATGTGTCCACTCCAGATAAAATTCTAGATGTCATTCGCTTTTTAGAAAAAACGATCGCTTATGTGTCTGAAGCTGCGACGAGCGGAAAACCAGAGTCTTACTGGTTAAATGAAGGTGTACTAAATGGTTATGAAGATTGGCATCTAGCTCAGTATTTCAGATGGAATTTTCGCTGGCTCTTCAATACAATGCTTGTTCAAAATAATAGATGAGACACACCTAGAACTCCCTTTAACTCCACCAAATTCAAAAGGCCAGTTCTGAATGTCAAACCGGCGGCACGTTTGGGTATTTTCAAACGTAATTGGCAGTCTACTTGTTAGGTTAACCTGCCCGTTCGTATTATGGGATCAACCAGTTCTTTCTGGTTGATCCTTTTTGCCTTTGCTTTGAGGATTAAGGTAGCCGGGTCGAACGCACCTGCCCGTGGGACTAGATTCCGAGAGCTATAATGTTCACCTCTACTTGTCATGACCATGATTGAGGCTGGTTGGGACAAAGATCCCGTATCACATGCGATGCTATGGAGCGACAAGAAGATTTATAGAGGCTGCCGGCAAATTTACATTAAGGAGAGGTCAGATGAATCCTGTTATCGGGTTAGATATTTCTAAAGGAGAAAGCCACGGACAGGCTTTTTTAGATCGTGGAAAACCATACAAAGGAACGTTTTATTTCGAGCATACGCGAGAAGGACTCGAGAAACTCCTTCAAACTATTCGTGATGTCGAGCATGCGGTTGGACTTCGTCCTACACTGATTCTCGAGGCAACTGGGCACTACCAAAGCCCTGTCGTTCAATTCCTAGAGGAACACCACTATTTATACATTGTTATTAATCCGCTCATTTCAAATCGCCTTAGAAAGTCCCATCTTCGCAAAGTAAAAACGGATGCTGCGGATGCTTATCTTTTGGGCGATCTTTACTACAGGGAAGAGTTTGAGCCTTTTAAGAAAAGGGGCGTGCAACTGCTTAATCTGCGTTATCTGACGCGGCAATATGAGACGTTATCAAAGATGTGCGTGCAAACAAAGCTGCAATTCCAGGCGGTTCTGGATCAGGTTTTCCCTGCATACAAGGGTGTTTTCGGAGCTATGTATTCGAACGTTTCTCTTCGTTTTTTAAGTGAGTTCTCAACATCATCTTCCGTTCTGCAAGCGGATGAGGAAACCCTTAAAATCTCAATCAGAGCTCTGCTTTCTTCAAAACGAGGTCGTTCAGAAGCTTGGATTAATGAACGAGTTCAAAGGCTGATGAATGCAGCAAAACAAAATCCCTTTCAACAAACGATGTACTCTAGCCATTTAATTAATTTTAAAGATTCTGATCACCCTTATTCTTCAATACCAGGAGCATCTAGCTGATTTGGAACAGAATATAGATGCCCTGGCAAAAGAGATGAAAGAGTATGATTTGATTCAGTCGATTCCTGGTATTGGCCATAAAATTGCTGCAACAATTTTATCGGAAATTGGAGAAGTCGACCGATTTGATCATCCAAAGAAACTGGTCGCGTTTGCTGGCATTGACCCCAGTGTTTTTGCTTCAGGTAAGTTCACAGCAACTCGAAATCGGATCACCAAACGCGGTTCCCGGCAGCTTCGATATGCCCTAGTTATGGCCGTGCAGTGTGGGTTGATCCGTTCTCGTAACACTCGGATTAAAGATTTTTACGACCGCAAAAGAGCCGAAGGAAAGCCTCACAAAGTTGCTCTAGTGGCATGTGCAAATAAGCTGGTTCATTGGCTGTATGCCATTTTAAAAAGTAAGAAATCATTCCGTCTGACATAACAAAAAGTTAATGGTATAACCTTCCAACACAACTCGAATTGGAAGGTTGTTTGGCATGCTTATTTTTCACTATACCATAAGGTTTCTAATTATTTTGCTGGAAATGTTGACAAGCTATTAGCTGGTATAGCTTAATGAAGCAACGTCAGTTTAACACTTTTTTTCTTCTGACAGCAATCGTTCCAGTACGACAAACAAGCATTAGTTTATATTCCGGAATCCATTCATGATCCACGTAATCAAGGTATTGATTGGATTGAAAACCAGTTGAAGCATTATCAAAAATTATTAAACCTTACCGATGGTAGAACATTAATGCTCTCTACATCAAACAGCATATGCAGGGCGCAACAGAACCTCTAAAGGATATTTGTGATTCGATTGGTGTAATCACTGGTGAGGTAGGATCAAGGCGGCGTAGAGCAGCTGACAAAGCAGTTTAAAGAAGACGAGCGTAGTATACTTCTAGGCAGTGGGAGTTTTTTTCAGGTTTCTCAGTTGCCGGTACTTCCCTTGTATCCGTCATTTTTCTCGTCTGCCCTTCCCCGTTCCAGATGATCCTTATTTAAAGCTCAATGGTGAAGGTCTCGAGGACGTTTTCAAAGAGCAGGCGTTGTTCTCATATGATGGCGAAACTGTCTCAGGGTGCAGGTAGGCTTATTCGGATATCAGTGACTACGGACTAATAACTATCCAGATCCAAGGGTCTTTAACTGTGATTATAGTGAGACCATTCAGCGTGACTTTAAGAAGAAGGGCTACAGGATAACTAGATCATTTGCAGAAGTAGAACAGTTTTACGCACAAAAGCTGGCATTAGACAGCCAAGCTACCTATCCCCTTTATGCGACAAACCAGATAGTAGTCCCTGAGTCATTGAAATGGATTGGCTTAAAAGCTATTAAAGGAGTTACCAGTGAAGTAGTTAAAGGCCCTAAAGAACACGAAATCACTGAGGATCAACAAAAGTTTCCCTTAAAAATATGTAGGAAGAACAATAAAACTCTTTCTAAGAAGCCAAAGACTGGTGAGGATTTGTATAAGTTTTTAGTTGATATTTACTTTCAGTGATACAGCAGTATCTCTCCAGTAAAGGATAACTTTCCTTATATTAATGAAGAGCAGAAACCGTTGAGAAAATATAAAGCCGTCTGATGTGGGTAAATAATACTTAGTTTTACTGTGAGCAGGCTGCCGCAGATTGGCATGTAGCTAGTTGGCCCAGTTGGGGTAAAAATTAAAGGTTGCCGGCTTGATCCATACAATTTGTTGCCTTCAGCCAGTTGAGTTATAAATGTAAAATGTGTTTTTGACGTCGTTTCTCGAATCAGTGCCTAGTAAAGTATAGTAGAAGTGCAAAATATGTTGTTCAATGAGAAAAGAGAAGTATGTCTTATAAAGCAAGAGATTATACAATTATAAGCCTGGTATTTATAGGTTTGAGTGGTCTTACCTTGGGGGAAGTTTAGTTCCTAATGACAAAGGGGAAGTCACAGTATATAAATGTGACGTAGAGCTGCGCGTAGGTCAGGATGAGGATATACGAGAAGGAAGGTTGATTACCGTAGTGGTAACTTCTATGCTCCCCCAGGTGCTCAAAATTATATTGAACACATTGTAACTAAAGTTCAAAATAGCTTTCTTCGATCAAATTTTTATAGAAAAGCGCTGGGAGAAGCCCGTTGTCCCTGAAGACGGAATTCGCTGCATCGAACAACACCTGTACTCGAAACAAAACGGTGGCGATGCTTCGCATGATTTGCTTTCAGAAGTAACAATGGAGTGGGATTCCAAACGGTTTGCTATACTAATCCATCTTGGAAGCCGATTTCAGTCTAATAGAGCCTCCTATATATAAAAGTGTTTCCAGAGCAATTCGGAAACGCCTTTATTATTTAGAAACGTTCTCTAGCAAATAATATACCGCTTTATTCTTCGATTTGTTTGGAATCTACTGGGCCCATATAGCCTTTATCTTGCGCCGTTTAAGTGCTTCGGTCATCATCTCTGATATAACTTTAACCATCGCTTCATCTGAGGGGAAAACAGGACGAACATGAAGAGAAAGATTAGAAAAAAGTTCAATCAGGAACTCAACCTGTTCCTCTGTTTTCCCATTGCCTTGATAATGCTCCTAGAAAAATACTAATATAGGCCCATCCATTTCCATTAGGAAAGGTTTCTTTTTGTTTTACAAAAATGAGAAAGGGGCTAGCCCTCAGTCATTATTTATGACTTTTGGGACAGCCCCATTGCAAGATTATAATGCTTACCAAGGAGTGTCAGAAGCTTTAAGTATAACTGTTCCTTTTGGCACACCTGATCCACCGTAAATAGTCACTGTGTAAGTACCTGAAGGAACAAGTGGATTACTATCATTATTTATGAAATTTACTCCTACTCCATCTGCTGCAATAGTTTTATTAAAGATGATTGTACCCTTAGTATTATGCTTTACTTCAACTCTAAAAGATTTTGCCCCTGTATTTTTCACATACATGTTAATATGTGGATATCCACTCTGTACTGTCCATGAAGTAGATGGGTCTGCAGTAGTATTATTTGATAAATTCCAATCTAGTGTATTGTTTTGGATTGCAAAAATTCCAATTGCTTCATTTCCTTCTTTGGATGCTGTATTTTCATTTGCCGAAACAGCACCAGCAACCCCAGTAATAAGAGAAATAGATAATGCACTAGTACCAATAATCTTCATAAATTTGTTTTTCATTCTCATAACTTCCTCTCAATATAATTATATTTTTTTGAATACGCTAATATCATAACATGGCAGGTTATATTCTACCAAATAACCAATCATACGACATTTAATGACATTATTTCCTTATGTACTAAGATCTAATTCCACTTCCACTTTTTTTGAAAATCCCTCTTAAAAAAAGAGACTCTTACATTTTTCGACGAGATCCTTGTCAACAAGTTCACGCTCATTGAATCACTTTTTTGAAGTTCTTTGCTCTGAAGGTCTGGAATGAGCTTAGGTAATCTACCACCAAAAAACGCAGTATTGTCGGTTTCAACTCTGCGTTTTTTTGTAAGCGGTCATCTTTTTTTCAACTTTTCGAGCTAGTTTTAATGCACCTTGATCAATATATTTCATATAATAATGCGACAAAATAAATAAAGGCACCATGGAAACCAGAAACGTAATTGCATAGGCAAGATTATAATTAAAAAAATGAATTACTTTACTAAATAGGAACGCGGAGAACGTATTTAGGAAAGTGAAATGAATGAGGTAAAGGGAAAATGAAATCTGTCCTAAATAAACAAAAGGTCTCCATCCAAACACATGCTGCAGCACTTTTGAACGAACCAGAGCAAACAAAATCATAGCAGAACCCAGGGTTCGTGCAAGAAGTCGTGGGTCGATGTCAAATTGAATCCATTCATTGATATTTTTTGTCCACACTTCTATAGGTTCATACATAGTCCCTATTAATGAAGTATAAGGCGCCGAACCTAAGTAAATCCCCACTAAAAGCACAAGTACTTTCATTATTTTACTTTGGACCCATTTGTGCTTGAGCAAATCAGCAAGCAGCATTCCCCACAAAAAAGCGACAAAATAGGTTTGAATAAAAGCAATGGATAAGACCACATACACAATCCATCTTTTTTTTACTCGTCCAAATAAAGCAAGAAAACCGAATATCAAAAAAGAACCTAATAGCTCATAACACATTGTCCAAAGGACTGGATTGTAAGGATGTGCTTCAAAACGGAAAAACGGATCAAAAATAGCAGCCTTGATAACGGTATATATATTTGTATCTAAAGCGTAATAGTTCTTTTTCATATCCGTCCATGTTGTTCCCCATATATCTTGGAGATAAAAGGCATTCGTAATAATTGCTAGATACACAAGCAATACGGATACCGCTGCCGGCACGGCAAGCCGAATGTACCTTCGTAGGGCGCTGGAATGCAACAATTTTAGAAAGGTCTCACTATCGAGCTCTTTTTCAAACATTTTGACACTGAGCACATAACCACTTAGCACAAAAAACAAACAAACGGCAAATTGTCCATTATAAAATAAATTAATCGGAGAATGTCCATACCAGATATCCCATTCAAAATGAGCTTGTTGCGGTTTTCCAGTTAACGCAGCTGGATAAAACACTTGTATGTAGTGCGAAATAACCACGGCAAATGCCGCGAGTCCCCTAAGGCCATCCAAATAGAATAGCTGTTTTTCAGATGTCTCTTTATTCATTTTTCCCCTCTTCTTCCATTAGTGAGGCTATTATAACATGCGATGCTGCGCGATTAAATGCACATCGTTAACCATTTTGTATTTGAGAATAACGAGATTTTGAAATAGATGTCAGTAAAAAACAAAGTATTATACTGGATATCTAGGAGAAGGGTCCGTACTGCAAACTGGAATTATTTTAAAAAATAAAGTTGTAGACTCCCTCCAGAGGCGCGCCCATTGCGGAAGAGGCGTCTGATCGACGCCTTAAACCCATTCACAAAGCATATTTGTACGATCTACTCTATTCCTTTTGTCCACCCTGAAAAGTGGTTTCATCCTGTTTCACCCGAAATCCGATTTTCTTGGCCTGCTCCAGCAGCTCAGCGGCATTATCCTGCGGCCTATATCCGATTAGTTCTTCCAAGTAGCCAATGTCATAATAATTATCCGTATTGGCTGACGTACCGTACAAATTAAGATAACTCATCTCCGAAGGGGCCTCAATACAGCAGACGGTCAGACGGATCATATCGCGCTCGGAGATCCAAATATGAGCGGCACGCTCCGAATGGGGTCGATCATCCCCAGGAAAATTTCCGATACGGATATTAATGGAAGATATTTTGCCCTGATCGGCATACAGCCGTCCCAACAGTTCAATGTAGCACTTACTCAATCCATAAAAACTGTCTGGTCGGTAGGGATCTTCTACATCTATGCTTTCGCCTACTTTATAAAACCCTGTGGCATGATTGGAACTGGCAAAAACAATGCGTTTTACCCCATTTTTCACCGCAGCTTCATACAGCTTGTAGGCTCCACTAACATTGCCAGACAGCACTTTGCCGAGGAAATCCCCTTCATCCTTGATCCATGCAAAATGCAGTACCGTATCCACTCCGCGCGTAAGCTCATCCAGTCGTGCAGCATCATATATATCCATTTCCACAATCCCTGCCTCTTCATCCCTCTTCACATCCGTGGCGGCTATTTCATATTTACCTTCCGCTTTTAGCCCTTCATATAATACTTTCCCAATTGTACCTGCCGCACCTGTAATCAACAATTTTCGTGCCATCGTCCGCATCTCCCTTCTTTGCTTGGTTGTATGCTGTCATCCATATCATAATCTTAACCAACTCCTCAGGGAGAAAACCCCTTAAACTCTAGAATTCAGCAGGTCATAGCCCAATAGCTGTATCTCTTGTCGGCATATAAAAAGGGACCCCTGCTACTGTGCAAGAGTCCCTTGTTGCTACTATGTTTCAATTTCTTTGTTTCAACTACTACGCTTAAGCTTGTCGTACTACTCTTACTCTGCGATTCACCAAATAAATGCTAAGCCCGATTAAGATCAACCCGATCAGCAGGAAAGCCGTAATCGCTTCGCCCAGCACCAACGAGCTGACAAACACCGAGATCACAGGCACCAAAAACGTATAAGACGCAACCTTGCTCGCATCCCCTGAATTAACAAGTGTGAAATACAGCAACCAGGAAAGTGAAATTCCCAGCACCGTGCCGAATATCAGCCCTGACACATACGGGACATTCCATACGATATCCGACCAGCTTTCCGTCACCGTTCCAGCTCCCGTCAGCACGATGCCTCCCAGTGTACATTGAAATGCAACCAGCCACAGCGAATCCACACGCTGGTTTACCTTTTTCACATATACCGTTCCCAATGCCCAGCTCACGGCTGTAATAATGGCGAGGATTACACCTGCCACAGCCACATGTCCTGAAAATCCGCCGACACTGACAGCCGCAACGCCCAAAAATCCGATGACCAATCCAAGAACTTTAAGTCTGGACATCGCTTCCCCTAGCCACATCCATGCAAAAATGCCGACCAGTACAGGCTGGAGATATACCAGCACAGAAAACAAGCCAGAGGGGACGTACATCAGTCCCACCGTTTGCAGACCATAAAACAATACCACGTTAAAAATACCTGAAATAGCATACACCCGCCAATTTTCTTTCCAACGAATGCGATTCCATCTCGGTACTAAAATCACTCCCAATAGCAGACCGCCCAGCAGTGTACGTAGTCCTGCAAACAATAGTGGAGGTGTGAATTCCAATGCAACTTTATAAATGGGCCAAGAAATGCCCCACAACACAACCAGTAGCGCGATCATCATCATCCGCTTGGCTGTCGTTAACTCTCCCATGACGCTATCGCTCCTCTATGAAAAAAATCACTAGACTTTATATACTACGCCTACAGAACAACTTTATCAAACAAAAAATATGTATTGGAAAGCTCCAACTTTCATGCCCGTTTTTTCATCGAGGTATGTCTTCGGACAGAGGAATCCAGTCAGTTGCCTATGTTACAATATACCAAAAAGACAGATAAAGCTTATAAGGACAGGAGGTTGTCTGCACTTGATTTATATCATCAAATTTTTGTACAGCTTTGTGCTCCCTCCCGGTTTGTTCATCCTCGTGATGGCAGGGCTCGTGATTTGGCTATGGAAAAGGGCACGTATACCTGCGGTCGTACTGCTTCTTGTCACATTGCTGCTGTATGTTTCCTCGACCAATTTGGCTGGAGATTTGTTAATCAGTAGCCTGGAAAAACAGTACCCACAGCCCCGTACCATTCAAGGTGATGTCATTGTCGTACTTGGGGGCGGAGCCACAGAAGGAACCCCTGACATCAATGGACAAGGCAATCTGCTAGGATCTGCGGCCAATCGACTGCTCACTGCGGCCAGATTGCATGAAGCAACAGGCATACCCATTCTTTTCTCCGGCGGGCAAGTGTTTGGAGACAGTGGTAATGAGGCGAATATTGCACAAAGACAGTTACTGGGACTCGGTATTCCGGCAAAGGACATTCTGATCGAAAACCGTTCTTTGAACACACAGCAAAATGCCGTATATACATCGCAAATTTTAAAAAAACATCAACTCACTAGACCTGTTCTGGTGACCTCCGCTTTCCATATGCCACGTGCTGCAATGGAATTTCAGCGTGCAGACATGCAGGTCGTAGCTTATCCTACCGACTATCTGGCAAGTGAAAAGCTGTCACTGTATGCTGGCAAACTCTCGCCGTCTGCTGGGGCCATGTCTACAACCGGAACAGCCCTCAAGGAATACCTAGGAATTCTTGCATTAAAGCTTAAATAATGTGATGTCTATATCATATAGCGGCATACAGCACAAACAAGCGTCTTACGCTCCGCAGGTATAAGCCTGTAAGCTAGCAAGGCGCTTGATTTACCATTACATATTCTAATCCAAGAAAATATCCGAAATTTGTTCTTCCGATATGACCTTAAAGCCTTCCTTTTTTAACAAAGCCGAGGTTACCCCATTACCAGCTATTTTACGATTTTCGAATGACCCATTATATATTGCTGCTGATCCGCAGGACGGGCTGTTTTCTTTTAAAACAACATGCGTTGCGTTAACCTCTCTGGCTATATTCAAGGCTTCGTACGCACCCCTAATGTACATATCGCTGACATCGTTGCCTGAAAACTCAACCACCTTAGCTGTGCCGTTCAGCACATCCTCGCCTGTCCCTCCAACAATCTCAGCAGGCTCTCTCGGAGTCACAAAGCCCCCCAAAAGCTCAGGACAGATTGTCACAGCTTTCTTTTCCTCTACCAACTTCTGAATATGTACATCCAGGCTATCCGTCCCATTATATCGTACCTTCATGCCTGCCAAACACGAACTTACCAGAATCATTAGTTCCACCTCATATCCATTGTATTCCTATTAAGTAGTTAAAGTATAAACAAATTTCCTCGTAGAGTCATCGTACGAAAATTTTGACTCGCCTCTACGTCCGCGTTCCGTAAGAGTGATACGTTTTTGCGTGTTTCTTCAGAGATCGCAAATGCATCAGGATTTCATTTTCTATACAACGGGCTGCAAATGTTGCCAGCTTGGTGCCTTTCCCAGTCTGAAAGCTTTCAATGAACTTCATCAGGCCGATGGTACCGAAGGATATGAGATCCTCCAAATATTCATTGTTTTATTAATTTAAGAAAGGCGGAGCGTGTACTCATCCAAAATAACCTAACAAACAAGCTGGAGGCGCATGTTGAGCAGCCTCCGGCTTATTTTTATATGTTGAGGTTCATCCTGCTCGTAAGTAAGATAAAATCACTCTTGCTATATGTCATAATTTAAGATATATTATTAATTAAATAATCGATCATTTAATTAATTTAAAGAGAGGGGAATACATTTGGCAAGACCCATCAATGAAGAAAAAAGACTGGAGCGGCGTAAACGTATCCTAGAAGAAGCTGTTGTCCTGTTCGCAGAAAGTGGATATTCTAACACCACAACGGCGATCATAGCGCAGAGTGTGGGAGTGACTCCTGGAACCATTTTTCAATATTTCCCCAGCAAAGAAGCTTTATACTACGCCGCTGTCCTTGAGCCGCTGGCTGATATTCAGGCGAAATCGCTTGCTTGTCTACAACAAGAGGGGACGCCGGGCGTATTGATTAAGAGCATGGTGACAGAACAATTCAACCATATCTACTCCTATATAAATGAATTGCGGCTTGTTCAATCTGTCTTAGGACAACGAGTAAAATTCCCCGAACTTACACAGAAGGTCCTTGAAAGTATAAAGGTAATGACAGATGCGATCGAATGCGTCTATGCCAAGGGACAGTTAATGGGAGAATTCAACAAAAGCTTTTCTCCAGCAATGATCTCTCGTGCCTATATCTCTTTCTTAAATGGAGTGGGCTTAACTCTTGGAGAAAGTATTATTCATCATCCCGAGTGGGAAAATCTGAAGGGGCATGCCTTTTATTTGTTCGCACCCATACAACCTAAAGAAAAACTGGAGGAGTCTGAATGAGTCAAGCATCATTACAACCCGATCTGACATTTAACGTTCGTGTGAAAAAACGAAAGAAAATTTTATGGAGCCTAGGGATCGTGCTTTTGCTTGTGACGGCTCTTGTATTTTTTATATCTTATAAAGTAGTAGACACCTTGTTGCACCATCCTAGAGACACTAATGTCAGCTACGGATTGAATATCGATAAAACTCCCTAT
Organism: Paenibacillus sp. FSL P4-0113; assembly: GCF_038009305.1. Taxonomy (NCBI): domain Bacteria; kingdom Bacillati; phylum Bacillota; class Bacilli; order Caryophanales; family Paenibacillaceae; genus Paenibacillus; species Paenibacillus sp. FSL P4-0113. Next base: position 1,659,758 of record NZ_JBBPAZ010000001.1, read on the forward strand.
GAAGAGGTCGAGTTCAAGAGTGAAAAAAATGATAATACGATTAGAGGTTCCTTCTTTCCTGCAAGTGGTCTTTCTGGTAAATCAAGTAGTAAAACGATTATTGTCGTCCATGGATATACGAGCAATCGTTTAGTCAAAGGGCGGACCCAAAAGTTAGTAGAGCACTTCGTTCCGAAAGGCTACAATGTATTGGCATTTGACCTCAGTTCACAAGGTAAGTCCGATGGTGATTTGATTACGCTGGGCCTCAATGAAAAATATGATTTGCTAGGAGCTGTAAGCTATTTAAAATCGAGAGACCATACGGGTGATAACATTGGAGTTATCGGTTTTTCAATGGGTGCTGCTACTTCTTTGCTAGCCGCAAGTGAAAGTGATGACATCAAAGCCGTAATTGCGGATAGTCCTTTTCGTAATGCTGGTCTATTTCTGAGAGAGGGTTTACCCTTCTTTTCAGGTTTACCTGCGTTTCCATTCAGTTATACATCGACATGGATGGCAAATTGGGCCTTTAAGGTTGATCTTGATTCCATATCTCCTATGGATGCGGTAAAAAAGATGCAAGACAAGCCAGTTATGCTCATTCATGGTACTGGAGATCAGCAAATTAGTTATAAAAATACAGAAATTATTTACGAGTCCTTAAAAGATAACCCAAAAGCAGAAGTATGGTACCCGCAAAATACGGAGCACATCGATGCCATCAACCATTACCCCACTGAATATTTCAAAAGAGTAGATCACTTTTTGGATGAATATGTAGGGAAATAAATTCAATCCAAGAGAGCCAACTAGCTGAACGAGTAACCACACTTATAGGAAAATTCCCTAGCGCTTTTCAGCGTAAAGAAGCAAGTAATTGAATTATGAAAAAGACCTAAAAAGGCCCTGTAAAGGGCCTCAAGTGGGTTCATATATCTCCTTATCCATTACCCCTTCTGCTTGTAAAATTCATGGTACAGCTTCATTAATGCACGCTTTTCAATGCGGGACACATACGAACGCGAAATCCCCAGCTCTCTGGCGATTTCCCGCTGTGTACGTTCTTCACCTCCGGCTTCCAGGCCGAATCGACCAATAACTACTTCTTTTTCACGCTCATCTAAAATATCCAGGTTGCGATAGATTTTACTCTTCTCGATTTTGAGCTGTACTTTATCTACAATATCGTCCGCCTCGGTGCCGAGGATATCAATCAAAGTAATCTCGTTGCCTTCCTTATCAGTCCCAATAGGATCGTGAAGTGATACGTCTTTGCGTGTTTTTTTCAGGGATCGTAAATGCATCAGGATTTCATTTTCTATACAACGGGCTGCAAATGTTGCCAGCTTGGTGCCTTTCCCGGTCTGAAAGCTTTCGATGGCCTTGATCAGTCCGATGGTGCCGATGGATATAAGGTCCTCCAAATCTTCACCGGTGTTATCAAATTTTTTCACAATATGGGCCACCAGCCGTAGGTTATGCTCAATGAGTGTGTTACGGGAGTGTGCATTGCCTTCGGCAAACAGCTTTAGGTGTCGAGCTTCCTCTTTCTCAGTCAATGGCTGCGGAAAGGCGTTGTTTTTCACGTAGGAAACGAGTAGCGTCAATTCCTTGATGAACAGAGCGATAGCGCTAAATAGTCCGGGCACGGATGACACCTCCTGAGGTAGTTGCGAACTTACCGGCCTTTGTTACTTACCGGGCTTGCGGTCTGTTTATTGTATGTAGGCAGGTGCCCATCCGTGCCTGTACTCCGAAAACTGCTCCATAACAATTTGCCGGATATCTTGCTGGAGCAACCTCCAATACTCAATTCGAAACGTAGAAATCTCTTCGACACAAATCAACGCGCTCCATGTAGCCAGAGGGAAACACGGGATAGCTTTACATTATTCATCACTTGGTTTCCCATTTTCTTTCAGCAGAGTATTAACTTCTTTCTAAATATGACAATGGGAGTGGAGAATAGACCATTGTATCTCCATCTTCATCACGTTTTAAAACAATAGCAAACTCAGCACCATTACTTTCATCACCTCTTGGCAACGGGAATATCATAGCCGGACAACGCAACTCATAATTATGAGGAAATTCTTTTCGAAAGTTCTCTAAAGCATAATTCAAAATCGCATCTATTTTGTCGGTAAGCACATTAAATCCGCCTATTACAAAATCATTGTATTCTTGGGAAGCGGTGTACTTCTCAAATAATTTTCTTTTATATTCCTCAACAGTACTAAAACAAACTTCCCAATCCAAAGGGAATATGCCATTTCCCAAATAATAAGTGTATATTTTCATATTCGATCCATTTCCTTTCTCGCACCTCATTTAGTTATTTATATTCTAAACATGCAACTCCCCGCCCGCAAATGAGTTTGCTATTATGATGCCAGACCGCTTAAACACTAGTATGCATTTCATGATCAAGGAATATATTCATAGAGAGTTTCATATAAATGATATATATCAACCTTTTCAACACATTCAAAAATTAAACTTAAGGGGGAATTTCAACATGGCAAAATTCAGTCAAAATCCAGACAACTATACTTTTTCCATGGATCCTGTTGTTATAGCAGAGGAAAATGTATCAACCAACGGAGATTCCAAAAATACTTTTCCGAAAAATGTTTTAATTGATAATAATCTCTATTGGGAAAGCAGCTTAAACGGTAAAGGTGGAGAAATCATCTTTAAATTAGATACAGGTAAGACGATCAATGATATTCTTTTAGCTCAGCCATCCTCTCGAGCTTTTATACTTTCAATTTCTTTTCACGGCTCTAGAGACGGAGAAAATTGGTTTAGGTTAGGTGAAGTCGAAACTTTGCCAACCACTGCAAAAACAACCTATCAATTTAGTAATGAGATTCCTTTTTCATATTATAAAATAACTGTACTTTCATCGGGAATGAGTAGTACAACCTCCTATTATGGTTTACGATATGTTCAGCTAAGAACCGCACTCATTAATGGCGTTCCTGCCTACAGAGCATCCAATCTAAACCCCGCTATTGCGGAATAAGTTAGTATACACAAAAAAGGGGCTGGCCAACGCCGCCCCTTGATTCATTCTATTTCATTTGAAGCATGTTATAAATCATCTCTGCTGCTTCTGCACGTGTGACCTCCTGCTTGGCACGGAAGCTACCATCTGGATATCCTTGTACTAAATTAATTTCGGTTAGACCAAGTACATCCTTTCTGGCCCACTCTACAATTTGAGAGGAATCCGAGTATGCACTGCTTTCTTGCTGTGGTATAGCTTTGATAATGTTATTCACCATTTTAGCCGCCTGCTCACGGTTAATGACACGATCTGGGCCAAACTCTCTATTACTAAACCCGCGAGCGACCTGATCTTTAATCGCCGTTTTGAGCAGATCCACATACCACGCCGATGGATTGATATCCTCGAAGCCTAAAGTCACATCCGTTTCGAGCGGTAATTTCAAGGAACGGACCAGCATAGAAGTGAACTCCATACGCGTTACAGGTCTGTTCGGCTCAAATAGCGTGTGGGTTGTTCCCTTTACTACACCCAAATTGGCAAGCACATTTATTTTTTCTTTATTAAATATCCGATCAATGTCACTAAAATGATTTGGCTTCTTCTCAACGGTTGAATCTTGAATGTGCTCTGTTACTATCGGTTCCTTTATAACAGGCTGAATCGGTTTTACACTCTCCGCTCCTCCTGCTCCGCCAACTACGTCCACAGTATTACCCGTTGTTTTTCCATTCGCTTGTTTTGCCTCTGTGCGTTTTCCTTGACTATTTTCTGCCCAAAGTTGAACGGTATACAACTGCTTCTCTTTAAGTTGTCTCCAGATATAGCTTCGATCCTTACCACGATATAGCTCTGTTCCTCCTTCACTGGCGAGGACGAAAATATCATTCTCATGGTCTGATTCCCAATAGATAATAAACTCACTATTCGTTGTATCCGTCTTCGAAAACGCAAACGCTGGGGACGGTAGCGTCTCGACCTGACCTTCTGTTGGCTTACCCTCACCACTTGTGTTCAATGGCTTGACGGTAATACGATACAATGTAGAACTATCCAGTCCATCTACTTTAAATTCATGGGTGGCCGTATGACCGATAAGCATCTCGTTTTGGTAGACATTGTAGGCATCTGCACCCGGAGCTTCTTTCCACGTAACAACCAAATCGGTATCTGTTACTTTTTTCACAGTCAATCTACTGTCTGATATCTGACCTGGCAAAGCGCGATACGTAAACGGAGCTAAATTACCTGCCCCCGTTGTATTCACGGCCTGTATACCAAACGAGTAAATCATACCAGGCTGGATACCTGAAAGCTTAATATGGGCATCTCTGGTGTTAAAAACTTCCCCCGTATCTTTACGGGTTACAGTATATTGATAAGCGCTCTTGATTTCATCCCAGCTCAGTGAAATCTGGCCAGCCTCATGTTCTGTAACATTCACATTTTGTACTTCAGGAGGAAGTGTCAGCAGCTCACCCAACGCTGGCTGGCTAAAACCACTACTGTTCCCACTGCTCACTTGAAAATCATAGTTACTCCCACCTGTTAAACCAGCTATAACCACACGTGGTTCCGTACTATAATAATCTTGACCGTTGATCGTCACCTTATATTGAGTTGCCCCATCAACCGAGGCCCATATCAATATGGCATCGTGCTCGCGAACATCTACAGTTGCAAGTTGTACAGCCGAAATTGGTAGTGTTAATGCGTTGATAGAAGTATCTTTACCCGTACCACTTCGATTGTAGGCTCGTATTTTAATATTGGCAGACCTGCCCGCTGGCAAGCCCTCAAAAGTATAAGAATGAATACCACGCGCAACCCGGACCTTCGGTTCATCGTTAACATTCAAGATGTATCCTTCAGCCCCCTGCACATCCTGCCACTCAACACTGACAGCATACACATCCTTCGTCACACCCGATAATGTAGTTACTCGATCAGGTAAAGTGATGACTCCCAGATGAGCATAGTCTCCGAATCCTGTTGCATTTTCAGCGGAAACGTTATAATCATACTCTGTTCCCACCTGAAGATCAGTATCGGTGAATTCTGTATACACATCGTTATAAACCGATACTTCATTACGTTCTAGGGCATAGTAGGTGGCAGTGATTACAGAATTCCACTTCAAGTCGATTCCATTTTCTCTTACAGTTACATTCCGGAATCCGTTCGGGCTGTCTGGTAGGCTTAGAAAAGATACATGCTTTGCTGTACCCTCTCCAGTGTCATTAATAGCTGATACAGAAATATCGTAATATTTACCAGGCTTCATTCCCGTAATTGGATTATACACATCCTGTGTAACCGTATCCTTAAATATGATTTCTCCCGTACTTACGTCTGCTGCTGTAATATTATATCTGTTAGCTGATGAAACTGGCGTAAAGTCAGCCATGATTTCTGTAGAATGACGAGAGACAGGTCGTAACTGGATATGATCAGGAGCATCAGGTAACGTTAATACATGGACTCGATTGGAATACGCATTGCCTCCTACATGATTACTAGAACGCACTTCATATTCGTATTGTCGTCCTCCTTGTAGCCCTCTATCTGTAAAAGAATTTGTCGGATGCGTAACATCCCAAACCTCATTAGTTGTTATATTTCGGACTGTATAGACGTAACCATCGTCAAGGCCCGACGGGAGTGTCCACTGCAAATCAGCTTCTGTATTTCGTACGGATGTCGCAGAGAGCACAACCGACTGGGGCTGGTTTTGAATGCGAAGTGCACCGCTAACCGTTTCATAAATGTTACCCACCCTATCTTTGACCTTGGCATGAACATACCATTCACCTTCATTTGAAAGATCCATCTGGATTGTTGTGTCAGCTGCAGCATCCCAGTTTTCGGGTGAATCAGGGCTGTTCGTGATTTTATACTGCATTGTGGATGACTCAATCCCCGAATGCTGATCGGCATATCGTATCCTTACAGGAATATGAGTATCTTTCCATTCACGCGAATCCGGCGTCAGTTGGATCGTCGGTGGTTCCAAATCAATATAAGACACCGCGGACACCGGATCGCTTCGATTTCCAGCTGCATCTACAGCTTGTGCAGTCAATTGTATGACCCCCGAACCCTTTAATATTCCCGATGAACCAGACACATAAGCGCCAGAACCTAATTGATATTCATAATGTACTGCTGTAGTATCCGTCGCACCCGATAGAGCAAACTGAACTGGCTTATTGGTATATCGAGTAGGTATCGTCACCTCGGAAAACGTAACTTTTGGAGCCGTTGGCTTGGTTCGATCAATCATAACCGATTGAGTTACGATTGAACTAGACACATCAAGATTATTGATCGTCCGTGCTGATAATTCGTAAATTCCTTCTGCGTTTAATGTAAAAGTACCCTTGTAGGTCAACCACTCGCCAGATGGATTCAAGCGATACCGTGTCATCTTAATTCCATTTGTAGGGTCACTTCCTGAACCAATGGTAATATTCACATCACGGTTCGTTGGGCCTGTTTCACTAGCCCGGATGACAGGAGCAGTCGGTCCCTTTTTATCAATAGTGACTTCCTTGCTTACTTCTCGGCTCACATTACCGACGCTGTCAATGGAGCGTGCATGTACCGTGCTTTTACCATCTTTATTCACATGAAACGCTTCACTATAATCCTGCCAATCCTGATTCACAACGCCTGTCATACGAAATTGAGTATGGGCTAGTCCAGAATAATCGTCTACACCTGGTTGTAATGAAATCGTATAGTCATTACTATTCCCTGTTGCTTCTATGCTAGGGGGAGTTGGTGGCATCTTGTCTATTCGGACATTCCCGGAAGAAAGGCCACTATACTGGTCATTCACATCCACTGTCCGGGCATAGATTGTATTTACACCATGGTCATAGACAGTGAAAGGCCCGGTGTATTGCTGAAATGCTCCTCCGTTCAGACTATATTCATAGTATTTTAATCCTTCAGGAGCCACATCTCCATCGATCCACACGGTTACAGGGTCTTTGGTCCACCCTGTAACAGCTTGTCCCTCTGCGTCTGCGTGAATCTGGGGTGGTTTAGGCATGAGGTCCGATTTGGGAATAACACGGACCCCAAACTTGGATATTTCATTACTTGTCTGTTGGTTAGTTCCCATCGCTCTGAAATAGCGAACATCCCTTAATGTAATTGAGTCGGTGATATCTATCCATTTTCCCTGGTAATAGCTATCAGCATAGAATTTCCTTACATTAATCCATGTATATAGATTCGTTCCGTTAGGCCTCCAACTGTCGCCTGCGGCGGCATTAGACGTATATATATCGGTATGATAAGACCCTTCAATATAAACAAAAATCTTGTAATCCGAAGCCTTAATAGATCTTCCAATATCAATAAAACGATTTGTCGGCTGTGTAGTCCCATCACATTTATACCTCGCCGAACCCGTGCCAGTGTATACTTCTGTTGCTCCTATCCCATTTCCTGACCAAGAACCCCAACTATCGCCTCCACCCGGCAAATTGTTTTGGCAAAAAGGGCCCCCAATGATCTCCTGAGCAGCAGCGGATACCCTTTCCGGAAATATGGGAATCATCGTTAATAGTAGGACTACAGCCAAAAATCCATACACCCACTTCCTATACTTCCTTACCTTTCGCTTATTTTTTCGATACATACACTTCTCCTTACTTTATTTTATTTTCAAAGAGTTTTACAAACTCGCTTCGAGTAAAATAGAAAAAGCACCTCAAACGAAGGCGTTAATGCCTAGGTTTGAGGTGCTTCCTCTATATCACGAGTATGTTTTGAAGCTATTATACTTCGTTCCAAGCAGGATGTAAACAGAACTGACAAATTATTTAAGGGTGTTAATGAACTTGAACGCCTAAGCTCCGAAAAAATCCTCGCATATTCTGCATGTAAGAATCCTGAGTAGCGGAAGATTCCTTAAGAAGATTTTGCATGCTGTTCATAAAAGCAGAAGCTGATGTCGTATCCGCTTTGTCAAAGCGATTGTTTAACGGTGTGTTATTTAGCAACTCTGTATTCTGTCCCATACGTTCCTTGTATTTCTCAATCCAATCAGGATGTTGAGGAACCTTTTGCGCAAAATTTAACAGTTGGCTCAACCCATTTCCTCCACCTTTAATATCATTCATGTACGCCGTATATTTTTGAGGATCGACCTGCTTCATCACTTCCGACAGCTTGACATAATCCTCAGGAGCACCTGACGGACGATCCATTGGAGTCGTGTAGCTAATATCTCCGGTCTCTGGATCAGTGGATCGTGTTAAAGCAATACCAGCGATCTGGTTCATGGTTTCCAGAAATTCTTTGGCCTTGTAGCCTTCCATGTAATGATCGGCAATATACTTGGATTGGGTAACTCCCATCTCCAGCAGCACAGCTCGCTGACTCTCATCGGTTACTGTTCCGTCGACGATAAAATTAGATTCAATCATACTGTACACTGCATTAGACACTTCTTCTGACTGACCTTCCAAAACCCGGTTTAATGAATCATTGATTTGGGTTGTACCGAAATACTTGGCAGCCTGTGATACAATAGCTCCTTCGGCCAACTGTCTGCCGGCTTCACTGATCTCCACGGAGTCTTGAACTACGAATCCCGAGACCTTTTCTTCATGAAGCTGGGATGATGGAACTTGCTTACTTGTCGGATTGATCCGTAAGCTACTCGCATTAAGAATCGCTTGCTGTGCTCTAAGAGGCCCAAAATTCATCCTATTTCCTCCTGTCATGTTTGTAACAGGCAATCTAAGGCGTATGTATAGTGTAATGTGACCCTGTTTCTATATATATCGGACAAAGCATATATGGAATGAATATATGCTTTGTCCCAAAAATGAACAAATATTGAAGAAAACTACTTTTGATTCAAATATAAAATACTCAAGCAACAAGTTACCTTAGGGTTAGCTTAATAACCTATCTATCAACCGCCATAAATACTATAGGCAAAGTGATATACAATATCCGTATCTATAATCGAAGTACCTGACACCTGAGCGGCTACCCCTGATAGATCATAGTAGTGTGTAAAACTGATGGCTCCAGACAGGTATTCCGCTATACTTCCAGTGGAAGATGGCAGGGAAAGAGTCACACTAAAGGCTCCATTCTGGTCCGTATAAGCTGTGCCTGTACGAGTACGATTCCCGCTGCCTTCAGTCCAGTTCTGATTCAACCATGTCACATCAACAGGTGCATTTGCCACTGGATAACCATCAGTTGTCTTAACTACACCATTCACGGTAAGGTTACTGCGTTGATTAACCCGATAATGACGACCATATGAGTAGTTCGGATAATCATTAGGGCCATTAGCAGAATCATAGCCGGTAATTTCAATTTTGCCAGCCCGAAGCACCGGCTTCAGTGTAAGTGTGTACAAATGATTGGGTGAATACTGATTGGGTGTGTACACTCGCACATAGTAGGTTCCTGTATTTAAGCTAACATTATGGTTCGTTTGCGGCAAAAGCACCATTTGGTTTCCGGTAAGGACTCCGTAGACTTCCGCTTTGTAGCCATAACCGTCCGAAACACTGTCAAGCTTGACGTTCAAAGCGTCATAATTGCGGCTGGCTGGGATCGTAACTTGGTACCAGTCATTATCAATGCCTGAATGAATGGAGCGTGAATTAAGCGATGAACCGCCCGTACTAAAGGTAAAGTTGTAGGCATGGAAAGCACTCTCATCTGGTTCATATGCATCGTAGCTGGAACTTGTATCGACCGTTAGATAGAAAGGATCATTGATACTGGAACCTTTTTTGGCATGGACAGCAATCGCATATGCCTTTTCATTTCCAGAAGCGTTGCGGGTTCCTACGTTTTCAGGAAGTGAGGCAGCCCCCTGTTCATAATTGTTAAAATAAGTACCATAGGTGGATGCGTCAATGGCATTAGGATTAATGTCCCCTGTCGTCATATCAAACTCATATAAGTATAAATCATAGTCAAGCTGGGCTGAAAATGGACCATCCAACTGGGCCTGCAACAATTCACCAGGCTGCAAATAGATTGGATATAAAAATTGTGTACCTCCCTCTTGCGTAATCGTACCGGAATACGTAGCAGAAGAAGCTGTGGCTGAAGCAACCATTGGGCTTTCTTTCAGCGAAGACATGGATTCCCTTTTCAATGAGGTTGTCTCTGGTGTCTTGAAGTTGAGATTTTCTTGCATGACATAAACCGAAGACGTAACGCTGTCTGGCTTGTCTGCCCGCGTTAAACGCTTAATTAAGTCTCCATTTTCAGTTGTTAGCTGAATCTTGGGTTCTGACTTAATCGCTTGATCCGATGCAGCCTCCTTACTTTCACTCGCGTTCGCAGTCATTCCGAAAGCAAACAGAAGCATCATGCTTAACATCATTGCAATAGCCTTTTTGAACCTTTTCATACTGAAATCCCCTCTCAAATGGTTTAAGGAATTCCCGCTATCCCCGGATAAACCAGGGTGATTTCTAGGCTGCATGGCTCTATCATAAATCATCTTTGGTTCTATTGGAATATATTATGCAAAACATTTTCTATTTGTAATCTATGAAAACAAGACTATTTTCTTATCCTTGCTAAATAAACATGAAAAGTCGCTCTTTCAGAAATGGAAAGCCTCGGCTAACCCTTCAGAAAAAGCGACTCTCTCATGATCAAAATGACATTAAAGCATTTCTTAGTTTCTCAAGCTGTAAGCAAATAGATAAATAATGTCCGTCGCACTAATCGAAGTTCCATCGACATGAGCCGCTACTCCTGTAAGATCAAAATAGTGTGTGGAACCAATTTCACTTATATATTCTACATTTTTTCCTGTCGATTGCGGAAGAGAAAGGGTCACACTGAATTTACCGCTATCATCGGTGTACGTAGAAGCCGTTCTCGTACGGTTACCGCCACTCTCGCTCCAGTTCTTATCCAGCCAAACGACCGTGACAGGAGCATTGGGAACCATTTGACCATCTGTTGTTTTCACAACACCGTTCACGATCAGACTGCTGCCTCCGTTAATACGATAATGACGACCGTAAGAATACGTCGGATAATCATAATAGCCATTGGAGTTATAGCCGGTAATTTCAATTTTGCCAGCTCGAAGCACCGGTTTAATCGCTAGTGTATACAAATGGTCGGCTGAATACTGACTTGTGCAGTACACTCGTACATAGTAGGTCCCTGTGCTTAAGGTAACATTATGATTGGTTTGCGGTAGAAGCACCATTTGGTTGCCAGCAAGAGCTGCATATACTTCCGCTTTGTACCCATAGCTTTCCGAAGTGCTGTCCAGCTTCACATTTAATGCATCATAATTACGGCTGGCTGGTACTGTAACTAGATACCAATCGTTATCTATAGCGGAATGAATGGTACGGAAGTTAATCGAGGAGCCTTTGTCGTTAACCGTAAAATCATAAGCATGAAAGGCACTGTCATCCGGCTCATAGGCATCATAGTTGGAGCTTACTGCTACAGTTAAATAAAAAAGATCATTAATGCTAGACCCCTTCTTGGCATGAACTGCAAGCGCGTATGCCTTCTCGGCTCCGATTGAGTTGCGAGTTCCTACGTTTTCTGGAAGAGAAGCAGCTCCTTGCTCATAATTGTTAACATAAGTCCCGTAGTTGGAAACATCTATAGGATTGGAATTAATATCACCTGTCGCCATATCAAACTCATACAGGTATAAGTCATAGTCTAGCTGGGCTGAAGACGGACCATCCAACTGAGCCTGTAACAATTCACCCGGTTGCAAATAAATCGGATATAAAAACTGTGTGCCTCCCTCTTCTGTAATCGTGCCGGAATATGTAGCAGTAGACGCTGTCGCTACGGTCGCTGCAGCTTTAGCTGATACTGATTTTGTGCTGGCTTTGAGCGAAGGGGTAACTTTCTTTTTCAATACAGATTTCTGTGGTGTCGCCAAGTTAATATTTTCTGTAATGGTGTACACCGAATTTGTGATACTGGCAGGCTTGTCCGCGCGTGTTAATTGTTCAATGACACTTCCCTTATCAGTTGTTAGCTGCACATTGGAAACTATTTGAATCGCTTGATCCGTCTTCACCTCTGGGCTTGCACTCGCGTTCGCCGTCATCCCGAATGATAGCAGGAGCATTGAGCTTAGTGTAACTGAAACCACCTTTTTAAACCTTATCATACTGAAATCTCCTCTCAAATGTATTAAAGAAATACAGCTATTCCTAAATATATGCAGGGAAATTCTAGGATGTCCTTTTCTGTCATAAAGGAATTCTGGTTTCAATGGAATATAATTCTTAAAATATTCTTATTTGTAATCCGTATGAATAGGGTTTAGGTTAATTAACTTAATTTTGACACTATTTTACCGCAAAATCCCTACCATTCTCTTATTTATACGATATAATCAAATAATATGGATAGTTCTTTTAGACTATGAAATGAATCGAATTACCCATAACATACATAAAAAAGGGGATCTGAACTTAATTAATGAAAGTAACACCAAGCTAAGCGAGGGTAGAAAGCTATTCAGAGATTTTGGCGAACAGGTTAACACACTTGCTAAAGAGCATGATGTGACTTTGAATAAGAAATAAACAAAAAAACTCCCATTATGGGAGTTTTTTCACTTCAGGATTTTGCAAAATTCACACTTATGAATATTCGAAGCAAATTACCGCTTTACTTAATTCTTGGTCGTAAAATAAATAGACGGTATCCGCCCCACACGCTTGAAAATAATACCCGGTAATGGAACCGATATAGGTAAAAGTCTCACCATTGGGACGCTTAGGCACATGAAGCAGATTGGTTTGCTCGAACTGGAGCATCTCTTCCAGAGATTCATGATATTCCTTGATGTAACTTTGAGCCTTGTCAGACTGAAAAGCGATATCATCTAAAATTCCGTTAACTTCAGGGTAACTCAGCCCCCAACCACTGGATTGCTTTTCCTCAAAATCACGGGTGAGTTCTTCAACAGACTTTTTAGCCTCTCCAAAGGAGGAATATGGATAAATTTTATTATTTTCCAGGAAAAACGCTTTGCGAGCTTGGTAGTCTTGTTCATTATTCATATACACCTGTTCCAGTCCGCCCAACGCCATGACTTCTCTCTTCATACGTAGGTACGCTTTATCCCCGGTTGATTTCAGCGCTTCATAGGTAGCTTCCAATTGCTCCTTCTGATGAAGACTAAAATAATTCCAGTCTGCTTCGAACTTGTATTTGCCGTCAACTACATCGAATCCCAGCATATCTTCCTTGGTATATGAGGTATGAAAGTCCTGAGTATTTTCACCCACACAGCCTTCGTAGATTTCTTTTACGGAAACAAAATGCAACCACTCGTCCTGCTCTGGAAATAAGAACTGAAGATTAATCGAGCAAATCGGCAGAAAATGCTTGCGATGATGTTCAAGATCGCTGGCAAATACGTCCTCGTATGCTGGAAAACGTTTGATGAATCTCTCAGGTATGTTCATGGTAGTCCCCCTATATTGTATAGTTTTCCGGTAGCCTTCTAATCTGAAACGTTCCTTCCATGGAAATCACGCTATAGAGTTCATCAAATCCTTCTTCGTAGCTCGGAACCTCTAGTTTACGCATAACACTTTTAATACCGATTTCAGGAATATACTCTTTGCCTGTACGTTGCTCATTACGTTTAATAGATTCTACAAAATCGGGCTCAAAATAGTAGCCAATAATTTTAAACGCCTTATTTTTACAAGCATCTATATATTTCTTCCGTTCGATAACAGTGGCATTTGTATTATCTACAACAAAGCGCTGCATTGCTTCGATGGAGGCCTGAAGGTAAATATTTTCTCTATTTCGTGTTTTAAGCATATCCAGATTTATTCGCATATGTGTTTTGAAGAATTGTTCTTTATAAAAAGTCGACTTGCCCGAAGCCTGAATTCCTATAAAAATAACACACTCCAAATCTACACATCCTTGTCCAAGTATACATATTGGTTAATATAATCTCTATTCTGCGAAAAAATCGGTGTCTCATGATCAACATCCCACTTGCTTCTAACGGCTTCGCCTTTGTTGTATTGTTGTTTGGTAATGCAAATTCCCCGCTTTTGCCAGACCGGAAGGTCGTTCCAGTTTAGCCCTTTTTCCACAAAAAGCTTGTCTTGGAGCTGATTTCCGTTCAATCCTTCTAGATCTGAATGCCCGAAATGGGCTTGAGCTACCATAGAAATGCTGTTTTTAGTAGCATCTTGTTGTCTCCATAGGAAGTAGTTTGTAACCTCATCCTGAGGCAAAACCCAAGCTCTCGCATCAAAAGTGGCTAAAGGCTGACCTGGGTAAACCTTTTGGATTTCCTCATTAAATTTGGCTGTAGCCAGAGAGGCAGATATGGACACCATCTTTTGAAGATTATTTTCAAACCAGGATTGCGTCGTTAATTTGTCATCATTCGTAAGAAGCAGTGAGATTTCATCGCTCTGATGATACACCAATTTACATCCCATAATGTTATAGGCCAAATATTTACACGTCTCCCATAATGCAAAAATTAGTTTCTCATCAAAAGGTTTCGTCATCCCACGCGTAAAGGTATGAAAATGCGCACCATCAATTCTGATGATTACTGGTAAACGGCGTGGTAGGCTTAATCTATAGGCATTTTCATATTCCTTCATCCTATTTCCAAAATCATTTTTTTTCATAAACTATGTAGGTTCCTTTCATGATCCGTGATTTACGTACGCAGTACAGGGCGATATGGGGTGCGGATAGCCAAGCTTTTCTTGAAGAAAAGCCCCTCCTCGTATGTGCAGGAGGACCGAGAACAGCAAAGGTTTAATCAGCTTCTTGCCGTCTTTTTTCTGCTGGTCGCTTGGGTAGGATTTATGCTCCAGTGGAGTATTGTCGCTTATGTATTCTCGACCATGGGCCTGGTGGCGGCCTTGGTGGCTATCCTTGGTTTTTGCATAGGATGTTTTATTCTCTACCAATGGTCCCAATATCAATATCGAAGAAGAAAACACGTGTAAACAGACTATGTCGGTTCCGCCTTCTTATTATTTTGCAGTAATATTATCCTCAAACACAAAAACAGAGATGGCTATATCTTCCTCCACTTTAATATCTGAAAAGAGGTGCAGCAGCCGGGAATCCATGTAATCCTCCAGTTCTTTATTGAAGTGTGTGGGATAGATTTTTTGAACCATTTTGGTTCGGGCTGCATGCACCATCTCTTTCCCGGATTCTTCTTGTGCCAGAAACTTTTCGGATGGGGTTAAATTTCCATACAGCATCGTGATGGCCATATTATCTACAAAGGTTGTATGTATGCGCTCCGGGCCTTTCCCAAATAGCTCTTTACGTACTTTTCGAATAATTTCGTTAAAACCCGTTTCCCTTCTCATATCGCACCGCTCTCCTAAAATCTACTAAAATCCCTATTACTATTTCCATCATAACCGATTCCTATCATATAAAACAGAGACTAGCGAAAGTGATTTTTGGAACATGATTTTACGCAATTATAGGCGTTCATTAATTTTGTTTAACATTCCCTCTAAAATTCGCTTCTCCTCTTCGGTCAGGGCCTGAACAATTTCGTCCTCCACCTTTTGGAAAGAATCACTAAAAGTTTCAATCAATTCAATGGCTTTTGGTAAAACATAAATATTTTTTTGCCGTTCATTATTGGCCGGGATTTTGCGCTCGATGAATCCTTTTTGCTCAAGACCTTGAAGTATGCTTGTAATGCTGGCTCCGCGCAGATGAAACCGATCGGCAAGATCCTTCTGAATTAAATTATTTTCTTGATTCTCGTAGATATATCTAATCATTTTTCCTTGTTGAGCATTTAATCCCAACTCTTTTATGCTCTCGTCCGCTCTTTTCTTTAGCTTAAGACCGATAACCTGAAACAAATCCAGAAAAACCGTATCCTTTTGGGTTTTCATCATCGTACCTCCTCAAATTATTAGAAGTCTAATTGTCAGTAAATAAACTATATAAATCTCTAAACTGTTTGTCAAATGAAAATTAGTTTATTGACAGTTATACAACTAACAGTTAGAATTCTAATTGTTTGAAGCTGAACACTAAGGAGGAACGACATGAAGAATGTAACTCAAAGCTCTACGGTAGAAAAAGTTACAGCGATTACGAATGTACGTATTTTCGATGGAGAAAAAGTTATTGAGCCCAGAAATGTTATCATCCAGGGGAAAACTATTATTTCGGTAGGTGGAGACCTTCCGACGCATGCAACGATCATCGATGGGGAAAATGCGACATTATTGCCCGGCCTGATTGATGCGCATGTCCACACTTCAATCGGTGGGTTACGAGATGCTTTAAAATTCGGCGTCACGACAGAACTCGAAATGAACGGCAGTTTTACAGAAAGAGGGCGCAAGATCCAGTTAAAAAACGTGAATGACGCCGCTGAAGTCCGTTCCGCCGGCACAGCGATCACTGCTCCAGGTGGTCATCCGGATGAATTATTGCAGGATGAGGATGAAATTCCTGAGTTCGTATTAAAGGAATTGGAGAAGTTACCCAAGAAAGACCGGGAAGCTATGCTAGCCGCTTACGCTCACGATCACGAAAAAGTGCCCCAAGTGACGACAGTGGAAGAAGCGATCAAACATGTGCATACCCAAGTGGAGAGTGGCGCCGACTTTATTAAAATCATGATTGAAGAAGGGACGGTCTTGGGTGCCCCTGGACTGCCTATTTTAAGCGACGAGATTTTAAAAGCAGCTGTGGTAGAAGCCCATAAGTTCGATAAAATAGTCATAGCCCACGTCTTGACGGCTCATTCTTCGCAAACCGCCATCGATATTGGAGTCGACGGATTGGGTCACTTATTTCTCGACAGGCCCGAATACACATCTGAGTTGGTGAAATCCATAGCGGATTCAGGCGCATTTGTTATACCGTGCTTAGTATTGAACTCATCCATTCTAGGGAATCCAGCATCAGAATTGGCGAATGATTCACGTGTTTATTCCAAATTAAGTCCGGAATGGATCGATATTTTGAAATCAAGCTTCCATACTTTCCCGCAAGGCAATTTGGAGAATAGCTTTAAAAATGTGATGGATCTTCACCGTGCCGGTGTGGATATTCTGGTCGGGACGGATGTCGCCCCCGTTCCTGTTCCCAATCTTGGCGGCCTTGCTCATGGAGCCAGCGTTCATCATGAAATGCAATTGCTGGTTGAGGCCGGATTTACTCCCATAGAAGCGCTTCAGTCGGCTACCGCGAAACCGGCCCGTTGCTTTGGGCTTAACGATCGCGGCTGTATTGCCGAAGGTTCGCTCGCTGACCTTATACTAGTAAACGGTGATCCGACAACCAACATCTCGGATACTTTGTCGATCAAATCCGTATGGTTCAAAGGTGTGCAACAACTATGTTAATCGGAGCCTATCGAACAGGAACAACTTTCTAATCTCATTTATATGACTTCCATTTTTACTTTCCGAAGATAGCTTAATCTTGTTGCCAACGCAAAAACACCTCCAAGGTTATCTCCATATCTTACGACATGGGGTTTCACTTTGAAGGTGTTTTAATTGCAAGCAACATTGTAAAAATGTACAAACAGTGGTCCCAAATAATTTCGCCATGCTCTGTTTGTCATAAAATATACGGCTTACTCGTAGGCACCGATGTTCACAGCGGCTCCCTGTACTCTTGGCTTCCCGTCGATATCCAGTGTTCCAATGATGGCAAGGTCCGTGTTCCCGGCATCGATCGCAGGTGACGAAGACTGCAAATGGAAGTCGCCGTTCGCGGCATTCACGAATTTAGGATCGGCAAATAGGGAATGCGTATCGTTGCCGGTCCCCGATTTGTACGCGGAGAAACCCGTATACTCCTTTTTTTTCCAAATCCAATTTGCTTCCGAGCTGCCGCTCGGAGCAAAATATAAATTATAATCCACAACATTGCCGGAATTTTTGGTGTATCCATTGGAGATCAGCATATCCGTGGAGCTGGCCACGAAAATATTGTTTTGGATCACGTTGTTTCGCGTATCATATTGAACCAAAAACTGGCCGCTTCCATCTTCAAACGTATCGTTCTTGTATAGTGTATTGTTCACGATCTTGCAGTTTACCGTGGAGCCACGCTCCTCATTGTAACCGCCCATGGCAATGCCGGTCAGTCGGTTGTTATATATCGCGTTGCTGCGGACCGTAATATTGCTGGTGGCTTTACCGGCGTGCTCGGAGGCAATTTCGACGCCGATATCGTTGTTGTAGCTGTAGTTCTGCTCAATAATACTGTCCTTGCCCCCATCTACATAAATGCCCCCGGCCGAGTTGTCATCGCTCTTGTAAGATGGGTTATTTTGAACTGAATTATTATACACCCGATTGCCCTTCACCAACCCGTTCCGCGCCTGATCGTAAGTCGTATTCGGCGCGGTGCCCTCAAAGCCGATCAAATCAATCCCGATGTTGTCATTATCGTGAATGAGGTTGTCGGTCACCGCAAAGCCATCCACGTTGCCGTTTAAAACGAGCGATTCGCTGGAGCCCAGCACGAGATTGTACAGCTCATTGCCGCTGATCGTAAGATCGTGAATCGAAGCCGGAGCTTTCGTGCCGTAAACAGCGATACCGTGAGCATCCCGGCCCAGCCGATCTTTGCCGGTCGGAGTGACCATGTTTTTGATGTCATGGATTTTATTGTTGGATAGATTAATGAAGCCGCCCGAACCGTGGACATAAATACCTACAGGCACCACGTTCTTGGAAGCAGTGGTAAAATTGCGGATTTCAAACCCCCGAACAGTAACGTAATTGACATCGGCCAGTTCGATCAGCCCTTCGTTCCCGCTGACCGAAAGTCCGCTGCCATCAATAATGGCGGTCTCTGTCCCATAGTTGGTGAACACAATGGGACCTTGCGAAGCGGAGCCAGAGCGGGTAATCTTTACTTTCTGCTTGTACACGCCGCCCCGGACGTAAACCGTGCTGCCCGCAGGAGCCACGTCGGCCGCGTGCTGCAACGTCTTCCACGGCGCATCGTTCGTTCCGGCGTTAGAGTCGCTGCCGCTCGTGGCCACATAATATTCTGAACCGGCCGCGGAAGCGACGGGAGGTTGCACATTTCCGGCCACCAGACCAAGCCCGAAAACCACGGCTAAACCTACCAGAAACATTTGCCCGAATTTCTTCATGTTCCTCATCCCCTTTGTTTTTCTTGTAAATTGTACCCTAATTCCACTAAATCTGGTTCTTTGGCATCGGCCATTAGTGCAACCTAATGCGCCATACCAAAGAACAGGAGGTCACCGTAATCGCTGTCGATAGAAACAAGAAACCCTGCGTTTTAGTAATCGCAAGGTTTCTTGGTGATCAAAGCTGCTAACGTTGCCGCAGCTGCCCTATCGGCAGACTACGCATATTCTTACTCCAAACGAACTAATCCTTTACCAGTCGATTAGAAAGCATCAACATGATAAAAGAGAATAAAATGATGACAGCTACCCAGCTCCAAGAGAGTGTCATATTTCCGACCTCGGACGCGGTGTAAATTGCTGTAGGCAGGGTTTGAGTCTGTTCAGGAATATTACCTGCAAGCATCAGCGTAGCACCAAATTCCCCTAACCCTCGGGCAAATCCGAGAATGTATCCTGAAATGAGGGGGCGGTAGGCAAGGGGCATCGTAATGTGGCGAAACACTTGCCATTCGTTGGCACCTTGCGCACGTGCAGCCTGCTCTACCTCCGGGTCTACAGCTTCAAAACCTGCTTTAATGGTGCGGTAAGCCAGTGGAAAAGCAACAACTACGGCCGCCACCACTGCAGCTCCCCACGTAAATACAATCGTCTGCTGGAACAGGCTTTCGAAGGCAGTGCCAATCCAGCTTTTCCTTCCCAGCAAGATGAGCAAAATAAAGCCGATAACAGTAGGAGGCAAAACGAGCGGAAGAAGTAGGACGGTCTCAATCACGCTGGTTCCCCTCCGCGACGTGCAGTTCGCCATCATCCGCGCTACCACAGTAGCTAATAAAAAGACGATGATGCTGGCGACGACAGCGACTTTAACAGATACGATAACCGGAGGAAGAAAAGCTGACCAATCCAACGGGACCCCCTCCTTTATCTGTAAATTCTATTTTCCCGTCATTTCTGTAGGAGCTGAAAATCCATCTTTACTGAACACACTCATAGCTTCATCTGTTCGTAGAAAATCAAGAAACTCTCCTGCTTCCTGGCTGTGTTTGGTTGCTTTTACAATGCCTTCAGGATACAGGATGGGTGCGTGCAATTCCTCGGGCACTTCCAGTGCTATGACCGTTTTATCGGATGATTTGGCATCCGTTAGATAGACGAGTCCTGCATCGGCGTTGCCTGTTTCAACATAATTTAATACCTGTCTTACGTCCTTGGCGAATACCATCTTAGGTTCCAGCTTGTCCCATAGCCCAGCCTTCGTTAACGATTCTTTAGAATATTGTCCGGCGGGAACGGTAGTAGGCTCCCCAACAGCCACTTTCAGGAAAGAAGGACCCATCAAGTCATTGAGCGTAATGCTTTTGTTATCTGTGCTTTTCGCCTTATCTTGCGGAATAACCACAACCAGTTTATTTTGAAGTAGCACGTTATCCTTTTCCACCAATGAAGCATCGGTTAATGCCTTCATTTGCTTCATGCCTGCCGAAATAAATACGTCAGCGGGTGCGCCTTGCTCAATTTGTTTTTGTAATGTACCAGATGAAGCGTAGTTAAAGGTAAGTTTGATATCTGGGTGCTTTTTCTCATACTGGCCCTTGAGCGTATTCAGACTATCTTGAAGACTCGCAGCGGCAGAAACGACTAGTTCTGTCTTGGGTGCGGACTGTGCCGACTGTACAGCAGCCGGAGACGAACACCCAGCCAGAACCCATGCCAACAATCCAACGAACGTGAATATGTACCCAAATTTCTTTTTCAACTTGTTCTTCCCCTATCCTATAAATTCCAAAATGAGATAGCGAAAATAAGGAAGCATTGTACATCTCATAACGGGTCGAATCTATTGGGTCAACCCAAATATTTGTGATAAATTGATCTCGCCTCGGCGATGTCCTTCGTGCCATGAATTAAGACGCGACCATCCTGAAAAAGAACGATTCGATGCGTCCCGATAACAACGGATACCAGGTATGGATTATGCTCCACTTTGCCCCCCTGACGGGATAACAAACGTGCCGCTTCATTCAGATCACGTACAGCACCCGAAGCCGGGCGGATTTGAACCGTATCTCGTCCGCACAAGACAGCCGTTTTAGCCTGATGCTCCGATTGTAAAAAAGGATACACTGGGTGCTCACCACACGTTGGACAATCGGCTTTCTTCATGGCGCTGATTTGGATTGCCTGATGCTGATTGTTCCACAGATCGAAAGAAATCAGCTTATTTTGCAAAGCCGAATCGTCCCCTGTGAGCAGCTTCAATGCCTCGGCGCTTTGATAAGCCGCTACCATCTGTACAGCCGGGCTAATCACACCGACCGTATCACAGGTTGCACCGCCGAGCGGTACAGTTCCGAGCAGGCAATGCAGGCACGGTGTCTGCCCTGGCACGATGGTAAAGGTTGTCCCATAACTACCTACACATGCCCCGTAAATCCAGGGTATTCTGTGCTTGACCGCATAATCGTTCATAAGCAAACGTGTATCGAAATTGTCAGTGGCATCTACGATGAGATCCACCCCTGCTGCGATATCGTCGATTTCCTCCAGCGAGACGTCCCGGACTAGCGCACGAATGTCCACGTCCGAATTGGTTTGCTGCAATCGCTTCTGCGCGGCCACTGCCTTGGGGATCTGATTACGGGCATCCGCTTCGTCATAGAGCTGTTGGCGCTGCAAATTACTCCAGTCTACATAATCACGGTCTACCAACGTCAGCCGTCCGATGCCCGCTCGCACCAGCATGTCAGCATTGGCAGTGCCCAGTGCGCCGGCCCCCACCATCAGCACGTGCTTACTACGGATATTTTGCTGGCCTGTCGGTCCAATTTTCGAGAATAATTCCTGTCTAGAATAACGGGCATGAGACGTATGCGCATGTGCAGCAACCTCTATTTTCTGGATCTTGTCCATTTCTGACATCGTTGATTTACGCCTCCATACTTATCCATTGAATAGCTACAAGTTGATCAGACAAGCTAAAAGCTTAGATGTCCTCGCCCTTATTTGAAAGCTTTGGGGTACTTTGAGGGTTCCAGCCACCCAGCTGATGCCCCTTCCATTCTGAGCCGTCCTCCCACACTTCCTTTTTCCAAATCGGTACGATTTGCTTTAACCGTTCAATGGCATGGCGGCTGGCTTCATAGCAAGTATCGCGGTGTGCAGCTGAGACAGCAATCACCACACTCGTCTCTCCAATTCTTACCGTGCCAAGCCGATGTGTAATCGCAGTACGTGTGGAAGGCCAACGTTCTGCAATTTCGTCACCAATCTGCTTCATCGTGTTCATGGCCATCGGGACATACGCCTCATATTCAAGCAACACCGTTCGCTGACCTTGCGTAAATTCCCGAGTCGTACCATTAAAGGTCAGCGAGGCGCCATGAGAAGGGTCGAGTACCTTTGAGGTTACTTCATCGGCATCAATCGGGTCGTACGTAATGGCAAATAAACCACATTTTGAAACGACCGTCTCCATCCCGGATGCTGACTGATGAAGAGCAATTGCATCTGATGGAAGCACAAGTTCATTTGGAGAAGCCAGCTTTTTATGATGGGTAAAAAAAGAACCTGCCAGTTGTGAAGCCACTTCCGGGTACAGCTCATTCAGCCTTTTTCGAATGTCTGCAATGGTCACCGCTTCCTGTGAAAGTTCTACCGTGATCACATCACCAAGTTGCTCCGCCATATCTGCGAATAGTTGAATACGATATTGCATATGATCTGCCCCCTTGCACCTATTCTATCGAATTCACCTATCCTATTAAATAAAATCTACCCTCCTGAAACCGGAGGAATAATCGCAATCTCATCATGTATACTCACGAGGTCCTCAGGAGCGGCGTAGGCTTGATTTCTGGCAACAAAAGAACCCTGCAACTGAGCTGCTGATTCAGGGAAACGCTCGGATAGCAAGTCTTTTAATGCGGCAACGGTCATCGTTTCTTGCTCAGTAGGCACCATAATTATAGGCCCTCCCATCTGTTCCGCAAGTCCAGCAAATACTTGAATATGATAGTTCATTTAACATCCCCTCCTTTTCAGTACAGTGACTGCCCACCACATATGTACCAAGAAAAACCAACATGAATGAATACCTCGAAAGGTTTTATTCCATGCTGGTTAACTATGACGGTGTACATTGAAGATTATTATATTATATTTTAGATTCGACCAGTTCATCAATCCGTTCGGTATGCGTATATACATTCAGAGAACGACTGCGTATAAAGCCAACGGTCGTAATCCCCAGGTCCTCAGCCAACTCAAGTGCAAGCTCTGTAGGAGCTGACTTGGACAAAACAACTTCACAGCCAATCTTCGCAACCTTCAACAAAATTTCAGACGAAATGCGTCCGCTGAATACTATGATTTTGTCTTGTAATACAATATCATGTTTTAGGCAATGCCCATAGATTTTATCTAGCGCATTGTGTCGGCCGATATCTATTCTGGATAGGATCATCCCGTTTTTATCGCACAGCGCTGCATTATGAACACCACCGGTCTCCTGAAACGTAAGTGCCGAGTTTTGCATTAAATTCATCAAACGAAAACAATCGTCAAAAGACAGCGTAACATGGGTGTCATTCATTCTTTTTGCCACTTTGGCATCATTGATAAAATAAAAGCCCTGTCTACTTTTTCCGCAACAGGAGGTAATGTACCGTTTGGAATGAAAGTTTTGATAAAACTCATTCATTCGACGGGTTTTAATATGAACAAAGCCTTCTTTTTCCTGAACCCAAATATCTTCGATATCATCGTACCGTTGAATGACGCCTTCAGAGGCCAAAAAACCTACTGCCATATCCTCCACATACTCCGGTGTACAAACCATGGTAGCAAATTCCTGCTGATTGATTTTGATGGTCACCGGATGCTCCGTCACCACCGTGTCTTCAAAACGCTTGATCTGACCGTCACGATAACGGAAAATCTCACGTTTCACCTCAGCTGGCTTTTCCATGTGCTCCACTCCCTCATTTCTGACAGGCTGGCTCTCCGGCTCACCCGCCGATGTGTGACATTTCAATTTTAGACGTTGCTTGCTGTGTATGATTCAGCCGTTCCTCTGAATAGCGGTCGGTACGGTCTCTCCAAACACGCTCAATGTAAGCTCTAATCTCGTCATCGGACTGTTCGGAACGTAGCATCGCGCGAAGCTTGTACCCTTGAGAGGCAAACAGGCACGTGTACAAGGAGCCTTCAGCAGAAATTCTCGCTCGTGTACATGTGGAGCAGAAGGCGTCCGTAACAGACGAAATAATACCGATTTCCCCGTCCCTGTCCTGATACCTGTAGCGCGTCGCCACCTCACCTTTGTACTGGGGTGCGACAGGCTCTAACGGCATATGCTCGTGAATGGCTTCGATGATCTGCTGCTTGGAAACGACCTGATCCAATTTCCAGCCATTGGTGTTGCCTACATCCATAAACTCAACAAAACGTAAAATATGCTTTTTCTTTTGGAAATAGTCGGCCATGGGAACAATATCCTGATCGTTAAAGCCCTTTTGCACGACCATATTTATTTTCACCTGCATCCCTGCTTGATCCGCAGCCTCAATACCATCCAGCACCGCCTTTACGCTGCTTCTGCCCCCGTTCATTTGGCGGAACCGATCATCATCGAGCGAATCCAGACTAACCGTCACTCTCTTCAGTCCCGCCTCTCGCAGTGCTGCAGCATATTTAGGCAAAAAAACGCCGTTTGTCGTCATTGCAATATCTTCAACCCCATCGAGTTGAGTTAACGAATGAATAAGCGAGGACAAATTTTTCCTCAGCAACGGCTCACCACCAGTAATACGCAGCTTCGTAACGCCCAGCGAGACAAAAATACGGGAAAGGCGTGTAATTTCTTCAAAGGTCAATATTTTTTCTTTTGGCAAAAACGGATAGTCATGGCCAAATATTTCTTCCGGCATACAATATCGGCACCGAAAATTACATCGGTCTATGACGGATATTCTTAAGTCCCGTAACGGACGATTCCATTGATCGTCGCTCCGGTTCGCCATCCTGTTCACCTCAATCCGTCTTCATTAATAAAACTCTTTACCCTTTTAAATCGGAACGGTATTTCCATTCATTTTATACTGAACCAAAAAACCGGCATCACAACAACTTCTTCGCTTATGAATATCGAAGAATCTGCTAAATGCCGGTTAATTTATCTACATCAGGATTTTACGAATCCCACATCATGCGATATAGAAAAATCAAACTAACAAGCGCTGCGACAAATAAAATATACGCGATTCCCACGTACACTCCATTTACGATTGCTCAGAAATAGACTACATTCCTATTGTTAGCAATCCTGGAACGTTTGTCAATGATTTTTCGTTTTCTCAAACGATAATCATTATCAATTAAAAAAATAGTAATGTACCGTTGAACTATCTTAAATTTTACGTTATAGTTACACGAGATAACATGCAGAAAATGACATATCTAAGTTATTCAGAAGTTATTGATATACAGACGGTGCGTACTGTTTGTTATTAATACATATTCAAATGGCGGATTGGCCTCCAGGACCTAGAGCTTGGTCACTACTCCACCATAAACACAAGTGCTGGAACATGAGCACTTGTGTTTATGGTGGAGTTTTTTTATTCCTAATTTTTAAATTTAAAATCTGAAAGGAGCCTGAACCGTGACTGATAGTACGATCAAAATTACATTAAACGGACAGGAACTGAAAACGAAGAGCAGCGCAACGATTCTTGAAGTGATTAACGAAAACAATATCGCCCATCCCCAGCTGTGTTACGTTCCCGAGGTCGATCCGATCCGTACCTGTGACACATGTATCGTGGAAGTGGACGGAAAACTTATGCGTTCTTGCTCGACATTGGCTTCGGATGGAATGAATATTCATTTACATTCGGATCGCGCGAAAGCAGCTCAAACCGAGGCTATGGACCGATTGCTGGAAAATCATCTCCTCTACTGCACCGTATGCGATAATAACAACGGTAATTGTACTTTGCATAATACAGCAGAGCTTATGGAAATTGAACATCAAAAATATCCATATCAACCGAAAGTTGACCCAACAGAAGTAGATATGTCTCATCCCTTCTACCGATATGACCCCAATCAATGTATTGCATGCGGCCAATGCGTAGAGGTATGCCAAAACCTTCAGGTTAATGAAACGCTGTCCCTCGACTGGGAGGCTGAACGTCCTCGCGTCATATGGGATGACCGGGTTGCGATTAACGAATCCTCCTGCGTTAGCTGTGGTCAGTGTGTAACCGTCTGTCCATGTAATGCCTTGATGGAGAAATCTATGCTGGGAGAAGCAGGCTTCATGAGTGGCATGAGCAAGGATTTATTAAATCCGATGGTGGATTTAATAAAGGAAGTGGAACCGGGCTATAGTGGGATTTTTGCTATTTCCGAAGCCGAAGCAGCGATGCGCGAAACCCGTACGCAAAAAACGAAAACCGTCTGTACGTTTTGCGGTGTAGGTTGCAGCTTTGAGGTTTGGACCAAAGGCCGCAAAATTTTGAAGGTACAACCTACCTCTGAGGGACCTGTTAACGGTATCTCGACATGCGTAAAAGGAAAATTCGGCTGGGATTTTGTAAACAGCGATCAGCGTCTGACCTCCCCTTTAATTCGTCAAGGTGACGAATTTGTGGAAGCAACCTGGGAAGAAGCACTGAGCCTGATGGCCAGTAAAATGGGAGCTATTCAAGAAACTTACGGTGGCGAAGCACTCGGCTTTATTTCTTCGTCCAAATTTACCAATGAAGAAAACTATTTGATGCAGAAGTTGGCTCGTCAGGTCTTCCAAACGAATAACGTCGATAATTGCTCACGGTATTGCCAATCTCCTGCGTCATGGGGGCTGCAATACACCGGAGGCATCGGTGGAGACAGCGGTACGATTAAAGATATTGCCAAAGCAGGTTTGGTCATGCTGGTCGGTTGCGCGCCGGGAGAAGGTCATCCCGTGCTGGCTACGCGTATCAAACGTGCGCATAAGCTGCACGGTCAAAAGTTAATCTCGGTCGACCTGCGCAAGCATGAAATGGCAGAACGCGCTGATCTGTTCATTCGTCCGAAGCAAGGTACTGATTATGTATGGTTATCCGCTGTAGCCAAATACATCATTGAGCAAAACTGGCATGATGCAAAATTCATTGAAGAGCATGTAAACTTCTATCCTGAATATTTGAAATTGCTAGAGCGATTCACCCTGGACTTTGCCGAACAGGAAACTGGTATTTCCAAAGAGACACTGATTCAGGTAGCGACTATGATTCACGAAGCCGACGGCACTGCCATTTGCTGGGGCATGGGTGTGACGCAAAACATCGCAGGCTCTTACACTTCGATTGCGATTGCCAATCTGCTGCTGGTGACTGGAAACTTTATGCGTCCGGGTGCAGGCGCATATCCGCTTCGCGGACATAACAATGTTCAGGGTGCTGCCGATATGGGTACGATGCCGGATATTTTCCCGGGCTATCAGCCCGTGACGAACGATGACATTCGTGCCAAGTTTGAAGCGGCCTACGGTGTACAAATCCCAGGTCAGCGCGGACTGGACAACATTCAGATGCTAGAAGCCATTGAAACAGGTAAGCTTAAAGCGATGTATATCGCTGGAGAAGAGATGGCATGGGTGGATGCCGACTCCAACCATACCCAAGAAATGCTGGCGAATTTGGATTTCCTTGTCGTTCAAGATGTATTTCTGAGCAAGACAGCTGAATTCGCTGACGTTATTTTGCCAGCCGTACCTTCACTTGAAAAAGACGGAACCTTTACGAACACCGAACGTCGTGTCCAGCGTTTATACGAAGCACTCCGCCCTATGGGAGACAGTAAACCGGATTGGTGGATTTTCAGCCAATTTGCCAAGCATATGGGATTTGATTGGGATTACAGCCATCCAAGTGAAATTTTTGAGGAAATGGCGTCGCTCACTCCATTTTTCTCCCAATGTAATTATGACGTATTGGAAGGCTGGAACAGCTTCCACTGGGGATCGCCGGATGGTAGCAATACACCGCTGCTGCACACCAACGGCTTTAACTTTCCAGATAAAAAAGCGCGTTTGGGACTTTTCGAATATGTACCACCAAAAGAGTACCCTGTTGAATTCGATCTGACCTTGAATAATGGTCGACTGCTCGAACAGTTTCATGAAGGAAATATGACGACCAAATCAGCGGGTATTCAGCTCAAACTTCCAAAAGTATTTGTGGAAGTGTCACCTGAATTGGCTAAGGAGCGCGGAGTCACAGACGGATCGCTGGTTCGATTGGAATCCCCTTATGGTGCGGTCAAGCTACGCGTTCTGGTTACAGACCGGGTGCAGGGAACTGAAATTTATGTGCCGATGCACTCTACCAGCCATGATGGTGCTGTCAATCTGTTAACTGGTGGAGCGTTCGATGTGGTCACCCGTACACCGGCCTATAAACAAGCCAAAGTACGGATGCAAATTTTGGAGGTAGATGGTCAAAATCCACTCCCACGTATTAATCCGCGTTACAAAAAGCGTCACCCGCAAAATGGGGTTGAAGTGGACCGTAAGTGGAATCGTCCCGGTTATGTTGATTTGGTAGATCAAAAATAAGGAGGTCGAACCGTGGCTAAGCCTATTTCAATTGTGAGAAAACGCATTTTGACAGAAGAAGAACGCCAAAAACAATCGCTGGATCAGCTTACTGCTGATCTGGCGGACAATGGAGCGGCACTGCAGAAGACACTTGAAATCGTACGTGAGCTGCACGATAGTGGTCTTCTCGAAGCAGCCCAGTCTATGCTAAAGGCTAAAGAAAGCATCGCCAAAATCGCTGTAGGACAAGCGACGCGTAAGCCTGTGACGAACATCATCAATAATCTCATGGGAGCAGCCGGAATGCTGTCTGAGGTAGACCCCGAGCTGATGAAAAAGCTGACAAACAGCGTTACTAATGGCCTGAACGAAGCCAATGAACATCTAAAACAGAATAAAAAGACTCGTCTGCGCGATCTTATGAAGGCGATGAATGATCCAGATGTAAACCGTGCAATGGGATTTGGCATTCATTTTCTCAAAGGAGTGGGAAAAAGTTTGTCAGATAAATAACTTATAGAGCGTGAGGGTTGAAGACTAGTAACAATGACAATAAAAAGAGCTGGCTCCGAAAACGGGGGCAGCTCTTTTTATTTATTTTTTATCCACTTGCAATAGCGTCACCGTTTTAAGAGAAACAGCATCTTTTATTTGCTCCTCTGCGATGACCTTGAGCTTAAGCAAACTGGCAATCTTCGACGTATCCGGCTTGGAAAACAAGCGCCATAGCTGCGGATCAGGCAGTGAATCATACAGCTTTGTATGATCGTATTCCTTACGGTGCTGCTGCACAATCTTGACCCGATAGTTGCCAATTTCCCAATCTGACACTTCCTGCTGCGCACAATGAGCGGTAATGTCATTACGCAAATCAGTCAGTTCACCTTCAATTTCTTTTTGCTTTTGCTTTAACTGGTAGTATCGGCGCACCTTGTTTTCCAATCCCATCACGCTCCTCTGCTTACATATGTATGTTTGCAGAAGTGTTTTAGGACAAGTTTTGTGATGTTAGGATTGAAGGCATAACTGCAAAAGCATTTCCCGGGTAATGGAAAGATTTTAGGATACTGCAAAATCCTTATTTAGATATATTCGCTCCTGGATTTACAGGCCCTGCTCCTCGGGATTTCTCCTTACGCTTCATATAATTGGCCCAGTATGCCGTCAGAATAGGTACCAAAATCGAGGTCACAATGACCGAAGCGGCAACTAAGGCCGTTGCAGATTGCGCAACAGGCAGGAACTCAGGCTTGATATTGGCGACAATGACTGGGTTCGCTACTGCTGCACCTGCTGTACTGGAAGCTGCGATCCCTGCTGTACCGTTGCCACCACCGATATATTTGTCCGTCAAAATTAGTGGAATACCTGTAACTAGAATGACAAAAATACCCAATAAAATACCAAGCATACCTGTCTGGACAATGACACTCAAGTCAATGGAACAACCAAGTGCAAAACCGAAAAATGGAATTAAGGCTTGCGTTGCGTTCCCAAAATACTTTCGGAAATCATGATCCAGATTGCCCAACATAAAGCCGATCAAAAATGGTAATACCGCCCCCACAAATGTCTGCGGTTCGAAAACGGCCAGTCCGGTGCTACCCAAAATAATCATGGTCACTAATGGACCCGATTCCAGTGACATCAGTACAAATGCTCCCGCCTCTTCCTTGGAGCCATACTGCTGCATAATGGAGGCGTATAACCCGCCGTTCGTCATATCCATAGCCGAGATCAGCGCCAGCACCGACAAACCTGCAAATAGCCCACTTTCTACACCCCCAACAGGCAGCAATCTGGATGCAATGATCGCCACTACCCACGCGACCGCGATTTTAGTCAATACGAGCGTTCCTGATTTACGCAATACAGTACCCGTCGCTCGCACATCTATAGAAGCCCCCATACAAAAAAACCACACTGCTAAAATGGGTACCGTACCTGTCATCAGCCCCTTGGTAAAAGATCCAAAATAGTCGCCTGCCCATGGAGTAAATGTATGAAAAAGCGCGCCAATAAACAGCGGCACCAGCATAATGCCCCCTGGAATTTTATCAATGTTTTGTTTGATTTTCATAACTTCGTTCAACCCTTTCGTTTTTGCCAATGCAAAAACAAGGCCGTGTCACTTGCGGCTCAAACCGAGCTCGGGAATCAGTCTCGCGAAGGTATCATGACTCTCCTTCAGTTGTCGCGCGAATGCGTCTGCATCCTGGACACGCAATCCCAACCCATGCTTACGCATTTCCTCCCTGAATTCCTCGTCTTTCGTTCCCTTGATCAGTGCATCCGTTAGCGTTTGAGCAACTGCATCCGGTGTATCCTTAGGCACAGCCAGCCCTCTCCAAGTGCCGATAAAATGTACACGCAGCCCAGTGGCTTGCTGTAGTGTCGGCACTTTTGGAAACGCTTCCGAAATAGTGTCTGACTGGATCGCCAGTATGCGAAGTTTCCCTTCGTCCACGTATTTCTTCACTTCTGCGGGACTGACGGGTACAGCATCCACAAATCCGCTCATTAAAGCGGAGACGGCTGGGCCTGCTCCCTCATAAGGGATATGGGTAAAGCGGACTCCACTTTTCTGTTCCAGCATTGCGGCAGCAAGGTGCCATATGCTCCCTGTGCCTGCATTCCCCATTTTAAGCTTGCCGGGATGGGCCTCAGCATCCTCCAGAAATGCCTCTGCTGTCTTCCATGGTGCATCCGCCCGGACCGTAATGGCGGAAGGGTCCATATTGGTTTGAAGCAGCGGCTTAAATCGCTCATAGGTAAGCGGTAGCAGTCCCAAATGAGGCAACGTAGTCAGCTCAGCGACCAGATACGTTACGGTATAACCGTCCGCCTGCGCCTCAGCCCCTTCCATCAGCCCGACAGAACCGCCTCCTCCCGTTCGATTAACGACGATGATCGGCTGACCGAGATGCTTTTCGGCGGCTTTCGCCAACGCTCTCGCGGTAATATCCGTACCGCCTCCGGCTGCATAAGGAACGACGAGGGTTATTGGCTTCGTAGGAAATATACGGCTGTGATCCTGCAAGGTGCGGTGATCCACATATTCACTGATACTCAAGGCAGAAAGCATAGCTACTCCCGCCGCAACCAGCACATATTTTTGCCATGGCTTTTTCTTCATTACGTTTCCTCTTCTCAAAAATGAACTGGGCCCGTCATGCGCCCGTTTTCACCTCCAACGTTTTCGGTCTTGTTGTTTGCGTTTACATGAAGTCAATGTACCGCAACGTGGAGGGCTACAGCTATCGCTTAATCTTCGTATTTATCTTCTATTTCGCCAAGTATCAACCTTTTGACCGATCTGCATATTCATTGGAAGATTTGCTGATTTGTCTGAATTTCCCTGGGGTCACTTGCTTATGCTTGCGGAATGCCCGAATAAAGCTGTTCTCATTTCGGTATCCAACCTGCTCTGCAATTTCTCCGATTTTCAAATGGGTTTCACATAGTAATGTGCATGCCTTTTTTACGCGTAATCCAGTCAAATAATCGTAAACGGTGGTCCCTGTTTCTTCCTTGAACATACTGCTCACCGAGGACACGCTCATGTGAACATGATCCGCAATTTCCTGAAGCCCGATGTTCAAATGCAAATGATGTTCCATATATTCGATCATCTCTTGTACACGCACAAAATCTTTGGACTGAATACGTCCGTGCCATTTTTCTTCAATATCAGTCAACATAGTGACCAGCAATACCTCAATGTCTTGAAGGTCTAGCGTCAGAATCTGATTCCAGTGGTAATCAGCAAGCTGATCCGGCGGCGTCACACTCTGAGTGGCACACCATTTCAGCAAATCTTCCAGCAATTCATGAACAAACAAGTAGACCTGGGCTGGGGATGTTCTGTGGAGTCGAAGTTCTTCTACCCAGTGGCTGATTAGCTTTACACTTGCACCCGGTTCCTGCGACTCCAGGGCATGAATTATTTCCACACGCCGATCGTCCAACAATGTTGAATCCTGAATTTGCTCCTTTGACTGTTCATCCACTGTATTATCCTTTTTCACACTTATATCGCTGTCCATATTCGTATATGAACGTCCATACCCCTCATACAAACGCAAATTAAGGGCCTCTTTTCCTTTTATAAAAGATGCCCGTGCCTCTTGAATATCCGTGACCATATGACCAATCCCTATAGAAATGGTCAAAGGAAGATACTCACCGACAACCTGAATCAGTCTATCAACGCTTTTGTGAAGCAAAATACTCTCTTGGAGGGCAGTCTCCGAACCAACTTCAACTTCATTCGAACTCTCGCTGTACTGTAACAGCACAATAAAACCACTTTCCTCTTCCGGCGAGCATACTGCTTTCCAGTAAGGTTCGAGCATCTCTAGCAAAATATTGTTCAGCGCATACTTGAGCAGCATTTTATCCTCTTCTGGAAAGCTTGCAGCCCACGCAGAATATCGGTCGATGGACACGATTATGACAAACAAAGAATTACCGTCCCAATCGGAAAAATACTGTTCCCATTTCATACGCATTTCCTGTATGCCCATTCTACGCTGGATGACATCCTCCATATATTTGGAACGCAGCTCCGGCAGGCTTCGCTCTACCACCAATGATTTGCGATGAAACTCTCCAACCAGTTTGCTAATCACAGGTTCCAGGTCATACAATCCTCCTTGGCGCGTTCCCTTATTACCCGAATTCAATAGGCTATTAATTTTTTTCATGGGGCGAAAAGCTGCATAGTTGTAATAGTAAACTGCTGAGCACCCAGCCAGTATGGAGATAAAGGCCAGCCACAGCATCATATTGCGCGCCAGCTTTACATTTTTTAGCAGCTTGTCCATCGGAACGAGCGAGACTAGACGCCAGCCCGTTACATCAGAAAAGGTTTGGTTCGCCATATATTCCATATTCCCTATCTCCACATAAGCATAGGGGCTCACATCCAGCTCTTTCAAAACCCTGCCCATATCATTTAAGGGTAAGGACAATCTCAGCTTGGGATAGATCAACTCGCCCTCCAGATCATACACGTATTGCGAGTTGGATAAATGAATATATAGTTTGGAGAAAAAACGGTCGTAATCCAGATTGATTAGCACCGCACCCATGACCTGACCATTCTCTACTATGGGCCTGGCCAGCGAAAGCAGCTCTAACGTCCCCTGCTCACGATCGGTGCCGTACCATCTCCGCTTAATCAACAACGGTTTTTTTTGAATGTCCTGAATCCAGGGAACCCATGTGGTATCCGGTGCCTGCTTCCAATCAGGCATGTAACCATAATTGCTGGATACGAGAGCATGATTGTCCAAAGAAATCACTTCAACCGAATAAATTTCTTCGTGTGAAGAAAGGGTTTTCAAGTATTTCTGAAGCCGATCTATGACGGAGGCGTTATCTTCCAGCGATTTCCTATCCGTTTGGACACGTACAAAAGCCTCTACATCCGGATGATATGCTGCATCCAGCGCCTTGTTATCAGACTCACGAAAAGCCCGATTGGTTACATCCAGATTGATTTGCAATAATTCTATATTGGGTGTGTTCAGCTCGGTATCCAAACCTTCACGGTATCCTGAATACGATAGCAAGCCGATCACGCTAATCACGAGCGACACACACAAAGTGAGCAGTAGAATCAGTCTTGTCTGTTTATTTTTCAGTATCAATCGAAGCTTAAGTCGCAACATTCCCGTAACTTCATCCTTCCGGACTTCGTTGTCCATCTTCCTCTTGCCCATATACGTGGTGACATATTCTCCCTAAATCTATTTGACGTAAGAGTTGGAATTCCCTGCCTATGTAAATCAAACTTAATAAAACTTCATATGAGTACATCATTAAAATAAAAAAAGAAGAAGTCTCCCTGTGTTAGGTAGAACTTCTTCTTTGGCTGCTTATATTCATTATTCAGCAAAAACAGATACTCGCTTCACAGGTTTTAGCTTGTCTTTTCCACCTGAAAACGATCCAGTTCCCGCTGCATTTCCTCGCGAATCTGACGAAGCTCTTTTACCTTCTCAGCCGATTCCTCAAATGAACGCTTCTGCTCTACCGTGGAAGCTGTAATCTCTTCGCTGCCTGCGGCGGATTGCTGAGTGATTGCGCTGATATTTTCGATAGCTTGCTGCACCTGTACGCTCAATTCTCGCGATACATTCATGTCCGTTGATAGCTTGCTGACTTGGCCGGCAATTTGCTGCACTTTGCCACTAATCTCTGTAAACGATTCTCCGGTCGAGGAGGTTGCCTTCTCCTGCTCACGGAACAGCTCCTGACTTTGCGCCACAGAAGTCTTCACTTTATCCATAGCCTGCGTAATACCGTCAACTGCGGTATAAATTTTCTTTACAGCAGACTCTGATTGATTCGCCAGCTTTTTCACTTCATTGGCAACCACAGCAAAACCTTTTCCTGCTTCACCCGCACGTGCAGCCTCAATAGAAGCATTCAAGGACAACAGCGATGTTTGGCTCGCAATTTCGGATACGTATCCAGTCATGGTTGTAATCTCGGCTGCATTAGCTTCCAGCTCCTTGACTGTCTGCTCCACTTCGGACATGGCTGAACGATTTTCTGCAACAATACGCAGTTGATCGCTCATGACCCGCGTACCCTGCTCAATGACACGCAAAGCATCCTCACTATACGCGGTCGATTGAGTGGTCTCCAGCAGATTCGATTCAAACTTTTGCTGCATCTCGTCCACAACACCAACTGTCGACGACAGATCCTCAGCAATTTTCTGACTGCCTATCGCCAGTTCCTCTGTTGACGTGCTGACTTGTGTCACAATTTCCTTCATGGCCTCATTATGGTGATCAATATCCCGAGCCATCAGATCGACACGATTACCCGCCTGATCAATGGAGAGTACAATGCTGCGCAAGTTCCCGATCATTACCCGGAAAGATTCATTGAGCTCGTCCAGCTCATCGCGTCCCTTCGTTTGTGCGAGCTGAACGGTCAGATTCCCCTCGGCAATTTGCTTTGCGGCATCCGTTAACTTACGTGTTCTAAGGGCAAGCTGCCTGGAGGTGTATGTATTATATAGCCCAACTGCCACCAGAAGTAAAACTGCACCTGCTAAGGCCAATTGCCAAGTAAAACGAATGCTCTTGGTCAAATCTTCTGTGTATTGGTCATAACGTGCCTTGGTCAGCAGATCCAGCATAAAAACATCGTTCTGAATCCCCTGGGCGCGCATGGCCTCCCGCTTGGACTCCGGACTGTTTTGGGTACTCATTGCTTTCTCCGTTGCTACTTTCAATTGGCTGAATTTTGTTTTAATCGTATTCAGTCGTTTTTGCTGTTCTTCGGTCTGCATCATGCCCTGTGAAAGCAAAGCAATCGTCTTTTCAGACTGAGTCAGTTGATTTTGCACATCAGCTTTGTTGCTCTCTGTCATGGAAGCAGAATAATTTTGCAACGCCTGTCCCGACTGAATCAAATAGGCATTGAGCTGCTGTACATTCAACATAGCCGGAACCAAATTACTACTTTGCGAGTTAATACGAATTAATTCAAAAATGATATATGCCACTAAAGCCAGACAAGCGATCAAGGAAATCATCGCATTCAGCACCAGTTTACCTTGCAGTTTCATCAGCTTTCATCCTCCGTTTGCGAAAATTTATTGGGTGGGAACAGTAAGTGTGCCGGATTTGATTTTTTCCTTTAAATCATCCAACAACTTTTGCTGATCCGGACTCAGTGTCACGACACGAATAGGCGCTAAACCTACGCCATCTTCTGCAAGACCAAACACCATATCCTTCTCCGTAAATTTTCTTTGATGATCTGCAAAGCCTTTGACTGCTGTATAAATTGCAATGTCTACATTTTTAAACATCGAGGTCACTACCGCCTTTTCCGCAATAAAAAACTGGTCGCTATCGACCCCGATGGCTAATTTTTGCTGTTTTTGCGCTTCCTGTAGCGCACCTACGCCCGTGAGACCTGCAGCTGCAAAGATAACATCAATCTGATCCTGATTAATCATGTCATCTGCAATTTTCGTACCCAGTTCCGGCTTTCCAAAATCTCCTGCATACGTTGCAGTAACTTTGGCATTAGGCTTGACTGATTGCACCCCTGCGCGGTACCCAATTTCAAATTTTTTCAACAGAGGAGATTCCGCACCTCCAAGAAAACCCACCTGTTCGGTGCGACTCGTCAAACCGGCAACGACCCCAGCCATAAAACTGCCCTCTTCTGCTTTGAAGCTAATAGAGGCCACATTCGGTAAATCTGATTTCTCATCCACGATTAAAAATTTACGGTCTGGGTATTTTTTGGCAATGGATTCCATACTGTCCTTCACCATATAACCCAACCCAATGATTAAATCCGCTTTTTCTTGAGCAAGCTGCTCAAAAGCCGCATCATACGTCTTGGTCTCCGTTATTTCCCGGTATTCAAAAACAATCTTCCCCTCATCCCGTGCCTTGACCAAACCTCGAAAAGCCGCGTCGCTGTAAGATTGGTCACCCAGACCAATATCTGACAGTACGATTCCCACCTTAATGGGTTCGGCCTTGGTTTGTACGTCTGATTGCCCACATGCACTTACCAATAATGCAAAGATCGTGACAAAGGGAATCCACCTAAAAGTTAATAATAGAGCTCGTTTCTTCATGACATATCACCTCAACATAAAATGCAAATCCCCAACATCTTTATATCGGTTATAAAAGCATATTTTTTCATAAGAGTTTCTGTAAATTCATTGTTAATAGAAGTGTGATAAGTGTGATGTCTTTGTTTATTATGTAAAAAATGTATATTTTGCTTTGTTTTTATTATACGAACTGTCCAAATTCATTTATTTTCGTTTATACCGGAAGAATAAAGTGTAATTTGGAAAACATAGGTACTTTGAAACCATCACCCTATTTCAATCTGAAAGGAGCAACATTTAAAATGACTTCGACCCATTTAATTCCACAACCCAAAACATATGGTCCCTTAGGAAATCTGCCCTTGATTGATACACATGCCCCTGTCCAGTCTCTGGTTAAGCTTGCTAATGAGTACGGTCCCATCTTTCGCATGGATCTGCCTGAAGGAACGAACATTTATATTTCCGATCATAAGCTGGTGGCAGATGCTTGTGATGAATCCCGTTTCGATAAGCAGGTGTGGGCTCCCTTACAAAAAGTACGAGCTTTTGCTGGAGACGGACTATTCACAAGCTGGACTGAGGAACCGAACTGGCGCAAGGCCCACCAAATATTGCTACCAAGCTTTAGCCAGCGGGCTATGAAGGGTTACCACAATATGATGCTTGATCTTGCGGTTCAGCTGGTGCAGAAATGGTCTCGGCTCAATCCAGATGAAAGTGTAGAGGTACCGGAAGATATGACCCGGCTGACTTTGGATACCATCGGATTATGCGGCTTTAATTATCGTTTTAACAGCTTTTACCGCGACCAGCCCCATCCGTTCGTGACCAGTATGACACGCGCACTGGATGAAGCAATGGGTCAGTTGCAACGCCTCAATTTGCAAAACAAGCTGATGTTATCGAAGAAAAAACAGTTTAAACACGACATCGAAACGATGTTCTCTCTGGTGGACAGCATTATTCAAGAACGCAAAACCCTGGGCAACCAAGGTGAAGAGGATTTACTGGCGCGTATGCTGGAAGGCAAGGACCCGGAAACAGGTGAAACGCTGGATGATGAAAATATCCGTTATCAGATCATCACCTTCCTCATCGCCGGTCATGAAACGACCAGTGGGCTTTTATCCTTTGCCATTTACTATTTGCTTAAAAATCCACGAATGCTAACTAAAGCCTATGAAGAAGTGGATCGCGTGCTCACCGATTCGCTGCCTTCCTATACTCAGGTGCGTGAGCTCAAGTACATAAGGATGATACTGAATGAAGCTCTGCGGCTATGGCCGACAGCGCCCGCCTTCTCGCTCTTCGCCAAAGAAGATACACTGCTCGACGGAACCTATCCGCTTAAAAAGGGCGACAGTGTAAATGTACTCATCCCGAAACTGCACCGTGATACCGAGGCTTGGGGTGAAGATGTTGAGGAATTTAGACCAGAACGCTTTGGGGACCCATCCGCCATTCCACAAGATGCCTATAAACCGTTTGGCAACGGTCAACGGGCCTGTATTGGACAACAGTTTGCCTTACAGGAGGCCACCCTTGTGCTGGGTATGGTACTGAAACATTTTGAGCTGATTGATCATACTCATTATGAGTTGAAAGTCAAAGAGACGCTCACACTCAAGCCTGAGGGCTTCACCATTCAAGTACGACCGCGTAGCACACAGACTGCCGTCATGCTGCCGGGTGCCGCTCAAGAACTTCATGAACAGGAGGAACAAAAAGTTGCAGCTCCTCATGCCGAAAAACATGATACTTCTTTGCTGTCTTTGTACGGCTCGAATCTGGGTACAGCTGAGGGACTTGCGGGTGAACTAGCCGATTTAGGTCGGAATTGGGGTTTTAACAGTAGCATAGCAACTCTGAATGAACATGTGGACCATTTGCCTAAAGAAGGCGTGGTACTTATTACGACTGCATCTTATAACGGACATCCGCCTGATAATGCTGATGCCTTTGTAGAATGGTTGAAGCAGGTAGACGAGGTCCAACTGGCAGGCATAAGGTACGCTGTCTTTGGTTGCGGTGACCGGAATTGGGCCAGCACGTATCAGCGCATTCCAAGGATGATTGATGAGCTAATGGCTGCCAAAGGGGCAAAGCGACTGTATGATCGGGGCGAGGGCGACGCCAGTGGTGACTTCGAGAAGGATTGGGAAGTCTGGAATCGCGGCCTATGGCCGGAATTGCTGAATGCTTTCGGCATAGAGCACAGTGATACAGAACCACAGGACACCAGCAGTCTGAGCATAGAGTTTGTAAGCGACGTACTTAGCGCTCCTCTGGCGGCCAACTATGAGGCAACTACTGCCGTTGTTACCGCGAATCGTGAATTGCACGCTGCTGAAAGTGAACGCAGTACACGGCATCTGGAGATCCAATTACCAACCGGATTGTCCTATCGCGAGGGTGATCATCTGGGTGTTTTGCCGCGTAATCCTGCTTCGTTGGCGAATAGAGTAATGCAACGCTTTAAGTTACAGGATCAAGACTACATCGTATTGAGAGGCAGTGACCGGGATGCGGCGCATCTCCCCTTAGATCGGCCTGTCAGCGTAGGAGATTTGCTCACTCTCAGTGTGGAACTGCAAGAACCGGCAACGAGAGCCCAGCTACGGCAACTAGCATCCTTTACAGTGTGTCCACCGCACAAGAAAGAAATCGAAGCTTTGCTAGAGGATGCTACCTTTGATCAAGAGATACGACAGAAGCACGTCACGATGCTGGATATTCTGGAGAAGTATCCAGCCTGCGAGCTGCCATTTGAAAACTTTATCTCGC
Organism: Paenibacillus sp. FSL P4-0113; assembly: GCF_038009305.1. NCBI lineage: Bacteria > Bacillati > Bacillota > Bacilli > Caryophanales > Paenibacillaceae > Paenibacillus > Paenibacillus sp. FSL P4-0113. The sequence continues at coordinate 1,699,893 of NZ_JBBPAZ010000001.1, forward strand.
TGTTACCTCCACTCAAGCCTAGGTACTACTCCATCTCAAGCTCTCCGCTTGAATCGGAGAATTCAGCGAGTATAACCGTGGGCGTCGTGCGTGGACCAGCCCGTAGCGGACAGGGCGAATACCTGGGAATTGCCTCCAACTATTTGGCGCAGCTCCAACCAGATGATCCAATTGTCATTTTTGTGCGTAAGCCTCAGTCGGGCTTCCGTTTGCCGGAAGATCCGACGGTGCCTGTCATCATGGTCGGTCCAGGTACTGGAGTGGCACCATTCCGCGGATTCCTCCAAACCCGCCATGTACTTAAAGAAAGAGGGGAACAGCTCGGCGAGGCTCATCTATACTATGGCTGCCGTAATCCTAAGCTTGACTATCTGTACAAGCAAGAGCTGCAAGCCTGGGAGCAGGAAGGAATCGTTACGCTTCATACAGCCTTTTCACGTCTGCCCGATCAACCCAAAAGATACGTGCAGCATGTCATGAAAGAAGATGCGGACACTCTGATTCACTTGCTTGATGAAGGAGCGCATCTATATGTATGCGGTGATGGTAGCCGGATGGCTCCCGATGTAGAAAACACCCTTTGTGCTGCTTACGCGGAAGCACACCATACCAGTAAAGAAGAAGCACAGCAATGGTTGGATCGTCTCCAACAGGAAAAACGCTATGCCAAGGATGTCTGGACAGGCATCTAATGATAACAGTATAAGAACAAGCACCATGTTAAAAAATAAAAGGGACTGATTACTGGCCTTCAAACTCGTCGCCAGTAGTTCAGTCCCTTTTATGATTATCTTTCACTCCATTTGGAAGCAATCACATCTACTCTACTTTCTAATAGGTCCATAACCTCCTCGCGGTGCCTAGCCTTGAATAAATCTATGATGTCGATCAAGTCGTTACGATCTAATAATTTAACCCCGTTGACAGCAGCAAGTGTTTTACAAGATTCCGTATAACGGCCGGAGGTGATAACGATAGACTTGTCGGCCGCATAATAACGCATAGAGGTGTAAATTTCCTGTACTGCTCCCAAGCCCACCGGATGTTGTACGCCATAACGTTTGGCCTGTATGACAACTCTGACGCCTTCACGGTCTGTAAAAACCAGATCCGCTCCAAAATCCCGGCTACTGGTTGTTTTATAGATGTCCTTATAGCCAAGCGCGGATAATAACCGTTGCAAATAAAGCTCAAATTCCGAGCCATCCTCCATACGATCTATATCCTGAATTCCAATTTTGCGTGGGTCCAGATCACGTAAAATCCGATTTCTGCGACCACGTATCAGTCCTCTGATGATGAGCGCAAACAACACCAAAAGTACAATGAGTCCTATTCCTAATTCCTTGTATGCCAATAATTTTTCTAGCAACACCCAACTCTCCCTTTTCTACCGTAAGCGTAGCCGTATCATCCTTAACAGGGAACTCCCCTATGCACGCTGGCTCCCGTATTACATCTCTCTTATCACCATAACAATAGCCCCGCCAGATTCGACGGGGCTATCTTCGTCTTGCCTCAAAGCTATCTAAATTCCATACTCCGTATCATTATTCGCGATTCAGCAAAGATTCTCCGGCAATACCAGGCTGAGTCATTTGGTACGGGTCCAATATAATGTCCAACTCTTCCTCGGTCAGTACATTATACAGCAGGCACAGCTCGCGCACCGATTTCCCCGTCGTAATTGCTTCGCGGGCAATGCGTGATACTACCTCATATCCAAGGTGGGGATTGAGTGCTGTAATAATACCTACACTGTTCTCCACATATTCACGGCACCGCTCCACATTTGCTTCAATTCCTTCTACACAATGTATACGGAAAACGTGGAAGCCCTGCTTCATAATTTCCAGCGATTGCAGCAGATTGTAGACAAGCACAGGCTCCATCACGTTCAGCTCCAGCTGACCCGCCTCTGAAGCCAGGCAGATCGTATGATCATTACCAATGACCTGAAATGCAATTTGGTTAATGACCTCACACATCACCGGATTTACCTTGCCTGGCATAATGGATGACCCTGGCTGACGAGCAGGCAGACTCAGTTCTCCCAGACCTGCACGAGGTCCGGAAGCCATTAAGCGGATGTCATTTGCCACCTTAGACATATTCATCATACAAATTTTCAAGGCGGCAGACACTTCGGTATAAGCATCCGTATTTTGTGTGGCATCTACAAGATTTTCGTCAGCTTCCACAGGGAAGCCACTGACGTCTGCCAGTACCTCTGCAACACGCTGAATATAACGACGGTCTGCATTCAGGCCAGTACCCACCGCAGTTGCACCCATATTAATCGTTAGCAGGTGCTGCTTGGTCGCACGCACGCGTCCGATATCACGACCCAGCACACGCGCATAAGCCTGAAACTCCTGTCCTAATCGGATTGGCACTGCATCCTGCAAGTGGGTTCTACCCATCTTAATCACACTATCAAACTCATTGGCCTTGCGGGAAAATGCCTCCTGAAGCTCACTCATGGTATCCAACAGTTTATCAATCATGCTTAATACAGCCAAGTGTACGGCTGTAGGAAAAGCATCGTTCGTCGATTGCGCCATATTAACATGATTATTAGGACTGATCTCCTGATAATCTCCGCGTTGCTTGCCAATCAGCTCCAACGCGCGGTTCGCAATCACTTCATTTGTATTCATATTAATGGACGTGCCTGCGCCGCCCTGAATGGGATCGACGATGAAATGATCATGCAACTGTCCTTGTATAATCTCATCAGCAGCCTGAATAATGGCCTCTGCTTTGGGGCGGTGTAAACGGGTTAGTTCCATATTTACCGTCGCTGCTCCCTTTTTCACGATCGCCATGGCTTTAATCAACTCAGGGTGCAGTCGTTGGCCTGTAATTGGAAAATTTTCTTTTGCCCTCAGCGTTTGTACACCGTAATAGGCATCTAATGGTACTTCCTTGGTACCTAAAAAATCATGCTCCAACCTCATATTCTCTGATTCCTCCGCTGTGTTTGCTACGTTCTTCAATTCAGTACAGCCAAATTGACATAAAAAGACCTCTTCTGATCCCCTCTTCATTATACGTTCCGATTCCCGTGCTTTACCAGTCGAATAAACGCGGAAAAAGGTTATGTAATCCTATGACAAGTTATGATTACCCGTATATACCAGGGTTATTCGGCAAATGCTCCGCTATGACTGGAATACGGATTTAATGGCTTATAATAATATCGAGTGGCATGCAGTTGACCATCGGCTGATTGAGCGTAATCCGGAATAACACCAGCTTCCACGAACCCGATCGACTCGTATAGTCCATTGGAGGGATCACCCACCCGCGTATCTAGCACCAGTAACGTTCTATCCTGACTTAGTGCCTCTTCTTCCGCTGCCTTCATTAACTGACGTGCGATCCCAAGCCTGCGCCCGGACGGATGTACCATAAGCTTTGCAATTTCCGCACGATGAATAGCGTTAGCTTTTTGAGCCAAATGAAGCTGGACCGTCCCTACAGGTACTTCGTCCTTCTCGGCAATCCACAGAACTACGCCATCCTCAAGTACATTATTCCAATAAGCTGCTGCTTCCTGATAACCTAATGGAGGTAAGAAACCTATAGATGCACCGTCTGCAACCACGTCGATTAACAGTCGACTCAGTGAATCTGTCAGGGCTTCGTTCAGAGCTTGAACAGGGTAAACTCTCACTTCGTTAGACATTGTGATTCCTCCCGGTGAGTTCGATAACATACAATAAAGAAAGTAAACTATCTTTTTAGGATAGCTTACTTTCCATGGTACTTTGTTTACTACTTAATCACCCTTACTTCTATTACTGCTCTGCCATATAAAAGAACTCCCACAAATGACCATCCAAATCCTGAAAGCTCCATCCATACATAAAACCATGATCTTGAGGTTCATTCGAGGGCTGGCCGCCTGCTTCCAAAGCCTTGCGAACGATCTCGTTCACCTTTTCTCGGCTCTCCACCGATAGAGCAACAATCGCTTCTGTGCTTTTCGTGGCATCTGAAATTTCCTTTGTAGTGAACGCTCTAAAACGTTCTTCAACCAATAGCATGACAAAAATATGCTCACTAACAACCATGCAGGTTGCATGTTCATCAGTGAACTGAGCGTTAAATTCAAATCCAATTGTAGTGAAAAAATCAATGGAGTGCTGTAGGTTTTTAACTGGTAAATTCACAAAAATTTGTTTAGCTGTTACTCCCACGATGCTTCACCTCTTCATTCTACTTTATCATACGACTTCTCCACAAAAGATAACTTAACTACCTCACAAAGTCAATCAATCTGACATTTGCAATTAAACTAACAACTCTTACCTTGTCCCTTAGCTTGCTTTACACCAAGAATAGGCTTGTACAACAAAATGGCTTCAGATGTTTTTTCATCCTGATCCACTTGATCATCCACTCTTGGATTTAGAAGCTGTTCCCTTCCCCAATTTAGCCATGATTACGCTTACATACATATCCTATATTTAAGATACCACAAATTAGCCAATTTAGTACTTAAATTATGTAAAAATGAATTCTTCTTGCCGTAGCGTAATCAGATCATATTATTGTAAACTTGTTCTAATACAGAAAAAGGTGGCACACACGCTATGGAGCATTTGCTTAACGATCAGGTCAAAAATATTCAAATCAGCGGCATACGCAAAATCGCAAATAAAGTTGCCGCATTACCCGGAACGCTCTCCTTAACGATAGGACAGCCGGATTTCCCTACCCCTGCGCATATTATGGAAGCTGCCCATCGGGCGATTGATGAAGGCCGGACCACTTATACACCTAATCCGGGACTGCTGGAATTACGAGAAGCCGCAGCAGCGTTTGTAGCCCGTAAATACGGCCTCAATTACCGTGGACAGGATGAGGTTATCGTAACGAACGGAGCCAGTGAAGCGCTGGATATTACCTTACGCACGATTTTGTCACCCGGTGATGAAGTCATTCTACCCGTGCCAATCTACCCAGGGTACGAGCCATTGATCCGTTTGTCAGGCGGCATTCCTGTGTTTGCCGATACCCGCAGTAGCGGATTCAAGCTCACAGCCGAGGTGCTGGAGCCTTATCTGACCGAACGGACAAAAGCAGTCATTCTCGGATATCCTTCGAATCCAACCGGACGAGTGATGAGCCGCGAAGAACTGGAAGCGGTCGCCGATTTACTGAAGGAGCGCGATCTGTTTATCATTTCGGACGAAATATACAGCGAACTGATTTACGATACACCCCACGTGTCCATTGCAGCTCTACCAGGTATGCGTGAGCGCACCATCGTCATTAACGGTCTGTCCAAATCACATTCCATGACGGGATGGCGTATTGGTTTTACACTTGCACCCGCTGAAATTACACAGCACATGGTCAAAGTCCATCAGTACAACGTGACCTGCGCTAGCTCAATTAGCCAATATGCAGCACTGGAAGCACTGACCGTCGGGGTGGATGATGCACTTCCGATGCGCGAGGAGTACCGCCGACGTCGCGACTATGTACACGGAAGACTGACTGATATGGGAATTCCACTGGAGAAGCCTGAGGGAGCCTTTTATCTTTTTCCTTCCATCGCCCATTTTGGATTAAGCTCGATGGATTTTACCTTGAAGCTACTGGAAGAGCATGGAGTGGCTGTCGTACCTGGAGATGCCTTTTCCTCCTATGGCGAAGGATACATTCGCTTGTCCTATGCTTACGGACAGGATGTGCTGGAGCAAGGATTGGATAAAATAGAGAAGTTTGTTAGAGGAATGGTGAGGGGTTAAGGTGGTTAGAGGCGCTACGCAGTCCATTTGATCTTCCGATCGCTGTTGCTGGGGGATTCTTGAATTGGATAAAACATTTATAGGTAAGAATCCCGCCACAAAAGCGAACGCTGCCGCTTCTCCAGATTCAAATGACCCGCTTCGCTCACTGCCCACCTTAAAGTCCCAAAATTCTCTAACGTGTGTGTGGAGCAGCAGGATAAAAGAATACTCACCGCTTTACACGGTGAGTAAACAGAATAGGCCTCTGAGGCACCCCTACGGGTGGCTCAGAGGCCTATTCTTCCACTACTCCCACGCGCTATCGGCGTAGGGATTCATGGGTGACTAGCTTTAAGCACGGTGCAGCGGAGGGGGCGGAATGGTACTGGACAAGCGAAGCGGTCGCCTTTAAATTCCGATTTCCACCTTTATGCGGTAATCATAAAAATCGGAATTTAACAGCGATGGTAAGCACCATCCGCCTCCGCAGCGACATCTAAAGCGCAAACCTGAATCCTCACGCCACTCCCCTACTTTAAATGCATTTTGAATTGAAGGAACAATTCATTGTAATGAGCGAGCATGCGTTTGCCCAAATTGTTGTATACTTCCAGCTTATCTGTAATGTCGGACGGAGGGTAAAAACGCTCGTCGCCAGAGATATCTTTAGGCAGCAATTTCTTTGCATCCTTGTTTGGCGTGGAGTATCCTACAAATTCGGCATTTTGAGCGGCTACATCGGGCTGCATCATGAAATTGATGAACTTATGGGCCGCATCCACATGGGTAGCGGTTTTTGGAATAACTATATTATCAAACCACAGGTTGGAACCTTCATCCGGCACGATGTAATCGAGCTTATCGTTCTCATCCATGATTTCAGACGCATCACCGGACCATACAACCCCGGCAGCAGCTTCCTCGTTTGCCAGCAGCATTTTAATCTCGTCACCAACAACCGCTTTGACATTGGGCGCTAATTTCTCCAACTTCGTCAAAGCCTGCTGCAAATGTGCCTCATTCGTATCATTCAAGGAGTAGTGGAGACTGTTCAGCGACATGCCCATAATCTCCCTAGCTCCATCAACCAGCAACAGGTTATTACGTAACTTCGGGTCCCACAGGCCATCCCAGCTATGAAAATCAATGCCTTTCGTCAGCTCCGGGTTAAACACAATCCCGACTGTACCCCAAAAATACGGAACCGAATATTGGTTATTCGGATCAAACGAAAGGTTTAGATAATGTGAATCTACATGCTTCAAATTCGGCAGCTTGCTATGGTCCAACGGGACCAACAAGTGCTCCTGCTTCATTTTAGCCAAAGCATATTCCGAGGGAACCGCTACATCAAACGAAGTTCCTCCCTGCTCGATTTTCGTCAGCATCGCCTCATTGGAATCAAAGGTCTGATAAATGACAGTAATCCCCGTCTCCTTCTGAAACCGTTCCAACAACTCAGGGTCAATGTAGTCTCCCCAGTTGTACACCGTCAGTGTGTTGCCACCGGAGTAGCCTTGACTGGAATTCAGCCATGCCGCCACTCCCATCAGCCCAAACGAGATGATGAAAATCGACAGAAACACGCGCACAAGTGACTTCATCTAGGCACCCCCATTTCTGCCGCAGGCTCCTTTTTATCATTACGATTCGCTTTGCGCATAATAAAGTAGTAACCCACCACCAGCAGTACAGTAAACAGGAATATGAGCGTAGATAGCGCATTGATGGACAAGGAAACCCCTTGACGGGCACGTGAGTATATTTCCACCGATAAAGTCGAATAGCCACTGCCTGTCACAAAAAAGGTCACCGCAAAATCATCCAGCGAGTACGTTAACGCCATAAAAAAGCCCGCATAAATCCCTGGCTTGATAAAGGGCAAAATCACCTTGGTCAGTACATCCAGCCGGCTGGCACCCAAATCACGCGCAGCATCCACCAGGGATGGACTCATTTCCTGAAGGCGCGGCAAAATCATAATGACCGCAATCGGCACACTAAACGCAATATGGGACAATAAAACGGAGTAGAAACCCAGCTTAATCCCGACCATCGTGAACAAAATGAGGAAGGAAGCACCAATAATGACGTCCGGGTTCACGATCAATACATTATTGAGCGACAGCAGCGTATTTTTGACTCGACGGTTCTGCATCTGATGGATAGCCAGCGCACCCATAATGCCAATAATCGTAGCCAACGCAGATGACAGCAAAGCAATCACCAAGGTGTTAATGACAATAATGATCAAGCGAGTGTCTGCAAACACCTCTTTGTAATACTGGAGTGTAAAACCCTCAAACTCATGCATCGTCCCGCCACTATTGAAGGAATAGTACATCAAATACAAAATAGGCGCGTACAAAACGAGAAAAACAATCACCAAATAAATATTTCCGAATCGGTTTTTATTTACCATGCCGCACCCTCCGTTTCGTTCCCGAGGTGAGCAGCATAATGATCCCCATCGCCAAAATCAGGAACACGGCAACCGTAGAGCCCATACCCCAATCCTGAGTAACCAGAAAATGCTGCTCTATCGCCGTCCCCAGTGTAATCACACGGTTACCTGCAATCAGGCGGGTAATCATAAACAGCGACAACGCTGGAATAAACACAGCCATGCAACCAGATCGCACACCCGCAAGCGTTAACGGAAAAATAACCCTGCGAAACGCAGTCCACTTGGAGGCTCCCAAATCACGGGCTGCGTCCAGCAATGAAGGGTTTAACCCTTCCAACGCGTTATAGATGGGCAAAATCATAAAAGGCACAAAAATATAAACCGACACAAACACAAAGCTGGAGCTGGTAAATAATAATTGCTGACCTCCCAACCCAGCCATACCTAACACCGCATTCACCGGACCATAGGTTCCGAAAATCCCAATAAAAGCATACGTTTTGAGTAACAGGTTAATCCATGTCGGCAAAATAATGAGCAACAGCCACAGTTGCTTATGCTTGGTGCGTGTGAGTAAATAGGCTGCCGGGTAAGCAACTAACAGTGAAAATACAGTGATCAGAAATGCATACCAAAACGAGCTAAGCGTCATGCTCAAATAAACAGGTGTCAGAAACTGAGCATAGTTGTTGAATGTGAGATGACCATCCACATCAAATAGTGAATAGTAAAACACAAGTACAACCGGAGCCGCCACAAACAGCACAATCCATAAATAATAAGGCAGCAGATACGCTGCTCTTGTATTACCGGACATGCTGATCCACCTCTTCATAGGCTTCCAGACGCCGATCAAATTCTTCCTCTGTTTCCCCGAACCGCATCACATGGATCGCTTCCGGGTCAAATCGCAGACCGATTTCACTGCCCAGCTCCGCCTTTTTGGTAGAATGCACGAGCCATTCCTGTCCCGAATCATCATAGCAGCTTATTTCATAGTGAACACCACGGAACAATTGGGTATCCACTTTTACACGCAGCTTGCCTTCAACAACACTCGTAATCTCCAGATCCTCCGGTCGGATCACGATTTCAATGGGCTCGTTCGGACGTAAGCCTCCGTCGACACATTCAAACTGTCGGCCGTTAAATTCCACTTGGTAATCCGCAATCATCCGTCCTGGGACAATATTGGATTCGCCGATGAAATCAGCAACAAACCGATTGATCGGCTCATCATAAATATCATTAGGCGTACCACTCTGCTCAATCTTACCTTTGTTCATGACAAAAATTTCGTCCGACATGGCCAGTGCTTCCTCCTGATCATGCGTAACGAAAATAAAGGTAATTCCAAGGCGCTGCTGCATTTCGCGCAAAATGTACTGCATTTCAGTACGCAGCTTTAAATCCAATGCAGACAACGGTTCATCCAACAAGAGAACGTCAGGCTCATTAACGATAGCCCGTGCGATGGCAACACGCTGACGCTGTCCTCCGGACATCTCAGAAATTTCCCGCTCGCCGTAGCCTTCCAGATTGACAAAGGACAACGCCTGTGTCACCTTCTCTTGGATGTCCTTTTTATTCATCTTTTTGATTCGCAGACCAAAGGCTACATTTTCAAACACATTCAGATGCGGAAATAGCGCATAATCTTGAAAAACCGTATTGACCTGCCGCTCATTGGCTGGAACACGATTAATGAGTTTTCCATTTAAATAAATAGAGCCTTCTGTCGGCTCCGCAAAACCTGCAATCATACGCAGAATCGTCGTTTTACCACAGCCGGAAGGCCCCAGCAGTGTATAAAATTTACCACGCTCAATTTCAAAGCTGACGTCCGCCAGCACTGGGGGATCGTTGTCATATTGCTTGGTCACCCGTTCAAATCGGATGATGGTTTGCTCTCCCATAACACCCTCCTTCAAAAATTCGACTTCATTCCATTTCATTCTTCTCATTAAACATAATTATTCAGGGCGCATCATTTAGCCTTGAGACTTCCATGTAAAGTAGTCTGTCAGCACACGAATGGCTACACCAATCGCTTCTTCCGCAGGCTCCAGCTTCGCATGATGCAAACCATAAGGCGTATCAACGCCAAGCCAGAACATCAGACCGGGAATTCGCTCCAGAAAATACCCGAAGTCTTCTCCGGTCATCGCTTCTCCGCATTCAATAAGCTGCACATCCTGCCGGTTACTGACCCAGTTCATAAATTCCTCGGTCACCTGAGCTTCATTGTACACTTGCAAATAATTGGAGCCATAATGAATCTCGGCATGGCATTCAAACCCAGCTTCCACACCGCGCACCAGCGCTTCGATCCGCGATTTAACCAGCGCCATCGTATCGGCAGACAACGTTCGGATCGTACCCTCCAACCGGGCGGTTTCTGCGATAATATTTTGCTTCGTGCCTCCGCTAACCTTACCCACAGTAATGACTGCTGCATCGAGTGGATTCACATTACGGGCTACAACCGTTTGTAATTGTCCCACCAGTTGGCAAGCAGCCACTACCATATCATTCGCCTTGTGTGGATACGCAGCATGCCCGCCCGTACCCTTCAGGTCGATGAAAAGCTCCGACGTATTGGCAAATAGGATGCCCGGGCGAGTCGCAATTGTACCGACAGGATATTCAGGTGCAACATGCAGCGCGACAATTTCATCGGGTATCCAGTCTGCCAGCTCTGTGCTGTCCCGCATAGGCAAGGCTCCGCCCGGCCCTTCCTCAGCCGGTTGAAACAATACAACCAGATCATCCTTAATCGGATGGCTTGCAAAGTGAGTAACAATTCCCAATCCAATCGTCATATGTAAATCGTGTCCACAAGCATGCATATAGCCGGGATGGGTCGAACGGAAATCGTAACCTGTCTCTTCTTCAATCGGTAAACCATCCATATCACAACGATATCCATAGCGGCGTTCAGGAGCTGATCCATGAATGAACACTAACACGCCCGTACGCCATGTACGAATGTCCAACCGCTCCTGAGGGAGCGTTTCCAAATAATCCAGCAAATATTGTTGTGTTTTGTACTCCTCAAAACCCGGTTCGGGAATTTGGTGTAAATCTCTTCGTATTTGGACAAAAGAACGATAGTCGACCGTACTCATTGCTGCCACGCCTCCTCTTTATAGCTCATCAGCTCTTATCGGGCAAAAGAACAAAAGGACAAAAGCCCGGCGCAGCCGCCGAGCCTTGTCCGTTGTGCTTCGTCCCTAAGTTATGCTGTCAGTGCATCATGCTTCTGACAAGGAATCGTTCACCTTTGGTACATAAAAAACTTCTGCATTCTTACAGAACGCGCAGTTCTTTCAAAATCTCAGTTTTAGATTTGGTCTTATCGTCGACCTGTTTGATCACACGTGCAGGTGTACCCGCCACTACGGAGTATTCAGGCACATCTTCAGTTACAACCGCTCCGGCTGCAACAACTGCACCTTTACCAATGCGTACGCCTTCCAGTACAACCGAGTTCGCACCGATCAATACTTCGTCTTCTACGATAACAGGCTGTGCGGACGGTGGCTCAATGACACCCGCCAGGACAACGCCTGCACCGATGTGGCACATGTTGCCTACTTTAACACGACCGCCCAGCACAGCATTCATATCAATCATCGTGCCTTCACCAATGGTGACACCGATGTTAATCACTGCACCCATCATGATGACTGCGTTGTTACCGATGCCAACCATATCACGGATATATGCGCCTGGCTCAATGCGTGCATTAATGCCTTTCAGATCCAACATTGGAACAGCGGAGTTACGGCGATCATTTTCCACCACATAATCTTCTTCTTTAGCGTTTGCGCTATCCAGTACCGGCTTGATATCAGCCCAATCACCAAATACAACACCACTGTCTCCAGAAATAAAAGCTTGAACATTCTCGCCAAATGATGCGGAAGCCAAAGCTCCTTTTACATATACTTTAACAGGCGTCTTTTTCTTGCTGTTTTTAATCACGTTGATGACTTCTTGTGTATTCATTTCGATGGACATAGTAAATCTAACAACTCCTTCATCGCTTCATACGACTTCGCAAGCCGGAATGATCTTATTCTCTCATCCTTTATAGCACAAAAGTGCAGGTCTCGCAATTATAGATTAGACCCTTATAGCTCTAACCTAACCCTTAAAATAACCATTTTCAGCGGCATGACTGCCTTAAATTCATGATTGTAAGCCGCCGATCATCCCGCATCAAAGTAGGGTTATTTATTAGCTTGCAGGCTCTCCAGCGATGTATAAATGTAGGATTGGAATCCTTCAGCAGGTTCACCTTGTGGAATGTTCACTTTCACGATGAAACCGCCTGTTTTATTTTCTACAACTATATATTGCTGTGTCATCTTCGAACTGCTCGCTTGTAAGAACAGACGGCTACTGGATAACGCTTCAGGTATGGCTGCTTTGTCCAGCTTTTGCACCTTACCGATGGAAGCTAGATCCTTTTCGCCTTCTTTTTGAAGTTCGTCCAGATTAAAATCGGAGGGTAGCTTCGTAATTTCAGCATAATAGTTATCATCTACAGCCAAGGCAACACGGTTTTGATCAGGAAACAGGGACATCGGATCAAACACATACAGCGAATATCCCTCTCCTTTTGCTAATGTCGCAGTCTGCTTTTCCTTTTTTCCCTCAAGGGTGAGATCAAAAGTTTGAGTCTTTGTGCGTTCTCCGCCTACTGCTTGACCAGCACTTCCGTTTTGATTGCCATCTGTTGCAGCCTCTGTTTTTTGTATTTTCGTTAAAGTCAGTTGCTTCGCCGTCGCTTCGCCCTCTACTGCTTTTTCGGTGTATTCAAACGCTACTGTATCGCCTTCCTTAAGTCCAGCTATTACCGTGTCCAGTCCGTCCCCCAATTGGAAGGATTGGGCTTCGCCATTGGTTTCAATCTCTACCGTATGCGGGTCAGCAGCTCCATTGTATACACCTGTGCCTTTTTTAACCTCCGACTCAGCGATTGTCTCCGGTTTAACTTGCGGCTGCTGTTGCGTTTGCGGTTGGTCTGACCCTTGAGGTGCGGTGTTATTGGTTTGCGGTTTCGTTCCACAGGCTGACAGAGCCAGCACTGCCACTACAGTCAGTAGTATGATTGAAATTGTGTTTTGTTTTTTCATAAAATCCACCTCCACTATGATAGACGAGCTTGTGCAGCAAAAGTTCTACGCAGCATCTCACTTAAAATCCAAAATCCTACCTCCTGCTCCCGTTTATTATATTCTCAGGATTTTGCAAAATCCTAATACCACGGGAATGTTAGGTACGGTATAATGGGCTGTATTAACCTAATCTTCGAGATACCGCTTGGAAGGAACATAGACGTATTTATTTTCCCCCATACGGATGGAGCTGCCACGTGAATCAAGCACACAAACCGTCGTTTTCCTTTGAATTATTGTACATCATAGGTATTATCGCTATTTCGTTCTCCTCGATCTTCGTAAGATGGTCTGAAGCCGAGGTGTCCGTCATCGCTATGTACCGTTTGTACCTAACCAATCTGATCATGCTGCCTTTGGTCTGGAAGTACCGCACTGAGCTGTTTAGCCTGACCCGCAAGCAGTGGATGCTGATCCTCTGGTCCGGTATTGCGCTGGGGCTGCATTTCTTGCTCTGGATGGGCTCACTGCGACTGACCACCGTTGCAAGCTCTACCGTTATTATGACATTGGAGCCGATCCTTGTCATGCTCGGTTCATTTTTGTTTTTCCGGACGGGCACGAATCGCGCTATGCTCATCGGGATGGGTATGGCTTTTATCGGCTCGCTGGCCATCGGAGCTGGAGACTTCCATGTCTCAGGACAAGCCCTGCTCGGGGACGCACTGTCCTTCTTGGGTATGGTAGCCGTGTCCATCCATATGCTGATGGGCAAGCATCTGCGCGAGCATTTGAGCGCGTTTGTGTATAATTTTTGGGTTTTTGCCATCGCAGCCACATCACTTGCGCTGTATAATGTGGTCAATGCCATTCCTTTTACCGGATACGCTCCACGGGAATGGGGACTGTTCCTGCTGTTAGCCATTGTACCTACGCTGTTCGGACATTACCTATTTAACTGGCTGCTCAAATACATTAACGCAACTGCGGTGTCGATGGCGGTACTCGGCGAGCCCGTTATTTCTTCCTTGCTAGCTTGGGTGCTGCTCGGGGAAAGGTTGTCTACTTTACAATTTGGTGCAGGCTTTTTCATCCTGTTCGGGGTATGGATTTTTATCCGATACGGAACGGATTTTAAAAAGAAAGTTGTCCATCAAAGTGAGTTGCCCGACACTGAGCACCCCCTGAAGACCAGCTCTTAACTTATTTACCCCATTTTCATAAACCATACTCAATAAATTAAATTCACTTCTAAAAAAAGGAAGGCGGAATTCTCTATGAAATCCATCGTATCCAAACGCTGGCTGCTGGCCCGATTGTATGAGCCGGACATGATCATTGCCGACTGCCGTTCCCTGCTCGGACAAGCCGGGGCTGGACGGACTCAATTTAATGAAGACCATATTCCTGGGGCGGTTCACTTCGATTTGGAAGAAGACCTTACCGCTCCTCTTGGCGAGCATGGTGGTCGCCATCCATTACCTGATGTGGATACACTTGCCGCACGTCTGAGTCGTGCCGGGATCAACTCCGCTTCACGCATCGTCGCTTATGATGACCAAGGCGGTATGATGGCTTCCCGCTTCTGGTGGCTCCTGCGCTATCTCGGACATGAGCAGGTATATGTGCTGGAAGAAGGCTACAGCGCTTGGAAGGAAGCGAAGTTCCCCGTTACGGCAGACCAGCCGATTCGCATTCCCTCGACCTTTGTGGCAAATATTCAGCCACAAATGCTCACAAGTATGAAAGAAGTACGACGTATATCCGAAGATTCTGTTCCTGTTGGCTCCTATATCGGTTTTTCACCTATATTGATCGATTCCAGAGAGCGGCCGCGCTACCTGGGACTGGAAGAGCCTATAGATCAAGCAGCGGGGCATATCCCCGGTGCAGTGAATTTCTTCTGGAAAGAGGTCTTAGACGAAAAGGGTACATTTAAAAGCGCAGAGCAGTTGAAACAGCATTTCTCAGACCTTGATCAGAACGCTGAGATCATCGTATATTGCGGATCAGGCGTATCCGCCTGTCCGAATGTACTGGCCCTGAATGAAGCTGGATTTAATAAGGTGCGTTTATATCCGGGAAGCTGGAGCGACTGGATCAGTTACGAGGAGAATCCGGTGGCGACCGGGGAGGAATAAAAAGTTTTCAGCGGATATACAGACTCTAAAGACAAATACACTGTCCTAAGCGACTAGGCTTAGGCAGTGTGTTTGCTTTTGGTCAAAAGTACACAAAAAGTCAACTTGAGCCGAGTGAAACAATAAAACGATGTAGTTGAAGTTGCTCGCTTCTTATAATAGCTATCCAATATTTTGAACAAATATATATCTTAATTCATATTCTTTCTGTCGTTTTTCAGCATATATCAGAGTTTCTCTTATGGAACCTGTTTCTAATATATTCAAGTCATTAAAATGTTCTATTAAATCTTCTTCAGTGAAGAAGTGAGCATATTTTCCTTTCTTGTATTCATATGTTCCTTCCTCAACTTCCCTACCCACACCATTATTAAAATCGCGATCAGAAAAACACGTAAAATACATCACTCCCGATTCCTTCAAATGCTTCACGCAATTCTGTACCAGTTTTTTTCGGTCTTCTAACAAAAATAAATGTAATAAATCATAACAATATATTCCATCATACCTTTGGCTTGTAGTAAACTCTAATACCGATTCTTGAATAAAATTAGTTTTTAAATCCCATTCTTTTGCTAGATTTATAGCTGAACTAGATATCTCAATTCCATCAACCTGAAAATAAGAAGAGAACGCCTTCGTATTTCTTCCATATCCAGCACCAGGAACCAAAATATCATGTACATTATTTTTTTTGAACAAATCTATAGCTTGGATTACAGTTTGACTTGGTTCACAACCCCAAATCATTCCTTCTTCAGTAAATCTTTTGTTCCAATAATCCCCCATATGATTCACCCGCCTATATACTCACATAGCTCTTCTTTTAAGCTCATCAATCTGTCTGATATGATGTTGATCATGCCAGATAAAATCTCTTAAATATGATATTACAGTAAACTTCCCGTCAGCATATTCTTTAGTAAACTTGTCGTCTTCAAAACTCTCTATACTCTCCAATATCATGTTACGGTACTGAATAGTCATTTTAAATAATTCTTCTTTCGTTTTTGTTTTTCCATATTCAACAGCATCCTGATTAAATTGTTCAAAATCCATATGTGTTAATGTCAAAGGCGCATCGTTTAATATCGGATTTATGGCTACTTCATAAAAGTATTTATCCCACAGTAATATATGACTTACGATATCGTGAACTGACCATTTATCTTCAGCAATCTTTATTTTCCAATCCATTTCACGAATCTCAGAAACAAAACGTATCCATTCCTTGAACTCCTCTAGTAACCGCGACCTCTCATTCATGGTTTCCGACTCCTCTTTTCAAATTTGAGTTAGTTAGAATAACGTATTTGTATTCATGAACCCCAAAGGGGTTGCCTTCTGAAAATCTTTTTATGAATTCTATAATAATTATATCTTTCAGCATCTATTTCTATCTCTCCTACAAACTTAAAATTACTTTTTTGAATAACTTATTTGATGCTGCATTCTCAAGTAATGCAATTGCGTTTAATTCTTTAATCCCGTATTTTCAAATTAATACTGTATTACTCCCTGAACCGCTTGAGTCGTATATCCTCTACTTCTATAATCTTTTGAGATACCATACATGATTTCTCTATTGGTTGCTGGAAGCTCGTCTTTTATTCCTGAACAACAACCATCCGATGGATTCTCCCGTTTCTTTAAGTTACTCAATTCAACTTCCCTTCAGGGCTCTACTTGAACTAATAATTCTTCCATAGTCATTTCTGGAGTTATAATTATCGTTTTGTTTAGTTTTCGACTTAGGTCTTTTAGGAAGTTCATGAGTACATCTATTTTTTTCTCTGAATTTATCTGTATTGGTGAAACATCAAATTCAATAACGCTTCCTTCATAAAAATATCCACAAATATCAATTTCACTATATTCAATAGTTATTCCAATACTTGCTTCTTTTTTAATTCTTAACAACTCAGCAATATCCCTAATTTTAGTTATTAGCCCATCTATAGTCACTCGATAATTAATTCTATCACTTTCCAAATAATCAAAAATTAAAGCCCATACTTGGATGTCTGTATCCAATACATAAATATCCCTTAGACTTCCATCTTTAAAGAATACTTCATTCATTACTTCATCGTAATTCATGCAAACCTCCTAACACTCCGCATTTCATCTAACGTTCTTGTATCTCCGAGCCCTCACCATCTATTAGCTTCTAATCTTCATTCATTCTATCTGCTCGTATCCAACTCATTTCCTCAATGCTTAATAATTCTTTAAACTCTTCTACTAACTGATGCTTAGATTCCAGTTGTGTATAATAATTATTATTCAAAATATCGTCTAATTGTTTTATTCGCTCATTATCTAATTCAAAAAATCTAAATGTTTTTAGATTGCAATTTGTAAACTGTTTTGCTATTTTCTCATTGTATTCATTAGATCTTAGAACTTCTTCAATTAATTCAGTTCTGATTTTGTCCCCTCTAGGGTCGACATATAGAAATTCAATGTGATCTTCCTCTGGATATCTTTCTTCAGCAAGCTTAATAATTGAAGTATCTAATAACACATATGATATATGAAGACTTGCTATCTCTTGTGAATTGTAAACTACCCGGTATCCCCAACAGTGATCTTCAAAATTATAAAAATATAACACTGGGATTTTTTCTGAAATTTGAAATAAACTTTCTGGAATTTCTTCACTTTCTTCTGTATCTTTGGTTATGAAAACAAACCATTTGTCATTTAAATCCTCCGCGTATATAGGATCATGCTCAAGAATTGCTTCTTTATATTTCAATAGTGATAAGCTTCCTGAAGTCAATTCACTCATTGTTTTGGCCCCTTTTTGTTTTTTAGTCATATTTCAGCTAACGTTCTTGTATTCATGAACCACTAAGGGGTTGTCTGCTGAAATGCTTCTCTGAAATCCTCTCAGACCCATACTCCGTAAGGACCGCTGCTTGAATATGATGTTAGGCGATACCCTTGATCTCTTTTGAGTTCCTTAAAATAATCCTTATTAATACTGTATTTTAACTTCTCAAATCGACAACCATCGTGATTGATGAATCAACTTTCCCAACTTCTTTAAATCCGAATCTCTCGTAGAGTTTCATTGCCGCTGCATTACTCGGATCAACACTGAGGGATAATTTTTTATATTCCTCTTCCTAGCTTCTTTAAATAATTCATCCATTAAGGCCATTCCGATTTTTCTTCCCCTGTATTCTTTTAACAAAGCCATTCCTAGTTTGGGTACATCATTATCAATAAATCCAAATCCCTTATTATCCTCGTTAAAATATCGAACTGTTATTGATCCGACGGGTTCACCCTCATGGTTCATTGCTATAAATCCAAAATCCCCATCCCTTCCCCAACCTTCAATATACTTTGATATATAAGGGTCTTTTATTATCGCTTTATCGAATGGCTCTTGACCTTCTGGGACAAATAATGATTCATATAACATCTCCCATAAAAAAAACACATCATCTTCTATTATTGGTCGAATTCTGTATTGCATCATTGAAGTTACCTCATTTCTAGATTCTCAAAGGTTTCACCTAACGTTTCTGTATTTTCCATAAAAGCCGTAGCTTGAATATTATGTTATGCAATTCCTCCATCCTCTCCGAATCAACGTTCCAAAGATTGGCTTGCTTCTGTTAATTCATCATTTACCTCTAAATATTTCAATGTTTTTTCAATATCGTCGTGGTCCATTGTTTTCGTTATAATTAGATGTTTAATATTAAATCCTGGTGGTTCCATTTCTTTTTTAAAGTGATTTACTAATTTTTGAGGGGTTGTCACCAAACTCCATCGTTCACTTCCATCCGAAAAAGTAAGGGTCACCTCCACCAAATCAAACTCCTTTGGATCATCATCAAACTTCCATCTTTCTAAATAAGGCACTTCTATATTTCCTTCAATAAAATGAGCTTTTGATATCCAAACTGCTTTTCCATGGTTTCCAATAATTCTATACTTGTCCCTATCTTCTTTTTTTACGATGTATTTATTGCCTCGTGTAAGTGCATGAGCATAAACGCCTATACTCATACAAGTTATGATTGGTCCCTCCATCAATTCACTTCCATACCGTATTTAACTTACTGAGGTTTCGCATAACGTTCCTGTATTCATGAACTCCAAAAGGGGGTGTCTGCTGAAATTCCCCTTTGAAATCGACCTATCAGACCAAGGCTCCGTCAGGAGCCGCTGTTTGAATATGATGTTATATGACGGTACTTTGGACTACTTTCAAAATACATTATTTCTTTAAGTATTTTCCCATGTTCTTTTTCGACTTGAATTTTATAATCATTGTTTGTCATCTATGAAAATTCCTCCAAAAGTAATTCTTTTTTTAAATCTGCACTCATGAAGATGCCCAATTCAGAAAGTTTGTTTAGTTGATCTTCAAATATTATCTTCTTCTTCTTAAATAAACCAAACAACTTAAACACCTTCTTTTTATGGTTTGCGTCCCTTTTCTATAACGCTTGTATTCATGAGCTCCGTCAGGGGTTGTCTGCTGAAATTTCTCTTCGATATCCAGCTCGCAGACCAAGGTTCCATAGGAGCTAACGAAACATAACTTCTTCGATTCACTTACAAAATCAGCCCTTTATGATCCTCGCCTTCGAGCTGTTTATAATTCTCAATAAAATATCTATAAGCAATTCTCTTAATCGTAGACAAAATTGCTTCGCATGAAAATGCCAACATTTATTTGTAATCATAATCCCTTAATGATAGTTCTTGAACAATTTTTCTACTGTCCTTTATTCTTAGAATTTGCTTCGGTTTATCATATATCCAACCAAGCTTTATACAATATTCAATTAATATGGATTTTATTAAAGGTCTATATAAGTTAATGTAATAACATTCTTTCCAGTCGAACGAAATTTCAATAAAAGAAGTTTTATACTTCCTTGAATAAGCTCTAAACAATACCTCATAAGGTTTCTCGTCAACAATGCAAATAAATTGATAATGTCTAACAATGATTGGGATTGCTTTTTTTTGAAATACTTTCATCATTCACCTCAACATTACTTTATCAGCAATTATGTCTAATAGCTTTCTTGTGTTCCTGAACCCGAGAAGCTTAAAGAAGCGTAGCGACCGGCTAGCTTCGGTTCTTAGCCTCGCAGGATTGTCTACCTGACTTTCACTTTCAGGAAAACGATGTTATGTGATACCTCTAGTTCTTATTTAATATATTCTTCAATCCTTGTTTAATATTATTTGGTCTCGTCTATTCTAGATTACTCTATTAGAAAAATCTCTGTAGTCTAAAGTCAATTCCTTTTTTAGTTCTATATTGGAAGAAATACACCACATATTATTAGCACTCTCTTCTTAAAATGCTTTTTACATTGATTTCCTCAACGTCAATTTTTGTTTAAAACCTTTGTCAGTATTATTTCCAGAGGTTCATTCTCAAACATTAAACATCCAGCATCTCTATATCCAAGCTTCCTATAAAAATGTTGAGCTTCTTCATTCGAAAGTGTTGAGGTCATAACCATTTCAAAACCTTTTTGTTTCATTAATTCCTCCCAATAGTGGACAACTTTTTTACCAATACCTGTTCCTCTATACTCCTCATCTATCCATATCATATTCATAAATGGTGTGTTGTCCCAAAAAAATCCGTATCTCATCCAACCTATTTCTTGATTGGATTCTCTGATTATTAGGATTTCATTTTCTTTTATTTTTGGTCTTATAAGTGTCTTATGTATGTGCTTGTCTCTTAACAAGATGTACTCATAATCTGATTCAATCGCAAAATCAATCTTCATTGTAAATTCTCCCTTTCACTCTTTTCTTCGAATATCTTCTTGGTAACACTCAGCACTGATGTCTCATAACGTTTGTACATTACATAAGTTTATAAAGTCTTTTTAAAAATGTATAAGTCACCTTCTTCTCTAACTTTAGTAAACCCACACTTTGAATAGAAGTGATGATTCTTCACACTCCAGCTAGGAGTATCCAGCCACCATTCAGTGCTGTCTGGAAATTTACTTTCAATTTTCTCCATCATCTTCGTTCCGATTCCTTGATTTTTAAAATTCGGATCAATAAAAATTCTTCCTAGATTATGCACTTGATTACATTCTACAAATATCATAGCTCCCCCGATTATTTCTCCATTAAAGAGCACCTTGAAATATTCGCAATTTTGCATCATCTCTTCTTGCCAACTTATGGAGTCATATCCTATGGGCCCAACGGTTTCGTTATTATTAAAATGCTTTGATTCATCCTCAAAACTGGCCTTTTGTATTTCAGCAAGTCTTTGCGCATCATTTTTTCCAGCTTTTTCTAATGTCAGCACCAAACATACCTCCATTATCTTTTTATTTTTTCCAGGGTTGTCTGCTAAAATGCCCCCCCCAAACTCTATACCAGCAGGTCAAGGCTCCGTAAGGATTCGATGCTTGAATATTATGTTATCAGAAGTTACCGAACTTCTTCATTATGCATTCAAAATCAATCTGCAATTTTTTTATCAGCGAATTTTCTTATATGGTCTTTTTTTATTTTGTAATTTGATTATTAGTTCATCTGCATCTCTTTCACTTTTTTGAGCTTTTAGTGACTCTTCTTCTGTTATTTCTATTTCTATCATTTGAACCACTATTGTTCGTGTCCCTCGACACCACGGTTCAGCAAATTCCAAAATTGTTCGACCATGACCGATGCCGGATATGGCATTGAACGGGTAATCCACCATTCCAATACCCCCACTGCCGCTGAAATTAAAAATTGCACCGTAATGTCCCTGTTCATATCCTGATCGAGGTTGATCGAATCCAGATGCTCGCACAGACTTTGCCGGAACATTGTCTCTATTTGGTTTCGAAAAACCGTACTTCCCTTGTTCGTCAGCATTATTGAGTAGAATGAAGCATGCTGCTCCAAATATTCAAACGTACGCAGTAGTGCGGTTTTGGAAGGGAGATGAAAGAAGTTATCTTCAGACATACAATTGCGTAGTAACTCTTTAATTTGAGCTTCCATGCATTGATCGCGCAGATCGTACTTATCAGCAAAATGCAAATAAACCGTTCCGCGATTGACATTCGCTTCCTCAGCAATTTGATTGATCGTAATTCTCTCGAATTCCTTTTCTGACATCAGCCTCATAAAAGCATCAATAATGGCTTGCCTCGATTTTTGAATACGCCTGTCCATATCCTTCTCCCCTTTGTGCTATCCGAAAAAATGAACACTTCGAAGTCCTCTGTTGAAAAATCAACAACCACGCTTGTTTTAACCATTGAACCCCATATACCGCTCTGATACATTCACTTTATAAAATTTATGTTGATGATTCAACATATGTTCAATTTTAGTGGAGCTGTAATCATGAAATCTATTGTTTTACAATCTTTGGAATTATTTAAATCACATTGAATTAGGAGGGTTTAAAAATTGAAACTTACAGGAAACACGATTTTTATTACAGGCGGCGGTTCGGGAATTGGACGTGCGTTAGCAGAAGCTCTCCACAATCTTGGAAACAAAGTTATTATCGCCGGTCGACGTAAAGAGCGTCTGGAGGAGACGATCAAAGCGAATCCCGGCATGTCCGCAGTGGAATTGAATGTACAAGACCCTGCCAGCATAAAGGCGGCCGCCAAGCGGTTAATCAAAGAATACCCGGATGTTAATGTCTTGATTAACAACGCCGGCATCATACAGTCTGATAACGCGGCAGGCGTGATCGATGAGGATGTTTTGATTTCGACTGTCACGACAAACTTTCTAGGTCCCATTCGGTTGACTTCTGCATTCATCGAGCATTTGAAGTCCAAAGAAGAAGCGGTTGTCATCAACACGACTTCAATACTTGGATTTGTACCGTTAGCGACAACTGCTGTATATTCCGCGACGAAGGCAGCACTTCATACCTATACGCTGTCCCAAAGGTACATGCTTAAAGACACATCGGTAAAAGTAATAGAAATTGTACCCCCATGGGTTCAAAGCAACAACGATGAACCACGGGCGATGCCACTTGCTTCATTCATTGATGAAACAATAAAGATACTTGGCACGGATACAGACGAAGTTCTGGTGGAAGAAGCGAAAATGTTTCGAAATAACCCTGGCCCGAACGAAGGTGTTTTTGTGACCCAGCTTAACGATTTGATGAATTCTGAACCTCCAAAGATCCATTGATCCATCTGTAATTCAGTTTTTAAAAATTTAAGCGAGCATGAAGTAAACACTCATCTCCGTCTACTTCATGTTCATTTTACTGCAACTTGCACGTGGAATAAGAAAAAGCGCCAAGCGGCCACACCCATGTTTACCTCTTAAATAATTTCGTTGATTTCACATAATGTAGGGAATTGCCGAAGTTCAAACAGCCCTTTGTTAGGTGATATCGGGGACATCCTCGATTTACGTAAAAAATGTTTTCATGATCTTACTTCATTTAAAAATCTTGTTATTATCGGTAGGTCGGGAGGACTTATTTGATTAGGTATCTTGTTTAAATCAAAAAATCGTATATCTTGTACTTCAGCTTTATCACCTTTAATTATTCCACTGTATTCTTTACATATATAAGCTGCAACTACGTTATATACTTCATCTCCATGCGGATATCGATAGTAGAGTTCCGGGCCTGAAAATATATCAAGTAATTCTAACTCTTCGGCTTCTAAGCCTACCTCTTCAAAAAGTTCCCGGCTTGCAACCTCCTTCATATTCTCACCAGGCTCCATTGAACCTCCTGGTAATCCCCATAGACCATTGTCAGTTCTTTGCTGCAATAGTAATCGTCCCTCATCATCTATGAGAATCACACATGCTCCTGCCATAATTATAGGTCGGGTACCTACTAACTCTCTTAATTCTCTTATGTAATTCAATTTCTTCACGCCCCTTTGAGATCCTTCAACAGACCAAGGCTCCGTTAGGAGCCACTGCTTGAATTTAACGTTATATGACGGATTCACTTCTAAAATCTACTTTCGTCAATGGATAAGGCACGTAGTCCGGGTGGCTCTGCTACTTAGCCGGTTGAATGTTTCCGTTGAATCCGCCCTTCCGAAATGCATCTTCCGGGCTAAGGGTCGGGCTTGTCCCGGCCAGATGAGTTGAATGCTATGTTAAATAACGTTGACTTTTTTCGAGTTAAGTAATTATTATTCTCGTTTCCATTTATGTGTTCGAGTAGTTTTCCAGTTTCATAAAAATACTTCATTACTTCAAGCATAGGAATTAATTCTATACAAATGTTATCGCAATAATTGCCTAACTGGCCACCAGCAACCAGATGAATTTCACCGTTTCCCTGTTTATTGTTCATAAGAGTATATATATTACCATCAATTGTAATAGACACTATAAAATATTCCGGTCCGCCTCCAACCAATGCTGAATCTGTATCTGATACCTCAAAAAAAACTAATGTAAATTTATCTCCATCGAGTTTTTAAAAAAAACTTAAAGTGTCTGCCCACGTAGGATTCATAACTATTTCTTCATTGAATGTGGTCCCAATCCATTCATCAATACTAATAGATTTTATCACTTTTTCTTTTCATCCTTTTTAGATGGTTTTATTTATTCGGGGGCTTTCATCTAACGATTCTACATTCACGATCCCAGCGAGTGCTCAGGTGTCCTACAGTGATCTCCTTTTCCGAAATCCTTCTGCCGGGCCGAGGGCGTATGCCGATGTGTGATACTATGTTATCAGATGAACTATGACAATTTTGAGGGTATCTACAAAATTTCTTCTCCCTTTAATATTTCATTTGAGAACTGGTCCACAGCCAACCACGTCGAAACATCCTCTTTGATATTCTTATTCCAAGCAACTAAAAAATGTACTTGGCATATCTCATTAGAATCAATTAGTGTCATAGGAATTTTAATGCCTTTATCAGAACTTAGGATAAAACCGTGCTTTTCAAAGTCAGAGTTTAAACATAGCGATTTAGGAATCATATCTCCTTGATTTCTTCTTGCCATTAACATATCCCCGTCTTGTGTCCCCAAGTGTAAACGGTATATCTGATTCTCGTATTCGACAGCTTCAAGATCTTCCCCAGTATTAGATCCATAATCTGTCCAACTGTAACCCTCCTTCCAAGAAGCAGAAAAGCTGCACGTACTTATTTGAGTGTTCGCATGAGGCTTTATTCTAAAAACTGCTCCCCAACATTCTTCTACTGTCAGATGTAAAGCGAGATTGAGCTTGGGTCTACAGACAACTAGCTCACAATCAAATGAATCATAATAATATTTATATAATGATCCACCATTTTTGAGTTTATAACTTTTTTCTGGATAATAGAAGTTATCAGAGACTGTGATTGAAAATTCAATTATTCCAAGAGGAGTATGTATTTGTGGCTGTAAGAGATTGTTTTCTTTAATTAAGACTTGTTCTCCATGAAATAGCTTCATTATTTTCCTCCTCATAGTCTTTCTAATAACGTTCCTGTATGCATGAACCCCAACTCGCTGGCCTAGGCTCCGATATTATGTTATGCGAAGCTTCTTCGAAAACTTTTGAACCGATGTTGCTCTTCTTAAAAACAATATTGAACTTGTATAATTATCACTTAGACATAAAGAAATTGAATTGTTAATATAGCAGACCAAGCCATAGAATACAGAATTTCTTCTTAAGCCTGTCCATTGCTTATGATTCTCTTCTGTATTTAATTTTTTGGCTAACTCAAAGACATGAGAATTCAAAAACATCTGGTATTCCTCCATCTCTAAGCAGTTTCGCATAACGTTCTTGTATCTACGAATCCGAGAGGCTTAAGGCGCAAATCGCCGGGTCCATCGGACTTAGCCTCGCAGGGTTGTGAGCTGATCCCGCTTCTCTCTCTGCTTTCCACTTCTAGCGAACCAAGGGCAACGCCCGCAGCGTAGATGCGATGTTATATGAGGTCAGCTTTTCTTCGAGTCAACTAATAATTATGCTTCCTTGCTAGTTTCCACTTCATAAATAAATTTATATCACTTATAGCATCTAATATTATTCCTTTATGTTCTATATTATTTTTTAATTCTTTCAAAATGATTGGTTTTACTAGTCTTTTATCTAACTGTTTTTTAGTTCTTGCTATATGTGCTAATCCCAATACAGAATTCGCTCTTACATTTGGATTATCATGTTGCGCTGATTTAAGACATATATCTTGAGCAAACTTCCAATTGTGATGATACATTCCAACTGAAAGTGGTAAATATATAAGTTTTTCTACTTCTCGGCGAGTTAAAATATCTTTTATTTCCTGATCTGTGTATTCTTCGATATGCTTGTAAATTCGCTTCATAGTACTTGCTCCTAAATATAGCCTTTTTATTCCTAGCTGATCTCACATAACGTTTCTGTATTCAAGACGTCCGGCGTATGCCGAATATGTTCGGCTGATTCTACTTCATGGCTTCTCAACTTCTGCCGAACCGAGGAGCGAATGCGACGATGCTTGGATGTGATGTTATACAGAGGTACCATGAATTCATTGAATCTACTTAGAAATCCTGTTTAATTCACCATCACCATTCTCTCCATTCTTCTGTAATATCTTGATCCTCCTCAATTTCTAATCCAGCTAGTCTTGCTGCCTTATCTATAAATTCAGCCAGTTCTTCACGTTCCATCGTTTCAATAAAATAGTGTTCTTTTCATTCAATTCATTAAACGTAATTACAATTTCTTCTACAGCCTTCATAATACTTTCAGGATGTTTAGTTTCTTGTAATAATATTAATTGGTTTAGATAGTTATCAAGGACTTTATCACACATTAATAATCTCTCTTCTGTAAAAAGGTCATCTCCGTATTCAACCATTCTTTTGTTTTTACAATTGAGTTGGTTTTTCATTAAATAGGTCCTGTAATGTCATTGGGCACATCCCTCATTTTCTTGTTTTTGTTTTAATAGATTTTTAAAATTGTTGCATAGTATTTCGCATATGAGTTTGCTTACTAACTTGCTTTTCACTTCACTTATCTTATTTTTTCTTTAATTCATCTTTTTTCATCTGTTAGCACACTTAAAGAAAGACCAATTACGGTCAACATCTGGTCATTACAATTGGCTTGGAGGGTTTATTCCCTTCTAAGTCTCAGATAATAAAAACCCACCTTCGGCTCTTAACCTTTAGGTGATTTTTTACCTTCTCTTGTTGTTATTGATGCATGTTAAAAGTGCAAGAATAGATGTCCAAAATAGTAACATTAGAGTCATCGCATCTTTTACT
Organism: Paenibacillus sp. FSL P4-0113; assembly: GCF_038009305.1. Classification (NCBI taxonomy): domain Bacteria; kingdom Bacillati; phylum Bacillota; class Bacilli; order Caryophanales; family Paenibacillaceae; genus Paenibacillus; species Paenibacillus sp. FSL P4-0113. Next base: position 1,727,545 of record NZ_JBBPAZ010000001.1, read on the forward strand.
TCCATGGTCTCACTTTCGAAGGAAAACCATACCCACCCAAGAGTCAATTGTATCTATATTTTACCTGTGTTCACTCCTGCAAACAAGTGTTCTCATCTATTTTCTTGCATTTTTCTTTTATTCTATCTGTTGTCCATCATTTCTAGCATATAACGCTTATGTGTTCACGATGTCCCTCTGACTTATGCGAACGAAATGAGCGGCCGCCGTGCGTTTGTGTCCGCCTGCCCCCACTTCCTGGCAATCCTCTTTGCCGGACCGAGGAACCGCCAGGCTCCGATGCGTGGATATGATGTTATCTGATGGATTGGCCATAAAAAAACAGTTCAACTTTCCCTCTATGACATAAGGCAAAGATGAACTGTCTTTAGTTCCTGTTAAAATCTCTATGCGCACAAGTAGCAACTTCTTCTCCCATCAAGCCAACAAAGCCTGAGCGATCTGATCCACAATGCCATTGATGCCTGTGGGTCCATAACAGCCAATCCATGTCGCGGCATCGACCGAGTGTATGTGCTGGCGCTCAACGGTATCAAGCATTCCCCAGACACGTTGCTCTGTTGCGGATATTCCCTCCTGCATGAGTTCATGGCTAAGCAAGAAGTAATGGCTGGCGTGTACAGCCGGTAGTCTGTCAACTGAGATGTGATAGGCCGTGTCGGAGGTATCTGCCACAAATAACGGAACAGGCAGACCTAGATCATGGTACAGCACAGCCCCTGTACGATGAGAGGCAGAATGCACGCGAACCAGAGAATCCAGCGGACGGATCAGTGCCACGCTCTTGCCTGCCAGAACGGGAGCAAGTTCTTCGGACAGCAATGTGGTTCGTCGGTGATAATCCGTTATAATACGCTTTGCCTCTTCTCGTTTGCCTGTCAGTTCACCGAAAAGAGTCAAAATAGTCTGCCAGTTTTCATTGCGCTTAAACATGAGAACTGGAGCGATCCGGCTTAACTGTTCATAGTGCGGCTCATGTACCTCGGTGCAAATAATTAGATCCGGAGACAGTCGCTCCACTGCAAACAGGTCGGGGTACTCATATGTTCCGAGTAATTCAGTATTCTGAAGTCCTGCCCTGATCGTTTGAGGGAAATGTAACACTGCATTGCCTAGTCCTACACTACCTGCTGGAGAGAGCCCCAGCGCAAGCAAATGATCAGCATATTGCACATCGAGTACAGCGATACGCTTCGGAGATCCGATAACATAGTATTCCCCTCGCATATGGCATATCACCGAGCCTTGGGCCGACTCATATGAAGAAGCTGTGCGGTTCCGCTGCAAGGAATGAGCATAGTCTATATCTGTTTTCGAAGCGGCATCAAGCCTATAACGCAGCGGAGGGATGCCATAATATTTCTTAAACGCCCTACTGAAATAATACATGTCGCGATAGCCCATTCTGTCAGCAATTTCACCGATGGGAGCATCCGTGTGACGCAGCATCCGCGATGCACTCTCCATGCGCAACTGAATGACATACTCAGTCAGTCCGAGCTGCTTCTCTTGTTTGAATCGTCGCTGCAGCTGTCTTAAGCTGCATCCAGCAAGGGCTGCCAGCTCTTTAAGCTCCAGATTCTGGCGATAATGCGACGCTATATATGAAGCGACAACATCCACCATGTCAGACGCTTCTCCTCCCTGATCACGTTCGTAATCCATGATCAGTTCGTAGATCATGCCCTGAAGCAACGCATTGGCATGAAAACGTTCCATCCCTTCGCCACGACGCCATTTGGCAACAATTTTTTCTGCATTCTCGATCCATTCTGCTTGGGTTACCGAATTTTGCACAAATGAAGTGCGCAACGGATGTTTTCGATATGAAGGCAAAACAAGAGAGGCTCCCTCCATAGAAGAAGCCTTGTACATGATCACGATATAATAAATGTCGTCTGATCTGGCCGTCAGCGTTAAGGATGTCCCCTTAACAACATGACCAGCAAAAGAAGCTCCAATGTGGCAAACCTCACCATTCATTGCAAGCTCCCCTTCCCCTCCGTATGCCAGCAACAACACATTCGAAGTTAATTCCGTTTCGCGAAGAACACTGCCTGTCTGCAAAGTACCGCTATACTCGTCAAGCATCTTGATCGTTGTATCACTCCATAGACTTGTCTGTTCTTGTAGCGGCATTTCTCTCATCTCCTGACAATAGCATCCTTTGCTAGAGTGACTCACATGACTAGGATTAACCAATTAACTACAACCAGGCCTGTTAGCAAACTAAAATTGTTGCTGTTGTCATTTTAATTGAGATTTATTCTCATTGTCAATTTTCGGACATTTTCTGCAATATTCCCCTGACATCCGGTAATAAAAACAACAGGTGGTACGCTTGCTTTTCACGGCTGGAATGCTGTCCTTATTTTTTGTGAACCGGGTGAACGGATTTCTTTTTACACCGAACAAATGCCCGGGCGCTCCTTGCGTCAGATATGAAAAATCTGCCTGGATGTGCTGACTTTCTTGCTCAGCATTGTCTACTTCAGGAGTATATAATGGGACAATGCGTATCATGATATTCTCCCAAAGGATACTCATCGAAAGAGGAGCAATCGCAGCAAGCGTCTTTAACAGCGGTGCAAGGTGTAACGCAAACATCTCCTTTACCACCTTTTCCCGCCACACTTCCCTGTCTCCAGTTAGTGCTTCTGCCCGAAGCCCGTTCATAGCTAGAAAAGGAAAATGCGTCCCCCCCTCATTAGCTGTGAGCGTCGGATGATAGAGAAAGCTGTTGTCTAGCCGAAAAGAAACATGCTGATGATGAACGGTCATCGCGGTCAGCAACGGAGCAATCCACAGGTAGCCGATTCGCTTAGCTAACATCGAAGCAGCTACCCTCATGTCAGGCGCACCAATATACTCTTGAAGCCAGCTTAAATACTCTCGGCATGCAGCTTCTTCATGTAGTTGACTCAAAGCAATAATACGGACATTATCTTCAGATGGCTCACCAAGCCGAATCGAGTGTTCATCCACCGTTTGCTGCCATAAGTCAGTCGATAGATAATGGTCCATTTTAATTCGATCCCAACAGTGCTTCCGATGCCTGATCTACAATAATATTAATTGCAAGTGGGCCATAATAAGCGATCCAAAGTGTAGAATTAACATCATATGCACGGTTATTTTTGACTGCATCAAGGGATTTCCATACTGAACTGCTATCCAAAGCCTCTGCCTCTGCCGCAAACAACTCATCAGACAGAACAAAATAATGATCTGCACCAATCTCAGGAACTTTCTCCATCGAGATTTCAACGGAGGTATCATCTTTGATCTTCTGGACTAATGCAGGCATTTTTAAGCCCAAATCCTCATACAGAATGCCGCCTGTTCGATGCTCAAGACCATGAACACGAATGCCTTCTTTTCTCGGACGAATAAGTGCTACCGTTTCCTCTCCCAACTTCTCCGACAGCTTCTCCTTCAGTCCTGCAATTTTGTCCTCATAAGCCTTACGCACAGTTTCTGCCTCTGCCTGCTTACCTGTGATCGCAGCCACCGTAGCTAACGTATCTCGCCAATCCTCGTAGAAGTCAAGTACGATTGTGGGTGCTATTTTGCTTACACTCTCATACTCTTTCTCTTGAAAATCAGTCATTAAAATAAGATCCGGGTCCAATGCTACAATCGCTTCCAGATTGGGCTTGTCCCGTGTACCTAAAACCTGTACGTCACCCGGCTTATCGCCTAAATATTCCGGAAATGTGGTATTGCCTTCAGCGATAACACTGCCTGCCGGCTGCTCGCCAACGGCTAGCAATTGATCCAGAAATTTGACATCAAGCACAGCAATTTTCTTTGGTTTCTCGTTAAGCGTATACTGACCCTTCATATGCGAGATCGTAACCGGGAAGGCTCCGGCAGTCTGAGACGCTCCATTCGAAGGCGTGTCCGTTGGAGTTGTAGCAGACTCATTGCCGCCATTTGTACCTGCTCCGGCACCGCAAGCCGTCAGTACAAGAACAAGGGCCAGCATCCAGCCCATTAAAAATCGTGATTTATGGTTAGCATGTGCCATGCTTCCGGCAGCTTGCCTCTTTGTTCCTTTATTCATGGTGAATCCTCCTTATGTATGATAATGATTTTCATTATCGAAATATAAGGCGAGTATAATATATCTCCACATCGCGTTACCATGTACTTTTGCGACATTTCAGCCGGACTAATGCGACATGTAAACCGCTATATCTTCATTTACAATTCTATCAGCTCTTTTACTAATTACTGCATAATCATCGTCTAATGTATCAAGCCAATAAAACCAAGAATCTCCCATTTTTTCTTTCCATTCATTTGGGAGTTCCGTTATTTCTAATCTAGCAACAACTATTTGATCTTCATTTTCTTCAAAAGAATATTTTTCTTTTCATTGATTTCTACCTCTTGCGTCAATGTACATTCCATATCCATTTGTTCCATTGAAACTACAACAGAGGTTTGTATGATAAATTTGTGGATGCTCTTCATTAAATTCTGAATGTGGAAACTCATAAAATGTTCCTTTGGATTCATAAGCCATATTCGGTGAAACATCTATCTTTAATACCCTTTCGTCCGCAGATATTTCTAAAACATTTTGCTTTCTCCTTTTATCAAGTATCTCCTATAACGTTCTTGTATTCATGAACCCCGAAGGGGTTGTCTGCTGAAATGGCTCTCCGAAATTCATCCCGCAGACCAAGGTTCCAGCGGAAACATAGTGTGAATATTATGTTAAGTGAAGTTCAACCTTTTTTTGAATAACCTTTTTAAATTTAATGGCTTTATGAACGAGAGAGTTTAAAGTTCTCTAGATCTACATTGAATTTGCCTTTTACCAATATGTCTAATCCCAATAATCCGTTGACATTGTGATATTTAAATGAAGTAAAATCTATGAGTACATCTCTTAAAATAAAATCTCCTACCTGTATTCCCTTGATCCGTTTGGAAAATGCGTGTTCTTTCCCTCCAATTCCGTAACTTGTTATGATTTCGTCATCCATCCCGACCTGAATCCCAATATCATCTACTTCATCCTGTGAAATCAATGTATGGCTTGCTCCTGTGTCAATAACTATGTTATTTATGACTTTCTTTTCTCCATTAAAATGGACTGTTATTTCGGTGAACAACAGCCCATCCATAAATTCAATTTTCATTTATAGATTTCTCCTTAAACCAACATTCTTCCGAACCTTCACAATGACCTGGTCCTTAGAAGTATGATAAACCAAGGTTTTGTCTCGGCTATTCAACAACTCTCTTGTTGCTTCTTCGTCACTTACAGGACCAATCACAGCGACGTCATCTATGATTTCTTTATTTTCTGTCTCTTCGAAATGAAGAATTTCAAACTTTACAAATTGATTTGGGAAGATTTGTTGTACTTCTTGCCACTTCACATTAATCCCTCCTGTCCTTTTATGGTTACATTATATCATTTAATTAGAATTTCACTTAACGTTCCTGTATTCACAACCCTAGCGAATGCTGGGATGTCTGGCCTCTGCCGGACCGAGGTTACATGCCCGGTGCGTGAGTATATTGTTTAAGTAAAGTCACTTATCTTCGAGTTATATTCGTCACGATTTAGAAAAATTCTCAATATAATGTTTCATAAAAATTATATAATTATCATGACTTGAATCAATATTAAATATCTGTCTATCTGTTACACCTTTCTCTCTTACTTCTATTTTTATGTTTCTTTGGTTACGTTTAAACTTGATATCTAGAAAAACTTCTTTTATTAAATCGTGTTCTATTTGACTATCTCCCGGGAAATTAAAAATATGTTTTTCTGTACTTGCATTGAATAGTGCAACAATATCTATAAAGTCTGACACTTGTTCTTTATTTGGAACAACAAATTCATGTTCAACTAAATTCCTTACAGAATTTATTTTATTTAATATTCTAGGAGCAATAATTCCTAAGTTTTTTAAAGTCTCTATCTTCTTAGGTACATTCCATTTTTTTGAATTTCCAAAAAAACCAAATGCAATCATCAAACAATCAATTTGGCAGTCAAGAGATCTCTTTGCATTTGAGAGAGCATTTATTAAACTGTGTTTTTCAGTTCCCGATTCTAAATCAAATTCAGCAAAGGACAAGTATTCTGAAGGCGTAACATCAAATGGTATATCTATTTCTTCATGTCCACGAGAACTCCAATAACTATTATCATTACTTAGAAAATCAATCACCTCAGAAAATTCCATAAGATCAACTCCAATTTAGTATTTAGGTGATTTCACATAACGTTCTTGTATTCACGAACCCTCACTGGCTTAAGGAGCGAACGCGCCGGGTCCGACGGACTTAGCCAGTGCAGGGTTGTCCGGCTGCTTCCACTCCCCCAAAATGTCTCTGCCGGACCGAGGGCCGAATGGCCCGATGCGTGAATATTTTGTTATCTGATGCCAATGCCTTCTTGATTAACTTTCAAATGTTGCTTTGACTCGTTTTGAGTTTTTAAAATACAAAATCCATATTGATCCAAAAATAATTGTAGAGATTAAACTTGGAAGTTCATCTATTTTGTTAATTGTGAGAATGAAGTTCAAAAATCCAAATATTATAGTGATTATTTCAATTTGAATTATTATATTCGGTCCTTTCCTTTTCTTCTTCAATATAAGCACTAGAGAAACAATAATTAAGACTTCAGAAAATAAATATATTCCGACAGAAATAGTTCTAGCAAGATTCCAACCAATTGTTCCAACTAACATATAAATATAAAATTTGAAATAAAGACCTATTAAATTACTTATAAGTAGATAAAAAGAATAGATCACAAAGAGAAGCAGCTAGCCTTTAATTCCACTCATACTATTCTGAGATAATTGCATTATTGGCTCCTTAATTTTTGTCTTTTATTTGCATTGAGCATTGGTTTCAGATAACGTTGTTGTATTCACGACCCAGCGTATGCTGGGTGTCCGGCGAATGCTGGACCGAGGACGAATGTCCGATGCGTGAATATTATGTTAGTTGATGTTACTGTTCTACTCGAAATCACTAAATCTATTTCTAATCATTTCTGCTTGCTTAGTGGCAACCTCTAAGCTTTGTTCTAGCTTCTCTAAGAACTCTTCAACATAATTTTCTCTTAAAAACCGTATTGTAAAGGTTCTTTCATAATTCAAAGATTTGTATTTAAAAGTGAACAAAACAGAGTTGATTTCACTTACGTTAATTTTATCTGCATCATCTAATATTGCCTGAAACATTCGCCCATCAAATATGACCATCGGATAGTAAATACATATGTCATCCTTTTTTTTTCTTTGCCATAATATAAGCTTGTTTTTACTGCCGCTGTTAGAGCTTTGAATATCGTCTCTCCTGTCTCTGATCCTTTGAAGGCTTCAAAAAAACTTCGAGCTCTGTAATCATAACTTTTAAAAGGATGTACTTCTTTAATATAGTTTGTTGAAATCAATCCAAAAGGCTTGGTATTTTCGAAATTCCATACAAACAATTCCTCTAAATCCTGATCATCATATTCGTCAACTTCTGACTCCAAGAATACCCAAGGTTTATTATCGCTTTTCTTGCACTCAATAACTAAAACGTTTCTAACGTATATATCTTGATTGTTTTTTTGTCCCTAAAGATTCTATTCAAGTGCGAAAGTATATCAATTTCTCTAGACTTTCCTTCGTCTTCATCAATGTGATAGGCACTATGATTTACGAAGTACCCTCTATTTTTTAAAAGCTTCGAAACTCTTAGTTCAAGAGGAAATCCTGTCTTATTGATTTCTTCTTGAATCTTTTTGATGATATTTTCCAACTCCATAGGACTTCTCCTCTTTGCAGTAATTTCAACTAACGTTCCTGTATTTACGACTCGACGCATGTCGAGTATCCGGCGAATGCCGGATCAAGGGCGTATGCCCGCAGCGTGAATATTATGTTATGTGGTGTACCGGACTTCTTGAATCTACTTACAAATGATCGCTTCTGTATTTACTTATGTGCTCTTCTAATGTCTTTCTCGCTTCTTCATAGGTTCTAATCACTTCATCCAATTCGTTCTTCAACTCTTTATGTTCTTTCCAATATTCTTTCTCCACTTTGAGTATCGAACAAAATAAATCTCCGATATATAAATCTCCTGATCCGAATGGGTTCTGTATTAATTGCTCTAAGGCTAGAGGTAAAAGAAAATCTAGATTCATTTGTTGCCCAATCAAAAGTCTTAAATCTTCATTATTCAATTCACAAAGAGGTTTCTTCCTTAATCGATGTACTTGGATCACTAATGAAGAAGCAAAATTCGGTTCACCCCAATATTTTCCTTCAAGTTCTTCAAGGGTTTTGGTTAGATCTACTTGTTGCATGGCTTCACCCTCTTAAATAAATGGTTTCCGGTATGTCACATAACGTTCCTGTATTCACGACCCGACGCATGTCGGGTGTCCGCAGCGTGAATATTATGTTATAGGATGTCAGCACCTTCTTCGAATTATTTACATACATTATAAACTAACGCTACCCGTTAACTTATAATGTGCAACTTTAGAGTATAGATTTAATAGATTTAAAGCAGTATCAGCCATGTGTCCATTACCGTGCTTGAGCAGCGAAATAATTATTTAATCGTGTTAACTCTTAATAGTCATTTAATTATTTATGCTATTTATTCCGCTTAAATATTTTTTTAAGTTTTCCAATTTACTTTCCTCAATAACGTGTAAGGTTACATTAGAATAAACTATAGGATTTATACACTCTGTAACGATGTATTCATCTTTGAAATAGCATTGAGCTGCATTTAAAAAAAAGTCCAAAGGTAATGGATACTTTGCATTTGGGTTATGAAATACAGTTACTCCTTCTGCCCATGTTTCCGAATTTTCTTCTGTAACCGTATATTCGAACATACTCGGTTCAGACGCATTAGGATCGGGGTTATGCATACTTCCAATTCTGTGCATCAATACATCGTTTTCGTCCAGTCCACACTGCTTTCCTATTCGACTAAATTTTGAAATTGTTGCACAGGATGAATGTAATACAGCACTTATATTTTCAGAATTATCTTGGAAAAAGAACCCGGAGGGAATCGTGTTACGACCTTCGCCTTTACTATGTTTTTCAACTTTTATTGGGTGTATTATCAATTTTCCATTCTCATCATACGAGAAATCATACTTATAACCATATAGATATGTTATTAGCGAATTCTGACTCCAAGTCATTGAATAGGGTTCATGAAAATCTGCGATAGCAAGAATAAACGGCTTTTCTTTTGTATGTGAATATTCCCAATAGTGTCTTCCAGATTTATCTGTATGGGTTAGTTTACTAAATAGTGCGCTTCCCCACCTTGCAGGCATTAGATCTTTTTTGTTTAAAATCCCTTCCAAATCAAGTCTTTCACCCCACAGTTTATCGGGGTCTTTGTTAGCTACTATAACGGCTTCTAAAGAAACAATCATGTCATTTGAACTAAGTAAAAAGTCTGGTGCAAAATGACTTCGGTCGATCAGTAAACCTTCTTCATTAAAATAACAGAATAAATACAACTCCCACAGTCTAGAATCAAATCCTTGCGTTTGAAATTGTTCAATGAAGTTACCATCTACATCGAAAAAATGTGGCATAATCTCATTTATAACATTCCTTGCAGCAGAGTGCGTTGCACTTTTGGATATAAAATCGAAATACCTATCAAGTTTAGATGCTTTTACTTTTGAAACAAACAAATCTTTTACTACATTTTTTTTGTTTACTGGATTCATTATTTCTGTTTGTTCAAGTTCTTTTGAATAAGAAAACAAATAATTTCTTGCCTGATCAATATTCTCTATATCAATCTTTAAATCAATACAACGGATTTGTCTATTTTCGTCCCTTGCAGAAAAAATCACGGTATAATTTTTATCTTGTCTATCAAGACAAATGACACTCCACAGAGTTTTTGAATCATTCATATACCACTCAATTTCTTCATTAAAAAATTCTGCTAGACTACTTCTAGTAAAAAACATATACAAATCAAATTGGTTTTGAGATATAGGTCTCAACTAAGATCACTTCTTTCAGGATAAATTCTTATAACATAGTGTTTATTACTTACAATACTGCGAAAATGGACTTGGAATATTTTTTATACTTTAATGCTCTTACGCAAATCCGCTCGTTACTTGAATTAGCATATAAGAAGTTGCTTTTGATTTTGCTTTTTTGCGCTGATTTCCTATAACGTTCCTGTATTCACGACCCAGCACATGCTGGGTGTCGGCGAATGCCGGACCTAGGACGAATGTCCGCAGCGTGAATATTATGTTAAGTGATGTTCCTCTGAATTACCTATCAAATACGTCTTGAAAATATTTATCCATTAATCCTTTATTCTTAAATCTGTCTTTAATATGTTCTTTTGCTCTTAAACAAGCATTTTTATAACCTTCACTTCTCATACTGTCCGCAAGAAAAACCATTTCTATTATTGGATCACTTGGTTCCAACTCGTATGCTTTTGACAGCATGTTTTTCCCCATGCTTTCCCAATGCTCATAGTCTCCAAAATGATGAGGAAACAAAGTGATCATATAACCGAAAATCAATAAAAACTGCGTCTCTTTCGAGAAATTATGTATCCCTTCTTCTGTAATTTCGTTTAATGTCAATTCAATCATTTCATAATCGTTATCATCAAGCCCCTGAGTAACAAACGTATTTCCAGATTCGACACTCAAATACCAGGATATAAAACCTAAATTCAAGCATATACTCAAGTCACGCTTCCCTTTGTCCCACTCTCTTTTCGTTGACAGAAAGGCTTCTTGATAATTTTTTGCAGTCTCAAATTGATTTAATTGATCTCCATTAATCATCCTTTAGCTTCCTTTCAATTTTGCCTCGGAATTTCACTTAACGCTTTTGTATTCACGACTCAGTGTATGCTGAGTGTCTGGCGAATGCCAGACCAAGGACGTATGTCCGCAGCGTGAATATTATGTTAACTGATGTCTCCTACTTCCTGAAAGATCCACAAAATTACTAATAAAGGTTTCAAACATTTTTTTAAATTTTCTTAGGTCTTAATCCTGAGTTTTATTCTTTTTAAAGTACTTTTCAAATACTTCGTTTCCAATACCAATTTCCGGAATCACATTATTTAATATTCCTTCTAGAGTAGAGTCAAATTCATTCAGAAAAGGTACAAGTTCGTTGAAATTAAATCCATTTATAATTAGCTCTAATTTATGACTACTTCCTCCAGTAAAATTAATATCATCTGGAAGCGCTTGATAGTGCACAATTTTATTCCTAATACTTATAATCTCTCGTACTTGATTAATCATTTTATCTGATAGCGTCTCACTCGTTGTCAACTTAAAAAACCATCCTATTTTGTCTGGAATCTTGAGTCCAGTGATAGCTTTTGTAATTTCATCTGCTTCGAGTCCTTGCTTTAATGAAAGCACCTCTCGATAAAAGTGATTAAGGATATGTTCTATACAAGTTCCTGCCATGATAAATGCACTTTTAAATCTCTCTGACTTTATTTCGGATTCGGTAGCTTCAATAAATTCGCTATAATTGATCATCTGAATTTGAAGTTCATCTACTAATGCTATGCCTCTTTCTATAATTTCTGCTCTATACTCAGAATCGTCAATCTTATCTATATTAAGCTCACCCGAACGAATTAAGTTTGTTAGTAAAACGGGTAAAAAAGTCTCTGCAATTCTAGTAATCATTTTTTCATCTTGTAATATCTCCACAGTAATTTTCCTTTCTGCATAATTTAGTGATTTTATTTACTCGCACTAAATTATTTACTTGAACTAATTCATTAACAATAACAACAATATTAAAGAGGTCTTTCGTTGGTTTCGGAGATTTCAGTTAACGTTCCTGTATTCACGACCCAGCGTATGCTGGGTGTCCGGCGAATGCCGGACCAAGAGCGAATGCTCACAGCGTGAATATTATGTTATCGGATGTTCATTTCTTCTGTGAATTAGCATTATAACTTTAATAAAAAAGTAAACTTCATAATGCTTTTAGATGATGATATGTTAGATTCATTATCTAAATACATTACGACTACTTATTCTAATGCTTCTACATCCACTGTTATCTCTACTGACATTCCGCCATGAAGATAAGTATTGCTTACTGTCGCTATATCTTTCAACGAACCAATCTCAATAGGTCTTTCTAAAATCTGTTTAACTTTTTTATTATCTGTATTTATAATTATTCTAGCTTCACTTTGATTCTCAAATCTTGTATGTTTTATAGTCAATTCATTAGGCATCCTTTGCCCAAAATCCCACCACCCATACTCACCATATTTATCAAAATCAAAATAAGATACGCGTGATACAATTATTTCTTCTCGTTCTAGACCCAATGCCATTAAAGAAGAAATAATTCTTTTTTCAAACTCTTTATAGTCATGTATAAAAATAACTGAAGGTCTATCCTTTTCATCCAATTTCTCTACTTCTTCTGGATCAAGGTTGTCCATAAAGTCTTTGAAATAGGAGTCTGGTATCATTGTTGTTAATCTATGCTTTCCTTCTTCCTCAGGACAATCAAACATACTTTGCTTTAAAATATAAAAGCAAAAGCATGGCAATTCCATGTCACGGGAACTCTTTAAATAAACATGTTTTCCGATTGGAACTCGTAATAAGTCAGTGTATTTTTCGTATTTTTGATTTAATTCAACTCCTCGTTCAATATCAAGCACATGAAAAGTTGCCATTGTACCCTCTAACTTATCTCCGCGTCCTTCTCCTTTTTCAAAAGCGTACTTCACCCATGAACTTGGCGTACTAAATTTGATTTCTCCATTATTCAGAAAATTTTCAGCATATTTCTGGGTTGTACACCGGAATACCATCATGAAATTTTCAGGTTCTGCCCATACAGCTTTTTCTTCCATTTTATTTTTCCTCCTATATTAATATTTTTAAATTTATAACAATACTTCGCTAAAGGACTAGTCTCACTAATTCTTTATAAGACAGGTTGATTATCATTAAAAGTGAATTTCCGATAACGTTCCTGTATTCACGACCCGACGTATGTCGGGTGTACGGCGAATGCCGGACCAAGGGCGTATGCCCGCAGCGTGAATATTATGTTATCGGGAGTCGTAACTTCATCGAATCTTGATACAAATTATGCAATCACATTAGTATTATCCATATATCCCCTCTACATCAAATGATAATTTTCATCAATTAATTCTCCGTATTTTCCGAAATGTCCATAACGCTCCATTATTAAAGTTCCATCAATACATTCATTTAGTAGTATAAAATTTGCATAGCTTGAGGGAAAAAAACCTGAAATATTGAATATTGGCTTACTTAATCTTTCAGTTATATAATTCTCAAACTCATAATATTCAAACTCTACCTTTCTTCCTTGATTAGAAAGAAATAGTTCTTTCTTTTCATCAATCCTCAATTCTGAATATTTCTTATTTGTCAGCTTACCAATAATAAATTCTCTATAAAATATCCTATATATATTTGTATGTGCTAAAGAATTAATAATTACAGCACGTCTTGAATTACGAATATCTAGGAGAAGCGCTATCATCGGAATCATAAATAATATATGGAATGTAATATAAAAAAATTGACCAACTATTTGTTTACTTTCAAAGACGTTATTTAAAAACAAAAAAATATTACTTGTATCTGATGCACTTGCCCAAGAAAAGAAAAAACCAATAATTAGCGTTGAATATATAAAATTTGCTACACCTTTAAAGATATTTTTATCAAGATTCATTTCTCCAATATTTCTATGAACTAATTCTTGAAATCTTGCTCTCTCAATATACATTTCAGTCTTACTTAAAAATTCACTCAATATTCTATCCTCCACTTTAACTTACTATATTTCACTAAATGCATGTATTTTTTCTTGTTGTCCATATTAGTTTTGAGTATTTATATCCTTTGTTACAATTTCCGATAACGTTTCTGTATTCATGAGCCCCAAAAGGGTTGTTTGCTGAAATGCCTCTTCGAAATCCGTCCCGCAGACCAAGGCTCCAACGGAGCTGCAGCTTGAATATTATGTTATACGACGGAATCGCTTCTAGACTCTGCCCTCACTATTGATTTTCTCCAGGTACATATTCAATCAGATCATATAATTTGCAATTAAATGTACCCCATAACTTTATTGATAAGCTATTTCCATGGTCTATATCCAATTCTAGCCCAATGATGCCTTAGATATTTAATATTTATTGGTATTTTAGAATCTTTAATAGCTTGACCATTAGATTCTATTATCTGATTTATTGGACTATGATAATAAGATAGTCTTTCAATATCTATAGAAACAGATAAGTTATCATCTAAAGTAAATAAGCCAATTTCAAATGCTTTATCATGAAATAAGCAAAGGCACAATCCATTAGATGTATTTCCTCTTGATTCTGAATTATCAGACCATCTAGCAATATGAGCTCCAATCAGAAAACTGCTATCAGCAACTTCACAATTTGGAAAACAACAAATATGATTAAAATTATCGCGAACATTTTTAGAAAAATTACTTTGCCCTATTCTAATAGGCAGAGTTTTTTGACTTTCATATGTATTGGACTGATCAATTACCAATCTTTCTCTAACAGTAGTATTAATATTACTGTTACTAAATAAAATGTTGTATAATTCTGAATCCACTTCAGATAGATATGCCCCATTTTGTCTACGTAAATTTCCGTTTTGAATTACATAAAATAAGAGTTTCTTTTCGTCTGAACTCTTAGCTTTATTTACATTGAAATAATACATCAATTGATTTTCTTTTTGAGTAAAAAGTGTACTTAATTCGATTGTCTGATCAAATGGTTCAAATTTTTTCAAATTCACTCTATAAAAAGTATCAGCGTAACTCCAATTTGGTCCAGGATCAGGTGGTCTTAGTGTTGTGGTAAAGCCATCTGTTTCAGCAATTGAATGTCCGATGAATTTAGAATTTGAGTCTCCTCTTAAATGTAAGATAATGTCCCCTTCTTTTACTCGCATTAAACTATCCCAATATGCCCATATACGTCTGGTATCCCCTACTATTTTATATGCTGGTGACCAAAGGCATTTTGTAAATCCCCATTCTCCTCCCCCATGTACTTCGTCCTTTGACATCTCTATCCAAATCATAACCCTAGCTCCTTTATGAAATATTCTCAGGTTGTAATTCATGCGCCCTCGCTAGCTTTAGGGGAAAAAATTAACGTAATACATGCAGTCAGCAAACCGTACATCTGTTTTGCTCTGCTTCTCTAAACCAGAGTACTCAGAACTTTGATGTACAATAAAATTACTCGGTTCTTTCGGATAACGTTTCTGCATTCATGTACCCAATGGAGTGGTCTACTGAAATACCTCTCCAAATCCTAATTCGCTGATCAAGGCTCCAAAGGAGCCGCTGAATATTGTGTTATACGAATTGCTTCTCGAATCTGCCTTCACTATTGGTTTTCTTTCGGTACATACTCAATTAAATCTGATAATTTGCAGTTAAATGTATCGCATAGTTTGAATAAGGTTTCCAGCTTTGTTGTTTCTATATTCGTTCCCCTATACAACTTGTTGATTGAATTCCGACTTAAGCCCGATTTCGCCATCAATTCTGTTATATCATCTATTCGATGTTGTGCCATGAGTTCTCGTATATTGCACTTGATTACGTTCATCTTTTCCCCTCCATAGTTCTATCTTATCTTCCAAATTAGCAATCATCAACGAAAAGCGAAGTTTTAACTCTATAAAGTCAAATATTCACCTTGTAATTAACTTTATAAGGTTATATAATAACTCTATAGAGTTAATCAAAGGAGGAATAATATATGATTAATACATTAGAATCATTAACAGAGCCGCTTATAAGAATACGTTTAGAATTACTCTATACTGAGCTTCTGGAGTGTCATAAGGAGTACACTCAGCTTTCTTCGGAGACAGATCAATATTTCAAAACGCTTCGTGATGCTTTGCCCGATCAACTTCAACATACGGTTTTTCTTTACGAAGACGCCCAAATTTCTCTCCAATCCATCCTAGAAAGAAGTATCTACATACAAGGTTTCAAAGATGCTCTACAACTATTTAGTGAATTGCAAAATTCTAGTATTTAGAGGGCCATATGACCCTCTTTTTCTATTGTTTTTGATTCTGTCGTCTAACGTTTTTGTATTCATGAACCCGAAGGGTTGTCTGCTGAAATGCCTCTCCGAAACCTTCCCACAGACCCAGGCTCCGACAGGAGCCGCAGCTTGAATATTATGTTAAGTGAAGTTACTGCTTCTTTGGGATTGCCCTCACTCTACATATTGTTATAAGAGAATAATTCACGAACTCGTGAGTCTAAAAATACATTTCGATCCTTATGAATATCCTTATTGATTATATTCAAACAATCTTCAAAGACAGTCTTCCCAACTCCGGTAAATTCTTTGATAATACTTTCTCCAATGCCTTTATTAATCATCTCAATAATTGCAAACTTAATAATCCCTGTTAAGTCTGTTCTGATTGTTAAGCTTCCTAAGAAGTAAGCAGTATTACCAGTTTTGTCTGGAAGTTGTTCTCCTGTTGTTTGAATAAAGAGATAGTCAGAAGCAGTCTTCTCGCTCCTAATTGATACATACAATTCAAACTGATCAATAAGACTAATTGGCATGTGAATTACATACTTATTTATCTCAATAGTACCGTACCTTAAATTCAAATCATTAATTGAAAGATTCCGTATAACCTTATACTTGACTCCGGTTAGTATAATTAATTTTAGTATTAGCGCTGGAACAATCTTCTTATCAAATTCTTCATCGTTTATCATTCGCATGTTAAGTATCTCGTCACAATCATTTATTAGTCTAACTATTTCCGTTTGAGTGAAGATAACTGTACTTTCTTTATCTTTGAGATTCTGTGAAATCCATGAATTAATCCTAGCACGAAATGATTTTGTACTATAGATGGGAGAATTCATTTCTGCATATAACTCTTTATTTTGTATAATCTCTTTATCAATAATAAATTGGAAAAATTCTACCAGCACTGAAATGAATCTGTTTCCTGTTGATATGGAATTGATCTTATTTTCTCTAATATAGTATTTCAAACTTCCTATAATTAGCTCTGTGTTAGCCCCTCCTAAAAAATACGGCCATGATTCATCATCAACATTTTTGGTTTTTAAAAAATCCCAAAAAACTAATAAATCTTTCTGATATCCTTGTGCTTGTATCCGATATTCTTGTTTTGATTCCACAAAAATATTTATTGTTTCAGAAAAATTCATTTATAACACCCCCTGAATTATTTATTGGCTCACAGTAATTTCACTTAACGTTCCTGTATTCACGACCCGACGCATGTCGGGTGTCCGGCGAATGCCGGACCAAGGACGTATTTCCACAGCGTGAATATTATGTTATCTGAAGTAACTTTCTTCTTGATTAATCCCACATATCTATTATTTCGCTTTTAGCACCTTATATTTAGGGTCTGTTGGTTGTCTGACAGGAATTGAATATTCAAATGTCTCACTCAAAAAAGCATTTTGTAGTTCGATGATAAAATCATGTACGTAGCCTAAAAAATCAAAAATATACTCGTTAAATTCTTTCGTTCTGTTCTCAAAATCTATCAGTTCTTCTTCTGAAAGCACTATCCCGTTTAAATATCTTGAATAATAAATCCCACCTAAATACTCACTATACCTACCTATCACTTCTCTTATTTCACTTAGCTGTTCTAAATATATGTCCTTCATTCCTACAAATTTATTAAGTACAACTTCTCTCGATTCAAAAAAATAGGTGAATTCAAGAATTGACTTAGAGGATTTTTCCCACAATTTTAAAACTTGCTCATTTGGCTTTTCCCAACGACTATTATGAATTTCAAAATTCACTGCGTATTTTGTTCGCAGATCACCAGGCAAAAGAATTAAATATAAATTCAATTCTCCAAGTGAGCCTCTTGATTTTGCAAGTAAATTTATGGCTTCATCAGCAGTTTTAATTTGCATTTCACGAACAAACTTTTGTTTATCTAATTCAAGATTTCTTCTATGCTGCTTATTTAAATTAGTTATAGCTATCCACCAACCAACAATTGCTATTAAGGCAGACAAAGACCACCCGATAATACTCGGCCACATATAATTCAATCCTCTTTATGATTTTATAGTTATTTCAGATAACGTTCCTGTATTCACGACCCAGCGCAGGCTGGGTGTCCAGCTCATGCTGGACCGAGGACGAATGTCCAATGCGTGAATATTATGTTATCTGAAGGACTATACTAATTTAAAATGTAATTCTCGTAAGTCATTAGCTATGGTCTTATATCTTTGATAATCTCCATTAATAAACTCATCGTAGATAAATCTAAAAACAGTAGCATAGATAAATGCAAGTAAAACAATTGCCGAAATTATCGCAAATATTGTCAAAACAGTAGTTAAATCATCAGTATATTTATTTAAAATATTTGTATAGGTGGTTGAAACAATGGGTAAAAGGATAGTCAAAAGAATTCCCCTCCCTACAAAGAACGGAACTTTCTGTTCTTCAGCTTGCTTTTCTACTAGCTTTATCAGTAAATCTATCTTTTTAGGATCTGTATCAATGCTTTCATTTCTCAAAAATGCTCTTAATCCCTCAATTCTAATTTGATAATAATTTTTCCCTTTATTATCAAATTTAATTATCCGATCTCTTTCTAAAATCAAGTCTCTAAAAAGTATAACAATACAAATTATTAAAGAGACAAAGGATACGTTACTCCAATCAGATTTTATATTGTACTTTATTGCAATAATTAAGATAATGCTTAAAATAAGGGCAATAATAGATCTATTAAACCCTTGCCATTTTATTTTTTTCATCATTATGTGTAACAAGCTTAAGTCCTTTTTATAAAGTTTTAGAAGTTTATCTGTCATTGTTTTCTCCTTTTAGTCTTTCAGATAACGTTTCCGTATTCACGACGTCCGACGTAGTCGGATGTGTCCGGCTGCTTCTACTTCCCTGAAATACCTCTGTCGGACCGAGGGCGTTTGCCCGATGCGGGAATATAATGTTAAGCGAAGGTACTTTGGGTATATCAACTAATTACTAATAATTTTATCCCTATCTTCAAGAGGATCAAACCAATCAATTCTCGATTCAACATCAGTATAAAAATTCAAATCATTTCTATTCATTATTCTCATATGATATTTTTTAATAGCTTTTTTTCTTACAGTAATGATCTCTCCATTAGCAAAGTAACAAGTATTAAGTTCGATGGGTGTTTGTTCCGTAAACTTTTTGAATATTTCCATCAGTTCCCCATCGCCAGTATAAATTGCTGGTAAGAAATCGATATACGACATAACTTTCAAATTGGCTTTTTCATTTTTCCCTAAAGAATTTTCGAATTTCCTTTTAGTTTCTAACGCTGAAAGTCTATAAGGGCTTGGGTAAAAATATATTCCATACCGAGATTTATCTTCAAAAACAATACTTAATACTAAGTTGTTATCTTCATCATTTAGTTTTCCTAAAACAATTGACTCAAAATATTTAAAATGTTCGATTGCTTCAGTCTTGGTTTTATATACTAGGTAAATAAATGGCTTTTTCATCTCTTCATCAAGATAACCATATCCTATTGAAACTGCTTGGTTCTCTCTTAGCCTTTGAGGGAACGGATTTATGTGTACAATATTGTAAACAAAAATCACTTTTTCTATTAAGTAACCTATAAAAACGATCATAATAGCAACAGCTATATTTAAGTACTGAGTTAAAGTGAAGAAACTTACAATTATAGAGATTAAGGCCACTGTTCTATTAATGACTTTCACTAGATATTTGTATCGTCCATTTATCTGAATTGAAAACAGTTGAATTCCTCCTCATACTTTCGCTTAACGTCTTATTTACGAACTTCCGAAAGAATGCTCTCTTCGTCATATTCACGAACTTCGTGAATCCTGCACTTTTCTCCCTATTCCCGCACTTTCTGCGGTTCAATCCTCCTGCCCGCTCATCCGATCCAACGGACTTTGAATCCGCCCAATGTCCCGCCTGCTCACATGTGTATACCGCTCCGTCGTTCGCACGCTCTGATGCCCTAGCAGTTCCTGAATATAGCGAAGATCAATCCCATTCTCCAGCAAAAGGGTCGCAAAAGAATGCCTTAGCGAATGAATACTTACCTGTTTGTGAATGCCCGCTTCAGCCAGTGTCTTATCAAATACTTTCTGCGCTGAACGTTCCGTCAAGTGGCGGCCTTCCCTCTGCCCTGGAAACAGCCAGTCTTCTGGCTCTCCACCCCTATGTACTGCTCGACCACCGCAAAAGCCGCTTTTGAGAGCAACGCTTGACGATCCTTCTTGCTTCTTCCGATAAAGTAGGTAATCTTCATGCTCGCTTGTCTCCTTAGTATATCAGCCGTTCAAAAAATTGGAAATCTATTTTCACACAAAAAAAGGGACTTAAGATGTAAATTCACCTTAAGGCCCTGATTCTTTCGGATCAAATTATTGATCCTTTAAGTTCAATTTTCATTATCATAATTACTTGGAATGAGACTCCGAAGACAAAAAAATAGTGTAACCGTTAATCTTTTGAATAAGGATATGCGGCTAAAAAGCGTGGTTCCTCGCCATTTTTTTCAGATAAACCGCTTGTATTACAATCATATATAAAGAACAACGAATTATATTTACCATCTACTTTACTCAAATCATGTAATAGTGGAGATAAAAAAGAATCAACATAGGAAACATCTTTTATACCATCATCTGACCCATCAACCAGAAAGACTCCTTCAGCAAAATCTTCGTCAAAATCATCTATTTTATGATCATTTAAAAAACCGCTAAAAATATTCTCATTCTCATCTTCCGGGTATTTGATCTCAACATATTCAAACAACTCATCTTCAGAGGCAAAGTGACCGTACCAGACGGACACCATATTTTTTTCAAAGCAATTCATATCTTCACCCCGCTAATATTTCAGTTTATACGTATGGTCTATCTGTATCCCGCACCAGCTACCATGCCCTCTACCCCACAACAGCTGTTGAAGCTAAAAAGCCCGCTGAACGCGGGCTTTGCTGTATATTTAGTCAAAATCATGCCTAGCCTTGTTACTCAACCTTAAACTGTTTTAATTCGTCTTGCAGCTTAGTGGACAATTGGTTTAATTGTTTGGAGAGTTCAGCAACCTGTTCGAAGCTCTCCAATTGTTCCTGCGTGCTAGCGCTGACCTCTTCGGTTGAAGCGGAATTCTCTTCGGTGGTGGAAGAGATGATCTCCAGCGCCTGCAAAATCTCATCTTTGTGCTTGTGGACTTTGGAGGTGTTGGTGCTGATCTGGATCATTCGTAATTTCAAATCTTCCAAATCCTTGTTAATGCTAAAGAACACCTGCTTCGTGTCCTCTACCGATCTGGCATTTTCTTCTGCAATTTTCAGACCATGAACGGTATGCTCAACCGATACACTGGTTTTTTCTTCAATCACACGGACCTTCTTGTAGATTTCCTGTGTCGCTAGTGCCGTCTGCTCAGCCAGCTTGCGAACCTCCCCGGCAACCACAGCAAACCCTTTGCCCTGTTCTCCTGCACGCGCAGCTTCAATAGAAGCATTGAGCGCCAGTAGGTTGGTCTGTGTTGCAATTTGGTTGACCGTATCCACGATCCCCGAAATCTCATGACGGCTCAGATCGATATCCTGAATGATGGCCGACATCGCTTGGGTAGAATTGTGATTTTCTTCCGCCCATTTGGATAGCTGATCTACTACTGCAAGCCCTTGTCCGCTTTGTTCGGCAGAGGTTTGCACCATCGATTCGATGGCTTTCGTATCATTGGCAATTTCGTCAATTTGGCCGGATAAGGCTCCGGTTTTTTGTAAAATGTTATCCGTTTCGATGGATTGGTAGTTCGTTGCATTGGCTATTTCATTAATTGCTGTCGCAGTATCGTTCATCGTGATTGCGGTTCTGGAAGAAATGGATTGCAAATCATTTGAAGACTGATTCAAGACTTGAGCTGAGCCGCCTACCATTTGGAGCATGCCTTGAATTTTTTGAACCATATTGTGAACCCCTTGAGAAATTTGCCCGATTTCGTTGTTGGAATGCGTATCAAACGGAACGGTCAAATCTCCATTTTCAATCAGCTTGATTTTGGCAAGCAATTTCGGGATTGATCTCAACAGATAGCGGAGCGTTATATAACAAATCACAACGAGCAGAATGGTGGCTGCAGCAAAACCGCCAATCGTAATCCAGGTAAAGGCTTTTAATTCTGCGAGCGCCTCTTGTTCAGAAATAGTTACACCTACGGACCACCCCGTGTCTTTACTGGTTGCATACCCGATATAACGACGTTCCCCATTATCATTAATGAGCTGTACTCCGGACTCACCAGCAATCATCTTCTTTCCGATCTCCCCAAGATCACCTGTGCTTTCGTTAATCTTTTCTTTCAGCACTTTATTTTGATCGGGGTGATACAAAATATCACCTGTTTTGGATGCAAGAATTGAATAGCCTGTGCTTCCAAGCGAATAGCTTTGCATAACGGCAGGGATGTCTTTGAAAGCAATATCGACAGCAGCAAATCCGATTAATTGGTTACTGCTATCTTTGATCGGATAGAAAATGCCCATGAGCACATTACCCGAATTGACGTCCTTATAGGGTTCTGAGTAGTATAAACCGTTTGCTTCAACTGCCGGTTTAAAGTACGGGCGTGTATGGATATCGAAATCCGGTTTGGAAGCAACACCATCATTCTGAAGAAAGAAGCCTTTACCAGATATTCCTGCAATCCAGGCGTCGGCAAAAGATGGCTCTGCCTTTACAATGGCTGCCAAAGTCGCTACTGTTTCCGCAGCATAAGGAGAAGTTTTCACCATTTCTGCCGATGGGGTGGTTTCTAAATATTGCTTAAAAGTGTTGTTCGTTGACATTTGCTGGACAAGTGAGCCCTTTTCCTTAAACAACGCATCGAATTGACTAACGATGGCCTGCGTCTTGGTCTGGAGCATGGCCTCTTGCTGCTTGACAAGTATGCTTCGCGTGCTTGCAAACATGAACGTCCCCAAGATTGCAAAGACGACAACGATAATAACTAACAAGACCATGGCCAATGTGTTCGCGATGCTGGATGATCTGAATTCGCGCTTCTTCATATTTTGTGACATGCTGCCATCTCCCCGAGAAATATTGAGCAAAAAGCTCTTAGATAATATGTCGGAAATTCGCAGCTGTTTGAATAGGTTTTTAGTATACACAATTTAAGGTTTTGCTATCTGATTCCTCATAGATTCCCACCTAACCTGTTCCGCAACTCCAGCAAAAGATTAGGGCAGCACAAAGAGCCTCCGTCAGACGTAGGCTCTTTACTAAAAGCTATGTATGAACGCAGGGTTATGTGGACTTAAAGTGTACGAGCGATCAGTAAGCTCAACCCCATTATTCTCTATCATTAGCCTAGCTGCATCGTTGTGATACACGTATCGTTTTTCTCATATGTAGAGAATTCAGTTTCAGCCGTTTTACCTTCATGATTGACGCTAATGCGGTAGGTTTTATCCCTCGGCAGCCATAGATCAATAAAACCATTGGGTTGTGATTTCATGGCAGCATTCTCCATGATGACATTCCCTTCGGAGTCGTGAACGGTCACATTGAATTCTCCGTTTTTTATTTCGCCTTGGCAGCCGGTTAGACTATGAGTTGCACAAGGGTGGGTCTCTTCTACATATGGCGCAATCGAAACAAAAAACTCGTTGTCAGGCAAATTATAAGTTATGGGTTGGGCATTGTCTCCATTAACAATTAACTGACTGGAATTAATGGAAGCGGATTGACCTGTTCCCTTGCCTGCGCTGAAATCATGCACCAATTGCTTGATATCTGTTGTCCCGAGCTTGTCCGCTCCTTCTTTCTGCATATTTCCTGCAATCAGGTACGTGCCCAATGCCGCAACAACCAACCCTGAAGCGACCAAGATTCCTTTTTTCATCTGGAGTTCATCTCCTTGTCCGTTTTTAAACATTATAATGTAGAACGCGCCGTAACGGACAAAATACGGTACTGAAGTCACCAGATATTCACATCTTTGCTTGTTTATCCAGACGTATCTGCGTTACATTAGATGATCACCAAAGAGGGGCAAGGAAGTATGAGCAACTCTACTGTCTCAACGTACAAACACCCCACCACTCCTATGGAGCTATGGGGCACAATTCTTTTTAACGATCCCGGTTCACAATATAATTCATTAAGTGCTTCAGAAAAGCGATATTGCGGGGTACCTCTTTTAATGCTTCCATGGCAAGGCAGTAGTGCTCCCACATTTCTTTACTGGCACCTTCGTAACCAAGGATGGACACGAAATTCGAGTTATTGTTATCTGAATCCTGTCCCACAGGTTTTCCAAGTAACAGCGTATCTCCTTCCACATCAAGCAAATCATCTTTAATCTGAAAAGCAATTCCCATATGATAGGCAAATTTCTGCAAAGCAGCAATCTCCAGCTCCTCGGCCTGTGCGAGCATGGCTGGCATAACGAGACAAGCCTCGAACGCCACTCCTGTTTTGTAAAAGCACATCATATTCAGCTGTTCCAATGTCAAAGCCTTTCCTTTGGAATCCAGATCCATCGCCTGCCCCATACACATATCCTCTGCCTTACGAGCCGAATATTGTATCAAGGCAAGTACAGTCTCAGCATTGAATTGGTTCAGTGACGATTGTTCCCCGATAGCCTTCTGGATCAGATATAGTCCGGTTAATTCCGCAGTAGCGCTATTGTGCACCTGATGTAATGTCTGACGCCCTCTACGGGTAGACGCGTTATCCTGGGAAGGCAAATCATCAAAAATCAGGGAGGCTGTATGCATATATTCCAATGATCTTAGAAGAGGCACGATTGCCGATGCGTCTAAGCCATATTCGTTCACACCCATGACCCAGGTCAATATAGGGCGTATCCTTTTCCCATCCCCCTCAAGACTATAATTGGCAGCATCAATAAGCTGTTCTTTCATGGCCTCAATCCCAGAAGGCTTGGTAATTTTCAATTGGTTGTTAATCTGATCACGGACGGTTTTGATCGTATTCATAAAGTCTTCTTTTTCCTTCGAATCATTTTTCAGTTGAGTAATCATCTGATCCCGAAGCAGCTTATCGAAGAAATCTACATCCTCTGCTTTGCCTACCATCTTCTGAATGAGACGATTAAATTCAGGATTTCCAGATGCAAAAATCTCCATTATTTCATTGTACTTTTCTGCACCTACCCGTTCTTTATAACGTTTGAGTCCATTTATTGCACGGTCCAGTATCACCTCGCGAGCCATAGCATCCGAGTCATATACGTTATGGATCAAATTCGAAATGACCGCCCAGTATAGTTCGAAGGGATTGATCAAATCCGATCTTTGATGATGATATTTTAAATAATAGGTATAGGGTGTTACCGCACCGTCCCTCATATCGTCGGCCATATCTGCAAAATCATCAGCAAGCTGGTTATAGATACCATAATAGAATGTTCGTTGCTCAAACCCTCCATCCTCAGGAGCACTAATCACGGAACGGACAATCAAACGGGAAGAAGCAGATTTTAAAATAACGGGTATATAAAGCTCTTCATTGGTGTAATTAGCTCGTGTTAGATCCTTATCCCGGTCGATATCTTGAGAATGAAAGAAAACATAGGACTGCTCGAAAAAGGTTTGCTGTGTGTCTGGCCGCTGATGTGCCTTAATATACTCAAAAGCATCCGAGAGCTCCGAATGGATATAGCGAATGAACTTCATATGATCGCCGGACCAGTCGCCCAGTTCTGGCACAGATCCGGTAAGAAGCGCGGTACGTATCATATGGGAATATTGTTCTTTCTCTTGAACGGTCAACAGCTGAGAATCGAGCAGATCATCAATAAAAGGATAAGTCAACCCATAGGAATACCCAAGCCTGATGGCTTTATCCAGTCTGCGCGAACGTTCAACAGGTGACACGGCTTCGTCCATTTCTTCCATCACATGCAGAATAACCCCAATGATGATTTTAATCAGTTTGCGCTGGGCATGCTCTGCATCCATTTCCTCAGGAATATGAGAAGCTACAGAGTTAAGCTTGTTGATTAGCCAGATTACAGTGGTTTCGATCCCTTCCTTTTGAGACCACCGATACACCCCGGCTAAATTCATAAACTCCGCTTGATCTCTCCTGTTAGCATGGGTGGGTTGAAGCAAATATCTTTTTACGTCAGCAATGACGCGCTGAATCCGGGTCTGTGTGTCGACAGAATCTAGAGCCTTGCCTAGATCCCTCATGTAAATATAAGAGACACTCCGCTTCAGATAATCATCCAGTTTCCCTGTGTAACTCAGCCATTGAATATATCTGTAGTAATCCCGGGTATCCGGCTTTCTCTTATTCCGCGAAAAGAAGGATAACCATGAAGAAGAATGGATATGATTCCTTTTCCATATATGGATATCTTCTGTAAGAGAGGTCACATAAGTTTTATTCTTGACCTGATTATAGAGTGATGCAAAATACTGAAGCGCCTTCTGTTCAGCCAGCTGATATCCTGTATCGGCTTGAAATTTTTCATTCATATGATGCATTACCTCAACTTCTCATTTTGTTAAACATGGTTGCATTTCTCCCTGAGGGAACGAATTTGGATCATGTTTTTATCTTTATACGGAATAAAGTCTGTGAAGTTACGAATAGATTATATCCTTCTATATATATGCTACAATTTCAGAGTAGAACGAAAATAATGATAGGGAGGCATAACGTTGAGTATTAGTCTAGTTAAAGGACAGAAGGTAGACCTAACCAAAAATAATCCATACTTATCCGTGCTAAAAGTAGGCCTTGGATGGGACCCTATGAAGGGTAGAAGCATGGATATTGATGCGTCAGCGCTGCTTCTTAATGAGAACGGCAAGCTGACCCAGACGAAAAATCTAGTATATTTCGGAAACAAAAATAGCCCTTGTGGGGCCGTCGTACATAGTGGTGACAACTTGACAGGACATGGCGACGGTGATGATGAAGTCATTACCGTCTCCCTCCAGCAACTACCACCGGAAGTGCATAGAGTCGTATTTATTGTGAATATATTCCGTTTTTTCAGCTTTGGTAGACGTAAAGATTTCAGTATGGTGAACAATGCTTATATTCGAGTATTGGATGCGTCCCAAGATGAAGAGATTCTCCGATACAACTTGACAGAGGACTATAAAGGGATGTGTAGTATCCGTGTAGGTGAAGTATACCGCTATGGAGGGGAGTGGAAATTCGGTGCTATTGGAGAAGGAAGCACCATTACCTCCCTGAATGAGCTTGTAAAAACGTATGAATAAGCATTTTTGGTGTTAAAGAAAAACCCACGTCTGACGTGGGTTTTTACGCTAACTCTCCTATAGTCACCTGATACAGCAGAGAACCTTCTCGGAGCAGCAGGCGGTCTTTTCTGAAATCCTGTTCGTGCGGCTGAAGGAACTCTTGATCGTCATTTAAAAATCGAATGTGTTGTCCTTTGCTTAAGTTGCCTGGCTTCACATTCTTTTTCAAGACATATTGTCCGTTCTTTCCATACCCGCCATCGAACAAAAAGTGATACCCATCTGTAGCCACCCCGGAGCAGCCGGAAATGCTCGGATTCATAAACGTAATATTCGTACGGTCGCTACCGGAAATACGCCCTAACGAAAAGTCTGAATAGTAATAAAACCAGATTTCCTGTTCGCTGACCACGTTCAAAGCATAGCAATCATGAATGTCTGCCGCTTGGTTTTCATATATTTTGTGTCCTTCTTTATTCCAGGCGACAAGGCCGGAGGACCCCACAGGCTCATTCCAACCATAATTCCCAAATATACCTTCATCAAAATAACTGGTCCAGATCGTACCTTCCCCTGTAACCTGAACACTCTGGATACCGTCTCCAAGCAGTAGTTCATTTATGGTACGGCCTTCATAATCAATAATTTTACCATTTAAATCATATTGGCCGGTTCCATAATAATGACAACGCGCTCCGACGAGCAGTAGATGATGATGTAGAGGCTGTACATAATGATAGTTAAACTGCTGTCCCTCCACATACACTTCTTCAATATGATCGTCTATAATGAGTATCTTGTAAGTACGTCTCTCTTTAAGAGAGGCAGGCGGGAACATCCCTCGTACTCGTTCTGGGATTTTATCAATTAGCAAAATATACACGCGCCCATCAGGGCCAAATTGGGTTGAAACAATCTCAAACCCTTTAGTATAGTTGGAAATATCAACAAATGAATGAAGCTGTTTATTTAGATGTGACAATGTAGTTCCTCCTCTGAAAGATCAGTAAAGTGAAGTATGATTTGTACTGGACTTCATTTTGTCATAACAACATGCTACTGAGGAGGGCGGAAGTATGGCGATATGGATAGTGATCCCAAGAGATGAGGCATCGGCAAAAATATTGGGAACAAAAAAAGCCGGGTTCTGCTCATAATAAAAGCAACCCAGCTTGATCTTTATAGATGTCCCTCTTAAAGTGTCTGGCCCTTGTCGGCCTTCTGCCATAAAGCCTCAGTCAGCTCATCGATCATATCCTTCATCGCCAGCTTCTCACGCCAGTGATTCGGGATACCGCTTAGCCCGTAATAAGCTCCTGCAATTTGCCCATACACCGCCCCGGTCGTATCGGCGTCATCCCCCAGATTTACGGCCAGCAGTGCCCCCTCTTCAAACGAAGTCGAATGGTGAAATGCCCACAGCGCAGCCTCAAGGGAACGAATGACATAGCCGGTTCCCTGTATTTCGGGCGGCTCCTTATCCTTGTAAGATCCCTGAATGATTTCTTCAATGGCTGCCGAATAAGCTGGCTGTTCCTGCCGCCGCCACTTATAGCAGATGTCGGCTGATAACATGGATTCTTTGTCCGCTCCCCGCAGACCTGCCACAAGGATTGAAGCAAGCACAGCACAGGCCTCCACACTTTCGACTGCTCCATGGGTGGTTCGCGAGCTCAGTTCGGCGTACATCACGGCCTCTTCCGGACGGTTCGCATAGGCCATGGCAACAGGTGCAAGCCTCATGATCGAGCCATTACCAGCAGTCATGGGGTCAACGGACCCACTGTACGGCTCTCCAGTGGCCTCGAAGCGATGCAATGCTGCTCTCGTCGCACCGCCGATATCAAAGCACGTTCCCGTGCTGCTCATATATCCCAGGTGATACCAATTGGTGTAGCGACGCATTTGGTCCGCTGGATCAAAGCTATCTTTTTGCACCATACTCTCGGCTAAACAAAGTGCCATAGACGTATCGTCGGTCCACTGCCCCGGCTTTAACCCAAAGACACCGCCGCCCACGATATCCGTTACAGGTTCAAATGTACCTGGACTGCTGAATTCCACAGTGGTTCCCAAAGCATCACCCACGGCCAGTCCAGCGAGACTTCCATAAAAACGATCCTTGATCAGTGCCATTTTGATGTACACTCCTTTAATAATTGTTATAGCTAATGCATATATTTCCATATCACTGGAAGGAAGAAAATCCGGTAACGCCATTTATTCGTAGCTTAAGGCTGTACAACCGCTATCCGGTTTTAATTCAATGAAAATTCCTGCCTCTTGATGGTAAATGAGTGGAAATCGCTCCGTATCTACATCTTCACGCACACCTCTTGAAAGCCGCCATACCTGAAGCGGGACTCCTTTCCCCCATAAGAATAATCGGTCGCCAGAAACGACCATATCCGCTTGGGGATATGGATAAATCCCGTCTTCTTCAGGCTTACAATTTAAAGGCGGGATTGCAGGAAGCACGCGTCGGTACCCGGGCTGAGTCATATCGAATAGGACAACCGCCGGTTCCACTCCTTCCTCTCCCCAATCTTCCTCCTCCAGTAAATCGGCATCCATCTGTCCCCAAACCGCCAATCTATCAGGTCCTGTCCAGCACACTGGCCCATCCCAATCTATGGTTTGCCAAAGATGGCGAACTGACGGACCATTCTCCGATTCCCATGAGTTCAGCAGCCAATTAGATAAGGACCAAGTTCGGACTACTCCTAATGGAGCCCATACCCATCCCGTATCCGCAATCCACTTTCCCTCTGGAGAAGTCAGGAGCCTCCCATGAAAATAATCTAGATAATGCTCATCTTTATTTTCGCTGTTATAAACTGGGGTAGGTCTTGCTGTCAAAAGCCTCCCCGTTTCTACATCCGTCAGATCCAGCCGATTCCATTCCGTCCCATGAACAAGGATACATGCACCGTCTTGATGTACAAAGGCCAGGGGAAACATACTTTTATCGTAGTGGTATTCGTCCCGTGATAATTGCATTTTTTCTTGAGCATGGACTAAATCATACACTGCCGCATGTCGGCCAAATCGATTGGAGATCGCCACGTACTTGCCGTCAGGACTGGTCACCATTTGGACAGGTTGCAGGGGATTAAAATCAGGAATACAAATATGTGTGCATAATTCTGCACTGCCAGAGCGAAGCTCTAGCCTCCACAGTTCTGCCTGTGTGTTCAATGCCAGCAAGGTTATGCTTCCGTGAGAGCCACCTTTTACAGGATGAATGGCCGTAAGACGTCCGATAGTCTGTGGTAAATCGGGTAAAGAAACGTGAGAGAATGGCATCATTTAACCCCTTTTAATCTGGATAAATAATAATTTATACCCGTATTTGTGAAGCTGGATTTATCGACAAAAAATCTGAGTTCAAGCAATGCAGACAATACTTTTATAAAAACTCCCGTTTT
Source organism: Paenibacillus sp. FSL P4-0113 (assembly GCF_038009305.1). Classification (NCBI taxonomy): domain Bacteria; kingdom Bacillati; phylum Bacillota; class Bacilli; order Caryophanales; family Paenibacillaceae; genus Paenibacillus; species Paenibacillus sp. FSL P4-0113. The sequence continues at coordinate 1,758,358 of NZ_JBBPAZ010000001.1, forward strand.
TTTCTTGCAAAAACATTTAAGATATGTAATTTCGCTAGGATTACTTTTGAGAATAAAATAGGAGTAATTCATCAAGATCAAATGGGAGATGAACTGCTCTGTTGGAGATTGATGCTCATTGATACAGTCGATCAGCACCTCTAATACCCTATTTTTATTAGAGTTATAGGCTTGTATAAACATCGTTGCTTCTGCAAACGGCTTGTTGAAATCGTCATACGGAAAATCATATACATCATGACTGCCTAGGATGAAGCTGACCAACTGACCTTGCAAAATTTTTATTTTTCCTAGCGCTGCCCGGGTATCCATATCCATCTCATTTTTGTTAATATGCTCATGCAACATGTCAATTAGAATATGCATATCATACTGTTGTGCGTCTTCCATCCTGTACATCATCTTATTATTTTCAATCGTTAGACGATCATAAATGTCATCCCCTAAACCCAATTCAAATAAGAGATGATGAAGGAAAAATAGTCTGTCCTGAGTAAGCGAGAATTCATCGCCTCTCTCTGCTAGATGTGAAACTTGATATTGATAATAAAAACAACATAACTTTTTTCGGCTATAAACAGCATCTTTATGTATATCAAAAACGTTAAAAATGAGTGCAAGCAATCGAATCAGACGTTCAGCATCCGCTAAGCTTAGAATGGGATGATTCATTTTTGTAAATAGCGACCTATCAAACAGATCATGCCATCGCACTAAAGAAATATGACTCTGCTCATTTATATTCAGAGTTAGTATTCTTAAATTTTGCTCTTGATCAGGATAGGAATAAAATAGATATTCATGATCTACATCAGAAATACGCTCATTAAAATAGGCCCTTAATTTGTAATCGTATATTTTAGAAAATGACATTTCTCTCCTCCTTGCAACATTATTTTCGAACTCCTATATTGTAAAATTAATCTGGATCGACTGGCAAGGCGGTATAAATACAGAAACATATGTTCTTCATTTCTATATTATGATATCTTTATGCTAGGAATGAAACGTTATGACGAAGGTCATAGCCTACGATTAGAAAGGAATGAACACCTATGAAACAGCTAAGCGAAGCTCTGACCCGGTTTGTACAACAACAAAACCTGTATAATGCAACCTACGGGCTATTCCAAGACCACGACATCCAGCCCCGGACGGAGAACCTGACAGATTGCTGGGACAACCGCATACCTATATCCCCTGAGCTTGAGTACCTATATAGCCATTATGAAATGATCGATGCTAAGGCAGCGGGAACACACAAATTAAAAAATGCAGCCGTTGAAATCGGGGATGCTGCTGTTCTCTTTTTTGTCGCACCAGAACATTTATATCGCCAACAGCTGGGCTATCGCTTCATTACATCTGGAGAGCTTGTTCATGAGTCATCTTCGTGGCCCTCCCACCATGTTGTAATTGCCACGTTTAATGATGATCCAGTCATTGTCGATACTAGCGCACCTGCTTCCCCTGTATATGCTGCAATTGAAGGTGGCGCAGCGCAGCAAGTTGCTGACTCTTTAGCTAACTTCTTTACGGCTCTTTCCATCCTGATTGAAGGTGCCTGTACCTTTAAGGGAGAATTGATAGATGAAGATACATACGAAACCAAAGCAGAATATATCGAGCACGTAAAACCATTGCTACATCATTTGTTGGGCGAAAACCAAACCACGTATTTGCTGAATTACCTATCCTTTTGTTAGAAATCCTATTTGTTAAAGAGAGGTGGGGCTTTTTATGATCTATATCGCATTACTGCGGGGCATCAATGTGGGCGGCAATAACAAAATCGAGATGAAGAAGCTCAAGCAAACGTTTGAACATGCAGGTATGGGGCATGTGACAACTTACATTAATTCTGGAAACATTATTTTTTCCAGTCAGGAGCGGCCCAACCAGGAGCTATCACTCATACTGGAACAGGCGATTCTGGAGGATTTTAGCTTACCCATCCGCGTCATCGTCCGTAATATGAAGGAGATTCAGAGCATTATGGAGGCACTGCCGAATGAATGGGCTAATGATACACAGATGAAAAGTGATGTAATGTTTCTGTGGGATGAAATTAACGATATTTCCGTTCTGGACAAGCTTCCTTTAAAACCGGGAATTGGACATGTCATCTATACGACCGGAGCCATTCTGTTTTCTGTCAGCAAAGAACAAGTCACAAAAAGCGGGTTAACGAAATTAGTCGGCACCAAGCTGTATCAGCAAATGACGGTGCGGAATGTGAACACAACCCGTCAGATTTATAAGCTGATGCAAATGGCTGAACAGGAAGAACTACGGGATACGAGCTCTTGACTGTAGTCGTGTTTAAATTGGGAGGGATAGGCAAGATAAAAAAACATATAGTGATTAAACAGCCAACATCTTATTACAAAGGTGCTGGCTGTTTTAAAAAAATTCTTCAAAAATATTGTTCGATGAAACTATCAATCTTTGTTAGATCATCCTTTATCATTTGTTCAACTGAAGAAGTGGTAAGCAATGGAGCTAACTTTTCTGGGTGCGCTATGCAATATTCATAATCAATTGCACATTCTGTCTCGTACTTATTTGTGGCGATCCTTTGAAATAAATCATAAGACAAATCAGAGGTCACTTCATTAAACTCTACTTCTAACATTTCTAAAAACCTAAGTAAAGTCCAATTTTTAATTGTACTCGATACTTCTTGGTTATCGTTCATCTCTTGAAGTGCATAGACAGAAGATAAACCAAATGCCAATTGTTCTGTACCATTCAGTTCCTTCATGTGCTCAATAAAAGGTTGAATGCTTTCCAAAAAATAATTTTTACTTTCATCCGCAAAAAACTCAACAAGAATACAAAATACGTTATAAATATAAGTATGAAATTCGGACTCGTTAATAATCCAGTCAATCAAGCTCAAAATTTTGACTTTATTATATGAATGGTCATTAATATTCTTACATAATAGATAAACTTGAATCTCAGAGGCTATAAAATACAACCATCCATTATTATGCCCCAAGTAGCTACTCTCTTTAATCAAGTTCCATTCTTCATTTGATATATTGAGCCATTGTTTCAAATTATCCCGATTAAAATACATTTCATTATGTTCCTGCGCTGCAACTGCAATCTTGGTAAGAATTTCATATTCGGAACAATCAATTGAACTAAACATGTTGTTGAAGAAATTGCGAATCTGATTCTCTATTCTATTACCTCGTTTATATTCATCAACAATTTTCGCGAGAAAAAGCGGATCAGTAGAATAATATGTTCCTTTCCATTTAGATTTTCCCATGAACAAATCTTCTTGAACTCGATCCATGATAGTAATTTCACAGCCTACTATTCCAGCTAAATTAATTAAAGAATCCCAACTATCTTGATCATCCCTATGTATATAGGGAAGCAACTCCTCCATAAAATCCCTTTCACTTGTTTCTTCCACAAAAATATCATCTTCATGAAATTCGACTTGGCTTTTATTAGGATTACGATTTAAAGTTTCTTCAAAGTTAGAATGAATTCTATTCCACTTTACTGGATATCCGTCCCAATTTATAGTTTTTTCCAATGTTCTCATGGCCTTAAGGGATTTTTTTTCAATCTTTACGTTATATAATTCGAACACTTCTGGAACGTCTTCGAATAACAATTGCTCAATCTCAATTTTCAAATAATCGGATGCATAAAATTCATAATCATCCTCAATAAGCCAAACAATATTATCAGAAATTTCGTTGTAGTTTTCTTGGAGATAGCAGTCAAAGTCTTGACCATATATATCTCCGAATTCATAAAAAACGATGTAAAATTTCAAAAAATTTATTTTAGAACGGTAGCCATCTAATAACTCTTTCATAGCAGGGATTTCGAACCCTTGCTTTAATAACTTATTGACAATCTTAGGAACGCCATACTTCTCTTCATCAGAAAGTGCATGACGGTCATCTTTTAACAAACTATTAATAAAAAACGCCTTTAACTTTTCTATTACATCCCTTAATTTTTGAGAGTTATATTGTTCATTCAAATCTAATATTTGTCTTAATTTAAGATTGTAACTGTTGGTATAATCTGAAGAGAAATAAAAGTCTGTAAATCTATCATCTGTACAGTATTCCTCTAGCCCATTGGAGTAGATAAAATCTAAACGTTCGTAATCTTTAGCGATTCTATCAATAATTCCTGGAATAATTGTCTGCTCAAACTCCATATTATTATGTTCATCAATTAAATTTAGTAAAAGTAAATTGTGAGCGAAAAACAAAATAGGATTCATTAAATTAATACTCTTAATAATATTTAGCCCATACAGTGACAGATTTTTCGATATTAAATGCCTCCAAAATTCCATCATGCTATGATTGTTAAATCCTATAATTGTTTTTTTTGCTTCAAAGTCAATACCTGTCAATGTTCTGATAAAATTCATATCTCTAACGAAACAAAAAGAGGCGGACAATTGATCCAAAGCATCATCAAAACTTTGCCACTTTTGCCAAGGAAGACTTTCTTGTAAGTCCCCGTAGCATTTTCTTAAAATATTTAATTCAACCGGATCTTTAAAGATTGCCATACATATACCAAGATAAACTGCACTTTTTGAGATCTCATGAAGGTGATTATACATTTTCTCATAAATTTCATTAGGATTCTTCAATGTTTCCAACAGTATTTTTCCCGGATGAATACCATCATGCTTTATTTTAGAAAGAAGATGGATCGCATCATTAATAAATCTGGGATTATAATTATCGTGATTAATGATTCTGTCAGTAACTATTACAATGCTGTGCAAAAGACTATACTGTAAGTTTGACTTTTTTAGAATACTCCAACATATCCTCATCTTGTCTGAGCTTTCTAAGCTAGTTGAAGATAACTCAACACTCATATTTTGAATTATTACCTTTAACTCTTGTAATAATTTCATACCTTCAAAAAGAATATTTTTTCTCGAAATCAATACAATTTTATGATTATTTCCACTAATAATGCTCTTAAGCATTCGATAAATTTTAGATTCATCATTTTGGATCTGATTATTGACGTAATTTACACCTAAAAAGTCATCTACTACAAATAATTGCTTTTTATCTGAGCGATAAAATTTATACACATCTTCAATAGTATCTGTAAAAAAAAGATCAAGCTCCTCATTTTGCATCAAATAATGGAATGCTATATTAAAACCTAGCATCGTTTTCCCAATTCCCGGTTCACCATATACCAATAAACAATTATGTGAATCCATAATATCAAGTGATTCATGATAAGCTTTCGTTTTTATGTAGTACTCAACGTTATTTTTCATTTCATTTAAGTGAAATTGATTAAAATTATTGGGTCCACGCAAAATAATATTTTCTAAAATATGTTCAAAAACTACTGTACTAGGCGTCCATAAATTATTGTATTTTAATTGAATAATAGAAAACTTTGGGTCAGCAAGATACTCATTTAGTTCTATTCTACCAATTATATCTTCATCAGAATGGATATATCCTTTAAATAAATCCATTATTTCCCTTTGTTGTTCTTTATTCAATCCAACTGATGTTACTAAAATATATCGACTCGGCTTCAAATTACGCAACTTTAATACTTCTTTTTTCAAACTTCCTTTCAAAATGTTAAAATCATTTTTATAGCATTTTGCTTGAATAATAGTATTATCACTGTACCTATACCCATCAATGCCTCCATCCCTACCTTTAGGATATCTGCGAAATACATTGGGTTCTAAATTTTCTCGAACTCGAACAATATCTATTGCCAACGCCTCAAATTCAACGTCATCTAATAATGCGTGAAAATCATAATTAATTTTCATAATCTCCCATCTTTCTAAGACTGATATATTCATCTTTGAATCCTATGAATGTGTTATACTTCATGCTTTACTTTCTAACTTAATAAAGTAATCTGTGATTGTAAAAAGGGCTTTTCTTTTACTATCCATAAATTCATTAAGTTCAAAAGGGAGCCTCCTTACGGCTCCCCAGCCGTTTTTTTCTCCCTTCATTTAAATACCAACACCGTATGGTCCTCATTAAATTTTAAAGCCTGCAACCAGTTCATTTAGTCGAGCTGCACTTTCCTTCACCTGATCAGACTGGTATGCCACTTCACGAGATTTTTCCGTTGAAGACACCATATTCTCAGCAATGTGTTGGGTAGATATGGCGGACTGTTCGCTGGCGGTAGCAATCTCATGGATCGCTCTCACCATGGTTTGGATGGTTTCATTTACCTGCTTAGAGGTGGCGTTCAAATCATTGACTGTGTTCGTGTGCTCAACAGCATCATTGTAATATTGCCCTGCTGTATCCTCAAGCAGCTGATAATCCTTGCCTACCTGGGCTTGCAGGAAGTGCAGCAATTCTTCTGCATTGGTAGTCAGATTTTCTACAGACTGCACAACCTCTTGAGTAACACTCTGAATTTGGTCTACCGCGTGTTTGGAGCCGTCTGCCAACTTACGAATCTCGTTAGCTACAACCGCAAACCCTCGACCTGACTCACCGGCACGAGCTGCTTCAATGGATGCATTTAGGGCCAGTAAATTGGTCTGTGCCGTAATTTCCAAGATAGACTGAGAAAGTATACGAATCTGGTCTACTGCCTTGGCTCGCTCTAACGCTTCCGTCATCTTTTCATTAGCTTTTTGGTAAATTTCTTTGGCCGCTTTATTGGATTGACTAGCCGCCTGCTTCAATGTTTCAGCTTTTACACTCGTATCATAGGCAGACTGAGCTCTTTCTTGAGTTTTGACCGAGATATACTCTGCTGCCCGCTGCATTTCTTCCGCAGAATGGTTCATATTTTCGGTGTATGCCGAAGTCTCTTCCATAGCTGCTGACAGCTGTTCGACCGTGGCTGATACATCGCGAATCCGCTCATTGAGATCTGTCATATTATGATTCGTCTGATCACTCAGTTGGTTAATTTGATGTGACTCATTGATCACCCCTGTGATGACCATTGAGGTTGAATCTGTCATTTGCTGAATGGCACGAGCTATAACAGCGATCTCATTATTTCCTTTGAGCAAGGCAGGATCAAGTGCTGTCGTTAAATTTCCTTGGGTAATCTCTTCACAGTATTTCGTAATGGTGCTCATCCGGGAACGGATATTTCGAATGGCTGCAAAGGAGATTGTGATCAGAACAGCCAACACGAGAGCAAGAACTGTGATTAAAACAATTGTGCGCATTTTGATCTCGTTTTGCGTATTTTGATATAGGTTGGCGGATTGCTCATTGTTATAATCTGAAATCGTAGTCAGCATCGTAACAATGGCCGTACTAGATTTATTGATCCGGCCTCTCTCTTCTGTGTCATAGGTTCCAGTATTCTTTTTGACGGCCATGATCTGTTCGATGTCCTGAAAATACGTGTCTATACTCCTCTGTAGTTCCTCAAACAATTTCTGTTCCTTAGTATCCAATGTCCTTTGTGAAAATTCATTTAGCCCAGTTGTAACGCTATTTTTTCCTTTCTGCACCTGCTTATACTGTTTATCTGTATACTCCTTATTGTCGAGTATTTTTGTATAATTGGCTCGCATGTTATAAAAGTCACTTTTGACCTCAAGAATATTCGTCTGGTGTTGAAAGCGATCTGTATACAAAATACCTTGACCCTCTTTAGCTTGATACATACCGATAACTCCTACCAACGATACAATGAGCAAACCCACTAAGCTGATCATAATCATGGAGATCATCGTTGTCGTGATCTTTAAATCTCTAAAACCTTTTCCTTTTTTAGTCCTGTCCGATAGTTGGTTACTCATTCAAACCCCTCCAGCTCGTCTATGGATAATAGTTCACGCTGCTCTCAACTTTCACGAGTACTCTGGTCTTCCTCTTGATGCTGCCCTCCATACAACAAAATAAAGCAGATCACAAAACGTGATGCTATATATATCGGTAGAAAGCGCTTAAATTTATTAGCCAAATTACAGTACTGCAAAAATAATGAATATTATAATAGGCAAATTCATACATAGGCTTGCTACATGAATCAACAATTTTAGGTACTCATAAGCATTGGATGTTTGGTAAACTAGAGAGGGATTTTTACATGAAGTGGGACACATATGCAAACTAAGATCTAAACACTGGATGATGGGGGAGAACGTATGGTGACAAACATACAAAATCAAAAACAAGTATATATAATCCACGGATACACAGCTTCGCCAACAGATCATTGGTTTCCTTGGTTACAAGACAAATTACAGGAAGACGGGGTTTCGGTAAATATACTAGATATGCCCAACTCGCAAGCCCCCAAACTTAATGAGTGGATTGAGCATCTATTGCAAAATATTAAAGCCCTACATAAAGACATCTATTTTATTGGTCATAGCTTGGGTTGTGTATCCATATTAAGATACCTGCAGCAAGTCAACATCCCTGAACCACTAGGTGGCGCCGTTTTCGTTTCCGGTTTTACTGACCCAGTGCCAAGCCTGCCGTCATTAGATGAATTTACAAATGACCATTTGGATCATCAGCAGATCACGGATTCGCTAAAAGCGCGTGCAGTTATAGCTTCAAAGGACGACGCAATTGTCCCCGTTGCACTTAGTAAGAAACTAGCGGAAGATATCCGGGCTGATTTTCACGAATTAGATCATGGAGGGCATTTTTTACAAAGTGACGGCTTTACCACTTTACCGATCGTCTATCAAGTTTTAATAGAAATGATGAATGAAAATAAGTAGCGTTAAAAACCCGCAAAATAGACCTAGCAAAAGGGTCCAGCTTGCGGGTTTTACATTTTCTACTGGATGAGCTATGGAAAATAAAGCGTATGTTTAGTCAAGATATTAATACAATGCCCATTTTTCCGTACACAGCTCTATAAATGAATGGGCAACCTGTTCACATTCGTCATACCCCAAGCTACCAGAATGAGCAAAAAGAATGGGATATTCGTTGTTACTTTTTTCCTCTCTCATATCAAACATATAGTGGTTTCCGCTACCATCCATCGCAAACGACACGGCACCCGGCATATACTCTGGCAGCTCGTAGGCGAGGTTCATTTCTCTCAAATCTTCAGTATTGAAAAACTGGAAATAACGTTCTCCATTCTGAAATTCACCGCCATTAGAATATTTCAGCAATTCTATGTAACTATCAGGAAATTGTCCTTGGGGCAAATGCCAGCTAACAGGATCTAGCGGTTTATATTGATCATAAAATGGAGACGATTTCGGAAAAGGGTTCACTTGTCTTTGTTGGATTTCGTGAATTTCCTGCTTCGATAGCTTGATGTTCCATGTGCTCAAAAAATTCGCGATTTGTTCACCAGTTGCTTCCGGACATTTTATAAATTGATGTTCAAAGTGAATACTCCACATAATAACCACCCTCCTACCTTGACGTCTCTAAAAGTTGTTGTTGCTACCTTTTTCAAACTTTTCCATCTTTTCCAGCCCATTCAGCCACACTTTCATGAGGTTGAAGGTTCTCACGTTTATAGTAAAAAACGGTCTTGAGCTCGTAATCTAAGTTTTCCGCAGCAATGAAAAATCGGGTACCAAACGTTTGATCCTCCATACAAATCACAGGCCCCTCAATAAATCTGTAAGAGACAGATTTTAACATTTCCAATTCCTTGTCATTAGCCAGTCTAAAGCATTCAATTGAAAATACACCGCCCGGACAGGAAATAAACGAGACCTCGTAAAATGTGATCTCTATGTTGTGATAATAGCTGAAGTCAAAGCTCCCTGCTAGTACCAGCTTGGGGCGACTTGTATAATCATAAATGTAATAATGGTCAATGTTATTTTGAGAAAGTATTTCATCAGTTGCATCAGTTTGGATTGAATGGAATGATTCATGATCTACGCCTCCTCCCATTAGCGGGGCTAGCCCCTATCTATTACTGCCTGCCACGCTTCTGTTACCGCTATAGGCGATTTGTGGCTGGTCTCTCCGCCACCTTCCTGAGTCCATAGCGGCGGATAATAAGCAAATACCTCTCCTTGCTGAAGTTGCTCCATATCCGACTGCCAACCATTCCAACGGAATGTCTGGTAGAACAAGCCCAAATCTCCCTCAGCCAACCAGCTCAAGAAACCGGAATAAGCCAGCTCAGTGGATTCCCACTCCAATGCATCCGGTGCAAAATAGTAGATGTGGCCGCTACGTCCAAACTTCCCTGTATCCAATCCAAAGAAGCCACCTGCTGCATCATAGGCCACAATCAGCATTCCCCCAAGTGCAGGGACGCTCACTGGCTCTTGCAGCCCGTTCCACGAAGCCAAACTACCGTAAATTTCAGGCCCACCTGCACCCAGTAAGGTGATCCATCCGTGGTCAAATATGATCCCTCCTGTTTCATAGGCAACCGTTCCCAAGTACGATTTTGTGCTCACTTGCAAACGGTAGAGCGAATCTCTCCTAGCAGATTCCGATTCTGCCGGTACAATGCGAAATGGATTATTCCCTTCTTGCAGAATGTTTCTGACCTCTTCCCATGCATGGTTGTCCTGATCCACCAGCTCATCAACCGTTAACGTATGCATATCCATTCTCCTTCCTGTATTCCGATATCTATCTTTCAACCTTTGAACTGATTTTCGAAAACCTGCGTTTGCTCTAAAATCACCCACTGATTCAGCTCGTCGTAGCCTTGGACAATCGCCGTGATCTCATGCCTCGGATACATCCACTCAGATGGGGTCTTTTCCGCATATGAATGGGTGTCTGCCAATCCGACTGCATTGTGCTGGAAAATATGAATAAGTGTTCCGTGTGGAAAAAAGGCTTCAATATATCCGCTTACCTTAGTCCCAACCGGCAGTACGGTTTTGACTTGATGCCATTCCTTGTTAAAGGTGTGAAGATTGCTAGACCAGATTTCTTCAAACTCTTTTTTTGTAATTTTCGTATAATAGGGCTCTGTATCATCAATCGCTTTCTCTGCTAACAAGAAATGATATTGCTCGTGCTTACGATTAGAAGCAATAAAAGTACCGTCATCTTGGATCACAATTTGCCGATAGGCTACGCCGTCTGAGTCTATTTCAAAATACCAGGTTCCCATGCCTGGTTCCGGACAATCTTTAAGATATTTCATTGGCCCCTCCTAAAAGGATGTATAACCGCATCATTTTATCTTTCTTTTTCCGCTATAGCTCCTTGCCAAATAAGCGAGATATTTCGAACGTGTCAGTCCTCCTGTTTGGCGGTTGAACTCATCATACGAAATGTCTTCCGGGAATCCGAATTCGGCCAGTGCTTTTCGACGCTCCTCCCGATACAACGGATTATCCAGCGTTTTGTGCCACTCCCGCTCTTCCCAAGGACCAAAACAGTCCGTAATAATACCTGAATACACACCGTTATTTAAAAATTCCCGCGAAGACTTGAACACTGTCTCCCCTTCCGGTTTGGAAATTGTGCCCGTTCCCCAGGACAGTCTATATATTCTTTCATTACTGCTATCCGTGCTAATGCCGTAACCCATCGGAAACACAATGTCCTCTTCCGCCAACGGTTTATGCCCTACCCGCTCGTAGGCCCCACGCATAAAGGAATCATCCATAACAATCCAGGTTGTATCCGATAACGGGGCGGCTGTGATGGATTCCAAAGTTATTGAACGGTCACGACTTGTGCACAAATACGGACGTACGAATAAAGGCATCGTCATGACACTGTTCCATATGCTCTCCTTTGCAAACAACTGATCCTTTTGCATTTGGCGCAAATCACCGACGACCAGTACATACCCATCTGTGAAAAGGTCTATTTCCACGCGGAAGATGTCTCCCGGAATGGTTTTATAACGCAGGTTTTTCATATGCTTCAATCGTTCCAGCTTACGATCATAGTCGTTAGGCACAAGCGACGGGTAACGTTGAAGCCAATCGATGATCTCTTCTTTACTATGTAAATGCTCACATCCAGTGATGGGCAATCTCACGCCAGTTTTGCTATTCACAGCAGTAACATAACTAATATTACGATCTCTTCGAATGCCTGCTGAAAAGGACACACCTTCTGCTGTGATGCTCGAAACACTTGTATAATTCAGTTTTTTCTCTTTGCCACGAGCCGTTTTAGGCAGAACAAATGCCCGATCACGAGTAAAAATCTCTACATCAGCTTCTCCATAAGCATCCTCTTTGGAAGAAATTCGCTTGCGAATAACATCTCCATCCATACAAATAAAATATCCTTCTTTAATTTCTACTACGTCCCAATGTTCTTCCAGCGTCTCCAGCCCAAAATAGGGTCGTAACGCGTTCGTTAACCAACTATTCATCTGCTCCTCCTGTTCCGAGTTTAATTCAATAGACTTCATTTCTGTTATTCCAGAAATTATAACATAACACGGCATGTAGCTCGTTTATTCATACATTGTTCCAGCTTGGACCAACTCCTCCTGAATCCAGCTACTGCTGGTAGACAGTTGGAGCAAGTCGGCCGTGATCTGCTTGATCTGTTCTTGCAGCACGTGTGGCTGATCTGTTCCTTCCAGAAAGCGACTCACAAAATGAAGAAAAACGTCTACCTTCCTAAGCAGCATCAACACAGGCAAAGCGTCAACCTCGGATTGGCTCAAACGAACTTGACGGCTGAAGCCCCGGCAAAAATCACGAACAGCTGTCGTTTCCTCCGGTTGTCCCAAAAATCCTGATAAAATGACCGCCGGATCCATGACCCGAACGTCCAGCGTACAAAATTCAAAATCAAGCAGTGCAGCCACCTGACTAGGGTCAGAATCCTTTACCAACAAATTGGAAGCGTTCAAATCTCCATGTACAAACTGATGCGGCAACTCTTCCAATGCACGAAGCGAATTTGTAATCTCTTCATATACTTTTCCTATCAGGCGCAGCTCTTCATGTAAATTCTTGAGAGGCTCCGGCGGGTTTAAACAAAAGCCTTGGATTACTTCCGGGCTACATAATGGATAGGATTGCTGCAAAGCATAATACGGCCGATAGACTGGGGTCATATCAAGATTAAGTGTTGCAAGCACGGCAGACAATTCACCAGCTGCCTCGCCAAAAGAATGGGCAAAGCTAGGATCCTGCTCCGATGGGGATGTGCCTTCTATGTATTCGAACAGACACACATATTTGCCACTATCCTTCTCAACCTGTGCAAGTGTCTCCCCCGAAATCGTTCGGATTGGCATTGGAACCCTGAATGATAGAGAATGCCTGCTCAGTTCCTGCAAAACCGCATGCTCAAATTCGATTTTGTTCCGATCCCTGTGTGTATCGTAGATGCGCAGTACCCCACTTCGCCCACCGCTCTTAACAAAATACGTCGTATTATTCCAACCTCCGGTTCGTCTCTGTAGTGTCCCGTCCCACTCTGGCCAGTGCCGTCTTAATACCGCTTCCAAAATGTATCCTCCCTATTAAACATCCGCTTATGAATTTGCCGATATTATAACAAATATAGACGCCCATTAGAATTGGACGTCCTTGTGTATCCTTCATTTCCTCATTTGTTTGTTTCGGATATTCTGCGGGGTGGCACCATACGCTGTTTTAAATTTTTTATAGAAAAAACTCATGCTGTTATATCCGACCTGCTTAAAGATCATTTCGAATGGCAGGTTGGTATTGACTACCAAAGAATAGGCCGCATTAAGTTTAATGTTGGCAATAAGCTGCGTGTAAGTAAGACCGGTTACTTTTTTCAACTTATTACTTAAATACGTACTATTGTAATTAAAATGAGTAGATAATTGCTGGAGGCTTAAATGCTGATAATGCTCTTCCATGTAATTCAGAATAGAAGTAATATTACTTTCCTGCTGGTTTAAGTGAATATTATGCTCGCTTTCCAATACACGGACCAATTCCCCAAATACAATGGACAAATAAGCCTTGACCAGCTCCATTGAATCCTCTTGCCTGGAAAAATATTCGATCAAGATTCTACGCAATATATATTGAAGGTTTTCATTATGCTGTGACTCAAAAATAATAAAGTGATTATGATGCTGATGCTGGAGGACTGAATTGGCAAGAAACTCGCCGATCAAACTTTTTTTCTTAGATAGCCGCTGTAGAAATAGGGATGAAATCGTTTCTCTTTGCAGGAGGATATTAATCAGTATATCGTTTTCTCCCAAAGGTGCGATGCTGTGCGGTACATCCTTATCGAGGACACACACTTGGCCTTCACAAAGCTCAATTTCTTTACCCGCTATGATTTGGTTGCACTTACCTGAGTAAACATAGTTTAACTCAATAAATTCATGCATGTGCTCCAGCATCGGAGCAAACCTGTTGTGCTTGCTAATATAAATATCATGTTCTCCGAAGAAAAATAAAGCAGGCATTCGATACATATTCTGATTTATATCAAAAAATCGCTCATTTTCCGATTCTTTGGAGAGATCATTAATCACTTGATTGTTTTGCTGTTGTAAAAGTTCAATTTCAGTTTTACTTCTCAGCAACTGATCCAACTCATGAAGGTTCATAAACACAGACTCCTCCTTCAGACTCCCATTAACTGTGAACTGCCGTCTGTGTTTTGCTTCCCTTTCCTCTAATAGCGATTCCCAGACAGAGGAGCGCAGCAATCATAAATACAATCGCAGAGACGAGAAAGGAAAATGAGGCAGTTTCATTCCCAGACAACACCCCAACTAACTTGATAACATAAGGCGAAGCAAACGCTCCCAAATTGGAGCCTACCATTGCAATCGAAATAGATATCGTCTCACTGCCTTTAGGTACGATTTTAGTTAGTATCGTAAAAATATAAGGAATAAACAGCGCAAAGCTAAAGCCAATGATCAGCATGGCAACCGTAACCATGGTCACATTCTGAGCAAACCACAGCAGGACAAAACCTGTCGCTGTTAATAAACTGGAGATAAAAGGTGCGTAATTTCTGAACCATTTATATATTCTACCGAACAAGAAGCCTGCAATCATAGTTGACAAGGAGAACAGCGTCAAAGCGGTCCCTAAAAACCCTGCGTTAGGCATACTCTTTTCAGCAATCATAATACCTGTTTTGGTATACACAATCATGATAAAGGTCATAAACAGGAAAAGTGCAGCCCCTAATCCAAGTACAGGTAGGGACATTCCCCCACTCTTTTGGCCCGTTCCTGTCGTGCTCACTGTAGGCTCCTCACGCTCTGGTTCAGGAATGATAAAAAAGAACAACAGTGCGATAGGAATCGTGATCGCATAGCACAAAAAAGCAAACGGCCAGTCGATTAGGGCAAGCTGTCCTGCCACAAAGGTAGCCAAGCTGCTTCCGAGCCCTTGTACAGCGCTTTGAAAACCTACCAATTGAGCACGTTCGTCCCCTTCAAAAAAATCACTAATTAAACTGACAGCCAGCGAATTGAACATCCCCAGACCTGCACCTAGCACCAAACGCAACGCGAGAATCCATGTAATGTTCGTAGTGAGCATAGGAAGTATTCCGCCGATGACCACGAGCAAAAGTCCTAGCAGGACTGTATTTTTTTTACCCAAGCGGGAAGAGATCGGGCCACTCAACAGCACAAACAGCATCATCGAGAAAGATGGGATTGTAACTATGCTTTCAATCAGTGAACTGGAGACTCCCGGTAATTGGTTCAGCATCATCGGGATGATAGCTGAAATAGCACTCGCTGATGTCAGGACTAAGGAAATGGACAACAATGCTGTTTTAAACCATATTTTGTTTTTAATATTCATCAAGCTTCTCACCTCTAGTCTATGTTATTTAGCCTCTGGTTGTATTTGTACTGGAACGTATACTGTCCAGATCCGACGGTAAACGTCAATTCATGATCTCCACTCAGTTGGAAATCAGGTTCTCCGGGAGAACCTGATTTCCCGGCCAGCTCTTGTGGCACATTACCAGGCGGATACTGAATCGACGGGTATTGCTTAGTAATGGTCTGTTGTAATGCATCTGGCTCTAGAACGCCCGGAAGCGTAATCTCAGCTGTCGTATTATATGGTACGTGAACCGTCATCCGCATTTCTTCATTCACGATTTCCCAATGGACAGCAACCTCACCATAAGGTGTCTCCAGCTTGCCATGGGCCGAAGTAAGATTAACAGGCGGTTTGGGTGCTAACCGTGACTTTTTGTAGCCCGCTTCAAGCACATCGATTCCGGCAATATTTTGGTACATAAAGTCTCCAACTGAACCGTACGAATAGTGATTGAACGAGTTCATATCGGTGCTCCAGAACGAGCCGTCCACTTTGATACTGTCCCAATGCTCCCACATGGTCGTTGCTCCCCGTTCAACCTGATAGAGCCAAGAAGGATAATCTTTCTGAAATAAAATTTTATAAGCTATATCTGTATAGCCATTGTCGGATAAAACCAGGCATAGATAGGGTGTGCCTACAAAGCCAGTATCCAAATGCATATCATTTTTTTCTATCAGCCGTACGAGCTCCTGAACCACTTGCTTTTTATATTTTTCTGGTACCAATCCGAAGTGCAAAGCCACAACCTGTGCAGTCTGGGTATTAGAAGTCAGTTTGCCAGCGTCATCAAAATAACGGTTCGCAAAAGCGCTTCTAATCCCCTCATGCAAGCTTTGATAAGTGTTGTAATCGGTATAGCGATTCAGCAGTTTGGCGGTCTGCGCCAAGATATGAGTCGAATACGCAAAGTATGCAGTCGCTACCAACGTTCCATCGGTCGCTCCAAAATAGCTTCCTTCCTCGCTATCCAGCGCCAGCCAGTCTCCCAGCTGCAAACCAGTATCCCACAAATGTTCCTCGGTCCCCTGGGCACGAATATAATCGACCCATGCTTTCATACTGTCATACTGCTGAGCTAGAATTTGCTTATCCCCATAACATTGATAGATCGTCCACGGACATATAACTGCTGCATCTCCCCATACGGCTGTCGTTTGGTCCATATTGTCTGCAAAGGTTCCTTTGAGGACATCCGGCACGACAAAAGGCACAGCCCCATTCTCCAGCTGGTTGTAAGCCAAATCTTTCAGCCACTTTCGAAAGAAGGAAGCACTATTCATATTGAAGCTGGCCGTTCTGGAAAAAATCTGTGCATCGCCGGTCCAGCCTAATCGCTCATCACGCTGCGGGCAATCGGTCGGCACATCCAGGAAGTTCCCTTTTTGTCCCCATACAATATTGTGCTGGAGTTGGTTCAGCTTTGGATCGGATGTCTCGAACAAGCCAATTGTCGCCATGTCTGAATGCAAAACAACGCCTGTAAAATCTTCAATGGCTACGCCAGCCGGAAAGCCCTCAAGCTTCACATACTGGAAGCCTTGAAAAGTGAAATGCGGCCTAAATCTCTCCGTCCCCTTGCCGCTGCAAATGTACGTAATCTGCTGCGCTGCATCACGAATATTATCTCGGTAAAAGTTCCCTTGCTGATCCAGTACTTCACCATGAACCAGATTCAGAACCGTACCTTCGGGGGCTTCCACTTTAAATTCCAGCCAGCCTACCATATTTTGACCCAAGTTAAGTACTAGTTCGCCTTTAGGAGTCCAAATCAGTTCAACAGGCTTTAATCGGTTCATTACACGGACAGGCTCGTTCTCCTGAGCAACCAGATGACTTAACGGAAACGGGGCGACCTGCATCATTTTCCGTTCGTTCAAGAAGCGATGTTCGGCTGCCTGCTGCTCCAGTCGAGCATCATAGATTTCGCCGTTATAAATATCTGACATCAAAATGGCACAGCTCGTTTCCTCCCAGGAAGAATCAGAGCAAATGAGTTCTGAACGGCCATCTTCATAGCTAATCTTCATTTGAAATAGTAAAGCATTCGTGTTCCCGTAGGTATCCTTGCGCTTTTGCCAGCCTAGATAGCCGCTGTACCAGCCTTCTCCCACCGTGGCTGTGATGCGGTTATGTTGTTCTCGAACGGTAGAAGTCACATCATAGGCTTGCACCTGAACACGATCGTTATAATCTGTCCATCCCGGGGTAAAGTAGGCATCGCCTACTCTTTGTCCATTGAGCTCCAGCTCATACAGACCAAGGCTTGTGGCATAAATGACTGCTTTTTTCACTTTTCCCTCAACTGAAAAACACTTGGAAGCAGCAAAAGGGGCTCTTGTCTGAAACTTTTCATGGATGCTTCGCTCCTGCACTGTAATCCATTGTGCCTTCCAGTCCTGCTCATGGAGCAGCCCCATTTCCCAAAAGCCAATCTCACTCCATTCCGATTCCTCGGGTTCGGTGTCACCCGCTCCCTGAGCCCATACTTTTACCCGGTAATAATATCTTTGTCCTGATTCGAGTGGAGGACCTTCATAGGGAAACAAAATGGATTGTTCCGAATAGGAAAAATGATTCCAGAGCAGTGGTTCAAAAGCGGGATTTATGGCTACCTGCAATTGGAAGCGTTTTTGGAAAACGTATATGTTGTCAGATTCAATTTGCCAACTTAATCGAGGCTTTAGACAACCCAGTCCAATCGGATTGTTTACATGTTCACATCTAAGCGCTTTCACTTTTAGCATCTTATGTCCTCCCTGAGATCTTCTTTTGTGTTTCTATACTCAAATTAAAACGCTTCCATTAGTTGTGCGCAATGTTGTATCCCTGCATGTTGTATGCTTGATTTACAGGTGTTGAATGTCCATCCCTCATATCGAATCTTAAAATGGGTCTATTAGAAAAATATGTACGTGTGACAGCACAGTACTCAAAAGGAAAACTCTTGTTTTTTGTACATATGGATTGTAGTATTAAGCCGATCAGTGAAAGGAGAATTACAGTAATGGAAACGAACTACAGAAAGCTGCTGGATCAGATGATCGCACCCTATGATGAAATGCTGCAGATTCTAATAAGTGATCACGCCGATTTTTCGAAGGTTGACTATTTGGAGCAACACAGTGAGGAATATGGAAAAAGTGATGCCAATTATACCAATCGCTTGAAGGTGCTTTTGGCTATGTATAATCGTGAGGATCGAGATTCCCCGCATTACGAACCGATTGTGAGAAGGCTGCTCGTTAATGAGATTATAGATAGGGAAACGAACAGTTTTCAGGGGATTGGCGATGCTCTATACTACGCCGTTTTTTTACTGCAAAAATATGAGCGTGAGCAGGACCAAGTTTTGTTCCAGCAGGCCAAGAAGGCCAATTTTGATACATATGCCGGGTTTGACCCTGCGTTGATTTTGGAAACATATTTATTCAGCAAAGATACAGCTGATCTTGAAGATTGCATCAATATCGCGAGTGAACTCGGGGAAGATGTATACCTATCATTATTTATTGATTTGTGGATCAGAGAGCAGACGGATTGGGACAAAGAAAATTTGCGGACACTCGTTTATCATGAGAGATGGCGCAACCATCCAGAAGGTGAAATTGAAGCCCTCAAAAAGCTGGCTGAAATGGAGAAAATAGAAGAAAATTCTAGTAACTACTGTTCTACTGCATCCAGCTTGGCAGAAAAGCTCATTGAAACAGGACGATGGGATGAAGCTTGGGAAACGATGGCAACCATCATTCCGCTTATTACTAAGGAAAAAGAATGGTTCCTGTACGGACTTGGCCGCAATATAATTACAGCCTGTATCCACATCATCATGCATTTTGGAGCAAAAAGCCGACAGGCTACTTCGTTATGGCAAACGATAAAAGGGGTTCTTCAACCTGCCGCTAACAATATGGGGACCATTCAATATCAGCTTGCTGTATCTGTCAGCAAATTTATGGGTGATACCAAATTGGAGCAAAAGTTACTCCGGATTCGGAAGCAACGTCAATAATCCAGTTGCCATAAGGAGCCTGTCGCATGCAATGTAAAGAACGAGGCATTTGACCCAGCAGCTCGCTTTCCAGTTGCCCCTCGAAGCGAGGGGCAGCGAAAATACGGATTGCAGTGCATTGCCTTCCTCTACAGATTTCCGGTCACGATAATACCATCTGCTTGCTTCAAATGCGCTCTGACCCATGCTGTAAAGGAATCGATAAATATGCGTAATTCTGGCTCCTTGGCAGGCCAAGCATCCAATTCTGTTAATATTTCATGCCATACCGACGCCTGAATCGGATTATCCCAGCAGGCATCAAAAGCCTCATACCTTTCCCCCGTGTCAGGATCGACAAGTGGATATATGGACTTTAACA
Source organism: Paenibacillus sp. FSL P4-0113 (assembly GCF_038009305.1). Classification (NCBI taxonomy): domain Bacteria; kingdom Bacillati; phylum Bacillota; class Bacilli; order Caryophanales; family Paenibacillaceae; genus Paenibacillus; species Paenibacillus sp. FSL P4-0113. Next base: position 1,778,446 of record NZ_JBBPAZ010000001.1, read on the forward strand.
CAGACAGCACGATATCAAAGTCATCTGCGTAGATGAAGATCATCTCCTCCAGCTTTGGCTCATCTGTATCCCCATAGCGCAGCGGTTCAAAAGTATATCCAATATTGGCTCTTGGACCACTATAGCGATAGATTAGTGTCTGAATCTCTGTTTTTCCTTTCTTAGTCACTCTCTCTTACTCCTCTCTTCGGCTACAACTCGAACCAATCCGCAGCGCATTTCTCTTCTTCCAGTGCCCTACACATTCCTTCCCTCAACCTTATCGCATCTCCGCCGCCAATATGAAATAGACAATAGATATAAGGTTCATCATCTTCTAACCCTTCAATATTTCTTGCCTCTTCCACTGAAATCTGAAGCGCTTCAGGCCAATCAGAATTATTCTGAAGCAGAACAAAACCATCCTCATCCCTTTGCATCCGATATCCCTCAATCCTAGGCAATGCTTCAGCTAAGCGTTCCATTAGTGCTTTAATATCCTTAACATCTGCGACCTTAATTCCATACTCCCACCCCATCTGCATTCCTCCAATTTTATGAACTCCTCCTTAATTAGAACTACCCCTAAATTGGGTTTCACCTTCTCATTCACCTCAGGAAATTCACTTGGATTCAGTCATAGTCCGCATATAAGAGGTATTCCTTACAATGCCTGCACTGAAATAAATAACCCCGGAACGATCCGTCACGTTTCATGCTTTCCCGTATTCGACTCTTAGCCTCTTCTTCATTATACAAAGCCAGAATAGGCATAAACATCAGGTTGACATCATTTTCTATCCCTCTACTGACAAGCTCCTACCAGCCCACAAAATCTATAAAAACACAGTAGTCATCACAGTGATCCAGCCACGCGGCGGTCTGCCATGCCTCATAACCGGGAGTCCGATGCAGTAGCTCATCCAGCTTTGGTTCCTCCAATTGTGCACAGCAAGCAGGGTCATGAAATGTTCCCTGTAGCATGCTCGCAGCGCTACCATTCGCAATACACCAAGGACAGATCGCCTCATAAGATAATGCTGTATAAAAGGGACCCGCGTACCAGATATCGGTCTGCCGTCCACAACAGGAACACGTTTTCAAAAAGCCTGATTTAAGGATCTGAGTGCGTACAGGGTCTTGATGATAAGTAAACACAGGGAGATCGGAAGTTTTCTTGCGCTTGGCTACTTTGATTAAAGGCTTAATCACCGGCAGTCGAATCGGGCTATTAATCATCTCTTGAATACTCCACTGTTTCTTCAAATCTGCTTTATTTTTCCGGTTCATGACGGACATAAAAACCTCTAGCGCCTCTTCGTATTGATGCAGGTGAAGATACAACTCTGTCAAAATTCTGGCAGCCTGCTCGCTTTCTAAGCCCTCAAGCTCTTCCTTCAATTGGTACATGGCTTGTACAGCCTCGGGACTGGGTGCGTACAAACTATATCTTTTGTTTAGTGCCACCCATTTTTGCTGGATTTCCATAAGCCCCCCACTTCCTTCTGATTTTCCTGAAATTTCTTATAACTTATTATAATAGATATAGGCTTCCGGTGAGTATACCCCGGAAGCCTATGGATTCATCTAACCAATCTTTTATTTATTTTGCCTTATGAGGAACAGGCTCACTATTCCCGTTTCTTTTTCTCACTACCCACATAATAACAGCCATAACAGCTACCAAGACTGCTATAAGCGTAAAGGGAATATATTTGTCCACTCGATACAAGGTGGTCGTCAAAATAGGAGCAATGATCGCGGAAATTCCCTGTACCGCAGCTACCAGCCCCGCTGCTCCCCCTTGCTGCTCTTGACTGACTGAAAGCGAAGCACCTGCCATAAAACCGGGCATCAGTAAGCCTGTGCCTATGCCAAACATAAAGAACGCTGCATAGTAAACGACCAAGCTGGCTGAAATCAGAAATAATGCCATTCCAGCAATCAGGAATAGAGAACCAAGTAAAATCATCGGCTTAGGCTGCCATTTAAGCCATTTCATCTGGATGATCTGCACAATCAGCATCGCTGCCCCGGAGAACATAAGTCCAAAGGACACGACTCTTGCTGTTTCTTCGGATGTAAGACCTAACTGATCTTGAAAATAAAAACCACCTATAACCTGAATAGTCACAATACTTATCATCGTAACCAAGCCTGCAAACAAATACATTCTTAGACCTGGCTGGAGGGGGTTAATTCGAGCGGGTTTTTGCTGAATAACGGGCTGGGCCGCCGGAATCGCCAGCAGAGACACCACGAATGCAACAGCGGCAATGACAATTCCAAAATATAAGGGCCATAACAGCCCTATTAAAGTAAAGGCACCTGCAATCGCGGGACCAAATACCAGCCCAAGCCCATTCGCCGCACTAATAATAGCCATACCACTTCCACGCTCTTCTCCTTCCGTTACATCTCCCATATAAGCTTGGGACGATGACAACACCGCCGGGATAAAGCCACCAATTAAGCCGCGTGTAACAATCAGCAGGACTAACAGCAGCCCCCCACTGAGCCAACCATTTAATCCTGCAAAAAGAGTAAGTGTAAACAACAGGCAGCTTACACACATCCCTATGAAACCAAGCAGAATCACCGGCTTGCGTCCCTTTGCATCACTTAGATTTCCCCATACTGGAGCCATTAAGGCCATCGTTATAGAACCAAGCGATATAATTAATCCGGAATGGCTTTCTCTTAAGCCTAATTCACGAATAAGGGGCGGCATAATTGGAGCAATGAGCATGAGCCCTAGCATAGCCACAAATACACTGAAAAAGATGCTCCCTTTTATTCTATTCATCCTCGCACACTCCTCTGTTAAAGATTCTCTCTATGCAGAAGTATACGGAGCATACCAAAACGCTACTGCCTATAGACGGATAAATTTGCGGTTAAACGGATTTAATTTTGCGTATAAAACAGCAGCCAGTCTTCAGACAGTAAAAAATGGCCTGCATTCTATGGCCCAATGGGCGTCGTTAATTATAGAGTCGCTCTTTCGTTGTGAAATGAACTACATCGGTCTCTTCATCGCTGACTGGATGGAAGGGCTTCATTTCCTGGCATGTTATTACGATATATGATGTACAGTCTTTTTACCTTTAGTAACTAGCGCAGTTGTGGGTTGAGTCTGTATATCGATGTCAGGGGGAAATACAGTGAAAACAAAGATAGGATCCATCATGAAGGTGAGATCATTAAGAACGAAGTTAACCATCATGTGCTTAATTATTTTAATTGTACCCACATTCGTGATTGGAATCAGTTCTTATTTTGTTTCCAAGAATGAAATGAATGAATCAGGCAAAGTGGCACTTAAAAATAGTGTGCAAATGGTAATTGGTATGATTAGTTTCCTCAATGGGCAAGTCGAAGCCGGTAATTTAACATTGGAGGAAGCACAGGAAAAACTTCGTATCGAGCTACTCGGTGTAAAAGATGCTAATAACAAAAGACCGGTAAAGATTAAATATACTGTAGGTAAAACAGGTTATCCGTGGGCAGTCAATCAAGATGCCGTTGCAGTGATGAACCCTTCAAATGAAGGCCAGGGTTTAATAAATGCCGTATCGGAAGACGGTGTGCATGTGGGAAAAGAGTTTGTAGAAGTCGGTACAAACGGCGGGGGATTCGTCACTTATAAATGGGCTTTACCTGGCACAGATCAAGTGGAGACGAAAATTTCTTATGTTGAAAGGGATCCTTATTGGGGATGGATCATCGGTTCTGGAGCATATTTTAACGAATTTAACAGCGGGGCGACCAAAGTCCTTTATATTGTCCTGATTATTACGACTTCTGCGGTTATTCTGGGAGCAATTATCGTAAGCTTTGTTTCGGGACGTTTTACGAAGCCTATTATCATGATTGCAAAGCGGCTTAACGCAGTTGCAGACGGTGATTTAACAGTCGAAGAAGTCAAAATTCATTCAAAGGATGAGATCGGCGAGCTTGCACAGGACTTCAATCATATGATTAAAAATATTAGATTTCTGATCGGTGAGGTAAACCTGTCCACAAAGCAGGTCGCTGCTTCCTCGAAAGAATTAACCCTTGGTGCAGAGCATACTGGGCAGGCAACCGAGCATATCACCATCGCGATTCAAGAATCGGCGGCCGGTGCGAAGGAGCAGCAACTGATGCTCCAGAAGACAACCAGCTCGCTTGAAGAAATTTCAATAGGCATGCAGCGGATCACGGATAGCTCCTTGACTATTGCTGAATCGTCTGCAGACGCGATGGAAATGGCGAGCCTTGGCGGTACTGCTGTACAACATACGGTGAAGCAAATGGACTTGATTAACCATTCCGTCAATGAAACCGATGCGGTTATGAGAATGTTGGATGAACGCACTCAACAGATCGACACGATGCTACATGCCATTACGGATATCGCACAGCAGACCAACCTGCTTGCCTTAAATGCTTCGATTGAGGCTGCTCGTGCAGGCGAGGAAGGCCGCGGTTTCTCCGTAGTTGCTGCAGAGGTGAGAAAGCTGGCCGAACAATCGAACCAGTCTTCCGGGCAAATTTCCGGGTTGATTCAGAATATGCGCAAAGATATGGAGCATTCGCTTAAGACCATGGAACGCGTAAAACAGGATGTAGACTCCGGCATTAAAATTGCCAATGAGACGGAGCAGCAGTTTAATAAAATTGTGGCGTCCACCAATCATATCGCACAGCAAACGGAAGAGCTCGCGAGCATCACGGAGCAAATAACCGCAAGTGTCCAGGAGATTTCGGCAAGCGGAGAGAACGTATCAAGTCTGGCACTCCAAGCAGCGGACAACTCGCAGAATATTGCAGCGTCTGCAGAAGAGCAGCTGGCTTCGATGCAGCAGATCACCAGCCTGGCCACGACCTTGTCGGATATGTCACAAAAGTTACAAGATCTAACGGTCAAATTTAAATACTAACGGAAATAAGTCTTTCCAAAACATCGCGCTAAACTGTTCTTCATATTATGAGGTCAACCCGTTCTTTTGGGTTGACCCTTTTTGCATTTGCTCTGAGAAATTACTGAAAAGGCTCGCAAATCGCGATTCCCTTTTAGCGATGGGAATTGGACACGGTTTTGTCGATTTGGTTCAGAATTGGTTCAGAGGCATTTAGTATAGTAAATCAGTAATGTAAGAAAGAAAATTATATTAGTAGGTTAGTCATCATGGAGGATTTAGTCAGTTCATCGTGACACCGGAATTTTATGGAGGAAATTTATGAGTAAAATCAAGTCTTTTTGTTTATCTTATCTTGCTGTTATCGTCTTATTTGGAACCTGGACATGGAGTTTTTCCGAGAGTACTGTGTATGCAACCTCCTCACCAGCACCTAGTGTAACGGATGCGGTGTATGCTACTGAAACCACGGTAACGAGTTGGACAAATCCTTCTAAACAAGGTCAATCCGTAACGTTTAGCATCAAAACCATCTCAACCCCACAAATTACGAAAGATTTAACCGGCTCGGTTATCCTTATGGACGGTACGGATATATTAGATACGCTGACGATGAGACCAAATGGCATTGCGAATGGATATGCCACTGCGACCTACACCACAAGCGATTTAAGTGTGGGAAGTCACCCAATTACTGCTATATATAGTGGGGATGCTCGATTTGCCCCCAGTACATCTGAGCCATACATTCAGGTCGTAAATGCATCTGCGCCTACACCTTCACTGAGACCTACAGTAACTACAATATTGAGTTCGCTGAATCCGTCTAATCAAGGTCAGGAAGTAAGGTTTAGCTTGAGGACAACCTCAAACCCACAAACTTCGGGCGATTTAACCGGAACGGTCATCCTTATGGACGGCACGAATATATTAGATACGCTGACGATGGAGCCAGTGGGCATTTCGAATGGCTATGCCAATGCGTACTACACTACAAGCAACTTAAGTGTGGGAAGTCACCCGATTACTGCTATATACAGTGGAGATTCTCGATTCGCGCCGAGCACCTCTGATGCCTATATACAGGTTGTAAATGGAAATGCAGGCACGGGTGATATTAGCAATAACGACAGCAGCAGTAGCAATAAAAAAGATAAGAAGGATAACGCGGATAGCAGTGATTCATCTTCTTCAAGTGAAACAACCGCATCTTCATCACCATCGGCTTCTTCAACGGTTTTACCGACTGCGGAAATCATGCCAGTAGAGCAATCCGAGGTTGCGCATGAAAAATATATAACGGGTTATCAGGATGGTACATTCAGACCGGACCAGTCGATTACACGAGCTGAAACCGCTGCGATGATGGCTAGGATTATAAAGTTGGAAACAAAAGAAAGCTCAACGACATACAAAGATATACCTAACACTTATTGGGCAAAGGATTCGATTATAGCACTCACGACACAGCACCTTATGAATGGATATGCAGATGGAACATTTCGGCCAGAGCAACCTATTACCCGTGCAGAAATGGCAGCCATACTCGCATCTTGGAAGCAGCTTAAAGGAACGCAAACCACAGCGTCTCCTTATACCGATATCGAAAAGCATTGGGCAAGAGATTCCATTGTAGCGTTAGCTAATGCAGGATGGATTACTGGTTATAACGATAACAGCTTCCAACCCAATAAATATATAACACGAGTAGAAACCGTTACCATTTTGAACACGATCTTAAAACGAGGACCCCTGGAAGGAACCATTCAGGCTACATGGAAGGATGTACCAACAGATTACTGGGCATTCAAAAATATTGAAGAAGCGTCTCGTACCCATACTTCAACCATCAATACAGATGGCATTGAAACTTTCGTGAAATAAGCACCAAATAAAAAGGCTGGAATCCTATCTATACAGGGTTCCAGCTTTTTGTTACCTTGATATTTTTTTAAAATGGTCAAAACAGAATTTTTAAAATACTTTCTTCAAAGATGATGGTTTCACTCCGTATTCCCGAAAAAATTGCTCTGAAAATGCACTCACATTACTGTATCCTACAGCCATCGCAGCTTCTGTTACATTGCTTTCCTGGCTTCTAAGCAGCTTCATCGCATAATCGAGACGAATTTGGCGCAAATATTCAAATACAGTCGTTCCAAAACATGCTTTGAATCCTTTTTTTAATTTATAATCGTTTAATCCAACTTTTTTGGATAATGCGATCAGTGAAGGAGGGTCAATCATGCTGGATTCAAGAATTTGCCGAGCCATATGCAACTTTCTGACATCTTCTTTAGATAAGCCTTCGGGCATGGGAGTTAAATCAAATAATTGAATCATAAACCTATTCAAAATCTCTAGTGCCGCTGCTTCCATTAATAAAGGAGATCTATACACACTTTTCAAGTTTTTGATCAAATGTTCAATCATCACTATACTTCTGTGATCCAGTTCAAAACTAAGGTGATGGAATGCACCACCCTTCAGAATTTGATTAAATTCAATAGCTACCTGTCGATGAGCCGCCAACTGTGAAGCTGCATAATTAAACAACGAAACAGGAATGCCAAGCGCAAAGGATTGGTATTGTTCGTTAACCGGAGGATGAAAACGTGCCTTGAAATCCTGTAAAAAAATAAGAGCACCCCGCCCTATCGGGAGCGTGTAGTCCAGACCAGCTATATTTACATAACGTTGACCCGAAAGTGCAAATTGAAGTTCAATCATTTGTCCTCTGGAGGCAAAGTTCGTTGGATAAGGCTCGTGATATTGAATATGCGAATACACAATCTCGATTCCGCTGTAAGTCGTAACTCGGTAGATATTTCCGTTACCCGCTTCCGGTAACATCATATACGTATGCTCATTTTGTTTTCTAAACGGAGTTTTTTCTAAATAATGCTGATATATTAATGATAACGAATTTGAATTCACTAGCGTCACCTCAAAGGTTTTCATTCATTCTGATACCACAAATGAGAATCGTTATCATTAATATTAGCTGAATTTGACCGGTTTGACCAGGCTTATTGGAGTATGCTGTGGAGATATTCGGGGAATCTATTAATCCCAATCCATATAAAACGTTGCCTTCAATTTACCCTTCTCACATGCTGGGCAGCTTAAATGATGAGAAGCATTCTTTTCAATGTGTTCCTGTTCCATAACACTCGTGCATCTAGGACAAGCATAAGAAATTTTATACTGTGATGAGTCCGATATCATCTCAATAAACAGTTCATTGCGGATGGCCTGACAGACCGGACATACATATATCGCGTCATAAGCATCATATCTCGTCGAAGGGTTGCCTATGAATTCCCCAATACGTCGTTTAAGGACAGTATCCTGTACAAACGAAGCAATGGATTCCAAACTCATATATAATAAACCAAACCCCACAAATATGTTCTTAGTATAAGCACAGGTATCACAGTCCAGCTTGTACGCTTCCCCCATGTTTATCCTCCCCAACTCTTCATGCGGTTATTGAAGCCTCATTTATTTCTTTACGAGACTTGCTGCATGCGTGACCCGGTTTCTCCCGCCACTTTTGGAAGCATACAGAGCTAAATCCGCTTGATGAACAATTGTTTGTTCCGTATCCGCTTGCGTAACCGTTGCCACGCCAATACTCACAGTAATGCTGTATTCTCCCCAATCCCTTGAGGCCGTCATGGAACGATATTTTTCTGCCGTACGAATGGCTTCCTCTTGATCGTTGCCCGGAAGAATAATGACAAACTCCTCGCCACCATAACGAGCGACAATATCCATCTCCCGTGACATGGATTGCAGTAATTCTGCCAGATTCGTAAGCACCAGATCGCCCACCGGATGACCATAAGTATCGTTAATACTTTTGAAACGATCAATATCAATGATAAGCAGCGAAAAAGATATTCCGCTCTCATGAAAGGACGCGAGGCTAGCTAGTAATTGATCTTGGAAATACCTTCTATTTTTGAGGCCAGTTAACGGGTCCGTGGATGCCATCGTTTCAAGCTGGAGATTGATCCTTACTAGCTCCTGCTGTTTGATTTCATATTCTTCGTGCAACCGTTCAAGCTTCTGATTCGCTTCATTCGTGGCCTGATATAATTCCTGAAGCTTGGTTTTGGTCTGCAGGATATCTCTCTCATGTTCAATTCGCTTACGCATCATAAGCACGACACAATCAATAACCGTTTCTCCGTTTCGTTCCTGACGAACCCCGTTCAGAAGTACAGGCACATCCTGTCGATCACTTGTCCGAAACGAAAAGTACATCTCATCGACATGCCCGTACAACTGAATATAGGGATAAAAATAAGTATGAAAAAATAGCTTGTTGGTAACAGACATTGTCATTTCAATCGGCCATCCGAGCAATTGATCGCGTTCATAAAGAAGCATGTCCAATAAAGTTTGGTTTACCGATTGAATGATCCCAGCGTCCGAAATTGAAAAGTATCCACAGGGAGCTTTATCTAATTGAATATCCATTAAATGACTGCCTTTCTTTCGATATTACACACTAGCTAAATATTCTTTGATTAAATCGCTCGTTTCTCCTGGTTGGCTTAAATGAGGATAATGCCCCTTTGCTCTCATCTGCTGAAGTCTGCTATTTCTAAGATGGGTGTGTAAATAGTCCCCTACCTCAATCGGAGCAATACTATCATCTGAGCACTGGAGTATAAGTGTAGGAACCGAAGCATGCTGAAGATCAACACGGCAATCTGAAAAAAATGTAACCTCTGCGAATTGCCGTGCAATATGAGGATCTCTTGAACAAAATGCCTTTTCCAATTCTTCGGTTAAGTCCCCTCGCTCGGGATTCTGCATAGCAATGGGCGCCATGTAACTAGCCCAGCCAATAAAGTTCATTTGCATCATATCCAGTAATTCATCAATATCACTCTTATCGAAGCCCCCATAATAAGAAGGCAGGTCATTCACATAGCGTGGAGAAGGACCGAGCATGACAATGCGTTCAAAATATTGAGGGCTGCGGATCGATGCGAGCATTCCGATCATGCTGCTAACGGAGTGTCCGACGAATATGGTATTTCTTAAGTCTAACGCTTCCATAATATCCAGCACATCCTGGGCATACCCTTTCAAGTCACTGTATTTTTGGGAATCATAGTACTTTATTTGAGAATCTCCCGAACCAACATAATCAAATAAGACGATTTGGTAGTTGTCGATAAAGCTAGGGACGATATAACGCCACATATCCTGGTCGCATCCAAAGCCGTGAGCAAACACAATCGTCTGGCTACCTGTGCCTAGCACTTTTATATTATTACGTAGGAGAATATCAACGGTCATTGTGAATCACCTCTCTGAGGTAGTATCTGTTCTATGGCTTCTCTTCCCTATTATATCGGAAAAGTTTCGATTATGGATAATGACTCTCATTCATAAATCCAGCGTTCAATGATCCCTTTTACCTTGTGCACATGTTGCTGTGATAAGGAACAAATAATAACCAATTCGTTTTTCCCATTTGTATCTAACCAATAGTGAACGTCATCCTCTTCATTAACCGTTTCTTGAATGATTCTGATGGATTTATGACTTATTTTTGATTTAGCCGAAAAAATGGGGTTCATATCCATGACTTTCTGACCATTAGAAAAGGATGTGTTGTAATAAGGAATCACCCAGTTCTCCTTATCCTGATCTTGTACTACATTTAGAAATACACGCACCCAATAATCCTCTAGTTCTGTGTATCTCTGTTCATTCAACTCATTCAAATTCATACATGTAACCACCCTTCTTATACACTGGTTGTCTGACGGCTTGCAAGGATTGTTCAATACGCCCTGTTGCTTCCTTGGTGCCCGTAGACATTTTGCAGATTTCTGTAGCGACAATCCCAAAACCTGCTCCTGCGTCACCCACCCGAGCAGCTTCAATCCAGCATTTAATCCAAGCAGGTAATATGTATCCACTTCCTCAAATTTTGATATCAGCCCTACCCTCTATTTCGTCATTTTCATCCCATGTATTTAGGGAAGCAGCGCGTACCGATTAAAATTGGCACGCGCTGATGGTATGACTTTTATGAAACAGGCATTAAGATCTAATCCAACTGCTCTCCATTAGTTTCGATCACATTCTTATACCAATAAAAGCTCTTCTTTCTAGATCTGGCAAGTGTCCCATTGCCTTCATTATCCTTATCGACGTATATAAATCCATAACGCTTTTTCATTTCTCCGGTTCCCGCACTGACCAGATCAATACATCCCCATGGCGTATACCCTATTAGGTCCACTCCATCAGCAATTGCTTCTTTCATTTGCTCAATGTGTTGCTTCAGATAATCAATTCGATAATCATCGTGAATGGAGCCATCTTCTTCCACTGTATCTACGGCGCCAAGACCATTTTCAACAACCATTAACGGGATTTCATATCGGTTATAAATATTATTGAGGGACCATCTCAATCCCTGTGGATCGATCTGCCAATCCCAGGCACTTGCTTTTAAATGAGGATTCTTTAAGCCCATAGATAAATTCCCTCCCACTTTCTCCTGGTTAGGATCGGCACTGACACAAGTAGAAGAATAATAGCTGAAAGTATAGAAATCTACGCAGCCTTCTTTTAAGATGTCCTCATCTCCTTCTTGCATTGTGATCTGAATGTTATGATCTCTAAAATAGCGTTTGGCAAATCCCGGATAAGCTCCTCTTACTTGGACATCTGAGCATAGGAAATTACTTAAGTTATCCTTTTGTTGAGCCAGCAGAATATCATCAGGATGACATGTAAGTGGGTAGGAACACATATAAGCAATCATACAACCGATTTTAAAGTCCTTGTTGATTTCATGACACAGCTTTACAGCCTTTGCACTGGCAATAAATTGATGATGCAACGCCTGATACAGAACCTGCTCATCCTTCACTGTAGCATGGGCTAGCTCTCCATTCCCCTCCGGCATCATAGCTCCAGCCATGAATGCTCCAAATGACAAGGTTAAAATATTGATTTCATTAAAGGTTAACCAGTATTTTACGACATTTTTGTATCTGTTAAAAAGCACTTCACAATATCTCACATAAAAATCTACGACTCTGCGATCTGACCAACCATTATATTTTTGGGTCAAATGAAACGGTGCTTCATAATGTGAGATTGTAACCAAAGGCTCAATATTGTACTTTTTCAATTCTGCGAATACACGATCATAGAACTGCAAGCCTTGCTCATTCGGCTCTGCATCATCTCCGTTAGGAAATATTCTTGACCACGCAATGGACATCCTAAAGACCTTGAATCCCATCTCTGCAAATAAGCGGATATCCTCTTGATAGCGGTGGAAAAAGTCAATAGCCTCGTGACTCGGGTAGTTCACTCCTTCTTCCAGCATTGGTGTAATTCTTCGGGAAGTCGTATGCGTTCCAGCCGTAATCACATCAGCAGTGCTTAAGCCTTTACCTTCTTCATTATATCCACCTTCAAATTGGTTGGCAGCCGTTGCACCTCCCCATAAAAATCCTTGTGGAAATTCCAATGTAGTTGTATTTTTCATTGTTTAATTCCTCCTCAACATTAATTAGGATTAGACTACGACGGTCAATAAGTCCTCTTGATACTCAATTGCCTTTTTCTCTGTTTCAATGACATCCAGGTAATTCGTAGTATTGGCAACGATAACAGGTGTGGTCAAAACATAACCAGCCTCTTTTATAGCTTCCATATCAAACTCCATAAGCAGCTCGCCTTTTTTAACAGCATCCCCCTGTTTTACTTTAGGATAAAAGTGTTTGCCTTTTAATTTGACCGTATCTTTGCCTACATGGATGAGGACCTCAACACCGTGGTCACTTGTAATTCCAATCGCATGACCTGACGAAAATAATGATGTTAATACACCATCTACAGGTGAAACGACCTTACCTTCAGAAGGTTCAATGGCAATCCCTTTACCCAAGGCACCTGTCGAAAAGGCTTCATCTGTTACTTCAGATAAAGACTTCACTTCACCTTTTAATGGACTCATCACCGTCTCTTGTTTTACTAAAACTTCTCCTTTAGCTGCTCCCGAGGTGTTATCTTCCTTTTTAGCTTCTTTCACTTCATCATCTTTAAATCCGCCAAAGAACATAAGCAAGAAGCCTAATACAAAGCTTACCAGGATACCGATAACAGCCCCATAAAATCCGCTGTCTATTCCTGCCGGACTGATATAGCTCGGGATAGCAAAAATACCCAATCCACCAATGATATAACCTTTCGTTCCCATCATTCCTATAATACCGCCGCCTACTGCAGATGCTATGCAGCTTAAAATAAATGGTTTCTTACGTGGTAATGTAATCCCGTAAATCGCTGGTTCTGTCACACCAAAAATCCCGGAGATGACAGCTGGAATGGAAAGTGATCTCAGTTTTACATTTTTGGTTTTAAACAAAATTGCCAGTACGACGCCCGTCTGAGCAAAGGAAGCTCCCAGCGTAGCCGCAAGAATCGGATCGAATTTAAGCACGGCTAAGTTGTTCATAGCGATAGGAACAAGTCCCCAGTGTAATCCAAAGATAACAAACACTTGCCAGAAAGCGCCCATGATTATGCCTTCAATCATTGGACTTAAGTTATACACAAAGAGGGTTGCTGCCCCAAGCAGTTGACCTGCCCAAGTCGAGAGAGGTCCAATCACAATCAATGCTAAGGGTACAATAACTAACAATGTGAAAAACGGAACCAAAAATGTTCTCACTACGCTAGGGATTACCTTTTTAAAGAAATTTTCTATTTTTGAGCCTACATAGGTGGATATGATAATCGGAAGAACTGTTGACGCATAACTCATCAGAATGACCGGAATGCCTAAGAAGGTGATATATACCGGTGACTCAAATATAGTACCGCTAAATAGAGTGTATAGTGGTTTGCCCGAGGCTGTTATCGTGCTAAATGTGGGGTACACAAGGGATGCACCTATAGCCATACCTATGAAAATGTTGGCATTGAACTTTTTAGCTGACGTATACCCCAGGAAAATAGGAAAGAAGTAAAATAAACAATCACCTAAAGCATTGAGAATTTGATAGGTACCCGATGTAGTGGTCAGCCAGCCCAAAGCTACAAATAGGGCAGTGAAGCCCTTAATCATACCTGTGGCACTTAAGACACCTAACGTGGGTGTAAATACACCTGAAATAGTATCAATGAATCTATTGAACAAACTCATTTTTTCACCAGATGCTTCTTCTGAATCTCCTGTCTGAAAACCACCCACAGCAGTAACATCAGCATAAACCTCAGGTACATGGTTACCTATAACAACCTGGTATTGCCCGCCACTCTTTACCACAGTGACAACACCATCCATATTTTTCAAAACCTCTGTATTGGCTTTACTTTCATCTTTTAGTTTGAAGCGCAAGCGTGTAATACAATGAGTTAGACTATTCACATTTTCTTTGCCGCCGACATTTCTGATGATGTCTTTTGCTAATGTCTCATACTTCATTGTAATTTCCCCTTTAATTGTATTTATAAAAAAAGGCGAAACCAAAATAGATCAAATTCGATCTAGGTTGGTTTCGCCTGCATTACCAGTAACAATCCAAGAGTTATTCAATTTTGTCTTTGGGTCACACGCTGAATATGAATCGTGATATACAGCTTTTCCTCATCTGACAATACCATATCCAAGTATTTCTCAATCTTCAGCATGCAGCCATAAGCCTTTTTGTACTTTGCTTTCACTTGCCTCCATAAAAAGTCGTCTTCCAGTTCTACTTTTTCTTTTTTATTTAATCGCTGAAAGAAGAATCTTAAATGTGTAATAAATCGCTCATAACTGATCGAGTGTTCATCTATGGTGGTATTATAAGAGTATTTAATAATATTCAAGATGTCGTGTATTTTTTGAGTTTGCTGAGCAACATCTGCTACCTTGTTGTAGGAGCTGTTTACTTGAGCATTGATTAAATGAAGAGCAATATTACCTGCTTCATCTTCTGACAATCGTTTGCCTGTTTCGTCTTCAATAAACTCCAGTGCTTTTAAGCCAACCGCAAATTCTTTGGGATAAAATTTTTTGATCTCCCAAATTAACGGATTTGCATTTTTAAACCCTTCATCAAACATTTTAAATGCATTGTTCATGTGATCCGTAAGCGAAACATATATATAATCGCTCAATTGTACTTCTAATATGCTTTTTCCATATTCAATGATGTCATAGCATAACGAAACATATTCTGATGGAACATCCTCTAACAATAACTTAAATTTCTCTGAAGCATCTTTATGTTTAAGCACAAAGACCTTTTCAATTAGATGCTCTTCTACTTGTTCGCCTGCATTCTTTTTGAATGCAATACCACGACCCATAACAACAAATTCATCTCTTTTTTGATCTTTGGCTATTATGGCGTTGTTATTAAAGATCTTCGTTATGATCATCTAACTGCCCCCCTTATCCCATCAAATTTAAAAAAGGATTTAGATGCTGGGCGAAATTTCAGATAGGTCACAAGACGGTAATAGCCGATCAAATCTTCGTCGTAAATCAAATTCAAATGTATTGATTTACAATTCCGTGTTATGAAAACGCATTCATAATAAGAGACAAAGCCTTACGTTTTCCATCATTGATCTTGAGTGCTCCCAAACCGATCTGATATTCCGTTCTGAAAATGGATATAGTCGGTTAACCACGTCCCATGACATCATTTTTCGGATGTCGATTCGTTGGTCGACGTCATCATCTTTGTTGTTCAGCACTTGTAAGGCTTTATATCACTCACCTTTCTGCGTTATGGCTGGGCAGATTTTCATATCATGCAGGATATCGCAAAGCATGTATTCTAAAAAGAAAAGGCAAAACCCAACACATGGAAATTGAATTCCATGCCTCGGGTTTTGCCTTTTCAGTAACAATCCCAAAATCATAATAACATCGAATTTAAGTTTTGCCAACAAAAATGTTTGCGCTTTCTTTTTCGGAGCAACCACATCAAATACAACACACTATCATGGTATAAAATGTCATCCGCCAATGTAGGACATGTTAATCTTTTTTTTGTTGTTAGCTGTCTGCTCCGTACGTTCATCGGAATACCGGTCTGTACGTTGTTCCCATACTGAAGTAATCACATCGAGTAGTTCCTGGTCATCCGCTTCATTACGAAGCATCTGGCGTAAATCGAATCCGCCTGAAGCAAACAAACATGTATAAAACTTGCCATCGCACGATAAGCGGGCGCGTGTACAAGACGAACAAAATGATTCAGAAACCGAAGTAATAAAACCAATCTGTGCGTCGCTGTCTTTATAACGGTAACGTTTTGCCACTTCTCCAAAGTAATCCCGATCCATCGGCTCCAGCTCGTACGCATTCTTAAGTCGTTCAACAATTTGTTTTTTGGTTAGTACCTTTTTGAAGCTCCATCCGTTGTCATTCCCTACATCCATAAACTCGATAAAGCGAAGGGTTATTCCCTGCTCCTTAAAATAAGCGGCCATCGGCAAAATCTCCGAGTCATTAACGCCTTTTTGAACGACCATATTGACCTTGATTTCAAAGCCGATTTCTCTTGCATATTCGATCTGCTTCAAAATAAAATCAGGCTTAATCCCCCGCCCATTCAATCGCCCAAATAGCTCAGGGTCCAGAGCGTCCAGACTGACATTAAGCCGTCGTAGCCCCACGTCATAGAGAGGCTTAGCCTGCTGTCCTAGCAGCACACCATTGGTGGTCAAGCCGATATCTTCCACTCCGTCAATGGACAGGATTTGGGAAACCAGGTCGGATAGATTCCTGCGCATTAATGGTTCGCCGCCCGTGAGTCGGATCTTTTTTACACCCAGGGATACAAAGAGCTTCGTTAGCCGGTGTATCTCTTCAAACGACAGACATTCATTTTGAGGAAGAAAGGCGTAATCGTCACCGAATATTTCTTTGGGCATGCAATAGGAACAACGGAAATTGCAGCGGTCCGTAACCGATATACGCAGGTCACGAATTGGCCGCTGCAACGTGTCTTTCAGTGGATAAAAATTCATACGCCCTCTCCTTTCTAGTTGTTTAGCATCGTTATTATTAGCCACCGCTGACTGGGGGAATGAAGGCTGCAATGTCTCCATCCTGTAATACATCCGTAGACAACGCATACTCCTCGTTTATCGCAATTCGCACAGACTCGATCGGCATATCTGGATATTGATCTGTTATCCAATTGGATAAATCGCCTACCGTTTGGCCCGCCAAATCTGCCAATTCTTCTGTTTTTCCCGTCACCTCACGGAGTCCCGCAAAGTAGTACAGCTTAATCATGACTGATCTCCCCCGGCTTTTTCTTTTGATCTCCGACCCACTGCGTTCCATCTTCCCAAATCTCTCGTTTCCAAATAGGAACTATTTCTTTAATTCGTTCGATCGCGTATTCATTTGCCTCATACGCATCCGAACGGTGAGGTGAAGAAACGGCAATGACAACGGCGATATCACCGATTTGAAGCTCGCCAATGCGGTGCGCGATTGCCACTCGCGTCCCTTGCCATTTCTGTTCGATTTCGCGACCAATCTCTGTGAGTTTTTTTTGGGCCATGGGGACATAGGCCTCATAAGCAAGGTATAAGGTCCGTACGCCTTGAGTCCATTCTCGTACGTGCCCTGTAAAAATAGTCACCGCTCCTGCTTCCGGCCTTAGGACATAATCCGCATAACCCTGCGGGATAATGGGCTCCGTCACGATTTCAAATACACTCATCTTTTCCACCTTCCAGCCCCCGGACAATCCACTCTCCGGTGACAGACTCTTTTAAATATTTCTGCTTTTTGTATCTATATCTCATTTAACCGAACAGCTGATGATATAGTTTTTGACCGTTGGCAACACTCCGTACACCGTGTATGAGAAGCCTTCCGTTTTTGAATAAAATCATTCGATGCTTAAAAGCATAAAATTCAACGAAATAAGGGGTTCTTTTTACACGATCTGCTATAAGCCTGCCCATTTTTTCTGCATCATCGAGCGTGATCGGACGTTGTGGGTCTGGAAGAACCTGTACAACGTTCCGTCCGCACAGAGCAGCATACGCCGAGCGACGTGATGCTGTCAGTGCAGGAAACGTAGGATGTTCTCCACAGGTTGGACAATCTTGGTTACGGATGCGGGAAATCCCTATGTCCATCTGCGTGTTCTCCCATAAATCAAATAGATGAACCTTGCGACGCATCTTATCACGTCCGCCGCTCAGCCACTTCATGGCTTCTGCACATTGGAGGGCGGCTGTCACCTGGACTGCGGGTGAGATGATTCCAGCCGTATCGCAGGTCTGATTGATCGCAGGCAGCGATGGCAGAAGGCAGCGTAAACAAGCTGACTCGCCCGGCACGAATGGAAAAACAACGCCTGTGCTTCCAACACAGGCTCCATAAATCCATGGAATTCCTGCCTTCAGTGCAGCATCGTTGATCAGCAGACGAGTTTCGAAATTGTCCGTAGCATCCATCAGTAATATACTCTTGCTGGCAAGTTCTAGAACAAGCTCAGCATCTAAATTATCGAGATATGTGTGCAAGCGCACGTCTTCTCGTATGGCTTTCAGCCTTTTTTCGGCTGCCATAACCTTGGGCTGCATTTCCGCGGCGTCCTGCTCCGTGAACAGCTGCTGACGTTGCAGATTCGACATCTCTACGTAATCCCTGTCAACAAGATGGAGCTCCCCAACGCCCGCTCTTACCAGTGTTTCGGCGATGGCAGAACCCAGTGCCCCGCAACCGATAATGGTGACGACAGCAGCGGATAGATTACGCTGCCCTTCGCCACCAATGGGTCTAAATAAGATCTGTCTGGAATAACGCTCATTCATTAGATTGTGTCCCTTGATAATACAGCCATATGACGAGGATCAGGCTAGCCAGCGCCACTTGGGAGAGCAGCATGAATCCAATGGAGTAATGGCCAGTAGCGGCATGAATCGTCGACAACAAGATCGGAGGGAAAAAGCCACCGAGACCGCCCATCATGGATACAATTCCGTTAACTATACCTGCTTGTTTATTAAAATAAAATGGAACTAGCTTGAAGATGACGCCATTCCCTACTCCAGCACATACAGCGATCGCCAAGCAGCCTACTGTATAAAGGGTGATCCCTGGTGAAAAAGCCAAAAGAATCGCAGCGACCGTATAAACAGAGAACGTGCCTACCAGCAGGAACAGAGGCTGAAACCGATCCGCCAGCCAGCCACCGATAGGGCGGAAGAAAGTAGCAATCGCAATAAAGCCAGCTGTACGCATCCCTGCATCCACTTTGGTCAGTTCAAAATTTGATACCAGGAAATTCGGCAAGTACACCGTGAACGCTACAAATGAGCCAAATGTAATAAAATAAAAGAGCGAGAAAAACCAAAGCTTCTCATTTTTATAAACCCCTTTGATCTGCTCCATAATGGGCGTCTTCACTTTAGCTTCATGACGATCCCCAAAGAAGAAATTCAAAACGATAAAAACAAGCAGCAGAATGAGATACAGCTTCACTGTAGGGGCCCAGCCGATTTGGGTAGCCACAATAGGGGCCGAGAAGGTAGTGACGGCTGTTCCCAAGTTTCCTATACCATACATTCCATTTACAAACCCATGCTTTTCCTTTGGATAATACTTCGGCAGCGAAGTCACCCCAACCGAGAACACAGCTCCTCCAATCCCAAGGAACAAGCCACCAATAATTAAATCCGTCATCGTAGAAGCTTCACTGATATAGTAGACGGGAAACAAAAGCAAAATAAAGCTAACGAGAAAAACGATTCTTGCTCCGAAGATGTTGGCATAATAACCAAGCGGGATGCGCAGAATCGAACCAAGCACGACCGGAATCGCCGTGACCATGGCCAATTTTCCGGGCGGAATAGCAATATCCTCCGTAATGAACGGCATAAGCGAAGAAATGATAACCCATACCATGAATCCAAGAATCAAGTTCAATGTTTGTAACGGTAACTGCATTTTTCTAATCATTTAACTCACCTTTTCAACGTTTTTTCTGTCGAATTATTAAATTGAATTTCTGTCCCCATTGTAGCCGCTAGCCGATCTGTTCGAATATAGGGGACTCCCCTTTACCCGACAGGGGACTCCCTGAAAATATAAAAAAGCCGCTTCTATAGGAAGCGGCTTGGTCTTTTTAAGAGATAAGTGTATTTAATTTGTCACATAACTTGGTTAGATCATTCCGATTGATCTGTTGCTCTGCCATAGGAAAAAGTACAGTTTCTTCTTTTATAAAATGTACAGTCAGCACTTCAAAGGCCTCTCCCGCGTTCTTGGCTGCCTCTTGAATGTCATCAAGCGTGAGCAAACTCAAATCGCCCTCCGTCTGATGAAGAAAATGATCGATATAGCCCTCTATTTCACGGTGCTCCTCCTGTATACCGACGAGCGGTCCCTGCTCAAAACCAATGTAGGTTCCTAGCATAGAAAAGAAGTGTTCTTCTTCCTTTTCGGTATGTTTCTTGAGGGGTACCCTAAAGTCGAGAATCTGCATTCTCAGTTTTTCCAGTTGCTTGCGGCCTTCTTCCAAATCTAGTATTCTGTGCTGCTCAAACCACAATACAATGGCATGCCATTCATCCATCAGATATGTTAGATATCGATGCTCATTTTCAAGAATACGCATGGCAGGTTTGGAAAAGCGCAGTTTCTCATTTTCCAGCACGCGGATTTCCTCCATTCATCGGCTAAAAATCCAGCATTTTTTTCTTTAATGCATATTGGACCAGTTCAGGCCGGCTTCTTAAATTCAATTTTTCCATGATCTTCGCTTTATTTGCTTCCACCGTCTTGACAGAGATGAACAGCTTTTCCGCAACTTCCTTGTTACCGTAACCTTTTGCGACCAGAGGCAGAATCTCCAGTTCCCGCTTGGACAGGATCTCATAAGGATCTTCTGATTGTGACGTTGTATCTTTTTTGATGAACTCACGAACGAGAGAAGTAGCCATTTTAGGATGGATATAAGTCCCACCCCCATGAATGGTTCGTATGGCAAGTAATAGCTCCTCATCTGGAGCATTTTTCAAAACGTATCCTGAAGCACCATTCTTTAAAATATGAAAAAGATATTCTTCATCGTCATGCATGGTCAAAATCAGAATTTTAGTATCAGGGTGGTCTTCTTTAATCTTGCCTGTGGCGATCAATCCACTTTCGCCTGGGGGCATGCTGAGGTCCATGATTAGAATATCCGGACGATATTTAGCTACCATCGTATACGCTTCAATGCCATCCGCAGCCGTTCCGACAACCTCCATATCCGATTGGAAGTTCAAAATCATGGAAAATCCGCTTCGTACAATAGCATGGTCATCCGCTAACACAATTTTGATCAAGTCTCTATTCCTCCTCTTGGCCAATCGGAATTTGCAAAAAGACTTTGGTTCCCTGACCCACATTTGATAGGACGCCAAAACTTCCGCCTACCAGCTCTGCTCGCTCCTGCATGCCATATAAACCTAATCCCGTTCCAATAGGCTGGCTCCCCTTTTCAAAGCCAATTCCATCGTCCTCTACAGTCAAACGAAGCGTATGATCGTGCTCAGTCAAAGAAACTTTAACCATGTCTACCTGGGCATATTTTAAGGCATTGAGAACAGCCTCTTGGCAGACACGGTAAATGACCGTTTCCTTTTCACTTCCGTATCGCTTTTGGGGAAGATCCGACACAAATTCAACGACAAGACCAAAGCTTTGTTCAACCCTCTTAAAGTGGGAACGAAATGCCGCTTCAAGCCCAAAATCATCAAGTGTGGCGGGGCGTAGTTCCACAGACAGGTTGCGGATATCATCCAGCAATCGCGTCATGGATGCTTCAGTCTGCTTCATGTTTTTGATGAGCTGTTCATCATTCGTCATGTATTTTAACACCCGCAGCTCAACAACCGCACTCATCAATTCCTGGGCGACGCTGTCGTGCAGTTCCCTGGAAAGCCGTTTACGCTCATTTTCCTGCGCTTCAATGACATGCTTCATCATTTTGTTTTGATACAATTTTTCCTGCGTCTGAAATTGCGGAGTCAAGTCCCTCAACATCAACACCCTTGTTCCATGTTCAGAATCAATGGTGTGAAAAGAAGCGGCATAGGGGATCATTCCGTTGCTCTTTGTTTCCAGATATACCTGAAAAGAAGCGAAATCCTTGGATTCTGGCAT
Source organism: Paenibacillus sp. FSL P4-0113 (assembly GCF_038009305.1). Classification (NCBI taxonomy): domain Bacteria; kingdom Bacillati; phylum Bacillota; class Bacilli; order Caryophanales; family Paenibacillaceae; genus Paenibacillus; species Paenibacillus sp. FSL P4-0113. Next base: position 1,800,502 of record NZ_JBBPAZ010000001.1, read on the forward strand.
ATTGAAATAACAATCAAGGCAGGTACGGGGCTCCGTTTCGCTTGTATAGCCCCTGCATGTTCCACACAAAGCTTTTTCCTTCCCTTCATAGAGTTGAATGAGGACGTCATCGCTCACAATCTCCTCCGCTGCCGGGTTCATAGCTAGGGTGTTCCCTTGCCCATCAAAAAAGAAAATGGCTTCTGTACTGTTCTCAAACAACTTCACCATTAGCGCATTCAAAGAGCCAGTCCCTACAGATAATGTCAATTACATCACTTCCTTCCCGTTCAACTCTCCAAATCCCCTATGCGCCAAAGCTTCCAAATCACGCATCATGGCTGCGGTCATCAGCAGTTCTTCCCGAAATCCACCAAGCAGTACGCCCGCGACGCGAGCATCATTCCATAGGGGAACAGCCCCGAGACTCTTGAGTTTCTCGGATTGAACGATCGGGTAGTTAAACAGGTTGTCTGCCCCCACATATTGATGAACAGATGGAATGAAAACGGATTTCCCAGTTTTGAACACGACTCCTGCTATGCCCTTTCCGGATTGCAGTACAATTCGCTTAAAGCGATCATTTAAATTACCGGCTGCATTTTTCCATTTAATTACGTATTGATATTCGGCCGGTTCAACCAGAGCAAGCGCCATGAAATCATAACCGAAATGTTCGCGTATTCGCTCAAGCTCCCTTTGATAATCCATCCTATTATTCATCGCTCTCTCCTAATAGAATTAGGAAAGAAGGCAGAGCCCGCTTTCCTAATTCGATTTATGTCTTCTGTAAAGGATATAACTTCTGCGCACATAATTCAACGGAACACTCCACACATGTACAAGCCGGGTAAACGGCCAGAATGCAAAAATCGCAAAGGCCATAAGAATATGAAGCTTGAAGGACATCGGTACGTCTCTCATCAGTGTCGGGTCGACACGGAATACGAATAAACCGCGGAACCAGATTGAGATCGTCTCTCGATAATCGAATTCTGGCTGTACCGCATTCGTTACGAGAGTCGCAAACATCCCCATGCATACAATGGCCAAAAGCAATACGTTTACTATCAAATCAGACGCCGTACTTAAATGGCGCACATTGCGTATTGTAAATCGACGAGAGGTAAGAATCAACATACCGAGGAACGTCATCGCTCCAAATATTCCACCAATATAAACTGCTCCAATATGATATAGATGATCGTTTACACCCAGTGCATGCATCCAGGTTTTGGGTATGCCCAGACCGGATACATGACCCATAATAACCGGGATAATACCCAGGTGGAATAAGAGACTTCCGATCATCAATTGTTTCTTTTCAATAAACTCACTTGATTTCGCTGTCCAATTGAACTGATCATTTCTGTAGCGGAAAATATGCCCTACAATAAAGACGACCACACACATATAAGGGAAAATAACCCATAAAAACTGCTCTAGCATCATCATTGCGCAGCTGCCTCCTGTTCTACGCATGCTTTAAGCGTTTCGCGCAGTCCCTTGACCAGATGAAAATACGGGCTTTCCATTTTCTCCAGCGCTTTAAGTAAATGATATGTGCCGTCTTCCAGGATCGCGATTGGCATGCGGAAGTTTTCTGTCGTCTTCGGATCTTGCGACCATTCGGCGGCATACAGAAATTCACACATGAGCGGAAGGTAATCTGGCAGCTCACCATCTGGCATTTCAAGACCATACATCTCGTATAGCACCTTTAACTTGACCAACATTTGTCCCCGTTCTTTTGCATCTTCGAATTTGAAGTAAGTCATATATAGTGCACAATTTTTTTGAAAATCAAAGGTTTCTGTATACATTTCCTGAATCTCTTCCATACTGAACTCTTGCATAAGGGACCAGTAGGTGTTCGCATACGTATATGCCGGATGGTTTGGATCAAACGATGCTTCCAGAAAAGCCGGATGAAAATCCAGCTTTTCCGGGTACATGAGTTGTTGGGCGAAAAACCCGAATGATGGCTTGCATTCATACAGCTTCGCTACATTAATCACGCCAAATACCCCCGTAGAAGTTTTCTTCATACATTTCTTTTCCCGTTTTCAAAGGCTCTTCCATCCCCATTGAACTTGCCATACTACAGCCGTCACATCCAGATCCTGAACCCATATTTCCCATGGTATCGCCGTAACCCGCAGATCCTTGAGCCCGGTACGGATTCGAATATCCTTCTTTATGCGACGTTGGAATGACGAAACGATCCTCATACTTGGCAATCGCCAGAAGCCGATACATCTGCTCAGTCTGCCGAGGTGTCATGCCAATGCGCTCAAGACGGCTTTCATCAAAAGATTGTCCTGTGGATTGAGCACGCATATAGGAGCGCATCATAGCCATTCTTTGCAAGGATTCCTTCACGGTTTGGGTGTCGCCCGCCGTCAGCATATTGGCAAGGTACTGAATAGGGGTACGCATTTCTTCGATAGCCGGAAAAATCATATCGGGATTCTCAATCGAGTCTTTCCCTTCAAAGTAATTCATGATCGGGCTAAGTGGTGGAACATACCAGACCATAGGTAATGTACGATATTCCGGATGAAGCGGGAATGCCAGCTTGTGCTCAATGGCAAGCTTGTAGACCGGCGAGTTCTGCGCTGCTTCAATCCAGTCCTCCGAGATGCCGTCTTTTCTCGCTTGAGCGATCACTGCCGGATCACTAGGATCCATGAACAGGTCACACTGCGCCTTATAAAGCTCTTTCTCGTCCTGCGTAGAAGCGGCCTCAAGCACCCGATCCGCGTCATACAGCATAACACCGAGGTAGCGAATTCGTCCTGTACATGTCTCGGAGCAGACTGTCGGCAGGCCTGCTTCCACACGTGGGAAACAGAAGGTACATTTTTCCGCTTTGTTCGTCTGCCAGTTAAAGTACACTTTTTTGTATGGACAGCCCGTCATGCAATACCGCCAGCCGCGACATGCTTCCTGATCCACGAGCACAATTCCGTCCTCGTCCCGTTTGTACATAGCACCTGAAGGACAGGACGCGACACAGCTCGGATTTAAACAATGTTCGCAAAGCCGTGGGAGATAAACCATGAACGACTTCTCAAAGTTAAATTTAATCTCTTCTTCGATTTTCTGAATATTTGGATCAAGCGGACCAGTTACATGCGCACCCGCCAGGTCATCTTCCCAGTTTGGACCCCACTCCAAATCCATTTTTTCACCCGTTACCGCAGAGTGCGCGCGTGCCACAGGTGAATGCTTCTGTTCACCAGCGTTGGTCAGTTGCTCGTAATTGTAAGTCCAGGGCTCATAATAATCTTTCATTTCCGGCATGTCTGGATTGTAAAAAATCTTACCCAGTGCTATCTTGGACAGCTTGTTGCCTGACTTCAATTCCAATTTCCCTTTGCGGAGCTGCCAGCCGCCTTTATATAATTCCTGGTCTTCCCAGCGCTTCGGATAACCGATACCGGGTTTAGTCTCCACATTGTTAAACCACATATATTCCGCACCTTTGCGGTTCGTCCAGGTTGTTTTACATGTCACGCTGCACGTATGGCAGCCAATACATTTATCCAGGTTCATGACCATGGCAATTTGAGCTTTAATCTTCAAGCCAGTTAACCTCCTTCATTTTACGTACCGCAACGTACACATCACGCTGGTTGCCGATTGGACCATAATAGTTGAATCCATAACTAAGCTGAGCATATCCACCGACCATCTGGGTTGGTTTGAGATGAATTCTTGTTGGTGCGTTATGACTACCGCCGCGTGTATCCGTGATTTCAGAGCCTGGCACTTGAATGTGCTTATCCTGAGCATGGTACATGAACATAGTCCCTCTTGGCATCCGATGGCTGACAACGGCCCGGGCGGTTACGACGCCATTACGGTTGTATACCTCTACCCAGTCATTGTCAGCAAGATCGTGCGCCTCTGCGTCTTCATTGTTGATCCATACGGTAGGACCTCCACGAAACAGCGTAAGCATGTGCTGGTTATCCTGGTAGGTGGAGTGAATATTCCATTTACCGTGCGGTGTCAGATAGCGAAGCACGAGTGAATCTTGTCCGCCTTTTATTTCCCGATCCCGAGGACCGAACACCATCGGTGGCAACGTCGGTTTGTAGATCGGCAATGATTCTCCAAATTGTTGGAAAATCTCATGATCAATATAGAAATGCTGTCTTCCCGTCAAAGTACGAAACGGAACGAGACGTTCAATATTCGTTGTAAATGGTGAATAGCGGCGTCCCTTCTTGTTCGATCCAGTGAATACTGGTGTCGGTATAACTTCCCGAGGCTGTGCCGTGATACTTTGGAAAGTGATTCTTTCCGCTGCCCGATCAGCCGAGATGTCTTTAAGTTCAACACCGTGAAGCTCTTCTGCCTGCTCATAAGCCTTTTGCGATACCCGTCCATTAGTCGCGGATGAAAGATGAAGAATTGCATTGGCCACTTGGCGAGCTGTCTGGATTTTTGGCAGTCCGTCTTTAATGGACTCATCGTAATAAACTCCGTTCAACTTTTTCATTTCCTCATATTCTTCTGCTACGGAGAAGCTGACGCCATGCGCACCTGCTTTCCCAGTAGTCAAATTCGGACCGAGTGAGATAAATTTATCGTGAATTTTAGTATAGTCACGTTCGATGATGCTGAAATTCGGCATGGTTTTACCCGGGGTCGCTTCAATCTCGCCCTTCGTCCAATCCTTTACAAGACCCATCGGCTGTGAAATTTCACCCACACTGTCGTGTGCGAGCGGCGCGGTCACAAGGTCTTTATATATACCTGGCAGGTACTCTTTCGCCATATCAGAAAAGACTTCGGAAAGCTGGCGGTAAATATCCCAGTCCGCACGGGATTCCCACAGTGGATTAACGGCCGGATTAAACGGGTGTACGAAAGGATGCATATCGGTGGACGACAAATCCGTTTTCTCGTACCAGGTTGCCGCCGGAAGCACGATATCCGCATACAATGGGGTTGTCGTCATCCGGAAATCAAGTGCAACCATCAGATCAAGCTTTCCTTCTACATCTTCTCTCCAGACGATTTCCTCCGGTTTCTGCTCCTCGTTCGGCCGGGCAAGCAGGGCATCAGATGCTCCGAGTAAATGCTTCATGAAATACTCTTGCCCCTTCGCCGAACTGGAAATCAGATTGGATCGCCAAACAAAGAGTGAACGCGGGAAGTTCTCGGCTGCCCCAGGATCTTCTACAGCGAAGCGTGTCTTACGTGATTTAATCTCTTCCACAGAATGATTAATGATTTCCTCGTTGGACTTTTTGCCTAATTGCGCTGCCTCTTCGGCGAACAACAGACTATTTTTATTAAACTGTGGATAAGAAGGCAGCCAACCCAGACGCGCTGCGAGCACGTTGTAGTCTGCTGGATGTCTGTAACTGACATCCCCGCCAGTCGGTGACTTCAAGGTGTCTGTTCCACTTTCTTCGTAACGCCACTGCTCTGTTGCAAAGTAGAAAAACGATGTAGCATTTTGCTGTCGAGCCGCCCCTTGCCAGTCTTTTGCAAAGGCAATCGTTGACCAGCCTTCGATTGGGCGGAGCTTTTCTTGACCCACATAATGCGCCCAGCCTCCCCCGTTTACACCTTGGGAAGCCGTCAACACGACAAGGTTCAAGATGGACCGATAGATGGTGTCACTATTGAACCAGTGGTTGATACCCGCACCCATAATAATCATGGAGCGCCCTTTGGTATCGATAGCATTTTGGGCAAATTCCCGAGCAATCTGTACCACAACAGACGCCTTCACACCTGTGATCTTCTCCTGCCAGGCAGGGGTATAATGCGAAGCTTCGTCGTAATAATTCTTGGCGTTATGAGAGCTGTCATTGCGTGCGACACCGTACTGGCTCATCATCAAATCGTACACGGTTGCTACGTAACGTTCCGAGCCATCTGCCAAGCGTACTTTTTTGACTGGAATTACACGTTTGAACGTTCCATTACCTGCGTTATCAAAATAAGGGAATACGATTTCTTCCCATTGCTCGCCATGACCTTCCACAGTGAGTGCGGGCTCAACCTTTGTTCCGTCTTCCCGCTCCAGAATCAGGTTCCATTTCTTATCCTGCTCCCAGCGCTGTCCCATCGTACCGTTCGGAACCAGCATTTCCCCCGCTGCTTCGTCATATATGACTGGCTTCCAGTCCGCATGCTGCGAAGCATCTCCAAGGTCACTCGCCCGTAGGAAACGTCCACCTTTCCAGGCTCCCTCGTGCGGATCAAGCAGAATCATAAACGGCATATCTGTATATTGTTTGGCATAGTTAATGAACATCGGTTCTTGGCGCTCTTTGTAAAACTCATCCAGAATAACATGTGTCATAGCCTGGGCTACAGCAGCATCTGTACCCGGATGTGGTGCAAGCCAGTTGTCAGCGAACTTCACATTCTCCGCCAAGTCGGGAGCCACTGATACAACTTTTGTCCCCTTATAACGTACTTCCGTCATAAAATGAGCGTCTGGCGTCCGGGTAAGTGGTACATTCGATCCCCACATGATCAGGTAACCCGCATTGTACCAATCAGAAGATTCCGGTACATCCGTCTGCTCACCCCAAATTTGAGGAGATGAAGGCGGAAGGTCGGCATACCAGTCATAGAAACTCAACATCTGTCCACCAAGAAGCGAAATGAATCTGGCTCCTGAAGCGTAGCTTATCATTGACATCGCCGGTATTGGCGTAAAGCCCGCGATCCGGTCAGGACCATACTTACGAATGGTATAGATGAGTTGCGCCGAGATCAGACGCAGGACATCGTCCCAAGCGACACGGACATGACCGCCTTTTCCGCGAGCTGCTTTGTAGAGCTTGGCTTTCTCCGGATCTTCCACAATGCTTGCCCATGCTTCCACCGGATTGGCATGTTCCTGGATGGCAGCCTGCCAAAGCCGCAACAGCTTACCGCGCATATAAGGGTATTTCACACGTAATGGACTGTATTCATACCAGGAAAATGTAGCGCCACGCGGGCATCCTCGCGGTTCAAATTCTGGCATATCTACACCGCAGGAAGGATAATCGATCTGTTGATTTTCCCAGGTAATGATGCCGTTTTTCACAAAAACCTTCCAACTACAGGAACCCGTGCAGTTCACTCCGTGAGTCGTCCGAACCACTTTGTCGTGAGACCAACGCTGTCGGTACACGTTTTCCCATTCTCTATTTTTTTCCTCAAGGATTGACCAATTTCCCGAATAGCTTTCGATCGGTTTAAAAAAGTTGAGGTTGTATTTTTTTTTCATCGATGACCAACACTCCTTTTTAGAATAAATCATCCCAACGCAAGTGCCATGGGAAGGTTCATTCGCTTACTCTCATTATGTAATTCATTCATCGCTGTTCCCATTAGGGAATGTCCTATAGCGCTACAGGAAATCCCTCGTTCTATCGAAAGATACAAAAAAGCCTCCCCCTGCTAAAGGGAAGCTTATATGAAGAGATTAATTGTTCTTTTGGCCCGTTAACAGGAGCATGATAAAAGAAATGAGTATGATAGAGCACGTCCAGGCCCAGGCCATAGGAAGATGCCCAGAATCCACCGCAATATAAATGGCCGTCGGAATCGTTTGTGTTTTACCCGGAATATTTCCGGCAATCATCAACGTAGCACCAAATTCGCCCAGGCCGCGGGCAAAACCGAGTATAAAGGCAGCTTTAAAAGAAGGGAAAATTAAAGGAAAGGTGATATACCGGAAAACCTGCCATTCACTTGCACCCATCGAACGTCCCGCGTTTTCCAAGTCCTGGTCAACAGAAGACAATCCCATTTTCAGTGTCCGATAGACAAGAGGAAAAGCCACTACCACCGCTGCTATAACCCCAGCCCACCACGAGAATATAATAGGTTCTCCAAACGATTGCTCCACAAAACGTCCGAACCCGCTTTTTCGTCCTAGTAATATTAGTAGTAAAAAACCAACAACCGTCGGTGGGAGTACCAAGGGCAGCATGAGCACAGTTTCAACAACCGTTTTCCCTTTAAATAAACCTAACCGTGACATGGACCATGCCACAAGCAAGCCTAATATGATTACTAGAATGCTGGATAACAGTGCAACCTGCAACGATAAGCGGATAGGAGGCCAATATTCATTCCAATCTATATCTTGCATGCTCACTTCGGTATGGTAAATCCATACTTAGCCATAATATTCAGAGATTCTTGTGATTGTAGGTATGCATAAAAGTCTTCGGCTTCTTGAATGTGCTTTGAACCTTTGATAATTCCGATTGGATACTCAACAGGTGAATAGGCTTTGGGATCCACCTCAAAGGCGATTTTTGCCTTTTGTGAAGTCAATGCATCTGTTTTATATACAAATCCGACATCAGCATTCCCAGTTTCCACATATTGCAGCACTTGTCTAACGTCTTTCGCTTGAACCAGCTTGCTCTGTAACGTGTCCCAAAGCTTCGCTTTCGTCAGCGCTTCCTGTGCGTAGTTGCCTGCAGGAACACTTTCAGGAATTCCGATCGCAACTTTCTTCACTTCTCTTTTTGTTAAATCGGTTACACTCGCAATGTCCATCGTCCCATCTGCTGGGATAACCGCGACCAATTCATTCGTCAGCCATGTTTTTTGTTTATTACTCTCTATTAACTGTTGATCTACGAGAGACTTCAAGTTTTTCTTCGAAGCGGACAGGAACAAATCCGACGGCGCTCCTTGCTCAATTTGTTTTTCCAGCGCACCAGAGCCGCCGAAGTTAAAATTCAATTTGGTGCCTGTATGGGTTGATTCGTATGAATGCTGAATTTCTTTGAGCGCATCCGTTAAACTTGCAGCTGCGGATATGGTAAGCTCAACAGTTTCAACCTTTTTCGAAGAATCCTGGCTGGAGACCTCGTTGTTCTGGGCCGTGCTGCTACCATTTGAAGCTGATTGTTGCCCCGCACCGCACCCTGAAAGTAATAAAATGATGGAAATAACCAAAACGAAAACAGTGCTACTTTTAATTAATTTATGCAATTGGTTCGGCTCCTCATGTTAGTTCATCATTAATTAATGGGTTTCGCTATTAGCTGTGCCTGTTTCGTACGTTCGATCAATGTACAATTTTCAAGAAGAATATGATTGAAAATATCTGCTTCCAGGTCTTCTAACCGCTTCAATACGAGTCGGTGCGTACCACAAGCTTCCTGCATCGGCTCAAAGCCATTTGTGATCAAGCGCATTTCCTTCAGGAATTCCACCACCGTTTGATGTTCGTTTTGCAACTTGGACAAAATTGGATTTAACTCATCTGCTCGTTCCATTGTTGATTCTTGTAAAAATGCTTCAATCATCGGAAACACAAGGTCCTCCTCATATTGAATATGTTCCGATATTTCCTGTTTAAGCAAGGTGAACAGTTCGTTAACTCGCTTTAGATGCGGATAACGTTCGCCATGAACCCGCGTTAGTTTGGTTACATACGGCGTTAACGCCGATAGTTCTTCCCGAAGCTTCGTATGATACTCATTTTGAATATAGGCGATTAGTTCTTTGGGTTCGAGTGAAGGAGGTTGCATTTGCTTATGCTGTGCCTGCTTTTCTTCCACTTCATGTATCTGCGTCAGCAGTTCACCAGCGTGGAGACCTTGATTGGCTGCTGCTTCACGGAGCGATATTTTCCCTCCACAGCAGAAATCAATCCTCAGTTTGCGGAACAGATCTCCCGTTTTGGGTACTGCTTTCACAATGTCCGCCACCCATGTTTCTTCCGTTAACTGGCTCATCTTCCATTCCTCCATCTTACTTCGATTTTATACTTACCTTTCATTCTACGTCTCCCTTAAAGCTGAACCAATCAGGGGGTTCCCTCTTTCATTCGTGGAAAGAGCCTGATTATAAAAAATCAGAAAGCAACTGTTCAGCCGCTTCTTTCCCTTGAGCGATGCAATCTGGAATTCCAACGCCCCCATAGCCGGCACCACATAGAAAAACACCCGGTAAATCCTGTGCGAAGTCCTGTCTGATCTTCGCCATATGCTCTTTGTGTCCAATCGGATATTGCGGCATTGATCGATCACACCTACTGACTTCGGTGAATTCCGGTTCCGCTTCCAGGCCCATTAAATCTTTCAAATCTTTACGCGCGGCATCCACAAGTTGATCGTCTGTCATCTGAATCCACTCCTGTGCACCTGCATGTCCAATGTAGGTCCGTAAAAGCGTATATCCTTCAGGAGCAGTATGGCTCCACTTCGTCGAAGACCAAGTACATGCCGTAATCTTTTTGCCTTCTTTGCGGGGTACTAAAAATCCCGTTCCCTCAAAATTAAGATTAAGATCTGTGTTTTTATAAGCAAGAGCAATATTGGCTACGGAAACATAGTGAATCTTGTGTAACCAGCTAGCGCTTGCAACGCCGGAGAATAATGTAGCCGCTTCAAAAGCTGGAACAGCGCAAATCACCGCATCCGCATCTATTTTTTGCCCATGTTCTAAAATGACCTGATAACCGCTTTCTTTCCTTACTTCAACTACACCTTGCCCCATAACAAAACGTACGGTATCCAGCCTTTCCTTTAGCCGCTCCACGATCGAAGATAATCCTAGCCGATAAGAAAGAAACATACTTTTCTTAGCGATATCCGGCAGGTTGTCTTGTACTGCTGGCTTTCTCCCCGCCCCTTTAGACATACCCTTAATCAGACTTCCATGCTTTTGTTCCATTAGTTTAAATTGAGGGAAGGTTGACATGAGGCTCAGGGAATGTGTATCCCCAGCGTAAATTCCAGACAGCAGAGGTTCCGTAATCTGGTCCAGAACTTCTTTGCCGAGACGCCGTTTGATAAAATCACCTAGAGATTCGTCTGCATCACCTTTCTTTGCCGGAATGATTAAATCCAGGGCTGCCCGTGCTTTTCCCAGCGGAGAAATAAGTCCTGTCCGAATGAAGGGAGTGAGCTTTGTTGGAATGCCCAGAATGAAGCCCATCGGCATCGTATGAAGTTTGCCCTTATGCAAAATACTAGCAGATTTGGCTTTCGGGTTTGTCGATACCAGATCTGCTTCCAGCCCCAACTCCATAGTCAAATCCAATATTGCCGTCTTTCTGGCCAAGAAAGCATCCGGTCCTTTTTCGATCATAAAATCGTTTTGGCGAACGGTTTGCAGCTTTCCTCCTAGACGTTCACTTTTCTCCACCAGTGTAATCTCCACTTCAAGTTGCCGATCCTCAGCCAGCTTTTTCACATAAAAGGCAGCACTTAAACCGCTTATTCCTCCACCGAGAATAACGACTTTTTTAGAACTTTTCTTCATCATGAAAACACTTTTCCTCTCCAACCCCGGGTATATAAGCGCAATAAGGGTCACTCTCCAAATAGTCTCCTGTTATTGCAAAAGCCCTTGCTCTGGAGCCCCCACAGACAGCCTTGAATTCACAGACTCCACATTTACCTTTAAGTAGGGACTTATCTCTAAGATTCATCATGATCGGAGAGTTGCGATAAATGTCTGCCAAGCTATCCTTTCGTACATTCCCGCACATAAGAGGCAGGAAACCACTAGGGTATACTTCGCCGATATGACTAATAAAAACAAATCCATCTCCGTCATTTACGCCTTTAGGAGCACGTCCTAAAACATCTGCCCTCTTTTGTCCGTCTGCTACACTGTTCTCACCTGCGCTGTGCTTTTGCTGCAGCACGACCCTCCGGTAGTGAGGAGCTTCTGTAGCCTTCACTCCGTACGGCATCTGTTGCTGTATTTGATACAACCATTTCATTACGGCTTCATGCTCATCAGGAGTAATCATATCTTTCTCCATGCCACGTCCAGTTGGAACAAGGAAAAATAAACTCCATAACACGGCCTGCATTTCCTTCACTCTTTCTGCAATTTGCTCCAGATCATGAAGATTGTACCGGGACACCGTAGTGTTCACTTGAATAGGGATATTCAGTTCCTTTAAATAACCAATTCCTCGCATGGTCGTATCGTAAGAACCCGCTGTACCCCGAAAATGATCGTGAATCTCGGCACATGAACCGTCCAGACTAAATGCCCACCGCGATAATCCAACTTGCTTTGCTTTTTCTACCGCTGTTCGTGTCACTTTAGGAGTGGCACTGGGGGTCATTGAAACCGACAGATTTTTCTCTTCAATTGCATATTGAGCCAGTTCAAACAGATCAGGACGCATTAAAGGATCTCCGCCTGTGAATACAAGCAACGGATGATTCATTTCAGCGATTTGATCTATTAGCTTCTTACCTTCTTCTAGTGTCAGTTGGCGAGGATCAGGTTTGTACTGAGCTTCCGCTCTACAGTGAAGGCACTTTAAAGCACAAGCTCGTGTAACCTCCCAGATGACTATAAACGGGTCAGTATGATAATCACGCGGCGTTTTTAAAGATATCATTGATGTCTCTCCTTTTAGAAATATAAAAACAACACAAAAACATAGAGCATCATTGAAAATCCAATTTCCGCCATGCCAACTTGTTTTGCCTTTAATCCGAGTTTAGGAAGCCATATGGCTCTTATCAAAAAAATTAAAAAAGGAACAAACAGAAATAACTTTAACCAAATGGCAAACAACAAAATCACCACATGATAGATAACGGAAGCATAATGGTAACGTATATTTTTTCTTTCACGAATGATCGTTTTGACATACAAAGCAGTTCCGATAAAGTAAAGCACCAAAAGCAAGAATAGCTCTGTTGCTACCCTCCAATCCTCTCCTCCCCCCATATAAATAACGGGATATATAAAAGAACAAAAGAGTAGAATTGCAACAATGTCATTGAGTAAAGCACGTTCATTTTTCGTTCTCGCAAAATAAATATTAGCCATAAAAAAGAGCAATAAAAGAACTCCATACCAGATCAAGGCAGGCTCAAACCATATCAGTGAAATTAACAAAGGAAGTAATATCACTCCGTATACAACGGCGGGTTTGCGGTATCTTTCACTGCTGCCTGTTTTGATCCATTGGAGGACAGGAAAACTGAATAAGTAGATAAAAAACCAGCACACAAATAGGGGTATATGAATGAGATCCCCTCGAGAAGCAGCTAAACCGAATAAAAATGGAAGAATGAGCATAGCCCAGGCTCCATGTTGATTGGGTATGTATCTGCTCATCCCCCTCAAACCCTTGATCCTTTTTTCACAATCTTTTTTATGTCTGTTATTTCGGTTAATCGATTCATCATCCATTCCCCCAAGATTGAGTTTTATCTTCTAACTTCATTCTAAGTATTATATGAAATTGAACCAATTAGGGAGTTCCCTTTTCCTTAGAGGGGAAAATCCTAACCGGAAAAATAACGCTATTTTCTTATGCTATACTGTACTAAAAAAGGGAACAAAGAAAGGATGAACTGTTATGGGAGGACCTTCTTTACGTCAACTGCATGCTCATCATGCCATTCATCAAGGCGGGCTATCTGGCGCTCTAGATAAGACGAGAGAAGTAGAGGAATTACTCGAAGCGAAAGAATTCCAGGTGGCGCGCCAGGCTGCCGACCACTTGATCGAATATTGGGAAACCCGCATTCTCAGCCATGCTGATGCAGAAGAGGAAGGATTCTATCAGGAAATGGTCGAGAAAAAACCGGAACTGCAGGAGGCTGTCGTCAAACTTACACGAGATCATGATCTGCTCCGAATCATTGTAAAAGAACTCAAAGCCGGGATCCGTGAAGAAGGGCTTACGCCTGAAGTTCTTCAACAGTTCCACGCGCTTCTGGTTGTCAATGCCATTCATAGTCGGGAAGAAGAACGTTTGCTGTTTGAGCAACCGTCATAATCAAGATGTGCATAACGATTCACATTCTCTATAAAAACTTACCAAAGAAATAGTCCAACGCCTCCTGCGAGTATCCGTCATCTCCTTGCCAGGCTGCTACGGAATAAAAATCATGATTGCCGTGCTGTCGTTTACGAGGCGTGTCCTGTGGGACCAGCAGTCCGGCATATCCCCACACCTCCATGACGACATCACGCTCGTTTTTGCTGGATGGGAACACATCCTTCCAGCGCTTTTCCAATTGACGTGCACTGCTTTGAGCATCACAGTTCTGAACAGCTTCGAGCATGTTATGGAGTATAGCTAGATCCTCATCGGAAACCTGAACATCCTCTTCTTGACTGAACAATTCAAGGTCCATCCAGCAATACAGAAGGTAGTTCAGACGAATACCGCCCCATTTGATTCGTTCAAAATTTAGTACATTCAAATCTTTATTGACGTATTCCTTATCGGACATCATTTTATTAAAATTACAATCCCCACAGCTACTGTAATTGGGCAGGACGACAGGCCGCTCCCCATAGGTGTGCAAAGGAAGCCCTGCGGTTAATGCCCAGCTCGATAAGGCGCTTCGTAAATGAACCTTTTTCGTGGAAAGACTATGCAAAAATGCTGCTGCCACTCGTTCTTTTGTAGCCTTTTGCTGGTGCAGCTCATGCAGCCTGTTTATAATCTCGTTATGTGTAATGGTGATCGGATCGAACATCAAGCCCTTACTTTTGGCATATTCAAAATCCTCACCCGAAAAAGATCCCCGCTCCTGCTTCCAGCCGCTAGAGGACCAGAATGTGTTCATCAGTATTTTTTTCGCCTTTTTATCCACAACATATCTCCCTTACTCATCCAACACCCTCACCTCCAGCACAAAGCGCAGGGTTGTCGTGTATTTTATGTAAGATCACTATTCATCTTTATACTTAAAAGCAATGGCCGTATTTCCCGACCGGGGGTCAAAATAAGAAGAGATTTTCCCCCAGTTCAGTTCATATTCCATATAGGGGTAAGGCTTTGTTTGACGATAGCTTGGCTTTACGGACAAATGTTGCTGTAACAAACGATCATGCTCCCTTTGCCGCTTTCTCTCCCCTTCTTCAGACCAATTATCCCACGAAGTTGGAAATTCATTGCCCTGGAGCGAAATCTCCGCGACAACTAGGCTTGTATCCTTAAAGCATACAGACACAAAAAAATGCCGACGCAGCAAAGAAACCTGATCGAAATGATACCAGATATACTCATTTCCTAGCTTTCTTACAGAATGAAAATATTTCGAATACCAATCGGCCTCTAACAACTGATCTTCCGTTAACGATGAGTAAATCGCACGCTCACCATCGACCTGAATGATTCCCGATTCCCAGTCATTCATTGCTGCCACTCCTTCAGCTATTATGCCAATCTCCTACAGTTGCTCTCTGCCCTTATTTGTCCACATGATTGAAAATGGCCTGCCAGGCCCGATCTAGCACGCGCGTATGTAATTGTTTGGCATAAACAGTTCTAACGATGGCGAGAACGATCACACCCACGAATACAACACTGAGCAAAGTAATAGAGGGAACCCAATAGTCAAACATGGCATTCGCCAGCACTTGCAGCAAATGTCGTTCGGGTTGTAAATATTCCATTGCCGCAACGATGCCTGCTGCCAGCAATATGATCACAGATATGATCATAAGTATTACATTGATTACTTTGTATTTAGCAAGCCCTCGCTGAAAAACGCGAGTTCCCGTATATTGCTCCAGCACGATGATCTGCTTGTGAAAATCATGTTCTACCTGCTCTACAGGCAGATCGTGCTCCTGAATAAATGCATGAGCTTTCTTCAGTTCGGATTGAATAAATAAACTACTCTGGATAGCAGATCCCAGCTGACCTAAAACATTCATATCTTTTCACTCCACTTCAATAGTATCTAACTTACGAGTATATAGGGTTGCCATGCTCTACAAAACGATCGGTTCCAGACTGCTCTCTAAATGAGCCTATTAGTAAAAATCAAAGTAACCCCGCCAGACTCCGTCATTCTGATGCTTGGCAAAATAAAAGCTGCCTCCATCCACAATATTCAATTGAGCTTTGGCATCCGAAGCAATCTGAAATACAAATTCATAGCCCTCGCCAAAGTCAATGCCCGATTGAATAAAGTTGGGATAGCCACCGATTTTGTGAACCGCATATATTTCCTCTACGATGTCCTCAAAATAGTCGGGTTCCTCCTTGTCCATTTGGTTAAGGGCATCGCCGTATTCCTCAGGGATGTCATCACCGTCCCAGACCGGATAATCATTCTCTTTGAGTTCAGGGAACAGCGGAAATGCTTTGATTTGCATAAATGACGGACCAAAATCTTTTTCGACCAAATCCTCTACCGACGTATACTCACGAATACACATATACCCTTCCATGTCCTCATGATCCAGTACATCGGGAGACAGGAAGACTGTCAACAGCTTGATGCTACGCATAGCTTCAGGGACAAAGGGTAAGACCGGCAAATACAATTGCATGATCGGAGCCATAGCATTCCCCTGTACATCAATGGGTCGTTCCTCCGTTGGCAAAGCCACTGTAACTCTACCAATCCAGCTTTGTTCAAGGGAATCCGACGGTCTACGACCCCCTGTATGAAAAATAGTAGCTTTACGTTTTAGAATCGTTCTTAGCTTTTCAATAGCGTTGCTGGACAACGAAATCACTCCTTTCTAATCTAGAATAGAAACAGAACAACATCCTCGCCTGCTTTAAATCCAAACTCTCTTAGTCGATCTTCCATCTCTTGAATCTGATGTAGATAATCTTCCGGCACAGCTGGCAGACCCTGTTCATTCACTAATGTCCCGCCGAGTCTGGTGCGTGCATATTCGGCACTTTTCCACATCGCCTCAAACACCGTTTGCGGCTGCGCGGTTCGCACCCCATCCATACTAAAAATTAAATCTGCAAAGCGATCCTCTGCGAGTGTACTCAACCAAAAAAAGCCAGGCTCGGTTCCCGTATGTACGCTAAATAGTTCATCATAACCTCCCGTCCCGTGATGGTGCGCATGGAAAATGTCCATATCTCCCCACTCCATTCCGAGACTCAGCATGACATCCCAGATATCCGCTCCACGGTAAGATTGGCCTTGATCCGCTACAAGCCTAAGCATGACAGCGTGTTCCCTTTCACCTTCCTGATCTGTAAATGCTTTTAGTTTTTCCGCTTTTGCACGTGCATGGGCAGCATCCTCTCGAGGAAGCACATGAACAGTTCCCTTCTCCTGAAAACGCGCTGGCAGTGTGTTCATAAAGTCTGCAACCTTGGCTTCATCCAAACAAACCTGCATCTCTACATTATCGAATATATCTATACAAACACAAATTTTATCAAAATGGCATTCGCCTGCTGGTCTGCGCCCCACACTAGTCCACACCTGTAAATCATGAACATGCCCATACACGATATATCCTTTGAGCAATTGCAAAATATCCTCATCTGACAACGTAAAACCACTAAATTCCACATCAATCAGCCAATAGATATTAGCATCAGGCTCCACTTGATGGATTCCTTTTATGGTCTTGACAGGCTCATGTTCCAACTCCACGGCAAGGATGCTCGATACATCCTCACTCCCATGTTCGGGTAAATTCATGAATCTCTCTCCTAACTAGCTGTTTTCACTTTACAGTTTCCTATAATTCTCAATATATATTAAACTATAAATCACCAAGCACAAAATAGTATAAAAACGGTGCTGGGTTGTTGAACTTAACTTTTAGAAATTCAAAGCTTCGAAAGGGGAGAACTCATGATGCAAAAACTTTGGCAAAAAGGGAAGGCTCTATCACTGCCTATTATGGTGTCCGCATCGCTGATATCTGGAGCGCTGTCTGTAAGTACACCTGCGGCGAATGCGGCTGCAACCAAGGAATTGCTTCAGCTATCCGGTCAGACTACTTACTATGGAGAGGTCGAGAATGGGCAGCCTAACGGACGTGGTACGATCAAATGGAGCGAATATAAGCAGTATTCGGGTGATTTTGTGAATGGCAAGCGATCAGGTACCGGAAAATATACAAATCAATACACGGATGCAGATGGACAGAATCATAAAGTCGTATACAACGGAACATGGAGCAATGACACGATGAGCGGCAAGGGTACGCAGACTGAAAAAGTGACGCAAATGGATGAAACCGTACGTTCGAACGAGATCCAGGTAGGTACTTTTCAGAACAATGGATTACAGAACGGCTACCAAGTGATCCACGCTGTGGCCGATCCAGACTACAGCTTCACTTATAAAAATAGCAATGAAATAATAAATATCTTACACAGTAATCAAGATCTGGTCCAAAGGTGGCAAAAAGGAGACCTCTTCTCCGTAAATTATAAAAATGGCTCTGTCCAAAAGGAATACTCCATGTTCCCTGAAGAGACTGCTACCAAAGAACGCCAAAGACAAGCGTCCATTAAGTATCTCAAAGGTATTACTGCCAAGGTCACTCCTCACTTGCAGCAGTTTGAAAAGCTGTCCAAGCAGATTCCGTTAAGTAATTAAACCGACGCGAAATATGTATTAGTCTCTACGCAAGAAGGCCTCTCTTTCTAATGGAAAGCTCCATTTGAAAAGAGTGGCTTTTTTCGTTTCGTTATGAATGACTATAAGAACTTCGGATCATACACCTCCTACTATTCTCCCTTATGCACCCTCATGAACTCATACAAATGACTTATTTTTCACTAAAACCCCCTCCTTTTTTTGCTAACCCCCACTGGATTCACTAAAATATAAGTAATTATTTTAATCATCCGAGGTGGACATCATGGCTAAAATTATGGTTCCTCCTGAGAAACTAGAAGCGGTTTCCAGGCAGTTCGCACAGGCACGTGAGCTGGGGGCACAAATTTGCGGACAACTGTCACAGCATATTCAGATGTTGGAAAATAGCTGGGCAGGAACAACACAGCAGCGCTTTTATCAGGATTTTCATAAAGCGCGTGGACAAATGGATGCTTTCACTCAAACTGTCAGTTCTGTCAGCACAGAGCTGCGTTCCATTGCAGTAAAATTTAAGGAAACAGATACCCAAGCAGACACGGGGATTACCAAAGGAGATCACAGCGGACAGATCAGCAACAGCGAAGGGGCAACTTCCGGGAAAAAAGGACCCGATCCAGCAGATATAGCCATTAACAGCCTGTCAGAGGCCAACAAATGGCGCGGGCAACTAGGATTTGCCGGAACAGCGATCTATAGCGGTCTGGCTTCCACACTTGTGCTCACCAAAACAGTAGAATTCAAGAAAAGTCTGAAGAATCCCACTCGAGCGGTTATACATAATGCGGCATGGGTGAAAGGCAAGGGTAACAATGCTTTTATGCGTAATTTGGGCAAAAGCCTAAACCGCCAATTCGCCAAACCCGGTATTGTGATGAAGGGGTTAAAGGGCTTTGATCGATTAGCTGGAAAGCTTCAAATGGGTAAGCTCGGCCTCGGATTCAACAAAGCCAACAGCTTTCCTCAGTGGACACGGAACGTCATCGCCGGGGTGGAAAAAGGACGTTACGGCATAGCCACCCGCCAAATTCCCGGTATGATTGCCAAAAAGCTCTACCCTATTAATGCCACCATGAATATTGTGGGCGAGGGCATCAGTCTGGCTGGAAAATGGAAAAGCGGGAAGCTTACCGGAACGGATGTAGCTGTATCTGCCTCTAACGTAGCGATTAAAACCGCCGCAACTTATGGCGGCGCTGTCGTTTTGGGGTCCATAGGCGGTGCTATCGGTGGTCCGGTCGGCGCAGCCGTCGGGGCATACGTCGGCGGTACAGTGGGAAGCTGGGCAGGCGGAAAAGTCGCCAAATTTGCGGAAAAAGGGATACGCTGGGCCAGCAAATTATTTAAATAATATACACACCTAACAGATGGAGAAGGAGCCTGACTATGGACAAACAAACGGTAATTTTAACGCTTGAGGAGCTAGGTTTTGCCTTGACCGCATTGGGCGCAGAAGATATGGCTTCTGGTCTGCTCCAATCTTATTACGGGGAACTAACCGAAGATCGCTGGGAACTACTTTTTCATGCCGCAACGCATAGCATGATATCCAAGGGTTTGATGGAACAACGGGATGACGAGCAACAACAGCTCGAATTTGATGCGTTCATTGTTGAAATTTTAGCTCATCTGGTACAAAGTCGTCAGATGCTACGTGGCTTTAAGGAGCAACAAGATAAGCAAAATACGTTAACGATACACCATGGAAATGAACGTTTTCTGTATCATTTCTCCAGTCACAATGAACTCCATTTCTTTCGCTGGTCTTCTCCAGAAGACTGGCATCACGACATTGATCAACTGTTCGGCCTGTCTGCTCCGAACTTCAATGCGCACAGCCGATACGTCGATCTGACCGAAGAACAGTGGAATGAGTTAACCTCATCCAACTTCACCATGCAGCAAATGGCAACGTGGAAGCTTCATGAGTCGGCTCAACAAATGATACAAGACTGGCGGGAGGACTTTGATCGTAATCAGTGTAGCCTTGATAATTTGAGCCAAATGGTATACACGGATACGGATGAAGATGGTCCTTCTGTTACAAATCTGCTATTTGTTCTTAAAGGAATGAATGATATGTGGATTGTAAGAAATACAGAACTGAATATGCAGGCCACTCCATGTCTGCGAATTGAAAGTGTGACCGAAGCTGACTGGAGAGAACGAATAACTTATTTCATTCAGGCGTTTGTTCCCGACGAGGCGGTATTCCGTGGATAAAATTGTATATCGAAGATCTTTGGCATTTTGGAAAGCCATGGGCAGCTTGATGTTTGTGCTTATTTGTCTGTTTTTGCTGCTGCTCATTTTTATCGACGAAGATATCTCAGCTCTACAAATCTTCTTCTTTATTACGTCCGCCATTGTCGGACTTCCTTTTTTCGGTAGCTATCTCGTGGTTTGTTTGAGCAGAACGCTTCGCAAGGATACCTACCTGTTCATCTTTGACGAGCACAGCATTTCAGATGGTATTCGAACTGTCCCGTGGGCTGCAATCACTAAAGTCGAATTCGAAGGGGCCTCCATCCGCAAATGGCTGCGCCCTCGCTTTCCCGCCTTTATTTTTCATCTGAATGACCACAGCACCTGGGAAGTCAGCACTGACTATGTGTTGAACGATATGGAGCTGAACCAAGCCGGGAAACAACTTCGAACTCTCATTAACCAGCATGGCAAGTCGAAGAAAAAACGTTCCTGAATAGTGCCATTGAATATATCAAAGCTTGTCTCTATCATATGCGGCTACAAGAGCCACAACCAATGCGGCCGAATTGGCCGCAGCCAAAAATGGAACACCAAACTGGCTGCGGATAAAATGGGCGCGCTCAGCATGGGAGATAAAGGAGTCTGCCGTCGCAATCAAACCCTTGACGATCTTCCCCTCAATCCTGGTCTCCGCCAGCGCTTCTGTCGCAAAAGCAAGCAGCGCTGGATCGAGCCCACCCGCAGACCCGGTATTAATGACAAGCTCTGGGCTAAAACGCTCAATCAGCAGGGCCATAGTCGAGGCAGCGTTCGCTTTGCCAATTCCTGATTGCAGCAAAATAACTTCCTTGTATTCCGGCTTATACTTGAAAAACCCCCGTCGCTGCGATACGCTGCACCGCCTCCAGCAGCCTTTCCTCACTGTTTACCAGACTGACCCGCACATAAGAAGCTCCTGCACGACCAAAGCCTTCTCCAGGAGCGACCGCAACGTGCGCACCGTCCAATAAAAAGTCTGCAAAGGAAGCCGATGTATGCCCCTCCGGCACCTTGAACCAGGCAAAAAAAGACCCTTGGGGAGCTGCTACATCCCAGCCAATACCTCGTAACGCTGCAATAAGAACATTACGGCGCCGCTCATATAACTTCGCGAGCTCCTGTACTGGCTCCTGGGTGCCCAGCAATGCGACAGCTCCCGCATCCTGTACCGCGCCAAAAACAGTGCTGTAGGCATGCGTATGATAATGCTTGAGCGCACCAATAACGGACGCATTTCCAACCGCAAAGCCGAAGCGCCATCCAGCCATGTTATACGTTTTGGAAGCTGTATACGTCTCGACGCCATACTCCTTGCCGCCGGGGATTTGCAATAAACTAATCGGCTTATGCCCGTCAAATCCAAGAGCACCGTAAGCAAAATCATTCATAACTGGAAACTGATACCGAGCGGCATAATCCAGCGTCTTCGTCAGAAAGTCTGCAGTAGCTACGGCTCCAGTCGGATTGTTCGGATAATTAATCATAAGCAATTTGACCTGCTCTGCAATTTCTTCCGGCACGGTTGTATAATCAGGCAAGAAACCATGCTTCTCATCAAGCGGAATCGTATGAATATGGGCTCTTGCCAGCGTAGCAGCGGAATAATATTGGGGATATGCCGGATCGGTGGTCAATAACCAATCACCTGGATTCAATAGCGCCTGTGGAATCCCCATTACGCCTATGGCTGAGCCGTTGAATATGGCAATCTCCCGGTCCGGATCCAGCTCCACCTGATACTCCCGTTTATAGAACGCGGCGACAGCCTCCAGCGTGCTTTTTTTTCCATGAAAAGGCGGATAGCCCTGATTGATCGGTTGATCAACCGCTTCCTTCAAAGCGCTGATAATATGCGCCGGTGTTGGCTGATCCGGGTTGCCGGCTGCCAGATTAATTACATCTATTCCTTTACTTTTATACAGATTCACTTTGTCATCTATTGCGCTAAAATAGTTGTCAGGCAGAGCCTTGACGAGATCAGAGGATGAAAAAATCACGTTCATATCCACCTTCTATCCATAAGATACAGGCTGACAACGTCAGCCCGCAGAAGATAATGCCCCATATTATTTGAAATAGCTTGGCAACTTGTAGCCTTCATAATCAGGGTTCGAATGGATGTACTTTTGGAATTCATCTGAATGATATCCTTCAATAATGTCTTTGACGAAGGGCTTATCCTTGTTCTTGCTGTCCACAGCGACCACGTTCGTGAACGGATCTGTCATATTTTCAAGCTTTAATGCCGAGGTCAGCTTTATTCCATTCGATACAGCAAAGTTCCCTTGTATAGCCGCAAAATCAACATCCTTCAGTACACGTGGCCCCTGTGCCGGATCGGTAGCAACAAATTGCAGATGATGCGGATTAGAGGTGATGTCGTTCACCGAGGTTTGCAATGGATCAATATGGTCCTTTAACGTAATCCAGCCTACTTCCTTCAAAATATTCAGCGCACGCAGCATATTGACTGGCTCGTTGGGCAGATTGATTTGGGCTCCATCGCCGATTTCGTCAAGGCTGGTATGCTTGCTGGAGTACAATCCCATTGGAGGAGTCGGGACCTGTACAGCACCAATCAGATCAATATTCTCCCGCTTATTCATAGAATCCAGGTAAAGCGAATGCTGAAACACATTAGCATCAATATCCCCCTTAGCCACGGCTACATTGGGCTGAACACCGTCTGTAAACTCTTTATATGTAATCTTATAGCCTTTCTTCTCCAAATATGGAGCCACACCATTCTTAAACTGATCGCTATATGGACCAGGATTAAAGCTAATATGCAGTGTTTTCTTTTCTTCACCCGCAGCGTTGCCCGACGTATTGTTGCTGCCGCAGCCTGAAATAAAAAGCACGACTGCTCCCAGCAGCAATATAAATGAAATCCATGGTTTCTTCATTTGATGTCTCCCCCTGCTCCTTGATATCATCTACTTTTGGTGAGTTAGAATGTTTACAGTCGCTCAAAATACCAAGTAACTTGATGCGTTTTATAGATATTACAATGATTTTTTATTCACTGTCAACAACATTTAATTACGCATCTTCTGCATAACAAATAAGGGATCACAACAGGCGATCCCCTTGTAGGCAAAAACACTTCACAAGTTTGTAATATTATTCCGTTTCAATTATACCCCCTAGGGGTATAATTGAATATGAAAATAAAACCCTAAAGGAGCTATTAAATATGAGAATGCAATGGGCTTTGCTCGCTGGTACAGTCATGATGATTTTGAGTGGGTGCGGGAACAGTAACGCGCCGAACCAGGAGCACACGGCAAACAGCGGTCAACAGCACGACACATCAGATATGAACCATTCCACTTCCAGTGAGCTTCCTGCCGAACTAAAAAAAGCTGAAAATCCAGCCTTCAAAGTTGGTAGTCAAGCGACTATACGAGCTGACCATATGGCCGGCATGAATGGGGCTACGGCCACGATTGCGG
Source organism: Paenibacillus sp. FSL P4-0113 (assembly GCF_038009305.1). Lineage (NCBI taxonomy): Bacteria > Bacillati > Bacillota > Bacilli > Caryophanales > Paenibacillaceae > Paenibacillus > Paenibacillus sp. FSL P4-0113. The sequence goes on from NZ_JBBPAZ010000001.1 coordinate 1,824,491, forward strand.
GTGCTTATACGACTACTGCTTATACAGTCTCCTATACACCAACCACTGGAGGAGAAAAAGTGAATAATCATAAGTGGGTTATTCATGAAGAGATTAAGGATGCAAGCAGCGAGCCCTATGCACCGGGCACAGAGGTTATCCTTGCAGCAGATCATATGAAGGGGATGGATGGGGCTAAGGCTACCATTGATTCCGCCGAGCCAACGACCGTATATATGGTAGACTATACGCCGACTACAGGAGGAGAGCCTGTCAAAAATCATAAATGGGTGACGGAGAGTGAGCTTTCAGCCCATTAGAACTCTTTCAGCACAGGTCGCTTGTGATAACAAAAGGGAGCCTGGCATCGGCTCCCTTTAACGGCTTTAATTGAGTTTGGACAAACCTACTTCGCCAAATTCAGCTTGGCCTCCTTGATATCATACAAAGTCCCTTCGTTGGAATCTACAAGCTTTTTCATTTGTTTGTTGGCTAGTCCATTTGCAGGCACGATTGCATTAAAAATAACATCATTTTTCTGTAATTGCTCGTTAATTTCATCTACTGAAAAACGGGCTTTACCCAGGGCTGTATTCTTATCATGAACTGGTGCATCTGTAATGAATATGATTGTTTTGGAATTAGAATTTTTGGGAAATTTACTTATAGCTAACTGAATAGCCTCTAATCCCGATTCCTTCAAATCCCCGCCAGCGGAAGGGCGCAGCATATTCAAGTTACCTTTTAACTTATTTTTATCGGTCGTAAACTCCAAAAATTCTAAATCTTTATCTGCCTTCAGATTGATATCCCGAAATGCAACGACAGCAAAATGAGAACCTGCTGGAACGGAATCAACAAAGCCTTTCACCTTCTGTCTCACATAATCCAGCGTCCCTGTCATACTACTCGTAACATCTATGACGAACACAATATCCGTAGATTTGGAGAAGGTGGTGGATATCTTTTTCAGAATCGTTGGATTGGATTGTGATTCGGAAGCATCTTCATTTTCCTCCATTAATTGTTCACTTTCGCTAGTTGTCAAAACCTGCGGTGGAGCAAGGAAAATCACAACGCTCTGAGCTGCAATATTCCACTTCACCTTCGCACCCAGCGCCTCACTAACAAAGCGAATAGGAACCATTACTTTGCCGTTAATGAGTCTTGGCGCCGCATTGAGACGCACTAATTTTCCGTTGATATAGGCATCCCTGGAGCCTACAGTTAACTTGATCGTTGTATTTCCTTTGGTTGCAGTAACGGTCTTGGTAGCTCCATCCCACTTCACTTTCGCCCCAAGCGCCTCAAAAACGGCACGAAATGGCACCAGCATACTTCCGCTAATAGAGGTCGCAGGCTGCTCATATTGTTGCAGTTTACCGTCTATAAACACCTCAACCTGCTGAGCCTTGTTATTATTTATAGGAACAAATTGGGGTACAGACGCTGCCGAATTTCCCGACTGATCGATCATTTTGATATAAAAGTAATATCCACCTGTAGATAAATTCAGGTTACTCAAAGGGTAGCTAAACGTTGTTTCCGGATCGAACTGAATCCGTTTAATTAATTGAGCATCCGCATTTTTGACCATAACATATGAAGTGTACGTGGGTTGAATATTTTTCATCTTCAAACGAACTGAAAATGATGTACTTGAAGAGTTGATTGTAAATGTACCCGGAAAATTTTCTCCAGATGGGATAGACAAAGGGATTTCCGGTGACTCATCAACCGCTTGGTCCACTTTAGGCTCCTCGATCGGCTGGGTTACTTGCGGTTCAATTACTTTCGGTTCATCCACAGGTTGAGCAACTTTGGGTTCACTGGGAGTGGGAATCTCTTTTATATTGGTCTCCACCTCAGGCTGCGTTACTTTTGGCTCCTCCGCAAGTGGAGTTACTGTAGATTCATCGACTGACTGCACAGTCCCTTTCATAGTTATAGCTATAGGAAGTTCTATATGATTTTCTGATCCTGGCCCAGGTGCTGGTCGTGAATCCGCAATCGTAATTGTGGAGTTGGCATAATCGATCGTAAAGTCACCAGAAGGAATTTCAATGTTGTTGCTATACAGACGAATTGGTGTATCAGGCTTAATCGTAAACGGGAGATCAAATTTAAACACTCTGTTTACTCCATTACCATCATCAAGAATAAGCTTAAGCTTATCTCCATCTTTGAATACTGTCGAATTGGCAGCCTGAACACTTTCTGTGCACAAAGTGATCAACCCTACAAATATCGTTAAAAACGAAAGTAGGAACATCATTTTTTTGAGCTTCATTCTTATTTCCCCTTTTAAATCTATATTCTTGTCGGTAAATCATAGCATAGGGTTAGATGAAGTTCATTCCATCTGATTACAGTTATGGATATAGGAACTCACTTTTTCCATCATTCGCGCTCTGTTCAATGTTCATATGTATCTCCTTGGTCCGCTTCTTCAACGTGGCATACGTAATATAGCCGCCTTCAGTGCTTTAGTCCCTTCTTCGCTTTTCAAATAATCCGACGGTGTTTCGTTGCCGAGTGCGGGGACTTTTCGATCCATCCAAATCAGCAAATACTCCCCCATATCGGGCAGCAGCACAATCTGAATCTCCTTGGGAATTTTACTTTTGGCCACTTTTGCTCTTATAGCCGGATCTACCTGTGCATACCACTCCTGATAGACCTGAACCATATTTGTCCAGTTCTCCGGCTTAAACTCTTTCAAATATATGTCTCTCATCTACGAACCCTCCTTAGGACCTCAGACCACGCTTCTCATGCTGGAGCAACCATTCTTTTCTCCATAGCCCTCCTGCATAGCCCGTTAGTTTCTGATTGGAACCGATAATTCGGTGACATGGAATCACAATGCTCAGCTTATTTTTTCCATTAGCACTGCCTACGGCTCGGATCGCTTTTTCATTTCCAATAGCAAGAGCAATATCTTTATAAGCTGTTGTTTTACCGTACCCCACGGACACCAGAGCATTCCATACTTTTTGCTGAAAATCCGTACCTTCAAAGGCATAAGGAAACGTAAACTCAAAGCGCTCACCTTTAAAATACTCGTCAAGCTGGGTAGTGCATTCCGCTAATACTTGGATTGGAACCTCTTCTATAGCCCTCGTTAAGAGCTCATTCCGATTAGAGAACATAATAGAATAGACAGCCTCATTTGTGCCCTGTATCTCTATCTCTCCAATCGGCGATACATACTTCATTACGTATAGTTCGCTCATAAAAGGATACAACCTCCTTCCTTTTCTATTCCCTACTCAACTTCCTATACTCACTAGGAGAACAATGGTTCAAGCTACGAAACGCCTTATAGAAATGGGAGGGACTCTGGAAGCCCGTCTCATAGCAAATCTCAAGATTCGTAAGATTTGTACTTTTAAGAAGATAGACTGCCTTATCTACTCTTATTTTTTCCAAATACGTGCGCGGGGTTTCGGCGGTTTCCTGTTTAAAGATCCGATCCAAGTAAAAGGAGCTTATTCCGATATGATCCGCAATATCCTGCAATACAAGTTTTTCCTTGTAATGATTAACCAAAAGGGTTACCACATTCTGCACAAGTCTGCTATACGGCGAATGGTCTGTATGGGGCTGGCATCTTTTGCAAGCACGAAAACCCGCCTTTTCCACTTTGTCCAAATCAAAGTAAAACTCCACATTTATTTTCTTCGGCTTTTTGGATCGACAGGAAGGTCGGCAGTATATGCGGGTTGTTTTCACAGCAGTAAAAAACAACCCGTCATACTTACGATCACACGCTATAATTTTCTCCCACATTTCTTCAAAAGAAAGACTAAGGTTAGCCATGATCGAATGCTCCGTCCTTTCTATAGTTCATATTCATCTAGCTCAAGGATTTTGCAAAATCCTCATATACAAAATCCTCATATAAATGTGATGTATCTTGTAGCTCTATCAACTGTTCTGCATTCTTTTGCAAAGCAACTATTATCTTATCAGAAAATGCATTTCCAAAGCTAAACCGTTTAACTCCTAACTGCTGAAGCTGGTGGACATTCGTCAGACCCGGCAGGGATAAAACATTAAGCGGAGCATGGATATGAAACACAACTTCCCTGATCTCTTCATCACGCTTTAATCCTGGAACAAAAATTCCGCTCGCACCACTATCCACATACGCTTTGGCCCGCTCTATGGTCTCTGAAAGTGGAGCATTCATCTGCAAATATGTATCCGTTCTTGCGTTTATAAAAAACGCTTGAAACCCACGCACATCCAAGGCCGCTCTAATTTTGGACAATAGGTTACTGTGCAGACCCACTTCTCGAAGTCCCTTTTGCATTTTCAAAGAATCCTCAATATTAATCCCTGCAACTCCCACATCGGCTACCCTTAAAACATGCTCAACAATCGTTGCCGTGTCCTCTCCATATCCTGCTTCAATATCTGCCGACACTGGAATCTGAACATGCTCAACAATCGTCCGAATAATACTTACGTGCTGGTCAAAATCAATAAGCTCTCCATCTGAAAATCCAAGCGTATTGGCAATCCCCCAACTCGTCGTACCTATCGCCTTAAAACCTGCTTTCTCCAGAGCCACCGCAGATAGCAGATCCCAGGCGTTCCCTAAAAATAAAAGTTCCTCTAATGTGTGAAGTGCATGAAACTGCTGGATTTTGTTCATAAATATAGCCTCCTGATATGTGATGTAACTCATTTTATCAAGAGGCTATCTTTGTTTCGTCCTCATTCTTGCACTTATGGTCTGTAGGAATCTAGGAACAACTTGGTCCATTTATTCACATATAAATCATAATTTTTGAAGAAAACGGTTATTTAAGCTCTATTCAATCCTATGCTTCTTATCTATACTCTTGCTAAATCCATTCGAGTTAGATGGAAATCTACGCTTTTAGCCTTTCACAATTACATTTTATAGGAGGAGTTATATGTATAAAATAAAGTTCCTTATGATCTTGCTAAGCTTTACTGTAGTCGCTTCTTTCTCTAGCTTGTCCGGCTCTTCACCTAGCAGGGCTTTTGCTGAAGAGAATGGGACTCCGGTGCAGAAAACGATCGATTTAAATGAGGGCTTCGACAACTCAAATGAAGCTAGTATACAGCCATTATCCCTTACCAGCGAAGAAGCTACTAGCCAAGCAGCGGTTACAGCTATTGACCATGATGCTAATTTCTCACCTTCAACACTTCAGTTCCTGAAGGCTAATACAGGACTCGACGGTGAGCAGTGGGATAATATTATGAAGCTAGTGAACAAACCAGAGCAAGATTCTTTGAAATGGACTGAATTCTATGGCTATGCTGAAGATATCGGCGATAATCGTGGGTACACCATTGGTATCTTTGGAGCAACAACAGGCGGTTCAAATGATACGGGACCAGATGGCCCGTACTTATTTAAAGCTTTTGATGCTGCTAGTGGAGCTAGCAACCCTTCCATTGCAGGTGGATTAACACGTGCTGGTCTAAAGGGGAAGATGAATGGTTCGATTCTAAAGCTCAGCGATAGCGATAGTGTAATCAAGAAGAAGATCAACGCTCTCCAAAACAATGAAGCTTGGAGAGAAGCCATGTGGCGTACGTTCTATGACACCTATATCGAATATAGTGTACAGCAAGCACATAAACGCGGATTTAATACTGCTCTAACGATTGGATCATTTGTCGACACAGCACTCAATCAAGGCGCTACTGGTGATTCAGGTAGTCTTGAAGGAATCCTCTCACGTTCAGGCAGTAGTACGAATGAGAAGAATTTCATGACTAGCTTCTATGCTAAGCGTACATTGGTTGTCGATACCAACGATTATAACCAACCTCCCAATGGTAAGAATCGTGTGAAACAATGGAGTTCTCTCTTAGCTTCTGGCGAAACAGATCTTAAGAACGCAGATGCAGCCGTGATCAAAGCAACGAATTGGGAACTGAAGTAAATACAATATACGTCATTAGGAGGGCATATCGTATGTCCTCCTTTATTTATTTTCATAAATATTGAGTTGGTGTTGACTACTAACAAGGTCCCATTTTCCCAAACAGTTCCTCTCATCATTCAAATATGTGGGTCGTGTGTGCAAATAGAGAGACTGTCCCAAAAGCCCGAAAGTTGCAAGCTCCTGAAACAGTCTTGTAAAATGGTTATGAAGTCGAAATAAGGCCGTTAGATGATTCGGTAGCCAGATGGAAGTCTACCGCTACTGCGGATATTACGGATTTGTTGCAACGTCAAACGTTGATTGGTAGAGATAATAGATTCCACATCATTCCCACGAATCAGATCATCCAGGTCGGCGATGCTGCGATTGCCTCTAAACACACGGAAGTTACCTCTAAACCGCGTGCCTGTAAAGAGTACCAGTGTAGCATTGCTGCTGGTAGAAAAGAAACGCAGACTTTCGATGCCGTCGAGAATGTTATCGGTATTACGAATGCCTAGGTTTCCTCTGAATACTCTCCTGGAACCCCGAAAATTTTCTTCGTTGTAAACTGTAAGTCGTGGATACGTTTGAGATACATATGCTTTGTTGTCCATGTTGTAATTCCTCCTTTCAACTTATCTTATGCCTCACCATCCGATTGGCGCGGGCCTCGCAGCATCCATCTAAAAATGGTTATGTGATTGAATAGAGCGATGCAGACTTGAAAAAGGAACATATGTTCTGTATAATCTAGCTTAGCAATTTGGAAAATCCTGAACTAACGGAGATGCGGACATGGACGATAAATTTATTGAGGAACTACGTGAAATTAGCAGAAACGACAAGCGAAGATCCGAATTTCTTATTAAGGGTATGAAGGAAACACTTCAGGAAAGAAAAGAAAAAAACTTTATCGAAAGATGGATTTGGCGACAAAAAAATAAGAAGCGTATAGCGCGGAAGTTTAAATCCTAGTAGATATAACAACCGAATCTTCATAGCTTCATAGCACTTTACAAGTGCTTAGGTCACAGCTCATTAGGAGGCAGAGTCATCATTGAGCAACTAGTCCCAAACGACGATATATTAAATCAAAATCTATTTTTGGCTGATGAAGTTCGATACCATTTGATCCATCGAATTTGTGAGTCAGAAGGATCAACATGCCTCAAAACGTCCGATAAAAATATGGTCTTTGCTCAATCACCCGGACATAAGGCCTGGTTATGGATCTCACAACAAATCACAGATAATCATAAATTGACCTATATAGGAGAACTCTTACGTTATTTAAAAGGAACCACCCTATCAGGTGTATGTGGTGATGCCGAAACAGCCGAGAAGTTCGCAAATGCTTACGCACAACGTCGTCATGCTGCTCAGGTACATACCCATATGGTCATGGAATCTTATTTCTGTCCTAAATATAAAAAGCCCTCGGGCGTTGAGGGAATGATCCGACAATCCATCCCAGAGGATGTACAATTAGTTGCCCAGTTTCTAGCTGGTTTTTCAGAAGAAGCTTTAGGTAGTTTTATTGATCCGGTTAGTCAAATATCGGTTGCGGAGAAGACCATCGGGACAGGAAATTTGTATCTTTGGATTGTAAATAACATGCCTGTGTCCATGGCTAATATTGCTCACCGCTCGCCGAGACATGCTCGCATTAATGCTGTGTATACCCCGCCTAATTTACGAAAGAAAGGTTTTGCCAGCGGAATGGTATCCGAGCTATCGGTTTCCAATCAAGTTTATAAAAATATCGGCTTTAAGGAAGCCGGCAAAATCACTGATATTACGTTTGAATAAGTCCTCCTACTGCAAGAGAGCATATTATTGTTCATTCAAAATCAAAGAAGACCACAATGTCACCTTCATCACTGGGCCTCCTTTTCACTTATCTATAAGCTTTACTCCGTAACACCCAATTCCGTGTGGACTGAGGATCTTCGTGAAAGTAAATATACAGCCACAATAGCTATAACGACCCCTGCTGCTCCAAACCAGGTGATGGAAGCCAGCGAAACCTGACCTACAACTACACCACCGATCCCGGCTCCGGCCGCCATGGCAAGCTGCATCGTAGACTGATTGAGACTCAGCATCACACCGGAAGATTCAGGCACAAGAGTGACCAAGTTATATTGTTGAGTAGGTCCAGTTGTCCAGGCAGCGAACGACCAAAGGATCAATAAAGCAAATACTGCGATCAGGGAATGAGCGGCGACAGGAAGTAAAAGCAAGGAAAAGACATGCAACACCATGCCCCCGAATAATGTAAAGGAAATACCCTTTTTATCTGCGCTGTATCCACCGATTTTCGACCCGATCAGGCTGGCAATCCCGAAGGCAAGTAATACTGAGCTTAGCATATTATCCCCTACACCTGATACATTCAGCAAGTACGGTGAAATGTAAGTATACGCGAGGAAATATCCCCCTCCCCAAAAGAAGGTAATCGCCAATCCCAAAGCAACTTCAGGCTTCTTCAGAAGAGCAAATTGCTGTAGTAAGGGAATCGGTTGATCTCCTTTTAAGCGAGGGATTGTCATAGCGATAACGATCAAAGCAATAATCGCTGTCAAAGCGATGCCGAGAAATACGGTTTTCCAGCCATATGCAGAAGATATCATTCTTCCAAGCGGCACCCCGATAATCAGCGAGGCTGTAAAACCCATAGTAACTGTAGCAATAGAACTGGCCTGCTTGCCGGCTGGAGCAATCTTCGCAGCAATGCTCAGTGCTGTAACCACAACCATCCCCGCCCCGAGGGCCATAAGAATACGTGCGGCGATAAACATTCCAAAACCCGGCAGAATAAAGGAGAGGGCATTAGCTACTGCAAATAATCCGAGCGAACTCAGGAGCAGCTTGCGTCTGTCCCATTTAGCGGTTACTGCCATCAGAATCGGCGTGCCAATCGCGTAAGCAAGAGAAAAGACTGTAATCAACTGTCCCGCTGCGGACACCGTAATCCCCATGGTTGTCGCAATCTGATCCAAAATGCCTGAGATAATGTATTCGGATGTGCCTACCAAAAAACTAACAATGGCCAAAATATACACTTTCCACGTGCTCTGCATTTTTAAATAACGCCTCTTTTCTTATATTGTTTTTATATTTTTACAAATATCGAAATTAAGACTAAAAAAAATTATGTCATCAGGAACGGGGCATATTTCTGCGCTGCTTCCACATCCAAGCTGTAATAGATAAACGTCCCCTCTTTACGGTATGTGAGCAGCCCCGACTCTGCCATTTGCTTCAGATGATGCGATAGCGTTGAAATAGCTACACTGTTCAGCTTCTCGCCCAGCACAGAGCAGCATTGGCCACTTTCCTCTTTTAGCAGAAGTGCTATCTTGAGACGAGTTGGTTCTCCAAGTGCTTTATATATTTTTACAGCTTGTTGCATTTCCGTTGTATCTTTCACCCTGTTCGGCTCCCTTCTGTTTCAGTCTTAATTTCGATGTTTGTCGAAATAAAGTTATCACAAACATTTGTAAAAGTAAACCCGTTTATTATAAAGGTACAGCTTTTTTACACTCTGAGGTGTGAATGATGGTCTTTCTCATCCGATAAATAATCCCCCATCCATAAAGGATGGAGGAAAAAAAACTGAGTATAGAGGGAGAAACGTCGTGGATGCCATGGCATTAATTCAGGCTTGCCGTGGGTCTGACAATAATTTCATTAACATCTACATCCGCTGGCTGCTCCATGGCATACAGAATGGAACGGGCTATGGCATCAGGCGAAATCGAAATACGACGATACTCTTTCATTCCTTGCCGGGCCTCTTCATCTGAAATACTGTCAGCAAGCTCAGATTCGGTTACTCCCGGCGATACCAACGTCACGCGAATATCTCCCCCCACCTCCAAGCGCAATCCTTCAGAGATCGCCCGAACCGCATACTTTGTAGCGCAATACACCGCTGCAGTCGGGGTTACACTATACGCGCCAATAGAGGCGATATTGATAAACTGACCAAATCCTTGCTTTTTCATAATCGGAAGCCCTGCCGCAATCCCATGCAGAACGCCTCGTATATTTACATCAATCATGCGATCCCATTCCTCTACCTTCAGGGCCTCTAATTTTGAAAGAGGCATCACTCCCGCATTGTTCAAAATGACATCCACACGCCCAAATGTTTTTTCCGCGTAGTTAATGAACGCTTCCATCTGGTCCCTCTTCGTCACATCCAGTTGCTGATAATCAGCCGATCCACCTTTAGAACGAACCTCGGATGTCAGAGCCTCCAGTCGCTCTGTGCGTCTGGCCCCTAATATCACATGAGCCCCATGGCGAGCAAGTAAACGGGCAGTAGCTTCACCGATCCCACTGCTTGCCCCCGTAATAGCTACGACTTTCCCTTTAATATCCAACATGCTTATTCCTCCTCTAGTTTAAAATGTCACTGAAAAAAGATAAAATAGATTACTTTTTCTCTTCCCTGTAAAAAACCATCCCTGCATGATACAAGACATCATCTTTAAATTCGCCATCTGCCGTAAATCCGGTGTCGTCCACATACTCGATATAGTCATCTTCTACGATGATATAGCTGCCTGTGTAGGCACTTTTCCTCTGACCCCGTGCTTCATCATAACGGCCATTAGGCAAGAGTTCGTGACGGATATTTCCGTCTTCAGTTACCCACATCCCTATACAGGGATGCTGCGAAGCGTGTACACTTTTTTCCGCTTTGTTACTCTCCATGACTCCCACTCCTTTGCACTTCTATTTTTTTCTCAATTGCTCATTAGGTGTTGTATCTGCATCTTATTATGAGAGGAATGTCCATCGGGCTGGTAGAAGAATCAGAGCAAATTATTGCCTAATCCTCCAAAGACCCTTAATATGTAATAAACTACTGAAAATGAAAACGGGCTACGTTGAAAGAAGGGATGTGTCAAGATGGGGGCAACCAAAATAGAGGGTTCTACCATGGAAAAACAAGCCGAATTGGCAAGGCTTATAGAACGATTTTCAAATCAGGACGGAGTTCTCACTACAGCCATACCTTCGCTTCACTTCGTCCGAAGTTCAAATACAACCGTTCCGGTACATCAAGTCCATGAACCTGCCTTATGTATTGTGGCACAAGGCAGAAAAGTCGTGATGCTCGCAGAGGAAAGCTACCATTACGGCACATCCGACTACCTTGTTGTGTCGGTGGATTTGCCGATCTCGGGGCAGGTCATCCAAGCGTCATCAGAAGCTCCTTATTTGTGCCTCCGGCTCAATTTTGATCCGCATCAGGTTTTGGACCTGATCAAGGAATCTGCTTTTCCCACAAGCCCCATGCCTGATTCCAGACGAGGCTTGTATGTAAGTCAAACCAACTCACTACTGCTGGATGCCGTGGTAAGGCTAGTGCATCTTTTGGAAAACCCGCAAGATGTTCCGGTGCTTGCTCCATTAGTCATTCGTGAGATACTGTATAGGATTTTACAAGGTAATCAGGGGGAATCCTTAAAACAACTGGTCATGATCGGCAGCCATTCCAACCGAATTGCAGAAGTCATAAAGCGGATTAAGCAGGATTATGATAAGCCGTTGCGTATTGAAGAATTGTCCAAACTAGCGAATATGAGTCCTTCGTCACTACATCGTCATTTTAAAGAGGTTACGGCTATGAGCCCCATGCAATATCAAAAACAATTACGTCTACAAGAGTCCCGCCGCCTGTTGTTATCCGAATCAGCGGATGCGGCAGATGTAGGTTTTCAGGTAGGTTACGAGAGTCCCTCACAATTCAGCCGCGAATACGCCCGCTTGTTCGGCCTGCCTCCAATTAGTGATATCAAACGCTTGCGCTCGGATCAGGATCACCAGACCACTTGAGCACGTTGTTAGATGAACATATGAAACCAATGGTCCTACTAACGCTTATCCCATCATAGATGGCAGGATGTAAAAAAACAGCACAAACAGCCGCTCCTCCGGTAGAGACGCGGCTGTTCAATATTTCCTCTATACATGCATTAATACGGATTATCCAGCTTGACGAACAAAGCTCGAATGACATCCTTCTCTGCCGTAGTAAGCTTTTGTCCTGCCTGCCATTGTTGAATCTCTTTCTTGACTTCCTTGGGTTCTCTATAGCTGAGAGCATACCCGATGCTTCCTATACCTTGTGTGCGGTTGGTTTTATCCATATTTGCCAATGCTCGAGTCATCGCAGTTCTGTCTCTTGTAAACAAATCTCCCATAAGGGCAGCATAGCTTTCGCTTAAAGCTCCATCCAATCCTTCAGAAGCTCGGATCAGATTTGGAAAACTTTCCAATGGAATAAAAGCTCGCTGCCTATACAAATATTCGATCATTTCCAGGCTTTGATGTTCATTGTTTTCGTTCATCTTTCTCCATTGGATTCCTGCTAAATGGTCCGTTATATGACGTACTTTTGCTTCATCACTGAGGGAAGAATCCTTATAAAAGGACAGCACAAGCTCCTCTTTACTTTGCTGGGTATGCTGCGTATCGGCTGCAGTTTGCTTAGACTCCCCATGGTTTGCTCCGGACGGCGCCACAGTTTCAGCATCCTGTCCCACTGGCTGGGGAGTACACCCTATGGTTACAGCCAGCATTAGTGCAGTACAAGCTGCAGAAACGAACCCATTCCCTTTTAACATGAATCCACTCTCCTGTCTGAACAAACAATGGTCGTTATAATTGCCCAAAATCCACTCCTATCTTGCTACGCCTGCAACCGTTCATCCATCTAACAAAGGAAGATTCCATCTAGACTTTTACGCGTCACGTCCCACCGTAGGCTTACGGATCACGGAGACGCTCGATTCCCTCACGATCAGACGAGGCTCGAATTGCACACGCTCATAATCCCCAGGTGTCTGTTCCTGAATCCGCTTGAGCAGCAGCTCCGCAGCCAATCGTGCCACCTCTTCCCCCATGATGGAAACTGAGCTGATCTGAGGAGTCGTTACCATAGCCCACAGATTGTTATCAATACCAACTACAGCAACCTCATCCGGCACTTTTACGCCCAAATCCTTAAATCGATTGACGATCCCTATCGCCACCATATCATTAACCGCATAAATAGCATCCGGCATATGTTTCAAGCTGTAAAAATAATCGGCAGCACGCAACCCTGTCTCAAAGGAGAAATCATCACCAAAATAAACGAGTGAAGGGTCCACATGCTGGAGAGACTGCTCATAAGCGAAGTATCTTTCCTCGATTTTGTCCTTCGCAGCGCCTGCATAGGCAATTCTTGTTCTGCCGATTTTAAGCAAATGCTCCATCACGAGTCTTCCCTCTTGCCGGGCCAGACTGACGATATCCGCTTTGACATCTTCGCCCAGCTTCTTGCCATAGTTAATAATGGACACGGGAACGCTAGCTTTGTTAATCAGATCTACCAACATTTTCGGATACGCCAGCGGCATAATGATGAGCCCGTCGACATGTAGCTTCTTGACCTCACGAACTGTTTCAAGCTCCATTCTGGCATTCCCGGCGGTATTGATTTGCACGACACGGTAACCATGCTGCTTGGCGGCCTGCTCTACGGACCAAGCGATTTCTGGAATAATCGCGTTACGAATGTCCGGCACGGCCAGCGCGATTTGTCGTGTCTGACGCACTTTCAAGCTCTGAGCCGAGGTGTTGGGCGTAAACCCCATCTCTTCAATCACTTGCAAAATCAAGGCTTTCGTTCTCGGGCTGATGCCCTCACTATCGTTAATAGCTCTGGAGACAGTCGCAATACCGACTCCTGCCCGCTTGGCTACATCCTCTATGGTTACTTTCTTTTGATCTGTCACGCCCAAAATCCTTTCAAGAACGGAATCGTTTTCTGACTTTCTAAAATAAAGTCTTAATACTGATATTATACCACAGAATGAGTGTCTAAAAATTTGAAGTCGTTTTCTTCTTGTCTTTGCTTCACCTGAAAAATCCACAAAATCTCTTTGTATAAAAGCAACGAGCCGAATATAGCACTGTAGTCACAAGTGATTATATTCACAAAAAAATCAAGTGCTTTTTGTATGAATTTGGTTTGACAATGTGTAAAATTTGTGACATATTATTTTTCGGAAACGTTTCCTAATTCATTCACTTTTATAGAGGCAATGATCATATATTCTTCAAGGAGATGACAAACATGCAAGCATTGAGATGGCATGGAGTAAAAGACTTACGATTGGAAAACATTGAGCAACCCACCGCTCTGGCAGGAAAAGTAAAAATCAAAGTAGAATGGTGTGGCATTTGCGGAAGTGATCTTCACGAATATGTAGCAGGACCAATCTTTATTCCCCAAGATGCTCAGCATCCATTGACTGGCGAAAAAGCGCCGATCGTAATGGGACATGAATTCTCTGGACAAGTCGTCGAAATCGGCGAAGGTGTAACCAAGATTCAGGTTGGCGACCGTGTCGTTGTAGAACCGGTTTTTGCATGTGGAGAATGTGATGCATGTAAACAAGGCAAATATAATCTTTGCGATAAAATGGGCTTCCTCGGTCTGGCAGGCGGCGGCGGTGGATTTTCTGAATATGTCGCAGCTGACGAGCACATGGTTCACAAAATTCCAGAAAGCGTATCTTTCGAGCAAGGCGCATTGGTAGAGCCTTCGGCCGTTGCTTTGTATGCTGTTCGTCAAAGCCAACTGAAAGTCGGCGATAAAGCTGTAGTATTTGGCGCTGGTCCTATCGGATTGCTGGTTATTGAAGCGTTGAAAGCTTCGGGCGCATCTGAGATTTATGCAGTAGAGCTTTCTGAGGAGCGTAAAGCTAAAGCTGAAGAGTTGGGTGCTATTGTGCTTGATCCTAAGACTTATGATGTGGTGCAAGAGCTGCACAAACGGACCAACGGTGGCGTAGATGTAGCCTATGAAGTCACTGGAGTACCTCCTGTGCTGACTCAAGCTATTGAATCTACTAAAATCAGCGGACAAATCATGATCGTCAGCATTTTTGAAAAAGAAGCTCCGATTAAACCGAACAATATTGTCATGAAGGAACGCAATCTGACGGGTATTATCGGCTACCGTGATGTATTCCCGGCTGTTATCAGCCTGATGGAAAAAGGATATTTCCCAGCCGACAAGCTGGTTACCAAACGCATTAAGCTCGAAGAAGTGATTGAGCAAGGTTTTGAAGGACTCCTGAAAGAGAAAAATCAGGTTAAAATCCTGGTATCTCCGCAAGCTTAATTTAGAAAATAAACCAGATGTCTGCTCTATGCAGACATCTTTTATTATAAAACCGGGTTGCACGGCAAGAGTTCATACGGAATTAAAAAGACAAAACAGCGCTCTCCTACTGTGGCTTCTGCCGTTAAGTGAGAATAGCGCTGTTTTATTATAATCTAGTTTATTGAGTTACATTACTTAGTTACATTTTTCAGAACATCGTCAATCATTTGACTATTTGCAATTGTACCTGTATACAACCAGCTGGAATCCTTGCCAAAATCGTATACATGGCCTTCTTTAACGGCTGGAATTCCCGCCCATACAGGATCTTTTACAATATCTTCTTTACTTACGTTTTTGCTGTTCACGATAAAGACATAATCCGCATCCAGCTCGGCCAGCTTCTCCAGCGATAAATTACTCCAGTTCGCCTTAGCCGTTTTGGAAATCTCCTGTACGACTTGTGGAATCTTGAATCCCAAATCCTTATACAATACATCACCGCTGGATAGATTCTGGTTTACGACATACACGTTTTTATCCGTTACCCATAATGCCGCCGCAGTTTTTTGTCCCACCGTCTGACTCAGCTTGGCTTTAGCCTCTGCTGCTTTTTGGTCGTAGTTGCTCAATGCCTGCTTCGCTTCATTGCTCTTATTCAGCACCTCACCCACGGTCAGCAGCTCTTGACGCCAATCATTGTTCATATTACTGCCTACCACGTAGGTTGGAGCAATTTTAGAGTATTGATTATATTTGTCGCCTTCCACCATGCTCGCACTGTCCATAATGATCAAATCAGGCTTGAAGTTCAGAACCGCCTCAAACGGAAGATCTGAAGCGATGGTAGGAACATCCTTCAGTTCTTTTTGCAGGTAAGCTTGAACTGAATTTTTACCCACCGACCATTGGGCTACCGGTTTAACACCCAACGCCACCAGATGATCCTCCAGATAAGAAGCGATCACACGTTGAGGCTGAGCCGGAATCTTCACCTCATGCCCGAGTGCATCCTTCAGCACCCTTTCCTGTGATGTTGGTTCCGCTGATGTATTATTGTTCCCTTGCGAAGCACCATCGGTTGCCGTAGGACTGGATGTGTCTGAGCACGCGCTGAGCAGCAGGGTAAAACTAAGCAATAAAATAAATGCCATGGAATGCTTTGCGTTTCTATTCATTCGTAAAATCCCTTCATCATAATTTTGATAATGATTATTATCCTCAATACCAGTATGCAGGGCGCCACTTATCGAATCAATGGAACATTCGGACATGCTCAATGGATTATCTAGACTTGTATCTCCCATAAAAGCAGATGAATATAGGCTGTCCCGATAGTGAACCGGGGATACGCCAGTATATTTTTTGAATGCTCGGCTAAAGAAATAGACATCCGGGTACCCCACACTGACAGCAATATCCTGTAAAGTGGCATCCGTCTTCCGCAAAAGCTCCTTCGCCTTGTCCATTCGCAGTTGAATCAAGTACGTAATCGGGCTACAGTCTGTTTGTTTTTTAAATAACCGGGTCAGGTGCCGCGGACTACATTCCAATAATCCGGCCAAACGTTCCAGCGTAATGGACTCCGCGTAACAATCCTGCATAAATCGAATGGCCTGTGTCACGATACCCCGCGCAGAAGTTCGAGCCTTCGGTTCCTGCAATTGCCTCATACATTCATATGCAAAATCATAGAACCGACCCTGAGCCTGAATCTTGGATAGCGCCTCTTGATCCTGCCATGCGTACTTCAGTAGTTGAAGCTTTTGATACAGTATAACCGGATAAGGCGGTACAAAACCATGAGCTATCGAAGGATGATTATACACCGTATGTCCCGATAGAGAAGTCGCTTTATATAGTACAAGGATATATTCAATTCCACATTGCGAGGGTTTCATATTCAGTTCAAAGCCTTTGCTGCCATGCAGTACGTACCCTGAATGTGGCGTATCCTTCCAATCACCATCCAAACGCACGCTACCCTGCAATACAAATACAAAAGCCTGCGCTGGAAGACGATACGGTTGAAGCAACTCTTCTGGCTCCAATCGAATATGCCGGACATCCATGACACGGATCGACGAGTGGAGCCATAAGGGCAGCAGCTCGTTCAGCTCGTCAGCCTCATGCTCCTTACTCGTCCCGGTGTGGGAACCTGTCTGCTTTTTCCGGTCCTGCTTCACTTATCAAGGCCTCCGCTTCATAAATATCATACTTTGTATCCAAACCAACCTCATTATATATCATCTTTTACTGCGTCTACCATGAGACAAATATTCCTGCACGAAACAAAGTGAATATACCATTTCCATGGTACAATTTGTATAATACAAGATTTAAAATACATAGGGGGTTTGACAGCATGAGCGGTCCCAACGTTGCATTGAGTACAGGAGCTAATGCACCATTCGGTAAGGAAGATACAGTGCGGGTCACCATTACATGGAAGCATGCACCTGCCGAACTGGATGTTAGCTGTTTTATGGTAGGAGCAGACGGAAAGGTTTCCTCTGATGACTATTTCATTTTTTACAATCAACCCGCTGACCCGCACGGCCATGTACGGTTACAGCGTCCAAATGACAAAACCACCGAGTTTACTATTTCCCTCAAAGAACTGGAACGAACCGGAGTGGAAAAATGTGTGTTTGCAGCCACACTGGACGGCCCAGGTACTTTTGTCAATGTGGTCGGCTGCTCAGTTACTGCCCAAGGCAAGCAATCCCATATCACCTACAGTATCACCGAAGCCACCAGTGAGACATCGCTTGTGCTGGCAGAGGTGTATCGTCATACGTCTGGCTTCAAGCTTCGCGCAGTTGGGCGTGGTTTCAACGGAGGACTAAAGCCGCTTGCCGAAGCTCATGGTGTGACCGTGGAGGAAACGGAATCGCCAGTGGATACCGTTCAGATGAACATCCCTACATCGGCGATCTTAAGCGCGGTAGGTGCTAAAGCTGGCGGAAAAGAGACTGCCCCCATTAACGCAAGAATTAATCTGCACAAGCAGAATGTACAATTTTCACTGAAAAAGAAAAAAATAGACCGTGAAAAAGCACGTGTAGCGGTTGTATTCGATGCTTCTATTTCTATGTTCAAATTGTACACGGGTGGGACTGTGCAAAAAGCCTGCGAACGTGTGTTGGCTGTAGCCGCCTGTATGGATAACGATGGTGAAATGGATGTATGGTTTTTTGCGGACAAAGCCAAACGTGCTCCAAGCGTCACAGAGAGGAATTTCGAGAATTACATTCATAGGAATTATGCTGAACCTAGTGAAGATAGTGAGCTGGGGTGGGTCAATAACGAGCCAGAAGTCATGAAGGATATCATACTTAAATACACAAAAGAAGATCCCAACGACATGATCCCGACCTACATTATCTTTTTTAGTGATGGAGGTATTTATGAACAAAAAAAAATAGAACAGCTGCTGATTAAAAGCTCAAGCACTCCGATTTTCTGGCAATTTGTAGGTCTTGGTAAAGCCGATTACGGAATTCTTCGAAAGTTGGATAAGATGCGCGGCCGCGTAGTAGATAATGCAGATTTCTTTGCCTTGGATGACATTGACTCCGTAACAGATGCAGAATTGTACGACCGTCTGCTGAATGAGTTTCCTAGTTGGCTCAAGCAAGTACGGGCTAAAGGAATATTGCGGAGCTAGTTCCCGCCGTAACGCCAATACTGCACCAGATTAACGCCCTCATGCCCCCTGCGTGATCACTTAAATATCACCAAGTAGAGCAATAAGAGGCACAATGACCGCTGATAAAGCAATCCTCAGCGCCAGCATTCTGCCTCTGTTTTCTTCAGTTTGTCCTCTATCGATTTCAATCTCCCTACCATATCCTATTTCTTTCATTTCCTAATTGGATATTTTCATGTAGTATAAGTCTAATTGAAGTAACCCTGTTTGGGCTATGCTGAAGCTATACACTATATGAAGGAGGATTTCATATTGAAATCAAATGAACCCACTTTGCACAAAAAGCTGCTCCCACGGCATATTACCTTTATGGCTATGGGCGGAGTCATCGGGACGGGTATTTTTAAAGGAAGCACCGAAACGATTAGCTTGGCGGGACCAGGAGTTATTTTATCCTATGTCTTCGCAGGACTCCTGCTCTTGGTCGTTATGGGCGCAATTGCCGAGATGGCTACCGTCTATCCCAACATGAATATGAAGGATTTTATTCGCAAAGCTTTTGGAGAACGACTGTCCTTTATTATCGGCTGGTTGTATTGCTTCATGTGGCTGGCCGTCTGTATCATTGAGGTCATTGCTGCGGGTAGCTTCCTGCAATATTGGTTGCCAGATGTCCCTCTATGGGTACTCAGTTTAGTCAGTGCGGCTTTCATTATTGTCGTCAACATGCTGAGTGTCGGCGGATTTGGGGAACTGGAATTTTGGCTTGCAGGTATTAAGATTGCCATGATTATTATCTTCATCGCCTTAGGTGGCTGTATACTGTTCGGGATTATTCCCACTGAAACTCCACCTTATCTAAGCAACTACGCGCAGCATGGCGGATTTCTACCCAATGGCTGGTTGGCTATCTTTTCAGCGCTGCTGGTCGTTACCTTTTCATACGGAGGGTCCGAGCTGATTGGACTGACGTTGACGGAAACAGAAAACCCGGAAAAAGTACTGCCTAGAGTGGTTAAAAGCTTTATTCTTCGCGTTGTTTTGTTCTATACGTTGCCAATTCTCATCATTTGTGGCTTGATTCCCTGGAACCAACTGGATGCGAATACCAGCCCGTTTGTACAGGTATTGTCTTCTGTAGGGCTTCAAGGCTCGGCTCATGTCATGAACTTTATTCTGATCACTGCTGTACTGTCTGCCGCCAATTCGGGGATTTACGGGGCTACACGTATGCTGCATTCGTTGGCGGTCAATGGAGAAGGTCCTAAATCACTCGCTCGCGTATCTTCTAATGGGGTTCCAGTGAATAGTCTCAAATTCTGCGCTGTAGTCCTGATTGTCGGTTCCATGGTTGCTTATATCGCTCAGGACGGGCTGTTCCGTATTTTGATGGCTGTACCTGGCTTTGTCGTGCTGCTCGTCTGGAGCTGCATTTGTCTGTCCCAATTGAAATTGCGCAAATCTTATCCAGTGGAGCCTACTTTCAAGATATGGGGATTCCCTTATGTAACGGCAGTTACAGTAGGATGTCTATGGGTCATTGCGTTCCTGTTCTTGCTTGACCCGCAAAATCGCATCAGCATTAGCGTGTGCGTGGCGTTCATGGCATTTCTGATCATCTGGTCGTTAGTGAAGTTCCGGAGAAAGCAGGCGTAAGCAGCACATGATTCAATCGTACCTGTTTCCTGTTTCATATGCCTTTCTTGCGTTTCCTTTTGCTGCGTTATTGTTCACACTGCCATTCCTAATCGTGCAATATCGCAGGTATGGCTATATTCACAAGGCTAGAGCATGGCTGCTTTACTTGATGCTTTTATACTTGATGAACGCCTTTTTTCTGGTCATACTCCCGCTTCCGGCATCGCGTCATAATGCTGCATTAGCCGGGGGAGCGTTGCAGTTAATGCCCTTGCAATTCGTGCAAGACATTATAAGAGAAACATCCGTCTCACCCGCCCATCTCTCCAGCTATGTTCATTTGCTGAAGGAGCGTGCTTTTCTGCAAGTCGTTTTTAACGTTGTGATGACTGTGCCTTTCGGTATGTTCTTACGTTATTATTTCCGTGCACGATGGGGATGGTGTCTGATTCTGTCTTTCACCCTGTCCCTCTTCTTTGAGGTGACACAGCTGACAGGATTATATGGATTTTTTGACCATGCGTATCGTGTATTCGATGTGGACGATCTGCTGGCTAATACATTGGGCGGTATGCTAGGCTTTCTATTAGGCGAATGGTTTTCACGCTTCCTGCCTCGCTTGGAGCATCTGGACAAGCATTTGGACATTACGACCAAACGGGTGTCCTATACCCGACGGGGTGTAGCCTTTTTCGTGGATTCTATCGTTTGGACCGGGCTACTCGGCATCATGGAGTCCCTGCATGTGCCTGCTGCCTTCTGGATTTCCAGTGGGGTCTACTTTATGGTGGTTCCTTACCTGACAAATGGACGAACTCCGGGGAAGTGGCTGGTACGCATTCATCTGATAGGGAGAGGAAAAAGAGTTGCCCTGTGGGAGCTCATTAAGCGCTACAGTCTCTTGTATTGGTTGTATTTTGGACTTAATTACGTACTAGGTGGATCTGTACTGGGATCTCATCTGTCTCCTTGGATAAATGTTATGATCAGCCTTGTGCTGTTGGTGATGAACGGATGGTTCTTTTTCTATCTAGTCATACGCCTATTCAAGAAAGCACCGTTATTTTATGAGGAGCTTAGTCATACTTCGCACCAGATTATATGGCCCAAGCGCTACCATCCTACTCAGAATGACCCCGCTGACCCAACACAGACGTCGGGAGCGAATATAGTACAAAAATAACCAGAGGATCGACACGTCATCAAGCCCCGGATCTGCATTGCATCCTGGCGAATAAAAAAACAGGCGAAGCAAAGGGATGTGCCTTTGCTCCGCCTGTTTTTATTTTGCGTATATTTTTATGTTGCATATAGATATAACTTAACTTATTTCCACTGTGCAATTTGATCAATAGGTAAACGTGTGGAAGGATGACCATCGTTGATTCCTTTACCCATGGAAATGAGCATAACAGGGACATAACGATCTTTGTCCAGACCAAAGGCTTCAGCAATTTGATCCTTCTCATAACCGCCGATAGCGTTGGTGTCGTATCCATGAGCGCGCGCCACCAGCATAAGCTGCATGGATACCAAACCACCGTCGATCAGGACCGTTTCTTTGTTCACAACGGGATCAAGCGCTGCAAAGTGAGCTGCTACTTTTTCCTGTTGCATTTCTTTAATGTCTTTTGGCATATAGCCCAGTTCTACAGCTTCTCCGAAAATTTGTTCGAAATTATCAAAGTTGTTCAAATCTCCAAACACAGCGATCACTGCCGAAGATGTCTCCACTTGACGTTGGTTGAAACGGGCCAATGGTGCCAGTGTGGCTTTACCTTCAGGGCTGTCAATGACGAGGAAACGCCAAGGTTGCAGGTTAATGGAAGATGGTGCGCGTGTAGCTTCTGTCAAAATCTCAGTCATTTCCTCACGGCTGATCTTCACGGACGGATCGTATACTTTTACCGAACGGCGTCCCAGGGCGATTTCTTTAAAATCATTCGTTTTTACAGTACTGGATGTATTCGTATTATTCATTCCAATCTCTCCTTATCCCTCTGTGGGTATAGTAATGTTAAAAAAATGTTGTCAGTCCATATCGGATATATGACTATTCATCACTTGCAGCATATCAGCTAGCTGGTGCCGCTGGGTCTCGTCGAAGCTCTGTAGCATCTGAGCTACAAACTGTGAACGCTCCTGCTTAAAGATGACAATGCGTGCACGCCCATAATCGGTCAGGCTTACCAAGGTAACCCTGTTGTCCTCTGGCTTTGTGCGTCGAGTGACCATTTCTGTCGCTTCCAGTTGTTTCAAATGGCGTGTTACGGCTGCAGCGTCAATGCCAACCTCTTTTTGCAGCAGAGTTTGACTGATTTCCTTCACTTGATACAACTTGCACAATAGTTGCAATCTGGATGCGCTGACTCCTGCACAACGCTCAAATTTGGAGCTAATCTGCTTGTTCAGCAACAACAGCATGTCAAAAATATACTCAGGCTCGGATGGTGTCTGGGTGATATCAATCTCTCCTCCCTTAAGCATATCGCTGGGCTTCATGATCCGACCTTTGATCTATCAATTATTGATCTATCAAGTAATATACATCCTCATTAAAAATAAATCAAGTCCCTGAGAAAAATAAAGTGCTCTTTGCAAATAAAAGCTGAGCGACTCGCACAAGAGCCGCTCAGCTTCAATTCAACTTTATTATGTTCCGTTGTGCTAAATAATCCCGTGAGACAGCATTGCGTCAGCCACACGCACAAATCCTGCGATATTGGCTCCGACAACCAGATTGCCCGGCACACCGTATTCCTCAGCCGCCTTTACGCTGTTAGCATAGATATTTTTCATAATATCATGCAGCTTGGCATCCACTTCCTCAAAGGTCCAAGACAGACGCATGCTGTTTTGTGACATTTCGAGCGCCGACACGGCTACTCCGCCTGCATTGGCAGCCTTGGCTGGCCCAAACAGAACTCCATTGTCCAAAAACACTTCAATGGCCTGTAACGAGGATGGCATATTGGCACCTTCGCCTATAGCTTTTACGCCATTGCTTACCAGCAATTGGGCTGCTTGCTCGTCAATTTCATTTTGTGTGGCGCATGGCAGTGCGATGTCGCATGGGATCGACCAGATCCCCGAACAGCCCTCTGTATAGATTGCACCTGGACGCTCTTGAGTATACTCGCTAATCCGCAGGCGGTTCACTTCTTTCAGCTGCTTCACCAGCTTCAGATCGATACCGTCTGGATCATAGATGTAGCCATTCGAGTCACTACATGCCACGACTGTAGCACCGAGCTGCTGTGCTTTTTCAATCGCATAAATGGATACATTCCCCGATCCCGACACGACGACGCGCTTTCCTTCAAAGGACGATCCCTGAGCCTGCAGCATCTCGTTTACAAAATACACACAACCGTAGCCGGTCGCTTCCGTACGTGTGAGACTGCCTCCGTAATGAATTCCTTTGCCCGTTAGGACGCCGCCTTCATGTCCTCCGCGAATCCGCTTGTACTGCCCGAACATATAGCCAATCTCACGTCCGCCTACACCAATATCCCCTGCCGGAACGTCGGCATCCGGACCAATATATTTATACAATTCCGTCATGAAGCTTTGTGTAAAACGCATCACTTCGTTATCTGATTTCCCTTTGGGATCAAAATCTGAGCCGCCTTTACCACCACCAATGGGAAGACCCGTCAATGCATTTTTGAAAATCTGCTCAAAACCCAAAAACTTGACGATTCCCAGATAGACAGACGGATGGAAGCGAAGTCCACCTTTATAAGGCCCTATCGCACTGTTAAACTGCACACGGAAGCCACGGTTGACCTGTACAACCCCCGCATCATCCACCCAAGGTACACGGAAGGTAATGACTCGCTCCGGCTCCACTAGCCGTTCCAGAAGCCCCTGCTGCATATACTTAGGATGCTTAGCCAATACCGGAATTAGTGAATCCAATATTTCCTTGACGGCCTGATGGAATTCATTCTCATGAGGATTGCGCGCGATAACCTTCTCAAAAACGGACTGCACATATTCGGCTGCTGCTTGTTGACTCTGCTCTGGACGGATCATGGTCATTACTTAATACACCCCTTTTATAATTAGCCCCTCTGTTAAATGACGGAACGACTTGATTCTGCACCTTCGAGAGTGGAACCTTATGTATTCATAAAATTTAGTTAACTATACATGATTTTTTATAATAATACAGCAAATTCGCCTATAAAAGATTTTTGTATCCTTCATTAAATAACTCTATGAACCTCTCATTGCCTGTTAGTTTCCTGAAGCTAAATCCCTTGATTTACGGGCTTTTTCCACGATTTCTAAGGCCCCAACACCTTACTCTATATGGCATTATAATGTGAACAAATTCAAACTAATACATACATCATATCTGGAAAATATGGATATAAAAAAGGAGGCTGCGCACAGGGCGTAGCCTCTTTTCCCATTCTGTTACACATAAAAGGCTTCAAGCTGACGCACAATTTCTGCTTCGTCATGCTCTACCACCTGCTGATGCTGCGATTTCGAGAACAATTGTTCAATTTGTGCCGGGAACTCCTGCTTGATATCTACCAGACGAATGGCCTCATCAAATTTGGCTGGATGCGCTGTCGCAAAGGTCACACATACTTCGTCCGCGCTATTATACGCCTCATACGCGGCAATACCGCAAGCTGTATGCGGATCCAGCAAATAATCGTACTCGGCTTTGTATTTTTTGATCAGCTCCAGACACTGCTCATTCGAAGCACCCAGCGCTTCAAAATCCTGCTGGACACGCTTCAAATCCTCTGCACCGATCACAATCCGTCCCTCGGTTTTGAGCTTATCCATGTATTCAGATACCTTGGCCGCATCCTCCCCGAGGAAGTAGTACAGGTATCTTTCGAAATTGCTTGCCACCTGAATGTCCATGGAAGGACTGTATGTGCTTTTGAAATCGCCCGGTTGGTATTCGCCAGTCTTCACGAAGCGCTCCAAAATATTATTTTCGTTCGTGGCAATGATCAGCTTATGGATGGGCAGACCCATTTTCTTCGCAAGAAAGCCGGAAAAGATATTGCCAAAGTTGCCGGATGGCACGCTGACATTGATCTTCTTCGTACCCGCAGACTCCTGTGCCCGGAAATAAGCATAGAAGTAATATACGGTTTGCGCCAAAATGCGCACAAAGTTAATTGAGTTAATCGCCCGCAAATGATGTTTGGCTTTGAAATCCAGATCGGCAAACAGGTCCTTAATGACCTTTTGACAATCATCAAAGTTCCCTTTTACGGACAGATTCAGTACATTCTCATCGTCTACCGTCGTCATTTGCAGCTCTTGTACCTTGCTCACCTTTTGGTGTGGGTGCAAAATACAGATTTTAATTCCTTCCTTGCCGCGCACGCCCTGAATCGCTGCTGCCCCGGTATCGCCCGAGGTTGCACCCAAAATGTGAATGATTTCATTCTGCTTTTTGGACACGTAGGAATAAAATTCCCCCATGAATTGTAGCGCCACATCCTTGAACGCGAACGTAGGCCCGTGGAACAGCTCCAAAATAGATAGGGAATCGTTGATCTTCTTCACTGGCGTAACTTCTGGATGGCGGAAGCTTGCATAACTGCGCTCTACCAGCTGCTCCAAATCTTCACGAGGAATCTCATCATTGATATACAGCGCAAAAACTTCCAGCAGCAGCTCTCTGTAGCTCAATGTCGCCCATTGCTCCAAAGTAGCTGCCGACACGGTCGGAATCTGCTCCGGTACCATTAGACCTCCATCGTCAGCTAACCCCATGAGCACAGTATCAATAAATCCCTTGGCTTCTACTCGACCTCTAGTGCTTATATATCTCATATACATCCCCCAATAAAAATTCAATTCGAACCTTTTTTCGAATATATTATTGTCTATAATACCCTGTCGCGGTGCTGTAACCAAGCCTTTTTTTCATATTTTAAAGACTTTCTCCTACTTTACCATACCCCGATGCATCAGGCATCTATCATTGCTAGACAATCAGAACGTCAGGAACAGGTCGTAAGTCTGAAAAAAAGCAGGCTGCTTCAGCCATTAGGAGCCTGAAATCGAGAGTGCAGCCAGCTTGAGCGAAGGAGATGTGCAGCTTCCTGTAAAACGCAAATCGTTGCCCACTTCCTCTACCTGCTGTAGTACGTCAAAGAAGTTGCCCGATACGGTAATTTGATTAACCGCTCTGACCACTTGCCCCTGCTCAATCCAGTAGCCCAGACAAGCCAGCGAAAAATTACCGGACGCCGTATTCGTACCTGCATGCAGCCCTTGCAGCTCAACGATCATCAACCCGCGATCCGTCTTGCGAATCATTTCTTCCAACGTAGACGTGCCTGGTTCCACATACAGATTATGATACGACACACCAATTTTACCGTTATAGCTGCCCTTGGAAGCATGAGAGGTACTTTCCACCCCAGCCTTACGGGCCGTCTTGCGGTTATGGAAATACGTCCGCAGTTCGCCATCCTTGATAATCTCGTTGCGGCATGTCGCACTGCCTTCCGCATCAAATGTGCTGCCTGCCGGAACGTTCTCCATTAGCGGATCATCAATCAGCGTAATACGCTCGCTAGCCACCTTTTGCCCTAGTTTCCCAGCTAATCGCGAAAAGCCTTTATCCACCGATTCCGCTGAAAATACCGACGTATACGCAGCCAGCAATTGCGCTGCTGCATCATGACGGAAAATGACCGGATAGTTATCCGATTGAATCGTGTGCGCCCCCAGCTTGGAAACGGCCTCTTGTACGGCTTTATGCGCCACATCCACAATATCGATTTCCTCCACACTCCGCAGCGAATAATCATGCCAGCCCCCGGTAACCGTCTCGCCATGGTCCGCTGCAATCACATACACATATGCGGTCGCCAGACTTTTACGACGATGGCAGTGCAGTCCTTTGGTATTCACAATCAGGACTTCATTCTCACGAATGCTGACCGAGCAATGCCGAGCCATCACAATCCGTGGGTCTGCGACAAGCGCTGTACGCTCCATTTCCAGCGCCGCTTCGATCAGAATCTCAGGAACTGTGTCAGCAAGCGTTGAGGCATAGGCAGGCTGCTCAGGATAGCTCTCTGAGCCTGCAAACAGCTCATCCTGCTCCTCGCTCTCCAATATGTCCGCGTTACTACGTGCTTCCTCCAATAAAAAGTCGATCACATCCAGTTCAAGCTTTTCCGTAGAGGCGTAGCCCATTTTGCCGTTAATGACACCACGGAAGGAAAGTCCACCGTTTTCAACGATGGTATATTGGTCAATCTCTCCCTTTAGCACCTTTACCGAGGTAGAACGTCCATTTACATAGTAGATTTCCATATCCGCGTAGCCCATTTCCCGGCCTATGGCGAACAATGCTTCCTGAAACTGCTGAATATTCATCGCCTATTCCCCCTTCCGTCCGCCGACGGTCATCTCGGACACGCGAATTGTCGGCTGTCCGCAGTTGACCGGAAGACTTCCACTAACCGAGCCGCACATCCCCTGACCATGATCCAGATTGTTGCCGACCATATCAATATTTTGCAGGGTTTCAATCCCTTTGCCGATCAACGTTGCGCCTTTGACCGGCTCGGCAATTTTACCATTGCGAATCATATAAGCCTCTTCGACTGCAAAATTAAACTCGCTCGTCGAGGTATTCACCGAACCACCGCCCAGCGATTTGGCATAGATCCCGTACTCTGTATTGGCAATGATCTCTTCACGGGTAGACTCGCCATTCGCAATGAACGTATTGTTCATACGAGATGCAGGCGCGAATTTATAGGACTGTCTTCGTCCTGACCCTGTCGCAGGTACACCCATCTGGCGCGAGCCCATGCGATCAATCAGATATCCTTTTAAAATGCCGTTCTCGATCAGTACGTTGCGCTGTGTCGACGCTCCTTCATCATCGATATTGAGCGAGCCCCACGCATTTGGAATCGTTCCATCATCTATAGCTGTAACGAGCGGTGAAGCCACCTGCTGCCCGATCTTATTGGCAAACACGGAGGTTCCATGGGCCACTGCCGTAGATTCCAGCCCATGCCCACACGCCTCGTGGAAAAGAACGCCGCCGAAGCCGTTCTCAATTACGACAGGCAGTCTGCCACTAGGCGCATATCCCGCTTTGACCATTGTGGACGCAATCCGAGCGGCGTGTCTGGCATTTTCTTCGATATTCAGATTCTCCAGAAATTCAGTCCCAGCATACGCTCCCGGTCCACGGAACCCGGATTGTCTATGCTCCCCATGAGTCGCAATCGCACTTATTCTCATGCGTGTATACGTACGGGTATCCTCCACCAGCAGTCCGTTACTATTGGCGATCAAGACGTTCTGGATCGAGTTGCTAATCCCAACAGAGGTTTGCGTGATGGAAGGATCGTATTGGCTTGCTGCCTCATGCGCCCGTCTCATCATGTCGATCTTGGCGCGTTTCTGTGAACCGTCAGGAATGATCGCAATCGGATGTTGGTTAGGGATAGCATGAGGATGGAGTGTAAGGGTGTGTGTACCTGGCACTCCACCTCCGCGAATAGCCTTGGCGGCCGATTTGGCCAGTCGAATCAGGCTCTGCTCGCTCATATCACTGGTATAGGCATACACCGAAAAATGCTCCTTCATGATCCGAATGCCAATCCCAAAATCCCGGCCTGACAGCGCCGTATCCACGACGCCCCCAGTCATGCCCAATTGTCCATTGGTGCGGTCCTCGACGAATACCTCTGCAAAATCTCCGCCCGTCTCCAGCGCGGCTTGCAGCATATCCTGAATCTGTATTGGATGTATCATCACGTTCCTCCTCGTTTTTGCCATGTTTCATATTGTACGTCTAAGCGATCAAGAACATATGCGGGTTCATGTTTATTTCCCATAACTTTACTATACATGATGTGGGAGTGGGTGTAACTATCTGGGTGGCAAGTGGTTTGGGGGAGGGTGAAGATTTATGGGCGGGGATAGAGGGATTGAAATGAGAAAACCCGATTAGACCGTGAAAGGTCATGTCGGGTTATTGAGAAAATTGATTACTGGGTGGATTGAGCAAGTACGTGCATATGAGGCCGCTACGTGGACGGATCATTCTTCCGATCGCTGTTGCCTCCTGATTTTTTTGATTATATTTTAACGGTTAAAATCCGGGTTCAAAGGCGAACGCTCCACTTCTTCAGAACGATTCCGCCCCCTCCGCTGCTATGCTTGGGTTTGCTTCATTTTGTTTGCCAAAATACTTTTTTTCAAACGAACTTTAAACAGTTCTCTTCGTAAATCCAGTTCCATGATATGAAGATGGTCTGCTGCTTCTTTGACGGTTTCCATGTGCAGTACACTTGCCTTTTGTGAAATAATAGCCAGCGCATCCCAAATGAGCTTTGTGCATGTTTTAAGTCTCTCTATGTGTTCGTCTTCCTGCTGTACCAAACTTTCGTATTCTTTAGCTGTATTTTTAGATGAGTTTGTATGTTCCACGTTCTTTGGTATCTTGGGTTGAGTATCCAAAGTTATCATCTCCTTTAAAGAAAGTGTAGCAAAGGATGATGTCGGATGTGGTACGTAGATACGTAGCAATGGGAGAATAATAGATAAGATTATTATGACAATTTAGTGTGCAAGATAAAATAAGACTCTTTGACATTCCAAGATAAGGATTATATCAAACTTAGAAGTTTTAAAAGTACAACTAAATGAATAGATATTATTTCTATTCAAATCATTAGTCTCGTGAAATAAATTATCCTTTCTTTCACGCCAAATGGCTGTACCTTAAAAGAAATACCTTCTTCACAAAATGAGCGCAATTGTAAAAAGAGCTGCCGAAACAGCTCAAGAAATACCTCATGATCACACGCATATTTTACTTTTTCAAGATGGGTATCCATATTTCACTTTTGAAAGTCGGTGAGGTTATATCTTTACTCTCATTCCACAGGATTTCCGGACCTTCTATTTGTTCATAGTTTGAGGATGGAAACCATTCGGAATAAATACGCCCCCACACATCTTGTAAAGTATCAGGAAATGATCCGATTGCTTCAAATACTGCCCATGTTGAGGCTGCAACTTCAAGTTGTGTTAGGTTATCTGGACACTCCTTTGTTGTTGCAACGCCAATATAGTGATCAAGCTCCCCTTTTTCCTCCATTCTACCTTCAGAAAAGTTTGTGGATGCGCTAAGCAACCCCATAGGCTCGACATTAGAAATACTTTTAAGATTATTGATCGTTTCACTCTCTAAACTTTCCCACATCGCAGCAATCTCTGGATTGACTCCGTTGAAAATAATGGGAACTCTTTTCTTGATACCAACGATGCAAAATGCCCCTTTTTCTTCAATTCGATAGTTCATTTCACTTCCCCCTTTAATGGATAACTGGAAGGTCATTCGTGGATATGCTTTAAGTGAACGGCCATTAATTCTGGCTTCAGACGGCGTTAATCCATGTAAATTTTGAAAAGCTCTTGTAAAAGAATCTGGTGCATTGTACCCGTATTTAATCGCGATATCAATAACCTTTAGTTTGTTATCTTTAAGCTCGAATGCTGCAAGAGTGAGGCGTCTGCGGCGGATGTATTCTGATAACGTAACACCTGCAAGAAAAGAAAACATTCTTTTAAAATGAAATTCAGAGCAGTAAGCCAACCTTGCTACCTCTTTAAAATCAATTTCGTTAATCAGGTTCTCTTCAATATACCTTATCGCTTCATTCATGCTCTTAAGCAAATCCACTATATGACCTCCTTCATCAATAGAATAACAGTAGTTGAATGTATCCATCCGACAATTCCTGCGCAATTATGTAGGGTCTATTCTTATTCATAAATTTAGTGCGAATACATTATAATAGAGCGCGTTTGAGGTACTTATCAGGAATAGATGGTACAAGCTCCAGCAAGCGTTTGACTGTCATGGAATTTTAAAGTCGTATACATTCGAGATGATGGAGAGATTCTTGCAAACAAGTCCGAATTATTGGAGCAGTGGTCTAATGCAGAGCAAGTTGGAGAAAATTTATTTAAAACTAAAGAAGGACAAACTATCACTGCTCCGAAGCAAACATGCGACCTAACACAACCTATCTCAATTCACGGAGGTTGAAAAATGAAACGAAAATATTTTTATAGAACGGCCGTATTATCTCTTGTGGTTTTTGTGAGTGCTATATTTGGAACCTCTTCTTTTAACGCTAATGTAGCACCGATTAATCACTCTATTCATATCAATGGAACCTCTTTGCTCAAAGTGAATGATTATGACGTTTTGTACTGCACACCGATTGGTCCCTACGTTAATGAAGAATAACGTCTCATGGTTCCGCTTCGTTCCGTTACCGAGCTTCTTGGTGCAAAAGTTGATTACAACGGTAAACTTCAGGAAGCAAAAATCAGGTGGAGGTCAAACGAAATTGTGTTTCAAAAGGGAGCAAAAACATATAAACTGAACGATACTTCAGCACAGATGGACATTCAGCCCGAAGTGATTCAGGATGCCTTTGTCATTCCGCTTGGGGTATTGCTGAGAAGTATGAATATCCCGTTTGAGTATATGAACAACAAAGTGATTGTAAAAGATCCAGCTTTTGACCAAAGCAAGATTTTTCAAAGAGTAATAGAACTGGATCGAGGAAGATCCATTGTTGACAATCCTTCTGCACTGAGTATTCAAAATTTCAAACTTGTGGAAGAGAAAAACTCAGCAAGCGAAACCAGAGGGAGTATCACGGTGAGTGGGTTAAATGGGACAGGCCCTACGATTAGTGAAGGGAAAGAAGATTTGCACATCATTGGCTTCTTTAATCAAACGGTAGAAATGGATGCAGATTTCGCGTCTGTAGATATCCCGGATCGAAAACGTCTAAAAGTTAATCAGGAAGGTCACGTGTCTCAAAGTCTGTCGTATCTTAAAATAAGTGACCCTTTGCAGTACATACTAGCTGCCGGAAGAACATTACAAACGAAGAATGAACGAAAATAGTAATATTCCGTTGGACTGAGCCTTTTAGTTTTGCCAGGACCAAGGAAGCTTTGTTTTAATATCTACTGGATAATCTCGTTTAACTGATAAGATTATGTCTTGCACCATGGCTTTTCTTATGCCTATATAAGAAATTATAAAACGCATCTCCATTTTTAACACTATAAATAACTATGACTTTCCATCCTCCTATCAGAGTTAACATACACACTTAAATCGCGGAAGGGTGAAATCCCACGCCAATTGGCCAGATTGGTTTCTCGAAGGATTACAGCAGTTGTACTAACGTAGCAAAATTCTACAACTAAAAGCTCTCACTTAACTCAATGTCTTAAATATTTCATGTCTACATTTGGTCTACAATAAAAGTGATTAAAAACAAAAACCCGCTCAATGAGCGGGTTTCAGTATAGAGACGTGGGGAGTTCCCCCTCTGTTCCAAACTTTTTTACCAGACATTAAATGTTCCTCAAACCCTACAACAATACTTCAAGAGCAATTGATTAATTACCCATTAAACTATCAAGCATTATTTCTTAATGTCAACATGTAATGTTATAGTCTAGCCACTAATCTCATCTCGATATAATACTACCACGCACTCCACATGTGTCGAGACGATGGAAAGAATATACTTATGATCAGAAATAGCATGTCTATCGAAAAGAATAGAATCATTGATTAATCGGGGCTGTTCTCTAAACATAGTCTATGACTACAATCCGAGGCAATCAGATAACGTGAGTCTCTGACAAGCGAGCATAAATCCATTGGTTGCCCTTCTGTAGCGGACTCATCATGTTCACCAGCAAAGATGAATACCAACTTCTACAAGAAAGGTTATTTTCATTTACACATAGTTCTTGACGCTACCGTCTAAACTTATTGAGAAGGAAATTCCTAATCAAAACAATTATAATTTCTGGTAGAAACACAATAAATATATATAGGGGTATGATGAATGGTAAAGATGCAATGAAAACTTCTGCTCCCTGCCCTCCCTCAATCAAAAACAACCAAATTGGTACTGATAAAATCCATAACAATGCATTGGAAATCATTAGATGTTGAACATTCTTCCAAAGAAAACAAAACAAAATTGCAATGACTGCTGGTGTCCCCCATGAAACTATCTTATCACCATTACTTAATATGATGAATGCCGAAATGGGATAGAGTATTACGCTTAATATCTGAACCCATCTATGATTATAAAAATTCAATTTTTCATCTCCCTCATCTTATTCATACATACAAATCTTCTTTTAGGATAATCATACCTTATTATTCTATTTACTTCCAGAACATTCTGTGTATAATTAGTATTGCATTTAAATTTATGGAAAATGGAGGTTTATTATGAAAAAAAATCAAAGTTTTTTTACCTGCTCTACTAATGCTTCTCTTCTTTACCTCTTTTTTTGGTATAACGTCTGTAAGTGCTTCTGAGGTTGATCCTTCTATAAGTGCTCCAGAGGCCACGTATGACTTTTCTCCATCAGCGTTAGAGCCAGATTCAACCTACCCAGGAACCAATATCAGAGTTAAGGTAGGAGATGTACTTTATTCATCAAAAGCATTAGGCGGAAGCGCAATGATTGTTGGACATGTTGATATCATTGGACCTGATTATATGTTTATCATGTAAATCCAGTTAATGATAATCAAGGAGAAGGCGGAAAAAGGGATACCATTTCTTATTACCAAATGAGGCATAATCCTAATGAACTAATCGCTGTCTATAGAGCGACTCACGGTCGTAACGCAGCTAATTGGGCAAAAAACAATTACTCTTCGGTAACAAGTTACCATATACCTGTTTATTCTTGGGATAACTTTCAACTTAAAACTATAAACCCTAATTACTGCTCTAAATTTATTTGGCAAGCATTCTATTATGGAAACTATGACACAGACTATATTATAGGTTACTGTACTCCAAATAAAGAGGCTTTTGTAACTCCAGCTCAAGTCATTAACAGCAACGATCTTACACATGTGGGTTCATTCAGAGGTCGTTAATAAAACATAAATATGCATTTTTAAATCGAAAAAACGTATTTAGTCGAGTAAACTAAATGCGTTTTTTTGTTTACACAGCTATTCGACCAGGTAAGTAATGAAAGTATTGATAATAACCGTCACTGTACACAACTTAAACCCCTCTCATTTCTCCTACTTCCAAAAATACACATAGTAAATACACCAATCAATGGGTCATTCTGTAAACTAAATCTCTCTTTTAACCGATAAATACATATGCTGGACTGTTATTTAAATATCACATCTCGTAACTTTATACCCAACAAACTCAGTGATACATATAGGTCTTGACTCAAAGTTGTATTCATCCATTTCTTCTATTAGTCAGACTCGAATTAAAAATACTGCACTTTACTTTTGTAATCAGCCATTAAATCTAGAAAGGAGTCATGAACTCACTTGAGCATATTATCAGATGGGATCGGATATGAAAGCCTACGCTTGTATGGTCCCTTTCAGCCACAACACATCGAACAACTTCAAATAACACGTACCATTAATGATCATGCCTTTTTACATATCAGTGGGTTGCTCTCCGAAGAACAGGGAGCCGCTTGTATCGGTCAAAATATGGAGCAAGAGCCGATTGTGATTCGTCAGTTGGATGATCAGGGACAATCGCTGAGAAGACTGTTTCACGGGATCATTACGCAAATGTCTGTGAATTGCACACGGGGAGTATACACCTTTGAATTGGAAGCCGCTTCCCATTCCTATCAAATGGATATCAAGCTGAAAAAACGTTCCTATCAAGATATTCATCGTACCTATGATGATCTGGTCACTGCGCTGGTTCGAAAATATCAGTACGGAGATGCCATTGATACCGTCACGAACTATGCCAAACTGGAGGCATTTGTTTTACAATATGAGGAGACCGATTGGGCGTTTTTAAAACGTCTCGCTTCTCGCTTTGGTTCCGTACTTGTGCCAGAGGTAACCGCTGCCTCGCCCAAAGTTTTTTTCGGGATGCCTGAAGGCAAACAGTACAAGGTGGAACGGGATGTATTTTATCGGGTACGGAAAACGTTTCATGAATTGGATGCGGAAAAGCCGGGAGAACGTGCTAGCTCGTATGTCACCTATATGATTGAAAGTCTGCAATACTATGCGCTTGGCGACCTCATTACGTTACCCATTGGACAAGGTAAAGAGTTGGTCGTGGTTCGAGCAGTGACCACATTAACGGATGGATTGCTGCGTACCCGTTACGATCTTCAAGCCGAACAGAATATTCGCTATGCCCGGTATGAAAACGATCAAACCACCGGGATTTCGCTGACAGGAACGGTGCTCAAGGTACTGCGAGATTTTGTACAGCTACAACTGGACATCGATCCGAAGCAAGATCCTGCTAAAGCGTGCTGGTTTCCCGTAGCCACCCGTTATGTCGCCGAAGAACATAGTGGCTGGTACGATATGCCTGAAATCGGGGAACAGGTAGAGTTGTATCTGCCTACCCACCACGAACAAGATGCCTATGTCACGGATTCACTGCGACAACAACGCCACACCAATGGACAGCCAAATGTGAAGGTATGGCAACATGTGCAAGGTAGCTCCGTCGAAATGTCTGAGCAAGAATTGAACCTGTCCACCTCGGATGGATTTTCTATTACACTGCACGAGGATACTGGCATCACCATCAACAGTCCGGGGGATGTACAGATTCAGGGTGGTCATGTGAAGCTGGGTGCAGGTGAGGAACTGTCGCTGGAAGCTGGAACGGCGCTATATCTGAAAGGCGGAGCCAGCAGCATGGTACTGGATGGTGAGACGGATACCCACGCTCCAGTAATTTATCAGGAAGGTACGGTGAAAGCTCCTGTTTTCGTGGCTGACCTCCCTCCTGTACCGGAGCCGCCATTGATGAGTATAAAAGCCTATGAAGCAGCCCAATCAGCGACAAAGGATTCATCTAGTAGCCAAGCCCCTACCCCTAAAGCAAAAGTTACGACCCCAGCAGCGCTTCAACAAGCCAAAGCCTTGATGGGTACGGTATCTAAGCTTTTAGGCTCCATTCCGGTGATGGGAAAAGTGGCTGGTGCTGTTATAGGAGCACTAAGTGGGCCTGCTTCGGGTGTCATTCTGAAAGCAACCGCAGCGATCCCTGTTCGGAGCAAAGGGACCCCTATCGTTGGAGGAGGCGGTAAGGGAACCAGAATTCATCCGTTAAAATACTTGGCTGGTTTAACAATGCAGGGACTGGTCAGTCAATACGAGTATGAGCGAGCTCAGGAAGCCTATTATAACAAGTGGATTTTGGGGAAAGTGTATACAAGTGCTCGTCATATGGCTCATTCCGGTGGAACATTGGAGCTGGTTCAAAACTTGCTGCAAGATTCTAAGATGATGGTTCATGCGTATCAGCAGGTTCCTAAAAGTGTTCGTGAAAAATGGATTAGGGATTATATGAAGCAACAACCTCCTCCTAAGCCGCTTTCCCCAGAAGAAGAAAAATTACAGAGAGCAAGAAAGTATGAGCAAAGTATTCGTGACTGGGAAGCTAATCGTCCCGAACCCCCTAAAAAAAGCTTTGGCGAGGAAACCACACTCTTTTTCCAGGGCATGGAGGAAACAGTTCAAGCGAACGTTGAAGGCTTGAAACAGTTAAAAGATGCTCTTATCGAGCATCCTGTGGATACTATAAGTACTATAGTGTCGGGCCAATATGAAGAGGCAAAGGGAGATTTGGTATTTGCTAAAAATTATGTTTTGGATCAGGAAAATGCCAGAGAAGAGTATCTCAAAGGTTTAAAAGAAGACGATAAACGGATGTTAGAGAAGGGCCAAAGTTACATGGAGGGTGAGACATTAGCTGGGATGCTAATTAGCTCTCTTCTGGGTAAGGGAAAAATAAAAGGTGGAAAAGGGAAACATCATAATTCCAAAGATGCTCCAGAACCAAAACCCTTGAAGCCAACGAATGAGCCGAAATCGAGTCAAACTAAAACTGAGGGGACGGGTAAAGCTAATCTAAAAAAAATTCCCCGAATCTCTGAAGTTGAAGTCAATTTCAAAAGGAATCCAAAACATGATAAAGTAGAATTTGAAAGACAGCTAAAGGCTCAAGAGGAAGGACTTAATTCCTTAACCGTTGATGAGTTTATCAAAAATAGAGATAGATATTTAAAAGAAGGACGAGCACCCGAAGGTGATACTGCGCAAAAAGCTGCGAGAGAAAAAGCATACCTGGATAAGGTTACTGAGTTAAGAAAAGAAGGAGTAGATAAAGAAGAAGCAAAAAAACAAGCTAGTAAATGGCTAGATGGTCAGGCGGCATTACATAATCCTGATCAAATTGCTGGAGGTATACCAGAACATGTCAGTGGAGTGGGGGATAGAAGGATTAACTCTTCTCTTGGCTCCCAATGGAAAAAAAGGGCGGGTAAAATAGATGAACATGTAAGATCAGCTGCTGAATCTATGACCGAGGCAGAAAGAAAGTCAACTCATTTAAATATTAAACTAACAAATTAACAGAGGGAGATCAGGATGGATATTGGAATTTTTAATGATTTTGAGCTACATGAAAAGGCTTCTGAAAAACTGATTAATAAATTTGAAGGTAAAGTACCTGAGCAATTAATAGAAGTTTGGAAACAGTATGGCTTTGGTAGTATCCTAAATGGATATTTAAAAATAGTAAACCCAGATGAATTTCATTCTTTGCTAGAAGAGGTGTATGTGAGAAGCAAAGAGGCTCTGGTTTTATTTACTACTTCCATGGGAGATCTACTTATTTGGGAAGATAATAAATATTTACTTTTACTTAATTTTAGAAGAGGAAAGATGCATGGCATATCATCTGGGTTTGAATTTTTTTTCTCTGACCTAGAGGATGATTCATCCCTACAAAACGATCTAGATTGGCTACCATATCCTGATGCCATTGAAAAATACGGAAAACCAGCATTTGATGAATGCTTTGG
The DNA here is from genome assembly GCF_038009305.1 of Paenibacillus sp. FSL P4-0113. Classification (NCBI taxonomy): domain Bacteria; kingdom Bacillati; phylum Bacillota; class Bacilli; order Caryophanales; family Paenibacillaceae; genus Paenibacillus; species Paenibacillus sp. FSL P4-0113. The sequence continues at coordinate 1,862,784 of NZ_JBBPAZ010000001.1, forward strand.
TTATGTTCCACTTCTAGGATTAGGCGGTTCCGAAAAGGTAGAAAATCTAGAAAAAGTCAAACTAATTGAGCACATATATTTGATTACCCAATTCACGGGTCTTGTTGAGTAAGAAAATTGCTTTCAAAATTATTATACTCCTAAAGGCTCATTCCAACTTGATTTATAAGGTGGATAAGTCTTTTATCTGTTCAAGATTAGTAACTAAGTAACATAGCAAGCCACTTACTGCACTAAAACAATGACTTGCCATCCCTCCCTATCAGAGTTAACATACACACACTTCAACCACGGGAGGGAAATATGCTATGTCAAATTGGCCAGATTGGTTTCTCGAAGCGTTACGCCAACGTTTTTATCAATTAGAGCTTGCCAGTGAACAAGCTTCATGTTCATCTGAGGAAAAAAACTTATTTACGCAAATGGATCAATTCAAAATGAATCAAAATGAGGATGTTCAGCAACTGCTATCCGAATGGGAAGAAGCTATAGGTTATCAGCTAAGTCAGGACAAGCAATCCATCTATATGGAAGGAGTTAAAGACGGGATTCGATTGATCCTTCCCGTCATACAACCCACAACTATTCGTTAGCTCATTAATCGTTTCAGCCTATGCTTTCTCTAGTCCATAAATTCATTTAACAATGTTCTATTAACCTTAAATGATTTCATCCATGCTCATTCCACTTTTCAAGGTAAAAACAAAATGCGCTGGTGAGAGGATCGTGATCTTCTCCACCAACGCATTAAATAGGTTATCATCAAATTGTTCCAGTATATCTTGCTGTGAGCTTAAAAGCTGAATAATCTCATCGACTCGTTCCTTAATTTTTTCCTTCTGATCCTCTTCCTCCTCTAATATCAGCATCTGTTGCCGTAGCTCGTTTAGCTCACTAGAAAGTCTATTCGTTTCTTCACCATATACAATCTCATCAATCTGATTCCGTAGCTTGAGATTCACTAATTCCTTCAAGTCGGATTTCAATTGTTGCATCTTTCCTTCAATGTCTAATAACTGTTCTTGCCCTACTTTGCTGGAAAGTACCGATACAATATTTCCTTTCAGCGTCTTCATGAATCTTTCCTTGTTCTCATACATCCGGTTAAACAATCGTACAAACGCGGAATGTAAAACTTGTTCATCAACCGATTTGGTATCACATGCTGCTTTCCCTTCATTGACATACGTTTTGCATTGCCATACGACCTTCTTGGATGGGTTATTGCTGTTCCAGGTTCGCCGTTTAAAAATGGTCCCGCAGCATCCACAATATACTTTACTGCTCAGTGCGTATTTGCTGGAGTATCTTTTACTCTCCCCCATGACATTACCTTTTAGCTTGGCGCGTCGTGCCTTCTCTTTTTGTACCGCTTCAAATATTTCCTTGGATACAATCGGCTCGTGGTTATCCTCAATTAAATATTGCTGCTCCTGTCCTTTATTCCTGATTCGTTTGTGAGTCAAAAAATCTACAGTCACCGTCTTTTGCTGAAGCAAGGCTCCGTAATATTTCTCATTCGTTAATATTAATGTAATCGAGGAATCCCACCATCTACTGCCTCCCGCAGCCGTTTTGATGTGATCTCGCATCAATCCTCTAGCAATCGCCTGATAGCTTTTGCCATCCAAATACTCTTCGTAAATTCGCCGTACAATCTCGGCTTCCTTCTCATTAATGACCAATTCACCCTGTTCATCCTTATCATAGCCAAGGAAGCGATTCGTGTTGCAAAAGACTTTGCCGTTTTGGAAGCCACGTAATATTCCCCATCGACTATTTTCCGAAATGTTTCGACTCTCGTCTTGGGCAAGAGAACTCAGGATGGTCAGTAATACTTCACCAGTTGTATCGAGTGTATTAATGTTCTCTCGTTCAAAGAATACAGCCACTCCGAGACTTTTCAGTTCCCGTACATATTTCAATAAATCCAGTGTATTCCTCGCAAATCTCGAAATCGACTTGACCAGAATGAGATCCAGTTTACCATTTCGGGCATCCTGTATCATCCGATTAAAGTGCGTTCTATTTTTGGTGTTGGTTCCACTGATGCCCTCATCTGCGTAAATATCAGCCATTTCCCATTCCAAGTTGTTTTGAATGTGTTGAGTATAGTGATTCACCTGATTGGTATAGCTCTCCTTTTGCTCCTCGGAATCGGTACTGACCCGGCAATAGGCAGCGACTTTCTTCTTTTGAATAGATTGAATTCCCTCTACGATGTCCATCGTTTTAATGGGAACGATCACGACTTTTTTTGCGGTTGCGGCTTGTGCCATAGACGTTTCTCCCTTCGATATCTTCTTTATACGGTCACATGTTATAATGCGTGCGGCACATCATCAAGTCCATTTCTGCCCATGTTATAGGCACTTGAAAGACTTTTTATTAAGCTCATCAATCGCTATGAACTCTTCTTCTGTAATGACATGTTGTGATCTCAATTGTTTTAACAGGCTTAGACTCAGTAGATAATCAATAGATTTTCGTTGCATATGTATGTGCTCCTTTGAAATAAAAATGGCTCACCACAAAGGCAAGCCGATAGATATAAAACTTAGAATAAATTCTTAAGGCTAATGGTCTTTTCTATTGTCATGCTAGGATCGCTTACTAAGGTGGCAGTCAGTACAAGGGCTTTGTTATTCGCCCCACTACTACTTCCAGCTTTTATGGTTACACTATTTCCTGTATTGGCTGTTATGCTCCCCATGATCGGAGTTGAATGATCCTGATTTTGTAGACTCCACCCTACAGACTGGTCAAACACTTCTATTCCATGATCATAAATATGACTAACGTATGAGGCGCTTTGGCCTGTTTTTAGAAATGAATTGCCGGTAATGGTTATCGTATAGAAATGTGTTCCTGTTTCGACAACTCTCATTTCAATGGTACTTAGTACTGTTGGGTGATACGTTAATTTTGCGGTAATGCTTGCTTGTCCCAAAGCGATACCCATCACCTGACCTTGCTGGTCTACACTAATTACACTTGGATCACTAGATATATAGGTAATCGCTGGATTCACCATCTCACTCCCATTATCCGTAGCAGTCACATTCAACTGTATTGTTTTGTTGATCAGCACATGAGCTATCGTCTCCTGATTGATTTGTAATGCGTATGTATGAGCAATCTCATATTTCCAACGGTCAGCTATGTTATGTCCTACATCATCGTAAGCTGTATTTATGCTATCTAATGTGCAGCTTAATTGGATGATGCCATTCATCGTGCAATCCATTCCGACTATTTTAAATGGCTGATGAGTCATATAAAACCGTTGGCTTAATGTAATGCCCCTCGTATCTGCATTGTCCTGTAGACTAACCATAATATTTCCCTCTGGCATGGAGATAACTTTACCTGTTTCCGTTGAAAATGTTCTGGCTTCCACCACAGCATCAAACCATTTCACCTCTCCATTCCAGTTTAGAGCCAGCCGTTGGTTACACTTTTTCATTCTGCCTCGACAAGACTGTTCATTTCGATCCACCTGACTGGTGATCAGATACCGTTCATAACCATAATCCACGATATCTCCTGTATGTAAAGGTGTTGCTGCACGAATAATTTTTTCATCGGTCATTTGAATGGTATTTGTCGCATCCTGAATTAGAGCAAGCTGTCGCATATCCTTGATATGTACAAGCTCTCCCTTCTCTCGTAGAAAGAAATCCAGCATGGGTTCTAAGCTCCGTGTCACTCCTTCACCTCCATTGCAAAATCCTGCTTACAGCGATACAGATATAACTCCATATAATCGCTCCATTCTTTCTTATCCAAAATAATAAAAATATCCTTGCCAATTCGAACATAGCCGTTTAATTGCAATAAGGATTCCATTGGACAGAAAGCTCGATATGTCGTCTCTAGTATGTAACCATCTTCAAATGAAAAGCTTTTACGATTTGGTTGTACATCTGCCGTTACTAACATAACAGAGTTGAAATGAGTAACATCCAAAATCTCCAGCTTTGTATCATAGAACATTAATCTGTTCCGACCTTGATTTTAGGTAGAGGAAGAGCCAATCGAATACTTGTCGGAATGCCTGTTTCATAGGTAGCAGATCGCTCTCCCTCCTGTTTATCTATTAGACCAACCGAATCCCGATTTTTATAGAGATACACCGCATAATCGACCATAACATCATCATATTCCACTGGTAGTGTTGAAACATTACAATAGCCATAAATGTTACTCCTCGCTTTATTCAAATAATGGATCAGGATATCATCCTTAGATATGTCTGTTGGTTCCATGCCTAATAATCGTTTCATCAAATCCATTAGCTCACTCATTTGCTATCTCCTGTTCCTCCTTTACCTGTGCCTTCTCGGTACGCTTCATGCTCTTGGTAGCTTGTACTTTCGTTTGGGCTGCTTCTTGCTTAGTCTCATCTGGTTGAGATTCCTCCACTTGCTCATAATGCCCACTAGCCTGTAACCGCAGCATTAACTCCTGATCTGTTACTTCCCATGTGCAGTCTGTTTCCTGATTCAAAAACCACATCTTATCACCCTCCAAAAATGAAAATAAGGGCATCCAAAGCAGACACCCTAAACGTGTTTCTTCTATTATAATGTGTTTGCATATCATCCACTTTCAATTAAGACTTATTGGCTGTGAGTACAGCGAGAGCTTCCGGCTTGATACATTTAGCTCCGAATACTTGTAATCCTTTCACTGCATCTGAAAATTGTTTCTCTGGTCTGAAGGCTTCCACCGAATCCACTTGTCCGGCAAACGAAATGGCACTCTTATGACCTGCAATAATTTTATACTTGGCTCCTGCTGTGTTCGGCACATTGTTTGATTTATAAACGGTCATGCCATCAATATCTCCTACATAGCCTGTGCGGATGATATTTGGGTCTTTGGTAAAACGTGCATCTTTCAGCAGCAAGCCATAGTACCATGCGGGAACCACCACAAATCGTTCCGTTTCAGGTACATTATTTTCGTCCAATAGTACGCCTAGATCAATCAGTAAATCATAGGCCGTATCTTTCGTTGGAGTTATAGGTGTTGTATCATTACCGATTGTATTCTCAGCTCTAACCTCAGTATAAAATCCAGCGAGATACTGATCCACCACATTAGCAAGCCCATACGAAGCTTCTACGATCCCACCATCCAGTAGATTCACATTCGCTTGAGCAGCATCCACATCATCCACTTGAAAATTGAAATACTTCGCCTGATCGATCACCAGCGTCTTTTGCGTAGCATCCAGTTCCTGTGGATTCCCGATTCCTGCAACTTTGTCATAGTTGCCAATCGTTATTGCCCCAATCGAATTTATTTTCACGGTGGAACCTTGACCTTGAATTTCCCCTTCGTAATCGGTGTTGACCACTTTCCCATACACCAGATTCTTCTTCAAGCTTTCATTTAAACGTGCGCTCCAAATGGTAGGAATAAAATTTTGTACTGACATATCTAATCACCCTGTCCTTTTCTATTGATTATTATTTGTTTTGTAATGCTTGTTTGACTTGATCCCAATGCTGATTAATCTCGTTTTGGGACATTCCTTTGATCGAATCCAATGTAAATGTGCTACCTGTTGAACCAGCCGGAGGTGTATAGCCATCTCCTTTGAGTCGTTGCTCGACTTGCTGTTGAATTGCCAGTTGTAACGATTGTTCCAACATATCTAAATTCGCTGTCGTTGCGTCTTCATCTGTACCAATAAAAAAATCCACTAACGGGAGTGGAAGTTTCTTTTCGGATGCAATTTTAATCGCTTGGCTGGTTAACCGTTCACGCTGCTTCTCTAGCTTCATATTCTCCACTTCGGCTCGCAGCTTCTCGACTTCAATTTCTTTCTCATCCTTAGCTGGGAATCGCTTCTTGATCTCAGCGTCCACTGCACTTTCCAGATGATTGGCTCTCCACGTTTCCAGCGATTTAGCGGATCGCTTGTCTACCGTGTTATCGAGCCAACTTTTTGCTTCCTTGTTGGATTGGATATATCGCTCTATCCCTTCTACACTATACGGATTCAAACTCTGAAGAAACGTTTTCCATTCCTCATTCGTTTGGTTTTCTTCGATCAACTGCTTCACTTGTTCTAATTTCATTTTCGTTAATCTCCTTTATTGCCCATCCGACTCCTCAGAACCAAACACGCTTATGTATGGAGCCTTTTAATGTCATGCTCAGGACAGCAATGTAACGCTTTAGAAATAACAAAAACGAGGAAAAGGTACAAACATACCAACTCCCCACTTTTGCCTGTTTTTCATCCTTTGTTTATGCGTATTTTGGATAGCCTAAAGCGTTACATCCACCCTATTGCTTACCTAAACCTCAGAAACGTATATGTATGCTGAAACTGTATCATATTGAATATCATGTTCAAGACAATCATGTAACGCATTAGAAAACGCAAAAGTGACGAAAAGGTACAAGCATACCAACTCCTCATTTCCGCCTATTTTTAACCCTTTGTTTATATGACTTTTTCAACCTCTAAAGCGTTACATCGAGCTGTCTTTTTGTCTGAACTTCCGAACACGCATCCTGATACTTTCTTTTCTCGCCCTACCTCTACACTTGTCACAGTATTTCTGCCGATTCGAATTTGCCGAAAATGTTCCTCCACAACGTGTACAGTTCACCCTCGGTTTTGCTGTATTAAACCCAACCTCTACATTCCGATCAGACTTATATTCTCGCTCCAGCTTCTCATCCATTGGCAGCACTCCATTTTCAAAATATGTACAACGGGGCAGACCATCATCTTGAGCAAAAAATACACATGGGCCATCCTGTAAACAGCAATAGTTTTGAATACCGTGCTTTGCTCCGAGATAACAAGCACAATTATTCTTCACCAGTCGCTTGATGCTATTTTTATTCTGCATTTGAGATCTCCTTATCCGTAGCAATTAATCGTTGCTGCTCCGAATGAAATTTATTGAATTCCAGTTTCGGATTCTCTACAAACGGAAGCAACGTCAGCAATGTTTCCTGTGAGACCACTTCTTTCAGTTTCACAATCACATCTGCCATCCCAACCAAATCTGTCGGCAAGTTGCGAGTAAACTTAACCGCAATATCCCGGTAATCATATTGAACGCCTTCTTTAATTTGCAGGAACGTGAAGAAATTCCGTAATCGCTGCTTGATTGTCTTTTCCATTAAGGCTTCACGCATTGCTACTCGATTCTCTAAATTCAGCAACTTATTTCGTAGAGCTAAGGAAGATGTATTACTGGCCCAGTTTTCATTGAAATTAACCTGATCCATCATGTCGAAAATTTTGCGTTCGATGTTATCCAATTCATTCTTCACAAAGGAATCGTTAATCTCTTTCGTAAGCCAACTTACCTTCCCACCAGCGGGAACCTGAATAATACCCATCTTCTTCATATTCAATAAGTCCTCTGCTTCCAGTTTGGCATTCTCAATCACCAGGTAGGCATTGCGGTGATCTGCAATTTCATTGACCAAATCGGAATTCAATGCGTTATAGGCATCAAATAAAGAAATCACATCATGGAAGCCACTTTTTCTCTCCGTATTGGCTAGACAGGAGATGAGCGGTACTCTTCCAAAGATGTGATTATGTTTGCCGATATATTTTAATTCAGATATTTGGTTCGACCTACTCCGATTGTGTTTGTCGTCGTTGCCGATTGTATAGTGTAGAATTTCATGATCAGTATACACGTCCAAGTACACTTCCTTATTAAATCGCCGGGTAAATTTATGTAGACCAAGTAATACATTTTGTTCTGCTGTTCCATCTTCCAGTACATAGGCATTCAAAGGGGATAGCACCGTCGCTGAAAACTGGCCATCCGAATCAATATAATTCAACTCAAAGCTCTCTCCAAAGATTTCGGATTGTTTTCGAAGCTGTAGATTATGCTCCTTATCCCAATGACTCATATGTACATCGATATTATGTATGGCTTCATCCTGATCTGACTTGGACACATAGTTCACTGGCTTACCGAGCAGGTAGCCAACTTCATTATCCACGAACTTACGTGGGAAATTGAAAATGAGCTTTTGATTGCTTCGGCTTTCTTGCATCGCATAGTTCTTGAGAATAGCATGCTGACCATTATAGTAATCTGCATATTTCTGTTTAACTAATGTAATCGAGTGGAGTTCATTTAGACACTTTAATACGATTTGTTCCGTAATTTGCAAATACATGCTTCCTTTCAAAATAGGTTAAGTAATTGTTGCTTGAATAAAGAAAAGAACCACCTTTACTGGGTAGTTCCTTGTTGAATTAACGTGTCCCCGTTAGTTGAATTTCCTTTCACCGTTGATACTCTGCTTAAGTGAAGTATGGGAAGTGATCGCGCATAAAATGAGTTAACGCATCCTTCAAATTTCTATGCTGTTTCTTATATTGGAACAAGATGGCCAAGGTAAGGACAGTTTCATAGTCCTCGATAGTAATAGTCCAGAACGGTGGTTCCTCAGGGTTATAACTAAATTCACTAACGATGCCATATGCTACACCTAGCTTGTCAATCCTCTCGTGTAGGATCTGATAGATCTCACCACTCAATTGATGAATATCACTCTGTTCCAGAGCCTTCTCCTCATTCCAGCCGTCCATAGAATATTAACCTCCTTACATACCCGTGATTAAGCCAAACGGGGACTATAACAAGCATCTATTGGCATCGATATACTATTACAAGCTCGTCAACTATCGTTTCCAATTAGTGTAATAAGAAAAAATCACTTTATACAACTGTATTACTTATAACCTTCATAAAACCGTTCTTTTCAGCGGTATAAATTAACTCTTCAATGGATCGATTTGCGGTATCGCTAAATAAGTACCACTCATCTTTAGATACGTCATGAATCAAAATCTCTGGGTATCCTGTTAAAGGTTCAGATGGAAAAGAACGAAATAAAGAATAAACATCAAAACGAACTAAGCTGTTCCCTTTTGGGTCTAGAAAATCATATTGTGCATTTTTATAATAGGACCCAAGTGTGTCACTAGTACCTCTCCAAGAGTAGTCTGCAGGTGCTTCGACCTTTTTACCTTTGTTTTTTACAAAAATATTATAGATCGTTTTGTTATATGCATTTCCATTAATCTGCTGAACTACGCCGCCCAAAGTCATATGGTATTCATGTTGTAATGCTTTTACTTGTACACCATCTATAAACAATGGCTCAGTATTAACAGCTACTGCAAAGTTGCTGTAATTGACATTGCATCCAAACGTCTCTGCAATAAAACGAAGTGGAACAAATATGCGCTTATTTTTCATGTATGGTTTTACATCAAGCAGCATCTTTTTACCGTTCTTCTCCGCTGTACTACTGTTCAGTGTTAACATTACTTTCATATCGCTTTTAGTGAGAATAACCTTTGAATTGGACCATTCGACCCTAGCTCCCAAATTTTCACTAATGACACGTAGAGGTATCATTGTACGTTTGTTCTTAATTTCGGGCTTCACATCGGATGCAATAGCAACACCATCAACTTTGATTTGACTTTCTGCTGCATAAGTAGTTGACGATGGAATAAATAAAAAGATTACAAGAAAAAACCCAAAGAATGCTTTTTTCATAAATGATAGCTCCCTTTTTGGTTAAATTTGTTGCACAGTAACTCCCCTCCATATTTAGACGCTATTGGATAAAATTTGTTGCGTTTTCCTACTCGTTAGCTTACCGAGGTCGGATCAAAATAATGAATGAATATCTAGCAGAAGCTTCAAAATAACAAGCTGCGATCATAAAATTTTAGACTCTTGACCGACTGAATCAATTGGACAGCCCCATATAAACTGTCTGGCGCGTCATCATATGTACAATTGCGATTGTAGTCCTTCACCTGATGATTGTATCTGAGGTTATCTTCATTGAACAGAATATGTCCCTTCTTGATTTCCGGTTCCAAGCTAATAATACGTTCATGCTTCTGCCCTTTTGAATGCACACTTTCTACAGGTGTATGTATCTTCGCTTTCCATAACTCTTCTTCAAATTTCTGCTTCATATAGCTTTGTGCTTGATTCACTTCAAAACCCAGTTTATCTACAGGGTAAAGCTTCAATTTTTCAATGGCTACTTGAAACAAATCATCCGGCAACAGTTTATAGATATTGCCATCGATCACATACATCTGCTTTGTTTTGCGATGCTGTCCAATAATCGAAATGGCCGAATAGTCATTCTTCTTTCCGGCTTTAATCGCTGGATCAATATACATCGCCATTTCCATATCCTCAAACTCAGGCAACCTGTCCCAATTCATGAGATTCTGAAATATGTACTCATCGGTCGAGCGCGGATCATTTTGTAACTCTTTATAGAAACTCTTTTCACCCATCGCTTGCTTTTTGCACATCAAATAATAATAGTCCAAATACTCGTTCCATAGAATTTTCGTACCCTCCAGCATTTCCTCCTCATTCGCCATAAAAAAAGACAAGGCAGTATTGATCCTGTCCTCGTCTTGCAAGTTATTATACATTCGTTCCCACTCTGACCACAGATCATCTCGTTCTGAAAATTGAAGCACGGCTGCTTTACGGACACTTCGCACACCTGGGATTTTACCTTTGAGCAGATCGGCCATAATATCTTCTTCATTCAAAATCGTTCCGCAGATCAGAATATTCGTATTCCTTGTCCCAATAGGCAGAATGACATCCGTAAACGTATTTTTAATTTGTTCTCGTTTAGCTTCGGATCGAGCCGTATCCTCCTTGAGCAAATCATCCATTAGAACCAAGGTAGGACGATGATGCTTATAGTGAATTCCTCTCAAGCTACCGTCAATCCCACGAATCATAATGCAAGAATCCAGTCCACCTTTACTCTTGAGCCATATTTCATTGTTGTTCCAGCGGCTCCCTTTACGAATCCCAAAATCCTCAATCAGCATCTGATTGGTTTCCAGCTCATCTTTGATCATATCGAGGAATGGAAGAGCAATTTGTTCTGTGGCAGATATAATCAATGTAAACTGTGATTTATCATATAAAGTAGCATACAACGGAAATAAAAAGGAACTGATCGTGGACTTTCCATGCTCTCTAGGGAGGCCGAAAGCCGTAATCAGTCCTGTATTCGCAAGCATATGTCTTAATTCCGAAAATAACTCTTTGTGAAACTGTCCAAACGCTCGATCAAAATATTTAGGAAAATAGGCCAATGCAAAAAATTCAATGTCCATCTCACCGATAAGCTTTCTTAGTTCAGAGAAAGAGAACGTTTCGATCAGTTGTTTCATTTTGGGCGGCTTGAAATGCTTCTCCATATACTGCTTAAGCAATTCGGTTTGGCGTTGTTGTTCTTGGTTTATCGTTTCAATTGTTGTGGCTCCTTTCTCATATTCACTATAAAATCATCACAAAAATTTCTGCTCCCTTTGCTGGCGGCTCCGTTTATCTACATAGAAGAACCCCTCCATCCACGACAAAAAGAGTGGCTTCTCACCACTCGATATTTGCTAAGGCTTCAGCCATATCCTGCTGCGTTGTTAAGGTATAGATATTGGTAGTTGCTACGTGGTCATGTCCAAGGATTTGCTGGATGGTCGTCAATGGAGTCGTTTTTACCAGCTTATAGCCAAGTGTATGTCTGAGCATATGTGGCGTGACCTTCACGTTGATTCTATCTCCGTATTTGTTCAGGATCAGGTTAATCGCATTTCGTTCCAATGCTCCACGCTGACCAATACATAGATATTCTGATTCCACTTGTGGCCTGACTTCGAGATATCGGGTAATGGCTTTTCGCACTTCCTTATTTAATGGAATGGTGCGGAAGGAGTTTCCTTTGCCAAATACCTTCAATAATCCTTTGCGTTCACTTATTTCAATATCCTTCAGCTTGATGCCAACCAATTCGCTTACTCGTATCCCTGTTCCCAGCAACAATTCAATCATACAGATATGGATTCGATTGCCCATCCGGTGAATTTCATTCCGCAGCTTCCACAAATCCTTTTCCGCTAACCCTTTGTATTGGTGAACAACCTTGTTCCTGACCGCTTCGATATGTATTTCTTCCTTAATATTTCCTTGCTGGTACATCCACCGGGAAAATACGTTGATACTAGCGATCTTACGATTGATGGTCAGTATCGCTTGGTTGGTGCTTTGCAGATATTTCTTGTATTCTACGCCATCCAGTTCAATCCACTGATCCAGTCCATATTCCGTTTTCCTTTGATACCAAGCTGTGAACTGCAACACGTCCCGGATGTAGCACGAAACTGTGTTCTTGCTTCGATCCTTGCTCCGTAGATATGCTTCAAACCCTTGAATATACTCCATCTTTGCCCCCACCTTTCCGCTCGTGTGTCACATCATACCGTTGATGTGGGGCAAAGTCCACTGATTACATAACTTATCTTATGCACTGAATTTGGGCCATTTACAGGCTATATCAGGGCTGAAACTGGCGTTTATCTATACAAATACTGACTGCATAACGTTATGGCTACAAGTCATCTGACTCTACGTATCCTTCCTCAATATCCACTGATTCCTCAATAGCTTCATAATCGGCATCCACTACATCGGCTTCGATCATATCTAGAAATAGCTGCTTCCGCTCCTGTTCCAATGCCTTCGTATTCACCACCAGCTCACGTCGATCATTCCACTCATTTGGTGCGCGGTTCTTTAAGTAGAAGATCATCGCTGTCGGATTGGGAGGCTGATATCGTTTCACTTTCTCAATGCGCGTCTTCTTTTTTCCATTTTTGTCCTCTTCAATAATCGTTTTTATTTCTTCATATTCATATCCTGTAGCTGCTTTTAAAAGTGAATTTTCCACGTGGGATATGGGGACAGATTTGCTCCATTTGACTAGTTCAGCCAGCATCGGATGTTTATCAATATACTCGTACCAAGTCGTTTTACCTATATCGAGTTTCCTGATAATGTCCTCCGCGTTCATACCTTCTTCAAACCATACTTGGATTTCCGCAAGTCTAGGATATACATGTGTTTCCCACTTGGTTGGACGTTCCAATGCTTCCGCAAATTTAGGATGCTTCCTTCGGTAATCGCCTAATGTCCAAATATGAATATTTAATCGCTTAGCAATCTCCTCATCTGTTGCTCCTTCACGTACCCAAACAGGAATATCCCTGAGCCTTGGCACAACAAATTGATCATATTTGGTCAGTATTTTAGGTTTATTTCTTTTTGGATTGTTACTATTCTTACTCATTAACTCACCTCCATCACGAAAAAAAGCCTATGCGAATGTGCATAGACTTCTGTTTTTAAGGTTACCATTCCTTAGCAGGCTGCATCTCTGGGAATTTCCGTTGATACGTTTTAAATAACACATACTTTTGTAAACCTTTGGATTGATGCAAGGCTTGTTGTGCTAGTTCAATGGCATCTGCATAATGATTTGATTTCAACTCCAATTCGGAAAGAAGCGCGTTTTTCATCCATGGCGTTGGAATCTCATGAATGATTTTGAGAGCTTCCGTATTATTTCCTTCTTCTATACACACGATAGCTCGATAGTAATTTTTATATGCAGGTGGTTTGATCAATTCGATTTCTTCTTTAACCGTCAGAATTTCTTTTTTATAGAAAGCAAAAACGGTTTTATATAACGCTTGTTTGTGAATTCCCTTATACTTATGGAGCAATAGTCGGATTGAGTCTTCTACTTCTTCATCGATTTCATGGGCTAGAGCATAAAATAGATGGTATTCTGGCTTACTCTTTCGCGACAGTAAAAACTTTTCAATTCTCTTCAAATTAGAATCCCATAATACAGTAAAAAGAATAGGCATATATAGTATCAAAAACATCAGGATGAAAATGATTATAAAAGCTAACGCATTATTGATGTGTAAACGATCCACAATCATCCACATGACAATGACAAATACAAATGTGACAAGATTTCTTATATTCCAGATCATCTAGCTCCCCTTTTCATGCTGTTGAACATGTTGATTTATCTTATCAGATTTAATTCAACAAATTTGAATGTAATTCCTTCTTTTCCCTATAAGTAGTAACTATATCGCCGACATCAAAAAAAGAGAACAGACTATGATAGCCCATTCCCCATATGTATCAGCTTACCCTTCCAATTCAGCCTCGTAAAACAACTCGATATCCTCAATCACCTTTTGAATCAACTCGTTATCCTCTTGAGCCTCCTCAGCCCCTAGCACATTTACCTTTTCGGCTTGCATGCCCTTTAGGAACCGAATCACCATATTCACTTTTGCCTTACCCAATTCAATCACCCTTTCGGTTTAGTCAGCACATGATACCTCTGACCTTGCCGACTCAGCAACAACTTCATGATAACCATACTGATTACCATCTCGAACCAGATACACGCCGCTATAATCGCCAACATGGGCAATATATCGCTTCACAATCACATCAACATATTTAGGATCAAGCTCACTCGTATAGCAAATCCGATCCGTTTCCTCACAAGCAATCAACGTTGAACCTGAACCACCAAATGGATCAAACACAATATCACCAAACTTGCTCGAATTTTTAATCGGGTAGCTAATCAGGGGAATCGGCTTCATCGTGGGATGATATTCATTCCGAAAGGGGCGATCAAATTGCCACAATGTCGTTTGCTTACGATCACTGTTCCAATAGTGTCCTCCTGTTGGCTTCCAACCGTACAATACAGGTTCGTGCATCCAGTGATAATCTTGTCTACCCATTACCATCGCTTGTTTGGCCCATATACAGCATTGTGCTAGTTTGAATCCAGCTTCGATAAATGCCTTCCTAAAATTCAAACCTTCACTATCTGCGTGGAACACATAAATACTTGCTCCATCATCAGCTACTTCAAACATTTGAGTATAGGCTGCCAATAGGAAATCATAAAACTGGTCGTCATCCATCTTGTCGTTCTCAATTTTCAAAGCATCCTTGGTCTTACCTGTATAGTCCACATTATAAGGTGGATCAGTCACAATGAGCTGAGCCTTCTTCCCATCCATCAACATTGAAACGATATCCTGCGGATTAGTCGAGTCACCGCATATGAGCCTATGCTTCCCAAGTAGCCAAATGTCGCCTTTTCGAGTTATTGGATGTTCAGGTAATGCTTCTTCTAAATCAAAATCATCCTCATCATCGGCTGTTTCTTCATGTAGCGTATCCAACAACTTCTCCGCTTCAGACCAATCAAAGCCGGTTAGCTCAATATTATAATCTGCTTCTTTCAACTCATCTAATAATGCAGCCAATGCTTCAAAGTCCCACTCCCCTGTAATTTTGTTAAGCGCTATGTTCAGGGCTTTCTCTTTCGACTTATTCACATCGACTATGACGCAATCGACTTCATCGTATCCGAGTGCCTTCAACACTTTGGCACGTTGGTGGCCTCCTACAATGGTATAATCACTATTACAAATAATTGGTTCACAATAACCGAATTCGACGACACTATTCCTGATCTTTTCAAACTCTGGATCACCCGCTTTTAAATCCTTCCTTGGATTATATTCGGCATGTACCAGTTGATCAATCTTCAATTTCATCCATTTCATTTATAGAATTTGCTCCTTTTCTGTAAATCCATAATTCTCAATACTCCTATTTATGGAAGGTATCAGCATTTCTACGTTTTCGAATTTGCTTTCCGATCCAGCTCATTCCCCTTTCCACACTGACTTTTGAAAACTGAATCGTCCAAATCAAGCCACAAAGCATACTTACCGAAGCGAAAGCGCGTATGATTTCTATGACTAATGCTTGTAACATTAATAGCATTTATATTTCTCCTCTCTAAATGAAAAAGGAACCCTAGCTCGTAGCCAGAGTTCCCGTGTTATGATTCTATAATTGTAAATCTGCTCATTGTGTCACGTGACACATTTCAAATTTGTAAGCTTAAGCAACTAATCTGTGTGGTTTAAAATTTCGCAAATACCAATCCATATTCAGCAAGATCAATTTCAGTATAAAACAGCCAAATTTTAAAAATAGGCAACATGACTACAAATGAATAAGTGTCTTGGGTATGAGGTAAACATCATTTCTCCATTTCTCATTTCATTCTTTCTAAGTTTAGGCTATATCAATGGACTGACCCCAGTTTCCCCTATAGATAGAAAAGTAGGGTCACGTCAACCTGTCATGTTAAAAAAAATAAAATGAAGACAGCCAACTATTGTTGGATGGCTACGGAAAGAAATAATTTGTTTACAAATTTTTGTTGACGGTTTCTTTTGACCTTAACGTTTGTACCCATATAAGGGGAAACTCTCTCACCATCTCGATAAAAACCACTTCGCTACGCTTCGTAAACGGTATTCATCGACCTGCCGCCGTTTCCCTCTTGCCTTCGGCAATTCACCCTTCGCGGCTCATTTTGGACACTTTATTTGCAAATTTATCATAAGAGGAAGAAATCTTCCCTTATTATTAGGGAGAAAATCTTCCTTTGGAACTGTTACAATAGTTTACGATAATGCTCGCTAACCACGTGATCGGTGAATGCATCTTGATCCACTAGCATAAATAACCAATATTGTCGTCCAACTTTTGAGGTTTTTACAAATAGCAATATATTATGATTCTTTAACTCACTCAAAATGAATTGCTTTCTATTTCCCTTCCAATTATCTCTAAACCACTGATATAGTGCTTTTCCACCTATTTCCTTAGCGGTAAGCTTGATATTCTTCTTGCCCACCATGAGCTTAACCATTTCGATCATTTTCTTGGAACAAGCTTTCTTAAATCGAAGTTCATTATGTAGTTGATGCATATGGACTCGTTCATCCGGCAATCTAAATTCCTGTTGCATCAGTGTTAACCATTCTGTCCGTTTCGAGTACATTACAATATCCACTTCTTCGGTTAAATTTACATTGCGTAAGGATGTCCTATGAATAATTTGCGAGAGATTAGCCAGCACATCTTCTATATATAGTTTTTGTATTCTCTCATCCGTAAACCAGTTTCCTTTATTTCGATTCTCATTTAAGGATATATCGATGTCTACACCATACATGGCTACAGCAATTTCCCTATAATGCCTAGGTGGGCGAATGGGAACACCAAACAAGGCCATCGCATTAAAGCTAGAAAAATCATTATTACCTACCACATTAAAAAGATGTTTCCTCATATCATCATCTGACTTCTGCTTGATTGTGAAAAATTGCTTGAGCTGTTCGTCCGTAATTACACCCTCAGCGTGATAAAATGCGATATCATCCTGTTTAGGTAATGCAATCATTTTGAAACTTGGGCGTTTTTCTTGTAGTTTACTTTGTATCTCCAAGAAATCTCCTGCTATTGCTTCCTTGACTTCTTTTAGTTCACGGTAAGATAATGTTGTGGATGTATTTATATTTTTCCATCGAATATTCAACCGCTCAGCATATCGATGAACATTTGTCATGGGGATCAGTTCAAATCCAGAACGTTCATATATACTTTGGCTGATATGTGCTGTCCCATCCAAAATCAGTATATGGGTATGTAAACGGCCATAGTCTAGCCACTCTGAGCAAATAATAGCTTGCTTATTCGTTCGTTCTATACATCCAACATGATCCTTTGAATACATCTTCATAAACCACGTGTATCTTCTCATATCCTCAAGTTCACCTTTAGCATCAGCCAATTTAGCCAGGATGGTATTGAAGAACCGTTCTCTTTCTGAGCCTTCAATAAACCGATTCAATCGTAACGTTGAGTGGGAAGTTACATTGTCCTTTAATTCCAAGTTGATCAACTCACTCAGGATATCTCTAGCTTCCTTAAATTCGCGATTACTTAAATGAATACGATCTGCCAAATGCTCAAACCAGTCAAATGAATTGTCTTTACTGCCAATATCCCAGACACAACTATCGTAGTAAATAGGCATCTCGTCTATGATCACCAATCGTTTCCACTTATGTACTTCTTTTTGTCGGGCATCATCTTTCGTATTCTTAGCTCGCTGCGGGTAATATAATAAATAGTTATTTATGTGCTCATCATCTAACATCAAATCTCGAAGTCTCTGCTGAGGAATACATAAAATTTGATATTTCCTCATGGTATCTATCACTTTATGAATCTCATCCGAATTGACATATGCAATAGCGTCTGGTATTTCATGTTGCTTGGCAAATTCAGAGACATCCTTATATACATTATTCTTCATCGTGTCGTTATTATTAAACACAAGCAATAGCGGATACTTATTTTCAAGTTGATTTGAAGCATTTTTCTGTAATAGACTCTTGCATAGAACATTTAATGCTGTACTTTTCCCTGTACCGGGAGCAGAATTAACTACCCATGACAAATAGGATTCTTCACGTTCAGATTCATCCATATTCATTTGAAATCCCTTATGTATAAAACTTGATGATGCATGATATGTTTCCATAAACGCCTCTTCGTGGAGACTGTTCATATGCGAATGAGAAATATAAGCTTCCAGATCGCTCCATTGATTCACTGCCAAATTAGATTCACTCCTTATATTTTCGGGTTCTTGATTTCCTCTAAAGCCTGTTGAAATTCTTCATTAATAGCGTACAGCCAAAATTTTTGATGCTTCTCAATCGTCAAAGCGCGAGTAATGTACCGGATATTTTTACCCTGCAATTTCCGCATCATCTGACCATCGTAACAATAAAAATAGCTCACTCAGATTCACTCCTCTCATTTGTGGATCGCACCTTTATAGCAAGTGTCACCCAAGCGCCCGTGTTAACAGGCGCTATATGTGTCACGTGACACCATTTACTCCATGGCCAGCAATTCATCCAGTATGTCATCCATTGAAACATGATTCTCTTTGGCAATATGATCTAATTGTTGCTTATAAAATTTGATTTCTTCCGTTAACGTTTCCAATGACTTGTCCTCTAAAGAATCGCTATAATTTTTACATTTTTTCAATTCATCTTGAAAGCTATGTAAATTCCATTTTTCTTCGATGTTGATATCAGAGTGAAAGAGTTCATTTCGCATCTCATCCCAAAATTTTTCAACCATCCACGGTCTGAATTCGGAATCAAAATGTTCTTTATTTTTTTCCAAATCATAAACAACTGCAAAATCAATATCTTCTTCTGTTATGTTGGAGATATGAAGATGATTGACAATACAATCCATTTGAGCGGTTAAAGCGAATCCTCTATTTTTAGAAACAACCACAGAGCCAAGTCCCTTATAATTCAAAATTGGTGAGATAATTAAATCGTAATGCCAACCATCCACCCAACTCTTGACTTCGTTTACGGTTAGTTTTTCTTTTTTTATATCATGCTTCTCCCAAAATGAACTGTGAAATTTCAACTGATAGTTTTCAAAATGACATTCTTCTTTCTGTGAACCGTCTTCATGAATGAATTTTGATGTCGGTTTGTTTTTTAGCAATCTATTCAAAAACGATTCCATTTTCAATAATTGCTTGGCATGACCATCTGAAATATACCCCTCTGCAATCCAATCGTGAATAAAAGGTAATAGTTTTAATAGTCTTAAGCGGCTTGTAACAAAGGCTCTGTTTTTGCTTACTTTTTTTGCAATTTGATCATGTGTGTATCCTCTTTGTACATACTCATAAAATGCATGAGCTTCTTCAATAGGAGTCATTTGTTCCCGTTGGATATTTTCAATGACAGATAAATGAAAAGCATCTTCATCGCTCAATTCCTTTACTTTCACTGCAATCGTATCCAGTCCAGCCATTTGACTTGCTCGATATCTTCGTTCCCCCTGAACAATCTCATATTGATCTCCCTGTGGTCTGACCAATATTGCTTCTTGTAAACCATCGCTTACAATGGATGCTGCCAGCTCCTGCAAAGACTCCTCGTTAAAATGCTTGCGTGGCTGATTTGGGTTGGTAACAATCTGGCTTAATTTTAATGTGATGTTCAAATAATGATATCTCCTTTATTTTTGGATTCGTATAAATAACGTTCTAGTAGTCACCCAAGCGCCCGTGTTAACAGGCGCCTATTATGACAGACCTATGATTCAATTTATTCGATATGGACTATAGCCTTAAAGCTTGATTTCGTGACTTTCTCAATCCTGATAAATTCAATTGTCGCTCCGTCAAAATCTAATAAGGATAACCCTTCATCTCGACGAATGACCTGATCTCTCGGAATGATACACTTCACTTTCCCCTGCTCATCTACAATATGAACATAGCAATGCTCGACCACCTGAATCTGTAATTTTTTGCCCAATACCTGGTCAGCTACCGACTGCGATTCTTCCTCCGACTTTTTCAATGTGCTGAAGCCGAGCGAATAATTCCTCAATGTTCGTCTTGTACTTTTCTCGTTCAGCATAAAAGGCGTATGACTGGTTTGTACTACGCTTTCCCTTTCAGCTTCATATCCAATAAAGAATTGTCCCATGATCTCAAATAACGAATAAACACCGTCCGGCATATGGAATGGAAACTCCGCATTATCTATGGTAGCGATGCCAGCTTGAACGATAAGCTCCTTGCCTTCTACATTACGGTTCGTGAGCCGGTTCACTCTTCGTACTTCCCTCTTCATCACATTTTCATGCTGCTTTAGATTTTCCAATAGTCCATCTGCAAACAGCCATCCAAAGGAGTAGGTTCTGTAGGATTGGTACGCGATCTCGACAGCAACACTGGCAAGTATTGAAGGGTAAGGACAGATCTCTTCACACTGAGCTTTGTATTTTTCTCTTAGCTTGGTGTATTCAGCACTGATCGCTTTTCGAGTATCATTATCTCGTTCCCATTTTTTTAGTTCATTAAATTGCTTTCGACGATGATTAATGGGACTTTTCTGCTCGTTGTATTCTGTATAAAGTGGCTCAATGAGCGCTAGATAGCTCAGAAACTTGGGCTGGCTAACCTTCTTCATATCCTGTAACAATTGTCTCGTACTCTCGATGCCCAAAATCGACTGATCCAGTTTGCCATCTTTCATGTTGAACGTGTCATCTATGTACTTCTCCGCCTTGACACAAAATTGATTAAACGGCGATTTCATCGAGTTCTGATAATCCTCGGCTTTGCCACCATTCACAAAACGGAAGAAATACGGCATTCGGATAGCCAGACGATCCAGCACATATGGAATCTCTACTTCCAGTCCATTTTTCGTTGCATCAATAATTTGACCTTGGAGAAATTTTAAAACTGAGTTTTCCAAAACGCGTCCTTGAAGGCTACCTTCCTCCAAAGCCAGATTCTGAAAATACGTATTCACATTCGTACATCTACCCGTCAGATTATGTAGACTTTTTAGCTCCATATTGACGATGCTGTCCATATTATTTGGTACAGGAGCAGCTACTTTTTTATCATCTTCATTTATGATCGTAGGCGCATCAATCACTGCCTTGAGTATGGTCAGATCATTCGTACAGAGAGCCGTGTCCCCATCGACATCTGCTCCTCCAAGTCTCATCAGACTCAGATCATGACAGTTAAGCACAATCATGTTATCTAAATGACGTATATATCGGTTATGTACTTGTACAAAATCTAACTTGCCAACTTCATTAAATATGGTTAGCGGTGACCGGAATAAAGCGTGAGTTCCTTGTTTCCGATTCATAAAAGCCTGGTTCTTCTTCAGCACACCTGTTACTAGTTTTCCGCTGGCATGCTCCATAAACGCAATCGGATCATTGGTTAGATAAAAGTAGCTACCTCGAATCGGGATGCGACCTTTCAACATATCCTGTAATTTCAGCATGGCTTGCTTCACGATAAATTTCCGGACGTTTCCGTCATACAGCATTAGTTCATTCAAATCTATAGCTTGGATGATTTCATTGATAAATTGTTTCTTCTGACCCCGTTCTATTTCATCTTCCTGTTCATCGGATTCTTCATCTACATCTTTGGGTTCATCATCTTCTTGGACTAACATATGTAGGAATGCTTTCGTATAAGCAATATCTCGAAGCCATTTTCCATGGGTGTCATTCTTTTGTCCATGTAATACTTGTTTGATAACTTCCATTAGAGGCGTAGCTAATTGAAATAAATCGTTCAAAGTGAGATTCAGCGCATGAATATATTGGTATGTCAGTGGTGTGTAGGCGTTCATCTGGTATGCTGGCTTCGCATAATTGGCGACCCAAAAGTGATTATGATTATATACTTTCAGTAATGCTTCATATTCCGTTATACTCTCGAACAAACAATTCGGCTTAGCTTGTCCTTCAATGTATTGATGCCATGCTTTGAAGCAGGATTTGGTGAGGATGAGATCAATAGGACGACCCTGTTTATCGATGATCGGCTGTGATTCACCAAAAACATCTATTATTTGTGTTACGTTGTTTTCCTTGAACCAATTCAACAGATCGAATCGAATAAAGTTACCTTTAATAT
Source organism: Paenibacillus sp. FSL P4-0113 (assembly GCF_038009305.1). NCBI lineage: Bacteria > Bacillati > Bacillota > Bacilli > Caryophanales > Paenibacillaceae > Paenibacillus > Paenibacillus sp. FSL P4-0113. Next base: position 1,885,119 of record NZ_JBBPAZ010000001.1, read on the forward strand.
ATGGAAGTCTTCCCTGAACTGCATTAGGTGAATAGGATAGATTCAGGTGCTGTCCGATACGCTCTGCAAACTGAAAGCTCATTAAACCTTGACCATCGAAAAACTGAACATTCTTATTTTTGTAGTTTGGATACTCCACTCGCTTAAATCCGATGGACTCTTCATTGATCGCGATGATTGGCATTTCTTCTGTCTGCTCGATGGAATAGCAAGGGTACAACTCATCGTACATAACCGAACGAGCAGGAATAGGAATCTCCTCTAGCTTCACACGACGATTCTGTTTATCCCATCCAATGAAAGTTTTATATTCATTTTGATCAGGAACAGACTTTGTGCGGCCATTCCACGAGATCGTTTTATTCGGTATATGTTCTAACTTATGTAATTGTTCCTTAGATGGTTTCAATTCTTTCTTCGCTTTGAAATATTCACGTTGCTTCGTCTTTTCATTGAATATTAACTTCTGCTGCTCCAAATCTTCAGCACACTTTTCTACTTTCCATACATCCTCGATGATTGTTTCCTTTTCATAATCTGGAATAACGACGATACGTGGAATATACGGGACTGGCTGAGCTGCTGAACGACTCACACCAAGTGCTGCTTCCCACTTGTGGATGTTGGTGAGTGGTGGCATTTTGCCTAGTGTAATGCGTCGATAGAGATCAGCAATATACTTTTCTTGGATGAACTCTGTTCGCTGTGTACGTCCCATCGCAGGTGACTTGATCGAACGGACATATTTTCTTCCATTATAGTAGATTCCCTCTCGTAACATACTTTCAAACAAGGCAAGTTGAGATGGATCATCTTCGTCAATTTGATCAGCTTTGAGCATAAAGATAACATCGGTAACATCAGCGAAAGGATCATGTTCTGCAACGACTCGTTTGAGTTGATCGAGATAGATGCTGTTCGATACGGTGATGAGACGAGTGCTGGATTGTGGTGTGCAAAGTTGGTTACCTATAACTGTGATCTCATTAAAATGGAACAGTTTGATTTGGTATTGATTGCGCGTTGGATCAGTGGTCAAATTTTAGCCTCCTGTTTGTTAGTTTGTGTGATATCGTTATGAACGTTCTTATTCATTGTATAGAACGTACGTTCGTATGTCAAGAGTTGAATTCTAAGAATTTTTTTATATAGAAGGGCATGATGAAAAGACCTAGCATAGGTTACTAGGTCTTAACGAATAACTCCTTTAAAGCCTTTTGTAGAGCTTTAGTGGTTAACAGCTTATTCTCTTTAATCAACTCTCATATTTAGTGTTATATCCAAAGTCCCATTTTCAGACATATTGTGCTCTCTCTGATTTGCATCAGTTCAATAGCAACTGGTATTCTAGTTATTAACATAACCTTTAGTTTTTAATAAATCTTCTACCGGATAAAGGTCATAAATTTGGGGATCATGATTAAGTTTATTTTTTTCTTTTTGAATAAATTCAATAGTCTCTTTATTAAAATCGTGCCAGTTATTCTCTTGATCAATTTTTTTTAGAATCTCTCTCCTAATATCATCAAATATGGAAAGGGTATATTTATCAAAGAGCCCATAGTTTAAATTGAGTATATCACTTAGAATCTTTTCTCTTCTTTCTTTAGGGATTACTTCCCATATACTCTGTTTAATAAACCAATGATCTGAAACATAGATCATCCAACTTTCAATCATTACTAAAGTAAGCAATGCGTCCTGAAAATAATATCTGGCATACTTATCTAGATATTTCTTATTTGATTTTGTTGTCCCCAAAATGACAAGTGTACCTTTATTTTGAGGTATTACATTTAATACAAATATTATTTTTTTTGTCTTATTTATTTCAACTTTGTTAAATACTCCGATACCTGCTAAACATACAGGGATGTTTAGGTCCTGTATGTTTAAGGCTCGGTAGTATATCTTATCTTTACCTTTTTGAATATCTATTGAAAAAGGCTTATAATATTTGTCTCTAATGAACCTTATAAAATTCTCTAAATCATTAATTTCATTTTTGTAATAATATAATTTGTCATCTACGCGATGAAAGTTTATCTTCTGAATAGCATTTTCCTCGAGATCTAATTCTCCCAAATGCTTAAGAAGGATTTCTTTAAATCGACTTTGTTGATGGCTGTGGTACTCATTCTTTTGCAGGATAAGGTGATACAATATCATTTTTTTTACTTGTAACTCTCTACAAATAGTCCGGAATAATTGTAAACGGATATCTTTATCCTTATGAATTTCTTTAGTATTTTCAAAAGTATGAAAAATACTTTCGTGATCTGAGCAAAACCCGGGGAAGGATGATGCTGTGTTAATTCCCATTCGTTCAATGTCCATCTTCCCTTTTCTGTTATTGAAGGAAGGATGAAGAACGTGATTGTCTTGGGAGATGAATTTTAAAGTTCCGTTTTTTTGCAAAGTGTGTGAGTGCGGGATACTCTGTTTTCCACATCCAAGAAACATGCACTTTTGGGAGGAATCAAACATGGCATCATACTTGTGAGTATATTCAAAAAAGAATTTCTTTCTTTGACTGCTACTCTGAAAAACTTCTTCATTAGGTTCAAGAAATTCTTCCATTGCAGAATCTAGCGCTAAATTTAGTTTTTTCTCCATTTCAGCATCCATTGCTAACTTCTCCTATCGCCAAAAGTAGGAACATAAATTTATCAGTATACGACACAAATTCTTTTTCTTTCTCCAATCCTATTTGATTTTATTCTGAATAATGAAATAGCTTAGTACATGAGTTACTCCAAAATTGAGTCAACTTACCTTGAGTTAACCTCAAAAAGTCTTCATAACAGCTACTTGGTTTTGAAGTAAATATATCTCAATACTATTGTTAAAAATAAGCAGCACTAATCAATTTCCTTGCTTTAACATAGAAATCTCTAACCTTTGACTCAATCTTTCTGAAAAAGGATATTATTAATTATATTATTTCATCGACATTAATTGGGTTTTTAGATGGAAAAAAACCATATCTGCCTATACTCTTACCTTTGGTGAATTCGATATGATTGCATTCCTCGACTTGTTGAGGTAGCTCTTTGTTCTCCATAATAATCACCTGCTTATTGGTACTATTTTTAGACAATGCTATAAACAATGAATCTTGCATAGATACATCAATCATATCATCTTGGTTAGTTCCATCTCTTAATTCATTTTCTTTTAAAGTTGTAACTGGAGAATCTAATAATAATACGCGAGTAAAAGGATGATTTTGGGAGAGTAAATAATCCATTAGAGATACAGAGAATGCAGCATAGAAAAAAGCTCTAAAACCTTTGCCATTGCTTTTCCTTTCTTGACCGTTTACCATAATATCCTGCAATTTTTCATCAAAAGTTACACTTTCTAAATCTTCATATCCCCATTCAGACAATGTGTTAAATATTTCAGTTGTAAACTCTTTTAGTAATTCTACTGGCACAGTACTTTTGTAATTCAGTTTAGGCTGTTTCTGTTTTATCGCTTCTTCTAAAACTATTAATTCTCCGTTCTTTGAGGAAACTCTCTCTTCAAGACTTTTTAATTTATTTTGTACATTGATTACCTCTAAATATGAAGTTAAAACGCTTCTTAAGGGAGTCAGTTCTCTCAATACCAGTTCTTCAACATCTTTCTTACCGTTGTTTATCTCAAGCTCATATTCTTTGTTTACTAAATCAATTTTTTTAATTTCAGAAGTAGTTGATTCAATTGTTTCAATAAGTTCTATAAGATGTAAGTTTATTTTTACTTCCTCTTGATGAGAAGAGTCTATTATTTCTAATGAGAATTCCTCATTAAATGTGTCATCATTAATTTCACTATTACAAATTGGACAATGATTAATATGAATTTGATTTAGACAATCATCACCAGTTTGTAAAAAAGATAGTCTCTCCAAATCACTTTTATATTGTTTATCCAATATTTTAAATTTATCTAGTAATAATGATAGTTGGTTTCTCTGCAAATTCAATTTATTTTGTAAGTTTTGTTTATCAATAATATCTCTACGCTTGTCCTCGATTAATTTTTCAATTTTAATAATTTCTTCTGTGTATTCATTAATATCAACTATTTTCTCAAAGGTAGCATCCTTTAATTGTTCCTCTAATACTCTGTGCTCATCAGTTAGATTATTAATTTCATTATTGATATACTCAATTTTAGATTCAATTCTAACCTTTCTGATTTCCGCTTTTTCAATCTCTTCACAGTTTACATCGTCTATAGTTGTTAATAAAAACTTAAAAGCTGATTTACAATATGTTTCATCTGTTTTTATTTTATTGTAAATAGGGGAATCCGTATCCGTATCCGAGATTATTTTTGTTTCACTTATCATTGACAAATTTGCTACTGCGCGAAATCCTAGTGTCTTCTTATGCCCACTTTTGTTACTTAACATAAATTTATTTTCTGATATCCCTATAAGGTTAAGGAGAAATTTAGAGATGTTATCATCACCATTAGGATCATGATCTGCTTTTAATTTGTAGTTTTCTACGGAATAAAAACTATCAATATCTGTTAATGCATAAAATACGGATTTTTTATTTAAAAATCTAAGCAAAGTGATTGGATTATCTTTTTCAAAGTCTCTTATTTCCAAAAAAATATTCTCATAGCCTTTACTCTCTTCAATTTCTTTAAGTTTGTCAGCCCCAAACATATAGTCAATACATTTAAAAATGTAGGACTTACCTGTGTTCGAAGGACCGTTAATTACATTTAGCCCTTTTTCCAAAACAACAGCAGCATCCTCCATTCCAGTTCCCGTTATTCTAAGTTCCTTAATATAGAATCCATACATCATAACACCTCATTCTTATAAGGAAAAAAATCTGAATATTCTCTTCCCCAAGACCCGATATTTAAATTTATAAATTCTTTAAGATCAGCATCTGACATCTCTCTAAATCTCTCTTCCACTAAAGAAGCTTTGTTTAATAACTTCTCTGAATATTCATCTAATAATCCTTCTATAAACCAATTGGTATTAACGTTTGCCGAGTAAAAAAATCCATCTTCTTCACAATCAATGTTCAATAATCCCCTTGAAGCCATTAACAGTATCCCTTTTTTTATTGCTTCTCTTCGACTAAATAATTCGATAGCCCTTAAAGGGTATTCAGGGTGAAGACTGTCAAAAGACGCATTTGAATCTTTTGTATAAATCGTTAAATAGTCAAGAAAAATTAATCTATCCAAACTGCATTTTGATGGGGAGGATACTTGCAGCAGATATAAACTTCTTAAGCCCAGTTCTAAAGGAGTATTAAATAATAGTAATTCACTCATTATATCACCCAGTTTATTTGATCTTCATTAGCCAAATGGTGACAAATACCTTTTCTATCTTCATTTGTAATAAAATGTAATTCTCGATCTATAATACTTACAGATAAATTTACTCTCGTTGACTCATGCATTGTCTTAATTAGCTTTTTATAACCATCTTTAAAATCGCTCTTCATGAAATCTTTAATGCCACTATGCATTTCGCTTTTTAAAACTCCAAAATGATCTTCATTTGCAAAAATATCCCTTATGGATCGTTTTAGGGATTCGGCACTATAAAAATTAATTCGATTGTCGTTAAAGTCTGTTAATAATTCCGGTATCGTCTGAAGCATATTTAAGTCAACAGCTATTCTCTTGTATTGAGAATATGCAGCTAGTACTTTATTGACATAATTGAATTCATTTTGTTCAGGTATGTTCGGAGGAAGCACTTTCCTCCCCCTTTGAGGCTTAATTGTTCCCCCAAATCTAAAATAAAAGTAATTTGTTTTTCTGTGTTCTTCTATAATTTTTTCAATTGAATAAGTATCCACAACATTAAAATCAAAGTTTTTCACATAATCAAGAAGAGAACCTTTCAAATCTATTTTCTGACCACTTATTATGCCCTTACAGCATTTTGTATCCCATTGTTCAATGAGACCTTTTCTTATTTCCTCTGGATTTTTAATAATCCTCAAAAGCTTAGCACCAATTCCCTGTGAAGATATAATATAATACTTTTTAGGCATTGGAATGTCTTTATTAAATGTGTAATAGCACAATTTACCGAATTCTAACCAATATTCACTGGGAGTCAATTTACCTTCATATCTCTTACACTGATAATAGTCGCACGATCCATCGGCGTATTCTCCGATTACATCACGCCCCATATCCCCAGAACTTCCAATTCTATATACATCTTTATACAGTTGTTTTGCACAAGAAATTGCCCATTCGCCGATAAATGCTTCAAATTCTTCAGGAGAAAAATTTTTCACTCTTTGTAGTGGAGGAATGGGAAACGCGTGTACACTAGGTTCATTTAATGGCTCTATTGCATCTAGCTGGGTTATACCAAATGAGGAAACAATCATTTTAGCTTCTCCTCCAATCGTCTTTAAGAATTTATTCGACACTTAATTTTTCTTTTATAGATAACAAGCTTTATTGTTATTTTTAAATTATTTGATATTATTTAGCACCTTCTGTATGCCCTCATAAGTATTGGAAACTTAATATATCCCTGATACTTATACATATAGACAATCCTCAAATGAGGCTAATCATGCATGCGCCGGATACAATCAAACTCACATGGGTTTTTATTCCAATTTAATTTCATGAGGACGATTTTAAGAACAACTATTAAAACGAGACAGTGATATCTTTCTTTTTCTGTCGTCGCTTTCGTGTCCATACCGATCCAAAAATTCCTCCAAGAATCAAAGAGCCAAGTAAGATACCAAAGAGGTATCCCCCAGTGTAGACCAGGTATTTTAAAATAAATAGTAAGTCCGATTATAATAAATAGCCCTCGCAATACGTAAGCGACTTGTCTGCCTTCTGCATAGTATGTTCTTGCCAACCGTTTTCACCTCATTGGAATATCTCAACTTATACAAAAGGACTATGTACCCAAGACTAACGAAATACCGCAAACCATTTCCCTACTAAATATTGCATTATTCTTCTTTATTTCTTACACTATAGCATATTCATGGGGATATATGGAACAAAAAAAGCCCTTGAATAATACCAAGGACCTAATCCTTATAAGCCAAAAGTAAATCAAAGTATACGTATTTCTGACGTTCCTGTGATTTTGAACATTCAGCTTAGTAAATCCCCATTACCGATGAAATATTTGTATTAGGGCTACTAGTTTTTCAGGGGTGATCTTGTATTTAAACCATCACGTATTTAAAATCCCGTAACGAGATTCAGCGTTGAGCGTTTATTTCTTCCGTACAACCTCTGGCGGGACAGCCACGGACTTTAATATCAGATCATTTCTTACCTGACTACTAAGAAAGTAAAAACTGACATCCCTTTTGTCCTCCGAAACTACAAGATTAGGAAAGAATCATTACTAAAGATTCAGTATTTGTAAGAATATCCTCATTGCTTCGTTGAGATTCTATAAATACTTGCTCTTCTTGATAAATTAAATCTATTATTCTCATAGCTCTCAACTCCTACTAAACGTTCTTAAGATTCCTCAATTCATTTCTCCACTGTTTTACAAGAGTCGTTATATTTCCTTTATAATTATCATTTGAAGACGGTAACAAAACAATTATTATCAGAGTGACTATATCCATTAAGAAAGAAACTTCAAAATAAAATGTAAGTTGCATAGCTAGTTCGCGGCTGAACCCCATCAAAAGAAAAAGCACAACATTAGCTATAGTTAGTGGTTTTAGCCCAATAATTAATAGAACTAAAATCCAGAATGATATTTTTCGGAACTTTTTGCTTCCTAAAAATTTATCATAAGACATCGCTCTAGCAACAATTGCGGAAACTAGACTAACCACAAGAAATACTCCCACTATTCCTTTAAGACTTTCTAATGGATTTATTGCGTCAAAGAAATAATAAAAAGCACCTACTAGAGCAAGATGAGGAAGTACTAAAATAGCGACTGACAGGTACCCTCTTGATATTGCAAAATTATTATACTGAGGCTTTGAAAAATCTATCCATAACGCGATGTTAGTATTAATAATAATCATAAAGATATAGATTATTCCAAAGATAATGCCCACTAGCCCTATTTCGTTTAGGTACTTGTATCCGATTAGCAAGAATGGAACAAGAGTAAAAAAATAATTAAGTGCAATGGCTGTGCTACACTTCATTGCTTCTTCATTGCCCATTCCTGCATTTAATTTTTCTTTATCAATTGCCCTTGAAATTGAAAAGACAAAGCTAAAAGATGATAAAACCGATAACACTGTGTAGTAAAAATAGTCATTATTTAGTGAACTAGAACTGCTTGCTGCAAGAGATAATTGTTTATAGATCAAGAACATCCCTACTATATGGACTCCCAACATAATAAAAGAAAAGATTGGCTTTACTGAATGAGGACTTTTTCCGTACAGAAATATAAATAGTATCTGACCGAACTTTTTTCCAAAGTAAAAATGTAACGCCTCTAGCATATTGGCTGAATTAAGTAAACTTGTAACATGTAATAGTTTATCTAGTGGGGACAATATTCGTAGAAATGTTAACCCTAAAAAAATAAAAATTAAAAAGTAGAATATTACTCCGAAACTATTCGCAATATTTGAGTTTTTAATAGATCCTAAAATTAAAAATACAAGTGCTAACGAAATTCCTGTGGGAATATAGTGCTGCAACGTACCTGGCATCCTAATTTTATCAATTAAAAGCGTTGTCCCTAGATAAATAAAAAAAAGGCCTACAAATACGACTATCTGGATAAAGAAGTCTTCAAAGTGAAACTGAAGCCCTCCCTTTATTATTAACGGATATGATGCAAGAAGAATAATAATCGCCGCTGTACTTTCTGTACTTGATCTTACTTTATCACTAAAAGAAAATACTTTATCGAAAAATCTAAGAATAAGCATAACAACAATAAAAATGAATACTACTGTGTACATCGCATCCGTTGATTGCGAGATCATAAATACTGCTAGTACAATGCCAAACAAATAACCCGATATTATATATTTTCCAATATTAACGAATAGAATAAACGCCACTACTACAATGGTTGCAACAATTGGCTTTAACGGTTGTTCATATGCTATCGCAAGTAACCCCAGACCAACAGAAGCAATAGATAGCTTAAGTAATTTATCGACAATTACCATATAGTTAGCATTAAATAAATTTGTTTTTTCGAGTATCCAAGTAACCCCTCGACTTAAAAAGGGGACTAGCGGAATAACGAGAACCTTTATTCCCAACTGAAAAATACTGACTAGAGGAATAACAATAATTGCCACAATAGCTGACAATAAAAGAAGCATCTTTGAGCACTTACGAATAATTCTATTAGGATGACGATTAATTAAGATAAAAAATGGAAGCAACAGTATGGGAAGAATGAAGCCCATATTAACCACTGATATTGACATTATAGTCCCCTTGTCTACTATTTGAAGATTTGTATATCTGTGTTACTACTTCTCTTTTTAATTTTCTACAAAATTCTCCAAAATCCTTTATTCAGCAATAATTATAAGTCAAGCTCAGTAATGATTAAATAAAAAAACTCAAGCCATTTTCAACTTGAGTTTTCATACTATTTGTTTAAGTTTATGGTAACCGTGGCTTTCCTATTCTCAGCTACAACATACTGAAATCTATACGTAACGTGCTATAAAAACCCAATATTCTTAAGCGATACTGCACATCTCATTTTCGAACCATCAATATTATCGTCTTCACATGCCTATGAATGTAAATAAAATATGTTCCCGCACTCAGTCCTAAAGCGATTTTCTGAATGCAGGAACATATTCATATTGTCTTCAAACCCTCGTGCATCAATGCTTCTTATCTCGATATATTACTACCACGCACTCCACATGCCTTGAGTGTACAAAAATGATGACCCTAAGGCCTGGTCGCCCCTTGGCGGAAAATCTATCGTTTTTAGATCAGAGTCTTATGTCTTTCTTTTTTTATTTTCTACTGAAAGTGTCCCTCCTGATCCATCTGCCCCAAGGCAGTCTTGGTTTTTCTGACTTTCTGACAATCCTGTCAAACATAAAACCAGTAAAATAATTTATTGCTCAACTACCCCAAAATCATCCACATAAACATATCCTGTACCAGGATTCTTGTAAGCATACACTGTTGCCCTGGTAGCGCCTGCTCCGGTTGTAAAAGGAATGTTTACCATTGTCCAGGATGTACTGTCAGATGTTGCGGATGCATCCGTTCCTTCAAAGCCATTAACGCCAATCTGAATCCGCTCTCCTATGTCTGCCTTAACCCAGGCGGTACACATATAGCTGGTATTAGGACTTAGCCCCGTAAGTACCTGCTCGATACCATCTTCTCCGGGTCCCAATCTAACACTCTTAGAGCCGCTTCTTGGTACCGATACACTTGCAGCAGTATCTGAATATGTTGCTGCCCATGGTGAGATTATCCCTTTCTCGAAATCAGATTGCCTTACGTTATTATCATAAAGTAAGCTGACACTCTCAAAAACCGGGTCCGGAGATGAAGAAAAATCATGCCCGGCAGTCCAGTCAGTTCCACCGAACTCATATGCTCCAATATCCGGTGCCGCACCAACATAATCATTCGTGATTCCAGATATTACAACCCCTGCATTAATAGCTGGAGAAGTAGACTGCAACCTGAAATCATATGCTGTGGGATTCACAAATAACGGATTGGTTTCTGAGGTAATATTATTTCCCTCTATATGAGTACCAGGCAGTGTAAAGGCTGTAGTAAAGATATTGTTGAAAATTCTGTCGCCGTACATATCTGACTGAAAATTACTTCCCCAATATCCTACATTTCCGTTACTGTAGGTGGTATTGTTATAAATCAGGTTAAAATTACTGGGTGTGTTCAATCTTATCCCTGTATAGTTTCCCCATACAACATTATGATGCACAATATAGCCCTTGCTACCGTTATCCAGATAGATACCAGTGCCGGAATAATTCTTTGCCAGATTATCATGGATGTAATTATGATGAATTACCGTCCCTTGCCCATCCCAGGCAAATTCATAGAGTATTCCGCAGTCTTTTGTCAGCTTTCCTGCATTGTACAGATTATTATATTGTATCTGGCTGTTTTGGGTAGGCATAAATATCAGATGACGCCCAGCGTTATATACCGTATTATGACTGATTAGATGGTTTGCCCCCAATAGATAGATTGCCGGAATATCCGCTGCCGAATAATTTGCTTCATGAATAAGATTATTAATTACCTTATTTCCTGTTCCCTCTATACTCACCAGATTACCGGAACTGTAGGTCAAAGTACTGTCTCTAAGCTCATTATTGGTACCGGACATAAATATCCCTGTACTGTATTGTCTGGTAACATCCGAATCATGACTGACATATTCCGCAATCATATTATAAACTTTACAGTAATTAGAATTCGACATTTTAATGCTGGAGGCAAAGATATTAATTCCGGTAATATTTATGTAAGATCGGGAACTTAAATCAAATGCATAAGTCCGCTTCTTTGCTTCTACTGTCAAAGTATTCGGATCAACTCCACCAGGTGCCCATAAATAAAGTCTGCCAGTAATGCTGTCATAATACCATTCTCCCGCACTGTCAAGATCTTCAAGATTACCAGTAATATAATAGCTGTTACCGCCTGTCGCTGCAGTATCTATTTGATCAAAGGTAATGGAGCCGTCACTTGAGCTGGTAATGGTACTTTTATAAGATTTGTAGCCCGTTCCCGGAACACTCCAAACCGTTTTGCCAACCCAGTATCCAGGTGGCTGAGTTAAGTCCCCATCCTTGATGGTTGTAGTAGAACCGGAATCAACTGTTGCATATGTTAAATTTAAGGGATCAAGTGTTGGTGAATTGGGCCATCTGGCTTCAAATTGCATTTGCTTATTAACAAATATCTGATTTTTTGTTCCAAGGGAACCCTTCATTTCCGCATAATAGATGGATCCGGAGTAATTTTTCCAGCCAGTAACCGGATCGGCACCGGATACCGTTACGTTCTCTCCTGTATAAGCCTCAAATTTTATGGGTTTTGCAGAAGTTCCGGAAGTATGAAGTGTTACTGTTTCTCGGTATGTACCACCTCGTATGATGCAGGTATCTCCGGTTTTCATGGTATCTGCTGCCTTTTGTATGGTTTTCCATGGATTTGATAGTGTACCGGTTCCAGTGATGTCATTCCCCGTTGTAGAAACATAATATACGGAATTTGCCTTTACAGTTTCCACACCCAGATTAAAAGTAAATACATAAATCATCATAATTACAACTAAAAATCTAAAGCCTGTTCTCTTATTCATAGCTTACCTCCTGGAATGAATTCTATTTTTAGATACGGCTTCTATGCCTGGGCTTAAGTTCACTGCTAGGTATGTTCTAATATAGAAATTTGTGTATATATAAGCCCTTAATTATTTAATCGACTTATACCGCCTTAAAGTTTATGATTCTTTCGGCGAAGCTTCTCCGATACTGAACCCATCCAGCCATTTCATTGACCATGCATGGTATTATTTTCTTTCCGAAATGGGTGCATGAGCATCCAGACATTAAAGTACGCTATCAAAATGATTTCATCCCTCTGATGGAAGAATCGCGTGAAAAGTATGAGACTTATCCGAAGCATGTAGTTCCTGAATTCGCATATATTACTTTCATTGAAAATGCAGGTGTGAACAACGAGAAGTTGATTGCCCAGGCACCTTACGCGGGCATGACAGATGATATTCGTGCGGGTAAGTTGCAAGCATAGTCAATCAAGACGAATTGAACTGAAAAGCCTGAGCCTGTGTCTCATAACGTAAGACAAATTAAAACACCTACCAACCTGGTCATACCCTGTCTACTTGACAGGGGTATGACCAGATTGGTAGGTGCCCAGCATCTTTTTTAATATTCTCTATAATCATCTAATCTCCATTGGCTATTCTTCTTTCTCTTTTTCATCATGAACATCATCTCTAATACAACATATACAAACTGTGCTCCGTCCTTCATGCCCTGCCAGTACAAAGCTTCATTCTCCAATGCTTGCTTGTAATGATGCTTATCCTCCCATTCCGAGAATTCAGGTCTGTTCACAATATCCATCTCAGAAAGTCTCTTCGATTCCTCTGGGTAAGGCATCAGGATCAATATTTACGCTAATTCCCAGTCGGTCAACAACCAGGTTCTGAATCGTACTTTTACCGCTTCCATTATTCCCCGCAAATACATACATCATTGGTATATGTTTATGCATGAGAACATCCGTATCCGCAACAGGAACAATGTCTCCATTGTTGTATTCTTTTACAATTTGGCCATCCGGCGTTTTATATACAATATAGGTATCGTTCGCTTTCGCATCCAACTTGGCGCGATCTCCTGTAAGCTTAATCAATTTCTCCAGATCTTTAAATTTATCCAAAGGGTTCACCTTCCCTGCATCTGTATTTATTTAAAGTAATTGAACCACAGCAAGTTGATTGCACGTCACAGAAGGGAATAACCTTATTGCTTAAGGAATTCTTACAGGTAGCGTACAAAGAAAAGAACGCCAAACTAAGGACGCTCTCTTGAATACTCACATTTTCAGTTAAATACATCCGGATGTGTCCAACCACTTTAAATCCAAAAAAATCAAAACATTTATTTTGTTGTGCCATACCTTATTTCTATAAGCTTTTCCCCAGCTCGTAAAGGACATAGGAAGCTACAATTAAGCACCTCTATATATCGACTCGACATAGCTTTACTACGGCCTCCACGTGTGTCGAGAGGATGGAACGGATTTACTTGAAATTAACTCGTTCCATTTTAAAAATAATAGTTCAATTTCCTTCTATTTCTTTTTCAGCTAAGCTAGCATACTCTCTTTTTAGCAAAGAATAATGGTATTGATCGCATATCGAACCATCACTAAACCAATAATGCTCTCGATAAGTTCCCTCCAGCTTAAAATGGAATTTTTCTAATAATTTTATAGAAGCTTGATTACATGCTGCAACCGTTGCATAAATTTTGTTCAACTCCAAATCCTTACGTTCAAAAATGGTATCTATAAATAGCTCTAACAATACATTCGCATATCCTTGTTTTCTATGTTTTAGAGGCAAATAGTATCCGATCTCGGCACTTTTATTTCGAGAATTATAGTCAAAAAGCTGTATCTTTCCTATCCGCTTATTACCGTTACTTTTATCAACCAAGATATATATTAATTGCCCATTTGCAAGCCTTTTCAGTACATTCTCTTTATAATTGTTATATGGAGGAAGTTCGATTATGGGTCGGCAAGTATGTTGCTCTTTTTCGCTTTCAGTAAGACTCCAATCATATAAGTCTGGTAAGTAATCTTCAATATTCCCACCAGTTAAAAGTACAAGTCCTCTTATCATTCTATCACTCCATTATTTTTAAATTTAGATCGTTTGGATAGGGTATCATTTTGGTTTTAAGTATCTATTTTGGCAGCATGGAAAAGCATCGAAATAGCAAACCATGTGGCGTATTACCATATTCCTATATTAACTCTTGTTACACTTCCCTCTCATCCTCCTACTTCCAAAAATAAACATAGCAAATCCCCCAACCGATGGGTCATTCTGTAAACTAAATCTCTCTTTTAACCGATAAATACATATGTTGGGTTGTTTGTTAAATATCGCCTCTCGTCCCTTTTTAGCGTACAAACCTTGTTATACATATTTATATTGACTCACTGTTATACTCATCTGCGGCTTCTTTAATCAAAAGCAATTTCAAGAAGACGTCCTTTACTTAGAAATACCCATCGCATCTAGAAAGGAGACATGAACTCACTTGAGCGTATTATCAGATGGGATCGGATATGAAAGCCTACGCTTTTATGGTCCCTTTCAGCCATTACACATCGAACAACTTCAAATAACACGCGCCATTAATGATCATGCCTTTTTACATATCAATGGCATGCTCTCCGAAGAACAGGGAGCAGCTTGTATCGGTCAAAATATGGAGCAAGAGCCGATTGTGATTCGTCAGTTGGATGAGCAGGGACAATCGCTGAGAAGGCTGTTCCATGGGATTGTTACACGTATGTCCGTACACTGTGTGCGAGGCGTGTATACGTTTGAACTGGAGGCCGCTTCCCATTCGCACCAGATGGATATCAAACGTAAAAGACGCTCCTACCAAGATATTCATCGTACCTATGATGATTTGGTCACTGCGCTGGTTCGAAAATATCAGTACGGAGATGCCATTGATACGGTAAGCCACTATGCCAAACTAGAGACATTTGTTTTACAATATGATGAGACGGATTGGGCGTTTTTAAAACGCCTCGCTTCTCGCTTTGGTTCCGTACTTGTGCCAGAGGTAACCGCAGCTTCGCCCAAGGTTTTCTTCGGGATGCCTGAAGGCAAGCAGCATAAGGTAGAGCGGGATGTATTTTATCGAGTACGGAAAACGTTTCATGAGTTGGATGCGGAAAAGCCGGGAGAACGTGCTGGCTCGTATGTCACCTATATGATTGAAAGCCTGCAATACTATGCGCTTGGCGACCTCATTACGTTACCCATTGGACAAGGTAAAGAGTTGGTCGTGGTTCGAGCAGTGACTACGCTAGCGGACGGCCTACTGCGCACCCGTTATGATCTTCAAGCTGAACAAGATATCCGCTATGCGCGGTATGAAAACGATCAGGCTACTGGAATTTCGCTGATAGGAACGGTACTGAAGGTACAGCAGGATTTCGTCCAGCTTCAACTCGACATTGATCCCAAGCAAGACCCGGCTAAAGCCTGCTGGTTCCCTGTAGCCACCCGTTATGTTGCCGAAGAACATAGCGGCTGGTACGATATGCCTGAGATCGGGGAACAGGTGGAATTGTATCTGCCAACACACCGCGAACAGGATGCCTATGTAACGGATTCGCTGCGACAACAACGCCACACCCATGGACAGCCGAATGTGAAGGTATGGCAACATATCCAAGGTAGCGGCGTAGAAATGTCTGAACATGAACTGACCCTATCCACCTCCGGTGAATTTTCCATTACACTGCATGAAAGTAGCGGCATTACCATCAACAGTCCGGGGAATGTGCAGATTCAGGGTGGTCATGTGAAACTGGGTGCAGGCGAGGAACTATCACTGGAAGCTGGCACGGCGCTATACTTAAAAGGTGGAGCCAGCAGCATGATATTGGATGGTGAGACAGACACCAAAGCCCCAGTGATTTATCAAGAAGGTACGGTAAAAGCTCCAGTTTTCGTAGCTGACCTTCCTCCTGTGCCTGAGCCGCCACTCATGAGCATAAAAGCCTATGAAGCAGCCCAGTCAGCAGCCAAGGATTCATCTAGCAGCCAAGGATTCATCTAGCAGCCAAGCCTCTACCCCTAAAGCAAAAGTCACCAGTCCAGCAGAGCTTCAACAGGCGAATGCCATGATGGGGACAGTATCCAAGCTATTAGGCTCCATTCCTGTGATGGGAAAAGTGGCTGGCGTTGTTGCGGGAGCTTTAGGTGGGCCTGTAACGGGTGTCATTATGAAAGCAACCGCAGCGATCCCTGTTCGGAGCAAAGGAACCCCTACCGTTGGAGGCAGTAAGGGGAACGGCATTCATCCTTTGAAACACTTGGCTGGTCTAGCATTACAAGGGTTAATTACTCAGTATGAACATGAGCAAGCGAGACATGCCTACTATAGCAAATGGATTCTGGGGAAAGTGTATACAAGCGCACGTCAAATAGTACATTCCGGCAGCCGATTAGAGCTGATCCAAAACTTGCTGACAACATCGAAAACCATGGTTCATGCCTATCAACAGGTACCTAAAAGTGTTAAAGATAGAATGCTGAGGGAATATAAAGAACAAGAAAAAGCTAGGGCTGAAGCTGCTCTTAAAGCAGAAAAAGAAGCTAGAGCTAAAGCCCTTAAAGCGAAAAAAGAAGCTGCGCCACCAGAGCTTACAGATGAAGAGTATGAGAGAATTTATAGTGATTATGTCTATTGGGCTTCATTAGAAGGTGATCGCAGACCTGAAATTCCGCTAGGAAGCTACCGTGCTGAGGACGGGGTGGTTCGTATGGCGAATGGAGATCCAGATTTTAAATACTACGATGACTGGAAACAAAACTATCCAGGAGATTTTTTGGTTCTATCTAATCAAGAGGGCATCACACCGGAAGAACAACGATGGATGAGCTATGCAAACCTAACAGCAGAGCCGTTTGCACTCGACGGTCGAGGTGGTGAAGGTAGAGCCTTTAAAAATGAATTCTCCAAAATGAGCAAAGAAGGGGCATCTGAGAACGCTAGGCTCGCAAGAGAAAATGTGAGGGGAATCCAACAGCGAATAGATCAGAAGAGCATCACCACAAAAAATGCATCCGAACCTATTGAGAACACATCAGAAGTTATGCCTTCAAAAGCAGGTAAACCCAAGGAGAAAACTCCTAAAAATGAGGGGACGGGTAAACCTAATAAAAAGAGAGAAGAAGAGAATACCAAAAAGCGTGTATTGGAGAATATTGAGAAAAGTAAAGCCGCCCGAGAAACTTCAAATTACGATGAATATTTAAGAAAAGAGAAGGAATTACTTAAAGAAATAGAGAAGAAGAATGCTCTTGAGGGGATGGGTAATGGTGGTAGGAATCTCCTTAACACTACAAATCCTAAGGATTTCCTTGATGAGGCTTTGGAACAACAGGGTCTGACGAGTATACCAAAGGGACTTAAGCATCCTTGGACAGCAGATGGATTTGTATTTGAGGTAAGAATACATCCCGGTAATAGTCAACATACGAATGCGAATAGTATTTATAGAGTATCAAGAAAGTCAGCTCCAAATCCTGATCCTAAAATTCAAGGAAGTGGTACTGAGTATTTGGGGACGGATGGTAAGTGGTATAAGGAAAGTGAACTTAAAGAATTCTTTAAGGATGGAACGAAAAACCCTAATTTTAATGCCACTGGAGCAAAAAATACACATATAAATTTACCATAGGAGATGATTCTAGTGTTTATTATGAATTTAGATGAGGTAAATGTAGAGATTGACAAAATTAATACTTATTTAAGTAGATGCTTATGGATGGATTTTGAGTTTTGTCGTATGAACGCAGGACAAATTGTGTTGTCAGGTAGCATAGATCAAAGTAGTGATGAGTATGCAATTGATATTGAGTTTGAACAACCGTATTTTGTTTCTACTTTGTTTTTATGGCATGGGGATACATCTAAAATATTTATTGAATTGGCAAATGATGAAGAAGCAATGGAAATGAATCAAAAATACAATGTGGAATTTGGGAATTACATTTTCAAAATAAGTGTAGAGGGTTTTGATAGCCCGCCGATTATCATAGTGGCAAAAAAAATATCATGCAAAATCCTAAATGATAATCCTTTTCCAAAATCTTAATCTATCTACTCGAATACTGTCATAATCTTGATTTGTTAAATACTTTTCAAGGTTTATTTGGAGGAGGTGGGTGACGAATGAACCTATCACTCAACCAATAACACATATAACCCATGTAATACCCGTATAAAAAAAATTCTTCATTTCGGTTGTACGCACATCAAATGCTTTAATTTTATAACCTAAATAACGCTACTGCGTTACATTGAACAGGTCGATTATGGTCAGATACTACTATGATTGACCTTTTTTTGTTATCCTTATTACTTAAATAGGTATTTCACCCAATATTTCAATCTACATATAAACCCAAATTCTCTTAATGAAAAATATATTTTTAAAGATAATTCAACATCCCTCCACACAATATAATGACTTGCCATTCCTCCCCATCAGAGTTAACATACACACACTCAAACAACGGGAAGGAAAATGTGCTATGTCAAATTGGCCAGATTGGTTTCTCGAAGCATTACGCCAACGATTTTATCATTTAGAACTCGCTAATGAACAAAAGGCTTCATGTTCATCAGAGGACAACAATCTATTCACTCAAATGGATCAATTCAAAATTAACCAAAACGAGGATATTCAGCAACCACTATCCGAATGGGAAGAAGCAATTGGCTACCAGTTAAGCCAGGACAAACAATCCATGTATATGGAAGGAGTAAAAGACGGGATTCGACTGATTCTCCTCCTCATACACCCCACAGTTACTCGTTAGTCTTTTTATCGCATTAGCCTATGATTCTGTTAGTCCAATATTTCATCTATGCTCATTCCACTTTTCAAGGTAAAAACAAAATGCGCTGGTGAGAGAATCGTGATCTTCTCCACCAACGCATTAAATAGGTTATCATCAAATTGTTCCAGTATATCTTGCCGTGAGCTTAGTACTTGAATGATTTCATCGACTCGCTCCTTGATTTTTCTTTCTGATCCTCTTCCTCCTCTAATAACAAAAAGAATGCAGTGTTATCTGGAAGCAAAGACAAAGCAGGATTATTGCCAAAAGATTCTCTTAATGAATATGCAGTGGGAAATTGCACAGAAATAGATGCAGTGAATCAAGCACTAAATCAAAGGCTAATGTGAATGATTTATATATATACTATTAAAACAACTCCACATCGAATTTGGAGCAGCAAAAATAGCCTGCGAAAACTGCACATTTACTTTAAAAAGAAATATTGCTGACGCACTAACCGGATGGTATAAAGGAGACCAGCGATGATGCACATGGAAAAATTCAGACATATTTCAATGAGGGGTAGAGTTGCATATGGTATTAGCTGTTTTGAGAACGCTATTATAGCCTTGAAATATAATGTTAATGATTGGAAGATCGTTTTAAATTATTTATGGGAATTCACTAATATACAATACTTGGATGATTGGAACGATATAGTCGTTGAATTAATTCCTGAGAATTTAAAAGAATTCAAAACATACGAGGAGGAAGAGTTTGAGAAGTTGAGTAAAGATGAATTCATATACTTGTATAGCTTATATCAAAATATTGATGGATCAGTCGACGCCTTACTACGAGGTATTTATGACCTTGGTATCAGTCATGCGTACACTGTAATCGAAGGATACGGCGAAAGCAGTTTGAAATCTTTAGAGAGAATTATAAAGCTCATGATAGATTACAATTTTCCATTGCCAAGTATCGACCCATTTCTAAAATTTTCTATAGAAGAAAATAGAGGATGGGGTGATAAGTTTGATGGTACAAAATTATCTAAAATTCTTCAACCAGGAAATTGATAAGTTTAATTGCACCTAAATATTAAAATTTCAAAAGCTTATTCCAACTTAAATCTATGAGTTGGGATAAGCTTTTTTTCTAAAGATCTAGCTGATTTACATACACACAGTTAGCCTTATAGCAGATTTCACAAAAATAATGTCGTGATCACGATCACGGTTTAGACTGTAAATTTAAGTTAAAATACAAACAATTTTAAATTTATTTCAGCTGAAACCAAAGATACCGTGATCGATCACAAAGAAAAAACAAGGAAGTGTACAAAGATGAAAAGAACTGATTTACCTCTTGTCTATTCATGTTCTGGATGTTCCTCTGCAGCACAAACCGCTAACATGATCGCTATACAAATGGATCGAGAAAAGGTTGCTGAAATGTCCTGTATTGCTGGTGTTGGTGGTGATGTCAAACCGCTTGTCAGAACAGCAAAATCGGGACGTGACATCATTGCAATTGACGGCTGTCCCTTGTCCTGTTGCAAGAGCTGCTTAGCAAGACATGAGGTTCAAGCCAAACACCATTTCCTGCTGTCTGACTTTGACGTACCCAAGATAATAGGAGAAGATCCTAACCCCGATCATTATAGGAATGCTTACACACAAATCTTAGAACAAATTGGACAATAATTCTTAATCAAAATAAAAGTGTGTATCGAATTTTTACTGGTGGCTCCTAACACATCTTTAAGGGTCACCAGTATTTCTATTACACATTTCAGCAAACTGTCACTCTTAATACTTTTTATTAAAAGTGATTACATTTATTCTCCACTAAAGCTTTTGGCCCATTCAGCAACCCTACGACTACTTTCTTCTTCTGACAAATCCTCGATTCTGGTCATAATAGACCATCTTACTCCACAAGGATCCAGTATACTTCCGAATCGATCACCTGAAACAAAGTTTGTAACGGGTTCCCTTACTTTCGCTCCTCTTGCTACCGCATTTTCAATGACCTGATCCACATTCATTACGTAAATTCCGAAAGAATAACACGCATTGTCTCCATCTGGCGGCAAGACCAATTGATATGTCGGATTCGCTGCCCCCAGCTGCAAAAAACCATTTCCAAAATCTAATTCAGCATGAACAATGATTTTATTGCCATTCTCATCAGGAAATTCAGTAATATCCTTAACCCTTGCATTGAAAACACTTTTATAAAACTCTATTGCTTCAGAAGGATTCTTCACTGTAATAAAAGGGGTAATAGATGTAAAGCCGTTGGGTATCCCCTTCTTTGTATATTTACCTGACACTCCCGTATATTCTCTGCTTTCAGTCATTTTGACTCCTCCTTTAAATGATCGTAACAGTTCAGTTTTATGCTTATTCCTTTATTGGATTGAATTCATCAACTCATAGTAATATTTGGATGCACGAGTCTTATTTAGACTATACCAGGCTTCTAATGTCTTAGAAGAAAACACACCCAGAGCTTTCAAGACGTGTACGGAAAATTCCAAAGGAGCTGTTCCAGATGCAGTGATTAGTTTTCCATCGGTTACAGCAGACTCCATTTTGTAATACTTTTCGCCCGTGTAGGTGGGACAGATCATTTTGAGGTATTCCAGATCATTGCTTGTATGCCAACGTGAATTCAGTAATCCTGCCTGGGCAAGTCCCATGGTCCCACCACAAATCGCAGCAACCCATATCCCTTCCTCTAAGCACCTCTCAGCGATTTTTAAAATCGGTTGATGAATGGTTTCTGTCCATGTATTTCCACCGGGTAAAATCAATGCATCTGTGCTTTCAATACTGCACTCATCCAGTTTGATGTCAGGCAGTATTGTCAATCCGCCCATGGTAGTTACAGGAGTCTTTTCCAGTCCCACGGTAACAATTTTGGATGGGGACAGCCCCTTTTTATAATATCTCCCCGAGTTCAGTTCGGCAGTTAAGTAACCAATCTCCCAGTCTGCCATAGTGTCAAACACATACAGATATACCGTACTATTCATTCACAGGTTCTCCTTATTTTATAATTTATCAAGTGATACCAACCCTCGGTAATCCGTGATTATCCTCATTATAAAAAAGCTTCACTGACATCTGCTGTCAGTGAAGCTTTTAACGTTGATAATATTCCATTAACTCCGACGCAACAGCAACAAGTTTTTTCTTCAAACTCTGTGGTTCGATGACTTGAATAGATTTCCCGTAGGTTAGGAGCAAATAAGGGACATATGTATGAAGTGATTTTTCCTCAAGCAAAAAGATGGCTTGATTGGATGTGCGCTCTTTCAGATGATGCCCCAAAAACCAATGCAGACATAAGTCATCCAATGCCTCCGACCTGCCTTCGATCATTAAAGAAATTAAACCGTCCTTGCCTACTAAATCAGGCAACAGATTTTGCATAAAAAATTCACGAGCCGAAAAAGCCTCAGGACGCTTAAATAGGATTGGAGTACGCTTGATTTGTAGAATCCGATCTGCCCGAAAGCTACGGATCTCATTCCGTAGGTGACAAAAAGCAACAGTATACCATTTACTGTTCCAGTAAACCATTCCATAGGGGTCTATCACCCTATTCTTGGGTTGTTCTTCATGGCTTGTGCGATAATCCATTTCTACAGAGAATTCGTTGGCTACAGCCTGCTCCAATTCTGCCAATATCGGCTGAAGAGAAGGTTCTCCCATGCGATTTATCACTTCAAATCCGGCTAAATGACGGCTAAGTATACTTTCCTGCTCTTGATTCGAATACATTTTCAATTTTGATGTCGCACTGCTTAATGCCTCACTCAAAGGGTATCCAGCTTCTTTTGCAAAAACAGCAGCATGAAGGAGTGCCTTTTTCTCCTCCATATCAAATAGTAAAGGTGCTCTAATAAAATTATTCAGCAAGCTATACCCGCCATTATGGCCCGTGTCGGATATTATAGGCACTCCACTGGCGCATAAAGCATCAATATACCGATAAACTGTCCTTATATTTATTTCTAACTTTTCGGATATTTGTTTTGCGGTCATTTTTACACCCGAATTCAACATCCATAGAATGGCCAGCATATTATCATTTTTTGGCATAACATGAACCCTCCTCTCTCATTAAACTCAATCTTTTATAAATATCTCTTTATACTCCTCTTACCACCTATTATATGCTTTTTTCCATTTTATACGTCCCTCTCATATCTTCCAATTCCAGATTTACACATAGTAAATGGGTCATTCTGTAAAATAAATCTAATTTGACTCACAGTTACAGTTACAATTTCAAATAACAAGTATCGTTAACGATTATGCCTATGTATATATCAGGGGCATATTCTCCGCAGAATAAAGAGTTGCCTTAATCGAACAGGGTATGAAGCAGGAGCCTATTGTGATTCGTCAGTTGAATGATCAGGGACAATCGCTGAGAAGTTTATTTCACGTAATGGTTACGCGTATGTCCGTACGCTGCATGCTAGGCTTGTATACGTTTGAATTAAGGGTCATGGCATCATCCTCAACTCAAACTAAACTCACGCAAAAAAGCCCCCCTAGCATTCATCGGACAAACCAAGAGGTTTGATCCAATGTCTACACTAGGGGGTGCTCTTCTAACCAGGGGAATTTGTTTTACCCCTTAACCGACCCGGCTGCGATCCCTTCCACAATCCGGTCACTCATGATGAGGAACACGAGCAAAATGGGCAAAATGCTGATCATCAGCGTTGCTCCGATAGCTCCCCAGTCGGTCGTATATTGTCCGATAAAGTTTTGAACACCAACGGTCAGTGTTTTGTTTTCGTCCGAACTAATAAACGTATTCACGAAAATAAACTCATTCCAGTTATAGATCATATTAATAATAGACGTCGTTGCCATAACGGGGGTTGTCATGGGCAGCACAATCCGGAAGAACATTCGGTTGACGGAACATCCGTCCATAACGGCCGCTTCTTCCACTTCACGGGGCAGGGCGTAATAGAATCCCAGCAAGATCATCATCGTTGTCGGCAGATTAAAAGCAACATACGACAGGATGATAGAGAGTGAAGTGTCTGTTAAATGCAGTTTGAGAAACATACTGAACAACGGAATCAAGGTGGAATGGACTGGAATCATCAGTCCGACCATAAAGAGCCCGAGAACCAGCTGGCTTCCTTTCCACCGCATACGCGTAATGGCAAACGTTACAAAGCTGGCGAGCAGCACCGTTAACGCCACGGATATGACCGTAATCCACACACTATTGAAGAAATACCGCCCGATATTGCCGCTGGTCCACACATTCATATAGTTCTCCCAATGTGGCTGGGACGGGAGTGCAAACGGCGGAAGGTTAAACACTTCCTGATTATTTTTAAGTGAGAACAGCATCAGCCACACCAGCGGTAAAAGCTGCGTCACCGCCAAGATGATTAAAATGATATACAAAGCGGCATAACCGACCCGGTTTAACATTTTGCCGCGGGTAGCGACTCCAAGCGGATAGTTGGCGGCTGCCTGGGTTTTCATATCCGTTCCTCCCTCTTCCTGTCCTTTGTTACCCTCATCTATTTGCATGACCGTATTATGAATACTGGATGGTGTCACTAGGAGCCGTAACCTTGCGGATCAGCCACGTAGCGATCAGACAGATGAGCAACAGGGCAAAGGCTGTAGCGCTACCGTATCCAAAATCAAAGCTGCGGAATGCCTGGTGGTACATGTACGAAGCCATCACTTCACTGGCTCCATTCGGCCCACCATCCGTCATGACGTAGATGAGGTCAAAATATTTGAGCGAGCCGACAATGGACAATATGATCGTAACGTTAATCACCTCGCGCAACAGGGGCAATTTGATACGAGTCGCAATCTGCCAGGCACTGGCCCCGTCAATCCGGGCAGCCTCCATCAGCGTTTCGGGAATGTTTTTCAGCCCGGCATAATAGATCAAGATATAAAAGCCTGCATATTGCCAAATAATCGGGATGAACAAAGCAAACAGCACCAAGGACGGATTAGCTAACCATTCAGGCGGGTTGTGAACTCCGACCGACGCCAGTATGGAATTGAACACTCCGTTTGTTGGATGATACATTTTGAGCCACAGCTGTGCGATCGCTACAGATGACAACAGCATGGGAATCAGATAAATTTTCCGCAGCAGATTCGCTCCCTTGATTTTTCCTGACAAAATCATCGCAATGACCAGATAACCGATCAGACTGATGCCTGAAAACAAGGCCAGCAGCAGCGAATGCCAGGCACTTTGCCAGAATGCACTGTCTGTGAGCAAATGTTGATAATTGTCCAGCCCCACAAAAGTCATAGAACCGATTCCATTCCACTGATTCAGGCCGTAATAGCCGGTCAGTACGATGGGTACATATATTACGGCTAATAACAGCAGCAGAGAAGGCAATACATAGAGAGCAATGACAAGCTTATTGGACATGACCTTTTCCACGGTTGGACCTCCTTAGGTGGTCAATTTCAATTTCCTTTCTCGATGGCAGCCTTATGCTGGTCGGCAAATTGTTGCGGTGTCACCGCTTTACCAAACAACGCCTGAATCATATTCAAATGTACCTGCGCTGCATTCGGCTTCATCTGTACATCGGCGAACAACGTAATACTGCTGGCTTGATTCAGTCCGTTCAGCAAATCGACATACAGCTTGGGCAATTTTTCTTTGGAGGTGTCCACTTTCGTCGCCGGAATAACGCCCGCCTGTGTGACCGATTGTTCTCCCCATTTGACTAAAAAGTATTCAACGAACGCTTTGGCCTCTTCTTTCACCTTGGAATTCTCAGAAACAAACAAACCTACTCCCGGACCTCCTACCCAACTGTTCTCGTTGCCCTTACCGCCTGCAACCATCGGAAATTTAAAGAAGCCAATTTGATCTTTAAATGCTTGCGGGATTGCGGGATTGGTCGTAAAATTCGGCAATTCCCAAGTAGCCATTAAATACATAGCCGCTTTGTTGTTCATAAATTCGGATTTTCCCTCATCATTGGACAAGCCGTTAAATCCTTTGTTAAAGGCATTCATATCCACAAGCGTCTGAACTTCGGAGGCCGCCTGAATTAAACCAGGGTCATCGAACGATCCTGAGCCGTCAATCGCTTTTTTCAGCGTTTCGTTACCTGCTATACGGTCCGCCAAATACATATACCAGAGCGAGCCGGTCCAGCGGTCTTTATTGCCCAATGCAATCGGTGCTACTCCATGATCCGTAAGTGTTTTCACAACCTGCTTAAATTCGTCAAATGTCGCAGGTACCTTCAAATTGTATTTTTGGAATATGGCTTTGTTGTAATAAATGGGTGTAATATTTAATTCAATCGGAAGCGCATACGTTTTGCCATTCAGCGCATAAGCTTCGGTCGTTCCCGGTACGAATTTGTCCTTCAGCTTGGAACCTTGCAGCAGGTCATCCATCGGCGTAAATAATCCACCTTTAACGTAAGGCTCCATAAAGCCTGCTGCCCAGGTGATGCCGATATCCGGCAATTCATTGGAAGCTGACAGCACTTTGAGTTTGTTTTTATATTGTTCATTTTCCAGCACTTCCTGCTGAATGACGACATTCGGATGATCCTTTTGGTATTGATCTATAATCTGAGTCACTAGCTTGCTCTGCTGTGCCGAACTTCCCTCGGGCCACAGGTGCATCATTTTGAGTGTAACCTTTCCCCCGTCTCCACTGGAACCGCCTTGACCATCTTTACCAACACCGCAACCGGATAACACCAGCATGAATGACAGCAGCAGGGTCAACCCAGCAAACCATTTTTGATGTGAGCGCTTACGTAAACCATACTCGTTGGACATCGTTAGACCTCCGTTTGTTGTATTTATATTTTTTTGTAACCGTTATCATTTGTAAGTTTAGCACTCTATTCCTGCTTTCAACAGGGTACGCTCATTGGGTATAATTCCACTTTTATTGGGTTTGATCTGCCTACTGTCAGTCGATATTCTCCGGCCCTGTACGCATCTGCTGCCTGTAGCGGCTGGGACTTATCCCCTCGGTCGCTTTGAATACTTTAATAAAATATTTATCTGTTCGGTAGCCTGATCGTTCGCCGATTTGGGCAATCGTCAATTGGGTATGCAGCAGTAGCTCCTTGGCCCGTTGCATCCGCAGCCGATGCAGATATTCGCTGAAGGACAAACCACTTTGCTCCTTGAATAAAACACTAAAATAGCTCGCATTCAGGTGTGAATGCGCGGCAGTCTGCGCCATCGTAATGGATTCGTGAAGATGCTCCGCCATAAAGGTGAAGGCACGTCGTACCGGATCACTAAGGGTAGCCGCCTGGAGATCAAGCTCTAGGAGAACAGGGTCAGCCAGCTTGTCCAGCTTCTCGTATCGCTGCCGCTCCTCTTCCAGCCGAAGCGCTTCATTGACCGCATTCAGCAGCTCTTGTTTATCAATCGGTTTGAGCAAATAATTGACGGCTCCCAGACGAAGAGCCTGCTGGACATAATCAAACTCCGCATAGCCTGAGATGACAATGGTCGCTGGTCGTCGTGAATCCCGTTCCAGAGAGCGGATTAAATCCAGCCCACTGAATTCCGGCAACCGGACATCCGTAATCAACAGATGAACCGTCTCTGCACGCAGTATATTTAGTGCTTCCAAACCATTACCGAATGTCACAATCCGGTATTTCCCGGCTGCCCATTGCTCCAGTGTCTGGTGTATCCCCTGACGTGTTCGCTGTTCATCGTCTACAATGACAATGGTTTTGGATGAAACACTCATTCCTACCGCCCTCCATATTCATCAGGAATTTCAAAAGCGACCACCGTTCCTTCCTGCTCAGCACTATGTATCAGCACACCGTCCGTTGGATAAGATGCGCTGTCATAATAGAGAGCGAGCCTGCGCTGCACATTAACCAGTCCCATACCGGTTCCCTTGCTCTCGCAGGCTGCTCCCCCCATCAACGCTGTACGCACAGCTGCAAGTTCTTCCATTGTCATTC
Source organism: Paenibacillus sp. FSL P4-0113 (assembly GCF_038009305.1). NCBI lineage: Bacteria > Bacillati > Bacillota > Bacilli > Caryophanales > Paenibacillaceae > Paenibacillus > Paenibacillus sp. FSL P4-0113. The sequence goes on from NZ_JBBPAZ010000001.1 coordinate 1,913,198, forward strand.
CAGGTCCGTTATCTATGACCGCGATCCTGGTCCACCCCGGTCTGGTCGAAGGAGTGACACTGATTTCAACACGGCCGTTGCCGATGCGATTTTCCACACCATGCAAAATAGCATTCTCTAGAATAGGCTGGATCAGCAGTTTAGGAAGCGGAATTCTGGCTGCCTCTGAAGGCATATGAATTTGCCAGCTCAGACGCTCCCCCAGACGCATCTCCATCAGTTCCAGATAACGACGGATTTGCGCCATTTCTTCCCCGAGGGTCACCCAAGAGTCATGGTGAGCCGGTTCGATAACATAACGAAACAGCCGCGACATGGACACCATCAGCCCGGCAAGCTCCTCCTCTCCCTTCTCCTGTAGCGACCAGTTGAAAGCATCCAGCGTATTAAAAAGGAAATGCGGATTGATCTGCGCCTGCAGAGCTTTAAGCTCGGTCTGGCTTTGTAAAACCTCCTTCTCGTAAATGACATGGATCAATTCATTGATATCGACAATCATCGTATTGTACTCTGCGTTCAATTCTCGCAACTCGACGGCTGCTGCCGGTTCTGGATTCAGGGCCAATGCCCCTTCCCGTGAACGACGCATCGCCTGAATCAAGTGACCTATCGGTCTTGTAATCAACGTAGACAACATAAAGGACATGAACAGAAATAGCACGGCACCAAGGCACGCGGAAATGATAAGCGTAGTCCGTAAAACCGTAATTCCGTCTGTGACGACGCTAACCGGAATCAGGATCAGCAGCGACCAGCCCGTCCGCTCCGACTGCTGAACCGCCTTCACATATTCCCGTTCCCCAATATGAACCGTCTGTGTTTTGCTGTGCAGTACACCTGACAAATCCGTCTGGTTCATTGGTTCACCCGACAGCAGCTGGCCTTGACGATCTACAAGCAACATGGTTTCATCCGCTTCTTCATTGACTGCTGACGCACCATTCAGTCCAAAATAACTTCGCTCCATACGGGTAATCAGGTACCCTCCACGTGAGAACCAGCGATCCACCAGGCTCACCTGCCGAATTGCCAGCAGTGACCGGGAATCTTCGGGATCAATCCCGATCCAGACCAGTCTTCCTTTCATCTGATTCGCCTCACGGATGTCTGCCTGTCCAATACGTTCCTCCAGACTGCCCTCTCTAATCGGAAACAACATCTTCCCTTCAGCAGTATACAGTTCCAGTGAGCCGACACTCGGCATATATGCCTGATAGCTATGCATTACTTGCAGTAGGGATTGACGCTGTCCAAAATTCACCTTGCCCCCGTTGCGCTCCTCCAGCAAAATATGCTGAACAGACGGGTGATTCGCGACCTGCTCCGTCAAACTGTCCATCTGGCCGATTAATGCATCCAGCCTACCGCTTGCTTGTACCGCAGTTTGACCAATATGTCGCTCGGCACTGTCTTTTAACAGGTGAGACACATTGAGATAAATGAACGCCCCCGCTACACTCATCATAATAAGCATCACCAGTATAAATCCGATAAAAATCTGATTACGTAATGTGTTTAATGGTTGGTACCTTAAACGCATATGCCATCTCCCCCTGAGCCATCGCAGAAAAGTAGATAATGAGAACGCTTTCTATTTTCTATTCTAGCGCATCATTCTCCTTTGTTGGCATATTTTCAGCAGAGATTATATCAAAATGGACAGCAATCTCTGGAATCATTATGTTCGACAATAACACGTAATAACGATACTTATTAAAAAAAATGACTCCCGACACATGCAGGAGCCATCTACTGACCAGTTAAACCGAAGCTTCTTTAAAATCACCCAAACTAAGGTACCGTCCAGGCTCCGAAGCTTGGATATAAAATAGATATCCTATTAGAGGGCAGCCAAAATGCGGTCGCACAGCTCCATCGTTTTCACGTTGTCCCGTCCACTTGAATCAGGCGTACGTCCTTCTTGGCAGCAGTTTATGAAATGTGCGATTTCACCGACAAAACCGCGCAAGTACAAATCACGGTATCCGCCCGACATCGCGGAAGCTGATGGTGTCAGAACCGTATCATTTTCCGCAAGGGATTTCCAAGGAAGCTCTGTATGACTCTCCGACTTGTGAATGATCAGTGTATTCACCTCATCCGCGTTCGCAAAACCGTGGTCAAAGGTTACCGTAATACCTTCACTCTCGCGTGTCCATGCTGTCATACCTGCGAAGTATAGGCTGCCCACTACACCATTTTCAAATTTCAAGGCAATCGTATGGGAAATACACTCACCGTTATCGTTCGCAAATCCGGTAACCTGTACCACTTCCCCGAACAAATAACGTACCAGGTCGACCATATGAACCGCCGCCAGCTTCATGAAGTCTTCGCCAGTTTTACAAAACTGGGTACTGTCCACGAGAAATTTTGCCTGAAATGAGCGTGCGGCTCCAAGCGAGCCACCCTCAATCCATTCTTTTAACTTTATGTATACAGGTGCGTAGCGCTTCATGAAACCGACCATCAGCACAACGCCTGCTGCTTCTGCCGCATCTGCAATTTGGGCCGCTTCCTCGGCATTCCAACCCAGTGGCTTGTCTACAAAGACATGTTTTCCAGCCTTAATGCAGTCTAGTACGAGCGAAGGATGATCTGCCGCTTGTGCTATCACGACAACTCCATCACAGTCTTCCTGCTCCAGCATAGCCTTGTAATTGTCATAAGGTGTGCCACTACTTCCAAACCGCTGAAGTGCTGTCTTCGATCTGCTTAAATCTCTAGTCGCAATCGCCTGAATTTCAGCACCTGCCCCAATAACAGCAGGATATATATTCGTTGAAGCGTGAAAGCCAGCCCCGATAAAACACAGCTTCGCCTTGCTCATGTTAGTCCCTCCCATGTACACACTAAAATAATCCGATCCCATCGTACCCTATTGCCGAAGTATATATACAAAAAAACCTTAACAAAGATAATCCCTTATCCTTGTTAAGGCTCTGTCTGTATCACCTGCAACCATCCTTAAAATACATACAATTACAGGGTTCAGAAATTACCTTGTGGATAATGAAGCCCATTTTTGCTCCAGCCACTGGTCAAATTCAGCGCCCTTGTCGCCTTCATAGATGTCATAAATATCGACTCTCATCTTGTGCAGCTTCTCGCGAAAATCGTTGTAGGTATGGTCGGCTGGCAAGCTTTTTTTAATCCGCACCAGAATCTTCGTCAGGCCCTTAACAAGCTCACCCTCTTTGCGCACAGGCGGCTGTACATTCTCGCCCCATTCCTGAAGTCTGCGGTAAGCGGCTTCCTGAACGGCATATACCGTATCATGATTCAAACGGTGTGTCAGCAAGTCAATCGTCTGCTGGTTCTTCCATGCACCCAGATCATTTACCGCAGCTAGGCGTGTTTTCCAATCGGAGGTTCGGTTTGCAGCTACTTTAAGCTGCTCATATACTTCTGCAAATTCCTGCTGAGTTTCGTTGTTTTCCAAAATTGTCTCATCCTTTTCTAAAAATCACTATATTACTGTTCATCACGATTGCCGTTTGTTAAATATAACATACTTGCCGGTCTTCTTCTAAAAAAGATAAAAATGAAATGATCGGACGTTACAGGAAATCTGCACGTGCTGGTGTAAATGCATCTAGCAGAATGCCGCCATCCTCCAGTGGGATACAGCCATGAAGAGTATCGGATGGAAAATGGATGCTGTCTCCTTCTTTGACGGTCTGGACTTCCTTGGTTTCGCCATCATCAATCATGAACTTAAAACTTCCCTTTATTACATAAGTGACTTGTTCATGGACATGCTTATGCAACAGGATTTCCCCTGTTTGGGCTTTGGCAAACATCACTTTGACATACATAAGCTGGTCGCTGTGGGCCAGCACTTTCCGGGTGGTATTACTGTCAACGATATCAATTTGAATATCTTGGTCATTAAAAAACATGGATCATTCCTCCTCTTTTTAAGCACAATTGATTTAGATGAGTTATTTTGAAAAAATTCATAAATCGGTTTAGTTTAAAACCAGCGAAAAATAAGCCAAAGTACTCCGGAAAGGGTAGTAAAGTCGGGATCGGCGAACGTTACCCCTTCGGCACCCAAAAAAGAAAAGAGCGGCAAGGTGAGAGCTGGCAGCAGACAGAGCAAGAATCCATTAAGACAACTGGAAATAACAGCTCCTCTAAAACCACCGCTGGAATTGCCGAATATCGCGGCTGCACCACCAGCGAGGAAGCAGGCCATGATCCCTGGCACAATGACAGGCAATCCGACAAACGGGAAAAGAAAGACGCAGGCAACGCCTGTGAAGAAGCTGACCAAGAAGCCTACCAACGCGGAATTGGGTGATTTATCGAACAGTACCAGAACATCCACACCAGGGATTGCTCCAGGTGCGAACACTTGGGAGAATCCTTTGAAAGCGGGTACAATTTCAGTTGTGAACAGCTTAACACCTGCTTTTGCGATATACAAGCCGGCAGCAAAAATAGCTGACTGTTCGAGGATAAAGACGATATATTCTTTGCCATCCGATAATTTGCTGACATAATCAGAACCAGCAACCAGTCCGGATACCAGCAAAAGCACAAGCATCGTCAAGGTCGTTGCAACATTGGGGTCGCGCAAAAAACTGATGCGGTCATTAATTTTTACATTTTCGGTGTCATTTTCACGGTTACCGAACACTTTCCCTAAATAGGTGCCCAGAATGTAAGAGGTCATGGAAGCATGAGCAATCGTATAATCATCCGATTTAATAATGTTTTTGCTAGCATTCCGGAGTAGGTAAGGAAACACCGCCATATAGCTCCCAATGACCAATGAACCGACGATGATCGTAGTCAGCGAACTGAGACCTAGACCTTTCATAACGGCTGTAGCGGCAAAGCTCATAAACAAAATCAAGTGAAGAGACAAATAAATGTACTTGAACTTGGTCAGACGTGCAAGCACGATGTTAAGGATCATGGAAAAGAGCAGAATGAGCGCAGCATCCGCCCCGATCTGATCAATGGTCAGTGCCATAATGGCTTCATTGCTGGGTACGACACCTTTAAGGTTGAACGCATAAGAAAAAATTTGGCTGAAGTTAGTGAGAACGCCTCCTAAAATGCCGCCGCCGACCTTGATCATGGTGAAGCCCATGAAAGAAAGGGTAGTTCCCGTAATGATTTCTGATACTTTCTTCCTCTGGAATATAAGGCCGAGTAATGTCACAATCGCGATAATGATGGATGGCTCCCTGATAATGCTCATAAACATTTCCATAGTGATCTCCGACTTTCTTTTATTATTTTCCATTCTTACTAAATCGATTTAGTAATACTCGAAAAAAATTTCCCTTCCGGGAATGTAAAAAGAAGCAGAATCATTTCCTTGTGAATTAAATCACAAATTACTCCATACATTATTCGCTTAAGCTCCATTCCTCCCCTCTCTTCAATCACCATCATCACTAAATTCAGGACAACCATAAATGAAAGGGTATTCATGACTCGAATCATAAGATCATTATAGCTCTTTATTTTCTTTTTACAATAGAATTCATAAAAACGTTTTCAAAAAAAAGAAAAGGACTTATTCAAACATTCAGTTCAGCTTTAGGACCGATTCTCTGTGGTTGATGACCGGATTCATACGGATGATTTCTGACAGCTCCTCATGATCCTGTTCTTTTTGATCAATTTTCTCCAGCAGTAGCCTGGCACTCCTTTTCCCCATTTCAAAACTCGGCTGGGAAACGGTTGTGATCGGCGGATTATAAAAAGACGCAAAGGATACATCATCTATGCCAATCAAGGAAAAGTCATTAGGTATGGTCAGATGATTATTTTTGGCAAAGATCAGCACCTGCTCCAAAATCATGTCATTCGTAGCAATGATTGCGGTGGGCGGGTTCTCCATGTGGAATAGTTGTCCAATCAGATTAGGCATTTCATCCAACCTGCCGCTTTTGATATAGTTTTCATTCACGGGTATGTCATGTTTACCCAGCGTATTTCGGTAACCTGACAGTCGCTCACTTCGTGTGGTGATCGCTTTTTTGCCTAAGGGGAACGTGATAATCCCAATGTTGTTATGACCATGCTCAATGAGTGCTTCAACCGCAAGCTCGCTGGCCTTTTCATTATTCAGTAGCACCGTATCTACGCTGAGTTCATCGATTTTTCGGTCCACAAACACGAAGGGATAGCCATTTTTGACAAGGGAAACATATAATTTCTTGTTCTCTTCCGTCGGGAAAATGATAAGTCCATCCACTTGCCGAGCAATCATCGACTGGACATACTTTTTCTCTTTTAGCGAATCATCATCGGTATTGCAGACAATGACCTGGACATTTTCCAGTTGGCATTCATCTTCAATGGCACGCACGACTTCTGTTGTAAATCTCGATAAAATGGTTGAAGAAATAACCCCCACAATGAAGGTCTTCTTCTGCTTGAGACTACGTGCCACCTCATTGGGTATATAACTGAGATCCTCAATCGCTTGCTCGATCTTCTTCTTGGTGTTTTCACTCATATAGTTGTATCTCTTTTGCAGAAACTGCGAAACTGTACTCTTCGACACCCCGGCACGTTCTGCAACTTCCTTCATCGTTGTTACCATAATTACCCTCCTTTCTTTTTCTGCATGTCAGGCATGTTAATTTTCAAATATATATATTCTGCAACCTGTATGTAAAGTGAATTTCACTTTATTATATACCTTCTTTTACAGCAGGAAAATATAATAAATGAAGAGTTAGAGCGTGCCTCTACCTCATATACAAGCGCGGCCAAAAATACGGGGTGGAAACTCCTTCACGAATCTTTTACAAGAGGAACTTTCCTACTTAGCTTGATAATCCGTTGTTATAAATCTATTGATTTCGAACGAAATCTTAGAAATATACGAATTTTATGAACTTGTTTGATGGAAGATTTGAACATAAAATAAAAATGTAATCGGTTACAAATTCTTTTAAATAAAGGAGGAAGCAGAATTATGAAGAAAAAAGGATTAAAAAAAACATTTTTCGTCATTGCCTCCCTCGTAATGGGCTTCACACTGTATGGCTATACACCCGCTTCTGCAGATGCAGCCAGTGTGAAAGGATATTATCACACCCAAGGAAACAAGATTGTAGACGAATCCGGGAAAGAAGCGGCATTTAACGGCCTGAACTGGTTCGGTCTGGAAACTCCTAATTACACCTTGCATGGACTGTGGAGCCGCTCAATGGACGACATGCTGGATCAGGTGAAGAAAGAAGGCTACAATCTGATTCGTCTGCCTTACAGCAATCAGTTGTTCGATTCCAGTTCCCGTCCAGACAGTATTGATTATCACAAAAACCCTGATCTGGTCGGATTAAACCCGATTCAAATTATGGACAAGCTGATCGAAAAAGCTGGACAACGCGGTATTCAGATTATCCTTGACCGTCACCGTCCAGGCTCAGGCGGGCAATCCGAGCTGTGGTACACATCCCAGTACCCTGAGTCTCGCTGGATTAGCGACTGGAAAATGTTGGCTGACCGTTATAAAAACAACCCCACCGTCATTGGTGCGGATTTGCACAACGAGCCACACGGTCAAGCAAGCTGGGGTACAGGCAATGCCTCCACAGACTGGCGTCTGGCGGCACAACGTGCAGGGAATGCGATTCTGTCCGTGAATCCGAATTGGCTGATTCTCGTAGAAGGTGTAGACCACAATGTACAAGGCAACAATAGCCAATACTGGTGGGGTGGCAACCTGACAGGTGTAGCCAACTATCCTGTCGTTCTGGACGTACCGAACCGTGTCGTATATTCTCCACACGATTACGGCCCCGGTGTGTCTTCGCAGCCATGGTTCAACGACCCGGCCTTCCCGTCCAACCTGCCTGCGATCTGGGATCAAACCTGGGGCTACATCAGCAAGCAAAACATAGCTCCGGTACTGGTCGGTGAATTCGGCGGTCGTAATGTTGATTTGTCTACTCCTGAGGGGAAATGGCAAAATGCACTCGTAGACTATATTGGTGCCAACAACCTGTACTTTACGTACTGGTCCCTGAATCCGAATAGCGGCGACACAGGCGGTCTGCTGCTGGATGACTGGACTACCTGGAATCGTCCGAAGCAAGATATGCTGGGTCGAATTATGAAGCCTGTTGTTTCCGTAGCCCAGCAAGCGGAAGCAGCAGCCGAATAGGCACAGGCCTTCAACTTCACTTAATTAAAAAAGCCGATTTTCCTCCTTCAGGCCAGATTATGCTGGGCTATGAAGATGTGGAGAAACGGCTTTTTTTGTTCTTCCAGTTTTACACATTGTAAATTCCCCATTGAATGGGTCATTTTGTAAACTAAATCTCTCTTTCAACCGATAAATACATATGTTGGATTTTAATTTAGAAAGGAAGTATTCATGTGATTATTTGGAAGGGTTTTGGTATTTTAAATATTATTATTCCAGGGATTTTATTTGTTATTGTCGGTAGTTTAGTATCCGCTCTAGGGCTTGACTCCATAGATTCCCGGCTGCCAATGGCTTTTGTGTTCATTGTGTCGGGAGTTATTATCTGGTATTTGGGGAAAGCACTCAACTCCGACTCGGACAAAGTGCTAGTTGATATGGAAACGGGACAACGCTATCGAATGGGAACCCAGCACAGTCTGTTTTTTATCCCTATGCATTATTGGGGCCCTGCAGGTCTAGCGATCGGATTTATTTTAATCGTTGCATCGATATTTATTTAACGTTGATTGCAAACATAAGCTATTCCGAACACCGCAATGCGAGCTAGTTGCTCCCATTGCGGTCTTTTTCCTTCTCGCAGGTCGATTATGCTCAGATACCGCTATGGTTTACCTGTAGGCCAATGGGTTTGGGTCAGGGGAACACCTAGCTCATGCTTCGACCTAGCTGCTCCACCTTGCTCAGCCAATCGTTGCGCTGCTGATCCGATAACTTATTCATAAGATCAATGGTCGTAGAACGCACTGGTTTGACACCACATAGATGCAGCGTGGAATCCTTCATCATCCGATGCCCAGGCTGTCCCTGGAAAAATCGGTAGTACCAGTGCGGACCGTCCATCGTTGTAATGAGGCGAGCTGTTCTTCCTTTTAGAAGCTTGTCAGGCAAGGATTTTCCTTTTTGATACTTAAACGCAAACCCCGGCATAATGGTACGGTCAATGAAGCCTTTCATTAATGCAGGCAAGCTGCCCCACCAGATTGGAAAGACAAAAACAAGATGTTCTGCCCATTTAATCGACTCCTGTGCTTGGATCAAATCAGGTTCCAGCGGCAATTTATTACGATATCCACCTAATAGATTTGGGTTAAAATCCAACGCGGATAACTGCAACAAACGAACCTCTGCTCCTGCAGCCTTCGCTCCTTTTACATAGGATTGAGCCAACGCTTCTCCATAACTGCCAGCGACTGGATTCCCTTGAATCACCAATATTTTTTTAGACATATAAGCCACTTCCTATCTTCACATTATGATTTTAGTTAGAAAACACTAACTTTATATTTAAAAAGAAAAGGTCACTACTGACCTTTACTTAATAAAGCTGTTAAACGTTGTTTGACCTCTGTTGCAAATGGAACCAACTGCTGTGGAAGTTCACCTTCCAGGCTGGATACGGACAAGCGTGTAATAGCTCCAATGATGAGCACACCGGATAGCTGAGCATCCTGCTTCGGCAGTTCACCTTGTTGAATCCCCTGTTCGATGAATTCAGTCAACGCCTCCAGCGGCTGACGCACATTCTGGCTCTGGCTTGCTTCAACATACAGCTCATGATGCTGGGATAGTAGAAGCAAACCATACTGGTCCTCATCATGCATATTCAGCACTTCATCCACCAGTTGATGGAAACGACTAACGAAGTTCCCACTCTGCTTGCGATAGAAGTCAATTAAGGTGGTGTAGCTATTGCAATACTGCCCAAATACTTCCAAGGCCATCGCATCTTTGCTCTTAAAATGCTTATAAATCGCGGCATCCGTCACACCGGCAGCCTCTCCAATTTCTTTGACTGAAATCCCGTCAATTCCTTTGGTTGCAAATAAGCACATCGCTGCCTGCAGAATATCTTTCTTTTTGCTGTCTATATGTGTTTTCTTGTTCATAAAATTATAGTAAGTGATAACTAACTAAAATGCAAATTATATTTTTATGCAGGCTCATTCTATCTTCATACTTTCATTTGAAATATATTGTATTAAACCTAAATACCATGTTTTTATAAGTGAATGATCATAAATACAATTAATGATACGTGTATCGCCACATTTTATTCATATAAAATAGATATGTAATCGAATAAAACGGGCGCTCGGGCAGGCGGGACTCATTATGCTTAAGGTGCATGCAGTCACCCAGCAGGGAAAAGACTCAGGCAGTCTTGGCATATGAGCGACGAGCACATTTCCCCGCTGCAAAAAGTCGTGCACGCCATCCATAACCAAAGCTCCAAGGCCGGTCTTCAGCTTTGGCATGTCGGACGCAAAGGCTCGTTGCCCCAAAAACAGCTGTATCTGCCTCTGGGTTGCCTCACCGCGAACAGTATCATCCACTGGCTCGCACACTAAATTGAACAATTTCCACAATAATAGGTGTGCCGGAGGAAATTGCCTCCCCTTCGTTAAGGCGAATCGTCAGCGATTCAGGTGTCAGTCTATACAATGTGCTTTCTTGTATCATTCCATTAATGTATAGATTGGCATAACTGTTGCTTCCGACATTAAACCGCTGAAAGGGCTCCTGTACACCATCTACAGAAAATTGATCCGCCATAATCGTGATTGAAGACTCAATTGTAGCAGGTGCAAAATAAAAATATCGCTCGGCTATGGGTATAATTTCAATATTTGAAATGTCAGCTGCCGGACCGGTTGGGCCTGTTATTCCTTGGGCTCCGGTTGGGCCCGCTATGCCCTGTGCTCCAGTAGGGCCGGGTGCACCTGTTGCACCTGAACTACCTTGGACGCCAGCCGGACCTGGCGCTCCCCGTGTTCCTGCTGGACCCTGTATTCCTGGTATTCCTTGGACTCCCGGTGTTCCCGCAGTTCCCGGTATGCCTTGTGCTCCTGCTAAACCTGGAATACCTTGTACCCCTGTTAACCCGGCTTCGCCTTGCTTCCCTGTCAAACCAGGAATACCCTGTGCTCCTGCCGAACCTGGAACACCCGGCTTTCCCGTCTTGCCCATTCTCCGCCTCCGCTTGGTAGGAGTATTTCTACATCTCCGTTGCATGATTAGCTTTGGATGCTTTTTGGTATGGAACCCCGTTTTTGTTCTACCTTTGAGTGAATAACTTGTTTTACACTTTTTACGTTTGTTGATCTTGCAATGTACGGTTCTTTTTCCTTGCCTTCTTAGTGATGAATCGCGTCTCCTCATACCAGTCGTATACACCTCCTTCTCACATGCTTATTTATGTATTGTATGCATATCCCTCTTTAGGGTTTTAGGCATTTGTAGGATGCCGATTCCAAGTATTCGCTTCCATCTGTATTTGTAGCAAAATAGGCCTTCTCCATTCACCCTATTATTAATAGAAAGGTTAATATGCCGTTTCCGAATAGGTTGAGAAATCATTTATTGATTAAGAGCCACCGAATGGCTCATACCAGTAAAGAAAGGAGATGAAAACTATGCCCATCATAAAACCTGTGTACACAGCAGTAGCTACTGCTCCCGTAGCAACTGGTGGTGCCATAAGCACGACTGTAACCCCAGCCGTGACTCGTTTTTTTGCAACAATTACAGCCGGGATGATCGGAGCAACAACAACAACTATTCCTGCTGCAAGCTTCGTAGATGACGCCGACGCTCCCGTTGTTGCTTTACCAACATTAACGGCTACTGATTCTGCTAATTATTATATTAATGGAGTTATTCAGCAGAGCTCCTTATTCACCCTGACCACGGCAAGTCTGGTCATTGCCTCTGTAGATATTACACCAGGTGTCCCCGCTGTCATAGAAATATCTGATTTTAGCGGCACAACCTCCACCATATCAACTCAGCCCACCATCTCTGCCCCTACCGTAACGATTATCACTTAAGATGTTTCATCATGTTGATTCAAAGATGGACTGAACGGTCATTCAGGCTGTACATTCCCCGTATAAGCTAGAAAAGACCGATTCAGATGTCGATATCTGAATCGGTCTTTTAAGCTCAAGATGAATATACAATCGTTTTCAAATGACTGGGTACTGTATGATTAAGGCAAAATAGCAAAGGAGCGCACTGGAAATCCGGGGGAATCTTGAATGCTCGGAACGATATTATATATGACCGCCCCCGTCGGGGGCAACTTGTCCAAATTCGTCAGCACCTCAACTTGATACCGATCCTGCTCCAATATGTAATATTCCCCTACCAGCTTGCCAGCTTTGCGATAAGCTACAGAAGAATCCGTATCTAGCGTTTCATGTCCAATGGCAGCCACATTCCGTTCTTCTACCAAAAAGCGTAGCGCCTCTAGCGACCAGCCCGGACAGTGTGCATCTCCGGCGTCATCCTTGTTCGAGAAGGCATCTGAATCAGGCCAACGTTTGCTCCAATCACTGCGAAAAGCGACAAAGGACTGATCAGCAATGCGTCCATGCTCTTTCTCAAAGTCCAAAATATCCGCAACCGTAAGTTCATAGTCAGAATTGGCTTCAACGGCTGCTGAACGGTCAATGACAACGAGCGGCAAAACCAGCTCCTTCAACGAAAGCTCATGCAAGTAACGTTTGCCCTTCACAAAATGAACGGGTGCGTCAATATGAGTCCCATACTGACCTGGAAAGCAGTATTGTTTTACAAAAAAGCCATCGTCGTGGGTAAACAGGGTATCCACCTGAACATTATCGAATACTGGAAAATGAGGGATTTCAGGATAAAAAGCGTGGGACAAATCTACCCAGTCTTTTTGCTTCAACAACTTCAAGATATCTGCTAAATGCTCTGCCATGATGCCCATTCCTCCTCAGCTTTATTACAAGCCATTTTACCTGAGGATTCTGCAAAAATCTATAAATCGACCTTCCAGAATGTATAGATTGAAATCGTTAACATTTTGAGAAAAAACACAAAAACAATTCCATATATTCATATATACATTTCCTATTCCGTGTGATTGTTAACGTTTTCATTATTACATATACGTCTTGATTGGAAAAAGTAGGGGTCTATTGAATTATATAAAAAATTCGACAAAAATTTTAGTATGTAACTTTTATTATATTAACAAATACTGGAACACGAAGTATGATAGAAAATGTAGAAACCACAGGAGCACCCGGGACTCCCTTCGTTTGTCTACTCTATTCATCCAATATACGGAGGTATTTTATGAAAAAGAGATTTTCACTCGGAATTGCAGCAGCTCTGCTATTCACTACCCTGTCCCCTCTTGGTTCACCTGCTCATGCAGCCAGCGATATTGGTAAAGAAACGCTTGGTAACAAAAACGGTTGGGCAGCCTTTTCTACAGGCACAACAGGCGGAGCTGCAGCCTCTTCTTCTAATATTTTCACCGTAACGAATCGCAAGCAATTAGTCGATGCTTTGGGCAAAAACAGCAATAGTACGCCTAAAATCATTTATGTCAAAGGCACGATCAACGCCAACGTCGATGACAATAACAAGCCGTTGGGATTGAACGATTACAAGGACTCTAAATATGATTTTGACGCCTACCTCAAAGCTTATGACCCATCCACTTGGGGTAAAAAGGCTCCGTCCGGCACATTGGAAAAGGCACGTGAGGCTTCACAAAAAAATCAGGCCAGTCGTGTCGTCATTGAGATTCCTTCTAATACAACGATTGTCGGTCAGGGTAGCAATGCCGTCATTAACGGCGCGAACCTTCAACTAAAAAAAGGGACAGATAATGTCATTATCCGTAATATTGAGTTCCAGGATGCCTACGATTATTTTCCTCAATGGGACCCAACGGACGGCAGCACAGGCAATTGGAATTCGGAATATGACAGCATTACAATTAACGGCGCCACACATGTATGGGTAGACCACAATACCTTCAATGATGGATCTCACCCAGATAGCCAAAACGGCTCCTTTTACGGTCAAGAATACCAGCATCATGATGGGCTTCTCGATGTGATTAACCAGGGCGATCTGGTTACGGTTTCTTACAATCATTTTTACGATCATGATAAATCATCGATTATTGGCAACAGCGACAGTAAAACAGCAGATGAAGGGACTTTACGTGTAACCCTGCATCACAATTATTATGAAAACACGGTACAACGCACACCACGCGTGCGGTATGGACAAGTCCATCTGTACAACAATTACTATACAGGTGATGTAAAACGCTCCGAATATCCTTCACTGTATATATGGGGCGCAGGTAAATCCTCCAAAATCTTCGCCGAAAACAATGTTATTGACGTTGCCGGTTTATCTGCAGCTAAAATCGTGACTGTCTTTGGTGGAACTGCCCTGTCAGATACGGGCACAATCCTGAATGGACAAGCTGTTAATGCAGGCTCCAGTGCGGGTCTTAGCTCCTCTGTAGGCTGGAAACCATCGCTGAACGATAAAATTTCCCCATCCGCCAGTGTGAAGGCAGAAGTCACTTCCCAAGCTGGCTCTGGTAAGCTGTAAACACTGCCCATTAACACAAATAACCGCAGACGCATACAACCTGCGATTTTACACCAAAAAGGCTGTTTCCTCCGTAGAATGATTCCACACGGAGAGAACAGCCCTTTTTTTATTTTTCATTTGTTTAATTACAAATTATAGCGCACATTAACTACCGTATTGTTCTACCAAAACCGGCTTTTCAAATGCGTTATCCAGCTTGCGAAGCTTAGCCTTTACCGCATCTGGTGGCTCAACCGCTGGCGCATCTGGATGCAGCAACCATGATTTCACAAAGTGCGTATCGGATAATTGAAAGAGTGGAGGCTCTTTCTCAAAGTCAATTTTCATAGCATAAGAACTGCGGGCTGCAAAAGCATCCCCTACAGGTGGGTGAAGCAGATCCGGAGGTGTTCCCGGGATAGCTGCCAGCTTCTGACCATGGCTGTCCAAACTTGGCATAGAGGCGAGAAGGCCCCATGTATATGGATGTTTCGGGTTGTAGAAAATTTCATTAACCGTACCTGTTTCCACGATTTGTCCTGCGTACATAACAGCAACGCGATCAGCCATCTTCGCCACAACACCGAGGTCATGAGTAATAAAGATGATGGAAGTATCGATCTTTTTCTGAAGATCCTTCATCAGCTCCAAAATTTGAGCTTGAATCGTTACGTCCAACGCAGTCGTCGGCTCATCGGCAATCAGAAGTTTCGGATTAGCAGCCAATGCCATCGCAATGACGACACGTTGACGCATACCACCACTAAATTCATGCGGATATTGGTTAAAACGCTGTTCAGGATGTGGAATACCTACTAGATTCAGCAACTCAATACCCCGCTTGCGAGCAGCATCCTTGGATATTTTTTCATGCTTGAAAAGCACTTCCGTGATCTGCTTGCCCACTTTCATCGTCGGGTTAAGCGAAGTCATTGGGTCCTGAGAAATCAGGCCAATTTCCTTACCACGAATTTTTTGCATCTGCTTTTCCGTTTTATTAATCAGCTCTTGTCCGTCAAACATAATTTGACCCTTTTGATAAATGCCCGGAGGGGTCGGAATCAACTTCATAACAGCTTGTGAGGTTACGCTTTTACCTGAGCCGGATTCGCCCACAATCGCCAGCGTCTCTCCTTTATTGACATGAAAGTTTACGCCACGAATGGCCTGCACTAGTCCCTGGCGGGTCTTGAAAGATATCGTTAAGTCCTTCACTTCCAAAAGGCGGTTCATCTCATCACTCTTTCATTTATTATTCATCACTATTATTGACCACTATCTAAAAAAACGACGTCCATGAGTCAAGGTATATACGATTAATTTTACTCAGTTTAGTACCTACCAGTCAAGCTATATCTCAAATATCACCGAAAAACTTCCATTCGATGTTAGATAAATGAAATGTTTCTCCGAAAAAACGATCATTTTTAACCATTTTTGTACTCATTTATAACATGCGCTGGATATAGCTGAAGCGTGCTCCACCCAATGGCGAACGTGTGCAGAGTAGTTCTCCATTCAACCGGGTAGCAATTTGACGACAAATAGCCAATCCAAGACCTGTGACACCATTCGAGCCCGCATAGAATCTTCCGAACACCTCGGTTGCCTCTTGTTCGGTCAGCCCTTCCCCATCATCATCCACATGCATAACCCATACAACCTCCGGTGTTGTCCCTGTCTCCAAATGAATGACAACCTCCGTAGAGGTATGCCGAACTGCATTTTGCAGCAAATTCAATATCATGCGGAACAATTGCTCGGCCGGAACGGCCACATGCAGACCCTCTCCCTCCACTCGGAGCGAGATAGAACGTTCAGCAGCCACCGGCATCAATAGATGAACAGCATCCTCCGCCATGCTTCTAAGATCAACCAGAGAGACAGGCCACTCTTCATTCAGCGCCTCCAGCCTCGATAGCTGCAGCAGCTTTTCCACCATGTCAATTAACCGCTGGGACTGCACTTTGATGATACTCAGTCCCTCGTCCTGGGATACCACTTGATCCTGTATGGCATATACATAGCCTTGAATCGACATTAACGGTGTCCTTAGCTCGTGAGATACATTTTGTAGAAATTCAATTTGACCGTGATGGTGCTGCTGAATACGGGCGGACATGGAGTGAAAGGTGCCGATCAGCTCGCCAATCTCACTTTTATCCGCCTGCGGAAAATCACTATCCTGCGGCTGATTCGGCTCATAGTTGCCAACCGCCTC
The DNA here is from genome assembly GCF_038009305.1 of Paenibacillus sp. FSL P4-0113. NCBI lineage: Bacteria > Bacillati > Bacillota > Bacilli > Caryophanales > Paenibacillaceae > Paenibacillus > Paenibacillus sp. FSL P4-0113. Next base: position 1,929,979 of record NZ_JBBPAZ010000001.1, read on the forward strand.
CTTCAATCGTTTGAGCGGACGCACCAGACGTGAGACCACCATCAGACCAATGACGAGAATCACTAAAAAACCCGCGATGATAGACAGTAATGTGGTTCTCATTAACGGTACATACAGGGCTCTCAAAGAAGATAAAGGTGAGTATACAAAAATACGAAAAGGTTGTCCGGGCAATTCTTCATTCGTAAACAGTACCTTTTTACCTTGAAGCACAGCCACCCCTTCATGTGTAGCGGTCAGATCCTGGGCAGACGGATGAACCGATGCAAAAAATCCCTGGCGGATCAAAAGCAAATGTTCGATCTTTTTGCCTTCCATTCCAGAAACGCTTGAGTCGATGATGTGGTTATCCGTGCTTAAAATAAAGTAATCGGTAGATAAAAGCACGCCCTTGATAACATAGTTAAATTCAGCATTATCCAGTCGATCAAAGCCTCCATCGCTCATAATATGGACGGCTTTGCGTGCCTGCTCATGAAGTTTGGATTTGGCTTGATTCACCAGAATGTCGTCGATAAGCCTAACGAATAAAACCACCGTAATACAGACGGTAATAAGCATGGCGATGGACAGGGAAAGCAGTATTTTAGCTCTCATCGTACGCATGATTACAACTCCTGAACCGTTGCTTTATATCCGAAACCCCATACGGTGTTAATGACGAGCGTAGAGTGATATTCAGCTAACTTTTTACGAATCCGTTTGACCAGATCATCCACGACTCTCACATCACCTATAAAATCATAGCTCCACACCTGCTGAATCAGATGTTCCCTGCCAAAAGGTCTTTCCAGATGATTCGCAAGAAACAGCAACAGATCGAATTCACGTGAGGTTAAATTCAGCTCTTGTCCGTCCACTGTGACTTTACGAAAGTCAGCAAAAATACACAGATTGCCCGCATGGCATAGATCTGCGTTTTCTGCCGCTTGCCTATCGTCCGATGCAGACATTCCGGCCTTGCTCAGTCTCAGCATCGCTTTGACCCTTCCTACCAACTCCCTTGGATTAAAGGGCTTGGTCAAAAAATCGCTGCAGCCCAGCTCCAGCCCGTGAATACGGTCGTTCTCTTCTCCACGGGCAGAGATCATAATGATCGGCATTTCCGTAAACTCACGAAGCTGAGTCAGTAGAGAAAGCCCATCAATGCCAGGCATCATAATATCAAGAACGAGACAATCCGGACGGTTCATACGGATATGCTCTACCAGTGTTTTACCGCTGGAAAAGGAAGTCACCTCGTAGGATTCTTTTTTCAAATATTCAGATATTAATTGCAGAATGAACACATCGTCATCCACTACTACTATTTTTGTCATGGCCTTAACCCCTTGCCGTTGTTCTGGATGCTTCCATCCTCTCTTTAAGCTTAACAGAAGCCTAGCAGAATAGACAAAAGACGGGTATACCGTTCCCGGTCCCGTCTTTCTTATCATGAATCGCTGCTGTATATGCCAGGTGAGCTGAGTGCTAACTACGCATCAAACTTATTTCTTGGTTGTTACTACTTTGGCTGCTGTTTTTGGAGTTGTTTTTGCTGGGACTGCTTTTTTAACTGGAGTTTTGTGGGTCACTTTTTTAGCTACGACATGATGTGTACGAGTTTTATGAGATGTTGCTTTGTGTTTAACAACATTATGTTTTTTGGCATGATGTTTAACTGTACGGTGCTGCCCCTTCACTGCTTTTGTTTTGTGGCTTGCCACTTTTTTCGCAACGGATTTTTTGGCAGGGGCTTTCTTCGCTTTGGTTGTTGTTTTATGAGCTGTTACAGCTTTTTTAACCGGTGTTTTTACCACAGGTGTTTTCGTCACAGGTGCTTTTGCCGGTGTTTTGGTAGCTGGTGTCATAACCGCAGGAGCTTTGGTTACTGGTGCAGTGCTCGCTGGAGTCGTTGTTGCTGTAGCGGCGAATGCGCTGCTTGCTCCTCCCAGTACACTTACTACGGTCAATACGGCTGCTGCATTTTTAGTCCATTTTTTCATGATTGAATCACCTCTCCTTTAAAGTATCTTTAGCTTATCAGGAGAATTCGGCATAATTGTGGAGCAAATGTGTGAAAAGTATATGAAAAAGCGTGCAGCTCTGTATTTAGAAAATACATGAGTCTGCACGCTATGAGTTTTACAATAACCGTCTTCACTAGCCAATGGCGATCCAGGAAATAATACCGTAGTTATGCGCGGTTTCGTTCCACTTGGTTACGACGATCACTGCTCCATTCGGCGTCTGAGATTTCAGCGTCGCATGAAAGAGAGGGTGGTTCGTCATCGCTACTAATGTGTAGTCCGGGTTTACAAAAGGCTCCCCGAATACAATGGTCACTTCCGTCTCTCCTTCACTGCCTTTCAAAAGAAACGGCGCTCTGCCGAACTGCTGCAATGCGGGCTGATTCGCACACGTACGAACCGGAGTGATGCTCAAATGCTCCGGCTTCACTGCGTTCAGCTCCAACTCACGTGAGCCTACAGTGCCTTCCACCAGATGATGGCCTTCAATGCTCTGCTCTGCCACATGATGGCTTTGTACCGCAGCGGCCTGCAGATGCTCTGCTCCCACAGCTCCCGGGCTCAGCACCTCGCTGTCGACGGCCTGAGCTTGCAGATGGTTTCGAGATATACTGTTTGCCTGAAGTCTGTCGCCACTGATACCTTCCTCTGGCAAAAGTCCCGAGAGATGAATATCTGTGGACAGCTGAGCCCGTGTCACTGAGCCTGCCTTTAGGTGATGCGAATCAATAACTTCCTCTCCAATGTGGTGGCTCTCAATAGCCTCCTCAGCCACATGACGGGACTGTACCGTTCCATCTGCCAGCTTGCTGGATGTTACCGCTCCTTCTTGTATAGCATCCTCAACCACCGCCTGCCAGCCTACATGCTGTGGTTGAATAGCCCCTGCTTGCAGATGCTCCGACTGGACTGAATCCAGCGCGATATGCCTGGACTGCACCACGCCTTCTGCCAGTGCGGACCCTTGGATCGCCCCCTCGGCCAAATGCTGAGCGTGTACGGCATGCTCCGTTAAATGCACGGAGTTTATGCTGGCTTCTGCCAAATTCGAAGCACGCACCGCCCGAAGTGCAAGCTTCTCAGCGTTCACGCTGCCTGCCTGGAGCGCGTGAACCGATATACTCCCCGGCGCAATATGCCGAGTCATCACTGCCGAAGCCTGCAAATGATCAGAGGTGACCGATTCAGGAGCCAGGTGGCTCGACTGGACGGCCTCTTCTGCCAAATGATTGGCTTGCACCGCTTCGTCTGTAATGTGCCACGGCTGGACCGAATGAGGAGATATTTTAGCGGCAGTTACGCCATCATCCGCTAGTTTGTCGGACGTAACGGACTCATTCTGCAAAGCATCGGTCGATATTGCTTGTGAGGCGATATGCACACCTTGAATAGTTCCAAGGTGCAGATGGTGCGGTTGAATAGACTCCGGTGCGATATGCACGGACTTCACCGCCCCCTCTGCCAGCGCTCTGTCCTGTACAACACCGGGTGCCAAATGCCGAGGGTGTACGGCATGCTCAGACAGCTGTGAAGGACCAACACTTCCTTCCGCGAGATTCGTCGCGTGCACCGAGCGTGCCGCCAGTTTTTCCGAGGTGATGCTTTCTGCTTGAAGCGCACGACCTGACACACTGTCCTGGGCCAGATGTCTCGCAAATACCGAGGAAGCCTGCAAATGATCAGAGGTGACGGATTCAGGAGCCAGATGGCTCGACTGGACGGCCTCTTCTGCCAAATGATTGGCTTGCACCGCTTCGTCTGTAATGTGCCATGGCTGGACTGAGTGAGCAGACAGCTTGGCGGCAGTCACGCCCTCATCCGCCAGTTTGTCGGACGTAACGGACTCATTCTGCAAAGCATCGGTCGGTATTGCTTGTGAGGCGATATGCACACCCTGAATGGTTCCCATTTGCAGATGATGCGACTGGACGGACTCCGAAGCGATATGCACGGATTTCACTGCCCCTTCTGCCAGCGCTCTGTCCTGTACTGCACCAGGTGCCAAATGCCGGGGGTGTACGGCATGCTCAGACAATTGTGAAGGGCCGACGCTTCCTTCCGCGAGATTCGTCGCTTGCACCGAGCGTGCCGCCAGCTTTTCCGAGGTGACGCTTTCTGCTTGTAACGCACGGCTAGACACACTATCCGGGGCCAGATGGCTCGCAAGTACCACCGAAGACTGCAAGTGGGCTGAAGTGACAGATTCCGGTGACAGATGGCTCGACTGGATGGTCTCTTCTGCCAAATGATTGGCTTGCACTGCTTCGTCCGCAATGTGCCACGGTTGTACCGAGTGAGTCGACAGTTTGGCAGCAGTCACACCCTCATTCGCTAATTTATCAGACGTAACGGACTCATCCTGTAATACATCGGTCGATATCGACAGGGATGCCAGATGCTCGCTCTGAATAGTTCCAGGGTGCAGGTGATGCGGCTGGATGGATTCCGGGGCAATGTGTACTGACTTCACTGCCCCCTCAGCTAGCGCTGTATCCTGCACAGCGCCGACTGCCAAATGCTGAGTGTGTACCGACTGTGCAGATAAATGCGAAGGACCGACGCTGTCTTCCGCAAGATTCGTCCCTTGTACCGAGCGTGCTGCCAGCTTTTCCGAAGTGACGCTTTCCGCTTGTAGCGCAAGACCGGATACACTATCCGGCGCCAAATGACTCGCAAGTATCACCGAAGACTGTAAGTGGGCTGAGGTGACAGATTCCGGCGCCAGATGACTCGATTGAACGGCCTCTTCTGCCAAATGATTAGCTTGCACTGCTTCATCTGTAATGTGCCACGGCTGTACCGAGTGAGCCGACAACTTAGTGGCAGTCACACCCTCATCGGCCAATTTATCAGATGTCACAGACTCATCCTGTAAAACATCAGTCGATATCGACTGAGATACCAGATGCTCGCCCTGAATGGTTCCAGGGTGCAAATGGTGTGATTGGATTGATTCTGGAGCGATATGCACGGATTTCACTGCTCCCTCTGCCAACGCTCTATCCTGTACCGCTCCGGCTACCAGATGCCGGCTGTGTACGGAATGTGCAGACAGATGTGACGGTCCGATGCTGCCTTCCGCAAGATTCGTCCCTTGTACCGAGCGCGCTGCCAGCTTTTCCGAGGTGACGCTTTCCGCCTGTAGTGCACGACCGGATACACTATCTGGCGCCAGATGACTCGTAAGCACTGAGGAAGCCTGCAAATGGCGAGAGGTAACGGATTCGGAAGCCAGATGGCTTGACTGGATGGATTCTGCTGCCAAATGATTTCCTTGCACTGCTTCGTCTGTAATGTGCCACGGCTGTACCGAGTTGACCGCCAGCTTGGCGGAAGTCACACCCTCATCCACCAATTTATCGGAGGTAACAGACGCATCCTGCAAAGCATCGGTCGATATGGCCTGGGATGCGATATGCTCGCCCTGAATGCTTCCTGTGTGCAGGTGATGTGGCTGGATTGACCCCGCGGTAATGTGTACCGACTTCACTGCTCCCTTTGCCAGCGTTGTATCCTGTACTGCGCCAGTTGCCAAATGCCGGGCGTGTACCGACTGTGCAGACAAATGTGACGGGCCGACGCTGTCTTCCGCAAGATTCGTTCCTTGCACCGAGTGGGCTGCCAGCTTTTCCGAGGTGACGCTTTCCGCTTGTAGCGCACGGCCGGACACACTATCCGGGGCCAGATGGCTCGTGAGCACTGACGAAGACTGCAAGTGGGCTGAAGTGACACTTTCCGGTGCCAGATGGTTCGACTGGATGGATTCTGCTGCCAAATGATTTCCTTGCACTGCTTCGTCTGTAATGTGCCACGACTGTACGGAATGGGCCGACAGCTTGGCGGCAGTCACGCCCTCATCTGCCAGTTTGTCAGATGTCACAGACTCATCTTGTAAAGCATCGGTCGAAATGGCCTGGGATGCAATATGCTCGCCCTGAATGATTTCAGTATGCAGATGGTGTGGTTGGATCGATTCCGGGGCAATGTGCACGGACTTCACCGCTCCCTCTGCCAGCACTCTATCCTGTACCGCTCCAGCTGCCAAATGCCGCGTGTGTACGGACTGCACAGATAGATGTGAAGGGCCGATACTGCCTTCTGCAAGGTTCATTCCTTGTACCGAGCGGGCTGCCAGCTTTTCCGAGGTTACACTTTCCGCTTGAAGTGCACGACCGGACACACTATCCGGAGCCAAATGTCTCGTTAGCACCGAGGAGGCCTGTAGGTGCACCGAGGTGATTGCTCCAGATGCCAGATGGGTCGAGTCCACAACCGCCACGGCCAAATGGTTGCTTTGTACAGCTTCATCCATAATATGCCCGGACTGCACTGCATGGGGTGACAACTTGGTGGAGGTTACACTTTCCTCTGATAGTTTGGCAGAGGTAACCGCTTCATCCTGTATGGCTTGAGTCGCTATAGCCTGCAATGCAATATGCTCTCCCTGAATGATCCCGCTTTGCAAATGCTCGGATTGGATGGATTCTGCTGCAAGATGCTCAGACTTCACAGCATTCTGGGCTAATATCGTGTCCTCTACTGATCCTGCGGCCAAATGTCTGGTTTGTACGGCCTGTGCAGCCAAATGCCCGGGTCCCACGCTGTTTTCCGCCAGGTTGGAAGCCTGCACAGCCCGAGCCGCTAACTTCTCGGAAGTGACGCTTTCCGACTGAAGTGCATGGCCGGACACACTATCTGGGGCGAGATGTTTGGTTTGGACCGAAGCAGACTGCAAATGGTTGGAGGTGACGGATTCCGGCGCCAGATGATTCGCCTCCACTGCTTCAACAGCCAGATGGTTGCTCAGTACTGCTTTATCCGTAATATGCCATGGCTGCACCGAACGAGCAGACAGCTTGGAGGAAGTGACACTGCCCTCAGCTAGCTTAGGCGCAGTAATCGCCAAATCATTAATTTTATCCGTAGCCACACTTTCCGGCGATAGTTTCAACGAAGTAACGGCATGATCCTGTAAATGGTGGGAGTATACCGCACCACTGGCCAAATGCGCGGTATGAACAGCGCCTTCGCCTAGTATGTCTGCGGTAACGGACTGTTCTTGCAACGCCGCGGTTCCGACACTTTCTTCCCCAAGATGCTTGCTCTGTACAGAGCTCTGGGCCAAATGGGTTGAATCCACCGATTGAGCCTGTAACGCCTTTCCGCCCACACTGTTGTCGGCAAGGTGGTTTTCACGGATTACTCCCGTTGCAATGTGTACGTGGGTAATGGCTTGAGACGCAACTTTATTTCCGGTTACCGCCCCTGTACCAATTTTAGTTTCTATAACCGCCTCGTCAGCGATTTTGTCAGACTTAATAGCGCTCGAAGCGATGTGATTTTCCTTGATAGCCTGATTCGCCACATGGTAATCCAGAACTGCACCCTTCCCTATTTTCTCGCTTGTCACAGCCCCGGAATGCAAATGTTGCTCCGTAACCGCCTCTGGTGCAATATGATCTTTCCGAATAATTTCGGATTGAAGATGCACGGAAGAAACTGCCTCTGGAGAAATCTGAGGTCCTTGTATGGCTGCTGTTGCAATATGTCTGGTAAGTACTGCCTCATCGGCAATTTTGTGTGGGAGAATGCTCTGATCCGATATTTTGGATGAAGTGACGGATTGATCAACAATCTGCAATGAGCCTACAGACTGATCTGCCAGTTTATTGGATTGAATACTCCGATCCGCGATATGCCGGGCTGTTACTTGGCCCGTTCCAAGCTGCTCTTCCCCGATGGAGCCAGGACCCAGATGCTTTCTTTCAATCGCTCCTGCCTGAATGTGCGTACTGGTGACTGCCTCAGACTCCAGATGACGCCCGCTGACAACACCTTCCTCCAATTGTTCCCTGCCCACAATTCCGTCGGATAGCTGCTTGCGATTAATCGAACCGGGGGCCAAATGCCTTGCATGAACGGCATGCTCGGTCAGGTGCGCGCTCTCAATGCTGCCTGCCTGGATTTTAGTTCCATCCACAGCCCCATCCCGCAATTTGGAGGTGGTCACAGACTGATCGCCCAGCTTGGAGCTATCAACAGCTTCATTCGCCAAATTGTTCGATTGAATCGTACCGCTGCGAATTTTATCGGAGGTGACCGACTGATCTTGAAGCATATCTGAAGACACGATCCATTGCTTGAAATGACGGCTTTCAATCGAGCCATTGGCAATATGATCGCCGCTGATAATTTTATCCGCCAGCTTTTCTGGAGTGATGCTGCCATCACGAAGTTTTTCACCACTAATAGAGCGATCCTGCAATTTACTGCCTGCCACTGATGCGTCTGACAGATGCTCGACCGTAATGGAGTCGGGAGCAATCTTCGAAGCAGTCACAGCACCGTCAGCTATTTTAATTGTATGAACAGCATAATCTGCTAGAAATTCCGTTTGGATACTCTCTTGTTTCAGCTTGCTGGAATCTATGGAAGCGGGAGCGATCTTTTCACCTGTCACAGCGAAATCACTCAAATCGTCTGTATAGATGAAAGCATTGTTTACATGCGGAGCCTTCTTATTGTTCAAAATTTCTTCCACATCAATTGGATCAGGTTCTGGTTCCGGCTCTAGCTCTATCTCTGGCTCTGGCTCTAGCTCTGGCAGTGGGGGTTCTTCCATCAAAGCTGGAGTCTCCTCTACATCTGCAACCTCAATTTCTTTCTCGTGCAGAGCCTCGACTTCAGGCTCGACAACTGTCTTTAGCTCCGACTCCTCTGTAGTTGGGGGAGGCGGAGAAGCAACTTGATGAAGTCTTGCTTCTGTCTCCCTCTCCGCAGGCAGTGGTTTTGAGCGTTGTATCATACTTAACTCATTCATATCCGGGTCAATTACACGATAGAGCGGCTTTTTGTTTCTGTTGGTTTTTCGGCTCTTGTTCTTCAAGCAGCTCTCTCCCTTCTCATGTTTATCGTTACAGCATCATATGCAGACCCTTAGGCACTTGCCACCCTGTACAGAGATTCACTTTTGGGTAAAAAGGATACTTACTAAAATCCACGTTTGAAAAAAAATAGTTAAAAGTTAAAATAGTAAGGGTGAAGATCGCTACAAGAAGAGAGGAATTACAATAACATGATTATCAAACCAAGAACACGTGGCTTTATCTGCACCACTGCTCATCCGGTGGGCTGTGCCCAACATGTTCAGGAGCAAATTGACTATGTACAGGCCCGTCCTGCTATCCAAGGCCCCCGTAATGTACTTGTAATCGGGGCATCTGCCGGATATGGATTGGCTTCTCGCATTACTGCCGCCTTCGGTGCGCGTGCCAATACAATTGGCGTGTATCGTCCTAGCAATGCTACGGCAACACGTACAGCATCGGCAGGCTGGTACAATTCTGCTGCATTTGAAAAAGCTGCTCAGGAAGCTGGGCTTAAATCCTTAAGCGTGACAGGCGATGCCTTCTCGGATGAGGTCAAGACCAAAACGGTGGAAGCCATTCGCGAAGAACTGGGACAAGTCGATCTGGTGGTTTACAGTGTCGCTTCAGGTCGCCGTACAAATCCCCACACAGGCGAAACGTTTAATTCCGTACTCAAACCTATTGGTAAGCCTTACACAAACAAGACCGTTAACTTCCACACCGGGGAAGTCAGCAGCGTGACGCTCGAACCCGCAACAGAAGAAGAAGTACAAGCAACTGTAGAGGTTATGGGTGGTGAGGACTGGAAATTGTGGATTGACGCCTTGCGTGAAGGCGGTGTATTGGCTGATACTGCAACGACCTTCTCCTTTTCGTATATTGGTTCGGATATTACGCAAGCCATCTACAGAGAAGGCAGTATCGGAAGTGCAAAGGATCATCTGGAGGAGACAGCACATCAGCTGAACGATCAGCTGAAAGTTACAGGCGGACGCGCCTTCGTCGCAGTCACCAAAGGACTCGTTACCCAATCTAGCTCCGCTATCCCTGTCGTTCCTCTGTATATTTCTGCTTTATATAAGGTAATGAAGGAAAAAGGGCTGCATGAAGGGTGCGTAGAACAGAGCTACCGCCTGTTTGCTGAGCGTCTGTACGCACCAGAAACTCCTGTAGATGAAGAAGGACGTATTCGTATTGATGATTGGGAACTACGTGAAGACGTGCAGGCAGAAGTTGCAAAAATATGGGAGGCGCTGACGACCAACAATATCTACGAATTGTCCGATCTTGAAGGATATCGTCGCGAATTTTTCCAACTGTTTGGCTTTGAGTTCGAGGATGTAGACTATGATGCTGACATTGATCCCATCGTAAATATTCCTAACGTGCGCTAAGTCTTTTAATATCGTCATTATGTCAAAAAACAAAAAAAGCTGTTCTCCAGCAGAGAAACATTTCGTTCTGCATGGAGGACAGCTTTTGTTTTTAATTAAAAGGGACACTTATGTCCGCTTTGAACTGCAAATGATGCTAACATTGCAATTTTAAATTTCATTTGATATTGTACAGGTAGGCATAGCAAAATCCCTCTTCCTAACAAGAGGGTAAGCACAGTTGGACAAGTCCTACCTTGACTGACCGTGATACTATTTGCTCAGCCCATCACACCCATATAAGGAGGTGTACAACATGGCAAAAGACGTTCTGTGTGAAGTCAACTCTTGTACGTACTGGGCCCAAGAGAATAAATGCAGCGCTAGCTCCATTTACATCGTAAGCAACAGACCTGAAGACACTCACAAATCCGAAGAAACAGACTGCAAAACCTTCGAAGCCAAGTAAATCTTTGATTTCAAGCCTAGCTTTATAATGAAGGAGCCCATGCCCGGGTTCCTTCTTTCTTATGATATTCTAACAAGAATGATAATTATTATCAAGTCCTTTTTCGGTACAGAAAGGCGCTTTTCGCTTGTATACAATCATTTCTCTGCTACTTTATAAATCCACGCTGAAAAGGACACTGCTGTTCTCTCTAAAGACAAAAAAAAGAAGCGTCGCTCTGAACGATTCGCTTCTTGTGCTTGACCTTTTGTAATTGTTCCTGCTTGGTCGGCTTCATTCGTATGTGCTGTGAAATCTCGCCATAATGGTCATTTGTTTTGCGGCTCTGTGCCGCGCAATAGATTCCAGCGCGTTTTGCCTTGCTTAGCGCTTTTTGTGTTTGAGTACGTGCCATACGGCTTCACTCTCCTTCATTGGACTCCTTTTATCATAGCATCCAATAGTCAAATCGTGAATGGTTTGTCTGACTCAAGCATTCTTCAATTCATTAAATGTCTGAAAAAATATCCGGATCGCCACTGGAGGCCGCTACAATAAAAACAATAACTATAAAAATGATGATCAGTGTATAAATCAGTGTACCGATAATACTACATACCAGTCCAGCAATGGCCATACCTCTGCCTTGCTCGCCATGACGATTAATTTCCTTCAGGGAAAGACTGGACAAAATAATACCCACAATTCCGATAATCAACCCAAGATAGGGAATGACAACAGATAAAATCCCGAGCACCATCGAGGCAACAGCTTTACTATTGGTAGGTGGAACTACTGGGGGCGGGTTAAATGGGGCGTTATAATCGTTCGTCTCCTGAAAAGGATCGGAAGATCGAGGCTCCTTGTACAAATCACTCATCTGTTAAATTCAACTCCAATACGAAAAATAGCAATTATATAAGTTCTAGGGTACCACAATCTTACAAATCAGGACAGTACTTATTTCGAATTTTTAAATTAGAACGTTAAAAAGAAGAAACATAGCGATATTAGCACTTTTTGAGGTAACTGGGCATACAGTATTTTACCTGTTACAGATCAATTGTGCTCCATGAGAGCATCCTGCCAAGGAGGTCGGAGCTATGCTATATCGTGCAACATCCCACAGAAAGCGCTCGCCTCACAAACGTTTAAATGCAAACACACTTAGGATAATATCCACTGCTATGCTGCCATTTTACAAAGCTATTGCAACCCGACGTGCTTTTGCCGTCCAATGGTCACGAGCTGTCGTTCAGGCGAATTTGGATCGGATGAAATCCCTTCTCTGCTCAGTAGCTCCATTTGCCGCCAAACAAGGCTTAGGCACGAACGGCATCGGCTACTTTATTTCCTTTTTAGCTCAGCCACCGATGCTCTATTATACGAATGGAACAACGATTCCACCGGGGACTGTGCAGTTTACATTTGAGCCGAGAGTTCATCGCGCCATCGCAAAAGCCGTTTTTCCGCTGTATCGCGAATTGGCACGTAATCCATGTTTTGCTTCTGCCTTAGCCAAAGCGATCAACAGACAAGACCAGCGTGCAGTTCATGTCATGATCCGTAGTTTGATTCCATCCTCTGCGCTGAAATCCGTACAAATTGAGGACGATGGCTTTGCATTGCTTTTTAAGTATTCCTTTAGTAAGTACCCCTATCGCAATCTGCTCTTTCGGGAGTTCACTTAAAAAAGTCTCTACAAGCGTGCCTGCTTGAGTTCTCCAATGAGCTCTTTTCCCAGTTGTATGGCCATATCTGTCAGCACTCGGATTTCGTCCTTGGATGCATGGTCCAAATGTGTCCCGCAGCAAATGGCAAAATTGCCCGCAAACTCTTTTCGTAAGCGAACTGCAATTTCTTCGGTAATATAAAACTCCTTGTGATTTTGCAATTGCACAGTTTGAATCGGCTCGAGTCTGGCCCCTGCTGTAATCGTTCCCAAATGGGGCTGATCACCGCCAGAAATGAGTACAACGATATCTTCCCCCATAAAATAGGCATCCAGTACAAGACGGATACGTCCGCTTTCTTTTTGCAAATGAATCATAGGATCCTCTCCTGCTAAAAAATATTATTGTGAAACGATTCACTTTATAGAGTTCTACTCATTGTATCGCTTCTTGAACAGTTCGACAATTTAAAAATGGCCCACAGCAGCCTATAAACCGTAGCTTGCTGTGGGCCTTCATTGTTATTCTAAAACAAGCATTCCATTTCCTACTGGGTGTTAACGGATCGTGATCGTATGCACAGTCTTACCGCTTGCGCCGTCATTATCCGTCACCGTTAGCTCCACGGTATACGTTCCAGCTGTGGTGAATTTATGCTTCACCTTGGAACCGACCGCCGTATCACCATCCCCAAAATTCCAGCTGTAACTGACGATCTCACCGTCTACATCACGGGAAGCTTTGGCGTTAAATTGTACATTTTTGTTCTTCTTAGCGGATTCATTAGCCTGAATAATGGCTACTGGCTTCTCATTGGATGTAGGTGGATTCGGATCAGGGTTCTGTCCCCCACCATTGGTTACATACAATCTTCCCGGCGCCTCCGTCTCCACTTCATTTCCCGCTGCATCCCTTACCCGGATCACGATGACTCCGCCTTCCAGGTTCAGAGAAGATGAAGTGAAATAAGTACCTTCATAGTGGCCTGACGAAGTCTCATTTAATGGAATATCGTTGCGGCCCAAAGTGGACAGGTTGAAAGGCAGCTCCACATGGAAGGACGCCTCCAAACCGGATGCACTGTCAAAAGATACCCGTACTGACTGCCCTGGAGTAATACGCACATCCTCAGCAGGGTTAATGTTTTCAAGCTTCGGCAGAGCTGTATCGACATACACCGAGCGCGTAACGGTTGTTTCGTTTTCGGCAAGATCCTTGGCCGTCACCGTAATTTGATTTTCACCTTCGTTGATAAGCAATCGCTTGTTAAAGGTGCCGTCACTTCCAAATTCGGCTGGCTCGCCGTTAATCGTCAAATCGGTGAGGAATTCGTCATACACCGTACCGGTGACGCTCACGACACCCGCATTCGTACGGGCTCCTTCATCTGGCGAAGTCAGGATCAGACCCGGTTTAGTCTGGTCAAGTGTCACGACCACCGGTTCGGAACGATCCGTTATTTTGCCGTATACCGCTGCTTGGACACTTAGCGGATTAGCACCTGGTTGAAGATCAACCGACAAACTGAACTGGCGATCCTTCACCTTCGTTGTGCCAGCCAGCTCCTTACCGTTAAAGAGCTGAATATCGGCTCCTTCTGCCGGAGAAGTTCCTGTTACGGTAATCGTCTCTTCCTGCGTATAGGTAGCCTTCGTAGGAGTCGTAATCGTTGGAGCATTCACCGGATATCTGACGATAGCCCGGATCATGTAGTTACCCTCCTCCTCAGGTGATTGGCTCCATGTGCCGCTTACACCTTGCCAACTTCGAAGCGCATTGGGACTGCTTTCATCTGTAGCAAGACCCGGCGACTGTGTGCCTACAGCAGACTGTGTATATACGATGTAGAAGTCACCTTGAACCGTCACCGGCTCTGGGAGCTGTACCGTCGTCCATTGTGTCTCATCCCGTACGGCAGTCCCGTCGAATGGACCAGCCAACAATCGTCCAGGTGCTCCTGCGGCACCGGAGGCGTCATAGACAGAATATTGGAATGCCGTTCCTCCCGGATTCGGGAAGGCAGAGTTCCAGAACAAAAGCGATGCTCCTGTCACTTGAGTCACTTCCGACTCAGGTGTCATTCTGACTGCCCATGAATTGCCTGCCGCGTTAAAGGCTCTAGCATTTTCTCCTGTCCCGTCATCGTAAGCAATGCCTCCTTGGAACCCGATAAAAGGTTTCAACATGACATTCGCTTCCACACTACCGTTCGGAGGAGCAGTAACGGATACACTGTCGCTATAATAATTTTCGGCTGCAATGGACAACGTGTATGTTCCTTCCAGCACGTCCAGCGTAAATTCTCCAGCCTCATTCGTTTCTACCGGAGCAATGCGTGCATCCTCCACCACCAACACTTTCGCTTTTTGGATCGGTTCACCGGATTGCTTGTCGGTAATGACCCCGTGAATCGTACCGTGAGGTATGGCCTGAAGACTAAAGTTTGCTCTGATGACTTTGTTATTCTCAATCGTGACTGCTTTCGTTTGAGGAACGTAACCGTAGGCTTCAGCCTTCAGCGTATAGTCGCCGGCTACATGGGTGAAGCTGTATTTGCCCGTGGTCGGATCCGTTTTTACCGAACGTCCGGTTTCCAATACCGTAACCGTAGCGCTGGCTGGAAGACTGTCGAGACCGACACGTCCACGTTCCACCGTTGTTTCTGCCGGCTTCACTTTCTCCTGGAATTCACTCTTTTCAGTACTTGTAATTTTGTACAGCGGGAACTGTTCTTCCGCTTTTTCCAGCTTGATATTCGACTCAGGTACGATGTCCTTAGTCACTGTCGTAGCTGGAATGCCAAGCACACGGAAATCGTCAATATACCAGCCGTTCTTGTTCACACTGTTATCCGATTTCAAACGGAAGCGAATTTGGATTTCATTGCCGGCGTAGCTATCCAGATTGTAATAAACTGGAGCCCACTTTTTCCCGTTCGTATTGTGAGAGAATTTGCCCAGCTCGCTCCACGTGTCACCATTGTTTTTGGACACTTCCACATAACCGTAATCATAGCCAGCCTCAATTTCAAACCAGTGATTGAAGGTCAGTGTTGCGTTGCGTACAGCTTGCAAATTAATTTTTGGTGAAACCAGCGAAAATTCAGCTCCGTTCTCATAATTGCTATCCAGATCGGTTGCCCACACATTGGGTCTGGACGCTGCGCTCTCTGGTCCTACTTCCTTGGGAATGCCGCGTTCCCACTCATCCTTAGTACCAGAATGAGTCCAGCCATTATCCGAGCTGCCGTCAAAATGATCGCTATACAGCGTATCCGGCACGTCTACTCTCAGAGAAGCCTCATTCGACTTGATTCCTTCATTACCACTATAATCCTCAGCCGCCACTGCATAATGATAGGTCGCTCCACCGACCGTGATGGTATCTGTGAGTGTCAGTGCTGAGGTTGTACCGATGGAAGTATAATTTTTGCCTGATTGGGTAGAACGATACACCTTATACTGCTTCACATCTTCATCGGAGGAAGCATTCCAGGCCAGTGTGACGTTGCCTACAGTATCTGCTTCAGCAGTCAAATTGCTCGGCGCAGCAGGTGCAACGGTGTCTGGCTCCTGAATCGACAGATCGTCAATATACCAGCCATCTTTCACAACCGTATTGTCACTAGTAAAGTTGAACAGGAGGTATACCTTTTGACCCGCGAATGCCCGCAAATCAAGATATTGTGTTTTCCAGCCGTTGCTGGCGCCGGTAAATGATAATACCTGCTCAAACGCATTCTGATTGTTTGTGGTTGCTACGTACACTTTGCCGAAATCAGAATTGTTTTCAAGATCGTACCAATGCTTGAAGCTAACCAGTGCCCCTTTTGAGCTCTCGGTCAGATCAATCGGAGGGGCCATAAAATAACTGTTGGAGTTGGTCTGATATTGGCCTTCGAGATTGGTCGCGATGACCTTTGTACCCGAATGTGCGCTTTTAGGGCCGCTTGTTGGAGTTCCCCATTTCCAAACACTGCCCTGTCCACCGATATTAATACCGGCAATGTCTTTTTCAAAGTCTTGTGTGTAGCCTGGTTTTACCCCTTTAGAGATTTTCACCTTATATACTTCAGTTTCAAATCCGTTATTACCGTAATCATTTACACGAATATAGTATTCCAGACCAGCGCTATCCACCAAAAAAGTCGGGATGGATGCTTGATATGTACCATCTTTGCTGTCGCCGGAGGTCCGTTCCAACGGAATATATACATAATTTGACGTACCCGCTGTTTTGGCAAATGCCTCAACGGCTGTCACGCCGACATCATCCGTTACATGAGCAGTCAGAGGTATATCAATACCCTCGAATGCCGCAGCGGGCGGTGTATGCTCGAGAACAGATGCTTCCAGATCGTCGCCACCCGTTACAACTTTACCAGACACGGAGCCCAGACCCTGCATGACCGAACCGACCGCATCCAGCGCATTAATGACACCATGTCCGTAGCCATTGTTTGGTGAAGTAGGATATGTGCTGTCCGTTCGTGGTGTAGCCGTATTCATCAAAATTTCCTCAAGTTGATCTACGGTAAGCGAATGATTCGCTTGCAGCAACAGCGCTGCAAGGGCCGCAACATGAGGTCCCGCCATAGAAGTACCGTTATATCCGCCTTTATAGGCGCCACCAGCAACAGATGACCGGATATTAACACCCGGCGCGGAAACTTCGGGCTTCACTTCACCATAGGGTGAGGGTCCTAACAATGAGAAGCTGGCCAGATTATCATTGCTATCCGTGGCTCCAGTAGCGAAGGATTCCGGATAGTTCGCCGGATTGGCTACTGAGGCAGGTCCGCCCGGATTGGAAAGAGAGGTGTTACCTGCAGAGAATTCGGGGAAAATTTGAGCATCCCGCCATGCCTGAACCACAGGCCGGAACCATTCATCAAGACCCGGTCCGCCTCCCCACGAGTTGTTCACTACGTCTGGAGCAAGCTCGGGATGAAGATTTCCTTGGGCATCTTTTGGCGCAAGCAGCCATTGACCGCCATCCAGTATAATTGCATCCGTCGTTTCCGGATTAAAAATCCGAACCGCAATCCACTTCGCGCCAGGGGCAACGCCCACTCGGTTCGTTCCGTTTTCCTCAGAGCCGACCATGGTACCCATTGTATGTGTACCATGGGAATCGTCTTCCTGATCGACCGGAAGCGTTGCGTGACTATGCGGATCGTACCAGCTCAGCTCGGGATTCACGACATTGCCTGCCGCGTCCAGACCCCGCCATTTGCGATGAAGGGCCGGATGTGTATAATCTACACCTGTATCCAGATTGGCAACCACGATTCCGGTTCCGTCGATTCCTTTTTCCCACACTTGTGGTGCGTTAATATGGGATATGTTCCATTCCACCGTAGATGGGTCTACAGCGTTCTTACCTGCATTGCCAGGCTTAGCCGATGTTTTGCCATCGTCCTTCTCCAGCTCTACAGCTTTCTCTACCGATGCAGACTTCGCCGTTGCTGCTGTCGCTGTTGCAGCTGTTTCAGCCGTTTTGGCATTTGCTCCCTCTGCTTGCTTGTCAACTGTCACCTTTTGCAGATAACGCGTTTCATTCGGTAAGACTTTATCGACCTCAGGTAGTTTCGAAATATGATCCAGCACCTCCTTGGTGCTTGTTACAGCCAATGCATTGACAATAAAATAGCTTTTATATTCCTTCACTCCGCCGCTCTCTGATTGCTTGTCCAAGTAATTTTCAAGCCCATATTGGGTTCTTGAAGCGGTTTCACGCAGAGAGCTGATCACATGGCTGCGTGCAGCCATTTTGGCAGCGGAGGGTGTTATTTTCTCAAGTGAGGCCTTTTGGAGAGCATTTTTGGAAACCTTGTTGGTGTCTACCTGTTCTTTTAATTTGACCAGATAGGTAACATAGTTATTCTCCTCAAACTGTTTGGTCAGTTTCGGAGATACCTTCGCGGTCGTGACCTTGTGAGAGGCTGATTTCAGCTCCAGCTTGGAGCCATCCGGTGTGTTATTCGCCAAAGCAGGTTGAACAAAGGAAAAGGCCATTAGTAAAGATAGTCCGATAGACAGTGGTTTCTTGAATCGTTTAGGTTTAATCAATTACTTTTCCACTCCTTTTACTAGGTTTAATGTTTCTGAAATAACCTGTACAGAGTAAGACCTCATGCCTTGCACATCAAACACACGGGTTGCGCAACATGATGTGGTTGGCGACCACCTCCTTCATAGAATATAGAGGCACAAAAATATTTGGCTGTTCATAGATGGCAGTACTTCATAGGTGAGTTTACAATCCCAATAGAAGAGCGATGAAATTCAGTAGAAACCAAGGAGAAAAAGCAGGAGAACTTCGAAGAAAAACATGTTATATCATTACATTTTATATTAAAAATTGATATATAATCATATATTATGGAATAGTATAAAGTTATCAAAACAGATATACAAGTCATTTTTTTGCATTTTTCTTGAAATTCTATGACTTTTATATTCTTTTATGTACGAAAACCCCTTTTTAGCGGCTACGTAATTAGTGCATTACACGGTTAGCAGGTGTATGCAATCTCTGTACGAGCCGCTCAAAGGGATTTTCGGAAGACTTTCTTAATCCTGTCTGATTATTTTTACTTAAGTACGGAGTTCACCGCAGCAAGCGCGTCGATCAGACCATATCCGTAACCATTGTTCGGTGAAGTCCGATACTGGCTGTCTGTCAGCGGAGTTGCTGTTTTTGAAATAACATCCTCCAGTTGGTCCACGGTCAAAGATGGTTTGGCCTGAAGCAGTAATGCTGCTAATCCGGCAGTATGCGGGCCTGCCATGGAGGTACCGTTCCATCCCCCCTCATACACTCCGCCCGGTACAGAAGAACGGATGTTTACACCAGGAGCCGAAATTTCAGGCTTCACTTCGCCATAAGGAGAAGGACCGCGCAGCGAGAAGCTGGCTAGCTTGTTGTTAACGTCCGTGGCTCCTGTCGCATAAGCCTCCGGCAGATTTGCCGGATTGGCTACAGACCCAGGTCCGCCCGGATTGGACAGTGTTGTGTTGCCTGCGGAGAACTCAGGGAAAATCTGAGCCGCTCTCCACGCCTTGGTGACTGGACGATACCATTCATCCAGGCCAGGTCCACCGCCCCAAGAGTTATTCACCACATCCGGTGCAAGCTCAGGGTGCTTTTTACCGTTTTTATCTACAGGAGCAAGAATCCATTGTCCACCGTCCAGTAAGATGGAGTCGGTGGTATCTGGATTGAATACTCGAACCGCAATCCATTTGGCGCCAGGAGCAACACCGATTTCATTCGTACCGTTGCTGTCCGAGCCAACGCTTGTACCCATCGTATGTGTACCATGTCCATTTGAATCAGTTGGCAGCGATGCTCCATCAACCGCATCATACCAGCTCAGTTCTGGATTCACGACCTGACCGGAAGCATTCAGACCACGCCATTTTCTTTTCAACGCCGGGTGAGTATATTCAACGCCTGTATCCAGATTGGCGACAACAATGCCTTTGCCGTCAATGCCTTTGGCCCAAACCTGTGGTGCTTTGATTTTAGAGATATTCCACTCGACACGGCTTGGCGTTACCGCATCCTTATATACGGATTCTTCCACCGATTTTTGCGCATTCTCTTCCGTCACAGCCGTATCTACAGCGGCCTGATCTGCAACCACTTGGTCAGCTGTAGATTCCTCAACCACAGGCTGGGCATCCTTATCTATTTCTACCTTTTGCAGTTCCCGCTTTTCATCCGGTAAAATTTTGTCGATCTCAGGAAGTGTGGCCAGATTATCCATGACCTCTTTGGTGCTGGTGACCGCAAAAGCGTTCACGATAAAGTAACTCTTGTACTTTTTGACGCTTCCGTTATTAACTTCTTTCTTTAAGTATTCTTCCACGGATTGTTGCGTTTTTTCTGCTGTATCCATGAGAGAGTTCACAACTGTTGTACGTACAGAAAGCTTAGCAGCAGCGGGTGAAATCTGCTCTGCAGAGGCCTTTTGGAAAGCATGCTTGGCAACGGACTCCGTATCCACCTGATCCTTCAATTTAACCAGATAGGTGACATACTCACTGGCACTGAATTGTTGGTTCAGCTTGGCTGAAACCTTGGCGGAAATGGTTGATCCTCCTCTGAGGTGGTTGTGCTGGAATCCCCATATACCGGGGAAATTAGAGAAAAGGCAAGAAGAGCGGTAAAACTGACCGACAGCGTCTTTTTGATATTTTTCGACTTAATCAATACTTTCCATCTCCCTTTACTTGGTTTTTTA
Source organism: Paenibacillus sp. FSL P4-0113 (assembly GCF_038009305.1). NCBI lineage: Bacteria > Bacillati > Bacillota > Bacilli > Caryophanales > Paenibacillaceae > Paenibacillus > Paenibacillus sp. FSL P4-0113. The sequence continues at coordinate 1,950,602 of NZ_JBBPAZ010000001.1, forward strand.
ATTCTCAAGAACAACCTTCCGGACAGCTACGTCAAAAGCTCACAAAATAGCCTCTGGTACTCACCTCCTTTAAAAAATATAGATTCCGCCGGGGTGAAATCCATAGATCATCATTCTGAGGTGAACAACCCTTGGTGCAGACCGTAAAAAAAAGCATCGGTTAGAAACAGGTGGACAAGTTTGAAAATGATAAGTGAAAAAAATGAAGAGAAAGGTAGGATAAGAAATTTAGAAGTAATCGAGGAGGTTAATGTGCAAGTATTAAAATACAATTTAAAACAAAAGAATGAAACATATGGTATCTTTTGAATCTAGTATAGTGTCATAAAATCAGATATTCAGGCATTTTTTTGAATTTTATTCCTTTTTTTCTTGAAGAAAAGAAAAATCTCTTCCATTTTCGAAGCAAATGCAAGTCTTCATTGTGCACTTGGTTTCGGAGATTAGAAGAGATTTTTCGGCATTCAGCAACAAATTTTATCTGCTGCTATTTACAGGTATGGGAACCGAAACGGCTCCATCTGGAAAGGAAGATTTGCTTTGCTGAGGTCTGCGACATAGACTCTTACATTCCCGAAAAGCCATTTGCCTGCATCCACTGCACTGATCCTGATTCACCAGAGCAAGGGCAGCCGTAAGGGCCTCTCCTGTATGCTCAAAAAAATGCTTTTGTCCGATCATGTCGTAGCATCCGGTTTTCTGTAGTAATGCCAGCGGTTGAGGCTGGAGTCCGGAAACAAGCACCGTCCCGCCAGACTTCCGGTATTTCTGAATTAATGCAGTAAAGTTACCTTCTCCCGTCATATCCATAAAAGGAACCTTTCCCATACGTAACAACAAAATCCCTTGTAGGTGATCCGTCCGGCCTCCCACACCTGAGTTTTCCAATACCGAGGCTGCACCGAAAAATAGAGGGCCTTCCACATTGTAAATAGCCACTTGTGGACAATCATGCTGATCTGTGACCATATGGGCGCCTACTTTTTCATGTTTTACAGAAGGATCAGGGAGTACCTTGTCTACTGAAAGTGTACTGCTCATACGTTTAACAAACAATACAACCGCTAGAATCAGGCCTACCTCCACAGCCGTTGTCAGCGTCGTAAAAACCGTTAGCAAAAAGGTGACAACCAGCACAATAGAATCCGCTGTCCGCGTTTTGAGAATGTGCGCAAAATGCTTGCGCTCACTCATATTCCACGCTACTACCATCAGCACCGGAGCCATACTGGCCAACGGAATGTTAGATGCGTAAGGTGCAAAAAGCACCAGAATGAGGAGCACCACGAACCCATGTACGATGCCTGACATAGGAGAAACAGCACCATTACGGATATTTGTGGCGGTGCGGGCAATTGCACCTGTCGCAGGAATACCGCCGAACAGCGGTGTCAGCAAATTAGCAATCCCTTGTCCAACCAGTTCACGATTGCTGCTATGCCGGGCCCCCGTCATACCGTCAGCTACCACCGCTGAAAGCAGAGATTCAATAGCTCCCAGCATTGCAATAACAAGTGCTGGCGGCAAGAGTTTCACGATCAAATCCCACGTCACCGCAGGAATATGTAGCTCAGGCAAAGATGCTGGAATTGCGCCATACGCAGAGCCAATCGTAGCCACCTGCCCTGGAAAAAGTAAAGCTGCCACCAGCGTTGACAAGAGTAGACCAACCAGTGAGCCGGGTATCTTGGGCCATTTTTTAGGCACCAAAATAAGCGCGGCAAGACAGATACAAGCCGTCAGGATACTATACACATTCAGTGAAGGAAGTCGATGGATGAGCTCTGCCATGGAAGGCAGAAAAGTTTCATGCCTCTCTACCCCGCGCAAGCCGAGAAAGTTAGCAATCTGACCACTGAATATCGTCACGGCAATTCCGGCCGTAAAGCCAATCGTTACTGGCTTGGGAATAAACTTGATCAATGCCCCCAGCCTGAGTACACCCATTAAAATGAGCATAATGCCCGCCATAAAACCGGCTATGAGTAAGTTCTCATAACCGTATTGCATGACAATAGCTAGCAAAATCGGAATAAACGCGCCTGTAGGTCCTCCGATCTGGAATTTGGATCCTCCCAGCAGCGAAACCAAAATTCCCGCAACAATGGTCGTATACAGCCCATACTCCGGCTTTACTCCTGATGCAATGGCAAACGCCATACCGAGTGGAATCGCCACAATCGCTACAATACTTCCGGAAATGAGATCCTTTCGCAAAGCCCCTGCGTTATAGCCTTCGAACCTTCCTATCCACTTCATTCCTGTAACCCTTCTTTTCTGTAATAGCATTACTTCTCGTTACGTATACCCTCCAGCAACGAGATAGCTTCGACCAAATGATTGTCAAAAATCCGCCGCGCTACCGCAAGCAGCTCCGTCAAAAGCGGATCACGTAGTGAATACACAACCGATGTACCTTCCTTGAAGCTGTTCACCAAATTTTTGGCTCGTAAAACGGCCAATTGCTGCGATACGGCAGAACCTTCAGAACCGAGCGCAGTCTGCAGCTCGTTCACATTTCGTTCCCCTTCACTCAGCACCTCCAAAATGCGGATGCGCAGAGGGTGAGCCAATGCTTTGAAAAAGTCGGCCTTAAATTTCTGGAGATCTCCTTCCATGCCTGCTCCGTCCCCCTCACAGAATTGTCCTATAAACGATCAACAATATCTGAATATTTGAATATTTAGTACAATAACAGCTTCGGGCCAATTGAACTATGATGTTACTCACACTTCACCATGAGTAAAGTCACATTTTTCCACACTTCTACCTTTCAGGGGTTGACAGCTTCCACAGGTTTCCATTAACATAGCAATTAACTTTAAGAAAAGGGGGCCGACAGACATGACCGTGCTTTACATGATAACGACAGACAGGCAGCATGATACAACCACATATTTGAGTTTTCGTCTCATCGGCCCCGTTCGGGCGACATGATGGGTGATATCACGCTGTCTGACGGCGTGATTAGCCAGGCTTTTTTATTTTTTTATGCTATTGGAAGAACAAGTTATTTTACGTATTTATGATGTGTTGATCATAAAATGTAATAACACTTTCGGTGCAAGAAGCCGTAGACGACAAGTCTGCGGCTTTTTTTGTTTTTTAAATCTTTTTATGCAAGTATTTATGAATTTACTTGAAGAAGGGAACTACCCATTTATATGAATATACAACATACAACCGACTCATCCTTGCATGAAGGACCATACAGCCATCTGATGAAGCTTCCGGCAGGTGATCTAACCGTCTATGCTTCTCAGCAACTTTTCTCCTCACTGGATTACAAAGTGTTCGAGATGGCTAATAACAATTTACAAATTCCAGGTATCCGCTATATGGGATACACACCAGATGTACATGTAGGCGTCGGAACCTGCATCGGTACGACTGCTGTATGGGGAATGGAGGATGGTTACGTATCTCCCTCCATCGTCGGCAGTGATATTGGCTGCGGCATGCGCGTACACCTGACCAATCTGCACAAGGATGCTTTGAAGGAAACCAAGCTGCGCCGTAAGCTGGTCAAAACCATCGACAAATATTTGCCCATGGAAGCCCACCAACGCGGGCATTATTCGGATATCCGACTGGAGCATATTGTACGCAAGGGTCTACACGGCTTACCCAACAAATATATTCCGGACAGCTACACTCCTAAGAAATCCACCTCACTCACCCATGTAGAGCACAGTAAGTTCTCCTTTGACGAGGAGGTGCTGAATCTTGTCGAAGACCGTACATGGCACCGGGCTCACCGACAGCTCGGCACACTGGGTGGAGGCAATCATTTCGTCGAAATTCAGGCGATTGAAATCGCGGAGGAAAACCGTGAAACAGCTGAAGCTTGGGGGATGTTCGACGGTCAGGTGGCTGTGATGATTCATTCTGGATCGCGGGCTTGGGGTGGAGCAGTCAGCCAGGCTAGTTCATCTGCCATTGCCAAGACGATGAGCCGTCTCGGACTCGGTACCTCTGACCCGAGACTGGTATTCGCACCGCTGGACCATCCCGAAGCTGCACATTATGTCGATATGATGTATTCGGCGCTGAATTATGCCGTGGTGAACCGACATCTCATCGCATACTCCGTGCGTGAAGCCTTTCGCGATGTCTTTGGTACAAAGTGCGAGTTGCGTACTTTGTACGATCTAATGCACAATTATGCTTGGGAGGAATCCCATCCGGATCACGGTAGTGTGTTTGTGCATCGTAAAGGTGCTACGCGTGCTCTTCCAGCAGGACACCCCGACAATCCGCGGCCTTATCAGGCGACAGGGCATCCGGCCCTGATTCCCGGCTCTATGGGAACAGCCTCTTATATTATGGTAGGCTTACCGGGCGGTCAGGATAACTTCCACTCCATTTGCCATGGAGCAGGCCGTATTCGTTCGCGTTCTGCGACCAAACGACTCGTCAGTGTGGACGATTTTGCAGGGGCCCTGGGTGTAGGGACAGACGACGAAATTGTGGTCAATCAGGCATCACTGGAAAGCATTATCGACGAATCTCCGCAAGCCTACAAAAATGTAGATGATATTATCGAAAGTGTCACCGGGGCAGGACTCGCAGCAGTTGTAGCCAAATGCAAGCCGCTAGCTGCCCTGAAAGGAGCCAAATAATTTGAGTATAGACATCCCAGCTATTTATGAATTTGATGAACGTACAGATGGACGCATTACCGGTTATGCCGCTTATGCCCGTCTGATCGACGGTATCAGTGAAGCACTCTATAACCGCTATGGCGTAAAATACGTGCTGTATGCCAGCGATGATCCCAATATTGAGTATTGGGATCTGCTGGAGGAGGATATTCGTTCAGGCAGTCCCGACCTGGAGCATGTGGCACGGGTCTTCGATCGTTTGGAGGAACGCACCATCCAGTATGACGATGACGGGCCGACTCCTGAATACGGCGTGCATCTGTCGATGCGTAATAATGTATTCGCCTATCCCAAGTGGGGCATCGCGCTGGCGCGAGTTCCCTTTTTCCGTGATAATGGCGTGTACAATGAAGATTACGTATTTGCGATAGGCGACCAGGAGCTGCAAGGCTTCCTCGCGGGAGTACGCGGTCGTGAACGTAAGCAGAATATGAAGCGTGTCACCGTGTTTACCGACACAAGCCGTGGACTTTCTCGGCAGGCAGAGCCGATAACCCGCGCAATTACGCGAGATGACGTGATTTTGAAAGCGGAAATCAAACGGGATATTTTCCGATCACTTGATCAGTTTTTTGAAGCGGATCGTACCTTCTATCAGACTTATAACATTCCTTACAAGCGCGGCATTCTGCTATACGGCCATCCGGGCAATGGTAAAACAACACTTGTAAAATCAATTGCCAGCAGTGTACCGGGTCCGGCAGCCTACTGGCAAATTACGGAGTATACAACCAGTGAATCGGTCAAAGAGGTGTTCGAGGCGGCTACTCGCCTGGCTCCGATGGTGCTGGTCATTGAGGACATTGATTCCATGCCTCAGGAGGTGCGTTCTTTTTTCCTGAATACCCTCGACGGTGCTACATCCAAGGAGGGCATCTTCCTGATCGGAACGACCAATTATCCCGAGAAAATCGACCCAGGTCTGATGAACCGGGCAGGGCGTTTCGACCGTGCCTATGAAATTAGTTTGCCTGACGAAGCGCTGCGACTGGCGTATCTCAAGCTGCGCAACTTCCTTGTTTTCGCAGGGGAAACAGGTACGCAGAAGGCAGCAGCCATGACTGACGGGTTTTCGCTGGCACAGCTCGGAGAACTGTATGTCAGCGCTGCTCTGGAGTGGCATGAGCAAGGAAAAGCCGATATTGAGCTGATTATTAAAGGTATGCGAGGCGAGCTCGATAAGAGCCGCAAGCAGGACTGGTTGAAAAATGTGGCCGAAGGACGCGTTGGATTCTTTTGAGTTATCCACTCATTGCCTTATCAAGAAATTTATGTTACGTTGATATACAATAAAGTATCGAAAGGGTGACCTTAAGCCAATGATCTACTAATCCTATTCCACCATAGAAAAAATCGTAATCTTACGAATTTTCTGGATAGGATTAGTGTAGGCTTGGGGCATTAACGGTAAGAGCATTGCTTCTATGACGGGAGCAGTGTATCTTCTCGTTCGTATGTCTACCTCCTATCCAGAAACCAATGGATAAGGAGGTTTTTTGCATGAAAAGAATACTTGGAATTCTAATGATTAATATCTTCATCGTTATGGTGGGCGTTGGTTTAATTACCCCTATTCTGCCGGAATTGATCATTGAATTTGGTGCCAGTGGGCGAGCAATCGGTTTATTGGTAGCAGCCTATGGCATAACGCAATTCCTGCTCTCTCCCCTGACCGGACAGCTGTCTGATCGATATGGGAGAAAAGTTTTTATCGTCGTAGGTGTTATTGTTTTTGCTATAGCTAAATTTATCTTTGCTATTGGAGATGAGCTATGGATGCTGTATACCTCAAGACTTCTGGAAGGAATGGCAGCAGCCCTGATTGTTCCACCGATGATGGCATATGTAGCGGATATTACAACAACCGAAGAACGCGCCAAAGGGAACAGCCTGCTCGCCGCAGCCATGTCATTCGGATTTGTTATTGGACCTGGACTGGGTGGTCTTCTTGCAGGATATGGAACGAGAGTCCCGCTGTATACAGCAACAGGTGCTGCTATAGCTGCTGTTATTTTTTCGGTGTTTTGTTTGCCAGAAAGTTTATCAAAAGAGCAAATGAAAGCAGCGCGGGCAAGAATGATTCAGAAGGAATCTATTTACAAACAATACGCGAGATCATTGAAGTCAAAATATACAATGCTCTTTGTACTTGTCCTGGTGATGACCTTTGGACTCGCTAATTTTGAATCTGTTCTTGGTTTATATGTAACGAACCGCTTCCAATTCTCGCCGCAAAATATTGCTGTCATTCTGACCGCAGGTGCTGTGATCGGAGTCGGTATGCAAGCATTAGTTGTTGCTAAAATAATCAATCAGTTTGGTGAACAAAGGGTGATCAAAGGATCGCTTCTTTTCACCTCGGTTGCTTATATTTTATTTCTCTTAGCCAAAGATTTCTGGAGTATCTTCATTGTCACTTCTCTTATTTTCTTTGCCACAGCTATGCTTCGTCCAGCCCTTAATACACAATTATCGAAGATGGCCGGGAATGAGCAAGGATATGTAGCTGGTATGAATAATGCCTATATGAGTGTTGGGAATATTTTAGGCCCTACTCTAGCGGGATTTTTATTGGATGCAAATCTGTTCGCTCCATTCATAGTAGGCTGTTGTATTCTATTGATTACTTTTTTGTTTACATTAAAATTGAAATAAAAGAGGACAACTGATGAGCAAAAGGCAGCTACGGGTGCGAGGCTTTATTTTTCAATGCCCGGCTGTAGCTGCCTTTTATTCAGTCTAAACGCTTATTTTAATAAATACTGTAATTCTCTTTATTCTGCTTCCCCGCTTAGACGATTCAAAAACTGAATAGCCCGTGGACTGGTGGGCTGCTCCAAGACCTCATGCGGCGTACCCTGCTCAACGATTATGCCCTGATCCATCAAAATCACATGGTCCGCGACCTCGGCTGCAAACTTCATTTCATGGGTAACAATGACCATCGTCATCCCTTCGGCAGCCAGCTGTTTTATAACCTTGAGCACTTCGCCTACCAACTCGGGGTCAAGCGCGGAGGTCGGCTCGTCGAACAATAGTACCTCAGGTTCGACCGCCATTGCCCGGGCAATACCGACACGTTGCTGCTGTCCTCCCGACAACTGATGCGGATAGGATTCCGCTTTATCAGCCAACCCCACTTTTTTAAGCAATTCCAATGCACGTTTGCGCGCCTCGTCCTTGCTCTTTTTCTGAACCGTGACTTGTCCCTCCATCACATTTTGTACTGCTGTCATATGCGGGAAGAGGTTGTAGGATTGAAATACCATCCCTGTCCGCTTGCGCAGTGCCAAAATGTTTTCTTGCCGGAGCTTCGTTCCTTTCGCAAAATTCAGTGCAATATCCCCTACTTGGATCTCTCCTTGGTCAGGAACCTCCAGCAAATTCAAGCAGCGTAAAAGCGTTGTTTTACCAGAACCGGAAGGACCGATGATAACAAGCACTTTCCCCTTACCCAACGTCACGTCAACACCCTTAAGCACTTCCAGCGAGCCGAACGATTTGTGTATATTCCGAATTTGGATCACCGGTACAATCTCCTTTATCTGACGGAAAAACGGCCTAGTCGCTTCTCCAGGTAATTTTGCAGCACAGTCAATATGGTGCTAAATAGCAGGTAAATAACCCCCGCCTCGGTATACACCAATAGCGGTTCGTATGTGGTAGCTACAATCTGGTTAGCCGTTCTGAACATTTCCACATAGGTGATGGTCGCAGCAAGTGAGGTATCCTTCACCAAGCTGATGAATGAATTAGCCAACGGAGGTACGGACACACGGGATGCTTGCGGGAGCACGATACGACGCAATACTTGCCAGCGCGTCATCCCCAGGGAGTACCCCGCCTCCCATTGGCCTTCCTGAATGGATATGATAGCCGCACGCATAATTTCAGAGCTATAAGCCCCTACGCTGAGGGTAAAGCCGATCACTGAAGCAATAAACGGGTCCAGTGTAATACCTACGGAAGGTAAACCATAGAAAATAATATACAATTGCACCAGCAAAGGAGTTCCTCGAATCACCCATACATAGAAGCCAAAAATCAGCTTGAGTATTCTCCATTTGGACAGCCGGGCCAACGCTGTAATCAGCGCCAGCACGAGTCCAAGAGCAAAGGAGATAAGCGTGAGCGGAATCGTAAAAGAAACCCCTGCTTTTAGCAGAGGCAATAATGAATCCATAATGATTTGTATTTGGCGATCATCCATTGTACAGACATCCTTTGAAAAGATAGGTTTGAGAAGATTCGGTTCAACTTGGCGAACGTTTGGTCTTCATTGATTATTTGGATACGTCGGCTCCAAAATATTTCTCGGAGATTTTCAGGTACGTACCGTCAGCCTTCATATCTGCCAGCGCTTTGTTTACTTCCTTGATCAAATCTTCGCTGCCTTTATTGAATACAGCTGCGCTGTGTGAAGCATCTGAAGATTCGTCCACCTTTTTGATGGGTGCGTCAGGCTTTTGCTTTTTCAGATCAAGATAGGATAATCCATCATTGACGGTCGCATCCACCCGTTTGGAAGTGAGGAGGTCAATGGCTTGGTTGAATCCCTCTGTCGCCACAATTTCCGCACCGTTACTTTTCGCGATTTGAGTCAGGTTGCTGGTCAGGGACTGCCCAGCCTTTTTCCCTTTTAGATCAGCAAATTTATGGATGTCTGTATTGTCTTCGCTTACGATCAGAACTGCCTTGGAGACAATGTACGGATCGGAAAAATCATATTTTTGTTTGCGCTCATCTATAATGGACACTTCATTGAATACCGTGTCAAACCGCTTGGAGTTCAACCCTGCGAATATGCCGTCCCATTGCGTTTCGATAAACTCCGGTTGTACCCCCAAACGTTTACTCACTTCGGTCGCAATATCGACATCGAAGCCTGTCAGTTTACCAGCAGCATCATGATAGGTAAACGGAGCATAGGTGCCTTCCGTGCCAATTCTCAGCTTGCCACTTGCTTTTACAGATTCAAGAGTAGCTGTAGCGGTGGTATCTGCTTTTCCATTATTAGATCCGTTTTCTCCGGTAGATGCATTATTGGTACTGGCGCCTTTATCGTTGTTACCGCATGCCGAAACCAGCAATGCCATCACGATGAGTACAATCGGCAAAAAACTAAATTTTTTCATGGTATCCACACTCTTTCCCTTTTCTTGATAACCTAGCACACGGCTGGTCATTGAATAGTACATCATTCATTTTCACGCGTCAATGCTTTTATCCAATAATCCCTATGCAAAAGGTAAGCTATTTACTTTTGCAGCCTATAGTTATTCTAGGTTGACTCTTTCATTGGCAGGCTATTCATTATAACTCCCCTCACAGCAACTTTTTCTGTACCCTTACGTTAGAGATTTCGTATAATAGGTTTTAATATGCAGTTTAGAAATATGTACCGGAGTGTGATCATGGATACCCAAAATTCAACCTTATCCTCTACTTCACCTGAAGGCAGTCCCTCGGCCTGGGCTACCTTCACTTCACCTTTAAAACAATCCAAAGCGTTCACCTTGTTGTGGCTTGGACATTGGATCGCAATGTTGGGGAGCTCAGTCACCACGGTCATTTTGCCACTGGTTATCTATTCCCTAACAGGCTCGACTACTATCATGGGACTGGCGATGACGGTTTATATGCTGCCTAATGTACTTATTCTGCCTTTCGCAGGAATGATTGTGGACAGAATTGACCGAATCCGTCTCCTTCTGTTTACGAATATCGCCCGGTTTGGGCTGATGTTCATTGCGGCGATGCTGATGTTTACGGGCGGGATGAAATTGCCGTTTCTATTCGTTGGCCTAGCGTTGTACGGATTGATGGACGGTATCTTTAATCCCGCTTATTCTGCCTTACGTGCACAGGTGTTCACACCGGACATACGCAATGCAGCCAATGCGCTTAGTCAGATTAGCATACAAGCCGTCCGTCTACTTGGTCCTCCGTTAGGAGGCTTCATTGTATCTTTTTCCTCACCAGGTATCGGCTTTGGGCTGGATTCTATCGCTTATCTGATATCTTTTGCCTGTTTTTGGATGCTGAGCGCTCATTTGGCCTCCATCATCGGCAAAGGTCAGGTAGATCCAGAACAGCAAGATCAGGGGGGACAGCATTTTCTCAAGGATTTTATCGCAGGGTTTACCATTCTCAAAAGCCATCCTTGGCTATGGATTACGATTCTTGCCTTTTCATTCATTAATATTTGTTATTCAGGCATTATCGCTGTACTCATTCCATGGCTGTTCAAGGTTCATCATGGCTACAATCCAATCGTATATGGCATTGCGATGGCAAGTAGCGGTATTGGCGCCATGTTGGGGGCCTTTGTGTATGGATCACGCAAGCATTGGAAGCATCGCGGCCTGCTCGCTTACTTAGGAGCTTTTGTCAGCGGTCTTGCTTTACTACTGTTATCTGTAGTCACCTGGATGCCAGGACTGATTATGAGCATGATGCTCGAAGGGTTTGGCATTATGATATTTGCGATTATCTGGGAGACGAGCCTTCAGGAATTAGTCCCAGCCGAGTCTTTTGGACGTGTAGCTAGTCTGGATCTAATGTTTTCCTTTGCCCTGCTCCCTGTCGGCTATCTGGCAGTAGGTGCTGTGGCGGACAAGCTTGGTGGTATGTTCACCATTGGCATGTTTGCAACCATCGGCATGTGTATCGTGCTGGGCGTTCTGAGTGTTCCTCATATCAGGCGTTTTCAATAGGACAAATTCGTCACTTTTCCTCAAAAAAAGCTGCTCCCACAGGTTCATTTGCGAACCTTGCGGAAGCAGCTTCTTTCCATTTTAGCCTTGTGCCCCAAAGGGCCAGTCTATTCAATGATTCGTAAAGTTAGCCTCTGCTCCGTCCAACGGAACGGAAGATCAAGCTTACAATCACGACCAGCACAATCGCACCAATTAATGCAGGAACGATGTAGAACGATCCGATTTCAGGACCCCAGTCTCCTAGAATCAAGCTACCCAACCATGCACCGATAAAACCAGCGATGATATTACCTATCACGCCACCCGGAACATCACGACCTGCAATAATTCCTGCCAACCAACCAATAATACCACCAACAATCAATGCCCATAACCAACTCATTTTGCGTCACCTCGTTTAAGTTTTTATCGTTGTGTTCTATTATTAACCACTCGAACTCCTTTTGAACACACAGAATTCAATTGGTTAATATTACCACAGAATGAAACACTGATTTAGGGGTTTGATATCATCCTACGTGCCTCTACGACTATTTATACCCCTTGTGTGAAAAGTGTGTCTAATATGCGTTATCCTTGTATTCCTGCTTTTTTTGTGCCATCCTCACATTATGGCTTCATCAATGTCACTTCATGCATAAGTTACAAAAATAACAGATTATTAAGGAGTGACCCCAACTGGAGTGTCGAGTAGGATGTGCCGCGTGCTGTATTGCCATTACGATTTCTTCCCCTATTCCCGGGATGCCAGATGGAAAACCAGCTGGTGTTCCTTGCCCTCAGCTAACTTCCGATTACCGTTGCCGATTGTTTGGCAAACCTGAGCGCCCGGTTGTATGCAGTGGGTTCCATGCTGATGAGGATACGTGCGGAAGCACTAATGAAAGAGCATATGAGCTACTGAGAGAGCTGGAGGAGTCAACTTTACCGGGTAAAACTTAAGGAGAAGTTCATTCTATATGAAGGAGAATTTTGATTATGAATGTTATTGAAAAAAGAATTGCCGAATTGAAGCAATATCGACCCGATCTTACCGCCCCAAAGGATATAGATTTATTTTGGGCCAAAACACTGGAAGAAGTCCACGCCAAACCTGTACATGCGTTCAAAACTCTCGTAGAAACGCCATATCCTCATATTCTTGCTTACCGGGTTACTTTTGAGGGTATCGATGATACGCCTCTGCATGCCTGGTATGTACGTCCCCGATTTGCCGGAGATCAAAAGCTGCCGTGTATCGTTCTGTTTCATGGCTATACAGGCGGAAAAGGCTATCCTGAAGATTATTCCTCCTGGCTCATGCTTGGTTTTGCAGTATTGGCGGTAGATGTCCGTGGTCAGGGGGGAGAAACGGGAGACCGTCTGGGTGATCCTCATGGTACGGTTAAAGGCTGGGTAACGAAAGGAATATTGGACAAAGATACCTGCTACTACAAAACGATTACAACTGATGCCCTTAGAGCCGTAGATTGGGTAGCGGAACAGTCGGATGTCGATTCGGCTAAAATCGCAATCAGTGGCGCCAGTCAAGGCGGCGGACTTTCATTAATGGTGGCTGCGCTCAGCGATAAAGCTGCTATTACAGTAGCGGATATTCCCAATATGTGTCATATGGATTTTGGTATGATGAATTCTACCAGTTCGCTGACGGAAGCAGCTGAATTTGCTAACCGATTTCCGGAGCATTTGGAGCAGGTACTACATACATTAAGTTATTTTGACGTGATGAATCTTGCTCATCGTATTCGTATCCCGATCATGGTATCGGTAGGGTTCAAGGATACTGTGTGTATGCCAGAGACGATTTTCGCCGCTTATAACCGTATTGAATCACCGAAAACGATTGAAATTTATCCGTTTACCGGACATTGGGTTGAAGGCTTTCAAAGACGCAAAACGGTTGAATTTTTAGTGCAGCATTTTTCATAATTCCTCCGGTGCACAAAAAAAGAACACCACGCATCAACCTGCGTAATGTTCTTTTCTGCTGCATCGGGGCCAGTCCCGCTTACGCCAGACAAACATCCTCGACAACACACGAAACAAATCTTCTAAGATTACGATGCAGCTCGCTGTTCTGCAGCCGAATCCCCTGTCCATTTTCGCACCCAAACAAAATCCATAATCATCAGACCAAACGGAATGAAGGAGGCAAACATAATAAAAAGAGGCCGCCGTATAGACCAATGCAGTGCTGTTTTCCCATAGATCAAAGCAACGAGGAGCAACAAAAAGCTCACCCGGTATATGTTACCAATCACCATAACCGCCTGGGCCATGCCCGCTGCTTGCAGCGGCTGGTGGGTGAATAGTATCGCCAAATAAGCTATAGCTTGAATCCAGAGCATGAGTCGGACACGCCCTAAAGGTGTTCTTAACACAATTTCAATCCCCTCTCCATTAGCAAGGATGTACTCTCATCCTTTACACATCCTTTATTATAACGAAAAGGTCCCCAAACTCCAACCTATCCATTTTGAATTTTGACCTAATGAGTTGTGTCTGATAGAGTTGTGTAAGAGGTGATTATAAATGCTTAAACTGGGTATACTGGACCAGTCTCATATTCCTGAAGGCGGTACTGCTCAGGATGCATTATCCAATACAACAGATTTAGCCCGCGAAGCTGACCAACTGGGGTACAGCCGTTATTGGGTATCCGAACATCATGCTTCCAAAACACTAGCGCATTCCAGCCCTGAGGTGCTGATTGCGCATTTGGCTGCTCACACATCACGCATTCGTGTGGGTTCAGGCGGTATTATGCTGCCACACTATAGCGCGTATAAAGTCGCCGAAAACTTCCGTTTGCTGGAGGCACTCCATCCAGGACGTATCGACCTGGGAATAGGGCGGGCTCCCGGTGGTTTACCGCTTGCTACTCGCGCCCTGCAGGAAGGCAAGTACCAATCTGTCGAACAATATCCACAGCAGATTCTCGATTTAATCGACTACTTCCATGATTCGGTGCCTGACAATCATCGGTTTGCCGGTCTTCATGCCTCCCCGATGATATCGACCGTTCCTGAATTATGGTTGCTCGGCTCCAGCGGAGAGAGCGCCCGATTGGCCGCGATGATGGGGGCCTCCTATGCCTTTGCCCAATTTTTCGGGACTCCAGGCGGTGTAGAAGCTACTGCACGTTACCACGAGCAATTTCAGCCTTCGATCCTGGGAGATAAGCCCCATTCCATGGCGGCAGTTACGGTGGCCTGCGCTGAAACCGAAGAAGAAGCTGAGCAGCTGGCGTCCAGTGCTAGTCTGTATTTCCTTTTGCTCATGCAAGGTAAAGAAATGAGTTCTCTTCCGTCGGTGAAAACAGCAATGTCCTATCCATACACAGAGTTGGATCATGAGCGGCTGCGTCAGTCCGCAGCATGGCGTGTTGTTGGTACCCCTGAACAGTGTAAGGAACAGCTACTAAGACTGGCTGAGCAGTATCGTACCGATGAGTTATTGGTCGTTTCATCCATTCATGACTTTGATAAACGTGTTCAGTCCTACCGTCTGCTGGCCAAAGCTTTTGATTTGGTATAGACAGCAGTTGAACGGAGGCTGAGCTTCAGAAACATAAAAAACCCCCGCCTGCCTATGATGGCAACAGCGGGGGTTTGTCGTAGAGAAGGGTTCATTGGAACCACCCCATCTACACTATGGAAGTAATTCAAGCACTACAAAAGCCTAACACCATATGGTACTTTGGTAGTATACACATCGAAACTAAAGTTCCAGTTGTTACCTCCTAATGTTCCAGTTCGTATATACCAAAGGCGCATATTCTATACTCCAAACCTTGGAAAAATCACACCCAAAAGTCCCATTCTTTACTCATTCCGATAAAGTTAATAACGGTTAAATTCTAAGGTTCCTAAGGTTCTATACCCCAAACCAGCTTACCCTGCTGATATACAGTGCCATGGTCCCAGTCTGCAAATGCTTTTTGGGTAGCACCATAGGAGTAATCGTTGGTCTCATCAAAATTGCTCCAATTTGCAGCATGAATACGGGGTTGAATTTCTCCGCTTTCCCCACCGGGCTGAATCGTTCCTGCTCCATCTGTGAAAGAAATCTCCACATATTTATCAGCCTTGGCCTTTGGATTCGGCAATGTTACAAAAGTTGCTTTTACCTTCTCATTGCCAATCCTGGCCCAGTCTACAAAAAACTGCTGAGCTTGTTTGCTTTCATCTGTGTAATAGTAGCGAATTTTTAGATCGCTCAACTTCACAGCTGTTTTCCCTGTATTTTTGATATTAAATTCAGGACGGATTGCGTTATCCTTGGCATTTGTGTCACCGGTGCGATACTGTAGCACAATTCCTTGATCGTTACTGCCTGGTGTACTTCCTCCGTTGTCGTTATCGCCGCCGTTGTTGCCACCACCGTTATTACCGCCAGTGTTGCCATCTCCGCCGTTATCCCCACCGTTGTTTCCGCCTCCACCAATGTTGCTGGAGCCTTCCAGAATCGCCTGTTTTACGAATTTGCCAGAAGCGGACAATTGTGAATCAGGCCATCCGCCCTTACGGTCAGCACCAGACATCAGCGCAGCAGAGGTCTCATTTTTATCTGACAGCGACCAGTTAGTCCAACTGATTCCACGGCTAGCCAGAAAATCAGTCCATACTTTGGATTCATTCAGGAACGGACCACCGTTACCCGAAGCATCGCTTGTACCCCACTCGGTAGCAAATATGCCCACGCCTTTGTTCAGTGCATAATCGACCCGATCGCGCAAGAATTGTCCATGCGTACCCGCATAGAAATGTACGGTATACATTGTATTCTTGTCTGGAAGTGGATGGTCTGCTGCATCATGTACATCCTGACTCCATGTGCCTGTTCCTACAATAATAATATTGTCCGGGTCCTTAGCGCGAATAACCTGAGATACCTCAGACGCATAAGGTCGGATTTGATTGTTCCAGTTCACATTTCCATTCGGCTCATTGGCAAGTTCATAGATTACGTTAGGTAAATGGCCGTACTGAGTTGAAAATTCATTAAAGAAAGCTTTGGCTTCATTTTTATGAATGTTCGGATCGCCATCTGAAAGAATGTGCCAGTCGATAATGACGTACAAGCCCAGTTTCTGTGCTACCTCAATCACTTCTTTCACTTTATTTTTCAAAGAAGGATTGGCGATATAACCACCTTCTTCAGTGTACAGTGCAACCCGAAATACGGAAATGCCCCAATCGTCCCGTAGCCATTTCATAGAGTCCTGATTTACCAGATCCCCAAACCATTGGACGCCGTGAGAGCTAATACCTTTGAGTTGCACAGGTTTACCGTTTTTATCCACCAATTTACCATTCTTTACTGAAAGTTGTCCGTAACGTTCCACAGGTGTCGTCCCAGCAGCCTCTGCTGTTTGCGTATTCCAGTTGAATCCGTTCGTTAACGTTAATAGTAATACTGCTGTTAGCATCACCGCTACTCTTTTTGCGATCCTTGACAGGATCCATTGCCCATTCATCATTTACACATTCCTTCCTTTTTATAAAGTAGATGAGACTTATCAGTACGTTGTTCTCTGCTCTTTTACCCCCTCCTTTATACAACAAGAGGATCAGGTCCAAACATCGATATCACTTACCTGTATATGGATGATACTACTATTATAGTTAGTTCCATGTTACATTTCGACTTTATGATAGAAAATGAACAGGAAGTCACGGTTTTGGGATGTGTTCTACTTGGTTGGCTACTATGGAGTACTAAAGGGACAAAAGACTCATTTACCAATTGCAAAATTCGGAGAATTTTAGTTATTTTAATAAAAAAAGACCGCTTCCCGTGCCTTGGCTCGGTAGCAGTCTTATAGATGATCTTATATGTGATCGAATAATGTTACAAATATCGTCTTAACGTATGATCTCCCTATTACCCCTGAGCAGTTGCTTGAGGTTCTTTGGTCGTCTGATCTTTCTTCATATCGCCGCCATCCGTCGCTTGCTCTGTCAGTACAGTCTCAGATGAGTTACCTATTACCTTGTCAATAAGTTGCAGCCAAGGTTCTTCACTACCTCCACAGCTCTCAATATCACCGAGCAGGGACTCTAGCGTGGTTCCTTCTTCTGGCAAATCAATAACTAAACTGTCTTCGTCAACTTGGATGGTGCAGCAGGTTTTCATTGTAAATCCCTCGCTTAATTCATATTTGAGCATGCAGTAAGCTAGCTCAGATGGGATGAACTCCCATGGATTCCGGGATAAGCCCGTTGAATCCGTCTGAAATTATAAACCTAATGCACATCAATTGCAATGAACAAACCTTGAATTTTTAAGAATTAGCGAGTGGTACGGGCAGGAATGGAAATCTAAACGAAGTGTTCGTGCCAGTAATTTTGGATTTATAGAAAATCAGTTCAAACAATCAGCAAGCTCCGTAAAAATCACGCCAAGCGCATAAGCCCCCGCGTCTGGATAACCAAGGCTTCTCTCTCCTGCCGTTCCGGCACGGCCCATACGCGCCACGATGTCTTCCGTCTTTTTGGCCCCTAATACAGCGGCTTGAGCACCACTTACAAAGGCTGTCTTCACGTCAAAATCTAATTTTGCGCTCTCCAACCAGCTATCTGCACATGGCACTAATGCGTCAATAAGCGTTTTATCGCCAACAACGGCTCCTCTGCCGAAAGAACGTTCGCCTGTTGATTGTATGCCTTGCACCGCAGCCTGCATCATATCTGCGAATTCGGAAACGGTGAGTTCGATTCGTTCGCCAGCAGATCGTGCCGCTGCGCGAAATGCTGAGCCCCAGATCGGACCCGAGGCGCCACCGCAGTATTCCATGATGACGAGCGAGCATGAATGAAGAAAGGCTCCCATCGTCAAAGAGTCTTGATTCAGGATGTCTCTCCATTCCCGTTTCAGCTGACGAAATCCCTTAGCAACGCTCATGCCAAAGTCACCGTCGCCTGCATGAGCGTCAAGATCGCAGAAAGGTACCTCATTCTTGATGATAACCTCACTCATCTTATCGACTAGGTAGGTAAGATTGTTCAACGTAACTTTGTTGTTCTCAATAACTGCGAAGGCAGGGTCCGTTTCCACCTCAAAGGATACTTGCCGCTTTTCGTCTGCTACAGTTGAAATATCCGTGAATACGACATGATCAACAGGTCCAGCCACCTTGAATGCAGGTGCGTTGCTTTCATGGGAAAGGAGCGTTTTCAGTTCGTTGTCCAGCTTCATGATGGAAACCGAGATACCTGCCATATCGATACTCGTCATATAATTGTTGACAAAAGTGCGATCAATCTTGATCCCCTTCGCTGCTAGTTCGCGAGTGACCGAATGGTTGAAGAGGTACAGTTCTTGCAGAGGCGTACCGCCGAAACCATTGATCAACAGGGCGATTTCTCCGCTGAAGCCAGTTTCAATCTGCATGTCTCGAAGGAGATCGGTTACCATTCTGGCTGCCAGCGTATCTGCATCCGTCAGCTTCTCGCGGCTGGTCCCAGGCTCGCCGTGAATGCCAACACCGTACTCGATTTCATCATGCCCGAGCTCTAATGTTGGCGTGCCCTTCGCCGGCACGGTACACGAAGTCAATGCGAATCCGATACTGCGTACATTCGCAGCGGCTTTCTCGGCTACTGCTTTAACTTCCGCCAGACTCCGGCCCTCTTCCGCCGCTGCACCCGCGATCTTGTGGACGAGTACCGTTCCCGCCACTCCGCGCCGTCCGACTGTATATAGGCTGTCTTCTACCGCGATGTCGTCCTCAACCTTTACATAGTCCACTTCCAGACCGTCTTCAGTGGCCAAATGGGCGCCGTTTCTAAAGTTCATAATATCGCCGCTGTAATTTTTGATAATCAGCAGCGCACCTTTTTTCCCGGTCGTCGCTCGGATGGCCTGATATACTTGAATTTGTGAGGGAGAGGCGAAGACATCACCGCAGACCGCGGCATCGAGCATCCCTTGGCCAACGAAGCCGGCGTGGGCGGGTTCATGCCCGCTACCACCGCCGCTGACGAGCGTTACTTTCTCCGCGTTCAATTCCTTTTTCTTGAGCACTTTGTATTTTGGCAGAAATTCCAACTCAGGATGCGCGAGCGCAATACCACTGCACATCTCAAGAACCAAATTTTCCGCACGGTTGATGACCTTTTTCATGCTACTTTACCTCCGCTTTGTACTGGCTCCCGATACGGTTGGCCGCAGCGATTGCCGCTGCAACCTGCTCCACTGTGACCGGAAACGGCATGGAATGAATCGATTCCTCCAGAATGCAGGCCTTTGCAGCTACTTCCATGAGTTCTTCCTGACTGATATGATCGACGCCGATATCAGCCAAGCAGACCGGTAAACCGACGGCTAAACAGAAATCAAGTACCTGATGTAATTCTTCCGTCGGTGCGTTTTCGAGCACCAGCTGTGCGATCGTGCCGAACGCAACTTTCTCTCCATGATAATAATGATGCGTGCCTTCCAAAATCGTGAGTCCATCATGAATCGCATGGGCCGCCGCAAGTCCGCCGCTCTCGAAGCCGAGGCCTGAGAGTAAAATATTAGTTTCAATGATATTCTCGAGTGCTTGCGTAACCTGGTTTTCATCACATGCCGCTTTTGCTTTGGCACCGTCTTTCAACAGCATTTCATAGCATAGCGTTGCAAGTGCAATCGCCGCATTTGTACCTACTGCTGGCGCACACTGTCCTTCGCGTACTCCGTTAGGCAGTCCGGCATTGACCCTGGAGTAAGAACGGGAGGTCGCACGGGCTTCAAAGTAAGTCGACAGTGCATCACCCATACCTGATACAAGGAATCGGGTTGGTGCATTAGCGATTACGGTGGTGTCGACTAATACGACACTCGGACTTTGCTTAAAATAGGCGTAATCGTCGAAAGCACCTTCCGGAGTGTACAGAACGGCCGAGTGACTTGTCGGTGCATCCGTCGCAGCAATCGTCGGACAGATGATAAGCGCTTCCCCTTGAGCTACGCATTTCGCCGCGTCGATCGCTTTCCCGCCCCCAAGACCTACGATACAATCGCATCCGTTCGCAGTAGCAATTTCCTGAAGTCTGGACACTTCCTGTCTGGAACACTCACCCATAAAACCGCTTTCAATAAAGGTCACGTTATATTTACCCAAAGTGGAATCAAGTTTATCTTTTACCCGCGCCACGTCGGCAGGATGCGCAATCAGTAAAGCGGATTTGCCGAAGGTGCTCACATAGTAACCCAAATTCAACAATTCATTTTCACCTTGTACATATTTGCTTGGGCTGATAAAAGCTTTTCTCATCTATAATTCCTCCTTATGATTGTGTTGGCTTCGTTCTGATTAAAACTATAACCGAACGATGTAAACTTTACATTGGAGGAATCAAGGAATATATTATAATCTACAATCGTATTTTTTTGCACTAAAGATCACGAATTGCACTTTTTTGTTATCGCTTACAAGATAATTTACTATTAAGGGATGAGATCTTGATACGTGAACATTTGAGCATCCAGAAAATCTTTGATTTGAAAAAGTGGGAGCAGTTGCAGGATTCATTAGCATCCGTTACCCAATTAGCTATTCTTACCGTCGATTATAAAGGGAATCCCGTAACTAGCCACAGCCAATGCCAATCGTTCTGCAAGAAGGTTCGTCAGAATGAGAATCTTCTTCCCTACTGCCAAAAATGTGACTCTCGCGGTGGACTTGAAGCGGTACGTTCCAACAAACCTTATATTTATCTCTGTCATTATGACATCGTCGACATCGCGGTACCGATCATTATTGACGATAAGTACATTGGCGCCGTCATGGCAGGTCAGGTCCGCTTAGCCGATCCTTCGAGTGCCCTACAGCTGGAGCAAATCCTCACGTCAAAAAATGAAAAACTGTACAGTTCCAAATGGGAGGAACTTAAGAACGATTACGCCGATCTGCCCTCCATGACCTATCAGGAAATTCAGACGATCTCCAACATGTTATCCTTATTGTGTAATTATATTGTTGAAGAAGCGATGAACAAAAATCTTCTCGCGGAAATGTTCGAGAAGGCGTCGGCCACACATTCCACTCCGCAGTTGTCCGAGATCCTTCCTGGCTACTCGCTGGAGCATATCGAAAACCTTAAGAAAGAAATGAATAATTTCTTAGCAGATGCCTATCTGAATTCCTCAGGAGATGTGGATATTTCGTGCGGAAATCCCGTACTCAAACCCGCCTTCGAATATATCTTTGAGCACAAGGGTGAAGCTTTTTCTTTGAAAGCCATGGCTGACTTGTGCCACATTAGCCCAAGCTATTTTAGTCGGCTGTTTGCCAAGGAAACGGGTAAGAACTTTTCCAGCTATCTTTCCCGCTTGAAGATGAAATGGGCGAAGCAGTTGCTCGAAGCTACGGATATTCCTGTATCTCAGATCAGTAGCGAGCTCGGCTTTAATGAGCCGGGGTATTTCATTAAAATATTCAAAAAGTATGAAGGCACAACGCCCGCGGTGTACCGAAAGTATTACAAGGGATAAAAAACGAAAAACAGATGATTCACGGATCTAACGTCTCCATGATCATCTGTTCATATTGTTCTTGCCCAAGCTACATAATCTTTGTGTGCTTGTCAGGCTGCCTAAGCCAAATCAGTAAGAATAGCATGACAATGAAGAATGCAAGACGTTTATTATCCAATTTATAAATTTACTTTTTCACATCATCATTAACGGAAATACATATTCCCCTTTATATCAGCAATTTTATTATGGGATGTTTCTTTATCGTTACTGTAGTGTTTCTGACTGATCCTGAGCGTTCGTTTCATTGTGCATGGATTCCGATTTTTTCTTGCGAAATAATTTGGCGAAAAACTTGCCTATTACACCAAACATACCTGCACAAGCAGCACCAATAAGTATGATAATCTTAATTCCCGCGCCCTTAAATAAAGCAATGAGTAATGTGATATGCTCCCCTTATAGTAGACAGAAAAAAGCAAGCCCATTAATCTGTCTACTATGGAGGGGATTTTTTGTGGGAAAAATAAGAAAAACTTACGATGCTGCATTCAAGGAAAAAAAGTAAAATTTACCTCAAAAAGGAGATGAGCTACAAGAATGTAGGGCGAAATCTGGAGATTGATCATTCATTGGTCCGACGTTGGGTGAAATCTTTTCAGGCTGAGGGAATGAAGGGACTTGAGGAGAAACGAGGCAAAGCTAAGGGTCCTGGAATGGGAAGACCCCGAACACGGCCAGAAGATCCAGAAGTCAAGCTGAAGCGTCTGGAAGCCGAGAACGAAATGCTAAAAAAGCTCTTACAGATGTGAAAGAAGGGATGAACGCCGTACCGCAGGGGGAAAAGTTTGCGGTGATCCAGGAATTGATAAGCAAAGGGGACAACATCGCACTGTTATGTAGACTGGCCCAAGTGTCCAGAAGCGGTTTTTATAAGTAGATGAAACGGCAGACGTTTATTTCTCCAAAACAACGAGAAGATGAAAGGCATTTTCGGCTATCGGAGGGTGCAGGTTTGGCTAGACCGAACCTATGGCATACACGTGAACCATAAGCGTGTACAGAGGCTGATGGGCGAACTTGGAATTCGGGCTGTCATTCGGAGAAAGTGCTTCAAAAACAACAACTTCGCCTATTTTCTGTAATAAATATTATTGTATAGCAGTTAAAATCATAGAAACTAATAGAACCAAAATAAGAAGCACTAAAGTAATATTGACTGGGATCGGTTCATATCGCACATCTTGTTCAAGTTCTTTAGGTTTGGGATTATTGTTTTCCATTTTACTTCTGTAATTTTTCCTCATCATAAATAGATACACTTATAACTTTAGTATATAAACTTATTTCATCCGGCTCTCCAACTGGAATACTGTTTAATTCAACCCATGCATGTGCCCTAAAAGGTTCTAGGGCGTATCCAGTACACCAACTAACAGATCTTCGTTTTAACCACGTTGCTACTACAACCGCAAGTGAACGTCTAAGACAACCTCCTTGACTTCGACATCTCATACTTACTGTACATACTGCATCACGAATAACCTGAACTTGTTCATTTGAAGCCGCTGGATATCTTCTCGTTAAACGAGAAAATATCTTTTCTATCATACTTGGAGGGAGCCAATTCAGAGGTGCTGATAGAAGTAAAGCTAGTCTAGCATTCCATTTTGCCCGATTTGATACTATTTCTGGCTGTTCTGGAAATAGTGGTATGTCCATTATGCTAGTCCCACCTCTCTAAGCATGGAAAGAAATTCATTAACATCATTCTCTGCATTAGCACTCTCTAAACCGAAAGTCTTTTCTAATTCAGCCACTAATTCATTCCTAGATTTCCCTTCATCTAACTTCTTAATTAAAAGTTTTCCAACGTGGTTTACTTGAAAATAAATTCCTCTACTTTTGTCAAAAATCATAGCCCCATTATCTTGTTCAATTATTTTAAGTTCTCTTTTTATTTTTTTCATAAAATTGCCCCTTTTCTAAAATTTAATATTTTTCATATATATGAAGGTTAACTCATTGCATTATGAAGCCATCGCTCAACAGCAGATAGTCTTTCAAAGGCTATAATTCGATCGCGTAAAGCAGTTGGCATAGATAATTCAGAAACTAGTAGGTCTGGGTCAACAATTCCCAACTCAACAACTTTGAAATCTCTAACTACATGAACATTTTTCTTTACAGATTCCTTATATCCGTTGTATAAAAATGTTGAATAATCTCCTTTAAACCCTCGAGTAAATACTTCGCGGGGAACAATTCCTTTTGTAGCTTGATACAGCATGGGTTTAGTAATTCCTGATTCTAAGTGATACCGGATGGGTATAGATAATGCAGACTCAATAATCTTTGAATCTAAAAATGGAGCTAGCCAAGTGAATCTACTTCCATAAATAACATTAACTTGGCTTAGTACACGCCTTTGAAAAAGCAATGACTCTAGTGCTTGATGTCTAGAACGGTCAGAATCAAGACCTCCAGAAATTTCTTTTAAAGTTTTCATAGCAATCTGATAACATGGAACATGATAATCTCTTGCAAGCCATGCTGGAATCGTAATTTTTCCAAACCAATCCAAAGCAGACTCTTTCTTCCGTGATTTAGCATAGCCAAATCCAATATCAATTTCCGTTTTTAGTGCTTCTTTAAATGATGTATTGTTCATAAGATTTGACGCACCTTTTAGGAATGATGTTCTCGTAAGTAAACAATATTGGAATCCAAACGATAAACTACGCATTCTGTTCTGCCTTACAATGGACCACGCATATGCTGGCATAGGTGTAAACAATTCATCACCACCAATACCTATGAAATGAACTGAGTCTCCATAGTTCTCATTTAAATTAATGATATTTTCAACATAGCCCTCTGTATCTGCCCAAAATACTGGGGAATCCGGAAGAGTAAATCCTGAGTATGACAAATCTGTTTCAAATCTCCGACCAGACATACCGATTGATGGCAATGAATTTAGCGATTCCTTCATATCATTTGCAATCATAGCAGCCCACTTAGAATCACTATTCCATTTACCATCTGTTTTTGCATGATATAGCTTAATGTCTGCATAATGTGCTTTTAAAGCATATGCAATTGCGGCTGAATCAACACCTCCAGAGAGATCAGCAGATATATTAGCATAGCTGCTAGCATAATTCCTTGGTAATTCAAAGAAACGCTCTCTTATATTTTGCAGCGTCAATTCTACATCATTACTTAGTGCTGGCAGCATCCAAATTTTGAACTCTTCAAATTGTTGTTTTTTTCCGTATTTCAAAACACAAAATGGGTGGATTTTATTTACACCTTCCCATAAAGGTATATTTTGGAAAGGATAATATGGTAGGCTGCTTATCAAGTTCAATGCAACTGCTGATTTTGATATATTTAAATCACAATATCTTGCAATATCACTAGCCGAATCACTAATAATTAAAATATCATCTAACATTTTCCATGATAGAGAAACATCAAATAATGCTCCCCCTACAATAACTTCGTTATTATCAACTAGAACAAAGATCCCTTTAGAAACAATCTTCTGAAAAGTTACCGCTAATCTTGACATTTCAAATTCCTTAGTTCCCTGTATCTGGTCTGCAACTTTTGGGTATTCACATGGTATACAATATATCTCTAAGTCGCCCTTAGAATGCTTAACATACTTATGTTGAGAAATAAGCAAAATACTTACCGAAGCAGTCTTTATATGTAATTGAAATGGTACTTTATCAGAACTTGATTTTGTTAAATCTTCTTTTAACTGAATGTTAATAATAGTCTCCCCTCTCGCTTAATTTTCAATATATTTAATATCATGCGAGTCTCTAAAATAATCGATTTTCACAAAAAGTGATCACTGGACATCTCAAAATTGTCCAATGACCACTTTTCTCTCTCAATTACCAATGCCAGGGAGCCTTGCCACCCCAAACATCAACATATTCACCAAACCAAAGCCCTTTGGTAGATTCTTTAAAACCAGCAACTTTCTCAATTGTTGGTTTAGAGTAAATAACGTTTGTCATTGAATTTCACCTCCTTCAATATATACTTACAGAAATACATAAGATTCCAAATAGAAATCAATATTCTATTTAACTAGATAATAATCTATTTTTCGAAATTCTTTTATATCATGTAACAAAATGCAATATAAATGCAATTATTGACATCTTCTCTATTCTAGTACGATAATTGGATATAGAGAACCGACATTTTTATACTGATAATGAAATGTGGTGGTCATCTTGGTAGCGTTCCTTGCAGCAGCAGGGATCTAGCGGTTACGAGCTTGGACAGCATAATATACGGCTGGCCAAACTGATTCTCAAATAGAGCAGTTCGGGAAAGAAAAAGGAAGGTCAGCATTTACAAATGTGGATACTCGAGGCTAAGGGTACTGTTGTTCTGGGGGTTATGCTCATGATGGCGAAGAACGTTGAGTTTAAGGCGCTGCGCCATAATTGACGACACGAAGTAAAATCCATTGAAAAAAGTAATCCATGGCAACGACCCTGTAGCAGATAAGAGAAAATATTAATTTATAATGGGAGTGAAACAATGGTAATAAAAGTTGCTATTTGTGATGATGTTCCTGTTATTATAAAAGATATCGAGAATCTATTGTTAGAATATGATTCCTCGTTATTTGAAATTGATATATTCTACAATCCATTTCGTTTAATTGAATTACTTAAAAGTAACACATATGATTTGTTTATTTTAAATATTGAGTTTCCTAATCTATCGGGAATTGAGATTGCCAAGACGATTAGAAAGAATAATTATACTTGTCCAATTATCTTTATTTCAAGTTTCAAAGAATATATGGAACAGGTTTTTAAGGTTAACCCTTTTGATTACATTTTAAAACCAGTAACAAAAAACAAACTCTATCCTGCCTTGAATCGCGCTATTAAATATTTAGATTTTGATATTTCAAAATTTATGTTCACATTTAACAAAGTTTTTTACAGTCTTTCTTTTAATGAAATTATTTACTTTGAAAAAAATAAAAGGAGAGTACTTATTCACACACCCACTGATATATATATAACGCTTCTCCAAACAAGAGCCCTTTTATCCAAAGTTAATGATAATTTTGTGCAGGTCCACACCTCGTTTATTGTTAATGTTAAATATGTAAAAAAAATTAGCAATAATACAATTATCGCTAATTTAAACGATAAACAAATTGTTGAAATACCAATAAGTCGTAAATTTATAGATAGTGCCAGAAAACAAATTTTGATGAAGTTAAGAGACTTAATATAATGAGTGCTACTATCGTTGCATTATTCAACTTTGTTGTTAATTTAGTGTTGACAAATCATTATTCCCCAAATATCTCCATCCATAAACTGTTTTCTAAAAACTTAATTATTACATTCTTGATTTTTTTCTTACCGCATTTTATCTGTTTTCTAATTAACAATCATATATTCTTATCAATATTATCTTCACTGCTTAATTGTTTTAGTTATCGCAAAGAGGAATCAGATAGATATGAGAAAAGAGTTCTTTTGGTTGATTTTCTTACTTTTAATGTTTTAATTTGTGATTCCGTTTCGTTTTTTATTAAGAAAGCGGTATCGCTATCATCCATAGTGCCAAATCCTCTAGATTTGATCCTTTTATCAACAGACGATTAGTTGCATTAAACTCAGTTCAGTTCTTATCTATCTTACGCAATAGGTTAGATACAGGAATTTCACTGTGTTCTTTAATTGTTTGCTTTCCCAACCCTTTCTGTCCCGATTTCCCACTAAATCCAATATCAATTCTGTCTATTTTTCTATCGACGGCAACAGCTGAACAATCGATTTTATTTCCATTGCTTTCTTTAGAGCACTACTTTGAATCTCTATGAACTTTGACAAGACCTTTTTAGCAAGCTAATCCGCTTCTTCTTGCGTAAACTTATAACTCATGACCTTATTGTAATTCTTCTGCACATCTGTCTGTGGAAGTCGTACGCTGTCCATCTTATTAACGTGTGGAACCGATGGAACAGAGGCTCCGTTGTCCATTTAAATTTCTGACCCAGTTAGCTGTCGGTCTGCTCCAGTTTGTTTACAGCTTTGCCAAAGCTCGCTCCCAGACTGGGACAGATCACCTTGTCTGGCTTTAGCGATATCACTATTTCCTTCACTGTAGTGACACCATTTGTGGTCGTGTTGTGACTGTTATCGGAGCTACCGTTGACATTGCACCATCTTCCTCGCCACACCCAAGGTAGCAGCCAGAGTAAAAAAAAAGCCCTAAAGGGGATTTTAGGCTTTAAAGAGTCCTATTTCCATATTAGGGGCCTACTATATTTTAGAATTAATCTGGCTGGAAGAGTGAATTTAAAAACTCGCTAAAACTTGGAGATACTAATTTAATATATTCTTGCTTTAACCCGTTGTCCTCTTCAAAATAATCCAAATCGCAGAAATAGACTGTTCCTTGGTCCTCCCCATTTATAGAAAGACATATAAGACTATCTGCAGGATCTACTCCAAACGGAATAAAGTTAGAAGGAATTATTTTTTCAATATTATATTTTTTATAGTAATATTCTAAATTTTCCTCTATTTCTTTACTTAGTGGCAGAAATAACATAATTGACGATGTTATTGTCTTATCTTTTGTTTCAAATCTTCTTCGAACAGCCTTACCTCCATTATGATACAGTAAAAAATTCTTATAATCATTTGGCAAGATAAGATTAAACGTTTCTTCAAAAGTTTCTAATTCTTGATTGTTAATTGGTTTAAATGAAAATTCAAATTCTATATTCACAAAACTCCACCCACTATTCTATAGAATACAATTTATCAAGTAACTCCGTAAAAGTATCACAGACAGGTGTTATAGCTTCTTCCTCTATTTCTTCATGATCAAAGAATATAATTAACGGAATTTCTTTATTAAAGCGATAGTCAAAACCAAGTAAGTTGCCAAATGGGTCTCTCCCAAAAGGAATAATTCCTTTGGTCAACGAATCCTGTGCAAACTCACGAAACATTGTAATATTTAGCTCGCTATTGGTAAAGCTAATCAAATCATTAAATACTCCTTGTGCGCCGTTATCATAATCAAAGTTATTGGGTTCGGGATAACCACCATTAAACTTTTTAACGCAATCCTTATAATCTTGAGGGAATGTCACTTGAAAAAGTTGTTCAGTTGCAGTTATAGTAGCGTCATCGACTGGCCCCTCTGCAAAAAGCCATTTTTTCAATCCCATATTAACATCTCCAGTATTTTATTTTTCAATTTCCCCGTTCTACCTGGTTTTCCGCCACCCCAAACCGCCCTTCCACCGGTATGTCCTGCAGCTTGATGTTCAAAATAATCAACTACTTGCATTTTTCCTGGATCTTGATGATGATGCCAAGTTAAAGTTTTTGGAACTTTACCTTCTTTTAATAAGGCTAATTCATCTGCACTGAACTTTTCGGCAAGTTTTGGATTTTTAGCTATATCATCATATAGCTTTTTTGAAAGATATTCAAATTGTACACTATCCGGCTCTAAATAATATTTTTCAGGTATAGAAATTTCATATTTTGAATCAAACATAGGGAAACCTTCTTTATCATACGTAACTTGATAATCCTTTCCATTCTTCACAGAAGTGAAAGTATAAGAGGTTGTACCATCCTCATTGCGAACTTTCTTTTTATAGTTTCTTGGAGTGTTAGGTTTCCTAGTATATGGAGGTTGCTTTTTAGCTGCATCTTCCATAGCCTTCTCATAAGCTTCTTGTTGTTTAGCTTGGGATACTTTCCCCGTCCCATCAACCTTTTTCGCCGCGCTCTCTTCCATTTCCTTCATGACCTTGTTGTAATTCTTCTGCACATCTGTCTGTGGAAGTGGTCCGCTGTCCATCTTATTAACGTGCGGAACTGGCGCTCCGTTGGCTGTGGCCAACTTCCCGGGGCTGAGGCCGTCTGCCATTTTACTCAGCTGCTCATTGAACTTCTGCCCCAGTTTACTGCCGGTCTGCTCCAGCTTGGTTACAGCTTTGCCAAAGCCGGCCCCGACTGCATCTACACCTTTGCTAATCCATTGCGGTGTAACCTTGCTACCTACCTTTTCCGCGAATCCGCCGATGGCCTTGCCTACTTTGGAATCCAGTACGCCCACGGTAACAAAGCCCAGTCCTGCGTCTTTTGCTACAGAGCCCCAATTGATCTTTTCACCACTCAGCACCTGACTCGCCAGATTTTCCGCGGCATTTGTGACACCGCCGATCGCTGCTTTCCTCAGTAAGGTTCCCCCTACACCGAGAGGGCCAAAGATTGCTCCAGATACCGCCCCGATTCCCGCTTCTTTCAAGCCGGTCAGGGCATAGTCACTGAAGTCGCTCACTTCCCCTCGGGCGATATCTGATGCGGCCAAGCTTGCTACACCCAAGCCACCCGCCAGCAGCGCTCCTCCGGCTACCGCCGCAATGACCACCGTACCCGCTCCAAGCGTCGCTACCGTAATGGCCGCCACCACGGCTACAGCCGCCACAACCGCCAAACCGCCCAAAATATTCATCCCCAGCTTGCCCCAGTTAAACGGTTCAGGGGGTGGCGGCGGTGGAGGTGGCTCGCCTTCCTTCGGTTCATCATCAAACGGCGGGTATGCAGTTCGGTCGCTACCGTCCGCCCAGACGTTTCCTCCCAACACGTGGTATTCGTTTTCTACTGAAAGCCCTGTGCTTCCTCCCGTCTGATACGCCATGACCTGACTGGTTCCGTCAATAATGATTTTCTTCGGCGTATTCAGAATGATTTCCTGCTCTGCTTCTAACGATAACTTCTTGGGACTAGTTAATTCAATCCCAGTAGCATCGTCCAGACTCATCTGCAATGTCCCACCCGGATCACCCATGATATGGATGCGACCCGGTGCCATTTTCAGCTCACTTCCATGCTCCGTTCCAAAATATCGATCATTAGGATTACTCGTTTTCGCGCAACCGTCTCCATTTGTACGAACCGCACCCAAAATCATTGCTCTGGAACCAGACGCATCTGGAAAATACAGGCTTGCCTGTGTTCCCACCTTGGGCATACTGTACATTGCACTTCCCGTTGGGGGAGCGAACGGATACCAATGCGGCTCGGATACCCCATCATCCTTATCAATCGCCAGCCGCAGCTTCACTTCCTCTCCCCGTACCGCAATGACCTCTCCTTCCAGAGAAATTCCGATTGTTTTGGGATTGGGGATGAAATCACTGCGAATGCCCTCTGCGCGGGCCAACACATAACTGAATAGCAAATGCCCCTTTTCCATGCGGCTTCGCAATTCAGATACAATCATTATTTTCTGGCGAAATTGCACCTCGTCTCCAAGAGCATACCGTTCTCCGCTTTCAATCTCGTATTTGAAAAAGTCGGTATCATGTAGCCCGGCTGACGTTCCGCCTGCCCGCTGATAGCCCTTTAAATCCTTACTTGCCGTATATGGCGTATCCTTCCGAATTGTTCGCTGGGTGCCAGCAGGCATGCCGAAATACAGCTTCGGCGATGCGGACTCCCATATGTCGCTGACCACCACTGTATGTAAACGGCTCGCCATCCGTTTCATAAACTCCCAGTCGGTTTCATCATACTGTAAAATGGCTTCGCCTACCGACTGCTCTCCGGTCTGGTACAAGACATCACTTCGCTCATAGCCTTGAGCAAGCTTATTCACTAACTGTTTATATGTTTGTTTTTCCTCAGGAAAAGACCGCTTTCTTTTGACAATATCCAGCTCAAATGAGCCACTGATTCCTTCTAGGGTAAGTGTATATACTCCATTATGGTTCTCAACTTCCACCGTATGGACGACACCCTTAAATAAGCTGATTTCCTCATGTCCATTCTGCGCATACACATGTAGCTGATCCTCTGAGGTCGCATCTAGCGCAGCCGTGGCATGACTCGACTCCTTACAAATGCCTGTGAGTGTAATACGCCCATGCTCACCCGGCTTCCACTCGATCTGAACATCCTTTAAGACCTGAATGGGGTAAGGGGAATCTATTCGAATCTGATCATATCCTATCATGTCTTCAAACCTCCCTTCCAGCTACTCCTCCTGCTGGCCATTCGTATGAAATTCGATAAATCCATGATATAAACAAGTCTGAAATGAAGAGGTCGTCAAGGCTGGCTGACCTTCCACCTTTGTCTGTTCTTTTGTATTTTTCCACTTATCCGTCAGCATCGGCAGGCATGGCTTCCCTGAGATTGTGGAGCCATCTTCGGCGATTAGATATATAGTCTCGGCACTCGGCTGTTCCGGACTGTTACAGATTCCAAAATGAGGGACATTCTCAGGAGAATAATCTCCTTCATTCATCATGGGTTTACCGTTAACATAAGCCCCGTGGCTGTTCGGCAAATTGATCTTTCGAGGATGGGTCCCGCAAGTGCAACGCATACAGGCCCCCCGTACGACATAATACTCATTGTCTGACATGTGCCCTTTCCCTCCCTATTTCACCTGGACTTGCTCCAAAGCGATCCCGGTATAATCACGCCGCAATATACTTTCCGCCACATCCAAACGGACGATGATCATCGGGGTAGAACTCTCCTGGATTGTAAATATCTTGTGGCTCCGAATAGCATCTGCACGTAATACCAGCTTTCTAAGCACACTTTGATCCAAATTCCATTCGCTTTCTGGATGTACTGCTGCAAGCCGCTCCACAAAAGGAATATAGTAATTCTTCTGTATCCTCTGTTCGATCTGAGTAAGTATCGTTAATTTCATAGGTAGCTCTGGCACATAGGCCTGGACAAGACGCTTTAAAGCATCTGAAATAAGAGGAATGGGACCTTCTAGATAATCAATAAAAATACTTTCTGCATCTGCCTTCACGTGAAACATCAATGGCTTGACAATATCCTCCGGCTGCAAATCATACAGCTTCCACGGATCAATCGTTTCCATCACCTTTTGTAGCACAGGAACATGGGTATACCGCACATCCTGTTTTAAGAGGAAATAATCCATGAAGATTCCCCCTTTCGTGTCTCAGCTCCCTCACTACGCGTAAAACGGCACAATATTTCGCTATCATCTCGATACTCTCCAGCAAATATCGTGCATACATTTGCTTTTGGCATCCTTTCTAACGAAGGGGAAGCGATAAAAACTGGCATCTGGCTTTTCAAGAACTCTACAGTGAGCAGATGGTATTTGACCGCCTCAATTTGTTGAATTTGTTCAATATCCATCGTCGAGATCTTACGGGCATAATCTGATTTAAGCTTTTCCAGCTTAGTCATACGATTGAACAGAGGCTCGAAAACAAAGTCTGCCGACCATTCCACAGCGCATTCAGTCTCATCCAGAAACCAATTTTCATCATAGGCATCTAGACGATAAACCGCTTTATTTTTCGCAACACGAGTTCTGAGCAAGGAGATATAAATATATCGAATATCCCCCTTACGACCTTGCTCGTGCTGAAGGGTAGCGAGCTGGCATAGCGACTCTAGAGCTGCTATAAGC
Organism: Paenibacillus sp. FSL P4-0113; assembly: GCF_038009305.1. Classification (NCBI taxonomy): domain Bacteria; kingdom Bacillati; phylum Bacillota; class Bacilli; order Caryophanales; family Paenibacillaceae; genus Paenibacillus; species Paenibacillus sp. FSL P4-0113. The sequence goes on from NZ_JBBPAZ010000001.1 coordinate 1,983,951, forward strand.
TCGTCTTCAATGGCTTGCTGGCGCGTCAGAAAGTTGTTTTCAATAAGAGCCAAATCATGTATCCATTCCGTAAATACGTGCTTTTCCAGCAAATCCTGCAACGCAGCATCCCGATCCATGAGCTTCATTCAATGTTCACCTTACCCCCGGTTAATCTCACATCGTCCATGATGTCGAGTTTGGCTCCGGATTGAATAAAACTTACGCCTTCTTTCCCCTCCATAATAATTTTCGCTCCCCCTGTAATTTGGATATCTTCCTGAGCAGACAGGGTTATTTTTTTGTTACTATTAATTTCGATCCCGCCTTCATCCGTGAGACGCATGAGCATTTGCCCACTGTTGATAATTTCTACTGCACCAGGCTTGAAAACGACTTGTTTGCCGTATTTGGTGCTGATACTTTTAACCGCAGGATCACTTCTTTTAACAGGATCAGAGGAGGCAAGATCGACAGAACTGGCGGCAAAAGCATGCTGCTCCCGTTCATCCGGAAAGTACAGACGGATTTGATCCCCTGCTTCCGGCATAACATACCAGCCGCTGCCATCAGGAGAAGAATAAACCGTAGAATAGGGAAACCACATAGCCCCGGATGCACTCGAGCCTTGATCAATTTCCAGCTTGATTTTTACTTTCTCTTTGGAAATATCAATCACCTTGCCAAACAGAGAGGCTCCTGACAGATCATAGGCATAGACAGTTGGGCATTTTAACCCATGTTCATCACGTAAAATGTAACGATTCACGATCAGATTTCCTTCTGTGGTCGTTTCCGCCTTGGCTATGTAAAGCGTTCTTTTATGAAAAATGACGGAACTGCCCAGCTCTAGCACTTTGTTGCTGGTCACTTCATAACTCAAGCTGTTAGACTCACCATATTCCGGCAGTCCGTTACGGGACATGAGCTTGTGCTCCTTCAAGTCTTTTTTTATGGAATAGTTATGTTCGTTCAGCGGTTGAGGGGCACTAGAATGGGGGACACCAATCACATATTTCAGTCCTTGTTGCATCGTAATTGGAATTAAAGCAGCATGTAGCCGAGAAGCAATTCTTTTGACAAAGGCCCAGTCCGTTTCATTATATTGCACTAATAATTCACCGATAGCTGCGCTATGAGAAGCCTCATCAATCACTTCTGCATCAGTATATGAACTTGTAACATGCGAAAACAGTTTGTTATACGACTCTCCTGTTTTTTGGAATGAACGACGTTTAGGGCGAATGTCCATCATTAAGGTTTCACTGCTAGCCTCAATCGTAAGCTCGCGTACTCCGTTTACAGCTTTTACAGCAATATTCGTGACGATTCCCTGAAAAAACCGGATCTCCTTGCCTTCACTTTTTAAGAAGACTTCGATGTGCTCATCTTCATCTGCTTTTTCTACGTATTGATCCAGCTTGTCCTCCGAAACAATTCCACGTATGCAGAAGCTCACATGTTCGTTTAACTGTTTAATGAGATGGATACTTAATACACGCTGAAACTGATAAGGGGCCACTTGTACATCTGCCGTGGTGTAAATGGGGTTACTCATTCATATCCCTCCTTTTCTGCCTCGTCAACCGTTTGAATGGTGCGTATCATCTGTAGGGCGACATCCCGCCATTCAGCATACTGCTTATACGGACAACAAAATGTTCCCATGACCGTCTTTCCTTCCAGCTCAAAGTAGAACATATTGTGGTAGATGGGCTGGTCCAGCGCAGGACTTTTAAAGTCAAAATAGCCAATCTGCTTACCATGTACCTCTTCTATTTTTTCTTCATAAAATACATGGGCAGGATTCATATTTTTCATCATTGCCTTCATGCCAGAAGTGAGCTGTTCCACCCATTCATCTTGTAGCGTCTGGTCCACCCGATTCAGGGTAACATCCACACTGCCCAAATCATTCGTCAAAATCATTTCTGGACGTTGCTCATGAGGATATTTAATCTTTTGCAAATGCTTGGGCATTGGACTAAAGATAGAGGGGACATGCATTTTCAGCCGATCCTTAAAGAAAGACCGCTCTTCAAACACATAGGATTGACCGTCAATGATTATGGGTCCTGCTAAAATATTGTTAGGCCTCTTCAGCTTCTCCATCTCACGGAGCTGATCCAAAATCTTTTCATCCTCATATTTCATAATGCACACTCCTCTACCTGATTTTCTAATCCACAATCATCCGCCCGGCTCCGCCGCCTTGCCAGCGACCTGCTGTGCGCTTACCCCGCCCGACTCCCTCCAGGATCAGCACCAGCTGCCTATGGAGCTGAGCAGGTGAATAATCTCTGTATTCCGCACCATTTCGGTTTGCGATGTAATGCTGAATGGATTCCCTGTCTACAACTTCCGAGTTCAGGCACATCAACGCAAACATACAATCCATCGGATCTGATGCACCACTTTTAAGCAGCTCGGATGCGAAGTAGCGCATCGTCTCCGGGCGCAATGTACTCTGCTTCAAACCCGCAAAAGGAGCATGGATATCACTCCATGTATTGAATTCCGTTGCCATGTCGGCAAAATCCTGATAATCCGAGCGAAGCACGGCTCCCTCTTTGAGCTTGAATCGGCCCAGCTCCATCTCATCCAGACCGATTTCTGCCTCATCCTCCAGCACGATATCTGCATGATGGGCTGTGAAATCCGGGCGATCTGTTTGTTCCAAAAAGAGCAGCTTCAACACCGACAGCCGCCCTGTGGCCGCATACGGCACTTCCTGCTCCTGCTCCAGCAGATACAATCTACCCTTGTGCTTCACGATGCCTCTACCAATGGTTAGCGTGTACTCCCCGACAGTTACGTTCATTCCTGTAATGATGCCATCCGAATAATCCTCATACCGGATATCGAGAAAGCTGCGGGGGTAGTCCCGCAGGTTCTCTAGCATCTCGGTTTTGAGAATACGGCCTTTCTCGAACTTCGGCACGATATGGGTTAACATGTGGTTTCCTCCTCTCCGTGCCGATTTCGGCACAAGTGTCGCCCGGCACCTCAGTAATGACATTGCGTAGCAACGTTATGCGCCAGCCGGGTCGCTCTGCGACGTCATTACTGCTCTTCTTTATTCAAGGGAACGGACAACCGATTCACACCGGGTGCAGGAGCCGGGACAGGCATCTCTGTCAGCGATGGATTTTGCTTAATATACTCAGAGTAGTCCAGCCAATTTTTGTTCACCACATAGGTACGAGCGATTTTGTCATGCAGCGCCTGCTTTTTTTCAGTGAAAGCTGCCATGATATAGCCTACAAATATAGTGACTAAGCTAATGATTTTACCCCAGTAGCGGGCGTTGGCCCGTCCGAAAGATATTTTTTCATTATTTTCATCCGCAACGACAATCCCCGCAGCCAGCTTGCCGACCGTTCCTCTGCATTTTGATGATTCCATGATGGTGTGGTAAAGCCAATCCAATAAAAGAGGGCCAAAAATAATAATAGCTCCCAAAATTCTCACCGACACATCGTCTAAGTGTGAAACAAACTCCGAAAAATTCGGCATTTTTACGAACGCAGAGACAAACCCTATCGTCACAAACGGCAACGTATCAATCAAACGAATAGTCACAAATAAAATAGTATAATCTAGCAAATGGGCTAAAAATCTTTTCCAAAAACCAGCGTACATCCTACTGCTCCTCCTGTTTAAAGCCTGCTGTTCATCAGAATCTTTGAATCTGTGTGCCAACCTAAATGTTACATTCCAGCTCCGCGCCCAGCCTGCTCACGAAGGATATAATTCAGCTCGCGTTTGTCCACAACGTAGGTACGGGCAATCAGATCGTGGAGAGCCTGTTTTCTCGCCGTAAAGGCTGCCATAATAAAGCCGGCGAACAAAATGATGACTGATAGAAGCTTACTCCAGTAGCGGGCACTAGCACGTCCAAAGCTGAGCTTGTGATTAAACTCATCTACTACAACGATGCCGAGAGCCAGCTTGCCCACCGTGGCTTTGCATTTCGATGATTCCATAAGCGCATAATATAGCCATATAGCTCCCCAATTCAGCAAGGTCTGTCCTATTACTTTCATGGTAACAATAGAAGACGATCCGTCTGAGAGCAAAGAGCTTTCTGCCGGAGACGGTACCCAATCCCCTAAGGTCCGAATTACCATCCAGATCAATCCAAATATTAAAAATACAAACCATAGAATAAGGCCATCGATGATATAAGCCAAAGTTCGTTTCCAAAAACCTGCATACAGCACGTTATCCCCTCCAAGTGTTGTGTACTTTTCTAATTTCAGCATTTTGCAAAACCCTTAATTTACTATTTCGTGCCGTCAAAGAAATCCAGCTCGGAGAGATCATTTTCGAAGGCAAAAAAGCGTTTGGGTCCCAGATGTAGCAATTCATCTCGACGGGTAATCGGGACTACATAAAATCCCCAACGGCTATCCCCGACAAAAACAAAATATTTCGTTTCCTCATTACGGATGGAGTCCGTATCATCCTGTGGGATATCCCGCCCGTACAACACGGCAATTTCCTCATACGGCATGGGTTCAAAAGCTTCCGGCCGACTGCGGTAAACATGGCGCTGACGCAGCTTGCCGCCGTCGGCCGTCAGGAAGAACTCCACCTCAGCCGCATGAGACGGGCGGGAAATAGAACCGCGTACCCGGTTGCTTTCCAAACTCGCAATCAGCTCCTTTTCGCGCCCCGTATGCGTCCATGCGCTGACCGTGTACGGAATAGCCGGAATATGATTGGTAATGACAGGCTCAATCGTGCCCATTTTTTTAGCGTTCAGGTAGCGGATAGCCCCGCGCAGACAGGCCATTTTCAACTCAGGTACCCGGCTGAGGTCCTCTGCCTTTTGACGGAACTCAATACTGCGCCCCGGTACAAATTCCTTGAGTGCTTCGCGAAATACGTCAATCCGGCAGGACTGCCCGGTTAGCTTGATAATCGAATAATCCTGCAAGCGCCCCTCCTGATAAAAATCATCCAGAAACTTGCGCACAATATTGTAGATGTCTGCCTTAAGAAGCTGCTGTATCTCCCGAATGTTAAACACCACATCAGGCAAACCATATTCATCACGAAACCGTCCGTTCTCGATGACTGAAACCAGCCAACGGTCCATCACTGCAATATTCAGGTCGCTTTCAGCAGATAATACCTGCTCGGATTCAAAGCGGCTACGCAAGATTCCCGTACGTAGAAAAAACTCCTTTTTCATATTTTCTGCCGCACTCCACAACAGATGAAAATTACTCAGTACCCGCTGATATTCATCCCGTGTAGCATGCTCATACTGTTTGAACGCGGTAGGCAAGATGGCCTCTGCCTCACGGTAGCGTTCTTCCAGTCCTGCATACACAGCATCTACACCAAACTCATCCACATGACGGTACAAATCTCCCGAAGGAATGCCGATCAGGGCATCAATATCGGTGTCAGGCAAACGAGTCTCGGCAGCATAATAACCTGCAAATACAATTTTCATAAACTGCATAATCCGATACGTCAGATTGTTGCCGCCAAAATTGGTATCCCCGTTTTCATATGTTGTGTGAATGTCCAGCTTATAAGCAATACGCCCGTTCTCAATTCGGAATCGGCAGGAAGACAAATCTGTCGTGCCTCCACCACAATCAATGACAAGTGCCTGATATTCTTCACCATCCGCAAAGGTCCCTCGTTCCATCTGGTCTGCCAGCGTGTTGTACAACACAGCCAACCCTTCGTCCAGCGCATCCTCCGCTTCAATCCGGTAATCAGGCAAAATATCGCTAAACATCTCTATAAACTGGGGCTGTAGCTTGACCGGAGCAGAAAAGTGCAGGTTGCGGAACCGACACTTAAATTGCTGCTCGGCTGTAGCAATCACATAACGGATAAAAGCAGCTAAAATATCATTGCGGGAAGCAGTTGCTGTATTCCCCTCGGAATCCATTAATTCCTCGATTCGCTTATAATCGTTGACCCACCGCTTGATCCCCCGCAATACTGTTGCACGGCTGCCTGCCACGTCAGATCCACGTAGTGCATCCTCCCCAAATACATAAAGGATATGTTCCGGATTGGAGCAGTCTGCGACGCGAATAGCAGTCGGCAATACTTCGATCCAGTCACCCTCTGCCCCTTGTGGGCCGGGGAATGACACATAGTTGATGGCGTTCAGCCTTACCGTGCTGCTCATACCTGTATCAGGAGCCGTAACGTAGGAACTATCTAAATAAGCACCTGCTGTGGTGTTCGAGGTGCCAAAATCAATCGCAAGCACCGCATCTGTTGTTTCCGTGCCCCGAATGATCAGCTCTGCCACAGGAACCCGGTGGCCTTGAAGCTTCAGCGGCAGCATGGGCTTATCTCCATAGTAGAGGTTATAAAAATATTCTGATTCCTGTCTTCGCAGAAACAGCAGGCTATAACTATGATTGGACGTCTCTCGCAGTTCAGCATCACGATGACGAGAAAGATAATATACGCCTGTTCGTGCCTCATCCTTCACCAAATTCAAAACACCGCACAGTTCTCCTGTTGCATTCACCAGCAGCACATTAGATGAGCTCAGCCAAGGCAAATCGGATTCAATCCGGTAGTTGTCCATGCGACCTGTGCGTACACCCTGATACAGCGTGATTTTGGCGGGAACCCGGATACCGCTGCTCTCCTGCCGACGGTCGTTCCAGTTTCGCTGTAGTGCCGATTCCATGCGTTCAAAGCCGCCAGGATTCGGCCTTGTGATGAGTAAATGCTCTTCCGCGCTCCGAAATCGCAAAATCACGCGAATCAACTCTTCACGTGCTAGGCGATTGGCAAAGCCCTCGACCAGTCGTTCCTTATCGCATATTCCGCGTAACTGAAAGGTCGTCATTTGCTCCAATTCCGCCCGCGTGTATTTCGCCGTGAAGCGTATGCTTTTTCGATCGGTGAGCGGGTCTAGCAACCTGTATGTATAGGGTCCGTTCATCGTTCACATGTCCTTTCTTAGCCATTTAGCCTTAATAGAGGGCGATAGCGTCTATTTTCATCGTAGGATCTTCCTCCAAAATGCCGAAATGACTTGTCCAATACAATTCCGTCGTAAAACGTGCCGGAAGAAACAAATCCAGAATCAAATCCACTTTAATCCGTGACAATGGCGTCTCCTCTTGGCCGATATAGATGAGTAGTTCGTCTTTTTCCTCACAATTGGTGTAGATGATTGAGCGATGAAAGACGCGCCGCATCGTTTCTTTTAGCAGATGTACGGCTTCTCCTGTTTCATACAGGCGCAGCAATCCTTCAGCAATCGCGTCCTGATCCTCACGGTTTAATTGTCCAAAGCCTTCCTTTACCTTCGGGCCAAAAATGCCCTCTGCAATATCACGCTGAACAAACCGGATATGGTACTCCCGCCGATTCATCCCTTGATACAAGTCCATTTCCGCCAGAAAATGCATCATAATATCAAATAGCGATTCTCTCAGCTCCAGATACTCTTCAGCATCCGGTGGAAACAGATCCCGAAAAATAGAATAAAAGCGGTAGTACGGATTGATTTCCACTACCTGCTCCAAATGGGAAGTATTCAACTCTGCCAGACTAAGCTCCATATACGGAGAGTAACTGACAGCGGGTACGAAGCGGAATTTATCTACATCCAGCCCCTGTTCCCTCGCGCGCATGAGCAAATCCCAGACGTAATTCACACCCATTCTCCTTCACACTTGTACTCCGGAAAATACATCTGCACTTCCGATACCAGAAAGCTCATTAAATCGGATAAAATATAAGCGGGCGCGGTGGGCAAAACATCGTCAGAACCACGTCTGAACCCCAAACGCATGATCTGCTTGCCTTCCTCTGTCCGTACGTTATCGCTGACAAACGGATTTAACGGATACGTCTGGGTTTTGGTTAAAAGGTTGCTTACATCATTTCTCCCTGCACCTCCCCAGATGTCTACACGTTCCAGCTCAAGCCCCTGCGCTGCTTCAAACGAGTTTACGATGCGCATGATTTCCGCTTTGGCACGGACAATCACGGCCTGTTTTCCTGCATAGCGGCCCAAAAAGCTGTCCTGTCGCCGATTGGACAATAACGGATAAGTCTGACGACTAAGTCTCGTTGTAACAGGCTTCGTAACCTTCAACACATTCCATTCGCCAGACTTATCACGTGGTGTGACAATCGTCAGTTCCTCTTCTGTACGCTTGATATACCGGATATCGCCTTCAGTCCCGTCAATCAAGTAACCATGCTCAGGACCTGTTTTTCGCAAAGGCAGCACATGCTCATAATTCACACGATCCATAGCGGGTATAGGAAAGCCGCTGTTCTTTAGAGATAGCCTTTCAATGTTCCAAAGCGGAAAAACGTCACCCTTCTTAAAACCGTCGAATTCCTCCAATGAAATTGTAATTTCATGAATTTCTTCATGGGCGGCCGGCTCGCCGTTTCCACCAATCAATACACAGTCCACAAACTTATAAGCGTACGGGTGATTAATTGTTTTCCACGGCATGCCATTTTGCATAAACGTGTGATATAACTGCTCAATCTCTAAAATATAAGAACGGTTATGCTCCAGACGAAAACGAATCGGATAATTGCCGGTTTCCGTGACCAACATTCCTGAGAAAATTCGCTTGCTGCGCACCAGTGCTGAGATTCGTTCGGTCTCCATCTCAAGGAAAAGCGTAAACAGCGGCATCGATCCGCCTTCGCGTACCACCTCTGCCACATGGCTGATGTCAATCTGCTTTTCCTCCGTATCCGACGGTAACACAGGGTATAAAAATTCATGAATCGGGTCATAGTCCTCACGCGATGTCAATGACACGTACACATCAATCTTTTCTTCCGTATTCTCAATTTCCTCAAATACCCGCCGTTCTAGCTGGCGGGTCATTTCTTCCTGATATTCGACAAGGTTCATAAATACCCCCGCCATCATATTTTTCAGTAAACGTCTCTGCTCCAAATCGTCCATCTTGCTCAAACGGTCCTGTACCAGCTCTTTCACGACGTCTCACTCCTTTCGGCTCCAGCTTCATTGAACATGAAAACTTAACTTCCATTCGCAGCAGCCCGATCTTGGTTCTCTGAATCAGACGCTCCTTCTGCTTTAGAAGCGGAATCAGCAGTTCCTTGTTCTTTGCTGGTGCCCGCCTTGGCCGAAGAGGCATTTCCATCGCCCGTACCGCTATTTTTTGCCGCTGAAGAGACTTCCTTCTTCGCGGGTGTAGTTCCCGCTGAAGCCGTTGGCGTAGCCTTCGTTTGCGATTCTGCAGCAGGGGTTGCAGCGACGGAAGCTGAAGCATTACTCGCTGCGTCCCCTGCGTCCGTGTCGTTCAACGCTCCGTCAGACAATCCCAATCCAGCAGGAAGCTGACCGTTTTTCTGCTGCTCAGCGCTCTGCTTTTCCTCCGCCTTGGCTATGCTCCGCTCCAATGCCAGAACACTTTCGAGCTTATCGATCTCCTGATAAATTTCCTGTGCCCCGCTATAGGCATCAATGGCTCCTTCATAATCGAGATCCTTCATCATTCGATCCCCTTTAGCCTGAAGCTTGCCAGCTTGAATCTCCTTGAGCTGCTGCTGAATAGCAGTCAATTTATCGTTGGCCTCGGTAATTTTCTTCTCCAGTTCTTTTTGCGCAGACGTATAACCGGATTCCATCGCAGCCTTATTTGCTTTTTTGTACAGCTTGAGTGCATTCGTGTAATCGCCGCCCTGAAATTTCAAATCTCCGTCCTTCATCCAGCTCGCCGTCTCAGCATAGCTGTCCAGTTGGTCGATTTTATGCTCAATATCCTTCACATTGAAAGGCGGGTACAGACCAGCGCTTTTCCGTGCTTTCTCGTAGCTGGCTTCAGCTTTGGTAAAGTCCGCCTTTTCCACGTAGCCGTCTCCGTCCACCAGTAATTGAGATAGTTTCTGCTCGGCTGTATATAGTCGCTTATGAATCTTATCGTTAATTTTAACCGCCGCGTTTTTCGCTTCACTGTAGGACTTGAGTGCCTTCGCATAATCTCCTGCCCTGGCATAATCATCCGCGGCCTGTGCCGATTCGACCATCGTTTCCAGCGCAGCCGCCTTGTTCGCTGCCATACGCGCCAGTGTAATCCATGCTCCCCCGCCCACGATTACAAAGGCGAGCAACGCAATCAAAATCCGTTTGATCAGCTTACGGCGGTTTTTAGGCTTTTCCTGAAAAACTTTATTTACATAAATGGCCGCAGCCGTGTAATTGTTCACCGTCCGGTGCTGTTTGCTTAGCAGAACCTCTTCCAATGTGTCCGTCAGCATGACCGGATCCTTCGCTTCCTCTAGCGCCCCCAGCATTTCCGCCAGCTCAACGTCCTCCCACATCCCGGATGTGGCGAGCAGGATTACATCTCCATCTGCAAGCTGGGTCTTTTTGGCGTAATGGGCATGAACTCCATTCGGATTTCCCAAGTATTCCAGCAGATTACCTCGTTCCTCATGTGTGCTGGTCGCTTCGTCTGGAATGCGTCCATCATCTGCCAATGACTGAGCCAGACTATGATCCTTGCTGCGAAAATTAAGCCTTCCATTGCGAAAATGATATAGCCGCACATTACCGCACGAAACGTACACCATTTTGTTGTAGTTGGTCACTACCATCAGCAGACTGGCTTTGAGCCGAACACGACGGCTTTCAAATTGCAGCCATTCCTGCGCTTCACGCAGATCTCTCATCAAGCGCCGCTTGGACATGGAAGGCTTCTCCATGAAGTTTTCAAGCACCGTTTTGACAACCATTTCTGCGCTGCGCAGCTCCTGATCCGAATCCAGACCGTCTGCGAGGACATAACAGGCCATGTCGTCCGTCTCCATGAATGCAAAATAGTCCCGGTTGTCTATGTAAGAGCCCGCTTCCGACACAAAGGCGGTACTAAAATCGCTGTTGTCCTTGCGCATCGCTACCCCCGTCTTTCTTGTTTCATCCTATCGCCAAAATAAGTACTGTTGCATTATCCTGACTTTTAAAGCCTTTATCATTAATGGCGTCGATCATGGCATCCGCTGTTTCCTGCGGTGTTCCACCCTTGCGCATAATCTCTTCCAATTCAATCTCCGTCAGCGCCTCCTGAATGCCATCGCTGCACAACAGCACATGATCGCCCGAATACAGACGAATCGGTGCACTCCCCAGTTCCATGCTCTCAAAGCCCTCATAGCCCAAGTAGTTGACCAGTTGATTGCGCACTGGACTCGTTTTGGCTTCCTCCGAGGTCATTTGTCCAGCAAGCACTCGTTCCTCCAGCAGTGTTTCTGCTGTATGCTTGGAATTGACTGTTTGGAAATGACCATTACGGTAAATCGTAATCAGGCTGTCACCCACCGCTCCGTAATGCAGCTGATATCCGCACACAATGACCGCAGCCAGCGTCGTTCCTCCACCCTGTCCATTCAAATTTTGCAAAATGCCGCGATTGCTTTGAGTTGCCGCTTCTGCAAAATAGCCGTTCAAATTCGTTGCATCTTCCAGCTTGGCAAATGCCTTTGTAAAAGTCGTCACAGCCAAGGTACTGGACATACGTCCATTGGCCAGTCCACTAATACCGTCTGCGACAACAGCCAGCGTACCGACAGTTGTCGTCATACTGGAGAAATAATCATCCTGCTCGCTCCGGCTCCCGATCGTTTGACCATTTCCGATTTCAATTCCACTTACGGTACGGCTGCCGGAACTTCGCGTCAGTCGTATACGGATCATGAGAAGAACAGCGAATAGTACCGCAGCTCCACTTACAACAAAATAAGGCTGCATATCGTTACCTCCCTGCACCATTGCCCAATTCCATCCTAGTTTTCGTTATCCCACTCAAAATGGGCGCCACACAGCGGGATAAAGATAAATTTGCTGTGTCCCAGCTGAATCACGTCATAGGCAGCCAGCTCTGCTGGTGAATATACCGCCTCGTTATTGTGGTACGCCAAACCCGATGAATCGCCTGGCAGCAAGTAAAAGTTGCGTTTCTTCGGATCATACACAATAACCGCATGATTTCTGCGAGAAATCGTGTTGTCCCCGATAATGCGGACATGCATTTCCTCTGCGCGCCCGATAAAGTTCTTCTCCGCCATAATGCGATAGTCCTGACCCACCTGTGCTCCTTCGATGCATACCAGCCATCCAGTTACCGGATGAATCCCCACCGTCTCACCCAAATACGGCATTGTTTTGTCATTATCTCCCGCGACGTTTGTTTTCGCTGCTGGCTCCGCGCTCTTGGGTGCAGCTATATTTACTACCGTGTTGCAATAAGGACACGTATTTCCGTGCTTTCGTGTACTGAACATGTGTCCGTTCGGGCATCTTGTCAAACTCATAGTCGGTTCCTTCCCCCATTGTCATGATTGTCTTTTCAGCGATCTGAGGATTTTGCAGCATCCTCATCTATTTAACGAGCACCCTTGTATTGGCAATATATAACAAGTCACCTGAGTAAATCCGGTATGGCTCACCGCTTTCCAATTTCTTGGTTACACTTTCGTTGGCAGACCGCAAGCCTGTACCATTACCGGAATCCACATCTTCCACAAACCAGTCGCTGTTCACCCGGTTGAGTACCGCATGTTCCACACTTACCAGGGAGGCATAATCTGTACCTGCCAAATCAATATCCGCCTCCGAACGTGACGTCGTTTTGCCGATTAAGAGCGACGTTTCGCCTTCGATATACCATTCTTTAATGGACTCGCCCTCTTCATCAATCAACACCAGCTTGGCAATCCGCTGACGTTGTGCCCTTGACTTGGCCACAGGTACAACGGACACCAGATTGCGCAGTATGTATACAAGCACGCCGATTCCAATACCTGTCGCGACCACGGTTTTCAAACCGCTGTAGCCTGTACGATTAAACACATAAAAGGCGATCGCCAGCATCAGCCCGAACATGGCAACATCTATGATGAAAACCCATCTGTTCTGCGCCGTTTTCACTGCTTGCTTCCCCCATTTCTATCCTGAAATCATCATTTTTTACGAATACCAAAAAATTGGTTAAACATCGCTGAGGTATCCGTCGGATCACCGGATTTTTTCGTTTTTTTCCCTGGTGAGCCTTCCTTCGTTTTCGGATGAAAACCAAAAAATTGCTCAAAATCAGTTCCTATATCAGCCGGATTGAATCCTTTGGCTGCCGTACGCGCACCGCCGGAAGATGAAGCCCCTCTCCCTCTCTCTTGCTGTTTCCCGCCAGCTCCCTCGGTTTTTCGGATGAGCTCGGCATCGTATGCCTGCCGCAATGCTTCGTCACGCAATGTATTGTAAGCCTCGTGAATCAGCTTAAACTTGCGCGTTGCTTCCTCGCTTCCCTGGTTGGTATCAGGATGATACTTTTTGGCCAGTTTACGGTAAGCCTGCTTAATCTCTGCCTCCGAAGCATCCCGGCTGACACCGAGCAGCTCATAGTAGTTAGTCATTGTGTGATGTTCCCCTCTCCGAAAAAAATAAATATTAAGAGACCCGTAGGCCTCTTAATATTTATCCACCCTGCACTTGTGTGCCGGGTGAGTGTGTGTTTAAGCTGCACTTAACGTGAAGACGTTAAGCTTAAACCGGATATCCGCCGTCGATTGTAGCCAGCTCGGTTTTGTCTTTCTTTTGTTTGATGTAGAGTGTAAATGCACCTACACCTTCTGTGTCGCCGAAGTGCTCGTTGTAGTCTACAACGAAAGCATTCGGGAAGTGGATTTTACGCACAACTTGATCAGCTGCGATAACTTCCAGTGTTACTTTACGGTAGCTGTCTGCTTTTTCAGCAGGAACCAGAGACCACAAAGCCAGTTTCAGCGTGTCATCCGCGCTGTCACCGTCTACTGCTGTGATGATTTTGCCGCTGATGCGCAGCGTGGAGCCTACGTCAGTGGAGCGTGCATTGGAATCGTCCGGTGTATCGGTGTCATAAATAACCGTTTGGATGTTATCCAAGCCCAGCTCAATTGTTTCTTGTCCTTCTACTTTCAATCTGAATCCCATGTGTGTTGCCTCCTTGAAATTAGGTAATATGATGGCGGAAGAAGCAGAGCTTCTTCGCGATTTATGTATAAAGGCGGTTCTAGAAAGAAACGCCTCTAACATCTTTCGTAGGGCTCGGATCATGATTTGACCGAGCTGGTTCCTTTAGTGATCATGACTTCCAGGTTCTTCACATTACCGTTGAAGACCAGGTCGATATGGCACATATTGCTTTTCTCATCAATAATGAAGCTCATATCGTCTCCGTCCTGAATGATCGAGTTAACAGATCCTCTGCTGCTCAGCCACTTGCTCTTCTGACTGCTCGGATTGTTACTGAAGAAGCGGACGATATTTTCGTGTTTGAAGTCCCCTGTCTGGTAGCGCAAAATACGTTCAATGTACGTGCTGACCAGCGTCTTGTAGATGGAGTCAAAACCGTCCTCAGACATCGCCATGCTTCTCGCCTTGTAGACGGTAATCCGGCGGATATCCTTATCCTGGATCTGTGCATTCTCGGACGAGAATACAAAGCCGAAGTTTTTACGGTTGATGGCATCCTTGATCGTGTTGGTGAAACCGGTGATTTCCTTGGCCATCGTCGTCACCGTGCGCAGACTGTTGTCTCCTGCCTCGATATCGAAGCGTACGCCAGGGAAGTTCTTATTGACCGTTTTGAACGTCTCACGCAGGTATTCAGGACACTGATAGGAAGCGACCAAGCCGGCGGCAACGTAGGCTGCACCTACATAAACGCCCTCGATCCACAGCTTGAGAATATCCTCTTTCTCCTTAGAGAGCTGTACACCATCTTCGGTCTGTAGCATTTTGCTGTCGATAATGACACCCGATTTGTCCTTCGGAATAATCGTAAAGTTCGGTACACAAGGAATTGCAAATTCGCTATATTCTCTGCGAACGAGACTAGCGCATTTATCGACATATTTATCAATGCCTGCTGTTGCCATACTGTTGAAAGTCGTTTCTTCACCGGATTCAAAATTAAAGAACATTTGAATTTTGTAATCCTTCACGACTTGCAGCAGCATCGAGAGCGATTCCATTGAATTGCCGCCCTGCTTAACGACCTTCTCGTTGCCCTTGAAGCGTTCACGTGAAACTTTTACCTTACCGGCTGCTTCCAGCTCGACGGATGGAACGATACCGAACCAGATCGTGTCGCTGAATTCATTCTTAGCATTCACCGTGTTCAGGTACGTTTCCAGGCGCGGGATATTGCTGCTTTTTACCAGCATGTCCAGCTTGTTGTTCGCCACCAGCATTGTCGGCAGCATGCCTTTGCTCTTCGTTGCATATTGATCGAAGAACATTTTGACACCGAGAATTTTTTCCACAAGCGGCTTAACCGCCTTTACGAAATCATCCTTGGCATTTTTATAGAACTCCAGATACGTGTTGTAGTTCTGAACCTCAACTGCTGTATCCACCTTGGTCTGAACAGCTGGCAGTGGCACAAACGTGCGAACTACCAAATCCTTCACATAATCAGAAGGCGTATCTGTGATAGAGTTATAATCTTCTTCGAATACTTGAGAGAGATCGCCAGTGCTGTTCTCATCCAACAACATCAGCTCAGTGCTGTCGCTCTTCGGCGCTTCAATAATTTTCAGTTCGCCGCTTTCCCCAATGGAGAGCATGCCCACCTGGATCAGTTCACCGGAGTTTTCCTCTTGCGCGCCACCGAGCAGAAGGCGGGTTTTGATGTCCTCAATTGCCAGTGGAAGCATAGCCATAACGTTGTTGTAGTTTTGACTCGCTTCCTCGAACATGCCATTCAGCTTGTCCCCCATGTCGAGTTTCTTCGGGTCACCATCATCCAGCTTGTCGTATTCACCGTACATATAGTGAATTTCTTTGCGGACTTGGCGAATATCATCCATGACCTTTTTCGGTGAAATCATATCCAGCAGATTTTCAAATTTGAAATCTACATTAGTGATTCCTTGACTCCGCTTGGTATCGATGAGCGTAAACAACATTTTCAGAAAGTCATTACTTTGATTTACACGAATTTCAGAAATGCTATCCTCATCAATTCCTTCTGGCTTTTTAAGGGTGTAGACGACTTTTTGATTGGCCGCGTTAAAAAACGAATACACGGTCGGCGAAAACTTATCCAAAAATTCGTCAAAGCTGCGCACCAGAAGGTGCTGATTAATTTCCTTGATCTTCTCATCGCTCAAGCTGTCAATACCCTTCACATCACCTACTATGGTGATCAGGTCCAGCTTTTCCGGGTTAATCTCTTCAAAAAGCATTGTCCGGTTGGTTTGATAAATGATTTCCATCGCTGTCGGCAAATGAATAAAGTATGAGTTA
The DNA here is from genome assembly GCF_038009305.1 of Paenibacillus sp. FSL P4-0113. Lineage (NCBI taxonomy): Bacteria > Bacillati > Bacillota > Bacilli > Caryophanales > Paenibacillaceae > Paenibacillus > Paenibacillus sp. FSL P4-0113. The sequence continues at coordinate 2,000,215 of NZ_JBBPAZ010000001.1, forward strand.
TAGGTCCATTGCTCCATATACGGACACGGGATGTCCAATTTGAAACGGACGAATACTCATTTTTAGTTCTTTTGCCTCCTCCCCCCTACTTAACATTTAAATTCGTCAAAGGATTGAGCTTATACCACATTTACGGTACAGGCATGTAACCTCGAAAATCGGTCCGAAGCGTTATTCGGCTTTTAACGGCAAAGCATGCACATGAGATGTTTTTTCAAAATCAAAAGTCAGATAACACAGAAATTTCAAATTTATGATTTCGTATTCCTAACTTCAATCCCAATTTTTGCCGTTGATACGAGAGCTATCATACAAAGAACCCTTCAGTTTTGTCAATTTCTGTAGTCTCAGATTGAAATAGGGCATTTTGACTCATTTTATGCGTGAATACGTAATTTTCATGATATGTTAGACCTGTTTCTTCAGGGAAATATTCACAAATGGAACTTAATTACCGATAGAAGTCCATTGGATATTTCTGATAAGCGTAAAAGAATCAAATTCATGGCTAATGTGAGGGTTATCAGCTGTTTTGATCCTTTATCCCTTATATCCCAAGGATTAGGAGAGTTGATCCCCCCATGTTGGCCTCGGCGATGGAGGAGCTTATGTTCAGAATAAGGAAACTAGGGATTATCATTTTCATGACTTTTGTACTATTTTTACAAATGGGCTTAAACGGGGTCATTTGCACTGTAAATCAGGCTAATGCAGTATCTTTAGGCGCTGTCCCGATCGAGGGTTATGATGCCGTTTTTGTATTGGATACCAGTTATTCCATGAGGGATACCGATCCTGAGGGCATTGCCGCGGAAGTCATCAATATGTTTATGGATTTGAGTGATGCAGACCGCACACGCGTCGGATTCGTTGCCTACAATCATCACGTGGTCGCCTCGAAACCACTCACTTCGATTGCCGTGGCAGCGCAAAAATCCCAGATCCAGCAGGAAATCAGAACACTTAACCGTTCCGGTTATACGGATTTGGGACTTGGGTTGCGCAAAGGCTCGGAGCTTCTAGCGGCAGGAGCATCCCAAGGGCGTCAGCCTTTTATGATTCTATTGTCAGATGGAGAGACTGATTTTGGTGCCTCCTCTGGTTCCCGATCCAAAGGTGACTCCAATAACGATGTATCCTCTGTCATCAAATCTGCACAGACCAAAGGATATCCGGTGTACACGATTGGTCTGAACCATGATGGCACAGTGAACCGACAAGAACTCGAACGGATCGCTTCTCAAACGGGTGGAGCTTCTTTTATTACGAGTAGTGCCGAGGATCTGCCGGAAATTCTGAACCGTATTTTCGCCAGTCAAATTCGCTCCAAGCTCGTTCCAATTGCTGCAATTACGACCACTGGCGAGATGCAGGAATTAACTGTAACTCTACCTGATTCCAGTATGGAGGAAGCCAATCTGGTGCTTTTGTCGGAGCATCCCCTTCTGGAAACACAGCTATATTCCAATTCAGAAAATGTCCGCAGGTACAAGTCGAGCCGATATGCGATTTTAAAAACCGAGCATCCACAGGCAGGTAAAGTGAAGTTGAAACTACGGGGCATACGCGGAGATTTGGTGAAAATCAATTTACTTGGCAGCTACCGACTGGAAGCCGAAGCAACCATGGGAGGAAAGCAAGCATCGGCCACTCATGGCGACAAGCCTGTGCAGTTGCTGAAAGGTCAAGCCACACCGTTTCAAGCTCAGCTCCTGTTACCCGACAGTCAAAAGCTTACGGATGAAGCCGTATATACGTCTCTCCAAGCCCATATTATTGTTACTCCAAAAGGGGGCACAGCCAAAAAGGTGCCTATGACCTATAAGTCAGGAACCTTCCATACCGAATATGCGTTCCCTCAAACCGGGGATTATACATGGCAGCTATCTCTGGATAGCCCGCAATGGTACCGTAAGGGAACTGTACATAAAGTTCACGCGGCCAATGCAGCGCCACAGGTCTTAAAAGACCTGACGATTCACCTGGTGAAAGAAGACGGTGATTCCCGTCGAAGTGTTTCGGATTTTATTGTTGACCCGAATCATGACAAGCTGAACTATAAGTTGGATTCAGAATCCTCTGGGGATGCGATCCATGCTGAGATTAACGGTAATGATCTGCTGCTATCCGAGCTCCGCACAGGTGACTCTCAGCTAAAGATTACTGCCACCGATCCGGAAGGAGCATCCAGCAGCGCTACACTAACCGTTACCGTACAATCTCGGTATACAGCCATTAAATGGACAGTAGCCATCAGTATCGTGGTAGCCGCTCTTCTGTATTGGTTCTTGCGGCCGAAGCCGCAGTTTGCCGGAAGAATCGAAGGATATTTTCTCGCTACAGCAAGTGGGCAGGAGATTCCCGTAAAATCCTGGCCGCTCACCTCCTTTCCGGGTCGTAAGGTCAGCTTGCAGGAGTTGTTCCGTACGCTTGACGTTCACGAACCGTTGCCAGAAGCGGAACGGATCCTATTTTCCGCAGGTAAAAAAGGGAGCCTGATCGTGAAACATGATACACGCTGTGCCTTACAGCATGGAAAGATCAGATTAGCTCGCAACAAAAAAGCGGTCATGGAGTACAGTGACAAACTGTACATTACATTCGAGGATGGTGTCACTGAAATCGAGCTGCGATACAAAGCGATTAAACCAAATACTTCAGTGTACACCGACCATATCCAAGCTCCGACAGGATAATGTCGGTCACAACGTAAAAAAAGAGAAGCGCCGTCTCTTACGATTAACGAACCGTAAGAGTAGGGCGCTTCCCTTTTTTTATCCAATATTCCGCACGTAGTGCGGCTTTAAACCATCGAAGTGAGCGGCAGCGCTTGTTAGCCTGTACCTCCAGACCACGCCGAATGACATACGGCAGCAGAGAAAGTCCCGCATTTTCAATCTGAATCCGCTCAGCATGATCTGCAAATAATCGGCCTGGCACATCTGGCGGAGGTGTTCCTTTTCGGCAATAATACAGCGTAGCGGCCAAACTATAGATATCCGACACAGGTCCCTGCTGCGAACGATTAGAGTAAAATTCCAGCGGAGAATAGCCCGCCGTGGTGAAAATCGGATGCTCTTTGCCTTCAAAATGCACAGCCGAACCAAAATCAATCAGCTTGACGTTGCCATTTTCCCCAATCATAATGTTGCCCGGCTTAATATCCCGATGAATAATTCCTTTGTCATGAATGTACTCCATGGCATCAATTAAAGGTAGCAGCGTATGGTACAAAAAAGTGGGGTCATACGTTGGCGCAGCCTCTTCTTTCATCATTCGATCCAGTGTCTTGCCTGCACAGTATTCCATGACCAGATAGGCAGTTCCATTTTCCTCAAAGTGATCTATATAACCGACAATTCCCGGGTGACTTAACTCCTTCAACATTTGCCCTTCACGCAAAAAATAATGCATAAACTCCACGTATTTGGATTGCATAGAAGCACCGCAAGTGACCGTTTTTCGATCCATCCCCCGCAAAGCCAGTGCATTCGGAAAAAATTCCTTCACAATGACCTTTTCTCGGTTATCCAACAGCCTTGCCGTATACACGATGGCCAGCTCACTGCGGGACAAGGCGCTTCGAATTTGATATGTATTTCGCAGCTTCGTATTGCGGGCAAGCAGATTCCCGCTTGTATCCACGATCATGACTCGTCCTCCTGTCAGGTTCTTAGCTTATGTCTTTTGTATATATCGGCTTATTACACATCTTTTTATTATACCGTAAAATAGATTATTGGAAAAACAAATAACCTGCCATAATCTCCCACAGAGAAATGATGACAGGTCTTTTGGCATTCATCTGGTCCTTTTTTCTCAAATCCTTTAACCCAGTTTTGTTCCGGGCTTCATGCTACGCACACTGTTCGTATTTTTCTTCCGTTCACTGCGCAGTTTGCCTTTACCTTGTTCTGGAGTGCGAATGGTAAGGGCAATCAGGAACGATACGACGCACAGCACAGCAATTGTGGTAAAGGTCGGGATGAATCCGCCGAGCAAGGCTGCGATAAATGACCCCGCCAGCGCACCAAGGCCAAAGCCTTGATACACAATACCATAGTTTTTACTTTGATTTTTCAGTCCAAAGAAATCAGCTACGATGGCAGGAAAGACTGTAATGTTGCCGCCGAAGCAAAAAGCAATTCCTGCTACACAGGCAAAGAACAAACCATAATTCAGCGGTACCAAACTTAACACTGTAACTGCAACCGCCGTTGTTAATAGAGCACCCGCTACTACTTTCAGACGACCTACTTTATCCGATAGCGCACCTAAAATGATCCGACCTGCCGTATTGAAAATAGCGACCATAGCGACCGCATTCGCGGCTGTTGCTACATCTAGGCCGGCCATCCGTACGCCGATATCTTTGACGACTCCAATCAGGTATAGACCACTCATACAAGCGGTAAAGAACATGACGAACAGCAGGTATGCCTGCTTGGTGCGCAGCATTTCTTTAACGGTGTAGTCCCGCTGTACAACCCCATTTTGTACCGAAGGCTTGTTCACGACTACAGCTTCTTTTACCAGGAAAGAACCACCCACAATCATGATCAGCACGATCATTCCCCAATATAAGAACGCTTGCGATACACCAACGGACTGAATCAACGAACCATTAATATACTTGAATATAAGACTGCCTGTTCCATATGCCCCAACCGAAATACCGGAAATAAGTCCTTTTTTCTCAGGAAACCATTTAATCAGATTAGAAAGTGATGTAATATATGCCGTTCCATCCGCAAAACCTACGACAATACCCGCCAAAATATATAGCAGGGATAACGAAGTTACCTGTGAACTGAGCATGAGCCCTGCTCCTAACACGACACCTGCACACAAAATCAAACGACGTAGTCCCCATTTATCCTGTAGTTTGCCTGCGAATAAGGTAGCAAACGCCAGTGCAAAACTGGTAATTGAAAATGTAATGGCAACCGAACTGAGGTTCCAGCCAAAGCGGTCCACCAACGGTTGATTAAATAAACTCCATGTGTAAATGGTTCCTAATCCCATTTGTACAATTATTGTTCCAAGTACGACAAGCCAACGATTTCCGCTGTTTGTTTTCATTTCAATCTCCTCTTTTCATTCCGGCTCTACAGCGTCAATTTGTGATTATGATAACCGGGAATCCAGTATACTTTGCGCCTGAGGAGGAGCAAGTCTGTAAGGATTCTCTCTACACGGGTTATTATAACCCTGCATGTCAGCCAGAAATCGTTTGAGGAATGAAATGCACATATAGCGGAATGAAATGCCTTTAAAGTCGCATAATTTGCCGAAATTCCTTGGCCTTGCTACGGCTTACTGGAATTTCAGCCTCTAGTCCACGCAAACGCAGGAGATACGTATGATTAAACCAAGGTACAATTTCACGGATCTGCGACAGATTAACTGTGTACGATCGGTGACAGCGGAAAAAGTCCTGCTGCGGCAACCGGCTATGAAATTCTGAAATGCTCATCGGCATCGTATATTCTTCGTGCCTAGTAAAGACACGGGTCACCTTTTCCTGCGCACACGCATAGTAAATATCGTTCGCATCCGTTACGATGATTTTGTCATTTTTCAGCAGATTAATACGACCTGGCGCAGCAACGGTGCTGGCTTCAGCAGCTCGGGGTTGCGCCGTCTGGACAGGCTCCTGTATTGGAACGTTCTGCTGCTCATAAGCATTTTCCAGCTTACGCAGCATAGATGCGATCCGTTTTTCATCATAGGGTTTGAGGATGTAGTCGAACGCCTCCAGTTCAAAAGCCTGCGCCGCATGTTCTTTATAGGCGGTCGTAAAAATAATATAGGGCTTTTTGGCAAATTTGCTAATGTTCTGTGCCAGCAGCATCCCGTCCAATGAAGGAATATTAATGTCCAGAAAGATCGCATCCGTCTCCTGATCTTGCAGAAACCGAAACACATCTAGCCCATCCTCGAAACTATCGGTCACCTCAATGTTGCTATGAGTCTGAATAAGATACTCCAGCTCTTCACGCGCCGGAAGTTCATCTTCTACAATTATGGCCTTCATGACTTCTCCTTTGGTATGTCAAAATAAACTTCGGTGCCCGGCTCATGCTTGAGAATAATAACTCCTTCGCCGTACATAAGCTTGAGTCGTCTGTGCACATTGTACAAGCCGATCTGTTTAGCCGGAACCCGATCATGATACAGGTTATCCACAACATCATCGCGTATACCCACCCCGGTATCTGCCACAGAAATACGCACCTTTTCTCCACGATCCTTTACAGAAATGGTTACTGTACCTGCCCCCTTTTTCTTGAGGATTCCATGATTAATCGCATTCTCAACCAGGGGCTGGATAATAAGGCTTGGAATACGCACAGACACCTCATCCATTACATACTCTACCTGAAGCCGGTTGCCGAAGCGTGCTTTTTCAATTTCTACGTAATCAGACACCTGCTGAAGCTCCTTATGAATTTCAATCAAATCATCATTCAGCTCCAAATTATAGCGCAGATAACCCGATAAATTAATGATCAGCTCTCGTGCCTTATCCGGCTTGGTGCGTGTCGTCGAGGCAATGGCGTTCAGCGCGTTGAACAGAAAATGAGGATTGATCTTAGTCTGGAGTGCCTTTAACTCGGCCTTATTCGCCGCTTCCTTAATTTGCTCCACACGCGATACTTCCATTAACGTGGAAATGATTTGAGACAAGCCAATCGCCATCGTCTGCAACGGATACGTGATTTTATAAGCTTTGCGATAATAAATCTTCAACGTTCCGGTTACTTCTCCGCGCTCCTCTAACGGGATAATGAGCAGGGACTGGATTTGGGGTGTTTTATCGTCTGCAATATGATTGCGGATCGTGATTTTACCGCTGCGGATCGTCGATTTAGTCACATCGCTAATGATCTCATCTCCGATGTGATAACGCTCTTCGCCAAAACCGACATAGGCCAGCACATCTCTGGTATCCGTAATCGCCACCGCGTCTGCCTTGATGTCTTCTTTTATGATCGAGCAAATCGTATGCAAGGATTCGGCATTAATGGAGCGAAAATAAGGTAACGTCTTATTGGCAATATCCAGTGCCAGCTTGGCCTGTCTGGCCGCGATATTCTCCTTTTCCCCCTCCACACTCTGGATCAACAGAACGATTAAACCGATACTGACTTCTCCGATAATCATCGGTAGACCAATCTTGGAAACGATGTCCACTCCAAGGCTATGGGGTTGTGCCATCACCATAATGAGCAGCATCGTCAACGCTTCGCAGACCATACCTGCGGCGATACCGACCAGCCATCTCTTGGAACGATTGACCCGGCGGCCGATGTATCCTGACACCACACCTGCCAGAATACTCGTAATCAGACACGGAATCGAGGTCACTCCCCCGATATCAATCAGATAACGATGGATACCCGATATAATACCTGTAACGATCCCAACCCAGGGTCCAAACAAAATACCGCCTGCCATAATTGCTATGATTCGAACGTTAACAAGCGAACCTTCAACTTCAATCCCGGTGTAGGTGCCGAACAGTGCAAACATGCAAAAAATCAATGTTAGTATGGCCAGCTCTGCCGGAGAATGACTGTTCTTTTGCAAGGTTTCCTTAAATCGGGGGATACGTGTAATAAAAAATAAACAAATCAGTAACAACGCTGCGCGCTCAAATAGCTGCATCAGCATTTCCAACAAGGCGTTCACCTGCGTTCCTCCCAAATAAAAACGAATATGCTTATGTTATCGTGTACGTCGTTCATACACACCATACCCAAGTATCATCAAGCCACATACGAATAAAATAATAACAAATATATTGTCAACAAAACTCGGCATATCAGGTTCTGACATAGAAATGCCCGAACTATTCAATTTAACAGGTACGGAATTCGCAGCCCATTGAATGACCGCTATAAAGCGCTCCATCGTATATATCACTCCGCTACCCAATAGGCTCAACACGCCGAATAACAAATATTTAAGCTCCATAAGAATTTATCCCCCCTTAGTTACAAAGCATTTAAACTGCCACAAATTATACCATCAACTTCCATCTAATTATAGCTTCTAGAAATCGCCTCTTCTTCATTTCCCTTCTTCAAACGCAGAAAAAAACCGGAGAGTACCGCTTGATAGCGATACTCCCCGGCTCTCTAGTCCGATGAAGAAGCTTGTCGGTTATTTGCTTTTGCTGATTTCGGTAGGACTGTTGTACTCCTTCTGATCATGTACCAGTTCTTTTAATTGGATAATCAACGCCTCTAGCTCACTAAACCCGGTCACCATATTGGAGGTTATATTTCGTTGTTCCTCTACTCCAGCCAAAATTTGTTCTGATGCTGCACTCGCCTGTTCCGTTACACTTGAAAATTCCGTCATCTCTTGAACAACCTGAGATGAATACTGCTGCATGCTATTCGTACTGTTTTCCACATCCACGGCCTGCATCAGCACTTTATTGGCGTTTTGCAGGATGTCTTCCAGTACAATTTCGGTCGAATGTGCCGATTCCATACTTTGCTGTAGCCTGTGCTGTCCCATGTCAAATTGGCTTACGACAGAATCCATCTGAGTTCTCAGTTGAGTCAAAATAGCTTCCATCGCCACCGAGGTGTTCCCTACCATTTCAGCCAAATTACGCACTTCGCCAGCTACGATGGCAAATCCTTTTCCATGCTCTCCCGCTCTGGCGGCCTCAATGGATGCATTCAAGGACAGCAAATTAGTTTGTTTCGAGATTTGAGTAATATCTTTAAGCATGGCAGACATGTTATCACTTTGTACTCTAAACTCGTCCAGTTCTTCTTTGGTACGACTCATGACTTGACCCAAATCCTTAATTTGAGACGTCAATGCAAGCAGTTGACTGCTCCCTCTGTCCCCGGCATTTTTCGTATCTTCGGAAAGCTGCTTCAGTTCTCGGGAATGATCAGCTACCTCTCGCACGTGCTGGTCAGATTGAGCCAAGTTATCCGTAACCTCGGTGATATTCGAAGCTTGCATTTCTACCCCTTTGGCAACCTCCTGAAATCCGATAGCGACTTCATTTGTCACGCTGCCCGTCGCATCTACTTGATTCCTGAATCGTTCTGTAAAGCTATGCAATCCAGCCACTGCTTGTCTAACTTGCTCAAACAGAAATTCAATTCGTTGCCTTGTAGCATCGATATCTTTATTTTGCTCTTCACTTTTCTTAAACTGCTTTTGATTTAACACCGATACCACTAACAGTAGCAAACCAATGAGTAAAACAATAATAAACTCATGCACATAGCGCAAAGAACCGGTAGCCGGGGGAATTGGGGGCGTACCGATTGTTATTTGCACAAATATATTACAGAGATTTAAGGTCATAGCTACCAGAAAATACCGGTAAGACGGATACAGCAAAAACAAAGAGCAAATTAATATGGTGGTCCCTACCTCGACGTTAGATAAGTTCAAAAATATACACATTAATACGCTAAAAAACGTAGTAATCCACGGAATAAGGCGGATTCCTTTCTTTTTCACATTCAGGATCGTTAAAACTGCCGCGACTACAAATCCTACACCATTAGATACCCACATCGAGGGATTAGATAATGCCGGGACGATGCCGCTCAAGGCCATAATCCAAAAAATAATGATCACCAATTTGTTTCTTTGCCACAACAATTCACTCGTTCTGTCCATGATTGTGTACGCGCTCCTTAGAATATATATTAGGTATTTATAAAATAAAAATGTAAATACCATACTTTATATATCGTCATATCAGAACACGTAGTGAATGAAAATCATGCAAACACTCCACATTCCCTTTAATCGTCAAATTACAACAGGACAACTCTTAAAGGGAAAGAGTATGTAATTGTAAATAAATGAATGCAAAGAATCGCCCCCCTGACAGGGAGCGATTTTGAATTCATTTTTGATGATCTTTGCAATTGGAAAAGGTTCATGTACCACTGATAATATTAGGATTCCTTGTTTTCAGAAGCCTCTTCAGCGCCTTCGGTTGCCGCTGCATCACCTTCCACAGCAGCATTTTCTACTTCAACTGCACGTGGAACGATAATAGAAGCAAGCAGTTCTTCTTCAGGGACGTGCAGTGTTACTCCTTTAGGGAGTTTCAAGTCGCTAGCGCTCAGCTTGTCGCCAACATCCAGCGCGGATACATCCACCTCAATGGTAGATGGCAAATCAGCCGGAAGACCTTCGACCTCAACTTCCGTTTCCTGAACTTGCAGAATACCACCTGTTTTTGTACCTGCAGGTGTACCCTGATAATCAATAGAAACACGCACGCGAAGCGGTTTGTTTTTGGAGATTTTCAGAAAGTCGGCATGCAACCATTGGTTGTCACGCTGTTGATAATCTTTAATAATAACTGGAATGGTTTCTCCACCCTCTACTGTGAGGTTAAACACCTCTGAACGTCCGGTTTTGACTACTTTATTAAATTCCTTGGCATCGACATGTACAGGGGTTCCTTCAAGCTCAGAGCCGTAAACCACAGCTGGAATCCGTCCTTTTAACCTCAATCCACGAATGGCCGAACCCTTCTTCTCTGTTCTCGGCTGGGCGGTCAGTTGAATACTTCCTCCATTAGAACTCATGATATACAACCTCCTTCAGGTTACCTTACAAATGATTTTCCTCCAAGAATCTTGCCTGTTTACCAGTCGTACTACAGGATGTAAGCCAGCTAGCTGGCAAAACTAAACAAGTCCATAATTCTATTTTACCCCTTTTTTCTGAAACTGACACACGTTTGCATAAAAAAATAGCATTTCTCGAAATGATCGAAAAATGCTATTTTTGTGTATATACGCAACCAAGCACGCAAGTCTAACCGGCCCGATTATCATTTACCAGTAACAAATATTCTTCTCTGCCACTATGAATCAGTACCTGCATCACAGACTGGTTCTGGTCTATATCAATATATCGATCTGCCTCAACATCCTTGGCATCCCAGTGATTAAGCCGGACAATGTAGCCAATTCGCTGTATATCAGGAGCCACCTGAATACGCGCTATTGCACGACCGTCATCCAAATCCCGAAATTCGACATGTCCGTCGCGATGCCCAGTTCCCCATACCCATACGTTCCAGCCAGTGTATTGCCGATCCGTACGCTCGTAGATCAGTTCAATCGTACGAAATGGAGCGACTTCATTATCGTTTCCAAGCTGCACATCTGTCAAAGCCATGGCTGTACCTGCAATTTCTTGATCTGTTCCCTCATCCGAGTCTTCCAATTCGTTCTCCGCCTGACGATTAGCCTGATCTTGTTCAGTCAAAAAGGAGACTCGTGCAGGTTCTTCCTGATCATATAACACCATCATTGACCAGCGCGATACAGTTACACGATGGCCTACGACTTCATACCGTGTCTCATTACCAGCCCCGTGTGCGTCCACGACCACATGCCAACGATCCGATTCCGCAGGCAATACTATCGTCTGCTCCGTATCCGAGCCGTTATAAATCACCACAATATGATTCCAGGCATCGCCGTTAGCATGGTGCCTCAAAGCAAAGGCCACCACATGCCCACTGCTTTGCAGCACTTCCATGTGCTGCTCCACCAGCTCACGTTGGTCCATTCGGAATGCTGGGTGGCTGCGTCGCAAAGCAATTAAGCCTTGGTAGTAATCAAACACGGGGCGAAACCTCGCCTTGTTATCCCAATGAATGGCATTGACCACATCTGAGCTCCGGTAACTATTGTGGTCTCCATATTTGGAGCGCAACAGTTCATCCCCTGCATGAATAAAAGGAATACCTTGAGATGTGAGTACCATGCCGTTGGCCAACAGGGACTTGCGCACGGTTTCGTCCTCTAGCAGGTTATTTTCATCCAGTTCCCCATACGGATCTGCTTCGGCAACAGCATGTTCAGGTGTCCTCCCATCCTGTGGCTTCCCCTGCTCCCATTGTGGAAAACGACAGTGCTCCCGCAAATGTCTTACCGTCAAAATTTTATCCCACAGATTGAGATTATCGTGGGCAGTTACATAATTGACGGTCTCCGATGGCTGAGCTGTGAAATCATGAATAGCCCCAAAAGCACCTTTGAGCACCTGCTCCTCCTGATGTTCTGCCCCCGTGGCAAACCCGCTTCCAGTACCGTCGCTATCCCCCTTAATAGCAGAACGGTAGTTGTCGTTAAAAACAGCAAAGCCTTTGTCCCGTTGTGTTCCTTTTAGCGTAAGCAAGGGTTGTGGAGATTCTCCTCCCGTCCAAGGCTCACCATAGATCAGCAGATCCGGACGCACTTCAGAGCGAAGTTCTTGCGTAAGTTGCACCATGGTTGGTGTATCAATCAGACCCATCAGATCAAATCGAAAGCCGTCTATATGATATTCCTCTGCCCAATAGCGTAGTGAATCCTTGATATACTTGCGCACCATCGGACGTTCGGTTGCCACCTCATTGCCTACACCTGATCCATTGGTGAGCTGTCCTTGTTCATCCGTACGGTAATAATATCCAGGTACAACAGGCTCAAATGGCCCCTGTTCCACCGAATACGTATGGTTGTACACGACGTCCATAATGACACCGATGCCGGCAGAATGCAAAGACTGTACCAGCAGTTTCAACTCTCGTATACGTGCCTCCGGATCAGCCGGATTGGAGGAATAAGACCCCTCCGGCACATTATAATGCTGCGGATCATAGCCCCAGTTATATTCAGTATCTAATTCCGCAAAGTCGTTCACCGTATGAAAATCAGCTACTGGAAGCAAATGAACATGTGTAATGCCCAGTTCCAGCAGATGATCCAGCCCGATGCTGTTCCCCTCAGGATCCTTCAATCCCGTATACGTAAAGGCCTCAAACCGTCCCTGAGCAGTAGATAAGTCTTTTTTCCCCGTATTAAAATGGGTATCCATCGAAAAATCACGCACATGAACCTCATAAAGAATGGCATCCGTCGGCCGCTTAAGGGTAGGCCCCGCATCCAATTCCCATCCATCCGGGTTGGTTTGAGCCAAATCAATGATCGCTGTACGCTGCCCGTTGGCTGATACCGCTGTGGCATATGGATCGGCAGCATAATGAACGGTGTTGTCCGCCCACTCCAGCCTGTACATGTAATAATATTTGTTCCAGTCACCTTCCAGCTCTATAGACCATACCCCTTGATCATCACGGATCATGAGAAATTCCTGACCCCCGCCGTGCTCCTGAACGTTCCCCTCCTGATCGTACACTCCCGCATCGCTATACAACGCTATATGGACCTGCTTCGCAGTCGGTGCCCATACCTTGAACTTGCTGCCCGCAGGCGTATAAGTAAGACCCAAATCATAGCCTTCATATATGGGATATGTTGTGTGCTCAAGCTCCTTAAGCTGATTGAAATCTGACATTTCTGTTCACCACCCATTTCTGTACATCGGCTTACAGCCTCTGTTCATCCATCATTTATGATGTTTATGACTTGTCAATATACCTCAGGATTTTATAAAATCTTCACCTAATAGGCTATCAAAATAAGACAAGCTTGAAAAGCTGGATGATTTAAATAAGGATGACGCTTCCATTTCAACGCACACTCCATTTTATGACAATACCATGAACAGGCTACAGCTTTTGCCCTCAAGGTATAACAATAATTTCCTAGATTTCATCACTTATCGCTAAAAAAGTACGTTAAAAAACGTTAGAAAAGTTAGGACAGTCTTCGATTATCCATTTGAAAAATATCATCAGCAATCCGCAAGGTAGAACTTCGATGCGAAACAAGGACAATCGTTTTATCTTGCTGCTGTTCCTTTAACGATTTTAAAATAATCGCCTCGTTCAGACTATCCAAATTGCTGGTAGGCTCGTCAAGCAGTAAGAGAGGCGCATCATGGACAAAGGCTCTGGCCAGCCCCAAGCGTTGACGTTCTCCACCAGACAGCCTGTCCCCTAATTCTCCAACTCGGCTGTCATACCCTTGAGGCAAGGTCATAATAAAATCGTGCACGGATGCCTTACGCGCTGCTTCCACAACCTGCTCATGTGTAGCATTAGGCTTTCCGATTTTGATATTAGCTGCAATGGAATCATCAAACAGGAACGTATGCTGGTCGACATAGCTCTGTAAGCCTCTCAAATGTCGGGTCCCAATTTCCTTCAGATCGTGTTCGGATAGCAAAATTGCACCTTGCTGCGGGTCCCTAAATCGCATCAGCAACTTCAGCAGCGTAGACTTGCCTGAGCCGCTTTTACCCTGAATGCCTAAAATCCGCTGATGCGGTATCGTGAAACTTACATCATTCAGCACCGTTTGACCATCGTATGCAAAAGTCACCTTGTCTACTCGTGCTCCCGTAAAGGCAACGCTCGTCCCTTCGATATTTTCCTCTACCTCAGGGGTTTCCTCCAATAGACTCAACACTCGTTCCCCGCTCGCCAGCGTTTGAAGCAAATTGTTGGACAGATTGCTCAGTGCGACGACCGGACCAAATGAACTAAACAGGGCAATGACAGAAATCAGCATACCTGTAAAGTCAACCTGACCATTAGACATTCCGTACAATCCAGCCAGCAGCATCAAGAATGAGAATCCAACTACAGCCGCATCTGTGATGGCTCTTGTGATGCCTTCATGATGCTTTAAGTCCTTCTGCTTGGCATCCAATTGATCTGTACGACGGTTAATCTCATTCAAACGTTGTTCTCCTTGCCCATATTGCACAATTTCCTTCATCCCCCGTAAGCTGTCCAAAAAATAACTGCTCAGCTTGCCAAAGCTGCTTCGGTATTCCATCCCCTGACGTTTGCCCATACGTGACGTGAGTAAGGGAATAAATAAACCGACAGTTAGGTAAGCGAGCGCAGCGAGCCAGCCTAATAGAGGCTCATAAGAACCGATAAAAAATACCATGAGCAGTGAGGTGATGATGCCAATCATAACAGGAGCTATCGTATGCGCATAAAATACTTCCAGCAGTTCAATATCACTCGTAATGAGTGATATCAGATTCCCCTTGTCCTTGCCTTCCAATTTGGCTGGAGCGAGTCTTCGCAGGGCTTGAAGCACCTTATCACGCAGTACAGCCAGTAGCTTGAAAGCGAGATAATGACCACTCATTTGCTCGCCATAACGGAATACCCCGCGCAGTACGGCACAAACCACGATCGCCGTCAGCAAAAACGATAGGGTGTAGCCTGTCGTGATGCTCGTTGCTGTAAGCAGAGCGAGGGCTCCGAACACTATAATGCCAATAGCACAAACAAAACCAAGCACTCCTGTAACAATCGTGATGAGCAGTACAGGTAAAAGAGGACCCGCCAATACCAATAATTGGCGCATGATCCGTAATCCGTGTCTACGCATATACAGCCCCTCCTTTTACAAACTGCTCTACCTGGTGTTGACTGAGATACATCTCCGCATAATGTTCCTGCTGGCTCAACAGCTCATGATGCGTTCCCGATTCTGCCACCAAACCGTTTTGCAGCACATAAATACAGTCGGATTGAACTACATTTTCCAGTCTGTGAGAGATAAGAATCACTGTTTTTTGACCTGCCAGCGCATGTATTACCTCCATGATGCCTTCCTCACTTTCACTGTCAATGTTAGAGGTGGCCTCGTCAAAAATGTACACACGACTATCATGCAGCAATGCTCTGGCTAGTGCTAGCCGTTGGCGCTGTCCTCCTGACAGATTCGCTCCCTGCTCTTCCAGTTCTGCTTCCAGTCCTCCTTCTGAGAGGATAAAATCATACAGCTTCACTTGTCGCAAAGCTTCCAGCATTTGTTGCTCATCCGCGTGCTCATTGCCCATTTTTAAATTTGCTTCCACGGTGCCTTTAAAAATATAGCTGTTAAAACCGATCCAGGTCATGTGACGCATACGGCTTTCTTCCGAAATATCGGTAAGCTCAGTTCCTCCAATCGTCAGACTTCCTCGATACCCCTCGTGATGCCCAACGATCAATCCGGCTACCGTACTTTTACCAGAGCCTGATTCCCCAACAATTGAAACCAAGCTGCCCTGAGGAATATCCATGGATATATTTCGTAAGGTATCTCTTTCGTCGTAGGCGAAACTCACCTGTTCCAGTCGTATATCTGTGTTTTCTATGCTTTTTTGTCCTTGTATAAGATCCTCTGTACTCAACATTTGAAATATTTTGTCGCTTGCTGCCATTCCGTTCATGGCGATATGAAAGTAAGAACCCAGCAGACGCAGAGGAATGAAAAATTCTGCCGACAGCAAAACAATGATGATTGCTCCTGCCAAGCCAATATGTCCCGAAGAATATTCGCTTACCGCGACCAGTACACCCGCAGCGGCACCACCAAATGCGATAAGATCCATGATGGCCACGGAGTTAAGCTGCATAGTCAGCACTTTCATCGTCATTTTGCGAAAATCCTCAGCTGCTGTGTTCATTTCCTGATGTTTATCCTGGTCTGTTCCGTACATTTTGAGCGTAGTCAGACCTTGTACATTTTCCAAAAAGCTGTGGCCCAAATTGACGTAACTACCCCAATATTTCCGAAAAAGCTTTTTAGCCATCCTCATAATGACAATGATCGACACTGGAATTAAGGGAACGCAGATCAATAGTATAATGGCTGCTTTGAAGCTGACAAAAGAGAGGGTGATGAATAACGTTACGGGGGCAAGCAGACTGTAAAATAGTTGAGGCATATATCTACCGAAATAGGTTTCAAGCTGCTCTACTCCTTCTACAGCAACCTGAATAACCCCCGAGGTGGAGGTATGATCTGTATATGCGGGTCCCAGCTTCAGCAACTTGCCGTAGATTTGCGAGCGCAGCGTTTTTTTAGCATTCACCGAAGCACGATAGGATAACATACTGGCTGCATAATTGCTCAGGCAGCGAACTGCAATAGCAGCAATAACAATGACCGTCATAGATAGAATCAGCTTGCGAGTCACTTGTCCTTCCCATGCTTGCTGCATAACAAAAGCCATAGACAACACAGCGGCTATACTCCCCAAAAGACCGATCCACTGCACAAGCACACCCAATACGATATATTTCCGAGAATGTTCCACTAGACCAAGCAGACGGCTGTCGACCATTTTAGACCTTTTTTTGGGAGTAGGTGTAGGTATAGGTTCAGGTGAAGATGAAGGCGTTATTTCTACTGCAGCGTTTCTCACTGTTCCGATGCGGAATATAAAGTAATAATATTTAAAAAGGATGACCAAGACGATGAGCGTTTTGCCCCACACATTAGGGGTGAAAATAAAGCCTGTAATCAGCATCGTTGACGCTAAGCCCAATGACGTGATTTTCGTAGACAGCTTCAATGACCTTGTTTGGACAAAACTCTCTAGATGCTTTTGGTACAGAGAGGTGTTCGAAAACCACTGGTGAATCCTTTCGGACCCCCGCATAAAGAAAAAGGTCGCTAGCAGCAGAAACGGTGTAGTCGGTAGCAACGGTAGCACTACACCAATAACTCCAAGCGCCAAAAATAAAAACCCTAAGGTAATATAGATCGGTTTCACTATAATCCTCCCTAATAGTTATAATAGTAATGATTTCATTTTATAGATAATGATAATCATTATCAATATAAATAATTTAAGCAGGTTGTTATGTGATGTAAATCACGCATATAAAAATCCTCTTGAAGCACATCCCTACAGAACACGTTAGTGTTGATGTGGATGCTTTGCCTTCAAGAGGATTATCGAAAGATAATATTGATAATTCGTTGTTTTATGAATTTATAATATCATATTGCTCTAATATCTGCCGATGTAACGGGTGGTCTGCGGTTATGGAAGTATAACGCGTCAGCGCCGCACCCAGTCCTTCGCTACGAATCGCCTGCTGAAGCTCGACTGCCTCGGGGTCTTCCGTAATATCAAATTTACAGGCAGCAGCCATTCCTAACGCCAGATGATCCGTAGGGATGCCATACTCCTGCGCTTGGAGCGCGGGACGTACAAGACGATCATTGGGGGACAGCTTGCGCAACGGTGAACGTCCGACCCGAGTAACATCGTCTGTCAGATTAGGATTGCGGAAGCGATCCAAAATTTTAGAGATGTATTTCTTATGCTCCCCTTGATCCAAACCGAAGCGCTTCACAAGCACCGCTCCCGTTTCCTCCAGTGACCCTTGTATCGAATCCACCACCTTGCTATCCTTCATGGCCTCCTGAATGGTAGCATAACCTGCGGTATAACCAAGATAAGCTGCCACGCAATGTCCCGTATTTACCGTGAACAGCTTTCGTTCAATGTAAGGCTCTAGATCCTGCACGTACAGGATACCTTCGATTTCTTCATGCTCAGATGCCATTTGCGAACGATCCACCACCCACTCATAAAAAGGCTCTACCTGCACATGTAACGGGTCCTCGTGTTGCTGGATCGGCACAATCCGGTCTACGGCAGCATTTGGAAAATACACCGAAGCCTCAGCCTTGGCACGGGTCGCCTCATCCAATAGCGCAAAAACATGCTCTTTCAGTTGCGCACTGCCTCCGATTGCATTTTCACAGGCAATCACATGCAGCGGCCTCGCTCCTCGCTCTACCCGCCGCTTGATGCCCTCCGCAATGCCTGCTGCAATGTGCTTGAGGATGCTGACACCTACTGCGGTCGTTACCAGATCAGCGTGGTCTACCGCATCGGCTACAGCCGCTGCATCCTTGCCGTCAATCGCCGTCACATTCATGACCAGCTCCGTATCCTTTGTATCATTGGCTAACTCTACGGTGTATTGTTTACGACGGCGTAACTCGGATACAAGGGTGTCATTGACATCTGAAAAGACAACCTCATAGCCTGCACGCGACAGAATCAATCCGATAAAGCCGCGACCGATATTTCCTGCTCCAAAGTGGACGGCTCTCATAGCTCCAGCTCACTTTCGAACAGATCTATAATTTCCTGTGGGGTCACCGCGTTGCGAAGTTTCTCCATGTTTTCTTCCTCTGCACACACCACAGCAATACTCGTCAAAATCTCCATATGATCGCCGCCTTGTGCTGCAATGCCGATTACCATGTATGCTTTTTCTTCCCCAAAATCTACGCCTTGCGGAAACTGAACGATGGAGATGCCTGTGGATTGAATAAGCGTCTTGGATTCCTTGGTGCCATGTGGAATAGCCAGCCCGTTCCCGATATAGGTGGACACGATCTCCTCGCGTTCCAGCATCTTGTCAATGTACTCACTTGAAATATGTCCTGCATCCAGCAGGATTTGTCCAGCCATACGAATCGCCTCATATTTGTCTTTGGCGGTTGCATTCATTTTTACTTTGTCTATCGTCATAATACTCACGGTAGGTTCCTCCCTGTCCCTAATTTACTGTGTAAAAATCCAGCTAGCTCACTCGATATATAATTGACAATATGATCCCTGCTACCGTGTTCCAGTAGCGTAACCATGTCTTCCTGCAAGAGTAATGCACTAATCTCGCTCAATACCTCCAAGCTTTCTCTCGGCAGCTCACGAGGTCCCAACATGAGCAGCACGCATTCTACCTGTTCGCCTGTATCCGCCAACAGCGGCTCTGCCAGCTTATACAAGGTAAGCGAAGGTTTGCGAATATAGTGGCTACGCGTATGAACTAAAGCAATGGAGGTATCAGAGATCACCTGACTACCTTGGCGCTCTCTTTCCATGAGTTGTGCAGCAACCGCAGAAGGCTCTGTAACATTCCCCCGCCCCGCCTCCAACATGCATATAGCCTCTACGGTCGCCGCCATATCCATCTCCTGATTTTCCAGCGGGTACACTTGAAATTGCTGTACAATGTGTACAATTTCATCGAGACTTTTCCGCAGACCGGTAAGCCACTCCATGTCCTGACCGGGCTGAACGACGTGTTCCTGCTGATGGTCATCAGGATGATTGAGTGTAATATGCTGGATAAATTGACGCAGGCGATCACTCTCCTCCTGCGTCAGCAGCGGGCTGATCTTAAGATAGCGATCTGGTTCAAGCGGTAGCTCTACTGTCGAAATGATCAGATCATAATCCTCCTTGGGGATCCGCGCCGCCTCGTACCATGAGGCCCTATCCACAATTTTGATCTGTGGCAGCTCTTTGGCGAGCCTTGTTGCCAGAAGTCTGGATGAACCAATGCCGCTCGTGCAGACTACGATGGCCCGCACCTCCCGCCGCAATTGTCGCAGCCGCTCCAGCGAAGCGCCGAAATGCATGACGAGAAATCCGATCTCTTCATCAGGGACTTTCATTTCTGTCATGTCCGCCGCAGCCTTTTTCACTGAGTCGAATAAGCTGCTGTAATCCTTGCGGATTTGCTGAAGGAGGGGATTACGAATCGACTTGCCTTCCTTCAAACGTTTGAATACCGGAGCCATATGGGCAATCAGTCCTTCACGCAGAACACGGTCCTCTTCCAATGGCGTGCCTGTTTCTTCCTCCACACGACGAATCAACTCATGAACCGACTCCAGCAGTACAAGATCATCGAGCGGCAGCAGCCGGGTAGAATGATCCTCGGCATCACGGAACAGCAGCCTGAAATAAGATCGTTCCGGGTCCGGAAAGTTAATATCCAGCGCCGCTGACAATTCTGTGCATATGCGTTCTACCATAGCTGTACGCAGCATGATATTCTCATCCGAATCTGTTTTTAAATAGGAGAGAAGAGGATCCATAACATACCCGAGTCGTAGACGTGCCAGCGAAACGCAAATCTGAATCAGCAACTCCATATATTTGCTTTCCACCATGTTTTCCAGCCACTTTTCATGGGGCTGCCAGAGGGCCTTTTCCACGATCAGCAAGTTCCCTCTGCCAATCATCTCCAGCAATTTGTCGGAGACACGAGTCACAGAACGAACCTCTCCCTGGCTGGAAAACAGATCAGATTCATCCAAATGTTCGAGGGCCAGCTCGGAAATCGCCCGTCTTTTGTCTATCTCCCGTCCGGTAATCTCGACACCATATCCCCGTCTGCGGACAAGCACGAGCCCTCGATCTCCGATCCAGTCTTGTAATTCGTCCAGATCATGACTGACCGTAGTTACCGTGACTTTCAGATCTGAAGCCAGCGCCAGCAGCTTGATCGGCTCCCGTGTATCCAGCAGCATGCAGAGAACCACGATCTTTCTCTCCTCAGCCGAATATTCGTCTGGATTCGTATACAGCAATTGCTTTCGCAGGCATACAAGCTGAGCTGGGTCTGCATCTATACAGATACCAATCCCTGACTTTTTCTCCAGCTTCACCTCATGAGTTGCCAGCCAATGCTCGACTGCGCCCAGTTCCCGATGAACCGTCCTTGTGCTGACATTGATCTTCGTGGCAATTTCCCCGGCAGTAACCTCTTTGGACTGCTCCAGAAGATATTCCACGATGTCACGTTGTCGTTTCGTAATATTCATAAGCGCATACCGTTCCTTCCCAAGCTCATCCCTCCAGCAGGAGACGTACACTGCATACAGTCCGCCTGACTATGACGGGGATTAAGAATCGGATTTCAGACGTTCAACCAGCGCTTCGTATTCAGGACTCTTCAGAAAATTGTCAATGGAAATGTGTTCAGCATTCGGGACTACTGTTTTAGCCCGGTCTGTCAACGTTTTTTGCGTAATGACAATATCCGCATCCTGTGGAATTTCACTGATTGCCGTATTCGTAACTGTTACGCCTACGCCCGCCTGCTTCATTTTTTTGCGTAAAATCGAGGCACCCATCGCGCTTGAACCCATACCTGCATCACAGGAAAAGACAATCTTGTTCACTTCGGATTTATCCTTGAGCGTTCGATCTGCGACAATCTCGGCAGCACGATCAGATTCGTGGTTATCTTCCATTACAGTGGCGTTAGCACTGGCACTCTTGCTTTGATTTTTCATATCTTTCAGGCGAGATGCAGCTTCCTCCAGCCCCTCTTCTTGTTGCTTACCTGTCTTGAGTAACACTGCTGCAACAGCAAAGGATACGACCGCAGCAGCGATCACCCCGCTCAGCATTGGCAAATATCCACCTTTTGGCGTCATTAGAAAATAGGCGATGATACTACCCGGTGAAGGAGCAGCAACCAGTCCGGCACCTGTCAACATGAAACAGAAGGTTCCCACAACACCGCCAGCTATAGCTGCAAGAATCAGAATCGGCTTCATCAAAATATAAGGGAAATAAATTTCATGAATCCCGCCGAAAAAATGAATGATGACTGCGCCAGGAGCTGACGACTTCGCAGAGCCTTTGCCGAACAGACAGTAGGCCAGCAAAATACCAAGCCCCGGCCCAGGGTTGGATTCCAGCATGAACAGTACGGATTTGCCTGTTCTTGCAGCTTCCTCCAACGCAATCGGACTCAATACTCCGTGATTCAGCGCGTTGTTTAAAAATAATACTTTTCCGGGCTCAATAATGAGGTTGACAAGCGGCAATAGCCCCGCGTTCACGAGGAACTGTACCCCTGCCGACAACACTTGACTGATCATTTGTACAACCGGGCCGATCGCCACATGGGCAAGCAGTGCTAGAATGGCACCGATAATCCCGGCCGAAAAATTATTGACCAGCATTTCAAAGCCTGATCTGACTTTGCCTTCAATGGCCTTGTCGAACTTCTTCAATATCCACGCAGCCAGCGGACCAGCTACCATCGCGCCCAGGAACATCGGGATATCGGCTCCTACTATGACACCCATCGTCATGATGGCACCGATCACACCTCCACGCTGTCCGTGAATCATCGTGCCCCCTGTATAACCAATCAGCAGCGGCAACAAATAATTTTTCATCGGATCAACCAACTGTGCAAAACCTTCGTTCGGGAACCATCCGGTCGGAATAAAGAGTGCCGTAATCAACCCCCACGCAATAAAGGCTCCCATATTGGGCATAACCATACCGCTAAGAAAACGGCCAAAACGCTGTACGGCGACACGAGTGCCTCCTTTTGAACTTGGCTTTGCGTCCAATGTACTCATATTCAAATCCTCCTTGTAGGTAAGCATCACTACCTTTTCTTAAAATTCATACTAAATGACAGCGCTATCTTCATCAACGAAATGAAAACGTACTTTCGTCATGAACGTTGATGACAACATTTAAATTTAAATTATCCAGGAAGATATTATACCTGCATAATTCTTCTTAATATGACCTGTAGCTATAGAAATTAGTCGAAAAACCGCGCTGGATTATGTATGATTCCTATATGGGGACAACCCACTATATCAGAACAACACACGTAATTACGTTTTCATAAAAAAGACAAAAAAATAGCCGCTACGTCAAATCATAGCGACTATTTTATACAAAAATCGAGCAAACTAACGATGCTCTTATTCAATTAAAAATCAATATAAAATTCCGAATAACACGCTATTATTTCATGCTGCATTGCTCTATTTATTACTCCGAAATCAACTGCTCATACTGATCCGCCGACAGTAGTTTGCCCAATGATTCCTCCACATCTTTATCCATCTCTACTTCTACCATCCAACCTTTGTCATATGGAGATTCATTCACTAGCTCAGGTGTACCTTCCAGCGCTTCATTCACTTTTAATATGGTTCCCGTCACCGGAGCAAAAAGGTCGGATACCGTCTTCACCGATTCAATCGTACCGATCTCCGCTCCCTGCTCAATCGTTACTCCCGCCTCAGGTAATTCTACAAAAACAATATCACCCAGTTGGTGCTGTGCAAAGTCTGTAATACCAATCCGCACCGTTCCATTCTCTGTCCGCTGAACCCACTCATGTTCGTCTGTATACCAAAGTTGCTGCTTCACTTCACCCATTCTGTTCCCCTCACTTCCATATGAATAAAATCGCATTTGCTCACCTGTATTAGACAGGTTAAGATTATGACAATAAGAACACTCATGTCAATAATACTAACAAAAATACTTCATATCACCTCCTATAGCGCTCTATATAAAAATATAATAATTTATAACAAACGCTTACATATCCTTATTTATATATTAAATGTTTTTTCTATTGTTTTTGATGACATTTTTATTGACATTTTGAATGAATTTGCGTATTAATGGGTTATAGCAAATACTTTGGGAAACACCCGACAACTGCAAACGCGGATGAACGCAGAGGGAGAGACTGCCAAAAAGATTCGCATAGCTGTTGCCGCTTGTGAGACAGTTGTGCACGCGAATCGGATCAAGTTGTTATCTGCAAAGCCAGGTAATATACTGCTGATCCCGAAGGTAGCGCCGAAGGAGTAAGCCTGCATTGCAGGTGAATCTCTCAGGCAAAAGGACCTCTGCCGGACGCATCTCTGGAGAGCATTCGCTATTGGAGCGGATCACCCAAGAGGAAACCCGGTACATACCGGGGTAACTTTCTGGTATCAAGGACAGAGCTGAAAAAAGAGTATAGACTGCTGTCTATACGTTTTTTTCGGCCTGTCTTTTTTGTTTAGCCGATTACACCGGATAGGAGTGGAAACATGACTAATTTGCGAAAAACACCGCTATATTCATCCTACGGGACGCAGTCTGGGGTTCGTTGTATTGACTTTGGAGGCTGGGAGCTCCCCGTTCAGTTTAGCGGCATTCAAAAGGAGCATGAGGCCGTCCGGCAACGTGCGGGTTTATTCGATGTATCGCATATGGGTGAGTTTTTGGTTGAAGGCAAAGAGGCCGAAGCTTTTCTACAAAGGGTGACCACGAATGATGTCAGCCAGTTGGAACCAGGTCAGGCACAATATTCACTCCTGTGTTACCCCGATGGAGGTGTAGTAGACGACCTGCTTGTTTACTGCAAAGGACCGGAACGCTACATGCTCGTTGTGAACGCCTCCAACATTGATAAGGATTGGGATTGGTTACTTCGTCATGTGCCTGCATCCGTTCACATGGAGAATGTGTCTGATGCAATAGCATTGCTGGCATTGCAGGGACCGGAAGCAGCACGTATTGCCGCAGCCGTGGCAGATACGGATATTACGAATCTGGCATCTTTCCACTTTCATGAGAACGTGCCATTGTTCGGAGCAAAAGCACTCGTCTCACGAACCGGATATACGGGCGAAGACGGTTTTGAATTTTACGTACCTGCCGCGGAAGCACCCGCCGTATGGGAGGGTTTGCTTCGTTCCGGTGAGTCGTATGGGCTGATTCCCGCTGGACTTGGTGCTCGGGATACACTACGCTTTGAGGCTCGGTTGCCGCTATACGGACAGGAGTTATCTGCCACAATTTCACCACTCGAAGCCGGTCTGGGTTTCTTCGTCAAGCTGAATAAAGGAGATTTTATCGGTAGAGAAGCACTTCAGCGTCAAAAAGAACAAGGGGTTCCTCGTAAATTGATCGGGCTAGAAATGATGGACCGCGGTATCCCACGCGCCCATTATCCGGTATTCGCAGAAGGACAACACATCGGTGAGGTCACAACGGGGACTCAGTCGCCCTCCTTGAAGCGTAATCTGGGCCTCGCCTTGGTGGACAGTCGTTTTAGCGCCCTCTCCACACCACTGGAGGTTGAGATTCGTGGCAAACGCCTGCGTGCCGAGGTGGTGGCAGCCCCCTTTTATAAGCGCCCACGCTGATCTTAAACTCTCCTTATTTCTATAAAGCAAACATGTCAGATATGTATTTCTGGGTTTTCATCTCACACTTTTTTATTAGCTCATTTACGGATTTAAAATTTTGCTTTTCGAAAGGAGCCAGAACCTATGAAGCAGCATCGTTATCTCCCTATGACTGAACAGGATCAAACCGAAATGCTGCGTGTGGTCGGTGTATCATCCATTGATGATTTATTCAGTGACATTCCAGAGGCCATTCGATATCAAGGGGAACTCCCTCTTTCTTCTCGACTCGATGAGAAAGCCTTAACCCGTCACTTGACCGAGCTGGCCGGACACAATGCCAATACAGACACACATGCCAGCTTTCTTGGCGCAGGAATTTATGATCATCATATTCCGTCCGTCATCCAGCACATCACTTCACGCTCAGAATTCTACACTGCCTACACCCCCTATCAGCCGGAAGTAAGCCAAGGCGAGCTACAAGCCATTTTCGAGTTTCAATCGTATATTTGCGAATTGACGGGCATGGCTGTAGCTAATGCCAGCATGTACGACGGAGCGACTGCACTGGCGGAAGCGGGCTCACTGTCCGCCGCAGCTACCCGCCGTAAACAGCTTATCGTATCGAGGTCCGTCCATCCAGAGGCACGTCAGGTATTGGCAACCTATGCACGCGGATTGAATTTGGACATCGTGGAGATCGGCTGTTCGGACGGTGTAACGGATGCTGATGCGTTAGCGGCGGCCGTATCGGAACAGACCGCGGCTGTTTTGGTCCAAAGCCCCAACTTTTTCGGAGCCGTGGAAAATCTACAGCCGATGGCTGACCTCATCCATGCACACAAAGGTCTTTTGGTCGTCAGTGCCAACCCACTGGCACTTGGCTTGCTGGAGACACCCGGCAAACAGGGCGCGGATATTGTGGTAGGAGACGCGCAGCCACTTGGCATCTCCTCTTCTCTCGGCGGTCCGACCTGTGGATACTTTGCCGTTTCTCAGGCACATATGCGCCGTATCCCCGGCCGTATTGTGGGTCAGACCACTGATCGCAATGGTAAACGCGGCTTCGTGCTGACCTTGCAAGCGCGCGAACAGCATATCCGCCGCGAAAAGGCCACCTCTAACATTTGTTCCAATCAAGCGTTGCTAGCTTTATCTGCATCTGTATACTTGTCTGTTATGGGTAGACAGGGGATCAAGGAAGTAGCCGAGCTAAATTTGCATAAAAGCCGATATGCTTTAGAGCAATTGCTGAGCTTGAAGGGCGTAACTGCCTCGTTTAACGCACCGACCTTTAACGAGTTTGCCCTGAGACTGCCTGAGGGTACAGATATGAGCAGACTCCAGGCCGAGCTGCTAGCTGCTGGATTTATCGCTGGCTACGATTTGGGCCGGGACTATGAGGAACTTGCTGGTCACATGTTGATTGCCGTGACGGAGCAAAGAACCAAAGAAGAGATTGACCAATTTGTGCACACCTTGGGGGGATTGCTATGACACATACCGGACAGGATCAGAAACAAGAGCTGTTAAAGGAACACGATCAAGCGCTCATTTTTGAATTGAGCCGTCCGGGTCGCATCGCCTATTCCCTTCCCGAGTGCGACGTTCCCCGTCGCCCGGTGGCAGAGCTTTTGCCAGACTATGCGCTGCGCAGCGAACCTGCAGCATTACCCGAGGTATCCGAAGTAGACGTTATTCGGCATTATACCGCCTTGTCCCGGCGCAATTTTGGCGTGGACAATGGATTTTATCCGCTCGGCTCCTGTACGATGAAATACAATCCGAAGGTGAATGAGGATGTCGCCCGATATACAGGCTTCGCCAAAATCCATCCATATCAGCCCGAGGAGAGCATCCAGGGTGCCATGGAGTTGCTGCATACGCTCCAAAATGATTTGGCTGCGTTAACTGGCATGGATGCCGTCACGCTTCAGCCCGCCGCGGGCGCCCATGGCGAATGGACCGGGCTGATGATGATTCGCTCATACCACGAAGCACGTAGTGAGCGACGTACCAAGGTGCTCGTGCCGGATTCGTCGCACGGAACGAACCCCGCCAGTGCAACCGTCGCAGGCTTCGAAACAGTCACCCTTCCTTCCACCCCTGAGGGGCTAGTGGATCTGGATGCGCTGCGTCAAGCCGTAGGCAACGACACTGCTGCGCTCATGCTGACCAACCCGAACACGCTTGGGCTGTTCGAGAAGCAAATCACTGACATTGCTGCCATCGTGCATGACGCGGGTGGTCTGCTCTACTATGACGGGGCGAACTCCAACGCCATCATGGGGATTACCCGTCCCGGAGATATGGGCTTCGATGTAGTGCATCTCAATTTGCACAAAACGATGAGTACCCCGCACGGTGGCGGTGGCCCCGGCGCTGGACCTGTCGGCGTAAAGCAACGGCTCATCCCTTATTTGCCCAAGCCGCTTGTCGCACGGGATCCACAGGGGGTGTACCACTGGGACCGGGAACAGGGAGATTCTATTGGACGGGTTAAAGCCTTTTACGGGAACTTCGGTATTCTCGTCCGTGCCTATACTTATATCCGTAGCTACGGTCCTGATGGCTTAAAGCGTGTATCGGAATGCGCTGTACTCAATGCCAATTATATGATGCATCGGCTCGCTCCACATTTTGATCTGCCCTACCCTGGACATTGCAAACACGAATTCGTGATGTCGGGGCGAGGCTTGAAAAAATTTGGAGTGCGCACGCTTGATGTAGCCAAACGGCTGCTTGATTTCGGCTACCATCCACCTACAATTTACTTTCCGCTGAATGTAGAGGAGTGCATCATGATCGAGCCCACGGAAACGGAAAGTAAGGAAACACTTGATGCTTTTGTCGACACTATGATTCATATTGCGCGGGAAGCAGAAGAGAACCCTGAGCTGGTGCTCAATGCACCATATACTACTCCAGTCACACGATTGGACGAAACTACCGCAGCCCGCAAACCTGTACTGAATTGCTCATGCAGTTAAAACAAATTCTACTTAAAGCATGCAAAAAAGCCGGTATCTAATTAGATACCGGCTGCTGTATGTACACAGCAATTTTTTGTTGGAAAAAGATATAACCTTTGAAATGTAATACCCTTCCTTAGCCTTCGATGCTTTGAACCAATTCAACAACCTGTTCTGCTGTTTGCATGTCCAGAGCTTTTGTAGCCAGTTTTTCCATGTCCGCACGGGACAACTTGGAAATTTGACTACGTGCTGGCAGAATGGAAGTGGCGCTCATACTGAACTCATCAAGTCCGAGACCCAGCAGCAACGGAATTGCTGTTGTATCTCCTGCCATTTCGCCACACATACCAACCCAACGTCCTTCACGGTGAGCGGCATCAATAACCATTTTCACCAGACGCAGAATGGATGGATTGTATGGTTGATACAGGTAAGAAACCCGCTCGTTCATGCGATCCGCTGCCATTGTGTATTGAATCAGATCGTTTGTACCGATACTGAAGAAATCTACTTCTTTTGCGAATTGGTCAGCCAATACCGCTGTAGAAGGAATTTCTACCATGATGCCCAGTTGAATTTCTTCGGATACGGATACACCCTCAGCTACCAATTTTTCCTTTTCTTCCAACAAAACAGCTTTAGCTTCACGGAATTCGTTCAGCGTAGCAATCATTGGGAACATGATGCGCAAGTTACCATGCACACTCGCACGCAACAAAGCACGCAATTGAGTGCGGAAAATATCCTGGCGATCCAGACACAGGCGAATAGCACGGAATCCGAGGAACGGATTCATTTCTTTCGGCAGGTCCAGATAAGGAAGTTCTTTGTCACCACCGATATCCAAAGTACGGACTACAACCGGTTTACCTTCCATTCTTTCCAGAACAGTTTTGTACGCTGTATACTGTACTTCTTCGGATGGAAGCTTATCGCGTCCCATGTACAAGAACTCCGTACGGTACAAGCCAACGCCTTCACCACCGTTGTCCAGGACACCAGCTACATCATTAGGCGTACCAATATTGGCTGCCAGTTCGACATGGACACCATCGACAGAAACCGTAGCTTCGCCGCGCAGCTTGCGCCACTCTTCGCGTTGCTTGTCGTATGCCACTTGTTTAGCACGGTATTCTGCAACAATCTCTTCGGTAGGGTTCACGAATACGTGACCATCCAAACCATCAACGATAATCAAATCGCCGCTTTTAGCTTGAGACAATATATTTTTCGTTCCCACAACTGCAGGAATTTCAAGTGAGCGAGCCATAATAGCCGAATGCGAAGTACGTCCGCCGATATTCGTTGCAAAACCTTTAACAAATTCACGGTTCAGCTGAGCTGTGTCGGAAGGTGTCAAATCTTCTGCAAGCACAATCGTTTCTTCGGCAATTTCTGCAGGACTAACAAAATGAACACCAAGCAGGTGATTCAGGATCCGCTTGGTTACATCACGCATGTCCGATGCGCGTTCTTGCAAATAGGCACTTTTCATGTTTTCAAACATGGAAATGAACTGTGTAGCTACTTCATTCAAAGCATAGTCAGCATTAAGCTGCTCGTCTCTGATTTTAGCTTTAACCGGATCGATCAATTCAGGGTCATTCAAAATGAGCAGGTGAGATGCAAAAATTTCTGCTTTTTTCTCTCCCAGTTCCTTAAGCGTTTTCTCCTTAATCGATTCCAATTCGGTTTGAGATTGTGCCAAAGCCGCATCCAATCTTGCGATTTCAGCTTCAACATCACCAACCGCGCGTCTCTCTACAGCGTAATTCGGATGCTCCAAGATAAACGCCCGGGCAATGGCTATGCCTGCCGAAGCGGCAATCCCAGAAATCTTAAGCATGAACTTCGCCCAGCCCTTCGTTGACGATTACATTTTCAAGAGCTTTCAGTGCTTCGGCAGCTTCAGCGCCTTCGCAGATAATGTTAATAGTATCGCCTTGTTCCAGACCCAGAGACAATACACCCAGAATGGATTTCAAAGTTACTTTTTTACCGTTAGCTTCGGCAAAAGATTCAGCACCGCTGAATTTGTTAGCTGTATTTACCAGCGCAGTTGCAGGACGTGCATGGATACCGTCTTCATCCGTAATTCTAAAAGTTGTTTGCATAATTTGTTCCTCCCACTTTCCTAAAGATAATATTTGTTTACACGCAGTATACCGAATAATTGATCAGACGGCCTAAGCCGCCTAACCAACTAATCCGAAACACATAGAGTTTATTTTATCGTAATTATACCATCTTCGCCAGCCTTCAATACTCCAGTTTTGTTTAAAGTTACCGAAGAACCTTCAGGAAGGTTAGTAAAAATGACAGGTGAGATGATGGATTTAGCGTTTGCCTTCACGTATTCCAGGTCTACTTTCATAATAGGCTGGCCAGCTGACACAAGATCGCCTTCGTTCACCAAAACGTCAAATCCTTGACCTTTAAGCTTCACTGTATTCACCCCGATATGAACAAGCACTTCTTTACCGCCATCGGATTGGATACCAACCGCATGCTTGCTCGGGAATACATTGAATACTTTGCCGTAAACAGGGGACACAATCGTTCCATCATTCGGCACGACCGCAAAGCCGTCACCTGTCATACGTTCTGCAAATACCGGATCGGGAACCGTCGAGATATCAACCAATTCGCCGTTAACAGGCATTACAATATCTTCTACAATAATGGTTTGTTGTTCTTCTCCAGCTTCCTTCTCCTCTTGTGGAGCAGGTTGCGCCGGAGCTGGTGCAGGTGTACGTCCAGCCATGATATCAGCCATTTGAGTTTTAATGGTGTCGGAACGTGTACCGAAAATTGCCTGTACATTGTTACCGACTTCAAGGACACCCGATGCGCCAAGTTGTTTCAGACGAGCTTTGTCAACGTTCGATTTCTCATTAACCTCGATCCGAAGACGTGTGATACAAGCATCCAGATGCTTGATATTCGATGAACCGCCGAAAGCTGCCAAAATGTTGTGTGGGAGCTCGTCACTACTACCAGTTGCTGCGCCATTCACATTTTCTGTGGCTTCTTCACGCCCTGGTGTTTTCAAGTTGAATTTCCGTATGATGAATCGGAATCCGAAGTAGTAAATAACTGCCAAAATCAGACCGACGATGATTACATACCACCAAGGCGTACGGGTTGGAATAATCCCGAAAATCAGGAAGTCAATAAATCCGCCTGAGAAGGTCATACCGATTTTGACATGTAAAATTTGCATGGTCATAAATGACAGACCTGCGAATATACAGTGTACTGCAAACAGCAGTGGAGCTACGAACAGGAAGGAAAATTCCAGTGGCTCCGTAATACCTGTCAAAAACGAAGTCAATGCTGCTGAACCCATAATACCTGCTACATATTTTTTGTGTTCTGGTCTTGCTTCATGGTACATCGCAAGCGCTGCTGCTGGCAAACCGAACATCATGAATGGGAATTTACCCACTTGGAACGTACTTGCTGTCAAAGCCACTCCGTCGCGAAGCTGGCTGAAGAAGATCTGCTGGTCACCGTGAACAGTTTGACCTGCTTTGTTAACATATTCACCAAACTCAAACCAGAACGGTGAATACCAAATGTGATGCAAACCAAATGGAATCAGCGCGCGTTCGATAACCCCGAACAGGAACGCCGACAAAGTCGGGTTGGAATACACCATAAAGTGAGATACTGCGTTAAGTCCTTGTTGAACTGGAGGCCAGATCAGAACCAGTGCTAGTCCGACAATAAGTGAGGATACCGCCGTTGCAATTGGAACGAAACGCTTACCCGCGAAAAAGCCCAGATACGAAGGAAGCTCAATTTTGAAAAAGCGGTTGTACATGGCTGCGGCCAGTATACCGATGATTATCCCGCCGAACACCCCGGTTTGAAGCGTTGGAATTCCCAACACGTTCGCATAACCCGGTATTTTTTGAGCAATCAGACCAGGTGTGACACCCACGGCTGTACCCAGAGTAATGTTCATAACGAGGTAACCGATGATGGCAGCCAAACCTGCTACACCTTCACCGCCCGCCAGACCGACGGCTACGCCGACTGCGAACAACAGTGCCAGATTATCAAAAACGATTTGTCCGGCATTCATCATGATCGTCGCAACCGATTGAACCCAGCCCGCATTTAATGCCGGAATGTACTGGAGAAAATCAGGATTGACCAGCATGTTACCGATACCCAATAAAAGCCCCGCAGCTGGCAAAATCGCTACAGGAAGCATTAATGCTTTACCGACACGCTGTAAAACGCCGAAAAGCTTTTTAAACATACCTTCCACATCCTTCTCTGAAATTTAGAACAGAGGCAAAACAACAAAAAAGGCATGAGCCGATTTAAGTATGTTTGAAAACAACCTTGGGATATAGCTTACCCCAGTAGGCTGTAAACAATCATAACTTAAAACAACTCATGCCTGATCGAATCAGTAACACGTTAAATGTTCAGTTGTTGTCTTCCTCATTGCAAAATTGATTATAGCACCCCACTAAATGCGAGGCAATACTTTTTTATTCCGGTTTTATCACTTTTTGTTGCTCCCCCTGCTCTTTGCGTTGGGACAACCGCTGCAGATGCATTGTCAAATAACTAACCTCAGCCGGATAAACAGGTTTACGTAGCCTTTTCTCCATAATCTTCGTCAGTTTCCAGGACAGCATATACATTTCTGGATATTCTTCATTCAAAAGCTTGTCCAATCGATAAATCTCCTGCACAATCTCTCCCCGGCGCACACGTTCAATCGCAAACCTCAGATGAGTCAGCAGTCGAGAATAATCAAGGGATTGGAGAGGAATTCGATAATCCAGTGTCGTCTCGACAACCTGAACCATATCAGCAATCAGACGAGAATCCTTCCTAACCTCGGAAATATGCTGGTTTGTCATGGCGCTATAAATATGCAGGGCCACGAATCCGATTTCATCTTCTCCCAGATCTACATTCATCTTATCCCTGATTAAAGCAACAGCCTGCTCAGCCATCTTGTATTCCTGAGGATATATTTCCCTAGTCTCATACAAAAACGGATTATGAATCGTAATTCCCTGTTTATGACGGTTTATGGAAAAAGCGATATGGTCAGTTAAAGCAATCAGAATGTGCTCATTTAGAGGCTTCTTTGCTTGAAGCTGAACAAGATGAAGCACCTCACCGATGACCTCGATGAGCTTTTCATCCAGCTCAGGAAGCAACCGTTTGTATTGCTCCTGTTCTTCATGGCTTTTTAATATAAATAATTTTTCAACTGAATCCAACGGCATAAGATCGCCGGGTCTGCGATTGAAACCGATTCCTTTTCCAATCACGACAACCTCATCATGCTCGGGGTGCATTCCTATAATCACATTGTTATTCAGCGCTTTGGCCACTTTTAGGCTGCTCACATCCGCACCTCTTTTATCAGAACCTTGATCCTAAGAATTATAGCATGAAGCTCAGAGGAATCCACGTTAAAGTACCAAATATTCGGCTAAAGGTCAATAAAAAGAAAACGCTTTTCATCACATTGCCGGAAAATGCTGTGATGAAAAGCGGTCTTTTGGTTAGGGATAGAAGCTCCCAAAGACTTATCGTTATTCTTTATCTGTTAGTGCTGCCTCCACCGAGGCTGGAAGAGGCTGCTTGTTCGCTTCACCGGAGGACGGCACGGAATGAAGGCCTTTTTTCCCAGTGGTCAGCCCCTTGATTAACTGCTCCACATCAATACCAGATACACTTTTCAGCATCTCGGGCGCCGTAGCCATCAGTTCGGTGACATAATTGCTGACACGCGCTGCCCCTTCTCCTTTTCCTGTATCAACTACGGTGAGTTTATCGATGGACGCAATCGGTTCGGCAATACGTCCAGCCAGCTCAGGCAGCATTTTTACGATAATATCGAGCACGGCAGCCTCTCCAAACTTCTGGAACGCCTCCGCCAGTTTTTCCTTGGCCTCCGCTTCTGCAAGTCCACGCAAACGGATGACATCTGCGTCTGCCGTACCTTTGGCGCGTTCGGCATCCGCTTCTGCTTGCCCGTTTAGACGTTTTTGTTCAGCTGACGCTTTAGCCTGTGTCTCAATCGAGTATTGCAGTGATTCAGCCTCACGCATTTTACGCGATTTATCTGCTTCCGCCGCTTGTTCGACCGCATACCGATCGGCTTCTGCCTTCTTTTTCACTTCCGCATCATATTGCTTTTCACGTACCTGTATTTCCTTGGATTGAAGGTCAATTTCCCGTTCTTTGCGCACCAGCTCGACCTTCATCTGCTCCTCGACGGCAGTCTGCTTGGCACGGGCCTCCTGGATGTGATAAGCCTGATCGGCTTCTGCCTTCGCTGTATCCTGTTCTTTTTTAAACGAAGCCACTTTCAGTTCTTTCTCTTTGGCTGCCTCGGCAATGTTGGTATCTCGCAGCAGTTCGGCCTTCTGGCCTTCCTGTTCCGCACGCGCCTTCTGAATCCGGGCATCCCGCACAGCTTCTGCTTCCGCAATCTCAGCATCCCGTTTCACAGCGGCAATTCTCGGCTTACCAAGCGCATCCAGATATCCGTGCTTATCACGCACATCTTTGATGGTGAATGAAACAATTTGCAAGCCCATTTTTTTTAGATCACGAGCAGCCACGCCCTGTACTTCCTGCGCAAACCGATCCCGATTACGATATACTTCCTCCACTGTCATCGAGCCGAGGATTGCGCGTAAATGCCCTTCCAGCACTTCCTGAGCCTCTCCCCTAAGAGCCTCCAGTGGCTTCCCGATGAACTGCTCGGCTGCTGTAGCCACATCTTCAATAGAACTGCCGACCTTGATGATCGCCACACCATCCGCAATCACGGGAACTCCTTGCTCCGTATACACTTCCGGTGTGGTTACGTCCAGTTTATGGGACAACAGAGAGATGAATTCGGACTGCTGGAAAATAGGCCAAATGAAGGCCCCCCCGCCGCGTACAATTTTAATTTTACGTCCAGAGTCATCCTCGGAAATATTTTTATTTCCCAGAAAAGAACCCGTCACGATCATCCCTTCATCCGGCCCTACCGTTTTGTAGCGGGCCCAAAAAGCGATCCCTAATATGACGATAACGATAACAACAATCCCAGGGACCAGCACAATATCTTGCAAATTTGACACTCCCGATCACGCTCCCTTCAAGTTAAGCGATTGCGCCGTCTAGGTGTCCAGGTACGCTACGCGGACGACGCCCTCTGCGACCTCAACCACGACGATACGGGTTCCCGCAGCAAGCGGTTTGTGATCAAAGCTCGATGCTGTATGTATGGTGTTGCCTGCACCCAAGCGGATCATAACCTCCCCGTAACCAACCTCAGGAACAGGAATGGTGACCTCACCAATCCGGCCAGTCAGCTCACGCATGGAGAAGCCGCTGGATACCTCCGAATTCGCCATGGGTTTGATAAACGCAAAGAACACGAGTATTCCGATGACAAACGAAATTCCTAAAGCAAGCACGACGACCCATCCCGTGCTCAGCCCGGTATACTTTGTCAGCAGTACTCCAGCTCCGCCAAAAGCGGTCATGGCTCCAAGTAAAACGACAGGTCTGAACCAGTCAAGGCCCGGCAGCTCCAATGCACCATCCAGCCAACTACCGAGTACATCCCCGATCAGCACACTGACCACGGTAAAGATAGCGCCCCCTGCCAATAGCCACCAAAATATGGTTTCCATGCGACTCCTCCTTCCATGTACCTTTTCAGTCTGGTTTCCAGTCTATAACTATGTTTACGTATTCAACCTAAAAAAGTTTCAAAATTTTCCTCCAATATCCCAAATCAAACCCAAAAAAGCACGTTCGTACGTCTAATGACGCACAAACGTGCTTTAAATGATACAAATGTCGTTTTACAGGGATGCTTTGTAAATTTCGACTACATCTTCGCGATTGAGCTTGTTAAAGCCACCAAAAGATCCGAATTTCACAGCTTTATCAGCCATAACATCGATTTTGGACGCATCAATCTCGTAATCAGCCAGACGGCTTGGTGCACCAATCGAGTTCCAGAAATCACGCAACGCCTGAATACCTTCCAGCGCCACTTCCTCATCACTCTTGCCTTCTGGGTTTACATGGAACACATTGACAGCCAGTTGTTTGAAGCGTTCAGGCTTCACATGCAGATTGTGTTTCATCCAGTTCGGGAACAGAATAGCCAGTCCTCCACCATGTGGAATATCATAAACAGCAGACACCGCATGCTCGATATTGTGAGTAGCCCAGTCACCTGTCAGCCCCATGTTCAGGAAGCCGTTCAGCGCCATCGTACCACAATACATAATTGTTTCACGCAGCTCGTAGTTTTCCAGATCGTTGACCAGACCTGGAGCCGCGTCCATTACCGTACGCAAAATCGTTTCGCACCAGCCAAGTTGGACCGGAGTATTGGATTCCAGATGGAAATAATGCTCCAGCGTGTGTGACATCATATCTACGATTCCGTAAACCGTTTGATTTTGCGGCAGTGAGTATGTGTTCACTGGATCAAGAATAGAAAACGCAGGGAACGCAAATACGCTGCCCCAGCCCAATTTTTCCTGTGTTTTTTCATTTGTAATAACAGAACCCGCATTCATTTCAGAACCAGTGGCTGCCATAGTTAAAACCGTACCTAATGGCAATGCTGCCTGTGGTGCCGCTTTACGCTCTGCAAAATCCCACATGTCGCCATCATATTTTGCACCAACAGCAATGGCTTTGGAACAATCCAGCACACTACCGCCTCCTACAGCCAGAACGAGGTCGATTTGATGTGTTTTACACAATTCCACGCCTTTATGTACTGTAGATAAGCGAGGATTCGGTTCCACACCAGCCAGTTCCGTTACCTCTGCACCGATTTCACCAAGCAAACCTATTACATTATCATACAAGCCGCTGCGCTTAATGCTGCCGCCGCCATATACAAGCAATACACGTTTACCATATTTAGGAACTTCACGCTTGAGAGCCTCCAATTGTCCTTTACCGAAGATCAATTGTGTAGGATTATAAAATTCGAATGCTTTCATCGCAAACGCTCGCCTCCAATAGTTCTAAAGTTTAATATTAAGAAACTACTCTATTATAACCTTTTCGGTTACAGGAAACAAATCTGCTTTGTTTTCAGAAAAAAACCACACTCCTTGAGGAGCATGGTTCCATGTCATATCTTGGGAGGGTTCTCGTAGTATAGTATGTGCTTCGCAAGCAATTTTATTCTCCCAAAGTATATCCCAATTGTTTCATAAAACGACCAAAGGCCTGCTGTCCGGACGGATTCCGTTTATATACTCCTGCATGCTCTAAAATTTCACTGAATTTCAGTCCAACCTCATTTTGTATGGTACGAACAGCCGTCTCCTTGTCAGGCAAACGACCGAACCGAGTGTTTAACTGGTAAATCCAGTCTGCATGCTTAAACAGCGGATGTCCTTCTTGCTGTACAGCCACAGCCAGTTTGTCATCCCCACACAAAATATCTGCAATTCCATCCAGTTCATCCTTGAGCCGCCCCGGTAATATGGCAAGTCCCATAACTTCGATCAGACCGATATTTTCCTTCTTGATGTGATGCATCTCGCGGTGAGGATGAAAAATACCTTCCGGGTACTCTTCACTCGTTCGGTTGTTGCGCAGTACGAGATCCATCTGATACCTGCCTTCGGAATCACGGCGCACAATCGGCGTCACAGTATTATGCGGAATCGTTTCCCCCTCTTGCTCTGTATGAGAGAGGACATCAGCTACAGGATCACTATAAGCTTTCCAGGCTTCAAAAGCAGCATTTCCCGCTTCCAACAGCGCCTCGGCATCTGTTGACGTAAAACGGATGACCGACATCGGCCAATTTACAATCCCTGCTGTAACCTGCGGGAACGCTTCATTATGGTATACGCCGTCCACACCCGCTTTTTCAATTGGGAATGTATGACGACCACCCTGAAAATGATCATGGGTCAGAATCGATCCGCCGACAATCGGCAGATCCGCATTGGAGCCAATAAAATAATGCGGAAACGCTTTCGTAAAGGCCAGTAATCGGCGCAGTGTATCCTTCGTGAGCTTCATCGGTACATGATTATGATGGAACACGATGCAATGCTCGTTGTAATACACATAGGGTGAATATTGAAAAAACCACGGTTCCCCATTCAATTCCACCGGAATGATACGCAAATTTTGACGGGACGGATGATTTACTCTTCCTGCATATCCAACGTTTTCACGGCATAATTGACACTTGGGATAAACAGGCGGCGGCAAAAGCTTCGCCATCGCAATTTCCTTGGGACTTTTTTCTGGCTTGGACAAATTAATCGTAATTTCCATATCTCCGTAAGATGTCGACTGATTCCAGTACACATTGCTGGCAACCCGATCCATTCGGATGTAGTTCGAATCGATAGATAATTGATAAAAAGCATCAGTCGCCGCCTCTATGCCACGTTCAGCCTCCGTTTGATGAAAGTCACGGATGACTTCAGATGGTCTCGCCATCAGTAGTCCCATAATTTTGGAATCCAGCAAATCACGATACGTATCTGTGTTTTCGGGGATAAGGCCTATGGCAAAACCATAATCTATCAATACATTAAGCACAGGCTGGAGGGCTTCAGGGGCCATAATGCCCCCTACATCCCTACCTGAATAAGGCTCGGAAAAACCAAACTGATCCAATAACAAATTACGGCTGTAATCTGTGTCTTGCGGACCGACCAAGCCCTTATTTTGTGCGAATGCAACCAGTTGCTCCACCGCATATAGAGCCGACTGCTGTACAGTTTCGTCGATGTCATGGGCCAGATGCCGGGAATGTTCCCGGCCTTGGCCTTTATCTGCAGATTGGCGCTCGCTCATATGTCATCGTCTCCCGTCTATTCGTCGCCGTAGCCGTGAGGGTGCGACTGATGCCATCCCCATGCTCCGCTAATAATATCCTCCAGTTGGGTACGCGCTGGACTCCAGCCCAACACCGAACGAGCCTTGTCAGAAGATGCAACCAATATCGCTGGATCGCCTGCGCGGCGAGGTTCTGTCACAACTGGAATCTCGAGCCCGGTGACCTTGCGTGCTGTCTCAATTACTTCTTTCACAGAGAAGCCCTGTCCGTTGCCCAGATTGAACACGTTGCTGTCATTGCCTTCGCGCAAATAATTTACTGCACGCACATGAGCATCCGCCAGATCACTTACGTGAATGTAATCCCGAACACATGTGCCGTCAGGTGTCGCATAGTCCTCACCAAACACAGCGATGTGTGGACGCTGTTTCAAGGCTGTCTGGAGCACCAATGGGATCAGATGACTTTCTGGTCGGTGATCTTCGCCGATCTTGCCGCTCTCATGCGCACCAGCCGCATTAAAATACCGTAAAGACACATATTTGATGCCTAAAACTTTATCAAACCACGACATCATGCGCTCCATCATCAGCTTTGTTTCACCATACACGTTGGTTGGCTCTGTACGGTCACCCTCTTCAATCGGCACCTTTTCCGGTTCGCCGTAGGTAGCCGCAGTAGAGGAAAATACAATTCGGCGCACTCCGGCATCTTTCATCGCCTCCAACAAGCTCAGCGTGCCAAATACATTGTTGTCGTAATATTTACCAGGATTTTGCATACTTTCTCCAACCAGCGAGTTGGCTGCAAAATGGATAACTGCATCGATACTATTTTCAGAGAACAGTTTGGACAGTAATTCTTTATCCCTCAAATCCCCTTCATACAACTTGCCCCCAAGCAACGCTGCTTTGTGCCCTGTTTGCAAATTATCCAGCACCACAACTTCTTCTCCCAGATTCAACAATTCTGCTACGGTATGTGAACCGATATATCCAGCTCCACCTGTTACTAAAATGGCCATGTTATTCGTCCTCCTTCAGTTCTTTAACTCCGTCTCCTGCCTTGCATACATAAAAGCTGGCTTCCAGCCCTGTGCGGGTCTGATAAGCTTCGCCGACTTCCTTCACAAAACGTTCAACATCGTCCTCATGAACCAACGAAACCGTACACCCTCCAAATCCAGCTCCCGTCATACGAGCACCCAACGTGCCAGGAATGCGTCGGGCTTCTTCAACCATGACGTCCAGCTCCGTGCAGCTGACCTCATACAAATCGCGTAATGAATCATGAGAAGCATTCATTAACTGACCAAAAGCTGCAAGTTCATTCGCCGCGAGAGCATCGACAGAGGCCAATACACGAGCGTTTTCCTCCACCACATGCTGTGCCCGCCGACGCACTGTTTCGTCCGTGATGTGGTGCTGAAGCTCTCCGAAACGCGTCTCATCCAGCTGAGCGAGGTATTCCAGTGACGGCTCCTGCTGCTGCAAAATGGACAGTGCTTCGGCACATTGGCTACGACGCTCGTTATAGGCCGAGTCCACCAAACCGCGACGCTTATTTGTATTGCCGATCACCAACTTATAATCTCCCGTACGGAATGGAACTTTGCGGTAATCCAACGTATCGCACATCAGTAGAATTGCATGATCAGCTGCTCCGTTCGCTACAGCGAACTGGTCCATAATGCCGCAATTGACACCAACGTAATTGTTTTCTGCTCGCTGGGACAACAAAGCGATTTCGACCGTATCTGTTTTCTGTTTTTCAATAGTGAGGAACGCGTATCCTGTAACAACCTCAATGGAGGCTGAAGAGGATAATCCAGCACCGTTCGGTATTTCTCCGTGATAGAGCAGGTCATATCCCTTAGACGGATAAACTCCCTTATCAGCTAGCTCTACCAACACGCCCACCGGATAGTCCACCCACTCATCCGTTTTGTTTTTACCTATTTCTCCGCGGGAGATAGATACTTCATACGACAGGTTTGTCGAAGCAAAATGAATCTTATCATCATTACGCGCACGAAGGATCAGCGTCGTTCCAAATTCCAGCGCAGCCGGGAGTACATAACCACCATTATAGTCGATATGCTCTCCAATCAGATTGACACGTCCAGGTGCATGAAATATCCGCAGTTCATTGCTGCTTTCGCCATATTTTTTAATAAAATGTTTCTTTAATTCAGTAGAGTTCATATCCGCATCCACCTCGTATACCGTTAGTAAAGGCCACCTGATTTCCCTGTAACATCTTAATCAGGTTGACATCTCTTATGATTTCAGTATAAATGAAAGCGTCACACAATGTAATGCATCCATGTGTTTAAGCTATGGATAAATGTGACTTGGATATGTACAATGTAAGTATACCGCATACGCTAAACTATTCACAAATGCAGGAAGGATGACCCTATTTTGCAAGCGCATTCATATAGTTATGCTGTCGCCTCTAATCCAGTGTTTTATGAAAATAGCCCACTGCATGTGCTTTTTGCAGGAGAGAGCCAAACCAAATCCGGTCATGCCGTAGGGCCGAAAATCTATGATTACTATCTGCTCCACTTTGTAGAATCGGGCAAAGGCATCTTCCGAACGGAACAGCACACATATCAGCTTGAAGAAAACGATTTTTTCCTTATCCATCCTGGTCAGCTGGTGAGCTATATCTCTGATGAAGAGGAACCGTGGCGTTATCGTTGGTCTGCGTTTACCGGACACCATACTGAGCAGGTGGTGCAAGGGGCAGGGTTGCGTGTTCACCAGCCTGTCTTCCATGCTTCCGGTCAAAGTCCCATCCCCGGTTATTTGAAACAAATGCAATTGGCCTTTTATAGCAGAAAATCTAGTTCTCATTTATCAGCCTTGGGCTATTTGTATCTGATTATGGGGGAAGCAGGCAATTACCTGAGCGACTGGACTGATCCGTCCGGGGCGGATTCGCAAATTCAACGTACAGTCAAGCAGATGGTGCAATATATGTCCACTCAGTACGCACATCCCGTTTCCATTGAGCAAATGTCTGAAGGACTTGGCTATAATCGTGCGTATTTGTCACGGATATTCAAAAAGGAAACGGGCATCTCCCCCGTCACCTATCTGCTTAAGCTAAGAATTGACAAATCACGTCAACTGCTGCGTGAGCGTCCTGAACTATCGGTAGAGCAAGTGGCCGCTTCGGTCGGACTAACTGATGCCTTATATTTCTCACGTCAATTCAAGCGCTTCTGTGGTCAGTCTCCAACCGAGTACCGAAGCAAGGTTAAGCAGTATCCACAGTCGTAAAACAGACTTAAACAGCCCGCATCCTTCAAACGGATACGGGCTGTTAATTTATATTGTATAAGAGAACACGAAATTAGGCCGATGACTACAAATTAACTTTCGCCATTAGGCTGTGCCGCCGTCCTGTCAGTTCCCGGCATTCAGAATCGAATCAATCCGATCCAGTTCCTCCTGAGA
The DNA here is from genome assembly GCF_038009305.1 of Paenibacillus sp. FSL P4-0113. Classification (NCBI taxonomy): domain Bacteria; kingdom Bacillati; phylum Bacillota; class Bacilli; order Caryophanales; family Paenibacillaceae; genus Paenibacillus; species Paenibacillus sp. FSL P4-0113. Next base: position 2,042,957 of record NZ_JBBPAZ010000001.1, read on the forward strand.
AAAGTCCAGATTGGATAAGGTAGCAACATTTTCTTCAATTTGGCTTACACGGCTTGCCCCAATCAAGACAGAGGTCAGACGTTCGCCGCGCAGAGCCCAGGCCAGCGAGAATTGAGCCAAACTTTGTCCGCGTGCAGCAGCCATCTGATTCAGGGCGCGTACCTTGCGAAGTGTCTCTGGCGTCACATGGTTCTCATTCAGGAAAACCGATGTACTCGCTGCACGTGAATCCTCAGGAATTCCGTTCAAATATTTATTGGTCAGCAATCCCTGCGCCAGCGGGCAAAAGGCAATGCTGCCTACCCCGTTTTCGTCCAGTACATCTTGTAATCCATTTTCAATCCAGCGGTCAAGCAAGGAGTATTTCGGCTGATGAATCAGAAGCGGTGTTCCCAGTTCCTTCAGAATGCGAGCTGCTTCCGCTGTTTGCTCCGCACTATAATTGGACACACCCACATACAGCGCTTTGCCAGAACGTACGATATGATCCAGTGCTCCCATCGTTTCTTCCAGCGGCGTATCAGGATCAAATCGGTGAGAGTAGAATATATCGACATAGTCCAGCCCCATCCGCTTCAGGCTCTGATCCAGACTAGATATCATATACTTGCGAGATCCCCAGTCTCCATAAGGCCCTGCCCACATATTGTAGCCCGCTTTGGTGGAGATGACCAACTCATCCCGGTACGGTTTCATATCACTGGCTAAAACTTGTCCAAAAAATTCCTCAGCTGATCCCGCAGGAGGGCCATAGTTATTAGCTAAATCAAAATGCGTAATTCCCAGATCAAAGGAGCGGGTAATCATGCTACGGCCATTCTCCGCGTTGTTAATCCCGCCAAAATTGTGCCACAAGCCCAGCGAAATAGCGGGCAGTTTTAGACCTGATCTCCCTGTACGGTTATATTTCATACTTTCATAACGATCTTCGCCAGCTAAATAAACCATGCTATCCCAGCCTCTCTCGAAACATTGTAATGTCCATCACAACATCATCATAGCGCTTTTATCCAGGCGTTGACAAGAAAACGATTACAAACCTAATTGATGAGCAAGTTTTTCCATAACTTTACCGATTGGATCAGTGATTAAAAGATCCGCCTTATGATCATACGAGGTCGGATCTGTATTCAACAGCGCCGTATGTTTACCACGAAAATAAGTAATCAAGCCCGCAGCGGGATGTACTGTCAGCGACGTTCCTCCAATTAACAGCAGATCAGCCTGCGAAATAGCCTGAACGGATTGAATAATGGTATCCTGATTCAGCTCCTCCTCATATAAAACGACATCCGGTTTGATAATTCCTCCATCTATCGGACATTTGGGTACAACCTCAGAGCTGTTCATCACTTCATCTAGACTGTAAAAGCGTCCACATTCCATACAGTGGTTGCGATGTACCGAGCCATGAAGTTCTAGTACATTCACACTACCTGCAGCCTGATGTAAACCGTCAATATTTTGGGTCACAACCGCTTTTAGACGGCCTTGTTTTTCCAATGACGCGAGGAAATGATGACAACCGTTCGGCTCAGCATCGGGATGCAGCATTTTGCTGCGATAGAAGTCGAAGAACACCTCAGGATGCTTCACAAAAAATGAACGGCTCAGCATAACCTCAGGGGAATAAGGCAATTTCTCCTCACTTTGATACAGGCCTGCTGCCGAACGAAAATCCGGAATACCGCTTTCCGTCGATGTGCCTGCTCCGCCGAAAAAAACAACATTCTGCGATTGCTGTATCCATTCCGCCAACGTATTCACTTTCATACTCTACGCACCTCCAGTTCTTCATATCCACGAACAACCTTATCCGCATCCAGTAAATGACCAGAACGTTCTGCTTCTGGCGCAAATCCAATAGCGAGCCGCACTCCGGCACGTTTGCCCATCTGCATATCCCCATTGCTGTCTCCGATGACTACCACGTCCGCCGGCGACAGTCCTAGTAACGCGCAGGCTTTTTCAGCCATTTCCGGGTCAGGCTTACCGTATGTAACCCTATCATGTCCGATAATCTCGTCAAAATAAGATGTCAGCCCCATCCACTCCAAATGCTCCTGTGCAGCCTCGGTACTGTCAGAGGTCACAACTGCCAGCTTCAACCCGGCATGGCGGCTTTGCTCAAGCAACGTCCGCAATCCTGGAAACACCTTCGCTGCCCGATGTCGCCGAATATCAGCCATCGCCGTTTTATTAAAGTCGCGGACAAGCCGCACAGCCTCATTCCACGGTACACCAGCAGTATAAAGCTGCCAAGCCAGTACCCCTGTACTTTCGTCCACCGTCCCCATGGCCAGCGGGCCAGAAGGATCGTAACCGATCACACGCCCCTCCTGATCGTGAACAGTACCTAGAACGGTACCTTTTTCCACCGTAAAACCGGCACCCGCCACGGCAAGATGCTGCTCCATCATATCCAGTATAGAACGAGCCCAGGGGCCCCACAACTGAATAAAATCCAGCAACGTTCCATCTTTATCCAATAGAATACCACGGCATGGGTACCGCTCCCCCTGCACGATCAGCTCAGACATGCAGCATACCTCCTTTACTGATTCTTAGGAGCCACATCCACACTTTCTTTCATCCAGTCCTGTAAAGCCGTTACCGTCTGATTCCATTGCTCGACAGCGCTAATTTTTGCAGGATTATCCCCTTTTTGGGCACCATAACTGCCGAATTGAGCATGATTACCCCCTTCGACTGTAAAATACAGCGTGTTGGCTGGTAAATAAGTTCTACCACTTTGGACATTTTCCATCTGGACGACTCCATCATCACTTCCCAGTAGAGAAATAACAGGCAGATTTTTATCCTTTAAATTTCCTTTGTTATCCGGGTAGGAGGCAAGGAAAAATACACCTTTGACCTGATCAGGATGCGCAGCTGCATATCGGGCCGCCATTACTCCACCTAACGAATGACCTCCAATAACAAACGCTTCTTTCGGATATGCCTTTAGCACTTCATTCGCTAGATCCGGGGAGATCAATGCAAGGTTGAGTGGCATTTTTGCAATAATCACATGATGACCCTTTTCCGCCAGACGGCGTGCCAAAGGCGCATAGCTTTCGGGCTTCACCAACGCCCCTGGATACAAAATGACTCCAGCTCCGCTTCTTTTTACAGGCTCAAAACCAACCCAATGTTCTTGTTCATTTACTTTCACAGCATCCGCTACTTCGGCTAATGCAGCCGCCGCCGTCTCGTCAGGCTGATAAGGCGTAAATACCTTCCATGCTCCCCACCCTGCTATCAGTGCAATAATAATCAGGATGCCTAAGAGAACTTTCCATATTCTCCGAGGACCACGTGTCCCATATGAATTGTATGATCTTCTTGTTCTTCTTCTCATTGTAAAAGTTCCTTTCGTCTTTCGTACCTCGTAATTCGTAATTTGAATATAAAATGTGCCGCTGTATTCTCAGCGTAACTATAGCCTTGTTAGGGTAACATCGTTGCACACACAGGGTCAAATCAGCATACATTTCCAGATATTAGCCCGTCTTTGTCCGGTGTTCAAGCTTTCGCCACACAATAAGGTTATGATAACGCTTACCATTGTGAATAAAATCACAATGGTAAAGTCCAGAGTATCGTACCTTGTTCCTTGTAAAGAATTATTTTTTAAATAGTTTATTCGGCAGAAGCCGCTCGGAGGGAAACACATGACGACAAGCCATGATGTACAAGGGGAAAGCTTCTTTCTCAATTTGCGATTTCTGTTGATCATATGCGTATTTGCAGGAAATGCTCTGGAGCCTCTAGTCGGTTCATTTCATATTGCTCAACAATGGTTCAGCTGGATATTCATGTTTCATATGCCGTTGTTTGTACTCGTTACAGGCTACTTTGCCCAAACATCTTTGACCGGATCTGCAGGCCGAAAAGTTCTGCTTCAGATTGGTATGCAATATCTTATTTTTCAATCGCTCTATTCGATCTTGGATGTTGCGCTCTTCCACGTTCCCCATATCCATCATTCGTTCTTTGCTCCTTATTTGCTACTCTGGTTCCTTGCCAGCCATATCTGTTGGAGACTGCTAATGCTGTCTTTTCAAAAAATACCACCTGTCCTCCAATTGGGTATATCCGTGCTGCTCGGTATCCTCGTCGGGTATCTCCCTGTGGATGGTATATGGCTGAGCGTATGCAGAACCTTTGTTTATTTGCCTTACTTTATAGCAGGTTATCATTTGAATTATGCGGACGTTCGGCGGTTTTTCACAGCTCCAGTCCGCATAATCGCTGGCTTTATATCTCTTCTGCTTATGGTACTGGCGGGAACGTCGTATTTCGACATCCCGGCAGGCTGGCTGTATGGCAATATGACTTACGGTGAATTGGGCCATACCGAATGGTACGCAGGAATTTACCGCATCGGCATTTATGGAGTTCAATGGATAGCATCCATGGCGTTCCTAAGCTTTGTTCCAGCTGTCACAGGACGTATAACCGAGATGGGAAGACGGACACTATATGTCTTTTTACTGCATGGCTTGATCGTCCGTACCGTCGTTGCGAAGGGAGTCTACGAATATATAGACACTCCAGTGGAAGTCATGTTGATTGTAGTGTGTGCTGCTGGTCTGTGCTGTATGTTGACCATGCCTTGGGTTCGAACTGCAACACGACCTCTGATTGAGCCACAGGTAGAGTGGATGCTAAAGCCAGCTCCTTATCCCTTTAGACGGTCCGCGTAATTTTTTTATCCATTTTTTATTTAACATTGAACACGCCACAACCCACTTACAGACCAACATGTAAGCGAGTCTACCCCCTCTTTACTCCACTTGGAGCCTGTTTCATACAGGCGTGACGTGGTAAGTAAAGGATGCGCGCAACAAAAAACAACTTTTTTATTAAGGAGTGATTTGTAATGGCACGTAATCAAAATCAGGGGAAAATGAGTCGCGAAGAGGCAGGTCGTATGGGTGGAGAAGCTACTTCCAAGAAGCACAATAAGGAATTTTATCAGGAGATTGGTAAAAAAGGCGGGGAAGCAACCGCAAACTCTCACGATAAAGAATTTTATCAGGAAATCGGCAAAAAGGGCGGCGATGCTACAGCTGAGTCGCACGACAAAAATTTCTACAGAGACATCGGTCGTAAAGGTGGCAGAAATTAAGGTGTAATGTCCTCTTCCGCCCTCCTTTAACATATTAACAAGCTGAGCCCATCTGCTTTATTGCGGTATGGGCTCTTTCATATTTTCCCTGGTACACAAACCTATCAGTATAGATATTTCTAATAGATTCAAATTAAAACCTCTTCTAAATGCAATATATAGAGAAATAAAACTGCTCATGTCTATATATTGTTGATTACAGAACACTTCTTGTATTTTTTCAATATCTTCATATATGTAGAAAAAAGCTCACATCTATGATAGACTCTTTAGAAAACATCTGCGCTATCACGGCGTCCATTGAACGCCATACTATTTTTATACTTTGGGGGGAAACCAGCATCATGACAGCTAAGACGAAAATGCGTTCCGATATGATTAAAAAAGGCTTTGATCGCGCTCCTCACCGCAGCTTGCTGCGCGCAGCGGGTGTCAAGGAAGAAGATTTTGACAAACCGTTTATTGCGGTATGTAACTCGTATATTGATATCGTACCGGGCCACGTCCATTTGCAGGAGTTTGGCAAAATTGTCAAGCAAGCCATTCGTGACGCAGGCGGTGTACCTTTCGAGTTTAACACCATCGGTGTAGACGACGGCATTGCCATGGGCCACATCGGTATGCGTTATTCTCTGCCCAGTCGCGAAATTATAGCTGACTCTCTGGAAACTGTCGTGTCCGCTCACTGGTTTGACGGCATGGTTTGTATTCCTAACTGTGATAAAATTACCCCTGGCATGATGATGGGCGCATTGCGCGTTAACATTCCAACTATTTTCGTCAGCGGCGGTCCTATGAAAGCTGGTAAAGACAAGAACGGACGCTCTATTTCCCTGACCTCCGTCTTCGAAGGCGTAGGTGCATATCAGGCTGGTAAAATCGACGATCAAAGCTTGCTTGAATTAGAACAATATGGCTGTCCGACATGTGGCTCCTGTTCAGGGATGTTCACAGCGAATTCCATGAACTGTCTCGCAGAAGCAATGGGTCTGGCTATGCCGGGTAACGGCACCATTCTCGCAGTAGCAGAAGAACGTAAAGAATTCGTTAAACAATCTGCACGCCAATTGATGGAACTGATTAAGCTGGATCTTAAACCACGTGATATCGTGACTAAAGAAGCTATTGATAATGCATTTGCATTGGATATGGCAATGGGCGGTTCCACAAATACAGTATTGCATACATTGGCACTTGCTCATGAAGCAGAAGTTGACTACCCTATCGAACGTATTAATGAAGTCGCAAACCGCGTACCTCATTTGTCCAAATTGGCACCTGCTTCCGACTATCATATTGAGGACGTTCATAATGCAGGCGGCGTAAGCGCAGTACTGAATGAATTGTTGAAGAAACCGGGCGCACTACATGGAGACTGTATTACTGTAACCGGAAAAACCATTCGTGAAAACGTAGAGGGTCAGGAAATTCTGGATACTAACGTCATCCACAAACTGGACAACCCTTATTCCGAACGTGGCGGTCTGGCTGTATTATTCGGTAATCTGGCACCGCAAGGCTCCATCATTAAAGTCGGTGCAGTTGATCCTTCGGTTGGTGGTTATCACAAAGGTCCTGCTATCTGCTTTGATTCACAGGAAGATGCACTGGCAGGTATCGCCAACGGTAAAATTAATGAAGGACACGTGGTTGTTATTCGTTATGAAGGTCCAAAGGGCGGACCCGGTATGCCTGAAATGCTCGCTCCAACTTCACAAATCGTGGGCATGGGGCTTGGTGCCAAGGTGGGTCTGATTACAGACGGACGCTTCTCAGGTGCTTCCCGTGGTATCTCCATCGGTCATATTTCCCCCGAAGCTGCAGAAGGCGGACCTATCGCTTTTGTTGAGGACGGCGATATCATCGAGCTGGACTTGAACAATCGTAAGATTGAGCTCCAGATTACGGACGAAGAATTCGAACGTCGTCGCGCCAACTGGAAAGGCTTTGAGCCGAAGGTGAAAACGGGTTACCTGGCGCGTTATTCCAAGCTGGTGACGAACGCAAGTAACGGCGGAATTATGAAAATCTAAATGCTTTGCCAAGATAGTACTTTATGAGCGGCTAAAAAGGCCTCTCGATCCCTAACAAGGGATCGAGAGGCCTTTTTTATTAGGTCATTAGGTTAGCCTATTCAGTCATTTCGCTGTTGAGTATATGGACATCATCTCTCTGAGCTGTTTGCTCAAGAGCTTCGTCTGAGCAGTGTGAGTCTGCCTGATGATAACGGTCAAACAAGGTATCCATTGGCATCACAATCAGTTTCGGTACCATTACATCTTTTTTTTCACTCAATTGCTCCGAACCCGAAGGATGGATAATACGAAATAACAGCTTTAGATATACAGTGGATACATGCTTGAACAGTCCTTTGGGAAGCTCCCGAACTTGAAATCCTAACTTCTCTGGTCCCCGATGAATCATACTAACTGCATAGATCGCCTTTACACCCTTCATTTCAGAATCATGTACAATGCGTTGGGCCAGATCAGGAAGTTGTTTTTTTACAATCCGAATTAATTGAATAGCTAGATGTACCATCGACTTTGCCGTCGAACCCAATTGAAACAACTTTTTATTATCAAAATGAAGCTCGATTACCGGGTCCCCTTTTTCTAGCCACCTGCTGTTCTCCATATTTACATTTGGCCCATGATAGATACGGCGACGATAATAAAAGATCGTATCCTCCTTGCTTACGGGACGAAGACGAAACAAAACATGGAATAGCCGCTCATACTGGAGCCATCCACATACCAGCGTTCTTTTTGACCAGCTCGTACTGGACATCTCAGAGGCAGTAGGTTGATTGACAGACTGACGGCAAAACAATGTATCTACCCGTACGCTGCGTAATTGTCGTTCTTGGGCGACCCTCAGCAGCTTCTCCAGTGCGATTAGCATATTCTGGGGCGCTTCCACGTCTGCCCCCAATGTCGTGCCACAGTCATGGAGCAGCATCACCTCGCCACCCCTCAGCTTTTTAAGCATTCTCTCCGCTAATTGTTTCGCTCCAATGCTTGCCTTCCAGTCCCCGAACATGGAGGACCATAATACGATTCGACGACCATGGGTGTTGGAAATATCAAAAAAGTTCACTATCCCCCAAGGTGGGCGATAAAAGGTCGTTCCCTCACCAGTTACTCGACGAATGACTGACTCTGTCTGGGCAATTTGTCTTCTGACCGTAACAGGCCGCATAAGCCAATTCGATTTGTGCACATAATTATGAATACCGATTAGATGACCTTCATCATGCATGCGTTTCAGAAGCTCAGGGTGTTTTTCTGCATTTATCCCAACAACAAAAAAAGTAGCTTTGGCATCAAAACGCTTCAGTAAATCAAGCAGCTGTGATGTATACACTGGATCAGGGCCATCATCAAAGGTGAGCGCATATTCTTGCTCACTTTTGCCGCGCCTGAACACCCGGAAACCAAATATACGACTAACCAGCGCCGGAATAAAAGCATAAAAAGTTGAAATGTAAAACATCCATAACAGCAAAGTCTGCACGTTTTATCCCCACTTTTCTATTCTGAACTCCCCAAGCAGGCTTCCTGAGAAAAACTCACTTACTTATATGTTATCACAATGACGTAAACATGCCGAGATTTCGCTATTGCATATGGTCAGCATTGAGGTCCAATTTAGTGTACAATAAATAAAAATCTAAAAGGAGTCGTTGTATACATATGCTTCCATTGTACAAAAAATATTGGCGTACCGTTTTTGATATCGGTTTGATCGTATTAACCGTGTATTTAATTATGTTCGTATCCAGCAAACTGTATCAACTAGCCGCACCTGTGTTTCTTTCGTTCGTCGTGTTCTGGTGTATTGAACCTGCTGCCCGTTATTTTCATCGGAAAGGAATGAAAAAGCCTTTTGCCTCCGCACTCTCCGTATTGCTGTTTATCATCCTTTTACTTGCTATTTTTTTCGGATTGGGTCTGATTCTGGTTACGCAATTTACGAAAGTCGCGCAAAACCTCCCACAGTATACTCAGATTATCCAAGCGGAATTCACGCGGTATCTTCATCTTTCTCAAGATAAAATCGCTGCTTTACCTCCGGGTGTTACCGAACGTGTGAATGAATATTTTGCGACTGCCACCACCATTGCTACGAAATGGGCACAGCTAGGCTTATCCTTTTTCATACAGTTCCTCAGTTCTTTCACTGTTTTTATGGGCAACTTTGCCATTGCAATCATTTTAGCGTTCTTTTTAAGTATGGAAATTAATCTTTGGAAGGGCATTGCCCGTAGTAAAACACCCAAGACACTAAAAACGGCTTACCTTTTTCTAAAAAATCACGTACTTAAAGCCATCTCCGCATTCCTCAAGGCTCAAGCTTTACTGGTAGGGATTACCTTTGTTCTCGTATTTATAGGTTTACTCATTTTGCAACTGGATAATGCCCTCTCATTGGCGCTCGTGGCAGCTTTGTTTGATATCCTGCCCTTGTTGGGTGTACCTGTTATTTTTATTCCGTGGGCAGTGTATCTGTTCATCACAGGCAATACCGGCCTGGCAGTAGGCCTGCTTATTGTCATGGCTGTCACGGTGATCGTCCGCCAGCTGGCAGAGCCTAAAATCACTGGTAATTCCATCGGTGTTTCATCTGCCTATCTGATGCTTTCCTTTGCCATTATATCGTTGTCCATCTTTGGACTAGCCGGCTTAATCCTGTCACCCATTCTGATCATTTTGCTCAAGGAATTGTGGCAGCAAGGCTATCTACAGAAATGGATTCGGTTTCCGACAGAGGAATTTGACGAGCCTCCGTTTATCGTAAAAATCCAGGAGGAGGATCGTGAAGCTACTCGTGGTACTCAAGAGGATTGAGCTAACAGATCCATCACTTGACCAAACAGTGCTGTAGCTTGATTTGTAGAATCTGTTGAAGCATTTTGCACAAGGACGGCGACCGCATAACGAGGGCGCTCTATCGGACCATAACCTATAAACCACTGGTGATTTATAGGTTGACCGTTCTTCAAAGCTTGGGCCGTACCTGATTTGCCGGCCAGATTCCATGATTTATTACGCAACGAGGCACCAGTCCCCTGTGTCACAACCTTTTCCATTGCTTCACGAAGCGTGCGAGCCGTCGATGTATGAATCAAGCGGCTACCCTCAGGTGAAGGTGCAGCGTGAGTAGGTAGTTCCAGTAAGGTGCTACCATCTGCATAACTGATGCGTTTGACGAGGCGTGGTGCATGTACTTGACCATCATGCAGCAAGGTGACGATGAGATTGGCAGCTTGGAGAGGCGTCACCAGCACATCACGTTGGCCGATAGCTGTCTGTACACGTACGCCCGGATCAGATGCATTCGTAAGGGAGCCGAATACGGCTCCCTTTTCTTCGTGATCTAGCGGTCTGAATTGAGGCAGCCCTGCAAGATTTTGCTCCTGCCAGCCCACAGTTCGGCTCAATCCCAGTGCAGAGGCTGTGGCCTGAATTTGCCCAGGAGTAAGCCGTTCGCCGAGATGAGCGAACACACTATTACAGGACACGGCAAGCCCTTCCTCCAGGTTAAGGGTACCGTGTCCTTCTTTTTTCCAGCAAGCCAAACCGTACTTGCCATAAGTTCCATGACAATGGAATTGTTCCTGTGATTGGACAACACCTGATTCAAGTGCAGCAGCAGCCGTAACCAGCTTAAAAATGGAACCGGGCGTTATCGCCTTGAGGGCACGATTAGACCAGTCTGTTTTTTGCTGCGGATCAACATGTCCGGGATTATAAAAAGGACGAGACACCATCGCCAGTACGTCCGCGTTGCCTGCATCGAGCACTACCACCGCCCCTTCTGCCAAATGACTAGATTCCGTCAGCTTTTCAATCTGTTCCTGTATAGGTAGATCAATTGTAGTCTGCACTTGTAAAGGATAGTGACCATTGGATGGAGCACTGACACGCAGCGGTACATGAGTCAATGGACGACGCTGTGCATCTACAAATCGGGAGACGAACGTTTCACCGATGCCGCTCAGCAACGGCTCCAGCGTTCTTTCCAGCCCGGCGGCCCCCATAGGCAGTTCACTCGCTCGGTCGGCACGTTCATACAAAAAGCCAAGCCATTGCCTGCCATTGGGCAAATCCCTGTAACGTTTCGCATAAGGTACAAGCTCGATAAGCGAAGGGGCTAACTTCAGCAGCTTGCCTGCTTCGTGCGGATTGATTTGTACGGGCTCTCCGCGCCCATCTCGCCATATGAGCGGGGATTGCAGCCCTTTCCATCGTGTCAGTAGTTGCTTCTTATTCGTACGCAGTAGCTCGGCCAGTTCTTCGCCATGTAAAGCCGCTTTGCCATCTACATCGGGAAAAAGTACTGGCGTCCATACTACTCCGCCAGTCAAGGGTCGCCCATGCCGGTCCGTAAACTGTCCACGTCCAGAGTCGATAGAAATGCCCTCCTGTCGCTGACGTGCTGACATTTCCTTAAGCGAATGCCCCCCATAAACGGACATATGAATGCCCGCTGTCCCCTGAAGCCAAGCCAGTCGGAATAATAAAATCAGCAGTAGCGCCATCACCCCCAAGGCCATATATGCAATTCGACGTTTTCGTATGAAACTGCTACCACGCCTCGGCACACCCATCCTTCTTTCATCTTTTTTCCAGTAGTATGTCCTGTAGTTGAAAAAGAAAACCCACTCAACTTTTAACGTTGAATGGGTTAACCACGGAGATCAGTGACAATCCTGATTCCCATGGTTTAGTTATATCTACACCGTAAACCGCGAAAGCTGTTCCTTCAAGTTTACTGATACTCCTTCCAGCTTATCCGACAAACCTACCAGTTGATTACCAATATTGGCCTGTTCAGTGCTGAGTGAAGCGACTTCCTGTGAAGTGGCCGAGGATTGCTCAGCTACCGCGCTTACATTGGTCATTGCCTCGGACAATGTGGTCTGTGATTCACTCAGATGATGAATGGAGGCGGTGACCGTTCCCAACCGAAGCGCGAACTCTCCCATTTGCTGCTGCACCGATTGGAAAATGTCCGTTGTTTCCTGCACGGCTCCCATCTGCTCCCGGAACAGCGGGTACACCTCAGATAATGCCTGTACCGTTTCATTCATCTCATTGACGATGTTATTAGTAATACCCGTAGCTGTGCGAATAGCTTGACGTGATTGTTCAGCCAACTGCCGAACCTCATTAGCTACCACCATAAAACCACGCCCAGCCGTCCCCGCTCGTGCTGCTTCAATCGTCGCATTCAGTGATAGAATATTCGTTTGTTTAGCAATATCCTGTAATACGTCCAGCACCTTAAAGACATCGGAAGTTGTCTTCTTCAGTTCATCTACTTTGCCTACCAGAGCATGCGTAGTTTCTTCCGTAACCTTAGTCTTGCTCAATAGAGTTTTCAGTTGAACTGTCCCTTGTTCACTGGATTGTTCAACTTCTTGTGCGACCAGACTCATTTCATGATTGGAAGCCATAACCGTATCCATTTGCTGAGATATATTCCCGGTTAGTCCGCTGCCACGTTCGGCCTCTGTTGCCAAACTGGCGGCGCCATGAGCAATTTCTTCCGTTGCTGCTGCTATTTCTTTGGCTGAAATGGCCGTCTTCTTCGAGGCATCGCCTAGTTCCGTCGCTGTTTTCAGAACCTCCTGAGCTGAGGCATTCGTCTGCTCTACCAGCAATGTAATTTGCTCCATCATGATATCAAAGCTTTCTGACAACTGCCCAATTTCATCCTGAGCCTTATAGTTCGTTCGAATTTGCAAGTTACCTTTGGCGCCTTCGACCATTAAATCCTTCAGGTGTGTCAACGGACGAGCCACGAGGCGCACGATCCACAGGCCAATGAACAATGCAATGAGTGCAGCCACTGCAGCAAATATCCAGGTCGTGGTTAGAATCCCCTTAGCGTCTCTCACCAGCTCAGATACAGGTACTACACCCACGAGAATCCATTTGGAAGTTCCCAGCGTATTATGAACCGTAAGCACATTCTGCTCTTTGCCATCTGCAACCTGCTCCATAATTTGATTTCCTTCAATTCCTTCAAGCTTGGAAACGTAATCCAGCTTTGTCTTTCCTCCTGCCAAGCTCTCATTGTTAGAACCTACAAACTCACCCTTGTCTGTCACAAGGCTAATCATACTGCCTGAGCCCAAATTAACACCTTTCAACTCGTCCTCCACCGCACTGGACTTTAAATCCATAACCAGAACGTAAGTCCCTCCCAATCCAGACATACTGTTCATGGAGCGTGCTAGGCGAAAGGTCTTGCTGCCATTGTCATTCACCTGCGTAGGTAACCAAACCATTCCCTTGTTTTTCAAAATATCCTTAAACCATGCTTCCTGCCGTACATCTTTTTGTGTTCCGGTGCCCATAGCAGCAAACTTGGTTTCTTCCGGGTACAAGTACAATGAATCAATCGCTTTATTCGTAAAAGCAATATTCGTTAATTTCTTGTTTACTTCGCCCATAGCAACAAAAGATGCAAAGGGATTTTTATCTTGCTTTACAGCCTTTTGCAACTGATCACTTAATTCAGTATCGAAAAATACCTGTGTCGATGTGTCTTGAAAGCGCTCTAGAATAATGTCAAGCTTTTCTGAAGTTTGCTGAACGGTCTGCTGATAAGCCGTAGCTGCATTTTGCTCAATCGTACTTTTAGCCTTGTAGTATGAGAGCATTCCCAAGCTGACCACAAATAACATAATTGCCGCAAAAAAGATCAGAAACAACTTCATTCCAACCGAACGTATCGGATTATAGTTTTTGACCAAATGCATGAAATCTTTACTGTACCTTTCTGGCTTAAGTAAACGCTTTAAATTGTGTGTACCCTTACGAATCGCCTTAGCTAACCAGGGCGCAACCTTCGAAGACACCGCAACCATTTGTTCCCCTTTATTCGTTGCTTTACTGCCTTTCAAACCCTGCATTTGATCCGTTTTTTTGGGTTGCTTTTTTGCTGTATTCCCCTCTTTTTTCCGTAAACCCATTTCTCTCACCTACCACCATATAATTAGTTTCTAATTCCACGTCATCCATTATGTATCTATTATCTATATAACTTCTATCGGAACTATTCGACAAGGAATGTAGCTTTCCTTTGAGCATCGACTAAATTTTGTGAAACTTTTTTCCTAGAAAACTATTCAAAAAAAGGCCTCTCCAACCGATAGGAGAGGCTTTTGATTCTTTCATCTGTGACTTAAGGCTTATTTATTTCTTTTTACGCATCATATCAAAATACGATACGGGCTGATCTACCTTCATTCTAATTCGTTGAAGCGGGTGACGAGCAGCATCCAATTCGTTGCCTTCCTCATCCCAGATCGTTCCGACCGTTTGTTTGAAGAATGTTCCGTTCGGACCGAAAAATTCAATTTCATGACCGGGTTTAAAATGGTTCCGTTGTTGAATAGTTGCGATGCCACTCGCGGCATCGTAGTCCATGACTAGTCCAGCAAAATCATAAGGGACTGCTTTTTCTTCCGGCTCATAAATATGATCCTCATGATCCGGTGTATCGTAGAAAAACCCTGTATTCAGCGGACGATTAGCTGCCTTGTTAATTTCTTCAATCCATTCTGGTTTGAGCACATAATTTTCAGGATCAGCCATATAGGAATCAATCGCTTGACGATAGACATTCACAACCGTTGCCACATAGTGGATAGACTTCATCCGTCCCTCTACTTTAAAACTGTCTACACCTACATCAATCAGATCAGGGACATTTTCAATCATACATAGATCCTTGGAACCCATAGAAAAAGCATTATCACTCTCTTCAAACAATGGAAGCTGGTTAACACCGAGCTGGAACTGTTTCAGTGCATTGCTAACCTGTGCCTCTTCTTCAGATATCCAAACCTCACCTGGGCGGGCATCCTCAAACAGATCGTATTTCCAGCGGCAAGACTGACAACATCCCCCACGATTGGAATCACGGTCTGTAAAGTGATTGGACAACACGCAGCGGCCGGAAAATGAAGAGCACATCGCACCATGGACAAAAGCCTCGATTTCGATGTCCACATGCTTTTTAATTTCTTCGATTTCCTCCAGACTGGTCTCACGTCCAAGTACCACACGCGGTAACCCCTCGTTTTTCCAAAACTTTACCGCTTGCCAGTTCAGCGTGGACTGCTGTGTGCTCAAATGCACTTCCAATCCAGGAACAGCGCGCAATGCCACGGATACAATAGCCGGATCAGCGACGATAACGGCATGAATTCCCGCCTCGTACAGATTGCGCAAGTACTCCTCAATTCCGGCAATATCTTCATTGTGGGCATAGATATTGGTGGCCACAAGCACTTTAGCACCATACTTGTTCGCAAATTCTACACCTTCGCGCATTTCCTCAAAACTGAAATTATCGGCGTTAGAACGCAGACCATATTTTTGTCCACCAATATATACAGCATCCGCGCCATAGTGAACGGCAAACTTCAGTTTTTCCAGATTTCCGGCAGGAGCCAACAGCTCCGGCTTGTCCAAACGATTCCGTTTACCTATATATTTTCTCGCTTTGGTTATCGTCCCCATGACGTTCCCCCCTCTGTAAATTCATTTTAAAATTAATAAACCTGCTCTTTATAGAAAAATCCGAAGGAAAGTTCCCGTTCAGGATCTTGAAGACGGCGAACTTCATCCAGCCAGCTTTCATCATAAGCGTAAGCATCTGGGTCGGCTGTATAACTATCTATTGCTTTACGATAAGCACGAACAACCGCCTCATTGTAAGCCGTAGGCTTCAATAAGCCCTCGATCTTAAAGCTATGCACGCCCGCCTCCATTAGAATATGCAGGTCCTCCATGATGCAAAAATCATCTGAACTCATAATATGTGTCCCATTTATATCCTCGTAAATAGGGAACTTCTCTTCTTTCCGCTCTGCTTCAATCAGAAACAAGCCGCGTCCTCTACCCAAATCCCCTTCTACATTACGTCCCTGGTGCAGCATATAACTTTGAACAAGCTTACGCTTGGAGTGATAAATATTAGTCATGCCATGTACCTGAACCTGTGCTTCTATGTTCAACTTTGGTATCATTTCGGTAATTTCATCCATACTCAGCTCACGAGCCAAAATGACCCGGGAGGCCCCCTTTTCACCCCAATAGTTGGCGGTTGCGAAGTTGGTAGAGATCATCTCACCGTTCCAGAACAGCTTCAGATGCGGGGCATACTCCTTCACGGCCATAAGCACTGCGGGATCATTAAACTCAATGGCGTCTATGCCGCATCCAGCTAGGGTCTGCACATATTCGGGAATGAGCGGCAATAGCTCGTTCGTCATCAAATTCGTCATAGATACATATACCTGCGCCGCATGCTTGCGTGCTTCTTCTACCACTTCACGGATTTGGTCCGGTGTAAAATGTCCCGGCAGTCGCATTCCAAAGCGGTCATCTCCAATAAGTAATGCAGTAGCTCCAGCCCCCAGCATATGGCGGGCATCCTCCGGAGAGCTGGCAGTTGCCAGTAGTTCGGGTTTGTAAGCCATAGGCTCACCTCCTAATTTGTCTTACGGTTACTTACCTGAATGTTATGCAAATGTTCTTTATACGTTTTGGCAAACAAATGTTCATGTGTCCCGTCTTTTTTGGTCACATAAAATAAATAATCTGTAGCTTTCGGCTGTAAAGCCGCTATCACTGAGTTCAGACTGGGACTTGCAATCGGCCCTGGTGGAAGTCCCAGATGCAAATACGTATTATAAGGGCTTTCCACAGCCAAATCCTTGTAATACAGCCGTTCTTTTTGCTTGTCCAGCATATATTGAACCGTAGCATCAATTTCCAGCTTCTTACCCTGTTTGAGCCGGTTATAAATGACGCCAGCTACTACAGACCGCTCATCTTCCACAACCACCTCGCGCTCTACCAAAGAAGCAACCGTCAGCAGTTGATGCAGCGTTTCACCCCGCTGTTTCAGCTTGGCATCCAGATCGGAAACAGTCTCCAACCGCTTTTGTGTCTGTTCTAGCATCACCTGTATCATATCTTTGGCCGTGCTGCCCTTTTTCAGCTCATAGGTTTCCGGGAAAAGGTAGCCCTCCAGCGCATAGCGAAGCCCCGCCTGCTTTGGAATGTCCCGCACCAGCGCGACGTCAAAAGCGGACGGATCGTTGGCCAGCTGCAAAAATTGCTGCCGGTCTGCCAGTCCTTCCTTTTGCAGCTTATCAGCCATCTGTCTAATCGTAAAACCTTCCGGGATTGTAAAACGAATCATTTCCTCTTTGACAACATCTCCAGCCGATAACTTAGTAATCAACTGATCAAAGGTTGCGCCAGGCTGCGCCTCATATTTTCCGGCCTGAAATGCGCTTCCTTGCTGTTTGAATTTTACATAAGCCTTAAACACGAGCGCATTACGTATAAGTCCCTTTTGCTCCAGCGTATCTGCGATTGCCGATGTTCCTGTTCCCTGCACCACCGTAAAAGCAACGGGTTGTGTTTGGGGCTGAACAGGCTGCATGGCATTCCAAATATAGAGGGCTACCCCTCCTGCTATAATGATAAGCAGTAGCAACAACGTAAACATCCTCGTCCTTCGCTTCACATCCACCCAACTCCTTCACAGCCAAAAAGGGCGGACTGGTCCGCCCTTTCAGGTTTGATCTCATCGCTATCCAGACTTACAGTTCTTCCGGCAACGTACATTCATCGTACAGTTCGGAAATATCTTCCCACTCATCATCATCTTCAATGGTGGTGATAGAGATTTCGCCGTCTGTGGATGAGCTTACATGGTAAAGTTCATGTTCGCCAACAGCAGCCCCGGGTCTACGCAATACGGCGTACCGTTGCTCCCCTACCTTGAACTCTGCTTCCAATTCCATGCGAATCGCATGGCCCTGTTCATCCTGCAACTCTACATCGCCGTCGAACGTTTCCTTCAAATCAGAGGTCCAACTCAGGTCTTCACGTGAATAGCTCGTCATTTCCCGTCTTCCTCTTCCTCTTCCTCTTCTTCTACGAATGTATTAAAGGTCTCTTCGACGATTTCCCATTCGGCATCGTCTTGGATCACAAACAATTTAATATCATCGCCTTCTTCCTCGTAACGGAAGGCGTACACATCGGACTCATCAGCTTCAGGGTCCACTGGCGCAACCATCATGTACTTCGCTTCGGAACCATCTACCTCAAACTTCATAATGACCTCGAACTCTTCCTCGTTGCCCTCGTCATCGGCAATATAAATAATTTCCGGCTCTTCTTCCATACCCACTTGATTTTCAGCCATTACGAAATCCCCCTCACCTTGTACTGTGTGCGTCCAAATAGTTTTGCAAGATCAGGCTTGCGGCCAGTTTATCTACCACCTGCTTGCGTTTTTTTCGGCTGACGTCGGCCTCCAGAAGCGTACGCTCCGCCGAACGCGTCGTCAGCCGTTCATCCCAAAGGTGAACGGGTAAACCCAGTAACTCCTTGAGTCGGTTCGCAAACTCGATGCAAATCTCACCGCGTGGACCCACGGTTCCGTTCATGTTTTTCGGCAAGCCAACAACAACCTCGCCGACCTCATTTTCACGAACCAAATTTGCAATTTTACCGAACTCGCTGTCGTCACCGCGTCGTTCTATGACTTCCAATCCTTGGGCGGTCCAGCCGAAGGCATCACTTACGGCGACCCCAATTCGGCGATCCCCGTAATCCAATCCCATTACTTTCATGCCTGTCTCCTAACGATGCTTAGCAAGATAGAAACGAACCAACTCTTCAATCAACTCATCGCGTTCTTTTTTACGTACCAGGCTTCTAGCATTATTATGCCGTGGCACATAAGCCGGATCACCGGATAGCAAATAGCCGACAATTTGATTGATCGGATTGTATTCTTTTTCTACCAACGCATCATATACGGTCAACAAAATCTCCTGAGCAGAAGCTTCCTTTTCATCTGCCTTGACATTAAATTTGACCGTTTTGTCCATGGAATCCATTGTTGACACCTCGCTTCCACAAAACATGTGTACATGTTTATGCCAGCTTATTCTTTTACATCATACCATAAGCAAAGCCCTACAAGGAAATATCTAAGCCCGTTTTTTCCCAAAAATCTGCAAAAAATATCGAACTTTATCCTTGTGAGGCTGCCGCCACCAGTTCATGCGCACGTTGAAGTGCTTCATCCAGCTTGCTGGCATCCTTACCACCGGCTTGCGCCATGTCAGGTCGTCCGCCACCGCCGCCACCGCATACGGCAGCAATTTCTTTCACGAGCTTGCCTGCATGAAGTCCGGCCTTGGTATGCTCTGCCGGAACTGCTACGACAAAATTAACTTTATCGTCCATTGCAGCGCCGAGCACCAGCACAGCAGCCGGAAGTTTCCCTTTCAGTTCATCAGCAATCGCACGCAACGCGTCCATGCTGGAAGCCTGCACGCGCGCAGCCAGCAGCTGCACCCCGCCTGCTTGCACGACCTGATCGGTCAGCTGGCCTGCCTCAATAACGCTCAGCTTGCTCTGCAGCGATTCATTTTCACGGCTAAGGTCTTTAATTTGTTGCTGCAATGATTCGATACGCTTTGGTACCTCAGACAGCTTGGATTTTACAAGTCCAGCCGATACCTTCAACAGCTCTAATTGACCTTCCATATATTCAAAACCAAAACGTCCGGTCACCGCTTCAATACGACGTACACCTGATCCAATGCCGCTCTCGCTGACAAGCTTGAACAAGCCAATTTGCGAAGTATTGCTGACATGACAGCCACCGCATAGTTCAATGCTGTAATCGCCTACTTTAACGACCCGCACGATATCTCCATATTTTTCACCGAACAGCGCCATTGCTCCGAGAGCCTTGGCTTCATCAATCGGTTTCAGTTCAATATTAACGTCCAGTTGGCTCCAGATGGCACGGTTTACACGCAGTTCAATATCCGCCAGTTCTTCTGGTGTAATGCTTCCAAAATGGGAGAAATCAAAACGCAGACGCCCAGGCTCTACCAAAGAACCCGCCTGATTGACATGGTCACCCAGCACTTCTTTAAGCGCTTTGTGAAGCAAATGCGTAGCCGTATGGTTTTTCTCAATTTCTCCACGTGAAGCTTGATCAACTTCAGCTTTCACCGTATCGCCAACGTTCAGCTCACCAGCTTCTACAACAACCTGATGCACATGCTGACCTTGTGGCGCCTTAAACAATCCTTCGACCTTCGCGGTTACCGTACCTCCACGCAGCAAGCCTTGGTCACTGACTTGTCCTCCGCTTTCGGCATAGAAAGGAGTCACATCCAGCACGACCTGGCAAGACTGCCCTTCACTAACAGTGTCCACCAGTACATCTTCATATACAATCGCCACAATTTTAGACTCAGTTACGAGGTCATTATATCCAACAAATTCACTTTTAACCGCCAGATCGGACAAAGCTCCGCCCTGAATCTTCATGCTGGCGCTGTCCTGATGTGCATCACGGGCGCGTTTGCGTTGTTCCTGCATCGCTTCATCAAAGCCTTCACGGTCTACTTTCAAGCCCTGCTCGTCTGCATAATCCTCTGTGAGATCGAATGGGAACCCGTACGTATCATACAGTTTGAAGGCATCTGCTCCACTAATGACATTGCGACCTTCTGCCTTCGCCTGAGCACTGATATCGGACAAAATTGCCAATCCATCTGTCAGTGTTTCATGGAAGCGTTCCTCTTCCGTTTTGATCACTTTGATGATGAAATCACGCTTGTCCACTACCTCAGGGTAATACACACCCATGACATCCCCAACGGTTTCCACCAGCTCAAACATAAATGGACGGTTCATGCCCAGCATTTTGCCATAGCGCACAGCCCGGCGCAGCAAACGGCGGATCACGTAACCGCGTCCTTCATTAGAAGGCAGCACACCGTCACCAATTGCAAAAGCTACGGTACGAACATGGTCAGCAATAACCTTAAGAGCCACATCACTGTCCACATTTTCGTTATATTTCACTCCTGCCATCGCCGCTGTTTTTTGAATTAGTGGCTGGAAGATATCCGTATCAAAGTTGGAATCCACATTTTGCAGAATGGATGCAAAACGCTCCAATCCAGCCCCTGTATCAATATTTTTGTTTGGAAGCGGCGTATAGCTACCGTCTTTGTTATGGTTGAATTGTGAGAAAACGAGGTTCCACACTTCCAGATAACGCTCATTTTCTCCCCCCGGATACATTTCAGGGTCCGTCATGTCGCTACCGTAGGCTTCGCCACGATCATAAAAGATTTCCGTACAAGGTCCGCAAGGACCTTCACCGATATCCCAAAAGTTATCTTCCAGTTTGATGATACGTTCGGCAGGAAGTCCAACTTTTTCGTTCCACAGCTTGTACGCTTCCTCATCCTCAGGATACACAGTTACAGCCAGACGTTCCGGATCAAAACCAATCCATTTTGGATCCGTCAGAAACTCCCATGCCCATGTAATGACTTCTTCCTTAAAATAGTCGCCAATAGAAAAGTTGCCGAGCATTTCGAAAAAGGTGTGATGGCGGCGCGTTTTACCGACATTCTCAATATCGTTCGTCCGAATACATTTTTGCGAATTGGCGATACGTGGATTTTCTGGCTTCACACGTCCGTCAAAATAAGGCTTAAGCGGTGCCATACCCGCATTAATCCACAGCAGGGAAGGATCTTTATGTGGAACAAGCGGCGCGCTTGGTTCAATCACATGTCCCTTGCTTTCAAAAAACTCCAGCCATTTGGAGCGGATTTCACTAGCTTTCATATAAGTAGCCTCCTAATTATGGTGTCACTGGTTCCTGGCACAGGCCATAAAAAAACAGAAAAACGCCCCTGAACGGATCAGGGACGATTGTATCGCGGTACCACCCTGGTTAACGCCGTCCCCTCTGTACGAAATGCCCATGCGCAAGCTGCACACCAACATTTGCTTAACGGACGATCGATCGCCTTGTTTTCACTGGTAACGGGAGCATCCCGGCGGGTTCAGCCCGCACTTCGAAATGAGCTTTCCCTACTGGATAAACACATTTAAACATACTCAATTCAGTATATCCGTGTCATTTAGCCGTGTCAACGCGATATCAGACAAGATACATACGGTGTAAGGACAAAATCAGATCGTTTTCCGCTTCACGTAATAAGCAAAAAAATGTTGAAGTCCTACCTTTAATACCGCCATCACGGGAACCGCTAAAATCAAGCCGGTAATTCCCGCAATTTCACCACCCACTAGCAGAGCGAAAATAATGGCTATCGGATGCAGATGCAGCGTTCGTCCTACCACCTGGGGAGAAATGACATTGCTTTCCAACACTTGAATACAAGTGTTAACGACCACGACCAAAAGCACCATTTTGAAGGAGATTGTAGAAGCCATGATTACTGCCGGAGCGGCTCCCAAAAAGGGGCCCAAATATGGAACGATGTTAAAAACCGCAACCACTCCTGCCAGCAACAGCGCATAAGGCATGCCAATCAGCATATATCCGAGATAAGCCAGCACGCCAATAATGACGCATACCAGTAATTGTCCCCTGACATAGTTGCCAAGCGCCTGATCAATTTCCTTAAGTACCGTTACAATCGCCTTACGACGAGAACGCGGGAGGTAAGACACAATCGTCCGCTCGAACACATCAAAATCTTTCAAAATATAAAAAATGAGGAACGGTACAATGAATACATTGAACAGCATGTTGATCATCCCGCCGATGTTATCCATAAAGGTAGAAATTCCGGTTGCCATCCGATTCTCTAGTTGGAAAAACCATTGATTCATACCCGTTCGCACCCCTTGGGGCAAAATGCCGCTATCCATATTCGTCATTAATCCCTGTGCATGCATGGTCAGCTCAGGCAGATGCTCATTCAGCTCATCCAGTTGTTCAATAAACATCGGAATCAGGTTCATCAGAATCACAACGAGACTGGCCAAAAATACAGCATAGATGAGCAGCACAGCTACGCTTCGAGGCACCTTGCGACCGCCCAGCATATTGACAACAGGATTAAGTACATAGGAGATGATCATCGCTACCGCAAACGGAGCAATGATTGTTTTCAGAAATTCATACAAATGAAAAAACAAAGGTCGCAGCAGCCAGATAAAATATAGAATGACAAGTCCCAGCAGCGTCCATATTCCGTACCGGAACAGTCTACTTTTCGTTAATTGCTCCATTTCGTGCCCCCTTACCGGACTAGCCTTCTTTAAGTATATGCCTGTACCTCTACTTTAATCCTTCCCGCGAGTCTGGAATGCTCCATCGATTACCATTGTAAAAAAATGATGAAAACGGATGAAAATAATTAACAAAGTCATTCCATCTGACGATATAAGTACAAAGCACTATTTTAGGATTTCATATTTCTGAAACATCGGGGGTCATTACATGAACTTAAAAATCAAGCTTATTCTCCTTTTCACTTGCATTGTTATCGTTGCAGCCGGGCCTTTATCCGTTATTAGCATGACAAGTATCAAAAATCAGGCTAACCGTGACATACAAGAGCTTATGACTAGTAAAGCCACCGAAACCGTCAATCAGCTCGACGGATGGACCAGCGGCAATGCCAAAATTATCGAGACACTGGCTGCAGGCCTGGAATCGAGTGATATTTCATCAGATGCCAAAACCGTATCTCTGAAAGCAGCTTTTGAAAACTATAAAGATCAAAATATTTCCAACATCTACGCAGGCTTTGAAGATGGATCCTACTGGGATGGATCTGGCTGGTTTGAAGCTGGTTATGATCCTCGCGCTCGTCCGTGGTACAAGGATGCCAAAACCAAGGGAGAAATGTATTATTCCTCACCTTACACCGATGCAGGCAGCAATGACTTCACCATTTCTATTGCTAAACCTCTCAAAGATTCCAACGGCTCTATCACCGGGGTAGTCAGCGAGGATATTATGTTAAATGATATGACAAAAATCATTAAAGACATAAACCTGAACGGATTAGGCTACGCATTTCTGATTGACCAGAATGGAGTTGTGGTCGCACACCCAGACAGCAAGCTGGCCGGTAAAAACCTTAAGGATACGCCCGAGTTGGGTTCATCAACTGCGGCCCTGCTGAGCACAGCTTCGGGAAAAACAGACTATACCTATAATGGCAGTGACCGTCAGCTTTATTTTAAAAAGATGCCTAGCACGGGCTGGATTGTAGGATTGTCCATTTCAAAAGATATTGCTTTTCAGGAGTATTACTCCACTCGTAATCAGTTGATTATTACCGTTGCTATCATCTTGGTCGTTGCTATGCTGCTGGCAATCTGGGCGGCAAACAACTTTATCAAGCCAATTCGGAAGCTTCAAGTGAACGTCAAACGTATAGCTGAAGGCGATATGACAGCTCGTGTGGACATTAAGGGTAAAGATGAAATTGCCAGCCTGGGTACAGATTTTAATATCATGTCTGATAATCTATCTCACCTGTTGCGCAAGGTATCAGATACTGCAGGCGATGTCAGCTCAGCTTCCCATGATATGCATCAGCACGCTAAGGATACTGGAACCATCGCGTCACAAATCTCCAGCGCAGTTCAGGAACTTGCCCAAGGAGCGAGCGACCAAGCTGAGGCTGTATATTCCGGCTCTGAGAAGCTGACTCACATGACAGGCTCCATCGACCAGATTGGCGAAAGTGTCAAACGGACCCAAACTGCCGTATTCGAAACAGATTCTGCCGTGCTTGCAGGGTATGAAACAGCTGAACGTCAAGCGAAACTGGCCGCCGAGTCCAGACAAACGACGACTGCGGCAGGGGAAGCCGTAGATTCACTCACGCTAAAAACTCAGGATATTGAGCGGCTGGCCGGAGCCATCCATGATATCGCCGCACAAACAAACCTACTGGCCCTCAATGCATCTATCGAAGCAGCACGGGCCGGGGAACACGGACGAGGTTTTGCCGTCGTCGCGGGAGAAGTGAGAAAGCTGGCTGAGCAAGCGGGCAGTTCCAGTGACAGTATCATGAGTAAGCTGGAAGAAATTAAGATTGCAGGAGTACAAAGCGCGGAGGAAATGAAGAGGGCTCTTGCTGTAACTGTAGAACAGGAGCACGCTGCCATTGCAACGAGACAGGCGTTTGAGTCCATTCGTGGCGCTTCTCAGCATATGCTTGCCCAAATTGAGGACGTTACAGCCGCCGCAGATGATCTCCGTGTGAATGCCGGGCATATTTCCGACGTCATTTCCAGCGTTGTCGCTGTTTCTGAGCAAAGTGCAGCATCTACAGAGGAAGTGGCCTCCTCTGTGCAAGAACAAGGTCATGCCATGAATAATATTGCTGACCTTTCTGCCAAACTCGATTCTCATGCAGATCTTCTATTGGAAGAGGTCAAACGCTTTAAATTGTAGAACTTACAATCTTCACAATAACGGTATACAAAAGAGGGTGCCCTCAGCCATTATGGCCGTACGGGGCACCCTCTTCGTTGTTTTTTATCAAGCGTTATACAACCTACTAAGCCGTATGTAGATCACACTTCTTAGTAAGCAGCCTGTCCACTTTTGGTGTCCAGCTTAGGAAGAAGCGTGAATTTGCGGCAAGTCCTGTTGTGCCATCTCATCTCCAAAGAATAGGTCGTCCAGCGAACTGAGCGTTCCATCCTCTTCCACTTGGTAGACAGACATTTTTTCACCATTCACCTGAAGTTCGATAAAGCATCCCCAGCAATAAAATTGATGGGAGCCAATTTTTCCGATATCTTTGGAATTACAATTCGGACATCTCAATAAACTCACCCTATCCATTAACAGAATATATGGCTTTTTCCAGACGCTGCTCGCTTAATGGGGGAACCATAACAGCATTTTCCCCGATGGACATCTCTTCGGTGCAGGGCAGCCATTTCCGCCCCTCTATAATATCCGATACAAAACCATCGCTGATTTCCAAGCCTATTATGTTATTGCCCATTTCCTGGTCAAAATAAACATCCGAGATGTGCCCGAGCATAAGCCCTTCCTCTGTTAGCACGGATAGATCCTTCAGTTTACAAGGCCCAAGCAAGTACGTATGTTGTATATCATGGGCCTCCATTTTACGCACAGCCTGCTGATTGCGAATCATGATCGCATCCTCACCGTAAGCAACGATGTCATCCCAAGCAACCATTTTCACGTGAGAAGAAAAAAGTCCCTTTCCTTCCAACTCGATCCCTGAGATTCGCCAATCCGCTGTCACCATAAAGTCATGTATTTTACCAATCTGCTTCCCGTCCTCCACATCGAAAACGGCAAGTCCGATCATATCTTGAAGCTTCATATATAGGGTACCTCCTCATTCTGCAATCTGAACGAAGGTGCGGTCCTTTTCCTACATGCCTGTCAGACCTTGCTTCCGTTCATGCAATGAAATGGAAAAACCGCCCCTCCCTTCTTATTAAAATGCGGAGAAATCCCTAGTACCTAGTACGCAGCCGCTTCCATATGGTTTCAATTTTCTTGGCCGTGTATTCCATTTCTTCCGTAGTATTACCCAAACCGAAGCTAAACCGAATCGCTGAATGTAAAACATCTTCAGGAAGATCCATCGCCTGCAATACATGCGATAGCTCTAAAGATCCGGAAGTGCAGGCTGATCCGCTTGCTGCTGCGATTCCTTCCATATCAAGGTTCATCAGCATGGTCTCTGTACCAATGGCCGGAAAGCTAACATTGAGAACATTAGGTAAAGAATGATCAGGGTCACCGTTAATCACAAAATTTTGGCTACCCAGAGTGTCTTCCAACCCTTTAAGCAACGTCTGGCGAAGAACCGTATCGTGCGCCCCACGCTCCTCAATGGAAGCATTAGCAAGAGTTGCGGCTTTAGCCAGCCCCGTAATACCGGCGATATTTTCTGTTCCGGCACGGCGTTTCTTTTCCTGAAGTCCCCCATGCATTAGCGGCTGAAGGCGTGTACCTTGGCGGATATACAATGCCCCAACCCCTTGCGGTCCGTTAATCTTATGACCAGACACACTCAGTAAGTCAATCGGGAGGTTCCGGCAGTCGATGGATATATGACCGAAAGCTTGAACCGCATCTACATGGAATACAACTCCATGTTCTCTCGCAATCTGCCCTACTTCTGAGATCGGCTGAATGACGCCCACCTCATTGTTGGCATACATCATGCTGATCAAAAAAGTATCTGGTCGAATGGCAGCCTCGATATCCGCAGGGTTCACGCGTCCAAACCCGTTGACCGGGACATAAGTTACCTCATACCCCGCTTTTTCCAGCTCATCACAAGCATGAAGCACTGCATGATGTTCAACCGCAGTTGTAATCATATGCCCTGAAGTACGGCCGTCTGCCGTAGCCGTCCCAAACAGGGCCAGATTATCACTTTCTGTTCCTCCGCTCGTAAAAATAATTTCTTCAGGCTTGCAGCCCAAAGAGGCCGCAACGGCATCCCGAGCAGCGCTGACGGTGCGCTTGGCATCGCGGCCAAAGGCATGAACGCTCGAAGCGTTGCCGAATTGGCCAGTCATGATGTCCATCATAGTCTGCGCAACCTCAGGATGCATAGGAGTCGATGCGGCATGATCCAGATAAATTCTGTTCATGTTATCCACCTCAAATGTAGAACATGTAATTATCCAATTCATCATGTTCTTGGTATGTGATCAAGTCCTTAAGTGTAGTAGAATCCAACACTTCAGCGATGCTGTCACGAATTCGCAGCCACAGCTGACGTTTTGCCGGATCGTCTTCTTCCGTGAAATCGACCGGAGAAATCGGACCTTCCAGTACACGAATGATGTCTCCCGCTGTTACTCCTGCCGGTTCATTCGCCAAAATATAACCGCCGTAAGCACCACGGATACTTTTTACCAAACCTGCATTACGCAAAGGCGCAATGAGCTGTTCCAGATAATGCTCTGACAGCTGATTTTTTTCGGCAATACTTTTCAAAGAAGTTGGACCTTCGCCAAACCTGGCTGCAAGTTCCATCATAATGGTCAGGCCGTAACGGCCTTTCGTTGATATTTTCAATTGTGCCACCTCACTTATAGTAACAATTCCGTTAAACACGCGGAATAACTGGTGCTGTAAACCTCTCTATTCCGATCCTAACCCTCAGCTTATGTTAACATATTAGGGCAGGTAAAGGGAAACATTACGGTAACAATCTTAAAAAAAGTTGCTTTCGGGCGATTTGGAACAGCTTTAGCCCGTTTTATGTAGCTTTCTTCCATCGTTCGCCGTGTCGTTTGATCGTCCAAACATCGTATCTTATTATCGTTTATGTTACAATAGGTGGGTTCTACAACTATATTGAAAGAATTGGGTGATGACCATGGCTAAAGCCAATCATGAAACCCGTGTCGTCGTCGGGATGTCCGGTGGCGTCGACTCATCCGTTACTGCGCTGCTGCTGAAGGAGCAGGGCTATGACGTAATCGGCATCTTCATGAAAAACTGGGATGACACGGATGAATTTGGCCGTTGTACGGCTGAGGAGGATGCGGAGGATGTGCGCCGTGTCTGCGAACAGATCGACATTCCTTACTATACCGTCAATTTTGAAAAAGAATACTTCGATAAAGTATTCTCTTATTTTCTTGATGAATATAAAGCTGGACGCACACCCAACCCGGATGTCATGTGTAACCGTGAAATTAAATTCGGCGAGTTTCTAAATAAAGCGCTGGATTTGGGAGCAGATTATGTTGCTACTGGACATTATGCACGGGTTGTGGAAGAAGACGGCCACTTTACTTTGCTGCGAGGCGTGGACAGCAACAAGGATCAAACTTATTTCCTGAATGCGTTAAGCCAAAAGCAGCTATCCCGAACCATGTTCCCTATCGGTCATCTGCCGAAACCAGAAGTGCGTAAAATTGCGGAAGCTGCGGGACTGTATACGGCCAAGAAGAAAGACAGCACAGGCGTATGTTTTATCGGCGAGCGTAATTTCAAGGAGTTTCTGAGTGGATATCTACCTGCAAAAGGTGGAGACATGGTGGATATCGCTACTGGTGAAGTCAAAGGACGCCACGATGGTCTGATGTACTATACACTGGGTCAACGTCAAGGCTTGGGCATTGGCGGCTCAGGTTCAGGCGAACCGTGGTTCGTAGCGGATAAGGATCTGGAGAAGAATATTCTGTATGTGGTACAGGGTGATCGTCACCACAGCCTGTATTCTACCAGCCTGATTGCAACAGATGTGAACTGGATTGAAGGCGCAGATACTCGTCCGACCGGCGAATTCCGTTGCACAGCCAAATTCCGTTATCGCCAACCTGATCAGCAAGTAACTTTACAATGGCTTGCGGATGGGACCGTGCATGTCATATTCGATGTACATCAAAAGGCCATTACGCCTGGACAAGCTGTTGTATTTTACGACGGGGAACGCTGTCTGGGTGGAGGAACCATTGATAAGGTTGAAAAACTTCAGCCTGAAACGGTTTAAATGAAAGCCATTTTGCATTGATATAGCAGGAATTAAAAAAGTCGTCTCTCCAGATTTGGAAGGGGCGACTTTTTTTTATGAAAGTTTATTTTAGTTCATGGCTTGTAAAGAATTCATAATCTGCTCTTTATGATGTCTGTCATGCTGGACAAACATTTCTCGCAAAAAATTTCCCATGGTGTATGAGCTATTAGGAAATTGACGGATAAACATTGATTCTGAAACCATCTTGAGCTTCACAATCATTCGCCTACGCTCTGCAATAGCTTCATTTAACAAATCATGTGGTTTCATATTTCTGCCGAATGCAACGGACGAATCGTTAAACGCTTGTACATCAGGATGTTCTTGGAGCGTAATTTGTTCCTCATTGATAATCTGTATGAGTGTCTTAGTGAAGCTTTTGTCCCACCCCATAATATGACTGATCATATCTTGTATTGACCATGTACCCACTATGGGTTTACGAAGTAGCTCATTTTTCTAAATCTTCAGAAATCTCAGCTATCGTCGCCAATTGAATTCCTCCTTTAAGGTAAGTAACTTTTGATAACATCCTCATTTGGGTATATGATGTAAACAAGATCATACTTCAATTGAAAAGGAGCGTGCCTTTATGTCTGATTCATTAGGAATGCTGACACCAGGTAAAAAAGTTTCTTTGAAAGAATGGGACCCTAAGGATACAAATAATATCAAAAATAAAGAAGAAATCCGACAGGAAACAGATCAATTGAAGGAACGCTTCACGGAATTACAAAGCAAATTATTTACAGAGAAAAAACAATCCGTTTTATTTATATTTCAGGGCATGGATTGCAGCGGCAAAGATGGCGTCATCAAACAGGTATTTTCTAATCTGAATCCGGCGGGGGTGACGGTCCACAGCTTCAAATCGCCTACGGCTGAGGAATTAAGTCATGATTTCTTGTGGCGTGCTCATAGCGTTACCCCAGGACGTGGATATATTGCAGCATTTAACCGTTCTTATTATGAGGATGTGCTAATTACACGTGTTCACGGACAGATATCCGATAAGCAGGCCAAACGGAATATTAAGCATATCAAGCATTTTGAACAGTTGTTGCTGGATAATGGTGTAAAGGTGGTTAAAATCTTTTTACATATTTCAAAGCAATTTCAGTTAGAAAAGCTGATCGACCGAATTGAAAAGCCTCACAAAAACTGGAAACTCGATCCAAGTGATTTGCAGGAACGGAAATTTTGGAAGCAATATACCCAGTATTATGAGGATGTATTAGAGCTAAGCGCAACCAAACAAGCTCCTTGGTATGTCGTTCCTTCAGACAACCGTTGGTATAGGGATTATACTGTGCTGCGGATTGCCGTCCAAACGCTGGAGGAAATGAAGTTGTCTGATCCTGATCCAAGACCTGAACTCGAATCCCTTTTACCTGAATTGTACAAAGAACGAGATAAAAAATAGCTGTATAGGTACAGCACTAAGCTTCCAAAACCGTATCACGGCTGAGAATGCCTTGAGTCGGGATTGGAAGCTTTTTATTGCATTTTTACGTGTTATTTCGAAAATGTATAAAGCTTAACTGACTCTGTACCCGATAGCCGCAGCTACAACTCCTACCACGACAGAGGAAAGTACATACGTAGCCATGCGTCGGTATTCTTTGCGCTCCATCAGTTGAAGAGATTCATAGCCGAATGTGGAAAAGGTGGTGTAGCTGCCACAAAAACCTGTTCCTAACAGCATCCAGAGTGCAGGAGACAACTGGTGTTGCGTAAACTCACCATAGAGCCAGCCTAGCAGCAATGAACCGCTGACGTTAATGATCCACGTCCCCCACGGGAATACGGTACCCAACCTCTTGCCGGCCCACATACCAAGCCCGTATCTCGCCAGTGTACCCATAATCCCGCCTGCCGCCGCCCACCAGATCATAAGCGTTCCTCCTTCGGAGCAGCCTGCGTCATTTTTGTACCTAGACGGATACCTGTCCATGTCAAAAATAGCCCTCCGCCTACGCTTAGCAGGAGGTACAACACAGCCGTCAGCATACGATCGTGAACTGTGAGGCGTACAGCATCCACTGCAAAAGTGGAAAAGGTGGTAAAGCCCCCTGTAAAGCCTGTTCCGATGGCAAGTCGCAATCGCGGCTTGATCCGCCATGATCGCAAGGTTACCGTAAAGAACCAACCAAGAAACAGGCAGCCGATCCAATTAATTAGCAGCACACCAAGTGGAAAATCCGCACCCGCCGCAGGCAGCAGCGATTGCAGGCCATAACGGGTAGAGGTTCCAAGCGCTCCGCCCGCGGCAACGAATAACATGTCTTTCATTTTTTTATCCCCTTCTTCGCACTTGCACGATCATGGCGTAACGTGACGATATCGTACACACTCTGTATATTAAGTCGCACATATATTAAGACTGTGAATCCCGCCAGCGCTGGTTTTGCCTGATTTTTGACTCATTCCCCTGCTCAGTAGCCTGATAGAAGGTTTGGTCTGCTATCGCATCGGGCAAATATTGCTGCTTCACATAATGATTCGGATAATTATGTGGATATTGGTAGCCTACATGACCGAGCTTTTCCGAGCCTTTGTAGTGTGCGTCACGCAAATGGAGTGGCACCTCAGCCGATTTGATATCGTCCATAGCCAACATGGCCCGTGAAATCGCCGTATATACAGCATTCGATTTGGGGCTTTCCACAGCGAACAAAATAGCCTGTGCAATGTTCAGCTTGGCCTCGGGCCAGCCGTTATTGCGATAGGCTTCAAGCGCACTCACCGCTTGCACCATTGCCTGCGGGTTCGCCAGACCAATGTCCTCGCTGCTTGCCGCGATGAGGCGGCGGATAAAGGTCATCGGGTCCATACCGAGTTTTTCTACGGCGTACAGGAACCAGAACAGCGCGGCATCGCTGGAGCCGCGAATGCTTTTGTGGAAGGCCGACAACACATCATACTGCGTGGATTCATCTGCTTTGACAATCGGGCGGCGAATGGATTCCTCAGCGACTTCCAGTGTCACGTGAATCGTGCCGTCTGCCAGCGGAGGCGTTGTGAGCGCCGCCAGTTCCAGCGCGTTTAAAGCGCGGCGGATATCGCCGTTCGCCATGGAAGCGATGTGAGCCAGTGCAGCTTCATCGACCTGGAGCTGCATGTAGCCAAGCCCTTTGTCCGCATCGCTTAAGGCGCGGCGCATAGCAGCCAGCGAATGTTCCTGCGTTAGCGCTTCAAGCTGGAACAACGTAGAACGGCTCATTAAAGCGCCGTTGACGTAGTGAAAGGGATTTTCAGTCGTGGCGCCAATAAACACGATCGTGCCCTTTTCCACCGCAGGCAGCAGTGCATCCTGACGTGAACTGTTAAAACGATGTACCTCATCGAGAAACAGAATGGTTTTTTTGCCATACATCGATTTATTCGTCTGTGCAAGATCAATGACTTCTCTTACGTCTTTCACAGATGCTTCTACAGCATTCAGACGTACAAAATCGCCTTGCGTGTGTTGCGAGATGATATGTGCCAGCGTTGTTTTGCCGCATCCCGGTGGTCCGTACAACAAAATTGAAGAAACCTGATCTGCCTCTATGGCTCTTCGCAGCAGCTTACCTGGACCCACAACATGCTCCTGTCCAATATATTCATCCAGTGAAGTCGGACGCAAGCGATCCGCAAGCAACCGATTGCTTGGCGTTGACTCTTGGGAATATGAAAATAAGTCCATTTCTTTCACTTCCTTATGATTTATGAACGAACACTTTCTTTTATCTTTGAAAACATACTATATTTAGGTTCGCTCATACGGTTGAAAAACATGAAAATTCAAGTCATCTATAATTCTGATACGGTGTAAACCGACTCTTATTCTACCATATCCGTTAACAAGTTGCAGATAGCATGGTCATGGCACAGCTGTAGGTCTTCAAGTCAGTCGCCCATAAAAAAGAAAGAACAGCCTTAGACGAAAGATGATTTCGTGGCTGTTCTTCGACTGGCATGATTTCATAATTTCATCACTAAGATAAACAGTAAACAAAAAGGAATACAACAACTCAGGCGGTACTTTACAACGCTTTTTCTGTTTACTTCGTCTGTGCCTGTACGTAACTAGGAAGTGAGCCATCATGCAATAGCCACAACTCATGCAGCGCACGGGTACATCCTACATACAGCAGCTTGGCATCCCATGCCCGTTCTCCATAATGCTCATGGTCGGCATCCGCCACAATAACTGCATCGAACTCCAGACCTTTGGATAGGTATACAGGCAGTACTGACAAACCGCCTTCATATTGCTTTTTACCACCGTCAATCAAATTCACATCCATCCCCGCACTTGTGAAAACCTCATGCAGTTCCACAGCCTCTTTTAAGGTACGTGTCAGCACAGATACAGTACGATACTCCCTGGAGGACAGCTCTTTTAGAGCGGTGAGCAAACTCTGCTCACGCACCGATGAGTCGTAAGATATAGTGCGCACCGGATCGCCACTACGAAATACTGGAACTGCCGTAATACCGCCGCGAACTCCCTGCTCCAAAATCGTGTTTGCAAATTCTATAATTTCCAAGGTTGATCTATAGCTTCGCGTAAGCGCAAAATACCCGGTATGTTCCGGTGCAAAAAGAGAACTCATTTCCTCCCACGCATGTACGCCACGGTATTCATGAATGCCCTGCGATAAATCGCCCAGTATAGTAAAGGAATGTCCTTTGACGAACAAATCCAGCAATGCGATATGAAAAGGTGAAAAATCCTGCGCTTCATCAATGACCACATGGTCAAAACGTTGAGATGATTCTACCTCATGAATCAGCACGTGGAGATACACTAACGCAGTCAGATCTTCTTCACGGATAATCTGTTTTCGCAGATCCGACTGTGTAGCCTTAAAAATAGCAGTCGGCAGAGAAGCCTTCATCTCCGCAGCCGTATCTGCGGGTAACCCTTTAGCTGCTTGAAAAAGCTGCTTGTAGAGCGTCAGTGCGTCGTATTGTGGCCATTTTTTAGCATATGCCTTTTCCCGTGCCCCTGCCTTTTTTTTGCGTTCCTTGAGTGCTGCCGCCGAAGGCGACTTTTTCAGCTCCATTTCAATCCAGCGGTGCACTCTTGCCAGCACACGCTCCTTCCGCTTCGCGAGCGGATAAGGCTTATACTCCTCATTAAACCAATTCAAAATCTCAGCTCGCGGCAGCATCGCTCCATCCCATGGTGAAAAATCCTCCTCGGGAACGGAAATGGGCTCCAGTCGTTCAACAAAAGCTTGAAGTAACTCCATAAAGTG
The DNA here is from genome assembly GCF_038009305.1 of Paenibacillus sp. FSL P4-0113. Classification (NCBI taxonomy): domain Bacteria; kingdom Bacillati; phylum Bacillota; class Bacilli; order Caryophanales; family Paenibacillaceae; genus Paenibacillus; species Paenibacillus sp. FSL P4-0113. Next base: position 2,077,740 of record NZ_JBBPAZ010000001.1, read on the forward strand.
AACTGAACCCTTGAATCTTCCCGGCGCCTCATCCATGGATTCCTCTCTCAGACTGCCACTCTCAAACCAATAAGATAATGTTTCGGCAGGATCAGCCAAAGGTAAATCCAAACCCAACAAGTCCAGCGCCCAGTCTGCAAATGTACTTTGCTGAATATCTCCGACCCCCAGCTCAGGAAGTACATCTGAAATATAGTCGAGAAACATATGGTTCGGTGCGAAAATGACCATTTTGTCCGCTGATACCTGATCCTTGTATTGATACAGTAAAAATGCGAGACGATGCAGCGCTACCGTCGTCTTGCCACTACCCGCTACCCCCTGAATAACGAGGGCAGTATTTTTAGCCGCGCGGATGATCTGATCCTGCTCCGCCTGAATGGTAGATACGATATCCCGTAAACGGTTATCCTTGTTTTCACCCAAACGATAAACGAGAAACTCATCGGAAACGGCCGGCTCGTCGCTTTCACGATTATACGTATCGGCTACCCGTTCCAGAATTCTTTTCCGAATGACAACGTTGCGCTTCAGATAGACCAAACCCTCAATAGTTCCCTCAGGAGCTTCATAGGACGCGGTTTCTTCACCACCTGTAAATGAATAAAATAAGCTGGCAATCGGTGCACGCCAATCAATCACCAGCGGATACGCTGACGTTTCTTCACGCTCTACTCCAATTTTACCGATATAAAGCGGCTTCCGCTGCCCTCTGCCACGCTCGTCAAAATCCATACGCCCAAAATAAGGCTCCTGCGAGCTTTTAGCCAAAGCCTGACGTTTTTCCTCCCGTGCAGATTCCAGCACTTGCTCTGTAAAATCATGCCCAGTGTATACTGGCGTATTGCGAAGCCGTTCCAATCTCCGATCAATTTCCTCCATAGCAAGCGACAGCCTGTGCTGTTCTTCTTGATAGGCACTTTGAAACTCATTCTCCATTTCAGTTACCTCCTAAGAATATCAAGTCTCGATTTCTGCATCATCCACTTGCTCCGACACAAAAAAAGGAAAGTAAGCGTAACACATTTAACCATAAAAATCCAACCTTATTTCTAATCCCCCTATTTCCCTACTCTTTCACAAAAGTATGGAGCTTTTCGGCACCAGCGAAGCGGGTGATTTGAATCCGAAGAAGCGGAGCGATCGGAGGATCAAGTCACACGCGAAGCGGCCTCTAATACTCCATACTTCTCTCCCCCATCTCCACAAACTGCTTTTGAGCCAGCTCACGGTACACCTGATGGGACTCTAATAACTCTGTATGAGTTCCTGCACCGGTCACCTTGCCCTTGTCCAACACGATAATCTGGTCGGAGTGAACCACCGTAGACAAACGATGAGCAATGACAATCGTCGTGCGTCCTTCCATCAAGTTCGCTAGGGCCTTCTGTACCTCATGCTCAGATGAGCTATCCAGACTAGATGTAGCCTCATCCAGCATGAGGATGTCAGGGCTACGAAGAAGCGCACGCGCAATAGCGATCCGTTGACGCTGGCCTCCGGACAGCTTCATTCCCCGTTCTCCCACCTCAGTGTTGTAGCCTTGAGGTAGATCCATAATAAATGTATCCGCATACGCCATCGTAGCTGCTCGTCTCACTTCTTCCAAGTCAGCTTCGCGCCCCAAGCCATATGTAATGTTATCTCTGACCGTTCCGGTCATCATTGAGCTTTCCTGCGATACATAACCAATTTTGGAGCGCCAAGAGGAAAGTGTATATGACGATATCGGTTCGTCTCCATAACGAATTTCCCCTGTATCTGGCACATAAAAGCGCTCTAGCAATGAAAATAAGGTGGATTTCCCACTCCCGCTCGGACCCACGAATGCTGTCGTCCGGTTAGCCGGAATGACCAAGTTTGCATTATGAAGAACCTCTTCACCTTCGGTATAGGAAAAGACAACATCACGAAGTATAATATCTCTGCTCTCTTTTGCCGCTTCCTGCTTCAACTCGAGCGGTTCCTCTTCATGATCTAAAATCGTCTGAATCCGTTCAGTAGCCCCAACCACCTTTTGCAGACGTGAATACAGAGTCGTGAATTGTGCCATCGGTGTGATCACCTGAAATAGCAGCAAAATAAATGCCACCAAATCCCCCGCGGTCAGCACACCCGATGCAACGCGAACACCACCAACCCCCAATATAATGACCAGTACTGCAGTCAACAAGAAGGTAGAAATTGGACCTACAAGGGCCAGGATACGTGACTCTTGCAAACCGAAGCGGAACATCCGGTAAATACGATCCTCACCAGCCTGAGCCTCTCTGCTTTCGGTTCCGTAGGCCTTCACCAGTCTGATTTCGCCGATAACCTGACTTAACACTGAGGTCAGATCTGCCATCTCATCCTGCTGTTTTTTGGAGATGCGGTACATTTTTCTGCCTACCGGAAATAAAATTAGAGCTGTTAGCGGAACAATAGCCATAATAATGAGCGTCATCACCCAATCCAGATAAAATAACAATGCAATACCACCAATAATTGCAATCACATTAGAAATCAAATTGACTAGATACTCCGTAATTAAGTTCATAATCAGGCTTGTATCATTAGTGACGCGACTCATCGTATCTCCTGACCGATTTCTATCAAAGTAAGGTATAGGTAGAGATAAGATTTTATGCCATAAGCGTTTGCGCAAATTAGCCACAATCTTATGCCCAGCATAGTTCAACATATAGATAGAAACTGCCGAAGCCACCGCTTGAATCACAAAAGCGCCAAGCAGACCAACAATGACCATACGGTTTAGTGAAGAAAAGGTCAAGCCATCAATCAACCCTTTAGTCATCATGGGTACGATTAAACCAGCCATGGTCTGAATCAGGGTCAGAATCAGGGCGATGATCAGAATGGCTTTGGGCGGATGCGCACTCGCAATCAATTTGATAAACCGCCCCATGCCAGCCTTATCCGGTCTTTTACCCGGCTTTTCCTTCATCCGGTCCTCCTGCTCTTCTTGGTGTATATGATGTTCTTTTTCCATATACCATCAACCTCGCTTCCTGTCTGACCATTCTTGTTCAAACAACAACACCCGCGCTCTGCGCGGGTATGAACAGTACAATCTATCTTCGAGTTTACTACACCAGAGAATGAAGCACAAAATTTGCCACAAACAGTACAGATATGATATATAATGCGATAGGTACTTCCTTGCCCCGTCCTGCTGCCAGCTTGGCTACGGGGTATGCAATAAAACCAAATGCCATTCCGTCTACGATACTATAAGTAAAGGGCATCATCACCATGATCAGAAATGCAGGAAACGCTTCAGTAAAATCACTGAAATCCATCTCTCGCACATTTTGCACCATTAGCCCCCCAATGATGATCAACACGGGTGCAATGGCACTATCAGGAATATAAGCCAACAGTGGAATAAAGAAAAACGTCGCCCCGAATAAAATAGCAGTTACCAGCGGTGTCATTCCCGAGCGTCCCCCTGCTGCAATACCAGCCGTCGATTCCGCAGCGGCTACCGCCGGACTGCTGCCCAAAATACCGGCAAAGATATTGGTCACAGCCAACACACGCAAGCTGTTTTTAAATAAATCCGGTCTACCAATCATGTTGGTTTGTGCAGTAATCATACCAATATTCTCGAATAGCACAATGAGTAGGAGCAAAAAGACAGCGATCCAGAAAGCTACCGAGACAATGCCTGAAAAGGAAAGCTCTCCAAACAATTGCCCATACTGTCGCACCGTTTCAGAGGTTCGTACCGTGCTTGTAGGCTCTACAGCTCCCAGTATATAAGCAAGCCCAGTTCCCGCCAAAATACTAATTAGTAAACCTCCCTGAACGTTACGCACAAACAATACAATAGCGAGCAGCAACGTTACACAAGCCGTAATTACCTTGGGATCATTAAAATGGCCAATAGCCACAAAAGTCGTCTGATGAGCAATCACGATGCCGCTTTTTTGCAAACCGATAAAGGTTAAAAACAAACCAATGCCTACCGTAATTCCGTGCTGCAAATTATGGGGAATCGCTTGGCTAATCAGCTTGTACAATGATGTAAAGGCCACAATGGCGAATATCACCCCTGTGACGGCAACTACCATCAACGCTTCCTGCCAGCTCAGCTTCATGGAATGTACCAGCGTATAAGTGAAAAAGGCATTAATTCCCATCCCCGGTACAACGACCATTGGAGATTTCCCACCAAAAGCCATCAGTAGACAGCCGATCATCGATGTCAGCAGTGTCCCGAGCATCGCCCCTTGGAGGGGAATCCCGGCATCTGACAAAATAGTCGCATTAACCATAACAATGTATACCACGGAAAAATAAGAAATGGCCCCAGCGGCTAATTCCTTTTTCCAATGATGCTCGGGCTTGTAACCGAGACTTCTGGACCATAGTCCATCCTTCATACCAAAACCCTCCAGCAAGTTGTTCAATCTGTTTACAGTAAGCTGCACTTTTTCAAAACAAAAAAGAGCTGTAGCAACTGTGACACAAAGGATGTGATGCACAGAACTACAGGTCTTAAAGTGAATACATACTGCTGTAAATCTAACGAATGCACTGCCATGCTATTTTTACAACTTACACACCAGCGTGTTCTAATAAATCCTTCACGGCTACACTAACCATGATCAGTCCTGCTACCGGAGGTACAAATGCATTGCTTGCAGGCGGCTGCTTCGCTTTCCGGATTTCAGGTGCGTTGGCAGGTACAATTTTTTTTGTAATTTCTTCACGTGGCTTCTTTGGTTCCTCATCGGAGAATACAACCTTGACGCCTTTGGTAATGCCTTCCTTACGCAACTTGGTGCGGATGACACGGGCAATCGGGTCCATTCTGGTTTGGGAAATATCCGCTACTTGAAAACGACTTGGATCCATTTTATTCGCAGCGCCCATACTGGAGATCAGCGGAATCCCCCGTTTCAGGCATTCCTTAATCAAATGAATTTTGTAAATAATCGTATCTGAAGCATCCAGCACATAATCCAGTTCGTACTTAAATAACTCCTCATACGTTTCTTCCGTATAAAACATGTTCAGTGCAATCGCTTCACATTCAGGATTAATCAGCTTCACACGCTCTACCATCAGATCCGCCTTTTTTTGACCTACCGTCGTTGTCAACGCATGTATTTGGCGATTAATATTGGTGATATCTACAACATCTTTATCAATCAAAATGATACGTCCAACACCTGTGCGCGCCAGTGCTTCCACTGCAATCGAACCGACACCGCCGATACCCAGCACGGCCACCGTGCTATTTTTCATAACCTCAAGACCTTCAGTTCCGATAGCCAGTTCCGTTCGTGAAAATTGATGCAACAATATGGTATATCCTCCCTCACTGATTTAAACTCTATACTTGAACTCCAGCATACAAACCACGAACCCATTATCCATAAAAGGGTAACGGGTTCACGGCATTCTATAATCTATCCACAAGCCACTCGGTGCACTTGCAAAGACAAACGTTCATCTTAAGCTTTAGGAGTAACAGGTTTCGGGGCAAGACGGATGTGAAGCTGTTCCAATTGAGCTTGATCCACTTCGCTTGGCGCATCCATAAGCAGGTCTGTCGCGCTAGCTGTTTTCGGGAATGCAATGGTTTCACGCAGGTTTGTACGACCTGCAAGCAGCATCACAAGACGGTCAAAACCGAAGGCAATACCACCATGTGGAGGCGTACCATATTCAAATGCATCCAGCAGGTAACCGAATTTATCCTTCACTTCCTCAGGCGGCAGGTTGAGCGCTTTGAACATTTTCTCCTGAACTTCACGCTTGAAAATACGCATCGAGCCACCACCCACTTCGTAGCCGTTCAGCACGATATCGTAGGCCTGAGCACGAACTTGACCTGGATCTGTGTCCAAGAGGGCCAGGTCTTCTTCCTTCGGACGAGTGAACGGATGGTGCTCCGCTACATAACGTTTTTGTTCTTCATCATAGCCCAGAAGCGGGAAGTCTACGACCCAGGCAAATTTGAATTTGTTATCGTCGATGAGGCCCAAATGACGGCCAATTTTCAGACGAAGTGCGCCCAATACATCAGCAACTACTTTTTTATTATCCGCAGAGAAGAGTAACAGATCGCCTTCTTCAGCTCCCGTACGCTCTTTCAAGGCTTCGATTTCTTCCGGTGTGAAGAATTTAACGATAGGCCCCTTGAATTCGCCTTCTTTCACTTGGATCCAAGCCAAGCCCTTTGCTCCATAACGTGCTGCAAAAGGACCCAGGTCATCAATGTCCTTACGGCTCCACGTGCCACATCCTTTGGCATTGAGAACTTTAACTTCCCCGCCCTTTTCAATTACTGAAGCAAATACTTTCACACCACTGGTTGCCACGATATCATTGACATTAATCAACTCCAGACCAAAACGCAGGTCAGGCTTGTCTGATCCGTATTTATCCATTGCTTCTGCATGTGTAATTCGTTGGAACGGTGTTTCCAGTTCTACTCCAACGGTTTCTTTGAACAATTTCACCATAAGACGCTCCATCATAGGCAGCAAATCATCCTGTTGCATGAAGGAGGTCTCAATGTCGACCTGCGTAAATTCAGGCTGACGGTCAGCACGCAAATCTTCATCACGGAAACAACGTGCAATTTGGTAGTAGCGCTCCACGCCACCAACCATCAGCAATTGCTTGTACAGTTGTGGAGATTGCGGCAAGGCGAAAAACTCACCTTCATGTACCCGGCTAGGTACCAGATAATCACGGGCGCCCTCTGGGGAACTTTTTGTCAAAATCGGTGTTTCCACCTCAATGAAATCCTCACCGTCCAGGAAATCACGGAATACTTTTGCTGCTTTGGAACGCAGCTTCAAGGTCTGATGCATTTCCGGACGACGCAAGTCCAGATAACGGTATTTCAAACGCAGTGACTCGTCTACTTCCACGCCATCTTCAATGAAGAACGGAGGTGTTTTGGATGCATTCAATACTTCGATTTCAGTGACACGCACTTCAATTTCACCTGTAGGCAGGTTCGGGTTAATCGTTTCTGCATCCCGTTTGACAATGGTACCAGTAACCTCAAGCACATACTCACTACGAACACGGTCCGCAATTTGCAGTGCGTCACCGGAATATGCCGGATTAAATACGATTTGTACAATTCCGCTACGGTCACGCAGGTCTATAAAAAGTACGCCCCCCAAATCACGACGGGTTTGTACCCAACCGTTCAATGTAACTGTTTCTCCGATATGCGCATGAGTCAATGCGCCGCATTGATGACTCCTTTTCATAATACACACTCCTGTTTATATTTAGTAGTTAATGCTATATGACAGCCAGAGGGAGACTCCCCCTGACTGATGTTACACATCTTCTTTATCCTAGTTCTTCCACCAGCTGATCCAGCTTAACAGTGCGCTGCACGCCCGTTTCCATGTTTTTCAGTGCAATTTCACCTTGAACCAGCTCATCTTCACCCAGAATCGCAGTATACCTTGCTTTAAAGCGATCGGCTGATTTCATCTGCGCCTTCATTTTACGACCCAGATAATCTCGTTCTGCGGAAAATCCAGCTTGACGCAATTTGAATAGTTGTTTGGTTACTTCCGTTTCTGCCGCCTCACCCAACGCCACCATATAGATATCTAACGGCTTGGATTCGTTCAGTTTGACACCTTGATGCTCCAAAATCAGCTGGATTCGCTCTAGTCCAATGCCAAAACCAATCCCTGGCTGATCCGGTCCGCCCAGATCTCCAACCAATCCGTTGTAGCGGCCGCCTCCACCGATCGTGTCTATGGCACCAATTCCTTCAGCTTTGAATTCGAACGCTGTCAACGTATAATAATCCAACCCCCGTACCAAACGCGGGTTAACTGTATATTCCACACCCATGGCATCCAAATTTTGCTTCACTTTCTCAAAATGTATGCGAGATTCCTCGTCCAAGCTATCCAAAATCGAAGGTGCACCTCCAAATTTGTCCTGGTCATCTTTGCTATCCAGCACTCGCAGCGGATTACGCTCAATGCGTGCTTGGCTCTCCTTGGTCAACGTATCCTTAATTGGCATCAAGAAGTCCACCAGATGCTGCCGATAAGCTGCGCGACTGGCTGCATTACCGACGGAGTTAATCTCCACCTGTACTCCTTTCAGACCCAGTTCACGGCAGAATTGATACCCGAAAGCAATAACTTCTGCATCCAGTGCCGGATCGACCGCCCCAAATGCCTCAATTCCAAATTGGTGAAACTGGCGCTGACGCCCAGCCTGTGGACGCTCATAACGGAACATCGGACCGATATAATACAGCTTAGTTACATCCGGCTCCCCGTATAGTTTGTTCTCCACATAGGAGCGGACAACCCCTGCTGTTCCTTCCGGACGCAAAGTCATGCTGCGCTTCCCTTTATCCTCAAAAGTATACATTTCCTTTTCCACTACATCCGTCGTTTCACCCACACCTCGAACGAACAAATTCGTTTGTTCGAACATTGGTGTACGAATCTCTCGATAATTAAAGCGGCGGCTAATCTCACGGGCTTTTTCCTCGACCACTTGCCATTTTTCTACACTGCCCGGCAGCAAATCCTGTGTTCCCGTCGGTTTTTGAAAGGCCATTAACGTATCCCCCCATCGTTGTATTTCATATTGTGCTCTTTCTTCTTGCTCCACTTTCAATATAAAACAAAAAATCCCTCGTCCTGTTAACATTAACAGGGACGAGGGATTGTCGTTTACAAATCACCCGTGGTACCACCCACATTCCGGAGTTTGTCCAGACAACCAGCATAAAATCACTCATTGCCCGTCAGCAATATACTGACTCCGCTCATACGTATAACGCCCGTAACGCGCAGTACGGCTATTATGCAGGACCATCCACTGTCGGCACAATTACAATGTACTTTCAGTAGGGTTTCCTCAATTGTTCGCCGCCTGTTCTCGGGGAGGTCATTCATCCGTTCATCAAGGGAATTTTTACAGCCTGGAAATTCCTCTCTGCGCTTGTGGGTTCGGAGTACTTGGTCCCGTCATCAAATCATTTTTCATTATTTTATGATTTTAATGAACCGCTTCGACAAAGTCAAGACATTCTATAGCTTCTCTGCAACTTTCTATCATTGTCACAAATGGACACGAAGAATTTCAACAAATACAAAAAAAAGCAGTCCTAGGCTTTAAAGCCCAGGTCTGCTTTTTTTGTTTATTATTTTATTATCTAACTATACTTCTGTTTGCTCAGTGAAATTCCAGCAATTCTCAAGTCTATTTTCACGTTTTGCAACCATGGGACGCGTTCTAAGTAGAGGGTGCGATGATGTTGCTGCGGTTGTAGCAACATTGAACATAGATCCTTCAGTTGCTGGGTGGGCCGTCTCATGTGGAACCCAGTAACGTTCTTTGGTAAAAGGATATGTCGGTAGATGAAGGCGATGCGGCTTATCCTCACCATATAACCTGCTCCAATCAACATGTAAGCCTCCTACCCACAATCGAGCTATACCTTCCATATCAGCTGAACCGATGTATGTCTCCAATAAAAAATCCAAATCGTCTGAATCATGAGTCCATGCTCTCTCTGACACTGTCTCTTCTCCCTGAATAAATTGCTCCATCTTATGAAGCAGCTCATCCACAGAAGAAGCAACAAAAGAAACTCGCACAGACATAGACTCCCGCCCAACTTGTAGCGTGTAGGCCAGTTCCCTAAGTCTTTCATAGCTTGCTCCCCGCTCTGATGAGCTATGAATCTTAAGAAATTGGAGCAGATTATGCACGATCTGCTTAAGGTTTTCCTCTTTCTTGGCTGAAAGTGGAATAATAACCAATGTTTCCGTGCCTGAAAGTGAGCTTGTTCCCTTCGTTTCCGATGGTACATATTCTTCCAGAATAAGATGAGTATTACTTCCACTTGCCCCGAATGAGCTTATACCAGCCCGTCTAGGTAAAGAAGAGCATGCTCCGTTCATTTCGATTTCTGGTGCTACCCATGCTTCATATTGTTGCTGAATTTGAAAAAATGAATTTTTAAAATCAATATAGGGGTTGATTTCCTTGGCATGCAATGAAGGAAATAGCTCCTTATATTTAAATTGAAGCAGAATCTTAGTTAGTCCTGCAATGCCCGAAGCAGCTTCTAAATGCCCGATATTCGATTTAATAGACCCTATCACACACTGTTGTTTGTTAAGCCCGCACTCACTAAAAGCCAATTCAAGGCCACGCATTTCTATCGGATCCCCTAATGAGGTCCCTGTGCCATGGGCTTCCACATAACCAATAGTTTGAGGATCAACCCCTGATTTCTTAATAGCGTTTGAAATGACTTCCGATTGGGCTACAGGATCTGGTACCGTAGCTCCCGAAGTTTTCCCAGCATGATTTACTGCAGAACCTTTAATGATTCCGTAGATGGAATAACCTTGCTTTTTTGCCTCGGCTAGACTGGTTAAAAGAATTGCTCCAACCCCTTCACCGGGAACGTATCCGTCTCCATCCTTGCCGAAGCTTCGGCATCTGCCGTCAGTCGAGAGAAACTGAGCTTGCTTCAAAAAAAGGTATTTGTGGGGATGAGTAACTAGGTTAACACCACCTGCAACAGCATAGTCACATTCTCCCTGTCTAATGCTCTCACATGCCAAGTGAATAGCAGTAAGAGAAGAAGAACACATTGAGTCTACAGCCATGGATGGCCCATGAAAATTCAGACAATACGAAACCATATTAGCTATTGATGAAGCTGCAATCCCAAATGCTAATGGCGTTCCACGCTGCGTCATCTCCGCACTAAACAGTTCATAGTTATTCCAAAATACCCCTGCAAATACCCCCACACTCTGATCACTGGTGGAGGGATATTGATGATGACTTTTATCAAGCGAGAACCCCGCGTCTTCACAAGCTTCCCAAGCTGTCTGCAAAAACATTCTTGCCTGGGGGTCCATCATTTCCGCTTGCGCAGCTGATATATTAAAAAATAACGGATCAAACTCATCGATTCTGCCCAGGAAGCCGCCGTGATTATAGATCTCTCTAACATCATAAGACAGTTTATTGTCCCGCCAACGCTCGGTAGGAACATTGGAAATACAATCCTTTCCCTCTTTTAAATTAAGATATAATTGCTCTATGTTATCTGCCATAGGATATTTCCCAGATAGCCCCACAATAGCAATGTCGTCATGTTGACTTCGCTTTTTCTTAACACTTGATTCAGCTTCCTCTTCCTGATCCGCGTTCATTTCCGTTAACCTAATAGAGATACCTGGATTTATCGTTATATTAGATTTCATCTGCTCCTTGATTGCTTGAACATTGCCATAGAGAACCACTGTATGAGTGCTCCCATTTGCCAATACAGCATCCAGTATATGAAGCCCATTGGACGTAGGCAGTGCTTCGCTTCCTCCCGCTTTATACAGCAAATCCTGCATATCTTCACTGATCCGCATGCCGCCTTCAGACCACAATGGCCAATTCACCGTTATCGTTTGTCCACAGCGCTCTCCCCGTTCTACTCGACCCTGTCGTTCCCATGCAAATGCATCCATCCATCCATTTGCACTTGCATAATCGGCCTGTCCTAAATTTCCAGTAATAGCTGAAGCAGATGAAAAAATGACGAAGTATTCCAGCGCATCATGTTTTGTTGCCTGATCCAGATTCCAGATACCACTGACTTTGGGTCGAAACACCTCATGTGCATCATGCATTTGTTTATTGATAATAAACTGATCTTTTACGACACCGGCAGCATGAACCACTCCCGTTACAAAACCCCAATGATCACGAATATTTGTCATTATCTTTTCTATAGCAGCCAGATCACCAACATCAGCCTGATAATACCGGACTTCTGCTCCCATTTGAACTAATGAGCGCATTTGCCTATTCTGTGGCTCAGTTAATCCGGATCTTCCAATCAATGCTATCTTAGCCTTACATCTAGCTAAATGATTGGCAACATGAAATCCTAATCCACCAAAACCACCAGTAATTACATATACACCTTGCTCTTTAAAGGGAGAAGCCATTTCCTGAAACTTTTTTTCATACAGTTTATTAACAAAACGTTCAGTAGAATCGGTTGGATACAAAACTGTCCGGGCACCATCTTCGAGATGATGGGCTTCCTGTATTAAAATATCCCTAATTTCCGCTGCCTGCCTTGTAGCCATATGTCTAATCATAATAATTTGACCATGAACTTTGTGATTTTCTAAAGAAGCTGTTTTCAGTAAACCCTCCAATGCATATACAGCTTTATGGTCTTTATCCACATCAGCAACAAGCTGAATCAGGATTTCGGAACTTCCTGATTTCTTAATGTGCGTCTGAATAAGATGAAAAACTTGTTCAAAACAATCCTCAAATTGCTGGATGGACTGTGTACTAACAGAATTAAGGTCTAATATTTTCCATGCATCGTTACTTTGCCGTTCGAACCAGGATAACAGCTTTTTGCTTCCGTTATACATGAGCGTGATATGGAGATATTCAGGATACTGCACTTGGGTTGCCGGTATCGATTCATGGCTCCAGAAACGTTCAAAGAGTAATGCTTGAGGCAAACTAGACTGTGGATCGACAGCAACTTGCGGTCCCTGGTCTGTATGCTCCTCCTTTTCCTCTATGAACGCAGTTCCGCTATGTTCAAATAAAAATTCAGTTAATGCTGTAATGTTAGGGTACTCAAACAAAAGTGTAGGGTATAATGCTCCGCTCACTTTCTCCTCTAAAACCTTTACCAGCTTCAACAATTCAATGGAATCCAATCCAAGCTCATAAAACCCTTGTTGTATTCCAATCTCACTGGCAGATACATGAAGAACCCTTGAAATTTCCTCTTGCAAATAACGTTCAATAGCAGTTTTAAGAGTACGTTCGTTCTGTACTGTGGGCGTATCATAATTGTCCTCGCTCCCCACATTTTCATTGAACGCTTGAGCATGATTTTCAAGTAAATATCCAGTCAGGCTGTCGATTGTGGAAAACTCAAATAGCAAAGTGGGATACATTATCGTGTCTACTCTTTCCTCCAATACTTTAACCAATCGGAGCAGTTCGATAGAATCCAATCCTAATTCGTAAAATCCTGCACACACTTCTATCGTATCTGCATCTACCTTGAGTACCTTGGCAATCTCTTGCCGCAGGAAATTCTCAATAGCGATTTTAGTAGTTAAAGAAGAGTATTCACTTTCTTCTATTCCCACATATTTATCTTTCGAAACAGGTTTTATTTGTTGAACAGATTGCGCTTTATCCTTCTCCTCAGGCAGAGAAACTACAGGTTCCATCAGTTTTTGAATCAGTTGGGCGTCTCGGATACGTTTAACTGAAAAATTGCGAAATTCAACAGCCACCTCACCTGTCTCACTATATACAGTGATATCTCGGGATATGAGATCTGGATTGATCAGTAGACCGTCTACAACTTCTCGTTCCTCTGTATACGTATAGATGGTGCTCGGAAGCCTTTGATAAATACAAAATCGTTCTATTGAAATAGGCATATAGGGCGAACCGTCCTGGTTCACCCAATGTTGCGTTCCATTTTTGGAAAAAGACATTCCTGCCATCGATGCCCCATCCAACAATGCAGCATGCGCATAAAAATAATCGGCATCATTTTTCGCTAGCTCACTTAGCTGGAGCTTCATTACTTCCTGATTGCCCCGTTGATAGACGTTTCCCAGTGTTTTCATAAACGTGAAATGCCGAATTTTACATCTGCGGGCCAATTCATACATCTCCTCCATGTCCCACTGCTCTGTGGCATCATCCGCGAAGGCGGCAATATCGGGGCATGGTTCTATGAAAATATGCTCTATTCTATACATCAAACAATTCATATTAATAACCTCAGATGTATCCACAGCTTCCTCATTCTTTACTTTTATACTGGTCACTTTCACCTCCCAATATCGTTCCTTTGGAATGAAAGCAACTAGAATCTGCTGGTCAAAATACTCGGATGTGATGATAGGCTGCATGAACAGGACATGACGTAATTCGATGGCCTGGGTTCCTAAATAGCAATCTGCCAGTCTATAGATCATATCCAGTAAAGCCACCCCGGGCAACGTGCGTATTTCATGCACTTGATGATCCCGTACAATTAAATTGTTATGAGTTAGCCGCTGTGCATAGGTTTTGGGAGTTGTTCCTTTACTCATTGCAGTTTCCCCTCCCTATAAATCTCAATGGGTTCAAAAAATCCCTGCTTCCATTCTTCCGCTTTCCGCGTGACCGGTTTTATGGACTCCGGAATATCCATTGGCTCTGGCCAATAGCGTCGGCGGTTAAAGCGAATCCCTTCATCATCTGAACTCAATACAGCCTGAAGTGCATGTGGAACACCTTCATTACTTACGATGATATGAGCATTATTCCCTCCAAGCCCAAATGAACTGATACCTGCACGTAAAATTCCCGCTATACCTGTCCACTTCGAATGGCGCTTTACAATATAAAACGGAGAGTCATCAAAATTAAACCGTGGGTTGGGATTGCTGCAATGCAGTGTTGCTGGCAGCTCTCCACTACTCATGGACAGTAAAACCTTGATGAAACTTGCTATCCCTGCTGCACTAATCAGGTGTCCAATATTACTTTTAACACTACCAATTCCGCAAAACTGTTTGTTACCTGTAAACTTTGAGAACACAGTTGTCAATGCTTTTAGTTCAATAGGATCACCGATAAGGGTACCCGTTCCATGGGCTTCCACATAGCTAATAGTCTCAGGATGAATATGGGCATCTGCAATCGCTTTTTCAATAAGTTCCTTCTGGGCCTCCGGGTTTGGAGTAGTGATACCCATGGTATTTCCATCATTATTGAGCGCTGATCCGTCAATGACACCATAGATTTTATTGTTATCCTTGATGGCTTGTTGCAGGCGCTTTAGAACGACTACGCCACATCCTTCGCCCACACCAATACCATTAGCATCGGCACTGAATGCCTTGGAGCGCCCTTCAGGAGATATGATATTAGCGGCTCCCAGAAGTTGGTATATGGTCCCATCCAATATAATGTCCACCCCTCCAGCCAGTGCAATCTCACTCTCACCGTTCAATACGCTTTTGGCCGCCACATGTATTGCGGTTAATGAGCTGGAACAAGCCGTATCTACTATCATATTAGGGCCTTTCAGATTATAGACATGAGCCAAATGGGCAGCAATAAAATTTTGACCAACACCGATAATGGTATCTTTATCGTTTTCTTTCAGCTTTTGATAATATTTATTGGTTCTCGCGCCCACAAATACACCCACTTGCTTATTCCATAAAGCTTCTTTCGTATATCCGGCATCTGCAATCGCACCCGCGCCACACTCCAGAATTTTACGCTGTAACGGATCAATTTGTATGGCAAGGGATGGAGGGATGTTAAAATAATCAGGATCAAAATCCTCAATTTGATCCATAAACCCACCCACACTCTCAATTGCTTTTCCGGCAAACGTTTGTCTAATATGCCCCACCCGTGAGATGGGGGCTTCACGTATACTATCCATACCATTCTTTAGATTAAGCCAAAATTCATATTTATTATGAGCATCCGGAAATTGACAATCAATTCCTATTACAGCTATTTTATCATTTTTATATAAATCGTTTTCTTCCCTGTCTAGGAACGCTATATTCTCTTCTAATAAGGGAGAAACGGGCTTCTGTTCACATTCTGTATTTGTTACTCCCTGTGCTTGACTTTCTATGTTAAAAAAAGTCTCAAGTATATCCGTGTGGTTCTCAGTTAGATAGGCTGTCAAACTTTTCATGGTTGGATACTCCAAAATTACGGACGGATCAAGTGAGACTTCCTTTAATTCATAGTCCATTCTGGTGATGACCTGAGCCAGCAAAATCGAATCCATTCCATATTGTTGAAATGGAGTATCCGGTTTGAATTCGGCTTTGTCAATTCTCAATTCTTTGGCAAAAAGTGAAACCAACCATGATTGTGTCTTTTCCGTAAGATCAATTTTATCCAGATATCCACTTCCTAGATTTTGCATGGGAGCCTGTACTGGCCCTCTCTCCTCTTTCACGAACTCTGTTACCGAGAGTCTCCGCTTCATTAACTGAGTAGGGTCCCATATAACCGGATTTACCCATGCAGGAAGAATGACTCGATAGCGGGAATCTGCCAGAAGGCTGTCCAACATATTCAATCCTTCTTCGTTGGACATACTGAGCAAACCTGCTTGTTTGTATGGTTTACTGGTGACCTCCCCCATCCCCACTTCCCTCCAGCTAGGCCACTGGATACTCATTATCGAACAAGGTCCTGTAACCGACTCAGCAAAATAATCCATATATGCATTGGCCATTGCGTAGTCGCTGATCCCTGCGCCAAGTGCTGGAATAATGGCAGACACTGAAGAAAATAGCACTAAGAAGCGCAGAGGCTCATTTCTGAAACTTTGATACATGACATTTAGACCCAGCACTTTGGGATTCAATACTTGTCCAATCACCTGTGGAGATTTTCTTATAAACGCCAGATTTTCCAAATCAGCCAGACCCGCACAATGAATGACGCCACCAATAGGACCCATAAAACGCTTGACGGTTTCCACCGTAATTCGCATGGCCTCCACGTCTGATAATTCAACCGATAGGACAAATACCTCTACTCCAAGGCGTTCGATACTTTGAATTGCCCGTATCTTTGCAGCAGTTGCGCTATCCACAGCCTCAAGTGAATTCCATTGCTCCTTCGGCGGCAGTGGTTCCCTACCCGATAGCATCAGCTTCTTTACACCATAATGCTGTACAAAGTGACGCGCACAGAGTAGGCCTAGTCCTTTCGTTCCCCCTGTCACCCATAAAACATGATTTTCGGGGAATTTCCGTTCATGAACTGGATTGTGCTGTACATTGACTTCATTCAAAAACGCGCAATATCTCTGTCCATCGCGGTAAGACACTTCAGTATCCTCATTGTTGTCCATGTATTCGCAGGCAATTTGCTCTGCAAACAATCTATCAGCCATTCCAGATTGTCCATCCATATGACGTGAGCGGATATAGCTGTACTCGCTTTGCAGCATACGATACAAACCAACGTTCAAAGCTCCTGATAAATTGATTTTTTCATTCTTATAAGATTCCAAGTCTTTTGTAACACAAAGCAACATCAAATTGTTTCTATTCCCATACTCAATAAGCTTTTGCAGCCAGGAAATGTATTCAACTTCCGGCTCCTGAGCATAACCGCACCCAATCAGGTCAATACAGCCCGTATACTTATTCCACATGTGATCCTGCATCAACAGATCATCTTTAATTTCATCTCTACCTAATATTCGCACATCTGAAAAATAAGAAGCCAGACAGGCTGCAAGCTCTCCTGTATCATGAGTGGACAAGATTGCAACTGTACCAACGATATCACTTTTTCCGACAAGCGGACTTGCTGCCCATTGCTTCGTTGTATAAGACAATTTTCGAGTTTCTGATCTGTGATGATCGTCTATACTAGCTTTTCGCGAGTCTGGAGCAATGGTGGCCGCATCTGAGATAGTTTGTTTTTGGGGTACCCAAAATTTTTCCTTGCCAAAAGGATAGGTGGGCAATGAAACTCTAGAATATCCCCCATTTGCAAATAATTGATGGTAATTAAGCCCGTATCCTTGCACATACAATTCAGCTATAGTAGACAAATTTCTAGCGAAAAGAGTTTTATCATTTTCATTTATACATTTCGTAATACATTCATTTCCATGCTGTTTTAATTCCAGATCATCCCTATTCTCAGATCCATTCAGAGCGGAAACATACATATTCGCAGTTCTTCCCGTTTCCAGCCAGTTATCCAGTATATTAGCAAGCTCGCTCGTATGACTTACAATGCATGCCAGCCGATAATCAAGGTGTTTACGGCCCAGTAACAAGGTGTAACTCATATTACCTAAATCCGGCTCTTCCACCTTCTTGCAATAAGCGCTCAACTGATGGGCCTGCTGCTGCAACTGTTCTTCTGTTCGTGCAGACAGAACGATTAAATAACTGGAGACAGGTGCATAATGCCGATTCATTTCAGGAGCTTCTTCAATCACCATATGAGCATTGGTACCGCTGAATCCAAAAGAGCTTATGGCCGCGCAACGTTTTGTATTCCAAGGAACAGACCATTCCTTGAAACTTGTATTTACATAGAAGGGGCTATCGTCCATTTTAATATTCATGTTTCCATGTTGATAATGGAGGGAAGGAACCATTTGCCGATGCTGTAAAGAAAGTAATATTTTCAGCACTCCAGCTATACCAGAAGCATATTGGGTATGACCAAGATTCGATTTAATGGTACCTAACGCACAATAGCTCTTCTTATTGGTGTATCTAGTAAATGCCCGATTCAAGGCCTTATATTCTATAGGATCACCTAACTGTGTGCCTGTCCCATGCGCTTCAACCATTTGTATATTTTCTGGATGAATCCCAAAACGATCGAATACAGTTTGTTCCAAACGTTCCTGAGATTTCGCGCTTGGTGCCGTAATCCCATTAGTAAAACCATCCTGATTGACCGCAGTACCTTTAATGACACCGTATATGTGGTCACCATCGGCAATGGCCTCCTCTAAACGCTTCAGAACAACTACACCTGCTCCTTCGCCTGGCACAAATCCATCTGCTCTATCATCAAAAGCATGGCACCGTCCAGTTGGGGACAACATATTGGCACGATTAGAATACACATAAAAATTGGGAGTTGTCTGAATAAATATGCCGCCCGCCAAGGCCATGTCTATTTCTCTCGTCCAGAGCCCCTGACAGGCCATATGAATCGCTACCAGTGAACTGGAACAAGCCGTATCTACTGCAATCGCTGGTCCATGCAAATCTAGGTAGTAGGAGATTCTGGCAGGGAGAATAGAACTAGCGTTTCCCCAAAAAGCTTGGGCTGGAGGGTTATCGTCGAGCCATTCTGCATAATCGGAAGGACCACAACCTACATAAACGCCACAGTCCTTACCTTGTATCCCCGAACCCGCATATCCAGCATCCTCCAAGGCTTTCCAAGACTCTTCCAGAAAAATACGTTGCTGCGGGTCCATGTATGCAGCTTCCAGTCCTGTAATATTAAAAAATCTGGGATCAAATCGGTCAATATCTTCTATAAAACTACCATAGTTACAATACTCTTTCCCTTGATCGTAATACTGGGATAAATCCCACCGGGATACCTCCTGGATTAAGTCATTTCCATGAACCAAGTGATCCCACAATTCCTCAACCGATGCCGACTGGGCAAAGCGCCCGCTTATACCAATAATGGCGATATCATCTTTTTTATCTTGTATTGGAATTCCTTCAGAAGTCTTTTTATTTAAAATAGAGTCATTTCTGGCAAGTGGACGGGCATTGTCGGTTGCTTTTGTTGTTTTTTCGTTGGCAGATATTCCTTTTCGAGACAAGCCGTCAGTTTGAAACCGGTTGGTCCATGTCCGTGCAACTACATCCTGATGCTGCGACAAAATATAGGAGGACAATTGACGAATGGAACTATAATCAAATAAATCAGTAGTTTCCAATTCAATGCCAAGCGTATGGTTAATCGCTTGAATAAATTGGACTCCCGTAATAGAGTCAATACCGTAATCAGAAAAGGACTCCTCAGAATCTATCATATTAACTTCGACTTTAAGAGTAATGGACAAATGTTGAAGCAAAGTTTCTTTTACAAAATACTGCACATTCTGTTTTGAAGAAGGCGATATCCGAGAAGGGACTGCTGGTGAAAACACTTCCTTATACTGTGACAAGATGTATGCTGTAAGCAAATTAACCGAGCTGTAATCAAACAGATCAGTGCTTTCAAGTTCGATGTGCAATATGCGATTAATGCTCTGCACCAATTGTGTTCCCGTAATAGAATCGACACCGAAATCGGAGAACGAATCATCATGGTCAATTAGGTGAGCCATTACCTTTAAAGATTCTGATAATGTATGGACAATGCATTCTTTCACATATGTTTCGATGTCCATTCCATTCGATTTAAGATTGGTCTGTGTTGGGGCACCAGATGATGGTTGACTTGAAACCGACGTTCTTCCCCTGTCCCGCTTCGTACCTCGAGTGACCTGAACTATACCATCACTTTGCGCACTAATAATCTGCTGCCCAAGCTGGGTTTCTTCCGCTGCCAAAAAGCCAACATGGTGATACCCTTCGATTTCCAATAGTTTTTTCCACTGAGTTGGATATAAGCCTGGACATCCCTGAATACGTACGGCAGGATCTTCATACATCCACCATCCCTCCAACAAACCGAAGGTCAGATGAGTAAAGATGGATTTGTCTGAAATTTCATTTAAGAGAATCAGACCGTTATTAGAGATCAAGCTCTTAGCGTTGCGTAGGGTTCGCCGGATATTCCGGGTAGCATGCAATACGTTAGCCGCAATGACAATGTCATATTTCCCTACCTCAATCCCTTGCTCGGTTACGGCTTCTTCAATATTTAAAACCTCGAATTTCAGAAAAGGATTCTGTTCTCCATAAACTCGTTCCCCATGCTTTAGAAAAGCTTTGGAAATGTCTGTGTAACAATATTCCTCAACATATTGTTGGAATGGCTTTAGTTTATCGAGAACTATTGATGTTGTTCCTCCTGTTCCCGCACCAATTTCCAGAATACGTATTTTTGTTTCTCTATGTTGCTTTAGCCTATGTTCCAAGAAAGCAGTTACCTGATCCGAGAGCATTTCATTAAAATAATCAGCAACCTTGTTATGCTTGTAAATACCTTCGACAAGGTGCATGGAACCTTTGGGAAACATAATATCAGTTGCGGGAACTTTTCCGGTTAAGATTTCTGGTAGTGCTTTTAACGTAGCTTCAACCAGTAGAACCTGGGCTCTCAAATTAGCATCTTTAGTCCAATGCTGTTTGCTTTGTTCCCATTTCCCCCAAACTTCATGAATATCGGATACGGTAGAGACAACGGCCGGATTACGTGTAAAGATATCCAAACTTTCTTTCATCCATAATCTATATATCTCCTTTAATCCATAGCTTGCCCACAAACGATCATCTTCTGGATTTGCGTTCAGCAGCCCCATAGTACGCAACTGAGCTTGTAATATCTGAATTAAAAGTCTATCTACGGCTTTTATTTGTTCTCTGTAAATGTCGAATTGCTCACCATTCTTCATGGTTGTCCTCCTTGTTTTAATGAGTGCATACAATTTGCTTCTCCCAGTTCACTTCCTTGATTCCCAACGGATCTGTCGTTCGCATGACCCCCAACTGGTGCAGCTGCCCCGATACCAGTTGCTCCAATATTCGCATCCCCTCTTCCGTCCGTATGGATTGGATCCCTAGCCGCTCCATCTGCTTGCGGTATCGTTCTCCTGATACTACCCCAACCTGGCCCCAATACCCCCAGTTCACCACCTTCACCTCACACGACCACTCTACGGATAGCTGGTGCGCGAATGCATCCTTAAAGGTACAGCCTGACACATAGTTGCTTTGCCCCGCTGCCTTGGTGAATGCGTTAAAGGAAGAGAAGAACAATACAAAATCCAATGCTTCTCCTTGAAATGCTCTCGCCAGGTGTACGCTCACATCTACCTTAGCCTGCAGCGATTTACAGAATTCCTCCTCCTCCATCTGTCCCAAACTCCGGTCTGACAGCACGATCGCCGAGTGTACCACACCATGGATATCTCCATACGCCTGACGTACTAATCGACACGCTTCTCCCAAGGCGGTCTCGTCCGATGCATCCGCTGCGATATACATCGGCTCGGGTCCTATCTCCGCTAACCGTTCCCGCTTGCCTCGAATGGCTTCATCCTCTGTCCGCCGCCCGATCCAAACGATCTGTGCCTGGTACGTACGGATCATATATTCACTCCAGACGGTTCCCAATCCCCCCGCTCCACCTATGACTACATACACGCCCCCATGGCGGTAGCGCGTTGGATAACCCGTTTCCATCGTCACAGGGACAAGTTCCTGGCGGTACCATTCTCCTTCCCGGTTCACAAGCCCGTCTCCTTCTGCATTGGGCGGCAGGAACAGCAGCTCAGACCATGGCCACTCCACTCCCGCTTCCATATCCGCTAACCGAACCTTCCAATGGCTATATTCCTTTGCCATCGAACCGATAAAACCGTGTACACTCGCGTGGGTCGGATCGACCTCGTCGTACTTATTTACCGGTTGGGCCTGAACCGTAATCACCGTCCATTCCAACGTCCGATGTCCATACCCCAGCTGCAACATACTTTTGACGAGTCGGAATAACTGGATTACCCCATCTTCTTGGCCCTCAATAATCCGCTTCTCTTCTAGGGCCGGGATTTCCGCTTCCGGACCGATCCAGATCACATGGCGGATGCTTCCGCAATCCTCCAGTTTCCCCTGAATGTCCTCCACCGGCTCTCCGGCATGGAGAGCCACAACCTGCGCCTGCGGGTAGTATGCCATCACAGCTTCCCGTCGCTCCCGGCTCCCGCCAATCAGAACTATGTCGCTCTGAGCAGACCCGGAAGGGTCCGCTTCTTCCGTGATCCTACACGGCTCCCATACGGGCGCTACAATCACGTTCTCTGCTGCCACTTCTACTTCAGACGGTGCCAAAGGATACGTCAAAGGCTGCGTTAAAGAACGCGAACCCCCTCCCTGCAACCGTGAGGTAAATCCGCGTAGACTTACGCATAGCCTGCCTGTGTCATCGTAGACATCCACACTCCGTTTTTGCACCCGCTCTTCCTGTACTCGCTCCCCTTCTTCGCTCATGTGTACCCACATCTGGCTCGTACACGGACCGTACACGGTCAGCTCCCGCAGGCTAAATGGCAGGGCTGGAGCGCCCGCTGTGTTTTCTTGCGGCCCCAGTAGGGTCAGCCCAATGGCTGCCTGCAACGCCCCATCCATCAAGCTGGGATGAAGCACGTAATCGTGGGCTGTTACCGACACACCAGAAGGTAACGACACTCTTGCCCATACCTGGTCCGCTCCAGCCTGCACGCTTTCCAGCGAGCGCTGGCCTGCTCCATATTCAATCCCCATCGCCGCAAACGCTTCGTAACAGGCGGTAATCGGCACCTCTTGTGCACCCGCAGCCCGGTGCTCCGCAATCCGCTTCGCTATATCCTCCCGCACGCTTTCCACGTTTGTCACCACACGAGCAGTTCCTTGGCTGTACACCACATCTTCCATGGCTCCCGTTGATCCCTTGTAGATTTCATAACCAATGTCACCTTCCTCGCCCGCCATCAGACGGAGCCTTACCTCTACCGGCTGCTCTTCGACTGTGATCGGTTGCATCCAGGTCACTTGCTGTAATTGCAACGTAATCCACTCTCCCGGCTTCCCCTCCAGCGCCTGCTCCACCGCTGTTCGTGCCATTTCCAGATAGGCTACCCCTGGCAGCATCTTACGTCCCTGCACTCTGTGATCCGTCAGGAAAAATTCCTCACCGCTAAAAGTGGAACTATACCGCTGCTCCGACAATACCGAAATATTCCGGTGCAGCAACGGATGCAATCGAGAATCCGTATCCTCCCGGCTTCGCCCGGCCGCTTCCTTCCCTTCCGCCTGCGGAACCCAGTACCGATCCCGCGCAAATGGATATGTGGGTAGGCTGATACGGCACGGCCGGTTCTCTCCGTACAGCGCCTGCCAGTTCATGCTCAACCCCTTAACCCATAAATCCAACAGCTTGGCATATTTCCCTTTATAAATCCACTGACGGATCGTCTCCTGCATATCCTCATCCGTCTCCAGGGCGGATATCGTTTCCTTATAGCGTTTGACATTTCCGCGAAACCATCTGCCAGCTTTCTGATGCTCCGCATATTCCCTCAGCTGTGCTGCTAAATCCGAGACGGATTCCACGATCAGTCCCAATCGTTCTTCCATGGCTTCCCGTCCAACCTGTAGGGTATAGGCGATGGACTCCAGCCTGTCGTCGCCGTAATCCCCCTGCTCCATCGCCTCAAGCAATTGAAGCACTTGCTCTTGCAGCCGCTGCTCATCCTTGCCTGACAGAACAATCATCACGGGTGTGCGTGGTGCAGCGCCGAAATGGTCCATACGGTTCTCCTGCGGAATGTATTCCTCCACCAGCACATGTGCATTCGCTCCTCCGGCTCCAAAGGATGAAATGCCTGCAATACGCGGAAAATCCTTTACCGTACCGTTCATTTCAATCTGAGGTCGTTTCCATTCTGCCAGTTCCTGCTGGAGTACGAAAGGAGTATCCTCAAATGGGATCTCCGGATTCTGCGTCTTTGAATGCAGCGTTGGAGCCAATTGACCATGCTTCATTTGCATCAATACTTTGGTTAAAGCCGCAATGCCTGCCGCGCTTTCACAATGTCCGATATTGGACTTAACAGAGCCAAGAGAACAAAATTGCTTGTCAAGGGTAGATTTTTCATAGGCCTGCTTCAAGCCTTCTATTTCAATGGGATCACCTAGGGCTGTTCCTGTACCATGCGCTTCCACATAACTAACGGACCTTGGATGAATTCCAGCACGCTCCAGTGCATCGGAAACAACTTGCGACTGTGCCGCGGGACTAGGCACCGTATAGCCGTTAGTTTTTCCTCCAGAGTTCAACATGCTTCCACGGATAATTCCATAAATATGATCACCGTCTGCTACGGCTCTACGGAGAGGCTTTAGAATGACGGCTCCTACACCTTCACCATCAACAAAACCATCTGCCTCATCACCAAAAGACTTGCATTGTTTGCCTGTACTTAACATATTCATGTCTGTTAGTTTCAAGTAGTGGGCGGGATCCACAATCAAATTGACTCCACCTGCAATAGCACAGTCACTAGTCCCACTTCGCAAACTTTCCATCGCCAAATGAAGAGCTGTCAGCGAAGAGGAGCAGGCCGTATCTACCGCTAGACTGGGTCCTCGGAAATCAAGAGTGTACGAGATTCGATTAGCGACAGACCAGTATGAAGCACCTGTCGGATAATGCGCATTCATAATCCCCACAAACACTCCCACTCTTTGATGTTCACCGAGAGAAGTAGGAGTATACCCTGCATCTTCAATTGTGGTATAAACGGTTTCCAAAAAAATGCGTTCCTGCGGATCCATTAGTTCTGCTTCACGGGGGGATATACGAAAAAATAAAGGGTCGAATTTATCAGCATCGTCAATAAATCCACCCCATTTTGTATAAATTGATCCTTTCGTGCCTTTCGCTCCCTTGAAATAATCCGCCCAATTCCACCTGTCCTGTGGAATCTCCTGAATACAATTTTTCCCTTTCTGGATATTATTCCAAAAGTCATTAATATTTTTGGCTTGCGCATAACGTCCGGACAAACCAATTACAGCCACTTCATGGTCAAAATTAGAACTCACCTCTAGCTTAAAATCAGGCTCGTCAGGCAGATATAGATGATTTTCAAAAGCGTTAGCCCGTATTCGTACATTGGGGAATTTTAGGGCTGTATAATTCTGTATAGCCTGATTCTCCTTCGGTTCCTCTTCAATACCGACAAGTGCTATTAAATCAGCTTCTCTAGTACGGATAAAATGATCCACCAATTCACGGATCGTGGAGTGCTCAAAAAATAAAGTACTACTTACATTCTTCATTATTTTTTTGAATTCACTTGTCACTTGAACCACAAGAATAGAATCCAGACCGTAATCGGCTAAAGGCTTCTCACTATCCAGCTGCTCTGGAGGAATTTTAAACACCTTGCCAATTAGCGTTTTAAAGAAGTGTTCACTTTTTTGACGAAACAGGCCTCCGTTCATTTGAGACATATGTGTCGCTACTGGCACCTGGTTCCATCGCTGACATGTGTAAGTCTCTGTCTCTTCGTGTTGCCCGCTCCTAAGCGATATATTTAGCTGCTTTTTTTGACGAATGACGCCATCACTTTCAGCCTGAATAATTTGTTGTCCCAATCGATGTTCCCCTGCCGCAGGAAAAGTTACTGAATGAAATCCTTCATGATGCAGCACTTTCTCCCACATTTCAGGATAAAGCCCCGGGCACCCCGGGATACGTACTGCCGTATCCTCATACATCCACCACCCTTCCAACAAACCAAAAGTCAAATGCGTAAATAGGGTATTAGCGGTAACCTCATTTAAAAGAAGCCATCCATTCCGAGACGTACAAGCTTTTACATTCCTTAATGTGTGTCTTATA
Organism: Paenibacillus sp. FSL P4-0113; assembly: GCF_038009305.1. Classification (NCBI taxonomy): domain Bacteria; kingdom Bacillati; phylum Bacillota; class Bacilli; order Caryophanales; family Paenibacillaceae; genus Paenibacillus; species Paenibacillus sp. FSL P4-0113. The sequence continues at coordinate 2,103,867 of NZ_JBBPAZ010000001.1, forward strand.
TTGTGAGTGGCGTGCAGCACATTAGTGGCGATAATCAAATCAAAACCACCTTCATCAATGTTCTGTGCGGCAACAGGCTCTTCAATATTCAAAAGCTTATACGTCATCGGTATTTTTCGTGAGTTGTATTTCTCCTGCGCATGGATGAGGAAAGCTCTAGATACGTCAGTGTAGCAATATTCTTCAATATATTCTTGAAAAGGTTCCAGTCTGCTTAACACCGCCTCGCTGGTCCCCCCGGTGCCCGCCCCGATTTCCAATATGCGAATACGTGCAGACAAGTTTCGATCGATACACCCCGTAACATATGCAACAACTTGATCGGACAAAATATCGTTAAAATAGTCGGCAACAGGATTGTTCTGGTAAACATTCTCCACCAGCTTCATAGATCCATTCGGAAACATAATATCGGTAGCAGGATAAGCCCCGCTCAGAATATCAGACAAATGAAACAACATCGGCTCTAACAGATGAATTCTGGATTGTAAGTCTGGATTGTACAAAATCCATTCCTTCTTTTTTTTGTCCCATTCTTCCACAAGTTCATCTAATGGCATAAAACTAGACTCCTCGTTTCTAGCCAGTATGGCTAAACTTTCGTTTAGCCACTTCATGTACATGCTGTTAATTTTCCCGTTCACACGTATCTCGTTGATTTCCAAATTACAATCCGGGTACACTCCTAATTGTTTTAGCTGGCTACCTAACCATTTCAGAAGGAATGTGTTCATCAAGTTCATCGACTCGCTAAATAAATCCAGACGCTTCGTTATTTTCATGACCATCTCTCCATCTGCTTATTTCCGCCAGACCATTAGGGGCATAGCGGACTTCACATATACCGCCCTTTCGCCGCGTTGCATTATCCATGAAATTTAAAAATCTGTGCGCACCATACCTACATTGTAATGAACTCACCCCAGTTCACTTCCTTGATTCCCAACGGATCTGTCGTTCGCATGACCCCCAACTGGTGCAGCTGTCCCGATACCAGTTGCTCCAATATTCGCATCCCCTCTTCCGTCCGTATGGATTGGATCCCTAGCCGCTCCATCTGCTTGCGGTATCGTTCTCCTGATACCACACCAACCTGGCCCCAATACCCCCAGTTCACCACCTTCACCTCACACGACCACTCTACGGATAGCTGGTGCGCGAATGCATCCTTAAAGGTACAGCCTGACACATAGTTGCTTTGTCCCGCTGCCTTGGTGAATGCGTTAAAGGAAGAGAAGAACAATACAAAATCCAATGTTTCTCCTTGAAATGCTCTCGCCAGGTGTACGCTCACATCTACCTTAGCCTGCAGCGATTTACAGAATTCCTCCTCCTCCATCTGTCCCAAACTCCGGTCTGACAGCACGATCGCCGAGTGTACCACACCATGGATATCTCCATACGCCTGACGTACTAATCGACACGCTTCTCCCAAGGCGGTCTCGTCCGATGCATCCGCTGCGATATACATCGGCTCGGGTCCTATCTCCGCTAACCGTTCCCGCTTGCCTCGAATGGCTTCATCCTCTGTCCGCCGCCCGATCCAAACGATCTGTGCCTGGTACGTACGGATCATATATTCACTCCAGACGGTTCCCAATCCCCCCGCTCCACCTATGACTACATACACGCCCCCATGGCGGTAGCGCGTTGGATAACCCGTTTCCATCGTCACAGGGACAAGTTCCTGGCGGTACCATTCTCCTTCCCGGTTCACAAGCCCGTCTCCTTCTGCATTGGGCGGCAGGAACAGCAGCTCAGACCATGGCCACTCCACTCCCGCTTCCATATCCGCTAACCGAACCTTCCAATGGCTATATTCCTTTGCCATCGAACCGATAAAACCGTGTACACTCGCGTGGGTCGGATCGACCTCGTCGTACTTATTTACCGGTTGGGCCTGAACCGTAATCACCGTCCATTCCAACGTCCGATGTCCATACCCCAGCTGCAACATACTTTTGACGAGTCGGAATAACTGGATTACCCCATCTTCTTGGCCCTCAATAATCCGCTTCTCTTCTAGGGCCGGGATTTCCGCTTCCGGACCGATCCAGATCACATGGCGGATGCTTCCGCAATCCTCCAGTTTCCCCTGAATGTCCTCCACCGGCTCTCCGGCATGGAGAGCCACAACCTGCGCCTGCGGGTAGTATGCCATCACAGCTTCCCGTCGCTCCCGGCTCCCGCCAATCAGAACTATGTCGCTCTGAGCAGACCCGGAAGGGTCCGCTTCTTCCGTGATCCTACACGGCTCCCATACGGGCGCTACAATCACGTTCTCTGCTGCCACTTCTACTTCAGACGGTGCCAAAGGATACGTCAAAGGCTGCGTTAAAGAACGCGAACCCCCTCCCTGCAACCGTGAGGTAAATCCGCGTAGACTTACGCATAGCCTGCCTGTGTCATCGTAGACATCCACACTCCGTTTTTGCACCCGCTCTTCCTGTACTCGCTCCCCTTCTTCGCTCATGTGTACCCACATCTGGCTCGTACACGGACCGTACACGGTCAGCTCCCGCAGGCTAAATGGCAGGGCTGGAGCGCCCGCTGTGTTTTCTTGCGGCCCCAGTAGGGTCAGCCCAATGGCTGCCTGCAACGCCCCATCCATCAAGCTGGGATGAAGCACGTAATCGTGGGCTGTTACCGACACACCAGAAGGTAACGACACTCTTGCCCATACCTGGTCCGCTCCAGCCTGCACGCTTTCCAGCGAGCGCTGGCCTGCTCCATATTCAATCCCCATCGCCGCAAACGCTTCGTAACAGGCGGTAATCGGCACCTCTTGTGCACCCGCAGCCCGGTGCTCCGCAATCCGCTTCGCTATATCCTCCCGCACGCTTTCCACGTTTGTCACCACACGAGCAGTTCCTTGGCTGTACACCACATCTTCCATGGCTCCCGTTGATCCCTTGTAGATTTCATAACCAATGTCACCTTCCTCGCCCGCCATCAGACGGAGCCTTACCTCTACCGGCTGCTCTTCGACTGTGATCGGTTGCATCCAGGTCACTTGCTGTAATTGCAACGTAATCCACTCTCCCGGCTTCCCCTCCAGCGCCTGCTCCACCGCTGTTCGTGCCATTTCCAGATAGGCTACCCCTGGCAGCATCTTACGTCCCTGCACTCTGTGATCCGTCAGGAAAAATTCCTCACCGCTAAAAGTGGAACTATACCGCTGCTCCGACAATACCGAAATATTCCGGTGCAGCAACGGATGCAATCGAGAATCCGTATCCTCCCGGCTTCGCCCGGCCGCTTCCTTCCCTTCCGCCTGCGGAACCCAGTACCGATCCCGCGCAAATGGATATGTGGGTAGGCTGATACGGCACGGCCGGTTCTCTCCGTACAGCGCCTGCCAGTTCATGCTCAACCCCTTAACCCATAAATCCAACAGCTTGGCATATTTCCCTTTATAAATCCACTGACGGATCGTCTCCTGCATATCCTCATCCGTCTCCAGGGCGGATATCGTTTCCTTATAGCGTTTGACATTTCCGCGAAACCATCTGCCAGCTTTCTGATGCTCCGCATATTCCCTCAGCTGTGCTGCTAAATCCGAGACGGATTCCACGATCAGTCCCAATCGTTCTTCCATGGCTTCCCGTCCAACCTGTAGGGTATAGGCGATGGACTCCAACCTGTCGTCGCCGTAATCCCCCTGCTCCATCGCTTCAAGCAATTGAAGCACTTGCTCTTGCAACCGCTGCTCATCCTTACCTGACAGAACAACCATTACGGGTGTGCGCGGTGTTGCTCCGAAATGCTCCTTACGGTTCTCCTGCGGAATATATTCCTCCACCAGCACATGTGCATTCGCTCCTCCAAAACCAAAGGAACTTATTCCTGCTCGTCTTGGCAGCTCCTTACCCTCATTATCCAACTGAGGCTCCCACTTACAGGTCTCCTGAACGATATAGAAGGGGCTTTCCTCCAGCTCAATATACGGATTCACTGTCTCTAAGTGCAGATTCTTCACAAGCGTTTGATTCTTCATTTGCAACACAACTTTAATTAAACCAACGATGCCAGCCGCCATCTCCAAATGTCCGATATTAGTTTTCACAGTTCCCAATCCGCAATAGCCGGATTTGTCACTACCGTTATGATCCCGATTCTTTAATTCCTGGAAGGCCTGCTTCAGTGCATTGATTTCAATAGGATCTCCTAGAGGCGTACCGCTACCGTGAGCTTCGATATAACCTACTGTATCAGGTCTGATCCCAGCCCTTTGGTACACAGATTTTAATAATTCTGCCTGTGACTTCGGATTAGGCGCGGTCAAAGAGTTGGCTCTTCCTCCATGATTTTCTCCCGTTGCTCTAATAACTGCATAGATATGGTCACCGTCCAGTTCAGCATCCTTCAATTTTTTGAGGAGTATCATACCAACTCCTTCACTTCTGACGTAACCATTCGCTTGGTCCGAAAAGGTCTTACATCTTCCATCCTTGCTGAGCATCCCCGCTTTATGGAAGCTCTTATAATCTTCCGGACTAAGCAGCGTATTAACGCCGCCTGCCACAGCCGTTTCGCAATCACCATTTCTGATCGCCTGAACTGCTCTGTGAACTGCAATCAAAGAACTGGAACAAGCAGTTTCAATAGGCTCACTAGGACCGTGAATATCAAGAAAGTAGCTCATCCTGTTCGGTCCCACGGAGGGCACCTTCCCTGTGGATGAATATCCCTCGACGACTGTACCAGACTTGGTAAGCAGCTCACTGTAGCCAGTTCTTCCTGTGCCTACAAACAATCCCATTCCGGTTCCTGATACTGCTTTAGCCGAATACCCAGCATCTTCTAAAACCTTCCAAACATAGGTCATTAGCAAACGCTGCTGAGGATCCATCAGTTCGGCTTCTCGAGGAGTAATCCCAAAGAACAGGGCATCAAATTCATCCACTCCACTTATAAAACCTCCCCACGGCACCTCCGAATTCACACCTGGATCACAGGTGCCCCATTCCTGGCGTTCACGAGGAATCTTAGTAATACAGTCTTTACCTTGGACAAGATTTTGCCATAACTCATCTACATTTTCGGCCATAGGGAAAATTCCACTTATTCCGATGATAGCCACTGGTTCCAGAACTGCATGTTCTTGTAGGACAGGAGCAACAAATCTGGGGTTCATACGTCTGGAATGAAGGCTTGCTGTTTCTTCCCATTTCCAAGCTCCTAAGTCATTTTTCGTTTCCGATGGTTCTGGCAATGCTTCTCCATACCCTAGTTGCTCTGGCGCCTGCCAATTGAAAAAGTCACGGTGTTCTAGTAACAGATACTTCGCAAATTCCCGAATTCCTGAATATTCAAAAAATAGAGCTGGCGTTATATCCAATTCGTAAGCCTGATTAAGACGATTAGCCAGTTGAGTTAATGAAATAGAGTCAAATCCATATTCTCCCCATTCAGCATCATCATCAATATCCTTAGCATTCACATCCAAAACATTGGATATTGCTTCCGCCAAAATCATAAGCACCTTATGCAGCAGTTTTTCCGTACTATCAGCAGCTGTCGAACGTGGTTGAATCGGCTTGGTCTTCGCTTTTTTTAAGGTAAGCAGTTTATCCCTCATTCGCGAAACCTGACCATATATGCCCATAACCTGTTTTCTCCCTGAAGACATGGCCTGATAAAAAATATCCAATCCGGTTTGAATGCTAATTGACTGCATGCCAGTATTTTGTAGCATGAACTTCTCGGTATCCGTATCCATACGCATACCTCCGTCCCTCCAAAGGGGCCAATCCATTACCAGAGTTTGTCCTTTTCGCTGACAAGAAGTCTCCAATCCGGACCGATATTCAGCGTAGCTGTCCATAAACAAATTGGCCATCGCATAATCAGATTGTCCAGCATTCCCCAAAATCCCGGCAGCAGATGAAAATAGAACAAAAAAGTCTAAATCAAACTCTTGGCTTTCTTCATCCAAATACAATGTGCCAGCAACCTTGGGAGCCATTACCTTCTTTACTTCTTCCGCCTGCTTGTTCAAAATGAAACTGTCGTAGATCGCACCTGCACTGTGGATAATACCATTTAAAGCCCCAAACTCCTCTTTAATGCTTTCCATCAACACACGGACTGATTGACGATCTGTAATATCTGTCCTTTTGTATAAAACTCTAGCCCCGGATGCTTCAAAATCAGTTAGTTTGGACTTCACAAGTTCATTCAGTGGAGATCTCCCAGCGAGAATCACAGTCGGACAGCGAGAGTTTCTTACCATTTCTTCGCAAAAAATAAGTCCCAATCCCCCTGCACCACCGGTAATCAGATATATTCCATTATCCTTCCAAGGCTTCATGGCCTCGGACTGTCTACTAATTTCCTCCCACTCCGAGACCCAACGTCTTTCCTCATGGTAACGAACATGCAGACCCGGTGAGCATTGAGCGTTTTCTGTAATCATTCTAATAAGTTGATCCGCCGTTTCAACTGTACTAATCTCCAGCATTTGTCCTATAATTTTGCTGCTTTCAATTTGCGCGGTTTTGAGCAAGCCTAATAGGCCAGTGAACATATAACGTTCTAGCGGATTGAAAGCTACAATCTGCACTAGCACCTGTCCATTGGCCTGATCTCGAATAATTTTTTGTACTTCTCCCAATGCCTGTAATGCATAATCCTGATATCTATCTACCGCATGTATGGCCTTGGAAAGCAGGGAGACACACACCACATCACGAAGTCCTTTTCGTATTGGTCCTATCCATCTTTCATCAGGTTCACAAAGCAAGACTACGTGCTTGATGCATTCCGTAGTTAGGACTGCCTGTTCAATGGTTTGCTGTTTCCATACAGGTGACAGCATTAATGTAGAAATATCGGGCTTATCCGTTACTTCTTCCTTTAAAATTCTTGAAGTAAGTCCATTCATTCGAATACAGATATTCCCCGCATCATCGCAGATATCGACATCCACTCTTAACAATGAGCTTCCTGCATCATATCCTTCACTGTAACGAATACACGCCCACATGGTAGAAGTGCAGGACTGTAAGATAAGAATTTCTTGTAAGGCAAACGGCAAAAGTGGATTGTTCCCTGTCTGTCGCTGACTAAGCAATCCGATGGTTGCCTGCAATGCTGAATCGACCACACCCGGATGCAGAACATATGCCTTCCCTGAACCACTCGTCACCAGTGGCAGACGCAGTTTCGCTAGAACCTGATCTGTCCCAGCATAGAGCACTTCAATTCCTCGATGTCCTTCACCGTAAGAATAACCCATTTTTTCAAAAGCTTCATAACAAGCTGCCCCCGTCATGCTAGTTTGATTACAGGCTGCTTGTAGACTTGAGATATCCAGTGTTTGTGTTTTGATGTTCGTGCATATTTCGATTCGGCCCTGGCTGTTTACAAAATTATCCGAACCATCCTCAGACTTTCTGTAGATGGTATAACCAATCTCTCCTCCATCCTCCATGTATAATCCGATATGTACTTCAACAGGCAGCGTATCAACCATCACCGGACTGGCCCATACCACATTTTTTAATTTGATGGTAAGTTGATCTGCTGAAGACATGTTTGTCGCCAACTCTGCGGCTTTTCTTGCCATTTCCAAATGTGCCACACCTGGCAGGACTTTATGTCCTCTGATCTGGTGATCAGTCAAAAAGAATTCCTCACCCGTAAATGTGGAGCTGTATCTTTGCTCAGTTAAATCTGATGTATTGCGGTGAAGCAACGGATGAATATAGGCCGATCCTGCTGCTGAAGAATATACGCTGTCCTTTATGTCAGTTGGGGACCGTTCGGATATCCAGTACCGTTCCTTGGCAAACGGATATACTGGAAGACTCATTCTTTTAGGAATGTCCGCTTCGTATATTTGAGTCCAATCGATATCTACTCCCTTTACCCAAAGATCCAGAAGTTTTGTGTACTTTTTCTTCTGAATCCATGCCGATACGGCTTTCTTCATATCCTCATCTGCTAATAGCAACATCACCGACTCTTTATTACGCTTGCTTCTCCCCCTATAAATATCCTTAAAATCTCCTTTTTTCTCATAAAACAACTTGAGTTTTTCTTCCAGTTCCTTGACAGAACCCACCATCAAACCCAAACGTTCCTCCATAGCCTCTCTACCTACTTGAAGGGTATAAGCCACGTTCCGTAAATGATCATCTTGAATTTGCCCTTCTTCTATAAAAGCCAGCAGCTGATGTACCTTTGCAAACAGCCTGTCTTCATTTTTTGCGGATAATACAACGATGGCTTTTTCACCTGAGTTCACATCAAATGAAGCTATGGATTCAACAGGTTCCGTAAATTCCTCCATAATTACATGTGCATTGGCCCCACCCGCTCCAAAAGAGGAGATGCCAGCGATTCTAGGATATTCCTTTCGCTCTCCATCCATCTCCACCACAGGACGGTTCCAATCCGATAATTGCCTTTGAACCACAAATGGAGTGTCTGAAAAAGGAATGTTGGGATTCAATTGTTTCACATGTAAAGTGGGTACAATTTTTCGATATTTCATTTGTAAAATTATTTTAGTCATGCCTGCCATACCAGCAGCCGCTTCCAAATGTCCAATATTACTTTTAACTGAGCCAATTGCACAAAATTGTGATTGCTTCGTAGATGCCCTAAACGCTTGCGTAAGTCCGGTAACTTCAATAGGATCTCCCAGGAGAGTTCCAGTTCCATGAGCTTCGATATAACTGATGGCTCGAGCATCTATACCCGCTCTATCCATAGCAGTCCGAATAAGCTCTGCTTGAGCAGATGGATTAGGGACCGTATATCCATTCGTTTTACCGCCGTGATTTATACTTGTTCCACGGATACAGCCATAAATATGATCTTTATCTGCTGTCGCTCTGGACAACGGCTTTAATATAAATACGCCCACTCCCTCTCCGGGGACAAATCCGTTGGCATCCTGCCCGAAGCTTTTACATTTTCCATCCACCGACAGCATGTGCTGTCCGCATAGCTGTACATAGCTGGAAGGATGCAGGTATAGATTAACGGCTCCTGCAATGGCTACTTCACATTGACCATGACGAAGGTGCTCACAAGCTTCATGTATAGCTGTCAAAGATGATGAACACATTGTATCAATCGGCATGCTAGGTCCATTCAAATTCAACAAATAAGACACCCGATTCGCTAACGAACTGAATGATGTATGCGGAAACAAAGTCTCTCCCTGCCTCCACATATCTGGCCCATACAGATTAAATCCTGTTTTGGTAATTCCCGCAAATACACCCACTCTTCCTTGGTGACGTGTCTTCAGTTGCTCGCGTGTATAAGCTGCATCCTCCAGTGCTTCCCAACAAGCTTGTATAAACAAGCGCTCCTGTGGGTCCATGCTCATAGCTTCCCGAGGAGAGATATTAAAAAACAAAGGATCAAAATCAGCAAATCCTCGGACAAATCCCCCCCATTTGCTATAGCTTTTATTTTGAAGAATTGCTTCTTCACGATCCGGATGATAAAAAGAGTCCAGCTCCCATCGTTCCTCATCCAGTTCTGTTATACAATCTTTTCCACTTACTAAATTGGACCAGAATTCTTGTAGATGGTCTGCTTGAGGATAATGACCACTTATACCGATAATGGCAATTGGATCCACCTCTTTTTCAGTTGACGACGGAATTCCAATTCGGGATTTTCGCTTAGCTCCATGACGCGGCACCAGAACCGGTCCTCTCTGCCGGACATCTTTTGCTGTTTTCAAAGATTCCTCTGGAGCTGCATATGAGGAAGTCAATCCTGTCCACAGTATACAAGCTTCCCGAAAATTAGAAATGAAATAAAGGGCTAATTCTTGTAAAGTCCTACATTCATAAAAGATAGTTTTTGAACATTCCCCGAAAATACGCTCCAGCTTCTGATTTAGCTGCAAGATGAGTATAGAATCAATTCCGTAACTTTCTAATGGTTCAAAGATATCAATACGTTCTTCATCCCATTTTATTTCCTCTGCAAGCAACGACTTGAGCTTAGACACTGTTTCTTCCATTAGCCGTTCATGGTCTACTTCCACTGGCTGTTTTATAATTGCAGCTGCAGACTGCCCATCAATACCCCTTTTCAAATAATCACCTATTTTTAACCGATTCCCTTTGACCAACATTATTTGTTCCTGACCCAGACTGAATGCTTTATAGAAAGCTCGAATGCCTGTCTCTGTTGAAATGGGGGACATCCCCGTACGCTCTTCCAATATTTTGGCAATGGATTCATCAATCTGCATGCCGCCTTCTCTCCACAGTGGCCAGTTTATGGATTGCGTCCGACCATGCCGAGATCCAAGCTCCCGCAAATCATTCCGGTAGCCTGCATAGGCGTCCAGAAATGCATTTGCTGCAGCATAATCGACCTGACCGGGGTTTCCAAGCGCACCAGCCACTGATGAAAACAATATAATAAAGTCCAATTGCATGCCTTTGGTTGCCTCGTCCAAACACAATAATCCTGACACTTTGGGCGCAAGGACAGCTCTAAACTCTTCTGAATTTTTATTGACAATGTAATGATCTTGAATGATCCCGGCACTATGAATAATACCGTTAACATGACCATACTCTCTCTCTATGGTATTTATGAATTCAACTACTCCCTCTTTGTCATTCAAATCCTGGTTTTTATAAATAACATGTGCCCCTAACTTCTGAAGCTCACATATCCACTTCTCCTTATGCTCATCCAGAGGAGAACGACCCATAAGAATGATAGTGGAAGATTGTGTATTCTCCGCAATCTCTCTGGCAAAAATCTTTCCTAACCCTCCAGTACCTCCTGTCACTAAATACAGACCACCATCTCGCCATGGTGTAGCCTGTTCCAACCAATCTTGGATACCTTCGTCCTCTAATATAAATTCCCAATGCATAACCTGCCTTTTCCCATTGATATAACGAATATGACTATCTGACGGACTATTCTTATTTTCTGCAAGTTTTTGAATCAAAAGGCCCTCGTCTTCATTCGTATCCACTTCAATCAGCTGCCCAGATAGTTTTGGATATTCAAGCTGCGCCGTTTTCAATATCCCGGCAAGCCCTGTAAAAAGCCTGCCTTCACCTTCACGGCTAACTATAATTTGAACAAGGATATCCTGATAAGTTCGGTCTTGAATTAACTGCTGGATAGTTTCAAATACCTGAACGGTGTAAGCCTGATACCGCTCTTCTACGGAAGTGTGTTCGGACTGTAGAGAAATACAAGTTGTTCCGTTAAGCTGAACATCTATGAGTTCACACATAGATGGATCCATCTCACAAAGCATGACAACATGCCGAAAATGTACTGACAGCGTTCTCTTCTCTGTGATAGCCTGTTCTTTCCATCTCGGCTCAAGCATCATTGTACTTGTCATGGCCAAAACCCTTTCTATAATTGAATTCTTCCAAGAACATAATCAGAATCCGATCTGAATAGCAGGATATTCATTTGACACCGTTACCAGCCCCCTGATACGTATGCATACCTTCCCCTGCTCGTCACACATTTCTACATCCAGTGACGGTATACAATCCTCATTCCCCCTATTGGGAGCATATTGAAGCTTAGCCCACATATTGGATGTGCAGGAATGATAGATGTCAAGTTCTTTTATGGACACAGGATGATAGGATATGTCAGCATGGGAACGTTTATTTTCCATGTGAGTCTGCCATATCGCAGACAATTGGGTAATTGCATGAATCAAATTAGGATGAACCGCATATGACTGTATGGATTCAGACATATTGTGTGGTAATGACAGCCTTACTAGGATCATATCCGCACCTGCGTAAATATCCCCAATTTCCGGCAGGTGATCAACAGACAATAACAGCTGTTGATTGCAATCCATACGCGCGGCCTGTAAATCAACATAATTAAGGTCCATGCTATCTTTCAGACTGGCATAACCTTGACTAAATATTTCCATTTCTTGCTCTTGCTTTCCGGCCTGATAAATCTCAAAGCTGATTTCATCGTGATCCTCGGCATAGAGTGCGATGGTTACTTGAATAGTTGCTGTTTGAATTAAAACGGGGCTTCCCCAAACAATATTTTCCAATCGAATATATTTATGCTCTTCCGCTTGGGTTTCGGTTGACCACTTTACTGCCGCTCTTGCCATTTCTACCAAGACCTCTGCAGGAACAATCTTATAGTCGGCCCCCTGTTCTTCCTTCACAAAAAATTCCTGCCCGGTAAAAGCTGTGCAAAACCGCTGCTCCGATAAGATAGAAGTATTTTCATGCAGTAATGGATGTAGACGGGATACACGCTCTTCTTTTGTGATTTCTTCTATTTTTGTGACTGGCACCCAATATCGTTGTTTTTCAAAAGGGTACGTAGGAAGCGATACTCGCTGCGGTCTGGTATGAGAATGCAACAATGTCCACTCAATATCCAGACCTTTCACCCATAACTGGGCAAGCTTTTCCAACTTCTTTTTGCTCAGGAGCAGGTTCATAAACGCAGCTCCCTCTTCTCCCTCTATCAAAACCTGCAAAGAGGAATTACTTAACTTTACATTTCCCGTGTGAACATTTTCTATATTGCTTTTCGCTTGAAGATACAGATCTAGTTTCCCCACCAACTCCCCGATACTTGACGCAACCACAGCTAGTCTTTCCTCCATAGCTTCTCTGCCGATCTGGAGCGTAAAAGCGATGTCACCCATATTGGCTTCAGGTTTTAATAAAAATGTACGAATTTCCTCAATATAGTGACAAAGTGTGTCTTTGTTCTTGGCTGAAAACAAGAAAATTTGTGGTTCATTTGGTTTACGACCATAGCTCTGTTTATATTCTTCTACAACCATATGGGCATTTACCCCACCAAAACCAAAGGAACTTACACCTGCACGTCGAGGAATATCATATCCTGTCTTTTCCCATTTTTTCGTGTTTTCTACAATGTAGAACGGACTATTTTCCAGTTTGATATATGGGTTTTGTTCCTTATAATGTAATGTTTTAAGTAGCTTTTTGTGCTTCAAGCAAAGTACAATTTTGATTAGACCTGCGATACCCGCTGCTGATTCCAAATGACCTATATTTGTTTTTACTGTACCTATCCCGCAATGGGTTTTATCCGTTGGTTGCCGTCCCCAAGCGGTATATAATTCATCAAAAGCTTTTTTCAGTCCGTTAATTTCAATTGGATCGCCCAAAGATGTTCCCGAACCATGTACTTCTATATAGCTCACAGTGGAAGGGTCCACTCTTGATTTCGTCCATGCATCTACGATTAAATCTGCCTGTGCATTTGGATTGGGTGCAGTAAGTGAATTGGCACGGCCTCCATGATTGACCGCTGTTCCTCTAATCACCGCATAAATATGATCACCATCCCGTCTGGCTTGTGAGAGGGGCTTTAGCATCACCGCTGCACTCCCTTCCCCCCGAACATATCCATTCGCTTTCTTGTCAAATGTCTTGCATCTTCCATCTTCAGACAACATTCCGGCTTTGGCCAAAGCAATATATAGATTGGGACTCGCCAATACGTTCACGCCACCAGCAATAGCAACTTCACATTCACCACTACGCAAGCTTTCCACAGCGCGGTGTATAGCAACCAAAGAGCTTGAACAAGCCGTATCAATGGGTTCGCTTGGGCCATGAAAATTCAGTAAATATGAAATACGATTGGTTAGAATGGAGTTAAACAGTCCTGTCGGTGTGTACGCCTGCATTTCTATCTTGTGCTCTTTTAACAAATCGTCATAATCAGAGCTTCCAGCACCAACAAAAATCCCCGTTCTGCTGCCGGACAATACAGAAGCTTTGTAACCTGCATCTTCAATTACTTTCCAAACGGTCTCTAAAAATATTCTCTGACGCGGGTCCATTAATTCTGCTTCGCGGGGGGAAATACCAAAGAAAAAGGCATCAAAAGCATCTATGTCTTTCATAAAACCGCCCCATCTAATATTCGTTTTCCCCATTTCCTTGGTCGGATCGCCATCATATTCCTCCCAATTCCATCGATCTGGCGGAATTTCGGTAATCAGATCTTTTTCTGCCTCCAGATTCAACCAAAATTCGTTAAGATTATCTGACTGAGGCATCTTGCAAGCAACACCAATAATAGCAATCGGTTCATTTGCGTTCTCAAAGGCTTGAGCAGGAATATTCGATGGAATATCCGCTGGTTCTACTACTGCTTCTTTCGCGGATTCATCCGAGTGGAATGAAGAAGTTGAAGAATTGACAGTATATAAAGAAGCCACTCGTTCTGTATAGTTATCTTTTAAATAAGAAACAAAAGAGCCCATATTCACAAATTCATAGAATACAGGCGGAGTCAACTCCAAGTGAAATTTTTGATTGACCCGATTAATAAAATCAGTGGTAGAAATGGAATCAAATCCATATTCGCTGTAGTCGGTATCCATTTCAATCGTATCTTTATCAACGAATAGAATGTCCGAAGTAATCATTCGGATATCCTCGCACAAGCCACGGTAAATCATCTGTTCATCCGATTCAGAAAGTTGCCCCTTCGCCGAGAATTTCTCCTTAATACTAGAAGTGGAGTTAAACAATTTTATTTTTTTCGACGGATTCTCTTTTAAAACAATCATCTGATCTCCCGACATATGTAACGCATCTTCAAATGCTCTTATCCCTTCTTCAGTGGAGATGGGGAGAATTCCCATGGTATTCTCCATGAAAGCAAGGGTAGGGGCGTCTACTGTCATTCCACCTTCTTTCCAGAGTGGCCAATTTATCAATAAAGACTTTCCACTGCGTCCCTCCATCTGCAATATGCTTGTACGGTGATGAGCATAATAATCCATAAAGGCGTTTGCATATGCATAATCACACTGGCCTGCATTCCCTATGACCGACATAATGGAAGAGAACATTAGGAAAAAGTCCAGCTCTTCATGACGGGTCGCCTCATCCAGCCACACTGTTCCATACAGCTTAGCAGCCAGTACTTCCTCTATTTGATCAATAGACTTCCTCAAAATATACGCATCCCGCAGCACGCCTGCCGCGTGTATCACCCCATGAATATGACCAAATCTCTCTTTCGCCTTGGCAATCATTGCAATGCATTGTTCACGCAACGAAATATCTGCCTGCACATACAGAACACTTGCCCCACACCGTTCCCATTGCTTGATCTTTTGCTCATGTTCGGATGTGAGAGGCGAACGTCCTGCGATAACCAGACGAGCTTTGTACTTACTGGCCAAATATCCAGCGAAAATGGAGCCTAATCCTCCCAATCCTCCGGTAATCATGTAAGTACCTTTCTCCCTCAATGAAATGCTAGATGTACCTAATTCATTGATTAGTGACATATAACGTACAAACCGCTTTTGCTGCTGATAACGAATTTCAACCTCTTCATCATCCACAGAAAATTCACTTAACAATTGATCAAGAGATGTTTCAGCCGACTCACTAAGTTCTACAGTAGCATATATCAATGCAGGATTTTCTTTTCGAAGTGTTCTAGCAAATCCTGATACTGCCGCGTTCTGCGGCTGACCACTTCCTTGATAAACGTAAAGCAACTTACATCTCTTGGGCAAAGACTCCCTCATTAATGCTTTACTGAGGTAGAACAAAGAATAGATTCCACGCTCAAGTTCGGTTTGCAATTCTTCTTTTTCCGATACAAACCGTTGGTCCGACCAAGCGTAAATAAGGGCTTCGGCGGTCTGCTGGTTTTGTTTTATGGTGCTGAACAACATCTCATAGTGCTTCGGATTCAAAGGGTCTATTTCATAGATATCACCTTGCACAGAGCGATAGGCATCCCCTGGCTGTACAAGTACAGCCTTGATGCCGCGTTTTTTCAAGCTATTCCAAAGGCCGGTATCTGTACCGAAAACGATGACCTGTTCGGGAACTCCTCCGTCGGAATTGGGAAGACATTCTCTCCACAATGGCTGATAGTATGTGGTTGCTCGTTCCGTCGATTTCAAACTATCTCTGATTTTACGAATCTGCTCAAATCCTTTGTCTGAAGTCATCTTCCCTTCTTTGATCAAATGTAAAATCTCATCTATTGTGAATTGATCGTCTGACACCACGCATCCCCCATCTCCCTTTTGATGTCATCAATTTCCAGTTCACCTTTTTCAAGACTTTGCAGCAGTTGCTTAAGCTTCAAGTCCTCCAATTCGGAAGCATTGTTTACCAATACCTGCTCTTTTCGTCCATTGATCCGAAACGTATTCCGATCAAATGGGTACACTGGCAAGCCAATTTTATGATATGGCTTGTCTTGAAATAATCGGTACCAACGAATAGGTACACCTTTCAACCACAGCTGAAAAACACCTTGGTAAAACTGCGTAACTGTATCGATTGTTGCTCCAAAATGTATGCCAGGGTCAGCGACCGTATGGCAGCTGTCTATATATACAACCTCCACATCCGCTTGTTGTGACAAATCATGATCTACATTTTCTATCCTGCTGATCCATTCGGGATTCATAGCTACTTTCATTTCATTCTGATAGTATTTTTTCATTAATGGATATTTACGTTCAGGATGAATTTTCATCAAATTATTGTTTATAATTTCAACTGCTCGTTCTACTGTATTGGTTTGTATCATTATTTGCACAAGCGTTTCCTTGGGCAAAATCCCCTCATCTAGTAAGTCCATTATCTCTTCCAATCGTGATCCAATAATGAATTGTTGTTCCTCTAAATTCCACTTTCGATACAGCTTTCTCAGAGAACTCGCAAGCACAATCAAGAGTAAATCGTGGTTTACATTCCCTGTATTTAAAAGCTGCTCATCACACAATATACCGACAATACTGCAGCTTGTCTCTTTTTGGATGACCGATTCCCAATCGTCAATGTACCCTTTAAAGGTGTACTGTACAGGGTATAGCAGCTTGGATTTTTGGATATATGTTTGAAGTCCATTATCATTTGGTGACTTGGATACTGAAGAACCTGACTGTTCTTTTACTCCGTGTTCTGTCAAACTGATTAGATCATGGATATATGCTTCATTACATTGTAATGAAGCATAAATTTCACCTATAACTGGCTCCCGAATAGGAATAACAGGACAAGAAAACATTACGTCTTTTAGCTCGCATTTCCCCGTTTTTACAGCTAGTATATCCTCCAGTGTCAGAATGCCACTTATAGCCATCGCAACCCACCAGCCATCTTTATGTCCAGTTACGACGGACGGAGTCAGCCCAAGAGATATAAATGAAAAGGCGTATGCATACCCTGTAATTAACTGGTATAGTGATTTTTCTAGCCCAATCCAGGACTCCTGAAAGAAACCACTGCTTATTTTCCTGCCTACATGCAAGCTTCTTAATGTCTTCATGGCGTCATCGATAACCTGCTTGAATAAACTACATTCTACATATAATGGCTCAATATCTGCATAACTTTCCCAAGAGAGATTACTAATGTTCAGTTCCCATGAGCATTTCGTCGCTTTCATTTGAGGCAAATAGTCAGCCAACAGTTTCTCTTTCAATTCTTCTTTATGGTGTACCAGTATGCCACAACGATACTGGAATGCCTCTCTGCCCATTAGCAATACACTGCTTATATCGCTTAAAATGTGAGCTTTAAAATCTTCAGTGGTAACGAATGTCCTCCATGCCTCTTGTAAATTTTCCAATGCCTGAGGAGTCTTTGCAGATAAAACAAAAAATTCACTTCTATTTGTATTGAATACCTCGTCCGTCTCGGCGCCCTGATACTCCTCAAGCAATACATGGCTATTAACACCACCAAAACCAAAAGAACTGACACTGGCACGCAATGGACCGCCTTCCTCAACGGATTCCCAAGATGATAAACCATTTGCAGGGATAAACGGAGAGTTAGCCCAATTCACGATCGGATTTAGAGTCTTAAGATGGAGGGTTTTGGGGATTTTTCTGTGCTTCATCATCATTAACACTTTGATTATACCTGCTAGCCCTGCAGCACTCTCCAAATGGCCGATATTGGTTTTGACAGATCCAATCTTGCAAAATTGCTTCTTATCTGTAAATTCTCGGAACGCCCGTGTCAAACCCTCCAGTTCTATCGGGTCTCCCAATGAAGTGCCTGTTCCATGAGCTTCCACATAATTGACCATTTCGGGACGCAAATCTGCATCTTGATATGCACCTTTGATGACATCTTGCTGTGCCTGTATACGTGGAGCTGTAATCGACTGACTTTTTCCGGAATGATTGACGTCCGAACCTTTGATAATGCCATAGATATGATTTTGGTCTTTAACCGCTTCATCCAAACGCTGTAGCAAAAGAACAGCTACCCCGTCCCCAGGTACATAACCATTAGCATGGAGATCAAAAGCCCTGCACATACCATCAGGGCTTAGCATACGAGATTTTGAAAAAGAGACATATTTCCATGGATGAAGATTTAGATTCACACAAGCAACCAACGCATAGTCGCATTTCCTAAGCCTTAGAGCTTGCTTCGCTTCATGTACTGCAACAAGTGAAGAAGCACAAGCAGCATTGATAGTTTGACTGGCTCCCTGAAAGTCAAACGTATAGGAAATGCGGTTGGATAATAGGCTTTCAAAGTTGCCTAAACATGCATAACTGTCCATTCCATGCTCTGTATCTATCATCTCTTGACGATAATCCGTTGTCATAACACCTGCATAGACGGCAGTTTGTTTATGTTGAAGTGTGGCTAAAGAGATACCCGAATCTTCAATACAATGCCAAGTTTCCTCTAGCATTAATCTTTGCTGAGGATCCATATGAATAGCTTCACGAGGAGATATCTTGAAAAATTGATGATCAAAGTCATAAACATGGTTCAATATACCGCACCACTTACTTATGCTTTGGCCAGACTTGTCCATATCCATTGCATAATAAGTCTTCACATCCCAGCGATCAGGAGGAAGTTCCCGAACAGAGTCTACACCTTCTTCGAGGTTATTCCAAAATTGGTTATAATCATAAGCATCTGGAAAACGGCATGACATACCTACCACCGCGATATCTGCCTTTTTGGATCTCATCCGCCTCACTCTTCCCGATTGAACTTTACTCATAAACTGCTCCATGAAACGCAATAAATCTACGATTCAGTATTTGGGCTGTTTCTGTCATGATCTTGATGCCAATGTCATCTACATGACGATGCTGCCAGCGTTCCCATTTTGTACCTTTAACCCACTGATTAAATGAGCCCAGTGCTGGGCCGCATTGGATCTGATAATCGAGTCGATTGTCTGCTTCCCCACTGCAAGCTAAATACGACGAATAAGCAAAATACCACTTGAAAATTAAAGCCATTTTACGCTTGGGGTTTAGTTCCGCTTTTTCAATCTCCTGTTGTGGATAATGTCGTCTAACTTCCTCGTATACTTCATCAAAACTTCGCTTGAAATATTTTTCCTGAATTTGCTTCTGATCCTTATCACTAATCTCTTCCAATGAATTATATTGACGATATAGATCATAGAGCTTGTTAGCCCGTGCTGGAAAGAACACACCTTTTTTTAGAACTTGTACTTTGGCCCCTAATTCAAACATATCTCCTGCCGGAGCATAGGTCGTGTCCTGAATATTGATTTGTTCAAGCATATCTTTGGCATTATTGCTAGTACCTGCCTCCACAGTACATTGATTAATAGAACCGGTAACTATAAAATCGGCACCCAACATAAATGCAGCTGCTGCGGCTTCAGGAGTACCAATACCACCTGCTGCGCCGACCCTCACCTTTTTCTTGTATTCATACTTCTTCATCATGTCGTCACGTAACCTCGTGATAGCAGGCATTAATACGTAGGCTACTCCGCCATCTGTATGTCCTCCCGAATCAGCTTCCAGACATAGATCATCCGCCATTGCAACCTGAGCCAGCCTTTTCGCTTGTTCTTGCGTAATTTGACCAGCCTGGACCATTTTCTCCACTAATAAAACAGGGGCCGGACTCAGAAAGTTTTCCGCAACCTCCGGTCTCGATACCTTAGCGAGAACGCGGTTGCGAATCTCTACCGTTCCGTCCGGTTTATCGTATAAACCATTAGCACGATAGCGGATTAGTGACTCTGTTATATTAATAAATGCTGAAACTTCTATTTTACGTATTTCATATTTGAGATAAAGTTCCGTAAGATCTCTTTCTCTATCAAGCTTGCCGGGTGTATGTAAAAAATTCATTCCGTAAGCTTGTCCTTCATCCAACTCCTGCTGAATATATTGAATATCAGATTCAATCTGAGGAATAGACAACCCTCCAGTTCCCAAAAAGCCCATCATACCTGCTTTGCCCATCTTAACTACCATCTCTTTGGATGAAATCCCTTTGAACATAGCTCCGGTCAGATAGGCATATCTGATGCCATAATCCTTTCTAAACTCCTCAGAGCCGAGAAACTCTGGTGTAATCCCAGACACTAGCGGACTAGTAGGTGTCCTAGTGTCATTGGTTAGTTGAATTTGTTCAGACTCTTTATAATTCCATTCTTCCCGAGATAACGTAATGGGAGCAGCTCCCTGTTTGATTTTTTGCGTCAAACTTGTCAAAACATGACCTGGGCCAATTTCTCTGATTTCCACATGATCCAACCCCAAGAGAATCTGCACGGTCTCACACCATTTTACGGAACTTGTCATTTGTCGAACTAGATTTGATTTTAATTCTGACTTAGTGTAGGGTCTGGCACTAAAATTCGATATAACTGGTATTTTTAAATTAGAAAATGCAAACCCATCTAAATAAGCAGCAAATTTATTCCCTGCTTCCTCCATATATCTGGAATGAAAGGCTCCGCTCACAGTAAGTGGGATATAAGTAATGGTAGAAGTCGCCTCAAAAATCAACTTTGCCCGCCCCATATCTTCTTCTAATCCAGAAATCACTACTTGTTGTGGAGAATTCAGATTAGCTATATCTATGCCGTCCAGTCTATTCTGTGTTAAAGTTTGTTGGATATTGTTCATATCCATTCCTATAATGGCTGCCATTTTGCCACCAGCGGCGAGACTCATTAATTCTCCTCTTTTTTTCACCAACTTCAAACCTGTGGCAAAATCGAAGGCACCTCCAGCAAATAATGCATTATACTCCCCCAGACTGTGCCCTGCTACAATTTCGGGAGAAACACCACTTACTTGCAACGTTTTTAGATACATAAGTGCATTAACTGTGTATAAAGCAGGCTGTGTAAATTGCGTTTGTTGCAACTGATTGTACGCATCCACTAAACACAATTCCTCTATGGAATAACCAAGAATGGCATTAGCCTGCCGTGTAAGCTCAGGAAATTCCTCAAATAATCCTTCACCCATTCCTTTACGCTGCGAGCCCTGTCCAGGGAAAACAAATGCTAACATACGCCATTCTCCTTTGAATCAGCATAACGCCGTATAATGTCATCCAATTGATTACAGTCTTTATGAAAGGGTGTCATTATAGACAAAGCCGTTTGTTTTTGATTATATATAGGCAGATTTTTCACAATATTTACCAAGGTACCCGAAGGCCCCATATCAATATAGATGCCTTTCTTTTGTTCGTGTGTTATAGAACTTACTGCCTCAGCGAATCGGATCGGTTTACGGGCAACCTTCCAAAAGTAATCTGGCTCCAGTCGTCCAATAATTTTACCGTATACGCTTGATCCATAAGGAATCACAGGTTTATGTAGGATCTGCTCCTGCACATAGCTCAGGTATGGCTTCTCCGCGGGATCAATACAGGACGAGTGAAACCCATGCGAAACCGCGAGCCGTAAGCAGACAACTTCCTTGCTCTTAAGCAATTGCTCTACACGATCAATATTTCGGGCACTACCTGATACAATAAAATGTGATTGATGATTTACAGCTGCAAGTTCACAAAGCTCACGCAACAACGGATCAGACGAATATATATTCAAATTGTGCAGAATGGCTAACATTCCTCCTTCAGCACAGGTAGATTCAAGCAGCTCTGCTTGTCGAACGACCGCTTGAATAGCCGTTTCCATGCTCCATACTCCTGCGGTTACCGTTGCTGCGTATTCTCCCAAGCTTGTTCCAATGACAGCATTCGGCTCAATTCCATGACTCAGAAATATCTTGGTGAGTGAGCATTCGACCATAAAAATCGCAATATGAGTGTATAACGTACGGTCAAAACGTTCTCCCACCCTACGGCCCGGGTCATAAATGATATCCAGTACTGACTCCCCGATAAGTCCGTATACCTGGTCATTTAATGTGTCCATACACACTCGAAACACATCATTATGTTTGTACAGCTGAATTCCCATGTGATAATACTGCGATCCCTGACCCGGATACATAAATACAACTGACTGATTCATACACAACACCACCTCCACTTGCAATGCATATGAAAAAAGTTATGTTCACCTTTTGATGAACATAACTTTACAAAACGGACTTTAGATTATCATAAAAACTATAATTATTGTTTTCGCTCACATTCAATAATGCAGAATTGATCTGAAGTGGGAATAACACGTGTAATTTGTAAACCGGATCGATGTATCAACACCTCGAATTCCGACTGAGTTCTAACGCCTCCACCCGGAGTGACGGCCAGAAACAGTAAATCCCGAATTACCTCTTCTTTTGTCGGATGCTTATCATCAACAAGCATCTCTATAATAATTAATTTAGAGTCATTTAACATCGCTGAACGTATATTACTGAGTGCGGACAGAACGTGCTCATCATCCCAATCGTTTAACGCTTTGCTGATAATATAGAGATTTCCACCAGCCGGAATCGTTTCAAACATATCTCCACCAATTAACTCACAACGTCCTGTCATATCTACAGAATCTATATATTCCTTTGCTCGCTCGATCGTTGATGGCAAATCATATAAAACCCCGCGACTATTTACATTTTCCTCTAGAATACCAGCCAATATTTGTCCTAGACCACCCGCAACATCCACAATGACATCAAACTCGTCAAATGAATATGAATTCAGTATTGTTGGTAAACTTACTTTTGAATATACTTCCATCGCACGGTTGACCACTTGCTGCTGCTCAATATTTATTTTCCCAGCTTCAAACCATGCGGAATTGTCGAATGCAGGCCGTCCGGTCCGGATGCTGTATCCCAAATTCATCATAGGTTCAATAATAAAATCCCCTAGCAAATAATTTGCAATGGGCTCAATCGATTGAGGGGTTTCCCCTGGTTGCAATGTAGCTCCATACGCAGTTACCTCGTAATTTCCAGATGCATCAACCTTAAGAAGATCCATGGCGACTAATGCTCTTAACAATCTTCGTAAAGAAACTGAGTCTAGCTCCAAATGAGTCGCTAACTCGTCGTTCGTTTTTTTCCCTTGCTGTAAACCTTTAAACACACCCAACTCTGTTGCAGTCTTAATCACAAACGAGAAAAAGTAACTACCAATATACCCCATAACACTAGCCTGTGGCGGTATAGATTGCGGCTTAACCTCAACTTTGTTCACATTTGTTGTTTCCATAGCGATAACTCCTCTCTAGTATTCGCACTTCCAAACATAAAGTCAATTCCACTGTCTGCATGCAATGCAGTAGTATCAAAAACAGGAACGCTGACATCCTTTTGATTAATAAGCAACGGAATCTCTGTGCAGCCCAGTATGACTCCCTGAGCACCTTCAGAGATTAATTTAAGGATAATGCGTTGGAACTTTCTCTTAGCTTCCGTGGTAAACAGGCCCAGCACCAATTCGCTGAAAATCACTTGATGTATATAATTGCGATCAGGCTGATCTGGAAGGATAACATCAATCCCTCTTTCTTCCAACTTGCGTTTATAAAATGTTTCTTTCATTGTAAAGTTGGTTCCGATAAGTCCAACCCGCTTAACGCCTGTTTCGGAAACTTTATTTGTAACTGCATCTGTTATATGAAGAAGAGGTATACGAATATGACGTTGTACTTCTTCCGCTACTTGATGAACCGAATTGCAACATATCAGCAGACAATCAGCCCCGGCTCTCTCAACTACGATTGCAGCATTGACTAATATTTCCGTAACATCCTGCATTCGATTAGCATTTACAAGAGACAAAACTTCCTCATTATTCAAGCTGTTTAGAATCAACTTGGCCGAATGAGTTTTTCCAAGCTGCTGATTAACACGCTCATTAATATACTTATAGTAAAATAACGTCGATTCATAGCTTAATCCACCGACTAACCCAATTGTTCTCATCTTCTGTTTCCTCCTTCAATGGTCTATCAGCTTCAACCACTGCACCTCCCTACCCTCGTGTCATATGTATATAAGAGTCGATAATTATCAGCTAAGGTAGCATTCGGTCTGTTGCTTCCCGATAGTTCCCCACTTAAATCCAAGACGGTCAAGTATGAGTTCTGTTCGGTCACATACACGTAAATAATTCAACCATTCAGTATTGCGGAGTAAAAAAAGATTGAGAATGACATTTATGACTTCTTTGCGAGTAGAAGGGTCATTAAACTTTTGAGTTATGATACGTATAAATAATTCATAGTCGACCAGTTCTATTTTTTCATTGATAGATTGTAGTTCTCTCCCCAACTGTCCCCAACTGATTCGATGAGGATTAAATACATGATGGTTTTGATTATGCAGAGCAGGCCGGTCGAATAGAGTAACAATAGCTTTGGCAGCTTGATCCACACCTGTCATATCCAATATTGGTTCATGCAAATCTGGAAACAGACCGATGTTATTCATTGCATTTACAAAAGAATAAAATGCGTTACTCTCCTTGTTAACCATAAACTTTCCTGTTTGAGTGTTATTATTAAGAGAATTTAAGCGATAAATTGTACAACTCAGTCCCCTATCTCTAGCGGTCCTCAACAGTGCTTCAGCTTCCATTTTACTTCTTAGAAAGTGATTATTAATATCCGCTCGAATAGGCCCTACCTCTTCAATATACTCGTCAAACAACTGAATATTACTTCCCGTACCGATGCTCATATTGGACGTAAAGTGGATGTCCTTGATATTCTTGAAAGCAGCAAAATGAAGTATGTGTCGAGTACCATCGATGTTCACTTTTTCAAATTCCGCTGCTGTGCCGTAATGTCTTGTCAGTGATGCCGTATGAATGATACAATCCACGTCCTCAGCCAATTTCTCATATTCTGTAGATTCCAATCCCAGATTCGATAGTGTTACATCACCGCAAACTACAGATACTCTTGCCCATCCTACTTCATGATGTCCTTCTAAAAAATAGTATTGAAATCTCTCTTGGAGATAGTCCTCTGATATTATTCGAGACTCACCTCTTACTAGAAGGGTAATTCGGGCATTCGATCTGTTGAGAAGCTCCTGTAGAAGATGTGTACCCAAAAAACCTGTACCACCTGTCAATAGAATATGCTTGTAGGACTTTTGCAGCGTGAGATCTCGATCCCGCCAAGCCTCCACTTTTGCTAGGTATGTCCGTAGTGCCTCCTCTCTTGATCCGAGTGACGCAACCATATCCACATCCGTATGAACAGCTGAAGGCTTCATCACCTCAAGCAAATGATGAAAATACCCTGCATGTTCAACCACGTGAAGAGACAGTTGAGCGATAGTCGGATAATCAAATAAGTCGTTAATGGAGATAGTGTATCTGTCACTCAGCAGTGCAACCATTTTGACCCCGGACAAGGAAGTTCCTCCAATTTGAAAAAAATTATCATCAATTCCTATCCGTTCAACTTCAAGCAATTGCTGCCATACTTCAACTAAAGCTCTCTGGATATTATTCATGGGTGCCCGGTAAAGTGTAGCTCCAGACAACTTCAGTTGATCCATGCTTGCCAAAGCAGATTTATCAATTTTTCCATTTACCGTCAGAGGTAGAGCAGACACCTGAGCATAGCGCACCGGAACCATATATTCAGGTACCTTCAGCTTCAAAAAGTCGTATAGGACGTTGAAGCTCAATTTATGATCGCTAATCAAATAAGCGACCAGTTCCCCAACACCATTGGGTCCTGGATTGACAAGCACAACCGCCTCACGAATATCTGGGTGAGAGATTAAAGCGGTTTCAACATCACTGGTTTCAATGCGGTATCCTCTTATTTTGACCTGACTATCAATCCGTCCCAGATACTGAATCTCCCCAGTGGGCAACCAACGTGCCAGATCGCCTGTCTTGTACATTCTTTGTCCCTCATACAACAAGTCTTCAATGAATTTCTCCTCGGTCAACCTTGGATTGTTCACATAGCCCCGCGCCACCCCGGTTCCGGCTATTACCAATTCGCCAATTGCACCGATCAGTTGCAACCGATTCTTTTCATCTACAATGTAGCATCTATAATGATCCAATGGGCGACCAATCGTGACTTGGGAAGCCTGATTCAATACAGCTGATGTCGCCAAACACGTCGCTTCCGTTGGTCCATAGACATTCACAATATAAGCTTTGGTCATTTGTTGAATCTCACGTAAAAAACCTATCTTCAATTCTTGACCGCCAATAAGAAACATTTTGATACGCTGCAGTGCTTTCGCAGACTCCTTGTGAAGCATCATCAGTTGCAGTCGCGAAGGTGTAATCATCATGACATCGATATGATGTTCTTCTACCAAACGCCCCAACTCAGCAGAATCTATATGTTCTCGTTCATTGGCAATAACGACTTGAATTCCCTTGAAAAGACCATACAAGGCCTCAGATATAAATAAATCAAAGGCTATACTGGCAGCATTAAGAATAACTTGAGGGGAAACAGGAGCGATTACTTCATCGATAGCATGTAGGAATCGGACGACAGAATTATGCTCAATTTCAACTCCCTTGGGTTTCCCGGTTGATCCAGATGTAAAAATGATATAGGCCAGCGATCCACCTGAGCTGATCATTAATAAGGGCTCTACTGCCATGACACTAAGATCATCTGTATCTACGCAGAAAACTCTTTCCAGCAATTCACATTTTGGCTTAATTCCCCGTAAAGCTTGCTTGTTAGCAGCTGTTGTTAGTGCAATGCGTACATTCCCTTCCCGAAGAATATCTGTCACACGTTCCAATGGAACAGCCGGGTCAATAGGAACAAACACGCCACTTGCCTTCCAAATCGCTAACATGGCTATATATACATAAGGTGATCTATTCATGTATACGGCAACTGCTTCTTCTGGGAGCAGTTGATGGTTTTTTACGAGATCAAAAGCCAAACGATCAGCCTGATCGTTGAGCTTTTGATACGTCCATTCTTGATGTTCAAAAATTAAAGCGGTTTTCTCAGGCTGTGCTCGAACCTGCTCATTGAATAATTGTTGAAATGTGCAAGCAGTACCGGATTGCAATTCTTGCGGCTTGTTAAATTGATACAGTAACTGATGACGATTGCTCTCAGAAAGAAGTTTAATATCTTCCAGAATTGTTTGCGTATCTTTCAATATGCAGGCATAGTACAGAAACAATGCATCTGTTAGATGCTCTATCGTAGCGGCAGAAAACAATTGGGGAGAGTACTTAATTGTCAAAGATAATACTCCCTCAATCATATCAAAGTCAAAAATGATCTCCGAATGAATTTCATCTATGCTTTCCCTTGACTGAATGGGGTTAAATAACACAAGTGTTTTTATCTGCGGTCTGGTGTCATCCGAGTATACAATTCCAGCTCGCTGCGCTATAGCGTGGAACGATACATCCTGATGCCGGAATGCTTCTGTCATAGTTTCCTTCATTCCGTTGATCCAATCGCGGATCGTCATATCTGGGATAAGTTTGCTACGAAGCAAAACCCATGAGCTACCTGCCGGTTCACTTTCTTTCATTTTTAAAGCAGGTGTCCCCACAACTATATCCCGCAGGCCAGTATAGCGGGATAACAGATATTTTACGCCAGATACCAAAATCATAAAAACACCCAAATGAGAGTGCCGGGTCATCTCAAATAATCCAGTCTGTACTTCGCCAGAAAATAGACGAGTATTCAAAACTTTATTCGTCTTCAACTCTTGTCCAGTATAGTCATGAGGGAAGCCAGTCATGTCCAATTTTTTATCCAAAGTACGACTCCAAAATTCCAAGCCAACTCGATCTGCAGGTTGGTTTATTCCTTCTTTAGATATAGTCTCCATTGTTTACCCTCCTACTTGCCGATCCCAGATCAGCCATCTAAAACAAGAATTCAACATCTTCCACTATATTCACATTTTTGTGAAGACAAGGGTGCTTACCGATTGGAATATTCGGTTGGCAGATAAGCTGTGCCAAGATTTTCATGAATTCCTTCCCTAGTGTTTGCACGGTTTCTTGCTGGAACAACGAAGTGCTATACTCCCAGTTACATGAAATTCCCTCTACAGTCTCATGTACTTCCAAAGCAAGATCAACCAGAGAAACTCCGTTGTGATACGGATAATTGTATATATCATAAAACTCTGGACTTTTCAGAGAGGTGTACATGTTATGCAGAATAAATGCTACATCAAATAAAGGGTTACGGCTTCTATCTCTGTTCAGCTGTAGCATTGCCACCAAATCTTCAAATGGGTAGTCTTGATGCTCAAAACTTTGCAACGTATTTGTCCTAACCTGATTGATAAATTCATGGAACGTAATCTCTTTGCTGGAACAGTTACGCATGATTATGGTATGAACAAACATGCCAATTACAGGATCAACATCTCTATGAGGTCTTCCCTGTGATACAGAGCCGATGATAATGTCGTTTTGTCCAGTTTGTTTCTCTAACAGTAAATGATAGGCGGCGAGCAGCACAATATATATCGTTGAGTCTGTTTCCTTAGAAAAACGATATATGCTCTCTACTAACTCTGAATTCATTTGCAAACAGATTTGTGAACCTTGATAGGTTTTATGGGCTGGTCTTTCAAAATCTACAGGCAAATTCAATTGAGGGATTGGTGCAGCGCATTTGGATATCCAAAATTGCCGCATCTGTTCCTTCTCTGGAGAATGTTTTCGTTCATTTTGCCATACCACATAATCTCTAAATTGAACTGTAGGCGGCTCCAGCTCCTGATTTGATTTATAGAAGTGGATTAGCTCTTTGAAAAAAATCAATAGCGAAGTGCCATCAGAGATTAGATGATGGAAATCAAATACCAGCGCTTGTTTGCCATTTGTTAATTGAACTAGAGCTCCTCGTGCCAAAGGCGCCGTTCTCCAATTAAACGGGTTCGTGAATTTTTTCATCATCACTTTCAATTCGTCTTCCTCTAATATTGAAGGATACATTTCCATTTCTATTCTCGCATCATCATGAATAATTTGGATCGGCTCTCCATCCATAACATCAAATGACGTCCGCAACGCCTCATGTCTTCTCACAATTCGATCAATAGCTATTTGTAGTCTGTTAAAGTCCATATTTCCGTCCACAATAAGGGCCAAAGGCTTGTTATACATCGTAAAATCAGGATTATACTGCATCATTACAAATATCCTGCTTTGGTCTGACGATAATGGATAATATGGTTTAACAGGGTGCCTTTTTATAGTGCTGAATGGACCAGGTACCATCCCTTCTGTATTCCTCAACAATTCAGTCAGTTGTGCAACAGACGGGTTTTTAAGCACATCCACATCTTTTAGATCGGTATGCAATATAGCATTCAATTCATTCACAATCTTGATAGCTGTAATAGAATCTCCACCTAATTCATAAAAATTGTCCGCCAATTTAATGTGAGAGAAGCCAAGGTATTTTTTAAATAATTCTAATATGATTACCTCTCTTTTCTCCCTTTCAGTGCCAATACTTTTTATGACTGGCGCCGACGAATCTATCCAACAACGCAGCTTTGAAAATGGATATACAGGCAGGCTGATCTTTTGATAATCACTATTTTTGTATATTTCATCCCAAACGAACTCTGCCCCTTGTGCATACAACTGACCAAGCTCGTTCATCGCTTTTTCACGCTCTTCATTTTTTTTCAAATATGTTTCCCTTACTTTCTCAATAACAGGTTGATGATTGTCCAACTCACTATAATATACCGCTGGTACATCCATCAGTTCTAAACTTGTTGTACATAATGCTGTCAGTTTATCTAGCATTTCCTCTTTATTCGAAGCTATAATAGCCAATCGATATCCAAAGTGTTTGCGACCAGCATTTGCGGTATAGCATAAATCACCTAACCGATATCCTTCAGATTGAGTCATCCACTCTTTGTAACTGTTTATTAACTCTAGCAAACTCGATTCGCTCTGAGCCGAAAGAGCCAACATCTCCCAATCTTGGCCTTTTTCCTCTGAGGGTGTCTTCAAGAAATTTTCTAAAATGACATGACAGTTGGCCCCTCCTCTAGAAAAGGAACTGATCCCGCACCGCAAAACTTCTTTTTTTGTCGAGAATTGGATAACATCGCTATAACATTCAGCAGAGTCATCCGGAGTGATATTAGCATCTCCCCATTGCTTGTATGCTCCTGACGGCAGTTCCTTATATTTTAAGGCCATAACAGCTTGCAATAGCCCTGCCAGACCAGAAGCATGATACAACTGTCCTATAGAGGATTTTACAGATCCCAAGAAAAGCTGACTCTGTGTTCCCCTCAAATGTGAAAATGCAGACTGTATCCCCTCTCTTTCCCTGACATATTCCAAGTTATTTTCAATGTTATGTGTTTCTATAAATGAAATAGTTGAAGGATCGATACTTGCATTATTCCATGCTTGTACAAGCAAATCCTTATATGTACTGCTATCTCGTACTCGTCCATGATGATTCGTCGACGAGCCCTTTATAACAGCATGAATGTGATCTCCGTCCAGCATCGCCTTGTTTAAGGGCTTGATCAGGATTGCCATAACTCCTTCTCCATAATCTACTTGAGTATCGCCTGATTGTATTGGAAACAAATTAATGCGGGACGTCCCTATTAGTGCTTGTTCACACTCTCCCGCCCGTATCGATTGGCAAGCCTGATGTACTGCAACTAATGATGAAGCATCTGAAGCGTTGGTTACTACAGTGGGACCATGCCAATCCATGATATAAGCGATCCGACTAGGAATTAACGAAGATAAATTCTCCGTAACACATAGATCACCTAGGACAGGATTAACATCGGCGACCATCTGAGCATATGAATATTCCGGCAGATCACTTTCTCCGTAAAACACACCTGTTCTGGTTCCATACAATGAATCGCCACCGTACCCCGCATCTTCCAGCGTATGCCATACTACTTGCAACAACAAACGAAGAGAAGGGTCTATCACACATGCTTCTTCGAAAGAGATGGAAAAGAAAGGATAATCAAAATAATCAACGTTATACAAAAAGGCTTGGCGTGCAAATGAAATAGCTCTGTTTTCCTCTTTCCCCATGATCCAGTTTAAATAGGAATTCATATCCTGCTGTCGTTTTTCTGATAAATTATTGATAAACGCTTTCCCCTCTTTTTGATGATCCCAGAGCTGATCAATTGTAGCATCAGAGGCAAATATCCCAGATATCCCTATAATAGCGATATCATTTTGTTTTCTATGAGGATTTTCAGAACTCGACATGCACCTCAACATCTCCTTTTACTCAAAATATACGCTTCCTGATCAACCTATAAACATAATAAAAAGGATGCTTAGCATCCTCTGAATATGACCCTATATATTTAGAACTAATTAGAGAAGCCCTCTACATCAACTGTATTAATTTCGAAATGAACATAGCTTCGCCCACTCATCTATTTTTCAATAGACTACACACACAACTGCAATATGACCTCATCGCTACACCAATGTACCGAAGCATCAGTTGGCTTCACTCTGATTTTTTGGGGTAATGTTCATTTGGGCATTTTCCGATACTGAAACAATCTTAATTCCCACATCAATATATTTTTCTGCGCCATTCAGCCTCAAGATAATCCTCGCTCTTTTTTTCCGCGCATCAATCTTTTTTATTCTTTCTTCCTCACCCGTTAGCGGACCGTCACATACAACGGCCCTTGTATTTCTTAGATATAAAGACGAATATCCTATAATTTCATCTTTATCAATAAGTTGGAGAATAGGTCTCATTTCTTCGTCGTCAATTTTTGAGAACGAATAGGACTCAATTCTATCTTCCGGATTCACTCTTATTTCTTTAGACTCTATTTGATGATAACGATGGTTAAAATTATTTAGAAGTCGATAGCATTTAGGAAGCCGCCTAAGATCATTATAAGTTTTTGCATTCATCTCCGTATTTACAAATACATAACCTGGAAAAATCGTTCGACAAACTTCATAGATGTGACCCTGTCTTTTCTCTAACAGCCTACGTTTGGGAACTATCGCATACATTGACGACGGATTGTAGAATTTACGTATCATCGCTCGAACCACATTTTCTTGTCCGGTTTCGACATGCAGCACATACCAGCTCATAATCGCTGTCAATCCCTTCTCAGTAGAGACGCAGAAATATTTCAATTTTAAATATTATATTTATTCCCTTTTATAGTTATATTATGAAGTAGATATTATCAAAAGGAAAAACATTAATCAACAACTAATTTCATACAAATTTCGACACCTATCTATTTTTTATCCAATTAAATCATTTCCTGATATCATACGGTATCATGAATATATAACAGCTTTACACTAATATCATTTGTTGAATTTATGCATTTAATTTTACTATACATAAAAATTATACGAACAGGATGGTCCATCACTACCATGAAAAAATCATAAATTGATATAATCAGTATATTTTATGTATTGTGAACCCAAACAAGCTGCCTCCGACCAGATACCGAAGACAGCTTACCGCTTGTTTATTTAATATTATGAAATGAGATTTAAGGAGGCAAACAGAAGCCTCTTCTTAAACATAGGCTCAATTGTTTATAGTGGAAGGCCAGTCTCCAAGAGATTTAATGCTTCAGATAATAATTCAGAAAAATTTTCAGTTGGATTTTCCGCATAATGCAACATAACAGATATGTTAACACCTATGACGGCGCCTGCAAAAGTTCGAATCTGCAAGTCTCCAGGATCTCGTCCCACCCGTTTGGAAACCATCTCAGCAATCATATGCATTGTATCAGTCAAATTATTCAAGGTTGCAGCCCGGAGTTCCGGTACTGACATCACGAGTTGGTTACGCTCACGTGTAGTAGACATTTCGTCGCCGGACATGTCAGACATGGTTGCTAACATAGCATTACGCACAGCTTGAAGTGGAGTTAAATGAGCTGGCTGTTCTTCAAATGCAGATATAAGCAGGGGATCATAGTTATCTGTAACAATCACATCCTCCTTGCTCGAAAAATAGCGAAAAAAGGTGCTTGGTGAAATCTCCGCTGCTTCTGCAATCTGTTCCACAGTAGTTTCGTTATATCCCAGTTCGCTGAATAGGCGTAACGCATGCATTTGAATCGATGCAATGGTTTTTGCTTTTTTTCGCTCCCTCAGCCCAAGATTTTGCTGGTGTTCAAGTGACATTTGTTTCACTCCTCAATAGATTGCTCATTCAAGTTTCACTCCTCATCGAGCAATTTGCTTCAGCATATATTTTTGACCACATGCACACTATTGCCCGATTTTGCGTTTACACTCAGTTTATCATGATCCTTTGTACTTCACGATACCCAGGATTGTATTATTCCTGACTGTAAAGCAATACATCAAAACTTGAAACCACTCCAATATCAGCTTTTATAGGCGAATATGCGGCGTACAGAAGCTGATAGGTTGAATCAGGTTGGTTCTATTGAGAAATTCAAAAAATTTATCTCCTCACCTCGTTAGTACAATTCCCTGCCCACCATCAACAATAACCCTGTCGCCGGTTTTCATTCTTGTAGTAGCATTTCCACATCCTACAACAGCTGGTATGCCTAGCTCTCTGGCTACAATAGCAGCATGAGAGAGTGGTGCTCCTATATCTGTTACAATCGCAGCTGCTTTTGGAAAAAGTGGAGTCCAGCCTACATTCGTTGTCGAGGTCACCAGTATTTCACCAGGAAGGAGCTGGTGTCCATCCTCAGGATTCCTCAGTACACGTACAGTCCCCTCAATTCTACCTGCCGCTCCAGCAACTCCTTCAATGATTTCGGAATGGATAGAGCTATCTAATGGTATATATGGATCATAATAATCTACTCTGCGATTGGGATCCTCCATCCATTGTAAAGGTTCAAATCGCCCACGTATAATCGAGGGGAACGCAGGCAGTTGCTTATATTTTAAATAGTTCACTTTTCTGGTCGAGATTCTCTCCTCAATAACACTTCCTCCTGCAAGCCAGCCCAATATCTCATCTACATATAAAAAAAATACATCTTCTCCTATGCCAATCAACTCGCCTGCTTTCAGCGCGAAAGAGCGATTTAATCTGAAGACACGCGTCCATTCCGAACGAACAGCTTCCCTTAAATGCGGTCCTTCAGAAATTTTTGCTATGACACGTTTCAACTTATTTATCTTGTATGGAAAACGCTGCTCCAATCTTCTCCAAACCACTTCATTTTGTTCACGTTGTTTATACAATAAATCGTCAACATTTATTCCAGATTTCTTTGTTTCTTGGATTTGCTTTTCCAGCCAACTCGGTTCTTCTCTTGGATCAGGTATCGATAGCTCAAACTCATGTGGGCCTCGATGCCCATATTCCAATAGATAATCCTCCTGACTCATTTCACCTTTCACGACTGAAGATATACCAACAACAGGTCCCAAGCTGGCCAAACCTGTACTTCCGCTCAGATTAGATAGAAGTACACTAGCATCATCACGTCCAAGCCATTTCTCCAACTTTTCCTTCAATCGAACAAAATTTTGCATCTTGCTACTAGGTCCTTCCAGTGCAATCCACATCGCTTCAATATTTTTAGGCCAAAGCTGCTCACGCCATAATGTAATCAATTCTTCCTTGGACTGGACATTGCCAATTAACTCTTCCGTTTGAGTGCACCAGGCCGCTGTTTCTTTTATGTGCTGTGGTAATAATTTCATCGCTTTTCGGGTCTGTTTAAAAGCATACAGCATCTTGGGGAGCATTATTTTAATGAGCTCTTTCCTAGAAAACGGATATATAGGAATTTGGATTTCATCTGGAATTTCCCCAAAAACATTGCTCATTTTTTTTAATATTGACTTTTTATTCCACCCAAATGCAAAAAAAACGGACAATGGTACACTCACATTGGAGTATACTCTTCCACAGATATTACCAGACATTAAATAATGACCAGGAATCACATTATGTTCTTCGTCCAAAGCACGAATAATAGACCAGCTTAAGGGAGTAACAACATCTGAAATGGATTCACCTACATTAGTATTCGTCCAAAGAAAATCACCTGATAAAGAATCATTCCATTCAAATGTATCCATATTTCCAGGGCTTAAAGTAGTAACAGGTCGTGCTTGTAAAAAAAAGAGTTGGCCATTGGCAATGGCCCATTCAATATCCTGTGGTTCTCCCATCGCTTTTTCCAGACGGGAAGCATACCAATATAGCTTTTTGATATAAGGAAGTAATTCTTTTGGCCCTTTATATCGACCTGAGGGTTTAAATAAGGAGAAAACACGAGCATTTCCTTTACCAGATACCAGTTGCTCCCCTAACCCGAACACAAAATTTCCAGACATTACTGAACGATTGCCCGTAATAGGGTCTGCTGTAAAAAGAACACCCGAGATTTCAGAAGGAACCATGATTTGGACTACAATCGCCATTTGGTGTGCTTCTTCAAAACCCTTAACTGCACTGTATGCCCGCACCCTCTCACTGTATTGAGAATGGTGAACCACATACAAGGCTTTCAGAACGTCCTCGTTTGTTTGTACTTCTAAGACACTTTCAAACTCTCCTGCAAAAGAAGCTAAGGCTGAATCCTCGCTCAAGGCTGAAGACCTTACTGCAAATGAGACATTAGGGTAATCCTTACGAAGCTTTTCCAAATACCTGATCATTTCTTTCCATGTCTTTTCCTTAAGTTTTTCCCCTTGAAAGGCCTGTGGAAAAACAATAAAACCATTAGGAATCGGATAACCAGCTTGAAGCATCCTAGCAAGCATCCCTCCTTTGCCTCCGGTCCATTTCCGCAGCTCAGGAGTTATCTCTGCAAACCATTCTATTTCATTACCCATTTTGACACTTCCTAACTTTTTCAGTTGTAATATTTCGGTCCCGTAATTGGAAATGGGTATATTTATTGTTTATATTTTTATTATTTCGGGACTTAGTATCTTTTTACACTTTATACAAAAAGACAGTCAGTGTCAAATTAAATAATCTTTCACTTTTTTTGTATCCTGTATCGTTAGCCTCATAGCAACTTACTGTACAAATAAGTCCTAAAAAAGAAAATAGCCTGCGGAAACGGTCCGCAGGCTCAAAAAGATATATCAAAAGGGGGTCATGCTGTTATTATAAACTGCTAATATTAAGGAATGATGTTTCGAATATTACAATTGTATTACAGTCACTCTTTTGTAGCTAAATTCTCAAGTATCGACAATCTTGTGCCGTGCTCTCAACTTTAATCCAACTGCGATACATATCCACGATTGGAACGCAGCTTATAAATGACCTCATCATAATCGGCATCATTCACCTTTGCAGATAATACATACCGTAATTCATCTTGATCACCGTTAATATACACATCTGTTGCACGGAGCAACCCTCCGTCATGATTCGTTGTTCCGCTCCGATCTTCATCCAGATCCCTTTGGGCTGAGCCAGAGTTAATCTGGCCATCCTTCACATCTGGTAAAATATTCTCGCCATAAGCACCCGCCGCAGGGATTGCCGCACCCGCTGAGCCTCCTGTGCTCACAGAGCCAGTATTGTTATAAGGGACCAACGGAATTAAAACCCTCGTCTCCCGACCGAGCGTCTCATCCAGAGCACCTACTTCCAAATGTTCAGTTCTATAAGCCTGAAGCGAAGCTCTAGCGCCCTCAGCTTCATCTTCTGTGCGAAAATAAGCCTGAATCTGTTTAGCCATATCAAATCCTCCTCGTTAGGGAATTGTACTGGCATAAATCTAGGAAGCATTCACGGAAATTACAATGCCTTTAACAACTCACGCACAAAAGCGGGCTCATCCTTAGGGGTCCGAGACGTAATAAAGTTACCGTCCACAACCGCCTCTTGATCCTCAAAATGAGCACCCGCATTAATCAAGTCATCTTTCAATGGAGGATAAGCTGTAATCGTCCGGCCTTGTAACAAATCGGCACTCGCCAAAATTTGTGGCCCGTGACAGATAGCGCCAATCGTTTTTTTGGACTCATTAATTTCAGTTACAAATTTCAGAACATTTGCATCCAAACGGAGATTTTCCGGAGATGATCCACCAGGAATAACAACTGCATCATAATCACTTGATTTCACATCTGCAATGGCTTTTTCAATAGTATAGCTTACTTTACCTTGCTTACCGCTCACTTTCTCACCTTGCTTCAGCCCAACAATATCCGCCTCATGTCCAGCCTTTTTTAATTCATCATAAGGTACCTTCATTTCGGAATCTTCAAATTGGTCAGCCAATAAAAATGCAATTTTACTCATGAATGTTCAGATCTCCTTTCCGGTTATCCCTGATACAAGTTTAAAATTAAGCTTATTTTTCTACCACGATTTGTTATTACCCGCTTGATCTGTTTTTATAACAATTCGCAGCGGCGGAAAAGAAAAAGGAGCCTTTCGGCTCCTCCACTAATTCAATGCTACATATTTTATTTTTGGCCACTTTATGCTACTTTCGGGTGGCACCTTATTAACGCTCCATTTAACCCAATGTTACCTGCGCGGCAAAGCGCCGCGTCCTGGCTTGTCTATGGCTGTTGCAACATGCTGTAATAACGTATCAGCATTACGAGTAAGGCTGATTGCCTCCTGCATACTACCGGGAAAAAGCAGCATAGTGCTTCGATGCCCGTCCATTTTTGGGGTTTGACGCATAGCTTCGTCTCTCCTGTCACCCTTAGGCTATCCGCCTGGCTAATCACCAATTGGGATGACATTATGGTCCCTCTGAACAGCTATTTTATTCTACTCAGACCTCGCCGTGAATGTATAGTTACGAACGTTCGGTATCCAAAATCAGTGTGACTGGGCCCCAGTTCGTCAATGAAACATCCATCATAGCCCCAAAAATTCCCGTTTCTACCTTCAGGCCCTTGGCTCGAAGCTGACTGTTGAAGAAATCATACAGCTTCTCCGCTTCCTCAGGTTTGGCCGCCCCCATAAAGTTAGGCCTTCTTCCTTTACGGCAGTCACCATACAACGTAAATTGAGAGACAGACAAAATGGCTCCACCGACATCCAGAACGCTGTCATTCATTTTGCCTTCAGCATCATCAAATATACGTAATCCCGCCGTTTTATCCGCCAAATAAACGGCATCGGCTGCTGTATCTCCCTGACCAATACCAACCAGCAGCATTAATCCGGTTCCAATCTTGCCAACCACCTTTTGATTCACCGTTACCTGAGCGTCTTTACAGCGCTGAATAATGATCTTCATCGACTATCCGATATCTCCTTTAACCTTCCCTTTTAAAAGGTGCTCACAGCCGTACTACGGCTCTTTTAGCAGCCTATGGGTCTTTCTACCCAAGATATGTTACAAAGGCTATAAACCTATCTGTACGCTTCATAAGGTTATTGCATAATCCGATGCACGGTGTATACATCCTTCACCCGTTTAATCCGTTCGACAACAGAATGCAAATGATCCGTGTTGCGAATGAGAATCGTGATGTGAATCATCGCCATTTTATTTTTATCTGTACGACCTGTAACGGCCGAGAAGCTGGTTTTGTTCTCAGAAATGGCCTGAAGCACTTCATTCAGCAAACCGTTGCGATCATGGCCCGTAATCTCAATATCGACACTGTAATTGACTTCCGCTGCTTCTTCCCACTCTACTTCAATCACACGCGCCTGGTCTTCGCCCGTACCCGAAGGAATATTCGGGCAATCCGTCCGGTGAACGGATACGCCGCGTCCACGTGTTACATAGCCAATGATGTCATCTCCCGGTACGGGATTACAACATCGTGCAAAACGAACGAGTAAATTATCGACGCCTCTGACGCTGACACCGTTGGTAGGTGTTTTTTTCCGTTCGCCCTGCGGCTTGTACTCCTTGACCTCGGTCGTCAATTCGATCAACCGTGCCTCTTCTTGTTCCTTACGCAGCTTCTCTGTCAAACGTGTACAGACCTGCGCTGCGGTTATACCACCAAAACCAATCGCAGACAGCATATCTTCGGAATCGTTAAAAGAGAACTTCTGTGCCACTTCCTGAAGCTTGTCGTCGCTCATCCACACCGATGGCTCGATATCGCGTTTTCTTAGCTCACGTTCCAGATTTTCACGGCCTTTTTCAACATTCTCCTCACGCTTTTCTTTCTTGAACCATTGTTTGATTTTACTGCGCGCGTGAGAGGACTGAGCAATTTTGAGCCAGTCCTGACTAGGTCCATAAGAATGTTTGGACGTCATAATTTCGACAATATCCCCAGTTTTAAGCCGATAATCCAAAGGTACGATTCTTCCATTTACCTTAGAGCCAATCGTTCGATTGCCAACTTCGGTATGAATACGGAAAGCAAAGTCCAGCGGAACGGATCCGGCTGGCAACTCAATGACCTCTCCCTTAGGAGTAAACACAAACACAAGGTCTGAGAAAAAGTCCATTTTGAGCGATTCCACAAATTCCGACGCATCCTTCGCTTCATTTTGCAGCTCCAGGATTTCTCGAAAAAAGGTGATTTTATCCTCAAAGTTAGTGTTGTTTGCTCCGTTGCCTTCTTTATAGGCCCAATGGGCCGCAATCCCGAATTCAGCGGTACGATGCATATCCACTGTGCGAATTTGCACCTCGGTAGGCTCCCCGTTAGGACCTACTACTGTCGTATGAAGGGACTGATACATATTGGCCTTAGGCATAGCGATATAATCCTTAAACCGCCCCGGCATCGGCTTCCACAACGTATGGATAATCCCCAGTGTGGCGTAACAGTCTTTAATGT
The DNA here is from genome assembly GCF_038009305.1 of Paenibacillus sp. FSL P4-0113. Taxonomy (NCBI): domain Bacteria; kingdom Bacillati; phylum Bacillota; class Bacilli; order Caryophanales; family Paenibacillaceae; genus Paenibacillus; species Paenibacillus sp. FSL P4-0113. Next base: position 2,143,775 of record NZ_JBBPAZ010000001.1, read on the forward strand.
TATCCACAATAATTCGAATCGCCAGCAAATCATATATTTCATTGAACTGCTTGTTCTTCGTCGTCATTTTTTTAAACACACTGTAAATATGTTTAGGGCGTCCGGACAGATCAGCCTGAATGCCCATCTCTTCCAGCTTTTCTCTGATACGCTGTATGACATTATCAATAAACTGCTCCCGCTCTGCCCGCTTCTTATGCATCAAATTAGCAATGCGATAATACTGCTGAGGATTCAGATAGCGCAGAGCAATATCTTCCATTTCCCACTTAATGGCTGAAATACCCAGTCGGTTTGCAACCGGACAGAAAATCTCTAACGTTTCATAAGCAATCCGACGCTGGCTTTCCTCTGACTGATATTTCAAGGTACGCATGTTGTGCAGACGATCTGCTAACTTAATGACAATGACACGAATGTCCTGCGCCATAGCAATAAACATTTTTCGATAATTTTCGTTCTGTTGTTCTTCCTTGGAACGGAACTGGATACGCTCCAGTTTCGTCAGACCATCGACAAGCATCGCACATGTATCGCCAAAATGCTCGCGAATCTGCGCCAAAGACACCGTCGTATCCTCCACAACGTCATGTAAAAGAGCGGCGATAATGGAGATGGTATCCATCTGCATATTAACGACGATATCAGCAACCGCAAGCGGATGCAGAATATAAGGTTCACCGGACTTACGAGTCTGGCCGGAATGGGCCTGTTCGGCAAAATCATAGGCGTCCCTGATGCGGATAAGATCTGCTTCTCTGGTATAGGCCCCGGCCTTTTTAAGTAATTGCTCTATCCCCATTCTGCTCTATTCCGTGTCCTTTCTATGCAAAATGGAACCCGCCGATCAATGTCGCGCAAAGGTTCCCTTTTAAAAGTGATTTCCTACAATTATGACGGTTAGCACGTCACACGTCAACTATTACAGGTTTGGCATTGTAGCATTATTCTGTCACACATGGATAAGTAAAATGAGGAATGTTGACGAATTGAAACGAATTATATTGAAAAAATTACGAAAAGTAATTAATGTATATAAGAATAATTGAAAGAACTAAGGAGTGAACTGCGTTGCAACGCGAAATTCAAGTTAATGAAAAGCTACCGGCAGGACCTGGGTTCCTGCTCAGCGTACAGCATTTGTTTGCCATGTTTGGCAGTACCGTGCTGGTGCCGAATATTTTCGGCGTCGATCCCGGCATGATTTTGCTAATGAACGGTATTGGCACATTGTTGTACATCTGGATCTGCCGTGGCAAAATCCCCGCCTATCTCGGCTCCAGCTTCGCTTTTATCGCTCCCGTCAGTCTTGTGCTTAAAAACAATCCCGGCGGCAACGGCTATGCTATGGCCCTCGGTGCTTTCATCATTACAGGTATTATTTTCTGCCTCGTCGCACTGGTGATCAAATATGCCGGAACCCGTTGGCTGGACGTCGTTTTTCCTCCAGCTGTTATGGGCTCCATCGTAGCCTTAATCGGTCTGGAGCTGGTTCCGGTTGCAGCAGGCATGGCAGGCATTATCAATGCCGATCCTACTAAAGCATGGACTCCAGATCCCAAAACGATTACTCTTTCGCTCGTTACACTCGGGGTTACTGTTCTGGGTGCGGTGTTGTTTCGCGGGTTTGCCAAAATCATCCATATTCTGATCGGTATCGTAGTGGGCTATGTGCTTGCTTATTTTATGGGCATGGTCAATACACAGGCCATCGCAGACGCTCCTTTTTTCGGACATCCTGCAATTACCACTCCAGTTTTTAATACCTCTGCTATGCTGACGATTCTTCCTGTTGCTCTGGTCGTCATCGTAGAGCATATTGGTCACTTACTTGTGACTAGCAACATTGTCGGGCGTGAGTTGTCCAAAGATCCTGGTCTCCACCGCTCTCTGCTGGGTAACGGTATTTCCACCGTCATTTCGGGTTTTGTCGGTTCTACGCCTAATACGACTTATGGTGAAAATATTGGTGTCATGGCATTAACTAAAGTGTACTCTGTATGGGTTATTGGCGGAGCGGCTATCATTGCCATCCTGCTGTCCTTTTCAGGCACGTTCTCAGCGATTGTTTCTAATATTCCAGCTCCAGTTATGGGTGGCGTATCCTTACTATTATTCGGTGTCATTGCTGCCTCCGGTCTAAGAATCTTCGTTGAGCAAAAGGTTGATTTCGCCAAGCCAACTAACATGCTGCTTGCGACCATCGTGCTTGTTGTCGGAATCAGTGGTACTACGCTCACTTGGGGCGCTGTAACCTTGAAAGGTATGGCATTGGCTACAATCATCGGCATCATCCTCAGCTTGTTCTTCAAGCTGATTGACGTGCTCGGCTGGTCCAACGATAAATCACAGGAACCTTTAACCGAGAAAACACCAGATTGATATCTTTTTTTCAACTTTAAAAGGCCGCTCCATGTTAGTTATGGATCAACACGCTCAGGCTGTATAGACAAGCGTGTAAAGATCCATATCTCAATGGAGCGGCGTTTTTTTATGCACGGCCTTTTTTTCTAAAGATATCACACACGAAAGCGAGATACGACCTGATTAAGCGTATCAGAGACACCTGTAAGTGTCTTGACAGAGCTGTCCATACCTTCCAGATCCTTAAGCTGCCGTTCGGATCGTTCCGAGGCTTGCTCTGTACGTTTAGCTGAAGCTTTCGCAATGTCTGCAAGATATCCAATAGAGGCTGCAACTTCCTCTGAACCTGCCGACATTTCTTCTGAGGCAGATGAAACCTCCTGCACTTCTATCGCCACCTGCTGAATATCTTGATTCATCGCAATAAAACGTTCTTCCACCTCAAGTAAAATAGATACTCCTTCATCCATCTCCAGAGCACCCTGCTGCATTCCTTCCAAAGCTAATTTGGTTTCTTCCTGCATGGATCGGATTCGACTCGTAATTTGTTCCGCAGACTCGCTCACGTTTACAGCCAGCTTGCCGATTTCTGAAGCCACCACAGCGAACCCTCGGCCATGCTCCCCTGCACGTGCGGCTTCAATGGAAGCATTCAGTGATAGCAACTTGGTCTGCCCACTAATTTCCTGAATCATTCCAATTATGCTGCCAATTTGGGCGGACCGCTCATTCAATGAGCTTACTACCCTGCCTGCCTCATCCATAGATATTTTCGCTTTATGCATTCCTTGGTTGACCACGGTCAACCGTTCATTTCCTTGTTGTGCCTTATGTTCAATCTCAGTGGTAGCCTCGGATACATGCTGGATAGATTCAGCAATACGCTGTATGCCAACAGCCATTTCTTCCATCGCAGTCGCACTCTCTGCTGCTGCGACCAATTGAAGCTCGGCTCCTTCCTTCACCTGTGCCAGTTCTCCTGCATTATGCTGCGCATCTTTAGTAGCCCCAGAAATCTCTTGGGAAATTTTTATAGATACGCCTGAGATAACATCTGACTCTTCGCTCAAACGTGATGCCATTCCTCTGGTTGCCGCAATCACCTTATTGATCCCGTCAGCCATTTGGCCAAATTCATCCTTACGTTGTTGTGTTAGTTCAACGCTGTAATCCCCATGAGCCATACGATTGGTTATCTGCATAATTTTTTTAATCTCTTTGATCATACCTGAATTGTTAATTAATAACGCTCCCATAATTAGCAAGATGCCTATAACACTAACAATAAGAAGAAGTTTAAGCATTTCGTTCGCAGAGCGGTTCAAATCGGATTCTGGCAGTAATACGCCGATTTTCCATCCGGTTTGTGGGAGTGTTTCGTACATTATCCGGTAGTCCTCACTATCAATGGGTACGGATAGTTGTCCGGACGTACCACTTTGAATAGATTGTGCTGCTTCCGCATTCATCGTTTTTGTTAACGGCTCGCCTGCTTTTAAGGACGGAAGACCGGATGACAAAATGGCTCCATTCTTATCCATCAAGATCGCACTACCGTTAGCACCAAACTTCATTTTTTCAATAAACGTTTGAATGTTTGTCATATTCAGGTCGCCAGTAATGACACCTAACAGCTTCCCTTCCCTGTCATAAAATGCTTTCCCTGCAGTAATCATATTGACTTTCAGTCTGCTATCGTAAAAAGGCTCCGTAAAATTTATTTCCTTACCACGTTCCACGGCTTCTGTATACCATGGCTGTGTTAAGTAGTCATACTGTGGATCATCATATTCAATCGTTTGCTTCACTAGCTGGCCATCTCTATGCACATATATGGAACGGTAAGTCACTCCCGGATCATACGCACCTTTAGCAAAATAAATCCCTAACCCATAGGTCATATCATTTAATGCCAGCTCTTGTTCAAAGAATCGTCCATAACCCTCAATGTTCATTCCTGTTCCCAGTTGTTCCGCACTCTTAGTCAGCATCGAAACAAGTAAAGCATGACGATCTACGTTAGCTGCAATATCTGCTTTAACCCTCGATAAGGAATGAGCAGCATTTTGGCTTATTTCCGTATCTAGCTTCTGCTTGGCAAAAAAATAAGACAAAAAGCTGATTAAAATCAGCGTTATAAGTACAAGCGGAATCAAGGTAGAAAATGTCCGTGCCTGTAAACTCTTAAATCGAAATAAACCCAATATGACCACCTCTGCTCCTTTTTAATTATTTATCGACATTTATTTTAAATTTTTTATAACTATTCCCAATAAAAACAGTGGTAATTTGCACCAGTCAAACAAAGTCACACCTAAAACGCTTCTAAACAAAATAGCCCGATGGAGCAACTCTTTAGATAAAGAGATGTTCCATCGGACTATTTAGGCAATCCATACATAATTATTTCCCGGGAAACCCAGGTTTCGAAATACTTAATACGTAATCAGGGTGAATACATCTACGTCAGGCAGCTTCGCCCGACCGTTTAGATCAGACAGCTCGATAAGAAAAGCAGCCCCTGCCACATTGCCACCAAGCTGGCGTACCAAGTTTACGGATGTAGCAATAGTTCCACCTGTAGCAAGCAGGTCATCAGCAATCAAAACATTTTGGCCTGGCTCTATAGCATCCTTATGCATCGCCAGCGTATCTTTACCATACTCCAAACCGTATGCTTCCTCAATGGTTTCTCCAGGGAGCTTGCCACTTTTACGGATGGGAATAAAACCAACGCCAAGCGCATAAGCCAGAGGCGCACCGATAACGAATCCACGTGCTTCTGGACCTGCAATCAAATCAATTTTTAAATCCGATACCAATTCCTTCATATCGTTGATAGCCTTGCGGTACAGTTCACCATTTTTCATTAGGGTTGTAATGTCTTTAAAACTAATCCCTGGTTGTGGAAAATCGGAAATCACCCGAATATATTCTTTGTAGTCCAACTTAGTTCCTCCTACTGTAAACTTCAAATTAGTATATACATTTTACAACATAAATTACGAAATAGTATCTCAAGACGCACCCTTCATAAGAGACATAATCCAGCTCGTCATCTGGGTGGTGTCCGCATCCAGCAAATACCGCTCCATTTCAGCCATATTATATAATTCCTGATAGCGCGGAGAAGCAGTTAAATCCCGCTTGGGCGGATTGGATACAAAACGGAATTGACCATCTGTACGCGTCATAAACTCAAGCTCTTCGAAGATGTCCAATACTTTGGATAACATGCGTACTGAACAGGAACACTGTCGACTAAGAGCAGGCAGCATTGCCTTTTCATCAATAGGCTGTGTTCCCAATCGGGAAAGCACAACGTAAATGCGCTTGAACAGCTCTCTGTCTGGGCTTACGAGTCGACCGCCACGTTCACTGACTGAATGAAGGAGAAATACGTTTTCTACATTTTCAAAGGTAGACCATAATGCCTGGAACTGATCCGGTGTATCCGGCGGCTCCAGTACGAACAGCGACTTCACAGAGTGCTGTGCATCTCTTTGACCATCACTGGGAATAACGCTGCCATCTTTATCGTATAACCATAAGGATTCAGTGTCCACGGAGCTAGATGTACGAAGCCTAGATGACGGGTGGACCAACACCGCAACGTCTTTCTTTCTTTCCTCTATGCGTGGATGAAAGATCTTGAGTCCCCGCTCTAATTCGGCAAAAGGGTCCGACACTCCACGATAATCAAAAATTTGCGGCGCCTGCACTCGAATGTCCTGCATCATGAGCTGGAGAGACCTTTTACCGTTCCATTCGTTAATTGACAATTCACCCAGCAGATCTATCTCCGTTTCTTGCTGTAAAAAATCAGCCAAATCGCCACGACGGAAGGCAATCGCGTCCAGCGATAAACCGTTCTGCTCCAGCAGGAGCTTCACATGATTTTTCTCACGTCCCATTTTACGAGCCTCACGCAATTGCAGACCCTGTAATACGAATCGTGGAGATGGATTCCCCATACCAAAAGGCTGAAGCAACTCCAGTTCTTCAACCACTTGCAAAGATACCTCGTCCAAACGACAGACCATATCAGCCTCAGCTACAGGAATGAGATCGTCTGGTGTCAAAATGGAACCCGCATAGCGGTTCAGCTGCTCTTCAAACAATTCCAGATTATCACAGGACAGCGTCATACCCGCTGCCGAAGGATGACCACCAAAATGCTCCATAAGCTCATGGCTGTCCGTAAGAGCACTGTAAATATCCAATGCAGGAATAGAACGGGCGGAACCTTTGCACATACCTGTCTCAGCATCTATACCCAGAATAATGGTCGGTCGATAATAGCGATCCAACAGCTTGGATGCCACAATTCCGACAACGCCGACATTCCAGCCTTCACCAGCCAATACAATAACTGACGGTAGCTTGCCTCCGTTCAGTTTGGATGCCAATTGTTGCTCGGCTTGCTCCACAATACGTTCGACCACCTGTTGACGCTCACGATTGAGCAGGTCCAGCGCATGCGCAAGTTGGTCTGCTTCTTCCTCTTTTTCTGTCGTCAGCAGAGAAACGGCTCGTCCCGCATGATCCAGGCGCCCGCTGGCATTAATCCGCGGAGCCAAGGCAAATGCGATGTTGACTGAAGTCACTGTAGATATATCTACGCCCGCTACATGGAGCAACGCACGAATCCCCGGAAAAGCAGAGTTTCTCATGGATTGAATCCCTCTGCGTACCATCGTCCGATTTTCACCATGTAGTGGCATCAGATCGGCTACCGTGCCGATAGCGACGATTTCAAACCATTCCTCCGGCACTTCACCCAACAGCGCCTGAGCGAGCTTCAGGGCAACACCAACACCAGCAAGACCTTTAAATGGGTATGGGCAACCGGGGAGCTTCGGATTAATCAAAGTATATGCCTCGGGAAGTACTGCAGGCGGCTCATGATGGTCCGTCACAATAACGTCTATCCCCAAGGAAGTTGCATAAGCAATTTGCTCTACTGCACTAATTCCCGTATCTACCGTAATGACCAGTGTAACTCCCTGCTGATGTGCCCAATCAAGGGCATGGTTATGCAGACCATATCCCTCGTTAGAACGATGAGGAATATAAATATCATAGGAAGCCTTTAGAAAACGCATGAGCTGAATCATCAATGATGTACTGGATACGCCGTCCGCATCATAATCTCCATAGATTAATATATGCTCGCCACGTTCCAGAGCCTGACGAATTCTCGGCACAGCCTCTTCCATACCAAGAAGCAAAAAAGGGTCGTGTACATCGTCCACACTTCCGTACAAAAAGCGGTTTGCTTCCCCGGCGGTAGTGACGCCCCGGTTCACTAAAAGCCGGGACAACAATGGTGAAATCCCCAGTTCCCCTGTCAACAGCTGAGCCGCTTCCAGGTTAGCCTCTGGGGTCTTCCATCTGTACTGCGAATGAAGCAATCCTATTCACCTTTCTTTCATAGTCGTCCTGCCCTATTGAAGCAACGACGACACATCATTATCTGGCAGTTCATGATTGGATTTGTATGGATATCCGGCTTGATAAGAAATGAACTGCATTTGTACATGGGTCACCTGTGGAAAACGGGCTAACAGTAAATTTTTGGCTCGATCGGCGATTTCCTGCGCTTCCTGTACCGTAATCCGCGGGTTCACACTTATCGTTACATCCACTGTTATGAAATGCCCTGTTTCCTGGGCATGTAAGTGTTCAACCGTTACAATACCATACACCCGTTGAATCGTCTCCATAAAGCGTCGGGAGTCTTCCTCCTGCAAGGGCTGCGCAGGAACCTGGTAAGCGGTATTCATTACCATCAAATATCCTTTACGCAGCACCAGACAGGCTACGAGCAAAGCTGCGGTTGGATCAAGATATAATAATGCAGGCCATTCCATTGCTTCGCCAGTCATTGCGCCGATCATGCCAATCAATGCAATCAACGATGCATACAGCGAGTAACGTTCATGGTTTGCGTACCGATCTGCTTCCTCTTTATGACCATGTTTAATCGAGTAGCGATATTGAAACTGAAATAGCGCTTCTCTCAATACCAACGCAATAAATACGGTAATTAATGCATACAGACCGGGTGCCTGCGGTTCCGAACTGCTTAATGAACGAACAGCCGAGATAGCTAGCTGAAGACCGCTCATCAGCACTAAAATAGCCAGTACCACAGATATGACCGTTCGAACCTTTTCACCGTTTCGCAACCGTGCCAGCATTCCGTGCCCTGTAGCACCCTTGGAACACAGAAGCTCCTGCAAACGGGAAGCACTATCTGCAGCCGTGTGCAGTGCATCTCCCAACAACGCCTTGCTGTTTGCCGCATAACCGACGGCTCCCTTTAGAACAGCCAGCGCGAGATTACCTACAATCCCGCTCAACGCCGCAGTTTCCAATGATCGGCTGCGTTCGCTATTCACAACGTTTCCCCCTCAATCCTGAACTAACCCTTTCCCAATAAAGCTCAATCTAAAATAACCGAATTTCTCAAAATCAAAAACCATTCACATTTAAGTGCCACTACTGAGCCTTACTTAAGGTAAATCTTAAAACCTTAGAAAACCGCGCCCAAGCAGACGCGGCTTTCTCTTTAATTTATACTACTGGTATTTGCGTAACTTAAGACTTTGCAGTTTTGGCCGCGCCCCCGCCAGCTGTCGGAGATTTTTGTTTTCCTTTCAATGCCACCCACAGCGGGCTGGCAATGAAAATGGAGGAATAAGCACCAAACAACAAACCAATGACCATTGCAAGTGAGAACATACGGATCGATTCGCCGCCAAATATGAACAAACATACGGAGGCAATAAACACCGTAAACACGGTTGCAAGTGACCGAGTCATTGTCTGCGCAATACTGTGATCAACTACCTGCTCTAAGTCGTCCCTGGACTTCTTCTTCGCAAATCGTAGATTTTCCCGAATACGGTCAAAAATAACGACGGTGTCATTAATGGAGAAACCAACAATCGTCAGAATTGCCGTAATAAAGGTCAAATCCACCTCAAGCCGGAAAAGCGAGAAAATACTGATAACGAGGAAGGCATCATGCAACAACGAAACGATGGCTGCAATGGCAAACCGCCATTCAAACCGGATCGAAATATAGACCGCTATGGCTACACATGCTAGCAAAATCGCCCATATTGCATTCTGCTCCAGTTCTTGTGCCATTTCCGTATCCACTGTATTGACCTCAAACGAAGCCTTCGGATCCAGCTGTTTATTAAAAGAAATCTTAAAATCATTCACTTGCTGATCCGTCAACACCTGTGAGAAGCGAATGCCGAAACGCTCTTTCCCCGGTGTATAATCTACCTCTTTACCGATTTTCTGCTTGTCCAGCAAAGTTTGGATCTGTTCCTGTGTAACAACCTTAGTCAAATTGACATCCACATTGGAACCGGAACGAAAGTCTACCCCGTAATTCAAGCCGAATATTGACAAGCTTAGAATACCAAGCAGTGTGATAATAATCGAGAACGTGTAAAACCACTTGCTCATCTTAATATATTTCAAGTTCCAATTAAAGCGCACTGATATCACTCTCCTTCACACCAAAATACTTGGCCTTCTTCACAGCATCCGCTTTAACCAGCAGATTGAGTAAGAAGCGGGAGAAGAAGATATTCGTCAAAATACTGGTGACAATATCAACGATGAGCACCAAAGCGAATCCTCGAACGGAGCCTGTTCCCAGACCAAACATAACCGCTGCCGCTATAATTGTCGTAACATTGGCATCCATAACGGTACGGAACGAAGCCTTACTACCTGCAATGACAGAAGAACGAATCGTTTTGCCTGACTTGATTTCTTCTTTAATCCGTTCATACGTAATGATGTTGGCATCGACCGCCATCCCGATCCCGAGCACAAAGGCGGCGATACCTGGGAGTGTGAGTACAAATCCACCCAAGTAGAAAATCGCAAGCACTACCCAGGTATGAACGATGAGACAGAAACTGGCCACTAATCCCGGTACACGGAACATTGCAATCATAAATACCAGAATAATGATCGAGCCGATCAATCCAGCACGAATCGTCTGATCCAGTGACAATTGACCCAGCGTAGCACCTACACTCTGAGAATATTTTTCCGTCAGTTTGAGCGGAAGGGCACCCAGATTAATCGTATCCGCCAGTTTATTCGCTTCATCACGAGTGTAGCTACCTGTGATTGACGCGCTACCGTCCGTTAATTCCCCACGCACTGTGGGTGCAGACAGCAATTCCTGATCAAGGAAAATAGCTAATTCTTTATTCAGAAGCCGCTTTGTGATTTCTGCAAATTTAGCTTTGTCCTTGACTTTGATACTAATCTCAGGTTGATTCAGCTGATCATAGCCTACAACAGCGCCATTCTCCACAAAATCATTACCGCGGAGCTCAATTTTGCTGTATTGACCTGGCTTCTTAGCATCTGCTGCCGTTGCACTGCGAAACGTTAATTCTGCAGGCTTTTTCAGCATGGAGCGAACTTCTGCCTCATTAGTGACACCAGCAAGCCGCACGCGAATACGGTTGCTCCCCTCTGTTGTTACTTCCGGCTCAGTCGTACCGAGCGCATTAATCCGTCTCTCCAGACTTTGAGCTGTTTGTATAAGAGACTGTCTGGTTACACTCTGCCCGGCTTCCAAAGGCTGGGCTTCATATAAAATTTCAAAGCCTCCCTTTAAATCGAGGCCTAATTTTAAACTGTTCAGTAGGCCCGGGCTTGTCCCGATCATAACACCAGTAGTTATGAGCACGACCACGATGAAACTTAGAATTCTCTTCATTCCGTCCCATGTTCCCCTTTCATTCTCAATATTCCTATTATAGCTACCCCTCAAAAAGCAGTCAATTTGAACGCAAAAAAAGACCCCCTTCTATTCGAAAGTGGAGCCCCGTAATGCGGACATAGTCAAATAGTTCATAAAGCTCGTCGCTTTAAGGGAAAGTATATCGTTAACGAGCTTGTGCAGCGGAGGAATACCCTCCTTTTCATATTTATGGCTGACGCAATTCCACACGTCCTTACTTGTGACATGCTCATAGCCTACGAGAATCAACTCGTCCGCCTTACTTTGACAAAGCATCTCAATTGCGTCATCCCAATCCTGCTCATCCAGCTCTTCCATACCCACGATGGCCGTTCCTCCTCCCAGCGACTACCGGTTCCGCAGATCAGCAATTAGCGGGGTTATTGACTGCTTTGTAGAACATTTCTGTCCTGATCCTGGAAAACCCTTCTTCTCGTTGAAAATAGCCTTAAATCAACAATATATGCAATCATTTCGCTCGTCAATAGCAGAATTCACCACTCTCCCTCTTGTTGTCTAAATCACTTTGTTTCTGAACGGAAAAGCTTGTCATGAAGATGGACAGGTCCAGCATATCTTCTAAAGTAATGTATAGACGCAGAATTACATTTTGGGGAAGAGGGAGTTGCGATTGAAAAAGCAGACATTCATCCATGGAGCAATTATTTTATTGGCAGCAGGAATTATCAACCGGATACTAGGTTTTATTCCCCGAATCGCACTCCCGCGTATCATCGGCCCCGAAGGAGTTGGCTTGTACCAACAGGGGTATCCCTTTTTTATCGTTCTGGTGACGCTTATTACAGGGGGAATCCCTCTTGCGGTAGCCAAGCTAGTAGCCGAAGCCGAAACGGCGGGACAGCCCGAAATGTCGCGGCGTATTTTGCACACCAGCCTGCGCTTAACCATTACACTCAGTCTGATCGCCATGGTTCTCTGTCTTGTGTTCGCGCCTTGGATCACAAGCCATCTTCTGACCGACAGCCGCGTGTATTATACATTCGTGAGCATGAGCCCAATGATTGTCATTGTAGCTGTTTCTTCAGCTTATAGGGGCTATTTTCAGGGAAAGCAAAATATGATTCCTTCCGCTAGTTCCTCGATTGCCGAGACCGTTATGCGCATTTTTTGTGTCATTTGGTTTGCTTACTTGTTACTTCCCCATGGGGTAGCCTACGCTGCTGCAGGTGCCATGCTCGGTGCTCTGGCGGGCGAATTCATTGGCATGATTGTGCTTCTATGGCAATACGTGTGTAACCAGCGAAAAGATCGCATCCTTCAGCCGAATTCGCCTGGCCCCTCCTCTGAGGTTTATCCCGAGCAATCATCTGTTTTGTCACGTCTTATGTCTATATCCGTTCCCGTGACTGCTGGAAGGCTTGTCGGTTCCTTATCCTATTTGCTCGAATCTATCTTGTGCATGCGCAGCCTTGCCGTAGCAGGCATTGCAACTGGCGTGGCAACCGCACAATATGGAGCCATGCAGGGCATGGTCATTCCTGTGTTATTACTACCTGGGGTTCTGACCAGTTCATTAGCTGTTTCACTCGTTCCTTCGTTATCCGAAGCAGCGGCTAAGGGGCATATTATAGCCATTCACAAACGTCTACATCAATCGCTTCGGCTCGCTTTGGTTGCAGGAGCCCCATTTGCCGTGATCATGTATGTATTGGCGGAACCTCTGTGTCTGCTACTCTACAATAATGGCGATATTGCAGGAATGCTTAAGCTCATGGCACCTTTTGCTCTTTTTATGTACATTCAGGCCCCGCTTCAGGCAGCACTTCAGGCGTTAGACCGTCCTGGAAGTGCCTTATTAAATACCTTTATCGGAGCCGTTATCAAAATTGTGCTGATCGTCTGGCTTGCATCCCAACCTCAGTACGGTATCTACGGAGCTGTCATCGCCATTTGTATTAACAGTGCCATTGTTACTCTCCTTCATGGCTTCAGTGTCAGCAGGCTACTTCGCTTCCGCGTACGTTTGCTCGATTTCTGGAAGACCGGGATAGGCATGATCATCATGGCAGCAGCAGTGTTATATACCTACAGACATTTAACGATGTTCGACCAAATGTGGCTCCAATTTATTTTTGCCGCAGGCTTGGGAATTATTCTGTACCTTTTCCTGATGACCTTGATCAAAATGATTGATTGGGACAACCTTACACGCATTCCAATCCTGAGAAGATGGTTTAAAGCATAAGAAATCTAATCCGAAGATTTTCCATAGGCCGGTGGTGTAATGTACACATCACCTCTATGGTTAACCGAGCATAAAAAAACATCCTTAAAATCTTTGTGTCCCTTCGCTTGAATTTGATTTTTAAGCCAAAACCGGTTCATATCCATTCGTTCCAAATTTCGATCCAGCACCTTACCATCCATGATTAATGGAATAGGCAGTCCCTCATATCTAAACTTTCCACCGATTTGTGGAGAAGGATGGACTTTATCCACCTGTAGCTCTTTGTTTGCCAAATCTGTTCCGTTTAATTCCTGCTTCATTTTTTCGTGTTCCACTCCGACGTTATCATCCTTACCTATAACCGTTAGCTTACCTGTCGTTTCCAAAATAACATATTCAACTTCGTCCAGACTTTCTATATTTTGTTCACGAAGTTGTAACAGCAAGTCATCCAAATTGTAACGTTGTTTCACCATTTCGTCCTTGTTTAATTGTCCATTAGAGTACAATACACTGGGCCTACCATCAAATAGTAAGCGCAGTCGCCGACTTTTCAGACTGAAATAGGAAATCCCAATTTGCAAAATTAACAGCACTCCTAAAGGAATCAATCCTTCGTAAAGTGGACGTTTTATGTCCTCCAGACTGAATACAGCAATTTCTGCAATCATAATGGATATGACGAGATCGAAAACAGACAATTTACCGATCTCCCTTTTACCCATCAAGCGCATCACCAGATATACAATAAAATACATGAGCAGCGTCCGAAAAATATGAGCAAAAATATCGTGACTCAATATGTTCGCCTCCTCCCCTGTACTTGCAATAAGACATGAGTCGTTCATTGTACACGTATTCTGACCGTTCCTCACTTGGCTCATACAAAAAACAAAAGGCTAAATTATTGAAATAAAGAGAAAGACTGCTTGCGACTTGGTACTAAGCCGTGAGGCTTGGCCATAGAATGATAATAGTTCAAACCTTGGTACAGGAGGAATTATCAATGGAGCTCATTCGCCGCTGGTGTTCGTTTCGTCTGGCCCATCCTATTTTATCCGGCTTATTCTATGCTTTTGCATGGATGCTGCTTGGCGCATTGATTCTTTCACTACTCTTGTGGCTGACACAGATGCAGGAACAGGACTTATCATTGTATACGTACATCGTCCATGCATTCGCCATGCTATCTGGTGGCTTCGTCGCCGGTAAAAGATCAGCAAACAAAGGCTGGTATCAAGGCGGTATTACAGGTATCCTGTATGGACTAATCGTTCTGCTGGTCGGTTTTCTGGCATTGGATGCGGGCATGGTCGGCAAGGACCTGTTACACTTAGGTTTCGCGTTTGTCATAGGCGCAGGTGGTGGGATGTTTGGCATTAATCTCAACAAGTAATCAAAATGTTTGTACCCATGTAATAAAACAACACAAAAAACCGAGCCTCCTCAAAGGCTCGGTTTTTGTATAACGGTCACCAGCATTTTACGATTTGGAAACAACTTCCTCAGATGCCGTGTCTTTTGCAATCGCGTTGCTGATTGCACTGCGGTCAAAGGTCAGCTTCGTGACATCATTCACACGCAAAACTACTACATCATCCGTAATCTCCATAATTGTACCGTGAAGACCTCCGATTGTAATGACTTTATCTCCCTTTTTCAAAGCTTGAAGCATCGTTTGACGTTGCTTTTGTTTTTTCTGATTCGGGCGAATCAGCAAGAAATAGAAGATTACAAACATCAGAGCCAGTGGCCAGATCATTTGAAAAAGTCCGCCAGTTCCACCGGGTGTAGCAGCGGCTGTAGCAAAATGAAACATGTTAAATCCCCCTTTCGTATACTCTCCCTAAAACTTAAAATCCTTTATCATTATCATGAAGACCGTACTGCTCAAAAAATTCATCTCGGAAATCAAGCAGCCTGTCATCCATAATCGCTTGTCTGACATTACGCATCAATTGTATTAAGAAATGCAAGTTATGATACGTTGTCAGTCGGAGCCCGAAGGTTTCATCCGCTTTAATCAAATGTCGCAAGTAAGCACGTGAATAATTGCGACAGGTATAACAATCACAAGCAGGATCGAGCGGGCCAAAATCACTTGCATATTGGGCATTGCGAACGACAAGACGACCTTGGCTGGTCATCGTTGTCCCGTTGCGAGCAATTCGGGTTGGAAGTACACAATCGAACATATCCACACCACGGATAGAGCCTTCAATCAAAGCATCAGGCGAACCCACGCCCATCAAATAACGTGGCTTGTTGGTGGGAAGCAGAGGAACCGTATAATCGAGCACTTCATACATCAAATGTTTCGGTTCACCTACGCTCAGTCCACCAATAGCATACCCCGGGAAATCCATGGAAGTCAAATCCGCAGCGCTTTGCCTGCGCAGATCTTCATGCATGCCTCCCTGAACAATGGCAAACAGACCTTGATCATGAGGACGCGCGTGTGCCTCTAGACAACGCTCAGCCCAACGGCTGGTGCGTTCCAGTGACTTTTTCACATACTCATATTCAGCCGGAAACGGCGGACATTCATCGAAGGCCATCATAATATCTGAGCCAAGTGAGTTTTGAATTTCCATCGCCACTTCAGGCGAAAGAAACTTTTTATCTCCATTTAAATGAGAGCGAAAATGAACACCCTCCTCTGAAATCTTGCGCATTTCACTTAAAGAAAACACCTGGAATCCGCCGCTGTCCGTTAAAATAGGGCGATCCCAATTCATAAACTTGTGCAGTCCACCCGCTTCACGAATAATATCGTGGCCAGGACGAAGAAACAAATGGTACGTGTTACTCAAAATAATTTGAGCATCCATCGCTTTCAGTTCCTCAGGACTCATCGTTTTAACAGTCGCTTGAGTTCCCACAGGCATAAAGGTTGGTGTCTCAATAACTCCGTGAGGAGTGTGTACACGCCCGAGACGGGCTCCCGATTGCTTGCAGGTTTTGATATGTTCGTATCTTATTGCTGGTGCCATATTTTCTCTACCATCCTTAATTAATAAATGAACATTGCATCCCCGAAGCTGAAAAACCGATATTGTCGGTCAATCGCCTCCTGGTAAGCATGCATAATATTCTCCCTGCCCGCCAGTGCGCTGACCAGCATAACCAAGGTGGATTTGGGCAAATGAAAATTCGTAATCATCGCATCCACCACACGGAATTCATAGCCTGGATAAATAAAAATCTGTGTCCAGCCACTACTGGCCTCTAATACTCCATCACCAAATTTATTACCCACCGTCTCCAGCGTCCGGCAACTGGTCGTCCCCACCGCCACGACTCTTCCACCGCGCGCCTTGGTTTCATTGAGCACATCGGCTGTTTCCTGTGACAATGAATAGTATTCTTCATGCATTACATGCTCTTCAATCGTATCCACAGACATCGGTCTGAACGTCCCTAAGCCAACATGAAGTGTGATAAAGGCAACGGTAACGCCCTTCTTTTTAATCTGGTCCAGCAATTCTTCTGTAAAGTGCAGCCCTGCCGTTGGAGCCGCAGCCGAACCTTCATGCCGAGCATAAACGGTCTGATAGCGCTCGCGGTCATCCAGTTGTTCCTTGATATACGGCGGAAGCGGCATTTGGCCCAAGCGGTCCAATATCTCCTGGAAAATACCGTCATATGAAAATGACAGTACCCTGCCGCCCATATCTCCTTCTTCCTCAATTACTGCTTTCAGCTCATCACCGAAAACGATAACAGCACCCTTTTTCAGCTTTTTACCAGGTTTCACCAATGCTTCCCATCGGTCCCCTTGCAGTTGCTTAAGCAACAAAACCTCAGCCTTAGCTCCCGTGTCTTCCTTGATGCCAAACAAGCGTGCAGGAATCACTCTCGTATCGTTTAATACCAACGTATCCCCTGGTTGGAGATACTGCACAATATCCGAAAACGTATGATGGCCCACTTCACCGTTATTTTTGTTTAATGTCAGTAATCTGGAAGCGCTCCGATCAAGCAAAGGCGTCTGTGCAATTAATGTTTCAGGCAGTTCAAAATCGTAGTCGTTTACGTTCATATATTGGTCAGTCCTTAACTATATCCACATTTTTATAATAGTGTTGCAAAATTTTCTTGTAATCATACCCCTGCTCGGCCAAACCATTGGCACCCCATTGGGATAAGCCCAAACCATGACCATTTCCTTTACCTGTAAAAATAAAGCTTTGTGTTTTGTCAATGACTCGTGCATGACGATCTTCATTCATGACGATCACCCCGTTACCACTTGAAGTACTGCTGCCAGATGCGGACAGGATTTGAGTGCCTTGTGTACCACTTACATGAGAAGTAGCCCCATCAGCGCCTAATACAGTATAACTTCCGGTACTCGCAATATCAAACAGTGTGCTCGGGAGTCCGCCCATTGCTGAGCGAAACATATCCGGATACTTCACTTTCAAAGGGGATCCGTTCGCTTCAACCTCCAACACTCGCCCTGATGGACCACGTTTGGTGACATCGAGGTGATTAATAGAGGAAGGCACTGTACCCGTTACTTTTCCTTGCAGGGATTTAGCAAGCTGAGCTGACGTAAAGGGCCCCCTCACCCATGCATAGTCTCCGGACTGAGGCACCTTTTCTAATACAATGATCTCTTCACCCGGCTGCGCCTTGGCTATTGGTGTAACCGTCGATTGAATTTGGGGAATAGGACGCACATTTGTATTTTCCGCAGTGACGGTGATTTTGTCTAACCCCGCTTCTGTGACACCCTCCAGTTCCTTAGCATTATCCTCACGAATATACCCTGTCTTGCCACTGGAGAGAAGTACATGATACCATTCCTGTGCTCCTTTTTGCGCCGAAGTATCCCCCGAGCTGTCTACGCTGGCAAAGGCTTCGCCACCACTGTTCCACACCTCAGAAGCATCTGCTGTCACACCGCCCGCATTAGATGAAAATACAGCTTCGACCACTTTGCCGCCACTTTTAATGACTTCACCAGCTGTTGCATCTACAGCCTCATTGACATTGGCATGTTCCGAGCTCTTACCGTTGTAAGCCTGGCTTAACGTGCCGTCTACCACATTGCCGATCTGAAACCGATTGCCTTGGGCAAGCGCGTAGCTACGAGCCGCTACCGCTTGAGCCTTGAGCGCTTCATCTGGCCATGAGGAATAGACCTCTGCTCCTACCACGGAATACAAATACTGCTCCAAAGGAACTTCGTTCACAAGCGCCAGCTGACCTGACGTCATGCCAATCTCCATCTCGCCGCGATATATACGCTGTGATCTTTCCATCACTTGTATTCCATCATTACCACCGCTGACAATTACCTTGCTATTATCAGAACCACTTAGCATGTAATGAGACATCACCTGCGAGCCAGTCGTGACTCCTGCTTCCTGTCTTATAATGAGGCCAGTTTGAGTACCATTAACTTTAGACAGCGTGAGTCTCGGTTGCTTGCTCTCCAACTCAGTTTTCAAAGCCAACAGCTTGCTGTCATTACTTTCTTCTCCAACCCACACGGCATACTGACCTCTTGATTGAATCACAGTAAAAGCATCAAAGCCCGCCGCAGCAATTGTCGTTCGAACGAGATTAGCTTCCTGCTCGCTTCCGTAGCTTCCAGTGGACCAATGCTTGTTTCCCTTCACCTCGGCCTGCGCTCCGGTTGCCGAGGAAATCCGCTGTACAGCAGCCTGCGCAGACTGTTCACTAGCATATATTCCCGCGTACACTTGATACACAGAGCTACCATTTTTTGAACCGATAAAAACCGTAGGTTTATCATTAGTCTTTTGCAGGGCTTGCGCCGCTTTTATCGCCGCTGCTTCATTTCCTTCAAGTACCTTCACCCGATAGCTGTCTACACTAAAACGAGCTGTACTGTCTGGCAGTCCCATCCAAGTTTGAAAGCTGCCTCCACTGTTCTGTCCAACACTCAGACCTCCTGATGATTTCAAGGTTACAGCGGGGACTGTCGCTTTATATTTGCTGCCTAGATCCGCAAAAATCACTACACGAATATCCTCTTGGGCGGCGGCAGCGTGAACGCCCGAAGACCAAGGTATGCACACTGTAGCTAATACCATAATCGCTGCTGCTCGTTTGGCCCGGCCCATCCATGCACCGAAAATACTTTCTCGGTTAAATGCTTTTCCACTCATTTCTGGCTCCCCCAATCTAGCTGCCTAGCACTTATATTTGCGTAATTTATCGGGCTCTCGATCCTTGTCTGTCCCTTTAAATACATCGGCGGAATAAACCAAAATATAAACCCGCCAAAATCTTACTTATACTCTCATTCCCTCAGTCATCCGTCAGCCGATACCGTATTCACCATACTGCATGTAACCATGCAATAATTTTTTTAAAAACTGCATCATGTTTCCTAATCACCGTGGATCCGTTGGCATGGGGATTCCAAGGTGGGCATATGCCGCCGGAGTCACTGTTCGTCCCCGAGGTGTTCTTTGTAAAAGACCAATTTGTAACAAATAGGGTTCATACACGTCCTCAATAGTCTGACTCTCTTCACCAATGGTTGCAGCAATTGTGTCCAATCCTACAGGTCCGCCCCGGAATGAATGAATCATGGCCTTAAGCATTTTATGATCAATTTCATCCAGCCCGAGAGGATCTATTTGAAGTCTCTTTAGCGCCTCTGCAGCCAACTCAGAATGAATAATTCCGTCTCCGGCAACTTGGGCAAAATCACGCACCCTTTTTAATAGTCGGTTGGCAATACGCGGTGTCCCCCGTGAACGCAATGCGATTTCCTCCGCCGCATCCCCGACAATTTCAATCTCCATAATATCCGCGTTCCTAGACACAATGTAAGCCAGCTCGTCTGTCGTATAAAACTCTAATCGACTAATAACACCAAACCGATCACGCAATGGCGCAGAGAGCAGCCCAGCGCGCGTAGTGGCCCCTATAAGAGTAAAGGGCGGCAAATCCAGACGGACCGAGCGTGCACTCGGGCCTTTACCAATCATAATATCCAGCGCAAAATCCTCCATCGCCGGATACATGACTTCTTCCACCGTACGATGAAGGCGATGAATCTCATCAATGAACAAAACATCACCCTCTTGAAGATTGGTCAGCAATGCTGCCAAATCTCCCGGTCTTTCAATTGCAGGACCTGAAGTCGTACGCAGATTAACCCCCAACTCATTGGCAATAATGTTAGCAAGAGTTGTTTTACCCAACCCAGGTGGTCCGTACAACAGTACATGGTCCAACGCTTCTTTACGCATTTTGGCCGCTTCAATATATACTTTCAGATTTTCCTTAACCTGATTTTGCCCGATATATTCATTTAGATAACGGGGGCGAAGGCTTAGCTCCGCCGTCTGGTCTTCCATCATCAAATTGGCGGAAATAATCCGGTCATCCATATTCCATCGCTCCTCTTTTCACCAGACACTTGTTAACGGACATCCGCGTCCTATCCGGCAAACAACAGTTGCAAAGCCCGCTTCATCAAAATATCGGCAGATTCATCAGGTTTCGCATCTTTCTTCATTCTGCTCCATACCTTATCCAACTCAGTATCAGTATAACCGAGCGCCTTGAGCGCCTCACGGGCCTCGTCCCAATATGAACCTTCGCCTTCTTCTACGACAGGCTCAGCAAACAATCCGGTTGCCATCCCCAACGAGCCAATACCGTCCAGCTTGTCTTTCAAATCCAGAATCATACGTTGTGCCGTCTTTTTACCGATCCCCGGTAACTTGGTGAGAAATGTGATATTCTCCTGATAAATCGCCGTTACCACATGAGCAGGCGTACCGCCTCCTAAAATACCAAGCGCAACACGCGGTCCAATACCAGATACATCAATCAGTTTACGGAATAGCTGCTGCTCCTCACGGGTCGCAAAACCGAACAGTAAAATAGCATCTTCCCTTACATGATGGTGAATATAAACAACCACTGGACCTTCAGTTTTGGCGAACGCGTAAGGATTCGGACAAAATACCCGGTACCCTACACCCTGTACATCTAAAACGACATATTCATTTTCCAAATGGGCCACAGAACCACGCAAGAAATCTATCATTTTCGCAATACCTCATTTAATTTTGAATTTAGTCCATAGGAGTGCGCATGACAAATAGCCACCGCCAAAGCATCCGCTACATCGTCCGGTTTCGGCACAGTTTGAAGCTTTAGAAACATTCTAACCATTTCTTGTACCTGTTTCTTCTCAGCCTTACCATACCCTACAATAGCCTGCTTTACCTGCATCGGCGTGTATTCACCTATAGGCAAATTACGTTGTTTTGCAGCCAGCACCAGCACCCCACGTGCCTGACTTACAGACATAGCGGTTGTAACGTTGCGATTAAAAAAGAGCTTCTCCAGTGCTACTGCATCAGGCTTATATTTATCTATTAATTGCAACATGCCTTCATACACATGAAGCAGCCTTTCTTCTTCCGGTGTATGAGCCTCCGTCTGGATGCAGCCATACTGTACAGGCACCACTTTACTGCCAATCTTGTCTACAAACCCGAAGCCCACAATAGCAATACCCGGATCAATTCCTAGAAAACGCAAAAAAATCTCTCCTCTATCGCTCAATCATGGCGTAACTAACCAATAGTCAACGTTATCCTGAATATACTCAAAAGCCAAATACCATATAAAGCGAACATATGTGTCGTTCTTTTCATTATAACAAAACTTTGTATCTAATAGAGGAAAAAATTTAAACATGAGTAAAAACATAAAAAGAGACGCTTCAAGCCTCACCTCATGGGCAAAGCCTAACGTCTCGCAGTTGTAATCAATAGTGCTGTTTTAATACCCTTTGTGTTCGCTCCACGGCAAAGTCACTAAAAGTGGAAATTACACTGTTATACTCATTTATATCCTGTACACGGATTCCCTGCTGAAGTTGTTTATACACCCCTTCTGGCAAGGCCGTCTCCATGGAACCCACATCCAATTGAAAAAAAGTGCGGATAACTTTTTCTCTTTTAGGCAGTCCTTCATACAATGTAAGCTGGCCGTCAGTGCTCAAACCCATGTATCCACGCTCTTTGCATGACTCTGACAAGTCTTCCACCCTGCGTTCCAGCCACACCTCTCCTTTGGTATTAAGTCGTCCCTTCCAATCGGGATGTTGCTTCAGTAAGGTCTCTAGCTGCTGTGAACTTAGCGTTCCCAAGGAAAGTGTTTCCGTACCACATACGTAGGTGGTTAACAGACGGGTCTTCCTGCTTATACCGGAAGCACGAATACTTTGTAATAGTTGCATATGTGAGGAGTGATCTTCAGTTGGACCGAGATGTGAAGCCTCCTCCATGCCCTCCTCTGCCATGACGGTAGTAGCGAGTGGCTGTGACAACATAGCCTGCATATAATTCGATAACAGAATACCCAACCCTGCCAGCAAACAAGCCGCACCCAAAATGCTACAGGCCCACACTGTTCTTCTCCACTGTTTCCAGCGCCGTTTCATCTGCTTTTTCCAACTTAATCGCTTCACAGTAATCCCTTCCGTCCCACTTTTTGTGTTAGTGTGACCTGGCGATTACTGATTTATACAAAAAGATAATTAATATAACAAAAAAGCCGCTGCTTCCAGCGACTTTCCTTTTGAATCGGGATGACACGATTTGAACATGCGACCCCCTGGTCCCAAACCAGGTGCTCTACCAAGCTGAGCTACATCCCGAAATACATGCCGGTGAGAGGACTCGAACCTCCACGGTTTCCCTCACGATTTTGAGTCGCGCGCGTCTGCCAATTCCGCCACACCGGCTTATGAAGTTAATGGCGCGCCCTGAGAGATTCGAACTCCCGGCCTTTTGATTCGTAGTCAAACGCTCTATCCAGCTGAGCTAAGGGCGCAAATATGGAGCGGACGACGGGAATCGAACCCGCGACCCTCGCCTTGGCAAGGCGATGCTCTACCGCTGAGCCACGTCCGCAATATCATTATATCCATGACATATAAGTGCATGAATGGTGAGCCATGAAGGACTCGAACCTTCGACACCCTGATTAAAAGTCAGGTGCTCTACCAACTGAGCTAATGGCTCCCAACAGGGTAACATAACTTTGTGAAAATGGCGGAACTGACGGGATTCGAACCCGCGATCTCCTGCGTGACAGGCAGGCATGTTAGGCCTCTACACCACAGTTCCATAGCAGTTTACATTCAAAAGTTAATTGGTTGCGGGGGCAGGATTTGAACCTGCGACCTTCGGGTTATGAGCCCGACGAGCTACCGAACTGCTCCACCCCGCGATAATATTAGGGACTGCTATTTAAATAAATGGTGGAGGCTGAGGGGCTCGAACCCCCGACCCTCTGCTTGTAAGGCAGATGCTCTCCCAGCTGAGCTAAGCCTCCATACTACTTATGACCCGTAGGGGATTCGAACCCCTGTTACCTCCGTGAAAGGGAGGTGTCTTAACCCCTTGACCAACGGGCCATACAATAAAATAATTATGGCGGAGAGAGAGGGATTCGAACCCTCGAGACGCTTTTGGCGCCTACACGATTTCCAATCGTGCTCCTTCGGCCAACTCGGACACCTCTCCATATGGCTCCCCGAACAGGACTCGAACCTGTGACAACTCGATTAACAGTCGAGTGCTCTACCAACTGAGCTATCAGGGAATAATAATCATAAAGCTCTGCTTGGCGACGTCCTACTCTCCCAGGACCCTGCGGTCCAAGTACCATCGGCGCTGGAGGGCTTAACGGTCGTGTTCGGGATGGGTACGTGTGGAACCCCTCCGCTATCGCCACCAAACATGAATTTGCTACGCAAATTCTTCCGTACGGCTATTCAGTTCATCACTTATCGTGTGAATGAATAGCCATGCGCTTGTTGTATGTCACTTGTACATACCTTCAAGGTTACACCCTGAAAACTGGATCCGAAACTCATTGCGTCTTATCTTAGGATAAGCCCTCGACCGATTAGTATTGGTCAGCTCCATGCATTACTGCACTTCCACCCCCAACCTATCTACCTCGTCGTCTTCAAGGGGTCTTACTAATTGGGAAATCTCATCTTGAGGGGGGCTTCACGCTTAGATGCTTTCAGCGCTTATCCCTTCCGTACATAGCTACCCAGCGGTGCTCCTGGCGGAACAACTGGTACACCAGCGGTACGTCCATCCCGGTCCTCTCGTACTAAGGACAGCTCCTCTCAAATTTCCTACGCCCACGACAGATAGGGACCGAACTGTCTCACGACGTTCTGAACCCAGCTCGCGTACCGCTTTAATGGGCGAACAGCCCAACCCTTGGGACCTACTTCAGCCCCAGGATGCGATGAGCCGACATCGAGGTGCCAAACCTCCCCGTCGATGTGGACTCTTGGGGGAGATAAGCCTGTTATCCCCAGGGTAGCTTTTATCCGTTGAGCGATGGCCCTTCCATGCGGTACCACCGGATCACTAAGCCCGACTTTCGTCCCTGCTCGACTTGTAGGTCTCGCAGTCAAGCTCCCTTCTGCCTTTGCACTCTTCGAATGATTTCCAACCATTCTGAGGGAACCTTGGGGCGCCTCCGTTACTCTTTAGGAGGCGACCGCCCCAGTCAAACTGCCCACCTGACACTGTCCTCGCACCGGTTCACGGTACCAAGTTAGAACCTAGATACGATCAGGGTGGTATCCCAAGGATGCCTCCCTTCAAGCTGGCGCTCAAAGTTCTACGGCTCCCACCTATCCTGTACAGATCGTACCCAAATTCAATATCAAGCTGCAGTAAAGCTCCATGGGGTCTTTCCGTCTTGTCGCGGGTAACCTGCATCTTCACAGGTATTAAAATTTCACCGGATCTCTCGTTGAGACAGCGCCCAAGTCGTTACGCCATTCGTGCGGGTCAGAATTTACCTGACAAGGAATTTCGCTACCTTAGGACCGTTATAGTTACGGCCGCCGTTTACTGGGGCTTCGGTTCATAGCTTCGCTCTTGCGAGCTTACCACTCCCCTTAACCTTCCAGCACCGGGCAGGCGTCAGCCCGTATACTTCGCCTTGCGGCTTCGCACAGACCTGTGTTTTTGCTAAACAGTCGCTTGGGCCTTTTCACTGCGGCCCCCTCGGGCTATTCACCCTACCGAGGCACCCCTTCTCCCGAAGTTACGGGGTCATTTTGCCGAGTTCCTTAACGAGAGTTCTTCCGCGCGCCTTAGAATTCTCTTCTCGCCTACCTGTGTCGGTTTGCGGTACGGGCACCTTCTCCTGGCTAGAGGCTTTTCTTGGCAGTCTGAGATCATGACCTTCGCTACTACAATTTTCGCTCCCCATCACAGCCCAGCCTTAACGATGTGCGGATTTGCCTACACACCAGCCTCACTGCTTAGACGGACATCCATCAGTCCGCGTCACTACCCTACTGCGTCACCCCATCGCTCATAACGGATTACGGTGGTACAGGAATTTCGACCTGTTGTCCTTCGACTACGCCTATCGGCCTCGCCTTAGGTCCCGACTTACCCTGAGCGGACGAACCTTCCTCAGGAACCCTTAGGCTTTCGGCGGATCTGATTCTCACAGATCTTTTCGTTACTCATACCGGCATTCTCACTTGAATGCAGTCCAGCGCTCCTTACGGTACACCTTCAACCCGCATTCAACGCTCCCCTACCCCTGATGCAAGCATCAAGCCATAGCTTCGGTGGTGTGTTTAGCCCCGTTACATTTTCGGCGCAGAGTCACTCGACCAGTGAGCTATTACGCACTCTTTCAATGGTGGCTGCTTCTAAGCCAACATCCTGGTTGTCTGTGCAACTCCACATCCTTTCCCACTTAACACACACTTGGGGACCTTAGCTGATGGTCTGGGCTGTTTCCCTTTCGACAATGGATCTTAGCACTCACTGTCTGACTCCCGGAACTAAATCTATGGCATTCGGAGTTTGACTGAGCT
>NZ_JBBPAZ010000001.1:2175000-2890000 GCF_038009305.1 Paenibacillus sp. FSL P4-0113
AATCCTTTTAACTAAATACTCTCGCGAGCATTCAGTTAAAAGGATTCGGTTTTATTTTAGTCCTGCCACACTTTGTAGCCATCCTGATCCACGATCTTCCGGAATTCAGTCAGGAGCTCCAAAGTCACTGGGCCAGCAACGCCGGAGCCGATCGTACGACCATCCACCTCATAAGCTGCAATAACTTCTGCCGCAGTTCCTGTAAAAAACACCTCGTCCGCAACATATACATCATGCAGTGTAAAAGGTTGTTCCTTAAGGGAGTACCCAAGCTTAGCACACAAATCGATAATAGCATTACGAGTAATTCCTTCAAGCGCTCCCAAATAGCAAGGAGGTGTATACAACACTCCGTTTTTGACAATGAAAATGTTGTCTGCAGAGCCTTCCGTCACATATCCTTGGGAATTGAGCATAATAGCCTCACCTACACCAGCATAGTTAGACTGGATCTTCACGAGGATATTGTTGAGATAGTTCAATGATTTAATCTTCGGATTCAAAGCATCCGGGATGTTGCGACGCTGAGAGACAGAAATTGTCTTCAGGCCAGTCAAGTAAGCTTCTTCTGGGTAAATGGCGAGCTGCTCCACGATAATGATGACACTCGCCTTCGCACAACGAAGAGGGTCTAAACCTAGATTTCCTGCACCTCGGGATACAACTAGACGGATATATCCGTTACGCATTTCGTTAAGACGAATCGTTTCAGCCATTGCTTCCAACATTTCATCAGAAGACAACGGAATGTTTAATTGAATGGATTTCGCAGAATCATACAGGCGCTCCAAGTGCTCCTTACATTTAAAAATATTCCCGTTATAAATACGAATGCCTTCAAATATACCGTCTCCGTACAAGAATCCATGATCATATACGGAAACCTTTGCGTTTTCCTTAGTCACATGCTGCCCATCCAGATAGATCCATTGTTCTGCCATTAAAATCACACCTCCGATTAATGTTCCTTTAAAATAGGTTCGATCGCTGCTTCAACATACTTGTAGCTTGGATAAGAGCCAAGAACACGTACATGGCACCCCAAAGCCTCGATCTCTGCAAAGGCTGCCGGAAGTAGCACGGAATGCAGAGATTCCAAAACTTCAATGTAAAAATAATAATTCCCCAATTGCTTTTTGGTTGGACGCGATTCAATACGGGACAGATTTAACCTGCGCCATGCAAATGCGGATAAAACCTGATGCAGCGCTCCCGGGAAATCCTGCGGCGGCGTGACCAAAATACTGGTTCGCTGACCTTCAGGCGTACCCGGGAGACTTATAGGTTGATGACCGATCAAGACAAAGCGGGTAAAGTTGTTATCGTGATCCGTCACTTTGCTGGCCAAAATATCCAATCCGTGTTTGGCAGCCGCAAGCTTGGTTCCGAGAGCGGTCCAGCCTTTACCGGGGTTATGTTTAACAATTTCGACGGCTTCCGCCGTACTTCCTGCACTCTCCAACTCGGCCTGAGGAGCGGAAGCCTGTATGAATTCTTTACACTGGGGAAGCGCCACAGGATGAGACATAATTTTGACCACTTTGCTCAAATCTAGCTTGTCCAAATCCTTCGTAAATTCACTGCGATGACCAATAAGATTTTGAATTGAAGGATATACCCATTCCGCCTGCATTTGAATGTCTACTTCATGTACAAGCCAATCCATATGCAAACTTACAGAGCCATCAATCGTATTTTCAATGGGAATTACACTATAGTCTGCCTGACCCTTGTCTACTGCCTGAAATACGTCCGCGATATGTTTGTAAAAAAGTAATTCATGGGACGTATCTCCTAACAAATACTTAATCGCTTCATGAGAAACAGTCCCCTCAGGAAGAAGTGCAATTCGTTTCATATCGTAAGTTCCCCTTTAATCATATCCATAAAAGGGAGAGTATTCCCTTCTGTATATACTTTAACTCCTTCATTCTCAGGGCGCAATTTTAAAACAGAAGCAGTGATCCCCTCTTTGTTCATGGTATCCGTTAAATACTGCTCCAGCTCTGCTTTCCGATTTTCCCGCCGATCTGTCAATGCCAGCAACGTTGGTCCAGCCCCACTTAGAGCCACACCCAAAGCACCATAATGGTGCGCATCCTGCAAGATCTCTGTCATACCTGGCACAAGTGCCGCGCGGTAAGGCTGATGAAGCTGATCACGCATCGCTTCAGCGATTAAGTCGGTTCGCCCTGATGCCAATGCTGCTACCAACATGGAAGCATGACTTATATTATATACAGCATCCTTCAATGATACTTGTGCGGGTAGAACCTCTCTGGCTTTCGACGTGGACAGCTGAAAATCTGGAATAACTACCATAACCTCCAGATTGGTATCCGGTTCAAGTCGTAAATGCCTAGCACGCTCACCGTCCCACATCGCTGTAATAATACCGCCAAACAGAGAAGCTCCAACATTATCCGGATGTTTTTCAATGGCGCTTGCCATATCGAACAACTTGGAATCCGGCAGAGGCGAGCCAATCAACGTATTTGCAGCGACCAAGGCGCCCACAATGGCGGAAGCACTGCTGCCCAAACCACGAGTGAGTGGAATATCTGAGTACATCGAAATATCGAGCTCAGGAACTGATACACCCGCTTCCCGAAAAACCATTTGTGCTACCTTGAAAATCAGATTAGTTTTATCTTGGGGAACACCATTCATTTCATCTCCGTATAAATGAAAAGCCGTCTGTTCGGCCTCCTTCATTTCAATCCATGCATATAAGGACAACGCCATGCCCAATGTATCAAAGCCCGGACCCAAGTTGGCCGTACTCGCGGGCACACGCACTCTTGCTGTTTTTAAAACGGTCATACAGACAATTCCTCCTGCTTTTATTGACTATCCCTCTACTCGATATACGCTCTTGATGCGACGGATGACGTCCAAAGTTTCAAAATGCTCCAAAACCTTTTTCATACTTGCTTTACTGGCTAAATGAGTCACGATAATAATTTCAGCATCGGGGTTAACCTCATTCGGTTGCTGCACAACAGATGCCAGACTGACATCAAATTCAGCAAATACTTGCGTAATCCGTGCCAACACCCCTGCTTTATCATCCACATGCAGAAGCACGAAGTTTTTGAAATACACATCTTCGTCGTTACTAATTTTTTTAGGGTTGTAAGGAACGATAGCTTTAAGCCCATTGACACCAAGTTTGAGATTTTTCACTACAGCAACTAAATCGGCTACAACTGATGTTGCCGTCGGCATTTCACCTGCACCCGCACCATAAAACATGGTTTCACCCACTGCTTCACCATGCACATACACCGCGTTGAATACCCCGTTCACCGAAGCCAATGGATGTTGCTTGCGTACCATGGTCGGCTGAACGTTAATCGTAAATTCATCACCCTGGCGCTCTGCAATGCCTAGCAATTTCATTTCATATCCTAGTTTTTTAGCAAAAGCAATATCTTCACTGGTTACCTTTGAAATGCCGCTGACACTTACATCCTTGAGCTCTACATTAGAGCGGAAACCCAGCGTGCCGAGAATTGCCATTTTACGGGCTGCATCCAGTCCTTCCACATCTGAGGTCGGATCGGATTCAGCATACCCAAGCTCCTGTGCTTCCTTGAGAACTTCCTCGTACGAGGCCCCTTCCTGACTCATTTTGGTTAAAATAAAGTTTGTCGTACCGTTCACAATCCCCATAATGCGGGTAATGCGGTCGGAGGAGAAACCTTCAATTAGTGTACGAATGATCGGGATACCACCCGCTACACTCGCTTCATAAAAAATATCACACTGCTTTTCCTGCGCCTTTGCTAATACTTCAGAACCGTGCAAAGCCATTAAGTCCTTATTTGCCGTTACGATGTGTTTACCCCGCTCCAGCGCTTCAAGAATGTACTCCTTCGTCTGATCAACGCCGCCCATGACTTCGATAATTACATCAATTTCAGGGTCCCGAATAACTTCCCATGGGTCCTCAGTAAGTTTGCTCGTCTCCACTTCAATGGAACGATATTTTTCTATGTTTTTTACAGCTATTTTTTCAATGATGATCGGTGAACCGACTTGTCTGCTCAAGTCTTCCTGATTGCCTTCTACGATTCGAACGACCCCCGTTCCTACCGTCCCCAAACCTAACAATCCTACTTTGACCGGTTTCATCCATTCCCCTCCTGATAACTTTTATCTAATGAACTGTATTGCCTTAACCTTGCCCAATCAGGCGAACACGTTTGACTCCAGAGATATCTTCCAAGCCCTCCAGTAGAACACCCAACTCTTCACTGAGTCTGGACATTTCTACCGAGATGACTACGTTGGCTCTGCCTTGCAGTGGAATACTTTGCTGAATCGTCAGCACATTGCCTCCGAAATCTGCCACTCTGCCAAGTACCCTGGACAACATTCCGGATTGATGTTCCAAATCAATAGAGATATTAACAATTCGCTCACGCTCCAGCTGGTTAACCAAATGTATGCCATCCTTATATTTATAAAAGGCGCTTCGGCTTAGCCCAACTTGCTCCACGGCATCATGCACGGTTTTAACATCTCCTGAAGCCAGCAGCAGTTTCACCTGTATGGTCTTAACAATAGCTTCAGGCAAAATATCTTCCCGTACCAAGTAATAGCGCTCTTTCAAGAACGTCCTCTCCTCAAAGACTTATGTTTTTGTATAGAGGACATTATATCGAAACTCATGAAAATCGGCAAGCAAACAATGCAAAAAACGGCTACTGCCTTCTATAGAGTTTCCTATAGTACAGTAACCGTTCAGGTTTTAGACCTTTATTTGAAATTTAGTAGTAGCTGCTGCCTTCAACAAATTCGAACTCGAAATCAGCAATGCGTACAGATGTACCATCTTTGGCGCCACGCTTGCGTAACTCAGCATCCACACCCATGTGGCGTAACGTTCTTGCTAATTTCAAAATGGCATCATGCGAGTTCAACTGCATGCGCTTCATCATGCGCTCAATTTTAGGGCTCTGCACCACGAATGTATCGTTTTCACGTACAATTGTAAAGCCTTCGTCTTCTGCTGTATCCAGCTTAAATACCTTACGTTCATTAACTTCTGCTACTTCCTCAACAACCGGCTCGTCCGGTATTTGATCCAGCAAATCAGCAGCCCGGTAGAGCAGTTCCTTTACACCTTGACGTGTCAGTGAGGAAATAGGCATGATTTCAAGATCAGGACGTATAGAAGCAATCTGCTCTTTGAAGTGAGCCAGGTTTTCTTCAGCTTCCGGCATATCCATTTTATTGGCCGCCACAATTTGCGGACGCTCAGCCAATGCTGAATTATATTGCTTCAATTCGTCGTTAATTTTAGTCCAATCTTCAAACGGGTCACGTCCTTCGGAGCCCGCCATATCCACGACATGGATAATAATACGCGTCCGCTCAATGTGCCGCAGAAATTCATGTCCCAGCCCAATACCTTCATGAGCCCCTTCAATTAAACCAGGCAAATCCGCCATCACAAAATTACGATGATCACCCACATCCACAACACCCAAATTCGGAGTAATCGTTGTAAAGTGGTAGGCCCCAATTTTCGGTTTTGCGGAAGATACAACCGACAACAAGGTAGACTTCCCAACACTAGGAAACCCGACCAAGCCTACATCAGCCATTACTTTTAACTCAAGCGTGATATAACGTTCTTGTCCCTCTGCACCGTTCTCAGCCAACTCAGGCGCTGGATTACTCGGCGTAGCAAAACGGATGTTCCCGCGCCCTCCGCGTCCTCCTTTAGCTACGACGACTTGTTGACCATGACGTGTCATATCTGCTACTACTTCACCAGTATCATCATCTATGATGACCGTTCCCGGCGGTATACGTACGATCATGTGCTCCGCATTGGCTCCGTGTTGACTTTTGTTACGACCTTTCACTCCACGCTGGGCTTTAAAATGTCGTTGGTACCGAAAATCCATCAAGGTACGCAAACCCTCATCTACACGGAAAATTACATCTCCACCGTTCCCTCCGTCACCACCACCTGGGCCACCTTCAGGAACGTATTTCTCACGACGAAACGCAATTAATCCGTCTCCGCCGTCTCCGCCTTTAACAAAAATCTTCGCTTTATCTACAAACATGGTTACACCTTCCTTATGTCTGGCACTGCATCCGAATTTGAAACATTTCGCCCGTAGGGAGCTTCTCTGTTCGAATGCGTTCACTTCCGGGTACGGATCTGACCCGCTTAAGGATATTCAAATCCGCAGGTATGTCACTTCCTTCAAAACGGACGATAACATCATTCTGATCCATACCGAAATAAAGTGTCAATCTGCGCACTTCTCCCCAGGACGACCGGCCCCCGCCATATTGATACGCACGCACCGTTTCTATGACGGCCGAGGCAAGCGACTCGCCGTCTTCGGGAGACATGACAGCGTCTAACTTTAACTGCTCCTCAACCTGTACCGACAACTGTAAATTACCGGCGTTCACGCGAAAAGACTGTAAATAAAACACCAGTGAGGGAATACCCAACTTAGATATTTTACTGTCTTCCGCCACGCGCCCTTTTATTGTTTCCACATAAGCAACAGATTTATCATGCTTATTCATGCGAATATATCCATAAAGCACCTGCAAGTCATTCATCCAGTCATGCCGATGATGGTTAAGCATTGCAATCGCTGTACGCTCAAAAGAACGCAAAGCAGCTTTCCGCTCATACTCAACCTGTCTATTCGTATACCACATACCAAAACATGCAGCAACTACAGACCATACTGCTAATAAGATAATCGTTAATACTTCGGGATAGAGCAGTGAAAAAACCAAAGGAATCAGAATGGAACCCAACGCCAGATAAGGCGCTCTTATCCGCTGGAACATGGCTTCTCTCCGTTCTGCGATAATTAAATGGATTATTAAAGAACCTTAATCCAGTATAGCACAGACTAACTTTCCAGTTCATTACCATCATGCAAAAAAGCCTCCGACAAAAGTGCCGGAGGCTTTTCAGCGTGTCTAAGCCGCTATTAAGCTTCTACAGTAGCTGCTACTGGAGCAACGTCGATCGGGTAGATGCTCACCTTTTTGCGATCACGGCCCCAACGTTCGAACTTCACAACGCCGTCCACTTTCGCGAACAGGGTGTCGTCCTTACCGATGCCCACGTTCGTGCCCGGGTGAATTTTCGTTCCGCGTTGACGAACCAGGATGCTACCGCCGGTAACTGCTTGACCGTCAGCACGTTTCACTCCAAGACGTTTCGATTTACTGTCACGTCCGTTTTTTGTGGAACCTACACCTTTTTTCGATGCGAATAATTGAAGATCCAATGTCAATTTCAACATGATGTCTACCTCCTTCTTTGATTATTTTCTATTTGAATATACTTACCGTATGATTCAGCAATGCTTGTCAGCATAATCACCATGGACTCCAGCAACAGTTGAACCTGTGCGTTCGCATCATGATAACTTTCAGGAGAAAGATACGCGCTTAAAAAGCCGTTTTCCATTTCCGTTTCCATCTCAACGTCCGTAAGAGCTCCAATCGAATTGACAGTTCCTACTGTTACCGCCGAAACGCCAGCACATACGATATCCTCGCCAGATTTAGCGAAATTTGCATGTCCTTTAACGGAAAACCCCTGTATGCTGCCATCCTCCAGTCGTGTAATACGCACGATAATCACTTATCGCACCCTCTTACGCTTGGATTTTTTCAATCGTCACTTTCGTGTACGGTTGACGATGACCTTGCTTCACATGGTAGTTCTTTTTAGGTTTGTATTTGTATACGATGACCTTTTGACCTTGACCATGCTTCTCAACTTTAGCTGTTACAGAAGCTCCAGAAAGAAGCGGTGTACCTGCTGTCAAGCCATTGTCGCCGGACACTGCCAGAACACGATCGAACGTTACAGTTTCACCATCATTAGCTTCCAACTTCTCGATGAACAATACGTCGCCCTCTTGAACTTTGTATTGCTTACCACCTGTTTCGATAATTGCGTACATTTGCTTGCACCTCCTTATGTCTCAGACTCGCCTAATTGCAGGTGGCAGATTCCCTTAGGATACTGCACTTCAGTACCTGATTGGAGCGGTTACAGCATGTGCAGCCAATCTTACGCATCACACATACTAAATGATTG
This sequence comes from Paenibacillus sp. FSL P4-0113, assembly GCF_038009305.1. NCBI lineage: Bacteria > Bacillati > Bacillota > Bacilli > Caryophanales > Paenibacillaceae > Paenibacillus > Paenibacillus sp. FSL P4-0113. The sequence goes on from NZ_JBBPAZ010000001.1 coordinate 2,183,108, forward strand.
TAGCACAAGCTTTGTGCACATTCAACCTTTAGTTTTAAAATGATTTTGGGTTACGCATCGCTCTACACGAGCGTCTTTTCTTCACGCACTTTTTTGCGGGTCATTTCCAGCAAACCTAACCGCGTCCAACCGACAACATAAGATTTGGTCCGATCCTTCTTCAATCTTGCTTCCAGCACAGAGGATACTTCCCGACGGTTCTCCTCTTGTTCCATGTCAATAAAATCAATGATGATGATACCACCAATATCACGAACACGTACCAGGCGAGCAATCTCTTTAGCTGCTTCAATGTTAGTCCGGGTCACCGTCTCTTCCAGATTACTGCCTCCCGTAAACTTTCCCGTATTCACATCAATAACGGTTAATGCCTCTGTATGATCAATGACAATGTATCCACCGCCCTGCAGCCATACCTTTCGCGCAAAATCGCGTTCCAGCTGCTCATGAATGCCATAAGCTTTAAAAATCGTTTCTTCTGCACCACGAAATATACTTACATGAGCTTTCGCAGGACCAATCTGTTGCAGCATGATTTCTGCATCCTTTGCTTGCTCTTCACTGTCAATGACCAGTTCATCCTGTTCAGGTGTAAACACATCCCGAATCAATCGCTGAACAATACTTAAATCCCGGTGTAATTCGCACGGAGCCGAGTGTTCACCAGCTTTACGCTGAATAGCCGCCCACTGCTTACGTAGTTGATTCAGATCATTTTCAATCGCATCTATACTCATGTCCTCCGAAACGGTACGGATTATGAGTCCTTCCTCACTTGTGCGTAGCTGCTCTCCCATTGCTTTCAAACGGGTGCGCTCGCCCTCACGTTCGATCTTCTTGGATACGGCCACATAATCAGCACGGGGCATATATACGATCCAGCGACCCGGAAGTGAAAAATGAGTGGTGACCCTGGCTCCTTTGCTACCAACTGCCTCTTTTAATACCTGTACTACAATTTCCTGCCCCACCTTTAACACTTCAGAAATGGATGGCTTTACCTCCGGCTGCTTGTCCAAATGAGCGTGAAGTACGTCATCTACGTACAAAAAGGCATTCTTTCGCTGTCCAATGTCAACAAAGGCGGCTTGCATACCTGGTAGCACATTGACCACCCTCGCTTTGAAAAAAGAACCTAGAATCCCCCGTTTTCGCGGTAGTTCAGCCGCATATTCAACCAATCGTCCCTCTTCCAACAGCGCCATTTGGGTCATCTGCTGCTGGCATTGTACAATCATTTGCTTCATGGTTTTTCAACCTCTCTGGATACAGCCTCTTTCTTACTCATAAAACATTATTTAGGCTTGGGTTCTCCACCATCTGGCGGGCGTGTCGCAAAATAAGAGCGAATAAGGCGTTGCTCCGGCAGTACGGCTACAATTCGTCCCTGTTCATTCATAACATAAACCATATGATACCGATCTCTTCTGAAAAGACGCAAAATAGGCTCCAAATGTTTCATTGGCAGGGATACAATAGGTAAGGCAATACTTCCCTTAGCTATTTCGCGGTAAAAAAGCTCGTCCCTCCCCAGCAAAAACCGTATAAAACGGTAAGGGATATTCCGATAATCCACAATATTAGAATAAAGCAAAAAAATCCCTACCGCCAGCAGATTTAAATGCATAGGCCCATTTTGCCTTAACAACGGTGAAATACCATACATACAAAATAGCAGACTCGTTACGATACTGGCCCTAAAGGTCCACACTAATGTGCGGTGATAAGAAAAGGATAAACTAATCATTGCCTGCAATATTTTCCCACCATCAAGTGGTAAAATGGGCAGCAAATTAAACAGTGCAATAACTGCATTCCCCTGAATTATATAATTTACATAATCATACTCCGGTCCACTCACATTTTTGAACCATAAAAGGATGATGATCATGATTCCGTTTTGCAGGGGCCCCGCTAGCGCAATGACAATCTCCTTCCACGCATTGAGCTTCCCCTGATCCTCAATGACCGCAACTCCTCCAAAGGGTAACATCTGTATGGAAAGCACCCGCGCGCCTAACAACGAAGCAGCTGTCGCATGACCTAGCTCATGAATAAACACCAATGTAAATAAAGTGATGATCTCGATAAAATGTCCCGTTATTATAGAGGTCAGCATAACCAATACAAACAGTGGATGTAGTGATAAGGTCACCCCTCGGACATTAATCAAGGGCTACCACTTCCGACGGGTCAATGTAGTGATCCCCTCTCTGAACTGCCAAAAATAAAGTTGCCGCCTCGCTGCCGCTGCGACTTGCTGGCAGTACACCGATCTCATCTCCCTCCTGAACCCAGTCGTTCACTTTTAAGGTAGAGCGGGAAAGCCTTCCGTAAGTTGCTGTGATACCGCCAGTGTGTCGAACTGTAACCGAAATCCCGCTTTTGGGATGATTTAATATGTCTAATACTCGTCCTGCATCTATACTTTTAACAACGATTGGCCCGTTGTCAGTGACATTCGGCGTAATTTCTACCCCTTTCAGGCTCAGTACAAAAGGCTGTGTTATAGTGCCTTCGATCGGTGGAGAGCCCTTTCGATTTGCGGCTACCTTGTGCGTTTCATGCTCCTCGCCAAAAATCGGCAAAAAGGAAGGAGCTCCGTCAAAATAAGTTTCATACCATTGTCCGACGGCTGCAAAATCCATATCCTTATTCAAGGCATCCGCAATAAACATTCTCAAATTCACTGCATAGGGAATATCCCAACGAAACATTCCCCATACCATTCCAAATAACACCGTTGCTATGACTGATCTTCGCCAAAAGGAAGTCCAAAAAGACGGAGCATGATTCGCCCCAAAAGATTGCTGCCAGTGTTGCCGCTCATTTTTCCACTCCGTTTCTGGGTCTCTGGGTAAGTTGGCACTGACTATAGGCATCGACCTCATATCTTTATCCCCGTGCCTGTACTGATATATGCCAGAGGGATACGTCTCCGCTTTGCTTCCCGCGATTAGCTGCTGTATACGTTCTTCTCTGCGCTGCTTGATTCCGGAATTTTTATTCATCCTGTTCAGCCCCCTCAGCGAGGTATGTTTGATACATCTTATGAGGACGGGCTTCAACTTATGTTGTCCCGCTCGGGAATAAGTACCTAAAAATCAAAAAAAACCGGCGCTAACGCACCGGATTTGTTTTGTATTTATAATATTTATGTAGTGACTCTAAATTTCGAGAAGCCGTATTATAGGAATTTAAAAAGACAAACCAAAAACACTTAAATAAGATTATTACTTATTTAAGTGTCTAGTATTACAAATGAATACTACTACAGCCCCTACCTTTAGAACCAATGGAAAATCACTTAGGAAGTGTGGAAGCAATTTACCAGCCATAACTTCCGGTTTTCCTCATCCACCCATACCAAAAAACTTCTTAAAACGTGTCATCACGCTTTTCTTCTGGTCTAGCTGCATGAGGGGCACTGTATCGCCCAAAATCCGTCTCGCAATGTTACGGTAAGCAATCGCGGCCTGTGAATCTGGATTCATAACGGTAGGCTCCCCTGTATTAGCTGCTTTAATTACCATTTCATCATCCGGCACAATCCCAATAAGGTCTATGCTAAGCACTTGTAAAATCCCATCAATATCCAACATATCTCCGGATTTAACCATGCTATTGCGAATGCGGTTAACCACCAACTTGGGTGATATCACATGTGAGCTTTCCAGTAAACCAATTACCCGGTCTGCATCGCGTACGGCTGCATTTTCCGGAGTAGTCACAACAATAGCCTGATCCGCCCCAGCAATGGCATTTTTAAAGCCTTGCTCAATACCCGCAGGGCAATCGATCAATATATATTCAAAATCCTTTTTAAGCTCCAAAATAATATCCTTAACCTGCTCCGGCGTAACAGCACTCTTGTCCTTGGTTTGAGCGGCTGGCAGCATATACAGCTCCTCAAAACGCTTGTCCTTAACCAGTGCCTGATTTAAACGGCAACGACCTTCCGCTACATCAACAAGGTCGTAAATAATTCGGTTTTCCAGACCCATCACAACGTCTAGATTACGCAAACCGATATCCGTATCCACCAAACATACCTTTTTGCCGAGCAGTGCAAGCGCTGTTCCTATATTGGCTGACGTCGTCGTTTTGCCGACGCCGCCTTTTCCTGAAGTGACGACGATAGCCTCTCCCATGTGCTACACCCCTTTGAACACGTTAAAATCGCGGCCCAGACGCACAATATTGCTCATTTTATCTATTTGCATAGCGCCATCCTTGAGATACGCAAATTCCATACCGGATTCACGTGTCTCCCATTCGTCTGGTGGACGGCTGATCATTTCGGAAATTCGCAGCTGTGTCGGTGCAAAATAGGAAGCCGCTATAATCGCTTCACTATTTCCCTCCATCCCTGCATGCGCCATGCCTCGCAGAGCGCCGAGGACATAAATATCACCAGTACATGTTATAATTCCACCCGGGTTTACATCTCCCAAAAAGAGTAGGTTCCCATTGTGATGAAGCACTTGACCAGATCGGATAATCCCTGTCACCGTGTGAATAGGGGGCTTTCCCTGCACTTCCACAGGCAGTCCAGGTGATTCTACAGACCTGATGAGCAGATTCCCCTTTTGCTTCAAAATCTCCAGAATACTTTCCTTCTGTTCCTCTGTCACTTCTCGGCTTCCCAGCTTAATATCCACATGAATGATCGGGCCTGTTAAAATATTTTGATGACTGTGCTCCAGCTTAAAACGCAGCTCACCCAGCAAATTCTCAAACTCGCATTGATCGTCCAGCAGGAATACCAGGCCATCTTTGATGCCTTTAATCGTGACATGATTCGATTTCACCGCCATTAGCCTGTCCCTCCTATCTCAATCATTTCGTCCCCGGGACGTCAAATCCCTGCTAACCCGGACAAAATGTGTGTAAAAAGACCTAGACAGCCTCTTCCTTTTTCACACGGGTACCCAAACGCTGCAACTGCTTGCGAACTGGGACATAAATGATGAGGGCGAACAGAAAATGGATAAATAAATCAGGAATTATATACTGAGCAAGTGCCCAATTGAAAGTCTGATGATTCAGCTGGAACAGCTGGTCAATGGCAAAAAGCATAGAATCCAAGAGGAAACTACCAATCAACACGGCTGCCATCATAATGGGCATCTGCGCACGTCGAGCTGTAAAAACAAGCCCCAATAAGTATGCAGACAACCCCATTGCAAAAGAATAAGGCCCAATGATAAACCCATAGAACACTACATCATGAATAAGTCCAAAAACAATACCTAGCACCAATGCTGTATGACGGCTGTAATACACAGACACAAACAAGATCACGACATACACAAAATTCGGAACCATTCTTGAATGCCAACTATCCGGAAGAAGCCATGGAAGAATCGTCCCTTCAGCTATAAACAGTACAAACAGCAGCAGTATTAGAACCTGACCGCGCATCTTCATTATTCCGGTACCTCAGGAGTGTAGAGGATGAGCAGTTCTTTCCAATCCACAAAGCTGGCTGCCGGTTTAATAATCGCTGTCCGTGTTTTGCCAAACTCCCCAACCTGAATCTTCTCTACCGTTCCAACCATTAGGTTTTTGCGGAATTTACCACCTGCGCCAGATGTAATAATCTGATCACCCTTTGCGATTGGATCTTTTTCCTCAATGCGAGTCATTTGAAATCTGTTCGTACCCGGATCATAGCTTTCAATCATACCAAACGATTGATTTTCCTTGCCCAAGACTGTCGCTGCAATAGCATAAGAATTCGGATTTTTAGGATCCAATGTAGTCAATAGGGTAACGGTGGACGTAAAATTCCCCGTTTGACTAATGACTCCTACAAATCCTTCAAGCGAACTGACTTCCTGACCAACCTTCGCTCCGTCCTTCTCACCAATATCGATCACAAGCGTTTTGGAATCATTGCTGACGCTGTTCACTTGAGCAACACGATAATCATAATTATTTTTCGCCTTTTGCGTTTGGGTGAACTTCAGTTCATTCTGCAGTCTGGCATTTGTTTCAACATAATTATGGGTCTGAATTTGGTCACGAGTCAGCTTTGCCACAGCAATTTTTAACCGTTCATTTTCTTCGTAGATACTGCGCATATTCCCGATATCTTCAAAGAAGCCCGCTATTGCAGAAGCGGGCCTGTAAAAGATACCTTGCACAAAGCCAATCGAATCTCTGGCGAACTTCTCGGGCCAGGTTAAGGAATTCCTCTGTCCAAGTGTAATCCCCATAAGGGCAATAAACAGAACGATTCCAATCAATAGAACAAATAGTCTTTTATTGCCAAGCAGCTTAAACAGTTCCTACACCCCCGATTCAACGTTTGGAACGGACGGCAGAACTGCTGCGCGATTTGAACAAATGGATATTTTCCAACGCTCTGCCTGTGCCGATTGCCACACAATCTAGAGGATTTTCTGCTACGATCACCGGCATTCCGGTTTCACCTGCCAACAGCTTGTCCAGGTTACGTAGAAGTGCTCCACCGCCAGTAAGTACAATACCTCTATCCATGATATCCGCTGCCAATTCGGGAGGGCATTTTTCCAGTGTTACTTTAACCGCATCCACGATTGCATTGACTGTATCCGATAATGCTTCACTAATTTCATCAGAAGTAATCGTGATCGTCTTCGGCAAACCTGTTACCAGATCACGTCCGCGGATTTCCGAGGTTTCCACTTGCTCTAATGGCATAGCTGAACCCACTTCCATTTTCAGTTGCTCTGAAGTCCGTTCACCAATCATCAGATTGTATTGGCGCTTCACGTATTGGATGATGGACTCGTCCATTTCATCGCCAGCGACACGCACGGAGCGGCTTGTTACAATCCCACCCAGGGAAATGACTGCCACCTCGGTTGTACCTCCACCGATATCGACAACCATACTGCCTGTAGGCTCCCATACAGGAAGATCAGCGCCAATTGCTGCTGCAAACGGCTCTTCTATCGTATATGCCTCTCTTGCGCCTGCTTGCTTCGTCGCATCTTCAACGGCACGCTGCTCCACCGCAGTAATGCCCGAAGGCACACAAACCATCACGTTCGGATGGCGTGGAAACAAAGAGCGTTGGGCTTGCGCCTGACGGATAAAATATTTGATCATCGTTGCTGTCGTATCAAAATCAGCAATGACACCGTCCTTCATCGGACGAATCGCACGAATATTTCCCGGTGTGCGACCGATCATTTTTTTCGCAGATTCACCAACAGCCTCAATGGTTTTTGTATCTGTACGCAAAGCGACTACAGATGGTTCACGAACCACAATTCCTTTACCTCTAACGTATACAAGCGTGTTTGCCGTCCCCAAGTCTATTCCCAAATCTTTTGTAAAGCCACCCAGCATGATGTAATCTCCTTTTCTCTTCCCTGAAATCTGTTATCCATGTATAAGCGGTTTATTCAGGCCGGATTATCCGGTCGTGTTTAAATGTTTGATTTAAATATTATATTATATCAGACCTTGTTCCTTCAAACTTACAAAGGTCCCGTCCCCGATCACTATATGATCAAGCACGTCGATACCCACGATGTTGCCCGCTTCCATCAGGCGGCGAGTCAACTGGACATCTTCCGGGCTTGGCTTCGGATCACCGCTCGGATGGTTATGAGCGCAAATTATTGAAGCACTGCTGCATTTGATTGCTGCCCAAAATACTTCGCGTGGATGCACGATGGCAGAATTCAGGCTACCCATAGATAGTGTTTCCTGAGCAATGACATGATTTTTAGTGTTAAGGAACAAGCATACAAAATGCTCTTTCTGCAAATAACGAAGCTGCTCAAACAGCAGATCTGCCACATCCCGCGGGCAACTAATCACCGGGGTCTCCAAATGGCGAGACAAAGCTAGTCGACGCCCCAGTTCGATACCCGCTTTTAGCTGTATCGCTTTAGCATCCCCAATGCCCTTAATCTGGGTCAACTCGCTCAAGCTCATATCCACCAGTTGACGCAAATTTCCTGCCTGCTGCAAAATACGCTGCGCTAAATGCACCGAAGACTCATTTTGCGTTCCTGTACGCAGCAATATTGCCAGCAACTCCGCGTTGCTTAAGGCATCCGCCCCATATGTCATCATGCGCTCTCTTGGTCGTTCTTCATGGGGGAGGTCGCGAAGCATCAGTATTGGCGACTCCAGCATATGTTTATCCCCTTTATGGACGCAACACATTCACTCCAAAATCGGACAGCATGTCCGACAGCAAGGAAAGCGGCAATCCTACGACGTTAAAATAACAACCCTGAATAGATTCCACCAGCGTAGCACCCATGCCTTGAATGCCATACGCTCCTGCCTTGTCAGACGGTTCACCAGTATTCACGTATGCCACAATTTGCTCTTGACTCAGAGGCTTCATTGTAACCTCCGTTTGGCGATGTCTGACAAGCACTTCGCCGGTTCCGGTATGTATGCAGGCTACCCCGGTGTACACGCGGTGTGTCCTTCCCTGCAATGCAGTCAGCATGCGAACTGCGTCCGCATGGTCGGCTGGCTTGCCCAATACCGAACCATCCAGCACGACAATGGTATCACTGCCAATCACCAGTCCGGCTTCCTTCGACTGAGTGACGGTGTTCACGACCGCTTGGGCTTTGCGTGCCGCAAGGGTCTCCACGATTTGCTGAGGCGTCCAGCTCTCAGGCGTGCTCTCATCCGCATGACTTGGCACCACCTCAAAGGGGAGTCTCAAAAATGCGAGCAATTCCTTCCTTCTTGGTGAAGTCGATGCCAAAATAATGCGGGGCGTAATTTTCCCGTCCATAAGGGAAGCTCCTTTTCATCAGTTAGAGCCTGCGGTACAGCCAGAACGCGGCAATGATGCCGATCAGACTAAGCAGGCTCAATTCAAAATTTATTGTTATGTTGTAGCTGATAATATCCAGGTCCGCTCTCGGCGACCAAGATATCCTAGTGGGGTGGGTCAGAAAAGAAAGGAATTTGATCGATTGAAGGGCTTTGGCAATCCATGCACCCAAGAGCCAACCGAGCAACAAAAACAGTATAAGCATTCCTACATTTTTTTTCATCCTGATCTTCCCTCGCCATTTTTTGACACCTTCATTATTATACGGTGATTTGTACTGCAATACAAACAGAAATCCGGCATGGGGAACTATTTCCAGTTCCTTGCCGGAAAATATGGTTAGCCTATTGTTTTATGAATTGGATAAATTCCCTCTCACGCAAAACATATTCCATCATGGAGGACTGAATCTCCCAAATGTGTTCCTTGGCTGTATTCTTATTATATTCCCCAAGTGCAGAGATCGCGCTGTTCATCGCCTTTTCAAGTGAGGTTGCGGAGGCAACCGCTTCCTTCGGAAGACCACTGGGAAGTACAGTGATATTTTGTGTCCACTGCTGATGCAGGTCGTTCAGCTCCTTCATGTCGGAGGCTGGCACCGTATTCGGACCTCCTTCTCCGAGCAAGTTTGAGGAAAGTCCGCTCAACTTACCCACCAATGAGCTACTTAACTGAAAAAAGCTAGTGAGTTTATCACCTTCGCCTCCGTAAGCCGCTTTTTCAAATCCAGGCAATTCAAGCTCACGAACATACAATTCGACTCCTTGTGTTTTCAACTGATTGCTGAGCAACTTGGCTTGCTCCCTATCCGGTGATATTCCTGCATATACCCGGTTTTGGTCCTCGGTATCCCCTCCTGCTGCAATACCTGCCTTTAATAGTTCTTCTTTTGCTTGTAAGGCCCGTTCTGGGGTGCTGAAAACCCCATATTGCAACAAATAGTAGGTTTGAGGTGGTACCTGAGCCTCTATGACAGTGACAGGGACAGAATTCTCTTTTGCAGATATTGCATCCACACCAACAGATTCTTTAAAGACCGGTACAGCCTCCTCTACTGAAGGATCTGATCCCGGAACCATGCCTCCTCCGTTAAACAGTAACAACATAATATATCCAAACATGCCTCCGGTCACCAGTGCGCTGGCTACAGAGCCAACCAGTTTCCATCTAGAAGGGTTGGGCGGACGTCTTCTGTACTCTTGGCCAGAATGATAAGCTTCCTCATCCTCTTCCAGGCTATCCGGTAGAACTTCCGCATCTGACCAGGAAGCCGCCGAACGACCAAAGGGGTCATCCCATCCCTCTTGTACTCTTAATGTCGGAGCAAAACGCCGACTTGAAATGCGTTTATTCCGATCCTCAGGCTCATTGATCTTTGATTCTTGTGTAGTTGCAGTATTTTTCTCCATTCCTCTGTTCCGTTCCGTTCCTTTATGCGGGTTATCAGTTTCACGCTGTTCGTTCGTAATCGACTCGTTTTTGTACGGAAGCACCTGTAGCTTATCCTCCCGGCTTGTCTCCGGCAACTGTTGGTCGAACCGGAATGTCATCTTGGTCTTGTTCATGGATGCACTCCCTCCTTGTCCCATACTTCCTCATAGTCTGTTGTATGAGTCAAGCTAAGAATATATGCCCCAGCATTACAAAAAAGGGTATCCCGAAACACAGTCGTGTTCGGAATACCCTTGAATAATTGTAATTCATTGGCGCAACAGCTCATTTTTATACGGTTTACACTTGCTGTCCGCGAAGATGGCGCGCTAACGCGTCACCTGCTTTCCAGATATCTCCTGCTCCCATCGTCAGCACAAGATCACCCGGCTGTAATCGATCTTTCAACTCCTCGATCACAGCTTCTTTGGTCGGCAAATAGATTGCATTAGCATTGCTGTTTTGGACGATTAAATCCACGAGCTTGGAAGAATGCACGCCTTCAATCTGTTTTTCTCCCGCTGGTGAATAAATATCGGTAATGATGACTTCACTAGCCTCGCTAAACGCGCGGCTGAACGCATCGAGCAGGAAAAAGGTGCGGCTATAGCGTTGCGGCTGGAATACAGCAATAATACGCTTGCCAGTCGCTCTCGCTGCGCTAATCGTAGCCTCAATCTCTGTTGGGTGATGCGCATAGTCATCAATAATCAGTATGTCATTGCTTTCACCTAGTACTTGAAACCGACGCTTCGCTCCGTGAAATTCCACAATTGTAGCAGCGATTTGATCGAATGGAATCCCTGCTTCCAAACATGAAATTACAGTCGCCATCGCATTATACATGTTATGTTTACCCGGCACTGATAGTTCGATTGTTCCGAGTGCTGTTCCCTTACGGCTCATAGTGAAGCTTAATCGACGGTCACCTAATTGGATATCTGTCGCCATATAATCCGCTTCATGCTCCACTCCATAAGTAATGACCCGAGTCTGGAGTTGAGGCAGCATTTCCCGGATGTTCTGATCATCTGCGCATACAATAGCCGCTCCATCCGGTCGAATTTGACTCAAAAACTGTACATAAGCACTTTTCAGACGATTAAAGTCGCCATCGTAATTTTCCAAATGATCTGCTTCAATATTGGTTACGATGCCTTGCCAAGGATGATATTGCAGGAAAGAACCATCACTCTCATCCGCCTCAGCAACGACAAACTCGCTTTTACCTGCTTTGGCATTCGTCCCCAAATTCGTGATTTCGCCGCCAATAATATACGTTGGATCAACGTTACATCTCTCCATAACCAGAGCGATCATGGAAGAGGTTGTCGTTTTACCGTGCGCACCCGCAACAGCTATTCCCTTACGTTCGTTAAGCAAGCGAGCCAGCATCTGCGAACGGTGCAGAGTTGGAATATTCAATTCCTCCGCTGCCACCCGCTCCACATTGTCACGTGACAATGCTGTTGAATAGACGACGATATCCGCGCCTGCAATATGCTCAGGCGTGTGTCCAATATATATTTTTGCGCCTTTTGCCGCCAGTTTTTCTGTCAGCTCCTGTGATGCCACATCTGAGCCAGTCACGGTATAACCCATCTCCAGCATGACTCGAGCAATCGCGCTCATCCCGTAGCCGCCGATACCGATAAAATGAACATGTTCCGAAGTAATCAACAAATTTCACCAACCTTTTTCCGAATCGGTTTGATACATAAGGGTAGCCCGTACATCCGCAATAAGGTACAGCGTGCCGGACACCACCCCCAGATCTTCCGCTTCCGTATGTGATTGAAACAGGCCAAGAGCCTTTTTCCAGTCACCTTCTACAATTATTTTTAAATCCGTTTTGGCATAAGACGGCCGCAGCTTCTCCACGAGATGAGCCAATTCAGCGGCATTCATTTTGCGCCGAAAATCGGGCTCGGTCAGGATAAGCGTATCCACTAGTGGCAGTATATGCTGCAAGTATGCTTCATGATGCTTGTTTGACAGCATCCCCATCATTAAAACCAATTTTTTGTACGAATACACTTGAGGAAGACTCTTGGCCAGCGTCTGTGCTCCTTCTGGATTATGAGCCCCGTCAAGAACAATTCTCGGTGATGTACTGACTTGTTCGAGACGCCCTGCCCAGGCAGTTTGCCTAAAGCCCTCCAGCAGTTCTGCATCATCCAACACAAAAGCCATATACTGACGTAGGACCTCAAGTGCCATCATAGCTCCTGCCGCATTAGAACATTGGTGCTCGCCTAACAACGTGATGTCAATTTCCATATGTCGGAAGGGCCCCGCGAATGAAAAGGTTTGAGCTGTTTCATCTCCGTTTAGCCGTTCATACGTAAATTGTTCTCCTGCCAGGTACAAGGTAGCTCCTTGCTTTGTCGCCGTTTCACGTATGACCTGAATAGCCTCGGGTTGGGAAACACAACTGACGACAGGTACACCCGGTTTGATGATACCGGCTTTTTCCCTTGCAATCTGTTCGAGCGTATCTCCCAAAATATCCGTATGGTCATAGCCGACATTTGTAATAACCGAGAGGATTGGATTCACGATATTAGTTACATCCATCCTTCCCCCAAGACCTGTCTCCCATACCACAACATCTGGGAAAGATACCGTAGCATAGTATAAAATAGCCAACGCTGTCGATACCTCAAACATTGTAGGTGATCCCAATTCACTATCTGCGATTTCTTTCACCAACGGATACAAGCGATTGGCAAGCAAAACCAGCGTTTCATCGGGAATATCGGTCCCATTGAATTGAAAGCGGTTCGTAAATCGGGTGATGTACGGAGACGTAAAAGTCCCGACATTGTACCCACATTTAAGTAGCACAGAGGTCAGAAAGGCACAAGTCGAGCCTTTACCGTTGGTTCCCGCAATATGCACAAATTTCAGATGTCGTTGCGGATCACCCAATTTACTCATTAGTTGTTCAATTCGTTCCAGTCCAGGTCTGATACCAAACGGAATCAAGCCGTTAATCCATTCCACTGCCTCATCATAGCTTTGTAAAGGAGCCGTATCTCCGCCCCTGATCGTATCTGACATCCTCTTCACCTTCAGGTCATTTTATTGTGAGTGAAATTATCCCTTGAGTTCTTCAATACGTGCGATAACTTTAGCGCGCTTATCTGAGTAATCGGCTTGCTTGGCCTTCTCTTCCTCGATGACTTTAGCTGGTGCCTTCGCCACAAAGCCTTGGTTAGATAACTTTTTCTCCACGCGCTCCACTTCACTGTTCAAATGCTGAAGTTCTTTTTCCAGTCTGCTAATTTCCTGGGCAATATCAAGCAGTCCGGCCAGCGGCAGGTACAACTCTGCGCCGCTAACTATAGATGTCATCGCTTTATCTGGAACGGTGAACTCTAATCCCGCGTCGAATTCAGACGTATTACAGAATCTACGCACATATTCCCCATTGCGGTTAATGATATCGAGAACGGCTTGATCGCCGGGTTTTATGAGCAACTCAATTTTTTTACTCATCGGCACATTGACTTCAGCACGGATATTGCGCACAGCGCGAATTACGTCGATCAGCAAATTCATTTCTGCAACTGCATCCTTATCCTCAAAAGCCGGATCATAAACAGGCCAAGCGGCCAGTGTAATCGTTTCTCCCTCATGTGGAAGATGCTGCCATATTTCCTCAGAGATAAACGGCATGAACGGATGAATCATGCGCAGCGTCCGGTCCAATACATATGCAAGTACGGACTGCGTTTTCTTTTTCGCATCTGCGTTGTCGCCATATAGGGAAAGCTTCGCAAACTCAATGTACCAGTCGCACAAATCATCCCAAATAAAGTTATACAGAAGGCGGCCTGTCTCGCCAAATTCATAAGCATCTATTAGACGCGTGATGTCGCGTGAAGTTTCGTTTAGACGATGCAGAATCCAACGATCAGCGGTGCTCAGGTCACCAGTAATGTCTATATCTGCCGAAGTGACGCCTTCCAGATTCATCAGCGCAAAGCGTGACGCATTCCAGATTTTATTGGCAAAGTTGCGGGCCTGCTCCACCCGCTCCCAGCGGAAACGAAGGTCTTGCCCAGGCGTGCTACTGGTGGAAATCATATAACGCATGGCATCGGTACCATATTGGTCAATCACGTCGAGCGGATCAACACCGTTGCCGAGGGATTTGGACATTTTTCTACCGTCCGCATCACGAACCAACCCGTGCATAAGTACGTCCTTGAACGGAATCTCTTCCGTAAACTCGAGTGCTGTAAAAATCATACGCGATACCCAGAAATAAATAATGTCATAGCCTGTAACCAAGACATTAGTCGGATAGTAGCGTTTGAGGTCCTCTGTCTGCTCAGGCCAGCCCAGTGTCGAAAACGGCCACAAAGCCGAGCTGAACCAAGTATCCAGCACATCCTCATCCTGTTTTAGCTTTCTGCCAGCATACTCAGGCAAAGTTGTAGGGTCCTCCGCCGATACAATAACTTCTCCGGTATCCTCATCGTACCAAGCCGGAATACGGTGTCCCCACCACAATTGACGGGAAATACACCAGTCACGCACATTTTCAATCCAATGCAGATAAGTACGTTCAAAGCGATCCGGTACAAAGTTTACCCCGTTGCCAGCCTTCTGCACTTCAATGGCTTTAGCTGCCAGAGGCTTCATTTCCACAAACCATTGTGTGGACAGATAAGGTTCTACAACTACACCTGTACGCTCGCTGTGGCCTACTTGATGTACGTGCTCTTCAATACGAATCAGTACGCCCTGCTCTTTCAGATCAGCGACGATTTGCTTACGGCAATCGCTGCGATCAAGGCCTTGATATTTGCCTGCTTCGGCATTCATCGTTCCCGTTTCGTCCATCACCGTAATTTGTGGCAGCTGGTGACGTTGTCCCATTTCAAAGTCATTCGGGTCGTGAGCCGGTGTAATTTTAACCGCGCCGCTACCGAAATCTTTATCAACATAATCATCCGCAATGACCGGAATTTCCCGTCCGATGATTGGGAGCACAAGCGTTTTGCCGATCATTTGCTTGTAGCGTTCATCTTCCGGGTGTACAGCTACAGCTGTATCGCCCAGCATCGTTTCAGGACGTGTAGTGGCTACCGTAATAAATCCGCTACCGTCTTTCAGTGGATATTGCAGGTGATACAGATTTCCGTTCACCTCTTTGTATTCCACCTCAATGTCCGATAATGCAGTACGTGCAGCAGGGTCCCAGTTTATGATGCGTTTACCGCGATAAATCAGACCCTTCTTGTACAGTTTAACGAATACCTCGCGTACCGCTTGGGACAGTCCCTCATCCAGCGTAAAACGCTCACGAGAATAATCGAGAGAAAAGCCCATCTTTTCCCATTGGTTATGGATATTATCTAGATAAAGATCCTTCCACTCCCACACTTTCTCCAAAAACTTCTCACGGCCCAAATCATAACGTGTCAGGCCTTCTTCACGCAGCTTTTGCTCTACCTTTGTTTGGGTAGCAATACCCGCATGGTCTGCCCCTGGCAGCCACAAGGCATCATAGCCCTGCATCCGCTTGGCGCGAATAATAATATCCTGCAAAGTAAAGTCAAGAGCATGTCCAATATGCAACATACCTGTAACATTCGGTGGTGGAATAACGATTGTAAAAGGCTCTGCCTCTGGATGTTGCCCAGCGCGGAAATAGCCCTTCTCCATCCACGTTTTGTACCATTTTTGTTCTGCTGATTTTGGATCGTACGTTGTTGGCATTTCCAAGGTTGTCTTGTTGTCTTGTTCTGACATATCAGGATACCTCCATGATTTTTCAATTGGCAAATAAAAAAAGCCCTTCATCCTCAAAGGACGAAAGGCTGTTCTCTCGCGGTACCACCTTTGTTTCACCCCTAGTGTATGTATCCACTGATCCATTACACATGGTGTGACACTTTATGCAGATAACGGTTGCGGACCGGCCTTATTCTACCGTGAACCTCTTATCTTCCGTAGGAATTAAATGAGGAACCGTTCAAACAGGCGACTCCCGGGTGACTTCGGCCAGTAGCTTCCTGCGGAACCTCACAGCGCTGCAATTCCACTCTCTGAAGGGCTTGCTGCCTACTCTTCCCGATCTCAGTCTTTCAATAACTATACCACATCATACATTTCCCATTGACTATAGTCAACACCCGCTGTGCATTTTTCAGCAACCGGATCAAGGGATGTACAATACCTGTCCTTCTTCCACATGATGCTCCGCCAATCTGTTATACAGTTGAAGCTCACGCGTGCTGAGCTGATAACGGTCAGCTATGGTTTCCAGTGTATCCTCGCGCTGTACTATGCATAACCGCACCTTACGAAAAGGTGTTTCATCTTGTGTATGAAAAAAAAGGTTCTTCCACTTGGCATTCTCCCGCTCTTCTTCGGCTTTCTGATCCTGCGGCTCCTGCTCCAATTGCTGCTGGTATTCCGCTTCTTTCACCGAACGGCTGGATTGGAGCAATGATGAGTAGACAACCGGGTCTGGCTCGTCTGCCTCTTCATCCTTTTTACTGTTAAGCGCCACACGCATCTCTGGCTTATCCTCAGTAAAAGTGTCATGGGCCTCGTGATTCACCTGTTCTGACGCTTCAGGCCTGAAGTCGAAGCTATCTACTTGACTCGCTTCCAACTGTGGCTCCAGATAGACCTCGGACTCCGTAGCAGGATGCGGTTCAGACAGCAAAGGGTCATAATTTACATTAGGAGATGCGGAAGATACTTTGGACTCATTTCCCCCTGCCCATGCTTCCTTTTGCTGAAATCCCCACACTTCCGGAGACCCATGCTCATGTTTGACCTCGGGAGAGTTATCTTCAACTGCTTTGCCCGTCCAAGGCTCATAGAATCGGTTAGGATCTACTGCTGGCTCATAAGCTTGCTGTTCCGACGATGATTGCTGTTCCCCTTGGTCCTCAGACAGCTGTTCCCAGGAAACGGACTCCTGTTGTACTGGCACACTGTAGGAGGTTTCAGGATCTGTAACGTAATCAGAGGTCGAATCATTGGTAGAATCATTGGTAGAATAGGCCTCTGCCTGACGATACTCTTCATCGGCGGAAAGGGATTGAACCGGATGCTCAGGTGCATGCACTACGGTAAATTCCTCATCCAACCAGACCGCCGTCTCTTCCGCGTGCGAGCTTTCCACACCATGCAAAGAAAGAACGCCTGTAATGTTTAGACTACGTAAAGAAAGCAGGTCTACATCAAAATTTTCAATCTCGACAGAGATATCTTCCAATCTCCCTACGCGGTTTAGCGGAATGGTAATTTCCACAGGGATCAAATGATGAAGCTCGCTCGTGAACTGTTCAGGTGTGCGGTACACGCCCTCCAGCAGCAAATGCCCTCGCAAAGCGGCATGGTCGCCGTGGGTTACAACCTGAATGCGTGGCAGAAGCTCGATTTCCTCCAACTCAGCAATCCCGGCAGCTTCCTCCGTCAAATGAATGCGTTCATAAATATCAAAACGCAAGCCTTGCGGCTGATCATTCTGTTGTTTGTTCAAGGATGGCATCCTCCTTTGGGCAGTCTCCGCACATCCTCTGACTTCTGGTCAGGCGCACGGAAACTCCATATTGCAAACCGTTTCTAGGTTCAAGTATATGCGCCAAAATAGAAGGCATGCCATCTTTTATAGCTGTTTGTGCAGCTTTTGAAAATCATCCGGCCAAGCATCCTCAACAGTAATCGTTTCGCCACTCAGCGGATGACAGAAGGTAAGACACTCTCCGTGTAGCGCCTGCCTGCCAAAATCAGTAGCACGCCCCCCGTATAATACATCCCCAAGCAACGGGTAGCCAGCATGACTAAGATGTACGCGAATCTGGTGCGTCCGTCCTGTCTCCAGCGTCAGATATACGAGACTCACTGCACTTGAACCGCTTCCCCATACTTCCCCGAGTTCAATATGGGTAACCGCCTTCTGCCCAGTCGGAGATACACGACGGCGCTGCTTATGATGCCTGTCCTTGCCAATCGGCCAATCCAACGTTCGCAGCGATGGAGGTACTTTCCCTCGTACCAAAGCTACATACCGGCGGTCGATATCCTTAGCTCTCATTTGCTCGTCCAGCTTGAGCAACGCAAACTCATTTTTGGCATATAGCACTGGGCCCGTCGTATCCACATCCAGACGATGTACATGCCGTACCACCGCATGAATGCCATTCATCTCATAGTAGGATGCGACAGCATGATCCAACGTCAGCGGACCATCCTGCACACCACCGTCCGGATGTACTGCCATACCTGCTGGTTTATGTACTACCAGGCAAAAATCATCTTCATACAGTACCTTCAAATCATACCAGCGAGGGGTGATGCCAAGGTTCATTACAGGAAAAAGGGCCAGCCGCAGCCGGTCCCCTGTAAGTTCAATCTCTTTATCATGGCGCAGTCTGCGCCACAGCTTTTCCGGTAATTCCAAACGATTCAGCAACCACTGATCTACAGCATCAGCGCTGTTTTTTTCCCCGTCTGTGATTTCCCGTCCTGGCGTGACTTCCAGCCACGGTCCTCTTCTTTTCCAGCCACCTTGCCAGCTCATAGACGTTTGAGCGCGCGATAGTTCGCCTCAATGGTGGCATCAATATCCTCTACCGTATGCACGCCCGATACAAACATACCCTCAAATTGAGATGGTGCTACACTGACTCCCTCATTCACCATTTCAGTAAAGTAACGACGGAAGTGGTCCTGATTACTCGTTTTAGCTGTATCAAAATTGACAACCTTTTCTTCTGTAAAAAATGGACAAACCATGGAACCCACGCGATTGATCGTGACAGGGATACCTAGCTCGTTCGCATTACGTTCGAATCCGGCTTGAAGTCGTGCTGCCCGCTCTTCCAAGCGATCGTATACTTCTGGCGTCAGTAATTTAAGTGTCGAATAACCTGCTGCCATAGCCAGCGGATTTCCGCTAAGCGTACCCGCTTGATAAATGGGCCCCGATGGAGCAATCCGCTCCAGAATATCACGACGTCCGCCGTAAGCACCTACAGGGAGTCCACCACCAATCACTTTACCCAAACAGGTAAGATCCGGTGTCACACCAAAGCGACCTTGAGCCGAATGAAGTCCAACCCGGAATCCAGTCATCACTTCATCAAAAATCAGCAGACTTCCGTACTGCTGGGTTACCTCACGCAAACCTTCCAAAAATCCAGGCTGTGGCGGTACAACTCCCATATTGCCTGCTACTGGCTCGACAATAATTGCGGCAATCTCTTCGCCAAATTTCTCAAAAGCTAGCTTCACCGAAGCTAGATCATTATAAGGGACAGTGATGGTATGGGTGGCCACAACTTCAGGCACACCGGGACTATCGGGCAAGCCTAATGTGGCAACACCAGAGCCTGCTTTAATCAGCAAGCTGTCCGCATGACCGTGATATGATCCCTCAAATTTAAGAATTTTACTACGGCTCGTAAATCCGCGTGCGAGTCGAATCGCACTCATAGTCGCCTCAGTACCGGAGTTAACCATACGTACAATGTCCATAGAAGGAACACGCTCACATACGAGCTTGGCCATTTCGGTTTCTGCCAACGTTGGTGCGCCGAAGCTGGTTCCTTTTACAACAGCAGCCTGTAAAGCTTTAACCACTTCGGGATGTGCATGGCCCATAATAAGCGGTCCCCATGAACATACATAGTCTAAATAGGATTGACCATCAATATCATATACGCGCGATCCTTCGCCATGGTCGATATACACAGGTGTAATTCCAACAGATTTAAAAGCCCGTACCGGGCTGTTTACGCCACCCGGAATGTATTGTTTTGCCTCATCAAAGGCTACTTTGGAGTTCGTATCCTTGCGCACTGTTCGTTGTTCGTCGATCATTCTGACCACTCCTATCTTCTGAAAATAGACTTATTGCTTCAACCATCTTGCCGCATCCTTGGCAGAATAGGTAATAATCATATCTGCACCCGCACGCTTCATACTTGTCAAAATCTCTAGCACCATTGCTTTTTCATCAATCCAGCCTTGAAGAGCCGCTGCCTTGACCATGGCATATTCACCACTAACGTTGTAAGCCACCATAGGCAGATCAAATTGATCCTTAATCGTGCGCATTACGTCAAGATAAGAAAGGGAAGGCTTCACCATCAGCATATCTGCCCCCTCCAGCACATCAGATTCTGCTTCTCGCAATGCTTCACGTGCATTAGCAGGATCCATCTGATAGGATTTGCGGTCACCAAACTGCGGCGCAGAATCTGCGGCCTCCCGGAAAGGACCGTAAAAAGCAGACGCATATTTGACGGAATACGACATAATTGGAATATGTGAAAAGCCTTCTAGATCCAACCCCTGCCGAATCGCCTGTACAAAACCGTCCATCATATTAGATGGCGCGATAATATCTGCACCAGCTCTGGCCTGAGATACAGCTGTACGTACCAGCACCTCCAGAGATTCATCATTCAATACCTCACCGCATACCTCACCATCATGCTCATGCATGTGCACCATACCGCAGTGTCCATGGTCCGTAAACTCACACAAACAAGTGTCAGCCACAACCAGCAGTTCGGGATAACGCGACTTGATCAGACGAGTAGCTTCCTGAACAATACCATCGTCCACAAAAGCCGAAGTCCCTACGCTGTCTTTGGTTTCTGGGATGCCAAATAGGAGCACAGCGGGAATGCCGAGCTCACTAATCTCTTTCAGTTCTTCCTCCAGCCGATCCAGAGAAAAACGGTATACACCTGGCATAGAGCTAATTTCCTGTTTCACCCCAGTGCCAAATGTTACGTAGATCGGTTGGATAAAATCAGTGGGATTCAATACGGTCTCACGCACCATACTGCGGATTGCAGCCGACTGGCGCAAACGGCGATGTCTGGTAAAAGGAACACTCATGATTACAAACCTCCATTTTTTATACATTCATTAGTAAAAACAAAAAAATTATAATGTCATAACAGTACTTGAACGTTTCCACTCACACAACGATTGGATCAGACTTTCAATGGTCGCCTTCTCTGACATAAAACTTACAGTCAAGCCGGCTTGGGTAGCTGTCTCACCGGTCAAAGGACCTATCACAGCAATCGTAACTCCCTCCAGCAGCGACACCGGATCATGGATCCCCATTTGTCTGAGGGCTTCTAAGAAAAAGGTTACAGTTGAGGAACTGGTAAACGTAATCGCATGAATGGCACGCTCCTGAAGCAGCTTGAGAAGTTCATCATCCTGTGTGTTGGCTGCTAGCACCGTTTGATACAAATCAGCCTCGGTCACATGAAGTCCCATCTCCCTCAGCTTTTCTGGCAGCCACGGCCGAGCTAGATCACCTCTTGGGAGAAATACGTTCTGCCCTGCCTGCAAATCCTGCTCAAATCCTTCGAGCAAGCCCTCTGCCTGAAATGGGCCCTCGATCTGTTCTGCCACAATTCCGTGCGTCCGAAGCGCGGCTGCTGTAGCCGGTCCGACTGCGGCAATACGCGCTTTGAACAGCATACGTACGTCCTTTCCCTGTTCCTTTAAGTGCGTGAAAAAGTATTCCACTCCATTAACGCTGGTAAAAAACACCCAATCATATTCTGGCAGTCGCGCAAATGCCTCTTTAATTTCCTGTTTGGTTGGCTCGTCCGAAGGGGCGACCGTCTGAATAACTGGAAATTCATAAGGCTCGCCACCAAGCTCTTCTATCCGATGGACCAGACTGCTGGCCTGCGCACGCGCGCGAGTAACCAAAATTCGCTTGCCAAACAAAGGCATGTCCTCAGCCCATTTTAACTGTTCACGTTGATTGACCACTTCTCCGACAACGATGACGGCGGGAGGCTGAAAATTCGCAGCCTTCACCTTAGCTTCAATATCCGCAAGCGTACCCACCAGCGTATCCTGCTCGGCACGGGTTCCCCAGCGGATCAAGGCAACAGGAGTATTTGATGGCTTGCCGTGTTTTATCAGCTGTTCACTGATATAGCCAATCTTTGCTACACCCATCATAAAGATCAGTGTGCCCGTTGCGTTCGTCACTTTATCCCAATGAATACTTTTGTCGAGTTTATCCGGACTTTCATGACCTGTAATGATAGATAGCGATGAGGCCATATCCCGGTGTGTGACTGGAATCCCCGCATAGGCGGGCACACTGATTGCTGATGTGATGCCGGGTATAATTTCATAGGAAATACCATGTTTACGCAGTAGCCCGGCTTCCTCGCCGACTCGTCCAAATATAGTAGGGTCTCCCCCTTTAAGACGAACAACTGTTTTTCCTTCCAAGGCCAAATCCACCAACAGCTGATTAATTTCCTCTTGCTTCATAGTGTGACGATCTGGCAACTTTCCAACATATATTTTTTGGGCCCCTGGCTTCATCAATCCCAAGAGGCGCGGGCTTGCCAGTCTGTCGTACACAATGACATCGCCCAATTGAATGCATTCCCAACCCTTGACCGTAATTAATCTTGCGTCTCCGGGTCCTGCACCTACCAAATATACTTTTCCTGCCATGCTATCATCCCCTCACCTGCGCCAGAATCTGTTCTGCTCCTTTGGCTATCAAACTGGCCGCCACCGCTTCTCCCAGCTTTTGCGGATCATTTCCCTGGAGCGTTTCCTTCAAAATAACCTCGCCATCTGGCGAGCCTACCATGCCCGTAAGGCTGATTTCTTGACCAGCCCAGACGGCATGAGCCCCGATCGGCACTTGGCACCCCCCATTTAACACGCCCAAAAAGGTTCGTTCTGCCGCAACGGTAGCCGAGGTATCCCGGTCGTTGTAAAGGCGCAGCAAGGCCAATAGCTCTTCATCACTCGCGCGACATTCAATACCCAGCGCTCCCTGCCCAACCGCCGGCAAACAGTCTTCTTCCGGTATATAGGATGTAATTCGATCTTTCCAGCCCATCCGATGCAAACCTGCTGCCGCCAAAATGATAGCGTCAAAACCTTCCGTCTCCAGCTTTTTCAGACGGGAATCAATATTCCCACGCACAGGCTCCAATTGTAGATCAGGTCGCATGGACTTGATTTGACTGGCTCTGCGCAGGCTACTCGTGCCCACCTTTGCCCCTTGAGGCAATTCCTCCAGGCTCTCGGCGCCCAATGTGATCAGGCAATCACGTGGATCCTCACGACGCGGTACAGCGCCGTTGACAAGCCCTTCCGGCAATTCGGAAGGCATATCCTTCATACTATGTACTGCCATATCAATCTCACCAGCCAGCATGGCCTGTTCAATCTCTTTGACAAAAAGCCCTTTGCCACCCACTTTGGACAAGGTTACATCCAATATTCGATCACCCTTGGTCAGGATTTTCTTTACGACAAATTGCAAATCCATTCCATGCTCCGCGCATAGCGCGTTCAAATCTTCAATGACATGCCCGGTCTGAGTTAACGCCAGCGCACTCTGTCTGCTGCCTACCACAATTGTTCGCATGTTATTCCTCCTGATTTTGCGCAATCCACAGGTCTATTTGTTGTTCGGTCCAAGCCATAAATTCATGACGGCGTATTTGATCCAAAATTCCGCTACTCGCCAAGCGCCTCAGTAGTTTAGTCCTTTGCTGTGGGGAACTTATCTTACGTTTGATGATCTGTCGCATATCGTGCATGAAATCCAGATATGGCTCGTATTCGCTACCAAACAACGTATCCAAGGCTGATGTAATATCAGCGGTCACAGCGGGGCCTGCCCCTTCTGTAGAGATACTAATCGTCAGTCTCCCTCGTCGGATGATGCCCGGCGTTATAAAATCTCCCTCTTCCGAGCGATCCGCCACATTTACCAGTATACCCCTTTGTCTGGCCTCATGCGCAACCTTATTATTCACTTCTCTCTGGTTCGTAGCGGCATATACAAGAAAGGCTCCCTGGAGGTCACCCTCGCGATATACGCGATTTACCCAGTGGAGCTGCTTGTGATCGGCCAGGACCTGTAAATCCGGCGTTATATTCGGGCTAATGAGGGTAATGGACGCCCCACTTTCCATCATCCCCTTAACCTTTCGTTCCGCAATCCTGCCGCCGCCTACAATACAACAGATCTTATTGTTACAATTCAACGAAATCGGGACAAAATGCTGCAAATGGCTTTTCACTCTCCCGTCCACTGATGAAATACAGACCAGGAATTCAGCAAAAAATTAAGAATCAATAGCGTGTAGCCCACCAATGCCCACTTTGCCATCACAAGCCCTGAACGCTGATTCAATCTTTTGCTCACTAAAAATATAATATACACACACAGGGCAATCGCTGTCATCAGCACCTTGGTATCTAGCAAGAGAAGCCAGCGTTCCTCAGCAATAATAGAAATAACGGCAACTACAATAGAGACTCCCAGCAAAGGAGTACCAATCAACAGCGCCATATGCGTATACCGATCCATCATTTCCAGACTTGGCAGGCGTCTGATCGTGTCATTCCATTTCTTTACTTTCAATTTACGATGCAAAAACAGATATAACCCCGAAAATACAGCTGCTACCGTCATCGCTACAAAACCAAGATTAGCCAGCGCAATATGAATCAGGAGCAGCCCATGCACGGTATGCCAATTTCCAAGTGGATTGTCGAGAGGCTCCATCCATATATTGTTGAGCACCAGCACTGCAAAACTAATAATATTAAGCAGCAATACCGCAAATTCGGAACGCTGATAACGTGTCAAAATCAAAGAAATCAGCACTAAAATAACTGAAAACAGAAATAGAAAATCGTAGGTCACGAAAATAGGAAGGTGCCCTTCATTCCAGGTTCTTATCCCCATATAAGCAAGCTGGAGCACCAGAACGACAACAAGAAGCCCTGTACCTGTCCGTTTAGCATTCGCATTGCGACGAATCCCATCCGAGAATACAAACAGAAGGCTCAGGGCAAAAACATAAATCATTGAATCATATATAAGCATGCCTGAAGCCACGTCTGTTCACCCACTTTTACAGGCTGGCCGGCGCAAACGACGCTGGCAAAGCCTGAGCCTGAACGGTTTTTTCATGAACACCGGCTTCCGGTTTTATTAACGCAGATGCATCGCTTTTATCTACTTTCTGAGCGGCGTCATCCAAACGATCCTCCAGAGCAAAAATGTGGCTAAACATGTCCAGGGCCTCATTCCCCTGTTTTTGGACAGCCAGTTCCTTTACCCGATTGATCGGATCATGCATCATCTGGTTCAGCATGCTCTTCGTCAAACGGCTAATCACTTTGCGTTGCCGTTCATCCAGCTCGGGAAGCTTATTGAACAAGCTTTCCAACGTATCCTGATGTACAGACTCCGCTTTTTCCTGTAATGCACGAATCACCGGACGCACTCCCATCGTTTTCAACCATTGATAAAACTCGCTAAGCTCATCTTCGATCATATGCTCGATTTTTGTAGCTTCGGTACGGCGCATTTCCAAATTGCTCTCCACGATCCCTTCCAGATCATCAATATCGTACAGGAAAACATTCTGTAATTCACCAATAGCCGGGTCGAGATCACGCGGAACCGCAATATCAATCATAAACAAAGGACGGGACTGTCGACGTTTCATACTTGCTTCAACCCGAGTCCGATCCAGAATATACCCCTGGGCACCTGTCGAGCTAATAACAATATCCACGTCCGCCAACCGATTCATGCCTTCCTCCATCGTAACCGGCGTTCCATGGAACTTGGAGGCAAGGTCTTCCGCACGGGACAAGGTTCGGTTGGCTACAATAACCTCGGCTGCTCCGCCGCTGTACAAATGCTTAACCGTAAGTTCACTCATTTTACCAGCACCGAGAATCAGTACCTTTTTATCGGTAAACATCCCGAAAATCCGTTTGCCTAGCTCAACTGCTGCATAGCTGACAGATACGGCACTTTCTCCAATAGATGTCTCTGAATGGGCACGCTTGCCCAATGTGACAGCCTGCTTAAACAACATATTAAACCACGTTGCCGTAATTTTCTGGGATTGAGCCTGAAGAAAAGCGTTCTTTACCTGTCCCAAAATTTGTGTTTCTCCGATTACCATAGAATCAAGACCACAAGTCACACGGAACAAATGCCGAATCGCCTGCTCGTCCTCATATATATATAAATGTTGTGTAAATTGATCACGCGGAATGCCAAACCATTGCTCCATAAAACTGCGTATAAAATAGCCGCACATGTGAAGGCGGTCCACTACAACATATATTTCAGTCCGATTGCAGGTTGCGACAACTACGCCCTCCAACACACTTTTGGTAAGTTTGAGTTGCTCCAGCGCTTTTGGCAAATCTTGTTCTGCAAATGTAAAACGCTCTCTGACTTCCACAGGCGCCGTACGATAATTCAACCCAACAACGACGATGTGCATTGCAAATTCACCTGCCTAAACTGTAATAAGAATAACCACTGTTATCATAAACTATGTTAATTATATCACAGAAGTCCGAATCTCCTCCGGCTGTTTTATGAATTGTTTATGAAAATTGAATAGCTTTCATGAAACCAGCACGTTCTGTATGATTTGATTTAGTGTAGACCACTTTTAAAACAAATAACCATGGAAATGTTCCATGGCTATAATATAGGACGCACAAACGGCTCCATAAAAAACGATTTACACTAACTCAGCCAGCTTGCACTCTGGTGATTCCACCTGAAGTTCTCCCAAGCCGCGAATCAGCTTTTTCGCATATGTTTTTTTCGGTTTTAGAACGGATACCAGGTAATCAATAGCCAGCTGCGGATCGACAGTCTCACCGCAAGTATAACAATCAATAGCGGCAAACCCTCTCTCAGGATACGTATGAATAGAGAGATGACTCTCCGACAACAGTACAAGCACGGTAGCTCCCTGTGGTTCGAACTGCTTGGATTGAACGGACATCACCGTTGCTCCGCAAGCTTCAGCTGCTTCAACTAATTGAGCCTCCAAAAACTGCGCATCATTCAGTAATTCAAACTCAACACCCCAAGTATCTACGGCAACGTGTCTTCCGAAAGTTGAGTACTCCAATTCCATCTTTCGGTTCCCCCTTCCTAGGAATAAAATGTTTGGAAAAATTTCATCCGCTAGGACCTACGTCATTCACTTCCCGAGGGAATAACCTCTCGCAACATTCAATGTCCTGAGTGAATCCTGGTTCCTATATTTCATTTTCAACGAGATTAAAAATAACATCTATGTGCAGCAAATGCAATCATTTTTTAAGAATAAAAAAGCCTATTTCGGTAAAGAAAGGGACTACATGGCATAACGATTCATTCCATATATTCATGCCTTATTAAGCTTCCAGTGCAAATAATTTTGAGCAACTCATTCGAAGCTTGTGGTCAATCTGTTCCAACTCCGAGAAAGTACGCGCCAAATTCCGCTGGTCAAGCAACGAATTAATGAGATGATATACGTCAGATATTTCATTTTCGACGTTCTGATGCTGAAAAAGCTGTTGCAATTCCTGCACCGTATTTTTATATTCGAATACCAGCCTGGAACCTCCGGCATTCTTCTCCATAATTTTACGAACCGTACCTTCATTATAAAAATACACCATAGTGAATCCTTGATACATTCGGTAAACGATGCCTTCGCCCTTAAAACGAACAAAAAGTTTGCGTATAAACAGGGTTAGTTGCGGATGAATTAAGCGACAAGTCAATTCACACACAAACGCTCCCTCTTTGGCTTCAAAAAACAAATGAACTTCCTCACCCGCACTATGCTCCAGAACGATTTCCTGTCTTCCGTTATCTAGAACTTTAATATAGTAATGCACCTGGGGATCATCCACTGCCCGCAAAAATTCGTCCATTTGGGTTTCCGACAAGGTCAAAGTGGTTTTAACATACTCTGTGGCTAACCGCTGAGCCATACCCATCTCCTCAATTCTTTCCTGAACCTATAAGTTTAAGCTTTAAATTTATTATACATCAGACCTAAAGTGCTTTTCTTGCACATCAAATCATAAATTCCCGCCATACATCGGAAATAAACGGAAAATGATGGGGTTGAGACTGCATTATCCCCCATATACTCACTTTTCGGCTTAAAATCCACGAGTTCTTTTTGTTATTATATATTATTCCCACCTATTTAGTAAGTTTATTTTTTTGAAGCCCGAACCATGAAAAAAGGACGTCCTCAAGGACGTCCCTAGCCTTACAATTCCGTCTGCTCTTCTTCGTCATTCTCTATATAGCTGGAGATGACAGACCACAGCTCTTCCTTGCCCATACCTTCTTCGGATGAAAAGGGGATAAACAATCCCCCGGGAAGTATTCCGAGTTCCTGCTTGATTACCTTGTAATGCTTTTCTCGCCGCGTTTTAGGGATTTTATCTGCCTTCGTGCCTACTACACATACGGGAAGCCCGTTATGACGCAGCCAATCATACATCATGATATCGTCCTTGGACGGCGGATGGCGCAAATCTACCATTTGAAGCACCAGTTTGAGTGGCTCACGCTCCAGCAAATAAGACTCAATCATCTGCCCCCAAGCCTTGCGGGACGTTTTGGATACCTTGGCGTAACCGTAACCGGGAAAATCGACAAAATAGAGATCATCATTAATCCGGTAATAATTGAGTTGCTGGGTTTTACCTGGCGTAGAACTGGTACGCGCCAAATTTTTACGGTTAATCAACCGATTAATCAATGAAGACTTTCCTACATTGGAGCGCCCCGCCAGAGCAATCTCTGGCAAAGCGTCCACAGGAAACTGATCGGGACCAACCGCACTTATTATAAATTCTGCTTTTGTTACTTTCATTGTGTCCTTAATTCCTCTCTAATGTACCCTTGCCTGCTCAACCAAAGCATGCTTTAGCACCTGATCCATATGGGCAACGGGGACAAATTCAACATCCTGCCGGATACTGTCGGGAATATCCTTTAAATCCCGTTCATTATCTTTGGGAAGCAGAATTTTTTTGTAGCCTGCCCGGTGGGCAGCCAGCGACTTCTCTTTTAAACCACCAATCGGCAATACACGGCCGCGTAGAGTAATTTCGCCCGTCATAGCCACATCCTTGGATACATGACGGTTGGTCAAAGCTGAAATTAACGCGGTAGCAATAGTAATTCCCGCAGATGGACCATCCTTCGGAATCGCACCCTCAGGAATATGAATGTGGATATCATTTTTCTCATAAAAGTCTAGTTCAATGCCCAGATCAACTGCTTTGGAACGGGTGTAGCTGAATGCCGCCTGTGCAGATTCCTTCATAACGTCTCCCAGTTTACCCGTAAGAATCAGTTTACCACTACCAGGTACGACCGTCACTTCAATCATCAGTGTTTCACCACCGACCTCTGTCCATGCCAAGCCTGTAACCGTACCGATCTGATCCTCCAGTTCTGCAACACCGTAACGGAATTTAGCGATACCCAGATAATCCTTCAGATTATCCGGTGTGATTTGAATTGGTCCTTCGCCACCAGATACAACGGACTTCGCCGCCTTGCGGCACAGAGAAGCCATTTGCTGCTCAAGATTCCGCACACCAGATTCACGCGTATATTCGCGAATGACACGCAGTAGCGTATCCTCCCCGATAACCAGTTGTTCCTCGTCCAAGCCATGCTCTCTCTTCTGCTTGGGCAATAGGTACCGATTGGCGATTTCCAGCTTCTCCAGTTCGGTGTAGCCAGGAATATAGAGCGTCTCCATGCGGTCCATTAGCGGACGCGGGATGTTGTGTGCAGCATTGGCTGTCGTTACAAACATCACATTGGACAGGTCAAACGGCAGCTCAACAAAATGGTCACTGAACGTATTGTTTTGTTCAGGATCAAGCACTTCGAGCAATGCCGCCGATGGATCTCCTCGAAAATCGGAAGCCATTTTATCAATCTCATCCAGCAAAAATACTGGATTAGACGTTCCTGCGGTCTTCATCCCCTGAATGATCCGCCCTGGCATCGCACCAACATAAGTCCGACGGTGACCACGGATTTCCGCTTCATCCCGCACACCTCCGAGAGAGATGCGGACAAATTCCCGACCCATGGATTTGGCAATCGAACGGGCCAACGAGGTCTTGCCGACCCCTGGCGGACCCACGAGACACAGAATCGGTCCCTTAATGGTCTTCACCAGCTTGCGTACAGC
Organism: Paenibacillus sp. FSL P4-0113; assembly: GCF_038009305.1. Lineage (NCBI taxonomy): Bacteria > Bacillati > Bacillota > Bacilli > Caryophanales > Paenibacillaceae > Paenibacillus > Paenibacillus sp. FSL P4-0113. The sequence goes on from NZ_JBBPAZ010000001.1 coordinate 2,213,399, forward strand.
CAAATACTCCAATACACGCTCCTTGGGTTTATCCAATCCGTAGTGGTCGTTATTAAGTACCTCTTCAGCTTTGACGATATCCAGATCATCATCGGTAAACTTGTTCCATGGCAAGCTTAACAACCAATCCACATAATTACGGATGACGCCACCCTCGGCAGAGCTTGCCGGCATTTTTTCCAGACGATCGATTTCCTTTTCGACCTTCTCCTTCACCGGAACAGGCAACTCTAGTTCACTTAGCTGGTTGCGCAGTTCTTCAACTTCTCCCGCGCGACCTTCCTTCTCGCCAAGTTCCTTCTGAATTGCCTTCATTTGTTCACGCAGATAATACTCCTTCTGCGTCTTTTCCATCTGCTTCTTCACACGCTGGTTGATTTTACGTTCCAGCTCCAGTACTTCACGCTCATTGTTCAAAATATCCAGAAGCTTCTCCAGACGCTGAGTAACGTCGATCGTCTCCAGTATATCCTGCTTTTCCTTAATTTTGAGCGTCAAATGACTTGTGATTACGTCTGCTAGCCGTCCCGGCTCCTCAATATCCGATACCGCAGCGAGAGTCTCCGGTGTTACCTTTTTGGACAAGTTGATATAATGCTCGAACTGAGTTAATACAGTGCGCATTAGCGCATCCGTCTCAGGCTGTACGTTTTCTGCCTCGTGCAGCTCCTTCGCCATTACCTCGTAATATTCTTCATTGTCCGTATATTGAATAATCTCGGCCCGTTCCAGCCCTTCCACCAATACTCGAATGGTTCCATTAGGAAGTTTGAGCATCTGGCGTACCTTGGCTACCGTGCCGACTCGAAAGATGTCCTCTTGTGTAGGTTCTTCAATATTTACTTCTGATTGAGAACACAGGAGAATCAAATTGTCTTCAACCATCGCTTTTTCCAAAGCCTTGACCGATTTTTCCCGGCCCACATCGAGATGCAGAACCATACTCGGGTAGACCAGAAGCCCTCTTAAAGGCAGCAAAGGAAAACGACGACCTTTTGTCTTGGTGGGTCCCATCGCTTTCGCACCTCCAGTGATTCTCAGGTTCCGGATTTTACAATCCTCAAGTTGTTATCTTTCATATTTTATCAAATGTTTTATGAAAAAACCAATGAAAGGGTGGTTCATCAGCAAGATCCTGTATCTGATATCGTCCCGTTATGCGTTCCATCAGCCTGTAACAAGGAAGATTGGGATGGGCGAAAAGTCTCAATTGGCGCATGTACAGGCGAATCCGACGTTATCTCTTCCCCGAACACATGTCGGAACACTTCGGTAACCGACTGTACGGGAATCACTTTTAAACCCTCAATGCTGTCAAAAAGAGCTTGCCAGTTGTCCTGCGGAATGATCACTTTTTTGGCTCCTGCCTGAAAAGCGGCTTCAACCTTGGCTAATACACCACCAATCGGTTTGACACGACCATGGATGCTAATTTCGCCAGTCATTGCAATTTCATGATCCACCGGAATTCCCCGCATCGCGGAAGCAATGGCTGTTGCCATCGCAATTCCTGCGGACGGGCCATCTACCGGCGTACCCCCAGGAAAATTGATATGCAAATCGTAATTCGACGGAGACAATCCGAGCGTACGCAAAACGGTTAGAACATTTTCTACAGAACCTTTAGCCATGCTCTTACGACGCAGTGTACGGGACCCGCCTCCGATTTCTTCCTCATCCACAACCCCCGTAATATTATAGCTGCCCTTTCCCTCAGGAACCGGAACTGCTGTAACTTCAATTTCAAGCAGCATCCCCATGTTCGGGCCATATACAGCTAATCCGTTAACGAATCCGATTTGCGGCAAGCCTGGTATTTTTCGGTCAGGACGCGGTTGAATTTGACTACTGCCCGCTACCCATTCGACGTCGGAAGCATTGAGACATTCCCTTTTCTCGGTAAGTGCCAAACCAGCAGCCAGCTGGATCATATTGACCGCCTCCCGACCGTTCGTTGCGTAACGCTGTACAACTTCTACCGCCTCAGGACAAGGGCCAAAGCCTAGCTTGTGGACGGCATCCTCTGCAATACGAGCAATCTCCTGTGGCTGCAAGGCACGGAAATAAATCTCCATGCACCGGGAGCGAATCGCAGGTGGCAGTTCATGCGGCGAACGGGTCGTCGCACCCACCAAACGAAAATCGGCTGGCAAACCGTTTTGGAAAATATCGTGGATATAAGCAGGAGTATTCGAATCTTCCGAGTTGTAATACGCACTCTCCAAAAATACCTTGCGATCCTCCAGTACTTTCAAGAGTTTATTCATCTGCGTTGGATGCAGCTCACCAATCTCATCAATGAACAGCATCCCCCCATGCGCCTTCGTCACAGCTCCGGGTTTAGGTTGTGGGATACCCGCTACCCCCATCGCTCCTGCCCCTTGATAGATTGGATCATGCACTGAACCTATCAGCGGGTCCGCAATACCGCGCTCATCAAAGCGGGCCGTCGTAGCATCAATCTCCGTGAATTTGGCGTCTCCCTTGAACGGAGAGGACAGATTCTTCTTAGCCTCTTCCAGCACAACGCGTGCAGCAGCTGTCTTCCCTACACCCGGCGGGCCATAAATAATGACATGCTGCGGATTCGCACTACATAACGCAGCCTTGAGCGCGCGCAGTCCATCCTTCTGACCCACGATATCCTGTAATGTGGCAGGACGTGTGCGTTCAGCCAACGGCTTGGTAAGTGAAATAGAACGCAATTTGCGTAGCTTATCCAATTCCTTGCGGGATTCCCGATCCACCGCACTACGGTTCGTTTTCTGGCTCCGCAGGAGGTTCCAGAAATACAGACCAATAACAATCCCGAAAAACATTTGCACCAATAACAAAATCATAGTCAAGTCCATCGTATTTCCTCCGTTTCTCATCTCAGCAATTTTAAAAATGCCGCTCTATGAAAAACAGTATTTCCTTTTCCGCGATAGCTAAACGGCGGTCTTTCAAAAGATCAGAGAGAAATACAAAAACACCGCGAAGAACAGTTCTGTAGCAGAGCTGCTCTCCACGGCGTTTAAATGATGACAATAGATTATGACTATGCCTCTTTATAATAACTGCTTTTTGCCTACACCTTCTCGGCGGTATGACGTTCTTCACGTCCAGGTATTTTCCCTGTTTCCTCATATGCTTTGACGATGATATCAATTTCTTTTTTCAATTCGTCCACCATATCAGCCTCAGGTACTTTGCGAATCATTTTTCCATAACGGAACAAAAGGCCTTCACCGCGCGCTCCGGCAATTCCAATATCAGCTTCCTTCGCTTCACCCGGGCCATTTACTGCACAACCCAGTACTGATACTTTAATCGGTACCTTGAGTTTTGCAATGTAGTCTTCTACCTCGTTGGCAATAGAGAACAGATCAATATCCAGACGTCCGCAAGTCGGACAAGAAATCAATGTAGCTGCGTTTGTGATTAATCCAAACGTCTTGAGCAACTCACGGGCTACCTTCACTTCTTCCACCGGATCAGCACTAAGTGAAATACGCATTGTGGAGCCGATGCCTGATGCTAGCAAAGCGCCCATACCTGCCGCGCTTTTAACTGTACCCGTAAAGAGTGTACCCGCTTCGGTAATACCCAGATGGAGCGGATACTTAATAATTTCAGCGGCCTTCGTATAAGCAGCAATCGCCATAGGAACATCAGACGCCTTCAGTGACACGATAATGTCATGGAAATCAAGTTCTTCCAGTATCCCGATATGATACAGCGCACTTTCTACCATCGCTTCTGGCGTAGGGTAGCCATACTTATCAAGTAAATGCTGTTCCAATGACCCGGCATTCACACCAATTCGAATCGGAATCCCTTTTTCCTTACATGCCTTCACGACAGCTTCTACTTTTTCACGTCGTCCTATGTTACCTGGATTAATGCGAACTTTATCAATCCCATTTTCAATTGCCAGTAGAGCCAGCTTGTGATTAAAGTGAATATCTGCAACTAGCGGAATATGAATCCGTTTTTTAATTTCCTTAATGGCTGCGGCAGCTTCCTCATTGTTGACGGTAACCCGCACCAGTTGACATCCGGCTTCTTCCAAGCGAAGAATCTCGGCTACAGTTGCTTCCACATCTGCTGTTTTAGTTGTACACATGCTTTGGATGATGACTTCATTGCTGCCGCCAATCGTCAGATTCCCGACTTTAACGGGACGTGTGTCTTGTCTTAAGAACATGTACTTTTCTCTCCCATTAACGCCAAACCTCCACCCCTTAAAACCTCATACAGGTTTAGTGAAGTGGAGATCCGGCTTCTCATGTTTTAGAGATCGCGAAGTATCAATCCTTAGGCGCTCTCTTCTTGTTTTTTATCCTTATCTGTACCACCGAGTTCCGGTGCGATTTTGTCTTTTACAACCTGCTCATTGATGACGCAAGTAGTCACATCCTCACGGGAAGGAACCTCATACATTACGTCCAGCATAATACCTTCGATGATCGCACGAAGGCCACGGGCACCCGTGTTACGCTTGATCGCTTCACGAGCAATGGCTTCCAGAGCATCTTGCTTAAACTCCAGTTGCACATTATCCAGCTCAAGCAGCTTCTGGTATTGCTTGGTTAACGCATTTTTCGGTTCGGACAGAATACGAACCAATGTGTTCTCATCAAGCGGCTCCAGCGTAGAAATTACTGGCAAGCGTCCTACAAATTCCGGTATCAGACCGAATTTCAAAAGATCCTCAGGCAATACCATTGAAGTATATTCGCCTGGTTTCAGGTCTTTTTGTTCGCTGGTAGCGTTGAAGCCGATAACCTTTTTACCGATACGACGTTTGATCATTTGCTCCAGACCATCAAAGGCACCACCGCAAATGAACAGGATATTCGTGGTGTCAATTTGAATAAACTCTTGATGTGGATGCTTGCGACCGCCTTGAGGTGGTACAGAAGCAACCGTGCCTTCCAAAATTTTAAGCAACGCCTGCTGTACACCTTCACCCGAAACGTCACGCGTAATGGACGGGTTTTCGGATTTGCGGGCTACTTTATCAATTTCGTCAATGTAGATAATGCCGCGTTCGGCTTTTTCTACATCATAATCGGCAGCTTGAATCAGTTTCAGCAAAATATTTTCAACGTCTTCACCCACATAACCTGCTTCCGTAAGGGAAGTGGCATCTGCGATAGCAAAAGGAACGTTCAAAATTTTAGCCATGGTTTGCGCAAGCAACGTTTTACCCGAACCTGTAGGTCCAAGCATCAAGATGTTACTTTTTTGCAGTTCCACATCATCAATTTTGTTTTGAGTATTAATTCGTTTGTAGTGATTATATACCGCTACAGACAACGATTTTTTCGCTTGATCCTGACCAATAACATATTGGTCCAGAATGTCACGGATTTGCATTGGTTTCGGAATGTCTTTCAGATCTACTTCTTCTTCATGACCCAATTCCTCTTCTACAATCTCCGTACACAACTCAATGCATTCGTCACATATATATACGCCCGGTCCGGCAACAAGCTTGCGAACCTGATCCTGAGATTTACCGCAGAAAGAACATTTCAATTGTCCTTTTTCATCATTAAATTTAAACATAGAGCCACCCCTTTACAGATTAATCGGTTTAGACAGCACCTGGTCAATGATACCGTATGCTTTTGCCTCTTCCGCTTCCATGAAGAAATCCCGGTCAGTATCACGTTCGATTTTTTCGAGGGGCTGACCCGTACGCTCTACATAGATTTGATTCAGCTTAGCACGTGTTTTGATAATCCAGTCCGCATGAATCAGCATATCGGAGGCTTGCCCCTGAATGCCACCAAGTGGCTGATGAATCATGACTTCACTATTGGTAAGCGCGTATCTCTTACCTGGCGCACCCGCTGTTAGCAGCAACGAACCCATACTTGCAGCCATGCCTACACAGATCGTCGATACGTCCGGCTTAATGAATTGCATTGTATCATATATACCCATGCCCGCAGTTACAGAACCGCCTGGCGAGTTAATGTACAAATTAATATCCTTCTCTGGATCTTCCGCAGAAAGGAACAATAGCTGTGCAATGACGAGATTGGCGACATCGTCATCAATCGGGCCACTTAGGAAAATAATACGATCCTTAAGCAACCGCGAGTAAATATCGTAAGATCGTTCTCCTCGATTCGTTTGTTCCACAACCATAGGGACGAGACTCATCACGACCAACCTCTTTTCTTTATTAAAATGAACACCTGTATTCATCCGCTTCCTTATGTCCCATTAAAACGGAAGCAGCAAGCATGAAACGTGAACACCTTACAAAATATTTTAACATGTTCAGAGTCTCGTGTCATATTTGCATGCGCTCATATATGCAGTGCGGGCTATTTACAGTACACTCTGCCGAGACCTTCTCATATTTAACCATGTTTCGTATGTATGTGCAAATATACGGTAGTGACTTATGTAAAACAAGAAAACGCGACTCACAGCACTTTCCATAAACGACTAAAATTTGGGTTATCAAAGGTAAAAATAAGGCACGTAACTTTCACTACGTGCCTTATCCCTATCTAATTACTACGTTTCAGCTTGTTACAGCATACTCCGTATATTTTATCGTCTGAATTACTCAGCAGCTTCAACTGGCGCTTCTACATCTTTGCTGTTTTCCACCAACAAAGCAATGGTTTTGCGCAGTGAAATTTCTTCTTTCAGGTTAGCGAACGAGCCGTTACCTTCCAGAATGCTACGGATTTCTTCAACTGAACGTTTGTAAGCTTCAGCCATGTTTTTCAGTTCTTCATCAATTTCCGCTTCGGAAACTTCGATGTTTTCTGCTTTAGCCACTTGCTCCAGCACGAGGTTGTTACGTACGCGCTTCTCAGCATCAGCTTTCATTTGCTCTTCCAGGTCTTCCTTGCTTTGACCAGAGAATCCAAGGAACATTTCAAGGTTCATACCTTGGCTACGCAAACGGTTGTCGAAATCGCGAACCATGTTTTGCACTTCGCTCTTCACCATTGCTTCAGGAATGTCGATTGTTGCATTCTCAGCAACCTTCTCCACTACAGCACCCTCGCGAGCTGCTTTAGCTTCGTTTTCCTTACGATCCAACAATTGCTTTTTCAAGTCTTCCTTGAATTCAGCCAGTGTGTCAAATTCGCTTACATCTTTAGCAAATTCATCGTCCAGCTCAGGAAGAACTTTGCGTTTCAGTTCGTGAACTTTCACTTTGAATACCGCTTGTTTGCCAGCGAGGTCAGCAGAATGGTAGTTCTCAGGGAACGTTACTTCAACGTCCTTGGAATCGCCAGTGTGCAAACCAACCACTTGCTCTTCAAAACCAGGGATGAATGTGTTAGATCCCAGTTCCAAAGAATACTTCTCAGCTTGTCCGCCTTCGAATGGTACACCGTCCACGGAACCGTCGAAGTCAATAATAGCTGTATCACCGGATTGAGCAGCATCTTCATCAACGACAACCAGTTCAGCATGACGTTGTTGCAGGCGCTCCAGTTCTTGAGCCAGTTCTTCGTCGCTTACTTCGAGTTTGCTTACAGGCACTTCTACGCCTTTGTAATCGCCCAAAGTCACTTCAGGTTTAACAGTAACCTTTGCTTTGAACTTGAAAGATTCGCCTTTAGCAAATTGATCAATTTCAACGTCAGGGCTGTCAACCGGGAAGATGTCCGTTTGCTCTACAGCTTGGCTGTAAGCTTCTGGCAACAGGATGTCAATTGCATCTTGGTACAGACTTTCAATACCATAGCGTTTTTCAAAGATAGGACGTGGTACTTTACCTTTACGGAATCCTGGTACACTTACTTGTTTTGCCACTTTATTAAAAGCTTTGTCGAGTGCAGCGGCTACACGATCCGCGTCAACCTCAACTTCAAGAACCCCAAGGTTCTTCTCTATTTTCTCCCAAGTTGCTTTCATTTTATGCTTTCCCCTCCAACAAAATCTTCACTTAGTTTTCATTACAATCAACGCACACAAAATAACCACTATAGTATATCTAACATTACTGTCTTTTTCAAGAGCAGCCCTTTGAATGCTTCACAGGTAAACGTTTCCGGTCACTAAGGAGTGTGCATTCCCGCCGCTACGAATAGTCGCATCGACCGATACGCCTGCTCAAAACGGAAGCGCAACGCATCTGTAATACCATATATAGCACGGGTTTCTTCCTCATTATTATTACCGTTCAAACTTTCCGAAACGGTCTGATGGAGTGCTGCAGCCCAAATATCCGGCATTCCGTCCTCTTCCACCAACATGGATCTATAATCATTCGTACCGTATACTGCCATCACAAACTGTGACCACAACTCCTGTGCAAAATAGAATAGTGTAGGCTCGTGCACCTCAGTCTGATCAGCCACCCGTTCCAAAATACGCATAATCGACTCTGGAAAATCACCAGGCTGTAACGGAACCGTTTCAATGTCGATTTCCGCTTGTTCATCACCCCGTCTGATTTCTATCGTCCCTTCCATTCCGCGTCGTCGCATTGTCTGTAGAACACGGAATTGAAGTAAAGGATGGATTTCCCGGTCCGTAATCCAGCGAAGCAAGGCATCGTCGATTTCTGGCAGTTCCAAATAGGACAACTGCTCCAACGCTAAAATCGTCTGTTCGGATAAGGGTTCATCCATAGCCATCCGCAACAGCTTGTTGCCGTAGCCCGCATCCTGCTCCTGCTTAAAGCGTGCATGACGGCGAGCTAACTCTACTTCACTGACCTCTTCTTCCACAGCGTCCGTTACCGCCCCGCTGTCAGCGTACTGTGGAAATGCAGCTTCCAGCCATTGTAATAGAGCGTTCCATTCATCATATTGCTTCTGCTCCTGTCCCTGACACTGCATTAAAAAACGCAGCATCGCCATCGCCTCTCCGTAACGTTCGTTTTCAAGCATCACAGTAAGTTGGATTTGATAATAGTCCAGTGTCTTCGGAAACAATACAATATTATTTTCTTTTGTCGTCACCTTGGAGTCCTTTATTCAAGGCACCCCCTCTCCTTCACAAGCTCAAGTATTTGTAGATTATATGAGAAACAGTAGCCGAAGTCCAACCACTCGTCTTACACATATTCACCTGTATTCTAACATACCCTTTTATAAGGCAAAAAAAACTACGTCTACTCAGAATTTATGCTGTATAAAGCCTAAATAAGCGATATATGCAAAATAAGACTTGAATTTCTTTTATCCATATGATATATTAATATTCGCTTGAATTTTATGTCCCAGTAGCTCAGCTGGATAGAGCAACGGCCTTCTAAGCCGTCGGTCGGGGGTTCGAATCCCTCCTGGGACGTCATAACAAGAAGCTTCCATAATGGAGGCTTTTTTGTTCTCATGAGATAACTCACAGGGGAACGTCGGCCCATCGGCATCGTTAGCCTATACTTCGCAGTCAACCATAGGGAGAGTATCTCTCTTGATAAATTACATCAAAAAAAAGCTTCCGCAAGGGAGCTTTTTTTGATGATAAATAATGTAGAAAGAATAGTCTGCCACGCTACTTTAGGCGCTGGTTTCAAGTCACTACTCTTTCAATAAAACGCAGATATTGCTATCATCTATCATGTTACACCATTTTGAAGTAAAGGAGGTTGGCTGACTCCCTTGACTACGAATAAACTCCAAAAGTCGCGGGAAATTCATCGTTTTGTTGCCACTTTGCTTTCTATATTAGGTACTGGATTGGGTATGTTTTATCTCGCCATTCCTTCCTATATGATTGGAGGAGCGGCTCTGATCATCACACAGGGAATTCTGATCTATTTTACATTATTTTCTCTCGGATACCTGCTTATTATTTCGGGACCGCTGGCCATTATTCTCCACATTTTAGGCATTATTTTTACAATACGATCTTTTCAAATTACAAGCAATGTGGGTAGCGCGCCGACAAGTGCATCGTTGCCTTCCAAATGGCGCATGTTGCTCAGTCTCACTGTGGGAGCTACACTTCTACTTCTTGCAGTCACAATGAAATACGTAGATATTATAGAACCTTTTACACAAACAGGTGAAAATAAACGCAACGTAGCCGCAGAATCAGAGCAATATCTGGAGCAGAAATACGGAGAGGACTTTCAAATTCAAAATATTAGCTATCATAGTATTCCCTTCACTGAATATACCATGGAGGCGATCTCTAATCGTCATCCTTCCGTCCTCTTTAACATGACCAAGCGTCCTTATGAGGATGTCCCATTTAGAGAAAAATATCTTAACGCCCTTTGGGAGAGCCAACTGGACATGAAGCTCAAACCTGTTATACAGAAGCTATACAATGATGCAGCCGCTGTTCATTCTGGGGTGCAAGAAGGGGAAACAGATAAAATGATCAAAGAATACGACGATTTTAAACTGAATCCCGAAGCGGTCGGCGATCAATATATTCGTATAATTGTATTCGAGGATCTAACTGACTCAGGATTGTCATTGGAAAAAGAACGGGTATTACAAACTGCAAAAGTTCTCAAAACAGTGTTGGCCGGAAATAAAGCCTCATTAGACATCGAATACTTCCCTTCGGCTATGAATACCAACCGAAACCTTAAGGCAATAGAACTAAACGATTATATGTTTGGTCAGGACCATTTTGATGAAAAGACCTATGAAGTCCAGATAGAAGACATTTATAAGCTTATGTCAACAAAGGATATACAAATCACATCGCTTGACCGCGTGAAGTAGCAAGGAGATTAATCAAATGAAATTAATATCTTGGAATGTAAATGGCTTAAGAGCCTGTGTGACCAAAGGGTTTTATACTTATTTAAAAGAAACGAATGCCGATATTTTTTGCGTACAGGAAACGAAGCTTCAAGAAGGGCAGATCCTCATGGAGAACATGGAGGAATACACACAATACTGGAATTATGCTGAGAAAAAAGGATATTCCGGCACGGCTATTTTCACCAAAATCAAGCCGCTCTCTGTGCATTATGGACTTGAAGAAAATGAAGAACCGGAGGGCCGAACCATCACTTTGGAATTCGAAAAATTTTATCTCGTCAATGTGTACACACCAAATACCAAACGGGACTTATCCCGACTGCCCTACAGACTGGAATGGGAAGACCGTTTTCGCAGCTACCTGCAACAACTGGATGCTTTGAAGCCTGTCATCGTGTGTGGAGACTTGAACGTAGCTCATCAGGAGATCGATCTCAAAAACGCCAAAGCTAACTACGGAAATGCCGGTTTTACGCCTGAGGAACGGGAACGCATGTCACAGCTGCTAGACGCCGGATTTATAGATACCTTCAGAACCTTTTATCCTGACCGGACGGATGTTTATTCCTGGTGGTCCTACATGCCAAAGGTGAGAGAAAGGAATATTGGCTGGCGGATCGATTACTTCCTCGTCTCGGAGAGACTTCGTTCGCTATTGATGGATGCGAACATTGATTGTCATATTACAGGCAGTGACCACTGTCCTGTGATATTGGAGTTGCAAGATATTTCAGCATAAGTCCCCTGCCCTGACACAAGGATTTATGAAACTTTAAAAAGCGGTCATGCTCTGTTATTGCAGCATGACCGCTTTAATGAATGGAGCTATGTCCCCAAATATACCTCGATACGGGAAATCAACCGCTCTCTCACATCTTGTGCCTCTTTATGATCTAATATAGCCTGTCTTATCGTCTTCTTTTCGCCACTAGCGTAATGCAGTACATACTGGGTCACTATGCATTCCGGTGGATAAGTATCCTTGCGATCCGTATTAAAATAAGTCACCTGACAGCTTCCGAGAAAACAGAAAGATAGCTCACCTGTAGCTGTGAACAGCCAGCCTGGCAGCTTGGGCTCCAGCTTCAAGGATAGGCCCCTATGATCATAGCCAAACGGCTGCCCGCCCGTCATCATCCATATCCACATATGAATAAATTCTGCTGTAGATCCGCTCAGCCTCGCGATATATCCCGTTCCATGCAAACTTGCATCAGGATTAGCACTGCTAGCAATAAAGGAGCTGTTCGGTTGGCCGGAAAAAACTCCATGATAGCTCCATTCTTATCCTCCACACCAAAGCTCGCAATTCCTTGTCCACGATTAACATAATACGCCCACAGAGGAATTCCCTGAACACCAGCAATACCGGGTAGAAAACTGGAAAAGGGCTTGGCCTGCGCAAAATTCTCAATCACAAAACGTCCTTGATCGTCAAAATAATACTGCTGCATCGTGCACCCCTTTTCTTTTTAAAACCCGTTATTCGCCATCACTTGCTTGAACCACAGCGCACTTTGTTTGGGTGTCCGTTCCTGCGTGTCGTAATTGATGTGTATAATCCCAAAACGTTTGCTGTATCCCCAGGCCCATTCGAAGTTATCGAGGAATGACCATACAAAATAGCCCTTAAGCTGACCTCCCTCCCCAATAAAGCGATGGCATGCCTTTAAATGTTCCTCAATGTAATGCTGACGCCCAATGTCTTCAATCTTTCCATTCACCAGTTCGTCCTTCATCGCTGCTCCGTTTTCTGTAATCAGGATGGATAATCCTCTGGTAAAATCCTTCTCAATCCGTGTCAGCAGCTTATAAAAGGATTCAGGGTGAATCTCCCATCCCATATCCGTTACCGGTTCTTCTATGGAAATCTGCTCGACCTGAAGCAACGAAGCGTCTGTAGTCGCTCGAATGATACTGCGGGCGTAGTAGTTGATGCCCAAAAAATCCCCTGGCTGCTGAATCAGCTCCATATCACCAGGCTGTACAAAATCCAATCCGTTCAAGTGCTCCCCGTACCATTCCACCATATCCTCAGGGTATTTCCCGTTAAACAATGGCTCGGCAAACCAACGATTAATAAAGCCATCCCGCCGGACAGCAGCGGCTACATCCTCGGAGTGTTCAGAGGCTGCATCGACATGCTCCATGTTCAGCGTAATACCGATATTGCCCGTCAGGCCCTTTTCCTTGTGTAAGTTCATGGCTATCCCGTGACACATCAGAATATGATGAGCGGCAGCAAGAGCTTCCCTCCAGTTCTCATGGCCGGGGGCATGCTCGCCTGTACCATAGCCCAAAATAGAGGCGCAGTAGGGCTCATTTATCGTATTCCACCAGCTTATACGCTGTCCAAATCGATCCATGATTACAGAGGCATACGTTTTAAAATGTTGGATAGTCTCTCGCTGCGTCCAGCCACCCTCGTCCTCAATCCACTGCGGCAGATCCCAATGATACAGCGTCAGCATTGGAATCAGCCCAGCCGACTCAATCTCATCCAGCAGACGCTCATAGAAGAGTAGCCCCTGTTCGTTAACCACGCCAGGTGCGGGAATAATGCGCGGCCAGGCCACGGAAAAACGGTAATGTAAAAAGCCAAGTTGCTTCATTAATTGCACGTCTTCCTTAAAGCGGTGAAAATGGTCACAAGCCACATCTCCGCAGTCCCCTCCGATCACCTTCCCGGGTACTTGACAGAAAGTATCCCAAATAGAAGGCGTTCTTCCTTCCTCATCCACGCCACCTTCAATTTGATAAGAAGAGGTCGAAGTTCCCCACATAAACGTGGTGGGGAATGTATAGGTATTCTCATTCATACTTGGTATCATCCTTTCAGGAATCAAGACTTCACAGCTCCGGCTATCTTAGAATAAATGCACTTACCTTTACGAAAGCGGTTTAGTTAATTACAGCTACTATTATGTATCGGATAGCCTGTATTTGTAAATAGAGATTTGTAAATTATCAAATAAAACACAAATCACCGTTATTACTCCTTAAAATATTAGGAGTCATCCTTTATTAGCACGGTTGACTCACTTCTATGAGGTAGCATAGAATACGAGTAATCATTAATTTTGAAAAACAAAGTCAATTTAACTAAATCAGTTTAGTTGCGGAGGATTCCATGAATATAAAAACAATAGCTAGCATGGCAGGCGTTTCAGTAGCAACGGTTTCGAAAATCATTAACAATTACACAGACATCAGTGAGGAAACCCGGCAGCGGGTACTTAAAATCATGGAGGAAACAGGCTATAGACCCTCCTCCTCGGCTAAAACGCTGGCTACCAAAAAATCTAATCTGGTAGGCGTTATATTTGCTGGTAAGCTGAATGTTGATTTTAGTCATCCTTTTTTTGTAGATATCATTAATGTCTTCAAAAAACAGATTGGCTTGCTCGGTTACGATCTGCTGTTTTTTTCAAATGAGAAATTTCTGGATAATGGAGAGGACTATTTGGCACGCTCGAAATATTTTTCAGTGGACGGGTGCATTATTATCGCTGGAGATGAAGTGGAGAAGAGTGTTTTTGATCTCGACGCCAGCCCTATCCCCTGCATCGGTGTCGATATTGAGCTAACCGGAGCCAGCTCCTGCTACATTATGTCCGACAATCAGAAGATTTCAATGAAGGTTGTTGAGCACTTTTACATGAATGGATACCGCGACATGGGTTTTATAGGCATTGAACGCCCCTCCTTGGTTATTAAAGAGAGAGAGGAGGCCTTTATCGCTTCACTAAAACGGTTTAGTCTTGATGTCAGACCTGAATGGGTCGTATATGGTAAGGACTACGCGGCAGAAGATGGATACCAGGTCGCGAAGGCGTGGATACAGCAAGGAAATTTACCAAAAGCTATTTTTGCGGCTACCGACCTGCTTGCCTTTGGTGCCATACGTGCTTTCAAGGAAAGCGGCTTGAGGGTACCCGAGGATATTGCTGTAGTGGGATGTGATGATATAGAAGCCTGTCGTTATACCGAACCTCCACTGACAACTGTAAAACAAGACAAGCAAAAAATAGGCCGTCTAGCTGCTATGGTGCTGTTTGACCTGATGAATAAACAAATGGATACCAAATGTATTAAAGTCGAGCCGGAACTGGTCATTCGTAGTTCCTGCGGAACCGGCCAACATTGGAACCATACGAAGGTCAAAGGTTAGCTCATGCCTTAAAAAAGATGACTCCTGATAAGATTCAGAAGTCATCTTTTTGCAGTTTAATATTCAGAGACCCAGCGCTTAATCATTACTTGTAGGCCATCGTCGCATTCACAGCCTTTTTCCAGCCTTCATACAAGTCTGCACGTCTTGATTCATCCATATTCGGGGCAAAAGAGGTTTCCACCCTCACCCGCTTACGAAGTTCATCCGTACTCTTCCAATATCCAATAGCCAAACCTGCCAGACATGCAGCCCCCAGTGCCGTCGTCTCATGGATCACTGGCCGCTCCACCGTTGCATCTAAAATATCGCTCTGGAATTGCATCAGAAAATTGTTCAATACAGCTCCTCCATCCACCCGCAGCGTCTTCACCGCAATACCTGAATCGATCTCCATGGCTGTAAGCACATCTTTGGTCTGATAAGCGAGTGACTCCAATGTGGCGCGGATAAAATGCTCCTTCGTGGTCCCTCGTGTTAGGCCGAACATCGCTCCGCGCACCTCGCTATCCCAGTAGGGGCTCCCCAGTCCGACAAAAGCGGGGACAAGATACACTCCTTCCGTAGACGAAACACGAGCGGCATAAGGCTCACTGTCCTTCGCTTCACGGAACATACGCAGCCCGTCTCGCAGCCACTGGATCGCCGACCCCGCTACAAACACACTCCCCTCGAGTGCGTATTGCACTTTGCCTTCCTCCAGTCCCCAAGCGATGGTCGTAATCAGGCCGTGTTTAGATTCAACAGGCTGATCCCCCGTATTCATTAGCATAAAGCAGCCTGTGCCGTAAGTATTTTTGATCATCCCTTTTTCGTAACATGCCTGACCGAACAAGGCTGCTTGCTGGTCACCTGCTGCACCGGCGATCGGTACATTCTGACCGAAGAAATGATAATCCACGGTGTGCGCATATACCTCAGAAGAAGGTCTTACCTCGGGCAGCATGATTTTCGGAACACCCAGAATGTCCAGCAGCTCTTCGTCCCACTTTAGCTCATAAATGTTGTACATGAGCGTCCTGGCTGCATTCGAGTAGTCCGTCACATGTGCCTTTCCGCCGGATAGTTTCCAGATCAGCCACGAGTCAATCGTACCGAATAACAGGTCACCTCGTTCCGCCTTTTCCCGCGCGCCCTCTACATGGTCCAGTATCCACTTTACTTTAGTGCCTGAAAAATACGGGTCGATCAGCAGCCCTGTTTTGCTGTGAAACAGTTCCTCGTGCCCTTGTCGCTTCAATTCTTCACAGATGTCCGAGGTTTGGCGTGATTGCCATACGAGTACATTATATACGGGCACTCCTGTATTTTTGTCCCACACAGCCACCGATTCTCGCTGATTGGTAATGCCGATGGCAGCCACTTGATTTGCTTTTACACCGGATTCGGAAAGACAGGAGGCAATGACTCCGAGAATAGAGCTCCAGATTTCATTCGCATTCTGCTCTACCCAGCCGGGATGAGGAAAATATTGCGGAAATTCTCGCTGAGCCGAGTACACTACATCTCCCTCGCTATTGAACAAAATCGCTCTTGAGCTTGTCGTTCCCTGATCTAGTGACAAAATATATTTTCCCATTGTTCATCTCTCCCCGTGTAAATCCATCGTTTTTACGCTGTAAGTTTGTGATCCGTTTTATGATTTTTATAAGTACGACTCATACGGAAGGTAATCAAGAGTACAATCACGATGATCCCTAGTAAAATCCAGAAAGCTGGAGTCACACTCCCCTTAAAAACAGCCTGATAAAATGGCCCTGCGAAAGATCCCCCCAATAGCGGTCCTATAATGGGCACCCATGCATATTTCCAGTTGGACGCCCCCTTACCGGGAATCGGTAGTAAATAATGCATCAGACGCGGCCCAAAATCCCTCGCTGGATTGATGGCATAGCCCGTTGTGCCTCCAAGGGATAAACCGATACTGACAACTAAAAAACCAACAATCAGCGGTTTCAGGCCGTCTGTAAATGAATTGGCACCAAACGA
This sequence comes from Paenibacillus sp. FSL P4-0113, assembly GCF_038009305.1. Taxonomy (NCBI): domain Bacteria; kingdom Bacillati; phylum Bacillota; class Bacilli; order Caryophanales; family Paenibacillaceae; genus Paenibacillus; species Paenibacillus sp. FSL P4-0113. Next base: position 2,230,259 of record NZ_JBBPAZ010000001.1, read on the forward strand.
CAGTAAAGCAAGCACAAAGATGAAAGTACCTATCATTTCACTAAGCACGTTGCCAAACGGATGATCAATAGCTGGTCCTGTCGCGAATACACTGAGTTTGGCTGCTGTGTCCTCCGTCTCTTTCCAGTGGGGCCAATAATGCAAAACGACGATGATCGCACCCGCCATGGCCCCGAGAAGCTGAGCCACAATATAGCCGGATACATCTTGCCATGGAAAACTACCCTGAAATGCCAACGCGAGTGTAACTGCCGGATTCAAATGCGCTCCGCTGATTTGACCCACTGCATACACCGCAATAGCTACCGCAAGCCCCCAACCCATTCCGACCACAATCCAGCCGGAAGCGTGGGCAAATGACTTTTTCAGGGACACCCCTGCGCACACTCCGCCACCTAGGGCAATAAGAATCATTGTCCCTATGAATTCGGCTGCGTATGGCGACATACAACCTACCTCCTCAATAGATCACCCGATTTTGATCGCTTTCATCGCACAAAAAAAAGAAAAGCCATCACAAATCAACCCTGTGCTGTACCATGGGATGTCTGCGTGGCTCTCTTGTCTCCGTCACGATTATTAACTTAAATTTGATACTATATAAGCATGTAAGCGATGTCAACTGCGGATTTACGTCATTTCATAGCTTAAAATAATCGTTGACCATGTTAGATCCCCCGATTTATGATGTAAAAAAATGGGCACAAGTAAGGATTTCAGGATGAATACGACACTCCCAAACTCGATGAAGAAGGGAAGAATGTTATGCTGAAATTTCTGCAAAAAATCGGCAAGTCGTTAATGCTTCCAGTAGCTACTCTACCCGCCGCAGGGATTTTGCAAGGATTAGCTCTGATTAATTATGAAACGGATATACCGTTTGGTCCCGTAGTTGGCGGATTTCTGAATCATTATGTCACTCCTTTTCTGAACGAGGGGGCGGGGGCTATCTTCGGTAACCTTGCGCTCATTTTCTCCATTGGTGTTGCCATTGGTCTGGCAGGCGACGCAGTAGCCGCATTATCGGCAGTCATTGCCTATATGGTGTTGACCCGTATTTTGGCGGCAGTGCCGGGTATATTTGCATATATTCCAGACGACGTCAAGCTGGACATGGGCGTATTGGGTGGTATTTTTATCGGTGGATGGTCTGCTTTTCTGTTTAAAAAATATCATAATATTCAGCTCCCGGATTGGCTTGGCTTCTTCTCAGGCAAACGTTTTGTCCCCATGATTACCGCCTTCACGACCATGATTCTGGCCATTCTGCTCGGAATGATCTGGAGTCCGGTACAAGATGGGATTGCAGCCTTCGGCAACTGGATTGTCGGGTTTGGCGGAATCGGATCAATGGTATTCATGATTGCCAATCGGCTGCTGATCCCGCTCGGTTTGCATCATGTACTAAACTCAATCGCGTGGTTTCAGATTGGTAACTATACGAATGCAGCTGGCGAAGTTGTTCATGGTGACCTGACCCGTTTCTTTGCAGGCGATAAATCAGCTGGTCTATTCATGTCCGGTTTCTTCCCTATTATGATGTTTGCTCTCCCGGCAGCCGCTCTCGCATTCATCCATACGGCTAAACCGGAAAAACGTAAAGCCGTCGCTTCCATTTTCATCGGTTCTGCGCTGGCATCGTTCCTGACCGGAATTACCGAGCCCCTCGAATTTTCGTTTATGTTCATTGCACCATTGCTTTACGGCGTTCATGCTCTGCTGACAGGCCTGAGCGGCCTGGTCGTATACCTATTGGATGTCAAACTGGGCTTTTCCTTTTCAGCAGGACTCATTGACTATTTGGTCAATATGAAGCTCTCCACTCACCCATTGCGAATGATCCCGGTCGGGCTTGTCTTCGCCCTCATCTATTACTTTCTGTTCCGATTTATCATTCTCAAATTCAACCTAAAAACTCCTGGGCGTGAAGATGATGGAGAAGACAGTCTCCTGTCTGAGGCTAACGAATCTGTACCCAATAAAAAAGCAAACGCTACATCCGACACTCCGTCCAGTCAGGCAGGCAGGGTACTAACCTATCTCGGCGGTTCGGACAATATCCTAAGCATTGATGCCTGCATCACACGGCTGCGTCTTGTCGTCAAAGACGACAAAGCAGTTAACGATCAAGCTCTCAGGCAGCTCGGAGCGTCGGGAATCATCAGGCTTGGTAACGGTACCCTGCAGGTTATTTTCGGGACTCGGTCCGAAATTCTGAAAGATGAAATACTGCGGTTGATGTCATGAGCTGAATCCCTAACTTAAGTACGTGCGTTCTTCATATAACAGACGCACGTGCTTTTTTTTATGGATAAACGTTTCAAATTTTTTGTTTTTGGTTAAGGCAATGCACATAAATGGGTAACAGCTTCATATGATGGAGCTAAACCATTTACAACTTGTTTAGCAGGCAGATTATCTCAGACAGCAAGGAGGGAAATGATGTGAAGACAGTACAATGGTTGGTATTATGTCTTGCTTTTCTCACTATGTTCAGTGCTTGTAGTGGACCCTCGTTCTCTGAAAGTCAATCATCTGAAACTAATTTGTCAAATGGAAAAAAGATAACGCTTACATTATGGTATTGGAACCGTTCCATTGATGATGAACTACTCGCCCAAGCGGAAAAACACTTTCCCAACATTGAATTAAAAACTCAAAAAATAGGTGGTGACTTCAAAGCTAAACTGAAGACAACGCTCGCAGCTCGTTCTGGTGAACCAGACATCGTAGCTCTGAACGACTGGATGGTGGAGCTATTTCCAAGTGCGGATCGTTTTTATGATTTAAGGGAGCTCGGAGCAGACCGCCTAAAAGATCAATATTTGGAATGGAAATGGAATCAGGGGATCACTCCTGATGGTAAAATGATTGCATTTCCCATGGATACTGGGCCTACTGCCCTCTTCTATCGAAGCGATCTATTTAAGCAAGCAGGCTTGCCTAGTGATCCTGAAAAGGTTAGTGCCTCGATCCGCACATGGGATGATTACATGGCAGCCGGAGAACAACTTCAGCAGAAATTCGGAAGCCGTTCGTTTTTGGCTGATAATATTGTAAACGTTTACAATCAAGTGCTCGCTCAGCATACAAACCTCTACTTCAAGCCGGATGGCAGCTATATTGGCAATCAATCTCCTGACATCCGTCTGGGCTGGAAAACCGCTGTCGATTTCCACAAGAAGCATCTGCTCGCCAATGCGGATGGCTGGACTCCCGAATGGAACGCTTCGGTCAATAACGGCAAAATTGCCTCTTTTGTAGGGGCTGTTTGGATGAAGCAAGTTCTCACAGAGGCCGCGCCGGATACAGCGGGCAAATGGAGAGTCGCCCGTGCTCCTGGAGGAGACGGCAACCTGGGTGGTTCGTTCATTTCTATCCTCAAATCCAGCAAACATCCCAAAGAAGCCTTTGAAGTCCTGACCTGGCTGCAAAACCCGGAACACCAGTTGGAAGCCTACCACAAAATCGGTCTGTTCCCGTCCACTCCCGGCGTCTATAACGATCCTATCATGGGGATACCCGAGCCTTTCTTTGGGGGTCAGGCCACCGGACTCATCTTCTCCGCCTCCGCACGTCATGTGAAAAGCAGCTATTTCGGCGAGCGCTACCCTGTCATCCACGGCATTGTGACCCGTCGCCTTGCTAATGTTGCCAAGCAGGATGCTAATCCTGATGCATTATGGACGGAAACCATGGAACGAATCGAACGGGAATTACAGCGATAAAAAAACAAAATTCAAAAAAGGCGTGTGGACAATATGCTGAGAGAAATCTGGAAGCACCGTGCCGTTTATGCTGCGATCTCGCCGTTTTATCTGCTGTTTGGCATCTTTGGACTGTTTCCGATTGGTTTTTCATTATACCTGGCGTTTCACAAATGGGACGGAATCGGAGACATGACCTACAACGGCTGGGGCAACTTTCGCTACCTTGTAACAGATCATGAATTTTGGCAGGCTGTAGGCAACACCTTTGTGATCTGGGTGTATGCAACGATTCCAATGCTATTCTTCGCACTGATTATTGCCTTTCTGCTTTATGCCCCATTTGTGAAAATGCGCACCTTATGGCGAGTTGGATTCTTCCTGCCCAATGTGACGTCTATTGTGGCTGTCGCCATCATATTTGGTGCCTTATTTGCCAACAATTTCGGATTTCTCAACTACCTTCTGCAACTCTTGGGACTGCCCATGGTTCAATGGCTGAATGTGCCATGGGGTATCCAAATTGCCATTTCTTCTATGGTCGTATGGAGATGGATGGGCTATAACGCAATCATCTATCTGGCCGGACTTCAGAGTATTCCGCATGTGCTGTATGAGGCCGCCAAAATAGACGGAGCAACCGGAGCGCAAGCTTTTTTCCGCATCACTATCCCCATGCTGCGCCCAGTCATTCTGTTTACGGTCATTACGTCCACCATCGGCGGTATGCAACTCTTCACCGAGCCACAGGTCCTGGTCGGTAATGACGGCGGTTCCGGGGCAAGTGGCATGACCATCGTTTTATACCTGTACCGCGAGTCGTTCATTAACAACTATTTTGGATATGGTGCAGCCGTCGGATGGGGCATGTTCCTCATCATTGCTCTATTCTCCATCATCAACTGGAAACTCGTTCAAGGTAAAAAATAATGATGGGAAGGAGCTTCACAACATGATACAGACACGTGCAAAATCCTTTGTTTTATATGCCGGATTGTTGGTGGGAATCATCCTGTCGATGTTTCCATTTTACTGGCTGATCGTTATGGCAACCCGTACAACTTCAGACATCTATCGTTTTCCACCGCAATTGTGGTTTGGCGGCCACTTCTTGGATAACATAACGAGAGTATTGCAGCAGATTAATTTTGCCGGAGCCTTTTTTAATACCCTTTTTGTAGCCGGTTCTGTTACCTTATTGGTTCTGTTTTTCGATTCGCTGGCAGGTTTTGCATTCGCCAAGTTTGATTTTCCGGGCAAAAAAGTGCTATTTATCGTTCTGCTAGCTACAATGATGGTCCCTTCACAACTTTCGCTTGTCCCCTCCTTTGTCATGATGGCCTCCTTTGGATGGGTAGGTACGTTCAAAGCGCTTATTATCCCGGGGATGGTAAATGCCTTCGGCATTTTCTGGATTCGTCAATATGCGGAAGAATCCATTCCAAAGGAGCTGCTGGATGCGGGGCGGATGGACGGATGCAGCTTTTTTCGACTGTACTTGAATGTAGCACTGCCTATTCTACGTCCTGCGTTCGCTTTTCTCGGCGCGTTTACCTTTATAGGAGCCTGGAATGATTATTTATGGCCGTTAATCGTCTTAACGGATGAGCGTAAATTCACGCTCCAGATTGCACTGTCACAGTTAAACGGGATTTACAATACGGATTATGCGATGGTCATTGCGGGCACCCTGCTTGCTGTACTGCCACTTATTATTTTGTTTCTTTTCATTAGCCGCCAGTTTATTTCCGATCTTGCCGCTGGTGCGGTCAAAGATTAGATTCACTTGAATTCCCTTATTCATTTCATGTATAATAATTAATCGTCATTTCAAATAGCTTACATGATGAGGTTAGGTATACAACAGCAATCAGGTTAAGCGATTTACGATTTGAACATGAACTATGAACTGAGGGGAACTTTCCAGATGAACAAATTCACATATTATAACCCCACCAAATTAATTTTTGGAGACAATCAAATTGAAGAACTGCAGCAGGAACTGTTGAATTACGGCAAAAATATTTTGCTGATATATGGAGGCGGAAGTGTCAAACGAAATGGTCTATATGACCAGGTATTAAACGCGTTACAGCCGCTACATCTCAACATTCATGAATTGTCGGGCGTAGAACCGAATCCGCGGTTGTCCACCGTTAAGAAGGGCATCGACATTTGCCGAAACAAAAAAATCGACTTCTTACTTGCAGTAGGCGGCGGGAGCGTTATTGATTGCACCAAAGCCATCGCAGCAGGGGCTGAATATGACGGCGATGTGTGGGATATTATCAATAAAAAGCACATGCCTACCCAGGCTCTGCCATTCGGTACCATCCTCACACTCGCCGCTACCGGTTCAGAAATGAATCCAGATTCTGTTATCACCAACTGGGAAACAAACGAAAAATACGTATGGGGCAGCGCGGTGACGCATCCGAAATTCTCAATTCTGGACCCAAAAAACACCTTCTCTGTGCCACGTGATCAGACGGTATATGGCATGGTGGATATGATGAGCCATGTGTTTGAACAGTATTTTCACAATGTTAAAAATACACCGTTGCAAGATCGTATGTGCTTTTCCGTGCTGCAAACCGTAATCGAAACTGCACCTAAGCTGTTGGAGGATTTGCACAACTACGAGCATCGCGAAACGATTTTATATGCCGGAACGATTGCTCTTAACGGAACACTGCAAATGGGCTACTTCGGGGACTGGGCTTCGCATACGATTGAACATGCATTATCTGCTGTATATGATATTCCTCATGCTGGCGGTCTGGCGATCCTATTCCCCAACTGGATGAGACATACGGTCGATCAGGATGCTGCACGCATGAAACGGCTGATGCTCAGCATGTTTGACTTAGACACCGTAGATAAAACAGATAGAGAAATCGCTTTGGAGGGTATTGACCGTCTTAGTGCATTCTGGACAAGTCTCGGTGCCCCTTCCACCCTGGCCGATTACAATATTAATGATGAGCAATTGGAAAAAATCGCAACCATTGCAGCCCGTGAAATGGAATATGGAGGCTTCGGTAATTATAAAAAGCTGAATCAAGAAGATATTTTAGCTATTTTGCGTGCATCGTTATAACATTCAAAAGGGAGTGTCCTCAAGCCTGTGATGGCTGAAGGCACTCCCTTTTGGAATTTATGAATTAACCGTGTGTCCCTTTTCTTCTACTTGAATAGCTGCCCCTACACTGGCACCTGCAAGAATGCCCTTTTTCTTACTAGAATTCAGAGAATCCATATAGATTCGGGTTTCTGCAACGACAATGCCTGACAAACCAAGCAGTGCAATCAGGTTCGGGAAAGCCATCATTGCGTTAAAGATATCTGCCAGCAGCCAAATCGCATCCAGTTTAATGAACGCGCCCCCGCCAACGAGTAGAATGAACAGATAACGGTATGGCTTAATCCACTTGACCCCAAGCAAATATTCAACACAGCGTTCCCCGTAATAGTTCCAGCCGAGCATGGTGGTGAACGCGAACATAATCAGAATAATTGTGAGCAGTTCTGCCCCCAGCGGGAATGCGCTGGAAAATGCTTGCTGAGTCATCAGGCCCGCATCGGTAGGCCCGCTCCACACACCGCTAACCAGTAGCGTCAACCCGGTCATCACACAAATAACCATCGTATCAATAAACACGCCTGTCATGGAAATCAGCCCTTGTTCCGCAGGCCATTTGGTTTTGGCAGCTGCGGCTGCAATCGGTGCGCTTCCCAATCCGGCCTCATTGGCAAAAATACCTCTGGCTACCCCACTTCGCATCGCCAGCATAATCGTAGCTCCGGCAAATCCGCCCGTTGCCGATGTAGTTGAAAATGCCGAATGGAGCACCAGCGCAATTGCGGCAGGAAGCTGGTCAGCAAACCGAATCAGTACGATGAGACAGATCAGTACGTACAAGCCTGTTTTAAAAGGAACGACCTTCGTCGATACCTTGGCAATACTTTTGAGTCCTCCAATAGTAACCAGTCCTGTGAGGATAGCAATAATCAGTGCCGTTACAATGGGCGGAACACCAAAACTGTTTTCCGTCGAAGATACAATCGCTTTGACCTGTGGAAACGTTCCAATCCCGAACAACGCTACCAGCATGCCCGAAAAAGCAAACAGCATCGCCAGCGGTTTAAAACGACGTCCTAGACCTTTCTCAATATAATACATCGGGCCGCCGGAAAATTGTCCATTCCGATCCTTCACCCGGTATTTTACTGCAAGTACACCTTCCGCATATTTCGTCGCCATCCCAAAAAAGGCTGCAACGACCATCCAGAACAAGGCACCCGGCCCGCCCAGCTTAATGGCTGTCGCTACGCCGACAATACTTCCTGTGCCAACTGTAGCCGCTAGCGCCGTACTCAAAGCCGCAAAACTACTTACATCCCCGCTGCCTTCATTCGGGGCCTTACCGATCAGCTTGATCGCCAGGGGCAGGCGGAATACCTGCAACATTTTCAGACGTATGGTCAGCCACAACCCCGTTCCCATGACAAGAATGATGAGAGGCGCCCCCCATATCCAACTGCTAATCGCTTCTAACACATGTACCAAATTCATTTCAACCCGCTCCTCCAGCATATTAGAAAACAAAAAAGAGTCAAATCAGCTGATTCGACTCCTGGAGAGGTTAAAGGCACGAAAAAATACAACCATCTTGTGCAGGTTTCTGCCTCTAATAGCTCATAAAAAAGCCTAGGGTATTCCCTGTCACAGGTTATTCGCGTCTCTGTCCTTTTGCCTGAGAGTTTAAGCAGATGTTCTCTGCGGTGCACCTTCGGCGCCCAATTAAGGGTCTCTCCAGAGTTCTGTCCGTTTACGGTCCCCGCTTGTGGCTGTAAACAGCCTAAGCACCTGAGAGTTTTGCCCCTTCGGTCGGAACTTTCGTTCCATCTCCCGCAAACATCAACCAGACATATGAAATTTTTATTCATTATACAGAAAACTTTCAGCTTATTACAAGTGAAAAGTTTGTGAAGCCCTCTGAAATATTATTATGTCTATCAAAAAAGCGGGTACAGCAGATTGCATCCTTAGGATGTCCTCTGCTATACCCGCCCGAGACGATATGAAATTACAATTCTTCACCATTGGTTGCTATCACATTTTTATACCAGTTAAAAGAGTCTTTTTTGGAGCGTTTGAGCGTTCCGTTACCGTCATCATCCAGATCAACGTAAATAAATCCGTAGCGCTTGGACATTTCGGAAGTAGACATGCTCACGAGGTCGATAGGGCCCCAGCTGGTGTAACCAATCAGATCAACACCGTCAGCAATCGCTTCCTTCATTTGGACAATATGCTGACGCAAGTAATCAATGCGATACGTGTCATGCACAGAGCCGTCCTCTTCCACCTTATCATATGCACCCAAGCCATTTTCCACGATGAACAGCGGCTTTTGATAGCGATCATAAAACGTATTCAGTGTAACACGCAGGCCGATCGGATCGATCTGCCATCCCCAGTCGGAGGACTGCAGATACGGATTTTTCACGCCGCCAATCAGGTTTCCTGCTGCTTTCTCGCCTTCTGGACCTGCCGATACGGTCAAGGTCATGTAGTAGCTAAATGAGATAAAATCAACCGTATTATTTTTCAAAATTTCGGCATCGCCGGGTTCTGTCTGGATCACAATATTATTTTCTACAAAATAACGATTCATATAGTTGGAATATTCCCCACGGGCATGCACATCCGTAAAGAATAGGTTCATCTGATTTTCATGCTGGGCTTTCAGTATATCCGCTGGGTTACACGTATGTGGATAGCTTTCTATACGTGCCAACATACAGCCGATCTGAGCACCCGGGATGATCTCATGTCCCCGTTTGGTTGCCAGTGCACTAGCTACAAATTGATGATGCAATGCTTGATATATCGCTTGTTGTTTGTTTTCTACACGGTCAATAACCACACCGCCACCGGTGAACGGACTCATGGTCATTACATTGATTTCATTAAAGGTCAGCCAGTATTTTACTTTATCCTTATAGCGTGTAAACACCGTTTCGGCATAATTGACGTAATGCTGTATGACTTCACGACCCAGCCAGCCATTATACTTCTGAGTCAGACCTAGCGGTGTTTCATAATGTGACAATGTTACCAAGGGCTCAATATTATATTTGCGCAGCTCATCAAATACATTGTCGTAGAATTGCAATCCTGCTTCATTCGGTTCGTGATCATAGCCATTCGGGAAAATCCGCGACCAGTGGATGGACATACGAAATACTTTAAAGCCCATTTCAGCGAACAATGCAATATCTTCTTTGTAGTGGTGGTAAAAGTCCACACCTTCACGTTTTGGGAAACGGGCATTGACTTTGCCTGCCAAAATGTCTTCGAGTCGCTCGGACGAAATCTCTATAGCGTGATCGTTCTTACGTTCCGCTTTGGGTACATAAGCAATCATGTCTGCGCTGGACAAGCCTTTTCCATCTACGTCAAAAGCACCTTCCAATTGGTTGGCTGCAGTTGCCCCGCCCCACAAGAAGTTTTTCGGAAATCCTTTTAGCGTCTTCGTCATGGTATAAAGACCTCTTTCCGTATATAAGATTTTTACTTTGGCCTAAGTAATCCCATCAAATGCTGCAAATGTGAATCCATACCTAACGGTAACCGTTCTCCTTTGAAATGCATTGACAGATGCTTTAAAATAGATGTAATGCCCTCATAAGCATCCTAATTGTTGTAACGCGTTTCATGTCAAGTATTTTTTTCTTATGTGAGGAGAAGCTCCATGTCGAATCTTGATCAAATTGCAAAACTGGCGGGCTTTTCCAAGGCTACGGTATCCAGAGTATTAAATCAGTCCCCCCATGTCAGTCATGAAACAAGAGCTAAGATTTTGAAAATCATGCAGGAATTAGATTATGTTCCTAATCGGAATGCCATTTCCCTATCCAAGGGTCAGACGCTTCAGATTGGTATCATCACTTCAACGATTAATGAAATTGTTCTTGCTTTTCTGGACAGCTTTGTAGAAATCGCCGGACAATATGAATTCCAGACCATTATTTATACTTCGGGAGAAGACAAAAAGAAAGAGCTTCAAGCTTTTGAAGATTTAAAAAGAAAAAGAGTCGACGCGCTGGTCATCATTTCCTGCGTGAATGACACTGATTTTTTGAGTACCTATTGTAAATATGGCCCGATCGTGGCCTGGCAACGAATGGAGCATACCGATATTCGCTCCGTCGCAATGGATCAATATGAAGGTTACATGCTAGCATTAAAGCATTTGATACAAAAAGGCTATACCCGTATAGCCAATGCTTTTGGTCGTCCGAGCAGCATCAATACCCATAGCAGACAACGAGCCTATGAACAGATCATGAGTGAGCACAATCTGTCAGTGTTGCAACACTGGAATCACTCTTCAATTTATAATATCCGTGATGGCGAACAGGTCGTACGGGATTTGTTACAGCATCGGGGGGAATTCCCAGAGGCTATTTTATGTGCTAACGATTATGTAGCTGTGGGCATTCTCTGCGAAGCACGCAGACAACGGCTGAACGTACCGGGAGATCTGGCGATTGTTGGGTTTGATAACACGGAGCTGTCGCATACGTTGGGGATTACAACCATTCAAAATCCCATCATGGCTCAAGCACAAAATGCTTTTTTCATGCTTTCCCCCCAGCTGATTGGACGCCAAATGGAGCTTCATTCGCTAGAGTACAGCCTCATTGAACGTACGACCACATAAGGTAACGCTTTACTTGCAAATTAGGCAAAAGGGTCTTGATATAAAATGTTTTTTGTCGAAACAGAATAAAAAATGTTGAAATCGCTTTTTTTTGTGCTACAATAGCACTATATCGAAGGATTGTGACCGGTGATGCGGGCAATGCCTGAGTTCAATTGAGTACTATTGCTAACAATAGTATTGAATTGTGCTTAGGCATTTTTTATTGGTAAAGGATGGGAGGGGGAACTTCAATGATTATTGAGAAGGTGCTCAATAACAACGTCCTATTGACTAAAAACGATAAAGGCAAAGAGGTCATCGTGATGGGAAGAGGTATTTCCTTCAAAAAGGTGGCTGGCGATCAAGTCGATGATGATAAAATAGATAAGATTTTCATGTTAAATGAAAACGAGTTCACGGCCAAACTAACCGAGCTGCTGAACGATATTCCTGTATCTCATCTGGAGGTCGTGAATGAAATCGTAACCCATGCAACAGAAGTGTTGGATACGGAGTTAAGCGATAATATTTATTTAACGTTGACCGACCATATTCATTTTGCCATACAACGGCAAGAAAAAGGACTGGCACTCCAAAACGCGATGCTGTATGAAATTAAACGCTTTTACAAAAAAGAATTTGCAGTTGGACTGGATGCTCTCCAAAAAATTGAAAATACGCTCGGAGTAAAATTGGGCGAAGATGAAGCGGGATTTATTGCATTGCATATGGTGAATGCACGGATTGACGGTAACGAAATGAAATCTACACTGAAAATGACTGAGATTGTCCAACATATATTGAACATTATTACGTACCATTACGGGATTGTGCTGGATGAGTCTTCTTTTAGCTATTCGAGATTTTTGACACATTTGCAATATTTTGCGATGCGAGTGATTCGTAAAGAAGTCATTCACAGTGGTGAAGAATTCTTGTACAACCAGGTGAAGCAGACGTATACCGAAGCTTTTGCTTGCGCCCAAAAGATCAATGAGTATCTGGAAAAAACATACGATCAATATTTAAGCAAGGATGAATACGTATATCTAACTATCCATATTCATCGGGTAACTGAGCGTAATAACATATAAGACTAACAACTTCATACCCCTCATCGTTCATGGATTGTGACTGGTAAGGCAGGCAAAACCTAAACTGATGGTGAAATCGACGTTCCCTTATAGGAAGAGTGCGCAGTTTTCACCACGAGTTTAGGTTTTTCTTGTTTACAAGGTTAAAAAGATGCATGCCGGCGCATCTTAGCAACAAATGTAAACGGTAAACCCTATCAGTAGCAAGAATAACCCATAAGGAGTTCTAAATATGAGTGATAAAGAACTATCTAAAAAAATAGTGACTCTCGTTGGCGGCGAAGAGAATGTCAATTCCGTATTCCATTGCGCTACACGCTTGAGATTTAAATTAAAAGATCGCACAAAAGCAGACAAAGCTGCACTGGAAGCAACACCTGGTGTCATTACAGTGGTGGAAAGCAGCGGCCAGTTCCAAGTGGTCATCGGCAACAATGTAGGTCAAGTATTTGAGCATATGATGGCAGAAACGAATTTGCAGGATGCAGACAATCCTAATGCCAAAAAGGAAGAATCTTCCGAAAAAACAAATATTCTCGGCAAAGCGGTCGATATCATTTCCAGCATTTTCTCACCTCTCTTGGGTGCTCTTGCCGGAGCAGGTTTGCTCAAAGGGATTATGGCCTTAATTGCGTCGCTTCATTGGATTGATACTACAAGCGGTACGTATCTCATTTTGAACGCCGCTTCGGACAGCGTATTTTATTTCTTGCCTATATTCCTGGCTATTACTTCGTCCCGTAAATTTAAGACAAATGCCTTTGTATCGGTCGCAGTTGCTGGAGCACTCGTGTACCCGGATGTTATTGCAGCGGTGGATCATCCGGCAAAACTGGCTTTTCTCGGGATTCCAATCATTCTGATAAAATACAGTTCCAGCGTAATCCCAATTATTCTCGCGGTATGGGTACAGTCCTATGTGGAACGTTGGTTTAATTCCTTTGTTCATCAATCGGTTAAAAACATTATCGTCCCTATGCTATCACTGCTAGTTGTTGTTCCGTTGACGTTTTTGGCCTTTGGTCCAGTCGGTAACCTGATCAGTCAAGGCTTGGCGAACGGTTTTACATGGGTATACAATTTAAGCCCATTGATCGCCGGAGCTGTGGCTGGTGCATTCTGGCAAGTGTTTGTTATTTTCGGTGTACATTGGGGCTTCGTTCCTATTATGCTGTCCAATATTCAAACATTGGGTTATGACACGATGCTTCCAATGCTTACAGCAGCCGTACTTTCTCAAGCCGGTGCAACACTGGGGGTATTCCTGAAATCACGAAATACTCAAATGAAGGCTTTGGCGGGTTCCTCTACACTGGCAGCTGTATTCGGGATTACAGAACCAACGATTTATGGTGTAACTTTGAAATTGAAAAAACCTTTCATTTATGCTTGCATATCCGGTGGTATTGGGGGCGCTATTATCGCTTCTGGCGGAGCGACTGCAAAATCCTTCTCCCTGCCTAGTTTACTGGCGCTGCCAACTTATTTTGGAGCTGGATTCTTGTGGGTAGTCATCGGTTTGCTCGTTGCCTTTGTACTCGCAGTTGTGTTGGTTATGATTTTGGGCTTTGATGATCCAAAAGAAGAAACTGCAAAAACAGAAGCTGCGCCTATAAAGAAAGAAGTGACAATCGAGAAAGAAATTCTCGTAAGCCCACTGCAAGGTAAAGTATTGCCTTTGGAACAATCTTCTGATGTTGCTTTCGCTTCAGGTGCTATGGGGAAAGGAATCCTTATTGATCCTACAGAGGGTGTGCTGACATCTCCTGTCAATGGAACGATTACGACCGTATTCCCAACCGGACATGCCATCGGTATTACTTCCAATGACGGAGCAGAAATTCTGATTCACGTTGGTGTGAATACAGTGAAGCTGAAAGGACAATTCTTTGACAAGCGCGTCAAAGAGGGTGATGTAGTGAAGCAAGGGCAATTGTTGCTCGAATTTGATATCGAACAAATTAAGGCGGCAGGCTATACAACGACTACGCCGATTATCGTAACAAATTCCGCTCAATACCTGGACGTATTGAACACAATGGAAACTGAAGTGAAGCGTGAGGATTACTTGTTGACTGTTGTGGTCTAACATTTAATTATCAGACTAGGGCATTTTGCATAAATCCCAGGAGCGTTTTCAAATCAGCAGTATATAGATCGAAATGCTTTAATTCGTCTATATACTGTACTTACAAGCGTTGGGAATCGAATTATGCAAAATGCTGACTAAAGAAGCTTTCCCTACGGGAAAGCTTCTTTTTTATACATAATGAGACAAGTGTTACAGTGAAAAACGAAAAAATCATTTATTGTAAGTTTGAGATTGTAAAAAAAGGAGGGTTTCTGTGAAAAAAGGATATATCGCCGGGTTAAGTGTCATTGTATTGCTTCTCATTGGTATCGCTATTTCAGCTGTAGTTAAATTTCAAGATCTGGAGCAGGTTGTTCAGCAGAAAGATAAAGAGATCCAAGCAAGCAAAAGCAATTATCCCGAAATATATGACCACTTGAATGCGGTTACACTAGATGGTTTTAAGCGTTTGATTCAGCAGGATCAAAGTGTGTTTGTCTATGTCGGCAGACCCAGTTGTGGAGACTGCAATCGGTTTGAGCCTAACTTTAACAAGATGATCGAACAGTATAATCTAGGCTCTAAAATTACTTTTTTGAACGTTCACAAAATCCATAAGGACAAGCCTCAATGGAATAAATTCAAAGAGGATTACAACGTTAAATACACCCCCACTATTGCAGAATTTAGAAACGGCAAGCTGGTTGATAAAATAGAATGGACGCCCAAAAGAGACCTCAGTACGGATGCTGTAAAAGAGTGGCTGACTTCCAAGAAAATTATTATTTTATAAGTCTCTTTTCTATTCAATTCATTACAAACACAGAGAACTGTTTATGCAAAAAAAAGGTATTCATTCGTATAACGCATGAATACCTTTTTAGGAATGCACAGGTCTTCCAAGCTCTAATAAAAAAGGGGCATTCGGATTTTATGGTGGAGACAAAATCAAAACATTTCACTTAAAAATCGGAGAATATGGTGGTATTTTTCTAAAGACTTGATTTGTAGCGATATCTTAGTACAATGGTTTTATGACTACTCAAAAAATAATAAATGATGAGCTCAGAGTCAAAATATTTAAGGCGTTAGCTGATGAAACAAGATTGGACATCATACGAGCTCTATACGCCAGCAAGAAGGAAATGAATTGTGGAGAAGTAGGACACATTCGCGATACTACGAAATCGAATACTTCGTATCACTTGCGTGCTTTAAAGGAGGCGAAATTGATCAAGGTACGAAAAGAAGCTCAAACGAAGTATATGAGCATCGATTTGGAGACATTTCAAACTTACTTACCTGGATTTCTGGATACATTGTAGAAAGAAATTCTTTTTTTATTCATTAGTTCAATAATCCTTGAACTATAGAACTAACTAAAAAGGGTGAATAAAATGATCAAATTAACTGCTTTATTTTTCCTCATCATGTTTGTTATCGGTACGGATACGTTTTTGATATCTCCGCTCATCCCCACTCTTCAGAGCTTGTTTCATATCCCAACTGAATATTCCGGTTGGATGGTAGGGTCTTATGCTTTAGGTTATGCCATTTTTGCACTGATTGCTGGACCGCTTTCCGATGGATGGGATCGCAAAAAAGTAATGCTTTCCGGCATGATCTGCTTCTCTGTTTCAACCATGTTATGCGGCTTTGCCACAGGTTTTTGGTCGATGTTCTTCTTCCGTTTTTTAGCCGGAGTCAGCGCAGCATTTACGGCGCCTCAAGTCTGGGCATCGATCCCTACTCTGTTTCCAACGTCAAAAATCGCCAAAGTATCAGGATTCGTCATGGCAGGCTTGGCTGCTTCCCAAGCGTTCGGTATCCCTATTGGAAGTCTGCTTGCCTCAACCCATTGGTATTATCCTTTTTTTACAATCGGTGCATGTGCATTATTGGTAGCAGTATTCATCTTCTATGCTTTGCCCGAAATGAAACCAAATCAAGGCCAAAAAACCAGGACTCCGATTTTCAGTAGATACATCCCACTATTGAATAGCCGAATGGCAAGAAAGGCTTTCCTCGCTCATTTCTTATTTCAATGTGGATTCTTTGCTGCCTTTTCTTTCATTGGAAAATGGGTGACGGATCGCTTTCACCTTTCAATTGATCAAACGGGATACGTAATGTTTTTTCTAGGTCTTGGGAATATAGTCGGGAGCTTTGGCGGTGCCTATGTGATCAAAACGTTAAACCGTTTCAATACGCTGGTTGTAGGCTTTCTTGTCTCTATCATATGTTTTATTGTGTTGCCTCTCTTGCCGTCGGTTGCGGCTTTCGAAAGTGTTTACTTTTTCATATTCGTTAACATGGGGATCTCTTTTCCCCTAATATTGGGAATGCTGAATTCACTAAATCCGACCATCCGCGGCACGATCTCCAGCTTGGCCAATTCAAACATGTACGCTGCGACAACGCTCGGTTCTTGGATCGCAGGCCTGATTTACGCGACTTTTAACGGTTTTTCCGCCGTAGGCATGTTTGCGGCTATATGCTTTGCCGGTTCGTTGTTATCTTTTATATTCAGCGGTATTTTGACCAGTCACGCGAAAACAAAGAAGGAGTTTGCATCATAAATGCATAGAAGAAATTCATATGGATATTTTAAATCTTCCAAACTTCAACATATTAAGTATTAGTGAAAATGAATTTGATTTTCTAATACAAGTGGTGACGAACTCTCCACCTTTGGCTTGCCCTCATTGCGGATGCATAGCCAACCTCTACAAACACGACAGCAGGGAACAAGTTTATATGGACTTGCCCATTCATGGCAAGCGTGCAGGCCTTCTTATAAAGCGTCAGAGGTATCGCTGTAAAGATTGCAATCGAACCTTTTGGGAACACTTAGATCACACCATAGACGAAAAGCGAAACTGTACCAAACGATTATTGTCTTATATAGAGAAGCAAAGCCTTAAACGCACGTTTGTCAGCATATCCGAGGATGTTGGATTGCATGAAAAAACGATACGTAACATCTTTCGTGATTACCTCAATCGTCTTAAAGTAACGCTTCGTTTTGAAACTCCTAATTGGCTTGGGATTGACGAAATACACATTATTAAGCCAAGATGCGTTTTAACCAATATTGAGGAACATACGTTGTTAGACGTTTTGCCCAATCGTAACAAGGAAACCGTTATAGACTGCCTCTCACGCCTTCCAAATAGAGGACAAATACGATACGTCACAATGGATATGTGGCAACCATATAAGGACGCCGTGAGGGCTATCTTGCCAAAAGCTCTTATCATCGTCGATAAGTTTCATGTTCTCCGTATGGCAAACCAAGCGTTAGAAACCATTCGTAAGCAGCTCCGAGAAGGATTATCGCCAAAAGAACGCCGCGGGCTGAGGCACGACCGTTTTATCCTCCTAAAACGCCATATAGCGCTTACAGAGATGGATAAAATTACGCTTGACCTTTGGACAAAGAATCATCCTTCTCTCGGCACTGCTTATGACTTAAAGGAATCATATTTCGATATTTGGGAATGTGATAGCAGACAGACGGCATTCCTTAAATACAACGAATGGAAAGCTAAAATACCAACTGAACTGCAATCCGCTTTTGAACCACTTACAAAGGCTATGAAGAACTGGGAAGAGGAAATATTCGCCTACTTCGACCATCGCATTACAAACGCTTATACGGAGTCTCTAAACAGCCTTATTCGAGTCATTAATCGTTTAAGCAGGGGATACTCTTTTGAAGCCCTACGAGCCAAAATACTCTTTACAGAGGGACTTAAAAAGCAACGTAAGCCTAAGTACCAGAGGCGGTTTGATAGCTACGATCTACGGGAGGAAAACTTCCCGATGTTTAATATGCCACCTATTGAAGTTGTTCGTAAGCCAGAAGAAATAATCTTGCTGGGAATCGATTTTTCCACCTTGATCGAGAAATTGGAGAAGGGCCAGCTATAAACCCTTCTCCGCCATAAAATCCGAATACCCATAAAAAATAGTTCCTACTACTCTTCACTGCCTTCTGATAAACCTCGTTCGTATCTATCAGTCCCTATATTGTAGACACTTCATGAGTATGGTCGTCAATCGAATCAGGAAATTCATAACGGATAATATCCGTTTCGGATACGATATGTCCGATTTGTGACTCAATGAATTCTAAATCTCCTTCTACTGCCCCTATAAAATGCTTTGTACCGGGTTCAATGACGATGACCTCACCGGGGCTGACTGTCTGTATCACGCCATTGATAGAGACACTCCCGGTTCCAGAAACTATAGTCCAAACTTCTTTACGAAACTGATGCTCATGATAGCTGATAAATCTCCCGTTTGAAATGACCACGCGTTTGGTCACTGTCTGCAATCCACTTGCTGCCGCTTGATGGGATAACACCGTTTGCTTTCCCCAGAAGCGCTCCTCAAAACGTGGTCCGATTTCAATTTCCGCCACCATATCCTTAATTCCTGTGGATGACTGCCGATCCGTAACCAGCACGCCATCCGGCCCGGCAACGACGATAATGTCCGGGACATTCCAGATACTGACCGGAATCTCCAGTTCATTGATGATATGCGAGTCATGTGAAGCTTCTGAAATATATCCTGGACCACTCAGCTTCGAGCTTACTTCTCTCACCAACGAATCCCATGTGCCCAAGTCTCTCCACTCTCCATGATATGGAAGCACAGAGAGCTTATGAGTATGCTCTACTACCGCGATATCGAAGCTAGTTTTAGGCAAGTCTGCATAATTTGTCGAAAGAGATTCATAGTCGGCTGGTATACCCATTTGCTTCAGAATATCCAATAAAAAGCCCAGTCTAAAAGCAAACACCCCGCAATTCCATAAGGCCCCTTCACGGATCAACGCCTCTGAACGAATCAGATCCGGCTTTTCTACAAATGAACTAACCCTATAATATGGCTGGTCAAGTGAAGGAGAGGCTGAAGGCACAATATATCCGTATTTATCAGAGGGTTCCGTCGGAGCAGCCCCCATTAATGCGATATGGCTTCCTGATTGCTCTAATATGGAAGGAAGCCTGCGCAGATGCTCAAAAAATTCATCTCCCGTATACCCGTCCACAGGCATGACCCCTACGATCTCGTCGAGTGATGCGCCTGCAACGTCATGCAAGTAGGCCGTAGCCAGTGAAATGGCCGGGAAAGTATCTCGCTGAGTCGGCTCCTCAATCACTACAGCATCTCCGCCAATTTGTCCTCGAATCAGCTCGGCCTGAGTTCCACTCGTCGAAAAATAGGCCTCATCTGCCAAATTCGCCTCATCTAATTGCCTCCATATTCGTTGCAGCATACTTTCGGGCCGTTCGTCGTGACGTAGTATGGAAAGAAACTGCTTGGGACGGTTCACATTGGATAAGGGCCACAGACGTTTACCCGAACCTCCAGATAATAAAATCATTCGCAAAGATGCAACCTTCTTCCTGTAAATTAATATTTTTCTTACATTATAAGACTGTTCATTTTTCGCATTTCTGCCGAATACATAAGTATGTATTATCGTGGCAAATACATGATTATGCAATGCTATTGTATCTTTGTCTGTACAGGAGATGTCAGTCATGCCCATAAAAATACTCATCATTGAAGATCAAAAAGGTTTGGCAGATATGATTGCTCTTCACCTTCAGGAGGAAGGCTATCATACCGAGCTTATTTATGACTCTAAACTTGCAATTCCTACACTCATGCGTTTTAAGCCGGATATTATTGTGACCGCTCTAATGTTTTCCGGTAAAGTCGAATGTGCGCTGATCAGCCAAATCCGTCAATTTACCACAGTCCCTATGCTGGTCATCTCTAATAACACCGTGCTGAATATAAGAATAAAAGCTCTGGATGACGGAGCAGATGACTTCTTATGCAAGCCGTTCAGTCTGATAGAGTTAAATGCCCGCATCAAAGCCCTGCTGCGCCGCTGCGGCCGCAACATGCTCACTGAATCGCAAACGGTAACTCAAAAGAATAAAAAGGTAAGGGTATGGGTGAATGATTACCGTCATTGTCTGTTAGTCGATGACCAAGAAATAGAAGTCACTCAAATCGAATTTTCTATTATAAAAGAAATGTCCTGCAATCCAGGTAAAGTCTTTACCCGCAGTGAGCTGATGGATCGGATCAAAGGCGGAGATGGCGCTTATCTGGATCGCACTATCGACGTACATATTTCCAGCCTCCGCAAAAAAATAGAACGTGACCCTAAAAATCCTCAGCACATCCGTACCGTCTGGGGCAGAGGCTACAAATATGAGATGTAGCCGTATCATGGCTACCCATTTCCCCACTGAGCAGCTTGCTTTTTATGGAAGGTTTCGCTTCTTCCATCGCCGATAAGGAAGAAAACAAGCTGCTCCACCCAGTATCCCTATGAGGAACAATCCCCATCCAAAACGGTAGGCGGAAGCCAGAATAACGACGACTTTCCCGTTCCCGTTACCATTGGTAATGAATCCGGTAGTTACTCCATTCACAGACAGACGGGCTCGCTGATTTTCGCCACCCAGTCTGAACTCCCATAGTGGATTGGGTGATTCGGTCTCCCGGATCAGCACCTGCTGATGCGTCGGATTATATAGCGTAAAACTACGTTCCATGGAATTCTCACGAGTAGCCTGAATGCTTTCCGAAGCATGTGGTGCCATAAAAAAGGTATCCATATCCGTTCCCTCAAACAACGTAAATTGATCCACTGTAATCATGGCTTGATAAGGGATAATGGAATATTCCTTCATTTGAAATAAGCCTGACTGCTTCTTGTGCGCATGCGCTAAAATTTGAAACTGCATCATGGCGGTTCCTGCCGGTGCCTTCACAATTTGATCATAATGATTCCATTGTTCCTTATCTCTCTCCTCCACCTCATCAATATAGGAGGTTTGGAGAACCTGGGACACTTTATTCAAAAAAATGACCTTCATGTGCCGACTTCCAACTTGTTCGGATCGCGCATCCAACTGCACGGCATACTCTTGCAGCGGCTCGGCCTTCATTTTCTTGGACGCATAAATATTCCAGTCACAGGAATAGCTAGGTGCGTAACGGATAGAGAGTCCTTCGTCCATAAATGACAGGTTCGTCTGGCCAGGTCGTATATCCGCTACACATCCGACATCCGTGTCTAATGACTCCTTCGTGTTCTCCCCAGGCATTACCGTCACTTCCTGCCCGCCCATTCGATGAATATCTCCAAAACGGCTCAATGACGGTACTTGGCTGTCCAGCACAAGGGTTAAGTGATACTTTCCCTTGGTTAGGAACAGATTTTTGAATTCTATTCGGCCATAGTCGTTCAGCAGACCGGGAATTTGTATGATTTTCTTGGCAAAACCATCCTGATCGGGCACCGTTTCAATAACCTGCTTTTCAGATAAAGAGGTAGCGGGTAACCGCTTATACGACTCTTCCGTACGAATCGTTCTGGTCAGCACCTCTCCCGTCTCTTCATTCACCCACTTCATCGTTAATGACCCATGGTATCCTGCAGGTAGATTGGCCAAAATAGCTGTGGCATAGGTTCCCGTTTTGGCGACTTCCACATCCCTGCTTAACGTCCCCTTCTGATAGCTGATCCCTCGCCCCATACTAAGTCTTGGCAAAGCACGCTCCGTCTGCACATTCCCTTGGGCGTTAAAATCGTTCTCTGCCTCCAAGGTGAAAAAGAGCTTGCCCCGCTTCAATGCCTGCTCCACTGGAAAAGATAACCGATCTAGCTGATCCACAGGCACAATCGCAAATTGATTGACCGCATTAAAACCTTGCAGGTTATTAACCGTGACTGGAGTATCTCCTTTTGGAAAAACATGTTCTCCCAGATCGACCCATTGAAATTGGTTTAAACCATCATCCTGGGTCTTGATACTAACCACTTTGTCCGGTAACGTGACTTGTAATTTCCCGCCTGCCTTATTCATAAACACTCTGGCATATACATGCGAGGTTTGAGGTTGATCCAGTTTTTTGTGCATCGTAAACGTGTTAGGCTTACTGTATTGCCCCAAATCACGTAGCTGGATATCATGAATCCACCAGTAATTTTTTTGCTGTGGACGCTGCAGGGTTAACAAATCCATTCGCATCCAATAGCTGCCGGGCGGCGACACGTATTCCCCGTAAAATTTCACACTGTCAAAATTATATCCCTCCGAAGGCGCCACGACATAGCTAACCCCCAGTTCACGCATTTGCTTATCGTAAAATCTCATTTTCACATGCATTTTGTTCGTTCCGCGACCGGAAACAGTAATTTGGAACTGATACGGATTATTTTCCTTGGCTTCCAGCAAACCCGATCGAGCGACCTGCCATATATTACTCGGGTCACCCTTCATAATTTCGCCATGCAGAGTTGGCACATCATTCAATTCCTCACGGGGATTAGCCTGCACACTGAACAACTGCGGGTTATCCGGCTTGAAGAAGGTTTCGGTCCGCAACATGGAATCAAAGTCCACAACCGTCTTCCCTTCGATGCTGCTCATCTGATACGGGGCCACATCCAGCTTCTTACTGGCAAAGGTGACCGCAATCCCTGCATCCATTTCCATATCGAACGGAAAGTTCCGTATATTTTGGGAGGATAAATACCACAACCAATCGTTAGTCGAGGCAAAGGTTTTGGACCATTTTAAAAAGGCATTACCATCCTCAATGGTATTAAAAGGCCGTAAGTAATCCTCTGCTGGAAGCTGTGACAATAGCAAGTCATTAAAGGACGCCGCTTCCACATAATCCCCTTTGTTAATCGTCTGGATGGTTTTTAGCTCAGGCTTTAACGCACTGAACAGCACTCCAAAGCGGCTAAAATCAAAACCAGGCAGATGACTGTAGCTCTCTAGTCGGCTAAAACCGTAAGGTGTTACAATTTTACTCGCAAGGATGTTCATATAGGGCGGTGTCTGGTCGAGATTGAATATGGAAAATAGCCCGTTCTGGTACGTACGTTTCAGCCCGGTCTGACCTTCCAGCTGAGAGAGGTGGAAATCCTGACGCTTCTCCTGTCCCACATATTCATCATGGTAGACCAACTGGTTAACACCAAAGGTAGAGAACAGCCAACCTAATCGGGAGCTTAATCCGTTGTCCATGACATACTGTAGAAAATTCATATAGTATGTAATACCGGGATCATTGCCCTCATGATGAAAGACCGTATTTTTAGGAGAAGAGTATACCTGAAAATCTCCGGTTGCCTTTTCGTTTGCGGTCTTCCCTTTATTCCATTTGGGCGTGGCTACTCCGTTATAGCTCTGAATCATATTGTCAGCAATCGGAAAGTATAATGCCTTGCTATCGAAACGATCCGGATCAGTCAGCTTTTCAGCCATTTGACCATAAGCCTCCGGCACTTGTACTGGCTTGTAGTACCCCTCAATGAACTGAGTGCGCAAGGGAGCAAAATATACCCCCAGACACAGGACGACGATAACGACCGCCAGCTTTTTATATACACGCTGTAGCGGCGATGATCCGAACCATTCCATAAATTGAATGACACCAAAGGTCAGCAACACCCCGAAATTAAGGGCAATCAGTCCAATAAATTTGTTAGGATCACGGAAAACCGAACCAATCACAGGGGTTTTCGTAACCAGAATGACAAACCACTTGGCAATCGATGGGAACGTCGTCCCGGTAGCTGCAACCAGAAACAGCAGCGTAAGTAGCGAGAAGATCAGAATGATCGGATTTTTATGTGAACGTGTCACCATCGCATACCCGATCAATAGCAACAAAAATCCCCCTCCTACATAAAACATGACAGGCAGTGAGGACAAGGAAAACATGGGCCACCAATAGCTCAGTAAATAACCCACATTATTTAAACTGCTGTTGCGGCTGAACAGAGACAACGTATCCACGACATTGATATTATGCTGAGACGCTTGAGCGTCCATCAACATGCTACCGACATATAGAGACAACCAATAAAAACTTAGCAGACCGAAAAACATGCCAAAAATGATCCCTTTACGCAAAAAATTGCCGTATAACGGCTGCAAATAGGTGCGACCAGCCTTACGGTGGGTCCAGGTCAGCTTGATCAATAGCAACATGGTGAACAAGCCCAAATAAATCATGCCGAAGAAAAAATAGTGAATTGCCGCAGCACTAACGGTGAATACCGCAGCCAACAGAAACAGGTCGATCCAGTTCCGCTGATACAACTTGTGGGGATGATAGTTTTTAATTTGTTGAATTTGAAACTTGGGGTCCACCGCACTGAAAAAGAATCGCAGCATTAACGGAAATAAACTATATCCACAGAGCAAATAAATATGCTGAATGCGGAAAATAACCCACGGATTCAGCGCATAAAACAACGAGCCGACCATGATGGCAAAAATACGGGTCTTCGTAAAGCTTGGTGAATAATACACGCTAACCAATCGCTTGGCAAAGGCATACATCGAAAATGCCGAAACAAATAACAAGCCTGTAATAAACGACTTGAGCAAGACCGGTCCGCTTTCGTCAAATAAGAGTGACAGTCCATAGAAGGGCAAGATGTACAGGATACGTGGAGCATTGAACAAGGTCGAGGTAGACCATCGCTCGTTCCATACCCCGGTTATTTCCTCCAGATACCGATGAGAGGTGGCTCCAAAAGCAATGTCGCTAAACACAATTTGCCCTGGTCCATAGATGGGTGAAAGATATGCAACAATCGCAATCAGCATCAACATCATTGCCGCCATATCGTAACGATAGCGAAATATCCATTTTTTCATGCTTGTCCCCCTCTCTTGAACTTCTCGTATATCTGTCGGTTATCTTGGGCCTATCTTCTCAAACGAACGATTGCCTGCAAGCCCTGATCGGTATTACGTAGCTTTAAACGGCCGCCTATGGTCTTCAGGTATGCATCCATATGGTACAGGCTGAACGCATGCTCCTGCGAGTTTTGGGAATAGTCTGGCTGGAAATAGCTCCAACGCATTTTATCATCAATCCCGCCGCCTGTGTCCTCAATGATAATAACAATTTCTCCTTCTTCCAGCCGTGAACTAACCTTAAGCACTTGAGATTGTCGCTTGGACCGCAGACCTGTTCGGCCCTGTTCCTGATCCTCAGGCAATTCTCCGCCTTGGCCCATGGCCTGAACTGCATTTTCCAGCAGTCCCTGAATCGTTTTGTACAGCATGGGTGCTTGTGCTGCAATCGATGGAACAGGCTCTTGCCGCAAGATCACTTGAATGTTCTTCATGTTCAATGAACGGTTCGCCCATTTCAGCGACTCAGACAATATTTCATTCATATCTGTAAAGCTAATTCCACTATTATCATGCATCTTCTCTTCCAGCTCATCGCGCAAGCTACGAACTCCCGTCAGTAACTCTCCCAGTGAGGATTCCTGTCTGAGGCGACCCTGGATAAAATTTTCATTCAACTCGCGAAAATACTCCAGTTCCTCATGAGAGGCTCCTTTTCCCTGACTGGAAGCCGCTTCAAAGCGGTTTGCTAGATCATGATAGAATCCCAGCAACTTCAAATCATCACCACCTGTGAGACGGCTAGTCTGCTCTTGCAGCTCTTGTAGCTGCTGCTCAATCGTCTGCATTAACGGCAAATAATACATGTCCTGCTGCTGTCGCATATCTTCATCTCGCCGTTGATCACGCACCTGGTTGTTCACGATGGCATCCTTCACAATCCTTTTGCGGAACTGTACGAGCATGGCCCACAGAATGAACAATATTAGAACCATGACCATCCACAACTGTTTGCGGAAGGAGCTGATTCGCTGTGCTGTATCCTCGCTGACATCCTTAACCGATATGTAAAGGGCTTCTTCCCCAATGCGGCTAAATCCTATCCCGTATTTTTCACCGTCATCTTCAATGACACCTGTATTGCCCTCCAGCAGCCTACGGGTGACGCCCGTGATGTCCGTTCGGTTAATATCCGGATTACTTCGGGAAGCTACGACCTTAAATTGACCGTTATAAAATAAAGTCTCATACTGGTTAACCGGTTTACTTTTAATAATTCCGCTGAGCATATCAGCGTCAACCTTGCGCACTATAAAACCGCCCATCTGCGCTCCTTGAATCCTGCATGCGATATACTGGGCAGGCTGATGATCCTCTGTCACAAAAGAGCTTACTGCACAACCTTTTTGCAGCCACTTAATCTGCTGGACCGCACTTTTCATCTCACGATTATCTCGTCCGACCCTCACATGATACTGTTCATCAAGCACATAAAAGGCCCCGCTTTCACGCTTAAACCCCTCAGGATACTGGCGTGTTCCCTGATTCAGCATATCTCTGCCCAGACTGGACGACAGCTCCTTCAATTCAGCCTGCCATGCGGCATAACGCTCGGTTATGCTGCTAGAAAGTTCCTGTACCTCATACTGGAGCTGTTCGTTCTGAATCTCCGCCAAGTGAACACTGAATTGTCGCACGACAAACCATTGAAGCACAGCGGCCAAAAACACGGTCACGCCCAGTACGATCAGGTACAGGATCAGCTTTTGCCAACCTGGTTTCAACAAAGCCCATTGTTTCATGCTTCCCTGTCCCCTCCATTTTGTTCACGACGGCTCAAAATAGCCTGCATCAGGCATTCCAGCTCGTAGCTGACCAACGGTAGCCGTGCGCACAGCAACCGGGGAGTGCGGCGCTGGAGGGCAGCAAACCTCGCAGCGGTTTCCGTTGCCCCGTCCGTCAGTAGGATCAACTCGCATGTTTTTGCGATATATAAGCGATCCAACTCTTCCTCGCCGTATTCTCGCAGATCAACAACGTAAATATCATGACGATCGTCCATATGCTGAAGTGCGCTGGAGACAACCAGGGTCACCCCTGTATGCCGTGCAGCATGATACTGATGAAGGAGACGCATACCTTTTTCCCAGAGGGCATGCTCAGCCGAATCAAATCGTTCACAAAAAAGACGCAACGCCCGTTCTGTATTGACATCTTTCAAAAATGCCAAAACGCTGATATTATACATGTAGTTCCTCATTTCTTACTTCCTGATTGGAGTTGCGCAGTTCTTATGACACCCCAAAACATTCTATTTGTTGACGACAGCCCTATGGTTCTGTCCCTGCTTGAACGGACCCTGACGCAAGAAGCATTCACCTTACATACCGCTCACACGCCCAAAGAAGCCCTACAAGTGCTGGAACAGCACCCGATTGATGTGGTCGTTTCCGATCTGCTCATGCCTGGTCTGGATGGGATTACCTTCCTTCGCATGATTAAGAAAGATTATCCACATATCGTACGAATCATTTTGTCTGGTCACCTGCATACGCAGTCCATTTTATCGGCGATTAATCAAGTCGGTGTGTTCCGTTTTTTGACGAAACCGCTGGAGCTGGATGATGATACGCTAAAAAAAATACTGTATGAGGCGCTTGATCAAGCCAAACTCAATCGAAACAGCCTGCATGCAGCAGACCAGAACGTAGCTTCCGACCTGTCAGTATTTATAGACAGCATTTTGAATGCTCCGTACCGACCCTATGTGCTGCTGAATGAACAAGATATCGTAACCGCTGTACACATTGCACTTGCTGAGCTGTATCCTGTTGGGCGCTCACTACGTCATCCTGACGGGGAAGGTATTCAGTTAACCACGCATTCATTATACATACCGTATGAGGAGTCGGAATCTTCCGATCCCGACCTGTACACGCTGGATACGCTGACCCTCGGACATTCATCGTTACGCCTTATCCGCCTTAGCGAGATCGCCTGAGTGACGGGTGCCGCCCTTTAACACGGCGGCTACCCCAATCACAGTTAGGCATACATACATCCACAACATCCCCATCGTCAGCAACGGGTGACGGATATAGTTTTTCAAATTCCCCCACGTATACAGCACCGGACGGAAGAAATACCAACGTTCCAGTGCCTTTCGTAATCCGCCCTCTTCAGATGACATCGTACGATCCATCACTGAAAAGTAGTAGGCTTTTTTACGTAATACATCGTGCAGATAGACCTGTTTTTCATCATGATATACCCGTGTAAATACCGCCCGGCGAATGACTCCACCAGACTCTATATAACGTAAGGTCGGCTGTATTTCTTCAAAAGCAATCTGCTCCGCATTAAACCCGCCCGTCGATTCATAAGCGCTCATTCGCCAGAAGCGTGCCGCTTCAATGGAGCGTTTTCCCAAGGTCTCACCCGCGTTATTAATCACATTTCGCTCAAAAACTTTCACTTTGGAAAAAAAATTGTCCGCTTCCGAATACGCCTCCTCCGGAACGACCAAAGCGCCAATATCCTGATGATCATCAAAAAAGTCGATGCTCTGCAGAATCAGATGTTCGGCTAAAATCATATCGGAATCCAATACAAATATGTATTCGGCACCCAAGCGTTTCGCTTCCTCAACCGCTCTAACCCTAGCGACTCCCCGCTCCCCATGGGGAAGCTCCAATACCGTTACGGGTACTGCGCTCCCTGTCGACAGCATACGAATCGTCTCGACGGTCCGGTCATTGGAGCCATCATCAGCAATTACAATATGCAGATCCTTGTAATTTTGCCCCATACAGCTTCGCAAACAAGGCTCTATCGTCCGTTCATTGTTGTACGTGGAGAAGAGAATGACCACTTTGTCCACTCTGTTCCGCCTCCTCTACCCAATCTTCCATCAACTGCTCAAACGCAGCAGCCGTATGATCAAAATGGAATCTTAACGCATATTGATACGCCCGCTCACGGATGGCCATGTAATCTTCGCCGCCCTTCGCTGCTCTTTCCATTTGTTCAGATAATCCCCGGATGTCGCCGTGAAAGCATAGATACCCGCTCTTCCCAAAATCCGTTGCATCCACCAGACCCGGTGAATTGCTGACAATGCTGGGCGTTCCAACCGCTGCCGCTTCGGTAATTGTCAACCCCCAACCTTCACGCAAGGAAGGAAACACCAGCGCGTGGGCACGACTCATCAGCTCCAGCTTATGCTCTGCTGAAACAAATCCGTAAAAGGTAATATCAGCTTGCGATTGCCCCTGTTCATCCGGTTCTCCGTATGTTAATCCATACCGTTTCATAATCGGCAACAATTGTTCTGCCACATAGGTTTTATCGGTTTTTCCGGCAATCCATAACATAGCCTGAGGGAACTTTTCCTTGAGCTGCCCAAAGGCCTCAACGACCAGATCAATGCCTTTATATTTGACGAAGCGCCCAGCGTACATGAAGGTCGGATTAGGTTCCTTCGTTAAAAATTGTTCGCGCGGCCAATGATCAAACTCAATGCCTTCCGGTAAAAGATGAACACGATCCGGGTGAAAGCCCAGCTTAAGTAGATCATACCGAGTAGACGGAGATACCGTAAGCGTTCGATCCTTACGAGCCAGCTTAAGCATCAAGGGTTCCATATGAAACCCAATAACATTTAGCGGGAATTTGGCGTTCTCAAACCATATTTCCCTTGTTAGCTGATGTATGAAAAAAATCCGCTTGGATGCCTCCACCCAAAATCGGGTAAAGAATTGATGCGTATTCGCCTGGTTAATCACATAGTCGATCTTCCTTCGATGACGACGGTAATATCGCATCGCATAATAAATAACACTGTATATGTTTCCTTTTCGAATATACGTAATACCGTCGATAATTTCATGCTCAGGCATCCCCTCAAATTGGGGTGAAAAATGAATGAACTGGAAGCGGCCTTGTTGTGAGCGTTTAAGCATTTCGTGGGTGAAAATTTCTGCTCCTCCGCTTTTAGGTGAACGTATGTCACGCCAGGACAGCAATAGAACTACGGTTTTACCGTCCTGTTCATGTATGGTATTCATGGGGTACATCCCCCTTTATCTTTATTTTGAACAAATGCACATAGGCGTCTATCACAAAGTAGAGAGCCATAGCTCCGTAAACCATGAACTCAGATAGCAAGAAATCTACCGGCTCTGTGTGGGCAATATGAAAGGCTACTAATAAAGCCGCGGCTCCTGCCATCAGACTGAACATAAATTTGCGTCTGCCCACCAATACGTGCACATGCACAAAAAACAGCACGATGGAAAATAACCAGTACACCCATCCCCCCCATGGAATATAGGCCTCGGCCGATTGGTAAGAGGCTCCGAATAATATGGGTATAGAGGATGGGAACACAAAGGTCGTGCCCACATATACACAGATCGCAGCTACAGCCATTAATCCGGCATAGACGGCAATCAACTTGCCCAAAGCTTGGCGGTCATGCCCCTGCGCACCGAGCTTTGGAATAAAGGCAGCAATCAGGCTATACGAAACGTAATAGACCAACTGGCTGTACTTCAGCGCAATGGCATAGCTGCTGGCCTGCTCGGGAAAGTAATGCTGTACATACAACATGTCGATAGAGATACAAAACAAAATGAATAAATTCGTCATAAGGCTATCGGTGAAATCCTGACCCAATGACTTCCATAGCCCAGAAGGGATATGTTCTCCACTGGTTGTGAATAAGGACAAGCCACGAGCCGAAACGATCCAGCCGTGGAGTAGCGACAGCAACATTCCCCCACAGCTCGCCAATAGTAGGGCTTCCAGCTTTAACCCCAGTGCAGCCAGAACAAAAAACAAGCTCAGCTTCCCTATTACTTCAATGTAATAGTTCACATTGAGCGCCAACATGCGTTCCCTACCCTGTAAATCTCCACGGCACGAACTCACCAAAATATGTAGGCCGATCAAGCCATACAGCATGAATAGCGGGGCGGAATCGACGCCTAAAAGCGAGCGCAATAACGGATGAATGATGAGTAAAATGATCATGGCAAGCACAGTTAGCACCAATGGTGCTTTTAGTAATAGAGAACCGAGCGGTAAGCTACGTAGCGCAAGCATCTTGCCACCCTTGGATACCAGCTTGGCGGTCAATAGCTGGATGGATAAGCCCAAAACGGACAACAGTGCAAAGAGGGCCAGCAGCGCATTCGCTTGACCATAGGCTTGTCCGGTAAGATACCAGCTCGCTGCAATGTGGAAGAAAAAATTAAACCCGTTAAGCAGCACATTAAAGAGAGGAAACATCAACGAACGCAATCGGTTGTTCACGTTGTTATCTCACCCGCCGATCCAGTCGCCAAATATCAATGATAGAGCGTAAAAAACGAATGGAATCCTTCCAGACATGGATGTGCGATCCATCGCGGTCAATACATTTGACGGGTAATTGCAGCACACGAAGCTGGAGTCGCTTGGCAATAAACATCATTTCTAGATCCAGCGCCAATCCGAGCTGTTCCTTTAAATGCGGAAACATCCGTTTCACTGCAACCGAACTCATCACTTTAAGCCCAGTCTGGGAATCCACCACACCTGTGGGTAAAAAAGGACGGGAAATGACCCGCTTACCAAAGCTGACAACAGATCGCAATAAAGACCGATTCTCGGCGGTCATATCCTTGGTTCCGATCACGACATCATAATAGCCCTGCTGAACAACATTAATCATTCTGGCAATATCCTCAATAAAAAAGGAGTCGTCCGCGTCCACAAATACGTAGTAATCCGCACCAATGGTCCGCATCCCTTCCAGATACGTCCCTGCCTTACGTGTATTGCGTCCCAATTCCCTTGTTTGAAGCAGCGGACTAAGATTCTGATTAATCCGGTTTACGGATAAGTCCGTTGCTGCCTCCAGCGCTTTAATCAAGGCATGGGTGCCATCGTGGCTGCCATCATCAATGAGATAAATCGAACCTTCAATAATATGGCTACGGATAAAGGCTTGCAGTCGTTCAGCAAAGGTTTTGACATGAACAAAACGTTGCTCTTCGTTATATACAGACAAGATAAATGCAATATGTTGGCTTTTGGTCGAATACTCGGGATAGAGCAAGCTTTGTATTTCCGAAAGCATTTCTTCGGTGTCATTGGCTTGCCAAAATAGCAGTCGCAAACGGCCTACTCCGGTGATTTGCACCATATGCTGATCACTGAACGGAAATGTTACATCCGTCACCAGTAACAATGGCATTTGCGGAAATTGGCTGCGGATCTGATTGGCTTTCCGCACCGCCTCCCCCGGCTCCCTATAATCAATCAAGCAGCAACATGCGTTCTCGTAGACTGAAGCTGCCTCCGTGTCCTTGCACTGTATATATTGGTAAAAACAAATTACATTGGGATAATCAATAGCCCTGTCATTATCGCTAAAAATGGCTATAGGTCCCTGCACACAAACCTCTCCTTTTCCTCCGAATAGTTCTATTTTGTTGAAAAAGAATTAAAAATGTTTGTTTATAGGGGTTAAATTAATGCCCAAATACTTCATATTTTCTTAACAAAATAGCTGACACTCCATGATATATAAGGGAATAAGAGAAGAAAAACTGATTTTCATACTTGATAAAACCAGAGTATTTAGACCCGATCCATTAGAACCAAAATCATCAGAATTAGTTAGCGAATCTATATCGAAAATCGGTTCTTTTAGATCAATAGAAAGAAATGAATATGGTTATTTTGTCATAGAAAGATAGATGAATAAAACAGATTCGCATGTCTATACTATGGACAACATGTCATCTTTCGTCATGAATAATCATGAAAATGAAAAGAAAGAAGGTCTTTTTATGGAAGCTTTTTATGTCAATCGCGATGGGTCATTATCTACTCCATTGCGGGGAAAGGATGTGTTAGCAAATGCCCTTTTGAACAAAGGTGTCGCTTTTACAGAAGAAGAACGCAAAGAACTGGGTTTGGAAGGAATCCTTCCTCCCACCGTCCTTTCATTAGAGAAACAGAGCGTACGGGCATATCAGCAGTTTCTGGCACAACCCACCATGCTGCGTAAAAATGCTTCTCTCAACGACCTTCATAATCGAAATGTCGTCCTCTACTACCGGCTGTTAACCGATCATTTGAGTGAAATGCTGCCCGTAGTCTACACGCCGACCGTAGGAACTGCGATTCAAGAATACAGTCACGAGTACAACCGTCCTGGGGGCGTATATTTGTCGATAGATAATCCGAACGGTATTGGACAAGCATTCTATAATTCCGGTTTGAGCGGCGAGGATGTGGACCTGATCGTCGTGACGGATTCCGAAAGTATTTTGGGGATTGGGGACTGGGGTGTCGGGGGGATTAACATTGCTATTGGCAAACTTGCAGTGTATACGGCTGCGGCAGGCATTCATCCAGGGCGGGTGCTGCCCATTGTACTGGATGTAGGCACGAATAATGAAAAGCTGCTGAATGATCCGCTGTACATCGGAAACCGCCATAAACGGGTTCGCGGAGAAGCCTATAACCAGTTTATTGATACTTTTATCAGCAAAACGTTAGCTCAATTCCCGAAGGCGCTTTTACATTGGGAAGATGTGGGTAGCGTAAATGCTCGCCATATTATAAGAAAATACGGACAAAGCATTCTCACCTTCAACGATGATATACAAGGCACAGGAGCGGTAACCTTGGCTGCGATTCTTTCGGCAGTAGGTGTCACCAAGATTCCGCTGCGTGAGCAAAAAGTAGTTGTCTTTGGCCCGGGGGCAGCAGGAATCGGCAACGCTGACCAAATTCGGGGAGCCATGATCGCGGATGGTCTTTCGGAGGAAGATTCATTCAAGCCATTTTGGGCTTTTGATTACCGCGGACTGTTAACGGACGATATGGAAGATGTCCTGGATTATCAGAAACCATATGTACGTAAAAAAGAAGAGGTCAGCTCATGGACGCGGTCGGATGACGGCAAAATACCACTGCTGGAGGTCATCCGTCAGGTGAAGCCTACTCTATTGATCGGAACTTCCGGTGTAGCAGGTGCCTTTTCAGAAGAGATTATCAAGGAAATGGCCAAGCATGTGGAACGCCCGATCATCATGCCCATGTCCAATCCTACAAACCTTGCCGAAGCGGTACCCGAGGATTTGATACAGTGGACCGATGGCAAAGCATTGATCGCTACCGGAAGTCCTTTTGAGCCCGTCACCTATAACGGTACGGAATTTGAAATTGGACAGGCGAACAATGCCTTTGTTTTCCCGGGACTAGGTCTGGGTGCGATTGTAGTGAAAGCCAAAAGGATTACCCCTGCCATGTTTTCAGCCGCAGCAGATGCCGTTGCCAATGGCGTGGATTCGAATAAGCCTGGCGGTGCGCTGCTCCCTCATATCCGAAAATTACGTGATGTTTCGTACGCTGTTGCGGTTGCGGTTGCGAAAGCCGCGATTCAGGATCAGGTAGCCCAGGCACACATTTCAAATGTGGAACAAGCTATACGAAATGCAATGTGGAAACCGGAATATACGAAGGTCAAAGCAGTAGAAAGTGTAATTCATCACCCTCACTAATGCCCCGTTTAGGAAGAATATTGCCTTGTTCAGACAGGCAGAATACGTCAGTTCAAGCAAGGAGAATCGATCTATGAGTGTCGGACATATCTTGTATATTTTGGTGCCGATTTTTTTCGTAATTATTTTAGGGTGGTTAGCGGGGCATTACAAAAGCTTTGATGCCTCTTCCTCCAAGGCCCTAAATGCACTGGTTACCAAATTTGCACTGCCTGCGCATCTATTCATTGGTATCACGACAACGGACAGGAAAGCACTCATCGAGCAATGGCCATTCCTGCTGGCTCTGTTCATTGGCATTGTCGGCTTTTTTGCCGTTCTCCTTCTACTGTCCCGCTTTGCGGGGAAGCAGTCAGTGAAGGATGCCGCCATGTTTGCTTTGAACTCAGCACAGCCTACCTTTGCTTTTATGGGTATTCCGGTGCTTGGAGCCATCTACGGTTCCTCTGCTGTCGCCATTCCGATTGCGCTTACGGGAATTGTAGTCAATGCCGTCCTTGACCCGGCGGCTACCATTATAGCTACCGTAGCCAGCCGGAATTCAGGCAAGGAACGGAACGGTCACCTCGGAAGGTTAATCTGGGACTCCATTCTTCATGGCTTAAAAGAACCGCTGGTGCTGGTTCCACTGATTGGTGTAATTTTGACCTTGTTCGGCTTCCATTCACCGGATTTGTTGAACAAATCGTTGAATCAAATCGGAGACATTACGTCCGGAGCCGCTTTATTCGCTGTCGGAGTGACCATTGGCGTACGCAACATTAGTTTTAGTGTAAGTGCCTTTGCCATCGCACTGTTAAAAACAATTGTACAGCCATTATTAATGCTGCTGATCGCCTACCTGTGCGGTCTGTCGTCTGCAGATACTGTGAAGGCAGTTCTGCTCGTCTCCTTCCCGGGTTCAGCAGTCGCTGCGATGATCGCTACGCGTTTTGAAAGCCTGGAATCAGAAACAGCCTCCTCCTTTGTCATCAGTGCTGTCATATCGCTCGTTACACTCCCAGTTCTGATTTCTCTTTTGGTATAAATTCTGATTATTTAGACACTGGAGCCTGCCGCGAACTCCTTTGTGTAGACGGAACTGACCTTCTCCAGCACTTTTTCCCTCGAAAGCGAACTTCTGCTCTGTCACTTGACCTTTGACCAGATAGACGTATGTTTGACATAGCGTATGAACGAATGTACAGTAATAGTCAAAAGAATAGAAGTCCACTAGGGGAGCCACTATGGCTGAGACAAGAACGTATCTTGGACCCTTTGAACCTGATCTAGTTCGCACTAGCGTAGGAAAGTGGAGCCTTTATATATAAGGTTTCAAGCGTTTTTTTGCGCATTGGGCCTATTGTTGAAGCCGCTCCATTTTCCGGGGCGGCTTTTTAGCGTTGTTCCGGAATTGTATCCTTACAGGACTTCTTGCTCTTCAATTTAATGGAGGTGGGGAATTTGAGTTTTACACAAGAACTTCGTCGGAAGGCGGACGGCATTTTTCAAGCGATTTTTGAGCATCCCTTTGTGAGAGGTATTGCTAAAGGAAGTTTGACAAGGGGACAGCTGATTCACTATGTAAAACAGGACTTTGAATATTTGAACGCCTACATGCGGATATACGGTATCGCAATCTCCAAATGCACCAATCGGGAAGACATGGCTGTATTTAATGAACAAATCTCTTTTATTCTCCACAGCGAGGTTCATCCGCATCAAAATTTCTGTGCTGTCGCAGGGGTGACCTATGAAGAGTTGCAGGGATATCCACTCGCTCCGTCGGCCCATCACTATATCCGTCACATGCTGACGGTTGCGCATGAGGGTAGCCTGGGCGAGATCTTGGCTGTGCTGCTGCCATGTATGTGGACGTATGTTGAGATTGGCCGCAGGCTACTGGATGAAGTAAAGCCGGATGAGTCCCATCCGTTCTATGAATGGATGGGCTTCTATGGAGACCAGCTTAATGATACAACACTCAAGTTCCGAGAACGTGTAGATGCTTGGGCGGAAGGCGCAACGGCTGCTGAGCGGGAGCGGATGATTGAGCATTTTATACTGAGCTGCCAGCTGGAATATAAGTTCTGGGACATGGCTTATAAGCAGGAAGAATGGCCGGTCCAGATGCAGGCAGCGGTCTTGGAATAGTCAGCCTGTCAATTCGATGCGTGAAGTACGTTTAATGTCCTGTTGAACCACCAACTATAGAGAGGATAATCATGATGAGTACATGGGAAAAAAGTTATTTAGATCTCCTGACGAAGGTACAAAACAGCAACCCCCTCGTTCACAATATGACCAACGTGGTAGTCACCAACTTTACGGCCAACGGCCTGTATGCATTGGGCGCCTCCCCGGTGATGGCCTATGCACCCGAGGAAGTAGCAGACATGGCAAAAATAGCGGGGGCCGTTGTGTTAAACATCGGTACGCTGAACCGCGAACTGGTGGATGCCATGATCATTGCTGGACAATCAGCAAATGCACACGGTGTTCCAGTCCTGCTAGATCCGGTCGGTGCGGGAGCAACGAGCTTTAGAACCGAATCGGCACTGCGAATCCTGAGTGAAGTCAAAATCTCGTTGGTGCGGGGCAATGCAGCCGAAGTCGCGCATCTTGTTGGAGAAGCGCGTGAGATTAAAGGCGTAGATGCTGGTGACCGTGCTGACAGCGGCAATGTCGATCTGGCAATTCGGGCTGCTCGAACGCTCAATACAATGGTAGTCATCACTGGAAAGGAGGACGTCATCACTGATGGGGCCGAAGTACGAATGATTAGCGGCGGAGACGCGCTGCTCACGAAGGTAACCGGAGCAGGCTGCCTGCTGACCTCTGTGTTAGGTGCCTTTGCAGCTGTTGAACCCAACTTGCTGCTCGCAGGTACAGCAGGCTTGGCATTTTACGGTGCAGCAGCTTCCCGAGCCGCAGCACGTACCGCAGAGCTGGGGCCCGGCAGCTTCCAGATTGCCTTTCTCGACGAGCTCTCCAAACTACATACAGGTTCGCTGGAGGGGCATGTCACGGTCCGTGAAGCCGGAACAACCACAGCAGGTGGTGCGCGATGACAGACGTTCGTGTACCCAGAGCGCTGACGATTGCCGGTTCGGACAGTGGCGGCGGGGCCGGAATTCAGGCCGATCTCAAAACCTTTCAAGAGCTTGGCGTATACGGTATGTCGGCTATTACGGCCGTTACCGTACAGAATACTTTAGGGGTCCACGGCGTATATCCGCTGCCACCGGAAGCAACAGCGGAACAGATCGAAGCTGTAGGATTAGACCTTGGAGTGGATGCCCTGAAGACTGGCATGCTGTTTAATGCGGGTATCATCCGTCTTGTGAGCGAGCAGATCCGAAAGTTCGGCTGGAAAAAGGTCGTCGTCGATCCCGTGATGATTGCCAAGGGAGGCGCTGAGCTGCTGCAACTGGAAGCGGTGCAGGCTTTGAAGGACGACTTGCTCCCCTTGGCCCTGGTCGTTACACCGAATATTCCGGAGGCGGAAGCCCTGACAGGGATCAGCATCCGTACGATGGAGGATCGCCGCGAGGCTGCAAGACATATTAGCAGTATGGGATCAGAATTCGTTGTGATCAAGGGTGGTCACGCTGACGAGGGCGAGAGCAGCGAACAGATTGTTGACCTGCTCTTTGACGGAACCGCCTTTACAGAGCTGTGCGGCAAGCGAGTACGGACTGTTCATACACACGGAACTGGGTGCACCTTCTCGGCAGCGATTACCGCGGAATTAGGGAAAGGGATGTCTGTACCGGAGGCTATCTCGAATGGTAAAGCCTTCATCCAGGCGGCGATTGAGAATACGTTGTCTCTGGGACAGGGACACGGCCCAACCAATCATTGGGCCTACCGACGTCGTCAGGAGATGCTTCTATGAGCGGCAGAATATTGTCAGAGGTGGTGCGCCGCCAGCTACAGATGTACCTGGTGCTTGGAAGCGTGAATTGCCTCGCGGAACCAGGCTGGGTCGTGCAGGAGGCTCTGGCTGGCGGGGCAACCATGGTCCAGTTCCGGGAAAAAGGCCATGGCGCGTTAACGGGTATCCCTATGTTCGAACTTGCGCGCCAGCTACAGGAACTGTGCCGTCATGCTGGTGTCCCCTTCATCATCAATGACGATGTGGAGTTGGCTCTTGAACTCGACGCTGACGGTGTTCACATCGGTCAGGACGATGAATCCGCCGATTCTGTCCGCGAGCGAATCGGAAATCGAATTCTCGGCGTCTCCGCCCATACCATTGAGGAAGCACGTCGAGCCATCCTGCAAGGTGCTGATTATCTTGGCGTCGGGCCAATCTATCCCACCCTCTCGAAGGATGATGCCCATGCTGTACATGGGCCAGCAATTTTATATGAGATGCGTAAAGCGGGAATTGATGTGCCGATTGTTGGAATCGGAGGTATTACAGTGGACCGTGTTGAAGAAGTCGCACGTGCAGGTGCAGATGGTGTGGCGGTGATTTCAGCCGTGACACAGACAAAGCAGGTTAGAGATGCGGTCAAGGAATTAAAGAAAAATATGGTCTCATTTCTCAATGATCCGATCTACATGTTTGATAATGATTCAACAGATCATCCAGCTTTTTAGATTGTTCTATCACTTTGGGATGTGTTAAAAATCCATACTTTTTCTGGACCTGGTACAGTTTCTTCCTAGCTCGTTCGACACAAAGTAAAGTCACACCTTGGTTCATCAGCATGATCCCTCCTATATGTCATATTTTATAACAAAAAGACGTTTTTTGGATTTTTTAATAATGCGCCTAACAAAAAAAGAACATCCCAAAAGTTTGCATAAACAAAGATATCCCTAAATCCACGTTAAAAGGACCTCTGTTCCACTTATAAGTGGAACAGAGGTCCTTTTCATAAAGAAATCCAATGTCTATTAAAGCATACATACCAATTCTGACCTAGAGATTAGCCTTATTTTGTTTAATTTCATTGTCCTTTTTCTCGGAAATAAGTAATCCTAGCAGTGTATATCCTCTGTACAATACTCCAATTAACAGCACTCCACCAGCAATAGAAATCAGAATAACTAGCATGTTAAGTATGAATGGTATTAAATCAAAAGCCAAAATATCATCCCACCCAAAAAATCATTAAATATAAATATTGGTTAATAGCCGCAGTACTCCCCCAACTTGAACTGGTCGGTGGTAATTTCCTTTGTTTCTAGCCGTTTAAGCACCTCCAATTTGTACTTGAGGTGTTATTCTTTGATTTTGGTTATGCGAATGAACAGGCATTGTGAAAATAAACAAGAAGCTAGCTGCGATGACCAGCAGAATCATTTTTTTCAACATTGTCTAACCACACCTTTTCTAATAGTTTGAAATACTCTTCCCTTGTTTCGGGAAGCGCATGTGCTTGAAAATGTGCAAAAAGTCCCGTACAGTTTATAAAATAAGTCTCATTATTTAATATATGGGCTTTTATCAATGCATATATTAAGTGTTTAAAGCCATCGTTGTACATTCCCCGCTTCAAATAGTAATAAGCCAGTTCGTAACCAAACCATGCAAAATAATCCGGCATCACTTGTTGGGTGTACATATCAGTAGATTGTGATAGCAGAGCAAAAGAATTAATCTCCACTTCAAAACGTGAAAGGACATCATTGATATCTATTGTATATCGGTTAGCAGCTATCATAACGTTCAGCAACTTGGATAACTTTTCATTCTCGGTAGTGATTGATGTGGATGCAATATATTCAACATAATGAGGAAGCACATTCGTATCTCCAGATAGGAGTTTATTTACATAAGTATTACCTTCTGCCCAATGCTTGAACAAGTTGACCCAGTGTTGGGTTTCCTGGTCTGACTCGATCACCCAACCTAAATCTGCGTAGGCATTTGTAAATTGTAATGCTTGCTGATAATCGCCTTGGGCCTCACAGACACTCGCACACAATAAATCAGCATAGGTAATGTACACAAACATCGGGCGACTCAGCCTCTGTTCAGCCTCCTCCCACTCTCGCTTTTTCATTTGATGTTTCAAAGAATATTGGATCTCCGCTTTGGCTCTCATTTTTCGAGCAGTTGCGTCAAGCTTGTCCCATTCACGCAGAGAACGATACACATTCGCCAAATCTTTTAACGCATCAAGTTGATCAATTTCATCCAGCCGTTCGACAAAGGGTTCAAATCGTGTAGCCGCCTTGAGATTTCGGATCTGATTGTTCCCCACCTGAATGGTAAACAGACGATACTGACAGATAGCCAAGCGTTCAGAGTGCTGATACTTCTCGCCTTCCGCAATCCCTTCGTAGAGCAACAATGCAGCATTGTGCTGGCCTTGTGCGAATAGTTTTTCTGCTGCATCAAATAACTTTGGGGAATATAGAAGGTTATCCATAATGTGTCCTACTACAAGCTGGATAGCATCCAACTTGTCCAGTTCCGCACAGCGAAACAACAACGGCTCAATTCGCCTCCAATCCGGGGAACGCTCAATGATGTAGTTATCTATGTATAGTTCGTAAAAAAAACCTTCTGGTAGTCCCATAGCCCAAGTAATTCGATCTAGCTGATGTATAGCAACAGGACGATGCTTGGCAATCCAATTATTAAGTGTTCTTTGATGGACACCTGATCGTTCGGCAAATTGTGCCAGCGTCAAATCATTTTCCCCTAAATAATCCTCTAACTTCGCCAAAATCGTAGGTGTATGTCCCAAGTCATAACCACCCTTCATACAAAAAATCCAAATTTTGTACTTTCACCTCACATTATTCACCAAGCATTAACAGGTGTCAACATTTTTCTTCCATTATTCCTACTACATAAACTTGAATATGGTAATTAATAACCACTAATATGAAATCCCTTTCAGAATTCAGGTGGTCGCTCGCTCTACTAATTTGAATTCCAGATGATGTATCGTTTCATCCAGCCCTTCCAGAGCATTGCGAATCATAATGAACGCATTCTCAGCTTGCTTGTCTATCGGGTAATGAATCGTTGTTAAATCAAGCAAATGTGAGATTTCGGTATTATCAAAGCCTACTACTGCAAAATCGCTTGGGACAGAAACACCGAGTCTCCGTGCTTCAGTCAAAAGACCTGCTGCCAAATAATCGGTAGAACAGGCAAAGGCATCCGGTCTGTCTGTTGGTTCTCGTTCTGCCCACCAATGAGCTATTTGTTCACCAGCATCTATTGAATTTAAATCATAAAAATGCGGGAAGGCTTCAGCATCCAAATCATATTTTTCGCAAAAGTCATGATAAGCTCGAATGCGTTCTTTCGTATTCAACCCCCGCATGCTGCCATACACATTCACAATTTTTCGGTATCCTCGGGCGTACAAATGTTCCAACGCCAGCGTATAGCCCTGATACTGATCCATAAATACAGACGGGATTGCCTCAATGTTTACACGCTGCCAGGTCACAATCGGACCATATTTTGTATAATGCTCAATCACACTCCACTCATTAACGCGAATCATACAGACCAAGGCGTCCAGTTGCTTTCTCCGCAACATTTCCAGTGCTTCAAGCTCTCGTTCCTTCTCCCCATTGGTAATAAACAGCGCTATATTAAAGCCATGCTCCTGGGCATACATTGTAAATCCGCGCACAAATAAACCCAATGAATCATTAAAAGAAAGTGAAATAACCCCTATGAGCTTGGTCATCCCCTTTTTTAAAGATACTGCATTAAGATTAGGAACATAATCCAGTCGATCTATGACCTCCTGCACACGCTGCCTTGTCGGTTCACTTACGTACGGATGATTGTTAATGACACGGGACACCGTAGCCGAGGATACACCCGCCAGCTTTGCAATTTCATGAATATTCGCCATTTTTCTCACCTCGTTCTTTCTATTTTAGCATGTTCGTATTTAGCATGTTCGTGGCGCCCGCCCTATAATTGTCACCCGCCCAAAATAAGTTTTTTTAAAAGCGCTTGACCTGTAATGCATTACAGGGATTACAGTGAATTTGTGCTTAAGAAAGCGGTTTACAAAACATACTTAGGAGGCACTAACTATGAAAAAGGGCATAAAGATTGCA
This sequence comes from Paenibacillus sp. FSL P4-0113, assembly GCF_038009305.1. Taxonomy (NCBI): domain Bacteria; kingdom Bacillati; phylum Bacillota; class Bacilli; order Caryophanales; family Paenibacillaceae; genus Paenibacillus; species Paenibacillus sp. FSL P4-0113. The sequence continues at coordinate 2,273,149 of NZ_JBBPAZ010000001.1, forward strand.
ACCATTGGTGGAGGCTCCAGCTATACACCAGAATTAGTAGAAGGCTTCATCAAACGTTATGCAGAGCTTCCCATTCGGGAATTGTGGCTGGTAGATATTGAAGCAGGACGTGAAAAACTGGAGATCGTAGGCGCCATGGCCAAACGGATGGTAAAGGCCGCAGGCATTGATTGTGAGGTACATTTGACCCTGGATCGCCGGGAAGCGTTGAAGGACGCCGATTTTGTAACAACCCAATTTCGGGTAGGCTTGCTGGAAGCTCGGATTAAAGATGAAAGTATTCCGTTAAAGCACGGCATGATCGGTCAGGAAACTAATGGGGCCGGTGGAATGTTCAAAGCTTTTCGTACCATCCCTGTTATCCTCAGTATCGTCGAAGATATGAAAGAACTGTGTCCAAATGCATGGTTAATTAATTTTACCAACCCTGCGGGTATGGTCACCGAAGCCGTCCTTCGCTATGGTCAGTGGGATAAGGTCATCGGATTATGTAATGTTCCAATCGGCGCGATCAAGAGTGCATCGGCTGTACTGGACAAACCGGAAGAAGAGCTGTTCTTTAAATTTGCAGGCATTAACCACCTTCATTGGCACAAAGTTTATGACAAAACAGGGGCCGAATTAACAGAGCAAGTCATTGAAGGACTGTACGCTCCGGGCGCAAAACCGGAGAAGGTCGTTGAAAACATTAAAAACATGCGCTTCCTGTATGATCAAGTTCGTCAATTGAAAATGCTGCCTTGTCCTTATCATCGTTATTACTACATGACGGATAACATGCTCAAAGAAGAATTAGAGGAAGCCAAAAACGAAGGAACTCGGGGCCAAGTGGTCAAACGTCTGGAAGAAAGTCTGTTTGAATTGTATAAAGATCCGAATCTGGATTACAAACCAGAGGAACTATCCAAACGCGGTGGTGCGCATTACAGCGATGCAGCCTGTGAGATCATTAATTCCATTTATAACAACAAAGGCACATTGATGGTAGTTAGTACACGTAACAATGGTTCGATTGATGATGTTCCCTATGATAGCGCCATCGAAGTGACCAGTGTCATTCGCGCCCATGGTGCCGAACCTGTTAACTTTGGCAAATTCCCACCTGCACAGCGGGGCTTGCTGCAAGTGATGAAGGCAATGGAAGAGCTGACGATTGAAGCGGCGGTCACTGGTGACTATGCAACCGCACTGCAAGCCTTCACCCTGAATCCGCTCGTACCAAGCGGGGACATTACTCAAACCGTGCTGGATGAATTGCTGGAAGCACACAAGGAACATCTGCCTCAGTTCTTTGCTCATAAGGAGAAGGCGACGGTATAAAGCTAGCAGCAATCATCCTGCTGGAACACAAAAAAGCTTCCTACATGTAGGAAGCTTTTTGCTATACGTCCCAGGAGTACTTGCTGGGACATTGGTGTTATTGGTTTGTACTTGGCTTGACAATCCGTCATTAAGCTTATTGATAAATTTGTTAGACTTTTTTAAAGTATGATCTCCGTTGAAAAAGCAATAACCGCTTTCCCCGTAATTTGAACTAATACGGGTTTTCCCTGTTCCTTTTTCACATGAACATGCATTGTTCCCTCTCTTTTGATTGCCTCACCTTGTAAAATATCAAAATCAAAAGACTGCTCATTCTCATTTTGCAAAATGTTATAGTGTACCAAATAGGCTCCAAGCGGTCCGTTTGCATTTCCTGTCACCGGGTCTTCAGCTATTCCAATTGCAGGAGCAAACATTCTTCCGTGAACCAATATATCCTCTTGTGGATTTAATGTAAAAACATAATATCCATTACATCCAATATGCTTGCTGATTTCTGTAAGCTTCTGCAAATCAGGTTTTAAACTATGTAGTATTTCATTGGAGTAAATCGGAACCATTACCTTAGAATGACCTGTTGAAGATATTGCAACTGGATATTCCATGCAAATATCTTTACAAGAAATACCTAACGCATTTGCAATCTGACTTCTTATTTCATCATTTAAAGGCTCTGATACAGAAGGTTCTCCCTGTGTCATTACAATAGAATAGTCATCTTCATACTTTATAACATCAACAGGCAATATACCTGCTTTTGTTTTTTGGATAATTCTTCCAGTTTCAATTTTTCTCTCAATTGCATAAATATAATGCGCTGCTACTGTTGCATGACCACAAATTGGAACCTCTGTTGTTGGAGTAAAAAATCTTACTTCAACATCATAATTTGAAGAATCTGTTTCAAAAATAAATGCAGTTTCCGAATTATTTAATTCTCTTGCAATTCTCTGCATCTGCTCATCTGTAAGTCCATTTGCATTTGGAACAACCCCAGCAGGGTTACCATAAAATCTATTTTTTGTAAATGAGTCTACTTGATATATTCTATATTTTTTCATAATTTCGCCTCTATAAATACTAGTTTGTCTGTCTGTTAAATCTGATATTAACATACTTTTTAGGCAGTTTCACTTAAATTAAAAGATATAATATGGCCCTTTAATGAAAACGAACTGATCCTTATTATAGAATCGCGATCTTTTATGGAAGATTGTTATTAAACTAAAGCCGCAGTTAGCTGAAATGGTCTTCTCAATCCTTATCTAAAAGTGGAATAAATCTTTTATGATTATAGATACTTTTAGATTCTGCCACGCCTGTTGAATAACCAAAATAAGTAACTCAATTCATGAAACAAGAGGTGCACTGAAGAAGAACGCGCTGAATCTGAATCAGCCATTCAAAAGGTAGTTTAGAAGAAGAAATAGACGAGAAAATCGCGCAAAGGAAAGAACGGCATGTTGGGGCCATGAAGTCTGAGCAGCAACAAATAGCCAATTGAGCAGGACATAGACGATTAGAGCACAGAATAATTGCCCATAGACCGCATTTTCAGTCGTACCAAACAGCGTTGGAATATTCAAATGTTGCTTGATCCAACGAAAGAAGACTTCAATCTGCCATCGAGCCTTATAGATCTGTACGATTTGTTCTGCGGTCACCTGCATTAAATCGGTAACCACCCGAATTTCCCGACCTTCAAAATCCCGAAACATCACCACACGATGACGTTGTCTGGAACGACACTGAGGGGTTCCAAACTGGCAAGTGATATCCCGAATGACGGATGAATCTGGCTTCGTAAGGCGGCGTAGCGCATGAGGCTTTTCCAAATGGACGTTGTCGCGAAGCCGAATGACAAACGATTGTCCATGGGTTTTGAAGTGATCCAGACGCTCCAGTTTCCCATAAGCACGGTCCATCACCAAAATGTAGTCCGGTTGAGCCAACGCTTCACTCATGGGGCCATCATGCTTGGAGCCCAGCGTTTCGACCACCTGAAGGGGTTGCCCATTTTCTGCTCGTAAAGCGACTTGAAGTTTAATACCTGCACGCTCCCCGTGATAAGGAGCCCAAGGCAAACGCGTTTTTCCCACCGTCATCGTGGTTGAATCGATGAGTAATAATTCTTTTGGGAAAGTCAGTTTCCGACGTGCTTCCCGGTTACATTTGCAAACAAGTAGATGGAAAAGTTCCTTAAATACGGAAAACGGGACTTCGGCGGCTTTGGTTGAAAAGCGTGAGTTAGTGGACGACGGGCAAGCCACAGAGAGCCGCATAATCTACGCTGGATCGATAGCTACCCCATTGTTCCAACGCAGCCATGCACCAGTATTGGAGTAAATGGTACACCGTAAACTTGTGGGCTTTGTTCTACCATTTTGTGGTTATTCGACAGGGCGTGCTACTAACTATATAAAGGTATTAGTTTACTGTATGTTTCGGAGCGGCTTGGTCACGCCTCATTAGATATCACTACCTCTACATATGCCCACCTTATGAAAGAGCTACGTGAACAGGATTCGAAACAAACAACAGACATTTTTGAACGTTTATATAGCGTGTAAAAATCGTGTGTATAATTTGTGTAAACAGGTGTATTAATCACACCTTTTTCTAACGTTTTCTTTCGTAACCCCAATAAAAGAAAAAACGCCTCAAACCCTTATATATCAAGGATTTGAAGCATTTTTAATTTCGTTCAAACTTTACATATCTGAACGCTTCGACGTCCCAGGAGGGATTCGAACCCCCGACCGACGGCTTAGAAGGCCGTTGCTCTATCCAGCTGAGCTACTGGGACAAAATGGTGATCAATAAAACCTTATGTATTCAGCGCATTGATTATTATATCACATTTCGGGCAACTGTCAAAAACATTTTTTCATAATATAGGGAAGCTGGCTGCAAAAGGAATCATTTGGACGCTAACGGGGTATTATGTACAAAGAACCATGCATAAAGGAGGGGTTAATCCGTGAGAGGTCTCTTGTCGTCACTTTGTTATTTCAGCATTTTCTTCGCACCTTTTCTAGTGCCTGTCATTGTTTGGATTGCAGTACGGGACGAATATGTTCAAGGACATGCAAAAAAAGCTATTTTATCGCATATTTTCCCCATTATTGCGGCAATTCCGCTAGTGTATTTTATTATAACGGCGAATCATGCAGGTTCAGTGATCGGGTTTGTACTGCTATTCGTAGTGGTCTATCTCGGGGTCTTTGTGTATAACATCTACAAAGGGATTATGACGCTGCGTGAAGCGGCTTAGTTCAAAAGAAGCCTCCTATATTCCGCAAATTTGGCGGGATACAGAGGCTTCTTTAGGGTTATTTTTGATGAGTTGCTGTTGCTATTTAGTTCAATGGCTATGGCTGCTTATTTATTCCCAAAGCGTTTAGGACTTCTACGTACCTCATGTCTTACGTTTTTCTCCAGTACTTCTTCCGCGAACTCATTGTTATGAATATAACTGCTGCCTTTATTTTTCTTATAATTCGCTTTGCCGTCTATGATTTCCCCCTCCTTTCACGCTGTCCCGGCGATGGCGCCGGAGCCCAAATCAACAGAAGCCGAGGCATAGCACACCATATCCTCATGCCCCGAACTCCTTGGCGAACTCTGTACTGAGTTGCCCATAGGAGAGCAATTCTTTTTTAAACTTCTCTCGCTCCTCACCAGCAGTAATGTGTGTAGAGTCGGTAAAAGCCTTGTCTGTCACTTCCTCAAATGCTGAATGCAGGTTATTGTCGTACCAATCCAGCTCCAGATCGGCGTCATTGCGGATGATCCGTACCATGTCGTAGTCATGCTGACCATCCGTCTGATCCTTGGCCGTGATATAGACCAGCAGTTCCGGGTCATCCGCGGCACCGGGCCGCACTTCTACCTCAGCGCAGCGCACTCCGTCAAGTTCAGTGAAGCGGCGGATTTTGGCATCCTTGATGTAGTACATGGTCTTCCTCCTTCCTTGCGAGTAGACGGGTTGCCCCATCAGTAGTTTTCGGAACGGACAGACATTTTATGCTTCTTTTCGGCATATATACTGTTGAACTGGGGATTTAGTTTTTGATTCATTCCAACACTGGATGAACACGACAAAGAGAGGATGAACAGACATGTGCGGAATTACAGGTTTCATACAGTGGAACGGAGACTTAATGCATCAATCTGAGCTGCTGCTGAATATGACACAAACGCTCTCCGATCGCGGACCAGATGCTGCGGGTACCTGGATATCCAATCCGTGTGCCTTCGGACACCGAAGACTGAGCGTTATGGACCCGGAAAATGGCGCTCAACCCATGATCCGGCAGCTGGAGGATATCACTTATACGATTGTATATAACGGGGAAATATATAACGCGCCTGAGTTGAAAAAAGAGCTGCAACAGCGCGGGCATTTTTTCCGTACACAATGCGACACGGAGGTGCTGCTCGAATCCTATATCGAATGGGGCCCCGAATGTGTGGATCGGTTAAACGGCATTTTTGCGTTTGCGGTCTGGGATAGTGAGCGGGAGCAGGTGTTTCTGGCACGGGATCGGCTGGGAGTGAAGCCGTTATTTTATAGCCAAACCGAAGAAGTATTCGTATTTGGCTCAGAACCCAAAGCACTGCTTCAGCATCCAGCGGTAGAAGCAGCAGTGGACGCCGAGGGATTGGCCGAAATCTTTATCATCGGGCCTGCACGTACCCCCGGACACGGCGTCTATTCGTCTATGAAGGAGCTACGCCCCGGGCATACGCTAACCTACAGCCGCGACGGCGTGCGCATTCAAGCCTACTGGACACTGGAAAGCATTGCGCATGAGGATAACACCGAAGAAACGGCACTTAAGGTACGAGAACTGTTGCTGGATACGGTGGAGCGGCAGCTCATTTCGGATGTTCCGGTGTGCACCTTATTGTCTGGCGGGCTGGATTCAAGCGCTCTATCCGCATTAGCTGTCGATTATTACAAACGTACCGGGCAGGGACAAGTTCATACGTATTCGGTCGATTATGTGGATAACGACAAGCATTTTAAAGCCCATGCGTTTCAACCCGGAGCCGATGCCCCCTGGATTCAGCGGATGGTGGATGAATTAGGGACAAATCATCACTGGATTGAATTCGATACGCCAGAAGTCGTAGCAGCTCTGAACAACTCCACGCTAACGCGGGATTTACCCGGAATGGCGGACGTGGATTCGTCGCTGTATCTCTTTTGCCGGGAGATTAAAAAAGGGGCTACGGTCGCTATTTCTGGCGAGGCTGCGGATGAAGTTTTTGGCGGATATCCATGGTTCCACCGGGAGGATATGCTGAATTCGGGTACATTCCCGTGGGCAGTTGCACCCGACATGAGAGCCAGTCTGCTGTCTCCCGAGGTACGGGACTGGATCAAGCCGCTGGAGTATTTGAACGACCGCTACTCCGAAGCGGTAGGAGAAGTGCCGAAGCTACCGGGGGAAACAGGAAAAGCTGCGCAAATGCGCGTCATGTCCTATTTGAACATCACCCGCTTTATGCCTACTCTACTGGACCGCAAGGATCGGATGAGTATGGGAGCCGGACTCGAAGTGCGGGTTCCGTATTGCGATCATCGATTGGTGCAATATGTATGGAACATTCCGTGGAGTATCAAGATGACAGGCGGACGTGAAAAAGGTATTTTGCGCAAGGCGCTGGAGGGTGTACTGCCGGATGATGTGCTGTATCGCAAAAAAAGCCCATATCCCAAAACGCATAACCCTTCCTACCTTGAGGCTGTGAAAAAGCAGGCGCTGCAGCTGCTGGATGACTCCTCTTCCCCACTGCTCAAGCTGATTGATGCGCAAAAGGTACGCGATATTGCCGCCTCACCGGAGGCATCCACCAATCTGCCTTGGTTTGGTCAACTGATGTCGGGTCCGCAGTTGTTTGCCTATTTGGCCCAAGTGGATAACTGGTTGCGCATTTACAAGGTAGCTATTCGATAAGCTAAAAATACCAAAAAGGCTATCCGCAGCTCATGACTGACGGATAGCCTTTTTTCGTTATGTGAATGGGGGATGATTTCGCCCCTGTTACCAATGCTACGCCTGCGGATTACCCAGCTTTGTTGCCAAATCACGCAGAGCTATCCCTCGGTGGCTGATAGCCTGCTTTTGTTCCAACGTCAGCTCGGCCATTGTCTTTTCAAACTCTGGCAAATAAAACAGCGGATCATACCCAAACCCGCCGCTGCCGGCGGTTTCAGTAGTAATCCAGCCCTCCACAGAGCCTGTCGATTCCAACGTCTCGCCAGTCTGCGGATTATACAGAATCAAGGTACAGACGAATTGAGCCGGACTTAACAAAGGCTGTCCCGTATCATCACCCAGCTGCTTCGATTCCAGAACGTCGAGCAGCTTAATATTGTTTTCGTGATCGCTGGCACCTTCTCCAGCGTACCGGGCAGAGTATACCCCCGGTGCACCGTCCAGCAAGTCCACGCAGAGGCCTGAATCATCGGCCAGCACGGGCAATCCGAGCACATCTCCAACCGCTTTAGCCTTTTTCAGTGCATTTTCGGCAAACGTTTTGCCATCTTCAACGACATCAGGAATGTCGGGATAATCGTACATGCTTCTGACTTCCTTGCCAAACGGCGCAAAGGCATGCGCAAATTCCCGCACCTTTCCTTTATTTTTCGTAGCGACAATGACGACCGGGCCATCCAGCTTCATTAGGCGCCAGCTCCTGTACGTCCAGCACCGATCTTATCAGCAATCGGTCCAAGTACTTCTTTTTGGCGCTCAATCATTTGCAGAATCCCTTGTTCGCCCAAGCTAAGCAGTTGATCCAACTCGTTACGGTCAAATGGGCTTTCTTCACCTGTACCTTGCAGCTCGACATATTTTCCACTGCCAGTCATGACAAGATTCATATCCACTTTGGCCTTGGAATCCTCTTCATAGTTCAGATCCAACAACGCTTTCTCACCAACAACCCCTACGCTGACGGAAGCCAGAAAATCGGTAATTGGAAAAACAGGCAGCTTGTGCTGGGTAGCAATTTTATTGACCGCAATCGCCAACGCTACGAAAGAACCGGTAATTGAGGTTGTGCGTGTTCCGCCGTCCGCCTGAATGACGTCACAATCCAACGTAATCGTCCGTTCACCAAGCGCCTGCAAATTGACCACCGAACGCAACGCTCTTCCAATCAGACGCTGAATTTCCATGGTACGGCCTGTCAGCTTGCCACGCGCAGCTTCACGCTGATTACGGCTATGAGTCGCACGCGGAAGCATGGAATACTCTGCGGTCACCCAGCCTTTTCCTTGTCCCTTCATAAAGGGGGGTACGCGTTCTTCTACAGTAGCCGTGCAAATGACTTTCGTCTCGCCAACCTCTATAAAAACAGAGCCCTCCGCGTATTTATTTACTCCTGCTGTCAATTTCATCGGGCGCAGCTCATCACCGTTTCGTCCGTTAGATCTACTCATGCTTTTTCCTCCTACGTCGTATGCTACCTGTTCTTATATGTTTATTTTACCAAAGTGTGCAGGCAAAAGCACCCCAAGGACGATTCCCGCCCTTAAAGAGGGATTTCGTTAATATGCTGTGGCTTGGCTACAGGCTCTCCATAATTTTGATTATTTTGTCCAATCACGCTTTTTTCCCCATTCAGTTCAATCCGAATTTTTGTTTTGACCGCATCATCTGAATTGTCTGCCGCTGTCAGCACAACCGATTCCAAAAATTCAGCAGGCACGGCTTCTCCCTTAGCAAACATATCATCCGAGAGAGATACCGTAATTACGTTGTCTTTGGAGCGTTCTACCGATTTCAGTGCCGTCTCCCCTGTCATCACTTCTTGTAACCCATCTTTGGTCTGTGGCCCTTGAATCAATTGATGCAGTGCTGACTGGACGCGATCTTTTTCAGGGCTGACCAACCGTGTTACAGGTACATAGTATTGAACTCCAGCAGGAGAAGATGAAGAGAAATACACAGTGACTGGACTGGAATCCAGTGGTGTTACGCCATGACCGATCTCCAAGTTAATACCTACTGCACGTGTCAACGGATGATCCAGCGGTGTGCCGCCAACAGGCATTTCGTTCAGCTTTTTGCCCTCTACCCAGATCTGTACGCTCTCAATATCAGGACGGTCGGTCAGGGTCCAGGTCAAGCTCTCCATTAATTTTCGTTCATCCTGTGGCTTGTAGTTGGCGAAAGATTTGTTGAATTCGACAACAGCCAGCTTGTTGTTCTTGTCCACCGTCACACTTTTCACTTCCGTCCCCTGGGGGATCACACCTTTAAATCCCTCGGGTAATAATCCGGCATATGGCCCGCCCTCAACCAATGTTTCCAGTGCTGATTTGGCATCTGCCTGCACATCACCTGTAGCTATCGGTAAAGATACTGGAGCCAGCAAACCGTTATGATCTTGCAAAAAAACAGCCCTCAGTTGGCCTGTACTGGCGGGTGCTTTTCCGGTTACAGCCTTAATCATGGACTGCTCTGTCGTGGACGGCGGGGGGTCAATGGATGCCGATTCGTTGCCGAAAAGGCTGCAGCCTGACAACAACAGGGGTAGGGATAGCAGTCCAGCTACAGAGGTCATACGCCATGGGTGTTTTATATTCATAAGTGAAGTTCCTCCCTAACAATTTTGTACAGATTGTACTAATATGTATACGAGCCTCGCTTAAAAAATAACTACTTTTTCAGCAGACTGGACACACTGGTCATAATTGCAGTAGAAATCAGGATCTATACGAGGAGGGTAACTTCAATTTTATGGACAAGAAAAAAGTACCTTACAGCCTGAACAGTAAAAAGGTAGCTGATGCCACCCGCGAGTGGCTGCACAAGCGTGGCGTTAACATGACTGAAATCGCAGAACTGGTCATGCTTTTACAGAAAAAATATTACCCGACCCTAACGATGGAAGAATGTATGGAGAATGTGGACAAGGTACTGATGAAGCGCGAGGTTCAAAATGCCGTGCTCACGGGCATCCAGCTGGATATCCTTGCAGAACAGGGCGCTCTTCTTCCCCCATTGCAGGACATGATTGAAAATGATGAGGGATTGTACGGGGTGGATGAAATTCTGGCCTTTTCCATTGTAAATGTGTACGGCAGCATTGGATTCACCAATTACGGTTATGTCGATAAACTCAAACCAGGTGTGCTGGAACGCCTGAATGATAAAAGCCTCGGGCCGATCCATACGTTCCTGGACGACATTGTGGGCGCTATCGCAGCTTCGGCTAGCAGCCGTATCGCCCATCGCAAACAGGCAGAGCGTGAGCAGGAGCTTGGGGAAGAAAGCGCACCGAATACAACACGCTAAATAACAAACAACGCGTGGGAATATAACAGATATATAAGGGTTAGAGGAGAACTAGACATGGCAAACATTACTGAAGGGTATGCATTCCGTACGATGCAGGCTAATGATTATGATCAGGCCATTGAGCTGTGGAATGGCTTAGACGGATTGGGATTAAGCGAGGCCGACTCACCGGAGCGAATTGCACGCTTTTTACAGCGAAATGAAGGACTTAGCTTTGTCTGTGAGTACAACGGAAACATCATAGGCACGATTTTAGCGGGCCACGATAGTCGCAGGGGGTTTCTGTATCATCTGGGTGTAGCTGCAGCACATCGTGGTCAAGGGATTGCGCCCAGATTGGTGGATAAAGCGCTATCTGCTTTGCTGAGAGAAGGCATTGATAAATGTCATCTGTTTGTAATGGAGCATAACGCAGGGGGTCAACGCTTCTGGTCAGCTAACGGCTGGGAGAAACGGGATGGAATTTTACTATATTCTCGAGGGCTGGGATAGGATCTAAGCGCTTGATCTATACAAATTGGAAGGCCGGGTCTGATTCGAGTCGAGCTATAAACGATCAGACCCGGTGCATAATACTCACAGCTTATTCATTGGCAATCCTAACCTTTCAAGCTCAGACTACCTTCATACATAAATTACAATCCATTTTGTGGACGCAGTGCACGTTCTACAATTCCCAGCGTGGATTGACGAGAGAAGAACCGGGACACCTGAGCTACCCAATAGTTTTGGCGACCGGAAATGATGTGACTACGTCCCTTTTCAAATGCTCTCAACGCGTTCTTCACAACGGTTTGGGGAGTTTCCCTAATTCCAATTGACGCTTCACTTGCGCCAACAATATCAAAAAACGGCGTTTCTGTTGAGCCTGGACAAAGGGCCAGAACTTTAAGCCCCCGTTTCCGATTTTCGGCCCATAGCGCTTCAGTAAAAGAAAGCACAAATGCTTTGGTTGCTCCATATACGGCCATATATGGATCGGGCTGAAATGCGGCTGTGGAAGAAACATTGATGAGTCCCCCATCCCGCTTACGCAATAAATCAGGCATAAATGCATGTGTGATGTCGACTAAAGCAGCCACATTGAGCATCACTTCCTCATGCTGTCGTTCTCCTGAAACCTGCTCAAAGTATCCATAGGTGGCAAAACCCGCGTTGTTAATCAGGAGATCTACCTTTAGCTGTTGTTTTTGAACCTCCTGATGCAATGTCTGGGATGCTCCGGGTGTGGAAAGATCCAGCGCAATCACTGTTGCTTTTACGTTATATTTAGCTATGAGCTCCTTGGCCAGCGCTTCTAATTTGGTTTCATTCCGAGCTACCAAAATGAGGTCACATTTCTTAGCTGCGAGCGAATAGGCAAATGCCTCGCCAATACCGGATGATGCCCCTGTGATCAGAGCTGTTTTGTTTGCGTACATAAACATGATGATAACCTCCATAGTATCGTTGTTTTATTCTAGAAACATTGTTACCACTACTCTATAATGAACTGAAGTCATCTACTATGACGACCTCAGTACACTTCATTTTTACGATGGGGATGAGGATGTTTTAAATGCTACGAGCGTATTCTTCAGTGTAAATGCATACACCCCTTGAGCCATATCTACATCTGAAAAATGACCTGCAAACTGAAGATGTATGACCCCATGTAAAGCAGACCAAAACATCCGGACAACCAGCAACGGATCATGCTCTTTCAATGCTCCCTGCTCCATAGCGTGTATGATGGTTTGCAGAATTCGTGACAGTGCCGTTGTGGTCCCCTCCAAGCTCTGTTCATCCGGCTTGAAATCAGACAATGCCCCGCCAAACATCATTTTATAATAGGCTGAATGGAGCTGTGCAAATTCCCAGTACGCCCAGCATAGAGCTTCCAGATCAGCGAGTACGCTTTCGGTAACAGGTACTTGCTGGAAGGTTTCAGCCAATAGCCGACATCCATCCAGGTACATCTCATTGGCAAGACCATCCTTACTGCCAAAAATATTGTAAATGATCTTGGTGGAACAGCTTAATTTCTGCGCAACTCGCCGTACGGTCACAGCCTCAGGCCCTTCTTCCACAAGAAGGATGCATGCGGCATCGATGACATTTTTACGTAGCAATTGCTGCTGCTGTTGCTTCACTTCCGAATAGGTTTTATAGGGAGGCGATGGCTCGGACATGATTGAATGCACTTCCTTTTGCTTGAGGATTTTGCAAAATCCTGGCTTATTAAAAACTGTTGCTTGTTGCTACTATAATAAATTAAAGAACTACACAAGACTTTCGGGAAACGGTGTTTCCGTTAAGAATCATAGTATTCTAAGCCTGAGTATTTGTCAAATAAAAAAAGAAACACAATAAGTAGATACACTTACCGTGCTCTGGTTGATTGCTTAAAAATGAAGCTATGTTGGGTGTTTCACGATCAGTAGGCAATACCTACCCGTGTACGGATAAATTCGTAACTCTTGCATTGCCAATAAGTAAAATCAGCCGTATCCGCGGTGGTAATTTGTGAGCCACCTTCAGGCAAAAAATCTTTTTCCACGCGATAAATACCTGTCCGCGCTCCGTCCGGTAGATAGGTTGGACATACGATTGTCCAGTCTAGTGCCGATTCACGCAGCAATTCGTACACTCGCCGATGTTCCTGGGCCGCACGAGTGCTGCGTCGTCGGGTATCGTAGGACTCGTAACGATACAGGTCCGGTTCGGTCCGGCTTTGCAAAATTCCTGCCGTTCCTACCGTAATGAGCCGAGAAATGGACTGTTCCTGCATGAGCCGGATCAGCAGGGCTATATTAACGGATAAGGTAGTCGTTCCATCCGTATTCAGCGCACTGATCACAGTCGTCGCCCCACCCTTCAGCGCCTGTGCTACGTCCTCTCCATTAGTGGCATCGCCTTGTACGATTTGCAGCTGATTCCCATATCCAGGTATGTAATCCTCCAACTTGTCCGGTGAACGAACAAGGACCGTAACGGTATGACCGTCCGCTAACGCATAATCTAATATATACCGTCCTACGCGTCCGGTAGCTCCCAGCAGCAGCAAATTCATAAAGTCCTCTTTTCCGGCATGCATGCCGCTTGTCATGTTGTTTCGTTATGTCACTTGTTGGTCAACTTTCCGTGACTATTGACGGCAAAAGGGATAGAAGCGCGTGATTGGGTTCGTCTCGCTCATAGAGGCCCGTTCACGGCGCACCAGCTCCACCAGATGAGCCAGCGTCTCGGACATGGCAAACCTTAGCTGGTGAATACCCAGCTTGCCACCGAACATGGCAATGCACAGCTCATAGGCTGTGCTTCCCTCCGGTTGGATCAGCTGCTGAAATTTCTCCAGTCGTTCTTCATGATGTGCCAGCAACGCTTGCGTCCGCTCCCGAAAATAACCAAACGGATTGCGGTGCCCCGGATATGCCCACGCTACCTCCAGCTTACCTAGACGCTGCAAGCCGTCTACATAAGACTTCAACGGCTGGGCATCACTGCCCGGCAGCAGACTGATATTAGGAGAAATCTGCGGCAAAACTGCGTCACCGCAGAGGATAACACCGCTATTCGGGTCATATAAGGACATATGTCCGGGCGCATGCCCTCCCGTCTCGACGGGCAGCCAACTGCGTCCACCCCATTCCAGACGAGCGTCTATGCCGGTAGGAATAACGGTAATCTCAGGCTGTGGATTCACTTGCAAATAAGCCTGCCGCATATGTAATTCCAAGGCCGGCACTTGCTCCAAAGGAAAACCATGCTGGACAAAAAAGCTGGGAAGCCTGTTCTCCATAGCGACCGTCGATTCTGGAGCGTCCCACATCATCATCGCTTCCTTATGGCTTCGGGCTGACATATGTACACGAGCCTGACTTTGCTGCTGCATCCAGCCCGCCAATCCGTAATGATCGGGGTGATGATGAGTGACCACAATGTCCGAAATATCCCCAAAGGACATTCCCAGCTGGTGGAAGACATGCGCCCATTCTGCCTCGGTGTCCATATTGCGCGGCCCCGGGTCTACAATTGTAAAACCGTGCTCTCCCTTGAGCACATAGCTATTCACCCAGCGCAGCGGAAAGGACATGGATATTTTGACCTGAAAGCCTCCGTCTATTCGCTCACACGGTGTAAGCTCTGGCATTTTCATGGCTTCCACCCGCCTTTCTGTTTCAAGCCCGCACGCCGACAAAAATCATTCGAGGCGAAGCATCTTCAATATATTGATCTTCATTATAGCTTCCGTGTACCTGCTCTACAGATAGTCCGGCTTGCTCTAGCAATCCACGAAACTTCTCATATGGATATAGCTTCACTCGTTCATGATACACGCGCGCAGGTTCTCCCTCAGTAGGAGTCGTGCCCAGAGCAGAGGCTGCCTCAGTGCCCGTAACGGATGCAGCTGACCGAATCGCAATTTTCTTTTTCACAAATCCATCTTCAATGACCCGATGCTCCTCAATCCAATTCCCTTCATCCTCCCGCGACGAATGCGGTACCAAATGAGCGGCTACGTAAGCAGGGTTCAAATAATCTATGATAAAGCGTCCTCCCGGCTTCAACAGCCGATATATTTCCTTTAGCACTTTAAGCTGCTCCTCATCCTGTTCAAAATAACCAAAGGAGGTGAACAAATTCATCACCGCGTCATAGCTTTCATCCAGCGGCACCTCTCTCATATCCCCTTGATGCCAACTTACCCGTCCTTCGGAATCAGCTGCACGAGCTTCTCTCAGCAGCACATTGGAAAGGTCCACACCTGTCACCTGATAACCTGCATCTGCGAGCGCAAGCGAATGACGTCCCATCCCACAACATAAATCCAATACGCTGGAGCCTTGCGGTAATTTAAGCCAGGAGATCATTTTTTGCACTTCCTGATAGGCTCCCTGAAAGTCGCGATGCTTGTATACCAATAAATAATCTTCCCCAAAGCTTTGCTCGTACCATTCTGCCATATCGTTTCTCCTCCATGAACTCATTTCGCTCTATTACATACTATATTAGCTTTTTCAAACTGGAAACTCAAAAGCATTACGAATAAGGGTTTTGCAAAATCCTGAATAAGGAAACATGTTACAATAACCGTATTTGAGCTTAAATATTCATAGGAACTTCATACCAACTTCATGTGATTCACCCCATTTTATCATTAAAATGATTCATGGGAACGCCTTTAGAAGTTTTCATGAAGGAAAGGAGCGGGGAAATTATGATTCAAATTGGACTTACGGGTTGGGGCGATCACGATGACTTGTATCCAACGGGTACCAAAGCTAACCAAAAACTAAGTATCTATGGAAGCCATTTTCCGGTAGTAGAAATGGATAGCTCTTTCTATGCGGTGCAGCCCACAGATCGTATGGCACGCTGGGCGGCGGAAACCCCTGACTCTTTTTCATTTCTCGTCAAAGCCTACCAAGGCATGACTGGACATACCCGCGGCAAGCAACCTTACTTCAAAACAATAGATGCCATGTACGAAGCACTGCATGCATCGATAAAGCCTCTTCACGAAGCGGGCAAGCTCAAAGCCGTGCTGTTTCAGTACCCACCCTGGTTCGACTGTACACGTGAGAATGTCGCTGTACTGCGAGACACAAAAAATAGGATGGGAGAGGTCCCATCCGTACTTGAATTCAGACATCAAAGCTGGTTCACACCCGATTTTCGGAAACAAACGCTGGCATTCATGCGTGAAGAAGGCTGGATACACAGCGTATGCGACGAGCCGCAGGCAGGACCAGGGTCGGTTCCCATTGTGCCGTTGGCTACAGACGGTAATCTGACAATCGTACGTCTCCACGGGCGGAACATATCGGGCTGGAATCAAAGCTCTGCACCGAATTGGCGGGAGGTTCGTTATCTGTATCGGTACAATGAACAAGAGTTGACCGAATGGAGAGACAGGTTGCTGGAGCTGGAGCAGCAAAGCCGCGAGGTGTGTGTTATTTTCAACAACAACTCAGGTGGAGACGCCGCTGCTAATGCCAAGCAGCTCATGACCATGCTTGGCATGGACCCTAAACCTTTTCCCCCTCGCAAGCCACACGAAGAGAATAACGGGCCGGAACAGCTTGAACTATTTTGAGGAACGGGCTGAGGGTGGGGAGTTGGAAATAGCCTCCTTGAGCTTGCGTGCATTATCCAGTAAATGCGGGTCGTCAGGTAAATAGCGTAAAGCGGTCTGGTTATGCTCATACGAAGCGTCCAGCTGACCTACATGGGCATAGCAATGGCTGAGCCGCACATGAGGTAACCAGGAGTAGCATGGTAGTGGAACAGGTCGCATACCCGGAAGGTGATGCTGTTGCTCCAATGCCTTTTCGTACCAGTACGCGGCAGTGCTCCATTCGTTTCTTGTGAAAAACCAGTCACCGATCATGCAGCACAAGTCTGATTGCGGTACACCGTATCGAAAGGAACGTAACAGACGATCCAGCTGTTGCTCCGGCTTCCCGAGGTGAAGATAGCATTCCGCCGACCGCGCACAAGCGGTAATCCGATCCTCACGGTAGCCGCTCGGCTCCTCCAACAGAAGATTGAACGCCTCTACCGCCTCGGCATATTCTTTACGGTCAAAACATTCATTGGCGTGCAAATACAGCAGACGCCCCTCCAGCTTGCCGCTTTCGCTGATCCACCGGGCGAGAATACGTTGGTTACGGAGCATGTGGTCTTGCATTCGGCGGTGTGTTACTGCCACATCTGAATGAACGATTTGCCCCTGAGGTATCACCAGATCCTCATGCAGACGCCCTTCCCAGCGGTATTGTCGCTCGCGCTTCACGAGACGGATACGGCGTGAGGTGAACAACAGTTCACCCTGCTCCCCCTCTGCCAAATGAAGTGGCATCACCACTGCGTCGATATCCTTAGACAAACGCTGCTTCAAGGCACGCAGGCGCTCACGATCCGGCTCCAGCAGCACATCGTCCGCATCCAGCCACATGACGTAGGAACACGTCGCCTTGTCAAATGATTCATTACGGGCGGCTGCAAAATCATCCTTCCATTCAAATGTATATAGCCGATCCGTATAGCGCGCCGCTATCGTCTTCGTCTGATCCGTCGACCCCGTGTCCACAATAATGATTTCATCCATCAGGTCTGAGACCGAATCCAGACAGCGGGTAAGTGTGTGCTCCTCGTTCTTTACGATCATGCACAAGCTGATGGTCATTGGATGCTCAGTCATGACTTCACGTCATCCCCTTTACCTTTGGCTGATTCTCCCCTCGTTTTTCCGGTAGACTCGCCAGCAGTATATGCAACTCTCCTTTCAGCCTGCGTCTTGTCTAACTGTTCGACACGTGCATACCTTTCCATCGGCAAAAGTTGTTCCTCCATATACCGGATTCGCTGTACCGCCTTGTCGAGTGCAGCCTTTCGCTGATTCATTTTGCGAACATGCTGCTGCTCCACCAGTCGAAACTGCTCCTCGTCCAGTTTCATCCACTCATTCAGATGCTCTACCTTTGGTTTGGCCTCACGCAGTTCTTTCGACTTCTTGCGGCCGGCAAAGCACAAATATTTGTGATGCACCTCCAGCGCTTTTTCATCAAAATAAGGATACAACACACGGGAGAGGCTCCCGGCATAGTAAGTCCGCTTGTGATCATGAAACGGATGGTATCCATAAGGTACAGATAAGACGAGCGTTCCCTTTTTATTCAACAAGCGATAAGCATGAGCCAGCAGAGTGTCGGGATGCGCAAAATGTTCCAAAATCTCGCCTAAAATAATGGTGTCAAATCCACCGGGAGGACGCTCAAATTGTGAAATGTCCTTTAACTGAAAGTGGACTCTTCCCCGGACGGGTGCTGATTCCCGACGAAGTTCTTTTTTTGCATAAGAAATACTGTCCTCTTCCAAATCAATGGCCGTTACCTCAAAACCTTCCCGCGCAAGCAAAATGGACGTTATGCCCTGACTGCACCCAACATCCAGCACCGTATGGCCCTGTACATGGCGGCAAATCCAGTGAATTCTATTGCGGGTGGCTTCATGAGATTCTTCCGAATTGATCTGCCCGTAATAACGTTCGTTTACCTGATCACGGTTAGCCAACAGCGGCGCCCCCTCCATCACCGGGATGTCCTAAGATCACGACATGTCCACCTGTGCAATGCACTGTCGCATTACGTGTATCGAAGACCAGCGGGGCATGGTCGACCAACTGTTGGTAGTTCACCACAGAATGGTCTGTCGTAATGACTACGATATCTGCACTTTCCCATAGCTGGGCATTTGCCGTCCGAGATGGGATTTCTTCGCCGTTCAGCTTAAAACTCGATACATACGGGTCGGTGAAGCTAACCGAAGCACCCATTTTAGTTAAATGCTCGAACAGGACAAGAGCCGGGGATTCGCGAACATCATCAATATCCTTTTTGTAGGCCACACCTGCCAGAATGATGTTGGCCTTGTTTATGGCTTTATCTTTCTGAGCAAGCATAGCTTTAATTCGCTCCGCAATATACAGCGGCATACGCCGATTCATGCGATCTGCCAAGTCCACGAATTCCAATGGAAAACCATGCTGCTCGGATTTCCATGACAAGTATAGCGGATCAACCGGGATACAGTGCCCCCCGATGCCAGGTCCCGGATAAAAAGGCATATAGCCGAATGGCTTGGTGGCCGCTGCATCCAGTACCTCCCATATATTAATGCCAATTTTCTCACAGGCGGCTGTCAGCTCATTGACCATTCCAATGTTGACGCTGCGGAACGTATTCTCGAACAGCTTGGCGGCTTCCGCCACGGTTGTCGAGCTGACCGGTACAATTTGATCCAAAAAGGACCCATAGAAACCTACTCCCACTGCCAAACAATCTGGCGTGCAGCCGCCGATCACCTTGGGTGTGTTGCGAATGTTAAAATGAACACTGCCCGGATCGACACGTTCCGGTGAAAAACACACATAAAAATCTTTCCCCACCGTCCAGCCCCTGCGCTGCTCTATCACCGGACGAATCAATTCCTCAGTCGTCCCCGGGTAGGTGGTGCTTTCCAGAATCAACAGTGTCTGTCTACGCAAATGAGGTATGGCCTGATCAATAGCCGTTTCAATATAGGACGTATCCGGTTGGTGTCCGTCCGTCAGTGGCGTAGGCACGCAGATCACGACGATATCCGCATGCTCCAGTACCTTGATATCCGTAACCGGATGCAATTGCTGCCCGATCAGACCTTCCAATGCATCATCACCAATGTCTATGATGTACGACTTTCCTTGAAGCAGCTTGGCTACTTTGACGGGATCGGAATCCACACCATATACATTATAACCAGCCTTTGCCATTTCCACTGCCATGGGCAGCCCTACATAACCGAGGCCGATTACCGCAACCTTTACAGTTCCTTTAGTTATTTTTTCCATAAGCTGCAAAATACCCACCTCTTTCATCGTTACTCCATGCCTCGCAGTAGCTCAGCAATTCCAGCGCGATCCATTAACTCATCGTCCGAGCGATATTGATCAAAGCTCACTCGTTCCAATCCACCGTATTGGCTCAGTAAGCGCTTGTCTGCTTGCTGGGGAAGAATAACAAAATAGCGATCATCATAGCGATACGTATGCGGCACCTCATAGGGCGAAATCAGCACCTCATGCAGCTTTTCCCCACCACGTATACCAATCTCCTTCACTTTCAACGCAGGCTGACCCGCCTGTTCTTTCATCACTTCTGCCAGATCTGCAATATTGCAGCCCTTCATTTTCATCACAAGTGTCTCTCCCCCAATCGCCGTGACAGAAGCCTTCAGCAGCAAGCCAATCGCTTCTCCGAGCGTGAGGAAAAAGCGTGTCATATCTGGGCTCGTCAGCGTTAAATCCTGCCCATCCGCGATCTGGCGCTTGAACAGGGGCACGACACTTCCACTCGTCCCCAACACGTTGCCGCCGCGTATACACACAAAGCGAGTACGCTCACTTAAAGTGTTGGCGCGGATCATCAGTCTTTCACCTATCGCCTTCGTCATGCCATATACATTCACCGGATCTACTGCCTTGTCTGTAGAGACATCAATTACCTTGGCGACTCCCTGCTCAATGCTGGCCCGGATCACGTTTTCCGTACCGTGTACGTTCGTCTTGAAAGCCTCTTCCGGCTGTCTCTCACACACAGGGACATGCTTTAATGCCGCCAAATGGAATACATAGTCCACTCCGCGACATGCCTCCTGCAATGCCTGAAGATCTCGAATATCTCCAATCATGAAATTCAGGCGAGGATCCGATAGAAATTGCCGCTGCATGGCAATCTGTGCAAATTCACCGCGTGAGAAAATACGAATCTCCGCCGGGTCCTCCTTCAGCAATTCAGCGGTTAGGCGTTGCCCCCAAGATCCCGTTCCTCCGGTCACCAGCAGTTTTTTTCCTTTGAACAATATAATCTCCTCCTGACCGTTACGAATTGGCAATGCCTGTTCCCAGAAATTCTGCCAGCACAGCATTCATTTCATTCTCTGACAGCCGATCCTTCGCCGGCACTTTTTTCACCGAAGTATTGGCAGCATGAATGACGTTCACATAGTTGCGAAGTGGAATGATCTCATGCGGCAGCTCCGTTACATATCCGTGCGTACCCTTTCCAGGAATGACCACACGGTAATCATTCAGAAAATCTTCCACTTGATAGCGAAACACATAAAAAGAAGGCGAACGGTGAAACACCGGTGCCATCTGCCCCTCAACCGCATCCCACAGGTAACCCATCTGGTTCACCAGCGCAACCGTCTCCGATTGAAACTTGTAATCATGCAACTGTTGTACAAAGGACTGGTGATACAAATCGTCGGAATCTATTCGAGCAATGAGCAGTTCGTCCGCACCTTCGATGTACGCATGGATACGACGTTTACTTTCGATGCTCGTACCAAAACGGATGTGGTCGGGAATGGGCTCATGTCGGGCCAGCTCCTCTTCCACGATGTCACTGCATCCGCCCGCCAGCTTGACGACAGATAGGAAATCCGCATTTGTCTGACTGAGTAAACTACGCAGCGTAAAGGTTCTGAATATATCCAGTCGCTCGCTGATCCACTCACGTGTCAGGCGGTTGGGATTCATCCCATAGTTATTAAAATTAATTTCAATTACAACCTTGCGATTCATTGATCTTCCTCCCTTTCAACCGTCTTCTCTCAAGTTATGAAGACGCTCCTGAAACGGCACGTACAGATACAACGAATCTTGTAAAAATAGGTAGAATCCAAAAAGAATAGCCGTTCATACAAAAACCTTTTCGCTTTCGACATATGATAGAATACAAAGTTTTTTACTCCATCTGAAAAGTTGAACAAGCAGGAACGACAGGGAGGAAACATGATATGACGAATCCAAAGTATCTGGAGATGGACGAGGTACTGAAGCGTTTGAAGCTAGCACTCGATCAGCACCAGTCCTTTTCGCTCATTCGTATTGGAGATGGTGAAAATTTGGTGTTGGCGCAGGATACCGTCTGGCCGATGGAAAAGGTGTTACAGGAACGTTGGGCGGTCAAAGCCAATCTCGGTCAAAAGGGACTGTTTCTACCAAATACGGAGCTACGGGACGCGGTGGCTGAGGCAGTGAGCAAAGCCAGCATTACTGGCATTTTGCCATATGATGACGAATCTATTAAAGCACCATCCTATATGAAGCGGGAGCTGACCGATCAGGTCTTTGCTCACTATGCTCTTTCCCCCCCGCTGACCTGCCACGCCTGCCTGAATCGGTATTTGGCTGGGACACCCGCTTTCTGGGACATGCTGAAAAATCGACGCATTCTGCTGGTCACCCGGACGGCCGCTGAAGTAAAGCCTGTTCTTGAGGCTGATCCGTACAAGCTGCATATCGCGCACACGCTGGCATTTCATCAATATGAACAAATGCCTGAAACACTCCAATGGATCGCAGCACACAAAGATGACTTTGACATTGCCCTGTTCTCTTGTGGTGTCAATGCAGTCGTGTTAGCACAAAAAACAGCAGAAATCACTGGCAAAGTAGGTATAGACTTCGGCAAGGCGACTAATATCGTCATGTTCGGCAAAGCTAATTAATAGATAAAATAATATTTGTGAAAAAATCCACTTAGCAAGTAATCTTTGCTCCGTATATCGAAAAGGCACTAGCAAATTTCAATTTTGCTGGTGCCTTTTTGATATCATATGTGGTTCTAAAGCGTGATCAAAAAGGATAATCCATATAAAGCTTTGAGCCCTTGCTTGTTTAGAAATAGAATTTGAGATTTCCTGTCACTTCTTTTACAATATTACAGAAACTAGCATTCATTAAAAACCATGAGGAGGGTGTTTAATTGTCACATAACAAGAGATTGAAGACATACACACTTACAAAAGCAAAGCATATAAAGGTTCATGGTCGAACTACGCAAACACGTACACCGCTTACTCTATTTTGGACAGGCAGTGGCATTGAATTGAATATCAAAGGCTCAGAGCTGTGGATTGAAATTGAGGCCGATTACCAGGTGTATGAACCCTGGATCAGTATTGTCATCAATGGTGTCCCGATGAGTCGCCTGATGGTGACTGCAGGACGGCATTGGATCTGTCTTTTGAGAGGGTTAAACCCTGATACAGTCAAAAATGTCCGTGTGGTCAAGGATGTCCAGCCTATGAGTTCGGACCCGCACTGCTTGTTGCAAATTCATGCCCTGAAGGTTGACGGAGAATTGCTACCGGTCACTGATAAGCCCCTCAAGGTGGAATTTATCGGTGACAGCATTACCTCGGGAGAAGGAACGATTGGAGCGAAGGACGAGACAGACTGGGTTCCCATGCTGTTCACAGCACTACGCAATTATACAGCCATAACAGCCGAAGCACTAAATGCGGACTACCGAGTGTTTTCACAAAGCGGCTGGGGTGTCCTAACGGGCTGGGATAATAATCCCGATACGCACATACCGGCATATTATGAACAGATATGTGGTGTGCTGACCGGTGAGAGAAATGAAGCATTAGGGGCATTTTCAGATCATGATTTTACCTCATGGCAGCCGGACGTGGTCGTAGTGAATTTGGGGACTAATGACGGGGGAGCCTTTTATTCTCCTGCATGGACGGACCCAGCAAGCGGTAAAGTGTACAAGCAACGCTTGAACGAGGACGGCACATTCAATGAAGAAGATTTACAAGCTTTTGAAAGCGCTATCGAATGTTTTCTTGTCAAGCTTCGGAATTGCAATCCTGCGGCTCATATTGTATGGGCCTATGGGATGCTGGATACTCCTATGATGCCCTCAATCTACCGATCAGTAGATGCATACAAGAAAAGAACGAGGGATGGGAATGTGTCTGTATTCCAACTGCCTAACACGACGGAAGAAACGATAGGGTCTCGCAGCCATCCCGGGCTCCCCGCCCATACCAAAGCGGCAGATGAGTTGACAGTGTATTTGCGAGAGATTCTTAAGAAATAGAATCCGAGAAGCACGATCAACTTTGTAGAACACGCTCATAAAGGAAATTACAACAACTAGGTCATTTGTGCTCTCAGTGTTGTTGAGAATTATAGCCACGAGTCTGTAGCAGCTGTCTGTCTATGCTCGTGGCTAGTTGAGCTTCTGCGCAGCGGCCTATCCTAGGAGAACCACGAACAGGCAGCGAGTATTTACTAAAGAAATATTCACCTGATATATTTACAGAAACGGAGTCGAAGCGATGCCCGTGAATACCTCTGGACCATTACGAACAGTGGTCGAAACACCAGAAATATAAGAAGAATATACTGTTTGTATTGCCAATGGAGCGGATAGATCCTGTGCATTAAAAGCTTGCGTTTCATTAGATCCGGTCACGCCCAGTACCCCCTCGGCGCGGTAGACTACCTCGCTCGGATCATAGTCGGCTCCACGCACGATTTCAACTGCATACGTATCGCCAAGCTCACCGATTAGACCAATGGAACCACTAAAAGTCACAATCGGACCTGGCACAAGAAAGGTTCGCAGAGTAATCAAACCGAATCGCTCCGGTATAGGACCCAGTTGAATATCGGGACCTTCACCTGTCTTTGATGAATTGGTGGAGCTTCTCATATCCAGAAAAAAACCCATACCTTATCCCTCCAAATTGCAAGATACTCCATGTTATGCAAGAAATTCTTTGGCGTATTGGACAAATTAGTAATAAATCTATCAATTCAGCTCAAAATAACCGATAGTAAATACATATGATATAAGCTTTAGAAATGAATATATAGATAGAAAGCAGGGGTTAGATGAAACGACTGAAAACATTAACACTACGCAAGAAATTGACCGCAGCATTCCTTCTGGTCATGCTTGTTCCTAGTATTATTGTAAGTTCTTTTTCTTATCAAGCAGCATATAACCAGACGGACCGCCAATTACTTGATAGTGCGACAACTAGCGTTACTGCATCCGATCGTGCAGTTACTCAAACGATTCAAGCCAAAATCGCGGATCTCGAATATTACTCTACAACGATGACGGCTAGTGATAACAGTGCTGAAGCAGATGATGCCATTCTAAAAAGATTACAAGTTTATTTGAAAATGCATGCCGAAGCTGTTGATATGTTTGTAGGAACTCCCGAAGGAAAACTCATTATTGGCAAAGCTGTAGGCTCCACAAACGACCCTCGTGAACGTCCGTGGTACAAACAGGCCATGGAGAAACCCGGACAAACCGTAATCAGCCCTGTTGGACTCAATACGGCTAAGGTCCCCGTCGTATATATTTCACGTACACTTCCCGACAACAGTGGCGTTCTCGGTCTTTCGCTGAACCTGAATAATTTAAAAGAAATCACAAATTTAAAAATCGGACAAAATGGCTATATTATGATATTAGATGGTACCAAACGTATCGTTACCCACCCGACAGAAGTCAGTGGAAGTACCAAAATGGGGGATACGATACCCGAATTGTTTGCCTCCAAAGAAGGCAGCTTTAGTTACGATCTTAATGGCGTAGATAAACACCTGATTTTCAAAACTAATGCGCTGACGGGCTGGAAAATTGCCGGAACGATGGACAAAGCAGAAACCAGTGCCTCCGCCCAACCGATTCTTATCACAACGATCATCGTGTTGGTGATTGCAGCCATCATCATTGGTGTACTCGCAATGTGGTTAATCAGCAGTATACTTAAGCCTATCCAAAGATTACGTAATTCTATGGATGCCATCAGCCAAGGTAATCTTTCGATTAACGTGGCTACGACCAGTACAGATGAAATTGGTGAATTATCGAGATATTTCCAACAAATGGTAGATAACCTGCGTAACATGATTAGAGAAATTCAAGCGATGACAGGCAATTTGTCGGCATCCTCGCAAGAGCTTGCAGCAGGTGCAGAACAAACGACCCGGGCTATCGAGCATGTGACCATAGCCATTCAAGATGTGGCTGCTGGCAGCGAACGCCAAGTGGGCAGTGCTAAAGCTAATCAGACACGGATTAGCGGCATGGCAACAGACATTACCGCTATGACTGAAACCATGGCTGAAATGACCACTTACTCCGCACAAGCCATTCAGGCGTCGGACGCAGGCAGCGAGCATATCGGCAACAGCGTCGTTTCCATTGATGGCATTCGCACTACCGTGGAAGAATTGGATGCCATTATCAGTGCTTTGAATGACCGATCTGGACGAATCGGAACAATTGTCACTGTCATTACGGAAATCGCCAGCCAGACTAATCTGCTCGCATTGAACGCTTCTATTGAAGCGGCACGTGCAGGGGAGCATGGCAAAGGTTTTGCTGTCGTGGCCACAGAGGTTCGCAAGCTGGCTGAAAACTCAGCTTATTCCGCACAACAAATTCGTGAACAGATTCAAGGGATACAGAGCGGTGTATCTGAAGCCCTGATTGCCATGGAATCCGCCAAGGAACGTGTAAGCGAAGGTATCAATTCCATAGACATGTCCGGTCGCTCCTTCTCTCGCATCCGTAGAGCGGTAGCCAAATCAGCGAAGCAGCTCGATAACGTCGCGGCTTCTACCGCTGGCGTCGCAGATGGAACGAGTACAGTCGTTAGTAGCATGGAGGAAATTACACGCATTGCTGAAGAAGCGGCCTCCCATACGGAGACCGTGTCCGCAGCCGCAGAGGAACAGCTCGCCTCCATGGAAGAGATCGGTTCGTCTGCCGCAGACTTGACCCGTCTGGCAGAGCAGCTTCAAGATTTACTGACACAATTCCAATTAGATGAAACAAAATAACCGTTCCAACCGATAAATACAGAGAAAGAGTCTTCACAATGAAGGAGGGTTGGAACATGGATATCGCAGCATTATCAACAGGTATGAGTCAGACCAGCTTGGCTCAAGCCGCAAGTGTGAAGGTATTAAGTATGGCTAAGGATCAGGCCAGTGAACAAGGACAGGCTTTAGTGCAGATGATGGAAAAAAGCGTACAGCCTCATCTCGGGGGTCAACTGGACATTCGCGCATAAGTACATCCATATGCTTGGTTAGGGGCGATTCTGCTCAGGTCTGGACAGACCCGGGTAGAATCGTTTTTTTATCTCCCTATTTTTCGTTCAGCACAAAACGTAGTAAACTAGACATATCGTCCACAACCTCGGTTCGGAGGATAGCGCAACATTCACACGATTTACATTGAAAAAGGAGGATACATAGTTTATGAGTTATTCTGAATATTTTGAAAAAGCCAGAGAGCAACAACTAGGCGAGTTACAGGAGTGGTTGTCCATTCCGAGTATCTCAGCATTATCGGAGCACAAAAAGGACATTAACCAAGCAGCTGATTGGCTGGCTGCCAAACTGACTGCTGCCGGTCTGGAAAACGTGGAAATCATTCCAACCAAAGGGCACCCGCTGGTATATGCCGATCATTTGCACGCACCTGGTAAACCAACGATTCTCGTGTATGGACACTATGATGTACAACCCGTAGACCCGCTTCACCTGTGGGAAACGCCACCGTTTGAGCCATCCATCCGTGATGGAAAATTGTATGCGCGCGGAGCGACAGATGATAAAGGACAGGTTTTCTTGCACATTAAGGCAGTTGAGGCCATTTTGAAGCAGGAAGGCAAATTGCCGTTAAACATTAAATTTTGCATTGAAGGCGAGGAAGAAGTGTCCAGTCCGAACTTGCTTGAGTTTTTGCAAACTGGAGCTGAACGTCTGGCTGCCGATGCTGTACTGGTGTCCGACACTTCCTTGATCGAAAAAGGAAAGCCTGCCATTTGCACAGGTTTGCGTGGTCTATGTTCACTGGAAGTTGCCATTCACACGGCGAACACAGATCTACATTCCGGTTCTTTCGGTGGCGGCGTGCCGAATGCCCTGCATGCTCTGGTGTCCTTGCTGGCAACCCTGCATGACGACAAAGGCGGCGTAAGCGTCGAAGGATTCTACGACGATGTTGCTCCATTATCGGCAGAGATGAGAGAAGAATTCGTGAAGCAAGGCTTCAATGAGAGCAAGCTGCAACAAGATCTTGCACTTGATTCCCTCTATGGTGAAGAAGGATTCAGCTTCGTTGAGCGTGTGGGGGCTCGTCCGACACTGGAACTGAACGGCGTATACGGCGGCTTCCAAGGGGAAGGTACGAAAACGGTCATTCCGAAAGAAGCTCACGCTAAAATTACGTGCCGCTTGGTGGCTAACCAGAACCCGCAAGACATTCTGGACAAAATCGAGCGCCATTTGCGCGCCCATGTTCAGGCAGGAGCTACCCTGGATATTCAACAGGGCGAAAAAGCGAACGCCTTTAACATCGACCCGTCACACGCGTTTCTGCAAGCGGCGGCCGATGCTTTTGAGAAGGTATACGGTGTGCGTGCCCTCTT
Source organism: Paenibacillus sp. FSL P4-0113 (assembly GCF_038009305.1). NCBI lineage: Bacteria > Bacillati > Bacillota > Bacilli > Caryophanales > Paenibacillaceae > Paenibacillus > Paenibacillus sp. FSL P4-0113. The sequence goes on from NZ_JBBPAZ010000001.1 coordinate 2,301,585, forward strand.
TACCAAGGATGGAGGCTCCATCCCAATCGTGGAGACTTTCTCCCGTGTGCTGACTGCCCCAGTCGTGCTGATGGGTTTCGGCTTGCCAGATGAGAACCTGCACGCGCCCAACGAGCATTTCAACTTGGACAATTTTGACAAGGGTCTGCTGACGATTGTGGAGTTTTTGAAATCGGTGTAAGTAAACTAAAAAGCATTCACAGCATGGAACCATCCTTGCTTCGTGAATGCTTTTTTTTCGTTAGTTCTGTCGCTTAAGAAAAACGGGTATAGCGCAACAGATGAGCCAGCCGATTGAGCCGTTCTATCTCCCGATCGAACTCATGCAGCGGCTGTCCAGCCAAAGCAGCGTTTGCTCTCAGATCCCGTAGCGGGTTCATTTTCCGACCCATGAGTTTCAGCACCGTGGCCTTCCCCATGTTATTCACCACCACATATTGTGTTAGCGGGTCAAGCTCAATCCACAATACATGATGCTGTTGGAAAAACGACAATAGTTGCTTTTTTAACGCCTCCAGCTCTTCAAGGTCACCTGTGATTTGCGGATGATGATGAAAAGCCACATAGCCCATCACCCGCAGGTCACTTATGATTTGTTCCAAATGAAGCGTTTCGTGTATGTACACATTGTTCGTGCTCATGCGGTTTCTTGCACCATTCGTATGATCTTCCCGGATGACGTTCACCACCTGACTATCATTTATATCAAGCTTTATCTTTCCCCTTTTCCCATAGCTGCACAAGCCAGCAACCTCCAAACCACAATGCACCTACAGCAAAAAAAACGGTATACACCGTATATAACGTGGTCAGTTCAAACAAGCTATTGTACCGATTAAGCAAGATCCCCCACAAGCATAGCAGAAAATTGCTACCATTTTGCTGATGAAAGCGATGCTTATAGATCCGTTGAATCAAAACAGCCAGGAATCCTATCAACAAAACGTGATTCAGCAAAATACTCCACATTTCCATAAGCCCCCTTTTTCACTATAGCGCAATGGCTTTGAAAAGTCAGGACGTACACAAACCTTGCGAACAAAAAAACAACCGGCTTATACGCCAGTTGTTTCCCGTTCCACAAAATACTTATTGGTCATATAATGGGCCTTGCCTCTGGAAGTATCCACCATTCCCTTTTTGTTGTCGAGAAAAACAATCTCCCGGCATTTGGTGCAGTACCACTTGGTCCGCTTAAAGGGAGATTCTGTAACATACGATGTACCACATTTGCAATCTACTTTAATTAAAGTTTCTGTTGATTTGTAAGCCTGGGACAACTCTTTTAGGCCAGTATCCGGTTGTTGAATGGGGATAATAACCTCCTGATAGCTTGAATACTGATTATGCACTTTAAAATCAGCCACCAGTTCCGCATGCAGTCCAAAGTACTCTTTGCCAATCTCGGTTACAAATTTCTTACCGATTCTGTAACACTCAAGCCATTCCTGTATCTGTTGATTAGACAAAGGCACTGTGCCCTTGATACCACTATTTAATGTGTAAGTCATGATGTATAAAGTATCATCTTGTCTATGTCCGTACATGAGAAGCCTCCTTATAATACACTTGATAATGTACTACAAAGCGCAAAAAACATCAATTTTATTATTTGCCAAAAGACTTATATCATTTGGGTAGGCACACAACAATTGTGAGTATATGGTTAGAAAGCAACTGACAATCTGTCAGTTGCTTTGTCTTTCCACATAGTATTTGTTGGTCATGTACCACGCCTTGCCTTTATCCGTATCCACCATGCCCTTTTTACGATCCAGGAACACAATGTTATTACACTCCTTGCATGACCACTTGGTTCTTTTATGCGGTGACTCCTCTATATAGGAAGCACCACATTTACATTCTACCTGAATTAATGTTTTATACTGGCTGTACGCCTCTACCAGTGGGTCCAGCTCTACAGCTTTGTGTTCCATTACAGGCTGTATTATGAATATGTGTTCTCTCTGCTCCGAGTATTCATTATGTACCTTGAAATCTGCTACCAACTCAGGGTTTAAACCAAAATACTGTTTTCCCACAACCGTTACAAACTTGCTGCCAATTCGATATGCTTTGATCCATTCCTGCACCTGCTTACTGGTTAGGTCGACAGTTCCCTTTATACCGCTGTTCAGCGTATAAGTCATCAAGTGTTGGTTGGGTGTCATATGTCTTAACATTCACCTCCGATCAAGAATATACCACAGGTAGCTCTAGGCAAAAGCTACTTCCTGCTACCTGAAGCAACGAGCTTTTTCTGCCTTGTGATTCTTCTTCAATCCATCTTCCATCCTGTCGTCATGCTGAATACTGTTTTTGTAGGGATTTATATTCTTAGACTATCACCGAATGCATTTCTAGCCTTGTATAACTTTGTGGTAATTCTTCTGATTTGATCACTTCTGCTAGTTTACCATGATCTCCAATGGTAGTTTCTTCCTTCTATATATAGTACATCATTTACACGCAATTTCCCACATATTTCAGCGGTTTAATCGTTTTACTTTTTTATATACCACAAAACAAAAGCCTTCCCGACCACCCTTCATTGTCGAAGGATCATCGAGAAGACTTTGTACCCCGCAAGGAACGAGAGGTCAGATTTTTAATTCGCCAAGCCTGATTAATTCCACGACCGCCTGTGAACGACCTTTTACGTTCAGTTTCTGCATTACATTGGAAATATGGTTTCGGACCGTTTTTTCGCTAATAAATAGCTGTCCGGCGATGTCACGTGTTGTTTTGTCCTGCACGAGCAGTTCAAATACTTCACGTTCACGGTGAGTTAACAAAAACTTGTTTTTATGGTCGTTACCCTTCGTCAATTTCACCCCTCCTTGCTCGGGTTTTGTGTGGTGTAACAAGGTTAAGGGATACAGTCAACACATTTTATGTCATGCGCTTAGGTATGGTTCAATATGCGGATAAAAATGGGCATAGGCACCCTACTAACTCCCTTCGATGGAGGGTTGGACTCTGCGTCTAATTTATGTATTGACAGGCATATGGGCCAGCCTTATGATAAGAAAAACCGCGACTGATAATCATTATCAAAATGATAATTTGATATAGATATCGCAACAGACTATGGTTCAAGGCCAGTTTGGCCAGAAAGGGTGTTCATTGATTATGAAACTACGTTATGCCGTACCGGCCGGAGTGCTGGTCTCTTCTATTCTGTTCGCAGGTTGCGGACAAACCGGAACTACTACTCAACAGCCTGCTGCAACGACCAAAGATGCAGGAGCCACAACACAGACAACGACTCCTGCCGCTTCTGCTCCCAATTTTGATCAAGCGGTAGCAGCTTACCGCACCTATGCCATCGAGCAATGCGATACGTTTGTGAAGAAGACAGAAGAATTCACGAACGCGGTCAAAGCTGGCGAGCTGGATAAAGCCAAGGCGCTGTATGCTCCTGCACGCATGTACTATGAACGGATTGAACCAATTGCAGAAGCGCTGGGTGATCTTGACCCAAATATTGATGCACGTGACGGTGATGTGGATGCAGCGGATTGGCGCGGCTTTCACCGGATTGAAAAAACATTATGGGAAGAAAACACAACCAAAGGAATGGACGAGTTCTCCGACCGACTACTGAGTGATGCCAAGCTGCTGCGCGCCAAAGTAGAAACAGTTAATATTGACGCCAGCCTGATGGTAACGGGTGCAGTCGAGTTGTTGAATGAAGTCTCTACCTCGAAGGTGACGGGTGAAGAGGAACGATATTCCCATACGGATTTGTACGACTTTGCAGCCAATGTAGAGGGCGCACAAAAGATATATGACATTTTGAAAACAGATCTGAACCAAAAAGATGCCGCGTTGGAAAAACAAATCGGTGAGCGCTTTACGGCCTTACAGCAGGAGTTGGCTCCTTTCAAGGACGGAGAAGGCTATGTATCGTATACAAAACTGAAACCGGAAGAAGTTAAAAAGCTGAGCCAAAACCTCGATGCCTTGGCAGAACCGTTGTCCCAAATGGGGAAATTGTTAGGAGTGTAATGATATGAAAGGCTTTAAGCGGCAAAAAGGGCAAGAAAAGCCGCAGTATGCGGAATCCCATAATGAACAGGGCGATCTGGTAAAAAAGGATGCGAAGCTAGTGAAAGATGATCCGTCAGGAAAAAGCAAATCCGTATCACGCCGAGACCTATTGAAGCTGGCCGGGGTAGGTGGACTAGGTCTCCTGCTTGGCGGCGGGGGCGTGGGAGCCGTGCTGTCAGCCGGTCAACGTCTCGAAAGCATGATGACGGATGCGGATACCAAAGATGTAATCCCTTTTTACGGGAAGCATCAGGCAGGTATTGTGACTCCGGCACAGGATTTCATCTGCTTCGCCGCTTTCGATCTAACAACCAGCGACAAGGAACAGGTGCGTAGCCTCTTCAAAGCCTGGACGGAAGCAAGCGCTACAATGACTTCTGGCGTGCTCCTTGGCAACGATAATGAAAACCTCAACCTCCCTCCGTCCGATACGGGCGAGGCGGCAGGATTGTCGCCGTCCCGCACGACGATCACCTTTGGTGTGGGCCCATCCTTTTTTGATGGACGATATGGCCTGGCAGGGCTTAAACCTGCCGGGTTCCGTGATCTGCCCCGTTTTCAAGGGGATGCCCTAGAGGAGCAATGGTGCGGTGGCGATATCGGAGTGCAGGTATGTGCCAATGACTTGCAGGTCGCTTTCCATGCCCTGCGTAATTTGGCGCGTATCGCCAGAGGAACGGCGGTGCTTCGCTGGACGCAGGAAGGCTTTCAGCGGACTGCACAAGCTGATCCTGCGGGAAGCACACCACGCAATTTGCTGGGCTTCAAGGACGGTACGGGGAACCCGGACACCTCCAAGGCAGACGAGATGAATCGGCTGGTGTGGACACAGACCAGTGACGGACCAGCATGGATGGGCGACGGCAGCTATATGGCTGTACGCCGCGTACGCATGCGGGTAGAGGTGTGGGATCGCTCAACATTGGGCGACCAGGAGGATACTTTTGGACGTCATCGCAGCAGCGGGGCCCCACTCGGTAAGGTCAAGGAGTTCGACAAGCTTGATCTGGCGGCCAAAAATCCGGAAGGCAAGCCAGTTACGCCTCCTACCTCTCATGTGGCTTTGGCTCATGGGGACGGGAGCATTAACATTTTGCGGAGGTCTTATTCGTATTCAAGCGGATTGGACAAGCAAACTGGACAGCTGGATGCCGGGCTGCTGTTCATCAGCTATCAGCGTGATCTATTCAAGCAGTTCGTTCATATTCAGGAGAAGCTTGCACGCAATGACAAGCTGAACGAATACATTGTACACAAAGGCAGTGCGGTGTTCGCCTGCTTCCCAGGTGTATCGCAAGGCGGCTACATCGGGGATACGTTATTTTAGCAGCAGGCAAGGAAGGGGATTTATATGAATCGGCGTAATAAAAGCTTGGGATGGGTGTTGGGGTTGGTGGCTGCTCTGCTGCTGACCGTAGCTCCGTTCCTATCCAGCTTCGGGTCGGTCGCTTTTGCACAAACAGATGCCAAAGCTGTCACCAATGATCAGCTGATGCCTGTAGTGGGCGGAGCGCTGGTGGAAGCGGGACAAGCCCAATGGACGGAAGCCTCCAAGGATCTGAAAGAATTCCGCACGCTGTGGGAGGCCGCCAAGACAAATGGTGGAGATTCAGCTCACATCGCGACTGTAGATCAAGCACTCACCGATGCGGAGCAGACACTCGCCAGTGGCGGCGGGGAATCAGCGAAAGCTGCCTTATCCGTGCTAGCGCGCTCGGTCAATGAGTACGTCACTGCTGCCGAAGGGGACAAACCAGCCCCGGCTGGAACCAAAGCAGCGGAAAAACTGCTTCCCATGGCGAAGGGCAGTCTGGCCGCCATGCAAAAAGGCGATTGGGCTGCCGCCCGGGTGGATTACGACCGAATCGTCAAAGCCTGGTATCAGGTAGAAACACCGATTCGTTTGGACAATTTTCCGGTATACAGTTCGCTCGAAACTAAAATCAGTCTCATTCGCATCTCCATGCAAGCTGAGCCCATTCGCCAAGAACAGGCTCTCAGGGAAATGCAGGAATTAACGACTCTGTTGTCTGATTATAGTCAGGGCAAATCTGTGAACACAGGTCAAGGAACGAATACAGGCAATACGGCTACCGGAACGACGAATGGTTCGACAGCTTCCTTGGGCGATGCAGTCACCTTGCTCAAATCCGCACGCCAAGATGCTGTAGCTAATCAATCAGAGCAAGCGGCTGACAAGGTAGTGCAGTTTATCGCTCTGTGGCCTTCTGTCGAAGGACATGTACAAATTGCCGATCCGACGTCTTACACTGCGATTGAAAATGAAATGACCGAGGCTTCCGGATATCTGCTGTCTTCTCCACCGAATACAGACAAAGCCATACAGACTCTTGATCAGATGCTGGACAGGCTCCGTCCGTTGACGGAAGAACGTTCTTACACTGCGTGGGATGCCGCACTGATTTTGCTGCGTGAGGGTCTGGAGGCCATCCTCGTGCTCGCAGCTCTGCTGGCGTATGCCAAAAAAAGTGGCGAAGCCGTGGCTGGACGGTGGATATGGGCAGGAGCTGGAACGGGGCTGGTGCTGAGCGGAATTCTGGCAGTGCTGTTCACCACACTGGTGGCAGCAGCCGCATCGGGCAGCATGCGTGAGCTGCTGGAAGGTGTCACCGGACTGGTAGCAGTCGTGCTGATGCTGACCGTTGGTAGCTGGCTACATAGCAAATCCAATGCTGCCGCATGGAACCGCTTTGTGGAAAACAGCGTGGGCAACGCATTGGCACGGGGAAGCCTGTGGTCGCTATTTGCGGTTTCTGCGCTCGCAATTCTGCGTGAAGGAGCCGAGACAGCTATCTTTTATGTCGGTATGGCTCCAGCCATCGAAACCTCGCAATTGCTGATCGGCATTAGCTCGGCGATGTTTATTCTGGTCATTCTGGCGTTTGCGATCATTAAATTTAGTGTACGGTTGCCGATTCGCGCCTTTTTCCTGACTGCCACTGCACTGATTTACTATCTCGTATTCCGATTTCTGGGCGAAAGTATTCATTCGCTTCAGGTGGCTGGCAAGCTTTCGGGGCACACTGCCTCCTCGCTTCCGTCCATTAGCTGGCTGGGAATGTATCCAACTTGGGAAACATTTGTCCCACAAATCGCTGTACTGATCTTTATGGTATGGCAGCTTGTGCGTCAGGAAATGCGCAGCTCCAAGCAACATTAAGTCGATACTACCCTACTCATCATGTAAAAAAACGCCAAATCACAGGTCCGATTTGTATCGGTTCCCATGAGTTTGGCGTTTTTTTTATATACTTCAGCATTTTGCATCATTCGATTCCCAACGCTCGTAAGTACAATATATAGACGAACTAAAGCGTTTCGATCTATATATTGCTGATTTAAAAACGCTCTTGGGATTTATGCAAAATGCCCACTTATATCACATCCTCAGGCAACGGAATCATGCGCTGATGACGCAGCAGGTCCGTGCGGTCACCGTGTTCACGAATGACATGTACCTCCCCACGAAAATCGAGCAGCTCCGCCGGGGTAGCATGTCCCAGAAATTGTAGTGGACTATAGCTTAATCCATAGGCTCCTGCATTCGGAAAAGCAATATAATCGCCCTCGTGAATCGGAGGAAGCTGCGCTTTTTTCACAATACAATCCTCGGGTGTACAAAGTGGACCGACAATGCTTACCGTCTCCAGCTCCATGGATGCTTCTTCCAAAGGCCCTCCTGTTCGGCTTGCAATCTCTTCTAATGATTGTTCGACAGCAACAGCCGTTTGAGCAGAAACGTCTCTCTGCCCCATCTGTAGGGTTGCTTCCAACTCTCGTTCTTTGGGTTCTTTCGATTCTCCCACTTGCCTGCGCATAATTCGTACCGGGTAGTTGTCCCTAATGCGGCGTCCTCGAAAAGTAGCTGCGGCGTAGTGATTCATGCCACCATCAGCCACGACAAACTTCTCTCCCTTGGATTCCTTTGTATACAATGCTCGGCAGACATACATGCCCGATTGAGCAACCAGATACCTGCCGCTTTCGATGATTAGTTTAACCCCGGGCATGCGGGTTCGGGTCTGCTCCGCGAGTGCGTTCAGTCCGTCAATGACGTGATCCATATCGAGCGGCTCCTCATGAGCAAAATAAGGTACGCCAAACCCGCCGCCCAAATTGATCGTATGCATTGCCACACCATACTGAGCCTGTACCCGTTCTGCCAACTGCAGCGTATTCGCAAATGAAGCTAAAATCTGATCCGATTTCAACATTTGCGTACCTGTATATACCTGAATACCTTGAAAATGGACGTGTGGGCAATCTTCCAGTACCTTAAAAAAGTGATCCAGCTGTCCTTCATCTACTCCAAAGGGGCGCGGAACGCCGCCCATCTTAATCGTTGCTCCAGACAGATCGTTATCAGGATTGATGCGAACCGCTGCCCTGACAAGCTGGCCCGCTTGGGCCGCAATGTCCTCCAGCAGACGCAGCTCCCTCACCGATTCGACATGAATACAGCCGATTCCATAGGCTATCGCCTCGTTCAGCTCGGCTACTGTTTTTCCCGGTCCGGCGTACAGCACGTCTTCCGCAGCATACCCGGCCTCCATAGCGACGAACATTTCTCCGGCCGAAGCAATCTCAACACCACAACCTAACGAGCGCAGCAACCCAGCCAAGGCTACGTTACCATTAGCCTTGAGCGCGTAATGTACACGCACAGCCGGGTGCAATCGGGACAGCAACGAGCTGACATGAGCATGCAGCGCGTCCCCGTCATAATAGTAAAATGGCGTCGGATGCTCGCCGAATCGTTCCAGTAAGGCTTCGTCCTTTTTATCCATCTACTGAATTCCCCTCCTCTCTTTGCCTTGATACTCCGTATTTTGCATCATTCGCTTCCCACCGCTCGAAAACACAATCATGCTCATACTGCATAGATCGTCTCGCCCGAGCGTGCTGCTTCATGAATGGCTGCCAGCAGTCTGACGCGTTCCGCAGCCTCGCGAAATGGTATGGGCTCCGCTTCTCCCCGGATGATACCGCAAAAGGTATTCAACTGATTGACATAATAGTTCATAGGCTCGAAAACCGTTTTGGTATACGAAGATGTCTGTGATAACACAGGCAGTGCGTCCGCATCCGCTATATTTGACGCGATATTCTTTTTGATCTCCGTCTTGAGTGTCATTTTATAAAAGCCTAAATTTGCTCGAAAGCAGTCCTTTAAAGTGACTACTGCCGAATCAAAGGTCAGTACATGAGCACAGCGATAAGGGCGCTCGAATGAAAAGAGGGCAGATGCCTCCAATCCACTCGGATAACGGGCTTGCGCACGAAATGTCCAGTCACAGCCATGAGGACCATTGAAATCCGATTGACTGTGGAATTCCGCCTGATCTAATCCAACGACGGCCTGGAGCAATTGGAGCCAGTACACGCCTAAATCCCAAAAACATCCCCCACCCTGCTCCGGACGGGATCTGTAATTGTCCGCATGCCCTTCTTTTGCCGGAATACATAAACTCGTCTCTATGGAGCATAAACGACCATAACGCCCCGATTCTACGATCCTCCGCAGCTCACGCTGCCACGGATGGTGCTGCACCATGACACCCTCCAGCAGGTGAACGTTACTCTGCTCGACTATAGCTGCCAAGGGTGCCAGATCAGCCGTATTCAGGCATAACGGCTTTTCCACCAGCACATGCTTATGGGCCCGTAGTGCTTTGCCAATCCACTCGGCATGCAAGTCGTTGCTGAGTGCAATATATACAGCGTCGATCTCCGGGTCCTTTAGCATATCCTCAGCATGCCGATAAACGACACTGACGCCAAAACGATCTGCCATTTCTCCTGCCTTGGCAACCGTGCGGTTCGCAAGCGCGGTCACGCGTGCCCCTGCAACATGTCGGATCGGTTCCAGCAACGCACGGGGAGCAATGGCAGAACAGCCAATGATCCCAAAGCGAATATCTCGCATCGTAGGCTCTTGCGCAGCCGCCGCAGCGTTCATGACCCCTGCTCCATTCCCGGTGAGCCTGCTAACATTTGGATGCTATTCACATAGGACTCTATATAACGCGGCGTTCGACTGCGCAGCTCTACGATCCTGCGATGCATATCCTCCAGTATCTGAGCACTGCCGTCATAGGTTTGTATCCACGTATCGTACCGCATACCAAGTCCCAGCCGTTCCCATAGATCTGCATTATGCTTTTCATGCACACCAAATGGCTCCAGCATGATGAGTGGAGTGGCTGTAGCGAACGAATCGGTTAGGCTGCCACCTCCTGGCTTGCTGACAATGGCCTGGACATGACAGGCTTGGTCCAGCATGCTATGGTAATCCGGTCCGACCTGATACACGGTCTTCTCGCCCTTTTTCACCTCTCCGAAAGGTGGAAATGTATGCTCCCCGGCTTCATTTCGCTGCCATGTCCTCCACTGCGGATCCATCTGAAAATAGCGTATACTGTCCCGCTGTTCATCCGGTTGATCCTGATCATACAACAGCAGATCCAGCTCCCAGCCCGCTTCTTCTAACCGTCCAACCTTGTCACGGTAGGTGCCCATCCCCCAACCGCCGCCATGTACGAATAAGCGGGATTGCCGTTCTTCAAACGGAACATACTCCACAGCCGGAATATCAATATAGTAGCTGACTCTATTGTTATCATTTTCAAAAAAGGTCGTTTCTCCACAGCCATCTGCAAAATGCGGATTATGCTTGGCTAGATTCTTCCAAGATGGGGAAGGCGTCGAATCCATGTACACGATGTCCACATGCACCGATTCAGGTTCTCTGCGCTTGCGATACTCTTCCAACACATACATCCAATGACCGGATAAGCATATAAAATACCGCCGATCCTCCTCCATCCATTGGTTCAACAGCACTTCCATCGCAGCGAGATCCAGTGAATTACGCATATCCTGCGGAACCTTCTGCGACATTAAGGCCACCGCAAAATTGTCATGGTAAGCTTTGCGGCTTTTGTCGACCTTAAGACGAGCCGATTCCGGCAGTACATTTTCAAATACATGAATCGCCGTATCCATGCCCAGCCTGCGAAGACCCGCTTGCAACAACAAGCCAGGGGTATAAAAGCCCAATCCGAAACCGGAACATAAAATCGTTACCTTCATAAGCTTATCGGTACTCCTACGCATGCTCATACGCCTCCCGTTTAATTCAGCACTGTAAAATGATGCTCTGCCAAAAAACGCTCCAGCTTTGTAGTCAATCGCATTTTTTCCTCATCGCTCGCGGCAACCAGTTCCAAATAAAGGCGCCCCTTGCCTCGTGCCCGTTCGCTTCCAGCGGTTTCTTTTTCACCATTCAAGTCCGGCTTAGCCGTGCCATTCCCTTCTGATCCGCCACCGCTGGCCCCAATTCCGCTCACACGAACCTGCTTGGCAGGCGATCTGCCTCCGCGCCCGGTTGCATTTCTGCTTGGCGTGCTTGTATGGCCCACAATCTTGTTCTCGCCATCTCGTCCACCTGTGTTCACATATAACGTATTGGCACCCAGAGGCATGACACCTTCTTCACGTTCACCTGTGAACAGCAATCCTTCACCTTTCAGCCCCTCCAGCAGTTCTTCATAGGATAGACTGCCATCATGGGACAGTGAATAATTCGTCAGCGTGCCACGCATATTTTTTCCGGCCAGAAAAGTATCAAGCTGATGCTTGATCAAGCTCATCGACTTTCTGGCATTAATTTCGATAATAGGCTCCAGCTTCCCACCACGAAGTGTCATGGAATCAATGCAAACATCGCCGTAATAACCATCCTGATACAATTGCCGCCCCACGTCCTGCATTAAGCTAAAATAGCCCTCGCGCTCCAGTCGCTCCAAAAAAGCCCCGTCCGGCGACAAGGATTCCCGATAGGAGAATTGTGTGTTAGCCAGCCATTGTACAGATATGATATCGACACTTCCATTATCACCAATCGTAAATTGGCATGAAAAATCCTGCTCTTTCTCCTGGAAAGGCTCCAAAAGGAAAAGCACCTGTTTGCCTTTGCGCTCCTGTCCACGTAAATACGACACGATCCGGTCCAGCATTTGTGTCGAGGTAATGTGCAGGTTTCCTTTGCCCGATACGCCAAAATCATCCTTGATTAAAAAGCTTCCATCCCGCAGCAGCTTACGCCCCGCCTCAGCGACATCTGCAAACGAAGTCACAATATAACCCGGGTTGCGCAGACCAAGGCTGCGTTTCAGATCAGAGGAATACGTTTTGGCATTTACCTTGCGAATCGTTTCCAGCGGTGGCTGATGTAGTGTTATTCCCCAAGCACGTGCAGCCTCCTCCACATGCGGTAAACCCGCAAACGGGCTAAGCACACAGCCTTCCAGTTGAGGAAATCCCTCTCCGGCATCGGCCTTGCGACTACCCAGCAGTTCAAATACGGAAGCGGTCGATACATTGCCTGCACGCTCCATGCCATCGGTCAAATCCCGTTCGTTGACAGCCGGATGAAAGCCCAACTGCGCGATATACTGACGATGTACGGGCGAAATGGCATAACGGGTCAATAACGCATCTCCCGGCTGGCAAAAGCTGAACAGCAGTTCATCCATGGCTGCTACAATCGCTGAAGAAGCCCGGTCAGGCAGGGCTGGCAGGGAAGCTAACTGGGCATCCCGCCAGTAAGCCTCCGCTTCGAATGTTCCCATATACAAATGACGCTGATTCGGTATCGCATTCATATGATTCGCTTCCTTTCCTGCTTCATTATTGGCCCACTACACGGTAGCGCTACTGACTCGCGCTCGTATAATCACGTAGAGCAAACTGCCATATCAGGCGGATGATCGCCAGCAGCCAGAGAGGTGCGAGAAATGCCCATACCACCAACCCGGGTTCCATTTTGCCGAGAATGAACATGGGCGGAAAATTACAAATGACAAACACCGGAAGCACGAACAAACCGATACGCTGAATCAGATTACTGTACACGGCCATCGGCACATAGTTTGTCTCGAAAATGCTGTTGGACAGCTCCGTAACGCCGTTCGTGCGGATAATCCAGAAGGCCAGCAGTTGGGGGAGCAAAAATACGGAGTATGCCGTAAGCACTCCGCATCCGAGCAGCACAGAGAACCCTCCTGCGGTTTCAAAATTAAACGGCAATCCGAGTCGATACCAGCCGATCCCCGTCATAATTCCGCCGCCAATTACATTTGGCACGGTATAGCCCAGTTCAAATTGACGCAGTGTCACCATAAATTGCAGCGATACGGGTTTGGTCATGAGCACATCCAGTGAGCCGGTACGAATTTTGTCAGGCAGGCTTGTAAAATTACTGTAGAACAATCCACTATAAAATCCGCTCATCATCGTAAACACGCCGATATATAACAATATGGCGTCAGGAGACCAGCCGTTAATGTCCGTCCCGGCGCGGTATGGTACCGATGCGTACAGCAGCTTGATGAGTAAATAAGCCGTTTCAACCAGAAATGCAGTTATAAAATTAATGCGGTATTCCATCTGCGACATGACGGAAAACTGGACAAACTTCCAGTACAGTCTGATGTAGCGCCTAACGTTTCGGAAAACATTTTTCATGTTACCCCCCCACCGAGACAAAGCGTTTGACCCCGGCTTGCCACACCCAGCGTGATAGGGCCGCCAGCGCTACAATCCAGAGCCATTGTACGCCAATGCCTTTAGCGGCTTCCAGTACAGTCAGCTTGCCCGTCAACGCATTCACCGGAAAAAATACGGTGTAGCTGAACGGTAGCAGACTGAACAGACGGGCCAAAACATCTCCAAAAATCGTCAGCGGAAACACGGTACCGCTAGCTACATAAATGACAAGCGACAGCGTATAAAATAGTCCCGCCGATTCCGTCACCCAAAAGGCTATGCCGCTCAACGCATAATAGACCACAAAATTAAGCACAAGCGCTCCCGGCAACGCCAATATGTAAAGCAAGATGTACGATAGCCCGAAGCTGATTTGTCCTTCCAGGCTAAGACATAACAGCAAAATAGCAGCCGCCAGCAGCACGACCGCGGACTGTATGACTTTGCCTCCGATAAACCGGCAAAAACGGTAAGCGAAATAATGCACAGGCTGTACCATGAATTTTGCCAGTCCACCTTCCTTGATATCTGTAGCAATTTCGTATTCAAAGCCCGTAGCAATCAGTTTTCCAGTGACTCCCGCCATGACCACATACACTAGCATTTCTGGCAGAGAATAACCCAGCACTCTTGCTTGTCCCGAAGAACCAAATACAGCTAGCCAGAGAAAAATTTGCGTCATGATGGGCAGCATAAATCCCGCCATTTGGAGCCAATAATTAGCCCGATACTCCATTTCGTTTTGCATGCCGAGCTGGAGTACCTTCACATATTTGTTATTTCGCATCGGCCAGCCTGCCCCCATCGTACAAATTGGCTATCCCCTCTTCCAGCGGGACGTCCTCAATCGTAAAATCAACGACAGGCAGTGCGTCCAAAATCTTTTTGGACCAAGCCAAGGTATCTTCTGCATCCAGCTCGAATACCGCCTCCAGCTCCGAGTTGGAGCGAAGTTTGCCGAGGCTCGCCAACGTTAGGTTGGATACAGGGGTCTCCAGTCGAACCTTGAGCAATTTACGGGCACCGATGACCTCGTTCACCTTGTGTAAGTCTCCGTCATAGACCAATCTGCCCCCGCTGATAATGATGGATCTACTGCACAAATCCTCAATATCCTTCATATAGTGGCTTGTCAGCAGGATGGTCGTCCGGTGCGTGCGGTTATAGGCTTTGAAAAACTCTCGAATTCGCCGCTGAGAAACAAGGTCCAGTCCGATGGTCGGCTCATCCAGCAAAATGACCCGTGGACGATGCAGCAGCGCGGCGATCAGTTCCATTTTCATACGCTCGCCGAGAGACAGCCGCCGAACCTGCACATGAAGCTGCTCCTCCACCCCAAGCAGAGTGACCAGTTCATCCAGTGCCTCTTTATAACGGTTTTCATCGATTTCATAGATAAGCTTGTTCAGCTCGAATGACTCGCTTGCAGGCAAATCCCACCAGAGCTGGTTTTTCTGTCCCATTACAATGGAAAATTGACGTTTAAACTCTTTTTGTCGTTTCCACGGGGTAAAGCCGAGTACCGATGCCTCCCCGTCCGTGGGATGGAGAATGCCAGACAGCATTTTGAGCGTCGTTGTTTTGCCTGCCCCGTTTGGACCGAGAAATCCGACAATTTCCCCCTCCTCAATGCTAAAGCTGACATTTTGCACAGCCTCTTTGGTCAGCTGCTCACGCCTGAACAAGTTTTGCAACGATTTGCGCACGCCCGGCTCCTTTTTGTAGTACGTAAATGTTTTCGACAATTGGTTTAATGTAATGGACGGCAATTAATCCCCCTCCTCTTTCCTCTGTGCAGGACACCTGGATGAACGGTCTGATACGACCGAATGCTTGGACTACTCGGCTGCTTGCTCTGCTAAAATCATCAGTTCCTCCAGCATATGCCGCTGTCTTTCAATTAAATGCAAAGCTCGTTCCGTAATCTCAGGCATCCGATGCTTGCGCAGTTGAAGCCCTGTTTTGTAAATATGCAGATTAAGCTTGTGCCAATCCGCGTACAGCCCCTGTGCCAATTCAATTACATGCTGTGTTTGTGGCCCCAGCGTGGCTTGGTGCAGCAGGCAATAATCAGCTGTATAATCCGTCAAATGAAGAGCACTGCCCAATCGCAGATTGTAATAGATTTCATGACAGTACGTCCGAAAATCCTGATCCTCCATGTCTGCCAACAGACGGAAGTCATCAACAAATGCCCGGTACCCCTCATCTCCCCGCTTGACCTGCTTGCCTGTTACAGCTTTCCCCGTTTGACTGACCGACTCATTAGACGTAGGTACGCCTCTCCAGATGGCTTCGTGTCCAGTCAAATACTGTCGTATATGGTGAGCACACGCAGCATGCATCTCACTTGGCGAAAGCGGGGCAGGCTGCTCCACCAGCCATGCATACTCAATAATGCCCTGCATCAGATCGTCGAGCCGGGCTGAGCCCACATAAGTCATGGCATGTCCCGAGGAATCGAGCAGGAAGCTATCATTCACCTGTGCTGTCCGTTCTTGCAAGTCCAATCCGCACAACTCTATCACGTGGCCCCTTGGGTAATTTTTCACATATACATCGTGATAGGTTAAAGCGGTGCTTGACGTATGCAGCATGGTACCGTAGCCCGATGTGAGTACCCGCAACAGGTCGGTTTCATCACTGACACCAGCGACCCACGGTTCCACCCGAATAACAGGTCCACCACTGGCTGCCATTTCTTGAAGCTGCTCCGGATATTTCTCAGGCCCGAAGCGCTTCAAATCTCCACCATACTCTGCGCACATACTCCCACACAGCATGAATAGCTCGGATTCGGCCATGGTCACCCCGTACCTCCGCAATGAGGTACGCAGGGAAGAATATACACAATGCTTCCCTGGAAGAGCGTTTGCCACTTCTTCTGCACCATAGTCCACAACGGAATTTTGACGAGTCTCCATATCGGATCCCTGCATCAACCTTGTCTTTTCGGCGCCCTTATGCATATTTGCTCAGCAGACGCTCAATGCCTTGCAGTGTAGATAGATGCTCCAGCACTAGATCGTCGTCCTCCATCGTAATATCAAGCTCATTTTCCAACTCTACGATTAATTCCACAGCGGATAAGGAATTCAGCCCCAAGGTTCGCAAATCCTGATCCGGAGTCAACTGTTCCAGCTCGCCCGGAGCCAGCTTCAAAATCTTTTCCAGCAAGGGTACTACATGGTATACATCTGTTTTCATTTTTGATTCCCTCCCATTTATGAGCATCCTAATCCAGCAATGATACCTTCCAATTTGTGCGCATACGCATCAGCTTCCTGCCAGCTGTCTGCCAAAATAAGTGTGAAAATCCGGTTCACATAGCCCCGCTTCACAGGGATACCAGACAATGTACCCGCTGTATACACAAACACCCCTTCTGGACGTTCGGGCGTATAGAGCAAGCCTTCCTCAGCGAGCAGCCCGCACAAGCGGCTGTAGGTGAGAGGTGTGGCGGTAACGTTGCGATAATAACGGGATAATGTTTTGTGCTGCTCTCCCAGGACGGATGACAAAAACGAAATATAGGTAGACAACGTAAATCTACCATTTATCTCAATGACTGGAACCAGCAAACCTTCTTCGTCAACAAAACCGTCAATAGAGGCCATTCCCGTATACCCAATGGAATAGAGATACGTACCCAGCTGATAGGCGCAGCGTCTCACTTCTTCCTCCAGCGCATCGCCAATCTCAGCCGGCACTTGAGATCCGATATACACGGTGCCATCCACGTTTTGCCTTTTTAGCGAAAACATCGTCACACCACCGCCCTCGTCAATACAGAGCTGGTAGTTCAGATCCATCTGCTTATTGTGCCAGCGCTCCACCAGCCAGCCGCCGGATGATGGCGACGAGCCGCCAAAACGCCTCATCACACTCAGCAGCGTGTCCAGCTTGGACAGCTCGTCCAGCATATACATGCCTTGTCCCGAGGCACCGTGCGGCTGCTTGATAATCAGCTTCACAGGTCCATCCGATAAGTCAGCCAGTCTGGCACACTCCCTGCGGATCGCCGATTCGTCTGTACATACAGCGCCTTCGCTGACAGCAAAACCAAGCTTTTGCGCGGTCAGGCGGCTGAATATTTTATCATTCACCTGAGCACTGACCGCGGATGGAGCGCCGATCAACTCCAGCCCGCAAAGCTCCGCAATCGCTTCCTCCTGCGGTGTGACCGCATAGGGGACGAGCCACGCTTTGGCTCCACTGCTGCTGTGGCCTGCATCTGCAACCGTACGCAGTCGTGCCAAAAGCGCCTCATCCGCCAGCACCAGCTCTGAAATCGGCGTTAGCGGATCAGAAGGCTCTGGCACCTCAATACGCGGCAGGCTAAAGCCCAACCGTTGAAGCATGTCCAGAAACGCCTCATCCGGATATTCCCGAAGTACAATGACATCCTGACTTCGACATAGCAGAAGGTTCATTTCCTCCATCCGGTTTACGACCTGCTGTTCATCCCGGTCTACCATGCCCCCCTTGCGGGGGGATGGATGCCATACTTGCTCTGCACCGATATTAAACAGCCAAATCAGGACTCCATGGTCCCGTTCATGCGCAAGCGCTTCCACAAGGTTAATTGTTTTAGTCGTCACGACTTATCATCATCCCTCTCTCTTCCATCCAGTAACAAACAACATTCATAGAAAGCTAAATGTATTTCAGAGAGCCTGCCCCGTGCAGATACAATACGCTGCATTTGGAGCACACCGGAGTCAATCCTTCATGATTAATCTTTTGACGGGTTTTCTCATACGCTTCCGAGTTCCATATCTCCTTCAGACTGTGCTCACGCATGCTTCCAATCGTGAACTCACTGAAAAATTTGCAAGGCATGACCTTCCCGTCTGGTAAAATATCTGTTCTGGAGGTGAGCGCCAAACAATGATTGGAACAACGGCTGACCATTTCCTCACCATGTATAAATTTATCAATTTCCTCATAATCCAAACCGGGCTGATAGCGCACGCGAATGTTCCATACTCGCTCATTGATCCGCTGTAGTTCCTGCATCAGAGGATCGATGTTATCCGGGTTGATTTTATATTTGAAAGCATGCCAGCTACTAATATTTTTTTCTTCGAGTTGTCGGAGCCAAGAAAAATTACGTGTAAAATATTCATCCATTTTGAGGGAGGTCTCTTTGGAAATGTACCAGGGGAACGTCAGCAGCACCAGATCCAGCCTTTTGTCCTCCAGCATTTGCAGAAATTCGTACATCCGTCCGATCATGTTATCGTTAATGACCGCATGGACAGTTACCCGTCCCTTGTACAATCCCTGGTCGCGCAGTTCAATCAGCTTATCCATCTGCCGCATTGTTTTTTGAAAGGTGCCTTTACCGCGAATTAGGTCGTGTTCTCTTTCAAAACCTTCAATCGCTATTAATAACTCCAGATTTTCGGACAAATCCAAAATCCGGTCCAAATATTTATCAATAAGTAATCCATTTGTACAAAAGGTCATTTCGCGCCGATCTTCCGCCAGCACGTCCAAAATTTCATCAAAACGCCGATGAAACATTGGTTCGCCGCCCCACATGTACAGTCTGGACTTGGCTTCCTTGGTTTCGCTCAAAATTTGCCGGAGCATGTCTGGAGCAAGATCCATGTTTTGTTCTTCTTTATCCATTTGGTGATGGTAGCCTTCCTCGTTCCATTCAAAGCAGTGCGTACATCTCAGGTTGCAGCGGTTAGTCAGCTTAATGCCGATCGTCTGGGGCATGTCCGTTTTGAAAGCAGGGTCCTGTGTGGCGTTACGGTAAGATACAGAAGCGTTTTTCAGGTTACGCTTGATGAGCTTGAACGCTTTCTCATCAATCAGCACATTGCTTTTGGGCTGCATGCTAACACCTCGTTTAATGGATTTTCAGGCACATGTACCTAGCTGTACGTCAGACCGTCTCCATTCCCTCCAGATGCGGCGCTTGTTCCGCATCGCTGATCCCCTGAATGTAGCTGCAAAACGCATCTACCGAGCTCAAATGCTCCAACTCAAAGAAATCAAAATCAATCTCCACATCAAATGCATCCTCCACTTGCAGCATGAAATGGACCAACTGCAACGAATCCAGTCCCGCATCATGAATAATGTCCGAATGTCCATCCAGCTTTGCGACCAGTTCAGGATCTTCCTTGACTGCGCTGATCATTTCAATCACTTGGCTCTGCATAGCAAACTCCTCCTTGTGAATGAGATTCTGTTCGTTCCACCCATCGATGCCCTCTGCAAAGAAAGCTCCTAGAAAAATTCCTTCACTGGAACTTTATTCAATTATACTCCTCCAATGAAGAGACAAGTCAATAGGTTGTTTTGTAAGTAAAACTCGCAATATGTAAATTAATGTATGATAACTTCTACAATTTTCGCTGGCTATTTTTTCGCAAAATTTAATAAAAATTCTTCTCACATCTCTTGCATGAGCGACAGAATTATTTTACAATACACGTGAAAATGTTTTTCTTAATATAATTCTTATAAACGATATTTATTTTCACAAAAATACTCTACAGCCAAAGGAGCACAGCTCATGTCCCCCATTCTTCATACATTAGCCCAAAGACTGGAGCTGCTTCCCGTACAGGAGCGCAAGCTGACGGAATCCATCCTGCAATCCCCGGAAGATGTGTTACATCTGGGTATTCGGGAGCTGTCAGAGCGTTGTGGTGTAAGTGCGGCGACCGTTACACGGTTTTGCAAATCACTACATTTTAAAGGCTATCCCGATTTCAAAATGAAGCTGGCCGCCGAGTTGTCCCATTCCAACCGTAATGGTGAAGAATCCTATCAGGATATTGTCGCCGGAAATTCACTTTCCCGAATCGTGCAAGCTATTCAGGCGAACCACACCGCATCCATTGCGGACACGACCCGACTGCTGGATTACGACAAGCTGGAGCAGGCTATTGCATGGCTGTCAGCCACGAGCCGCATTGATCTCTATGGGATGGCGACATCGTCGATTGTGGCGCAGGATTTTTACCAGAAGCTCATCCGTATTGGCAAGAACAGCACTGCCTTTGCAGATTCCCATATGCAGATTACCTCTGCCTCCTCGCTCGGAGCGGGAGATGTAGCCTTTGCCGTCTCTTATTCAGGAGAAACCCAGGAGACCATTGCGGCTCTACGCTGCGCCAAGGAACAAGGGGCCAAGACACTATCCCTGACCTCCTTCGGAAACAACACGCTGGCAGGCCTTGCGGATATTGCGCTATTTTCCTCCTCATTGGAGGAAGGAATGCGACGTGGGGATATGGCCTCCCGCATCGCCCAGCTTCATATCATAGATATTCTGTTTACAGGTATGGTGAGCGCGGATTTTGACAAATATATTCCGAGATTGGAAGGTTCATATCAACAAGTGAGCAAGCTCAAAAAACAACCGGGAGGTCACTAAGATGAACATACGCATTTTGAACAGCCGTGAAGACCTGAACGCTACTGCCGCCGCTGTGATCGCTAGCTTGCTGCAATCCAAACCACAGGCCATGCTTGGCCTGGCCACCGGTAGTACGCCGATTGGCATTTACCGACATCTTGCAGATATGTACCGCAAGGGACAGGTCAGTTTTGCACGCGCCTATTCCGTGAATCTTGATGAGTATGTTGGTCTTCCCCCAGAACATCCGCAGAGCTATCGAAGCTTTATGAATGAGCACTTGTTCCAACATATTGATATTCCGATACCCCACACACGTGTCCCTGACGGGAATGCACTGGATCTGGCAGCAGAATGTGCAGCGCACGAGCAGGCTATTCTGGATCATGGCCCCGTGGATCTGCAATTGCTTGGCATTGGTCATAATGGACATATCGGCTTTAACGAACCTGGTCACAGCTTGGCTGGAGCTACACATGTTGTAGATTTAAAAGAAAGTACGCGTTCGGCGAATGCTCGATTTTTTGGCGAAATAGATGCTGTACCCAGGCAAGCAGTTACGATGGGAGTAGGCACGATTCTTAAGGCGAAGCAAATTATACTGGTGGCTTTTGGTGCGGATAAGGCTGACATTATAAAGCAGGCTTTAACTGGACCCGTCACGACAGCGTGTCCGGCTTCCCTGCTGCAATGCCATCCCAACGTACTTATTTTATTAGATCAGGAGGCAGGAGAATGGTTCAATTGAAGTCAGATGAAATGAGTGGTACCGTACCCCAGCTACTGTATGGGCAAGTTGTCGTTGGGAATGACATCATTGAAAAAGGGGTTGTCGTCATTGAGGGGCAATCCATTGTATACGCTGGTTCAGAAGCGAATTTGCCCGCCGATTGGACAGCGTTAGTCTTCGCAAATCAGGAAGAAATCGCAGCGAAAACCGCCAAAATTGTGCGTTTGGAAGGAGGCTATCTGCTGCCAGGCTTTATTGATATTCATGTTCACGGCGGGGACGGTGAGGACTTTATGGACTCCGATCCGAGGGTGCTGGATACGATCACCTCCTTTCACTGTTCACAAGGTACGACAGCTATGCTGGCTACCACGATGACCGCGCCCAAGGAACAGATTGACCGGGTATTGAGTGAAGTTCACGCATACATGGCACTACCTATGCCATATGCACAACTGGAGGGCGTACATTTGGAAGGACCGTTCATCAGTCCGAAGTGGCCGGGAGCGCAAAACCCGGAACATATCGTGCCACCGAATCTCTCATGGGTAGCAGAATGGGAGCAGCGCTACCCGGGCCTTGTTCGCCAGCTCACGCTTGCGCCCGAACGGGAAGGAGCGCTGGAACTGATTGCATGGCTGCGCAGCCATGGCATTACCGCAGCTCTCGGTCATACGGATGCTACGTATGAAGAGGTTGAACAGGCAGCGACGGCAGGGCTGAACCATGCGGTGCATGCGTTTAATGCGATGACTCCGTTGCATCATCGCAAGCCGGGAGCCGCCGGAGCCGTACTTGCTGATCCGCGCATTGAAGCAGAAATCATCGCGGACGGCATTCATGTGCATCCCGCCGCCATTTCCCTGCTCGCTAGGTTAAAACAGGATCATAATCTCATTCTCATCACCGATGCCATGTCTGCTACTGGTCTCGAAGACGGGAAATATACACTCGGCGATTTGCCAGTGATTGTGCAGGGCGATGTAGCACGACTGGAGGATGGCGTCACATTGGCCGGAAGCACACTAACGATGATTGAAGGCTTCCGGTATTTGGTTCAACACGTGGGTATGAGTATTCCTGCGGCATCACAAATGGCCAGCCTGAATCCGGCTCGATCCTTGCACATTGCTGATCGTACAGGTTCGCTTGAAGCAGGTAAACAAGCAGATATCCTGTTACTGGATGGAGACTTAAAGCTGCAAGGCGTATGGATTAAAGGATTGCGCAAATAATTCAGTTATAGTTATCATTCCCCCAAAACTAAAGAGCTATCCACCAGCGTATTCGCTGAGATGGATAGCTCTTTCTTTGGCATTGCACAATTATAGGGTTTGAATTAGCGATGATTCATCGGGGCAGGGGTATGATTTTGTGGACGTGTGGGTGCTGTATTATTCATTGGACGGTTTGTATCAGCCGCCGAGGTCGGGAATACACGTTCAATTACATCCATCATACCATTGCTCAAGCCTCTAATCGGATGACCATTTTGCACACTGTGTGTAAAGTCAGTGGCTTGTTTGACAAAGTCCGGGTTAGCGGATACATGTACCTGTTCAATCGAAGGTGCAAATTGCTTCACTTTATTCGCGATACGGCTCTTGACTGCATCACTTGGTTCATATGCAGTTCTTGCTCCCTCGATTGTGGTGTTTCCGTTATCTGTGCGATTGTTGTTGTCCGTTAAGCCACGCAACATACCGTACGATCCTGTACCCATCGTACCAAATAAACCGTCATCACGACGCGCAGGTGTTCCATTCCCGGTAACTCCATTGTCTGTCATTCCAGGCGTTGTAGTATCCGTAGTACGGTTTCCTCTAGTGCCATTAACGCCATTCACACTCGGTACATTCCCGTTACGTCCAGTACTGTTTGCACTTGGAGTACCGTCAATACTTGGAGCACCGACACCTGTTCCGTTGGCTTGGTCTTTCAAGGAAACGGCTACATAGGCATGTCGTTCACCGACCAGCACTGTCGCAGACTTTACATCCGGCATCTCGGATATACGTTTGGACAAATTGCGATCGACTTGCAGATTACGGACTGGATGTCCGGTTCGGTTGCCATTTTCATTCAATGACATCCCGTCCATACCATTCGACTTAACCCCATAACGATTCACACCATCCATACCATTACGGTTCACACCATCCATACCATTACGGTTCACACCATCCAAGCCATAACGATTCACTCCATCCATATGGTGCGTGCTTTGTGCGTTATAGCGGGTAGCGTTCGTGCGGACGTTATGATTCGCAGTCCCACATCCTGTCAAAGTAGCCATGCTTGCAAGTAAAGCAGCAGAAATCGTCAAACTAATGACCTTCTTAGTTCCTGGCATGAACTCATCCTCCATACATATAAAATGTGTGACGAGATTATCATGCGCCATGGATCATGGGGATATCCTGACTAAAAAATGACTAAAAAAATAAAATTTTAATGTAAATATGAAATACAATTGATGATTTACCACAAGATGGCATGTATAATAAGCTTGAAAAATACTTTATTTTACAAAGGAGGATTTTCAGTTTGAAAAAGATCACTGTTTTAATGCTCATTTTTTTGTTATCAATAACTCTTGTCCCCGTCGGCGCTTTTGCAGGTTCCACTACCCCCCAACCCCCGAAAGATCCCGCTGGAAGCTGGGTAGAAGGCCCACCACCTAATCGCGTTGATCCTACCAAGCCAGCACTTTTGTTCGTACATGGTTTGAACAGTAGTGCTGAAGTCTGGACCAAGAATAATAACGATATGCTTCAGCGTGCACGTGACGCCGGATACCAGACAGCCACCATTAATCTGTACGATACAAATGGCACCTCCCAAGATATGTGGGACAATGGTAAGCTTCTGGCCGACAAAATTAAGGTCATCAGTAATCACTTTGGAAAAAAACTTATCGTTATCGCCCACAGCAAAGGTGGAGTGGATACTCAAACCGCTCTCGTATATAACGGAGCCGCTCCCTATGTACAACGTGTCATCACCCTCAGCAGTCCTCATCATGGCTCACAACTTGCAGATCTCGCCTACAGTAGCTGGGCCGGATGGCTGGCAGATATCGTCGGCTCACAAAATCCCGGTACCTCCACTTTACAAACATCTTATATGAAGTATTTCCGATCCAAGACCGATGCACTCAGTAATGCGACTACAATTCCATTCTTCACGTTTGCTGGTGATAACTGGTCTGGCGGCACTGCTTCCTACATAATGGGCGGACTTTACCTCTCATCCTTTGGTAAGAATGATGGAGTGGTCACAGTCGACAACGCTAAGCTTCCCGGCGGACGTGTAGTTAAAGTCGGATCTTGGGATCATGCCAAGGTTCGTACTGGCTCCTACGTTTTCTCCCTGATCCAACCCTACCTCCAAGCAAACACTCCAGCATTGAATCAGGAAACTGAATCACTTTCAGCATCTTCCCTGACTGCTTCTGCTGTACAAGCCACCTATAGCGAGATCGACAATTCATACTTTATTCGAGGCGGCGATTATAATGGACAAGCCTCAGAAACCCTGACTGTTGAAAATGGTGTCAAATCCATTGATCTGGACTGGATCAGCGATAAACGTGTGAGTCAGCTGGAACTAACCAAGCCTGACGGTACTAGTGAAATTATTAATCTGAAAGCAGGCTATGATGACGATATTTTTGCTGGTGCCTGGCATCATAACGCCGTCATTCAAAATCCAAAACCGGGCACCTATAAACTGAACGTCACAGTTCCTGATCAAGGAGCGTATCTCCTGATTGCACGTTACCAGGCTGTTCAAGTTCCTGAACTGAAATACAATCTGAATGCAGTGGGTCCGAAGCTAAACCTGAAAACACAGGATTCCCCGGACAGCGTGACACAAGTCACCTACCAAGTTCAATATTATGGTGATCCGCAGCAAGGAGTCACTTCTGCACCTAAAGGTTTGACGGCACAGCAAAAAACGGTTAAACCTAATGGGCAAATTGAGCTATCCAAAGCGGACAAGCCCGGCATCTATTCTGTAACCTATGAAATTAGCGGCACCACAGAGGCAGGTTATCCGTACCGCCGTACAGCTGTTCAATCCATTTATATTGATGCAGACGGCAACAAGTATGTCGACTAAATAAATCTACAGCCTAAAAAGCCTGCGAATCCCTATTAAGTTGGGGCATTTGCAGGCTTTTTTTTCATTGTGTTCAATCTGTTGTCTGATTCCTCAGCTTATGAAGCCAATAGTAGCGGTGTAAATCCATAATAAAATGAAAAAGAACAAATGCCAGCATGGAGTATACACTGATCAATACTGTGGCAACTAATTGTTGTGTAGCAAATCCGAGGGAAACATTCGCTATCAGATAACCAGCCCCAGTAAATGTGGTGATCGTCACTAGAGGCGCTCTCTTGTTTTTTTTCTTAACTTTTGGTTTCTTCTTATGTTTTGAAGGATCTTTGAATTTCGCCAAATTATATTTTATAAAGTAATACAAAGCGACTCCATAAAGGGCAAAAGAACCTATAAAATACCATGAAGTATCCAGACCCAACATGCCATAAGCAAACTTTTGTGTCATGATCATGAAGCCCATAGAACAAATCAAACCAAATACACCACGGAATAAAATGTAATTCAATTGCAATTTGCGTGGCATGATGACCAGTACTAGAGCCCAAATGTTTATCAAAACAATCGGTGGCAACAGTACATACACGTAAACTGCAATGTATGGATTTCCCACTAAGGGGATAACCAGAAACAGATCTAACAGTAATAAAACAAGAATGATGACATTGGAACGAATACTGTTGACTGGGTACATCTTCATACTTTTCTCAAAAGAAGCCCTGTTATCAATCATAAACTTATAAGCCCTCCGTTAAATAAGTAAACCTACGGATAAGGATAGCCAAGGCTATATCCATTGTCCACTTTTCACTGTCTTTAACTCTTGTCGCAGTTCTTCTATAAAATCAGTCACAATGCTTTGGACAGCATCTTCACGGGACATACGAATATATCGACTGGTCTTTTGAATGTCTTCCTCGAACAATTGAAGTATCCTATACATGGCCTCCTGATCTCCACTTTGTACTAATTTTAGCAATTGGACGAACTCAGCATCCGAAATAACTCTTTCAGCATTTTCTTTTTCCATTTATTCACCGCCTGTTGGGATAGCTTTAACTCTTTTGCAATCTGTGCTTCGGTTTTATCTAGTATGTAAAGGTCAAAGATGATCATTTTTCCGATCTCAGAAGATAGAGAGTTGATAAGCTGTAATGTGTACATATGAGAGTTTGAAGATTCTGTAAAAGATGGGCCACTGACGGATTCGTTCTTTTCCATTACAAATTCATGATTGGTTTGTACCCGAGCACGATACTGGATTCTCCAGGCAATGCGGTACAGTTTCTTTCGATATTGTTCTACCAATGTTAGCTGAGACTGATCCATTGTAAATCACCCTTTCTCTTTGGATTTGACTTTTTCTAATCCTCATACTATAGGGTAATTTCCAAACCTATTTTACAACCAAAAACAGAACATTTGTTCTTATTTATTATACTATTTTTACAATCGGTTGTATATGGTTCGTTTAATTTACCTTCCTTTATATATGGCTAAAAAGGAGGGAATACATTGCAAATGGATGATGCTCTTTCTCTGGTTACCAACGTAGGCTTTCCGGCTGGACTTTGTTTTATTTTGTTGCGGCACATCCTGCACACGATGGAGGAAAAGCTGGATAAGCTGGACGTCTCACTTCATGAGCTGATTCAAGTAATCCAAGATTTAAACGACACTAACAACTCTTCTTCCAAAAGCAGCAAACCTGACGAATAACAAACACAAAGAAGCTCCAGACGACGATCATCCGCCGTTGGAGCCTCTTTGTGCAGCTAATTTAATTACTAATGGTTATTTTCCAGCCTGAGCTTGGTCGTGGTCATTCTGTTCAGTACGGTTTACGTCAGATACTGACAGACCATAAGCCCAGTTACTTTGTGGCGGTACAACCCATACGGTATCTGGATCATCTTTAAGCGTCCAGCCCTGATAGACCAGCTGGGAATCATCCTTACCCAGCGATACACTTAGCGTAAAGCGGTGGACAGGCTTGCTCAGCTCAGAGGCTTTGCGCAAGGCCTGACTGCTAGTCAGGTTTTTGATCTGCTGCGAGAGGGAAGTCGCCGTGTCACTAGCTACTGACTTTCCGTTCAGCGTCCAAGATGTGGAGGCACTGTCTCCGGTCCCGCTGTTACCGGAGGATTTGAGCATCCATGAAGCATTTTGGCCTTCCCACTCTATTCCGCTCAGCTTGGTATCGTCCCAATCGAACGGCGTTGTATCTATAAAATCTTCAGCACCCAGCAATAACCCTGAAAGAGTATCTATAGGTACAGAAGCTATCTCTTTTTTGTCTGATAATACATAAACAGCATCTCCGGAAGGCAACGTTTCACCGAAAGCAAAGGTACGAACGTCACCCTGCTTGGTCTTTATCTCAATCTGATCATGGGTAGCGGAGATCCCATATTTGGCTACGTCTGTAGGGGAAGATTCCACCACTTCACCCAACTTTACATTTTGAATCGCCGCTAGCCAATTGTCTATTGTATATTGGTTTAGCGGGCAAGTCCGTGGCTTGCTCATACTCCATTGGCCATCATGTTGTTCAAGTTCCACCGACTTGCCGTCCTTTCCAGTGATTGCGAAAGACGTAATATTCTCTTGCGTAAGCTGAATCAGCTGACGAGCAGCCGGCGCTTGTTCATGAAAAAAGTTTTGGCTCTTTGCATAGATTATCCCCGCTCCCAATACAACTAACAGCAGCACTGTGGGTATCCATTTTCTCATGCTCTTCTTCGCCTCCACCATAATAAGATTCCGATGACCGCGAACAGCAACGGCAATCCGATGACAGATATGGTCAATATCGTTTTCGCTTGTGCAGGAGTCAAGTAAGCTACCTTATAATCCTGCTCCTGACGAGGACGAATAGTGAGCCCATCAGAATGCTCCTGCACATAATTCAGACTGTTCAGCACAAAGTCTCGATTGCCTCCTGTGCCGATCTCAGTGTCGCTTAAGAGGGCAGACGTTCCGAGAATAACGGCTTTGGGCTTGCCGTCTTTCCCTTCTACCGCATAACCGAGATCCAGCGGCCCCTGCGGGTCCTTGTCATCCTTCTGTGTTTCGTTGTTCAGCAGACCTTGGATATTCGTTTCACCATAGCTAGCTCCAGAAGATTTCATCAAAAGCGTCGACTTCCAATCCTTCTGCTCTCCTGCCTGCAAAGCAATAGACAATGAAAGAACAGGGTACAGATTGGAAGCCGCCAACTTATCGGTGATCGCATGACTGCCGAAGGTAGGAACCGTCCATAGCGGTCCAAGTGTATTCGTCTGTTCTTGATCCACCACGATGGCATGAGTGTCCTTCACTCCATAATCAGCCGCTAATGCATCAAGGTTTTTCCAATCGGACCCCATGTTCGGGTGAAAGCCTAGTGCCATAAAAAGCTTTCCGCCACCATTCAGATACGTACGAATACTCTTCAGTTCTGTTGCACTGATATCACGTTCTGGTCCAACAATAGCCAATACAGACGCATCTTTGGGTACACTACCCGCCTGATTGAGCTGAACTTCCTCTGTTTTCACATTATCTTGTGACAGTGAGCTACTTAATTCAGTCATTTGGGACAATGGGATTTCCTCATGTCCAGTTAGAAAGGCCACTTTTCCTTGACGGGTAGATGATAATCCCAACAATCCACTCGTCAGCTTTTCTTCCCCCGTAAATTGGTATGCCCCTTCACCACTCCCCTGAGCTTGCGTAAATAGACTCCCAATATCTATAACCCGTTTCTTCTCCCCCTGCACCAACACAATAGACGCTGCAGTAACACCATATTGCTTGGCCAGTATCGGTTCCTGATTCAGATCGTATTGCTCGACCTTGAGCTTGCTGTTACGCTTGGCGTATTCATTCAGCATATCCGTAACATCCCGGTTCAGCTTCTGATTTTGCGAGGTGGATACGGTAAAGGCAATCAATCGTACGTCTTCCTTTACATCCTGGATGGTCGTCAACGTTTGGTCAGACAGCGTATACTGCTTCCCTGCCGTCAGATCCAGTTGAAAGCCACCCAGCGAACGCAGAAATAACGTCAATAAAATAAAAATCCCTACAGCAGCAATCGATAGTACCACACTATTGGTATGACCCAGCCATTTTTTCATATTCATTACCTCCACCGTTTCCGTTCAACCACTTGGATGCTGAATAGCAAAAAGAGTACCGCCACCGTCACGTAGTACATCACATCGGCTCCATTCAGCAATCCTTTGGTGAAACTGTCAAACCGTGCGGTTAGTGAAAAAGGTTCCAGCCATTGCTGTACCGCCGCAGATGCACCCGTCTGTCCACCAAACGAATCCAGCATCCAGAACACAAGTAAAATAATAAAACTGACGACCGCTGACATCATCTGATGCTGTGAAAGCGTCGAAGCGAATAAGCCGATCGCCATCATGGCTGCGCCAAGCATAAACAGACCGATCACAGATGTTAATACCAGCGTCCAATCCAGCGACCCATAAAAGGACATCACGACCGGATACGCTAGACTGCACAGCACTAATATGAGCAACATGCCCAACGACGCTAAAAATTTACCCACGATCATTTCCGTCACACTCACAGGTGAGGTAAGCAGCAGTTCATCCGTACCTTGCCTGAATTCCTCCGCAACCAGCCTCATCGTGAGCAATGGGACGACGAACACCAGCATGGACAAGGTGTCACCGAGTACCAGCCGATAGTCCAGAATGCTTGGCTGATACATAACAAAATTGGTATAAAAAAGTAACCCCGTCAGCAGCATGTACACTGCAAGCGCAAAATAGGTCGTTGGTGTCCACAGATAGGCTTGCAGCTCTTTTTGACAAACCGCGAACAAACGCCTCATGACCGATTACCTCCTGTATCCTTATCTTCTTCGGCCTTATCGTCCCCGGACGCAGCATCTCCATGCTCCACCGTGATAGCCGTAGGGGCTGCATTCTTCGAGGAATGTAGGTCTTGTACTGCTGGATCGTCGACCTGACCTTCTTCCGTCTCGCGTGTCGTTAACTGCTGGAAGATATTTTCCAAGCTAAGGCTTTCTTTTTTCATCTCCAAAATCGGAAGCTTCGCATCAGACAGCACATAAAATAGTTCTTCGCGAAAATCCTCACCGGAGGCTCCTGTGAGTAGCAATCCAGTCATATCTGACTCTGCGGCACTTAGCTCCGTGTTCGCTGAAGGCAGCGTGGTCGCCATAGATTCAACCTCTACTTTTCCCCAAGTACGAAGGACATCCATCACCTGCTCACGCTTGCCTTTAACCTCTACCTTCACCTTGAATCCATCTTCCATCGAACCGCCGAGCGTGTCAGGGCGCCCATCCATGACCAGTTTCCCTTCATGAATGATGAGAACACGATTGCATAACGCATCCACCTCAGGCAATATATGTGTGCTAAGCAATACCGTATGATTTTCGCCAATCTCCTGAATGAGCTGACGAATCTCCAAAATCTGATTGGGGTCCAAACCCGAGGTCGGTTCATCGAGCACCAGTAAATCCGGGTTATGAATAATCGCACCTGCCAGTCCCAAGCGCTGTTTATACCCTTTGGACAAACTGCGGACTAATTGTTTTTCCCGCCCATTCAGTCCTAGCCTGGAAATCATCTCCGAAATACGCAGCTTCTGCTCTCTAGCAGGCACGTCACGAATACTAGCTACAAACTTCAAATAGGATCTTACGGACATATCCTCATACAAAGGGGGCGTCTCCGGCAGATAACCGATTTTGGAACGGGCCAGTCTACCCTTATCCTGAATCGGGATACCATCAATCGTAACCACTCCCTCGTTGGGTTGAAGATACCCTGTAATCATGCGCATCGTCGTCGTTTTACCCGCACCATTCGGCCCCAGGAAACCAACAATTTCACCGCGCTGCATTTCAAAATCAAGCTTATGTACACCCCGGTTGCCCTCATACCACTTGCTCACCTGCTGTACTTTGAGCACATGTTCCACCCTTTCCTTTATCGTATTGACAAATCATATCGAACTACACACACATATCAAAAAAACTCCATAGCGATAGATTTGGACGACCAAATCAATCTTTGGGCGAGCGCTCTCATCCTACTACTCTCCCACCTAAAATGTTGCATGAGTAGCGGGTAGCAGTGGAGCGGAGGGTTTGGAGCTGGAGAAGCACCAGCGATCGGAAGCCCAAAGCCTTCGCGAAACGGTCTCTCCTCGCCTCATGCTACACTTTTAAACTCTAATGATACCCCCCCACATATAACTCCAGCTTAACGTCACTTAAATAGAAGCTTAAAATAATGTGTCTAAAATGTGAACATGGAAATGCGCATCTGCCCTCGTAAACTTGTACGGTTCGCCACGGCGTGGATTCGCATCTACTATCATTACAACGTGTGAAGGGAGTGTATAAAAAACGATGACCGTACTATTTACCAATCTAGTTAATAACGGCGACTTCGAGACTGGATCTACCCTTTTTTGGAACGCTGCAAATGTGACCGTCACTAACTTATCCGTAAAAAAGACAAACTTTTATAGTGCGATCCTGACAGGAGGCGCAGTAGATGCATCTCTTTCCCAGGTCGTTTTTGCTGCACCAGGCGAAAGCTATACATTAAGCCTCTCAGCTGCAAAAATAGGAAGCCTGTCCAGTCCTCAAGTTAACATTTTTCTGTATTACTATGACGCAACCTTTAGCTTCCTTAGCACGGGGCTGACTACCTATTTGAGCGCAGGCACATTGCCAGACGCTGTGAACGGAACATGGCAAAGCCTGTATGAAGTAACAGCTCCTGTTCCAGCCAACGCAGCCTTTGCCTTTTTGGTTATTAGTAAAAATGCCTTGGCTAACACTGCTGATGTAGCCATTGATTCTATTGCTCTTGTTAAAGCAAGTGCAGCTGGAGCTGTGGGCCCAGCCGGACCTGCCGGGCCTACGGGTGCTACAGGGCCTGCGGGTGCCACAGGCGCTACAGGCGTTAGCGGACCTGCCGGACCTACGGGTGACACTGGTGTTACCGGACCTGTTGGGCCTACGGGTGCCACGGGTGACACTGGTGTTACCGGACCTGTTGGGCCTACGGGCGCCACGGGCGACACCGGTGTTACCGGACCTGTTGGGCCTACGGGCGCCACGGGCGACACCGGTGTTACCGGACCTGTTGGGCCTACGGGTGCCACGGGCGATACAGGTGCTACTGGACCTGTCGGACCTACAGGCGCCACGGGTGATACAGGTGCTACTGGACCTGTTGGGCCTACGGGCGCCACGGGCGACACCGGTGTTACCGGACCTGTTGGGCCTACGGGCGCCACGGGCGACACCGGTGTTACCGGACCTGTTGGGCCTACGGGTGCCACGGGCGATACAGGTGCTACTGGACCTGTCGGACCTACAGGCGCCACGGGTGATACAGGTGCTACTGGACCTGTCGGACCTACAGGCGCCACGGGTGACACTGGTGTTACCGGACCTGTCGGGCCTACGGGTGCCACGGGTGATACAGGTGCTACTGGACCTGTCGGACCTACAGGCGCCACGGGTGACACAGGTGTTACCGGACCTGTCGGGTCTACGGGTGCCACTGGCTTTACCGGACCTGCTGGACCTATCGGGCCTGTCGGACCTATTGGCGACACAGGCGCTACGGGACCCGCTGGACCAACAGGGCCGACTGGACCAACAGGGCCGACTGGACCTACCGGACCGTTTGGCCTTGGATTTACTGGCCCGATTGGACCAACAGGAGACACTGGTCCACAAGGACCGATTGGACCTACCGGACCTACGGGGCCGACTGGACCTACAGGGCCTACCGGACTCTAACGTTCTTTTTTCTACCACATTATATTTAAGCGACGTACCATACCTTATCGACAAAGCCGCACAGCCCGTTTAGGCTTTGTCATCCTTGCCCTGCCGCGATTGCGGCAGGGCTTCTATAATCAGACCTCTTGATAAATAAAGCTTTATGTTCGACCTGAATCCTTAGAAGGTTCCCAAAGGAGTGGTACTCAATTGATCAGTATCAGCCTGTGCATGATCGTCAAAAATGACCAAAATACTATTGGCAGTTGCCTGGAATCGATCCATCCTATTGTGGATGAAATCAACATCGTGGACACGGGTTCACAGGATCAGACCATTGACATATGTCGCAACTTTACAGATCGAATTTTTCCATTTGAATGGGTAGATCATTTTGCCCTTGCACGTAACTATTCGTTTGAACAAGCTACGCAGGAATACATTCTCTGGCTGGATGCCGATGATATTTTGAAGGAACAGGACGCCGTCAAGCTGCTTGAGCTGAAGCAAACCCTTGATTCCTCAGCCACACCAATCGTGGATTCCGTGTCTATGAATTATCATTATGCCTTTGATGATCATGGCAATGTCACCCTACATTTTCGTCGAAACCGCTTAGTTAGAAGGTCAGCCGGGTTCCGTTGGCACGGAGCCGTGCATGAGTACCTCGCCGTAAACGGGAATATTCAACATGCCGATATCGCCATAACTCACACTAGAACACACACGGTCTCTCCAGGACGAAACCTGCGAATCTATGAGAAATTGCTCGCCCAAGGTCATGCCTTCTCTCCTCGTGACCTCTACTATTACGCTAACGAGTTAAGAGACAATAAAAGATATGAGCAGGCTGTGCAGGTTTACCAGGATTTTCTGGATACTGGACAATGCTGGGCAGAGGACGCGATTAGTGCATGTAGCAAAATGGCTGATTGTCTACAACAGCTTGGCAAGCTGGAGCAAAGCATTACGGCGGCTCTCCATAGTTTGACCTTCGATACGCCCAGGGCTGATCTGTGCTGTCGGATGGGTCATTATTTTTTGCATAAAAATGAGATCTCCAAAGCTATTTACTGGTACGACATGGCTACCACTCTGAATCCTCCCGACACGATGGGCCCGGTACAAGACGCGTACCAAACGTGGTTTCCTCATATCCAGCTATGCATTTGCCATTTTCGGATGAAGGATTACACACGTGCGAATTGGCACAACGAGCAAGCTGCCATTTACATTCCCAACGACCCGTACGTCCTGCATAATCGACAGTTCTTCAGCTCAATCCTGAATCCTCCCCAATAAAAATGTCCCCCACACTCACCCCTTAATCTTTAAGTAAGTCAAAGGAGGAGCAAGCGGAATGCAACAATCGAATCGGTACAAAATAGCTGTCTATGCCATTAGCAAAAATGAAGCCCGATTCGCCAAACGCTGGATGCACACCATGCGTGAAGCCGATGTTGTCATTGTAGCGGACACCGGCTCTACAGACGATACTGTTTCCCTGCTACACGAAGCGGGTGCAGAGGTGCATCGTATAGAGGTAACTCCTTGGCGTTTTGACAAAGCTCGCAATGAGTCCCTACGGCTGGTCCCTGATGATATAGATATTTGTGTCTGTACGGATCTGGACGAAGTCTGGGAGGAGGGTTGGCGGTCGCGGCTGGAACGCAACTGGAAGGAAGGAACTACCCGGATGCTATATGCCTTTACACATGGACAGCCTGGGCAAGATACCGTTTATACATGGTTCTGGAAAGAAAAAATACACACTCGTCACGGGTACCGCTGGGTACGCCCAGTTCACGAGGTGCTTGAATATATCGGAGAGGGTAAAGAACGCAACATCCGATCAGACCAGCTCCGCTTGTATCATGATCCCGATCCGCACAAGTCCCGCAGCCAATACCTTCCACTGCTGGAGCAGTCTGTGCGCGAGTTTCCCGAGGATGACCGCAACATGCATTACTTGGGGCGGGAATATATGTATCATGGCCGTTGGGACGAGTGCATTGCTACGCTGCAACAACATCTTGCCATGCCGCAGGCACGCTGGGCAGATGAACGCAGTGCTTCGATGCGCTTTATTTCTAGAGCCTATAAAGCAAGTGAACAATGGCAAGAGGCAACACGTTGGTTATACCGGGCTATTGCGGAAGCACCGTATTTACGTGAACCTTACACGGAAATGGCTCAGCTGGCCTATCATACGCGGAACTGGCCCGCCGTCTATCATATGGTTGAAGAAGCGCTGCAAATTTCTACACGACCGGATACGTACATGCAAGAGGATTTTTGCTGGGACGCCACGCTGTATGATCTTGGTGCCCTCGCTTGCTACGAGTTAGGCCTTTTACACAAAGCATGTGAATTTGCGAAAGAAGCAACAGAACGCTCCCCGGAAGATTCTCGCCTCAGTCATAATTATGCGCTAATTCAATCCAGGCTTCCATAGAAACCCACACCCCGTCCTGTTGGTTGAATAACTTGGTATTAGAGCTTGTGGTTGGCAAAGGAGGTTATTGAGATCAAAGTTCTATTTACTTTTTATATACCCAGCGGCGGCGTAGAAACCTTGAACCGCCAGCGTTGTAAAGCGCTCATTCAGGACGGGATCGAATGTCATCTTCTCTATTATCAGCAGGGTACAGGGATGCAAAACCTGCACGGCGATATTCCAGTGTTCACGACTTCCTCTGAAGAAGAAATTCGAAAGCTGGTGGAGACTCATCGCTACGATGCAATTATCGTCTCTTCGGACTACCCTATGCTCCCCAGATTGCGAATGTTGGGCTATCAGGGGATATTGATCTATGAATCGCAGGGCTTTGGCCCTCACGAAGAAGCGGCTTGGGTTGTTGCAGATGCAGTTCCGTATCTTCAAAATTACGCCGATGCAGTGCTCCTACCAGATACGACTCATTTAGTGAATCTTTTCTCCACCATGTGTCCATGGCTTAATCGCTATGTGTTTCCAAACGTGCTGGATACCAGCGTATTTAATTATGTACCTAACACTCCTCCAACTAATCCGGTTATTGCCTGGGTTGGACGGCTAGAGCCCAACAAGAACTGGAGGCATTTTGTCGATATTTCTTACTGGATGCTGCAAAACCGTGCGGATCTTCGAATCTGGATGTTTTATGATGAAACATTGTCACAGCCGGAGGATAAAATACAATTCGAAAAAATGCTTACTCAGCTTGGCATGTCCTCCATTATCGAGCGTTTTAAAAGCGTACCTCATGCCAATATGCCCCTGTATTACTCCATGATTGGCGACTCAGGCGGCTACTTGCTATCGACCTCATTGGTGGAGGGATTCGGCTATGCAGTTGCTGAGGCGATGGCCTGTCGTTGCCCGGTATTAAGCTCTGATTCAGACGGAGTACGAGCATTCATTGACCACAACGAAACCGGTAAATTTTATCAGCAGGGGGACATCTTGCAGGCGATACTGCAAGGACTAGACCTGATGAACAACGTACCTCAACGCGAATCTATCCGCAAGAAAGGACTGGCGCGAATCGTTAACCTGTTGGCACCGGATAAATATGTGCGTTCCTTCAGACAGATGATGAACACGCTAGGTGTGAGGTAATTAAAAAAAAAGCTGACGACAACCCTTTTTATATACGGGGCATCGTCAGCTTTATCTTGCCTTTTTTATTATTGAATATTGGAATTGGAATCTATCTAATCTTTAGTAAGCGGTCTCCTGCATGAATATCCTTGGAATCTTCAACTAAAATATCCGTGTACACGGCTGTATTGGTTACAATGACGGATGTGGTAATATCATATCCGTCATCCTCTATAGCTTTGGGATCGAATTCAACCAGCTTGTCCCCTTTTTGAATCGTATCTCCTTCAGACACAAAGGAAGTGAAATGTTTTCCCTTCAAGCTGACCGTATTAATTCCAATGTGAATGAGCAGTTCAACTCCATCCTCAGAGATCAGTCCAATCGCATGTTTTGTTTTGAAAACGGTAACAACAGTTCCGTTAAAAGGTGCGTAAGCTACTCCTTCTCGGGGGATAATTGCGGCTCCCTGACCCATCGCACCACTGGAGAAAGCTTCATCTTTCACTGTGGTTAAAGGAATCAATTGACCATGTAGAGGACTGAATATCGTTTTTTCTTCTTCTTTGTTTTCATCTGCAACCTTAATTTCAGACGCAGATTGTGCATTTTTATAACCGATAAGATAGGTCAGAATAAATGCGACTACAAAAGCTACAACCAAAGATATAATAAAGCCGATGAAGCCTGCATCCATGCCTTTTGGATTAATGAATAGAGGTATACCAAAAATACCGCCTGAGGCAAATCCATATGCCGTTGAGCCGAGTAAGCCTGCTGCAGCTCCTCCTATACCTCCAGCAATCGAGGCTAAAATAAACGGTTTTTTGGTGGGGAGCGTAACCCCGTAAATAGCTGGTTCAGTAACCCCCATCAAACCCGCAATTGTGGCAGAAGTGGCGATGGGTTTTAATTTAGGGTCCCGTGATTTCAAAGCAATGGCAAAAGCTGCACCTGTTTGGGCAAACGTAGTACAGAACAACATACCGTTAATCGGATCAAACCCGTTCGTAACTACATTATTCAAGAGAATTGGAATAAACGCCCAATGGAGACCAAAGATAATAATAGCCTGCCAGAATCCGGCCAGAACGAGACCAGCTACAGCCGGACTTAACTGGTAAATCCACATAGAGCCTTTGGCTAACCCATCGCTGATAATAGTTGCGATCGGTCCGACAACCAGAAAAACAATCGGTGATATGATGACCAAGGTCAGAAAAGGAACAATGAACATTTTAATGGAAGCAGGTGCAAACTTGCTTATCATTTTTTCGACCTTAGCTGCCAAGAACGCCCCAATAATGATAGGTATAACAGAAGAAGTATAATTAATTAGAACGACAGGTATGGTCAAAAAGGACAGCGCCGTTTTATCCGTAAAGGCCGAAGTAATGGTCGGATACACCAAGGCGGCCCCCAAAACAGCGGACAGGTACGGGTTTCCTCCAAACTTTTTACCTGCTGAAAACCCTAGAATAACCGGAAAGAAATAAAACATAGCGTCCGCTGTCGCATATAAAATTTTATACGTGCCCATCTGATCCGTCATCCAGCCCAGGGATGTGCATAAGGCCAATAGTCCTTTTAGAATCCCCACAGCAGCGAGCACACCCACAACGGGCATGAACACACCTGAAATGACATCGACAAATCGACTGAATAGGCTCGCTTTTTCATTTTTTTGATCGTCTTCAACCATCTGATCTCCATGCTTTACTCCCATGGTGTCCAAAAGAGCTTCGTATACTTTGGGAACCTCATTCCCGATGACCACCTGAAATTGGCCACCACTTTCTACAACGGTAATGACACCGTCAATCTGCTTGATCTTTTCTTTATCTAGCAATTGATTATCCTTCAGTTTGAATCTCAATCGAGTGACACAGTGAATGACACTGTTCACATTTTCATTTCCGCCCACGGCTCTCAACACTTCTTTGGCTGTTTTTTTATGATCCATCATGTTCACTCCTTCTTGGATGCGCTTTCTATTTTTCTATTCGTAGTAGCTGGATGTGCAATAACTGCGACAATTACGGCACTAATCCCGCCTGTAAGTTTTCCCACGATCATGGCAATCACCATATTCTTGTCCATTCCAGCTACAAAGCCAAGATGTCCTCCGAGAACGAAAGATCCACTGACAGCAAAGGCAATACTGATCACTTTTCCTCTGGGCTCCATCTCTTTAACTAAAGTGAAGGTAGGAATATTATGAGCAAGACTAGCCACAAGACCCGCAGTAGCCGATGGATCTATGTTTAGCAAACGTCCTGCCCGTTGAAGCGGATTTTTAAATATTTTTGTAATCCAAGCAACCAACGGAAACGCACCAGCCAATACAATAGCAATCGTTCCAACCGTTTGCACACCGACAGACAACGGAGCCATATTGGGAATAATCACAAATCCAGTTAAGGTTTCGACCCCAATCGCTGCCAAACCGACAAGGGATAGAAGCCTAATGCCGTTACCAAACCACTTGAACCATCGGATCGTATACTCCGTAAATAGACGTAAACCCAGCATAATGATTATTGAAAGAAGCATGGGAATGATCAGATTTTTTAAAATCATAATCACGTCAAATCCGGCGATCATTCCCCCTATGAAACAGCCAACGGGAATGGTACTAATACCGATCAAGATACCTTTTGCAAAATATGGATGATCCCCTTTTTCCAAAATGCCGAGGGCAACCGGAATCGTAAATACGAGCGTTGGGCCAAACATGGTCCCTAGAAAAACCCATGAAAACACGCCCGCTTGCTGGCTGTGCGCCATTTCTGCCGCAAGTGCGTATCCCCCCATATCTACCGCCAATATCGTATTAGCAAAGGATGCCGGATCGGCACCCATTGCCACATATAACGGTGAAACAATGGGGATCAACCACGCGGCCAGTACAGGGGCCAAGGAAACAATCCCTATCATGACCAGAGCAAGAGAGCCCATGGTCATAAACCCATTGTTGAAGGCTTGTCCCAAACCCCAGCGATTTCCCAAACATTGATCCAATGCACCCAACACTAAAAAAAGAGCGATAACATACATCACAATATCGTTAATGGACATCCTGTTGCCTCTTAATACACATGAACTTTATGATTTTCTGCGCTGTCATAGGTGTCGAATACAAGCTGAAGGGTCTTGATATTGTCGTGACCACTCGTTTGAAATTCTTTTCCCGTGTTGAGGCAATCTATAAAATGAGCCTGTAGCTTTTTATGGCTTTCCTCATAGTTTAATTCAGTCTTTTCAACCAATACTTTTTCGACTCCCTGATTATTAATGAGACATAATTTACCTGTGTTGTACAGTTTTAGGGTAGCCTCATCGCCTTCAATCACCAGTTGTTCTTTATGATCGGGAAGAACCTGTTCCGACAGCTGCCCATCCAGTTCCCTGCGAGTCGCCCAGCTCATGTCCATAAGACCGAAATAATGTTCATAACCTAACATGATAATGCCCGTGTCTTCTCCTTGTGTGTATGGACTGACCCGCTTGGTTTCCGCATACAAACGCCGAGGTTCACCGAATAAGAAACGCCAAGTATCCAGCCAATGAACTCCCATTTCATAAAACAAAAGCTTGGGCATATCTCTGAAAAATGGCTGCGGCAGCTCTTTTTCCGGAGCAAACCTCGGTGAATAAAAATCGGTATGCGTATAACGTATAACATTCATATTTCCAACGATATTCTCTGCCAGCAATTTTTTTATAATTTGAAAAGGTTCAAGCCAACGCCAATTTTCTGTCACCATAAGTCTGACTCCTGCTGCTTCAGCAATACTTACTATCTGCTCAGCTTCCTCAACAGAACGGGCAAAAGGTTTTTGGCACATAATATGTTTTCCGGCTGCGGCCGCCAGTCGAACCAGTTCCAGATGTGTCTCAGGAGGTGTAATGATGTCCACGACATCAATATCCGCTTCGCTTAGCATCTCCTCCAGGCTGGTATAACAATATTCAGTAGGGACATGGAATTGATCTGCTTTTTCAAAAAGTAAGCCTTTATTTCGATCACAAAATCCTTTGATTTCTGCATCCGAGATAAACTGCCATGCTTTGATATGTTTCTCCGACCAATATCCCGTTCCAATAACGCCGATTTTCCACATGTTGCTTCACTCCATCCACATTCTTCTCTGTTTTTATTTCGTTCCGATGATTACAACATCACTTTCAAAGCTGTGCATGTCTAGCACCGATTGATCCTTTTGGACGGACACGTCGGTTTGAGCAAACCGCTTCCCGGCTAAATCAATCGTTGTAAACTTGTATTCCTGCACGTTGATACTTAGTCGTACCTTTGTGTTAACCGGGACATACAACACAATGGTATTCTCGTTCCCCGCAGCTCTGATTTCCTCTGTCTTGTTTAAAACAATATCCAACGGCTTTACGCCAATCAGGTTGTACATTTCAAACAGATATTTAATAAAGGAATAATCCCATGCGCCCTCAAATTGCAATGCAGTTCTCCAATCATAGGGACTATCGAATCCTTCCCCTTCTACAATGCCGAATTTCTTTCCTTTCTTGTGCCAGCTCCAAATGCCATGCGCTCCGTAGGTAATGCCCGCACCCCCGCCTGCAAGGAGGCTTTGCCATGCCGCTTTTCTGGCATCCAGTGCTGTGTATCTGCCATACACATTGCGGCTGTAACTAATTTGTTCATAACATGGCTCTCCATTAATGACAGGCCGTATATCCGGCTTATAATAGAAATGTTGAGCAATCTCATGGGCTACATGTTGGAACTCGGAATTATGTCCTGATTGATACATATAGAATCCAAGACCCTGGTGTTTCTCAAAGGCTGGAGGAATTTCTCTCAATCTTCCTTGAATATGCAGCGTAGTTAAGCTTGCAGGGCTTAATTGTTGTACAATATCCAGTGCTTTTAAATAATAGGAATTGGCACGTTCGGTCGGAAAATCACTATCCCCGCTAATCAGAAAAATAGGATCAAATGGAGAAAAACGGTTTACCACGTACGTTACATAGGGTTCAACGCATTCAAACGGCATTTTATTACCTTTTTGGAACATCTCAGCCCATGTATCCGGCACATAGTTACACCACAACAGAACCAGTGCTGGAACAAATCCACGCTCTGTAGCCATCTTCAACATGATTTCTGCCCGGTCAAAATAAGCTTCGTTTAATGTATGGTAGTCGAAATCCCCATTTTCCATTAATGCAAACGGCTGTAGATTCAGATCCGATTCACTTGCGTCCCATTGTCGGAGTATGTTGATTTGCAACACATTGAAACCTTGCATCTTCCGATAGTCAAGATAATCGCTCCACTCCTCTATCGTCGCGTTGGTAAATACACTCCACACCGTATCTGCCAAATAAAAAAAAGGTTTTTCCTCTTTGGTAAAACTTCTTTGATTTTCAGCCATGTTTAAACTCAAATGAATCACCGTTCCTCTCTTGCTGTATGCGCAAAATTCTCTAAACAAAACTAAATAAAAAACTAAACTTATGTGTTTTTTACGTGAAATAAACTAAATTAGAGCGCTTTACACTTGAATATTAACATTATAAATTATAAAAGGTCAACAAATTTTTACTTTTAGTTATTTAGTTTAGTTTAGTTTATGAGCTAAACTTTCTTGCTGAGTAATGATATAATTTATGTAGTTTAGTTCAATAGGGGGTTCCACATTGAAAATTGATGATATTGCAAGGCTTGCAGGTGTTTCTAAATCTGCTGTTTCTCTTGCTTTTAATAACAAACCCGGAGTCAGTGAAGAAACCAAGGAGCACATTCTAAAAATAGCCCAAGAGCATGGATATAAACCACGCACCATGAAGACAAACAAGGAAGCCATTAAAAATCATCATGTGATTCGTTTTGTGGCCTGTAAAAATACAGACATCGTAACAGAGCACTATGATTCACTTCCATTTTTTAACGAATTAATTCATCATATTACCAATCAGGTGAGAGAACATGGAAATACCTTGATTTTTTCGTCTTTTGATAGCCATAGCCTCGAAGAAGAATTATCTGCTTTGGAAAAAGATCAGCCCTCTTCAGGCATACTTCTACTTGGCACCAATTTAACTTCCGAGATTATTCATTCCATACAATCCATTCATTCCAATATTGTTATTTTGGATACTTGCTTTGAACACGTCGATGCCAGTTTCGTATCTATTAATAACTATCTCGGTGGGTATCAGGCAGGCCAATATTTAATTCAGTCAGGACACAGAAAGATAGGATACGTACAATCCAGTACCAGAATTCTGAACTTTAAAAAACGAAAGGAAGGGTTTATGGCGGCTTTAGAGGAGCACAATCTTTCCATAGAAAATGGGCTTACATTTGATATGCATCCCATGCTTGTGATGTCACAGGACGCATTTAGAACAGCTATTCATGAATTGGACGAGCTACCTTCGGCCCTATTTTGCGAAAATGATTATATGGCGATCAGTGCCATTAAAACGTTTCAGGAAATGAACATTCGAGTGCCTGAACAAATTTCCATCATGGGCTTTGATAATATACATGAAGCGAAGGTCATTAGCCCGGAACTCACAACCATTCATGTGAAAAAGGATATTTTGGCCCGAACGGCTGTAAACTTGCTTATGGAGAGGCTTAACCATCATCAGGGGCATCATACTCAGGTTCTTGTGAATACAGAGGTTATTGAAAGAAGGTCTTGTTTAGTCACAGAATGACCTATGATATGGTGCACGAAATGGGGTAATAGAGAAGATAAGAATGGGGGGATCATCATGATATATGATTATTTATGGTGGGCAGGTGCCGCATGCATAATACTGGCTATTATATTAAGTGGAACAGGGGTCAGCGGTGACCGCATGCGGGCTAACTTTTATGTTGAACAGGCAGCTGATCCCGAGGGGAAAGATAGAAAAAACAGATGGAAATGGTCCTTTATTTTTATGATCATTGGTTTATTATTGCTTGCTCTCTCTATGATTTTAGAATAAAGCCGCCATATTGGCGGCCTTTTCTATTATCGGATTCCATATTGGACATTTCCAATTTCTCGTCATTCGTTGAAATCTTCCTCTGTCAAATCCATATTTACGCTCGCAGCAGTTCGACTGCCGTCGGCCGCGGCAAAAATCAACTGAGAAGGCATGAAGTACGATGAATCCCCAGCAGCATATACACCAGGTATGGAGGTTCTCCCCGCTTCATCCGTCTTGATCCCGCCCGACTCCGTTCTTTCACAGCCCAAATGTTCTCCAAACGGTGCACTTTGTACAAACTGGGGAGTCACGAAGCCGCCGATCCTCGGGACTTGAGTGCCATCCGTAAAGCGCACGTGCTCAAGCTTTCCATTGTGGCCGATGAACGCCGCAACAGGTTGCTCTATTACTACTATCCCCTTGGATTGAAGCCGTTCTTTTTGCTCGTCCGACAGGGATGCATGACCGTTCGTACAGACGATCAAATCCTTGCTCCAATTAAGGAGTAGTTTGGCTGTATGAAATATAGCCGCCGATTCAGAGACAAGGACAAGCGGTTGATCCCGCAGCTCCCAACCGTCGCAATAAGGGCAATTAAACAAACTTTTCCCGTATAACGGATAAAAACCTTCGATCTTGGGGAATATCTCCTTCACGCCCGTCGCTAATATCAATTTTCGCGCTTGAACGCGAAGGCCTGACGAATCAAACCCCTCAAATCCGGATACGTTTTTC
Source organism: Paenibacillus sp. FSL P4-0113 (assembly GCF_038009305.1). Lineage (NCBI taxonomy): Bacteria > Bacillati > Bacillota > Bacilli > Caryophanales > Paenibacillaceae > Paenibacillus > Paenibacillus sp. FSL P4-0113. The sequence goes on from NZ_JBBPAZ010000001.1 coordinate 2,346,532, forward strand.
ATAATCGAAACAACCTCGGTTTGCAAATGATGAACAGACGGATAACGCAGCACTTCCTCATAAGCTACACGGCGGAACTCAGATGGCGTTACGCCATCTCTTGTAATAAAACCGTGCGACGCATGCGTAACCGCATTTCTGGGCCGATTATTATCAATCAAGGCCACACTTCTCCTTGCCCTGCCCAGCACGAGGGCTGCATTCAACCCAGCAGGCCCTCCGCCAATAATAGCGCAATCGTATAGCATAACACCCAACTCCTTTTAAAAGATATTAAAGACTCTTTATGTCTGCGATATAACCAAAAAAACACCGTTTTACATAACTGGCAACCACCCTCTTTCTATATAAAATCGCTCACTTTACACTTGTGCTTGCTTTTGCGCCAAATCGACCAATTTCGTATTTTTCAGATGTCGTTCCATTTTCTCCTCTGCTTCCCTCATTACAGCTTGAATCAGGCACTCGGAGCCGTGGACAAAATCACATTCAAACAAAGAATTGGTTCCTTCAATGGCATGGATAATATCCAAAAAGGTAATGTCATCTTTATGACGGGATAGGCGATAGCCTCCATTGGCTCCAGAAACGGATTCGACCATTCCAGCCTTCACAAGCCTCGTCAAAATTTTTGAAAGATAAGTTGGTGAAACATTTTGGGATTCGGCCAGTTGCTGAACACCTACCGGCTTAACCGACGAATCAGTAACGAGCATGAGCATAGTGTGCAGAGCATAATTCGTTGCTTTTGTAAATTTCATAACTACACCTCAATCAAAGACTTATTGTATCCACTATATCCCCGATTCTGCGAGTGTGTCAAGATCATCTAGGAATCACGCTGTTGTCAACCCTTCTTTTGGTTACGCTCTAACCGTTGTATACTGTTCATCAGAAACAGCTAAGAGAGGGGGCTCGTTGTGCGTATTTTTGATATTCTTCGTATATTGGTTGCTGAACAGATGGTCAAAGGAGAACACTTGGCAAATGCATTGAAGGTATCTTCTCGAACGATACGAACGGATTTAAAGGAATTGGGTGCACTGTTGTCAAAGCATGGAGCAGCAGTTAAACCCCTTAAAGGAACAGGCTACAAGTTAGAGATTCGGGACGAACAAGCATTTCATCATCTGCTAAAGCAATTAAAGGATGATGAAAATAATGTGCCCTATCCATTAGCGAGTTCTTCTGAAGCCAGAAATCGTTTTTTAATGAAAAAGCTGTTACTTACCAATGCATATATCAAACTTGATGATTTAGCTGAGACTCTGTATGTTAGTCGGTCTACTTTACAGAATGACCTCAAAGAACTGCGCAAGCTACTGACAACTTACGGACTATCCCTGGAAAACAAACCTTATCATGGGATTCGAGTCAAAGGGAACGAGGCCAAGCTGCGTTATTGCATTTCCGACTATATATTCAGTAGGACAGATGAAATAGGCGAGCAGCAGATGTCCCACCCTCCTCTGATCTCTAACGAAGAGATGGAATTCATAAGAGAAGTGATTCTGGATCGTATTGAGATCCATGATATTCAGTTATCGGACATTGCCCTGAACAATCTGGTCATTCATATTGCTATAGCATGTAAGCGCATTCGCGAAGAAAGGTATGTGTCGTATTATCCGCAAGAGATGAAAAAAATTGAAGCACAAAAAGAGTTTAGGGTGGCGACTGAGATCGTATCTGCTTTGGAACAAAACATGAAGCACTCCTTTCCACTTGTTGAAGTTGCGTACATTGCTGTGCACCTGCTGGGTGTAAGGACAGTCGTTAGTGCGCATATGGATGAAGTGGAGATTAAAAAGATCATTGATAAAGATATCTACGAACTGACTATCGAAATACTAGACCAAATTGATCAGCAGTTGAAGATGAACATTCATAACGATCAAGAATTACTGATTGCATTTTGCCTTCACCTCAAACCAGTGATTAACCGTTATCAATACGGAATGAATTTGCGTAATCCTATGCTGGATGAAATCAAAGCCAATTACCCGCTTGCCTTTGAAGCAGGTATCATTGCTGCGGAGGTCATCAAGCAGCGGCTTCATATACACATCGAGGAAAATGAAATTGGTTATTTAGCCATTCATATCGGAGTCGCGATGGAAAGAAAGAAAATGGAGGATGCACCCAAAAGATGTATGATCGTATGTGCTTCTGGACTCGGCAGTGCTAAGCTGCTGTATTATAAGCTTCAATCGGTCTTCGGTTCAAGGTTGGATATCGTGGGAACCACTGAACTTTATAAGCTGAAACAAATGCCGTTGGATACACTGGACTTTGTCATTAGCACGATCCCCATTTCAGAACCGCTTTCTATCCCTATGATCCATGTGAATACATTTTTGGGCAGTTCTGATATTACTAAAATTGAACAAGCCATTTCTGAGGTCAGACTTCCTGCTGTGCAGTATGTACGAAAAAAATTGGTCTTCCTTCAGCAGAAGTTTGAGAACAAACTCCAAGTGCTTGAATTTATAGCCGAAAAAATACACGAAGCAGATCTTGTAAAAGGCCCTCTACTGCAATCCGTGATAGAGCGTGAAGCCGTTTCCCCCACTTCATTTGGCAACTTGGTCGCGATCCCGCATCCGATGGAACCTTTCGCAGATTCCACATTTTGGGCCATCTGTACATTACAAAAAGCAATCGATTGGGATGGCAAGCCGGTACAGTTTATTTGTATGCTCTGTATACAGCGTACGAAATCAGAAGATTTACAGACTATGTATCATATCTTGCTTGAAATTTTAAATAATGAACAGCTCGTCCAGCAGCTTATTCGCTGCAAAACGTATACAGAATTCATAGAAGTGTTGCATAAAAATAGTTGAACATAAGGAGTATGAAGAACGATTGATTTCCGTTAAGAAGAGGAAATAATGTGTGTTATGTTGAAAGCGATTCCAAATTATAATAGCCATACGAACGAGATGATTGAAAGGAGAGAGGATCACGTGAATCATGATGAATCTACAGAGCACGACGTGAACATGGAGGACATGGATGATACAGAGATTGTATTCCAAATTATATTATACGCAGGGAATGCACGCAGCTCCGCCATGGAGGCGATTGAGCTTGCAAAGGCGGGGAAATTTCGTGAAGCCAAAGAAGAATTAGCCTCAGCAAAAAAAGAACTGGTGTCCTCCCACAAGATTCAAACCAGAATCATCCGTAAGGAAGCAGCGGGTGAAAAAACAGAGATGTCTGTCATGATGGTACATGCTCAAGATCATTTGATGAATGCCATCACCATTCGCGATATGGCCTCAGAGTTTGTAGACCTGTATGAACGCATGGATCAATTCGTACCGAAATCGTAGAGGGAGGGACGCTATCCCATGGCATTCAAAGACAAACTGGTTGACGGCCTCACATCGGTAGCAAATGCAATCAACAATTTTAAATATATTATAGCGATCAAATCAGCTTTTATCACATTGATGCCCGTTATTATTGTCGGGGCCTTTGCTGTACTGATTTCCAATATGGTCATGGACCCAGTCAATGGTTTGGCCCATTTTAGGCCATTCTCATTCCTGGCTGAGTACAAACCGATTTTCTCAGGCATTAACTATGCCAGCTTGAATATCCTTACCATTCTGGCTGTTTTCATGATTGGTCTGGAGCTAGGAAAAATTAATGGTGAGAAAAATCTTTTCCCCGGTTTGCTTGCTTTAATCTGTTTTATCTCTGTGACACCAACCACGATAGAGTTGATGGTTAACGGTGACATGCAACAAGTAACAGACGTCATAGCCCGTCAATTTACGGATACCAAGAGCTTGTTTTTAGGGATTTTCATAAGCATCCTGTCCGTTGAGCTATACAGCAAACTGGGTAAGTCCGACAAGCTAAAAATCAAAATGCCTGAAAGTGTTCCCAGCAATGTGGCCGTTTCTTTCTCCGCACTCATTCCTACCATTATTACGGTGACTGTCTTCTCCATGCTCGGATTTTTCTTTCATAAGTTTACAGGTCTCTACCTGTACGATGCCGTCTATAATGTGGTGCAAAAACCTCTGGAGACCGTAGTACAGGGACTGCCAGGTATACTGGTGCTGATGCTGGTTGCGCAAATCTTCTGGGTGATCGGTATTCACGGGAACCAAATGGTAAAGCCCATTCGTGAACCCCTGCTGCTTGGCGCGATTACCGTCAACATGACTGCTTATGAGCAAGGACTGCCCATTCCGAACATTATTACGATGCCTTTCTGGGACGTATATATGAGTATCGGTGGTTCAGGGATTACGCTAGCCCTCTTGATTTGTATTATGATCGCTTCCAAGCGTGAAGATATGAAGGAAATAACAAAGCTTTCGCTCGGCCCAGGTCTGTTTAATATTAATGAGCCTGTCATTTTCGGACTTCCGATTATGTTGAATCCATTGATGGCTATCCCTTTCATTATTACTCCGCTCATCACAGGAACGATTGGTTACTTCTCGACGTTGCTTGGATTTGCAGGTAAAGCCGTCGTCATGGTTCCATGGACTACTCCGCCTATTATTAATGCCTACCTGTCTACAGGTGGAAGCATTGGCGCTGTCGTCACTCAGATCATTTGCATTGTGGTAGCGATTATCATTTATTTCCCGTTCGTCAAAATTGCCAACAAGCGAACGACTGAATAATGCGCTACTATAGAAATACACTAATTAATTGAAAACGCATTCTTTATACAATGAAAAGGAGAAACATGTCATGGCTAAACATACGATACAAATTCCGTCGAATTTCATCATGGGTGCAGCGGCTTCCGCCTGGCAGACAGAGGGATGGAGCGGTAAAAAAGAAGGTCAGGACTCATTCCTGGACCAATGGTACAAAAATGACCGCTATGTCTGGCACAATGGATATGGGCCCGCGGTTGCAACCGACTTTTATAATCGCTATACCGAAGATATTGCGCTGATGAAGCAGATCGGCTTAACCCATTATCGTACTTCTATTAATTGGTCCCGCTTCTTAACGGATTATGAGAATGTAGTGGTGGATGAAACGTATGCGGATTATATGGGCCGGGTCATTGATGAGCTGATTGCAAGCGGAGTCGAGCCGATGATTTGTCTGGAACACTATGAGGTCCCTGCCTACCTGCTGGATAAATATGAAGGCTGGTCTTCCAAGCATGTAGTGGAGTTATTTGTAAAATATGCGGAAAAAGTGTTTGAACGGTACGGCGATCGGGTCAAGCACTGGTTTACGTTTAATGAGCCCATTGTTGTACAGACTCGTGTCTATCTAGATGCCCTTCGCTATCCCTATGAACAAAATACGCGGAAGTGGATGCAATGGAACTATAACAAAACGCTGGCTACCGCAAAGTGCGTACAGCTTTTCAAAGCAAAAAACTATAGTCAGCACGGGGCTAAAATAGGCGTTATTCTGAATCCTGAAGTCACTTATGCCCGATCAAGCGCCCCTCATGACCAGTATGCGGCACATGTGTATGATTTATTTTACAATCGAGTATTTCTGGACCCGCTTATTAAAGGCGAATACCCGCAAGAATTGTTCGATCTCATGGGCAAGCATGATATTGCATTTGAAGCTACAACGGAAGAACTGACCGTAATTAAGGAAAATACCGTTGACTACGTCGGAATCAATCTCTATTATCCCCATCGGGTCAAAGTGCAGAGTAAAGCGTGGAACGAAAACACCCCCTTCCACCCCTCTTACTACTATGAGCATTTTGATCTTCCGGGTAAAAGAATGAACAAGTCACGGGGCTGGGAGATTTATCCTAAAATCATTTACGATATGGGAATGCGCATTAAGAACGAATATCACAATATCGAGTGGTTTGTCGCAGAAAATGGTATGGGTATTGAGAATGAAGCTGCTTTCAAAAATGAGGAACACATCATTCAGGACGACTATCGTATTGACTTTATAACAGAGCATTTGTACTACACATTACAAGCTGTAGAAGCGGGCTCCAACTGTACAGGTTATATGCTGTGGGCCTTTACAGACAACGTTTCTCCCATGAATGCTTTTAAAAATCGCTATGGACTGGTAGAAATTAACCTGGACAATGATCGAAGTCGGCATTTGAAGAAATCCGGCTACTGGTATCAGGCCGCGATCAAAGAACGCTCATTTATTGCTGATCTGGATGAAGAGTACAAGTAGTTAAAAATGAATTCTGGAGGCGCTCAAATATGAAAAAAATTATTTTGGCATGTGCTGCGGGTATGTCCACATCCATTTTGGTTTCTAAAATGAAAAAAGAAGCAGCAGCAAGATCCATAGAGCTGAACATCGAAGCCATCCCCGAAAGCACCATCAAGGAAGAGCTGGAAGGCATTACAGATTCCGTGATTGCTATTTTGCTCGGACCTCAAGTGCGGATGCGTAAAAAGGCAGTCACCGAAATTGCAGCTCCCTATGGTATCCCAGTAGATGTCATTGACACGTTGGCTTATGGTAGAGGGAACGGTGCAGCTGTCCTAGATCAAGCCTTTAAGCTGGCTGGCGAGAACATCTAATTGCTATTCAAATGAAAAAGAGGCTGAGAATTCCCTCAGTCTCTTTCTTGAGTTGCGCGCTCTTTATCACGACATATCTTCTTTGCCTGAGCCCATACTACTCACATACGTTTCCTGTAAACCGGCAGAAATGCCGTATAGCGGTTCCCAACGAAGCCAATGTCTGGCGACTGCGTTACTAAGACAGCTATGGTGAATGTCTCCAGCTCGCGCTGGTGAATACACAGGGCGGACAGACGAACCATGCAGCTTCAGTAAATCGTAGGCCAGTCGATTGATGGACGTCGTTCGTCCCGTACTTACATGTACTGTGCGTTGATCCGCTGCATGAATAGCCGCCATATTCGCTCGAACTACATCCTTGACGTACACAAAGTCACGAGTTTGCGTCCCATCGCCGTGAATGAGCAAGGGGCTTCCTTTTTTCAGCCGCTCCATAAAAAGAGCGACAACACCACCCTCTCCCTTCGCGGCCTGACCGGGACCGTACACATTTCCATAACGCAAAATCGTGTAGTTCATACCGTGCAGCCGATAAAAAAGTCGAATATACGATTCTGCGGTCAGCTTGGACAGTCCGTAGCCTGAAATGGGCTCCACGGGATCGTCTTCCTGTATACATTGCTTTTGCAGCTCTCCGTATACGCCAGATGTGGAAGCAAATATGAATTTTGACACACCGGCTTCATGACAAGCCTGCAATAAATGAATCGTCCCCAGCACGTTCACATCCGCGTCCTCATCGGGTTGATGGATGGATTGCTGCACATCAGCCTGTGCGGCCAAGTGAAACACAATATCCGGGCTTTCCCGAATCAGCAACGTCCTAGCTTCAGAGCTGCGAATATCCGCAATATGCATGACCGCGCGCGGGTCCACATTTGCCATATTTCCGGTCGTCAGATTATCCAGCACATGTACTCTGATGTCCGAATCAGCAAGCGCACGTACCAGCTGAGAACCAATAAATCCAGCTCCCCCGGTGACCAAAGCCTTCACTAGCTCACCCTCCTTTTGAACCGAAGCATATGACTTCCCTTCGCATCATGTTATGCGACTCCCTATAGCTTGGCGCAGGCACACGCACAGTCCGAAGACAATCTATAATGTGTCTCTAGAATCTCAGCATCTCAGACATGCAGTCTCACGTTTTCCAGCATATAACGCCACATCTCATCCTGACCGTTCCATATATCCTCAGGCGGTAGCTCCACTGAAACCAGCCGCTCCAAACCCCAATCCAGCTCCGTCACACCATCTGTCCCTGTATAATCCACGTATAACAAGCGAAAATCATGTGTAATCCTCTGTAATAACACATCATGTAGTTCCACCGCTTGCTCCCGATTGCCTCCAAGACGAACTAGTAGCAGACGGGACGCAAGCGTGAATTGATCCAGTAGACGTGCGATGCGGCGATCAAGCGTCGTTTTGAATGCAGGGTAGGAAGTCAGCTGCTCCGATGTATTTTGGCTAACCGGAAAATGGTGTGCCGCTATAATCTCATAGTTTGCATCCTCGACCATGAAGTTATGTTCGCCGTAATCATGTCCCGTGACACGTAGACTGTCAACATCCATAAAATCGGCAAAACGGGCGTCCAGCAAGCGACTGATCTGTGACAAGTTACCGGAAATCATCCAGTCCAGCGGACCCGCATAGGGACGCAGTCCGTTTTTATCCAGCTGAATGGAAGGCAAGCAATGTCCACCCAGACTGAATACAGCATCATAATCCCCCTGCAACCGCTCAAGCACGACGCCCTCCCCTTTCCGAAGACAAGGTCATCCCTTTAAAAAGAGTACGCCAATGCGGATCACTCTTGTAATTCCATACATCGGCAAAAGGCATTTCCACCGCGCATACATGCGGAAGCTGCCAATCCACCTCCGTCAACTCCGTTACGCCGGAACAATTCACTACCAACAAACAAAATTCATTCGCTACCATGCCTGACAAAATACGTTCCAGTTCCTCTACTTCTTCATAGGTTCCCAGCATACGGACGAACAAGCTGCGCTTCGCCATCTGTGTTTTTGCAAAAAAACGTTCAATACGACGGTCTATCTTTTCCTTGAACTCGGGATAGGTCACCAGATCTGAGGACGTATTGCGCTCCTGCGGAAAATCATGTACCGAGATCACATTATAAGCGATATCTCTGACCATATAATTCAGTTGGCTCGTACCAACGACACTCAAATTGGGCAATTCCATAAATCCGGCAAACCGATTTTCAAGCAAGCGGTTCACATCGGACAGCGTGTCAGACATCATCCAATCCAGTACCCCGGCAAACGGCCGCAAACGGTTCTTTTCCAATTGAATGGCAGGTGTACAGTTTTGCCCCAGACTGAAGACCGCTTCATATTCCCCTGCCAGCTGTGCGAGTCTCATAGCCGTGCCTCCTTTTTTAATACGACCCTTCTCTCAGTTCCTACTCTATCCTTCTTCTGTAGTCGAAAAAGGGACTTCAGGCCGTAGTTTGTTCCACTCTACATTACATGCACAGCACGGCGAAAAGGGTTGGACACCGATGCGCTTTTTGTCAAAGAGGCGTACAACTATCCAGTCCAATCCCGGTTATTTTTCATATCATATTAAGGCTGGTAACCTAACGGAATTCAAGGAGGCATCATCATATGTCCGTGTTTCTTTTAACCATCGATCACCATCTCGCTTACCACAGCGCCCATATACAAAGCTGCCATGTGACCTTTTTCAATCGTGAAAAGAGGGCCGTCGATGTGTTGCTGGAAATGGGGAATGACAGTGGCGTTTTTAGGCGGCAACTTCTTCGACTGGGCCCTTCTCCCGAAGCTGACTCCGTGCTAGAACTCAAGGATATGGAGGCAGCCCAAAATCCGTTTTATCTGCGAGTGATCACGAATATTTACAATCCAGAAACGCTGTTTATCCTGGCTGAATTTTTGGAAAACGGGAACGTTGTCGCTAAGCGTACAGCCAGTCATTTTACCGTGACACCCTAATGAACGGGCAGAGGAGGAAGAAGGTATGTTGAAATATTCAGTTCAAAACAAAGCTGAGCCAGGCACATATGCACTGCCTTTTCAGGTTACCGATCAGGAGAGCGTGCTCTCTACATTGATCATTCCTGCAAGTGAAGCTGAAGGACGTATTGTCATTGAAGTCTCTTTGGCATGGGAAAATCCGCTGCTCAACTGGGATATCGGGGAGCTGGATATTCGATTGCGTCGCAACGATGAGCGGGGACCTATGCTGGACTGGTTGCAGGATTCCTGTTATCAGGAGGGATTTGCCGAGTTAATCTATGAGGAAACGGGAACACAGGGAGAGCCTTATGTATACTGCCTGACCGTACAATCAGCCGACCGCCGTGCTGTTGTTACAGGACCACTCATGGTTCGAGGCTCTGTGTATGTAGATTCGATGGACGAGAACCCGGATGGACAATGAACTGAAATAACTAAAGGCAGGTGGGAGTTTTAAGCCCAACCTGCCTTTTTATAGGGTCTGTATTCTCATGGCGCGGATTGCTTCAGACATTCTAAAATGTCAGCGTCCGGCAGCGTATAATCTTCTGGCAACGAAGTGTTAATTCGGTTCCATATTGCGTAATCAACCTTCAAATCCGGGTGTGACTGCTGGATTTCAAAAATACGGTTGTACAAGTCTCCAACGACAGGAAAAGTCATGCTCTCCCTCCTAACTATTGAATCAACGTATTCAACGTACTTGATTCAGCGCTTGCCCATAAATATTCACGAGTCGTTCAATCATAACATCCAGAGACCAATGCGCGATCCCCCATGCCTTGGCACGATTTCCCATGACTATCCGCACTTCATCCTGTGCCAGCAAATGCTGCAAATGAGCTGCCAGTGCCTCCACATCGCCAACCGGGGAGACTAGTCCGGTGTGTTCATGCTTCACCATTTCCGGCAGTCCACCCGCATCCGATACCACTGCCGGAAGCCCCATAATCTGCGCCTCCATGACCGAAAACGGCTGATTGTCCTGTATGCTTGGATGAACAAAAAGGTCCGCCAGTTGTAAAAGAGCAGGTACATCTTCACGATGCCCCAGAAAAACCACGTCTTCTTCCAGCCCTAGCTCCTTCGCCTGTGTTTGAAGCTCTTCCCTTTTATCTCCCTCCCCGACAATCCAGCAAACCCAATCCGTACGACTTGCTTTCAGCAGGCCAAGAGCGCTCATTAAATAATGCAGCCCTTTGATATAGACCAGCCGTGAAGGACAAATGATAACTTTTTTCCCCTCAGGTCGTATCATGTCCGTTCCCCGGGCGTGGACTTCCCAGAAGTGCTCGGTATCCAAACCGTATTGGAAAGTAGCAATCTGCTGCTCAGGCACTTCGAACTCACGCACAAGCGTCTGTTTCATCCATTCTGTAGACGTAATGGTAATATCCGCGGATAGAGCGCCATAGTGCTCTAGCGCCCAATAATACTTCCACATCAGCGTCTCACGGTAACCCTCCTCATGATCCCGCTCCAAAGCCATCATAACTTCACGAGCCAGCGAGCCATGAATATTCGCTACCAACGCGCTATCTTTGCGTTTGACCCGACTTAGCGCACGCGTCGCAATGACATCTTGCGTGTGAATCACATCATACTGCTCGACCCCGAAATACGCCGCTGCCAGCTCCATACAGTATCGATCCTTTTCCACCGTCTGCACCCATGAATCCAAATGTAATACAGGGACAGCCGATTCATTCAGCTTCGTATCCAGCAGGGGCAGCAGTTGATCCTTCAGTAGCTCCCTATCTTCAAAAACAATATGGTATTTAGGTGTATCCGGTCCGTTTCCCATCAAGTCTACCGTGTGGCCCAGTAGCTCCAGTCTCCGTTTAATTTGCATCATAAAGGGCCATACGCCACCCAAATGAGGAATCGGCCAGTACGTAGCCAACAAAATTTTCAAAACAGCCTCACCTCCTCTGTCTCGTACGCTGAGCTACACCCCATTACTTCCGTAAATTTGCTGGAAACCCGATAACGCATCTGTCCAGACCGCAAAAAACCCATTATTCGGCACGATCGTTACATCAATAAAATTACCGATTGTAACGACTGGAACCGGACTAATCCCGTTAGGATTAAAGGAGCTGTCTGTTATTCTGAGGTTCGTAAATGTACTTCCTCCGTCCGTTGATTCGGCCACAAATACGTCTAATAAAGAGGTCGTTATTTGATTGGTATAATATACGATCTTGATCACGCCGGTCACAGGCGAAACATCAATAGCCGGGAAAAAATGCTGTGCCCCTGCACTGGCCCCTGTCACCGATTGCGGCGCAGTCCAGCTTAATCCACCATTCACCGACCTGGCAAGCAGCACATCCGCATACCCTGCCCGATTATCCTGCCAGACCGCATAAAGTGTTCCCTGATTCGGGCTCGTAGAGCGATCCACGGCAATGTTAGCTGCCGGCAGCACATTGAAACCAAAGCCGGCCACGGGCAACGGACTCGGAACCGGGACCACAGAAGATACAGGTAGCGAGGAACTAAATGCTGTCCCTCCATTGAAGGACACAATGACCTGATATTGGTTAACCGGATTCGTGACAATGTACCCGACATAAATCACCCCTGTAATGCTCACAGTGATTTCCCCCCGCGTAATCTGATTGGAGCCAGCGGTGAGCACCACGGGTGTCCCCCATGTGATCCCTCCATCCTGCGAACGTTGGAAGAACATGACTGATCCGCCGAAAAAGTCAGGATTGTACTGATGCGTATAACATAAATAGATATTTCCGGTATAGGAGCTGACCTGAGAAGTATCGAATTTCACGCTGACCTCAACATTATTGACAAATGTCCCATACCCTCGCTGGGCAATCACAGGCGGATCAAATGTATTACCGTTGTCTCTCGACACATAAGTGGCGATGGTACCGCTCAAACCGTCTGCGGTAAATACGTGACAGGCTATGACAAACAAGTTGGGAAAACCGTAGCTGACGCTATGGGATTCCGCCCCTACATAGCCGGCTGGTAGCGGTAAAATCTGCTGTGTGAAAGAGGCACCGCCGTTACCTGAACGGTATACCGCCGTCAACGGCGGCCCTGTCGTAAAATCGATAGCCGCAGACACAATGGTACCGTCGAGCAGGTTGAAAGCTACACTCGGCTCCTGGGCCAGCCTTCCGTTAGGCGTAAGCTGTACGTTCGGCATCAGGCTCCACCCCCCGGTACACCCGCAAATATCGTCAAACTGCCTGTGCGCGTATCTGTCCAGACGGTAATATAGCTGTTCGGCGGTACAATGGCGACATCAATATAATCACCGATCAGCTCTGATTCGCCTCCACCGACATTCGGGTTAAAGGAGGTCGTCGTGAGACGACTGTTCGTAAAGGTGTTACCTCCATCGGACGACTCTGCGGCGAACACATCCAGATTAAAGCCGTCCACGCGATTGGTATAGTACACGACAACGACCAGTCCCGTCTTGGGCGACACTGAAATTGCAGGGAAAAAATTTTGCGAGCCGGGCGGGCTGTCTGTCACAATGACCGGAGCACTCCAGGTACCGCCAAAATCGCTTGATTTGGACAACAAAATATTGCTGTATCCCTGACCAAAGTCCTGCCACACGGCATATAGCGTATTTGTTGTGGAAGGCACACCCGAGCAGTCCGCGGCCAAGCTGGGGAAATTCAATATCCGAAAGTCATAACCAGGAACGGGCAAAGGATTGGGCACAAGCGTTATATTGGATACGAGAATATCCCCGCTGAAGGTTGCCCCGCCATCAAAGGAGCGTCGGATAAAAAAAGCTGGTGTTTGCGGTCCCGTACGAATCCAACTGACATATACGCTTCCATATTTGTCGACCGCAGGCTCAGGCCGCTCCGTTGAGGATTGGATATTGGAGAGCATTAACGGTCGGTCCCAAGTTAGTCCTCCATCGGTGGAACGCTGGTAGAAGGCCGCAGATTGAGCATTAAAATCCACATTATATTGGCGGTTATACGTGACATAGACGTGTCCGAGATAGGGACTTGCCCCCGCATTATCCGTCGTAATATTAGTCCAGTCATTATTAATGTAATCTCCATAGCCCGGGTTAATGACCACTGGAGGATCAAAGGTGGCTCCATCGTCCGTAGAACGGTAGATCACGACAGCCCCGTTTTCATTGCCCGGAAATACATGCGCGGATACGATAAAAATATTGGGGAACAGATAGGCTACCATTCCTGCCTCGGCTCCTGTATAACCCGGCGGAATCGGCAATAAAGTATCCGTCCAGTTCGCTCCGGCATCCAATGAGCGATACAGTCCAATCAAGGGAGGCCCACTGCTAAAATCAACAGCTACAGCTATAACAATATTCGGATTCAGTAAATTAACAGCAACACTAGGCTCAAATTTGGGCAGGCCGCTGGGTGTCACCTGAAAATTCAAAGGCATCGCGAGCATTCCCTTCATTATATAAATAGATACGCCTGAAGTATTTCTATCAAAATGTACTTTTTTCAGCACAGCCTAGAGACAACCATACAAGCTTTCTTTTCAATAGATTCATAGTATAAAAGCATCCCTTCAAGGGTTATCCAATATTCTGTTTTTTGAGAGGATGATTCGATTGGCTTTTACAACCGGTTATATGACGAACACTAGAGATTTTGGTACTGCCTGCTCCAATGTTGTTGTGAACTTGGTCAATGAGGACACAGTAAATGCGGCAACCGTGACCATCCAAATTTTTTTCTCGCTGGTACCGGATACCAAGACACCACTGTATGTGACATCGGTTAACTTGCCTGCAAACTCCATTGCCCGCCGTACCTTCTTTATACAAGGGGTTCTTGCCTATGAGGTACAATACAACGTGGCCTCCGCTGCTCCAGCGAATGTCGTGCTCTCCAACTTTGGACTGGATCAGTTTGGTAATGTTGTACAGGAGCACCGTGTTCTCCAGTCCGAGCTGACCACAATCCCTGCACTGTCCCCTGTTATTTAAAAGCCACCCTGTTCCAGTGCCTGATGCAATCTGTGGGTGTAATACACGTAATTCCATTCTGGCGGTACGGACTGAACCCCTCGTCCGCTGCCGATGGTGGAATGGTCATCTGTATAGTAGGAAAAGGCATGTGTATCCTGTAATGGGCGCAACAAATCCGTGAGATACAGTAGATCCGTCACGGCAATATAAGGTTTGACACCGAAGCATACAACAAAGCGAGTCGTGGTTTCACCAATAGCCTGAACCAGTGCTTCCTGGATCGAATAATGCTGCCGTGATGTTACGATTAACCGAGGGTCGAGCATCATCGACAGGAAAGCGCTAGCTTCCTGTTCTGGCGTTAAATCCAGCAGCCGTACCACGCAATTGCTGTAGTGCTGCTCCAGCAGATTATCCAGCAATGATTCAGCTTGAGCCATATCCGTGACAGGCATTAAAATCGTCATTTCAAGTGGGATGCCCCGGCGTGCTCTCGCCTCATACTTGGCGATTTGGAATGCGCGCCGCCAGCGTCGGTGCTCCTTTTGGCTGTGTAGGCCGGCCGATACACTAAATGTGGAATTCACCCGGTAATCCATCAGGATCTCCGGGATGAATTTCATATTGCACGTCTCGGTCAGCCGCAGCCAGTAATCATAATCCTCAACGGGTTGCAGCCGATAGCCGCCAATCTGGAGGGCATATTTGCTTTTGTACATAAATGAAACCCCAACAATGCTGGCGTTCAGCAATTCGTGATGTGGCTGACTTTGGTACCGGATCAACGCCTGTTGATGCTGCTCGTCATACAACGGGTTCCCATATGCGTCAACCTGGCGGAAGGTAGAAAACACAAGACCGAGTGAGTCTGGCCCCTGCTTCAGCTCTTGCCGCAATCGTTCAATAAAGGAAGCATTATAAACATTGTCGCTGGAGACCCAGGTCACATACTTGATCCCAGGATCTTTAAACAACTCATCGAATCCCCGGTTTAGGGCGTGGGATACTCCTTGGTTCTGAGGGAGTGTAACCAACTGAACGCGCGGGTCTCCCATTGCTGCATAGAGCGCTGGCCCCACCATTTCCGGCGCTCCGTCAATAACAATGATGAAGCGAAATCCCCTGTAGCTCTGGGCTAGTACGGATGAGATTGCAGCTTGCAGATAGCCGATATCCTGTTTGTACAGTGGCATAACAATCCCCGTATCTACCATATCAATCCCCCCTGACAGACTTTCGGCTTCATGAGGATAAACCACTCAATACCTGACTGAAGCGATCTCGATAACGTGCTTGGGTGATGTTGTACTCCCGCTCCACAGCGGGCCAATATTTTTTGGTTCCCATTTCATCATGCCAACGGTAGTTAACCAAGGACTCGTTCAGAAAAGGAAATGGATATCCCGCCAGCATCACGCGGTACCACATATCCAGATCATGTGTGTACGGCAGCAATTCATCAAACAAACCGATATGTGCAAACAGCTCCTTTTTAAACATAACCGTGCATCCATTGACCGGATTTCCTTGTTGAAAAAAACGGTAAAACTCCGTCATAGACGGAAACACGGCGGCTGCCTGGTAGCTTGTGACTTGGCTGTATTGATTGATGAAATTGAAGTTGGTATGGGAGATGTACGCACCGTTTTCCACCATAAAAGAAACCTGATTGTTAATTTTATCCCTATGATAGGTATCGTCGGAACTGAGCCACGCAATATAATCGCCACTGGCATGTCGGATACCATGATTCAGAGCGCTGGCTGTTCCACCATTGGATTTACCTAAATAATGTATATAAGGAAGATAGGCCTGAAGCATATCAACATGTTCCGTGGAGCCGTCATCGACGACAATAATCTCGAGTGGGCCATAAGTTTGCTCTAGTGCACTTTGCAAAGCCTGATCCACATATGCACAGTTATAAAAGGGAATGACGATCGTTACTTTCGGTCTCATATCGTTCCTTCCTTTCCGGCTCGGCGGTATTGAATCATATCCTCCATAGATTGCCTCAGCTGTATGGTCGGCTTCCAGCCCATGTCCTCCAGCTCTTTCGCACGGTATGCCTCGGTAGATGCTGACTCTGCCACATCCCCCCATTGTATGGGAATAGATGTTTTGGCCAGCGCAACCATACGTTCCACGATATTGCCCAGTTCCACAATGCGGCCTGTGCAGACCGAGTACACTCGGCCTGGCACACCCTGTTCCAATAGCACACCGTATGCGCGAACGGCATCACGAACGTCGAGAAAATCACGTTGCGCATGTCGGGAAGATACCCGGAACGGGACAGTTTCAGTTGCGGACTGCCCCTCCCTACGTTCCGTCTGAACGATATACCCCGCGAGTAATGCACAAAATCCGGTAGATGGACCCGGACCGATCAAGTTGCAAGGCTCTGCCAGCATGACGGATTGTTCGAACAGCGCGCCCCACGAGAGCGCGACTGCCTCTTGAAGGCTTTTGCTAAGGCTGTATGGATGTGTTGGATGATACGGAGCCTGCAAAGCCGTCTTTAGCCGAGAACCCGCCACGACAATTCTGGCTTTGGGGAAAGGTCGCAGTACATCGAGCAGATACAGGGTGGACAGTACATTGGATTCCATGTATAGCAGGGGACTCTCCCAAGATTCAGGGACGGAATTTTTACCACCCAGGTGAAGCACATAATCCGGAGCAATCTGTCTAATTACTTCGCCCAGACGTTTCTTGTCGAGCAAGTCACACACATAAGGCGTAATACAGTTGCGAGTCTCCGCCTCTGGGCTGTTATTTTCATCATCGCGAGCCAGTAAGATCAGTTCTGAGACGGAAGCGGCAGTGCGAGTCAGCGCCGCTACCTCCCAGCCGAGCTTTGCAAAATGGCGGCAGGCATGCATCCCGGTATAGCCCGCCGCTCCGGTAATGACTATGACAGGCCGACGTTGTTCCGCTGTGCTTCCGTCCATTCCAGCAGCTCCTTCAGCATGATGCTGTAGTGAGGAACATCGTAGAGCAGATCGGCCCGGGTAGAACGAAGCGTCCGGTCCTGCACCGGCTCATCTTTCGGCACGATCCGAATATCCTCCCTATTCCAGATATCTTTGAACAGCAGCAGCAAATCGTGCTTGCTGATCGGTTCAGGGTGAACCAGATGAATGAGTCCGTCCAGCGGCTCATTCATCTGCACCTGTATCGCCTTTGCTAATTCCAGCGTCGTAACCCCGTTCCAAAAGACCCGGCGATACCCGTTAACGTCTCCGCTCTGCTGCAAGAACCAGTGCAGCAGACCAATGCCACTGGGCCGAATTTCCGGCCCGATAATGGAGGTACGGATAGTCAGATGCCCTGCGGCCTTTACTTCTCCGAGTATTTTCGTCAAAGCATAGGCACTTGTCCCATCGGGTTGATCCGTCTCCTTATATAAACCAGGTACCCGATTTCCCTCGAATACGCAATCCGTGCTGATATGAACCAATCGGGCACCGATACTGTCCGCTGTCCGCCGGAGAAGATGTGGCAGCAACCCATTAATTTGGTATGCTGCAATTTGATCCTCCCCGGCATGCTGATTCAGTACACCTACCGCGTTAATAATAACGTCCGGCCGTACACTCCGTACCAGCTGCTCCACCATAAAGCTGTCCTTTACATCCAGCAGCAGACCACCTTTATTTTCGGGATCACGGGTGGTGTAGAACACGTTATACCCGCTCTGGTTTTGGAAATACTTCACCAGAACATGGCCCGCCATGCCGTTACCACCCAAAATAAGCAGCTTCATTTGATGAACCCCCCGCTTTGGAGAATGCTGCGAATCTCCTCTTTCGACATCAAATTAAACTCCGAACTAAAGCTGCTGAATGACACGGGAGGGCACTGATTATAGCGGTCCTTTAATTGAGGAATATTCAGCGTTGGGAGAATGACCAAATATTGCTCGTCATAGACTACCGTCGTCAGGCTTTCAAAATCGCTCATCAAAATCTCATGAATTTTCTCACCGGGACGCACACCTTTTTCTACAATTTCTACGTTTTCCACACCTGAATCCTCAATGAGCACCTCAGCCAAGTCCAAAATACGGCAGGTTGGCATGGTCATGATAAAAATTTCCCCGCCAACACTTTCCACCGAGGCTTTGAACAGGAGACTGATCGCATCACGCAAGGTTAGGAAGAAGCGCGTCATGTTCATATCTGTGATCGAAACCTTGCCCTTTTGGCGAATCTGGCTTTGGAACAGATGCACCACGCTTCCGTTTGTGCCCAAAACATTACCGCCGCGCACCGTCACGAAACGTGTATCGCTATTCAGCAGATTGGCGTAAACAATCAGTTTTTCTCCTATTGCCTTCGTCATGCCGTAAAAATTGGACGGATTCGCGGCCTTGTCGGTCGATATATAAATGACTTTCTTGACCTGATTAACGACAGCGGCCTCGATTACGTTTTGAGTGCCTACGACATTGGTTTTGAGTGCCTCGTAGGGCTGATCCTCACAGACGGGTACGTGCTTGAGCGCTGCCAAATGAAATACATAGTCCACTCCTTGACAAGCGGTAGTCAGCGCATCCTTATCCCGAATATCTCCAATACAGAAGCTGAGTCGTTCATCCTCAAACTGCCTGTTCATGGCAACCTGACTGGATTCTCCGCGTGAAAAGATAATGACCTCTTTGGGGTTACGCGGCAGTAACTGGGCAACCAGCTCATGCCCCCAGGAGCCGGTACCGCCGGTAACCAAGATACGTTGGTTTTCAAACATGCCGTTTCCCTCCAAGCAGAAATTTAACTACCTTATCCGACACATCTTCCACCAGATAGCCTGCGGGACATTGCCACTTATGGGTCATCCCGGTCATTATGGCTACCGCGTTTGCTATAACCTCGCCATTAAGGCCGGACACGATATTGCTGCCGCAATCTACCGTTTCCGGCCGTTCAGTCGTCCGGCGCATCGTAACCGTCGGCACCCCCATGACACAGCATTCTTCCTGTACGGTACCACTGTCTGTCAAAGCGCAGCGGGCATGCCGCTCCAGCAGAACGAAGTCAAAAAAACCGAACGGTTCGTGAAATTCCACAAGCGGATCAAGCTGGATCGGCGGATGGCTTGCGATCCGGGCGGCAGTCCGGGGATGAATACTGCAAATGACCCGCTGCCCGAACTGCTGGGCTACCCGGTTAAGACCATCTAAAATAGCCAGCAAATGCGGTGGATGGTCGACATTTTCGGCTCTGTGGGCAGTGACCAGGAAATATTCTCCCGGCGACAGTCCCAATTTTTTCAAAATCCCACTACCAGTTACTTCTTTCTCATAGTGCTGCATTACTTCGTAGATCGGATTTCCAGTCAGTATGATTCGTTGGCTTGGGAAGCCTTCGCGTAGTAGGTGCTGCTTGCTTTGCTCCGTATAAGGCATATTAATGGTAGATATCGCATCAATGACACGCCGGTTCTTCTCCTCCGGCACATCCAGATCATAACAGCGGTTCCCCGCCTCCATATGCACGACCGGATAACCCATACGTTCCGCAAGTAAGGCACATAGAGCGCTGTTCGTATCACCGAGCAATAGCACATGATCGGGGCGTTCCTTGTTTAAAATATCCTCCATCTGCGAGTACATGGCGGACAACTGTTTGCCCAGTGTCCCCGCTTTCTCCTGAAGTACATAATCCGGGGCACGCAGTCCCAGTTCGCGAAAGAACTGCCCGCTCAGGCTTTCGGTGTAATTTTGGCCCGTATGCACAAGCACATGTTCATCTGCATGGCGGTCTAGCTTCGGAATGATCAGGCTGAGCCGTATAATCTCCGGTCTTGTGCCGAGCACGGTCAATATTTTCATGGTTTTGGAACCCACCTTTGCTGTCGTTGTTTCATTGAATTGTCGCGTTCAATGAAGGATAGCCATCCAGCAGACTGGCTGTGCTCCAGCTTAACGTTCATCTCAAAGGTCCGGCGTAGGTTCACCCGGACCGTTGTTTTGTATGCTGTCCAGCCTTGAGTGTGACTCGCTTCGGTTTGTGCGCGTTGTGTCGCCGTGACCGGTGCTTGATTTTCCGCTTGAGCTTCTGTCTGGACTTGGTTTTCGGATAAAGTCCCTTCGACAACGGGAACCCGTGAATTTTCTTAAGGCGACTCTTGCCGCCGCTTCTCTTATACCTGCGATTCCGAAGTCTGGTACGCTTGCGGCCCTTTGGCCATCTCGCCCGAATACTACGCTTGCCGCGGGGCAATTCGGGTGGTGACTCAGGTAAAGGGGGTGCTGGTTGTGGCAAGCCCTGAATGGCTGCATATTCGATTGGCGGCAGACCCAGCACAGGCAGCTGACACACCACCGATTCAGGAAATTCTCGAATCGTGCTGGTATAACCCTCCGGTATAGCGGTGACCTGACGCAGCCCTTCGCCTTCCCTCGTCCATACAGGTCCACCCGGCTGCTGAATCAACGGGAACCAATGCGGATGATGACATACCCATTGACTGACCATGAGGTGCATACTGCTTCGGTAGGAATCAGGTCCGTATACACGTGTAGCTGCACTGTTGTTACGGACACCAATCCGTTCCACTTCCTCGGGATGATCGAGCAGATAGCCCACTTTTTGCGCCAGCATGTCGCTGTTGCCCGGCTCTACCAAAAAATCTGTATTTCCGGTAGCCTCCATCAATTCCACAAGTCCACCCTGCGCAAAGGCTACTACGGGCTTACCGTAAACTAGCCCTTCCAGGGCGGTCAGACCAAAGCCTTCTTCCACCATACTTGGGATCACAACAATATCCATTGCGCTATAGGCCGTTGACACGGATTCCTCGAATGAATTGAACTGGAAGCGGTGGCTATAACGAGATTGGCGGATTAAAGAGACACATTTTACGTAATATTCCGAGTCCACCGAGCTGCCGATGATCCAGAAACGACACCGCGAATTGGTTTCGCACAGCTTTAGAGCCATTTGGACAAAAGGTAACAGCCCTTTGGCTTCGTAGATAAAGGAAGAAATATAACCAATGCAAATATGAAAATCCCGCAGCCCCAGTTTTTCACGTTTCCTTTTCCGTTCCAGCACATGCTCTCTGGGAGACGGCATATCCATATCCCGGCAGGGAGACAACACCGTATGCGGACGTGTCAGTCCCCCACCATGCAAAGGACGCATTACAGCTTGAGAAATGCCGATGACCCATTGGCTATAGCGCTCAATGATAGAAACAGAAACTGGCGTATGCGCATTCTGGTTAATGACTTCGGTAATTTTCCAGATCACCGGAATATTAAGCTCATGGGCAGCCATTGCAGGCATGACGTTCACACAGGTATTGACCAGCACCACATCAGGTCGAGCATGCCGAAGCATCTGGAACAACGGTGCATACGCCACATGGGTCCGCAAATTCTCCGCATCCTGCGCCAATCCCTCATATGGGGTATACATGCCATGCAGCATGAACAGATTCTGTGTCAGAACGGTGATTCCGCGCTTGCGGGCCATTGAGGTCAGCCGCCCTTCACCAGGCGTTACGAGAATACAATCGAAGTACGTACGCATATCTAGACAAAATTGCAATAGCAGCTTCTCTGCCCCCGTAATACTGCGGACGTTGCTAACATGGCTGAATAACATCATTTTCGGCTTGATCGGAGTTCACCTCCTTTAAAATAGCAACCACCGGACGTGTGAATCACCTTATGGAAATATGACCGACAACAGTTGGTCAATCCGGTGACCATACGTGTGCTCCCGCAGGGTTCGTTCCAGAGCACGCAGAGCAATCTCACGACGCTCCTTTTCATGCGTCAAATAAAACTCAACCTTCTCCAGCAGTTCCTGCTGAGAGCTGTAGGTCTCTATCTCTTCCCCTGGCTTATAAAAACGAGCCAGATCATCTCTTGTATCTGTCAGTTGCAACGTGCCACTGGCAGAAATTTCAAACGTACGCGGATTGGGCGAAGCCCCCGGAATTTTCAGTGAGTTGTTGTTCACCGAATCATCCTGATGGGAACGATGAAGATTAATTACGATTTTGCTGCCGTTGTACGAATCATTGGTCTCGCCCGGAGACATCCAGCGACCCAGCTCAATTTTGTCGCCATACGACTGATAATCTGGGAGACGATCCCACCAGATTCCGTTGATTTTAATGTTACGAGCCATGAGCTGCGGCATAATCGGATTAAAGAAATAGATGCGGTTCCAGTAGGCTGAGCCTGTAAACCCAATCTCACGTCGTACCGAAGCGGGCGAGCTGAGGGGGAAATAGTGAGTCAGAAATGCTCCAAAGGGCAAATAGTGCACAGACGTGCAACCCAACTGACGGTACAGCTCCATGCAGTTCATTTCTAACGTGAACACATAATCATAATTCGTAACGATTTTGGTCGTCGTGTCGGTGTAATATGGATCGTCCGTTAGCCAGATGGCGGTGGGGATGCCCAACTGGCGTACCGCAGTAACCTGCTCCAACGGAAGATCCATTCCATCCAGTGCCAGCATCAGATTCGGACGGAGCTGAGCGGCAATATCTCCTACCGGCTGACGTGGGTCTGTTACGGTAACCTGAGCCGTCATGCTCTGCAATGTGGTAATGACCGCCTCATCCAGCGGAGAATACGGAAGGCCTTTGCCTGAGACGACATACAGTACATGGATCTGTCGAAAAGGGAAAACTGCTTTCATCCGCGCAACAATTGCGTTAGCACGGCCGCGCAGATATCCTTCGTCGTATCCGTCATGCAATCCCGCAGTTCTCCCCTTTTCCCAGGAGGCTGCCGCCGTCTGGTGAACAGCCGGGTCATACGGTCCTGTCGTAGATATCGTCATCACTTTCACTCCTCACTGTTTATGGTGTTTACTTTAGGCCATCGCCTTGTCCAGCAGTTCTTCCATGCGATTGGAGTACATATGCTTTTGCATAGTCGTGTACAATGCGCGCCAGGCCATGCGTTCGCGTTCCCAATCATGCTTGAGATAGTAGTCCAGCTTCACTTTCAATTCATCTGCTCCAGAGAAAGTTTCAATGTCATAGCCTGGTCGGTAATAACGGCTCAAATCCTTCCGAACATCCGTCATTTGAAGCGTGCCACAAGCAGAAATTTCATATGTCCGAGGATTGATGGACTCCGCTGAAAGCTGGTGTGTATTCCGATTATCCAGTCCGGGGTCTGTCGGGCGGTGCATATTGATGACAATTTTGGAGCCGTTATAATATTGAGCGGTCTCTTCCGGCTCCATAAAGCCCGGACGGATAAAGCGTTCCAGCACATCCCGCCGGGTCAGCCGATCCCAGTGCCCACCTACGATCAGCACTCTTTTGTCCGCCAAGAAGGGAGCTAGGTGGTCGAATAGCTTCACACGGTTCCAGAAGGCATTTCCAATGAAACAAATATCATGCTGATGCTCCCGCTCTACCCGCCGAGGATAAAAGATACGAGCTGACGCAGCCAGCGGCAAATAGTGAACCCTCGTTACTCCCTGATCGCGATAAAACGGCAGGCAAGAAATTTCGTGCGTAAATACGACATCGTAGGATTGACAGATCAACGCCGTATCCTCCGTAAAGTAAGGATCATCTACAAACCATA
This sequence comes from Paenibacillus sp. FSL P4-0113, assembly GCF_038009305.1. Taxonomy (NCBI): domain Bacteria; kingdom Bacillati; phylum Bacillota; class Bacilli; order Caryophanales; family Paenibacillaceae; genus Paenibacillus; species Paenibacillus sp. FSL P4-0113. The sequence continues at coordinate 2,370,586 of NZ_JBBPAZ010000001.1, forward strand.
TGGCCGTCCGAATGCCTAGGGCTCGTATTTGCTGTACCTGCTCCAGATGATCCGCCGGAAAAACATGCAGCCCGTTCATGACCAGCACGAGGTCTGGACGTTGAGCCTCGGCGTCAGCTAGCATCGTAGCAGGCGTACCGATGGCGCATGAGCTGCATATTTGGCCTAATGCTTCTTGCACACCTGTGTCTATAGCTGCGAAACCTTGCGGAATATACAACACTTTCAAATGACGAACAGCAGGCTGTATGGCCACGACCTGTGACAGAGCAGCCGTGCAACCGCCCATTCTGCGTCCTTCCCGATAGCCGCATCGGTACGCTTCGCGTTCATTTCCGCTTTGTTGATCGTTCACATCCTTCACCCTGTCCTGTTGTAGGATAAACTTCTGTCACTCCTAAACTATATGCGGAGGGGTCAAACGCATCATGGACGACTGCCACTGCCCGGACAAAATTGGCGTTTGCCCGTCCAACTGCCGAACCGCAAATAACCCCGAAGCTGTGTAGCTTCGGGGGGTTAGCTGTCATGGATGTTCTGCATAGTTTACTGAGCCTGGTAAGCGACCTGGTGTCCATCTTCATAACCTTTGGCAAAGCCTGAATTGAAACCCTCGTTGTAAGCTGCATCATACCCCTGCTGAAATGCCTGCGGATCATGCTCCAATGCAACAGTCCCGGGCTGTGGATTCTCCGCAGAAGGGACTGCCACCGGGTTAGCTTGAGGTTTTTTTCGCCGCCGCAAAAGAGGATGTCTTCTACGTGCAGAATGATGTCCTCTTTTACGGCGTCTTAGAGCAAGCAGACGTCTTCTTCTCCGTTTTAATCTGCGAATGCTGGAACGCCGGGCATCTTTACGTCTTTTGCGGGCTTTTTCCCGAGTGGCGCGTTCCCACCTTGTGCTCATTTTCATTCCTCCTTTGCTTTCTCGTGGTGGTTTCATTTTTCTGAACAGGCACATGGAGCCACGGTTTCGTCGGTTTTCCATATACCTGTCGTCTTAATGGAATACCCGCCAACATTTGCGTGATTTCGCCCTGGTAGTTGCTGAGTATACGAATGGTTTCTTCCAGACGGGTAGCCGACATATCCGCATGGGGCGTCAAGTCCGCAAGACTGGTCAGCATCCGGGCAACGGCGTGCTGGCTGGCAGCAATAGACTCCATTATATCCAGCTTGATCTCACGTTCACGCCTCATGCTCATTAGTTCATATCCCCCGAGCCCATGCCTCCCATCATCCCTTCCATGCCGCCACCCTGCTGCTCATCCTGATCCAGCAATGCTTTGAGATTGCTGCAAAGACCAGTCTGAAGCCGCGTTAATCCCTCCAGCATTTCCACCATTTGCTCGTGAATCTCCAAAGGTCGCCCCAGCTGTTCTTCATCGGTGTCAAAGGCGTGGGGCGCCAGATGGTTCAGCGCCCAATTACGCACTTTTTCTGCTTCGACCGCCTTGGCCTCCAGGATCATAGACACATTCCGCTGCATTTTGGAGGCTGCGTCCAGCATGTGAATCATTGCTTGTTCCCTACTCATGTGTTCACTCCCTGCCCTCGGTTGTTACGTTACTCCTCTTCCGGGTATGCCGTTTCCTTCACGACACGAACGAGCATTTCAGCCATTGCTTCCTGAAGATCGGCAATGCCGTTCAGATAGGCCACAATGCTTTTGTTTACTTGTCCCGAGCTGTCGAGAATGCCCGGAATTCCGTCAAAACGCGGCTCCTCATCTGGCAGTTCATGTATGATCTGCGCCATGCGCACAACCACCTGCCGTTCCGCATCCAACAACCTTGACATCTGCTGCTGCGAGTGCGAAATGTGGATCAGCAAATCATCTAACTCGTTATGCATAAGCCCCTCCTTTATGTGCTCCGCCGTGCGGAACGCACGAATTACCTACGGGCTTTCCGCTACTACAGCGTATGCCGCAGCGAGTAGTCGGTTCCGCCTAAAAGCGCCTATTCAGATCATTACAGATGCCCGTGCAGCACCGGTGGAGCAATAATAGGCTGCTTCTCCGGCAATGCCGACAATTCTTCAGAGGACAAAAATTGAATTGGATAGTCCTCAGCCCGCCAACTCATCACAGCGTAGAGGGTAAGGAATGGTCTTTTCCAACCGTTGCCGATTTGGTACAGTTGCCCACCTTCAGCATACAGTAACTCGATCCATCGCCTACGTTGGGCCGGGATATGAAGTGTGGGAAGCATGGACATGTTCCCCAGCTCAGGAGCCGCCAGCACAGGCAAGGGTTCCTCTGGCGACTCAGCTACAGGTGCATCAGTGCTGCCGGAAACTGTGACCTCCGGCTTCCCTACCAAGGGAAGTGCCAACAAGTCCAGCTGAGACAATCTGACAGGGCGCACGTTTTCACCTCCCGCAGCACTGACTCCATGCAAATACCGCCTTCTTCCCGATTCTAACCGAAATACTACACCGGACGGTCCCTGAACAACCGCTCCGATGGGGTAAAAGCTTGCCGCTGATACGTGTGTTTCCTTACCTGTTGAGATCTGGTCGTCCGTCTCCGCTGTACTGAATTTCAGGTTGTGGAACAGCTTATCCGCGTCCCCCCACTTTTGTACAAAAAAGGATCGGTTCCGGCTGCTTTCCTCCATTGAACCGCTTGTTTCGGTCGTTAGAGGAAAACCATACACCGTATCCCGATCTCTTTCTTCATAATGGATAAAAGCATCTCCGGCAATTGCCATACGTATCCCCAACAAACGCACACGCAGTAGCCAATCTGCATGGGCCTCCTCAATACTGTGGCAGCCTTCGTCCCAGTAGCCCGTTTTTTTCAGTGTCTCTCTGCGCAGCAATAAACAAAATCCAGCCAAGCTTTCGGTCTCTCGCCATGCATCCGGTTTGGGAACATTGAAGGTCATGGCAAATTGACGTGCTCCATTTTCGTTCATATCAGGAACCTCGATCTGCTGTTCTTTGAATGGACCATTCGTTACAGGCCCAACAACACCCATACGCGGATCGCTGTGTAAACACCCTAACAACCGATCCAACCAGCCGGGGGTCACCATGGAGTTTTGATCCAGTACCACAATAGTTGTTCCTTTTGCCATCATCAGCCCCTGATTCAGGCTACCTATCATTTGCACATCCTTTTTTAACAGCGCATAACGCACAGCGATGCTTTTACGGAGCAAATAGGTGGATGTCCCGTCCGTCGAGCCGCAGTCCACTACAATAATTTCGTGAGGATGGCTCGTATTCTCCTCAATACGGTGAATGCATGCACGGAGCTGTTGAAGCTGATTGCAGGACGGAATGATAATACTGACGCCTTCAAAAACCTTGCCGAACGAAGCCTGACCCAACCTGTTACCTTGCTCCTGGCCCCTTTTATATCCTGACCAGTAGCCTTTCTTTCCGAGCCGCTTGCTGTGTTTCCTTTGCATATTCAGGCGTTTCATGCCGTTCACTCCTCCGGGTGGCATTATGCCTATACTATATGCCTGGCCCGGTAGGATGGTGTTTCATTGAGATCAAGGTAGAAGTCCTTTCATTTTCAATCCAGCTTCCTGAAGGGAATCGAAGGTTCCTGCGTCGCTCCAATAACGCCGTAAAATATCATATTCCAGCTTGCCTTCAGCGGCATAACAGTTGTTAACATCCGTGATCTCAAGCTCACCACGTGCCGAAGGTGTAATTTGCCGGATCTTATCGAACACGGCAGTATCGTACATATAGATACCCGTAACGCAGTATTTGGATTGGGGATGCTGTGGCTTTTCTTCAATCCGCGTAATGCTCTCCGGACGCTCAGGATCAAACACGGGTACCCCGTAACGACGAGCATCTGCCACCTTTTTCAACAACACTCTGGCGCTCCCCGGGGGCTGTTGCTTGAATCGTTCGATCACAGGTCCCAAGTCTTCCTTGAACAAATTATCACCTAACAAAACAGTGAATTTCTCTTCTGCCTGCATATAGCTTCTTGCCAGTTCGAGTGCTTCTGCAATGCCGCCCGCCTTTTCTTGAATCCGGTAGGTCAGTTGGACACCATAATCACTGCCACTGCCCAAAAAATCGGTATACAGCCCGGCCGATTGTTTACCAATAATAATAAGCATATCGGTGATTCCAGCCTGTCGCAGCCTCTCGATACCATATACGATCATGGGATACTTGCCGACCGGAAGCAGATGCTTGTTGAGTAATGTAGTCAACGGATGAAGGCGCGATCCGGTTCCTCCTGCGAGAATAACCCCTTTCATATCTTCCTTCCTCCTTCGACAGCATGTTCAGTGCATACAACCCCAGCGTTTCCAGTTTCGATGAACATTCTGGGATCTATGCTCCATTTCTCTATAAATAAACGATAGTTCCGCTCGATCAGCTCTTCGATCCAGGAAGTTTCCGAGCGTGAGAAGCTCGCATTCCCCTCGTGATAGACAAAACAGTCGTTGCACATGAGCAGCTTGTAGCCATGCACACGTGCGCGCAGACAATAATCGTCATCCTCATAATGTCCGGGACTGAACCGTTCATCCAGCAATCCGATCCGTTCCATCAGATCACGCCGGAATAACAAACAAAATCCGACCAACCGCTTAACCTCCTGCCACCTGGAGGGATTACTTACATTATTCTGCTCCGCATATCTCAGACAGCTGGCCAAATCTCCTTCCAAGCCGTGTATCTGCTGAATACCGCTGACGCAATTCGTCACCGGTCCCACCAATCCCACGATGCTTTCGCTCTGCAATGCGGCCAACATATTCGATAGCCATCCCCGCGTAACCGTCACATCATTGTTTAAAATAACGAACTGATCACCCGAAGCCAGCCGGAGCCCCATATTACATGCTGCTGGAAAGCCCCTGTTTTCAGGAAGACGTATGCTGATCAGCCGCTCGGATGCGCAAAAATCATCCGTTCCGTCATTCGAAGCGTTGTCCACAACAATGATTTCATACGGTACATCTATCGTATGTGTCCGAATCGCCTCAATACACGGCTTTAACAGATGCAGGCCGTTATAAGTCGGAATAATGATGCTCGTCAGACTCATTGTGCATTCCTCCCTTTGGCAACGTCTACCCGTGTTGGAACAGGCCCGAGCGGGGAATACCCGGCTACCTGAAACACAGCCGTCAGTGCCTCTGCATGATCACCGACGATCAACTGTTCCATAGCGTTCCCTTTGCCAACATTGAAGGTCCGCTTACGGTTTGTTTTAATGACATCGACAGCATGTACTGCCGCCACGATCATGCCATACAGAATTGCCATGGCGTGGGCTTTTGGCGGTACGGCAAGCACGGCTGAGCCAAGCTGATCCAGTAAACGCCGAGATAATGCATGCGGTACGGCGGTCAATGAGCTTGCTCCCAGATCCGGCCTGCGCAGTACGCGATTCAGGAATGCTTTGCACCGTGTCACGCTGTCTTGCTGGGCATAGGGGGGCAAATGTCTGCCCAGATCATTAAGCGCGACATCCGTTCCCTGATCCACCGCGTGGAGAAAAGGCAGCAAATCAGATCCCGAAATCGGCAAATCTCCGTCCACGAACAGCACAATATCAGCCTGCGTCATACGCGCGCCTACTGCACGGCCAACATCATGCCCCAGTCGATCGGGCACGTTGACGAGAGTCACATTAGGATGATGTTTGGCTACGGTGGAGCGCGTGCCGTCCGTGCAGCCGTTCAATACGACAATGATATCCGTAAGCGGAAGTTTTTCCAGCTCGCTCAGCACCCGGTCAATCGTTGACTCTTCATTACAGGCGCTGACCACGGCCGCTGCGGTTCCCTGTAATACAATATCTCCCGGAACTTCGCGTTCCACAGGCGGAGTCACTTTGGTCATTCCTGTTGCCCGAGGTGTGGGCTTTCTCACCCTACGGCTATGCATTGAAGTCGTCGTTCCTCGTTTTCGCTGAACACGTCTGACCCCCCAGCTCGGTTCTTCACGCTTCCCTCTGCGATACGGTCTACTCACAGTTTCACCTCGTCTCTGATCCGTTTGCGCTCCAAATCCGTAAAGCCCGCACGCGTTCCCAGATGCGATGTAAGCCAGGCAATGGCATCCAGATGATCCTGAACAATTACACCTGCCAGCGGGTCCTTGCCGTTCTGTTTTTTACGTGTCGCATTTATTTTACCGACAGCTATTCCATATACAGTCACCACTCGTAACCCGGAAGCGATGGACATAGCTTGAAATAAAGGAGGTTTCTCCAAGGGCTTTGGACCTATTTTGTTTAGAGCCTTTTGACTAATGGCGTGTGGAATGCCAGTCATAGATGCCCCCCCTAAATCAGCACGATTCGACAAGATATTCAATACATGCTTTGCCTCCACTACAGGATGTACGGGCGTATGATTCACAGGTCCATGGTAATCATTCAGCACCACATCCGCTCCTGCACATATGGCGTGTATAAACGGCCGGAGTCTAACGCAGGGAATGACGATATCCCCATCCAGGAAAAGCAGGATCTGTCCGGATGCCGCCTCCGCTCCAACACGACGGCCAACATCATGTCCGAGCGGTTCCGGGAAAGAAAGTACACGAGCTCCCGCCGCTGCTGCCACCTTCGCCGTTCTATCGTGTGATCCGTTCTCAACGACGATAACCTCTGTATGTGGATGGACACGGCGCGCCTCGCGAATCACAGCTCCGATTGTTTTTTGCTCATTCATGGCCGGAATAATGACAGATACGAAAAACTTTCCCACTGATGACGGTCCAGATGGTCGCTCTTCGCCGATCTGTGCCCCTCTCTCCGTGTCGAGTACCTCCCTCATGGCAGGGGTCTTATGCATGTTCGGCATTCGTAACGGCAGCCACATCTTAGAATGATAGTATGCGCCGGAATGCCGCCTCCGTTTGATCTTGTATCCAGCTCTTCCCTGCTTCTTCATGCTCCCGTCTCACCTCCCTTCCTGCTGTATAGATGGACAGCATGATTAGGACAGTTCAACATAACCTATGCGGTCCAAAAGCCGTGTGTAACGGCAAGCGTGGAGTCTTTTCGACATAGCAATTTTCGACTTTATTTTACATAACTTATTAATCCTATTAAATAAGTGAGTTATTAGGGTCTAAAGATTCATTTTGGATAAATTTGTGACATAGATCTTCTCGTCTGTCATTCTCTGTGCTAATATCAGAGCCAGATGATGGGAGTTCAAAAAATCAACATTAGTTTTTTTTGCATAAGTCATTCTTTTCCATTATCCACCATTATTCTATTTTCTTTATATACGACAGGAAAGGAGGAGTTTGTCACCTTTTTAGGCCACATGCTTCATACTGCAGTACCCTCTTTTCACGTACGCTTCATGAAAAACACTTCGGTATTTCTCTTCATGTTCCATTTTCTTCTATTCCAGACGACAACACGACCTACATAAATGGCGCAATGCCTTATTCAAGACAGGATGATTCATCCTGACATTAATCGAGGAGAGTGAATTTTTAATGAAAAAAGTATGGGTTTCGCTTCTTGGAGGAGCTATGTTGTTAGGGTCTGTCGCGTCTGGTGCATCAGCGGAGAGTTCCGTTTCGGGGCCGACTCAGCTTACACCGACCTTTCACGCCGAGCAATGGAAAGCCCCTTCCTCGGTATCGGGTGACGACATTGTATGGAGCTATTTGAATCGGCAAAAGAAATCGTTATTGGGTGCGGACGACTCTAGTGTACGTGAACAATTCCGAATCGTTGATCGCACAAGCGACAAGTCCGGTGTGAGCCATTATCGGCTGAAACAGTATGTAAACGGGATTCCCGTATATGGAGCTGAACAGACTATTCATGTGGGCAAATCTGGTGAGGTCACCTCTTACTTAGGAGCGGTGGTTACTGAGGATCAGCAAGCTGAAGCTACGCAAGGTACAACTCCAAAAATCAGCGCTTCTGAAGCGGTCTACACTGCATATAAAGAAGCATCTGCACGGATTGAAGCCCTCCCTACCTCCGACGATACGATTTCTAAAGATGCTGAGGAACAAAGCAGTGTAAGCAAAGACACTTACGCCGAAGCAGCTAACAACGAAAAAACGCTATCCATTGATAAAGACGAGCTGAGTCTTGATAAAGCGTCTGCCTTGAAAGATAGCAAAATTGAAGCGGTGGAGACAGAAAAAAGTTCCATTGCCAAAATCGCTAATCTGCAGCCAGAAGTAGATCCTAAAGCCGATCTGTACTTCTATCCTAAAGGGGATGACCTGCAGCTGGTTTATGTAACAGAAGTCAATGTTTTAGAACCTGCCCCACTGCGTACTCGCTACATTATTGATGCCAATGATGGCAGCATCGTATTCCAGTATGACATCATTAATGAAGCGACAGGCACAGGTAAAGGTGTGCTTGGTGATAGCAAATCATTCAACACGACGGCTTCCGGTAGTAGCTACCAGTTAAAAGATACAACACGCGGTAATGGTATCGTGACTTACACGGCCTCCAACCGCCAAAGCATCCCAGGTACCCTTCTGACCGATGCCGATAATGTATGGAATGATCCAGCCGGCGTGGATGCCCATGCATATGCTGCCAAAACATATGATTACTATAAGTCTAAATTTGGACGCAACAGCATTGACGGACGCGGGCTGCAACTCCGTTCGACAGTCCATTACGGTAGCCGCTACAACAACGCCTTCTGGAATGGCTCCCAAATGACTTATGGAGACGGGGATGGTAGCACATTTATCGCCTTCAGCGGGGACCCCGATGTAGTGGGACATGAACTTACGCACGGTGTCACAGAGTATACTTCGAATTTGGAATATTACGGAGAGTCCGGTGCATTAAATGAAGCTTTCTCGGACGTTATCGGCAATGACATTCAGCGTAAAAACTGGCTTGTAGGCGATGATATTTATACGCCAAACATTGCAGGCGATGCTCTTCGCTCTATGTCAAATCCTACGCTGTATGATCAACCAGATCACTATTCCGACTTGTATAAAGGCAGCTCCGATAACGGTGGCGTTCATACGAACAGCGGCATTATTAATAAAGCCTACTATTTATTGGCACAAGGTGGTACTTTCCATGGGGTAGCTGTAAATGGAATTGGCCGCGATGCAGCGGTCCAAATTTACTATAGTGCCTTTACGAACTACCTGACTTCTTCTTCTGACTTCTCCAACGCACGCGCTGCTGTGATCCAAGCGGCAAAAGATCTGTACGGTGCGAACTCGGCACAAGCAACTGCAGCTGCCAAATCTTTTGATGCTGTAGGTGTAAACTAAATCATATACGCTATAATCCTCATATTCTCGTCCATAGACCGTTGCCGTTGTGCAACTGTCATGTGGCCCTACTCATACAATGGACGAAAAAATAGGGGTGCAGTGTACAAGTCTGCGCCCCTTCCCCCCTTATTTATGGCGTCCCCTCAAAGGGGCGCCCTTTTCATATTCATAGAGTCCCTCCGATCATTTTCGACTAAATAAGACAAATAAACCGTAAATCAGGGACTAAAGATTCATTTTGGGGTATTTTGTAAAATTAATCTTCTCGTTCGACAACCTCTGTGCTAATATCAGAGCCGAGACGATGAAATTGCAAAAAAAATAAACCTTAATATTTTACATAAGGTCATTTTTATCCAGCCTCTTCACGTTTCAAAGGAGCAACAAGACTTACATATATGACGCTAGGCTTCTGCAAACAGGGTGTTTTTTACCCCAACATTAATTAAGGAGAGTGAGTATGAATTGAAAAAAGTATGGGTTTCACTTCTAGGAGGAGCTATGTTATTAGGAGCCATTGCGCCTGGAGCCTCCGCAGCTGAAAATTCTGTTCCCGATCCGACTCAGTTTACGCCAACATTCCAAACGGTGAACTGGAAGTCTCCTTCAACGGTAACAGGCGACAATCTGGTCTGGAGCTTTTTAAATCGACAACAAAAAACATTATTGAGTCTGGACGATACCCACATCGGTTCCCATGTGCGCGAGCAATTTCGTATCGTGGATCGCACCAGTGACAAATTTGGTACAAAGCATTATCGGTTAAAACAATATGTAGACGGAATTCCCGTATTTGGAGCCGAACAGACCATCCATGTGAACAAGTCTGGTCAAATCACCTCTTATTTGGGAGCTGTCATTTCAGAAAATCAACAAGCCGATGCTAAAGAAAATACAACTCCAAAAATCAGTGCTACTGAGGCTGTATATACCGCTTATAAAGATGCAGCTATACGGGTTCAGTCTCTCCCTTCCTCCGCCCCAATCGTTCCTGAACCTTACGAGGGTACAAGTAGTGTAAGTAAAGACACTTACGGAACAGCATCTAACAATGAATTTTCAATCTCTGTTGATAAGGACTCCTTGGATTTGGATAAAGCAGCTGAACTGGAGAACAGTACATTGGAAGTGGTAGAGCCTGCATCCTCTATTCCCAAGATTGCCAATCTGGAACCAAGCGTGGACCCTACAGCAGAACTGTACATCTATCCCGATGGAGACTCCACACGTCTCGTCTATGTAACCGAAGTTAATACTCTACAGCCCACTCTGCTGCGCACACGTTACTTTATTGACGCTAATGACGGAAAAATCGTATTCAAGTATGACATTCTTAACGAAGTAATCGGCACAGGGCGCGGTGTATTCGGCGATACCAAAACATTTGAAACCACAGCCTCGGGCAAGAAGTATCAACTAAAGGATACGACTCGTGGTAAAGGAATCCTAACTTATAACGTCCACAACACCGAGACGCTCCCCGGCACCCTGTATACAGATTCCGATAACGTATGGGAAGATCCTGCTGCGGTGGATGCCCACGCTTACGCTATTCGCACTTACGATTATTACAAGGATAGATTTGGACGCGACAGCATTGACGGGCATGGCATGGCCATCGCTTCGGCAGTCCATTACGGCGCAAAGAACTACAATAATGCCCACTGGGGTGGCACTCACATGCTTTACGGAGACGGAGACGGCACGTTATTTGCCCCTTTTAGCAGCGACCTTGAAATTGTTGCCCATGAGCTGACACACGGTGTGACCGAGCATTCATCAGGGCTCGTGTATTTCGCTGAATCTGGTGCATTAAGTGAAGCCATCTCAGATATTATAGGCAACGACATTGAGCGTACCAATTGGGATTTCGGCAAAGTCGCTTATACCCCTAATATTAAGGGCGATGCCATTCGCTCCCTTTCCGATCCTGTCAAATACGGTCAAGTCGATCACTACAGCAATCTCTATCCTGATCCTAACAACGAGGATTATGGTGGAGCCCATATTAATAGCGGTATTATTAATAAAGCCTACTATCTACTGGCACAAGGTGGCACTTTTCATGGTGTCAAGATAGATGGAATCGGACGTGATGCAGCCGTATATATTTATTATAATGCCTTCACCAATTATCTGACTTCCACGTCTAACTTCTCCACCGCACGTGCTGCTGTTATCCAAACAGCCAAAGACAGTTATGGTGAAAATTCAATAGCCGTAACCTCTGCTATTAAGTCTTTTGATGCCGTAGGTGTGAAATAAGTGTAATAATATAAACTTCCCCGATATTACAAGTCTACCCCCTTCTCTCTTATGTATACGGCGTCCCACTAGGGGACGCCTTTTTTCTACTATAAAGTTGATTATGGACACTTATATTCCTGGCTTCTTATTATTGCCCCATCGCAATCCAAAGGACCAACCCTTCACATAGCGGACCTGAGTGTATGCGTTCCACAGTAAGTACTGCTGAATACCTCTGACGTTGTGTGACGGATACCATCACTCCCGGTATACTGGCATTGGCTGTGATTACATACTGTGTATCTACAAAAGGTTTCTCAAATACAACGCTCACTTCACCCCTATCCGCTTGTGCGGGGAGGTGAAAAGAAATGCTCCCATATTGAGGTGAAGCTATATGATCGTCAGAAGCCTCGTCACTGGTCGCTGATCCGTCGCGAATGGCATTCAAGTCTAATTCTTTCTCCGTATCGAAAGCTAGATCGATATCTTGCTCAGGCAAGACCACGCGCTGCTTTGGGCGGTGTCTTCCTTCCGCAATGTGAATACTGGTTATGGAACAATCCAGTAATGAATCTTGCTCTGCCTGATCTTCCATCGTAATAGACGGTTTATCGTTATCCATCCTGCATTCCGTATCTGACTCAGGCACAGACAACAGCAGTACAGATGCTCGATTCATCTGCATCGCTTCCTCTAGCGTTTTGGGAAGCTTATGCTTCTTCCATGCCGCTTCCTCTACAGCTTGAACCGAGGTATCCTTCTCTACAGGGGCAGGGACCGTTGCCGTCCCGCGCTGGCTCGGTCTATGACTGCCGGAAGTCGAAGCCGCTTTCTCCTTGTTAACACGGGGGGAGGGAACCGCATGGGAAAGGTTACGCCGTGCTGTTCTTTTATCCTTAGGGCTATGGTTCGTACGATGGTTCATGGTGACCGCTCCTTTGGCACAGGAGTGAACCAGCGGTCGCTCCGCTTCATTCACCCGGCTGGGAATCATGGCTAATGCCTATAAGATAGCCTATGCGCGTAACAGCGCCTACGTCACTCCGTTACGCAGTCCGTTATGATTTGTGCCCAGCGTTGTGCTGAGTGCTGCCACAAAAATCGTCTCCGTACCTCGCCAAGTCCGGCTTCTCCCATCCGTCGTCGCAAGTCAGGTTGCTGGAGCAGCCTGATGATGGCATCGGCCATTTCCTGCTCACCGTGAGACGGATACACAAGCCAGCCTGTCTCGCCGTGTTGTACTACCTCTGGAATACCGCCGATTCGTGAAGCGACCACCGGCACTCCTGCTGCCATAGCTTCCAGATTGACCAGCCCGAAGGCCTCATCCTTCACTGAAGGAACAACAGTCACATCGGCTAGCTGATATAGCGAGGCCAATGCTGGATGCGGAACATAGTCTAGGAATTGCACATGCTTCCCCAACCTTAGTTTACGCACCTGCCGATGCAACGACGCCGTATACGGCGTGAGGCGGTCATGCCCGTAATAGGCACTACCTGCAATGAGCAGCAGTACGCCCGGGCAGGCGCGGACGACATGCCGCAGGGCCTTGAGCAGCCGGTGAACGCCCTTCCCTGGCATCAGTCTGCCCGCAAATAATACGATTTGGCGGCCTGACCAGCCGAAATCGTCCAATCGCGCCGACCTGGCCGCTTCTGCTGCTGGAGTCCACCGTGGCAGGAAATCGCCAGGATGGATACCCAGCTTGTTTACGACGATGCGTTTCCTGACTGCTTCGGAACAGTCAGAAGCTACGATTGCTCCCAAATACGCACTGTTCACAATAATGCGATCCATTGATGCCAGTAGCCTACCCATGTCCTTCCGTTCAAGGTGAGGCTCCCGGATGAACGTGGTCGAATGCAAAGTCAGCACAACTCGGCTATTGGGCAAAGCCTCGCGAATGGCATACGCAACTGCCGGGCGGTTGTGTACATCTACTACCGCTGGTGACCATCTCTTTAAATCGGCAATCACCTCAGAAATATAACCTGCTCCCCGCGTAAAACGCATACAGGGAATTCCGTCGACATCGCCATGATCCGATGCCTCTGCTCCCTTTATGCCATAGATCTGCGCCTGAAGCTCATGACTAGCCAGCGGTACCATGCGGGCAATTACCCGCTCCACAGAACTGCTGCGGGGCGAAGGTATAACAAAGGAGCCCGGTGTAACAACTGCTACCTTCGGCCTCTGCATCACCACACCTACTTTCTGACCTTATTCCAACACTCTGCAACACTCATCTTGTATCATATCGTCTGCCTCCCTGAAAGGTGCCTCGCTTCTAACTTTGGGCTTACCGCAAGGCTAGCGTCCATGCCTGGCCGATCTTTGATACATATGATGGACTACAATCACAGTATGATCAGTTGGAGTGCTACAAGGAGGGCGGACATACTCATGTTGCATGTCGGCGTCATGCTCAACCCGGCAACCTACCGGGGCATTCCCGCCATGAGGACGCGATATGAATCCATCGCCAATTACGAGGACGCCGGGTTAAGCTACGAGCTCATCCCCTGCTTTCTTCGTCTGGAGGATATTCATATAGCGACCGGAACATGCCGGGCTTTTGTTAAACACGGCAACGAGTATCGGCAAATGACTCTTCCGTTGCCGCCGGTCATCCACAATCGGACTCTCTATCGGCAAAATGAAAATGCTAGAGATATCAACAAGCTTGTACAAAAGGGATACTATATTTTTAATGAACAAAACCGTTTCCCCAAAGACCATATACATGCAATTCTGCAGGAAGACCCTCTGCTACGCATCCACCTCCCCAAAACCTTGCAAGGCAACCTTTCCTCCATCCATACCTTAATGGAGGAAACCGGAGATGTTGTCATTAAACCCAGTAGCGGTAGCGTGGGTAGAGGAATTATGCGTCTGCGGTATTCCCGCGGAGGCTGGACTTTGCAATGTGCACATCCTTCTATACCTGAGCGTTGGTCCACACTACGTTTGCATGTCGGAGAACTCCCGTTATTTCTACACAAACGACTGCTGCATGTGCCTCATATCGTACAGGAAACCATACCGCTTGCTTTGTACAACAATCGTCCGTTTGATATCCGTGTGACGGTTCAGCGCGGATATGGCGGTATCTGGGGTGTGACAGGCATGTTCGCTAAAATTGCTCCTTCCCACACCTTTGTCTCCAATGTGGCACAGGGGGGTACGGCCCGTTCCTTACTGGAGGTGTTATCACAAACAGAGACGGTTCAGACTTCGAACGCAGTCCGGCTGATGAATGAACTGGAGCGGCTCTCGTTACAAATCGTGCACCGACTGGCACAAACCCTTCCCCGTCTCGCCGATGTCGGTCTGGATCTGGGAATTACCCGTGAAGGCAAGATTGTTTTTATCGAATGCAACGGTCGTGACCAGCGCTATGGCTTCAGCCAGGCTGGCATGCACAATGTCTGGAAAGAAACATACACTCAGCCGATGGCTTACGCTCGTTGGCTTCTCGAACGGATGCCTTCGTCAGATACCGAACGTTCACCAGGCCGTCCACTGTATTGATTTACGTCACATTCTGTGTCAATATAGTTCAGAGCGGCCGGACAGGTTCCGGCCAAGACGGCTCGGAAATGAACAAGGGGGATCTGTAATGGCAAAACAGTGGCTGCGGCTCATGACGGAGCTATCATCGCGCAAGTGGGTGTGCCGGATTGTGGGCTCCTTCGCGCAAAGCGGTGCAAGCCGACTTTTTATCCCCACCTTTATACGTACGTACCAGATCCAGACGCATGAGGCTGAACAGGAATGGAAGGAATACCGTTCTCTGAACGCCTATTTTACACGCAAATTAAAAGCGGGCATGCGCCCGATTGATACGAACGCCGAGGTGATGACCAGTCCGGTGGATGCACGGATTACTTTCACTGGCCCAATTACGTCCGGCACTCTTTTGAATGTCAAAGGGCAGGACTATACGCTGGAAGAGCTTCTTAACCGCTCTCCGCGTCTTGAAAAATACACACACGGCTATGCTTTTGTACTCTATCTCAGCCCGACGGATTATCATCGCATTCATGCACCAGTATCCGGTACGCTGGTAGAAAAAGAGCATCTGCGCGGCAAGGTATACCCAGTGAATGACTTCGGCTTGCAGCATATGCGAGCAGTTCTTAGCCGCAATGAACGACAGATTACGTACATCGCCCACGAATACGGTGAGGTGGCGGTCGTTAAGGTTGGCGCAATGAATGTGAGTAGCATCAAATATACGGATGATAAAGCCGTCTCATGGACAAAAGGAGACGATCTCGCCTATTTCGAATTTGGGTCAACCGTCGTTTTGCTAACTGAGAACGGTACGTTTGAGCCAGACCCCGCATTGAAGCTGGGGGATGTGGTGAAAATGGGACAACGTCTGGGTTGCTTTCGACATGATCCCAAAGCATAAGTGAATATATCATAACAGGATTATAGCTACACATATGAGCATTGGGATCGAATGATATAAATTGCTCATATAAAAAAGGACCCGGCGTAATGGCTCGGGTCCTTTTTTTGGAATTTATCCTTTATATTTGTCATGCGTTACTCCCATTATGCCTAAATCCGAAACAGCTTGTCCACCGTCTATAACATTACCGGATCTCAGACGGACTTTTCCCCGTGTATTGCTTGAATTGGCGGCTGAAAAAAAAGATGTCACGATACCCCAAAGCCTCTGCCACCTCGGTCACATTCATTCCCGCATGCAGCAGTAGATGCTGTGCACGCTCAATCCGCATGCTGATAATATGAGATTGCGCGGAAACACCTAGCAGCTCCTTGAATTTAATCGAAAAATAACGCGGTGACAGCCCTGCCCGTGCAGCTAAATCCTCGACGCGATGAGGAAGTCCCGGATGCTGACGCACGTAGTTGGCCGTTTCCCGAATGACCTCGGTGAGCTGGTTACTGGCCTGTTGCTCCTGCGGCTCCTTACGGTCCGCACGCAGCAGATGAATCATCAGTTGTTTTAGAATCAGCTTGCCTTCCTCGTCAGCTCCGTAAGCACGCTCCAGGCGCAGTCGAACGTACCTGGCAAGCATATGCTCTACCTCGAACGTTTCCTCCAGCATACGGTAGCTTGCAGGGACTAGCTCTGGTTGTTCGATGAGATCAAAATGAATATAGGTAAGTATGAGCGGCTTTTGCGGGTTATGTGTGGCACGGGTATCATCCCCCGGCTTGAACAGGAAGCAACTCCCCTTGCTCACCGGATACGATGTTCCGTTTAAGACCACTGTTCCTTCTCCGCTCCATACATAGAATAAATCATAGTTTGGCATCGGCTTCTCGCGTACCTGCCATTTCCAGCCCGGCTCGCACACAATTTTGGCGAAGGCCGACAACAGGATAAACGATGACGCAGATGTATCCAGCAAAATCTGCACCTCCTCTTGTTAATCTTTGGTTGTCCTCTATCCCGTTAATTTATAATATAAGCTCAGCGCCTTCATTAAGCAAAAAAATGCGTTTTTATGCTCCCAGATGCTTTTGCGTGACGCTTACCGTGTGTGATGCTATAATATGTAATCAAAATGACTTGGAAGGATGAAACGGGAATGAATCCACTGGCAGCGCAGTTAAACCAAAACATTCAGACAGGCAACGAGCATGTATATCAAATGCTTTCTCTTTTAGGGAAAGAAATTTATTTCCCAAAAGAGGGGATTTTGAGTCAATCCGCAGAAGCCGGGAAGCTTGCTAAAAAGTACAACGCCACGATTGGTATTGCTACGGAAGGTAACGGTCCTATGCATTTGGAGGTCATTCAGGAGAAGCTGTCCGCTTACAATCCCAAGGATTTATACCCTTACGCACCCCCTGCGGGCAAACCTGAACTTCGTAGTGTATGGCGTGACAAAATGCTGAAGGAAAACCCTTCATTGGCTGGAAAAGGTTATGGCCTTCCCGTAGTTACGAACGCGCTGACCCATGGTTTGAGCATCGTTGCCGACCTGTTCACGGATGAAGGGGACGCTGTCATTTACCCAGACAAAAACTGGGAAAACTATGAGCTGACTTTCGGTATTCGCCGTCATGGACGTTTGGTGAATTTCCCGTTGTTCACAGAGGATCAACGTTTTAATAGTGAAGGATTACGCGAGGCGCTACTGGCACAGAAAGAATACGGCAAAGCAATCGTTGTGCTGAACTTCCCGAATAACCCGACGGGCTACACACCGGGAGTCGAAGAGGGTAAAGCGATTGTTGCTGCCATTCAGGAAGCCGCAGAAGCAGGCATCAATGTCGTAGTTGTGACGGATGACGCTTATTTTGGTCTGTTCTTCGAGGACTCCCTGCATGAATCACTATTCGGTCAGTTAGCTGGACTTCATCCGAGAATTCTACCCGTCAAAATTGACGGAGCTACCAAAGAAGAATTCGTTTGGGGCTTCCGTGTCGGATTTATTACCTTTGCTTCGGAACATCAGGATGTACTGAGCGCACTGGAACAAAAAACATTAGGGATTATTCGGGCAACGATTTCGAGCGGTCCTCACCCATCTCAAACCTTCGTCCTGGATGCCCTCAAATCACCCGATTTTGCACAACAGAAAAATGAAAAGTTCCAAATTATGAAGGGGCGGGCTAATAAAGTCAAAGCGTTGCTCGATAGTGGAAAATACGGAGATGTATGGAGCTACTATCCTTTCAATTCGGGTTATTTTATGTGCCTTAAGCTGAACGGCTTGTCCGCTGAACGACTGCGCACACATTTGCTGGAACAATATGGGGTAGGAACAATTGCGCTGGGTGAATATGATCTCCGAATCGCATTCTCATGTATCGAGGAAGAGTATCTGGAAGACCTGTATGACATTGTTTACCGTGGCGCACAAGATTTGTTGAACGCATAATATGTAACAGATTCAATATAGCATCATTAGCGGTATGCCGGATGTTGTGGCATACCGCTTTTTAATGGGCTGAACCATTGTAAGTCACACTTCGAAACAAACTATCCTTCAGCAGCGAGCATTGATTCTTGTGCGAGTGGCAGCAGGATGACTACCTCCGTTCCGACTCCGGGCTCACTCTCATAGTGTATACTTCCGTTCATGGCTTCAATGATTCGAAAGGAGACGACCGTTCCCAGTCCCGTTCCTACCTCTTTGGTTGAAAAAAACAAAGTACCCACTCGCTCCAGATGCTCCTGACTCATGCCTTTTCCTGTATCCCTAATATGCAGACATGCCTTCTCTTCCTGAATCGCCAGCTTTATGTATACCCTGCCTCCATCATCCGCAGCTTCGATCGCATTTTTCGTCACATGTATTAACGCCTGTAACAGCTGATTACGATCCATATGTACGTATATTTCATTCCTTAGCTCAGTATACAGTCTTACGCCTTGCTTGGTCGCCATCGGTTTCAAAAGCAAAACAATCTGTTGAACCATGCCAGACAGATCCATCAGCTCTGTGTTCCCAATCTGCGGTCTGGATAAGTTCAGATAGTCGCTAATAATTCTTTCAGCCCGATCGACCTCTGCTAGTGCCAAAGCAATATATCTGCGATTTTTCCCTTCTAGCCCTGACTGAACCATTTGCAAGAACCCTTTAATAACGGTCAATGGATTCCGTACTTCATGAGCCATAGAGGCAGCCAGTTCACCTAACGTATTCAGATGCTCAGCATATTTAATCTTTCTTCTCATTTCTTCCCGTTCCAAACTAAACTCCATCCAGAAAGAGGAGGCTCCAATGCTTAGGAATTGAATCATACCGAACCAGAGTATTGCCCGGATCAGCTCGATCTCATCCTTATCTAGCCTTCCATTGACCCAGGAATGTATTAACAGAAATATAAACATGGCAATACTGGTCCATATACTCATTAGCATATTCATGCCCACCCGAAGCAATATACTATTGAGCTGCATAAACTTTTTTCTCACCAAGAGAGGCCCCAAATAACACAACATCATGCTGGGAAAACTCACCACTATAGACTCAGGATCTATATACATACGAGCCATCACCATCAACGTTATATTCAGAAGCCCTGCCTTAGGACCAAAATATAAAACAGAAAGGATCAGAGGAACATATCGAAGATCCCAAAATAGTCCATACCAAATATACGAAAACATAAGGCAAAGCACAGAAGACACACCCAGCACCCCTCCCATAAGCAACGGGGTATGTTTCATATGCCGATGATCTGACAAAGCGCTATATACCAATAACGGTACAAACACAAGAAATATGTTCACGAGCAGCTTATCTATCAGCATCTCGTCTTTCCCACTTTCCAAGTGATAATGATTACGTACTTCTTCTATTCTCGACAATACGTGTCTTTTCCTCTCTCCTCCCCTACATCTGATGAAAAATATAAGGCGATTCAGCAACATACCTGAGCAATGGCCCACGCAATCTGAAAATCCACTTCATAAGATACGATGTATCCTTTATCACAATGACCGAGAGGAGAATGAGCATGGGAGCAGAAGAAACAAGAGGCGGTTACGGTGGTTACGGCGCATTCACAAGCACAGGAACAATTCTGGTACTGTTCATTTTATTAGTTATCATCAGCAAAACGATCTTTATATAAGCTGACGGATATCTGCACCCACGGCTATGATAGCAGTACAAAAAAAGGCTAATTCGCAAGCAGCAAGTGCTGCCTGCGAATTAGCCTTTACTTTATTCACATAGATACAAATCACACTTCTTCTTCATCCTGACCGTCCAAACGCCATTTTTTGGCTTGAGCGCCTCGTAGCAGGAACACTACTGCAACTCCCCCAAGCAACGTGAGCAGTGTAGACAGTAGATCTTCCGTTCCCTTTGCCAGAAAAGGAAGCCACAGAACCACAGCAGCCGGCAACGTCAACCGAACAACAAAGTCGAGAAAAGACGCACGACGACTATGCGCAGGAATCGGATACAACTGAAGCCATAACGAATCCTTGTGATACTGCCTTAGTGAAGTGACCTGTACACCAATGAGGAATATGAAAAATAAATATACTGCAATACCAATCCAACTAGCATGGGTGATATATATAATTAACAACCCCAGAATCCCGAGCCGAATGACAATACCTGCTGGCTCTGTGCGCAGGAACGTCTTAAACAGCAGATAACGATACGCTCCCCTTCTGTTCCAAGGTATGTTACCTCCCAACCAGGATAGCCAACGGCGCGGCGTCACTCTCTGCGTAAGGGCGGGCACATCGACAAACCAGCCCAAAGTGCGCATCACCCGAGCAGCCTGCATACCCTCTGTACGAATCAGCTTTTCCCAAGCCACTAGCAGCTTGACCGGAAAACGCAGAACAAGCACGTACACCACACCGACCAATATGATAAATGGTACGCTGTGTAGTGGAGGCTGCCATAGCCATGCGGCTACCATCAGCACAGCCAACACCCACCGAAGCAGACGATAGCCTATACTCCCGCCAATCGATACCATACGAAGCTCTTGCCAGCCGCCGTAGCTGAATAGCAGCTTTAATAGCACGAACAGTAGCAGGGTCAGTAGCAACGGCTTAGGCGCGGAATCACTGCGAATATACAGCGGCCACACTATAATAGACAGCAATAGCAAACCGAATATTTTATACACCACACCCCGAATCCGGCTGGCCTTAAAATAATAGTGCATTGCGTGCTCCTGTGGACGGAGAAAAACAATATCCGCTGCGTTTAAATACGTACGAAAGCTCGCATGAGCAATCGGAATAGCCACAATAAGCATGATCCAGCGGATGGGCAAATCCGGTGGAGTATGCATTAGTAGCGACGTGTACCATGCGGCAAAGGCAATCAGTGCAAAGCCGAACACCACCGCCAGACCGCTCTGAATGACATAGCCCAGATAAGGCAACACCTGTCCCCAGAACGCTACACGTCTTTCTTTATGCAGACGTTGCAAATCCATGCTCATTCCCTGCCCTGTACCAGCTCATAAAATGCATCTTCCAGCGGCATGCCCGGCTTACCCGCCTGTGCTGTCACTTCGTCCAGCGTACCCTGCGCAATGATGGCACCCTGATGAAGTACAATGAAACGATCGCAATAATTTTCAATCGTGGACAAAATATGAGAACTGAGTAGAATGGACGAACCCGAACGCTTCATCTCTAACATAAAGTCAAGCAGGGAACGAATACCAAGCGGGTCCAAACCCAAAAAAGGTTCATCTATGACATACAACGGCGGTCCCGCTAAAAATGCACACATAATCATCACTTTCTGGCGCATCCCTTTAGACAGGTGCATCGACATACTTCCACTTTTATCCCGCATACGGAACAAGTCCAGCATTTGATCACTGCGTGTGCGGAAATCTGCTTCGCTAACTCCGTACGCTCTGGCCGTGAATTCCATATGCTCCATCACCGTCATTTCAGGATACAGCTCTGGAGATTCAGGTACAAAAGCAATGGCTCCCTGATATTCCTCGGGATTTTCATCCTGCTTATGCCCCTGCACACGAATTTCTCCGGCCTGCGGTGTCATCAGGCCCAAAATATGCTTCATGGTCGTACTTTTCCCGGCCCCGTTCAGACCAATCAGTCCTACCATTTCGCCCGGTTTCACATCCAGCGAAATCTGATGCAACACCGGGCGCTTGGCGCTATATCCGCCGGTCAGTCCGTTAATTTGCAACACAGGCTGTTGTTCCATGGCTCCCCCTCTTCTCCCTTACTCGTTCGGTTTTGATCCTTTTTCCTTCAGCCATCTTGGTGCACCCTTGTTTTTGCGATCACGCTCGCGCTGTGCTTTTCCTGCTTTGGACAAGGCTGCACCTTTGCTCTTGCCTGGAGCTGAACCGTTCGCGGAATTCCTGCCAGGACGTCCGTTTTCGGCACGAACAGGTGCCTTTCGGTCCTCCGCCGATGCTCCGTTAGATAAGGATCTAGCCTCGGAGGGTCTTACAGGTGCACGCTTGGCATCCGCCGGACGCGGCACAACTACTCGACCTCCATGCAACGCACGCTCTGCGATGTCAATGCCCAGTTCACGGGAGAACTTACGCATGATGAACGTTTCACGGTCAGTGACAACCGATGCCACCAATCCTTTGCGTCCCATCCGTCCTGTCCGTCCTGCACGGTGAACATAAGCTTGACTATCCGTAGCCGGATCAAAATGAATAACCATTTCAAGGCCCTCAATATCCAGACCACGGGCTGCCACATCCGAAGCGACCAGCACTTTGAGCTTGTCCTCACGGAATCGGGCCAACACATTGCTACGCGTGACTTTATCCGCATCTCCATACAAGGATGCCGTAGTCAGCCCCATATGCTTGAGCTTGGCCTCAATCTCCCCGATGGCATTGGTTGTATTCACGAACACCAGCGCTTTTCTCGGATTAAAATGACGTACCAGACGGCGCAGCATATCCACCTTATCCCGTTCTTCAGATACAAAGTAATAGTGTTCCAGTCCACTGGCCGTCTTCTGGTCGGGATCAATCCCAATTTCTACGTATTCACGCATCTCCCGTTTCGCCAGCGACTGAATCTCGTCGTTCAGCGTTGCGGACAGGAATACCAATTGACGATCGCGTTGGGCGGTGCCCAATATATTGGTTACATCGCCTGCTCCGCCGAGCTGGAACATCTGATCCACCTCATCGATAACAATGGCTGTAATATTGTGCATTTTCAACTTTTTTGAAGCGATGAGTTCCCGTACACGTCCTGGTGTGCCCACGACAAGCTGTGGATGATCCTTGAGCTTTTCGATTTGACGTTTGATAGCCGCCCCACCAATCAGACCGAGTACACGGATTCCGCGATGCTCACCGTAGCGCTGACCCTCACGTACAATTTGCATGGCCAGTTCCTGGCTTGGAGCTAGTATCAGCTTTTGCGTAGCCTTTTTCTGCGGATCAATCGCTTGCAACAGCGGCAGCAAATAAGCCAGTGTCTTGCCTGTGCCAGTTTGTGAGCGCGCCAATACATGCTTTCCCTTCATTATTTCCGGTATAGCCTCTGCCTGAACTGGCGAAGGCTGTGTAATTTCATGCTCAGTCAGTTTGTCCAACAGATCTTGTTCAACGCCGAGCGATTCAAAATTCAATGTCATGAAAAGGTCCAACCCCTATACGTAAATTCGTTACTCTCCATTATATGCGAAAATAGCCCTGTTACCAAATCACAAAAATAAAAGATGTCCCTCACCATAGCTAATGGCTTACGGGACATCTTTTATTTCTTATTCATCACCCCATGACCCAGCCTGTCGGTCAGTCTGGGAGCTAACTGATACAGCTTGAGAAAAGGAGATACCCACCGTGGCAGATTAACCTCCTCCTTGCGAAGCTCCATCGCTCTTACGATATGCCGTGCTACCTTATCTGGTTGTAGCATAAACCAGCTTACATTTCGAACATATCCTCCTGAAGGATCTGCCAACTCAAAAAACGGTGTGTCGATCGGCCCCGGATTAATCGTCGTTACAGTCACTCCACTCCCGCGCAGCTCTTGCCGGAGCGCATTGCTGAAACCGAGCAAAGCATGCTTCGTCGCCGTGTAAGAAGACGATTTGGCTGTCCCGATTTTCCCGGCCATTGATGCTACATTGACAATCTGTCCAAGACCCCGCTCTGTCATTTGTGGCAGAAACGCCTTGATGCAGCGAACAACACCCATGTAGTTCACGTCCATCATTTGTTCAAACTCCGTCAGGTCGGTTTCATTAAAATACTCAAACTTTCCGTAGCCTGCATTGTTAAGTAATATATCGACCCGTCCGTACTGTCCCAATACTCGTGCTGCAACAGCCTCTACCTGCTCCTGGCGGGTGACGTCCAGTTGGATAAGCTCATGTCTGCCGCTGATTCCCGCAGATACTTGCTTCAGTCGCTCCTGCGAGCGTGCTGTTAAAATAGGAATCGCGCCCTTTTCGCTTAACAACTGAGCGCAAAGGGCGCCAATCCCACTAGATGCACCTGTAATCACAACTATCTTGTCCTGTAGTATACTCACGCTCATCCCTCCACATTAAAGAAACTTGCTCCTTTAATATTAAGAGATCATCACCTGAATATCCAGCTCACCGATTCCTTCCACCGTGAGCGGAATATAAAGGGCACGCTGAGGCACAAAAGTGGTCAAGTTTTCTGATTTCATGACCTGCGGAGGCGTAATATCCACGACAATTCCCTGACTGGACAAAATCGTACTGGCATTACCACTAATCATATTGCCCAATTCTGAAATTGCGCTTTTTCCCATCTCATCAATTTCAGTCAACACAAATCCGCCCATCATCGCTGATACCATACGTAGCGCCACCTGTTCATTCAGGCCGAACACAATATTTCCGCTAAGCTGTCCGGTCATCCCGATCATAATCCAGATGTGGTCGTCCACCAGCTCGACATTTTTCACACCAAGATTTCCGGATGAAGGAGATACTTGGATCAATTGTTCAATGACCCGTCGCGCCGACTCCAAAAAAGGATTTATCACTTCTGCCTTCACGATCAAAGCGCCCCTTTACGATGGGCTTTTAGACACACAACAAAAGTCCCATTTAAATTAGAATTTTTTAATTAAATATTACTGTAAAACGAATCGATCCTCATTAAAATGCTCTCTATATCACTTATCGACAGCTACCCGGTAATTTTTTATAGCTAAACCACAAAAAATGTGAATAATGTCCTATATCTTTACTTCTTACCGGTTTTAGATTGATTATTTTTGAAGGATATCAGGACTTTAGTCTTTATTTCCCAATATACCACACTTTAAGGTGCTCTGCTTCGATTCATTGCCCTTCCTGCTCGAATAACCTATAATTTAATGAAATAAAGCATAACGACGGTTTTACATATGAACCTATGGATTGGCTAAAAATATTCATTCTATACAGCTGCGATAAGATTAAGAAAAGAGAGGAGGAACTTCATGAACATCAGTCAACTCGAAACACTTATCATGATTTCCAAAACGATGAGCTTCCGCAAAGCCGGAGAACTTCTCAATTTGACGCAGCCGGCGGTGTCCGCCCAAATTAAAAGTCTAGAGGATGAGTTCAAAACCATCCTGATTGACCGCAACCAGCCTGTCACCCTGACCGACCGGGGAGCTGTTTTTTTGGAACATGCCGAGCGCATATTAGAGGTTGTTGAGGAATTAAGACAAAAATTGTACGATCTAAACGAAACACCACAGGGTCACATTGCGCTGGGTACCACAACATCCATCGCTATTCAAATTTTACCGCGCGTGCTTTCCTACTTTCAGGATCAGTTCCCTCTCATCAAAACCTCCATTCAATCCATGGCTTCCTCCATGATTTATCAGCAGGTGGAGAACGGACTTATTGATGTTGGCATCGGCTATCTGATCGAACGTAATCCTAATTTAAGCACTTCGGTTCTGTATTACGATTCCTTTGAGCTAGTCGTGTCTCCTACTCATCCGCTGGCTTCACAACCACATGCTACCATTGAAGCCCTTCGGGAAATTCCGCTGATTCTGCTCTCTCCTGATACGGTGGGACGAAAATTCGTAGACGATGTATTTAAAAAGCACCAAATCGTGCCTCATGTCGTGATTGAGTTGTCCAGCAGTGAGGAAGTCAAACGGATGGTCGAAATTAATCTCGGTGCGGCCATTATTTCCAGACTATCGGTCACTTCTGAACTGCGTGCAGGCACATTAAAAATGATCCATATTCCTGAGCTGGAAGTTAGTCATCCGGTAGGAGTGATTTATAAATCCGGCCGATATCTAAACTCAGCCATGCAGCAATTTTTAAGTGATCTGAAGGGGATGCCGGAGACGAATTTCACCAGTTCTGAATAACGTAATTCGCTATGAACAACATACGCAATATAAACCCTGATTACGAAAGGAAGACAGGCTATGAAATTTGATCTGCACACCCATCATTTCCGCTGCGGTCATGCAGACGGAAACATTCGAGATTACATTGAAGCAG
Organism: Paenibacillus sp. FSL P4-0113; assembly: GCF_038009305.1. Lineage (NCBI taxonomy): Bacteria > Bacillati > Bacillota > Bacilli > Caryophanales > Paenibacillaceae > Paenibacillus > Paenibacillus sp. FSL P4-0113. Next base: position 2,397,005 of record NZ_JBBPAZ010000001.1, read on the forward strand.
GCATTCAGTCGGGCTTACAAGCGATTGGTATTTCGGACCATTCCCCTTTCCTGGGCAGCGAACAGGATCAGGCTTTTCCTAAAATTTATATGGCCAAATCACAGCTTGCTGAATACGTAGAAGAGGTACAACAGCTTAAAAAAGAATACGAAGGACGTATTGACGTGCTCCTCGGATTGGAAACGGATTATTTTCCTGATTTTGCTGAATTATATCGTTCCACTCTGGCTCCTTATCCATTTGATTATCTCATTGGGTCGATTCACAATGTCGAAGGGGACAGCATTTTTAACCGTAACCGTTGGAACAAATTAAGCGACGCTCGTAAAATCGAGGTCAAACAAGCCTACTATGCGCTCATTCAGGAATCTGCGCGAAGCGGCATGTTTCAGATTTTAGGCCATATTGACGCAATGAAGGGGAACTTTCCAGCCTTTTCAGACATTCCTGCTGATGAAGCCATTGATGAAACCTTGCAGGTAATTGCGGAATCCAATGTGGCGATTGAAATTAACACTTCGGGTAAAACCAAACTGAGTGGCGGATGGTACCCGTCTGCTTCTATTTTAGAAAGAGCGCACCATTTTGGTGTGGAGGTTACTTTTGGTTCGGATGCCCATAAACCTTCGCGGGTAGGCGATGACTGGGAAGAAGTAAAGGCAATGCTGAAGGATATCGGCTTCCGGGAATGGGTCTATTTTAAAGAAAAACGTAAAATTTCTGTGGCGCTTTAAAATTCAAGGTGGGAATTGCCTCTCCGCAAATCATTTGATCTTACGAACGCTGCTGCAATGGAATTGTTGGGGATTGTAATTTATAAGGTAATAATTCCATTGCAAAGGCGAATGCTTAGCAAGATTATGACATCTATGTGTGAGGAGAATTACATATGCACTTGGAAGATCCTATGGACAAATTTAAAAAGCTAAAGCATGACATCACGCGATTTATGCTAATCTATAAATTTGCGCTCGACGAAATGGAAACCAAGATTGAAATATTAAAGCAGGAATTTCAGGCATTACACGATTACAGCCCTATTGAGCATACCAAATCACGCCTTAAATCTCCTGAGAGCATCATGAATAAAATGATTCGTAAACATAGCGAGTTATCGCTGGATGCTATCAAAGATCATATCAAGGATATCGCCGGCTTGCGTATTACTTGCTCTTTTATTTCTGATATTTATGATGTCAGTAACATGCTTCAGAGACAAAGTGACTTGAAGGTGCTGGAAATTAAGGATTACATCAAGAACCCCAAGCCGAACGGTTACCAGAGCCTGCATTTGCTGGTTCAAGTTCCTGTATTCATGTCGGATTGTGAGGAGCTAGTCTGCGTAGAGGTGCAAATTCGAACCATTGCGATGGATTTCTGGGCCAGCCTGGAGCATAAAATATTTTATAAGTACAACCAGTCCGTTCCCGAAAGTCTGACACGTGAATTAAAGAACGCAGCAGACTCCGCTAATGCGCTAGATCTCCAAATGGAGCGACTGCATCGTGAAATTAAGGAGATTAAAGACGCTAGAGGTGAAGAGGACTCCATGGAGGAGCTTCGGAAGATTATGATTAATAATCAGCAAATTACGGTGCCGGCCAATTTCTTGAAGCTTCTAGGAGAGTAGGATTAGGCGGTGCTCCACCGCTATGCGAATGATTGGTTCAACGAATCGCATGTTTGTTCAAAAATGAAAGAATAGAATCATTGATTAAGATCGGCTTCTCTCTAAGCATGTGCGGTCGATGACTACAACCCGGAACAATTAGATAACGTGAGTCTTGGGCCCCTGAGCATAATTCCAGGAGTTGCTCTTCTGTGGCGAAATCGTCATGTTCACCCGCGATAAATAATGCAGGGCACGTAATGCTACTTAACTCACTACGTGTCAATTGCGGATATTGGCGCCAATCCTGTGCGCTCTGACGCATAATCAAATTCATCTGCCCCCTCAGGACATGCGACTCCACTACAGCCTATGGTCGTAACGGTCGCAAACATTTGAGGGTGCTTCACCGCACAATATAAAGCCACATTGCCTCGCAGCTGTACCCATTTTTTCGTAATACATTTCTAAATCCTGAATCTCTACGTATGGCATATGATCCTCCTTTTTTTCATTGCGTCCTGTATCTTTTACATTCATTAGTCCGTCTATCTTAATATAAATGAAAACCATTTCAGAAGGAGTGATGTAAGTATGAAAAAGATACTTGTACTGGGTGGAACGCGCTTTTTTGGCAAGAGACTGGTGGAACGTCTGCTGGAGAGTTCCGAGAACTCCGTTACCATCCTCACACGAGGCCAAACAAGCGATTCGTTCGGTGACCGCGTTCAGCGGATCTGTGCAGATCGTACCGACCAGCAAGCGCTCGCTAAGGCAGTAGGCGAGCAAGTGTGGGACGTTGTTTATGATAATATTTGCTTTTCTCCTGATGAAGCCAGCGAAGCCTGCCGCATTTTTGATGCTAAAGCCAAGAGGTATATCGTGACCTCCAGCCTATCCGTCTATGATTCGAGACCGGAAGTGCTGACAGAGAGCATCTTTGACCCTCAAGCTTACCCGGTTCGCAAGGGCGGGAAAGACGATTTTACATATCAGGAGGCTAAACGGCAGGCAGAAGCAGTTTTTATGCAGCAAGCTACATTTCCTGTAGTTGCTGTTCGTTTTCCAATTGTATTGGGGACAGACGATTATACGAAAAGACTTCATTTTCATATCGAGCATGTTCGTGAAGGAACAGAAATCGGAGTACCTAATGCCGCAGCACAAATCTCATTTATTCGTTCCGATGAAGCCGCAGATTTTCTGTTTTGGCTTGGTCACACTCCTTTAACAGGGCCTGTAAATGCTTGCTCCGACGGTACAGTGAGGATTGGGGAGATCATTTCGATCATTGAGCAGGTAACTGGAAAACAAGCTGTGATGAAAGAAAAAACAGCAGACGAGCACATGTCTCCATTTGGTATTACACAATCGTGGTACATGGATACGTCCAAAGCCCAGTCAGAGGGGTACTCATTTCTCTCCCTAAATGTATGGCTTCCAGAGCTGATAACCAGCCTGACCCGTTCCTAAAAATCACAAAAAAAAGGGGACCCGAAGCTTCGGGTCCCAGCAATATATATATGATTCAAAGGGGGTCATGTTTATGTTGTACCCACTCTATGTTAAAGTAACTTTGCAGTTATATTTCATTTTTGTAACAAATTGAAATATAACTGAGCACAGCCAAGGCAAGAAGGCTACTCGCTTCCGCAGAAATAGAGAAGGCCCTACTATAGGATAACAAAAAAAGAGGACCCGAATCGTCGGGCCCAGCAACATATATTATTCAAAAGGGGGTCATGTCTGTATTGTACCCGTCCTGTGTTAGAGTTGTTTTGCAGTTATATTTCATCTTTGTAACAAAATATTCCACTTCCATTTCTATGCATAGTCCCCTTGGGTTATCGAAAATACCAATACACTTGGTACCACTCCTGAGGGATCATAAGCACCAATGGTACGCAGCAGGCGCATCTTATTTTTCATAAGCACGCGCATAGAAGCCTGATTATCCTCTTGGCAACGACTTTCGATCCGATGGAGCTTCAAAGATCCGAAACCAAAATTCAACATTTCTCCCACCACTTCTGTACCCAGCCCCTGTCCCCAAAAAGGACGATCCAGAATATAGCCCAATTGCGCCTCCCCCGTTCTTTCATTCCATTGCTGAAAAGAGACGATACCGAGCAACGGTGAAGAGGTAAGCTCATTGGATTCACTAAGTAGATTGCTTTCTTCTGTATTTCTCGGATGCCATTCCACCGCAAAATGCAGGGAATCTAGTGAATCGGAAGAAATTTTAATTTGCGCAACCAGACGCCGCATTCGTGCATAGACTGGCTTGCGAATTCGATTCACATATTGGATCACCAATGGATCGGATAGGATCCGTTCCAGCGCGGGATAATCCTCCGTTCTTAGCTGGCGCAATCGGACTCGGCGGGTGTAAAGCTCCGGTAGCCCAAGACGAAGCATTTCTCTGGTCAGCACAATGTTCCCTCCTGCGGATGGATTGGCTTTTAGAAATGAATGTTTCCATACTTAATCCAGTTCCTGAATCCCGCGGTAAATTCCTGTACGCAGCTCTCGAATATAATACGGCAAAGAAGGCACATCAGCTTCCTCCGCTTGTTTTACCGCCAGTTCTATATCATAAGGTACACGTACAAAATGAATGGAGAAGGACGTAGGCTGCTCCTCTCCCATCTCCCCCTCTAAAATGCAGTAGGAAGCCTGCGTAACATCCAACGGATTCCCGACACTGCCGACGTTAAAAAGTGTTTTTCCCTGAAAATGCTGGATAAAAGCATTGTGCACATCACCATATCCCACAACATCCGGAGCAAAAGCAACTTTTCCATTTTCTTCTGCTAACGGATCGAACATGGCAAGCCGTTTTTCCGGCTCATCCCATGGCTGCACACGGTGATACACACTTTGCGGCGAGGCATGCACCAGACGGATACGGCGTCCGCTCATTCTGAAATCATAATGAAACGGTAACTGTGCCAAATACTGCACTCGTTCTGCCCCCAAGCGCTCGGCTTGCCAGCTAAAATTGAGATCATCCGTAATACTGACCAGCTCATCCCAATTCCCCCGCACGACCACTTCACAACGTTGACGGACAGCATCCAGAACCTCGCTCGGGCTAGGCCCTTTGCCGATCAGATCCCCCAAACAAAACACACGGCTAATGCCTCGGGAAGCAATATCCTCCAGCACCGCCTCACAGGCAGGCCAATTGCCATGAATATCTGAAATGACAGCAATACGATCCATCTGAACCTCACTCCTTTGTCCGAAACGACTACATCTCTACACTACATTCAAGCCATCTTTATGTAGTTCCAAACTATATGACGAAGATGAAAAAAAATCATGGCCTATTGGCCGGATTTTAGTGTAATGACACTAAGCTCCGGCCTGCACAGCACGCGAATCGGCAGATGTGTCATGCCAATGCCTCGGCTAACATATAGCGGCATTCTCTCCGTTCCCACATGAAATAATCCCTGGATGTACTTGCGTCCACCCGGAGGCGGCATTGGCGCTCCAATGACCGGCAAGCGAACCTGTCCTCCATGCGTATGCCCCGACAATTGAAGATCAAAGGACATTTGCGCCGCCACATCTGCATAGTCCGGCTCATGCATCAGCAGGAGCTTGCACATCTCATCAGGTAGTCCGTGGATGGCACGCTGCGGATTGGGCTTGCCCATAATGTTATCCTCTAAACCGACCATGGCTACACGCTGCCCCGCGCGCTCTACAATCGCATGCTCGTTTCTCAGCAACGTAAACCCGGTTTTCGGATACAATTCCTGTACTCCGGCGGGTAAGCCTCTATAATCATGATTGCCCAGAATAGCAAATTTGCCAAGTGTGGCGTGCATAGAAGCCATAACTGGAACAGCAGCCTTCATGGATACTGCATAATCATCCACAATATCGCCTGTAAAACAGAGCAAATCTGGCTTCAGACCTGCTATCCGGTCCGCAAGCTCGCGTAAATCCTGCTCATCCATGTGAAAACCCAAGTGCACATCACTAAAATGTACGACCCTGATTCCGTCAAAAGCAGACGGAAGACGAGGGATAGACAAGTTGAAGCGTGTAATTTCCAAATGATTAGGCTCCCATAAGGAAGCATATCCTCCAGCTAGAAGCGCGGTTCCGGCTGTGGCTAAAGCCGCTTTTTTCAAAAAATGGCGGCGCGAAGGATTGGCTGGTTCATTTGAAACGGAACGCCGCGAAGAACCGGGAGGGATAGCGGCCCCCTGATGCGGGCCATCCTGACTCTCGCGGCGGGTGTGCGGCGTCTTCTCCATATGCGTTCCCCCTTGCGATCTATTCCTTGATCTCACTTATTCGAATTCTTACCGTCCAGAAGCTTTAGCGATGGGTGGACAACCACTGCTCCGCATAGTCTACCAAATCACGTTGCCTCGCGAAAAAACATGAAGCCTCCCCAATGTTCACCCGCGTAAAAGCTGAGGGACAGTCCCGTTCAAAATCAAGTCCCAGCTTCTCAAAGTCATCTGAGGTAATATTAAAATCCTGAAAAGATACCCACGCTTTTGCTCCATCCACCATCATAGGAGCTTGATGGGTGATCACTTCACGTCCATTGTAGGCTGTTCGATATTCCGCCAAATGCAGGGACGTGTTGCTGTCATGTCCGCAGCCCAACAGCACTACATAAGCATCTGCCTCGTACAGCTTCGCCAAGGGCGAATGCTCACCCAGTCCAAAGTCGAGCTCATGAGCTGCCAGTAATTCCGAAGCTGTGGGTCCACGTGCCGCCAGAGAAACATGCGGATGCCCGCTGCGCTTGGTTCCCGGCAGGCCACGGAACGTTTCTACAATGACGCCCATCCCTCCGGTCAGCGTCCAGGCCGGATCATAAGCGGGCATTTCCTCGCGTACCAGTTCCCACCATGACTCATCCAGAGGCGGGTTCATCCAAGTCGAGGGATCAGTCAAGTCATGTGACTGTGTCGGCATCACCAGCGTCCCTTCCGGGCCAACTGCTTCGGTTAGTGCGGCAAGAATGACCGAGGCCCCGCCTGGAACAAAGCGTCCAAAGCTGCGCATCGACGAGTGAGCAAGCAATGTCATGCCGCTCCGAACCCCCAGATCCTCTAATCCCTTCAATACATCCGACCTAGTGACAGGTCGATTCGTTATCGGTTGCACAGTCACCTGTCCAGCCTCCTTTTCTCCAAAAACGATACACAATACCATAATTATACCATAACTGCTATCCCGCGCTCCTTCCTCCATGTTACCCTCCATCATTCCTGAGCGCAAAAAACAGGCTTTCTCCAGTTTGAGAAAAAGCCTGTTTGGGCATAACCTATTCGCTGTCTAGTGCTATACAGTCAGCCAGCGCTTGAACATATGCTTGGTCGTTTCCTTGTTCATTTCGGCAATAGAAGTGGTCAACGGAATACCTTTCGGACAAGAGCGTACGCAGTTTTGCGAGTTCCCGCACCCTTCCAGCCCGTCGTCTGTCATCAACGCCTCTAGCCGCTCTTCCTGATTCATTTCCCCTGTCGGATGGCTGTTAAACAGGCGAACCTGAGATATCGCCGCAGGTCCGATGAACGTCGTCTTCTCGTTGACGTTCGGACAAGCTTCCAGACAGACACCACAGGTCATGCACTTGGACAGCTCATACGCCCACTGACGCTTTTTCTCAGCCATTCTAGGACCAGGGCCCAGATCGTAGGTACCGTCAATCGGAATCCACGCTTTGACCTTCTTGAGCGCATTAAACATCCGGCTGCGGTCGATGACCAAATCCCGAACTACCGGGAATGTGTTCATCGGCGCGATCGTAATCGGCTGCTCCAGCTTATCGACGAGCGCTGCACAGGCCTGACGCGGCTTGCCGTTAATCACCATGGAGCATGCTCCGCATACTTCCTCCAGGCAATTCGACTCCCAGCACACCGGAGCCGTCTCTTTACCGTGGCTGTCCACCGGATTACGCTGAATTTCCATCAGCGCGCTAATCACATTCATTCCCGGACGATAAGCCAATTCGAATTCTTCCGTATAGGGACTGGCTTTAGGATCAGCTTGACGGGTCACAACGAACTTCACCGTTTTATTCGACTTCACTGCTTGCTCCGACATCTAATACACTCCCTTCCGTTATTTGTTCTTGGAATAATCCCGAATACGCGGCTTGATCAGCGAAACATCCACCGCTTCATACGAGATTTGTGGTCCTTCCGGTGTCCAGTCCGCAATCGTCGTTTTCAGGAAATCCTCATCGTTGCGATCCGGGAAATCTGGTTTGTAATGAGCCCCACGGCTTTCGTTGCGCAGCAGCGCACCTTTGGTCATCGCTTCAGCCAGCTCCATCATATTCCACAGTTGCCGTGTAAACGCCGCACCCGCATTGTTCCAGCGCGAAGCGTCATTGATGTTAATGTTAGAATAACGCTCCTTCAGCTCCTTGATCTTGTGGATCGTAGCTTCCAGCTTGTCATTATAACGAACCACAGTCATGTTGTTCGTCATCCACTCGCCCAGCTCTTTATGAAGAACATAGGCATTTTCTTTTCCGTCCATATGCAAAATACGCTCATACTTCTCCGTCTGCTGATTGACTGCGGCATCAAATACGGAGGACGCTGTATCCTGTGCAGATTTTTTCAAGCCTTTGATATATTCCACAGCCTTAGGTCCAGCCACCATCCCGCCGTAAATGGCTGACAGCAACGAGTTCGCACCCAAACGGTTCGCTCCGTGGTATTGGAATTCACACTCACCAGCCGCGAACAGGCCTGGTATATTGGTCATCTGATTGTAATCGACCCACATGCCGCCCATTGAATAATGAACAGCCGGGAATATTTTCATCGGAATTTTGCGCGGATCATCACCGACGAATTTTTCATAAATTTCAATAATGCCGCCCAGTTTTACATCCAGCTCTTTCGGGTCCTTGTGGGACAGATCGAGGTAGACCATGTTCTCGCCATTAATACCCAGTCCATCATCAACGCATACACTGAATATTTCACGTGTCGCAATATCGCGAGGGACCAAATTTCCGTAAGCTGGATACTTTTCTTCGAGAAAATACCATGGCTTACCATCCTTATACGTCCAAATACGACCGCCCTCTCCCCGTGCCGACTCGGACATGAGACGCAGCTTGTCATCACCTGGTATAGCCGTCGGATGAATCTGGATAAACTCACCGTTCGCATAGCGTACGCCTTGCTGATACACCGCACCGGCAGCTGTGCCCGTATTAATGACGGAATTCGTGGTTTTACCGAAAATAATCCCGGGCCCACCAGATGCCAAAATAACTGCATCCGCCGCAAAAGTCTTCACTTCCATCGTACGCAAATCCTGCCCGCAAATCCCTCGACAGATGCCTTCATCATCCAGTACAGCCTGTAAAAACTCCCAGTTTTCATACTTGGTCACCAAACCCGCAGATTCCCAGCGCCGTACCTGCTCATCGAGAGCGTACAGAAGCTGCTGTCCTGTCGTCGCACCAGCAAAGGCGGTCCGATGATGCTGGGTACCGCCGAAGCGGCGGAAGTCCAGCAGTCCTTCCGGTGTCCGGTTAAACATGACGCCCATGCGGTCCATGAGATGAATGATCCCCGGAGCCGCTTCGCACATCGCTTTTACCGGAGGCTGGTTGGCCAGAAAATCCCCGCCATAGACCGAATCATCAAAGTGAATCCAGGGGGAGTCTCCCTCACCCTTGGTATTTACCGCACCATTGATGCCACCTTGAGCACAAACGGAGTGGGACCTTTTGACCGGAACCAAAGAAAATAAATGAACGTGAACTCCCGCCTCTGCCGCCTTGATCGTAGCCATTAGACCTGCCAGACCGCCGCCCACGACAATAATGTTGGATGCTGCCATTTCTGCTCACTCCTTTTTTTCAGGATTTTTAACCAAATCCCCTTTTACGTTTGAAAATAGAATTTCAACACAATGTATAATGGATATGACTCATTTACAGTAGTTGTTTAAAAGTACTGCATTGCACCAAGGCAGTTGCTGTTTCCTGAAATTCCGCGCTGCGGAATGCAAGCAGGGAAGCGATGAAGCCGATAGACACCACCACGAATAGGGTCATACAGATATAAGAAGATACTTTTTGCGCACGTGGTCCCACAGTAATCCCCCAACTGACCATAAATGCCCACAGTCCGTTAGCAAAGTGAAAGGATGCCGAAACGACACTGATTAAATACAAAATAAAATAAACCGGGTTTGTCACGATGCCATGCATGACGCCGCCTAGCTCCTCATGGGTTACATTACCCAGAGCGACCTGAAAGCGTGTGTCGTATACGTGCCAGATAATAAATACAAACGTAATGACGCCGGAAATACGCTGGAACAGAAAGCGCCAGTTACGTGAATAGCCGAACCTTTTTACATTCGGGTCAGCCTGATAAGCGATATACAAGCCATAAATTCCGTGGAACAGTAATGGCAAGTAGATGAATAAAGTTTCTAGCACAATAACCAGCGGCAAACCATTCAGGAAGGCCACGCTGCGATTAAATCCTTCCTTGCCGCCCTCCACCGCTGTGAAGTTCGTCACCAAATGCTCAACAAAAAATAGAGCCAACGGAATGACGCCAAGAAGCGAATGCAGCTTTCTGGAATAAAATCCTCTCATCTAGGTCATGCTCCCTTCTCCCAATAATAGCGTTTTCAATAGTAATATAACATATAAAATGACAGTTCCCGACAGGAAATGTCCAACAAGGTGTCCCTTATTAGGAAAAACAAAAGTGTGAACATCTTGTGTCGCTTTCATGTTACTCCTTTTCGGCTTATAATGGAATTGCAATATACGTATTAATTATTATGTCTTTTTTGCATATAGAGAGGAAGTGGATGATTTGTTTGAGGATTTGAACGCTTTTGCCGTCATTGTCGAGCAGTCCAGCCTGAATAAAGCCTCCAAACTGCTGAATCTGTCCCAACCCGCCCTGTCCCGCAAAATTGCCAAGCTGGAGGACGAGCTGGGTGTGAATCTCTTTGATCGTCGGGGCAAACGGCTCGAAATTACGTCCACTGGCCGATTTGTTTATACATTCGCACTAGAGCAACGGCAACGACAGCTTCGCTTCTTACAAAAGCTCTCCCAGCACAAAAATGAAGCCCAGAGTATGCTTACACTCGGCGCAAGTCTCACGACACTCCAGACAACGCTGCCTACCCTTGTCGAAGCTTTTATGAGCAAGCATCCTCAAACCGAGCTGAAGCTGCTCACCGGTAAAACCCATGAAATCGTCGCCTTTGTACGTGACAAAAAAGCAGACGCCGGTATTGTCGGATCTGCCATTCATGAAGTCGGACTGCGTTGCATTCCGCTATTTGATGATCATTTGGAGCTCGTTGTTTCCATTGGACATGAATTAACCGTCAAGACAGGAACGGCCTCGATGAAAGATCTGCAAGGACTGCCGATGATTATTTTCTCCAAAGGAACCTGGTATCGCAGTCTGACGGATGACTTGTTCCAGCGCAGCGGCATCATGCCGGATATCCGCATGGAAATCGACTCCTTCGAGGCAATTGTACGCCTGCTTCCAACCTGTAAGGCTTCTGCCTTGCTACCCAAATCCTATTTGCGCAGCGAACTATTACGGGATAATGGACTCACTGCACTGTACTTGCCCGATTTGAAGGAGACACGCCGAACGACCTCCCTCATTTACTCGGAGACGACCGATCTCGGTCCGACAGCACGACGCTGGATTAGCGAGACACGTGCGTCGTTTGCAGGCTACCGTATGGTGTAAAGGGTTTAGCCCTCTTCATTAACATTAACAACCTCATCCTCAAAGCGGCCGATATTATCATTCGAGCCGATGATGACCATAATATCGTCGGCTTTTAATCGATCCATAGCCGTCGGTGCGATCAGGATACCATTCGCCGTATGAAGCGCCACGACGCTACAACCAAAGCGGGTACGGGCATTTAGCTCTGCTAGCGTTTTGCCATTCAGACATGCAGGTACATTGAGTTCCACAATACTATATTCCTTAGACAACTCCAAATAATCGAGCAAATTAGGCGTGACTAGCTGGTGAGCCACCCGGATACCCATATCCCGTTCTGGATAAATAATCCGGTCCACACCGAGCTTTTCTAACGCACGCCCGTGCAGCACAGATATGGCTTTGGCTACGACTTTTTTCACACCCAGCTCCTTCAGCAAAATGGCGGTGAGGATGCTTACCTGAATGTCATCACCAATAGCAACAATGCCACAATCGAAATTACGGATGCCCAGTGATCGCAACGAGTCTTCATCGGTAGCGTCCGCCACGACAGTATGTGTCAACATCTCACTCATACTGTCCACAACATCCTCATTCCGGTCAATGCCTAGCACCTCGCACCCCATATCCACCAATTGCAAAGCCAGGCTTGAGCCAAACCGCCCCAAGCCAATAACTACAAACTGCTGCGTCTTCATATCTACTCGAAAACTCCCTTATCCTATAATCATTTTACCTTCCGGATGACGATATAATTCTTTACCCTTTTTCGGCCCCAGTGCATAAGCTAGCGTGAGTGGCCCCAGTCTACCTGCAAACATCGTCAGGGTAATCACCAGCTTGCCTATGACTGTCAAATCAGGTGTAAGCCCCATCGACAGCCCCACCGTACCAAACGCAGATACCGTCTCGAACAAGATCATCAGAAAATGATGATCTTCGGTTGCCGACAAAATCATCGTCACCCCGATCACGAACAGCAACCCCAGCAGTGTAATGGTCAAAGCCTTGTAAATTCGTCCCTGCGCAAGTCGGTACTTGAACAGTACAATATCTTCCCGCCCCCGCAGCATCGAAATCACCGCTCCAATGAGCAGGGCGAATGTTGTGGTCTTAATCCCGCCTCCAGTAGAGCCAGGAGAAGCCCCGATAAACATGAGTATGATGATAAAAAACTGCGTAGCCTGCCGCAAGCCTGCAATGTCCAAGGTATTGGCACCTGCGGTACGGGGAGTAACGGACTGGAATAAAGATCCCAATAGCTTACCACCCCAATCAAGCGAGCCGAGAGTCTTCGGATTCGTAAACTCAAATACAAAAATCACGAGCGTGCCGACTACAATCATAGCGCCCGTCATGCTGAGTACCACCTTGGTATGCAAGGACAGTCTCTTGCGCTTGCGATATTCTGCCAGGTCTGACATCACTACAAAACCAATGCCGCCTGAAATAATCAAAAACATGGCTGTAAAATTAACAATCGGATCATATACATAACCTGTCAAGCTGCGAAATTCACCGAATAAATCAAAACCAGCATTGTTAAACATGGAGATGGCATGCCAGATTCCAAAATAAATCGCCCTGCCTACGGGCATATCAAAGGACCAGCGAACCGAGAATATCGTAGCGCATACGCCTTCAATAACCAGTGAGTACAGTAATACCTTACGGATTAACCCGACAATTCCCTCTACAGAAGTCTGATTCATCGCTTCCTGCAAAATGAGACGCTCCCGCAGGGAAATCCGACGCTTGAACACCAGTGCAATCAAGGTAGCCATGGTCATAAAGCCTAGGCCGCCGATCTGAATGAGCGCCACGATAACAACTTGACCAAAGGTTGTAAAAAAGGTCCCCGTATCCTTTACGACAAGCCCTGTAACACAGGTCGCGGAAGCGGCAGTAAACAAAGCGTCTATAAACGCAAGTGGCTTTCCTGTTGTATTGGAGATCGGCAGCATTAACAATAAACTACCTATTAGAATGATAATGGCAAAGCCCGCAACGAATATCTGCGGTGGAGAAAGCCGGAGCCAGCTTGCATTGGGATTCATCTATTCATCACTTCTCTCCTAATCCTTAAAACTATAAAAACAGTGATTTAATACGGTGTAAGCTCGCTACGCGTTCCATTTGATCTTCCGATCGTCGTTGCCCCTGAATTTTTTGATTTTTCCAAACCTTAGTTAACTATAATTAGCATTCCCTGAATACAGGAAGAATGCATGTCAAGCACTACTCGGCCCCCTGTGCTATTGGCGGGCAGTAGCGAAGGGGGCAGAATTGTTCTGAAGAAGCGAAGCGTTTGCCTTTATCTCCGGATTTTAACCATTAAAGGGGGTATACAATCAAAAAATCCGGGGATAACAGCAATCGGAAGAATAATCTGCACCCGCAGCGGTCTATCTAACCAATCCAAACACTTTTATACGCACAAAAAAAGACACCGGAAAACCGAGTGCCTGACTTGGTTCCTGCTCATAGCCTACGAGGTTAGCTGACGGATTCGGGCAGCACAGTATGCCCTATTTACACTTCCGATCCACCAGTGATCGGCTGTAAAATTCACCCCAGTAACATGGTTCCCCCGTTTTCCCATAGAAATTCGGCTCAACTGTATATCATTACCTATGTATTTTATAGGCATTGCCTCAAGATTATAATCCTTCTATATCCAGATCACAAAACCGATTTCGTCGAAAAAACGTGAAATTGGCTTTATTTTGCGAATGGGCATCGTTTAATCGCAGCTTATCTTATTTTATTGGAACTTTAAAGTGCTTTCACTCTATTTTCATGAATATCGCTGGTCTGTTGGCGGGAACCTGTGCAGTATGATATCTTTAATGGATGTTCTTATTTACAGATTAAGGAGGAAACTCATGAATCCTATCGGGAAACCGGTCGTGCTCACGGCCAACTTCAAAAAATTAGGCTTGCTGGGCGGGATTGGCCTGATTTGCTTTTTTATCTTTCAATTGCTTATTCCCTCGCTTAGCAATCCGAGTCCAGAATCAGTAATGAATGCAAAGGTCATCAGCAAACAAGAAGCGGTCATACACGCATTGGACTTCGCCCGCTCCGAGCTGGGATATACTGAATCACAGCCAGAGGAGCCTCTGGTGACCTATCAGGCCGAAACAGATTTGTACGGTTATTTATCTAGAGAAAAACTGCTTCAACAGTACGACCGTACATGGAAGAAAAATTACCCTTACGAAACCTTTCGGGTCGATCTGCCTGAATCCTCAGCGAAGAGCAAGCTGCAAATTCATGTAGATTTATCCACTGGGAAGGTCGTTAGTTTTAAACGGATCACCTCCAGCACCAATTACACGCAGGCTGATATTTCTACGGATGAACAAGCACGTAACAGGCTTGTACGTGTGGCTGAGGACGGCATGACGCTTGAAGCCAAGGAGCAGGCGGCCGCTGTATGGGTGAAGCGCTTTGGCTTTAAGCCGTCGGACTTGAAGCTCGCGACCACTGAACAAGAAGGCGGATTAAAGTATACCGTAGACGATAAAAAAATTGGCGCCTCGGTACTTACACTGGCTTTTACTTTTGAAGACGGTGATGTTCGCTCCTTCACTCAAAGCTTTTCGGCCCCGTCATCCTATACCGATTATATCGAAAAGCAAACATTTTGGGCGAATTGGATGACCTATGCGGGTTATGCCCTATTTAGCTTTGTGCTGGGTGTACTTGCCATTGTGTATGCGTCACTCACCCGACGACATACTTCATTTGTACGCGGCATTGTTCTATCCGTTATATACTTTATTGCTAGTATAGCTGGGACCATGAACATGCTGCCTTTATTGCAAGCAGAAGCAGGCGGTAAGGGCATGCTTCTATTTCTTATGGTTTTCCAGATTGGTGTTACCTTCGTCATGGCTGTAGCGCTCTACTTCTCCTTGGTCGGCGGTGACGGACTTATGCGTCAGGTTGGACTGAATGCATGGCCACGTGCGAAAGAGCCGGGCTACGGGCTGTATGTGCTTCGCAGTATGTATGTTGGCTACTTGTGGGCCTTTATTTTGCTCGGGGTACAATCCATTTTATTCTTTATACTGGAGCGCACATTTAATACATTCTCCACCACAGATGCCACGCAATCCCCTTACAATATGGCTTATCCATGGCTACTGCCGATTATGGCCTGGATGGCAGGTATTGGTGAAGAGACTGTCTACCGTCTGTTTGGTATTCCGATGGTCAAAAAAATAGTGAAAAATACTTTTGTTGCTTGTCTGATCACCACGCTGATTTGGGCACTGGGACATACACTTTATCCGATCTATCCAGTGATTTCCAGACCTATTGAGCTGACTTTTCTTGGTTTGCTGTTCAGTTTTGTGTTCCTGCGTTACGGCTTTATTGCCGCCATGTTCAGCCACGTTATTTTTGACAGCATTCTAATGGGACTTAGTGTGATGAGTCTGGGAGATACTGTGAACGTGAGCGCGGGCCTATTCTGGATCTTACTTCCAGCCATTGTGGGTTACATCATTTATTGGTTTAGTCCTAAAAAGCCAAATCGAATGATGTTTGAACCTATACAAAAAGAGGAGTCGCATTCTACGACTCCTCCTCCCGAAGGGCAGCTATAATCTGACGCGCAAGCTTATCCCCAATAGAGAGAGGCCGGAAGTCTTCGACACTGGCCTCTCTTATTTTTTTGAGCGATCCAAAATGCTTAAGCAGTAACTTACGCCGTTTCTCGCCAATGCCTGGAATAGAGTCCAGCCGGGAAGTTACCATAGATTTGCCGCGTTGCTCGCGGTGGAACGTGATGGCGAAACGGTGAACCTCGTCCTGAATCCGTTGCAGCAGGTAAAATTCTTCGCTATTACGTGCAAGTGTCACGGCCTCAGAGGATTCTCCCACCAATAGTTGGGATGTTCTATGTTTGGCATCCTTCACCAAACCACATACAGGAATGAACAAACCCAGCTCATTTTGCAATACATCGGTCGCCGCCTTAATTTGTCCACGTCCACCATCGACAACGATCAAGTCGGGACGTTCCAAATTTTCCTTAAGCACACGTTCATATCGACGCCGGATAACCTCACGCATTGTTTCATAATCATCGGGTCCCTGCACAGAACGGATTTTATATTTTCGATACTCCTTCTTGGCAGGCTTGCCATCAATAAACACGATCATGGCTGAGACTGGATCGGAACCCTGGATGTTGGAGTTATCAAATGCCTCCACCCGGTGCAAGCTATCCAGCCCAATGGCACGTCCGAGATTGCTTGCAGCTTTGGATGTTCGTTCCTCATCCCGCTCGATCAGCTTAAACTTCTCATCCAAAGCTACACGTGCATTTTCCGTCGCCATGCCTGTCATTTGCTTTTTCAGTCCACGCTGCGGTACAAGTACCTTTACATCCAACCATTCAGCCAGAGCGAGAGCCGCCGTACTCGGGTCCTCCAGTCCACCGGATAGTTGAGTTTCTATTTCCTTTATCTCGGCATCTTGGTCACCAGCTTGATCTTGATTCGTTGCCGCTGCATAAGTTGCCCGTTCTTCAGCCACCAGCAGTGAGTCAGCAGAATGCTCTGTCTCCGTTTGTATCGCATTCTCATCTGTCTGTCCGGTAACATCGGCTGTAGGTGCACTGTAGAGTGCAGTTTCTGCCGCAACCGGTTGATCGACATTGACCTGTTTCGCCTGCATCAGCTTAGGAGAATCCGGCAGCAATATTTCCTGCGGCACTGCTGGGTTGTCACTATAATATTGCGTCACATAGGACATAAAATCACTGTAAGCCTCACCGTAGAAAGGAAAAGTCGACATATGGCGCTCGATCATTTTACCTTTGCGGACATATAGGATCTGTACACACATCCAGCCCTTATCTACTGAAAAACCGAATACATCTCGATCTTTCGCATCCGATGTGGTGATTTTCTGCTTTTCCATCATCGCGTCGATGCTGATAATCTGATCTCGCAACTCCTTGGCCCGCTCAAAGTACAATTCCTCTGCGGCCTCCTGCATTTTACGCTGAAGATCCTTTTTAATTTCCTCATGTCCCCCGCTCAAAAAGGAACCAATTTCCTGACCAATCTGGTCATACGTTTCCTTTTCGACCTCTTTCACACAAGGCCCCAAACATTGATGCATGTGATAATACAGACACACTTCCTTGGGCATCACACCACACTTGCGTAACGGATACATACGGTCCAGCAACTTCTTCGTCTGATGTGCCGCGTAGGAATTGGGGTACGGTCCAAAATATTTTGCTTTATCTTTCAGAACGCGACGGGTCACCTCCAGCTTGGGGTGTGCCTCGTTCGTAATTTTCAAATACGGAAAGGTTTTATCATCCTTCAATAGCACGTTATAGCGTGGCTGGTACTTTTTAATGAGGTTGCACTCCAAAATGAGTGCCTCCATATTACTGCCTGTAACGATATATTCAAAATCACGAATATCGGAAACCAGTCGCTGCGTCTTGCCGTTATGGCTACCTGTAAAATAGGAACGGACCCGGTTTTTCAACACTTTTGCCTTGCCGACATAAATAATGGTGCCTTCGCTATTCTTCATCAGATAACAGCCTGATGCATCCGGCAGTAACGCTAATTTGTGCCGTATGTTCTCCAGCGCCTTTTCCTGATTCTGCAAGTCCTCCGCATAAGGTTTCATTTGCCCGGTTCCTCCTTCCATTCTTAATGACTACTCAACTAACTACTTATAATATATAGGAATAATACACAAAAACGCCCCCGGTATTTACAACCGGAGGCATTGACCTTTCATGGCCGCTCCACCAAGCCCCCGCGGGAGCATGGGTCACATGCGATGATTATTGGTGCTTAGTAAGCATGCTTTTCAGCGCTTCTTTGGAGTTCAGACCTACCACTTTATCAACAGGCTGTCCGTCTTTGAAAACGATCAGGGTCGGAATACTCATCACGCCGAAACGGGAAGCAGACTCTGGATTTTCATCCACGTTCACCTTCGCGATTTTGACGCTGTCGCCAACTTCTGTGGACAGATCCTCCAGAATAGGAGCGATCATTTTGCAAGGACCGCACCATGGCGCCCAAAAATCAACCAAAACGGTTCCTGTGCCTTCGACTTCTGCGTTGAAGGATTGATCGGACACGTTAACAATTGCCATTGTATGTTCCTCCTTTATAGAAAAGTCAAGATTATTATAACCTGTAATGTCTATTTCGACACCTTTTAATTATATCACAATAGTCTTTTAATTGTAAGATATCGAAATAGCAGACGGATAAACGCTTACCCCCGCTGATTTTTTCCCTTTACGGTAATGACATCTACAAAAGGACGAATCCGGTCCATCAAGCGTTGTCCTTTATACATTTCCTCTCCATCCTTGCTCGTAAAGCTGAGATGCTTCTCCAGTCCCTGCAAAGAATAATTGGAAGTATAAAAAGTAGGTTTGCGGTTCATTCGGTAATTCAAAATAGAGCCCATCACGTGGTCCCGTACCCACGGGCTTAAATTTTCGGCACCAATATCGTCAAATACAAGCAGATCACAATTTTTGAGCATTTCGGTCGTTTCCTTAAGCTTCTGCCCATCCTGGATCATGGACTTTAAGTCCTCCACAAAATCAGGCATATACACGATCACACCGTTCAGACCCGACAGGGCCAACTCGTGCAATAAATAGCCCATCAAAAAAGTTTTACCCGTACCAAACGTACCTTCCAGATACAGTCCTTTTTTGGATAGACCCTGACTTTTCGTTTCTTCAATGTAACGGAATAGCTGTGTGACGGCAGGCATGCGTTGTGAATCTTTACGCGCAATTTCAAGGGCGTTATATCCCTCCAGAAGTGCGCGTTCATCCACATAGAAGCTTTTAATTCGCTCACGCACCCGTTGCTCATGTTGGGAAGCAATCTGCTTCGCACATGGGGTCCGAATGTCTACAATTTCAGCAGTTCCATTCGGATATTCCACGCCCAGCTTGCAAAAGTGGCCCTGAAAATCGTTAGGACACCGTTCCAGTCCCGGACAATTGTCGCAATTTCGACGATCTCGGGCATACTGAAAGAGCATGCTCATGTTGAGTCGCAATTGTGTTTCGTCCACATCAGGATGCGCAGCACAAAACTCCTGCACGAGCGGATCATTTAGAACCTGATCGGCTACATTGCGAGTGCGCTGGCGAAACGAAGGGTTCTGCATCTGCTGCAGCAAATCGCCCAGTGATTCCAAGAACGCTCCTCCTTTCTTAAAAAGTGCAGAGTTATGGATACCTTAAAATCTACCTACACCTTTTTCTGTTTACCGGATTGCATTCGTTCGGCCAGACGCAGCAGTTCATCCAATTCTTCCTCAGATACAGACTCCTCGGAAGGTTGATCTTGAACGATTGGAATGGATGGCTTGGCTGGCCCGTTATTTTTGGCATACGCGCGGGATCGACCGCCGGAAGGAGAAGCAGAGGACTGTTTTCCTTTTACCTTAGCTTGATCCCTTATATATTGAACGGCTTTCTCGTAAGTGTTTACCTGCTTAAGCAGCATATTGGAAGCAACGGCCTCGACAAAGTTGCGGTTAATCCGCTGATCGCTCCCGGATACGAGCAGTGACATCAAATAATGGATCAGCACGTTGATGACTTCGCCTGGCAGCTTATAGCTGATATCAATTTTCTCGAATATATCCAGCAGGTTACCGGGAACCGTGCCGGGGAAAAAGGTTTGCAGCAAACGGCGATAAGGCTCGTTGCGCAACATCATATTATATTGGTGAATGTCACACTTGGCTGTGAATTGTGGGGGAACCTCCACATAAAATTCCATTTCCACAGCTTGCTCTGCAGGCGGCTCTTCAGATGTGGAAGCTTCCCTTTGGCGCAAAGCAACTACCTTGGCGGCTTGAACCTGCTGCTCCTCCTGACGCTTGCGATCCTGTCTGGAGTGCTGGCTAGCCCGAAGCTGAAGCTCGTCGAGCAACAAGTCGCCTGCTTCGGTAAAAATACCGTCCTCATCCAGCAAGCGGCTAATATCCTGTACAGAAAGATCAAATTTGCGAACAACGTAATTGACCATGCCTAACTGCTCGTGCTCAAACCGAAGACGCTCCACGTGCTTACGATTGGCAGATTCACGCGGAAAACGGAGAATAATATCTGCATAATTCAATGCTTCCTCCGATTCTGACGCAAGTGGTCCAGTCTGACGGCTAGTAGACACCTCGGACAACGCCTGCTCCAATTCATAATCTATAACATGGGTATTCAGTTCAAATAACTCATAAAATGGAATCGAAATATTCTCTTTATTATAGGAAGATTGCGACCATTCGCTAGATTCTCTGCTCCACAATGATTCTCTCAGAGAAAGCACTGCAAACTTACCGATTTTGTCTCTCAACAAAAGGGTGAGATGCTGTGTTCTGAAAAATTCAGCAGGTGCGAGCGGCGGCTGCATCTCATATTCATACATATAGTCGTCCGTTTCGGGTGCATACAGCCTGGACGTCTGTAACAGACCGACGGCCTCCAGTTTGGAGGTCTGTTCAATCAAATACTTGCGTCCCTTCTCACTCGGCTCCAGTCCCAGTGTCAGAAAAAGGCGACGCTGCTGTTCCAACGGCGAATAACCGATTTGTCCGACTGGCACATGCTGGAACAACAGTCGATACAGACTGACCGCAAATGCGCCTACCATCGGCTGATAGACGCTTCCCAGCATCAATTCATCCAGTGCGCTCAAGCCAAATTCCCGATAAACGCAGTAGCGGTGGTTCTCAGTATAGTGCAGCAGGTTTTTCATCCGCATTCCAACATTCTTCCTTTCCTGACATAACGGTCTCCAAGATGTTTTTCTATTCTATCATACTTGCCTTCTGGTGGGACCAACAAAATAAGGGCAATTGTTCTCCTTTTTGGCAGCCGTATTCGTCTGAGTTCTACTTTTTTCGAGAATACTAACTATTTTATGACTTTGTGACCTGCATCATGGTAAAAATAAAATTCTTCACACTTCTTTCATTGGTGAAAAGCTTTACTTTGAGCTACAATGTAATGGTTAAGTATCACGTATTGGATACAGGAATGATATTAGGAAGTACACATATTTCGGCTAAGCCGATTACCATTTACAGATCGTAAAGGAGTGTAGATCGTGAGTCAACATCAACCTCAACAAACCCCAGCAACACCTAACGAAGTAGCCTCCACACTGGAAGGCTGGTATGCGCTTCACGATTTTCGGTCCATCAACTGGACAGCATGGAAGACAGCAGACGATGAAGAGCGCGCCGGAGCACTGGACGAGCTTCAAGAGTTTATGAAGGAATGGAACGTTACCGAGGAAGCGGGTCTGGGCAGCTCAGCTGTCTATACTGTAGTCGGACAAAAGGCTGATTTTGTCATGATGCACCTGCGCGAAACGCTGGAAGACCTCAATAAACTGGAAAATGATTTTAACAAAACAACCTTCGCCAAATATACAACTAAAACCTACTCTTATGTGAGTGTAGTGGAACTGAGCAATTATTTGAGCAAAGATGAAGATCCTATGCAAAATCCACAAATTGTCGCACGCTTGAAGCCTGTATTAAACAAGGCCCGTTATATTTGTTTCTATCCAATGAACAAAAAACGTGATCTAGATGACAACTGGTACATGCTTTCAATGGACGAGCGTCGCACCTTGATGCGCAGCCACGGTTTAATTGGACGCAGCTATGCTGGCAAAGTAAAGCAAATCATTTCCGGTTCTGTCGGCTTTGACGATTGGGAATGGGGCGTAACACTGTTCTCCGATGACGCACTTCAGTTCAAGAAGCTAATCTACGAAATGCGTTTTGATGAAGTCAGTGCCCGTTACGGTGAATTCGGCTCCTTCTATGTCGGCAGCGTGTTGAATGAAGAGACATTTGAAGACATGTTGAAGCTGTAAAGCACAACCGTTAGTACCATATCGCAGCATACAATTAAGGATTCCGCGAACTCCCACTTTCGGGACGACGGAATCCTTTTTTTATTGCATCACAGGCTCACCACGACGGACGAATCCTCACTTTTCGCCAGCTTTCTTTTCTCCAAAGCGATCTGAATAAAGATAACAAGCAGCAGACCACTTAATAGGATCAAAAAGCCGCCAAGCTCAGGAATAAAATACTTCAGGCTCCCACCTTTGAAGCCCATCCCTCTCAAAAACTTGAAATGCCAGGTCAATGGAAGAATATTACTAATATATTGCAGCGATGTAGGCAGCATAGCTACTGGCAATTGAGCGCCGCTCAGTAAAAACGAAGGCAGTATAATTAGCATGAGGCGTGGGGAAGCTTTTCCCGGATTCGCCGCATTCCACCCTAAAGCCATCGCAAACAAACTCAACGTAATCGTGTACAGGAGAAATGGGATACTGAGCTGCCATACATTCGCTTCAAAGCGCAGTCCGCCAATTTGCTTAAGTAAACCAATGGACAGGTAAAAGGAAACACATCCTACTAACGCATACGGCAACACCCTAAGAATCAAACCATACGAAAACTGAAGCTCCTCTTTTAATCTTCCTTGCTCCCGCAATCGCGGGACAATTGTCAGTACAGTAGCACCAATCAGTGAAATCATGACCGTATTAATGAACCCCATAACTGAGGTCATCAAAGTAGCATTGGTAGGATTATATAACAGGCGCTGCTGAAGCAGCATATTGGAAGTAAGCCCTGTAACCTGGCTGTCACTCATTCCCATACCCTTTAATCCACCACCAGCCAGCATCGCATTTTCCGTCGCCATGATCTCTGTGACTGCCGAGCGTAGATTTCCAGTAGCCTGACCTACCGTATTATCTACATAGAAACCGATGTTGCTCTGAACTCCTTTGATCCTATTTTCCTCCAACCCAGCTGGAAGGTAAATCACCGCAAAAAACTTTTCATTATATAAAAGTAAATTCGGATCGGCTTCATTCTCTTGCACATGGCGTACATCAATATACTGCGATGCATCCAATTTATTAATAAGCTGTCGGCTATAACTGCTATGATCTAAATCGACTACAGCTACAGAGGCATCGTTAAGCTGATTATTTTTAAAAACAAATCCAAAGGCTACAGCTACTACGATAGGAACGAGCAGCATGATAAAAACCATCTTACCACTGATCATCAGCTTCCATTCTTCTATAAACGCCTTCATTTCGTCACAACCTCTACCGTCATTCCAGGTAATAATTCAGATGTTCGCTGGACATCCACCCGCACTTGGAAGGAGCTTATATCCGACAGACCTTTGTCCCGACTCATTCTCATGTTGGTATACTGAGGGGCAGAAGTAATGTACCTCACCTTGCCTTGGACATCTTTATCTAAAGCTACGACGTGCGTATTCACATTTCCCCCAGCTTTAAACTGTGACATGGAATCCTCGCCCACATAAATATCGTAGTATAGCTGATTGGTTTCAATAACGACGCCCGTTGCCCCCGTAGAAACGATCTCTCCCATTTTAGGTACAATACGCGACACCTTACCATCTGCGGATGCCTTCAGCACCATACGTCCGCGCTGCAATTCCAAAGTTTTGAGTTGAACACTTAATGCCTGCTTTTGTTGAGCCAGAAGATCCACATTGTATTCGCTATTCTTAACATCTTTTCGTGTTTGCGAGGTTTGAGTCAAGGCTTCCTTGGCTTTTTCTGTTTTGATACGAGCCTGCTGGCGTTCCTCAGCAGTTGCGCCTGCCTCCATTTTATCCAAAGCGGTTTGCTGCTGAGCGATCCCATTTTTAGCAATGTCCGATTGTTTGCTAGCCGCTATAATCTGGTTTTTGGCAATTTCAACCTGATCTGTAGCTGTATCTAACGCGATTTGGGCATTATCCAGTTGGTTTTTGGCGTTATCCAGTTCTGCTTTAGTTCCAGCTCCAGCATCATATAACGCTTTGATACGGTTGTAATTCACATTAGCCAAGTCCAGAGCCTGTTGTCTGGATGATACTGTTTTTTGCGCGATTTCCGCATTCCTTTTGGCTGTCTCTACTCCTGTCAGAGCTGCGTCCAACGATTGCTGTGCTGCTTCAATAGCCAGCTTTTGTCTTAGAATATCCTCCGCACGTGTTCCTTGATTTAATAAGGACTCTCCTGCTTGCGCGGCTTGAATGTCCAATTGTCCCTGTTTTTCTGAAGTTGAAATTTTCTCCGACTGATTTTGCAGCCCGTCTTTAGCCTGTTTTATTTTCACATCAGCCTGTGCGATATCCGTTTTTAATTTCTCAATTTGCAAATCAAGGTCTACAGGATCGAGGGTCATGAGCACATCCCCTTTTTTCACCTGTTGTTCTTCCTTCACCTCAATCGTGTTTACTCTTCCCCCTACGCCCTGAAAAGCAACATTTACGGTATCTGCCGTAAGCAGTGTGTTTTTTTGTTGGGCTGCCATACTCACAGCATCCTTGCCGCTCATTGCCATCAGCGTACCTCCGGTACCTAATGCAACAACAAGTAGCACGTACACAATGATCTTTTTATTCATTGCAATAAACTCTCCTTCATGATGATTTAGCCAATGATAGTTAAAAAATAATAGTCAAAAACAAATAAGGAATCTGATAGTACGACGTCTAACTATTTAAGCCGGGAAATTTGATTACTCCCGTTTTATCCGTTCAAGTCCTGAGGAAAACTTATTTAATAACGTAGCAAATAGAATATGATCTTCCTTTGTAAATTCATTCATTAAATCCGAAAAAAGCTGGATGAACATCGGAATTTTTTCCGTCATTAACTGTTTTCCTTCATCAGTCAAGGAGATCGCGGTCATACGTCGATCCGTCAGCGTACTTCTTCGGATGATGCCGTCCCGTTCCAGCTTATCAATTACGCTGGTTACTGTTGAACGAGTAACCCCTGAATATTCAGCCAGCTCTGATGGAGTCAATGCACGTTCATGTAAAAACAATGGCATTAAAATTTTCAGGTTGCCTACAGATAGCCCATATTCCGAGAGTCTGGAAGACACTCCATTGTACACTTCATGTGCTGCCTGCACGAAAAGTACCCACGTATTCAACGATTGGGAGTCCACATTTGGAAACTTTTCAGTCAATAAATGTATTCTCTTGGGATCGGCATTGATTTTAAAATCAGAATTCAATGTGAAGCTCCCCCTCTGTAATTAGTAATCATACTATACGACGTCAAATAGTTATGAGTCAATATCTTTTTTTGTTCATTGAAATAAAAAAGGCCTCCAAGCTCCTTTCAAGGAGTCATGGAAACCTTCTGGCCTTAGAAAAACCGTCCTTTTTTCAGTACCAGTGGAATTCCGCCTATGATGAACAGATAGCGGAGATCGACAATTTTTTTCAATTGTGCGGCCACCCAACCTTTTATTTTGCGCTTGCCCACCACGGCGACGGCTTCGCCTTTTCCAAGAGAAGCAACCGTCCCTTTGTTGGAAAATACGAACTTGTGCAACTCCTTTTTGCGGAGAGTAGCGGCTAGATTCTTGGCACAGAGCACCCCTTGCTGCATCGCAATTTGGGCAGTCGGTGGATAAGGGCGTCCTTCGGGATTAAACATCAAGGAGCTGTCCCCGATAATAAAAATATCATCGTGGCCCGGTGCACGCAGAAAATCGTCGATTTTCACCCTTCCACGCATCACTTCGAATCCAGCTTTCTCAATTAATCCGTTTCCACGAATCCCTCCCGTCCAGACCACCGTGCAGGCTTCGATTTTCTCACCCTCACCAACGATTACACCATCCTGCAAGCATTCCTTAATCGGAATTCCAATGCGGAAGGTGACCCCTTTTCGCTTAAGGACATCCATCGCATACTCCACCAGCTCAGGATCGAACCCTGGCAGTGCCGTTGGAGCCGCCTCGACGTTAATGATTTGAATTCGGTTAAAATCGATGTCATACGCTCTAGCCAGCTGTGGCAAACGATCCGCTAACTCCGCTACAAACTCAATACCGCTAAAACCAGCGCCCCCTACGACGAAATTGAGGCGACCTGGTTTACCGTCGTTTTTATACAAGGCCAGCTGGTATTCAATATGCTCACGAATCAGGCGAACCGAGTTAATACTGCGAATCGTCAGCGCGAACTTATCCATTCCCGGAATACCGAATGTTTCTGGCTCCCCGCCTAGTCCAATGACCAAATAATCATAGGAAAGCGAGCCATCCTCCAGCAAGATTTTTTTCTCCTTCGGTATGATTTCCTTAACCGTTCCTTTGACTAAATCCACCTTGAACTCATCGATCAGTTGGGCAATCGGAATCCTTGAATGCTCAATCGTATCCGTACCTGCCGCAGGCATATGAAGATGTGTCGTAATATAGTGGTAATCATGACGGTTGATCAGCGTGACATCCGCCTCATTGTGCTTGAGCTCCTTTTGCAATTGCTGAGCCGTCAATATACCGCCATATCCGGCGCCCACAATGACAATTTTGGGAATACTGCTCATGCTTTTACCCCTTCCGATATACATAATTATTCGAAGCTGTTCTCTCAAAACGGTTAATTTACACTCACAAAAAAGTCTTCATCAAATATTAATAGCTTTAACTTTGCAAGCGGAACCTGGCAGTTTATAATGATAAACAGTGAATCATGCGTTCGGCGGCTATCTGAACCTCTATGCGGCTGATTCAATAATTACAAATTCCATACTATCCCTTTCGGAGGTGTTTTTAGAGTGACAACTCAATCCACAGGCGCGGAGATCCGCGATCTGATCATTATTGGAGGCGGTCCAGCCGGTATTTTCGCCGCTTTTTACGGAGGAATGCGTCAGGCATCCGTCACCTTAATTGAAAGTATGCCCCAACTGGGCGGCCAGCTTGCAGCCCTTTATCCTGAAAAATATATTTATGACGTTGCTGGCTTTCCTAAAGTAACTGCACAGGAACTGGTCAACAATTTGGTTCAACAAATGAACCACTTTAATCCAGAAGTGCAGCTAGAAGAGAAAGTCGTATCGTTAGAGAAAAAAGAAGAACGCCACTTCATTGTAAAAACAGACAAAGGTGGCGAGTATCATGGTAAGGCGGTTATTATTACCGCTGGTGTTGGTGCTTTCGAGCCGCGCAGACTGGAGCTTCCAGGTGCCGAACATTTTGAAAAAACGAACCTGCATTACTTTGTTAGCGACCTGAGCAAATTTGCAGGCCGAAAAGTGCTAATCAGTGGTGGCGGTGACTCTGCCGTAGACTGGGCACTCATGCTGGAACCAATTGCAGAACAGGTTACATTGATTCACCGCCGCGACAAATTCCGTGCGCATGAACACAGTGTCGAAAACCTCCTGGCATCCAAAGTAAATGTTATTACACCAACGGAAATTACAGAATTGCATGGAGAAGACACGATTACGAAAGTCACTCTTGCTCATGTAAAAACCAAAGAAACACAGGAAATCGAAGTGGACGATGTGATCGTTAACTTTGGATTTGTATCCACACTTGGCCCGATTGCTGAATGGGGAATTGAAATCGAAAGTAATTCCATCGTGGTCGATTCTCGCCAGGAAACCAATATTCCCGGCATTTTCGCCGCAGGAGATATTACAACCTATCCAGGCAAGCTCAAGCTGATTGCGGTCGGCTTTGGTGAAGCCCCTACGGCAGTCAACAACGCCAAGGTCTATGTAGATCCAGATGCCAAGTTGTCTCCTGGTCACAGCAGTAACATGAAATTGTAGTCTAGTTTAGACTATGACAAAAAAGGGTATTTTACTCCAAATTTGAATGTTTGGAGTGAAATACCCTTTTTTACGGTGTGCCTATTCGTTGCAGTGATTGTCTGTAAAGCCATTCGAACCCTGAATGACTTTACAGTCGCAGTACGAGAGCTTGTCCGGTCTAATGAAGGACTACGGCTGTATTCATCTCTAGATTTCTTTTGTGAATTTCAGCCAGCAACAGTGCAATGAAGTCACATTCAAGTTTAAGCTCGATTGCCATCTGATAGGAATCCAAAAGCATCTCATCCGTCAGCATAGCCATCCTCGACACAACCTTTCCTTTTATTTCAAAATCTATTCTATCAAAATACCAAAAACGGAACAAGCGTTCTGTTATCCACAGCCAATTGTGGAAATCCTGTGTATAAATTGTTGGTAAGTGTCGTTAACCCTTATATGTGACAGGGGATAATGTGGACAATATTTATACACAGAATTTTGAAGCTTGAACACAAAAAAAATATTTTTATTATTTATACAAATATATTATATTTAGCGTCTTGTTAATAGATTAAATTGGGATTTTATTGAAGAAAACAGAAATTTATTGAGGTCTTGTATTAACCTCTAAAATCCATACCCTTCCATTCTGATCAAGCCCGTAATCAAATCCTAGTTGTCCAATCCCAGGAAACCTTTTTTCCAGCACAGGAATACAGCGCTGTGTAAGTTCAATGATCTCTCGCCGCTTTCGCGTAGCAAGCCGCCGGGGATATATCATTCGAAGCGCATCTGTTCCCTTCAGCAAAGTTCCCCCTCTGCACAGATTCGTAATGACCAGTCCGGGACGAGCATGACGTGCAACTACCGCACGAAAATCCCATCTCTGCCCTTCCTTCACAACTTTGACTCGATAGTCGACAGGTCTACCTTGAATACTTGCCAGTTGGATCCCTTGTTGAATGAGATATGGGCGTTGGATTCGGAGCTTATGGATTCCGATTACAAGTGCTCTAAAATGACTGAACCGGTGCGTGTGCTCCATACGCGTGCAGGTGTATCCCCTACGCTCCTTTGCCACACGCATGACTCCGATTCCTCCGCCTCCTTTTACAGGTTTTATAAACACAAAAGCATGCCGCCGCAGCATCATGCGCAATTGATCTTCACTATATAGACAGGTTTCCGGTATATAAACGGCGGTATGTGGATGGTGGAGCAGCGCCTTCGTCTTTAGCCATTTGCTTGCAAGTTGTCTCATCTAACCCTCTCCTTTCGCCGTCAGGTATACTTATACATACTCAACAGGAATGTTCTATTCTTGGATGATTGTCCGCGGCATGTGTCTATTTCGACAAGATCATGGCGAACGGTAGCATGCACCGAATATCACTGGTACAATGACAATAATCTACTACCATTTGCACGGAACAGCGGAATTTACCGCCAAATCGTTTTTCAACAAGGAGGTCAACTCATGAATAGCAAAATTGGCATCATGGACATTGGCTCAAACTCCATACGTCTGGTGATCTATGAAATGACAGAGACAGGAGCCTATCGCATTGTGCAGGAATGCAAAGAAGCTGCCCGACTGAGCGAAAAGGTTGGGGCCAACGGCCGTATGGAACGGGAGGCGATTCGAAGCATCGCTCCATTGTTGCGCCAATTTATGGCGGTATGCCATATGCACGGGGTTGTCCGTATGCGTGCAGCAGCAACAGCAGCCATCCGCAATGCCACGAATTCGGACGAAATCGTCCAATGGATTGCGGAGGAGACAAATTTAACACTGGAAATACTGAGCGGAGAGCAAGAAGGCTATGCCGGTTTTCTGGGTGTAGTGAACACTATGAATGTGAGTGATGGAATCATCATTGACATCGGGGGTGGCAGTACCGAAATTACGCTGTTCCGCGATCGAAAGCGACTGCATACGGTGTCATTTCCCTTTGGCGCCGTCAATATGAACTGGCGCTTTGGACGTGAGGTCAAGAATGGCGAATGGTCTCCTCAGCAGATTGAGGAAATGGAGAGCTTTGTCCGTTCTTCACTGCAAAATCATGATTGGATCTTCTCCAATCCGGATCTGCCATTCATCGGGCTAGGTGGGACCCTGCGTACTTTGGCTAAAATCAATCAGAAGCGGCAGGATTACTCACTTCCTGTGACGCACCATTACGAAATGACGATAGAAGATGTCGATTACTTCTATGGCAGTCTGCCCCATCTTCCCTATGAAAAACGCAAAAAAACAGCCGGCCTGTCCAAGGACAGAGCCGACATCATTGTACCGGGTCTTATTATATTGAAAACGATATTTGAAGCTGCTCAAGGCTCCGCGTATCTGGTCAGTGGAGCGGGTCTGCGAGACGGCCTATTTCATGAGCTGGTCAACGCTGAACAGCCCGTGGTAGCTAATCCGCTTATCACATCCATTCGCAATATCCTTTCGTTTGCTGTCCCGGTTAGCGAAGCGCATGTCAAGCGGGTTAACGAGTACGCCGTCCGGCTCTATGACACATTAGCTAGCGGAACCTCAGCTGCTATGGACAAACGTTTGTTACTGACCGCAGCAACTCTTTACAAAACGGGAGCTGCCTTGAATTACTATCATTTTCGCCAGAATTCCGTGTTCTGGATCTTACATGCAGGCATTGGCGGTCTATCCCATAGGGAAACGGTACTAGCCGCGTTGATCGCGGATTACCATCCCAAGAACCGGACCCCCCGTTTGCTACGCACACATGCGGATATTTTGGAGCCTTCCGACGAGGAACGTGTACATCGGCTCGGCTCGCTGCTCCAGCTCGCGATTGGCATGGATCGGAGTGAGTCCGGAATGATTACCAGCATCAATCCTACTACAGGGGATGACGCAATGCATCTTCGTTTGGAAAGCAAGAGTGAACCCATATTAGAACAACGAGAACTAGAATCCGTTGCGAAAGATTTCCAAAAGGCGTGGAACCTCACATTGTCGTGGTCCATTCTACCTTCTTCCAATTTCTAACCTTCATCGCTTCAGATTGGCTCCTGATGGGAGCCTCTTTGTCGTTTCTGGACACAAATTGATAGCTGCCATTAGGCAAAAGCTGGCGCGCCTTCACATTATCCCTTAACGATAAATGCAGAATATCTGCCAGCATTTCTTTGATCCCGTCATCATAAATCGGGCACATCAGTTCAATTCGGCGGGTCAAATTGCGCGTCATCCAATCCGCACTGGACAGAAATAACTCGGATTTCCCTCCATTTTCAAAATAAAACAATCTGGAATGCTCCAGAAAGCGGTCTACAATACTGATGACACGTATATTCTCGCTGAATCCTTCCACACCGGGACGCAAACAGCAGACCCCTCTGATGATAAGATCAATCTTCACACCTGCTTGGGAAGCCGCATATAGTTCATCGATCATCTCCTGATTGGATAAGGAGTTGATCTTGGCAATAATCCGGGCGGGCTTACCTGCCAATGCTTGCTCTGCTTCCCTACGGATGAGTTCAAACAGCTTGTTCTTCATTCCCGTTGGAGCCACCGTAAAAGCTTGCAAAGTCTTGAGCGCAGAGAATCCCGTGATTTCATTAAACAGTTCGGAGGCATCCTCACCAAGTACTGGATCCGACGTAAACAATCCGATATCCGTATACACACGCGCCGTGCTTTCATTATAATTGCCTGTACCTACATGCACATATCGTTTGAGTGCGTTGCGCTCATGGCGTATGACAAGAATGATTTTGGCGTGCGTCTTCAAGCCAACCAACCCATACACTACGTGACAGCCTGCTTTTTCAAGCGTACGCGCCCAGGCAATATTACGTTCCTCGTCAAAACGGGCTTTCAGCTCCACCACCACTGTTACCTGCTTGCCCGATTCGGCCGCACGTGCCAATGCCGGAATCAGCTTCGATTCCCCGTTGACACGGTACAGGGTCATTTTGATTGCCATCACATCCGGGTCCTCTGATGCCTCAATGATAAAATCAGTTACCGCATCGAATGATTCATACGGATGATACACGAGCACGTCCCGTTTGCGAAGTACGTTGAAAATATCCTCCTGCGGGGGCAGTTCTTCCGGATACAGTGGTTTGATTGCCGGGAATTTCAAATGCGAATACCCTTCCAAATGATCGGCAAAAGACGATAAAAATGTCAGATCCAACGGCCCGTCCACCTCAAAAACATGGTCGAACAGCTTGAATTCGCGTTGAAGCTCCATCAGGGCATAGGGATGAATCCCTTTTTCTACTTCCAATCTTACTGGCGCGCCCCGTCGTCTTCGACGCAGCTCTTTTTCAATCTCTTCGAGCAAATCTTCGATTTCTTCTTCATTAATGGATAAATCGGAGTTACGTGTCACACGAAAAGCATGAACGGCCTCTGGGATATACCCAGTGAACAGCGTTTGGATATGATGCTTGATCAGTTCCTCAATTAAAATAAATGATTTCTTCTTGCTATTGGAACGTAACGGCACTGTAACCACACGTGGAATATTCGAAGGCACCTGCACAATGGCAAAAAGCGGTTTATCCTCCTCCGTATCCCCCGGACGTCTCAAAACGACCGCTAAATATACGTATTTATTGTGAACGAGTGGAAAAGGACGGCTCTGATCGACCGCCATCGGCGTGAGCACCGGAAATATAATTTCATGAAAATATGCATCCAGCGACTTGCGCTGTGTCGTATTTAAGTCTTCATATTCGAGCAGTAAAAGACCTTTTTTCGTCAAGAGGCGAGAAATATCACGATAGGTCCGGTATTGTTCCGATACCATCGAGACAGTACGCTTGATCAGGCGTTTGTACAAACCGGAGGGGGTATATCCCGTAAAATCCTTTTGCATAAAACCCGCCTTGATTTTCTCGCGCGTCTCTGCAACACGAACAGCCATAAACTCATCCAAATTGCTAGATACAATCGCCAAAAATTTGGCTCTCTCCAGCAACGGTGTATCTGCATCCTGAGCTTCCTGAAGCACACGGCGATTAAATTCAATCCAGCTTAAATCTCGGTTAAAGTAACGTTCTGACCCGGCTTTATCCTTATTCTGACTCTCTATCAACATATGGCCTCCATCAATTCATGCAGTATAGTTACTTTATTGTACTATTAGATGAAACGCACTAGCATCACAGTAGTGTAAACGAAATGTAAAATGTGTGTAAACACAAACTGGATATTTGAAAAGGTCATTCGGATGCTTTACAAAAATAGCATTAAGCGGTACAGTGTTTACGTCTGTTTCATAGAGTAGATTGAAGAACCGTTTCTTTTTCAGTTGTTTATGTTCGTTATGATGTGTAGTAACCACTTAGAAGCCACATTCAATTGCTGATTTTCAAATGGCATGATATAGGGAGGATTTACGTTATGGAACCCAAGAAAACGCCACGCGTACTGCAAAAAAACATCGAATTTTTCACCGCAGCGCTGTCTCAACACCTCGTTACGGTCTGGCAAGAGGACCCTACAGGTGTATACTGTGAGATTGGCTGTGGATATATCGAGTTATTCAGTAGCGAGATGATTCGGGTGCGCAATCAAGATGGAACCCCAAGCCATTATGACCGCAATATTACCATGTTTCAGCTAATCACAAAGGATCAGCCGATATAATTATTATATGCTATGCCTGCGCTGTTCTTCCAGATTAGAATTGCTTTATGTTTACAACTACCGATTTTCATATCTGCTGAATCTTGCAGTTTTTTCAAAAAGCGCCTCAGAGCGCTTTTTTTGTCGACCTTTTTTGAACATCGTTTCGAAAAGCAGTATGATAAGGGAGCATATTACCTAAATTTAAAGGGGAATCAACCGATGGAGCATACAACATCAGATGAGCGCATCCTGGTTATGACCGCGGTTGAAGGCGAACGGGAAGCTGTACTGCGGGGCCTGAAAGGCGACACCCGTTTTGTGGTCGAGCTAGCTGGCGTGGGCGCACCGTCCGCGGCGGCTTCAACCGCGCTAGCACTGGCGGCGGCTGGTGACTACCGTCTGGTCATCAGCGCCGGAATTGGTGGCGGCTTCGCGGAGGTCGCTGCATTGGGGAGCGTCGTTGTTGCTGACGCGATCATTGCCGCCGACCTGGGGGCCGAGACGGCAGAGGGCTTCAGCAGCGTGGACGAGCTGGGGTTCGGCTCAAGCCGAATTGCCGTGAACGTTGCCATCGCGCAGCGATTCGTTCAGGCGTTGCGTGCCGCTGGACAGATGGCTGTCGCGGGGCCGATCCTGACCGTCTCTACGGCCACCGGTACGGCGGCAACAGCGGAACGGCTGGCCAAACGCGTTCCTGGAGCTGCTGCCGAAGCGATGGAAGGCTACGGCGTGGCCGTGGCGGCAAATAGGCTAGAACTGCCGACGATGGAAATCCGCACGATTTCCAATGCTGTCGGTCCACGTGACCGTGCAGCCTGGCGAATCAAAGAGGCTTTGCAAGCGTTGGAAGCCGCATTTTCTACATTAACGGAGGTTATATAGATGCAAATTGCTTTTTCACCTTGTCCCAACGACACTTTTGTCTTCCATGCCCTGGCGCATGGTTTGATTCCGGGCGCACCCGCGCTGGACATTACATTCGCCGATATCGACATCACCAACAATCTGGCGATCACACCAGACGGACTGGATATCATGAAAATTTCGTATGCTGCACTCCCTTGGGTACTGGATGAATATGCCCTGCTGCCTTGCGGGGGCGCACTGGGCCGGGGTTGTGGGCCACTCGTGCTGACCAAGGAAGGTTCCACCGTCGAAGGCCCGGAAGCCCTGTCCGGCAAGCGTGTAGCCGTTCCGAGTGAACGTTCCACTGCCTATCTGCTGTTCCGCCTGTGGGCAGCCAAGCATGTGCCTGGGGGTGTCGGCGAGATCGTCGTGATGCCGTTCGACCAAATCATGCCTGCTGTCCGTGACGGGGAGATAGATGCCGGACTAGTTATTCATGAAGCACGGTTCACGTATCCGTCCTACGGGCTTAGTAAGCAAGTCGATCTGGGGAACTGGTGGGAAGAAGATACAGGGCTGCCGATCCCGCTCGGAGCTATTATTGCCCGCCGTACGCTGAATCTGGATGCGATCACAAACTGGATACGCGCCTCTGTCGAATACGCTTGGCAGCATCCCGAAGCTTCGCGTGAATATGTATTGTCTCATGCACAGGAGCTTTCACCCGATGTTGCCCAATCGCATATCGACCTGTACGTTAACGATTTTACCGCCAATCTGGGCGACAGCGGATATGCCGCCATCGAAGCTTTGCTCGGTCGTGCCGCGCAGGAAGGGCTGGTACCTTCGTTTGATTTAGCCCAACTGCGTCCTACATCCACAACAACACGTTAAAAGGGATAGACATGCCTTGCATGTTTTCCTACTGAAAAGAGTAGTTTAAACATATAAAACCTCCCGAACGAGCACATGGCCTAGCCATGCGCCCCATTCGGGAGGTTTTATCATTTCATATGGCGAATCCTCATTCGGACTCGCTTGATCCCTATCCTTAGTTCTGTTCCTGCTCGACAACCTCGGTCTTAAATACGTTATCCAGTTTGGTACCCAATCTTTTGACCAGCGGCACCTTGATATCCCGGCTCAGCTCCTTGAAAAAAGCGTCCATGTCACAATTAATCTTATCCAACACGACCTTCACGGTACCCTCTTCCAAGATCTGCTCATTCAGATCCTCCGGTACGGTAACCGAGATATCATACTTCTTGCTTAACGTTTTAATGTAGCGGGTAAAGATTTCGATAAGCTCCTCATTGTTGAACTTCTCAACTGCAACTTGCCCTTTGTTGGTAAATTTCAAATTCACTCTCACGTTAGCATTTCCCCTTTTCCTTTTGACCATTTATTTTGGATAAACGTTGAACCTTTCAGAGGCTCTTCAAAGAAAGGGCCTTACCGGTCGTTTTAGACTCTTGTCCTTTGATATACTAAGTATAACACATTAAGGCCGTTTTCATTTCCCAACTTGTCGTTTTATGATAAAAAATGATAAAATTTGCGCATTTTCAGCATAAATTCTTTCTTTTCATGCCAATCATTAGGAATATCACCTACACAAATACACAAAAAAACGCCTATCTCGCAAAAGAAAGACGTTTCCGTATAGATGCCTAAGTGGTATGCATTTACAGAGGTTTCGTACATTCCCAACCATGTGAACGATACTCACGCACAGCGTCTCGTATATCCTCAATATCATCAGTATGCAGCAAAACGGCAGGTAGAATAACCCAATATTCATTCTCCGCTAGATCAATAAATACGTCCTCGACATCGTAATATTGCATATCGCCAAATGCCGTGTCCCTGATCTTCTGTCCAACTAAAGGTGTAAACGGAGAATCAAATGTTTTCATCACCTTCGTATATTCCTTCACGCCCGTTGCCGAGATTTGCTGTGAAATAATGACGCTCAATGCTGTTACCTCCCTGACCTAATAATGCTCATTATACCCTTCTCTCAGACCCTCTACAAAACCTTGCGTAAAAAAAATCATAAAAATCAATAGACCGATGCCAATAGCAACGGAGCTGATTACAATAATGAAGATGCCCTGCGTGTTTC
Source organism: Paenibacillus sp. FSL P4-0113 (assembly GCF_038009305.1). Taxonomy (NCBI): domain Bacteria; kingdom Bacillati; phylum Bacillota; class Bacilli; order Caryophanales; family Paenibacillaceae; genus Paenibacillus; species Paenibacillus sp. FSL P4-0113. Next base: position 2,433,597 of record NZ_JBBPAZ010000001.1, read on the forward strand.
TTTGTTCCATTCGTTTCGTCAAAATTCCAAAAACCAAACCTAAGACACCCAACAATCCTCCAAAGACAAAAAAACTAAATATGAACCCCAAACCTGCAAAAATCCAGCCAAAGAAAGCGAGCAGCCATCCCTGCTGCTGCGGCTCGCTCTGTTTCATCTGCCAACGTTCCCTCGCTGTAGGTGTATATCTGTCCATTCCTTAACTCCCCCGCTTCATCTGCAAAACCCAACATCGGAATACATTAGGTTCCTCCTACTGCTGACCGGTGAGTTTAAAAGTGCCGCCTTCCCGCTTCCCAAGCGGATAATTTTGAACCGTCATTTCCACCCTCGTATTCTTATCCCATATCGGAAGCTTGTCAGATGTACCGTACTCTTTCATAGCTATGTTTATGACTTCCTCCGCCTTCTTCGTCAATGCAGCTGAGGACATATTATATTTACCATAACCTTGATAAGCACCGCCAAAACCAAGATTAGGTTGATTGTTCACATTCAGTAGCACACCCTTCAACGTGCCATCCTCTGTTACATCAAAAGTCACTTTTTCCAATACAAAATCATCGGTAACGACAGATGTCTGCTCTAACATATGCGTTATGGCTGACAGGTTAGCTGTTAATCTAACTCGTCCCAGTAGCGCCTCTGTATCGTTGTGTTGCTTCGTTAACGCTTGTGTTGTTTTATTTAGTGAAGCGTTCGCACTAGTTAAAGTATTGACCTTCGTATTCAGATTATAATTCCACACCGCCAAGGCTATACATCCTAGTACAGCTACTCCTGAAATGACTGTTGCTACAACTGCGAGCTTACGAACAGAATGTGCTTGCGGCTCCACAGACTGAGCATGACTGCTTAATTCTCCCATACCAAACTTCCTCTCTACTTATATAGTCATATTTTACTATTCCCTCCTCTGATAATCTAGTATATTTTTCCTAATTCCATATTTCTATGCATTTGTACAGGAATTCGTTTCATCAGCCCTGGAGTTTCGGTTCTTTCGTTTTCTAGGAGATGCTGTATTTACCAGATACACACTGCCTGCAATCAGCACCAGCCCCACAACAAACGTCAAAGTAAGCGATTCCTTGAGCATTACCATACTAAAGACTGTGGACAACACCGGAATCATAAACGTATATGAGCCGACGGTTCCTGCATCTCCATTGTCGATCAGTTTAAAATAAATTATCCAGCCCATCGCAATCACGAATATCGAAATAAACAATAGAATTGCGATAAAGGAGGTCGTCCAGTGAATATCGCTCCATTTCTCGGTCGTAAATCCAATCCCATTGAGTATAATCCCTCCCAATACGAGCTGCATCGTCACCGCCCAAATGGAGTCCAGCTGCTGACTTTTTTTCTTCATATAAATCGTTCCGAGCGCCCAGCACAATCCTGAAGCTAGCCCCAACACAATACCCAGTACCGATAAATGCCCTGCCATTCCACCAGAGCTAATCACGATCACCCCGCCAAAACCCAGTACCAGTCCAATGACCTTCAGGGGAAACATGCGCTCCCCTAACCACATCCAGGAGAATAATCCCAACAGGATCGGCTGAAGGAATACTAAAGTGGAAAATAACCCAGCAGGCAAATAACGCAGCCCTACCGTCTGCAAGCCATAGTAGCCTGCAATATTAAATATGGACAGCACAAGATAAGTCCACGCATTCTGTCTAAAACGCAAGGTTTCCCGGTGACGTATAGCGAACAATAGCAGAATCACACCACCCAGCAGGGTACGGATTCCTGAAAAAAATATCGGCGGCGTATCTGGCAAAGCCAGCTTGGTCAACGGCCAGTTGATCCCCCATACCATCACTAATATCAAGACAAGCCACAACGTAGCTTTAGGTGTTAATTTTTTCATAGATGTCTTCTCTCCCTTAGATTTTTCATCGCTCATTGCTACCGACTAAAATCTGAATAGCCGTTTGCAAAGTTTTGCTTTACTAGCGTATACTGTGGTCACTAATAAATAAAATGAATGTTTTCAATAAGGGAGATAACTTTTCACTTATGACCATTACTCAGATTATGATCTTCGTTCGTGTAGCTGAAACGCTAAACTTCACCCAAACTGCCCATGAGCTGCATATGACGCAGCCCGCGGTCAGCCATGCCATCGCCAGCATCGAAAACGAGCTGGGTGTCCAGCTATTGCTGCGCGACCGAAAAAAAGGAGTGCTGCTGACAAATATCGGGCACAAGGTACTGCTGCAATTCCGTATGATGCTGCAAAGCATGGAAAAGGTACAGCAGCAGGTGGCTGCTGAAAAAGGTCTAGACGTGGGCACGATCACGATCGGTGCCTTTCCTTCTGCCTCAGCCTATTTTCTGCCCCCGATTATTCATCATATTCGTCAGCATTATCCGAACCTTGTTTTCGATCTACATGAAGGCTCCACGAATGAAGTCAAGGAGTGGGTGCATACCAGAGAAATCGAAGTCGGTATCATCCTGTTACCAGACCCTCAGGTAGATATCATCCCATTATGTCAGGATGACATGGTTATTCTCCTGCCAGACGGTCACCCTCTACAATCGCACAATAAAATTGCCATCCGTGACTTGAATGAGCAGGATATGATCTTTTGTAAAGGTGGACATGAGGTCGCCATTATGGAAGGTTTTGAACGCGAACAAAGTCAGTTGCAGGCACAATTCATTACTCACAATGTCAGCACCTTGGTCAGCATGGTTCGACAAGGACTGGGTATGGGCATTGTTTCTTCACTCGCCTTGTCCACGTTCCCCCATGATCTGACCGTCAAGGAGACTTCACCTCTGATCACACGTCAAATCGGTATCGCTGTACCATCCCTGCACAATGCTTCTCTGGCTGTACAGTTATTTGTGCGTACTGCGCAGGAGCTGTTTACGGATATGAAGCAGTAGAAGCATTGGATTATGAACATAAGGAGGTCTATTCATATGCAGAGAAATCAAATCATTCGACCAAATAGCTAAATTTCTAACCTATAAGCTTATACATCACATATAATGCATTAATTACATTGGTATATTATCCCATCCCAGCGGGTAACCTATATGCTGAATACCTGCAATTTTCAAACTAGGAGGGTTTTGCATGGATCATCTCGTTATTTTGATCAGAAGTTTTTCTGCATTCGTTATCCTCATGCTAATTGGGAGAATATTGGGGAAGCAAACCCTTTCCAATATGAACTTTCACGAATTCGTAACGGCAGTTATATTAGGAGCTATGGCTGCTAATTTTGCATTTAACCAAAAAATAGAAGTTGTCCACCTATTAATAGCCCTGTCTGTTTTTACAATTACTTCTTATGTTTTATCCAAGTTTTTTTTGAAATTCAGAAACTTTAAGATGTGGACAGAGGGAGCACCCACCGTTCTCATAGAAGGAGGGTTCATTCTCGAAGATAACCTAAAAAAAAATAATATGACATTGGATTCTTTAAACCAACAACTTCGCCAGAAAGAAATTTTTAATATAGAAGAAGTGCAGTACGCCCTCCTTGAGATTAACGGAAAACTATCTGTTCAAAAGAAAAAGGAACTGCAAGCCGTGACATTAAAAGACCTGCAGTTGAATGCAGGTAATGCCACACAGTTCCCAATTGAGCTTGTAATCGACGGACAGCTTTTGCATGGCAATTTAAACTCCAATCATATTCCCGAATCATGGCTGCTGTCTCAACTGAAGGCCCGCGACAAAAAGTTAGAGGACGTATTCTATGCCGTTAAAGGCAGCAACGGCCAACTCTATGTGGATGAATATAAGGATAAAATCCAGCATCCAATTGATGTGGAGTAGTATTGATTTTCGGTCAATAGTTACCTGAGATTCAACGTAATCAGATAATTGTATTTGGCAGCGTGCTTAAGCTCATCCAAAATGATCCCATACACCGTGTCCTTATAGATACCAGCAGGCAAACCAAACCAGATGTTGCGATATCGTTCCACCGCACCCAACTCTCCCATCAAGGCGCGCTGTAGACCTTCTGTATAAGATTGCACCCTCTCATATTGCTCACTACTGATGCCTGCAATTTCCTGTCCTGTCAAAGCCCGATACATCTCTCTGAACATTTTATTGTGACCGCGCTCATCATTACGGATGCTTTCAATAATAGCCACCTGCTCTTGTGAGGGTGCCAAATTGATCAATTCATCGTAGAACAACTCATCGTTACGCTCCCCTTGTACCGCTTCCTTTATCATTTGTACTGCTTTCGGAAATCCTGTGTTCCAGATCGGTACAAAATCGGCCCGCATATAGTATGAATTTCCCCAGTAAGAAGGTACTTGATACAAGTTTATTCCTCCTAATGTTAGTTTTTAGAAAGTATATGCGCATCTGCCCATGTCGGTTCCTAACATTAGGAGAATATACTGATGATAGCTATCCTTCAATGTCGGATCAAACCTCCAGCTATATCATCCCAGCGCCAAGAAACCTCATGTCCATGGAGATGCAGCCCCCCAAACCACTCATCGATCCCTTGAACTGCAATGCGGTCCTCTGATCCATTCAGTACCTCTTTACCCAACTCTGTCAGAATTACCTTTCGGTTCAGAAAATCCGGAATTTGTCTGAAATCCAAGCCCGCCTCAATCCCGTCAATGATCAGCAAAGGATGTTCGCCTTGCGCCAAAGCACGAATAAATTTCCAGTATTCGAGATCACCCATGCCAAGCACATGCAGAACGTCAGTTACCTGACGAAACAATTCCAATGCCGTATTCACTTCATTATGAACGGCCTGAAGCGTGGTCTGTTCCACAATGCCAAGACCATTCTGCTCCGAGGGCAGCCGCTTGAGATGCGCTGTGAAAGCTTCATAGGCAAAAGTCAGGCCGGATGCTGCCAATTCTGTCTTCTTGTTTTCCAGCAGATTAGCCATTTGTACAGGATCAGGAGAAGCATACGCCTGCCAAAGCTCGCTTCCGAGTTCCATTTCTTGCCGCCCAATAGTCCGCCAGGTCCCAGATAATGTCTGAAGCTGTGCTGGAGTGAGCTGTCCCAAGCCATGAAAGCGTTCGATTCCCGGAAACTCCCCAATGCAGAGCAGGCTCAGCTTCGTGCGGCCCAGTTTCTGTCTTTTGAACCAGTGGAGCAGATAGGCGAGCATGCTCTGATCAAACAGGTCATGCTCAAACCACAATACGACTTCATCATACTTAATAAACTCACGAAGTTTCTGCTCCTGTTCCTCACAACCCGTAATATATTCGCTGGTCGGAATACCCATCGATTCTTCTAGGACCCTGGCCCGCAATGCCCGTTCTTCCGCCCCCGCTGGATTTAAAAATATCGGTCCTGCCGGATATACCTCTCTCCATACAAGCACATCACCCTGTACAACACCCTGCTTCAACATCTCGCCTACAACATCACCGTTAACAATATGTAGCATGTTTTGCCCTCCCTCATACAAATGATTGAACACAGAAACGAGATCAGCTACCGGGAGTGTACCTTTCAGCTTTCGGCGAGCATCGTGCAACCGCTTCTTAAGCGTCGGGATCGGAGTGCCCAGATAATCGGAAATTTCCTGAAGAGAATAGCCGTAAAAATAAAACAGCCGCAGAGGCACGCGCAGCTTGGCAGACAGTGCCTTCACCGATTGTTGCAGAACTTGGCTCTCCTCCCTACGCTCCGCAATTTCTGCTACACCCGGTACTCCTCCCGATATCTGCATAGCCTCATCCAGAGGAAGCATCGAATGATGCTTGCGCCGCAGCATTCGCTGGCACTGTCTTACGACAATGGTCTTGAACCAGCCTGGAAAAGCGGACGCGTTCTGCAGCTTCTCCAGATTCTGATAAGCTTCTATGAGCGCATCCTGCACGGCATCTTCCGCGAGATGAACATCCTTCAGCATGTCATAGGACACCGCATAGGCCATCCCGCGAAAATGCAGCATTAGCTGCCCGAACGCTTCTTCATCCCCCTGCCGTGCCTTTTCAACCCACTCCCTCATACGTCCCTAGCCTCTTTTCTTTCGTGTTCTTATTCTTAAGTGCCAACTCCGTGGAGGAAGGTTACAAACCAGCTAGTTTCCAACAGAAATATATCATCCTTTATTTTTTACGAGGTTAAGTTCAATATGACTTCGACCATGTAGCCATAGCAGTTCATCCAGTAAAAACGTCAATCCATCCTTACTACGCAAACGCTCGATCAGTTCTGTAACGACTTCCATAATCCCACGCTGTACATTCTTCGCTAGTTGGAGGCCCCCACTTTCCCCATCCACATAAAGATGTGGATGGTCCGGTTGTTCTACCTTTCTTACATGTCGCAGACACAGTATCCCATGTTCAAGATAAAAGAAATAACTACGATCATACAGAACTCCCTCAATTAATTCATACATATGAGGATCATCATCAGGTCCATATGTCATGGTAGCCCTTTTTAAACTAACTGGATTGTTCATATATTCTTTCACTCCCTCAGAATTTAAATTGTAAGTTCCTATACTGAAATTCTAGTGAAGTAAAACTCTAATTAAAATAATGTGAATTTTTTATTTGATAAGTCCTGAATGTTTGTATGCAATACTGTAATTTATGTATAAGAAGTCGTTCATTAAATACATTCGCAATATGGTATATATACCAAGTTAACTTCTATTTTGTTAATGAGGTACTTATACTATATGTTTTGAATTCTTATAATCAAATTGGAGAGTGATACAATGAATTTTATAAAATCTATTTATACAAAACAAAACGTAAATAGCTCAGTACTCTTTTTTGCATTTTTAGTTTTATATAGTGTTTTTTCTAAGATTGAAATTAAACCCGTAGCTCTTTTGCTTTTTACAGTTGCATTTGCCTTTTTTAATGCCCTGAGTAAATTTGTCCAATCCACACGTAGTGATAATGATCCTAAGTAAGTAATCTCTACATATTAAAAAAGACCTCCAGGACGAATATAGTACGTGACTATACCGTTCTGGAGGTCTTGATTTACATTTTCGAATTGTTAACACCCCATCATGCAGGTTTGCAGACAATTCATTTCATTGTACCCTTTTAAACTACCTTAACAAGGCTCTTCGTTCGGTTTCCCGGCATCTGTAGCTGTACGGAAGCTTGAACCGCAGCCGCATGTAGCTACGGCATTCGGGTTATGAATCGTGAAGCCGCCTGACATTCCAGACTCTTCAAAGTCGATTTCCAGACCGTCCAGGTAGCGGATGCTTTCCTTTTCCACTACAATCTTCATATCCTGTACGTTCATATATATATCCTGATCCGTCTCGTTGTCGTCAAAACCCATTGCATACGAGAATCCGGTGCAACCACCTGGCGTAACACCCAGACGTAAAAACATATTCGGCGTTTCCTGCTGCTCCAGCATATCCTTCAAACGCTCAGCAGCGGAATCGGTGATGTTAATCATAGCTCCATCCTCCTCTTTTACTTCATGTTCTCCTTCAGTATACTCCACTATTTGCAGGTGCTCAAGTCATGGAATGTCCTTCCCTTACAGGCTTCAAGACCTGTTTTTCTATTCGTTTGTATTGAACACCGGTGGTGTGAGGTTTATAATAGGTGAAGAGTGTGTAAAAGAAACTGTCGGAAATTTGTCATTTCAAAGGCGATATTTTGAGATATTCATCATTGTAGCCTGGCATTGTAACATTTTTCACATATCGTATATCCGCGCTGCCGGATTTTACCGACGGAACGGGACATCCTGTGCGCATCAAGCGCTTGTGCCGCTGATTTGGCGGACAGCCTCGCACAGAGCAACTTGAAGGAGGAATAGGCATGTCCACATTAGTTACACCTTTTACAGACCGCAGAATGGCGGAAATTGTAGAAAAGGTACAGAACGGGATTCGTTTGAACCTCGAAGATGGTATATATTTGTATGAAACTGACGATATCCTCACACTGGGTCAGTTGGCTAACGAAGCTAATTTACGCAAGAACGGAAAAAAGGTTTATTTTATCGAAAACATGAGCCTGTACTTCACCAATGTATGCGAAGCGCGCTGCGCGTTCTGCAATTTCCGCAAGGATCAGGGGGAGGACGGCTCTTATACGTTGTCCGGGCAGGAAATGATTGATTATGTAGAGCAACACATCCATCCGGGGGTAAGAGAATTTCATATCGTCGGTGGTCATAATAATCATGTGCCTTTCCAATACTATGTAGACTCATTGAAGGCGCTGAATGAAAAATATCCCCACGTTACACTGAAAGCCTACACAGCAGCGGAAATTGACTTTTTCACACGCATAAGCGGCTTGAGTATTAAAGAAGTGCTTGAGGAGCTGCAAAAGGCTGGACTTCAATCCCTGACTGGTGGTGGCGCAGAAATCTTGTCCGACGAATATCGCAAGAAGATGCGTGTTACCAAAGCCAACGTGGACCGCTATCTCGAAGTACATCGCACGGCCCACAATCTCGGCATGAAAACTCATACGACTATGCTGTACGGTTCGGTCGAATCGTATCAGGATCGTATTGAACATATGCTGCAAATTCGCGAATTGCAGGACGAAACGAACGGATTTATGGTATTTATTCCACTGTCCATGCAGCCGAAAAGCAAAAACGCCAACATTATGCGTCGTAACTCCGCTTACGAAGATCTCAAAACCATTGCGATCAGCCGCCTGATGCTGGACAATATCGACCATGTCAAAGCTTACTTCATTAATATTGGCCCGCAATTGACGCAGGTCGCTCTCACCTTTGGCGCATCAGACGTCCATGGCACGATTGTGCGCGAGCAGATCAGCCATGCCGCAGGTGCGTTGACCCCTGCCGGATTGACCCGTAAAGAGCTGATCTGGCTGGTCAAAGGTGCAGGACGCATACCTGTAGAACGAGACACCTTCTATAACGAAATCGAAGTTTTCGAATAAATGTAATATCGGATTCAGATTTCCCGCGAGCATATCATCCCCATTACTCACATCATGCAGCATCATGCTGCCCCGGAATACGCTGGTCTGTCTGCCACAGGCAGGCCCGATTCTCGGGTTTTATAACAACAAAAACTTGTGTTAGATCGACGAGACACCAGACCATTTGCCGGGGACACGGTAGCGAAAGGAAGGCAGATTTTGATGAAAAATTTCGTTATTCTGGGGGGCGGCTATGGCGGCCTTACCATTGCCAAAGAATTGCTGGATAAACACATTCCCGACGATGTTCAAGTTATTTTAGTGGATCGAATGCCCTTTCAGGGCTTGAAAACAGAGTACTATGCCCTCGCAGCAGGTACGGTTTCTGATTTTGATTTGCGGGTGCATTTTCCAGATGAGCAACGTCTTATTCGCAAATACGGAGAGGTCACCTCGATGGATCTGGAGAATAAAATGGTCCATTTTCAAGACGGTGAACCCTTGCCCTATGATCAGCTTGTCATTGCGTTGGGTTGTACCGACCGCTTTCACAATACACCGGGGGCTGAAGAACACAGCTGTACGATCCAGTCGTTTAACCATACCCGCCAAACCTATCTGCGCTTGAACGAAATCAAGCCATATGGACATGTCCATATTGTAGGCGGCGGTCTTAGCGGTGTTGAGATTGCAGCGGAGTTACGTGAAAGCCGCACGGATTTGAATATTACCATTATGGATCGGGGCGAGCGGGTGCTGTCAGCATTCCCGCAACGTTTGTCTGCCTATGTACATGCTTGGTTCAAGGAGCATCAGGTTAATGCCCTGAACCATGTTGCGGTTTCTCGTATTGAGCCGGGGGCTATTTATAACCGTGACGAGCAAATTGTAACGGATGCAGTGGTATGGACGGCCGGGATTCAGCCAGTAAAAATCGTGCAGGATTTAGCTGTCCCTAAAGACCCTCAGGGTCGTATCGTGCTCAACGATTACTACCAAATACCAGATCATCCAGAGGTATATGTGGTCGGAGACTGTGCGAGCCTTCCCTACTCTCCAAGCGCTCAGGCAGCAGAGGTGCAAGGGGAACAAATCGCACATATTGTACGTGATCTATGGAAAGGTCAAACGCCTCACCCGCATCCTTTAAAGCTGCGCGGTACATTAGGCGCACTTGGCAAGAAGGCCGGGTTCGGCTATGGCTTTATGGGCAGCACTTCATTGCGCGGCCGTGTACCACGCCTGCTTAAAAGCGGTGTGCTCTGGAAGTCCAAACGCCATTTTGGCTGATCATGCTAAACAAACAAAGAAGACCCGCTCCCAAAGCAGGTCTTCTTTGTATATTGCGTGTATGGGCTAACAGACATTATATTTCAATCCAAGTCTAGGTTATCCCATGCTTCAGCTTCCTTAATTTTGTTCATAATCACTTCGTACAGAAGCTCTGCTGAATCTGCGGATACAATCTCACCATTGACCATCGCATAGGGTTCCGCGTTACACTGACCGCAATTGCTTAGGCAGCCGTATTCAATCACATCATAATCTGGATTCTGTTCCAGCTTGGACATGATTTCATCAGTGCCCCAATGCATATTACTGGTGCAAAACTCAATAATAGGTCTTAACATTTTTTCACCTGCTTTGGATGACGGGCATTTTAATTTGGCCCGCTTTGTAATATAATAATAAAGGTATAGGAAAGGAGTTGAATTCTAATGAGCGAAACACAAAGCGTTCAAATGTATGATGAAGTAGCAGATGTACTGGATAAGCTCCGTCCGTTCCTGCAACGCGATGGCGGCGACGTTGAGCTGGTTGACGTAGAAGACGGCATCGTTAAGCTGAAGCTGGTAGGCGCTTGCGGCAGTTGCCCAAGTTCCACAATCACGCTGAAAGCAGGGATTGAACGCGCTCTTCTCGAAGAAGTCGACGGCGTCCAAGAAGTGGTACAAGTATTCTAATGCTTGATGCATAAGATCATGAGAGTCTTGACTTCGGTAACGAAGCTCAAGACTCTTTTTTGTGTTACAGCGTCTGAGGGATCACTCAAGCTTATATGGTTGGCCGAATGGGGTCCAATCCTCCCGATACATCCATAATATTGCCTGTTATAAAATCCGAATGCTCCTCACACAAATAGGCGATCACTCGCGCAATGTCCTCTCCGCTCCCCGGACGCCCACGCGGTGTCTCTTTATCCTGCATGCCGATGACATCGGCGATTGACATTTCCTTATTTGCTCCTCGAATATCCCCTGGACAGATCATATTGACCGTGATGCCATAAGGAGCCTCCTCCACAGCCAGTGACTTCGTAAAAGACACCAGCCCCACCTTGGCGGCTGCGTAGACGGCGCGATGCGGCCAAGCCCTCGCTTCTCCAGCATGACCAAAGCCAAAATGAATAATACGTCCCCATTGCTGGCTACGCATGTGAGGCAATACCAAATGATCCAGCAACATGGTACCGACCAGATTCCCTTGTATCATGGTATGAATCTCAGCTACACTGTAATCCGCAAACAGGCGGCGTTCCCGGATGAACGGTCCAGCATTGTTCACCATAATATCGACTCCGCCTAGCCGATCCTGGACTTCACCAATCAGCCTCGTGATATCTTTCTGAACAGTGATATCCCCTTGTAAAGACAGGCAGCGTACTCCCTTAGACTCAATCACCCGCTTAAGCGCTTCGGCTTCTGCTTGGCTATGCACATAATTCAGCGCAATATTACAGCCTTCATTCGCCAGACGCAGAGCGGTCGTTTTACCTAAACCTTTGGCACTACCCGTTATGAATGCGACTTTATCTCTCAACAATTTTCCTCCTGTTCACAGAGAACGGTCACCCCCAAGTATAAAATATTTAAGCTTCCCCTACAACTCTATCCAAAAGAAACCCCAGTCCTCTTGTTCAAGAGAATCTGGGGTTTGCGTGCAATGTGTTCTCGTTCCCTACTTAAAATGCCGGGATAATTGCGCCTTGGTATTTATCTTCAATGAATTTTTTAGTTTCTGGGGATTGCAAAGCTTTAAGCAGCTTCTGAATCGCTTCAGAATCTTTATTATCAGGACGAGCTACCAGAACGTTAGCATATGGAGAATCTTTATCTTCCAGTGCCAGTGCATCCTTCGTCGGGTTCAGCTTAGCTTCCAGAGCGTAGTTCGTGTTGATCAACGCAATGTCCACTTCAGGCAACTGACGTGGCAGCATAGCCGCTTCCAGCTCCTTGAATTTCAGGTTTTTCTTATTTTCAGTAATATCTTTTACCGTAGCTTCAATGTTGCTTGCGTCTTTCAGCTTGATCAGACCTTGTTTTTCCAACAACAACAATGCACGGCCTCCGTTTGTTGCATCGTTCGGAATGGCTACCGTTGCGCCATCTGGGAGTTCATCAAGCTTTTTATATTTTTGGGAGTAGATGCCGAAAGGCTCCAGGTGAACCGCGCCCACAGAAACCAAATTCATTTTGCGCTCTTTGTTCATAACATTCAAGTAAGGTACATGTTGATAGAAGTTAGCATCCAACTGCTTGTCAAACAATTGAACGTTCGGCTGTACATAGTCGTTAAACTGAACGACTTGGAGACGAACCCCTTCTTTTTCCAACTGAGGTTTGATTGCTTCCAAAATTTCCGCATGCGGCACAGGAGAAGCTCCAACTTTCAGCTCCACTTCACGTGGTGATCCGCCTGTATTTTCGGCCGCATTGTTTGTATCCGATGTTGTGCTCTTTGTGCCGCAAGCAGCCAGCACCGCAATTAATGTCAAGCTTAATACAGCCAATACCCATTTCTTCATGTTATTACCCCTCCAATAATTTGTAATATTCAGGAGCAGACGTCCTGATCAATAAGGATATCTATATGTTTTCCCTATTTTCGAGTATAATGCCGCACGAGACGGTCTCCCGCCATTTGCAGCAATTGAACCAATACGACCATCAGCACGACCGCAACGATCATTACAGCCGTTTCATAACGATAATAGCCGTAGTTGATAGCCAGTGTACCCAGTCCACCGCCCCCGATCATCCCGGACATTGCCGTGTAGGATACGAGTGTAACGACGGTAATGGTTAATGCGGCTAGCAGTCCCGGAAGTGCCTCACGTAACAGCACACGCCGGATAATTTGTCCTGTCGAGGCCCCCATTGCTTGTGCGGCTTCAATGACACCCTTGTCCACTTCACGCAGAGACGTTTCGACAAGACGTGCGAAGAATGGAGCAGCCCCTATAACCAATGGTGGGATGGTTCCCAACACCCCGGTCGAGGTACCTACCAGCGATCGTGTAAAAGGAATAAGTGCAACGATCAAAATGATAAATGGCACGGAACGTAAAATGTTAACGATGAATGATAATACAATGTATATCACCTTCATCAGAGTCAACGAGGAGCGGCTCGCCAGAAACAATAATATGCCGAGCGGCAAACCAATAATGAGGGTGAACAATGCGGATGCACCGAGCATCTGAAGGGTTTCCATAGTAGAATTCCCTAGCTCTTCCCAACTCACTTGTGAAAAATCAAGTTCGCTCATTGTCCGATCACCTCCACATCAAGTCCTTGCCCAGACACTTCGCGCAGCGTACGCTCTATATCCTCATGATTTCCTTCAAAACGAACGATTAGCTGACCATAGGGTACATTTTTAATCGTAGATATGGTTCCCTGCAAGATCGCAAAATCAACCCCAGTGCTTCGAGCCGTACGCGACAGAATCGCATCATATGTTTTGCTGCCCAAAAAGGAGATACGCACCACCTGTGCCGACTCGCCGCCACCTGCTGCCGCAATCGCTGCTTGCAACTCCTCGGGATGTTCTGACTCCCGCTGGATAAAGTCCTTGGTTACCTGGTGCTGTGGCTTCAAAAATACTTCCGCCACCGGACCTTGCTCCACGATGTCACCCTGATGAATGACGCCAACTTTATCACAGATGCTTTGAATGACATGCATTTCATGTGTAATCAGCACGATGGTTAAATTAAATCGCTGATTAATATCCAGCAGCAATTTCAGGATAGACCCCGTCGTCTGCGGATCAAGCGCAGAAGTCGCTTCGTCACACAGCAATACATGAGGATCACTAGCCAACGCCCGCGCAATTCCTACCCGCTGTTTCTGTCCACCTGAGAGCTGTGACGGATATTTTCCACTGTGCTCTTCGAGACCCACCAGTTCCAGCAGTTCACGGACCTTCTGGTCCAACTTCTGCTTGGGCGTGTTTACCAGCCGCAACGGAAATGCAATATTGTCATATACCGTCGCCGAAGACAACAAATTAAAATGCTGAAAAATCATTCCGATTTTTCGGCGCTGCATTTGTAACTGGGATTGACTCACAGTAGTGAGGTTTACCCCGTCTACCCATACTTCACCTGAAGTAGGGCGTTCCAATAAATTAATACAGCGGATCAATGTACTTTTCCCTGCCCCGGAGTGACCAATCACTCCGAATATTTCTCCACGCTTTATAGAAAGATTCAACCCAGACAGCGCATTTACGCGTCGGTTGCCTTTGCCATAATGCTTGGTTAACTGCTTAAGCTCTATCAACGTGCTGCGACCCCCTTCACTTCTTCCTTACCCTTTTTACCAGTTGTCATCTCTCAGGATTGTATAAAATCGCTATTTATTTATACAAAAAAGAGCCCCTTTCACAGAATGAAAAGGGCCCCACCTTGCGATCCTTTTCTCATCTGCCAAAATCGCTATAACTCTAGCGGTTTTGTAGGAATTAGCACCATCATGTTCCCTCCCAGTGTATTACACCGGGAAAAAACGGGTTGCCGGGCTTCATCGGGCCAGTCCCTCCACCTCTCTGGATAAGAAAAATATGTTAAACTCCAGCTTTAGCTGTCCGTTAAGTTTATATAAAAAAACATAATTCAAGCATTTTTCTGAAACTAGGTTTCAGTATAGATAGTTTACATTGCTTTGTCAAAGGATATTTTCTATCATATTTTTGGGCGTACTGCCCGGTTCTTCCATTGTTTCGCAGTATAAGTAAAGGCGATTGACAACGACCGACACACCATTTCCAAGCCCTGCTGCAAATCTTCCAAATGGTGATCAAGGTCCTCCAGTTGGATTTTTCCATACAAAGCTCGGTGTCGTTGCCAGAGATCATCCTGCATTTCTGTATTCATATAGTGTATCTCCGTATTTCGCCGCTTACGCAGCCGATTGATCGCATCGTTGTATGTATCCTTGATATCATATAAATTATCGGTCAATACAGGATGCATTTTGAGATACTTGAGCTGCCGCAACACGGTAAAATACGAATAATGCGCCTTATACTGTCCTGTTTTTAAATCATACAGATCATTCAGCCAGTTGCCCAGCTTATCCAGAATGGAAAATACCCTCACAAACCCATCTTTATAAAAGAAAACATACAATGCATAGTCGGATTTTTCATCCTCACTCATATCTTCAGCATATCCGGCTTTCACTTTCATACGGAAAAAGGCGGCAGCATGATGGCTCTGCTCCAGTTCATCCAGAGATGACATTAGACCGCGTGTCAAAATATCCGCCTTCCGAAAATCGTGGGTCGGATCTCCACCAGCCTGAATTTGCCGTTCCAGCAGGTTCAACATATCTGACATGCTATTCATGGCATCTAGCAGGATGCCCTTGTTCACACGCGGCGGCTCACCCAGTAGCTTGCGTATCATGCTTACGCCTCCTTATAAATATAAAATCCGGCTGTAGGTTTAATTAGGGCGTCAAGCGAAATAACTTGTCCATCGTTGATCTACAAGCTTAACAATATCCTCACGCGGTAACACCTCATCCGGATACCCCGGCTTCATACGCGCATCCACTACAATCGGCAGCTTATAGTTCAGATGATGCAAACGCACTTCGCTGTCCGCGTACATATCCGTAGCCGGGTTAAAGCGAGTGAATACCGTCCACAGGAACGAGGCTTGAGAGCGAACGACTTCCTTGGCATCGTCCACAATGAAAACGAGCGGCCACTCTTGCTCACCCGCAGCTAATCGCTCCAATACACGCGCAGCGAGTTCAGGCTCCTGCTCAAAGGAAGAGCCGGACACAACGAGGCACCCTCCGCAATAGGGCTCAATTTCACGAATGCCCGGCAGATCGCCTCCCTCATAAGCACGAGGCAATTCACGTACAGGCTCACCTATTCCCATCAGGATCGCCTTACTGCCATGATTCAGCTTGCGGCCTGTGTAATCGAGTGTATCGTGTGACGTGTGATTGAAAATAAATAAATCCCTTGCTGGATTAAATCGCTCCAGAATGGTTTCTAACAGCAGGTTAAAGTCAGATAAATCAATGACTCGATCTGTCAGCATCAGGAACTTGGTCAATGACAATTGACCTTGACCCAAAATGGTAAAACCGGATACAAGCGCTTCACGGGAGTAGCTTTCACGTACGACTGCCGCTGCCAGCGCATGTACGCCCGTTTCCGCATACGCCCACAGGGACTTGACGGAAGGCATCACAAGCGGATAGGCAGGCGACAGCAGACGTTGCAAAAACTCACCGAGGTAGTAGTCTTCTTGCCGAGGCTTACCTACAATGGTTGCCGGATAAATGGCATCCTTGCGGTGATGCATATGTTTGACATGAAATACAGGGAAATCATGCTGTAATGAATAATATCCAAAATGATCGCCAAACGGGCCTTCCGGACGGCGTTCATGAGGTGGCACATAACCGCTGATTGCAAATTCTGCTTCTGCTGGAATCCGATGACCCCCAAGCGGGTCCTCTGTCATGGGCAGCTTGCCTCCCATAATAAGCGAAGCCAGCAACAGCTCAGGCAAGTTTTCCGGTGCTGGAGCAATGGCAGACGCAATCAGAGCAGGCGGGCCACCGATGATAATCGTCGTAGGCAACGGCTCATTACGCAGCTCCGCTTCATGATAATGGAAACCGCCGCCTTTATGAATTTGCCAGTGAATGCCCGTCGTCTGATCATCATAAATCTGAATGCGGTACATCCCCAGATTATGATCCTTGGGCTGACCTGGCTTCTCGGTATACACGAGTGGAAGGGTAATAAACGGTCCTCCATCCTCATGCCAACTGGTCACTTTAGGCAGTGGTGCCAGCGGAGCCTCTGTACGGCGAACTCCCAATACAGGAGCCTCGCTATGAGATACTGTTTTTAGGCCTACTTTTAGCATGTCCTTAATCAGGCCACGTTCATTCCACAATGCTTTGGGTGTAGGTGGAAACAATGTTTTGGTTGCTCCTACAATCGCATCCATCAGTTGCTCTGGGCGCGGGCCAAAAGCCATGTCCACACGGCGATTCGTGCCAAACAGATTACTGGCTACAGGAAACGGAGTTCCTTTTACATTCGTGAACAGCAGTGCCGGCCCTTCTTCCTCAATGACTCTTCGATGAATCTCAGCCAGCTCCAAGTAAGGATCGACAGGTGCCTCTATAATTTTAAGATGATTTTCTTTACGCAGTGCTTCAATAAATTGGCGCAAATTCTGGTAGATCAACTGGACGATTCCTCCTAAGCAAATCAAGCCCTCGAGAAACTCGTGGGCCTGGTTTGTTTCTTATATGCTATTATACGTGTTTAAACGCCACTTGGGCAAAAATCCGCTTCACTATGATCTATGAAATGCTTAGGTACGTTGTGCTTGGGTCGGAACAAGCTTGCGATCCGGTGACAATTGCCATACACGATAGCTCAGATAAGCCAAGATGGAGAACAACGATGCAATCACCAGCATATGCCCCAGCACGATAAACATGTAGATTTCAGGTCTGTTGACGTACAGCAAGATAATTCCAATCACCACTTGAAGCAGGATTAACAAGACCGATACAACACCCAATATACGGATGTCCCGGTGATTCGGGTGATAACGGTATGCGTAGTGACCCACAGCCAAGATAATGACGAACAGCAGACCGGCTGAAATCTGATGAAGCAACAGTGGAGATATGAAGCCTCCAATATTTACAACCTTCTGGATGACCGAGTGACTAAGCAACGCCCCTGAATAGACAGCAATATAGGTATAGATCGTCGATAGCCATATAAAATTACGAAAGCCCCGACTGACAGGCCCAGGAATCAGACGCGGAGTGTGGCGTGAGTCCGCATGCTCCTGCCAGGCCCCCAGCGTCATCATAGTCGCACTGGCAAAAGCGATAAGCGCAAAGCCAAAATGCAGTCCCATGACCGCAGCTGATTGGGGGAATATGACAGCCAACGCCCCCA
Organism: Paenibacillus sp. FSL P4-0113; assembly: GCF_038009305.1. Classification (NCBI taxonomy): domain Bacteria; kingdom Bacillati; phylum Bacillota; class Bacilli; order Caryophanales; family Paenibacillaceae; genus Paenibacillus; species Paenibacillus sp. FSL P4-0113. Next base: position 2,451,714 of record NZ_JBBPAZ010000001.1, read on the forward strand.
TTGCACCTTGTATGATCACAAACAAGAGCGTGAGCAGCGAGAATAGCTGTAAATCCTTTCGATGCTTCATAAACAGCAAAAAGCCAACAAATGAGGCGATAGAAAGAATCCCGGCCATGGCACTGACGGAGCGGTGAGAGAACTCAATAAGGGATGCGATCGTATGTGCCGGAACCAGCTTACCATTGCATAGCGGGAATTCCCGGCCACAGCCCAGACCCGAATCCGTCCGCGTCACAACACCTCCACCGAAGGTAGCCAAAAACATGACAATACATGTTACGAGTGCCAGCCATTTTAATATTCTAATTTTGTTATTCAAATTCACCCGTATCCTTCCAAATATAATATTTATTCACTTTATATGTTGTGAAATGATCACTTATAGTAATTATAACTGATATATCGTTCCTTGACATACGAGCTTTGTTGACAAAATGTGAACGTGTTCGTGAGAAAGCCGCCCCCTTGAAAGGAAGCGGCTTTCTGAATGTCTTGATGTTTAAAATTCAATTTGGAACCTTCATGTATGCATGTACAGCATTCATTATTTTGCCAAGCTCGTATGGACTTCAACAGCCCGATCCAAAAATTGCTCAATCTCCTCGCGGGATTTGCGCAGTCTGTTCACCAGACGTACCAGTTCTCGCCCTTCACTGTAAGCGATAAAGCTAGGAATCCCCAATACATTCTGCTCTTGACTGACGCTTTCGGCCTGTTCTACATCAATCTCAATTAATGTAAGCTTATCTGCATATTGTTGTTCCACATCAGGCATGAACGGATCAATGAAATGACAATCCCCACACCAGTCCGCCTTAAATACAGCCACCGTTACGCCCGGAGTGGATATTGCCTTATTAAAGTCTTCATGAGAGACGATTTTTTGCATGGATGATTCCTCCTTAAATTCTTTTTATACTGAAAAGATTGCACTTTCTATTGTAACGCCAAGTGAAGCTTTTGCACACTCCCCCATTCTGCTCACATGCCGATTGGAAGCCCTCTCATTGAGGCATACTAAATATATACTTAAGAATCCACCACATAAACGACGACATCCTAACAGCATACCCAACTTACTTGGCAGGATACGGGGATGCTTGCAGTTGGAAAGGAGGTTATTTAGTCATGTCTCTTACCGAATGGCTCCATACGGCATCTCGACAGCTTCAGGGAGGGCTAAAGTTACTGGGTTCCGTTCCCCGTGTTGCTGAGGAAGCTTGGGAAGGCAAACGGGCAGCCTGGACCGAATCCCGCAAATTACGCTACCCCTTGCGTGAACTAGCGTGGGATTATCATACGGCACAGGCCGTTATGAATGAAGCTGAAGCGTTAATGTTGGTGAACGGACCCGCTACGCGTCCCTCTTCTCTGAATATGCCCTTATGCGAAACAGACTGTGAGCTGCTGGAGCGGATCAAGAACGATACAGCACAGGAGAATCGCAGCAACGTTACCCGCACTGCTGCTTACCTTGAATGCTATCGTGGCTACCCGGAGTTACACTGGGCATTACTGGCTCACCTGGTTTCTCGTAATGGCGGCTATCATATGACCGATCTGAAAGGGGGACTGATTGACAACCTATTCGGCGAGCAGGAAAAGGAATGGCTGTATCGGCTACTGGAGCGCTGTAACGCCCTTATTTTTCAAGACGCTTATCCGCAGTTGCAACTTTACATGCACAGCCGTCATTTAGGTCGGAGTTGCTTTCATTTGTTGCCTTATTTTCACGTTTCGCCATTCATGAAGCCCTTTTGGGAACGTTTCTGGGCATGGCGTGATAGCTCTCTGTTGACTGTGGCGCTCATCATTAATGAACAAAACTATATTGAAGGACGTGTAGTAAAAGATCCGTATTTTCAAAAATTTGTGACACACAAGCCGGGCTTTTATTTGCATGACTGGCTCCAGCTTAATCAGGTTATATTTCCACTTGGGCTAAACGGTGGGCTTGCTGGACTAGTGATGGAGCGTTTTGGCCATTTGGACGAGCGGATCGGCTTTGGCAAAAGTCTCTATGCTATGCTCTTCGGCCATCAGCAGGTGCTGGATCAGGTATCAGCATTCGCTAACAGTGTGCCGCATACGGGTTCACGCAGCGACTATTGGCCCGGATTGTTCACACCGAATGAACAAAAAGCGTTGCACTCTCCAGATGAAAGTGCAACGCTTTTAGCACATGAATGGCTACCGCCAGGACAACGTCTGTACAGCCCGGAGCTGAACGCCGTCTGGTCCGATACAGCCTATGATCCAATCCCCCGGTATGACTGGTTTCAGGACGGCTCCACACTTGGACATCTCAGCGAACCAAGGCGACCGCTGTTATTTGCCATGCGCCATGAGCATCGCCATGGCATCCAAAAAACAGCAATGGCCCACATTGCCCATAACAGCTTGCAACCTTTCCACTGAAAGACTGGAGGACTCTTTTAGCCTCGTTGTCCTGTGGACTCACGCTGTAGACGCATTAACGGGCGCAGTACCTTTTGCAACATACGTGGGTAGTTGCCCAGCTCGTCCCTGCGCAATACGCGCAGTACAACCAGCAACACCAAATAGCATACCAGTACAGTCGCACCGGCAATGCAGCACGCGATGAAGAAGGCTACACGCGCAGGCATCAGATGCACCAGCAGGATACTGGCTTCATTTACACCGTATCCGATAGCTCCCGAGACGACGACTGCGGTTAAGAAACCTACCCAGCGACGGCCCATGATGGAAAAGGAGACGATCCCTTTAAGCACACGCAAATTCAGCAACGTGATCACGAGGAAACATAATCCGGTTGCGGCAATGATCCCGTAAATTCCAAGCCAACCAGCCAGCAGCCAGCTCGCTGCAAACTTAACGACGATACCAACCATGACATTAACCATTGAAATACGCGGCTTGCCCATACCGATCAGTATTGAATTAGAAGTCATCATCGTAATCTGGAATATCGTTCCGAGTGTCAGAACAGCGATGATACCACTGCCTCCAAGCGAGCTGAACAGTAAACCATTAATAGAATAGGCGGTCACACATAAAGCCAGCACAATTGGCATTCCAGTCAAAATAGAGATACGCAGGGCCAGCGTCATCTGGTTTTGTAAATGCTGCTCATCCTTACGGGCAAATGCCGCTGAAATGATCGGAATAAGCGATTGGCTGAGCGCAATGGCCAAAATCGGCGGAATCCCCGCCACACTCTGTGCCCGAGAGCCTAGATAACCCAACTGAGTAGTCGCCTGATCCAATCCCACTTGACCAGACAGCAGTCTCACCACAATCGACGTATCAATAAAGTTGACCGCCGGAACCGTCAGAGACGACAATACAATAGGAATGGAAAGCTTGAAAATATCTTTGTAGATGCGCATCATCGGTAGCGCGGAGCTTTCCTCTTGGAATTGATCTTGACGATCTTGGCGATCCTGACGACGCAATTTCACCGTATAGTACAACATGACCGCCAGAGCGCCAAGACTTCCCATGACCCCCCCAAAGGAGGCCCCGGCTGCAACCTCGCGATCTCCATAACCCAGCTTCAAAATAATAAAAGCGAGTATTATAGCGGTCGCTACCCGTGCAACCTGCTCCACAATTTGTGAAATACCGCCTGCGGTCATATTACCGCGCCCTTGGAAGTATCCACGCATCATAGCAATGGCAGGGAACAGTAGTAATGCTGGTGCCAAAGCCTGAATGGCCAAAGCGGATTGCGGAACCCCTGCTACATGCTCGGCAAAGTAAGGCGCTCCAAAATACAGCAGCGCTGTAATGATAATGCCTGCCGCGGCTGCGAATATCAAAGCCGCACGGTACACACGTCGCGCTTCCGAAGGCCGATCCAGTGCATAACGTTCTGAAACCATTTTGCTCAGTGTGCTGGGAATACCGGCCGTAGCCACTGTGAGCAGCATCAAATAAGCGTTGTTCGCAATGGTAAACGAGGCGTTCCCTACGGAACCTAGCAGATGCTCCAATGGAACACGCTGTACCAGACCAAGCACTCTGGCCACCAAGGCGGCAGCAGCTAAAATAAGCGTACCTTTAAGGAATGTTTCTTTATTGGACAAAATGCGTTCCCTTCTTTCTTGCTGTTCACACGCATGCAAAAGCCCCGCACAAACAATCATGGCCTGAGCCATCACCGGTGCGGAGCCGCATGTCGATTCTGTCTCTGCAAATCATAATAAACGAAAACGAATCTCGGGTCATAACACCCAAATCAAGAATACAATAATCATGGCAAGCTGCAAAATCACTTTCATCACGGTGCTGGTAAAAAGACCTAATACAGAGCCAAAGCCCACTTTTATAGCTCGATCCAGCGGGGCTTTGCCAATCAGCTCACCCAGTACGGCGCCGATAAATGGTCCCAAAATCAGGCCAAATGCCGGAATAACGAAGGGGCCAATAATAATCCCGACAGTGCTGAGGATTGCTGACAGACGCGAGCCGCCAAATCGCTTGACTCCCCACGCATTCACAGCATAATCGGCAACAAAAAGGGCAACGACGATTAGTGTTTGTATAATCCAAAACAATGCATTGTATGGAGCAAACGAGAAAAACCAGCCGTATACAAAAAATGCAAAATAGATGGCGAGCGCCCCCGGCAATACGGGATATACCGCCCCGGCCATGCCCACAATGAACAACACAATGACAACAATCCAACCTACAACGTCCATGGGCCTCCTCCTTCTCGTCCATTCATCCTGCTTGCTGCATCATTCGTTGTATTACACAAGCACATAATCACGAATCACTTCTACAATGCCGTCGTCATTGTTCGAAGCCACGACCACATCAGCGGCTTCTTTAACTGTATCCTGAGCATTACCCATGGCTACGCCCAGTCCAACCGCTTGAATCACAGCCAGGTCATTCAGACTGTCGCCAACAGCAACCACCTGCTCCAGAGTAATGCCCAGCAAGTCGCACACTTCAGCGATTCCACTGGCTTTGGATATACCAGCTGGGTTAATTTCCAGATTTGTCATCGAAGAATTGGAAATTTCAAGTCCACCCATGTCCTGAAGCTTAAGCAAAATTTGGTGGCGAATTTCATCATTTTCCGTATTATAACCGAATTTAAGCCATTCCTGTGTGTCCAATGTATCTGGCCAACGATCTCTGTTATATAATTCCTCCGTTGAGTAAGCCCAGAACCAAGAGCCTGTTTCTACGGCAATCTGGTGCATCTTACGAACGAGCTCCTTATCAAGTAAATAACGGCGCCACAACTCGTGGGGTGATTTCCACACCTCACTGCCGTTTACAGTTACCATTGGCGTCTCCAGGCCGAGTTGCTGACCGTAAGGCAGAGCATGCATCGCTGCACGTCCAGTAGACAAGCATACATGGATCCCTTCCTGAATCGCCTTGTTAATCCAGTTAATCGTTTCCAAGGAAATTTCATGATTATCATTCAGTAAGGTTCCATCCATGTCGAGCGCAAGCAGTTTGTATTTATATTGGTTTTCTCCCATAGTCTCTCTTCCTCCTGTATGTCCCTTATGTCCAACGACATTTTACCATGAAAAAGAGAAGCCCACAAAAAAATTCAAGTCCTCACTTTGCTGCCAGAGGCTTTTTAGGAGTACCATCTAGCCCATATACTTCGTCATACGCATCAAATATTTTACGTGCAACCGGTCCAGCGCTCGTCGCACCAAAGCCCCCTTCAGGAATGATGACTGCTACTGCCAGCTTCGGATTTTGACGGGGAGCAAAGGCGATGAACACCCCGTTATCTTTAACCGTACGTCCCACCACCTGCTCGGAAGTCCCCGTTTTACGGGCATAATCATAAGGGAATCCATTAAAGGCTTTAACATCTGTAGCCATACCTCGAATCACTGTATTCCAGTGCGTATCTGAAAAAACGACCTCATTCAGCACCTTCGGCTTAAATTCACGTACAAGATTCCCCTGATCATCTACAATTTTGCTGACCAAATGAGGCTGCATACGCTTGCCCTTTGTTGCCAGCACAGTCGTATACTGGGCCAGCTGCATGGCTGTATACTTTCCCTGCTGACCAAAGGATGCCTGTACCAAACGTGTCAACGCACTTTCCTTTTTGCTAGTATACTCGAGTCTGCCTGCCCACTCGCCCGGCAGATCAACTTCAGTCGGTACGCCTAATCCAAATTCCTTCATATACTTGTCCCATACGTCAATTCCCTGATGCACCCCTGCATTACTTCCGTATTTGCCATATAGCGGCTTGCCGATCATATCCACCATAAACGTATTTGACGAGACCTCAATTGCCCTGCTAGGTGTCAAAGAACCATACACATGTCCGCTAGAGTTCCCAACCCGGCTGGAGCGATTTTTGCCGTAGTACGCACTTCCCGTATCCTGATAAGTCTGTCCGGGAGAAAACAGGTTTTCCTTCAACCCGATCAGCACGGTCAGCGGTTTAATGGTTGAACCCAGAAGCACCGAGGATTCTGGATGTGGACCCGCTTTTCCGCTAGGGACGGATTTAATGGTTCCATTTCCCATTTTGTGCTGAATTTCGTCATATACCGAAGGTGAGGTACTTCCACTTTTCCATACATTAGAGTCATAATCCGGCATACTGGCCATTGCCACGATATTTCCGGTCTCTACCTCCATCGCTACAGCGAAGCCAGTGGTTGCGTCTTGATGAAGCTTCCCCGATACGGCATGAGTATGAAGCCAGCGAAGCTGATCCATAATGGCCTGTTCGGTTTTCTGCTGAATTTCCCTGTTGATGGTGGAATATAAATGATGTCCTTTTTCAGGAGGAGTAATGGATTCAATGCCCTCCGGCATGCTGCGAGGATTGACCTCTACCGTTTTATAGCCATTTTTTCCTCTCAGCTCGTCCTGGTACTGAAGCTCCAAGCCATCATATCCGACCGTTTCACTTTCCGAATAAACCTGTGCCGGTTTTAAAACCTCCGAATTCGCTTCATAGAGCTCTTTATATTTGGGCCGGTTCGTTCGAGCTCCTTTGAACTTGTACATATATCCAATCGTTTGTACCGCCACCCGATCCGGGTCATAATGGCGTACACTTTCTTCTACAACCTCTACACCAGGGAACTCTGTCCGATGCTCCAGAAAATAAGCGATTTCCTCCCGACTCAAGTCGGATTTGACCAAACGTGGGGTAAATCCCCTATATTGATTATAGTCCGGGTCCAGCCTCTTTTTTATTTCCTCTGCATTAAGCTGCTCTCCTTCGGTACGACCCAGTTCGTTTAATTTGGCAGCAAGCTTGGCAGCAAAAGCATTAAGCTCAGGGAGCAGCTTTTCCCCCGGCTTGCGATCTTTCTCCGTACGTTTGCTATAATCCTTAGATAAAGTTACATACAAGGACTGTACTGAAGTCGAATACGCCAGCTTAACCGTACCTGTGGAGTCATAAATCGTGCCACGACTCGGGGCTAACGGGACATTTTTCGTATTTACGGATTGCTGCTGGCCTTTCAGCTCCTCCGATTGTACAAACTGCAATACAGCTAGTCTGGTAATGATCAGGGCAAACAGCACAAAAGCACTAAAAAACAGCAGGTTGGTTCGTAAAACCGTCCGTTTTTTTCGTGACTCTTCATTCTCTTCATCATTTTTCTTTTTGAATGAAAACTTTTTATCCAAGCTTCCTCTGTCCATATTAGCTTGTCATTACTCCTTCCAATAGGGCATATTCCTGATCCTACCATATCCAAAGCCATAAACGATGAATTCCGAGATGACAATTTTGTAAGAAAACGTAGAAAAAACATAAAAAAGCTTCCCTCAGCCCAAAGGCTAAGAGAAGCTTTCATGAAATGATATCATATAAAATGATTATGGCTGTTGGGTTGCGTTAGGATCGGTTGCTGTGGCATCCTTTTTCTTAGGTACCCCGTCCAATCCATAAACTTCGTCGTAGGCATCAAAGATTTTACGTGCCACAGGTCCGGCGCTCCAGGCCCCGAAGCCCCCTTCAGGAATAACAACCGCTACTGCAAGTTTGGGATTTTGACGTGGAGCAAAGGCAATAAATACCCCGTTATCTTTTAGTTCTCTGCCCACGCTTTGCTGCGATGTCCCTGTTTTGCGAGCAAAGTCATAAGGGAAACCTTTAAATGCGCTGACATCTGTTGCCATCCCGCGTATGACTTCATTCCAGTATGCATCCGGAAATTTCACTTCATTCAGCACCTTCGGCTTAATTGTTTGAACTACATTGCCGTTGGTATCTTTAATTTGACTGACCAAATGCGGCTCCATCCGTTTACCCTTGGTAGCGATCATTGTTGTGTACTGGGCAAGTTGCATAGGTGTATATTTACCTTGTTGACCAAAGGAAGCATATGCCAGTTTGGAGAGGGCTGACTCGTCTTTTTTCGTATATTCTAAAAGCCCCTTGAACTCACCGGGCAAGTCTACTCCAGTAGAAACACCTAATCCAAACTCCTTCATATAACGATCCCATACGTTAACGCCCTGGTCTTCTGTAGCATTATTTCTGTATTTATTATATAAGCGCTTGCCAACCATATCGACCATGAAAGCATTAGAGGAATGACGTATAGCGGTAGCCGGGTCCATTGAACCGTACACATGACCAGATGAGTTCCGCACCCGTGCAGAGTTGTTACGTCCGAAATAGGCTGCTCCTGTGTCTTGATAATACGTATTTGTTGTAAACAGTCCTTCTTCCAATCCAATAAGAACAGACAGCGGTTTAATAGTTGATCCGAGAAGCACGGTAGAATCTGGGTGCTGTCCAGATTGGCCTGAGCCAACATTCTTAATTGTAGCATTTTGATACACATGTTTTATTTCTTCATATTTGTCTTTTGAAATCGTACCCGTTTGCCAATAATTCGCATCATAATCCGGCATACTAGCCATCGCCACCACATTTCCTGTATCCACTTCCATAGCCACAGCAAAGCCTGTTTTAGCATAAGGATGAGTCCTGCCAGATACAGCGTGTGTATGAAGCCATCTCAATTGATCCATAATAGCATTTTCAGTCTTCACCTGAATTTCTTTGTTAATCGTGGAATAGACATTATCCCCTTTTTGCGGAGGTGTAACAGAATCTACGCCTTCAGGCATATTGCGCGGATCAATCGGGACCGTTTTATAACCATTTTTCCCTCGTAACTGTTCCTGATATTGAAATTCCAGTCCATCAAAGCCAACAGATTCATTATCCATATAAATGAGGCCCGGATCATTTTCAGCTGACATGGATTTTTGGATGTTTTTATATTTAGCCAACGTTTCACGCGCACTTTTATAGCTTTTAATGTAGCCAACCGTTTGGACAGCTACCGTATCAGGATCATAATGGCGTACCGTTTCCTCAACGACATCTACGCCCGGAAACTCACTCTTATGCTGCATAAAATAGGCCACTTCATCTTTGTTAAGATTCGTTTTAATCAAACGCGGCGTAAAACCGCTAAATCGCTGATAGTTCCGATCCATAGCGTCCATAATTTGTTCTGCCGTCATTTTCGGCTCATCTTTATTACCATATTGTGCAAATCGATTTGCCAGCTTTTGTGTCATGTTTTCCAGCTCAGGCAACAGCTTTTTATCAGGCTTACGCAACTGCTCCATACCATCACTGTAATTCTTGGAGAGCGTTATATAGAGCGACTGTACTGGTGTAGAATATGCCAGCCTGTTCTGTCCGGTTGAATCATAAATCGTTCCGCGAATCGGCGTAAGTGGTACATTTTTGGTAACATTACTGGCCTCCTGCTGCTTGAGCTGAGGTCCATCCACGAATTGAAGTATCGCCAATCTTACAATGATGACTGTAAATATAATGAACGAGCTGAAAAAGAACAGATTGATCCGGAAGCTAAATCTTTTTCGGTCGGATGTCTCATTGTCTTTTCCTTGCTCGTTGTCCATCTTTCTCATGTGCCCTTTTCCACTCCTTCTTAAATCACTTTATCCTTGATATGTGTTTGGGCAAAACCAGGCGGATTAAACCAGTCCCCACTTTGCGCCCAGGTCGGGTCTAGCGGTACCCACTGATTCTGTCCGCTCAAATATACCTCATTCCAGGCATGGGACCCGTATCCTCCCTGTCCGTTGTACCCAAGGCCTGTTACAACCTTGACCTGTAGCCCCTGCGAACGAGCCATCATTGAGTAAAGGCGGGCATAATCAATGCACACTCCTTTACGTGTATCAAACGTATCTCTGGGAGTCTGTTCATGCCAGTCACCACGTTGCTCATAGGCTTCGACCTTACTGTAATCATAGCTAATACGGGTGCCTACCCATTCATACAACGCTCTAGCTTTTTGCTCGTCACCGCTAGCCCCTTCTGTAATCTTGGCCGCTGCCTGAACGATATCGCTTGGAATGTCCCGGTCGATTATTTCATATTTGCGCTGCATGATACCATTCAATTCCTTGGTAACAGCCTGCGTAAATACGGGCAGCTTATCCTTAATCAGAGTCCCCGACAACGGCTCAATGACCGATTGCGCACCTTGCTTATAAATCGGTGAAGCTTGTACGTAGCTGCTAAACCCGCTGTCTGGGTACAGACTTACGCCTATGAACAGCAGGGCTATGATTATCATGGCGCGAGCTCCACCAATAAGAGTACCTATTCCAGCCCCTGCCACCCTGCTGAAAAAGCCCGATTTTTGGGGATGCTCATGGAGAGAGGAATCTGATTTTCCACCTACCATCAACACATAAATGGCACGCAGTATAAACTGGGCAATAGCATAACTGAGCATGAACAATACGGCGAATCGCAGCAGCGGAAAACCTTCTATCCCCGCCACAAGCGTATAATAAAATTGCTCAATCCCGCTTAGTTTTCGCTGTGGCAAATGCTCCATGTAAGCTGCCAGCCATTGTTGCACCTTCGGTGAAAGCCACATGGCTAATCCGAGCGAGCACAAAATACCCGCTACAGTCAGTATGCCATCCACAATAAGACTAAACAGCGCCCCTACAGATCTGGAAGCTCCTCGTCTCCAGCCCTGAATCAACGACAGCAGTACAATGACAATTAAAAACACCGTCACGCCATTCCAATGAAGAATAGGCTCCAGCCAGGATGGTTTCATTGTGTTCCTCCTGTCTCTACGGCGACTGTGGCGACTGTGTTACAGCCGAGCCTTTTGCACCTTCGATATATTTCTTGACGGTATCGCCCATACTCCACTCGCCCAGCGACATCCCCTGAAACCATACCTTGACCTTGTCACCATCAAATGGACCTTTCACTTCCAAGTTGGAGCTGGTTACCGAAAACGTACCATCCGCGTTGGATGTGTATTGGGCATCCCGTCCCTCTTTGATCATCATGTTCAAGGCCTCGCTCTGAACCTTGTTAATCGCATCATCCTTTGCCTGAGTAACGACCTTGCCGACCTGTTCAAAGGAAATGCCACTGTAGATAAGCAAGCCTGCAATTACGACGATGACAATCAGCCATTTTATGAGAGTTCTTACAACCTTCAATATGACTAACAATAGGACAAGCCCAATTAATATATACAGCCAATTATCTTGAACAATCTGCCAATTATGTTCCAAAAACTCTCTCCAGACGCCCTTATCCATTTCGCTACACTCCCGTTTTCAACTACATGATTCGAATTGCAAAATTGTCTCTGTAATTATACATGATTACGCAATGTCCTGTCAGCTTAGGTCTTATACATACCTTGTCTTTCAATTCTTGTCCATACAAAGTGGTCTATGTTCGTCCAATCCAGCGTACAACTTAGGAAGGGCCAATACGAAGTAACATGAAAGTTTACATTAGGGAAAGGGGGTCATTCACATGAAAACAGCCCTCTGGCTGTATCTCTTTTTATTCATTGCCTTTTTTGATCTGCATGCGCAATATCCTATTTTGACGCCATTCGCCATCTCTCTGGGGGCAGCTCCTACCTTTATCGGTTGGATGATGGGGATTTACTCTCTGACTCACCTGCCTGGCAATTTGATGGCAGGTCCCAAAGTCGACAAACACGGCAGTCGCCGATATATTATGTTCAGCCTGACAGCTGCAGGCCTGATCCTGATCATTCAATCGTACATCCATACACCGTGGGAATTACTTTTTCTGCGTGCGATTAGTGGCTATGTGTTGGCTTTTTTATCTCCAGCCTGTCTGGCCATGCTGGCGCAACTGTCTGATCATCCGGTTACGCAGGGTAAATATATGTCGGGGCATGGTGTCGTCCATACGTTGGCCTCTGTTCTGTCTCCAGCCGCAGGCGCATTTATCGTAGCCAGTTTTGGCTTTAGCGAGACATTTAGTTCCCTTGGCATCATTCTCGTAATCACGGGGCTTATGGCTTATTTCACCTTACCCAAAAAAGCACCCGCTCCGCAGGCCCAATTATCTGATGGTCATACGACACCTGCTCCACTCTCGGCAGCACAGACGCGGTTACCATTCAATTGGCGTTACCTGCTTTTACCTTTTGTTTTGGCGTGCGCACAAGGCATTTTATTTTATGAGATCCCATTACGAAATAACGGTTCTGCGTCCATGATGTCCACCGGATTGCTTTTTTCCATCATCAGTTTGGGAGCACTCTGTACGCTTAGTTTGCTTTTTCTGAACAAATATTCACCGATGGTCAGGCTACTTTGTGGCATTATTCTGATGTCTTTAAGCTTCTATGCACTCGCCACCACGCCCGAAGCGACAATAGGCATCATCCTGTTTATTTTGGGAACAGCCAAAGGCATCATTTTTCCAGCGCTGGCCTCTCTCTTCATACGAATTGGAGGTGCTCGATTGGGCAAAACCTTTGCCCTGCAATCCATTGCAACGTCAATCGGCTCCTTTGCCGGGCCTGTACTGGCGGGTCAGCTTCCGGATCACATATCCCCTTTTTTTATCGCATTTCTGATTCTGATGGCTGGCCTGCTATTCGTTCCCGTTAAGCGCATATCTCCGACACCGCCACTGTCTGCCACAGGACCTTATCATTCCTAGCTAGTCTGAGGCAGTGGGTATGCTAAAATGCTATCTTTAAAGCCCAAAATGCCGTTCCAGAGGGCAGATGCACAGTACACTATACCCCTATCCACATAGACTATTTTGACTGAACATTCACTAATAAAGGGAGGTGCAGCCTGTGAGCCACTGTCATCCTGTAAGCCCTTGCCCTGTTTTTGGAACTTCAACTGGCACCATTCTTGTTCTTTATATTCTGCTCGTCATCATTCTCCGTACTTGCTGGTTTTAATGTCTAAATTGCCCTAACATGTTGCCCCTTGTACCCATGCCTGCCACTTCTGGCAGGCTGTTTTGTTATTTTTTGCATGAGAACCCTATTTGGAGCTACACTATACTCATATTCTTCATTTCCCGGGGAATTTCGAGCATATGTATCAGACAAGGGGTGAGCTTAAATGGCGATAACCGTGATCGTCGAAGGGAAAAATGACCGCAGCAAACTTCGCCGATTACTTGACCCGGAGGTTCACATTTTATGCACCTTCGGCACACTAAACTCTATAAAACTGGAATCCCTCCACAAGCGAGCCAAGCACGACGAAATATATTTATTTATGGACAATGACAGCTCAGGGAAAAAAATAAGGGGTGTGCTTGCAGACTCTTTTCCAGATGCCTACCATATGTATACCCGCAAAGGATACGCTGGCGTAGAAGGGACTCCAGACGAATATGTGATCGCTCAATTGGAAAAAGCAGGATTGGAAGAATACATTATATACCCGCCACCTGTTCTTTAGTCTTGAATAACAAAAAAGGCTGTCCTCAGGCCGCTTTCATGCCTGTTGGACAGCTATATGGTGTACTATAAAATGCCTCTAAAATGACATTAGAACTTATGAACCGTATCGACGATCATCAGCAAGAAGCTGAGTGTCAGATGGTTAATGGAAAAGAAAAATACTTTTTTGGCCCAGGAATCCGTTTCTTCTTCCTTAATCGTAAAACCTTTAAAGGCATAGAATGCCCACAGCACGGACAGTAACACGGACACGATCATAAAAATCATACCGGCATATCCATAAGCATACATAAGGATGGGTACCGGAATCAGCAATACAATATAAGGAATCATCTGAATTTTGGTCCGATGGATACCTTTTACGACTGGCAACAACGGAAATCCTGCTGCGCGATATTCCTCAACTCTGCGAATAGCAAGTGCCCAGAAGTGAGGCGGCTGCCATAAGAACAGGAGAGCGAATAAAAGCCAAGCGCCCATATCAATACGACCCGAAGCGGCCACATAACCAATTACAGGAGGCATTGCACCAGAAATACCGCCGATGGATGTACTCCATGTAGATGAACGTTTTAACCAAAGTGTATAAATACCGACGTAGACGAACATACCAAGTAATCCCAGTAATCCTGCCTTTACACCAGAGAAGAAGAATAGAACAGCTAACCCGACAACACCCAAAATAATAGCGTATGACAACACCGTTGTAGGGGTCAGACGCCCTGTTGGCAGTGAGCGATTACGTGTACGTTCCATTTTCAAATCCAGCTCACGGTCAAAATAGTTGTTAAAAACACACGAAGATGCCATAACCAGCATTGTACCTAAAAGTGTAAGAATTAGCTTTATATAGTCAACGTCCCATTGCGATGCTAACCAAAAACCACCAAAGGCTGCAACCAGATTGGTACGAAGGATGCCTGGCTTGGTAACTGTAATAAAATCTTTCCAAGTGCCCGCTTTGCCGGGTGGTTTAGATTTTACAGAATAGGTAGCCGCATCCGAAGAAGTCTTATAACTTATATTATCCATTGTGAGTAACTCCCCCTTAGAGATGTATGAATTCGGGAGTAAGTTGAACTCCGATATAAATTTTATCATATACCTACCCCAAAAAGTTTGACAGAAAACGCACAAAACGTTCACAATTCCGATGGCAAATCGCCCCTGCTGATCGTTTACAGTAAATTTGGGTAGTAATAAGTACAGGAAACAATACAAAAGGAGCGACAGATATGGATACAGCCACACACTTTGTCATGGGAATCGGATTGGCCGGTCTAGCCTACACTGACCCTGTCGTCGCCGGAGATCCAAAGTTGGCCGCAGTGGTGCTGCTCGCTACAGTTGTAGGGTCACAAGCTCCGGATTTTGACACTTTGCTTCGGTTGAAAAATAATGCAGCCTACATTCGCAATCACCGTGGACTGTCGCATTCAATTCCCTTCTGGTTGATATGGATCTTGTCCATAACAGGGCTAATTTGCCTGATCTTCAGAGATGTGCCCCCAGGTCATGTAGCATTATGGGTAACGATTGCCGTCTGCCTGCATGTATTCACAGATTTATTTAATACGTACGGAACACAGGCATTCCGGCCGTTTACAAACAAGTGGATATCTTGGAATATCATCCATATTTTTGATCCCTTTATTTTTGGCACCCATGTTGCTGCGATTATGCTGTGGATCACCGGATTGATTCCACCCGCTCCCTTATTTATTACGCTGTACGTCATTATTGGCCTGTATTACATTTGGCGAACCTGGAGTCATTTTATAACCAGAAAAGCGGTACGTAATATGGACAACGAGCGTCAGGAGGGCGATAATTATTATATCATTCCCACCGTATCATGGAACCGGTGGCATGTGGTAAAAGCTCATCAGAATGGAAGTTATGACATTGGCGGATTAAATGGCTCGCACTTATTTTGGACGAAACACGCAATTCCATCCACACATCCTGCCGTAGAAGCATCCAAATCCTATCGCGATGTGCAGGCATTTCGCTATTTCTCCTCCTTTGCTGTTGCCGAGGTGGAAGAACTGGAATGGGGCTACATTGTGCGATGGGGAGACGTGAGGTATCGACACCGGAGGCAATATCCATTCGTGGCTGTGGTCGCGATGGATAAGCAGTTCGGGCTGATCAACAGTTATATCGGATGGCTCAGTGACGAAAAGATGCAAAAACGCCTTTCCCTGCATACGAATTAAAATCTGCTTACAAGCTAACAACCAGCCGTATGAACAAGAAACAGCAAGTTCCCCCTTAATCTGGGAGCTTGCTGTTTTTTTGGCCATTCGCGCCAAAAATCACATCTCATGAAAGCGCCCTCTTGACGAAGCGGACTTGCGTGATTCACAATGGTCATAAGCCATGCGTAAAAAAAATCCGGAGCATGATCGCTCCGGATTTTCTTCATGACAGTTGCTCATAATACAGCTTCCAAGATGGAGTGTTTATGTGTATTACTGCAAACGGCTGCTGCCCGACAAGGATTGTTCTGCTTGTTGGACTAACTTTTTCGTAATATATCCCCCAAGAGAACCTGTTTCGCGGGAAACAACATTACCGAAGTAACCGTCCTGAGGGATGGTGATGCCAAGTTCTTGAGCTGCCTCATATTTTAATTGTTGTAAAGCGGCGTTGGCCTGCGGTACTTGCAGGTTGTTTGAACGACGTCTGCTCATATTTGAATCTCCTTTCAGTTCTTTGTGAGTGAGGTTCATTGCAAGCTTGCAAGATTATTATGGCTCGCTTACAACTACTTATTCCTGAAATTCAACATTCGAACACTGGAGGTTTTTACCAATGAGCAAAGGTTTATCCCTATGGTTCGCCGTTTCATCCATTGTCCTGCTGACGGCAGCCGCTATAGCCATCAGTTATTCCGCATGGCTTGCCATTCTACTGGGGCTATTATCTGTCGGCAATATCGGCTGGGGTTTCGTGGTCAAAGCCCGACAACGCCGCTCCTAATCCAATCCTATAAAAGGCCTAATTCGTTTCGCCTCAATATGCTTTAGCGTAGACGTGGCAGAAAGCCCATGCGCTCTTTGACCGCAGACAGCGTGACTTCAGCAGCTTCTTGTGCACGCTCTGCGGATTGGGCCAAAATATGTCCAATTTCACCAGATTCCCGGATATCGCGATAGCGTTGCTGAATCGGTTCAAGCATAGCCACAACCGTCTCTGCCAGTTCTTTTTTAAATGTCCCGTACATTTGGCCTTCATAACGATCCTGCACTTCTTGGAGCGACAAACCGGAACACTGGCTGTAAATGCTCATTAGATTACTAATTTCAGGTTTATTGGCCAGATCATATCTAACCTCACTGCCAGAATCGGTCGTAGCGCGGCTGATTTTCTTGCGTATGACTTTCGGTTCGTCCAGTAGCGCAATAAAACTGCCTGCATTCGGATTACTCTTGCTCATTTTTTTGGATGCATCATCCAGGGACATAATTCTCGCCCCTACTTCAGGGATATACGGCTCGGGAATTGTAAAATAATCTCCATAACGATGATTAAAGCGGCCAGCCAAGTCCCGTGTCAGCTCCAGATGCTGTTTCTGATCTTCGCCCACCGGGACGAGATCCGCGTTGTAGAGCAAAATGTCAGCTGCCATCAACGACGGATATACGAACAACCCTGCTCCTACGGAATCCTTGCCAGCAGCCTTGTCCTTAAACTGAGTCATACGTTCCAGCTCGCCCATATTCGTCAGTGTTGTCATCAACCATCCCAGCTCAGCATGCTGAGGAACATGGGATTGTAAAAAGACGTTGGATTTCTCTGGGTTAATACCCGCTGCAATAAATAATGCCGCTACCGCCTCCGACTGCTCGCGTAATTGAGCTGGTTCCTGCGGTACGGTAATCGCATGAAGATCTGGAACCATAAAGTAACATTGGTGATCCTCTTGCAATTTGACAAAGTTTTTCATTGCACCAATGTAGTTGCCCAAAGTAAGTTGTCCGCTAGGCTGAATACCTGAAAGTACAGTTTTCATATTCTTCCTCCTCCGATTATTTCAATATTTCAGAACGCAAAAAGGCCCCGCATCCTCAAGGGACGCGAGACCGTGGTACCACCCTTATTCATTGCCGTCAGCCTTTGCTTATCGGAGCTATGCGCCATGACTGATTGCAATCTTAAAGCTCCGTTAACGGGGAGCAATCGGCCGTCATACTGAGGACTGTAAAATCCTGTTCTGTGCGGCACTCCAAGGTCCATTCAGCAATGCAGGCTCACCGGTTCCCATCCACCACCGGCTTTCTGAAGAGCTTATGCGAAAGCTTACTTGTCCTCATCATCGCGTTATCCATGTCATTACTTTCTAAACTACATTAATGATAATTCCGCATAATGTTATTGTCAAATGACGATTGTGCCCTACGATCAAAAATCTGTTATCATAATGACACGAAGCTTCAACCGATTATAGTGGACAAAGGAGCATGGATATGAAACAAGTGACCAAAGAACACTGGAACGGTTACGACACGTATGTTTTACATAGTGGTGAACTGGAAGTTACGATGATCCCTCGCCTCGGGAATAATATTATCTCAGTGCGTGATCTGAAGCTCGACAGGGATATCGTACGTCGGCCCGGTGAGGAAGAATTGGCTTTTTATTTACAAAAGCCTTATCATTTTGGCTTGCCCATTTTGATTCCTCCTGGCCGAATTCGCAAAGGACAATTTGAGTTTGACGGTGTTCCTTACCAGTTCGACCGAAATACAGCCAATGACAACCATATACACGGTCTGCATCGTAATCAATCCTGGCGCTGCAGTGATATTGAAGAGGATGAAGAAGGTTGCAGTGTCACTACCGAGCTTTTGACAGAAAGTGATCCGCACTGGATGGAACAATTCCCCATTCCTTTGCGTCTGGAGATGACGTATCGCTTGCAGGGTGCTATATTAAGTCAAACACTGCGCGTAACCAATTTGGGTGAAAAAGCAGCCCCATTTGGCTTGGGATATCACACTTGGTTTATGGTGGACGGAGAACCTGAGCGCTGGCGCCTAAAGCTACCTGTAAACGGCGTATATGAACAGGATGCTGAACAGCTACCTACAGGTATCATTACTTCGTTGAATGACTTGGAACAGCTCTCTTCGGGTCTTTCTCTGAAAGGAACGAATCTAGATACGTTGCTGCGGGCAACGGAAGGCCCTGCTGTAGCTCTTTTGACTCGTGATGATGGTTATCAAATCCGCTACACAGCAGATGAGCAATACTTTAAGTATTGGGTGTTATACACCAAAGGTGAATGCGATCAGTATCTTTGCATTGAGCCTTATACCTGGCTGTCAGATGCTCCTAATTTACCTGATCCTGTTGAAGGAGGCGGGCTGATCCGTCTGGAGCCTAAGCAATCCATCGATCTCAAAACTCAGATTCATATCATATATCCGTAATTTCCCTCTAGTCACTTTCCTTCCTTCGGCGCATATTTTCATAACTCTGTCGCATACTAACCTCATCACAGCCGAAGGAGGTGACTACACATGAATGAAGCTAATCAAGGCAGAAGTCGTCGCAGTAACAACCTTGTTGTTCCTCAAGCCAACAACGCACTGCAACAATTGAAATATGAAGCTGCACAAGAGCTGGGCATCACCATTCCGGCAGACGGTTACTACGGTGACATGCCATCCCGTGAAGCTGGTTCTCTGGGAGGCTATATCACTAAACGCTTGGTACAGCTGGCCGAACAGCAATTATCAGGACGTTCAGGTCAATAAGCGTCATTATTCCACATGAGCATCCGTTCATCGTAATTTACCAAAATGCGTTATAACGGGCATATAACATAGGCGGTCTTCCCTAGGAAGGCCGCCTTTTCTCTTTTTTAAATTAGGATTTTGCAAAATCCTCATATTGATGATTATTCCGAATTAGCCGCTCGGTATGTAGGCTTGTTGTAGCGGATCATGAGATTCGCCATGTTGTAGTTGGACTCCAGTGTTGCATCTACCAAAATCGTTCCTTGTCTGATAGCAAAATCGAAAGCAATCTCACCATGAGTCCAGCTACGCTTATGATTTAGCGTTTCTAGGGCCATACGCCGAAAATCCTCCCGATGCTTTGCTGATAACCCCGGTTCTACTGCTGCAAACGTGCCACCCTTACCTGCAAGCGGATTATGGCGAATCCCAAACTTCCCAACTACATTGTTACGTATTTGTACAAATACGATGCCTGACGACAAACCCGCCAGTTCATTATCCAGTTCTTTTAAAACGATATCCATCTGCCTTGCCAACGACAATTGACCTACTTCATCCATTACAAAAACCCTCCTATATACCTTGTCCAAAATAATTAATAGGTCTTACGGCTCAATTATATGCGAAGATTTTTAACCTTACAATCAAAACCAACATAATTGGGTATTTATAACTATTTTCTAAGTATATCCATCATTTTAAATTTCGCCAACAGGTAATGTTAATTACACTTCGACATTTTGCGACTTTGTTCATCATCTTCTGTAAAAATTACAAAAAAGGCCTCCCTTATAGGAGACCTTTCAAAAGTGTAAATCCGTTATTTTGTCATTTGTAAAAATTGCTCAATATCCTGAACAGTAACTTGCGCAGCATTACGCCAGAAGTCAGCCTGTGTTAAATCGGTACCTAAGTGCTTGGAAGCCAATTCTTCGACTGTCATGCGACCTGTATCACGCAGCAAGGCATCATATTGGTCGGCGAAGCCGTCAGGGTTTTCCTTCGCAAAAGCGTAAATTCCTGCACTGAACATATACCCGAATGTGTACGGGAAGTTGTAGAAAGGAGTGTCCGTAATATAGAAATGCAGCTTGGATGCCCAAAAATGAGGATGAGCCTCATCCAGGATACCACTAAACGCTTCACGCTGCGCTTGTTCCATCAACTCGCTTAATTGTTGTGCTCCTACGACTCCTTTTTTCCGCAACTCGTAAAAACGGGTTTCAAATAGGAAACGGGCATGAATGTTCATAAAGAAGGCTACACCACGCTGAATTTTATCCTCCAGCAAAGCTACCTTCTCCTGACCCTCGGCAGCTTCCAGCAAAGCATCTGATACAATAAGTTCTGCCAGCGTCGACGCCGTCTCAGCTACGTTCATGGCATAATTTTGATTCAATGGGTGCAATTCATTCATCACATGCTGGTGATAACCGTGTCCGAGCTCATGGGCCAGTGTCGAAACGTTGGATGGTGATCCGGCATAGGTCATAAAAATACGGGTCTCTTTGCTTAGACGCAGAGATGTACAGAAACCACCCGGACGTTTGCCAGGACGATCCTCTGCTTCAATCCAACTTTTCTCAAAAGCCATTTGGGCAAAGTCAGCCATTCTCGAGCTAAATTTACCAAATTGCTCAACAATCGTTACAGCAGCATCGTCGTATGGGATTTTAGTGGTTGATGTTCCCAGCGGAGCTTCAACGTCATGCCAGGACAGCTTCTCTAAGCCCAGCAGCTTTGCTTTCCGCTCCAAGTATTTAACTACAATAGGCTTTGTTTCATTAATAACCTGCCACATCGTATCCAGCGTTTGTGCGGACATACGGCTGATTTCCAGCGGTTCTTTAAGCACATCTGTCCAGCCTCGTTTTTCATATAGCTTCAGACGGAAGCCTGCCAAATGATTCAATGTATCCGCGCAATAGTCCTCTACCTGAGCCCATGCCTCTTCCCAACGTGCAAACACATCTTTACGTACGCTGCGATCTGCTTCATCCAGCTTATTAGCTGCCTGACCTACAGACAGGTTTACGATCTCGCCATTTTCTGGTACAGGGATCGTCATATTTTTGACAATGGTATCATAGAAGTCGCCCCATCCATGGTAGCCATCCACTGCCAGATCCAATGCAAGGCTTTCCAGCTCAGGAGCCATTTTTTCACGTGCTTCGTTCCGATATTCGTTCAGGACAAAAGAAATCGGCTGGATAGCTTCGCGCTCCATCCATTTCTGCCAAATGTCTTCACTGGTTTGTGCCAGCAAGTTCTGGAAAGATACTAAAGCACTTTTCCCTTGGGCATACAGCGTGTTGACACGCGCCCCCAGTTGAACAGCCAGCTTGTCGTGCTGGTTTTGAGCAGTTAGACAAGAGACAAAGGAACCCGCCTGCGACGCGCCATTAAACAGCTCCTGGATGCTACTCAATACACTATCCAGACGCTCGGTATCCAATACCGTTTGTGGTACTTTAGCTGCTTTAAGCTGGGACTGCAGCTGTTGGACCTTGCTTTCCAATTCTTCCAAAAATGCATGGAATGAGGCAGAGGAAGACCCTCCGCTAAAAATAGATTCCAGATCCCATGTTTGCTTTAACGGTGTTTTCATAATAGTTCCACCTTTCTTTTTTGGCGAATTCATGTGGTTTCGTATACAATAAAGCTACATCGTGATAGTAAATCACTACAATTGGGAGGAAAACAGAATGAGACCCTTACAAATTTCGCCGGAAACGGCTGTGAAATTATCCGAAAAGCTCGGTATTCCGCTGGAACACCTTATGCATACACCCCAGCACATTTTGATGCAAAAGCTGGCCGAACTGGCTAAAGAAGAAACCGCTGACCCGAACGGCGGAGAATCGGACAAATCATGATCCCTTTTCATAAAACCTGGCCTTATGACATCGTCATGGGAGACGTTTATGTACAGTCTTGTCCGTTTTGCGACCAGGATAATGTATTGCTGCCCCTGAAGCCTAAAGAACTTAAGCTCATACACGAAGGTATGAAAAAGCTGCTTGTGTTTCCATGTTGCCATAACAAGGTTACTTTAGTGGATTGTGATGACGATTATTTGCTGTCAGATACCACATTGCGTCATCATTAATTCATGAGTTGTAAGAGAATATAACCCGTTTTACAAACAAGGTGTGAACCATGAGCCTAAATCGGCCATAGTGCACACCTTTATTTCTTCAGGAGGAGCTTGCGTCTTGCATTTCCTCCGGCAGTTGGAAATTTTTAGCCATCATTTGTTCTCGCAGTACAGACCACTGTTCGCGGGAAGCCCGGATCATGGCTGCATCCATAATCTTTTTGTCATTAATGACACGCGAAAACCAGCGTACCGCTTCGTTAAAGTTCCCTGTACGTCGATGCAATTCACCAATCAGATACAGCAGTTTGGCATTATTCGCCCCGACACCCTCCAGCTCATAAACCCGAACGTAAGAATCCAGACTAAATTTGAGAAAGCGAAGCTCCTGCTCCTCATTTCCCTGGTATCTGTACATCCATGCGATATGCTGTAATAGACTGGCTACTACGCGTTCCTTTTCTCCGATGACCTGGGCACAGAGTAAACCCAGTTTATACGTTTCTAATGCCTCTTCCCAGCTACGATGCCCGCCATATTCGCGAGACTGCCAGCGATTACCGATTTTATCTCTAAAAATCTTGGTTTGCTGATCGCTTAACTGAACGGTAGAGTGCTCTGTCGAGGTAAACCCACAATGAGGACAGACCCTTACGACATAAAAATCCGGATTTTCATTCTTATAATAAGCACAAAAATCTGAATCCGTACGAATGGCCTTCTTTAGGCTTGGTCTGACACGGGATGTCTGAAATTCTTCTTCGCAATGTGTGCAGGTGATTTTAATCTGATATAACGGTTCAAGTTCCAATGTTTTTACAACCCTCTCCAAAATTCGGCAATCCCCGCAAGCTTACGGGGTATTTACAAAATGATGCGCAGGACCAGACAAACGGTTAAGTATGATGGAACGAAGCGGCTCCTCAATGCCCGTATCCGTTAACGCACCTGCCATACAAGACAACCATGCCTCTGCTCGCTCCTCCGTTACGGGAAACTTCATATGTCTCGCACGTAACATTGGATGACCATATGCATCAGAAAAAAGGGACGGTCCTCCAAAAAACTGGCTCAGGAACATAAACTGCTTTTCCTTAACCGGTTCCATGTCTTTAGGAAACAGGGGACTTAACAACGGATCTTTATAAACTCTCGGGTAGAAGGCCTCAATAATAGCACGAATACCCTCCGCGCCCCCAAGGTTGTCATAAATGCTCAGGCTAGGGTTCACTTTTCCTCCAACTTTCTGTGCTATGGTAATAAATATACACCCGTATTATAACAAAAAACAAAAAATGACGCTAAAAATAAGCGTCATTTTATCAATTTAACATATGAAGAGGATGTGCTTCGTTGCACATAGCTTCGTCATTCTATAAATACAATTAATAACTCCGCCAATCCTCTTCACCGGAATGGACGAGAGAGGCACGAATAACATACACAAAAGCACATACGAACAGACCGGCAACGATACTCATCCTGATCACTCCATCCTTAAGGTTATGGATCGTTGTTTTCCTATTTTAACATACTCTTTACAAAAATACAGCAACAAATGTAACCGTTTTCTTTATTTTTTTGTACTCTTTGTCCATCCCCGACATAGGTATAATAGTACAACTCCAAAGGAGGGGCCTCTATGTCGCTATACCGTCGTTACTCGCTTCCTCTGCTCATCCTTTCACTGCTATTCCTATTTATACTTATGGCTGTATACCCGCAATCTTCTCTGAATGCCGGGCTTCGGGGGCTTGCCATCTGGTGGGACGTGCTGTTTCCGTCTTTATTCCCGTTTTTCGTTATTTCCGAGCTTCTCCTCGGTTTCGGAATTGTTCATTTCATAGGTGCGCTGTTGGATCCGCTGATGCAGCCTCTATTCCGTGTACCTGGCTGTGGAGGTTTTGTCGCTGCGGTCAGCTGTGCATCCGGTTACCCGATTGGAGCTAAACTAACAGCCAAGCTGTGGGAGCAAAAATGGATCACACGCATTGAAGGAGAGCGTTTGGTCGCATTTACGACTTCCTCTGATCCGATATTCTTGATCGGTGCGGTTTCCGTTGGCTTCTTCCATCAACCAGAAATTGCACTCGTACTGGGCGCGGCTCATTATGGTGGTGTGCTCATCATCGGGCTACTTATGCGCTTCCACGGTTCCCGTTCAGGGGAAACAGATACTCGCAGCGACCGCCCTCAACCTACTCCAAAAGCCTGGTCGAAGTCCACAAATACAAAAGCTGCTGGTCGCAATAGACAGCCTGGACCCCTACGCCAAGCATTATATGCCATGCATACAGCTCGTTTGGAAGATGGTCGTCCATTGGGTGAGTTACTCCGTGAGGCGATTACTTCCTCCCTACGCCTTATTATTGTCGTAGGAGGGCTAGTTGTATTCTTCTGCGTCATTTTAGAAGCTTTGACGAACTCCGGTTTAATGAGCGGGCTTCATCTGCTTACGGCAAACCTCTTGACTGCATGTGGTCTTCCTCCTACGTTAACGGAGTCCATCGTGGGTGGTATTTTCGAAGTCACTTTAGGAGCGCAGGCCGCAGGTAAAGCCACGGCAGCGATACCATTCAAGGTAGCCGCAGCCGCTTTTGTGCTCTCCTGGGGCGGGCTATCGGTTCATGCGCAGGTTGCAAGTATTTTAAATATGACGGATCTTCGTTATATGCCATTTTTGTTGGCCCGGGCTGCGCACGGCTTCATCTCGGCACTGCTCGCTCTCGTGTTATGGCAGCCTCTGATGGGACAGGGAAGCTTTCCAGTCTTTTTTCCAATATACGACATCGTATGGTCCCCTGGCTTCTCGTCCGCCATGCTGTTGCAAAGTCTGCTGTTTCTTGGCTTTATACTGGCTGGAATGCTTAGTCTCTCATGGTTGAGTGTGGGTACCCGTCGCTTATACGTACGTTTGAGAAGAACACACAGGCAATGAACGATTGTGTTCTTGCTCATAATTGATTATGATCGATATATACCCATGACAAAGGAGCTTTTCATCTTGAGATATTATGTTCTGGATCGCGGGGATCAGCACTCCATGGACTTGAGTCAGCAATTTCACCGTCTTGCCCAAGAAAAGAATTTCAAGCTGGATGCCGAATCGCCGGAAATCGTCGTGTCTATTGGAGGCGATGGTACAATGCTTCATGCGTTTCATACCTTCATCGACCGCATTCCGGATATTGCCTTTGTTGGTGTACATACCGGTCATCTAGGCTTTTACGCCGATTGGCGTGCGGACGAGCTGGAGGAGCTAATCCACCTGATGAGCCAAAGCGGATCTGAGGGACCGCTTAACCCGAGAATCGTTAAGTATCCACTGATTGAGTTGGAAATTCACAAGAAATCAGGCAATGCTTCTTTTATTGCCTTGAATGAGTTTACGTTAAAAGGGGTGGATGGCACTGTCGTTGCCCAAGTAGATATTAACGATATCACCTTTGAAATGTTTCGCGGTGACGGTATATGTGTTTCTACCCCCTCAGGGACGACCGCCTATAATAAAGCACTTGGCGGAGCTATGGTTCACCCCACCATTGAAGCATTGCAATTGACTGAGATCGCTTCCATTAATAACCGCGTATATCGGACACTGGGATCGCCATTGCTACTGCCCAAACATCATCATTGTGATATTTTTTCACGGAAAGATCAGCGCCTTTTATTGACAGTAGATCACCTGAACTTTCCTGTGGATGACTTAATCTCTGTTCGATGTCAGGTCGCAAGTCAGAAGATCAGCTTCGCTCGTTACCGTCCTTTCCCATTTTGGGATCGAGTACGCAACGCCTTTCTTAATTAGAACCTGTAAAAGAGCCGACTCTGGCTCTTTTTTTACAAACAAAACGGTTCCTGAAAATTCAGGAACCGTTTTGTTGTGGAGCAGTAAATGTTTTATTCTTTTTACTACCCTCAGTTTTTTCGGCTTTAGCAGCTGGATGGGTCTGACGCTGGCCCTCAGGTTCACGTGAGACACGAACTTGCCGTCCCTCCCGGTTTTCCTTTGGTTGACGCTCATAGCGTGGTCCACGTGATTCCTTTTTATCGAAATTTCCTTGCTGATTGCGCTGTCTACGCGGTTCGCGGGTTTGCTGCCCTTCACCGGGATTGCGTCCATCCTTTGCTTCACGTGGTTCTCTTGGCTGGCGCGAATCACGTGCTTCACGTGGCTCACGTTGCCGATTTCCTTCACGTCCTTCTCTGGATGAACGACTTTCACGAGCTTCACGCGGCTGTCGCTCACGTACTTCCTGGGCATCCTTCGGTTCCCGACGTTGCAACTCGCGTGGTTCTCGGAATTCTCGAGGCTGCTCCACTCGCGATTCCTCCGTAGCTGTGGAATCCTGTTGTGGTTGCGGCCACTCCTGTTCTCCAGCTGTATGTTGCAATACTTCTTGCTGCTCTTCGGTTTCTAACGTTCCCGCTTGTTCCCTTTGAGCATCTACCAACTGCTGAATATCTGGAGCAACGATTTCATCATTGACGCCGTTTTTATTAACCACTTCACGGCTTTTTTGCAGCACAAAATAGGCACAGCCAAAATTGCAGTATTCATTAATGTAATCGTCCAGTACCCCTATAGATGTATCCTTATTTGCTTTGGGATGACCGTCTCGATAAAAGCCCTTCAGACGCAGCTGATTGTAACCCCAATCACCAATAATGTAATCATAGCGATCCAGCACTTCACTATACCGATCACGAAACGCTTCGGGATTCCATCCGTTCTTGTGATCCTGCAACAATTCATAGTTTTTACCACCGATTTGAAACAAGCTATTCTGACCGCCTTTCCCGGATCAAGCCTGCGAAAGGGCGCTTTCTTCCTTATGCTGAGCGGCTGACTTCACCTGCTCATGCGCTTGGTAGGAGCTGCGGACCAACGGTCCAGATTCAACGTGGCTGAATCCCCGCTGTAATCCCTCTTCCTTTAACTTCGCAAAATCTTCCGGTGGATAATATTTTTGCACATATAAATGTTTCTCGGACGGCTGCAAATATTGACCAATTGTCAGAATGTCACAATCGACTTTACGCAGATCATCCATGGCTTGTAAGATCTCGTCCCACTCTTCTCCGACACCTAGCATGATGCTTGATTTCGTTGGAATAGCCGGATTTAATTGCTTCGCACGTTGAAGCAGCTCCAGAGAGCGACGGTATTTCGCTTTAGCCCGAACCTTGTCGGACATGCGCTCCACCGTTTCAATATTATGATTCAGAATATCTGGTTTGGCATCCATGACGATTCGCAGCGATTCAATATCGCCCATAAAATCGGGAATCAATACTTCTACACTGCACAAAGGTAACCGGCCGCGAATCGCACGAACCGTTTCTGCAAATATAGTAGCGCCCCCATCTTTTAAATCGTCGCGAGCCACACTGGTTACGACACAGTGCTTCAAATTCATGTTCCCAGCCGCTTCCGCGACGCGATCAGGCTCCTGCAAGTCAAGTTCCGTAGGCAATCCCGTATTTACTGCGCAAAAACGACACGCACGCGTACAAATATCACCCAAAATCATAAATGTAGCTGTCCTATTGGCCCAGCATTCATATATATTAGGGCATCGTGCCTCCTCACATACGGTATGTAATGTCTTGGAACGCATCATGCTCTTGATTTCTTGATAGTTATCGCCTGTCGTAAGTTTAATACGAATCCAGTCGGGCTTAGCTTCCTTCTCTTTTCTAGACAATGGCATAGACCTTCTTTCTGATAAGCTTAAGCTGTCATTGTCATACATTATAACATGAAAGCCATGGAAAAACCTCCATTCATTGTTCCCTTTTTGATATGACATTGATGCCGAAAAAAGTAAACTTTTTATATGGATAAAAGCGGCGGATATGGCTCAATCTAAACAAAAGCGCCCTATTCACGCTATTGAATAGGGTCTAGAATTTACTGGGCGGTTAAGCCCTTCTAAAGGAGGTCGGTTCACGTGCCTTACCCTACGCGGACAGCCCGCGCTGTTCGTCTGTTATCGCTGCTGATATGCGCTGCTACACTGACAACGGCCTGTCCGCTTCCTGCCCATGCCTTTGCCAATCACTTACAATCCTCGTCCGCCGGAAGCAGCCTGACAGTTAATGTAGATGCTGAACATGCACAGTCTTCAATGTATATTTCCAGGCTTGCTTTATATCGTTCCATCGAAGCCCTGACAGGAGTCCCTTGGTACAGGCTGGCCGCCATCGATCAGTATGAACGTACACTTACGGTGGCCCATCCCAAAGATCGCAAGCATGCAGAACGAACCATAGGTATTTTCGTTACGGGACCGATCTGGTCCGGCTTGATGAACCCTGATTCGGAGGATCAAAATCCACGTTCCATAGAACTATTTTCCGGGCTGGGACAAGACGGTTCGGGTGATGGAATTGCTGACCGCAATAATGACAAGGATCTGCTGTTCAGCATCGCATCTTATCTCGGAAAGTATGGAAACAACGAGGATGAATTTGGTATTGCCGTTTGGGAATATTACCATAACAGCCGCGCAGTTCAAAGAGTTCAGCAGTTTGCCAAGCTGTATCGGACGTATGGCAAGCTGGATCTGGTCAGCCAAGCTTTCCCCCTTCCCTTAGGCAGCATTTATAGCTACCGCAGCACATGGGGAAGCCGTCGCAGCTGGGGGGGCTACCGTATACATGAAGGAACTGACCTGTTTGCTGGCTACGGAGTTCCAGTTCGCAGTACCTGCTACGGTGTAGTTGAAATGAAGGGCTGGAATCCCTTTGGAGGATGGCGCATCGGAATCCGAGATCTCAACAACCGCTATCACTACTATGCGCACCTTTCCGGCTTTGACAAAACCGTTCACAACGGAGACGTCGTTACACCTGGCCAGACGGTTGGCTGGGTCGGAAGCTCGGGCTATGGAAAACCTGGTACCCAAGGCAAGTTTCCACCGCATCTGCACTATGGTATATATCGGGACAATGGCTGGGCAGATTGGTCCTTTGACCCGTATCCGTTATTAAGACAGTGGGAGCAGTCCGAACGCAAAGCGCTCAAAAAAGGAAAGACAAAAGGGACCTCCTCATAGGGTCCCTTTTATTTTTCCAGAGCAACTCACGTCACTCCATTCTGCTCTATGGCGTTGGGGGCTGACTAGAGGAGTTTGGGTCTTCCTGTACCTCTGGAACACTTACTATGCTGGAATCTATAGCGCCGCTACTCTCTATGGAATGGGGAGGCAACGCCAACTGCGGAGCGGCTGCACCATTTTTACCTACTGGTTTTCCCTGATTGTCATAGTAGTACATCGGAACGTTGCCCACCACCAGCAAATAAGAAACGGGGATTTCCGTCTCCACAATCTGAGGTTGCATCTCAAACGGTATAACCACAGACACTTCCGTCGTAATCCGAATATACACTTCAACCAAGATCATGTTTATGCCCGCATCCTGTTGCCGCGTATTTAAATCCACCTTGATCGCTCCATGCGGCTCCACCTTTAGAGGAATCTTGGGGCCATAAGCTGCCAACAATGGACTGCCCAATGCCTGACCAATCGGAACGCTTTCATCAAAATGGCTCATGCTGTCCATCGTTGCCTTAACTGCTTTGAGCGTGTCTGACGTAATTTTCATATGCTCTGCATAATTCAGAACAAAGCCGGAGGTTCTTCCTTGTGCATCCGTTCTCCATTCGATCAAATTATCAGCTGTCTTCCCCTGCTCTACCTGTGCTGTAATTGCTGAATTAATAGCCTCCGTCGCCATTTGTTTGACCCGCACTTTTGCCAGATGCATCATAGGCGGCTTCAAATGCTGCTCCACATAAGCAGCCACCTGTATGATTCCTACCAGCAGCGCCAGTACCACAATCAAAAATACTCTACGTCTGCCGCGTCGCCTTCTGTTGGGCGCGCTGTGCCATTGCGGTCTTCTCATCATCCGATCCCCCCGCAGCGTTGAACTTACCCTACAAGGATATGCAAGGAAGGGACGAAAAAGAAGCTGCCCGTCCGGCAGCTTCTCTAGATGGAATACATATACAATTGCAAATTTCAGGTGCACTCATTATTTAAAAATGTGGTCAATCTTTTCGATATCAGCCTGACTCAATTGGACATTTAGCGTTTTCAGATTCGCCAGCACCTGCTCCGGCCCCTTCGCACCTGGAATGAGGGCATCAATTGAATCGCGTGTCAAATACCATGCGAGCACTACGTGAGCAACCTCTGCATTCAACGCATTGGCAATCTCCCGTACCTGCTCCACTTTGTCCAAATTACGAGCAAATGTATCTCCCTGAAACAGTGGATTATTCGCTCTGATGTCCGTGAAGGTCATGTCTTTCGTATACTTACCACCCAGCAATCCTGAAGCTAGCGGGAAATAAGGCACAAACGAAATGCCATTTTCCTTGGTATAAGGCAGCAGATCCTTCTCAGCTTCCCGTTGAAACAAATTATATTGGGATTGGAGCACATCTACATAACCGTCGCTATTCGCATCCTTAAGTTGTTCAATGGAAAAGTTAGATACGCCAATAGCCTTGATTTTGCCTTCGTCCTTAAGCTTCTTCAGTTCTCCGACTGCTTCTGCCTTCGGCGTAGCTTCATCGGGGAAATGGATATAGAACAGATCGATATAATCGGTCTGCAATCTTTTCAGACTAGATTCGACGGATTCTCGTAAAAAAGCAGGCGAGTTGTCAAAAACAATCTCTCCGTTCACAAATTTGTGTGCACCCTTCGTGGCAATAACAGCTTTATCACGCTGACCACGCTCTTTCAATACCTCACCAATTAATCGTTCCGAGTGCTCAGGTCCATAAATAAAAGCCGTATCCAGAAAGTTGATGCCATTGTCCAAAGCTGTGCGAACGACTTCTTTGCCCGTTTCATTGTTCAAATCGGAAAAGAGATTATGTCCTCCCACCTTATTTGCACCCAAACCGATTGGTTTTACATATAAATCTGTTTTACCAAGACGCACTTGCTCTGCCAATTCACGTCATCTCCTTTTCGAAAGTTACTTCCATTTTAATATTAAATTCCAAAAAAAGCAAAGTGCGTACCTAGCAGTTGCTCTTATCCTTTAATCCCCGTCAAGGCAATCCCTTCCATAAAATACTTCTGTCCTATGGCAAACAGAATAATAGCAGGCAAGACAACAATTAAAGAAGCGGCCATCAAAACGCCCCATTGAGCTGAATATATTCCCTGAAACTGCTGCAGCCCAATCGCCAACGTAAATTTGCTCTCATCATTAAGGTAAACCAGCGGCCCCATAAAATCATTCCATGTGTTCAGAAACGTAAATAATCCAATGACCAAAATCGCCGACCTCGACAAAGGCAAAATAATACGGGTAAAAATCGTAAAATGATTGCCTCCATCCACAAATACAGCTTCATCCAGTTCTCGTGGTAGAGTCATGTAAAATTGTCTTAGCAAAAAAATATTAAAAACGCCTCCACCAAAAAACGAAGGTAATACCAATGGAACGTACGAATTAACCATGCCTAATGCCTGCCAACCAATAAACGACGGAATCAGCGTGACTGCAAACGGAAGCATCATGCTACTTAATAATAGAGCAAATACCTTATCTCTTCCCTTCCATCTCATTCGTGCAAAGCTATAGGCAGAAATGGTACTCGACAGAAGTACACCTGCCAAAGTACCCGCAACGACGATAAATGTATTCACAAAATAGCGCCCAAAGGATAACTCTTCAAACGGCTGTAAAAAATTCTCGAATACAAAAGGCTCTGGAATCCATTTTGGCGGGATCAAAAAAATCTGACTTAAATCCATCATGGAGCTTCGCACCAGCCAGTAAAAAGGAAACATACAAAACAGGGAGCCCACTATGAGAACTGTGTAGAGTAAATTCCTGCTCCAACTCCAACCGCGTTTTTTCATCTTCATGCCCCCCCGCCTTCGTAATACACCCATTTTCGGGCCGTCTTGAACAGAAAGGCGGTGAATACCAAAACGACAATAAAGAGCACCCAAGCAATAGCACAGGCATAACCCATATTTGAAAAAGTAAATGCCTCGCGGAACAAATAAAAGGTATAAAACAAGCTGGAGTTATTGGGTCCGCCCTGAGTCATGACGTAAGGCTGAACAAACACCTGAA
The DNA here is from genome assembly GCF_038009305.1 of Paenibacillus sp. FSL P4-0113. Taxonomy (NCBI): domain Bacteria; kingdom Bacillati; phylum Bacillota; class Bacilli; order Caryophanales; family Paenibacillaceae; genus Paenibacillus; species Paenibacillus sp. FSL P4-0113. Next base: position 2,484,419 of record NZ_JBBPAZ010000001.1, read on the forward strand.
ACCCACCGATGAAGCCCATAATCGTATTAAAAAAAATAGTGGGCGATGTCAATGGAATTGTAATATACATAAGCTTATGAAGAGCGTTTCCACCGTCAATTTCAATGGCTTCATAATAATGTCTAGGTATATCTTGCAAGCCTGCCAGAAAAATAATCATGGTTCCTCCAACGGTCCACAAACTCATTAAAACCAGAGTAGGGACTACCGAGCCTTCGCTATAGATCCACTGACTTTCGGGCAAATGCAGCGCACGCAGCACCACATTTAGCAACCCAAGATCCGGATCAAACAGCCACATCCAGATCATAGACGATGCTATGAGGGGCACAATGGTAGGGAGATAGAAAACAGTCCTGAAAAAAGCCAGACCTTTTACCTTTTGATTAAGTAATATCGCCAAAAAGAAAGCTACAATAATTTGCAGGGGCACACTTAGAAACACATAATAAAACGTAACCCCGAGTGATTTATAAAAAAATTGATCCGTACCGTCAAATAAGTGGACGTAATTATCCAGACCGATAAAATTAGCCTGTGAAGCTACCTTGTAATCGGTAAGACTGAACCAGAGACTAGCGATCATCGGTCCCAGAACAAAAATGACAAAGCCGAGAATAGCAGGGGCGGCAAAAAGCCACCCCAACCAACTTTCCTGCTTACGAATAGAAGATAATGATTGCATTCTATCCCTCTCTTTCTGTCAAAACACTCATCCTATTCTTTTGGATACGTCCCCTTAAATTCCGCGTTGGCCTTGGCGGAAACCTCCTTAAATGCTTGCTCCACCGTTTTCTTGCCTAGCCATACCTGATCCAGCGCCGGGTTAATGATGGCATTGATTTTTTCCGAGTTTTTCAGATAATAGTCGTAAGAATTGACACCGTTATGCAGCGTTTGGTTCATTACAGCATCACGGTAACCATCGGCATGACCTGGTTTGACATCGGCCCATTTGCTAATCAAGTCTGGTTCGGTGTACCACTTTTTCATGACAGGCATCCACAATCCGCTGGAATGCATGTCAAGTCCGCTTTCAGCATCCAGCAAGAATTTATAAAACATCCATGCTTCTTTAGGATGTTTGGTTTTGGCAGAAATCACTTCCGGTTCGCCAAACAGGATCGTTTTGCTGCTCTTCAGCTTGGGTAACACGCCTACACCAAAATTCACTTTCGATTCTCCAAGATCCAATTGAACCCACTGTCCATCCAGATCCATCGCTACTCGCTTACTTTGCAGTGCTACGGCCGGGGAAGGTATATTTTTGGACTGCGTCGGCGACGGTGCCACATGATAAACGTTGATCAGATCAGCCATTTTCTGAACAGCTTCAATCACATCAGGGCTCTCAAGATTAAGCGAATCCCCTTTGTCTGAAATGACACTTGCGTTATTGGAAGGCACAAGCAAATGCCACATCCATGTATCAAACCGAACTCCATACTGTTTAATGTTACTTGCATCGAAATTGGGGCTGAGCGCATTATTTCCCGCTTTATCAATGGTGAGCTTATGTGCTGTCTCTAAAAACTGCTCCCATGTCCAAGCGTCCTCAGCTTTTACCGGTGGCAAAGCAACACCAGCTTCATCAAACAAATCTTTATTGTAATAGAGGGCAAAAGCTTCCTCAGTTACCTTGACCCCTGCCACTTTGTCCTTATCCCAATAGATGACTGAATTAGGAATAAGACTTTCCTTCGTTAGCTCCTTATCCTCCTTCAAAAATTCATTTAAATTATATAGTTTGCCTTGTTCAGCCCATTGCAGAGCCTGTGCTTTATAAATGGGAAATACATCGGGTGCCTGATTGGCAGCAAACATCGTCGTTAATTTGGTAACGTAATCCCCGGGGATATGCATATAGTTGATTTTGATCCACGGATATTTCTCTGTAAATTTTTTAGCGATTTCCTGCTGAACCTTCTTTTCATTGGTGCTACCCCAACTGGCATAGGTCAGTGTCACTTGCTCGTGACCCTGCAAATCAACTGGTTTGCTGCTGCTCTCATTTGAACTACAGGCTGACATAAGCCCAACGATCAAGCACATGCAGACGATCCATAATTTTCGTTTTAACATGAGTAACGCCCCCAAACCGGTTATTTTTTTATCTTTTCGTTTGTTGCTTCGTCACTAAATTTATTTTAGCAAACGCTTACATTTTTAAAAGTCGTACTCTCATTGGATTGGTGTCATTTGATTAGATCTATGAATTTCTCCGATGCGAATCAGGACGAATGTCCCTTTACCTGCTGGCGAGTGGAGCGTAACGCCATAATCCATTCCATATAATAGCCGTACTCTTCTGTCTACATTTTTAATACCCGTTGATCTGATTTCTCCAGCTTGAATTCGGCGTATATGATCTTCTTGAATTCCTAATCCGTTATCCTCCACTTTAAAACACACCAATTGCTTCTCAATCCAGGCTGTGATCCTTATCAGACCTCCTGATTCCATTTCCGCGAAGCCGTGAATAATTGAATTTTCCACAAAAGGCTGCAAGAAAAGTTTGGGAACCTCCATCTGAAGCAAAATAGGATCAATATCATATTCCACCGTAAACTTGTCCTGAAAGCGATTCTGCATAATGTAAATGTATTTTTCCAGCCAATTCAGATCGGTTTCCAAGCTCCATGTATCGTTTTTGTTTCGGGTAGTAATTTGCAGCATTTCCGCCAGATTAATGATCAATTGACCCAGCTCCTGCTGTTTATGTTCTAACGCAATCCAATACATTGTCGTTAAGGTATTATACAAAAAATGAGGATTTAACTGCAGATTAAGTGCCATTAACTCCGACTCTTTGGCTCGCAGACGCGACTTGTAATTTTCCTCGATTAAATCTTTAATTTTTTCATTCATTTGATTAAATCGAATCACCAGATCTCCCAATTCATCATAGCCACGTACAGGAATTCGAATATCAAAATGTCCCTTCTCCATTACTTTCATCGCCTGTTTCATATCCGTGATGGGCTTACTGATATAAACAGACAGTAAATAAGCAAGAATAACAGCAACGAGCATCATAAAGCCTAAAAAAAACACCGTGTAGGTACGAATCGTTGACAGATGTCCCAATACATCTTCCATAGGAATGGCTATATAGGATACCCAGCCCGTCGTTTTCATGGCTTCGTAAACCAGTAATATGCTTTGACCTTTAACGTTTACCATTTTCATCCCTTGTTCCGAAGTAATGGCATCCTTAAGCCAATCCGCCACGGGTTCCCCTACTTGTTGCTGTCTATCTGAACTCATGACCATCCCGTTTTTATCTTGAATCATGCCATAGGATAGATGTGCAAATCCGCTACGGGCTGCGTAATCTTCAAAACCCTCGTTTAACAAGTCAGGACGAAAATTCAATATAAGTATAGGTTTTTCCTTTCCCTCCGGAAGCGTATGGAAGGTTCCTGCATCATCTAATGCAGTCAAATGGAGCTGCTTTACTACAGCAAATAAAGAACTAAACTCATAAGAGCCTCGTTTTAAATCCTGCTGATGGAATGTATCGGCATACGAATAAGCGGGAATCCATTGGGTAGCCCCCTCTGCTTCCACCGCCGTTGTTGCCAACGGAGAAGAATAGAACGGCTGAACAGGAATATACATCCGCTCAGTGCTTCCATATGCATAATTTTGCGTCATAATTTGGGAAGCGTATACTTCCTCCATATTGCCAAAGTATCTGTACAAAATTTTTGTAATGCTGCGATCAGCTCGTAACAGCGATGAAGAATCCGTAGTGTCCACGTCCGTAATAGTTTGAAGAAGGTCATGGTCGATCGGAATCATATCTACGGTTTTTTGAATAGCTGTCAGCTTGTTATCCAGCAGCTGGTTATTACTACGCAGAACGCTTGTAACGCTATCTGTTACATTTGTAGTAATATTTCGTGCGCTCGTTTCAAAGTAAACGAAACCTAGGATCAAAACGATAAAACCAGACAACAAAAAATAGGACAGCATCAATTTCGTACGAAAGCTACTGTCCAAAAATTTTTGACACATATATTTAACTTGGCGCATCGTATCTTCCTTTCACCTAACAATCAGTTGAATTTCCTGCGAAATTCTTCCGGTGTGTGCATTACGTTTTTTTTGAACACTTTAAAAAAGTATTTGATATCTTTATAACCAACCTGTCTACTAATTTCTGCGACCTTGGCGTCTGTATGCAGCAGTAAGTGCTGAGCTTTTTGCATTCTGAGCTTCACCATATATTCCGTGAACGAGAGCCCAAAATAATTTTTGAACAGAATGCTAAAATAGGACGCATTATAGTGGAAGCGCCGGGCCACAATCTCCAGACTAAGGTCTTCATGTAGATGTGCATCTAGAAATTCCTTGCACTTTTTCATAATGGGTTCGCCTTTGGAGGCGCTATGAAGCTCAAGAATCAGCTCTTTTAACCATGTTGCAACACCATCCTCAAGGTTCTGAAGACAGGTGGCCTCTTCGACAGGTTTGTTCAACCGTTCCGAAAAACGTGAGTAGACTTCCTCACTCCACCCTATATTTAACCGTTGTAAACTAACCAACAGAAGGTGTACCACTTTTGCTTTAAGCGCTTCAGGTGCAGGATACCCTTGCGTCATTTGTCCAATGAAATTCTGCACCCGATCCAATAGCTGATCGGGCTCTCCATTAGAGATAGCGCTTTCAATAAATTTAAAAAAGGCCATCTGTTCGTGTGCGCTCATTTCCTGTACTGGCTGCTCATCATCTGAAACGACAAGGTTCAAACATCTGATGTGAGGTGTATAAAAGCGCATGGAGATTAGGCCGACGGCCTTTTCGTGAGATTGGCTTATTTGCATTTCATTAAAATCAAAAGGCTGACCCCAAGCAAACCAGATTGAAATCGCTTGCTGTTGCTCCATCTTTTTCAGCCCAGCTTGAAGTGCGCTTTTGGCCTCCTTGCCTTCAGATCTATCCTTCCAGTTCACCACTGCGACCATATGGTCTTTATGAAATTCGAGTGGAAATACGACTGAAGACACCCAAGGCTGCAATATTTCAACAACCGTATCACGCAGACGGGAATCCCACATATGTATATCCTCCGGGTGGGCTGCGGATACTCCCAACGCGAGAACTTCTCCTACCCCATGCCATCCAAAGTGACTTTTTAATAGACTTTTCTCGTTAGGCCGTAACTTGTCTGTCACGCATCTGCTAAACAAATGCTCCACAAATGCAGGCATACTCTGCTCAATTTGATTCAACGCTGTTTGATTCCCACTGAATGCTTCTTGTTCCTCTACAATTACCTTCTCTATATGTTCAATCACTTCAATAAGCTGCTGTGATTGCACCGGTTTCACCAAATAATCATTCGCCCCATACCGCACCGCCTGCTGTGCATAGCTAAATTCCTGGTAGACTGTCACTAAAATAACTTTGGTCTCATGCTGACCGGATGTTCTCAATTGTTGAAGATATTCAAGTCCATTCATGATCGGCATTTGAATATCTATAAAAACGATCTGGATCGGTTTGGATAAAGAAATGGTCAGAGCATCTTTCCCGTTCTTGGCTTCCCATACCTCGTATTCTGGACGTAAATCCCTGACCATGGCAGCCAACCCTCGACGCTGTCTAGTTTCATCATCTACAACAAGCACTCCCAGCGGGATCGAATTCACTGACTCCCCTCCTGTCGATCTTATACACGTATGTTTTTTTCAGTATAACACTTACAGGTGGGAGCCGATCCTATTTTCTTTTTCGCTTCATACTACGAATGGTCGTTTTCGTTGCCTGATCCACCCGGTATGATTCTGTAATTTTCTGCAGAGCTTTATTGAAAGTAAAATCATCCAATGTATTATGACTTAAATACGCCATCGTTGCCTCAGGCAGCTTGATATAACAGATCGATATCGCCCATGCTACCGCCATTTGTACATAATAATCCTCACGATGGGTCTGATCTAGCAGAGCAAACACCCGGTTCATATACTGTTCCTCAATATAAAAATTCAGAAGCATAACTACACCAAACCGAATTTCATATTCTTTCTTGGAGAGCAAGTAGGGTTGAATAAACTCCCACACCCGTTCTTTATGATGTTTGGTGATTTTCAATCCGGCACAGAAACTATCACATACGGACCAATTATCAATTTTAGGAACAAACTTGGCGGTATAACTCAAAACTTCCTCTATATCCGTTTTTACAGAACCAATCACCATGCCTTGCAGCATGACTTCTTCGAAGTGATCACTTTCAGCAGTCTCCAGATAGAGACGCCAATCCCCTTTGGCGATATTTTGAGCTAGCTTACGCAGCATTGGCAGACGTACACCCAGCACATTATTAATCGTCGGAAGCAATGCAGCCGTGAATTTCTGAAAATCCGCATCCACATATGACAGTATTTGTTCTCTGATTGTTTTCTCCATCGTTTCCACTCCCTGATTTTTAACGAAATGAAATACTCCACAAATAAATGGAGGCCACCGAACCATAAGGCGAATAGACTCGGCGGTACTCCTCGAATTGCTGCTTGGTCAATGTATCCAGATGGTACAACTTCATCATTCCCCGTCGAATAGCCATATCACCCCAACTGACGACATCTGGACGCTCCATGCAATTCATCAGCATCATTTCAGCCGTCCAAGGTCCTATCCCTTGCAGCGAGGACAATTTCTCGATCACCTGTGCATCGGAAAGCTCATATAATTTCTGTAAATCCAACAGGCCCTGCTCGATCGACTGGGCTATATTAAGGATACATGTGGCCTTTTTCATGGTGATGCCACAGCTTTGAATATCTAAAGCCGTCTGAACAGCTATATTTTGTGGAGTGATCACGCCTAACTTCTCCTGCATCCTTGCCCATATGGTTTGAACCGCCTTGGCCGATATAAGCTGTCCCACAATCGCATGAACGAGCGCAGCAAACAGGTCGGGAATGATCACCCGCTCTACCTTGCCCATTTGCGTCATCGCTGCACCAAGTACGGTATCTACGTTTTTTAGATAATTGATTTCCTTTTCCCCATAGTCAAAGTTTTTGGTCATTACAGTTTGCATTCGTTCTCCCGTTGCCCCCTTATATGTTTCACTCTTGATTCAATGGCATAGACTGCTGTTGCATCAAGGTTCGAATCCTTCTTTGCTCACGTAGAGCTGTTCTTTCGGGAAAACATGGAGAAAACGTTCATAAACCGTCTTATAGGCAGCAGGATGATACCATTCTTCCAGCCCCAATGACTCGTACAGCGCACCTATTTTTAAGCTACGCGTTCGTCTCCCCCCACTGCCATCTCCCATAAAATAATCATCAATACAGACACGGTTGACCAGAGGCAAAAGCTTGTCTGCAAAATGTTCACTGCTTGGAAGCATCGGAGCAATCGTAGCTTGCGTTGGTACACCTGCCTCCTTTAAGAGATGCAGCGTTTGGAGACGAGCCTGGATGGGAGGAGCTTCCGGGGTAAAATGTTTGCGTATATCTTCTCGATCTGTTTCTACAGTCATACTTACACGAACACGATCCCCCAATCGGAGCAGTAAATCGGTATCCCGCCGTACCAGTGGACTGCGCGTCTGTAAAAAGAGAAAATCTGGTGGCTCATCCACCATCACCTCCAGCAGAGACCGGGTCACCTCTTCCTTGTACTCAGCAGGCTGATAAGGATCTGTGCTTGACGACATGAAAATCGTGACTTTACCTTTGGATTTGGCTCTACGAAGTTCCTTGCGAAGAATATCTGCCGCCTGATTTTTAATATCAACCCATGTCCCCCACGCTTCCTTCCGAAATGTGGAGACTGGCAATTGGCGTACATAGCAATACGAGCAACCAAAGGTACAACCTGTATACGGGTTCAACGAGTGTGTATACCCTGACAAGAAGCCGGTCCCTTTATTCAGAAGTGTCTTTGGGGATTTGTAATACTCATTTTTCATACTGAACCAACGCCACTCTTTCCTTTTCGAGCTGCAAAAGCTTAACCTTCATGTCCAAACCACCACGATATCCGGTCATAGCTCCATTTTTACCAATGACCCGATGACAAGGGACCGTAACCAAAATCGGATTAGCACCGATGGCGGCCCCCACCGCACGAACAGAGGCTGGTTTTTGAATAGCGTTGGCAATATCTGAATAGGATAGTGTTTCCCCATACGGAATATCACACAACGCATTCCAAACCGCCAGCTGGAATGCAGTCCCCTGAAAGTCAAAGGGCAATGTAAATTGGGTGCGCTCCCCTTGGAAATATTCAATCAGCTCCTTGGCATAGGGCTGTAAAGCGGCATCCTCTTCAACTAAAGGGCTACCGGGAAATCGACTTCCTGCCCATGAAAACAATTCCTCTACAGGATGATTGGGCGAGCCCACATAACATAATCCTTCCGATGTAGCTGCAATATATAAATTCCAATCCTCATGTGTCAACAATGACCAATAGATCGTTTTATTTATTTGATGTGCCATGCTGTGTACCTCCATTTTATGTTGCTTTCGATTTGAGTTGGCGATATTGCAATGGGGTGTAGCCTGTATTCTTTTTAAATAACGTAATAAAGTAAGGTGCATTGGACAGACCTACGTTCTTCCCCACTTCCGCAACAGATATATCTGAGCAGATGAGCAGCTCCTTCGCTTGTTCCAACCTGGTCTGCTGTATATATTCCATCGGGGTTAGATGCATGACCCGCTTGAAGGTACGATGTAAATGATACGGACTTCCATGACTTATCTCAGCTAGGATGTGCAATGTTAAGTCCTTCATATAGTTAGAATTCACGTATTCTGTAACCCGTGCGATCCATTCATGATCAGGCAATCGTTGTCCTGTCGGTTTACACCTTTTGCATGGACGGAAATGCTCAGCCAATGCCTGTTCCGCTGTTTTAAATATACGGATGTTCTCTCTTTTGGGAGGTCGGGATTTGCAGGAGGGGCGACAAAATATTCCCGTTGTCTTCACGGCGTACAAAAATATCCCGTCATAAGACTTGTCGTTTTCTACGATAGCTCTCCACTTGTCGTCAGTTATGGATAAATCGGATGTACTCATTCAAATCACCTCTCTGATGCAAATGTGACCTCCCACATATCTATGGCAGGATTATTCAAAATCCCTCTGTCTAAATTATAAACTAAATAGTGAACATATGTACCCTTCTTGGAATGTAAAGGCAAGATAACGAAAAAAAGATGACTCCCCGCGGAGCCACCTTTGATCTTACTTCTCTATCTTATTAGGCTTGAAGCTTGCTTGGTTTAGCGGTGATCGTCAACTCATCTGAAGGAGGCTGATATTCCTTTGACCAGTAATCGGCATTTGAAATCCCTGCCTTCTTCGGATCAAATACCGGGTCTATCCCTTGCCTCCGTTGCCGTTCGTAATCCTTAAGCACCAGAAGCGCAGGCTTGGCCAGGAGGATCATAGCAATCAGATTCACCCACATCATAATACCGACCCCCACATCCCCCAGTGTCCACGCCAACGCAGATTCCTTGACAACCGTTCCATAGAATGTCGAACCCAGAATAACCAGCTTTAACAGGAACATAGGCCATTTGGCTTTACGATCGGCAATCAGGTAGGCCATATTCGTTTCAGCGATATAATAATAGGCGATAATGGTGGTAAAGGCGAAAAAGAACAATGTAATGGACAAAAGACTCGACCCAAAACCCGGAAATACCGATTCGATGGCAGATTGTGTATATTGAGTTCCTTCTTCAACACCCGGAAGATGCTGCACAATATAGCCCCCACCTGGTCCCTTCACATTGTACATCCCTGTAAACAAGACCATGAAAGCCGTAGACGTACAGACTAAAAAGGTATCTACATATACAGAAAATGCTTGAACCAGTCCTTGCTTTGCCGGATGAGACACTTCTGCGGCGGCGGCTGGATGGGCACCAGAGCCTTGTCCTGCTTCATTCGAATAAATGCCTCGTTTTACCCCCCAGGCAATGGCTGTCCCTGCTATACCACCGAACACTGAATCGATACCGAAGGCACTGCGAAAAATAAGGGCAAATACATCGGGAAGCGCAGTAATGTTCGTCATCATAATATAGAAAGAGACAAGGATGTAGCCAAGTGCCATAAAGGGTATGACTACCTGTGCCACATTGGCAATTCTTTTTACACCACCAAATATGATAAGCGCCAGCAACACCACAACTACTATCCCGGAAACCTTCATATCCATACCAAACGAACTATGAAAAGCTACCGCAATCGAATTCGATTGAGTTCCCGGCAACAGTAAACACATAGCGACCAACGCTACAACTGCGAAAATAACCGCAAACCATTTTAAGCCTGTCCCTTTTTCAATATAAAAGGCCGGGCCGCCTCGATACTGACCATCACGCTTTACCTTATAGATCTGAGCCAGTGTAGATTCAACAAACGCAGTGGCCGATCCGATAAAAGCCATGACCCACATCCAAAATATTGCCCCGGGTCCTCCCATACCGACTGCCAGTGCAATCCCCGCAATATTCCCCGTTCCTACACGTCCTGATAACGCCATCGTAAAGGCCTGAAATGAGGATACACCTGCCTCAGAACTTTTCCCTTTAAAGACAAGGCGAATCATCTCTTTGAAATGTCTGATTTGCAGAAATCGGGTCATAATTGAAAATAATAGCCCCACGCTCAAACAGACATATACCACAGGATTGCTCCAAATGACGCCATTTACTGCCTCTGCCCACTTCTCTAACATTCCTTGCATTTCCCCCTGATCCATCAATTCATATTCAGTTAATGTTTTCAGAAAATTTTTCATATTTACAAGAAATTATAGAATAGTTTTTACAACCGTACAAGCTAATTTAATTGACATATTGTCAATTACAAATCGACTTATCTGCTACCTGAAAGGACGACAAAAAAGCTCTGATGATCCGGGAATATGGATCATCAGAGCCTTGTCCTTAAGACATTTAGGCAATGCTTTCTTTCTCATTCAGAGCGCTAGACAGTTTCAACAGCGGGGCCTGCTCCGTTACCTCTCCTTGAGCGATTGGAAGGACTTCAGTATATTCGGAAGAATTCGTAATGATAACTGGCGTAATCGTAGGATAACCCTCTGCCCTGATTTGCTCAACATCAAACTCAAGCAGTAGGTCCCCAGCTTTCACCTGATCGCCTTCTTTGATATGGGACGTAAAATGTTTACCGTCCAGCTTGACCGTATCTACTCCGACGTGAATCAGAACTTCTGCGCCATGATGCGAAACAACTGCAAGCGCATGTTTTTTCTTGAACGCCACGGTGATGGTTCCATCGAACGGGGCTACGACTCTGCCCGTTGTCGGTTGGATGGCGATACCTTTACCCATAGCTTCCGAAGCAAATGCTGGATCGGGAACCTCCGACAGAGCGACCACCGTTCCTTCAATCGGGCTTAGTACCTCTTCATTAGAAACTGCAACTGTAGATGTCGATTCTTTAGCCGAATTGTTAGTAGTTTCCTCTTCTTCAACTGGATCTTCAAAACCTAAAATATAAGTCAAAATGGCCGACACCAGGAATGAAACGGTAATCCCTAAAATCAATCCTGGGAAGCCTTGTCCGCCAGGACCGTAAAAGATCGGCAAGGTCAGCAATCCAGGTGCGCCGGAGGCAAATGCTTGCGTTCCCGCTTGACCGATAATGGCACCACCGACAGCACCACCGATAATACCTGCAATAAACGGACGTTTCAACGGCAGCGTAACCCCATAAACTGCTGGCTCCGTGATGCCGAATAAAGCGGTAAGTGTAGCGGAACCCGCTAGTGTTTTCAGCTTTTTATTTTTCGTTTTCAGCATAACACCGAACGAAGCGCCGGTTTGAGCAAAGATGGATGCCGCAGCGGAAGGTTTGATCCCGTCTCTGCCATTAACAGCAATATTATTAATGAATACAGGTACAAGACCCCAGTGAACACCGAAAATAACGAGCAACTGCCAGCAAGCACCAAGAATTGCTCCAGCCAGCAGCGGACTAAAGCTGAACGCAGCAACGAGCGCGGTAGCGATTGCGTTGCCCACATACACCCCGACTGGACCAAAAACCATCAGGGTCAGAGGAAGCATAATTACAAGTAGAATCAAAGGTGTAATAAAGTTTTTGACACTCTCATGGATCACGCGATTGCACCATTTTTCCAGCTTACTCATGACGATAACGGCTAAAATTATCGGAATAACGGTAGATGAATAACTCATCATCACAATAGGAATACCGAAAAAGTCTGTAGGTGTACCTTCTGTTTTCAACGTGACAATGGTCGGGTAAAGCAGCCCTCCGGCGATGGTCAGAGCAACGAAGATATTACCTCCAAATTTCCGTGCCGTTGTAACCGCTAACAAGAGCGGCAGGAAATAAAACAAGCTGTCAGCCGCAGCATACAAAATCATATAAGTAGTGTCTTTCGAAACCAACCAGCCGAGGTTACTCGCAATCAGCAGTAGACCTTTCAAAATACCGGACCCCGCCATAACTCCGAGCAACGGTGCAAAAATACTGGAAATTACGTCGATTACAGCGCCAAACCCTTTCTTGCCTTTAGCTGAATGATCTTCTTTTCCAGTTTCATTTAAAATGTTGGATACTTGGCCGATGGCATTATACACTTCTGGTACTTTGTTGCCGACCACAACCTGGAACTGGCCACCGCTCTGCTTGACCGTAATAATTCCATCAGTTTTCTCCAGCTTTGCCTTGTCTGCTTTTGCCTCATCTTTTAGTACAAAACGCAGGCGCGTGGCGCAGTGTACGAGCGATACTACATTTTTTTCGCCGCCTACCAGGTGCACAATTTCTTTAGCCAGTTGTTCATAACTCATGATGGACACCTCCATGTTCTAAGGGGCTTTTTACCATATTTAGGCACACAAAAAACCTAAGCCTTGAAAAATGGTGGGCACTTGAGTCCCGCAATTTTTCATGACTTAGGTTTTGCCTGCATAACCAGTAACAATCCCAGTTAAAAATTATTAAATTCCTGTTACTCACATAATACATTTAATATACCATATTTGTCAACAGAAACATTTTAAATATATTTTTGATTCTTTTTTACTAAAAAAGTTCAACTTATCTGTTCACCACTCGTTCAATATGCACAGTCAAATACAGCTTTTCTTCGTTCGTCAATTCGTGATTGTATTCTTTTTTTACAAAGGTTCCGATTTTCTCAGTACAAGCAGCTGCTTCCTTGTGCTTTTCCTTAATCATGTCATACAAATGGTCATAGTTATTTTCATAGTGATTTCCCTTAAATACGCGCTGGGCAAAAAATTTCAGATGCGTAATAAAGCGGAAATAACTCAAAGAATCCTCGTCAAAATCAACCTTAAAATGGTACTTTGCGATATTGATAATTTGCTGGATAAACTTCGTGATACTCATGGTTGTAATGACTTCCTCGTTCATTTCAGCATTTACGATGTGAAGGGCAATATAAGCTGCTTCATCTACAGGCAGTTCAATATCGAGCTTTTGTTTGATTTGTTCCAGCGTTTTCAGACCTATCGCAAATTCTTCTTTGTATAGCTGTTTGATTTCCCACAACAACGCGTTTTTGATTTCCAATCCTTCCCGGTATCTTTCAACAGCGAAATTGATATGATCGGTCAGCGAAACATAAATATTTTCGTTCAGCTTTCTATTCAGATTATGCTTGGCGTCATTTATGACTTCCTCTACAATCATGATCAAATCAAGCGGTACCTCACGTAACAGCATTTTAAAGTTATCGGACGTCTGTTTGTTTTTCAGAGCAAATACCTTCTGAATTCTGGTTTCGTCTACTTTGTCTCCAGGCTTTTTCTTAAAAGCAATCCCCCGCCCCATCACCACGAGTTCGGTACCGTCCGTCTGGTAGACGCTGATTACATTGTTGTTGATGACCTTTGCTATATTCATCTTGATCCCCCGTTCCATATGCCAGCAAGAGCCACACTTGCTCCATCCTATTTATTGTAAACAGAAAAAAACCGAAGCACGCCAAATAAACAAGACTGTAACATCTTCTTATTTGTGGCTTAGGTTTTGCCTGCTACGCAGTAACAATCCTAAAAATGATGGAATTGCGTCAAGTATAGCCCGAAGAGGAACGATTGTCAACGCTTTCAATGAAGAAACGAAGATCGGAAATCCCCGTGGGCCCGGGATGTCCGATCCTATTTACTTGTGGTACGATTATTCGCCCAGATTTTCTCCGTCGGAATGAATTACGTTTTTGTACCAGTGGAAGCTTTTCTTTTTAATCCGTTTCAACGAACCTTCGCCTTCGTTGTCGCGGTCCACATAAATATAACCGTAACGTTTTTTCATCTCTCCTGAGGAAGCGCTGACAATGTCAATAGGTCCCCAACTTGTGTAACCGATAATTTCGACTCCGTCTTGAAGAGCCTCACCCATTTCGGCAATATGCCGCTTGAGATAGTCGATCCGGTAATCGTCGTTAACTTCTCCTTCAGGCGAAACCACATCATTGGCACCAAAACCGTTTTCCACTACGAACAGAGGCTTTTGGTAACGATCATGCAATTGGTTGGCTGTGATGCGGAATCCTTTGGGATCGATCGTCCAGCCCCATTCGGACTTATCCAAATATGGATTGGCTACGGAGCCGAATACATTACCACTGGTCATATTCTTGACGATTTCCGGGTCTGTGCTGGTCGTCCGGCTTGAATAATAGCTGAATCCGATATAGTCAACGGTGTGATCTTTCAGAATGGCTGCGTCGCCTGATTCCATCTCAATGTTTAATCCATGATCCTTAAAGAAGCGCTTCGCATAACCAGGATATTCGCCGCGTGACTGAACATCAATGAAGAAGTAGGACTCGCGGTCTTTTTCCATGCCCTGATATACATCTTCGGGATTACACGTATACGGATAGAAGCTGCCGGCAGCAAGCATACAGCCAATCTTCGCATCTGGGATAATCTCGTGACACGCTTTTACAGCCAGCGCACTTGCAACAAGCTGATGATGTGCAGCCTGGTACTGAATTTGTTTAACGTTTTCACCTTCTTGAAAAACAAGACCGGCGCCGAGAAACGGCAAATGGAGAAGCATGTTAATCTCGTTAAATGTCATCCAGTACTTCACTTTATCCTTATAGCGGGTGAATACTGTTTTGGCATAGGTTTCAAACAGACCTACCAGCTTCCGGCTCCGCCAGCTTCCATACTTCTCGACCAGATCCACTGGCACGTCAAAATGAGCGAGAGTAACGACTGGCTGAATGCCATGTTTATGCAACTCGTCGAACAAATCATCGTAGAATTGCAAACCTGCTTCATTGGGAGTAGCGTCTTCTCCTGTTGGAAAAATACGAGCCCAGGCAATGGAAACACGCAGCGCCTTAAATCCCATTTCTGCAAATAGCGCGATATCCTCACGATAGTGATGATAGAAATCAATGGCTTGGTGGGAAGGATAGAATTCGCTTTCAAGTGGAGTCAGTGAAGGAACATTCCCTTTCATTATGCTTCTTCTCTTCTCTCCGGTAGGCAGCAGATCCACCAGACTCAATCCTTTACCATCTTCCAAATAAGCGCCCTCAGCCTGATTGGCAGCAAGAGCACCGCCCCATAAAAAGTCTTTAGGAAAAATATAACTGGACATAAACATTCTCCTTCCAAATGTGTAATAAAAGGGGTAGCGAAGGGTGACAGACAATAAAAAAACCCAAACCAGCCTGTATACACTTACCGTGTAAACAAGCCAATTCAGGTTATGCCCTATCGGTAACATCCCATGAAAAGGTTATACGTATTTGTTTGAAACTCTAACAAAGATTTGGGAACCTGTCAAATTCATTTGATATAATAACACGCAATTAACAAACCAACAGCATTACTTCAATCGCCTATTGGGTAGTGAGTGAATAGAAGGACCAAACCCAAGGTGGCGATCGACAGGAAGAACGAAGAAATCGGTGATCTACTCAGTCGCTAATTTAAAATATTTTGTTGCAAGAAATTTAGGAAATCCCTTTGCATAGAGCCAAGAGGAATAATTTTTTTGATTATCTTGAACCTCCAATGCTGTCCTTTACTGTTAAATGACCATATTGCAGAAGACAGATATATGGAATGATATTTTTGTTCTTGTAAATCAGCTACTTCAAATTCAACTTTCTATACTACTTTAGTGGGAAATAGATTGAGGAAAAGGATAATAATTTTATCATTATTTAGGAGTAATATAGCTCGACTTGTCCAAGCCGAAAGGCTTTGAGGAGTTGAATAGCAGATAAGCATGTTAGGTTCTCTATGCGATTCAGTTAGCTTATTAATAGTTTTTTTGTTAATGAATATCATAAATCAAATACCCTTCTATTTGGATGTTCAAATGAAATAACATTTTAAAGAGTATCTTCCGAAATATTCAAAACTCGAATTGTTTCCAGTTGTTAATCCGTTTCATAAACTGGCCGACATGAAGCTTAGTCTTATAAAACCTCTAAAAAAACACGTTATTCGCCACATTGGATTTAAGCCACAGCCATAGCCCCTCTACTGGATTTAGGTTGGGACTATAGGG
This sequence comes from Paenibacillus sp. FSL P4-0113, assembly GCF_038009305.1. Classification (NCBI taxonomy): domain Bacteria; kingdom Bacillati; phylum Bacillota; class Bacilli; order Caryophanales; family Paenibacillaceae; genus Paenibacillus; species Paenibacillus sp. FSL P4-0113. The sequence continues at coordinate 2,500,973 of NZ_JBBPAZ010000001.1, forward strand.
CGGAAGAAAGACCAGGTGCAGGTGTAGATGTTCCTATCTCATTTGACAATATAATTAGTCTCATTTAATGTTATGAACCACATCTGGTGCCTCTTTTATCTGATATAACAAAGGAGGATAACCATTTCGAAATACCAGAACATCAGGCACATGTAACCAAAATTTTTTCTCTAATTTTTTTGTTTTATATGGGATGGGGACTTCAACGGGTTGAACATAGTAATATAATGTTGAAACATCCATCTCTAGAAAATAATAAAATAAACACTCATTCAATGAGTGGTACTCGACAGTACGCTTCATCTTTCTACTGTGAAAACTTCCGATGATGTGAGGCCTTTGCCAGCTGATTTTATTATCTACTCTCCGTTTTGGTGAGAATTCTTGGTCTTCTTGTAGCCAGTTTTTATTATTCTACATTAAAGATTCCATGTAGAAAACCTCCCTTCCTGGTAATCAATATTACCAACCTCCAAAGTGTAAATAACTCGGCTATAATGCAATGCTAAGTTTGACTTCTGGCCCACAGTCCGTTATCAGATATGGTTGCTCGACAAGAAACACCGTGCTGAAAATGCGGTTTTCCTCTTTAGGAATATATCCCCTTCTCCTTTCGGGTAACAAATTAATTAGCTGATCTAGTTTTTATCTTTTCATAAATAAAATTATGAATAGAGATTTTCACATGTAACCTCTAAAAAAACGACACTACATATTTTCTGCAGCGTCGTCTCGTTAGTGTTATTTTTAATTGTTGTTTCAAAGTGTCTTATGGCAGTTATTAACCACATATAGCTTGAATTAAACACGTCCTCAGAATATCTAAAGTAATTTAACGATACGGATTCAATTCAGACAATAATCTTTCTTATCTTTTAATAATTCATGCCTTTTATTTTCTTATAGAGCACAGTGTAAATGTATCCGGTAGATATATTTTTAGCTTCGCGGTATTATCAATTTCTGTCATGAAGAACAAGTCCTTGTACTTCTCCGAGTATTCTTCGAATCGTGTAGGTCCCGCCATAGCTCTAATGAACTTCTTTGCCCATTAGACGTCCTTGCATTTTTTTCAGCCGCTCCAGAGCTCCTTCTTCATCAATGGCCATGTCGTACATTTGGTGGGCAAGCTGGAACCCTTGATCACTGACCAGGGCTTGTTTCCATGGACGGGATATAATGGAGTGGGACAGATGTCTCGTTGAACGCGGTGCCTGCATGATCATCTCCGCAAGCTCCCATGCGCGAGGAAGAAGCTTTTCCCGGGGCAGGACTTCACTAACGATGCCCAGGTCCAAGGCGGTTTGACCATTGATATTCTTGCCGGTGTATGCGTAATATGCTGCTTTCTTGAAACCGATCATGTTCTGCAGTGTGAGCAGCATTCCATCTCCGGGAGGTGTGCCTCCCAGATAATGAGGATCAAAAAAGTCCGCGTCTTCAGTACAAATGGTAATATCGCAGAGAGTTGCGAGTTCACAGTGCGTTCCCGGCCCGTTGATCGCCCCGATGGTGGGGATGTCAATGCAGAATATCAAATTTTCAAGCAGTCTCAGCGATTCATGATACTGTTCGAGCTTCTTTTGCTTCGGCCAGTCCATAAATTTTGTATTCCAGACCTCAGGGTCCCCTATTACCCATTTATCCCCTGTTCCTGAAATAATCATTACCTCGTTCTCAGGGTCGCGGCCAATATCTGACCATGCATGGGACCATGCCGTATGGGCTTCCCAAGAATGCTTGTACGGCCCTCCGTCGGTATGCAACCGTACTTCGATGATTCCGTCACGGCGGGTCATTAATAGAAATTCCTTGTATTTCTCCGAGTACTCTTCAAATTTGGTTGGTCCAATCATACGTCTCTCTGTCATTTCAATTCCTCCTGGTTTTGTTGAGATATTATCTATTACTTTCAAGCCAATCTCTGGCGAAAGCAGCGTAAGCCGCAGCCCCTTTGTACAGCACCTCATCCGAGAACATCGTCTTTGGATGGTGCACAGGGTAACCATAGCCTTCCTCGGTATTGCCTGCGTTAAGAAATACTGAGGTACTTGGCACCGCTTGTGAGACAAATGCGAAGTCTTCCGATCCCATTAATTTCCCGCCGGGTATCAATTGGGTTATACCGATTAAGGAACTGGCGCCAAAAGTGTTTGCAATCGTAGTTCTCATTTGACGGTTAAGCCCGCTGTCCGTTTTCACCTCAGGACATCCCCTGGTATAGATCACATCCACCTTTGCCTGAAAAGTTTCTCCGATACCTGCAGAAATGTCGTGGATACGGGTTTCCATTTTGTCCCGCAATGCGGCGTTAAATGTGCGTACGCTTCCTTTCATTCTGGCCGTATCGGGAATCACGTTGTTTGTACTTCCGCCTTCCATCACGCCAATGGTAAGGACGGCACTCTCAACTGGCGGAATTTCACGGCTGAGAATACCCTGCAGCGCCAAATGAAGATGAGCAGCCACATTTAACGGATCGACCGCGGCACTCGGCATTGCTCCATGTGCACCCCTTCCGCGGATGATGATTTCGAACCAATCAGAGGAAGCTGAGATAGCTCCACCGGCCTCAGGCACTACAAATTGCCCGATAGGAATTGGCATTCCGGTCAACACATGAAGCATCATGGATGCATCCACCTTAGGATTGTCAAGAATCCCATTCTTAAGCATCATCTTTGCCCCGTGCAGAGTCTCTTCACCCGGCTGAAACATAAGCTTAACCGTCCCGCGAAGCTGCTCTTCGTTGGCCTTCAGGATCTCCGCAGCTCCGAGCAGCATGGAAGTATGCAAGTCATGACCGCATGCATGCATGTTTCCGTTCAACGACGCAAAAGAAAGCTCCGTTTCTTCTTGAATGGGCAGCCCATCCATATCCGCACGGATAAGAATCACCTTCCCGGCATGTTGTCCGCCGATCGTAACCATTAGACCTGACTCTCCTACGGGAGTAGGCTCAAGCCCCATCGACTCCAACACCTCTTTTACGTAGGCAGTTGTCCTCGGCAAACTTAAATCAAGTTCCGGAACCGCATGAAGATGATGCCTGTGCTTGACCAATTTGTCCTGCAGCTGATGGGCCATACTCAAAAAATCTCCAGCTTCTTCAATCACAATAAACATCTCCCAAAGCACAAATTGAATGAACGTAAGAACAGGGTAAACATTCCCCCCTTCATATTTTAAGACTTTTTAAGAACACTTTTATCGTACTTTTAAATCCATTCGCTGTCAAGAGAAAATAAGACATTTTAAGAACATTATTTTAGAGGCTGCCGGAACATTGAAATATCACATTTATTATGATATAACTCTTTTGATTGAACTGTTTATGAAAGGAATCTATCATGAAAATCAAGCTGGGTATTATCACGCCTGAGACCCATATGGACTATTTCCGCGCCATTGAAGAAGAAATGCGGCCCTTATGTCAGTTCAGGTTTCTTACAATCAGTAACTTCCGGGAAACAACAGACATCTATCTCAAAAACTTAGATTCGGTGGATGGATTTGTGATCAGTGGCAGGATGCTTTACGAGTCAATCGATAAGGAATGCCTGGATGAAAAAGTACCTGTTCACATTTTGCAGGATGATGAAAACCTGCTTTACAGGGAACTTTTCCGGCTGCTGGTTACAGAACCTGGGCTTGATATATCCCGGATCTATGTGGATTATGCGTATATAATCAAGTCTTTCAGCGAATTCCAGCAATACCTGACTCATGAGGGAAAGCCCATTGACAGCGGTGATCTGCTCGAACGGGTGGAGACAATGCTGGAGAACCATATCACTCTATGGGAAGACAAGAAAATAGACTTGTCCATCACCGCGTTCGGCCACTTTGTTCCAGAACTCAAAAAGCACGGAGTCAGATATATCTTAATCCGGCCCACTTTGGAAAACGTTAAAGAGACCATAAGAGAGATCATCAACGAGATTACTATCCTCAAGCTTAAGAGTCAGAGGGCAGTTGTCGCATGCTTATCGACCAGAACGGCGGATCCGCTATCTGAAGAGCAGCTTCATGAGCTAAAGGTCCTTGTCGGCAGGTTTCTGCGCAGCGTGAATCTGGCAGACACGGCCCAAATTTCGGAAGGCTTTGTCAGACTATACACCACCTACGGAAATTTCATGAAAATCACCACTAACGCGCATAACTGCACCCTACTGGAGTATCTGGAAGAGCGCATAAGCGACAAGGTGAAGATCGGGTGGGGCTCGGGACATGAATATTTTCAAGCTAACATTAACGCCACCAAAGCTCACAGACAGGCGGAAGCCTTTACGGGCAGCTGCAGCTTTTTTATAAACGAGGATCAGAAGGTTATCGGCCCAATGCGGAGCATGAATGTCATACAGTTCTCTGAACAGGGGGACCCGGAAATCATCGCGTTAGCCAAAACTATCGGAATAAACAACATCAACTTGCAAAAAATCATGTCCTATGCAGAAATCATGAGAACAAATAAATTATCCTCTGAGGATGTTGCTGGCTGCCTGTCCATGACCGTCAGAGGTGCAAACCGTATCCTTAACAAAATTGAAGAAAGTAAATACGTACAAACGGTATTTGAAAAACGAGACAACAGTAAAGGGCGACCCAAAAAATACTACGAACTGTTGTTTCTTGACAAAGAAGGGCGCAAATTAAGCAGATGACACTCATTGTTACGCTTGCCATTTCGACTTTAAATTAATGGAAAAAAAGGCACATTTTCAAAACTGAAAACGTGCCTTTTTTTTGAGCTTGATTTACCAAGCCAAATCACTTCCTGGCCGGACGACCAGCTCTGCATATGCTGCCCCCTCATCTGCGAACAGCCTAAAAACATTATTTAACTCGAATTTGTTTCTTTAACAACATGATTTGTCCGATATGATATGCATTATGAATACTTAAATTAGAAACAACTCCCCACCAAGGAGCATTAAAATATTCTGAAAGTTGTTTTGTGAGCTTTGATTCATCTGTTTCTTCTAAAATAACTCTCCAATTGCTAAATACATTCTCAAGTCTATTTAATGTTTCCTTCCAGCCTAAATCATTCAATTGATCTTGAGTCAAAGAAAATGTCTCATCATTGTTAATAGCATTATTTAATATAAATTCTCCTGCCTTAAAACGCTCAAGCCATGTTTCATTCCAATAAATAAGATGATTCACTATAGACCATATGGTTTGTTTATTGTCATTCTCAGTAACTGCTTCCGTTGCTGTTAGATCATCCAGTATATCCGCAAGAGGAATGAACCAACTCTTATCGTTATAACATGCAGTTAATTGATCTATTAAAATTGATTTATAGGTCATCAAATGCTCCTCATCTCTTAATCGATTTAGGGTTCTTTCGGATAACGTTCCTATATTCACGACTCAGCGAATGCCGGACCCAGGACGAAAGTCCGCAGCATGAATATTATGTTAGATGTAACGGCCTACTTTGAATTACCTTCAGTCGTTCTTACAAAAAAAGAACACCAAGCCACTTCTACACTTGATGCTCTTCTATCCATTTTTGTATGTTCTCTTCTGTGAATTCACCTTCTGCAGTCTTCAATCCCAATTCAACTAATTCTTCTTGCTCGTACTTTACAGAAATCTCATTTAAACGTAGTAAAAGCAGCATTGTTGCTACCCCTATTCGTTTATTCCCATCAATAAATCCATGATTCTTTATTAAGCAAATGTAATGACAGATATTTCCTTTATACTTCCTTCGTAAAGTTCCTGTCCATCGAAAGCTGCTTCTGCTTTCTTTAGAGCACTTTCAATTAGTCCAAGATCTCTAACTCCATCGGAGCCACTAGTTGCCTTAATAATCTTAGTATGGAATTCAAGAATTTGTCCCAGACTAAGACTCTTCATTTAGCTAACTCCCTAAGTGCCTCAATATTTTCATTCACAATATCGTCCATGATCGACTCCATTTGCTTATTGCTACGATTCTTTAGGAATTCAACGAAATCAATCACTTCAATTTTCTTGTCATCAGGCAATGCCAAAAAGTCTTGAATAAGTTTCTCTTCAATGCTCACTATGCATACCTCCTGCACTTCTTTGTTCTTTATTATACACTAAAGTCTGAAGGGAACTAACATCTGCTTCCTATGTTGTTTGGTGTTGCTGGTATTTCAGATAACATTTCTGTATTTACGACCCAGCGTATGCTGGGTGTCTGGCAGCTCCCACTCCCATAAAACCCCTCTGCCGGGCCCAGGGGCATGCCCGCCGCGTGAATATTATGTTATACGATGGGCATTTCATCACTGAATATACTCATCAAAATTTCTCGAATATATACTAATTGAATAACTGCAATCTTGCTTGCAGGATCGAGTGATCTTAATGACAGATCGTATTCCCTACAATCAAAATACACAGAACCACTTCTCAAACTAATCTTGTTTGCTTCTGGGATTTCACTTACTCCTCTTAGCAGATTCAATTTCTCCTCTCTACTTCTTGGATCATCTGGATCCCATTCTGTTATTAATGGGAGAGTTCCATGCGTAACTTTATTCCTAAGATTTTTAACTTTCTTCAAATTATCAATTACATCTTTATTATAAACTTTTTGTTTTTCTAAATAGGTAATCAGATTGTTAAATGTAAATTTATCGCTCAATGAAAATGGATCTTCTATCAGTTCGATGCTGGTTGAACCAATGAACATAATCGTATAATTCCAACTTCAAATGACGAAGATTTTGAAAGTTCATCTGGTTCACGAACTCCGTTTTCATGATCTTATAGGTGGCTTCGGCCACGGCGTTGTCATACGGACACCCTTTCGCACTCAGCGATCGACCGATTTCAAACGTCTCTAAAAGCTCATTCATCTTTTGATTTTTGAACTCGCTGCCACGGTCGGTATGAAACCACTGAATCTGATGCAGATCGCCTTTCACGGTCGCAAAGGCGCGAGAAATCAGTGCTGCATCCTTATTAGGGCCAGCACTATGACCGATCATTTCTCGATTGAACAGATCGATAAGCACACAAATATAGTGCCACTCGTTCTGGACTTTCACATAGGTTAGATCACTGACCACCACACGTTTGCTTTCCGTTTGGTTGAACTTGCAGTTCAGTGTATTGGCTATAGCCGCTTCATTACAAGCGGCTTTATGGGCTTATATTGTGCCACAGTGTATGTCGAAACCAGTCCCTGTTCTTTCATGATCCGACCGATTCGACGTCTGGAAACCACGAGCCCTCGCTCGTGAAGCTTAACTTTAATCTTTCGAGTGCCATACGCTTTTCGATTTTTGTGAAAAATGTCCACAATGGCTGTGGTCACTTCGTCTTCTGGCGACTCTTCGTTGGCTTCATAGTAAAACGTACTTCTTGCGATTTGCAGGACGTCACACAATGCTGATACCGAGTATTTATCCCGATTATTCTGAATGATAGCTACTTTCGTCCCATGATCAGCGCGGCTTGCTTTAAAATATCATTTTCCATTTTGAGGCGTTGAACTTCTTTGCGTAAAGTGATTAGCTCATTCTCTTCTGGCGAGCGATTGTCCTTCTCTGAGAAAGAGCCTGTCGTTTGGCCTTGTTTAATCCAGCGATCCAAAGCCGAGGCGGTGAGGTCATATTCCTCCACCAGATCCGCTCTGGACTTTCCGTTCTCATATAATAGCACCATTTGCTTCTTGAACTCTGCTGTAAAGGTACGTCGTTGTTGTTTTGGCATTGTAGAAATCCGCTCCTTAGGATAATAGGTTTATTCTACAAGCCCTCATTTTTATTGCCCAACTAAGTGTAGCCGATCCACCCTTGGGAAAAATCATCTAATAGATAGCTGATTATTTCTTCCTTCTTCATTAGCCCCCCTAAAAAAGCACGCCAATGCCGAATATTAAATCTCCATGTTTATAACTACCTAAGGATAAAACAGAGTAAAAAAACTCATAAAAATGATAGATTTATTATCATCCTTACCAGGAAATTAAACATTTATTCATTCTTTTCAGTATCAATTTCTTTTTAAACATTTCTTCTCCTAAGAATTGCACTAATAAACGAGTTTTCCTTGAGTTTCGGGATACGTAAAAACGCCAAATAGCCCCTATCTATAAATCAGATGGGAGAAGAGCTAGAATATATCCAAGTTTGAAAAAGTGGCAACAAGGAAATCAAATGCTTTTCGATCTTCAATATCCAGGAATTGGGGAAACAGCACAAACAGGTACATCAAATAGTGGAACAGAAACAAACTGTTTCCTTGGCTGTCAAATCCCACTCTAAATTAGAGTACTTTTTTTCGCACTCGCAGTGTGTTGTTGAAGAGCCAAATCTTTCGCCCATTTATAAGCGATGAATTGATCTATCACCCTTCTAGATAGTTGTGGATCCGATCCAATCTTTTTGCATACGAGAAACTTCTCCCGCAGGTCTAAACTATGGTGAGTGCTTACTGAAACAGGCTCTTAGGCAGCAATTTTGCCTGCTGCTAGCGGTAATTTTTGTTGTGAATTTCTATAACAGTCCCCATATTCGAACATTATTCTAGATAATGAAGCTGTTAATTCATTATTTTAGTTAGGGTTTACTCGTGAAACAAGAGATAAATCAAAGTATGAATCCATATAAGGATGGCGATCCTTTTGGTTCCTCTCATATACATTAAGAAGCTGAATATGTAAATTATATATATCTTTATAATTAATCTTAATCTCCTCCCTTTTTATTTTATAACCAGCATAGCCATATAGCAAACGAAATAGACATATGATATCTGTTCGGTGAAAATAAAGTATTAGACTAGAGTTGTTGATTTAGCGAGGTTTTTGAACTGAAGAATCGTCAGCTTTTGAAAAATAGGTTTTCGACTGAACAATTAATATAAAGCAGCGGCAGACCAAGACTTGATAAATAAAGCCTTAGACTGCCGCTGTTGTCATTCAACTAACAACCACCTATTCTGAATTATCAGCTACCAATAACTTTTCGATTCCATCCTCTTGTAAGTGTCGGATTAGACAAATGCACAATCAGCTGGACATCCCAGGTTCTCGAAAACTGTGCGCGCAGCAGAATCTACTGGCAGGAAAACCTCAATTTGCGGATATAAGCGGCCGCCTGCGGAAATCGAAACCTGTCTGTAGCGTACGGGAATAAGGTCTCCGGAGCTTTCCATTCTGGCTAGAATTGTTTGTATTTGATCAACATTTCCCCCTACATCCGGCACACTCAGATATTCGCACGCGTTATATTTCTGAACTCTATCCAGCAATTTTTGATACCACGCATCATAACGCGAGAGCATGTGCTCACTCTTAAAGGCTTGTATTCCGTTTATGATGTGCTCCTCCCACTGCTTAAACGACGCCTTGTCAAACGTGGAGCGGGACCGGATAGGAAAACCAGAATTAAAATGTAAATCGACCCTATTCATTAAACCGTCATATGAACGGTCGAGAGGGATTTCGAACAATTGATGAAACGGCTCATTTAATCCCTTGATGTCCTGAGTATGTGTTACGACCATGGCGGGAAAAGGAATACTCCTCATCGTTTGCTGAGCCCACTCTAATGCACGCTCCAACGACCGTCCATACAATTCGGTCTGAATTGGAAGAAAACCGGCTGCCAAAAGCAAATCGTTACGCTCGTTGGATGTACACTCAAGATATTCTGCAATATTTATTATCGTCTGGCGGGTCGGTATGCGGCGGGTACGTCCAACCAGCAAATTTTTATACGAAGGAAAAGCCTCGTCGTTTAGCTCTTGTTGAGTAAATCGTTTCAAGGACGGTTGAGGTTGATCGACAAGCTTTTGCTGGCGTTTTATCCGCAGGGCTTCAATTTCTCCCATTACGATTCTATGTCTGGAATTCTCCGTATCTATATCCATCTTCTCTTCCCTTCTCTTATGAAGTGTAGTTCTGCACTTGGGCCGAACCTTTATTTAAAGTATACTCCTCATTGAAATGAAGGTCATCTAATGACCATAACCAACATGGAGGAAAACCGATATGATTCGTACTATTGTTATTGATCCGCATGCCCCGTCTCTTTTGGCCTTCAAGGAAGTTGACGCCCCGCAGCCTAAGCCATGGGAAGCGCTTGTGCAAGTGAAGGCCGTCTCACTCAACCGCGGTGAAGTGAGTGACGCTAAAAATCAGGAAATTTCTAGCCGTCCTGGCTGGGATTTCGCCGGGATTGTCATCGAGCCGGCAGAGAACGGCGCAGGACCGCAAAAAGGGGCCAGGGTTGTTGGTTTGCTCCCGATGGGAGCCTGGAGCGAGCAAGTGGCTGCTCCCGTATCGTTGTTGGCCGAAATCCCAGACAAACTCACTTTTACGGAGGCGGCTACCCTCCCCGTAGCAGGGCTCACGGCTCTTTATGCACTTCGAAAAGGCGGCATGCTGCTTGGCAAACGGATTTTCATTACAGGCTCTAGCGGCGGAGTTGGGTTATTCGCCCATCAGCTTGCAGTCCAATCCGGCGCATACGTTGTAGGTACGGCAAGCACGGAAGAGAAGGCTGAGCTTGTTCGGGAGGTCGGATCCGACGAAGTGATCATTGGATATTCCGCAATTTCATCAGCCAGCAAATTTGGGCCGTACGATCTGATCATCGATTCAGTAGGCGGCAATGCACTGGCGGCGTTGCTGCCGCAGCTAGCGCCCCAAGGGATTTGCGTTGCGGTAGGATTTTCCTCTTCAAATACCGTAATGATCGATATGAAGAATATGGTGACCAGCGGAGGAAGAACCTTGTACAGCTTCTTTTTAGGTGAGGAACTCACTCGTCAATCAGCCGCGGACGATCTGAGTTTGCTGGCCCGGCTGGTCACAGATGAGCGGTTAATCCCACGAATCCAAGTGGAGGCGCCTTGGACCGAAATTGACACCGTTGCCCGTAATCTTATGGAACGGAAATTCTCGGGCAAAGCCGTGCTTCACTTAGATTGATTATATAAGTTTGCAACTATAATCCCAGGAATCTAAAAACGAATCTGAAAAAGAAACGGCAGTAGTACACCCTTACTCGTTTGAGTGGGAGTACCGCTGCCTTTCAATGAACCCGGCTATTTGACCTTTATATTTCGTATAGTAATCCATCCAGCTTTAATATCAACACAGTTATTCCTCTGCCCTCAGTGGCACCGCTTTAAGAATGTTCATTTTCTCTCACTATTCTGCCAGTTGGCTTAATGAAATGCTCACCAGTCTAATACTTTATTTTCTAAGTCTAGTACTTTATTTTTCAGTCTAACACTTTATTTTCTTCGGACAATATCAATTTAATATTTCTCAGAATTAATCAACAAATGAGATAAATGATGGGTACCGTTTCGCCTCAGCTTAACAATACAATCTAAAAACAGGTTTGCTAATTATCTAAATATCCTCGAAAGCTAAAGACAAACTTTGCCTGAGTATCGACGGATGTAATCCTCCAAAAAGCAGAAAGAGATTTGAATGGGAATAGCAATTTCCCAAAAACGGGTTATCATTTCACCTACCATCTATAACGTAAGAACAGCCCCGAAATAGAAAGCTTTTCATCGGGACTGTTTAGGTTAGATATTAAAAGGTCCTGTAGGTAAGAATATATATAACAAAATTTTATTGTAGCCGAGAAGAGGTTATTTTCCCTTTAGATAATGTTTGTCTTACTTCTTGTTATAAAAAATTTTCTGTCCTTTTTCACCATAAAATAAGAAAACTTAGATTAATCATTAACAGATAATTTTGTATTTGGTTAGCCTTAATTACCGGTTTTATTGGGTTTTCGGGGACATTGACTGTCTCATTTAGATGGTATAAACAGTCTCAATTGATGTTATAAACCACAGCCCCATGTTCACTCTCTTAGTTTCGTTGTCTCATGGCCTCAAATAACAGCACCGTAGAAGCCATCGCCGCGTTCAGTGATTCCGCTTGCCCCTGCATCGGAATGAATATCGACTCATCCACCATGCGCGCAGTAGCATCAGAAATACCTTGGCCTTCATTCCCAATCACAAGCCAAGTGGAAACACGTAAATCTATGGCATAGCATGATAAGCTCGCATCCAACGAGGTGCTGAGCAAGCGGGCACCTTTACTTTTGGCCTGCGGCAAAAGCTCCTCCAGACTGCCTTCAATCACCGGCAGATGAAACAACGATCCCATCGTGGAGCGAATCGTTTTGGGATTGTACAGGTCGGCGCAGCCATGACCCAATATTACGCCTGCGGCTCCAGCAGCGTCCGCGCTGCGGATGATGGTGCCTACATTGCCGGGGTCCTGCACCCCGTCCAGCACCATTACCAGTGCATCCGGCTGCTCCAGCAATGCCGGGAATGCGCTGCGCTCCTCCTTACGCACGATGGCAAAAACCGACTGCGGCGTCTTCGTATCGGTGCATTTTGCAATGACCGCCGCTGACACGGGAACCCATTCCACCGGCTGGTCGGCTGGATCCAGGCCATTCAGCTCGGCGGGAATGCCCTTGTCCAAATCATAGGCGACGGTTTCGACAGCCGCGTCCGAACGCAGCGCTTCCTGCACCAGATGAATACCCTCGACAATATATTTATGCTGCCGTGTGCGATGCTTTTTCTCCAGCAGTTGCGCCCACTCTTTTACACGCGCATTATTCGGTGAAATGATTTCCATTCGTTTAACCTTCCGTTTCTTTGTCCGTTTCAATAAAAATAAATGATGTATCACTTGCACTTGAACACAAGCCCTCATTAGGCTGCAAATGCCAGCTCCAGCTTGGTCAGGTCATCCTTGTGGCCCACAATGACCAGTACATCACCCGGCTCCAGACGATCCTCGGCATAAGGTGAAATGTTCATTTCCTGATTTCTGCGAATCGCCATCACATTGCAGCCGAAGCGTGCACGTATGTCTAACTCTTTCAGGTTTTTTCCAATCATGGAATCGGCGGCTCTCATCTCCAAAATACTGTAGTCCTTGGACAGCTCGATATAATCCAAAATGTTGGGGGATGTCAAATGATGGGCTACCCGTAACCCCATATCCCGTTCAGGATAAACGACTTTATCTGCACCTATCTTTTGCAACACTTTTCCATGCAGCTCATTTTGTGCCTTGACCACAAGAGCTGGTACGCCCATGTCCTTGAGAATCAATGTCGTCAGAATACTGGCCTGTATATCTTCGCCAATCGCAACTACGATTACGTCAAAATTACGGATACCCAGCGCTCGCAGCGCTTCCTCATCCGTCGAGTCGGCAGACACCGCATGCGTCACAATATTCGACATTTCCTGTGTACGCTGCTCGTCCGAGTCAATAGCCAGCACATCAAAACCCATCTCACTCAGCGCACTGGCAACACTGGAACCAAAACGTCCCATGCCAATAACCGCATACTGTTTTTTTGCCATTCCTTCTTTACCTCCCGATCACCATACTGTCCGTCATAGTATAGCATATCATGCTACAAACATAAATTTTGACATACTTATGCCAAATGCTTCTCCATGTATACTGGACAACAGCCCAAGCCATAATACATTCGATCACTACTACAACATACGGGAGGTACACATGCCCATTACAATGGATTTACGACAAGCAATTGTTCACAAAGTACACGGCAAATCAGAAGCTGATCTTACGGATATGATTATTGGGTCAGTGGACGGACCTGAAGCCGCTCTGCCTGGATTGGGTGTCATTCTTGAAATCGCTTGGAAGCATATGAGCCCAAATCAACAGCACGATTTCGTCCATTTGGCACATGAACAAATCGATAAAATCAAACCCGTGCCTTTAACCTAGCTCTAGCTATTTAACTTTTTGTTCCAATTTAATTGTGCTCATTATTTTACCCGTATTCGAAAATGAAAATAGTCCACTCGCATTCACATCGAGTGGACTATTCGTTGTATACACTAAATGACTGAGATCAAACTGTTCTGCTTATTCAATCTTACGGAGCCATTTCTAGAAACTTAGCTGTCGGGTTTTTCTCCATAGCCGTACGCATGGCATACTCGTTTTCGAACAAGGCGACATAATTGCCCTTCTTATCCTTTACCAGCGTAGAGTTAATACGGAACTTGCTCGGGTCAATCTGCTCATCCACAATCCAACGTGCAAATTGGAATGGCATACGCTGAAGCTGTACATCAACTCCATACTCACCCTTCATGCGGTACTCAAATACTTCAAATTGCAGTTGGCCGACAACACCTAATAGCGTATCGTCAAAGCTTACCGTACGGAAAACCTGAATCATACCTTCCTCGGTCAACTGGTCAATACCCTTCAGATACTGTTTGTGCTTCAAGGCATTTTTCACCGTTACCTTGGCAAAAATCTCAGGCGAGAAGGTCGGCAATTCATCAAACACAACCTCGCTACCTTGGCTGAGTGAATCACCAATACGGAAAATACCCGGGTCAAACAATCCAATAATATCGCCAGGAAAAGCCTCCTCAACAATATCACGGTCCTGTGCCAGGAACTGCTGTGGCTGAGACAGCTTTATCTCCTTGCCCATCCGTACATGCTTAACACTCATCCCGCGTTGAAACTTACCAGACACAATACGCAAAAATGCAATACGGTCACGGTGAGCCGGGTTCATGTTCGCTTGAATTTTAAATACATAGCCAGTAAACTTTTCGTTTGTTGGTTCAATTTCCCCAGCTGTACTACGGCGTGGCTCCGGTTTAGGAGCAAGCTGAAGGAAGTTTTCCAAAAATGTTTGTACACCAAAATTATTAATCGCACTGCCGAAGAATACCGGTGTTAATTCTCCGCGCTGTACTTTCTCCATGTCAAAAGGGTCACCCGCGACATCAAGCAACTCCAAGTCTTGGCATAATTGGTCATGCAAATATTCGCCCGCCATCTCACGAATGATCGGATCATTGTAATCTTCCACTTTTTGTACTTTAATCGTGGAATGGTCATCTCCCTGAAACAGCTCGACCTGATTTTTGACACGGTCATAGACACCGCACAGCTCGCGTCCTGTACCAATCGGCCAATTCATAGGCACCGAACGGATGCCAAGTACCTGCTCCAACTCCTCCATCAAATCAAAAGGACTGCGTCCCTCACGATCCAGTTTGTTAATGAAGGTGAAAATCGGAATTCCACGCTTCGCACAAACTTGAAACAGCTTAATCGTTTGCGCTTCCACACCTTTCGCTACGTCAATCAGCATGACTGCACTATCTGCTGCTGTTAATGTACGATACGTGTCTTCACTGAAATCCTGGTGACCTGGCGTGTCCAGAATGTTGATGCGGTGACCATTATAATCAAATTGCATCACTGAGGATGTTACAGAGATCCCCCGCTGTTTTTCAATCTCCATCCAGTCACTCGTGGCGTGTTTGCTTGCTTTACGCGCTTTAACTGAACCAGCAAGACGAATCGCGCCCCCGAACAGCAGCAGCTTTTCCGTCAGTGTCGTTTTACCCGCATCCGGGTGAGAAATAATCGCAAACGTACGCCGTTTGTCGACTTCCTGTTGAAGTATATCTGTTGTTTTACTCATTTCACATATCCCTTCATGATCAAATCCATTGCATTCCTGCTCAAGCTATTCATAAAAAGGCCATGATGCACGCCTGTTTTCATAAAATCATCGGCTCATTGCCGTTAGCCCCATTATTCGGCGTACCCCGTTACCATATTCATTATAAATACGATCTATTTACATGTTTTAGCCTGCCTTTAACCTATAATCAGTTGCAAACTGAAAACCTGAGACTAAGCTATTATAGCACACTCCGAACGCAAAGCATCCCCTTACGTCCTAAACAGGACATAGGGGGATGCAGGACAAAACGGGATTACTGAACGCCGCCTACTCGCCAGATGACATTATCTTCATCCTGACCGCTAACCGGCCACCACTTGAAGCCATCCTGCTCCAATAGCTTGTGTGCACCTTCCGGTCCCCATGAGCCTGCAGCATAGGTTTCCAGCGTATCCGGGGTCTGCTGCCATGCTTTGGCGATTCGATCGACGAATCCCCATGCCGTGGCAACCTCATCCCAACGCGTGAAGTACGTCGAATCACCCTCAATGGCATCCATCAGCAACCGTTCATAAGCCTCCGGTGAGTTGATACCCACCATACAGCTTTGGCAAAAATCCATAGCCAATGGCTCAATATCTGATTCCGAGCCAGGTTTCTTGGCATTAATTTTAATGTAAATGCCCTCCATTGGATTGACCCGAATGACGAGCAAGTTCGGTTCCAGCTTATGCTTTTGACCGAGGTACACGTTCGTTGGCATGCTCTTAAATTCCACAACAATCTCCGTTGTTTTTACAGGGAGACGTTTGCCCGTACGAATATAGAACGGTACGCCAGCCCAACGGAAATTATCAACAAACACGCGTGAAGCAAAATAAGTCTCTGTGTTTGACTGTGGATCAACCTTGTCTTCTTGGCGATATCCTGGCAACTGCTGACCGCGATAACTGCCTTCGATGTATTGACCACGCACCACATTGGTTTTCACATCGTCAGACGTTTCAAAAGGGCGCAGCGAACGCAGCACTTTCACCTTTTCATCACGGATATCCTCAGGCAACAAACGACTAGGTGGCTCCATCGCAATCATCGTTAGCATTTGCAGCATATGGTTCTGTCCCATATCCCGCAAGGCGCCGGAATGATCGTAGTAACCTCCGCGTTCCTCCACCCCTACCGTTTCACTAAGCGTAATTTGCACATTGGCAATATGCTTATTATTCCACAGTGGTTCAAAGAAGGCGTTCGCGAAGCGGATCACCTCAATATTTTGTACCATTTCCTTGCCAAGATAGTGATCAATCCGATAAATTTCTTCTTCGGCAAATACTTCTCGTATTTCAACGTTCAATTCTTGTGCAGATTCGAGGTTATAACCGAATGGCTTCTCAATGACAAGACGATTCCACCCTTTGCCATCCATCATGCCGCCATCTTTCAAACTCTTAGACACGCTTCCGAATAATTCAGGAGCCAAGGCCAAATAAAACAACCGATTTCCCGGTATGTTAAACTTGCTTTCTATAGACTCCGTCTGCTGTCTCAACTCATGGAACCCTTCGACATTGTTGATATCAAGCGATTTATATTCAAAATGCTCGGCAAATGCCTGCCAATCTTGATCATTTTCTGCTTTGTAGCGACTAAACTCCTGTATGGAAGCGTACAGGTCATTACGGAATTCTTCCTCTGTGCGAGGACGCCTTGCTACACCAATAACGGCAAAATCCTCAGCAAGCTTGCCTTCGCGGTACAAGCTGTAAATAGCAGGAAAAAGCTTGCGACGAGCCAAATCGCCCGTAGCGCCAAAAATAAACAGAACTGCGCCTTGCGTCACAACAGATTCTTTAGCAGGTATGTCAGCCATGTAGTACCTCATTCTTCCCATGTCAAGATTCCGCAATCCACAATCCCCGAAATCCGCATGTAGTATTGTGTATATTTATACAAGATCATACTTGATTTTCGAAAAACATGGAACTAAAGATTTGATGATATTTTAGCATATCCTACATGGATAAGCTATCCGATGAATCATCAATTTACCTTATAAGTCAGTATTCAATCGTGATGAGCGGAAAACCGAGCGTTATACGTGTATCCTGTTGCTCCTTATCTTCATGTACAGCCATCTGCATCTGGACCTGATGCTCACCGCTTTGAATCATTAGCGGCAGCTCTGGAGCTTCATAGGATATAGCCACAGTAGTCGCATCCGTATATCTTTCTTTGGCCTGCATGGAGATGTTCCCTGTTAAGCTCGCTTCTGTCAGTTTCAACAGTTGATCTTTGGATTCCTTTGTATGCAGCGAACGCTGAAGGGCCGTGTTCCACTGCGCTTGAATCCCCATAGACTTTAATTGCTCAGCACAGAGTTTATGAAGCTGAATCAACTGCTCACGTCCTGCATCGTTGCTCTCCAGTTGAACGACTACATACCATTGCCCAGTTTGACGTTCCATTACATTTAAGCGGATTTTTAGATCCTCACTATTACGAACAGAACGATAAACCGTGTGTCCATTTTCCACGAGTTTGTTTACTGTGGGTATATTCAGCTGATCAGCTATCTGTGCCGCTACATCTGCCGGCTCTTCATGGTTAGAAATCCAATCGCCTTGCCACTTCACAACCAGCTTATCCAGCGTACCCGGGGCCTGGTCCGAGATGGTTAACAATGAGCGTAAAGCCGTTTCTGCCTCGCGGGAATCATATCGGTTTGTCTGAAGGGTTCCGTAACGCCAGCCAGCCAGTACCAGCACCGTTCCTAATACCAAAATCGTAATAATCCCTTTTCTAATCAACTCTGCTTTTAGCATTATCGTTCCTCCCGCTCCACACAACCATCCGATTCCCACACCTACGCTCTGGATACTTTCTTTTTCGGCTGGTTTGAAATCTATGAATCTATCAATAGCATTCCCGTTGTCAGAGGTTTTATACACACAGCAATACGGCAAAGCCCTTCTAAAATATTCATCTGCCTACTGGGTGTTCGACCATACATCGTAGGCACCATAAGAATAGACTATGATCACAATGCATCTTACACCAAAAGAGGTGAAATCATGTTTCCGATTTATCCTGTAAATGAAGCCAGTGTGGCACCTCATGGTGGACGTCTGGTCTGTGCCGTTATGCGTGATGGTACACGACACATCGGCATCTTAAGTGGGTGTAGCAAAGGCAAGCTGATGTTGAACGGATATCCACCCTCCTTTCCTGGCAGTCTCTATGCCGGGAGCTACAGTAACAAAGGAAAACAAACCCCTAAAAAGATTTCCTCTAAAAAGAAAAAAAGGAATCCTAAAAACAAAGTTCGTACCTCTGCCAAACTAAATGCCTTAATTAAGCCGCCCAATGCACCTCTGAGTCCATCCTTTCCTTATGACGCAGGCGGATTTGCTGGAAATGGCTATAGTAGTTATGGAAATGGCAGAGCAGGCTATCGCGGTGGGTACGGCGGATATGGATACGGTGCAGGGCTTGCACTAGATCTGGCTTTAATCGCCTTTTTATTCCTCCTGATCTAAACACCTTGTTATAGAACACAAAAAACCGGAGAACTATTATCGTCTCCGGTTCTTTGTATTCGTTTATTCTACATTCTACTCTGCTAATCCGTTCTTATAGGCATAGATCGCCGCCTGTGTACGGTCTTCCACTCCTAATTTAGCGAGAAGGTTCGTGACATGGAATTTTACCGTCTTAATCCCGATAATCAGCTCGTCTGCGATATCCTGATTAGACTTCCCTTGTGCCAACAGGCGAAGTACCTCCATCTCACGATCAGTCAGCTCCGTATGGGCGGGCGCTTCAGCCTGTGGCTGGCGGAATCGATTCATCATCTTGGAGGCCACCTGTGACTCTAGTACGGACTGTCCACGTGCAGCTGCACGGATCGCATCCGCTATTTCGGAAGCGCGAGACGTTTTAAGCAAATAGCTGAATGCCCCTGCCTCAATGACCGGATACATTTTCTCATCGTCCAAATAACTCGTCAGCACAATCACCTTTGTCTCTGGAAGCAGACGAGTTACTTGGCGTGTCGTTTCGATGCCATCCATGCCATCCATGACCAGATCCATCAAAATCACATTTGGCTTGTATTCGGAAGCCAACCGTATGCCTTCTTCTCCGCTTCCGGCCTCGCCGACCACTTCAATACCTTCTTCCGTCCCCAGCACCGCCGCAAGACCAATTCGTACCATTTCATGGTCGTCTACCAGCAGTACGCTAATCGGTAATTCCGTTTCCATGATCATCGTTCCTTCCGCTTTCATCATTAATAACTGGCACGGACACCTCAATCCGTGTCCCTTTTCCTGGAGCCGTTATATACTGAATCGCTCCCCCAATTTCACTGACCCGCTCCTGCATCGTGGATAATCCATATGAAGTCTGCTTTTTCTCATCCAGCTCAAAACCAATACCGTTATCCCGAATCGTCAGCCTGATGGAATCTGGGCGTTGCACGATACGAATTTCCATGCGGGTTGCTTTGGCATGGCGCAACGTATTAGACATCGCTTCCTGCACAATACGAAACAAGTGGTTCTCAATGCCTTTAACCAACTGTACTCCGCTTTCAATCTCAAAATCAATCTCCATCGGTACCTTTGCCTGCAACTCTTGTACCAAATCACGCAACCCCTGCTCAAGCCTTTTCCCTTCCAGATAGACAGGCCGTAGATGAAGTAGTAACGCCCGCATTTCAGATTGTGCCACAGAAGACATTTCTTCAATTAGCGCAACTTGACGCTGTGCTTTATCAAAGTCCTTATCCAGCGTCCTCCCCACAGCCGTCGCGGTCATTGAAATAGCAAATAATTGCTGTGATACGGCATCATGCAACTCTCTGGCCAGCCGCTGCCGCTCCTCCACAATCGCAGTCATCCGTGCCTGTTCCGCCAACTGAGCATTATCCGTGGATAAGCGTTGTAAAGACGTAACTTGTTCCTGCCATTTACGTCCAATCCGTTCCAGCTGCTCTCCCAGTCTACCAAGTTCATCATGCCCTAGGGGCGGCAACTCACGTGCAGGGGTTCCCTTTTCCCACATCAGCAACGTCTCTCTCAACATTTCCAGTCTGCTTTTAAAGCGGTAGCTCTCATAAAATCCGTACATTGCCCCTGTACCAATCAACACCAGTATAACGGCTCCTGCAACTTTCAATATCATTCCCCAGGTTGGAAACGACTTCACATATCCATATGTATACAGCATATAAAAGACAACTACGCCTACAACAACACACAGGAGGATACCTTGACCCATACTGCGGGTTACCATGTTGGACGTTTTTTTATGATTCATCCCGGCTCCTCCTGATTCAATAAAATCGGACGCGGACATCGCCCGCCAAGTACGAAACGACAAACTTCACTTTATATTCACTCTGCTCAAAATGGGGAGACTTCCAAACCAGTCGATTGAGCATCCCCGCCTCATGATCCCGGTCAAACTGAATCTGTCCGAACAGGACGAACATCTCCACCTCTACACCGTAATTATCCGGTAGCGTGATATCAATGTCACCGAAGATCCCTTGTAAAAATATGACGGACTCACGTTCCTCTGGTAGAGCCAACGTCAGATCGGCATCCACATCGCCAACCACATGCCATATGCTTGTGCTACGCAGGCTCCACGGCACTTCATCCCATTTATGATTCGATATAAAATTGTGCTTGAATATGGAGCTTTGACCTTTATGCAGCTTCCTTGAACGTGAATAGAATATAGCTAATGATGCTAGTGTAACTACCACAAACAGGAACAAATGATCCAGCACTAGCAATCCAGCACCAATCGCGAGCATCGTGTAACCCTTTTTGATTTTGGAATTGCGGATCTTATATATTCCGGCCAACATTAGAATCAGTGCAACCACGGAGAGGAACCCAATCCACTGACCGAATAAAATGATAATCCCGATGCCAATCCCTGCCAGTGCCAAGGCTGATTTTCTTCTCTCCATGCTGCACCCCCTTTTTGTTTATACAGGACGGAAAAGCCATAGTGGCGCAACATTCCGCCATATGGCTTTCCTGAACCATACAGATTAGGCACGATCATCGACCAATGTCCATTCCATACAGCATATCATAATGTCTTGTTTCCGAGTAGTCAGTCCTTCTTCATATCGACTGGTTTAACACCTGTCTGAATTTTGGACTTAAGCTGTTGAAGCTGCTCATCCACTTTAAACTGTTTTTCAGCCTCAGCCGGATTAACATATGCTTCTCCTGGAGCTTGACGGTAAGGAGCACGCAGTACGTCAGCTTCAGCTTCCATTTGCATAATTTTTTCTTCCATACGGTGGAAGCCCAATGAAGCAGACCCACTTTCAATCGTATGCAAACTATTGATTTGAGACATTTGCTTTTTGGCTTTCGCCATTTGAGCACGGGATACTAACTCATTGCGCTTGTTGCGCATTTTATAGAACTCATCTTTCATGTCGTGAAGCTGTTGTACTAATTCTTTTGCTTGAAGCTCAGCTTGTGTATGCAAGTCGCGGTATTCGTCCTGCTTTTGCACAAAATAAATCTTCTCTCCCAACAGCTTGCGCGCTACTTCTTCCTGACCATTTCGCAATGCGGATTCGGCTTGCTTCTCACGCTCATTGGATACACGTACCGCTTCCTCTAAACGCTGTTTCATACGTCGTTCATTCGCCATTTGCTTGGCAACCGTTACCTCAGCCTCGTGAATTTCCGCCTCCATATCGCGCAGATATTGATTCAACATAATAATCGGATCTTCCACTTTATCCAACACTTCATTCACCGATGCTCTTGTCATATCCTTCATTCTTTTAAAGATCCCCATTATTTACGATCTCCCTTCTCAAATTGCTCTACTTTTTTGCGTAACTCTGCCAATTCTTTTTTCATTGCCTTTTTCTCAATATCTTCCATCATGGAATCCAAGTCATTGTTCTGACCTGTGTTAAATTTGGATGAGTTGCGGGCATCTTGACCAAAAAACGGGTTCGAATTGCCATATGCACCGCCCTGGTTGTAACCAGTTCCCTGCCCATACTGCGATCTTGTATTGTTACTGCCATAATAGCGTGGATCCTGTTGATGGTAGGGCCCGCTGTCAGGGCCAAATCCTCCATCGAAAGGAGATCTCGGCTCCTTGGAGATAACCAGTGCCGCAATCACATAAATCATAAATGTGGTTCCTGCTGTAATAAAGAAACTGATCACAACCAGAATACGAATCCATGTTGAGTCCATTCCTGTTGCGTCAGAAAGACCGCCACATACACCTGTTATTACTCTATCCCGGCTTGATCTGTAAATTCGGGTCATTATCAAATTACTCCTTCCCGCTGTTGTTCAGCTTGCTTTTCAGTCTCGCCCACTCTTGTTCGAGCAGCGATCCACCGCCTTGGGCATCCTGTGCATGGTCGCCCTCACCCCGACGTAAATCACGCAGACTCATCGTTTCTGCTTCCATATCGGCTACCCGGTCTTCCAAGCGGTTGAACATTCGGGGAACATTTCGTCCACCGTATGTACCAGCCCGTTCGTTCATTTGCTGCTGGAGTCTCAACGTCTGTACACGTGCCGCATAATACTGACGCTTGCTGTGTACCGTTTGATATTCTGTCTTTAACGTATCTAGCTGTTGTTCTAGCTCACGTAGTGATTCACGGCTCTGCTCCCACAATTCTCTATACTGCTCTTCTTTTTCTGCATATAGCATTTTCTCCTGTAGGGCCAGCTTCGCAATATGTTCTTCATCAGCTTTCAAAGCCAGTAGCGCCTGTTCCTCCCGTTTGGTCTGCATG
This sequence comes from Paenibacillus sp. FSL P4-0113, assembly GCF_038009305.1. Lineage (NCBI taxonomy): Bacteria > Bacillati > Bacillota > Bacilli > Caryophanales > Paenibacillaceae > Paenibacillus > Paenibacillus sp. FSL P4-0113. Next base: position 2,524,256 of record NZ_JBBPAZ010000001.1, read on the forward strand.
GACAATGCATGATCCAACTGCTGCTTCATCTGTCTTGTATGCATCGCATACTGTTGATGGAGTTTTTCCGCTTCGGCAATTTCCTGGCGGGTATTATACAAGAACTGGTCAATCAGTTGCACTGGGTCTTGGCTTTGTTCCAAATGCTCATTGAAGGTCGCTACCGTAATATCGCGCATTCTTCGAAAAACACTCATTTGCATCTGCTCCTTTCACAATTCGTATCCCCATAATTAAAACTTCGTTACTGCAATATTTCTTCATTCGCTAAACTGCTAAAATCAGTAACGTCTTCTGCGGTCACTCAGCAGGGAAACACCAAATATAATCAACCCGATTGCCAGTAGTGGTCCCAGAAGCCAGGACAGTTTGCCGAGCAAAATCAGTACCCCAAGTACAAGTACGATCCAGCCGAAGAGCGCATTTCCTTTTTTCACACCGTAGTAGCCTAGCATAACCATAGCTATCGGAATTAAGTAACCAATCAGATGTCCTAAAAAGTGACCGAAAAACGGAGTAAACTTACCGAGCAGCATAATCGAACCCAACACGATCAATACAATGGCTAACCCATTCCCTTTGTTAACTCTCATCATCTCTCACCGCCTTTCACTGTGTCTTGCTTATGTCCTTATTGTACGCTGAACAAGCGTTTGACAAAACGGACCCCAGACGGTTTTTGAACCTAGACCTAAGTCGGGGATGAGTATAGACCTGCGGCTATCCTCCTCTATGCTGTTCTGCTGCACGGGCTATCGAATGTTGCTCACCCGCTTGCTTGGAACGTAGTGAAAGGACGAGACAAGCCAGTAACGCTATAGCTGCAACCATATAAGGCAGATTAATATGAACATCGAACAACAGTCCTGCAATTAATGGTCCAATCACATTACCCAAGCTGGTATAGGATGAGTTCATGCCTGCCACAAAGCCTTGCTCATCTCCGGCCTGCCGCGATAGAGAAGTACTTACTGCCGGGCGAAGGATATCCATAGCCAGAAAAATGATGAAGGTCGTCAGCATAATCATCATGTACTGTTCAGCAAATAGGGTTAGGAAGATGAACAGGCCCCCAATAGCCAAGCAGAGATGAATTACTTTTTTCTCTCCAAAACGATTAATGATCCATCCAAATATAGTTGCTTGGACAACTGCTCCCAAAATGGAGCCTGTCGTTATGATGATGGCAATATCCATCGGTGTGAAACCATATTTATGGTCAACAAACAGTCCAAATACGGTTTCGAAGTTCGCTAACCCAAAAGCAACGACAAATACAATGAGTAAACCCATGAAATATGGAGATTGATATGACTTGGCAAATTGCTGCAAAAGATTTTCTTTTTGACGTGGAAGCTCTCTATTATATTGTTGCTTTTCCTTGCTTAAAGACTCAGGCAGCACTAACAGAGACAAGATAGCTGCTATTCCCGCAGCTCCAGCTGCCGCAAAGAAGGGAATGCGTATTCCATATGTGGCAAGCAATCCGCCAATCCCTGGCCCGATTATGAAGCCTGTGTTGATCGCCGCATTGATCATGCCCATTCCCTTGCCTCTTTCCTCAAACGAGGTCACGTCAGCGACATAGGCCATTATAGAAGGAGTCAGCAACGCTGCCCCTGCTCCACCCATGATTCGTGCTATGAACAGGGTAGGAATGGAATGAGCCAGTCCAAAAACAAGCTCTGATAACATGAAGATGAACATCCCAGAAACAATCAATTTTTTACGTCCATAACGATCAGACAACTTTCCTGACAATGGTGATAATAAAAGCTGAGTCAACGCAAAAGCTGCAACCATCAGTCCCATCGAAGAACCATTCATCCCTAGCTCACTTATAAATTTAGGTAATACAGGGACAACTAAGCCAATCCCCATGAACGCCAAAAAAATGTTAAGCATCAATAACAGCATTGCTCCTCGATTTCTTGTGAGTATAGACATATTTCCACCCTTCCTTTTCCGTATCTCTTTATTCGATATCAGGTAAACTTCATTATCCCTTTTCAAAAAACAATTGAAACTAAAAATGTTTTCTTAGTTTTCATATAAAAAAGTGGCCTCTTCAAATATGCAGCATATTGTTGAGGCTATTTTTTAATTTTCGACCAAACCGAACAACAAAATATCTACAATAGAATAAGTAGCTTCCTCTACCGTCACACTGTTATCCAGAAAGAAACGCTGATCAAGCGTTAAATTTACAGATTCAATAATAAGCTTCATGATCAGAGCCTCATTTTTGTTCACAATAATTCCTTCTCGGATGCCTTCCTGAATTAATGTTCTAATCGGAGACCAATCATTTAAATCGGCATGTACCCTTTTCCATTGTTCAGGATAATACTTTTTCATCTGGTCCAATATTCTTAAATCGTAAAACTTATAATACAGAGGCATGACCCTAATCGACTGCTTAATCTTGTCTAACAAAGATAACTCATTATTTTGGATAATCTGCTCAGTTTTTCGAATCATATCATCATTTGTACGCTCAATAAGTGTTTCTAAAATAAGCGTCTTAGACGAAAAGTTTTCATACAACGTACGCTTGCTAATAGCGAGTCTTTTCGCAAGATCATCCATCGTAAATTTCAATCCATTTTCATGAACTTCATCTACAAAAGCCTCCAAAATTCTTTCCTGCATATTCGCCCTCATTTCTTTCGCGCTCGGTAAACTAGAAAAGTTTTTTCAGTACCATCATCTTACGATAAGATCAAAGCGCTGGTCAAATCCATGTTAACCTTGTTGCCAAAATCATGAATATATAATAAAAGGATGATAAAATGCCTTTAAGCATTTTATCATCCTCAGGCTGTCGAGAAAGTCTCGACAGCCTATTTTATGTTAATTTTGTTTAAGACGACACCGCGTTAATGTTGTATAATATAGGTAACTATTGTAGAACGGATGGTGTTGATATGCTACGCTCCAACCGCGAAAAACAACAATCCTACGAATTTGTTTCCATCGAAGATCTGGTTCCTCAAGATCACTTGCTCCGCAAAGTAGATAAGTATATCGATTTTTCGTTTATCGATGATAAAGTTCGACCACTGTATTGTGCAGACAACGGGCGTCCTGCCATTGATCCTACCGTATTGTTTAAAATGATCTTTCTCGGTTATTTCTATGGCATTCGCTCAGAACGGCAACTTGAGCGAGAAATTCAGACGAACCTAGCTTATCGTTGGTTTCTGGGGTTGGGCTTAACGGATAAAGTTCCGGACCATACGACGATTAGCTGGAATCGTCGCACTCGCTTTAAAGACACCACGATCTTTCAAGATATCTTCGATGAAATTGTGCTGCAGGCGATCTCTCATCGAATGGTGGGTGGGCGTGTTCTCGTCACCGATTCCACACACGTCAAAGCCAATGCTAACAGGCACCAGTACACCAAAGAACAAGTGTTGCAGAATACTAAAGACTATATGGACGAGCTGAACGAAGCGGTGAAGGATGACCGGAGAAACCACGGAAAAAAGCCTTAAAATCCCGAGAGGAGGTGAACGAAGAAAAAGAAATTAAAGTGAGCAAAACAGACCCGGACAGCGGCTATATGATCCGTGATGGCAAGCCCGAAGGCTTCTTCTATCTGGACCACCGCACGGTGGATATGAAGTACAATCTGATTACGGACGTGCATGTGACACCAGGGAATGTACATGATTCTGTCCCCTATTTGTCCCGTTTGGATCGCCAAAGAGAACGTTTTGGTTTTCAAGTAGAAGCTGTTGCACTAGATTCAGGTTATTTAACAACGCCGATTTGCCGAGGTTTGCAGAACCGAAAGATTTTTGCCGTGATTGCTCACCGAAGATTCCATCCCAGACAAGGACTGTTTCCGAAATGGAAGTTTGAATACGATGCCAAACGCAATGCGTATAGATGCCCAGCCCAACAGGAACTGCCCTACCGAACGACGGACCGTAAGGGATACCGGCAGTATGCCTCTGACCCAGCTCAGTGCCAGCATTGCCCACTGCTAAGTCAGTGTACCCAGTCTCGAAACCACCGCAAAGTGGTGACTCGGCATGTCTGGGAAGACAGCAAAGAATGGGTACGGAGCAACCGGCTGAGCCCATCTGGTAAAAAGCTGTACCGCAAACGAAAAGAGACGATTGAGCGAAGCTTCGCGGATGCCAAAGAGCTCCATGGGTTTCGCTATTGTCGTTTGCGCGGTCTTCCAAACGTCAGGGAACAAGCCCTTATGACGGCAGCCGTGCAGAACATGAAGAAGATGGCGATCCACCTAGATCGCCTGGAGAAACAGGGGTAACCCCCCCTGCTTCTCCAGAGACCAAAGCATTATGATGTAAAAAAGAAACCCACGTCTCAAAATGACGGGGTTTCTCGACAATCTGAGGATGATAAAATGCCTTTAAGCATTTTATCATCCTTTTGTGTATACCGACGAGAGGACTTGAACCTCTACGGTTTCCCACTCGATACCGAATACAATCTTGATAATACCTTGTTTAATGAAGGGGGATAAGCGTTGCTCGTCGATTTCGACCCGCAAGGTAATCTGTCGATGTACTTTGATATTGAGCAGCGGGATCAACTTCCGTGGCTATGGTCTGCGACAGGACTAACTCAGTTGCTCAGTATCAAGGAATTTAGAATACTTGTACAACTTCTTTAATATCATCAATTTCCTCAAGAATTGCGCGCTCAATAGCAACCTTTAACGTAATCGTAGCACTTGGGCAACCATTGCAAGCTCCCAAAAATCTTAATTTTGCTATACCGTTCTCAACTTCGACCAGTTCAGCATCTCCACCGTCACGCAGTAAGAAAGGACGTAGTTTGAGAAGAACTTCCGATACTTCATCGAATAAAACTCCATTTTCATCCATCATGCCAACTCCTCCCATTGTTTTACCAACCGTCAATTCAGACCTTTTTTCACCCTAGATCGTCTGAGTGATCCTTGGTTTTTTGCCTAAGAGTGACCTCTTGATCCGAAAGTTCCCTTATAAGCGTATGAATAGAGTCTAAAGGTATCATCACACCGCAACTTGCGCTCAATCCTGACAGCATATTGAGGCAGAACTGAAGTTTTCGTATCTCTCGCGTAATTTGAGCTAGTTCTGAATCGTCCGAATTATTTTTCTTCATTACTAGCACCTCGCACTTCTTTAAAGAATGATAAAGGTTTGATCTATTAAATTAATGAATCAACCGATGCTTCCTTCCATCTCAAATTGAATCAACCGATTCATTTCAACGGCATATTCCATTGGCAATTCTTTGGTAAACGGTTCAATAAAGCCCATTACAATCATTTGTGTAGCATCTTGTTCTGTAAGCCCGCGGCTCATTAAGTAAAACAATTGTTCCTCGGACACTTTGGATACTGTTGCCTCGTGCTCCAAAGTAATCTGATCGTTTTTAATTTCATTGTACGGAATCGTATCTGATGTTGACATGTGGTCCAATATCAACGTATCGCACTTAATATTGGACTTGGACCCTGCGGAATCGCGGCTGAAGCTGGACAACCCTCGGTAGTTTACTTTTCCGCCCTGCTTGCTGATGGATTTGGATATAATCGTAGATGTTGTCTCGGGAGCAAGGTGAATTACCTTCGCGCCAGCATCTTGATGCTGATCTTTACCGGCTACGGCAATAGACAGGATGGACCCCTTGGCTCCCCGTCCTTTCAATAATACTGCCGGATACTTCATTGTTACCTTGGAGCCGATGTTGCCGTCCACCCATTCCATTGTGGCATTTTCTTCTGCCACAGCCCTTTGGGTTACCAAGTTGTAGATATTAGGAGCCCAATTCTGAATGGTCGTGTAACGGACACGGGAATCTTTCCGGCAAATAATTTCAATAACTCCACTATGCAGAGAACTGGTACTATAAATAGGTGCTGTACATCCTTCAACATAATGGACAAAGCTGCCCTCTTCGGCAATAATTAATGTCCGCTCGAATTGACCCATATTTTCAGAATTAATACGGAAATAACCTTGTATAGGTACCTCGCACTGAACACCCTTCGGAATGTATACAAAGCTACCGCCTGACCAAACCGCACTATTAAGCGCCGCAAATTTATTGTCGGCGGGAGGGATGATCGTCCCAAAATGTTGCTTAAACACTTCGGGGTATTGCTTTAATGCACTATCCGTATCAAGGAAAATAACGCCCTGATCCTCCAGTTCTTTCCGCATGCTGTGATAAACTACTTCCGACTCATATTGAGCGGATACGCCCGCCAGGAACTTTTGCTCCGCTTCAGGGATTCCCAGCTTGTCAAAGGTTGCTTTGATCTCGAAAGGAACCTCCTCCCAGGTCTTTCCCTGTTTTTCAGAAGGGCGAACGTAATACTGGATGTCATCAAGATTTAGCCCGGTCAAATCCGCTCCCCATTCAGGCATCGGCATTTTGTAGAATTGATTCAAAGCTTTCAACCGAAAATTGAGCATCCACTCCGGCTCTTCCTTGATCCGGGAAATTTCCCGGACAATCTCTTCCGTCAGACCTTTTCCAGATTGAAAAATAGACTGGTGCTTGTCGCGAAACCCATATTTATATTCGCCCATATCTGGTGCTTTTTTAGCCATTAGTATCACTCCTTTTTAACCTTTCAAGATTCATTTTGATTTGCTATGATCTGCCGAGCTTGCTTTCCACTAAATCTTTTAGGCGACTGCGAACACCTTCCAGCGGGATCTCCGAAATGACAGGAGCGAGAAATCCGAAAATAACAAGATGTTCGGCTTCACTCCGTGATATCCCGCGCGACATCAGATAATAGATTTGCTCTGCATTTACTTGCCCCACGGATGCAGCATGACCCGCGGTTACATCATCCTCATCTATCAGCAGGATCGGATTGGCATCGCCGCGAGCTTTAGGACTTAGCATAAGCACGCGTTCTGTTTGCTGACCATCACAATGGGTTGCACCTTTTTCAATCTTTGTAATGCCGTTGATAATGGCCGTAGCTTCTTCAAGCATGACTGCACGCGTAATCATCTGGCTTACCGAGCTTCTGCCAAAATGCTGAGCTTGAGTTGTATAGCTCGATTTTTGATTGCCCGTGCCAATAGCAATCACCTTATTGTCGGAGACCGCCCCGTTGCCTTGTAGCAAAGTCTTGGTATCGCTGGCGGTATTACCATTGTTCATCTCACCGATAATCCATTCCACACCCCCATCAGCAAGAACGACCGCCCGTCGCTGGGTGAAATCTGTTGTAGTTACAGCAAGCTGATGAACCGAAGCTACTTGCACCTTTGAGCCCGCCCCCGCGAAGACCTCCGTCACACCGTTATGCAATACCTTGACATCATCACCACTCGATACACAATTATCCACATAAGTGATCTTGCTGTTGCTCCCTGCCACAATTAAGACGTGAGGAGCAAAACACACACCGCTTTTATCGTTAAGAAAGATCGCTTGAATAGGTGCTTCAACCTCTACACCGTCTGGGACATATAGAAAAACGCCACCACTCCATAAGGCACTGTGTGCAGCAGATAAACGATGTTCTTCTGGCTTTACTGCCTGAAAGAGATAACGTTGAACCAGCTCCTCATGCTCTTTTGCCGCAGTATGCAGATCCGTTAAAATGACTCCCTGGGCGGCTAAGCTCTCGGACAATTTCGTATACACTACATCCGAGTTGAACTGAACGATTAGTCCGCCTTTCACCGGAGAAGCAACCAAACCTCGAACAACCTCCGGCGCTTCCTCCAAACTAGACCACGCATTCTCAGCTTTGTAATCTCCACTTTCGTAGATATCCCATTTTTCAAGATTGATTTTCTCCACTTTAGGCAACTCCAGCGTCCCTGCCAGTTCGAGTGCGTGAACGCGGCGTTCAATCAGCCAACGAGGTTCATCCTTAGCGCTTGACCATGCGCGTAAATCGTCCACATTCATTGAAACTCTAGCTTGTATATCCACGTGCTGTTCCTCCTCTCCGGCTTTTAAGCTTCCCTTACCGTCTCATCCGTAATCCCAAGTTCCTCCTTCACCCAATCGTACCCTTCAGCCTCCAAACGGTGGGCAAGCTCCGGACCGCCAGATTTAACTATCCGGCCTTGCATCATGACATGCACAAAATCCGGGGTAATATAATTCAACAGTCGTTGATAATGGGTGATGATTAAAAAGCCTCTATCCGGGCTGCGCATCTCATTTACGCCATTGGCCACAATACGCAGTGCATCAATATCAAGCCCTGAGTCCACTTCATCCAGGATCACAAACTTGGGTTCAAGTAGCATCATTTGCAAAATCTCATTCCGCTTTTTTTCACCGCCAGAGAATCCCTCATTCAAATAACGATGCACAAATTCCGGGTTCATCTCCAGCCCCTTCATTTTGCTCTCCATTTCACGGATAAAACGGATTAGGGATATCTCATCGCCTTCTTCACGCCGTGCATTGATGGCACTTCTGAGAAAATCCGAGTTGGTCACGCCAGCAATTTCACTTGGGTATTGCATAGCGAGGAACAAGCCTGCCTGGGCACGCTCATCCACCTCCATCTCCAGAAGGTCTTCATTGTCCAATGTCACCTTACCGCCAGTAACCTCATATTTGGGATGGCCCATTAAAGCTGAAGCCAATGTACTTTTTCCCGTCCCATTAGGCCCCATAATCGCATGAATCTCTCCGCCATGAATCTCCAGTGTGAGCCCTTTTAAAATTTCTTTCCCTTCAATCTTGGATCTTAATTCCTCAATCTTTAATGTCGTCATTTATCGTAAACTTCCCTTCGGAGTATTCTTCGGCACGCGCCACCAAATCACTCATAAATTTTCCAATAGTCTGCAGCTCAACCTCTGAATAGGATTCAATGAATTGGTAAAACCTTTCTTCTTTTTCTTTGTGCATTTCTTTATGCAAATGATAAACGTGTCTTCCCTTATCCGTTAAACTAAAGTAAATCTCCTTACGATTGCTGTTCAGTTGACTTCTCATAATGAAGCCCATTTCCAGCAGCTTTGCACTAATTTTAGTAATGCTAGCTTTGGACAACCCCATCTTCTCCACAATCCCGGTATGATTTATCGGTTCATAATCACCAATGCAATCAATAACGTGCACACTAGTAATATTGTTGGAAAGCATGTCAATCTGGTACTTTCTGGCCTGTTGCCGAAATGAGTTAAATTCTTGTTCAGTATACAGCTCATTCAGATGTAGCATTTTAATATATTGCTCGTAAAGATGACCTTTAAAATGATTTTGAAACTCCAATTTCCCAATCTCCCCTCTTTTGTAGTAGTTGAGACCAAGTTCAGTGTCTCCATTAGATCTTTTTGTTCACTAGTAAACAAAATTATATTAACACAATTGATATTGATAATCAATATCAATTGTGTTAAATGTGACGTAATTTTGAAGTCGCATTTCACGGGTTTGTTGTCATTGTCATAGGCCTCATGCTGTGTTTTTACTAGGGCACGTCCCGGAAATAGTTTTAAATACCTCTGATCAATCCTGCTTTGCGGGGGTTGAACAATGGAACCAATTCGGCAGCATCCGGATGGATCTGGTAACCGAAGCCAAGTCCAATACCGTTGCCTATGAACGTCATGGTACACCTGCCACAGACTGGGGTCGCTACCGTAAAAAGAGGACGAAGGTGGTGCTTGGCCGAGCTGTTTTAAAGCTGTATCGCCGCGTTTGAGTACGCTATCGCGAGCATGTATGGCAATGAATAATCCGTCAGTTACCTGTGTCTGGATATGTTATGGGGCCAAAGAGTAACCAAAAACTGTGGTTTTTGCTGGTGAATCCGAACAGGCGATCCTCCATTCTAGCCAGCACCGATCTGACACTGGAGACAACCTAGATCATTGAACTTTATACCGCCCGGTTCAAAAACAAATGTACCTTCTGGGCGCTAAAGCAATCCATCGGCGGATTCAGCTACCACTTTTGTAGCAAATCCATTCCGAAGCTCAACCGGTATTTGAAAAAGGATCGGGTTCACCCTCTGGAGTTGTTGGAAGAGGAGAAAGCGTAACGGGACATCCGCCTAACTGTAAAGATGAGAATGGTAAACGATAACCAAAATGGATCCCTACGGAGCTTAAGATAAAAGGAACCAAGAAAAGAGCCGAAATCTTGCTTCAGGAAGCCAGGAAGAATTATCATATGGAAGGACAAGCACTCGCGGTTGAAAACGAAGATATGCTGTAAGAGTAAAAGCGGCTACTCTATCCGGTAATCTGCCACTGGTGGACACGTTCTATGAGCTTCTGATTCGTATGAAGGAATAACAGGAATCCTATCGCTTATCTTCTGACAATTCTTATTGTCTTGAATACCTGGAGTATATTTATGTAGATGTATTAGGGGTAAGCATGAAAGAAGTTCAGGAATGGTTAGGCCACAGCGATTATGCAACAACGGCAAATATTTATTCGCATTTGGAATACAACTCAAAGGTGTCTTCAGCTCAAGCAATGAGTGGGGTACTAAAGCTCAAATAAAAAAAGCTCACTAGAGAATGTCTCTAATGAACTCTTTTAGTTAATACCGGCGAGAGGACTCGAACCTCCACGGTTTCCCACTCGATTTTGAGTCGAGCGCGTCTGCCATTCCGCCACGCCGGCGTATTCAATTATGGAGGCGCCACCCAGATTTGAACTGGGGAATAAAGCTTTTGCAGAGCTTTGCCTTACCACTTGGCTATGGCGCCAGAGTGTAACAAAGCGGACGACGGGAATCGAACCCGCGACCCTCGCCTTGGCAAGGCGATGCTCTACCGCTGAGCCACGTCCGCATAAAGATGGCTGGGGATATAGGATTTGAACCTATGCATGACGGAGTCAAAGTCCGTTGCCTTACCGCTTGGCTAATCCCCAATAAGTAAAGGGCGGCCGATGGGGCTTGAACCCACGAATGCCGGAGTCACAGTCCGGTGCGTTAACCACTTCGCCACGACCGCCGCAAGTAATGAATAATTGGCAGGGGCAGCAGGAATTGAACCCACACCAACGGTTTTGGAGACCGTTGTTCTACCTTTAAACTATGCCCCTATAAAACTGGTGGAGGATGATGGATTCGAACCACCGAACCCGTAAGGGAGCAGATTTACAGTCTGATGCGTTTGGCCACTTCGCTAATCCTCCAAAAATGGTGCCGGCGAGAGGACTTGAACCCCCAACCTACTGATTACAAGTCAGTTGCTCTACCAGTTGAGCTACACCGGCACATAAAATATTCAATTAAAAGTGGCTCGGGACGGAATCGAACCGCCGACACGAGGATTTTCAGTCCTCTGCTCTACCGACTGAGCTACCGAGCCTTAGAATAAGGCTCTTCATTACACGTTATAATACTAATGGCGGAACTGACGGGATTCGAACCCGCGATCTCCTGCGTGACAGGCAGGCATGTTAGGCCTCTACACCACAGTTCCATAATAATTTTTAATTGGTTGCGGGGGCAGGATTTGAACCTGCGACCTTCGGGTTATGAGCCCGACGAGCTACCGAACTGCTCCACCCCGCGACAATAATAAATATTAAATTTTCAAATGGTGGAGGCTGAGGGGCTCGAACCCCCGACCCTCTGCTTGTAAGGCAGATGCTCTCCCAGCTGAGCTAAGCCTCCACACCGAAACACTTTTCATATTATACCATAATAAAATTTTTATTGCAAGTTTTTTTATGATATTTTTATGACCCGTAGGGGATTCGAACCCCTGTTACCTCCGTGAAAGGGAGGTGTCTTAACCCCTTGACCAACGGGCCATGCTACAAATGAATTATGGCGGAGAGAGAGGGATTCGAACCCTCGAGACGCTTTTGGCGCCTACACGATTTCCAATCGTGCTCCTTCGGCCAACTCGGACACCTCTCCATATGGCTCCCCGAACAGGACTCGAACCTGTGACAACTCGATTAACAGTCGAGTGCTCTACCAACTGAGCTATCAGGGAATATTAAGCATTTGTTTCAAGGTTACACCCTGAAAACTGGATTCGAAACTCATTGCGTTTTATCTTAGGATAAGCCCTCGACCGATTAGTATTGGTCAGCTCCATGCATTACTGCACTTCCACCCCCAACCTATCTACCTCGTCGTCTTCAAGGGGTCTTACATACTGGGAAATCTCATCTTGAGGGGGGCTTCACGCTTAGATGCTTTCAGCGCTTATCCCTTCCGTACATAGCTACCCAGCGGTGCTCCTGGCGGAACAACTGGTACACCAGCGGTACGTCCATCCCGGTCCTCTCGTACTAAGGACAGCTCCTCTCAAATTTCCTACGCCCACGACAGATAGGGACCGAACTGTCTCACGACGTTCTGAACCCAGCTCGCGTACCGCTTTAATGGGCGAACAGCCCAACCCTTGGGACCTACTTCAGCCCCAGGATGCGATGAGCCGACATCGAGGTGCCAAACCTCCCCGTCGATGTGGACTCTTGGGGGAGATAAGCCTGTTATCCCCAGGGTAGCTTTTATCCGTTGAGCGATGGCCCTTCCATGCGGTACCACCGGATCACTAAGCCCGACTTTCGTCCCTGCTCGACTTGTAGGTCTCGCAGTCAAGCTCCCTTCTGCCTTTGCACTCTTCGAATGATTTCCAACCATTCTGAGGGAACCTTGGGGCGCCTCCGTTACTCTTTAGGAGGCGACCGCCCCAGTCAAACTGCCCACCTGACACTGTCCTCGCACCGGTTCACGGTACCAAGTTAGAACCTAGATACGATCAGGGTGGTATCCCAAGGATGCCTCCCTTCAAGCTGGCGCTCAAAGTTCTACGGCTCCCACCTATCCTGTACAGATCGTACCCAAATTCAATATCAAGCTGCAGTAAAGCTCCATGGGGTCTTTCCGTCTTGTCGCGGGTAACCTGCATCTTCACAGGTATTAAAATTTCACCGGATCTCTCGTTGAGACAGCGCCCAAGTCGTTACGCCATTCGTGCGGGTCAGAATTTACCTGACAAGGAATTTCGCTACCTTAGGACCGTTATAGTTACGGCCGCCGTTTACTGGGGCTTCGGTTCATAGCTTCGCCCCGAAGGGCTTACCACTCCCCTTAACCTTCCAGCACCGGGCAGGCGTCAGCCCGTATACTTCGCCTTGCGGCTTCGCACAGACCTGTGTTTTTGCTAAACAGTCGCTTGGGCCTTTTCACTGCGGCCCCCTCGGGCTATTCACCCTACCGAGGCACCCCTTCTCCCGAAGTTACGGGGTCATTTTGCCGAGTTCCTTAACGAGAGTTCTTCCGCGCGCCTTAGAATTCTCTTCTCGCCTACCTGTGTCGGTTTGCGGTACGGGCACCTTCTCCTGGCTAGAGGCTTTTCTTGGCAGTCTGAGATCATGACCTTCGCTACTACAATTTTCGCTCCCCATCACAGCCCAGCCTTACGATGTGCGGATTTGCCTACACATCAGCCTCACTGCTTAGACGGACATCCATCCGTCCGCGTCACTACCCTACTGCGTCACCCCATCGCTCATAACGGATTACGGTGGTACAGGAATTTCGACCTGTTGTCCTTCGACTACGCCTATCGGCCTCGCCTTAGGTCCCGACTTACCCTGAGCGGACGAACCTTCCTCAGGAACCCTTAGGCTTTCGGCGGATCTGATTCTCACAGATCTTTTCGTTACTCATACCGGCATTCTCACTTGAATGCAGTCCAGCGCTCCTTACGGTACACCTTCAACCCGCATTCAACGCTCCCCTACCCCTGATGCAAGCATCAAGCCATAGCTTCGGTGGTGTGTTTAGCCCCGTTACATTTTCGGCGCAGAGTCACTCGACCAGTGAGCTATTACGCACTCTTTCAATGGTGGCTGCTTCTAAGCCAACATCCTGGTTGTCTGTGCAACTCCACATCCTTTCCCACTTAACACACACTTGGGGACCTTAGCTGATGGTCTGGGCTGTTTCCCTTTCGACAATGGATCTTAGCACTCACTGTCTGACTCCCGGAACTAAATCTATGGCATTCGGAGTTTGACTGAGCTTGGTAACCCTTGCGGGCCCCGCACCCAATCAGTGCTCTACCTCCACGATTCTTCTTTCCGAGGCTAGCCCTAAAGCTATTTCGGGGAGAACCAGCTATCTCCGGGTTCGATTGGAATTTCTCCGCTACCCCCACCTCATCCCCGCATTTTTCAACATGCGTGGGTTCGGGCCTCCAGTGCGTGTTACCGCACCTTCACCCTGGACAGGGGTAGATCACCCGGTTTCGGGTCTACGTCCACGTACTCATTCGCCCTATTCAGACTCGCTTTCGCTGCGGCTTCAGCTCTTCACCTTAACCTTGCACGGGAACGTAACTCGCCGGTTCATTCTACAAAAGGCACGCCATCACCCATAAATAGGGCTCTGACTTCTTGTAAGCACACGGTTTCAGGATCTATTTCACTCCCCTTCCGGGGTGCTTTTCACCTTTCCCTCACGGTACTGCTTCACTATCGGTCGCCAGGGAGTATTTAGCCTTGGCAGATGGTCCTGCCGGATTCATACGGGGTTTCACGTGCCCCGCACTACTCGGGATCCGTCTCGGAGAGAACAAGTTTTGAACTACAGGGCTTTTACCTTCTCTGGCGGGCCTTTCCAGACCTCTTCATCTAACCGGTTCCTTTGTAACTCCATGTGAGACGTCCCACAACCCCAAGGAGCAAGCTCCTTGGTTTGGGCTAATCCGCGTTCGCTCGCCGCTACTGACGGAATCACTATTGTTTTCTCTTCCTCAGGGTACTTAGATGTTTCAGTTCCCCTGGTCTGCCTCTCACTCACCTATGAATTCAGTGAGTAGTGACTGTCGATGAAGACAGCCGGGTTTCCCCATTCGGACATCCCCGGATCAAAGCTTGCTTACAGCTCCCCGAGGCTTTATCGTTGTTCGCCACGTCCTTCGTCGGCTCCTGGCGCCTAGGCATCCTCCGTGTGCTCTTTGTAGCTTAACCTAGTATTTACATCGTAAATACGATTTGCTTTGAATTTCGGTTCAACACTTACGTGTGAATGAAATTCAAGGCAGCTACCTTTATTTCACTTGTTTACACAAGATCAGCTTAAAGGAATATTCTAAAACGCAATTTCGTTTCGGTATCCAGTTTTCAAGGTGCAATACAGTTTCAATGAAACTGTAGCCTGTGTGAATATCGGTCTAACTCAACCGAGTAGATGATATTCATGCAGTATGTTGAGAGTTTGAGCTCTCAAAACTGAGCAACGAGTGAGTAACAGGCCTAAACCTGAGTTTTGAAGCTAATGCTTCATATTTGAATGTTTCCGTTGCAGGAAACGATTCTCCATAGAAAGGAGGTGATCCAGCCGCACCTTCCGATACGGCTACCTTGTTACGACTTCACCCCAATCATCTACCCCACCTTCGGCGGCTGGCTCCCTTGCGGGTTACCCCACCGACTTCGGGTGTTGTAAACTCTCGTGGTGTGACGGGCGGTGTGTACAAGACCCGGGAACGTATTCACCGCGGCATGCTGATCCGCGATTACTAGCAATTCCGACTTCATGTAGGCGAGTTGCAGCCTACAATCCGAACTGAGACCGGCTTTTCTAGGATTGGCTCCACCTCGCGGCTTCGCTTCCCGTTGTACCGGCCATTGTAGTACGTGTGTAGCCCAGGTCATAAGGGGCATGATGATTTGACGTCATCCCCACCTTCCTCCGGTTTGTCACCGGCAGTCTGCTTAGAGTGCCCAGCTTGACCTGCTGGCAACTAAGCATAAGGGTTGCGCTCGTTGCGGGACTTAACCCAACATCTCACGACACGAGCTGACGACAACCATGCACCACCTGTCTCCTCTGTCCCGAAGGAAAGCCATATCTCTACAGCGGTCAGAGGGATGTCAAGACCTGGTAAGGTTCTTCGCGTTGCTTCGAATTAAACCACATACTCCACTGCTTGTGCGGGTCCCCGTCAATTCCTTTGAGTTTCAGTCTTGCGACCGTACTCCCCAGGCGGAATGCTTAATGTGTTAACTTCGGCACCAAGGGTATCGAAACCCCTAACACCTAGCATTCATCGTTTACGGCGTGGACTACCAGGGTATCTAATCCTGTTTGCTCCCCACGCTTTCGCGCCTCAGCGTCAGTTACAGCCCAGAGAGTCGCCTTCGCCACTGGTGTTCCTCCACATCTCTACGCATTTCACCGCTACACGTGGAATTCCACTCTCCTCTTCTGCACTCAAGCTCCCCAGTTTCCAGTGCGACCCGAAGTTGAGCCTCGGGATTAAACACCAGACTTAAAGAGCCGCCTGCGCGCGCTTTACGCCCAATAATTCCGGACAACGCTTGCCCCCTACGTATTACCGCGGCTGCTGGCACGTAGTTAGCCGGGGCTTTCTTCTCAGGTACCGTCACTCTTGTAGCAGTTACTCTACAAGACGTTCTTCCCTGGCAACAGAGCTTTACGATCCGAAAACCTTCATCACTCACGCGGCGTTGCTCCGTCAGGCTTTCGCCCATTGCGGAAGATTCCCTACTGCTGCCTCCCGTAGGAGTCTGGGCCGTGTCTCAGTCCCAGTGTGGCCGATCACCCTCTCAGGTCGGCTACGCATCGTCGCCTTGGTAGGCCTTTACCCCACCAACTAGCTAATGCGCCGCAGGCCCATCCACAAGTGACAGATTGCTCCGTCTTTCCTCCCTCGCCCATGCAGGAAAAGGATGTATCGGGTATTAGCTACCGTTTCCGGTAGTTATCCCTGTCTTGTGGGCAGGTTGCCTACGTGTTACTCACCCGTCCGCCGCTAGGTTATTTAGAAGCAAGCTTCTAAATAACCCCGCTCGACTTGCATGTATTAGGCACGCCGCCAGCGTTCGTCCTGAGCCAGGATCAAACTCTCCATTAAAGACCAACCGAAGTTGGTTTATAGAAAGAGCGATAAGCTCATTTTGAAACTGACGAGATAAAAAATATCTCTTGTTTGATTTTGCGAACAAAATCGTTTTACTCACTCGTTGTTCAGTTTTCAAAGATCAAACCTACATAACATCTTACTTTGTTTCACCACCGCGTCTCAGCGGCGACTTAAATAATGTAACACATAACCTCATTTTTCGTCAAGCTTTTTTTTGAAAACTTATTTTTTCCGCTTGATGCAACACGTTTATCCTGCTTTAAACAGTTCAAAACTATTCATGCTGCTTAATGGGGCGAGTTATAACTTATCACATATTTTATATACTCGTCAACCTAAATTAATAATTTATATTTTTTAACTATTTATAAATACTAGATCATGTGCAAAAAAAGGAAGAAAAGTCGGTTTAACAACCTTTCTTCCTGACAAATCAACCCCTGTACATCAAATAAGGGAGTAACGCAGTTCACGATTTTGCCCGCGATCCCTAAAATCCCCGGCAGCTGTTTCTCTAATAAGTGAACGATATACCAGTTTACGGAGCACGACGGTAAGATCCAATTGGAGATTCTTTAGCTCAGGATGGTTAATAAGTTCATTTATAGACCAAGGTTCCCGTCTGCTGCCTAATATACGGAATAGCGGAGAGGAGCACTCCTCCATTTTTGACATAACTGAAAATTCACAAGCAAGCAGTACTAGTTCAACCCGTTGTTCCAAGGTTTCCGTACTTAATGTGAGTTCGTTATACAGTTTGTCAATTGTTCGATCCAGAGGCTGTACCTGAACCCATAAGTGAACCTTTGGATAAATCCCCCGTTCAATGAGTTCAATAGATGCCCAATGATCCAATGCTTTCAGAACACTTTGATAAGCGTCAATGATCCGCCCTTCTCGCACCGCTCTTTTACCATGAACGTAATTGACCAGAAAGCGGGAGAACTCATGAAATCGCTTCTGCTCCCGCAGTGGATCGTTAAAATCAACAATTTCCTGTCTTAAAAAGCGAACCCTGTCATCCCTTTCCCAGACAATACGCCCTTCTAGCACATAATCTATAATGTTGGCTTGTTCACCAGCGATAATCCATTCCTTCAGACAACTGAGCGTTGCGTACAACACTTGGCATCTTAAACCATTCATAAATAAGTGTTGAATAGAACGGACTGGCTTGGTGCCTTCTCCAATAATTAGAATGAGTTCATCAAAGTCATACAACATCGAACCGTGAAAATACTCTCCCGGTTTTCTGTACGAAATAATACCTATCGAATCCTCCTGCAACAATTCATCATATATCAGGTTTAATTTGGTTAGCTGCACTTCTCCCTCCATACCTGCAAGGCGGCTATGACCGCAAATTGGATATTTGGATACATGTGATCATTTCTACATAAATAAGAAACTTCCTTCTTCAATTGTAAATTTTTTTATCTTATTCACTTATTTTTTTCAGTGTTATCCAAGCGTCTTTATCTGCAAAGCTTCGATTCCACACACCAATTCCTCCGAGCTTCAGCGATTTGGCAAGTTCTACTCTTGCCTTCAGAGATACCTGATCCTCCAGCCAAATCTTTTTGACTACGCCGTCTTCTGTATACTCGACATAATTCTGGCCTTCGGAAGCTCTAAACTTGGGATTCAACTTAAATTGGGCTATGATATTGGCTGCTGACTCCATACCAAGTGATTTGGAGGTGACCTTAATCTTCCCTTCTTTGGGAGTCTCGGACCACACGCGAGTATATAACGGAATACCTAAAACCACTTTTTGAGACGGCACTTCATCTTCCCGAATAATTCGCTTAATTGACGCTTCCGTCCATGGTAACGAGGCGACGGAACCAGCTTTTGGACTAGCCGCCCAATGCTCATCATACGCCATTACCATGAGATAATCTGTTATAGTCCCCAATGCTTTTCGATCCAAAAAAACAGACCACATCTCACTTTGAGATTTAGGCGTAACATCAATGGACAGTATCAAATCATGTTCCCGAGCCATCGGTTTAAGTTCACGCAAAAATTGGGTGACATTGGGACCATCCTTTGTATGAACATTTTCAAAGTCGATATTAATACCGTCCAGATCATTTTGTTGAGCAAGTGAAATCATCTGATCTACAATCGACTTTCGACGTTCAAAGGTAGACAAAGCTTCTGTTGTTAGTTCGGGATTAAAACTGTTGCTCAACAACCCCCAAACCTCCATACCCTTGCGATGTGCCCAGCTGACATAAGCAGGATCCGCTTTGCTTTCTACAGTGCCCTCATGATCGACGACACTGAACCACGTAGGGCTCACCACATTTACTCCAGGCATAGGATCAAACTTGGAAGGATCAGGCTTGCGATTATAGACGGCTTCCCAAGCGAGATTCACTGGCCTACCCTCCCAATGCTTCTCCGATATGGACAAATCGTCCTTAACCGAAGGAATCACAAGCTCTTCTCCTTCAGCGATATGGTCTGATTTAATGTATCCTGCATAGCCATTGTCTAACTGCACAAAATACCAATCACCCTGTTGGGACCAGATACGTACTTTCGTCCGCTGAGGTACATCTGTCAAAATAAAAGATAGGCTAGAGGCTTCTTTACGTAAGGCAATTCTAGCATCCTGTTGCCCATCCTTCTTTTCCACATTACCCAGCCTGACCTTCTCGCCGGCCTTCATCAAGATAACGGCACCCGTTACAGAGTCTTCGTGTATAGAAACGCCGTATACTTCACGTACAGCTTCTATCGGGATATATACCTCTCCACTGATCACCTGAGGGGCTGCGCTCAGCGCATATGTTTTACCATTCAATTCCCCTTGTGCCTTCGAAACCTTCATATAGAGCAAGCTTTGTCTCGTCGCCATAATGACGGTTTGGCTGTCATCCTCATAGCGAACCGAAGGATCAATTTGACTTTGCACCAATTTAAGCGGCATCAGCATGTTCTTGCCGGAGCTTTGAGCTTCATACCCAGTCAACTTGCCCTGCATAAAAATAGGACGGACACTGCCCTGCCAATCGGGTTTCTCATGAAGGGGATTACCAAACCATACGACAGTAATTGCGCATATAATCGCTGCAAATAATAGTAGGCTTGCCGCTCCTTTGAATCGTGAACGTTTACGGCGGCGTCTGGAATGATTTCTGGCCAATATTGAACCTCCATTGTATGAACTTTGAATTCCGTATTTTGTAACCTCAACAGATTACTTGAAACAAAAGTAAAGTGATTTAAACAAAAAAACGCGGTAAATCCCCGCTTACGGAGAATTGCTCACGTTTCCAATCCATTACAATATATACATACCGTACAAAAAAACTCTATTCCTTGTTTCGTTACGTTTGTTTGTTACTACAAGTTTTGCATACTCCGTGTAACTCCATACGATGTCCATGCACTTCGAAGCCTGTTTCCAACGCAGCATGACGTTCCACATCAGCCAAATAGGGATAACTGAAATCTTCAATTTTTCCGCATTTTTCGCAAATGATGTGATAGTGCTCCGAAATATTGGCATCATAACGACTGGCGTTATCTCCATAGGTCAACTCATGTACCATACCCGCTTCTATAAACATCTTTAAGTTATTATAAACCGTAGCCACACTCATACTTGGAAACTTGGACTCAAGCGCTCGATATATTTCATCTGCAGTCGGATGCCCCATGGTTTCCATCAAATAGTTTAATATGGCATGACGCTGGGGTGTTATGCGTACACCTGTCTTCTTTAGAAGTTCCAAAGCATGCTGGACGCGTGCTGCCATATATGTCCACCGCCTTATCCCTTACTTACGATCCTATCAATTACCACGCATCTATTTACAACTTACTTCTAAACCTACTCACATTGTACGGTCTACTCAAGTTTCTTGTCAACGCGCCGTATTGTCGCCGGATGTTCCTATAGAGGTATCTGTCTCGGGAGCTCTAGGTTCAGCCGGAGAGATTTCAGATGTATCGGGCGCAGTCGTACCCCCGGAATCTTCCAAGTCGGGTAACGACGGCATCAGTAACTTTTTAATGGTTAAATTACTGTTGCCCTCCACGTTGATCGCATACTTGCCTGTCCCGTTTTGGCCTGAAATACTTTTACTGTCTATTTTAAATGGAAAATCGGATTGAAGATTACCATAACTGCTTGAACCCTCTAACTGAAAATCTCCATTCGACGGAAGATCCAATACGATATCACCGACAGCACTGTATATTTTCCAATCTCCGCCCACCTGTTCGCTATGCACTTTGATAGAGCCATTAAGCGAATTAGCATTCAGCTTGGCTGTAGAATTCAACACATTCATGTCCCCATTCTGAGTATCAACAGTGATATCTCCTTCCGAACGAGCAAGCTGAATGTCACCTACCATGGTATGTAGTGTGACAGCTCCCTCAATATCGCCTGCCTGCATGTCGCCTCGGTTCGTGCGCACATCCACATCTCCAGAAATCCGATGCAATTTAACCTGACCGTTCAGCGTGCCTCCCTTGACATTGCCGATAGCGTCATTAACGGTGAGATTTCCATTACCGCTCTCGAGTCTAATGCTGTCAATAGCATCAACTCCATTCAAGGTAATATTCCCGTTGGAGGTTCTAATCTGCATATTGAACCGTCGGTCCTCCGGCACGGTGATCAGCATGTTCACACGAGGCTGACGTTTGCTTGATGCTCCGTATGACTGTGCCTCCGGACGAATCTGGATAGTCTTGCCGTCGGTAGAAGTCAGTGAAGAAGCTTGAGCAATCTTGTCCGCTTCGGCAGCAGGCGCTTGATCCACCCATAGAGTCCCTCGTACCTCTATATTGGACACAGGTCGTCTGATCAGTGTTACATCACCATTAACCGAATCAACTATTAAATCGGACGTCTGCATAGTTACAGGTACCAGCACACCACCCATATCATACCGATTCTCTTTAGCCTGGCTAAAATCCATAGAGGCTGACGTCAGATTGAGACTGACCCGATTCCACAGATACATATAATGATTTTGCTGGGTCACGATAAAAACCGAGGCTGCCACTACCAAAGCGGACAGAATCCCCTTTAGGTCAGGTCTGAATCGCCTTCCATTGTCAGACTTGCCTTCTTTCCGAAAGTACACAGCAAAAAAAATTAGATACTCCAGTCCCCAAAGCACGAAGATTACGGGCCACCAAACGAGGAGTTGAAGCATATATTCAGTATTTTGAAACACATCTACAATAAGCAAAATGCCTACAGCCATCAACAGAAGCGAAGAGGTGTAGCGCCCGACTCTTATTTTACGGTGCACGCCAGCTTCACCCTCTTTCTTTCAACTTTTTACGCTTAAAGGTCAGAAAGGCTTCCCTTAGAAAAAGGAATAAACCGATCATCATTAATAAAATAGCCAGCGTAAGGAATCCATAATCCTCAAAGAAATTGCTCAACCAGCGAGGTTTCATGCGAAACAAAATCATAAGCCCACCGCCTGCCACCATCAGCACAGCAAAAGCAAAGCCTCTCTCCCACGCATAAAAAGGACTACTTTGCTGGCCTCTAGCATCCATTCGTACATAACGATCAGGCTTACGTCGATAGCGAACCATATAATCTGCAGACTGTAAGACATCATATACATTATAAAAATATAAAACAGGTATGAACAATCCAAGCAAAATAAGTAATGGAATGTTGATCCTTAAGCCGTCAGAGGAAACATACAGCATCGCAAAAATATCTAGCAGGAGCAATACAATAAAACTAAGCCCCCTGATAAACAGTCCTAAAAAAAGATGTCCCAGTCCGGGTAACAATGCCGCCATGATAATGGCAATCACTTTGCGAAATTTAGCGTATTTTAGACGCTTCCCCTGTCTGGGTTGTTCCAGCTGTTCCGATGCTTGTAGCTGTCCAGCCTCTCCAGACGGTAACGGTTGTTCCGAGTTCATGCCATCCTCCCCTTTGAATCCCATACGTGGTTCCGCTGAAAAACATTTCAATGCTTACATAGTACCCCAATCAGATTTAAGAGTAACTGTTAAAAAAAGGTACCCTATTACTCAACAGAGACTGCAGCTATATCTTCCCATTGTCGTAAATCTGCTGCAATACGTACAGGATTAAAATCATGACGGGCCAGCACCTCTAGGGAAACCTCCATACTCTGCCGATCTGGATGTAATTCGTGAAATGGGACATTTTCATGTTCTTTAATCATTATTTTACGTATTTCCACTTTTTCTTGCTCTAAATAAGTCGAAATCTGATCCAGCAATCCGTGAGAGGCCAATCCGTACAATGTAATAAGATGGCGCTTGCGTCCACGCATATACCGAAGTTCAACTTTGTTAAACACCCATAAATTTAAAAATACGAGCACTGTCGCCGCTATAGATGGGAAATAAAACCCTGCTCCAACCCCAAGGCCAATAGCAGCCACGACCCAAATGGAAGCCGCAGTCGTTAGTCCGGTAATGGATTTACCTGTGAACATAATCGTTCCTGCACCCAAAAAGCCTACGCCAGTGATCACAGCGGTAGCCAAACGAGCGGGATCTATGCGTACATTAGCTTCTTTAATAAAATCGGCAAAGCCGTAAATGGAGAGTAGCATAATCAGCGTCGAACCAAGGCTGACCATAATATGAGTCCTCAAACCAGCTGCGTGATTGGAACGCTCGCGTTCAAACCCAATGAATCCACCGAGAAGCATGGACAGTAAAAGCCGTAAAATGATATGTGAATCGTCTATAATCCACGGATTATTCATTCGAGTCTCTCCTCCCGGTTATGTCGTGCTTCCCACTCCGGGTGCGCGGTTTGTGGGCTTATGTGCATTTTTAATGTCAATTTGATACCTCAATGCTATTCCACCTTATGCAGATGGTAGGTAGTTAATTCCACGCCTGGAGCGACCTCAGCCGCAGATACGGGACGAAAGCCATGTTTTCGATATAACGCCACCGCAGGAGTATTTAGAGTTCCTGTAGAGACGATAAACAACGGGATATTTTGATATTCATTCAAAACATGCTTCATTAAAGAATCTGCAATGCCTTTACGAAAATGATCTGGGTGAACCATCATACGTGTAAGGGTAAGCGAATCGGGCGATTCGGACTGCACAGCCAGTGCTCCTAGCAATTCACCGTCCTCCAGCCACCCATAAAAAGACTCTCCACAGCTTCTCAGCGTATCCAATGTATCCATCAGTGGAGGAATTTCATCAAACCCAATCAGCTCAGCTTCCAGCCTATAGGCAACATGCTGTAGACGCCATATCTGACTGACGATATCATCATCTTCCAATGAACATAGGGTAACCATGCTGTTTTCCCTCCTAAGGAAACTCATAAAATGCCATCAGGTTCTAAAGCTTGTTCGCGCCAACCATTCTTAGCGGCTATGCAAAAGGGGCCTGTCCCTAAAAGACAAGCCCCTGTCAAATCTATGCCATTAGCGGTTCAGCACTTCCGTCAGCAACTTATTAGCAAGGCCAGGGTTTGCCTTCCCCTTGCTCTCCTTCATCACTTGACCGACTAGGAAGCCGATGGCCTTTTGCTTGCCAGCTTTGTAATCCTCGACCGATTGCGGGTTAGCTGCTACAACTTGTTCGACAATTGTAAGAATCGCACCCTCATCACTGATTTGTACAAGCCCTTTTTCTTCGACAATTTGCTGTGGCAGTTTATCACTTTCCAGCATTTCCTTGAAGACCGTTTTAGCGATTTTGCTATTGATCGTTCCCTTCTCCAGCAGTCCGATCATTTCACCCAAGCCCCGACCGGTCAATTTAACCTGCGACAGTTCAACACCGGCACTGTTCAAATAACCGAGTAGATCCCCCATAATCCAGTTGGATACTGCTTTGGCATCCTTGGTGAATTGAAGGCTATCCTCGAACAAATCGGCCAATGGCTTGGAGGACGTAATCACCTGGGCATCATACTCAGGTAATCCATATTCGGAAGTGTAGCGTGCTTTACGCTGGTCAGGCAATTCAGGAATCGAAGCACGGATGCGCTCTTTCCATTCCTCGTCTATATGAAGAGTAACGAGATCCGGGTCTGGGAAATAACGATAGTCATGGGCCTGTTCTTTACCACGCATGGATAAAGTTTTACCTTGTGCTTCATCCCAACGACGTGTCTCCTGTACAATTGTTCCGCCTTCGTCCAGCGTCTGCTCCTGCCTGAACTGCTCATATTCCAGTCCGCGCTGTACGCCACGGAAGGAGTTCATGTTTTTCAGTTCCGCTTTAGTTCCTAGCTCTTTTTGTCCATGCGGACGAAGACTGATATTCGCGTCGCAGCGAAGTGATCCTTCCTCCATCTTCACATCGGATACGTCACAATACTGCATAATGGCACGTATTTTTTCCAGATAGGCCTTGGCTTCTTCCGGCGAAGATATCTCCGGTTCCGAAACGATCTCGACCAATGGTGTGCCGACCCGATTAAAATCGACCAAAGATGCGTAGCCACCATCAACATGTGTTAATTTCCCTGCGTCCTCTTCCAGATGCAGTCGAGTAATACCGATACGCTTTGTCTCACCATTCACTTCAATATCAATCCAGCCATTTTCGCCAATGGGTTGATCGTATTGTGAGATTTGGTAGGCCTTAGGTGAATCGGGGTAAAAATAGTTCTTGCGGTCAAACTTGCTCACATCAGCAATGGTGCAATTCAGCGCCATTGCTGCTTTCATCGCATAATCAACGGCCTGACGGTTCAATACCGGCAATACCCCTGGATGACCGAGACAGACCGGACATGTATGAGAGTTGGGTGGTGCTCCGAAGGATGTCGAGCATCCACAGAATATTTTAGACTTCGTATGCAATTCCACGTGCACTTCAAGTCCGATGACCGTCTCATACTTGAATGTAGTTGTAGACATGAATAGGTTCCCTCCTTTTTGGCAAATTACAGCTGCGGACGCTGCTTGTGAAATTCGGTATTTTGTTCAAAAGCATGAGCTACGCGTAGCACGGAAGACTCGTCAAAGGCTTTTCCGATGATTTGTAGTCCGACTGGCATTCCATCCGCTAGACCACACGGAATGCTAATGGCTGGCACACCAGCCAAGCTCACCGGAATCGTCAAAATATCGTTCAAATACATTGTTAATGGATCGTCCACTTGCGAGCCGATTTTGAAAGCAGTTGTCGGTGCAGTAGGTCCGATAATCACATCATATTGTTCAAATACACGATCAAAATCCTGTTTAATCAGTGTGCGCACTTTTTGAGCTTTCAAATAATAAGCATCGTAGTACCCAGAGCTGAGCGCATAGGTACCTAGCATAATCCGACGCTTCACCTCAGGACCAAAACCCTGCGTACGGGACTGATGGTATAGATCAAGCAGGTTGTCTGGATTGTCAGAACGTACACCATAGCGCACGCCGTCAAAACGTGCCAGATTGGATGACGCTTCGGATGAAGCCAGCAGGTAATAAGTAGCTACCGCATATTCTGTGTGAGGGAGAGATACTTCTTCCCAAACAGCACCCAGTCCTTCCAGCGTTTTCAGTGCATCCAGCACCTTTTCCTTGACCTGAGGATCGACGCCCTCACCAAGATACTCTTTAGGCACAGCGATACGTAGTCCTTTTACATCCCCGGTTAAAGCGTTCAAATAATCAGGAATGTCTACCTTTGCAGAAGTGGAGTCCTTCTGGTCATAACCTGCAATGGCTTGTAGGACATAGGCCGAATCCTGAACATTTTTAGTAATGGGTCCAATTTGGTCTAAAGAGGAGGCAAAAGCCACCAGTCCAAAACGGGATACTAGACCATAGGTTGGTTTCAGGCCAACTACTCCGCAGTAAGAAGCGGGCTGGCGAATGGAACCCCCTGTATCCGAGCCGAGCGTGAAATAAGCCTCACCTGCTGCAACAGCCGCAGCCGAGCCGCCACTGGAACCACCGGGAACACGTTCTAAATCCCAAGGGTTACGTGCAGGGAAAAAGCTGGAGTTCTCGTTAGAGCCGCCCATGGCGAATTCGTCCATGTTCATTTTACCGAGTGTCACGGTTTGCGCTGCGCGTAACTTGCTAACAACTGTGGCATCGTAAACGGGATCAAAATTTTTCAAAAACTGACTGCCACATGTTGTACGCAGCCCTTCTGTCACAATATTATCCTTAATGCCAACTGGCAGGCCAAACAACAACCCTCTTTCCTCTCCGGAAATCAGTTGATCATCCAGCTGACGTGCGGATGCACGGGCCTGTTCCTCGTCAACGGTAATATAAGCTCTGATCTTGTCTTCCCGCGCACCAATTGTCTCCAGAGCGTGTCCTACCAGATCACTCACGGAAATTTCCTTTTGATGCAGCTTGTTATGTATCTCGGGCAATGTGTTATTGAACAAGCTCAATTTGCATCCTCCTTTCAAATATGAGATCTATTCCAGAACAGCAGGAACCTTAAACTGTCCGTCTTCTTCTTCAGGTGCATTGCGCATCACTTGCTCATGTGTCAAACTTTCGCGAACTTCGTCGTCTCGCATGACATTGCTGACGTGCAGCACATGAGTGGTCGGCTTTACCTGCTCCGTATCCAGCTCATTCAGCTTCTCCGCATAATGGAGAATGGCGTTTAATTGTCCTGTCATCGTTTCTTCCTCAGCCGCGGTCAGATTCAACCTGGACAGCTTGGCTACGTGACGGACATCTTCCGTGGAAATGTTCATACAAAACCCTCCTCATGTATATGAGGATTTTGCAAAAAATCCAATAAGCGACTGAAATCGAATTTTGCAAAATCCTGATATTAAAAAATGCTGCACCGAACTTTGAAATAACGTTTTTAATTATAGGATAGAACCCTTTACAATTCAATCTTTGACGCGGTACAGAAGCAAACTGCACTTCGATGAGGTAAATGTTGCTAAAAGAATATAAAAAAAGCACCTTTCGGTGCTCTTTCGTGAAAACTATAGGAGCTAAGATTGTGCCCTTTATATATTCTTAAAAAGAATCGACCGTAGCCGACTTCTATATCCAAGCACGCAAATTGACTTGTCTGATAAAATCAGCCTGTGACAACAACTCCGCCGCGGTTTCTTCTTCCTCAGTCTCTACCGAATCAATACCACCGTTCATCACATGCATGAACAGTTGCTCATTATGGGTAGCAAGGGCGTAATCTATCAGCGCTTCACGCTCAATCCGCTCGGCTTCCAGCTTGAGAATACTCTCTTCCAGCTCGATGTCTCCGGATGGTACAAAAAAATTGCGGTTCACCTTCGGTACGCGAATGACATAGTCAAAAGCATTGTCCGCATTACGGTCGTAAGCAATGATATAACCATGTTCGCCCACAGGAAGATTCTGCTCAAAAGCATCCGCGACGATCATAATTCTAGCTCCTAAATGATGCATCGTTAGCCCCCCCGTTTGTCTGAACTTATCTGCTAAGTCTACTAAAAAAAAAGTAGCTTGTCTATATCATCTATGTATCTTCATAATCGACCGTCTCCACGTCCCAACCTGTGTTCATTCAGCCTCACATGCCAGTTTTGTGTAGGGATTCCGCCCCGTCGTTTCACCTTTTTCCAAGTTATGATCTTCGGCTTGGAATCTGCCACAGAATCTTCAATATCTATTATATTGGGAACCCGGAAACTACCTCCAATCTCACGTTGTACCCCATATATATGTTTTCTTTTCATTCTTGCTCCCCCTTGTGATCTGACGGCCTCATGCCTCTTTATCCTCTTAATGGGCAAAAAAAAGAACGCAAACCGGGATTCATCCACAGCTTGCGTGCTTCGCGAGTTTAGTATGTAACTTCAATAAATTTATGTTAACAAAAATAAAAACCTTTGTCTATACATAATTTATAATTTGTTGTCGAAATGGGGCAAAACCTGTCACACCTTTGATTTTGCCCCTACTGAACATTCATCACATTTACCGGATATACGGATTGTTAGCTTTCTCATAACCGATGGACGTTTTGGGACCGTGACCGGAATAGACTGTAACGTCATCTCCGAGTGGAAACAATTTGTTCTGAATAGAATCGTATAGATCCCGTTCGCGGCCGCCCGCCAGATCCGTGCGTCCAACGCCCTGACGAAATAGCACATCCCCGGAAAAAAGATCTTTGCCGCATAAAAAGCTGACACTTCCGGGTGAATGGCCCGGTGTATGGAAAACCCGGAACGTGTGACCGATCAGGTTCAATTGTTGACCTTCTGCCAAGTCATATTCGGCTGGTTCCGTCGAGATCGGAGGGGATGCCTCTGGCCACATCAAGGAGCCATTCAGCTTAGGAGATGTAAGCCAGTCTTGCTCCAAGACGTGCAGATAAACCGGGCAGTCTTTGGCATTGCGAATCTCCTCTACTCCTCCGATATGGTCAAAATGGGCATGCGTCAGCAGGATAGCTTCAATCGTCAGTGGCTCAATGGCTCTCAGCAAAGGACCCGGATTCATCCCTGGATCAATAATAACAGCGCGCTTCGGATCATCTCCTTGAAGCAAATAAGCATTCGTCTGGAGCGGGCCGAGATTAAAACTGCGAATAGATAATGTCATAAGTTAAAATCCCGAGATCAGCTCGCGTAATTCCTGAACAATTACAGGATGGACCTCGGTTCCCTCCCCATATTTTCCAGCCATTTCTTTACGAGCAACTGCGATTTTTTCTTGATAATCATCGGCTTCCCGATCTGGATTTTCACGTTTGAATGCGATCATAATTTGTTGAACATGTGCAGGGCGTGGTCCCCAGTGGCCAAGTACATGACCTCCCGTATCCGCAAAAATCACAATCGGCACAGCACGTCCGCCCATTGTCAGGAAGTCGTCCATCAGCGCCTGATGATTTTCCAGAATCAATACTTCGGTTGGAATCCCGCTATTCTCCAACGCGCGGAACACAACTGGCACATTGCGTACTACATCCCCACACCAGTCGGCAGCCAATATAAGCACACGCAGATCATCACGATGGTTCAGGCTTTCAAAAAACTCCCGATCCTCTTCGCTGCTCCACACAAACTGATCGTATCCAGAGCGGAAGGCTTCTTTGTTCTTTTCCATGCCCTCCATAAATTGTTCAGGACTCAAGCCCTTTCCGAAATATTGCGATACGTTAGTACGGCTCATGTTATACACTTCCTTTTTTGTTTTTGGCTACAATCCATTTGATAACAAAATAAATGATCAAGAGCGCAAGAGCAACCAGCAAAATCGGTTTGATGTAAGGTGCTGCCACTTCGTCAATTTGTTCCCACTTGTCTCCCAACAGCATACCTAAATATATAAACAAAACAGACCAAGGTATAATCGCCAGCGTTGTCAAAATAATAAAGCGCCATACGTTCATTCGAGCCAACCCGGCAGGGATTGAGATCGCGTGACGAACAACAGGGATAAAGCGAGCTGTAAAAATGACCCCTGTGCCATATTTATTGAACCAGGCTTCAGCGTGGTCAACATGACTTTTTTTGATGAGTATGTATTTCCCATACTTATCTAAAACGGGTCTGCCGCCATAGCGTCCAATCCAGTAAATGAACAACTGGGCCAGCACCCCGCCAATCGTTCCAAACACGACTGCGCCAAAAAAATTAATATGACCCGAGGACACTAAAAAACCGCCATAAGCGAGGACTATTTCACTTGGAATGACCTCCACCATCAAGCCTAGCATAATACCAAAATACCCAAGACTACGAATGATCTCAAACAAATAATTAATGATACTAGATATTTGGTCCATCTCTCTTCCCACTCCCTGCCTGTTTCTCTATTTTCATTTAGTGTATCACAGCGGCAGAACAAGTCGCCACTTCGTCCAAAAAGGGAAGTCAGTGACCCCGGATCCTCTGCCCGCATAAGTTGTGAGAGAGAGGAGGGGGTACAATATGCCTCCCGGCAAATTCCCCAAACATGACAATTCACAATCCCGATTACCCACGGCTCGTGGTATCCGCCGCGCATGTACCAAAGAGTTGTATCGAACCTGCAAACGTCTGCCTGTTCACATTGCTCCTGATCTGGTCAAGCAGGGCGAAGAACTATACTGCCGCAAGGTCGTCGGACACCTTATCTGGATTGCGGAAAACCATAGTAATCGCAAACTACTGTGCGACTGGTGGGATGAAGATGTCAGCGAGGAGCTCGCGGCATTGTGGAAGGTGGATCGCGATGTCTTGTGCACCGCTTTTAGAAATGCCTATGGCGGATAGATGTTTGTGTAATGCAATCATGAACTGTGAACTACAAAAAAGTGGAGCCACCCCGCAGTGGCTCCACTTTTACTATATTCCTAGCTATGTGTCTGCTTTTTCCCCGCTCCTTCGGGAAGCAAGTCCGCACAAGCGCGTTCCAAATAAGGATCAGCATGAATAAAATCCCGAAATGCTGTGTATTCACGCCACAGAACGGATTGTTCTCCCGCTTGCCCTTTGACGGCACGAATCAGAATATTTTTAGGTGTATGCTCCATGTCGATAAATTCCAATAGCTGTGTCCGATATCCCATCATATCCAGCAGTTTGGCCCGGATTCCATCCGTTGCCAGTGCAGAAAAACGCTCCTTTAAAATGCCGTGGGAAAGCAACGGCTCCAATACCGGATTTTCCAGTTGGTTAAACAGCTCATGCTGGCAACACGGAACCGACAAAATGACGGAAGCACCCCAGCGAACAGCCTTTTCCAGCGCCGCATCTGTTGCAGTATCACAAGCGTGCAAGGTAACAACCATATCCACCTGTTCCAGTTCGTTATAGTCTGCGATATCACCGACCAGAAACTCCAACTGTCGATATTGCAGCTTTTGAGCCAGAACATTACAGGCTTCAATGACATCTGCCTTCAAGTCCAAACCAACGATCTGCAATGGTCGCTTTTGCTGTACAGCCAAATAGTGATACAACGCAAAGGTCAAATACGATTTGCCACAGCCAAAATCCACAATCGTCAATGGGCGGCCTACCGGAAGGCTAGGTAATACATCCTGCACCATTTCGAGAAACCGGTTAATTTGACGAAACTTATCATACTTGCGGGCCAGTACCTTACCATCCTCATTCATAATCCCCAGCTCAATCAGGAAAGGAATTCGTTCCCCTTCTTCGAGCACATATTGCTTTTTGCGATTATGAGACAGGTCGGCTTTACTTTTGCTCGGTGACTTTGTCAGAATGGATACTTTATATTTTTTACTGATCAGCACTTGGTAGTCTGCATCCTTGGCGCATAAAAGTCCTTGGCGGAACGTGTCCTCAAACAAGGCAGTCATACGCTCGTTAGCTTCGTCAGGGGTCAGATTTTCATGAATGACTTTGTTGCTGTAATGAAAAGCAAACTGGTAATGCAGTTTGTTTTTCAATTCTACAGGTTTAATTTGTACTTTAGTAAAAGAAGCATCCTCCCGTTTGCGAAGCTGACTCAGCGTCGCTGTTATGAGGGATCCTCCCGTGGTCAATTGGTATATAAGTTCGCGCAGTGAATCCAAAAGGTACATCTCACTTTCTTTCATGTAATTGGGTGATCTCGGTCAAACCCTCGGTGACTTCCTGGCGTGAAATTCCACCCAGCTCCAGCTCTGCATTGGTCTTATCCAGTAATTGACTATAAAACGTCTCCGCTTCCGCTAGCAGCTCTGGCTGCTCCCATGCCAATCCAAACCAGACATCGGCGGCTTCGTCCAACCTGTTTTCTCGCTCGTAATGAACAGCCAGCAGCTTGCTGGTTTCAGGGGGGAGCTCATATTCGCGCACCAGCTTCACGATACACGCTATTCGTTCAGGCAGGACCTGCAGATCACGAGTCGCGCCATTCGTATCGCTGTACAAATATAAATGAAGAGATTTCATCAAGATTCGTATACCTTCGTCTGTTCTGCTGGTTTCCAGGTAAATCGCGGCTTCTTCCTCCAAAATGCGAGCCACCTGCTGAAGCTTATCCGCTTCAATTCCAGGGCCCAATCGGAAAAGCTCAATAATTTGTTCCGGCGGCAATCGTCTGAGCAGATCTGAACGAAGACGAAACTGCTTGTTGAGCAGGTCATCTAGCTGTTTCAGCGCTTCGATGTGTTTATTTTCGCGCCTAAGACCGAGCACCGATGCTACTGCGGATGTCAATTCTTCCATCATACTGAGCAAATAGTCTTTTCTAAGCAAGCCGTTCCCTTCCTTTCATCCCGATGCCTAGACAACCAGAAACTTCTGTCTTCTGATTGTATGACATCCTTGTCTAAAAGCCAAATGCCACCGCCATGCCGCAATTTCATTTAACACAATTACAAATACTTTATAGCATCAAAGATTCGACACTCAGAAATCACGTATGGCACGTAACATTCCGTTAGTACAGTGTTTTGTAGCCGATCATGGACTAACGAAATAGAGTATTTGAAAATTTGATATTGATTCTCCGTTAGTCTCGTGTTATTTTTGTTTCATGCGAAACAAAAATAATCTTTATTATTTATTGATTCATATAATAAAATAAAATATTTATTTTCATTCGAAACAAAATTATGCATTGATATTTTACAGGGGAGGACGTTTAAGTATGGGAAAAAAATTCAGTGCGATACTACCGGAATATAAAGAGTTCATACAGCGACAGCATATTTTCTTTGTAGGATCAGCACCGATATCCGAGACGGGGCATGTGAATATTTCCCCCAAGGGATATGATTCCTTTCGTATTTTGTCAGATCAGGAGGTAGCCTATCTCGACTTGTCGGGAAGTGGCAACGAAACAAGTGCGCACATTATAGAGAACGGACGGGTAACCATCATGTTCTGTGCATTTGAAGGCGAGCCCAGTGTATTAAGACTCTATGGTACTGGCACAGTCGTGTTGCCCAATACAAAGCGTTGGAATGAGCTGTATCCTCTCTTTAATCCACTTCCTGGAGCAAGACAAATCATAGTAGTTGATGTTCATATGGTGCAGGATTCATGTGGTTTTGCAGTTCCCTTCATGACTTACACGAGCGAACGGGAAAAGCTGAAGGACGTGGCGATTCAGATGGGCGAAGAAGTACTTAAAAAGTATGCATACGAGAAAAGTTTAGAGAGTATTGATGGTTTGCCGACGGCGTTTGCCTTGAACAAAAATAATATGACTTAGGTATTCTGCACATTAACCGATATGATACAACAAGTCAGCAAAATTCAAATAAACTGAATGTATAGTGACTACATCTAAAAACAATTTGCATACAAGAAACCGGAACCTTCTGACGATCACATCAAAGGGTTCCGGTTTTTGGGCTTACCTTAGTCTACTTTTTCAAGTTTTGCTCCAAAAACGCCAAGATAGCATTAGCTAATAGCTCCGGTGCCTCAAACAGGCTCATGTGACCTGCTTCCGGCAGGGTAACCTGAGTTACTCCGGCCCGATCTGTTGTAAACGTCCGCGCTGGAGGAACCGCCTGATCCTGCTCCCCCGCTACTAAAAGAGCTGGCAAGGCAGAAGCCGACAACACATCCCGTCGGTCAGGACGCTCGCGCATAGCCAATGATGCTCCTACAGCTCCTTGCGGAGGTGTTTTGTAGCCAATTTCTTTGACTTTAAGTAATTGGCTGGACATCGACTCCACATGATCAGGAGCAAACAGTCCCGGTACGAGTCCATCTACAAAGTTGGTAATCCCCTCCGTTTGGATGGTAGATACAGCCTTGTTACGCTTTTCTTTACCTTCGTCCGTATCTGCATAAGCTGTGGAATGAATCAGTCCAAAGGCTGTAAGGCGCTCTGCATGTCTCTGCACTGCCGAAAGGGCTAAATAGCCTCCTAGGGAGTGACCAAACCAGGCAGCCTGAGGGATGTCCAATTGTTCTTGAAGTTTAAGCATATCATCTGCCATTTGATCAATCGTATAGGCTCCTAGTGGAGCATCGCTGCGTCCGTGTCCACGCAAGTCTGGAACAATACAACGATAGCTTGGGGACAGCAAGGGAACAACCTCATCCCAATAGGAGGAGCTTCCGCAAAATCCGTGCAATAGAATGATCGGATCTCCTTTTCCCTGTTCGGCATAGCAGATCGTCGTTCCTTCGCATAATACCTTTTCCATGTGGAACCCTTCCTTCTCTGTATATAATCTATTGGATCTGAATATATTAGTGAGTAGAACATGCTGATGTATATTATTAAGCAGACGATCAATATCTGAAACGGTAACCCTCTGGAAAATCTTGCGAAGCTGTTTTTAAGCCAAATTCACAAGCCGCCGCATTAGCAATATGCGCAGCCATTGTCATGACCAAGTGAAGCGAAGTCATTTGGAGTGTCCAATAGGGTTTGGGACTGCGCTCATTCACAATCGCTGCAACACTATAATGACCCACAGACGGCAGAGACAGCCCTACCGATCGCGCAGGAGTTAGCGGTTCACACGCAATAAGAAACATTCCCGTTGAGCCGTGCTGTCCAAGACAAGCATCTATGGCGATCACATGATGATCTTGGGGAATGCACTCCAAGTATGGAACCAGATGATCCGCATCACAGGGCTCCGACATTGTCCCAATCACGTGCGGAAAACCTTGCTCCTTGAGCATGGTGCCTACCAGTGGCCCCAGTGAATCACCCGACGAGCGATCTGTACCGATACAAACAAAAGTCAACTTATCTATAGCATGCTGATGATGAATTTCTCGGAAAAACGGCGCGAGTCCATCTCGATCTGTTTTCTTTACATTATGTTCTAAGGACGAGCGTCCGGGTGCGGAAGCTCGATTATACAAAGACAACTTTGCCCATCCTCCTTGATTCGGTTGTATATTGGTAATCTGGCTTTCAGTACATTCTACAACAAAAACATGATACAATACAGGCAACTTCTCCTGTTATGAAAGGATGGAAAATTAACGATGGATTTGTCTGTACCGTCTCATGCCAACATTGAGTATATGATTGAGGGCATTAAAACCAAGCTCCGTATGGCGAGTGGTGCTGCTATGCAAGCTTCCGCTTTCTCGCTGGAGCAATACGAGGACATCCATGATGTCTATGATATGGTGATAAACAAGCCTAACCTGAGCATTTCCGAGGTTGAAGCTATTGTTTCTGAACTGGGTAGATTGCGTAAGTCCTCCTGAATCAGCCTATAGGAATACAGCTTAGCTGTATTACAACCTATCATCATGAGCAACAGCCTTCATGCCAGTGGCCCTGTCACCGTAAATAAAGCTCGTACCTCCGCTCGCTTCAACAGACGCGCAACGGGGATACGAGCTTTATTTTTCGATTGCATATACGCATTTTCATACACTTCTTCACTCAAGGATGCTTCAAGGTAAATCTGCTAACACCAGTTCAGATATATCCTCATTACCTGTAGCTAGTATCTTTAATGCACAACTTTTTTGAATTCGTGCAGCATCACCAGGCCCTAACTGAAAATCTCCATCCTGGCACGTAACTTCCACATGACCGCTAACTACATAAATGTGGGTGCGGCGCTCCTCTTGCTGCGGATATTCAAGCTGCTGGCCTTTTTCCAATCTGCTCAGATACAGATTTATATCCTGCGCGATGGATAACGTTCCCTCCACTTCTGAACCAGACACAACAGGCTGAAGCCGATTTAGGCGTTCACTGTGCTTGAATCTTTGCACCTGATAAGAAGGCTGAATGCCAGGGCTCTCGGGTAAAAACCACATTTGCAAAAAGCGAACCGGTCTTTCATCCCCAGTATTTCGCTCTTCATGTTCAATCCCGGTGCCTGCACTCAGAACCTGAATCGAGCCGCTTTTTAAATCCTGCTCATGTCCCAAGCTGTCGCTATGATGCAATTGGCCTTCAATTACATAAGTGACGATTTCCAAATCGTGATGCGGATGTCTTTTGAAGCCTTGCTGCGGTTCAAGTTTGTTATCATTATGGGCTAGCATACAACCAAAATGGGCATTGCTCGGATCTTCATAATCGGCAAATGAAAAGCTAAACTCACTATGAATCCATCCTTTATTTGAGGTATGTCTTTCTGCCGATGTCACTATTTTAATCATCCTTAACACCTCCATGGATTACAGTTCCGTAAAGCAGCCTTGCTTCGTGATGACTATTCCACTTTCGGCCCTGGCATTGCAAACACTGTGATACGATCCCTTTACCCCGGGCTTAAATGCCTCAATCAGCCTGTCGTCTCCGTCGAGTTTTGCTCTTAAGTTCATTATTAGTTAAGTTAATAGTACGAAAAATTAAATCTATTACAGCCATAAGGAGGAGATTTATTACATATGCTATCCCATAAACCCCAACCATCCCGGTTCCTACCAAGCTATTTGCGTCGTAGTCTGTATGCATCTATTATCATGATCGCTGTGATGCTTCTCATCGCCTACTCTGTGCAATGGATTGGCACGGCTCCTTTTCTATATTGGGATGAGCGTATACAGGATGCTATTTTTCCAGACACAGCAGCTACTCATGACCAATTGCTAACCATCGCTATATTCATTACGTCTTTCGGTTCATTCAGCATGTCGTTAATTATCGCCCTCGGTGCTGCTACCTTATGCTGGGTCTTTCTTCGTTCAAAAGCTTATTCCTTTGCGATCCTAAGCAGCTTTACGGCGATGTGGGTGCTGAATACGCTCATTAAAGAAATTCTGCAACGGGAACGCCCGTCACTTCAACATTTGGTTGAAGCCGGGGGCTACAGTTTTCCCAGCGGTCATGCGATGATTTCCATGGGATTTTACGGCATGATATTTGCCATCTGGGCTATAGAACGAAAGATTCGTGAGCGTTCGCTCTTCCTCCCGTGCGTTCTTGGTGCACTGCTCATTATATTGATTGGACTAAGCCGTATATATTTAGGAGTTCACTTTCCTACAGATATTGTGGGTGGTTATATTGCAGGCATCATTTGGCTGGCGTTTACCGTTCCTATGATCTATTGGCGAGCGAAAATGCAACTTTCTTCTCCCCCCCGCCCATAACGTCCGATTCGGCTTTTTGTTTCACTCCGGGTCATGACGTTTATATACGAAGTAAGCAAGGCACAGCAATATCGAAGCTCAGCATTTATCAAAAACGTTATCGTTTGTGAACTTAGGATAAGGGAGGCGATCCTTGTGTGGGGAATTGTACTAAGTATTGTAATGACCATTATTATCGGATTGATTGGCGATGCACTAGCTGGACATGAAATGCCTGGCGGCATTGCAGGCTCTATGATTGCTGGATTTGTAGGAGCTTGGCTAGGTGTCATGCTGTTGGGAGACTGGGGCCCGGTCATCGGAGATTTTGCAGTCATTCCAGCCATACTTGGAACCGCATTGTTCGTATTCTTGCTCGGACTTGCGTCCAGGCTATTGAGAAGGGCTACCTAACATTTATATATATTTTTATTCTATAAAAGGAGTGATATATCATGAGTAACATTGACAATCAAAATATGGCAAGCACTTCAGGTTTTGCAAAGGGTTTATTCATTGGAGGTTTGATTGGTGCTGCGGCAGCCCTGCTGTTCGCTCCAAAGCCGGGTCGCGATTTACGTAGTGATCTGTCCGAAAAAATGACTGTTGTCTCCGATAAAACGAAGGATGTCGCATCTGTAGTTAGCAGCAAAGCGACAGATTTGGCCAAAACCGTTTCCACTAAAACAGCAGATGTAGCCAAAACGGTATCCGAGAGTAAAGACAACATCGTATCCAGCGTAACCAAAGCTTCTGCCGATGTCGCTAATGAAGCGGCCAAAGCGGATAAAGAAGTTATGGATGCAACCGCTCAAGCAGCCAAGGACACTCAAAAACAATTAAATGCAAATTCCTAATAGGAACACATTCCGATTACAACCAAAATAATATCCAAACACTGAACAGCCAGCATGCAAGAAGCTGGCTGTTTTTAAATGATAGAAAGGCTGGGATGACAATGAACAAACCAAACTCCTATGGAGATGATCTTGCTCGGAACAACAAGAGAACCTTTCACCCCCTCCAGGCTCAAGATCAGCCAGATGAGATTTCATCCAAGCAGACCTCTTCTACTCATCATCATGTTAAAACACATGATCCGGAGAGAGACTTTGATGTAAATGAGCATCCTTTTGAACTTCGCCATGAGGTCAAGCGGCTTAACAAACGCCTAGATCAAATCGCAGATACATTGGAAAAAGCAGAATTCAAAGATATTATAGAGAACTACTCCAGCACGAAAAGAAGAATTATGAGCAATCTGACTGCAGGGATTGCACGTGGTCTCGGCCTTACGCTGGGTACAGTGGTCATACTCGCCTTGCTCGCTTGGTTGCTCAGTTTCCTGGTACAGTTAAATCTTCCGGTCATCGGAGATTTCATCGCCGAATTATTAGGATATATCAAAATGAGCCAAGGTACTAAGTAATTGTCCCTATCTCATTTAAAAACGATCCATCGTAACCGATATAGACTCCCCAAAGAGCCTCCTGTTACGATGGATCGTTTTTTATTTGTAAATTATAACAGCCGTAATCAGCCGCTACAATTTGTTGCGCTTGTTAGTTTTCAATAAGTCACCTGTCCACCCCTTCATCATCAGCCAGCCGTACATTCCCGCCATACTTAGCAATGTGGCAATAATCACGGCGGTAAAACCCCAGCCTGTTTTAATCCAAGGCAGATTTTCAAAGTTCATGCCCCAAATGGCCCCCACTACAGTGGCAGGTGTAAAAACGGCGGTCACAATGGTGAGCGTCTTCGTAATCTCATTGCCCCTAAAAGCGGAAATGGCCTCGTCAATAGAGATCAGGGTGTCGATTTCCTTTTCATAATGCAGGAAAAGTCCTTCCATCCGAGTCACACGGTAAAGTAACTGCTTAAAAAAGCGATTCTCCTCCAGTTTATCCAAATATGCCTCCCGAGAAGCCGTTACCAGCTCTGAAAAAGGAATGAACATATTGCTCCAATACAACAGCTCGAAACGTGCATTCAATATAGAATCCATCAGTGTACGGGCATTTCTTTTCTCCATGTCCTCTTCCAGTCTTCTCAGGTTGATCTCGAACTTATCCATACCTGTATGAAAATAATGAAGCACGGCTCTCGCCAATACAAACATGCCGTCAGCTGCATCCTCACACTGTTCCAGCATTTTTTGGCGTTCCGCGGTGTGCATAATTTCACGGGTGTTTTGATCCAAATTTAACGTCACCAGCTTCTGGTTTAGAACCAGAAAATAAAACTTGTTGCAATTGCGTTGACTATCGATTTCCTCTTGAACGGAGTAGATCAGCGACCCGTACATTAAGGGCTGATTGCCATCTGGAAAGCGTACAGATATAAAGCTGGATGGAATGTCCTCTACCTTGTCCAGCCATTCTGCGGCTTCTGGGAGCTTCTCCTTCAAGTGCTGTATGACCGAATCTTGCCAATTCCCAGCACTGATGTCCCACCATTCCCATCCTCCACGAAAGGAAGAAATCTGTTCAAATGCTGTCATGGATTCCAACCTTCCTCCCAACCTTTTTCGCTTTATAAAAAGGACACGTTTCCCATATCGGAATAACGTGTCCTTACGATGTGACATCAAATATGTTAAACCAAGAATTCCGCGTTTTTCTCATGAAATAGAGGAATTAGACATAATCTGCTTCAGCTTTTCCGTAGCCCGCTTCTGAATACGGGAAACGCTCATCTGTGATACGCCCAACGTCTGGGCAATCGCACGTTGAGATTGACCGTCCTGAAATGCCAGAAGAAGCACCTTCTGTTCCTGCTCCTTCAGTTGGCTTAAAGCCTGCTGCAAATCCATTCGTTTTTCCACAGTGTCATAATCGTTAGCATCCGAGCTAATGAGCTCGCCTAACGTAGCTGCACTCTCTTCCTGGGATAAAGGCGAGTCCAGTGAAACATAGTGATAGCACTCACGACCAGCAAGCACCTCGATCGTTTCTTCCACGGTTAGATCCAAATAGGTCGCAATCTCGTCCACATTGGGTGAGCGTTCCAACTTAACGGTCAGTTCATCAATAGCATGTTGAACAAGCGCACCCTTTTCCTTAATGCGGCGAGGAACCTGGATGTACCAGGATTTGTCGCGCAAATAATTTTTCATATGTCCCAGCATACTTTTCATAGCGTACGGTTCAAATGGGATACCCAAGCTGATATCGTATTGCTGAAGCAGACGTATCAAAGCCATCTGACCGGTCTGATATAAATCCTCGTATAAGTCCGGACGGTTACGGGAGATTTTCCCGGCAGCCATCTTGACCATCGGCTCATACTTGCGGATCAGCACGGTAGCAATCTCGTTATCCTTGGTTTGCTGGTACTCCCAGATTAGACCAACGGCTTCATCCATCGACTCCGGGGGAGTTACCTTTTCATTCATACTCTTTCCTCACTTCTGGTCAAGCGCTTTACCAGCACCACTTCGGTGCCTTTTCCTGTCTCATTCAAGATATGGACATCGTCCATAAGCGCCTGCATGAGATAAAAGCCTAATCCGCCTATCTGTGCATCATTCAACTCCTTGTCATGCAAGGATGCGATACGGGACGGGTCCTCCACGCGTTCAAAGCTCTCCCCTTCATCTTTGACACGAATGGACAGCGAAACTTCATCAAATTCGAATGTCACTTCCACGACTCCCCCCTCATGACCATATGCATAAAGGACAGAGTTATTACAGGCTTCCGATACAGCCACTTTCATGTCTTCAATATCCTCATAAGAGAATCCCATTTTCGCGGCAATACCGTATAAATTTAATCTTACAATATCAACAAAGTCAGCAGTTGCCGGCAAATTAAGAACTACTTTTTGAATTTGAGCGTTCATTTCTTTTTCTTTCCTTTCCTATTGGGAATTCTCCTGGGGGACAAAGAATTTGGCAATACCAGTCATATCAAATAGCTTTTGAATTTGAGGCGGTACCTCTTGAACAGCAAAGCGAGACTCCATCCCATGCCTTGCTTTTAAAATGGATAACAAGATTCCAATACCTGTGCTGTCAATGTATTTAAGGTCTCTCAAGTTAATAATCAAATCTTGGCTGGATTCCCCCACCAAAGGCTCCATCACCAGACGAAAATCAGGTGCTACCGAAAGATCCAACTCTCCACTCAGATAAACGGTATTTACGCCATCGGTTGTTTCCGTAAT
Organism: Paenibacillus sp. FSL P4-0113; assembly: GCF_038009305.1. NCBI lineage: Bacteria > Bacillati > Bacillota > Bacilli > Caryophanales > Paenibacillaceae > Paenibacillus > Paenibacillus sp. FSL P4-0113. Next base: position 2,566,158 of record NZ_JBBPAZ010000001.1, read on the forward strand.
TGCATTAAACTTCTCATTTTTATTTGTATTCATAGGCCTACTCTCCCAAAAAAAGATTTCCCTACATACTAACCCATTATACGAGCGTTTGAATCACGGTATAACTTTTTAAACACTACCAAATGCCACCATCTAAGCTTCATTGATCTGATCTTTACCCGGTTGCATTGGAAAATGGTCCGGAGAATGCCGTAGCAATGCCTGTTTTACACTGCTGATTTTAACGGGCTTACTAATATAATCGTTCATCCCCGCTTCAATACATCGAGGCTGAATACCCTCCATCACATTAGCCGTCATGGCGATAATGGCAGGTTGCGATCTTCCCGCCAATTGTTCACGCACTCTCCCTGTGCACTCCAGACCGTCCATCACAGGCATCTGCAAGTCCATAAAGATATAGTCATAGTCCTGATTAGCCGTGACCATATCAAGCGCCTGCTGTCCATCTGCTGCCACATCTGAAGCCAGTCCGAGCTTATCCAGTATATTAACCATCAGCTTCTGGTTAATCGGATGATCATCAACGACCAGTACAGGTCTACGACTTGGAGATTCCTGATGTGGAATTTCCCAATCGTGGCTGGACTCTCCCTCCAGTTCATTTTCCTGAGCAAAGCCAAGCTTCATTGTGAAATGAAACGTCACGCCCTGTTCTCCGCTCGTATCTACACGGATATCTCCGCCCATCATATTCACTAAGGTTTTACAAATGGCGAGTCCTAACCCGGTTCCACCATATTTACGTGTCATTGAAGAATCCAGTTGGGAAAAGGGCTGAAACAACCTTCCAACCTTAGCCGGATCAATACCAATGCCTGTATCCTTCACAGAAAACTCAACGGTAAGTCCATTATCGCTTTGCTCTTTGACAGATGCGAAAACATACACCCCGCCCCGGTCTGTAAATTTGACAGCATTGGATATCAGGTTAATCAGTACTTGACGCAATCTTCCCATATCTCCATATAACACAGGAGGCATCTGTTCATCGAGAAAATAAACCAGTTCCAAGTTCTTTCGGTTCACTTCTACCGTAAATAGGCTGAAAACTTCCTTGATACAGGAAACCAGATCAAAAGGATATTCCTCTACCTCCATTTTGCCTGACTCCAGCTTAGTGAAGTCCAGAATATCATTAATGACTGCTACCAGTGCGTCTGCACTACGACGGATGATATCGGCATATTCCTGTTGGTCGCTTTGCAGCTCCGTCTCCATCAGCAAATCAATCATTCCAATGACGCCGTTCATAGGTGTGCGGATCTCATGGCTCATCATCGCCAGAAATTCCGTTTTGGCATTGGCAGCAATCTCCGCTGCCTCCTTGGCGGCAATCAGTTCGCTGTTCATCTTCTCCAGCTGCTGGGTCTTCTGATGGAGCAGATGGGACTGTGTCTTCAAACGCTTGTTTGTCAGATACATTTGCACGAAACCTTCAATTTTGGACTTGAGAATTTGAGGGATGAACGGCTTAACCATATAATCAATACCGCCCGCTGAATATCCCGCAAATAAATGCTCCGCTTCCTTGCTGTTAGCTGAAATGAAGATAATCGGAATATCCTTCGTTTTCTCTCTGGCCTTGATTAGCTTTGCGGTCTCAATACCATCCATACCCGGCATCTGCACATCCAGGACTACGAGTGCAAATTCATCTTTTAATAGACATCGCAGCGCTTCTTCCCCGGATGTGGCCTTTACCAGATTATATTGTTCACTCTCCAGCACCGCCTCAAGAGCGAGCAGGTTCTCAGGTCTGTCATCTACCAGCAATATATGAATCGGTTCATGAAGCCCCATGGAATCCTCCTAAGCATCTCTATTTAATCTTCCGGTATATTTTTTCTATCCGGTCCAGCGGCTCGTAGGAATCACTATAATCGGTAAAATGTATGGATTCCTTGGCCCCAAGCACCAACACGCCAAAATGACTCAAGCTATCATAAAACAACCCATGTACATGGTTGCGAAGTTCGTCGTTAAAATAGATCATGACATTCCGGCAAAAAATAACATTGAACTCGTTAAAGGACCGGTCTGTCGCTAAGTTGTGCTCCGCAAAAATAATATTTTTCCGTAAAAAAGGATGAAACATCACTGAATCATACTTGGCTGTATAATATTCAGAGAACGATTGTGTGCCCCCGGACTCCAAATAATTTTTGGTATACAGCTTCATTCGGTCGATCCCGTATACGCCTTCCTTCGCCTGCTGTAAAGACAGGTTATTCATATCCGTCGCATAAATGCGGGCCTTATCATATAAGCCTTCCTCATGCAGCAAGATCGCCATAGAATATACTTCCTCACCCGTGGAGCAACCTGCATGCCATATTCGAATATACGGATACGTTCGCAAAATAGGAATGATTTTCTGTCTGAAATTCAGAAACAGTTCCGGGTCACGGAACATCTCGGTCACCGGAATGGAAAGGCTCTGTACCAGCCTATCGAAGGCGCTGCGATCATGCAGCACCTTCTCCTGAAGTCCTGATATCGTGCTTACATTCTCGGACTGCGCATGATAATAAACACGCCGCTTAATCGAAGGCAGAGCGTAGTTACGGAAATCGTAGCCGTACAGCCGATGTATACCTTCCAGCAACAGCTCAATCTCAATCAATTCCCGCTCGGCATCATTCGATTTCACTTCATTAGCAGCATTATCCGCCATATCCTTAGATGTCATAATCTCTCTCCAATTCCTAAATAGGTTTTGCCTGTGCCGCTCCCATCATGTGTCGATTTATATTACCCATTTTTTTGGGTTACGAATACAACCACACCCGCATTAATGATAAAAGTTGTTCGGTTTGAATCGGTTTTTTTACATAATCGGAAGCGCCTGCCTCAATACACTTGGAACGATCATCCTTCATGGCCTTGGCTGTCAGGGCAATAATAGGCATCTTCTCGAATTGTGGCATTAGCCGGATACGTCGCATCGCTTCATATCCATCCATTTCCGGCATCATCATATCCATCAGCACCAGATCAAAATCAGGTGTCTGTTCCAGCAGTTCCAGTGCTTCTCTTCCATTTTCGGCAAAGGTAACATCCATACGATAGCTTTCCAGCACACTGGACAGAGCAAATACATTGCGAATATCATCGTCTACCAACAATATTTTTTTACCTTCAAACAGCTCTTCCTTGTTGTATAGCTTTTGCAAAATTTTTCGTTTGTCCTCAGGAAGATTCGCCTCTACACGATGCAAGAACAGCGTTGTTTCGTCCAAAAGCCGTTCCGGCGATTTAACATCTTTAATAATAATAGACTCTGCATATTTGCGAAGTTGCGTTTCTTCTTTGTTATCCAGATCTTTGCCTGTATAAATAATGATCGGCAGATCAGCTAGCTGCTCGTTCTCTCGAATACGATCCAGCAGCTCAAAACCAGTCATGTCGCTCAGCATCAGATCCAGTACCATGCAGTCATACCGCTGAGTGGCCAGCTCATTCAGTGCTTCCTGACCTGTCGATACCGCCGTAATGGCAACATCATCATGATCGATCAGCTCAATAATGGATTTACGCTGATTATCGTCATCTTCAACCACAAGAAGACGTTTGACCATTTGGTCTGTATACGATTTTATATGTGAAAATGCCTTATCCAGACTTTCCTTCGAGGAAGGCTTTTTGAGATAGGCAATCGCGCCCATCATTAAGCCCTGCTTCACATCATCTATGACTGAAATAACATGCACTGGAATATGACGTGTCGATGAATTTCCTTTTAGCTCGCCTAAAATGGACCAGCCATCCATCACAGGTAATTGAATATCTAATATAATAGCGTCCGGCAAATAAGACTGAGCCATGTTGAGCCCATCGTCTCCTTGGAGAGCGATCAGTGCCTTAAAGCCCCGGCTACGAGCCATATCGTACAAAATATTAGCAAAATTAATATCATCCTCAATAATCAGCAGCACTTTATCCTGCGAGGTAATCTCGTTTCGGTCGTCCCCTGGATGTATAATGTCCTCCGCTTTGTTTTTCGAAGGTATCTGATATAATGGCAACTGTTTAGCAGGCATAATCATGGGAAGGTCCGTTTCTGCCGAGGCTGCAACATTCTCAAAATTCGAATTCACATCCGTACCGTTAAATTCCTCTCTCGAATGAGAATCCATATCCTCAGCCGTAGGCGTTTGTTCCGGCAAATACAGTGTGAAGCAACTGCCCTGTCCCTGCTCGGATTCCACCGTAATCACACCGCCCAACAATCTGGAAAGCTCGCGGCTGATTGACAGACCTAGTCCTGTCCCCCCATATTTCCGGCTGGTTGTACCGTCTACCTGCTGGAAGGCTTCGAAGATCAGATCCGTTTTATCGGAAGCAATCCCAATGCCCGTATCATGCACAGATAGAGCCAGATAGGATCTTCGTGGATTTAGCAGACCCGGAAGCTGTTCTCCATTTGCCCGAGATACACTGAAACGAATAGATCCTTCCGTGGTGAACTTGAATGCATTGGACAACAAATTACGTAAAATTTGTTTGAGACGATAACCGTCACTGATAATGGCATCTGGCAAGTTCTCTTCGATCTCGGTATGCAGTTGAAGCCCACGTTGGGCTGCGACCGGAGCAAAATTCTGCTCCACAAACAGTTCCAGTTCCTTCAAGTGGACCGCTTCATGGTTAATATCCATTTTTCCAGCGTCCACTTTGGATAAATCCAGAATTTCATCAATCATTTTCAGCAAATCCGCGCCTGACATATAAATGGTTTGTGCATATTCCACCTGCTTCGGCTTGAGATTGCCCTCCTTGTTCTCAGACAAGAGCTGAGAAAGAATGAGCAAGCTATTTAGCGGAGTACGCAGCTCATGAGACATATTGGCCAAAAACTCGGATTTGTATTTGCTTGTGATTCCTAGCTGCATGGCCTGTTGTTCCAACTGAGCTCGTGCATGTTCAATCTCGTCGTTCTTTTCTTCCACTTCTCGTACCTGTTCTTCTAGCGCTCTGGTTTTGGCAATCAGTTCAGTATTAAAATGCTCCAATTCTTCTTGTTGACGCTGTAACAATTCCTCTGAACGCTTGAGTTCCTCTGTTTGCTCCTCCAAATTTTCGTTGGAGCGCTTGAGTTCCTCTTGCTGAGTTTGTAGCTCCTCGGACTGGCATTGCAATTCCTCAGTAAGTGCCTGGGACTCGCGCAGCAATTGCTCTACACGCATCCGTCCCTTGATATTGTTCAGAATAATCCCCATGCTCTCTACTAATTGAGCAAACAGCTTCGTTTCCAGATCACTGAAGCGATCCAGTGACGCTATTTCTATAGCACCGATGCACTCATCTTCGAACAAAATAGGGAAAATCATAATTCCCACTGGCTTACTTTCTCCTAAGGCAGAGCCTATGGACAAATATCCGTCAGGAGCCTCTGTAATCAAGATCGGCTTACGATCCAAAACACATTGTCCGAGCAACCCTTCGCCTACCTGGATAACGTCTCTAATCGAATTTTCGCCAGTCACCTTTGCATAGGAGCCGTATAACTTAAATCGGTTGTCTTCTACATCTTTTCCTTGCAAATAGATGGCTCCATAACTGCCTCCCAAGATGGGCGTAAACTCACTAATGAACATCTGAGCAACTTGCTCCAGTGAATTTACGCCACGGAACAACTCAGTCACCCGAGCAGTATTGGCATTAAGCCAAGTTTGGTCCTTCTGCGTTTGAAGAACGGAATGTTCAAATTTCCGCTTTTCTTCCAAGTCTCCGGCCATTTGTTGAAATACACGAGCGACCTCACCGATTTCATCTTTGGAGGCAACACTCATTCGGCTGATGGCCCTGTACTTTCCCTTGCCAAAACCATTAATCATGAGATTCACGACATTTAGACCTTTGGCAATACTTGGGAGCACCCACAAAATAACCAGTAAGCCCATGATCAGGCCGGCGGCCATCAGAATTGTGGTAATCTGCACAGATTCTTCATACGCCAAATTAGCTTGCTTCATGTCGCTATCAATTTCCCGATCCTGAAAAACGGCAAGGGCATTAATACTATCCATCGCCTCCTCTTGGGCAGGCAAACCAGTACTATTGCGGAAAGCGTTAGCCTCATCAATACGATCTTGCCCCAACAAAGAGACCAGTCTTTGTTCGTAACTTAAAAATTCATTCCACGCGACGGCTACCCGATCAACCTGCTGTTGCTCTTCACTGGTGCCGGAATTCGTTTGCAGACTAGCCAGCACTTTCGTTCCAGTAGCCGAAATATCGTCCAGCTCGCGTTTGGCCTCACTAACGGAGGAACCTGGATTCAAGATCAGATTGGCCATCACTTTGGCCATATCGTTCACCTGCCCGCGAATAGCTGTTGTTTTCCGGACTTTCATATATCGATCCTGATAAACCTGATTCAACTGCTCATTCAGGCTCCCCATCCGGTCATAGCTGATTAGTGTCAGCACAAGGAGGATCGCCATAAGCGATCCAAAGCCAATCAGCAGTTTATTTCTGATTTTCATGCAAGCTCTCTCCCTCTTTCAACGAAATCCAGATCAGGCATTTATCATCATCACGATCTTGTGGCGCCTCTTTACGAAAAAAAGCATCCAGCATCGCTTCTTCATTCCATTGCTCATATTTACGCAGACACTCAGTCAGATACTCCAACTGCTCCTCATATTCACCTTCCACCGCCTCCAGCAAGCCATCCGTATACAAAGCGATATGCCCTGTTCCTTCATAATGAATCGTGTGCATTTCTGCATCAATCTTATCAAATAAACCAACCGGGCTGCATGCACGGTCAAATTTGGTAATGCTACCATCCTGGTTGAACAGCAAACCGGGAGGATGTCCCGCATTTACATAGTCAATTCGCCGTGCACGGGTATCAATCACCATATAAATCGCCGTAAAATAATACTGTACCAGCTGTTTGCCCAGATCCAGTTGATTAAAACGACGATTCAGCTCTTGTATGACCTTCTCAGGCTCCACATACGTGGTCACCGTGTCCTTAAGTACAGATGCAATGAACATGCAGAACAGCGAAGAAGAAATGCCATGTCCCATCATATCCAGCAAAATGATGGCATATCGCCCCTCCCCTAACGGATACCAAGAATATAAATCCCCTGCCAGTTCAAAGGAAGGCTGATAGAGCGCATTTACTTGCAGCACCGGGTCCTGAATGGCAGGACTAAGTACCGCTTGCTGCACCATCGCGGCCAGCTTCAACTCATCCTGAATTCGCTGATCCCGATCCTTATGCCAGTCCTTCTCCAATTTGAGACGCAAGGCAGATCGGATTCGCGCCATTAGCTCTACCTTGTTGATCGGCTTCGTGACGTAATCGACGGCTCCCACATCCAGAGCTTCAGCCAATTTTTTAGAATCACCTACAGCCGTTACCATAATAATCGGGATATCTTTTAAATGCTCATATTCCTGCACAATACTGCAAGCTTCAATGCCGTCCATTTCAGGCATCATCATATCCAGCAGCACCAGATCAATATCTGAAGGACGGGGCCTGAGACTAATGGTACGATCGCCTATTCCCAGATGCTCTAACATTTCTGCGGCCGAGTTAGCAGAGATCACATCCCGATAATTTTCTTTTTTTAGTATCTCACGAATAATAATGATATTCGTCGGGTTATCGTCAACAATTAGAATTCTCATTGGCTTCTCCTTATCTGTAACTCATGTATTATACTATACCTACTTAAACGGCAACACCCTTGTTGATTAGTAGTAGTGTTTCCGTAAGAAGGCATTCCAAAAACATAGATAAGGAATGAGGCTGAACCCCATTCCTTATCTATGTTTTTGGAGGACCCGCGAAACACTTGTGCTGCGGTCAACTTCCTCTTTTTCGAATCTAATGTCACGCTGCTCTTATAGTGAACAGCGATATCACGCTTTTTTAGCAATGACCAGCACTTTCCCCTGATCCAGTTCTTTTTCATAAAAGTCAGCTTCCGTATCTGTAAATCCCAAGGAAGTAATTTTAGCGCGAAGCTCATCGCCGCGGGAACGGAACAAGTTGGCTAATGAATCGAAAACGCCCTCTTCCTTAATCCCGATTTCCTTGGCATCCACCGTATCGGCAATACGATCTGTCCGATCCTGATCATGAGCGAGCACGAACACATCCTCATAACGATAGCCTGTGTTACGCAACTCATTTACTGCTTCAACGGCTTGTACACCGTTATCTACCACTTTGGCATAAGATTTATGATTGGTCTGATTCATGTTTCTCACGCTCCTTTAAGGATTGACTTCTCTGACTATTACACTTCACATATCCATTTGAAACTTCCATGTTATGTCATGCCTTAAAAAAATCAATTACCATTCCGTTTCATCAAAAAACTCAACATACTTAGGTTTATCAGACGTCTCATCCATAAACACTTTGATTGCACGTTGTCCGCGTACATATACCTCTCCGTCTTCCGCCGTGAATTGCGAGCCACCCAGCGCCTGATCGAGCGTTTTCCGTTGCAGCGGCAGCCACTTATCATTCACCTTGATTCGACCGGCAGCAGGATCTACATGCACATAAGAAACGACGTCCTCACGCATACCTACCACAACATCTGGATATTGGTATTCTGTAGAAAGCAGCAACTTATCCTTTTTGACTCGCTGTGGCTTGCCCAGCTTTTTCAATACATCAGCACGTGTATCATCCAAAGATATGCCATTTAAGGTATGAAAATCTGCTGGTACAGCATGTGGAGCGGGTATCGTCTGCACAGTCCTAACCACATGTCCCGCTATTTGCGGGGAAACGGTTTGCTGAACCGTATCCTGTCCGGAAAAGGGAGTGAGCAAACCAGCAGCTAGTAATAACGTCTTCATCATAAATCTCACCCTTTCAATGAATTTCCTGTAGTTTACGGTTCAGCCACTATGCTACTGACGCATTTTCTGCCACACCCCAGCAGCGATGTCTACATAACCCAACCAGTTTTTACCTGGCTTGGCCGCAGGCTCCTCATAAGTCGCATTGTAGCTCTGAACCGTCCGCTCCGTTGCGGTCAAAGGTCTATTCGATGTCGTTGCCTTGATCGCGTTATCCGTTCTGGAAGTATTACTCGCAGCGCTATGCGATTTCTGAAACCGTGTCATTAACGCTGTTGAAGCCTGCTTGGCAGCCAACGTCACTTCGCTGAGTACCTCCCCCAAATTTCTAACCGATTCCATCACTGGCTCCACTTGCTTCAATTTATGATCAACATCTGCGGTGATGTCATTCGCATGTCGAACCGTTTGTTTTACTTCATAACTCAGTTCATCAATCGTTTTTTGTACATCCTGCAAGGTTTGAGTCACCTTATCCAAAGAGCCTTGTGCTGCTTTCAACGTTTTAATGAGGAAAATAACGAGAACTGCAAATGCGATAGCAATAATAAAAATGCTGACCTGTGTTAACATAGCGTAACCTCTCTTTCGTCTTTCACGATGATGTTTATGATTACTGCATAGTTACCCTTTAGATTCAGACACGAAACAACGTCCAGGCTGGCTTCTTCTCCGCTCCAAACGTTATGATTCACGGACTCTCACACCGTTTAAAACAACGTATAACGATGGCACAGACACGAATATTCTATAGAAGTCTCCATCATCTGCAACCATGCTCTATCGGGGCGTGAGTATGCCACATTATATACAATTAAAGGAGGATACAGAACATGCTAAAATGGTCCGCTTTATTCTTAATTTTTGCTGTGATCGCCGGTATCTTAGGTTTTTTTGGTATCGTCGTGTCCGTAGCTGCTACAATCGCTAAAATATTATTTGTGATATTTCTGGTGTTGTTCGTCATTTCACTCTTCACCAGAAGAAAACGGGTTTCATAGTTATCGGATGCTAGCTGCACAAAAGCAATATTCTAAATGTCTATAAAAAAAGGATGTTCCCACCCTGGTCAACAGGGCTGTGGAACATCCTTTTTTGATGCAGCTTTTTAACAGTTAGCGGCGCTTTTATTGAATCACGCTGCCCCCAAACAGGAAACGGTCCTGCCAAGGCTTGCTGAAATCCGTAACTTTTACACCGCCACCCGCTACAGAAAACGTATGGAGAAGCTTGTTGTCTCCCAAATATACAGCTACGTGTGTAATCGTTTGGGAGGAGTTATCCAAGGACGTGTACGCCCCGGAAGATGCATTATAATTTGTAAAGAAGAGCAAATCGCCACGCTTCAGCGTAGTCATGTCCGTATTCGGCTGACTGTTTTGCTTGATCCACTCACCCTGTGAACGAGAATCTGCCGGAAGCTGGATACCTACAGCCTGACGGAAAATTTGACGGGTAAATGCCGAGCAATCAAAAGTAGCCGTACTGCTACGATCCGAACCATATTCATATGGAGTTCCGAGATAAGTCATCCCCGTGTTAATAACCTGCTCTATTGCAGCCGTTGCATCACCGGAAAATATGTTCATAGTTGACGCAGGAGATGCTGTCACAGGTATTGCAGTAGTATCAGGAGTGGTTGTCACCGGAGCAGACACAGGCTGCTGCACAACAACGCCCTCACCAATACGAATATACTGTGGAGACGAGCTGACGTAACCCACCGTACCACCAGCATTGGTAACCTTGAACCAATAGGCATTACTTGGATCGGTAATCGTAACGACATCCCCTGCATTCAAATAACCCAAAACCTCGGAAGAAGTGGATGCCTCCGCCCGCAAACGAACGGACGTTTGAATCGTAGCTTTCGTTTGACCGGCAGAACTATTCACTGAGGCCACAGCCTCTTTAGCTGAAACATTTTTAACTGACTCTGTGGCTTCCGATTTACGAGTGGTAGACGGGGTGACAGCAGCAGCGACGCTGGTAGCGCCAACTTTTATGTACTTGTCGGAGCTGCTAGTGTATCCGGTTACTCCATCAGAAGTCTTGATCTTATACCAATAGCTGTTGGTTTTCTCCAATACCGTTACGGCCTCTCCCTGCTTCATAAAGCTGACTACATCCCCTGTAGTCGAAGGACCGGATCTAAGCTTTACAGCCGCCTGAATAACCGCCTTCTGTCCCGTGGATGCTGTTGATGCCGCTGCGTCAACCTGACCCGGCGCCACATGAATTGCTGTCAACAGCGCGGCTGACGTCATGAGCATTCCCATCACGCGTCTTCTCAATGTTGCACCTCCTGGCTGTTTTTACGAATTTGAAGAGCATATCCAATTCCGACGAATATAGCCGGACATGCCTTCATTATAGTAAAAGCAGCAGGAAGAGAGATATAATCCAAACGTCACAAAAGGAAGCGTATACGCCTTTTACATATAGGTCTAAAGTCACTTTTAATACTAACTATTTAATAATTAATCTATAATTTGGGTTCTACATGGACATGGACATGCATCGTATTATGAACCTCTTGTAGGCGCTCCTCAATCCGGTCGCTGATCCGATGCCCTTCAATCAGGCTGAGTTGCGGATTCACCTCAATGACCACATCCACTAGTGCATGATTGCCGTGTACACGTGCCTTAACGTCCCGAATCCCCTCTACTCCAGGTATACGGGCAATCGTACTTCGTAAGTCAGACAGTTCTTGCTCATCAAATCCATCGGTCAAGCTGTGTGTGGAATCCTTAAAAATATCCCACGCTGTTTTGCAAATGATACATCCTACCGCGATCGCAGCTACAGTATCCAGCCAGGGTAGCCCGAACTGTGCGCCGATAATGCCAACTGCTGCCCCAACACTGACAAGTGCATCCGATAGATTATCCTTGGCCGCTGCCAGCAAAGCCTTATTGTTAATTTGCCGTGCCAGCCTGTTATTGTACAAGTACACTCCCAGCATAATCACGGCACAAATCACAGCTACACCCGCGGAGGTGATATCCGGTATTTGCTTTCCGCCCTTGAAAATGCTGCCGATCCCATCAATAAGCACCTGCAAACCGACGACAGCCATAATAAAGGACGCCAGCAGCGCCGCGATCGTTTCTGCCCGAAAATGTCCATAGGCATGATCAGAGTCCGGTGGCTTTTGGGAAATTCTCAGTCCAACCAGTACAGCAACCGACACTACAATATCGGTGACATTATTGAAGCCATCCGCCCGCAATGCGCTAGAAGCAAATATATACCCGCTAATCAGCTTAAAGGCGGACAGCAAGAGATAAGCAGCAATGCTTACCCACGCCCCACGCTCACCTTTTCGGATTTCATCATAGACATTTACCACAACGTAGGACACTCCTTCAAATATATAGTTCCCAGCAGAACGACCTCACCGGGCCCAAAAATAAAAATAGCAGCATCGCTGCCTTGAACCCTCAACATTAACTTTTCAAACAAGCAGCGTAGCTATCCTGAAAATAACAATTCACCTTTGGGTAACTGTTATTTTCAGGATAGCAGACGAACTTTGTGTGGGTCTAGAGAAACAGTCTTTCCGATCTGCATCGCTGTAGGAACAACGAAAAAGTATTGCCAGGCCCCATTCCTGTAGGTTACACAAAACATTTTTTCCTTCACACAAAAAACAGACGTTTTCTCTCCCGCCCCACCCCAGATGGGTGTTATCATTGTTGCCCTTGTCCCTTCTTTTAAAAACGTATAAAATGAGGACACAGCCGCGTTTTTCTTCAATCCAACATGATTGACATGAATCTGGCGGCAACAGGAGGAATTTATTCATGAGCGATGCCAATGAACCACGTAAAGTTAATCTCGCAGATGCCATTCGGGAAAAGCTGGCACAAAAAAAACAGCAGTCCGGCGCTTCACAGCAGGGCGGCTTTCAAGGCGGTTCCACCAAAACACTGAAAAGCCAAAATACGAAGAAGCCGAACAACCAACGCCGTCGTACAGGCGGATCATAAGCCACCTCATAGCCTTTATAGGGTACCAAAGGTCTGGCGAGGTCTATCTTACCTCACGGCCAGAGCCAGGTAAGCTATGGGCATGGCACAAAAACGAAAAAGAGGAGTCTCCCTGCCATCTCAATGGCCTAAAGGAGCTCCTCTTTCGTTTATCTAGTTGTTGAAGATAGCCGGTTGGAATTTTAGCCGATTTCTACCGGATACATACGTTCACGCAATTTCGCGATTTCTTCATTTTCCAAGTATTCATCATAGCTCATCGTACGGTCGATTACGCCGTTTGGTGTAATTTCCACAATGCGGTTCGCAATCGTTTGAATAAACTGATGGTCATGAGATGTGAACAATATAGTACCGTCAAAATCAATCAGACCATTGTTCAGCGCTGTAATGGACTCCAAATCCAAGTGGTTGGTCGGTTCTTCCAGCAACAGCACATTGGCACCGTTCAGCATCATTTTCGCCAGCATACAGCGAACCTTTTCGCCCCCGGACAGTACACTTGCTTTCTTAAGTGCTTCTTCACCAGAGAAAAGCATACGTCCCAAGAAGCCACGCAGGAACGTTTCGTCCTGATCCTTGGAATATTGACGGAGCCATTCCACAAGATTCATGTCCACACCTTCAAAATAGGTGGAATTATCTTTCGGGAAATAAGCTTGGCTAGTTGTAATCCCCCAAGAAAATTCTCCGCTGTCTGCTTCAATCTCGTTCATCAATACTTGGAAGAGCGTCGATTTAGGCAAACCGTTCGGCCCAACAAACGCGATTTTATCGCCTTTGTTCACAACCAGACTGAACTCATTCAGCACTTGCTCGCCTTCAACGGTTTTACTGAGGCGGTCTACTGTCAAGAGTTGTTTGCCTGCTTCGCGTTCAGGCTTGAAGTTCAGGAAAGGATATTTACGGTTCGATGGACGGATGTCGTCCAGCGTAATTTTATCCAGTTGTTTTTTACGTGAAGTAGCTTGTTTGGACTTGGAAGCATTCGCGGAAAAGCGCTGAATAAAGGCTTGCAGTTCCTTGATCTTCTCTTCCTTTTTCTTGTTGGCATCACGCGTCAAGGCAAGCGCAAGCTGGCTGGACTCATACCAGAAGTCGTAGTTGCCGACGTACATCTGGATTTTGCCAAAATCGATATCCGCAATATGCGTACATACCTTGTTCAGGAAGTGACGATCATGGGATACGACGATGACGGTGCCTTCATAGTCCATCAAGAAATTTTCCAGCCATTGAATGGATTCGAGGTCCAAATGGTTGGTAGGCTCATCAAGCAGCAAATTGTTCGGACGACCAAACAACGCTTGAGCCAGGAGAACACGTACCTTGTCATTACCACTCAGCTCAGACATGTTCTTGTCATGCAGGTCGCGAGGAATACCAAGACCGATCAGCAAGGAAGCTGCATCCGGCTCAGCATCCCAACCGTTCAGCTCCGCAAATTCGCCTTCCAGTTCACCGGCACGCAGGCCGTCTGCTTCAGTAAATTCTGTTTTGGCATACAGCGCATCTTTTTCCTTCATGATTTCATACAGACGCGTATGACCCATAATAACGGTTTCCAGAACCGGGAATTCATCGTATTCATAATGGTTCTGCTTGAGCACTGCCATCCGTTCGCCCGGTGTCATGTGAACCTCGCCTGAATTGGCTTCGATTTCACCGGAAAGAATTTTCAAAAAAGTGGATTTGCCCGCGCCATTCGCCCCAATCAGGCCGTAGCAGTTCCCAGGAGTAAATTTGATATTTACGTCTTCAAAAAGTGGGCGTTTCCCATAACGAAGCGTTACGCCGCTTGTACTGATCATATAAGCATACCATCCTTATCATTAGTTAAGTGCTAAACACAAAATTACCGACGGCAATAGTATAACACACAAAAGATCGGATTCGAACCGTAGTATAAGCATAACCGTCCCTGAATCTCATCCAATATCTTATAAATAAAATAAAAAATGCTTCTGTCTCCACGGTTGTCACCTGACAAAACACATGGACCAGAGCCATTTTCATGTTTTAAATTCGTTGAAATGCCGTGAGGACAAACGCGTTATTCAGTCGCAGCATTAATGTTCCGTATGCTTGTAAATGTCAGGAAGCCCCGACTCCTATCGGAATGAGATACATGCCCGCTTCATCATCCTGTTTGATTACGACCTCCACATCATAAACTGCCTGGATCAGTTCAGATGTAACGACCTCTGTAGGTGGGCCGTTCGCTATAATACGCCCTTCCTTCATGGCAATCATTACATCGCTATACCGAATAGCCTGATTGATATCATGCAGCACCATCACGATTGTCAGTCCATGTTCCTGGTTTAACTGCCGAATGAGCTCTAAAATTTCAAGCTGGTAGTACATATCCAAATAGGTAGTCGGCTCATCCAAAAATAAAATGGGCGTCCGCTGTGCCAAGGCCATTGCAATCCATACACGCTGCCGTTCTCCTCCTGAGAGTTGATCCAACGTGCGAGTTCTACGTTCGTTCAGGTTAGTACAGGCTATCGCCCACTCGATCGCCTCCTCATCCTCGTCACGCCTCGCTGTGAACATGTTCTTATGCGGCAACCTGCCGAAGCTAACGAGCTTTTCTACAGTCAAGTCGGAAGGTGCCTCATTCTGCTGATGAACTACCGCCAATTGACGGGCCAGCTCCTTGGGCTTGTAGTGGGCTATCTCCTTGCCGTCCAGAACCACTTGTCCCAAGCGAGGAACAGCATTGTTGGACATCACGCTGAGCAGCGTCGATTTGCCGCATCCGTTGGGACCGATAATGGTCGTAATCCGTCCCGACTCAATAACAGCATGAATAGCGTGCAGACGATCTGTTTTCCGATCATATGAGAAGGTTATATCCTTAATGTCCATAGGTGCGATCCGCCTTTCTGATCAGGAATATCAGGAACGGCCCGCCAATGACGGCCATAATAATAGAAGCCGGGATTTCATTGGGAGCAAGCACCGTCCGCCCCAGAGTATCCGCGAGCAGCAGCAGCAAGCCACCACATAAGGCTGAAAATGGAATCAACCACTTATGATCCGAGCCAACTAGGTAGCGGGCACAATGCGGAACGAGCAGGCCGATAAAGGCAATCACTCCTGCGATGGCTGTAGCCGTTGCTGCAAGCAGCACTGCAATCACAGAAATCAAAAGTCGTGCGCGCGTTACATTGAATCCCAGATTTTTAGCTGTTTTATCTTGAAGGGACAAGAAATTGCACCAAGAGAACACGAGCATGGCCAAAATTAGTCCAATCCCGCCATAGGTCACAATAACCTCGACATCTACCCATTTTTTCATAGACAAGGTTGAAGTAGTAACCTGGTTAATGCTGGTGACCGCATAACTGCCTCGATAATTAAATGACTGACCTAAACCAGAAAAAATGGCATTCACAGCTACCCCGATCAGAATGAGACGAATCGGATGCAAGCCGGATCTCCATGAAAATCCATAAACCATTAAACAAGCTATCGCACCGCCAATAAATGAAAAGAACGGCATCCAGAAATAAAGCATTGGAAAGACCGTCACCGCAATCAGCGAGATCAATGCTGCTCCCGAAGAAATGCCGATAACTCCGGCATCTGCCAGCGGGTTTTTCATAACAGCTTGCAGCAAGACACCCGCCACTGCAAGTGCTGCACCTGCCATAACGGCTACGATAATTCTCGGTAGTCTCAGGTCCTTGACCACATTCACCTGATCATCTGTACCTGTCCACAATCCGGTGACCAACTGACTCAAATCCACCTTGAGACTACCTGTCATCGCTGAATATAACATGACGCCGACGAGCAAGACCATTACAACAATAAGACTCCAACCTTTTTTGGACATGTCATCAGCCTCCTTTAATTCGAAGGATACAGCATTTTCATCAGCTCATCTAGCGCCGAGTTTGCCGCTAGATTCCCTGTTGTGCCAAACAACGGTTCAGGCAGATCATAGACATGCCCATTTTTCACAGCGTTGAAATGCTTCCAGATATCGTTGGTTTTGAACTCTTCATCGAACATTTTCACTACTTCATCCGGCATCCCGTGTGCAGCGCGCAAAATGATATCAGGGTTGGATTGCTGCAAGGCTTCGGTATTGTGGGCAATGAACTCCACCTTCTCGCCCTGAACCACATTTGTTCCGCCTGCAATTTTAACCAGATCCCCAATATAGGAATGCTCGGTAGCCACCAGATAGCTTCCCGGTACTCCCAGCAAAATCAATACTTTAGGAGATTTCTTCCCTTTGATCTTTTGTTGAATCTCAGTTACTTTGGCATCCAACGCTCCATTAATCTCTTTAGCCTTTTCGGCTTTGCCAAACGTGTCTCCCAGCTTTTGAATTTCTTTTTGCATATTCGCGAGACTTTCAAAATTCAAAAATTCGGCATTGATGTTCAAATCTTTAAATTTAGGCTCCAGATCATATTTCAGTGTCGTCACCGACAGTACATCCGTCGGCTTCAGTGACATCACTTTTTCCATGTCGGGACTCATCGGATTACCCACATCAGGCACATCCTTGTAACGGTCAGGCAGCACTTTCGTGCTTGTCGGCTTACCTGCCAAATCCAGGCCCAGCGCATCCGTGATTTCCGCAATGGCTACCGTAGTCGCCACAATACGAGGAGCTTGAGCTTTACCGTCAGACGACTTTCCGGTTGCATCAGATGTTGCCGCTGATTTCGAACCATCGCTCTGATTCTGTCCAGCCTGTCCTCCTCCCGAACATCCGGCCAGCAACAAGATCACGATGCCGATTAACATATACAAACAAAACGATCTTCCTTGAGCCCATGCTATATATCGTTTCATGAAAATCCAGTCACCTCAATTCAAAATATAGAACTGCATTAGGAACCCTAACTTTTCGGGTATCAGGATTTAGCAAAATTCGACTCCAGTCGCTCCAAAGTGCAATATATAGACGAACTAGACTGTTTGATCTACATATTGTTCACTAGAAGTCGCTTATTGGATTTTTGCAAATTCCTCGGGTATGTAAATGCTGACAAGTCTTGACGCCGAGGCACCAAGACTTGCTTGCATACAAACTTTGCTGTTATTCGGGCTTCATTGAGGTCACAACCTGAGGCTACTTCGCTTTCAGGCTTGCTTCATCAAATTGGAACTGAACTGTATACCAGTGATCATACGGCACTCCGCCAAGAACCAAGCCAGGCACAATAACGTGTGTGTAAGCACTGATTTTCTGGGACAAGTCCCCTACCTCGAATTGAACGACACGTGTATCGCCGGATGTCGAGATCACTTCTACATCTTTCAGGGTACCGTTTTGCTCCACTTGTAAAGTTGGCATCCAAGAACTATTTTTCAATGTCACTTGGATATAGCGCTTGTCTCCCTTTTCAATCAGTGTGGCTGGCTTGTCGAGATAACCGTCCATAACGGAAGCTTCACTCGTTTTGTCTTTAAATACGTTGTAATTAATCGTGTATTGCTTCTCGGAAGCCATTTGAACCGGTTGCTCAACTACTGGTTTGGTTTCAGCTACAGATGCAGTTGTTTCTGCTGCCTTGTCCGTAGAAGCTACTATCGGTTCAGTAGGGGTTACGGTTGTAGCTGTATTGACCCCCTCACCTTTAAGCGATGCACGGTCAAATTGAATCTGTCCGCCGAATTTCTCATTTAGAATGTATTTCTCAGGCAGATATACCTGTGTGTACACACTTAACTTCTTATCCAGATCAGGTACTTCGAACGCAATCGTGTGCGTGTCACCTTTAGTGTCCGAACCCATAATCATCGGATTGGCATAACGGCCTTCAAAATCCGTTTGGAATAGCTTCAAAGCCTGGTTGTCCGTAACGGTTACATGAGCCTGAACCTTGCCATTTTTCACAATCAACTTCGCTAGACTCTGCACAAAAGGAGCCACTAGAGAATCCTTGTCTGTTCCGTTCGCCAGTACACGGAAGTTCGCAGTGTACTCTCCATCGGCCAAGTTATTTTTCCCCTGTTCTACTTCGTCTGCTTTGGTTTCGTTGTGATAAGATACATTGCTGGTATCGAATTTAAATTCAAAATCATATACCTTTTCTACTCGATCCTCCGCCTTGAAAACCATCTGAGCGCTACTTGCCACTTTAGGAGCTTCGTAGACAACCAGTTGGCCTTTTACATTGCTCTTAAAGTCACTTACGCTAAAACGAACATGCTTCGTATTGCTTGCTGCATCTTCCTGGGTCACTTCTGCATCTCGGTAGTCCCCGCTTGCGTTGTCCCAAATACGCAGCGCCTTCACTTCATTGCTGTTTTGCAGCTTCAGACCTACAAACCGTTTGTCGCCTTCCACGACCAATTGCGCCGGTTCGTCAGTGATGAAGCGTTGAGCCTGTGAATCTGCTGCTGTTGAGCCATCTGACAAAACAATACTGAATTTCAAAGCATATTTACCATTGGCAAGCTTGTCAAAATCCAGTTTAATCATGGGATCAGCCGCCCCTGAAGAGGTAGGCTCAACAAAGCTTCGAATGGTAGCAGGCTCGAATTGGAACTGCACATCATACACGTGATCATATGGGATACCACTCAAATCCAATCCAGGTACGATGACATGCGTATTCACTGTCACTTTATCCGACAGATTTGGCACTTCAAATTGTACTGTTCTTGTATTTGCGGAGCTTGATTGATCGACAACCTGAGCCTCTGCACCATTTACTTTGAACGTTTTGATCCAGCTGCTCTTGTCCATTTTGATCTGAATGATATTTTTACCAGACTGTTTTAACAGTGTGGCTGGCTTTTGCATATATCCATCCATCACAGATATTTCATTGCTTCCGTTTTTGAGTACGGAGAAATCAATGCTGTATCTGCCATTTTCAACTGGGGTTGTGGTTCCGTTATCCGGTCCTTTAGCTGTAATGCTGCTGCGGTCAAATTGCAGACGAAGCTTATGATCCATCTCATAAACCCCACCTGGATAGGTCGTGCTCACATGTACCTGTGCATTCAGAATAGCGTCCAAATCCGCCACTTTGAATTTCACAACACGTGTATTAGCATTCCTGTCCTCACTAACGATATCTGCATCCGTAAGTGTCCCGCTTTGTTCTGTTTTAAACTCTGTCACGGTGGTGCTGTCTTTGATGGTAAAGGAGGCTTCATACTTGCCTTTTGATACCGTCAGTGTGGCCGGAGACAATAAATATTGCGCCATGGCCGATTTTTGATCTTTGATTGCGTGCAGCGCATCGAAGTTGATTGAATACGTTCCATCAGCTAAATTCTTTCCGGGCGTGCCTGGTGTGCCTGGCGTCCCAGGATCAACCGGGGTTGTTGCCGCTCCTAATTGAAGATCGACATCATAGGTTTCTACATAGTTCAGCTCAGGCCAGTTGATGCTTACCCATGCATTCAGTTTGGCAGGCACTTCCTTAACCTCAAATTCGATAACACGTGTATTCGCCGTTTGATCTTCACTTACTACGGTCGTGTTGGTCAATACTCCATTTTGTTCTACTTTAAAGCCGTCAATTTGTTTGCTGTTTTTCAAAGTGAACTGTACATATTTCTTGCCTTTACGTTCAACCAGAGTACCCGGTTTTTCTGTATATCCATCCATCATAGACTTTTCACTTGAACCGTCTTTTAACAGCGTGAAGTCCAGATTTGACGTTACTGGAGTTGAACCGTTGTCCGTTCCCGAGATACTGTTTTTATCGAACTGAAGCCGAAGTTTATGGTCCATCTCATAAACCCCACCTGGATAGGTCGTGCTCACATGTACCTGCGCATTCAAAATCGCGTCCAAATCCGCTACTTTGAATTTCACAATACGTGTATTGGCGGTCTTGTCCACACTTACAATATCTGCATCCGTCAACGTTCCATTTTGTTCAGTTTTGAATTCCGTCACTGTAGTGCTGTCTTTAATGGTGAAGGAAACTTCTTTTTGTCCCTTCGCTACCGTCAAAGTTGCCGGAGACAACAGATACTGTGCCATGGCTGATGGCTGATCTTTTGTGGCGTGCAGGGTATTAAAATTAATAGAATACGTTCCATCCGCCAAATCTGATGGGGCGGGTGCAGAAGACATCTGAAGATCTACATTATAAGTATGCACGTAGCCCAGCTCAGGCCAGTTGATGCTCACCCATGCGTTGAGCTTGGCAGGCAGTTCTTTCACTTCAAACTCGATCACTCGTGTATTCGCAGTTTGATCTTCACTTACAACAGAAGTGTCGGTTAACACCCCATTTTGCTCTACCTTAAAACCATCAATCTGTTTGCTGTTCTTTAATGTGAACTGGGCATATTGTTTACCTCCACGCTCAATTAGTGAGCCTGGTTTCTCCGTATACCCATCCATCATAGACTTTTCATTGGTTCCATCTTTCAAAAGGGTAAAGTCCAAATCAGAAAGTTTTTCTCCTGCATTAGGAGGCGTCACCGGTGGTGTTACAGGTGGAACCGTTGGATTCTCCGTTGAGTTTTTAAGTCTCAAGCTGGAAGGATCAAACTCAATCCATTCCTTCACTGAACGATCTGGATCGGTATCTACATACCACGGAGAACTGCTATTAAATCCAAACTCCGTATTTACATTTTGATGAAAATCATAAACATCGAAGCTTACAGTCCCGGAAGCTTTCCCAGAATCCACCTCTATTTTTGCGGGAACTGTTTCCCCGTTTTGTTCTACTAAAAATTTCGATAGCCCTTGAGTTTCCGCAAACTTAAATGAAAAATGGTATTTTCCATCCTTAATGATCAAATCTCCAGGATAGGTATAGTTTGTTTTGAAACTCGAATCTCTGGTGTTACCGCTGACTGTCTTTCTTAAAGGTTTGTAATCAATCAGGTATTCTCCATCTGCATAGGTCGCATCTGTGGTAGTTACAGCATTGGTAGGCTCAGCATATGTGCTAGGTACTTCTACCGGCATCTCATAAGTAGCATAAGTAGCACTAGTGACTGTAGTGCTTGAATCGGGCAAATTTTGGGAAGTGGAATCAACTTCAGGGGTTGCTCCTACGTATGGTGAAAATAAAGAAAACAACATTAGAATAGCAGCGAATGTCGTAATGTATTTGTTAAATCGGCTTTTCAAGGTGATGTATCCCCCTACTTAAAATATACTCATTTGGGGCATTGAAAGTAAGCTCCAAATGAGTATTCAATTCAAAATTATATTTTCAAAAAGAAGCCTTAGATATCGCTGTCGTCGAATTGGAATTGAACAACATAGTCGTGATCGTACGGAATACCACCAGTGTATTCTGCAGGCACACTTACATGCAGTTTAACGTTCAATTTTTGAGACGGGCTAGTTACAGGGAATTCGACTATTCTTGTATCCCCTGATGTGCTTACCACAGTCGCATTCACATACTGACCGTTTTGTTGAGTTTTGAATTCAGTAACCCATGCACTCTTGGTAATAGCTACTCTCACTTTATATTGACCATTCGTAACAATCAGTGTGGCTGGTTTTTTCACATAACCATTTGTATCCATGTAAGATGGCTGAGTGGTTCCATCTTTATAAACGGTATAAGGCAATTGATACGTTCCATTAGGCAAAGCCGCATTCGCCTTATTGGCAGAAAATGGGGCCAGTACCACAAAAACAAGCGCTGCCATCAGTACAGTAAGCATTACTTTTTTCAAAGACAATTTTTCCATACGATTCATAATCATGTTCATGTTCTTAATCTCCTTTACGTTTTATTTTTGGATTATATTTCGTCGAATTGCAGTTGTACATCATACTTGCCTGTGTAGCCGATTACTGGGATTGTGATTTCAGCGTAAGCATTCACTTTTGCATTCAGATCAGCAACCTCGAATTCCACTACACGAGTGTTGCTAGCAGTATCTGTGCTCACTACAGTCGCATCTTGCAGTACGCCATTTTGCTCTACTTTGAACGTTGTAATCAGATTGCTGCTTTTCACAGTCAGACGAACGACATTTTTGCCGTTAGCTACCGTAACCTGAGCAGGCTTCGTCAGGTAGCTATCCAATCGAGAAGTCTCATTGGTTTGATCCTTCAGAACGGTGTAGTCTACGTTGTACGTGCCGTCGGCTGCTGCCGCTTTAGCTGAGAATGGAGCAACAAGTGCAAAAACAAGCGCTGTCATGATCAATGCTACGAATACCTTCTTAAAAGAAAATTGCTCAAAGCGATTCATTACCATATTCATATCTACACACACTCCTCCATTTTTTATGCTTGAATTTGTGTTGATTTTATGAACGATAGAGATGGCTTGAATTTACTTCTTGGAAGATTTAGTTGATTTTGCTGACTGGACGGCTGCTACTTTTTTGGCACTTTTGGAATCAAAAGCGAAGCGGATCGTATAGTCATGATCGTAGTTATACGCAGGGACAGTAACATGGATTTTAGAGATTAGCGGGCTGTTCACACTCGTAATTGGAAATTGTACGGTGCGGGTATCGGTTTTGGCATCCTTATGGATGACCTTGGTATCGATGATTTTGCCTTTGTAATCTACTTTAAACCCGGTTGTCCATTCGCTATGATTCAGCTTAATTTGCATGGTCATATGACCTTTTTTCACATACAACTTAGCTGGTTTTTCAAAATAATCATTAGCCATGGACACCGAGTCATTTTCTGCCTTGAGGATATTGTATTTGAGCGTGTATGTACCATCCGCCAATTTTGGAGAAGCCGTAGCGGCTCCTACAGATGACGAAGTTGGCCAAAAGCTCAGCACACTCACCAGCAGAAACACAGCAATAATTGCAGAATACCCCTTCTTCATTTTGACAGCAGTCCCTCCCCACGAGAATAAACTAATTGATTATCATTCTCAATTGATAATTTAAAAAAATAGCTCTTTTCGAGCTTGTCTCCCCACCTCCCTATTCCATAATTTCGCAAAATAAAGTAAACCCATCACCAATATATCTTACACTTTTCGAAAATGTCAATATGTATTTGCGTGTACATAATCCCTTGATATATGCTATTTTTTAAGAAAAATTTGTGGTTCCTTCTTCTTTAATTCGAATATATCCCTTTTATTTTTAGTTCAAAATTTATTTAAAAATTTTGTTTTTTTAATTGACATTGCCCAGTGATATTCATTATCATTCTCTTATATATAATTGAAAATGATTATCATTATTGTTTAACTCGAAAATTGCAGGAGGAATAACATGAAATCTTATATGTTGTGGTCGTCCGCAGTGCTTTTATTGGCAGTTACCGGATGTAGTAATGGTGCCCCGACCACAGATCATAAACCAACCAGTGCCTCCGTATCTGCCACTTCTGGCACGACAAGCAGTGCAGCCATCCAAGTTACTGATTTTTCAAAACGGACGTTGGCGTTTCAAAAGGTTCCTCAACATATCGTTGCGCTCAGCAATGGCGATCTGGATATTATATACGCATTGGGCGGGACAGCCGTAGGAAGACCCAACTCCAATGGACCTGTCGTCGTACCTGCTGCTGAGAACGTTCAGCAAATAGGCTCCACTCATGAAGTAGATTTGGAGAAAATTACGATGCTCAAACCGGATGTCGTGCTAGGCAATTATCCTATGAATGAAAAAGACATTCCAGCCATTGAAGGAGTAGGTTCACAGCTGCTGCTGACTAGTGCCAATTCAGTTCAGGATATCCAGACACAAATTACACTGTTCGGACAATTACTACAAAAGCAAGCCGGGGCCGTAAAGCTGAACCAGCAAATTGACCAACAAGTAACCAAGCTACAAAAGGAAACCGCTTCTGCCTCCAAACCGAAGGTGTTGCTCGTCTACGGAGCCCCGGCTACGTACATGGCGGCACTGCCGAATTCACTGAGTGGAAACATTCTGGAAGCTGCGGGTGGCTCTAACATCGCCGCTGATTTTCCGGGCCTGCAAAATTTCCCGCAATATGCGCAGCTGAACACAGAACGCATCATACAGGCTGACCCTGACTACATCTTCATCATGACTCATGGCAATACAGAAGATGTTAAAGCTGCATTTATAAAGGAAATGCAGGAAAATGCAGCTTGGAACGGAATCCGAGCAGTTAAAAACAATCAGGTCGAGGTTTTACCTTCAGATCTGTTCGGTACGAATCCGGGCACACGGGTCACTAAAGCGCTGGATTTGATGCATCAAAAGCTGTATCCGGCGAAATAGGCGATGGCGATGAACAAACTACAGCGCGCCAGAAGACGCACCATCGCCTGGATTACCCTTCCGATTCTACTGCTGGCCGTCTCTGTGTACGGTCTAGCCTACGGTTCGGTGTCGATTCCACTTCAAGAAATCAATCATGTTTTGCTACATAATGATGAATCTACATATCGCACGATCCTGATGGATCTCCGGCTACCCAGAGTATTAGTAGGTTTACTGGTAGGAGCTTGTCTTGCAGCTTCCGGAGCCCTTCTTCAAGGTGTCATGAAAAATCCATTGGCTGACCCTGGCATTATTGGTGTATCGGCTGGAGGTGGACTTGCCGCCGTCATTACGATGGTGATGCTTCCCCAGCTTAGCTACCTTCTTCCGATAACCGCCTTTTTGGGAGCCTTTCTGAGCGCAATCGTCATTTATCTGCTGGCTTGGGACCGAGGGGCGTCGCCTGTCAAAATTGTGCTGGCTGGCGTTGCGATCAATGCGCTGCTGGGCGCACTCACCAACGGCGTAATGGTCATGTTCAGCGACCGCGTACAGGCCGTTCTTCCTTGGCTATCCGGCGGATTAAACGGAAGAAGCTGGCATCATCTGGAGTTCATGGCGCCTTACGCCATCATTGGATTAATCGCCTCTTTCTTTGCGATTAAACCTGCTAATTTACTGCTACTGGGCGACGATTCAGCACAGCTGCTGGGCCAGCGAGTAGAGCTTCAACGTATGCTCATTATCCTGCTTTCTGCCCTGCTGGCCGGTACAGCAGTCAGTGTAGCCGGGTTGATCGGCTTTGTAGGACTGGTCGTTCCCCATGTCATACGGCTGCTAATCGGGGAAGATTATCGTTTCCTCCTTCCCCTTTCCATTGTGGGCGGCGGAACGCTGGTTGTTCTCGCAGATACGGTGGCGCGATCCTGGTTTGACCCGATTGAACTGCCTGTAGGTATTTTGCTGGCCGTCATTGGGGCACCGTTCTTCTTAATCTTACTCAAGAAACGGGGGAATTTCGGATGACAGCCATTCAGGGTGAGCATATCTCCTTACAACGTGGGTATTTCAAGCTGGTCGATGTGAATATCACCTTGCCTGCTGGTCAGCTCACCGCGATCGTCGGGCCGAACGGTTCAGGCAAATCCACGCTTTTGCGGATTATGACCCGGTTGCTCAAGCAGGATCAGGGTCAGGTTTCCGTATTGGGCAAGCCCGTGCAGGAATACAAGCGGCGTGATTTTGCCCAGACGATTACAATGCTACCGCAAATGAAGGATATGCTGCCGTTATTGACGGTCCGCGAGCTGGTCGCTTACGGAAGATCTCCTCATGCCAAGGGCTTGAAGGTACGCTATACCGGACAGGACCAGCAAATCGTGGACCATGTCATGAAGATCACGGGTATCCAGCCCTATGCGGATCGGATGTTCCATACTCTATCGGGAGGTGAACAACAAAAAGCGCGAATTGCAATGGCCTTGGCCCAACAAACGGGTATTCTTTTGCTCGATGAACCGACCACTTTTCTGGATATCGCCCACCAATTTGAAGTTATGGATATGCTGCGGCGTATCAATCACGAGTCCGGCTTGACGATTGTTATGGTACTACATGATTTGCAGCAAGCTGCGGCCTATTGTCATCATATGATTGCGCTTAAAAAGGGACGAATCGCCGTTGTCGGCGAACCCCATGAGATTTTGACGTCTGCTTTTCTTCGCGACATTTATGAAATGAACGCTACCATCAAATTTGAGGATGGCTATCCGGTTATTATACCGACCATACCACATCATTCAGGAGGAATTTAATATGGTTATCGTAACAAATACATCTAAAATCACACCGGGCAATGCACATCTACTCATCGAAAGATTTAACAAAGAAGGAAAAGTTGAAAAAATGGAAGGCTTTCTCGGTCTGGAAGTGCTGCTGACTGAAAACACGGAGGATTATGAGGAAGTAACGATCAGTACACGATGGAAAGAAAAAGAGAACTTCCAAGGCTGGACGAAAAGCGAAGCTTTCCGCGAATCCCATAGCCATCGTCAAATTCCGGACTATATTATTGAAAATAAAATCACGTTCTATGAAGTTAAAATCGTTCGTCATCCCATCGCCAACAGCGATTCCTCTTTGGCAAGTGATTCCGAAGCAGTTTAACCCTGCATTATAGCTAAAAACCAAAAAAGGCGGCTCGGCAGGCAAAGTTAATTGTCCGCCGAGCCGCTTTGTTTATCAGGATTTTGCAAAATCCTCTTATATAAGGATGATGTCGAATCTCTCAGATTGTAGTTGAACAGCGACGTCCAATTTTCAGCGTCTCTCCGTGCCCTAGAACATGAATGCGTTCCTTCGCAATACCCATACGCTCACGCTCCGCTTCGAGACGATCCAGCGCCTCTCTTGGCGTATCATCCGCTAGTTTGAAGGCTCCGTAGTGCATCGGAATCATCTGATCTGCGCCGCAATCTACAAACCCTTGCAATGCCTCCTCCGGTGTCACGTGCTGCGAGGTCATGAACCATTCCGGTTCATACGCGCCAATCGGCATAAAGGTCAGGTCAATGGCAAAGCGCTCGCCAATCTCCTTAAACCCACGAAAATATCCAGTGTCTCCCACAAAATACAACGTCGGTGTATGCTCTGAATCTGTATTCGAATGAGGATGAGATTCCGTGACGGACGTGGCAGAGCCAATCACCTGCTGTTCACTTTGCAGAACGTATCCACCCCAATGCGAAGTGTTCGTATCAAACGGCGTGCGTCGTGTCCAATGCTGGGCTGGAACAAATGTAAATCGTACCCCTCCTACCGTAAAATGCTCCCACCATTGCAGCTCATGACAGTTACGAAAACCTTTGCGGATCATTTTTGCCTTTAACCCTGTGGGTACAAGCATCAGCGTATTTGCACGATATAATTTCCGTAAGGATTCTAAATGTAAATGATCATAGTGTGAATGAGACAGCAGAATGATGTCTAGTGGTGGTACATCCTGGATGCGAATGCCGGGCGGGGCCAACCTTTTATCAAAAGCCATACGCTCTGCCCACACCGGATCGGTGATGATATTCAGCCCAAGATACTGGATGAAAAAGGTGGAATGTCCCACCCAGGTGGCTGTCGCCATCTCCCGATTGCTATGCAGAAACTCCAGCTCCGGGGGATGGTTTGGCACAACGAACGTATAATCCTTTATTTTGCTGCGTCGCTCCTGCCGCCATTGTCTGAATTGCTTGATGGTTTTATCGGTATTTACATGATCCATATTGTTAAAGCGAACTTTGGGCATGATGCAGCTCCCTCCCTGATGAACCCGTTCTCCAAAAAACGCAGCGGTTCAATTTAACTATATATTGTCATTCGAGTGTGAACATAAAATGATGCAACATCCTGATCTATGTAAAGTATAATTCAATCACGTCTGTAAAGGAAATTCTGCGATAATACAGCAAAAACAGACCTCCCGGATCAATCAGGAAGGCCTGTTCCACCTGTTGTTGTCAATCTTGTGGATTTTTAAAGCGTGCCGAATAAATAAACAAAAACACAATCGCCACGACGATAATGATAGGTGACTCATACATAATCGTAAAATGCTCGAAAGCAGCCACTCTAACTCACCCTTTCTTCCCTTCATGTCCGCGCACATATTTTGCATCGAACAGAAACAATCTTAATATCAGGATCAGCGAAGGGATCAGCACCAGCAGACCCGCAACAAACGCCGTAATCAACGCATACGCCATCGTAGAATTTGTAAAGCTGTCGTAGACATTAATGTAGGGATACAGAACATACGGGAGATGCGAGCGGCCGTAGCCATACCAGGCAAATGCAAATTGCAGCATCACCAATATGAACGAAACCCCTAGATGCCGCCGCTGCCATACCAGATAAACTGCTCCCGCAAAGCATATGAAGGATGCGACAAACATCCAGGCTATGTTCAGCATATTGGTAAAATGATCTGGATTTTGTTTGTTAATCTGAAAAAATGCGAGCAGACTCGCAACAATCGTTGGACCGCTCCAAAGCAGTGCATATCCTCGTACGATTTCAAAAGCGACCTTGTCTCCTGCCCTTTTGGCATAATAGGCCAAAAACATCGCCGAGATATACAGTACGCTTACCAACGCCAGAAAAATAACCGCCCACGTGTAGGGATTGCTTAATAGCTGCCCCCATTGCAGGTGCACACCTGTACTGTTCTCCACAATAATGCCGCCTTCCGATATAGCGAGGACCGTCGACAGTGCCGCCGGAATCAGTAACCCTGTCGCACCGTACAACGCCATGTAGACGATATTATTGGTGCCGGAATGCCCATACGTATTGTATGCATAATACACTCCCCGGATGGCGAGAAGTACAATCGCAATACTGCCGGGAACGAGTAACGCCGTACCATAGTAATATGCCGCATCCGGGAAGAACCCGTTTAATCCCACCACAAAAAAGATGAGAAATACGTTTGTTACCTCCCACACCGGGGATAGATACCGTTGAATAATATTGTGGATTTTGTTCTGGTGGCCTGTTAACACACTGTAAAAGCTGAAAAACCCTGCACCAAAATCAATAGATGCTATAAGCAAATATCCGAACAAGAACGTCCACAAAATGGCGATGCCTACAATTTCATAGCTCACTTACCATCAGCCCCTTCCAGGCCGAGCTGTCTTATCTCTTCCACCGCATCCTTATTGCGAAATAGCTTGCTGAGTACCTTAATGGCCGAGAAGCACAACACCAGATACAAAATAACAAACAACACCAGCATCCACCCAACACTCGTAGAAGTGGTTGCTGCTTCGGACACCTTCATATATCCGCGTAAAATCCACGGCTGTCTACCGACCTCCGCGAACATCCATCCGAGCTCAATAGCTACCATCGCCATCGGCCCCACCAGAATGAGCGCCAACAGCAGCCATCTGGGGTATGGTTTGCGACCTGGCAAACGCTTGCGGATCAGATACAACAGCGGAATGACGAGAATCAGCACCCCTGTGGTGATTTTGAGGTCAAACATATAATGGATAGACAGGGGCGGACGCTCATCTACGGGATAATCATTTAATCCCTTGACCTCCGTACTGGGCAGGTTCCCGGCCAACACACTAAGTGCATAAGGCACTTTCAGGGCATATTTGATTTCACCGTTCTTATCCATGTATCCGCCATATACGAAGGGCGCGTGCGTCATCGTATCAAAATGCCATTCGGCGGCGGCCAGCTTCTCCGGCTGATATTTGGCCAGAAATTTACCGGATGCATCTCCAATCATCACTGTACTGATGGCAAACACAATGGTACAGGTGGCAGTGAGCTTCAGCGCCTTTTTAAAATAAGCGTGATTACGTCCCCGCAGCATACTGTAAGCAGCCAGTCCCATCAGCACCCCAGCGCTCAATGTATACGAGGAAGCCAGTACATGAGAAACTTTGGTCGGCGTAGCCGGATTTAGCATGGCCTCGATGGGATGAATATTTGTCATGACTCCATTTTTGAGTGTAAAGCCTTGAGGTTGGTTCATGAACGAGTTCACAGTCGTAATAAAAACCGCTGATGCAGATGAGGCAATCGCTACCGGGATGAGCAGCATCAGGTGAAAATATTTGCTTTTAAACCGATCCCAAGTATACAAATAGATGCCCAGGAATATAGCTTCGATGAAAAAAGCAAACGTCTCCAAAAACAGAGGCAGTGCAATCGCTTGTCCAGCCACCCGCATAAAGGTGGGCCAAAGCAAGCTGAGCTGCAAACCAATGGCGGTACCTGTAACGACACCCACGGCAACGGTAATGACAAACCCTCGCGCCCACCGTCGGGCCAGCAGGGTATAATGCGGATCACCAGTTCGCAGCCCGCGCCATTCTGCTAGTGCAATCATTAAGGGTACGCCGACGCCGATAGATGCAAATACGATATGAACAAACAGGGTAATTCCGGTCAGCATCCGGCTTAGTAATACAGGGTCCAGTGAAGACAAATGGGTTTCACTCCTTCATTTCACATTTTAAACATCGCGGATCACTCTGGATTACCAACTAAGGAGTCAAGCGAGCTATGCTTTTAATTACGGCATATAGCATAATGGCCGCAATTACTATACATACAATAATGAGCGTTCTTTCCTGCTTGCGGAACATAGGAACGCCTCCTTCACTTATCTATTGGCGCATTTTGGTAACCTATTCACAGTTTGGTTCATTCTGTCGAGTTTTAACCCTGCTTCTGCATTGAATGTAGCAGTATTTCTTTTTAGATATTGTTTTATGCATTTCAATACGCTATATTGATATATAGTTAGATAACCTAATTATATGAAAAGAGTGAATGTATGCCACCAAAACAAAGTATGCGGGACACCGTCCAGCAACCTCTTCCCCGTCTGGGTCCAGAACCTTATCTGGAGCTAATGGATCAAACTGCTCTTGCAGAAACGAATCGACAACTCGCCCGTATTGGTCTCTTCTTGCTATGGACGGGTGATAATACGCTCGACGCAATAGATTTGGATCTAGCTGCTTATGGCCTGACAGAGAGTAAGCTAGATTTATTGTTGCTGTTGACACTACACCAATCCCAGGCTCAGATGAGCCCTTCAATGATTGCCGACCGTCTGGGAATTCGTCGTGCATCTGTTACATCTCTCCTAGACTGGACAGAGCAACGAGGCTGGATTATCAGAGAACATAATTCCTCAGATCGACGCAAAATTCATGTGCGCATTACAGAAGGGGGATCTCATCTTGTACAGCAAGTGCTTCCTGTATTTTGGTCTTCCTGTGCTTCTCTAGCGAGTATTTTGGAGCCTGAGGAGCAGGTCGTTTTTTCGCGGATTATAGAAAAAATCCATCATCATATGGAAAACAGATTGGGGGTGGGCAGATAAATTTTTTTTAAACATATAATTAGGTTACCTAATATATTTAATTTCGTGTATTACCAAGCCACTTATTTTATGATCAAGGAGTGTTCAATTGATGAGTAAATTACGAACCAATCATACCGTTATACAGAAAGAAAATGTGGCTCTCCCTTATGCATGGATGACTGTAATCCTATGCTGGTCAGCGGTTGCCGTTATGTCCAGCCTGTATGTGACGATCCCTTTGGTCCCTCTTTTTGCTAAAGTGTTTGGAAAAACGCTTGCCGAAGCAGCCCTACCGGGCAGTATCTTTTCCTTAGGCTTTGCGGCGGGATGTCTTGTTTATGGTGGATTGTCTAACCGCTTTGGACGAAAGCAGGTTATCGTCATCGGACTGCTCGCATTAACGATTATTTCGTTATCCATCAGCTTAACCAGTCAATATTCTGTATTAGTTACACTGCGCTTGCTTCAAGGTTTGGCTGCAGCCACCTTTTCCCCCGTTGCTCTCGCATACGCCGTCGATATGTTTCCGGCCGAAAAACGGGTAACAGCTATCGGCTTTATCAGCACCGGTTTTCTAGTAGCGGGTATTGCTGGTCAGGTATTTAGTATTGTCATTAGCGAACAAATGGGGTGGAATACGGTATTTCGGATGCTAGGCATTTTGTATGCAATTACCTTCCTAATCGTCCTTTTTTTCCTACCTAAAACCCCCTCCCCTCAACGAGATGTTCGCATTTGGGCAGCTTTCAGTCAGTTGGAGACCGTTCTGCGCTCGTATCCTTTATGGTTAAGCTACACGGTTGCTTTTGTTCTCCTGATGTCCTTTGTGAGCATGTATACGGTTTTGGGTAACTATCTTGGCGGCCCTGAATTTGGCCTGAATAGCCGACAGATGCTTTATGTCAGAACCGCTGGTATCATCGGCATGCTCCTTTCACCATTCGCAGGAAAGCTAGCCCAGAAATACGGTGTGCACCTTATATTACGTACAGCTCTTATTCTTTCCATTCTGAGTTTGGCGCTGATGGGAATGACACACTCTCTTATGACTATCGTGGTGTTGAGTGTATGCTTTGTCAGCGGCATTGCCCTGAGTGTTCCTTCACTCATAGCAATCGTCGGCCAGCTCGGCGGTGCAGCGAGAGCTATAGCTGTCTCACTATATACCTTCATCCTGTTTGCCGGTACAAGTCTAGCTCCTATGCTCTCCATTCGTTTGATGGGGAATGGCGGCAATCAGATGACTACATTTATGCTGCTGGCGGCAGTTCTGTCTGTGGGATTTATCGCTCCCTGCTCATTCGCAGCCACCAGAACGATCCGCTGAGGCGGAATGCATAAACAGCATCAAACTATAAACCGAATAAAGATACCTATAGTGCCACTGCGCATTCGGATGCTACTTCCCATCGCCACCGCCCCCGGATTTCTAGAATAAGGCCTATGATTAGGGTAAAAATCCGGGGACCAAAGCGACCGCTACGCTTGTACAGCACCATTCCGCCTACTCCGTTTTCATGTTAATTTTCCGAGTTCGGCTTATATAGCATCCTGTTTTTATTAAAAAACCTCCATATTCATCAGACATGTTTACCTGAATTAGTGTGAGATATGTCATTGTGTTTTCCTCGGAAACGCCAACTTCTCTTTGGAGAGATTCGCAGAATGAGTTACAATACAGATAAGATATATATGGAGAACTTTTGAACAGGAGGCTGTACTGAGCTATGAAAATAACATCTATCGAGCCAACTCCCAGTCCGAACACCATGATGCTGCATCTGGATGAGCGACTGGAAGCGGGTATCCGCAGAACATATACACGGGACAATGAGCGTTCCGCTCCCCCATTTATCCGGCGCATGTTGGGCATTGAAGGGGTCAAAAGCGTGTTTCACACAACCGACTTCGTAGCCCTTGACCGCAAAGGGAATGCAGATTGGTCCACCATTCTGGGTCAAGTCCGGGATCAGCTAGGCGAGGAAGGCGCTGACGCCAATTGGGATTTGCCAGAGGAAACCTCTGGAGAAGCATTTGGCGAAGCACAGGTCTTTGTGCAATTTTTTCGCGGCATTCCTATGCAAATCCGAGTCAAGGCAGGGCAGCAGGAGGAACGAATTTCCTTGTCCGACCGATTCGTGCAGGCCGTTACCCGTGTAGCGAGTGCAACGCTGATTAAGGAACGCAAGCTGAGTGATTACGGCGTCCGCTATGGTGAACTGCCGGACATTGCACGTGAGGTTGAGCAGGAACTGGAGGCAGCCTTTCCACAAGAGCGGCTGGAGCAGATTATCCAACAAGCGATTGCCCACGGTGCAAACAACAGCGAATTCGTGGAGGAACGCCGCGAGTGGAGTGATGCCGAGCTGGAGCAGGCCCTGCAGCACGGGGATTGGCGCACACGCTACGCTGCGCTGGATCGGCTGGAACCGACGCCCGAGCATTTGCCGCTTATCCGGCAAGCGCTGCATGACGATAAAATGCAGCTGCGGCGGCTGGGCGTGGTCTATCTGGGCGATATTCGCTCTCCGGAAGCGATGGAACTGCTAGCCGAGGCGCTGCGCGATCCTTCAGCGGCAGTACGCCGCACCGCAGGCGACACGTTGTCGGACATCGGCGATCCGGTCGCTACCAGTGCAATGATCGGAGCCCTGTCGGATAGCAGCAAGTTGGTACGCTGGCGGGCGGCACGTTTTTTATACGAGGTGGGAACCGAGGATGCGCGTGATGCGTTGGAGAAGGCGGTCGATGATCCCGAATTCGAGGTCAGTCTACAGGCTAAAATGGCGCTGGAACGCATCGAATCAGGCGAACAAGCCGCGGGCACAGTTTGGCAGCAGATGGCCAAGCGGAACTCTTAATTTAAGATTCTACGAGTGATTTTCAAAAAATTGTCGATTGTCAGAAGATGTACAGGTACGATATACTGTAATTCGCTATACAATAAAATATCATGTCATACACCTCATCAACCCTGTTTTATGATGAGGTAGAGGTCGCGGATGTAATCGGTACACCGGAGGAGACGATAAGAGCCGTCTGAGATTCCAGTGGAAAGGTACACCCGCCGAAGTATGCGGAGCTGACTCTTTGTAAATACTCCGAATGCTGGGGCTGCTAACCGAAAGGAGCAGAACTGTCACACGCTGTCCTAACACAGACACGTGTGTTGAGCTATCTTGTTATAGAAGAAGGTATGGTGCGGAATGCATAGACAAAACCGCAGGCGTATTCCCTGCGGTTTTTTGATTTATATACTCCCCCTCCTTCTAGCTCTTGCCCTGACATGAAATACAATTTCATGAAGGAGTGTTTGAACGTGCAACACAGAGCAACATCTGACGGAACCTTGCGTAAAAGTCTCAAAGCCCGCCATATGACGATGATCGCCCTCGGCGGTTCTATCGGAACAGGTCTGTTCCTCGCCAGTGGAGGCGCAGTTGCCGAAGCTGGACCCGGTGGTGCCCTGCTGGCTTATGCAGCAGTTGGCCTCATGGTCTACTTCCTTATGACCAGCCTCGGTGAGTTGGCTACATTTATGCCTGAATCCGGCTCTTTTAACACCTATGCAGGTCGCTTCGTCGATCCGGCTTTTGGTTTCGCCATGGGCTGGAACTTCTGGTACAACTGGGCGGTGACGATTGCTGCCGAATTGGCAGCAGCGACCGTGCTGATCAAATACTGGTTCCCGGAAAGTCACTCTGCCTGGTGGAGTCTGTTATTCCTGGCCGTAATCTTCGCACTGAACGCGTTGACCGTCAAAGGCTACGGTGAGTCTGAATACTGGTTCGCCATGATTAAAATTGTGACTGTGGTCATCTTTTTGACTGTAGGTGTGCTGATGATCTTCGGCATTATGGGTGGTCCTGCGGTCGGCTTTGCCAACTTCACGGTAGGAGACGCCCCGTTCCATGGTGGATTCTTTGCTGTACTGGGTGTATTCATGGCAGCGGGCTTTTCCTTTCAGGGAACGGAGCTGATTGGGGTAGCCGCAGGAGAGAGCGAAAATCCGCGTGAAAATGTGCCGCGCGCCATCCGTCAAATCTTTTGGCGCATCCTGTTCTTTTATATTCTCGCAATTCTCGTGATTGGATTGATCATTCCGTACACCAATCCGAATCTGCTGCGGGGAGATATCAGTGATATCGGGGTCAGCCCGTTCACGCTCGTATTTGAAAAAGCAGGGCTTGCGATTGCTGCCTCTGTTATGAACGCCGTTATTTTGACTTCCGTATTGTCGGCAGGTAACTCGGGTATGTACGCGGCCACTCGGGTACTGTACGCTTTGGCACGAGAAGGTAAAGCCCCGCGTTTCCTCGGACGTATCAATAGACGCGGCATTCCTATGAACGCGCTGCTGATCACGACCGCTGTCGGTATGCTAGCCTTTCTCGCCTCCCTGTATGGAGACGGTGTAGTCTATAACTGGCTGCTGAATGCTTCTGGAATGTGCGGATTTATTACGTGGGTCGGAATTGCAGTCAGCCATTATCGTTTCCGCCGTGCCTTTAATGCACAGGGTCACAGTCTGAGTGAGCTTCCATACAAAGCCCGTTGGTTCCCATTTGGCCCGTTGTTCGCCTTCGCTCTGTGTATCATTGTCATTATCGGGCAAGGGGCGGATGCCTTCACCGGACAGGAGATTGACTGGAAAACGATGATCGCTACGTACATGAGTGTGCCGCTATTCCTTCTGCTGTGGCTCGGCTACAAATGGACCAAACGTACTAAAATCGTGCCATTAAAAGAATGTGATTTGAGCCCGGATGCTTCTTCGGATAAATAATAGAAGACATTAAAAAAAGCCCGTCTCCACATATCAGGGAGAACACGCTGGTAAACCTGGTCCAAGACTGTTTATCCGCATGTTCACCTGTATATGCCCGGAGACGGGCCTTTTCTTTTTCTTTTTCTGTTTATTTGGAAGAAGCAGCTACTTCAGCTGATAAAGACATAGATAAGGCACGACGACTAAAAATACCGTATATGACAGCAATCAGCGTCAACCCTGCTGAAAACAAGTACAAATTAACGATACCCAAATGATCTGCAATCCAGCCCATTAAAAGCAGCGAAATACAAAACGTTAGGCTTGTCAGCGTAGCCTGGGCGGACAGCACCTTAGGCAAATCATGTACAGACACACTCATTTGCATCATCGTACGGCGGGATACGACGGACATTTCCGCAGGTAGTCCCATCAACAGCACGATAAGCAGCGTTAGTGGCGGTAATGTGTTCAGTGCATACCAAGCTGTCAGCAGCCCATAACCTGCCATCCCCGCCAACATGGCGGGCAGCAGTCTGCGCTGCAAATACTTGACGCAGGCGAGGACCACGATACCGCCGCCAATCGCTCCTGCAAAATACGCTGCATTGATGTATCCCCACCATGCCTCACTTTTGTGCAAGACCTGCTGAGCGAAAGCAAGCGTGAACGCGCCTACCCAAACCGAACCCCCTAGAAGGTCAATCATATCCATAAAAATAAGAGCTTTCAGTCTGCGACTGGCTCCGATGAGGCTCCAGCCTTCACGAAGTATTTCCTTTTTACGCTTGGGAGGTAGTGTGGGGCTCTCAGATTCCGGGCCATATAGTGTATCTTCCAACTGTGCAGGAGGCAAGTCATGATGCCCTTGCCCGGGTTCAGTTAGAGCTTCGAAAACTGAGACATCTCCACCTCGCACCCTTGTTCCAGGTTGCAGCAAATAATGAGCTTTGCCCTCTAGTGGATCTCGAATCAGGCTGGTGAAGATCATGGCTATCATATATAATCCGCCAGCAACCAGTAGTGTTTTTTCCGAACCTAGCATGGCTACGAGCACACCACTAAGCCCCCACCCCGCTAATTGCACCGTCTGATCGCTGACCGATACCAGACTGTTTGCCCGCATAAGTCCTTCCCCGGACGCAAGGCGAGGAATCAGCGCATTACGCGCAGGCGTAGTCCATCCGTCCAGAAAGGACATGGCTGCCACCAACGTAAACACAATCACCCATATCGGCTCCGTGCCTGCTGACCACAAGTGGCCCAGCAGAACAGCAAAGAAAGCCAGTTGCCCGAACTGAGAAACGAATAAAATAAAAGGAAGCTGGAATCGGGCCAAAATGAGCGGTGCTAAAAAGCCGCTGATCATCTGTGCCCCCATTCGCAGCAACGGAACGAGCACCGAAGAGAAGATGGAGTCTGTTTCATGAAAAACCAAAGACACAAGTGCCATAATATAAAGAATGTCGGCCGCATTGGACATGGTCTGCGTGCCAAGCAAATAGGTAAAGGAACGCCTGTGCATATAAATAAAATACTCCTTTGTTAATGTAGCTTTTTACAGCAGATGATTAGGTCCATTTCAGGGTTACCCGAAGATTGCCGGTACTTCCAAGGTCCGTAATCTGATAAGAAATGGATTTTAAGCCGAGTTGATATAAGGACTGTAAATCCTCCTTGAGACTTCGCTCTGTTCCCTGATAGGCGAAGGTAAGCGTCGTCCCTCCCTTATTTACAATCTTACGCACCTGTTCCTTGATGTCGGCGGATGATTTAACCAGACCCTTACCATCTTGCAGCGGATATTCGAGGGTATTGTACAGTTTTTGATACACAGCAGCCTTTAATCCTCCGGCAGCTACCAGTGCTGATAAGGTTTCCCGATACGATGTATTCGCCTGAGGATACGGTTTCACCCATGAGTGATCCCGCCGCATTTCGGTATCCGTCAGCAGATAATATGAAGTGCTTACTTCGTTCGCGCGATCTGGGGTTGGATCATCCCATGTCGTATCCATGTGATACCATCGACCATCTAATAAAACAAGATTCCATGCATGCAGCTGTCCCCCTGCTCTACCTTCCACAATCCGATTCGTAATGCCTGCACGTTCCAGCATTTTATAGGCTAGCAGTGAATAACCCTGGCAGACCGTGCTTCCCGTTTTCAGGCCATCGTAGGCTGTGTACTTTTGCTGTGCTTCATCATACTTCAGGCGAACGACGATCCAATCATGGATGGCCTTCACCTTCTCATGATCCGTCATTCCCTTCGTAA
Source organism: Paenibacillus sp. FSL P4-0113 (assembly GCF_038009305.1). Taxonomy (NCBI): domain Bacteria; kingdom Bacillati; phylum Bacillota; class Bacilli; order Caryophanales; family Paenibacillaceae; genus Paenibacillus; species Paenibacillus sp. FSL P4-0113. The sequence goes on from NZ_JBBPAZ010000001.1 coordinate 2,605,064, forward strand.
TAATATCCCCCAGCACCGCTTTAACTGTGCTATCCACATAAGCTGTCTGTTCCTTCGTCTCCCGGTAGCTTAAACGAATCGTAACCTGAGCGGAGGTCGTTGTGCCTGTATAGCTGAATGCGTAGCTTTTGATCGTATAATTCACATACGGATCGCTCTCCATGGCCTGTTGGATGGCCGTCTGTAATTGCTGTTTGAGACCGTTCACTCGCCCTTGATATGTAAAGGTCAGCGTTTCACTCCGCGTAGCCATTGCCTGTAAAAGCTTGTTCTGAAGCTGCTGCGATGATACCGATGGAGCCGGCTTGATCGACGCCGCATACACATTGCTGCCCCACTCCACAGCCTGCGGCAGCAACACAGCCAGCGCTGCACCCGCAACCAGACATTTTACAAGCCTAACCCCGATTTTTCTGTTCATACAGAGCGTTCCTGCCCTTCTTAGCATAGTTATAAACAGCTCTATCTTACCATAAAAACAGTTGCCCCAAGCGCTCTAGTTTTGTCGGTTGCAGACGAGTAATGGGACAGTTAAAAAGACAGGTTGCGACACACATACTCGGCGATATAACAGATGGGAGCAAGGGGCAAACATGTCGTTCGCAGCGAATTTTATCACAGCAATCTAAGTATCCTCATGATATGGTACTGGCATCGGAAGTAAATGATATTGATTCTCATTCTAGATCAGAAAGGCTGAACACCATGCCAGAATGTATTTCACTTCTTCGTACGCCACTAGGTCAGACTGTGCGTTTGCAATCCCTTGACCCTCTTCATCCCTCATTGCGCCGCCGCTTGACAGACATGGGCATCAACGAAGGTTCCATCATACGCTTAAAAAAAATCAGTTTATTGGGCGGCCCGATCGTCATTGAATGCAACGGCCAACTGGTCGGCCTCCGTCAAAATCAAGTGAAACAACTGGAGGTCGTTCCGACATGGACATGATCGCTCTATTTGGCAATCCCAATACAGGAAAAACCTCATTATTCAACAAGCTGACTCGTACGTATGCAGAAGTAGGGAACTGGTCCGGCGTCACCGTGGAAAAGAAAACAGGGCTCCTGCGTGACAAGTCTGCCGTATTGGTGGATTTGCCAGGTGCCTACTCTTTACTCCCTCTTTCGCTGGATGAAGGTGTTGCAACCCGATATTTGCTGGAAGAGCCGCCTGCGGCCCTGATCAATATCGTGGATGCCTCCCAGCTCCAGCGTAATCTGTATCTGACCGTACAACTACTGGAATATGGCCGTCCCCTTGTACTTGGCTTAAACATGACTGACGTAGCTGATGCCACGGGTCTTCGCGTAAACAAGGAATTGTTGGCTGAACAATTGAACGTTCCCATCATTCCTATGGTGGCACGCACAGGTAGTGGAAGTAAGCAAATGCTCGCATCTCTTCGAGAAGTAAGACATGCATCCAATACTTTTCAACTGGATTACGGCCCAGCCGTCGAAGCGGCTATTCATGATATTTGCAACTTACTGCCGAATGCATCTGTACCGCAACTCCGATGGGCCGCACTGCAATGTCTGGAAAACAATCCTGTCGTCATGGAATGGATGACAGATGAGGTGCAGCGTGAACAAGTAACTGCGCGTATTCGCCGTTGCGAAGAAGAGCTGCTCAGTGAAGGCTGTGCCATCACGCCTGCTCAGCATATTCGTTCTGTACGAACAGCATGGATTGCTGATCTGTGTACCAAGGCACTCGACACCTCCAAGCTCAAGCCGCACAGCCTAACGGATAGGCTAGATGCACTATTAACTCACCGGTATCTGGGGATTCCGATCTTTTTGCTGCTGATGTACGCTACCTTCAAGTTCACCTTCGATTGGGCGGGTACGATCCTTTCAGATATGCTGGATGGATTTTTTTCAGGTGCACTCAGCAGTTGGATTTCTGAATTACTCGTTCACTTGAACGCGTCTGCCTTTACGCAAAGTCTAGTCGTGGACGGCATCGTGGCTGGAGTCGGGGGTGTGCTTGTTTTTCTGCCTCAAATTGCTATTTTATTTCTGATTATCTCGGTGATCGAAGACTCCGGGTATATGGCACGGGTCACGATACTCATGGATCGTCTGATGCAAGCCGTGGGCTTGAACGGGAAAAGCTTCATTCCCTTCATCATCGGATTTGGCTGCAATGTCCCTGCGATTATGGCAGCACGCACCATTGAACAGCCCAGAGAGCGTCTCATTACCACGTTGCTGGTGCCCTTTATGTCGTGTTCGGCCCGCCTGCCGGTATATGCGTTGTTTGCGGGTGTGTTTTTCCCAACACATGCGGCAAGCATCATCATGCTGATGTATGTGTTAGGAATCGTCGTTTCACTTATACTTGCCAAAATTTTTTCCAAAGTATCCATTTTGTCGGGTGAGCCCTCCCTCTTCATCGTGGAACTTCCTCCCTATCGAGTGCCGCAGGCTCTTACACTATTCCGCAGCACATGGGAGAAGGTTAAAGGCTTCGTCCGTAAAGCCGGAACCATTATTCTTGCAGGCTCGGTTGGCATCTGGCTCTTGTCCAATTTCGGTCCGCAGGGCTTCGGGGTAGAAATGGATGACAGCCTGCTTGCCACCGTTGGAGGTTGGTTCGCTCCATTACTAGCCCCTCTCGGTTTTGGCACCTGGCAAGCAGGGGCTTCCCTGCTCACAGGCTTTATGGCCAAGGAAGTTGTCGTATCAACGATGAATATTATTTACCACGTTCCTGATATGCAGGGACTTGAACTACAAGTCAGACATGCCTTTACACCGCTTGCCTCTCTTAGCTTTATGGTGTTCATTCTGTTGTATGTTCCGTGTCTGGCTACGGTAGCGGTCATTCGTAAAGAAACCCTTTCGTGGCGTTGGACCGCATTTTCTGTGATCTATCCTTTGGCCGTTGCATATATCATTGCCGTCTTGATCTATCAATGCGGCAGATTATTAGGTTGGGGTTAAAGTCAGGCCCTATAGTAAATAAAAGGAAGTGTATTCCATGATCAATATCATCATTTTATTGGCGATCCTCGGTTATAGTGCGTGGGTGCTGGTACGATTTTTGCGAAAAAGCCGTCAAGGCGCCTGTGCGGGGTGTTCGTCGAGCAAGTCATGTCCGGGTTGTGCAGCCAGCTCTATGCATGAAGATTATGCGAAAATCAAGAAAAGTATTTAATTCCAACTCATCATCACATGAAAAGCGGCTTCGGGGGTTTCTTACACCCGAAGCCGCTTCTTATTTACGCTTAAAGCTCACCGTATTCAGCGATACACTGCCAAATGCTCATTTAGCTCTCGCGTGTGCAAGTAAACTTCACGATACAGCTCGTATAGACCTTCATACTGTGCCACACGGTCCGGGTTCGGCGAATATCTCGCTGCTTCATGCAGAAATGCTTCAGCACACGCTTGCAGAGATTCAAACCAGCCACTACCATAAGCAGCCAGCATGGCCGCCCCCAAGGCAGGTCCCTGCTCGCTTTCCAGCTTGATGATATCCGCGTTAAAAATATCTGCCTGCATTTGCAGCCATGCCTCATTACGCGCACCGCCGCCGATGGAAATCACTTCATTCACCGTTTTGCCCGTCCCTCTAAGAATATCTATAGATTCCTTGAGCGAAAACGTTATTCCTTCCAGTACCGCTCGTGTAAAATGCGCAAGCTTATGTCCCGCATCCATCCCGATAAAGCTGCCTCGAATGGTTGCATCCGGATGAGGTGTACGTTCGCCAACGATATAAGGCGTGAACAGCAGCCCTTGGCTGCCCGGCTCAATAGAATTCACATCTGCCAATAGTGCATCAAAAGAATGCTCTGGTGCAAAGGTATCCTTAAACCAAGTCAAGCTGTATCCGGCCGCGAGCGTAACCCCCATAATATAATAAGCATCCTGCTCACTATGATTAAAAAAATGCGCCCGCCCCTGCACATCAATATCCTTGCGTTCCTCATAAGAAAGTACAACCCCTGAGGTGCCGATGCTGCATAGGGTGCGGCCTTCACTCAAAATGCCGGCACCAATCGCGCCACATGCGTTGTCCGCACCACCTGCAAAGACCTTCGTTTCAGGCGAAAGCCCGATCTGCTTCGCAATCTCCGGCAAGAGCGTACCCGTCTGATCAAAGGATTCCACCAGCGGCGGGAACAGCGACAACGGTAGATCAAACGCGGCAGCGATCTCTTCGCTCCACTGCTTGTTCGCAATATCCAGCAGCAGCGTGCCCGCCGCATCCGAATACTCCGTCGCCAGCTCTCCTGTCAGACAGTAGCGCACATAATCCTTGGGTAGCATAAAATGTGCCGCACGGGCCAGCACGTCTGGCTCATGCTCCTGCACCCACAGCAGCTTGGGCAGCGTGAAGCCTTCCAGCGCGCGATTACGTGCGATATTCAGCAGGTCCGACCCGAGCTGTTCTTCAATACGACGGCATTGTGCTGTCGTACGCGTGTCATTCCACAGAATAGCCGGACGAAGCACTTGGCCTTCCTTGTCAGTCAGCACAAGCCCGTGCATCTGTCCCGAAAAGCTAATACCGTCTACGGCATCTGTGCCGCCGATTCCGGCCTTCTCCACAAGCTGTTTCAGTGATGCTAACGTGCCACTGACCCAGTCCTCAGGATGCTGTTCGCTATATCCTGCCTTCGGCTGATGGAGTGGATAAGACTGGGAGGTTTCATAAGCCACCTGACCCTTGAGGTTAACCAGCACCGTTTTGACCGCGCTGGTACCCAAATCTACGCCGATGACATAGCGTTCCTGCTCCTGATTTAGCTTCTCCTGCATCGGAGTTCCTCCTTCCCTGTTATCGTGTATTCCTTATTTTATATATGCTTAGTCAGCCAAAATGTATTGATTTAATGTTGCTTTCAGATATTCCTGGCGACCGGATACGTTTTTACGTGGTGTTTCGTTCGCCAGAGCATATTCAGCCAGAGAAGCAAGCGTTGCTTTTCCGGATACGATGTCTGCTCCAATACCTTCTTTAAAGCTGCTGTAGCGCTTCTCAATAAAGTCCTCAAACACACGATCCTCGATCAGTTTGGCAGCTACCTTCAGCCCCTTCGCATACGTATCCATACCTGCGATGTGCGCGAGGAACAAGTCTTCTGGCTCAAACGATGCTCTGCGTACCTTGGCATCAAAGTTGATACCACCACGGCCCAAGCCTTCATTTTGCAGCACTTCATACATCGTCAGGGTCGCATCATACAGATCAACCGGGAATTCGTCCGTATCCCAGCCCAGCAGCAAATCTCCCTGGTTTGCATCCAGTGATCCCAGCATGCCGTTAATCCGTGCTACACGCACTTCATGATCAAAAGTATGACCCGCCAAGGTGGCATGATTAGCTTCCAGATTAAGCTTGAAATGTTGATCCAGATCATATTTTTGCAGGAAAGCAATCGTCGTCGCAGCATCAAAATCATACTGATGCTTCGTTGGCTCCTTCGGTTTTGGCTCAATCAGGAACTGAGCGTCAAAGCCAATTTCACGCGCATAGTCTACGGCCATATGGAACATACGTCCCAAATTGTCCTGCTCCAGCTTCAAATCCGTGTTCAGCAGTGTTTCGTAGCCTTCACGGCCTCCCCAGAAAACATAGTTATCTGCGCCCAGACGTTTGCCCACTTCCAGTCCTTTTTTAATCTGAGCAGCTGCGTGTGCGTATACATCTGCATTGCAAGTCGAGGCAGCACCATGCAAATAACGTGGATGGCTAAACATGTTCGCCGTGTTCCACAGCAGTTTTTTCCCCGTAGCTTTCATATGGTCCTCAATCAGATCCACGATGGTATCCAGATTGCTGTAAAATTCCTTCAATGACGCGCCTTCCGGTGCAATATCCACATCGTGGAAAGCGAAATAAGGTAAATTCAGCTTATCCAGCAGTTCAAAGGCAGCTTCCACACGTGCCTTCGCCAAATCCAGCCCGGTAAACTTGGACCATGGACGTTCCGCTGTTTCTACACCAAAAGGATCGGAGCCGCCTGCAACCAGTGTATGCCAGTAGGCCATGCTAAAACGTAAATGCTCCTCCATCGTTTTTCCCGCTACAATTTCCTGTGGATTATAAAATTTGAACGCAAAAGGATTGTCGGATTGCTTGCCCTCAAAGTTAATTTTAGATACCTGTTCGAAATAAGCCATTATAAGTTCCTCCTTTATAGTAAACGTTTACAAAAACGATTCTAGCACAGCCAAAAGACTTTGTCTATTGCTTAAACTAAGTTTGTTTTTATGATATAATATCAGGAATTACACCAACAGGAAGTGAATGAACCATGAATGTCACTGGCGATCAGGCGCTTGTCAAAAAGCTGAATAAATCCATTGTGCTGGAGCGTATTCGCCTTCATGCTCCGCTATCCCGGGCACAGTTATCCAGTCAAACTGGATTAAACAAGGCAACCGTTTCCAATCTGGTGGCAGAGCTCATTACCGATGGATTGGTGTATGAGACAGGATTAGGAGAATCCAGCGGTGGGCGTAAGCCTTTAATGCTGCTGTTCAATAGCCGTGCAGGCTTTGTACTCGGTATTGAGGTCAGCGTACAGTACATCAAGGGCGCTCTGACCGATCTGGCAGGTACCATTGAAACGGAGCTTACCTTTTCTCTAACCCAGCATGATCCCGCCTTTGTTATGGAACAGATTCGAAAGCTCGTTCAGGAGCTTATGCAGGTCACTCCTCCCTCCCCTCATGGTATTGTCGGCATTGGACTGGGGGTACCGGGTATGGTGGATGAGACCGGAACCGTGCTGTTCGCACCCAATCTGGGCTGGGAAGGGGTTCCGCTGCGGCAGCAGCTTGAGGCTGAGCTAGGTCTGCCCGTCGTAGTAGATAACGAAGCCAACGTCGGCGCGCAGGGCGAGTTGTACTATGGTATGGACGGCGATCACCGACAGCTGGTGCGGGATCTGGTCTACATCAGTGCAGGGTCTGGAATCGGGGCCGGGATTATCATTGACGGCAAACCGTATCAAGGAGCTTGGGGGTACGCCGGAGAGACGGGTCATATGACCATTGATTGGAACGGACGGCTCTGCTCCTGTGGTAGTCGCGGCTGCTGGGAGCTGTATGCTTCAGAGAAGGCGTATGCATCATCCACATTGAAACTGCCTGCACATAATACAGCGGAATTACTGCCGTTTGCTCAGCAAGGTGAAGCGAGTACATTAAGCGTCCTTGAAGATATTGGACGATATTTGGGTGTGGGTATTACCAGCATTGTGAACAGCCTTAACCCCGGGATGCTTATCATTGGCGGTCCACTGGCGGAAGCCAGACCTTGGTTGGAGCAAAGTATGCGTGAAGTGATTGACGAACGTGCCTTGCCCTATCACCGTCGGCAACTACAGATTCGTTTCTCCACGCTTGGCAGCCGTTCGACGATGCTAGGCGCCGCCTATGCAGCAACCGCTCCTTTTCTCGGGCGTGTACGCGTGTCCTTATAAGTAAAAAGGCCCCCATTGCAGTATGTAGCTGCGATAGGAGCCTTTTCTTAACCATATAACGATCATAGGACCGTCGTCTGCTGTTAGGTTGGATTAAGCGTTCAACACTTTTTCAAACTTGGTTTTGTTCATACCGGAAATACGTTCTTCCCCGATCAAAGTCAATGGAACGGCACGAATGCCCATATCCCAAACCTCTTGAGCAAAAGCTTCATTGGTTTCAATGTTGCGTTCTTCGTACTCCACGCCTTTTTCACTCAAGTAGCTTTTTACTTGACGGCAATGCGGGCAGTTTGTAGATGTGTATACGATTGCTTTTTCCATGAATATCACCTCATCATTTATTTTGTTACATCATATTTATTCAAACTTGCGTGGATCATTACAGGGCCAGTGCGCTGTGCTCCAGGCTTTCGATGTATTTCTCGCTGTCCATAGCAGCCATGCAGCCACTACCTGCTGCGGTAATTGCTTGTCTGTAGCGTGTATCCTGTACGTCGCCACAAGCGAATACGCCAGGCACGTTTGTTTCGGAAGTACCCGGATTTACGACGATATAACCGTTCGCATCCGTTGTAATTTGTCCTTCGAGGAAGCCCGTATTCGGATGATGACCAATCGCCACGAATACGCCGCTAACCGTAATAACTTCCTCTTCACCTGTTGCATTATTCAGCACTTTCAAGCCAGTGACTCCGTTCTCGTCCGCAATCACTTCTACAGGAGTACGATTAAGCGCCCATTCAATTTTGTTGTTCGCACGAGCACGATCCTGCATAATTTTGGAGGCGCGCATTTCTTCACGACGATGCACCAACGTTACTTTAGAGGCAAAACGAGTCAGGAAATTGGCTTCTTCCAGTGCAGAGTCTCCGCCGCCGATGACAACAATTTCTTTGCCACGGAAAAAGAAGCCGTCGCATGTTGCGCAAGTGCTTACGCCACGTCCGATATTATCCTGTTCACCGGGAATACCCAGGTACTTGGCAGTCGCTCCTGTGGAAATAATCAGCGTATCAGTAACCAGTTCACCCAAACCCTCTACATCCAAAGTAAATGGACGAGCAGTTGTGTCTACTTTGTTTACCCAGCCTGTGCGGAATTCAGCGCCAAAACGCTCCGCTTGCTTACGCATATTATCCATCAAATCGGGTCCCATGATTCCTTCCGGAAAACCTGGGAAATTTTCAACTTCCGTAGTCGTAGTTAATTGTCCGCCTGGCTGTGGTCCTTCGATCACCAGTGGGCTCATGTTAGCGCGTGCCAGATAAATTGCAGCGGTCAAACCGGCAGGGCCGGTACCTATAATAATGGACTTGTACATATCTTGGTTCCTCCTAAAATATCATAAGTATTATATAACGAGTTTTCGGAACCGGGCGCTGGGCAACTGCATATACTCTAAAAGTAATTCCGCCAGAAGCTTATCCCAAAATGTGGACACCCGGATATTACAAAAACGAATCACTTGTTTTGTAGCTTTTTATGACTTAGACTGATTCTAAATCCTAATTTCATTATGCGGAAATAGCTGTAAACAGTCAAATGAAGTTTTCATGAAGCGAAGCTTAAAGATAAATCAGGTATGGAGGGATTATCCCGATTATGAATGACGTTTTTGTAGGTAGCTTTATTTCTGCCCTGTCCACTGGACTCGGCGCCGTGCCCATACTGTTTATGCGTAATATCACGCATCGGCTTCGCGATGTTCTGTTGGCTTATGCCGCAGGAATTATGACCTCTGCCTCCGTGTATAACCTCATTCCCGAAGCGATCCAGCATTCCAATTGGTTCGTGCTGACTGCGGGAATTCTGCTCGGCTGCCTCGTATTACTGGTGATGGAGATGTACATTCCCCATGCGGATTTGGAGGACCCAGATTCCAAGACCTTTCAACTGGAATCCAAATCTTTTCTCATCATCGCAGCTATTACATTGCACAATTTACCGGAAGGACTCTCTGTTGGGGTCAGCTATGCGAGTGAGACTCACAATCTCGGCAATCTGATCGCCTTCTCTATCGGCCTGCAAAATGCCCCGGAAGGCTTTATCGTAGCGTTGTTCCTTGTGAATCAAAACATCGGCCGTTTCAAGGCCTTGGGCATTGCTACCCTCACCGGAGCTGTGGAAATCATTACGAGTCTGATCGGCTTTTATTTGAGTAGCTGGGTGAACGGACTGGTACCTTACGGCCTTGCTTTTGCCGCCGGAGCCATGATGTTTATCGTCTACAAGGAACTGATTCCCGAGAGTCACGGGGATGGCAACCAGCGGATCGCCACATTCTCTTTTATTCTCGGCTTAATTACGATGATTGGGCTAACCGAATGGCTATAGCCGAGCAACACAAAAAGGCTGCTTATCTGCCTGTAATCCAGACAGATAAGCAGCCTTTTTGGCATGTTAATATGGAGATACGTCATTTTTTTTGGTTCATGGAGCGCAGTGCTTCACGGTACTGCTCGTCCTCACTTTTGTAAGTCTCCTTCTCTCCATTGGATATTGGAGAACGTCTTTCCTTTTCTTCGTCCTTTTTGGTAAAACCACGTAAAGCCGCACGATAATCCTGATCTCCGTAAGCATCTTTAATATTCTCGCGATCTTTTTCCACCTTCTTATCCGTCTGGATATCAGGCACCTTGTGTTGTTCCTCCGCATGATGCTCTTCGACATCGATATCCTTAGGAGGCGTCTCTTGCGCAGGATCTATCCATTCACGCGCCTCGGGTTCCACCTGTACAGGATAAGGACGTTTGCTTCTTTGCCGTGAGTCCTCTTCGGTAGAGCGAGTCTTGGAAGAGGACTTGCGCGTCATCTTCGTATTAAATACCAGCAAAAAAATAAAGGCAACCGCAGCTACTACGATAAAAGCAATGGTCATCGGTAGCCTCCTATTCTCTTTCAGCGCTACGGTACCGTCCCGCTATTTCAGCGACCCGTTTGCCCAAAGAGCGGCCTAGTGCAAGATCATCACCCGTTGGAAGATTAGGTGGTCCATTGGGGTCAGTCTCCACCGGACATGTTATCCCTACGCCGTAATAGGAGCCGTATAATGCATTTTCCGTAATATTGGCGGGCAGTCCTACAATAATCATGCCTTGATGAAGCATTGGAGTAATCAAATTCAGAAGTGTGGATTCCAATCCACCATGAACGGTAGCGGTTGTGCAAAACACAGCGCCGATTTTGTCCACCAGCTTGCCCTGCGCCCACAGATACCCCAGCTTATCAATCCAGCTTTTCAGACCGCTGCTGATCGTACCAAAATGCCCCGGACAACCCCATAGGATCGCATCCACACTCACTAGCTCATTCACATCGGCCTCATTTACATGCTTTAACAACACTTCCGTGTGCTCAAGGTGTGCTCCTTCTGCAATTGAGCGTGCGAGACGTTCGGTATGCCCATTTTCACTGTCATATACAATCATGATTCTGGTCGTCGTCATTATGCGCATCATCCTTTGTCAGCAAAATCATCCTTTTCGCATGCGCTCTTAACCTTGCCCAAAATCCATCTGAATATTATGAATCGTTTGACGCATACTTTGAAAATCCAAGAACTAGGGAGGCATGTTAACACATGAATTCACGCGCCATATTAGTCAACTTGCTAGTTATTATCATTATTCTGGCAGGAGGTGGAGCCGCCGCCTATTACTACAATCAATCCGCCAACTACATAAAAACCGATAATGCCCAAGTGAGTGGACAAGCGGTTACCGTTGCCTCTCCAGGCGCTGGCAAGCTCACAGGCTGGAATGCTGAAGTTGGTAAAACCTACACCGCTGGAAGCACACTGGGTAATGTAGAAGGAGGCGGAAGCCGAATTAGCGTTACGATTCCAACCGATGGTACCATCGTGCAGCAATCTGCGGTCAACAACTCAATTGTTGGGGCAGGCACGCCTTTAGCGAAGGCTTTTGATCTAAACAATTTATGGATTACCGCCAATATAGACGAAACGGCTGTACAGGATCTTCAAGTAGGACAAACCGTAGATGTATATATTGATGCTTACCCGGATACGTCCCTGAGCGGTAAACTCGAAAAGATCGGCCTGGCGACCGCATCGACTTTTTCACTACTGCCCACTTCCAACACCACTGCCAACTATACCAAGGTGACGCAGGTCGTGCCTGTCAATATTTCCATTCAAGGTTACAAGGGGCTGGGTATTATCCCGGGAATGAGTGCGACTATCAGAGTTCACAAGTAGGGGGCTGTCATGGATCAAAAAATGTCCGTCGGACGTATTCTGTCCGTGCTGCTGCTAGGCGCCTTCATTTCGATTTTGAATCAAACGCTGCTTAACGTGGCCATTCCAAACTTAATGAATGATTTCAATGTGTCTGCCACAACCGTTCAATGGCTTTCCACCGGATATATGCTAACCAACGGGATTTTGATTCCTATCACTGCTTTTCTGATTGAGTCCTTCGGAACACGTGCGCTGTTCATCTCCGCGATGGGGTTATTTACTGCCGGGTCTGTCGTCTGTGCTGCCAGTACCGGCTTTGCGCCTATGCTGGTTGGACGTGTTATCCAGGCCAGCGGAGCAGGCATCATCATGCCTGTGGTGATGAACGTGTTCCTGACTGTGTTCCCTCCAGAAAAACGGGGCGCTGCCATGGGTACTATGGGAATCGCCATGATGTTTGCCCCGGCGATTGGACCAACTTTATCCGGCTATATTGTGGAGCATTACAGCTGGCGGCTGCTATTTTTACTTGTTATTCCGCTGGCGGTCATTGATATTCTGTTTGCCATACGCTGGCTCAAAAATGTATCCAAGCTAACGAAACCGAACTTTGACCTGCTGGGAACCGTCTTTTCCACCCTTGGGTTTGGCTTCCTGCTGTATGGCTTTAGTTCAGCTGGGGACAAAGGCTGGGGTAGCAATACAGTAATACTCACACTCGCTGCCGGGATTGTGTTTATTGTATTGTTTATCGTGCGCGAGCTGAACATGCTACAGCCGATGCTGGAGTTCCGTGTGTTTAAATATGATATTTTTACTGTATCAACCTTAGTCGGGGCTACCGTCAACATGACGATGTTTGGCGGTATGCTGCTGCTGCCAATCTATTTGCAAAATATACGCGGCTTTACACCGTTGCAATCCGGTCTGCTGCTGTTGCCGGGTGCACTGCTGATGGGTGTGATGTCACCCATATCAGGGGCAGTATTTGACCGTATAGGCGCAAGGCCGTTGGCGATCATTGGGCTGATCATTACGGCAGTCACGACATGGGAGTTCAGTCTGCTAACCGACGCCACCACCTACGGACATATTATGATCATCTATACGATTCGCAGCTTCGGAATGTCACTGCTGATGATGTCCGTCCAGACGGAAGGGCTAAACCAGTTGCCTCCCCATCTCGGTAGCCATGGTACAGCCATGTCCAATACAGTACGGCAAATTGCCGGGTCTATCGGTACCGCTTGGCTCATTACTGTAATGAGCAGCCGGACCACGATTCATGTAGCGGATTATGCGAATGTCGCTACCACCGCCAATGTTCCTTTAACCGAAGGGGTAGCACAGTTGGGACAAACCCTCGCGCAAACGGCGGGTATTTCAACAGAAAGTGGTTCATCGTTGGCGCTACAACAGGTGTACCGAAATGCTGTTACGGAATCGACGATCCATGGCATTAATGATGCCTTTATCATTGCTACAGGGATTGCGCTGGCAGGGCTATTGTTTTCCTTGTTCTTACGACGGTCTACGCCACGCCGAAGATAGACGTACAGCGTTGCGAGGCTGCAAAAGAAGGAGCATTCACCCCTTGAATTTTTAAGAGGATGAATGCTCCTTCTTGTGATTATTAGCCCTATGACCGTAATAAGCGCAGGCCATTCAAAATAACCAGTAATGTGCTACCTTCATGCCCAATAACCCCAAATGGCAGGGCTATATCTTGCACAAAGTTGCTGATCACAAGCAGCAAAATGACACTTACCGCAAAGATCATATTTTGTTTAACCACCCGCTGCGCCTTGCGGGCCAGTGCTACCGTCGGAGCAATCTCCTCGATTCCATCGTTCATCAGCACAACGTCTGCGACCTCCAGTGCGGCTCCGCTGCCATGCATCCCCATGCCTAGTCCTACGGTTGCCGCTGTCAACGCAGGAGCGTCGTTCACACCGTCGCCGACCATGACGACATGCCCGTACTGCTCCCGCAGCATGCGAATATGGCTGACTTTGTCCTCCGGCATTAAGCCAGCATACACGGCGTCAACTCCGGCCTGCGCCGCGATCACAGCGGCCGTTTCTGGACGGTCCCCGGTTAGCATGACAACCCGGATACCCTGCGCTTGCAGTCGTTTCACGGACTCTTGGGCCTGCGGACGCAGCTCGTCGCGTAGTGCCAGCATTCCGGCAATCCGATCATTCGCGAGGATGATGGATACGGTTTTGCCCTCAGCTTCCAGCCGGGCCCGACTCTCCATCCACTTTGGCTCTGCCAGAGAACCAGGTTCATCCAGTACATTTGTACGCCCAATTTTCCACTTCACCCCACCTATGATGCCTTCCATTCCCCATCCGGTGAGTGCCTGCACTTCTTCGGTTGGAAGAAGATCTCTCTGTCCCAAATCAGCTTCGGCTTTGGCTACAATCGCTCGCGCCAGTGGATGCAAAGAATAGCTTTCAATTGTGGCGACCATATGCAATAACTCATCGGCATCGTATTCTGCGGCGGTAATCCAATCCGTGACGACAGGTGACCCCATCGTTAACGTGCCTGTTTTGTCAAAAGCAACAACAGAAGTCAATGCCATATTCTCCACATGTGCACCACCTTTGAACAGGATGCCCCGTCGGGCACGGTTGGAAATGGCCGATAGCATTACTGGCATAATGGATGATACGAGCGCACAGGGGGAGGCCACGACGAGGAACACCATAGCCTTGTAAAACGCTGCTGCCCACGTCCAGCCTAATGCTATGGGTGCACCGGCAATGACGATCAGCGTGACAGCAACAACAATTCGAGCGTACACCGATTCGAACGTTTTAATAAAACGCTGGGAATCAGGAACTTCGGTCTGAGCCTCTTCCACCATACGAATGATTTTCGAAAATAAAGTGTTCTCTGAGGACTGACTAACCTCCACATATAGCACCCCTTCTCCATTAATGGTGCCCGCATATACCTCGTCACCTTCCACCTTATTTACCGGAATAGATTCACCGGTAATCGATGCCTGATTCACTGCCGAAACGCCCTTAGAGATTCGGCCGTCCGCCGGAATCAGTTCGCCCGGCTTCACCAGCAGCAGGTCGCCTGGCAACAGCTGCTCAATGCCGACCGTTTCGGTCCCCTCGCGAGACAAGCGCAAAGCCGTTTCCGGCTTCAACGCCATAAGCTCAGAAATATCCTTACTACTACGCTCGGTGGTATAGCTCTCCAGCGCACCGCTGAGTGCAAAAATAAAGATCAGCATGGCTCCTTCATTCCAATAGCCAATGGCCGCAGCTCCTAGGGAGGCAGCAATCATGAGCAGGTTAACATCCAGATCATGTTCTCGGATCAGTGTTTCGACTCCTTCCCTGGCTTTGGACCAGCCCCCAAGGGCATAGGACACCACATACAGAATGACCGATAGCCATTGCCACCAATGTGAGACTCCCCATGCCATCAACATCAGCAATCCACTACCTAGAGCAGCTTGCATCTCCTTGTTTTTCAGCATACTTTTAAGCTGAAATTGCGGCTTACGATTCGGACCGGGTCGTCCGCTGCCACTGTTTTTTGAAAGGGTTCGGTTAGAGGGAGACAATGTATCTTGTAATCGTTGAACAGCTTGCATCATGTCACGTTCCTTTCCATATTTTGTTCCTTGTACTAGCATCTCATTGAGAATGATATCCATTGTTAAGTGCCCTAAAATAGCACATGCTGCTTCGGGAAGCCCGAAGCAGCATGTTTAGCAAATGAGAATGATAATCATTTTTGCGTCTATACAATTATTTTGGTTTAGAGAAACTTTTGTTTTATTATATACCTTTTCTTTTCCACTTGTAAACCAGCAATGGTCTAAATAAAAAAAGATACCCGCGCAAACACCGCAGGTATCCTCCATATTTAGAGCATCCGATTCAGGATTTGCAAAAATCGATTCCAGTCGCTCCAAAGTGTAATATATAGACGAACTAGGCCATTTCGATCTATATTTTGTTCTTTGAAAATCGCTTATTGGATTTTTGCAAAATCCTCTATTACATGAATTCAGGTTATCTTCAGGCTAAAGGAAACTTCCACGCATGGTTGTGTGCAGCCCCAGAAGTGCGCTGACGATCTGCGGGCTGTTGCAGTCCCAAACGCGCAGCTGCAAGGCGTGCGGCGGGAACTGCTGTGTCCGGGCAAATGACCCCCGTCAGCTCATTCTCCCAGATCGAAATCCCATCCAGAGACTGGTTAATTTCATCTATTGCTACCCATAAAGGAAGCTCGGGCTTTACACGTCGAACAGCTTCCATTATGCATTTTATCGTATCACTAGTATTCTCATGACCATCGACACCGGGTGGAATCAACTGATCCTCAGTCCTAATATCATCGGATGGAGTTGGTATGACTTCTAAAATGACCGTATCGGCAAAACGTGTCAGATCTGCAGCTTGAGCCACCTGCTTGATATGTCGTGCACCCACTTTGGATATGTTATTGGGGTTGGCTGACTCCTCCGACCGTGCGGCTTCCTTGTTCCATGTTGGGCTTATGTTAGGCACCAAAGACGGGGCAACTGTCAAAAGCACGCCTACCCGATATGGAATGCACCGAAGACGTCCGCATAAGGTCTGCTCCGCAACGCCGTCAATCCAGTCTCGGGTTGCCCGGAATTCGTCCACGTCAGCCGGATTGCGTACCATAATCTCCAGCTTGGGTTCTCCCCCCTGCCGCACGCTCCGCAACGCCGCACGCAGTAATGCCTCCAGCTGCATATCTTGCAAGCTGCCAATACCCACTGCATTGTTCTGCTCCATTAGGGCAACAGTGAGTGGCGATCCGTTCAGAGACTCGAATAAGCCTTCATACTCTGTTTCCAGCAAGCTGATAATCCGGCGGGACAAATGCTCACACAATCCAGGCAGGCCAGATGCCTGGTTAAAGGTTTTGTACGTGTCAGATGCACGAGAGCCGGGAATAAGGATGGGGTCGGGCTCCCCGTCAGGGGCATGAATCGTCTGTCCAGACTCAGCTACGTCCAGATAGGCATAGCATAATTCCCCAACGCGGCCAGAGGCCTGTGACAAGGGGCCATGCAGAAGACTATAACCGTCGAAACTGCCTATTTCTGATGCTGTCTCTGTACTTATACGACTCATACTTGTAGGAGCATCGGCATAAATCCGTATGAAGGTACGTCTGTATTCATCGCTCCATTTTAGGAGTGTACCCATTGCTTGCCCAATATCGTTGCCGCTATTCAGCATCGTTTCCCCAAGTAATTCGGGATTCGCAGCCATCAAAGCCTCCGCTCGGCTGATTACGCCCTGCTCAGCTAAACCAACCAGCCAGCCCAACGGATCTTCCCCCTGCGTAGCAGATACTTCATGGCTGCCTGCCCTTAGCGTCTCCATAGCCAACCTCTGTGCAGCAGTCTCCATAACCGACTCTGGATCTTTGAGATCCCGGCTGTTTTTGCCGCCCAACAGCTCTGCGAATACATGCATCAGTTTAGCCTCCATGCTATTAATCCATCCTTTCTTCCGTCAGCAAGTTGGCACACACGAATTTGAGTACCCCTCCAAATAAGGAAAACGCTTACTCATAATGGAGCAACCGAATCTTACATGG
Organism: Paenibacillus sp. FSL P4-0113; assembly: GCF_038009305.1. NCBI lineage: Bacteria > Bacillati > Bacillota > Bacilli > Caryophanales > Paenibacillaceae > Paenibacillus > Paenibacillus sp. FSL P4-0113. The sequence goes on from NZ_JBBPAZ010000001.1 coordinate 2,622,325, forward strand.
GCCTTACTTGTAAAGCCCCTACCTTAACGTATTAGGCACGCCACGCATTTATACATCTGGGCACAGCTCCCCTACAACCCACAAGTAATCTCTATACTGCTGGTACAAGACCACTCGAAAAAGGAACCTATAAAATAAACACCCCCGGTTTTCACAGGATGCCTACATCCGATGTTAACCCGGGGGTGTTTATTTTTTACTCGTAAGAACGAACCTTCAATACACGCATCACATTCAATACGGCTAGCAATGTTACACCTACATCGGAAAATACAGCCTCCCACATCGTAGCAATACCGAATGCTCCCAGCGTAAGAAACACAGCTTTGACACCTAGTGCAAAAATGATGTTTTGCCATACGATACGACGTGTGCGCTTGGCGATATGGATGGCCGTAACCAGCCTTGAAGGCTCGTCGTTCATGATTACGATATCTGCCGCCTCAATCGCAGCGTCCGAACCCAAGCCACCCATCGCTACACCGACATCGGCCAGCGCCAGTACGGGTGTATCATTGATTCCATCGCCCACGAACAAAATTTTGTCGCTCGTTTTTTTACTTGCAGACAACTGCTCGATGGCTTCGGCTTTGTGCTGAGGTAACAGCTCTGCCCTTACTTCATCCAAACCCAGCTGTCGTCCTACAGCCTCGGCAACTGTCCGATTGTCACCCGTCAGCATGATGGTTTTCACCACACCCAACTTTTTCAGTGAAGTAACCGTTTGGGCTGCGTCTTCCTTAACCTCATCTGAAATCAGAATGCACCCGGCATACGTTCCGTCTACCGCCACATGTACGACCGTTCCTTCATCCAGCGTCCCTGCTTGCTGCGCCACGTTAAAAGCAACATGTTCCCGCTCCATCAGCTTGGCGTTCCCGGCTGATACCAGACGACCATCTATTTGTGCCTGAATCCCGTGACCGGATATTTCACTATACTGCTGAACCCGTTCTGCTCTGAGTTCTTTACCGTAGGATTCACGCAAAGATGCAGCAATAGGATGTGTCGAATGCAGCTCCGCCAAAGCGGCGGTTTCGAGCAGGGTTTCGTTTGTAAAATCCCCGGCAGGATAAATCCCTGTTACACGGAAAACACCTTTGGTGAGTGTGCCTGTTTTATCAAAAACAGCGTATTTTACATGATTCAGAGCTTCAAGATAATTCCCGCCCTTGATCAGAATACCTGAACGGGAGGCTGCCCCGATTCCCCCAAAGAAGCCCAATGGAATAGATACTACCAGCGCACATGGACAAGAAATAACGAGGAAAACAAGCGCACGGTACACCCAATCTGCAAATTGTGCACCTGGCACAACAAGCGGTGGAACAACCGCCAACAACAGCGCTACAATAACCACTACGGGAGTATAGTATCTGGAAAATTTCGTGATAAACTTTTCAGTCGGCGCTTTTTTGGCACTCGCATTTTGCACTAATTCCAAAATTTTAGAGACCGCGGATTCACTAAACTCTTTGCTAACCTCTACCGTTAGAAGCCCGTTCGTATTGATAAATCCACTCAACACGCTACTTCCCGGCTCCACAGTACGAGGCACCGATTCACCAGTCAACGCAGAGGTATCCACATGCGATTTACCATCTACAACTTTACCGTCCAGCGGGATCTTCTCGCCTGGCTTAATCACAATCAAATCCCCAATGCGAACGTCTTCTGGAGACACTCTCCGTACGGACTCAGCCGTCTTCAGGTTCGCATAGTCCGGTCTAATATCCATCAGATCACTGATGGATTTACGTGAACGGTTAACTGCAACACCTTGAAACAGTTCTCCGATTTGATAAAAGAACATGACAGCTACGCCTTCCGGGTATTCCCCAATCGCAAATGCACCAACAGTAGCCAGCGTCATCAGGAAGTACTCGTCAAAGGCCATTCCACGCACCAGACTGCGTGCAGCCTGCAAGACAACATCACCGCCAACGATGATATATGCCAGTAAAAATAGGGCCAGCTTGCCTACACCTTCGACAGGTAACCACCAGGCAACAGCCGCAACGACCGCACCAATAGCCAAACGCGCAATCATGCGGCGCATACCGTCCGTACCGTGATCATGCGTATGCCCAGCGTGGCTATCATCTCCATGCGAATGTGAATGAGCATGGGTGGATTCACCATGTTTGTGCTCTGCATGGTGGTTGTGATGCTCGTGTGTATGTCCTTCACCTTCATCATTATGCTCATGACCGCATGCACAATCCTCTACGCTATCTGATTGTACTGCACCAGCATGGCTTCGACTGTCTTCATGTAGGTGGCCCCGGGCACTTTTTACCACCATCCGAACATGTGGCTCAAGTCTATGAACCTTCCGTTCCGTCTGGCGAAAAACCTCTTCTTTTTGATCCGAACTTGTGGTCATCGTCAACGTTTTCGTAACAAAATTGACCGAGCAATCCATGACCCCTTCTATTTTACTGACTCCATTTTCAATCTTGAGCGCACAGTTGGCGCAATCCAAACCTTCCAAAATCCATTCATGCCGTTCCGTTCTTTTTAGAGCATCCATAATCATTGGCCTCCAATTAACTATATATGAGCAACTGTTCATATATTATTTATTAAGGTCATTATATTCAGGATCAGGGTCAAAAGTCAATGACATCTAGCCCTTTTTAACAAAAAAATCGACTTCAACGGACAAACGCCAAAAGAGCGCCAATCGCTTGGCGCCCTCTGTTGTTTTATCCCAAAAGATTATTGATGTGATATGTGTTGATGGGTTTGCAAAAAGATCTGCTCCACATGATTATCATCCAGTGAATAAAACACCGTTTTGCCTTCTTTGCGTCGTTTGACAATACGCAGGTTGCGCAAATAACGAAGCTGGTGGGATACCGCAGATTGTCCCATATTGAGCACCTGGGTCAGATCATGAACACACAGTTCTTTTTGTGCCAGGGCATAAATCAGCTTGATTCGTGTCGGGTCACCCAAAGCTTTAAACAGCTCCGACATTTTGTATGCGATGGAATCCTCAACAAGGGAAGATTTTATGCGCTCGATTTCCTGATCTGAACCGTGACAAGCCGGCTCGCAATCCAAAGCTTCCGTTTCAGAATTCATCCTTTTCACCCCGTGTATTTCGACTTGATGCTCCTATTATAGCAAATTCGTAGAGTTTACGAATAGCTTATATTACAGCTTGCCCTGTAACAGAAGACTTCCAAGTCTCAAATGCTTGCCTAACGCTATAGCTTTACAGTACATAAAGCTTAATTCAGCGTCTTTAATACTTCATCACTGTAAGGAATAATTTCTTCTATTTGTTGATCACGTAACTTCACCGCAAACGCTGGATCAACCAGCAAAGCACGTCCAACCGCAACCAGATCAGCTTCCTCTCGTTCTACTTGCCCCACGAGTTGTTCTAATCTTGCCTCTACACTACTGGATTGTTCGGTTTGACGATTATTATTTTTTTCAAAATCACTCAAAAACGCCTTCTCCAAGCCAATGGAGCCTACAGTAATAACTGGCTTACCTGTTATCTTTTTCGTCCAAGCTGCCAGGTTTAGATCGGACCCTTCAAATTCCGGTTCCCAAAAACGGCGGCTTGAGCAATGGAATACATCCACTCCTGCCTTCACTAATGGAGCGAGAAACTGTTCAAGTTCCTGAGGTGTCTGTGCCAGCTTTTCTTCATAGTGGTACATCTTCCACTGGGAGAATCGCAGTATAATTGGGAAATCCGGCCCTACTGCACGACGACAAGCCTCAATGACCTCCACCGCAAACCGAGTACGCTGGACCAGATTGCCTCCATATTGATCGGTACGCTTATTCGTTTTGCCCCAGAAAAACTGATCAATTAAATAGCCATGTGCTCCATGGAGCTCAATACCGTCAAAACCCACTCGCTGGGCATCGGCAGCGGCCTGAGCATAGGCTGCGATAATATCAGCAATCTCGGTCTCGGTCAACGGCTCAACTACCTTTTCACCGGCAGGAGAAATACCGGACGGACCGACAGGCAATGCCTCGGGATTCGGTTGGTTATCCGCACCTATTTGGCGAGCTGTACCCACATGCCAGAGCTGCGGTATAATCTTGCCACCTACCGCATGAACCTCCTCGACTACCTTGGCCCACCCCTTTAATCCCTCACCATAAAAATTAGGAATGCTGGTGTGCTCTACAGCTGCGGGATGATTAATAGCAGTTCCCTCCGTAATAATCAAACCAACCGCATTTTCTGCACGCCGACGATAATACATCACCACGTCAGGCCCTGGGATACCTTGAGGAGAAAAATTTCGTGTCATTGGCGCCATAACAATCCGATTGGGAAGAGTTAAATTACCTGCCTTAAAAGGTTTAAACAGTAATTCTGTGTTCATTACTTTTTCCTCCGCTCTCCACTAGTATTATCGTTTTCACTCTACTGTTATACAATTCCATTTTACACATATGTAAACTTGAGTTCAAGAAACCACAGTTTTAATTTTAATAAGCTACACAAAAAAAGAAGAAGCGGTTCTAAGTCCGCTCCTTCTTTCCTAATTAGTTTGTACTTGTGTGATTTTTAGTGTGCTACCATGTTGTATTCCATAATCCATACTGAACCACCAACGACGGTCAACAGGATCACTACACCAAGAATCAAGGTCATAACATTCCAACGTGGTCCATTGCTTTCACGGATGTGCATGAAGAAGAAAAGCTGAACCAGAAATTGCAGCACTGCCGCGGCTAAAATAACAACCATGGTCGAAGTGCGGCTCAACATATGATTCATCACCACGAAGAGAGGAATGATGGTCAGTACGATGGACAGAATAAACCCGATAACATAGGATTTCACTGAACCGTGAGAATCATCATGACCATGCGAACCCGCTCCTGATTGATGCTGTGCCATCTACATCACCCCCATCAAATAGACGACTGTCAGCAAGAAGATCCAGACAGCGTCCAAAAAGTGCCAGTACAAGCTCAATGCCGAAACTTTCCCCTTCGTCTCTGGTGTAAGCCCGCGTTTTTTCAACTGGAACATGAGTCCAATCATCCAAACCAGACCTAACGAAACGTGAAGTCCGTGCGTTCCGACTAGAGTGAAGAATGCCGACAAGAACGCACTGGTTCCAAAATTGGCTCCTTCGTGTACCATTTCAACAAACTCGTAAACTTCAAAACCGATAAAACCAAGACCCAGGATCGCTGTTACGATTAACCAGCTGATTAATCCCTTCATGCTTCCTTTGTTCATAGCCAACACAGCCAGACCACTTGTGAAGCTGCTCGTGAGCAAGAGGAACGTTTCAATAATAACGCCCGTCATGTTAAACAGCTCTGCGCCACCTGGTCCTCCGGCCGTGTTATTCCGAAGGACAACGAAGGTTGCGAACAAGGTACTGAACAGGATTACGTCCGTTACGAGGAAGATCCAAAAACCAAGCATCTTCAGCTCTTGCGGATCGTGATGCCCGTGGTCATGATCATGGCTGTGATGTGCTGCAGCTTGTGCCATTATACAGACCCCCTTATTGCCGCTTCCGTGCGTTTTACTTCATCCGCAGGGATATAGTAGTCGCCATCGTAGGAGAAGAACGAACGGCAAATCATACAAATTGCCACACCGATCAGCCCTGGAATATAGAAGAACGACCATCCGAATACGAACCCGAAACCTGCAATGAAAAAGAATACCGACATAATGAATGGAATCGCCGAGTTTTTCGGCATATGAATCGCTTCAATTGGCGGTTGCTTTCTGAAAATACCTTTTGCACGTTTATCTTTTTCTGCCCACCAGTCATCACGTTCTTCTACTTGTGGAATGGTAGCAAAATTGTATTCCGGTGCAGGTGAAGGTATCGACCATTCCAACGTATGGCCACCCCAAGGGTCGCCTGTTGTATCCTTCAGCTTGCGGTAATTCTTGATGCCCAGAAGAATTTGAAGAACCTGGAACAAGAACCCAATCCCCATCAGGAATGCCCCAACGGTCGAAACGAGGTTAAGCGGCTGCCAGCCGGTATCCCAGCCATAAGTGCTCAGACGACGCGTCATACCCATCAGACCGAGAGAATATTGTGGAATAAAACATACATAGAAACCGATGTTCCAGAACCAGAAAGCCCATTTACCAGGCGTTTCAGGCAATGTGAAACCGAACATTTTAGGCCACCAATAGTACAGACCTGCCAAGTAACCAAACACTACACCACCAATCAGAGCGGAGTGAAAGTGAGCGATCAAGAAGTAACTGTTATGGAACTGGAAGTCAGCAGGCGCTACAGACAACATGACGCCCGTCAAACCAGCAATCAAGAAGTTCGGAATAAAAGCAATTGACCACATCATAGGGGTCTTGAATGTAATCTTACCCCGATACATCGTGAACAGCCAGTTAAATACTTTAACCCCTGTCGGTATAGCGATAACCATCGTCGAAATCGCAAAGAATGCATTAACATCTGCGCCTGATCCCATCGTGAAGAAGTGATGCGCCCAGGTGAAGAAGGACAGGATCGCAATCATGAACATAGCGTAAACCATGGATTTGTAGCCAAACAATTTCTTTTTGGAGAATACACTGATGACCTCGGAATAAATACCGAAGGCAGGCAAAACTACAATGTATACCTCAGGGTGACCCCACATCCAGATCAAGTTGATATACATCATCGGGTTACCGCCGAAATCAAGCGTAAAGAAGTGTCCTCCTCCAAAGCGGTCAAGGAACAGCAATGCCAAAGTAACCGTCAGAATCGGGAATGCGAAAATGATAATAACACATGACGAAAATACGGACCACGTAAAGACAGGCATTTTCATCCAAGTCATACCAGGTGCACGCATTTTAATAATGGTCACAATAAAGTTGATCCCCGTAGCCAATGAACCTATACCAGAAATCTGAATACCCCAGATATAGAAGTTCTGACCGACGCCAGGACTAAATTGCAGTTCTGAAAGCGGTGGATAACTCAACCACCCTGCATCTGGCGAACCGCCGATAACAAAGGACAAGTTGAACAACATCGCTCCCATAAAGAAAAGCCAAAAGCTCAATGCGTTCAGGAAAGGAAACGCAACGTCGCGCGCACCAATTTGAAGGGGTACGGCGATATTAAACAAACCAAACATCAACGGCATCGCCATAAACAGGATCATGATCGTGCCGTGAGTTGTGAAAATCTGATTGTAATGCTCAGGATGCAGAAGTGTCACATCCGGTGTAGCCAGTTGAACACGCATCAATAATGCATCCACGCCTCCGCGGAATAACATCAAGATGGCCGCAAGAATATACATAATACCGACTTTTTTATGGTCAACAGTAGTCAACCAGTTTTTCCAAAGCCAGCCCCATTTTTTGAAATAAGTGAGCACAAACACGATCCCGATCGTCGCTAATGCGATGGAGACGTCCGCTCCATAGATCATTGGGTCTCCAGTAACGAAGAAAGTGGATGCAAACTCTTTTATTTTGTCAAGCATTGGGGGCCTCCTTCCTTATAATCATTTAATTGTGTCCGCTCATATTCATATGACTCATGTCCATTCCAGCATGATCTTCTGTGCCGGACTTGGTTGAATCTTCTGTGGATGTAGCTCCGCCATGTCCAGCATGGGGGTTAGGAGCCCCTTCCACTACATACTTGTTGACAATCTCTTTGAACAAGCCATCTGGAATCGAAGAATACTCATCAGGCTGGGACAAACCTGGTTTTGCAAGCGCCAAATAGCCGTCTTTCGTCAGCGGCTTAGACTGCTTCTTGATGTCAGCGACCCAGTTTTTATACTCTTCATCCGACTGGACCTCTACATCAAAACGCATTTGTCCAAAATGCTCACCGCTAAAGTTTGCACCCGAACCAAAGTAAGTTCCTTCGTGATCGGCCTGCAAATGCAGTTTCATAGCCATGCCTGACATGGTGTAGATTTGTCCGCCCAATTGCGGAATCCAGAACGAGTTCATCGGTGCGTCAGCAGTCAGTTCAAAACGGACTGGAACACCTTTAGGAATGTGAACTTGGTTAACTGTAGCTATACCTTCCTCTGGGTACATAAAGAGCCATTTCCAGTCCAGTGAAGTCACTTGAATGGTTACTGGCTTTTGCGTACTTGCCAACGGCTTGGAAGGCTCCAGCAAGTAGGTATATCTTGCAGTAATAACCGCAATAATACAGATAACGATAATTGGAATAGCCCACCATGTGGTCTCCAGCTTTTTGCTGTCATCCCAGTGGGGTTGGTACTTCACCTTGTTTGTCGGTGTATCACGATACCGCCAAATGATGAAGAAAGTCAAAATCATGACCGGTACAATTATTAGCGCAGACAATGCCGTTGTAAGAATGATCAGCTCTTTTTGTGCTTGCCCAATGGGTCCTTTCGGATCGAAAACAACGTATTTTCCGCCAGCATAAAAACACGTCCAAATGAGCAATGCTACCGTGAGCACGGTCAAAACCAACGCAATAATCGCTTTTGGTTTTTTGTTCATGTTGTTCCCCTCTCCTTAAATAATAAATTACTCAAAACTTAACGAACTCCTGTAATGTTGCCCCTATATAAGATAGCAGAAAAGCGGCCACTTTTTTTATTGTTAACAGAATTGTCGATTATTTGTCCGATTTTTGTGAAAAATATCTCTAAAAATAAAATTTCTCTTGCAAATTCAAAATATATTATAATTCAAAGATGACATATTAAAAAACGTTATTTGTGTATCTTAAAGAAGTTATATTAAAGAAAAAAGCGGGACTCCCTACAGTTATCATCCTACACTGCTCGAAGCCCCACGTTGTTGTTTTCAGTATATATTTGCTTTAAATCATTTTTAATTTTATTAACTGCGACCGTTTTCCTGGTCTTCCTTCTTGCGTGCAATGACAAATGATTTCCCAACGAGAAAAATAAAAATCCCGGCAATAACGCAGCCAATGCCTGTCATTAAATATATATTTCGATCAGTCAAATTTCCTATATCAAGCAAAATAAGGATAATACCTGCAATACAAGCGATCAAAGCGATAACAGATACCGTACGGCTCATCTGCCCGTCAGTTGATCCTGATTTTCTAAAATTTGCAGCCATCCCCTCCACTCCCTTCGGTCCAAAATAATTTTAACGCCCTCGTTCGGTATTTTTGTCAGTATGCACACATCTTGCTTCTTTATTCCCTTTGGTCTCTACATACCTGAAACAACCCTCTGCATATCCTGACTATTATTACCCCGGAAGACCCAGTATTCAAACAAAAGGGAATGAAGACAGATCCGTCTTTGCTATATTTTTTAAAAAAATTGCTCTTCGTTTAACGTCTGGTCTCCAACCAGTTATTACTTACTATATTTCGATACCAATAGTAACTTTCCTTCGGGGTGCGGACCTGTGTGCGAAAATCGACATGAATCATGCCAAATCTCATATTATATCCCTCTGCCCACTCAAAATTGTCCATAAGTGACCATGCCATATATCCTTTGACATGAAGGCCGTCATGAATCGCCCGGTGTACCTGCACCAAATGCTGCTGCATATACGAAATGCGACGGTCATCCTGAACCTTGCCATTCACGACATCATCGTTGATACAAGCCCCATTCTCTGTGATATAAATATCGAGGTTACCGTATTTTTGCAAATAATGCAGTACCTCGTACAGCCCACGCGACTCCACTGGCCAGCCGATATCTGTTACAGGTAGCCCCATATTGATTTCTTCAGATTGAAGAAACCCGGCTTCAGGATTAAAGCGATTAACCGACATACTATAGTAATTAATACCGATCATATCAATAGGCTCGCCAATAATATCCATATCACCATCCTGAATAGGCACGGTAGCTCCCTGCTCCGCGAACCAGTCTACCAAAAACTGAGGATACGAGCCTTGATAAATAGGTTGAAGAAACCAGTCACTGTGCAGGGAAATGGTGCGCGCACAAGCAGCTTTATCTTCCTCAGATGTACTGTAAGGGACAGCCCATGAGACATTGGGAGCGATACCGATCTGGCCACTGGTGCCCAGCTCACGGAAGCGGCGCACAGAAAGACCATGTGCAACTAGCAGATGATGTCCTACATCAATGGCTGTCTGAAGATTTGTCAGACCTGGGGCATGAACACCCAGCATATTGGATAAAAAGGCGATACACCACGGTTCATTGAATGTTAGCCAATGGTGTATTTTACCGTGGAACTCGCGGAACATCGTTTCTGCATACTGGACAAATGCTTGAATCGTGTGACGATTCTCCCATCCTCCAGCATCCTGAAGCGCTTGAGGCAGATCCCAATGGTACAGTGTACAAAACGGTTCAATCCCGTTTTCGTTCAACAAATCGACTACGCGATGATAATAGTCCAATCCTTCTTGATTGACTTCACCGTCACCATTGGGAAATATACGCGGCCAGGACACGGAAAAACGGTATGTACGAATGCCCAGCTCCTTCATTAGGCGGATATCTTCCTCGTAGCGATGATAGCTGTCACAAGCTACATTGCCGTTATCACCGTTGAATACTTTGCCAGGCGTATGGGCAAAGGTATCCCAGATCGACAAGCCTCTCCCATCCTCCTCATAAGCTCCTTCGATTTGATAGGCTGCCGTCGCGGTGCCCCACATAAAGTCCTGCGGAAATTGAAAAATGGTCATATTGTCTATTCCTCTCCTTCAATTATAATCGTATGTCCGTTCGTTATTTCCTGTTCTTTGGTAAAAATCCATGACAAAATAAATCCTCCGTGCTCAGGATCAGGCAGAGCCTGACGAGCATCTGCGCTAAATGGATGTGCACTGCGAATCGTGCAGCTTCCTGCTGAGATGGATGTGGCCAGTTCTGCACGGACAAGCCGGGAACCGGACCATTCCATGCCGACCGTCATCCCGCCATGTCCCTTCAATCCACTGACCCGTCCCTCCGGCCATGCCGTTGGCAGGGCAGGCAGTAACGTCAGCTCTCCCGGACGGCTTTGTAGCAGCATTTCTGCGATCCCCGCCGTCGCACCAAAATTACCGTCGATCTGAAAAGGCGGGTGAGCGTCAAATAAATTAGGATAGGTCGATCGCGACAGCAACGTGCGAACATACCGATGTGCGGCGTCGCCATCTTCCAGTCGAGCGTACAGATTAATCAACCAGGCACAGCTCCATCCGGTATGCCCACCACCGTGATCAAGCCGTCGACGCAACGATATGCGAGCCGCCTCAGCTAGCTCCGGGGTATCACGGATGTGAATTTGTCGACCAGGATATAACCCATATAGATGCGAAACATGTCGATGCCCAGGCTCCGCTTCCTCAAAATCGACAAACCATTCCTGTAGCTGACCGTGGCGACCAATTTGATAGGACATTAATCTGTCTCGTGTCTCCTCGCAGCGGTTGCGGAACTCATCGTCTAGTTCCAGCAGATCCGCAGCTTGAATGCAGTTCCCCAACAGCTCTCGAATCAGCGTCATATCCATGGTAGAGCCCATAGATATACTGCAATCCTCGCCATCCGTCGTTTTGAATTTATTTTCAGGTGATGTGGATGGGGACGTCACAAGCTGACCCTCCGGGCCTTCTACGAGCCAGTCCATGCAAAAGGCTGCCGCCCCCTTCATGAGCGGATAAGCTTGTTCTGCCAAATAGGCTGTATCCAAGGTAAACAGATAGCGCTCCCATAGGTGAGCAGTTAGCCATACACCTCCAAGCGGCCAAAATGCCCAGCTGGCATGGCCCCCTGAAGGTCCGGCGTATCTCCACACATCTACATTGTGATGAGCAGTCCACCCTTGAGCACCAAAATGGATGGAGGCTACCCTCCGTCCCGTACGAGCCACTTCTCCAATCATGTGCAGCAAGGGTTCATGGCACTCGGCAAGATTGCATACTTCTGCGGGCCAATAGTTCATCTGAGTATTAATATTGGTTGTATAATTACTGTTCCACGGCGGCTGCACCCGGTCATTCCAGATGCCCTGAAGATTGGCAGGCTGACTCCCCGGACGCGAGCTACCCATGAGCAAATAGCGGCCATACTGAAATAACAGCACTTCCAGCCCCGGGTCGGCCTGACCTTTCTGATAACGTTCTAATCGCAGATCGGTCGGTAGAACGAATTCGTCGGTTAGAGTATCACCTCCCAGTTCTAATGCAACGCGGTCAAACAGCTTTCGATGATCCTGTTCATGGCGTTGCCGCACCTGCTCAGTTCCCAGCGAAATTGCTCCGTCTAAAATGACTTGACATGCTTCTGCTGACTCCGTTGCATCACTATTCGGCATAGCGTGAAATCCCCTAAATCCAGTAGCTGCTGCCAAATACACCGTGATTTTATCCGCGCCTGAGATGATCAGCGCACCATCAGTGTCCTTCGTCAAGGTTCCTCCCTCGGGAATAACCCTCGCCTGAACTGCAAAAGCCATCCCCAAATCATTTTCATAAACGACAGACTGTGGATGATCACCGTGATAATTAGATTCCACATGACTGGGCGCTCGTCCAGTCAATGTCATAAAGTCCCCGGATGGCTCCTCGGATGGATCATCCTCTTTATCGCTATCCCATTTGGATGAATCACCAAAATGTACATCCTCTCCAACCTCGTCTTCACAAGGATGGGGGGAAGTGATGCGCACGGATGCTTGGATCTTCCCAAGCTTATTCGCAGTCAGTGACACCATGATGATTCCATCTGGCGCACTGGCGATAACTTCACGGGTATAGCGGACTCCATCACTCTGAAAAGTGACCGCTGCGGTTCCGGTCAGCAAATCCAGTTTCCGTTCATAATGTGCAATTTCCCCTAGGCCCTCCTGCGTAATCCACAAATCTCCCAAAGGCTGATAGGCTTCCGTATCGCGACCTAGCATATTCGTATTAATCAGTTGTTCCGCTTCCTTGTATTTTCCATCTGCAATCAACTTTCTGGCAGGCTGCAAATATCGCAATACATCATACTGAACGCCATCTCTGGGAAACCCGGACCAGAGCGTATCCTCGTTTAATTGCAAATGCTCCTCTCTGATTCCGCCAAATACCATAGCTCCCAGCCTTCCATTGCCGACTGGCAATGCTTCCTCCCATACCTCAGCAGGCTGGCGATACCATAAACGCAGGGACTGTGGCCTTTCGCCTTTCGTCACATCAAACCCTCCCCCATCAAGATCAAACAGAGCGCTAATCCCGTATGGACCTTAAGGACAAGCGCTCTGTCATTCCGGCATTCAAAATTTCGTTAAAAGCAGTCAGCTATTTAGAAGCCTTACCGCTCCATAACTCCACTCTGTCCTTCACCAGTTGCGTGTATTGCTGTTCCATTTGGACAGCTCCGGCGGCATCCAGTTCTTTAATCATGTTGTCGTATACCGTATCAAAATTGGAAGCTGGTGCTAAAATAGCTTCGGGTATACGTTTGCGGATAATGTCGGTCGTTTTTTTGAATGTAACGTTATAGTTGGATTCATTGTCTGTTGTCAGGTTATAGGCTGCGCCCCAAGGCTTTACATCAAATTCTTTCTTGTCTGGGAACAGATCTTTCCACGTTTTTACGCCATATGCTTTAAGGGATTCTTTCTCCGGCTTCGAATAAGCCGCGATAATTTGCTCCGGGAATTTGGCAGTATAGTAGTTACCCGTAGGGTCCTTCACGCCGTCACCATAGTGTCCGCTGATGAGCGTGTACAAATCTATACCCGTGGATTTGCTGAAGTTGGTTGCATTGTTCGTTTTTTGCTCCAGCACATCAGCCGGAATGATGCGTTTGCCATCTTTGATCTCATAATGCTTGCCCTCGATCCCCCAGTTCACTAGCACCTGTCCTTCATCGGAAGCTAAATAATCAAGGAATTTTATAGCCCGCACCGGGTCCTTGCAATTTTCCGTAATACCTACACCATAACCGGACACGAAGCCCATATCCTGAAAGGAACGATCCTTGTATTCCTCCGAAAGTGTAACTGGAAAATGCGCGTAGCTGGCATCAGCCTTACCTGACGCTTTTAATGCATTTTCAGCATCCTGATACCCCCACTCCTGGTCAATCAGACCGAGGACACGGCCGCTGGCAATTTTGGATTTGTATTGATCACTTTTTTGCACAAACGAATCTTTATCGAGCAGCCCTTCATTGTACATGTGGTTCAACCAACGAAAATATTCCTTTTCTTCTGGACGTTTGTAATGAAGTTTGGCTTCAAATGTTTTGGGATCAATAAAATATTCACCATCATCCGGCGCTCCAGTCGTCTGGAAGGCAGGATTCGTTACGGTAATCATAATTCTCCAGTCATCTGCATCCAGCGTGAGTGGGATTGTTTTTTTGCCATTGATCGTCGGATGCTTGGCAGTATAGGTTTTGAGTACGTTTTCATAATCCTGTAGCGTTCTTACCTTTGGATAACCTAACTCCTTGAGCACCTTATGCTGAATTTCAAATCCCCCTGTTGCGTCAAAACTTTCCTGTCCCACACCTGCATACGTAGGAAGGACATAGATGGATTGATCCTTATTACTGTATTTCAAACGATCCATATAGGGTCCATATAGCTTTTTGAGATTAGGTGCGTGATCGTTGATCAGATCTGTCAGATCAATCATGGCCCCCGCATCCACAAGCTTATTAATATTCGCTTTAGGAGAAACCAAGTCCGGGTATTCTCCACTTGCTGCCATCAAAGCAATTCGGTCATCTCCACCTCCACCGCTGACATCAAATTCCGCATTCAAGGTTACACCTGTTTTCTTGGTGATTTCCTTGCCTATTTCATCCTTCATTCCGTTCCATTGTGGGCTTGTATCTGCTCCGAAGAAGCTAAACGTAATCGGGTCTGTACCGCTGGATGTGCTCTCCTTCGCTGCTTTATCGCTTCCCCCACAACCTGCGAGTGCGGTAAGTGACACCGCGAGCAAGGGAATCAGTGCAAATCTGGACCAGTGTTTTTTCATGTATAAATCCTCCTATATTCTTATGATGACTTCTCCTGCAAATAACTACTATTTACTGCCAGAATCCTGGCTTTTATGATTTCACTGCCCCCAGCGTCATACCGCCTACAAAATACTTTTGCAAGAACGGATACACCATCAGGATGGGGAGCGTAACCGTAATCGTGATTGCCATTTTGATCGACTCTGGTGAAATTTGAGCCATTTGTTTAGCCATGTCATTGCTATTCGTCATACTGGAGCCGCCTTGCTGCGTACTTTGCAGTATTTTCATCAGCTCATACTGTAACGTCGTCCATTGCGACGCCCCACCGTTGTATAAATACGTATCAAACCAAGCATTCCACTGACCTACTGCTAGAAAAAGAGCAATCGTTGCCAATACTGGTTTGCACAGCGGCAAAATAATTCTCCAGTAAATCGTAAAATCATTCGCTCCATCGAGTTTGGCAGACTCCTGCAACGCATACGGCAAACCATCCATAAAGGAACGAATGACAAACACGTTAAATGCACTGATTAAGCCTGGAAAAATGTACACCCAAAACGAGCCCAGAAGATGCAAATCCCGCATTAAAATAAACACGGGCACCATCCCGCCGGAAAAATACATCGTCAACGCCAAAAACGTAGAAATAAACTTACGAGCACGAAACTCGACCCGACTCAATGTAAAAGCAAGCATAGATGCGCAGATCAATCCGAGTACCGTCCCGACCAAAGTACGAAGAATAGATATTTGCAGTCCCTGAAGAAGGCCATCGTACTGGAAAATCGTTTTGTAATTTTCGAGCGTAAATTGGCGGGGCCATATATAAATACCACCACGAACCGTGTCCGTTGAATTGTTCAGGGAAATCGCAAGTACGTTCAGAAACGGGTACAGCGTCAACACCACGATCAGAGCCATGAGGATATAGTTAAATAGGTCAAACAGCTTCTCAGACCGGGTAGCATTAAATGCCTTATTCGTCATTTCGCTTCTCCCTCCCTACATGATGCTTTCTTTGGTCAGTTTTTTGAATATACCGTTCGCCGTAAACAACAGCAGAATGCTAACCAGCGAGTTGAAAATACCAATTGCCGTCCCGTAAGAGAAGCGACCCAAATTAATCCCGTAATTGAGCGCGTACAGATCCAGCACCTCGGAATAATCCGTCACAAGACTATTGCCAAGCAAGAACTGCTTTTCAAAACCGTTGCTCACCAGATGTCCAATCGCCATAATGAACAGAATGGCAATCGTCGAGCGGATACCCGGCAGTGTAATATGCCACATCTGTCTCCAACGACTCGCTCCATCCACGCGCGATGCTTCATACTGTTCTTGATCAATTCCGGTGATTGCAGCTAAATAAATAATCGTATTCCAACCTGTCTCCTTCCATATGTCGGAAGCGGTTACAATATACCAGAACCAGCTCCCCTTTGCCATGAACTGAATCGGTTCATCCACAATATGAAGCGCTACCAATACATCGTTGACAATGCCTCCGTCAATGGACAGCATCTTGGTGACCAAGCCGGCCACAACTACCCAGGATACAAAATGCGGGAGGTAGGATATTGTCTGCACAAACCGTTTGAACAGCATACCACGCAGCTCATTTAACAGAATTGCAAAGAAGATCGGTACGACAAAACCAAATACAATCCCCATCAGGCTCATCGCTAGCGTATTGCGTAATACCAGATAAAATCGTTCATCCTGAAATAGCTCAATAAAGTTATCCAGCCCTACCCATTTCTGGTCCGTAAAAGATTTGGCTGGCTTATAATTTTGAAACGCCATCGTCCAGCCCCAAAGCGGAAGATAGCTGAAAACAAACACCCATATGACGAAAGGAATGGACATAAAATAAAGATACTTTTGCTGCTTCACACTGTCCCACAAGCCTTTTTTACCACGGTCAGGCTTCGGGCCGCGAGCCTTGCGTGGTCTTCCCCTATTGGATTCAGGAATCAAAGCACTATTGTTGGAAGCGGTTTCAGTTGAAGATCCCATAACAAGCTCCTCCTCATCTCTAGATACTATTATCATACTTTGCTGGCTTGGAAGCGGATACCCGACGAATTAGGAGAAAAATCAGTTCAAAATTAGATATATGGGATGAAAAAAATTACATTCGTGCCACTACGCATGCGGATGGTGCTTCCCATCGCTGTTGTCCCCGGATTTCTTGAATAAGCACACAAAGGTAGAAAGCCGGGGACAGTTTATGCTTGCGATGCGAACTTTCCTGCAGAAAGCTTTAAGGCGACCGCTTCGCTTGTCCAGCACATTCCGCCTGTTCCGTTCTAATGTAAATTCCCTGAAAGAAGTCTTGTAAAAAACAAAAGATCAGCAATGTAAGCTGATCAGAGGTAAAGGGTAAAGGATAAAGCATAATGCAAAAAGGATAATGCATACTGCACCACAGGTGGTGGATGGTATATACACACTGTCGCAATTAACCTAATGATTGATTGAAGGAAAAAAAGCTTTCTGGCATCAATGTGCCAGAAAGCTTTTTTGATTTATTTTACTGTGATCGTCCCGTAGTACATGTACATACCGCAATTGTACTCATATACGCCTGGTTTCAAGTCCTGGACGGTAAAATAATTATTTTCGTGATCCAGGTAAACGTCCATTCCGATCTTCAACGACTGCACTTCATCAATGCAAGTGAAGGATGTCATTTTCTTGAAATTGATTTTGGTTGGAACGCCGGCTTTCACTTCAATATTTTTAGGATAGAAACCGTCCCCTTTTACACCCACTGTAACAATCTCATATTTAGTTTTGTCTGGCTCTTCCTGAGCTTGTTTAGGTTGAATGGCCGGAAACGACGACACGCTCCCCTGAAAATAAAACAAGACAAACCCGCCCATGCTCAGGGCTACAAAACCAATCAGCATCAAATGCCAATGCTTAGAGATTAGTGTTTTCATTCATATCAGCCTCTCCAGTTGAATGTCTGCATGTGACGCATCAACTCTAACCAGTATATAAAAGTTAATCAAAATTTTAAATACCTCATTTCACAGGCTCGGATGATCCAGCTCATACAGATTACGGTAACGAGACTGCTCCTGCCACAGCTGCTCATGACTGCCGCGCATGGAAATGGTGCCCTGCTCCATAAAGATCACCTCGTCCATATGCTCCATTCCTGTGAGATGATGCGTGATCCAGATCAATGTTTTGCCCTTCAGCACACGAAACATCGTCTGCATGAGCTCATGCTCTGTCAGCGGGTCAAGCCCCACTGTCGGCTCATCCAGCAAAACAATCGGGTGATTTTGCAGCAAAATCCGCGCCAGTGCAATTCGCTGTTTTTCTCCACCGGAAAAACGAAGGCCCGTCTCATGCATTCGGGTATCGTAGCCCTCCGGCAAAGAATCAATTAGAGTTCCAAGCCCTACCTGCTTCGTCACTGCACGCACCTCATCCAGCGTAGCATCGGGTCGTCCCAGCCGAATATTGTTCGCTACCGTTGTATCGAATAAATATGGCTGCTGGTTTAGCACCGCAAATAAACTGGAGTATGCTCCACCTGTATATACGGGAATCCCTGCGATAGTGACGCTCCCTTCATCAGGCTGCAATGCTCCCTGAATCAGGTTCAGTAGCGTGGACTTGCCCGCACCACTGCGACCAAGCAATGCAACCTTGCCCCCCTGCGGTACGTGCAAAGAGATATCACGCACGCTCCATTCCTGCGTTGCCGCATAGCGGTAGCTTACGTTGTTCAGCAGCAGGTCTCCTCCGTGGCCCAATCCCAGAGCGGTAGCCTGCTCATCTATAGTGTCAGCTGTGCCGCCTGCTGCTGGGTGTCCTGCATCCACAGTAACCGGAAGCGATGATGACACAGGTGTATGTGTATCTTTCTCCGAATCCTTCAACCGTCGAAGGGAATCCTGATACTCCGGCGCATGCACCACTGCTTCTCCAGCGCGAACGAAAGCATCCAGCAACGGAAAAGCCACAAGGGCAAAGGATGCCAGCCATGTGGCTTCTATACGATTCTGTGCTACCAGTCCTCCCGCCCACACAGTCATAATCACAACCCCGCCACCTACAACGCATTGTGCGATCCAATGAGAACGCCACTCGCCCCGGCGAAGTGAATTTTCCATCACGGCAGCCCTATTGTGCCGTTGTGTAAAGGTACTCAGGAAATGCCCAGTCCGTCCGCTCAGCACCAGATCACTCATGCCGAACAG
Organism: Paenibacillus sp. FSL P4-0113; assembly: GCF_038009305.1. Taxonomy (NCBI): domain Bacteria; kingdom Bacillati; phylum Bacillota; class Bacilli; order Caryophanales; family Paenibacillaceae; genus Paenibacillus; species Paenibacillus sp. FSL P4-0113. Next base: position 2,641,452 of record NZ_JBBPAZ010000001.1, read on the forward strand.
AGCATCCGTCAGGTCCTGATAGGCTTTACTCCGTTCCTGCTTGAACATTCGCCGTTTGGCGAGTGAGGTCCATAGTGAGATAGCTGGGGCAATAAAAAGCAAAAATCCTCCATATAGCGCCATAAGCAAGGCAAAGGTTCCGTCCATCCGTCCGAGCGCCGAGATGCCTGCTGCATAAATCAGCAAAGCCGATAGCGCAGGCAGAACTAGCTTCAGATAGATGTTTTGAAGCTGCTCAATATCCTCTGCCAGCAACCCCAATAAATCCCCTGTACGGAATTTGCTGCGGATCATCAGCGCCTGCGGTTCTACTGCCCGATATAAGCGTACCCGCATACGGGACACCAGACGCAGTGCGGCATCATGTCCTACCAAGCGTTCCAGGTACTGAATAACCGCTTTACTAAAACCAAATGTTCGCACAAGCACAATTGGAACGTACACCATTAATATATTTTCCGGTTTTAAGGCCGAACGGGTAATCAGATGACCGGACGTAAAAAGCAACGCGCCCGCACATCCAATGGCCAGCGCGCCTAAAAGAGCAGCTAGCAGAAAGGCCCAAAAATATTGTCTCAGATACGTCACAAACCAGCCTTGTCTGCTATTATCCGTTACTCTCATATCGTCCGTTCCCTCCTTCCGACATCCCCGTCAGCAATCGGTAATATGCCCCCTTACGGGCAATCAATTGTTTATGGGAACCTACTTCTTCCAGACGACCTTGATTCATCATCCAGACACAGTCCATATCTGGCATCCAATGTAGCCGGTGGGTGGCAAGAAACACTCTTTTGTGTTTCAAAACCGATAAAATCGTCTGTTTTAGCTCCCACTCTGTCTCAATATCCAGATGCGCCGTAGGCTCATCCAATAAAATGACCGGACGGTTACTGAGCAACGCCCGCGCCAATGCAATCCGCTGCGCCTGTCCTCCGCTCAACGTCCTACCCGCTTCACCAATGGACTCATTCATTCCACCCGGAAGACCGTCTACCAGTTCACGCAGTCCAACCGCGTCAACCGCCCACTCCACCTGCTGGTTGGATGCCTCCGGTTCATAAAAACGAATATTATCTGCCAGAGAAGCGCTAAACAGGTATGAATGCTGTGGAATATACGCAATATGCCGTTGCCATTCAGCTTTTGCATCCCCAGCCAATCTGCATCCATTCAGGAGCAGTTCGCCCGAAGTGGGATCAGCAAAACCGCCAAGCAGGCTAAGCAGCGTCGTTTTACCTGCACCGCTAGCTCCAACGATGCCGATCATGTTCATGTGCGGTTCAACATTGGCAGACACATGTTCAAGCCGAGCCGAACCGTCTTCATTAAGGAGGCACACATCGGACAGCTCAAGAATGTCCTGTCCCGTGATGTCCAATCCTTTATCGTTAGCTGCCTGTTTATTCGGCTCGGTCGCGTCATCTTCTTTACTGAGAATGGAGCGGATTGCTCCCCAAGCCTCCTTACCATCCAGTGAAGCATGATAGTCTGATCCCAACTGGCGTATGGGCATAAAATATTCTGGGGCCAGAATAAGCACCGCAAGCGCTGCCTCCAAACCCACCGAGCCACTAATCAGGCGCAAACCCAAGCCTACCGCAACAAAAGCGACCGATAGCATACTAAAAAAATCGAGGGCAAATGAGGAAAGAAACGCTACCCGCAGCGTGCGCATTGTTGCCGTGCGGTATTGGTCGCTGACCTTCCCAACCGTTTCCCCATGCTCTTGGCTACGACCCAAAAACCTTAGTGTCTGAAGTCCACGCAGCGAATCCGTGAAATGATGAGATAACAGACGATAGGAACGCCACTGCTTGTCTGCCTGCTTCCGCGCTGCCAAGCCGAGCAAAATAAAGAAGCCTACCAGGATCGGCATCGTAGTCGTCAAAATCACACCTGAAATGACATCCAATGTGAAAACATACACAAGTACAAGTATAGTGACAGCCATCATGTCAATCATTCGAGGAATGGACAGTTCCAAATACGTGCGAAAACGATCCATGCCGTCCAGCGCCAGCGTCACCAACTTGCCGCTACCTTCCTGCGCTGCAAAACCCGGCCCCCGTTCGAACAAACGTGCAAGCAGACGCTCCCGTAAGGAAGCGCCTGAAGCTTCAGCAAAACGGCCTGCTGTCCGGCGTTGCAGCCAGATCGCCGTATGCCTCGTTGCAAAAGCAGCGAAAAACAACGCCAGCGACGGCCAAGCCATCACCAGCGGATTTTGTTCAAACAAAATCGTAACAGCCTTTGCCAAGAAGACTGCTTGTGCAATCACCGCGGCCCCCTGGAGCAGGGAAAGGGCAGCCAGTAGCAGCATCACTGGCCGAATGCCCTTTAATTCAAACCATGCCTTATCCATTAGTATTCCAAATGATCCTTCTCACTGAGACGCTTATGGAAAACAAAATAGCTCCACGCCTGATAAGCCAGCACAAAGGGTAAAAGCGTTGCTGCAACAATCGTCATGGCTTTCAGGGTGTAATGACTGGAGCTTGCATTATAAATCGTCAAATCAAAAGCACTGTTAATCGAGCTCACCATAAATCTTGGGAACAAACCGACGAATAACGAAACGAAGGTCAGCAAAATCACTGCACCTGTCATCCCGAAGGCCCATCCTTCACGGCGCTGCTTCAGGAAGTACCACGTCAGCACATAGGCGACAATTCCGACTGCTACCGCAGCATACATAAAGGGACCGCGACGCGCAAATAAATCCGTTGCAAAATAAGTCCATACCACCATGCCCGCAAGTAAAATGCCCAATACCGGAAGAAATTTGGATGCCATCACGCGAGCACGATCCCGTACTTCTCCAATCGTCCGCAGAGAAATAAACGTCAGTCCGTGCATTAGGCACATTCCGACCACTGTCAGTCCAATCCATACGGTATATCCATTGAATACATCGGAAAATCCAGCTTTCAAATCCATGTTTTGCTGAATAGGTACACCTTTCACCAAAGCCGCAAAAGCCATACCGAACAGCATCGGCGGTAGAAAGCTGCCAATCAGAATGCAGGCATCCCACGTTCCTGTCCACCATTTTCCTTCAGCCTTTCCGCGGAACTCAAAAGAAACTCCACGCAAGATCAAACCTAGCAAAATAAACACAAATACGAGATAATATCCGCTGAACATAGTCGCATAAAAATGCGGAAAAGCGGCAAACATTGCACCTGCTGCTGTAATCAGCCACACTTCGTTGGCATCCCAGAATGGACCAATCGTATTGATCATCAAACGTTTTTGTTGGTCGTTACGCGGCACCAATCCTGTGGCCATTCCTACGCCAAAATCAAAGCCCTCCAGAAAAAAGAAGCCGGTAAACAGCACAGCGATCAATAAGAACCATAAATCATTTAGCGACAATGGTGTCACCCCCTTGAGCAAAAGGATCATGAATTACCGTTTGCTGATGTGGCTCAATATCTGGACCTTTACGAGCCGTACGGTAAAACAGAAACGCCAGCACACCTGTTAAAATTAAATACAATGTAGTAAATGAGATGAACGAGAATAGCACTTCTCCTGCCACAACGGTAGGCGAAACAGAATCTTTCGTTTGAAGCAAACCAAATACCGTCCAGGGTTGGCGACCTATTTCAGTCATGATCCAACCTGAAGTATTCCCAATGAATGGAAGGGATATCCCCCATATCATCAGACGGAAGAACCAGCGATGTGAACCTTCCAGCTTTTTACGGAACGTCAGGTAAGCCCCGTATAAGGCGAGTGCAATCATGCCACATCCAGCCGCAATCATAATGCGGAAGCTCCAAAACGTGGTACGTACTGGCGGGATATAATCGCCCGGACCATACGTTTTTTCATATTGGGCTTGCAGCTCATTCATACCAGGCACAGAGCCGGTAAATTTACTATAGGATAGAAAACTCAAAGCAAAAGGAACTTTAATCTCAAAGGTATTTCCCTTGTTTCCAGGATCAATCCATGCGATAACGGTCCAAGGAGCGGGGTCACCACTGTTCTCCCATAATCCCTCACTGGCAGCCATCTTCATCGGTTGTGTTTTCACCAAATATTGAGCCTGTCCATGACCAAACAAAGGAATAGCAATGGCACTGATTAAGGCAACAATAATACTCAATTTAAAAGAAGGTTTAAAAAAGTCCATATTCTTTTTGTGCATCAGCTTCCATGCACTGATACCCGCGATCAGAAATGCTCCTGTCGCAAAAGCAGCAAACAATGTATGTGGGAATTCCCATAACAGTTGTTCATTCGTTAGCAGAGCAGCAAAATCTTTCATTTCTGCACGTCCATTTTGAATCTCATATCCTACTGGACGCTGCATGAATGAATTAGCAGCTAGAATCCACAATGCCGATAACATCGTACCGATAGATACCAACCACATACAGATTAAATGGACCGTTTTGGACAATCTTTCCCAACCGAATACCCATAATCCGATAAAGGTCGATTCCAGGAAAAATGCAAGCAGCGCTTCAATCGCCAGCGGCGTACCAAATACATCACCCACAAAACGGGAAAAGTCCGACCAGTTCATCCCGAACTGAAATTCTTGCAAAATCCCGGTGACTACGCCCAGTGCAAAGTTAATCAGCAGAAACGTTCCCCAGAATTGAGCCATTTTTTTGTACAAGTCATTTTTCTTAATAACATACATAGTCTCCATAATTGCCACCAATAACGACAATCCAATGGAGATCGGCACATAAACAAAGTGAAGAATCGTTGTGGTTGCAAACTGCAACCGTGCCAAATCCAATACGTCCATGATGTTGCTCCTCCCCCTGTACTTCTCTTAACATTGATTTATAGTGTCTGTAATCTGAAGTCTTCTACATTTGTGACAGTATTCACATTCTTACATATGCAGCGGTCACCTTTTAGAAAATGACTCACTCAACTACCTTCACCATGGTGTCATGATCCGGCTTCAGATTATCCCCATTATATAGAATAAATTTAAATGAAATAGAATCGAAAATGTGAACATCGTGTCAAAGCTGTGTCATAACGATGGCGATTTGATGAAAACAGCCTAAATCCCATAATAAATGTGACATTTCCTATTGATCTATCTTTTTTTCATCATGCAAAAAAAGCCTCTCTTCGTTCGGAGGTTGTACCTCCGACATCTGCAAGAGAGACTTCATAGCGTTATACCTAGGATTCTATCAACAGCCATCTGTTCCTCCGTTCTTTTGAACCCGATTTCGATAGGAGGAAGGTGACATTCCAGCATACTTTTTAAATTTACTATGAAAATAATCTGCGTTCGCATACCCTACGCGTTCCGCCACCTGGTGTACCTTAATTCCTTGTGCAAGCAACTCCCTTGCTCGCTCAATCCTCACCTTATCCAGGTAGGCATTAAAGGCCTCGCCAGTATGACTTTTGAACAATTTGCCCAAATAGCCACTATTGTAATTAAACATATCTGCCAGTAACTCCAATCGCAAATTTTCATCATAATGACTATGAATAAAGTCAATCATTTGTTTCATGATGATGTCCTTGCCACCGGGATCAGTCTGTCCAATCCATTGCAACACATGCTCCAGCGAGTGATCCACCAGCTCGCCCAATGTGGAATAAGCATATACATCGGTTATAAAGCTGGAGTGCTCCTCCAGCACGGTTCGGCTGTGATCCTGTCCGGCTGCATACTTGTTCAACGCCAGTGTGAATGTTTGGGCGAACGCCGCCTTGATTGCGGATTCTGTACGATAAATCCGTGGAAATTGGCCTTCCATTTCCTTAATGACACGGGTTGCAGCTTCACTATTAGCCATATCTAGCGCATAGTACAGCTTTTCTGCATAACGTAGGGGATCATCTGTGGCACTATCAGACGTTCCACTCATTTCAGTCTCGACTGTCTCCAATTTGTGTAGGTCTCCGGAAAGCATGACTCTTTCTGCCCGGAACAAAAACGTACGCTCTAACAATCGTAGTGCCTGCTCAAAAGATCTGGGAATGTCGCTAAGACTGGCTACAGGATCACCGGCAGCCACATAAATTTCCGTAGCCCACGCCTTTAGCTCCTGTCGCCAAGCAGCTAGTAACTGAACAGCATCTCTCTCCGTTTTTAACGTGGCGGGAAGCAAAAGACCCATATATATTCCAGCCTCAAACACGATACCTCTGCCTTGCTCATGGCACATTTCTGTTAGTCGCTGCTTTGCTGCCGACTGCCGGGCTTGCCGATCCCAGTCAGGTATACGTAAATCCAGCAGAATAACCTGATAGCTACTCCAGTCCAAGTCTGGTAACGCTGGCTGTTGTCCATATTTTCCGTTACCGCTTTGATGTTCAGCCTGCTTGGATGCTCTGTGCAGAGAATCGCTGCTTTCTACAGCATTACGAGTATACTCTCGATGAACCGGAAACAATAGAGCTTCGATCCAATTACGCTCATGAGAAGGCGGACTTCCCCATTTGCCGACTTCTTTCTCATCCTCAATGTTTTGCCGTACCCGCTTCAACTCTGTCGTCATTTCTTCCTCATCAACTGGCTTCAGTAGATAGCCATCTACTCCGAAGCCCATGGCTTGCCGTGCATAATCAAAGTCTGCATATCCGCTTAATATGAGAAAATGATACGGCTCCCCGTTCTTTTCACGTATACTACGTATAACCTCCAGTCCACTCATCCCGGGCATACGAATATCTACAATGACTAGCTCCGGCCGATGCTCTCCGAACTTATCCAGAGCCTCGCGTCCATTCCCTGCCGTATCGACAATACGGAAGCCACAATCCCCCCAGTCAATAATGGAGGACAATCCTTCACGAATCGCTGGCTCGTCATCTACAATCATCGCTTTATACATTCGACTCTTCCTCCCTTGGTATGGAAAAGTATACGGTTGTTCCTACTTGTAATGCGCTTTCAATATGCAATCCATAACGTTCACCATACATCAATGTCAGACGTTGATGTACATTACGCAGGCCAATACTGCTCCCTTCTGGCTCATCCGTCCCCCTGATCCGAGCTAGCAGACGGGTCAGTTGCCCAGCTTCCATGCCGATCCCGTCATCTTCTACTTTAATTTTCAACTTTCTTTGTTCTATTGCAATATTTACCTTCACGGTAACCGGCTCTTCCTTATTTTCCAGTCCATGAATGACCGCATTTTCCACCAGCGGTTGTATGATTAAGGGAGGAATCGACATGTCCGTCGCATCTTCTTCCAAATTCACTTCATAGATCAAGCGATTTCCAAATCTGAACTGCTGAATTTGCAAATAGGATCGCACCATATCCAGCTCCTGTAGTACCGTCGTTTTACCACTGCCAATCTCCAGATTCCGGCGCATCAGCCTGCCAAGCAAACGCACCGTCGTTGCAATTTCCGCTTCCCCATTCAGATGTGCTTTCATTCGAATAGATTCTAATGCATTAAACAGAAAGTGTGGATTAATTTGGCTGGCCATCATTTTTAACTTGATATCCTTTTGTGCCAATTCCAGCCTGTTGTTGTGCTCACTCGTCTCATAGACCTGCGCCATGAGTTGGCGAATACTACTCACCATATAGTTGAAACGGCGGGATAAATCCCCGATCTCGTCCCTTCCCTCCACACTCGATACCACATGAAAATCGCCCGCGGCTACCTTACCCAGCTCATAGCTCAACCGCTGAAGGCGTTTGGTAATCAGCCAGGAAATGATGGTGATCAGAATCAGTGCCATAATCAGCACTGCAAGGACACATAAAGCACCAATCAGACTGATTCGATTGGCTCCCTGTACAATATGCTCCGTTGAAAACACTGAAATAATCGTAAATCCGCTCACACTGGAGGCGGGCAGCAGCTCATCCACAATGATGTTGGAGGGTATTCCGTTGATTTTCGCTTCATATATCCCCTTACCCGCACGCTGGACATCAAAGCCCAAATGTAAATCGCCCAACGTCTGCCCCACCGACTGCGGGCGAGTAGCTGCGACCACAATCCCGTTACGATCCGTAATCAATGTTTCAAAAGGCTCCTTGCTCAGCATATGATTCAACTCGGTCTGACTCAGCGATATCATCAGAATTCCCTTGGTATTGTATTCAGGAAATGGAATTTGCCGTATCAGGCTCAGGCGATTAACCGGATTATCTTCCTTATCCTGAATGTAAAACCAGTTAATCGCCGTCCCCTTCAATGCCGTCTGGAACCACTGTTGCCGCTCAATGTTAGAGTCCACTGGAATAAACTCCAGATTATTGACAAGCGTCGGATTGTACGAATAGAACCGAATGGTAGCAACCTCTCTATATTGCTGAGTGTACTCATTAAAATCCTTGTATTGATGATACGCATTCATCAGCTCTACCATACCCGGATACCGTCGGTTTGCCATTTCCCTCAGCCTTTTATCGAACATCAACCCATTTGAAATATCCGTTGGCACACGTAGTAAATTTGCCGTCTGGCTTTTGATCTTTTCCACATTGTTTACCGTCTGGGCAATTGCACTATTCAATGCCTGCTCTCGCAAATAAAAAGTTACGCAGCCGCCAACCACCAGCACCGGAATCATGACAATTAGTACGTAGGAGAACAGCAGCTTATTCCGCATACGCATATTACTCATCAGAAGCCATACTCCACGATTCATGCCATCCCTCCCACAAGATAAGCGCTTACATTTTTTGCGTGTTTTCACATCCTCCATCTCGACCTATATGTATGTATCCAGTTTAATGCTTCGTAACCTCTATATCTATGTTTTTTGCAAAATTTAAAAAATGTGGCGAACAGAGTCACCACACTTTACGATTCCTAAACTATTTACGTACAAAAGGTTCGATATGCACTCCCTGCGGTAGCTTGTGCGGATCTTCCGGGTTGATACGGTCATAGAACATAATACCATCCAAATGGTCCATTTCATGCTGTACAACAATCGCTGCATAACCTTTGAACGTCAATAGCTCCTGTGTTCCGTCTGGTAAAGTGGCCTTAATACGAATTTTTTCGTAACGCGGTACATATCCGGCTACGTACCGATCTACCGACAAGCACCCCTCACCCTGCTCCAAATAAATCATGGACGTGGAGTGGCTGACTAACTTCGGATTAAACAACGCATACTCTACCGTTTTGTCTCCATCTTCATAATAAATAGCGCACATTCTTTTGTTCAAACCTACCTGGTTTGCAGATAACCCCACACCCGGGCGCAGTTCATAGCGGGTAGCCAGCTCTTCATTTTGGCTATTTTTCAGATAATCCAGCATCCATTGCATCTGTTGAAGATCCTCTTCAGATAGTGGCAAGCATACCGGATCAACCTTCGTACGCAAAATAGACTCCCCTTCACGCACGATATCCTTCGTGAGAAGCATGTCCATCGATTGATTACTCATTCGTCAGCCTCGATTCATTAAAATAAATATATTTTCATGTGATGTACTGCCATGTAATATGTGATGCGGTGCAAAAACTGTGGGATTTCCCGGTTTTCTGCAAGTTTTATCCCATAAATTATATCTATTCATGAAATGAATTGTCAAAATAAAGCGACGTTTTTTGGGGGGGAAATTGGCGCAATAAAGACCTCTACGGGGGCGTCCTACTCTTTTAGATTAAGTCATTAAATATACACTGCCTTTATTATTTATCACATTAAATGATTTTGTCTCTATATAAAAGCCTCCTAAATCATTTCAATGATCAGGAGGCTTTTGAAAATAATTTTTCTTACTATTAAGATGGCTGCTCCAACGCACTTGGAGCTTCACTAAACAGCTTCGCCTTTGGATTCGGGTGTGTCCAGGTATTATAATATTGCGAGTTCTTGCCGTAGGAATTGTCAATGACAACGTGCGGCATATCAAGCAGGCAGGCCAGAATGTGACCGTGTAGCCGTGAAGTGCGAACCTCGCGATAAGAACTGAACAGCGTAACCGCCTTGTTCATGAGATGGTCGGTGTACTTGTACCAGAATGTACGGGTAGGCAACGGGCCGCCGATTTTCTTATTCAGTCGGTAAAACTTTTGGAAATAGACGATCCCCTTCACTTCCAGCGGAGTGAATAAAGTATCCCAGTCCAGACGGTGTGAGGCATCAGCCTCGTCATCGAATTTTTTTTGGCCCCCCACCGTTTCAATATCCGTACGCAGGAAGTACAGTACGTCCTTCACGGTTTCCGTAGTCGGCTTCAATGGCCAGAGCTGGTGAGCCATATCAGGACATAGTGTGATACTGCACTGGTTCAGCTTGTCCTTAGCCCACTGATAAGAGCGAGTATCCCGCACAAACATATGTAGATCCGGGTGAGCATTAAACAGGGCAGCGACCTCATTAGCCTTCTGTTCAGATTGAAAGTGGATCGTTTGCGGCATAATCACAATTCGGTGGTTAGGGAAATCGCGAACGATGCGTTCCCGCAAATTTTGGTGATTTGAATAGAGATCGCCGAAGTTGCCGCCGCCGTGGCACACGATAATCCAGTCACCCGGAATTTGAAGCTGATCGGGAATATCCATGGCGCTATAACGAGCACGGACACGGATGCCATTATCCTTGAAGAACGCCTCGGTGCCTTTCATGATGAGTACATCCCCACCGTTATTATAGACGGGATAGTCGACATAAATGATATTCGAACCTTGGGGGACTACGTCGAGAATGACGCTCAGCTTATTTTTCAGTTTAGCCATGGGATGCAAATTCGGCATCTTTCAGTTCTCCCTTCCTGCGCTTCTTTTGTATAGTTTGAATGACAAATGTAATATCACTTTTATCAAAAATGATCCGTGATAGCGGAACATTGAAAAACATGGGGAACGAGAACAGTGAGAACGCCAACCGAACACAAGCGCCTACAAGCAAAGCAATCGCAATGCCATCCAGACCGAAGATCGGTGTACAAATAAAAAACAGACCGACGGTGATCGCATAGGCTACAATTTGCCGGAACAATACCAGTCCCGGACGCCCCAGCGCGTTAAAGGCCGAAGCCAGAATCCATGAGCCGCCACCAATGATACATTCCAGTGACAGCAGGTAGAACGTTAGCGATGCTTCCAGAAAAGCGGGGCCGTACAGCAAACCCAGCATGTATCGTCCAATGAAGAGAGCAGGCACAATGACGATTAGCATCGCAGCCATAGAGATGCGAAAAGCACGTCCTACCGTTTCGACAATCTTGCTGTGCTCCATTCCCGTAACCTTTGGAAAGGTAACGTTAGTGACGGCATTTTGCACTACATTGAACACACGAGACAAGGCGTAGACGACAGAGTACAGGCCGAACGCTTTGGGTGATAGCAGTGCCACAATAACGATTTTGTCCGTTTGTGTGGACAGCGTCCCCATCAACTCCATCCCGTAAACCCTCGCTCCATAGCTATAATAAGGACGAAGCACTTGGCGGCTGGTAAATGGGCGGAAAGTACGCAAATTCATATACTTGCGCAAACGGAGGAACGCCCACACTAGTGCAAGGAAACTCGCGGCAAAATTCACTGCTCCAGCCAGTTGCACATTGAGCAAGCCCATCAGCCACAGTGTCACCAGACCGATGAAATTCAGTAGTGGGTAGTAAAACAACAGGCCGTTATATACGCTAAATCGATCCAGCCCTTGCGACAATGCTGTCGTCAGCGCTGTAAGCACTGCCAGCGGTATGGCTGCCGCACAATAAAGCTGGGACAGTTGGATGATGTCCGCACCATAACCATTCAGCCACAGCGGCATGCATATCCAGGCCACCGCTCCTGCCAACAAGCTGGCAGGCAACTGAATCCAGAGCGACAACGCCAGCAATTCTTCCGTCGTGCCTGTTTTCTTCTTGATGTTATAAATTAACGACGTTGGTAACCCGAAGCTCAACACACTGCCGATCAGCGTAGGCCAGAACAGAACTGCCGCCAGTTCTCCTTTCCCCTCTACTCCGAGCATACGTGCGGTCAGGATGGAAGTCAGGGTCGTGACGATTAGCACAAAAAAATTGTTAAAGCTCGTGCGCATGATCGTTTTGGCGAGACTGTCACCCGTGAATACTTTCCTTGCTGCTGTCCATGTGCTCATGTTACGTCCAACTCCTGTTCCTTATTAAGCCTCTCGTCTCTATGCTCGCATCGCGTCTTTTGACGCACCTCCATCAGCCTACCGTTTTTTTGGAATTGCGTTCAGGCAACTGCCCCCCGCCAACAAGCTCCTTTGGACTTGAAAAGATTGCTTTCAACGCTCTTCTATAGCCTTGAATGGCAGTATGATTTTTCTTGGGCTTTTCTCTCAAAATCTGATACAACGTCGTCCAGTATAGCGCTGCATAACCAATCGGCCCAGATCCCTCATCACGCAGTAAATGAATATGATTCATCACACGCATATAAGTAACCTGCTCCATATTGTCGCGTGAGGACGGCGATTCGTGATGAAGCAGCGTAAGCGCCGGGTTAATGTATAACGGACCGCTTTTCATTGCGATGCGCGAAAGTAACAGATCCTCGCCTACGCTATAGCTTTGCAACCAAGGTACCGGCTCCAGACTGCGAATCGCCTCACGGCGAAATGACATATTGCAGCCATGAAAAAACTGGGTTCTAAACGTCTTCTTGGCCTTATGCCAGTTATACATCGAGCCGGACTGACCGCTGAGGGACAACCTCCCTTTGGACAAAGACTGCTGGAATGACAGCAAGCATCGAATCGTTCCCATGAAGCTGTTACTCATTCCCTGTGCAATACCGCCGACACCAGCAGCCTGCGGGTAAGCTTCATAGGTACGCATCAACTCATTTAAATAGTTGCTCGGCAACTCAACATCATCGTCAAGGAACAAAATAATGTCACCCTGCGCAAGTTCAGCTGTCTTTACACGAGATAACCATAATCCCGGCTGCTCCTTACGATGATATCGGTAGGTAATTCCTGCTCTGCCCAACTGACGCTCATAGCGTTCCAGCACATGCTTCGGCAGTTCTCCGTCATCAATAATCCATAGCTCGGTTTCACATGCCTCCGGTGCTCCCCCAATGGCAATTGAATTGATGCATCGGGTCAGATCGTCAACCCGATTTCGGGTGCACAGAGCAATGGACAAGCTTAACATCATACTCCCCCTTTATCCTGTCAATGTGTAAAAAAACAGATTACTGAACCGCCGGGCCTAAATATTCGTTATATTTTTGCTTGCGCGGGTTCAGAATGAACAACACCCCCTGCTTGTATCCATCTGCGGCATTAAAATTGCGACGCAGCGTTTCTTTGAGCATCAAGTAGGATAAGGTCCATAAAAGGGCTCCATACTGAATCACTCCAGCCTTTTTCAAGGCAAGAAAATAATAGTGGTTAATCGCTGTAGCCTTGGCTACTTTGCCCGCCTTATCGCGCGAGCTTGGAGATTCATGATGAATAATGGTTAAGTCAGGATTGATAACCAATTTGCCGTAACGGCTCGCCAACTGGCACATGTACAAATCATCAGCCACAGCATAACTGGTCATCCACGGATACGGCTTCATATCCCGAAGCGCATCCCTACGAAAGGACATATTGCAGCCATGAAAGAATTCTGTATCGAAAACCTCAGTTGCTTCGCCCCAACGCAGCAAAGAACCTGCCAGACTACTAGGCGAGAGCTTGCCGAGGGATGAAGACATCTGAAATGTCAAAACGCCCAGCAGCTTTCCTGCCCGGCTCGAATGTAATCCCTTTGCAATCCCTCCAACACCCACAATCGTTTTATCCTGATCATAGGTATCGAGCAAGCGCCGGATATAGAGTTTATCGTCCAGTTCTGCATCATCGTCAAAATACAGCACAATATCATACCGCACAAGGGACAAGGCCTCATAGCGAGATAACCAAACGCCGGGACGACTTTTTTTATAATATTTCAAAACGCTTTGAGGCAATCCGGATACCATGTGACGGTACTGCTCGATCTGTTGGTCGGAAATATCGCCGTCATCAACAATCAGCAGTTCTACAGCCGTATGCTCCAATTGCTGCTGTACTGCAATAGATTGTATACAGCGTGTCAGGTCTTCGATCCGGTTGCGGGTACAAATGATGATGGAGACATCGGACATGCCATTACCTCCTGTGTGTGTATCCAGATGCTTTGGAAGAGATATTCAAAGTTTTTCCAATTGCTGGATTATATATGTTTATTGTATCTTTGACAGCGTTTTAGTGTATATACCTCTTTTGTATACTTTTTCAGTCTCCAAAAGGGTAGACAATCCTCTAAAAAGAGTAAAAAAATAGGATTGGCTTCTAATGCCAATCCTCAGGCTGTCGAGAAAGTCTCGACAGCCTATTTTATGTTAATTTTGTTTAAGACGACACCGCGTTAATGTTGTATAATATAGGTAACTATTGTAGAACGGATGGTGTTGATATGCTACGCTCCAACCGCGAAAAACAACAATCCTACGAATTTGTTTCCATCGAAGATCTGGTTCCTCAAGATCACTTGCTCCGCAAAGTAGATAAGTATATCGATTTTTCGTTTATCGATGATAAAGTTCGACCACTGTATTGTGCAGACAACGGGCGTCCTGCCATTGATCCTACCGTATTGTTTAAAATGATCTTTCTCGGTTATTTCTATGGCATTCGCTCAGAACGGCAACTTGAGCGAGAAATTCAGACGAACCTAGCTTATCGTTGGTTTCTGGGGTTGGGCTTAACGGATAAAGTTCCGGACCATACGACGATTAGCTGGAATCGTCGCACTCGCTTTAAAGACACCACGATCTTTCAAGATATCTTCGATGAAATTGTGCTGCAGGCGATCTCTCATCGAATGGTGGGTGGGCGTGTTCTCGTCACCGATTCCACACACGTCAAAGCCAATGCTAACAGGCACCAGTACACCAAAGAACAAGTGTTGCAGAATACTAAAGACTATATGGACGAGCTGAACGAAGCGGTGAAGGATGACCGGAGAAACCACGGAAAAAAGCCTTAAAATCCCGAGAGGAGGTGAACGAAGAAAAAGAAATTAAAGTGAGCAAAACAGACCCGGACAGCGGCTATATGATCCGTGATGGCAAGCCCGAAGGCTTCTTCTATCTGGACCACCGCACGGTGGATATGAAGTACAATCTGATTACGGACGTGCATGTGACACCAGGGAATGTACATGATTCTGTCCCCTATTTGTCCCGTTTGGATCGCCAAAGAGAACGTTTTGGTTTTCAAGTAGAAGCTGTTGCACTAGATTCAGGTTATTTAACAACGCCGATTTGCCGAGGTTTGCAGAACCGAAAGATTTTTGCCGTGATTGCTCACCGAAGATTCCATCCCAGACAAGGACTGTTTCCGAAATGGAAGTTTGAATACGATGCCAAACGCAATGCGTATAGATGCCCAGCCCAACAGGAACTGCCCTACCGAACGACGGACCGTAAGGGATACCGGCAGTATGCCTCTGACCCAGCTCAGTGCCAGCATTGCCCACTGCTAAGTCAGTGTACCCAGTCTCGAAACCACCGCAAAGTGGTGACTCGGCATGTCTGGGAAGACAGCAAAGAATGGGTACGGAGCAACCGGCTGAGCCCATCTGGTAAAAAGCTGTACCGCAAACGAAAAGAGACGATTGAGCGAAGCTTCGCGGATGCCAAAGAGCTCCATGGGTTTCGCTATTGTCGTTTGCGCGGTCTTCCAAACGTCAGGGAACAAGCCCTTATGACGGCAGCCGTGCAGAACATGAAGAAGATGGCGATCCACCTAGATCGCCTGGAGAAACAGGGGTAACCCCCCCTGCTTCTCCAGAGACCAAAGCATTATGATGTAAAAAAGAAACCCACGTCTCAAAATGACGGGGTTTCTCGACAATCTGAGGATTGGCTTCTAATGCCAATCCTGATTTACCCTTGGAAGTCCAGAAACAACGTCGCATTCACATACCGACGTGCCATGGACAAAAAATAACTATTTTGCACCGCTACTGCTGCCACCAGCAAAGTATTACGCACTGCTTCACACTGGTTAGGGGTCAAATGCTGTAAACGACTGGTGTATTGATCAGCCGCCTGAACCAGCAACTCCTCTGTCGCACCTTCCTGACGCTGCTGTACTGTAACGGAATCTCCGTTATCCTTTACATAGCCTGCACCAGCAACATCGAGCAGTTGGTCTCCGTTCGCATCCAGCTCCTCAAACAAAGTTGAATATGCGGCGTACAAATCAACCGGCTGGATCAGATCGTCCGTATCATCTTCGGGCTGTTGGAACAGGATATGAAATAGCTGACGAATGGATTCAAAATCAAGACATGATTTTAAATCTTCTACAATGAGCAATATAGCTGCCTGGTTGACCGAGTATTTTTTGCCGATCTTCGGAGCGCCGAGAAATTCCTTGAAGTCGCGTTTGACCCAATTTTGCATAGATGCTAGTGACACATGGCTGTACTCGACTAGTTGCCCCAGGGAAACAATCTCTTGCAGCGAAAAGGCTGCGCTGTGCTTTCCCTTGATGATTTTATCTAGCACAGGTGTCACATCGGTGTATAAAAATGTCGGCATCGCGCTCCCGGAGCGGGCGAGATGGCCATGAGTGCGCCTCCAGGCGTCCTGCAGAACGGCCAAAGGCTGCAATTCGCGGCGACCTTCCATGGCCAGCAGCAAATGGGCCATATCACGACGAGTAAGGGTAAAAGACTCCATCTGCTTTCCTCCCTTTATTACATTTCAAGTTCATTTGAACTCATCATACGCCCTCAAACTAGGCTTGTAAAGTGAAGCAATGAGACGTGCGGGTTCTATTATGCCTTATTTTCTGTGTAAATTGGAGGTAGGCGACCTGCTACGATTCCATATGAACCTTGTATATTTTCTTTTAAGTTCTTAAAATAAGTTCAAGTGAACTTAAAATGGAGTTCCTTAAAAAAATTGAACGAAAAAGGGATGAGTGAAAATTATATGGGTATAGGTGTCAGTCTATTTTTGTTTGCGGTGTTGATTTTATTTAGTGCTTTCTTCGTGGCTACCGAGTTTGCGATTATTAAAATCCGTTCCAGCCGGGTCGATCAGCTGGTTGTGGAGAACCGTAAAAACGCACTGGCGCTACAAAAGGTCGTCAATAATCTGGACGGCTACCTGTCCGCCTGTCAGCTTGGTATTACGATTACAGCGTTGGGACTCGGCTGGCTCGGTGAACCGACCGTAGTCAAATTGCTGGAGCCTCTCTTTCAACAGCTCAACATCAATGGGGATTTTTCACATATCCTGGCCTTTATTATTTCATTCGTCATTGTAACTTACCTGCACGTGGTGATCGGCGAACTGGCTCCCAAAACATTGGCGATCCGCAAAGCGGAAGCTGTCAGTTTGTTAACCTCTCCAGTCATCGTGTGGTTTAACCGGATTATGTATCCGTTTATTTGGCTCCTTAACGGCTCGGCCAATCGTCTGGTTCGTCTGTTTGGTCTTCAACCGGCTAGTGAGCATGAAGAAGCGCACTCTCAGGAAGAAATTCAGATCATTTTGTCCGAAAGCGTGGAAAGTGGTAAGATCAATAACACCGAATATGGCTACGTAAATCGTATCTTTGCTTTTGACGAGACCGTTGCCAAAGAAATTATGGTGCCACGTACAGATATGGTATGCTTGTTTACGAATCGCTCGCTAAAAGAAAACATGCTGACTATTCACGAAGAGCAGTATACCCGTTTTCCGGTGGCGACAGATAGCAAGGATCAGATCATTGGTATGATTAATACCAAACAGCTATTCCTTGAGTATGATCGCAATCCCGAGCTTGTTTTCGACAGCCTGATTCAACCGATCTTGACCGTTCCGGAAGTTATCCCCGTCAACACACTGCTGAAACGTATGCAGAAGGAGCAGGTTCATATCGCTCTCCTGGTCGATGAATACGGTGGAACCTCCGGTCTTATTACCATCGAGGACATTTTGGAGGAGATTGTTGGCGAAATTCGGGACGAATTTGATAAGGATGAACGGAAGGAAATCGAGAAACTGACGGAGAACAGTTATTTGATGGATGGTAAAGTGATGCTTTCCGATCTGAGTGATCTGACTGGCTTGACATTGGACGATGAAGACGTGGATACTGTCGGAGGGTGGGTGTATAGCCGGGTTCCGGAACCTAGACAGGGCAAGGAATTCATAGAAGAAGATGTGAAATTTATCATTCGTGAAATGGGTAAAAATCGTATTCGTCGGGTGGAGATTATTTTACACTACACATCCCCCGCATCTGAATTGGAAGCAGAATCGGACACTTCTTCCCGGGAATGAACCGTGTGACCTGAGCGTTATCTTTGCACTTGACACTTGTGTTCACTCCTACTGAAATGACATATCTCCAGGGCAAACGGCTTAGGTCGTTTGCCCTGCACGCGTGTAAGGAGGAGCTAGTAAAGTGGATATTTTATCTTCTATTATTATGGGAATTATTGAAGGGCTGACAGAGTTTTTGCCGGTCTCTTCGACGGGTCACATGATCCTCACGGCTGATCTTCTAGGATTAAACACAGAGAATGATACGGTCAAAACGTTTGAGGTTATCGTGCAATTAGGTGCTGTGCTGGCAGTCGTCGTATTATACTGGCGCAGATTCCTGAGCCTGTTTGATTTCAGACGCAAAATCTCGAGTCAGCCACGTCTAAACCTGTTACATATTATTTTAGCCATGATCCCAGCTGGGCTAATTGGCGTACTGTTCCGTGATGTAATTAAGCAATACCTGTTTGGTCCTGAAACGGTTCTCTATAGTTTAGTCATCGGAGGCCTGTTGATGATTGCGGCCGAGAAATTTCATCCGCCCATTAGATCACATACGTTGGATGAGATCACGTACAAACAGGCTTTTACCATCGGTCTGTTCCAAGTCCTAGCTCTATGGCCAGGCTTCTCCCGTTCAGGCTCAACCATGTCTGGGGGCCTATTCGCACGTGTAAGTCATACGGCAGCCGCGGAATTTACATTCCTCGTATCGGTTCCGGTCATGCTGGGTGCATCGGGTATTGATATGATTAAAAGTATGGATCATCTGTCTATGAGTGATTTTCCGGTGTTCGCAGCAGGCTTTATTACTTCCTTTATCGTCGGGATGCTGGCGATCAAAACATTCCTCGGTCTGCTCAAACGCTTGAGTCTGACTACGTTCGCCATTTACCGCTTCGTGCTGGCGGCTGTGTTCTTTTTCATTATTTTATAAGCCATTGTTTGGTACCGATAACCACTAACTAAAAAGGGATATCCATAGGATCTGAATGATCAGCCTTGGATATCCCTTTTACTATTTTGCAGAAAGGATAGATCGTACTGAACGATCCCTATCATGCGTTCTGATTATTGTTTGGATTCCAGCGTAGTCAAATATTCCGAGATTTGAGCTGGCGTTTTAGCGTATTTGCTGTGCAAATGAGCAATTTTTTCGCCATTTCGGAACACGAGCAGACTCGGAATGCCGCGCACTTGATTTTCGTCGGCAATCGGCTGGAATTTCTCCGCATCAAGCGCAAAGAAACGCTTATCCGCGTTTTCTTCTATAATGCCGTCCATAAATTTATCCAGTGTCTTGCAATCCGGACACCAGGTTGTATCAAATTTCACGACGGTCAGACCGTCACCGTTAATTAAATCCTGATATTGCTGCTGAGATTCGATGCGTTCCATTCGTTAGTCCCTCCTAGGTTGTATTTACAAAACATCTCCATATTCACATATGGAATTATATAAACGGAAGCTTATTCTTATATTGTAATGGTTCTTTTATAAATTGCAACTGGGACGGGTACATGTTTGACACTTGTCCCATCATTGCCGGGATCAGCGGTATTGCGCATCATAACGATTGGCTCGGCTAATTTGCTGTAGCGCCTGCCGCTCTTGTTGAGTTAGCAGTGCAATATCTGCAGCAGAAATATTATGCTCCAATTGTCCCAAAGAGCTTGCACCCGGGATCACAGCAGCGACAGTCGGATGTGAAAGGCTATAACGGATAGCTGTCTGCCCCATACTACGGTCCGCCCCTGCAAAAGCCTTTAATTGCTTACGCACGTCCAGCAGCTCTGCTTCTTCGTAGTCTAGGTATCCCTTCGCTGCCTTTTCTTCCCCCTTATCAGCCAATACACCGCTCGCTACGGGTCCACGTGCAATCACGCTGATTCCCCGCTCCTGAAGCAAAGACAGTACCTCTTCCTCTGCACGTCGGTCCAGTAAACTATACTGATTCATAACACTAACGATATTCGAGCGTTTGACATATTCACGGATGACGTGCGGGCGAATGGAGGAAATACCATAATAACGGATGACGCCCTCCCGCTGTAGCTGCTCAAAAGCCTCAATGGTTTCGTCTATCGGATCGTTAATTGTCCCTCCATGCAGCTGATACAGGTCGATATAGTCCGTTCCCAGGCGGCTCAGGCTCTCTTTAACAGCAGACAGAATATATTTCTTGGATGGGTCCCATCCCCAGCCCTCCTGCCCCGGTAGACGCCGATTGCCGACCTTGGTCGCCAGGATGACATCCTGTCGCCGTCCACGGATCGCTGCACCCACAATTTCTTCATTGCGTCCGTGCTGGTACAAATCGGCCGTATCCAACAGGTTTACGCCTTTATCCAACGCTTCATGAATCAAGTAAACAGCTTGCTGCTCCTCCGTACCGACCGACATACATCCCAGGCCAATCTCACCTACCAGCAAATCTGATGATCCTAGGCGGTTTCTTTTCATTTATGCTCCCCTCACTTCCAATAACGTATAACTTTAAATTTTCAATATTTCTCTATTATACGAAAAAAACAACCCCAAAGACATAGAGACTCCACGCTCTCCAATCCTTAGAGGTTGTTGTATGAGATTTGTATTCCATTCATGCTATCCGAACAGCCATTGAACGGCCTTAGGAAATTGACGCTGAAAACAATCCACACGATGTACCGCATCCTGATCCAGCTCAAGAAGCACATCTTTTGCATCCAGTCCCTGTGTCCGCAGCAACTCGTATGCCTGGAGGGTGAGCGGAACCATATCTTTTTGTACATTCGTCTTTCCTTCACCTTCACGGGTCCCGACAGATATATAAAAGCGTTGTGTCCCATCCCTCACAGTTGCACATGATGCAGATTGCATATAATCAATCATACCCGGATACCAATACGAGCCTGAGATAGAACCGACGCGTTTGAATACGTCCTTATACTGGAAGACGGCATACATGGAAATTAATCCGCCCAATGAGGCGCCGATAATGCCCGTATGCTCCGTTCCAGTATGCACTGGATATTTTGCCTCGACGTATGGCATTACTTTTGTAACCACAAACGCCAGATAGGCATCTCCACCACCACCAAAAGCAGGTCTTCCTTCTACTAAAGCAGCTGCCTTCCAAGGCGTATAATCATCCAGCCGATTTACGGGCTTAATACCTACCAGCACCACACGGGGCAGCTCCCCCGTAGAAAAACCTCTTTCCAGCTCATCTAATCCGCTTAGAAATAAAGAGCTACCATCCTGCACATACAGCACCGGATACAGCTCATTATGATTCACGGAGACGGGAGGTGTATAGACGTGCACAAGATACCCATCTAATGAAATTTCATCTACATGACCTTTCATCCTACACAGTCCCCCATGATGTAAATGTATGCATTACAATGCAGCATCCATTTCCTTGATCATTTCAGATACGGATTCCAGACCATTACCTGACAGGTACCAGTAGTTAGGATCAAGGTATATAATATGACCGTTTTTAAATGCATTGGTTTTCTTCACCAGTTCATTCTCCATGGTTTGTTTACCTGTAACCTGCTCCTTGCCTTCTTCGACCACCACTGCTCCACGGTCAACGACAAAAATATAATCCGGATTTTTTTGCTGTACATATTCAAAAGAAACTTTTTGTCCATGCGTGGATACTTTAATGCCAGGATCTACAGGGGTTACGCCAAAAGCATCATGAATGATACCGAAACGGGATTGTGAGCCATATGCGCTCAGGCTTCCTTCATTTGTCAGCACGATCAGTCCTTTAGCTTTGCTCGCTACAGCCTTGTCATGTACGCCCTTGATGGAGCTATCAATCGCAGCCAGTTCCTGCTTGGCCGCATCCTCTTTGTCGAAGATTTGCCCCAGTGTTTCAACGTTTTTCTTAAAGGAATGGATATAATCCTTGGTGTCTACCGCCATCGAAATGGTCGGTGCAATTTTGCTCAACTCTTTATATGC
Organism: Paenibacillus sp. FSL P4-0113; assembly: GCF_038009305.1. Classification (NCBI taxonomy): domain Bacteria; kingdom Bacillati; phylum Bacillota; class Bacilli; order Caryophanales; family Paenibacillaceae; genus Paenibacillus; species Paenibacillus sp. FSL P4-0113. The sequence continues at coordinate 2,663,627 of NZ_JBBPAZ010000001.1, forward strand.
ATCAGCTTGTCTGCCGCCGATGATGATCAGTTCAGGAGACAGATCACTGATTTTCTCGTAATCCGGTTCAAACAGCGTGCCCGCACTTGCATATTTGGAATCTTTATATTTGCTCAAATACGTAGGAAGATCCTGCTGCGCCACTGCCGCAACGTCAACACCCAGCTTATCGAGCGTATCCAATGAACCAAAATCAAAGACAACGACATTTTTGGGGTTAACTTTGACTTGGACCGGGTTTTCATCCAGTGCGTGTTTGACCGAGATGGTTTTGGATTCCGTTGTTGCAGCAGAGGAGCCGTTTCCAGTCGTCTCTTGTGTTGCCGGAGCTGCTTTGCCACAGGCTGACGCGATCAGTACCAATGCAAGCATCAGCGTTAAAAACATCATATTTTTCTTCATTTAACATTCCCCCTAAGTGAAATAAACGCAAATTTTATGGTCACCAATCTGTTGAATCGGAATATCCATATCGTACAAGTCCTTTAATACCTGACTATCAATCATCTCGTCTGCCGTTCCTTGTTTTAGCAACCTGCCATCCTTCATCCCCACAATATAGTCTGAATAGCAGGATGCAAAATTAATGTCGTGCAGCACGACTAGAATCGTTTTGCCGAGATCATCAACTAAACCACGCAACGTCTTCATAATCTGAACCGAATGCTTCATATCCAGATTGTTCAGTGGCTCATCCAGCAGGATGTATTCTGTGTCCTGAGCCAAAATCATGGCAATAAAAGCCCGTTGTCGCTGTCCCCCACTAAGCAAATCAATATGCTTATCTTTCATATCCTCCAGTCCCATGTAAGCCATAGACTGCTCCACCATTTTGCGATCCTCGCTGTTCAATCTGCCCTTGGAATACGGAAAACGACCGAAACTGACTAGTTCCTTCACGGTTAAGCGAATATTGACATCATTCGTCTGTTTTAAAATCGATATCTTCCGGGCTAGCTCCTCACTTTTCGTCAGGCTCACGGCCTGCCCGTCAATGAGGATTTCTCCCTCATCACTGTCAGTCAGGCGACTGATCATCGACAACAAGGTGCTTTTTCCAGCGCCGTTAGGTCCAATAAAGGAGGTAATCGTTCCTTTAGGTACAGTGACGGATACCTGATCCACCACATTTTTATTCCCGTAGCGTTTGGATACGTTTTTGACTTCTACCATGACTTATTCTCCCGCAGCAAAAGGTACAGGAAGTACACCCCCCCGATAAAGTTAATAATGACGCTGACTGTTGTCGATAAGTCGAATACTCTTTCTGCCAGCAGTTGGCATCCTGCCAACGCAATAACACTGACACAGATAGAGGCCGGAATAATATAACGATGCTGATAGGTTTTCATCACCTGATAAGCCACATTGGCCACAATTAATCCGAGAAACGTAATCGGCCCGACAAGCGCTGTAGAAATGGAAATGAGAATCGCTACGATAATTAGCAGCCTTTTGATAATAAAACCATAAGGGAGACCTAAATTAATCGCATGCTCTCGTCCGAGCGACAGCACGTCCAGATACTTAATGAATCTCCACGCATAAGCAAATACGAGCACAAGCACGAATACAGAAAGCCATAACAGTTCGGTGTTTACATTACTAAAGCTGGCAAAGCTCTTGTCCTGGATTTTCGCAAATTCGTTTGGATCAATCAGTACCTCCATAAAGGTAGACAGACTGTTGAATAGTGTGCCGAACACCAGACCAATCAGCAAAAGTACATAAATCCCACGTCCATCTTTGCGGAAAATTAATTTGTATAGCAGTCCTGCGAACAGCACCATCAGCCCCACCGACAGCAAGAAGTTTAATTCTTTGCTGGTCGAAATCAACGGGACGGAGCCAAATGCAAAAATAATCGTCGTCTGAATCAGCATGTACAGTGAATCCAGGCCGATAATACCCGGAGTCAAAATCTTATTATTCGTAACCGTCTGGAAAATAACGGTTGCAAAAGCAATGGAGCCACCTGTCAGAATGAAAGCTGCGATCTTTTTCAATCGTCGTGGCAGCGCGTAATGCCAGGTATGCGGAAGATCTATAAACACGAAAGCAGCAATCAACACAAGCGCGGCAGCGGCTAATATGCCGATTTTTAATTTAGGATTCATAGGCCCTTCTCCTCAGCAGCAAATACAAGAACAACGCGCTCCCGATCACACCCACCGTAAGCCCTACAGAAATTTCATACGGATAAATGATCACCCGTCCCAAAATATCGCAAAACAGCACAAAAACGGCGCCCAAGATCGCGGTATGGGCCAGGTTTTTTTTCAGATTATCCCCCATATACATACTGACGAGATTAGGTACAACCAGCCCCAAAAAGGGAATTGTCCCCACCGTTAAGATGACAACAGAGGAAACCAAAGCCACGATCACTAACCCGACATTGACGGTGCGCTTGTAATGTACACCCAAGTTGGCCGCAAAATCCTCACCCATGCCTGCAATTGTAAAACGATTCGCATATATGTACGCCAGCGCAACCAAAGGAACACTAAGATATAGCATCTCGTAGCGACCACTCATAATGAGAGAAAAATCTCCCTGCATCCACGAAGAAATGCCCTGAATCAGGTTATATTTGTAGGCAAAAAAAGTCGTTACCGAATTTAAAATGCCCCCAAACATCAGACCGACCAGCGGGATAAACACCGGGTCCTTGAAACGGATTTTATCCAGTATCTTCATAAAAATCAGTGTTCCCCCTAGAGCAAATCCGAAAGCCGTCAGCATCTTCGTCCAGAATTCCGCCGCTCCAAACACCATAATAGCCATCAGCACACCCAATCGTGCCGCATCCATCGTTCCTGCGGTGGTGGGCGATACGAATCGGTTCCGGGTAAGCTGCTGCATAATGAGCCCGCAGATACTCATACTCGCCCCTGCGATAATGATACTGATCAAACGTGGGAATCTGCTAATCAGGAGTACCTGCGCCTGATCGTTGGTTAAGTGGAACACATCAAGTGGAGTTACATCATGAACACCAATAAAAACCGAGGCGAAGGCCAGTACTAGAAAAGCCAGTATTAAATAACGCAATTTCATCTCTAACTAAGGGAGCCTGTCCAATAACCTGCACCAAGCTTCGGCCCTGTCCTCCCCTCCAATAATGATAATGATTATCAAAATCAACTAGCATAAATTATATCAGTGATATTGTATCTGTCAAATTTTTTTGCAATGAATAAACCATATCAAGAAAGGTGTTAGCAAAACCTGAATAGTCTAAAGAGCGAATGAGCAAATAAGAGCAATATCCTGTAAAATAGAGGTGGAAGATTTTGGGCCCTCTTTTCCATTTTTACTGTAAGCAGTTCTTGGAATTCGGGTTTCATTAATTTGATAGACCAAAAAAACAGGAGGAGAATGATGAATCACATATTAATCGTCGAGGATGATACCGCCTTGAGTAATGGTATTGTTCTTGCTCTCAAAGAACCTAACAACGTATTTACGCAAACATATGACATTACTGCTGCAAAAGAACAATTGAACATCACTGCTTTTGACCTAGTGATACTTGATGTAAACTTGCCGGATGGGAATGGACTCGACCTCTTAACCCATATACGTAAAACAAAAGCTTTACCAGTCATTGTTCTGACTGCGAATGATATGGAAACAGATATTGTCACTGGTCTTGAGCTGGGTGCTGATGACTACATCACCAAACCCTTCAGTCTGATGATACTGAGAGCAAGAGTTGGTGTTCAGCTTAAGAAATCCAAATACTCGCTTGCAGACTCCATTCAGCTAGGTGATTTTTCCTTCTCATTTGAGAGGATGGAATTTAATAAGAATGATATACCGATTGAACTAAGTAAAACGGAGCAAAAATTGTTGCGCATTCTAATCAACAATCGAGGAAATACCGTTTCGCGTGATCATTTAATAGACAGCATCTGGACTGACGGGGCTGAATATGTAGGTGAAAATGCCTTGTCGGTTACGATAAAAAGGCTACGTGACAAGCTCGAGGATCATCCTTCTTCCCCACAATATATTAAAACGGTTTATGGGCTGGGCTACACATGGGCGTTGAAATGACAACACTCCTATATATATGTATTGGAATTGCCGTTGTTGCTGTATGCACCGCTGTGGGTGCTATTATGCTGTATCGCAGGAGCATCCATAAAACAATGAAAACCATTGAGAACATGCTGGATGCCGCGATAAATGGCAGCTTCTCAGAGGATGTCTTTGATGAATCCGTTCTTTCTTCAATAGAAGCTAAATTCGTGAGATTTCTTTCCATTTGTTCCGTGTCCTCCAAAAATCTGCTTGCTGAAAAGAATAAAATAAATGAGCTGATTTCCGATATTTCACACCAAACGAAAACACCATTGGCCAACATCCTGCTTTATTCCCAACTACTTAGCGAATACGAACTATCACAGGATACCTCCACTTGTGTGAAAGCTCTATCAACACAGGCCGAAAAGCTTAATTTCCTAATCCAGGCATTGTTGAAAACATCGCGGCTTGAAACGGGGATTATCACGGTAGCGCCAAGGCAAGAATCTGTTCATAAGCTCCTTGATGCTGCACTGGAGCAAATAACGCCAAAAGCAGATGCCAAAGGGATTTCAGTTATTAGGGAGGACACCGTTATTCATGCTTATTTTGACCTAAAGTGGACCAGTGAAGCTGTCTATAACATTATGGATAACGCTATAAAATATACAGAGACAGGCGGAAGCATGGATATAAAAGTGATGGCATACGAATTGTTTTGTCGAATTGATATTACTGATAGCGGCATAGGCATTGCAGAAGAAGAACAAGGGAAGATCTTTACCCGCTTCTATCGCTCCCCTACTGTTAACTCGCAGGAGGGTGTCGGGATTGGACTGTTTTTAGCTAGAGAAATCATCGCTGCGGAGGGTGGGTACATCAAAGTACGGTCACACTACGGCCGTGGTTCTACCTTCTCTATTTTTCTTTCTATGGATACTTAATTCTTTCAATACCGTTAGATTTCAGAAAGATTGTAGAAAGATTAGTGTGTTAGTGTCTGTACTGTAGATGACTACGATACAGACATTTTTTTGTGGAGGAGAATGTATATGGGCCTATTGAAAACTCAGGCATTAAGGAAGCATTACGGGAACGGAGATACTGCTGTTCATGCCTTAGACGACGTGAATCTGGAGGTGGAAAGCGGAGAATTTGTCGCTATTATCGGTACGTCCGGGAGCGGAAAATCTACCCTTCTCCATATGCTGGGTGGACTTGATCGTCCGACAAGTGGAAACGTTACGATTGACGGCAAGGATATTTCTACACTAAAAGACGAAGAATTGACTATTTTTCGCAGACGAAAGATTGGCTTTGTTTTTCAAAATTACAACCTGGTGCCTGTCTTGAATGTCTACGAAAATATTGTGCTTCCTATTGAACTGGACGGTAAAGAACCAGACAAAGCCCACGTAGATAAAATTGTACATACCTTGGGCCTTGACCATAAAATGAATGATCTGCCAAACAATCTTTCCGGTGGACAACAGCAACGTGTAGCTATTGCCAGAGCACTGGCAGCCAAGCCCGCCATTATCTTGGCAGATGAACCCACCGGAAATCTGGACAGTAAAACCAGTTTGGATGTAATGGGATTGATTAAGGTATCCAGCCAGCAGTTCGCCCAAACGATGGTAATGATTACCCACAACGAAGAAATCGCGCAGATGGCAGATCGGATCATCCGCATTGAGGACGGTAAAATAGTAGGTGGTGCGACCCGATGATCAAAGTAAAAAACAGTAAGGCGGTTCGTAATTTATCAGATAAAAGTTTTAAAGCGAATAAAATCCGCAATATTATTGCGATTATCGCTATTGCCTTAACCACTTTGTTATTTACATCTCTATTTACTATGGGGCTTGGCACGATGGATAGCTTCCAACAGGCAACGATGCGACAGGCTGGTGGGGCAGGGCAGGGTTATCTCAAATATATCAACGATGAGGAATTTAATCACATCAAAGACCACACTCTTATTAAAGAGATAGCGTATAGCCGCCTGTTAAGTGAAAAGGTGACGAACGAGCAATTTTTAAAGCGCCATGCGGAGTTCTGGTATCATGACGATGTAGGGCTGAAGCTAGGATTGATTGAGCTAGAAAAAGGCCACAAGCCAGTGGCGGAAAATGAGGTTATCGCGGACTCGAAGACCCTACAGTTACTGGGTACTCCCCTGAAAGAGGGCGCCACATTGTCCTTGAAGCTTGAGGTTCACGGCAAAATGGTACAGCGTGAATTTATCCTCTCCGGCTGGTGGAAGAGTGACCCCGCCGCCATGATAGACAGAGGTCAAATTTATGCTTCTAAAGCTTATGTGGATGCACATGCCGAAGAATTACGCTACACATATAAGCAGGATCATGATATGACCGGAACCATCAATGCAACTATCATGTTCGGTAACAGCTCGAATATGCGGGAAAATCTTAATAAAGTGATTACAGAAAGCGGTTATTCCCTTGACAAAAATGCACCGAACTACATTGCAAGTTCTGTGAACTGGGCGTATCTTTCCAACACTTTCAGTTCGAACCCTGAAGCCGTCTTCCCCCTAGCCACTGGTCTGTTACTGATCATGCTTACTGGCTACTTGATCATCTATAATATTTTCCAAATCTCGGTGATGCGTGATATTCGTTTCTACGGTCTTCTAAAAACCATTGGCACAACCAGCAGGCAAATCAGCAGAATTATCCGCAGACAGGCATTATTTCTTTCCTTGATCGGGGTTCCTATCGGCTTGCTCGCAGGTTTTTTAGTCGGCAGATCGCTTATCCCTCTGCTGCTTATGAACACTTCTATGCACGCAAATGCTGAGGTAACTACATCCCCCAGCCCATGGATTTTTATCGGCTCCGCTTTGTTTGCAGTCATGACAGTTATGATCAGTGCATATAAGCCTAGTAGAATTGCGGCGACTGTGTCTCCGATCGAGGCAGTAAGATACGTAGACGGAACTACCAAAAAGGATAAGAAAAAACTAAAAAAATCTACTAACGGTGCTAAAATGCCGCTGATGGCTCGAACCAACTTAGGCCGCAATAAGAAGCGGACTATTTTGGTGCTGCTTAGCCTTTCTCTAGGTCTAGTGCTACTGAATACTACTTTTACATTATCCCAAAGTCTGGATATGAATAAGTATGTGTCTAAAAGTCATGACACTGACTTTCTGATTGCACATGCTGATTATTTTCAAGAACATTTCACGGGCCCTGACAATGCAACGACAGAAAGCTATATTCAGGCCGTCCAGGCACAACCCGGTTTTGAAGAAGGTGGACGATTGTACAGTGGCGGCAATTTATTCACTGTCGAGTATAAAGAGAACAAAGAGGGGAAGAAGCTGTACGGGGAAATCGTCACTCCTGACGCTCGCGGCAACTTATCTGCACCAATGTATGGGCTTGAAGATCTCCCCCTTCACCGACTACAATTAATTGATGGTGAGCTTGATTATGGCAAGCTAGCTTCAGGAAAGTATATTTTGGAAGGAATCAGGTTAGACAATTACGATCATCCTGAAATGGAACTATCCGTATACAAAGTAGGTGAAAAGGTTACTCTTCATAACTATATGGACACAGCAAATGCCCAGGAGTATACTAGCCATGAATTCACAGTGCTTGGTCATGTTGGCGTAAAATCATCCAATTCTGGTGTAGCCGTTGCTAGTTATACTGACTTCTATCTCCCGGCGGATATCTACAAAACGCTTGTGAAGAAGCCTGTGGTGATGAGTTATGCCTTTAATGTATCCGATAGTAAAGAAAAAACGATGGAGAGCTTCTTAAAGAACTATACCGAAATAAAGGAGCCCACGATGCATTATAAATCCAAATTCACCTCAATTGCCGAGCTTTCAGGTATGCAAAAAACAATTTTGATGATCGGCGGTGCGCTCAGTATTATTATTGGGGTGATTGGCATTATTAATTTTGCAAACGCGCTTCTAACTAGTATTCTGACCCGCCATCAAGAATTTGCTATACTACAAAGTATCGGCATGACCAACAAACAATTAAAAACAATGCTTGTTTATGAGGGGATGTACTATGTGCTCGGCACCAGCATATGCTCCATCTTATTAGGAAGCCTATTTTCCGTCCTGATTGCGAGACCCTTGAGTAGTCAAATATGGTTTATGAGTTATAAATTTATTATCTGGCCGCTGATCCTCGTGCTGCCTGTTCTGCTCGCTCTTGGGATATGTCTTCCTCTCGCTATTTATTCTCTGAGCGACAGGAAAACTATCGTAGAACGACTGCGAACAGAAGAATAAATCCCCCTGTAAAGAAAATGACCTGGTCAAAACTTCTGGCTGGGTCATTATCGTATGCTTTAAAACCATCTATCGCTGGCTATATATAGACCTTTTGGTGAAAGGCCTACTTACCGTCCTGCGACACAAAGGCAAGCCCATCTCCCAGCGTCCAAAAGAGGTACGGTCTCGGGAAACGTTCGGTCATTAGGAACTGGACACCGTCGTTTCAGTCCGTGGAGAAAGTAAGGCTGTGTGGCCACATTTGTGGAACGCAAAACCCGCTTGTACACCACCATTCAGATGCCGGATCGCACGGCGTTATCCATGGAGATTGCGTTTGGTATAGCTGCTTCCCCGTACCCTACTGCTGCATTCCAAACGGTAACCGCTGACCGCGGTAAAGAGTTTGCCTGCTATTCAAATTTGGAAGCCACTCATGATGTACAAATCTATTTCGCTGATCCGTATCCCTCCTGGCAACGGGACTCTAATGAAAACGCGAATGGCATTGCTACATCCTCCTTTACTCACAACTGCTTAGCGAATATGATTTGCTGGAGGATACTCCTCTTGTATAAAAGCTCTATCCACACAAGCCGAAAAACTTCATTTCCTTATACATGCATTGCTAAAGGGATCAAATACACAGAAACTGCCGGACACATGAACATTAAAGTGATGCGTACGATTTTTTGCCGAATTGATATTACCGATAATGGCATAGGCATTGTGGAAGAGGAATATGGTAAAATCTTCACGCGCTACTATCGCTCCCATACCGCTAATTCGTAGGAGGGTGTTGGCATTGGACTATTTTTAGCAAGAAAAAGAGCTCATGGTAGAAGGTGGTTACATCAAGATATGTTCACGCCGGGGTAGCTCACCTTTTCCATTTTTCTTTCCATAGGCAGGTTATTCTTTCAACATTGTTAGATTTCAGAAAGATTGTTGAAAGATTATTATGATACGGTCTGTATAGTATAGCAAGGAGATACAGACTATTTCTTGGAGGGAAACAAAATGACTTTATTAAAAACTCAGGCATTAAAGAAAAATTACGGTGATGGGGATACCGCTGTTCATGCCTTAGACGGCGTGAATCTAGAGGTGGAAAGCGGAGAATTTGTCGCTATTGTCGGTACGTCCGGGAGCGGCAAATCCACCCTTCTCCATATGCTGGGTGGACTTGATCGCCCAACCAGTGGAAACGTTACGATTGATGGTAAGGATATTTCTTCACTGAAAGACGAAGAATTGACTATTTTTCGCAGACGAAAGATTGGCTTCGTGTTTCAAAATTACAACCTGGTACCTGTCTTGAATGTCTACGAAAATATTGTGCTTCCTATTGAACTGGACGGTAAAGAACCCGACAAAACCCACGTAGATAAAATTGTACATACCTTGGGCCTTGACCATAAAATGAATAATCTGCCAAACAATCTTTCCGGTGGACAACAGCAACGTGTAGCCATTGCCAGAGCACTGGCAGCCAAGCCCGCCATTATCTTGGCAGATGAACCCACCGGAAATCTGGACAGTAAAACCAGTCTGGATGTGATGGGATTGATCAAAGTATCCAGCCAGCAGTTCCGCCAAACGATAGTGATGATCACCCACAACGAGGAAATTGCGCAAATGGCGGATCGTATCATCCGTATTGAGGACGGTAAAATTGTCGGCGGTGATACAAAATGATCAAGGTAAAGAACAAAAAAGTAATCCGTAATTTATCAGAGAAGAGCTTCAAAGTAAATAAAGCCCGTAACCTCTTTGCTATTGTTGCCATAGCACTAACCTCATTGCTATTTACAACACTGTTCACTATGGGGATTGGCGCTATAGAAAACTTACAACGGGCAACTATGCGACAGGTCGGTGGAGATGGACATGCCGTACTCAAATATATAACGGATGATGAATTTAATCATGTCAAGGATCATCCATTGATCAAGGAAATCGCTTATAACCGTATATTAAGCGACGGAGTTAAAAACGACAACTTCCTAAAACGCCGTACAGAGTTCTGGTATTACGATGATGTAGGGATGAAGCTCGGTTTTATTGAGCTTAAAGAGGGGCACAAGCCTGTCGCAGAAAATGAAGTGATTGCAGACTCCAAGACGTTGCAGCTATTGGATGTTCCACTGAAGATTGGAGCACCTTTGAGAATAAAGCTTAACATACGAGGTAAAGAAGTACAGCGTGATTTTGTCCTCTCTGGCTGGTGGAAAAGTGATCCTGTAGTTAAGGTAGGGCAAATATTCGCTTCTAAAGCCTATGTCGATGCTCATGCCAAGGAATTACAAAGCACCTATAAAAAGGATCACTTCTATACAGGAGTCATTTGTGCATATATGATGTTCGACAATAGTTTTGATTTGCGAGGAAAGCTCAATAAAGTGATTACCGAAAGTGGATATTCGCTTGACGAAGATGCACCGAACTATATCGCGAGTAATGTAAATTGGGCATACATCTCAACCAATTTTAGTCTAGATACAGAGACCATCATAGCGTTGACTTCTGCCCTGTTACTGATCATATTTACTGGTTATTTGATCATCTATAATATATTCCAAATATCGGTAATGCGAGATATCCGTTTTTATGGTCTTTTAAAGACGATCGGTACAAGCAGTAAACAAATTCGCAGGATCATCCGCAGACAAGCGCTGATTCTATCAGTTCTAGGAATCCCGATTGGATTGATTGCAGGTTTTTTTATTGGTAAATCGCTCGTGCCTTTTATTATAAATATGAGTAATTTTAACGGTACCGTGATATCGGTATCTCCCAACCCATGGATTTTTATCGGATCTGCTTTGTTCGCGCTCATTACCGTAATGATCAGCACTTTCAAGCCAGGCAGAGTTGCATCATCCGTATCACCGATAGAAGCAGTCAGATACACAAGTGGGGCAAACAAGAACAATGGTAAGCTGAAAAAATCAACCGGAGGTGCAAAAATCCACCTCATGGCTCGTTCCAACCTGGGGCGTAATAAAAAACGCACTATTTTAGTGGTGATTAGTCTTTCTTTAAGCTTGGTGCTTCTAAATACAGTTTTCACGCTGTCTCAGAGTTTTGATATGGATAAATTTTTATCCAAATTTAATGATACCGATTTTCTCATTGCCCATGCTGGATATTTCCAGGTCCCGAGCAGTTTTAGTGGGCATGAAAATGAAACCACTGAAAGTTTTATTAAGGCTGTACAGGCACAACCAGGCTTTGAAGAAGGCGGTCGATTGTACGGTAGTCCAACGGTTCTCACTGCTGAGAATACAAAAGGAATCACGGATGAAACCCAGAACACTGATGCTCGCGGCAACTTCCTTATAGAAGTGTATGGTCTTGAAGAGCTACCGCTACATCGGCTGCAATTGATTGATGGTGAGCTTGATTTTAAGAAACTAGCTTCCGGTAAGTATATCCTAGAAGGCGTCGAACTGGATGACAACGATAAGCCCTACATGAAATCCACTCATCATAAAGTAGGAGAAAACGTTACTTTGCATAGTTATGTGAGTACATCAGATGCTCCACCGGATAGAGAGTATATAACGCAAAAGTTTACAGTACTTGGCCATGTGGGTATCAAATATTCCAATTCGGATCGCTTTCAGAGTTATAGCTTCTACCTCCCGGCGAATATATACAAATCACTTGTAAAGCAGCCTGCGGTAATGAGCTATGCCTTTAATGTATCTTCAATTCAGGAAGCATCCATGCAGAGTTTTTTGAAGCGATACACTGAAACAATTGAACCAATGATGAGCTATGAATCTAAAATTACATCCAGAGATGCTTTATCAGGTATGCAAACTACTGTTATAATGATCGGCGGCCTGCTCAGCTTGATTATTGGCCTGATTGGTATCCTGAACTTTATTAATGCGATTTTAACCAGCATACTGACCCGACGCAAAGAATTTGCTATGCTGCAGAGCATAGGCATGACCAAACGGCAGCTGCGAGGAATGCTAATTTATGAAGGGTTATATTATGTTGGGGCTACTAGCCTAACCTCTATTCTATTGGCAGTCTTATTTTCTCTTTTGATTGTGAAACCGTTTTGCAGCTTGCTATGGCTTTTAAGCTATCACTTTATAATTTGGCCACTTCTAGTCTCATTGCCTTTACTGTTATTGCTTGGGATACTTATTCCAGCAGCAGTCTATTCTATGAACAACAAACAAAGTATTGTAGAGCGACTTCGAGGATCAGAGTAGATACACCTAACAATAAGAAAGCAAAATACCCATGCGCGTCAAAAAAGATGACTTCTGATCCATTCAGAGATCATCTTTTTATGCTTAGAAAGGTTCTTATTTGCAGAACAACTATCCCCGCCACTCTTCCCGTAAAAGCCCCATTCGGATCGAATCATAATACTCTCCATCATAATATCTGCACTTGCGAAGCCTGGCTTCGAGGGTCATGCCCAGTTTCTCCCCAACCTTCATCATCCGATGGTTTCCTGACCAGGTTGTAAAGCCCACTCTTACTAGAGGTAATGTATTAAACAAATGCGTGATCCACAGTCGAAGCACCCTCGTACCGTACCCACCGCTCCAATACCGCGAATCAAAGATACCTATCCCCATTTCAAGCCATTGGGAAGGCTGATGCTCCCAATAGTAGCTAACCGATCCAATGACCTTACCCTCCACTTCAATGATCCAAAAGTCATCTTGCCCGATTCGCTTTTCCTTCTCTTTTAAATACTCCTCAAAAGAAAGTGGCTTATGTTCATAATAAGGTGCGTCCCACTGCTTCCATTCCGGTGCTTCTTCCTTAAAAGTTAACGTCCAAAGAGCCGGCAGGTCTTCTTCTGTAACAGGCCTAATCGTTAAATCCTTATCCGTATACATTGAGTACACTCCTTTTATAATAAAATTCGTTCTATCTATATTGGGCCTTATTGGGCTTTATTGTATCTGCTTTTGCATTATTTCGAAATTCTAGTTTTGTCCGTCTTCCAAGCAAAGTCATAATTTAAGTTGACAAACAATCAAAAATAATATATCTTAATATCAAGATAATAAATATAAAGAAAAGTTTTTCGACTGTTTATTTTGTTTAGAAAAACCTAATCATATAAAAACCAAGGAGGATAATGACATGAAACTATTAGGATTGCATCACGTTTCGGCGATTACAGCGGCAGCGGCTAAAAATGTTGATTTTTATACTCAGGTAATGGGACTTCGGTTGATCAAGAAAACGGTGAACCAAGATGATGTTAGTGTGTATCACCTTTTTTACGGAGATGAGCGTGGAACTGCGGGTACAGAAGTCACTTTCTTTGAAATTCCACATGCGGGACAAACTCGTACAGGAAATAACAGCATTTCAGCTCTCTCCCTACGGGTACCAAATGACAAGGCACTGGATTACTGGAAAAACCGCTTCGAGCAGCTGGATGTAAAACATGGCGAAATTACGGATCAAGCAGGACGCCTGGCACTTTCGTTTGAGGATTTTGAAGGACAACGCTTCTTCCTCGTTTCAGATGAGCATGATCACGGAATGCGTGGCGGCACGCCTTGGGAGAAAAGCCCTGTCCCTGCCGAATACGGCATTGTAGGACTTGGGCCCGTTCATCTGACCATTCCCAAAGCGGAGAATACTATTCTCATTCTTGAACAGGTTATGGGCTTCCGCAAAAAGGGCTCCTATCCTTCCCCTGTTGCTGGACAACCGGATGTGGTCATCTATGAAACGGGTGAAGGCGGTACAGGAACTGAGGTGCATCTGGAAGAGCGCAACGATCTGCCACAAGAGCGACCAGGACGCGGCAGTGTGCATCATGTAGCTTTCCGTGTTGAAACCGAGGAAGAGCTCAAACAATGGGTAGAGCGTATTGGTCAGCTGCAAATTTCCAACTCTGGTTTTGTAGATCGCTTTTATTTCCGTTCCTTGTACTTCCGTGAGCCGAACGGCATTCTGTTTGAATTGGCTACCGATGGACCAGGGTTTGACACCGATGAGGAATTGGAGTTTCTGGGCGAATCCCTATCACTGCCTCCATTTTTGGAGTCGCGCCGTGCTTCGATTGAGGCTAATCTCAAACCACTCAACACCAAACATGAATAAGGTATATTTGCTCTAAAATCACACAAAGCCGGGACTCCTACATCATGTAGAGGTTCCCGGCTTTTTTTCGTGCAACCGTCCTGCTTTCACCTAAAAAAACATGTCATCTGCATGCTTTTCAGCTTTAACTGGTAAGCGAAGTGCCCTTATTAGTTATGCTTACAGCTTTTTATCATCCACACTGTTCAGCCATGCTTCGATTTCTCCGATTACTGAGGCAATGCAACCATCTTGGAATGGCGAGATGAGTCCAGCCAGCTCAACCAATCCGGTAAAGGATCGACTTCCCCCAGCACGACACAGCTTCAAATAATCTTCCCACGCTGCTGTCCGGTCGATACTCATGCGTTTCCAGAATTGGAACGCGCACAGTTGCGCGAGTGTATAGTCAATGTAGTAGAACGGAGATTGGAAAATATGCCCCTGTTTGTGCCAGAATCCGCCCTGCTCCAGATACTCGTTGCCTTCATAATCCAGATGCGGTTTATACTTACGTTCAATGGAGCGCCATGCGCTTTTACGTTCGGCTGGGGTCCAATCCGGATGTTCGTATACGGCATGTTGGAATTCATCCACGGCTACGCCGTAAGGAACGAACAGCAACGATGAAGATAGATGTTCAAAGTGATATTTGTCCGTATCTTCCTCGAAGAACAGATTCATCCAGGGCCATGCAAAAAACTCCATGCTCATAGAGTGAATCTCAGCCGCCTCCATCGTTGGCCAATGGTACTCGGGAATTTCAAAATGTCGGCTTTCATAGACCTGGAAGGCATGACCTGCTTCATGCGTCAATACGTCGATATCACCGGACGTACCATTGAAATTGGAGAAAATAAACGGCGTGCCATATTCGCTCAAAAATGTACAATAGCCTCCACTTTGTTTTCCCTTTTTGCTGATCAAATCCATTAATCCACGTTCGATCATAAAGCTGAAAAATTCATGTGTTTCCGCTGAAAGCTCCTCATACATGCGTGCTCCATTACGAAGGATCCACTCCGGGTCACCTTTAGGCGTAGGATTGCCTGACAGGAAGTTGAAGCCTTCATCGTAATAGCGAAGCTGATCTACTCCAATCCGTTCGCGCTGGCGCTCCTTCAGCTTGGTTGCCAAAGGAACGATGTGCTTCAGCACCTGCTCGCGGAAATTGGCTACCATCTCGGCATTGTAATCTGTACGTCCTAAGCGGGCATAGCCCAATTCTACGAAGTTGTCATAGCCCAGCTTGTGTGCCATGCGCGTACGTACCTTGACCAATTCATCATAAATTCGATCCAGCTTGTCCTCATGCTCACTCATAAATTGATATTTAGCCTCGGAGGCCTGTTTGCGTGTCTCCCGGTTGGTAGCCATTTCAAATGGCAGGAGCTGTGACAATGTGCGTTCTTCCCCCTCGAACGGGATCTTCGCTGAAGCAATCAATTGAGCATATTCCGAAGTCAGCTTATTCTCCTGCTGCAAATCCTCAATAATATCCGGATGGAACGACTTGAGGGCTACCTCGGCAATACTGAAAAGCTGGCTGCCCCATAGACTCTCCAACTCGTTGCGGAATGGAGAATCCACCAATGCCCGGTAGTAATCGGTTACATACTCCTGAATAACCGGCATGAAATCATCAGCGTACTCTTGCTCCGCTTTGTAAAAGGCGTCCTCCGTATTAATGGAGTGCCGAACTTCCACCAATTGCAATTGCGTTTCCACGTTACTGCGCAGCTTGTTAATCGCATGAATCACTTCATTTTGACGTTCTACGCTGTCCGCTTCACGAAACTGCTGCAACAGCGTTTTAAACCGCTGTTCAATTTCAGGTTGCTCTGGTCGGCTGTAAGCCATTTGGCTGAATAATGTCATTGCTTCGGTTCCTCCTTAAATGTACTAAATCTGATGCCTATTATACAGTACGATTAGGCCAAACTGGAAGCTGCAATTCCAAAAAAATACAACCTCAAAAGCCGCAATACTATGTATTGCGGCTTTTGAGCCTAATCTAACTTATATATCATAGATGTCGCTGCCTAAAGCAACCTAAATATATATACAGCCTGGTGGGGATTTATAAGCCTCCCCAAAGTCGCAGACCTTCATGCTTTATTGATTTTGCAAACGATGTGCCGCATGCAGGGTTGGACCGACGAATTCATTCAGCTTGAAGCTACCTTCAATGGCCTGTGTAATGAATCTCTTGGCCTGATCCACTGCTTCACGTACAGTCAGCCCTTGTGCCAAACCAGCCGTTACCGCTGCCGAAGTGGTGCAGCCTGCACCGTGGGTAAAGTTTGTTTTTACAACATCGGCTTCAAACCAGTCAAAAGTGATTCCGTCATATAGCAGATCCATCGCTTTACCTGCACGAATTTTGCCACGGTCCTTGATCAGTACATGCTTAGCTCCACGCTCATGGATAATCGCAGCCGCTTCCTGCATCTGCTCCAGTGTCGTGATCGGTCCATTCTTCGCCAGTTGCGAAGCCTCAAACAAGTTCGGTGTTACCAGGTCAGCGCCAGGGATCAACAATTCCAGCATCGCCTCTGTATTTTCCGGCTGAAGCACTTCATCCGTGCCTTTGCAGACCATGACCGGGTCAATTACGATCCGCTTCAAATCATGCTTTTTCAAATGGCTGGCTACCAGCTCGATAATATCAACCGAGCCTAGCATGCCGGTTTTCATCGCATCAAAGCCGATACCTTCCAATACAGTACGCAGCTGCGCTTCTACCACATCCAACGCAACAGGATATACAAGATGGTCCCAGGTTTTAGGCCCCATCGCTACTACGGTTGTCAATACGGTCATACCATATACGCCAAGCTCCTGAAAGGTTTTCAGGTCTGCCTGAATACCCGCTCCACCGCTTGTGTCGGAGCCGGCTATCGTTAATGTTTTGGGAATCGTCATTTGTTCATGCTCTCCTTCACTTTCTGTGCTGCATTTATCCTAATCCCGCTTGCGAAACTTGTCAACGCGCAAAACGGTCCTCTCTATGCTAAAAGTCACAAGCGACGGCAGCAGCTAAAAAACGAGAACATCCCCTTTTGAAACGGGAATATCCTCGCAATAACGTGTTATATGAAGAATTTGAAGGAAATTTAGAATTATAAATATCCGCCGGTACTGTGATCATAGGCATGATTCTTTTCATTTGCACGTACGCCCAGGCATAGGCTCTGATACAATTGCTGCTGTTCCGGTGTAGCAAAATTCCGATGCTGCTCAAATAAAGCCATACAACCAATGATATGTTCGGTATAGCTATTATCAACGGACAGTTGCAAGCAGTGCAGTGTTTGTCCCACTCCCTCGGGGTAATCGCCTTTTCGGAAATAATATTCTGCAAACACCTTACAAAAGGATGCAAAACGAAATGCATTAAAGTGCTTGCGATAATGAGTATCCCATCGTTCCGGTGCAAGCTCCCAGAAGTTCTTGAGTTGCTGACTAAACAGTCCCAGTTCGGCATCCACGAAATAACCGAACCGGTTCGCCGATTCGAGCAAGGTGTTCAAGCCTTCCAATGTCTCATCCGGATGCTCGCGCAGGTAAGTAATATATTCATAGATTGCAGAAGTGTTGCCCATTTTAATTTCAATACAAAGTCGGTTGCCCTGTGCATATACACGATGCAGGTTGACCACTTTCCATCCTTCTTCGTCTAAACCCTCAAACCAGCTCAAATCTGCATAACCTTCAATCCATTGCTTGGATTCCTCATATCTACCCTGAAACTCATAGCAACTGGCCTTGAGTAGATGCCCCTGAGCATAGTAATAAACGAGCGGCTTAAGCAGCTCCAGGTGCTCATCTCCGAAACGGTTCCGATTGCGATACAATGCCTGCGCCAGCTCTCTTAGCTCGTCCGCATACATCTCCATCTCGGACCATTGCATTTTTAAAGCAAACACTTGAGATAGCATATGTAAGCCTTCCAATGCGTAAATTTCCGGTAGACGACTACGGTACAAATGGAATTGTACAGCAGCCTTCAAGTTCCGTTGGCTATCCTTAATCTGAATCTGGAATATACGGAAATAGCTGATCGCCAATCGTTCAGAGTGGGTATACTTCTCACTTTCGATGACACAATCATACAGAAGCATGGAAGCTTCATATCTGCCATCCTCAAACATCGCTTCTGCGGTCTCAAAAATGGCAGGAACGTTCGATAAATCGTCCATCAAATAGGCAAGTACACTGCGTATACACTCCAGCTTGTTCAACTCTGAACAACGCAGGAGAAACGGACGCAACCTCCTCCAGTGCGGCAAGGAATGAATAAAACATTCATCAACATACATCTCGAACAAAGATCCTTCTTCCAATCCCATGGCCTCGGTAATCAGATCAAGCTGATTGACTGAGATCGGCCGTGGTGGGTTCCGATTAAGTATACCGCTAAGTGTACCCGGATTTACCTTGGAAGCATCTGCAAAACATTGCATTGAAATGCCTTCATTTTGAATATACTTTTCTATTTCTGCGCGGATCGTGGTGTTTTTTTCCAAAGGGACACCCCCTCAAACGAATGATGGTGACTTTTTCATTACCTTTTAAACCAAAATTTGTTTAATCAAAGTATATGTCTATTTATACGAGAGGTCAATAACTTTAAACACGACTCAGGACATATAAAATCACGAGTTTTGTACGATTTTAAATCTGTTTTATGAAAAAAGACCGTCCTCTGCGGGACAGTCTATTTCTATTATTTTGATGCTGTGGACTTATAGGACAAAAACTAGTTAGCAGTTCTACCGTGAACGTCCGAAATCGACGGCAAACTTAGCGTACCCTTCTACCGTTAACCCTTCATAAAGCAACTCCGAATAGGCATTAGCGGCATCCGTTGCTTGCGGCGAGGTCAGGAACGTCACATGCGGACGCCCTGACCATGGGGCGAGGGACCAATGGCCGTCAGCTTTTGGCGTCAACGTCTCCATATGCCGCACGTATTCGGTCAGCACATGACGATTCTCATCCGGTGAAGCAAGTATAATTCGCTCTCCACCCGGATTGACCAGCGCAGAGGAAAACGCGCGATAGTTATTCGTAACAACCAGATAATTTCGCTGCATATCCATCGGTTCGCCATCAAAAGACATCTGAATGATTCTGTGTGCATCTGGGTCCTTTAGGCCCCCGTCAGCATCATATCTGGCTGGCTGTGTTACATCAATCTGATACCTGATGCCGTCGATGATATCGAAATTAAAGCTTGGAAAATCAGAATTAATCAGCTCTTGCTCTTGTTCTGCTGAAGGATCAATTTGCCGGAATTGACCAGCAGACCACTCCAGCCATTCCCGAATTTCCGTTCCGGTCAGTCGAACGACATGCAGCGTATTCGGAAAATTGTACAGATCGGCGATATGCTTGATCGCCAACGTCCCCGCCGGAATATCGGTATAGTACGTTGGGCCATATCTGCCGCCTGTTTTAAAAGGAGCTGCTGCCGACAGAACGGGCAATCCTTCGTACTCGCTCCCTTGCATCTGCTGCTTCGCATACCACATTTGCGCATCATTCACGAGCTGAACCGAAGCATCATCCATCACCTGAGCAAAAAAGCTGTTCACCGCCACCGTCGTCTGACCTACAGGTGCACGAATATACTCCAGTGTTCCGGCGTGCTCTTCTGCTACCGACTGCTGAATGGCAGTATCCGGTTGTACTAGCGCCTCCTTGCGTATCGGATCATACACCGTTCGGACCTCGGCAGCAGATGCAACCACCTGCCACTTTCCTCCACTAAAGGTCAGCTCCAGATCAATGATACCCAGATGATCCCCCCAAAAGCCCGGCTCCACGGCTGGAATATCATGGATGGCACCTCGCTCTAGATCAACACCTGTTTTCCCCATAAACGAAGGTCCAGGGAATACTTTATGGGCATGACCAAACACAATGGCGTCGATCCCTTCCACCCTGCTCAGATGCAGCACCGCATTCTCCATATAAGGTGTTTCGAGAATATCTTCGAAGCCAGCATGGGGCATGGCAATGATCAGATCGGCTCCCGCCGCCTTCATTTGCGGAATAAACCGTCTTGCCGTTTCCAGCATATCTTTGACAATGATTTTCCCCTCCAGCCACGCCTTGTCCCATTGCATAATTTGCGGAGGGACAAAGCCGATGACCCCCACCTTCAATAGATGCTTACTGCCTGCTTCATCCTCTACCGTCTTATCCAGCAATAGATAAGGTGTAAAATAATTTCGTTCTTGTTCTCCTGCTATATAAATGTTGGCATTCACATAAGGAAATTTCGCTCCTTGAAGGCAAGTCTGCAAATATTCCAGTCCATAGTTAAATTCATGATTCCCGATATTGCCCACCTCGTACCCAAGCAGATTCATGGCTTTATAGGCGGGATGCACCGCGCTTGGGTCTTGTTGAAGACGTTGTACAGCATAATCCCCCATCGGATTCCCTTGAATCACATCTCCGTTATCCAGCAGCAGGTGATTGGGCACCTCTGCCCGGGCCGTTTGAATCAGGCTGGCAGTTTGCGCCAGACCGTAATGCAGCGTTTCCTGATCTGTATAATAGTCATAATTCCACAAGCTGACATGCAGATCGGTTGTAACCATAATGCGGAACTTCACCCTCACAGGACCTACATTTTCATGGCCTGCCTTTTCGTTAATATCCAAAATATCCAATCTTGTTCTCTCCCTCAGCTTCGGTCATAGAGCTTGAACAAGTCTAACAGAGCACTGTTAAGAGAATGTTAATATGATAAATTTTACATCATTTTTACCAAAGTCAGGAGTGGTTTTTACCCTAGCAGCGGGACTAGCTGTTAAGATTTGGTTTGTCACAGCATTTACAGGTTTTTAATTTTATTTCGTTATTACTATGTTTAGGGGGAAATTATTTTGTTCAAAAAAGCACTGACCTTGTGCATGACCTTCACACTGGCAGCGGGTCTGGCCGCTTGTGGCTCCAATGCAAGCAA
Organism: Paenibacillus sp. FSL P4-0113; assembly: GCF_038009305.1. Classification (NCBI taxonomy): domain Bacteria; kingdom Bacillati; phylum Bacillota; class Bacilli; order Caryophanales; family Paenibacillaceae; genus Paenibacillus; species Paenibacillus sp. FSL P4-0113. Next base: position 2,684,989 of record NZ_JBBPAZ010000001.1, read on the forward strand.
TAACAACAGCGTGTCCACTCCGGGTACAGATGGCTCTAAAAACGAAAGCACAGCCTATGTTCCTAAGGAGTTAAAGGTACAGTTCGTTCCTTCTCAAAATGCAGATACGCTCGAAGCCAAAGCCAAACCGCTCGAAAATCTACTGGGTGACAAGCTTGGAATCCCGGTGAAAGTAACGGTATCTCCTGACTACAATACAATCGTGGAAGCCATGTCTTCCAAACAGGTAGATGTAGGATTCCTTCCGCCAAATGCTTATGTACTGGCACACGATAACCGTAAAGCAGCCGATTTGCTGTTGCAAGCTCAACGCTACGGCATTGAAGATGCTACAGGCAAGGACACGACTGAAAAAGTAAACTTTTATAAAGCCATGATCGTAGTGAAAAAGGATTCTCCGATTCAAAGTCTAGCTGATCTGAAAGGCAAGAAGGTTGGCTGGCAAAATGTAACCTCCTCCGCAGGCTACGTGTACCCTGCAGCAGAGCTGAAAAAAGCTGGCGTGGACCCGGACACGGATGTGCAGGGTGTGACAATCAAAGGCCACGATGCTGCTATTCTGGCGTTGTTGAACGGTCAGGTTGATGCGGTAGCTGTTTTCCAGGATGCACGTAACACGGTGAAGAAGGAAATCCCGGATGTATTTGAAAAAACTCGCGTCATTCATTACACAGCTAAAATTCCAAATGACACCGTCAGCGTACGTTCTGATATGGATCAAGCGTGGAGAGACAAGATCAGCCAAGCCTTTATTGACATTGCCAAAGACCCAGCAGGCGGCGAAATCATTAAAGAGATTTACACCCATGTAGGTTATGAAAAGGGCGACGATAAAAACTTCGACTCCGTGCGTGAATACGCCGAAGCTGTTGGCCAAGCGGTTAAGTAACCGGAGCAAGCAAGGTACTGTAATGAAGTAACAGCTACGAAACAGGCTTTACGAATGACAGGGCAGCACCGTCCATGTATTCATGGCGGTGTTGTTTTCATTCCACCCCATCGGGGGAGAAAGTTGGGAGCATATGATCGAATTCCGTAACGTATCGAAAACATACCCGAACGGCACCAAAGGGTTGAACCATATTAATTTGACGATTCAGGAGGGAGAAATGGTCGTCATCGTCGGCTTATCCGGTGCAGGTAAGTCTACCCTGCTGCGTTCCATTAACCGACTGCATGACATTACGTCCGGCGATATTGTCGTGGGTGGCAGGTCCGTCACGTCTGCTGGAAGCAGCGAGCTGCGGCGCATTCGCCGTGACATCGGCATGATCTTTCAAAGTTTCAATCTGGTTAAGCGTTCGACGGTGCTCCGCAATGTACTTTCCGGCCGTGTCGGCTATCATTCGACGCTGCGAACCATTCTCGGCCTCTTCCCGAAGGAGGATATCGAACTGGCACTAACAGCGCTGGAGCGCGTGAACATCCGCGAAAAAGCCTACAGCCGGGCAGATGAACTGTCCGGTGGCCAACAGCAGCGCGTATCCATCGCCCGCGCTCTGGCGCAAGAGGCTAAAATCATTCTGGCGGACGAGCCTGTCGCGTCGCTGGATCCGCTGACCACCCGCCAGGTGATGGATGACCTCCAGCGGATCAACCGTGAAATGCAGATTACGACCATCGTCAATCTGCATTTCATTGATCTCGCGCGCGAATATGCAACGCGGATCATCGGATTGCGCGCCGGAGAAGTGGTCTTTGACGGCACACCGAAGGAGGCTACGGATGAGGCCTTTGCGGAGATCTACGGCCGGGCCATCAAGCATGATGAGCTGCTGGGAGTGGGATCATGAAGCCCGACTCTACTGCCCAGCCGCTCTCTTCGACGCAACCGTCACCGCATGCTGGACCGCCGCAGCCAAGTAAGCCGCCCGCAGGGCCACCTTTGCCAGGACGCTATAAGCGTTACGCCACCTGGATGATCTTTATCGTAGTGCTGGTAGCCTGCTCCATTCATACGGATGCCACGCCTTACCAATTGATCGTTGGCTTACCGGAGATGGGCAAATTGCTGGAGGAAATGTTTCCTCCTGATTGGAGTTACTTGCCTACCATCTGGAAACCGATGCTGGAAACGATCCAGATCGCTATTGTCGGCACGACACTGGGAGCCATATTGGCGATCCCTGTCGCGTTGCTGTGTGCCTATAATGTAATGCCGCACAAGCTGATTTCGCTGCCGATGCGCACGATCCTGAATCTAGTACGGACGATTCCCGATTTGCTGTTCGCCTCGATCTTTGTGGCGGTATTCGGCATCGGGCCGTTTGCAGGGATGCTCGCCCTGCTCTTCTTCTCCTTTGGCATTATAGCCAAGCTGACCTTTGAGGCGATTGAAGCCATTGATCCCGGACCACTGGAGGCCATGACTGCTGTTGGGGCGAGCCGCATCCAAGTCATCGCCTTTGGTGTGGTTCCGCAGGCTCTGCCTTATTTTGTGTCGTACTTGCTGTATACCTTTGAGGTCAATGTGCGCGCGGCTTCCGTTCTGGGCCTGGTTGGCGCTGGCGGTATCGGTCTGTTGCTTGACCGTTCTCTGGGGCTGTTCCGATATGATCGGGCAAGCATCATTATTCTACTGACCCTCGTCATCGTCCTTGCGATTGATTACGGCAGTAACCTGCTACGGAGGAAATTATTATGAATGATCCTACGCTTCGCAGACCTATTGGCTCCCGCCTGCGCCTATGGGCGATAGCTATTCTGCTAATCATCATTTATATTTGGGCTTTTCGCGGGATGCAGTTTGAAGGATTACAGGGAACGGCCAAAAGTGTCTCTGTCGCTATATTGGACGGCTTCCTTCATCCCGACTGGTCGTTCGTCTACATTCCTGAGGGAGAGGATTTACTGCGCGGGTTACTGGATACGCTGGTCATTTCAGTGCTCGGAACCTTCGTGTCCGCATTTGTCTGCCTTCCGTTCGCCTTTTGGGCGTCCAGCAATATGACCCGTCTGCGTCCCTTATCGGGTAGCGGGAAATTTGTACTTAGTGTCATCCGGGTATTTCCCGAAATGATCGTCGCCATCTTGTTTATCAAAGCCGTTGGCCCCGGCTCGTTTGCGGGTGTGCTTGCCCTCGGCATTCATTCCATCGGCATGCTGGCGAAGCTTTTCTCGGAAACGATTGAAAGTGTCGATCACGGGCCCCAGGAAGCTTTGATCGCGTGCGGTGCCAACCGTTGGCAGGTGATTTTCTTCGCCGTGCTACCGCAGGTGATTCCACAGTTTCTTTCGTATTCGCTTTACCGTTTTGAAATTAACATCCGTTCTGCTACCACGCTCGGTCTGGTCGGTGCAGGTGGTATCGGTACTCCGCTACTGTTTGCACTCCAAATGCGCAACTGGAACCGCGTAGGCGTTATCTTGCTCGGCATCGTGGTCCTGATCATTTTGACGGATCTGATTTCCGGCTGGCTGCGCAAACGAATCGTATAATTAGAATTCTAAACGCCAAAAAAGCCTCTCCTGTGTAAAAAGGGACATGTTATGCTCCCATTCACTCGGAAGAGGCTTTTGCCGTTCAACATCTCTCTGCCAATTCATCTATGATCCGTCGGACTTCCTCAGCCGTATTGTAAAAATGCGGAGCCACACGGATAACATCCTTTCGTGCTGAAACGATCATATTTTGGCTTCTCAATCGCCTCTCTACAGCCGACACGTCGGCTACTTCAACAGCGAGCAGGCTTGGTAATGTGCCTCCCCTGTAAGGTACACGTATGTGTAACCCTTTGCGCCGTCCATGTTCAACGGAAAAATCCAACAACTCACTCATATAGGCCTGAATACTCGTGACTCCAATCTCCAGCAGCAGCTTTAAGGCCGCATTGGCGGCAAAAATGCTAATGAAAGAAGGCAATCCCGTCTCAAAGCGTCGGGCTCCCGCCGCCGGAACCGGGTGAGCAATATCAAACCGGGAAGCGGGCTCCTGCCCAAGCCAGCCCGTAAGACGGGGCTTGAAGCGGTCTATTCGATCCTTGCTTACATAAAGAAAAGCCACGCCCGGAATTCCAAGCATATATTTGCGTGCTCCAGCGACCAGAATATCTACGCCCATTGCCTTTACATCCACTGGAATAATCCCTACAGACTGATAGGCATCCACAAACAGCAACGCCTGATTTCGGTGAGCTATATCTGCAATGGATTTTAAATCCTGCTGAAATCCGTTGGTATAGTTCACTTGTGACACCATAACGAGCGCAGTTTTCTCCGTAACATGCTCCTCATACTGTTCTATTATCACTTCTCCCTCGATGGAGGGGATACAACAGATGTGATCACGGAACATCTCCTGTGCCTGCCAGATGTGTCCCACTGTCGGGAAGTCGGTGTCCGCATACACAATGCCTTCTTTTCCCGATACATAAGGAAGGGCTGTGGCCACCCCGGCAATCGCCTCAGAGGCTGAGGACAGGACCGCAATTTCGTCAGTCTCCGCCCCGATGAGCTTGGCAAAATGCCCTCTAGCCTCCTCCAAACGTGCCATAGACAGATCACCGTTATGACCGTGTTGCAGCAAACTTCGATGATATTCCTCAATGGCAGCGGAAACCGGCCTCGATACGGCCCCTTGGGAACAGCTCCCTACATGGATATGTGAGGACAGCACTGGAAACAGCTGACGGTAGGACTGAAACGGATGTTTCATTTTTCCCTTCGCTCCTCCTGGGCACACCAACGTGCCTTGATATGATCATTTTATTATCCATATCAGCCACCTTAGAACAAGGGCCTCTCTTCCCATCTTCTCGCCGTTAACAGACGATAGACGCAAAGAGAGGCCCTAAGGGATCATATACAAAATCATAAGTTAATGCACGCGTTTGCGTCCAAACCAGCTTTTAAGCACCAAGGTTGCCAGAGCAAGTAATAATAATAACGAGGCCACCGCAAAAGATGCCGAGAACTGATATTCGTTATACAAAATTTCCACATGCAGCGGCAGTGTGTTCGTCTCTCCCCGGATATGTCCAGAGACGACGGACACTGCACCAAACTCACCCATGGCTCGCGCATTACACAAAATGATGCCATACAGCAGACCCCACTTGATGTTCGGCAGCGTCACTTTCCAGAAAATGCGCCAACCGCGCGCGCCCAGCGTGACCGCCGCTTCTTCCTCTTGCTGTCCCTGATCTTCCATCATTGGAATGAGTTCTCGCGCCACAAATGGAAAGGTGATGAACAGCGTCGCTAAAATAATACCAGGCAAAGCAAATATAATTTTAATATCATGCTCGTCCAGCCACGGTCCAAGCCAGCCCTGTGCACCAAACACTAATACATACATCAGCCCTCCAACGACAGGAGAGATGGCAAAGGGTAAATCAATCAAGGTGACCAGTAAGCCTTTGCCGCGAAATTGAAATTTCGTGATCAGCCAAGCGGCAGCTACACCAAATACCGTATTCAGCGGTACCGTTATCGCTGCCACCAGCAGCGTCAACCGCAATGCAGACATGGCATCTGGGTCCCGTAACGCTTCGACGTAGACGCCCCATCCTTGCTTGAGCGCTTCGGTAAGCACGACGATTAGCGGCAATACCAGTACCCAGAGCAAAGCTAAAAAAGCAGCACCAATCAGCGTCCACTTCACCCAAGGGGCTTCGGTTGTGACCCTGTTGGGCGGTGCAGATGAAGGCACTGGTGCAGAAGCAAGCTCCTGCCCAGTTATTGCTTGTGACATGGTGTATCCCTCCTTAGAACGCGGGTATTATGCGCAGCCCTGCATATTAACGTTAAACAATTATATTAACAGTTGCGTTTAGGCAGTTACGTTAAACTGCACGGCGCCGTGACCAGCGCTGAATGCTGTTAATCACGAATAACAGCACGAATGAAATCACCAACAGCATCAATGCTACCGCCGTAGCTCCTGCATAGTCATTTTGCTCCAGCTTGGACATTATGAGCAGTGGAGCAATTTCCGTCTTCATCGGCATATTGCCAGAAATGAAGACGACAGAGCCGTACTCGCCAATGCCACGGGCAAAGGCGAGCGCAAAACCCGTCAGCAGCGGTGGTACCAGCTCCGGCACAATAACGCTGCAGAAGATACGCCATCTGCCAGCTCCCAGCGTAGCAGCGACCTCCTCCTCGTCCTTGTCCAGTTCCTCCAGCACCGGCTGAACTGTCCGTACGACAAACGGAATGCCAATAAACATCAATGCTAGCGTAATCCCCGTCTGTGAGTACGCCATCCTCCATCCAAGCGGTTCGAACAACGAACCGATCCAGCCGTTCTGCGCATATAGGGCAGTTAGAGCAACCCCCGCTACCGCAGTAGGCAAAGCAAAGGGCAGATCAATCACCGCATCAAAAATTCGTTTCCCCGGAAATTCATAACGCACCAGCACCCAGGCTATCAATAAACCGAGAAACAGGTCGATCAGCGCCGCAGCCGCGGCACACAAAAAGCTAACCTTGTAGGAAGCCAGCACCCTGACATCAGTCGCCACGTCCCAAAATTTCTCCCACGTCAGTCCAGTTGAATTCAGAAGCAGTGCCGATAAAGGCACCAGCACCACCAGACTGAGATACAGCACACTATAACCCATTGTTAACCCGAACCCGGGAAGTACGCGTTTTCGAGTGGCTTGCACTTGACTCATGTTCTGTCCATCCCTCTCTGAATTCATTCACTATGACACTCGCGGATACCAATCCAATCGTCTACACAGTCCACCTATTTTATGAACTGCCGGGTACATAAATCTGGTCAAAAATGCCTTTGTCGCTGAAATGCTTCTGCTGCGTCTCCTTCCATGTCCCGAATACATCCTTCAAGGTTACGAGCTCCAATTTAGGAAATTGATCCTTGAACTTTGCCGTCACACTCTTCAATGTTGGGCGATAATAATTTTCAGCAGCAATGGTCTGCCCTTCTTCACTGTACAAATATTTCAGGTACGCGTCCGCTACCTCGCGTGTACCTTTTTTATCTACCACCTTATCGACTATTGCTACCGGAGGTTCAGCTAATATACTGATCGACGGATATACGATATCGAATTTATCCGCACCCAGCTCCTTCACCGAGAGCAGTGCTTCATTTTCCCATGCAATCAGCACATCGCCAATTCCACGCTCTACGAAAGTCGTTGTCGCTCCACGTGCTCCGCTATCCAATACCGGCACATGCTTATACAGCTCCTGTACAAACTGCTGGGCCTTGGCTTCATCATTATTGTTCTTCTTGAGCGCATAAGCCCAGGCTGCAAGATAGTTCCAACGTGCTCCACCCGAAGTTTTAGGATTCGGTGTAATGACTTGCACATCGCCACGGATTAAATCGTCCCAGTCCTTAATCCCTTTCGGGTTCCCTTTGCGTACCAATAACACGATGGTTGAAGTGTACGGGGCGCTGTTATGCTCATATTTACTTTGCCATCCCTCTTGAACGAGTCCTTTTTCCTGTAGCGCATCAATATCATAGCCCAGAGCCAGAGTGACCACGTCCGCATCCAGCCCGTCCTGCACAGAACGACTTTGCTTGCCAGATCCTCCGTGAGATTGCTTAATCGTAACCTTCTGTCCTTTCTCCTTCTCCCAATGGGCGGCAAATGCTTTATTATATGCCTCATACAGCTCACGGGTCGGATCATAAGAAACATTGAGCAACTCCACGGCAGCAGAGCTACCATCCGCCTCCGTCCCTCCCTTGCTTGCCCCGCAAGCGCTTAGCATCATCGTTAAAACCAAAGATAGTCCGAGAATAAGTCCACTTTTCCATTGCCTCTTCATCAAGACACCCCGAATTCTATGTAATTTGTATTCATTTACGCCTGTTATTTACAGACATAATTAAAAAAAGAGCGGAGAATTCCCTGATGCAGCCCTGTTAGGTCAAACCTGTCGTGTGGACAGTGTCTGCCTGCTGTTCCTAGAGGTTCTCCGCCAAAATGGCGAGATCAAACTTTAATTCTTTAATTCCTACCTGTTTAATGAGTTATACGGATATAATACGAGAGTTTAGGAGTGATGTCAAACCTTTTTTTGGTATGCATTATCTGTACTTTTCTTTCTTTAAGGGGGGCAGTCAGAAACATTGTATATGTTTCCGACCGTTTAGAGGTCATTTACACACGGGGTACGACTTAGTTGGCAACCGTTTCAAGATTAATCGAAAAGACTCCAAAAAGCTTCGGATTGTCCGTAGCCCTTCTCAACCACAGTTCACCTGATCCCACCATGACTCCCTGATAATTAACAAACAAATCATCTGTCTTTTGATTCACAAGCGCCTCGCGAATCGCGTCCGTAAAAATCTGATCATACTTGGCAATAAAATCTTTCTTATTCGGAATCGTTAACGACTTTTCACTATCATTAACACGCAGAGGGTACAAAATATAATCGGCCACTTTCTCCTTGTCATTGTCGGCAACTGCCTTCTGCAGCGCTTTGAACGTGTTCAAAAACGCTTTAGGATCTTGAATACCTGCTACCTCAAATGGATTTTGCGATGGATTGGAGGCTGCCGGAGAAGAAGAAGTATCCGATGAAGCAGCTGGAGCCGAAGGAGCTAACTTTTGTGCATCAGTATCGCTGTTTTCTGCACTCTCGCTCTCTTTCGCTGCTTTGTCATTTTGGGCTGAACCGCTACGATTACCACCGGCTCCATTCTCGATCACGCTTGTACTGCTTCCAGTATCAATGGTTTCAGCATTCTTATCCTGACCACAGCCAGTAAGTGCTACAAAAGTAAGTGTAAGTAAAATAGCTGTGAGTGACAGCCTCCGTGACATCTTTTGATTACCGAATTCATGGTTTATGGGCACAACGGGTCATCCTTTCTGCTTTCTGCTCTGACCTATTCTGTTCATTAAGTCTTCAACCGTTCTATTGTAACATAAGTAGACTAATGACCGCATGTCGTGCCCTTTCTGGAAGGAGCTTACAGTGTGATATAGGCGAAGGTTTTAACGCTTCCTTGCGATCCATCGTCCGTACTTACTTTCAAAATCAGCTCTTTTAAGGAGTCATTTGCTGCTTCATCCTGCCCTTCTGGCTTTACAAACAGCAGATCATGGCGTTCTCCTGGCTGCAACGTTCGACTGGAAAATCCGCTCGTTGTACCTTGCAAGTCCGATCCATTCGAACTGTTGAGCTTGTATTGTATGGGCTGCTTTCCAACATTCTTGATACTGATGTACAGCTTGCGCCCCTCTTCAAATTTAAAGTTCGTTCCGCCTTGTCCTTCAAAATGCATTCTTTGATCATGTACGATACGCTTCGCTGCGCTCCCATTCTCACTCTGTGCACTTAACGGAGCAGCCGAGTGCGCCTGACTCACCGATGATGTACTATGCATGGTAGTCGATATATTGGCAAGAGTGACATAACCCACGATTGCCCCGGCAACCCCAACCCAAACCCACTTCTCCACCATTTGATTTCCTCCTTCGTAAAAAAAGCCGAACTCATATCTATTATGAGTCCGGCTGTCATTTTTTTCAAACTTGATCAAAGGCACCCAAACGCAAGCGCTCCATCATATATTTCGTATTCCGTAATCATAGCTTATACGTTCAACGTGTTATGGGACTTTTTCTTATCCAATACAATATACGTCACAAATATAATTAGATAAGCCGCAATCAGCAAAGTGGAGAACAAATACATTGTTTTATAAGAGGTTAATCCAGCAACCATCCCCAGAACCAAAGAGCCTCCTCCAATGCCCAAATCGAAGAAATTATAAAAGGAGCCTACAGCGTCCTCTCGCTCATCTTCTCCGACCACACTGATTGCCCAAGCCTGCAAAGCTGGGAAAATGGCTCCAAAGCTCAAACCATACATCACAGCAGCAATCAAAAATTGTAACTCGGTCCGCGATGAGGCCACCATAACGATGGCGGCGATAAGCACAATCCCTGCAGGAATCAGGATATAAGCTGGGCCTTTGGTATCGAAAATTCTACCTGACACCAGTCGGACGAGGAAGCTTGCCATAGCCACAGTAAAGAAGAACCATGCTGCATTGGTAAAGCCCTGCTCCTTGGCAAATAAAGCCACGAAAGACATCACTCCACCTGCCACCACGCCAACCAGCAACGCAAGACAGGATTGCAGCAGCACTCTTTTTTCAAATAATTTAAAAGGAACCTTCTTTTTGCCCTGCACTGTATCCGCCGACATAGGTTTCGGAGCACGGCGACGAACCAATACGCTCATCACGAGCGACAACAGTAGAATTATAGCTCCCGTGGAAAACAGTCCGTTAAAACCTGATGCGTGAAGCATCCATATACCAATCAGTGGCCCCACTGAAATCGCTACGGTTTCACCTACGCCAAAGTAGCCCATTCCTTCCCCCATACGATGAGGCGGCAAATCATCTGAGGCTGAGGTAGCATACAACGTGCTCGCAATGCCGAATCCAAAGCCATGTACCAGCCGAAATACTAACAGCAGTACCAAACTACTGGAAAGCATGTAGCTTCCCGTTGCCAGCATACAAATCACAACTCCGATAATCAGAACATACTTCTTGTCCAAGAGCTGGATCAGCGTACCTGAAAATGGACGAATCAATATAGCAGAACACATAAACACGCCAGTCACCAATCCAATCTGGGATGGGCTGCCGCCAAGACTTTCCACAAACAGCGGCAGCGTAGGCATAAGCATTTCGAATGCCATGAACAATAAAGCGTTGGATATCATCAAAAAAATAAAGTTTCTGGACCAAAAGCTTTCTTTCACAGACACTGTTCTCTTCCCCCAATACAATCATGTTTACTTCGACTGCTCAGTTGTTCAGGCCCGAATCAAGCCATGCCAGTAAATATCCCAAGAGCTTTCCAGACGCAGATCAAAACCGTCGGTGCCGTTGTACACCAGTTCTACCAGCATGCCTTCAATCAAATTCATATAGGCTGTCGCGGCAGATTGAGCTGGAACACGAAGTTTAACCGATGTTTCAGTTGCCAGTCGCCCGTGTACCAAGCTGGTTTTATGCTGTACGTAGCGTGTGACCAAAGCCTGAACCTGGCTTTCCAGTGCAGATGGAATCAGAAAGCCGATATACAGAATCAGACGCAAATTCATAGCACTCTCATAGCGTTCCTTAAATTCAACGATTAGTCCGCGCAGGACAACTTCAAGTGATTGTTCGGATTGATCTTGAAAATAACGATCCAGTTCCAAAATCTCTTGATCCACCGCATCCTTAAATATGTCTAAAAACAAATCATCTTTGCTTTTAAAATGAGCATAAATGGACTGCTTTTTAATCCCTACCTCATCAGCTATCAGTTGCAGAGAGGACGCATCGTATCCCTTTTTCGCAAATTGCTGCAAGCTAACTGTTTTAATTTTCTGTAGTGTCATGCTTTTCCTCCAATACCTTACGAACGGTCGTCAGTTTATGGGTTCAGTATATTACCCTCACTTGAAATTGACAACCCCATTTTTAAATTCTGCCGTTCAATTGTCTGAGAACGAGGACAACAGAAAAGCCGGAAGCACCCTAAACTTAGGGCCTCCGGCTTCATATGCATGCTACTAATACGACTTTATGAATAGGGCTTATCGCTTACTCTGTCACTGTTCCGTAGATTAGCACTGGCGCTTCCGCATGATCCGCAATACGGATGTTCGCGTAGATTTTCTCCAGTACTTGAGCTACATCTTCACGGTTCGCATGGATGGTAACCAGTGAATCGCCTTTTTGAACAGCATCCCCGACCTTTTTGTTCAGCATCAAGCCGACAGCCAGATCAATCTCGGATTCTTTGGTCGCACGTCCTGCTCCAAGCAACATCGCTGCGGTACCGATTTCGTCAGCCACGATTTCAGCTACCACACCGTCCTGCTTCGCAGGCACCTCAATAAGATACTGTGCTTGCGGCAAGCGTTCAGGATGATCCACTACAGAAGCGTCACCGCCCTGATTCGCAATAAACTCTTTGAATTTTTCCAGTGCTTTGCCATTACGAATGACTTCTTTGAGCTTCTCTTCGGCGTTATCGAGGGAATCTGCCTTCCCTGCCAAAAATACCATCTGACTGCCCAAAGCCATGCACAGTTCTTCCAGATCTTTGGGTCCTTCGCCGCGCAGCGTATCAATTGCTTCTTTCACTTCCAGTGAGTTCCCGATGGCCAGACCCAGCGGCTGACTCATATCGGAAATGACTGCCATCGTTTTGCGACCCACATTGTTACCGATGCTCACCATGGCATGTGCCAGTGCTTTGGCATCATCTACAGTTTTCATAAATGCGCCTGCACCTGTTTTTACATCGAGCACGATGGCATCGGAGCCAGCAGCGATTTTCTTACTCATAATCGAACTGGCAATCAGTGGAATCGAGTTGACCGTCGCCGTAACGTCACGCAAGGCATACAATTTTTTATCCGCAGGTGTCAGGTTACCGCTTTGTCCGATGACCGCAATTTTGCTGCGATTCACCAAATCCACAAATTCGTCCTTGCTGATTTCGACGTGGAAGCCTGCAATAGCTTCCAATTTGTCGATCGTTCCTCCGGTATGTCCGAGGCCGCGTCCTGACATTTTGGCTACCGGAATGTCCAAGGCCGCTACGAGCGGAGCCAGTACCAGCGTTGTCGTATCACCCACGCCGCCAGTAGAATGCTTATCGACCTTTACACCTTCAATCGCGGACAGATCAATGGTATCACCCGAATGAACCATCGCCATCGTCAGATCAGCGCGTTCGCGTTCAGTCATATCTTTGAAGAAAATGGACATCGCCAATGCACTGACTTGATAATCGGGAATTTCACCCTGAGTGTAGCCTTGGATAATAAAATTAATTTCCTCCGTACTCAGTTCTTTTCCGTCACGTTTTTTCTCAATCAAGTCTACCATTCTCATATGTCATTTCTCCTCACTGTGCGTATGATCGTTTACAGAGATACTGCTGTATCCAGTGCAACTTCCATCATTTCTTTAAAGGTCGTTTGCCGTTCTTCTGCGGTCGTTTCTTCCCCCGTCAGCAAATGATCGCTTACCGTCAGAATCGTCAGTGCGTTTACGCCAAACTTGGCTGCGAGCGTGTATAAAGCTGAAGTTTCCATCTCTACACCCAGCACGCCGTATTCCATCAGCTTTTGTACCACTGATTTATCATCACGGTAGAAGCTGTCTGAGCTGAATACATTGCCGACATGCATGTTCAAGCCTTTGGCAACACCACGATCATAAGCGCCCTTCAATAGATCGAAGCTGGCAATCGGCGAGTAGTCGTAGCCACCAAAAATATGGCGATTCATACCGGAATCCGTACAGGATGCTTGTGCCAAAATGACGTCACGAACGTGCACATGCTCCTTCATTCCGCCGCATGTACCCACGCGGAACAGGTTTTTCACACCGTATTCGCTAATCAGTTCGTTGACATAAATACTGATAGACGGCAGCCCCATCCCAGTTCCCTGTACAGATAGGCGTTTGCCTTGGTACGTACCCGTGAATCCGAGCATTCCGCGCACCTCGTTGTAGCAGGTCACGTCCTCCAGATATGTTTCAGCAATAAATTTTGCCCGTAGCGGGTCTCCTGGCAGCAAAATCGTTTCTGCAATCTCTCCAGGTTTGGCTCCAATGTGTACACTCATGTTTTTATTCCTCCGTCCCATTTGTCCGTGCTTGTATCGTTATTTATACCGTTACATTAATCTTTGTAATCTTGCTTGACTCTTGCGGGCCCTGGATTACTGAAGCTCTGCCAAAAAGCTCGTTCCGTGTTTAGGCAGTTTCACACCAAAGTTATCCGCTACAGTCGCTCCAATATCAGCAAAGGTTATACGAACCGCAAGTTCCTTGCCCCCAGCTGTAAAACGCGGGGAATATGCCAGCAAAGGTACATATTCGCGGGTGTGATCCGTTCCCCGATACGTCGGATCATTCCCATGGTCTGCAGTGATGATCAGCAGATCGTCATCGGTCATTTTAGCAAAAACCTCTGGCAAACGCGCATCGTAATCGTCCAAAGCTTGACCATATCCCTGTGGATCACGACGGTGACCGTACACAGCGTCAAAGTCCACCAAATTCAGAAAGCTTAATCCGGTGAAATCCTCGTCGAGCGTGGCCACCAGCTTATCCATGCCGTCCATATTGGACACCGTACGCACCGCCTTCGTTACACCCTCGCCGTCATAAATGTCAGAGATTTTACCCAAGGCGATCACATCCAGGCCTGCATCCTTCAGCTCGTTCATTGTAGTGCGACCAAATGGTTTGAGCGCGTAATCATGTCGATTAGAGGTACGAGAGAAATTCCCTGCCTCACCTACGAACGGACGGGCAATAATGCGACCCAGCATGTACGGATCTTCCAGCGTGATTTTACGGCAGAACTCGCAAATCTCATAGAGCTCCTTCAAAGGTACAACTTCCTCATGCGCCGCAATTTGCAGCACAGAGTCCGCCGAGGTATAGATGATGAGCGCTCCAGTTTTCACGTGTTCTTCGCCCAGCTCATCAATGATTTCCGTGCCGCTAGCAGGCTTATTGCCAATCACTTTGCGACCTGTGTGCTCCTCAATGCGTTGAATCAGCTCATCCGGGAACCCATCAGGAAATACACGGAAAGGAACTGCAATATTCAAACCCATGATTTCCCAATGACCCGTCATCGTATCCTTGCCATTGGACGCTTCCTGCATTTTGGTGTAATACGCGAGTGGCTTATCGGCCACTGGTATCCCTTCTATGGAACGAATGTTGGACAGACCGAGCTTGCCCATATTCGGCATCTTCAGGCCGCCACGTTCGCGCGCAATATGACCGAGTGTATCTACATCGTAATCATCAAACTGGGCAGCATCCGGCGCTTCGCCGATACCAACCGAGTCCATAACCACCAAGTGAATCCGTTTGAATTTAGACATTATAAAAATCCTTTCCTGACTCGCTGTTTTTTTCTACAAAAACAACCCTGCAATCGTTGCCGACAGCACGCTAACCAGCGTTGCCCCGTACAACAGCTTCAGACCAAAGCGGGCCACCACATTTCCCTGTTTTTCATGCAGACCCTTCACAGCCCCGGAAATGATACCGATGGATGAGAAGTTAGCAAAGGATACGAGGAATACCGATACGATCCCGACCGTGCGCTCCGACAAGCCTGTTTGCTTGGTCAGATCCAGCATAGCCACAAATTCGTTGGATACGAGTTTGGTAGCCATAATGCTGCCCGCCTGAACGGCTTCGTTCCACGGAATACCCATGACAAAAGCGAAAGGCGCAAACACATATCCAAGCAACGCCTGAAAGCTGATTCCAAACAACCAGGAGAAAATCCCGTTAACCATGGCAATCAGCGCCACAAAACCGATCAGCATCGCAGCTACCGTAATCGCAACCTTGAAACCGTCCATAATATACTCCCCGAGCATTTCGAAGAAGGACTGCTTCTCTTCCTCCTGAACCTCCAGTAAATCGTCTTCCTTCTCAATCTTGTACGGATTAATAATAGAAGCGATAATGAAGCCGCCGAACAGGTTCAATACCAAAGCTGTGACCACATATTTGGGGTTTAACATTTGCATGTAAGCTCCCACAATCGACATGGACACCGTAGACATCGCAGACGCACACAGCGTATACAACCGATGTTTTGGCAGCAGACCAATTTGCTTCTTAACGGAAATAAACACCTCGGATTGACCCAAGATAGCCGAAGCTACAGCGTTGTAGGATTCCAGTTTACCCATTCCGTTTACTTTGCTCAAGACAAGCCCGATATATTTAATAATAAAAGGCAACACTTTTACATATTGCAATATACCAATCAGCGCGGATATGAACACGATTGGCAGCAGTACACCGATAAAGAACGGTGCTGCTCCTTCATTCGCAATTCCGCCAAATACAAAGTTAATCCCTTCCATAGCATAATCAATCAGACTTTTAAACCCTTTTGCAAAACCTTTGACTAGAATTTCGCCAATACCTGTGTGGAGCAATACAAAAGCTAGCGCCGCCTGCAACACAACCATAACCACCAGCGGACGATACCTGATTTTACGTTTGTCACTACTGGCAACGTAAGTAAGTGCAAAAACAACGAGCAGTCCCACCAGAGCGATTACATATTTCATTTAATTTCCCCCTTATTACATTAAGCGCTTACATTCCCCATAAAAAGAACGCGCCCCAAAGAGGCATTCTTTTTTTTATTTCCCCAGATCCGCAGGTCGAAAGGCACCCGGCAGTAATTGATCCACCGTCCACTCTTCCGTGTTGCCATGAAGGTTTGTCAGATAAATTTTGGTATCTTGATGAGCAAATTCGGAAATGACCTGACGACAGGCCCCACATGGAGACACAGGCCCTTCCGTATCAGCTACAACCGCAATCGAATCAATTTTCCGGCAGCCTTCGGATACCATTTTAAAAATCGCTGTCCGCTCTGCACAATTGCATAAGCCGTAGGAGGCATTTTCCACATTACATCCGTGATAAATCGTGCCATCGCTTCCGAGAACCGCAGCACCCACCTGAAAATTCGAATACGGAACATACGCCTGTTTACGCGCCTCAAGCGCTTTCTGAATCAATTGATCCTTCATTGCGAATCCCTCCATGACTTTAAAATAAACTTAGTAGGAAGATGTAGACTGCTCGCCCTCGATGATTTTCACACCGGAACTTGCACCGATCCGGCTTGCGCCAGCTTCTACTAATTTTTGCACGTCTTCCAGACTGCGTACACCGCCTGAAGCCTTGACACCAATCTCAGGTCCTACCGTTTTGCGCATCAAAGCCACATCTTCCGCAGTAGCTCCACCTGTTGAGAAGCCTGTCGAGGTTTTCACAAAATTCGCCCCCGCTTTGACGGACAGCTCACATGCCAGTACCTTCTCTTCGTCAGTCAGCAGGCAGGTCTCGATAATCACTTTTACCAGTGTACCAGCAGCTGCTTCCACGACCGCACGGATGTCCTGCTCGACGAGCTGTACATCACGTTCCTTCAAAGCGCCTATGTTAATAACCATATCAATTTCAGTCGCTCCGTTAGCAATAGCATCTTTCGTTTCAAATGCTTTCGTTGCGGACGTGCTCGCTCCCAGCGGGAAACCGATAACTGTACAAATGGCTACGCCTGTGCCTGCGAGCTGTTCTGCTGCATAAGCTACCCACGCCGGGTTCACACATACAGAAGCAAACTGATATTTTTTTGCCTCGGCAGTCAATTTCGTAATTTCATCCTTCGTCGCATCTGCACGCAACAATGTATGGTCGATTAATGCTGCAATGTTCATATCTAAAAGCTCCTTCATTAGATAAATAGTTGAAGACAAAAGTCCTTTATTTCTCTGTGATGAGATCATCATAGCACGGCTTTGAACATATGTAAAACACATTTTGAAATTATGTTCACGCTTGTACATAAGGCGTTCACCTACCATTCATATTACCCTGTAGGCACACGCCATAACCGTGTATTTTGCTGGATGGAGGCGACTTGCTCTATTGTAAAAGTGCTTGTGCCGTAAACTGATCCGTCACCAAGATATTCGCATACTTGCCACGCAGCGATGCCCGAATGGCCTCCACTTTGCGCTGGCCTCCAGCGACGAGAATGGACTTCTCCTTCTTTCGCAAATCAGGCAAATCAATCCCAACGGTACGGCTGTTAATTTCCTGACTGCATATGTTGCCCT
Source organism: Paenibacillus sp. FSL P4-0113 (assembly GCF_038009305.1). Lineage (NCBI taxonomy): Bacteria > Bacillati > Bacillota > Bacilli > Caryophanales > Paenibacillaceae > Paenibacillus > Paenibacillus sp. FSL P4-0113. The sequence goes on from NZ_JBBPAZ010000001.1 coordinate 2,702,632, forward strand.
CAGCGTCAAAAAAGCGTGAGCAAATATCGCCCTTGCCAACTCTTTGCAGTAGCTTCTGCTCTTCCCCGTTAAAATAACCCAATCGGAACAGCAACGCATCCTCCTTGACCGTCCCCACCGTAAACACCGCGATGTTCGCCTGCTTGCCAAGTTCGATGATACGCTGGATATGCCGATCCTCCTCGACCATTTTCTTAACGGCGTGACTGTCGAAAATTACAGGCAGCGGCAAATACCTTGCTATGGTATGAAAGGCTTCTGCGAACAAATTCACGGTTTCCACAGCATATGTGTTGACATGTGAATGGCTCACGCCTCCCTTGAGCTGAACCACCTCAACTCCCTTGACCTGCTTTTGTTGGAGATGAAGCGCCACGGCATGCATGGTTGTTCCCCATGTCACTCCAATAATATCAGCATCCTGTACCGTTTCATGCAAATAATCGGCTGCTTTTTTGCTAATATGCTTCTTGATCTCCTGATATTCATTTAACGGCGAATAACAGACTAACACAGTATCCAGTCCGTATTTCTTCTTCACCTGCTCTCCGAGCGCGTCCATATCCTCCATCGGGTCCACAATACTAATCCGCACGTATCCTTGTTCCTTGGCAGCCTGAAGTAACCGCGATACCGTAGGACGCGAAACCCCGAGTCTGACCGCGATATCTTGCTGGCTGTAGTCGTTTAGATAGTATAATCTGGCTGCTTCGATACTTAATCGCTGCTTTTCATGATCCACTCTACCTCAACCCGCTTATCTTAAAATGTAGTGCCATCGGACACAGCTTTAGTCCCAAACATTATATATGAAGGGAAACTTGAAGCCACGCCTTGGCCGTATGGTTGTTATTTTGGAAGATTTAACTGCTCGTTTGTGATATTCTGTGAGTAACTACAACCATTTTACCGCATCCTCAACTTTATCGTTCCATCTGTCAAAACGCAATAGTTAACCCATTTTACCGCTCAATCACAACCTGTGATGGCTCATCTGAATAGATAAGGAGAATTGTTATGTCTGAATTTATTGTGTGCAGTCTAGCGGACAAAAAGTTCGCTTTAAACTTTGTGGAAGTAGAAGAAGTCATGAATGCTAAGAAGGGAACTCCGCTTCCCTTTTCCGAAGCATGGCATGAAGGAATGGTGACTATTCGCGGCAATGTATTTACGATCCTTAATTTACGCAAAAAACTGCTTCTTCCTGCATCCAGCGATTCCTCCGAGGACAAAATGATTTTGCTCAGCCGTGCGAAGATTGCTCTGCTTGTCGATCAGGTGGAGGACACGGCTTCTGCCGAGGACAGTCAGCTACAAAGCAATGAGGAAGAGTGGCAGCGCGAGTTGTTCCCTACCGTGATGGAGCATCAGGGTACCCTCATTCCGGTGATCGATATGGACGCTTTTCTCGCATCCACCAAGACGAACTAAAACGCAAAATACTCCCGAACCTTGAGGCGGCTTGCACTCATCGTTCGGGAGTATTTTCAGTTATTGGAGTCCCTGCCCCTCTTTCATGTGAACCAGCGTGTTCAGCTGCTCCAGCAACGTATTCCCGCCAGTTAGCGAAATCGTGCCAATCTTCTCGCAGATTTTTTCCATGAATTCTAGCTCTTTGAGACGATAGAGAGTGGCGCTCTCGTCCATCAGCTTGGCCGTATTGAGCAGACTACGAGTGGATGCCGTCTCTTCACGTCGTGTGATGAGGTTGGCCTGTGCCTTCTTCTCTGCCAACAGCACCGTATTCAGAATATCCTTGATATCCCCCGGCAAAATAATATCCTTCACCCCTGCTGACGTAAAAGTCACTCCATATTCGTCGCTCTGCTCATTCAGTCGAGTCAAAACATATACCGCAATCTCCTGCTTCATTTTCAGCAAATCATCCAGCTTCATCGTGCCAACGTATTCGCGTAACAACAGTTGAAGCATAATGTACATTTGCTCCTCGTATGCCCGGAATTCTAATGCCCGCAATGGGTCGATGATACGGTACTGACAGACGAAGTTGAGGCGCAGCGTAATTTTGTCCTCTGTCATGATTTCCTGTCCCATCAAGTCCATTTGCTGTTGTCGCATATCTATCGTTTTGATCTCTGTATTCACCGTGGACATCCAGAAATAATATTTACCCGGTTTCAGCTCACCCTGCAACACATTATCGTAATACAAAAATCCTAATTCATAGCTGCCCACCTGAAGCGCCTTCCAGAAGCCCGGTGTCTTGGACAAGAATGCTTGCCCCAATGCCTTATCAATTGCAGGCTGCCGAGTATCTGCACGAACAAAACGATGTTCCTTGAGCACGTTCCAATAAGCATATTTCCCAGCCGTCATCAGCTCCACAAACCGATTATCCTCATAATGCAGCACATATTCATGGTCCTCTACATCAATGACATTCAATTGCTCAAGCAATAGGGGATCTGTCAAAAACAAACGAATATCATGGTCCGGTACAAAAAATGGTTCGGCTACATTCAAAATTTCAACCGCTTCCTGCTGAAATGTCTTCAATAGGTAAGTTCCTGGTTGCAACAATTTGTGGTAGCTTCCTTTTTTGAACAGCAATCCGCGCTCATCGGATTTAATTGTTATCTTCTTAAACATCGTATCACTCCTAGTATTTAGAATCCTCAACTTAAAAGAGTGCTTTTTTCTACGTGTGGCGCTCCGCGATCCATTTGATCTTCCGATCGCTGTTGCCCCTGAATTTTTGGATTTGATGAACCCCTTATAGGGTTAAACTTCAAGGGCAAAAGGCGAACGCTTCGCTTCTTCAGATTCAAATGGACCGCTCCGTAGCTGCCCGCCTTAAAATTAACACACTTTTAAAATGAGGATTTTTTATTTTTATTTGTTGTAGTAGGGTTAGGACCCTTGCAGAGCATCCCTCCGGTGTGAACGGCGGGGTCAAGCTTGAGGAAAAAGAAAGGGGCCGCCTGTTCCCGTGTTCCGGGGATGGGATTCATCAGCCCAACATCGACTGTGAATCCGTATCTCCGAAGCCTCGAGCCCTGTCGGCGCTTGCTCTCTCCGGTATCCGCTGGCCGCATAGCCATCGCCCCGGTATCTGTCATCAAGACCAGACATGGGAAGCTCTTATCCGGGTCTTTTCATTGTTTTTATTCGATCATTCGAATACTCTACCAGAAGTCGCGTGGAAGGCGATTGGGAATCGAACCCTAATTGTTGGTGGATACGCAAGTTTACAGGATACCTGACCCCATCAGGGCAGGCACTGCGGGACCTTTGGAAATCCGCGCCTCGGTAATATCTTCCTGTATCAGCCTTTATCATTATCGCGTAATCTAGAACTCGCGAACATGGCGAAAGTATTACGACCCTATAAAAAACGAAAAAGACACAGGAGAAGCATATGTGCTTCCCTCGTGTCTTTCTTTCTATAGTTAACTAGTCGCGTTCGTATCTTAGGCCTGATCCACTAGGATGTTTTTTCGAAAACGGGATCAGCGCCTGGTGTTGGAAGTTCTGGAACGTCTGTCGTTGTTGAGGCAATCTGCTGGTGTGTATAGCTGAATGGAGGGGTCTCGTATTGCAATCCCGCCTTTTCATAGGTAAACCAATAGCTGACACCCTTCCCGATATCGAGGTCTGTTACCCGCTGCTCCCAGACACCGCCGTTGTTGGTCATTCGGTAATTGAGCTGTTGTCCATCCGTTAAAGTATAATGCACGTCAACATAGGCCGAGGCTGTTTTAGGTGTAAATTGAAGCAATGCTTCACGATCGCTGACAAAACGAGCTCCTGCTTTATAATCCTCCGTTTCTCCGCCACCCTCATTACCGCCAGATGCTGCCTCCGTAGTTACCGATATAGCATGGCTTGCTGCAGATAGGTTACCAGCTGCATCGCGAGCCTTAACGGTAAAGCTGTAAGTGGAAGCTGCATGCAGCCCTGTAATTGATGCGGAAATACCGCTTATCTCTGCCGCCTGAGCCCCGTCCTTATAAACGATATACCCCGTAACGCCAACATTGTCTGTAGCTGCATCCCACTCCAGAGTGACTGTCGAAGCCGTTTTGGTCGTAACTCGTACATTCGTCGGGATGGACGGAGCCTCCGTATCAGGCTGCGGATTGCCACCGCCGCTTCCATTTCCGGCATTAAAGCTATTCGGCTGCACGGTAATACTGTGCCCATCTGAGAAGGTTACTGTTTTGACCTGGTCTGTAAAGTTGTAGGCCACATAGGTTTTTACACCGTTCTTATGAAATACGGCATAAATAGGTGAATTAGCGGTGATGCTGCGGTCGATGTTGCCTACAGCATCCAAATTATAGATCCAGTGGTAGACATTCGCGTAATTATGTTTTCAAACTCACCCCATAAGACATTCACCCTATAAGTTATTCATCCCATTAACCATTCACCCTAATAAACGTTTAGTATATAAAAAAAGAATCCTCCAGGCCTTTTAGCCCTTCAGATCCTCTGTTTTGAATTTATAAGTTTTTGAGCCTTTGAGTTTTTGAGTATTTAGTTTCTTATGCCCTTCCCATGCTCCACAACATTTCGGAAAAAGAGTGACTTTGCGGTGGGCAGCAGCGGAGCGAAGGGGTTGAATCTGGAGAAGCGGAAGCGTTCGCCTTTGCAGTGGGATTCTTACCTTTAAATCTCTCATACAATCCGAAGAATCCCACTGCAACAGCGATCGGAAGATCAACCTCTCCGCGAAGCGCCTCCTCCACCCGAAAACAACTCACTCATTTTCCCCGCTCAAAATACCCTTCTATTTTCCAATCTACACCAACCTGTGTCACGCTCAAATCATGCAATGCCACCGCATCGCTCATCGCAGACACGCCTTCTCCCCCGAGAAATCCCGGGGCTGCACGTCCTCCAACCAGCTTCGGCGCCATATACAGCACCAGCTTGTCTGCCAGCCCTTGCTGCACGAACGAAGCGTTCACTTCGGCTCCGCCTTCCACGAACACCGATGACACCTCCGCTGCCCCCAGAATATCCAACATTTGCGGCAGGTTAACCCGATCGCTGTTTTCATCCTGTGTCGGATATACTTTTACACCCAGCTGTTCCAGCTGGCTTCGCTTGCCTTCATCGTAGGCCCGTCCTGTGAATATCCAGGTCGGAGCCTCCCCATCTGTAATGACACGAGCATCCAATGGAATTCGAAGCTTACTATCCAGAATGATACGAATCGGATTCCGTCCTTCTGGTAGACGAGTCGTAAGCTGAGGATTATCATGAATCACGGTCTGTACACCGACCAGGATTCCTACATGCTCGTGACGAAGACGATGCACATCCTCCCGTGCAGCCTCAGATGTGATCCACTTGCTTTCAGAGGTTCGAGTTGCAATTTTACCGTCCAGCGTTACTGCTGATTTGATCGTAATAAAAGGACGCTTGCTCACGATATATTGATTGAACACTTCATTCATGCGGATGGATTCCTGCTCACATACGCCGACAATGACCTCAATGCCTGCATCTTTCAAAATCTGCACCCCTCTGCCGGAAACCAGCGGGTTCGGGTCCAGCGCTGCAATCACCACTCGACGAATACCAGCCTTCACAATCGCTTCCGCGCACGGGCCTGTCCGGCCGTGATGGGAACACGGCTCCAGCGTTACGTAAATCGTCGCTCCCTGAGCGTGTTCACCCGCCATACGCAACGCATGAATCTCGGCATGTGGCTCGCCGGGCTTCAGATGAGCGCCGATCCCAACGATACGGCCGTTGTTGACAATGACTGATCCGACGAGCGGATTCGGTTCTGTTTGCCCTTTAGCACTTCTGGCATTTTCCAGTGCCAGGCGCATATATTTTTCGTGAGTGGTCATAGAACCTCCCTGAGATCGGAATCCCGCAAATGGCCGGATCGTTCCACTTTTGTATTCAAATACCGTTCATTATATTGCGACACATCGCCCCAGAGCGGCATACGACCCGCCACATTCATACCCGATTTTTTCAAGGCATCCAGTTTTTTAGGATTATTTGTAATCAGGGTTACCGGCTTTTGTCTCAGGTGACGGAGCACACTAATGGCATCCGCATAGTTGCGTGTATCATCTTCAAAACCCAATTGATGATTGGCTTCCACGGTATCCATGCCTTCTTCCTGCAGAATATAAGCCATGGCTTTACTAAACAAACCAATTCCGCGGCCTTCATGGTTAGCCAGATAGAACAATGCACCCGTTCCATGTTCCACGATCATTTTCATGGACTGGTGGAGTTGAAATCCGCAATCACAACGCTTGCTACCAAAAATATCTCCAGTATGGCAAATACTATGCATGCGAACTAATGCATTTTCCGACTGCTCGAGATCGCCGTACACCAAAACGCTTGACTGTTGTCCCTCTGCCAAATCCAGTGTGGACAATCGCTTCACAATCGTCTCAGCGGTGGCATTCAGTAAGTCCTGACGATCTTCCTCATCCCGTACAGGCAACCAGCAGTACCACTGAAAAACAACCGTTTCCCCTTCCAAATTAACTGGCAGCTTGATCGGTCCAACCAAAATCGTCGAAGATTGTTCTCCACGAACGGTTTGAATTTTATCGTTAAGTAGCGTAGCTACATCTTTTTGGTTCATCTCTTTGCACCATCCTTTATATAAGCTCTATATAGAAAATGCCTAATTCTTTAAAGGCTAATCGTTATTGTTAGGGTCATAAATCATTGAACTCTGTGTAAGAAATGTTCATGAAACGTGGATTCCATCGTCAGTTGCCGTTCCTGAAGCTCGGTGACAGCCTGCCGTCGTCCGTCTTCGAACGCCTTTAGGTCTTCTGCGGTATAGCTCTTCTGTCGTAAACGAAGAAGCTCACTGGCTAGCACATCGGCATCCTTCAAAGCTGCATTCAAGCCAAAAGCTCCGGTAGGTGTCATGGTATGCGCCGCATCTCCAATAAGGACCAGTCCGTTCTGCGTCCAGGTGTCACTACGACTGCTGAAAATATCCAACGGTACGAAGTCCTTCCATGAACGAATATGATCATGCACACTATGCTTCAAATCTGGAAAAGCCTCTGTAAACCGTTGTATAAATGGTTCAAAGGATTGTTTAAACAGGGTTGGAAAGCTACTCTCCTCCACATTCCAGCCAATTTGAATATATCCCTCAGCCTGAGAGAATAAAGCCAACTGACCTCCATTGACCAGTGCCAGACGAGTGACGGGCTCCCACCCAGCAGGTGCCGTAATTTTCGCCCATAGCAGATCATAGCCGTGTCGAATGTTCGTCACAGGCATCTGCGCCAGCTTGCGCACAGTCGAATAGCGACCGTCTGCCCCTACAATCAACGAACTGTCAATCGTGATCTCATGACCGTTCTTATCGCGGGCGATCAAGCCCGTGTAGCCCTGCTCGCTGTTACCTTCCAACGCAGTCACAGTTGTACCCGCCAGGTAACGGAAGGACTCGTAGGTTGACGCCTGTTTGAGCAAAGCCTCCAAAAATCGAGGCTGTGGAATATGAACCCCCACATTACCATCAACTGATACTGGCTTGACCGTCTTCACTTGCCGCTGATGCCCCCAATATTCGATCCTTGTGGAGGCGAGAACATAGTTCTCATGAATTTGTTCGAGCAGCTTATGCCTTTGGATCACTTCCTGACCCTCATCATTCAAGATTTCACCGCGAAAGGCCTTTCCCGCTATGCTCTGTCGCTCAATCAATATCGTGGATACACCCTGCGCCGCCAGTAGACAGGACAACAAAGTCCCTGCGGGTCCCCCTCCAACTACGCACACTTCACATTCCAGCTTCATCCGACTTCCCCCTACACCCAAACCATAACCTCAACGATTAGTTCGTACCTGTTCATTTAATTACATCATTAATAATATCAAAAATAACATCAAATTAAGTTTAAATTTTAAGTATTCATATCTTAAGCTCCGTCTCAAAGCTAACAAGTTACTTTATGTAACAAAGTATATTTATATCATATCATTTCGTCAAGTAATAAATTTATGTAAAGTAAAATCATTTACTTTTAACAGTGAATCGTTAATAATAAGCATGAGGTGATCACATGAACATTCCGCAGATGTGTCCACGGTTTGAAAAGGCTATGGAACTACTGAGTAAGCGTTGGACGGTATTGATCGTATTTCAACTAACGAATGGTCCGCAACGTTTCGTCGCTATTGAGAATTCAATTCCTAATTTAAGTGGAAAGGTCCTTTCGGACCGTTTGAAAGAGCTGGAGGAAGAAGGAATCATACAACGTATGGTTTATCCTGAGAAGCCCGTACGGATTGAATACTCTCTTACGGATAAAGGACGCGATTTAGCTCCTTTGTTTGACCATATCGGTACTTGGGCTACACGCTGGATTGAGGTTCTACCAGCACTTGAACAGCAATGATTCTTATTGAAGCAGCTTCACGTCTACCGCTATTGTTCCTAGACTAATATGATAAAAACACAGACTGCTAACATGCCAAAGAACGCCTTTGCTCTAAGTACAATTGTACTCATAGTGCAAGGCGTTCTATTTTTCATATGAAGGAACTTTAAACGTTTCCCTCACCGCTGCGTTGCATTTCCTCACGTATGGATTGCACCCGTTTTTTCCCCCAGTCATACATCATCTCCACAATGGGTAAAATCGTCATCCCCAGCTCGGTCATCGAATACTCCACCTTTGGAGGTACCTCGGGATACACTTCCCGGTGCACAATACCGTCCTCCATCAACTCCCGCAACTGATTGGTCAGCACTTTATGCGACAGCTTCGGAAACAGCCTTTGCAGGTCACTGAAACGATGCGCTCCTTCCACACCCAGATGCCATAAAATGACGACCTTCCATTTTCCGCTTAACACTGACAAGGTTAGTTCCTTTTCGCAGTTATAGTCTCCGTTAACGATCTTCTCCCGTATTTCTTCTCTTAGCGTATCAGACATATATAATTAACTCCTTCTAAATCATCATGGTCTTGCACTCTAATAGTAACCTGCAGGTAACCTCCGTACTTGAAAGTGCATTCTTCACAGCCTGACGAAGCCATCCTACAATAGTAGATAACGTTACACATTCAAGGAGGAATAAAGTATGAGTAAAAAAGCTCTTTTTATTATACCCCCAGAGCGCTTTAATGAGGATGAATTGTTTAAACCGAAGGAAGCGCTGGAGCAAGCAGGCGTTACCGTGACCCTAGCTAGTACAAAAACAGGCGAAATCACGGGTGACTACAACGGTAAAGCGACAGCTGATCTTGTTTTTACAAACGCTGTGCTGGCTGATTATGATGTAGTATCTGTGATCGGCGGATCAGGTACGAATGACCATCTGTGGAATAACGCGGATCTCCAAACTCTGCTAAAACAAACTCATGAGCAAAAGACTTTATTGGCTGGCATCTGCGCAGGCTCTGTAGCCGTGGCTCAAACCGGACTACTCTCTGGTAGAACGGCTACATGCTATCCAGTGGATATACAAAAGGATCAGCTTCAAGTGCATCAAGCCGAATATCTCGCTCAGCATGTCGTTGCGCATAGCGACATTATTACAGCCGATGGCCCAGATGGTGCACAGGAATTCGGCGCAGCCCTCGTTCAAGCTCTGCAATAAGCACATTCTCGAAGTTCCAGATGACACTTTAAACAGCACTCCAACAAGCCGCATCACGTCCTTTCTATTGTATGGGACCTGATGTGGCTTTTTTGTGTCATTTTCATGCTTAAGTGATTAATTTAATTGTATGGTCCTGGATTTTCGTGTTAGCTTTAAACAATCGACGTTTAGCATAGGAGGCTTATATGCCGTGTTTATGAAAGGCAAAATACATTTACATCAGGTAACGTCCGAATCGTTGCGACTGGGCGCCTTACTATCATTAGTAGGGGGCTTTTTGGACACATATACCTTTGTTGGAAGAGGCGGTGTTTTCGCCAACGCACAGACAGGCAATATCGTGCTGCTGGCTGTCAAAGTCATTCAGGGGCACTGGATTCAGGCGTTATCCTATATCCCGCCCCTGATCGCCTTTTCACTGGGGGTTTTTGTTGCTGAAGGGATTAAACGAAAATCAACCCACCGTTTAACTCCGGACTGGACCCGCGCAATTCTTTTACTGGAAATTGCGATTTTCTTCATCGTGGGATTGATTCCGCAAGGAGTTCCCAATACGGTAGTGGTGGTGATCGTCTCGTTCGTCGCTTCCGTGCAAATGACTTCCTTCCGCAAGCTCATTGATGTGCCGTACACCTCCACGGTCAGCACCGGTAACCTCCGATCAGCTATCGAGGCTGTGTATGTCGCCGTAACGACCAAGGACACGAACGCTGCCATTCGAGCGATGCGTTATGGTGTCATCCTGGCAGCCTTCTTGGTAGGAGCCTTGCTGGGGGGATTTCTAACTTTGACAATTGGGGATAAAGCCGTTTGGGGCGCTGTTGTTGCACTTATTTTTTCTTTTATTTTATTTACAGAAAAGGAAAAGTGGAAGCTTCCCCTACGCCACTAATCCTCCATTACATCAGCCCTGAACGAACTGGCGCTGGGCCGTTTCAAAGAAATTCAAAAGGTCTTCACGGGACGGGAATGCAGCCTGAGCTGATTGGTTGCTACCGCCCCCCTTACCGTGAAATGCCCCCAGATTCTCTTTCAAAAATGCTCCGCAGCTAACAGACTGGGTGCCGTTATGTGCCAGAAGGATTTTGTTTTCTGCTGTTGTGGCAAATAGAACAAGCAAATCATGCTCAGCTGTCAGCTTGGTAGCCAATTGCTGCATGTCCTGCTGGGATTTTTGTTCGAATACATGAGCAAGAACATGCCCCCGCACAGCAGATAGCAACTCTGTCGCCTGGTACGAAGCATTTTCCTCTTGTAGGAGCTCCACTTGCGCCTTAAGCTGTTTATGCTCCTGCTCCCACTTTTCGAATCGGGTCAAAATATCTTTTCGCCCGGTATTGAACTTCATAGATAACACGTCCAATATCTGAACACTATCGTTAAAATCCTGGAGTGCGCGAGCGCCACATTTGAAATGGATTCTTGCCATCCCCTTCTGCTTCTCCCATTTTAAGCATTTAATGATTCCAATTTCCCCGGTCTGAGCTACATGTGTGCCACCGCAAGCATTATATTCAATGCCCTCGATCTCGACAATCCGAATATTTTCTGTCACTTTGGGCGTTTTCACAAGCGGAATGTCCTTCAATTGCTCACGGGTTACAAAATAACTTTTTATGCTGCGATTACTATAGATTTGCTGATTTACTTCCTGCTCGATTGCCGATAGCTGCGCAGGCGTTATATCCGAACAGTTCACATCAATCGTGTCATATTCTTGTCCCAGATGAAAGCTTTCCGTACGGGCACCCAACAACTCTAGACAAACCGCTGACAGCAAGTGCTGCCCGCTATGCTGCTGCATATGATCAAATCTGCGTTCCCAATCCAATCGGCAGGCTACTTTCCGATCCTCCGGCAAACGCTCTACCTGATGCCAAATATCCCCTTCTTCGAGAACAACATCTAATACACGGACGCCCTGAATTGTTCCTGTATCACAAGGCTGGCCTCCACCATGCGGATAAAAGGCCGTTTCCTCCAGCGTAACCAAATATTTTCCGTCTCTTTCCATGCTCTGTGTAATATGAGTGTCCCACTCCGTAAGATTTGGAGCAGTGTAGTATAATTTTGTCGTCATTCCAGGTTCCTCACTTTTGGGTTTTTGGTCTCGTGCGATATCCACTTATTATCAAGCACTCCATTGTAAATATCAATGTAGGGAAAAGCTTAAACCATTGCACGAACAACCTCCATATGGTGAACAATCGCATGACGATTAACAAAGTTTAGCTTGAAATTCATTTTTGAATAGATTAAGATTAGTCGGCTAACTAATTTATTGATTGGAGCATACTGTAAGAAGAAAGGAGAACCTTATGGATTTTGATTTACGGGACTTGCCCACTCGTGAGGCGCTACAAGAATTTTCTATGCGTATCCCCGAGATTGATGTAAGAGCAACAGAAGCTATGCTATTTTTTATGCGGGTATCTTCCAGCGTCTTTAAAGTCAGCTTTGAGGGCTTTGAGAAGTTCGGTATATCTCATGGGAAATTTTCAATATTAATTCTTCTGTACCGCAACATCCATACAGGATTGCTGGCTACAGAGCTTGCGGAGAAAGTAGGGGTTAGCAAGCCTACTGTTACCGGTCTGCTTGACCGCCTGGAACGCGATGGGCTTATTATTCGATCTGTTCATCCTTCCGACCGCCGTATGAGCATTGTTAAACTGACCGAACAAGGAACAGAAATGATGGAAAGACTGCTGCCTATACATTTTACAAGCACTTCCACACTGATGAGCCACCTGTCCACCGATGAAAAGGAATTGCTCCTGACGTTACTGCAAAAAATAGAAAGTGGCATCCCTCAAGCAAAAGAGATATATAAAGCAGCAAAACCAGAATAAGTTTTAATTTTGCGTTTTAGTTAGCCGACTAACTTTTAAATTATTAAATAAAAGAATAAATAAAATGTACATATCAGGATATTTATTCGAGTCTATGTTTAACCCATTTTATGAATCTAAGGAGCGTATTACCCATGAATCGCACACAAGCCACTAGCCTCATCATCCCTCTCATTTCTATCGCCTGTCTGATCGGCGGGGGTTTCCTGCTCCAGACCAACGGACAAGATCAAGTCAATGCTTCGCGATCCGTTAAAGGCACAACACTAAATGCGGATAGCATTCATGTATCTTTTGAACAAGTAGGAGGCAAAGTCCTGAACATCCCGGTAACAGAAGAAACGAAGGTGAAAAAAGGAACTGTCCTTATGACTTTGGATTCCACAGATGTGGATCTGCAAATTGAGCAGCTGCGGACACAAATTGCCCAGTTCAATACGCAAATCAGCCAACAACAACAATCCATCAATTTAGGCTATACACGGGCAGCAACTCAGGAAAAACAGGCACAGCTAGATATCGCGCAAGCTCAAGTGACTGAGAGTAAAAGTCAGGCAGCATTGCAGCGGGCACAAGCGGCTGAGCGTCAAGCCACTGCTGCGGAACAACAGGTCAATAACGGGGTTCGGGATGAAGATGTTCAGCAGCAACGAATTGCTGTAGCCTCAGCAACCAAAAACGTTCAGACTGCGCAGACCAACTATAAGCGTAATAAAGCACTCTATGATGCAGGAAGTGCATCCAAAGCAGCGTTGGATGATGCCGAATCCTCTTTGACTTTAGCGACAAATCAGTTGAGTCAGCAAAAAGAGGCTCTACAAAAGCTACTTCATGGTGCCACTTCTGAAGAACGTATGCAGGCCAGTGAACAGACGACACAAGCAGCCGTTTCGGTAAAACAAGCCGAGGAAGAAATTCGCGGTGCCCAATTGTCCGTCGATCGTTCCAAGACCCAGCTGGAAACCATTCAGCAGAGTCGTCAACAGTTGGCAGATCAGAAGCTGGCTATTGACCTTTTAAAGCAACAAAAAGACACACAGGAAGTTCAGCTTAAAACGTTGCTGCTCAAAAAAGAACGCCTGGTGTTAAAAGCACCACAGGATGGCAAGGTGACTTCGATTAGTACCAAAGTCGGCGAAAATGTGGCGCAAGGTGCTCCTGTGATTACCCTGGAAACCAACGATTTATATTACGATCTCTATGTGAATGAAGAACAAGCGGGGAAATTCAAGGCCAATCAAGAAATTAAAACTCATATCTCTGGTCTCAATAAGGACTTGAAAGGTACGGTACGCTATGTAACTGCTGCACCACAATTCGCTAATGTGAAGATGTCCCGTGAAAAAGGAGAAGCAGATACCGCTACATTCCAGGTACGTGTATATGTAACAAGAGAAGCAGCTTTGCTACCAGGCATGACAGTTGAGGTGAATACAAATGAAATCTCTTCGTGATGAATGGTCGTATCTGGTTCACTCCAAGTATCCGATTATAGCTATTATCTTCCCATTGATTGCCGTACTGGGGTATTCACTGTTGCTCCCAAGCAGCCAAATTAACGACGCTAACGTGGTAGTGGTGGATCAAGATAACACAGCTTACAGCCGTGAGTTCATTCAGAAAATAGATGCTTCCCCGTATATGAACGTAGCTGAGATTGTTTCGTATACGGACAACCCTGAACAGTATTTTTATCATGAGCAATATTTGGCTGTTATTTCATTGCCGCATGGTTTAGAGGACAATCACAATCGTTCCCTCTCCAGCCGCGTGGGTCTCATTCTCGATAATACCAATGTACAATCTATTACTTCGATTCGTACAGCTATGCAGGAAATTAGCGTTTCCGAGAATATGGAACTGTCTGTTCCAGCTATGTTGAAAACCGGGATGAACGCAGAACAGGCTCAAGGGGCCCTCAATGGTATCGCCTTGGAAGTGCGTTCCATGTTTAATCCAACGAATGACTATCAGAATACGACGATACTTGCATTCACTTGTATGTTCTCTTTTATGATACTGAATATAAATAGCTTACCTCTGGTCGCCAGACTCCGGGTTTCCAAGAGGCTGGCTGCTGAGCTGCAAAATCCGTTCAACATCCTGCTGCGTATGCTTCCTTATACGCTGTTTTCGACGGCTGGCTTAATCTTCTCTCTAGGGATGCTTAAAGTGTTTGGGGGAGGCCGTTTCGAGGCCAATCCAATTCTCTTTATAATTCCAGTTGTCCTGTATGTATTCGGTACCGTTTGTATCAATGTCCTGGTTGCATGGGGCGCTGCACATCCGGGAATAGCCATTGGCAGAATGGTGATGATACTCATGCCTGCTTTTGTTCTATCAGGGGCTGTTCTTTCCAGATCACTGTTTCCACCTTTAGCGATTCAAATCGGTGATTTCTTCCCCTTTGTATGGATGTATAAATTCCTGCGCACTATGGGTCTGCGTGGTGCACCTTTGCAGGAGATGCTTCCCGAACTCGGTTCTCTGTTACTATATGTGGGTGTACTCTCCTTGCTGGTGATCGCCAGAGCCCTATGGGAGAAACAGAAGCTGGCCAAGCAGACTGCGGGCACTGCTTCTGAAAAGGGATTACCACATCCCGTTGTTCCAGCAAGCACAACTGGCAGCGGGTTATCTATGCAAGGGGCACCATCAGCACCTATGCACGAGCCTATAAAAGGATAGAGTCTCGTCTACAAAATAAAAAAGGGTTAAGTGCCGTCTAACGATCCTTAACCCTTTTTCAATAATCAGGATTTTGTAAAATCCTCAATAATATTAAATTATCATTGTTATCAGAATAAAATTCACTTATATGCCCGACCTAATTGATAAGCGTGCTCCAGTAAACCTTCAATGTATTCTTTCGATTCGGATAAAGTATCATAGAAGAACTCCACCTTGGACTCTCTTACTCTTGCGTAACCAGCAATGGCTTTATTCAAATAATTAGTAACCAAATCGTGATATTCATACTTGATCAGATGTTCTTTCGTCCCCCCCGCCAAGCATATCCACAGAACCTGCTTTGACGTGAACTCCTGAAGTAAACCTATGTTCCACACTTTATCCAGGTACCCTTTTAGCATGGACGGGACACTATACCACCATAATGGAAACACAAAGACCAGAGCATCCGCAGCCACTATTCTATCCATCTCTTTCCGTGTTTCAGGAGCATATTGTTTATGGGTCGTATTCCAATCCAACTCATCTGCAGCGCTGTACACCGGATTGTATCCATCCCGATCCAAGTCCAAAATATCTACCTCGTGCTTATTCTCTTTCAATCCCTCTACAAAACGATTCATGACCGCAAGGGTTAGTGAATCTTCTCTAGGATGCGTGACGACCAATAAAACTTTCATGTATCCGTAACCTTCTTTCTCCTCATAATTAGTGAACCCTGTCTACAGATGCTATTATGGATGTTATACATTAAAGTGTGAAGTACGCACTTCAATGTACTGTAGGTACTTTAAGGTTCCTTAGTGCTTTTTGTACTACAGATCGGAGAGGGGGAAAAGTCTATGGAAGACAAAGCCAAAACCTATATGCTCGGGATCGAGGCAACTTTGGAGGTCATCAGTGGAAAGTGGAAAGGCATTATCCTACACCATTTAACCAGCGGCAGAAAACGTACATACGAACTTCGTCAACTCATTCCGAAAATCACCCAAAAAGTGCTCACCCAACAGCTTAGAGAGCTTGAAAAGGATGGAATCATCCACCGCATCATTTATAACCAAGTTCCCCCCAAAGTGGAATATGAGCTTAGTGAATATGGATGGGATTTTAAAGATCTGCTTGATCGTTTTTGCTTATGGGGAGAAGATCATTTGGATAGGATCTATGGAGATAAAACAAAGGTGTTGGAAGAGTATTCTGTGAAGGAGAAAAACGCCAAACAAGCACCACCCCTTTAAGGAGGCGTGCTTGCTGTAATACTATACCTAAGCTGTGTACCTTGTTTATTCACCAGTCTCCGAAAATTTCCGAATACGAGCCCCTACTTCATCCCGTACACGCTGGAATACGCTCCATTTCTCTTCTTCTGTTCCTTGTGCTTTAGCCGGATCATCAAATCCCCAATGTTCACGACGAACGTGCGGAGGTGTGATAGGACATTTATCAGCAGCATCTCCGCACAAGGTCACAACCAAATCCGCGCTGTTCAGCAAAGCAGGATCTATAATATCTGAAGTTTGACCGGAAATATCCAACCCTACTTCATTCATCGCTTGCACCGCTTTAGGGTTAAGGCCGTGTGCTTCAATACCCGCACTGTATACATTCCAACGGTCTCCCAAGTATTTTTTGGCCCAGCCTTCTGCCATTTGACTGCGGCAAGAGTTACCAGTGCATAAAAAGTAAATTGTCTTTTTTTCCATCATTACCGTCTCCTTCAATGTTCCATTATGAAATGATTAACCATAGATATAAGCCCAGTAGGGTCATAAAAAGTGTAGGAATGGTTAAGACAATGCCTGTCTTAAAATAAGTCCCCCAAGAAATTTTTACGTTTTTCGAACGGAGCACATGCAGCCACAACAACGTGGCTAATGAACCGATCGGAGTTATTTTCGGTCCCAGATCAGAACCAATGACGTTAGCATAAATCAACGCCTCTTTGACCATACCAGTTGTATGGGTGGCATCAATGGCAAGCGCATTAATCATGACCGTAGGCATGTTATTCATGACCGACGAGATAATCGCCGCAATAAAACCCATGCCCATGGTGGCCACAAACATACCTTGACCGGCAGCCGCTTGAATCACATGGGCCAGCAGATCCGTCAAACCGGCATTACGTAGACCATACACCACAACATACATTCCGATGGAGAAAAATACGATAGCCCATGGAGCACCCTTGATGACTTCTTTCATCGGCACTGCAGGGCTTCTACGCGCCATCAATAAGAAAAAGATAGCAATAATACCAGCCACCACCGAAACGGGAATATTAAAAAATTCGCATGCAAAGTAGCCAACGAACAAAACCGCGAGAACGATCCAGGACATACGGAACATCTTTGGATCTTTAATCGCTTCCGCAGGCCTGATTAATTGTGTCGCATCAAACGTTTTCGGAATTCTTTTACGGAAAAAAAGATACAGTACTCCTATACTGGCTGCTAAAGAAAATAAATTAGGTACAATCATGCGACTCGCATATTCCATAAAGGTGATCCCAAAGAAATCGGCTGACACAATGTTGACCAAGTTGCTGACCACAAGCGGAAGCGACGTCGTGTCTGAAATAAAACCGCTCGCTATAATAAAAGGAAAAATCATTTTCTCATCCAATTTAAGTGCCCGAACCATCGCCAGTACAATCGGTGTCAGTATTAAGGCCGCACCGTCATTCGCAAAAAAAGCAGCAACAACGGCGCCAAGAATGGTCACATAAACAAACATCCGGGTTCCGCTTCCTCGCGCAGCTCGTGCCATGTGAAGCGCCGCCCATTCGAAGAAGCCGATTTTATCAAGCACCAACGAAATCAGAATAATGGCTACAAAAGCCAGTGTCGCATTCCAGACAATATGAGTAACTTCCCAAACATCATGCAAATCGACGACACCCACCAGCAAGGCGAGTATGGCACCGCCACAGGCAGACCATCCGATGGACAGATTTTTAGGCTGCCAGATCACCAATACTAAAGTGGCTAAAAATATAATGCATGCCAACAAAATCAATGTTCTAAACCTCCAATATATTACCTTATAAACATATACTTATATAATAGCACCGTTATCCCTCAAGGAGATACACGGAACAGTCTTTAGGATGAACAAGCTGAGGAATCCGGTTCACAAAATGTGATCGGCTCCTCTTTATTCAGCCATTTTAAAATTTGCTTGGAGTCTGGCATACGCTCAAGAACAGCTTGAATATGCGGCTTATCGTCTACATTTAGGGAATAGTATACCCACTGACTTCGTCGTTCTTCTTTTACAATCCCTTGCGACTTTAGTTTTCTCAAATGTTGGCTAATTGCTGGCTGCGACATATCAAAGATATCTACAAATTCGCAAACACACCATTCTCTTTCTCTTAGCAGGGAAAGCATGGCCAACCGGGTTTTATCCCCCAGTAGCTTTAAATGATCGGCTACATAACCAAGTTGCTCCAATGTGTGACCTCCTTCCGCTTATATAACTACATGCTTATATGCTAATGGAGTTCAATCTTAATATCAAGAACCGAATAATACTTATTCGTTTACCAATTGCAGAATCCAGTCTTTTATATCAACGATTCGCAGTGTTTTGGGGCGTGTATTCGTTCCGGAAATAATTAATGGGACAAGGGAATCCTTTTCATGCAGCGATCCATGAGCACCTCCACCGATGTGGGTGGGAGAACTTTCACCGACGAGTTCATATCCGGGTTGGACCGTGACGACAACATATCTTCCTTCATGTGAATTCATTGCCCCGTGTAACCTCGCCAAAACGTCTGGATATTTTCCATACTTGATCCGGTTGTTATTCACCTTAATATCCACAAGGTCCTCTTCGCCCGACAAGGTCCACGATTGTCCATATTCATCAATGAATTTTCCACCGGGATGATAAGAAAATAGCTTACCCGTTTTCCCCTTTGTAACATGAATATTGTTTTTACCATCTTTCATAGCGATAATGTCGAGCTTGTCCTCATTTTGTAAAAACTTCACCACGTCAGACAACTCCACGTTATCGTTAATCGCATAGATATACGCCATTCGTTCATTAGCGGCAATCACGATTTGGTCTTCAGTTCTTACGGGTTGATTTAATTTTGCAATGCGGTAATGATTCAAAAGAGGCCTTATATCAACCGTTGCTGCCTGTCGATCATCATAAACCGCACTTTGTCCACTGTCACCCATGACAATCCATATCGCATTGTTTACAGCCTGTTCCCAAGAACCATATGCGTTCAACACAGTTTGCAGTGCTTGATCTGCTTTTTCGATTCCCTTCAGTTGAGTCGGGCCCTTTCTATGCGCCAAATTATCATTCTCAGGAAAGTATGTGATGGTTACGTCTGGAAGTTTCTTCTGGCTGATTAGAAAAGCGGCATCTTTTGCGGAAAATTCATCGTTCATCCCAAATTTTTTCCACAAAGGAGTATTCCAGTTATTTTTCGGATTCAATTGTGCCAGAGCTGCATAAGATAACCATTTAGGCCCTGTTACTATCATTTTTTCTGGCACCCTGTTGCTATTCGCTATGAAGTCAGGCACTTTTAAGGCATGTTTCGTTTTCTCTCTAAAGACAATAGCATTGATGGACGCGGATTCTTTTCCTTTGTCAGCCAATTCCTCATGTATGGTTTTCGTTTTTTTGTTCAAATGGACTTGGTTTAATTGGTAAATTGCGTCTAAGAATACTTGTAGTTGGTCTATCTTTAAGGCTTCTTTGGCACCATTGCCGTAGAGAATCATGCGTTTCTTTTGGTTGCTGTACCAAACGAGTCCGGGCACATGATGTTGGTCTGCATACGTTCCCGTTAATAATGTGCTGTCGATTGTCACAGACATCGTGGGAAATGAACTCACTACATGCGGAAAATATTGCCCTTGATTTAAGAGATATTGCATTGCGGGTGCACGGCCTTCTTGAATTGCTTCTTGCAAAGGCTTATCCATTAAAGAATCAATCAAGATCACAATGACAGGTTTTTTGCCCATTTGATTTACTGTGATAGGTGGCTTCACACTTTGTTGTTTTAGCTGTTGACTGGAGTCCGCTCTACACCCCAAGACCAACAACAATAAACCTAGCACTAGTGCTATGGTAACTTTATTCTTCATGCCCATGTATGTGTCCCTTTCTTAGAAAAACTTGATCCACTTATTTTTTTCTTGTACTAAAAAAATTATTCCTGCATTGGATCATCGGGACAAAGGTATCTCATACAAGCAATTAAAGATACACCTCCATGAATTTTTTGGATCTAATAGGCCAAATTTAAGATCAAACCATTCAGGGAGGGAACATAACCATGACGACTACAAACATAAACGAATACTCCATGCATTATATGGATTCCGGTGAAGGAATGGCCATCCTATTCATTCACCCTCCAGTACTCACAAGCTTAAATTACACATACCAAATCCAAGGACTCTCGCCCCATTTTCGAACTATAGCTTTTGATATCAGAGGACACGGTAATAGTCAGCCTTCCGAGCAAACGGTTACTTACCCTCTCATTGTCAAGGATATTAAACATTTGATGGACCGGATGAGCCTTGATAAAGTATTTCTGTGTGGATATTCTACCGGAGGCTCGATAGTACTTGAATTCCTCTTGACTTATCCAGATCGGGCATGGGGAGGCATTGTTATCAGTGGAATGTCAGAAGTAAACGAAGGGCGACTAAGAAACAAAATTTCTTTGGGTATTGCTCTTTCCAAAATCGGCGCAGTCGGTACACTTGCCCTTTCTATTGCTTGGTCACAAACGAAACAGCTATCTTTGTTCCGTAAGTTATTCAGCGATGCGAAGCAGGGAAATCCCAGGAATGTCGAGCAATATTATCGATACAGCTTGAAGTACAATTGCACCTCACAGCTCGGGGAAATCCAGCTTCCCGTCCTGCTTGTTTATGGTGAAGAAGATAAGCACTTTCATCCCTATGCCAAAATATTGCATCAACAATTACCAAATAGTGAGCTGGTTTTCCTTAAGAAAGCTGATCATCGCCTTCCTACGAAGGCCGCCGGATCATTGAATGAACTGATTAAGCAGTTTGTAAACCGCTTTAGCCTTTAAGGCACATCCTACGGGGAAAATCGTATACACATCTACTTCCCACTACCGATATTGTATCTTAGTCTGTGTATGACCTTGCATATGAGCTGCTCATCAAAGTGAAAAAAATTATATAATATTTTATACCATGTAAATATACAAATTATGCTAAGTTCATATATAGTTTAGATGGGATAGGTATGTATTATTCTGCTTCTAAATCTGAAGGGGTGTAAAAATGAAATGCTAAAGCGTATTCAAAATCTTTTTGTTATACCTAACTACCCATTGTTCATGATCTGCATGTTATTGCAAGGCATGGCTATATCCATCAGCGCACCTTTTTTAGCTGTATATTTTACAAGTACACTTGGCGTATCTGTAGGAACCTTTGGTGTGTTTACAGCGGTGAGTTTGATTTGTGGCATATGGATAAGCTCTCTGATTGCCAAACGTTCTGATACCGGATTAGATCGCAAACAAATTTTGGTGATTTGTACGTTATTTAATGCCGTAGCCTTTGCAGGATATCTTGTAATCCAAAATTTTTATGTGCTTTTTGTTTATATGACGATCTTTACGGCCATTGGTGCTCCTGGGATGCCGCAGTTATTTGCCAGTGCACGTGAAGCAGTAAATCGCAGTAAATCTGCGGATCACGCCTTTGCTAATTCAACGCTTCGGTCTATGTTTTCTCTTGGCTTTATTACCGGGCCGCTTTTTGGTTCCTTTTTGATTGCACATACGGGCTTTAAGGGTATCTTTATGGGAACGACCTCTATTTTTGTTCTCATTGCTGTGCTTCTATTCCTTTTTATCAAGCAGCCTCCCGCTCAACTTAAACATAACAATCAACTTTCACTTCATCACATTACATTACATAAAAATATTGAGATTCTGATTCCCTTTTCCGTTCTTACTCTGCTCTATACGTCTCACTGGATGAATAATTTGAATATTTCCTTGTTCATCATTCACAATTTACAAGGCGACACGAGTGACGTTGCTCTAGTATCCAGTATTTGCGCAATTGTAGAAATCCCCTTGATGCTCATGTTAGGCGTACTAGCAGCTAAATACTCCAACCGTTTGCTTATATTTTTAGGAGCATTAACTGGAGTTGTCTATTATCTCCTTGTCCTTATGTCTACGGAGATGTGGCAGCTATTCGTGGGGCAGCTTCTTCTAGCCTTCTTTGTTGCAGTGATTTCTGCCATTGGCATTAGTTACATGCAGGATTTGTTGCCCTCTCTTCCAGGGTACGCATCGACGCTATATTCCAATGCGACAACCATCGGAAGACTGGTGGGGAGCTTGATGGGCGGATTAACCGCTCAATGGATTGGTTACCGAAACAGCTATTGGGTATGTTTGGCCCTGATCATCTGCTCCCTTGGTCTTCTGGCGATTTCAAAGAAACTAGAGTTTGAAAAATCTGCTACTTTAAAAGAAAGGAATCACAGTATATAGACTGCCGCTTATTTTTCTATGGTAGAGAAATGGCTCATGATTGTATCTGCCGCATGACTGTACCCACCAGCCTGGCGTAATGATTCGCCGATCACATGAGCCTGTTCTTTATAGGTTGGATGACTCAATACCTCTAATAAGGCAGCTCTCAAACTAGCGGGTGTAAGCTCATTTTTATCCACAACAACACCCGCTCCCAGTTCCCGCACCCGACTCGCTACAATGGGCTGATCCGATGTTAAAGGAATCATGACCTGCGGCACATTGTAATACAGAGCTTCACTTGTACTGTTCATCCCCGCATGTGTAACAAAAGCGTCCACATACTGAAGCATTTCCAATTGCGGAATATAAGGCTTGATTATAAAATTGTCAGGGATACACGAGGCCAATGGCTCCATGTCTGTATAATTGCCTGAAGACAGCACAAACTGCACAGGCAAATCGCGAAATGCTGCAAAACAAAGCTTATAAAATTCCAAGTCTTTATTCAAAATAGTACCCATTGAAATGTACACCGCCTGTGGATGCAGAACACGAAGTTGTTCGAACGGGAAGGAAGGAGCATCTTTACGCGGTACAATAGAAGGACCTGTAAAAATAAAACTGTGATCCAGTTTTTCGGCTTGCGGTTGAAAATAGCGGCTTGTATAAACGATTCTTAAGTGTCCGCCATGAGGAGCAATCTCTTCTATAGCCGGAGCGTCAACCTGAAGCTCATTAGCCAGTTGATGCGTTATTTGCATCGTAGCCGTGTACAACTTTTTCACCTCCGGATCATTGTCATTCATGCCTTGCCCCGATCCCAATGGCTCTACGAAAGCAAAAGAAGCGATAGAGCACACAGCAGGGATTCCTAGCTTCTCAGCAATAATCGTGCCTCCCCAACCCATCAAAGAATCATAGATTAAATAATCATAGGTTCTGTTTTCAATAACTCTCAAAACCTCTGGAATAATCGGAAGAATCATACCTTTTACCATCATGTATACAAATTGATAATGATGTTTGTATTCTGCTGGCTTTAAATCAGAGTCTTTGGAAAAAGCATCATCCACAAAAGGGTAGGTGATCATCTGTGCTCCTGTCTGTTGAATTCTCGTACGATATTCTTCCGTACACACATAGTCAACATCCTCCCCACTGTCTACCAACCTTTTCACTAATCCTAGTGTCGGATTAACATGGCCTTCAGCAGGCGTGATCACTACTAACACACGTGCCATACGTTACACCTCCAAAATCAAAAATAAATTACAATTTGAAATAAATACACTTTAAACATAGCAAACATTTACCATATAAACAAGTATTTTCAATACCTAAAAATTAAATATGTATCCTCTACTCAAACGATAGAAATAAGCGAGGCTGAACGCTAGAAGCGCTTGCCCCGCTTAACCACTGAACATTAAATTTAAAGACGCCAATCCCAATGATCTGGTCCACCCAGAACAGCTTCAACGGTGTACTGACTTGCTTCATCGGCAGTAAGCTGTTTGGCCCAAGGTACACGTTCGCTACTTCCTGCACCTGGTCCAAAGTTATCAAACTCTCCAAATCTTGCGGTCTGCTCATTGGATTCCTTGCCCCAATTATTCCAGCCGCCCGGCTTGATATGGTCATCCATATAGGTCTTCAAAAAAGTAACATGAGCGTAAGGGCGCCATGGCCGTCCGAGATCCACCTTGCCTGTCAAGCCATTTTCTGTTGTCAGACGACATTGAATAAATACAAAGCCCGGCTTGTTCTCTTCTGTTGAAGCTGCTGTCACATATCCGGCACGCAGGCTGTGTATGATCGAATTATCAAACACAGCGGGTGCATTGCCAAATATAAAATCTACACTGCCACTGATGTAGCTGTCCTTGAAATACTGTCTGCCACGGTTCACAAGCAACGTATCCTGTAGGCCGGTAATTTTGACATTGTGATACTTACCACGATCGCCTTCGGCATATAACGCTACAGCCTGCACCTGCCCGGTTCCTTCTGTATTGGCAACCGTGACATTCTCCAACACAAAATCAGGACTTTGCACACGCATGGTATAGCTGTTGCTTGTTCCTAATTCTTTTCCATCCACCACGGTTTTGGCCGTATCATCAAAAGCAATGATCGTTTTATCCCGATCTTCTCCGATAATACTCAGGTTTTTCTTAGAGGAATTCACCTTTATTTTCTCACGATACGTACCGTTTTTGAGATGGATAACTGTCCTTGTATTGCTGTCGTCAGGGACTGCGTCAATAGCTGCCTGGAGAGATGTAAAGTCAGCAGGACCATAGGTCGCTACCACCACACTAGTAGGACGAGTTCCTCCTGAGTCTGTCAGGTTGCGGATGGTGACATGGCTGAATTCCGACGTATTGTAATTCCATACATCGTTTTGTGGTTTGGATGCATCAGTAGCCAACCCGAACAATAGCGGTTGATGATCCGGCACATCTATAACCGTTTCACCAACCTTCTCCCAGTTCGTCACACCATCTGCGGACACCCAGCCGGTAACCTTTGGTCCTTGTCGTACCAGACGAACCGAATATGGCGTTGTAATAAACGTCTCCATTGACGCACGTTTCGTCTTACCCTCCGTTTGATCACGACTGATAAGAATACCCTGTTTGCCATATTTAACAAATGCTAAAGACATAAAAGCCATTTTGGATCCAGGCTTCAGCGATTCACGAATCATTACACCCGCTTCGGCATTATCATCCACTGGGGTAATATGTTCCACACGGGCTGTAATTTCAGTGTCACCTTCCCATTTTTGATAAGCATAATGGAAAATATCTGCCTTACCGTCAACGTCTCCCGCTGACTTCAGTCTTATACTGCTGCCGCTTGCATCTTCTTTTAAGACCTGAGTATGCCCTTTTATATAACCATCATTGCCCTCAGAGCCAATCTCTTCGCTGAGCCAACTTCCCGACGGCGCAGTCGTATTGACGTGAATGGTAACAGGATTGGAAAATGCAGCATTCCCCTTGCGGTCGGTCACCCGTACAATAATATAATGGGTACCGTCTGTTACATGATTCCAATCGAGATGATAAGGTGCGGTCTCTACTTTTCCAGCGAGTTTGCCGTCAATGATAAATTCAACATGAGCAATACCATCTTTGTCCTTGGCTGTTGCTGTTATGGTCGCATCCCGGCCTGCTTCCAAAATATCGTTATGCTTTAGTGAACGTCCGTTTGCATCCGACACCTGAACGACAGCCTCTGGATTATTCACCTCATTTCCATTCGACAGCTTCTCAATAAGATCATTTAAATAGACCTCCAGATTCGTATAACCCTTGGCAAAATGAGCATACGCCCCTGTGCCGGCAAGCCCCTGACCGTTACGATCATCTGCATTATTGGGGTCCAGCCCATGGGCACGTTCCCATTCATCCGGCATTCCATCATGGTCACTGTCAGAAAGCTCCGTCGTCGTTACGTTAGAATCGTCATAAATCCACCCTGCTTCACGCGGAGAGTTAATAAATGCACCCGTTCCATTCTTCACATCATTCATAATTCGGGCGTCCACCGCATCTCTTCTTGGCAGCGTGGCTCCTGAGCCGGCAAGCACCTCCGTATATGCGGTTTGTGCATCTGTCGCTTGATATGGACCGTACGCATCGGGTGAGATTCCGTTGTCGTATTCCCCTCTGACTTCAATCGGCTCCGCCAAACGGGTGGACGGATCAATAATGGACCCAATGGATGTGCCAAGCTGCCAGTTGTCTTTCGTAACCGAGTCATTGCCGTACATATAGTTACCACCAATAAAGATGCGTGTTTTATATTTTTTACTACCCACGTCTACAAAAATTTGACCGCGAACGCCCTCATATGTGTTAGGGCCATACTTATAATAGTTATTTAGCACATTATACGATCCTTCACCACCGCCGTATGAGGAGAAAAATCCCCAGTTATAAATGACATTATTGGTCATTTCCACAGCGTCGATTTGTTTTTTATCGGTTGGAAAACGCGGATTACGGCTTGCATTGTGAGCCAACAAGTTATGATGATAGGTGGAATTTCGTCCACCCCATATGCCGCCATAGCCGTGGCGACCTTTCTGGTGCGTAGTCATTAGCATACTTTCGGACGCAATGGACCATTGTACCGTTGTATTGACGTTGTCATACAGGCTCAGTACCTCATCCACCGACCAGCTAAAGGAACAGTGATCAATCATTATATTTTTATGGTATCTGGCTCCTAACGCGTCATCCTCACTGGGGTAACGGTCGGTCAATCGGAAACGCAGGTAACGGAGAATGACGTTATCTGCTTCAATCCCTGTTGTGTAATCGCTTACAGTTATACCGTCGCCAGGAGCTGTCTGACCCGCAACCGTCAGGTTGTTTCCCAAGATTTTAAGTGGCTCCTTGAGATGAATCGTTCCACCCACCCGGAATACGACCGTCCGATTATCGGAGCTGACCGCTGCGCGAAGAGATCCGGGGATTATCTGCTCCCCTTTGCCGTAGTCTGCCAGCGTGGTAACCTCATACACTTCACCTCCGCGTCCACCGGTAACATATTTACCGCCACCCTCAGCCCCCGGAAACGCCGGAATATCCGTCGCCACTTTTGCCCCCTTTGCGTTCTCTGTTCCTACCGCAGTCTCCGCTTGGATTAGTGGCGGGCACAAGGTCAACAACAATGAACCCACAACCACGTTACATAGCACCTTTTTCCACGTACGCTGCTTGCTCATATTCTGTTTCCTCCCTAAGATTTTCTTCCACATCAGCGCATATTTTTATAAAAACACGATCCGAGACGTTCAGAAGCGCCTTCACCTCCTTTCATCAATCTTTTCTGCTTTTATCATTGGCAGGTTGTCATATATACTGTTGATGTATGAATGCGCTTACTTATCTTAATTTGTAAAGGAAGAAGCACATGAATGAAGTGAAAGAAGATAAATATGTCATTGGCGAACAACAATTCTCCATTCATCACATCTATCGTACCGGTTTCACAGTTATGCCCCGGCCTCATGTCCACGAGAACTATGAGCTGTATCTTTTACTGCGAGGCGAACGCATCTATTTTATGAATGGCAAGGTATACACCGCTCGCAAGGGGGATCTGATATTCATCCTTCCTCACGACTTGCACTCTACCGCCAGTACGCAATTGCAGGAAACAGAGCGCATTTTGATTCATTTTTCTCCGACGTTTCTCCCACAGCAGGATCATGACATTCTTGACCTGCCGCCATACCAGCAATCCGCGTTACTTCGCTTACCTGCGAGAGAGCAAGTGGAAGTTGAACGTTTATTCCTACAGATGAATACCGAATGCAGGAATAAGCAGCCTCTGCATGACCGTTGCGTACAGCATTTACTGCTGGAAATGCTGATCCTGGTGCACCGATCGGAAGCGATCGAGCGTAGTGAACCTGTCTCCTCCCATCCCATGCATCAGAAAATCACGGAAATTTCTTCTTTTATTCAGGATCATTACAATGAACCGTTAACTCTCGAACAAGTGGCTGCCTGCTTTTTCATTAGTCCAGCTTACCTAAGCCGTATCTTTCTAAAGTTGACTGGTTTTCATTTCAGCGAATACATCCGCGTAGTGCGGGTCAGGGCGGCCCAAACCAGACTTCGAACCACCAAAGACAAAATCCAGCATATTGCAGAGGATGTCGGGTTCGGTCATGCTTCCCACTTTAATAAAATCTTTAAAAAAATAACTGGGCTCTCTCCTCTTCAGTACCGCAAGCAGGTTCGGTAGATATTCAGTGTAAAGAATTAGACGCCAATTTTATACCTCCGCTCTTGTCTTGTTTTTCCATTTTTATATCCACTTGCTCTTTCATGGAACTAAATACAAGCCGCATTGGAATAAGTAAAATGCACAAAAAAACCATACTTCGCTGCAATGCGTGCACCGAAGTATGGCTATTACATAGTCATTTTACATCTTTAAAATTATAAATTACTCTTTCTATGACCATTATTGCAACGCTTTAATATCCTGAATCAGCAATTCAACATTTTCTTTCTTCGTAGCCCAACTGGTACAGAATCGAACTGCACTATGTGTATCATCAACCTTTTCCCAAAAGGAGTAAGTATATTTTTCACTCAATGCTTTTAGTATACGATCTGGTAAAATCGGAAACTGCTGATTGGTTGTAGAACGGTATTGAAAAGAAAAACCTTGCTCAGATAATCCGTTTTGAAGCAGCATGGCCATGTCTATCGCATGTTTGGAGATTTCAACGTATAAACCGTCTTCAAACAAAGTTTCAAATTGAATGCCCAACATTCTTCCCTTAGCCAGCAGCCCCCCTTTTTGCTTGATCATATATCGGAAATCTTTTTTCAATGTATCATTTAGAATGACTACGGCTTCTCCCATCAATGCTCCAATTTTTGTCCCGCCAATATAAAACACATCGCAAAGCTGTGCTATATCCGCTAAAGATGCATCGCTATCTTCGGCCACCAAGCCATAGCCCAATCGGGCTCCATCTATGAACAGTGGTAAACCACATTCTTGACAGACTCTACTTAATGCTTCCAGCTCTGCTTTGCTATAGATCGTTCCATTCTCAGTAGGTTGGGAAATATAAACCATCCCGGGCTGTACACTATGCTCAGGAGCGGCATCATTCCAGTGAGCGTCATACAAATCTTGTACCTGCTCGGCCCGGATCTTCCCATCTCCGCTTGGCAAAGTAAGTATTTTATGTCCAACAGCTTCAATCGCTCCGGTTTCATGAACCGCAACATGTCCCGACACTGCCGCAACGACGCCTTGATGCGGACGCAGAATAGAAGAAATAACAGTGGTATTGGTCTGTGTACCTCCAACCAAAAAGTGTACATCCGCATTTGGGGAGTCACATGCTTCTTTAATATATGCTCTAGCTTTTTCACAATGATCATCCACACCATAACCTGGAGTTTGTTCATCATTCGTCTCCAGTAGTCGCTTTAATATGCGCTCATGGGCACCTTCGGTATAGTCGCATTCAAATCGTATCATTCTGTATCCTCTCCAAATTATCCAATTTCTTCTGAATTAACAACATAGAAGCATGTAATTCTTTTATCTCTTCTTCTGAGAGTCCTTGAACTAATTTTAGAATTTGTTCATCAGACCTTTCATTCAGTTGGTTAAAGAACGCCTTTCCTTTAGGAGTCAAACGAATCAGATTTGTTCTATTATCCAACGTTGAATTTTCCTTAACAAGAAAGCCCTCTTTGCAAAATTTAGCAATGATCCTACTCATATAGCTGCGATCAATTTTAAGAGATTCGACTAAAGTATTCGCTATACATGGCTCGATCAACCCGATCTCTATAATGACACGGGCCTCGGTAAAGGAATATCCGCTATCCAGCACATGTCTATCCAAAACACCCAGTATATTCGTATAGAACCGATTAAAACGCCTCATATCCGCTATGATATTAGCATCTATATTGACCATAACTCCCCCTATTTAGTGGACTTTTGCAACAATTATAGTAAAGATTTTTGTGGACTATGTCAATGAAATAAAAAAAACGTACATTAAGACTCTCGCCTAATGTACGATCCTGTATTATATATTTACCTACAAGGTCAATGAACTATCGCTATTTATAGCCTTTTGCTTCTTATGCTTCCGTTTCAGCTTCAGATGAGCTACGACCATATACAGCGTCGGAACTACAAACAATGTTAAAATAGTTGAAAAAATCAGTCCGAAAATAATGGTTGTTGCCAACGGTTTGAACAAGATCTCCCCGATTGTGGCAATAGGAATCATACCCACAATGGCAGTTAGCGAAGTAAGCAAGATCGGACGGAAACGGGCAGAGCATGCCATTAGAATGGCGTCTGTTAAATCAGCGCCTTCACGCCGCGCATCTTCAATAAACTCTATCAGCACGATACCGTTACGCACGACGATACCAGCAAGTGAAATGATCCCCATAATACTCATGAATCCAATGGGCATCCCTGAAATAAAACTTCCAAGGATTCCCCCTGCCGCTGCCAGATAAACAGTAGTCATAATAATGAGCGGTGTGGACACCGAGTAAAACTGCATGGTGATCAAGAGGAGAATAAGGAAAATAACAATAACAGCTAATTTGCCCAAGTCCTTAAACATATCAGACTGCGCAGATGTTTCCCCTCCCATCTCCCAGGTGTAGCCTGGTTCAAACTGGGTATTTGTAAGTTTGCTACGGATATCATTAGTGAGTTCTGTAGCCGTACGCCCATTTCCATTGGCTGAGATCGTTACCGTCCGTTCCAGATCATAACGGTGGATTTGTTGGATGGAAAAGTCCGGTTTCATCGTGGCTAATTGGGATAAAGGTATTTGCTCCCGTGCCGCATTGTTCACACTTAATTGTTGGAATAATACCTCAGGATCTTGGTTTGGTTTGTTCATGTATATATTGACATCAAGCAATTCCTTACCCGTATCAAAATCCGTTACATTCACCCCGTCACCCATTAATAGCAAAGTACGCGTTAAATCGGAATAGCTAACCTGATATTTATCCAAGGCTTGCTGATTGATTTGGAAATTCAGATTATAGCTTTGCATACCCATATTATCGGTCACATCTACAGCTCCGGGTGTCCCCGCAACCATTTCTTTGACTTTAGTTGTCATGTTTTGCAGCTTATCAATGTCTTCTCCTTTAATACGGATAGACACCGCACTGCCGACCGGAATACCTAATTGGGGAACACGAATGCTGATTAATGCAGATGGATATTTAGCTTGTAGCGTATGGGTCCAGTTATCTACTGTTTTTTTGAGATCAAATAGCCCCTCTTTTCCAACGACAGCAATTTGGCCGTTGACCGCTCCCCCAGAACCATGACCGCCTGCAACATCACTATACAGCTGAGGCGCTCCTCCACCTGCCGTTGCCGCCAGCCGCTCTGTTTCTGGCTGTTTTTTGACCCAGCTCCCAATCTCGTTTACAACTTGATTGGTTGCCTGCAACGACGTTCCTTCTGGCATCGTTACGCTAATCGTGGCATCCGCTTGATCGGAATCCGGAAATAATTCAATGGGAACAACAGCAAGTAGTCCATAAGCTGCTGTACCCATCATAAGACCAATAAGCGCTGTTAACAGTGGACGTCGCAGTATTCTAGGCATCCAGTTTTTAGAATACACATTGGATAGAGATTGTATTTGATTCCCCAGAAGTCCAGGTGGCTTAACTGTTTTACTACTCTCTTTTCCTTTACGACGTTGATCGTACCATTGACGGAAAATAGGAATAATTGTTAACGACATAATCATGGAAGCCAGCATCGTTAACGAAATAACGGTAGGTATCGGTTTAATAAAGTCACCAATAGTGCCCGGCAGGAATAAAAGCGGGGCAAATGCCGCAACCGTAGCTAGCGTAGCTGTAATGATCGATAAGGATACCTCTTTCGTCCCTTTAATGGCCGCCTCCGTAGCATCTTCCCCAAATTCAGAGCGTCGGCGTTCAATGTTGTCATTGACCACGACGGCATCATCAACCAATATCCCTAATACGATAATTAATCCGATGACTGAAATTTGATTCAGCGTGATTCCTGTTGTGGGTAAGAAAATAAAGCCGATGGCGATGGAAACAGGAATGGCCAAGGCCACAAATGCAGAAGTCAGCAAATTTAAACCTAATGTACATATAACAATGACCGATATAATAGCGATGATCATCTCTTTGGTCAGGTTTCCAAACATTTCATCGACTCGATCATTTTGCGCAAAAAGTAGCTCAAAATGTACATTCTTCGGCAAACCGCTCACAAGTTCATTGATTTTGGCTGTAGTCGCCTTAGATACCGTTGGCACGTCTGTGCCTGTATCTCCGCTCACACTGATCGAAATAGCAGGCTTGTTATTCACATACGTATAACTAGTCGCTTTTTTAAAAACAAGTGAGGCTGTCCCTACATCCTTCAGAGATATCGGGAATCCATCGTCATTGCTTGAAATCTGGACGTTATTTAGAATGGATGGATCGGTAGAGGCATTTACCGTCAGCTGATAAGTACGCTCATTGAAATCCATACTTCCTGTAGGAACTCTTTCATTCTCATTTTTGATTGCTTGAACAACCTGCTCCCAGGAGATGTTATATTGTTGCATCTTTTGTGTGTCTAAACTAATTCGTACTTCTTGATCTGGTATTCCTTGAATATTAACTTGCGAAACACCCGAGACCGTTTTTAATTGATCTTTCCATTTGTTCATCAATTCATTTAACGCGTATAAATTCTCACTTTTATCAGAAGTAATCGCGTATGAACCAATGAAAGAGCTTGTCATGCTATCATTAATAATGGGCTGCATCGCATCTGCTGGAAGCTCAGACTGTGCATCCTGTACCTTTGTACGAAGATCAGCCCACACCTTTGTCGGGTCCGCATCTTCAAAAGCATCTATCATTATACTAGATTGTCCTTTAGATGAAGTGGAAGAAATCGTTTTGACACCTTGTACGGCTTTAATTTTCTGTTCCATGACCTTAGTAATGGTTTGCTCGATTCTTTCGGGTGAAGCGCCTGGATAGATGGTTGTAACACTGGCTGACAAGGGAATAACATCAGGCTGCTCCTGTTTAGGTAACGATGTAAAATTGTAGAGCCCTAGCACAATGCACATGGCGAAGAAAATGAGTGTAATTTTTTGCTTTTTAACGATATATTTAATCATTCGGACGACTCCTCCGATTTCCCAGGTACACCATTCCCAAGTAAATCACCATTAAATAAGGTTCCTGCTCCTTGCGTAACGATTTGATCGCCTGCCTGTAGCCCAGAGACCACTTCGAGCTGATTATTAGTCACTTTCCCCAGTTTAATCGGTGTTTTGACAGCTTTTCCATTTACAGCTTTAAAGACATAAGGATCATTTCCCGTACTAATTACGGCCTCTACGGGCACTAAAAGCGCTTCGTTTTGATTTATGCTTTTAGATGCGCTGATGACTTGACCAGGTTTCCAATTCAGTTCGGGATTGGGAATGCTAACTTCCACATTGATGCTTCCCGTTTTGGAGTTCGTCGATGGATAGATCTGGGTGACGGTTCCTGTTCTCATTTCATCGTAGAGAGAGATATTAACTTTTTGGTTTTTCTTCCACGATAAGATTTCACTGTCTGGTACGGGGAGGAGTACTTTTAAAGTCTTGATATTTCCGACAACAAATGCCTCACTTCCACTGGAGCCCAGTTGACCATCAGATATCTTTTTTTCAATCACAACACCAGTGATCGGGGAGGTTAAAGTCGCTTTTTTCAGTGACAAGGATGACTGTTCATAAGCAGCCAATGCATCCTCATAGGTAGCCTGTGCCTGAGCTTTACTGGCTAGCCCTTGTTGTATAGTAGCCCTAGCCGATTCCAGCCCTGCTCTGGCCTGATCTACGCCGGCCGAAGCTTGTGCACGCTGTTCCTGGGATGCCCCTGCAAGCAAAAGAGACAATTTCTCTTGCGCATCACTTAAGCTTTTTTGTGCGTTTGCTAATTCCAGCTGCGCATTCTCATTTTCCGTTAAAGATACCGCACCTGCCTGGAATAGACTTTGGGAGCGTGCGGCATCCGCTTTCTTCTTGTTATAATTATTAGTTGCTACAGTAACCGCATTTTGAGACTGTGCTATCTCCTGCTTTTTGGCGCCATTGTTCAATTCCTGCAATTTCGATTGGGCCGCATTGACCTGGGATTGCGAACTATGGATGCCCGCTTGTGCCGATTGGACAGAAGCCTCCGCTTGGCTAACACCAGCCTTTGCCTTTTCCATGGTTGCCTTTGCCCGATCCAGCTGCAACTGGTAATTGGATGTATCTAGCTTCGCAAGGACACTCCCTTTTTCTACTGAATCCCCAACCTCAACCATAGTGCTCAATATACGTCCATCCGCTTCAAAGGAAACATTGGCCTCATTACTTGCCTGCAATGTACCCGCCAAATTAAAATCATTGGCCAAAGGTTTCATTGCAAGTTTCTCCACTTTTACCGGGTGACTGGCTTCTGTTACAGAGTTCTCCGTTGCACTGGAGCAACCGGAAGCTACGATAGCTAATGCAATCCCTGCAATCATTATCCTAATTCCTTTTTTCTTCAACTTCATGTCATCCTCCCTGATTCTCTCTTCTAAAGGTGCTATCAGCAACCCGTGGGTCAAGTAAACTTTTTCATCCTTTTTTCATGTTATAACAATGAACAAACAAAAAAATCGTACAAAGGGGCAAGCACCTTATGTACGACTGGGCAAATAAATAACATATTTTCAGTTATTATTTCTAAAGCTGTAAAATACCACGTTCCAACGAAACAGCAACGGCTTCAGATCTGGAATCAACACCAAGCTTGTTATAAATATTCGTTAAATGTGCCTTTACGGTACGCTCGGAAATTCCCATATCAAACGCAATTTCCTTACTTTTAAAACCATGTGCAACAGACTTTAATATATGTCTTTCCTTATCAGTCAGAACTAAGTTTCTTTCATGTGACTTTGCCTCAGCTTCTCTCTTATTCGTGGCAGCAAATACCCTTGCTGTTATTTCTGGCTGAAGCAGCGTTTCACCCCTTAGCGCAGACTCAATCGTGCGAAATAGGTTTTCCCGACTGGTATCTTTCAACAAATATCCTTTTGCTCCCAAAGAGAGTCCTTTAATCATTAAATCATCTTCGTTATAGGTCGTCAGGATAATGACTGGCGTTTCATTTTGTTTTTCTCTGAGGGCCTTCATGGTTTCCAAACCACTCATTTGTGGCATATATAAATCCAACAGGATGACATCCGGCTGAAGTTCTTCGATCAATTTAAGAGCCGTTACACCTTCTCCAGCCTCACCAATCACTTCATAGCTGTCATGGGTCTCCAGCACCAGCTTTAATCCTTCTCTAACTACCCAATGATCATCGACGATTAAAATCTTGTATTTCATAATAGGTCTCCTTTAGTAAGAGGCGCCTCTATTTTTATAGCCGTACCTTCTTGAAATATACTGCTGATATTGATTTTTCCACCCAGCATCCGTACACGTTCATGTATACCTATTATTCCGTAATGCCCTGTTTGCTTGGCAATAATATCCGTATCAAATCCTTTTCCATCATCACGAATCTCGATTTCAATCTTGCCTTCGTTATCCAAAATACTTATCCATACAGTATTCGCATGTGAATGCTTCGCTACGTTGGTTAAACACTCGCTTATAATAAACAATCCATGTTCGAACACCAGTCTGGGAACCGAAGCTTTAATTTTGATGTTGCGGATTACACGAATGCTCGTAGCCATTGTAAATCGCTGTATTTCTTCCTCAACGGCTTCTGCAAAATCAACTTCCGAGATGGTTTTCGAACGCAGATTGTCTA
The DNA here is from genome assembly GCF_038009305.1 of Paenibacillus sp. FSL P4-0113. Lineage (NCBI taxonomy): Bacteria > Bacillati > Bacillota > Bacilli > Caryophanales > Paenibacillaceae > Paenibacillus > Paenibacillus sp. FSL P4-0113. The sequence continues at coordinate 2,738,668 of NZ_JBBPAZ010000001.1, forward strand.
TAGCTCGCCTTGAATCAGACAATGTTCTTCGCACTTGTGACATCGATTGTTGGACGATCTCCTGAGCTCTTTGCGTACTTCCCTTTGTCAGATGGGCATCAATGGCTTCAAGTTGCATGATTAGCCCAGCAAGCCCCTGCGCCAGCGTGTCATGAAGATCACGGGCCATACGTTGTCTTTCGTTAGCAATTGTAAGTTCTTCGACCTTTTGATGTGCGATTTCAAGTTCTTTAAGAACGTTTTGCGTTCGGATTCGTGCTTGAACTTGTTTGAGAAAAAGAATGGCATAAGCTACTATAACAACTGCAATTAGAAAAAATAGCGGGATGAACAATACAAATTGCCTGCCATCATTATGCCAGACCACAGCCACACAAAAAAGTACATAAGAGATCAAAAATACAAGAATGACCTTAAGCGGCTTGTAATAAATACCTATACTCTGACCCACCAAAATTGGCATTAACCCAACCAGCACAATGGAGAAACTGTCAGGTAGAAGAAATGCACTTGAAAAGATCAATCCCCCTTGCACAACAAAATAAGCCCATGAAAAATATTTTGCAACTCTTTGAGCATGCAAGTACAAGAGGATGTGTAATATGACGATTACAGTAAATAAGACACTTTGCAGCAGATTTAGACCACTAGACAAATGTTGAAGAATGACAGACTCACTATAAATTATAAAAATCCATATTATAGTTAATACTTTTGAAATATCTTTCTTCTCAAATTCACCTTCACTTTCACTTATTTCCGGATCTACATTCTGGACCTGTACATTGAATTCATCGTTCATAATTCCCTCCTACAATTCTAAATTCGGCTTTTCGACTTAATAGAGATAATGGCACTATGACGGCCTAGTCCATTTAGTTTGAACAGAAATCATTTATATATTATTTTACAAAAAAACGAAAAGAAAAAAACGTACACATGGGCAGCTTCACTTGTACGTTTGGGCATTGAATACTTTTTGTTTGATACCATCCAAGTTATGCGTCATATAAAAAGCACGCAGCAGGTTATCCTGTGCGCGCTTGACCACTTACTATTCTTCTTCCAACTCATCTGGTACATCGTATTTATTGATATGTGAAGTCATTGCTGCAACAGCTTCGCTGGCATCCGTTGTGGCCGGTACTTCTCTGACCACATCATCCGTCTGATCACGAAAGTTCAAACGATCTGCCTCAATCTCTTTCTGTTGGTTCGGTTTCATTTTTCACGTCGCTCCTTTCTATTCAAGGGTCTGATCTCGTTCTGTTAACGCGTACAAAGGTACTTCCCGTTCTTCTTCCGGGTTGTTCAGCGCATAGATCCGTGCCGTCTCACGCTGTTCATTCACATGCTGAATATAAATGGGTAGCCCATCACACAACACATTCGCCATTATGGAAGAAGACGCTATTTCTTGCGCTCTTTGAACATTCACTTAGAAAAAACCTCCCTTGCTAAGTAGAGTTCCCCCTTACTATGCACGAGGTAAATATTTGTTATACATATTTCATGCCAACATGTGTTTCACGATCTTGAAAGGATATCATTTGAAAAAATAAATATTATTGTTATTATGGATTGAGAGATTCAGTGAAAACTGCAATCTTAATTGTAGAGAAAAGGAGTAATGATGAATGTTAAACATATTAATGGTTAACTTTCCGGCAGAAGGACATGTGAACCCTACGATTGGGATGACGCAAGCCTTTGCAGCACGAGGGGACCAAGTACATTACATTACAACTGAGAAATACAAGGACAGACTCGAAGCAGTTGGAGCGAAGGTTCACCTGCATTCTGATCTGGTCAGGACCGCTTCTATTGATTCCAATACTCCGGATGGGTTGAGTGCATTTATGAAAATTCATATTCAGACTTCGCTGGACATATTAGCAATTACTCAGCAACTGTCTAAAAGCATTGATTTTGACTTTGTATTCTATGATAGATTCGGAGCTGGCGAGTTAGTTAGAGACTATTTGAAAATCCCTGGTATTGCTTCCTCCCCATCTTTTCTGATTTCACAGAATCGGATGGCTACCAATCTCTTTCGCTTTAATGAAAAAGAGCCGTTTCAACTTGATGAACATGCCACGACCTCACTGCAGCTCATGAAAGAAAGGTTCGGTGTTGCTCCCGAAAATATGGTTCAATTTATGAGCAATACAGGGGCTTTGAATGTTGTATATACCAGTCGATATTTCCAACCAGACGGTGAACAGTATGGTGACGAGAATCTCTTTATTGGTCCCAGCTTTCCAGAACGTAAAGGGGAAAATTCATTTCCACTGGACAGACTAGAGGATAAAAAGGTTTTGTATATTTCGATGGGAACTGTTCTGGACCATACTGAAGACTTTTTTAACACCTGTATTGAAGCTTTTTCCGATTTTGAAGGTATCGTCGTGATTGCAGCTGGCGAGAAAGCTGACTTTACGAAAATCAATCCGGCGCCAGAGCACTTTATCATCTCGCCCTATGTTCCCCAATTGGAGGTATTACGTCATTCAGATGTGTTTATTACTCATGGTGGAATGAATAGTGTAAATGAAGGAATTCACTTTAACGTACCCTTGGTTGTACTGCCGCAGGACAAGGATCAGCCCATGGTCGCGCAGCGGTTAACAGAACTTCAAGCTGGCTATCGCATAACCAAAGACCACATCAATGTACAATCGTTAAGAGATGCCGTACATGAGGTACTGTCGAACGCAACGTATAAAGAGGGCGTACAAAAAATAAATGATAGCTTCCAGCAATCTGGCGGTACAGAAGAAGCCCTCGCAAAAATTGATGCCTATCTTCAAAATAAGCTTGTGTAAATCACACGATTACAATTCTACAAAAAAACAGGAGCCCTGACCATCAAGGGTCGGGTTCCTGTTTATCATGCATTTCTATGTGGAGATATCCCACTTCTGAAACGAAGCCATCGTACACTTTCCGCTCGTGAACGCTCGAATGCCTGTAGATTCTGCTCCCGGATACACTCTTCCTGTGAGGACGTATTCACCGTCGCCGATGAATATTTCCACCGAGCTTTTATCGACAAAAATCCGAAGCTCCAGACGGCCCTCGTTTAAGTTTAAAGGCACTCTTCTCTCTCCGCCCGGGCCTATACCTGCACGCTCACGGTTAAAACGGAACAGACCGTCATCGGGACGATACGAGAGTACAGTCTCCTCTTCGTCGCCCACTCGCAGCTTCAAGCCGAATTCATTGGTGTTACTGGCTTCGAACTCAAATACCGCCTTCAGTTCGTAGCTATCTCCGAACGTTTCCATGATCTGCTCGCCTGTCAGCAAGATATCCCGCTGTTCGAACAGATTGGATCGGTAATTTTCCACCTCTTCAAGCGGACGGAACAGCAATCTGTCGTGGTCGATAACCGCTTCCCGCGGAAGACTCATTGCACCCGCCCAATGGTGCCCTTGCTGGGTCGGCATCTCCGACTCCCACATATCCATCCATCCGATGACGATTCGCCGCCCTTTATCATCCAAGGTTGACTGCGGGGCATAGAAATCGAATCCGTGATCTACCTGAGCATACCGCTCTGCCGTAAATGTTCCAGCCTCCGCATTGAAATCACCTATACCGTACATGGTGGAATGCAGATTGCGGTATGCTTCTCCCTGAGGGGGCATGCGCTGTGGAGACAGCATAAATACGTGCCGACCGCCAAGCGGGAACAAATCCGGACACTCCCAATTATCGCCGAAACGTCCGTCACTCACGGCTAGTACATTGACATACGTCCAGCTTTTCAGGTCTTCAGAACGATAAAGCAGTACAAGTCCGTTCCCTTGGGCATCATTAGAACCAAGAACGGCGTAATATTGATCTTCGTGCCTGAACACCTTAGGGTCACGGAAGTCTTTACGGCTGATCGTGTCCGGTACGGCGTCATAACCGATGACCGGATTGCCCTCCCACTTTTCGAATGTCACCCCGTCCTCCGATACTGCAATCCCTTGTGACTGCTTGTAATCCTGATCCTTGTCAGGCCCGGTTACAACATGTCCGGTATACATCAGGACAAGCTTCCCGTCCTGCTCTATCGCACTGCCAGAGAAGCAGCCATCCTGGTCGAACTCGCCGTCCGGTGCCAAAGCGACCGGTAGATAATCCCACTTCATAAGATCGCGGCTGACTGCATGTCCCCAGTGCATCGGTCCCCATACTGATTTATACGGGTAATGTTGATAGAACAAGTGATACTGCCCGTTATATTGAATGAAGCCGTTCGGATCATTCATCCAGCCGAATTCAGCCATTAAATGGTAGTTCAGCCGATAATCCGGCCGAAGCATATGCTTCGATTGGGAAATAAATTGATCTGCACGCTCTCTCGTATACGTTCTAGTCTGTTTGATAAGGCATCCTACTCCTACAATTATTTAATCGAACCTTGCATAACACCCTGAATAATATACTTCTGGGCGAACAGATAGATGATAATGATCGGAAATATCGTCAGTACCAAACTTGCCATCAATGGACCATAATCCACTGTATAGGTTCCATAAAAGTTATACGTGGACAACGGAAGTGTCCTTTGCTCCGGATCGACCAGAATGAGGGAAGGCAGCAGAAAATCATTCCAGATCCACAGCACATTGAGAATGGAAATGGTGGCAGTCGTGGGCATCAGTACCGGAAACACGATCCGGAAGAATGTTTGAACCCGCGTGCAGCCGTCAATTAGCGCCGCTTCCTCCAGTTCTTTTGGAATACTCTTTACGAAACCATGATAAATGAAGACGGCCAGCGAGCTACCAAAACCGATATACATATAAATCAGCGACCACTTACTGTTCAGCAGATCAAGTGACCCGTAGATTTTCACCAATGGAATCATGATAGCCTGGAATGGAATGATCATGGATGCAACCATCAGCATAAATGTATATTGGTTGAACTTGGTGTTGTTTCTGACAAAATAATGAGCCGTCATCGCCGCAAACAGCGATATAAACAGAACGCTTAACACCGTTATGACCAATGAGTTGGTGAAGGCAGCGATGTAATTCATTTTATCAAATGCATTCATATAATTGACCATACTGAAGCTCTCTGGAAGCGATAACGGATTTGAGGTGATGGCCATGTTTTCTTTGAACGAATTGATCAGCAGAAAGACGAACGGTACGATGAACAATATGAGTATGACTGTCAGCACAATGAATTTGATTACGGAGGAAGCAACTCTTTTTCTTGTCATTACGCCTCCACCTCCAACTTCTTACTAAAATAAACCTGAAGCAGAGTGATGAGAGCAACCATCAGGAACAACACGAATGCTTCTGCTTGCCCCACACCATAATCACGGGAAAGGAATGCCTTTTCATACACATGCATCGACACCATTTGAGTACTGCTGAACGGCCCACCTTTCGTGAGCGCAAGGTTCACGTCATAGACCATAAATCCGCGTTGCAGGGACAAAAATATACATACGATGAAAGAAGGAACCATCAAGGGCAATACCATTTTCCGCAGTCTGGTCCAGCTGTTTGCCCCATCAATGCTTGCGGCCTCCATAATATCATTCGGCACACCCGTCAATCCCGCGATGTAAATGACCATCATGTAACCCGCGTTCTGCCACACCGTTACAATCACGAGTGCCCAGAACGCTTTGTCGGGATCAGCCAGCCAAGTCGTGCTGAGCGACTGTATACTGGCATGTTGTCCCAAATAGACAAGCACGTTGTTGAATATAAACTGCCAGATAAAACCGAGTACAATGCCCCCGACAAGGTTGGGCAGGAAAAATCCTGCCCGGAAAATACTCTGCCCTTTTAACCCTTTAGTCAGCACATAAGCCAGCATAAAAGCGATCACATTGATAAGAACAACGGTATAAAACACATACTTGAGCGTCAAGCCGAATGACTTCCAAAACTCGATATCTCTAAAAACAGCCAGATAGTTTTGGATGCCTACCAGCGATAGTGTGGTGGAAATACCATCCCAGTTTGTGAACGTCAGATAGATGCCATACAAAAATGGAATAATCATTACCGTTATGAAGGCAAACAAGGTTGGGCCCGTAAACAGTAGCCGCGTCCGCAGCCGGTTCCATACTCCTTTTTCCGTAATCATGATGATCCCTTCCTTTGTTTCGGGTTTCTCTCTCTATTCCAGGTAATTTGAAAACAACCTTATTTAACGGTTTTCCAGTAGTTTTCGATTTCTTTAACCAGTGTTGCACGATCTCCCTGTTTCGCCAGATACTTTTGCATGGAAGATCCTGTCTTAGACCAGTGGTCCGCAGGCAGCATGCTCATCGACTGCTCTGACTTGCCTTTTGCAATATAATCCTGGATGGACTTGCCAAGCGGGTCGGCCGCAGGCAGTGTAATATTTTTGAACGCCGGGATAATGTTCGCTTGGTTCACGAGGAAATCCTGGCCTTTCTCATCATATACGATCCAGTTCAGGAACTTCTTCGCCGCATCTTGCTGTTCCGGAGTAGTCTTCTCCTTGTCAATAACAATGCGCTTGGATACAGCGGACGAAATCTCCTGATTGCCGTAGTCATCGGCATTGTTACTGATGGGTACAGGCAAGAAACCATATTCTTTGTTAGCCGTATCAAAACTGTTGATTTGCGGCCATGCCCAGTTGCCCATGAACCAAATGCCAACTTCACCTTTGCCGAGCAGCTCCGGTCCGCGTTCATAAGCTCCTGCTAGCGGAGAAGCCTGATCGATGTTGTATTTCATCATGAGGTCGAATGTATCCATAAGTCCGTTAAATACAGGATTATTAGCCAAGCTAGCCTGGCCCGTTTTTAGTGACGCCATGAATTTGTCCACTTCAGCCATGTCTTTGTTCTGGCCTGCATAAGCAAGAGGCAAATAATGAGCGCCCAGAGACCAGTCCATTGGTGAAATCACCAATGCTTTCTTACCAGATGCCTCAATTTGCTGAAACAGTTTTTCAAGGTCATTTCGGGTTTTAATTGTGGTAGGATCAAAGCTTCCGCCTACCGCTTTATCTACAACGGCTTTGTTGTAAATGAATCCGTAGCCTTCAACAGCCAGCGGAAACGCATAATTTTTGCCGTCAACCGTCGTAGCTGTGGTAGCGTTTTCAACTGTGTCCTTATTCCACTTTTCTCCGCTCAGATCGAGGATACGGTCCTTGAACTTCTCCACATCACCTGTATCTAGCATGATCATGGTCGGCGGGTTTCCGGATGCGTACAAAGCGGAGGCACGCTCAAAAGGCGACCCACCAGTCGGAACCGGCTGGATTTCAACAGTAATACCCGGATTGTCTTTCTGGAAGGCCTTAGCGGCTTCCTCCAGCTGTGGAAGGATTTCGCCTTTGGAGTTCAAAAGCGTAATCTTCACATTTTTCGAATCCCCTGATCCCCCTCCAGAAGCCGAATTACCTTCTCCACCGGAGCCACCACATGCAGACACCACCATAACTAAAAGAAGCAGCATTACCATCCATTGAACTCTTTTGAATTTACTCACTGTTGTCATCCCCTTATTTATATAATGGCTCTGAACACTTAAATAAAACGCTTACAAACGGATTATATGTCAAAGGTTTAACTTGTGTCAATCGTTTGACATGTTGAATTTTTAACTTGTACTAAAAAAAATCTGTTCCCCTTGTTAGAGGAACAGATTTTCATTCAGGTCGTTGCACGCTCAATTAGTTCAACAGGCAACAGATTGACAGGTTGTACCTGCTCCCCCTCCGCCTGCCTGCGGATCAGCTCGACCGCCAGCCTGCCGATCTCTGCAATCGGCTGTCTTACCGATGTAAGTTCTGGCGTCAGCCAGGAAGCAACGCTTACATCATCGAAGCCTACAATACGCACATTCTCTGGCACATGCCTTCCAGCGCGAATATATTCTTTCAGCGCAAAAGCAGCAATAATATCACTTGTTGCGAACACCCCATCCACATCTGGATGTTCATAAACGAGTTTTGAAATGATCCGCTCGTACTCCTTCTGGTCGAACACATTCAAGTCCGTTTGAACAATCACATGCTGGACATTATGCTTACCCACCACATCCCGGAATGCTTTGGTCCGCTCATTGGACAGCATGTTCAGCTCCAGATTTCCGCAGATATGGGCAATTTTCCGGCAGCCTTTGCGAATGAGCAGCTCCGTAGCCAGCTCGCCTCCGCGATAATTATCCGAGGATATGTAAGGAATATACGGGTCAATCTGCCTATCAAACGTCACGATCGGTGAATTCAAATGTCGGTACTCTTCTACTTCTAATGTATGGCTACCCATAATGATGCCATCCACCCGGTTCCGCTTCAACATATCAATATACACTTTCTCTTTCACGGGATCCATATGTGAATTGCACAGCAGGACCTTGCAGCCATGCTGATAGGCGTAATACTCAACCTGATTGGCAAGCTCACTGAAGAAAGGATGCGAGACATTGGGAATAATAAGGCCAATAATATTGGACTGCTTACGTAGCAGAGATCGTGCTATTTCATTTGGTTGATAATTAAGTTCCTCCATTGCGTCGAACACTTTTTTGCGTGTAGTTTCGCTGATATATCCCCGGTTATTCATTACACGGGATACGGTAGTGACCGACACGCCCGCTTTTAATGCTACATCATGAATTGTCGCCATATGAACCTCTTCCCGTACAAAATAAATACATACAAACTATACTCTCTCCCCATCATTTCAACAACTTTACATAACGGAAGGCCTCATAATGGCCGTCAATCTTACACTAGTCATTTCTATAAGATAATACGACAGCCTATCCAATTGGAAAGGCTGTCGGTAGCTGAAAGTATTAACATCATTCTGATTGTGCGTCCGTCGGTGCATTAATGTATGTATCTGTAAGCACATCAGTCGGTGCATCCGCAGGCAGATTATCCGTTGCTGATTCACTGTTCTGGAGTAGTGCTCTCGGATAGGTCCGTGCACGCTCATAGTACCAGTCAAACAAGAAGCGGGCCATCGCCTGACGTCGGTTATCGCCATCCCACTTTAACCCGGCTGTTGGGTCCGCAAATGAACTCCTTGCTCCAGCTTCCAGCAGAAAGCCATTCATGTGTGCGGTCATGCTGACATTACCGGCTGCTGTAAAAATGGACTTCGTGTTTTGCCCAAATCCATTATTAGAGCCGTTAAACAAATTCCAGTACTCCGAATCGCCGGGCTGTGTTTTGAACCAGGTAAATTCTGTGATATTTATTGGATAGGCTTGAGCTGCCGCCTTAATGTTGGAATCCCATTGTGATTTTAGCTTGTCCTTGTTATCATGCGCTCCGTAGCCCGGATACCAGTGGACAGCATAGCCGTAGTTGTTCAATGGATCTATCAGCGGGTGTTTTGCCGCCGGGCTGTAAAATTGGTTGTATCCAAGTCCTGCAGCCCAGATGACATTATCCGCTCCTTTACTTCGAATCGTGGAAATGATAGAGTTTTGGAATCTTCTCAGATCATTCCAATGGTCAACAAAATCATTTTCGCCAGGATAGCCTCCCCAATGCCCATTCGCATATGACTTAATAGGCTCGTTGATCAGTTCAAACATGACGTTATCCGCGCTATTAATAGCCGGCTGCGAGGCAAGATACCCCCATATTTGATTGAATTTGTCCAGATTGGATTGTGTTGTAGCCTGGTCGTTAGCCAAAGTGAAATCAAGACCAAGGGTAACATAAATGCCCTTTGTTTTCGCATAATTGATGTATGGAATAATCACATTTTGTGTAGCTGCTTGTAAACCTGAGAAATTGTATGACCCTGCGGCCACATCTCCCATATCCTGGCGGTCAATAAACAATCGGACCTGATTCATATACCAGCCGTGGTTGCTTCCATACTTCGGTCTGGTGTCTGCAAAGGTGTCAGTGATATCCTTCAAATAAGCCAAAATTGCTGCATGACGATTGTTACCATTTAAATTGAGATAATAATTACTATTTTGATAGGTCCAGTATGCCCCCGACGGCTGATGCCAGCCACTTAAAACAACAGGTTTTCCGCTGCTGTTCACCAATTGATTGCCCCTGACATGGAGCTTTCCCATAGGCATACCTGACCATGCATCTATATGTTGGCCAAAGACCGGTGTTAAAGGCAATAAGAATACAAGTATCAGAGCTATTTTACATACCATACCTAATTTTTTCAAAGAAAGGCCTCCTCTTCAAAAATTAATTGACTATTATACCAAGAGAATAAAATGGTATAAACATGTAGTGGCTCCGCTTCCTGAGTCTATCCCATTTCAAAATCGTCATTTCCCCCCTTAATAGAATATTTTAATCCTGATTTTCATTTCTTGTATATAATTGTAGTACTTACATTTTTAAACCACAACTTGATAAAATTTAGTTTTTTTTAAATTATGCCTCAAGTGTTAAGTTTGCTATTGTGGACGACTCCATTTCAAACTACAATGAAGATACCAAATTTGAAAGCGCTTTATTTTTTCGGTAAGATGGTCAATACTTGAAATAATGTATCATCGTCATCCATTTCTTTCATGTTTGGTCAATCTTTTATGGAGGTGTAAAATGAAGAAGAAATCTTGGTTCACTTTAATGGTCACGGGCATTGTCTCTCTGTTTTTTTCGGTAAGCGTTTATGCGGGGAATGTTTTTTGGGAACCACTTAATGGTTTCAATTCGGGGGCATGGCAAAAGGCAGACGGATATTCCAATGGGAACATGTTTAATTGCACTTGGCGTGCCAATAATGTTAATTTTACGAACGATGGCAAAATGAAGCTTGGCTTAACGAGTTCTGCGTACAATAAGTTTGACTGCGGAGAGTATCGATCGACGAACACTTACAGATACGGCTTATACGAGGTCAGTATGAAGCCTGCTAAAAATACAGGGATCGTATCTTCCTTTTTTACGTATACGGGGCCTACTGATGGCACGCAATGGGATGAAATAGATATTGAATTTTTAGGCAAAGACACGACAAAAGTGCAATTCAACTATTATACAAACGGTGTCGGTGGTCACGAGAAGGTTGTTGATCTGGGCTTTGATGCATCAAGAGGCTTTCACACCTATGCATTCGATTGGCAACCAGGATACATTAAGTGGTATGTTGACGGGGTTCTAAAGCATACGGCAACTACGAACATACCAAGCACGCCAGGCAAGATTATGATGAATTTATGGAATGGCACTGGTGTTGACGACTGGCTAGGTTCGTATAATGGAGCGAATCCGCTATACGCTGAATATGATTGGGTAAAATACACGAGCAATTAGGCCGTAGTACAAAAGCAGCCCTTCAGGTATTTAATAAATCCCCAGTTTAACCCATATGTTTACGGGTGGTTAGCATTTTCCTGCTTCAATTACTTTAAAGATACCAATACAGGAAAGGGTTCATGTAACTATACTCACTCTGATTGAGCCAAAGCTGTCGCCTCTTGAATTTAATAAAAAAGCCCGATGATACTTGCTCATCGGGCCTTTGTTAAATACTTACTAGAAAATAATTACGGTTGCTAACTATAATATTTAGTGTGTTACCATCATTAATGTCTTTGAACACAAACACCAATCGGTTTATAACTCAGGAACCAACTTTAATGTTAAGTTGGTTCCTGCAAAATCCAGTAATAACAATGTTTCAAAGGGATTTACAGTCATTTTTCAGTTACATTATAGTTAGTAACTAAGGAAAATCTCAAATAAAACAGGAACATTAATGATGTTGTTGCCGTTGAACTGTTGTTCTATCTATACATTCTCCTTGCGATTCAATTATCACAAAGGATATTTTTTGATCTATGATTGTATTTCCCACCGACTAGTTCCATTATTCATAAAAGATATGAGCGATTTTAGCGCAATTTCTACCATATCACTCACTGCTTGATCCGTATAAAATGCGGTATGTGGCGTTATAATGACATTGGGCAATGCCTTTAAGATGGCCAGTTGGTGATTATTCAGGACATTCAAACGGTGATCCTCATGAAAGATGCCCAGTTCATCTTCAATCACATCTAGTCCTGCAGCCCCTACTTTTCCCGTCTCAATCCCATAAATCAGCGCTTCGGTATCGATTAATGGTCCCCGCCCACAATTCACGATGCAGACGCCATCCTTCATTTTAGCGATGCTTTCCCGATTGATCATATGGGTGTTGCTATCGAATAATGGTGCATGCAGGGTAATCACATCACTAGTGGAGAATAGCTTTTCCAGCGAAACATACTCTATCAAATTTCTTAGATTATCATTTTCGTAAATATCGTAACCTATAAGGTTACATCCGAATCCGGAAAGATTTCTGGCAACAGTAGCTCCAATTTGACCGGTACCTATAATCCCCACAGTTAAGTTTCTGATTTCTCTTCCTTGAATACCTGCCAAAGTGTAATCCTGTACGGTGCCTCGTGCTAAAATCTGTTGTGCTTTGCGTTCACACATTAGAATTAACATCGTGGTAAAATCCGCGACACTATTGGGCGAGTAGGTAACATTGGAAAAGCGAATGCCATACTCTTTAGCCGCAGCTCTATCTACATAATTGTATCCAGCGCTTCTTAATGCGAGATACTTGACCCCAACCTTACTTAAAGCTTGCAAAGTTGCTCGGTCCGCTTTATTGCTCCCTTGTATCGTTACAGCCTCAGCGTCTTGCGCTTGAATTGCGGTCTCGGCATTTAACTCTTGAGTCACATATTTGATATCCAAATCAAACTTCTTCCCAAATTTTTCGAAGTATGCCGCTTCGTCAGGACGCGTTTGATAAACTACGATTTTATTCAAGGTTGAAAACTCCTTTCGGTGATTGGCCTCATCATGGAAAATGGAAATACGTTACCGGACAGTATAATGTGAACATTTTCACATTATACTGTCCGTATATCGTCCAACGTCAGCCGAATAGTGGAAACATTTTAAAGTGGTGGATTATAAAAAGTATGGCAACAGCAAGCTGATAACAATAACCATTATGGCTCCGCCGATCCGGTTGGCGATAGTTGCAAATGGCATCATCCCCATCCGCTCCGAAGTTGACAATACCCCGATAGCACCGGTTCCTCCCAGATTTCCTAAATTAAGACCTACGGCGATCATCGAATCTATAGGATGGAATTTCATAAGCTTGCCGACAATTAATGAACCTACGACAGAGCCGATAACCCCAAAGATGATAATGGTAAAATTTGATACTGTAAAATAGGAGGACACTTGGCTCAAATCAAGCGATGCAATCCCAATCCCCGTGATCAGGAACGGTAAAAAGTTTCGAACCATAAACCCTTGCCAGTAGTCACTAGATTGGCACAAGCTATCATCCAAGAATCCAGTTGCTTTCACGATAATGACTAAAATTACAGCCCAGGCTATAAAGTTAAGCTGTGGTATGAGAGTCTGCAAAATGTTACCGGCAATTATAAAAACAACCGAAACAAACAAGCCTGTACCTAACTTCGTAATATCTTTTTTCAAATCACTCGAGACTTTAGCTTTTTCTTCAACGGGTTGGTCTGCATTTTTGTGCACATTCTTCAGTAATTCGCCATTACCTGTTAGCGAAGGATAGCGCTTCCCAAGTTTATGCAGCAAGCCGGCGAAAATGACGCAAATCAGGTTCGAAATGTTCATGTATACAAGGAATTGCCCAGAAAAAGTTCCTGCCGGCTTGTGAAAAATTGGGCTGTAAATGGACGGAACAACAGCGATTGCACCAGAAGAGCCTCCGGTATAATTCGGCAAACCGATCATGAATAGACCCTCCAGCAGCGTTGAACCTGTTAGGAGCGATCCTAGAAATAAGAAGATGAACACAAAGGCCAGAGCACCAATAATGCATGGTAATAGCCGTAATGAGATGGAGACGAGTACCTTCCGATCCATACTGAGGATCGAACCGATGATGATTGCCGACAAAAATAAGTTGACAAAGCCCGATCCAATCAAACCAGAAATATTCGTCTGCACGTAATCCGGGATCAGGCCAAAATACACGAGTGCGGAGCCAGCGAATAACGGCAGGAGGATTGCCCCTCCCATCCAACTTCCAAAAATGGGGATGATGCCTCCAACATATGAGAACAAACCACCAGCCATCAAGAGAAATGCAATCGAACCGATAATATCTTTATTCAAATTCCCCGTATAGACCGCAAGCAAAATGATAATAGAAAAGGGAATATAGTACTTTAACGGCAACCCTGAAATCTTTATTCTTTTTAATTGAGTTATGAAATTCGACTTCGGCGGCATAGCGGTAAACCCAATTTGCTTATCCATAGTAAACTCCCATCTGATTATTGTTATAGCGCAAATTGTTTAGCTGGATGAGTGATGACCCCCATTAACGCGGATGCCGCGGCCACTGCCGGGGAAGACAAATAAATCAGCGACTTCTTGGTTCCCATTCTACCGATAAAGTTGCGATTGTTAGTGCCAAGTACCACCTCGTCGTCACTCATTAAACCATATGGTTGACCGCAGCATAATCCGCAGCAAGGGTGCGAGACACTGGCACCAGCATCGATGAAGGTTTGAATAAAACCGCGTTCCATCGCTTCTTTGTAAACGTTGGTGGTTGCCGGGATCACGATCATTTTCAGGAAAGGAGCTATTTTTTTACCTTCAAGAATTTTCGCTGCCGTCTCCATATCTTCAATGCTACCGTTGGTGCAAGAACCGATATAAACCTGATTCAGTTTCGTTCCTTCAATTTCGGATATAGGATGGACATTATCAACCCCTTGCGGACATGACAATTGGGGCTCGAGCTTGCTGACATCGTAACGAAGAACTTGTTCATACTCGGCGTCTTCGTCCACTTTCAGCCAGGAAATATCATTATAGTCCATGTCATAATACTCGGCTGTTTTTTCATCTGCTTCGAATAATCCTACCTTTGCACCGGCTTCCAAAGCCATGTTGGCTATGGTGAATCGTGACTGCATACTCATGCTGCGCACGGCAGCTCCTGTGAATTCCATCGACTTGTACTGTCCGCCGTCCGATTTGATGTCACCAAGGATTCTTAGGATAATATCCTTTGCTCCGACACCCTCTTGAAATTCACCTTCAAGCACAATCTTGATGGCCGAGGGAACTTTGAGCCAAATCTCGCCCGTTGCCATAACTGCTGCCATTTCGGTATGTCCAATGCCAGTACAGAAACAGCCCGCCCCGCCATAGGTCGTTGTGTGGCTATCTGTCGCTACGACGATTTCACCTGGTCTTGCGTATCTCAGCTCATGCATCAGAGAATGGCAGATTCCCTCGCCCTTATGAACGTTTTTAATTTGGAATTTTTCGGCCAACTCAAGTCCATCCACAAAATGAGCAGGATCGGTATCAGCTTGGTTGGTCGGCATCAGATGGTCAAAGATAATTACTCCGCGATCCGGATAGATCGCTTGGGTCACATGCATATCCTTTAAAGCGCGCTTTAGGAACGAAGTATAAATATCATGGATCATATATCGATCAGGCCGAGCGATTACAATATCGCCTGGGGCCAGACTTTGTTCTCCCGTATTTTTCATTAATAGTTTTTCAGCCAGTGTATATCCCATTGCTTGTTATCTCCCTTCTACTTCAGCTTTTTCCATTCGTTTAATGATGTTGGGGATTAGTCCGCCATCTTGAATAATTTCAAACAAGTTCTCGGGCACCTTGGGAATGCTGAAGCTCTTGCCGTTGACTGTAACTGACTGGTTCACTTCGACAGTCAGGATGTCCCCTTCTTCGCAGTGCTCAGGTATTTCTGCATTTTCAATCAGCAGCATTCCGTTATTGATCGCATTCCTAAAGAAAATGCGGGCAAAGGATTTAGCGATGATGCAGTAAACACCATGTACATTAATCGCTTCGGCGGCCATTTCCCGTGATGATCCGCAGCCAAAATTTTTACCAGCTACAATAATGTCTCCTGGTTGTACCTGAGATGCAAATTCGGAGCGAAGTGTTTCAAGGCAGTGCGAACCCATTTCCTTTTTATCGAGGATAACTCCGTGCCGACCTGCAATAATAGTATCTGTATCGACATCGTCCGGTAGTTTCCATATCTTACCACTAAATTTCTTTTCCATAAAAGACTTCTCATCCCTTCGAATTTAATGTAATACAGCCCTTCAACGCGGAGTTGGCAACGGACTCTGCGGAAGCCAGGTAAACCAGCGAGTCCTTTGAGCCGTTGCATCCCTTGTAATTCCAGCAACTAGCAGATAGCATCGTTTCGCCTTCAGCGATAACACCTTTTGAGGTTGTCACACAGCTGGCGCAGCCTGTGCTCAAGATTTGCGCACCGCTATCGATAAAAGTTTGAATCAACCCTTCGGAAATAGCCTGCTTGTAAACTTCATTAGTTTGTGGTCCAATCGATAACCGCATATTAATTGGAATCCGTTTTCCTTTCAGAATCGCTGCGGCTGTTCTCAAATCCTCAATACTGCCTCCTGTGCATCCGCCGATGAAACAAGCCGACAGTGGAGTGCCTTTCAATTCAGCCGTAGGTTGCGATTGATGGATCGCCCCCGGCAGAGCAACCATCGGCTGCACATCTCCTAGATCATAGCTTTCTTGGCCCGGTCCTTGATAATCTGTTTGAAGAAAAGCTGTTACAGCACCGCTTCTCGAAGCCAATTGGCAAAGATCTGTTGTTTCTTTCGGGGATAAGGAATTTAAGCCCTTGCCATAAAATTCGATAGCTTTGCCGGCGTATTTAAGCTCTTCTGATGCTAAAAAAGAGATTAGGAAATCTTTAATGGACGCTTCTGGTTTGAGTTGACCCTTAAGTTCAATGTACACGGTTTCCGGAACCACTAGACTCATCTTGCCGCTGGCACACACTTGAAGCAATTCGGATGGATTCACATGTAAACCAAGAGCCTGCTCTACACCGAAAATGCTGTTGTGTTTGCCTGGCGAAACAATGATGTCACCAGGATTTACATATTGATCCAGCAGAATGTGATATCCGATACCTTGGGATTGGACAAATTCCAGTTCGTGCTTGCGAGCAAACTGGATGAGTTTCTTCTGTATTTCAGCCGATATGAAATTCCCAGCGGGAGTATCGAAATAGAGCATTACGATCACCCGCTCAGGTGCCTCAAGCCGCTTTATATTTTCTAATTCATTTACAATTTCTAATGGTAAACTGTCACTTAAAACAATATAGTTCGGTTCAATTACTGTGGTTGCTCCGGACTTTTCGTTCAAAATAGATTCGATCATCGTCATATCAAACCAGCTCCTTCCCTATTTCCCTTATCTTTTCGGATATGATAGACCCCATTTCGCTTGTCCCAATCCGTTTACTTCCTGGTAAGCAGATGTCCTTTGTTGCGTATTTTTCATTTAATACCTGTCTAACTGCTTTCTCAATGGTCTGGCTCTCTTTTTCCAAACCGAAAGCAAACCGCAACATCATCGCGCCAGATAAAATAGAACCGATCGGATTGGCGATATCTCCGCCTATAATGGAATAATCCTTATTGTGTATTTGGTTAGGTGTAAACAAACCTTTGCCTTGGTGATTGAGCTCTGCTGACGGAAGTACATTCGGTGTTCCTGCCAATGCCGATATTTCATCCGAAAGGATATCTCCGAACATACCAGACGTTAGAATGACGTCATAGTTATGAGGATTGGTAATGACCTGCGCAGCGGCATCATCAATATACTGATTCACCAGACTGACATCCCGATAATCTGCGCTAACCTCCTGTACAACCTCACGCCACAATTTCGAACTCTCCAAGATGACCGCCTTATCCAAACTTGTGACCTTCTTGCTGCGCCCACGAGCAATTTCAAACGCGGCGCATGCATTCGCTTTGATAATTTCTTCATTATAGTACTCTGTATCGAATGCTTCTTTGCCATGATCCCCGATTCCCCGGTATCTTTTGGACATGAGCATGCCCCCAGCCAGATCACGAAGCATAAGAATATTAAACCCCTCGCCAATGATACCGTTCTTCAGAGGGCTCAAATCCGCCAATGATTTATACACGGAGATGGGTCTAATATTTATTGTAAGCTGTAGCTTTTTCCTAAGTAGAGAAAGAACATAGCTAGGACGCTTCTCTTGCGGTAATTCCGGATAGTGGTCTAGCCAAAGGCTGCCTAATAATATCGCGTCGCTTTCTTGACATTGTCTTAGGCTCTTATCAGGAAGGGGTTCGCCGTACTTTTGAACGGCCTCGGTTCCAGCTTCACATCTTTCAAAATGAAACGTATGATGAAATACGTTGCCGACTTCATTCATCACTTTGATCGCTTGATCAACGATTTCTTGACCGATACCATCTCCATAAATAACCGAGATATTGTATGCCATCTACCTCATCTTCTCTTTTTGATATTACGGAATAATACTTTTAATCCTCCAAAGCAATCACCGTTATATTCCTTGGATTTGTTGAAGCATATAAATAATTACGATTAGTACAACGTTGTACTAAAAAATCACCATGAATCACTATTCAATACACACAAGGTATTCACTATTCTCCTTTCTAAGGATTCGGCCGAATTTTAGAATTGAGTTTTAGTACAACGTTTTAGTATAACGTTGTACTTATTGACAGACTCATTTTATATCAATAAAATGAGCAAATCAAGGTTATGTTCTACTTTTCACAATTGTTCACATTTACTGAAAATTAGATTATGATTATATTTAAGGAAAGTATGACCAATTATTTATTAGATTGGAGACCTTTAGATGGTTACACTGAAGGATGTTGCTAAATTGGCTGAGGTATCCGTTTCGACGGTTTCCATTGTCATTAACGGCAAAACCAAGGAACGGAATATTCCCTTGAAAACCTACAATAAAGTCATGAAAGCCATAGATGAATTAGGTTATCAGCCGAATGTTAGTGCAAGACGTTTACGCAATTTAGATCGGGCCAAGCCGATCATTGCCTTATATTGGACATTAGATGCCCGGACGAACATGCTCACGGCACTGTTGGCGGGGATTCAATCCGAAATAGAAAAAAAACAATTTGATTTCGAGCTTGTTATACGTATTTATACGAATGATCAAATCGCAAAAGACGCTAAAGAGATCATGAACAATACGTATAATGGAATTATTATAGGTGCTACTTCCGAGGCGGATCTTGCGTATTTGGAGTCATTGTCGCCCCGCATGCCAATCGTTTTGATTAATCGCCAATCCAAAAAATTCTCCACAGTTTATGTTGACTCCGGCGAAGTTGCAATAGAGGCAGTTTCTTTGCTTACTAAACAGTCGGTACAACAAATCGGAGTGGTTGCAGTGGAAAGTCCTTATGTTGCTTCCAACCAGCGTATCAACGCGTTTCTTGAAGAGTGTAGGAAGCAGCATATTTCGGTTGATCAACCACATATTATGATGGCACCAAATACGCTTGCCGGTGGAGTTGCAGCGGCCGGGAGATATCTCCAAATGACGGATAGGCCTAAAACTATATTCTGTGAATCGGATACCATTGTTCTGGGAATGACCCATGAATTTAACCGTTTGAATATTAGAATCCCTGAGGAAGTTGCTATTATATCGATCGGGATGACCGGACCGGATGCTACCCAATATTCTACACCGCCCATTACGGCCATCGATATACCATCCGAGAAAATAGCCGCAGCAGCTATATCTATACTTTATAAATCGTTATCCAAGAAGAACCTACATGAACGGATGTTGCCCGTTCATCAAAAAATAGCTCCAACAACTTATATTCGAGCGTCATTTCCGTTACCGCCGGATGATGTCCTTAACTTTCCGCGGATATAAAAGGTTGATCATATGCCCGTTCCTGGATTTTTGCAATCTTCGCTTTACTCTCATGGAAATGAAGTGCCTGCCTCTTTAAAATAGATGGAGCAGGCACTTTTTCGTGAACATCTTTCATGGTACTCCCCTTGCCCGCTTTGCTTTCAACAGAGATTTCACAGTCCACAATATCTACCACTCGCTTCACTTCCAGATTGATACCACAGCCAGTATCCGAAACCTTCACTACTGCAAATCCTTCTTCTATTTTCAGTCTAACAGTCACCTTAACGCTTGGCTCGCTAACTTTATGGCATTAGAAAAGAGATTGTTCCACACTAAAGCACTCGATCTTCCAGTTGCGTAATCCGGTAGTAATCGTTTAATTCTTCTAACGCCCCGTTAGTTGAATAAGAGCACAACTTGTGATTTATTAGGAGGGTAGGAATTGATGTATCAGCAGAACAACTTTCACACATAAGAATTATTGGAGGAATTTATGGATAATAAAAGGTATTTTTCAATTGGGGAAGTTTCCAGATTAAAAAATGTTACGATAAAAACCTTACGTTATTATCATAATATTGGTTTATTAATACCTGCATACACTAATCCCGATAACGGTTATCGCTATTATACAGTTAATCAATTTATCTATCTGGATATTATAAAAATTTGTAAGCAAAGTAATGTAAGTGTTAAAGAAATTAAAGCCTTATTTGCTAAAGCCGATACTAATTACCTTAAACTTTACTTAGAACAGAAAAATGAAGAAATTCATAAAGAAATAAAGAAATTAGAGAAACTTAATAAACAAATAGAAATTTTAAAGGCAGCTATCCATTCATCTGAAGATGAACTTATGAACAATGGATTTAATATTCAGACATTTGAAGACAGATACTTTTTAAGTTTACCTACATCAGGTGGAGAACTTAATGAGATAAAGTCATTCGATAAATTAGATGAAAAATTAGGCGAATTCGCAACTCATACGTTTCAGTGTGGATTAATTTATTCATGTCAGTATGATAATTGGAAAATCAGTGATGTATTTCGTCTAATAACATCAGATGATTATAGATTGCTTAAAGATACCTTTAATATATCTGAATTACCAAAAGGAGAATATTTAACTGTTAATTGTACGGGAGATACTGAGATTGAAATATTTCAATTGGTAAAAGAATATTTGGAGAAAAACAGTTTGACGTGTAATAAGGTTTATTTGTTTTATTTAGTGACAGATGTTTTTAATCAATATAATCACTTCTCCCAATTTCAAATAAGTCTAAAGCCCACCCCATAAATAAGGTAGGCTGACTTTTAGCTGCTTAAAGTTTGTATTCATAAATAAAATTTGTATTTTCGAGTTTACCGTTAGGTAGATTAAATACAGTTACTTCTTCATCAAGACGAACAAATCCATTATGGTCATAGAATCCATAGTTACTCATTGTATCTGTATACACATAAATTTTATTTGCTTTTGTATTTCTTAAGTAAGAGATGAGCTCATTAAATAATTTTTTCCCTACTTTTTTTCCTCTAGCTTCTTCAGAAACAGCAAAGAATTCTAAGCAACCCTGAAACTCATCTTCTTTTCCTCTAATTAACTTGCTGTATGCCTCATTAGTCATAGAGGTGAGTTCAACAAATACTTTTCGTTCTATGTCATTTAGATTTAAGAGTTGTAGCAATTCACTTGTATAATCTTCTTGTAGCAATCTATAAGATGTTATTTCACCAACTCTTGAACCAAAAATTACACCAATAACTTCTCCATCTAATGTAGCTACTCTTCCAAAAGTACTTTTATTTAATATTGGACTTATGAACTTCATTGTAACTGCTGCATTTATTATGCCGTCATCCTCTATAAAATCCTTTGCGTTCCAGGTATCTGCAATAATCGCTTTAATACGTTCTATATCCTCTTTTCTAATGTCTCTAATATCTAAGTTCATTTTGACTTCCTCCTTTTAATTGATTAGCTTACAAATTGAGTTTAGTGTCTCCCCTAATGGGGAGAGTCAAGTATTTATTGTAATGCTATTTTCAACTAGCCGTTTATTGAATAAAAAAGCTCTCCTTATTTCAGGAAAGCCGCCGTTAGTATAATAAAGATGTAAATCCCATATATCCGTCATCCTTCATCTCTCCCTCCAGGGCTCACTTACAAGGATAGACGGCTAATAGTCATGTTAAATTGGGAAGAACCTGAAATTGCCGGACTCTATTATAAGGAATCCGGCAATTTCAGGTGAAACAATAAATATCCGAATATCAATAATTGAATACAATTCAGTCAAGAATATATTCAACTCTTCAATAGTCATAACGTATTTACATTCCAATTGAATTTGCCTTTTGAAAATAACTCCGTAGCTAACGATGTCAGTTAAAGCTTCTTCTAAAGCCTTCTATGGAATGCGGAGAAGCTCCGCTTCCTAAACCTCTTATTTCAGATATCTGTATTTCTTCCTGTAGTCTTCGTGTGCCTTTTGTTGTTCTTCTGGTGTCATAGTCAAAAGATTAAACTCGTCTGCAACGATCGGCAATTACTTCTTTTCGTTTTTCGTGTATTCGGATTTTATGGTGGAATTATCTCTGTTTAAATGGTTTGATTCTTAGTATCCCAAAGGTAAACTAAGTTTTCTGTTGTGTTTTGTCGATTTTCCAATAATTGAAATAGTTACTCAGCGGCACTTGACGTCAGATTCCTGTGGTGGATTTTTCCTCTTTATTTGAAAAAAAACACCCGGCAGGATGCGTACCGAGAGAAATACGGCATACACCCAAGCCGGGTAAGGGATTAGAAAATAATATCAATGGCCTCTAGCACATCTTGCTCCTGTTCGGATTGCCCGTTCAGGGAAATATCCTTCAACAGCACCGAAGGCTGTTCGCAAATTTGGGTGATGATCACGAGCAGGTCCTGAGCGAAATTGTCGATCAGATTGCGCGTAAACAACTTGGTAGCATATTCAAACTGCCCGTTCATTCCCTCATCCAGCAACGAAATGACCAAGGTAAGATCAAATTGGGAAACCGTATGAGTTTCCGGATAAGATTCGATCTTGATATCCCCGAAGCTTTGAACGTTATCTTCCTTGGTTTCCAGAACAAACATGACATCGAATACAGGATTGCGGCTTTGATCTCGCGGTGCCTGCAGCTTTTTCACAAGCTCCTCGAACGGATAATCCTGGTGGTCGTAGGCCCCCAGCATCGTTTCTTTGACTTCGTTCAAGTAAGCGAGGAACGTCTTCTCCCCGGACGGATAATGGCGAATCGCCAAAGTGTTGACAAACATTCCGATGAGCGGCTCTAGGTCGGCATGTGTGCGGCCCGAAACCGGCATGCCTACAATGAAGTCTTCTTGTCCCGAGTACTTGCTGAGCAGGATTGAATAGGCCGCCAATAACACCATATAAAGGGTGGCGCCGTTCTCATCGGCGATGCGCTGCAAGCTGTCGGTCATCTGCTTGTCGATGCTGAAAGGCAGCACATCTCCCTCAAAGCTGCGAGCGGCAGGTCTGACAAAGTCCGTAGGCAGTTCAAGCGTCGGCAGTTCGCCTTCCAGCACGTCCAGCCAGTAGGCTTCCTGACGTTTCAGTCGCTCTTTTACAGGTTCGGACTGCTGCCAAGCGGCGAATTCCTTGTATTGAATCCGAAGCGGTTCCAGAGTCTCGCCGTTATACAGGCGCAGCAGCTCTTCGACAAAGATGCCCATCGACATGCCATCCGTGACGATATGATGAATGTCCAGCATGAGCAGTTGCCGTTCCGCTTCCCATTCGACTAAGCCCACACGCAGCAGCGGCGGCCGCTCCAAATCAAAGACGCGCACAAAGCCGTCTACGATGCTCTTCGTTTCACTTTCCGTCGCTTTCGTATACTCGACGGCAAACTTCAAGTCCGGATAAATCCGTTGTACCGGTTCGCCGTCGACCATTTCGAAGCCGGTTCGCAAAATTTCGTGACGAGCTATCAATTCTTTGAGCGCCGCCTCGAATTGATTCCGTTCCAAGCGCCCGACGAGAACCGTCATGCCGGACATGTTGTAGCTAAGCTCGGCGCCTTCCATCTGCTGCTGGATGTACAGCCGTTTTTGCACGGAGGAAAGCGGATAGTAATCCCTCTTATCCAGAACCGGAATGGAGAGGTGTTCCTGCCGCTCCAATTGGCTGATCGCTTCGGCCATCGCTTCGATGGTCGAGTGCCGGAACACATCGCGCAGCGGCAGGTCCACGCTCAGCTCCTTGTGCACCTTGCTGACCAGTGTCGTCGCCCGCAGGGAGTGACCGCCGAGGTCGAAGAAGTTGTCCGTCACGCCAATCGTGACCGCCCCCAGCACGTCCTGCCAGATGGCGACCAGTTTCGCCTCCAGTTCGGTGCGCGGCGCCACATATTCGCGGCCTCCGCCTGCTCCCCCTTCCGGTGCCGGCAGCGCCTTCCGATCGATCTTTCCGTTCGGCGTCAAAGGCAGGTGCTCCAGCTCCACGAAGTACGACGGGATCATGTACCCCGGCAGCTCGCTGGCAATCGCCCGCTTCAGGTCCGCCGCCGTCAAGCCTTCTTCCGCTGTATAATAAGCGCACAAAGCTTTCTGACCTTCTTGATCTTCCCTGACGACGACGACCGCTTCCTTCACGCCACCTACACTCAGCAGCTTCGCTTCGACTTCACCCGTCTCAATCCGGTACCCCCGGATTTTCGCCTGGTTATCGATCCGGCCGATGAAGTCCACGTTCCCGTCCTCCATCCACCGCGCCAAGTCTCCCGTGCGGTACAACCGCTCGCCCGCGGCGAACGGACTGTCTACGAACTTCTCTTCTGTCAGCTCCGGACGGTTCAAGTACCCGCGCGCCACTCCGACTCCGCCGATAACCAGCTCGCCCAGCACCCCCACCGGCACCGGGTTCAGGTACGCGTCCACGATGTAGAATTTTGCATTCAGCCATGCTTTGCCGATCGGCACATGGCCTGTCTGCGGCAGCTTCGTCAGCTCCTCGTCGTAGAAACTGGAGTCGATTGCCGCTTCCGTCACACCGTATGCGTTGATGATCCGGAACAACGAGCCGAAGCGTTCCTGCAAGGTTCGGTAATCCGCCACGCTACAGCTGTCCGAGCTCGTGATCAACAGCTCCATCCAGCTTATATCCAGTTGCTGCTCGTGCACGTACTCCAGGAACGGCACGATCAGCGCTGGCGTCGATTCGAAGATGGTGACCCGCTCTCGCTCAATCCAGTAGTGCAGACGAGACGGATCGATCCGGTCGTCCTTCGGCACAATCACCATCGTGCCTCCGTTGTACAGCGTCCGCGCGATATCTCCCACGAACACGTCGAACGAGAAGCTTGCGAGCTGCAGCAGCCGCACCGGGAACTGATCCAACCGGTATTCCCGCCGGTAGCCCGCCGCCGTGTTCACCAGGCTGCGGTGCTCGATCATCACGCCCTTCGGCTTGCCCGTCGTTCCCGACGTGTAGATCACGTACGCCAGGTCCTCTGGACGGGCTTCATGGAAACTGTCGGCATTTGTCCGCTCCTCGCTGTACGACGCTTCGTCGTCCAGGTACAGCACCGCCGCCAGCGCCAGCTCCTCTTCGCCGAGCCAGGCTTCGGCACGCTCTCGCAGCGCCGTTTGCGTCAGCAGCACCTTCGCTCCGCTGTCTTCGAGCATGAACCGCACGCGCTCCGCCGGATAATCCGGGTCGAGCGGCACATACGCCCCGCCCGCTTTCCAGACGGCCAGCACGGCCACCAGCAAGTCCACCGAACGCTCGGCGAGAATGCCGACGATCGTCTCCCGGCCGATGCCGCTTGCGCGCAGCGTAGCCGCCAAGCGGTTCGCCCGCTCGTTCAGCTCCGCATACGTCAGCCGGTCGTTCTCGTACACGACGGCCGCCTCTTCCGGCGTGCGCTCCGCCTGTTCCTCGAACAGCCGGTGGAACGCGGCCGCCGGAGCCGCTTCCGGCTGCGCCGGGTTAAACGCGCCGAGAATTTGCTCTTTTTCCGCCGGTGTCAAAATGCCCAGCTCGGCAATAGTCGCCGACGGGTTGCGGAGAATGGATTCAAGCAGCTGCAAGTAGTGGGCGGCCAATTTCTCCACCGTTTCGGTTTTATAAAGAGCAGTGGCATATTCAAACAGATATTCCAAGCCTTCCTCGATCTCCGTGACGTCCAAGCTGAGATCGAATTTAGAAACAATTTCTTCGCTGGCATACGTCGACAAATGGAGTCCGGGAAGCTGGATTTCCAAATTCTCTGTATTCTGCAAAGCAAACATCGTATCGAACAGCGGATTGCGGCTTAAATCGCGAGCTACGTTCACCTTATCCACCAGTTCCTCAAACGGATAATTCTGATGTTCAAAAGCGCCCAGCGTCGTCTCCTTGATTTCCTTCAAGTAGTCAAGGAACGTTTTACCGGCAGCCGGATAACTGCGGATGGCCAGGGTATTGACGAACATCCCAATCAGCGGCTGAACGTCGCTGTGATTTCTTCCCGCAATCGGCGTACCGACCACCACGTCTTCTTGCCCTGTATACTTATGCAATAATATTGTATAACCAGCAAGCAGAACCATGTAAAGCGTTGCGCCGTTCTCGGCTGCAAGCCGTTTCAGACCCTCGCTTTTCTCGCTATCCATAAACAATTGCAGCGTGCGGCCCTCGTAGCTCTGCATAGCCGGGCGCGGATAGTCCGTCGGCAATTCCAAAACCGGCAGCTCTCCGCGGAACATGTCGAGCCAGTAGGCTTCCTGCTTGGCAAGCTGAGCTTTCTGCTCGTCCGATTGCTGCCATACCGCATAATCTTTGTACTGAATGCGGAGCGGCTCCAACTGCTCCCCGCTGTACAAGCGGACGAACTCTTCGATCAGTACGTCAATCGAAACGCCGTCGGATACGATATGATGCGTATCGAACATTAGAATGTGCCGGTCCGGCGCCAGTTCGGCAAGGCCTACCCGCAGAAGTGGCGGCTTCGCTAGATCAAACGGACGAACGAATTGGCGCACCGTTTCTTCCGCCTGCTCCCCGCTGATCTGCACATATTCCACCTGGAAGGCAGCTTCTTCGTAAATCCGCTGAACCGCTTCGCCTTTTACCATCTCAAAGCCGGTACGCAGCGTTTCATGACGAGCTACGAGCCCGCGGAACGCTTCTTCAAACCGCTGCCGGTCGAGCTTTCCTTCGAGCAGCATAGCTCCCGGTATGTTATAGCTCAGCTCGGCTCCTTCCAGCTGGTTCAAGATATAGAGACGTTTCTGAGCGGAAGAGAGCGGATAATACTCGCTAGGTTCCGCAGCCGGAATAGCCGTGAACGAGCCGATCTCTAGCCGCTCCATAGCCGCGGCCATTTCCTCAACCGTCGAGTAGCGGAATACGTCGCGAAGCGGGAATTCAACACCTAGCTCCTTATGCATTTTGCTGACAAGCGTCGTCGCCCGCAGGGAGTGACCGCCGAGGTCGAAGAAGTTGTCCGTTACGCCTACCGCCTTCTCCCGAACAAGCACATCCTGCCAAATGGCGGCCAGCTTCGCCTCCAGTTCGGTGCGCGGCGCCACGTATTCGCGGCCTTCGCCTGCTCCCCCTTCCGGTGCCGGCAGCGCCTTCCGGTCAATCTTTCCGTTCGGCGTCAGAGGCAGGCGCTCCAGCTCCACGAAGTACGACGGGATCATGTACCCCGGCAGCTCGCTGGCAATCGCCCGCTTCAGGTCCGCCGCCGTCAAGCCTTCTTCCGCTGTATAATAAGCGCACAAAGCTTTCTGACCTTCTTGATCTTCCCTGACGACGACGACCGCTTCCTTCACGCCACCTACACTCAGCAGCTTCGCTTCGACTTCACCCGTCTCAATCCGGTACCCCCGGATTTTCGCCTGGTTATCGATCCGGCCGATGAAGTCCACGTTCCCGTCTTCCATCCACCGCGCCAAGTCTCCCGTGCGGTACAACCGCTCGCCCGCGGCAAACGGACTGTCTACGAACTTCTCTTCTGTCAGCTCCGGACGGTTCAAGTACCCGCGCGCCACTCCGACTCCGCCGATAACCAGCTCGCCCAGCACCCCGACCGGCACCGGGTTCAGGTGCGCGTCCACGATGTAGAATTTCGCATTCAGCCACGCTTTGCCGATCGGCACATGGCCTGTCTGCGGCAGCTTCGTCAGCTCCTCGTCGTAGAAACTGGAGTCGATTGCCGCTTCCGTCACACCGTATGCGTTGATGATCCGGAACAACGAGCCGAAGCGTTCCTGCAAGGTCCGGTAATCCGCCACGCTGCAGCTGTCCGAGCTCGTGATCAACAGCTCCATCCATCTCATATCCAGCCGCTGCTCGTGCACGTACTCCAGGAACGGCACGATCAGCGCCGGCGTCGATTCGAAGATGGTGACCCGCTCCCGCTCCATCCAGTAGTGCAGACGAGACGGATCGATCCGGTCGTCCTTCGGCATAATCACCATCGTGCCTCCGTTGTACAGCGTCCGCGCGATATCTCCCACGAACACGTCAAACGAGAAGCTTGCGAGCTGCAGCAGCCGCACCGGGAACTGATCCAACCGGTATTCCCGACGGTAGCCCGCCGCCGTGTTCACCAGGCTGCGGTGTTCGATCATCACGCCCTTCGGCTTGCCCGTCGTTCCCGACGTGTAGATCACGTACGCCAGATCCTCCGGACGGGCTTCATGGAAGCTGTCGGCATTTGTCCGCTCCTCGCTGTACGACGCTTCGTCGTCCAGGTACAGCACCGCCGCCAGCGCCAGCTCCTCTTCGCCGAGCCATGCTTCGGCACGCTCTCGCAGCGGCGTTTGCGTCAGCAGTACCTTCGCTCCGCTGTCTTCGAGCATGAACCGCACGCGCTCCGCCGGATAATCCGGGTCGAGCGGCACATACGCCCCGCCCGCTTTCCAGACGGCCAGCACGGCCACCAGCAAATCCACCGAACGCTCGGCGAGAATGCCGACGATCGTCTCCCGGCCGATGCCGCTTGCTCGCAGCGTGGCCGCCAAGCGATTCGCCCGCTCGTTCAGCTCCGCATACGTCAGTCGGTCGTTCTCGTACACGACGGCCGCCGCTTCCGGCGTGCGCTCCGCCTGTTCCTCAAACAGCCGGTGGAACGCGGCCGCCGGAGCCGCTTCCGGCTGCGCCGGGTTAAACGCGCCGAGAATTTGCTCTTTTTCCGCCGCCGTCAAAAGCTCCAACTGATTCACGCGGATGTTCGGGTTAGCCGCAACCTTCTCCAGTACCCGGGCAAAATGACCGTGGATCAGCCTGATATCTTCCTCTCTGAACGTCAGCGCATTGTACGTAAACCGCAGCAAAATATGCTCTTCTGGAATGACGGTAATGTCCAGGTCGTAGTTCGTTTGCTCCGGCGACTGGATATTAGCGATTTTCAGCGCTTCTTTGTCTCCGCCGACGACCTGCTCAATCTGTTCTTCCATCGGATAATTTTCAAAGACCATGATATGGTTGATCAAGTCGCGCTTTTGCTCGCTCAGCGACTGAATTTCGAACAGCGGGAACGTTTCGTAAGCTCCCGATGCCAGCGCTTGATCCTGGGTTTTTCTCAAGATATCGGCTACCGTCTCCTCGGCTTTGCCTTGAATACGGACCGGGATCGTATTAATAAACAGGCCGATCATGCTTTCGATGCCCGGAATTTCCGCCGGACGCCCGGATACGACGGAGCCGAATACGACATCCTCGCTGTTGTTGTATACCTGCAGAACCAGCCCCCAAACGGTCTGCATGAACGTATTGAGCGTCACCTGCTGCTGGCGCGCCACCCGCTCGATTTGCCCGGTCAGTTCCTTGCTGAGTTCCACATTGATTTCAGCCGCTTCAAAAGCGCCCTGCTTCAGCTGCGTTTTCTCCTGGGGCAGCTTGGTCTGCTGATCGTAACCCGCCAAATACTCGGACCAGTAACGCGAAGCTTTCGCGGCATCTTGAGCTTCCAGCCATTCGATATACCGGGAGTACGAGGTAGCCGGAGGAAGCTCCAGCGTCCGCTTCTCCTGGAACGCGAAGTAGGTGTCGAACACTTCCTTGATCATGAAGGACATGCACCAGCCGTCCATCAAAATGTGATGGTGACTCCAGACCACATGGTAGGACTCGTCGCCCGTGCGCAAAACTGTCACGCGCATAAGAGAGCCTCGGGCCAAATCGAACTTGTTCGCTTTATCCGCGCTGACGAAATCGGCTATCGTCTTCTCCGGGTCTTCATCGCTTACCGAGCGAATATCTTCGAAGTACACTTCACACTTCCGCTCGCGGAATACCACTTGAATCGGCTCGTCTCTCCAGCCGGTAATAAAGTTGGTCCGCAACGCCTCATTCCGCTGCACCAGTGTATCCAATCCTTGGGTGAAGGCTTCGACATTCAGGCTTCCGTATAGATCGAAGGTCACCTGTTCGAAGTAAGCTTCCGAATCGGCATCCAGCAGGCTGTGGAACAACATCCCTTTTTGCAGCGGAGTCAGGGTGTATACATTCTCCAGTTCGCCGAGCGCCGCCGTATGTTCGGCCAGCCGCTCCAGTTCCTCCAACGTCACATCTTGAAGCAGTACGTCGCTAGGTGTAAGCTCCGGCCGCTCTTTCGATACGCAATGGCTGATGACTTCACGCAAGCTCGATTGAAGCAGGGTGCCTAGGCGCTCTACCGTTTCCCGTTTATACTGGGTTTCCCCATAACGGATCGTGAGTTCCAGCACTCCTTCCGACACCATACCGTTGATATCGAGGACAAAATCCATCACTGCATTCGGGCTTGATTCGGAGCCCGGGCTGAACAAAGACGGCTGCGAGCCGCTGCTTTCGTAATCCTGGTCGAACTGACCCAAATAGTTAAAGCTGATCTCCGGCTCCAAAGCGAAGCGCTCGCCGTCACGCGACGCCGACAAATAACGCAGGATGCCGTAGCCGATTCCTTTGTTCGGAATGCGGCGCAAGCTTTCCTTAACCTGTTTCACCTGATGACCGAGCGCCTGGGCGTGACCCGGCTCCAGAACGACAGGGAATTGGCTTGTAAACCAGCCTACTGTGCGCGTAATGTCCACATCCGGCAAAATATCTTCCCGGCCGTGGCCTTCGAGATTCACCAGCACGCGTTCCCGGCCGCTCCAAGCTTGTACCGCGAGGCCAAGCGCAGCAAGCAGCAAATCGTTCATTTCCGTATGGTAAGCACGGTGTGCCTGCTTCAGCAGCTGTTCGGTTTCCTCTGCCGTCCAGCGAACGGTCACGAGCCCGCTGTCCTTCAGCTTGGATCTGCCTTGTTCAAAATCCTTCGGAAGCGGCTCATAGGTCAATTGCTCGATATGTTGCCAATACTCTCTCTCGCTTTCCATCGCCGGACCGTTCGCATAATCAGCGAGCTGTTTCGCCCACGTTTGGAATGAATCCGTTTTGAGCGGCAGACGGATCGGCTGCCCTTGCAGCGCCTGCTCATAGCCGGCAGCAAAATCCTCAAGCAGAACCCGCCAGGATACGCCGTCTACGACCAAGTGATGGATCGCGATGAGCAGGTGGTCGCCGTCGTCGCAGCGGAACAAGCCGAGCTTCACCAGCGGACCGTTTTCCAGATCGATGCTCGCTTGAATGTCATTCGCCTTAGCCTCTACCGCTTCTTTCACGTCGCCGACTCCTTTGAAATCGACAACTTCCAGATCGAACAGCGCTTCGTTCTCCCCGGCGCCGCGGTTCCAGGCGGTATAGCTGTTCTCGGTTTGGCGGTAAACCGTACGGAGAGCATCGTGATGCACGACAAGCTGACGCACCGCTTGGCGTAAAGCTTCTTTGTCAAAGCCTTGCTTGGAGAACTGCATGAACGCCTGGTTGCTGTGATGTACGTCAGCCGGATTTTGTTCAAAGAACCAGCGCTGAATCGGGGTCAAGATGACCTCTCCCGTCACTTCGGCCTGGTTTGCCGTTCTCTCCGCCGTTTGCAGGTGCAAACTAAGGGCGGTAATCGTCGGGTAATGGAACAAATCTTTCATGACCAGCTTGTACCCCGTTTGCAAAAGACGGGACGATACCTGCAAGGCCTTGATCGAATCGCCGCCGAGCGCAAAGAAATTGTCCATCGTGCCGACCTGATCCACGCCCAGCACTGACTGCCAGACCGACGCAAGTGCCTGCTCGGCAGGAGTACGAGGCGCGGTGTATGCAACCTCGGCACGAATGCTTCCTTCCGGCACAGGCAGCGCTTTACGGTCGATCTTCCCGTTCGGCGTAAGCGGCATTTGATCCAGGCGCATGATGCGCGAAGGCACCATATGGGAAGGCAGCGCGGCGTCCAGATGGGCTACAAGCCCTTCCAGATCGAAGCTGGAATCCGCTACGACATACCCGCACAAATATTTCTGCCCCCGCTCGTCCGTCCGGTCGATGACAAGCGCTTGACGCACGCCGGCAAAATTTTTCATGGCCGCTTCAATTTCACCAAGCTCGATCCGATAGCCGCGAATTTTCACCTGGTTGTCGATCCGGCCGATGAAGTCCACGTTGCCGTCCGGCATCCAGCGCGCCAGGTCGCCCGTCCGGTACAGCCGCTCCCCAGCGGCGAACGGGCTGTCTACGAATTTCTCCGCCGTCAAATCCGAGCGGTTCAAGTAACCGCGGGCCACACCCGCTCCGCCGATAACCAGCTCGCCCAACACTCCGATCGGCACCGGCTTCAGATTCGCATCCACGATGTAGAACTTGGCGTTCAGCCACGCTTTCCCGATCGGCACGCTGCCCTTCTTCGGCAACTTCTCCAGCGGCTCGTCATAGAAGCTGGAGTCAATCGCTGCTTCTGTTACGCCGTAGCTGTTAATAATACGGAACTGCGAGCCGAAGCGCTCCTGCAAGGTACGGTAATCCGCTACGCTGCACGAATCTGAGCTTGTGATCAGCAGATGCATCGAGCTGAGGTCCAGGCCCTCGGCATGCACATGCTCCATGAACGGCACGATCAGCGCCGGAGTCGATTCGAACACCGTCACGGCGTAGTCGCGAATCCAGCCGTAGAGGCGGGTTGGATCAATCCGGTCGTCCTTCGGCACGATGACCATGGTGCCGCCGTTGTACAGCGTCCGCGCAATATCGCCGACGAACACGTCGAACGAGAAGCTCGCGAGCTGCAGCAGCCGGATCGGGAACTGATCCAGGCGGTATTCCCGCCGGTAGCCCGCCGCCGTGTTCACCAGGCTGCGGTGCTCGATCATCACGCCCTTCGGCTTGCCCGTCGTACCGGAGGTGTAGATGACGTAAGCCAAATCGCGCGGCTTGTTCACATTCGCCGGATTCGATGCGAGATCCGCCGCTAGTACGTTCTTCTCGGCTTCTGCCGTGGCGGACATTTCGGCAGAAGCCGTTTCCGCTTGCGCCAAAGCCTCCGCCTCTGCGCCTGCTTCGCCCAAAGCTTGTACGCCCACAGCCGCTCCGAGGCTGTACGTCGTGGCGTCGTCAAGCGCAAGCACCGTTTGCAGCACTAGAGCTCCGTCGCTGCGCCAAGCTTCCGCCTGCTCCAGCAGGCGGGTCTGCGTGAGCAGCACCGACGCCCCGCTGTCCGCGAGCATATACTCGATCCGCTCCGCCGGATAGTCCGGGTCGAGCGGCACATAAGCGCCGCCCGCTTTCCATACGGCGAGCACCCCGATCAACAGCTCCGCCGAACGGCCGGCCAAAATGCCGACCACCTGCTCCGGCTTCACCCCGCGCGCCCGCAGTGCATACGCCAGACGATTCGCTTTGGCGTTCAGCTCCGCATACGTCAGCTTGCTGTCTTCGTAGACAACCGCCAGCGCTCCCGGAGTGCGCTCCGCCTGCTCCTCGAACAGCTCGTGGAACGTTCTCTCTCTCCACGACTCATCCGCTTCCAAACCTGTACCCTCTGCGGCGGGTTGCTTCGCAAGAGCCGAAGACGACACGTCAAACCCGACCAGCAAATCATGCTTTTCGCTGTCCGGCAAGATATCCAAATCTGAAATCCGCGCACCCGGCTGAGCCAAGATCGACGCCAAAAGCTGCTCGTAATGACCCGCCAGCCGTTCCATCGTTTCCTGTCTAAACAACGAGGTAGCGTACTCGATCTTGCAAACCAGCTCGTTATCGGCTTCCACGATATCCAAGCTAAGATCAAACTTTGCCGTCTTTTCCTCGATGTCGAACAGCGACCATTGCAAGCCTTCCAGGGTTAAATCCAAGCTTTCGTGTTTTTGCAAAGAAAACATGGTGTCAAACAGAGGATTCCGGCTTAAATCCCGGCTCACCTGAAGAGCTTCCACCAACTCCTCGAACGGATAGTCCTGGTGCTCGTAGGCTCCAAGCGTCGTTTCCTTCACTTCCTGCAAGTAATCCAGGAACGTCCGCTCCGCCGCCGGACCCAAGCGAAGGGCCAGCGTATTGACGAACATGCCGATAATCGGCTGCAGGTCGGCGTGAGAACGGGCGGCAATCGGAGTGCCGACCACTATATCTTCCTGTCCCGCGTATTTATGAAGCAATACGGAGTACGCAGCCAGCAGAAGCATGTATAGCGTCGCCCCCGAATCGCCGGCAAGCCGTTTGAGAGCTTCACTTTTCTCCGCATCCAGCGTAAACGTGAGCGTTTGACCGTCAAACTGCTGGACGGCCGGGCGGGAGAAGTCGAGAGGCAGCTCAAGAACCGGAAGCTCGGAGCTGAATACCTCGCGCCAGTATTCCTCCTGCCGTTTGATGCGCTGGCGCTGCTCCTCGGATTGCTGCCAAACGGCGTAATCCTTGTATTGAATCCGCAGCTCCGGCAATTCTTCCCCATTGTAAAGCCGCACGAATTCGCGCAGCAGCACGTCCATGGAAAGGCCGTCGGAACCAATATGATGAATATCCAGCGCGAGCAGGAATTTCTCTTTCTCCAGTTCGATCAGCAGGGCGCGCAGCAAAGGCGGCTGGGTCAAGTCAAAAGGCTGAATGAAGCCTTCAAGAATGGCCGCAACCTGATCTTCGCTTGCTTGAAGCTTCTTGACCTTGAAAGCTACGAGCGGATGAATACGCTGAACCGGCTCCCCATTCACGATTTCAAAACCGGTGCGCAGCATATCGTGCCGGGCCACCAAAGTAGTCAGCGCCTTTTCCACTTTGACCTCGTTCAAAGCCCCTTCCAATTGCAAGGCGCTTGGGAGGTTATAATTCAGCTCCGAACTATCCAGCTGGTGCAGGACGTACAGCCTTTTTTGCGCGGAGGAAACCGGATAGTACGCTTTCTCTTCCGCTTTCGGAATCGAGCAGTGCCGCGTTTCTTCCAAGCTGGCAATAGCCCCGGCCATCGACTCTACCGTCGTATAGCGGAACACATCGCGCAGCGGAAGTTCGACGTTCATTTCCTTCTGAATCTTGCTGACAAGGTTCGTCGCCCGCAAGGAGTGGCCTCCGAGCTCGAAGAAGTTGTCCAGGACTCCAATGCCGGAGTAGCCCAGCACTTCCTCCCAGATCTTCACAAGCTGGGACTCCGTCTGGTTACGCGGCGCTACGTATTCGACGCCCGTTTGTAAGCCGCCTTGCGGCTCCGGCAGCGCTTTGCGGTCCACTTTGCCGTTGGTCGTCAGCGGCATGCGCTCCAGCTGCACGAAGTACGACGGGATCATGTATCCCGGCATTTCCTGGGCCAGCGAGGTTCTCATTTCGCTGACCGTCAGCATCCGGTCCGCCACAAAGTAGGCGACAAGCGCCTTCTCGCCCCCGCCGTCCTGACGAGCGAGCACCACCGCTTCTTCCACGCCCCGGGCGTTCAGAAGCTGCGTCTCGATTTCGTCCAGCTCGATCCGGTACCCGCGGATCTTCACCTGATGATCGATCCGGCCCAGGTATTCGATGTTGCCGTCCGGTAGCCAAGCCGCCAAGTCGCCCGAGCGGTACAGTTTCTCCCCCTCCGCAAACGGGGAATCGACGAACTTCTCCGCCGTCAGATCCGGACGGTTCAGGTATCCTCTCGCAAGGCCTTCCCCAGCCACGTACATTTCGCCCGCTACGCCGATCGGCACAGGGCGGCGGTTTTCATCCAGGACGTACACCTTCAGCGTCGGGATCGGCTTGCCGATATTGCTCTTCGCCGCCTCCATTTCGACCCACGTGATTTCCTTATATGTAACGTGAACCGTCGTCTCGGTAATGCCGTACATATTGATCAGCTTCGTCTCCGGGTACTTCGTCTTGAAGCCCTTGAGCTGCAGCGGACTCAGCGCTTCGCCCCCAAAGATGACGTTTCGAATCCGCAAATCGTACGGATGGTCCGCCAAGACCTCACGCAGCAGCTGGTAGAAGTACGTTGGCGTCTGGTTCAAAATGGTAACCTGTTCGCGGCCCAGCAGCGCCAGGAAATCGGCCGGATTTTTCGCCGTCAGCGGCGGTACGATGACCAGCTTGCCTCCGTTCAGCAGCGCTCCGTACATTTCCCAGACGGAGAAATCGAAGCAGAACGAGTGGAACAGCGTCCACGTGTCGGACGGCCCGAAGTCGAACAGGTTCTTGTCGTTGAACAGGAGGCGCACGACGTTCTTATGCTCGATCAGCGTTCCTTTCGGTCTGCCGGTCGTTCCCGACGTGTAGATGACATATGCCAGGTTGCCCGGCCCGGAAATTGGCTCCAGGTTCGAAGCGTCCAGCGCACCTTCGGAGTCCGCCCCTCTGTCGCCCCAAACGAAATCGTCCAATTCGAGGCGCGTTCCTGCGAAGTCGGTCTTCTCATGCAGATGCTTTTGAATCAGCAATAACGGCGCGCCCGAATCCTCGATCATAAAGCGGATACGCTCCTCCGGGTAGTCGGGATCGACAGGCACGTAGGCTCCGCCCGCTTTGAGAATCGCCAGAATGCCGACAACCATATCGAGCGAGCGTTCGGCCAGAATCGCTACCAGTTGGTCCGCTTCTACTCCCGTCTCCCGCAGCTTCCGCGCAAGGCGGTTGGATCGCTCG
The DNA here is from genome assembly GCF_038009305.1 of Paenibacillus sp. FSL P4-0113. Taxonomy (NCBI): domain Bacteria; kingdom Bacillati; phylum Bacillota; class Bacilli; order Caryophanales; family Paenibacillaceae; genus Paenibacillus; species Paenibacillus sp. FSL P4-0113. The sequence goes on from NZ_JBBPAZ010000001.1 coordinate 2,775,361, forward strand.
TTCAGCTCACGGTAGGTCAGCTGCCGCTCGTTCATGACGGCGGCCACGTTATCCGGGTAAAGCTCCGCCTGTTCTTCGAACAAGCCGTGAATCGTCTGCTGCCGCGGGTAGTCCGCCTCCGAATCGTTGAAACCGCGCACCAGCTCGCGGATTTCCTCCTCCTTGAGCATTTCCAGCGAGGTAATATCCCCGTCCGGCGCTGCTGCGATGGTTTCAAGCAGCTTGTCATAATGTCTGGCGAACCGCTCCGCGGTCTCCTGCTTATACAAAGCCGTAGCGTACTCCAACCGACATTCGAGCTGACCGTCTAGCTCCGAAATGTCCAGGAGCAGCTCGAACTTGGATGTTCGGTTTTCCAGCGGATAAAATGATTGCTCCAGCCCCTCGATGACAATTTGCTCGTTCTCCGTATTTTGCAGGGAGAAGAACGTGTCAAAGAGCGGATTCCGGCCAGTCGCGCGCGGAATGTGAAGACTTTCCACCAAGTCTTCGAACAAATAATTTTGGTGTTCGAAAGCCCCGAGCGTGATTTCCTTGATTTCTTCCAGGTACGAAAGGTACGGCTTGGAACGCTCCGGACGGCTGCGAATGGCCAGCGTGTTGATAAACATCCCTACGATCGGCTGCACTTCTTCCTGTGTTCTTCCGGCAATCGGCGTTCCTACGATCAGATCTTCCTGACCCGAATATTTATGCATAAGGATGGTGTAAGCCGACAGCAGCACCATGTACAGGGTCGTCCCTGTCCGTGCCGCCAGCTCTTTCAGCTTCTCCGTCCGATCTTTCTCGATATAAAACTTCACGGTTCGGCCGTCAAAGCTTTGCACCGCAGGCCGCGGGAAGTCCGTCGGTAGCTCCAAGACCGGCAGCTCGCCCGACAGCTGTTCCAGCCAATACTCCTTCTGCGGCTGGAGCATCTGCCCGTAAGCTTCGGAATGCTGCCAAACGGCATAATCTTTGTATTGAATGCGCAGCGGGGCCAGCTCCTCGCCCCGATACAGGCGGCTGAACTCATCGAAGAGCAGCGCTGTCGAAATGCCGTCCGAGACGATATGGTGCATATCGAACAGCAGAATGTGGCGATCCTCGGCGACTTCGATTAGGCCGATGCGGAAAAGTGGCGGCTTGGTCAGATCAAACGGGTGATAGTAAGCTTCCACCACTTGCTCTACTTCCCGCTCGCTCGCTTGGAAATAATCTACAGCAAACTCCACCTCGTCATAGATGCGCTGGACAAGCTCGCCTTGAACCTGCTCGATCCCGGTACGCAGCGTCTCATGGCGCTGAATCAGCGCCCGGAACGCGTGCTCGACGCGCGTGCGGTCCAGCTTGCCTTCGAGAAGAAGCGCCGCCGACATATTGTAGCTGCGCTCGGCCCCGTCAAGCTGGCGCAGGACGTACAGACGCTTTTGTTCGGATGAAACCGGATAGTACTCGGCCTCAGCCGCCTTTGTAATCTCATACGTCTCCTGCTGCCTTAAACCGCCGATTCTTTGGGCCAACTGTTCGATCGTGGTGTAGCGGAAAACTTCCCGCAGGGGAACCTCGACTTGCAGCTCTTTCCGAATCTTGGAAACCAGCGTGGAGGCCCGCAAGGAATGACCACCCAAGTCAAAGAAATCGTCTTGGACTCCAACTCGCGCAATACCCAGCACCTGCTGCCAAATGAGAGCAAGTCTTGTTTCCAGCGTTGTGCGAGGAGCCACATACTCACGGCCTGCTTCTACCTCTCCGGTCGGTTCAGGCAGCGCTTTACGGTCAATTTTGCCGTTCGGCGTGAGCGGAAGCTTATCAAGAGACACCAGCCGGGCCGGGACCATATGGGCCGGCAGCTTTTGCTTCAATTGGGACAGCAGATCGCTCAGTTGCAAGGAAGCATCCGCCGCCACGTAGCCGCACAAATACTTTTGCCCCTGCTCATCCATACGGTCGGTCACCACAGCCTGCTTGACGCCCGGGAAACGCAGCAGGGCCGTTTCAATTTCGCCGAGTTCGATCCGGAACCCGCGAATTTTCACCTGATAGTCGATCCGGCCGATGAAGTCGACGTTGCCGTCTTCCAGCCAGCGGGCCAAATCGCCTGTCCGGTACAGACGTTCGCCCGGCACAAACGGGCTGTCCGCAAACTTCTCGGCGGTTAGATCCGGACGGTTCCAGTACCCGCGCGCCACCCCGGCGCCGCCGATGACAAGCTCGCCCGGAACCCCTACAGGAACCGGCTTTAACGCGGCATCGACAATGTAAAACCGGGCGTTCAGCCAAGCTTTGCCGATCGGCACATGACCCGACGACGGCAGCTTATCCAGCGGCTCACCGTAAAAGCTGCTGTCAATGGCCGCTTCGGTAACTCCATAGCTGTTGATGATGCGGAATTGTCCGCCGAATCTTTCCTGCAGCAATCGGTAATCGGTGACACTGCAAGCATCCGAGCTGGTAATCAGCAACTGCATGGAGCTAACGTCCAGCCCTTCTTCATAAATATGCTGCATGAACGGCAGGATGAGCGCAGGCGTCGATTCGAATACCGTAATGTTTTGGTCCCGAATCCAGCCGTATAAGAGGTTCGGATCAATCCGGTCATCCTTCGGCACAATCACCATCGTGCCTCCGTTATACAGCGTCCGCGCGATGTCTCCGACGAACACGTCAAACGAGAAGCTGGCCAACTGCAGCAGCCGCACCGGAAACTGATCCAACCGGTACTCGCGACGGTACGCATCCGCCGTATTCACGAGACTGCCGTGCTCGATCATGACGCCTTTCGGGCGTCCCGTCGTACCCGAGGTGTAAATCACATAAGCCAAGTCTTGCGGGGCGCTGTTGGCAGATTCAAATTCCACGGCTAAGGCATCCCCGTTATAAATCTGTTCATCGTCCATGGCATAGACAGCTTGAAGCTTCAGCCGGTCATCGGCCAACCAACCTCCGGCCCGCTCCAACAGATGACGCTGCGTAAGCAGCACCGATGCATCGCTATCGCTGAGCATGTACTCAATCCGCTCCGCCGGATAATCGGGGTCCAGTGGTACATAGGCTCCGCCGGCTTTCCAAACGGCGAGCACCCCGACCAGCAGTTCCACCGAACGCTCCGCCCAGATCCCCGTAATCGTCTCCCTTCCCACGCCCTGTTCGCGAAGGAGAGAAGCCAGCCGCTCGGCGCGTTCGTTCAATTCGCCGTAGGTCAGCTGTTTGTCCATGTAGACGACTGCCGGATGATCTGGAATTTCTCGAGCAAACTTTTCAACATACCGATGAAACGCTTCTCCCTCGCTCAGCCCTGCCACCGGCGGGTTAAAAACGCCCAGAATGCGGTGTCTCTCCTCATCGCTCAGCAGAGAAATCTCGCGTACCGGCAGTTCGGGAGTCTGAAGAAACTGGTCCAGAACGGTTACATACTGTTCCATAATCCGATCAATCTCGGCCGTCTCGAACAAGCCGGTACGATAGGAAGCATGGAGAATGACATGTCCTTCATTCAGCATATGGTCGAAGCGCAGCAGCAAATCGTCCATCTCGTGCCTAGCGAAGTGAGCCTCCAGGCGTACCTTGATTTCTTCGTACTCCACGATTTTCAAAGGCAGATATTCCAGAGACGTGCGGAACAGCCCCGAAAGATCGTTGCGGCCGTGTTGTTCGCGTAAATCCTGGATCAATTGGTTATAAGGGTATTTCTGATACCGCAGATCCGCCGTATTTTCCTTGGAAACCGTTTGGATCAAGGAAAGCACGTTCCTGTCTGGATTCAGACGAATCCGCGTAGCCACGGTGCTGACGAACATGCCAATCGTTTCTTTTTCCTTCTTGCTGGTGCGATTGGCAAAAACCGTGCCGACCGGAACATCGGTGCTGTCGGTCAGCTTGTACAATAAAACGTACATGGCGGACAGAAATAATGTATATAAGCTGATCTGATATTGTTCGCTGAAGGCCAGAATGCGTTCATACCGGGAACCGTCCAAAGTGATGGACAGTTTATTGGATTCGCTGCCGATCAAGAATGGCGGATACGATTTAATGCCGGTCGTTTCAGGCAAAGTGTTGTACTTCGTCAGCCAGTATTCCTTGCCTTTCTGATAACGCTGCGATTGCTCATATTCACGCTCCGCGGAAATATAATCTAGATAGGAAGGGGGCTGGTAACTGCTGGAGATGCCTTTGCGCAGTTCCAGGTATTTTTCCATCACCGCATGCAGCAAAGCATTGACGGACAAGCCGTCGGCGATAATATGGTTTACCGTCAAATTGAGCCATACTTGGCCGTTCGCAAAATGAATAATCGTAAATTCGTAGAGGTGTTCGTCGAACACGCTGGCCGGTTTTTCGCTTACTTCCTTCACCCAAGCATAGAATTGTTCGATTGTGCCTATTTCGAGGCGGCTTATCCTAGCTTGGACATTCTCCGGCTCTTCGAACCACTGCGTTGGATTTTGCAAATCCCCGCTAATGCGGATTCGGAAAACGTCATAGGTTTTGACGATCTCTGCCGCCGCTTGCTTCAGAAGCTGTGTGTTGATCTCGCCCGTAATCTGGTAGGTCGCGGAAAGCATCGTGATGGACGTTCCCGGATTCATAATTTCCATGAACCATATTCGGCGCTGGGCTTGCGTTAATCCATATTGCTCGTTGGTATTCTCTGTCACATCGACACACTCCCGGTTTAGAGATTCTTTATAGATAGGCTTTGTACCTAGATGTCACTTAGTCACTCTTAGAAGAACCGCGCAGGCCATTCCCGGAACGGCTCCATCGGACTCTTCCTCATTTTTCGTGTCTACGTTTTCTGGTAACTACCGGTTATAAAGTCATACCTTGGATTACTAAAAGACTCTGTCGCATTCGCGAGCAAGAAGCCGCCCGCCGTAAAGCGGATCTAGCCGTACAGCCGGGCGTAAAAACCTCCGAGCGCCAGCAGGTCCTGATGGCGGCCCCGCTCGACGACCGTCCCTTGGTTCATGACGGTAATCAAATCCGCATGTTCCACGGTGCTGAGTCGGTGGGCGATCAGAATGGTGGTGCGCCCCTTCATCAATACGTTCAAGGCCTGCTGTACCCAATGCTGGGATTCGTTATCCAGCGCGGAAGTCGCTTCGTCCAGCAGCAGAATCGGGGCGTTTTTGAGAATCGCCCGTGCGATCGCAATTCGCTGCCTTTGTCCGCCCGACAACGACGCTCCTCTCTCTCCCACCGGCGTTTTATACTGTTCAGGAAGTTCCTGAATGAAATGGTGAGCGTACGCCGCTTTGGCCGCTTCGATCACTTCTTCATCCGTTGCATCCGGGTTGCCGTAGCGGATGTTTTCCTCAATCGTGCCGGTAAACAAGAATGGCTCCTGCGGAACGTATGCAATCTGCCTGCGGATTTCTTCCAGCGTGTAATGGCCGAACGGTTTGCCTTGGAGCAGGATTTCTCCGCTGTCCACAGGATAAAAGCCGAGCAGCAGCTTGATCAGCGTACTTTTGCCGCTGCCGCTAGTCCCCACGATAGCGGCGACCTGGCCGGGAAACACCTGCATGGAGATGTCGACAAGCACCTTTTTATCCGCCTGATAGGAAAATTCCACATCGCGAAACTCCACCGCAGCCTCCGACACGAGCTCGCTGTGAGGAGATCCCAAACGCTCCGGTTCCTCTTCCTCTCTTAGTACCTCTTGAATCCGATGAGCGCCCGCGAGCGAATTTTGGGTCATCGACAGAACCATCCCCAAGTTCAACAAGGCATGCGTCAGATTCACTTGCAGAACCGCCAGGGCGGCGACGCTTCCCATTCCCATCAGTCCGTAGGCATAAAGAAGACTGCCGATGACGATGATGCCGCAGAACGTGACGTAGCTGATAAAATGATTCACCGCAGCCTGCATGCCATTCTTCTGCGCGGTTTGCCGAAGCGTCTGCGTCATTTGTTCGTTCAACGCCTCGTACTGGCCGTAAATCGTGCGGATGCGGAACAGCTTCACAATTTGAATGCCGCCCATAAAATCTTTGAATTTTTCGGTCATTTTACCGAGCGTTAGCAAGCCTTGTTCGGACAAGGCGCGAATATCCCGCGCAAATTTCAGGCTGACCACGGAGGACAGCAGCAGAATGACGAAGGATACGCCGGCAAACCGCCAATCGATCAACACCATGGAGACAATGGAGCCGATGCAAAAGACAACTTGAAGCAGCAAAACGAAGTAAACCTGCGAGAATGTAAACTCAACGGTCGTTACGTCGTTGTTCACCCGCGACAGCAAGTCCCCATGGTGCGTCTGCTCCAGGAATCTCGGCCGCACCCGGCACAGCTTGTCATAAAGACGTTCGCGGATATTCAGCACAGTCAGCTCGACACTGCGCTGGTTTAAGTAAATGAACCAGGGAGAAATCACATTTTCCAGGAACAAGACCGCGCCCAAAATAATAAAGGCTTCCACCATCAGGGACGTATCCCGGGACACGGCGAAATCAACCAAGTTATGTACGACCAAGCTGAAGGCGATCAGGAACAATGTCTGGGTGAGCGCCGTCACGGCCAGGCCAATGGCGTACTGGGTTTTGCGCTTGCGGTTCATAAACATCAGCAAGTAGCCGAGTTCTTTCACTTGCGAGAGCCATCCGCCCTTTTTCATGTGTACGCCACCTCCCTGCGTTCGGCAGACTCAGTAAATTCCTGATAGTACGACTGGGCGTACAGTCCCTTCATCTTCAACAATTGTTCATGAGTGCCCTTTTCAACAATACTCCCCTGTTCCATGACCCAAATTTCGTCGGCGTTTTGTACTGTAGAAAGCCGGTGGGCAATAACCATCGTCGTTCTCTGCTTCATCAATACGCCCAGCGCTTCCTGAACCGCGCTTTCCGACTCCGGATCAAGAGCCGACGTTGGCTCGTCCAGCAGCAGAACGGGAGCATCCTTCAGAAAAGCCCGGGCCATTGCAATGCGCTGGCGCTGCCCGCCGGACAAAAAGCCTCCGCGCTCTCCGACATACGTCTGGTAGCCGTCGGGCAGCTGCATAATGAAGGAATGCGCCTGAGCGGCTTTGGCGGCTTCTATAATCTCGTCCATCGACGCTACTTCCCGCCCGTAGCCGATATTTTCAGCGATCGTGCCGCTAAACAAATATGAATCCTGGGTTACCACGGAAAAATGCGACCGAAGCTGCTCCGGATCGGCGCCGTGGATCAGGCTGCCGAACACGCGGATCTCGCCCTGGTCCTCCGGAAGCGGATAAAAGCCGTATACAAGCTTAAACACCGTGCTCTTCCCTCCGCCGCTCGCTCCGACAAGCGCGATCGTCTTCCCTTCCGGCACAGAGAAGCTAACATTCCGCAGGATCGGGGATCTCTCCTCATACCCGAAGGTTACGTTCTGAAACTCGATGGGGGAGGCGCTCGCTTTCGGAAGCGAACGGCCATTTTCCGTTTCGGTCGGCTGCTCGACGATTTCGGAGACCCTTCTCAGGGCACCGGCCATTTCGAACGTCCGCGTGATGAGCTCGGGAATATGCTCCAGCGGCTCCAGACACAGATTCAGCAAGTACAGGAAGGCGATCAGCTCCCCCGCGCCTAGCTGCCCTTTGTAGATCAAATAGCTTCCGTAACTGACGGCGAAAATGATCGGGCTGATCATCAGCGTGGAAAGCAGCGGGTTGACCCAGGCTTCCCGCTTTTTCACGGCCAGCTTTTTTTGAGCCGTCAATTGCAGCAGCACTTGGTAGGAGCGAGATAACATGCCGGATAGCAGGTAGCTTTTTACAATAGGCATACCTCCAAGTGTATCCTGGAGGTTGACGTTCATTCGGCCCATGTTCGCCTGGGCTTCCTCCGTCAACCGCTCCAACTGCTTGCCGATCCATTGGGAAACCAGCAGCGCTACGGGAAATAACAGCAGGCTGTACAGCATCAGCTCCCATTGGAGGTAGATCAAATAAGTGAAACAGCCGATGAACAACAGCGGATGATAAAACCACTGGGCGAGGTCCCGAATCATAAACTGCTGGATGAGCTGCAGGTCGTTGTTGATCCGCGACAATACGTCGCCGGAGTGCTGCTTTTCCAAATAGGAGACCGGGAGTTTGCCGATATGACGCATGACATGGTTGCGGATATCCTGCACCGCAGAGGCGCTGCTTCGCTCCACGCCGAAGCTCATGAAAAACTTCGCCGGCACACCGATCAAGATGACCACAAAGACCGTGTACACGATTTGCAGAACGATTGGCCCCGCCCCCTTCTCGGCCTGGGTGGTCAGCTGCTCGATCAAACTTCCCGTCCATATCTCAATAACGGCGGCGGCAATCGCGGACAAGACACCGACGATCATCCAGCCTTTGTGACGGCTTACATAGGACATCAACCAGCGGAACGCTTTCCAGGCGGCGTAAGCGGTTTGACGCTTGGAAGGCGCCGCTGTGCCTTGTTCTAGAACAGACGGCTGGCGGTCAGCTTCCATGCAGTACCCCGGCCTCCGCTTCGATCTGCCGCTTGACTTGCTCTAAGATGTCCCGGATGACGACGGCCGTTTCTTCCACGCGCGCGAGTTCCAGCAATTCCTCGTGCGCACCCTCCAGCCGGTAATCGGCGTAAGCTTGCGTCGTTGCCCCCCGCCAGGAAGGCAATTGGTGCTCCAGGCGGAACGCTTCGCTGTCCTTCGCAATCAGTTCGTAAATCCGGGCCGGGATCGTGCCGGAATTAATAAGCTGCGCTTCGTACGCCAAGGTCGCTTTGACCTTCCGATGAACCCGCTCCCGCACGAGCGGGTTGCTCATTAATTCCTTCTCTTCTTCGTCGAAATCGGCAAGCATTTCTTCAAGCTCTTTCTCCGACGTTTCGGAAGACGTCAGCGTGTCCTTAATCCACGAGTCCACCATGAGCACGTCCGTTACGGAATAGCCTCTTTTCTCCATCGTTTTGGCTACCTCGAACGTCAGGTTGCCTCCAAAGCAGTAGCCGAGCAGCACGTAAGGTCCTTCCGGCTGGATGCGGACGATCTCGTCCACATAACGGTTCAGCATGGCCTCGTAATCGACGGCATCGTCGATAAAATCAATGCCGTAGAGCACGAACCCGCCGTCGAGCCTGCTTGCAAGCTCTCGATAACCGATGCCAAAGCCGCTGCCTGGAGGGAAGCAGAACACGTTCAGATCTCCTGCTTTATTCAACTTAATGAAGGAGTCTCCCCCTTTATCCAGGCCCTGATCCCCCTCTCCGAAAGCCATGGCCTCAACGGTTACATGATGGAATTGGCGGTTCAGCGGTATCTCAATGCCCGTTTCATCGTAAACGGCTTGAACGAGCCTCATCAGACTTAACGAATTGCCACCCAACTCAAAAAAGTTATCCTTTACGCCGACCTGCGGAACGCCAAGCGTATCCTGCCAGACGCGGGCGATCTTCATTTCGAGCAGCGTTCTCGGCGCGACATATTCCGTTCCTCCGTCCGCGGCTTCCTCCGGCGCGGGCAGCGCTTTGCGGTCGATTTTCCCGTTCGGGGTCAGCGGCATCCGCGAAAGCTGCACGAGGTACGAAGGAATCATATAACCCGGAAGCTGCTTGGCGAGCTCCTCTTTGAGTTCATTCGCCGCCAGCCTCGTTTCTGCGACGTAATAAGCGACAAGTTGCTTATGGCCGTTCGCGTCGTCGCAGTCGAGCACCTTGGCTTCTTGCACGGCGGCGATCTTCAGCAGCTGCGTCTCGATTTCGTCCAGCTCGATCCGGTACCCGCGGATTTTCACCTGGTGGTCGATCCGGCCCAGGTATTCGATGTTGCCGTCCGGCAGCCAAGCCGCCAAGTCACCCGAGCGGTACAGTTTCTCCCCCTCCGCAAACGGGGAATCGACGAACTTCTCCGCCGTCAGATCCGGACGGTTCAGGTATCCTCTCGCAAGGCCTTCCCCGGCCACGTACATTTCGCCCGCTACGCCAATCGGCACAGGGCGGCGGTTTTCATCAAGGATGTACACCCTCAGCGTCGGGATCGGCTTGCCGATATTACTCTTCGCCGCCTCCATTTCGACCCACGTGATTTCCTTATATGTCACGTGAACCGTCGTCTCGGTAATGCCGTACATATTGATCAGCTTCGTCTCCGGGTACTTCGTCTTGAAGCCCTTGAGCAGCAGCGGACTCAGCGCTTCGCCCCCAAAGATGACGTTGCGAATCCGCAGATCGTACGGATGGTCCGCCAAGACCTTACGCAGCAGCTGGTAGAAGTACGTTGGCGTCTGGTTCAAAATCGTGACCTGTTCGCGGCCCAGCAGCGCCAGGAAATCGGCCGGATTTTTCGCCGTCAGCGGCGGTACGATGACCAGCTTGCCTCCGTTCAGCAGCGCTCCGTACATTTCCCAGACAGAGAAATCGAAGCAGAACGAGTGGAACAGCGTCCACGTGTCGGACGGCCCAAAGTCGAACAGGTTCTTGTCGTTGAACAGGAGGCGCACGACGTTCTTATGCTCGATCAGCGTTCCTTTCGGTCTGCCGGTCGTTCCCGACGTGTAGATGACATATGCCAGGTTGCCCGGCCCGGAAATCGGCTCCAGGTTCGAAGCGTCCAGCGCATCGGCGGAGTCCGCCCCTCTGTCGCCCCAAACGAAATCGTCCAATTCGAGGCGCGTTCCTGCGAAGTCGGTCTTCTCATGCAGATGCTTCTGAATCAGCAATAACGGCGCGCCCGAATCCTCAATCATGAAGCGGATGCGCTCCTCCGGGTAGTCGGGATCGACAGGCACGTAGGCTCCGCCCGCTTTGAGAATCGCCAGAATGCCGACAACCATATCGAGCGAGCGTTCGGCCAGAATCGCTACCAGCTGATCCGCTTCTACTCCCGTCTTTCGCAGCTTCCGCGCAAGGCGGTTGGATCGCTCGTTCAGCTCGCGGTAGGTCAGCTGCCGCTCGTTCATGACGGCGGCCACGTTGTCCGGGTAAAGCTCCGCCTGTTCTTCGAACAAGCCGTAAATCGTTTTCCCCCGCTCGAACCCGGTTTCGGTGTCATTAAATCGCTTCAGCAGCGTCTCCCTCTCGTCTGGGGACAGCACATCGGCTTGTCCGAGCTCCAGATCCGGCTGAAATAAAAGCACGGACAGCAGCCGAACAAGATGGTCGGCCGCCTGGTCCACAAATGCCCGCTCGTACCGCTGCCCGTCAAAGCTTATTTCCAGCTCAATGGAGTGGTTTTGACGGTCGAAGCGAAAAACTGTATCGGCCGCCACCCGGTTACCCAGCGGTTCCGGATGAATCGGGGCGAAGGATGCGACGGTGTTGACGACCGGGAGGCCGTCCCCCGTATAGTCCAGATGGAGCGGCTCCACCATTTTCCGAAAAGGCAGGTGCTGATGCTCCAGCGCCTCGCCGATGGAAGCTTTGATGCCCCCGAGCAGCGTTTTCAGCGTAGTCTGGCGGCTTACGGACGTCTTGATCACCAAGATGTCATGCGGCGGCGGAGTCCCGTCGGGGTCTGCTCTATAAGAAGGCATGCCGACCAGCACTTGGTCCCGCCCGGTATATTTGAACAGCAGGCTTTTTACTCCTGCCAAAACAATCATGTACAAAGCCAAATCCGAACCGTTGGCGAGGCAAATGATTCTCTCCGAGAGTTCGCTCGGCAGAGTACGGTGAAGCAAACCCGGCTCGGCCGCAGCTTCCCCGTCGGCGTATAATTTGGAGGATTGACTGTAGGGAAGGAAGCTCAGGCTGTCATCGGCGTCAAACTTGCCGCTCCAGTACCGTTCTTCCTTTTCAAACAAAGATTTCATTTGTACCTCCCCTAAAAATGAAGTGACCGCATGCCCCGGCGCAGGTCCGAAAAAGCATGCTTTCGGCCTGCGCGTTTACGGGCTTGGACGTTGTTCGCCGTCTTCCTTGGGATGCGCGCCGCTTTCGCTTGACGGCGGAGGCGCGCTTGTAGGATTAGAACGCGAATTCGATCGTATCGACGGCACTCTTTGCGCCTGCCGCCGGTTTATGACATTCAATCCGGCTTAACTCGAGTTGTGGATTTTCCGCAATTTGAGACAGTACCCGCAGGTAATCCTCGGTCAAGGTGCGGATCATCGCTTCTTTGAACAGCTTGGTGGCGTAGAAGAAGCCCCCGCTCAGCGCCCCGTTGTTTTCATACATAAACAGCGTCAGATCGAACTTCGCTTCTTCCAAATGGTCAAGCTCGTAAGTCTTCAGGCTGACCCCTTCCAGCTCGGCGTCTCGTTCTTCGATATTTTGCAAGTCGAAAACGGCATCGAACAGCGGGAAGCGGCCCGGCTCCCGCTTCACATTCAAACGCTCCACCAGATCCTCGAATGGATAATCCTGGTTCTCGAAAGCACCCAAAGCCGTTTCCTTCACTTCTTCCAGGTAGGACAAGAACGTTTTGTCGCCCGACGGACGATTGCGGATCGCCAGCGTATTGACAAACATCCCGATGACCGGTTCCAAATCGGCGTTCGTTCTTCCCGCCACCGGGGTACCCACGACCAAGTCCTCCTGCCCGCTGTACTTGGACAGCAGCACGGTATAAGCCGCAAGCAGCACCATGAACAGCGTGCTTTCACGCTCGGCCGCCAATTCGCGCAGCCGCGCAGAGAGAGAAGCTTCGACGTCGAACTCCAGATGCGCGCCTTCGTAGCTGCGAGCCGCAGACCGTTCGTAGTCCATCGGCAGGTCCGCCGTCGGCAACTCGCCTTCGAAGGTTTGCAGCCAGTACGCTTCCTGCCGCCCAATCCGCTCTCGGTGGGCCTTCGACTGCTGCCAAACGGCATAATCCTTGTATTGAATGCGCAGTGGCGGCAGTTCTTCCCCGGCGTAGAAACTCGAGAACTCATCGATCACAATCGCCATCGATACGCCGTCGGACACCATATGGTGCATGTCGAAAAGGAGAATATGCAGGTTCGGCTCCAGCTCGATGACCCCGGCGCGCAGCAGCGGCGGCTTGCCGAGATCAAACGGACGAACGAAGCTGCGGACGATCTGCTCGATTTGAGCCGCATCCTCTTTATCCGCTTGATGATGCTCAATAGCAAAATCGACCTGCGGGTAAATCCGCTGAACCGCTTCGGCCTTCACGATTTCAAAACCGGTGCGCAGCGATTCATGCCGTGTTATCAATTTCCGCAAGGCGGCTTCCAACCGGTCTAAGTCAAACTCGCCTTCCACCTGCACCAGCTCCGGCATGTTGTAAAGCTGATCCGCTCCATCCAGCGTGTGCTGAATGAACAGCCGTTTCTGCGCGGAGGACAGAGGGTAGTACTCTCTCTCCTCCGCTTGAGGAATGGCCTCATGCTCCCGCCGTTCCATCCGGGCGATCGCCTCGGCCATCGCCGCAATCGTCGAGTGACGGAATACGTCGCGCAGCGGCAGGTTGACGTTTAATTCCTTAAATACCTTGCCCGCCAGCGTCGTCGCCCGCAGGGAGTGGCCGCCGATGTCGAAGAAGTTGTCGTGAACGCCAATCTCCTTCGCAAGCCCCAGCACCTCCTGCCAAATCGCCGCCAGCTTCGTTTCCAGCTCATTGCGCGGTGCGACGTACTCCGTTCCGCTTCCCGCTTCCCCTTCCGGCGCCGGTAGCGCCTTCCGGTCAATCTTTCCGTTCGGCGTCAGAGGCAGGCGCTCCATCTCCACGAAGTACGACGGGATCATGTACCCCGGCAGCTCCTGCGCCAGCGCGCCGCGCAGATCGTTCACTGCCAGCTCCGCTCCGGTATCCGGTGTGTAATACGCGCATAGCGCCTTCTGCCCGTTCGCGTCACTTCGAACCAGCACCACCGCTTCGCGCACGCCTTCCACCCGCAGCAGCTGCGACTCGATCTCGCCCGTCTCGATCCGGTACCCCCGAATTTTCGCCTGGTTGTCGATCCGGCCGATGAAGTCCACGTTGCCGTCTTCCATCCACCGCGCCAAGTCTCCCGTTCGGTACAGCCGCTCGCCCGCGGCGAACGGGCTGTCTACGAACTTCTCTTCTGTCAGCTCCGAACGGTTCAAGTACCCGCGCGCCACTCCGACTCCGCCGATGACCAGCTCGCCCAGCACCCCGACCGGCACCGGATTCAGGTGCGCATCCACGATGTAGAATTTCGCATTCAGCCACGCTCTGCCGATCGGCACATGGCCTGTCTGCGGCAGCTTCGCCAATTCCTCGTCGTAGAAGCTGGAGTCGATCGCCGCTTCCGTCACTCCGTAAGCATTGATGATCCGGAACAACGAGCCGAAGCGTTCCTGCAAGATCCGGTAATCCGCCACACTGCAGCTGTCCGAGCTCGTGATCAACAGCTCCATCCAGCTCATATCCAGTTGCTGCTCGTGCACGTACTCCAGGAACGGCACGATCAGCGCCGGCGTCGATTCGAAGATGGTGACCCGTTCACGCTCCATCCAGTGGTGCAGACGAGACGGATCGATCCGGTCGTCCTTCGGCACAATCACCATCGTGCCTCCGTTGTACAGCGTCCGCGCGATATCTCCCACGAACACGTCGAACGAGAAGCTTGCGAGCTGCAGCAGCCGCACCGGGAACTGATCTAACCGGTATTCCCGCCGGTAGCCCGCCGCCGTGCTCACCAGGCTGCGGTGCTCGATCATCACGCCCTTCGGCTTGCCCGTCGTTCCCGACGTGTAGATCACGTACGCCAGATCCTCCGGACGGGCTTCATGGAAGCTGTCGGTGCCAACATTCTGATGGCTCTCATCGCCGTCGTCCACAGTATCCGTCAGCTTGCCGGAGACTATGCCCGAGCCAATCGGCGCATTCGCCCGCTCCTCGCTGTACGACGCTTCGTCGTCCAGGTACAGCACCGCCGCCAGCGCCAGCTCCTCTTCGTCAAGCCAGGCTTCAGCACGCTCTCGCAGCGCCGTTTGCGTCAGCAGCACCTTCGCTCCGCTGTCTTCGAGCATGAACCGCACGCGCTCCGCCGGATAATCCGGGTCGAGCGGCACATACGCCCCGCCCGCTTTCCAGACGGCCAGCACGGCCACCAGCAAGTCCACCGAACGCTCGGCGAGAATGCCGACGATCGTCTCCCGGCCGATGCCGCTTGCGCGCAGCGTAGCCGCCAAGCGGTTCGCTCGCTCGTTCAGCTCCGCATACGTCAGCCGGTCGTTCTCGTACACGACGGCCGCCTCTTCCGGCGTGCGCTCCGCCTGTTCCTCAAACAGCCGGTGGAACGCGGCCGCAGGAGCCGCTTCCGGCTGCGCCGGGTTGAACGCGCCGAGAATTTGTTCTTTTTCCTCTGCCGTCAGCAAGTTCAGCTCGGCAATCTTCGCATCCGGACGGCTTACGATCGTTTCGAGCAGCCGCTCGTAATGTTTCGCCAGCCGTTCGATCGTCTCCCTTTTGTAGAGAGCCGTCGCATATTCGAAGCTGTAATCCAAGCCGCCGTTCTCCTCGCCCACATCCAAGCTGATATCAAACTTCGCGGTATCCAATACGCTCGGATAAGGAATCAGGCGAAGCCCTTCTAGCTCAAATTCCTCGTTTTCCGTATTCTGCATCGTAAACAGCGTGTCGAAGAGCGGATTGCGGCTTAAATCACGGGTGACTTGCACCTTGTCCACCAATTCTTCGAACGGATAGTTTTGATGCTCGAAGGCGTGGAGGGTCGTTTCTTTGACTTCGTTCAGGTATGACAGGAATGTCTTCTCCGAAGCCGGATAACTGCGGATAGCCAGCGTGTTTAAGAAAATCCCGATCAACGGCTGCACATCTCCATGATTCCTTCCGGCAATCGGCGTACCGACGATCACGTCTTCCTGACCTGAATATTTATGCAGAAGGACGTTATACGCCGCAAGCAGCACCATAAACAGCGTCGTGCCCGTTTCCGAGGCCAGCTGCTTCAGGCCGTCGGTTTTCGAAGCGTCGAAGAAAAACTCCAGCGTTTGGCCTTCGTAGCTCTGCACGGCCGGACGCGGATAATCGGTCGGCATTTCCAGCACCGGAAGCTCGCCTTGGAACATGTCCAGCCAGTACGCCTCCTGACGCTGAAGCCGTTCTTTCTGCTCCTGCGAATGCTGCCAAACGGTGTAGTCTTTGTACTGAATGCGCAGAGGCTCCAATTGCTCGCCGCCGTACAAGCGGACGAATTCTTCAACAAAAATTTCCATCGAGACGCCGTCGGAAATAATATGATGCATGTCGTACATTAGAATATGGCGTTCCGGAGCCAGCTCGACAAGGCCTACCCTCAGCAGCGGAGGCTTCGCCAAGTCAAACGGACGGACGAAACGGCGAACCATCTCTTCGGCCTCTTGCTCATCCACTCGATAGAACTCCACGGCAACATTCACGTCCTGGTAAATCCGCTGCGATGCTTCGCCGTCCACCATTTCGAACCCGGTGCGCAGCGTTTCATGCCGCGCCACGAGCTTACGGAACGCTTCTTCGAACCTTGCCCGGTCCAAAGCACCCTCCAGCAACATCGCTTCTGGCATGTTGTACCTAAGCTCCGCGCCTTCCAGTTGATTCAGGATAAAGAGACGTTTTTGAGCAAAAGATTGCGGGTACACCTCTCGGTCATCCGCCACCGGAATGGCAACGAATGTCTGCTCATCCAGCCGGGAAATGGCGGCGGCCATGCTCTCAATGGTGGAATGGCGGAACACGTCGCGCAGCGGCAGATCCACGCTCAATTCTTTATGAATCTTGCTGACCAGCGTCGTCGCCCGCAGGGAGTGACCACCGATGTCGAAGAAGTTGTCGTGAACGCCAATCTCCTTCGCAAGCCCCAGCACCTCCTGCCAAATCGCCGCCAGCTTCGTTTCCAGCTCATTGCGCGGTGCGACGTACTCCGTTCCGCTTCCCGCTTCCCCTTCCGGCGCTGGCAGCGCCTTCCGGTCAATCTTTCCGTTCTGCGTCAGAGGCAGGCGCTCCATCTCCACAAAGTACGACGGGATCATGTAGCCCGGCAGCTCCTGCGCCAGCGCGCCGCGCAGATCGTTCACTGCCAGCTCCGCTCCGGTATCCGGCGTGTAATACGCGCACAGCGCTTTCTGCCCGTTCGCGTCACTTCGAACCAGCACCACCGCTTCGCGCACGCCTTCCACCCGCAGCAGCTGCGACTCGATCTCGCCCGTCTCGATCCGGTAGCCCCGGATTTTCGCCTGGTTGTCGATCCGGCCGATGAAGTCCACGTTGCCGTCTTCCATCCACCGCGCCAAGTCGCCCGTGCGGTACAGCCGCTCGCCCGCGGCGAACGGGCTGTCTACGAACTTCTCTTCTGTCAGCTCCGGACGGTTCAAGTACCCGCGCGCCACTCCGACTCCGCCGATGACCAGCTCGCCTAGCACCCCAACCGGCACCGGGTTCAGATGCGCGTCCACGATGTAGAATTTCGCATTCAGCCACGCCTTGCCGATCGGCACATGGCCTGTCTGCGACAGCTTCGTCAGCGGCTCGTCGTAGAAACTGGAGTCGATCGCCGCTTCCGTCACGCCGTATGCGTTGATGATCCGGAACAACGAGCCGAAGCGTTCCTGCAAGGTCCGGTAATCCGCCACGCTGCAGCTGTCCGAGCTCGTGATCAACAGCTCCATCCAGCTCATATCCAGCCGCTGCTCGTGCACGTACTCCAGGAACGGCACGATCAGCGCCGGCGTCGATTCGAAGATGGTGACCCGTTCCCGCTCCATCCAGTGGTGCAGACGAGACGGATCGATCCGGTCGTCCTTCGGCACAATCACCATCGTGCCTCCGTTGTACAGCGCCCGCGCGATATCTCCCACGAACACGTCGAACGAGAAGCTTGCGAGCTGCAGCAGCCGCACCGGGAACTGATCCAACCTGTATTCCCGCCGGTAGCCCGCCGCCGTGTTCACCAGGCTGCGGTGCTCGATCATCACGCCCTTCGGCTTGCCCGTCGTTCCCGACGTATAAATCACGTACGCCAGATCCTCCGGACGGGCTTCATGGAAGCTGTCGGCATTCGTCCGCTCCTCGCTGTACGACGCTTCGTCGTCGAGGTACAACACCGCCGCCAGCGCCAGATCCTCTTCGCCGAGCCAGGCTTCGGCGCGCTCTCGCAGCGGCGTTTGCGTCAGCAGCACCTTCGCTCCGCTGTCTTCGAGCATGAACCGCACGCGCTCCGCCGGATAATCCGGGTCGAGCGGCACATACGCCCCGCCCGCTTTCCAGACGGCCAGCACGGCCACCAGCAAGTCCACCGAACGCTCGGCGAGAATGCCGACGATCGTCTCCCGGCCGATGCCGCTTGCGCGCAGCGTAGCCGCCAAGCGGTTCGCCCGCTCGTTCAGCTCCGCATACGTCAGCCGGTCGTTCTCGTACACGACGGCCGCCGCTTCCGGCGTGCGCTCCGCCTGTTCCTCGAACAGCCGATGGAACGCCGCCACAGGAGCCGCTTCCGGCTGCGCCGGGTTGAACGCGCCGAGAATTTGCTCTTTTTCCTCTGCCGTCAACAAGTTCAGCTCGGCAATCTTCGCATCCGGACGGCTTACGATCGCCGCAAGCAAATGTCCGAAATGAGTCGACAGCCGCCGGATCGTGCTTTCTTTATAAAGAGCCGTTGCGAATTCAAAGCTGCACTCCAGGCCGCCGTTTTCTTCCGTAACATCCACACTCAGGTCGAACTTGGCCGTGCCGTATTCGCTAGGGTACGGGGACAATTTCAGCCCTTCCAGCCCAAACTCTTTGTCCTCCAAGTTTTGCAGGGAGAACATCGTGTCAAACAGCGGGTTGCGGCTCAAATCCCGGCTGACCTGCACTTTATCGACGAGCTCTTCGAACGGATAATTCTGATGCTCGTAAGCGCCTAAGGTCGTTTCTTTCACTTCTTCCAGATACGACAGGAAGGTCTTCTCCGAAGCCGGATAATTGCGGAGCGCCAGCGTATTAACGAACATTCCGATCAAAGATTGCGTGTCTCCGTGCGTTCTGCCCGCAATCGACGTTCCGACGATCAAATCGTCCTGACCTGTGTATTTATGCAAAAGCACGGTATATGCCGCAAGCAGCACCATATACAGCGTCGTTCCTCTTTGAGCCGCCAGTTGCTTTAAGCCTTCGTTCGTTGCCTCGTCCACGAAGGACGTCAGCGTTTGTCCCTCAAAGCTCTGCACGGCAGGACGCGGATAGTCCGTCGGCATTTCCAGAACCGGCAGCTCGCCCCGGTAACGGTCCAGCCAGTAAGCTTCCTCGCGTTTCAACTGCACTTTTTGCTCGTCCGACTGCTGCCATACCGCATAGTCCTTGTATTGAATGCGCAAAGGCTCTAATGACTCGCCGCCGTACAGACGAACGAGTTCCTCGACTAACACGTCCATCGAAACCCCGTCGGAGACGATATGGTGCATGTCGAACATCAGCAAATAACGTTCGGCTGCCAGCTCTACGAACTCCGCCCGCAGCAGCGGAGGCTTCGCCAAGTCGAAAGGCCGGATGAAGGCCTGCACGACTTCAGGCGCTTCTTCCTCGCTCGCATGACGGTACTCGACAGCAAAGTCGACGCTCTCGTAAATGCGCTGTATTGCTTCGCCTTGTACGATCTCAAAGCCAGTTCGCAGCGTTTCGTGCCGTGCGATCAGTCCCCGGAAAGCCTTCTCCAGCAGGCTCCGGTCAATCGATCCTTCCAGCAGTAGCACGCCCGGCATGTTGTAGCTCTGATCGGCCCCTTCCAGCTGATTCAGGATAAACAGCCGCTTCTGAGCTGAGGAAAGCGGATAATATGTTCTTGCGCCTGCCAGCGGAATCGACGAGAACAACTGCTCTCCGATCCGGGAGATGGCCAGAGCCATCTCTTCGATTGTCGAGTAGCGGAATACGTCGCGCAGAGGTAGCTCAACGTTCAGCTCCTGATGCACCTTGCTCACCAGTGTCGTCGCCCGCAGGGAATGGCCTCCCAGGTCGAAGAAATTGTCCAGGACTCCAATGCCGGAGTAGCCCAGTACTTCCTCCCAGATCTTCACAAGCTGGGACTCCGTCCGGTTACGCGGCGCTACGTATTCGACGCCCGTTTGTATGCCGCCCTGCGGCTCCGGCAGCGCTTTGCGGTCCACTTTGCCGTTGGTCGTCAGCGGCATGCGCTCCAACTGCACGAAGTACGACGGGATCATGTACCCCGGCATTCCCTGGGCCAGCGAGGTTCTCATTTCGCTGACCGTCAGCGTTCGGTCCGCCACAAAGTAGGCGACAAGCGCCTTCTCGCCCTCGCCGTCCTGACGGGCGAGCACCACCGCTTCTTCCACGCCCTCGACGTTCAGCAGCTGCGTCTCGATTTCGTCCAGCTCGATCCGGTACCCGCGGATCTTCACCTGATGATCGATCCGGCCCAGGTATTCGATGTTGCCGTCCGGTAGCCAAGCCGCCAAGTCACCCGAGCGGTACAGTTTCTCCCCCTCCGCAAACGGGGAATCGACGAACTTCTCCGCCGTCAGATCCGGACGGTTCAGGTATCCTCTCGCAAGGCCTTCCCCGGCCACGTACATTTCGCCCGCTACGCCGATCGGCACAGGGCGGCGGTTTTCATCCAGGACGTACACCTTCAGCGTCGGGATCGGCTTGCCGATATTACTCTTCGCCGCCTCCATTTCGACCCACGTTATTTCCTTATATGTCACGTGAACCGTCGTCTCGGTAATGCCGTACATATTGATCAGCTTCGTCTCCGGGTACTTCGTCTTGAAGCCCTTGAGCTGCAGCGGACTCAGCGCTTCGCCCCCGAAGATGACGTTGCGAATCCGCAGATCGTACGGATGGTCCGCCAAGACCTCACGCAGTAGCTGGTAGAAGTACGTTGGCGTCTGGTTCAAAATCGTGACCTGTTCGCGGCCCAGCAGCGCCAGGAAATCGGCCGGATTTTTCGCCGTCAGCGGCGGTACGATGACCAGCTTGCCTCCGTACAGCAGCGCTCCGTACATTTCCCAGACGGAGAAATCGAAGCAGAACGAGTGGAACAGCGTCCACGTGTCAGACGGTCCGAAGTCGAACAGGTTCTTGTCGTTGAACAGGAGGCGCACGACGTTCTTATGCTCGATCAGCGTTCCTTTCGGTCTGCCGGTCGTTCCCGACGTGTAGATGACATATGCCAGGTTGCCCGGCCCGGAAATTGGCTCCAGGTTCGAAGCGTCCAACGCACCTTCGGAGTCCGCCCCTCTGTCGCCCCAAACGAAATCGTCCAATTCGAGGCGCGTTCCTGCGAAGTCGGTCTTCTCGTGCAGATGCTTTTGAATCAGCAATAACGGCGCGCCCGAATCCTCGATCATGAAGCGGATGCGCTCCTCCGGGTAGTCCGGATCGACAGGCACGTATGCTCCGCCCGCTTTGAGAATCGCCAGAATGCCGACGACCATATCGAGCGAGCGTTCGGCCAGAATCGCTACCAGTTGGTCCGCTTCTACTCCCGTCTCCCGCAGCTTCCGCGCAAGGCGGTTGGATCGCTCGTTCAGCTCGCGGTAAGCCAGCTGTCGCTCGTTCATGACGGCGGCCACGTTGTCCGGGTAAAGCTCCGCCTGTTCTTCGAACAATTGAACGAGCGTCTTCTCGCGCGGAAATTCCGTGGTGGTGTCGTTAAAACGTCCGAGAAGATCGGCCTTTTCCGCCTCCGTCACAAGTTCCAGCTCGCCCACTGTAATTTCCGGGTTATCCGTCACCTGCTCCAGCAGATGGACGAGATGCCCCTTGAGCCGCTCGATGCTGTCTTTATCGAACACTTCGGCGTTAAAGTCAAACCGGATTTCGATTTCGACTCCCGGCACCACGGTCACGTTGAAGTTATAGTTCGTCTGCTCCTCCATCTGAACGTCAGCGATCGTCAGGTCGCCGTGCTGCTGGTCGCCCGCCTGCTCCATCTGCTCGTCCACCGGATAGTTCTCGAAAGCGATGATATGGTTGATCAGGTTCTGCTTTTGCACGCTGCGGGCTTGAATTTCATACAACGGATAGTAATCATAACGCCCGGACTCCAGCGCCCACTCTTGGAGCTTCGCCATCAGGTCGGCGAACACGGTGTCCGCTTCGCTCGTGACGCGGACCGGCACCGTATTGATGAACAGCCCGATCATGGACTCGATACCCGGGATTTCCGCCGGTCTTCCGGCCACGACGCTGCCGAATACGGCATCGTTTGTTCCGTTATATTTTTGCAGCATAACGCCCCAAGCGGCTTGCAGCAGCGTATTGACCGTAACCAGGCGCTGTTTCGCCACCCGGTCCATCCGCTCGCTCAAGTCCTTGCCCAGCTCGGCGGTGACGTGATCAGCCGTAAATCTGCCGTTCGGCGCCGATTCCTTTTGTCCCGGGAGTACGGTTTGCCCTTCATAACCTGCCAGGAATGCCGTCCAATAGCCGGATGCCGCCTGATCGTCCTGTTTCTCCAACCATTCGATGTAAGCGCCATAATCCGATCCCTTATCTCCCGCTGGCTGCTTGCCGGATGCCAAGGCCGAGTACGTCTCAAACAGCTCCTGCGTCAGCTGCGGCAGGCACCAGCCGTCCATCAAAATATGCTGGAAACTCCACAGCACATGATAGCTTTGCTCTTCGGTGCGCAGGATCGTAACCCGAACGAGCGCGTCATGTTCCATGTCGAAGCCGCGAAGTTTGTCATCCTCGGCCTTTTTATCCAAATACGCTTGTTTCTCGTCCGCCTGCAAATGAAGCAGCTCTTCATATTCAAAGCCGACCGGCTTGTCGCGGTATATGATTTGCAGCGGCTCGCCCGCCGGTCCTTGCACAAAATTCGCCCGCAGCACCAAATGACGTTTCGCAAGTTCCGTCCAGCTCCTCTCGAAAAGCTGGACGTCGAGTACTCCCCTCATCGTAAATCGCGTCTGCTCGAAGTAAGCGGCCGTTTGCCGGTCAAGCGCGCTGTGGAACCACATGCCCTTCTGCATCGGCGTAAGCGAGTAAATATTTTCGATTTCCCCGAGATGGCCCGAGCGCTGGGCGATTTGCTCTAGTTCGGCGATGGTCAAGCCTTTAAATTGCACGTCGCTAGGCGTCAATTCGGTATTTTCTTTGCCTGCGCAGTGGATAATGAGCTCTCGTAGACTTTGCTCAAGCCGCTGAGCGAAGGCTTCCATCGTTACCTTGTGATACTGCTTCCGGCTGTAGCTAAGATCAAGCGATAAAGCGCCGTCCAGCACCATGCCGTTGATATCCAGCACAAAGCTGCGGGCCTGCCGGTCGCTGGCCGGGCTGCCGCTGGAATAAGAAGATATACCGATCTCGTCCTGGTTGACATCATCGTCGAACTGGCCGAGGTAATTAAAATTAATTTCCGGCTCTGCGCCCCAAACAAAGCCATCCTCCGATTTGGAGAGATAGCGGCATATGCCGTACCCAAGCCCTTTGTTCGGAATGCGGCGCAAACTTTCCTTGACCTGTTTAATCTGATAGGCCAAATCCCGGTCGGTTTCCGGCTCTAGGACGACCGGAAACTTGGTCGTAAACCAGCCGACTGTGCGCGTGATGTCGATATCCGTTCCGATCGATTCGCGTCCGTGTCCTTCGAGATTGATCCGCACCCGTTCGTGTCCCGTCCACTTGCGAACGGCTATGCCGAGCGCCGTTACCAAAATATCGTTCATTTCGGTGTTGTAGGCCCGGTGAACCCGCTTCAGCAGCAGCTCCGTTTCTTCGGGAGTCAAACGCACGAACAGCGATTCGCTGTCCTGCTGCGTCGTAACGTCCGCCTCCAGATCCTTCGGCACGGCCGGAACCGCAATTTGTTCCACGGCCTGCCAATAGGCCCGTTCCTTCGCCATCTCCGGGCTTTGCGCGTAAGCGGCCAGCTGCTCGGACCAAGTGCGGTACGCATCCGTTTTGGCCGGGAAACGAATTTCCTCGCTTTTGCCGGCCTGCTCGTAACCCAGAGCGAAATCCTCCATCAAAATGCGCCAAGACACGCCGTCCACCACGGCATGATGAACCGCGAGCAGCAAATGATCGTCGTCCGCGCACCGGAACAGTCCCGCCTTCACGAGGGGCCCGTTCTCCAGATCGATGCCCGCTTGAATGTCCGTTGCCTTCGCTTCCACAGCCTGCGCGGTATTCTCCGCATCCTTGAAGTCGAACACGTCCAGCGTGAACAGCCCGCCTTCCTGAATCGCGCGGGTCCGCGCGCTAAACCCTTGTTCCGTCTTGCGGAACACCATCCGCAAGGCGTCATGATGCTCGGCCAGCTTTTGCAGCACCTGACGCACCGTCTCTTCGTCGAAGCGTTCCTTCCGGTACAGCATCACCGACTGGTTGAAATGATGCGGGTCCGCAAAGGAGCTCTCGAAAAACCAATGCTGAATCGGCGTCAGCGCCGTTTCACCCGTTATTTCGCCTTGATCGATGGTACGTCCGATCGGTTTCACATGCAGGCTGAGCTGTGAGATAGTCGGATATTTGAACAAATCCCGGATTTCCAGCTTGTACCCGGCTTGATGAAGCCGCGAAGATACTTGAATGGACTTGATCGAGTCTCCGCCCAGCTCGAAGAAATGATCCGTTACCCCAACGCGATCGGCGTTCAATACCGCCTGCCACACATCGGCAAGCGTCCGCTCCGCTTCATTGCGGGGAGCTACGTACGCGCCGCCGGTCAGTGCGTTTCCTTCCGGGGCGGGCAAAGCCTTGCGGTCGATTTTGTCGTTCGGCGTGAGCGGCATCCGCGGAAGCTGAACAAAATGCGCCGGAATCATGTAATTCGGCAACTTTTGCGCCAGCTCGCTTCTCAGCTCGCCGAGCGTAAGCGGGCGGCCCGCGACCAGGTAAGCGCACAGTTCTTGCCCGCTTTTGCCTTCCCGCGCGATTACGATCGTCTCCTGCACGGAGTCGATCTTCAGAAGCTGCTCTTCAATCTCGCCGATCTCGATCCGGAATCCACGGATTTTCACCTGATGGTCAATCCGGCCCAAGTACTCAATATTTCCGTCCGGCAGCCAGCGGGCCAAGTCGCCCGTCCGGTACAGTCTCTCTCCGGGCTCAAACGGGTGTTCGATGAATTTCTCCGCCGTCAGATCCGGCCGGTTCCAATATCCCCGGGCGAGGCCGACGCCCGCGATGCATAATTCTCCCTCCACTCCGATAGGCGCTAGCTGATTCTGTGCGCCCAGTATATACAAGCGATGGTTCCAGATCGGACGTCCGATCGGTATCGCTCTGCGTTCGGTGTCATACGTAGACGCCGCCCACACGGATGTGGCGATCGAGGCTTCCGTCGGACCGTACGCGTTATAGTACTGTACCTTGTCTTTCCACTGCTGCACGAATTCTGCTGAAACGGCGGAGCCCGCCGTGATGAGCCTGCTCAGACTCGGCAGGCGGTCTGAATTCAAATAAGCCGCATAAGTTGGCGGCAAAGTGGCGATCGTAATTGCATGCTCGTTCATGAAACGTTCGAACAGCTGATCATCCAAAACCGTCTCGGTTGACGGTATATATAAGGTCGCCCCGAAATACAGGGCGTTGAACATCTCCCAGCACGACGCATCGAACGATAGGCTGGCGAATTGCAGCACTCGATCCTGTTCGGTCGTGTGAAGCGTATGGGCAAACGTCAGTTTCAGGCTGACCAGCCCGCGATGCTCCAGCATGACCCCTTTGGGTTTGCCCGTCGTACCTGATGTATAGATGACATAAGCCAGATCGTTCGGACCGCTGGCCGGCTCCAGGTTCGAGCCATCGTCGCTGTAGGCCTGCTCGTCATCCAGCGCCACCACGGTCCCTTCGAACGGCACCTGCAGCAGCAGCTCCCTTTGAGTCAGCAGCAACTGCGCGTTCGAGTTCTCCAGAATGTAGCGGATGCGTTCTTCCGGGTATTCCGGGTCGATCGGCACGTAGGCACCGCCAGCTTTCAGAACCGCCAGAATGCCAACGACCGTCTCCAGCGATCTCCTGGCCATCAAGCCTACCAGCTGATTGGGCAGCACGCCGACCGATCGCAGCGTCCGCGCCAGCCGGTTCGCCCGTTCATTCAGCTCCGCGTACGAAAGCCGCCGCCCCTCAAAGACAACCGCCGTCGCTTCGGGCACCCGCTTCGCCTGCTCCTCCACGAGCTGATGAATCGTCCGATCACGGGGATAGTCCTTCTCGGTATCGTTAAAGCTTTGCAGCAATTGAAATTTCTCGTCCTCCGACAGCATGTCCGCCCGCACGATGTCCAGCTCCAACTCGTGAAGCCCCACGGCCAGCAGGCGATTCAGATGGCCGACGACCCGAGTCATGAACTCGGAGTCATATAAGTGCTCGTTATATGACAGCGCTAGCTGTATCGTCCCGCCGGTTAAGCTGAATTCAAAGGAACAATCCGTGACCACGTTTTGCCCGATTTCGTCCAGATGCAGCTCCTTAAGGGATACTAGCGTATGGATGACGGGTATCCCGTCTGCATATTGCAGGTCCAGCTTCTCCGCCATTTTCAAGAACGGAATATGTTGGTGCTGAATCGCTTCCGGCAAGGAAGTCCTCAGCTCGCTCAGAAGCGTTTTAAAAGTCGCACCCACCGAAAGCGAGTTTTTCAAAATGACCGTATGATTAACGGATCGGCGCGTCTCCGTCGGTTTCCGTACAACTGGCATGCCGACCAGAATGTCAGAAGCGCCTGTATATTTATGCAAGAGCGACTGAACACCGGCGAGCAAAATCATAAAAGTGGCCAGTGGAGCCCCCTTGCTCATTTGAAGGACGCGCTGCGCCACTTCCTCCGAAAGCGAACCGCCGACGGTTGTCATAATGGGCGCCAGGGAGCTTGGAGCTTTGCTGTAAGGCAGCCGCGTCAAGGTATAATCGTCGCTACCGAATTTTTCGTTCCAAAACAACGTTTCTTTTTCAAAAGCCATCTGGATCGTTCCCCTCTCTTCATCGGCAAAAGCAATCCGGCGGAGCATATGCCGCAGCAACGCTCCAGCCTCGCTCCCCGCCTTTTCAAACATGTGACAACAATGTCAATGGCTTTCGCCAGGTCACCGCTTCGCTTGCCCGGTTGATCGCATGCGGCAATCCTCTGCCTAGCAGCTGTCCCGCTCGGCTCCCATGCGTGAAAGACAACAAAGAGCATTGTTCTACGCAAGAGATGCGGCTGCTTCCGGCTCCTCTGCTTCAATATGCTTGCTGCGGACGAGCCGCCCGAAGACGGGCTTTGGTTTAACATTGGGTTCGGAATTGGATTTGGGGGTGGACAAGGGATGTTCCTCCCATCGATGTAAGACTTGCTGTAGGGTTCCGGCCGGCCAGCAGAAAGTCGGCCGTACCTCCGGATTCGGCACCCGAGCTGCCTTTGTCGAAGCCTATGTTTAAGGATATTGATACACTCTATGTACGATTTGTGTATTCCCCCGCCTGGTGTGGATAAGTAAAGATCCGGCTGCGGGGTAGTGAGCTTTTCCTGACGATTAGATGTGACGATGGTGCTGCATGAGGCTCAAAGAATGCTCCGTATGGCATGAACGGGACAGCCCTTGGATTGGCGGTGAATTCCAGCTTTTCAAAAATGCTCACGCGCTTCATCTTCCATCGGAATTGGGATAAGGTTGGCTTCATCCTTTCTGAACCTTCTGACGTCATGGAGCAACATATTCTCGACTGTCATTTTCCACAATTGTCGGTCTCCGCATGCCAGCTTGCTGGGTTGCCAGTGGACTGGTCTCTCGCGGCACAGCTTGGACAGGTATAAAAACCATCCAATTCTATTTTCTATCATAATTGGAAGGTTGACCTAGGTAGAATTATATCAAAATTTCCAATAATGTATAGTAAAACTTTAGTTAAATTGGGTCTTCCCAACATAAAGTGTTAATATTTTGCCTAAAAAGAGCGAATGGAGAAGAAACACTGGGAATGGCTTGCCATCAATCGGGGAATTCGACGCGTGTCGACACTGAGGCGGGGTGCCGGCCAATTTGGGAGATCTTCCCTGTATACATTCTCTGCTGGTGCTCCGAATCCTTGCGCTTGCGTCTATTTTCTAAAATAATCATGGATTGTAGAGTAGGCTGTATTAGATGAGTCATATCCAGTACCCACTTGGTAAACCAAATAATTCATCTTGTTCTCTTGTAACTTTCGCAAATGGTTTTTCACTTTGTTGAATAGCATAATAGAGATTATCTTCGAGACTATTTATATGGTGATTTGACAACTTATCGTTGTTTTTAGCATTATGAAGCCATTCGACATTCCTGAATAAATTGTAGTTTATCTGCCTTTCCGTAATAAGTGCCCACTCTATCTTTTGGTCTTTAAAGAACTCTTTTTCAATCTGTAATTTCTCTACAACTCGTTTTGTCAACTTGTTAGAAGGTTTGATAGAATGTGCAATAAATTTTATACTTTTTTCTTGTTTTACTGTAAGTAACATATCTGTAGTCATAATGATGGGAAGCTTATTCTTGGGGTCAGTTGGATGTTTAACTTTTATGCAATATAGAGGGTTTTATCTAGGGGTAATAAAGGAAATTGTTCGCGAATATCAATCACTTGCTCTGACCACTTCCATTTGGCAATGATGTGCCAATTCAAAGTGTTCAGACAGATAATGGTGAAGTCGACCACTTTTCCAACCAAGAATTCGAGTAACTATCCCTATTGAAGGTACATCATGTACCGTCAACCAAGGTTTATATTCCGAAAAGTGGCCTTGACCTCTTCCTTCTTTGATTTTCCGTTGAATAGATGCTATAGAGTTACTTGATCGAATTTTGCTCATTATTTACCTTCTTTTTAGAACTACTAAATCAGAGTAAAGTTCAGTTATCTTTTTCTACTCCTAAGATATATTTTAGTTTTACTTCAAAATACAAATGTAGAATATAACAACTCACAGCTTTATACAATAGCAAAGTAATATTTTTTAGCTATATTTTACTTCGTAGCCTATTCATAGGCTACTCGTAGGGTACAGTAGGGTATGAATAAGCTATAATATGGGCTATAAGTAAGTATAATTAGTAAGCAGATGGGTCGGGTAAAAGCTATTTGATTTTCTCAATAGAGATGAATTCATGAATACTTTGGAACAGCGATGTAAAAATTCGAGACTACTCCATGAATGGATACAAAAGGAAATTTCTAATAAAATCGGGGTAACTAAACAGGTTGTTTCTAATTGGGAGCGAAACGTAGCACGGCCTAAAATTAATCATTTAATATCTTTAGCAAAGGTTTTTGACGTTACAACTGATTATTTACTTTGTATTGCTAATCGAATGACGTTCCCTACTGTGTGGGCTCAATTGATACAGGCGTATCTCCAAAGATTAACCACTCTATATGGGAATTGAAGTTTTCTTTAATTGCTATAATTATATCAAGAGAGGGTCTGTATTTATCTTGCTCCAGCTCACTCAACGTTCTTTGAGAAATGCCAATTATATTTGCAAACTTTATTTAATTTAAGTTGTTGTTTTTCTAATAGTTCGAATTCGTTGGCCTATTGTAGACATAATTGCCCTCCTAAGCTAAAAAGATCCCGATATATCATCGGGATCTTTCTTGATGTTTGTAAAATGACTAGTTCCAGACTTTTTTTACTGGTTCCACAGTTTTTTTATTGGTTCCATACATCTTTTACTGGTTCCACACTCTTTTATCACCAGACAATTAATTTAGAATTTCACTAAAGCTTATTCTACGGTAACGCTTTTCGCCAGGTTACGTGGTTTATCAACATCATGACCCAGCGCAAGAGAAGCGTAGTAAGCCAACAGTTGGAGAGATACAACCGAAATTGCAGCAGACAGAATTGGAAGTGTCTTCGGAATGGCAAATACCTGATCCACGGACTTCAACAACTCAACTGCGTGCTCTTCGTACGTAATCGCAAGAACATCTGCACCACGAGCCTTGACTTCCTTAATGTTGCTCACGGTTTTCTCCAACACGGATTCCTGTGTTACCAAAGCGATAACTGGAATTCCCTCTTCGATCAATGCCAGTGTACCGTGCTTCAGCTCACCCGCAGCATATGCCTCGGAATGAATGTAGGAGATTTCCTTGAGCTTCAGGGAGCCTTCCTGTACTACAGCATAGTCCTGACCGCGACCAATAAAGAACAGGTGCTTGTGGCTTGCAATTTGCTCAGCATAGGATTTGATCGCATCTGCTTTACCCAGCATCTCTTCCACTTGCTCTGGCAGAGATTCCATAGCAGCCAGCACATGGGCTACTTGCTCATCCGTTTGTGTGCCACGCACTTGAGCGAGATACAAACCAAACAGATAGAACGCAATCAACTGCGAAGAATAGGCTTTAGTCGAGGCTACGGCAATTTCCGGTCCTGCCAGTGTAACCAACACATCATCTGCATCACGAGCGATGGAGCTACCGACTACGTTTGTAATCGCCAGTACATGAGCGCCGTTTGCTTGTGCTTCACGCAGTGCTGCCAACGTGTCAGCAGTTTCACCGGATTGGCTCACCACGATCACCAATGTCTCTGGTGTTACGATAGGTGAACGATAACGATATTCGGAAGCCACATCATTCTCTACCGGTATACGAGCCAGACTTTCAATAACCGTACGGCCAATCAAACCTGCATTGTAAGCTGTACCACACGCAACAATTTGAATGTTGCGGATATTTTTAATTTGTTCTTCTGTCAGCTTCAGTTCAGGAAGAACAACTTTTTTAGTATCTTTATCGATACGGCCCAACATTGTGTCACGATAAGCCTTAGGCTGCTCGTGAATTTCTTTCAGCATGAAATGCTCATAGCCGCCTTTTTCCGCTGTTACAGCATCCCATTCGACATGAATCATTTCCCGAGAAATAAATTGGCCTTCGATTGTCATTAATTCGACAGCATCACTGGTCAAAACAGCCATTTCGCCATCGTTCAAAATAAATACATTGCGTGTATATTTCAGAATAGCCGGAATGTCGGAACCGATAAAGTTCTCGCCTTCTCCCACACCAATAACCAGCGGGCTAGCTTGACGAACAGCAACCAGCTTATTAGGCTCATGCTCTGTCAGCACACCCAGTGCAAAAGCACCGCGCATAAAGGTAATTGCTTTTTGTACTGCTTTAACGATATCCCCTTTATATTCACGCGCAACCAGATGGGAAATAACTTCGGTGTCCGTTTCGGAAATAAAGGTATGACCTTCGCTGATCAGCTGCTCCTTCAGCTCCAGATAATTCTCAATGATTCCGTTGTGAACTACAGAGAACTTTTGGCTCTCATCCAAATGTGGATGGGAGTTTTCATCAGAAGGCTTACCGTGCGTTGCCCAACGTGTATGTCCGATACCTGCATGGCCTACCAACGGCGTACCATCCAGTTTAGCTTCTAGATTCGCCAGACGACCTTTAGCCTTGGCTACTTGCAATCCTGAATCTGTAAACACGGCAATACCCGCAGAGTCATAACCGCGATACTCCAGCTTCTTCAATCCGTCAATCAATACCTCTTGCGTATTCTGATTACCAATATATCCTACAATGCCACACATATTCGTTATCCTCCCGATCATCATTTCACAAGACGACTCATCACAGGACTAACGTGTGCGGTAGATTGTGGAATAAAGTTCATTCATCTATGAAGTTGTCAATGATAACTATAGAATTTACAGGCATCTCTTCACGAATGTAACGAAATTCCCAAACCGCGCACGCCAATGATGATGGCCGCACATTCATGAAATGAATCTTATAATTTAGGTTATAAAACAATAAAGGCATCTACCGGTGCGTTGTGTAAACAGTTGCCTGTTCATTTTCCGCTGCCGGTTTACGGCTTGATGCTTCACCGGAAGGTCCCCGCCGAATGTTTCGAACACCTTCACCTCGTCAGCTTGTTTTGTCGTGAACCGATCTGCAAGCAACTTTATTTCAACTGAATCCGTTGCTTCTCCACCAAGTTCCCCCGCACAAAATCAAGCTCTGGCGCTTGTATTACGTTACCTTACAACCCTCGCTTTCTCTATCTGAGTCACAGCATCCCTATATTATATTCAGCTAAGTATCATTTGGCAATGACACTTTATTCATAATTACACCATGAAGGCAATAAATCGCTAGTAAATAACCGCAAACGCCGTTGCCTGCTTCTTTTTCACAGGCAACCGACGTTTACAAAATTTTAAACTAATTCTTTCTTCACGACATCTACGATCTGACCGACAAATTGCTCCAGCTCATCTTTATCCGGGCCTTCGGCCATCACACGAATGAGCGATTCTGTGCCTGAAGCACGAACCAGTACACGCCCATTATCGCCCAATTGTTGTTCCACCTGCTCAATTGCTTCTGCAATAGCAGGATTCCCCTCGTAATTGCGTTTGTCCTGCACACGCACATTTACGAGCACTTGCGGATACTGTTTCATGAGCGACTTTAGCTCACTCATTTTCTTGCCGGAAGCTTTCAAGGTATCTACCAGCTGAATCCCAGTCAGCATGCCATCGCCTGTCGTATTGTGATCCAGGAAAATAACATGACCAGACTGCTCACCGCCCAGATTAAATCCACCCCGACGCATTTCTTCCATCACATAACGGTCCCCGACCGCAGTTTTTGCAGTCTTGAGTGCCAGCTTTTCAGTAGCTTTATAAAAACCGATATTACTCATCACTGTCGATACAATAGTGCTGTCCTTGAGTTTTCCTGCGCGGTTCATTGCATCTCCGCAAATGCAGAGAATATAGTCGCCGTCTACCTCTTCCCCGTTCTCATCAATTGCGATCAGACGGTCGGCATCGCCGTCAAAGGCCAGACCAATATCCGCTTTCAAGCGGCGCACTTCCTCTTTCAGCTTTTCAGGATGAGTCGAGCCGCAATGATCATTGATGTTCAAACCGTTAGGCTCGGCACCGATGGTGTGCACCTCAGCTCCCAATTCTGCAAAAAGCTTCGGCGCCAGCTCATAAGCTGCTCCGTTTGCACAATCCAGTACAATTTTTATTCCTTCAAAAGAATGGCTAATTGTTGTTTTCAAGAACTCCAGATAATCGTAACGGGAATGCTCGTCTACAACAACCGTTCCCAATCCGCCGCCAATCGGACGAGGCAGTTGGTCTTCTTTTGCATCCATGAGCTCTTCAATTTTCAATTCCGTTTCGTCTGTCAATTTAAAACCGTCACCGCCAAAAAACTTAATGCCGTTATCTTCAACTGGATTGTGTGATGCTGAGATCATTACACCAGCGTCAGCTTTCAATTGACGTGTGAGATATGCCACCCCAGGCGTCGAAACAATACCTAGGCGAACCACATTAGCTCCAATGGACAGCAAACCGGCTACAAGAGCCGATTCCAGCATCAGACCGGATATCCGTGTATCCATACCAATAACAACTGTCGGTTTCTCTACATTACCTGCTAAAACATATCCGCCGCAGCGGCCAATGCTATATGCCAGTTCGGCTGTAAGTTCCTGATTAGCAACGCCTCGTACACCATCTGTACCAAAATATTTCCCCATGTAAAATGACTCCCTTTTTTTTGTCTAATAAATCATGATTATTTACTACAGATAAAACATGTTATGGCTGACTGTTCTCCGGGGTTCCATTCGCAGAAGAATCTGCGCCGTTATGAGGATTTGTTTTATCCTCCGCAGCTGCGTTGTCCCCGGTCTTAGCGTCAGAGTTTCCACTTTGATTGCCTTGCCCCTCCTGTGGCCTCTCCTGCCCCTTTTCGCCACTACCAGAGGGGTTTGATTCATTCTCACTATTCGGATTCGTTACAGCAGGCGTAGAAGGGCTCTCAATGTTGATCGTTGCCTTTAGTTGGCCAGCATTTCCGGCTTGCGTAATATATTTAGGCAAGCCTACTTTCAGAGTAACCTCGTGTTGACCAGCCGCGAGGCCACTTACATCTGCCACCAAACTAATATCATCATTGGTTAAATTGTTTACCAGATCCTGCGGGCCCTTCACAGTAACATCCATCGTCTTGCCTGCGGGCGCTGTAACAGTCGCAGTCGCTCCATCTCCTGCACCTTGTAAAACAATTGGGATGCCTGACAGCGTCCGTTCCGTATCTGTGACTTCATTGGAAGGAACAACAGTCACCTGAATTTGTATGGACCCTGGCTCGATTTTATCAGAACCTGAGGGGGCTGCCAAATTAGCTTGAACTGTACGAGTCCCCGCTTCCGTAAATTGGCTTAAATCCAATGTAGCCGTGACGTAAGAGCTGAGGCTGCTCAATACATCCTGCGATGCATATACCGCCGCTTCCTTCACGTTTGCATTCACTTTAGAAAGCACCAGTCCGTCTGGCAACTCTCCGGAATAGACAATCTTAACAGGCACAGACTTCGCCTGCTGAGTTACCGGAATTTCAACGGACACAGTAGACGGCTCAATGACCGCTCCCGTAAGTTCCTGTCCCTTTTTATTATAAGCCTTCAGTTTTACACGCTTCTGTTCAAACTTTTCTGAGATGCCATCCGTATTAACAGCCCCCAGAACGGCAGTGACGGTACTCAACTGGCTTTTGGGCAAGGTGACCTTTACGGTCTGAGGAGCAATCACAGGCTTACCAAGCTGCAGTCCCGCATCTGGGTTTCCTTTAGGAACTATAGATACATTAAATGATTTCGTTTGTTTTTCCTCAATCGTCACTGTAACACGGTTAGGAGTCATAGATACCAACTCCACTCCATCCGGCAAGTCCGGTTCGAGTGACAATGTTTTAGTACCTGCTCCTAGGCCGTTTAAGTTTAGCTTTGCTTGATAATTATCCGCAAAAAAGGAAGTCAACACAGAACGCTGTCCTCTGACCTCCATCTTAACATGGTCAGTATCCATGGTTGACAATACATATTTTGAATCATCCAGACCACTGGCCTGAATGGCTACATTATCAATCACTTTATTATTATAAGAAACGGTCAGCGTAGATGAAGGTGTACCTGTATCTAGATGGACCATTCCCCACAGCAGGATAGCAACCGCAAGCGCCAATATCTTGGAAATCGTATTATTGTTAATCCATTTGTCCATCATGAATTTCCACGGCCTCCCCTCCGATTCCAGAATGAGCCGCGTTTTTCCTTCAAAGACGGTGTTGGCCGCAACTCCTCATACAGCTTGGAGATTAGGGATTCTTCCTTAATGTCGCGCACGACCTGTCCATTAATGGCCAAAGAAATTTGTCCTGTTTCCTCCGATACCACGACAGTTACGGCATCCGTTACCTCACTCACCCCAATCGCAGCCCGGTGACGGGTTCCCAGCTCTTTGCTAATGAACGGATTTTCCGATAATGGCAAATAACAGGCCGCAGAAGCAATCTGTTTATTTTGAATAATCACCGCACCATCATGCAGAGGTGTATTAGGAATGAAGATGTTAATTAGCAGTTCAGAACTGACTACAGCCTGTGTCTTGATACCAGACTCCGTATATTCGTTTAGCCCGGTCTCGCGCTCAAATACGACCAAAGCTCCTATTTTCCTACGTGATAAATAATTCAGCGCCTTAATCATTTCTCCGATTAACTTGTTAATCTCTTCATCATCCGCAGACGAACGCCCAAATAATTTGCCACGCCCCAATTGCTCCAGTGCACGACGCAACTCAGGCTGGAAAATAATAAAGATAGCCACCACACCAAAGGTGAACATCTGATTCATCAACCACTTGAGCGTATACAAATCAAACCAGGTGCTAACCGCCCAAATGACAACCAGAAACAGAATCCCTTTCAACAATTGAACTGCACGCGTTCCGCGAACAAGTAAAATAAGCTGATACATAATATAGGTTACGATCAAAATGTCGATAATATCTTTAATGGACTCTTTCCAAGTCAGGTCCGCAAAATAATCCAACATGCGCATGCCCCCGCAATTTTCTGTAGTGAGTGGGTGTAATATGTACACAGTGTGCTCTCTCTATCTAGGTTATAACGATCAGGCTCACGTTGCAAGCTGTGTGACAAAAGAACCGCCAAAATCAGTAAAATACAGTACAATTCGCCAGCTTCATATACAAAAAAAACGCCTTTTCCAGCGGAAAGAGGCGCTCGATATCGTCCTTGCCATTTCAAGCTTCTTTTATGGAGAAGAAGGTCCCCCGAATAAATCAGTAACCTTGTACCAAATCCAATCCAAGGTTTGATCAATACTTTTAACCTGTCCTGCAATATGGGCGGTGGACGCTTGATAATAAGAACCATCAATTACAGTGACATTTCCTTCCACTTCGCCGTATACACGGGCTTCACCATTTTGCACTGTTAAATCTCCGGCAATGGATTTCCCCTCAGGCACAATCACAGTATCGCCCTGAATAACAACTTGATCCAGATGACTTCCTTTGACTACCAATTGATGGTCCGTGCTAGAAAAGCTGGCCATGCTTGAGCATATAACAATAAGGAAGAAGGCGGCGGCTGTTACAGCGGGATGCCTTTTCACCCAGGTCAGCATAGGCACCGCAGTCTGTCTTTTATGCGGCGGCAAAGCATTCATAATGCGAAATGTCAGCTCATCCGATACACACGGCACTTGATGATAGCGTGTACCGTAAAGCATCGCATCCGTCCGCTCCAGCTCTTTAAAACGCATGCGGCATTCCGCGCAGTCTAACAAGTGCTGTTCCAACTCATGTTTGTCCTGCTCAGACAGGTCGCCATCTAGATAGTCATGCATAAAAGAGACGGCTTGTTTGCAATCCATATGAGCCAATCCTTTCTAATATTCTTCCGTGTTTCTCAACATAACATGCTCCGGCTTAGAAACTTTGCTCATCTTACATACGTTACAACGAGCATTATGTTTCATAAAAACATCTACGCAGACTCTTTTCCTAGAATCTATGCGCATGATCTATAGCTTGTGCTCCAGTTTTTTGCGCAGAAAATCCCGTCCCCTGTGTACTCTTGTCTTAATAGTGGTGACTGGGAGATTGAGCACATCGCTGATTTCCTGTAAGGAAAGCTCCTGCAAGTACCGTAAAACCATAATCGTTCTGTATTTATCCGGAAGGCTGTCGATGGCGTCATGAATCAAGGCCTGTGTTTCAGACAGAAGCGTGCTCCCCTCAGGGGTAAGCTCTTCACTGGCGAGCATGGCGTACCCATCGACACCTTCCTGATCATTCATTTCAGCATCAAGTGAGTATGTAGGTTTTCTCCTTCGCAGACGATCAATGCACAGATTTGTAGCAATTCGATAAATCCAAGTTGAGAATTTCTGTCCATGATCGTATTTTTCCAAATTACGATACACACGCAAAAAAGTTTCCTGCACCAGATCCTCCGCCTCATGGCGATTACCTAGCATCCGGTAGGAAAGATGAAAAATCCGATCTTTATATAACTCGACTAACTCCGCAAAAGCTCGCTGATCGCCTTTCTGTACCAGCCTTACCAAGCGGCTTTCCATATTATCCACTCTATACTCCCCCAGACTTGCTGATGGGTTACTTATTATATGTTTATGATTATTCATCGTAGTTTAATTTTATCCGGAAATCAACTGTAGTATTGTTACTAACTGCAAGCACGCCTGCCTTCAATATACAAACAGCACAATCGGGTACCCCATGAGTACCCGATTGCCTGTATTCGTACAACCGCACTATATCAGCCCGTATTTCTCAAGCCTGCGGCAATTCCGTTAATCGTCAACAATACCTCACGTAGCATCTCCGTATCATCACCGTTCTGATCCCGCAACTCCCGTAGCTCACTTAGCAATTGAACCTGCAAGTAACTTAACGGATCGACATAAGGATTACGCAAGCGGATAGATTCCTGAATAACCGGCACGTCGTCCAAAATCTCGGATTGTCCGGTTATTTTCAAAATCAACTCAGATGTCAGCTTAAACTCCGCTGAAATCTGCCCGAAAATACGCTGCCGGGCCTCTTCATTATCCGACATCCCAGCGTACTCTTCTGCAATCAGTAAATCCGCTTTAGCGATTGCCATTTGCAGTGTATCAATAAGTGACCGGAAGAAAGCAGAGTCCCTAAACATCGTTTGCAGCACTTTAAGGTTATCCTCATTGTTTTGATAGAAGCTTTGCAAACCTGTTCCAGCCGCATACCATGCAGGTAACAAGTAACGGCTTTGTGTCCATGCAAAAACCCATGGAATGGCGCGCAAGTCCTCAAAACGTTCGCTGTTCTTACGCTTGGACGGACGAGATCCAATGTTGAGCTCGCCCACCTCAGGCAACGGTGTAGATTCTTTGAAGAAGTTGAAGAAATCTGGATCTCGGAAAATCAAATCCTGATACTTATCCAGTGATACTTGGGAAATGCGGGCGATAATCTCCTCCCAGCTCTCCTCAAACACTTCCTTCTTCCCGGAACGATGATATGCTACAGCCGTAATCAGCGCCGATGTTGCCTGCTCCAAGCTCCGGTACGCGATACCTCTGAGCGAGTATCGGGATGATAGTACTTCACCTTGCTCCGTAATCTTGATTCCGCCTCCAATCGTATGAGGAGGTTGAGCCAAAATACTGCGATTAAGTGGCATTCCTCCACGACCCAGCGCACCTCCACGACCGTGGAAAAACTTCACTTTTACGCCAAACTCATTAACTACTTCCGTAATGCTGTTCATAGCGACCCGAAGTTCCCAGTTCGCTGTAACCACACCGCCATCTTTATTGCTGTCCGAGTATCCCAGCATAATCTCCTGAAGCTGGTCCATCGCAGCCACAGATTGTCGATATACAGGCAAGTTCATCAATCTTCTCATAATATCAGGTGCAGCGTGCAGATCATCTATCGTTTCGAACAAAGGGACAGATTGCAGCGTACAGATAACAGTGCCATCCTTCTCGATGCGGAACAGGCCTACCTCTTTGGATAAGACCATAACCTCCAGTAAGTCACTAGCTCCCTGAGTCATACTGATCAAGTAGCTTGTAATGGACTGCTTGCCGAATTCCTCCTGAGCCAAATAAATCGTACGATATACATCAAGACATTCCTGTGTGCTATCGCTATATTTTAAATAAGGTGAAGTAATCGGACGAGGTTCATTCAGCAGCTTTTCCAGCAGATTAATTTTTTCTTCTTCTGACAGCTTACTGTAATCCGACACAATATTCATTTTAGAAAGAATTTCAGTCATCGCATTTTCATGTTCCTGACTATGCTGACGGACATCCAGCGTAGCTGTATGGAATCCAAACAACTCTACCTGGCGAATCATCTTTTGAATATACGTGTTTGCCACATAATCGGCAAAATGATGACGCAGACTGTGGTCAATAACATTTAGGTCTGCAATGAGCTCTTCCGCAGAATTGTAACGCTCATTGGTACCCTGTTTGCTTTCATCCAGGATGTTGTTCACTTTAGCAATCATATATGCCAGTTTAATGCGGTAAGGCTCTTTTTCGTTATGCCATACTTCCATCTTTTTAAGTGTAATGTGAGTACGGTCTTCTTCAATAGAAGCCAGCAGAGCATCGGAAACTCGCACAATGCTGGTGCTGAAACTCAAGTAACCCATGAGTTCCTTTAACGTGTGCTGATATTCTCTCAAAGCCAACTTGCGCTGCATACGTAACGTTTCCCAAGTCACATGAGATGTCACAGACGGATTGCCGTCCCGGTCTCCACCGATCCAGGAACCAAATCTCAGATAAGTGGGTATGTGCCATTTTTGTTCGGGATAATATTTGTCTAAACATCGTTCCAATTCTTGATATACATCTGGCAGTACATGAAACAAGGTCTCGTGAAAATAATACATTCCATTTCTTACTTCATCTAATACAGTTGGCTTGCGATCACGCAGCTCATCTGTCTGCCACAGCGTAATTACTTCGTTTAGCAGATTCTCCCGTACCTGTTCCCGCTCACGCAAGGTAAGCATCGGATTATCCAGCAGCATGACGTCCTCGGAAATGCGCTTATGGATATCAAGTATTACTCGTCGTGTCGCTTCTGTAGGATGTGCGGTCATGACCAGCTCCAAAGAGAGCTCATTCAGCAAGTTACTAACGTCCTCAGCGGAGAAGCCCCCTTGTTTAAGCTCCTGAACGGAACTTTCAATGGAACCAGGTTGAACATCTTCACCAGCCGAATGCTCATAATCCCGCTTACGACGAATACGATGGTTTTGCTCAGCGATATTCACCAACTGAAAATAAATCGCAAACGCGCGAATAACCTGGTGACGAATATCCGTATCCAGTCCGCTGACCATTTGTTTGAAATTCTCATACAACTCCGGCTGATACCCGGCACGTAACGATTTACTTGTCTCACGTATTTTCTCCACGATATCCAAAAGTTCGTTGCCACCCTGATGAACCAATACCTCACCAAGAATATTCCCTAGAAAACGAACGTCCCGCCGCAGCAGATTGTTGGATTGGTTTTTGTTAGCGGTTAACGTAAGCTCAGTCATGCTTTTCCCCCCATCTGATCTGTTCCACACCATATACAGTTGTAGAAAAGGTACGTATACACACGAAATTTGACACTTTCTTAACATCATACAATAAAACCGCATGAAAAGCTGCAAAATTTACAGTAAAAAATCATCTTTTTGAATTACTTCTTTCGAGAAAATATTGGATTCTTATGAATAAATATGAAGTTAATAAATAGAAATTAATGTATACACTAGTGATACGTGAAACATTATGCACAGTCTCTTATAAAGAGTGTGTTTTTAAAGGTACAAATTCATGCAACGTAGTGTGTATATGTTTATTATTTGTTGACAAAGTCAACTCCATTAGCCTTCTATCCACAAAGATATACACAAATTAGCCATTTTCTCAGTGTTTCTAAGGTATTTCCTCATTAACACTCCGATTTTTACCCACATAAATAAAGGGAAATGTGCACAACCCAAGAGCAACTGTTGAGTTATCACCATAAATTCGCACCATAATAGCTATAGGATTCC
Organism: Paenibacillus sp. FSL P4-0113; assembly: GCF_038009305.1. Taxonomy (NCBI): domain Bacteria; kingdom Bacillati; phylum Bacillota; class Bacilli; order Caryophanales; family Paenibacillaceae; genus Paenibacillus; species Paenibacillus sp. FSL P4-0113. The sequence continues at coordinate 2,816,101 of NZ_JBBPAZ010000001.1, forward strand.
TATATTTAAAGGATTTGATCACGAAATTAGCCTTACTGCAGAAGAATGGGGTCGTTAGAGGAGGAAATTCGAGATCTAGGTGTCAAAAGTAACAAGAGCCTATGTACAATATACACAAGTCATCCCCAACTGTGCATGACAGGAGACATATTTGCATTGGCCTATATACATAGAAGTAAATGTAATGTGGACAAAATAAAAAGAAGCCTTTCGGCTTCTAGGTAATCGGTAAGCGGGTGATGGGAATCGAACCCACGCTATCAGCTTGGAAGGCTGAAGTTCTACCATTGAACTACACCCGCAAATTAGTATCGGGATGACACGATTTGAACATGCGACCCCCTGGTCCCAAACCAGGTGCTCTACCAAGCTGAGCTACATCCCGATATTATACTTTTTTAAATATGGCGCGCCCTGAGAGATTCGAACTCCCGGCCTTTTGATTCGTAGTCAAACGCTCTATCCAGCTGAGCTAAGGGCGCAAATATGGAGCGGACGACGGGAATCGAACCCGCGACCCTCGCCTTGGCAAGGCGATGCTCTACCGCTGAGCCACGTCCGCAAAAACAATATGCGCGTGGAGGGACTTGAACCCCCACGTCAAAGACGCTAGATCCTAAGTCTAGTGCGTCTGCCAATTCCGCCACACGCGCATGTAATACAATGGTGAGCCATGAAGGACTCGAACCTTCGACACCCTGATTAAAAGTCAGGTGCTCTACCAACTGAGCTAATGGCTCTTAATGGCTGGGGATATAGGATTTGAACCTATGCATGACGGAGTCAAAGTCCGTTGCCTTACCGCTTGGCTAATCCCCAATATGCATATGATTCACAATTCCCCAAGAATTCATCCAGGTAAGAGGATGAAAAATGGTGGAGGCTGAGGGGATCGAACCCCCGACCCTCTGCTTGTAAGGCAGATGCTCTCCCAGCTGAGCTAAGCCTCCATACTACCCTATGACCCGTAGGGGATTCGAACCCCTGTTACCTCCGTGAAAGGGAGGTGTCTTAACCCCTTGACCAACGGGCCATCCTATAACAAGCTCTCAACCGGGTTCGAACCGGTGACCTCATCCTTACCATGGATGCACTCTACCTGCTGAGCTATGAGAGCAAATGGCTCCCCGAACAGGACTCGAACCTGTGACAACTCGATTAACAGTCGAGTGCTCTACCAACTGAGCTATCAGGGAATAATAAGCATAAAGCTCTGCTTGGCGACGTCCTACTCTCCCAGGACCCTGCGGTCCAAGTACCATCGGCGCTGGAGGGCTTAACGGTCGTGTTCGGGATGGGTACGTGTGGAACCCCTCCGCTATCGCCACCAAACATGAAATTGCTATGCAAATTCTACATTCAAGGTTACACCCTGAAAACTGGATCCGAAACTCATTGCGCTTTATCTTAGGATAAGCCCTCGACCGATTAGTATTGGTCAGCTCCATGCATTACTGCACTTCCACCCCCAACCTATCTACCTCGTCGTCTTCAAGGGGTCTTACATACTGGGAAATCTCATCTTGAGGGGGGCTTCACGCTTAGATGCTTTCAGCGCTTATCCCTTCCGTACATAGCTACCCAGCGGTGCTCCTGGCGGAACAACTGGTACACCAGCGGTACGTCCATCCCGGTCCTCTCGTACTAAGGACAGCTCCTCTCAAATTTCCTACGCCCACGACAGATAGGGACCGAACTGTCTCACGACGTTCTGAACCCAGCTCGCGTACCGCTTTAATGGGCGAACAGCCCAACCCTTGGGACCTACTTCAGCCCCAGGATGCGATGAGCCGACATCGAGGTGCCAAACCTCCCCGTCGATGTGGACTCTTGGGGGAGATAAGCCTGTTATCCCCAGGGTAGCTTTTATCCGTTGAGCGATGGCCCTTCCATGCGGTACCACCGGATCACTAAGCCCGACTTTCGTCCCTGCTCGACTTGTAGGTCTCGCAGTCAAGCTCCCTTCTGCCTTTGCACTCTTCGAATGATTTCCAACCATTCTGAGGGAACCTTGGGGCGCCTCCGTTACTCTTTAGGAGGCGACCGCCCCAGTCAAACTGCCCACCTGACACTGTCCTCGCACCGGTTTACGGTACCAAGTTAGAACCTAGATACGATCAGGGTGGTATCCCAAGGATGCCTCCCTTCAAGCTGGCGCTCAAAGTTCGACGGCTCCCACCTATCCTGTACAGATCGTACCCAAATTCAATATCAAGCTGCAGTAAAGCTCCATGGGGTCTTTCCGTCTTGTCGCGGGTAACCTGCATCTTCACAGGTATTAAAATTTCACCGGATCTCTCGTTGAGACAGCGCCCAAGTCGTTACGCCATTCGTGCGGGTCAGAATTTACCTGACAAGGAATTTCGCTACCTTAGGACCGTTATAGTTACGGCCGCCGTTTACTGGGGCTTCGGTTCATAGCTTCGCTCTTGCGAGCTTACCACTCCCCTTAACCTTCCAGCACCGGGCAGGCGTCAGCCCGTATACTTCGCCTTGCGGCTTCGCACAGACCTGTGTTTTTGCTAAACAGTCGCTTGGGCCTTTTCACTGCGGCCCCCTCGGGCTATTCACCCTACCGAGGCACCCCTTCTCCCGAAGTTACGGGGTCATTTTGCCGAGTTCCTTAACGAGAGTTCTTCCGCGCGCCTTAGAATTCTCTTCTCGCCTACCTGTGTCGGTTTGCGGTACGGGCACCTTCTCCTGGCTAGAGGCTTTTCTTGGCAGTCTGAGATCATGACCTTCGCTACTACAATTTTCGCTCCCCATCACAGCCCAGCCTTAACGATGTGCGGATTTGCCTACACACCAGCCTCACTGCTTAGACGGACATCCATCAGTCCGCGTCACTACCCTACTGCGTCACCCCATCGCTCATAACGGATTACGGTGGTACAGGAATTTCGACCTGTTGTCCTTCGACTACGCCTATCGGCCTCGCCTTAGGTCCCGACTTACCCTGAGCGGACGAACCTTCCTCAGGAACCCTTAGGCTTTCGGCGGATCTGATTCTCACAGATCTTTTCGTTACTCATACCGGCATTCTCACTTGAATGCAGTCCAGCGCTCCTTACGGTACACCTTCAACCCGCATTCAACGCTCCCCTACCCCTGATGCAAGCATCAAGCCATAGCTTCGGTGGTGTGTTTAGCCCCGTTACATTTTCGGCGCAGAGTCACTCGACCAGTGAGCTATTACGCACTCTTTCAATGGTGGCTGCTTCTAAGCCAACATCCTGGTTGTCTGTGCAACTCCACATCCTTTCCCACTTAACACACACTTGGGGACCTTAGCTGATGGTCTGGGCTGTTTCCCTTTCGACAATGGATCTTAGCACTCACTGTCTGACTCCCGGAACTAAATCTATGGCATTCGGAGTTTGACTGAGCTTGGTAACCCTTGCGGGCCCCGCACCCAATCAGTGCTCTACCTCCACGATTCTTCTTTCCGAGGCTAGCCCTAAAGCTATTTCGGGGAGAACCAGCTATCTCCGGGTTCGATTGGAATTTCTCCGCTACCCCCACCTCATCCCCGCATTTTTCAACATGCGTGGGTTCGGGCCTCCAGTGCGTGTTACCGCACCTTCACCCTGGACAGGGGTAGATCACCCGGTTTCGGGTCTACGTCCACGTACTCATTCGCCCTATTCAGACTCGCTTTCGCTGCGGCTTCAGCTCTTCACCTTAACCTTGCACGGGAACGTAACTCGCCGGTTCATTCTACAAAAGGCACGCCATCACCCATAGATCGGGCTCTGACTTCTTGTAAGCACACGGTTTCAGGATCTATTTCACTCCCCTTCCGGGGTGCTTTTCACCTTTCCCTCACGGTACTGCTTCACTATCGGTCGCCAGGGAGTATTTAGCCTTGGCAGATGGTCCTGCCGGATTCATACGGGGTTTCACGTGCCCCGCACTACTCGGGATCCGTCTCGGAGAGAACAAGTTTTGAACTACAGGGCTTTTACCTTCTCTGGCGGGCCTTTCCAGACCTCTTCATCTAACCGGTTCCTTTGTAACTCCATGTGAGACGTCCCACAACCCCAAGGAGCAAGCTCCTTGGTTTGGGCTAATCCGCGTTCGCTCGCCGCTACTGACGGAATCACTATTGTTTTCTCTTCCTCAGGGTACTTAGATGTTTCAGTTCCCCTGGTCTGCCTCTATTCTGCCTATGTATTCAGCAGAAAGTGACTGTCGATGAAGACAGCCGGGTTTCCCCATTCGGACATCCCCGGATCAAAGCTTGCTTACAGCTCCCCGAGGCTTTATCGTTGTTCGCCACGTCCTTCGTCGGCTCCTGGCGCCTAGGCATCCTCCGTGTGCTCTTTGTAGCTTAACCTAGACTTTTCTTTCAAAGAAAGAAAATGTCGCTGTTCGATAAAGAATGATTTTTGCCAAAAGCAAAAGATCTTTCCTTACCTGCTACCTTTATTTCACTTGTTTACACAAGATCAGCTTAAAGGAATATTCTAAAACGCAATTTCGTTTCGGTATCCAGTTTTCAAGGTGCAATACAGTTTCATCGAAACTGTAGCCTGTGTGAACATCGGTCCATCTCATTCGAGCGGATGATATTCATGCAGTTTTTTGGTGGAGCCAAGGGGGATCGAACCCCTGACCTCCTGCGTGCAAGGCAGGCGCTCTCCCAGCTGAGCTATAGCCCCAAAAGGAATATAAAGTTATATGGTGGGCCCTAGTGGACTCGAACCACCGACCTCACCCTTATCAGGGGTGCGCTCTAACCAGCTGAGCTAAGGGCCCATAATAAACCACCAAAGAAGTTCTTCTTTAGTGGTTGCGCTTGGCGACGTCCTACTCTCCCAGGACCCTGCGGTCCAAGTACCATCGGCGCTGGAGGGCTTAACGGTCGTGTTCGGGATGGGTACGTGTGGAACCCCTCCGCTATCGCCACCAAACGTTCGAGAGTTTGAGCTCTCAAAACTGAGCAACGAGTGAGTAATTTAAGGATATTCATTTCATTTACACGAATGTGATGAACCGAATTGAATATCCGGTCGCAGGTACATGTACCTGCTAATTTGAATGTTTCCATCGCAGGAAACGATTCTCCATAGAAAGGAGGTGATCCAGCCGCACCTTCCGATACGGCTACCTTGTTACGACTTCACCCCAATCATCTACCCCACCTTCGGCGGCTGGCTCCCTTGCGGGTTACCCCACCGACTTCGGGTGTTGTAAACTCTCGTGGTGTGACGGGCGGTGTGTACAAGACCCGGGAACGTATTCACCGCGGCATGCTGATCCGCGATTACTAGCAATTCCGACTTCATGTAGGCGAGTTGCAGCCTACAATCCGAACTGAGACCGGCTTTTCTAGGATTGGCTCCACCTCGCGGCTTCGCTTCCCGTTGTACCGGCCATTGTAGTACGTGTGTAGCCCAGGTCATAAGGGGCATGATGATTTGACGTCATCCCCACCTTCCTCCGGTTTGTCACCGGCAGTCTGCTTAGAGTGCCCAGCTTGACCTGCTGGCAACTAAGCATAAGGGTTGCGCTCGTTGCGGGACTTAACCCAACATCTCACGACACGAGCTGACGACAACCATGCACCACCTGTCTCCTCTGTCCCGAAGGAAAGGTCTATCTCTAGACCGGTCAGAGGGATGTCAAGACCTGGTAAGGTTCTTCGCGTTGCTTCGAATTAAACCACATACTCCACTGCTTGTGCGGGTCCCCGTCAATTCCTTTGAGTTTCAGTCTTGCGACCGTACTCCCCAGGCGGAATGCTTAATGTGTTAACTTCGGCACCAAGGGTATCGAAACCCCTAACACCTAGCATTCATCGTTTACGGCGTGGACTACCAGGGTATCTAATCCTGTTTGCTCCCCACGCTTTCGCGCCTCAGCGTCAGTTACAGCCCAGAGAGTCGCCTTCGCCACTGGTGTTCCTCCACATCTCTACGCATTTCACCGCTACACGTGGAATTCCACTCTCCTCTTCTGCACTCAAGCTCCCCAGTTTCCAGTGCGACCCGAAGTTGAGCCTCGGGATTAAACACCAGACTTAAAGAGCCGCCTGCGCGCGCTTTACGCCCAATAATTCCGGACAACGCTTGCCCCCTACGTATTACCGCGGCTGCTGGCACGTAGTTAGCCGGGGCTTTCTTCTCAGGTACCGTCACTCTTGTAGCAGTTACTCTACAAGACGTTCTTCCCTGGCAACAGAGCTTTACGATCCGAAAACCTTCATCACTCACGCGGCGTTGCTCCGTCAGGCTTTCGCCCATTGCGGAAGATTCCCTACTGCTGCCTCCCGTAGGAGTCTGGGCCGTGTCTCAGTCCCAGTGTGGCCGATCACCCTCTCAGGTCGGCTACGCATCGTCGCCTTGGTAGGCCTTTACCCCACCAACTAGCTAATGCGCCGCAGGCCCATCCACAAGTGACAGATTGCTCCGTCTTTCCTCCTTCGCCCATGCAGGAAAAGGATGTATCGGGTATTAGCTACCGTTTCCGGTAGTTATCCCTGTCTTGTGGGCAGGTTGCCTACGTGTTACTCACCCGTCCGCCGCTAGGTTGTGTAGAAGCAAGCTTCTACACAACCCCGCTCGACTTGCATGTATTAGGCACGCCGCCAGCGTTCGTCCTGAGCCAGGATCAAACTCTCCATTAAAGACCAGCCGAAGCTGGTTTATAGAAAGAGCGATAAGCTCATGTTGAAACTGACGAGATAAAATATCTCTTGTTTGCTTCCATTTTATACAGCCTGATGGCATGTACCGAAATTTCAGCGTTGGATTTTGTAAACAAAATCCGTACTCACTCGTTGTTCAGTTTTCAAAGATCAAACTCGCATAATGTCTTACTTTGTTTCGTCACCGCGTCTCAGTGGCGACCTTTATAATATATCATCTCTTTTTAAGATTTGCAAGAGTTTTTTTAATTTCTTTTTTTTGAGCAAATTCTTTAAAAAGGAACGAAAATTAATTTACCATGAATATTGAATAGAGTCAATACTTTTTTTGATATCAGAAAGTATAAGCTTTTAAAAATAGTTTACTTCCTGATATCTGATGTAGTTTCTACCTTTTTCATTGTTTAGTTTGTGGGACTCGCCCTCTGCGAGCATATTTTGATAGTTCCTTGGCGGGTGCAAAACGGGCATACATGCGGAAGACTGTTTTATATCGAAGTGCGATTGCGTAGCGAATATCTTGATCCAATCGAGTATCGCTCATATCAAGCAGCATTTCATCTAGCTCCTTACGAAGAACGTAGTCAAGTTCCTTGCATTCTTTTTCGTTAAACAGCATTCCCAACATATGACCATACTCCCTTATCAGCAGATTATAAAGTACTTATATTTGCTCAACTATTGTTCCAATCTTTACCTATTTTTAAACTCAACTGCTAAGGTTTCAAACTTACCCCGATTAATCTTTAGCTTCTCTTTAGGCTCTCCCCTTTGTTATGTTCAATTTTCAGGAAATATATAAATAATTGGCCATAATATTTTATTGTGACAATAAACGATAAGTTATGCCACTCTCAATAGCAGCTGCTATAAGCAGTAAGATGACAGACCATAGGGAGATCCTCAACGTTTGTTTCATAAATACATCCCACGATGGGCCAGTTCCTTTGCGCTTTAGCCCTATGCTTGTACCTATAGTAGCCATTATGTTGATTCCAAACTTCAATCCAAAGGCACAGGCGATAATCAAAACAGGCAATTCAATCACACCGTGAGGCAGTAACCCTTTTACAACAACTTCATACATACTTCTTCCTATATCTGTCTGCAAGTGTACTACGAACCCTAATACCATACCGTTCACAATCAAAAATATAAACGGTACGATTCCAAATACAGCCCCCATAGATATAACCAGCACACATTTAATTGCATTATTGAAAAAGATAAATACAAAAAAACTCCATTGTGGATGCTCAGAATTCTGCAAGCGCTGCGCTACTTCTCCCAGCCCCTCCATTTGTTGCGCCAGTATGGATTGAATAGTGCCTGAACTTAACCATCCCACTATAATACTTGCGCAGAAAAGAAGTGCAGAGATTAAAATTAACCGTCTTGTCGTGTGTAAATCGTGAAGAAATGCTTTTAGTCCCATTTGATAATTCCTCCTATTAGTCTAATGGAATAATTGACAACCCCTGGCATAGCTTTAAGTAAACAAGCACTTCTAGGATGAAAGGAGCGTTATTAACCATGAATTCTTTTTTCTATGTATTAAACGGTAAAAAAATCAAACGATTCTTAATCGTAATGGCTGCAGCCGTCTTTACCGTTGGAGTCATTTATGTAGAAACCGATAATGTTACGGTTTTTTCCGAGGAAGCACCAACCGCTATTTATAGTGTACCCACGGACAAAAAGTTGATCGCTCTCACCTTTGATATTAGTTGGGGGGATAAGCGTACTGCCCCCATCTTAAAAGTCCTTGAGGATAAAAAAGTGACCAAGTCCACCTTTTTCCTTTCTGCCCCTTGGAGTAAAACACATCCAGAGCTTGTGAATCAGATTAAAGAAAGTGGATTTGAAATCGGCAGTCATGGCCATAAACATGAAAATTACAGTAGCTTAAGCGATGAAGATATTCGTAAGCAGATTTCAATTGCTCATACCACATTAACCGAACTGACGGGACAGTCCCCGAAGTTGATCCGTATGCCTAATGGCGACTTTGATAAAAGGGTCCTTCAGGTTGCCGGCACTTTAGGCTACAAAACCATTCAGTGGGATACAGATTCCCTGGATTGGAAAAACCCTGGTACTCAGGTCATAATCGACCGTGTTGTAAATAAAGCGCATCCTGGCGATATCGTCCTTCTGCATGCCAGTGATTCCTGTAAACAAACGCATGAAGCCTTGCCCGTCATTATCGACAAGTTGCGTGCACAGGGCTATGAATTCGTGACTGTATCTGAACTGCTTCAACAGGGTACAGTAAAAGGCAAAGAGGTACGCGATCAGGCACTGGGTCTTTAAGGAGTTATTTTACATCGTTCTCAGCTAAAAACCAAAAGCAAATCGACATATTTCTCCCCATTCATCCGCATACTATCCACATTCATGATGAAGGAGGAATACGGCCATGAATTGGACTCGTTTGCGATTTGTTAGCACGGTATGCGTACTGGGCGTTGCACTGAGTGGATGCGGCTCGGATCAGGGTTCTGCGCCCCCCCAGAACAGTTATAAAGAGATGAAAACGATGGTTGTCGATATCCTGAAAAGTGATGACGGAAAAAAAGCGGTAGAGGAAGCTTTAACTGGGGAAAACAGTTCATCCAAAGAAGGACAATCCGGTCAAAGCAGTGAAGAGGGTGGATCTGGTGGTGGGGCTGGTGGCAGCATGGGAATGAAAATGCTTATGCCCATGCAATCGGCTGAGCAGATGAAGATCGCAGTCAAAGATACTTTGATATCACCTGAATATAAAAAAGAAATCGAAAAGATTATGACTGATCCGCGTTTTGCCGGAGAATTTGCCAAAGCCATCAACAGCCAAAGCAAACAGCTTCATATGCAACTTATAAAAGACCCCTCTTATCAAAAATCAATTGAAGCAATGCTCAAGTCGCCAGAATTAACCAAAATGTATATGGACTTAACTAAAACCCCTGAATATCGCAAACAATCTATGACAGTCATGCATGACGCCATGCAAAATCCGATTTTCCGACTTGAGGTTATGAATTTACTCAAAACCGTCGTACAAGAGGAGCTTCAACCCAAGGTTGAGAAAAAAAGTGGTGAGCAAGGCGGTGCAGGCGGCGATAAGCAAGGTGGTGGGGGCGGCGAAGGTGGGGGCGAAGGAGAACAAGGAGGAAGCCAATAATAAAAAGGCTGGTTTAAAAACCAGCCTTTTTTCTTTATTCAGATTCCGTGTGCAAGAACGTAATCTGAGCAGCAATATCATTGTAAATGGTACCCGTGGCAGACTCAGATTTATATACAGATGGAGAAAAGTCGGCCTCTGACGGATGATTATCTGGAATACCCAGCGGAATTTGAGCAAGAAGTTTTGTATGAAGAGTGTCTGCCAGCATAGCCCCTCCTCCTCGCCCAAAAACATAGTCCTTTTCTCCAGTGGAGGACACATAATAAGACATGTTCTCCACAACACCGATGACCTTATGATCCGTTTGAAGCGCCATTGCGCCTGCACGTGCAGCTACAAAAGCCGCCGTCGCATGTGGAGTAGTAACAATGATTTCTTCACTCTGCGGAATCATTTGATGTACGTCAAGCGCTACATCGCCAGTGCCTGGTGGTAAATCGAGAATCATATAGTCAAGCTTTCCCCATTCGACATCACTAAAAAACTGTCTGAGCATTCTCCCCAGCATGGGACCTCTCCAGATCACCGGGTTGTTCTCTCTGACAAAGAAGCCCATAGACATGATTTTGATACCAAATCGCTCCACTGGCTGAATGATACCCTCTTCGACAGAAGGCACATCCTCTACTCCAATCATATCCGGCACACTGAATCCATAGATATCCGCATCAATTAAACCCACACGCTTCCCATGTCTAGCTAAAGCAGCAGCCAAATTTACAGCTACTGTCGATTTTCCGACACCACCTTTTCCGCTTGCAATAGCAATAAACCGGACGCCAGATGCTGGGTTAAGCAGCTCATGTTCTTCCATACCGACAGCATGTCCTTTGGTCAAAACCGGGTCAGCGGCGTCCTCGGTATTCTCCCCAGCTTGAATTGCGGACTTTTCATGCTCAGATGCCTCACGAATACGAATATGGACGTGACTTAATCCCGCCTCTTCTAAAGTCTGCCGGATTTCCCGCTCCAGTTCTGCAAGCGTCTCTTCCTGGTTATTAAGACTAATAGCGGTCAAGGATACACGATCCTCTTTAACAACCACATCCCGAATAAAATGGAGATCGACTAGACGGCGTCCTGTATAAGGCTCCCGCACTTGTTGAAGTAACTCTATAACTTGCTCTCTTGATTGCATGATTTATCAGCACCTCTGCTTTGATGAATTTACGGAGTGGTAAACACTTACAGTATACCACTATCTGGCCTCAGGTGCTGGTGAGATCCCCTTTTCCCCGGCACAGTAACGCAAAATCCCCTTATATATGGACGCCGCCACCTGTCTTTGATAGTTCACGTCACTTAGTCGTCTGGCCTCCTCTGGATGGGACAAAAATCCGACTTCAACAAGGGCTGATGGCATTTTGAGAGCTTTCAATAAATAAACTGTGTTCACGGTCTTAGCCACTCTGTCCGTATTTTCCAAGTTACGTTTGATCTCTTCCTGAATTAAAGACGCCAAATTCTCGTTATCTGCATGGTTAGGTACGTAAAAGGTCTGGGCTCCACTCCAACGGCTCGACGGGATACTGTTCATATGAATACTTAGAAAGAGGTCTGCTTTCTGCTCCTCAATTATACGCACACGCTGCTTCAAATCCTCCGTTTTTCTTTTGGAATAACCTTTCGTTTCTTGCTGCGCCAGGTCACGGTCATCCTCACGTGTCATGACAACAACAGCACCTGCTTGCTGTAAATAATCCCGCAAATAAAAAGCGATTGCCAAATTAATATCCTTTTCAATAATCCCTTCTTTGCTAACCGCCCCTCCATCAGGCCCTCCGTGTCCAGCATCTATGGCAATTACTTTACCTGTAAGGGGTAAACTCCAATGGGTCCAAGCTCTCGAAGCAGGTATCTCATACAATGCCAGCGTAATAAATAGAACGGCGAGACAACAGCCCAACAGCATTTTTTGCAACGTCCGATAGCGAATCCACAGTGTAACCTCGTTTTTACGATTATTTTTTTGCATAACAAAACGCCTCCGTCCTATACAGATACTAATAATCTATATGGGACGAGGCGTGTAGATAGTACAACTCAGGCATGAACAAATTCCTTCATACCTTCAATCAGCACTTGAGCAACCTCCGGTCGTGTAAATTCAGGTGGCGGGCAAACCCCAGAGCGCAACAATTCCCGTACCTTGGTGCCCGAGAGCGTTAAATGTTGCTCCTTGGGATGTGGGCATGTTTTACTTGAAGCCATGTTTCCACATCGGGTGCAATAAAAGCTGTGTTCAAAGAACAATGGAGTAATCCCCAGCTCTTCAGGTGTAAAGTGCCTGAAAATTTCCTGTGCCTCGTAGGTACCATAATAGTCTCCTACACCAGCATGATCCCTTCCAACAATAAAATGGGTGCAGCCATAGTTCTTTCGCACAATAGCATGAAAAATGGCCTCTCTAGGGCCCGCGTATCGCATGGCAGCAGGAAATACCCCCAGAAAAGTCCGATCAGCCGGATAATAATTGTCCAGCAGCACCAGATAGCTCTTCATACGCACATCTGCCGGAACGTCATCTGACTTGGTTTCACCAACGAGTGGGTTTAGAAACAATGCATCCACAATCTCCATCGCGCTTTTTTGGATGTACTCATGTGCTCGGTGTACCGGATTTCGTGTTTGAAAACCGACCACTGTTTTCCAGCCTTTTTCTGCAAAATAGTCGCGTGTCTGTGATGGTGTATAGTAAAACTCACTAAATTGTGTGGCCTCCGGCCGATTCAGCACTTGCACAGATCCACCAACATACGTAGCAGGTCGATCTAACAGTTTGTTTACGCCAGGATGAGCCGGGTCATCCGTCTTGAATACTCTTCTGGCTTCCTCAGCCTGATCTACCTGATAAATACTTTCAATATTAAGTACAGCATAAATGGTACCGTCTGTTTCCCCCACTAAAGCCACCTGCTGACCTAATTTCAATTCACTGGCTATACTTTCTGCAACTGCAAGAGTAATGGGAATACTCCAGACTGTACCATCGGCAAGACGCATATCTGTTACCACTGACCTATAGTCAGATTCATTCATAAACCCCGTCAAAGGAGAGAAAGCCCCCACTCCAATCAAATCCAGATCAGAAATGGTCCATGAGTTTACACGGATAGGAAACAATTCCTCTGCGGCCTGCAAAAGTGCTTTTTGCTTCGGTCCTGTAATGATTTTATCAACAAGTGTTCCGCCATGCGGAAGAATTGCAGTCATAATGCACTTCCCTTCTTCTTCATAAATATGACTCATAGCTACCTGAATATCATTTTATTGATGGAGCCCACACTCCGTTTTCTCATTGCCAGACCAGCGACCTGCACGAGGATCTTCACCTGGTAGGACCTCACGGGTACATTGCTCACAACCGATACTTGGATAATTGCGGTCATGCAATGGATTATACAGCACTTCATGAGTGCGGATATAGTTCCATACATCCTCGGATGTCCAGCTTGCCAAGGGGTTAAATTTAACGAGTCCAAACTTTTCATCATACTCTATCTTTTTTGAATTCGCACGAGTAGGGGCCTGATCGCGGCGAATACCGGTAATCCATGCATCGTATTGCGACAAAATGCGTGTCAGCGGCTCAACTTTGCGTATACCACAACATGTGTTAGGATCTGTTTTCCACAGTTCCTCTCCATGTTTAGCCGCTTGCTCTTCGGGAGTAATTAAGGGAGAGACTCTAACAAAATCCAAGTTGTACCTGGCCTTCATCTGATCTCGCGTATCGTAAGTTTCTTGAAAATGAAAGTCGGTGTCCAAGTAAAAAATGTCGGTGGAAGGGCTAATTTTTTGAAGCATGTCTACTAGTACTACATCTTCTGCTCCGAAGCTACAAGCAAAGGTAAGATTGGGAAATGTAAGAACAGCATACTGGATAATTTCCTCTGGCGTAGCATCTTCCAGTTCAATTGCCTTGACTCTAATCAACGCTTCTTTCTCCAATAAATTCATTATCAATGCGCCTCCATATGAAGATTCATAAATAGTGTCACTCCAATACCGACTAAACTAATAAGATTAAATACAGTATAAAACTTTCTTAATCATTGTCAATCCAAGGCAAAATGTCCTGATGCAAGCATTTATCCACCCAAACTTGTAGGAATGTTGTTCTGTCAGCATTCTTTAATGCTTTCTTGCGTATCCAACCAAGTACATTGACTTTATATAAAATATTCTTATACCAAACATTTGAGAATGGTACATAAGCTCTTTGGTTACTAAAGGTAACTATTGTAGCTGAAAGTATGCTTGAATTAGGGACTTTTTCCGTCAAGAAAGATGGCTTGTTCTCCACCCTGTCGAAGACAAAGATGTACTAACAGTACGCTTTTAAAAAAAGGCCTTTCTTATACAACAACATATGGAAGTAGTTTGGTCCTTGAAGGAATATTCCCTATGGTGACTTTGGAAGAGCAAACCGAACGTACGGATAAGCATTTTTTTGACAACCTATCATGCTACGTAAAATCACTTGGTTGAATGATTTGATAGCCAAAATGTTTTTTTGTACTTAACGTCTGCTTGCGGATTTTCTGAGTAAAATGCTTTAGAGTCAACTAGGAGCAGCGTATCCTAATCCTGTGCCCAGTGCGAGGCAGCCATCGGTAATACTGAACAGCTTTGGGTTGCTTGATCATGCAAAACTATCTATAGAAGATAACAAGCATCGTTTCTGAATCTAAGATTATCGAAGGACGCCAACTGAGGGATTTGAAAATACCTTTAGCTTCAGAATTCTTATTCTGCATTCAAAAGATGAAGTCCGTATGTGGATAAGTTCAGAAGAGGGTAAAAGCGAAATAGCATTTACCCGAATTTTTAGCCAGATGAAACCACTATACTATTCAGGAGCTCTGGCGTCAGCGATACCTTCATTGTGGAAATTATAAAAGAAATGACTCCGCGCTGAATTCTTATTATGCCTCTATCCAATCCTATAGCGCTTGTAGAGGCAATTACCGAACAATTGATCCACTGGACACAAACAAGGCTCTTATCGCTCTGGAAGTCTTTTTAAAGCTGTCATCAATGAGGAGCGATTTTATGAGGGTAAACAGTCGGACAATGCATAGTGCTCCTGTTTATAGTTTGTGGCGATTGCTGTGTAGACTATTTCTATTACCAGCAACAAGTACATCGCCGTTGCAATTGCAGCAGCCTAGGCAGCTGACAGTTAGGTTAAGGATCGTCCTTCTGCTCAGTACACACAAATAAAAAGAGGTATTCCTTGCTGTATCCCTGCTGCGCCCAAAACAGCTCTACAAGAGGCATAGACAGTGCTCCCAGAACATATCAACGAGAACTTTACATAAACAGGTGAAAGCAAAGTACCCTCGCGAAACAGCACTTAGCAGAGAATATTAAGACCAGGCTAAACTAAATAGCCGGACAATATATTTAGTCACAGGTTATAAACATTACAGAATAAACTACGTTGAAATAGCAAACTGTATTTGTGTATAACAATATCATCTTCAATTCCTTCGTGGATAACTTCTCGTTTTCCGTGCATTTGCATGCGGTTATTTATGTATTCGCTGAAACATGCCGAAACTCATAGCTTTAAACTAGGTCTACTTATCCACATGTGGGTAATGATTAGGAAATTAAAAAAAGAACCCTTTCCATAAGGAAAAGGTTCTTCTGTATTCGAAATATTAACGTTTCGAGAACTGTGGTGCACGACGAGCAGCTTTGAGACCGTATTTTTTACGTTCTTTCATACGTGGGTCACGAGTCAAGAAGCCTGCTTTTTTCAAAGCTGGACGGAATTCCGGATCTGCTTTCAACAAAGCACGGGAAATACCGTGGCGAATTGCGCCGGCTTGACCAGAGATACCACCACCATGAGCGATAACGAGTACGTCATAGCTACCAACTGTTTCTGTCAGGTTCAGTGGTTGTTTTACGATCAGTTTGAGAGTTTCCAAACCGAAATATTCATTAATATCACGCTTATTGATGACAATGCGTCCTTCACCCGGTACGAGACGAACACGAGCTACCGAATGTTTACGACGACCTGTCCCATAGTATTGTACTTGTGCCATGAAACTGTCCTCCCTTTTAATTATCCGCGAAGTTCGTAAACTTCAGGTTTTTGTGCTGCATGTGGATGCTCAGTGCCTCTGTAAGCTTTAAGTCTCAGCTTCATTTTCTCGCCTTGACGAGTTTTAGGAAGCATACCGTGAACAGCCAATTCCAACATGCGCTCAGGCTTGTTCTTAACCATTTCTTGTGCAACCGTTACTTTCAGACCACCCGGATGCAGGGAGTGACGGTAGTATTTCTTGTTCTCCATTTTTTTACCGGTCAATACGATTTTTTCCGCATTGATTACAACAACAAAATCACCTGTGTCCACATGTGGTGTAAACTGTGGCTTGTGTTTGCCGCGAATCAACGCAGCCGCTTCGCTTGCCAGACGACCGAGCGTTTTGCCTTCGGCATCAATGATGTGCCAGTTGCGCTCAACTTCATTTGGCTTCGCCATATACGTAGTACGCATGAAAAGTATCCTCCTTAAGTTCGTTAACAGAAATCATCATTTATCTTCGTTCGTTAAGTTGCTGCATTATTGATGGATTAGAAGTTACTTTAAAGTGATTATCTTAATTGGGGCTGTGGGAAAGCCATTAAGAAAACACAACTTTTATATTACAGGATAACCATCAATTCCGCAAGAGTAAAATCAATGTTTTTTGATGTTTTCGTCGTACTCTACATTCCAGAGAGTTAAAGCGTGTCCGACGGCCGTAGGTCCAGCCTTTGAACGATTTTTCGCCTCCAAAATGGAAGGAATATCATCCGACGATTTTTTGCCTTCTCCCACTTCCAGCAAAGTCCCCATAATAATCCGAACCATGTGCTGCAAAAATCCGCTACCTGTAATATAAGTATGGATAATTCCCTGATCATCCGAGCCCGGACGTGAAAAGGAATGGTCTACTGTCATATAGGCTTCGTAAATAGTGCGAACATGATTCGTCTTTTGGGAACGTCGAGATGCGAACGAAGTATAATCAAAGGTGCCAACTAAATGAGCCAACCCTTCCTCCATCGCTCTTACATCCAGACTCGTTGGATGATGGGCCTGTGTACGACGGTGAAAGATGTCCGGAAACCGGTTCGCATTAATACTGTACCGATATGTCTTCCGCTTCGCCATGCGGCGTGCATGAAAGGACATTGGCACCTCTCTCGCATCCGTAACGATGATATCACGAGGCAACCAGGCATTAAGTGCCAGACACCAGCGCTGTATTGGAATCGGCGATTCAGTGTAAAAATTGAATACCTGCCCGTATGCATGTACACCTGCATCTGTACGGCCTGAGCCTGTAATTTTAAGACGCTCGCCCGTCAATGAGTAGATAGCATGTTCAAGGCAGTCCTGAATAGTGTTACCGTTAGGCTGCGTCTGAAAGCCATCATAGTGGGTTCCGTCATAGTTCACCTTCATGCACAAGTTCCGCATGCTTCTCACACCTTTATAGGGGTATTCTCTGGCCTTACAAGGAATAACCGAACATAACAAAGGAGAAGTCCCTCAAGGACTCCTCCAAGAGAAAAAAAGGGTTGTTCAGAATCAAGCCGATTCTGTCCACCCTTCCCTCATCTTCGCCTGTTTACGCGCGGTCAACCAATTCCAGATATACCATTGGAGCGGCGTCGCCACGACGAGGTCCCAATTTCAAGATACGAGTGTATCCACCTGGACGCTCAGTGTAACGTGTAGCCAATTCGCTAAACAGCTTTTGGATTGCATCCTGCTCACCATCCAAAGTTTCACGGCGAACGAACGCAGCCACTTGACGACGTGCGTGCAGATCTCCTTTTTTCGCTTTGGTGATCAGTTTTTCAGCAATAGAACGAACTTCTTTTGCTTTAGCCTCAGTAGTTTGGATACGCTCATACAAGAACAGATCGGTTACCAAATCACGAAACAAAGCTTTACGGGCACTGGAGTTACGACCCAATTTTTGGTATGCCATGTAATTTCCCCTCCTTCACAAAAACGTTGCTGTACTATTCTTCCGTACGAAGTCCTAAACCAAGTTCCTCGAGCTTCTCTTGTACTTCTTCCAAAGATTTGCGACCCAAGTTACGGACCTTCATCATATCTTCTTCAGATTTAGTCGTGAGTTCTTGTACCGTATTGATACCAGCGCGCTTAAGGCAGTTATAGGAACGGACGGAGAGATCCAGCTCTTCGATCGTCATTTCAAGAACTTTTTCTTTCTTGTCTTCTTCTTTTTCAACCATAATTTCAGCATCTTTAGCCTCGTCCGTGAGACCCACGAACAACATCACATGCTCGGTCAAAATTTTGGCTCCAAGGCTCACTGCTTCCTCGGGACGAATACTTCCGTCAGTCCAAACCTCAAGTGTCAGCTTGTCATAATTCGTAACCTGGCCGACACGCGTATTTTCTACGCCGTAGTTCACGCGTGCAATCGGAGTGTAGATGGAGTCGACGGGAATGACGCCGATCGGCTGGTCATCACGTTTGTTCCGATCCTGCTTAACGTAACCGCGACCGCGATTGGCAAAAATACGCATGTGAAGTCTCGAACCCGGTCCGAGCGTAGCAATGTGAAGATCCGGATTAAGAATTTCCACATCACTATCCGCACGGATATCTCCTGCCGTTACAACTCCTTCGCCTTCCGCATCGATTTCGAGTACTTTCTCTTCATCCGAGTGGATTTTAAGCGATAAAGCTTTCAAGTTCAGAATGATCTCCGTTACGTCTTCCTTCACACCGGGAACCGTTGCAAACTCGTGCAGAACCCCATCGATTTGAACCGATGTGACTGCTGCCCCCGGTAACGAGGATAACAGAATACGGCGAAGCGAGTTTCCAAGCGTCGTACCGTATCCGCGTTCCAGCGGTTCTACTACGAATTTTCCATAGGTGCCATCATCATTGACGTCAACCGTCTCAATTTTCGGCTTTTCGATTTCTATCACTGCAATATCCCTCCTTCAAAACGTCGCTCCTATATGAAACATTCACCTTATCCATAGTCTATCATGCAGTATACCTAAACATCCATTCTTGGCAGTTTGTGCCGGATCTATACTACACGCAGAGGAGAAATCTCATTAGACGCGACGACGTTTTGGAGGACGGCATCCGTTATGAGGTACCGGAGTTACGTCTTTGATCAGGTTAACTTCCAAACCAGCAGCTTGCAAAGAGCGGATTGCTGCTTCGCGACCTGCACCAGGTCCTTTAACCATGACTTCGACAGTTTTCATGCCGTGTTCCATAGCAGCTTTAGCAGCAGTTTCTGCGGCCATTTGCGCTGCGAATGGAGTAGATTTACGGGAACCACGGAATCCCATGCCGCCTGAGCTGGCCCAAGAGATTGCGTTACCGTGTGGATCTGTGATCGTAACGATCGTGTTGTTGAACGTGGAACGGATGTGTGCCACGCCAGTCTCGATATTTTTACGGTCACGGCGTTTTGTACGTACAACTTTTTTCGGTTTAGCCATTGAATGTTATCCTCCCTTCTTATTTCTTTTTGTTCGCTACAGTCCGACGAGGACCTTTACGCGTACGAGCATTAGTTTTAGTACGTTGTCCGCGAACAGGCAACCCACGACGGTGACGAACACCACGGTAGCAGCCAATCTCAGTCAGACGTTTAATATTCAAGGAAATTTCACGACGCAGATCGCCTTCTACTTTAACTTCTTTGTCGATCGTTTCACGTAATTTGCTCACTTCATCTTCAGTCAAATCACGAACACGCGTGTTTGCACTGATGCCTGTTTCCTTCAAGATTTTCTGAGAAGTCGTTTTACCGATTCCGAAAATGTAAGTCAAGGCGATCTCAACGCGTTTGTCACGTGGCAAATCCACACCAGCTATACGAGCCATTTTACGCTACACCCCCTTCTATTAACCTTGTTTTTGTTTGTGTTTCGGATTTTCGCAAATAACCATTACATTCCCTTTGCGGCGAATGACTTTGCATTTTTCGCAAATAGGTTTTACAGAAGGTCTTACCTTCATGTTGATTACCTCCTCCAAGCTTTACCCTGGTAAAACTCGCTTCGTGAACATTCACATCGTTTTGCCGAGCAAAACAAGTTTTTTTAAATGATATACGTTTAATAAAAACCTGCATGAATTACTTGCGGTACGTTATACGGCCTTTGGTTAAATCGTAAGGCGATAACTGTACAACCACCTTGTCGCCTGTCAAAATACGGATAAAGTGCATCCGCAGCTTTCCGGAAACATGAGCAAGAATTTGATGACCGTTCTCCAGCTCTACCTTGAACGTAGCGTTCGGCAGTGGCTCGATTACCGTACCTTCAACCTCAATGACATCTTCTTTGGCCAAAGTCAGTCTCCTTTCTCTTCAGCTTGGTATTCGGACGAATCCAGGAAAGTTTTCACTGCATGGCGCAGCTTTCCATTCGTCACCCGACCGCTTTCGTTTAAACTGTTTACAATCTCGCTACTAATCTTTGGCTGAGGCACCAAATGAAGAACATTTTTCTTCTTCGCTTGATCAAACTTTCGTTTATCCCCATCCGCAATATATACAAACCTGCTATCTGCTACTGAAACGACAACCGCAATCTGTCCGGCACCTCTGCCTTTCAGAATCTTCACCAGCTGACCGATTTGCAGGTTTCCTTGCTGAATCATTCCAATCACCTACGCACTCAGTTTCGTGAAAATGTCCATGCCGCCCGTTTCGCACGTCACCGCTTGCTCGTTATGAGCACATGAGGTTACGTTCATCGTAACGACCGTCCAGTTGTCTTCCAGCGTCCCTACATGGTGAGAACCTATTTGAATCATAGATTCAATAGCCAGCACAATGC
The DNA here is from genome assembly GCF_038009305.1 of Paenibacillus sp. FSL P4-0113. NCBI lineage: Bacteria > Bacillati > Bacillota > Bacilli > Caryophanales > Paenibacillaceae > Paenibacillus > Paenibacillus sp. FSL P4-0113. Next base: position 2,836,782 of record NZ_JBBPAZ010000001.1, read on the forward strand.
CGGTTTTCAGCCTCGGCCCCTGCTCAGGAATACCACGGTTTGGATTCTCAATATATTGCCGAATGGCATGCGACATTGTAAACTGGCGAGTTTTCGCGATGATATCGCCTTTGTTTAACTTGCGTTTGCCGGGAAATCCGTGCACCAGTTGTTCGTTGACTGAAGCGCAAATGCTAGCAGGAAAACCGTTATAACCTTTAAAAGACGGCACAGCTCCCTGACTGCGAATATACCGATCAGCTAAATGATCAAGTTCACCGGTCGTAATACCGGGCTCGATGTGTCCTGCCAAGAAATGATCCGTTTCCGTAACTATTCTCTCAGCTTTCCTCATAAAGCTTGATTCCGCCCCCGACTTGCAAATGATCATTACAGCTAACCCCGCAACAAGGACACGATATTTTGGGAAACCACATCAATATCCTGTTCTCCGTCGATATGACGCAGAAGATTCTGGTTCTCATAAAATGTGAGGAGTGGTGCTGTTTTATTACTATATTCGTCAAGTCGTGTTCTTACGCTATCTTCATTATCGTCAGGACGCTGATAGAGTTCCCCACCGTCTTTGTCGCAAATGCCTTCAACCTTAGGAGGATTAAAGACAATATGATAGCTAGTTCCGCAGGTTTTACAAACCCGCCGTCCTGTGATTCGTGCCAACAAGTTGTCACTATCCACTTTCAAGTTAATAACGTCATCTAGCTTCGTATTCAAACGACCCAAAATTTGATCCAAGGCTTCAGCCTGAGCCAAAGTTCTTGGAAAACCGTCCAGCAAGAACCCTTTCTTGCAATCTGGCTGTTGCAGCCGTTCTTCAACGATGCCGATTGTTACGTCATCCGGAACAAGTTCACCCTTGTCGATATATTCTTTAGCTTTAATGCCAATAGGTGTTCCCTGTTTCATCGCTAGGCGAAAAGCATCACCTGTCGAGATATGAGGAATGCCGAATTCCTTCACAATGACATCTGCTTGTGTACCTTTACCAGCCCCCGGAGGGCCCATGATCAAAATATTCACAATCTGTCACTCCTCAAGACGACCCCTACACAAGAAACAGCACAAAAGGTGCCGGTAAGCATGCGAACATCCTAAGCCGGTACCTATTGCCTATTTGTTGATGAAGCCTTTGTAATGGCGTTTGATCAGTTGGCTTTCGATTTGCTTCATTGTATCCAATGCTACACCAATGATGATGAGCAATGAAGTACCGCCAATTTGCACGGAACGAGGCAAGCCCGAAAGCGAACCGAAGAATACCGGCAAAACGGATATGACTGCCAGAAACAAAGCTCCTGTCATTGTCAAACGTGACATTACTCGTGTCAAGTATTTCTCCGTGGCTTTACCCGGACGAATTCCCGGAACATAACCGCCGTTTTTCTTCATATTGTCGGCCATTTGCTGCGGATTCATCTGTACAAAGGTATAGAAGAATGTGAAACCGATAATCATTACGACATACAAAACCATGCCCAGCGGCTTGTCATAATACAAGTAAGTGGTAACCCACTTAGCCCAAACATGATCTGCCCAGAAACTCGCAATAATTGTCGGGAATTGCAGCAATGATACCGCAAAGATTACCGGAATAACGCCTGCCGCATTAATTTTCATCGGAATATGCGTATTCTGGCCACCGTACATTTTGTTGCCAACTACACGTTTCGCGTATTGTACCGGGATTTTCCGAATACCTTGCTGGATGTAGATAACACCAACAATAATCAGAACAATCACCAGAGCAATTATAATTGCCTTCAGAATATTCATAAACAGCTGATCCGCCTGAATAAACTGAGATTCTACAACCGTCCGAATATGTCTTGGAATACCCGCCGCAATCCCTGCGAAGATAACAATAGAGATACCATTGCCGATTCCCTTTTCGGTAATTTGCTCACCGAGCCACATAAGGAACGTAGTTCCTGCTGTAAGCACAATGGCAATGACCAGATAATCTGCAAAAGTGGCTCCTGGAATCATCGCTGCACCGTACAGTCGATTAAAACCAATCGACGTTCCGAATGCTTGAATCAGGCCAAGTATTACCGTACCATAACGCGTAATTTGAGCCAACTTCTTTTTACCATGCTCTCCTTGTTTAGCCCATTCCGCAAGTTTCGGAATCACGTCCATTGACAGCAACTGTACAATGATGGACGCTGTAATATATGGCATAATCCCGAGGGCGAAAATCGAAAACTGATACAATGCGCCCCCTGAGAAGGTGTTAAGGAGTCCAAACAACTCGCTTCCTGCTTGATCCTGAGAAGTAAAGACTTGCTTGTTCACGCCGGGAACCGGCACGAAGGAGCCAATACGATATACAAAGAGTATAAACAGGGTGAACAGGATTCGGGTTCTAAGATCCTCAACCCGCCATATATTTTTCAGGGTCTTGAACATTAGATCACCTCGGTTTTACCGCCGGCAGCTTCAATTTTCTCTACCGCAGATTGAGAGAACTTGTTCGCTTTAACTGTCAATTTCACAGTGATTTCACCGTTACCCAGAATTTTAATTCCGGATTTGGCGTTTTTCACAATGCCATTGTTCAGCAAAAACTCAGGGCTTACTTCTGTACCCGCTGCAAAACTGTTCAAATCTTCGATATTCAAAACCGCATACTCTTTACGAGTAGGATTTACGAAACCGCGTTTAGGCAAGCGACGATACAGTGGGTTTTGACCACCCTCGAAGCCCGGACGTACACCACCGCCGGAACGAGCGTTTTGACCTTTATGACCACGACCAGAAGTTTTACCCGTACCACTACTAGGACCACGACCCAAACGTTTACGTTCTTTGCGGGAGCCTGGAGCTGGGGAAAGCTCATGTAACTTCATCGTTCGTTGCACCTCCTTGATTATTGTTAAAATACTTTATTTCTTAAGCCTCAATTTCTTTAACAGAAACCAAATGGCTAACTTGATTAATCATCCCGCGAATAGCTGCATTGTCGGGTTGAACTACTTTATGGTTGATTTTACGCAAGCCGAGCGTTTTAACAGTCGTTCTCTGATTACCAGGACGGCCGATCAACGAACGAACGAGGGTAATTTCTAATTTCGCCATGATATTCCCTCCTTAGCCCAGCAGCTCTTCGATGGATTTGCCGCGCAATTTTGCAACTTCTTCAGCGCGTTTCAAACGGGACAAACCTTCCAAAGTCGCATTGACCATATTCATGGAATTCGAAGAACCCAAAGATTTTGTCAAGATATCACCTACACCAGCAAGTTCCAGTACAGCACGAACCGGACCGCCAGCGATAACTCCAGTACCTTCCGATGCCGGTTTCAACAGAACCCGGCCAGCACCGAACTTACCTGTAACAAGGTGAGGAATTGTTGTTCCTACGAGTGGAACGTGAACCAGGTTTTTCTTAGCATCTTCAATACCTTTGCGAATTGCATCAGGTACTTCGCCAGCTTTACCGATTCCAGCGCCTACCCAGCCGTTGCCGTCGCCCACTACTACCAGAGCACTGAAGCTGAAACGGCGTCCGCCTTTGACAACTTTAGCTACACGATTAATATTTACTACTCTTTCAGTCAGTTCCAAAGTATTCGGATCTACACGCAAGTCGTTAACCTCCTTTTGAGAAATGTCTTAGAATTCAAGGCCTGCTTCGCGAGCTGCATCAGCCAAAGCTTGAATCCGTCCATGATACAAGTATCCACCACGGTCAAATACGATGTTAGCATGACCTTTTTCTTTCGCACGTTTAGCAACGAGTTCGCCAACCTTACGAGCTGCTTCTACACTACCGCCGTTTTTGATTTCGCTGCTCAGTTCTTTATCCATAGTGGATGCAGATACCAATGTTACACCAGCTACATCATCAATCAGTTGTGCGTAGATATGCTTGGAAGAGCGGAATACGTTCAAACGAGGACGTACAGCCGTACCTTCGATTTTCTTACGTACACGCAGATGTCTTCTGACACGTGCTTTATTTTTATCTTGTTTTGTAATCATCTCAAGTTTTCACTCCCTTCAGTTTGCCTTTTAAATCTTTATACTAAGACGCACTGGGTAAAAAAGAAGTACGAAGTCTTTCCAGCAGAAAGACCGCACAAAGTCGGTAAGAAACTTATTTCTTCTTACCGGCTTTACCTTCTTTACGGATGATGCGCTCGCCTTCGTATTTAATCCCTTTACCTTTGTACGGTTCAGGTTCACGAACGGAACGAATTTTAGCAGCGTAAGCACCTACACGCTCTTTATCAATTCCGCGAACGATGATTTTAGTGTTCGAAGGAACTTCGAATTCGATGCCCGCTTCCGGTGTGATTTCAACCGGATGAGAATATCCAACGTTCAGAACGATTTTATCTCCGGATTTGCTTGCACGATATCCGACCCCAACCAGCTCCAGAGATTTTGAAAATCCTTCAGTTACACCACTTACCATGTTGCTGACAACGCTGCGGGTTGTCCCATGCAAAGAGCGGTGAAGTTTGTTGTCCGAAGGACGAACTACATTAATTTCATTGTTTTCCACAGTAACGGACATGTCTTTATGAAGCTCACGAGTCAATGTTCCTTTAGGACCTTTAACTGTGATCGCTGTGTTGTTCAAAGTCACGTCAACACCACTTGGTACTGTGATTGGTTTACGACCAATACGGGACATATCTGTTGCACCTCCTATCTTTTAAACGTTATCTTACCAAACGTAGCAAACAACTTCTCCGCCGGCTTTAGACTGACGTGCTTCTTTGTCGGTCATGATACCTTTGGATGTTGAAATGATTGCGATCCCGAGTCCACCCAGTACGCGTGGAATCTCATTGCTCTTCGTGTAAACGCGAAGGCCTGGTTTACTGATTCTTTTCAAACCTGTGATAACACGCTCGTTGTTCGCACCGTATTTCAAGAAAATACGGATGATCCCTTGTTTGCTATCTTCAACAAATTCCGCATCACGAATGAATCCTTCACGTTTCAGGATGTCGGCGATTTGTTTTTTCATTGTAGATGCAGGCATTTCTACTGTTTCGTGACGAACTGTGTTCGCGTTACGAATACGAGTAAGCATATCTGCAATTGGATCAGACATAGTCATTGTGTATAAACCTCCTTCCCAAACAGGACTTTTTACCAGCTTGCTTTTTTCACGCCAGGAATCTGGCCTTTATAAGCTAATTCACGGAAGCAAATTCTGCAGATCTTAAACTTTTGCAGTACCGAATGTGGACGACCACAACGCTCGCAACGAGTGTAAGCACGAACTTTAAACTTTGGTGCGCGTTGTTGTTTGACTTTCATCGAAGTTTTTGCCACTTAGCCTGACACCTCCTAAATAGTTTCGGAGAACAGGGTGTCTTTAAAATCAGACGCCCGAAACGTTATGCCAACATTATTTTGCGAAAGGCATGCCCAGCTGAGTCAGAAGCTCACGGGACTCTTCGTCAGTTTTGGCAGTCGTTACGATAACGATGTCCATACCACGAACTTTATCAACTTGATCATACTCGATTTCCGGGAAGATCAACTGTTCTTTCAGACCAAGCGTGTAGTTACCACGTCCGTCGAAAGCTTTTGTTGATACACCATGGAAGTCACGTACGCGAGGAAGAGTAATGTTGAACAATTTGTCCAAGAAATAATACATACGCTCGCCACGAAGTGTTACCTTTACACCGATTGGCATGTTTTCACGCAATTTAAAACCTGCGATAGATTTTTTCGCGCGAGTGATTACTGGCTTTTGACCAGCGATCAGCTGCATGTCGTTGAGAGCTGAATCAAGCACTTTGGAGTTTTGGACTGCGTCGCCAACACCCATGTTGATTACAACTTTCTCGATTTTAGGCACTTGCATCACTGTTGTATAGTTGAACTTCTGCATCAAAGCAGGAGTGATTTCTTTCAAGAAACGTTCTTTCATTCTTGTTGTAGCCATGAATCATATACCTCCTTTCTTTAAAAAATAATTAGTCGATCACTTCGCCAGAACGTTTTGCAATGCGCACTTTTTTTCCGTTGTCCAAAACTTTGTAACCAACACGGGTTACTTTTCCGCTCTTCGGATCAATGTGCATAACGTTGGAAACGTGAATCGGAGCTTCTTTCTCGATGATGCCGCCTTGTGGATTCAGCTGATTAGGCTTTTGGTGTTTTTTAATCATGTTAACACCTTCCACAAGCACACGGTTTTGACGAGGGTAAGCAGCGATAACGCGACCTTTTTTACCTTTATCTTTACCTGTAATCACCAGAACAGTGTCGTCTTTTTTGACGTGCAGCTTGTTGTTATGGGATTCCAGAACTTTTTTCACTTTTGGCATTTCGTACACCTCCTACGGGCACATTTTAAGGTGAGTTTAGATCACTTCCGGAGCCAAGGAAACGATTTTCATGAAGTCCTTGTCACGAAGTTCGCGAGCAACTGGTCCGAAAATACGAGTACCACGTGGGCTCTTGTCTTCTTTAACGACCACTGCTGCGTTCTCGTCAAATCCGATGTAGGAACCGTCTTTACGGCGGATAGAACGTTTAGTACGAACAACAACCGCTCTTACTACATCACCCTTTTTGACAACGCCGCCTGGTGTTGCTTGTTTTACGGAACAAACGATCAGGTCACCAATTTGAGCTGTACGACGTCCCGTACCACCGAGCACACGGATACACATCAGTTCCTTCGCGCCGGAATTGTCAGCTACAGTCAAACGTGTAAATGGTTGAATCATTTATTTATCCTCCTTTCGGAAAAACTACACTACATTAGATTATAACAGCTTTTTCAACGATTTCGACCAGTCTCCAGTTTTTGTCTTTGGACAAAGGGCGAGTTTCCATGATTTTAACAGTATCACCGATTTGTGCAGTGTTGTTTTCATCATGAGCTTTGAATTTCTTAGTTACTTTAATGCGTTTATGGTAGAGATCATGTTTTTTGTAAGTTTCTACAGCAATCACAATCGTTTTATCCATTTTGTCGCTGACTACTTTACCGACTAATACTTTACGGGCATTACGTTCGCTCATTGTTGGCCTCCTTCCTAATTACAGGCGGATTTTCCACCCGGTCTGATATCTTAGCTAATCCCAAGTTCTCTTTCACGGATCACAGTTTTAGCACGAGCAATTTCCTTACGCACAGCGCCGATCCGAGTCGGGTTATCAAGCTGACCGGTAGCGAGTTGAAAACGAAGGTTAAAAAGTTCTTCTTTAAAACCGGAGATCTTTTGTTCGATTTCAGCAGTGGTTAGGTTGCGGAATTCACTAGCCTTCATTTGCTTCACCACCCAATTCTTCACGTTTCACAAACTTAGTTTTGATTGGCAGTTTGTGAGCGGCAAGACGCATTGCTTCACGAGCAATCTCTTCCGGAACACCAGCAAGTTCAAACATAATCTTGCCTGGTTTCACTACTGCAACCCATTTTTCTACGTTACCTTTACCACTACCCATACGAACCTCAAGAGGCTTCTGAGTAATTGGTTTATCAGGGAAAATTTTAATCCAAACCTTACCACCACGTTTGATGTAACGAGTCATCGCAATACGAGCAGCTTCGATTTGACGGTTAGTAATCCATGCAGGTTCAGTAGCTTGCAAACCGTACTCACCAAAGTTCAGTGTAGTACCGCCTTTTGCACGACCCTTCATATGACCACGTTGTTGTTTACGATGTTTTACGCGTTTTGGTACCAACATGATTAGTTGCCTCCTTCCTGAGGAGCTTGTTTCTTAGCTGGAGGAAGAACCTCTCCACGATAGATCCATACTTTTACGCCAAGACGGCCGTAAGTAGTATGAGCTTCCGCTGTACCATAGTCAATGTCGGCACGAAGCGTATGCAGTGGAACAGTTCCTTCGCTGTACCCTTCGGAACGAGCGATTTCGGCACCGCCAAGACGTCCGCCTACTTGAGTTTTAATTCCTTTTGCTCCGGAACGCATAGTTCTTTGAATCGCTTGTTTCAAAGCACGACGGAAAGAAACACGACGTTCCAATTGTTGTGCAATACTTTCAGCAACCAAGATTGCGTCCAGTTCAGGATTTTTAATTTCAGAAATATTGATGTGCACCTTTTTACCGCCTGCGATTTTAGTAATTTCATTACGCAGATTTTCAACTTCGGAACCACCCTTACCGATAACCATACCTGGTTTCGCAGTGTGAATCGTTACATTGACACGGTTAGCTGCTCTCTCGATTTCAACACGGGATACAGCGGAGTCTTTCAATCTTTTTTTCAGATGTTCACGAATTCTAACGTCTTCCAGCAAAAGATCACCGAAATCTTTGCCTGCATACCATTTGGATTCCCAATCACGGATAATACCGATTCGGAGTCCGACGGGATTTACCTTTTGGCCCACACGTTTTCCCTCCTTATTTTTCAGATACCACCAGAGTAATATGACTGGTGCGTTTGTTAATACGGCTTGCACGACCCATTGCACGCGGGCGGAATCGTTTCATTGTAGGACCTTGGTTTACAAAAACCTGAGATACTACCAATTTATTTACGTCCAAAGAGTAGTTGTGATCTGCATTTGCAATCGCAGAATTCAACAATTTCTCAACGACTGGAGAAGCGGACTTTGGAGTGTGACGAAGAATTGCAATCGCCTCACCAACCTGCTTACCGCGAATCAAATCGATAACAAGTTTCACTTTGCGAGCAGAAATCCGTACGGATTTAGCATGTGCTTTTGCTTCCATTGAGTTTACCTCCTCTCAAACACTACGCTGTGTTGATTATCTTCTTGTTTTCTTATCGTCATCCGTATGGCCTTTGTACGTACGTGTTGGAGCAAATTCGCCCAATTTGTGTCCGACCATATCTTCCGTTACGTATACTGGCACGTGTTTACGGCCATCGTATACACCAAACGTATGTCCGATAAATTGCGGGAAAATCGTAGAGCGACGGGACCAAGTTTTGATTACCACTTTTTTCTCCGACTCGTTCAAAACCTCTACTTTTTTCAACAGGTAACCATCAATGAATGGTCCTTTTTTGAGACTGCGACCCATTTATGAATCCTCCCTTCGTTAAAACGTAGTCGTTCCTTAATATGTTAACGTGCGACTTAAGCGCACGTTTTATTACTTAGTACGACGACGAACGATGTACTTATCAGATGCTTTACCTTTTTTACGTGTCTTGTAACCAAGGGTTGGTTTACCCCATGGAGACATTGGAGATTTACGTCCGATTGGAGCGCGACCTTCACCACCACCGTGTGGGTGATCGTTAGGGTTCATTACAACACCGCGAACTTCAGGACGTTGTCCCAACCAGCGACTACGACCAGCTTTACCGATTTTCACCAGTTCATGGTCTTCGTTACCTACAGAACCGATTGTCGCGCGGCAAACTTTCAGAATGCGGCGAACTTCACCAGAAGTCAAACGAATTGTAACATACTTTTCTTCTTTACCAAGAAGTTGGGCTTCCGTACCAGCGGCACGAACGAGTTGGCCACCTTTACCCGGTTTCAATTCGATGTTGTGGATAACCGTACCTACTGGAATGTTTTCCAATGGCAAAGAGTTACCGATTTTAATATCGGAACCTGCACCGGATACCACTTCGTCTCCTACTTTCAGACCTTTAGGAGCGATGATGTAACGTTTTTCACCATCCACATAGTGGATAAGTGCGATGTTGGACGTACGGTTTGGATCATATTCGATCGTAGCAACGCGGCCCGGTATTCCATCTTTGTTACGTTTGAAGTCAACAATACGGTACTTACGTTTGTGTCCGCCGCCATGATGACGAACCGTAATTTTACCTTGGTTATTGCGTCCAGCTTGCTTGCTCAGAGGTGCCAGCAACGATTTCTCGGGCTGATTAGTTGTAATCTCCTCGAAAGTAGATACAGACATAGCACGTCTGGCCGGGGACGTTGGTTTATACTTTTTAATTGGCACTGAGTTTCCCTCCTTACTTTACAGTTTCAATTATACCGTTTCAAAAAACTCAAGCGGCTTACTGTCTTTGCTCAGCGTTACGAACGCTTTCTTCCACTCGCTCGTATAGCCGGAATGACGTCCGTAGCGTTTTGGTTTTGCAGGAACACGAAGCGTATTTACGTTACTTACTTTCACGTTAAAAATGGCTTCGATTGCTTTTTTAACTTCGACTTTGTTAGAACGAATGTCAACCTCGAAAACGTATTTCAAGTCATTCATCATACCAGCCGTACGTTCGGTGATAACCGGACGTTTGATAATATCACGAGGATCCTTCATTACGCGAGCACCTCCTCTACCTTCTGAACTGCTTCCTTCGTAATGATCAGTTTGTCATGTCCGAGCACATCAAGAACATTAATGCCATCTGCGGCTACAAACTTCACACCAGGAATATTACGAGCGGACAGTGCTACATTATCATCATAGCTAGGAGCTACGATCAATGCTTTACGATCAGCTTTAAGGTTATTCAAAATGGCTGCGAATTCTTTCGTTTTAGGTCCGTTCAGTGTAAGAGCGTCCAATACGATAATTTCATTCTCAATCACTTTGGATGACAACGCCGATTTGATCGCCAGACGACGAACTTTCTTAGGCAATTTGTATGCATAGCTGCGTGGAGTCGGACCAAATACAGTACCGCCACCAACCCATTGCGGTGCACGGATCGAACCTTGACGAGCGCGGCCAGTACCTTTTTGTTTCCAAGGTTTACGTCCGCCACCACGTACTTCAGAACGTCCTTTTACTTTGTGAGTACCTTGACGCAGGGAAGCCAATTGCATAACAACAGCGTCATGAAGAACGTGCTTATTCGGCTCGATACCGAACACTGCGTCGTTCAATTCAATTTCACCAACTTGGCTGCCGCTAATATTAAATAGTGCTACTTTTGGCATTTCGTGTTCCTCCTTTCTTCAGTTGTTTATTTTTTCACCGTTTCTAATACTTTAACGAAGCTATTTTTAGGTCCTGGAATGGAACCTTTCACGAGCAACACATTACGTTCTGTATCGATCTTAACAACTTCAAGACGTTGGATAGTTACCGTTTCATGCCCCATGTGTCCTGGCAGGTGTTTACCTTTAGGAACGCGGTTAGCTTGAATGGAACCCATAGAACCTGGACCTCTGTGGTAACGCGAGCCGTGTGCCATTGGTCCGCGGCTTTGTCCCCAACGTTTGATAACGCCGGCAAAACCTTTACCTTTAGAAATACCTGTTACGTCAACGAACTCGCCTTCTGTGAAGACATCAGCCTTCAGTTCTTGGCCAACCTCGTACGCAGCAAGGTCGATGCCACGAAGTTCACGAACGTAGCGCTTAGGTGCAGTATTTGCTTTTTTCGCATGTCCTGCTTCAGGTTTGTTGGATCTTTTTTCTTTTTTATCAGAGAAACCGAGTTGGATAGCTTCGTATCCATCGTTTTCCAGATCTTTCTTTTGCAGAACAACACAAGGACCTGCTTCGATAACCGTAACAGCAAGTACGTTACCTTCAGGGGTAAACACTTGAGTCATTCCGAGTTTTTTTCCTAAGATACCTTTCATGTTGACACCTCATTTCTTTTCCTAATTACATATTACAATTTAATTTCGATATCTACACCGGACGGCAGGTCCAAGCGCATCAAGGCATCCACAGTTTGTGGAGTCGGGTTAACAATGTCGATCAAACGCTTGTGTGTGCGCATTTCGAACTGCTCCCGGGAATCCTTGTACTTGTGTACCGCACGGAGAATAGTAATGATTTGTTTTTCAGTTGGCAGCGGAATTGGCCCGGATACACCTGCGCCCGAACGTTTTGCTGTTTCAACAATTTTCTCAGCGGATTGATCAAGAATTCTATGATCGTAAGCTTTCAAACGGATACGAATTTTTTGCTTTGCCATTTTAGTCCCTCCTTCTATCGCCCAATTTGGTATCGGACATACTCCGTGAAAATTTTCCGACAGCCCTCCCATGGCAAAGGGGCCGGGTGTGTCAGTAACCTCTCACATCATCGCACAGTCACAAACAACATTAGTTATTATATCGAATAGTTCTGCCTATTGCAAGCAAAAACGAAAAAACAATGCATCTTATTTTCAAAAGATACAATTGTGCTCGCAGCTCGCGATTTTTTCAAGAGAAAAGCCCCCGCACCAGGGCAGGGGCTCGTTAAGCTTCGTTCCAATACAACGTTACTCGTTCCAGTACACTGTTGCTCTATTTAAAGGCAAAAGCCTTCTTATTTGGAGATTGTTGCTACGGCACCAGCGCCAACTGTACGTCCGCCTTCACGAATAGAGAACTTAGTTCCTTCTTCGATAGCGATCGGGTTGATCAGTTGAACAGTAACCGTGATGTTATCACCAGGCATTACCATTTCGGAACCTTCTGGCAAAGTAATGATTCCAGTTACGTCAGTTGTACGGAAGTAGAACTGTGGACGGTAACCAGTGAAGAAAGGTTTGTGACGTCCGCCTTCTTCTTTAGTCAAAACGTAGATTTGAGCAGAAAATTCTGTATGTGGGTTAACAGAACCTGGTTTAGCCAATACTTGGCCGCGCTCGATTTGTGCACGATCTACACCGCGAAGCAGTGCGCCGATGTTGTCACCAGCTTGAGCGGAATCAAGCAATTTACGGAACATTTCTACGCCTGTTACTACGGATTTACGGGATTCTTCTTGAATACCGATGATTTCGATTTCGTCGCCCACTTTAACTGTACCACGCTCTACACGGCCTGTAGCAACTGTACCACGACCAGTGATGGAGAATACGTCCTCGACAGGCATAAGGAAAGGCTTGTCAGTGTCGCGTTCTGGAGTTGGGATGTAAGTGTCGATTGTTTCGAACATTTCAACGATTTTCTTAGCCCAGTCGCCATCTGGGTTTTGCAGTGCTTCACGAGCGGAACCACGAGTGATTGGAGTGTCGTCGCCTGGGAAGTCATACTCGCTCAGCAAGTCGCGAACTTCCATTTCAACCAATTCCAGCAACTCTTCGTCTTCAACCATGTCGCATTTGTTCAAGAATACAACGATATAAGGAACACCAACTTGGCGGGACAACAGGATGTGCTCGCGAGTTTGCGGCATTGGGCCGTCAGCTGCGGATACAACTAGAATCGCTCCGTCCATTTGTGCAGCGCCAGTGATCATGTTTTTAACATAGTCGGCGTGACCTGGGCAGTCAACGTGTGCATAGTGACGGTTAGGTGTTTCATACTCCACGTGTGCAGTGGAGATTGTGATACCGCGTTCGCGCTCTTCTGGAGCTTTATCGATTTGATCGAATGCTACAGCAGCACCACCGTAAGTTTTGGACAATACAGTTGTGATTGCAGCAGTCAAAGTAGTTTTACCATGATCGACGTGACCAATAGTACCGATATTAACGTGCGGTTTGTTACGCTCAAACTTAGCCTTTGCCATTTGAACAATTCCTCCTCAATAACTTGTATTATTTTAGGCTGCCGGATGCCCTTTTGGTAAAACCCAGAGCATACCGGTCAGCTGATACATTGTATTACTCGCCGCCTTTGGTTTTGGCAACGATTTCTTCAGCAATGCTCTTCGGAACTTCTTCATAATGAGAAAGTTCCATGGAGAACACACCGCGTCCTTGTGTACCGGAGCGAAGTGTAGTCGAGTATCCGAACATTTCGGACAAAGGCACCTTCGCACGAATGATTTGAGCTCCACTGCGGGAATCCATACCTTCAATCCGACCACGACGGGAGTTCAACATACCCATTACGTCACCCATATATTCCTCAGGAACCGTTACTTCAACTTTCATAATCGGCTCGAGCAATACTGGTTTACATTTGTCTTTCGCTGCTTTCAGCGCCATTGATCCGGCAATTTTAAATGCCATTTCATTGGAATCGACATCATGGTATGATCCGTCCACGATTGTAGCTTTAACGTCCACAAGCGGGAAGCCTGCGATAACGCCGTTTTTCATTTGTTCCTCAATACCAGCAAGAGCAGGAGCGATGTACTCTCTAGGAACAGAGCCGCCGACTACCTTACTTTCGAATTGACTACCAGTACCTGGCTCAAGCGGTTCGAACTCAACCCATACGTGACCATATTGACCACGACCACCGGACTGACGAACGAATTTACCTTCGACACGTGCTGGAGCACGGAACGTTTCACGGTAAGCAACCTGTGGTTTACCCACATTTGTTTCTACCTTGAACTCACGACGCATACGGTCAATGATGATGTCCAAGTGAAGCTCACCCATACCCGCCAAGATGGTTTGGCCTGTTTCTTCGTTAGTATGAGCGCGAAGAGTCGGATCCTCTTCAGTCAACTTACCGAGAGCTACAGACATTTTATCTTGGTCAGCTTTGGTTTTAGGCTCAACCGCGATTTCGATAACCGGATCAGGGAAGTTCATGGACTCGAGAATAACAGGACTCTTCTCATCACACAGTGTATCACCTGTACCTGTATCTTTCAAACCTACGGCAGCCGCAATATCACCAGAGTAAACTACAGTGATTTCTTGACGACTGTTCGCATGCATTTGAAGAATACGTCCGATACGTTCGCGTTTACCTTTTGTTGCATTCAATACGTAAGAACCGGATTGAAGAACACCGGAGTATACGCGGAAGAATGTCAACTTACCAACGTAAGGATCCGTCATGATTTTGAATGCCAATGCGGAGAATGGCTCTTCATCGGAAGAGTGACGTTCAACTTCCGTACCGTCTTCCAAATGCCCTTGAATACTTGGCACATCAATAGGAGCCGGCAAATAGTCGAGAACAGCATCCAACATCAGCTGAACACCTTTATTGCGGTAAGAAGATCCACAGATAACTGGGAAGATTTTAACTTCTACAACACCTTTACGGAGAGCGGCTTTAATTTCGGCAACCGAAATTTCTTCGCCTTCCAGGTATTTCATTGTCAATTCTTCGTCCAGTTCAGCAACCTTCTCGATCAATTCATTACGAAGTTCTTCAACTTGATCTTTGAATTCCGCAGGAACTTCTACTTCTTCGATATCTTGACCAAGATCATCTTTGTACATATGAGCTTTTTGTTCAACGATATCGATAATACCAGTAAAATCATTTTCTGCGCCGATTGGCAATTGAATCGCAACTGCGTTCGCTTGAAGGCGATCACGCATGTCAGAGACAACATTCAGGAAGTCGGCACCAATGATATCCATTTTGTTTACATATGCGATCCGTGGAACGCCGTAGCGATCAGCCTGTCTCCATACGGTTTCGGACTGAGGCTCAACGCCTTCTTTCGCACTGAAAACACCAACTGCTCCGTCCAATACACGAAGGGAACGTTCAACTTCAACAGTGAAGTCAACGTGCCCCGGGGTGTCGATGATATTGACGCGATGACCTTTCCAGGCAGCGGTCGTCGCAGCGGAAGTAATCGTGATTCCGCGCTCTTGTTCTTGTTCCATCCAGTCCATTGTCGCAGCGCCTTCGTGAACTTCACCGATTTTGTGCGTACGGCCTGTGTAGAACAAGATCCGCTCCGTTGTTGTGGTTTTACCCGCGTCAATATGAGCCATGATCCCGATATTACGTGTATTTTTCAAGGAGAACTCTCTTGCCATGAAATGGGTCTCCCTTCAAAATTGAAGTTATTTTTTTGAGCTGAATCCTACCAACGATAGTGAGCAAACGCTTTGTTCGCTTCAGCCATTTTGTGCGTGTCTTCACGTTTTTTCACGGAAGCGCCTGTGTTGTTGGAAGCATCGATAATTTCAGCCGCCAAACGCTCTTCCATGGTTTTCTCACCGCGGTTGCGGGAGTAGTTTACGAGCCAACGTAATCCCAGGGACGTACGTCTTTCTGGTTTTACCTCGATTGGTACTTGGTAGTTGGCACCGCCGACACGGCGTGCTTTAACTTCCAGGACTGGCATGATATTCTTGATAGCTGCTTCAAAAACTTCCATCGGGTCATTCCCCGTACGTTCTTGGATAAGCTTGAACGCATTGTACAGAATGCTTTGAGCAACGCCTCGTTTTCCGTCGAGCATGATGCGATTGATCAAGCGGGTAACCAACTTGCTGTTGTATACCGGATCTGGCAACACGTCTCTTTTGGTAACTGGACCTTTGCGTGGCATGGATATCCCCCTTTCTTACATGTTAAACCGACATACGCGGTTTATATTCATTAGGATTTTTTAGCTTTAGGGCGTTTTGCGCCGTATTTGGAACGAGCTTGCATGCGGTTGTTTACGCCTGCAGTATCCAAAGCACCGCGAACGATATGGTAACGCACACCCGGAAGGTCTTTTACACGACCGCCGCGAATCAGCACTACGCTGTGTTCTTGAAGGTTATGTCCAATACCTGGAATGTAAGCAGTCACCTCTACACGGTTCGTCAAGCGAACACGAGCATATTTACGAAGTGCGGAGTTTGGTTTTTTCGGAGTCATAGTACCTACACGAGTGCACACTCCGCGTTTTTGCGGGGCACTGATGTCGGTAGCTTCACGTTTCAAGGCATTAAAACCTTTTTGCAAAGCCGGTGATTTCGATTTCTCGATTTTGGCTTGACGTCCTTTACGAACCAGTTGGTTAATAGTTGGCATGTTGGTTGCCACCCCCTTCCTCAATTTTTGCTGTTACTTTACAAACCTTATCTAAGCCCACAGACCCAGGCGGTTCATAAAAGAACAAATGAAAAGTCTTTGCCGCCAAGAATAACGATTCCTTAGACAAAAACGTTCCTTACCCTATTGTTTTACGATAGCAGCCATTGCAGCTCCCACTTCAATCCCACATGCAGCTCCGAGATTTTTCATTGTGTCTACGAGAGTCACTTTGACTCCTTGCTTGTTGCACAAAGCAATGATGTTGGAAGTGAGACGCTGATCTGCGTCTTCTGCCACATATACTTCTGAGGCAAAGCCCAATTCTACCATACGAATGGTTTGTTTGGTACCGATTTTGACATGAGCATCTTGCAGTCCCTGTTCTTTAGACATATCTCATTCCTCCGAAAAGACCCAATAGCATATAGGCTGCTCACGCACCTTTGCTATATTAGCATTGACTATAAGTAATGTCAAGACAAATATAAACCATAATTCATTTAAACAGAATAACACGATTCATTTTTGAAAAAAGCACCGGAGCACCGTCTACTGCAGCTTTTATGCAAAGCTTATGTCAGCGGTGTTCCGGTAATCATACTATTTTTGTATTACTCTGCCGAAATTGGTTCGAGCTCCTCAGATGGAGACTGCCCCTCTTCCGGCTGGGCAAATTTCACGCTACGGTAACGGTTCATACCTGTTCCCGCAGGAATCAATTTACCAATAATTACGTTCTCTTTCAGTCCAAGCAGCTGATCAACCTTGCCTTTAATAGCTGCATCAGTCAGGACACGAGTAGTTTCCTGGAAGGATGCTGCTGACAAGAAGGAGTCAGTTTCCAGAGATGCCTTGGTAATACCGAGCAGTACTGGCTTAGCTACCGCTGGTTCTTGGCCGCTGAGAATCGCTATCTTGTTCGCATTTTCATACTCATGGACATCAACAAAGGAGCCTGGAAGTAAGATTGTGTCGCCCGCATCAATGATACGGATTTTACGCAACATTTGACGAATCATAACTTCTACGTGCTTGTCGTTGATTTCTACGCCCTGGTTCCGGTATACGCGTTGAACTTCCTGAAGGATATAGTTCTGTACCCCGCGAATACCTTTAATACGCAGCATTTCTTTAGGATCAATTGAACCATCCGTCAGTTCGTCCCCAGCTTCAACAGTCATACCTTCGCTTACGCGCAGGCGGGAACCATACGTTACTGAGTATGTTTTCGTTTCAGCTTCACCCTGAATGTCGATCTCACGGCGGTCTTTACCTTCACGAACTTCTTTAACTGTACCGTCAATTTCACTAATCGTTGCCTGACCTTTAGGATTACGCGCTTCAAAAAGCTCCTGGATACGAGGCAAACCTTGTGTAATATCGTCACCCGCTACGCCGCCTGTGTGGAACGTACGCATAGTAAGCTGTGTTCCCGGCTCACCGATGGATTGTGCAGCGATGATACCAACTGCTTCACCAATCTCAACGTGTTTACCAGTCGCCAGATTGCGACCGTAACATTTCTTGCAGACGCCATGTTTAGCACGGCAACTTAATACAGAACGTATTTGAACTTTGTGTACGCCAGCTTTAACAATCGCTTCAGCTTTGTCGGAGTCAATCAATTCGTTACGTCTAGCCAAAATCTCGCCAGTCTCAGGATGACGTACCGTTTCAAAGCAATAGCGACCTTCCAGACGGTCATAGAGATCTTCAATTACTTCTTTACCATCCTGGATACGACTTACTGTGAAGCCTTTATCCGTTCCGCAGTCTTCTTCACGCACGATAACATCCTGTGCGACATCTACGAGACGACGAGTCAGGTAACCCGAGTCAGCCGTACGAAGGGCAGTATCCGCCAAACCTTTACGCGCTCCGTGAGTGGAGATGAAGTACTCGAGTACTGTCAGACCTTCACGGAAGTTTGATTTGATTGGGAGTTCGATAATACGTCCGGATGGATTCGCCATCAGACCACGCATACCGCCGAGCTGAGTAATCTGTGATTTGTTACCCCGCGCTTTGGAGTCCACCATCATCATGATGGAGTTGTAGCGATCCATGGACTTCATCAATACTTCAGTAATATCATCTTTCGCTTTAGACCAAATATCGATAATCCGGTCATAGCGTTCTTCATTCGTAATCAGACCACGACGGTACTGATTCGTTACAACTTGCGCTTTGTCTTCGGATCCCTTAAGAATCTCTTGTTTTTCCACCGGCACGATTACGTCCGATACAGCAACCGTTACCCCTGCACGAG
This sequence comes from Paenibacillus sp. FSL P4-0113, assembly GCF_038009305.1. Lineage (NCBI taxonomy): Bacteria > Bacillati > Bacillota > Bacilli > Caryophanales > Paenibacillaceae > Paenibacillus > Paenibacillus sp. FSL P4-0113. The sequence goes on from NZ_JBBPAZ010000001.1 coordinate 2,855,588, forward strand.
TGGAATACGTAAAGCCAAGCTGCTTGATTTTATCCAGAATTACAGCTGTTTCTGTTGTATGGTAAGTCTCAAAACAACGGGCAATGATATTACCAAGGTAATCCTTGCCTACCCCGCTAGCTTGCGGAGCGTTTTGAATGGCTTCTGTAAGATTTACACCCTTCTCGTAAACAAAGAACTCCTCCGCAGTACCATAAAGCAGGTTCGCACGGGTAGCATCATTGATGTACGGGAAGCTTGCCGGGAAAATTTCATTAAAGATAATTTTACCAACCGTTGTGATCAACATCGCTTCCTGTTGTTTTTCCGTAAAGCTCGTTTTATTCAAAGCTTTAACCGGAATAGCTACACGAGCATGAAGTCCAGCTGTACCACGTTGGTAAGCCGATATAGCTTCATTCATGTTGCGAAGGATCATATTACTTCCTTCTTCTTCTTTGTTATCCATAGTCAGATAGAAAGAACCAAGAACCATATCCTGGGAAGGTGTAACAACTGGCTTGCCGTCTTTCGGATTCAAAATGTTGCCGGATGCCAGCATAAGCAAACGAGCTTCAGCTTGGGCTTCCGCAGACAACGGAACGTGAACAGCCATTTGGTCACCGTCAAAGTCGGCATTATATGCAGTACATACGAGCGGATGCAGACGAATCGCACGACCTTCAACCAAAATCGGTTCGAACGCCTGGATACCGAGTCTATGCAACGTAGGGGCACGGTTCAGAAGAACCGGATGCTCCTTGATTACTTCTTCCAGCACATCCCATACTTCTGCACTCACACGCTCTACTTTACGCTTCGCGCTCTTGATATTGTGCGCCAAACCTTTGTTCACCAGTTCTTTCATAACAAAAGGTTTGAACAGTTCCAGCGCCATTTCTTTTGGCAAACCGCATTGATACATTTTCAAGTACGGACCTACAACGATAACGGAACGACCAGAGTAGTCAACACGTTTTCCGAGCAAGTTTTGACGGAAACGTCCTTGTTTACCTTTCAGCATGTGGCTGAGGGATTTCAAAGGACGGTTACCTGGACCTGTAACAGGACGACCACGACGACCATTATCAATCAAGGCGTCAACAGCTTCCTGCAACATCCGTTTTTCATTTTGTACGATAATATCTGGCGCACCTAGATCTAACAGACGTTTCAGACGGTTATTACGGTTAATAACACGACGATACAAGTCGTTAAGGTCAGAGGTAGCGAAACGACCACCATCCAACTGTACCATTGGACGAAGCTCAGGAGGAATAACAGGAAGTACGTCCATGATCATCCAATCCGGTTGGTTGCCTGAGTTACGGAAGGCCTCAATAACTTCAAGGCGTTTGATCGCACGGTTACGACGTTGTCCTTGAGCTGTACGCAGCTCTTCTTTCAAAAATTCTAACTCTTTGTCTATATCCAAATCTTGAAGAAGCTTTTTAACCGCTTCAGCACCCATACCTGCCTGGAAGCCATAGCCGTATTTCTCACGGTAGCTACGGTATTCTTTTTCGGACAGGAGTTGTTTTTTCTCCAAAGGCGTATCTCCTGGATCGGTTACAACATAAGATGCGAAGTAAATGATCTCTTCCAGAGATCTTGGAGACATATCAAGAGCAAGACCCATACGACTTGGAATGCCTTTGAAGTACCAAATGTGCGATACAGGAGCAGCCAACTCAATATGGCCCATACGCTCACGGCGAACCTTAGCGCGAGTAACTTCTACTCCACAACGGTCACAGACAACACCTTTATAGCGTACACGTTTGTACTTACCGCAATGACATTCCCAGTCTTTCGTAGGTCCGAAAATTTTCTCGCAAAATAGTCCTTCTTTTTCCGGTTTAAGCGTACGATAGTTAATCGTCTCCGGTTTTTTGACTTCTCCGCGGGACCAAGAACGAATCTTTTCGGGGGAAGCAAGCCCGATTTTCATATATTCGAAATTGTTAACGTCCAACAAGGAGCAACCCTCCTTAACCAAATCCTGAGTTTTTAGGTTTGATACCGCCCAGCAGCACCGGGCGGTATCAAGAAACCTGATCCATCCTAGAATGGATCAAGGTATATAACAAAGCTGATATGAGTCAGTTAGCAGTCAAACTACTCTACGCCAACCTCAGAGCCTTCCAGATTCAAACTCAGCTTATCGCCGCTTGTGTCATCCTCATCATCAAGCTCTCTCATTTCGATCTCTTGTTCGTCTTCAGACAGAATCTTCACGTCCATACCCAAGCTTTGCAGCTCTTTGATCAAGACCTTAAATGATTCTGGAACACCCGGTTCAGGTACATTTTCACCTTTGACAATGGATTCGTAAGTTTTAACACGTCCAACCACATCATCGGATTTCACAGTCAAAATTTCCTGAAGCGTGTACGCCGCGCCGTAGGCTTCCAATGCCCATACTTCCATCTCCCCGAAGCGCTGTCCACCGAATTGAGCTTTACCACCCAATGGTTGCTGCGTAACGAGAGAGTAAGGACCTGTAGAACGAGCATGGATTTTATCATCGACCATGTGCGCCAGTTTGATCATGTGCATGACACCGACAGTAACTTCACGTTCAAAACGATCACCCGTACGTCCGTCATACAACACAGTCTTACCATTACGCTGCATGCCTGCCTCTTCCATTGTATCGAACACGTCATACTCCTTGGCACCATCGAATACTGGAGTTGCCACATGAATACCAAGACGCATTGCAGCCATACCCAGATGGACTTCAAGCACCTGTCCGATGTTCATCCGTGAAGGTACCCCCAGCGGGTTCAGAACGACCTGTACTGGTGTGCCATCCGGCAGGAACGGCATATCTTCTTCAGGCAAAATACGGGCAACGACACCCTTGTTACCGTGACGTCCAGCCATTTTATCGCCTTCGGAGATTTTACGTTTTTGAGCAATATATACACGAACCAACTGATTTACACCTGGTGGCAGTTCATCACCATTTTCACGTGTAAACACCTTTACATCTACAACAATCCCATCTGTTCCGTGAGGAACTCTCAAAGAAGTATCGCGAACCTCGCGTGCCTTCTCACCAAAGATTGCGTGTAAGAGACGTTCTTCAGCTGTCAATTCAGTCACACCTTTAGGTGTAACTTTACCAACAAGAATGTCACCTGCACCGATTTCGGCACCAATACGAATGATTCCACGCTCATCCAAGTTGCGAAGCGCCTCTTCACCGACATTTGGAATGTCACGAGTGATTTCTTCAGGTCCAAGTTTCGTGTCACGAGCCTCGGATTCGTATTCTTCAATATGGATCGAGGTGTATACATCCTCCTTGACCAGTTTCTCACTCAGCAGGATCGCATCCTCGTAGTTGTAACCTTCCCAAGTCATGAAGGCAACGACAACGTTACGTCCCAACGCCAACTCACCCATCTCCGTAGATGGACCATCTGCAAGAATATCGCCAACTTTGACAATATCTCCTCTGTTCACAATCGGACGTTGGTTAATGCAAGTTCCTTGGTTAGATCGCATAAATTTGTGTAATTTATACTTAACAATGTCGCCCTTCACTTCAGCACCATCTACAGTTTCGATACGACGCAACCAAATTTCGTTAGCCGAAGAACGTTCGATAACTCCGTTATATTTGGACACAACGCAAACACCAGAATCTTTTGCAGACTTGTGCTCCATTCCTGTTCCGACCAATGGAGACTTTGGAATCAAAAGTGGGACAGCCTGACGTTGCATGTTGGAACCCATCAATGCGCGGTTAGAGTCATCATTCTCCAGAAACGGAATCAGTGCTGTCGCAACTGATACGACCTGTTTAGGTGATACGTCCATGTAATCGACACGGCTACTAGCCATTGGAATAATGTTATCAGACTGTTTGTTATAACGGACAATGACGACCTCATCCTTAAAGGTGTTTTCCTCCGTCAATTCCGCGTTCGCCTGAGCTACGATGTAGTTATCTTCTTCATCAGCAGTCAGGTAATCAATCTGGTCTGTAACTTTTCCGGTTTTCGGATCTACCCAACGATAAGGAGCTTCGATAAATCCGTACTCGTTGATACGTGCAAATGTGGACAAAGAGTTGATCAAACCAATGTTTGGTCCCTCTGGTGTCTCGATAGGACACATACGGCCGTAGTGACTTGGATGGACGTCACGCACTTCCATGCCTGCGCGTTCACGCGTCAAACCGCCGGGTCCGAGTGCGGACAGACGACGTTTGTGCGTTAATTCAGCAAGCGGGTTTGTCTGATCCATAAACTGTGACAGCTGCGAGCTACCAAAGAACTCTTTAATCGAAGCAATTACTGGACGTATGTTAATCAACGCTTGTGGCGTAATTACATTAGCATCCTGAATCGACATTCTTTCACGCACCACGCGTTCCATACGGGATAAACCGATACGGAACTGGTTTTGGAGCAACTCACCTACAGAACGTAAACGACGGTTACCCAAATGGTCAATATCGTCCGTACTTCCGATACCGTGAAGCAAGTTAATAAAATAACTGATGGAGGAAATAATATCGGCAGGCGTAATATTCTTAACCGATTTATCAATATTTCCGTTAGCAATCAGTTTTACTACTTTACCGTCCTCGATTGGCGAAAACACATCAATCGTTTGAAGTGGAATATCATTGCTTTCCAGCACGCCGCTAGCAACATGATACGTGCGGTGTCCTACTGATTCCTCCAGTTGGGCCAGAATCTCGTCCAACAGGCGACGATCCACCATTTGTCCTGCTTCAGCGATAATTTCACCAGTTGTTGTATCAATCAATGTCTCAGCAAGACGTTGATTGAACAGACGGTTTTTGATGTGAAGCTTTTTATTGATTTTGTAACGGCCTACGTTGGCCAGATCATAACGTTTTGGATCAAAGAAGCGTGCAACAAGCAAGCTCTTTGCGTTATCCAGTGTAGGTGGCTCACCCGGGCGAAGACGCTCATAAATTTCAATCAGCGCTTTCTCCGTGGAATCCGTATTGTCTTTATCAAGTGTGTTGCGGATATATTCGTCATTGCCGAGCAAATCCAGAATCTCAGCATCAGTGCCAAAGCCAAGTGCACGCAGCAACACCGTAACCGGAATTTTACGGGTACGGTCAATCCGGACATAGATAATATCCTTCGCATCCATCTCCAGTTCGAGCCAAGCCCCCCGGTTAGGAATTACCGTTGCGGTGTATGTTGTTTTCGCATTCTTGTCGACTTTTGTGCTGAAATAGACGCTGGGAGAGCGAACCAACTGGCTGACAATAACCCGTTCCGCACCGTTAATAATAAACGTACCCGTTTCAGTCATCAGCGGGAAGTCTCCCATGAATACTTCCTGCTCTTTCACTTCCCCGGTCTCTTTATTAATAAGCCGGACTTTTACCCGAAGCGGTGCTGCATACGTAACGTCGCGTTCCTTTGCGTCGTCAACGGTATATTTGGGTTCTCCGAGAGAATAGTCGATAAACTCCAAAATCAGATTTCCAGTGAAATCTTGAATTGGTGAAATATCCCGAAACATTTCCCGTAATCCTTCCTCCAAAAACCAATCATAGGATTTTTGTTGGATCTCAATCAGGTTCGGAACCTCGAGTACCTCATTAATACGTGCATAACTGCGCCGAGTGCGTCGACCATATTGAACAAGATGTCCTGCCAACTTAAACTCACCCCTCATGTCTACTCACTTTAAAAATACATTGCGAACCTCTGTTTGTGACCTTATAATAAGACACATACAGAAGATTCAATCTTACAAATACAGAAAAGCCCTTACTCGAATGCATTCGAAAAAAGAGCAACGTATCTGCAGAATCTTCTTACCGGAAGATCTTCATCACTTGTAGATTTGCCCAAAATGGTTGTATTATACGTAATAGTGATAAATACTATACCTACTACGCATAAATCTATTGACATTTCAATAAACTAAAGCCATGGAGGGCATCCTAATACTGACATTTTATAATGATATCACAGACCAGGATTCAAGTCAATGGTCCTATTGCATTTTCTTAAAAACTTTTTTTGGCTTTCAAAATTCGATAGCCTTTATCCTTTGTAACTTCCTCCACATGACCGAAAAGACTCTCTATCTTAGCACTCGCCGAAGGGGCCCCCTGCTTTTTCTGAATGACTACCCACAAAGCTCCACCCTCATTTAAATGCTCATAAGCAAGTTCAAAAATGGTATGCACTGTTTCTTTTCCTGCACGTATAGGAGGATTCGTCAAAATCACGTCAAAACGTTCATTCTTCACTTCCGCAAACAAATTGCTTTGCTTAATGGTGACATTCTTAACCCCATTACGTTCCGCATTCTCTATCGCTAGTTGAACGGCTCGCTCATTAATATCAACCATTGTGACGTGTCCTTCTGGGACAAGCGCGGCTGCCGCCAAACCAATCGGCCCGTAACCGCATCCTACATCTAATACCGAGGCTTGTGCAGGAAGCTGCATCGCTTCAATCAGCACGCGACTCCCATAATCAATGCCCTGCTTCGAAAAAACGCCTGAATCGCTGACAAAACGGTATGACCGCCCCCGCAGCACTGTTTCCAGGCTCCGTCTTTCATGCGCCGTCTCTGGCCGCTTGGAGTAGTAATGATCAGCCATTCATGCCCACCTCTTTCGGTTGTACTACCATCATAGCCTTTACAATTACCTTTCAGACATGCTGGCACTACCGTTTTACAGCAACAAACCCCTTGAAGATCACCTCAAGGGGTTTGTTTTAGTTCATTGTCTGCTAGAAAGCAGTCAATTATTTCACTTCTACAGAAGCGCCTGCTTCTTCCAATTTTGCTTTAATGGATTCAGCTTCTTCTTTAGCGATTTTTTCTTTCAGTGGTTTTGGAGCGTTGTCAACCAGTTCTTTTGCTTCTTTCAGGCCAAGACCTGTGATTTCGCGAACTGCTTTGATAACGTTGATTTTGGAACCGCCAGCGCTTGTCAAGATTACGTCGAACTCGGATTGCTCAGCTTCAGCTGCGCCACCTGCTGCGCCACCTGCTACAGCTACTGGAGCTGCTGCAGTTACGCCGAATTCTTCTTCGATTGCTTTCACGAGATCGTTCAGTTCCAATACGGACATACCTTTAATTGCTTCCAAGATTTGCTCTTTACTCATGGTTGAACCTCCATTTAAATTCGTATTTTTTTGTTCTCAACTGCTATACAGCAGGTTTAATCCCTAACTTATGCGCTTTGCTCTTCTTTTTCTGCAACAGCTTTAACTGCAAGCGCGAAGTTGCGCACAGGAGCTTGAAGCACGCTGAGGAGCATGGAAAGGAGACCTTCGCGGGATGGCAGTTCTGCCAGTGCTTTGATTTCCTCAACACCGATAACGCGACCTTCTACAACTGCACCTTTCAGTTCCAGTGCATTGTTCTTCTTAGCGAAATCGTTCAAGATTTTAGCTGCAGACACTGCATCATCTTTGCCGAACGCGATTGCAGTAGGACCTGTCAATACTGCGTCCAGTTCAGTCAATTCTGCTGCCGCAGTTGCACGGCGGAGCAGTGTGTTTTTCAGCACTTGAAATTCGATTCCGGCTTCGCGAAGCTGCTTACGCAGCTCAGTTACTTGGGCAACATTCAGACCGCGATAGTCTGCAACCACAGTCGTTACGCTCTCACGTAATTTTGCAGCTACAACTTCAACAGCTTCTTGTTTTGCTTGAATCACCTTTGCATTTGCCAAACTGTACACCTCCTGATCAATTTATCCGCTTTGTTCGAAGCACCCGATCTGGTGATCTCACAAAGCTTGCTTTCATAAGCATGAAAAAAGCCTCCGTAGAGTACGAAGGCTTGATAAATCTACATGGACGGGACAAGCCCTTCACATGAAACGTTCTATCATAACACCTCGGTAGGAAATTAAGCCCTAAGGCACCTACTGTCTACGGTAAGCATATTCAACTTTAATGGTCAGTCACAAGGACTCACAACTTTTATAGAATAACAATTTTGATTGAACATGTCAATCAAAATATTATCTGTAAACAGATGCGTTCACACGTGCACTTGGTCCCATAGTCGAAGAAATAGCGATGTTTTTCAGGTATACACCTTTAGCAGCCGCTGGCTTCGCACGGTTCAAGGCTTCAACCAAGGCTTTAAGGTTCTCGTTCAGCTGTTCAGCACTGAAGGAAGCTTTGCCGATTGGTGCATGAATTTGACCGGCTTTGTCGAGACGGTATTCGATTTTACCGGCTTTAATTTCTTGAACAGCCTTGGCAACGTCGAAAGTAACTGTGCCTGCTTTAGGGTTAGGCATCAAACCTTTACCACCGAGCAAACGACCCAGTTTACCAACCTCACTCATCATATCAGGTGTCGCAACGCAGACGTCGAATTCAAACCAGCCTTGTTGGATTTTGTTGATCATATCTTGATCGCCAACAAAATCAGCGCCAGCAGCTTCCGCTTCTTTCACTTTGTCACCTTTTGCAAATACCAGAACGCGTTGTGTTTTACCCGTACCATGCGGCAGGACAACAACACCACGAACAGCCTGGTCTTGTTTACGGGAATCTACGCCCAGACGAACTGCAGCTTCAACGGTTTCGTCGAATTTAGCAGTCGCAGCCTTTTTCACCAGTTCAACGGCTTCTAAAGGCTCGTAAGTTGCTTCGCTGTCAATCAGCTTAGCAGCTTCCAGGTACTTCTTACCATGTTTAGCCATAATGTTTTCCTCCTTATGTGGTATTAGCGGATATTCCTCCCACACTTGCCGGACAGTCAAACTGCCGGCACACGTAGATTAATAAAATTAATCTACGATGGTGATACCCATGCTGCGAGCAGTACCTTCAACCATACGCATTGCCGATTCTACGGAAGCTGCGTTAAGGTCAGGCATTTTTTGCTCTGCAATTTGACGAACAGCAGCGCGATTTACAGTTGCAACTTTCGTTTTATTCGGTTCACCGGAACCTTTTTCGATTTTAGCAGCAACTTTCAACAGAACAGCAGCCGGTGGAGTTTTGGTGATGAACGTAAAAGAACGATCCTCAAATACCGAAATTTCAACCGGAATAATCAGGCCTGCTTGATCAGCAGTACGAGCATTGAACTCTTTACAGAATGCCATGATGTTGACACCTGCTTGACCCAAAGCTGGACCTACTGGAGGCGCTGGATTAGCTTTCCCTGCAGGAATCTGCAGTTTTACCATTTTAATTACCTTTTTTGCCATGGATGACACCTCCTTGACTCAATAGTGGTAGACGGACCTATCGATCCTCCCACAAGAAACCTGTAAGAAAAATCTATATTTTCTCCACTTGAGTATAATCCAACTCAAGCGGGGTTTCCCGTCCAAACATGTTGACGTGAACTTTAAGCTTGCTCTTCTCAACCAAAATTTCTTCCACGGAGCCCACAAAATTCGCAAAAGGACCAACTTTAATTCGCACGGATTCCTTAACATCGAATTCAATCTTCGGTTTCGGCTCTACCATGCCCATATGCTTCAGAATCTGTTCAACTTCTTCTGGAAGCAATGGCGTCGGTTTGGAACCCGAGCCTGTTGACCCTACAAATCCCGTAACACCTGGTGTGTTGCGTACAACATACCAAGAGTCGTCGGTTTGGACCATTTCGACTAAGACATAACCAGGGTAGACTTTACGCATAACGGTTTTTTTCTTACCGTCCTTGGTTACCAGTTCTTCTTCCATAGGAACAAGAACACGGAATATCTTGTCTTCCATGCCCATGGACTCAACGCGTTTTTCCAAATTGGCTTTGACTTTGTTCTCATACCCTGAATAGGTATGAACGACGTACCATCTTTTTTCCATATCAAGCCACCTGGAACCCTTCCTAGATAATCGCTTCGATCACAGCGGAAATGCCGATGTCGAGAACCCAAAAATAAATCGTGACGAACGCAATTGTCCCTATGACAATCAGCGTATAGTTGGTCAGTTCTTTACGATTGGGCCAGCGAACCTTCTTGAGTTCAGCCCAGCTTTCAGAGAAAAAGGAAAACAGAGACTTGAAACTGCGTTTCACGCCGACTACACCTCCAAAAACTATCTGGTTTCCCGATGAGAAGTCTGTTCGTTACAGGACTTACAGAATTTCTTCATCTCCATGCGGTCGGGGTGATTACGCTTGTTTTTCGTCGTTGTGTAATTTCTTTGTTTGCATGTTGTACAAGCCAAAGTAATAATTACCCGCATGATGTGCACCTCCCGAAGACATCCAACACCGGAAGTCTCATAATTGATCCTAAAAAAACCGCGAATTTAGGCCTACCTAAAACACTTTATCACACGGGGTTTTCCATGTCAACGAATGTTTGCATACAATTCGCAGTCCCGACTGTGGTGCATTTTAACATCTGTGCATCCTTTTAAACTGTTCTCTGAAAAGCCGCTTCAAAAATCAAGGCGATATCTATTATTCGTCTTTTTTAGTATAAATCATTTGTAACACTTATAAACCTGCATAGCCTACCTATAACGAATAAAAAAAGACTCGGACTCGAGCCTTTTTCCCTGTCAGCCTCTACTTTCAACTATCTCTTACTTCCAGATACTTTTCAAGTTTACGCTTGACCCGTTGCAGCGCGTTATCAATGGATTTCACATGGCGGTCAAGATCCTCTGCAATCTCCTGATACGAACGTCCGTCCAGATACAACATAAGTACCTTGCGTTCCAGTTCGCTCAGAATCTCGGACATCTTGTCCTCAAGGCCCACAAATTCTTCCTGATTGATGATCAGCTCTTCAGGGTCACTTACTTGTGTTCCGCAAATCACATCGAGCAATGTCCGGTCTGACTCTTCATCATAGATGGGCTTGTCCAGAGACACGTAAGAGTTCAGAGGAATGTGCTTTTGTCGTGTAGCCGTCTTAATTGCCGTAATAATCTGTCGTGTAATGCACAACTCGGCGAAAGCCTTGAACGAAGCAAGCTTGTCTCCCTTAAAATCACGAATGGATTTGTAGAGACCAATCATGCCCTCCTGAATAATATCCTCGCGATCAGCACCAATCAGGAAGTAGGATCTGGCCTTGGCCCGCACAAAGTTCCGGTATTTGTTGATCAGAAACTCCAGCGCTTCCCCATCACCTTCATGGACTGCTCCGACAATGTCTTCATCATTTTTGTAATCAAACTTTGACAACATGATATCCTTGAGGTCCACACTCACTAACAATCCCTCCGGCTGCAACGCAAGGTACCCGTTACTCTCTCAAATATACGACAAGTATACGCGATGTAACCTGATACCGTCAACCACAACAACCTAAAAAAGAAGAGCGCTAACAAAATTGTCAATGGTTTCAAAATGGAGTGGCGTCCAATTATTGGTTTATTCTCTTCTCCATCGTTCAAACAACTTTCGAAGCTCCGGGCTCAGTTTAGCATCTAGCGAGTTACGGGACAATTTAGCACTATCCTGCTGGATTCGCTTCTGCACTTCTCTTTCGGATTCCTCAATCTCGATCAGTAATTCTCGCGCCGACACCCTAAGTGCACCTTGCCCAAATGCGACATGTTGCTCTACCTGATCGCTTGTCGCTACGTAAATACTTCTTCTTTTACTGCTCAGCTCCCGAACCAATCGCTCGATGCACTCATCAGCAGTTTCTTTTTCTCTGGTAAAATAAATCTGGACTTTGCTCTGAGCAAAAGTTTTACCTAATCCTGGCACCCTGTAAGCATCAAATACGACGATGACTCTTCTGCCGGAATACGCCTGATGATCCGCCAGTCGTTCAAGAAGTCTGTCCCTCGCTTCCTGCATACCAGATTGTACCAGTGCGGAAAGTTCGGGCCAGGCTCCAATCATGTTGTAACCGTCCACAAGCAGAACATCCCGCGTGTCAGCCATATCGTTAGCCCCGTGCCTGTCGTCCGCGCAATACTTCGTACATGACAACACCTGCAGCTACAGAAGCATTAAGGGAATTAATTTGCCCCGCCATTGGCAGCTTGACGAGTACATCGCATTTCTCACGAATCAAACGGCCCATACCTTTATTTTCGTTACCAATGACAATGGCTACTGGTCCCGTGAATACTCCATTCCCAAAGACAGGGTCTGTCGCTGTAACATCCGTGCCAACTACCCATACACCTTCTTCTTTAAGACGATCAATGGTTTGTCCCAGATTGTTTACACGCGCCACCGGAACGTACTCCACAGCACCTGCCGATGTTTTGGACACCGTTACAGTTATAGCTGCAGAACGCCTTTTCGGCACAATAACACCATGCGCTCCAGTACAGTCCGCTGTACGAAGGATGGAGCCCAAATTATGAGGGTCTTCAATCTCATCCAGCAAAATCAAAAACGGCTCTTCTCCCTTATCACGAGCAGTTGCGAGCAATTCTTCCACTTCAACATAGGCAAAAGGCGCAGCTTGCGCGACCACTCCCTGATGTTGAATGCCCGGAACCATTTGATCCAGCTTACGCTTGTCCACCTGCAAAACAATAATTCCTGCTTTTTTCGCCTCAGCTGTAATCGGCAGTGTCAAATGTTTTTGCGCATTATCCGCAATCCAAATTTTATTTATTGTTCTGCCTGAACGCAATGCCTCCGTTACCGAATGCTTACCGGCAATCCATTCTTCTTCCATCTCTAGCTTCCTCCCGGGAAACGGCTGATACTTGTTCCATCCAGTCCATTCCCATTTATGATTTTCCTGTATTTTCCATTTGCGCAATTCCGTACGTAATCAACTCTCTTAATCTGTCCAAATGTCCATCACAATAAAGAGATCCAATCAACCCCTCCAGTGCAGTGGCGTGCCGATACTCAAGCACATCAGCATTTTTGGGCAAACTTCCTGATTTAGCATTTCTTCCTTGTCGGACAATATCGCGTTCTTCTTCCGTCAGTACATTTTCCAATAGCCCTAACATGCGACTCTGCGCCTTGGCGGAGACTAGCCCTGTGGCTCGCCGATGCAGATGATTTGGACGCAGGTTAGGCTGTGCCAACAAATATTGCCGGACAGCTACCTCGTACACTGCATCACCAATGTAAGCTAGTGCAATGGGAGGCATCAAACGTGCTGGCTTGGACGCAGGGTACGGGAACCAGTTCCCCGTACCTTCCGATGCTCCTGAGTTCAGTGGCTTATCATTCATTTTCGCCGCCACCGCATCCCCTGCGCCGTATCTTCAAGCACAATGCCTTTTGCAGCCAACAGATCGCGAATTTCGTCAGCTCTACCCCAATTTCTGGTCTTACGAGCTTCGACACGTTCTGCAATTAACTGCTCAATTTCGTCATCCAGCAACTCTTCACTCGGCTCCGAATAAATGCGAAGCACGTTATTCATCGAATGAAAGGTATGCAATACAGCTTGTAATTCTGCCTGATGTACGACATCTCGTTGCAACAAATGGTTTGCTTCGCTAACCCAATCGAATACAGCAGTAATCGCATCAGGTGTGTTGAAATCATCATTCATTTTTTCGCCAAACTGCTGCAAAATTCCGTCGAGCTTCGTTTGCAGTTCCGTCGATACTCCCTCATTACCTTTCAGCGCATTAGCTAAACGATGCTTCACATTGGCAACTGCATTGGCGATCCGTTCGACACTGTTCTCCGCCTGACTCATAGTCTCTTGGTTGTAGTTTAACGGATTTCGGTAATGCGTCGACAACATAAAATAACGTATAGCCTCAGGCTTGTGATGAGCGCGCAAATCTTTAACTAAAATACCATTACCGAGTGATTTCGACATTTTTTCATTATCTATGCGAATATATCCGTTATGCATCCAGTAGCGGGATAATGGCTTACCTGTAATCACTTCGGATTGTGCGCATTCACATTCATGATGCGGAAATTGCAGATCCTGTCCGCCCCCATGAATATCCAGTGTATCCCCCAAATAATGGCGAGCCATAGCAGAGCATTCGATATGCCAGCCTGGTCGTCCATTTCCCCAAGGGCTCGACCAATGAATTTCGCCCGGCTTCGCTGCCTTCCAGAGTACAAAGTCCTCGGCATTTTCCTTGCGTTCATCCACATTGATACGAATTCCGAACTGAAGCTCTTCCAGATTTTGACCTGACAGTTGTCCGTAATCTTTGAACTTTTTGGTCCGATAGAACACGTCGCCATCATTCTCATAGGCATAGTCTTTGTCTACCAATTCCTTAATAAAATCAATAATCAGATCCATGCTCTCTGTTACACGAGGGTTCATACTGGCAGCAGGAACATTCAATCCTGTCAGATCCTCATGGTAGGCAGCAATAAATTTCTCAGCAACTGCCGAAACATTCATGTCAAGTTCCCGAGCTTTGCGGATTAGTTTATCATCGACATCCGTAAAATTCACCACATAGTTTACATCATAGCCCAAGTACTCCAGGTAGCTACGCACCACATCAAATACAATTACAGGTCGTGCATTGCCAATATGAATGTAATCATACACGGTAGGACCGCATACATACATTTTAACCTTTCCAGGCTCCAGTGGCACAAAAGGCTCCCGACTCCTCGTCATTGTATTATAAATTTGAAGCGGCATTGTTATGTTCCTCCCTCATGAAAATCATTTTTCTAATGTATTCTCTTGGGCCACCTGATGTTTCTGAGCGGATGCCCCATCCTTCAAATCAGACATTTCTGCACGCAAACGTTCTATTTCCCGTTGAAGCTCTCGCATAGAATCCACAACCGGATCAGGCAACTGATGACTAAGTCGGTCTGGACGCCTACCATCCTGTCTGACAACTCGCCCCGGGATGCCCACCACCGTACTGTTTGGTGGAACTTCTTTGAGCACAACCGAGTTAGAGCCAATGTTGGATTGTGCCCCAATCGTGAAAGAGCCTAATATCTTCGCACCAGAGCCGATAACAACATTATTCCCAATGGTCGGATGGCGCTTACCTTTCTCTTTCCCAGTCCCGCCGAGTGTGACCCCCTGATACAATACGACATCGTCGCCAATCTCACAGGTTTCCCCGATGACAACTCCCATGCCATGGTCAATGAACAGCCGATCTCCGATACGAGCGCCAGGATGAATTTCAATGCCTGTCATAAACCTTGATACCTGGGATATAACACGGGCTAGAGTACACCAGTTTCGCAAATAAAACCAATGTGCGATTCGGTGTGCCCAAAGGGCATGAACACCGGAATACGTAAAAATGACCTCCAGCTTACTCCGGGCGGCCGGATCATTATCCAAAACAGTCTGAATGTCGGATTTGAAATGTCTGAACATGTCGCCCTCCTATTCCCTTCATATCCTTGCCGCATCATCACAACACTTCACGTTCCGCCAATTTTCGCATCCACCAGCACTCTTCGACATTTTTCTATCTATAACGAGTCTGAGTCTGATAAAAAAGAAAAAGCGCCTCCGCAGCCTAAGCTGCAGAGACGCATGAACGTGGTCCCACTCTGCTTTCGAACATATCTGCTGCATAAAAAGCAGATAATCCGTCTTTGGCGTCCTGTAACGGGAACGAATCGGCACGCCCTTGTCACATCAGCATTTGATGCTAATGAGGGTTCGGGCGCACGGCTCCCAGGCGCATTTCCTCCGCAGGTCAACTGGACGGCTCTCAGCCTGGGGTTTCCCCTCGACCGTCCTCTCTGGCAGATGCCCTTATGCAGTGTACTTCTCCTGTTCGCAGCCTTTACACGTAAATATCAATCCGTATCAATGGAGTCATTATAGCGAAAAGACAACAAATTGACAAGAAATATCAGCCTTTAATTTGTGCCTTGAGACGATCCAGTACCTTGTCACGTCCAAGCAAAAAGATAGTTTCATTCAGATCCCGTCCATGCGTTTGGCCTGTAAGAGCCACACGAATCGGCATGAATAATTGTTTCCCCTTAAAACCGGTTTCCTTTTGAACTTCTTTGATCAGCTTAGCCATTTGTGGAGCTGTAAATTCCTCACTCGTTTCAACTTTACCTGCAAAAGCTCTAAGTACCTCAGGAACCTGCTCTTCGGCCAATACAGCTGCTGCTTCAGCATCCAGTTCCAGATGTGAACGGAAAAACAACTCAGACAACGTTACAATATCGGACGCAGATGTCATCTGTTCCTGGTATAAGCGAACAAGGGCCTTAGCCCAATCCAGTTGTTCCGCAGACAGCTCAGTAGGCAACAGCCCCGCTGTCTGGAGATGTGGAATCGCCATGCTGGCAATTCGCTCAGGATCAGCCTTTTTAATATAGTGATTGTTCAAATAAGCAAGCTTATTTGTATCAAACACAGCTGGACTTTTGGACAAACGATTAGGATCGAAAATCGAAATCAGTTGTTCCCGATCATAGATCTCTTCTTCGCCTTCTGGGGACCAACCCAGCAGTGCGATGAAGTTGAATATAGCTTCTGGCAAATAGCCCAACTTGTCATACTGCTCCATAAACTGAATAATGGATTCGTTACGTTTACTGAGCTTTTTGTGATCCTCACCTACAATCAGCGTCATATGACCGAAGCGTGGCGGTTCCCACCCGAGAGCTTCAAAGATCATCAACTGCCGCGGTGTATTGGAAACATGGTCTTCGCCCCGTAGTACATGCGATATTTTCATCAAATAATCGTCAACTGCTACAGCGAAGTTATATGTCGGAATACCGTCTTTTTTGACGATAACAAAATCGCCGCTTTCCTTGGAATTGAACGTAATTTGTCCTTTAACGATATCGTCAAACGTATATTCACGATCTTCCGGTACACGAAAACGAATACTTGGTACACGGCCCTCTGCTTCAAATGCCTGGCACTGTTCTTCTGTTAGATCACGATGTTTTCCAGAATAGCGCGGTGTCTCCCCACGTGCCGTCTGCTCTTCACGCTCGCGCTCCAGCTCTTCTTCAGTGCAGTAACAGCGGTAAGCCAAACCACGATCCAGCAAATCCTGCCAGTATGTTTTATATATGTCCAAGCGTTCAGTCTGACGATAAGGTCCAAACTCTCCTCCCACGTCTACGCTCTCATCCCAGTCCATACCCAACCATTTCAAATATTTAAGTTGGCTTTCTTCTCCGCCCTCAATATTGCGCTTCACATCTGTGTCTTCGATACGAATAATAAATTTCCCACCTTGATTGCGGGCAAACAAATAATTAAATAATGCCGTTCTGGCATTTCCAATGTGCAGATGCCCTGTAGGGCTTGGTGCATAACGTACACGAACTTCCGTGCTCATATAATCTCCTCCAAATTGAATTACTCAAGATGATAGCATTTACTTGATAAGACAGACAACCGATTGAGCCGCGATTCCTTCACCCCGGCCGGGAAACCCGAGTTGCTCTGTCGTGGTCGCCTTGACGTTCACCTGGGATAGCTCCTCTGCTTCCAGCGCCCGAGCGATGACTTCATTCATCTGCGGAATATACGATGCCATTTTGGGCTTTTGTGCGATAATCGTAGAATCGATATTCCCCAAGCGATATCCTCGCTCTTTAGCTAGCCCCCACACATGCTCCAGTAGCTTAAGACTGTCAGCATCCTTAAATTCTGGGTCATTATCCGGAAAATGCTTCCCGATGTCTCCCAAGCCAAGCGCGCCCAGGATAGCATCGCTAATGGCATGCAGCAGTACGTCTGCATCGGAATGGCCCAATAAACCTTTTTCATACGGAATATTCACACCTCCGATGATGCATGGCCTTCCTTCCACCAGCTGGTGGACGTCAAATCCTTGTCCCACTCTGATCATTTGATATCCTCTCCCTCTGTTTTCACCCATAGCGCCGCCATATCCAAATCCTCCGGTGTAGTAATTTTGATGTTCTTGTAGCTGCCTTGAACGACAGTAACCGGAATGCCTAGCCGCTCTATCAGCATAGAATCATCTGTTCCCAAGAATCTCGACTGCTCCGCTTCCTCATAGGCTCGCAGCAGATCGGAAAGACGAAAAGTCTGTGGCGTTTGAATACTCCACAGACTTCGGCGATCCGGCGTTGCTGTAATGATACCATCCCCGTTCACTTGCTTGACCGTATCCTTTACAGGTACTGCCGCTACAGAAGCACCAGTACGCTGGGCTGCCTCAAGGCATGAACGTACAAGCTCAGGTTGAATGAGTGGACGCACACCATCATGCACCATCACCCAATCCGCTTGTAAGTGGCGCAGACCGCGATAGACCGAATGCTGGCGTTCACTGCCACCAGCTACCACCCGTACATTTTTACCGATTTTGTATTGATGAATCCAATCTCGGCAGCGTTCCACATCTGCTGTCCCAGTCACCATCACCATTTCATCCACTTCGGGCATAGCTGCGAATATTTCAAGTGTATGTATGAAGATGGGCTTGTCCCGCAAAAGCAGAAATTGCTTGCTCTCCTGCGTCCCCATACGGGAGCCGCGCCCTGCTGCCACAATGACAACTCCTACCCGATTGTTCATTCAAATAACTCCTGCCCTGATCGCACTTGGACGATCCGTATGATAACACATCTACTTCATCATACCGCGTTTATTGAGCTTTTTCCAATAATTTCGGTTTGGCAAAGATCATACGTCCGGCAGAGGTCTGAAGTACACTCGTGACCAGCACCTCCATAAGAGAGCCAATATAGTCACGTCCGCCTTCCACAACAATCATCGTACCATCATCCAGATAGGCTACACCCTGCCCATGCTCCTTGCCGTCTTTAATAATCTGCACCATAATTTCCTCACCGGGTAGTACGACAGGCTTCACTGCATTCGCCAAATCGTTAATATTCAGCACTGATACACCTTGCAGTTCGCATACTTTATTCAGGTTAAAATCGTTAGTTACAACTTTACCCTGTAACACCTTTGCCAGCTTGACCAACTTACTGTCAACCTCTGAAATTTCCTCAAAATCACCTTCGTAAATGAGCACATTCACATCCAGCTCTTTTTGGATTTTATTCAAAATATCCAGGCCCCGTCGTCCACGATTACGCTTAAGTAAATCTGATGAATCTGCAATATGCTGAAGCTCCTCTAACACAAATTCAGGAATCACAATCGTTCCTTCAATAAAACCTGTCTTGCAGATATCTGCAATACGCCCATCTATAATGACGCTGGTGTCCAAAATTTTATGTTCCTCCAGCTTGCGTTCTTCTGCACCCGTTCCCCGACCAAAAAAGCCAGAACTCCAAAAGGATGACAGCTCGTCCCGCTTTTCTAGTCCAACCATTAATCCCACATATCCACATATCACGGTAACAGCCGTCTGGATAAGTTGACCCGGGGCCCCCAACCATGAAAAAAGCGGATAGACTGCTAAGGAAAGTATCAATCCCACCGCTAAACCAATCACACCTGCCATCATCTCGTTCATCGGAATTCGTACCAAGCCTTCAATGCCCTGTTGCAACCGGTTCGCCACGGATGCTCCTGCGAATGAGCACCCGGCCATAAATAACACTGCTCCCGCCATCATCCAAACAACCATTCCCGGTAAAGACCCATCACTCAACCATTCTGGCATCCACGATACAATGCCCCCTACCCGCTGGTATAACGTATAGCCAAACCATGCTCCGCACAATCCTGTAAAAGTTAAAATAGCCTTTCTCCACATTGAATCTCTATACCTCCTTTATTTTCTTTTCATTAGTCTGCTATTTATTGGATACATAGCATTTCTCTTACCAGTATGATCCATTTCCCACATAACTAACCCTGTGTTTTCACTTTTTATGCATAAAAAAAGCATTTATCTCCTTGAAATAATTCAAGGAAATAAATGCTTATACTTGCTTGATACTACCGCTGTGAATGACGATATTGATCGTCCTGTTCTTCCTGACTGGAACGATCCCGATCACGCCCACGTCTGCGTGATAGTTTACGAATGTTCAGCCTCATACCATACAATGCATACAGCACCAGTGGCACAAAAATCAGCTTCGACAGCTGGTCAGGGAATTTAACAGCCAACACCACCGCTGCAATTACGACCCATGGAGCCACCCAAATTGCTTTTTTCGGGAGGCCAACCTTTTTAAAATTTGGATATTTCATGGAGCTGACCATCAAATAAGAGACCAGCAACATGGCAATCGACATGTATAACAAAGAAATATCGTTATGGAATAAGGACAAAGTGGCTAATACGCCACCTGCTGCCGGAATTGGTAGACCCGTAAAATAACCTGGTACACCAGGACGTACGTTAAATCGAGCCAAACGCAACGCTCCGCACATCGGGAAAATGGCAGTAACCGTCCAAGCGAGAGCCGAATTCGCATCATGAAAAGCAACCATGTACATAATAACTGCGGGAGCAACACCAAAAGATATCATATCTGATAAGGAGTCCAGTTCTTTACCGAATTCGCTTTGGGCATTCAGGACCCGGGCCATTCTTCCATCCAGTCCGTCCAACAACATGGCGACAATAACCATAATAGCGGCAAGACTGTATTTTCCGTCTACAGCCAATAAAATGGCGATCATTCCGAGAAACAAGTTACCTAAGGTACACAAGTTCGGAATTGATTTGGTAATCATCTCTTCACCTCAATGTATGAATTGTTCCATTATAATCCTTTCACTGTATTACATTTACATTTGCCTGTCAATGAAAACTTGTTCCTGCAAACGTTTAAGACCTTCTTTAATCGTACGCGCACGAACCTCTCCAATACCATCCACTTCATCCAGTTCTTCTATCGTTGCTGTGATGACATGTGGAAAACGTCCAAACCGCTCTACCAGATTATGAATAATCACATTCGGTAAACGCGGTATCTTGTTCAGTACCCGATAGCCGCGTGCAGCAATATACTCCTCTGATGTCGCAGCTGAAGAAGGGTAGCCTAGTAAACGTACAATATGATTCACATCCAACAATTCGTCGTCCGTAGAACGTTTGAGTCCCAATATAATTTCACGAATCTTTTCGTCGCTATCGTCTTTGGCATAATCCTTATACAACAACCATGCTTCTTCCTCAATATTGCTGACAAGCTCTTCCATCTGCATACTAATTAGACGGCCCTCATTTCCGAGCTCGTTAATAAATCGTTTGATCTCCATTTTGATGCGCAGCACCATTTCGATCCGTTGGATGACATTAACGACCTCCGGCATGGTAACCAGCTCTTCAAATTCAGATGCTGTCAAATTCGTAGAGGCTTGCCCCAACACAGATCTATATTTTTCTAACGTCTGAATAGCCTGATTGGCTTTCGTTAAAATAACCCCGATTTCCTTGAGCGCATACCGTAATGTCCCCTGATACAAGGTAATAATATTACGCCGCTGGGAAATAGACACAACTAATTTGCCAGTCTGCTTTGCAACTCGTTCTGCTGTCCGGTGCCGAATTCCTGTTTCAATTGAAGAAATGGAGGAGTCCGGAATCAGTTGCGTATTGGCATATAAAATTCGTTTTAAATCCTCGCTTAATATGATTGCGCCGTCCATTTTAGCCAACTCATATAAATAGTTCGGTGAAAAATCACAATTGATGGAGAAACCGCCATCCACGACTTCCATAACTTCTGGGCTATAGCCAACGACCAGAAGAGCACCCGTTTTGGCACGCAAAACGTTTTCCAACCCGTCGCGAAAGGGAGTTCCCGGTGCCACAAGCCGCAGCAAATCGTTCATTTTATCCAGTTGGCTCGCTTCTTTCATTCTCAATGCCCCCTAATCTAATGCGGCTGCTAGTGCATCTGCCACCGTTCCTACTCCTATAATTTGTATCCCTTTCGGATGTGTCCAACCCTTCAAGCTTTTCTCCGGCATGATCACCCGTTTGAAACCTAGTTTCTCCGCTTCTCGTACTCGCTGTTCTGCTCGGGATACCGCGCGCACCTCACCTGTCAGTCCCACCTCGCCAAAAATCACATCATACGGCTTTGTAGGAGCATCCCTAAAGCTGGAAGCAATGCTCACAGCTATAGCCAAATCCACCGCCGGTTCATCCAACTTCACGCCTCCGGCTACGTTGAGATAAGCGTCCTGGTTTTGCAAAAACATGCCCATCCGCTTTTCTAGCACGGCTATGATTAATCCCATTCGATGATGGTCGACTCCTGTGCCCATTCGGCGTGGAGATGGAAAATGTGTAGCTGCAATCAATGCTTGCAGTTCAACCAATACAGGTCGGGTTCCTTCCATACTGGCTACAACAGTAGAACCTGCCACCCCCAGTGGCCGTTCAGACAGGAATAGTTCAGAAGGATTCGAAACCTCACGCAAACCGCTTTCAGCCATTTCAAAAATACCAATTTCATTTGTAGAACCAAAACGATTTTTAACTGCACGCAAAAGCCGATACGTATGGTGACGCTCTCCTTCAAAATAAAGTACACAATCAACCATATGTTCCAACAAACGCGGACCTGCAATGGCCCCTTCCTTGGTCACATGTCCTACCAATACCGTAGCAATACCTAGCCCCTTGGCAATTCGCATAAAGCGTGAAGTACACTCTCGCACCTGAGCCACACTACCTGGTGCACTCGTCACCTCAGGCAAATATACAGTCTGTATCGAGTCGATGACCAAAAATTCCGGCTTCAAGCTGTCCACCGCTTCTTCAATCGTCTCCAAATTCGTCTCACATAATACGTATAGGCTGGGGGACAAGGCACCGAGTCGATCTGCACGTAGTTTCGTTTGACGGACAGATTCCTCACCAGACACGTACAGCACCTTTAAACCAGTTAAAGCCAGCTCATTAGATGTTTGCAGCATAAGCGTAGATTTACCGATTCCCGGATCACCGCCCACCAAAACGAGTGAACCCGGCACCACACCTCCACCGAGTACTCGATTCAATTCGCCAATTCCCGTCAAAATTCGTGCTTCTTTACCGCTCTCCACCTCTATAATAGGGAGTGGCTTGTCTTTTGTGCTATGAGTAAGAAGGGAAGACCCCATTCCTTGAGTTTTTACAACGCTTTCTGTTTCTTCGACCATGGAATTCCATGCCTGGCATCCAGGACATTTTCCGTACCATTTGGGCGATTCATAACCACATTCCGTACAGGAAAACTTAGTTTTCACTTTAGCCATACTTTGTTCCTTGGCTCCTTATTGACGACGATGATGTCAAATTTATGTTCATACAGCCCAGAAAGAGCTGTAACAATAAAAGTTTACCATTGAAGCTTGGCGGACGTAAAGCAATATCACAAACTTTCCCAAAGCATTTACCCAACCTTTTCACCGTGTTTTATACACAAAAAGGGTGCCTTCGCAATAGCTTTCCAGCCTGCGAGACACCCTTTTCTACTGTTTATTTAGTAAACTGCTTTAGGACTTGGCAGATACATTATCCTTTTTGGTTACAGTCAATGTACCGTTCTCCTCATCAATGAAGAGAGAGTCACCTTTAGTAATGTTGCCAGTCAACAATTCCTCGGACAGGCGATCTTCGATATGCTTCTGGATTGCACGACGCAATGGACGCGCACCATACGCTGGATCAAAGCCTTCCTTCGCAAGGAATTTTTTAGCGTTGTCTGTCAACTCGAAGTCAACCTCATACTCATTCAGGCGTTTACGCAGCTCCTCAGACATGAGTGACACAATTTCAGCAATATGTTTTTCTTCGAGAGAATGGAAAACGATAATTTCATCAATCCGGTTCAAGAACTCAGGACGGAAGCTTTTCTTCAGCTCATCCATCACTTTGCCCTTCATATTATCGTAATCCGCTCCAGCGTCCACTACAGCTGTAAAGCCAAGCGTGGAGTTACGTTTAATCGCCTGTGCACCAACATTTGATGTTAGGATGATGAGTGTATTACGGAAATCAACGACACGACCTTTGGAATCTGTCAGACGACCGTCTTCCAGTACTTGCAGAAGAATATTGAATACTTCTGGGTGTGCTTTTTCAATTTCATCCAGCAATACAACAGAGTATGGCTTACGACGTACCTTCTCGGTCAGTTGACCGCCTTCCTCATATCCAACGTACCCTGGAGGCGCTCCTACCAGACGAGACGTGGAGTGTTTCTCCATATATTCGGACATATCAATACGGATGACCGCATTTTCATCTCCAAACATGGATTCAGCCAAGGCGCGTGCCAACTCTGTTTTACCCACCCCAGTTGGACCGAGGAAAATAAAGGACCCAATTGGACGCTTCGGATCTTTCAGTCCGGCACGTGCCCGGCGAATCGCCCGGCTTACTGCCTTAACTGCTTCGTCCTGTCCAATTACCCGCTCATGCAGCAACTCTTCCATATTCAACAAGCGGTGTGTTTCTTCCTCTTTCAGCTTGCTGACTGGAACACCTGTCCAGATTGCAACGACTTGAGCGATATCCTCTGGTGTAACTTCAGAATCTGTACGACCCTGTTGTTCTTTCCATTGGTTTTTGGTCACGTCTAGCTCTTCACGGATTTTTTGCTCTGTATCACGCAGGGCTGCCGCTTTTTCAAACTCCTGACTTTGTACCGCTGAATCCTTTTCCTTCCGGATATCTTCCAGACGGTTTTCCAGCTGTTTCAGGTTTGGCGGTACAGTGTAAGAATTCAGCCTTACTTTGGAGCCCGCTTCATCAATAAGATCAATAGCCTTATCTGGAAGGAAGCGGTCGGTGATATAACGATCTGACAATTTTACGGCCGCTTCAATAGCTTCATCTGTGATCTTTACACGGTGATGCGCTTCGTAACGGTCACGCAGACCATACAAGATTTGAATCGCCTCTTCTGGAGAAGGTTGATCCACTGTAATGGGTTGAAAGCGACGCTCCAAAGCAGCATCTTTCTCAATATATTTGCGGTATTCATCCAGCGTGGTCGCACCGATGCATTGCAGCTCGCCACGTGCCAGAGCAGGTTTCAGGATGTTGGACGCATCAATTGCGCCTTCCGCTCCACCAGCACCAATCAGCGTATGCAGCTCGTCAATGAACAACACGATATTACCCGCTTGACGAATCTCGTCCATAATCTTTTTCAAACGATCCTCGAATTCGCCACGATACTTGGTGCCTGCTACCACAGAGCCCATATCCAGTGTCATTACGCGCTTGTCGCGCAACGTTTCGGGAATCTCATTCGCTATGATTTTTTGAGCCAATCCTTCGGCAATCGCCGTTTTACCTACCCCAGGCTCACCAATCAGAACCGGATTGTTCTTTGTACGGCGGCTGAGCACCTGAATTACGCGTTCAATTTCCTTGCTACGCCCAATAACAGGGTCCAGGTTGTTTTCCTTCGCAGATGCCGTCAGATCGCGTGCCAGACTGTCCAGGGTTGGCGTGCTGACATTAGCTGGAGCACCGTGATGGCTGGAAACAGCCTCGCTGCTGCCGAGCAATTGAAGCACTTGCTGACGCGCTTTGTTCAGACTGATGCCCAGGTTATTCAGTACCCGTGCTGCTACGCCTTCGCCTTCACGAATAAGACCCAGCAAAATATGTTCTGTACCTACATAGGTATGGCCCAGTTTGCGGGCTTCATCCATAGACAGTTCGATGACTTTTTTGGCACGTGGAGTATAGGCAATGTTCGTCGGTTGCTCTTGACCGCGTCCAATCAACGTTTCCACTTCATCCTGGATTTTTTCCAGTCCCAGGCCCAAACCGATTAAGGCTTTCGCTGCTATTCCTTCACCTTCACGAATGAGGCCTAGCAAAATGTGCTCTGTACCAATGTTGTTGTGTCCCAATCGAACTGCTTCTTCCTGAGCCAAAGCAAGCACTTTCTGTGCACGTTCCGTAAATCTTCCAAACATCATATATCCTGCACCTCCACAGTGTGTATTTCAGATCATTTTATATATTAAAGGGTTGTGCCTAATTTTTGCCGGATCAGCTTCGCCCGGTACATATCGCGCTCTTCGGTATTCATTTTATCCCCAAAGCTTTTTTGCAGGAACCCGGGTTGTGTCATCACATTCAGCTCATTCATCGCTGCGGTGGAAGGACGCTCCAAAATTCCCAAATCTACGCCAAGACGTACATCAGACAGCCGCTGTGCAGCCTCCTTGGAATCCAATACTGCTGCATACGACAAAATACCGAATGAACGCATCACCCGATCTGTAATTCGCAGCATAGATTCATTCATTAGCCTTTCTCTGGCAGAACGCTCGTGCTCAATAATTTGTAGCACCACGCCATGTAGATTCTCAATAATCTCCGCTTCGGTTTGTCCCAGTGTAATCTGATTAGACACCTGAAACAAATTTCCGACCGCTTCGCTGCCTTCACCGTAAATGCCGCGAACTGTAAGACCTACCTGTGAAACAGCAGACAATATACGATTGATTTGATGAGTCATGACTAATGCGGGCAAATGCATCATCACCGAAGCTCTCATACCTGTGCCGACATTCGTTGGACAACTGGTTAGAAAACCTCTCCGATCATCAAATGCATAATCAACATGCGCTTCAAATGCATCATCAATAACCATAGCGCGTTCCCAAGCTTCTCTAACCTGACATCCCGGATATAAGCACTGGATACGCAGATGATCCTCTTCGTTTATCATAACACTAACCGATTCATCATCGCTAATTAAGACAGCACCGTTACGAGATTCGTTCGCCAAATTAGGACTAATCAAATGCTTCTCAACCAGCACCTGCTTGTCGATCTCATCCAACTCGGATATTTTCAACGTATGAAAAGTACCAAAACCGCCTAAATCATCATACTGAAGGATATCCGTCAAGCGCTGAAGTGCTTCTGCCGACTGCTGATTGGTAGCAAGCATGGGAAAAGGCAGATGCTGCAAGTTACGCGCAATTCTTACCCGGCTGCTAATGACAATCTCCGAATCCGCAGCATCACCACGCATCCAGTCACTTAGCGGCTTCTCCGTAAACCGAATATTGGGCATTACGCATCCCTCCTACTCTTCACAAACTTTACTCTTCAGTCATTTCTTTTTCAAGCTCTCTGATTTGATCCCTAAGCTCAGCAGCTGATTCAAACTCTTCCTGTACAATGTGCTGTTGCATCTCTTTTTTCAAATCGTCAATTTGCCGTTTAACCTTCAGTCGGCCACCAGTGCGAACCGGAACTTTACCAACATGATTCGTACTGCCATGCACACGCTTGAACAGAGGGTCCAGACGATTATCAAAATATTGATAGCACGACGGGCATCCGAAACGTCCCAGCTTACTAAACTGTGCATAGGTCATGCCACAATCCTTGCATTGCAGGTTCTGCGGACCACTGTGGCCTGGAGACTGGCTCTTTGTACTGGAGTCAAAATCCAACATCCCCGACAGCAAGCTATGAATTGAAAAGCCGTTAGGTGTTCCAGGGATCATCTCCCCTTTTTCCTTCGCACACGTCTCACAAATATGAAACTCTGTCTTTTCGCCATTCACAATTTTGGTGAAATGCAAAGTTGCCGGCCGCATATTACATTCTTGGCACAGCATAAAAGCACCTCCTTCAATGTCAGGATTTAATACCCACCCTACATCCAAACATTAGTCTCTATTCACACACTATTTGGTCGCCAGCAACGAGATCAGCATAGCCTTAAGCAATCTTGCTCGCAGTTGATCACGATAGGGAAGCTTCAGTAATAATGTATCTCTCGATAAAGCAGCCTTCATTAGATTAGCTTCCCTTTTGCTTAAAAAATGGGCTTCCTCTAACTGATAAATCAGTCCTTCTGCTGCTGATTGGCTAATTTCCTCCCCGATGCTCTGATGAAGATGTGTATGGATGGCATGCTGTGCGGGTAGCTGAATTCGCTGAATACGAATGTAGCCCCCACCACCGCGTTTACTTTCCACCACATAGCCTTTTTCCAGCGTAAACCGGGTGCTAATTACATAATTAATTTGCGACGGAACGCAGGAAAAGCGGTCAGCCAGATCATTGCGCTGAATCTCCACCAAACCTTGGGGACTTTCCAGCAATATACTCTTCAAATATTGTTCAATAATATCGGAAACATTGCGCATTTCATCATCCTCCACTAACGGAAACGCAAGTATTCAAGTACATTTCACGCTCCACAGAGTCCGCCGTATATTGAACTTAACCAAACGGTAAAGTCACGAATCTAAGCTGTATTTAGGCTATTGCCTGTTCTACATCCATTGAAATGTACCGTTTTGTCTCTAGTGTGGCCTTTATTTGCGATTAATCATACACTTCTCTTATGTTCATAAGAGTCAGCTCCTAACTATACGCAAATCATTTCAATTCTCGTTTGCTTCTTTACTATCGAAATTACTTCATACGGCCAATCCATCAGCATAATACTTCTACAGCATCACACTAGGTTTGATTGACTTTGACTTTCTTTGACTATATTCACATTATAGCACATTATTCATTTTTGCCAAGGGGTCAATACCATTTTTCGCAATCTAATTATGTTTTATACAATACCATAAAAAAACTCTTCCCATTACAGAAAGAGTTTTGAAAATAATGATAACCACACAAGTTATATTCTCTGAAAGATGAGCTTAAAAGGTCTAAATAGGCCTTTATCAGAAAAAATCCAATAAAAACGTTTGATTTACTGGTATTACGCGTTTAAGGGCAGACACAGACTCACTACTCCCTTCAATCCGCTCCCACTTATACAGATTATCAGCCTGCTGATAGCCAAGCATCAGAGTCGTCAGTGACTGAATCCCAAGTTTCAAGTCAGCTACTATGGCGTTTTCAGATGAATTGCTTATATCCACTCTCTCCAGATGTCCTTGCCCCTCCGTAGTAATCGTTAATCTCCATACTCCTTCATTCCATGGAGCATACCGATCAGTCAGATTTAAGGTTAAACTTGTTTCCTCTCCAATCTGCTCAAAAGGGTATCTTTCTACAAAAGCAGCTGCATCCACAATACGCCCCATAAAATAAGGCACAGTTTCCTGTTGAATCCGTGGATCATCGAGTAAAAATGGCAAATTGTCATCTGCTGGAACGTAAATAAATTTACCTTTGGCTATCATTGAGTCATGATTTGCAAAATAAGTCCATAAAGCCCGACGAGCCGTCTCATTTTCATATACCAACTCATCACAATTCAACTGTCTATCTTCAATTTTGTATAGTGCATATCCTTGCGGAATGCCTGTTTCTGAGTAATATACCGCAGTTCGATAGTTCTCATTTAAAATCCGCTCTTGCCACCATTCCTTATCTCGTACCAGCGTGCCATTATAACGAGATGCATACGCTTGATACACTTGGTCCAGTTCTGAAATATCCTTGATATCGCGTTTGACTGTACCTTCTGTTTTAAGTTTTGCAGGGAATTTATCAATGGGAATGACGTATTTTTTGTACTCTGTATACGTTTCCCATCCAAATTTACGGTAGAAGGCAAAGGAGAATGGATGCAAAAAAGAAAGGCTTTGTCCCGCAGACTTCATCTCTTCAAGTGCATGCGTCAATAAACGTGATACCATGCCTCCGCGACGCTTTTCTGGCCACGTCGCCACACCAGCAATGCCCCCCATATCAAAAACCTGACCATTTATGTATACCTGAAGCGGTAACAAAGTCAGTTTAGCATTTAAGTCATGTCCGTCGAATATTCCCCATGTTTGTTCTGGTTTGAATTTCTTCTTGGCCTTTTCCAGATCCTCTAGGGACATTGTAAACTGAAAAGCATATTGAGATAATTCAATAGCCGCTTCAAATTCCTCACGCTGTAATTGTCTGATCTCCATATCTTCATCACCTCGCTCGTATACTTGGACATCCATAAAAAAGATTACACACTTAGAGTGTGGCAAACCCCATTCTCTCTGTCAACCTTAGAAGCAGGTGGCCATCTAAAAATGCATAAAAAAGGATGATAATCTCATTGAGATTATCATCCTTTTCAGATTGTCGAGAAACCCCGTCATTTTGAGACGTGGGTTTCTTTTTTACATCATAATGCTCTGGTCTCTGGAGAAGCAGGGGGGTTACCCCTGTTTCTCCAGGCGATCTAGGTGGATCGCCATCTTCTTCATGTTCTGCACGGCTGCCGTCATAAGGGCTTGTTCCCTGACGTTTGGAAGACCGCGCAAACGGCAATAGCGAAACCCATGGAGCTCTTTGGCATCCGCGAAGCTTCGCTCAATCGTCTCTTTTCGTTTGCGGTACAGCTTTTTACCAGATGGGCTCAGCCGGTTGCTCCGTACCCACTCTTTGCTGTCTTCCCAGACATGCCGAGTCACCACTTTGCGGTGGTTTCGAGACTGGGTACACTGACTTAGCAGTGGGCAATGCTGGCACTGAGCTGGGTCAGAGGCATACTGCCGGTATCCCTTACGGTCCGTCGTTCGGTAGGGCAGTTCCTGTTGGGCTGGGCATCTATACGCATTGCGTTTGGCATCGTATTCAAACTTCCATTTCGGAAACAGTCCTTGTCTGGGATGGAATCTTCGGTGAGCAATCACGGCAAAAATCTTTCGGTTCTGCAAACCTCGGCAAATCGGCGTTGTTAAATAACCTGAATCTAGTGCAACAGCTTCTACTTGAAAACCAAAACGTTCTCTTTGGCGATCCAAACGGGACAAATAGGGGACAGAATCATGTACATTCCCTGGTGTCACATGCACGTCCGTAATCAGATTGTACTTCATATCCACCGTGCGGTGGTCCAGATAGAAGAAGCCTTCGGGCTTGCCATCACGGATCATATAGCCGCTGTCCGGGTCTGTTTTGCTCACTTTAAT
The DNA here is from genome assembly GCF_038009305.1 of Paenibacillus sp. FSL P4-0113. Lineage (NCBI taxonomy): Bacteria > Bacillati > Bacillota > Bacilli > Caryophanales > Paenibacillaceae > Paenibacillus > Paenibacillus sp. FSL P4-0113. Next base: position 2,886,165 of record NZ_JBBPAZ010000001.1, read on the forward strand.
TTCTTTTTCTTCGTTCACTTCCTCTCGGGATTTTAAGGCTTTTTTCCGTGGTTTCTCCGGTCATCCTTCACCGCTTCGTTCAGCTCGTCCATATAGTCTTTAGTATTCTGCAACACTTGTTCTTTGGTGTACTGGTGCCTGTTAGCATTGGCTTTGACGTGTGTGGAATCGGTGACGAGAACACGCCCACCCACCATTCGGTGAGAGATCGCCTGCAGCACAATTTCATCGAAGATATCTTGAAAGATCGTGGTGTCTTTAAAGCGAGTGCGACGATTCCAGCTAATCGTCGTATGGTCCGGAACTTTATCCGTTAAGCCCAACCCCAGAAACCAACGATAAGCTAGGTTCGTCTGAATTTCTCGCTCGAGTTGCCGTTCTGAGCGAATGCCATAGAAATAACCGAGAAAGATCATTTTAAACAATACGGTAGGATCAATGGCAGGACGCCCGTTGTCTGCACAATACAGTGGTCGAACTTTATCATCGATAAACGAAAAATCGATATACTTATCTACTTTGCGGAGCAAGTGATCTTGAGGAACCAGATCTTCGATGGAAACAAATTCGTAGGATTGTTGTTTTTCGCGGTTGGAGCGTAGCATATCAACACCATCCGTTCTACAATAGTTACCTATATTATACAACATTAACGCGGTGTCGTCTTAAACAAAATTAACATAAAATAGGCTGTCGAGACTTTCTCGACAGCCTGAAAAGGATGATAATCTCATTGAGATTATCATCCTTTTCACTTTTGCTTGGCGACGTCCTACTCTCCCAGGACCCTGCGGTCCAAGTACCATCGGCGCTGGAGGGCTTAACGGTCGTGTTCGGGATGGGTACGTGTGGAACCCCTCCGCTATCGCCACCAAACATGAATTTGCTATGCAAATTCTATCGTACGGCTATTCGCTTCATCACTTATCGTGTGAATGAATAGCCATGCGCTTGTCGTATGTCTCTTGTACATACGTTCAAGGTTACACCCTGAAAACTGGATCCGAAACTCATTTGCGTTTTATTCTTAGGATAAGCCCTCGACCGATTAGTATTGGTCAGCTCCATGCATTACTGCACTTCCACCCCCAACCTATCTACCTCGTCGTCTTCAAGGGGTCTTACATACTGGGAAATCTCATCTTGAGGGGGGCTTCACGCTTAGATGCTTTCAGCGCTTATCCCTTCCGTACATAGCTACCCAGCGGTGCTCCTGGCGGAACAACTGGTACACCAGCGGTACGTCCATCCCGGTCCTCTCGTACTAAGGACAGCTCCTCTCAAATTTCCTACGCCCACGACAGATAGGGACCGAACTGTCTCACGACGTTCTGAACCCAGCTCGCGTACCGCTTTAATGGGCGAACAGCCCAACCCTTGGGACCTACTTCAGCCCCAGGATGCGATGAGCCGACATCGAGGTGCCAAACCTCCCCGTCGATGTGGACTCTTGGGGGAGATAAGCCTGTTATCCCCAGGGTAGCTTTTATCCGTTGAGCGATGGCCCTTCCATGCGGTACCACCGGATCACTAAGCCCGACTTTCGTCCCTGCTCGACTTGTAGGTCTCGCAGTCAAGCTCCCTTCTGCCTTTGCACTCTTCGAATGATTTCCAACCATTCTGAGGGAACCTTGGGGCGCCTCCGTTACTCTTTAGGAGGCGACCGCCCCAGTCAAACTGCCCACCTGACACTGTCCTCGCACCGGTTCACGGTACCAAGTTAGAACCTAGATACGATCAGGGTGGTATCCCAAGGATGCCTCCCTTCAAGCTGGCGCTCAAAGTTCGACGGCTCCCACCTATCCTGTACAGATCGTACCCAAATTCAATATCAAGCTGCAGTAAAGCTCCATGGGGTCTTTCCGTCTTGTCGCGGGTAACCTGCATCTTCACAGGTATTAAAATTTCACCGGATCTCTCGTTGAGACAGCGCCCAAGTCGTTACGCCATTCGTGCGGGTCAGAATTTACCTGACAAGGAATTTCGCTACCTTAGGACCGTTATAGTTACGGCCGCCGTTTACTGGGGCTTCGGTTCATAGCTTCGCCCCGAAGGGCTTACCACTCCCCTTAACCTTCCAGCACCGGGCAGGCGTCAGCCCGTATACTTCGCCTTGCGGCTTCGCACAGACCTGTGTTTTTGCTAAACAGTCGCTTGGGCCTTTTCACTGCGGCCCCCTCGGGCTATTCACCCTACCGAGGCACCCCTTCTCCCGAAGTTACGGGGTCATTTTGCCGAGTTCCTTAACGAGAGTTCTTCCGCGCGCCTTAGAATTCTCTTCTCGCCTACCTGTGTCGGTTTGCGGTACGGGCACCTTCTCCTGGCTAGAGGCTTTTCTTGGCAGTCTGAGATCATGACCTTCGCTACTACAATTTTCGCTCCCCATCACAGCCCAGCCTTAACGATATGCGGATTTGCCTACACATCAGCCTCACTGCTTAGACGGACATCCATCCGTCCGCGTCACTACCCTACTGCGTCACCCCATCGCTCATAGCGGATTACGGTGGTACAGGAATTTCGACCTGTTGTCCTTCGACTACGCCTATCGGCCTCGCCTTAGGTCCCGACTTACCCTGAGCGGACGAACCTTCCTCAGGAACCCTTAGGCTTTCGGCGGATCTGATTCTCACAGATCTTTTCGTTACTCATACCGGCATTCTCACTTGAATGCAGTCCAGCGCTCCTTACGGTACACCTTCAACCCGCATTCAACGCTCCCCTACCCCTGATGCAAGCATCAAGCCATAGCTTCGGTGGTGTGTTTAGCCCCGTTACATTTTCGGCGCAGAGTCACTCGACCAGTGAGCTATTACGCACTCTTTCAATGGTGGCTGCTTCTAAGCCAACATCCTGGTTGTCTGTGCAACTCCACATCCTTTCCCACTTAACACACACTTGGGGACCTTAGCTGATGGTCTGGGCTGTTTCCCTTTCGACAATGGATCTTAGCACTCACTGTCTGACTCCCGGAACTAAATCTATGGCATTCGGAGTTTGACTGAGCTTGGTAACCCTTGCGGGCCCCGCACCCAATCAGTGCTCTACCTCCACGATTCTTCTTTCCGAGGCTAGCCCTAAAGCTATTTCGGGGAGAACCAGCTATCTCCGGGTTCGATTGGAATTTCTCCGCTACCCCCACCTCATCCCCGCATTTTTCAACATGCGTGGGTTCGGGCCTCCAGTGCGTGTTACCGCACCTTCACCCTGGACAGGGGTAGATCACCCGGTTTCGGGTCTACGTCCACGTACTCAAGTCGCCCTATTCAGACTCGCTTTCGCTGCGGCTTCAGCTCTTCACCTTAACCTTGCACGGGAACGTAACTCGCCGGTTCATTCTACAAAAGGCACGCCATCACCCATAGATCGGGCTCTGACTTCTTGTAAGCACACGGTTTCAGGATCTATTTCACTCCCCTTCCGGGGTGCTTTTCACCTTTCCCTCACGGTACTGCTTCACTATCGGTCGCCAGGGAGTATTTAGCCTTGGCAGATGGTCCTGCCGGATTCATACGGGGTTTCACGTGCCCCGCACTACTCGGGATCCGTCTCGGAGAGAACAAGTTTTGAACTACAGGGCTTTTACCTTCTCTGGCGGGCCTTTCCAGACCTCTTCATCTAACCGGTTCCTTTGTAACTCCATGTGAGACGTCCCACAACCCCAAGGAGCAAGCTCCTTGGTTTGGGCTAATCCGCGTTCGCTCGCCGCTACTGACGGAATCACTATTGTTTTCTCTTCCTCAGGGTACTTAGATGTTTCAGTTCCCCTGGTCTGCCTCTCACTCACCTATGAATTCAGTGAGTAGTGACTGTCGATGAAGACAGCCGGGTTTCCC
>NZ_JBBPAZ010000001.1:2892500-3615000 GCF_038009305.1 Paenibacillus sp. FSL P4-0113
ATCCTCATCTTCTATGGTGTCAATTCCGAGCTTTTGGGCCTTAGCCAGCTTACTCCCAGCCTTTTCACCAGCTATGACTAGATCCGTCTTTTTCGATACAGACCCCGCAACTTTGGCTCCCAGTGCCTCCAGCTTGGATGCAGCTTCGTCACGCGTAAGCTGATGCAAGGTACCTGTAAGCACGACCGTTTTGCCGCTGAAAAAGCTGTCTGTCTTCTTCTCCTGCGGAGCTTCAGGGGCCTGAGCTTTCACCCCTAGAGACAGCATCTTTTCAATTCCCGCCTGAGTAAATGGATCTGCAAAGAAAGCAACAATGCTTTCGGCTACAATCCCGCCCACATCCGGTAGTTCTATCAGTTCTTCCACCGTAGCGGACATCGTCTTGTGCAAATCACGGTAGTGTTCAGCCAACATGCGTGTTGTTGCTTTACCGGTATTCGGTATACCCAGAGCATAAAGGAAAGAAGCCAAATCTCTCTCTTTACTCTTTTCAAGTGCCGCCAAGAGGTTACTGGCCTTTTTCTCACCAAACCGCTCCAGCTTCACAAGATCATCATATTGGAGTGTATACAAATCCGCAGGCTCGCGCACTTCCAGTTCGTCATGCAGCTGTATGGCCGTTTTGTCACTGAATGTCTCAATATCCATAGCATCACGTGAAGCAAAATGGGAAATACGAGCTACAATTTGTGGTTTACACCCCAGCTTATTGTCGCAAAACAAATGGGCACCTCGCTGCTGTAACGGAAACCCGCAGGCTGGACAATGATCTGGTACGACAATTTCCTCCCCGTCGTTCTCAGACGTTACCTTTCCTAATATCTCCGGAATGACATCGTTTGAGCGACGGATAAACACACGTGCACCCAAAGCAAACTTCAGGTTTTTGCGCTCGATGTCACCAGCATTGTTCAGTGTACAATTTTGTACAGTGACTCCCGCCAGCTCTACCGGCTCTACCCTTGCGAGTGGGGTGATTTTACCGGTTCGTCCTACATTCCACTCAACCGAGTTAAGCACCGTTGTCGTTTCCTCGGCTTCGAACTTATATGCCACCGCCCAGCGCGGGAATTTATCGGTATACCCGAGAGCCTCACGTGTGCGCATATCTGTAATTTTCAATACTGCCCCATCAATGAGGTAATCCAATCCGGCACGAGATTTTTCAATCTCAATCAGTTGCTCCATTACATCTTCAAAATTATCAAAGTAAGTCAGGTAAGGGTTTACCTTAAAATGATTTTCACGCAGGAAAGTCATCATTTCCTGGTGGCTGTTAAACTGGATACGGTCTGCATATCCCACATTGTAGAAAAATGCATTCAAGCGCCGCTCTGCTGTCACTTTGGGATTCAAGTTGCGCAAAGCACCAGCTGCGGCGTTGCGTGCATTTTTAAGAGGGTCCACGGCAGTCTCATTATATTTGGACAATACAGAGAGATTCATGATCCCTTCTCCCTGTACTTCAATGGTTCCATTTCGAAAAGGAATTGTAAGTGGCACAGATTTAATGGTCTTCACCTGTGCCAGTATTCCCTCACCCACTACGCCATTACCGCGGGTAGAAGCCTGTACAAGCTGTCCATCTGTATACGTCAGGTTCAGCGTCAGTCCATCGAATTTAAGTTCTATCGCATAGCCTGGAGATGGCAAAGGTTTCTCCGGGTTCTTGGTATTGTAATCATTAACCAGTTTCACAACACGCGCGTTCCATGCACGCAGCTGTTCCATATTCTGAGCTTTATCAAGGCTCCATAATGGGGCAAGGTGGCGATGCGGTGTGAAACCTTTGAGTAACTCCCCACCCACACGCTGTGTCGGCGAATCCGGCAGCACAAGACCGCTCGTCTGTTCGAGCGCTACCAGCTCGTCATAAAGCACATCATATTCTTTGTCGCTGATCTTGGGTTCATCCAGTGTGTAGTAATGATAGTTATATGTGTTCAGTTCAGCAACAAGCTGCTCCATTCTGTGCATTGGGTTCATGCAGGCGTATCCCTCCGGGAACTTCATCAGGGCAGAGGCCTAAGCCAAACTGCCACTCATGAGGTTCGAGATTTAATGATGTTTGAGATTTATTCTACTTTTGTAATAGGTGCAAAGCCAGCCAGCAGTCGTTTAACCCCTACCGGAGCCGGGAAAGCAATTTGAAGTTCCATATCATTGCCAGTCCCTTTTACAGCTACAATGGTTCCAATTCCCCATTTGCCATGCTGCACCTTGTCTCCAGCAGCAAAAATGGAGGGGCCTCCTGCCGAAGCAGCCGGAGTCGGTTTCGCGGATGAAGATGTCGTTACGGTTACGCGGGGTGACGCGGAAGCGGACGAACCACTGCGGCTCATCGTATCAAACGAGCGTTCTCCACCAAAGTTGCTGCCACTACCTTTATTCAGTCCGCGCCCACCATAAGATCCGCCTACATTGCCTGAACGGCGGTAGCGGTCACGTTTGATGATCGTATCCTCTTTTAACTCGTCTGGAATCTCTTCGAGAAAGCGGGAAGGCGGGTTAGCCGTGGTGCGTCCAAACAAAGTGCGCATCTGTGCACATGTAAGGAACAGTTGCTCCTCTGCACGGGTTATGCCGACATACGCCAATCTGCGCTCTTCTTCCAGTTCTTCGTTATCCAGAAAGGCACGACTATGAGGGAACACTCCCTCCTCCATACCGACAATAAATACAATGGGAAACTCCAGACCTTTGGCGCTATGCATGGTCATCAATACAACCGCATCGCTTTGCTCTTCTTCGTCGTCATTCATGGAATCAATATCAGCAATCAGCGCAAGGTCGGTCAGGAAGGAGACGAGTGACTTGTCTTCCGCACCTTTTTCAAATTCCATGGTTACCGACAGGAACTCATCAATATTCTCCAAACGCGAGCGTGACTCGAGTGTATTCTCGTTTTGCAGTTCCAATCGATATTGGGTGGTTTCCAGCATTTTTTCTGTTAACTCGGTAACCGACAGGTAGTCTACCATACGACTTAAACCTTCGATCATATCGTAAAACTCTACCAACGCATTACGCGTACGTCCTGCAAAGCCCAAATCATCTACCACTTGAAGGACACGGAAAATCGAAACTCCACGTTCCGCTGCAGCTGCCTGCAATTTGCCGACAGTTGTGTCTCCGATGCTTCGTTTTGGCACATTAATGATTCGGATCAAACTGATGTCGTCGTCAGGATTGGAGAGCAGGCGAAGATACGCCAGCAAATCCTTAATTTCCTTCCGATCATAGAACTTGATACCGCCCACGATCTGATAAGGAATATCTGATTTAATCAGAATTTCCTCGACAACCCGAGACTGAGCATTCGTACGGTACAAAATGGCATGATGGCTATAGGTTTTGCCCGCTTTAATATTCTTATGAATTTCTGAGGCGATAAAGTAGCCCTCATCATGTTCAGAATCAGCACGGTAAACCTTAATCTTGGCGCCGCCTTCTTTGTCAGTCCATAGTTTTTTCGGCTTGCGGCCTGTATTTTGACCAATGACTTCATTGGCAGCATTGAGAATATTCGAGGTGGACCGGTAGTTCTGCTCCAGCAAAATGGTACGCGCTTCCGGGTAGTCCTCTTCAAAATTCAAAATGTTGCTAATATCGGCACCTCGCCACCGATAGATGGATTGGTCACTGTCACCTACTACGCAAATCCGGTGATGCTTGTCGGCCAGCATTTTGCACAGCATGTACTGCGCACGGTTTGTATCCTGATATTCATCAACATGAATGTATTGAAATTTCTTCTGGTAGAAGTCCAGTACCTCAGGTACTTCTTTAAACAGCTGAATCGTTGCCATGATCAAATCATCAAAATCAAGAGAGTTGTTGTTTTTGAGCCGCTGTTGGTACTTGGTATATACCTTCGCCACAATCCCTTCAAAATAGTCGCCAATCTTGCGCTCATACATTTCGGGAGTGACCAGTTCATTTTTTGCCGTACTCATCATAGACTGAACCGCTTTGGGTTCAAATTTTTTGGTGTCTATATTCAGATCCTTCATGCAGCTCCGAATGACAGACAATTGATCCGTAGAATCCAAAATGCTGAAATTCGAGGTAAATCCAATCCGCTCGATATCCCGACGTAAAATACGCACACACATCGAGTGGAAGGTGGATACCCACACATCTCTTCCCTGTGGGCCAATCAGCTTGGATACGCGATCCTGCATCTCACGCGCGGCCTTGTTCGTAAAGGTAATCGCCAAAATGCCCCATGGAGCCGTCTTGCGGGTTGCGATGAGGTAGGCTATTCGGTGCGTGAGCACCCGTGTTTTACCACTGCCTGCGCCAGCCATAATCAGCAGCGGACCATCTACCGCCTCCACAGCCTGACGCTGAGGCGGATTAAGGCGAGCTACCGCCTCGTGTATATCTATTGATTGCATGCGTGCATGCTCCTTTCCCTGAGCTTCCATAAAATCACGTTCTATACTTCCAATTTCACAGCTACCGTCTCCAGCGCTTTCGCCAAGTCACGATAAATGATGTTTCCTACTACAATGGTGTCACAAACGGCAGCCGCTTGTAACGCGGTAGATTTATCCACGATTCCTCCCCCGTATAGGACACGAGAGCGCTCTGTACTGCGATGTATTTTTTGCACCAGCTCCATATCCCCAAAAGCACCGCTATATTCCACATATACAATCGGCAGATGCATGAGCTTGTCAGCAATCTGTGCATATGAGGTGGCAGACGAAATATCCAGCGAAGTATCTGCTCCGGTAAGCTTAGCGACTGTAGAATCACCGTTCAAAACAATATATCCTTCCGTCACAAGCAAATCCCAAGGGATCATATAACCAAACTGTTCAATCGCACGTTGGTGCTGTCCTAGAATCCAATTACTGTCAGCGGTATTCAGTACCATAGGAATCATATATAGATCAAACCCTGGTACTACAGCTTCCAGATCGGACACCTCAAGCACACACGGCACCTCATAACGTCGAACCCTCGACAGCAAATCCACCGTATTTTCGTAGGTAATACCTGATGAACCTCCTACCATAATCGCATCCGTACCAGACATACACACGGCGTCAAGTGCCTCATCATCCAGTTCCTTTTCAGGATCAAGCTTAAACACATGCCTCCATGATTGAATTGAATCTGCCAACACACATTCCTCCAGCATCCATTGCTTTTGTCATGATCCAGTCGAACCGAATTCCAATATCCAAAAGCGTTCTATGCTAAGTCTATGACAGTGCTTAAAAGGTGTCAATGTTCGTATCAAATGGGAACACCCCGTTCAGACAGCTTAGGGGCGTAGCGCATACAACCAACTGCGTTTACTAAGTTCTTTTTCCGTTAAAATATCTGTATAGAAACCTTGCACACCCATCTGTTCATACTCAGCCGCATCCTTCAACTCATTAATGGTATTTACGTAGCATACCGCTCCGGCCTGACGCAAACTTTCCACTAGAGCACCACTCACCCGATTCTCTGGTAAAGTTACTGCCGTTATATCATTTTGTTGTACAAATCGAATAATCTGGTCATCTTTATCCTCTGTGGCGTAGAGCGTATAAATAACGGATGGATAGGGATAAATACTCCGCAACATTTGCAGCATTTCTTCATTATAAATTTGGGGAACAATACGAGACAAAAGCTCGGGGTTTTTCTCCTGCGCCTGACGGGTCAGTTGTGCAAACAACTGTTTGATCTGGGCAGGGTCCTGTTCTTTCGTATCGGTCACAATATAAGCATCCGGGTATGTTTCCAATAAATCCAATACATCCTTCCAATCTACTGGAGTATAAGAACCGTGTATGGGGGTGTTCTTAAATTGATGGTAGCTCCACGGTTTTCCGCCCTGTTCTGTAGCAACTGCTTGTTCCTGTTGCATTTGCTCTGTAAAAGATTCTGTCCATTCATGGCGCGCCACCAATTGTCCATCCGAAGTAAACATCAGGTCGACCTCGAATACGCGGCTGCCTTTTTTATAATTTTCCACAAACGCTTCACGCGCATTAGTATAGGCCAAACCATTAACGGCTCCCATGGCATGCGAAATTACGCGGTGCGTGGTAAAGTCAGTCTGTTCTTCTGTAGATTGCCCTTTGTAAGCCAGTAAAAATGTGCCGGTTAACATTAAAAGAATGACCGCAGCAATCAGTCGTTTCATAGGGTGTCACATCCTTTTCGTACAGGTCAATACCCCACATACGCATGCTCAAAACAACTGCCAGACGCAAAAGCACCCTCCGGCTAAACCGAAGGGTGCTTCTGTATTAATACGCGTTCTTGAAACCGTTGCGAATCGTGCGGAAAATAATTTTAATATCAAATAAGAGCGACCAGTTCTCAATATAGAAGATGTCATGCTTAATCCGTTCCTCAATAGATGTATCTCCGCGCAACCCGTTGCTCTGTGCCCAGCCTGTGATTCCGGGACGAACATGATGCTTCACCATGTATTTTGGAATTTCCTCACGGAACTGATCCACATAATAGGGCCGCTCTGGGCGTGGACCAACGACACTCATATCACCCAGCAGAACGTTGAAAAACTGCGGCAGCTCGTCGAGACTCGTTTTACGAATAAAAGTACCAAAACGTGTGCGTCTTGGGTCATTAGCAGTCGTCCAGCCCGTATCTTCAGTTCCAGGTGGTAACACCTTCATCGAACGAAATTTGTACATTCGGAAGGTGCGACGATTCAAGCCTACCCGCTCCTGCTTAAAAATGATGGGCCCTCTGGATGTAATCATCACACCAATCGCTACTGCTAGCATGATCGGAAAGGTCAGGAGAATCGCGAATAAAGAGAATAAAATATCGAATAGGCGCTTAAACAATCGATTCCCCGCTACATCCAGTGGAATATCCCGCACATTGATCATCGGCATACCTGCAAAGTTATCAAAGTACGGGCGAGCCGGCAAATAATCGAAAAAGTCGGGGATTATAAGCGTGCGCACTCCAGCCTTTTCACACATGTTGATAATCTTGGGGTACTTATCATGAGCATCCAGCGGCAGCGCCAGAATGACCTCGTCAATCATCAGACGCGACAGCGTAGCCTCCAATTGATCTAAGCCTCCAAGAATCGGGCGGAAATGCGCCTCTTCCTCTTCACTCCAATGCCGCTTATCATCCAGAAAACCCACTACCTCGTATCCCAGATCAGGATATTGTCCAAGGTTATGATAAAATCGCTGCCCTAGAGTACCCGCCCCGAGAATAAGCATGAATTGTTTGTTGTACCCTTTTTGACGGAGAGCTTTAAGAACTTGCTTCAAGAAAAATCGATAAAACAAAATAAGCAGCACGTTTCCAACCATATAGATTGCCAGATAGGACCGCGAGATGTCGATTTGTTTCACGAAGAACATCACACTCAACAGCACGAACAGTCCAACGATATGAATCTGGGTGACGCGAAATACATCATCTGCAAATCGTTTTTTGCGTTTGGGCGAATAGAGCGAAAACAACATCCCCAGCACTACGGCAATCAGGCCGTAGATTAAGCTCCAGCCTCCATATACTTGAATAGGAAGCGGTTCTGTATAGGTGATCCATTCACTTTCAAATTTGAAAAACCAAGCGATCAGAAAGGACAACTGAATGACCGCGAAATCCGCCACAATATATAATTGGGTTAAAAAACGCTGATTTCTGCGTATCATGCTTTCACCTCAGTATGAGATTGTTCCCCGCCGTCCGGCTTGACCGGTGCGGACAACTTATTTTTTAGGAAAGCCATTCCAAATTTCACGGCAATCCCCGCATATACAGCCATATTGGTGATCCAACTGTATTGCTGTTTATAATGCTTACGATGAAATACCCACATAGCTCTATGAAACTCATAAATAATTTTCAAAGGACGACGGCGAGCGCTGCCCCCTTTGATATGAATAATATATGTGCGCGGGTAGTAGTAAATGCCCCACCCGGCTTGCTTAATCCGGTAACACCAGTCAATGTCCTCACCATACATAAAAAAGGTTTCATCCAAGCCACCGACCTGGTCAATCGTTTCTCGGCGCACCAGCATAAAAGCACCTACCAGTACATCTACTGGATACTCATCATCCGGGCTTAGATGCCCAAGCTGATATTGATTGTACTTCGGGTTATCCGGGTAACGCTTCGACCAGCCAAAAGCATAGTAAAAAGAAGCTGATGGCGTTGGAAAACCACGCTTACAAGCCTTGTCTAATGATCCATCCGGCAGGATGACCTTACAGCCCGATGCCCCCATCTCCGGATGCGTATCCATAAACTGGATCATTGTATCCAGCGTGTCCGGTTGCACCAACGTATCGGAGTTCAATAACAATACATAACGCCCGCTGGCTACTTCCATCCCCTGGTTGTTCGCCTTGGCAAAACCTGTATTATCCTTATTGGCTATCAACATAATCTCCGGGTATGCAGCACGAATAGCCTCAACAGATCCGTCACTGGAGTGATTATCAATAACAATCACTTCATATCGGTATTGCGTCTCGGACGCATACACCGACTGCAAACAATCCAGCGTCAATTGACACGTATTATAGTTGACGACCAGTATGCTTACATCCATATTTAAAACGCTCCTGACAAATTCAGTAATCTATTCTACTATCGCCTATTATAGCATACCGCGCAGACCACGGGGCGCAAAAAAGCACATAACTTGTAACCTTACATAGTTTAGAAGGATTATGCAAAATTCGATTCCAGTCACTCCAAAGCGCAAATATAGACAAACGAAATCATTTCGATCTATATATTGTTCATTGGAAGTCGTTTATTAGATTTTTGTAAAATCCTCGGTTGAGGTCTAAAATTCATCGTGGTAAGATATACATGGAAAAAGGGCTGGTGCCAGCCAGCCCCTGCGCAACCAACGCTCCAAGAGCGGACGGTTTTGGAACAATCAGGCCGAAAATAGACCCTTCCTTGCGGGGGCGGTCTATTTTCGTTTGTTAAACTCTAACAGTGTGACGATTAACGCCCCGAACGTCAGCATTAAACTGAGCGCCTCAAACACTGTCACAGGCTTCACCCCCCTCCTCGGGAGAGTTAGCCGACCGCTCTTGGCAGCTCTATCGGTTGCACGTTTCAATTATACTATATTTTTCCATAAAGGAACACGCATTCGATGGTATTTTGATAAATTCAATGTATTATTGAGCTTTTGATTTATTTTGATGATGATGAAGGGTAATCTTCTTTCTAAGTTGCCTTCTTTTCCCCCTAAGCTCGGGCAGTTCTTTAAAAAAAGTCTTCCAAGCTACAAGTACTTTTGGCTCTCTGAAAAGAAAATACAGATTACTTGCTATCTCATATGAAAGGAGAAAAATAATATTTTTCATCCATTCAGAGAAAGTATCATTTTTATACATCATTTTATAACGATTAATATATGAAAGTCTTCTCACAAACAACGATTGGGATGTACGACTCGTTTCCTTCCAACCACGTTCATGGTAGGCTATTGCTCTAGCATCATAGTAAGCTTCCCAGCCGAGCAAGGCTGCTCGCCAAGCCACATCTACATCTTCCTTGTATGCAAAAAAGCTTTCATCAAAAAACTCACCATTTAGACCAATGTCATTAATCATTCGCCGTGAATACAAAGCTGCTGCGCCTGAAACACCAAATACCTTTCCTGACTCTGACCACTGAACTGAAGGCTCTCCTGCTCCTCGATCAAAAGCTCTTCTGGCTGAATTCATAACAATACCCGTGCTATCTATCATCTCCCGGTTCGCTTTACGCAGCAATTGACCTGTAGCGCTGCCTATACGCTGATTATGCTCCATCACTGCAACCAGGCGCTCAATGTAATCAGGTTCTATAGTAACGTCTGGGTTAAGTACTAGCACATAGTCCGTATCGTCCAACGCTATTGCTTGATTATGGCCAGGGGCAAAACCAACATTTTGGACATTAGAGACAAACTTGAATTTTGAACCAAACAAATGCGCTATTTCTTTAACTTGTTCCTCTGTCTGATCCTTGGATTGATTATCTATGATAACCACTGCTTGTAGGGGGTAGCTTTGCTTGCTGACAGCCTTTAAGCACTCTTGGATATCTTTTTCACTGTTATACGTTACAATATGAACACTTACGGATTTAATCATAGATTCATGTTCCTCGTTTATGAGATTTTGGCGTATTTACTCCAGATGTTCTTATTCCTATCATAGAGCAAACCAGCATAATTTCAAAGAGCTGCTACAGTCTATAGATTGTTATATACCACAATAGATGCAGTGATATGGAAAATGTTTCAATAAAACAAAAAAAGCCGAGTATGAACTCGACTTTTTCAGATGATTATTGAGACCAAATATATTTGAAGTTAGGCCTATTTCTAAGCTTATAGGTGCACAGTAAAATCTCCCTTATGATTGACTGCAATAATTCTGTATAAAATCACGCAATCCCTCACGCCAGTCGCGCAAATCATTCAATCCATTGGTTCGAATCGCTACATGCTCCATAACAGAATTACGTGGCCGCGCTGCTGGTCTGGGGAATTGCTCTGTGCTGCATGGCTCCAATTTCGCTGTGATCTTGGCATCTAATATTTCCGCCGCATCCTGTAAAATAGCTTGCGTAAATTCATACCAGGTACAGGAGCCGCTATTGGATGCATGGTATACGCCGTACTTCTCCGTTTGAATCAATTCCGCCAAAAAGCGTGCCAGATCCACCGTATAGGTAGGTGAACCCTTCTGATCATTCACTACCTGGAGGAGCGGCTTCTCCTGTCCAAGCTTCAGCATCGTTTTGACAAAATTGTTTCCGTGCATTCCATATACCCAAGATGTACGAACAATAAAATACCTAGAGGAAAGTGTTTGGGTCAATACCTCTCCCGCCCGTTTGGACTTTCCGTAGATACTCTGCGGATTGGTATTATCGTACTCATGATATGGCTGCTTTGCCGTTCCATCGAACACATAATCTGTGCTGATATAAACCAGCTTGGCTCCTACCTTTTCCGCAGCCAGTACCATATTACGTGTGCCTACCGCGTTGACTTGATAAGCCCCGTCTACATCGGTCTCCGCTGCATCCACAGCCGTATACGCTGCACAGTGGATTACGGCATCAGGTTGGGACTGTTCAACGATCTTCACAGCCTGCTCCAAATCCGTGATATCCAGCTGTTCCCGATCGTATCCAAGAACATCATGTCCTTGACCCTGAAAAACGTTTACTACATCTTTACCAAGTTGACCGGATGCTCCAGTAACCAGCACCTTCATTTTACGCATCCCCCAAGCGGGAACCGTACTGTTTAGCATAGTATTGTTGGTATTCGCCGGATTGAATGCGAATCCACCATTCTTCGTTGTCCAAGTACCAGCGAATCGTTTCTTTAATGCCTGTTTCAAAAGAGTGCTTTGGCTTCCAGCCCAGCTCATTCATGGTCTTCGTTGGATCAATGCCATAACGGCGGTCATGTCCTGGACGATCCTGCACATACGAAATCAGAGATTCTGGCTTGCCCAGCTCCTCTAATACTGTTTTGACGATATGCACATTTGTCCGCTCGTTATTTCCCCCGATATTGTATACTTCACCCAGTTTACCCTGATGAATGACTAGATCAATTGCGCTGCAATGATCCTCTACATACAACCAGTCGCGAATGTTCAAGCCATCCCCGTATACAGGTAGCTGTTGGTCGCTCAATGCACGTGAGATCATTAGCGGGATCAATTTCTCAGGAAACTGATATGGGCCGTAGTTGTTAGAACAACGCGTGATATTCACTGGTAAACAGAAGGTTTCATGATATGCACGAACTAGCAGATCGCCACCTGCCTTGGATGCAGAATAAGGACTATTAGGCTGCAACGGAGTTTCCTCCGTAAACAAGCCTGTTTCTCCCAAAGATCCATACACCTCATCTGTTGATACCTGTACAAACTTGGCCACGTTATATTTCTTGGCCGCGTCCAGTAGCACTTGCGTACCCAATACGTTTGTTTTCACAAACACTTCCGGTTCCAGAATACTCCGATCCACATGTGACTCCGCTGCAAAATTAACCACCACATCAATTCCCTGCTGCATCAGCTGGTCAATCGCTTGAGTATCAGTGATATCTGCCTTGATGAAGCTATGTTTGGGGTTACTTTCAATGGATTTCAAATTTTCCAGGTTACCTGCATAGGTAAGAGCATCTATATTTACAATTTCATAATCTGGATGCTGTTTAAGCATATACAATACAAAGTTACTGCCTATAAATCCGGCCCCACCGGTAACAAGAAGTTTCATACAGACCTCCTAAGCTGAGCAATGTCTAAAGTATATTAGACTTCTGACTCATTTTCTTAACTCAAAAGCATTCAAAGTATTAATTTGTGTTAGCTTCTAATCAAAATTGATTTCCGCATCTGTCAGAACAGGCTGCTGTTTATCCTTCTCTGACAGTATCGCCTTGGAGGTAGGCCAGTCAATACTCAATGCAGGGTCATTCCACCGTATCCCTCTGTCGTGCAAAGGAGAGTAATATTCATCAACCTTATACAACACCTGAGTATTGGGAACAAGCGTACAAAAACCATGAGCAAACCCCTTAGGTACCAGTAACTGGCGACGATTATGCTCACTTAGAATGACACTCATCCATTGCCCAAACGTAGGAGAACTTTTTCGAATGTCCAAAATCACATCATAGATAGCCCCTGTGAGTACCCTGATAAGTTTCGTTTGTGCCTTCGGATTTAATTGGTAATGCAACCCACGTATAACTCCTGCATCAGCAGAAAGAGATTGGTTATCCTGAACAAAAGTATGATTAATCCCCTCACTTTGCATTACCTGTTGATTATAACTTTCCATAAAAAAACCGCGTTGATCACCATGAACAGTCGGCTCCATTATACTTGCACCTGTTAATTTTAAAGGTATCACTTTCATGCTATACGTCCTTCCCTCAATGCTGTGAAACTTTGCATTACAACTTTAACTTACCAAATTCCTCACCAAATATAATATTTTGCGCGAGTTCATTTGCTCTGGCAAGCGAAGTATGCGTTCCTGCATCCGTCCACCAACCTTGAAGAATATCATAGGTCAATGTTCCGTTAGCAATATACGCATTGTTAACGTCTGTAATCTCTAATTCTCCACGTGTCGAAGGTTTTAGGGTTTTCACAATATTAAAAACATTATGATCAAACATGTAAATGCCCGTAACTGCATAATCGCTTTTAGGCATCTGAGGTTTTTCTTCTATAGATAGAATACGTTGATTTTGAATTTCTGCCACACCAAATCGCTGCGGATCATGGACCTTTTGCAATAATAATTTAGCACCAACATTCTGTTTACGAAAATTTTGCACAAACGGAGAGATATCATCCTCAAACACATTGTCCCCCAAAATAACGACCATTTGATCTTTGCCAACGAAATGCTCTGCCAGATCTAACGCCTGCGCAATGCCACCCGCTTCGTCCTGTACCTTATATGTAAAAGTTACGCCCATCTCACGACCGCTTCCAAGCAGATTTACAACATCCCCCATGTGTTCTTTACCTGTTACAATAAGGATGTCCGTAATATCAGCTTTTTTTAGCTTATATATGGAATGAAAGATCATGGGATACTTACCGACAGGAAGCAAGTGCTTATTGGTTACCTTGGTTAAAGGAAAAAGGCGAGAACCAGTCCCGCCCGCAAGAATAATACCTTTCATAGCGCCCTCCTTGTACTAATACATATATTAATATGATTTTCAGAAAAAATTAATTAGATGAAACATCTTTACGACCTTAAGACTTAATTTTTAGTAAAGTAAAAAGTTTATCACGGAACCAATTTGATAACCGTTTCTCTAAAAATTCGTGAGCAACTGCCGCAAAACAAATACTTAGAACAGTTAGAAAAATGATATATGACATATCCTGTAAAGAATTTCTTAGCGATTCAAACTCCCATGCAATATTGGCAAGAGGATGAATTACTAAAGGGTGGATTAGATATAATGAAAAAGAAATATTACCAAGCCACACTAAAAAATAAGGGCTTTTAATCTCGATACTTTTGCTTGAGATCACCAAAATAGAAAACAAAATTACATAAGGCAGTCCCCAATTAACTATTCCAAAGCCGGGGTTAATACCCCCAAGAAAATACCACATTGTAAAGGATAAAGCCAGTAAACAGAGCAACCAACATATTTTAGTGTTTTTTATTCTGAGTTTAGAAAAATATATCAATCCTATGATGACGCCTACAACAAATTCCCAAATCAAAGGGGAAGTGATTAAATTAAGATATCCCCAGTCCCAACCATAATAGTGCTTGGGATCTAAAGAAATGTCCCCTGCCATACTCGGAAGTAATATTAGAGTGAATATTACCCAAGAAAAAAACAATAGCCATTTATACCTTCCAAACAGTAACGATATTGCAAAGAATGAATAAAAGTACATCTCAAAATTAAGAGTCCATCCCGTATGAAGAACAGAACCTCCCCAGAAAGGCCCGTCACTTTTGTCTAAAATTAATGGAATAAAGAATAGGGATTTAAGTATGTCTGTGACTGAAGGATCGACATCCACTCGGTTAATAATGTAAGCACTTAGCAGCATAAGTATTATGTATAAGAAAGTCAATACAAGATACATAGGCCAAATTCTCGCAAATCTTTTTAGCATAAATTTAGAAAAATACAAAAAAGAACCGTTACTATTCCTAGTTGTATACACCATAATGAAGCCACTAATCATAAAAAATATATCTACACCAGACGATGCAGCAGAAAACAGCCACTGGGAAAAAGGCGATTGACTAGGAAGATGGCCTCTCGCATGAAATATTGTTACAGAAACAGCAGCAATCCCTCGTAACATCTGTATAAAATCGATTTTCCCATCTTTTACAGTCAATAAAATTCATCCTCTTCTACGATGTATGCAAGAAAGTCCTCATATTACAATAGTGATATATTTAAAGAATCAAAACAAACGCTCCGCAAATTATCAAAAGCACCCCCCCAATCTTTGTAACACTTATAGTTTCTTTTAAAAATATTTTGGAAAATATTAATGTCCATATATAAGTGAAGGCGGTTAAAGGATACACAACTGTATATGGAATAAACTTTAATAATATAATATTGAGAAATGCCCCCAAAGCGTAAAGAAAACCTGCCAAAAAAAAATGCATTAAAAAAGGTTTATTGATTCCTATTGTGTACAAAGAGAGTTTTTTAAGAAAAAGTCCTCCCAAAGCACCAAACATGGTCATTAAAACAAAGAGTAATATTTCATTTTCTCTCCACACTGATTAAGACAGCCCCCAAAACTATCATAATTATACCTATGATTTCCTTGAATCCTATCTGTTCCTTTAAGAAGTAACTACCTATTAATACAGCAAATATATAGCCAAAACTTAAAAGCGGATGAAGAACAGATAAATCTCCAAACCTAAAAGCAATCATCATTAAAACAGCACCACATACATACAGAATTAATCCTAAAGCTAAAATATATAAATTATTGGTTCCAGAAACCTTCCATAATGCTTGTCCAACAGCAGTAAGTAAAGCAGAAAATAAAATAAGTATTATTCCCAAACTGCTATTTCTATAAAAAAAGTTAAATCTTTTAATTACCAATACGCCTCCTTAATGAACTGCCTTCTTTTCAAATTTCAGAAAAGATGTAAGAAAAACAACAATAGAAACAAGCAAATTTGCATATAAATATCTAAAATCCTGAGCTGGTGTTGCAGCCATGATGGTTAGAGTATTAAGCGTTACAGGCAGTGCTACTATGACTAACGCATAGTTTCTACGCCGTACAATTATATATAGGGATAATATAATCAATACATTGTACAAGGCAGCTCTCCATATTATACTATTTCTTGAAAATTCTAAAATCCGAGATACATTTTCTGTCAACCCGACACTGATGGTCTTATTTGATAAACCATATTTAATTGAGTTATTATTTTCGGTTATTGATGTTGAATATAGTGATGTAACACCATCGTTAAATTGTGTTATCTGCCAAACATTCGAAACTTGTTTTAGATAGCTTTTTATTACAATATTAGGATTCTGTATGCACAATGTTAACCACTTCTTAAGAAACTCACTTCTATTCTCTCTGAGGAATCCTCTATTAAATTCCTTATTGAATTTCAAAGGGTCTACTGTGTATGGATTATATTGACTTTTCCAGACATCTATCGGCAATATGTTGGCGAAAAATTCTAATTGTTCATTGGTCATTTTGCCATCAAGTGCAATAACACTAGCAACTTGTTGTGTGGGTATTGCAAGAGCTTCGTTAGGGTCTGAGGAGGTGACTTTCAAAGCATTAAAAACAGGAATTGTAACGATAAAATAAATTAACAGTACCGGAATTGACCATAAATAGAATTTCATAAGCTTCTTTTTGAAAACTACGATTGAAATAAGCAATGTCAATAAAAAAATTATAAATCCGTTATGTCGAAAAAGTGTTACTCCAACCGAAGCTATAACGAATAAAATTCCATTCAACTTAGAATCAAGCCATAGTCCATTAGAAATAACAATATTAGCAATATATAAGCTTATTAAGCAAAGAAGCCCACTATACAAAATATCTTTCCACATCGTGATGGAATAAATTCCATTAATAGGAACGAAAGATAGAAAAACAACAGATAAATAAACAAAAATCTTCTTAACTCCATACCTCTCAAAAGTATACCCACAGTATCCTATTATCAAGGACATAATAATTATTTGGATAATTGAGAAAGCTGCTGGTGTGTCCCCTAACAGAGTCGTAAACATGATGAACCACGTATGTGCTACTGGATGCCAATCATCAAATTTTCCGGTGAATATTTGAGACCATTGATCTAAAGAATCTGGCGACAAAACTCCAGGATAAAAAGCCAGAAAGTAAACTAAAAAAATAACAAACGAGGGGGTCGCAAAAAACAAAATTTTAATTTTTCTTCCTTCAACGCATGAAATTCCTGACCTTGATTTCATTAAAAACTGAGTTAAAGCGAGTACAATACAAAACAAAGCAATAAATGCAGTAATACTTATGAACGCAAAACCAAATAAATTGTAACCACGTTTAAAAAAAGATCCCATTAAACTAACAAATAGAAAAAGAGTAAGTGCTAGACAAAAAATATAATTATACCATGATTTCAGCGAAGGCTTTATTTCTAAATTATTCAAATTCTTACTTATAACAAGGTGAATTAAAGAAACGAAAACAATTATTATGCTCAATAACCATTTTATTAACGAAACATTAGTAGTGAGAAGATACACCAAGCCACTACCTAAAGCAATAGACAGAACTAAACAAAAGAAATTAACCTTAGTTGCTAGATTATTAAACAAAATCATACCTTTATACCTACCTCTTGCTTAATACGATGCAATTCCAATTCATACTGTTTTCGATAGTTCGCTACCACTGTATCTAGTATTAAACCACAAGTAAAACTAATGATAGACAGTAAAACAAAACCCACCGCTAAAACAGCTGATGGTAATTTTGTAACAAAACTAGTATATATATATTCAATAATAACGGGTGCCCCCACTAAAAGGCCTAATATAAGAAGAAGAGCAGACCAAATATTGAAAAAAAACAAAGGTTTAAACTCTTTAAAAAGCATAAGTATTGTTTTCAGAACTTTATAGCCATCTCTTAATGTATTTAATTTAGATTCGCTACCTTCTGGCCGATCCCTATAATCAATTTGAACTTCTTTTAGGGAGAAGCGTTTATCCAACGTATGAATGGTTAGTTCAGTTTCAATCTCAAATCCCGGGCTCATAACCGGAAATGATTTAACAAAAAATTTGTTAAAAGCTCTATAACCTGTCATAATATCCTTTACATTACTTTTATAAAGAAAGTTAATCATATTTTTGACTAAATCATTACCAAAGCCATGGAGGTTCCGCTTATTTTCATTCGCATAAGTCCCATTTGAAAGTCTATCTCCAATAACCATATCTGCTTTATTCTCTTTTAATGGCTCGATTAATCTATGCACATACTCAGCCGGGTAAGTGTCGTCCCCGTCAACCATAATATAATAATCAGCTTCAATGTCCATAAACATAGATCGAACTACACTACCTTTACCTTGTCTATACTCATGCTTTACAATGGCTCCATTTTCAAGCGCAACCTTCACTGTCTTATCTTTAGAATTATTATCATAAACATAAATCTTCGAAAAAGGTAATTCTTTCCTAAAATCTTGTATGACTTTTCCGATCGTTTGTTCTTCATTATAACAAGGAATTAAAACTGCAATTTCCATTTACATAGGTCCCCTTATGAATTTTAGTAAACTATTTTTTTATATAAATACTGACCAAAAAGAAAATACTCAATAATAAAATAAAAGCCATAAACAAATCAGAAATCCGTCTTATATCAGAAGGATGATTCTCACTTCCATTCACTTTGTATTCATAACTAGATGCTTTGGAAGAGTAGAGATCCAACGATTTCTCTTTACCGCCATCTTTAATCACAACAATGCCTGACCACTCATGCTTCAAAAATTTCACCCTTATATCTTTTGAAGCCGGCAGTTTAATCTTTAATGACTGCGGTACTTTCGCAGAACTTAATAAAGCTTTGTCTTTTACTTGCCAACCACCACTCCAAGGCAAATAATCGAAATTAGCTTTATCTCCATTAATAAAAATGTCGGTAACCCATACTTCTGTTGATTTAGATTCAACATTTTTTTCCCCACTAGCTACTATTTCAAGAGTTGATGGTTTATACAAATGATTCACCAGCATGGAATTCCCCAGTACAAGCAATATAGCTGCACTTATTACAGAAAAAAGTAATTTTTTCCTATAACTCGAACGAGAGGTTTCTTTCTTAATCTTAATAACAGTAAAACAAAATATAATAGAAAACAGCAAGAAAAAATACAGTAAGACAAAAGTATACTGTAACATCGAATTAACAGTAAATCGAGTCAGCACATCCGTTAAATAAATCGAATCAGCTAATATTACAAAAAAAAGTATGATTACTAGTAGCCCGTATTTTTTAACCATCATTTTTTATCTTCCTTATCAAGGCGCTAATTTTCCTTAATGGTGAGGTAATCTTCCAAGATAATGTGTTTTCATACGTGTGAATGAGCTGCTGATATTTTTGAATCTCACTTTGTATATCTGATGAAGTATAAACATGATTCTTAAAATAATCCTGTAAAACGACATTTTTGTAGGATACCTCATCTTTTACATCCCACCAAGAAGCATCAAAATGATGCACCGCTAAATTCTTTCCGTCATATACATCAATGGTTAGCTTGTTTGCAGGATAAACTTTGACATTATCCCTTAACGTCTGCATTTGTCCATTTAACTTTATTTTATAGTCTTTCCTCAACAATCCTGTAAGACGGATTACAATATTATTACTCATATTATATGTCCCGTCTTCCTTTTTAAACGTTTCTTCCTGGTATGTCTTCAACCATTTCTTTGCTAACTCAAATCTAGGTATTCCTCCAAATATAGCCGCATTAATATTATCTCTTGTTTCGAAAGCAAAAAAGAAATTGCTTGTTCTTAATGAGTCCAGCGGGGCTTTAAGTTCTACATCCGTGTCCATGTAAAACCCACCCTGTTCATATATCACCTTAATCCGAAAATAATCGGCTACGAATGCCCACTTTTTTGCCTCATATGCCTCTTTTACAAATTGACTTTCGTTAATATCACAATTACTTTCATTCCATTCAATAATTTCATACGTACCTGCATACTTTTCCCAAGATGCCATACAACGCTTAATCAGTTCACTCTTCTCGCCATGTCCAAACCAGAAATAATGTAACTTTTTAGGAATTAGCCTCATCTGAAATAAATCAACTATCGATTTACTTCGCGTATTCTTTTGATAGTAATCATTTTGTTGAAACAACTCTTGTTTCTGATGAGCGTATTCCAAAAAATCATCCGCAAATGCTGGCTTGAATTCTATAAATGTTGCTATGCTCTTGTATACTGCAAATATGGCTTCTTTTCTAAAATTGTTGTGAACGTTATCCAGCACCCGCTGCCAAGAACTAATTACATCCTTCGTTCTCTCATCTGCACTATAAGTGATTGAACCACTTCGCTGTCTATAATTATACAAAGCCAGCTCCAAATAACCCACACTATGAGCATATGAAAGCAGGATTGGAGTCGTCCCAATATCCTCATACCACCCATCAGTAAACTCAGCAATTTGGAAAAACTTTCTGTGGTATAGTTTATTACAGGCTGTCGCTGGATCAATCGAATTAATAACTACTTCCTGGGGATTGAAATGTGTCCCTCGAAAGCCTTTTGCGACATGACCAGTCTCCCATCCATCTTGCACCACCATAAAGTCACATAACACAATGTCATGGCCTTGCTTCGCCATCCCATACATCGCTTCAAACATCTTTCGATCTACCCAATCATCGGAATCCACAAACCCGATA
The DNA here is from genome assembly GCF_038009305.1 of Paenibacillus sp. FSL P4-0113. NCBI lineage: Bacteria > Bacillati > Bacillota > Bacilli > Caryophanales > Paenibacillaceae > Paenibacillus > Paenibacillus sp. FSL P4-0113. The sequence continues at coordinate 2,912,991 of NZ_JBBPAZ010000001.1, forward strand.
TATTCCCCTTTAGCAAACTTTAACCCATAATTACGAGTACCGCCTAATCCACTATTCGGTTTTGTCAGGGAAACAATCTTATCAGGATGTGCCTCTTTATATTCTTTGATAATTTCGGATGATTGATCCGTGCTTCCATCGTCAACTACAATAATTTCAATGTTCTCCATCGTCTGGTTGACCAGAGACTCTAGGCATTTTCGCAAGTATTTCTCTACGTTATATACCGGTACTATAACTGACACACTAATATCATTTCTCATAATAACCGCCTATTCTTTCGATTATAGCTATTCTACTTATAATTTTTCGAAAATATAAAAATCGGATGGAGAAGTCATATCTTCATTACCTAATTCAAAAGGATATTTATTAGCTATAAAATCGATCATTTTCCAATCTTTTTCATTTTCCTGAACATACCTCATAAATTTCCGATTTCTAAATTCCGGCCATCTCGTAAATTCCTCATGATTACTCGAGTAAATTATCACGTACTTACTTGATGCATTAAATAAATCTTTCATATACTCTATATAAACATGGTCCTCAACCAAGTGGAAAATCACATCTAAAGACAAAGCAAGGTCATGCTTTTTTTTCATATATTTATCTTTTTCATCTCTATGAAAAAAAACTTTATTATCAAAGTCAGCAAATTTATCTTTGTTTTTCTTGATAATTGTTTCAGAAACGTCTATTCCTATATACAGGGGATAGTTCATAAGTGAAAGTTGATTTCCATCACCACAGCCAAACTCAATTACAGAATTAATCTGGTGGCTTGCAACAAATTCATTTATTATATTGGCTTTGAACTCAGCAAGATGATTGTATGACCCTGTTCCAGAGGTATAGCCTTCTTTATAGTGACTATCCCAAAATTCACTTGAACTTATGTCCAAAATTTTCTTTTCTTGCTGTTTAAGTTTGAAATTCTCTTGAATTAACTCTTCATTAATACGCGATAAATCGTTCACTTTATCTAATAAATTTTCATTTTCACTGATAAGCAACTCAAGCTTTTCTCCGAGAATGTTCTTCTCTTTGAAAAGAACGCTATTCTCGCTTTGTAAATTTTCATTTTGGAGATGGAGTTTTTTTAAGGTATTGTTCAGTATTTCATTGTCTCTAACGAGTTGTTCGTGCTCTCTAATTTTATCTTCAAGTAACCGATAAAGATTACTAGATGACTCATAGTAAGTTTCCCTCTCCTGAATAACCTTTTTTAGAGGAGGTAATGAATTAATAATTATCTTTTTTATACTCAAATTCCCCAATCCTCCCTCTCATTATCGTCATTTAAAAATACTTTTATAAATTTTAAATAAAGCCTTTAAAACTAAATCCAATATTCTAGATGTTAAATCAGAGTTAGTTGAAATTCTATTTTTTAACTGGTGGTAATTTTTTTTAAGCACACCTCTGGGGTATTCCCAGTTAAAGAATCCTTTATTAAAATAATCCTGTAAAACGACATTTTTGTAGGATACTTCATCTTTTACATCCCACCAAGAAGCATCAAAATGATGCACCGCTAAATTCTTTCCGTCATATACATCAATGGTTAGCTTGTTTGCAGGATAAATTTTGACATTATCCCTTAACGTCTGCATTTGTCCATTTAACTTTATTTTATAGTCTTTCCTCAACAATCCTGTAAGACGGATTACAATATTATTACTCATATTATATGTCCCGTCTTCCTTTTTAAACGTTTCTTCCTGGTATGTCTTCAACCATTTCTTTGCTAACTCAAATCTAGGTATTCCTCCAAATATAGCCGCATTAATATTATCTCTTGTTTCGAAAGCAAAAAAGAAATTGCTTGTTCTTAATGAGTCCAGCGGGGCTTTAAGTTCTACATCCGTGTCCATGTAAAACCCACCCTGTTCATATATCACCTTAATCCGAAAATAATCGGCTACGAATGCCCACTTTTTTGCCTCATATGCCTCTTTTACAAATTGACTTTCGTTAATATCACAATTACTTTCATTCCATTCAATAATTTCATACGTACCTGCATACTTTTCCCAAGATGCCATACAACGCTTAATCAGTTCACTCTTCTCGCCATGTCCAAACCAGAAATAATGTAACTTTTTAGGAATTAGCCTCATCTGAAATAAATCAACTATCGATTTACTTCGCGTATTCTTTTGATAGTAATCATTTTGTTGAAACAACTCTTGTTTCTGATGAGCGTATTCCAAAAAATCATCCGCAAATGCTGGCTTGAATTCTATAAATGTTGCTATGCTCTTGTATACTGCAAATATGGCTTCTTTTCTAAAATTGTTGTGAACGTTATCCAGCACCCGCTGCCAAGAACTAATTACATCCTTCGTTCTCTCATCTGCACTATAAGTGATTGAACCACTTCGCTGTCTATAATTATACAAAGCCAGCTCCAAATAACCCACACTATGAGCATATGAAAGCAGGATTGGAGTCGTCCCAATATCCTCATACCACCCATCAGTAAACTCAGCAATTTGGAAAAACTTCCTGTGGTATAGTTTATTACAGGCTGTCGCTGGATCAATCGAATTAATAACTACTTCCTGGGGATTGAAATGTGTCCCTCGAAAGCCTTTTGCGACATGACCAGTCTCCCATCCATCTTGCACCACCATAAAGTCACATAACACAATGTCATGGCCTTGCTTCGCCATCCCATACATCGCTTCAAACATCTTCCGATCTACCCAATCATCGGAATCCACAAACCCGATATATTCCCCTTTAGCAAACTTTAACCCATAATTACGAGTACCGCCTAATCCACTATTCGGTTTTGTCAGGGAAACAATCTTATCAGGATGTGCCTCTTTATATTCTTTGATAATTTCGGATGATTGATCCGTGCTTCCATCGTCAACTACAATAATTTCAATGTTCTCCATCGTCTGGTTGACCAGAGACTCTAGGCATTTTCGCAAGTATTTCTCTACGTTATATACCGGTACTATAACTGATATTATCACCTTTCCATTCATCAAATACCGCCTACTTACTATTTAAATTCGCAATCCAGTTAAATCTTTTGATTATTTTTTTCACTAATCTCTTAAATGAATTAACAAATCCAAACGATAACATTGTAAAACCTAAAATAAAATATCCACCTTTAAAAATCTTACGAAAGTATTCCATTCTTAATTTATAATCATATTGAATATGTTGCTGTATATTTGAATTATTATAACTTGAATTATCATAAACAATCCTTTTATGATAATTAGATAGAGGTTCAGTTATTACACCAACATTACAATTAAAAATAAATCTAATGTTAAATTCCCAATCACCCAAAACCGGTAGATCTTCTCTGTATTCTCCAGTCAAACCCAAAGCCTTTCTTCTATATACAAAAGAATTTGTGGTAAACAAGTTGCCTTTTGCAATTTTCAACAGTGAAACTCTCTTTAGTTTTGGATTGAATATAGTTTTAAACTTCTGAGTAATGTTTCCATTAAATATCTCTTCATGAATTAGATAAGTTAAAGTCACAACTCCATCAAATTCTTTGTTTTCTTCTAGACTTTCTATACAAACCCTTAAAAAGTCAGGACTCCAAGTGTCATCGTCATCTAATAAAGTAATATACTCAGCTTTACTATTGGCCAAACCAATATTAGTAGCAACTTCCATATATAAATCACTCTTAGTATGAGTTACTTTTATTTTTTTAAGAACATCAGAGCCATATTGCTTTAAAAGGTGTTGAAGTTGAACGATATCACCACCATTATTAATCAATTGAATCTCCCAATTATCATAGGTTTGACTTATAACACTCTGAATTGCTCGATTTAATAAAATAAGTCTGTTTTTTGTTCTCATAATGATGGCTACTTTAGCTTCCACTCAATGCACCTCTCTAAAAGCAATTCTCTGACATTAGACCATTGAGTATTGATCAACTACCTCGTCAGCTGTGCCTGCCATTATAATTTTCCCCTTTTCAATCCAAATTGCTTTATTACAAATCTCTTTTACCTGTGCAGAAGAATGTGAAACGAATAATACAGTTGTCCCTTTACTAAGTAAGCTGTTAATTTTGATTTTACATTTCTCCTGAAACTTATAGTCACCGACGGCTAAAACTTCATCTACTATAAGTATATCTGGCTCAATTATAGTTGCGATTGAAAAAGCCAGCCTGGCAATCATACCTGAAGAAAAATTTTTAATAGGAACGTTCATAAATTCATGTAACTCAGAAAAGTCAACAATTTCATTATATTTCTGTTTCATAAAGTCTCTAGAGTATCCCAATACAGCCCCATTAAGATAAATATTTTCTTCTGCAGAAAGATCAAGATTAAATCCTGCTCCTAACTCTATTAATGGAGCCATGCTTCCTTTAACAGAAACGTTTCCTGTTGTGGGTTTAAGCACACCTGCAATGATTTTTAAGAGCGTACTTTTGCCAGCTCCATTTAGACCAACAAGACCTAGAATATCACCTTTCTCCACTTTAAATGACACATCTTTAAGAGCAATAAACTCATTATAAAATAATTGTCTTTTAAGCAACTTTACAAAGTATTCTTTGAAGTTATCAATTTTTTCTGAGCTTAAATTAAACAACATGGAAACATTCTCGACCTCTATAATAGATTCCTTCATTAATTCGCTCCTTACTAAACATGTAAGATAAACTTATCTTGTTTCTTATAAAAAACGTAAAAACCAACAATGAATGTTAAAAACCCTATTGAAAAACAGATCGCATTTTCAAAAATGCTCGGAAAAGTTCGGTACATTACAATCTGTCTAAAAAAATCAACCATATAGTATAACGGATTTATATAAAAAATAAACTGATATTTCTCAGGAAGTACAGACGCAGGATAAAATAATGGAGTGAAATACATCCAGGCCGTCAGTATAACTTCGTACAAATAACTAATATCTCTGAAAAACACTGTGTAGGCAGATAACAATAAGCCTACTCCGGTTGCGAATAAGAAAACGTAAAATATAGCTAGCGGGACCAATAGAAGCACAGGAGTTATTTTCACACCTACAAATAACATAACAACCAATAAAGCTATTAGAGAGAATCCTGAATTGACCAATGTTGATAGACATTTAGCAAGAGGGAAAATATATTTAGGAATATATACTTTCTTTATTAGTGATGCATTTCCTACAATTGAATTCATAGACATGCTCGTGCATTGTGAGTACATATCCCATATAATCCTACCCGTAAAAACGTATACCGGAAAATACGGAACATCACTTTTGAACAAATTAGAAAAAACCATTGTAAGAACAAACATCATCATTAGCGGATGAAGCACACTCCAAATAATACCTAAAACTGATTTCCGATATCTTAACTTGATATCATTAACGACTAATTCACGTAGAAGAAATCTATATTTAGTGAAATTTTGCCAATAAGTTTTCATTAAAAGTCCTTTCCTCATATAAACTCGTTATTAATTGTTTCTCTTCTGTAATAATCAAAAGTATCTTTCAATGCTTCTTCTAAAGAGTACTTAGGCTTCCAGTTAAGATGTGAAATAGCGGAACTGTTATCAAGACAGCTATGGATAATATCCCCTACTCTACTTTCTCGATAGACCAATTCCACTTTCTGGGAATTAAACTCAGACATAATCCTCACAAGTTCATTCAAACTAATTGTAGTATTTGTACTCACATTAAATACTCCATTAATCTCGCTATCAATAGCTGCGATATTGGCACTAACAACATCTTGGACGTAAATAAAATCTCTTGTCTGCTCTCCATTACCATAAACAGTAAGGGATTCGTTTTTTAACATCTTGTTTATGAAAATAGAGACTACTCCTCCTTCACCAATATGATCTTGTTTAGGTCCAAAAACGTTAGAATACCTTAAAATCGTATATTTAAGTCCGTAAAGAGCAGCATAAGTTTTAATATACTGCTCAGGTACAAATTTGGATATGCCGTAAAAAGAAATGGGGTCTATAACGTGACTCTCAGCAATAGGTAAGTTTTGAGGCACACCATAAACCGCCGCAGAAGAAGCATATATAATTTTTTTAACACCATGCTTCTTGCAGTTTTCCAATATGTTAACTGTTCCTTTAATATTAGTCTCCTCATCCAACAGAGGGTCCTCAATTGATCTATTCACATTTACTTGGGCCGCAAAATGTAATACTTGATCAGGCTTAATCTGATCGAATAATTTATCCAGTTGTTCAGATGTAATGTCAGCTTCAAAGAAAACAGCTCTGTCATCTAAATTGCCTAGTTTTCCAGTGGATAAATTATCAATTACAAAAACATGATGCCCTAAATTTAGCAATTGTTCAGCAACATTTGACCCTATAAATCCTGCCCCACCAGATATTAATATCTTCATTATCAATCACTCCATAACAAATTTGTACTTTATGCGCTCATTATTATTCAAAAAGGATTCACGGAAAAAACACCTAACTCCCTAATTTTATCCGTCCCATATGTGTCGGCAATCTGTTTGTAATAAGTAAATTTAGAGTTTTGGGTAATGTAATCGATCTCCATTTGAGGATTATCGCCAGATTCCCAGATAATAAATGAAGTGATCAACTTATCAAGATTCTGGATAATAAGCTCTCTTTTATCTTCGAAAAAATGATAAAAAACAGTTAAAAATATCGCAACATCGTAAGTTCCACTCGTTTCATACTCTTCAATTTTATCTTGAAGTAACGTAATATTTGTATGTGTAAGCTCCGTTAATAATTTTGCCAAATCATAGTGTTGTTTGTCAGGTTCCAAAGCAGTAACTTTTGCTCCTTCTCTGCTAAAAAATTGTGAATAATATCCTAGGTTTGAACCAATATCTAAGATCTTATAATTACTAAACCTCTGCGAATTGAAAAATTCAAGTATATGGTCTAATCTTGATTTATACGAATTATCACGATAAGCAGGCCTATCATAAAAATATGGATTACAAATAGGTGTATAAAATTCGCTTCTTTCCTGTTCATTAATTAATTCAAGACATTCCAAAGCTTTTTCTTTATTTCTCCAATTTATAAACTCTTGGACGCTAACTTTTGCTGGAATCAACCTCATTCCAGAACAGTAAAGAAACATTGCGCGATGATGACCATCGATTATATTAAAATAACCGCTAGGGTTCCATCTGACTTCTATTGGATTATCCGCAAAAAAATCAATTCCTTTATTTAGCTCCTTGCTCATGCATTGAAATTCTCTATGACGTCTATCTATTACAGCTATTGAAGATTCCGAAATTAGCCCTCTTGAAGAAAATAAGTTTTCAAACCATTTAATATAGGCATCAGGGCTCTTTTCAAGGCCTTTAAAAAAATTCATTAGGTCCCGATGAGGTTTTAATCTAACCAAATTAATATTTTCCCAAACTGTGTTTTGATGCTCCCAATTCGCCGTTATTTGATCCACTTTGGAATATGCTGTAATTTTATCTTCCGTGAAAAGTAGCTCAACTGGAATGAACGCAACAACATGTTGATCTTCTGCAAGTCTAATGAAGGAATGATCTATGATACTCCCGTCTCCGTCTAAATAGCTTGAAATTTGATTTTCAAGCCTGTTCTCTTTACACTTCCATTTAACAATTTCATTTTGCTTCAACAAGTCATCTTTGAAGCTCCTATCCAATGCAATTCTAGACACTAAGTCTGCGTTAATACGTTCCAATTCTAAAATCTTCTCATATTTCTTCTCACTATCAAGAGCATATCTATTTCTCTCATCAACTATCTTGTTTAATTGTGGAATTTTTTTTGCTATTTTCTTTAACATAAAGTCAACCCCATCTCCAAGCAGAGCTTTATTTTTCAATACAATCTTTAGGCATAATATCCTCGGTTATTGGAACAAGTCTACCTTTAATAATAAAACATTAAGTTTAGTATAGGCCGGACACAACTGTCCCCAAGCTCTAACATTATCTACACTCTCTAGGAGCAGAGCTATGTAGAAGCAAATTTTTATGCTAAAATATTGACGTATCTACAAGAAAAGGAGATTGTAAACCTTGTCGAATCCAGTATACGGGAAACAGGCCAAAACGTCGACCCGTGACGATAAAAGGCCGGCTATGTTTTGGGTGTTAATTGTTGGCATGATTTTGTTCTTAGCTTGGGCCCCCTTCCAGGCTGCACTTTTTAATGGTCAAATGCTCGATTTTGAGAAACCTCTGTATTGGGCTTTGATCATCAGCACGATTCTATTGATTTTAGGAATCGTAACCTATTATAAAAAATTCAAGCTGGAAGAGCAAAGGGATTGGCTGGCTGTATTAGTACTACTGCTTCCTCTGACTTATGTGCTTTCACTGACTTCAGCAGCTTCACATTACCTGGCCATGAATATGGTGGTGGTACAGTGCATATATGCCGCCCTGTTTATCATCTCAATCTATCTACTCCAGGATCGTTTAGGCAATAAGATTATTCACAACCTGATTATGACTGTTGCTTATGTCATTGTAGGCTTTGGCTTCATTAACTGGTTTGGACAGTGGGTACTTGCCGGCAAGATGGTAGGCTGGTTTACCCAATATGTGTACCAGTATCGCTATATCAATGCAGTTATGACAGATACAAATGGTCTCCGGCTAACATCAGTGTTTCAATATGCGAATACATACGCTGCCTTTCTAATGGCCATCCTATTCGCTGCCGTTTTCTGTTTGATGAAATCAAAACTATGGTATGGCAAGGCTATTCACAGCTTCATGTTGGTGCCTATTCTGGTCTCGCTATTCCTGACTTTGTCTCGGGGCGGTCTGGTTATGTTGCCTGTCGTATTCGTGCTGCTTTTGCTTTTCCTTAAACCAGCACGCCAAATTATATGGATTTTACATTGCGCCATTGCTGGTATAGCGTCAATATCTATCTTGGCGCCGATTACAAATATGGGTTTACAGCTCAACAAGACCTACAACGGCGGAGAGGCTGCGAAGGCTTGGGGGTTACTAATTGGTGTCTCCCTGGCTGTAACTGTTGTACTGTGGCTTGTTGAACGTTATCTGGCACCAAAGCTGGAAAATGCCCTCAAAGGATGGACCTCCCGCAAATTCTCCAACCTGTGGCTACCTGTCGGATCAGTTGTGGTGATTGGCTTGCTGGCTTTTCTGTTAATAGGAACTGGCCTGCGCAGCGTACTGCCGGAGAATGTTCAGGTCCGGTTGGAAAACATTAATTTTCGCCAGCATAGTGTACTTGAACGAATTGCATTCTATCAGGATGCTGCCAAATTGATTAAAGATCATCCTGTTATTGGCACTGGCGGCGGCGGTTGGGCATCTTTATACGAAGAATATCAGGATTATCCTTATAGCAGCCGTCAGGCCCATAACTTTTTCATGCAGTACCTAGTTGAAGTAGGTATTTTCGGTTTTGTAATTTTAATGTTATTTATCTTATATATTTTCTACAAATATACTCGTAGCTATATTAGACAAAATGATGAAGAGCGGGATTCTCACTTTCTGTACCTTATTCTGGCACTCTCAATCTTACTCCACAGCTTACTGGACTTTAATATGAGTTACGTGTTCATGGGCATACTGGTATTTGTGAGTCTAGGCGGCATGGCCGTTGCTATGGACAGCAAGCCTCTTAAACGCTTATCCATGAGTGCTTCCGGTTTTCGGATCACGTACAGTGTAGTCATTGGTATTCTGAGTATCGTCGTGCTATTCTCAGGTTTTCGCTTTGTGCAATCGGCTAATGCCGCTTCATATGGCAAACAGATCATGGCGGTCAGCACATCTTTTGAGGAAATTCAAAGTGCTATTAATAAAGATCTTGAACTTCGCCCTACACACCCCGATTCTGTTCTGAGATTGGCTGCACTATACAAAAATGTGTATGATCAAACGAAAAAAGAGGAATTTTATAATGCTGCAATAGAGATACTAAATACGGGCTTGAAGGCAGAACCGTATAATAAAACCATGTATAACTTCAAAGTTAACCTTTTACAAGCAAAAGGTGAGAATGAGCAAGCTTTCAGCATTTTGGAAAATAATATTCACAAATTTAACTGGGACAATGATTGGTACAATATGTTGATTACCCAGGCCTACACTATTGGTAATAAGGCACGTGAGCAGAAGGATACAGCCAAGGAACGGAAGTATTTCCAAGCAGGTCTTGCTGCTTATCAGAATGTTCTTGATGGGGTAGCCCATCTTAAGACGATTCCACCTGAAATTGAGTTGACACGTACCTTTGAAGTAACCTCAGGTATTGCGCTTAGTACTGGCAAGATTGAGTTCATGTCAGGTAAGCCTGCTGAGGCTGCAAGCATCCTTAAAAACGGCCTGAAGGACGACCTGAGCGATGTTACGAATCGTGAGGTTGCTCGTTATTACGTTGCTGCCCTACAGCAGCAGGGCCAAGACGACGAAGTTTTATATAACAAACTGATTCAAACTGATCCGAAAGAGAAGGAGCAAATTGAGAAGTTAAAGTCCTTAAAGCTCTAGGTATACCGTTTAACATTGAATGCAAATACAGAGCTACATCAACCAAAAAAAAGGAACATCAGAAGTTTTTCACTTCTGGTGTTCCTTTTTTCATCCTAACTTTTACTTCCTCCTGCTATGTGATTAATAAGCTCCTTCCCCAAAAACTTTCCTCGGATTCAAGGCTATCCAACAAAGTCATAACAATACCTGAAACACCATCCAATAAACCTACGAAATCCAAATGTTTGACCGATTGGGTATCCTTAACGATATCACAAAAACCGAACGCTAATTCACTATCAAACTTTTCAACGACTTCTAAAAGCAAACCTCGGGCATATTCACACAGCTCGATATCTCCCGTATCCAGATACATCTGATGGGTAAGCTTTATTAATCCCGAATAGCCATGACATACCGTTGGAGAATATATACTCCAACGTTCGCGGGGACGTGCGTATATGGATTTAAAGGCATCCACAGCAAGCGACTTTAAGTCTTCATTCTCTAGTGCCCTCCCTGCCAACCATAAGCTTCTAGCAACCCCTGGAGATCCATAACACCAGGCTTCACGTTCTGTTTCATCGGGAATGATTCCGTTCATATACTCTTTGTAGCTTATATTATTGGGCCAATACCACCCATAATCATTTTTTTGCTTCCAATGGTCCAACCATGAACTGTATCGCTCTATAGCCTCCTTATGGCCTGATACTCTCACATTTTGGTGCCAGGCTATCGACAGTAAGGCCAACGGACCAGGAATGCCATGGGCCAACCCCATGTTAAAATATCCTTCGGGATACCTCAACTGCTCATGTGAGGGTAAATTGTGAACAGGGATATACCAGCCTGGAAGAACCTCACCCTTCCAAGCTCTCTCTCCACTTAACATGACAAGATAGCTGAGAACATCTTTAAGGAGATCTCTCATCTCAGGTACATCTGGGAACAATAACAGATATCTACCTATTCCACTCCACCCTGAAATGACATCATAGTCATGAAAATTGACCCCTGTTTCTAGATTGTTTCTTGAGCTCTCCAACAGAGCTGGGCCATAGCGAACGATTATATGATTAATCTGTTGAATAAAACCTTGGTATTTACGAAGCTTGTCAGATAACGCATAAGCCGTAAACCCGATGCCCGACAGCCCGCTCCATAGCGATAATGAGATGTTCTCCTCTAGCTTAAGTGCTTCTCTTGTATTTATAAGATATTGATGTGCATATCGTGTAAAAGTATCCTCTTGAAATACAGCTCCCAACCTCCCGAACAGTAGACTCACTGCTGGAAAGCCACTCGCAAGACTTATGTCATCCCATTTATAATCCTCTTGTAAGGCTGTTTGATTTGTCTTTGATGAACATACAGAAATTACATATTCTGGGTCTGCCAATCTTCTTGCAACTCTTTGTACAATCTCCAGAATAGTCTGACGCAAATCTTCCGATATTCCTGTTGTGATCATATTTCAGTTCTCCTTATTATTCATTCGCTTTGTGTACTTCTGAGCACGATTCAGATGATAAAGGGCATGACTCAATAGTGACATTACTTTCGCCTCTTTCATTCGATCCGTGCCTATCAGTCTGTTCAGGTGCATGTGAATAAAACTTTCCATAATATCCAATAAAGGTTCGCCCCCGTATGTTTCCTCTTTTATCTGAAGGAAGCTCTCCTTATATTGCTTTAGTTTTTCCCTACGAGGTTGAAAGCGCTCTATCATAAATTCACCATAATCATATGCTCTCAATGAACTCCATTGATCTGAAACATCGGATATTGACATGTACCATGTACGATTTTTTTGAAATGTTTTGGTGTGATTATTGTGCCAATCTTTCTGTTGAGACCATTCAGCCTGTTTAGCTAATGAAGGTATCCATTGATTTAACATATCAACCACACTAATAAACGCAATATGTTCCAAATCAATCTTCAACTTCTTGTTATATTGCAAAAAGATGAATTCAGAAGTAAGTTTGGAATCCTCGGCAAAAATCTCTTCAGCCAGTTGAATCAGGCTTTCTCCGCCGTATCTTTCCACCTCTGGCACGTATGTATCATACACAACTTGGTTCAGCAGTCCTTCCTGCTTGAGCTTGTTCGCCCACGATTGAATAGCAGGAATTAGTTGTGCACACAACCTTGCTGCATCTCCATGAAATCTCACACGTACATGATCGTCAGAATCTCTATATCGAACGATAAAATATCGATCAATAATTTTTTGTTTTTCTGCCAACTCACAAAGCGGTCTGAGGTAGTTCCCAATAAATTCCCTTTCACGCTCAGACATGCCATACAGCTTGACGTAAAGCCATTCATCTCCCGGAAAGTAGACATTCATCCTACTAGTACTGATGGGGTTTTGCATAGCACTAGGCTGAACAAGATCCTTTATACCAGACGGGACTATTCCATTCATTCTCACTAAAGGAATGACATACTCAGCAATGTGGTGTCCTTTAGTGGACTCTCCCCATACTTCATTCCATTCAAAACCGCATTCAGTCAACCAAAGGGATGCAGGACCTGAAAGCTTTTGATATTTATCATATAGTTCGGATATACAAAAATCATGTGTAGTATCCATTAATAATCTGTTATCATCAATGGTTATATATACGTGCCGGGGAATACTCCACTCCTTCCTATACCTTTCAAATGCATGAGCCCAATCACTTTTGGTATGACATCCCTGAAAAGCCTCCATACCTGCATTAAAGGACCACATCGCTGGTGAAAGAATAGTATTACCGTACCTTACGCGGGGCAGAAACGGAAATCCTGAGAGGCTTCCCCATTGAAACGATGAAATATTTCTTTGCCCTTCCTGTTGAATTTCACGTAAAAATCGATAAATATTAGGCGCCCTATAATAATTCAGCATATTTGTAGATATAGGAATCACTCTCTTATTCAAAGAACGTGATATTAAATAAAAAGAGTTGTGTGTACAACCTACATATAAATCAGATAAAGGGATGGTTGCCGCTCCATCATCTGTGTAATTATTCGTTCCAAGGATAATCTGATGAGAACAAGATCGATTTGTTATAACAACGTTTGAATGCCTATTATTAGTTGTTAAATAAATAAGTTCCGCAAAAACTACGTTTGGATCCTGATCAGATTGTAGCTCATAAATACTGGAGATTTTCCCTTGTGCAACTTCATTTAGAATCGGACCAAATCTGCCAAATGCTTTGCCTGCACCTGGGTCTCCTGAATTGGGATTTATAATCAATTTATAACTCTTCTTTTCCAGATCATTCGAATTCGAAGCGGCAATGGTAACATACATCTCTAAAGATGGCGGAGGTATGAGATCAGATGGAACACTTTCTATTTTTTTGATCTTTTCATCTGTAAGCTCAATCTCGATACTACCTTGTTTGATCGCTTCTCCAACCCAACATGCTAATTGTTTATCTCTGTCAGTATTGGTAGCAGGTATTTCCCAACTTCGTCTGCTCACAGGATATTCATAACCTGGAGGAGCTCCTAATCCCATATCTTCATCCAACAGTTCTAACAAGGGAATCTGCCGATGTAATCCATACTTCTCAATAAAAGCACTCCGATAGGTCTCAAGATGCGGATTGCACACATCATTCGATAGTCTCCATAAAATTTCGGCAGCTTCGGCAACCTCTTCAGCTATACTGTGGCTTAAAGTTGCACTTATTATAGATGTTTCCATATCAATTTGGAGTGGATCTTTGCAAGGAAACATTTTATTCATACTGTTGCTTATGTCTATATATAGCTCTTCCCCCTCACCTACAGAGGTTCGATTATATTGTTGTACGTGGTTATGAATCTTTTGAATGGAAGTCTTGAGATCGTCTATACCTGTTACGGATGCTAGTTGCCCTTTTAAATATTCAAACGGCATTTCAGAGTTACGAATGGATAGAGGCGGCCTTAAATCACTTATTAAAAACTCTTGCTCTACTAACTTCATCAAAAAATCAAATAACTGCTCTCGATTTATAGTGGGGAACTCTTCTTGCATCTTAATCATTAACAACTTTATGGGAATAGGCTCTTTCGCACAGTGAACGGCATAGTCCACAAACTTGGAAATGCGGATTGAACTACTTTTGATTTCATTAGTGGAATCACTATGATCTATATAATTAAGATAAGGTAACTTCATACGCGATCCGGAAACATAAAAGATCGGATTCATACGTACTTTGATTTGCTTAACGACATGCCTCATACGTTCCAAACTCTTTACGAGATTCATTAACCATTGCATATCTGGACGTGCTACTTTTCTGTTACAGCTCAGATCTCCTAATACAAGTTTGTTTTCATTATCAAAGGAACCCACAGCAACACCAGCAAAAAGACCATAAGGGGTAGCTCGTGTTGAAAGCCTAATCATATAATAAGCTAATGCTTTGATAACCTTATCTACTTTCTTTAAATTTGAATTGTCCATTATTTGATTAACAGAGTTCATTAATGAGGGACTGGCAATCAAAAGTGCCTCACGGATAATCGAGTCTTCCAAAATATGGAATAGTCTATTCTGCAAACCTTCATTCCAAGGTTCATTGAATAATTCTTTGTACTGTTCAATAGACAACAACGGAATTCTAACTAAAAAAAATTCCAAAGCTTTGAACATATTCATATCTGTATTCCTGCTCTCAGCGTTCTTCATAGCTCATGAGCCTCCTTAACGTAAATAACCCCAGATATAAGAATCATATCTGGGGTTGTTTTGTTAACTAAACACAGCAGTTGCAAGTTACGTATTTATTCCAACTATAACAAGAAGAAGCAGCACAGGAAACAGAGCGAGTAACACTACATTGAGGTGCAGAATTAACTGATAAAGCACTAATCTGCAAGTCCAAATCAAGGGTGTCTTTTTGTTGCAAAGTGAATAGATCTAAAGGGTTCATCTCTATACCTCCTTCGCTAAAATAAGATAATATTTGGAATATTCCTCTCTTATTTTAATATAATACTCAAAAATCCAAAAAATCTTTTTATCGCATACAATTACAATTTTGTTACATTACCATCAATTTTTTCAATAACCTGTCTCATATAAGCCAGTACTTCATCCTTGATTTCGTTATGCTGCAGAGCATAATGAATAGTAGTTTCAATGAATCCTAATTTCTCGCCAACGTCATGGCGATTGCCGTCAAATTCGTAGGCTAGGATCGGATTCTTTTCTCCCAGTTTGGACAATGCGTCCGTCAACTGAATCTCCCCGCCTACTCCCGCCGATTGCTGACCCAGGATATCAAAAATATCAGGCGTCAGAATATAACGTCCCATGATCGCCAAGTTGGAGGTTGCTTCTTCCTTCTTTGGCTTTTCTACCAATCGTTCCGCCTCAGAGATTTTGGAAGTAAGTGCATGACCTTCAACTATGCCGTAACGATGTACCTCGTTCCAATCCACTTGTTTTACACCTACAACAGAACGCTGATACTCATCGAACACGTCAATCATCTGTTTGAGGCATGGATTCTCAGACTCAACGATGTCATCCCCTAAAAGGACGGCAAAGGGTTCGTCACCGATAAACTTACGTGCACACCAGATGGCATGCCCCAACCCTTTAGGTTCCTTTTGACGAATATAGTGGATATCTGCCATCTCCGATGGTTTACGCACTTCATTGAGCAGATCCCATTTTTCCTTCGCAGTCAAATTATGCTCCAGCTCAAAGGAGTAGTCAAAATGATCCTCAATCGCCCTTTTGCCTTTACCAGTAACGATAATGATATCCTCTATACCAGATGCAACAGCCTCTTCAATAATATATTGAATTGTTGGTTTGTCTACAATGGGAAGCATCTCTTTAGGCATCGCTTTTGTAGCAGGAAGGAACCGGGTTCCTAATCCCGCAGCAGGAATAATCGCTTTACGGATTTTCATAGGTTAAAACTCCTTTTGTCTTCAATATAACGGGATAGATATACTGTCTATGATTATAACAGGAAGATAGATGAATTTGATAGGTTAAAGAAGAAGACATCTTCCCTCAAAGAGAACATGTCTTCTAATCACTTGCTTTCTATATGAATATATTATGCTGCCGGAATCTTTCTGGCTCCCGAACAAATATACAGTTATTTACTTCACCAGCTGCCCACGTGTAACACCCAACTGATTCGTCGCTTTCAGCGTCTTCCATACTTGTGTTCCACTGATTTCTCCGCGCAGGGCACGGTTATAGAGATCAATAACCTCATGCACTTGCTCCGGTGTCTCCTCCAAAAATTCCACGCGGTAACGGGACACGCCCAGCTCCAGGAAGTTGGACAGATATTCCGCGCCGGATTGCTCAATCGCGTTGTACACCGTGTTGCGGCAGCCTTCGTCCACACGGACCGGATGAGACATACCAATTCGATCACGCAGGGATGCGCGATGGTCCTCACATGGACGTCCACAGTTAGTGTAGTCGGTGCCTTCACTCATAAAGGTGCAGTATACGCAATGTTCAGTATGGAACATTGGCATATGCTGCTGGATCACGATCTCCAGCTTATCAGTACGTGTACGTCTGAGCATATCGACCATTTGCTGAATGTTCAGATCGTACGAAGGCGTAACCAGGTCGCAGCCGGAATCCAGGAACAGATCAGCCGCTTTATGGTTGGCTATGTTCAGCGAGAAGTCACCAATCAATTGCGGGTGATGTGCGTCCGGGTTCTCCAACCGATGTCGCAAGTAGAAATACAGTGCCCCTGGATTGCGTACCAACACAGCATCCGGCTTCAAGCGCAGGATGTTGTTGTGGTAGCCATTTTCACCCGGCATGTGAATACGCGGGGTCGCCAGCGCAATTCGGCGGCCTGCAGCGTGCACAGCCTCTACGGCTGCTGGGAATTGCTTGATGAACTCGAAGTCGGCGTAGATGAATTCCACGCCGGCCTCGAGCGCAGCCTCCACCTGAGGGAGGCTGCGGCACAACGCGGTCAGCTCTGCCTGACCGCGTGCCACAGACGATGCCGGAGCCGATGCATCGTCATACACCTCGACCGCCCGTTTCGTGTACACGGGCGGTTTGGGACGCTCGCCCGCGAGCAGTTCCACCGCCTGACGGCGGATACCGTTCAGCTCGCGCATCGGCACGATGACGTCCCCATGCAGATGGACGTCCAGTTCTTCCAGCTGGAACACCGTTCCGCCCAGTCGGCCGAACTGCTCTTCGAGCAGTTCGTGCGTCATCGGACGCTTCTGGGCAATTTCGAGTTCCAGCTCGGAGTCCACGCGGACCGTTGTGCCCTTTTGCACATCGGTCCACCACGTCGACAGCGGTTGCCCTGGGGAGCCGCTGACTCGCACATGTACCGGGAAGACCCGGTACGGCTTGTCCGTGTCGTACGACTGGCGCAGACGTTTATCCAGCGCTGGGTCGTTGGTCTTCCAAATGCGGTCGCCCACGTGCACACGGCGCAGATCCACATCGTTGCGTCCCGCTACGATGTCAATGATCCAGCCTTCTCCGGCTTCGCCTTCAATCTTCACGCCCTTGCGACGGATATCGTATACGCGTCCGCCTTCTTCCTTTTGCGTGGGATCTCCCGCATCGAATACAATCCCATCGCCACGCTTGAGTGGGGCATCAATACGGCACACTACACCATCACGAAGGATTTGTTCCACTCGGCCCAGATACACCCCCCGGCTTTTCGGGAACGTACCGTCAACCAGCTTCTTGTTATTGGTCCCTTCGAGAAAACCGTGCGTAAAGCCGCGTGAAAAGCTCTGTTGCAGCTCGCGGATATCTTCTTTGCTGGTCTTGGACGTATCGCCATCAAAATACTTATCAATGGCCTTGCGGTACTTGCTGACCACATTCGCCACATATTCAGGTGTTTTCAGTCGCCCTTCAATTTTAAAAGAAACAACACCCGCGTCGATCAGTTCAGGCATCAAGTCAATCGCTGCCAGATCCTTAGGTGACAGCAGATACGTCACATCTGCCATTGGTTTCTGCTCTCCGTCCACCATCAGATCGTAAGGTAAACGACATGCCTGTGCACACTCACCACGGTTAGCAGAGCGGCCGCCCCACATTTCTGAAGTCAGGCATTGGCCAGAATAAGATACGCATAACGCTCCATGTACGAATACCTCCATTGGAAGTCTCGCCTGGTCGCCTATTTTTTGGATCTGTTTCAGGTTGTTTTCGCGTCCAAGCACGACCCGTTCCATATTGTACGGCTTTGTAAACTCTACCGCTTCCGGCGAGGTAATCGTCATTTGGGTAGAACCATGGATCGGGAAATCCGGTGAAATGTCGCGGATCATTTTCACCAAGCCCATATCTTGGACAATTAAGGCGTCGACTCCGGCATCAATACAGGCATCGACCAGCTCCTTAGCGTCCTCCAACTCGTTTTCAAATACCAATATATTGAATGTTAAAAAACCTTTAACTCCATAGCTATGCAAAAACGCCATAATTTCAGGCAGTTCCTCCATGCGAAAATTATTCGCTCGTGCTCGTGCATTGAACTTTTCCACCCCGAAAAAGATCGCATCAGCCCCGTTTGCCACCGCCGCACGCATACAATCCCAGTCACCGGCTGGTGCCAGAAGCTCGACATCTTCTCTTCGTACTGCTGATTTCATTATTGCCCTCCCCATATGCTGAAAACGAATGATCCCCCGAGGAATAATCGTTGTTTTCAGGGCAGCTATGCTGCTTACTTGGTAATCTCATGGATGTTCCATAGACTCATTCCAAAGCTGATCATGTTTAGTCAGGGGAATGGAAGCCTACTAAGAATCATATTTTAAATCCTATCCGTCTCTATCATCTTGTCCGATCATCCACACACTGAACCATCGGTTCCTCGCGTGAATTACATCTAACTCAAAAAATCCGCATCACAAACATCTGCGGCAGAATCATTCTTATCTTGTAACTAATCTAGTGTACCAGACTGCGACCTAAGCTTCTACACTTTCCAAGCGATTCCTTTAAAAAATAATACTAAAAACACCTCCAATCCCGTCAAACGGTGCTTTGGAGGTGAGTCATCCTATCATTAACTAGGCAAACCTATACTTCGCAAGCATTTCTCCCCAGGGTGATATTCCCTTCTCCCTGAAGCCTGATTTACTATATAGCTTTCTAGCTAGTTCATTGTCTGGTTTATACCCAATCATGATAACATCCGTCCTATCACTGGCTTTCCTTATTTCGTCGATAACCAGCAACATCGCATTGTAGCCATAACCTTGACCTTGAAATTTTTCGTCAATCATAAATCGGTAAACCCAGTAATTTCCGTCATCCGGGTCTAAACCATACATTGTAAAACCAATTAATTCGTCATCATTATAAATTGCTTTAGATAAAAATCCATCTAAAAACTGACATTCCGCAATCGAAAAAAGGTTAGATACCATAAATCTTTTTTGCTCAGGTGTCGGTTCAAGTTCGGCACATGCTTCCCAATTATGTTTGTCGACTGCTTTTAGCGTAATCATTTTGGATTCCTCCTATACGGGGAAATCCGTATCGACTTCCCTAGTGCTTACTTCACTCATTATAAGATTGGCGGTATTTGGCGGGCGCCAGTGAAGCGGGCCATTTGAATCCGAAGAAGCGTCAGCGCTCGTAGGCTCAAATGGCACGCGTAGCGCTTCCCCCACAACCTCGCTAATCTCTTACCTACACCCTCTTACTTCACAAAATTAAACGAATTTAACGTCGAATCCAGTGCGTTAGACTGTACAGCCGTGTTGTTCGCATCATTCAATGTCGTTGTCACGGTATACGTTTTTCCATCACGTTCTAAAACCAATTGGTGGCCTGTGTAGCCAATGCCTTCCTCGATACGATGGAATGTAAAGGACACTGCCGGAACACCAGCAAATGTTACGTCCTTAACTTCCTCAACTTTGAGGTTTTTGTAGTTCTTTGCTTGCTTATCGTAGAAGTCCTTGAGCTGGGATACCGTTAGTTCAAATGATTGGTCGTTGTCGATTTTGATGGAAAAGCGTCCTCCGGTAAACTCGTACTCTACATCGCCCAATTCAAATTGATCGCTAATCGCGGTCCAATATCGTGGGATATTCACTGTATATTCATAGGCTTTTGACGTCTTTTTGACCGTTTTCGTTTTGTCTGTCAAATAGTCGTCTTCTTCCAACTGTCCAAAGTTACTCGCTACGGTTTGAAAATCGATTTGAAGCGAGGAAATGAGCGCGTTGAACTGATCATTTCCTTTGCTTACTTTTTCAGGCACTGCGTATTCAGCCAAGTAGCGGTATCCATTTTGCTGAATCAGCACATTGTACTCTTTGACCCATCCATCGCCAAAATTATAGCGGTACTCCTGTACTAACCCTTGAACGCCTGCAACCTCCAGCGGATACGTCTTCTGTGCCTCATAAGCCGTGGACACAAATGAATCGCTCAGCCATTTTTGCAGCTGCTGGCCCCAGTTCTCCAATTTTCCATCTGCTGGAGCTGAGGTTACTTTCACACGGAAGCTCGATCCATCATTACTTTCATATTGCATCCGTTGATCGTCCATTTTCCAGCCTGCGGGTATGCTGAGTGACACACCGTAGTCTGGATTCCCGGCCTCGCGTGTGCCTCCTACGACAGTAGACAAGTCTTTAATACTTTTATCCTGCGCATTAAAGGAGGTCTTGAAGGAATTTAAAAGTCCCGCATACTGGGCCAGATCTTTATAATTCGTTGCTTTAGCATCGGAAAAATAAACTACATACAATCGTCCGTTGTTATAGTACTGACGATTTTCCCACAGCACGCCGTCCCCATCCTTCGTAATGACACGAGCATAAGGTACCTTCGCTTTCGGGAAGGATTTTCGATCGATCACAGTTTCTCCCGTTTCCTTGGCTGCCTGCACCAATTGTTGCAGCAGATCGTCCGCATTCAGTGGAACCGGCTGTGACGCTGTGTGCACTTCCATATAATACGCACTGTTCTCGTCCATAAATGTGGAAATACTCTCATCTCCACCTCCCTGACCGATGACGAGCCCTGTTGGATAGTTCATAGACCAGTCATAGTAACTGTTCCCGATCTGTGTCTTACCCTCATCATTATCAATGTTCGGTGTCTCTTCAGCTACCGTGCCTGCCTCTTCTTGTGCTTCCATCCGAATAATGATTCCGGCACCATTCTTCTCCAACTTACCGCCAAGCCCTTCTGCTACTTGACGCAGAGGCACCATGAGAATACCTGATGACATTTCCGGTGGAGCTGGAAGTGTCACCTTGTGACCTCTCACCCACGCTGTACGGCTACCAATGGTTAGCGATACAACATGAGTTCCGCTAGTGATTTTAACCACATTATCTTCAGCTAATCGAATTTTGCTGTTAAATGCCTTTTTAAACACACCAGCCGGAACCATCAGTGCACCACTTTTGGAATACGGCTTCGTAATATTGGCATTATGACCGTTCACGATGGCTGTATTGCTGCCGCTTTGCAACCGTAATTCCAGCATGGTTTTATCATGATCTGCTGCAACTGCTGGCAAAGCGGAAAGCAGAAGGGACAATGCGACAGCGCCGACCCCCAGCTTACGCATCATTTTTCTTTGAATATGCTTCACAGTAAATCTCCCTTTAGCTTTATTTTATAGATTCAAGAGGCATTATTGTTCACTTTCCAGTAGTTGCTCCTTGAGCTGGCTCCGATGCTTCCTTAGAAGGCGCTACACCACCATCTTCAGCGACTTCCGAACCGTTCGAATCTTCACTATCTTCTCCAGACTGAATGGACTCATAGATTTCACCATTATCCTGTGTCAGTACCAGCTTGCGCTTCACAATATCACCGTCAGACTGCATAAGTACACTCACCGTTTGACCTGGTTGATAGTTTTTAAGCAGTTCATTGACATCAATAGCGGAAGCTACACGCTTACCGTTAATACTATACAGCTCATCGCCTTCCTTGATTTTGGCCTGAACGGCATTGGCTGAAGTAATTTTCGTAACTTTCAAAGGATCCTCGGTAGGTAATCCGACGATAGCTGACCAGCTTTCTTCCAGCCCTAGACCAAGACTAGCGCGCCGAACCTCTCCGTATTTGAAAAATTGGCCGATGACATATTTCACCGTATCCGCCGGAATCGAAAAGCCCATATTTTCAATGCCGACCGCCGAGAATTTCATCGTATTGATCCCAATGACCTCACCCTTGAGATTGACCAGCGGACCGCCGCTGTTACCAGGATTGATCGCGGTATCACTTTGGATCAAACGATAAGCAGCGTTGACACCACGGTTCAGCCCGCTAACCACACCTGAGGTTGCCGAATTGCGAAGTGAAAAGGATATAGGCGTACCAATAGCCACTACCTGCTCCCCTACCTGTAGACTGTTCGTTGAAGCTGCCAAGGTAGCGGGTTTGAGGCCGCTTGCCTTGATTTTAACTAATGCCAAATCACTGATCGGATCGCTATAGCTGTCGGTGATTCCGTAAGATTTTCCGTCCGAGGTTACGACCACGGCATCACCTAATCCTTCGATAACATGCGCATTCGTCACAATCCATCCATCTGTACGAATGATGACACCCGTGCCGTGAGCCAGGTTGTATCGATCTCCTCCTGCTACGGTCTCTCCCGTGGCTGAACGGCCAATAATACCGACCACAGAAGGAGATACATTTTTAACCACCTGCGGCACACGACCGGCCGATAACGTATATGTACCATTTGCGCTGTTATATGCGCCGCTGGTTCCTAATGCCTTATTCATATCGCTTACGTTAACATAGACCCCACCATTAATGACTTTGGCCTTTAACGCAGTCCCACTGCTGGCTGCACCTGCCGTACCAGAAACACATAGAGCGCTGCCCAAAGCCAGAACAACTGCCCTTTTCCCCATCTTACGCATATACTCACCATTCCCTCTCTTACATGACCCTGTTCTATCAGTTAGTCCAAATCTACCATAGAGGGGACACGTATACAATCGCTTTAAGCCCTATCTTTTTCTAAAAGGCGCCGTTTGCTGCATCCCTGTCCTCTCATGCTATTTATATTATAAATTTTCCAAATCCTTATATCAAAAAAATAAGCAAAACCGATAAATAATCGTTATACCGTTTAGGTCATTCCTTCGTTTACGGGCATAACCAACTATGATACCATCACATTATATCTTAGTTTTATTGTCGGAAATAAAGAATAAAATCATGAGTCCTCTATCCAAAACACTAAAGTATAAATAAGCACCTACAGGAGGTTAAAAGAATGGCCTACGAACCAATCTGGAACGCTCATCCCGATAAGCTTAACAAATTCGAGTTAGTCAAGCTGGAAAAGGACGGTCTCGACGTTATCCGTACCATTATTGAAAACTATGCCAACGAAGGCTATGACTCGATCTCTGCGGACGATATGGATCGTTTCAAATGGGCTGGGGTATATCAGCAAAAGCCCAAGGATGGTCATTTCATGATGCGAGTCCGCATCAACACAGGGATCATGACTTCAGCACAAGCACATGCACTGGCAGACATATCCGCGCTATACGGACGCGGTCTTGTGGACGTCACCACTCGCCAGGCGATTCAATTCCACTGGCTGACAGTCGAAAGCTTGCCCGATATTTTTGAAAGACTGGAAAAAGTCAACTTGTATTCCTTCGAAGCCTGTGGAGACTGCCCGCGTACCATTGTCGGTAATCCGCTGGCTGGTATTGATCCCAATGAATTGGTGGATACCCAAGAGATTGTAGATGAAGTAAACCGTTTTTTCTTATTAAATCGAGACTTCTCCAATCTGCCGCGTAAGTACAAAATGTCTATCTCCGGTAATACGTACAACAATGCACAGGCTGAAATTAACGACCTGTCCTTCACTCCGGCCACCAAGATCCTCGACGGAAAAGAAGTGATCGGCTTCCATGTGATGGTTGGTGGAGGTTTGTCCGCCAAGCCGCATATGGCACAGTCTCTGGATTTGTTTGTTCGTCCAGAGGAAGTGCTGAAGGTTGCTATTGCTGTCACCACCATTTTCCGTGATTACGGCTATCGGGAAAAGCGGCACCATGCTCGCTTGAAATTCCTCGTTGTCGATTGGGGCCCAGACAAATTTCTGGCTAAGCTCACCGAGTATATCGGTGAAATGCCCGGAAGAGGCGAGGACAAAACGATTGGCTGGCAAGCCGCCTATTTTGACGGTGTGCATCCTCAAGCCCAAAAAGGCCTGAACTATGTCGGTCTGAACGTGCCTGTCGGTCGCCTTAGCGCTGACGAGTTGCATGAACTGGCCGAACTGGCTGACCGCTATGGCGATGGTCAGATTCGTACCACGATGTCGCAAAATATTTTGCTGAGCGGCGTGCCGGATGAGCAAGTGGATGAACTACTGGAAGCTCCCGTGCTGCAACGCCTGACACCACGACCCAAGCATTTTATGAGTCGTACGGTATCGTGCACAGGAAATGAGTTTTGCAATCTGGCGATTGTGGAAACCAAAAAACGGGCGGTTGACGTTGCCGAGTATTTGGATCAGCACGTACAATTGGATGAAAAGGTGCGCATTCATTTTATCGGTTGCCCAAATTCCTGCGGTCAAAAGCATATTGCGGACATCGGTCTGCAAGGCTCGCTCATAAAGACACCGGAAGGCTTGGTCGACGCGTTCGACATCGCTGTCGGCGGAGCGCTTGGGGCAGGCGCCCAGTTTAACAAGGCGCTCAAAGGTCGCGTACGTGGGGATCAGGTTGGACCTGTGCTGGCGGAGCTCATTCTGTTCTACAAAGAAAACAGGAGCGCTGGCGAAAGCTTTTACGCATATGTACAGCGTGTAGGTATTCCGACTTTCCAGGAAAAGCTGTCTGCCATTTTACAGTCCAGCCACGTTGCATCCTAAATATAGAGCCTATTAACAGCCTGCTTGTATCCCATATACAAGCAGGCTGTTTCTTATCGCCATACAGCCCCGCAATATCGTCTCCCTCACTTTCACAAAAAAAAGACACCGGATTACTCCGGTATCAATATTTTTGCAAAATCAAGCACTGTCGGTTTATGAGCGCCTGTTGTAGATGTCACCACCGCGTAGCCTGAAGGTATCTTATATATCAATCCCGTATCATACCGGATGCCGAAGGAATTGTCCTCCTTATAATGAGTCCTCGTTTCCCACACCTTCGTACCGTTTTCTTTCAAGCCTGTAATGGTGATGCCATGCATCTTCGTCGTTTTCCCCAGTGGATCATATTGATCACTGAACTGGACATACAGCTGCTCCTCAGGCAGATACACCTGGTCAGCCCCGTAGTCCGCTGTATTGCTAAATAATTGCAGACTATTACTTAGCACCTGTGTACGCTTGCTGTTTCCTTTAAGCCCTGTTACAGCAATATGACCGCTCGGCAACTCACGTACTGCGGCAATTTCTTTACCTGATCCCAAGTCCAGATGGATGTCACGGATATCGCGACCATATACATCTGCTTGTACCCCCACGGGACCATCTGAGCTGTTCAAAAGCGCATAATATCCATTGTGACTGCCGACCAGCCAACCCGAGGTCACTCCGGCCGTCGTTCGATTCCATTGTATATCGCCAGTTTCAGTGTATTTGAGTACAGTGAAGGACTGTTCCGCAAGGTTCAGATAGGAGACCAGGAAACCGCCATCCTCCAGTGGCTCCAAGCCAACCTGAGAATCCTCCCCATGAGATATCAAGCCATCTGTGGGTAATGTTTTGGACCACAAGGTGTTTCCATCCTCGTCCAATCGTGAAGCCTGCAACTCTCGTATTCCGTTCGGTTTTGTATATTCAATCAGAAACAGCAAGCCACCATCCGACGTCTCCCGCTGGACTCCCCTGCTGCTTGTTCCAGGCTGTACGTTCAGATCCTGCTGATGTTTCCATACAGCCTCCACAGAACTGTCCAGCTTGCCATATGTGACGTGTACTACACTTGCTTCTGTATCGTCCTCGACGTTCAGCGTTAAAAACCCACCATTTGCTGTGGGTTGAATGTAATTGTGAGCGTTTCCTAAATCCTTAATACTGCCAATGGCCGCACTTGTTTCGATTTCGGCTTGTTTGGGCACAAACGCCTCGGACACCTCGGAGGCATAGGACGGTGCAGCACTATATCCCATCAAGCATGCCGCCAAAGCAGCTCCTGCTGCCCATGTATACACACGTGTACGTAAAACTCTACTTTGCTTAACCTTCAAGCGTTCCAGCTCCCTTCATGACTTCCTCAGAGATGTTGTATGAACCTTAGATGTGATAAAACTAGAGACGGTTTCGCTTCAACTTGTAATGGTGTCACGTGGGCACGGAACTTTGTATGATGCTATGACGATTTATATATTTACCTCTTCAAGTCCGAACCTAAACATCCAAAACTCCAAAATTTAGAGACTACTCAGAGACTTTCTGTCGATGAATATACGTATAGATTTATTATCCCAGCGCTTGGTAAACTACGTGTCACATGCTTTAACGCAGGAATTTGATAAAAGTTTTCTTTTTTTACAAAAAAAATAAAGCCCTGCCAAGGCGAAGGCATAAATACAGTAGTTCGTATTCTGCCTTCCTGCCTGTGCAGGGCTTTTAAAGCGTACGTTAAACGATATCTATAGATCGACTGTCTGAAGCGCTTGGCTACGCTCTGTATCCCGTTCAAGGATCGGCTTTAAGTATCGACCTGTATAGGATTCTTCGACTTTCACGAGTTGCTCCGGTGTCCCGGTAGCCAAGATCGTTCCACCGCCACTTCCGCCTTCCGGTCCCAAATCAATCAGATAATCGGCTGTTTTAATCACATCCAGATTATGCTCAATGACCAGCACCGTCTCTCCTGAATCAACCAAACGATGCAGCACCGTCAATAATCGATCAATATCGTGAACATGCAGACCAGTTGTCGGCTCATCCAAAATATAAATGGTTTTGCCTGTGCTGCGACGATACAATTCGGAGGCCAACTTCACACGCTGTGCTTCACCGCCAGACAAGGTAGTCGCAGGCTGACCCAGCTTGATATACCCCAAACCTACATCCATCAGCGTCTGGATCTTGCGATGAATCTTCGGAATATTTTCAAAAAACTCCGTCGCATCCTCTACCGTCATCTCCAGCACATCGGCAATACTTTTTCCTTTGTATTTAACCTCCAGGGTCTCCCGGTTGTAACGCTTGCCTTTGCACACTTCACATGGAACATACACATCTGGCAGAAAATGCATCTCAATCTTGATGATGCCGTCGCCTCTACAAGCTTCACAACGACCTCCCTTAACGTTAAAGCTAAAGCGGCCTTTCTTGTAGCCTCGTACTTTGGCCTCGTTCGTCTGCGAGAATAAGTCACGGATATCATCAAATACACCAGTATACGTTGCAGGATTGGAACGCGGTGTACGGCCAATTGGCGATTGATCGATCTCAACAACCTTTTCGATATGCTCTAGCCCGCGAATTTCTTTGTGCTGCCCTGGACGCACTCTCGCCCGGTTCAGATCACGCGCCAACGTTTTGTACAAAATTTCGTTGACCAGCGTCGACTTTCCAGAGCCGGATACACCAGTAACAGCCGAGAAAACACCCAACGGAATTTTGACATTCACATTTTTGAGATTGTTCTCCTTGGCTCCGCGAATCTCCAGCCACTTATCAGCAGGCTTGCGCCGCTCGGTATTGACCGGAATGAACTTGCGTCCGCTCAAATACTGCCCGGTTAAGGAATTCGGGTCTTCCATAACTTCCTGCGGGGTCCCCTGCGACATAATCATCCCACCGTGGATTCCAGCTCCCGGCCCGATATCAATGATATAGTCCGCCGCCATCATCGTATCTTCATCATGCTCCACTACGATCAAGGTATTGCCAAGATTCCGCATATGCTCCAAAGCACTAATCAGACGATCATTATCTCGCTGATGCAGCCCGATACTAGGCTCGTCCAAAATATAAAGCACACCCATCAGACTGGACCCGATCTGTGTCGCCAATCGGATACGCTGTGCCTCACCGCCTGACAACGTGCCTGCCGCACGGCTTAAAGTCAGGTATTCCAGACCCACGTTAACGAGGAATCCCAGTCGGCTGTTAATTTCTTTTAAAATGAGATTGGCAATCGACTTCTCCTTCTCACTCAGCTCCAGTGTATGGAAAAAGTTTGAGGCTTCACCGATAGACAGGGCTGTTACATAAGCAATATTGCGCTCTTGAATGGTTACCGACAGGCTTTCTTTTTTCAGTCGATGTCCCTTACAGGTGTTACATGGCTTTGCACTCATAAAGCCTTCAATAAATTCACGTATGCCCTCAGAAGCCGTATCACGATACCGACGCTCCAAGTTGGGGATAATCCCCTCAAAGGTCACATAGGCTTCCTTACGTTGACCAAAATCATTTTCATAGCGGAAACGGATCTTCTGCTCACCCGTTCCATGTAAAATGAGGTTCATTTGTTCTGTCGTCAATTGACTAACAGGAATGTCCTGTGGAATACCGTAGTGCTCGCATACTGACTGTAAAAATTGAGGATAATAAGTGGAAGTTCCCCCACTCCAAGCCTGAAACGCCCCATCTTCCACACTTTTTTCAGGATCGGGAATGAGCAAATCAGGGTCAACCACCATTTTAACTCCTAACCCATCGCAATCCGGGCAAGCGCCGAACGGACTATTAAAGGAAAACATCCGCGGAGACAGTTCATCTATGCTGAATCCACAAATAGGACATGCAAAGTTGGAGCTGAACCGCAACTCCTCTTGCCCCATAATGTCTACAAGCAACTGCCCGCCTGAAAGATTCAATGCCGTCTCAATAGAGTCAGACAGACGCGCACGCACATCTTCCTTGACAACGATGCGGTCTACGACCACTTCAATCGAGTGCTTCTTATTCTTTTCCAACTCAATCTTCTCAGACAATTCACGCAGTTCGCCATTCACACGTACCCGCACAAAGCCCTGCTTGGCTATATCCGTAAACAGTGTTTTATGCTCACCTTTGCGACCCGATACCAATGGAGCTAGGATTTGCAGTCGTGTCTTCTCAGGATACTGCAAAATGCGGTCTACCATCTGTTCGACGGTCTGTGACGTGATTTCAATGCCATGTTCAGGACAATGAGGATGACCCACCCGGGCAAACAACAACCGCAGGTAGTCATAGATTTCGGTAACTGTTCCGACAGTAGAACGCGGATTCCGACTTGTTGTTTTTTGGTCAATGGAAATGGCAGGAGACAGACCGTCAATCGAATCAACGTCCGGCTTCTCCATTTGCCCGAGAAATTGACGGGCATACGCAGATAAAGATTCCACATACCTCCGCTGCCCTTCCGCATAGATCGTATCGAAAGCCAGCGACGATTTACCTGAGCCGCTAAGCCCTGTCAGGACGACGAACTTGTCCCGTGGAATCGTCACGTCAATATTTTTGAGATTATGCGCGCGTGCGCCTTTGATGATGATGCTTTCATTCGCCAAATGTTTCATCTCCTTAGCCGTAGTTCACGTCATGCTATATCGCATTGGATTATCCCATGGAAGTGATATATCGCAAAGAGAACGACCACATAGGCCGCCCTCACTATTTTTAAAAGCAAAGCAATCAAACATTTTATTTTCATATGTTTTGCTTCTAGCTTATTCTCAATGTTTAATCAGCTCGCAACTCCAGCAAAGCATCACGCAGCTCGGCTGCCCGCTCGAACTGTAGGTTCTTGGCGGCGTCTTTCATCTCTGCTTCCAGACGCTGAATGAGTGATTGGCGCTCCTTCTTGGAAAGTTTACCCGTCTCATTAGGAAGGTAATCATTCTTCGATTCTGCCACCTTAGTTGCTTCAATAACATCACGAATCTTTTTACGTATGGTTTGCGGGGTAATCCCATGTTCTTCATTATACTGAATTTGAATCGCACGCCGACGTTCCGTTTCCTTTATCGCTTTATCCATAGAATCGGTAATCTTATCGCCGTACATAATAACACGACCGTCACTGTTCCGTGCTGCCCGTCCGATTGTCTGTATCAGAGAGCGCTCAGAACGCAGGAAGCCTTCTTTGTCTGCATCCAAAATCGTGACCAGAGATACTTCCGGCAAATCAAGACCCTCCCGCAAAAGATTGATCCCGATTAGCACGTCGAAGGTCCCTAGACGAAGATCCCGCAAAATAGCCATCCGCTCCAACGTCTTAATCTCGGAGTGCATATACCGGACCTTGATGCCTACTTCTTTTAAATAGTCAGTCAAATCTTCGGACATCTTCTTCGTAAGTGTGGTCACCAGCACCCGTTCTTCACGTTCTATGCGAAGCCGTATTTCATTAATAAGATCGTCAATCTGCCCCTTGCTCGGACGCACCTCAATAATCGGATCAAGAAGCCCGGTAGGACGAATAATCTGCTGCACCATCGTTTCGCACTTCTCCATCTCATAGGGTCCTGGAGTAGCTGATACATAGATAATCTGACTTACCTTGTCCTCAAACTCTTCAAACTTCAACGGGCGATTATCCAATGCAGACGGCAAACGAAAACCATGATCCACCAGTACATTCTTACGTGCTTGGTCACCGTTATACATGGCACGAATCTGTGGCAATGTTACATGGGACTCGTCAATGACGATCAGCATATCATCCGGGAAATAATCCATTAGCGTATATGGTGTTGCTCCTCGCTCACGGAATGTCAGTGGACCTGAATAATTCTCGACACCGGAACAAAAACCAACCTCTTTCATCATCTCGATATCATAGCGGGTACGTTGCTCCAAACGTTGCGCTTCTAACAGCTTCCCTTGCTCCTTCAACTCTGCTAACCGCTCTTCAAGCTCACGTTCAATGTTGACCAATGCTACCTTCATCGTATCCTCATGAGTAACAAAGTGAGATGCCGGGAAAATAGCAATATGATCACGTTCACCGATCAATTCACCCGTAAGCACATTAATCTCGGTAATTCGTTCAATTTCATCCCCGAATAGTTCTACACGTATAGCATGTTCCCCATGGGAAGCCGGGAATATCTCAACAACATCCCCCCGTACACGGAAAGTACCCCGCACGAAGTTGATATCGTTCCGCTGATATTGAATATCGACCAAGCGGGACAAAATCTGATTGCGGGGTTTCTCCATGCCAACTCTAAGCGAAAGCAGCAGGCTTGAATATTCTTTCGGCGAACCCAAACCATAAATGCAGGAGACACTCGCTACAATAATAACGTCACGACGCTCAAACAGAGAGCTTGTCGCTGAGTGGCGAAGTTTATCAATCTCCTCATTGATGCTGGAATCCTTCTCAATATACGTATCGGAAGACGGGATGTATGCTTCCGGTTGATAGTAATCATAGTAGCTGACAAAATAATCGACGGAGTTATTCGGAAAGAATTCTTTAAACTCACTCGCCAGTTGAGCAGCCAAAGTCTTATTATGTGCAATAACCAGCGTAGGCCGATTTAACTTGGCAATGGTTTGTGCGATGGTAAACGTCTTACCTGTTCCCGTAGCACCCAATAGCGTTTGATGCTTCTTTCCTTCTGCAATTCCCTCTACCAATTCAAAAATGGCCTGGGGCTGATCGCCTTGAGGTTGGAATTCCGACTGAATTTCAAAAGTCTTATCGCTAACAACGATATCACTCATTGCCCTGCATCACCCTTATCGTCTAAAATGGAAACATCATGATTTTACACCAGTCGAGCTTTAACGTCTTTACCTGTAACTCTATGTCGATATTTCCCGAGCAATGATACTTGGGAAATATGGTTGGATAAGAATGTTTGTTCCCGTATTATACCTCTTTCTTACCGCGGATGCAAACGATAAGTCTTGAATAGGAGTGAATTAAATTTTGGATATCACCATCGTATTGGGCATCATCGCAGGAATCATAGCATTAATCGGTGGCTTCTTATGGGAAGGCGGCGAATTTACCGGGCTGCTTCAAGGTACATCGGCTCTCATTGTATTTGGGGGAACTTTCGCCGCAGTTGTGATCAGCTACCCCGCTTCCAAGCTGAAGACGATCCCCACCGCTCTACGGATGGCATTTAGCCGTGAGGACAATCCTACGGAGCAATATATAGAAGATTTGGTTTCCATGGCTGCCACCTCACGCCGATCCGGTGTGCTTGCGCTAGAGCGTATTTCATCAGAGCATCCGAATGCATTTTTGCGCGAAGGTCTTCAGTTGGTCATCGACGGCACCGAGCAGGAACAGATCAAACAGATCTTAGAGCTTGAGTTAGATGCCATTGAACACAAACATGAGGGGTACGCCAAAATATTTGAATCCGCAGGCGGTTATGCCCCTACGATGGGGATTATCGGTACGGTTATGGGCCTGATCCATGTACTGGGCAGCCTGACCGAGCCTACTGCGCTTGGTCCGTCCATTGCTGTTGCCTTTATCGCAACCCTATACGGCGTTGCTAGCGCCAATCTGATCTTTCTACCCATCGCATCCAAAATAAGAGCAGCCAGTGAGAGTGAAATTATCACAATGGATTTGCTGCTCCAAGGTATTCTAGCTATCCAAAACGGAGAGAATCCAAAGCTTGTACGCAAAAAGTTGGAGTTCTTTATCCGCTCAGAGCAAAATATAGATCGCAAACCGCCTCGTCGCTCACGCACTGAGGACGCATCTCCAAAGGAGGACTTCCATGAGAACGCGCGGTAAGCGCCGAGGGGGTCAAGGAGGCGGCGGAGACCATCGTGACCGCTGGATGATTACCTATGCCGATCTAATCACCCTGCTGCTCATATTTTTCGTTGTGATGTATGCCATGAGTAGTTTGGATGCTAAAAAATACGATGTCGTTGTTCAATCCCTTCAGGATACGTTCCACAAGGGAGATTCTATTTTGGAGCAAGGCTCGGGCATTACAGGTACTGCCGATCGTTATACCAGCAAGAATCCACCCACGACCAAGCAACCAGCAGCCGATAAAAAGGAAACTGGATCGACAAAGCTTACCGAACGTGAACAAGCATTCCGCACGCAGGAAAAAGAGCTGCAAAATTTAATGGGTGTCATTCAAGAATATATTACGGACAACAAACTGGAAAATCAGATTTTTGTGTCAGATCAGCCGCGTGGTATTGTCATTACGCTGAATGACCGCTTTTTATTCGATCAAGGTAGAGCTGCACTCAAGCAAGGCTCTGCCAACACACTATCCAAGTTGGCCAGTCTATTTCGAGATTTGAAAACACCGATTAGCATTGAGGGCCATACGGACAACATTCCGTTCACGCGCTCCTCGAACTCATCGATGTATAAGGATAACTGGGAGCTTTCAGGCGCACGGGCACTATCTGTACTCCGATTCTTTCTCGACAGAGAGCAACTTTCACCCTCAGGATTTCAGTATGCAGGTTATGCAGATACCCGACCGGTTGGTGACAATAGCACCGAAGCTGGACGACAAAAAAACCGCCGTGTCGAAATCACCGTACTACGCCAACTTCAACAGTAAAACCCAAAAACCTCCTGAATCACGTAATAACGTGAATCGGGAGGTTTTTTTGATACATATTCATCATTAATACATGGCTTCCGCCTGATGTAGACGCAGAACAATAAACCGTACGAACAACGTGGATAAGAGCAGCGTACGAGATGCAATAGAGATTATTTTGTTTATTCTATATCCCACTATGTATTAGAAGCCCTGGTGAAGTTAGATTCTATCTTGTCATGATGCTTGAAGATTAATAAGATAGGACAAGCTCGTGTTGCTTCTCTTGTATTTGTGAACTTTGGGGGATGCTCTGTTGTCTACGATAGCTATATTTCCAGTCGCTGTATTTATTAAGGAGTCGATCTAACTCCATGGACTTGATTAACACCCGCCGATCCTTCAATCCCACCTCATTCGCCAAATCATTTAGTTCCTTCCGCTTTTCTTCGATGCATTCCTCCAATTGTTTCCATTTCACATCAATAAACCTCCTGTTCGGTGTGGTATTTACATTAGTTTACAAGCTGATACCTTCCCCACAGGTTAAAAATATAATAAAACCCAATTCATCCCTTTAACGGAATGAATCAAAAAAGCCAATTCAAAAGAATTGGCTTTTTTGATAACTATTAACCTCCTGCACCATGTCCAAAAACAACAATGTAATGAGAGAATGCTAAAAAGCTAAAAAAACCCATAATCAGCATGTATTTAAGGTTTTTTACTCGCATTGATTAAAACCTCCTCCATGATACCTTCATATTCTGATTTTTGGTCTTTTGTTGCTTTGTTTCTAAACCTTTCAAATAATGCTGTACAAATCATAAACTTTTCTTTACTGCTGATTTCCAGACATTTCTTCAAGCTTTTTAAAACATAATAGATGCCTTTTTCATGGGAATGGTTATTAAACATATATATGGCCAGTTGGTAACACAAATCAGCATAAGTGTCATAACTAAATGACTGTTTATAGTAGCTGGCTTCCATAGATAATTCATTATTAAATGAGGCCAATTCATGAGAAAACTGTTGGAGAATATGTTCAATTAAAAAACCGTGCTTGTTAGCCGACTCTACTATCGTTAATAAACCCAACAAAATCTCGGGTGGGTTATTTTTTAGAAATTGAATATACATTGGTAAACTACTTGTATCGCCCATAAGAATTTTCAAGCTAAGTTGATTAGCATTTGCCCAAAGGGTGAACTTTTGTACTTCTTTTTGTCCAATTCCCCCTAAATCTTCAAACCAACTCAAATCAGCATAGCCAGAAATATACTTCATGGCCTCCTCATATCTTTCTTGTTTTTCCAATGCAATTCCCTTCATCAAATAACCTTGACCATAGTAGACAACTAAATGTCTTTCAGTTTTCAATGTAAAACTCTTTTTATTAGTTTCTCTACTTTTACATACAATAGTTGTAAGCGCTCTTAATTCATCCGCATAACGCTCCGCTTCTTTCCATTGATGCAAATTGTGATAAAGATTTAACAGTTTAAGCAAACCATCTAAATGATATTCTAAGGGTACCCGATTTCTAAAGGGTACAAATCTTAGTGCGGCCTCCAAATTTCTTTCCATACTTTCACTAACAGAGATTGAAAAAATTCTATAATGACTAATTGCCAACCTCTCTGAATGTTGGTATTTCTCATTTTCAATGACACATTCATAGAAAGGAATTGCCTCTTGTAACTTCCCTTCTTCATAAAGCTCCTCTGCCAAAGCAAAGATTGTTGGAATGTGGTTAAGATCTTCCATTAAGCGTGAAAGCACTTTCTCAACACATCGCAAGTTTCCCACTTCAACACAACGAATCAGGAACGGCTTGACCCTTTTCCAATGTGGTCTTCCATCATAAAAACATTCATCCACATACAGATCATATAACCAGCCCTCTGGATAATTAAAGGCTTTGGTAATCAAGTCCATTTGTCTTACAGATATAGGTTTAGGTGGATTTCCGTTAAGCATCGCACTAAATATACCCCGGTTAAGCCCCGTAGCTTGTCCAAAACTATTAAACGTGTAGCCACCAAGTTTTAATTCTTTCTCAATTTCCGAACGAATCGTGGTTGCATTTTCCAATAAAAACACCCCCGGCATATTCAGATGATTTTAAAAAATCACCCTCCTCGACAATCAATTACAATATACTAGAAATTATATGAATAAATTGGATGATGGTCAACCCCTTTTCTACACTGTTTTATTATATTATGGAATTTGATGTTATTAAAATAGTTCTTACAAGAACTAAACGACGAATAATTAAGGTAATTTAATTACCTCCACGCTTAATCTAGCTTTGTCTACACTCATACTATAGGAGTGTGGATGTCTATGGAAACAACGAAACTATTAGGAACAAAAATCCGTCAATTTCGAAAATTGCGGGGTATTACACAAGAACAGTTAGCAGAAGCATCCGATTCAACAGGTTCCTATATCGGCAAGTTAGAGCGCGGTGAGGTCAATGTGCAGATCAAGACACTGGAGAAAATAGCAGAGGCGCTGGACACAAACGTATTTGCATTTTTTGACTATAATCCATATGAAGAACTCAAAAGCCAGCCTTGGATTTGGGAATGCGTTCGTATACTTTCCCAGCAGAATGAAGCAGGGCAAAATAAAGCTTATCGTATTTTAAAGGAACTTTTCTCGACAGAGAGTGAGCTTTTAGTGAGTAACTCAGGTGATTCGGATGCTAATGAGAAATTAAATTCTCAGAATTAGCCGTGCACCATACTCTTTAAATGTCAAAAAAGGCTATGTTTTTCTACCTATAGTAGAAATGTACATAGCCCTTTTGAGTTTTAAGGCGTCATTTGCTTAATGTTATATTCGACAGCTTTAAGTACTTTTTATATTCTGCCCGTTGTTCATGTGTCGAATGGTTTTTGTATTTCTCAAACAATAACGTGATAGACTTGATATAGTAAGCCTTATCATTCAACTGTGAGGATACTTTGAGACTGTTCAAATTAGTTTAGAGAACCATTTGCTTCATACCATAACGCACTTCTTCAAGCACTTTTTCATATTCTGCAAGTTGTTCATGTGTAATATGGCCTGTTAGTTTTTCGAATAACAAGGTTACTCCTTTAATAAAATTACTCTTCGTATTTAACTGAGTGGATACCCTAAGGCTTTTTATTATATTGTCAATAGCTTCTGAATATCTGCCTATGTTGAAATAGTAACGCGCAAGTTCCAGATACACGCGGGAATAATTCCATAAAAGAGTACTTATTTGATAGTGTGATGGTGTTGAGACGAATTTCTTATAATCAGCAATTTCGTCAGAGAAAACATCTAGGACATCTTCTAAAGAGAAATTATACTTGTTTGCCGACTCTATAATGGTAATTAGACCATGAGAAATTTCTTGGGGATTTTGCTGTATAAGCTCGACATAAGCTGCTAAGCTGCTGACATCTCCAATTAAAACTTTTAAATTAAGAAGATTAGCCTTTGCCCATAATTGGAGCATTTTCACCCCTTGTAGACCATTTTCATCCAATCCCTCAAACCATGACAAATCTTCATAATAGGGAATGAATTTTAAAGCCTCTTCATACATTCCTTGATTCTCCAACGCGTTCCCGTGCAATAAATACCCTAGACCATAGTATACGACAAGGGGCTTCTCACTATTGATGTTATCCAGTTTCCTATTTTTCGAACAACTATAAACTTGCTGATGATAGACACTTATAGCCAGTGTCCGAAGTTCTTTCGCATACTTTATCGCAATCTCCCAATTACTTGTGTTGAAATAAACATTGGTTAACTTCAATAATCCATCCAACTGATGATTCTCTGGCAAGCTTTTGCGAAATGGATCGAATTTAATAGCAGCTTTTAAGCTGCTTTCTAAATCTTCAGTAAGCGAGTAACAAAACAATCTGTATTGACTAATGGCCAAGCGCTCCGAGTGGTAATACCTTTCATTTTCTATTACACACTCGTAAAAGGGGATAGATTCCTTTTGCTTACCTACTTCGTGTAGTTCTTCTGCAAGCTCAAATATTGTCGACACATAGAACAAATCCTCCGTTAGTCTCGTCAATACCTTTTGAATACAGTCTCCCTTTCCTAACTCTACACAACGCAATAAAAAAGGTTTGATCCGTTTCCAGTGCCCTTTCCCTTCGTAAAAGCATTCATCTATGTACAACTCATACAACCAGCCCTCGGGATACCCTAATGCCTTAGTAATCAGGTCCATCTGCCGAACGGAGATCGGCTTGGGTGGGTTACTGTTCAGCATGGTACTGAATGTACCACGGTTAATACCAGATATTTTACTAAAGCTGCTAAATGTATATCCCCTTTGCTTTAGTTCGGTCTCTATCGTCGAGCGGATCGTAGGTGCATGTTCCATTTCAATCCCCCTCAATATAGTTGCAGTTATATCGTAAGTCATACTTAACATGTGATTTCGGTCGTAAGAACTTCATTTCATTACAAAATAATTAAAATAGTGAAATATATGGTCTATATAGTCATTTTATTTTATGATGCCTTAGAAAGAAGCCTTTTTTTTACGAATTCCGTGATAATTGAAAAGTTAAATGAGGTACATTTGGAGAACCATTAAAAACAAACTTCAAGTTTTTTTATTTGAATGTCACAAATGTATATCTTTTTCAGTTATATAGGCAGAAGGGAGGGACGTTAATGGAAAAACTAAATACAGACAATCAAAACGCAGACATCAATCTTGTCATAGAGCAGGTCCAAGCAGGCGACAAACAAGCATACACACATATCATACGACGTTATCAACAACAGATCTTTTTATATTGCTACTACTTACTTAAAAATCAGGAAGAAGCAGAAGATGCCGCTCAAGAAATATTCATCAAAGGGCTTGAGCACATCCGTCAGTTCGTACCTACAGTTTCTTTTTCAGCTTGGCTTTACAAAATCGCTCAAAATCACTGCACTGACTTATTAAAAAGAAACGCTAGAACATTCAAATCCTTCATTCAGTACAAACTGAACCTAAAGCAACAACCCATACATGAATATACAAATTTAATTCACGAGTTACTGGACCAGCTAACATTAAAAGATCGCCAGATTTTATTATTACGTTCGCTTGAGGATTACAACTACGAAGAGATTGCTACAATTATGGGACTGAAATCATCCACGATCCGAAAAAGATATGAGCGACTCCGTAAAAAGCTAATTAACTACAATGAAAAGGGAGGAAAACAAATTGAGCATTCATTTAAACCCGGAAGATAAAGAAATCGAGCACTTACAAAAGCTTATTCGGAATACTCCATTACAAGTGGATTTAATAGATAGAACTATGGAACGCTATAGCAATATGAAAACAAGACGTTATAAGCGCTCTAACTCTCGTTCAAAAAGAGTTCGCAATGCCTTTTTCGGAACCTCCGCTGCACTTGTAATGGCGTTTACACTTGTCGTTAGTACTGGATTCATTTCACCAACAATGGCTGCATCCTTAAAACAAGTTCCAGGTATGAATTCTATATTCCAGCTAGCTGGTGATCTTGGTTTACAAACAGCGGACGAAAAAGGGCTACTATCCAAACCAAATCTTAGTGACACTCACGATGGCCTGACTCTCAGCGTACCGGAAGTTATGTTTGATGGAACACGTATATCCATTGCCTTAGAACGGCAAACCACTGACAAAAGATTTTTAAACACCGAATTACCCTTATTACTTGATGATTTAATACTTTCCATTAATGGAGAAGACATACACTCTTATGCACCTGCTAACACTAGCAACTCCATTGATCCTTATACGATACCTGGGAAAAATTCTAATTCAACAATTATACAATTTTCAGATTTACGTAACCAGGGAGGGAAGCCTTTCCCAGATAAGTTTAATTTAACAGTCTCCATGCCTGTCTCCGGCATTAAGCAACCATTTAAAATAGAAATTCCTGTGGAAAAGAACACCAAGAATAACTTGGTTTTTACACCGTCTCTTAAGCGAAAGTATTCAAACATTGACTATACCCTAGAAAAAGTTGAGCTCACACCGATTACAACCAGCATCACTACTCGCATAAAGCTACCTACTAATTCGAAAATTTCGTCACTTCCTTTTTTGGAGTATGAAATTTACGATGATAAAGGAAAACAACTAAAATTTATAAGCAACAACGGTTGGAGTGCTACGGATGGAAACGTTCTGATAACTGATTCACGTTTTGAACCTTTCACCTCTCTCCCCAAATCAATTACTATAAAGGTCGACAAGGTTATCTTAAGAAAAGATGATAAGAGCAAATTTGAATTAGACAAAGATGGAAATCCAAAAATAGAGTATTTCCCTGATCTAGAGATTACTTACCCGATTAATCCATGATAATAAATAAGTGAAGGAAGTGAAGCGTACTTCACCTCCTTCACTGCATATAAGTACTATCTATCTTCTAACATCAAAAGTATAAACTCCAAGCTTGTCTCCATTAGATTTATATGCGGCTACTTGGGCTGTTCCATAACCGATCATCTTAGCTTTATTTCCATGAAGTTCGACAACATCACTTCCATACAAAATCATCCAGTTAGAACCTTCCATAGCATATGAGCTACCTATACCTAATTTAAGTGGGGGAGTATCTTGCTTTGTAATAGGTGGCTTTTCTCCATTGGCAGGACTAAAGGTTACGGTTACTTTCGCTGGAGCTCCAACAGATATTGTTGAACTTACTGGTGAAGCCGAAGCTACTCCCCCTAAAGATAAAGCTAACGCGGAAATTGATAGTGCTAAGATTGCTTTTTTCATTTGTCATTTCTCCTCTTTAATAGTCTTCTTTAAAAGTTCTTAAGCTACTAAACACCTTGCTTTATGTCTGTGGCTACGTTTCTGTTACATTTTCCAACCCCCTTCCTTCTAATTAATTCCATTCTAATTCTTGATATGTTACAAAAAGAATAGAAATAAACATATCATTTCATTTTTTACAAAATAATCATATAGATGGCTTCTCGTATAAAAAAATGAGCAGGTAGGATACAAATCCCCCTGCTCATTTCAGCGATAGTATTTATATCATTTTAATTAGCTGTCGGTTCGGTTCCCCAAACAAGTACCCCATTATGATACAACGTAGCTTTCGTATGATCGGCGAATGAAGTTTGCGTGCCTTTATACGAGTAATCGTCACTTTCGTTATAGTTCGACCAGTCTGTTTTATGAATACGAGTTTGAATTCCGCCCGTGCTTCCTCTAGGTGCTAACACGCCTGCATCTGAGTTGAAGCTGACTTCCAAATAATAATCAGCACCGGTTGCAGCCTTATCCATTTTAACCAGTTTACCATTCAGCTTTGAGCAGCTCAGCATTGCATAGTCGCAGTTGAATGTCTGCTCACGGTCACCGTCGATCGTGTAGTAGTAGCGAATTTTCAACTCGTTGATCGGTACGGAGGCTGTACCTTTGTTTACAATTTGGAAATGCGGGTTCAAGTGATTGTCGTTCACATTTGTATCCGCTGTGCGATACTGGAGCACCAGTCCCGTTGTCGGCTGCTGAGTATCCGCTTTCGGTGCTGCGCTAGCCGTGTTCGAAAGCGTTTGACCTGCATCGTTCTTCGCTACGACTTGGTAATAGTATATCGTGTCTGCCGTTACGGCTGTGTCGGTGTAGCTGCTTTCGTATACATCGCTCGCTACGGTGGCGAACGTACCGTTTTCAGCCGTCGAACGCTTCACTTCATAGCTTGCGGCATTCGCCGATGCTGTCCAGCTCAGCTTTACTTTCGCCGTTTCGCCCGCTGCGTTCAGCGTGAAGCTGCCCGGTACTGATGGTTGCTCGGTAATGCCATACGTTTTTAAGTTAGTCGGGAGCTTTTCAAGCGTAATGACGTTCGGATGATTATACACTTTTTTCAGATG
This sequence comes from Paenibacillus sp. FSL P4-0113, assembly GCF_038009305.1. NCBI lineage: Bacteria > Bacillati > Bacillota > Bacilli > Caryophanales > Paenibacillaceae > Paenibacillus > Paenibacillus sp. FSL P4-0113. The sequence continues at coordinate 2,954,831 of NZ_JBBPAZ010000001.1, forward strand.
CTCCAGACTGTTTTGTTTGCCGTCTCTCAGGAAATCCCCATACCATGTAGCGAACCAGCTCCAATGGGCTTGATACGCCTTCATCAGATCAGGGTCCGGGATAGGTCCGTTTTCGCTCATGGCAACTAACTTTTTGTCCTTGCCCAATGTAACAAGGTCTTCGTATTTTGCAATCTGCGGGCTGTAGTCGCCTGCTTGCGGATAAGAGTCAAAGCTCAAAATATCCACATACTCATCTCCCGGATACCAATCCGGAGCAACAGAATTCCATACCCAAATCAAATTGTTCAGTTTGTGCACATTCGTCAAACGGTCATGCATCAAAATATACAATTTTTTAACAGGCTCAGGGCCTTTGGCGCCCCACCAGAACCATTTGCCTTCCGCTTCGTGCAAAGGACGGAACAGCACAGGAACTTTCGCATCCTGCAACTTCTTCAATTGCCCCGCAATTACATCGATGTCGCGAATAAGCAATGTATAATCTTCGGACTCTGGATGATTCATCGCATATTCGATATCGAATGTAGTTGAATCGGCATAAAAGCCTCTCCACCATTCTTTTCCCTGCGTATCGATCAGACCTTTCGGTGCGTTCCAATGCCATGCAAAGGTAACAATGCCCCCTTGCTTATCCCATGCAATCGCCTTTTCCGTCTCTGTGGAACTAAGACCGTGTTCCGCTCTGCTTGGCGAATAGTCGATCAGGTCAAGCGCTGCAATTGCTGGTTTTTTACCTACATTGGCTTGAAGCCAATCAATTTCGTTTATCTCCTCCTGACCAGAGAGCATATTCTTCCCGTATTGATCAACCAGGTAGTTCATCAATGCTCTTGCTTCTATCGTCGCATTCGGATTAATGAGCGTTTTGGTTACCGCATGCGGTGGACGGTCAGTAGCTGGCTCCAGCTTGACATAGTCGATATCATACCAGCCCCAGCCTGTTTCAAAACCGATCGTATTGGCCCCTGCATTCAACAGAACCTTACCACCGGAAGTCTCTTTAAAATCAGCCGATTTCGAAAGTATCAGCTCGCCAGACGCTTTGCCGTTTAAAGAGAAGTTCGTGCGTTTGTCATCATGAGGAGAACGGTAGCCGATTGTAAGATTGTACAAGCCTGCCGCCTCTGCCTGAATCGTCATCGCCAGGGAATCCCCCGGATTGTGGAAATTAGTTACATAACCAGTACCTGAGAAGCCAGTCCCGCTGGATTCCACAATGGTTCCCTTCAGCGTGCCCTCTTCGGCTTCATAGCGATTGGATCCGTCTACAGGCGCTCGAGGAACCGCTTTCAAAACATTGGATTCGCTTATTCCCGCCTTTGTTTTTGCGGTTATTTTATAATAATAAGAAGTGCCGTTCGTTACGTTGGTATCTGTATAAGACGTTTCGACCAAGTTGGATGCTACAGCAGTAAAAGGACCGTTTTCATACGTAGCCCGCTGTACACTGTACCCTACAGCTCCGCTGGAAGCGTCCCAGGATAAATCGACTTTCCCATCGCCAGCCTCAGCCCTCAGCGCAAAGCTTTCAGGACCTTCCACAGGTGGCACAGACGTATCATTGCCAGCAGTCAAGACGATATGATAAGCCGTCAATGGTGGTACTGTATAGGTAAAGCGGTTGCCTGAAATTTGCGTGATTGGTGCGGATTCCTTAATTTGCGAGCTATTTTTGTCGAAGCCCCATACTTTACCGGAACCGTAAGTCGTCTCGCCGGAAAGATCAAATTGGGCGCCGAATGCGCTGTCCATGCTTTTATTCATGACAACGAGGTGCAGTTCTTTGTAGGATGCATCTGTTACGGAAGCATGCACCGAGCTATTAACAATATCCGACGTTTGCGCGTTAACGCTGATATCACCGAAAGTAGAGCTTTTTCCGTCATAATTGCGATAAAGCTTGTAAGCGGCACTAACGTAGTTGTTGGCACCCTCCTTTAACTTCCAGTAGTTTGCCATATAAACGTCGTTTTTGCCCAAGATGCCCAACACATCGGCCATAGCGATACCGCCAGAAATATCATTTTCGCCGCCATAGCTATACTCAGTCAAAGCCAGCTTGGTTCCCGGGTAATACTTATCCACCGACTGCTTTAATCGAGGCAATAAAGGCAAGAATTCACTGTTCCATTGAGCGATCCAGCTATCTTCCTTGTAGGTCGGATCCCACAAAGTACGAGGCGCCTGCATTCTGGCTTTCTTCGTTTCGTCATTGCCTACCTCATTCGTAATTCGTATGCCTCCGCCCATCGCTTCGGGATACCAGTGGACGTCGAAAACATCCAGCAATCTCTTGCCTTCAGCTTGCGAGCTAAGGCGCATTTGATCCAGGTAATAGTCCACGAACCAGCTGTAGTTGCCTTTTACAGAGTTCCAATCAGGTGCGGTTTGAAGATCTGTATAGGCGCCAAAACCGTAAAGAACGGGCCCAAAAATTTCCGCACCCGCGTCAACCGCTTTAACAGCTTTGGATAAACTTACCGACCGGTCTACCAACTCTTTGGCTCCGACCTTTTCACCATGAATGCGCGGATGCGTGTGCGACCAGAGAGCGGGTTCATTGTCGAGCGCATATCCTTTCACGCCCGTCTTTGTTGAAGCAACGCCGTACTTTTTCACTAAAAAGTTGACGAATTCATCCGCATAAACCTGATTGTCATTCAGATCAGGCTGTAGTTGGAACGGCGCATTTTTAGCGTTTACGACCTGATTCCAACGAGCAGAAGGGGCCTTTTCACTTTCCTGCACACTTCCGTTTCCATCCTTGGCCACATAACCAGCCATCGGCAGCGTGACTAAAGAATATGTGCCCTGCTTCAGCGATTGATCGTGAAACGAGGTTGCCACCGCACCTGGCTTTTCACATTCGGCTTTTGTCAATCCGGCGTTGTCGCATAAATAGCTATCGCTGGACTGCATCCAGTCACTTCCTGCATTGGACATATTGTTTTCCCAGTTATATCCGGTCATTCGATTGCCACCAAGTCGTCTGGCAGTCAGATTCTCATCGCCTGCCAATTCCTGATTCGTACCGTAAATATAAGGGCTAATCGGCTTACGATCCTTGGATGTATCGACTTTAATGGTAACGGTCTTTGCCGTTTGACCGTGAACTACAGTTGGAGTCGGTAGAGCCCCCCCTACTATAATCGTGCATGCCATGACGACCGGCAGCCATTTGGAACGTTTGGACCAAATACCACTACTATTTTTCTCCTTCATGCCGCTTTCCTCCTTTAAGTTTGAAAAGAGCGGCACCCATACGAGTGCCGCTCTACAAGGCTTTAAGGCTCCTGATTCCAAACGAGTTTATCGTTCTGGTACAGCGTCATATCCCTGCTTGAAATGTTCCAGCCGAAGACAACACCCTCTTTCTTTGAAACTGGATTTATAATATTACCTTAACACAAAGGTATATTGACATTTTTAACTATTGTTTTAATTAGCTAGTATTAATTTCTTAAATAACCATATTGCTTGAGTATCCCAATAGCTCTTGCTTATCCACACTCGTCTTTCCTACCGTACTTTATCCTTTTGAATAAGCTTATAATAGATGCGCGCAGGCTCTGATTCTCCAGTGGATAAAATGTATTCTGCCAAAGGTGCGCACAGCTTTTGGAGGTAAAAGGAGTATAGTAGCTCGGCCGTGTCAAAATGAATTTTCAACACCTGCTTCATCAAACCTTCGAATTTGGAGTAATCCAGTTCTTCCGGGGTAATATCAAACGGGTACTCAGGAAAGGTTTTTTTCTGAATTTCAACAAACTGCTCCCTAAGCTTCGGTTGATTGCCTGAACGGGCAGCCGAGAAATTCATCATAAAAAAAGATACAAAGTCCGTCTCACGATCACTTAACTTATAGTACTCACACCAACGCATGAATATCAGTGGTTTTACCATATATAAATCTCCTTTAACAAAAGTTCAGATTTATCATGAATCTTACAAAAATCTAGTGGGTTCCATCTTATGTAATATATAGGTTAAGCCCCATTTTAAAATATGATTCCTTAAATGAATTTTGCTTTTTAACATATCCCCTTCTTATATATCTATGAAAGTGGACAACAAAAAAAGACCGTTTCAGTATCTTAATGACGCTGACCAAGTCTTCTCATAATCATCCGTATAATCGCATTCGTATTTATTCTAATCTTCTACATAGCTGCAAGGTTACAGGCTGCACGTGAACACATAAGCGGGCGGGACATTGCAGTTTACCTTTTTAATCTGAATGTCAGCAAAAAAGGTGCGGAAAAAATTGTGTTTGACCTTGCTGTACTGGAACGTAATAAATTTGCCTTCCTGGCCCAAAACCTCAGCCGTTTGTCCCAAAATAAGGCTAGATAACGCGCCTGGCAGGCTGGTGAAAGGGAGCCCTGATACGACATAATCCACTTTTGGAACCTCATACTGTCGTATATACTGCGCTACATGCTCAGCCGATCCATGAATGATGTGTACCTTCTCCAAGTGTCCGTACTTGCTTTGTAGCGTTTTGTAAAACGATTCATTAGCTTCAATCACTAAAAGTAGCGTTTCTGGACGCTTGTTCAAAATCAGCTCTTGCGTAAACACACCGGTCCCTGCACCATATTCAATAATGCACGATGCTTTGTCAAAGTAAATCGGTGTGGCAATTTGTTTGGCCAACTGTCTTGAGCTGGGTATAACAGCGCCTACGCTGCGTGGATGCCTGATGTACTCTCGAATAAAGTGAATCGCGTTCATCTTTTCCTCTCCCTGCTTGACACACATGATAGACATTCGGTTCATCGACGCTTCTTATTACATATTCATTGTATACCGATCAGAATATTGATTTCAAGCAGGCTACTGTTGGCATATAAAAAGAGCGTAGCCTTATTCGACTCTAATCAAATAATGACTACCCTCTTATTGTAACATCTATTTGTTCATGGTATCCAACTGTGTACCCTCTGCCTGCGATGCCTGTCCAGCTTTACGTCGCCGTGCGCCTATATGCATGGCAACAATCCGATAGATGGAGGCCGGCTGTAGGGATACGGCCCAGCTCGCGTCTGCATCCGGTGCAAGCACGACCCCTAGCTGGTGATGATCGCCATCGTACATGCCTCGCTGCACAAACTTGCTCTCGCCTTGCAGATTGCGTACTTCCAGCTTGCAAAAGGCAGAATTGATCCGCAAGGCCTGGTGTAACTCGGCACGGGTATTCACAATAACTCCATTCACGCGGTAAATGGCCTCGCCCGGCAGTATGCCCATGGCTGTCGCCGGACTGTCTGGCAGCACAGCGAGCACACGCATCCCTTGCTCCGGATGGACAAACATCGGGCTAAGACGACTTTCCTCCATATTACCATACCAGATCAGTGCCTCATGAGCCAGAAAAGAGAATAACGCTGCTAACAATATCAGCGGACTCCACCATGCAGCCAGCAAGCTCAGCAGAAGTAAAGCCACACTGTACAGAAGCAAGCGGTTCGAAGTGAGTACCGCCTTCTGTCGTGGTAGCTGGCCTAGCGTCACGCTGCTGAAGCCCATCAGGACTGGTAAGGCTGCCAGCATATACCCGGTTCCGGCATCGCCGCCGAACAACGGTGTCCAGGGAAGCATGAATCCTCCCTGAGTGGGTACCAGCAATAACAACGGAATGGGCCAGAGATCTTCCATCCGATAGCCGCCAACCAATCTCCCCCGTTTGCCCTCGACAAACAGTGGAGTGGCAGCTTTCCCCCCTTGCCAGCGAACCAACAGCGCCTCAGCCACATGCAGCACGGCGGCCAACACCAACAGTGCTGGAATATCCAATCCGCGGATAGCCGTTACTGAAGTTCCGAGCGCTCCCACAGGTTGCCAGCCACTGGCCACATTTAGGAAAAATTGAACCACACCTAGCAGACCTACCGAATAAGCGAGACACAGGTAACGGACGCGTACCAGCATGAGCAGTAATGTTGCTACCCACAGGCACACGATGGAAGCCGGGTTCAGATGCACGCTGACGAACATTCCCAGAACGGATAGCGCCATTCCAGCAAGCAAACCACTCCATACGACACGCCAGGTCTCTGAGGCCCAGCTATGCATTTTAGTATGAAATAGCTTGCGCTCCAGCAGCATTTGCCGACGATAACCAAGTGCGACAATGAGTATTGAGATATAATAAAACGGCTGCATAAGCAGGTATAAGCAAGCATTCAAGACGCTCCATCCCCATTGTAATGCCCATTCCAAGTCCATTCACACTCCCTTATGCCCCTGGCCCGCTGTATAGCGGATCACGTACACTTCATATCCATTTATTCTATATGAAATTGCCAACGTAGGGAAGACAAACCGACAGACTGCAAATAAATCCCAATATAAAAGGAGGCTGTTTCCAGCCCCCTTGTTGTAGCCTCACTATTATTTCGCTACGCTTGTCTTCATTTCCTTCCGAATCTCTTCAATCCCCTGCTTGAGTTGATTATCATTTTTCGGATCACGAATTTTCTCAATCAGCTTGGCTTCCATCGCTGCTGCTGTCTTCGCATCAATGATGCCACTAGCCGTCAGCTTCGCTTGTTTTTGAAAAGCAATAACAGAGCTTTCAGTTACTTTGTCAAAATAGCCATCCTCGCGACCTGGTTTGTAACCCAAACCTTGCAGAATGATTTGTGCATTTTTCACATCACTGCTATTCATATTGTATTTCAAGGACTTTTCCTTGTTCAGCGGTGCTGCTGTGAAGTATTCAGGCTGTTCCACCGCGATGTTCGGCTTAATCCCTTTTTTATGAATCCACGTTCCATTTGGCGTTAACCATTTGGCAATCGTGATTTTGAGCAGGCTACCGTCACCCATTTGCTTGTCATAGCTGGTTTGTACAGTACCTTTACCAAAGGAGTTTTCCCCGATCAACACAGCACCTGCTGATTGCTGGAGAGCACCTGCCAGAATTTCGGACGCACTTGCGCTACCTTTATTCATTAGCAAAGTCACAGGGTAATTTTTACGTGAACCTTTGGATTTCTCTTCTTCACGCTTCTGATTCTTGTCTTCCACTTGTACAATCGTTTTGCCAGAAGGTACAAATTGCTGCGCAATCTCAATGACCACGGAAAGCACGCCGCCCGGGTTATTACGCACGTCAATGACGAGCCCTTTTAGCCCTTGCTTCTCGAGCTTCGCCAACTCTTCCTTGAATCGTTCTGCTGTATTCAAGGAGAACTGGGTGATCGTGATGACGCCTACACCGTCGCTTTCCATATGAGCTGTTACAGTTTCCATATCAATATTGTCACGGGTAATCGTGTATTCGAGCGGATCAGGAGAGCCACTGCGCTGAATTTTGACTTTCGCCTGACTGCCTTTAGGTCCACGGATTTTGGAAACGGCCTTGTTCAGATCCAATCCGTCCAGTGTTTCACCATTAACAGACAAAATAATATCCTTAGAGCGTAGCCCTGCCTTTTCAGCCGGCGAGCCTTTAATTGGCGTGACTACAACTACTTTTCCGTTTTCAGCCGCTACTTCAGCTCCGATCCCGGTAAAAGAGCCTTCTATAGATTGCTCGAACTGTTGTGCAGTTTCTTTACCCATATAAGAGGAATACGGGTCGCCGAGCGACTCCATCATACCATTGATGGCGCCATCCACCAGCTTGGTACGATCCACATCCTGATAATATTGTCCCTGAATCAGGTCCATCGCCGTTTCGATTTTGCGGATATCACTTCTGGAAGTAGAACTGCTACCTGTCACACTCGCCAGCAGTCCTTCGCCCAGAGCGCTGTTCCCTACTGTAGTCGTTCCAGTATAGGCAAAAGTGAGCAGACTGCCGCCAAGCAGCCCGATCACCATCAAGAGTATCGCTGTACTTTTTTTCAACATCTAATCGTCCACCGCCTTCTCATTATCTTGTATCCTATTGCCTTACAACGCATATCCATCCACGAAGTATACGTCTAGCTTGTACGGAATATGTTAATTGTATCCTACTCCGTGTCTCAATGCACATGTTCTTCATCGGATATTAACCATTACAGCAAAGCCCTATCTACAACCGTAATGGCTATAAATAGGGCTTACCTTTTTTACTATAAATAGTTCATCGGATTTACAGGTTTATTATTTTCGCGCACCTCAAAATGACAGTGAGGTCCTGTGGAATTGCCCGTCGAACCAACTTCTGCAATTTTTTGACCACGTTTCACAGTCTGCCCCGTATGAACCACCGTACCGCCATTGCGAATGTGTCCGTATAGGGTCCATAGTCCGTCTCCATGGTCAATTACAACTGTGTTTCCATAACCACTCCACCACTCGGCAACAATGACAACACCGTCTTCAGCTGCATGAATATCAGTTCCCTGCGGAGCCGCCATATCAATACCTGTGTGGCCTTTAAGCTTGCCAGTAATCGGATGTACCCGCATGCCAAAAGTAGATGAGAGTCTGTAATGAGATACAGGTAAAGCCAACGTACCTGATCCACCCGTATACGTACTGGCTGCCGCATGGCTGGAATTCGAGGCAGCGCCTGAGGAAGAAGATGCATATCGTTTGGCTTCAGCCGCACGTGCAGCCGCTCTGGCGCGTGCTGCTTTGGCAGCCTGCTCCGCTCTGAGCTTGTTCTTCTCCTGCACCAGACCCACACGTTTGTTCGCGAGGGCTACCAGCATGTCATTTTGCTCTTCGCTGATTTCATCTGACTCCGCAATATCATGATCATAATTGGAAATCAGTCTTTGCTTCTCTTTCTCCTTCGAATTCAGTTCTGCTTTGGCGCCCTGCTTGAGCGCATACAGCTTCTTGGCATTTTTATATTCCGTATCCAGCTGCTTCTTCTTACTTACGACCAGAGCCTTGTCCTTTTTATGCTCGTCCAACAGGATTTGATCCTGCTCCACGATCGTTTTCAGGGAATCTACCCGGCTAAGAAAGTCACTAAAACTGGACGAAGACATCAGCACGTCCATATATGAGACGGTTCCATCCGTATACATCAAACGCACACGAGTTTCCAGCATTTTTTCCCGTGACTGGATACGATCAATGGCCTCAGCTAAATCTTTTTTAGTCGCACGCAGATTATCTTCCGTTTGATCAATCTGAACCGCAACACGAGTCAGCTGATCACTGACACTGTTAATCTGAGCAAGCACAATTTTTAGGTTTTGCACGGTTTTATTTTTGTAATGTTGGGCATACTGTTTATCTTGAGCAGCCTTTTCCTGTTGTTGCTTGGCAGATTGGGCCTGCTTTTCCAATTTGTTCAGCTGCGAATTGATCTCACTCATGCTTTTGGCATATCCGTCAGAAGGCTGGATTAGCAATGCGGCTACCAAGGTAGCGGCCAACACAGATCCTGTTTTTTTCAACTTGCACTCCCCATCCTTTATCGCAAAATAACACCGGGCTTCCCCGTTCTATTAAATCGACCACGACGTCATCCAGCGCTTCTTATACTTTTAAGAACTTGCGCATGGACAGGGTACTGCCAACAATTCCGACCAGCATCCCCAAAATAATCAACAATGCACTCAACTGAATCCAAATGCCTTCAAGTGGCATAAGCTTCAACATATTCAGAGCTATATCGCCCTGAACGGCGGTCAGCAAACGCTGATATCCAGTAAATAAAATACCCACGGTAATCAGGGAACCAATGAGACCAATAAGCGCTCCTTCAATAAAAAACGGCCAGCGTATAAAAAAGTTGGTCGCACCGACCAGCTTCATAATGCCAATCTCTCTTCGTCGTGCCAATATGGTCACGCGAATCGTATTCGAGATGAGGAACATGGACATGATCGCCAGTCCAGCGACGAATATAAAGCCTACATTACGAATGAGCTTCGTAATCGTAAAGAGCGTCTCTACGGTGCCTTTTCCATAACGAACCTTTAAAATCGGTTTCTCTGGATGCAACGTATTCAGCTTCTCAATCTTTTCGGCCACAAATGGAACCGTTGTTGGTTCAATAACCTCTACCACAATTTTGTCCGGCAGTGGATTGCTGTCCTTGTCAAAACCCTCCAGCAGCTCCTTGCCGCTGTCACCCAAATCTTTGCGCAGCTCTTCCAAACCCTGAGCTTTAGTCACAAAGGTCGTTTTGCTGATTTCTGGCATCGCCGCGATTTCCTTTTGCAGTGTTTCACGCATGTTTTGCTCTACATTCAGCTCCAGAAATACGTTAACCTCCACCTGACTATCTGCCTGATCAGCCAGGGAATTGACGTTGAGCACCAGCATGATAAATACGCCCAATATGAGCAGTGATACAATAATCGAGGTGACGGATGCCACGGACATCCAGCCATTGCGGAATATGTTTTTGAAACCTTCCCGCACATGACGTAAGAAGGTGTTAAAAGTCATATCCGTACTCCCCTCTTACCTGATCCCTTACGATGTTGCCATTTTCAATGGCAATCACGCGTTTACGCATAGAGTTCACGATGTCCTTATTGTGGGTCGCCATCACAATGGTCGTGCCTCGAAAATTAATTTCGTCCAGCAACTGCATGATCTCCCACGATGTTTCCGGGTCCAGATTTCCCGTAGGTTCATCGGCAATGATCACGGAAGGATTGTTTACGATGGCCCGTGCAATCGCTACACGCTGTTGCTCCCCACCGGAAAGCTGGGCAGGCTCACGATTCATTTTTGTTTTCAAGCCAACCAGTTCAAGCACTTCGGGTACCCGTTTGCGAATCAGCTTCTTGGGAGCTTCAATAACTTCCATAGCAAAAGCCACATTCTCATAAGCCGTCAAACGCGGCAAAAGCCGGAAATCCTGAAAAATGACTCCGATGTTACGACGAACGTAGGGAATTTTACGCTGCTTGAGCTTCCCGATATTAAAACCATTGACTGAAATTTGCCCCTTGGTAGGTACTTCTTCTCTATAAATAAGCTTCATAAAAGTCGATTTCCCCGCTCCAGACGGGCCGACTACGTATACAAATTCATTGCGGTCAATTCTGACCGATACTCCTTGAAGTGCGTGGGTTCCGTTAGTATAGGTCTTCCACACATCCTGCATTTCAATCACTCGATCACTTCCCGTTGCTTAATCATATTACGCATAACCTAATATCCATTCGACATATTCCATGCATTTCCTTTAAAAACTTCTCTATTTCATCATACCGTTTATCATTGTAACAAATTTGTTACCTAAATAGTACCGAAAGTTTTCTGCTTTTGGCACATATATATGAATATTATGGCACACGAGTACGCTATCAAGCTTATCAGACAGGAGACATCTGCATTATGAAAAAAATTCATTTATCTGTCATTTGGATATGGTCTGGTGTTCTGGCGCTAGCCATGTTGTGGGGAGGACTTCATCTGTACGCCGACAGACAAACACTGCCGGAGGGAGTGAGGGTCGGAGGAATTAACGTAGGAAGCATGGATCACACAGCCGCTCTTCGGCTGGTGGATAAAAAATTGGATGCATTGAAGCAACGTCCACTACTTCTGACGGACAGTGACAGCAGTGCACAGGATATAAAAATTACACTCGGGGAAGCAGGAATTCATTATAAAGCGGAGGCATTTCGGAATGCCGTGACGGCACTCAGCTCGGAGCATCTATGGACTCGTGTGCAGACACGTTTTAGCTTCGAGAAGGAATGGTCTATCACATCTTTCCGACAGGAGGAGATATTAAGGGCCCAATTCGGAGCCGATTGGGAGGAGCAACGATATGGCATGCCTATCAATGCTGTGCGACAGATTGACGGGAATGATCAGGTTCGTTATATTCCGGGGCGCTCTGCCCGACGCCTAGATTGGCCCAGATTGGACGCCGCACTAGATAAGGCGCTGCCCAAGGATTTTACCGCTTCGGAAGAGCCCGTACGAGTGGAATTACCTTTCCGTCAGCTGGAACCGAAAATTTCGGTGGACAGTCTACGTAACGAAGGGATTGAGCGCAAAATTGTCCAGTTCTCCACCAGTCTGGGCAGCAGCTCGGAAGGACGCGTGTACAACGTTAACTCAGCGGCAAGCACCGTTGATGGTTTAATTCTCAAGCCGGGTGACATTTTTGACTATGGCCAATTGATTGCCAAGGCTGAGCGCACTCATGGCTTTCGTGAAGCTCCAGTGATCGTGAACGGTCAGTTGGAGTCCGGTATAGGCGGGGGGATTTGTCAGGTATCCAGCACGGTGTATAATGCAGCGCTGCGAGTCGGTTTGGACATTGTTGAGCGCCGCAACCATTCCTTGCCGGTCAGCTATCTGCCCAAAGGTCAGGATGCGACTTTCGCTACGGGGTCCATTAATTTCCGTTTTAAAAACAATACAGGCAAGCATTTGTTACTTCGTGCGGCTGTCCAAAACCGAACACTTATTGTTAAATTTTTTGGTACATTTCCGTCCAATGTTTCGTATGAACTGGAATCCCATACGGTTCGCGTACTTCCCATACCGGAGAAGAGGCTGCGTAATGACTCACTTTCCCCTGGCTTCTATCAAGTACTTCGGCAGGGCAAAGAAGGGTATGTGGTAGAAACATTTCGGGTAAAAAAGGTAGACGGAAAAGCCGTAGATCGCACCCGAATCAGCCGCGATACGTATCGAGCGCAGCAACGCATTATAGCTAGTTATGGCGGTGGCACATCGTCTGAGCCACAAACACGTGAACCCGAGAAGTCTATTGTCGAGGATGGTATAAGCGAATAAACGAAAAATCCCCCTTCCATTGTCGGCTGGACTTGTTCCAGACAGAATGAAAGGGGGATTTTAGCTATAAATTACTCGCTGCGTTTACCCAAAACAGAAATTTCTACAGGCTCACTTTCGTTACCGTCTGCATCTTTAGCTTTGATTACCAGTCTAACCGTTGCTTTTTGAGTAAGCACACTGATACTAAATGTGCCATCATCTTTGGCTACTGCACTACCGATAGGCAGTTCGTTGGAATAGGCGGTTACTGTGGAACCTGCTTTAGCTGTCCCCGTAATTGTACTTTCTCCGTCATACACATCGTTGACTTTCAGTACTCCCGTAGTTGCAACTGTGTCTGTAGTGCTATCTGTAGTCGTATCCGTAGTTGTGTCTGCATCTGTGTTGGTATCTATTGTTGTAGAGTTGTTCGTAGTCGCGCTATCTGTGCTGGTATTTGTGCTGCTATCTTCTGTTTCGCTGCCAGAAGTAGTCGACGTGTTACCATAAGTGGAATCTGTCACGTTGCTGTATGTGGAATCCGTTACCGTTCCACCAGGAGTCGTCGTCAGATTATCAACAGGGCTCAGGTTGTAGCCGGAAGCAGCGTCCAGAATAGCAATTGCCTCTGCACGAGTCAGCGACTTCAGTGGCTGAAATTTACCATCCGGATAACCGTTGATGATTTTTTGCTCCGCAGCTGCCGCTACACTTTTCTTTGCCCAAGATCCAATTTTGTCGGAGTCAATAAATTTAGTAACATCTGCTGCGTTACCCGCAGTGAGTCCAATAGCTTTGCCTACGATAGCCGCAGCCTCTTGACGTGTTACCTTACCATTTGGTTTGAGCTTGTTACCTGCATAGCCGCTTATGTAACCTGCATTCACGGCACTTGTCAGCTCGTTGTATGCCCAGTGAGAAGCTGGTACATCTGTGAACGTTCTGCCTCCATTACCGTTTACTTTTACACTGTCCGCATACGTTACGTCTGTCACAGCTGGAGTATCCTGCGTGAACGTACCCAAACTGCGGTTCAGAAGAACAATAAATTCTGCACGTGTGATTGCCGCATCCGGTTTTACCGCGCCGTCCAATTGTCCTGTGGCTGACCAGCGTTGCACCTGATCTCCTGCCCAATGTCCATTTGTAGTTTGAGGAGCAGCTGCCGCTGCGCTGAATGCGCTAAGAATAAGACCTGTACTCAATACACCTGTAACTGTATTTCTTAACTTTTTTCCCATGCTATAAATTCCTCCTCTGATTGGATTCATCATTCTTTTTTAAACACTTTACCAGAAATCAAACCCAAATAACCCCCAAATTAAAAAAATCGTCCCATATAACCATACCCCCTCCTAATGTAGGATAAATAAGAAACGGGACTTAATACCTAGTCGCTCACTTGGATATGTATATTTAGACAGGCTAAGGTATACTGAATGAATACTCAGTCATATGCTGAACACCGCAATGAGGTCACAAACCCCTAGGAAAAGAGGTCTTCTTATGGCTCTTATTCAATGTCAGTTTTATTCGGAAGTTCTTGGTCTGAGCACATCCATGAATGTTATTCTTCCTCAGGCAACCCGTTCACAAATTGGACTAGAGGGCAAGCAAGGAACCGGGCCACATCCGACGCTGTATTTGCTGCATGGCCTATCGGACGATGATTCAACCTGGTTGCGTCGAACCTCCATTGAACGCTATGTGGCCTCATTGGGCCTGGCTGTCGTTATGCCCCAAGTACATCGGAGTTTCTATACGAATATGGAGCAAGGAGCGGCTTATTGGAGCTTTATCAGTGAAGAATTGCCAGCTTTGGCACGTTCATTCTTTCCTCTATCCGACAAGCGTGAGGATAATTTTGTAGCCGGACTTTCTATGGGGGGATATGGTGCTTTCAAACTGGCACTCCAGCATCCAGAGCGGTTTGCAGCCGCTGCCAGTCTTTCGGGAGTCATGGATTTACACGCATCACGCACCGATCCTATGCAAAATGCGATGAGTCCAGCGGAATGGCTTAACATTTTTGGGCCAGATGAAATACGCGGAACAGATCACGACTTGCTAGAGTTGCTACAACGTCATGCTGCCTTGGGGACCTCACTCCCCCGACTCTACCAATGCTGCGGCACAGAGGATTTCCTCTATAAGGGAAATCAGGCTTTTCGTGAAACATGTAGTACCGTCGGGGTTCCGCTGACCTACGAAGAAGGTCCTGGAGCGCATGAATGGGGATACTGGGACGCGAAAATTCAGGATGTTCTGGCATGGCTACCGCTCAAAGAGCACTAAACAGGTTAAAAAAATCCCCGTAGCTTCTCTCATCGCACCATGGCGAAGGGATAGGCTCGGGGATTTATTATATGCACATTAGGGATTTGTTGTGGTCTCCGTTGATGGAGATTCTTTAGTTAGTGACTTAGGCAGTACTTTATACAGGCGCCACTCGCCATTAAACTCACGTTCAAGCTGAACCCATGGGGCACCATGTTCATATAAGTTCGGATATACCATATTGATCTTACTCAGTGGCATGCCTGACATGATCTTAGGTACAAGGATATAATCCACATGGTGATCCTGCGGATAACTTAATGCCTTATTGAACGAATAATCGCTGGTGATCAGGAAGCGTTTAGGATGTTGGCTGTAAACAATCATGGTGTAGGCTGAAGCCGAATCGGTCATAATGGTAGACTTCGGCAGATGCTCATCCAACCAAACGGCAATCCTACGATCTGACTCCTGTCTCACATAGTTCACATTACCTGTCCGTGTGAGAAAGCTGTTCTCATCCGGTGCAATATCCGGGCGAGTCAACGCATAGGAAAGTAATCCAGCGGTAAGCAGCAGACTGACGGATACCAGGCCAAAGGCTGCCCTCCGCCATCGTCCCTGAAGCTGGCTCAACTCATAAGGCAACCAGGCTATGGTAATTGGGAATACATACATAAAATAACGAAACCATCCATACGAAGATTGCTTCATCATAAGTAAAAACTGCAATCCCGGCACTGATAGGAACAGCAGCAAAATAATCAGGGTTCCCCATCGGAACAAGCGTCCACTCAACAGACGAATGAACAGAATAGCCAACAACGGTACCGAATACCAAAGTGTTTTGGAAGCAATAAATTTCAAGGCTACCAGCGGATTGGAGAAAATCTCTACAAACTTATCATCATTCAGCAGCTCTGCCGATTGGGCCGTGTTCGAATACTCCGAATTCAGGAAGTAAAAAGCATTCCCCATAATGAGATAGTTAAAGAAAATCCATAACAGCCCGGAAAAGACCACGGGGAGCAGAAGCAGTAACCACGTTGCCTCGACCTTGTGCAGTTTTTCTCGCAAGGCCAGCTCGCGTCTGCCCATGTTTCGATGGAGAAACAAAACCGCCAAGACCACGCCACCTGCCATTGCCACGCCCAGAGGAACCGCTTCATAACGAGTCCAGAACGCCATGGCAAGCGCTAATCCAGAAACAATCAGACTTGCCGTCATGCGATCCTTGAGCCACAATGCAAACTCAATCACCGTCATCATAATGAAATATATGTATAGCGAATCACTCAGCCCATTGGCACCAAACAGTAAAATAAACGGATTCAGTGCATACAACAAAGCCAGCAGCAAGCTCATACTAGAGCTAAGCCCTGTTCTGACACCCGCCCGATATAGCAACATAGCGGTCAAAGCAGAAAAGGTAGCACTCAAAATAATAGCAGCCAATCCATAGGTGGCTAATGCCGGAAAGATTGGATACAGCAGTAGAATCACCATTTCCAGAAGACTGGGTAGTGGATTCCAGATAAATCCGATGGCGCCCAGATGCGGGTCGCGGCTGTACAGCACGTAAAATGCGTTAGCTACGCGACTGAGCGCGTCTGTGTGCATATATCCCAGAACATAGCTGAAATAGATGCCCGCAGAAAGTTCCAATGCAAGTATAAATACAAACAGACCTATAGCCATCCATCTGCTTGCAGACCATTTGCGAAAGGACATTCCTCTCGTTCCCCCTCAAACTTCTTGCGGTGATACAGCTGTAGCCCACTCACACCCTACAGCTGTATTCTTCCCTCCGCTACGATGCACTAAAATATAATAATTATTTCGATTCTTCATGCTCTATTTTGTACAGTCGCCACTGCCCGTCAAAGTCATGTACCAACGAGGCCCACGGCGCTCCCTTTTCGAATAAATCAGGATAGCTCCGGTTTACCTGATCCAGCGGTACCCCATCCACCAAGCGCGTGACCAAGACATAATCCACCTTGGAAGCAGGCAGATCTATTAAAGATTCCCCAAAATCATAATCACTCGTAATCATAAACTTCTTCGGAATTTTGCTGCTCAAAATGATCGGATAGGCGGCATAAGAATCTGTCAAAATAAGAGATGAACCATAATACTCATCCAGCCACGGCGCTATTTTCCGCTCAATAATTTGACGTTCGTAGCTTTCATTACCACTATGCGTCAAATAGCTGTGTTCATCTGCTGCAATCGCGGGGTTCGTCAGTGCGTAGGATAACAAGCCTGCTGTTACCAACATCCCTGCCGTTACCAGTGAGATTCCGATCCCCCGCATTTTCCCCTTCAACAGACTAAGCTCATACGGCAGCCAAGCAACCGTAATCGGGAATACATACATAAAATATCGGAACCAGCCAAACGAAGAATGCTTAAACATCAGTAAAAGCTGAAGCCCGGGTACCGATAAAAAGATTGCTAATAGCGTAAGCGTGCTCCAACTCCACAGACGTTTGTCCAATAGGCGTATAAGCAAAATGGAAATTAACGGAGCCGCATACCATAAGGTTCGTTGCCCTATGAACTTTAGCATCAGCACAGGGTGGGCGAACATGGCCACAAAGCGCTGATCCTCTAACAAAGCCGCTGATTGTGTGGAATTGGAATATTGCGAGCGTAAAAAGTAAAGCGGGTCGCCCATGATAATCCAGTTAAAAAAGAGCCACAGCAAACCGGAAAAGACAAGCGGCAGCAACAATAGAAGCCATGTCGCTTCTACCTTGTACAGGCGCTCTTTTAAAGACAATTGCGTTCTAACGCTCTCTCTGTTTGTACGCCACCGATGCAGAAAAAAGATCGTCAGCAATACACCCAAAGCCATCGCAACGCCAAGCGGAACCGCTTCATAGCGCACCCAAAAAGCGAGTGCAAGTGCAAAACCGGATACGATCAAATTCGCCGCCTTGCGATCCTTCAACCACATACAAAATCGACTCACTGTCAACAGGATGAAAAAGATATATGGCGAGTCACTTAAGCCGTTGAAGCCAAACAGAAACATAAATGGATTCAGTGAAAATAATAGCGCAATCAGCAAGCTGGTTGCACCGTGAAGCCCCAACTGTTTGCCCGTCGCATACAATAATGCCGCGCTCGCCCCTGCAAACAGGCTGCTCACAATCACTGCCGCCAGCCCGTGGGAAGCGAGTACTGGAAATAAAGGATAAAACAACAGCACGATCAGTTCCATCAAACTGGGCAGCGGATTCCATACAAACCCGATAGCACCCAAGTGTGGATCACGACTGTATAGCACATAAAATGCATTAGCCACTCGACTGAGCGCATCGGTATGCATATAGCCAAGATGCCATGCAAAATACACACCCCCCGCCAGTTCAAGAGCAGCAATAAAAGCAAACAATGACAGCAATTTTCCGTGTTTTCTTAAAATCATGAAACCTCTTTCTGACGCTGTTGCGGAACGGAGAAGATCCAGTAGCGGTTCCAGAAATAATTATGAACAGGCACGATGATGGTAGTTAGTACTTCACCGATCAGATACGACCAACCGATCCAGTGAATGGTCATGTACATCAGGGCGGCATTTAAGAGTAAGCCACAGGTACAGACCAATAAATATTTAAGAAACTGGGTGCGGCTTCCCTCACCGGTAGGCTCGAACGTCCAGTTTCGGTTCAGCACATAGGAAACGAGCAGCGTAACCACGAATCCTATTGTAGTAGCCATTACTGCAGGTACCGTAAACAGCTCCACCAGCAGCACAAGTACACCAACATGGATACCTGTACCCAGCAGTCCTACAATACCGTATTTAATGATTGGATACTTTAGATATGAACGTCTGATCATGTTGATTAAACTCCCTGTCCACCCACAATCGGTCAGCATTCGCCCGTTTATCTGCTATCAGATAGCGAGGTCTAGCTTTGACTTCGTGATATATGGCGGCAATATATTCTCCTACTACTCCGATCGACAGCATGAGTACACTGCCGATAATCAAGAGCAGCAAAATGACAGTGGTAAAACCGGTCACAGCGTCACCCATTAATTTACGCATTAAGGTCTGAATCCCCAATACGACTGAAATCAGCATAAAAATGAGGCCCATCAGACTTACAACCCGCAATGGTACTGTCGAAAACGAAACGATCGCTTCTGCTGCCAGTCGAGTCAGCCCTAACGGACTCCAGCGGCTTGGACCCTCTTCGCGTGGAGCCACTCGGAATGAAATCTGGGTTTTACGGAAACCGAGCCAGGCCGTCATTCCGCGAAAAAACGGCATCCGCTCTGGCATCGCCATCCAGGCATCCACCACTCGTCGATCCAGTAGCTTATAATCGGAGGCATCCTTGAGATTAAAGCCCGTCAAGCGGTTCAAGGTCGCGTAGAACAAAGAAGCTCCAAGCTTTTTGCCCACCGACTCTTCTCCCCGGAATTCTTTCACACATTCGACCAAATCATAACCTTCATTTTGCCATAAACGCACCATTTCTCCAATCATCTCAGGAGGGTGCTGCAAATCACCGTCCATGACAATGATTGCATCGCCAGAGGCATTTTCCAGACCTGCGCACAACGCCAGTTCCTTACCGAAGTTCCGACTCAACCGGAGCGCGAGCAAAGAGGGCATTCGATGGGATAATTCAGACAATTTAAGCCACGTATCGTCCTTGGAACCATCATCTACAATGATGAGTTCATAGCGTGAGGTGACAACAGACAGTACCCCATCAATCACCTTAAGCGAACGCTCAAGATGCGAGCTTTCATTGTACATGGGAATGACGACGGATAAAAAAGGTGTTTTTGTCTCCATTCTTGCTCCTTCTTTCTTCATATTCAGGAGGACTGTGCCGGGGTATCATCCAAGTCGTGCATATCGGTCAGACCATGTGTCGTCTTTTCCCAATAGAACGGCTTGGTAATGAGCTGCCAAGCTGCTTTCACCGCAGCTATACTCATTAGTACCCAATATAACGGCGAGAGTAGCCCATATTTGACCATCGCGTATGAAAATGTTCGTTCACCGCGCTCTTCCAGTTCCCCGATGACCCAATACATTCCGGCCACGTTACTGAATACGAACAGAAAGTTACCGATATAAAATTCCGCGCTGGCCAGGTAATACACATATCCCGGGAACAGCTTGGGAATAAAGGACAATTCCCAGCCAAACCATAAAATAAGCAAGCCCCAAAAAATCGGATTCAGCAACGGCAACATTGGAGTTGCCAAAATCATCACCTGAAAGCCGAAAAAACCTTTCCAGCCCACTTCGCGCACCAGCTTCACCGGATTGCGCATATGAACCAGCCACGTCTGCATATACCCCTTGATCCAGCGCGACCGCTGACGAATCCAGTTGCCCACGCGGCTGTTAGCTTCCTCCCATGTACGGGAATCGACAATAGCAGTTTTGTAGCCGCCTTTATACAGACGTATGCCCAGATCGGCATCCTCGGTTACATTATAGGGGTCCCACGCATTAATATCTTTCAATACAGATACCCGAAAATGATTGGATGTGCCACCTAAAGGAATTGGGGTATCTAACTGCATAATACCCGGCAGCAGTAGCTCGAACCACATACTGTATTCTTGAGTGAACCAGCGGGTCAGCAAATTTTGTGTACTATTAAAATAGTTGAGCTTCGCCTGAATACACGCATAATGCTCAGGGAGTGAATCGAACGCTGCAATGACCTTTTTAAGCTGATCAGCGTCGGGACGATCCTCAGCATCGTAAATCACGACAAACTCGCCACGTGCCCGAATAAGTCCATAATTACATGCCTTCGGCTTGGTTTTCGGCAAACCGTCTGGAACGACCAGTGTCGTGTAATAGGCCGGCAGCTTCATTTCCCGAAGTAGCTCGATCGTCTCAATGTCATCCTCTTCAATCAGCAGCCGCACGTCCAGCTTGGACTTGGGATAATCCAGCTGCTCCAAATTTCGCAACAACATCGGAAGCACGCCCGCTTCCTTATACATAGGTACAAGAATGGTATAGATCGGCAGTTTCTTTTCATCCATGGCGTCAACCTCTTCCTTCGTAAAACGAAGCTGCGCCCCACGCCGGGAACCAAGATAAATAATGCCAAATTTAAATAGCGTCATCGCAAAATAAAACAGCTGAATCATCATATTGATGATCAACACCGTTTTCCAACTGTTCCAGAAGAGACCGAGCAGTGTAATCATACCCATGGCTGCGAACACCCAAAGTTGTCCCTTTGTAAAAGTCGTCCGCGCCGAATTGTGCGGTTCTTTTTCCAACAGCCCGGTCGTGCTCTCCTGCATCATTTCTTCACCGTAGATTTTACCCCAGAGCTGCTCCATCTCTTCCTTCGTAGCAAGCACCTGCTCTACCGGCATACCCAGAATTCCCTCCAGCTTCAAGCGTCGCTCTTCTGGCAGCGGATCGCTGACCGCCACAATATATCGGTTCATATATTGATGGATAACGACCACGCCATAAGCCATTGCCACTTGCTCGGGTAGTTTGTACGCCGCATCCAGCGCGAGTTCCTCACCAATACGCCCGATCCGGTTCTGTGTAGCAATCGCGCGGTACAAATCCGCAGGTTCCAGCATTTGCAATGACAGCAAGATGTCGCCCAGCAGCCCGCCGCTCTTCGCCTGGAACTCCAGTGCGCGTTCCAGTTGTTCCGGCAATATATAACCGGAACGAACCAGCATATCGCCTAGGCGCTCCTTGGACTCGCCGCCGCCAACCTGTTCCTGTAGCTGCTCGGCTGTAATGAAGCCCATTTCTACAAGAATATCGCCCAGCCTACCACCGTAGCGCTTCTGGTTGCGGATGGCATCTGTCAGCTGATCGCGGGTGATCATCCCGTTCTCCACCAGTTGATCCCCCAGACGGGCCTTGCCGTTTCGGCCGCTCCGCGTTCCTGTTGCTGCCTCTTCGCCTTCCGTACCAGGGATACTGGAAGCAGTGACCATAGCAGCTCCTGCTGCTGTCTGTTCCTGGCCAGATGCATATTGGACTTGAGCCTCCTGCCCCTGTCCATCCTGTATCCCTTCATCCAGCAATTGTTCCACAGCTGCTGCTGTATCATTGGCGTTCCGTATAGCCTCGATACGAAGTTCTGTATCCTGAAGTCGCCGTTCCAACTCTTCGATATGAAAATCAAGCTTGTACAGCACCGGAGCCTGCTCTGCCCGCTGAGCCTCTAGCTGTTGTTGCAGTTGTTCGATTCGCTGACGCTCTTCTTTTATTCTTCTCTTGGTTTGGCGAATTGAAACTCCTCCAACCTGCCACCTAAGCTTGTCACCCATGAATTCCCGCCCTTTCAATCCAGCGCCGCTCTTCCGCAAGCGCATCTGCAAGCAGCTGCTTTAACTCCGCATCCCGCTGCTTTTTTCGTTCCAGCGCCGCGTGAAAAAGTTCCCGCTCCTCGCGCAGTAACTCCTCCGCTTGTATCCGTTCCTCATGCAATGAAGATATCAGTTGATCGGCTTCAGAAGCGCGATAACCGATCCAAGCGCTCTTTAACTGACGCGCCGTCCTTTTAGTTCTCATAATACCTCCCTGAATCATCCCGACTCTGCCTTTTGCTACGTCACTACCTTAAAGCATATACATGCCGTTCTCCCAAAACCAGGACATACCTCTGTTCTCATTCAAGCCCTTCATTTACACATTTATGAAATTCACTTGACCAAAAGAGCCCCTAGTAACTTGACATTTATTTATTGAATATAGTTCTTGTCCTATTGAATTGGTAATTCAATGAAAAACTTAGTGCTATTCTACCATAATCACCGTAGACGTAGTATACAAAAATGTAAATTCTAGAAACTTTCACACTAGTGTAGTAATAGGTATTTGGAACTATGAATTAATGCCCCAAAAAGCACAAAAGACACCGCGAACGGTGCCTTAGAATCTTTGATTGCTAATTCCTTAAAATTTGATTTTACACAGTATACCGCTACTGTGCAAGAGAATAATATCTTTCTTTACTGATTAATTTTTCGGCTTGTGCCCTTCAAACCATGTTGATGTATTCGCCAGGAGCTGTTCACTGCGCCCAATGGCTGCCTGTACCTGACCGGTAGCGGTTCCACCATATACATTCCGTGCATTCACTACCGCTTCCGGTTGAAGTACCTCATAGATACGCTCATCAAACAAATCCGAAAACTGCTGAAATTCGTCCAGTGTCAGATCAAGCAAATATTTTCCATGCTGGATGCAATACAGTACGGTTTTGCCAATGACCTCATGCGCCTGACGGAACGGAAGCCCTTTGCCGACCAAGAAGTCCGCAATATCCGTTGCATTGGAGAAGTCCTGGTTGACCGCTTGACGCATGCGATCCTTGTTCACCTTCATCGTGGCGATCATCGGTGCGAACAGTTGCAAGGCTCCTTCCAGCGTGGCAACGGTATCGAACATCCCTTCCTTGTCTTCCTGCATGTCCTTGTTGTATGCCAGCGGCAAGGATTTCAATACAGTCAACAAGCCCACGAGGTTTCCATAGACACGTCCGGTTTTACCACGTACCAACTCCGGTACGTCCGGATTTTTCTTCTGCGGCATAATGCTGCTGCCTGTACAAAAAGCATCATCCAGCTCGACAAAACCAAACTCCGTGCTGCTCCATAGCACCAATTCTTCGCTCAGACGAGACAAATGCGTCATAATCAGCGAGGCGCCAGCCAGGAACTCTACGATAAAATCCCGATCGCTGACGGCATCGAGGCTATTTTCATATACGCCATCAAATCCCAGTTGCTCGGCTACAAAATGACGGTCGATCGGAAAAGTGGTCCCGGCCAAAGCACCCGCGCCAAGCGGCAACACGTTAATCCGCTTGTAGCTGTCTTTGAGTCGGTCAATATCACGCTCCAGCATAGACACATACGCCAGCAGATGATGTGCAAATAAAATAGGCTGCGCACGCTGCAAGTGTGTGTATCCAGGTACAATCGTGTCCAGATTATCCTTTGCTTGGCCGATTAATGCAGCTTGTACATCATGCAGCATACCCACCAGCGATACCACACGTCCACGCAAATACAAGTGCATATCCGTTGCTACCTGATCGTTACGGCTACGCCCAGTGTGTAGTTTACCCCCCACTGGACCAATAGCCTCGATTAGATTTTTTTCGATATTCATGTGAATATCCTCATCCGAAACGGAAAATTCAATTTCCCCACGGCGGATACGCTCCAGAACGGTGTGCAGTCCTTCCTTGATCGTGTCTGCATCCTCCTGCGGAATAATTCCACATTTTCCTAGCATGGCCACATGAGCCAAACTGCCTTGAATATCTTCTTCCGCCAACGCCTGATCAAACCCGATAGAAGCCGTATATTCCTCTACCAGCTTGTTCGTTTGCTTCGTAAACCGTCCGCCCCATAGCTTACTCATTGCATGATCCCCTCTCTGCAATACAAGCCGCCCTCGTCGTTTGGACAAGAACGGCCCGCATCCCGTACATTTTTTAGGTTACATCATTATTTATGATTTTGTGTTACACCCGCATTGACCTTCAAACGCAGAGCATTCAAGCGGATAAAGCCTGTTGCATCGCCTTGATCGTAGGCTTGTGTCGGATCGGCTTCCATGGTCGCAATGTCCGGGTTGTACAAGCTAACCGGACTTTTAACGCCTGCGCCGATAATGTTGCCTTTGTACAGCTTCACACGCACGGTACCACTGACATTTTTCTGACTCTCATGAACCAGAGCCTGCAAAGCGACACGTTCCGGTGCGAACCAGAAACCGTTGTAAACCAAGGTAGCATAACGGGTAATCAGACTATCACGCAGATTCATAACCTCGCGATCCATCGTGATGGATTCCATTTTGCGGTGAGCTGTGAACAGGATCGTACCGCCCGGCGTCTCATAGACTCCCCGACTTTTCATACCAACAAAACGGTTTTCCACCATATCCACGCGTCCGATACCATGCTTGCCGCCGAGCTCATTCAGTTTTTCCATCACTTGCAATGGACTAAGCTGTTCTCCGTTCAAAGCGATGCAGTTACCTGCTTCAAATTCCAACTCCAAATATTCTGCTTCATCAGGAGCGTCCTCAGGCGCGTTACTGAGCAAGAACATTTCTTTATTTTCAGGAGCACTTGGATCAAACCAAGGGTCCTCCAGCACGCCGCTTTCATAGCTGATATGCAGCAGATTACGGTCCATGGAGTATGGCTTGGCTGCAGAAGCAGTTACCGGAATGTCGTGTTTTTCCGCATAGGCAATCATTTCTGCACGGCCCGGGAACTGATTGCGGAACTCTTCCAGCCGCCAAGGTGCAATCACCTTGATATCCGGCGTCAACGCCGCCGCGTTCAGCTCGAAGCGTACCTGATCGTTACCTTTGCCTGTTGCCCCGTGAGCAATGGCTGTTGCTCCCTCGGCAATCGCAATATCGACCATCCGCTTAGCGATCAATGGACGTGCAATACTCGTTCCGAGCAAATATTGTCCTTCATATAAAGCACCCGCCTGAAACATCGGATAGATAAAATCCTTGGCGAATTCATCACGCAGATCATCAATGTACACTTTGGAAGCCCCTGTAGCGAGTGCTTTTTCCTCCAAACCGTCCAGTTCTTCTTTTTGACCAATATCTGCGGTGAAAGCGATGATTTCAGCATCATAAGTTTCTTTGAGCCATTTCAGAATAACCGACGTATCCAGACCGCCGGAATATGCGAGTACGATTTTTTCTTTTGCCATTGTTAAAGTCCTCCCCGAATGCTTCTAGCCCTTATCTTCTTTACCTATCAATACCTATCAATCTTATGCCATTAAAGCAACTAACAGCGCTTTTTGCGCATGCAGACGATTCTCCGCTTCATCAAAGATGACCGAATTCGGACCATCGATTACGCCTGCACTCACTTCTTCCCCACGATGCGCAGGGAGACAATGCAGGAATAAATAATCCGGCTTTGCCAGCTTAACCAGCTCCTCATTCACCTGAAAGTCGGCAAAAGCAAGCTCCCGCTCCTTCTGCTCTTCCTCAAATCCCATGCTCGCCCACACATCTGTGTAGATCGCATCCGCATCTTGTACTGCTTCCTGCGGACTTTGGGTTATAACGATCTCACTACCTGTCTGTTTGGCAATTTCACGGGAAGCTGCGACCACACTCGGGTCAGGCTCGTATCCAGCTGGACTTGCAATCGACACATGCACTCCGAGCTTCGCCCCCCCAATCAAGAGAGAATGAGCCATATTGTTACCGTCTCCGATGTAAGCCAATTTGAGCCCTTTTAGCTCACCCTTTTGCTCATACAAGGTTTGATAATCTGCTAGCACTTGGCACGGATGCGCCAAATCACTCAATCCATTGATCACAGGAATGGACGCATAACGTGCCAACTCTACCACATTATCGTGTCCAAAGGTACGAATCATAATGCCATCCAGATAACGTGACATGACTTGGGCCATGTCGCTAATCGGTTCGCCGCGTCCCAGTTGAATGTCATTTTTGCTGAGGAAAAGGGCATGCCCACCCAATTGATACATACCGACTTCGAAAGATACCCGTGTGCGGGTAGAGGATTTCTCGAAAATCAGTCCGAGCGTTTTCCCTTTTAGCGGCTGATAGGTTTCCCCGTTTTTATGCTTACGCTTAATTTCAACAGCGAGATCAATTAAATACTGGATTTCCTCTGGCGAGTAATCGTCCAGCTCCAGGAAGTCCCGTCCTTTCAAATTCATCTGCTGCAGTGCGCCGCCCTGGCTCATGCTATCGTCTCCTTTTACACTCTAGTCTGGGATGATTTGATCTTTACACTAAGCCACATGCTCCCAAATCAATTCAGCAATCCATGTTACAGCCTGATCTATTTCGTTTTTCGTTACATACAAGTTAGGCAACAGGCGAATCACATTCGGTCCTGCTGTAATGAACAGAATGCCCTTCTTCTGTCCTGCCAAAACAAGCTCCGCTACCGGCTCTGCACACTCAATGCCGACCATCAAACCTTTTCCACGGATATCCTTTACAAAAGGACTATCTCCAAGCTGCTTTTGCAGGCTATGGAAGAGGTAATCTCCCATCTCTGCTGCACGTTCTGGCAGCTTGTCATCAATAATCGTTTCAATAGTAGCTTGAACCGCCGCCATAGCAAGTGGCGTACCTCCAAAGGTAGAACCATGACTGCCCGCTGTGAACGCTTCACGCAAATATCCTTTGCCTAGCATCGCACCCACAGAGAAACCACTGCCCAGTCCTTTCGCCAATGTAAAGATATCTGGCTCTATACCATAATGCTCAAAGGAAAACAGCTTGCCCGTCCGTCCCATACCTGTTTGCACTTCGTCAATGATCAGCAGCAAACCATGCTCGCGGCATAGCTTGGTGATCACGTCTACGAAAGCAGGGTCTACCGGATACATGCCGCCTTCGGCCTGCACCATTTCCAGCATAATTGCCGCCGTATGCTCACTGATGGCTGCTTCAAGCGCCGTCTGATCATGAAGCGGAACGCTTTTGAATCCGGCGGGAAGCGGTAAAAAGCCTTCTTTCACTTTGTCCTGACCCGTAGCGGTCAAGGTTGCCAGCGTCCGTCCGTGAAAGGATTGCGTGAACGTAATGATTTCGTAGCGACCGGTCTGCTTTACCTTCTGGTGGTAACGACGCGCCAGCTTAATTGCAGCTTCGTTCGCTTCGGCCCCGCTGTTGCAGAAGAACACGGCATCTGCGCTGCTATGGGCTGTCAGCAAGGCAGCTGCCCGTTCCTGCCCCGGTATATGAAACAGATTGGATACATGCCACAATTCATCGATCTGTTTTTTCAATCGTTCAGCTACTGCTTGAGGCGCATGGCCCAAATTAGTAACGGCGATGCCTGACATGAAATCCAGATAACGCTTGCCCTGATCGTCCCACAGCCAGCTTCCTTGCCCTTTCACCAGTGTAAGCGGGTATCTTGCGTAGTTTGGAAAAAGAGAGCTATTTGTCTGCGCTTTTGCTGACACCTTTTCCGTTTGCACTTCGCTTCCATCCGTACTTGGCATTTCCTCGCTCACCAGCGTATTCGGTTCCTTACTCATTATGTTCACGCTCCTTTATCGTTTGGTTATATAGGTCGAGCTATATATTACAATTACTGCATACGCACAATGCGTGTTCCAATCGATTCTCCGCCTAGCACACGACTTAGTACCTGTGGTTCGCTACCGTTCACAATGACGACTTCCTTCACTTTGCCGTGGATACAGGCAATAGCCGCTCTCACTTTCGGGATCATACCCCCATATATTTCACCTGTGCTGATCATATCCTCAATTTCCTGTACGGTGATAGAGTCCAGCACTTTCTTTTCTCCGCCATACTTCTTCAATATGCCTGGTACATCTGTAACGACGATCATCCGACTGACCCCCAGATGAGAGGCTACCGCACCCGCCGCCGTATCCGCATTAATGTTGTAACGCTGACCCGATCGATCAATCCCGATGGGGGCAATAACAGGCATATAGTCCATATCCAGGACACCTGTAATAATCGAGGCTTGAACAGATGTTACCTCTCCGACCCAACCGACCTCAGCAGCATTCGACACAGGCTTGGCTTCGATTAAATAACCATCACTACCTGACAACCCCAACGCTCGGCCCCCATGCAGTCCTATTCTACGTACAATCTGCTTGTTAATGCTACCCGCCAGTACCATCTCCACGACATCCAGCACGGGTTCGGTCGTTTTGCGTAATCCATGAATGAACTCTGTTTCGATCCCCAGCTTCGCCAAGTTGTCGGAGATCGCAGGGCCACCGCCATGTACAATGACAGGTTGAAGACCTTCCGACTGCAAACGCGCCAAATCTTCAAAAAAGGAATCAGGTAACGCAGCCAGCGTACTTCCTCCGCATTTCATCACAAAATTACGACGTGCCACTCCCGCATGATTCGCTTGATCCGCGTGTTCCACTGCCGATTGCATATCATCTCTCCTTTTCTCCTCTGTATATCCGTGCAATTTTTAAATGATGCTGGACTTACATCCGCTCTTTGCTTCTATTAACTACTATCCTTAATTTAATCCGTATTTATTCTGGTATCTATGTCCGATAAGCAGCGTTAATCCGCACATAATCATAGGTTAGGTCACAGCCCCATGCTGTAGCGGTTCCGTCCCCGTGATGCAAATCAACAATAATTTGCACCGTATCTCCCCGCAAATAGGCTAGCGCCTCTTCTTCATCAAAAGCGACCGGACTTGATTGGCTTAGCACAACAATATCACCCAAGCGAATATCTACCGTTTCTGGATTAACTGGCTCTCCAGCACGCCCTACGGCCGCAATAATCCGTCCCCAATTCGCATCTGCTCCGAAGACGGCTGACTTGACCAGACTGGACCCAACCACCGTCTTGGCTATCGCTTGAGCGGACGCATCGCTTACCGCTCCGCTTACAGACACCTCTACTAGCTTCGTAGCACCCTCTCCATCGCGAGCAATTGCCTTCGCCAGTTCTCGGCAGATATAGGTGAACGCCTCGGCAAAAGCGTCCCAATCGGGATGCCCTACGTGCAGTTCACGGTTGCCAGCCAGCCCACTTGCCATAGCAATCAGCATATCGTTCGTGCTCGTATCCCCATCCACCGTAATCATATTAAAGCTGGTATCCGTTGCCTGCTTTAATAGTTGATGAAGCGCCGTCTGTCCGATTACTGCATCACAGGTCATAAAAGCGAGCATCGTTGCCATATTCGGATGTATCATGCCCGATCCCTTGGCCGCCCCGGCGATGTGCACGGTCACACCGTCCACTTCAACCGCCACACATGCTTCCTTTTTAACCAAGTCCGTTGTCAGAATGGCTTGGGTAAATTGCTCTGCTCCATCGTTTGCCCCGTTCATACGGTCAGGTAAGGAGGATATACCTTCAAGCACACAATCCATTTTCAAATGCTCGCCGATCACGCCTGTCGAGGCGACGGCTACATTGCTCTCAGCAACACCCAGTTCATGAGCCGCAGCCGAACGCATAGCGTAAGCATCCTGCTCTCCTTGTTGTCCCGTGCAGGCATTGGCGTTTCCGCTGTTCACCACTACTGCCTGCAATCGACCATCTGCCAAGCTCTCGCGGGTCACCTTCAGCGGTGCAGCCTGAAACACATTGGTGGTGTACACCGCAGCAGCTGTCGCTTCTACCTCACAACGAATCGCGCCCATATCGTTGCGGTTCGAATTTTTTAGCCCGCAGTGTAATCCTCCGGCTGTAAAACCACGCGGAGTTACGATGTTACCCCCGTTTACTACTGTAAACTCTACTTTGCCCATAATTATGTGCCCTCGTTCGCAACATATTCGATGAATGACAGCTGTTTGTATTCCAAATTCCCGCTCGCTGCCGTTATCCGTATCCATGTTGCAGTTACTTGCTACTTACGGATATACCGGTATGAAGCCTAGCCCGAGGTTCTCCTCCCATCCCATCATCAAATTTAAATTCTGAATCGCCTGCCCAGCGGCACCCTTCACAACATTATCAATGACAGAAATAATCGTAAGACGCCCGGTTCGGGCATCTGCTGCAAAACCAATGTCACAGTAATTCGAACCCATTACTTCCTTCGTTGCTGGCCATATACCTTCGCCACGTACACGGACAAAAGGATGGCCTTTATAATAATCCCGGTATAACCCGATAAGATCTTGATCTGTATGCTCACCCTTCAGCGTGACATAAATCGTACTCATAATTCCTCGGGTCATAGGAACAAGTTGTGTTGTAAACGTAATCGTAACGTCCTCGCCCGCAATATCGCCCAGTACCTGTTCGATCTCAGGGATGTGCTGGTGCTTATTCACCTTATAAGCCTTAAAATTCTCGTTCATTTCCGCATAGTGCGAAACGAGGCTTGTTCCCCTACCCGAGCCGGATACACCGGATTTGGCATCCACAATCAGCGACCGATGGTCGATCCAATCCGCTTTCAGCGCAGGAATAATCCCCAGTAATGTTGCAGTCGGATAACAGCCTGGATTTGAAATAAAAGAAACGCCCGCCAGCTTTTCTGCATACACCTCACTGAGTCCGTATACCGCTTGCTTGAGATATTCGGGTGAAGCTGCAGGCTTTTTATACCATGCTTCATACGTTTCCCCGCTTCGAAGCCTGAAGTCCCCGGAAAGATCAATGACCTTCAGTCCGACATCAAGAAGCTGCGGCACTAACTTGGTACTAACGCCCGATGGCGTAGCAGTGAAAACCAGATCGGCCTTAGCAGCAATTTCGTGGACTTCGACACCGTCCAAATCCTGCACCACAATGTCCGTCAGATGTGGAAATCCGTCACTGATTGGGACACCCGCGCTGGACGAAGAAATAACAGATACAATCTCTACTTGCGGATGATGAACCAAAAAACGAATCAGCTCCACCCCGCCATACCCGGTGGAACCGACAATTGCCACTTTTAACCTGCTGCTCACAGACCTTCCTCCATTCCGTTCGTATGAAATATGTATTATTATACGACTCTATTTATATAAATACAACACCTCATGTCATGTTATTCCCCCTAATTTAAAATATGCGCTCTTGTCTATTCTTTTGACCGACAAGCTATACGAGCTATAATAAAGTAAATAAAAAAATAGACAGCGAACTTCTTGAATACAGCTTGCCACTTTGCATAAAGAATAAGGGGGATATTCCCTTTACATGATCTCACTTATTGGAGTTCATCTCGATTGGTCATTTGCTGCACTTTATGGACTTGTTGAACATGAAGGGAGTACATGTAGCACTACATACAAGAGGAAATCACATGCACTGCATCTAGTGAATCTGCTCAGAGGAACCGCTGAAGCGGATAATTGGGGTCGAAAATAAACCTATACGTTAGGGGTGTTACACATCGAAACATATACAGCGAATATCGTTATAGATGCAAAAGCAAAGTTAGGCGAGGGTCCCAGCTGGGATCAGCGGTTTCAACGTTTATTTTGGGTCGATATTAAAGGCTTTCAATTGCATATCTACGATCCTTCTACATGCACAGATCGTACAATAAATGTTGGTGAACATATTGGTGCAGTTGTACCTTATCTCAAAAATAAAGTGATCGTAGCGCTGATTAGCGGTCTATATTGTTTAGATATTGAGACAGGGGCCAAAGTATTAATTCATGATCCTGAGGAAGGTAGACTAGGTAATCGTTTTAATGATGGAAAATGCGATCCTGCCGGACGTTTTTTAGCAGGAACCATGAGTCTAAATGGCGAACATGCGCAAGGAGCATTGTATAGTCTGAACACAAAAGGCAAGGTCTCCTTACTGGTTGGTAAAGCTTCCATATCTAATGGATTAGCCTGGAGCGCAGATCATCGTACAATGTATTACATTGATACTCCAACATTGGAGGTGGTCTCCTTCGATTACGATGTGGTGCAAGGCACTATTAGGAATAAGCAACTGGTGGCTAGATTGGATGAAAGTGAAGGGTATCCAGATGGCATGACAATCGATGCAGAGGGCATGTTGTGGGTCGCGAGATGGGGTGGTAAACGTGTCTCCCGTATCCATCCTGCTCATGGAGAAGTAATTGCTGAGGTATCACTTCCCGTCAATTGTGTGACTTCGTGCGCTTTTGGCGGTGAACAGCTGGATGAGTTATATATTACGACTGCTCAAGATGATGATAGTGCCGATCAACCCTTAGCAGGCGGCCTATTTATGGTCAAGACAGGGGTAAAAGGAACGCCTACCTCGTATTTTAATCAAGGACAAACGGCAAATTGGCTTGAACGATTGGTAAAATGAATCTAGTAAAGCATGCTGAAGAGAGAAGAGCCTACTATATTAGTGGGCTCTCCTGCATGGATTCAGTTAAGAGCATGCCTCCAGAAGGCCCTCTTTGTTTCAGCTTTCCTTCTTAAACCCTTCACCCAATACCTCACGAGTATTACTTATTATCACAAAAGCTTCCGGGTCTACCAAGCGGACGAGCGTTTTAAGGCGAGTTACCTCGTTTTGTCCGACTACAACCATAAGCACAGGACGTTCTTCGTTCGTGTAACCGCCCCGTCCT
Source organism: Paenibacillus sp. FSL P4-0113 (assembly GCF_038009305.1). Taxonomy (NCBI): domain Bacteria; kingdom Bacillati; phylum Bacillota; class Bacilli; order Caryophanales; family Paenibacillaceae; genus Paenibacillus; species Paenibacillus sp. FSL P4-0113. The sequence continues at coordinate 2,987,818 of NZ_JBBPAZ010000001.1, forward strand.
GCCAGCTCTGTCAATCCTCGGTCCAAATCCTGCAAAATAGCCTGCGTGATCGTTTCTTTCTGATTGGATATGATGTAAGCCACTTTGGAGTAGCCCAATCCCATTTCCACGGCATCAATGACCTTACCCGTTACAAACAAGCCGATCAACGCATACAGCGCCCGTTCCGGCGAGAGGGCGAAACCAGCCAGTGTAATCACCGTGCCATCCATCAACATAACACAGAGAGAAAGACTAAAACCCGTATATTTTTGAATAATCTGCGCCAAAATAGCCAATCCACCCGTCGAGCCCCTGCCCCGAAACACGGTACCTAAACCCAATCCTACTCCGATTCCACCATATAGCGAAGCCAGCAACGGATTGGTTGTCGGAACTGCCCAATCCTTCGTAACATAAACGAATAGCGGCAGCATAATACTTCCCAGCAGAGAACGCAAACCGTATTTTTTCCCTAACAGCAGGACCCCTGCTATAAATAATGGAATATTCATTCCCCACTGCGTATAGGCGGGTTCCAGGCCAAACAGCTCCTCGCCCAAGATAGACAAGCCCGATACCCCCCCGGATGCAATCCGGTTTGGGAGCAAGAACATGTTAAAGGTCAGCGCTGTAATGAAAGAGCCGAGTATAATCAGCAAAATATCGGTCACGTTGCGTGCGGGTCCGCTGGCGGCAATCAGAGGCTTGCGTCGTCTTCGGCGAGCAGCGGGAGGATTCAATTGAGGCATCATTCGTGTTCTCCTTTAATTAAAAAATACCGTTACACAAAAATTCCTACAGTCTGCAGGCACATGGTCTGCGGACTGTAGGAAAACGTACAGGCTATTATTCTGCGTCCAGCTTAATTTGGCTGCGCAGGTAACCATCGATGAAGGGATCGAGATCGCCATCCATGACAGCCCCTACGTTGCCAGTTTCCACGCTAGTACGGTGATCCTTAACCATGCTGTATGGATGGAACACGTAGGAGCGAATTTGGCTGCCCCATGCAATATCGGACTGTTCTCCGCGGATTTCATCCAAATGCTGACGCTGCTCTTCGATCTTACGCTCGTAGAGCTTGGAACGGAGCATCGTCATGGCACGCTCTCGGTTCTTGATCTGGGAGCGTTCATTTTGACAGGTCACGACAATACCGGAAGGTAAATGCGTAATCCGAACGGCTGAATCGGTCGTATTAATATGCTGACCTCCCGCACCACTGGCCCGGTACGTATCAATTTTAAGATCTTCCGTGCGGATCTCAACGTCCACATCATCCGCAATTTCAGGCACCACATCACAGGATACGAACGATGTATGCCGACGGCCGGAGGAATCAAATGGAGAGATACGAACAAGCCGATGCACGCCTTTCTCCGCTTTCAAATAGCCATAGGCATTATAACCTTTGATCAAAAGTGTTACACTCTTAATTCCTGCTTCATCACCCGCTAGATAATCCAGGGTCTCTACCTTAAAGCCCCGTTTTTCAGCCCAGCGAGTATACATCCGTAGCAACATTTGTCCCCAGTCTTGGGACTCCGTTCCGCCTGCTCCCGGATGCAACTCCAGGATGGCATTAAGTTTGTCATACGGCTGATTCAAAAGCAATTGCAACTCAAACTCCTGAAGCTTGCTCAGCAGAGAACTGACACTATTCTCGATTTCTCCAGCCAGTGTTTCATCGCCTTCCTCATCAGCCAGCTCAGCCATCATGCCAGCATCTTCGTATTCCTGACGAAGCTGTTCATAGCTGTCTACTGAAGACTTAACAGCGTTCATTTCTGCAATTACACCTTGGGCTTTATCATTATCATCCCAAAAGTCAGGTGCAGCCATCTTTACTTCAAAGTTTGCGATCATTTCCTGTTTGAGATCTAAGTCAAAGAGACCCCCTAAGGTTTGTTAGTTTCTTGCCTATTTCTCGCAAATCATGCTTTACACTTGGATCAATCATGCTGTCATTCTCCTTTTAATATATGGTTAGGGGAAGTAAAAGCGTTGTGAGTTACGGCTGGGTGAAGAGACGCTGCGCGAATGATTTGATCTTACGATCGCTGTTGCAGCGAGATGCCCTTGATTGGATTAACACATTCAAAGGTGGGCATCTCACTGCAAAGGCGAACGCTGACGCTTCTCCAGATTCAAATCCTTCACTTCGCTACCGACCGCCGTAAAGTCAAACGACTTATAGATAATCGGCTCAGGTATGTGAGCCGAGTCAAGAGCTGAATTAACTGACAAGCAAGCTAAGACCCGCTTGCTTGTCATAATTATAGAAATAGGGACAATCTTCTCAAGAAAAAAATATTCAAACTGATCCTCCAACAAAAACACTATAAGCTGAAAACATCAGTGCATCCCCTGTATGGCACAAAATGGCCGACGGTCAGTGGTTGAACTGCCGCCTGCCATTATATGCACTGCAGGGAATAGTGTATCTCAAGACTCTCCCTTAATTTCAATCCGTTATTTTCTACGCGGACGCGAAGGAGCGGATTTCTTTTTAGGAGCAGCTGGTTCACCACTCGTCGAGATTTTGTCTTCGTCAATGACAGCCTGACGCTCTTGATTGGATTCAATTTGTGCTTTCATGATGTATGTCGCTACTTCCTCTTGGATGCTAGCAATCATAGCATGGAACATTTCGAAGCCTTCAAATTGATACTCGCGCAGAGGATCGGTACCGCCGTAAGCACGCAAGTGAATACCTTGACGCAATTGATCCATAGCATCAATATGGTCCATCCATTTGCTATCGACCGCACGCAGTACGATAACTTTCTCGAACTCGCGTACCATATCTTCGCCAATCATTTCTTCACGGCTGTGGTATCTGTTGGTAACTTTTTCGAAGATCATGTCCACGATCTCCTCTTTTTCCTTGCCCCACAGGTCGTCACGTGTAAGTGTATTTTCCTCAAGCAGGTTGTTATTCACATACTCTGCTACTTCTTCAAGTTCCCAGTTTTCAGGAATGTCATCCCCGCAATGAGCTTCCACTACACGCTCAATGACAGGCTTGATCATGTCAAACACAATTTCCTTGATGTTCTCTGATTCCAGCACCTCACGGCGTTGTTTGTAAATAATAGCACGCTGCTGGTTCATTACATCATCATACTGGAGAACGACTTTACGCTGATCAAAGTTGTTGCCTTCGACGCGTTTTTGAGCTGATTCGATAGCACGTGTAATCATACGGCTCTCGATAGGTTGGTCTTCCTCGAAGCCCAAACGCTCCATCATATTCAGTACGTTGTCCGCACCAAAACGCTTCATTAACTCATCGCCCAGCGATAAGTAAAACTGTGTGGAGCCCGGATCACCCTGACGTCCTGCACGTCCGCGAAGCTGATTATCAATACGACGGGATTCATGACGTTCTGTACCGATGATGTGCAAACCACCAAGTTCTGATACGCCTTCACCCAGTACGATGTCAGTACCACGTCCGGCCATGTTGGTAGCGATGGTAACTGCGCCTGCTTCACCTGCACGGGAAATAATCTCAGCTTCCTCAGCATGATACTTGGCGTTAAGCACTTTGTGACGAACGCCTTTGCGTTTCAGCATTTCAGAAAGAAGCTCCGAGTTTTCAATAGAAACCGTACCTACTAATATCGGCTGGTTCTTTTTGTTACGCTCCAGGATTTCATCTACCACAGCATGGAATTTGCCTTTCACGCTCTTGTACACTATGTCAGGCATATCTACACGCTGGTTAGGCTTATTCGTCGGAATTTGGAGCACTTCCAGACCATATATTTTTTTGAATTCTTCTTCTTCTGTTTTAGCTGTACCCGTCATACCCGCCAATTTGCGGTACATACGGAAATAGTTTTGGAATGTAATTGTCGCCAATGTCATGCTTTCATTTTGTACAATGATGTTTTCCTTTGCTTCAATAGCTTGGTGCAAACCATCACTGTAACGACGTCCAGCCATCAAACGACCTGTAAACTCATCGACAATTAGGACTTCACCGTCAGCCACGACATAGTCCACATCCAAACGCATAATAGCATTAGCTTTCAATGCCTGTACAATGTGGTGATTGATTGTAACACTTTCCTGATCGTACAAGTTTTCAAGACCAAAGAAATTTTCAGCTTTGGATACGCCGTTTTCGGTCAAAGCAACCGACTTCACCTTAATATCCAGCGTGTAATCTTCTTCAACATTCAGGCTCTTCACAAAACGGTCAGCCGCAAAATACAGCTCGGTCGATTTCTGAGCTTGTCCTGAAATAATCAATGGTGTACGGGCTTCATCGACGAGAATGGAATCCACTTCATCAATGATACAGAAGTACAACGGACGTTGTACCATCTGCTCTTTGTAAAGCACCATGTTATCGCGCAGATAATCGAATCCGAACTCGTTGTTTGTACCGTATGTGATGTCACAAGCATATGCTGCCTGCTTGGCGGCATGATCCATGTTGGCCAAATTAAGCCCTACGGACATTCCTAGGAAGTTATAAATTTGTCCCATTTCTCCGCTGTCACGTTGCGCCAAATAGTCATTGACCGTAACCACGTGCACGCCTTTGCCCAACAGAGCATTCAAATAAACCGGCAGTGTTCCTACCAGTGTTTTACCTTCACCGGTTTTCATTTCGGCAATTTTACCTTCATGCAGCGCAATACCGCCGAGCATCTGTACGTCATAATGACGTTTACCCAGCACCCGTTTGGACGCTTCGCGAACAGTAGCAAAAGCTTCTGGCAAAATTTCTTCAGCCGTAGTCCCTTGTTCGACCCGAGCTTTAAATTCCACCGTCTTCGCTTGCAACTCCTCATCCGAGAGCTTTTCGAAATCCGGCTCTATCTTATTGATCAGTTCAACCGTCTTCATTAAACGCTTGACATCACGTTCATTGGTATCTCCGAAGATTTTCTTAACAATTCCTAGCATGGTTTACCCCTTTCGCGCAAAACAATTAATAGAATCAATTTCACAATAAGAAAGGGTCCATGATGAAATTGATTCCCGATATGTTTGACAGGCCCGGCTGTACCAGCCCATCGTGCGATGTACTTTGCATAAATTGTAACAGTTTGTAGGACATGCCGCAACACAAGCAGCCTCCAGATTTGCATCCGGTTAAAGATACCAAAACAATTGACGCACGAAATACACAACTTGATTACACTTATCCAAGTTTAAATTTCCTTACTTTCACAAAAAAACATATAAAAGAGCCTTATCCCGCCAGGTTCGCAAGGATAAGGCTCGTGTTGTTTTCATTTTCCTAATATCCATGAAGCATGCTTCAATCGAAATCGTTCTATTCATTTTAAAATGTGAAAAGTTCCTACTTCACAGGCTATTGCCGTTCGATCAGACCGTATTTACCATCATTGCGCTTGTAAACTACGTTAACTTCTTCGTTGTCAATATTGGAAAACACAAAGAAATTATGTCCAACCATGTTCATTTGAAGAATAGCTTCTTCCACATCCATAGGTTTCAATAAGAAACGCTTGGTGCGGACAACTTCCAGCTCATCCAGTTCTGCATCTTCAGCAACAGCCACGCCACCTGCCGGATCTTCCACAAAAAGGGTTTTCAAACTGCCTTCTTGACGGAATTTTCGGTTTAGCTTGGTTTTGTGCTTGCGAATTTGCCGTTCAAGCTTGTCTACCACGGCATCAATGGATGCATACATGTCATCGCTCTCGTCTTCGGCACGGAGTACAAGCCCCGGCAAAGGAATGGTTACTTCTACAGTGTGCAAATCTCTGGTTGTGCTTAACGTTACACTTCCATCAGACGTCGGGGGTGCATCGAAATACTTTTCAAGTCTGCTGAATTTCTTATCAACGTAGTCCTTCAAAGCGTCGGTAACCTCGATCTGTTGACCTCGTACTGTTAAGTTCATAGGGCACGCCTCCTTTGCCCCTTCAGTATAGCACATATGTTAACGCCAAGTAAAAAAAGAGACCAACATTTCGAAGCTATTTTACAAAATCCCTCTTTTTTCGCTAAAACGCTTCCCATAACGTCATTCTTTGAAAACAGGTATGTTTAAAATCGACTTGCATACATATGTGAATAATGAGTGCATATACGAATATTGCTCCGCTGACGTCATGACAAACAACTATTTTGGGCTTCATGCTAAGCGATCTTATCGAAAAAGGGGGTGTCCCTTTCCCGCTGGACAGGTACATGGACTTGTGCGGTATGCAAGGCCTGGTTACAACCCAGACAATTTATACGAAAGGATTATTACACCCAGCCTAGCTGGCTCTTCCTATACGGAGATCTCAAGATAACAGATTTGGAAGAGATGGAAAGTAGGAAGCTAATCCATGGCTTTTATTCAGCGTTACGTAACGAACCAGACGGGGGCTGTCACCTTTATAGGGAATACACTTGGGCTGGCACGTTCTAATTCGGTAGGAGTGCCGGGAACAGCGACCAGCATTGGCGCTTTCATCACAACCAATACAGCCTCTCGCTTCGGCACGTATCCATTTGGCACGACTTCTAGCTTTACCAGTAACTCATCGACAGCATTCCTTGTGCTCCCTGCGGGCAGTACAGTGCTGTATGCTGAGCTTATTTGGGGAGGAAGTTATGCCAACGGCAGCACCAATGTATTGTCCAGCGCCAGTAACCCGGTCACATTTCAGACACCTGCTTTATCTACCACGGTCAGCCCTGAATCTGCAACATCAGTCAACGTCACCAGTATCAGTACCTATGTGAGAACAGCGAATGTCACAAATCTGGTCATTCAAGGCGGCGCAGGGGCATACACGGTCGGAAATGTGACGGGCACCATCACGGTTCCTGATTCCACCAATACCAACCATGCCGGCTGGACGCTCGCTGTGGTGTACAATAACCCATCTCTGCCCTTCCGTAACCTGTCGCTGCGTGTAGGCGGTGAGGGGGTCAGCAGTGCTACTGGCTCAGTCAACGTTGTAGTGAGTGGCTTTGCCACGCCCGTACAGGGGACTTTGCGCGGTAGGGCGCTGATTAGCGCCCAAGAAGGTGACGTGGACATTACTGGTGACCGTGCGTTGTTTGGACCTACCACATCCAGTTTGACTGCGCTGTCTGGGCCTAATAATTTTTCAACTAATTTTTTCGCTTCCCAAATAAATGGAGACGACGGTACATTGGTCACGACCGGGACCTTCGGAACAACTAATGCCGTAAATGGCTCACCTGGAACGCAGGTGACAGGCGGACGGCAAGGCTGGGACATTACCAATGTCGATATTTCCTCCACGCTACTCAACAGCCAGACCACGGGTGTCCTTCAGCTGACAACCAATGGCGATATTTACACTGTAAATGCCAACGCCATTCAAATTGATATCAATGCTCCGCTGGTGACTCTGACCAAAACGGCCAGCTCTACGGGCTTGGTTATTGGCGATACAGTGACCTATACGGTTAACATTTCGAATACGGGGCTCGTTAGTGCTTCCAACACAGTACTTACCGATACCATACCAGCCGGGGCTACCTTCGTACCCGGCAGTGTTGTTGTCGCGGGCACAGCCCAGCCAACAGCTAATCCCACTACAGGTATCACAGTGGGTAGTGTAGCTCCTGCTTCCACGGTGACCATTACATTCCGGGCAACCGTCACTTCATTGCCAGCAAACACCCAGCTGGGCAATCAAGCATCAGCATCCTTTTCCTTCCAAACCGTACCTGGAGGACCTGTCATTTCCGGCAACGTTCCGTCCAACACTGCGAGCACACCGATCTACCAGCCTGTCATCGGGATTGTTAAAAGTGCCAATACAACGGCTGCTACAGTTGGAGATACGATTACGTACACGTTTCAGATATCCAACACGGGCAGCATTGCTGCAAATCTCAGCTTTTCGGAGAGCATTCCCACCGGATCATCCTTCATAGCCGGTAGTGTGACCATTGGCGGTTCTTCCGTGCCTGCTGCCAATCCCGCTACTGGCTTTTCAGTAGGAACAATTAATACAGGTGCTACTATACCCGTGACCTTCCAGACTCTCGTCAACGCGGTTCCCGCCTCTGGTAATTTGACCGATCAGGCGGCTTACACGTATACCTTCACACCGCCTGACGGACGTGTATTGAACGGAAGTGGGACGTCCAACACGCTCACCATTCCCGTATCCTCACCAAATGTGACCGTGACAAAAACATCTTCCCTGGCGGCAGCCGCAGTCGGAGAGACTGTTCAATTTACCATAACCGCCACAAACAACGGAATCGCCAATGTGACCAATATAGTCATTACCGATCCGCTGCCAAGCGGAGTTGCCTTTGTACCTGGTAGCGTCACCGTGAACGGAACTGCCTCTGCGAGTGCTACACCTGTGAACGGCATTCCGATCGGCACTTTAGCTCCAGGCGCATCGGTTACGGTTGTATTCCGGGCAGCCATTAATTCTCTGCCTTCTCCTGCACAGATCAACAATCGTGCAACTGTCAGCTTCACTTCCGGGGCCTTTACCGGATCATCTTTGTCCAATCTTGTAACCATACCAGTCGTTATTGCAGCCCCGACGATTACCAAGAGCGCAAGCTCCAACCGTGCCAGCGTTGGTGGAATAATTACTTATTCATTTCTCATCGCTAATACCGGAACAGCCGTATTAAACACGACCTTGACGGAAACCGTACCGACAGGCTCCACCTTTATTCCCGGAAGCGTCATTGTCGGCGGATCCTCAGTGCCAGGCGCCAATCCTAATACGGGAATTTCAGTGGGCACCGTAAACCCTGGTGCACAAATTACAGTCTCATTCCGGACGACAGTAGATTCCCTACCACCCGGGGGTGGATTAAACGATCAGGGCCTGCTCCAATATTCATATCAGTTGCAAGACGGAAGAACCCTCTCGGGCTCGCTTTTTTCCAATATTGTTTCCGTATCGATTTCGCTTCCCAACGTAGCCGTAACCAAGTCTGCGGGATTCACATCCGTTAGTGTTGGCGAAACGCTGACCTACAGCGTGAACGCCGTTAATAACGGAATTGACCCCATCACAAACACCGTGATTACCGATCCACTCCCCGGCAGCGTGTCATTTGTACCCGGAAGCGTAACCGTCGGTGGTTCACCTGTGAGCACAGTCGATCCAAGAAGTGGCATTCCAGTCGGTACCATTGGCGCAGGCGCATCCGTGCAGGTGTCCTATGCCGTGCTAGTCAACGCCGTTCCGTCCGTACAGCCGCTGCAAAACACAGCCAGTGTCAGCTTCACCAGCGGTGCTTTTACCGGAACATCCCAGACGAATACCGTCTCTGTGCCGGTTTATCAGCCTCGTATCAGTGTGGTCAAATCTGCAAATACAACAGTAGCTACGATAGGCGACACAATTCTGTATACATTGTTGGTCGCGAACAACGGTAACTATAATGCTTCTGTAACGCTGACAGATGTTATTCCTGCCGGTTCCACATTTATGGAGAACAGCGTAGTAATCAATGGTGTTAGTCAGCCTGGAGCCAGTCCAGCAGCAGGCATTTTCATCGGAACCGTGTCGCCGCAAAGCCCTATCACACTGACATTCCAAACCGTAGTAGCCTCTCTTCCAACACCATCTCAACTGACAGACCAGGCCACCGCCGCCATTTCCTTTACGTTGCCTGATGGGCGGGTGCGAACAGATAGCACATCGTCCAACGTGCTATCCATTCCTGTGTCTGCGCCGAATGTGTCCATTTCGAAGACTGCAAACCGTTTCACCGCCATTCCAGGTGATTCGGTATTATACACCCTGACCGTACTTAACAACGGAATCCAGACCGTGAACAATGTGGTCGTTTCCGATCCTATCCCGGCCGGCTCTCAATTCACTGCGGGTAGCGTAACGCTGAATGGCTCCACAATAGCCAGTGGAGATCCTTCTTTAGGTATCGTAATTGGGAGCATTGCCGCTGGAGGGGGAGCTACGATCACCTTCAGGGTAACGGTATCCTCTCCATTACCAAGTCCACCGCAGCTCACCAATCAATCGCGTGTCAGCTACACGAGCGGTGCTTTTTCCGGCGTGTCAGTATCTAACCCGGTGACAGTAGCCGTCAATGCTCCAGTGCTAACTGTAAGTAAAACTGCTGACCTCCTACGGGCAACAGTTGGCGATATCGTAACGTATTCCGTGGCGGTAACCAACCATGGTAACATAGCTGCTGCTGCCACATTGACAGACAATATTCCCGCAGGCTCAGCACTGGTACCGAACAGTGTGGTCGTCAGCGGTGTTCCTATTCCTGGTACCAGTCCCGAAGCAGGTCTGTCTATTGGCTCCATTGCACCTGGAGCCGTAACTCAAACAACTTTTCAGGTGGTGATTACTTCCGTGCCTTTACCTCCCCAACTCACCGACCAGGCGAATATCAGTTTTTCCTTTCAACCGCCGGATGGCCGGATTGTTAACGGCAATGTTTCGTCCAATATTGTCACAATTCCTGTATCGTCACCCAATGTGCAGGTCAGTAAAAGCACCTCGGCAACTGATGCCGTTCCTGGTGATACGATAACCTATACTATTACAGCTACCAATAGTGGCATCGAAATCATAACAGATGTTCGTGTGACCGATACCATTCCGACAGGCTCCTCTTTTGTTCCTGGCTCCGTTATCGTAAATGGAACAACGCTGCCGTCAGCAAGCCCCTTAACGGGGATTCCAATTGGCTCCATCGCTGCTGGAGCGTCAACAACCGTTACCTTTTCCGTGTCTGTCAACAGCCTGCCTGACCCACCTCAGCTGAGTGATCAGGCTACAGTTTCTTTTACCAGCGGTACACTGAACTTCACATCACTCTCCAACACCGTTGTCGTCCCTGTTTACCAGCCTATTATCAGTCTTCTTAAAACCGCAAATACGAGTCAAGCAACGGTAGGCGACACCGTAGTCTATACACTCACTGCCCAAAATACAGGTAATCTAGCAGCAACCGCCACCTTCACCGATGCCATTCCATCTGGTTCCTCCTTTATACCGAATAGCGTCACCGTGAACGGTCTGCCTGTTGCTGGAGCCAATCCCCAATCAGGGGTAATAGTCGGAAACATTGCAGCGGGGGCTTCTGTTTCTCTTACCTTTCAAGTGGTCATTAACGCTGTCCCCACTGGCCTGGGCCTGTTAAATCAAGGTTCGGCCACATTCACTTTCCAGCCACCTGACGGTCGCACATTAAACGGAAGCGTCCAATCCAATCCGGTGTTTATTCCTGTATCCAATCCAGATGTCACCGTGACCAAAACAGTCAATCAGACTTCTGTAGCCTTTGGAGACACCATTACGTACACCATTACCGCAGCAAACGGAGGCATTGAACCTGTAACAGGGACGGTCTTTATCGACCCGATAGCTGATGGCACTACTTTTATACCTAACTCCGTACAAGTCAACGGTATCACTATACCAGGAGCCAACATTGCTACAGGTGTGTCCGTAGGCACTGTTCCAGCTGGCAGCTCAGCAACGGTTACCTTCCAGGCCACAGTAACATCCTTGCCAGCATCAGGTTTGTCAACAGATCAGGCAACGGTATCCTTTAATTCCGGGGCTTTTGCAGGTCAATCCGTCTCGAATCAAGTCAGCCTGCCTGTATTACAGCCGATCTTGAATGTGACCAATACCCTCAGTGCGGATCGTGCTACCGTAGGGAATACACTAGGTTTTTTCATCACTGTAACCAATACCGGCAACGCGCCTGCAGAAACGGTCGTGCTTGATCTGTTATCCAGCTCGCTTAGCCTGAATCAAAATAGCGTATTGGTCAACGGTGCGCCCATTCCCGGAGCGGACCCTATTACAGGCATCAATATCGGTTCAATCGCACCAGGCGCGACGGTAACCGTCTCGTTTAGCGCCGTGGTCATATCAGTACCACCTGGCTCTATACTGACCAACCAGGCCACTGTGAACTACACGTTCCAATTGCCAGATGGACGAACGTTGACTGGAAGCGGAGCAGCCCTGCCTGTATCCATTCCAATCTCGTCACCGAATGTAACAGTCACAAAGGCAGCCGAGGTGGCTGTCGCTGTCGTGGGCGATTCTGTCCCATATGTCATAACTGCGTTCAATAACGGACTCGATCCGGTTACTAGCGTAATCGTTACGGACACCATTCCTTTCGGAACCGCCTTTGTCCCAGGCAGCGTTACAATTAATGGTACTCCTGTTGTTACAGCCAACCCACAAAATGGCATTCCTGTCGGAACGCTTGGAGCTGGTGGCGGAGCCACGATTCGCTTTTTGCTTAACGTACAATCCCTGCCGACACCGGCGTCCATCACTAATGAAGCAACCGTCAGCTTTACTTCAGGTGCATTTAATGGATTTTCGGTATCCAATCCCGTTACCATCCCTGTGTATCAACCGATCGTCACTGTAACTAAAAGCGCGGGAGCGGGAAGAGCTACAGTTGGAGATACTGTAACCTATACATTCTCCGTTACGAACTCTGGAAACATCGGTGCAGATACCGTACTTAGTGATCCCATCCCGGCAGGGGCTGCTTTTATACCTAATAGTGTAGTGATCAATGGCACCGCCGCACCTGGTTCAGATCCAAGTGTTGGGATTCCATTAGGTATCATAGGTGCAGCTACGACCGTTACTCTGACCTTTCAGACAGTCATTACCTCACTGCCCGCATCAGGTACATTGGTCAATCAGGCGACCGCAGCTTACAGCTATCAACCTCCAGATGGTCGTGTCCTGACTGGAAGTGCAGTATCTCCGTCCGTGACCGTCTCGGTCTCTTCGCCGGATGTGGACGTTACCAAAACAGCCTCTGCTACGGATGCCGTAGTCGGAGATACCATTACGTATACTGTCGTCGCTACGAATAACGGAATCAGTCAAGTCGTCAATGCCGTTGTATCTGATCAGCTGCCGCCCGGCACCAGCTTTGTTTCTGGCAGTGTAACCGTGAATGGCACATCTGTACCTACTGCATCACCAAGCTCAGGTATCCCTGTTGGCACCATTGCAGTAGGTGGCTCGGCAGCCGTTACATTCCAGGTCTCCGTCGTTAGTCTGCCGCAGCCGCCGCAAATAACTAATCAAGCAACCGTCAGCTTTACTTCGGGCGCGTTGACCTCGTCTTCGCAATCCGATCCGGTGACCTTGCCTGTTTATCAGCCAATCATCGGCCTGACCAAAACCGTCAACACCGTCAACACACAAATCGGCTCAACATTGGTCTATACCCTGACACTCACCAATACCGGAAATATTGCCGTTATACCTGTGCTTTCGGATAACATTCCTACTGGCTCTGAGCTACTGCCTAACAGCGTAGTCGTTAATGGCATCCTTGTACCAGGAGCTTCGCCAGTTACAGGCATAACGCTCGGATCACTAGCCCCTTCAGGCAGTATTACATTGAGCTTCCAAACCATCGTTTCGTCTCTGCCAGTTCCGCCTATATTAACCGACCAAGGGCAAGCGAATTTTACGTACTCACCGCCAGATGGTAGGGTGCTGAGTGGTTCCGTCACATCCAATACAGTCAATGTTGCTGTGTCTGCACCTAATATTCAGGTGACGAAAACATCCAGTCTGGCAGCCGCTGTAGTCGGAGATACGATCAGATATACACTGAGCATCACGAATAGCGGTGTGGATTCAGTCACAGATACTGTCGTGACCGATACAATTCCTGCAGGTACCTCCTTCGTTCCGGGCAGTGTCCTCATCGACGGAGTAGCCTTCCCTAATGCCTCTCCGATTGCTGGAATTGCCATTGGAAACGTCGCACCTGGAAATACATTCGTCGTCAGTTTCCAAACGACTGTCCAGTCTTTGCCGCAACCACCCCTGCTCACAGATATTGCAGCCGTCACGTTTACTAGCGGAACGTTCACTGGCACTGCCTTTTCCGATCCACTCATCGTACCTGTGTTCCAACCGCTAATTGCAATTACTAAAGCATCCAGCACTCTTAACGCCTCCGTCGGCGATACACTGACGTACACGATTACGGCCGTAAATAGCGGCAATATTGCAGCAGCACTTACCATCAGCGATAACATCCCAGCCGGATCGACTTTCCTTGCCAACAGTGTCAGCATTGCTGGCAGTCCGCAACCTGGATTGTCCATCGAAACTGGCGTTCCCGTTGGATCCGTGTTGCCAGGCGGAACGGTATCCGTAACGTTCCAAACCGTTATCAATACTCTGCCTAATCCACAGGTACTGGTCGATCAGGCATCAGGTTCATTCACTTTCCAACCACCAGATGGCAGAACAGTATCCGGATCTGCGGTATCCAACACAGTTAGTATCTCTGTATCCTCACCAGATGTGAGCATTGTCAAAGGAACAGCAGCTACAGACGCCATTGTCGGCGATATCATCACCTATACCTTGGCCGTTTCCAACAATGGAATCAGTACCGCCAATAATATAGTGGTTTCAGATATCATTGCAGCAGGAAGCTCCTTTGTGAATGGCAGTGTTACTGTAAATGGAACCTCCTTCCCTGATGGAAATCCTGGATTTGGTATTGCCATCGGTACGCTCGCTCCAGGAGCTGTTACTACCGTTACGTTCCAGGCTCGAGTTGATTTCTTGCCCACATCGGCACAATTAACCAATCAGGCATCCGTTAGCTTTACCAGCGGGGCATTTACTGGCAGTTCAACATCTAATGTGGTAACTATTCCAGTCTTCCAGCCGATCCTGACAGCAGTCAAAACAAGCAATACTAATAATGCCACCGTCGGAGACATCATCACTTATACGATTGTCGTATCCAACACGGGTAACATTGCAGCCTCAACTACGGTAAGCGACAATATTCCAGACGGCTCTGTATTCCTTCCCAACACCGTCTCGATTAATGGCATTGCAGCTCCCGGTGCAAGCCCGGTTTCCGGCATCCCGACTCCAGCCATACCACCAGGACAATCGGCAACTGTCACTTTCCAAGTGCTGGTATCTTCCATCCCTGCAACCGTACTGCTGGTTGATCAGGCCGAGGTAGACTATCGCTTTAATGCACCAAATGGGCGAGAGGCAGGCGGTTTCCGTTTATCCAACATTGTTGAGGTTGCCGTGTCACCGCTAGACATCACATTAAGTAAAAGCGTAAGCTCACCTTTCGCCACTACTGGCGAAACCTTGACGTATGAACTCGTGATCTTCAACGAGGATACAAATACCGTGCAAGATGCCCGTTTGCTGGATATTTTGCCAGAAGACATCGAGTTTATTACAGGTTCAGTTCAGATTAATGGATCTACGGTAACAGAAAGCGATCCCGGCACCGGTATACCTTTGCCACCGTTAGAAGCGAATTCCAAGACTGTCATATCCTTTGATGTCCGTATCACAGCGACAGAACAGCCAGGACCACGTACGAATCAGGCACGCTTGTTACTCTCAAATGGTGAAGAAGCGAGTGCCGTTTTGTCCAATGCTGTCACCATTGCCTTACTTCAGCCTGTAGTGAAACTGACGAAAATAGCCAGCACGGAGAGCGTACAGCCAGGTCAAAGCATCACCTATTCCATCATTGCAGAAAATACTGGGAATATCGGTGCATTTGGCTTGTTAACGGACTCACTGCCATCGGAGCTTTCTTTTGTTTCTGGCTCTGTTTCGGTTAATGGAATCCCTCAATATGGCGTCAGTCCAGGGCAAGGCATTGCCCTAGGCACTATCGCACCAGGAGAAAAGACGACTACCCTCTTCTCCGCGCTTGTCGTTCGTGCCTCCGAGTCTGGCACACTGGTGAATCAAGCTTCGCTGGCTTACTCCTACCAGCTGCCGGACGGACGAAGCACGAATCTGGTAACTGCTTCACCTTCTGTCTCGGTTAAAGTAGCCCCTACTGCTAAAGGAGCCTTGTCAGCCGTGCTACGCACAACAGTGTCTACTGTCGCATTAGGCGATGCTGTGCCTTATCAGTTGACTCTTGTTAATGATGGAGGCTCGGTCATTACCGATGTAGTGTTAGCCGATTACGTACCGAATGGAACCATCATAAACCCGAGTAGCTTGAGAATTAGCGGTTCTCCACCTGCTTCTAGCAAGCCGGGTGAACCATTATTTATCGGCAGCTTGCAGGCAGGACAGACAATTGATGTATCCTACAGCGTGAACGTTCAGTCTCTGCCTCTCGGAGGACGTCTAAACAATAGCGTGCGGCTTCAATATGCTGGCAGTGACGGTGCTAGCGAGGTTACCAGCAATACCGTGACTATAGCTGTTTTCGATCCACAGCTTGCCGCAAGTATCTCCACGGAAAATACGGAGGCCATCGCAGGAGAAAGTCTTACCTATACGGTACTGCTCAACAACTTCGGCAACGTAACATCCGAAGTTACACTGCAAAATTTCATTCCTGCCGGGACTCTGTTGATTCCTGACAGCATACAGTTGAACGGTCAATCACTGTCGGGAGCCGATCCAACTATCGGTGTTAGCCTAGGGTATGTGGAACCAGGACAGTCATTGACATTGACTTATCAAGTGACCGTATCGGAGACGCCTCCATCTGGCTACATCGTAAATCAAGCTGCCTTTGCCTACTCGTTTACGCTACCTGGAGGAAGAGTCGTATCAGGGACATTGACTACCAAAGCCGTTACGATCCCAATTGTATCCCCACTGCTCGAATTAGTTAAAAAGGTGAACACCACAGATGCCTCTGTAGGCGACACACTCACCTTCACCATTCAGATTACTAACAAAGGGGGGATCTCTGCACAATATCCGTTGTTCACGGACCCGTTGCCGC
Source organism: Paenibacillus sp. FSL P4-0113 (assembly GCF_038009305.1). Lineage (NCBI taxonomy): Bacteria > Bacillati > Bacillota > Bacilli > Caryophanales > Paenibacillaceae > Paenibacillus > Paenibacillus sp. FSL P4-0113. Next base: position 3,004,528 of record NZ_JBBPAZ010000001.1, read on the forward strand.
ATGGACTCATTTATGTACCCAACAGCCTAACTATCCAAGAAAAAGCACAGCCAGGTGCTAATCCCGCCGCAGGTATCACGCTCCCGGATATTGCACCAGGGGAGACGCTCACCCTTACGCTTCAGACGCAAATTCGTGAAGCACCTGCGGATGGAACATTCAGCAACCAGGCCATCATCGAATATACCTCACGTCGTAGTGGAGGAGAGACCATCCAGGAAACCTCCCAGACCAACACCGTTGGCGTGACCGTTATTGCAGCCATTCCTAAACTCACGCTTAGCTCCAGCGCTCTGCGTGTCGGCCAAGAAGATACCCTGTCTTTCACCGTCCATGTGGAAAACATCGGCAATACCCCGCTGGAAGAGCTCTTGCTCACTGCACCATTTGCAGCCGAAGATTTCATTTTGCTGCGAACGGTCACCGTGAATTCTGTGCCGCTTCCGCATCCTAACCTGCTCCAAGATATACCGTTAGGTCGGCTTGACCCAGACCACAAAGCCGTCATCGTATTCTCTTTCGACATCGAATCTGCGCTCCGTGCGTATCTGATCGCCCAAGTTATTCTGCGCTATCAATTCCGTTATCCAGACGGAAGCGTAGAGAATCAATCTGCCTCCTCCAATACCATTTTTGTGGAGATGGCTGACTTTGATGGTTCTCTAGAGTAAAAGTTCTATTGTGTTGAGCTCCTTACCACTGGGTAAGGGGCTTTTTTATGTAATTAGAAAACATAAAAAAGCCCTGGAATAAATTCCAGGGCAGTGCTAGCGCGTTATCCATTGCTAACCATCTTACCAATTATGTAGGTCGGCTATGCCGGGGATGATTATAATTTGGTTACGTTAGCGGCTTGTGGTCCACGTGCGCCTTCGACAATGTCGAACTCCACGTCTTGTCCTTCTTCAAGTGTTTTGAAGCCTTCTGTTTGAATTGCGGAAAAATGTACAAATACGTCGCCGCCGTCAGATGTTTCAATGAAACCATAACCTTTTTCTGCGTTAAACCATTTTACTTTACCTTGCATGCACTAACATTCCCTTCGTCATCAAATGAAGTGAAGCTCTCGCCCACATTTCCGACTATACCACCCAAAGTTATCCATTGTCAATTGGAATTGATAATGTTTTCATTCATAGTTATTCCAATTTTACAAAGCAATCTATTTCTATAGATTGAAATGGTATATTAAGCAAAGAGTTTACTATACAAGTATAGTAAACTCTTTGTAAATGTTTGAAACCCCTAGGGAAAAAACATTGAAAATTTTTCTTATTTCTTTTTTACTTAATTATAGTAAACTACCGTTGGCTGGGGCTCAATTCCTTTTGCATAGTAGTAATTCAAGTTACTTACAAAATCAATTACTTTCTTTGTATCCAGATCGTACACAAGAATGTCTGGATCTCCAGCCATATCAATAATATCTAGACGTCTCGGCGTAGTTCTGCCACTGGTGTCAACAAAAGAGGAACTGTGATATGGTGGATTGCCAGAACTATATGCAGATTCAAAATAGGTAAAAAGCGTGTCAGCATTTAGAACAATCAAAACAGCATTATCTGAGCTTGCATAATTTGAGGTATACTTCACAGGCGTAGTGATACTTTTAATCCGAACATCTGATACATTATGACTTCTTGAAGAATAACTGCCACCACTGGAGAAGTTGAATTCTCTTGACCATTCCAAATTCGGGTTTGCCACCGTTGTATTGGCAATTTGGGTCCCATTCACCTTAATATCTCCATTTGGATACTCAATGACCGTATATAACAAATTGTTCGAGTAAGATGTTAGCTTGGCCGTCTTACCATTAATCGGTGTATCCGCTGGCGAGGCCGCATTCATGTGGATACTATAGCTTTCACCTACCGTTCCTGTGGAAGTAACACGAAGTCCCCAGTCCCCTGCTTTTAAGTCTGTAGCAAACTTCAATTCAGAGGCCTTTCCTCCAAAACCCGTCAAACTTGCTGTTCCCGTGCTCCAATCAATCGAATACAAATCAAATCTATAATTGGGATTACTGGATTTGATCTGAGCCAGAATGCTTCTATCCGTAGGTACGTTAAAGAACCAAAAATCTGTTGGATCAGCTGTCGTTAATGAATCTTCGAAACTCATGAGGTCACCGTTCACATTAAAATTAGACATTAATGAAACACGATGATTGTTCACTTTAAGAGTCTCACCATATACAGCCTCAGTCGTGCTGGTAGGTTCCAGCGTTTGAGTCGTATTAAGCGAAAGTGACGTAGCCATATCCTTCGCCGTTGAACTTGATGAGTTAGCCTCAACTGAGGCTGGAGCTACTGACATACTACTTAAAACTAAAATGACTAATAAAATTCCAGAAAGATATTTTCCCCGTTTCATAAACATCATCCCTTCTCAGAATACTTAAAATTATTCATAGATTGAAATTAATTCCTATGGATGATGTACTAATTCTATAAAATACTTAATTATCCTTTATTCTAAGGTTTCGTCTTAGACTATCTTACATTGAATCTATGAACGAGCATTGATCAGCACCCTCGTCCAATAATACCAACTTTCCATTTTTTGAATTCTGTAACCACACTTTATATATAAATTTAATGCACTATAATTTCGACCTTGTGTTGAAACTACTAGTTGTTCAATCGGCCTACTTTCAAGAAACACCTTTAATTCTGTTAATAATTTCGTACCTATTCCATTGCTTTGATGTTTCAAATCAATTCCCAAAAGACCGATCCTTGCCTTTCTATCTATTAAATCTTCTTTAATTGTCACGAATCCAATAATTTCTTCATTTAATTTAATGACAAGACAATAGTCATCGAACGCACCCGTAATAGACTTTTTCACCCATAGTTTATATAACTCATCCACTTTCCCTTTATCAAAAAGATGTGGATAACAAGAATATCTACTATCTTTAAATAATCCAGTCATCATATTTTGTAAAATAGAAAAGTCATGCTCCGTAGCTAATACGAGAGAACTTTTACTTTGTACGTTAGTTTCAATTGTAGTCTCAAATGTCACTTTAGTATCCGCTATATGGAAATTTTCATTTTCGAGAAAATGAATGGTCGTTATATCATCAATTTTACAAAGTGCTTGTATAAAATCTAATTGATTCTTTTCTATAACGTGTTGAAAATATGAGCTTGAAACTGGGGAAGTATTAGCAATCTCCGCCATATTCATAGCAAAAAAAATAGAATCCCAATGCAAAAGCCTCAGCATCTAACCCCTCCAACTATACTGTCGAAAAAAGTCGAATATACATTCTACAATCTTATTTATGTCTGACTCTTTTATATTGAAATAGAGAGGTAATCTAATTAAACGCTCGCTCTCTCTAGTTGTATAGACATCCTCACCGGTAAAAGAACTATGCTTTAATCCTGCCTCGGAACTATGAAGCGGCACATAATGAAAAACAGCCATGATTTCATGTCTTCTCAAAAAATTTAATAGTTCGGTTCTTATTTCTAAATCTCTTACTTTAATATAAAACATATGAGCATTATGGGTAATATTAAAAGGTATACATGGTAAGTCGATTAAATTTAATTCACTCAAAGGTTGTAATAGATTAAAATATAAATTCCAGCTAACCAATCTATTTTTTGTAATCATTTCTGAGGCTTCAAGTTGTGCCATTAAAAATGCAGTGTTTAGTTCACTAGGGAGGTAGGAAGAACCTATGTCAACCCAAGTATACTTATCTACCTGGCCTCTAAAAAATTTAGATCTGTTTGTCCCTTTCTCACGTATTATTTCAGCCTTTTCCATAAATGTTTCATCATTAACTAACAAAGCGCCACCTTCCCCGCAATGTACATTCTTGGTTTCGTGAAAGCTGATACATCCTAAGTGACCAAGGGTGCCAAGTTTCCTTCCTTTATATTCACTAAGAATTCCTTGTGCTGCATCCTCTACAACTGCCAACTTGTATCTATTCGCCAACTCTAAAATTTTATCCATATCACAAGCTACTCCAGCATAATGCACTGGGACAATTGCTTTTGTTTTATTAGTGATCGCATCTTCTATAAGATCTTCATTGATATTCATAGTATCAGGTCGAATATCCACGAATACAATCTTAGCTCCTCTTAAAACAAAGGCATTGGCAGTGGATACGAATGTATAAGAAGGCATGATAATTTCATCACCCTGTTGGATATCCAAGAGAATAGCAGCCATCTCCAGAGCATGTGTGCAAGAAGTCGTTATTAATGTTTTTTTCACATCAAAAATTCTTTCAAACCAGTTTGCACATAAACGCGTAAATTCTCCATCCCCCGAAAGATGTCCACTAGAAAATGACTTTTCGACATACTCTCCTTCTTTACCTACGATTGCTGGTACATTGAAATTTATCATTATCATCTCTCATTTCAGCAAATTATGTGGTGAAGCCCATGCAGCCTAATAAAAGTGTGGTGATTTAGTCATAGACTCTATGATCTCTCTCATAACCTTTTCACTATCAAAAATTTCATTCGCCCTGTTTATAGCTATAGATCTTTCGCGTTCCCTAAACACAGGATTATCCCAATTTTTTATAAATGTCTTCACATCTTCAAAACTGTCAATATGATAGTGCTCTCCTGCTGTATGAGCAACATCTCCGAAAGCATATGTAAAAACGGGTAGCCCTTGCCGCAAAGCAATGGCAGCAGACGTACCGCCTCCAGATCGAAATGTGTTTAAATACGCGTCACACACTTCATAAACAGCGGCTAAGTCCCTTTGAACTCCGACATGGACAGATTGTTTTTCAAGAGTGACATACTGATTCGTTATCTTTTTATAATTTTCAAGTTCTCCTATAAACATAATGCGGGTATGATCATTACATCTCAATAGATCATCTAGTTCTGTTAAAAAAGAATCGTCTAGCTCCGTATCAAGGCGATTACCTACCACGGCCAATACAAAATTATCCTCAGCTAACCCCCAATACTCTCTATGCATTTTAGTCTGTGGAGGCGTATATTTATAAGTAAATACACTCTCAATAACGGATTCCCGAGACCTATTTAATTCTTCTAGCGTGTTCAAATCTGCTTGGTTTATTTTTCTGGGCAAAATTGAAAATGTGCTCTCGGAGATGGGAAGATCATAAGCCAATGGCAGAGTAATTACGGGCACAAAATTAGAGAATAGGTCGGAGCTTAGATTGGAGCCTGAGATGGATAAAACAAAGAGCGGCTTTAAATGCAATATCATTTTCATAAGTTCCATTATTTGACTGCCATTTGGCATTTCTTTTCGACATTGAAAGAATGGAACACTTAAATTTTCATACATTAGCTTGTCAGTTTGATTGTATCCCTCAACATAGTTAGATAGGACAGCTCCGAAATAAGGCGTGGCTATAGAGCGGGGCATGTCTGCGGTATTGATAAGGAAAATATTTTTTTTGAGATTATATAAAGCTTTGCAATGATCTAACGCTACTTGTGTTGGGCTATGTAACATAGAAAGCACCTGTCCGGCTACAACAACTACAAGATCTTTGTTGCGTTCTTCATAAGGAATCCATTTCGCCTCGTTTGCAATTTGACTATTAAAATACTCAAAATATTTTCGATATATCCTTCTCAGTCTATTAGTGTTTTGCTCCGTTTTCAATTTAGGAGTAGTAAAAAGAAAGCTCGTAATTTGCCAGTAAACAAAATGAAGCACATCTATCCTTACTTCTTTTTCTATATATTCAAAAATATCATCTAAAAACTTCTGATCCTTTGTACATGTGAGTAGAAATGACGTTAAATATAGTCCCCAATTCTTATAATCTGATGTCATTTGTTCGATTTCAGTTACTATCTCTTGACGACTATTTGAATTTATATTTTCAAAGTTTTCATTTAATTTGGTTAGTTCATGATCTAGTAATTTGTATACTTCCACATTCGGCAATTTATCATTTGACAGTATTTTTTCTATTTCAAGTGTTGCCTCAGAGTAGCTCATTAGTAACCTCTTTTCATTTTATAATTAGGAGTTAATAAGGAAAGCAGGTTAAGGATTTAAAAATCACTATAACCGGCACCTTTGACGGACTATTCGATATGGATTCGGCATTTTTTCATTGAAAAAATGCCTTTATTTGATCGATTACAAAGCTCTGCTCATCCACCGACATATTTGTTCCAGAGGGCAAACAAACTCCTTTTTCAAATAATATTTTGCTAATATCCATGCCACTTTCATGAGCAAAATACACGGCATCTTTAAAGAGTGGTTGCAGATGAAGCGGCTTCCATACTGGTCGTGATTCAATATTATCTTTTCCTAAATACCCTATTAAATCACTAACGCTTGTGCCAATAATCTCAGGATCTATTATCATTGTTGTCAACCATCGTGTAGACTTACCCAAACCCTTTTCCGGCATAAATTGTATTCCATCAATTCCTGATAGCTCATAGCTATACTTTTCAAAAATTTCTCGTTTCTGTTGAATGCGTTCGTCCAACACACGAAGCTGCCCTCTTCCTATACCTGCCAGAACATTACTGAGACGATAATTGAAGCCTACATCCTCATGCTGATAATGTATCGCCTTTTCCCTCGCCTGAGTTGCGTAATGTCGCGCTCTACTTAGTGCTTCTAAATCATCTGAAACCAGCATGCCCCCACCTGAAGTAGTAATAATTTTATTTCCATTAAATGAAAGAATGCCGAATTTCCCAAGCGTTCCACTCATTTGCTTGCCGTAAGTTGCTCCGAGTGATTCCGCAGCATCTTCTACAATTGGCACCTCGTAATAATCACATATTTTTTTCAAGCGATCGTAGTCTGCACTCTGCCCATACAAATTGACTATAACTACAGCTTTAGGTTTCTTTCCCTTATCTGCATAAGTCTTGAATGCTCGCTCTAGTGCCTCAGGGGACATATTCCAGCTGTCTGGTTCCGAATCGATAAAGACAGGAATTGCACCTTGATATAAGATCGGGTTAGCACTGGCAACAAAGGTAAGAGAAGAACAAAAAACAATATCATCCTTTTCCACACCAAGCAATATTAAAGACAAGTGAATCGCTGCTGTTCCAGAACTTAGGGCAACTGCGCCTCCACATCCTAAGTAATTTGCCACCTCTGATTCAAAAGCGTCTACATTTTTACCTAGTGGAGCAATCCAATTCGTTTCAAAGGCTTCTGCGATATATTGTTGTTCAAGCCCGCCCATATGCGGTGAAGATAAATAAATTCTATCTCGATTGGACATTTTGTTTCATCCCTTATCCTTATAGGTTTTTTATTACTTTGGCCGGACAACCCACAGCTATAACGTTTTCTGGCAAATCGCGGATGACACAAGAAGCAGCACCAACGATGGTATCACACCCTACGCGAACACCAGGTATAAGACTTGCACCTATTCCGATATGAGCACAGCACCCGATCTGAACTCCACCTGCCATATGTACACCTGGGGAAATATGCACGAAGTCTTCTATTCGGCAATCATGGTCTATAGTAGCAGCGGTATTAACAATGACATGCTCTCCAACGTACGCGTCTGCGTTAATTACAGCATTAGGCATGACAACCGTCCCTTCCCCAATGAATGCGCTGGGTGCGACTACAGCGCTTGGGTGAACAGCAGTACCAAATTGGACTGAAGCAACTTTTAATTGACTTACAATTTTCCTTCTGGTTGTATTATCTCCGATTGCCACAACGAACAGTGCCTCTGGATACAGAGATAATAGTTGAGCAATCTGATTACGGTTCCCCAAGATCGGCAGTCCATTCCATGCTTCTTCTTTACAATGATCATCCAGAACTCCAATGATTTCTTCACCACAGGACCGCAAAATATCCACGATGACCTTGGCATGTCCTCCTGCTCCAAAAACAATATAGCTCAAGGCCGATCCTCCTTAATAGGTAATAGTCTTTTGAATAAGCTGCTCTGACTTGGATATTCGGTTCAATATATCTACGATGCGAGAGCTTGTGTTATCTCTACTGTAAATATTGTCGGCTGCTTTAACAATTTGTTGGAAAGGCTCAGACATTGCGTACTCTATTGCAGAAGTCAATTCGAGCTCGTCAGCTGCAATATCTATTGTGTTCACAGAACGCTCTCTGCCTGTCTGACGAGTTCCAATATTAATGACTGGAACATGAAAGGAGGCAGCTTCAATAATCCCCGATGAGGAATTTCCAATTAATATTTTTGCATTTTTCAACATCGTCAGATAATCAAGTTGCTCAAAACTGGTTACAAGATGCATCCCTTTTCTTGCAGAAAACCGATTATATACATCAACGATCGCATCAGCTCCAGCATCCGAATTGGGCATCACACAAATTACCTCATTCTCCCCAGCCAAAAGAACTTCCATCATCTTACCAAGGATGTGCATATCCGCTACTTCCGTGGTGACAGGATGATAAGCAAACAGTACATAATCATTATCTATATTCAGATCGTATTTACGTTTCGTCCTCTCTAGCTCAGGCAGGGATGTGTTCATCATCGTTTCAATTCTCGGAGCACCGACGACATGAATTCTCCAAGGTTCTTCGCCAAGTCTGATTAGGCGATCCCTGCTTCCATTTGTAGCCACAAAGTGGATGTGGGCCAACTTACTAATCGCATGCCGTACAGACTCATCAATCGTGCCGGATACTTCTCCACCATGCAAATGAACAAGCGGAATGTTCATGTGAGAGGATACAATCGCAGCTGCAAGCATTTCTCCCCGATCTCCTAATACAACAACGAAATCTGGTTCCAAAGCTTCTACGGCTTGTGTCATGCCCATGATTGCTATTCCAATAGAGCGAGACATATTAGCATGAGTAGATCCTTGCAGCAGACAGTCTACCTTAGCAGATACACGAAATCCGTCCTTTTGGATAGCGTCCAATGTATACCCATGCTGTGGAGACAAATGCATGCCTGTAACCAACAGGTGGAGCTCCAGAGCATGTTCTTCCTCAAGAGCCCGCAAAACCGGGTAATATATCCCATAATCAGCTCGTGTTCCGGTAATCACCAATACTTTTTTCATTGCACATCATCCCATGATAACAAATAGTCTTCATGTACATCCTTTAAAAGCTGCTTACCAACCAAGTCATCAAAATATTTAGGCTCTATTCCAGTGCCCGGACGCTTGATAACTAGATCTTCTCGAGTTAATTGCTGGCCTGTCTTTTTGGATGTTGCCATCACAATACTTTTTCTTGCAACGGCTCTGGTGCTTTCCTCGGAAGGCATACATCTTTTAACACCATCCCCTAAAGCCTGCTCCACTTTTCGAATCGCAAGAACCATCTTTGAAAAGTCAGCAGGCTCCAGTGAAGCCTTATGGTCAGGACCTGGAAGATTTCGATCCAATGTAAAATGCTTTTCAATAATTCTCGCTCCCAGTGCTGAAGCCGCTATAGCGATCTCAATCCCAGCCGTATGATCTGAGTAACCTGTGACCTTATTAAAAGCTGTAGATATTGTCTTCATAGCTAGCAGATTCACATCTTCTAAAGGCGCCGGATAGTCAGAAGTACAGTGTAGCAATAGTACTTCACTTTTTTTAAATGCTTGTAACGACTCTCCAATTTCATCTAAATTAGACATCCCGGTCGATAGAATAATTGGACGCCCATAGCTATCAAGCTTTTGAAGAAAGGGGATATTATTCATATCTCCTGATCCAACCTTGAATGCGTCAATATGAATTGAATTCAGAAACTCAGCACTCTCTTCATCAAAGGGTGTGGAAAGGAAATCTATCCCTTTATCCTCACAGTACTTTTTCAAAAGAACAAAATCCTCAAAGCTCAATTCCAGCTGTCTTAACATATCTAGTTGGCTTTCAGCTGAGTTCGTATTTTCTGTCTGATAATTAGCCTTCTGGGCGTACTTGGTTACTAGTTTTTCACTTTTAAAGGTCTGGAATTTCACCGCATCTGCACCGCATAAAATCGCTTGATCAATACACTCGAATGCAAGCTCCAATGATCCATTATGATTGACTCCTACCTCTGCGATAATATAGATAGGGTGGTTTTCATGATTTGACAAGAGGTTTTGCATGTTATATTCCTCCCTCCTACTGCAAGGATTCCTTGTGATTGGATTCTCTCCAAAAAAACTCTGCCATTTTTAAATCAAACTCGTCATCTATGTCAACAGACCGTTCTTTAGGCATAATATAGCCACAATTATTAGGACCAACCAGAGTGTCACTATTCATCAACAGATCTTTTTTTACGATATAGATGGCTCCATTTAAAGCATGCAGTTCTTTCAGATCTTGTCTCCTCAAATGCTCGCTTTCACCTTTCAGGTAGGGCGTAACTCGTCCGTTATCCATTTCCCTTAGTAAATAGGGTTGCACTCCAGATAAAGTGACACTTTGAAGTGAATCAGCCTGATGATCTAAAAATGTTTTATATGCTTCTCTAATGTCCATAGCATTTCGCAGTGGAGATGTGGGCTGTAGCAGCATAATAACATCAAATATTTGATTTTGCGTCTGCTCATAAAATTCAACTGCATGCTTTAACACATCAATGCTTTTGGCCTCATCGGTAGCCAGTTCAGCAGGCCTAATAAATGGAACAGCAGCTCCAGCCTGACTTGATACACGAGCAATATCCTCACTATCGGTTGTGACTACAACTTCATCTACGCAACCACTGTTCAACGCAGCCTCAATGCTATATTGAATGAGCGGTTTATCATGTAACAATCTTATGTTTTTACCGGGTAAACCTTTTGATCCACCCCGCGCAGGAATAATTGCCAAACACTTGTGATTGCTCATCATACAATACCTTTTGTAAAGCCCAATCCGTTCTGTTCAATAAGCTCCCGGATGGCTTTCGGGAAAATCTGTGGTGCAGTCATTGAAGAATATTCTTGGCGAATCGCCTTTTGAAAACCTTCATATTCTTGCTCTGCGGTATGAAATAACGAAGGAATGATATACATTTGTCCATTCTCCAACGCTCTTTCCGACTCCTCAAGCGTCATGAGCTCCTCATATAGCTTTTCTCCCGGACGGATTCCGGTCTCAATGATTTCTCCACCATAAGATTTACCAACTGCCTCTTCATACGAATCAATCAAACATTGGGCCAAATCCGTAATTTTGAGAATCGGCATTTTTAGTACAAATACTTCTCCACCCTGCGAATAGTGCGCCGCATCTATGACCAATTGAGCTGCTTGAGGAATAGACATCATAAACCGAGTCATCTCTGCATGTGTGACCGTCACCGGTGTCCCTTTAGCAATCTGATCACGGAATAAAGGAATAACAGAGCCCCTGGATCCCATAACATTTCCAAAGCGGACACAAGAAAAGATGGTACGTTTGCTTCCTTTATACAAGTTGGCGGCAGAAATCAAACGTTCGGATAGCAACTTCGTAGCCCCCATCGTATTCGTTGGGTTTACCACTTTATCTGTGCTGATGGCTACTACTTTTTCTACATTATGCTCAATAGCCGTCTCTATCAGATTTTGTACGCCAATAACATTCGTTTTTACTGCTTCCATAGGGTTATACTCGCATGCAGGCACATGTTTGAGAGCAGCAGCATGAAAAATATAATCCACATCCTCCATAGCATAACTCAGTCTTTGCTTGTCCCTAATATCACCGATCAAATAACGGATATTCGTATATTCTTTTAATTCCTGCTGCAGATCAAACTGTTTGCTCTCATCCCTGCTAAAAACCCGTAAAGCTTTAGGGTTATACGACAAAATATTACGTACAATTTCGCTTCCAATCGAACCTGTGCCGCCCGTAACCAGTACAATCTTGTTGGTAAACATAATGACCTCCGGAGTGTAAAACGATTAGTTTATATATCTTTATGGATCACTGCATCGCTATCTGTTTTTTATCTAAACGGCGAATCGATTCCGAAAACATTTCTTCAAGTATTGGGATTTGTGTTGTAATATCCTGTAGCAGCTTACCCAGATGCTCATAGATTAGATCAGACTTACGAGTCAATTGATGTTCTGTCACAATGACAGGAAGCACCTGATCAAAGCGAGCAACTTCGATAGGCATGATAGACTCAAATATAGGTGAGAACCATGTTCTGTTAGCTATTAGCCCCCACATCTGCTCTATGGATTCCATCATATTTTGAGCCTTTGCTGGTTTAGTCCGGCTAAACTCGCGTAGCTTATTCATAAGCTTGTGAATTGCTGCAATCTCAGAGCGTACATTGGAAAAGTCTTCACGTGTCGCTATCAGCTTATCTCTGACATCCTGCACCTTATTCATATCAGCTGCAATATTTATTTTGTTTATCAAATCGGCTATAGCATCAGGATCAACAGATTCTGATGCTAACAATTTATACATCTCTTCCATGGGCTTGAAAGGAGCACCCTCAATCACTGCACCATTGCGGCTTGAATTGACGAATTCGATTCTTGGAAGTGCCGTAATGAGATTTTCGAGTCCATCCTTCATCAAAGAGAAACTCTCATCTGTAGTGTTGTATGTTCCCTTTACATTCAGTACCTTCTTAGGCGCTTCCTGGACTGTCTTATCAGTAGTTTCGGCCGCAAAATGTTCAATTCCATCTGCGTAAAATTTGTTATCCGGGAACGATAAATCCTGACCTGCAAGTATGATCCGTTTAGCCCCTAAACATGCTGCTGCTTGAATAGCCGTTCCTGCAACTGTTTCTGTGGGAGATATAAAGAGTTCCTCTTTACTGAGTCCAAAGAAATACTGAGATACAGCATCACTTTTCATAATACTATGAATTTTCTCTGCGCTGTTCTGCTCAGAGATTTCATAATAAGATGAAGAGGTAAACAATAAAGGCTGCTCCCTTGTTACAGAAGAAGCAAAGATTTTCTTATTGACTGGATGCCCATCCATAATGACAGCAAGGTGAGGCTGTATTCCATGCTTTATTAAAGCCTGAATACTGGAGCCTGCTGAAATAATCAGTACATGAGGACATAATTTTTTCAACCATTCGATATCTTCCTGTAACGATGGTCCCGATGATACAACAACCACCGTTGCGCCTTCAAAAGCATAAAAAAGTCGCTCAATGGAAGGAGTGTTTATCACATCAGAAAGGTGATATAGATAATTCCGAGTCCATTCTTCTCGAAAACGATTCTCTGTATGTTTATCTACGAGGAAGCTCTGACGATATTCCTGAAATTTCTCCTTTACTTCACGCAACAAATTCATATCATCTGATAGATACTTGCGCAGTGCGATAAACCCCAAATCTTCCAGCATATAACTACTTAACATGTGAAACATCATATTGAGCTGAGACTCACCAACAGATAGCCAGTACAAATTGGGATGCCCCAGCAAAAGACTGAGGTCATAGTCCGTTACTGCCTTCCGAAACAGCTGCTCATCCGGCTCGTATACAAACAACCAGTGGTTCGGGTACAATTCGAGGAGATCAGCAATACTGAGCCCCCTCTCAAACCCATATACAAAAATGATCTTTCCATTTCCAATAGCTCCATCAACAGCATTAAGCCAAGCAGTATCCTTTTCGAAGGACTCAGTAAACAAAGGTATAGATAAGTCATCATTCGGCAAACTATTTATTTTGGTTGCAACATGAGGAAACCTTTGCTCTAGAATTGTATGGTTTATTTGTAGTTGAGACAAGGTATTACCACCGTTTCACATTAATATTTGTTAATTAGTATATCGGATTTACTCTTAATGGAATGAACCTTTTCACAAAAATACCCCCATTCTAAATCGAATAGGGGGTACGCTCCATAAAGCATTTTTTATTTGCGATGATCAATAAACAAACTGTCTACAGAATAAGCTTGCTGGTATGCATGCTGCTGCACACGAATGGCTCCGCGTTTCTCCATCCATTGACCAGCCTCATCCTTTAGTACATGCATGCGCTGCAAAATTACAGAATCGTTACTTAGTATATCACGAATTTTCTGTTTATCATGTTCCGTTAACGATGGTTGATAGGGCTGCATCTGTTCTACAATGCGCTGCCTTTGATCTGCAAACTGTTCAAACTCTTCCTCACTTATATTCAGAAGGTTAGATAACACTGCTTCTGTCCTATGTTGCAGCTCTTCAAGGAGTACTTGCATATTAGGATCTGCCATCACACACTACCAACTACACCAGGCATTTTCATGGCTTCCAACCAAGCTTCCCGTAGGTCAGTCAAATGTTCCAGCACCTCTTGTGCCGGAGCGGCTATTTTGTGAACATTCGCCTCAATCAGCTCATGCAGCATATATTCATACACTCTCAATAAGTCATGGGATATTGGATACTCAAAATTCAACGCAGATATCAACTCGTGTACAATCGCTTGCGCTTTACACAAATTATTATTTGCTTTCTCGTTATCCTTATTCTCTATCCCCTCAATTCCCGCACGAAGGAAACGAATAGCCCCATCGTACAGCATAATTAGCAGTTTAGGCTTGGAAGCAGTTTGCGCTTGAGTCTGCCGGTATTTCTGATAGGGTGTATTGATCAATTGTAAAACCTCCTTTATGACGACATGCCAGTAAGACTCGAAGATGTGCTATTATACTTGCTGATTGCCGTCTCCATCGCGGTGAATTTTTTGTAATAGTTAGTTTCAATCATCGTTAGACGGCTAGTCATGTCACTAATTCGACGGTTCAGGCTCGACAATTGCTCTCCCATTGTGCTTGTAGAAAGAAATGAAGCAGTTAGGTCCTTACTTACTTTTGAAGTACCAGCTGTATCTGCCATTCTTTGAAGTGAGGTATTCGAAATTTTCTTTAGTTTAGCAAGAACACCATCTTGTTGTGTATATTTATTTGTTAATAGGGTACTTGGGTCCTGTTTCCCGAAAAAGTTCGCGACAATATCCGGATCTTTTTCTACCGCTGCACGCAATTTGTCTGCATCTAGAATAAGCTTGCCTTTTGTATCATACGTCCCCGTAGTGATTCCTAGCTCAGACATCATTAAGGGCTTATTCTTACCATCCGCGTCAACTCTGCCGATATCTACACCTTGGATCATAGCACTACGCATCTCAGACAAGGTATCCTGCAGGATAGGATCGTTTCTAAGCATGCCACTCTTGGCCTTGGTTGTCCAGAGCTTGGCTTCATCATCACTCATAGCGGCTCTTTGTTCCGTCGTAAGCGGAGCGTATTTTTTATATCTCTCTTCACCAACCTTGCCATTGAGTGTAGCAAGAACATCATTATATGCATCGACAAAACTTTGAATATTTTCGACAATCTTATCGGTATCTTTGGTAGCTTCAATTCTTGTCGCAGCACCACCGGCTGTCTTCAGTGTAATATCAATGCCATTAATGGTAAAATTATTTGATGACTTTTTGACTTCAAGTCCATTTACCTTTAGCACAGCATCCGTTCCGTTTGTTGAAGACAATTTAAATTCACTACTAATTTGAGAATCAATATTGAATGTTTGCGACCCCGTAGTCTTACTAGTTAATGACAAACCAGATTTGGGATCGTACAGGGCAGTTACTCCTGTCTTACTGTTATCATTAATTTTTTTGACAAACGATTCAATGGTTTCGTTTGCATCCACATCAATGGTGTCCCCACCAACCTGAACCGTACGAGCTGCCCCATCGGCAAAGGCAAGCTCGGTGCTTGCCTTTTCAGACCATGAGCTATCTGAGACAGATCTTGCGGCAGTAGCGAGATTGGTTACCGAGATATCCAATACTCCACTGGCAGACGATGAAGCCGATGCAGTCAACGCGTCACTATTTCCCGATACTGTTACTTTCTGCGGATTCATTGAAGCAGTACGGCTTAATGTCGTCAGTTTATCTTGTAGAAATGAAACAATTTTAGTACTGGACTCACGGTAGTTTTCTCGTTTCCATTCCATCAACTGCTTTTGTTGATTCATCTTATCGAGTGGTACACGCTCAGCAGTCATCAACTTTTTAACCACTGCATCAATATCCATACCTGAGGCAAGACCACTTATTCTGGTTACCATAATTGTATATCCCCCTATACTTTTTTATCGATAATGATTCCTGCAATCTCCATCATTCTAGCCGCTATATCCAGAATTTTTTCGGGAGGTACCTCACGAATCAGATCGCCGGTTTCCTTGTTCATCACTTTTATCATGATTGCATGTGTCTTTTCATGCACAGAGATCTCAAACATCTTCTGTGGGCCTTGTATAGCATCAATTACTTTCTGTAGCTCCAACACTGCTTCTTCATGTGTCGGTTGTTTCTGACCAGCACCACCTCTATTGAGGACAACATCTTGTGCAGCAGCATAATTTGTTTTGACATCTGAAGGGGCTTCACGTTTTATTCCTGCTGATGGCTGAACTGGCAACAGATTCCCAGTGCTAGGGGGGATCATCGAGTCCATAGAATAACCTCCATTAGTAGTTTTTAGACACAATAAAACCGTTCTATATTTGAAATGCTAATACATTATATATCGGTAAATGAGTGCAATTATTTACGAAAAAACTAAAATAAAACAAAAAAAGATCCTGCAATAAGCAGGATCTTTTTTTGTAACGGCTGTCGTTTAAAATTAACGAAGCAACGACAGTACGCCTTGTGGCGCAGAGTTTGCTTGTGACAGCATGGATTGGGAAGCTTGCAGCAAGATGTTGTTTTTGGACAGAGCAACCATTTCTTTTGCCATGTCAGTGTCACGAATACGGGATTCGGAAGCTGTCAGGTTTTCTACAGTTGTGCCCAAGTTGTTGGAAGTGTATTCCATACGATTTTGCATAGCACCCAAGTTAGCACGTTGCTTAGCAACTTTTTCAATTGCATTTGTTGTAGCAGACAAAGTTACTCCAGAAGTAAGACCACGAATTTGAGTGGAATCGATACCTTTAACAGTGAGAACGAACGCGTTATCATCAGCTTGGATTTTAACGCTTCCACCGGAAATCGCAATACCGTTGAATTTAGTGTTGGACAGGATTGCATCAATTTGACCGCCCAATTGACCAAGCTCAGCTTTAATGTTAGATTTATCGCCAGCGCTGTAAGTATCATTGAGTTGTTGAACGCTCAGTTCTTTCATACGAGTCAACATGGAGGATACTTCGTTCATTGCACCCTCAGCTGTTTGTGCGAAAGAGATACCGTCTTGAACGTTACGTTGTGCTTGTTCCAGACCACGGATTTGACCGCGCATTTTTTCGGAAATGGAGAGACCCGCAGCATCGTCAGCTGCACGGTTGATACGCAGACCTGAAGACAATTTCTCCATGTTTTTGCTTGCTGCCGTGTTGTTCAATTGCATGTTACGGTGTGTATTTACTGCCGGTAAGTTGTGATTGATAATCATTTTAATTTCCTCCCTGAAATGGTTTAATTCCCACGTCCTTGTGGTATAAGCGTCTTCACAGGTCGGCCGCCCTGAAGAATTACCGCTCTAAAATATATATCGACCCTAAGACTAGAATTGTTTATAGCATTCCAGATTTTTTTTGAAATATTTTCTTAGAAGTCTACGACTCGGTTATTTCGATTAAAAGTCAACATCTCTATAATGATGACCTTGCCCAAATCCGAACTGTCTACACCTGACTTAAGCCATTAAACAATCACCCAGGTGATAAATGTGGAATACAAGATTATATCAAGCACTGTTTCCAGATGAATAAACGTAAAATTGAAGGCCGACACTTTACTCGTGTCGGCCTTTCTCAATGAAAGTGTACTACTATTATTGTTTAATCAGACTTTTCTCTTATTCATTTCCAACATTGCATTTTGAATAGCATTCGAATCCATAACAGCAATTTGATTATTTTGCTGAATAGCATCAAAGACTTCTTTTCGGTAAATATCGATATCCTTAGGGGCAGAAATACCGATTTTCACAGTATCTCCTTCAACAGAAAGAACTGTTATGACGATATCATTCTGAATTACAATGGATTCACCCTTTTTACGTGTTAATACCAGCATTAGGACTCACCGCCTTTGCTGGACTCTATTTCATTCCACAAGGGATGCTTAATTGTATAGTTCGTATTTTGCAAAACAATTTGCTTTCCCGTCTGCTGTTCAATGTTAAAAATTAAAGGCGCAAGCAAATTAACTGTTGTTTTGGATTGATCACTGTTCCATGTACAAATACATCGTACTGATATCTGTTCCTGACTTGTAATTCCAATATCCTCTAGAGCATCATCAGATAACTCAAATTCATAATCTTCAAAAAAATCAAATGGATTTACGGTAATAAAAATAGTAGCTGGCTGCTCTACTGCACTGAAAAGACTAAATAATTCATTATGCTCCTGTAACTGAAATTCCCGAAGTTGTTCAAATCCTGGTATTCCTTTCGGAAACACATAAAGACTAGTATTTTTATCTTGGTTTTCTTCATCTAATTTCTGTTCTGGGGTCATAAGTAACTCCTCCTAAATATAGTAACAAAAAAGCTACGGACACTCGTCCATAGCTTCAAATTATAAATGTCAAAGAGATAGAAATCAGCTCATAAAGTCCATCAGGGATGGCTGCATGATCTTAGCTGATGATTTCAGGGCGGCTTCATAAATGGTTTGGGCAGATGTAGCTTGAATCATCAGACTAGCAACATCCGCATCTTCCGTTTTAGCTTGAAGTGTCGTCAAATTCAAATTTCGCTCTTCCAAACGGGATTGTATCAGTTCAACCCGATTCGTACGTGCGCCCACTTCAGACAAACTTGTCTGCATTTTAGTAAAGCGGGATTCAATACTTGAAAGTTGACTCGATATTGCCGTACTATTTCCACTGCTTAGTGCAGAAGATATAGCATCCATGACCTTAAAAACATTATCAGGATCTGTCGATTTCCCAAAAAAATCGCTACCGGACGTATTTACCCGAAATGCGTCTTGGTCTCCAACTGCATAGCTGACCGCGCCTTGATCTGGATTAATCTGATCATAACTTGTTACCGTAGCAGATAGCTGATACGGCATCTGATCATAATTTTGTCCATTAAAAACATACTTCCCACGAAGCTGGCTGTTACCAATATTCATCATTTGTTCTTTTAACTGATCAACTTCCAATTTAATTGAATCCAAGCCGGATTGAGGAAGGGTTTCACTTGAAGCTTGAACTGTCAGCTCTTTAAGACGCTTCATTACATCACTGGCTTGTTGCATGGTTGTATCAGTGAAATCTAACCAGCTAACAGCTGCATCTGAGTTTGTCTTATATTGTTCATTAGAAGCCAACTCGGCTCTGTACCGTAGGGCATAAGTTACCCCTACTGGATCATCTGAAGGCTTATTCAACTTACGACCAGTCGAAATCTGATTCTCCATTTTACCCATATTATTATTATTTCGATTCAGGTTACTGAGCAGTTGCATATTAGTCATCCCTGAAGTCACTCGAATTGGCATGGCTTACTCCACCTTCTCATTATACTAGAGACCTACGCGACCTGTACCATTAATCAGCTTTTCCAACAGTTGATCAAAAGTTGTCATGAACCGGGAAGCTGCACTGTAAGCATGTTGAAACTTGATCATGTTTGACATTTCTTCATCCAGTGATACCCCGCTGACAGATTGGCGGTTCAAGTCCACTTGCTCGGTCAACAACTGTGCATTCTGCGATTGTCGCTCTGCTTCCTGAGTTTGAACACCTAATTGCCCAACAATTGCACTGAAGAAGTCATCTACAGTGGTGGTTTGCGCTTGAGTTGTATTAAAACCAAACTTTACATTTTTCAGGCTTGCCATAGACAATGCCAATGCATTGTTACCTACGGTCACCTTCTCATTGGCCGTTCCCGTTCCATCTACACGCAAAGAACTGGCAATTTTGTTTGGATCGTCTTGAATATCCTTATTCAACGTAATGTTACCTGCTGTAATAGCAGCTCCATCTTTGGAGGTAAAGAACGCCCCGCCCTTTTGTGGTGTCGTACCACTAAGTGTGTATCCCAACTGATGGAGTCCATTAATTCCTTGTACGGTTACTTTCAAATCCGCGGTCAAGGTTCTGTTGTTATTCGCATTTGAGTAAGTAACCGCTGCATTGTTGACACCTGAATTCAATACCGTTCCCTCAGGCAGAACTGTACCTGCAGGTAAAGTAATTTCAATGTTACCATTTGCCAATGTATTAGCTAACTGGTCCATCTGGGTTTTATAATCTGCTACATATTTATCTCTGGATAAAATCATACCGTACACTTCGCCACCAGTTAACGCTCCACCTTGATATGCAGCCTCAAGGCCAGCCGCCGTAATAGCAGTTACCTCTGTGCCAGCTACAGCTATCTGTCCTGCCACCGTTACCTGATAACCGTTATCCAATTGAGTTACCTGCACATTCGCAAGCTTGGACAACTTATCAATTGCATAATCCCGCTGATCCCGCAAGTCATTTGGATTATCCCCAAGCTGTTCTAATTTATAAATATTTCCATTCAAATCCGCTACAGACTGCAATAACGAATTCATCTCAGATGTTTTTAATGTAACGTTATTAGTCAAATCAGAACTGAGTGCATCCAGTTGCTTACTAGCCTGGTTCATCGCATCTGTCAGAGCAAGTGTAGTCTCTTTTACAATTTTGCGATTCGTGACATCCTGGGGGTCTTGGCTCAGATCGGACCATGAATCCCAAAAATTATCCATGACCTTACGGATACCTGTATCGGAAGGCTCGTTCATGATGGTCTCGAGCTTGTTCAGTGTGTCATAACGGATGTCCCATCCACCTTGAGAAGAACTTTCATTACGATACTGATCGTCGAGAAACGTCTGACGAACACGCTCAATAGCAGTGAATTCAACCCCTGTACCCATTTGACCTCGTACAACGGAACGATTCAAACCATAGGCTTCCATAGATTCCGAGGCCTTCATACTAACCACTTGTCTGGAGTAACCAGCTGTGTTGGCATTCGAGATATTGTGTCCGGTTGTATTTAATGCAGCTGTTTGTGTGTTTAAGCTTCTTTTCGCTGTTTCTATACCATGAAATGTTGAGACCATGTTTTCCTCCTTCAATTAGGCGCGTGTATCAAATAGTCCCGCTCGTACTGATGATGTGCTCTTATCAGCTGGACGCTGATAAACCGCTTCAGATTCCGCATAATATGACATACTCTCAATAGAAAAATCAATATAGGAAAGCGCCTGTTGTATAAGCTGTTGATTCAACTCATTTAAATTTTTCAATTCTTCAAGCGTATCCGCTAGATTTTTTTGAATGTGAAGGAGGCGCTGCTTATCTTCTACATCAAACACAAGACGAGACAACTCCGTAATATTGAGATTCAACTTGGACTTAATACCACGTTCCTGCAAAAATTCATATGCTGCCTGCAGGCGTCGTTCATCCAGCTGTTCAATGTGTCTGGACATCTTCGATTCCTGATTCATGACTAGAATGAGCTGATCTACCTTATTTGATATCAGTGCTTCCTTTTTTTGAGTTCCTAATGCAATCAACTGCTCGTGAGCCTCTCTAAGCTGCTCCAGCACATCAATCAATCGCTCTAAAGGCATATTCCTTCACCTAGCTTTCGGAAGACTGCTTGAAGTAAGGTAACAGCTTCTCTGCAATTTTATCGGCATCTACACGATAGGTTCCAGAAGCTACTTGTTGCTTAAGCTCCTGAATTTTCTTAACGCGATCTGCATCACTGCTGCGGTTCAGCATTTCCATCGCTTCCGGAGAAATCGAAACCTCGTCCTTGCGGCGAGACTTCTTAAGCTCCTCTTGACGCCCTGTTTCAATATTTCGTTGGTATGGATTAATAGCTCCGATGCGGTTGGTCTCGTTAATTTTCATAACTTCCACCTTCCTTAGTTATTTGATATGGTCAGAATGTATCAGACGACATAGCGTCGAACATGGTTCGTATTATGCCTCACTTCTTTATTTTGTGCATGGTTGCTAAAAATAAAAAAACCGATAAGCTCTATAAAGATTATCGGCGGTATTTGAAACTTTTTGAATAGCTGAATGTGTTTTTAATTCCCCTGTACTACTTTCCACGAAGTTTATCAATCGCGCTGTAGGTACCTGAGCCCATATTATTACTTTGATCCTGATTACTACTTTCGCGTACAGCCTGATGCAGGTCTTTAGTCAGACGTGTTCGACAAGAATCGCACATATGCCCTTCACGAATCGGTATCCCGCATACCTCGCAAGGATACGTCATATTGGGCGCATTAGCAATGGAAATACGTCCCTCGCGTATAAATGTCGTGATTTGCTTTACGGATACCTCAGTAGCCTCCGAAAGCTCATGCATATGAATGCCCTTATTCTCACGTATATGTTTGACACAGCGTTCGTATTCAATTTCAATTTCTTTAATACAGTTCTGGCAGATTCCCCTGACGTTCATAATAAACAGCTTTCCACATCGAGGACAGTTATCCAAATTCATCCTCTGTAGCGCCCCTTTCCAATTTCCGATCTTTAAAATACTTTTATCCTTACATTACCTTATAATGAAGAGCCTCGTCTAGCAAATATTTCAAAAAGAGATTTTCAGATTTTACACAATTGCACATCTTATAAGTTATCATATTAAAAGTATAAGAGAGAATGACCCATCAGCAAAAGTTCCTCTACATCTATATGCATCAATATGCAATGACATAAAAATAAAGAAAGCCCATGAAAGCTAATAACTCAGTCTAGTGTCTGTGTCTATTTATCGTCAAACATTGCTCCGTACTTTAGATAGAAAATAAAATAAGCGCCATTCCAGTTATTTTCGGGAATAGCGCTTCATTATACAATTAAAATAGCTGTATGAATATGAGTAAATGTAGAAATTAATTATCAAGATGAGGGAAAAACCGGGCGAAACAATCCTCAGAAGAATTCATGTTCACCTGTGCCCCGAATGACATCAAGAAAGTCCTGTAAATCCGGGGGAACGGCGCCCATACGAATGCTCCGCACATGGAGTGTGGGTATTCATAAATCTCATGGACCTAACATCATCTCAACTTATAACCTATCTGAAATCAAGCTAGATGCACCAGTGGAAATTTGCAACCCAAAAAAACAAGCTATTTCACAAATAATTATTCAAAAAAGCATTGTTTTAATAGTGGCCTTCCCGTATACTATAGTCAAACGCTTGGTTTAAAAAACATACTTCATTATACATTTATAATGATAATTATTTATTTGTTTTTGTTTGCGGTACTTGCAGTTCTTGGCCTGCTTTAACTAGGTTGTTAATCTTAACCAGTTCTTCAACAGTTACACCGTATTTTTCAGCAATAGAAGCCAGTGTGTCGCCCTCTTGAACATTTACTGTGATTGTATTTACAGTTGCTGGTGTTTCATTTGTAGTTGTTGCTGGTTTTGTGGTTGTTGCTTGATTGTTGTTCTCAGTAGCTGGTTGAGCTGGTGTTACAGTCGCTGCATTTTCAGTAGTTTCAGTTTTAAAAAACTTAGCTTCAAATGCTTTCTGTGCTGCTTCTTGCTGCTCTCTTATGAGTTGGTCCTCCAATTGCTGAATTTCGTCATCGGAGCTGGACTTCGCCATTACTTGACCTGTTGCAAGTGGACTCAACAAAGATACTGCACCTAAACTAACTGCCAACATGCTAGATACTGCTACTTTTTTCATTACGTTTTTCATGATTTATTCTCTCCTCTTTTTAACTTTAAATTTTAATTAACTGCTTTACTACTGAGCGAGACACTCCCAATGTCCGCTCTTTAGTCATTAGCTAATCACTTATAACCAATCATGTTAGCTATCAACAGATAGAAATTGTACTCCTCTTTTCCAAAAAAATCAACCTCTAAATTGAAATATTCTGTTTTCATCCCTCACTTCCTTACTTTTTGTTTGTCTCTATATTTTTTATTATATACCTCTCTCTAGCTTGTTGTCAAATCCTGCTGATTGTACGGCTTAAAAGACTTTTTGCTCTATCATTTAACCCTTCTTTCAAGAGAATTATAACCTTTTTTTCATAGTTTCAAGCGAAATTTATGGGGAATACCAGATATTTAGACTTATGATCTTGCTAAGGTCAGGCAAAAAATAGTCAAATGTATTCCTTGCTCTAATGCCTTTTCTCTCAAAACACGTGCACACGCCTGCAATGTGCTCCCCGTTGTATAAATATCATCAACAAGCAAAACGGTAACGGAAAGCTTATTTTCCGTAACACATTGAGATTGAGATTTAGCTTTTAAAATAAAAGACTTCAGCAAATTTGTCATATTGGGGTGAACAGAAAACGCATTATTCATTGTGTTCATGCGTTCCTTTTTTGATTTAAAGCTTTGTTTGCCTGTATCTTGTGGACGAGCAAGTAAAGATAGGAAGGGGAGCTTATTCCGCTTAGCAATCTCTTCTGCCAAGATCCGAGCCTGATTGAAACCTCGCTCTGACAGCCTCTTCTCACTTACCGGAACACAGGTCACTACATCCACACTCCACAAAGATCGCTTGAAACGAGAATGTTTAAGACCTGCAAACTCATACCTCATCGCCTGATAGGCTCGATTCATGATCTCACCCAGCAGGGAACCATACTTTTCATTCCCGCGATATTTGAACTGCCCAATCCATTCTCTCATCATTGGTGTATAGCTGGTTGCACTCCGATTGCACACATAGTAACGTACTAATCGGTGAAGCCTTATGCAATCCGGGCAAGACGTTGGACGTCCACAATAAACACAACGAATATCGTAAACCCAAGGAATTTGAAGTGAACAAGAAGTACAAATCCCGGGGAATTCGGAAAAACGACCTGTGAGAGTGCCGCAAGCCATACATGTTTGGGACTGGCGATGGAATAACCAATTCAAAAATAGACGGGTTGTTGGAATCATCCCCATATCAGAATGCACCTTTCTTGGTAGCTTACGTACCGACATTGTTTCAGGTTTCACATTTCCAAAAAAACTTTTTTTATTTAATGCATTTAGTGCTTCGCCTCCTTCAGGTATCCTCTTTTCCGAGCCAGTTCATTCATACGTTTAATCTGTCTAATTGCTCTTTTTTGACCTCGTGTCCATTGGGGGGATGTAAAAATAACAACTCCACATGGGTCATCCTTGGACCTGCCCGCGCGACCAGCCATTTGGACAAGAGAGGCTTCATCAAAAAGACTACTGTCCGCGTCTAATACGTACACATCACTCCGTGGAACAGTTACCCCTCGCTCCAAAATAGTCGTTGTAACCAGAACACGTATTTCAGTAGCTCGAAATAAGCGTACTTTAGCGGTTCTTTCTTCATCCTGTGAGGAGGTGCCCGCAATAGGTACATAAGGCAAATGTTTAATCAGCAGCTTCACAAGTCCCTGAATATGTGAGATTCGTGTCACAAACAGGAAAACCTGTGCCCCACGTTGTATGGATACGCGTAGGCGTTGAATAAAGGATGCGGGAAGCCGACCTTTTTGCAGCCATTGTTGCACTGAAGCAGCCCCCAAACGAAATGGGACAGGTAGAGGATGACGATGAAAACGAACGGGAACCTTGGCGTGTGGCAGCAGACCTCGTGCAGCCTCTTTCTGCAAGGATTGCGGTGGTGTAGCAGACAAATAGATAAACTTCCCCTTCGGCTTACATACTGCTCGTGCAGCAAAGGCAAGCATAGGATCATTGTGATAAGGAAACGCGTCAATCTCATCAATCACAACCAAATCAAAAGCTTGACGATAACGCAATAGCTGATGTGTCGTTGCCAGTGTCAGCTGTCCCCTTTGCCAGCGTTCTGCGCTTCCCCCATAGAGCGTCACCATGCTCACATCGGGAAAAGCAATGGCCAAACGAGGGGCTAACTCCAGTACCACGTCGCGGCGTGGTGTTGCCACAAGTGCCGTTCCTCCGTGGTCTAGCACATATTGCAAGAGCGGAAACATCATTTCCGTCTTGCCTGCGCCCGTTACGGCCCAGAGCAAAAAACGCTCTACCTTAGTACCAGGCACCTGCCGATCAGCGTTGTACCTCGCACCTTCGCCAGGTTTCGGCGAAGACTGTCTGCTACGGGCAAGGTTGCTGCCCTGCGAAGTGGCAGCATCTGATCCCCGGCACGCAACCATGTCGCGCCGGAACAACGCCCGGAGCCCACGGCCTTCCGGGCGAAAATGTCCCCGCACTCCGCCGTGCGGTGCGGCTAAAAAGCGCAGCGCCGCTTCGGCGGCGGCACGCTGCGCTGAGCTTAGCCCCCAGCGGTCGAGTTCCGTCGCCGGGGCTATGCCTGCTGTGCACGGCAGCGCGGGTTTCGCTGCACCGCGCAGCAGCAGCGAGCATTCACGGCTGCGTCCAAGTGCGAGACATGTCTCGCAGTAGGCGCACGCCTTACGGCCGCACGATGCGCAGCTCGTGCGGTGCACTATCCCGCTGCCACAACGGTTGCAGCGGAGTTCATGCGTACGCGCGGCAGACCAGCGCGTGCGAGGTGCTGGATCGAGGCCAGTAGCAAAGCTGAGTCGGCCTTGCAGATATGCAAGTTGTGCAGCGGATCGCCAAGTACGCTCCAAACCTGGCGCTGCCTCTGCCAGTAGCGCTTCGACTTCTGGAACGAGTAACTGGCGTCCTGACAACAAATTAGCCAGTTCATTCGCTTGTCGTGTTAAACACTCCCTCTCCAATCCATCCATTCCCGTGACGAGGTCCCTTTTTTGAATAGAACGTAAAACTCCCTTTGTTTCTCGTCTCTCATCCCCACTTTCTGTGCGAGAAGTCCAACCTTGTACATGATCCCAAATGCATATATTCTCTACTCTTCCAGATAAAATTCGTTCTCCGTCAAAAGGTTCAAGAGCCAGTTCACTTTTTAGCTGTGCGATAATATAAGCCCACCACTGCCGTTTCCCCCATCGCTCCATACCTACTAATTCCTTAAATGTTTCACACAGCTTTGTTCCCCAGGACAAGGGGAGCTCATCTCCTAATAACACCCACCTTTCGACAACATTCCCCTGCCCCTCATCTGGATTCATCCACCATGTCATATCTACTCGAATATCCACAGATAATCGGAGATTCCAATTCCCCTTATACCTCACTGCATATACTGCAATTTTCACCTTCCCCTTCTCCCCCCATTCATTACTTTTTGGGTTCTTATCACCCCAGAGAACAGCAAAAAAGCACACTTCTGTGGCTAATAGCCTGAAGTGTGCTTCACATCAAGTAGATCTCAACGATATCCCTGTTGTCTTGCCTATGCAACTGTTTATAAACATTTATATCCGATTTTGACCACGATGTCCACAATCCCCTGTTGCTAAGGAACAAGCGGAGCGTCCGCCAACGACTTGACTGTTCTAAGATCAATAACAACCTGCTTTTCACCGCCTGACTTCGGTAAAACCGGGTTCCCCGGTGAAAAACGACTTGAAATGACTGAAACATCCATATGACTATAGCGCACTAGCCGTGTCAGAATCGGTAGCGTATCGTCCATAGATTCATCATCCAGTACCGTCACATGTAGCGGCCTCCGGTGCAGCCAGGCAAGTATGTTCAACGAACGCATCACCCATTCCACACGATCTCCGTCATTGGACGTAATCACAATATAGCGAATCGCGCGATGACCTGGAGATATCGCGCATGAATCTTCGCCATTGTGATAAGCCTGAACCGCCTGTCGTATATACATAAGATGCACGACAGCGGCCCCCACGCCGTATATAAGCAATATCCAAACCAAGTGAGCCGTCACGAGGGTTCCACCTCCTCCTATAGCGACAATATATGCCGTATAACAGGAAGAGGTGTCACGGTTATGTACTGGGTTTCTGTATGAGCGGACATATCGCCCGGAGTGAAAGACGGTACAGCATTCATATCTATTAGCAGCTGCATCGTCTAATGCATGGAAAAACTACACTTTACAGCGTAACCCATCCATATTTGATTGAGTTAATAACTGCTTGTGTACGGTCATCAACCTCCATTTTTTGCAAAATACTGCTGACATGGTTTTTGACCGTTTTCTCACTAATGAATAAATATTCACCGATCATCTTGTTGCTCTTACCTTCAGCCATCAGACGCAATACTTCAGCTTCACGACGGGTCAATGGATTATTTTCACCTGCGACAAACTTCACGCCGGCTTCCTTCGTATGACCTTCAGCCATAGCCCCTGTTTCATTCAAGTAGGTCATCCGGCGGAGTTGCTGAATGAGCTTACCTGTTACCTTCGGATGGATAAACGCATAGCCTTCATGAACCGAACGAATAGCATTAATGAGGGACTCGGCCTCCATATCCTTTAACAGATAACCATTGGCTCCCTTGCGCAACGTCTCAAATACATAGCTTTCATCATCATGAATGGATAAAATGATAACTTTGACATCCGGGAACATCTCACGCAGTTTTTCAGTTGCCTCTACACCATTTTCGATTGGCATATTAATGTCCATCAGAACAATATCCGGTTTCTCTACGTTACAGAATTCCAACACTTGAATACCATCACCACATTCTCCGATGACCTCAATGTCGTCCTCCATATTCAAAATACGTTTAAGCCCTTCACGGAACAACTGATGATCGTCCGCTAAGAGAACTTTAATGGGTGCATTGCTAATTTCCTGATTTTCCATGTTGTTACTCCTTTCCCTTTTCCACGTTGGTTGGGATATGAATCACTATCTTGGTGCCTTGATTCTCAGCTGATTCGATCTCCATTCTCCCCTCGAGCAGTTCAACCCTTTCCCGCATACCAATCAGACCAAAATGCCCATGATCTTTGCTTTTTTGCTGAAAAAGCTCTGGCTTGAAGCCCAAACCATTATCCTGCACCACGATTTTTACAAGCTGCGCCTGATAGGTAATCTCAACAAGCACATAGGTAGGATAAGCATGCTTGGCAGCGTTGGTCAAAGCTTCCTGGATCAGACGGTAAATGGCTGCTTCCATCGCGGAAGAGAGACGGTGTTCCTTGCCCCTTGTTTCAAAAAGCGATCTAATCTTCGTTTTTTCTTCAAAATCCTGCACATATTTCCGGAGCGTCGGAATAAGTCCCAGGTCATCCAGGGCCATAGGACGCAAATTGAAAATGACCTTTCGCATTTCCTCAAGACTGGAGCGAACCTGTTTCTTCAAGTCTACTATTTCGTCCTGAACCATCTTAAATTCCTGCTTGGCGATCATTCTTTCCACAATTTCCGTCCTAAGCACTAGATGCGCAAGGAGCTGCGCAGGTCCATCGTGAATTTCACGGGATATGCGTTTACGCTCCTCTTCCTGAGCCAAAATAATTTTCAGACCAATAAACTGCCGGTTTTTAGCCGATTCGATGATCCGCGTCACTTGTCCCAATTCGCCCGACAAATATTCCAGCACGACTCCCATCTGCGAACCGATGGTTTCGGCGCGCTCGACAGAAGCCTCAACACTTTTGGCCCGCTTTTGAAGATCATCTCTTCTGGCTTTGAGATACATTTCCTTCTCGCGGAAAATCATCACATCGAGTTGAAGCTGTGTTGCCTTCTCATAAGCCTGCTTGATATCCTCTTCCGAATAGCGAACGAAGTCACGGCTGACCTCAGTCAACCGAATGCGGGACCGCCGATAGTTCATTTCCAGCTGGTCCACCTTTTCGATCGTTTCTGCTGTTTCCTTCAAGACGCTCTGGAGCTCCTGATTTAACGTGACCAGCTCGGTCCGGGCCGTGTCCAATATTTCGAACATCTGATATTTGCTGTTCTCCATCACCTGGATGGCATTTTTAATGACTCGGTCTATGATATCGGCTTGAAAGTCCACAAATGTTCTACTCCAATCCTAGCATTTCAAGTATATATCATACCATATCATGATTGAAGGGTGATGGTCTTCGTTTCTTGTTCCCATTTTACAGTCATTCCTAACTGCTCAGACACGAGTCTCAACGGGACTAAAGTCCTACCCCCTAGCACAACGGGTGCAACATCAGTACTTTGACGCTTCCCGTTCAGAACAACTTCTTTTTTCCCTACGGTCAAATCCATCAGCACACCACCGCGCATAACGGTGATCCGTTGATCGCCCGCATTCCATTTGGCTTGTCCGCCAAATGCGTCCAGCACATACTTAATCGGAACATACGTTGAACCATCGCGAGTCATCGGAGCTGCATCAATTGTTGTAGGTGTTCCGTTTACTGTCATTGATTTTTGTCCGATCGTCATTTGAGCTGTTCCCTTTTTAAGTCCTTCTGTGCCGACCGTTCCCGGTGTATTAAAAGAAATATTATCAAAAGCAACATTGCCTGTTTTAGCACGCTCGTCCTGACCTTCCGCCACATTGACCACATAAAGACGTTTCAGCTTCGCTGGATACGAAATATTCAAACCGCTCATATCTGCATTAATGGTTTTCCAACCGTTCCAGTCGATCACTTTAGCGAGATCAATATATGCTGTTTTGCCTTGGGCATCCTCTAGCTCCGCACGCAGCCAGTTCAGACTCTTATCCCCTCTGACATCAATTGAGATGGAAGTAGCCGCCTGTTCAAGCGTTTTCCCGGACGTGCCGTTCAATTGGGCGTAAGCATACATTTTACCACTGCCATTTGTCATATCGTAGTTCAGTTCCAGCACTTTGGAATTGGCATGGTCACCATCTCCTTGTACAACAGCCACTGTGCCGGTAACACCTTCCACATTCGAAGTAAAATCAACCGGATACGAAACATTTTCGAAGTTCTCCCAATTGTTTGTACTTGCTCCGCCAGCAGACAAGAAGACGACAGCGCTGAAACCATCATAGCGACCGATGGCATAGCCCGTTTTCACGCCTGCATCCACCGTATTTACTGTAAGTTGATTGTCCTTAACGCTTCCCTTAAAGCCAATGAACTCCCATTTGAGCGCATCTGACGTAATGCTGACACTCTGTCCATCTTTTGTCTTTGCCGTTACCGGTACAGCGATTTTAGCTCCAGCGGTAAGCGAGCCAGTTCCACTTCCTGCGGTGAGTGATGAAATTTCATCTGCTCCAAGCACGGTGACCTTAGTTGTAGCGCTGGCTGAGCCACTGGATGCCGTTAAAGTAGCCGTTCCCGGTTGGGCCCCCTTCACAACGCCGCCGCTCACTGACACAACAGCCGGGTTGCTGGACTTCCACGTCACTTGTACTTTTGAGGTATCGAAGGGATTGTAGTAGTTGTCATAGCCTTTGAAGGAATAGCTTCCGGTCTGACCAATCAGCAGCGTTTTATTGCCCTTGATGGTGAAACCTTTGAGCGTTCCTTTAGGAGCATTGGTATATACCCCCACTCCATTTACGATACTACGTTGCTCTGTACCATATTCCGTATTGAACGTAAGTCCCGCTGTCGTATCCCCCAAATCACGAGTCACCATGGTCGTAGAACCGCCCCCATCGAGGTTCATACCCTTCCAAACGCCAATATCTTTCATCAGCGTTTGCAGCTCGCTCAGGGATACACCAACGCTGTTCCCATTCTTCTCAACGGCAATGACATAAGCGTAACGCTTGTCACGGGAATATCCCAAAGCTGTACGCGCACGCGTCCCGCCTATGCTTGTTGTGCTCCGGGAAAAAGAGGTTTTCTGACCGTCATTTACTAATATGGTATGTCCACCAATCATCATCTGAAGGTTGGAAGGATCTACTTCACTCCCTGTCGATTTAACACGAAGGCGATAGCTTGTTTCTACCGTCTGTCCCACGGTCAGATGCGCTTTGGCATAATCAGCCGCTTTACCGTGAGTACGTAAAATATAGCCATCCTGCGGAACGGTCATATTCAATGTAGCATTGTCGGAGACTTGCGTAACCACACCATTTTGTACCAATACCTCGGTAGGCGTTGTCGAACTGTTTTTGGGCCGCTCAATTGCTTTCCAAGCAGATGTATAAATATACATAGCATTAGAGTGACTATAACTGCCCCCGCTCGTCTCAGGCGAATACGAAGCCTTGTTCATCCCCGCCAAAGAGAAAGACGACCCGTCTCCAGCTTTTACTGTTCCTTCAAAAGTAAACTGCTCCACCATCGGAGAACCATCTCTGGTTACAGCAAAGGCATACATGCCCGTTAAATCAGATGGAGTAGACATCAACACACCCTTGGATACTTGTCCACCGATCGGAGCTCCCTCGCTTGAGGTATTAAAATAATCCCCGTTTACACCAGCAACCGCTCCAGTCTCTTTTGCCATGCCGCCTGTGCTCTGCCGGGTCGTAAACTGTCCATTCTTCCCCGTCATGACATCCAGCTTAACGTACGGATTTTGCAAGTCTACTCGAATGATATCAGCCAGTGCTGTTCCTTTGGACCCTTTAAAACGATATTTCAATAATGTTGCACCCGAAGTAATGATCTCTTCTCCCAATTTTACAGTTGAACCAGAGGCTGCACTTGCGATTGGAGCAGACATCCAGCCATTCAAGGGGATTAGAGCCCCAGTTCCAGCAACCGGACCGACCCATAATACCCCTGCCAGTGTTAACACGGCCCATCTTTTAGCGATTCCTCTGCCATTAACTTTCACTTCACTCTGTTTCTTATTACTTAAAAACATTTGGATAATAGCTCCCATCTTCAATGTATTTAAACGGTTTTGTTCCGCGCATGTACTCTATCAATAAACAAAAAAATCCTCTTATGTTAATAGACTTATTATATAGGCAAAAGTTACGAAAGTCCCGTCAACTAATTCATAAAATCTAAAACGATGAATTGACGAATGCAATATCGGCGCACTATAATACATTTGAACTTGTTAGTTCAAATAATACTTATTAGTTCACTTCACTTCTCTAATTATGACCCTATCGGAAGGATTGATAATCATGAATAAACAACGGGCCATCATCATATCTACTTTATCCCTGTGCATCGCAATGACCGGATGTTCTACAGAAAAAAAAGATGCCGCTCTAGGTTCATCTGTACAGCCAACCGTTGTGCGGACCGCAATCGTCAAATCAACGCCACTTCATACTGCCTATAACTTGTCAGGCACTCTTCAAGCCTATGAAGAACGTACACTGGCTTTTCAGAACGGAGGTATCGTCGCTAGCGCAGAAATCACTACCGGGACGGCTGTACAGAAAGGTACAACCATTGCCCGTCTAGATGACGCTGACTATAGACTGCAGGTTGCACAGGCGACAGCCTCTATTCAAGAGGCCTTGGCCGGTATAGATAACGCACAGGCTAATTTACAGGCTGCTACCTCCGCGATTCAATCCGCCGATGCCGGCATTACAGGAGCTCGCGCGAATGTTAACAAGGTCAATAAAGGCGCACGTGCTCAAGAGAAACAACAAGCGCAAGCTACTGTAGATAAGGCACAAAGCGCTTATAACAAGGCCAAGACGGATAGCGAGCGCACACAGAAGCTGTTTGAGGCAGGCGCTGCTACCGCATCAGATAATGAAAATGCTCACCTGAATGCTACCGCAGCCCTGAAAGACTTGGAACAAGCCAAGGAATCCCTGTCCCTTTTGCTGGAAGGGGCCACAGCCGAAGATCATCAATCCGCCCAAGCTTCCTTTCAAGATGCGCTTGCAGGTAAAAGCAAAGCCCTAGCGGCCAGTGAACAGGCTGTGGCTTCCCAAAAACAAGCCCATGCCAACTACGAAAAAGCCCTTGTTGCCAAGGGGCAGGCAGAACTTGCACTTTCACGCACACGTCTAATCTCTCCTGTGAACGGTGTAATCTTAGAAAAAATCGTGAATACAGGTGATTTGGTCGCGTCAGGGCAAGCCGTCTATCGCATAGGCTCCATCGACCGCCTCAAAGTACTACTTCCTGTACCAGACAGTGAAATTAAGGATTGGAAAAAGGGTCAACAAGTAGAAGTGGCGCTCTATGAAGAGACCCGTCAAGGTACGGTGTCTAACGTCTATCCTTCAACCAGCACCGACACAGGAAGGGTTAACGTAGAGATTGTTATAAACAATCCACAGCGAGACTGGTTACCCGGTCAGGTCATTAAAGCTGCTCAACAGGTGACCGACAAGAATGGGATTCTCGTTCCTGCCGAAGCAGTCATTAACACGGGAAGCAAGCCTTTTATTTTCAAAGACATTCAAGGAAAAGCTGTTAAAACCCCTGTGGAGCTTGGTAATCAGGTTGTAGATAATCAGTTGCAAATCGTATCGGGACTTCGTGAAGGCGAACGTATTATCGTTAAAGGGGCAGAAAACCTGTTTGATGGAAATGCGATTCAGTCGGAGGAAGGCGGACGCCCATGATTGAGTACATCGTAAAAAAACGAAAAATTACATTGCTGTTTTTTGTCATGCTGATTTTGGTCGGAATCTTCGGCTTTTTCCAGTTACCACAGCAGGAAATGCCGGATGTCACCATACAGAATGCTATGGTAACAACAGTCTACCCTGGTGCTTCACCACAAAAAGTAGAAGAAACCGTAACTAAAGAGCTGGAGAAACGCATTAAGGAAGTTGAAGGTGTTAAAACGATTAGTTCGACTTCTGGTAACGGATTCTCCTCTATTTTAATCGAATCCAAAAACGGAGTTGATCCTCAAACGGTTTGGGATGATATGCGTAAAAAAGTGCAAGATGCACAAGCTGATCTTCCTCAAGGCGTTGAAGTACCTGTTGTAAATGACAAACTAACCAGCTCTTTTATCGGCTCCTATGCCCTGACGGCTGACTCTTCCACACCGCTGTATAAACTAAATGATTTAACAACGACTTGGAAAGATCAGCTCAATACCATTTCTGGCGTATCTAGCGTCAAATTCAATGGTCTCCCTGATCAAGAAGTACGTGTCCATATTGACAATCAGAAACTTCAGCAATACCAGCTTTCGTGGGGACAAGTGGCTCAAGCGATTCAGGCTCAAATTGATCGGGTCCCTACTGGTAATATTGAATACAACGGACGTACCTATCAACTTATTGTTCGCGAGACCGAAAAAGCTGATGAATTGAATCAGGTCCTTTTGACACGCACCAAAGAGGGTAATCCTGTTTATTTGAGAGATATCGGCATAACGGAGCTGGCCCATCCTAATACAGAATACTTTGCCTATGTAGAGGGTAAACCGGCCATTACGTTAAGTATTGGAGCAGAAACAGGCACAGACATCCCTTCTATGAGCGAAAAGGTCAATACCAAGCTCAAAGAACTGGAAAAAACACTCCCCGCAGGTGTTCACTTTCAAACTCTTTTTGCACAAAAGGATCAGGTAAGCCATATCTTTGACGACTTAAAGCGTGAAACGATTCTTGCGATTGTGGCCGTTATTCTCGTTTGTATGTTGGGGCTGAATTTGCTCACCTCTGCATTTGTTGCACTGGCCATTCCTATTTCGGTTTCGATTGCCATTATCTTTTTGCCTATGTTCGGCATTACTCTAAATCAGATTTCCGTTGTCGGTCTGATCATCGTACTCGGCATACTCGTGGATGATGCCGTAGTTGTAAATGATAATATTGAGCGTAGACTTACGGAATTAGGAGAATCACCCTCAGTCGCAGCTGTAAAAGGTACCAAAGAGGTCATGCTTTCTATTTTGGTTGCAACTCTGGCTACCATCTCAGCTTTCGCGCCATTGTTGTTTCTTCCTGGAAATGTAGGTGCCTTTATTAAACCTATTCCTGCTATTGTCTCCCTGACCATGCTTGCCTCTATGATCATGTCGCTCACCATCATCCCTATTTTTCGAGAATGGTATGAGAAGCGCAGACAGGCTCGTCACCCTCAGGGTAAATCTAAACCAGCAGGCTTGCTCGGCCAGCAGATTCATTCTTTAAACAAGCTCTATTCACAAAAACTGATGCCTAAGGTCATTCAACGTCCCTTGTTGACAGCCATGGTCGGACTCATGCTTGGAACAGCCGCCTATGGATTAGTTCCCTTTACCTCAGTTGAACTTTTTCCTGAGTCGGAAGATCCTCATGTTGCACTAAATGTAAAAATGCCTGTAGGCACTTCAATTGCGGAAACCGACCAGGTCGTTAAAGACCTTGCAGGCTGGGTGAAAAAGCAACCTGAAACTTCCAAGGTCGTCTACAGCACTGGAGGGACTGCCCCACAACTGTTTAGTGACATTAATAGTTCGGGTGGAAATATTAGTTATAACGAAACGGTGGGGCAGATTGCTGTCGTCGGCAAAGAAAACGTATTCGATCTCAATACGACAGTTGATGCTTGGGAACAACATGTTAAGAAATCCTACCCTGGAGTTACAGTTACGATGTATGTTCCTCGTCTCGGGATTCCAGTGGGTAAGCCCGTTTCTATTCGTATCTCAGGTCAGGATCTGAATGAACTGCAAACTCTTGCCCAAAAGGCAAAGGAGCAGATCGCGACAGTAGAGGGCACAACAGGCATCGTGGATGATATAGGAATTGAACGATATGCACTGGAGCTTGAGGTCAACAAACAAGCGATGGATCAATACCTGGTAAGTTACACAGATTTGACTCGCACCCTGCTTCTATTAAAAGAAGGAGCCCAAGTCAGCCAATTTGATACTGGAAACAGTCTGGTAGATATTAAAATGTATTTGAATCACAGCGACGAGGAGCCAAGTAAGCTTTTCCAACAATTAAGTGTAGTTAATGCAGCTGGTAAGCAAATTCCATTAAACCAGCTTGTCCAGATTAAGCCGTCATTTGCTATTCAGCAAATCAAGCATTACAATATGGAGCGGACGATTACGGTGGAAGCCGATTTGAACGGACGAACTGCAAGCGAAGCGATGGTTGATGTTGAAAGTAAGCTGGCGCAAATGAAATTCCCAGAAGGCTACAAATGGGAGGTTGGTGGGGAAACCTCTGACCAATCGACCATATTCAAGGACTTAGGACAGCTGGCTATCGTTGTAGTCTTGCTCATTTTACTCTTGATTACTATGCAATTTTATTCTCTCTCCATTCCTATTATTATTATGACGACCGTGTACCTGGCAGCAGCCGGCGGGATTATTGGTATTTTCTTAACCGATATGCCTATCGGTTTTATGAGCATCATGGGAATCATTGCACTCGCGGGCATTGTTGTGCGGAATGGGATTGTGTTAATTGAATTTATCGAGGATGCACGACATGAAGGAATGGAATTGAAGGAAGCCGTAATACAGGCGGCCGCCGCTCGCTTCAGACCAATTTTATTGACATCCTTGGCCGCCATTGTAGGTATGATTCCGTTGGCACTATTGGGAAGCCTGCTCTTTAAGCCACTGGCGTTTACCGTCATTTTCGGTTTGTTATTCTCGACCTTGTTAACCTTGTTTGTCGTGCCGTCCTTGTATATGATCATGGCCAAATACAAGATGCGCCGTCAACTCAAAAGACAGCAGCACACAGTTATCACACCTGATCAATCTTTATGATGTATGAAGTGAGTTCGCATGCTGTCGAGTTAGTCGGTCCCTAGGGGGAAGTATGTATGGAAAGCAAAAAAAATGATATTTTACAGGCCGCCATTCGGCTGTTCTCCAGAAAAGGCTATTATTCAACATCTGTTGAAGAAATCGCCAAAGAAAGTGGGATGGCGAAGGCATCCTTTTATAAATATTTTCAGGGAAAAGAAGAACTCCCTCTAGAAATGTGTATCATTCTGGAAAATAATATTGAACAAGACATCCGGGCTCTCTACAGTAAACCTGATCTTTCTAAGCACGATAAACTACACGGTTTTATTGTACTTTACTTGAAAAATCTCGTTGAAAACAAAGTGTATCTCATGATGGATCTTCCTGAGCCTTCCATGCTTATTTTCCAGAATGAACAACTTAATTACGCATTCGAGAATCATGAATACAAATTGTACAGATGGGTTCGCGACTGCCTGATTGATATTTTTGGACCGAGCATTGAAGATCATGCATGGGACGTGACCTTTGTACTTAAAAGCATTGTGTTTGAATATATTCGCTTCTTTGCCGATCGCATGAATGATGAAACGATTGAACATCTGACACAGTTTATTATCTTCTTATCCAGTTCCTTGGCAACCAGCCTGAACAATGCTGATTCAGCTCCACATTTGTTCTGGAGCAAGCAAGGCTGGTTACCCGAAAGTGCTCTAAGTAATCCTTTTGATCAAGGCCGTCAAATTAACAGCCTTCTCCACTCTTTGGAAGACAGTATACTGCTGTCTTCTTGGAGTTCAGAGGAGAAACAGGAGTGTCAGCAAATCTACGCTCATTTAAAGGAAGAGGCTCTGAAATCGAACCCTCAGAAAGGTCTCCTGAAAGCCCTTTTTGCGTATTTGGAGCAGTACAAGGAACTGCAAAAGGTTTGTCGTTTACTTAAAAATTTATTGGACCATGCTCCGATATCCGAGTAGTCACTCAGCATTCGGTACATCAGAACAAATTCGTACTTAACAGCGAAACACATCAAAAAAAAGACTGTTCATGCAAAGCATGAAACAGTCTTTTTGGGTTATTGCTTTTATTTTGATAACATACGAGGAATTACAGCCCCGCTTGTTCTTTTAGAATTTCAGCTTTATCTACGCTCTCCCATGGTACATCCAAATCTGTACGTCCAAAGTGACCGTAGGCAGCAGTTTGCTTATAAATTGGACGACGCAGATCCAACATGCGAATAATACCTGTTGGGCGCAGATCAAAGTTATTTCGGATCAATTCAACCAGCTTCTCATCACTCACTTTACCCGTACCGTATGTATCGACGTTAATCGAAACAGGCGTAGCTACACCGATGGCATAAGCAAGCTGAATTTCCACTTTGTCTGCCAATCCAGCTGCTACGAGGTTTTTCGCTACATAACGAGCAGCGTAAGCAGCGGAACGGTCCACTTTGGTCGGATCTTTACCGGAGAATGCTCCCCCGCCGTGACGTGCATACCCACCATACGTATCCACAATAATTTTGCGACCTGTCAGACCTGCATCTCCTTGAGGACCACCGATAACAAAGCGTCCTGTCGGATTAATGTAATACTTGGTTTGCTCATCCAATAATTCGGCAGGAACAACTGGCAAAATAACCTTTTCTTTGATGTCTGCTTGAATTTGCTCCAAAGTAGTATCCTCCGCATGCTGCGTAGAAACTACAATAGCATCAATACGAACAGGTTTACCATTTTCATACTCTACCGTTACTTGGGTTTTACCGTCAGGACGAAGGTAATTCAGTGTTCCATCCTTACGCACTTCAGACAAGCGCCGTGCAATACGGTGAGACATAGCGATAGGTAAAGGCATCAACTCCGGCGTCTCGTTCGTAGCAAAACCAAACATCAATCCTTGATCTCCAGCCCCAATGTTTTCAGTTTCTTTATCTACTTCAGCAGGATCACGGCTTTCCAAGGCAGCATTAACCCCTTGAGCGATGTCCGGCGACTGTTCATTCAAAGAAGTCAATACAGCGCAAGTATTATAGTCGAAACCGTATTTCGCACGTGTATAGCCAATTTCCTTAATCGTATTACGTACAATGGATGGAATATCCACGTACTCCGATTTGGAACTGATTTCACCAATGACGAGAACGAGACCAGTAGCTACCGATACTTCACATGCTACCCGTGCATTAGGGTCATTAGCCAGAAAGGCATCCAATACAGCATCGGATATCTGATCACAGATTTTATCCGGATGGCCTTCTGTTACAGACTCGGACGTGAACAAATGACGGCCTTTTACAGACATGAATTTCAACCTCCCACAATTAAAATACATGAGGATTTAATAAAAAAATCCTGACATGGTAATGGCATTATTCAGATACCTTCAAGCCATCAAATGGCGGGAGGTATCTTGTTACACCTGATTAATAAAAAATGAACCTTCTCCGGTAGGAAAAGGTTGCGTACAAGCCTCAAATGCCATGATATCTTATTTAAAACAAGGTGTCAATTCGTGTCACCCAATGACAACATTCGAAATTAGGGTAAATCTACATGCAAACCATTTTTGATTTACATGTAAATTACCCCAGATTTTACGCTACTATATGTTCAAAAACTGTAGAAATTATTGCAACTTACAATGTACCATATTCAGATAAGCTACGTTCAGCAGATTTTATCAGTCGCTTAGTAATTTCACCACCAACCGAACCGTTCTGTCTTGAAGTTAAATCACGCCATGCTACATTCCCGCCCCCCGCAAACTCCCCCAATTCTGCAGCAAATTCACTGTCAGCCTTAGGTTGTATATGTGTATATTGGGGATTATAAACAGGTAGCCCAAACTCAGCAGCAATTTCATACTTCAAATCATCTAACCTGACACGACTCTCGGGAATTAATCGTCTTTGACCTCTTGACGCCATCTCGTATACACCCTCCACTAAATGTATTGTCTTTCATGGGGTTAGTGTGCAGCGATTAGGTTCAACTTAGCCAAGAACAATTTGCTATCCCAAACAGTATTTAAGAAAAAGAGCCGCCGAAAGCAGCTTAAATACAAAACAGTTTACTGAACAGAATAACCGCCTCGTACCATAACGACCAGACCAAACTTCTGACCTTCTTTTACTTGAATACCTCTTCCTTCTCTAGGAAACGATAATAAATGATTTTTTTCGACAGCCTGATTATGAACAATTTCCGTTCCAGAAGTAATATCAATAGCCCCACTGGCATCCATACTATACACAACAGCATAACCATTACGTAAAATAAATTCCGAGCCTGCTTTGGCAATCAGTTTTTGACCAGGCTTTACATCAACAACCTTTAAAACCTCTGTCTGCTCTGGTGTGGAAGTTTTTCCTGCACTAGAAGTTCCTGACGCCGTTGTGTTAGAGGTAGCGTTTGTCGCTGGAGTAGGCGAACTAGTCGTTTTACTACTCGTGTTACTTGCGGGCACTCCACCTTTGATTGCCTGGGCAATTTTTTGGTCAACATAGCTTTTGGTTACGACTGGATCATCAGCTGTACCAGGTTGTCCAGAACTGGAGGCTCCGTTAACTGAATTGTTCATTAAGGAGCCTGCTACAATTCCTCCCCCAAGTAAAGCTGCAGCCAACGATACTTTATAGCGTGATTTCATGAAGTCCTCCTACAGCAGGTTATAGCAAGTATAGTTAAGTTTTAATTATTGCGCGCTTGCTCCAGTGGAACCTTGCATAGCCCAAGGCTTATTGAAAGCCACCTTCAAAGTATCAATACTTGAAACTATATCTTCCGCCTGTTGCTCAGCAGTAGTTACTTTCAAATTAGCTTCATAAACCTGAAGCTCTGTAGCCAACCCAACATCAAATTGCTTCTTAGCCATATCAGCCGCACTTCTAGCACTCACTAAGCCAGCTTGAATCTGTGAATATTGACTTTCCAATGCTTTGATATTGTTATAAATTGTTCTTACAGCTTCTTCGAGTTGTCTCTTTGTGCCTTCTGTAGCATATTGAGCTTTTTCAACATTAAGTTGTTCAGCTTCATAAGGGGTATTTCCTGGAGTATTGAAGTTGTAAAGCTTCAAGCTCAATTCAGCCAAATCCACTTTTTGCTCACTCAACCAAATAGCAGTACTGCTAGTAAGTACTTGGCTTACTTTTGTCTCTACATTATCTTTAAATTCAGAATAGACAGGCTTATCCTTCAGTTCATAACGTTGCTCTGGTTTGTAACCAATCACTTGGTTCAAAGATACATATGCGCTATCTAAATCTTTTTTTGCCTTCTCTAAAGCAGCTTGATTTTGAGTCAACTGATTAGTCGCTTGCGTGACCTCATAATCACTCGACATTTGATTATCTCTTTTAATTTGTGCAACTTTAAGCTTGCGCTCTGCATCTTCAATATTCAAAGCAGCCAGCTTAACGGCATTTTGCTTTTGTAGGAGCTTGTTATAAAGATCCTTCACATTATATTCAATACTCTCTTTGGTCATATCCAAGTTTTTCTTAGCAGCCTCATAATTAAGGTTCGTTTGGGCATAACCTTTAAAAGCTTTGTCTTGCGCTTCATCACCTGCTTCTGCTGGAACAAAATTAATATCCTTGCCAGCTTCTTTCATGATTTTTCCGGCTTGATCGATATTCGTTGCTGCAGTTTTAACTGAAGTACTATCAGCTACAGCCAGTTTAACTGCATCATTATAGGTCAAAGAGTCATTATAGTAGGTATCATAAGTAACTTGGGTCACAGGAGTTGCGAGAGGCTTACTGGACAAACTATTGGTTTGGTCGTCAGTAGTACTGCTATTAGCTTGATTGGAAATGGTCACTGTTCGTGTAGCCTGTTCCCAATTTACTTTGGCGCCTAATGATTGGCTCACAAAACGTAAAGGAACGAGTACTTGACCCTTTTGAATTTGAGTAGCTGCATCAAGCTGTACAGGATTACTATTTTTATAAGCAAGTTTAGAACCAACATTTAAAGTTAACGTATCGTCATTTTTAGATGCTGTCACTTTTTTAGCTTTGCTGTCCCAATCGACTTTCGCACCCAAGCTTTCGAAAACTCCACGCAGAGGCACCAAGGTTGTATTTTGACTAACAACCGGGGACTGGGTATATTGCTGAGTTACGCCGTTAATAATAACCTTTATATCACCTGGTTGAGCTCCTGCAAGACTGGCGAACGCAGAAGAAAGAACCAGTGTGGACAGTACTGCCACTCCAAAACGTTTCATAATTTCTCTCCTTTGTCAATAAGACTAATAAAAGAAAAGGGCTCCAAAAGGAACCCTCTTCTCATCTAATTCAGTTAACTCAAAAGAGTTGCTCTTAAATTAGTTGTTGTTTTCAACAGTTACTGTTTTAGCAGTTGCATCGTAGTTAATGGATGCATCCAACGCTCTGCTCACCCAGAAGATAGGCAGTACAGTACGGTTTTTGTTAGTTACAGCTTTAACGTCCATACGAACCACAGAACCGTTAATAGTCAACAGGTTTGTGTTCAGTTTGATTTGAGCAACGCGGTCACCTTTAATCAGGGTAACTGTGGAAGTTGCTTTGTCAAACAGGATGTTTTGTGGGGATACACCCAAAGCTTCAGCTGCATAACGTACTGGCAAGTAAGTGCGTCCGTTTTCAGCATAAGCAGCTACATCAGAAGTTTTACTTTCGCCGTTCACAGTGTAGGAAGTGCTTCCCAGTGTGAAGACAGCTTTAGTTTTAGTAGCACCTGGAGCTGGAGTTCCAACAGTTGCGATTGCTACTTCAGCAGCTGCAGTGTTGTTGTCTTTCCAGTTTTGAGTGTTGTCAGTTGCGCCTTTGTATGCAGTGTAAGAAACTGCGCTACCTTTCAGCTTAGCAACGATGTCGCCTTGAGCTACAGTACGGTCAACAGTCAGCTTAGGAGCCGAGATTGTGATTGTACTTGGAGTAGCAGATTCGCTGTCGATGTAGAAGCTCAGACGGCCTTTGTTGCTTTCGCCGTAAGTATCAGTAGATACGCTCTTCACTTTAACGTCACCAGCTGTAACTTTTACTTCTGGAGTAGAAGCAAAACGTACGCCTGTTGGCAATTCCAAGATTACTTCACGGCTACCGTCTTTCTTAACGAAAGCTTCTTTAGCAGCTTCAGTGATTGTGATATCGCCAACTTGTTGATCGCCCAGACCGATTGTCAGGGTTGGTTTGGAAGCAGCAGCCAGAGTAACTGCTTGTTTCACAGTAGCAACCTTAACAGTACCGCTCAGACCTTGGCTACCAGCAACATCAACGTTCAGATCGCCGGAGAAACCTGGTTGCGTTGCAACTTCAACGTTCTTCAGTTTCAAAGTACCAGCGTCAGTTGTGCTGTTTGCGCTATTGAAAGTCAATTTCAAAGTACGTTTGTCAGAGTCAGTGTAGGAAACTTCTGCTCCACCCAAACCGTTAGTGTTTTCCATAGAACCAGAGAAGTTACTTCCTGGGTTATTGCTTTCAAAAGTCGACTGCCAACGAGCACCTTCAGGCAAACGCAAAGTTACAGTACGTCCTTTTACGAAAGAGCCAGCAACAGTTTCTTTAATTGTAACATCACCAATTTTTTGCTCGTCATGACCAGCAAGGATTGTTGATGGAGTAGCAACAGAAACGCCACCACCGATTTGACCGTAGCTACCTACTACGAGGGAGCTAACATCAGTTGTTGCATTACCAGAGATACTAACAGTAACATCGCCTTCTTTAGCACTGTTTTCATCATCAACATAGAATCCTACAGGC
Organism: Paenibacillus sp. FSL P4-0113; assembly: GCF_038009305.1. Taxonomy (NCBI): domain Bacteria; kingdom Bacillati; phylum Bacillota; class Bacilli; order Caryophanales; family Paenibacillaceae; genus Paenibacillus; species Paenibacillus sp. FSL P4-0113. The sequence goes on from NZ_JBBPAZ010000001.1 coordinate 3,048,571, forward strand.
AATTGGAAAGATGTTTGCTCACCACTTACTTTATCCAAGGACAAAGTCAAAGTATCGCCGTCAGTGGAATATTTTACGTTTTCAGGTTTGATATCAGTACCAAACAGAATAGTAGCTGCGGATTTAGGAGCAGAATCCCATTTGAAACCGCTAGGCAATTTCAACTTAATGTTGTTGTTACCCAATGAACCAGCTGTTTCTTCTTTAACTTTCAAAGTTGCAGTAAAGTTTTCTTCACTGGAAACAGTATCAGCTGCGCTCAAAGAAATTTGACCAGAAGAAACCACGTTACCAATCACTACTTCGCCACTAGTCAAACCGCTTGCGGAAGCAGCATCAATAGCAACTTTGATAGGTCCATTGCTAGGTCCAGTAACATTGATTTTACCAAAGTTCAGATAAAGATCAGCAGCATCAGCAGAGTTGCTGAAATTCAATTCAACTTTTGCAGACTTGTTAGTCAGTTTAGTAACTACAATTGCATCTGCATCTTTATATCCAGTAGATTCAAGGTTTTCAGCGTCGTCGTTATCTTTTGCATCAAGATATACACCCAAACCATAAGTAGCGTCAGTAGCAGTTCTTACGCGACTAACACCGTTTCCAGCGCCAGAAAATTCAAAACCTTTTGGCAATGTTACTGTAAACGATGCACCAGGTCTGATGGAAGCTTGGCTAATGCTAACTTTTGCTCTACCCAATTCAACATTCGTTTTTGCACTAGAACCAATACTAGGGCTATTCAGGTTTGATAAGCTAGAAGCTGCATGGATTGCAGTTGGTGCAGTCAATGCTGCGATTGGAGCTGCTACACCAGCAACCAATGTTGCTGTTGCCAGCACGTTAATCATTTTTTTATTAAACTTTGTCATAACCTTTTTTTCTCCTCCTTGAATATAACCAGAAATATTATTTTTGTCTTTTTGTCGGATCTTGTCACTCATCAGTCGTTACACCTCCTTTCCGAGCTTTATGAGAACCCTTATAAAATGATATCTGTGACAATATCACAGAAGCTTGGAATCTAGTTGAAAGAAAGCGTCCATTTATGACGTACTCCAGTATTATACAATGTGATAACAATGCAGTAAAGATTTTTTTTAGCGAATTTTGTCTTTACGCTTTTGTACCCCTTTGTTTCATACTCACCCAATTAGACGTAGCATGGGTTCAAAAAGTTGCGTCTGTTTCAAAAAAAAATTATTTTTTTTGAATTATGTATTCCGCTTTCCACAGTCATAATTATACTATTGAACCTGTTCCTCCGTCATCCTACAACTTTTACCTTATCAACCTTAAATGTACAAGGGTTATTTTCGTACATGAAATCGGCCTTTAATGGAGTATATTCGTTAAGAATTATCCATAGAATATATAAAGTACATAAAGTCTACAGATTCCCTTGAAATCTAATACTCTAATACACTTTAGGTAGTAGAAATGACGGAGTAACAGTGATTTACCGTAAATATAGCCGCGACAAATTACTTCACTACATTAATCTTCGCGCCATCCGTAAGCAGACTAACGCCCTTAACGACAACATTTTGTCCTTCAGCAAGCCCCTTGGTTACCTCAACCTGTTTGGCACTTTCCTGGCCTGTCTGCACCTCTACCCGCTTAGCCACTGTTCCTTCCACTACATAAGCATACTTTTTCCCTGCCTGCTCCGTAATGGCATCCTGCGATACCAAAATGTTTTTAGGAGCTTCTGATTTCATGTATACAGTTACAACCATCCCTGATTTTAATTCGCCAGAACCATTAGGAACTGATACCTCAACAGGGTATGCCTTCAGATCATTATCCATTACCGGATTGACAGCCGATACTTTGGCCTCAATTCGCTTATTTAACGAGTCCACGCCTACAGTCACAGATGAACCCACCTGCATCTTGAGAAGCTCAGATTCAGAAACGTTAACTTTAGCAATAATAGGATTGGTATTTGCTATTGTAGCAACCGCGGATTGTGCACTAACCATTTGCCCCTGGGTTCCTGTTACTACCGATATCGTACCGGAAATCGGAGCTTTGACCACAGTATCCACCAGTTGGCTACGTGCTGTGTCTAAACTGGACTTAGCTTGATTGACAGAAGCACGAGCTACGTCAATGCCTGTTTTCTGTTGGGCAAGACGTAATGATTTTTGAGCATTGCTATATGTTGTTTGCGCACTTTGCTTGGACGTCTGTGCATTGTGAAGTGTGATCTGTGCATTCTCCACTGCAGTTAAAGCCCTTCTATGCGCTATTTGAGACTGCTCTAACTCAGATTGAGATAGAGCACCCGCACTAAACAACTGTTGGTTGCGGTTGAGCGTATTTTGAGCATCACGCACGGAACTCTGAGCATCGACCAGACTGGTCTGAGCTTGGGTGATGGTGTTGTCTTGCTGGACAAGCGCACTTTTGGCTTGATCCACGCTGGATTCTGCCTGCTGTACCGATTGCGCTGCACCTGACTCTGCTTGTTTTAAATTGGCCAGGGCAACCTGGTAAGACTCCTGGGATTGCTTAATCGAGTCTTGCAAGTCCTTTTGGTCTATAGTAAACAATGTGTCGCCTTTATTTACTTTTTGGCCCACTGTAAGGTTAATACTTTGAATTTTACCACTAATTTTCGGAGACACCTGAGCTGTCTCTTTGGGAGCAAAGCTTCCAATAATACCTGTTGAATCGTTAATACTACCTTTAGCCACTTTTGCTACTTGAACTGGAATGGCTTGTTGCGCCGTAGTCGATGCGGCAGGGGCCTCTCCCCCACCGCAACCCGCTAATGCAACTGATAAAAGCAAAGTTGTAGCAATCAGAGCACTTTTTTTATTCATTATGTTTCTCCACCTCACCTTATATATGAACACTTTTTTGTAGTTTCGCTTCTTTTTTTAATTCTCTCTTCGCTTGTCTTTTTAATTTCCGATTCTTACGTTTTTGTATCATATTATCCATGATGACGTAGACTACCGGAATAAGAATCAATGTAATAACAGCTGCGAAGGATAACCCGAATACAACAACAACTGCCATCGGTGCTTGTGTTTCGTTACCCTCTCCTGTAGCGAATGCCATTGGGATCAAAGCTAGTACAGTAGCCAGCGTGGTCATCAAAATCGGACGCAACCGCTCAGACGCTCCATGAATAATAGCTTCATCCCGATCTTGGCCGTCTTTTCGGAGCTGAATTATAAAGTCAATCATAACTATGGCATTGTTGACGACCAAACCGACGAGCATGATGTAACCCGTCAAAGCTGAAACGCTGAGACTCGCCCCGGTTACAGCTAAACCGATAAGCACACCAATTACCGTAGGTGGAACGGAAAACATAATAACAAACGGTGTGAGCAACGATTCGAACTGTCCTGCCATAACCATATAAATGAGCACGACAGATAGCAAAATAGCTATCGCCAAGTTCATGAAAGACTCCAGCATTTGTTCATTTTGTCCACCACCCGTGTCTGCACTGTAGCCTTCTGGGAAGTGAGTACTCTTCAAAAGAGCATCTATTTTTTGATTAATAGTAAGAATATCCCCTGTTCCATCAATATCAGCTGTAATCTGCACTTGACGCGTTTGGTCTTCACGAGTAACAGTATCGGGTACAGTCCGTTTATCAATACTTACTACGGAAGACAAAGGTACATCAATACCTTGCGAAGTGGTAATCCGTAAGGATTTAAGATTTGACAAATCATGGCGGTTTTGCTCTGGCAACGATATCTTCACATCAATCTGATCTTCACCTGTACGATAGCTTGTGGCGACTGATCCATTAAAAGAAGTATTCACTGCTGATAAAATTTGAGTTGCTGATAAGCCATATCGACTCGCAAGCTCCCGATTAACGGTAATCTCATATTCTTCGCGAACAGCACTCAAGGTACTTTTCACATTGACCGTACCCGGTATGTTTTTTACGTCCGCAACGAGATTGTCTGAAAGTTCTCTCAGGACGTCAATATCGTCACCTTTTAAGTTAATATTAACAGCCGCTCCGCTTGAAAGGCCTGTTGTAGACGCCATTGTAATCTCTGCATCCGGAATGCTATCAAATTTCTTACGAAGGCCCTCAACTACACCATCTGTTGGCTGATGTCCATCCTTCAGCGTTACGCTTAGATCCGCCGAATTAGTTGGAGCTGCCCCTGAATAACCAGAATTGCCACCAGAACCAACAGTCACTGTCATTTTATCTAGATCCGGAACTTTCAAAATTTCTTTTTCTATATCTTGAACAACCTTTTCCGTTTCTTCCAAGACCGTTCCATTAGGAAGTTTCACGTTAATTGTGAATTCCCCAGTATCGGATGCTGGGATAAATTCAGCCTTAACGAAAGGAACTAGAGCCCCAGCTGCCACAAACATTAATAAAGTAATAATTAACACAGATTTTCTATGGTTAATTCCCCACTTCAGTATACGGCGATACCCACTCTTAAATTTCTCGAAGCCAATATTAAACCACACAATAGGGTTAACACCCTTATAAGTACCTGAAGAATAAATGGATTCATCTGGCACGGTAGGTAGCCAACGTGAGCCCAGCATCGGCACAATCATAAGGGATACAAGCAAGGCTGCAATGTGAGAGAAAATAACTGTTAACGCCAACGGTTTAAATAGAACTCCCGCAATTCCGTCAACAAAAACAACTGGTAAAAATACTACGATCTGCGCAAGTGCAGATGCCATAACGGCATTACCCACCTGCTTGGAGCCATCAATAGCCCCTTGTAGCATGCTTTTCCCTTCATGTCGCTGTCTAAAAATATTCTCAATAATAACAACCGCAAAATCGACAAAGGATCCTAACCCCAGAAGCAAACCGCTCAGTGAAATAATATTAATGGTTTGTCCGGTGAAATACATCATCATAAACGTAGCTACGAAGGAAATTGGAATAACAATAGTAGCAATAATAGTAGAACGTATACTATTCAAAAATAACAGCAACACAATAGCTGCGATAATAACTCCCAATATAGCATGCTCTACTAATGAGTGTACGGAGTCGCTAATGGGTTTGGATGCATCTGTTACCATCTCCAATTGAGTTCCCGGAGGCAATTCCTTCCGTATCGAATCTAAACTATCCTTTACAGAATCGGCGATTGAAAGGGTATTCCCTCCTGTAGCTTTAGTAACAGAAATATTGATACTTGGCTTTCCGTTATAGGTAGAAATGGTTGTAACATCATCCAAGGAATCTTCAACTTTCGCGATGTCCTTTAGCTTAATGCTTCCCTTCCCTACTGGAATTGGCGTTTCACCCATTTCTGAAACAGCTTTGTATTCACCTTGAACCCGAAGTTGGATTTCTGTATTGCCTCGGTACACCGAACCAGCAGAACCCGCTACGTTATTAGACGATAGCGCTTGGCTGATTTGATCTAACGTAATGCCATAGCTTTGAAGTTTGGCTTGATCTACGGTAATCTTCACAAGCCGAGCCTGCCCACCTGACATGTTGGCTGCAGCTACTCCCGCAATTCTTTCAAGCCGCGGCTCAATAATATCTTCAGCAATAGGCTTCAACTTGTTAATATCCTGGTCTCCTGTAAGAGAGAGCGTAATAACCGGCGTTGCGTTGAGATCCACCTTAAGGACACGCGGCGAATTAGCCGCCTTGGGAAGAGACCCTTTAACCCCATCAACTTTATCTCGCATGTCGAGGGTTGCTTGATTGATATCTACTCCCCAGTTAAATTGAATCATGACCATAGATGTTCCTTCTGAAGACTCGGACATGACTTTATCCACGTTCTCAATAGAAGCCAGACTTTTCTCAATAGGTTTAGTAACCAATTCCTCAACTTCTGTAGGCGTTGCATTTGGAATACTAGTCACCACTGCAGCGAATGGCAACTTCATATCCGGCATTTGCTCTACAGGAAGTCTTAACGCAAAAATACCGCCCCCGATTAACAAAGCAATAATTAACATAAATACTGTTACAGGACGGCGTATTGAAAACTGAGACATCTCATCACTCCCCACTCACTTCTCTATGTAATATTTAAGCACACACATCCACTACTACGATGAAATAAGCGTAAAGTTTCAGATAAATGCGCAAAAAAAACATATAAAAAAATAATAAACACATTTTGAGATAAAAGCTTAAAAAAAAGAAATTAATTACAGACGTTTAAGCTAAATCCAAAATAAAAAACGTTGTAAGGCTAATCCAAAGTTCTTACCTCATTGATATTATGGCATAGGCCCTTAATTCCAGTCAAATAGCTGATTTATAAAAAACATCCCTCTCATGTATATGAAAGGGAATTTCCATTTCGCATGGAGGGATGTTTAATAATTTCAGGTGTTTTGTTAATTAGATTTTAGGAAGCAGCTTTTTATCAGCCATAACTTTAGCTACAATAATGGCTGCATCTCCACGCAAGGTCAGAGAAGTAGGATTAAACATATATCCTTTTTTCAGATCGCTTGCATCAACAGGTGAACCCGTAATAAAGCCTTTCTTGGCAATAGCCAACACAGATGCCTGTGCATAGTAATCAATTTTGTCCGCATCTTTAAAGGTCTTAGACAGATTCTTCATGATCTTGTCATGATCTGTTTCAAGCTTCAAATTCAATGCCTTAGCGATAATGACTGCTGCATCTTGGCGTGTGATTACATCTTCCGGCATAAAGATTCTTGGTTGCGAACCTTTGACAATACCAGCGCGTGCAGCTGTTTCAATATAACGATAATCATAGAGCGCATCTGCTGATATCGTATTTGGAATAGACACGTCGTCAAAATGCTTCGCTCCGCTGAAATTAAGCGGAATTTGCAGACCTTTGACGATCATAGACGTAAATTCGCCTCTTTTAATGTAGCTGTCAGGTCCAAAGCTATTAATTGGATCCATTGGGTTCATGACACCTTTAGCCAAAATAGCTTCGATGTAATCTCTGGCGTATTTGTGCTTAATGACATCACTATACGTTTCTCCAACTTTAGCAACTACATAGTAACCGAAACGATCAAACGGTACTTTAATGGTGTGTTTTTTCGGATCCACCACACCACCAATGTTCTGCCAGTCTTTAAGATCAGAATCAAAATAGAACACCGACATTTGTTTCCCTGCATCTTGAGCAATACTACTATCATACGTCAGCGTCAATGTAGCACGCTTGGAAGGTACTAACTCGTTAGATGGGTCACGCCAGTAGAAGTTTTTGATCTTGCTGCTGTCATTTTGCGACTTGTTAGCCAATTGATAAGGATCAGCACCATATGTCACTGGATCGTAAGCATCCGTTTTGATATCATCTGCGGTACCTGGGTCAATCCAGAATACTGGACTGGACTTGGTAAAACGACTTGGGAAATCCCGGTTGAAGTATCTACTTCCGTCTGCAATCAAGCTCCGCATATCGGACAATGCTTTTTCAGTTTCAAATTCATGACGGTCTACCACACCATCTTCGCTATTTGCTATCGCAAAATACAAAGTATGCCCAGAGAAAACCTGGTTTTTGAATTGCTGTGGTTGATCGTAATCCCGGCGAATTAGACTCGTTCCCTTTGCAAAAGCAAGTGTAAGATTACCATCGAACACTTTGTGCGATGTTTTCATCGCTTCCATGTACTGCTCGCCAGGAATATTTGTAGGCACATATTTAACAGTAATGGTTTGTTTTAGTTTTTCCTTGCCTACTGTAACCACTACATCAATTTTATTATCTTTGTTAGCTTTTAGACCTGTAACGATGGCTTTGTAAGTTGATGGGTAATCAACAGTACCATCATAGTCAGAATCAAATCCTTCTTGAACCGCTTTTTCCTTACCTACCATAACACTATCTGCGTTACCTGCGTTTACAACAACTTGCACAAAGTTTTGATTCACGATCCGTTTTTCAGGAAGCGGACGCAAGATATCAAAAGATGTGGATTGACCGGATACTTGCAGTCGGAAAGTAGCAAACGGCCCGCTCTTGCCACTGTTGTACAAGGTAATGTTATAAGCTACTGGTGTTCCATCTTGCGAAAGAGTTTGGTTTTTCAACACAAAGCTGAAATACTTTTTGTCCGGATGGTAGTACACAAGCAGGTCTTTTAAATCTTTATTAGTAAATTTATCTGTAGTAGAACCGGAATTGTATGTTGTCTTAGCATCTTCTGCTGAGAAAAACTCGTTACTCAACGTCCAGTTGAATTCACTGTCATCCGATCCCTTAATCTCCAAAATATATTGATCTTTATTGGCAATATCACTTAACGAACCATTTACCTGATCTGCTTTACCCAAATCGGCAATACTGAAAGTACCAAATACATTGATATTTTTCAGAGATGTATTGTAGTTAGTATCATCCACTTTGGTGAAATTAGCATCTTTTGATTTCGGAGCAATTTCGCTATACTTCGGTGTATTGCTCAAGCCGCTAACTGGTGTAAAAGGGATGATTCCTTGTGTATTTGGAACAGGAATTACTGGAATATTCGTCTGTGTAAAGTTTACTTTTACCGTATTGCTGTACTCAATACCTGGCTTGTACACAAACTTGATTTCATTATTCCCGTTCGCCAAGGCATTGGCTGCGGCTGTCTCTGAGGAAGCAGCAAGCTTGAAGTCCGCTCCTGAACCATCCAGATCAACCAATACATTATTAACATACAGGAATACATTTCGGTTACTTCCAGTGTAATGAATATCCGCTGCGTTGCTCACATCAAGCAATTTACCTTTAAAGTAGCCCAGTTGAGTCAATTTATAGGTATTCAAGTTTGAGCTGGATGTATTTAACGGAATTTGTTGCCCATCATAAATCGTATCGTATTTCATGAACGGACCCTGCAACAGATTCACCGTTGCTTTAATTAATTTGGTCGAGTCGCCATTCAGGTAAAAATTCAGTACGTTTTGTCCTTCTTTAGGCAAAGTGTCTACATAAGCAACGATTTTCTTCACTTGTGTTGACTTACCATTGATTGTCCGAATCACATCTTGAGGTGATCCTACAGTATGAACTGACACACCAGAAAGTTCACTAATTGAAGAAGGTGCACCGTTAACAACGATGAACTCCATACCAACAGGAACAGATGGAGCATCTGTAGTCTTGTTCTTCATAGAGCTTCCAGTTAATTTCAGAGCTTCATCTATGGCAGCTGCTTGATCAGACCCGCTTCCCTTAATTCTGCTCAACAATTGATTATTAAAATCAGGAAGATAGTTAATATCATCAATATACGGCTGAGTGCTGCTGCGCAATGTAAATTGGACAGCCGATGGAGCTGGAGGTGTACTGCTATCCGTATAGGTTATCCCCAGAGATGCCCTGGTCAAATGATCAATAACAGCTTCTGAAGGTACAGTCACCTGAAATGGATATACTTTATAACCATTTGATGTAACCACATTTGCAGTATCAATTGTGGCATCAACTCCAGTCGCACTACCCACAGCGCTACCATTGTTACTCACATCGGTAAAACGCGCATTGATTGTGGCAACTCCTGGATCGGTTGGACCGCCTGGCACCAAAACATTACCTTTTAAAACCACACCACTTGTAGACGATACGGTAAAGTCAGGCGAGGTGGTCAGATCGGCAGAAACATTCCCATCCTTGTTCAAGGTCAAATCAGAGAATTCCGGTTTTCCCGTATAAATCGTAATTTCACGTGTAACTGTAAGAGCCTGAGTTCCGTTATTCACTTTAATATTCACTATATTTTTACCTGGACTGAGTACAACACTACCTGTTAGTTTATAGCCAGTGTAAGAGGATACATTATACGTATTACTGCTTTTTGCAGACGTAAGCGTTACACTGTCGGCATTAGGCGCCGTACCTTGAATGACTACTTTAACATCATCCGTACCGCTATTGCGAGCGTCTGTTAACACAGCTGTCTGGTTCTCTACCAATTGCTCTGTTTCACCATTCAGCGTAGCAGACAGATCATAAACCTTGGGTCCATCCTGGTACTCTACGTAAATAGAATCCTTCATCTCAGCCGAGTTTTGGCTACTTTGGAATGTAATTCGGTTCAAGCCAGGAAACAGCTTGATGTCTGTAATTTGAAGTGTAGAGCCACTGACCGTAATTCCGCCTTTTTGACTCTCATTTTTATTCACCACATTAAGGGTCGTTCCATTTTTAGAGAGCTGGAATACACTATATGATATCGTGCTTCCGTTCACTCCGTTAATCGTACCGTTAACTGTAATACGGTCGGTGTTCACCGATCTGGCCGAATCCGCATCATACTTCTCATTTGGAAAAATGAAATAAGTTCCTGTCGCAGCATGAGCCGTACCTACCAGGGCCGCCGGCACCAAGCCAATGATGAGACCAACCGTCAGCAACATGGATAGCAATCGTTTCAAATCATTGTCCTCCTTTGATTCTGTCGCACCTTGGGGTACGTAATCATTCAATACTTTTTTTATCGGTAGTAAACATACAAAAAATTAGTAAATTCTCAAAAAAGGAGGGAGTTTTTTTACAGCAAACATCAAAAAAGCCTTCAAACCCGCGGTATTCCGCCAAGCTTGAAGGCTTACTTTTAAATTAAAATTATAATTTTGAACGCGTTTGGGAATCTGGCTTAGCCAACAACCGAATCAGTGTGTTAATAACTGGGCGTTTGGTTTTGCCAACAAGACCAATAACCTCTGCACCGATCTGTAGGAAGAACATCATAATACAAATCACGACAAAGGTGACCCAGTTCGCTTCATTAAGCGCAGCAGACGACTGAATCACGGCCAATACACCGAAAAATGCAGCAATACCGTAGATAATCAACACCGTCTGTCTGTGACTGAAACCTAGTTCGCGTAAGCAGTGATGCAAATGACCTTTATCGGGAGAGAAAATCGGTTTTTTCTGCAACTTGCGACGAATGATAGCAAAGAATGTATCTGACAATGGTACACCGATAATAATCAATGGCGTAATAAAAGATACGATAGCAATTTGCTTGAAACCAAGCATGGATAGCATGGCCAGACAGAAACCTAAAAATAATGACCCTGTATCACCCATAAATATTTTTGCAGGATGAAAGTTAAAAAATAAGAATCCGATAATACTGCCCAGCAGCACAAGACAAAGCATAGCTACCATGTAATTACCCATCAATATCGACATCACAAAAATAGTTCCAATCGCAATGCCTGAGACACCTGCAGCCAGTCCATCCAGACCGTCAATCAAATTGATGGCATTCGTTACACCTACGATCCAAAAAATCGTAAGTGGAATGGAAATCCAGCTTTCCAAAGATGAGTATGCATCCTGAAAAGGTACATTTACAAAATCTACACGAATATCAAAAGCAAACACGACCATACACGCAACGGCAATTTGAGCCAAAAATTTCAATTTTGCATTGAGATCGAAACGATCATCGAGAGCACCAATCAGTGTAATCAGCGTACCGCCAATCAGAAAGGCTGCGATAAAGTTAATATCCCGAGAGGACAGCATTCCGTCAGGCACAAAAGGTAACACCGCCAATAAGGACAACAGAAATGCCAAGAAAATCCCCAGTCCGCCAAGACGCGGCATAATTCGGGTATGTACTTTTCGGGCATTCGGTACATCGACGGCTCCAACCTTCACAGCGAATTTCTTGACGAGCGGTGTCAGTAACAGCGCAAGTCCCAGTGCCATGATGAACCCAATAATATAGATCAATAACATTTGATCATTCGACCCCCAATTTTAAAGCAATCCCTTTTCAGATGTAACCGCATTGAATTATACTCTGATCAAAAATAAATACCAAGCTTCATATTCTGGCAAATTAGCGGGTTTTGGAGGCAGATTCAAGCTATTTATCACACTTTTGTGACGTTTTCTTTTTCGCGCATCACTTTCGCGGCGAATTTCGGCAGCGCAAGCATTCTTTTGTAACGGCTTGGCTCTTTGAGGAGTCTATATAACCATTCAGCCCGTAGCTTTTGAAACAATTTAGGTGCGCGTTTGGTTCTGCCTGATATAACATCGAAGCTGCCGCCAACCCCCATCATCACCGGTATACCCAACTTTTCCTTATATTTACCAATCCAGGGTTCCTGTGTGTCCGCTCCACGTGCTACAAACAATAAATCAGGATTTGCTTCACGAATAGCTGCAATTACGGCTTCATCCTCTTTTGGTCCAAAAAAACCATCACGCTTGCCACAAACCGTAATTGCGGGATAAAGCTCATGTACCCGCTTTGCGGTCGCTTGAATCACCTCAGATGTTGATCCCAGTAAATAAACCTTCCAATGATAGTTTTCGCCAGCTGCAAGTAATTCATGTAACAAGTCAAAGCCCGCTACACGCTCAGGTACAGGATGTCCTACATAGTTTGCAGCCCACACTACGCCGGTCCCATCCGGGACAATCAGCTCCGCCTGTTTCATAACGTTCATGTACACTGGATCTTCCAATGCTGCCATTACCATTATCGGATTGGCAGTGATCACTTGATGGGGCCGGCGAGACTCCACTGCTTGAATTAATACATTTAATGTATCTTTCATATTAAGCCTTGATACCGGAACACCGAAAATCGGGACGGTAGGCACATTCGTAACCTTATCAACTGTCACTGTATCCATCATCCTTTGCGACACAAGTAATTAACGATATGCTGCGCCGGTAAGCGAGCCTCACTTTTTAACAAAGCAATGGCCGCTCCCTGGCTCTCGATCCATTGACTTCGCTGATCCAGCAACCGCATAGACTCATTAGCCAGTTTTTGTCCATCCAGTGCCTCTGTAGTGCCTACAGGCTGGCTACCGACACGGCTGAGGAAATGATCAATTTTAGGATCATAGGATATCCCCAACGGAGGCACCTGATGGGATGCTGCATAGATCAAGCTGTGTAATCGCATCCCGATCATCAAACTGCAACGACTGACTTCCAAAAGCATCTGTTGAGGATCGGTGACTTGATCACACATGCTTACAATGCTTCTCGTCCTCCTAATATCCCCCAACAAATCCATTACCATCCTTGAAGCCTGCTCGTCATCAGGCAGATGGAAAGGTAAAAAGCGTAAGTGTACACGGCGCTCAGCAGCTAATTTTTTTAAGCCCTCCGCGATAGCCTTCAAATCGCGGCGTTCCTTATCCCAGTAACGTACAGATACGCCAACGATCGGAGGTTGATCCTGATCAGTCTCAGTTGCTGCTTTATGCAGCTCGGAACCTCGGGGCAATGGAAGCCCCATTACCGGATCAGGAACAACTTCGACAACCGGGTTCTTTAGTTTCATAGTATCCAGTAGTGCGGCAGACTGCTCATCTCTTACAGAAACATATTCACAGCGCTGAAACACAGAACGGATCATAGGATAAAATATCTTCCGTTGTACCGGACCAATGCCCTGAGCATATACAAAAGTCGGCTTTCCAGCCCATTGGGCCAGTTTCAGAATCGCCAGATAATACGGAATACTTTTAGGGCTTGTTGCATCCTGGAGCAGACTCCCGCCGCCACTTATTAGCCCATCGCTGTTTTTAATCGCTCTACGAACTTCCCCCAAACTCATCCGCGGTACAGCTTCTACTCCGTACATTTTCTGTGTCCAAGCAGGGTCAGAAGATAGAACAACAGGCTTGACCGTGATACCCGCCTGACGGCTCTCCTCCTCTAAAGCTGTCAAAATCGACTTGAGCACCGCCTCATCCCCACTATTGTGAAAGCCGTAATAACCCGAGATGATTATCGTTTGAGCTGTGGTGACCATTTCTTCCAACACCCTTCCAGCACTTGCCACACGACAATTGCGATGATTCCCAGCACCAGACCGAAGCCCAATCCTAACAGCCCGCGACTAAGCGACAGTGCCGCTGGAGAGTGAATGTGAGCAAAGGTATCCACCATAGAGGCTTGACCAATAGCAGCTATAATCAGCAAATAGATTGCTTTGCGATATTTCAAACTCAAGAACGCTCCTGCAATAAACAGTGGGTGAGCCATCAAAAATTCCTTATTGCGTGGACGTACACCAAACGCATTTTCAAGGAAGTTCCGGAATGCCAGCTCCGTGTTCGACACTGTGCCCGCATTTCCAGTACGAGTCAAATAGTAATAACCTGCGGCTGCGATAACAGCCAATGCGATCACCCACAATACAGTAATCGGCGTACGTAGCAGCTTGGAAATTTCCTCTCGTATAGAAACGCCACGATAAAAGAAAATATATATCGCTGCCAAGAAGATCGGCAGAATGTGAAGCAAGCTTACACCTCTGAATTGGTTCAGCACAAGGCTGTAAGCAATACTATTCAACAGAGCAATAACAAATGGTACTGCAGCCAGCGACAAAATCGCTGTCCGTACGTACAGTATAAGCGTTTGAACCAAACGCTGACCTGCAGAAAGTTCAGATCCCTGTTCACGTTTAATTCTAATCGTGTGCACAGCAATGATCATTGCAACCGTTGGTCCGCTAATCGCCGCGAGTAGGGCTAGACCTTGCTCCATCAAGCTGGAGTTCAAAACATAAAGTCCTGCTGAACCTACCAAACCGAGTGCAAATGCCAGCAAAGTCAATGCCGGGACGAAATAGGACACCATAATGGAGAAGAATGCCAGTGCACCTAGTACGACAATCATTTTCAGATAGCGCTGAATGGACGAATCGACTACTTGGAATGGTTCAGCCTGTCCGAGTTCAAACCCCTTTTTCTCCATCCGTTGTACAGCGTTACCCGGCTTATCCAAGCTGTGGATCAGGTTATCTACCGAATCCTTCACCTTGGCTTCAGCAATACTACGGCTAGGCGCGGTATTCAGATACAACATGCGAATATTACGATCCTTGGTAGCCAGAGCAAAACGATCGGCCAACGTTTCCACATCGAGCGTTGCATCTTTATCGCTCAATGAGTATAAACGCACAACGTTATAGTGGATATCGTAAGCGAGCTTATTGAAGCCTGCTTGCGGTTTTTTTAAGTTTTCGATAGCAGCTAGGCCAATATCGTATTTGTTCAGCAATTTAGCAAATGCCGCTAAGCTATGCTCTTTCTCGTTATCGGTGAAGCCTTTGACTGAATCACCTTCAAACAAAATGCGTTTTACACCATTCTGCTGAAAAGAAGCAAGCATCTCTTCTGTCAACTCCTGGTTATAAGGAAGACTGTCGCTCATCCGTGGAACAATAAAAAATCCTTTGCTCCGAAGCTGCTTCATCGCAATCGGGTCAGGCTGCATGGGCTTGAGGTACGCATCCTCTGGAGATGTTTCCACAACTAACCCTTCCTGTCCCTGATAAGTCCAAGGTTTTACATTGATGTCCAGGCTTGTAAACGTACGTAAAATTAACGGCTTTAATGCCTCCGCATTTTCTTTGTCAGCAAAAACAATATACGTAAAATTCTCATTTGCAGGTGAAAGCCGTTTTTCCATATCGGCAACGTTCTGAGTCGTATAGGTTACGACACGGCCCGCTTTACGAAAATCATCCAACGTACTTTCATACATCGCCATGCTGTTCACACCCGCCTGCTGTAAGCGGTCAAGCTGCTCATTCAGATAGTCCTGCGGATGAGCCTGATACGAGGCTGCCTCCGTCAAATCCCGATAATCGAATACAATCTCTACTTTTTTACTCGAGGATTCTGTCTTCACACGATCGGCGATGACTGGAATGGAAGCCAGCAAGCCGACAGCCACCAAAATCCATAACCATTTTCGAGAAGCCGTATTCCAACACTGCCATTTCTGATACA
Source organism: Paenibacillus sp. FSL P4-0113 (assembly GCF_038009305.1). Lineage (NCBI taxonomy): Bacteria > Bacillati > Bacillota > Bacilli > Caryophanales > Paenibacillaceae > Paenibacillus > Paenibacillus sp. FSL P4-0113. The sequence goes on from NZ_JBBPAZ010000001.1 coordinate 3,064,286, forward strand.
CCAAAGAACCTCCTTAATATTCGGGATTTTGCAAAATTCAATGCTGCCCACCTTGTCGTACTCAGCCTTTTGGTAGGTCACTCATTGAATTTTGCAAAATCCTCCGCTGCCGGAATAAGCCTATTTTCCCCAAAGCCTCTTCCAGGTTATTCTGCAATACAGAAATGACCTCCACGGCGTACTGCCCTTTGCCGTGAGAGGTCACCGATTACTATATCTTATCCAATTACCTTAACCTATTCTATTATAAAGGGATTTTTCTCAAGCGTCTACGCGAGACATAACAGCATCGACCAGGTGGCTGATTCTTTGCTCCGCGTCTGATAGCGAGGAACCGCGTACCGCAAAGTATACTTTGATTTTCGGCTCTGTTCCCGAAGGGCGCAGGCAAAACCACGAACCGTCCTCCAGTAAGAATTTGAGTACATTTTCCTGTGGAAGACCGTCCAGACCTTGTGAGTAGTCCAGTACCTTATCTACCTTCACGCCTGCAATCTCTTGAGGCGCGTTGCTACGCCAATCGGTCATTTTGCCCTGAATCTGTGCCACTCCATCCTTACCCTTAAGAGTACGAGACTCCAGCTTCTCAAGGAAGTAGCCAAACTGCTCGTACAGCTCTTGTAAAACATCATAGAGCGTCTTACCTTGTGTGCTGTAATAAGCAGCAGCTTCAGCGATCAGCATAGCCGCCAAGACAGCATCCTTATCGCGAGCATAATTACCTGCCAAATAACCATAGCTCTCTTCATAGCCAAACAAGTAGGTGTACTCGCCAGTTCGGTCAAACTGGTTCATTTTCTCGCCAATATACTTGAAGCCAGTTAGCGTGTTAAACACGGTTGCTCCAAAATGTTCAGCAATGACTGCACCCATTTCGCTGGTTACGATGGTTTTGATAACAGCCCCATTATTCGGAAGCTTGCCTGTTTCTTTCAGCTGATTCAACAAGTAGTAAACCATGATCGCACCAGACTGATTACCGGACAATACTACATATTCGCCATCACGGTTTTTCACAACTGCACCCATACGGTCAGCATCAGGGTCTGTTCCGATCAACAGATCTGCACCAATTTTCTCACCCAGCGCAATTGCCAGTTTAAACGCATCGCGTTCTTCTGGGTTTGGCGACTTAACAGTCGAAAATTCAGCATCTGGCAGCTCTTGCTCAGGCACAATATGCACCTGTTCAAAACCGATTTTCTCCAGTACGCGACGAACCGGTACATTTCCAGTGCCATGGAGAGGCGTAAACACAACTTTGAAATTTTTGCCTGGTCCGGCTGCAATCAGCTCACGGTTCACACTCACACTGGCTACCGTATCTACAAACGCTTCATCTTCCTCTTCTCGAAGCCAAACCAACAATCCCTGTGCCTCTGCTTCCTCACGTGTCAGACTGCGAATGTCAGCAAAAGAAGGAACCTCACGGATATAACTAATTACCTGTTCAGCCTGATCAGGAACAAGCTGACCCCCTTCATCGTTGTATACCTTGTATCCATTATACTCAGGAGGATTGTGACTGGCTGTTACAACGATCCCTCCACTGGCTCCCAAATGACGTACACTAAACGAAAGCTGTGGCGTTGGACGCAAGGAAGGGAACAATTTAGCCACGATACCATTGCCCGCCAGCACCAAAGCTGCATCCAGTGCAAACTCTGGTGAAAAATGACGCGAATCATGCGCAATGACAACCGAAGGTTTGCCTTCTTTACCAGCATGCTGTTCTAAAATATAGCGAGCCAGCCCTTGAGTCGCACGTCCAATGACGTAACGGTTCATCCGGTTACTCCCTGCTCCGATCACTCCACGCAGACCGCCTGTGCCAAATTCCAGCTCTTTGTAAAAGCGATCCTCCAGTTCCTGCTCGTTGCCTTCCAATGCGCGCAACTCCTGTTTGGTTTCTTCATCAATATAAGGGTCTTGCAGCCAGCTCTCAACGCCTTCTAATGCTTTTTTACTCAACTGCGTCATACGGAATTTCCCCTCTCCATTTTTGGTTTATCAAAACAGGATTTCTATGTACACTTGCACTCGGTTCAGACCTCGTGCTTATGTCGGCAGAGCTTTATTTATTGGGGAGGGTCAGATAGAGCAAACATAATTTCGCCCTCAGCTACTACCGTATCGCCTACTTTAGCCGTAGCTTTCCCTTTGCCAAATGCGCCTTTGGAACGAGTGATTTCCACTTCAAGCGTTAACGTATCACCAGGAACCACCTGTCCTCGGAAACGGAAACCATCCAATCCTGCCAAGAACCCGATTTTGCCACGATTGCTCTCTAGGTGCAGTAATGCCACTGCCCCAACTTGAGCCAGTGCTTCGGTAATCAACACACCAGGCATAACGGGATACCCCGGAAAATGTCCAATGAAATGAGGCTCATTCATCGTTACATTTTTAATACCTACTGCTCTTTTCCCTTCCTCCAGCTCAATAATACGATCCACCAATAAAAATGGCGCTCGATGTGGGATAATCTCCTGAATTTGATTAACATCCAATTGCAATTTGTCCATTTACCTTAATAACTCCTCCCGCTTGCAGGTCTGACTCTGTATCAATCATGAGTTACTGCAAGCATAATATTACCCCGCCTACGCTGTATAAAAACAGCTCTTGGCGGCAACAATGTTAGATATCCTTCACCTACTGCAGAAGTGGAGGTTGAGATAAGGGGCTTTTTCCGCCGGTTATGCAACCCGAGGCGCGAAGAAGCCCTTTTGCCCGTGCTTGGTTTTACCCCGCAGTGTTATAAACTTCCCCATCATTATACAGTTATCAGATGCAAAAAGAAAATTACGCGGAAGTACCATATTGGGTGCTCCTATTATGGGGTGAAGCGGAGATTCAATTGAGCAAAGGAGGAGGGGCTGCACGATTTATTTGATCTTCCGATCGCTGTTGTCCCTAAATTTTCTCATTTTATAAAACCTGCAAGGTTAAAATTTAGGGGCAAAGGCGAACGCTATCGCTTCTCCAGATTCAAATAAACCCCTCCGCCGAGTTACTTTTGGCTCAAAAGGAAAGCCTCGCTTCGATAATGCTCGCTTGCCGTGAAGGACGAAATAAAATCGAAGCCCCCTGCGATGGCTTCATTGGCTACGTTCCACACGCGCTACGCTGGAGGCCTCTCCCTTAAAAGCATAACAAAACCCTGCGCCACTGGCACAGGGTTTTGTTATGCTATACTCCCCACACAATGGCGGGGGGTTTATTTTAATAAGAGTGGCACTAATGGCGGGTAGCAGCGGAGCGGACTTTTCCCGCCACCCCACTCTTTTAAAGTAAACTTAAGGCGCAAAAATAAGATCAATGACATGCTGCCAGGTTCTCCATTCAAATACGCCTGACAACCCTTGCTTACCTACAATTACATATCCTGCAATTAAGCCGCCTAACAGCGATAACAGGAGCAGCAACGGAACTATGAAATAACGAGCAGTACGCCAGCGGGACTTCGTCTTTACAGGCACCGGACGGGAATCAGATTGTTCTTCTTTCATCACCAAATCCTTAAGCCCTCAGATTGTTGGCCATGTTCATCATCGTATCGCTAGAAGTTAATGCCCGTGCCGCCATTTGATACATCCGCTGAACTTGCATCATATCCGTCATTTCGCCCGCTAAATCCACATTAGATTCCTCGAGATAACCGGAACGCACAGATACGTCCGCTGGAACAGCACCTGCCACACCTGCAGCTCCGAATACATTTGCCTCTGTTACACCATTCAACAACACGAACAGGTTATCATCCCGCTGTTCCAGTCCTTCTGGACGCTGTACATCCATTAGCTTGATTCTCTGACCAACTGTCGGAATCCCAGTTCCATTAGCACGAATCAGCAATTCGCCATCCGAGTTAATAGCCACCTTGGAACCCGCTGGAGCAGTCACAGGAACATCATTGTTATCTAGCACGGAGTAGCCTTCAGCAGTGGTCAACATCATCGTCGCACTATCACTCGGATCAGGAATAAAATGAAAGCTACCATCACGGGTCCAAGCTTTTTGCCCATTTCCCTGAACTTCAAACATGGCATTACCCTGGATCGCCAGATCAGTAGGAAGTCCCGTCTCCTTGAGCGGACCTTGCTCCATATTTTTCATGATTGCGGCCGTTTTAACTCCGTAGCCCAAATTATAACCGAGCGGCATGGCCCGTCCATTTTGGAGATACGTTGAAGGCTGTTGTTTCACATTGGCCAATACATCTTCAAATGAACCCTGTTTACTCTTATAACCAACTGTATTGACATTGGCAATATTATCGGCAATTAAATCCAAACGCTGCTGCACACTGGCCATAGATACCATTGCACCAATCATGGAGTTGTTCATCACTTACCCCCTGTTATACACGGCCTACTTCATTAACGGCCTTGTCCAAGCTTTTATCATAAAATTGAATTACCTTCTGATTCGCTTCGTACGCTCTTAACGCAGCCATCATATCCACCATTGACTGTGAAGCATCTACATTAGATACCTCCAGGTAACCTTGACGAACGGATACAGCATCATTAGCGGTCATCATTCTAGCTGTAGCACCATCAGTATCATTCAGGCGGAAATTCCCATTACCCTCACGAACGAGCTGATACGGACGATCAATGACACTAATACCGAGCGTCGTCCCCAACGTCTGGTTGGACTGGCTATCTACCAATTCGCCCCGCTCATTTACTTTAAGCGCTGAGACAGCCCCGATCAATTGAATTGGTTTTCCATTCGTATCCAGCACCGCTGAGCCAGTCGATGAAAGCAATGCTCCCGCTCCATTTACTTGAAAATGCCCGTCACGTGTATAACGAACATTACCATTACTGTCCCGCACCGAAAAAAACGCTTCTGGACGGTAGGTGACTTCACCGTTAGCATTGATGAATTTTCCCGCCTGATCAAAAGCCATAGGTTGACCAGTAGCTGGGTCGTTCACATTAATATTGGACTGTATCGCAAAATCCGTCGCTTGTCCACTGTCCTTTAATGCTCCCTGAATGTAAGGGGAGAGGCTTTCCTCAGCAAAAACGCCAGTATTGAGCTTGCCGACCGTACGGTCCGGGTTATCAGGGTTACCACCCGTCATGGAAATAAGCATTTCGGGGAAAGAACGCTGAACACTGTTCTCCTGTTTGTATCCCGTCGTATTCATATTAGCAATATTTTGCGTCACGGTGTCATGGCGTCGTTGTTGTGTCATCAATCCGGCGGCCGCAGTATATAAACCTCTCAACATGTAACGTGCACCCCAATCCTATACTCTGCTAAAATCATATGCTCGCGCGGAGGCACGAAGGCCAAAATGCTAGGCAACCTGCCTGACCGCACACGAGTCTCTTATAGTCACTATCGGCAGATTAGAACTTTTTCTTAACCACATGATCCAAATTATCTAGCATAATTCCTGTACCTTTAACAACACAATGCATCGGATCTTCGGCAACCAGTACGGGAACGCGCAGTTCTTCAGCAAGTAGCTCGTCCAATCCGCTAAGCAAGGCACCGCCACCAGTCAAAATAACACCACGGTCAATAATATCAGCTGACAGTTCCGGTGGGGTCTGCTCCAATACAAACTTGGCCGCAGCAACAATCGCTGACACAGGATCTCTAAGTGCATCCTGCACTTCATCTGCAGATATACTTAACGTTTTGGGCAATCCGGATACCATATCCCGTCCACGGATGTCCATCTCTGCACGACGTCCACTCGGATGCACAGTTCCGATAGCAATCTTGATATCTTCAGCCGTACGTTCTCCGATCAGAAGCTTGTACTTCGTTTTTACATATTTCATGATGGCTGTATCAAATTTGTCCCCTGCCATTTTAATGGAAGAAGCTGTTACGACATCCCCCATAGAGAGGACTGCAACGTCAGTCGTTCCGCCACCAATATCCACTACCATGTTGCCGCTAGGCTCAAAAATATCCATTCCTGCTCCAATGGCAGCCGCTTTTGGCTCTTCCTCCAAAAATACTTCCTTGGCCCCGCTACGTTCCGCCGCTTCACGAATCGCTTTTTGCTCCACTGAGGTAATGTTCGTTGGCGCACAAATTAGAATACGAGGGTGGCTGTACCAGCTTTTCCCCCCCACCCGATTGATAAAATATTTTAACATCGCTTCTGTTACTTCAAAATCGGCGATGACACCATCACGTAATGGACGGATGGCTATGATATTACCAGGAGTACGTCCCACCATACGGCGCGCTTCCTCTCCGACAGCCAGGACTCTTTTTGTATCGCTTTCTATCGCGACAACGGAAGGTTCGTCAAGAACAACCCCCTTCCCTTTGACGTGGATAAGCACGTTGGCCGTACCGAGGTCGATACCGATATCATTACTGAACATATTAAAAAGGCCCCCAAAGTGATATTTTAAAAAGCTAAGATTCGACAAGAAGCGGCAAATATATGTATAAACCTACGGTTACATGTCATTTTTCGTCTTGTACCATCTTTTAACATATCATACTTCAGGGGGTTGATTCAATGGCTTTGCCAGCCAATTCACTATATATTTTTAGGACTTGCCGGAAACGAGAATCTCCCTTCGTTTGCCACTCGTTTTTTTGTACTTAATTTTCGTGGCTTCTCCCCCCCGCAGATGGCGGATGGATTTATGGTATTCAAGAATGTGCTTCACCTGATCGGCAAGATCCGGGTTGATTTCAGGCAGCCGTTCGGTCAGATCTTTATGCACCGTGCTCTTGGAGACACCAAATTCCTTGGCAATCGTACGGACCGTATTCCTTGTTTCCACGATACAGCGACCGATTTTGATGGTCCGTTCCTTGATGTAATCGTGCACGCTCCCGCCTCCCTACTGTGGATAGTTTGGTACATTATATGAGGAGCGTGCCTATATATTCGCGGTTTGGCGGGAAGACATGCTTCGGAAGGCCTATTTATTTGGCAAAAGCAGCTTATGTTTACCTTATGCACAAAAACTACACAAGAAAAAAGCAGGGAATATGGATTCCCCGCTTTGCATGCAAAGCCATGACCAGATTTATTTTTTAGGAAGCAGACCTGCTGGATTCACAGGCTTGTCATCCTGATACACTTCAAAATGCAAATGTGTTTTCAAATCCTTTTCAAGCTCGTTACGACCCGCTGAAGCAATCACATCGTTTTGTTTCACTTGATCGCCTTCTTTTACTTTCAGATCACTCAAGCTTTGGTACACCGTTTTGAGATTATTATCATGCGTAATTTCTACGACATTACCTACCAGCGGATGTTGTTCCACACGAGATACTTTGCCACTCAGGGCGGCTCTTACTTCAAACGCCTGATCGTCAGTCCGGGAAAGATCAATCCCAGTGTTAGCGGTAAATGTTTTATCGTACTCTACCATAGCTGCCGCCTGCTCATCAGCGGTCGCGTTCTCATCAAAGAACGGCTTTACGACCTGTACTGCGCCAGCATCTGCCACTGGCCATGCGATATTTTCCGACTGGGCAACGACTTCCACGCTTTCTGGCTGTTGTCCGTTAACATCGGTATTCACTGCACTTGTGCTTTGTACCGATGGACTAGCTGGGTCAGGTTTGAAAGACTTCTGGCTGGCATCCTGATAGACCCACACTAAAGTTAGTATAATGGCTGCTGCGGCAATGTAGGCTGCCGGGTATGCCCACCTTTTGGACAACAGCTTTTTCCACGAAGACGGCCGTGAAGCTCTTCCACCCTGAAAGGTTTTGGGTGTTTCTTCATGGTTTTGGTTCTGGTTTTTATTTTGTTCATTCATTTGCTCATCACCTCAGTAACCAGTGTTACCGGGTGCAACTCTTTTATACTTCAAAGTTTCGAAATATTTACTAACTTAGAATACGAGAGGCTTGCGCAAAAGAAATGCCAGTATAATAGTGAAGGAGTATTTGAGTGGCAGTATGACCTTCTTTGGCCATTCCATTGGCTCCCCACTGACTCATACCAACACCATGACCATAGCCATAGGTTGTTATAGCAATCCGGTCCCCTTCAGCCTTCCAAGTAAACTCAGCCGAACGCAACCCCAGTTTGTTACGGATCTCCGGTCCCGTAAAGATTGAGCCACCAACTTCAATCTTCTTGATGCGATGTCCTTCTGTCTTGGAGAGTATACGAATCTCTGGCATACTTCCTCCTCCAGTAGAGGCGGCAATTGCAGTACGACTTAACCCCAATCTATCGAACACGCTTTGACGACTCAGTGTGACGGTTTCTGAATAACGCGGGGCCAACTGCTTGTCCCATGGACTTGATACGCTTCGTAAATAGGGCACTGCCTTCGCCCACACATCCTCTGAATTTTCGGTGTAGCCATTGCTAGTAGAAAAAAAAGATGCCGTAATGGGCTTGCCTTCATATACCATGATCGTATCCTTGGTGTCTCGTACGGCCTGCTGAATTTTAGCCAGCTCTGCGGATTTACCAGAATGCCCCCATTCTCTAGTAAGTTTAGCTTTGGAGATATAAGCCTGATGTTTAACAGTATCCGTCACATCTGCTCCCGCAGGGGCACCGCTAGTGTCATCAGCCAGCAAGCGCCGGGCAATGAAGGTACGCGCGGCTATGGCCTGCGCTTTCAGTGCCTCCCCCTCAAAGCTGGGCGGCATTTCGGCAGCTACTACGCCGACAATGTATTGCTCCAGCGGTAACGTCTCCGTGCGACCGGTGGACGTGACATACACACGCACGTCTGGCTCTGCCGCCACCGGTACGCTACGCGTTGGCGCAGCGGGCACCGCTGGCATCGGCGGGACGCCCGGTAAGCGCGTGACGGGCGTCTCACCCTTTGCCGTCACGCTAGGCGCAGCCGGTACTGCCGTGCGGCTGCTTGGCGGCACCGGCTGCGCCGTCTGGCGAGGCCACGCCATTAGCGCGGGCACAGCCATGGCAAGCACCAGCACCCCTGCCATGGCGGCGAATGGCAGCCATGGGCGGCGGCTGCCCCAGCGTGGGGCACGCCCGGCGGAAGGACGCAGGTGCGGCAGCGGGCTTGCAGCGCGTGTGTCATGGGCCGCTACTCCAGCGATAGGCAGAGCCGTATCAACAGAGTTCACAGCGGAAGGCACGGCTGTTGTACCCCGATTGGGCTTGACGCCAGTCGGCAATGTACCTCTTGCGTCCGGCTGCTGTTGCATAAGCTTATTTTTCTGTAACAAGGTAGCTATAGAGCCAGTGTCTTCCTCCGCAAATAAAGCCTGGCGATGTTCCTTAGGATGATGAATGGGTATACGGATGCGAACCTGCGAATCTTTCATAGGCTGAAACCTCCATCAAAGGGCTAAGTGTCCGGCTGGAAGTATAGATATACTCCAGCAGATATTTTCAATCATATGAAGTCGTCCACTTTGATAGAACCATTTTAAGAGAACTGAAAGAATGAAAAAGACTGGCTATAAACAATAAAAAGAACCAGTCCTTTCGGACTTGGTTCTTCGTTGTTTAAGAATATACGTATGCAACATGAAGCTACATGCGTTAAAGCTTAGGCGAGGGAAGGCTGAATCTTCTTAAACAGATTCCCAGACGCCTCTTCCGGCATTACGCGCTCTGTACTGGGTGAATGATCCAGTTTGGACTCTTCCACGGTCACTCTGTAAATGTCCGCTCCCAATCCGGTCAGCTTCTCAGCCAAATGAACGTAACCACGATCGATGTGATGTACGCCGGATACCTCCGTTGTACCTTCTGCAATGAGTCCGGTCAGAATCAACGCAGCACCTGCACGCAAATCTGTAGAGGTTACTTTCGCACCTGTCAGCTTAGCATTACCCGTTACAATGGCAGAACGGCCTTCGACCTTAATCTCCGCATTCATGAGATGAAATTCATCCACATGCATGAAACGATTTTCAAACACGGTTTCCGTAATAATGCTCGTTCCTTCAGCGGCAAGCTGAAGTGCCATCATCTGTGACTGCATATCGGTAGGAAAACCTGGATAAGGCAACGTTTTAACATCAACGGCTTTTAACGGCTTATCTGCAATGACACGAATTCCGTTCTCATCAGGTTGAATGGTTACACCCATTTCTTCCATCTTGGAAATAACCGGACCCAAATGATCGGATATTGCGCCTTCTACATATACGTTCCCGCCTGTGATCGCAGCAGCAACCATATAAGTACCTGCTTCTACCCGGTCGGGAATGACGGTATGTTTTACACCATGCAGCTTCTCAACGCCTTCAATACGAATAACGCCCGTGCCCGCACCACGTACTTTGGCACCCATTCCATTCAGGAAATTTGCGAGATCAACAATCTCAGGTTCCTTAGCAGCATTCTCGATGGTAGTTACGCCCTCAGCAAGAGTAGCGGCCATCATAATATTCTCGGTTGCCCCTACGCTGGCTACATCCAAATAAACTTTAGCTCCACGCAGACGCCCGTTACTTTTAGCTTCAATAAAACCTTGGCCCAGGCTAATTTCCGCGCCCAATGCCTCAAAACCCTTCAAATGCTGATCAATGGGTCGCGTTCCGATTGCGCATCCGCCTGGAAGCGAGATTCTTGTACGTCCCAAACGCGTAAGCAACGGTCCCATAACCAAGAATGAAGCGCGCATTTTCCTAACCCACTCGTAAGGGGCTTCACAGGAAATTATCTTCCGCGCGTCAACACGAATGACCTCATCTTGGTATGTAACGCCTGCTCCTAAGGACTCCAGCACTTTGTTAATGGTCATCACATCGTCTAGAGGAGGTGCATCAATAATGACACTTTCTCCTTCTTCTCCTAGCAGAGAAGCGGCGATGATCGGCAGAACTGAGTTTTTGGCTCCGCTGACTTTGACACTCCCGGTCAATCTGTTGCCACCGCGGACGATAAATTTGCTCATCTATGGTTCCCTCCGCGCGTCATTTCTCTTTTCCATTCTGGAAAAAAAGAACATATTCCGCTATTTTCATGCCTTGCTTTTTCATTACATAAAAAAACAAGATTTTACTAATACCCTAACTGCCATCATACCACTGATTAAAACAAGTATACAAGCGTTTTTTTGTACTTGACGACCATTGTACTCTAACTGATTCAGCCAGCTATACATGTATGGTTCTTTTGTTTACCATTGTTAACAATATGACGCGATGTTATTCGACAATTCCCGCAGAGACACAGTCATAAGGTCATATAACCCGCCTACTTCATGTTAAAACAAATTCTAGAGCATCTGGCTCCAAGAGATGTAGCTCAACAGGAACCCCGAAACCAACTGTCCCAAAATAATAGCAAGAAACAAGTGCAGCAATCTGCCCTGCGGTCCTTTGGGTTGTCGGATTAACAAATCCAGCTTTAAGCTCTGTAAAGCCCACCAAGCTAATGCTATACAGAGGAGCGATACGATCATAGAGATCAGCGCGGTCATACTCGCCGATTGACTTAGCTGTTCAGCCAATTGCTGTTTCCCGTTCAACCATAATTCCCCCCATCTGCGTCACAGACTTCTTTATAATACTCGGCGAACGCCTAATATGCCAGTGCTATTTCTGTTTTTAGGACATTTATTTCGACAAAATGTGATTAATCACTTCTGTTTCGTGAATTTAAAAGGTACTAAATACCTAGCAGCCAGGCAAGAAATAGGACTGTACATTTGGTAATAACAGCTAAAAAAAGAGTCCGATCACAGTGATCGAAGGAAGCAAGGTTCCTCCTCACCCTCTACCGGACATTTTCTGGCAGAAGTTATGAATTGGTCTCCTTGTCGTTCCATCCGTATACTATGCCGAACCCTTTTAAAATTCCACTTAAACTCCAATATTAATTCTTATTGGTTCTGATGCTTGTAGCATTTAGACGGTTAAGCGCCCGTTGCAGAGCTACTTCCGCCCGATGATGATCTATCTGTTCCTGCTTGCTCTGGAGCCGCAGTTCTGCCCGCTCCCTTGCCGCACGGGCACGCTCCACATCAATTTCTTCGGAACGTTCCGCACTCTCAGCCAAAATGACCACTTTATCCTTGCGGACTTCAAGAAAGCCCCCATTGACCGCGATCACTTCAGTTTGACCACCGATTTTAATGCGTATCGGTGCAATCTTCAAGGGAGTGACCAAGGGAAGGTGTCCGGGCAAAATCCCAAGATCGCCTTCCGAGCCGCGAACACTGATGCTGTTTACCTGTTCTGTATAGACCAGGCGCTCCGGCGTCACAATCTCTAGTAAATACGTGCTCACTTGAATCCCTCCTGGAAGCTGTCCGCAGACAGCTCACTTCGTAAGGCTCGGCTAATCTTTGCCTGTATGTTTACAGTGTTTTAGCTTTTTCAACTGCTTCTTCGATGGCTCCTACAAAAAGGAAGGCCGCTTCTGGAAGGTGGTCATACTTGCCTTCCAAAATTTCTTTGAAGCTTCGTACAGTTTCTTTAACCGGCACATATTTACCTGGGAAGCCGTTAAATGTTTCGGCAACGTGGAAAGGTTGAGAAAGGAAACGCTGGATTTTACGTGCACGTGCTACCAACATTTTATCTTCTTCACTCAGCTCATCCATACCCAGGATGGCAATGATATCCTGAAGCTCATTGTAGCGGGCCAAAATTTGTTTTACCCCTTGCGCTACATTGTAATGCTCTTCACCCACAACGTCTGGAGCCAAAATCCGGGAGCTTGATGCAAGTGGATCAACCGCCGGGTAAATACCCATTTCGGAAATTTTACGTTCCAGATTCGTTGTAGCATCCAAATGGGCAAACGTTGTAGCAGGAGCAGGGTCAGTGTAGTCATCCGCAGGCACGTAGATCGCCTGAATGGAAGTAACGGAACCTTTTTTAGTAGAAGTAATCCGTTCTTGCAATTGACCCATCTCAGTAGCCAGCGTAGGCTGGTAACCTACTGCTGAAGGCATACGTCCCAACAGGGCAGAAACCTCAGAACCCGCTTGGGTAAAGCGGAAAATGTTATCAATAAAGAGCAACACGTCACGGCCTTCTTGGTCACGGAAGTATTCCGCCATCGTCAGACCTGTGAGAGCTACACGCAAACGTGCACCCGGAGGCTCGTTCATTTGTCCGAACACCATCGCTGTTTTGTTGATAACGCCGGAATCTCTCATTTCATGGTACAAGTCATTTCCTTCACGTGTGCGTTCACCTACACCCGCAAATACAGAAATACCACCATGCTCCTGAGCGATATTGTTAATCAATTCTTGAATGGTTACGGTTTTACCTACACCAGCACCACCAAACAATCCGACTTTACCACCTTTGGCATAAGGAGCCAGCAAGTCGATAACTTTAATACCGGTTTCGAGCATCTCTGCTTGAGTTGTCAGCTCATCGAAAGAAGGAGCTTGACGGTGAATTGGGTTTCTAGCCGTTTCACTCATATCAGCACCATTATCAATTGGCGTTCCAAGTACGTTAAATACGCGTCCAAGAGTTGCTTCGCCGACAGGTACTGAAATAGGTGCTCCCAGATCTATGGCTTCAGCTCCACGAACCAAACCATCTGTGGAAGACATGGCAATACAACGCACACGGTTGTCACCTAGATGTTTTGAAGCTTCGAGCGTCAGGTCAATTTTGACTCCGCTCTCCAGCACAGTCCCAATATGAATGGCATTCAGGATTTCCGGAAGCTGTCCACGTTCAAACTCAACGTCGACAACCGGACCCATGATGCTCACTACGCGTCCTTTGTTCATCTTTTGGTTTCCCTCCTACAAGCTTGCACAGCCGCAAATCCGAACCACTCTGATTTGTTTTGCGCCCGCAATTTATCATAATAGTGTAGACTCTGCTATAAAACAGTCGCTATAAGCCTGATTAAGACTGAGCACTTGCCCCTGCAACGATTTCCGTAATTTCCTGGGTAATAGCCGCTTGACGAGCACGGTTATAGGTCAAGGAAAGCTCACCAATTAACTTGGAAGCATTCTTCGTAGCAGATCCCATTGCCGTCATCTTCGCTCCCAGTTCACTAGCTTTACCATCCAGCAAAGCGCCGTAAATGAGCGTTTCCGCGTAACGCGGTAGCAATACTTCCAGCACTCCTTCTGGTGAAGGCTCATACTCATAGTTAATTGAGGATGAAGCTGTAGCTGAATCCGGTGTTGCCATTGGTAACAGACGGTCAACTGTTGGAATTTGAGTCAATGCGTTGACAAAGCGGTTATAGCATAGATAAAGCTCATCAAATTCTTTAAGTTCAAAGCCTTGTACAGCCTTGCTTGCAATCGTTTTGATATCTGCAAAAGCAGGTGTATCCGACAGATCTGTTACCGATTCAGCGATAGGAAATTCACGACGTCTGAAATAATCCCGTCCTTTTCGTCCAATGATGAAAATCACAAATTCATCCTGTGAACGGTGACGTTCAGAAATCGTCTGCGTAACCTGTCGTAAAATATTGGCGTTATAACCACCAGCCAGACCACGATCAGATGTAATGATGAGATAAGCAGTCTTTTTAACCGGACGCGTTTCCAGCATTGGATGCTTGATGTTATTCGCTCCAGAAGCAATGCTACTCACAACTTCCTTAAGCTTTTCCGAGTAAGGACGAGCCGACTCCGCTTTCTCCTGAGCTTTTCTCAGCTTGGATGCAGCGACCATTTCCATCGCTTTCGTGATCTGCTTCGTACTCTGCACACTTTTAATCTGACGTTTAATCTCGCGCATACCTTTTGCCATGATTTCACCACCTTCAAGCTTTGGCAAAGCCAAAGCTAACTTCGTAAGATTCAAATCCAGCCGGGCATATGTTAAAGGGCCTGTTATTGAGGGTAAAACATGCCAAGGAAGCCAAAACCCGGAGGGCACGCTTCCTTAGAACATCTTTCATCATAAACAGGCAAATTCCAATGTATTATACCGACGTGGCGAATGATTTTTTGAATTTCTCGATAGCTGCCTTCAAAGCCGTTTCGTTATCAGCCACCAAGTCTTTCGTGTCGCGGATAGATTGAAGCACGTCCTGATGGTCAGACACCATGAAAGACAGGAAGTCTTTTTCAAAACGTTTTACATCCGCTACAGGGATATCATCAAGGAAGCCTTTTACAGCAGTATACAAGCTCACTACTTGTTGCTCTACAGCAAGCGGTTGGTTAACACCCTGTTTCAGAATTTCCATCATGCGTGCGCCGCGATCCAAACGGGCTTTTGTGGATTTATCCAAGTCGGACCCGAATTGGGAGAACGCTTGAAGCTCACGATATTGAGCAAGATCCAGACGCAGGGAACCTGCTACCTTTTTCATTGCTTTAATCTGAGCTGAACCACCTACACGAGATACGGAAATACCTACGTTGATCGCCGGACGTTGTCCTGCATAGAACAAGTCAGCTTCCAGGAAGATCTGTCCATCTGTGATGGAGATAACGTTGGTTGGAATATATGCAGAAACGTCGGAAGCCTGTGTCTCGATGAACGGCAATGCGGTAAGTGATCCGCCGCCCAACTCATCATTCAGCTTCGCTGCACGTTCCAGCAAGCGAGAGTGAAGATAGAAAACGTCACCCGGATATGCTTCACGGCCCGGTGGACGACGCAGCAACAGGGACAATTCCCGGTAAGCTGACGCTTGTTTAGTCAAGTCATCATAAACAACAAGGACATGCTCGCCTTTGTACATGAAATACTCACCCATAGCGCAGCCAGAGTAAGGAGCAATGTACAGCAATGGTGATGGCTCGGAAGCTGATGCCGTAACGACAATCGTATATTCCAGCGCACCGTGACGACGCAATGTTTCAACAACTTGAGCTACCGTGGATTGTTTTTGACCAATAGCGACATAAATACATTTCATGCCGTTACCTTTTTGGTTCAAAATTGCATCGATTGCGATAGATGTTTTACCTGTTTGACGGTCACCGATGATCAACTCACGTTGACCACGACCAATTGGAACCATCGCATCAATAGCTTTAATCCCCGTCTGCATAGGCTCATGTACCGATTTACGGGCCATAACGCCTGGAGCCTGACTTTCAACCGGACGGAATTCTGTTGTAGCAATCGGTCCTTTACCGTCTACTGGTTGCCCCAATGGGTTAACTACACGTCCAATCATTGCTTCCCCTACAGGGACCTGCATGATCTGGCCTGTACGTTTTACTTGACCACCTTCACGAATGTCGGAGAATTGACCCAAAATAACAACACCGACATTGCTTTCTTCCACGTTGAGCGCCAAGCCCAATACGCCAGTGTCGAATTCAACCAATTCACCGGCCATAACTTTTTCCAGTCCGTAGACGCGGGCAATACCGTCGCCGACTTCAACAACAGTGCCGACTTCAACGACCTCGATATCATTTTTATATTGTTCAATCTGACTTTTAATCAATGAACTGATTTCCTCAGGTTTGATACTCAAGTGTGTTCACCCCTATCTTCTATACTCGTCTGTTAAAGGATTTCTCGAGACGATCCAGCTTGCCGGCCAGACTGCCGTCGTACAATGTATCGCCGATAACCACTTTTAATCCGCCCAGCAGACTCGGGTCCACTATATTTTCCACACGGATTGTTTTATGTTCACGGGCTCCGAATTCCTCGGCTACCGCTGTTTTTTCCTGATCACTTAAAGCATAAGTCGAATACACCTTTGCATGAGCAAGTCCCAGCTTGTATTCCTGAATATCGAGGTATCCGGCAAGGAGAGATTCAAACAAATCTGCTCTACTACGCTGAATCAACAGTTTGATCGTGTTAATTAGCGAGGCAGACAACTTGCCTTCAAAACTGTTAGCCAGAACTTGAAGCTTGACCGCTTCCGTAATGTTAGGAGAATTAATGAATTTACGGATTTCAGCATCCCCCGATACAGCCTCTACAAAAGCACGTAGCTCCTGCTCGGTTTCCATAATGGTCTGTTCCTGCTCTGCCACTTCAAACAAAGCTTTCGCATACCGTTTGGCTACTACCGTATCCCGGCTCATGCTTTGCCTCCTACCTCTTTAAGGTATTGGTCGACAAGCTCTCCCTGGACTTGGTCTTCCTTGATTTCCTTTTGAATCAGTTTGGAAGCAATTTGTACCGAAGCTTTACCCACTTCGCTGCGCAGTTCGGCAACCGCCTTATTACGCTCGCTTGTGATTTCACGAACAGCTTCGTCTTTCAGGCGGACAGCTTCGTCTTTAGCCTGAACAATAATTTGCTCCGCTTGTTTGTTACCTGTTTGTTTTGACTGCTCAATAATGTCGTACGCTTCCTTACGTGCTTGCTGGAGAGCCTGCTTTTGCTCCTCAACATAAGCAGCAGCCTGTTCACGCGTCTGTGCCGCTTCATTCATTTGCTGTAATACAAGCTGACGCCGCTTCTCCATAACGGAAAAGAGAGGTCCGAATGCATAACGCGTCAGTAACCAGTACAAGATCAAAAATGCAATGATTGTGAAAACGATACTTGTCCAATTTAAACTCAATTGAAGTCACTCCTTTCCGGTGAACGTCGGTTCTGGATCTTTCATGTTCAAACGAACAAAGAAGGCGCGGATGGCTGTGCCTTCCCCGCCAAACCTTGCTTCCATTCAATTAAGCACCTGCGTAGAAAATGAATGCCAGAACGACCCCGATGATTGGCAGGGCTTCGACCAGACCTACACCGATAAACATTACCGTTTGCAACGTTGCTTTTGCTTCAGGCTGACGAGCGATACCTTCAACTGTTTTACTTACGATCAGACCGTTACCAATACCAGCGCCCAAAGCGCCCAAACCTACTGCGATTGCAGCTGCGATATATGCCCAAACTCCCATTTTAAAAAATCCTCCTTAGTGATGTGTATTTGTGTGTTACATGTATTTGCAGTTAAGAGCGAAGCGTACTCCTGAACTTAACTTAAAACCAGAAAACGAGCTTGTCTAATGCTCTTCTTCATGCGTGTCAATAGACTGTGAAATATATACAAACGTCAGAATCGTGAAGACGAACGCTTGGATACTGCCGACAAAAATACTGAATCCTTGCCAGACCACGAGTCCCAATACGGAAGCAACCATACCTCCCACACCAAGTGCTGTCATTTTCAGCAGAACACTGATCAAAACTTCGCCGGCAAAAATATTACCGAATAGACGCATACCATGTGTCAACAGTTTTGAGAACTGCTCAATCAAGTTAATTGGCAAAAAGAATGGAAATGGCTGAACGTAATGCTTGAAGTAAGCTTTGGTATTACGGAAAATCCCCAGGAAATGAACCAGGACAAAGATCATCAAAGCCAGTCCAATGGATACCCCTGCATCTGCGGTAGGTGATTTCCACCAGCTGATGCCTACATGGGCAGCTTCTCCCGGGTGAGACGCCTGTGCTTGTTCTAATGCTTCTTTGACCGGAATGATTTCATGTCCAAATACTTGGGCACTTTGCACATTATCGAATTCGGTCACAATCCCGAACGGTAATCCCAGCATATTTCCCACGAAGATGAACATGATCAGCGTCATCCCCAAAGAGAGGAATGGCTTCCCTTTTTTCAAATCCATTGTGCTGGTAATCAGTCCTTGAACGAATTCGACGACCCATTCCATAAAATTTTGCAGCTTGCTTGGATTGTCCACAGACAAATTGCGCGTTGCAGCAAATGCCAGTCCAAATACAATCGCGCAGGTCACAATAAGCATAATAATGACGGACAAGTCAATGTTAAACCCGCCCAATTGGATAATCGGTGATTCATGCAACATGTTTTCTCACCCCTTTCTCAGTTGAGCTATCATTTTTCCTGAAGCGCGAATATGATGCCTATAATTAACAGAAGAAATTGCCCAGTCACCAGGCTTGCCATTACAGCGATCTCATGGAAGTAGGCCGGAAATTCTATCGCCAGCACCACTGCCAAAATTGAGGTCCCTAATCGAACGCCAAAGCCAATACCATACACTCTCTTCTTTCTTTCACCGGCGGCCGCACTCGCAACCTGTCGAATTTTGTAGGCCATATACAGCACATTTAGACAGCTTACTCCCGTTCCCAGAATGATTCCGTGAGCAATGTCACGATGTTGGGGCATGAAGGCGGAGACCAGGAAACACAGAGCCATAATACCAAGCGCTACGATCCATAACATTTTTTGCATACGGGTCATCTCATTCATGGTTATCCCTCAATACCTTTCCGATCACAAGGGCAATACTTAATGCGCCTACAACCAAGCCTGCGAGAACGCTTACGCCAATCCAAATTCCGGAGCCACCAAGTTTGGCATCGAGCCAATTTCCGGCATAGAAACCACCCAGTGTGCATATCGCCAAATCAATGCCAATCGCGCTCACCAATCCAATTGCCTTGAAGGCATTTCCGGTGTTATTTCGGTTGTTGTTTTGCTTGGAAGGTTTGACCACTTTTCCATGTCACCCCTGCAATTCCAGTCCATTTTACTTAAATATAAGATGCTTTGTCAATTGAGATATTTTAGCGCCCTAAAGTATAAAATCAAACGACAAAGCATCTTAAATTGCTGTATCCCTTGGTAACCGTACAGTTTAACTGTATGCTTGCCTTGTAAAGAATAATTATATCGGACGAACACCTTTTGTGAACATTGTGTGAAATTCTTCAGGACGTTCGGATTGAACGCCATAATGGTGCAAAATCGCATTGACAATTCTTACTGATGCTTTTCCATCGCCGTAAGGATTCGCTGCCTGACTCATAGAATCGTACAACGCGGAATCTGTCAAAAGTGCCTTGGTCCGATTGTACACGTTCTCTTCGTTCGTACCCACCAGTTCCAAGGTGCCCGCTTCAATTCCTTCCGGTCTTTCAGTCGTATCACGCAGCACCAGAACAGGTACTCCGAACGAAGGCGCTTCTTCCTGAAGCCCACCGGAATCCGTAAGGATCAGATGTGTATGTGGGTAAAAATTGTGCAGATCCACGACATCCAGCGGATCAATCAGCTTAATACGCGGATGGTTGCCTAAAATCTCAAATGCAGGTTCCTTCACAGCCGGACTCGGATGAACCGGATAAACAATAGCGATATCCTCAAACTCATCCGCAATTCGCTTAACCGCATTAAAAATCTGACGATGCGGTTCCCCTTGGGATTCCCGGCGATGTGCTGTCATAAGAATCAGGCGTTTGCCCTGAGCCCACTCCAGTACAGGGTGCTCGTAATCCTGGCAAACCGTATACTGAAATACGTCAGTTACTGTATTGCCTGTAACATATATTCGCGATTCAGGCTTGTTTTCCTTCCGCAAATTTCCAGCCGATAAAGAAGTAGGCGAGAAATGCAGATCAGACAGCACGCCTGTGAGCTGACGGTTCATTTCTTCAGGATATGGAGAAAGCTTGTTCCACGTTCGCAAACCCGCTTCCACATGCCCTACTTCAATCTGCTGCATAAAGGCTGCATAGCTGGCGAGGAAAGTCGTCAGTGTATCACCGTGAACCAACACGATATCGGGCTTGGCCTCACGCAATACAGGTTCCAGACCTTGAAGTACCCGCATGGAGATTTCATTCAGTGTCTGGCGATCCTTCATTACGTCCAGATCATAATCAGGGTGAATATTGAAAACTTCCAGAACCTGGTCAAGCATCTGGCGATGTTGAGCTGTAACGCATACCACGGACTCGATATGCTCCGGGTGACGCTGAAGCTCCAAAATAAGAGGAGCCATCTTAATTGCTTCCGGACGCACACCAAAAATTGTCATCACTTTGATTTTGGACATTTTCTGTTGAACCCCTTTTCATAATAAATGTCCGCTTCACAGATCTTCCATTATTTAAAATAAGGACCTGTATAACGTCCATAGATTTTGCCGAACTGCCAAAGGCAGTCTACTTGGTTCCGTACAAGCGGTCTCCCGCGTCACCAAGACCCGGAATGATATATCCATGATCATCCAGACGCTCGTCCAGTGCAGCGACATAGATGTCTACATCAGGATGTGCATCCTGCACAGCTTTGACTCCTTCAGGAGCAGCAATCAGATTCATCATTTTAATTTGAGTGCAGCCTCTCTTTTTCAACACATCAATCGCCGCAATTGCAGAGCCACCCGTTGCAAGCATCGGATCAATCACGATCAATTCGCGCTCAGTTACATCTGTAGGCAGCTTCGTATAGTATTCTACGGGTTGCAGCGTCTCAGGATCGCGGAACAGTCCCACATGGCCCACCTTTGCTGCAGGCAGCAGTTTTACTACGCCATCCAGCATACCCAAGCCTGCACGCAGAATCGGAATAAGACCCAGCATACGTCCGGAAATCACTTTACCTTCTGTCTCAGCAACCGGTGTCTGCACCGTAATGCTTTCCAGCGGGATATCCCGTGTAATTTCATAAGCCATCAATGTTGCTACTTCATCCACCAGCTCGCGGAAATCCTTGGTGTTGGTCCGCACATCGCGGATAAATGTAAGTTTGTGTTGGATCAAAGGGTGATCACAAACCACCAGTTTCGCCATAATATATTCCCTCCGGTATTATCGTCACGTTCTTTCGCACCAGCATATCGAACTATCCTGAGTCGAAAGGATCTATGTAACCTATTTGTACAAACCAAATAAGCACAGATGCAATGCGTGCCTGTAAATCCTGTTTATTATAACATTCCCTTGATTGATTTAACACCTGCCACCGTAACCTTTTGTCAAGGGAAAGATATGACATGTAAAATAATGAATAGGACCGCTTTACGTGTGACTTTCGTCACATAAAAACACAACAAAAAGGCTCTGACGGCCCTTGACCGCCAAAGCCTGAAGGCTTTATACTTCCTGCCCGAGCTATAGCCTTTGCCTCCTCATGCAGAGGTATTCTTTTATCTATACTTCAAATTGTCCCATGCCCCCTGAAATTGCTGAAGCATTTCATCCTTTGTGATAACCCCTGCAATATAGGCTTGCATACTGCTGCTTAAATCCTGATTCAGCCCCTTCGGAAAGCGTTGGAAGTTCCAACTCCATATCTTGCCTTCCCTCACATGCCGAGATATTTCTGCACCTAGATCGCCTGTCGTCTCGTCGCTGGACGTAATACTTTTGAAGGCGGGAACAAACTTAAACTCCTTGGTGATATAATGCTTGCCTGTTTCTGATGTGACCAACCAATTGAGAAATTCTTTTGCCTCCTGCTTCACAGGCGAATTTTTGTTGACCACCCAGTTCGAGGCTACTCCCACCGCGAGTCTACCTCCTGTGGAGGGATCATTGTCTATAGGCGCAGGCAGAATACCCAAATTCAAGTTAGGATTAATTCCATCTATTTGCGGTTGCGTCCAGTTCCCCTGGTGCATCATAGCAGCCTTACCTGTCGAAAACAGCGTCACTTGTGTATTGTAATCCGTCGTGAGCGGATTGCGGTTCCCATATTTTATAGTCAGGTCAAGCAACTTCACCCACTGATCGAACACCGGGTTACCGGGGATGCGAGCCGTTCCTTTGTTTAAATCCTCAACATAACTTTCCGGGTTCGGCTGTCTGGCAAACGGAATATTGATAAAATGGTTCCCCAGAACCCACCATTCCGCATACCCGTTAGCAAAAGGTATAATCCCTGCCGCTTTCAGTCGCTTGGCCGCTTCCTCCAGTTCATCTATCGTCTGAGGTAGTTTGGTTATGCCCGCTTTTTTGAACAAATCCTTGTTATAAACAAAACCAAATCCTTCTAGGTTCATAGGCTGTCCATAAATCTTACCGTTAACCGTCATCGGCTTACGAGCGAAATCGTCCAGATCCTTTACCCATGGCTGATCCGACAAATCCTCCAAGTACTCCAACCACGTATCGCGGTCCTGGTAGCCCTCATTTGTGAAAATGTCCGGCTGATCGCCTGATGCGAATTTAGCCTTCAACGAAGCACCGTAGTCCGTACCACCACCGACAGATTGGATATCCAACTTGATGCCAAGGTGCGCTTTTTCATATTCTGCCTTCAGCTTATTTAGCGGTTCCGAAATCTCTACTTTGAATTGATAAATGTGTATCGTTTTCGTTTCACTCTGTTGAGCCTTCGTATTTCCGCAACCTGCAAGTGTACATGCGAGCAGCACCATCAAGGAGATGACAAGCAACGCTGTTCTTTTCATCGGATATCCCTCCCTTCAGCCTTTGACCGCACCGGCTGCAATGCCAGAAACGATGTATTTTTGCATCACCAGAAAAAACACAACAATTGGCGTGATCCCCAACACCAGTGCTGGCAGCGCCAAGTCCCATTGCTTGGTGTACTGACCAAACAACATATAGGTTGCAATCGGAATGGTGCGCAGCTCAGGATCATTCAAAATGAGCGAAGGCAACAGATAGTCATTCCATATCCATAAGGTATTCAAAATAAGCACAGTTACGAACATAGGCAGCAGGAGTGGACAAACGATGCGAAAGAACACCCCGTACCGGGATGAACCGTCCACCCTTGCCGCCTGCTCGATCTCAATAGGTACCGTTTTAATAAAGCCATGAAAAAGAAAAACGGATAAAGGCGCCCCAAAACCCAGATAACATAGGATCAGTCCTGGTATACTATTGTTTAAGCTCAATACGTTGGACACTTCCATAAGCGGCAACATAATCGATTGAAAGGGAACTACCATTGCTGCCACAAGTAAACCGAATAAAAACCGATTAAAAGGAGTGTCATGCCGAACCATCTGGTAAGCGGCCATCGAGCTGATGAGCAGCAAAAGCGCATTACTGACGATCGTGACAATCAGTGAATTCCCCAGTGCTGTGGGAAAGTTTATTTTATTCCAGGCGTTAGCATAGTTTTCAAAACGGAAGGTTGTCGGCCACGAAGCGGAATGGGCCAAAATGTCACCAAAGGATTTAACGGAGTTTACGAGCAAAAAATAGAATGGAACCAGAAAAATTAACCCGATCACAATAAGCAATATTTCAGCAACCCATGTGCCCAAACGGTAGTTTGACGTTTTTTCCATTACATTTCGACCTCCTTTTTCTTCGTGAGACGCACCTGAATGCTGGTAATGATCGCAACGACCACGAAGAAAATCATAGCCTTGGCAGTTCCCAATCCAAGTCGATTATTTGTAAACGCTTCATTATATATGTCCAACGCTACAGACTCTGTCGACTTGAAAGGTCCCCCCTTTGTGAGAGCCAAATTCAATTCAAATACTTTAAAGGACCAGGATATCGCCAGGAACAAGCAGACGGTCACCGCTGGCATAATAAGTGGCACTACAATATGACGCAAAATCTGTCTTCGGCCCGCGCCGTCAATTTGAGCCGATTCAATCAGGGCAGACGGGACATTATTTAACGAAGATATGTAAATAACCATGAGATAACCTGCATATTGCCATACAAACACAATGACAGTTCCCCAAAAAGCAGTTGGCCCATCACCCAGCCACGGCAGTTTAAAAAAGGAAAGCCCTGTTGCCTCCCCTACCGCAGAAAAGCCGCGTACAAATATAAATTGCCAGATGAAGCCGAGCAGCAAGCCGCCAATCATATTGGGCATAAAAAATACAGTTCGCAGTGCATTACGGGTACGCAACGGTTTGGTAAGTGCATAGGCTAGGAAAAAGCCAATCAGGTTCGTTAGAATGACACCACATACGGTAAACCGAACTGTAAACCAGAACGCATTACGGAAATCTGGATCGTCCCTAAAAATATGAACGTAATTCCCTAGCCCGAGCCATCGGATATTTTCAGATACTCCATCCCAGTTCGTCATGGAATAATACAGCCCCAGCAGGAACGGAATGACCATAATCAAGACGAAAAACAACGCCATCGGTCCCACAAATACGAGCTGCTGCAATAATTGCGCGGATTTTCTTTGACTCAATGTAATCACTCCTTTGTCGTAGATATAAAGGAAAGCGCGCATAAACCTTTACTGTAATCGCTTATTACCCAAAAATGTAAGTTTCGAGTCGTTTGGAAGCAAAAAAAGGCTGTTCTCCTCCGGCTTACGGAAGGAAAACAGCCTATAATATAAAGATTATGATTGTCGATGAATTAGTATTGAGTTCCTGGATAAATCGGGAACTTATCTGTTAACTCGCCAACCGCTTGGCTTGCTTTGGACAATACAGTATCATCTTTCGGGTTTTTAAGGGTTTCAGCAATGATTTTACCGATTTTGACCATAGCCTCTTCATCCATCCCACGAGATGTTGCAGCAGGTGTACCAATACGAATCCCGCTTGTTACGAATGGACTGGTCGGATCAAAAGGAATCGCATTTTTATTGACCGTGATGCCCACGGAATCCAATACATGCTCCGCTTCTTTACCTGTGATATTCAAATTGCGCGTATCCAACAGCATCAGATGGTTATCCGTACCACCGGATACAATGTTAATCCCCTCAGCCAACAGTGTTTCAGCCAGCACCTGTGCGTTGCGGACTACATTTTGCGCATAGGTTTTGAACGATGGCTGGAGCGCTTCACCCAAAGCAACCGCTTTGGACGCGATCACATGCATCAGTGGCCCCCCTTGAGTACCAGGGAAAATAGCTTTATCAATCGCTTGCGCCCATGCTTTGCGAGTCAGAATCAGACCCCCACGCGGACCACGCAGCGTTTTGTGTGTCGTTGTTGTTACAAATTGGGCATGCGGAACTGGACTTGGGTGAATTCCCGCTGCCACGAGACCTGCGATATGTGCCATATCCACCATGAACAAAGCACCTACATCATTGGCAATGGAAGCAAAAGCTTCAAAGTCAATAGTACGCGGATATGCACTCGCGCCAGCTACAATCAGACGAGGGCGGTGCTTAAAGGCTGCCTTGCGCACTTCATCGTAGTCGATGCGGAAGTTGTCTTCGCGGACACCATAGGCAGCAAAGTTATACAACAAGCCGGAAGCGTTAACCGGACTTCCGTGTGTTAAATGGCCACCATGCGCCAGATTCATACCCAGTACAGTATCTCCAGGTTTGAGAGCTGCCAGATACACTGCCATGTTGGCTTGTGCTCCAGAGTGAGGCTGCACGTTAGCATGCTCAGCGCCGAACAGTTCTTTTGCGCGGTCACGTGCGATATCTTCAACGATATCTACATGCTCACAGCCACCATAGTAGCGTTTGTTTGGGTAACCTTCAGCATATTTATTCGTCAGCACGGAGCCCATGGCTTCCATTACTGCTTCACTGACAATGTTCTCGGATGCGATTAGCTCGATATTGTGGCGTTGTCGTTTCAGTTCAAGTCCCATTGCTTCCATCACTGCTGGGTCACTTTTACGCAGGTGTTCCATCATGATTGATTACTCCCTCTCCATAGTCAATTGTTGGGTATACAAGCTACCGCCTGCTCCTCTGTTGGGTACCTCATCCTCATTGCAAAAACGATTAGTACAAACATGCCGCCATGCCAAATGCTAATCGCAGTTTCCGCCGACTTCTTGCTCCAGACTGTACACCGCCCGTTGTCCGCCAATAAGTGGAGGACGGGTGAACGCCGCTGTCACACGTGCTTCGCCAATCCAGCGAAGGCTTGGGCGAAACGGAACAGCAATCGGTCGCAGATGCATGCCAATCAGCGTTTCGCCGATGTCTATCCCGGCATGAGCCTGCACGTTCGCCGCCAAACACGCGTCGCTCATAGAACGATAGGCGACGGTAGCCATAGAGCCTCCTGCTGTACGAACAGGAACAGCCGCAACCTCCATCAGTCCCAGTCGCTCCAGTACAGCCCGTTCAACGACCAACGCTCGGTTCAAATGCTCACAGCATTGAAACGCTACATCAAAGCCATACTGCCTGCGAACGGACTCTACTCCAGATAACAGTTGTTGAGCCACATCGAGCGCTCCCGCCGTGCCAATTCGACTTCCAGCCACTTCACTTGTGCTAACGCCGATAACCAGCAGGCGACCAGCCCTGAGACTGGCTGCTTCTGCGATTTCCCGCACAACAGAAGTGGTCTGTGCTTCTAGCGAAATCTCATGATCCAATTGTCCCACCATTGGAACCTCCTTTGGTTGAACAGCCTCTCAGAGACTAGGCACGGTCTCATGCCCCAAGTTCAACACACTCTCTCCTGATCACAATCTCACTATATTATAGCCGATGTTTCAGATTTCGAGCAGAAAAAATGGAAGAACCTTTGAAGGAATCAACCCTCAGCTAAACATCTGGCATAACTTGTATATGAAAAAAGAGCAGTCCACACCTATGTGGAATTGCTCTTTTGCCCAGGCGACCGGCCGTATATCCGATGCTCCATCGTGGTTAATCCCACTTTTGTCGCCAGTTACATCGGATTCTCATTTTTCCACCTTATCTTAACGGATTAACCGTCGAAAATCAACAGATTCCGTACAAAATAGATGAGTAAGAGCGATTTTATTCGGAAGAGGCCTTTAGCTTGTCCAGCAGCTTATGCAGCGCCGTGCGGATTTCCGCAGCTGTGACATCGTAGTCTTCTCGTGAACCGCCAAACGGATCTGAAATATCAAAGCCCGGAATCCGTTGGTGTAATTCAATCATTCGTTCACGCTCCTGCGCCGATAGCTCTTGTCCAAGTGAAGCCATCAACTGCTGTGAAGCATATAAACCGTCCAACTCCTGTACATCATTCAACACCGCATCCCGGTTCTCCACATATTCCTTAAGCGTAAATACTTTGCCCGCCGTTTGGGGAAAGCGCTGAATTACGTGCTGTTTATGTCCTTGCGTCAAGGTTAAGATCAGGTGTGCCCACCCGGCAAGCCCGTCGCTCAAAGGGGTTGAAGTGATCTGATCGGATATATCGTGATCACGTAGAACCGCCTCTGCATGTCGGGATATCGGCGTGCCTTCCATCGCTGCCACTCCCGCAGAACGCACTTCCAGTTCTAGTCCATGCTCAGCAGCCAACTTACGCAGCATCCCTTCAGCCATTGGACTACGACAGGTATTCCCAGTGCATACAAATAAGATATTCTTCAACGTTTTCACCCCCCGTATGTTAAAAAATATATAAACAGAGGATTACTATAATCCTAATCCCTTACTTTAACCCTGCACTTATTTTACACTGTCTGCGCTAAAATCAAAACATAAACATAAAGCCGAATGCCAGCAAAATGGCACCGCCCACTGCTTCCCCGTAATCTCCTAGATTGCGGCTGACCTTGCGACCCAGCAGCAGGCCCAACATCGCCATTGCTCCCCCGCAAAAACCAAATGCCAGAACAGACAGCACCAGATCACTCTGGAACATCCCCAGTGACACTCCTACAGAAAATGAATCCACGCTCACCCCAAGTGCAAACAGCAAAAGACCTAAAGGCGAACGATGATCCAATACCTGTACGCCGTCCCCTTTGAAGGAATTATACACCATATGCCCGCCTAAAAGGATGAGTAGCCCCCCTGCGAAGTAGGTCGTCACATGACCTAATAAAGAACTCATATAATGGCCCGTGAAAATTCCCAGCAATGGCATCAGAATGTGAAAAAAGCCAATAACAGTGCTGATGCGCAGCACGTCTCGCAGGCGTATCCCCTTCATGCCGATCCCTACGCCCAGCGATAACGCATCCATTCCTAGCGCTACCGCCATGATCAGAATCGTTACAACCTGCCCGGCATGGGCAGAGGCTGCCAGCATACTCCATCCCTCCATTATCCGTCTGTTCTTGTACACGTTATGCGGACAAGGGGCAAATCAGTACAAGCATGCACTGAAAGTACCCCATACCGAGAAGAGGAGGGAGGAAAATTTAATATAAGAGGCTCTGATTCGACAGAAGCTACAGGCGGACGATTCGGTGACCTGCCGCTTTAAGCAGGCGGTTCATGACGGCGTCTCCCAATCCTTTCGGCGGACAGGATTCCGCCAAAATGTAGGTGACGCCGTCCTCGTCGCAGCGGCGCAGCACGCCGTATAGGCGCTGCGCTGCCTCATGGAGCGCGTCCAGCTTGCCTAGCGTGTAGACGCGTTCTCCGGCGTAGCCGGCGGTATGCTCGTCGAACGCGAGCACTGCTGTGCGCTCTCCGCTGGCGGAAGCCTCCGCCAGCGCGGCGCGAATCCAGCCCGTCACCTCAACGGACGACGGGCCTTGTACCACGCTCAAGCGGCCTCGCGGCGCGTAGTGCGTGTACTTCATGCCCGGCGAGCGCGGCGCCGGGCTGTCGGCATCCTCCCCGGGCGTAGCGGCCAGCGCCGGGTCCAGCACGACGGCGCGAGCAACTGCAGCGAGCTGCTCAGCCGTCACGCCGCCGGGGCGCAGGATGGTGACCGTTCCGTCGTCAGCCGCCTGCACCACCGTGGACTCCAGCCCCACACCTGTGGGACCTCCGTCTAAAATGCCGCCGATGCGGCCCTCCAGATCCTCCCGCACATGCTGTGCTAGGGTCGGACTAGGTCTTCCCGAACGATTGGCGCTTGGCGCAGCCAACGGACAACCCGCTTCAGCGATCAAGCGCAGTGCTATCGGATGATCTGGCATGCGCACACCAACCGTGTCCAGCCCGGCTGTCACACGTGATGACAGTGCCTGCGGTACCACTGGCAATACGAGAGTCAGCGGTCCCGGCCAGAACATATTCATCAGCGCCCGGGCTGTATCGTTTATTTCTGCTACCATACCCTCTAATTGATCAGCATCAGAAATATGTACAATGAGCGGGTTATCGGACGGGCGTCCTTTGGCAGCGAATACCGCCTCCACCGCTTTTGTACTACGAGCATCGGCTCCCAGTCCGTACACGGTCTCCGTAGGAAAGGCTACCGTCTCTCCAGCTTGGAGAAGTACAGCAGCCTCGCGTATGCCTTTTTCCGCCGCGATCCGAGTCTGTTCAGCCGAAGTTTCGTCAGAAATACCCCCGTCAGTGTTGTTCACAGGAACCAAACATCTTACATCCCACCATTGGGTATGGGAAGACTTCAATGCCTGCTTCAGCTCGCAATTCCCCTGTTCGTCCAGCTTTTGCTCCGATTTTTCCTTTTGCACAAAATCTCCGCACAAGTCTTGCATTTGATTCAATTTATCGCTCATATCAGATCATCCCATATCTTATTGTCGTATACAGGCCAGTGATTTCGCTTGATCCTATATGGCTACTTTGAAAGATCAGTTTATTTGGCTCTGCCATGTGTATATCTATCGTAAGCTCCATTATAGCATATGGGGAAACTTACACTCCTCAACGTTTAGGCAAACAAGCCACTCACCCAGCTGCACAGTCCCGCAAGTGCATCCCACAGAAAAAAACGCACTTCCGGCTCCTTGTCAGTGGTATTCGTCCGACTATCTCCATGATCCGTTTTTGCTGATACCGTTTGTGCCGCTGCTTCCCCACTGCCTGCATCAATAAAGCACAGCGGAGGAAACAGCACGCACCACCAATTTTGACCTTTTCCTTGCCCCAGCGTAACCCGTAGCGCTTCATAATTCCCTGCCGGGTAGACAAGACCACCGTACATTTTCGTCGGGAAAGGTACGCTCGCCAGTTCCACCTGATGATCATACGCAATGCAGCGACGAGCCAGTTCCGTACCTACCAAACGGTCAATTTCAGGTAAATGAGCATCAATCAATGATCTGGCTTGGTCTAAGCTTTGCGGGTTTTCCAACTCACTCACCCAAGCATTCATCTGCTGCACAATAGCGTCCCGTATTTCGCGTTTAACTAGCTGATCCTCCGGGCGATCCGAGTTGGCCAAAATACGCAGTCGAATGGAGTCGTGTGGAATCACCTCCAGCCCTGTTGTAGTCACTCCTGATGCTAAGGCTCCTCTTGTTCCCATGGTCATAGCAGCATCCGTCTTTTGACCTTCCCAAGACATCATTAATATCGAAATACAAAATAGTATCATTGCAGCTTGCTTTACCCAACTTCTCATCTTCGCCCCCCCCAAACCCAAACTCTATCATGTCTATCAGTTTGTCCGGTTTGGGAGAGTCTAAACCTATAAGTCTTGTAAAATATTCATAACCACTTTACAGATTTTCTTCAATACACCCTCGAATCATGCTACACCAAGCTTCAGACCCTCGCCGAGGAATATAAAAAAGCCCAGATTTCACAATCTGGACTCTCGCGTTGCACCGTTTCAACTCACACACAAATACCAATCAGTATCTAGCCACATTCCAACTGTACTAGGCTTTTTTCGCCTTCGTCAAGTTCAATCTGGAAGGCTGTGGCAGATCATCCTCCAGCTCTTGGCCGTGCACCTTAATGCTCATAACCAAGCCGATACTAGCCATGTTAATAAGCAACGAGGTACCACCATAACTTATGAACGGGAGCGTAATCCCCGTAAGCGGCATAATGCCCAGAAACGCACCAATATTCTCAAAAATCTGGTACAGTAACATGGACACAATCCCGACAATAATATACGGTCCGGCGCGATCCCGGCATTCCAGCGAAATCAGGATCATTCGGTGAATCAAAATAAAATATAACAATAACAGCACTGAAGAGCCTACAAAGCCAAATTCCTCCGCTACGACCACAAAAATAGAATCCGCATACGTATAAGGAACACGCCCGGACTGTACCGAGGTTCCTTGCAAAAAGCCCTTGCCCATCATCCCGCCAGAGGCTATCGCCAGCTTGGCATTTTTGGTATGATAAGACGCCTTCGCGGTTGCCTCTTCCGGTACCAACCAAGGGTCCAACCGCTCAACCCAGTGACTACGGCCAATCCCCTTCATAAAGGAATCAATCTCATCGTGAAACGAAATATAAGCTTTGATCCCGCCGCCAACGGCGACTGCAAATACGATGAATCCGATTAACGCATGGGATGCCTTCACATTACCAATCCATAGCATACCAATGACGATGACAATGTAACCAAGCGCATTACCCAAGTCATTTTGTGCCATAACCATGGCAAACGGGACAAAGCTCACCAGAGCCACTGGAAGAACATCCTGAATGAAATACAGCCTACTCTTGCGCTTTTTGATCAGCATATAAGTCAGAAAAATGATAAGAACCAGCTTGAATACCTCGGCAGGCTGAAGATTCAAGCCACCAATTTTCAGAAAGCCCTGAGAGTTGTTAACCGTCCCACCAAAAAATCCGAGACCCAACAGGAATATTCCGCCTCCATATACGTACAGGGCTTTTTTAATGAATATCCGAAAATCGACCATCGCTAAACCCAAGATCGCCACAAAACCCAATATATAATACCCGATCATCTTTTGATAGTCGTTGCCGTGCTCTGCCAAGTTCGTAGGGCCCCTACCTGCGCTGTATACCGTTATGATACTAATCGCCATGAGCAAAACCAGAATAAAGATAACCGGACCGTCAATTTTTTTCAATTTCTGAAGCATGATTTCCCCCTGAGCCGTTTCTCGGTCATACTCCTCTTATTCTAAAGGAAAGACTCGCAAAAAGAAAATGCACCACTACTCCGAGACGCCTAGGACATGTCGTTCAATCCCTGCAAGGTCAGAAACGATTATAATGTTCTTCCAATGACCTGCCTGTTCCAGCAGGCCAGCCACGTCTCTGGCCTGTCCCATCCCCAGCTCAAACCCGATTAGCCAGGGCGGAGCCTGAAGGAGTCCGAGCTGCTCCAGCATTGCCCGATACGGGCCGAGCCCGTCAGGACCACCATCTAACGCCATCCGTGGCTCGTGGTCGCGGACCTCCGGCTGTAGGCCAGCGATGTCAGCAGCCGGGATGTACGGCGGGTTGGACACGAGAATGTCCACCGTCGTTCCCGCAAATGGCGCCAGCAGATCGCCCTCGCGGAATTCTACGGCTGCGCCGTTCGCAGCAGCGTTATAAGCCGCTACTTTTAACGCGGCAGCCGAAATATCCCCTGCCGCTACGCGCCAGCTCGGTCGCTCAGCCGCCAGCGTCACGGCAATCGCACCGCTGCCTGCGCCGATGTCGAGCGCCTGAGGAGCACCGCTTGGCCACAGCCGATCGCCGTGCTGGAGTATCGCCTCGACGAGCAGTTCTGTCTCGGGGCGCGGAATCAGCACCGACGGCGAAACCGCGAACGGGCGGCCATAAAATTCCTGCCGTCCGATAATATACTGCGCCGGTTCACCCGCAGCTTTGCGGGCTATGATCCGTTCCCACGCCTCCTTGGCGGTGGAAGGGAACGGATCACCCAGAGCGGCGTAAAACGCCGTACCTTCCAATCCGAGCACATGCTCCAGCAACAAACGGGCATTATGCTGGGGCTCCAGAACGCCACAGCTTCCTAAAAAAGAAGAAGCCTCAACCAAGGCTTCTCTGACACTCATGTTTCGTTCCGGCGACATCCGATACACACAATCGCGCTCGTTCCCCAAAACTTAAACCTCTTGTTCCATCAAATCAGCCTGCTCTGCAATCGTGAGCGCCGATACGATTTCTTCGATCTCCCCGTTCATCACCTGGTCCAGCTTATGCATAGTTAGTCCAATACGATGATCCGTTACACGGCTTTGCGGAAAGTTGTAGGTACGGATACGCTCACTGCGGTCCCCGGTACCTACTTTGCTCTTACGCTCGCCTGCATATTTGGCTTCCTCTTCCTGACGCAACATATCCGAAATACGGGCACGCAAAACTTGCAGCGCCTTCTCCTTATTGGAGTTCTGGGATTTTCCGTCCTGACAGGTTGCCATAATACCTGTTGGCATATGCGTTACACGCACCGCCGACTTGGTCGTATTAACGGATTGTCCGCCCGCACCGCTGGAACAGAACGTATCCACGCGAATATCCTTGTCGGAAATTTCAATATCCACTTCTTCTGCCTCAGGCATAACGGATACTGTAGATGTCGATGTATGAATACGTCCACCTGATTCCGTCGTCGGAATCCGCTGGACGCGGTGTGCGCCGCTTTCGAATTTCATTTTGCTGTATGCACCGCGGCCGTTAATCATGAAAATAACCTCTTTAAAGCCCCCGAGATCATTCATGTTCGCGTCCATCAGCTCTACACGCCAGCCTTGGGTATCGGCATAACGGGTATACATCCGGTACAAATCAGCTGCGAATAGTGCTGCTTCGTCACCACCCGCTGCACCACGAATCTCAATAATAACGTTTTTATCATCATTCGGGTCCTTCGGCAGCAGCAAAATACGGATTTTTTCATCCAGCTCCCGCTTACGAACACTCAGTTCTTCAATCTCCATTTTGACCATTTCACGCATCTCGTCGTCCAGCTTTTCACCCTGCATGGTTTTTGCAGCTTCCAGCTCTTCAACGACATTTTTATATTCGGTATATGCTTCATAAGCAGGCTGTAAATCAGACTGTTCTTTGGAATAATCTCTAAGTTTTTTGCTATCGTTCGCTACATCCGGATCGCAGAGCAGTTCGCTCAGTTTATCGTAGCGGTCCGCCAATGATTGCAATCGGTCCAACAAGCGATTCACCTCTTCAGTTAAATTAATATGAAGCCAGCTTCAATTTCACTGGCTACAGCTCTTTATTATACCAACTAATTCATGAATTAGCTACAAGAAATACTGACTAATTTAGGATTTTGCAAAAATCCACACGACATGTAATTCAATAAAAAAAGTCGCCGCCCTAATATAGGCAGCGACCGCATTATCTAGCACATTTTAGAACACACTTACTTGAGACATCGTCTTTTATATATCCGAATCGAGTATTGTACTCTAGAAATTTTATATTAAACATTAAAACGGAAATGCATAACGTCTCCGTCCTGCACTACATATTCCTTACCTTCCAGACGAAGCTGACCCCGTTCCTTGGCCCCATTCATCGAACCAGCAGCGACTAAATCGTTGTAGGATACAACCTCGGCACGAATAAATCCGCGTTCAAAATCCGTATGAATTACGCCCGCAGCACCCGGTGCCTTCGTTCCTTTGTGAATCGTCCAAGCGCGTACTTCCTGCACACCTGCTGTGAAATACGTATACAGGCCCAACAAGCGATATGCTGCTTTAATCAAACGGTTCAATCCGGATTCAGCCAATCCCAGCTCCTCGAGGAACATCGCCTTGTCTTCGCCTTCCAGCTCAGCAATTTCAGATTCTACCTTGGCGCTAATCGGCACCACTTCTGCATTTTCAGCCACGGCAAAATCGCGTACCTTTTGCACATATGGATTGCTGTCGGCTTCCGTTACGCCATCTTCGCTAACATTAGCGGCATAGAGTACAGGCTTCATCGTCAGCAAATGAAGATCGCGTACAATCAGCCGTTCTTCATCCGACAATTCTAAGCTACGCGCAGGTTTATCAGCATATAGCGTTTCTTTGATCCGCTCCAACACTTCAACTTCTTGGGTGTATTGCTTGTTGCCACCCTTCATGTTTTTGCGGGAACGTTCAATACGCTTGTCTACGCTTTCGATATCCGCCAGAATCAGTTCCAAATTAATGGTCTGAATGTCGCTGATCGGGTCAATTTTGCCGTCTACATGGGTAATGTTCTCATCTTCAAAGCAACGTACCACATGTACAATCGCATCCACTTCACGAATATGAGCCAGAAACTTGTTACCCAGACCCTCGCCCTTGCTCGCACCGCGCACAAGTCCTGCAATATCAACAAATTCAAAAGCCGTTGGCACCGTTTTATTCGGCACAACCAGTTCGGTCAACTTATCCAGCCGCTCGTCCGGTACTTCAACGACGCCTACATTGGGGTCAATCGTACAAAATGGATAGTTTGCGGATTCCGCACCCGCCTGCGTTATTGCGTTAAAAAGTGTTGATTTGCCCACGTTCGGCAAGCCCACAATCCCCGCTTTTAAAGCCATAATCAGAACAACTCCCGTTTATATAAAATATGCGTTATGCCATCCGTTAGTTTACCAACCCACATTATATATGAGAACCTATACACGCGGCAAGCATACGGTTATGGAATTCAGGATTTTACTATATCCCTATTTAGATTTCTTTGCTCATCTGGATATCTGTAATCCGATAGCCCGACTTGCGATATACATGCAAAGCTCGCTCATTATGCCCAAATACATGCAACCCGATGCGGACAGCTCCCAGCCTGCGAGCCTCCTGTTCCAAAGCCTCCATCGCCATCGTACCTAGACCCCTCCCCTGGTATGAATCGTATACAAGGATATCCAATAGAAAAGCTTCTTCTCCTTGCACGCCGTCCGTAATATTGAACCAGATGTAGCCAGCTTCCTCCTGACTCTGCCCCCCGTCATCGGAAAACATCAACATATACAGGTGAGCATGAGGTGTGTCTAGTCTCTGTGGCAGGTATTGAGCAAAACTTTCTGCCGCTCGCTCTGGTGCTTCTTCAACCGTCCATGTACCTGCTTGGATTTTCTCATCCGCATAGTCGGCAAGCGAGCGTTGTTCAAATCGATCATATTGCTCCGCATTCATCGGAACCAATGTAATAAGTCCGCTCATCCATTTACCTTCTTTCTTAGTCGAGTCGTATCTTTGAGCCCTTCTATTCCATCTACCCCAATGCCAAACATGACCGTGCGGAGTTCCAGTTCGACCTGCTCCAAACGTGCCTCCAGCGCTTCACTAGAGGCAACCGCAGAACCGAGCAAAGAACGCCCGAAGCCTGCCATGTCAGCTCCCAAAGCAAGCACCTTCGCTGCATTGACACCGTCTCTCAGTCCACCGCTGCCGATCAGAGCACCATGTGGCTGAGCGGCTCTGACTTCCACGATACAATCAGCGGTCGAATTGCCCCAGTCCGCAAACGCCTCCGCCGCCGCGCGACGCACAGGATCAGGGTTACGAAATTTCTCCACTTGGCTCCAGCTTGTCCCGCCTGCACCAGCGACATCAATAAAGGCTGCACCCGCATCATACAGTCTTGATGCCGTCTCGCCATCTATGCCCCAACCTACTTCCTTCACTCCTACAGGCACTGAAAGCTGACGACACAACTCCTCGATACGATTAAGCAGGCCGCTAAAATCCAAATTCCCTTCGGGTTGGAAAATCTCCTGCAATCCGTTCAAATGCAGCACCAACATATCTGCTCCAGCAATGTCTACTGCACGGCGACAATCGTCCACGCCAAATCCGTAGTTCAGCTGCACCGCACCCAGATTGGCAAGGATCGGGATACTGGGTGCCAGACGGCGGACTGCAAAGGTTGGAGCCAATTCTTCCCTTTCCACCGCAGCCCGTACCGAGCCGATGCCCAATGCCCAGCCGCGTCTCTCCGCTGTCTCTGCTAATCGCTCATTAATCGCTCCTGTCTCGGCGCTGCCGCCTGTCATGGAGCTAATAAGCAACGGTGTTCGTACAGCCTGTCCTAAAAAAGTAGTATCAAGGCGAACCTCGTCAAATTGCAACTCCGGCAGAGCGCAGTGCTTAAAGACATACCGCTCCAGCCCGCTGGTGATACCTTGTCCGGCCACATCTTCTTGCAAACAAAGGCGGACGTGCTCAATCTTCCGTTCGCCTGTCCGCGCGGCAGGCAACAAAGAGCCGGATCTGTTAAAGCCGTCAGGTGCTCCTTTTTTATTCTCTGTACTACTCATCTATGTTCCACCTCATCCAAAGTCACTCTGTTTATTGTATCAAGTTCAAGAAGCACAAATAAGACCGTTCCCGAACACGGTAACCGATCTATTTATCGTCTCTTATACAAATATCGTATGCCCTTAAAGTGGTTATTTTAAGATACTCTCATTGTATCATGGATGGGAAAATATATACACGATCGTGAACATTTTTTCTCCCCCATAGATCATGTTCAAAAT
Organism: Paenibacillus sp. FSL P4-0113; assembly: GCF_038009305.1. NCBI lineage: Bacteria > Bacillati > Bacillota > Bacilli > Caryophanales > Paenibacillaceae > Paenibacillus > Paenibacillus sp. FSL P4-0113. Next base: position 3,101,842 of record NZ_JBBPAZ010000001.1, read on the forward strand.
ACGCAATAAACCAGTTATTTCGGAAACTTTACAGAAAAGCCGCCCCTAATTGAGCTGCCGCTTTTCTGCAAAATGTCCAAATTTAAACACAAGAATACCACCGATAATGACCAATACACCGATCAGCTTGTTAATGGTAAACGGAATTTTCTCTAATCCTAGCCATCCTAATGAATCCCACAACAGGGCGGTCCCTAATTGCGCTGTCAATACAATGGAGATCGCATAGGTCGGGCCAAGTCGCTTCATTCCTTGTACCAGACAGAACACAACACCGACACCAATCATGCCACTGAACCAGTACCACGGCTGCATATGCTGTAAAGCAAATGTATTTTTCCCTTCAAAAATAAGACTCCCGAGTAAGGAAGCCAAGAACCCTGTGCCCAGCACCAATGTTGTTGTGGCCCACGATCCTGTCCGTTCATTCACCTTATTATTGAATATCGTTTGCAGACTGACCAAGGCACCTGCGATAACCGCCAATACAATTCCTAATAACATATGTTAACTCTCCCTTGATGATCCTTGATATTCTTCTGTTTTTTACTACATGCTCCTATTACAATGATTCATAAATATTATGTCCTGCCAGTTCACTCAAACCTTTTCTGTCCCGAATGACAATATAGCCTTTTGTCCGTTCAACCCATCCATCTTCAATCATTTTGCGAATAACACGGTTGAGATGTCTATAGCTGGTTCCGATCAAATTCGCCACATCTACCAGACTGGATGCCCGTAATTCCTCATGAAAAGCTGTATTCGATTCGTCAAAAGAAACCGATAGCAGGTAGCTCGCCAGTCTGACTTCCACCGGATACATGAGATTAAAACTGGAAAAGTCGGAGTCCAGGCAAAACTTTCGCGTGACAACATCCAATAGAAATTGCAGCAAAGGAGCATAGTCTTTGCCGTATTTGTTCATCCATTGGTGGTGAATACCGATCACATAGATCGGAGACACTGCCTCTACCGTGTTGATGACGTGACTATTCCGAATATATTCAACATCTCCTATGACCTCGATCGGTGTTTTGAAGCAAAGGATCAGGGTTTTCCCTTCTGTAGAACTGGTATAAATCTTGACCTTGCCCTGCACCAGTATATATAGATGCTCAATGGGATCCCCCTGTAAACAGAGCTTTTCCCCTTGCTCCAAACGATGCAACGACAAATAAGGATGTAGTGGCTCGTAGAGTATGGATTCCAACTCATGCAGCTGCAAAAAATATTTTAGCTGCTCTTGATCCTGAATTTCTCTCATTCCTAAGCTCACCTTCAATCTCTACATTCTAAGCTTTCTTTACAAGTTAAATTTCTATTTTAAAGCTTCAGAATAATTACACCCGCGATCATCATACCAATACCTATAAATTGTGGCAGCTTCATCTTTTGCTTCACTATACCGAACCATCCCTTAATATCTACCAGAAAGGTTAAACACAACTGCGCAATCAACAACGCCGAGATCGTGAACGTAACCCCAATATGTTGGATCGCCGTGACTTCACTAAATATAATAATAGCTGCAAAGGCACCGCCCCAAAGATACATTGGCTTCACCTGTTTCATTTCAGCCACATTGCCATCCCTTGTAAACATCCAGACTAATGCTGCCAAAATAAACCCTATTAGCTGAGTAACAGCAGCAGCCTGCCATGTACCAATATCCTGACTAATCCGTGTATTCGCTACACCTTGTAGCGTAATACACGCTCCTCCCAGAAAAGCAAACAAGATTCCTCTCATAAATCGTTATTCTCCCCATGTAAATGACTTTTCTATATATTAAATTATAGGGCAGACTCTCTATAAAGGACATATGTCCTCAACGAATAGTAAAACATCCTTCATTTCATTCAGTATCCGCGTCAATCCTGCACACTTGCGTTAATAACTTGACAGTATCCCATCATAAAACTGCATGTTCCGGCACGGTAAAACGGAATGCAGCATCCAATTGAGGAGTTGATCGTCATATGACTACACGTGATCCGCTGCATTCTAAGCCGGAATATCAAAGAAAATCCAGGCATAAGGGCCGTGCCCTTAAAATCGCCATTCTGGTACTTATCCTTTGGCTGATTGCCGTCATGCTGTATCAGACCCATAAACCCTTGCCTCCGTTCGTCTCTTATGAGAGCCAGGAGTATTCAACCCATGAGGTAAACTTCTGGACGGATTTGACCTATCCCACCGGGGATGGTAGTACTGCACAGCATGAAGGACAAATTTTGAAGCGTATGCTCGGGATCATTGATGAAGCCGAGCAATTTATCGTCATCGATCTGTTTCTGTTCAACGACTATAAGCATAAAGGTCAGCACTTCCCCCAAGTTAGCGCACAAATGACCGATCATCTTATTGCCAAAAAGAAAGCTCATCCTGATATGCCTATCTTTTTCATTACAGATGAAGTCAATACCAACTACAATTCTGCTCCCAACCCTTTGTTGGAAAATATGAAGCGAGCAGGGATTCAGGTCGTGCAGACCGATGTAGATCCCCTGCGGGACTCTACACCCATCTATTCGGCGGTGTGGCGTACCTTCTTCCAATGGTTCGGGCAGCAAGGCACAGGCTGGATTCCCAACCTGATGGCCAGTGACGGACCGGATGTTACGGCTCGCTCCTATCTTAAGCTGTTAAACGTCAAGGCCAATCACCGAAAATTGGTTGTCAGCGAACAGACAGCGCTCATTTCTACAGGCAATGTGCACGACGCGAGCGCCTACCACTCCAATGTAGCGCTGGAGGTGAAGGGGCCCATCATCGGAGACATTTTACAAACGGAACAGGCGGTGTTGGACTTTTCGGGCGGTGGGCAGCTTCCTGCCTATACACCACAGGCCGAACCCAAAGTTCCATCGAGTAAGGACAGCTATCGAATCAAATATCTAACTGAGGGCAAGGTGTACACCTCGGTTCTGGATGGCATCGGGCAGACGAAGAAAGGTGACAGCATTCATATGGGCATGTTTTATTTGGCTGACCGCAAAGTATTGAATAGCCTACTGGATGCCTCTGCGCGCGGTGTAAACATCCAATTACTGCTGGACCCCAATGAGAACGCGTTTGGTCAGGAAAAAATCGGCATCCCCAATCGTCCGGTCGCCCAAGAGTTGTCCGATAAATCGGGCGGGAACATTCAAATTCGCTGGTATCATACCACCCATGAGCAATTCCATACCAAACTGATTTATATCGCCAAGGCGCAAGGAGAGCATATCATTTGGGGTGGCTCTACCAATCTGACGCCCCGTAATCTGGATGATTTGAATCTGGAAAATGAATTGTGGGTGGCCGCTCCGGCGGACAGCAAGCTGACCCGACAGGTTGCGGCCTATTTTGATAAGCTATGGAATAATCAGGGGGCTGAATACAGCTTGGATCTAGCAGCTTACGAGGATCATTCAACATTTTGGAAAGATATTATATACCGTCTACAGGATATTTTAGGCTTTACTACATTTTAACTACCGAATAGTGCTGTAGCGAATTCGTTTATGACCTACAACAGCGGTGAAAGCAGCCGCGCGAGCGATTCCATCAAACGTTTGAACAGACGTTTTTTCATGAATTCTTCGCGTACGATCAGACTGGCAGAATGCAAATCTCGTTCGTAGTCTGTTACCATCTGCTGCACACTGTGCGTTTGAATTAACAGAGCGTTAACTTCAAAATTCAAATGAAAGCTACGCATATCCATATTGGCTGTCCCGATGGTCGCAACTTCCCCGTCAATGATGAGGAGCTTGGAGTGGAGGAACCCTTTTTCATATTCATATACCTTGACTCCAACCTCCAGTAACGACTGGAAGTACGAATGAGACGCGAGAAAAGGTAGCCATTTATCCGGTTTTGCGGGAAACAGAATACGTACGTCCAACCCGGACAAGGCAGCCATCCGTAAGGCAGTCAGGATATCTTCATCCGGGATAAAATAAGGAGTGGCAATCCAGACTGATTTTCGGGCGGACGTGATCATGGAGAAAAACAGATTTTTAAGCACTCTCCGCTCATTATCCGGGCCGCTAGCAATAATCTGCACGCCTCCGTCTGTAATGGGTTCAATACTGGGAGACAGATATTCGCTATCGAGCACCGACTCACCCGTCATGTGAAGCCAATCCTGTAGAAATATAAGCTGCAACGTCCGCACAGCTTCGCCCTTCACAATCATATGCGTATCACGCCAAAAGCCGTAGGCTTTGTTGCGGCTGAGATACTCATCTCCCACATTTAGACCACCAATTAATCCGATATTACCGTCGATGACTACAATTTTACGGTGATTACGATAGTTTACCCGGCTGGAGAAGAACAAGATCCGAGCGCCGCCGTACGCAACAACCTCTACTCCTGCATCTCTCATTTCTTTCAAAAATGACTTTGACAACTGAATACTGCCCACCGCATCGTACATAAACCGAACCTTAACACCCGCTTTAGCCTTTTCAATCAAAATTTTCTGAATGCTGGTACCGATATCATCCGAACGGAAAATGTAATATTCCATATGGATATGATGCTGCGCCTTGCGCAGCTCTTCTAGCAAAGTGGAGAAGGTTTCATCTCCATTGTTCAGAATTTGAGTTTCGGTCGCAAAATAAATCGGGGAGCGGGCCAGTCTGCGTGCCAAACGCATCAACTGCTGCTGTTCATCTGTAAAGCAGGTCAGATCCCGTTTGACTCGCAAAGCATCCTTTTCTATGCGGTCGTAAGCCTGTTGGTCACGCAATGCCTTTTTATCATACTTGCGACGCTTGAATACATTTTGCCCAAACAGAAAATAGAGAGGAAGTCCAACAACTGGCAGCAATGCCAGCAGCAAAATCCAGGACATCGTAGTGGAGGGATTACGATTCTCCGTAAAAATAATCAGACTGATGGAGATCACTGTCAGGGTGGAAAAAATACTGATGACAGTTCCTTCATTTTTGCCGATGTAATTAAACAAGCCAAAATAATAAATAATAAACACCATAGCCGCGATCAATACGGCTAGTAAGCTTCGCCTCATAACTAACCTCACTTCCAGTGGACTACATTCGACAAGTATTCTTCATTATATTGTACATGAGCCCCTTATTTCTTCCCACTTTTTTATTAAAATGTTGATAAAAAAATCCAAAGAAAAGCTTTATACAAAACACAATGATGCTGGGTTGACACTTACTTTTTTTCGTGCAAGAATAAACTAACGAACGTTAGGTAGGTGACAATAATGGGAATGGAAGAGATTCGAAAGGCCGCTCTTTTTCAATTTGCCACCAATGGGTATGAAGGAGCATCCTTGAGCAGTATTGCCGCTGAGGTCGGTATCCGAAAACCGTCTATATACGCGCATTTCCAAGGCAAAGAGGATCTGTTCCTACAGGTAGCGAGGTATGCTTTTCAAGAGCAGAATCTACGTATTTTCGAGTACTTTACGGAACGTAAAGATCAGCCGCTTAAGCATACCCTGCATGACTTCTTGTTTTGGATGGGACAGGAATATGAGAGCAACGACTCAGCCAAGTTTATGCTTCGCTTTTCCTTCTTTCCGCCTGTATCGTTGTATAACGAGGTGCTGGATATTGTTAATCCTTTTCTGGACAAAATGGAGCGAAAATTAACTCGTCACCTCCGTAATGCACGGGATCGGGAACCCTTTGGGCATATGGAGCCAGTGGATGTGGCTTTAGCCTTTATGACACTGGTGGACGGAGTCATGGTGGAGCTCCTGTACAGTGGAAGCGTCAACTACCACCGAAGACTGGACGCTGCATGGCCTATTTTTTGGCGTGGGATTACGTTAACCTCACCTCATGAAGCATGAAGCCGTCGAACTTATAAAATTTATTTTTGAGGAGAATATTCATCATGAATCGCAGTTGGATTTACGTCTTTGTTGGCGGCCTGATTGAGGTCGTATGGGTATCGGGTTTGAAGCATGCGGATTCTATACTCGCCTGGGCTGTAACCGTGCTGGCTGTGGTGGCCAGCTTTTATTTGATCATGAAGGCTGCGAAGCGTTTGCCTGTAGGCACGGTATATGCTGTATTTACTGGACTAGGGACAGGGGGAACGGTCGTAGGCGAAATGCTGCTATTCGGGGAACCGTTTCAATGGTCCAAAACGCTGTTAATCGCCCTTTTGCTGGCAGGTGTGGTCGGCCTGAAGTTAGTTACCGACCGTGATGTTCAGGAAGGGAGTGGCGCATAATGGCTTGGATTGCTTTGGTTATCGCGGGATGCTCGGAAGTATTAGGAGTCATTGGTATGAAGGGAGTTACGGTGGGCAAAGGCTGGAAGTCCTTAGTGCTTATGGTCTTATCCTTTGTTCTTAGCTTTTCCCTGCTCAGCTATGCCATGAAAAGTTTGCCTATGGGGACTTCCTATGCGGTATGGACAGGCATCGGAACGGTTGGTAGCACGATTACAGGCATGTTCTTGTACGGTGAACAAAAAAGCGTACTGCGTGTCTTATTCATCGCCATGATTCTTGCCGCAGCATTGGGATTAAAGCTAATATCTTAGCATAAGCGAATGGCACCAAATGCTGCAAATTGCTGATCTTAAAGGAGTGATGCCTTGTGATTACCACCGTAACGCTTAACGCGGCTGTGGATAAAATCTACACAGTTGCAGGCTTCGGTTTGAATGCCGTCCACCGCATTGAAGGCGGCCTGACGGTACCGGGCGGCAAGGGCGTGAATGCCGCCCGCGTCATTCGCACACTAGGCGAGCCAGTACGAGCAACCGGGTTTGCTGCCGGACACACCGGACGGCTGCTCATTGACGGGTTGAGCGCGGAAGGCGTAAGCGCCGATTTCATTGAAACGGCACATGGGGAGACCCGTCTCGCCATTACCGTGCTCGACCCGTCCGCGCGCACGCAGACCGAGCTGATTGAGAGCGGACCGACCGTTGGGCCGCTTGAATTAGCCGCACTGCGGCGCAAAATCGAGACCCTTGCCGAGGATTCGGCTTGGGTCGTATTCTCCGGCAGCCTGCCACCCGGCTGCCCGCCCGATCTATACGCCGAGCTGTGCACGCTAGCGAAGGCGCGCGGCGCGCGGGTGGCGCTGGACGCGAGCGGTGAGGCGCTGCGCTTGGGGATGCGCGGAAAGCCCGACCTCGTGAAGCCTAACGAGGACGAGGCCGCCCACTTTGCGGGAATCGACGCAGCGCGCCCGGATGCCGCTGAAGCGGCGGCAGCGAAGCTGCTGGAAGCCGGAGCGCAGCTGGCCGTTATCTCGCTCGGCGCGCGCGGGGCGCTGGCGGTAACGCATGATGCGCGCTACCGCGTGAGCCTGCCAGACGCGGACATTGTCAGCGCGCTCGGCAGCGGTGACGCCATGGTCGCCGGGCTGGTCACCGGCGCAGCTACGGGGCTGGATCTCCCTGCCATGCTACGGCAGGGAGCGGCCTGCGGCACAGCGGCAGCTCTGCACGCCATGGCCGGGAAGATCGAGCTCCAGGACGTGAAGCGTCTGGAGCAAGGCATTACGGTGACGCTGTTGTAATTCAGCGTCACTTTTTTTATTTCATCTACACATTCGCTCATTTTCATACCACAAACACAGTTGTTCCGATTCCGAATGTTCTATATTCCAACTATGCGCTTTTCCGATTTACAATCCATCCAACCCTCGGGACGCCCGAATTGCAGGCGGTATAAATGGTGCAGGCTGTCTGGCCTTTATGCTATTTTTGATCGGTGTTCCCTTTGCTTTGAGCGGGGTGTTCGCCGTATTGAAGTTTTTCCTCTAACAAGGATTGGGTCACATACTGGTAATGAAATTTATCGCCATATAAATGGCCAAGCCTAAAATAATCAGTGCCGATATTTTGTTGAGCACAGTCCCAAACTTCCCTTCTGAATCCATACGTCCCACGAGACGCCCCGCCGTTGCCAGACCGATAAACCATATCCAAGATACGGACACGGCGGCTAGACCAAAGGCCCAGCGTTCCCCGCCGTCATATTGAAGGGAGCTGGTTCCAATTACGCCAACCGTGTCCAGTATGGCATGTGGATTCAATAGCGATACCGAAGCGGCAAAAATCATCTGTTGTTTCGGCCGCATCGCCTGACTTTCTCCCGAGGAAGCTGCCTTCGATCTCCATAAAGTCCAGGCCATATACAGCAGAAACAAACAGCCCGCCGCATAGAGTACGTTCGTGAGCCATAGAAATTGCTGCAAAATAAGAGATACGCCCCCAACCGCAAGCGTAATCAGGATTGTGTCACAGACACCCGCTGTTATGACAGCAGGCAATGCATTGCGAAACCGCGACTGGCACGCCCCTTGATTAAACACAAATACATTTTGTACCCCCAAAGGCAAAATCAAACCCAACGCCAATAAAACAGCATGGATAATAGCTTCCAGCATGTTATGTACTCCCCTCAAAACCATTACACTTCTTCTCTCTCATCTTTCGTTATTTCTTTCCGTTCTTGATGTGGTTATCGTTCTGGCTTTTCCATACTCTGTGCACGTTCGATACCTTTTTGTATACCCCTTAATTGCTCCACTGTAGTCTGATAATCTTGCGGGTAGTTCATATTAAACACAGCTTGCCGCCACATTTCTAAGCTCGCACCTGGCCAATCGCCCGCTGTCTCATAACGAACGTTCAATGAATCTAGCCAGTCGATCAGACGAAGACGGTCACTACGCAGACATTGCTCGGCAGACGGCAACACACTTTGATGATATACACCTAGCAGCGGATGTATACGTCCATCCACAGAGGCGATCACTGCCTGTAATGCTGGTTCTGCTGGCTGGGGCAATGAGCCTTTTCCTGTCAAGGTTGCATGATCCCCTTGTACTTGTTGTTTTCCTTGTTCACTGCTTGTCTCTTGCGCCGCTGTCCAGTTCGTTACGCGAGTAAGCAAAGCGCACAATATCTCTGGCTGCACGAAGGGCATATCGCAGGCAACGACAATGCCCCACTCTGTTCTGGAAGCAGAAAGTCCCGCATGAATGCCGCTCAAGGGGCCTAAGCCAGGATACAGGTCTTTTGTCGTTTCCAGATCAAGCTCCCTATACTGCTGCGTATCCCGAGTTACTACAATAACCCGTTTTGCTACCTGCCCTAGCACAGCTGCTATTCTCTCCAGTACCGTAACGCCTCCCAGCTGAAGCAGCGCCTTGTCCTGTCCCATTCTGTTAGAGCGTCCGCCTGCCACGATAATTCCAGTCACCTCCACCATCACCATCGCACCTCCTTTTTGCTAGACAAATTCTATCATTAAACACGGATACATCTAATAATATCATCTATCTAAAGTATAAAAAAATGGCGATCCACCTGGATCGCCAAAAAAGAGGGTGCCTATTCGTCTAGTTCATTACTTTTAATTCGTGAACTTAATAAGTTGCAAAAATCGTTTTATTATGGAAGTAGCCTCCGCCCGGGCCGCCTGCTGTTTGGGCGCAAGCAAGTCGGGAGAGACACCCTTAATTAAGCCTTGCTCCGTAGCATGCGCCATAGCATCTTGAGCCCAAGGAGAAACAGTGGATGCATCGCTGTAAATCTCTTTATATTTCTCATTAGTAGGATCAGCATTCAGTGTTTGAGCGTAATGTGCAGCCTTTTCGGTAATAACCACGATTTCTTCACGCGTAATTAATCTTTCTGGCCCAAATGACTGATTCCCGTAACCACGGATCAAACCAGCTTCCACCGCAGCTCCAACACTACCAGCATACCAGGCATTTTCTTTCACGTCTGTAAAGGGCTCTGTTAACGGCTTCTCCTGCATACCAAGCCCGCGCACAAGCATTGCCACAAATTCAGCTCTTGTCACCGCCCGATTCGGTTCAAAAATATCAGGCTGAACACCTTGGACAATCAGCTTGTTTGCCAGCATCTCCACATCTTTTTGCGCCCAATGATTTTCTAGATCCTTAAACTTTTTATCTGCTGAGACTACTGCATAAATGCTGTTATGATTTGATTTGATGATTGCCTCCAATTTCCCATCCACATTCTGAATCAACACGGGAACAGACGACAATACACCTGTCTTAGGATCGAACCAAACGGCCGCTATATGCTTAGGATCCACTTCACGATCGAGAATCAATTTCCGTTCTACGTAATGCCCGAAAAATTCAGTGATCTCTTGATCTCCAGCCATAAGCTTAAAATCAACCGGGTTTACCACAACATTCACTAAACCCGTGTCAGCAATAGCTTGTCGCACTTGTGCACCATTTTCGCCTGACAACGCTGAAATTTCGACGATCAGGTCGTCTTCAGGATATAATGAGACCAATTTGCCAACCAATTCAGCAGAAAGAGTGAACTGGGCTACTGCCGTGTGAATGCTAATCGGCACCTTTGTATTTTCTTTCTCATATTTCTTTAAAAAGTCAGAAGGTATACTCACTTTTGCTGCTTTGCTGTATTCCGAGGCATCAACTACCAGTTCTTTCTGGTCAACATTTGTAACATTCAGGGCTTGGCTGGCGTCTCCATCATTTAAATCGATAAACTGAATAGTACCGCCCTTACCTGATGCTGTCTTAGCGTCTGTTAATTTGGCACCAGTCTTTGTCTCCGTTTGTGAAGCCGCAGACGAAGTATCCTGAGCTGACGTTTCTTTATGCTTAGAACGATGTGAGCGCTCATCTCGTACGCGGAACGCCCATTCCTCTGGCGTATGCATCCCCGCATACGGATTCATCGCTATATCCGTAAGCGCTCCTGAGGTGATTTCAAGATAGTACGGCTTTCCTTCTTCCAACCCGCCTGATAGCTCAATGTACGCTATATTTTCCTCGCCTTTTAACGTAAAGTTCGATTTCCCTGCACCCGATATCCGAAGTTCGCGAACCACTGCCCCACCTGAGGCTTCGTGGAGCCTTACATAACCTTGGTTCCACTTCATGGGCTCATTAAACTCCAGCATAAAACCGGCATACTGGCCTACTCCACTGAGCTCTAACCCTTCCGGTGATCTCTTCTTTACCAGCTTCGGTGCGGTGGTGTCTGCTGTCCGAAAGCTCCACATATTCTCGTCCCAAATCGCATTTGTCCCCTGACCCGCACGGTCTACAAACATACCCGAGCTAACCTCTACATAATACTGGGTACTGTCTTCCAGTGGATGATCCAGTTCCATCCGCACATGCTGACCACTGATATGTACCGTGCCACCTACGACCGTACCTCCGCTCACGTTAATCCGACCTGCTTCACTTCCATCCTTCTGGTGCACCACCAGATGGCCTGTACCTAGCTGCACCTCTTCGCTGAATGCCATGCCCAACTCCGGTGCGAGCGTCCACACATTGCCGTGAGGGGACATATAGGTATAATAGGGCCTCTCATCTTGTACGCGGAACGTCCATTCCTCTCGAGTACGCGTACCCACATACGGATTCATCGCCAAGTCCGTCAATGCTCCCGAGGTGATTTCCAGATAGTACGACTTTCCTTCTTCTAGCCCACCTGACAGCAAGAATTCGGCTACATTGTCTTGTCCTTCTAACGTACTGTTTAAATTTCCTACGCCGGATACTCGCAGTTCACGAACCACTGCCCCACCTGAGGCTTCGTGGAGCCTTACATAGCCTTGGTTCCACTTCATCGGCTCATTGAACTCCAATATAAAGCCTGCATACTGGCCTGCACCACTGAGTTCCAAGCCTTCAGGCGTTCTTCTTTTCACCAGTTTCGGCGCGGTAGTGTCTGCTGTCCGAAAGCTCCACATATTCTCGTCCCAAATCGCATTTGTCCCCTGACCCGCACGGTCTACAAACATACCCGAGCTAACCTCTACATAATACTGGGTACTGTCTTCCAGTGGATGATCCAGTTCCATCCGCACATGCTGACCACTGATATGTACCGTGCCACCTACGACCGTACCTCCGCTCACGTTAATCCGACCTGCTTCACTTCCATCCTTCTGGTGCACCACCAGATGGCCTGTACCTAGCTGCACCTCTTCGCTGAATGCCATGCCCAACTCCGGTGCGAGCGTCCACACATTGCCGTGAGGGGACATATAGGTATAATAGGGCCTCTCATCTTGTACGCGGAACGTCCATTCCTCTCGAGTACGCGTACCCACATACGGATTCATCGCCAAGTCCGTCAATGCTCCCGAGGTGATTTCCAGATAGTACGACTTTCCTTCTTCTAGCCCACCTGACAGCAAGAATTCGGCTACATTGTCTTGTCCTTCTAACGTACTGTTTAAATTTCCTACGCCGGATACTCGCAGTTCACGAACCACTGCCCCACCTGAGGCTTCGTGGAGCCTTACATAACCTTGGTTCCACTTCATCGGCTCATTGAACTCCAATATAAAGCCTGCATACTGGCCTGCACCACTGAGTTCCAAGCCTTCAGGCGTTCTTCTCTTCACCAGTTTCGGCGCGGTAGTGTCTGCTGTCCGAAAGCTCCACATATTCTCGTCCCAAATCGCATTTGTCCCCTGACCCGCACGGTCTACAAACATACCCGAGCTAACCTCTACATAATACTGGGTACTGTCTTCCAGTGGATGATCCAGTTCCATCCGCACATGCTGACCACTGATATGTACCGTGCCACCTACGACCGTACCTCCGCTCACGTTAATCCGACCTGCTTCACTTCCATCCTTCTGGTGCACCACCAGATGGCCTGTACCTAGCTGCACCTCTTCACTGAAGCTCATATGCAGGTTCGGGGTGAGCGTTTGACCGCTCCCCTCTGGATACAGATGCGTATAACGTGGTTTCTCATCTCGTGTGCGGAACGTCCAGTCCTCCGAAGTATGCATCCCTACATATGGATTCATCGCCAAATCCGTTAGGGCTCCCGAAGTAATTTCCAGATAGTAAGACTTTCCTTCTTCCAGCCCACCCGAAAAGGAAAAGTAGGCTGTATTTTCCCAGACTGATAGGGATTTCCCCGTTCCCCACTGACCCGATATCGGTAACTCACGAACCACGGCTCCTCCCGAAGCTTCGTGCAGCCTTACGTAACCGTGCTCCCATCTCACTGGCTCATTAAACTCCAGCATAAAGTTCGCATCGTAGGGACTCACGCCGCTCATGTCCGGGCCCTCCGGTCCCTTCCTCACCAGCTTTGGTGCGATGGTATCTGCTGTCCGGAAGCTCCACGTGTTCTTATCCCAAATGGCATTTGTTCCCTGTCCAGCGCTATCTACAAACATTCCTGAGCTGACCTCTACATAATACTGGGCACTGTCCTCCAGTGGATGATCCAGTTTCATCACCACATTATGACCACTAAAGTGGATATCTCCCCCTGTGACCGTTCCCCCACTTATGTTTATTCTTCCCACTTCACTTCCATCTTCTTGATGCACCACCAGATGGCCTGCTCCCAGTTGCACCTCTTCACTGAATGCCATATACAGATTTTCATAAAAAGAAACGCCGCTTGCGTGAGGTGAAAGCCATGTATAGTATGGGGGCTCGTCCATTTGCGCCCGCATATAGACCGATGAAACCACGCTGGATGAAGAAGTGTCTTGTATGAATCCGTCCGACACTGATACATTCTCCATCGTATTACTTACGCTATCCGATGCAAATGCAGCTGAAATATATGGGTTCGCCAGGTTGAGTACCTGTGTTGTCAGTACACTTGCCTTAATCATTCGATTTACACGATTTTTACTTCTATTCTTATTTCTATTCTTCTTGCTCATATATGTGCTCCTTTTTATCTAGGTGTATGGAACGGTGAAATTCATGGATCTCATTCTTGATTTCCATATAATCCTGCTGGCATTTCCATATGAAATCCCCGAAGTACAGCAGAATTTGCTCCCCTCTGATTAGAGGATTCCTACTTTTCTGAATGGCGTCCATTTTACTGTACAAAAACTCATACCGCATACGATGGCGAGGCAGAACATATATTTTAAAAAAACAATTACCTAATAGTGAGGCAAATAAGTCATCAAACTGTCCAAAGGACGCGTTCAGCATATTGGCCTGCTTCAGACTGAGCTTATGTTTAATGCCGAGTAAAGCATGGTGAATCTGTTCCATAGTGGTTTGAAAAACCTCTTCGTCCCGCTGAAGCTCTTCAATGCGTGACCTCAGAAACAAGAGATCGTATTCCGAATTGTTGCTGGTTTGCAGCCACGCGTCGTCAATAACACTTTTTAACCGCGTCTGGATTACCTCTTCCAAGTTCTGAAAAGATGTTCCTTTGATAACAGCGCCTTCACGCGTTGTGTTTATAATTTCAGTTCCCTTCACTGTACTAATGTAAAACTCCATCTCTGTTTTCATTTTAATAAATGAATGTCGTGTAACCACCTGTTGGCCATGAACGCCCTGTACACGCGGCAAATCTGCACTAGCTGGAACACCTTGGGCATGAGTAATCCCCTCAGCATAATATTGTTCATCCCGATAAGCTAAATTTTGCCCCACCAACACAATAGGGTCTGCTTTCATCTCGATCAGACATTGGAGTGCAATGACCGCTACAGAAGGAGCATCGTTAATAATCGTTGGTTTATTTCCCTCAGGTGTCCGTAATACGTGCTTGGAGAGTTCATCCTGAGAGATAATGATATGCATAAGACGACCTGGATAATGATCAAGGGTGTGTTTACCGACCGTACTGCCGAAAATAAGTGGAATTGAATCAATTCGCTTGTCGATCACCTTTTGAATTACATTTACGTTATATTCGTTCGGGTCATAACTGAACGTGCCGTGCGGATAAATGTCATGCTCCACCAGCGTGTTCACTGCCGATCCTACTGTAAACAGATAAGCAAGATTGTTCTCACGAATATGTCGCAGGTGCTCAATTTCGTCGTTAAGCGAAGGGCCAGCAGATATTACTAAGACTGGCTTGTCCCTAATATGCTCTGAGCCCGCGTGTAGAAAATTCGAACTATGTAAAATATAAGGGAAATTATGAATACTGTTTAACGCCCATTTTTTTTCGTACACGCTATTGATAGCCATTTTGTCCTTCTTGTTTGAGACCATTTTGTACAATATTTCATTAAACTTCTTCAGTTCTGCAGCAAATAAGGAGCGATACGGGAGCCATGGAACAACTAGGACCCCAGATACACGGTCAATCAACCTATGCAGTATATTGATTGTTTCTCCAGTCATTCCTCCTACCATAACCTCTTCGATCATCTTATCAGCCAGCCAATCGTTTTCATCCAGATGCTGCAAAAAAATGTTCATCACACCAATGTCCGGCTCGACGATGGAGAAGCTGGCATTTGGGTGTCTACGCAGAAATTCACGAATATGATACCCAAGTCCTACACCAAAAAAGATCATGTGCGTTTGAGGTTTAACTTCGTTAAAACCTGAAACAAATAATTCTGCTTCCCGCCCAGGTTGCTCTGGATCATGCAAATAATATGATTTTCCCTCACGAGTCAGTACTACGTTGGACTTGTTGGTTTCAGAAGTCACCAACTCACCTCCTCCTCCTGCTTGAAGCAAAAGAAGCCGAGGAAATCGGTGGTACAAGGAATTGCCTCTACGATGCTGTAATGCCATTTTCCGTTCCTTTCCACCCGATATTTCATAAAACCAACTATACAGGCCAGTCGATTAAACCTATGTAGTTTCTCATGAAGCATAATATTCTGATTTTATGTAATATCTGCGACAAGTATTTTTATTCAGGAAAAAATAATCCTAAATTCTCCTGATTATGGATTAAGTATCGGTTATTCTATGTATAAACTTTAGGTCTTAAGAACCTATTTTATAAATAAAGATTTTGTAACTAACCAAGCATTTACTTGGACTAACCATATATAGTCTTAAATGCTGTAGTTCGTCTACATGTCGCCCCTTGGAACAACAAAAACAATAACTAGTAAAATAGCGAAATAATTTTTAAGTTTACTTAGACCAATATCAAATTAGTATCTTCTAATAATTATTACATAATTGTTAATTAATTGGTTTGTTAACCCTTTCAACACATGATACATTGGAATAAAGAACCTCCCCACAGATCGGCATCGATGCGTAGTTCTCTATCGGGCTAAGAAAGGAATGGCTTGTCTTGCAAAAGAGAGAAATTCAAGAGACTCCTCTATATTCCTTAAAACTGTATAATTTTTTTCTATATGGAGCTATGGTCATTTTCTCCAGCTTCTTCCCGTTGTATCTGCAAGATATCGGCATGGACAAGCTGGAGATCGGGAGTCTGATGGCCATCGGGCCTTTTGTATCCGTATTTGCGAACCCTTTTTGGGGCTATACAAGCGACCGGAGCCGTAACCTCCGACGTATTCTGCTATTTATGATTATAGGTACCTTGTTATTGCTGCAAGCTTTATTTCATGTCCATACGTATATCATGATTTATGTGTCGATGATTGGTTTTTATTTTTTCCAAAGCCCTTTATTTGCGCAAAGCAACAGCCTGATTCTCAGCTATATTGAGGGCACAGACCGGAAATTTGGTGCATTCCGTATATGGGGCTCTTTCGGTTGGGCAGTGACAGCAGCAGTTGCCGGCATCGTTATTGACCAAACGGGGATATCCAGCATATCCACCATCTTTACGGTACTTCTTCTGGCTGCATTGATCTGCACCTTGTCGATCCCACCACTAAAAAGCTCTGTGGAGACAGCAACTATTCATTTGCGTGGCTTTGGCAGCGTTTTAATGAACGGATACTTTATATCCTTTATTTTATTGGGCATCCTTGTATCCATCCCAAATTCGATCAACAGCGCCTTTATGTCCCTGTACATCACCGAGCTGGGTGGGTCCAAACAGATGCTTGGTTTTGCTGTTTTTATGTCATCGGTATTCGAAATTATTGTATTTTTGCTGTTTGATCGCTTCTTGAAGAAAAAGATGACCGTGATGGTAGGTTGTTTGGCACTCGTCAGTTTGCTGTTTGCCTTACGGTGGGAACTGATGGCTCTGGCCACAGACCCGATTCAGATCGTGTTTATTCAGGCACTTCATTGCGTCACCTTCGGTGGATACTTCTATGTAGGCACCCAGTTGACCGTCCTATTTACCCCTGCAGCATACCGATCATCCGGACAGGCCGTATATACCTTGACCTGGAGTGGTATATCCGGTATCGTAGCAGGTTTTGCGGGAGGTTGGCTATTCCAGAACTTTGGTGGAGAAATGATGTACCATGCAGGGGTCTTTTTCGCCCTACTTGGCTCTGCGGGATTTTCCATTATGTGGTACATGCTGTACAAGAACGGTTATCAGCCAGGACTGCCAGCGGGCACAAACGAATAGAAAGTGCCCCTTAACAACACTAGAGGAATGAGGTATCCCCTCTTCCCTTCTGGCTTGTTAGCAAGTATCGCCAAATGTATAAAGAGCGTGCATGCGTAAAATAAAGGAGTCTGCCAACGGCAGACTCCTTTTCAACTGGTCGCACGAAGCTACCATCTCTCCCACGCTTTCCAACAGCCTATTGCTTAGGCAATTGGAAAGAGCTCTTCAACGATACAACACGGTTAAATACAGGCTGACCCGGTTTGGAAAGCTTCGGATCGACACTGAAATAACCATGTCGGAAAAATTGGAACTTGTCCTGTGATTGAGCTTCTTTCATGTTCGGCTCGACATAGCCATGAGCAATTTCCAATGAGTTCGGATTCAATTGGTCAAGGAATGTTTTTTCTGATGCATCCTCTTCAATCTCATCCGTGTCCTCTGCGTTAATCAAAGGCTCATACAAACGGAATTCGGCAGGAACCGCTTGAGTAGCCTCTACCCAGTGAATCGTGCCTTTCACTTTACGTCCCGTAAAGCCTGATCCGCTCTTGGTTTCTACATCATAGGTACAGTGGATTTCCGTTACATTTCCGTCTGCGTCCTTAATCACATCGTTGCATTTAATGAAGTAAGCATGCTTGAGACGTACTTCATTACCAGGGAACAAACGGAAGTATTTGCTCGGCGGATTCTCCATGAAGTCCTCACGCTCGATATAAATTTCCCGGGAAAACGGAATTTGGCGTGTACCGAGTTCCGGATTTTCCGTATTATTTTCCGCCTCCAGCATTTCAACTTGTCCTTCAGGATAGTTTGTGATAACCACCTTCAACGGATCTATGACTGCCATGGTGCGAGGTGCCTTAAGCTTCAAATCCTCACGTACAAAATGCTCCAGCACCTGCAAATCAATGACTCCGTAGGCTTTGGAAATACCTGTCTCATATACGAAGCTGCGGATGGCCTCCGGTGTATAGCCGCGACGACGTAAACCGGAAATCGTCGGCATACGAGGATCATCCCAACCATCTACGTGCTTTTCATCGACCAGAAGCTTGAGCTTACGTTTGCTGGTTACGGTTTGAGCCAGGTTCAGCCGTCCAAATTCGTATTGGTGCGGTACCTTTTCCATTTCACATTCAGCTACAACCCAATCATACAGCGGGCGCTGATCTTCGAATTCCAGCGAACAGAGCGAGTGCGTTACTCCCTCAATCGCATCTTCCAGCGGATGAGCATAGGAGTACATTGGATAGATACACCATGTGTCGCCTGTATTGTGATGTGCTGTGTGTGAAATACGGTAAATAATCGGATCACGTAAATTAATGTTTCCCGAAGCCATATCAATTTTGGCACGCAGCACCTTTTCACCATTTTGGTATTTGCCTGCACGCATCTCTTCAAACAGCTTCAGATTATCTTCCACACTGCGATCCCGATAAGGACTATTTTGCCCCGGTTCGGTCAGTGTGCCACGAGTTTCACGGATTTGGTCCGCGCTTTGATCATCCACATAAGCTTTACCCTTTTGGATCAGCAGGATGGCACGCTTGTACATTTCTTCGAAATAATTGGAGGCAAAATGTTTTTCCTCCCATTCATAACCGAGCCACTTCACGTCCTCCTGAATGGAGTTCACGTATTCCGTGTCTTCCTTCGCCGGATTGGTGTCGTCAAAACGCAGATTGGTGCGTCCTCCGAATTCATCTCCCAACGAGAAATTGATCCAGATAGCTTTGGCATGTCCAATATGCAAATATCCGTTAGGTTCAGGCGGAAATCGTGTAACAACCTCCTTTACCTTACCCGTACGTAGATCCTCTTCAATAACATTTTTAATAAAATTGGGGGGAGTGATCGGCTTCTCCACGCTAATCAACCTTTCTTCCGTATAATCTGTGTAAAACATGTTCCCTTAAATATACCCTTTCACACCGCATAACTCAATAAAATGAAAATCCTTATGCTCTCTTCAGCAAAAAAAGTGACAAGTTATGAAAAAGAGTTAACATTTTCGGCAAATAAATTCGTTATAGTGTATATATCTTTTATTTTGCCCGGAAAAGGAGACCCACCCGTGTTTAAGCTGCTCATTGTGATCCTGCTGTCTATGCTTTTGTCCTCTTCCGTCATGACTTCCGGCCATCCTTCACCGGACCCGGTGAACGGAACTGTACAATCTCGTCCACTAGCCAGCGCTTCAGAAGACTCATCCGTCCGCTTATATGCTGTTAGTCCGTCACAGGGATTATTCCATTCAGCTGTATTGGAAATCGGCCAACAACGCCACACATTCCGATGGTCGGGCTCGGCAGATATCTCCACCGCACCACAATTATATTATAGGGATGTGAATGGGGATGGTGTGCGTGAAGCCGTCGTGGTCCTCACGCGTGCCTCGGGAACGGGTGTCGAATTGCAGGAGTTGCATATTGTTAACGCACGGACGATGGAAGAATATGCAGTCGAATCGGCAGCAGATGCTGTGTCCCAGCGCGTTCACAGCTCAGTGGAGCCACGTGACCACAACCGCCAGGTTCATATTGCTGTCACGATTGACGGTGTCACACACACGATGGACCCTAAAGCATCAGTATTTTACGATGATCCAGCCCAATTTACAAAGCATCTCGATTTTAGCTCTGTCGTAATGTATGATGCCGAACAGCTTCCTCTGCAAGCCACTGTATCTGGCAGTGTATCCCCAACCGAATTTGTAGGGGATTTGGATCTGAGATATGTATACGAGCATGAACGGTTCCGGGTGGGACCTATTGAATTTGAAGCTTCCTCTCCCTTTTGACGACTCTCGCAGAATAAGGTAGCATGGGATTAAATGCTAGACTGGCTGGTTTAGCGATTTTCCGAGTGAAAGAGGGGATCAATCATGTTTACATATGCGTTGGACGAACGCACAGTCCTTCGGCCGCTCACCAAGGAGCATGTGCAGCCTCTGTTTGAGCTGATCGAAATGTCCCGTGACCGCCTGCGTCAATGGCTTCCATGGGTAGACTCTACCACGGAAATCAGCCACACAGAGCAGTTCGTGCAGGGCGCCTTGAAACAAGCCGCAGAGAACGGTAGTCTGACCGCCGGAATTTGGATAGACAACGAGCTTGCTGGCATCATCAGCTACCATGAGATCAATTGGACTCACCGCTCCGTTAGCATCGGATACTGGCTTGGACACGGGTACGAAGGACAAGGTCTAATGACCAGCGCCTGCCGCGTATTCGTTGAATATGCTTTGATGGAGCTGGACTTGCATCGGGTCGAAATCCGCTCTGCAACGACGAACCGCCGTAGCCGCGGTATTCCGGAACGTTTGGGCTTTGTGCTCGAAGGCATTGTACGCGAAGCGGAATTGCTGCCCGACGGCTACATGAACCACGCAGTGTACGGTATGCTCCAAAATGAATGGAAGCAACTTCGGTAATATTGTATTGTACAACAACGCCGCAGACCTGAGCAGGTCTGCGGCGTTGTTGGTTTAGGCCGGGCATACAACCGAATTGCTGTCTGTAGCCTCCCGCCTATTTTAAGAAATAGGCCATTAACACATCATCTACGAATTGGCCTGCTATGTAAAACTCCTCATGCAAACGTCCTTCAATCGCGAAACCACTTTTTTCATAAAACATAAGGGCTTCCGTGTTGCATGAGAGTACACGCAAACTCAACTTACGTATGCCCTCCGCAGCTGCAATATCCTTCATGGAGTTCATGAGTGCCGTCCCAATGCCTTTGCGATGATAAGCTGGATGTACAGCTATATTTATTTCGAGTACATGACAATTACTAGCCAACAGCGTTGGAGGACGAAATCCAATATACCCGCAGAGTACTTCCTGTTCGATGGCGACCAGTTGAGAGCCTGGAGGCGTATTACGCAGAAACTCCCCGCGCGACTTCCAGGACAGCGAGGCGGGAGCCGTGCGTTCATTCCATACCAATTCATCCAGCGCAATCAGATCAGGAGCATCCTTCATCTCCGAATGACGTATCGTCAAGAGTTGACTTGTAAACAATTCCTTTCAATCCTTCCTGTGAAGGCTTTCCTGAAGCAATAACTACAATCATCCGTCACTTATTGTACCATAATTACAGCATAATACTGCATTTTTATTAGGACTTAAGAACTGGGAACATCCGCCTTGGACGTCATAGTATTCAAAGTATCCGAATGATGCCGGTAACGGTTCAACCAGCTATGCAGGACGAAAAACAGGATCGACAACACCGCTACGCCTGATGCCAGCCAAAGTGTAGGCGGTAACCCACCACCATCATACAACTTCCCCATAATATAAGGCCCCATTACCCGTCCGGCTGCGCCAATGCCCCCCACAAGCCCAATGTAAAAGGGTGCACCCCGACCTCCATGATCAGACAGGAATGCTGGAACCGCAGGTGCAATCAGCATTTCTCCCAGGGTCGCCAGAACCATAGCGAATATCATTCCAGTATAGTTCTGTGTGCCCAGCATGACAATATAAGCCGCCAAATAAAATCCTCCGGCCCATGTCATTTGCGCTGAAGCGTGATGAGCGTACAGTCGTTTTATCCAAAAAATAATGGGTTGTGCGGCAAAAATAAGGATACCATTCAGTGTCCATAGTAACCCATACATCGTTTTAGGCAAGCCCTGCTCAATAATATGGGGAGACACTCCTGTATTCCAGATCGAATTGCCGAACCATAAAAAAAGTGAGCCTAACCCCACAAAGAGATACAATCTGGTATCACGAAACAGCAAACGAGCTGGGATTTCCTCTCTTTTCTTCACAGACTTGCTGAGCTGTACTTCTCCCTCTTCCCGATCCACCCTGCTTAGATAAGACCAGAAGAATCCGGCAAATACCGCAGAAGTCACTCCGTTCATCACAAAGCTGAGCTGATAGGAGAGGTCAGCCAGAACGCCACTCAATCCCGTACCCACTGCAACCCCAATATTGTTAGCGACATAAATAATATTAAACAGCTCTCCGCGACGGTCAGCGAAACGAAAACCTACAAACGCCTGAATCGCAGGTACAGATACGACATTAAAAAAGCCGATAAAGCCCATCATGATGACAAACGCTACCCAATGACCGCTGGTAAATGGAAGCGCGAGAAGTCCCAGCGCGTTCATCGCGAGTGAGCCAACAATCAGCTTCTTGGCTCCAATACGGTGATAGAGGGCTCCGCCCAACACTTGACCAAAAATTCCGCCCAGAGACTGCACTAAAATCGCAATTCCTGCATCTCCCATACTACGGTTTAGCTCGTCAAACACATACATGCTAACCAACGGCCACATCAGGGAACTTCCAGCAGAATTAATCAGGCTGGCAATGAGAAACACTTTCACTTCTTTCGGATAAGACTCCAACCATTTCATATCTTTTGTTTCTCCTTTTGCATCTGACGCCATAAAAGGCATAATCTCATTGGCGCTTCACATTCACCACCGTTGAGAAGAAAGTAGCCCCCTGTCCCATATCCGACAGCCGATCAGAGGTTAACACATTGACACGCTGTCTGCGTCCTTTGCCTTCCCACCATAATCCCTGACTAATCACTGTACCGGGCAGCATCAGATCGGTGACTTTGGCTTTCAGCTCATACGTCCCCCGATCATTCCATACGGTAACCGGCTCCCCGTCCGCGATGCCTCTTGTCTGAGCATCCTCCGGGTGAATTTGTAGCAAGGGCTCCCGCTCCAGTCGCTGATGCTTGGGCAAGTTAGCGAAAGTAGAATTCAGAAAATTATGGTTTGGCGGTGAAATAAACATTAATGGATACCGCTCGTCCGCTTGCGGTCGGTGCTCTCCGTCGTACCCTTCAATCAGCGGCACATAAGAAGGCATCGCGGGCAGACCTGCTTGTTTCATTTTTTCCGAATATAGCTCAATCTTGCCTGAAGGCGTGGTTAAACGATCCAAATAAGTGGCCTTTGGCGTCATATCAAGCTTTACAAAAGGTGACTTCTTTAAGGCTTCCAAGGTCACACCGTTGAGATAAGGGTTCGTTGGATTATCAAGCGCGCCTGCGATCATCTCCTCTTCACTTTCCGTAAAGGCAGCTTCATCAAAGCCCATTGCCCGTCCGAGCAGGCTAAACAGCTCATAATTGCTTTTGCTTTCCCCAAGCGGATCAATGACGGGCTGCTGCATTTGGATATAGTGGTGCCAGTACGATTTGTATAGATCTGTTCCTTCAAAAGAAGACGCGGCAGGCAGCACAATATCTGCATAGCGGGCCGTATCGGTTAGGAATAGGTCATGAACGACTGTGAACAAATCCTCTCGTTCAAATCCTTTAGTCACCCGTTCCGAATCGGGGGCTACAACTACCGGATTACTGCAATATACGAATAACGCCTTAATCGGCTGTTCCTTCTGTAGCAGCGCTTCTCCGATCCGGTTCATGTTAATCATCCGGGCATCCGGGTTCTGTCGCAGATCAGGACGCTCCAGATGGGCGCTGTTAATCTTGGCATAAGCGCCGTTGGAGCGTGACGCTCCCCCGCCGTGCTTCAGCCATTGTCCAGTGAGCGCAGGCAAGCATGTAACCGCACGTACGTTCATACCGCCATTATCATGATGCTGAAGCCCATTACCGATATTGATATACGCTGCTCTCGCAGTTCCGTACATTTCCGCCAAACGGATAATATCCGCTTCCGGCACGCCGGTAATCCGCGAAACCCGCTCTGGTGTATAGGTCTTAACATGCTCGCGCAGTTCCTCATGACCTACTGTGTAGCGATGTAAAAATTCGTCGTCCGTCAGTCCTTGAGCGAACAGTACATTCATAACACCCAGCGCGAGCGCTGTATCCGTCCCCGGATATAACGGAATGAACCAGTCCCCCCATTGCGCCGTCCGGTTACGATGAACGTCAATAACGACCACCTTAGCACCTTTTTTACGTGCTTTCTCAGCCAAAACGACCTGATGCATGTTGGTGCTAATGACATTACCACCCCACACAATAATGAGGTCTGCATCCTCCGTGTCCTCCGGGCTGGTGCCGCCCTTAAAACCCATAACGGACGCCCAGCCTTCATTCCCAGCCACGCTGCAAATCGTCTGATCCAGTTGGCTTGAACCCAGCGCATTAAAAAATCGGCGATCCATTCCATCCACACTCAATACGCCCATATTGCCATAAAAGCTGTAGGGGAGAATAGATTCCGGTCCGTCCGTACGGATCAGCTCCTTGAACCGACCTGTAATGGTATTGACCGCCTCCTCCCAGCTAATTCGTTCAAACTTCCCTTCTCCTTTGGGGCCTATACGCTTCAACGGATAGAGCACCCGATCAGGATCATATACCCGCTCCGTCATATTGCGAACTTTGTTACAAATAGCCCCTTTGGTAATGGGATGATCTGGGTTTCCAGTCACCTTGATTATCTTTCCTTTTTCCTTGTGAAGCAGGAGCCCACACGTATCCGGGCAATCTAACGGGCATACAGCCGGAAAAATACCGTCCTGCTGCTCCGTCATCCGCTGTCCCCCTTGTAAGTCTTGTTGAAGCGTGGCCTCACGAGGCGCGCTATTGCGATGATCCATAGTGTTGATGCTCCTTTCCGTTACCGTTTCCAAAAATTACACTGATCTTATCATATCCACAGCTTTGGCCGATGGCAAGAGAAGGATCTTCCCACACAGCCGCTCTCCAAAATATTAAAAAAATCCGTCTGCTGCATAGAGCAAAACGGATTTTTTAAGAATTATAATTTTTTTCAACATCCTGTTTCATCATATCTTACTGAGGGTAAAAAAGATCAAGGCATCATGGACGAGAGCACACTCATCCTCCATGCCAAATCATGGACCACTCCCAAAAAAATCCGCCATGACAGGTTTCGTTCCCCCGGGCCTGTCATGGCGGATTTGCTTTGTTCATTGCTGTTTAAAGTACCGTGATTAGGTAGGATCAATCAACGGATTGGATGTGCAACCGAAGAAGTAGTTGGAGATTCATTCACTGGATGTGCGTTGGCTTGAGGCTTTTTCAGATAGGCCAACCAGTAGGCTCCAGCCACAAACAGGCTACCTCCTACCAAATTCCCCAGCCAGACCGGAATGAAGTTCATAACATAATCTGCCCATGAAAAGTGGCCTGCAAAAATAGCCGCCGGAATGAGAAACATATTGGCAACAACGTGCTGAAATCCAATAGCCACAAAGGCCATGGTCGGGAACCAAATCCCCATAATTTTGCCGCCAATGGAGTCTGTGCTATATGCCAACCATACAGCCAGTGCTACGAGCCAATTACATCCTATACCCGATATAAAAGACTGCAAAAAGCTTTCGTGTAGCTTATGTCCTGCCATATCCACCACTTTGTCCAGATAAGGGCCCGTTTCTGTTAAACCCAGCACATGCCCAAAGAAAAATGCAACGAATAACGCACCTGCAAAATTACTGAGCGTAATAATCGCCAAATTACGAAACATGACTCCTGTCTTAATCCGTCCTGCCCATCTCGCCAAAGGGACCGCCATCATATTGCCGGTCAGCAATTCTCCGCCTGCGATCAAAACTAATACCAGACCAATAGGGAACACCGCAGCTCCAATAAAGGTGGCAATGCTTCCCCATTCTTTAGGCGCACTTGCAATAACACGTATATCCAGCAAAAACCCGAGTGCAATAAATGCACCTGCCAAAAACCCCAGTACCACCGCCACAGTCCACGGGTTGTTCGCCTTGGCCACTCCTGTTTCCACCGTCTTTTCAGCAATTTGCCCCGGTTTATAGCTCGCCATATATCCCCGCTCCTTTAATATCTATTCACTAAAATATTCTTCTTTCATATTTTATTTAAAATCAGTGATTAAGTTTGTGAAAAAAATCACTTTCGTAACTATAAAAAAAACAGCCCCTGAAAAAAGGACTGTTTTTCTGTATTATTACATCTACTGCGCTACTACGCGCTTTACATTTAATTGTATTCTTCCTTTTCAACTGCTCTTAAGAACCAAAGAACTCCACCAAGGCCTACCATGGCCACGACTACAAGAAAAAGGATATAAAACAAACCCATAAGTTACTTCCCCCCTGATCCTTATGCTACTCTATATTGTACTATAAGGATTCATCCGTACGCCTCAGATTGTTGACAAACTTATGAACAATGTCACAGACAAATCTAATTATACAGTAACTGGGTTCCGTTCAGATATTGTAGGCAATGCTTGTAAACCTGCCGCGTTCAAGAAATTCCAAGGCTTGTTATAGTGCGGCTGGAAGAAGAAATCGACAAAGGCCAACTGGTCAATGGTCATATGGTTTTGAATGGCTACGGATAGCGTGTTAATGGATTGCGTCAAATCCACCTTCGACATAATTTGAGCACCCAGAATTCTCCGCGTCCCCTGTTCATATACCACTTTCAGTAACACTTTTTCGGAGGTTGGCATAAATTCAGGTCGGTAGCTGTCCTCAATGGTTACAGCTTCTACAGTCATGCCTTCATCTGTTGCCGCAGCTTCCGTCATGCCTGTTCCTGCGATATTGTCTTCGTAAATTTTGATACCCGAAGTTCCTTGGGTTCCCATGTAGGCAATGGTTGGTTGCACCAGATTACGTGCCACCAGCGTACCCATACGAACTGCGTTGGTTGCCAAAGGGATATAAGCCGTTTTGCCGGTCGGATTATAGCGAATTGCACAACTGTCGCCTGCTGCAAACACGTCCGGGCAACTACTTTGCATATAGTTATCCACAATGATCGCACCGTTAGGCAACATATCTACCTGACCTTTGAGCAGATCCGTTTGAGGTCGGAAACCGATGCAGAGAATAACAAGCTCTGTTTCATATTCTCCTTTAGAGGTCACGACTTTACTTACCTTACCGTTCGTACCCTCAAAACGACTCACCGTCTCGCCAAGTACCAGCTTAATGCCATGTTCCTTCAGGGAACTTTCAATCCGGTCTGTATACTCATGGTCCAAATACTTATTCAATATACGATCAGCACTGTCGATCAGCGTTACATTTTTACCATTCATTTGGAAAGCTTCTACCAATTCAACACCAATGTATCCAGCTCCCACGACTGTAATGTTCTGTACGTGCTGGGCTTTCTCAATGATATCATTGGAATGATTATAGTTTTTACAGAGCAAAATATGATCAAGTTCAATGCCTTCCAGCTTTGGAATAATGGGCCATGATCCCGTGGTCACAATTAGTTTATCAAATGTGTCTGTAAATTCTTCACCTGTTTGGAGATTACGGGCATGCAGCGACTTGCCAGCCGTATCCACACTCGTTACCTCATGAAGCATCTTGGTCACTACACCCAAGTCAGACAGTTGATCTGGAGACGAATAAAACAGGCCGTGCGGATCTTTGACGACACCACCTACGTACAGCGCAATACCACAAGATAAAAATGAAATATTATCATTACGCTCGTAAACGGTAATTTCTGCATCTGGATAACATTTAGCTGTGTTAACGATAGCTGCTGTGCCTGCGTGTGTACATCCGATAACTGCTACTTTCATGTTGAATTCCTCCTTGGTGTGTGGGCATAAACTGTATAATAATTGTGAATAGTTTCACGTAAACAGCTCGTTAGTGTTTGTGATTTATTTCACTTCATGCACTTATTATAGTGTGATATTTTTCACATTACAATAGCTTTTTGTGATATTCATAATTTGTCCACATTTAAAAAAGAAAGGATATACGAGATCAACTGTTTGCTGAAATGTTTTTTTGCTCCATTCAGTTTCCCCTGTAGGCGGCCTGATTATGCCCATGGAATCGACTTTCACATGATGCTCCCACCTTAGACAAATGCACATGTAGAGAACAAAAAAAGGTCCGCTTCCCGGAGACATGCCGGAAATCAGACCTTTTTAAACATATATTTTGGAATGAAGGCAAAGCTACTATAGCAATTGCTCAATGGCTGCTTTCATCGCTTCTGGTGACTCCTTCGGTTCAAAACGACCCACAGGTACACCTTCACGATTCACAATGAATTTCGTAAAATTCCACTGAATTGTCCCATCTTCCTGTTCTCCAGGCTGTTGCTTTTTCAAATATTCAAACAGAGGCGCTGTATCCGGTCCATTGACGTCCACTTTGGCGAATACCGGGAAATTAACCCCGTAATTCAGTTGGCAAAATTCAGCCGCTTCCTCGCTGCTGCCCGGCTCCTGACCGCCAAATTGGTTGCAAGGAAAGCCTAATACAACTAATCCCCGATCCTTATATTCGTCATAAAGCTTTTGCAAATCCCCATATTGCGGGGTAAGTCCGCATTTACTGGCGGTATTCGCAATAACCAGCACCTTACCAGCGTAAGTATTCAGAGAAACCTCCTGATTCGCTGGTGTTACGGCATTATGTGAATAGACAGACATACAGCATCCTCCTTCGTGTCACTTGGTTTAGGTTACATAACCTATTTTAACCAAAAGGTGACGGACATGCCAACATCCACAGAGACTTTACCGTGATGCCACCACTTCGAGTCTGCGTTCTTCACGTTCGGAAGCGGACATTTTGGGGCAAGTATAACAATACCGCTGACCTCCACCTGTCTTGTAATATTGGCAACAGGACGGTTTCATGTAGGTATTTTCACCAGGGCGGTAAGGATTGTCCAATTCAACGAGACGAACCGTAAACGGATTTCTTTTACGCCCAAATATCTCTCCCTCAAGTTCACGTGTCACATACATATAATCTTGTTCAAAGCGCTCCACATCCTGAGGATCAGTCAACGATGGCTGTACTCTATCCTTAAAATACAGCAATGCCAACGGAAACTGTCCCCACATTTGGCCGATAGATGCGCTCCCCACGGTAGCAATTGCTTCCAACATGGGCCGCATCTGCAAACTGTAAAAGTCTCGTAACACTTGCTGAGCCTGTTTGGAAGAACGGTGATCCCCATTGTTCCACGTATTGTCCAGCTCTGTTAAGTCGATGACCTGAAGACTAATAGAGGGATATTGACCTTCATAACAAATATGAAATCTGAGATTAGAAACGGACAGGTCCCAACGGCGTTCACACAGTGATACCATAAAATGCTGCGCAAACACGAGGCCACGCAACTGGTTCGCAAAGTAAACGGCTGCGGTTAAATCGTCTTCAGCACGCAGAAGATCGCCATAATACTCCATCACAGAGCGGATCTTATCTGGTTCAAGCCATTCGGCCACTGGCCCGGAATATACAGCATCCTCCGGCGTGACTCTCACTATGTTTGCTAGTTGCTCAAGCTGATCGTAATCCAGTGGTTTCATGGTATGTCCCCTTTAACCTCTTGCCGCTACTTGTGCTCTAGCATCACGTCGCTCAGCAACAGAACCCACAGGTTGCTTATCTTCCACATTCATTTCTTTTATGGCTTGGCTTACCGCAGGCTGTCCAGCCAAAGCATACGGAAGACAGAGCGGTACACCTGTACGAGGATCTGTTACAATATCAGCCTCAATCCCGAACACTTCACGCAGCACATCAGGGGACATAACCTCAGTTGGAGTTCCTACCGCCTCAGCTTTCCCTTTTTTGATTGCAATCATATGCTGAGCATACCGGGCCGCATGGTTCAAATCGTGCACGACCATAACAATGGTGCGCTCCTCCGAAGTATTTAGATACTCCAGCAAATGCAGCACTTCCAGTTGATGCGCCATATCTAAAAATGTCGTCGGCTCATCCAGAAATAAAATATCCGTATCCTGCGCAAGTGCCATAGCAATCCAGGCACGCTGACGCTGACCGCCAGAAAGCTGATCAATCGGACGATCGTGGAACTCGCTCATTCCCGTTACTTGAATGGCCCACTCTACCATTTTGCGATCTTCCGCTTTCATGGAACCAAAACCTTTTTGATAAGGAAAACGTCCGTAAGATACCAGTTCCGTCACGGTTAATCCTTCCGGTGCAGTCGGATTTTGCGGCAAAATAGCCAGCTGCTTAGCTACTTCCCGGGTGGATTGCTTATGAATGGATTTACCGTCAAGCAGAACACTGCCGCCCTTAGGATTCATGATGCGAGCCATCGTCTTCAGAATGGTGGACTTGCCAGAACCATTTGCGCCTACCAAGGCTGTGATTTTCCCTTGCGGTATTTCTACGTTCAGATCTTCTACAATCAATCGATCTTCATAAGCAATATCCAGATTTGCCGTTTTCAGACGAAACATGTGGAATCATCCCTTTCCCTTATCCAATATATATAGTCACGGGCTTAACGCACGACTTTCATCAAAACTTCATTCTATCTTTATATAATAAAGATATTGATAATCATTATCAAGTGTTAACTGGTTTATTTCCTATATCATACAGTGCATATCATCCAATATTTTCTCAAAAAATTCAAAAAAAAGATCACAGCTCCTTGAAGCTGTGATCTTTCAAATCCGGCGAATTGCATTATGACTGTACAGAACACAGTCCAAGTACTTCGGCCATGAGACGTATAGATTTCATTTTGGCATCAAAGTCATGAATAATGCTCGCAACCATGATCTCCTGTGCATTATAGTCCTTACTTAATTGCTCAATCTGACGCTTCACCTGTTCGGGCGAACCGACCACCATACGTTTGCGATTCTCACGTATCCGCATCCGGTCAAACGGCGTATACGGATACGCCAGTGCCTTTTCCACGGAAGGTGTTCCAGCGGAGCGCATTCCCTGCTCTAATAGTACAAGAGACAAGTCCATGCTGGAAGCCAAGCGATTGGCCTCCTCTTCGGTATCCGCACAGATCGCAAATACGGCAACAAGCGAACGTGGTTGGTCACTATGCTGGGAAGGCTGGAAGCTTTCCTGGTATTCCTTCATAGCCCCTGTGCCGCCTTCACCATTAATGAACTGTGCAAACGCAAAGCCCACGCCACGCTCGGCTGCCAGACCTGCGCTATCACCACTGGAGCCGAGCAACCACATTTCCGGTACAGTTTCTATAAGCGGCATCGCCTGTAGCGAACCGAAACGGTGATTATTGCCTGTGCTGTCATGTAAATAAGCTAACAGGTCATCCAACTGCTCAGGGTATAGATCTACACCCCCTCGCATTTTGCCTTCTTGCAGGGCTCTGGTAGCAATGGGCATTCCTCCAGGCGCCCGTCCCAGACCTAAATCAATGCGTCCCGGATACAATCCCTCCAACACACGAAAGTTTTCCGCTACTTTATAAGCGCTGTAATGAGGCAGCATCACCCCACCCGACCCCACTCGAATGGCCCGAGTACGGGCGGCCAGATGTGAAATCAGTACCTCCGGGCTGGACCCAGCGAGATTTGCTGCAGAATGATGCTCTGATACCCAAAAGCGATGATAACCCAAGCGTTCCGCCTCTATAGCAAGCTCAGCGGTCTTTTGTAATGCCTGCGCATGCGTCATGCCTTCCGATACCGGAGATTGGTCAAGAATGCTGAGTTTTATCATAAAAGTCTGACCTTTCTATTTGGGAATAAGGATAGACATTAATTATAGCACGCGTAGCCACAGTTACCCAAGAGGGGCCCCTATCAATTTTATAGTGGAAAAGTTTATTTTTCGTAAAGACTTGCGTTCCCTTTATCCGCCTCATAGAGATGCGAACGCTTTTTAAAGAAACTATACAAATGTGTAACGATTACTTTCAAGACAGCATACCCCGGAACCGCCAGTACAATTCCCACCACACCAAACAAATTGCCTGCGGTCAGAATAACGAAGATAATCGTGATCGGATGTACCCGAAGAGATTTGCCCATAATTTGTGGAGAAATTAATTTACCCTCAATGAGCTGTACGACTGTCCACACGATAACCATCTTGAGCAGCATAATCGGTGAGGTAACCAAGGCTACAATTAACGCAGGTGTAATGGCAATGACGGGACCTAAGTAGGGGACAACGCTCGTAAAGGATGCAATGACTGCAAGCGTCAAAGAGTAGTCTAATCCAATGATTAGGTAACCAATATACAACAGCGCCCCAATACAGAAGCTGACAATAATCTGCCCACGAATATAGGAACTGACCTGATGATTCATCTCGGTCATAATGCGATCTGTTTCTTTACGAAACATAGGCGGGAGCATTTTCAGGATAAACTGTGGTAGCTTGTGTCCATCTTTTAGCAAGTAGAACAGAATAAATGGAACCGTGGCAATCGCAAGTACCGTTTCTGTAACCACGCCCAAAAAGCTGCCCACACCCGTCCATGCATTATTAATAAAGCTAGATAACTTTTCAGAAGCTTTGGAGGCCAGCTCAGATGGATTAATTTGAATCGTGTTCTGGAACTGGTTTACAAAATCGCTGCCGATCAGTTTCTCGAATTGTCGTTGTACTTGCTCGCTATAGGCAGGGAAATTTTGAATAAGCCCCTGTATTTGATCACGGATCACAGGCACCACCGATGTAACCACAATCGCAATAACCCCTATAATAAGCAAAAACAATACAACAATGGAGTATACTCGTTTCACCTTGTTACGCTCCAGTACATCAACCAACGGGTTGAACAGATAGTACAACACGCCGGATAATATAACAGGGAGAATGATCGTTTTTAACAGCACTATGACAGGTGTGAATATGTATGAAATTTTGGTAAGAACCAAGATATTCAAGCCGATCAGCAGCAGTACCAGCAGGAATAACACAAACTTGTTGTTCAGAAAAAACTTCTTGAATCGGTCTTTCCATGCCGGAGTTATTTCCACACCACATTCCCCTTCTCTTTACACAAATGAGTATACGTTCTTCATAGATACGATATATTTTTGGGACAAAATATACAAGGTTATACCCAAATAAACACAAAAGCAAACAAAGTTGTACGTCATCGTACGAACTTCGCTTGCTTTCGAGGGTTATGGAGTATCATTTATCGTGGTTGCAGCATCCACCGTCGTGGTCACAGGTTTGTTCTCCTGTTCAAAAAGATTCTGTATGAAGCGCTTGAGCTTTCTTTCGTCTACACCCAATACCTGCGCACCCTTAATGGTTTCCCCGCGCACCAATTCATTCGGCGGGATTTGCTGCTTCGCTACTGTTGTTGCATCGATATTAAAGCCCAATGAAGCCAATTGCAGCATTTCCGTAGTACTCAGATTCGTTTCAATATAAGGAGAAATGCTATTTAAAATACTCGGCAGTTTGATTAGAGATGAGGTTGACTGAATTTTACCGCCAAGCTCAGTAATGAATTTGCGTTGCCGCTCCGTACGCGTAAAATCGGAAGTCGCATCATGACGGAAGCGTACATATTGCAAGGCTGTTTTACCGTCCATGTGCTGCATTCCCTTTTTCAAATCAATATCAAACTGGTGTTTATCCGCCTTGGAGGTATAATGCATATCTTTTTCGACATCCAGGTCAATACCACCCACAGAATCAACCAGCGCAATAAAACCATTGAAATCAGTATATACATAATATTGAATTGGTATGCCCAGCAGGTCGCTCACGGTCTGTCTGGTCAAATCCGGTCCCCCGTAGGAAAAGGCAGCATTCAATCGACTTTGCCCATGACCTGGGATATTGACGTAGGTATCACGAAGAATCGACATCAGTGTAGCCTTTTTCGTAACCGGATCAATAGAAGCAACCATAACGGAGTCAGAACGCCCTGAATCCTCTCCACGGGAGTCGCCGCCTAGCAGCAGAATATTCACTCTTTCTGTCCCATCCCATTCCGGTGGGAGCGATACCTCTACAGGTTGTACATTGGTTTGAGTTTGTGCCTGCGGTTTGAATTTCGAATCCTGTCCGGAAGCAACTGAAATTTGATTCGTAAAATGATATATAGAATACGTATAATATCCGCCCACTAAAAGAACCGCCGCAGTCACAGAAATGCCTAACCATTTTAAAAATTTTCGCATATTTTCGGGTAACCTCGCTTTTATTCATCATCGTTCGGCTTTTAAAAGCATACCCTTCCTGCAAGTTATCTGTCAATTCGCGCCGTCTGTTCTAGTGGTCGTCCGCATACCATGGATTCAAATGGACAAGCACCTCATAAACCCGCGGTTCCCGCTTCATGACAGCCCCCTTAATCAGTCGAATAATATCGTGTCCCTGCTGAATCGTCAAAGAGGCATCCACTGAAGCGCGGATATCCACGATAATATAATGGCCGTGCTCACGGGCACGGATACGGTCAATACGTTGAACCTCGGCTACACTCAGTGCGGCTGCGGCGTAGCTCTCAATTTCCTCCGTTGCAATCGCCTTTTCCATAAGCACATCTATGGATTCACGGCCCATTTCCCACGCCAATTTCAGAACTAGCAATGCCACTACGAATCCCGCAATAGGGTCACCGTAAGATAAGATTGAAATGCCCCAGTGCTCCCCAATCAGCCCCAATCCGATACCCAGTACAGCAGCCCCAGAGGCGTACACATCAGCGAGATGATCTTTTGCCGTTGCAATAAGACCCTGACTATTGGCCGCTCTCCCGATACGAATCGTGTAGATATACAGCCACTGTTTCCAGAGCAAGGAAATAATGGCGGCCACCAATGCCAGTATATGCTCCTGTGGCATCGGTTCGAACAGTGCTGCAATCGAATGATAGCCGATGAATATACCCGCTCCAAACAATATGACCGCCACCACGCTTGCACCGATCACTTCTGCCTTGCCGTGACCATAAGGATGGTCCTCATCCGGCGGCTGGCTAGATATGCGCATCGCCCCCAGTGCCGTTGCAGAGGCAATCACGTCCCCAGCATTATGCACACCATCGGCTACCAGCACCTTGCTGTTGAACATAAGTCCTGTAATAATCTTAATGCCGGTTAATAGGATGTTGCTAATCAGGCTGATCCATGCTGAGACCATGGCGCGCTTGCCCATATCCTGTTCCTGCATGATGTATAACCCCTCCAAATTTATCTTTTGAATTTATCTTATGGCGCTGCTCTTTCAGCGGTATGGATGAAGATTACAATAGCCCCGGAAGATGAGCCTCCCCGGGGCTATTATGATAACCATAGTGGAGCATTCTATGAGAATACTCCTATTTTATCTATCTGGACCGTCCGCGACGGCCTCCTTGTCCTTGACCACCACGCGGGCCGCCTTTGGCTTGTCCACCGCGGCCACCTTGGCCTCCGCGCGCAGAACCACTGCTGCTGCGGTCATACCCACCGCGCTCGCTGCTTTGTCCTGCCGAGCGACCTTGGCCTCCTCGTGCGGAACCGCCGCTGCTGCGGTCATATCCACCGCGCTCGCTGCTTTGCCCTGCCGAGCGACCTTGGCCTCCACGTGCAGAACCGCCGCTACTACGGTCATACCCGCCACGCTCGCTGCTTTGTCCCGCCGAGCGACCTTGGCCTCCTCGTGCGGAACCGCTGCTGCGGTCATATCCGCTGCGCTCGTTACTGCCGCGGCTAGAGCGACGTTCGCCGCCTGCACTGTCACGACGGCCCGCCTGTTCGCGGCCGCTGCCCCGGCGTCCACCGCCGGAGTCGTTGCCACCGTAGGAACGGCGGTCGTTTCTGCCCGAACGGCGTTCTCGACCCTGCCGATCAGCCGTATCGGAAGCAGGTCTACGCTGTCCGCCGCCCTCACTGCTGGTGAATGTGACACCAGCAACTTTCTGGATGTTCCGAAGCTCTGGAATATCCCTTGGCGTAGCGAGCGTCACCGCCACGCCTTTGCCTCCGGCACGGCCGGTACGCCCGATGCGGTGGATGTAGCTTTCGGCATCCTGCGGCATGTCGTAGTTGAAGACATGCGTGACGCCTTCTACATCCAGGCCGCGTGCAGCTACATCAGTCGCTACGAGCAATTGGAGTTTCGCTTCACGAAACGCCTTCATCACTTGCTCCCGCTTGTTCTGGGACAAATCCCCGTGAAGCTCACCGCTCTGAAAGCCCATTTCTTGCAGCTCTTCGTTCAGTTTGGCAGCCCGGCGCTTCGTACGGCAGAAAATAACAGCCAAGTACGGACGATCCGTATTCAGCATATCCACCAATGCCTGTTGCTTACCCCGGTCTGTTGTTTGCACAACGACCTGACGGATTTGGCTCACCGGAACGGAAGAAGCGGATTTCACTTTGACATCTACAGGTTCGTTCATATATACACGAGCCAGTTTGCGAATACCGGCTGGCATCGTAGCGGAGAACAGCATCGTCTGTCTCCGGTAAGGAACTTCCTGAAGAATCGTCTCCACATCGTTCAAAAAGCCCATGTGTAACATTTGATCGGCTTCATCCAGGACCAGCATTTTAATGCCGCCTAGATCCAGCGTGCCACGTCTCAGGTGATCCAGCAGTCGCCCAGGTGTCCCAATAATCAGTTGTGCGCCACCTTTCAGTTTACGAAGCTGACGCTCCACGTCCTGTCCTCCGTAAACAGCTAGTAGAGATAAACTCGGCTCCGCAGCAGCCAAGCATTTAGCTTCCTCTGTAATCTGGAGTGCCAATTCACGCGTAGGTGCAATCACAAGCGCCTGCGGGTGCCGCTTGTCCAAATTCAGCTTTTGTAAAATCGGCAGTAAAAACGCAAGCGTCTTTCCGGTTCCCGTATGTGCCTCGGCAATCACATCCTGACCTTCCATCAGCAGTGGAATCGACTCCTGCTGTACAGGAGTTGGAGATGAAATCCCCTGTTCTTTCAAGGCTTCTACCCAATGCTGCTCTACGCCTAATGCTGCAAAATTCTTCAAGTGGTATTCACTTCCCTTATCTGTATTCAATATGTGTCACGTAAAATAGGTTCATGTGCCATATGACATCTATCGTTCCATAGTTCAGAATTCCCATTTTTGTATCGGTTCTCATTCTACCCTTTTCAGGAAGGGAGCTTATCCGTTATCGTTGAATCTGTTCATGTAACCAACATACGGCCGCAATGCGGCTCAGGACCGTTCCATGTATGACTTTCCTAGTATACGCGAAGTTGAACTGGTTTCCAAACGATTTTAATGAACAGGACCACAGTCTATATAAAAGGTGAATTCGATCTTCATGTCATATATTATGGTATAAGAATTGGTAATTCATGAATAAAGGATGGATGCTTGTGGTTAACAACTTGCATTATAATTTTATAATGACCGGTTCCTTGTCGGAGAAGCACACTTTGTTTGCTGAAGAGTGCTTTGCTAACCTGTTCGATTGTTTTGAAACGTTCCTGAATATATCAGGAATCCGCAATACCCGTGTGTCTATCTATCAATCCACGAAAGCCAAACACGGTAAGATTCGCTGGGACAAGCAGGAGTTGCTTCGTATTGTAACCAATGATGAATTGACTCCTTTGATGCTGGTTATAGAGGCGCCTAGTATCAAATCGTCCTATAACAAAGGGACGACGCCGGAAGTGTACATTCTTTTGTCCAATGACCCCATGTCCCAATCATCCAATAATTGCGGCATACTCGTTTCGATCCGTCAGGACGTTTATGAACGTATCAACCAAACAATCGTCGAAGACGTTATGATGCAGCTCAGCCAGTGGATAAAGGCAAACAAAATGTTACATAGCTCGCGCAACTTTTATGCTGGCAGTAAAGCACGCGCCATTATGGATATTCTTCCATTTATGCTCGAACAGGATACCCCGGATATGAAGTATGTTTTTCAATCGTGGACTCCGTTCCCTTTACCACACACTTAAACAATCCGTCATACTATTAACCCCAGGAGGCTGCAATTTATGCAAATTCAAGTTCAAAAGGTTGAAAAAAAAGAGAACGAATATCTCATTCATTATCAAGCCGGGGGAGCGTTGCCGTTCGTTCCGCATGATATTGTTCTGATCCATGGCAAACAGTATTTTATAGGCACGATTTTGAAAGTAGAGCCGGAACAGGCCCTTGTCCGTATTAATCCGGAATATGAAGACCAACTGGCAGGGTCCATCGGACTGGAGCTGGCTTTCTCTCCAACTGTTTCTATTCAAGGTGCAGACAGCATTGTCGAAAAGCTTGGCTATTTCCCTCCCTTTCATTATGACCGAATTACAGCTGCTAATATGACGAAAGACCAGATTACGCTGACGATTGAGCTATCCTACGCTAGCGTGCTTGTCCCTAAATCACCGGATCTGGAGCCTTCAACTGAGGCACCTGTAATCCCTGAAGCTCCAGCAAAAGACGTCCCACGCTATGCAGTAACTTTTACATTTCTGGAAACTAAAGAGCATGTATTAAGCCCTGTAGAAACAGAAAATATCATTTTGCAACTTGACTTCCGTTATGAAGAGGCTGATATGGTCGTTGACATCGATGCCTTGTCGGGGCTGTCAGGCAGCTTTCTGTGCAGAGGCATCCGTGCAGAGATTACGGAACTTCATGAATAAACAAGAAGCCCGTGAGCTGTTGCGCTGTCATTCTTTTATCCATGATGATCTGGAGCATCCCAAAATGCGAAGCGGATTTTTAGGGATGCTTCGCCCCTTCCAAGGCGAACTGATCGAGGACAATTTTCATGAACTCATGACTATCATTGAAGTTCTGGCAGATGAGTTGGAGAAACCATCCATAGAACGAGAGTTGATTGCCGCACTGTGGGGGATTTGCCAATATACACGGGCATGGGCGTTGCATCCTGATGGTATGCTGCAGCGAAATCATCTGCTGACCGTAGAGCAGATCAACACCCTCGACGATTGGATTGATACGATCTCCTATGCGGTTATGGTGCTGCTGGAGGGTGGCGGACCGGAAGAAGCTTTATCGAGCTACAGACATGAGAGTTGATCCGTAGTGATACATATATCTTAGTCAAGGGGGCCGCTTTTGCATTGCTTCGCGCACATAAAAGCATGCCTTTCGCACAACATGCTCTGAAACAATTAGTAGAGCATGAGGAATTCCGTGTATCTGCCAAACGGGAGCTTTCCACATAATCGACAACCAAAGGAGAATCACTCTACTTATGCGTGTAAGAATATTTATATTCATATTAATTATCGGAATTATATGTGTGCCTGCGTATTTTATTATGAGCAGCTTTGGATTATTTCAAAATGAAAAGGTGCTTGTACATTACAAGCTTGCCATTGAGGTAAAGGATAAAAAGTATGATGCCTGGCCTTTAATCAGTAGCTATGCCGCTATAGATAAAAGAGGGGACAGTCGTCAGCTCTACTACCAGGCGGAGGGCTCAGGCTTAGAGTATCTGTTTCAGCTAGCCTATGGACAATATGAACTCCGAACCTCCAAGGAAAATCCTTTCCTCGACGGGGGAATCCACTACACCATGGACCACCCTGAGTATGTGCGTGAGGAAAAGCAGTATGAGAATGCTAACGACTACACGGAATTAACCCATTTTTATAATCAGCATGAACGGATGATTTATACCTATAATCCCGAAGCCAAGCTCGATAAAACATACGTCCGTTCCATCATCACCGCTGGGATGACTCGCACAACTGGTAATTCAAGCCGTCCGGTTAAGGATGACTATATCAATATCAGTAAGCTGTTTAAGGATAAGCTGGGAGTGAATGTGAAGGTAGATGTGGATGAGAACAACAAAATCGTTACCCTATCGATGACATAATCTCACAGTGATGCACCGCTGCGTCGTCTCATTTCCAAAAAAGAGATCTATGGTTTACTAGAATCAAGGGGGCTGGTTGTTGATGTCATTCGCAATTGAATCAGGGCTTTTGCCTGCCCAGATCGCAGCATTGGAGGAACAGATACAGCGTATATTGCCCGCTGGCTATAAACGTTTTCTTTCACAATATAACGGATTTTATGTAGCCGCCCCTTTTTATTGCAATGTGCCCTTCGATCGAGTGGATAACGGAGACATTGATTTGACTTGTTTTTTCGGATATGAGGTATCCAACAAAAATCATGACCTTCTAGCGATTAATGATGAATTTCTGGATGAAATCAATCATGTCGAGAGCGCTTTGTTGATTGGTGCAGATGCGGGCGACAATTTTTACGTTCTGACATGTAAGCAATACACCCCGTATGTGTACTACTGGGACCGCACACATCTTCATGCTTATGATGACAAACTGAACTATGATATTGCAGAGCAGGACGAATGCGGACATTTGTATCTGGTGGCAACAGACTTTACA
The DNA here is from genome assembly GCF_038009305.1 of Paenibacillus sp. FSL P4-0113. NCBI lineage: Bacteria > Bacillati > Bacillota > Bacilli > Caryophanales > Paenibacillaceae > Paenibacillus > Paenibacillus sp. FSL P4-0113. The sequence goes on from NZ_JBBPAZ010000001.1 coordinate 3,142,118, forward strand.
ACGTTTTTTAATCAGGTAATTGAACGACTCAACGAGCAGAAAGGAAGGCCTAATGATGACAGAAATACATAATGCTAAGCAGGGACCGGCTTATTTGGAGGGTTGGGTTGTACCCGAAAACCCTGAGGCATGGGTCGAGCAGGAGTGGACAGGTACGCTTCGTTCACAGGCAGGACATACGAAATTCCACATTTTTTATTACGGAGAACTTATGGACGAGCTGATCACTGGTACTGAATTTGCACCCCAACTCATTATTGCAGAAGATGCAGTCACAGGTGAACAGATCGTGATTTTTGACGGAACCCGCCATGGTTACGATGCTCTGCTATGCGAAGTTTATACCAAGGAGCAGCAGAACAATCGCACTCCCCTGCTGCCCTATCTGGACGAAGATGGTGAAGATACTTTCGAGGTAAGCGTAACTGCCTTTTATAATGTTGATTGGGATGACGAGTTTGCAGACGATGTAGATGAGAATGGGCAGTTAGAGCTGATCAATGGCGAACGATGCGATTTTGAAGATGCGAAGCGGAACGGCTATGATGCGATCAGCATTACGATTACCAGCGCTAAAGGTCTAAAAACAGAGATCCTTCAGGAAGAGCTGGCCTGACGATGGTGTTCAAAAGAATCAAACATCAGGAAGGCGATATTTTTGTTATCCCCCTGCATGACGGCCGATTTGCGGTATGTCAGGTGATCTGCGCACTGTATGGTAGATTCAAAAAAGCGTTCTCCTTCGGGGTTCTATCCATAGGCCAGAATCAAGCGTACGAGGGAGAAACGACATATCTTCCGTTCACAAATTATCGCGGCCGATTTGAAGTTATATTCACCGCCACCCAAAATCTGACGAAAGGAGTATGGCCCATTATCGATCATCGCCCTCTTTCCGAGGAACAACAGCAGCTAAAATATTTTAATTGCGCGGGCCATCTATACTGTGGGGATGAATATATACGCAATCTGGAACTGGAAGAATATAATCAATATACGGTAATGGGCGTGGCTGGATATGAGTTGGTACAGCAATATTTAGCCCAATATGATGACCGCTAGGAAGAATAGCAGCACAAATAACCACCTTGAAGTTTGAATGCCAAGGTGGTTATTTGACCTGTTAAAAGGGTTCAAACGTATATGGGAATGATGTACGCTCTGTCCCCAATACCGACTTCACGCGCTCTTCATCCACCAACGCTTCGACGAGGCTATACAAATCCGAGGCTGCATACCGAAAATTGCCCCATGTGCGCAGATTCAAAGCATAGATTGGGAATTCCCCCCGTTCATCAGGCGATTGAATATCCCAGATCAGCAAGTCATCCTCTTCACTGGAAGCGAAAGGGACCGCATGCTCCAAAAGCTCCGGAAAACCATCTGGCTCCAGCGCCGCTTCTTGTAAAACCTCTTCTGATTCCAGCAAATCATCAAACCAAGCCCGCCAATCATGATAACGATGAAGCCATGAATCCGGGTGATCGCCAAGAGGAATATGAATGTTCCATAAGCCGCATAGTCGCCCGTAACCAAGAGTTTTGACATAATCTATATAAGAAGGCGGAAAGCCCATACCATTTTCAAAACGATGCTCTATTAGAAAAGCCTCATCATAGTAAGCCTGGAATTGCGGACGCTGTAGTCCTGTAAAAATGCTCATGCTCGCCCTCTCCTTTCGCGCATCTTTATTCACCTTTTCGCTCTTAGGCACATTGAAAAGGTCTTTTTCAAGTGTTAAAATGGGAATAAGATGTATATTCTAAAAAAGAGTGAAGATGCGTCAACATCCTCACTCTTTGGCAACAGCCGCTTTTAAGGGCGGTGGCTGCAAGTTCACGGTATTCGAAATAGACCGGTTCCTACCACGGGCGGTCTATTTCTTTTTATGGAAGGAAAGAATCAGAATCACCAACGTTGCGAATTGAATCATCAACATTAAGGTGTCTTTAACCTCCACAGGCCTCACCTCCCTCACAGGAGACTAGCCGACCGCCCATCTAAGCCATTCTGTTGTTAAGGAATATTATAACATATGAAATATAAAGAGTGCGTTTTTACGATCTTTCCGAAAAGGAGGAACGAACATGGAGCAAAAACGCTTCAAAGATGAATATGGATACAAATATGACTTTAGCGCCGTGATTAGAAGAGGAGAACAGGTAACTGTTCACTGCCCCCGTTGTCAGGGCCAAGCTTTTATTTCCATATCCAAAAAAGACTGTTATTACGTCGTTCGATGTTCTCATTGTTACTACACATATCAGCAGCCCGAATCTTATACATTCTATGCACGCGGCGTATGCAACCATTGCGAACGGTATTTTAATATCGAAATCCATGATGACCGAACGAAACTCCATAAAAATACAAATATAAACTGTCCGCACTGTGAGACACGCAATCAGGTTCCGGTGCATCGTGTGCAATCACGCGAATGGCATACGAACGTGATCCAAAACGGAAAAGACCCTATTTTCCAGCTCCAGCTGTACTTCCTAGATTACTATCGGGGGAAACCTGTCTGGGCTCTTAACCGGATACACCTGAATTACCTGCTCTCCTATATCTCTGCCGAGTTGCGAGAAAAGCCTGCATCCGGTATGATGCGTACGGCTTCCCACTCCATTCCCAGGTACATTAAGGATGCGAAGAATCGCCAGTCCATCTTAAAGATATTACAAAAGCTACAGCATAAGCCAGCGGCTAAGAGAGGAGTCTCCATACATGAGCATACAAACTTTTGACAGCCTTGAAGCACTGGTCCATGCCGTTGACCAAACAGAAATCAATGAATGGGTATTTGCCAATCTGAAACATGTTCAAAGTAATCCGCTCAATTCTACCTATTACATCATTCCCGAGGAAGAATTGTGGGAACTGGAGGATGCCGGTCTCACCGTCACCAATCATCGTGATGAAAGTATACCTGCATCTCTGCCAGACCATCAGGTGCAATCTTGGCTGGAGGTGGCGACTGTACAGGATGTCATTGAAGTGTTACGCCACAGCGGAAGCGAGCCGGATATTGAACGCATTGCGCAAGGACTGCGATATTATCATGAATATGATGCTTTTATGGAATAAGCGTTTCCAGCAGCTCTTTTACCTCAGGGACAGCCTGCTTCAGGCTGTTTTTTAGTTTCTTCGCGCCACCCCATATACGATAAACAAGCACCTCTTGTTCGTAGTTCTCCAGCTTCTTAAGCTCCTCCACCAATACCTGTGCCTGCTCTACGGTTTCAATTCCGGATGACTTCAGTGGTTTGGCAGACTCGTTGCCTGCCAGTAGAACCCTCGTCCAAACGGGTATCGTGTCCGGTGTCAGTCCGTGTGCGTCAGCAAATACAGCGGCGTAACCGTCCTGTACGGACTGATGTTCACTGTCCACCAGCTTCATATAACGATTCACTAATGGGAAATAGTTCTTTCCTTTTAGGCCCAGTCCCATCACCGCATAGGTTCCCGGCATTGCCGACTTTTCACCGGGCTCTACATCGTTATACCACTTGAACTCTTCCATCACGACCTCAGCATATTCAGCCAGCAACGGATGCAGCGCAGGATATTCAAGTGCATTGGCGAAGAAACGATGCAACGTAGATTTAGCCAACTTGGGTACAGGCAGGTAGTTTTTCACCTTGCTTTTGAACTTCATCCGATATTCCTTGGTAAAGCCCTTTCTTAAAATATCGCATAAATATACGAGTGCTTCTCTATAGCTCTCTTCTTCCTCTGAACGAATCTGAACCTCCAGCGTTTGCAAAATATCATTGGCTTGGCAGATGACTCGCTCACTTGTATATAACGCTGGGATGCTTCCTGATCCGTTCTTAAGCCACTGGGCTGCCTGATCCGAACCCAACTGTGCAGCAATCTCCAAATACTTCTGCCGTGCATCGGCATCGGTCGAGCCCACCCGCATCGCGGTAAGCAGGAACATCTCCATGGCTGGCGCGGGAATTTCCGAAGGGAGAATATCGGGCTTCACTTTATAATCCAGTCCATAGCTTTTTTCCCGATCCGCATACTTCAGCAGAAATTCATCCTCAGCCCAATGCTTTAAGCCACTGCTGAGCTGATACCTCCATGCTTCCTCACGCTTGCGGCTGACCTTCACTTTGGCATCCATTCGATTCAGCAACTCATTCATCCGCTGGGCGTTTACAGGGTACAAATGAGGATCAAGCAAGTGTCTCACTAAGAAGAAATCGTCCTCTTCCTTCGGGATAGCTTTACTGGAGGGGTTGAGCTTCTGCTCTACAAACTGTTGGATAGTGGCTAACAGTTGCTGCCGTTTATCTTCATTTAGGAGTGAGAATGTAAAATGATTGGCCTTATTCTCCAAGACCACTTCCAGATGAAAATCCAGTCGATAACGAAAGAACATGGAGCTGAATTCTTCCGAATTAAATAGCGCCTCTATCTTTTCCTTGAACATAGGCATCCATTCGTCCTGCACCTGCTGCAATGTTACCCCATCTGTAAACCCAGAAATTTCCGCATCCGGTCTACGACGATCCCAATCAAACGGTTCGTGGGTATCCACCCACAGCCCATCCTTCTTACAAGTAACTTTTAAGTATTCATGAATCCCTTCGTGAAGGACGCTTTTGATTTGGAATTCGGCGATGCGCTTTTGCTCAGAAGCGTATGTCTGGTCAATCTCCTCAAAAATTGGACCGATGTAGGCTTGTACCCCTGATGTCATAAGATGTGTTCCTCCTTCGTCCCTCACAAATTGTAGTTCCTACGGAATTAAGATAGACTAATCTATAACTATTTTATTTCCTGATTATAGCATATCTCTCATTTACTTTTGGACTCTACCCCTATAGATAGAGTGCCGGAAAGCAGGTGTATTCATATGTATTGGGTTTCCACACAACATACGACGGTGGCTGCCGAAGAACTGACAACTTTCGAACATACCTATGGATTAACTTTACCACCTCCCTATGTAGCATTCCTCACCCGCTATGGGCCTGGTACCTTTTGCGGACTGCTGGTGATTGAACCGCCTGATGCTCAACTATTACAATCCTATGCGGATTACGAACTGTGGAGGCATGATGATAACTGTCCGATCACCGTGCAACAGCTAGGCGAGTGCGTGGTCATCGGTAGCTCCATAGATGGGGATTTCCTAGCGGTGCACCCTCAGGTCGAAGGTTTGCTTTGGCTACCGCGACATTCGGAGGTCATTACTAAGAAGCCATTAGATGTTCAGGTTCCATTTACAGATACACTGGAGCATATACTACAGGATGAATTCGGAAGAATAGAGCCATTCCCCCGTTATTTCGAACCTGTCAGTCTGGATAGAGCAGCAACATTTCTACTATTTAATCCACCCGAGACGGCGGAAGCTTGCGGTTCAGCCCATCCGAACGATCAAGCCTTGCAAATAGCTCCAGCATCTATACAGGTATTGGCTCAGCGTTTTAAACAGCATTTTGACTCAAATCTATGGATTGAAAACGAGCATATTTGCATGGCTTTTCTTCAGACTCTAGGCGGATATGTGCGTTTTAACTATGCATATGGACGCGAAGTGGCGATCATTTATGAACCCACAGCGATAGCACTTCGTGATGAAATTCTAGCATTCTTGCAAAAAGAGCATTGCCAGGTTGTAGAGTAAGAGGAGGACAAATACGAATGACAGTACATTTTGAACGAACCTTAGAAAAGCTGGGACAGATCGCCGATCGTCTGAGACAAGGTGGGATGTCTGACGTGGTATACCAATGGTCGAAGGGGATTTCTACAAGTGAACTAACTGAGCTGGAGGAACGGCTGCAGATGCCTTTGCCTGCCTCCCTGTCTGAGTTGATAAAGCGGTGTGGCAGCTTACATTTGCTATGGTGCCTCCCTCAACACTGTATTGTAGCCGATGAACCGGCTTGTTCATATGAAAGCAGTAATGGCCTTGAACAAGAACCGAATATCCTCGACGATATCACAGGAGAATTTGGCTGGAATCATGAGTATATTGGCTATTTTACATCTTATGGGGAAGATACCGACTCAGCAGCGGACGAGCAACGATATCTGATCCTTAATTATAATGGTGCGGGTGATCCGATACTGCTTGATATGGCGACATCCGCAACAGAGCCAGCGGTGTTCTGTTATGATCATGAGTTGGATCAGTTTACTCTGCTCGCAGAAAATCTACCCGCCTATATAGAAACCATGCTCACCTTGCACGGACTATGGCTGTGGGATTGGTCTAACGTGTCAGACGAGCATGGCATTCAGCTAAACAGTCCACCACTACAACTGTGGCAACGCTGGTTGGACATGTTTTGTACGATGAAGCTGGAGGATGCGCAGTCGTTGGAGACGCTGATCCATTACACCACCATGCATGGCGTAGATCATCCTGCTGTGGTGCAGGCTTTTCAAGCCTATGATCCAAAGGATATTTTTCTTGCCTGGGAGCAGCACTGGCAGAACATTCAACATAGCCAGGTTCCATTCTCTACATGGGCCGTTTGGGTAGGGGAGACCGCAGGGGTTGGGGCTGCTGATTGGGTCCGCTCCTTGTGGGAACCGGAAACCGCGCAAGTATGGACATCTTTAGCACAAAACAATACCCTACATGCTAAGGGTGCATTTGCGTCCACACGCGCCTATCTGAGCGCCCGCTGCCTACCCGGGCAGGAAGGCTTGGTATGTGTTTGCAATCACCTGCTACAGCATTCGGTTGCAGATGGCAAATTAGAAGGATACACCGCTAATGGGCAGCTACAGCATTTTCATTCACCGCAGGTCATTAACTGGATACGGGATAAGGTCAATCATCCGGTCGATGGCTGGGCAGTACTTTTCGCCTACTCTTGTCCTACAGCTGAGCAGGTGATTGAATGGCTATCCAGTAGTGAGCTTCATCAGAAGATTGCAACGGAGGGGCTAGATATTATGATTCATCGGGATCTTCTGCCCGCTCTGGAAGCAGACGCTTGGGCCAATATCTCAGATCTGCTTCTTGCTTCTTTGCAGCTCGTGATGCTCAAAAAAGATAAACGTCGTATTGAAGCCGTGCTTAAGCAGCTTTCAGATTTGGAACTTCGTTAATCTTTCGGAAGGGTCGTATGCGGATTCACATGTACAGTGATGTGAGGTAAAGAAAGTTAGCCGCTGCATCAGCGGCTTAACCCCTTGAGGAAAGTATCTATAGTAAATGAAATCAATTCATCATTTGATTGTGCCATAGGAAAATCAAAATTCAGGAGCAAAGAAGTCAAGCCGTGCAGCATACTCCATACAGAGCTGGCGAACAAGCGCTCATCTCCTTGAATGATGGAACCCTCCTCCATAACGGCTTTGAGCCCAGCTTCAAGAAGCTCAAAGCCTTTAAGGCTCCCACTGTCTATAAGACTAACCAAGCTTACAGATTCCAGGTTGCTGATAAACAAAATGTTGTAATATTCCGGGTTAGCCGTTCCAAAACGAACATACGCATCAGACACCGCCTTCAGTGTGTCCAGAGCGTTCAATCCCGCTGCCTGTGCTTCATCCGCACGTTGCTGAAGAGCCTGCAGAAACAAGGCATTTCCTTCTAGCAGGAGTTCAATTACAATTGCTTCCTTATTGGCGAAATAATGATAAATAGTTGTTGGTGAATATTCGATCTGATCCGCAATTTTGCGCATGGAGACTTCAGCATACCCTTGATTCAGAAAAAGCGATCGGGCGGCCTCAATGATTTTCCGGCGGATCTCATTGCTTTCACGTTCTCGGCGTTTGATATGTTTCATGAGTAGATGTACTTGCCCTTTCTGCCTACCCCAATTTGGCGGCGATACGATCAGCTTCCATTATACCCGATTCCATAACCCCTTGAAACCCGCCCCCAGGCTGTGTCCAGGCCCCTACCAATGATAGACGCTTTACTGCTGATTTGTGCTTGAGCCTTTTTATACCGGACTGCCGAACCGTTTGTGCGTAGCCATAAACAGCCCCGTCGGGATTAGCGGTATAACGCTGCATCGTGCGTGGTGTGCCCAATTCGGCTACCATCACTTTGCTGCTAAAACCCGGATACAGCTGTTCAAGGCATCCCAATATCTGCTGTGTCACGGCTTCTTTTTTGGCTTTGTATTCGGGACGTGCGGTAGGCCAGTTCTCCAATCTGTCCAAAAATGTAATTGCGATGACACCCTTTCCCGGTTCATTGAGCTTAGGGTCCATGGCGTTATAATTCGTGAGCATCCAGTTGCCTTTCGTGTACTGGCCGCTCATCATTACTTCATAATCTGTCTCCGAATCCGGCTCATTACGCAGGATTAAGTCTTCTTCGGTGATGCCAAGCTCATGAGGTTCACATGATAATCCCAGATATAGCTGGGTGAGAGACGTGCCAGTCTCCAAACTGCTGACAGCTTCCAGCTCACGACGGGCAGCATCATGGTTTTCCAGTAGACGGCCATAGGTATGATGGGGACTGATACCAGACACAATCCAGTTGGCTTTATATACATCCCCTTTTTTCAGACGGACACCAGCAGCTTTACCATGTTCGAGTATAATCTCAGATACCTGACTGCGCAGGTGAACTTCTCCTCCCGCTGACTTAATAGCGTCAACCAGTGCATTAGATAAAGCCTGTGCGCCTCCCTCAATGTAATACGTCCCCTCCATGTGGTAGCCGATCCAGGGAATAAAAAAATACAGGGCCGCAAGTCGCTTTGGAGGCAATCCGTAATAGGCCCACAGCGCGGTGAAAAATTCCGTGAAGCGGTCAGATAACCCGAACTGGCTTACAGCTTCCCAGGTGGTCATTTGCGTCCAGCGGAGAAAGGTCCCAGCTTTGAGCAGGCCAACCGCCTTGCGCCAGGAAGTGAGAGTAGAAAAAGCAGAAAAGCCTGTTTCAAAATGGCGAATGCCCGCGAATAGACTGTCAATGGCTTTCACCTCAGTAGGAAACATGTTCTTGAGGAGCTGCACATACTCCTGAACATCGGACGGAATATCAATGTTCTGGCCTTCCCAACGAATGGAGTAAGGGTGCTTTTTGCGGAGAGGAACAATTCGCTGGTCCGCATTACAGGCCTTCAGCATCTGACCAAAGCTTCCTTCCTCGAGTCCGCCGACACCATGCAAGGAGACATCAAAGGTATATCCCTTTCTTGTAAATTCAGTTGCGAAACCGCCAGGCAGAGTATGGCTCTCAAAAACAGCTGTTCGGTAACCGAGCGCAGAGAGTCTTGCTGCACAGGATAAGCCACCCAATCCTGCACCGATGACAATAACATCATATTGGTTCATGATTTCATCCCCTTTTTTAACATCGTTATATAAGTTAACAGTGTTAAGTTAAGGAGATTATATACCATAATATTACCGTTGCCAAAGTAAAACTTTTTTAATAAAACATCAAAAAAATGTAGCGCTTTCACTTGTCAAATTCCAATGAAGGTGCTATCCTTCAAGTGGGATTGTTACTGAAAAGGCAAAACCCGAGTACACTTGTGTACCCGGAGTTTGCCTTTTTTTTAATTTGTATGGATTCCACAGCATACAGTTAACCATCCCGAACATGTAGTAAGCGCTTTAAAAAATGACACCAAAGGAGATTAATCTCATGCAAAGAAGACGTTTTGCCCTTGTTTTATTATCTTTCGTGTTCCTGCTAACGATCTTTTTCCCATCCTCCAGCTCTGCCGCAGCAGCAACAGATGTCCCAGCGCCACAGGCTACCCTGCTTACTCAAGTACAGCCTTTGGGTGAAGTCGTTTCTGCTGTTGTACTGAAATACAGCACCAATATTGACGGGGCATCTTTATCCACGTCTAGCTTTCAGGTTCAATCTGTACTCAATGATGTATATACAGATAGAACCGTGACCGGTGTATATACCAATGATACTGGAGCCATCACCAACCGCAGTACTCATGGTAAATATGTCGTGATTGAGCTGGATACACAAGATAAAAATGCAAGTACCCTTACTTACGATGCAACAAGCGCAGTTAACCGCATCAACACGTTGAATTATATTATTAGTCAAAAGAAAGATATTGCAACTTCAAAGAAAACATTCATCCCAGCCTCTGCACAGACTGTAAAAGCAACAGATAAAATTACACCGATCGTAGACGATTTCCAAAAAAGCATCTTTGAAAATAAAGAAGGCTTCAAGCTGAACTACTTTACGTTTGAGCCTAAAGTTGAGCCCGGCAAAACCTACCCTCTGGTTGTATTCCTGCACGGAAACGGCGAACGTGGTGACGGAAACGGAGTAAATTTGCTGGCAAACGCCGGAGCTGTTACTTGGGCTTCTCCTGAGCAGCAAGCCAAACACCCATCCTTCGTAATCGCACCACAAAGCCCGATTGACTTGGAACATAAATTCATTTGGGCGGATGAACCACGCAACAGCGCTGTAGCCGATTTGGTACGTGAAACAGCGTTAAAATACCCAATCGACACCGACCGAATCTATATTGTTGGTATTTCTCAAGGAGCTATGGGTACGTGGAGACTGCTGGAAAAGAATCTTGACTTGTTCGCCGCAGGTGTACCCATTGCCGGTTTGACCAACTATGAAAAAGCCGTTAACATGTATGCACCTGTCGATCCTAAACACGTTGAAGTACTGAAAAACGTTCCGATTTGGGCCTTCCATGCTGCAGACGACACCACAGTTAGTCCTAAAAACTCGCAAGAAATGGTAGCTGCCATAAAAGCACAAAACGGTAACCTCATTCATTTTACTGAATACGAAGCAGGGATTATCAAACCTACAGGACACTTCTCCTGGGTACCGGCTCTGCAAAATCAGGATATGATTGAATGGCTGTTTGCACAAAAGAAATAAATGTACAGGCCTGTTGATTAACCACTAAATGGTAAAAGTAAAGTCGCCCACCTTTCAGTTGGTTTGTACCCTTACAAACCAACTGAAAGGTGGGCGACTCCATGAAAAAGTCTATTACGATCCCAACGATTCTTCAATCCATTCCGCTAGCCTGTGGGGTGGTTCATACGTATTCAGTCCTGCGCAAACAGCTTTATAGTCTAAGGCACTACCTCTGCTTCTTTTACTTCCTCTAGGCTATATTAACTTTACTGCTTTCATTGCCTGCATTACACACATCATTACGCTTCATTTGCTCAAGTCTTCCTTCTCGCAACAAGCAGCATAATAAATGAAATTAAGACAATGGCAATCGTCCACGCCCAGGCCATCGTCTGATTCCCTGCATCGACAGCTACATAGATCGCCGTAGGTACCGTCTGCGTCTTATTCGGAATGTTCCCGGCAATCATCAGCGTCGCTCCAAACTCGCCAAGCGACCGTGCGAAGCCCAGTATCGCGGCAGTCAGCAGTGAAGGATAGGACAGCGGCAGCGTAATGTAGCGAAACATCTGCCATTCGCCAGCCCCTGCCGATCTGGCCGAGTCCTCCAGTGAACGGTCCACCGCATCGAATGCCGTCTTCATTGTCTGATAGACGAGCGGGAATGCCACCACGATAGACGCCAGCACCGCCGCCCACCAGGAGAAGATGACTGACGCGTGGAACAGCCATTCGATCCATTGTCCTAACCAGCTTCGACGTCCCAGAATGACCAGGAGCAGGAACCCGACTACCGTCGGAGGCAGCACCAATGGAAGCATGAAAATGGTCTCCAGCACCAGCTTACCACGTATGCGGCTTCGCCTTATCCAGCGGGCCGCCAGTACTCCTAGGACCAGCACGATCACACAGGACAGAGAAGCGACCTGCAGGGATAGCTGTACCGGAGGCCAAAATTCCGCCCAATTCACAGCAGTCAACAACTATTCCGCCTTACGGAAGCCGTACTTTTCCATCACCTGGAGCGCAGACTCGGTTTGCAAATAATCGTAGAATTGACGTGCATCCTCCTCATGACTTGTGGCAGCTACCAAACCGAGCGGATAGGTAATCGGAGAATGAAGCTTGGAGTCCACTGTTAACGCAATGCGTGTATCCTTCGTGGAAAGTGCATCCGTCTTGTATACGAAGCCCGCATCCGCGTTACCTGTTGCTACGTACTGCAGCACCTGTCGCACATCCTTGGCTTGTACCAGCTTCGGCTCCAATTCACTCCACAGCTTTTGATTCGTTAACGCTTCCTGTGCATATTTCCCCGCAGGCACACTGTCAGGAATGCCAATCGCGACTGTCTTGATGTCTTGTCCCTTCAGGTCATCCAGTTTCTTGAGCGCCACTCCATCCTTAGCAGGAACGACTAATACCAGATCATTCGCGAGCAACGTGCTGCTCTTCTTGACAAGGGCTTTTCCCTCAAGCGCCTTCATGCTGGAGGTAGAGGCAGAGATAAAGACGTCTGCGGGCGCTCCTTGCTCAATCTGACGCTGAAGTGCACCGGAGGCGCCGAAGTTAAAGTTCAGCTTCACATTCGGGTGCTCCCGCTCATATCCGGTCTTAATATCATTCAGGGCGTCCGTCAGGCTTGCCGCTGCAGAGATCGTCAACTCCACCTGTTGCTGGTCCGGTGCCTTCGTGCCTGCTGTATTCTCCGTTGTTGTTTGTGCTGCTGTTGCCGCCGGCTCTACAGGAGCTGCGGGCGCAGCACTCTGGGAACCGCAAGCAACTAACACCACTAGTGCCCATATAGCTACTAGACTTCCAATCGTAGACTTGATTCTTCTCAAATTCCATCCCCCGTTCAATCATGTTTAGTTATAATTAGATATAACTAGTATAAATTCATATCTCATTATAGCTATGAAGGTAATCCTTGTAAACCACCAAAGAGCAGTTGGCAAGTATCACTTATGCCTGTTTAGAAGCTTGATGTTCCTGACTTTTTCGCCAGCCTCTGTTATGCCAGATGATTTGGTGTACAATATATGAGACACTGTGCATGATACATCACAGAAATTGATACATTTCAATCATACTGTTATTAATGGAGGTCTACTATGAATTCTCCTGTATCCTATACGACTGAGGAAATAGCCAAGCTACTGAAGATATCCAAGCTGACCGTCTATGATCTGATCAAAAAAGGAGAGATCCCCTCGTACCGGGTAGGTAAGCAAATGCGGGTGGATGCCAGTGATCTCGAAGCTTACAAGCAGCGCTCCAAAAGCCAACTGCTGAAGCACGACCCATCACCCACACCCATATCCATGATGATCCCGCCGCATTCGCTATCCGGCGGTTCGACGCAGAATTCCAGTACAGCAGTCATTACTGGCCAGGATATCAGCCTCGACATTCTCGTCAAGCATCTTGAGAGCCAACAGACGTCCATTCGCCCGCTCCGCTCATATGGGGGTAGTCTGGACAGTCTCATCTCTATGTACCAGGGCAAAGCAGACATCGTCAGTACTCATCTGTGGGACGGCGACAGCGGTGAGTATAATTTGCCTTATATTCGCAAAATTCTGAACGGCTTCTCGTACCTCGTCATCCGTCTGTTATCCCGGCAAGCAGGGCTGTATGTCCAGACAGGGAATCCTTATGGTTTGCAGGGCTGGAAGGACTTGGCGCTTCCGGGGCTGCGTTTGGCGAATCGCGAGAAGGGCTCCGGCGCGCGCATCCTGCTCGACGAGCAGCTTCGTCTTCATCACATAGACCGCACTGCCTTGCTCGGATATGAAGACGAATCGACGCATCATATGGCTGTAGCAGGCAAGGTCGCCTCCGGCGAAGCCGATGTTGGTATCGGAATCGAGAAGGCCGCCAGTATTGTGGGGTCCGTGCAGTTTATTCCACTCATTCAGGAGCAGTACGATATCGTCATGCTGCGCACACCAGAGCGACAGGAATGGATTGATCTTATATTGCAGATTCTTCATTCGGACAGCTTCCGGCGGGAACTGGGAGCCATTCAGGGATATGACCTTTCTGAGACAGGAAAGATCTTGCTAGAGACATAGTCCGAAGTACAAAACAACGCTCAGGAACAGTCTTCCTGAGCGTTGGAGTCTATTATGGAACTAAATGTCGCTGTTAATGCTGAACGACTATAATGAAAATCAATGTAGCTTACCAGGAGTAAGCCTCGGGAGCGGCTTGCCAAGCGCAGGAAAAATCTCGTCCAACTACTTCAATAGCAAATTGCACATGATATAAAAAGAATATATGAGTTTGGCTCATACAGTTCTAAAAATAAAAGCGCCAGAACGGTTCGAAATCCGCCTGGCGCTATATTTATTGCATCAAAAAAAGGCACCTGCCTTCCTGTGTCCACCATCAGGAGAGCAAGTGCAAAATAAAACGAGGAGACTAAAAAATTTGACACTGATATTGCCATTTGCAGTTAACTTGGAACCTCTAACTCGCGCGCTTCGCAGCTTTGAGCGTTCTCAAAGCTCGTTTACGCGTTACCTTATGAGGACAGCTGGGCTGTCTTCGGGCAGTTGCCACATCTGCTCTCGCCATGTGTACATACCCCACCCTATTCACTTAGGCTCATATTGGGAGTCTGTGCCTAAAGACTTAAATGATAATGAGAATCATAATCATTTAAAATTATATAATGAAATCTACGAGCATGCAAGAGCTTTTGGGGCATTATGTATCTCTTTTACAACGGTGTTCATTTCACCCTTTTACGCTTCTGTGTTACATTATATAAATAAGACGAGAACAAAAATTCGAGGCTGAATTTATGTTCGCCATTTTTTCATAGTCCTTTATTCCGAACTAAATCAAAGTCTATATCTTCTCGACATGTGTTACATAACAACTCGTCTGTAAGAAAACTTAATGCATCCATGTTGCGCAACCGTTCGACTAACTCGGTAATCACATCTATGTCCTCACGTTGTACATATCTGGCAAGAGTGATGCCGCCTGTATCGCCATCAAAATATAGATGCGAATGATGTCTTTCCTTTTTTACATGTCGAAGAGTAAGCACGCTATTGTCGATCATCATGACGTAACGGTCCTTGATTAGATAGCCCTCAAAAAGCTCATACATATGCGGAAGATCACAGGGACCAAGAATGACACTTACTTTTTCAAAATTACCTTTGTTCATTTAGATTAGCTCCCTTCACATCTATTAAATCGGTCTTTACTAAAGATTAGATTTGTAAATTTTATAACCTTTTAAGATTAACCTTTGTAGTTATTTTATATCCTTTGAAGATAAACTTAAATAGTTAATGCTATTTCTATTTAAATTTCTATAATGAGGTGTATGTATGGGAATTGTTTTTAAACTTGAAGAATTACTTCGAGAAATCGGGATTACTAAAAATGCTCTCGCTCGTGAGGCAAAAATCAGACCTAATACCATCTATGAGATGTGTAACAATACATCCAAGCGAATCGAATTTAAAACATTTAATACCGTGATGGAAACACTGATTCGGCTCTCTGGTCGTCCATTAACCCTACATGATGTTCTCGAATATATACCTGAGAATGAATCAGAGAAACACTGATACATTCACAGAATAGTCCGCTGCATCTTATATCTCTGCCCCTGGCAGGGATATTTTTTTCCTTGTTATTTAGCATAATTGTTATCATTATTTCAGAGTACGTGTGGCTAGAATCTATACTGATAAAGGAGTATTTTCCATCATGAATGTTCATGAGAGATATCATTTTAAACTTGGCGATATTTTAGAAGAACTTGATATTTCCCGAAATAAACTAGCCGTAGAAGCAAAAATACGTCCGGCTACTGTAATAGATATGGTAAATGGCAAAACCAAAAGACTTGAATTAGAAACACTTGTCCATATACTTGATGCTTTGAACAGAATTGCCCATCAACGAAGATTTTCAAGGACTATTACTCTTGCTGATATTATAGAATACATCCCCGAAGATGAAATGGAGAGACAGTGAGACTATAATATGAGAATGAGGATTACTATTAGCCAAGAGGGCATTTCCATGACGAAATAAAAGGTTGCTAAAGCCCTCTTTTCCCCATATTAAAGAAGCGTTGGGACAGCAAGCCCAACGCTTCTTTATGCTTAATAAGTACCTTATATGATGATTAATCCACTTTGCCGCCCTCTACGACCAATTGATCTGTAAAGCCTTCTCCATAAACGGAGGTCAGTGTGTCCTTGTAGGCTTGATGGACAAAATTTTCCTTACCCAACGTTGCCAACTCATTGTTGATCCAGTCTAACAACTCCTTATTTCCCTTTGCTACTGCGGGTGCAATCGTATCTTGACCACCAAAGGCCGGGATGGTTACGGTAAAGCCGGGGTTGGCCTTTGCCCAGGCGATCAGCTCTGTATTATCGTTGGCAATGGCAACGCCGCGTTTGTCTTTGAGGGCTGAGAAAATCTCTGTGTATTGATCGAATTTGAGCAGCTTGATGTCAGGATAATTTTTCGTAAAATAGGTTTCAGCCGTCGTTCCTTTTGCGACAATCAGCTTTTGATCCGAACCCTTCAATTGGTCAATCGTGGTGATTGGAGCACTATCAGGTGACACAATGCCAAAGGATAATTTCATATACGGATTGGCAAAATCAACTTTTTCTTTACGCTCATCGGTCACCGTAAAGTTAGCCAAGATGATATCTACCTTGTTGGATTCCAAATAGGCAACCCGGCTGGCAGCATCCACCAGAACAAATTCCACCTTGGACTCGTCACCCAAGAGATCTTTGGCAAACCGCTTCGCAATATAGACGTCAAAGCCTTGATTTTTCCCTTCCGAATCCACGTAGCCAAAAGGCGGCTTATCTGCAAATACACCGATTCGAATCTTGCCATTCTTTTTAATATCCTCAATCGAAGCAAATTTAGCCGAGCCTGAACTACCGTTGGTATTACCAGCCCCTGCACATCCCACCAAACCAACAAGCAGCAAGCTCAAAGCCAGTAATAACGTCGTGAACTTCATTCCTTTTCTCATCTGTATTCCTCCCCCTGTTTGTCAGCATTTTGCATCATTCGGTTTCTTTCGCTTCTGGGTGCAATATAGAGACCAATAGAAACATGTCGATCTCTATATTGTGATTGGAAGTCGCTCATGGAATTGATGCAAAATGCTCATATCGTTTCGTACTGAAATATATCCAGAAAGTGCTGGGCACGCTCTGTTTCCGGTTGGGTAAAAAATTGCTGCGGCGTAGTCATTTCGCATATCTGTCCTTGATCCATAAAAACGATACGATCTCCTACCGACTTGGCAAATCCCATTTCATGCGTCACGATAATCATGGTCATGCCCTGTTGGGCCAGCTCTCGCATGACATCCAGCACCTCTCTGACCATTTCCGGGTCCAAGGATGCGGTGACTTCATCAAAGAGCATAATTTCCGGATTCATACACAGGGCGCGCACAATCGCAATCCGTTGCTTTTGCCCACCTGATAATTGTCTCGGATACGCATCTTTGCGATCCAGCAGACCCACTCGCTCCAATAGCTGCTCCGCTTGCTCAAGTGCCTCCTGCTTATTTCTCCGCTGAACTTTAAGCGGGCCGAGCAATATATTTTCTAAGACCGTCATATGCGGAAACAGCTCGTAGTTCTGGAACACCATTCCGATATGCTGACGCACCTCACGCCAATTCACTTTCTTGTCCGTCAGGTCTTGCCCTCTATAACGGATATCTCCGCTCTGAACTGGTTCCAGACCATTGAGACATCGGAGGAGTGTGCTTTTTCCACATCCCGAAGGACCGAGAACGACCACGACTTCCCCTTTCGTTACGTCCAGATTAATCTGTTGTAATACTTTTCGGTCTTCGAAGCTTTTGTGCAGCCCTCGAATTTCGAGTAAAACCTCCACAGCCTCTCCCATGACACCCACCCCATCCTGCTAATTTTGCCATCTGCGTTCAAATCTTTTGGAAAGTCTGGATAACGGATAGCATACGAGAAAATATAATATGAAAATAAAGCCATACACCCAAAAGGATGCCGAGGGCGCTTTGATTACACCAAGCTCAATAATCTGCTGTCCGACCTTGACCACTTCTACTACACCGATCAGCACTACTAATGAAGTGGTTTTGATCATCCGTGTCGCCAAATTAATAGAACCGGGAAGCATTCGGCGCACCGCCTGGGGAATGAGTACATGGCGGTATAACTGCCCATATGTCAGTCCCAGTGCCTGCCCGGATTCCACCTGATGCTTGGGCAGTGATTCCAATGCACCCCGAACAAGGTCACCAATCTCGGCTGCTCCCCACAGGCTGAATACGATAATTGCTGTCAATTCTCCGCTGATATTCACATTTAACAAAGGCGTAAATCCAAAATATACAACATACAACCACACCAAAATCGGAATAATGCGGAATGTCTCCAAATATAATCTCAGCACAAACCGAATCGGTCTTGATTGTAAGGTGCGCAGCAATCCCATCAGAATGCCTAATAGAGTACCGATAATAATGGAAAGTAACGCAATCTCCAGCGTAACGAGTAATCCCCCTAATAGACGCTCGAAATTGGAACCTTCAAAGAGCACATTAATCCCCGAATTCAGCATATCGCACCTTCCTTTCCACCCAAGTCAGCAGTATCGACAAAGGTAAAAGCAGGACGAGATATGCCAATACCAGCAGAATTAGCGATTCTGTCGTTTTGTAGTACATACCGATTAGGTCTTTTGCCACATTCATCAAATCTAATAAAGCAATGGCGCCAACAATGGAGGTCTCCTTGAGTAGAAAAATCGCATTCGCTCCCAGAGACGGAACACTGATGGTAAAAGCCTGTGGCAAAATAACATATCTCGCCAGTTGTATCTTGGACAATCCGAGACTCAGCCCGGATTCCGTTTGCGTTTTACTTACGGCTTCGATTCCACCACGGAACGCCTCAGCCATATAACCCCCGCCCAAAAAGGTCATGCCCACAATGGCACACGTCATTTCGCTCATATGCAGACCTATTTTCGTAAACCCGTAATACAGAAAATATAACTGAACAAGCAGCGGCGTATTTCGGGAAAGCTCAATATAGGCAACAATGATGCCGCTAATTCCCTTCACCTTGTAATACAGTACTATACTGCATAGCAAACCGACGACTAGTGAAAACAGAATAGCAAAAAAGGCGATCTTCAACGTCAGCCACATGGCTTCTCCATATAGCGGCAAGCTCTCTACAATAAAGTCCCAGTCTAAGTTCATATGTGCATACCTTTCAATTTTCAATTATTCCTATGTATTTGCTTTGCTTAATAACAATGATTGTATTCCTGCCCAATTATTACGTCAATACTTTGATGAAAATTTGTCATATTTATCTATGGTTTAGGAAAGAAAAGTGTTGTTTTATTTCAGAAATAAATAAAAAAGCTTGAAATGAATAAATTTCATTTCAAGCTTTGATTTATGCTATACGATTCATCACACGAGTGGCTCTGTAACTACAGGACCGCCGAGCTTCTCTACAATTAAACGGCTTTCCTCATTTAACCCTTGTAGGGTAATAGTTTTACCTGAGTTTCTGTATTTTTGAAGCACCTTGCCAATAGCAGTAACCGCCGAGTGATCCCAAACATGCGAATGGCTAAAGTCCACTACAACGCGGTCCGGGTCATCCGAAGGTTCAAAATGATCAACAAAATGAGACGTTGAGGCGAAAAACATCGGCCCCCTGACATGGTACACCTTTTCTTCATGATCCTCAGTCGTACTGATACGGATTTTAGCCATTTTCCAGCCAAAATGCAGAGCACTTAGCAGTACGCCCACGATTACGCCCTTGGACAAATCATGCGTAGCCACCACGATGATCACCGTGACCACCATAATCAACGTATCTGCTTTGGGAACCTTGGCAATGTTTCGCAGCGATTTCCAATCCACAGTTCCAATACACACCATGAACATAACTCCCACTAATGCGCCCATGGGTACTTCCTTCACAACTCCACCAAGTACGAGCAGCAGAAAGGCCAAGAATACCCCTGCCGTAAAAGTGGACAAACGCCCTCTTCCACCTGAGCTGACATTAATGACGGATTGTCCGATCATGGCACAGCCACCCATACCCCCAAAAAAGCCATTTACAAAGTTGGCAATCCCTTGCCCACGGGCTTCCCGGTTTTTATTGCTTTTCGTTTCGGTCATTTCATCCAAAATGCTGGCTGTCAGCAGCGATTCCAGCAGTCCAACCAGTGCCATCGTAAAGGAATACGGCAGCAAGATCCGCAAAGTATGCCACGACCACTCAATTTGCGGCAAGTGGAATGAAGGCAGCGAACTGGTCAGCGTCCCGATATCTCCTACCGTTTTCACATTCAATCCAAATATATACGTAATGATCGTCATGATGATGATTGCCGTCAATGGAGCGGGGATGCTTTTCACAAATCTCGGTAATATATACACAATGAGCAGCGTACCTGCTACCATCGCGTACATGATCCAATTGGCTCCATGAAAATGAGTAAGCTGAGCCATAAAGACGAGGATCGCCAACGCATTCACAAACCCGGTCATGACTGGCTGTGAAATAAAGCTTATAAAGCGACCTATTTTCAAAACACCCAGCAGCACTTGAATAATTCCTGCCAAAATGGTAGCTGCAAACAGATATTCCACGCCATGATCCTTCACCAGACCAACGACCAGTACAGCTACGGCCCCGGTTGCTGCCGAGATCATCGCCGGACGTCCACCTGCAAAAGAGATGACAATGGCCATCGAGATGGAGGCGTACAGTCCGACCATGGGATTGACCCCCGCAATGATCGAGAAGGCAATCGCCTCGGGAATTAGTGCTAGCGCCACGGTCATGCCCGCAAGTATATCGGCCCGGATATTACCGAACCATTGTTGTCTAAGATTCATACTGTCTCGTTCCAGCCTCCTATATTTACAGAGAGTAGCGTGTTGACTCGCAACCCGTGTGGTTTCGGGCATCCGTCCAGCTGCCAATCGCCAAGGCTCTCCTATCATTCAGTTCGTCTCTCTCAAACGACCCGGTCCGTTACATTCAGTCCATCATTATAACGTAAGGGGTTCGCAGAGACGAATGAGTTAAAAGGCTGTTTATAGAAAGAAATCATCTATTCCCTTGGAATATCGTTCATTTACTTCATCTTATTCGTTTTCTTATATTTAAAATTTTTGCAATTCCTAAGATTCTAACCTGCTAAAGTTGATCACCTTAACTTCATACTCAGACTCCGCGAACTGTAAATCTTGATCCGCCGTAACCAGTACCAATTGGTTTATAATAACTGTCGCAAGAATCAACGCATCTGGGGTCTTGAGCTTTCTTGCAAACTTATCTTTTTGTTCTCTTCTGATACGCCCCGCTTTAACTGCGATCTCTGAATTAACTGCAATAAATTCCCCGCCAAGAAAAGGTATCGAATCTAAGTCAGTATTAGTAGGCAACCCGGCTATAAACTCGGACTGAGTTATAACAGAAAAGAAGATATTCTCTTTATCTTTCTCAGCTTGTCGTATTACTCTATCCAAAGATGAGTCAAGTCTATGAAGGGCAATAGCTGCATTCGTATCAAATAGATACCCCATCTAATCCCAATCCTCTCTGGATTGTTTAACACTCTCTTCGATCTCAAGTAATTGCTCCTTGCTTAGACTGCCTCGAGAATTTAAAACAGCTTGCAACCCTTTTGGTAACGGGGACTCTAAATCAATAACCTCAGTTTCCCCCTGTTTATTTTCTATAGTAACTTTTGATGGTTCAAACCCAATATCACGAAGGAGACTTAGGAGACGTATTCGATGTATATCCGTTAATTTTTTTGCCACTAAAATCACTCCTTAGCAAAAGATTAGTTTCCGTTCATAGCTTGTTTAATTCGTTTTCTTATATTTAAAATTTTCGCAATTCCTGCACAAGCTCCGATAGGGCTTCAGCAATCTCAGAGTCTGCATGGTGCTGGAGTAAACTCTCAAAGTCAGGCAGTGCTTGCTTCAATAATCGATAGCTATAGTCATAATAACTCCAAAAAGCTACCGGATCATAACCACGTGCTTCTTCCTCTTCCCATTCCAGTTCATCTTCTTCTGGATCGCTGTCTGCTGACCATAGATATTTTTCGTCCAGCAGCATGGTTAGGGATTCAACAGACTTCTGTGAATCCTCTTGTGCATTTTCCATGTCCAATGCTCCAACAACCGCATGGTACAGTTCCAACTCACTCGGCGTGATATCATCCGAATTTCTCGTATGCAAATTACGCAATAAGAAGAGTAACACCCACGGCGTAACCTGCCACAGTGTGCCTTGATGCTCTATCAGATCAGCAATGGCTGCGTACTCCCCATTGGATATCAATTGCGGCAACTCCGTGCCTCTACCATAAGGAGTAGTCAGGCGGTGCCAAGGCACCTCTGCAATTTGGAGACCATCCATTAGGGCAGTGTTCATCTTATGAGTATCCATAACTCTCCTTTCTGGTCGGTATCTAAAACCTTCCCGATTTAAAAATGGAATACAGTAAAAAGGCAACCATTAAGAGAGCGACAACAAAGCCGATTTCAATAGCAGGTACATTCCACAGCATGGTCGCCTGATGATTCAGCGATGAACCGATAATCAGTCCGACCATAATAATGCTGAACGCTAACAGCACGATACTGAATGACAGGCGGTTGCTGATCTGATCCAGCCTGCGCAGAAGCATTTCCAGCTCCGGCACAGTAACCTCCAGCTTAAGCTTGCCCTTGCCGATAATCGAGGCTAAATGCCTCGCCTGTCCTGGCAGTTCCATCAGCGCTTCCACCAGCTCAGTCGCACCGCCGAGCAGCTTGCCTCGGATACGACGACCGCTGAAGCGTTCCTTCAGCAGCCTGTTACCAAAGGGCTCAGCCAAAGCGATAATACTGAGATCAGGGTCCAGATGCTCCACGACCCCCTCCAGTGTCAGCAACGCCTTGCCTAGCAACAGGACGTCCGACGGCAAACCAATCCGATGGCGCTGCGCTGCGCCAAACAGGTCGTTCAAAGCATCACCAATACTGACCTGTGAAAAAGGAACGTCTGAGTAATCTTCGCGTATCTTGTCCAGATCGGCACGTAGCGCATTCAGGTTGGTATCCGGTTCGACCAGCCCCAAACGTGCGATAGACCGAACCATGGCATCGGTATTTTTGCGCATCAGGGCAATAATGAGGGAAGCGAGATGATTCTTCATCTCTTCGCTCAGCCTTCCCGTCATGCCAAAGTCCAAATAAGCGAGACTACCATTTTTCAGAACGAGTAAATTCCCCGGATGGGGATCGGCATGAAAAAATCCCTCTATAAAAATTTGATGCAACATGCTGTTCACCAGCCGCTGCGCCAGTTCTTTCAAGTTATATCCACGGCGTAATAGCTCTTCACGACTACCCAAGTGAGTTCCGTCTAGAAACTCCATGGTCAGTATACGGGAAGAGGTATGATCCCAGTATATTTTCGGAATATAGATATGTGGGTCCTGCTCAAATTGGAGCGCAATCTTCTCTGTATTACGGGCTTCGTGGTTGTAATCCAACTCCTGAATGAGCGATCTCCCCAGCTCCTCTACCATCTGGCGAAGCTGATACCGCTCTACCCATTCCCAGCGCTTGGCTGCCATTGCGGTCAGTTCCCGCAAAATGTCCAAATCTCGCCGAATGATGCGATTAACGCCAGGACGCTGGATTTTAATGGCGACCATTTCGCCGCTGTGCAGCTTGCCCAAATGCACTTGCCCGATCGAAGCAGCGGCCAGCGGAACATCGTCAAAACGAACCAGTATGTCCTCTAATGACGTGTCCAGCTCCTGCTCCAGAATGCCACGCGCCGTTTCAGATGAAAACGGCGGTACCTGATCCTGAAGCTTAACCAGCTCACGGATAATAGGCTCCGGCAGCAGGTCAGCACGTGTGCTTGCCAACTGTCCAAGCTTGATGAATGCAGGCCCCAGATCCTCCAGCACAAGTCGAATCCGTTCACCTAACGTTTTGGACTCGGGAGTTTCTCTCGTCAGCCACTTGCGAGGCAGTGACAGTAGCTGGAACAGTCCCATTTCTTCCACCATATAGCCAAAGCCATGACGCGCCAGCGCCATGGCAATTTCCCGGTAACGACCGGCGTGCTTCATACGAACCGCCATTTTAATCCAGCCGGTTCGCTTCTTCAGCGTCGCTCGAACCCGTAAGCGCCGCCTTTTCTTTTTCCAGCTCCGCTACCTGTTTTTCCAACAATGCCACACGCTGCTCCAAACTTGTGACATCATTTTCGGTAGGTACTTCCAGCTCCTGCAAAATGCGGCTAACCTGTTCGCGGATCACTGTTTTGAATTGTCCCTGTTCCTCTGCCCCTCGTTCGATCAGACGATCGACCAGTGCTTTGGATTCCGAAGGCGCAAGTTCTCCGCGGTTTACAAGATCCTCGACGGCTTTCTCCACCTTTTCTTTGCTGACAACGGTGAGGCCCCACCCCAATGAGATGGCTTTTTTGAACAAATCGCTCATAATATATCCTCCCCTACCTGTGATTACCTACTAGTATAACCTGAAAAGGGGAGCTGCATAAAGCTCGCAGCTCCCCTTCCTCAATGAATGGAATGATCTATGTTTAACCCGGAAAGCGTCCAGCCCACTTAGCAGCCTGAAGCAGCAGCTTACGGTATCTCTCGTGCTGGAAACTTGGCTGATTATGTCCAGGCATCAGGTAGACGACCCGACCCAAGCCATAGGACAGTGACCATGCAGCCGGCCACCACTGACCTTCATACTCGTATTCCATCAGTAGTGTTTTTTCAGTGAATGGATCAAAATCAAAACGATATGGCTCCTCTTGCATCTCGAACGGTTCGATTCCTTCCATAATCGGATGATCCGGCTCTGTTACCTTGAAGGAAAGCTGCTCCGCTGCCGGATGCCGCAGGAAGCGTGCTCCCATGAGCTGTGCTATTTCATAACGTCCTTGCAATGTGATTCCGTTATGCAGCACAAGCAGTCCACCTCCGCCGCTAACATAGGACAGCAGTCCTGCTGTTTGTTGAGGAGACAGAACCTCCTTACGGCTATCACAATACGAGATGCATAGATCGAATGAGGCTAGATTTTCCTTGAGCAGCATTTTACGATTTTCACTGCATTGTACCGTCATCCAATCCTGTAAAATATGGCTAATCTCTTCGTCCACCCCTTGCAGCGGGTGAAACTCCGGATACGAATAATCTCCTAACAACAATGCTTTTCTTTTTTCCATGATAAATCCTCCTTGCCTGACTTGTATATAAGGACTTTAAAGGCGGGGTCCGTGTCATTCATTCTTGTTTGTGGGGTCAAAACGCTCAGAAAATTCTGTTTGGCCCTCATTCATTTCCCATAACACCGCCATCATTGTCCGAGCTACGGCATATATAAATAATTCTACAGACGGCCTATTAAATCCTTTAGCAGAAGATTATAGCATATATGTTCGCTCGGAATAAACTTATTAAAACTTATTCAAAATTTATAAATCTGAACGATGGCGATTCGGCCTCTTTATGGTATACTCGTAAGAAAAAAAGTGCGTCCATGCTTGATTAACAATAAAGGGCCGCTTTTTGTAAGAAATTTATGCTTGCGGTTATAGAATTGATAAGAATTGCCTCAAACCTTATACATTCTATAAATCTTAAAAAACCGGGGAGGTTGCATGAATGAAAAGGACTGGAATGACCCGGCCCTTGGACAGCTTGGGGCGAATTGTGCTTCCTAAAGAGTTGCGCATGACGATGGAGATTGACATCGGCGATCCATTAGAGTTTTTTATTGAAGACCAGACACTCATGCTCCGTAAGTACAAATCAACCAACTGTATATTTTGCGGTGCGGTTGATACTAACACCTATTTTAAAGATCAGTTTATCTGCGATGAATGTGCGGCCTCGATGAAAACGGAAGATTTAGTTCCGGTCACAGCGACTGAAACCCATTCACCCCCACTTAAGCAAAACATGCATATGAAAAAAATTTATCAGCGCACAGACGTTATTTTGGAGAAAATGAGAGAGCTTATGGAAGAACATCCAGCATCTTCACAAAAACAACTCGCCTCCATGCTTGGCGTGAGTCAGGGAAGGATTTCCCAGCTGAAAAAGCTCATGTAAGTGAACCACCAAAAAAGTAATGTATACGCTTCCATACCATGTAAGGTTTAAATCTATTGAAATTTAGAAAAGCCGGCCCCTTTCAGGGAATCGGCTTCTTTTTGTTTATATGAAATGGTGGACTCGTTTGCAAAACTATGGACTGTAAGCCCGGCATTGTTCCACCCAGCGTGCTGCCGCTTTGGGAAGAGAAGCGAGATGAACATGCGTGTAGGCTGCCAAAAGATTCCCTTTCGCATAGCCTTCGCTCTGAAGACCACGCATCCCCTTGGTTTGATAGGCGTAGGAGTAGGGGGCGGATGATTCGTCATAGTGCATGACAGAATAATGAAATTCATGTCCCCGAATGGTCTGTCCAGCCTCCAGCAGTAAGCAATCCTGCAAAGCTGTTGCTTCACGGTATCCCAGTGCGGCCCGTTTCTCCTGCATGCGGACGTCCGACGGAATAACTCCGGCCATGTGATGGGCATTCCCCATACGATCCGTAAGAGTCCGTGCCAGTACCATATAACCGCCGCATTCGGCGAATACTGGCATATCCCGGCTCACCGCGTTGCGGATATCTTCCAAAAAACCCGTATTTGCAGCGATATCTGCGGCAAACTCTTCAGGGAAACCGCCGCCCAGGTATAGGCCGCTTGCCTGCTCAGGTACGCGTTCTCCCGCCAGCGGACTGAAATAGACAATCTCTGCTCCCGCCTGACGCAGCAAATCCATATTTTCCGGGTAGTAAAAATTGAACGCAGCATCTCTGGCGACGGCGATGACGGGACGTTCCCCGGTATCAGCTTCATGCCCTGCTGATGGAAGCCGATTCAGGGAAAATAATGGGTGCTCGGGCGGGCTGGGCGGCGGAGCCGAATCTGCCAATGCCCGCAGTGCATCCAGATCCGTACCCGCGCGGATCAGCTCTGCCGCCCGTTGGAAAAGCGGCTCCAGCTCGCCGCGTTCCACAGCCGGTACTAAACCCAGATGACGCTCGGGAATATCCAGCCCGTCATCACGCTTTAACCAGCCGAGCACAGGGATGCCGCACTCCTGCTCGATCGCCTTTTTGACGATGCCATAGTGCCCTTGGCTACCGCAGCGATTCACAATTACGCCCACAATGCGTAGCTTGGGCTCCAAGCGCTGAAAGCCGAGCACAATAGCGGCGGCGCTTCGTGCCATACTGCGCACGTCGACCACCAGCAATACAGGGCTGTCCGTCAGCATGGCGATTTCAGCGGTCGAGCCGGTATTGCTGAGCGGGTCCTTGCCGTCATACAGCCCCATGACGCCTTCAATCACGGAAATATCCGCGCCTTCGGAAGCACGGATAAAGGTTTCACGCACCGTATCCGGTGAGGTCATCCATGAATCCAGATTACGGGAAGATGTCCCTGTCGCGGCCGTATGATAGGTGGGATCGATATAATCCGGCCCGCATTTAAACCCCTGCACTCGCAGGCCGCTGTCGGCGAACGCCTTCATCAGCCCGAGGGTAACAGTCGTTTTGCCTGCGCCGCTGCCTGTTCCGGCAACAACAATACGGCTTCTGCGCGTAGCGGCAGACGGATCAGACTGTACAGCCTGCTTCATGATGTCAGTCATAGGAAACCCGCGCTACAGACAACGTCATATTGCCGCTTTTTTTCTTCTCCAGCAGCCAATGGTCTGCACCGGAGGACAACAAGGCTGAAGGTTCACTGACCCCATATGCACCAGTGTATTTAAAGACGGTTTCCGATGGATTGGGAAGCTGCACCGTATTCAGCTCTGACGGAGTATACGTCACCAGTTCCCAACCGTATTTGGCGCAAAGGGCAAGTAAGCCCTCTTCGTCCTTTTTCAAATCAATGGTGGCAATATTCCGTACGCTTTTCACGGACAAACGCAGCTCTTGCAAGGTGTTCAGCACACCCGCTTCCAGCTCCTCTAATGCAGTCCCACGGTTGCAGCCAATGCCGAGTACCAAGCTTTTCGGACGGTACAGCACGCCATTAGAAAGAAGTTGCTCCTCTTCCTCCGGCTCCAATAAACGGTCGCTCACGACCAACGCGGCGTTAAACGGTTCTTGTAATGCTTCTGCCGTCGAAGCATATACCTTGATATGTCCAGGTACAGGCTTGTCATAACGCCACCAGTTCCGTTCGCCCGTCTCTTGTATGAGCGCAACAGGCTCCTCGTTCACAACAGCAGCGCTCACGGGAGTGGCCTTGTCGAAGCTATCGACCACCCAACCCAATTCTCGACCCAACATGTCCACCGGAATTGTGCCCTGCACGTCCGATGCAGTTGTGATTACCGCACGTGCGCCCAGCACAGCGGCTACATGGCGGGTCAATTCATTGGCGCCGCCCAAATGACCGGACAGCACGCTAATGACATGCTCCCCGCGATCATCAATGACGACTACCGCCGGGTCTACCTTTTTATCCACCAAAATTGGTGCAATCATACGAACCACTGCACCGAGAGATATAAATAAAATAATACCGTTATATTGTTTAAATAAATCCGGCAAGATCAGCTTGACCGAGCCTTCGAACAACTGAATGCCACGCTCCTGCTCGTCGCCACGCTCAAATTTGGACATGTAATACACATCCGTACCCGGAAAGCTGGCTCCCAGATTGCGGACCATTTCCACTCCATGCTTCGTGATCGCCACAGCGGCAAATGGATTACTCACCGGGCTTCACTCCCTTCCGGTAGCCGTGGGTGAACGACTTATCATACAGCTTGGAACGATGCGCGTCCTTGTCCACCAGCTCTGGGTCGAGCGCCCAGCCCGCCAAAATCATGGCATGCATCGTTATGCCTGCTGCACGCAAATCGGCGGGTAATTGAGCAAGCGTCGTGCGCACGATCTTTTGATCCGGCCAGGTCGCACGCTGTACAACCGCTACAGGCGTGTCCTCGCTCCAGCCTGCCGCCAGAAACTCAACGACCACCTTCTTCGCCAGCGTTGCGCTGAGGAATAAAGCCACTGTGCAGTGATGGGAAGCCAGATCACGCAGCTTTTCCCGATCCGGTACAGGTGTACGGCCTTCAGCACGCGTCAGAATGACGGTCTGTGTCAGATCAGGCACAGTTAGCTCTGCACCCAGCACGGCCGCAGAAGCAAAGACCGAGCTGACGCCCGGTACGATTTCGTAGGCTACTCCGCGCTGCTTCAGCAACACCATCTGTTCCAAAATGGCTCCGTACACTGCCGGATCGCCTGTATGTACGCGAGCTACACTGCATCCAGCCTGCACAGCCTCGCTCATAATCTCAACCTGCCGCTCCAGATCCATGCCTGAGCTTTGCAATACCTGCGCCTCTGGTTTGGCCGTGGCAATCAACTCGTCGTTCACGAGTGAATCCGTGTACAATACCACATCGGCCGTGCGTAGAAGCCGGGAGCCTTTGACCGTAATCAGCTCCGGATCGCCGGGACCTGCTCCTACGATATATACTTTGGGCTCCAACGTCATTTGCTCACCACCATTAAACTCAAATATTCAAGCTCCTGTCCGCGCAGCTCACGTGCGTTGCGCCATACCATTTCATAAGGAGAAGTGACCTTGGTAATGACCGATGCACAGTCCCCAAGATTAAGCTCATCCAGCACATCCAAAATCAAATCCAACACCTTGGCAACCTTAATAAACACGACCGTATCGTGATTCTCAATCGCCCGCTTCATCGCTTCCCGATCATCCGTAGCCGGTATAATACCGACCTGCTGATCTCCGTCTGCCAAAGGCAATTCCAGCGCTGCCGCTGCGCCCAACACAGACGAAATGCCCGGAATAGATACAATTGGCACCTCTGGATGGAGGTCCTTCATGAGTCGTGCCAAGTGAATAAAGGTACTGTACAGATTGGGGTCTCCCTCTGTGACAAAAGCTACATCCTTGCCTTCACGCAGCGCTTCCCAGCAAGCAACCACCGTTTTGTTCCACTCCCGCTCCAGTACAACCGGGTCCTTGGTCATTGGAAAAATGAGTCCTAGCATCTCCTTTTCCTCCGGGTTGACGTACAACTCCACGATCTCGTGAGCATACGATTTGCCTCCCCGGCGTTTCTTCGGATAAGCCACAACTGCACATTCCTGAATCATGCGATACGCCTTGACTGTAATCAGCTCGGGATCACCCGGCCCCACGCCTACGCCGTAAAGTGTTCCTGTTGCCGCCGTATTCATGCTGTCTCTCTCCCCCTCTTGAATTACCAGCTTACTCCCCTGCTACTTCATCAGCCACGTCTACCGACGGCTGTCCTGTAATGACATATATCGGATTGAGTCCGTCAAAACGCGTCATATTCAAAATCGGCTTGCTGCGCGCTGTTTGCAGTAACGTCACCGAAGTATCGAGTCCTGCTGTTTGCATCGCCTTCATACCGTCATGTAGCGTCTCAATCGTTGCAGCATTCACTACAATTCGTCCATCCTTACGCAGACGGGAAGCGCACAGACGAATCAGCTCGGACAATTCTCCCCCGCTCCCACCGATAAACACCGCATCCGGGTCTGGCAGCTCGTCCAATCCGGCAGGCGCTTTGGCATGAATAACCGGGAAATCGGTGCGGAATTTGATCTTGTTCGCTTCGACATTAGCCAGGTCGCCTTCGTTCTTCTCAATGGCAAACACTTGCCCATACTTGGCCAGTCGCGCACATTCTACCGCTACAGAACCAGAGCCTGCGCCGATGTCCCATACGATGCTCCGCTCGGTCAGACGCAGCTCGGACAAGCTGAATACGCGCACTTCACGCTTCGTAATCAGCCCTTTTTCCGGCTTGCGCTGGTGAAATTCCGCATCCTCGAAGCCAAATCCCCGCCGAATTGCAGGCACGTTTTCACCCTTACGGCGGCGCAAAATAACCACATTCAATGGTTGGAACGTTCTCTGCGCCATCTCTTCCAGCGTATAATGCTGATACACCTCATCCGGTCCGCCCAAATGCTCGCCGACAAAAGCATCATATTCCGTCATGCCATAATGCAGCAGATAGGCAGCGACTGCACCGGGATGATTCCGGTCGTCCGTCAACAGCGCGACCTTGTTCTGTCCGTCAATCCGCTGCGCCAGTCCGGTCATCGGGCGACCGTGTACGCTTTCCAGCACCGCATCCTGCCAGCTTTCACCGAGACGCGCAAACGCCAGCTGAACCGAGCTGAGATGCGGCATAATATCCAGATGTTCCGCCCCCAGCTTGGCAGACAAATAACCTGCAATTCCAAAAAAAAGCGGATCTCCGGACGCAAGCACGACAATATCCTTGTCCTCACGCAACCGTCCCAATTCTTCCACCACGGCGGATAAGCCGCTCTTTAATGTTCGTTTTTCCCCTGCGGCTGCCTTGAAAAATCCTAGCTGGCGTTCTCCACCAACCAGCAGGTCCGCACGCTCAATTTGCTCCAATGTTTCCTGCGACAGACCTGCCGCTCCATTTTCACCGATACCAATGACACGGATCACTTTACTCACCGACTCTCGCCCTCCCCAGCACGTTCCCTTTCAGCGTTATCAGTACCATTTCCACAACGATTCCACCACCTGCATGCTCCAGACAATGCTGACATCCATAGGTACACAGCTTTTCAAAAAAGCTCAGCGCATTCGCTTCGGTCATCATATCCGCCACCTGCGTAGCTGTATTCGCCTCTACCACTGCCGCTGCAAGCGACTCATCCACACCCGCTTCACGCGCGACCTCAGCCAAAAAGCCAAAATCCACCGGAGCGCTCTTGGAGTGAACCATCATGATACCTTGAGCGACCTTGGACAGCTTACCGGGCATACCGACGAGAATAATCTTTTTCATTCCCAGCCGTTTCCCATGCTTTATAGCAAAGCCAACAAAGTCCCCCATCTGAATAAAGGCCTCTTCCGTCAGCTGATCATACATTTGCATGGCGTATTTTTCACTGCTGCCGCCTGTGGTCAGGACTATCTCCTGGCAGTTCATCGCTTGCGCAACTGATATGGCCTGCACGACACTGGCTTTATAAGCTGACGTGGAAAACGGAACGACCACACCACGCGTGCCTAGTATGGAAATACCGCCAAGAATGCCAAGCCGCCCGTTCAGCGTTTTCTTGGCAATTTCTTCACCGTCCGGTACGCTGATGACGACACGGACACCTTTGGCCGATCCGTGCTCCTCAAGCACACCTGTCACAGCCTCCGTAATCATCCGGCGCGGCACCGGATTAATCGCTGCTTCTCCGACAGGCACAGGCAGACCGGGCTTCGTTACCCGCCCCACGCCGATGCCACCGTCCAGTTCAATGCCCGGCTCCTCGCGCCAGCTAACGGACGCGATAATTCTCGCCTGATGCGTGGCATCTGGGTCATCGCCACCGTCCTTGATCGTCGTGCAGGAAGCTTCGTCCGCGTCCAACACAGGCTCAATCAGCTCAAACGCCTGATCGAAGCCCGCGGGCAGCGATATCACTGCTTCCTTCGGCGGAATGCCCGTGATGAGCAGTTGTACCGCTCCTTTGGCTACTGCAGCCGCACAAGCTCCTGTCGTAAAGCCTGACCGCATTGGCTTGTCCGGTGCGGGAGCTTCACCGCTTTTCATCCGTTTGGGCTTGTCGGCGGACGCCGCTTCCTTTTCCATGACAATTCCTCCTTAACCTCTTCTGCTGATCATGTTCCAATTCATTTCATTTCATGATACAGCAAACGGACAACCGCATCTAGCGGACAGCCATTAAGGAGATCGCATTCAATGCTGCTACGACAATTGTACTGCCGCCCTTGCGTCCAATATTCGTAATGAACGGAATATCCAGCTTGCGCAGCTCGTCCTTGGATTCTGCCGCCGATACGAAGCCTACGGGCATGCCAATCACCAGTCCGGGCTTGGCCGCTCCTTCTTTCACCAGACGAATCAGCTCCAGCAACGCTGTCGGCGCATTACCAATCGCATAGATACCACCTTCGCTCGCCTGAATCGCTTTGCGCATCGAAATAATGGCGCGTGTCGTATTCAGCCTTTTCGCTTCTTCCATGACGTCAGGGTCAGATATGTACACATGCACATCCCCACCAAATTGACGGATACGATCCTTGCTCAGCCCCGCTTGAATCATCTGCACATCCGCCACTACCTGCTGTCCTGCGCGAATAGCTGCAATCCCGGCTTCAATCGCTTTTGGATGAAACACCATGCTGCGGCCCAGCTCAAAATCAGCAGATGCATGAATGACACGCTGTACAACGGGATATTGCTCTGCTGTAAAAGGATGCTCTCCCAATTCTTCTGTGATCATCTCGAAGCTTTTGCCTTCAATCTCCTGCGGCTGTACCGTTAGCGGTTTAAATTCTGTTTTGAAATCCATGGTAGACCACTCCCTTATGGAAAATTAGAAAATAGTTTAGGAAAATGACAATTCATTGCTACTAAAATCATGGATACCTGTAAAAACACCTGTTTTAAGATGACTATATTTTAAATACATGCCAGAAGTCGTTCCTGATGAACTGGACTCGCAGGGGTAAGGCTCAACTCAAATTGAAGTTTTCTCTTTTGCTGTACGCAGTGCGTTGATGACTCCGTCGAAATGATCAAATACTGTGCCAAATTCCACTTCCGGCCTGGAAATCAAAAGTACGTGAATCCCCAGCTCCAATGCAGATTGAACCTTTTCATCCACTGCTCCCGTGCTTCCGCTTTCCTTGGTGACCATCACGGTCGTGCCATAGTGCTTGTACAATGCTTCGTTCATCTCGCGGGAAAAGGGTCCCTGCATGGCAATAATATTTTTTTGCTCCATGCCCAGTTCGCCGCATTTCTCCATATTGTCCAGGCGCGGCAGCATGCGTATAACCAGACGAATCTCCGGGTCTCCGAGTAAATGCTTGGTGAACGTGCCGAGCGTCTTACTGCCCGTCGTAAGCATTACAGAACCTTTGAGTTGCTTCGCTTCTAATGCGGCTTCTTCATAGGAAGACACGATGTGGAGCAACGGATGATTGTCATATACAAGTCCCGCCCGCTCGTAGCGAATATAAGGAACTCCGGACTCGCGAGCGGCTGTCATCGCATTCGCATGTGCTTCTTCCGCAAAAGGATGACTGGCATCAACAACCGCCTGTATTCCCTGCTCCCGAATCATTGTAGTCATTTCATCGGCTGTCATTCGGCCTGTACGTACGTCCAGCCCCGCTTCGGACAAGCTGGCCGCCGCGCTTTCGGTTACGACCGAGGTCAATACGTTGAAGCCATTGTCACGGATTTGCAGCGCCAATTCCCGAGCATCGCTCGTTCCGCATAGCATGAATATCATGAGCCCTTCACCTGCCCGCTTCCGTTCATCACAGATGGCGTATGTGAATGCTCGTGATGGTGATCATGGTCATCATGGCTGTGAGCATGGACATGCTCATGAGTGTGATCGTGGCTGTGTGTATGGTGATCATGATGGTCGTGCTCATGTGCATGATGGTGGTGGTGATGCTCATGTTCATGATGATGATCGTGGTCATGGTTATGGTCGTGGTGATGATGGTGATGCTCCTGCGCCTCCAGACGGAACTGGCAGTTATCACAATTGGCTGTAACCTTGCCGAACAAGCCTTCCTTAGCTCGCTCCAGCACCAGTTCAATCAATTGGGGATGGAAACCAAAATATCCGCCCATCTCCACTTGTAATGCAGGGTGAGCCTCGGCAAATTCCTGGGTCATTTCTCCGATGCGCTTAATTAGCACACCCGTGAACAGAAAATAGGGAAGCACGATAATCTTTTTGGCACCCAATCGTACACAACGCTCCAATCCATCGGGAAAGGAAGGCTGCGTCACACCGATAAAGCTGCTCTCTACCCATGTATAAGGAAGCTTCTCCCACAGCATACGGGTGATTTTGAAAAAGTCACTGTTCGCATCTGGATCGCTACTTCCGCGTCCTAATACAAGTACCGCCGTTTCTTCGTCAGATACCTCGACCGCGCTATTCATCCCCGCTGGAACTGCAACCGGACGGGCCTCTTTCAAGCGGCTTAGCAGAATGCTGACGATTTTCTCGTGAACACCAATCGGACGTCCGTATACAAATTCCACCTGCGGATATTTCGCCTTTGCCCGGTCAATAGCCATCGGAATATCAATTTTGGCATGTACCGCTGCGAACAAGATAATCGGAATAAGAACGACACGTGTCGCCCCTTTCTCCACACAAGTTTGCATCCCATCAGCAATGCTGGGACGTGCCAACTCCAAGAAACAGGTTTCCACGCACATTTCCGGTACCCGATCTGCCACTGCCTGTGCAAATTCCAGCAGTTCCTGGTTCCCCTCCGGGTCCCGACTTCCATGTCCAACCAACAATATTGCATCCACTGCTGTTGTTTCCTCCTCTTTAATAGGGATAGCCTGCATGACGCCCTATTATATATATGCTTGTATCCAGTTCATCAGGCCTTCAGTCCATTAATCACCACAAACCGCATTCACTTCTACCGTTGCTGGTGCATCCTCATGCCGGAACCCCGCAACGACACCTACACGCTTAAAAAATTTATGAAAACGCTCATTCGGATGCCCTTTTTCCTTATATTCAGCGATGACGTTCTCCACGATGTCGGTAATCTGATCACCCGGAATTCCTTCCGCTACAGGCTGAGCGGCATGAGCATTGCGGCCGAATTTTTTGCCACCGAGGAAGAGATCGTACCCACCCTTGCGATAGACGATTCCGATATCCTCCAGTACGGCTCCATAGCAGGCCATACCGCATCCGTTCAAAGCAATGCTCGTTTCCTTGGGTGCCTGTAATCCGCCAAGTACAACCTGTAAATGCTCAGCCACAGGCACCGAGTCATCCTTCTCCATATTGCAGAAGTCGCACGCCTTCACCCTAAACACATCGCCAATCGGCATGACAATGAATCGTTCATCCCGCAGCCGCCCGACCAGTTCCTCGGGGTCTGCACACGGCACGCGCAGCACGATCTGATGATCTGGCGTGTATTCCAGCTCGCCGTCATCACCCGCTACCTCAGCGAGCAGCGCCATCTGGCGAGCGGTGAACTTCTTGTTTCCCACACCCGGGGAAACGCCCACCTCAAATAGCGCAGGCTTGCCAAAGCCGCCTGTCGCCATCACGGCCGGGGCTCCCGCTCCGGCCACCGCTGACGTTCTGGCGGTGCTCTCGGCAGCAGGCGCTTGCCCGCTCCAGCGAGCGTTGGCTTCGCCAGGCAGCTTACCGCCGATAGCGAGGCGGCTTAGCGCCTCTGCTGCCAGCGATGCCGGGGCTGCGCCGGTTTGCACAGCAGTCGTTGCCTGCACGGCAGCCATCGCTTGCGGGCGTGCCTGCGTCGCAACCGAAGCGCCGCTCGCGGAGGGTCCAGTCACGGCTGGAGCTGCTCCAGCCTGCGACGCATCCAGCGACCACGGCTCCGCTTCCGTGCGGAGCCGCTGATGCGGCTTGAGCGCCTGCTCGGTCGCATCCAGCGTGTATTTGCGCTGATATCCGCGCGGAGTCACGATCAAGCCGTCATACACCGTCGTCGAGGAATTGCCGATGATTACAGTCGTCAGCATCCCGATATCATGGTTCAGCATATCTTCCAGCGTCGTTACAATAACTTGCTGACGTTCACGATAAGCACTCTTCACCAGCCCGACCGGAGTTTTCGGATCGCGGTAACGAAGCAAAATGGACTGTGTCTCCACAATTTGGCGGGTACGCCGACCACTGCGCGGGTTGTATAATGCAATCACAAAATCGGCCGAAGCCGCTGCTTCTACGCGCTTCACAATCGTTTCCCACGGGGTCAGATGATCACTCAGACTGATCGTGCAAGCATCATGCATAACCGGCGCCCCCAGCAACGAAGCACAGGACTGAATAGCCGAGATCCCCGGTACGACTTCTACCTCAACCCCGTCCTCGCGTCGCCAGCCTTTTTGCATCAACACTTCGTACACCAGCCCTGCCATGCCATAGACTCCTGCATCTCCACTGGAAATGACGGCTACCTTCTTGCCCATCTCTGCTTGGCGAACCGCCTCCTGCGCACGGCTCACTTCCTCTGTCATCCCTGTACGTACAATCTCCTGTCCGTTCAACAACGGACGGATCAAATCAACGTAGGTATTGTAGCCGATAATGACCTCACTTTCGGCCAGCGCATCCAGCGCCCGTTTTGTGATATGTTCCATATCTCCTGGTCCAAATCCAATCACCAGCAATTTTCCTAATGGGTTCATCGTGCTCCTCCTATTCATCCTTTTCAGGGCAGCTATGCTATCTATTCCAATGATTTATGGACATCCTGTAACTCAAAAAAACCCCATCCTACCCGGATGGGGTTTCTATGTACGTATCTCTCATCAGACGAACAAACAGCGTAAGAAGACACGATTTGTCTTCCTCCAGCCTGCCGTTGTTTTCCATCTGTCTGTTTACGCTTCAAACGCTGCTGCACGTTCATATCCACGCAAACCTCTAGCCAACATGGAAAAAGCAACGTGTGCCTGATTTCCTGATTTCGTACACCCATCCTCTCCGCGAAGGTTAACGGTGCATACAGATCAAGGTAGGTCTCCTGGCTTGGCATCAACAGATTCTTTCGTCTTCCCCGTTTTTCACGAGTGACCATTTAAAAAAATCCTCTTCCTTACAGTGGCGGGACCGCTCGGGATTTGCACCCGATTCCCTGTTACCCTTTGCTCAACCGCAAAGGCACCTTGTCTGTCCGCTATTTGATTATGGGTCTTATCATAACCTTGCCTCAATCAGTTGTGCAAGCACGAAAAACGCTTTATTTCAAGTTCTCTGCTTTATTTTTTAACATATGTAGCAATTCATCCGGGTCCGCAGAGATACTTAATAACGCTGGATGCTCAGCCCCGGTAAACCCTTCTTGCACGCTATGACGCACCATTTCTACTAACGGGTCAAAATATCCATTCACATTCAGCAGCCCAATGGGCTTGCGATGAATGCCAATTTGCGCCCAGCACAATACCTCGAACAGCTCCTCGAAGGTTCCCAAGCCACCCGGAAGGGCGATAAACGCATCGGCCATCTCGCTCATTGCCGCTTTACGCTCATGCATGCTTGCTACCTCAATAAATTCGGTAACTCCCCGATGAATGATCTCTGCATCAAATAATAGGGTGGGCATAATGCCAGTGACCTGACCGTTACCCGCCAGCATTCCATTCGCCACCTCTCCCATCAGCCCCCTGCTAGAGCCACCATAGATCAGACGAATATGATGGCGAGCCATGGCTTCCCCCAGCTTGCCTGCAGCCTCAACATATACCGATGAATGTCCAGGTCTGGACCCGGCAAATACACAAATAGAATTCATTAACGTCTCAGCTCCTGTCCTAAGTAGCATCGAAACTTATTCATTATATTAGATAAACATTTTCGCTATAAC
The DNA here is from genome assembly GCF_038009305.1 of Paenibacillus sp. FSL P4-0113. NCBI lineage: Bacteria > Bacillati > Bacillota > Bacilli > Caryophanales > Paenibacillaceae > Paenibacillus > Paenibacillus sp. FSL P4-0113. The sequence goes on from NZ_JBBPAZ010000001.1 coordinate 3,180,500, forward strand.
AACAATCTTTGTCGATGCATGTCCAACAAAAAAAGATAAAGACCTCGTAGGCCCTTATCTTTATTTTACTCTGTATCCCGAAATATAAGTTCATTTTTTAGCATCTGCATTTATAATTTTGATCTCATTTCAATGACCATTCACGATCTTCAGACCACAGCCATGCACCGAATCGTTATGTTCAAAATATTTGCCCAGCTCCACCATCATCGCGCCCATGCGCTCTTCGGTTGGAAACACGACTCGATCAATCCCTTCTTCCACAATGGACTGTGCAGTCACCTTCCCTACGGATACAGCAATCACATCCTCACGAAAAGCTTCCAGTAAATCCTCGATTCGATTTTGCTCTCTGGCATATTGGGCCAAAAATCGAATTTGCGGGCCACTCGTGAATGTAACGGCATCAACATTACGATGGATAACATCCTCCAGTAACGCCTGCAATTTTGCTTCCTCAGGTGGGATATGCTTATAAGGAAGTACCTGGCGGGTCACTGCCCCCTGCTCGTCCAGCCATTTTACCAACCGTGGGGCTGGATCGCCATGCAGTTGCAACAGCACTTCCTTCCCCTTCAGATCGTATGGGGCGAAAGCTCCTGTCAATCCGATCAAACTTCCGTCCTCGTCTCGTACTGCTGGCGTAAAGCCACGCTTTTTGAGTCCATTGACCGTCTTGTAGCCCCGCGCTGCAATGTTGGAGGATTGCAGCAACTCTATAATCTGCTCAGCCACGCCCATATCCTCTGCCATATCGAACAGGGCATCCAGCCCCATGCCTGTCGTGAAGATGTACCAGTCCGGAGGGTTCTTTACCCACGATACAACAGCGTTGCGCAGCTCGATATCATCTAGAAAAACAGTGCCCTGGGCCGGACGATGTACTGGCTCCCCTCCCATCTTCACAACTAGCAGCGCCATTTCGTCTGCTTTACGGGGACCAGCAAGAGCGACTCTCTTACCTGCCATGCGTTGTGCCATTCTGTTTCCTCCCTAGTAGAAGTCGTATTTCTTTCTACCAAGTATACAATCAGAGGGGTAAAAGACAAATAAGAATTACTTTTTCGATGAATACAGTAATCTTATAAGTGGGTGTGTCCTGTTCTATCTCCCTGCCGGCTTTCTAGCTGACTACTGCTATCCCGCTCTCCGTTAGATGCCTTATCATCTCCGCCTTTCCCTTTAGATTTGGGTCGGAGTAACATCCATAGTACCAAGGGCATAAGTACAAAAAAAATGATCATCACCGCGGTCCACTCCCGGCTGAAATCAAAAACCTGCACGATGTTGGAGAACAGCATAAACGAACAGACATAACCTAACAAACCTACGGGCCAAACCATCAGACTCCCCCAGGCATGGGAGAACATACGCTTTACCGCCAAACTGGTAACGTACAGATCAATTCCGATCTTCGTAAGAAAGGTGGGTACGGTCAGTGCTGCCACGAACAAGTCGAACCGATCTAGAAAGTCCGTCAGCTGCAATTGACGCACTAATTCATATGATGGATAAAACAGCCGTGAAAAGATAGGAACACCAATAACCAACTCCGACAGCAACACCAGCATGGTCAGAAATGCGGTTCCGAGCAAATGCCCATACCACGCACTACGCCCATTATAGCTCTTCCCAGAAATCACAAAGGGAACCATCAGGATATCAGCCATATATCCCAGCATGCGCCAGCTGCCCTTAATCACTCCATCTACTTCCGGATGTAAATAAGGTCTCAGTACCGAGAAGTCCATATTACGCCCGAAAAAAAGCGGCATGGTCAGCAATGTCAGAATCAACAACGGTACAAAAATCTCCGCCATATTGACGATGGTGCTTATTCCGCCTTTGGCCATAAATACCAGAGTCAACAGTAAAATAAGAGAAGTGACCACAATCGGAGTCAGCGGCAAAAGCACAACCTCCACAAAATCCGTGATAATTCTCAAATCCCGTGCAAAAATGATCAGGAATAAAATAAGGTAGACTGCAAGCAGCATACGTCCCAGCACAGGATGAGAGCTCACCATCGCCTGCATTAGATCCTGGTCAGGAAAACGTCGCTTGAGTTTCAACATCGCCCAGATCGGCAAGCATAGCACGATAGCCGCAATTATACAGGTCCAGTAGGCATGCTGATTCGCGTGATCCGCTGCCTGCGCCGGAGCATGTATAAGGGTAATACCGACCTCCATCAATACACCCAGCAGTACGATTTGTCTGGTTGTGAACTGTTTCATACAGGTCATCCTCCTTTTATCCGCAGGCATCCAATACACGATTTACAACGTAGGGGGGAGCCACAAGTCAATAAAACGGGTAAGCCATGTAGCCACATAAACGGAACTCTTCGTCGATGTTCCGTAAATCCAGATACCAATGCTAATAACATACAATACACGGGAGACCCAACGATTGATGGAAGGTGCACTATTAATACTTTTGCGATCAATCAGATACATGAAGAGCATAGCCAGCAATAAAGGTAATAGGAATACTTTATTCATTCTGGATTTGCTCCTTTTTGATTCCAAATGGTTTGGTGACCGCACCAATATTCTCAATATGCACGATCGGATCAATGGTGACCTCCACCTTGGGATATAGTTGATCCCATTGAGGTTTAATCCGTTTCCATTCATCCGGGTGACTCGTAATAATAGCCCGGCCCAAACCAAGTATGTCTGAGTGATACTTTTGCTGGATCACCTTGACACCCTCTCCCAGTTCCCTCTTAATTTCCTCGGCTGTCTGATGTTCCAGCCACTTCAAATTTTCCTCGTTGGAAATATCGAAATCCGTCTCATTCTCCTTCACATTCCCATTGCAGTTCATATGAACGGTCATTCGAATCTCATCCCCCTGAATATAGGGCTTGATATGGACTTTATTTTCGATGAGGTGTACAGATATGTAGCCTCTACCTTTGGGAGGGGGGATAAATATTTCTGTCTCCTTGGCTTGTTCCATACCCAAAAGCAGAAACCGACTGAGGTGGTTATCAATAATCCCTGTTAACCTGTCTTGGCGAAATACAGCCAGCCCATCGATCTGAATATTCGTCTTCTTGTCTTTAAGACTAGAGGGCCCATTCTTCACCAGAGCCACCACCGGCACCACCGGGTCAATGCCTTCCAGCAGGACGGAATTGATCAGCAGCTTAACGGAACGAGGTTTTTTCATATAGGAAAAGTTAAGCTCACGCACCATTTCCGCTGGATATTGCTCAATCGGAGCATCTGCCTGAAGCACTTCCATCGCTGACCCCTTCGTGATAACAACCAGGGAAGACAGACGGTTCTGCGGGATACGTGCAATGACATCCATCATTTTGCTAATCCCTTCCCGTGCCAGCGTCTCCCCGAACAGCAGCACCCGTCGATGAGAGTAATTCAGTGTTCGTGAAACCTCGCGCTGTTCCTCGGTGCTTGCTCCCCGGAAGCTTGGACCTGTTTTGGACTCCAGGTAGTAGGATTTCGTACCGCTTGTACCTCCCCCTCCTCCTGTACTGCCCGAAGATCCGAGTTGTCCGGGCAGAGCAATTTGCATCGTTACCCGGTATTGATCGCCCTCCTTGTCTAGCCCGGTACCCATCACAAAGGCCACATCATTCACTTCACGGCGATCCCAGCATCCTCCTAAGAGAACAGAACACAGCAGCAGACAACAGAGCACAGCCACTTTACGTATTTGCTGTGTATTCGATTTGGGCTTCATCACCATCCCTCCTCGGTTTTAGGCGATCCATTCATATTTTTCTTCGCTCGTTTGTTGTTGTCTTTACCAATCCAGGAAGGACGTTTAGTCATTTTCCACCAAGGCGCGCGAACAACGATATCCTTTTGATCCATATGATTGTACGGGCTATATCCGCTCATATAAGGGACCCCAAACGATGTTAACTTGGTTAGATGCGTAGCAATCAGCGTTGTCGCAATAATGATCCCAAACAATCCGAATAATCCCGCCATCAGCATAATTGGAAATCGTAGCAGACGAACCGTGATGGCAAAGTTAAAGCGTGGAATGGTAAACGAAGCAATACCTGTGAGCGACACCACAATGACTATGGGTGCCGATACAATCCCTGCCTGTACTGCGGCCTGCCCAATAACGAGTGCGCCAAGGATACTGACGGCCTGACCGACCGTTTTGGGAAGACGAATCCCTGCTTCACGTAATGCCTCAAAAGAAATTTCCATCATTAACGCTTCCACCAGTGCTGGAAAAGGGATGGATTCACGAGCCGCTGCAATACTCAATATGAGTGTCGTCGGCAGCATATCATGATGATAGGTCGTAACCGCTACATATAATGCGGGCAGAAAGAGAGCCATGATGAGAAAAAGAAAACGAATCCAGCGCACCATATTACTGATGAAAAAACGTTCGTAATAGTCTTCGCTTGCTTGCATCATCTGCCACATCGTGACCGGCCCAATCAGGGCAAAAGGCGTTCCGTCCACAAAAATGGCAAAACGTCCTTCCAGTAATTGTGCGGTGACGGTATCCGGGCGTTCAGTATATTCCATTTGCGGAAACGGAGAAAACGGATGATCCTCAATCAGTTCCTCAATATATCCAGTCTCCAGAACACCATCAATTTCAATATCGCTGAGCCTTTTTTTTACATCCTCCACCAGTTTGGGATCTATGATCCCTTCAATATAGGTAAGGACGACGCTCGTTTGAGTTTCTGTTCCGATGGTCATGCTGTACATCTTGAGCTTGGAGGTCTTCAACTTGAAACGCAACAGTGCCGTATTGACGCGAAGGGTCTCAGTGAAGCCCTCACGCGGTCCGCGAATAACCGCTTCCGTCTGGGGTTCCTCTACGCCACGGCGGACACCACCCTTGGCGCTAAAAATATAAGCACGAGGCGTACCATCTACGAACAAGGCGGCATTGCCGTCCAGTATCGCTGCCGCTACCATCTTCCATTCGTCCATCGTTTTGGTCTGGGACATCGAGATGCGAGTTTCATCCAGCGGCTCCAATTTGCCGTTCACTTCAGGGTCCTTGAGCATCATGCCCAGAATGACAGGTCGCAGGATATGATCCTGCAAATCCTCTGATTTTACCGTACCTTCAAAATAAGCCAACAACCCTTTGCGTTCAGGAGAAATCATGAGCTCTCGGTAGACGATATCAGAGCAATCCTTGAAAATGTCACGCAAAGCAATCAAATTGTCTTCCACATTGCTACGCAGCGGCTGTTCCAGCCACGAAGACTCAGACAGTCCTTTGGGCACATTGGAATTTCGTGTCTTGCGGTCTGCGGCTGGAATCGCTCTCCGGCTCCACGGTAGCTTCGGCAACTTGGGAAAGCGCCCTTTCTTCATCGTTATTCCCCCTTTACGAATGAGCCGAACAGATAATATGACCTATAGGATGTACCAGCCTGCAAAGGATTATGTATCCAATGAACTCAACATGTTGAACGGATAACAAAAAGACCCTGCAATGATGCAGGGCCTTCGAAAAATCCATTATATATCTGAAGATTTATGATAAAGGAATGATTAATCTCCCCAATACTCCTCGGGATGGTATTCAATCTCAGAACCAGCTTTGAACCTAAGCTCATCTGTCTGATCATGATATTCCACGCTTTCCGGAGTGACGTAATACCAATGCTTCACCACGGCTCCATCATCTACTGGCGATACAAAACGAAATACGTTCAACTCCCCGCTATAACGCACAATCGCCTCTGCCGTCTCACGCGGCAGCCCTTGAAGCGTGAAGCGAAACACGCCATCCACCGATTCCAAACGGCAATCGAAAACCTGCTTGCGGCTGTCGGCAAAGCTACGTCCCGTGACGGCATGCTTGATCAGCCATGTTTCCTGCTGCGCCATGTGCGCACCTCCTTTTAGGGCAAATCGATCAACATATAAAAAGCAGACTCCTCTGCTTCCAGTGCTAGCTTTGGCTCCTGCTCAATACGAGCTGAATCGCGCCCTTGCAGAATATGTTCACCGTTCACACGCAGTGAGCCTTCAATGACGAACAGGAACACGCGCCGCCCCTCGGCCTGTGTAAATTCTACTTGCTCTCCAGGCTGAAGCTTGCTTAAATAAATCGTTAAATCCTGGTTGATTGCAGCAATTTCACCCTCTGTGCCCGGTACACGTTTTCCGGCAACGACAGGCAGAAGCTGACCGTGAAGACGCTCAGGATTGAACGCTGTGGCCTCATATGACGGTTTCAGTCCTCTCGTATGCGGGCTAAACCACAATTGCAGCAGACTGACATCCTCCGTTTGTGATGCGTTGTGCTCTGTATGAATGATGCCGTGGCCCGCTGACATTCGCTGAATGCCTCCAAAACGGGTCACTGCTACATGTCCACGGTTGTCTTCATGACGCAGTTCCCCATACAGCACAATCGAAACAATCTCCATATCACTGTGCGGATGCGCCCCAAAGCCCCGTCCCGGTGTGATGACATCGTCATTACAGACACGCATAGGACCAAACGCTGTATTGTTCTCATCCTGATACTCCGCGAATGAAAAGCTGTGACTCCCCCGCAGCCAGCCCTTATCGAAGCTGAATCGGGAAGCCGCCGGATATATTGTAAACATAATAGCCCTCCTTCAGGAAGAAAAATGAGATCAAATCCCTCTCATTGTACCCGAGCCCAATCGATAAAGCTATGCCTCTGTCTGAGTGATAATCTCATCTATAAAAGACTGCAAGGTACTGGTAACAAAGGCTTCCTTACGTCGGATAAACACCGTTGTTACTTCATTGTACGGCTCAGGCATCGCATGACCGCACACATGGCCTTGAGCCACTAGCCCGCTGATCGAAGATTCAGGAAATACGGTCATTCCTATACCAGCCGCCACACTGCCGATAATCGTCTCAAATGTCCCAAACTCCATGATCTGCTTAGGAATAATGCCCTCCATTTTGAGCCAGGTTTCCAGTCGTCCCCGGTAGCCGCAGCCTTTTTTATATAAGAGAAGCGGACGGGTCGTGAGATCCTCAACGGAAAAATCATCTCCTTGGGATACAAGGACCAGCTTTTCCTGAAATACATCAAACTGTTCAATGAGCGGATGCTTGACCGGCCCGGTCACAAAGGCTCCATCCAGCCGCATTTCTGCAACCTCCTGCACCAGAGACTCTGTAACCCCAGCCTTGAGAGACAACTCGACATCCGGGTACTTGCTATAGTAAGCATGTAAAATGGCCGGAAGGGCAATGACAGTCTCCACGATGCCAATCTCCAGCATCCCCGAAGGTGCAGAGGTATTCTGAAACGCATGTTTCATTTCCTCAAATTGCGATAAAATGCTTTTCGTATATTGCAGCAGACGCTTGCCCTCGGCATTGAGGATCATTCCCCGCTTATGTCTATTAAATAAAGGCGTTTGCAATTCCTTTTCGAGCAGCTTGATTCTGGCCGTTACATTGGACTGGACATAGCTAAGCTCGGCTGCAGCCTTGCTGACACTGCCATGCGCAGCCACCGTCTGGAAAATGTTTAAATCGTTCAGATCCACTACTGCTCCTCCTTATTGTGAAGGGCAAGGGGCCATCAAAATTGACGCGCCTTGTCACTTATTATCATTTTAAATGATCATAATGTTTATTTTCAATCATTTTACCAACAGCTTCCCATCCTTTATGATGTTGTCCATAAGATATGTCCGCTGAGACCGGCAAGGAGGAGCTTTTGCACACCATGAACAGACAAATCATGACCGGATCTTTATTATGCCTAATCGCCAGTATGTCCTGGGGGGCGATGTTTCCGGTTTCGCACATTGCATTACAACACATCAATCCACTGTACTTTTCATTTTTGCGCTATTTATCGGTTACACTCATTTTAGTCGTACTATTGTGGCTCAAAGAGGGAAGGACTGCATTTCGCTTTGAGGGCAAGGGCAAGACGTTGTTATTCTTCGGGACCATGGGATTCACCATTTATAATATGGCCGTTTTCCAGGGACAGCACGCGATGGGGGCAGCAGGCACTCTGGTAGCCTCTATAATGGAAGTGCTAATGCCGATGATTTCTATTGCGATGGTGTGGGTCATGACCCGTAAAATGCCTCCGAAATATACACTAATCAGCATGGTGATTGCGCTGGCCGGGGCTTTACTGGTGATCACGAACGGAAAATGGACCTTTTTCACACTTGCCGGACAACATTTACTGCCGCTGCTGCTTATTTTCGTAGGCGTCGTCGGATGGGTCGTATATTCCATGGGAGGCAGCCATTTTGCAGGATGGTCTACTCTTCGGTATTCAACCCTAACCTGCCTGCTCGGAACTCTCGTCTCCTTCGTAGTCGTCACATTTGCCTCTGCTTTCAACTGGATTGTGGTGCCGGACTGGCAGGCTGTGTGGTCAGTTAAATACGAAATGAGCTTTATGATCCTGCTTCCAGGGTTAGCGGCCCTGCTTAGCTGGAATGCCGGAATCCGAAAGCTATCTCCACTGAACGGAATTCTATTTATTAACTTTGTACCGATTACCACGCTGGTACTCATGTACTTCCAAGGTTATGCCATTAGCCGTTTTGAACTATATGGGACAGTGTTAGTCATATTCGCACTGATTCTGAACAATATGTTTCAGAGAAGTTCGCTGCGTCCTTCCGACAGCTCACGGGATGTCCGTTTCCGTCTGGTTCGCCGCAAGTCCTTCCAACGTTAACTTCTAACCCTACAAACCGGAAATTATGCTTAAAACATTAAAAAAAGCGCCTGGATACAGAGTACAATCTCCTGTATCCGGGCGCTTTTTATCATTTTAGGATTTTCCTTCAACCTGAAAACGTCCAACCAGTTCGCGCAATTCCTCTGCCATTTGGCTCAGGTCCGCTGTAGATGAAGCAATCTCCTCGATAGAAGCAAGCTGTTGCTCAGCCGCTGCTGAGATGGACTCGGTGTTGCTCGCTGCCTCGTCCGAAATGTGGGCAATATCGCTCATAATATCTACGACACCTACAGTCCCTCGTGCCATTTCCTGAGTCACTCCGGTAATGTCATTGATATGCCCCATAGCTCGTTCCACGGCCTCGCTGATTTCCGCAAAGGATTGCTCAGACGTGGTTACCGAATCAATGCCTTCTGTCACCCGTGTCCGCGCTCGATGCATAGCGCCCAGAGCATGATTCATATCCACCTGCATCGCTTCAATGCGCTCCGAGATCAAGGTAGCCGACTTCGCTGATTCCTCAGCCAGCTTACGCACCTCCGTAGCAACCACGGCAAATCCTTTGCCATGATCTCCGGCACGTGCGGCCTCAATGGACGCATTCAGAGCTAACAGATTGGTCTGTTTGGCGATACCGGATATAACGCTGATAATATTCACGATTTCACCGGAGCGCTCATTGAGGGAGTCCATGGCCTGTCCGAGATCGTTAACGGTCTCATCGATGTCATGCATCTTCTGTACAGCCTGCGTAGCAGCCTTGCTGCCCTCCTGAGCTGACTCGGCGTTCATCTTCACATGTTCAGATACGCCCACCATACGCTCGGATACGTTCGCTGCTTGCTGAGCAAGCTCCTCCATATTTACAGAGCCGTGCTTAACGCTCTGCACCTGACGTTCGCTGCCCACGGCCACTTCCTGGATAGCGATGGTGACATGCTCAATCGCTTGGGTTGTCTGATCTGCACCCGCAGCCAGTTCCTCCGCTGAAGAACTTACCCGATCTGTCGTTTCGTGAACGCTTCGGATCATCGTGCGCAAACTGTCGACCATGGTTTGGAAGTGAGATGACAATTCGCCTACCTCATCCGTTTTTCCGGTTTCCAAATCGCCCGTCAAATCTCCTTCACTGATTCGTTCTGCTGATTTTTGCAGCTTACGAATCGGTACCAAAACAGAGCGGGTAATCAGGAAAATCGCGATAAGCGCAATCACCAGTGAGGCAGCCAGCACGAAAATGGTTACATAACGCATGGCAGCGGTGGCATCGCTAATCTCGGATTGATAGAAGGTGCCTGCAATTTTCCAGCCGGTATCCGTATTCGTTACATAGGTCAAATATTTCTCGCGACCTTCATGCATATAGTTGAAGTTCCCGCTCGGCGCAGTATACAACGTATCAAGCGAATTCTCCTGAGGAGATGAGCCCGCTTTAGCCGTAGGATGGACTACGAACTTCTTCGTATGATCCAAAATGATGATATACCCCTCCTGGCCCACTTTGATGGAGGCCAGTTTACGTACACTTTCCAGATTTAGAGAAATCCCGATAACCCCGGACTTGTCGGAAAGCGTCTGAGATACTACGACAACAGGAATACCCGATGAATTGATGATAACAGGCGTAATTGCAACCTTACCGGGCTGCTTCATCGCTTCGATGTACCATGGGCGTGTGCGAGGATCAAATGTCCCTTCATCCTCCTTGGGCACCCCCCGAATCATCAGCCCCTCCGGTGTTCCAACAAAAATATCCGTGGCATCTTCATGCAAACCCTTGTATTGGATCAGCTTCGGCTGAATCAAAGGGCTGTTTCGACCATCTATCATCGAGCCGTCCAGACGCTCCGCCAAATAACTCGCATCTTTAATTTTACTGGCGATTGCGTATTCAATAATTGAGTTAGCTGTCGCTACCCCCTGATTCGCACTGCCGTGGAGCTGTTTTTCCATAGCATTATATGATGATTTATAGGTCGCAATGGAAATACTTAAGCTCGGAATCAGCAAAACAAGTAAAAAGCCCAAACTTAGCTTGTTCCTGAGTGTCCATATCGTTTTTCTCTTTCGCGTTGTTCCCATGTTTTTTTCCCCTTTGCTCATAAAACGATATATTTGAATTACATTCCGTGTTAGTTATATCGGTTGAAAGTAGCAAATGATTTACAATAAAATTTCACAAAGGAGAAAAACAAAAAACGCGCCCTATAAGACTAAGGGCGCGGTTATATGAATATTTAGACCTGTACGTTACTGTTTTCAACCTTTTTACGGCCAAATAACTGATCCACTGCCAGAAAGCGTCCACCGACAAGCGCTTGCTGAAGGCTGGTGAACAGAATCAGCAGATCAAATTCAATCGAGCCAAAAGGCTGTCCTTTTTTAGCAGTGAGCAATACACCGATCATAACGATGGTCAATGCCGCTCCAGCCAATCGTGTTCCGATACCCAGAACCAGTGCAATTCCTCCAACCAGCTCAACCGTGGCGACCACAGGAGCCATCCAACCAGGGAGTCCGATACTTTGGAAGAAACCGGAGGTTCCGTCGAGTCCCTGAAACTTTTGTGCACCGTGAACGATAAAAATAACCCCTGTAAAAATCCGTACCAACAATAATCCAATATTCATAAGCGTTTGATTCATTTGCTCATCTCCTTTTAAATTGTATAAAAACCCCGCAATAAACTACACAATGTAGTGTATTACACATTGAGAATCGGTAGCGCAAAAAGCGCCACCTGTAGGAAACATCTTGCCAAACTTAGATTAGCGCCAGTGCGAACATAAGTGTCAGCATCACTAGCACATAGCTAGAAAACATAATCGAACGCCAAGGCATCCGAATGACAGGTTCTTGCTGAGGGTCTAAAATACGTGAGATACGATAGTTAATGGACGTTTCTGCAAACGAGGAACAAGTGGCGGAGTTTACCAGGCGAGTATTGGCAGGCGTCATACTCAGAAGCTTGAGCAATGCGCTCCCAATCCCAACTGGTGAACCCGCTCGATGAATCGCTTCGTTATCAGCCAAAATTTCACGGGCCGTCTTATAATGATGGGTAATGTGACGTAGCACCGGCAAGTAAAACAGCTGTTTAGCACATACTTGCAGCAACCAGGTCTTCAACGGATCATAATGTTGCATATGATAGGCTTCATGGTATATGACAGCTTCTTCTTCGTGTTTGTCCAGTACAGACAATAGTGCAGAGGACAATACAATACGTGGCTTCCATAATCCCATGGTGAAGGCGGCTGGCTTGGCATAATCAATGACCCATATCCGATCGGTCCTGAGTTCACGATATCGTTCACCCAGTGCTTCGGTCAGCGGCAGGTCACGCATTCGGTGCAGTCTGCGAAAAGCTGCCCTGGTAGCCATACACTGTCTGACTGCTTCTCCTCCGGCGATAGCGAAGGTAACGAAAACCAGCCCGCTGAGCGCATCCACCATGTAGCCGATTCCGTAATACTGCAACAAACTTCTGCAAATTTGAAACACGTTATAATTCAATTTCCAGCCGAAAACATGCTGCCCGGCGTACATACCCATCTGTATAAGGGCAAAACCCGAAATCAAGGCGCCTGCTGTAAACAGTAATTTAGAACGTGTTTTCCACATCGCTACATATCCTTTTTCCATTGTTTAATTTTTTGTTCCAGACGTTCGATCAACTTCGGATCGGCCACCTCCAGAGCATCAATCATATGATTGACAGCAAGCGGACCAAATTCGTCCACCAATTCGTGACTCAGTCCCTTGGATTGCTCATCCCTGAACTCTTCCCTGCTTAAAACTGGACGATATAAAGACGTTCTCCCACGTATACTCTTACTCAGTATTCCCTTTTCCACTAAACGGTTCATCACGGTCATTACCGTATTGAAGTTAAAGTCCCGATCCCCCTCCAACGCGGTCTGCACTTCTTTGATACTCCGATCCGAAGTGGACCATAAAATATCCATAATTTTGGCTTCCAGAGGTCCGAAAAATCGGTTAAGCCCGGTTTCGCCAGCTTTAAAATTCAGTCGTTTCATAAGAAGCACCTCACACTACCGATTGTAGTGTATATCTCCTGACAAAGTCAACCGTCACACCTAATGTCAGTTTCTTCATGGAATCATATACAAACCGCCGAATGTCTCCATCCGGCGGAAATTCATCGGTATTCATAACTTTCCGCTCAATCTGCCAATCTGTATCCTACACCTCTTACGGTTGCAATATATTCAGGTTCCGCAGGCCGATCATCCAGCTTCTTGCGCAAACTTTTGACATGCACATCTACAACGTTGCTGCCGCCTACAAAATCTGTCTCCCAGATATCGTGCATCATTTGCTCGCGGGAGATCACTTTGCCTTGAGCATCAATCAGCTTCAGCAGCAAATCGTATTCTGTTTTAGTCAGATTCAATTGACTCTCTTCTTTATATACCAGCATTTTATCTCGGTCAATCCAGATGTCCTTGAACACCGTACGACGGCTGGCTTGCGCTGCCTGACGGGAAGTGGCAGGATGGCGTACAATCATCCGTTCAATATCATGCACCATATGATTGGAAGCCAGCGGCCACACCAGCACCTCTTCTGAAGGAAGCAGTTCATGCGCATGTACAGACACCCGATCCTGAACCACATACATAACCGGTGTGTCTTTCATGTGTTCTACCTCAAGACGATTGCGGATATCCAGTAATTTACTCTGTGGTTCGGTGGCGGTCAAATCGTAAATCAAGAGATCGCTTCCCAGATGACGCTGCACTTCAGGCTCCCAGCGATGGAAAACCATCACATCAAAACACGCATCTGACAGCGTACGCACCAACCCGTGAACTACACCCGGTACCGAACTGATCAGAATGATACGACGTGTAGTTGGACAATACAAAGGCTCATTGGAAGGAACGGTCTGCACCGTAGGTGTAGAGGGAGCAGCTAACATCGATGTCCAACTGCCCTTCACCCGTCTAGGCATGTCAGCCACTTTAAAACGATTCGTTATCGGATTCGCTTGCTTTGACATTCCTTACACACTCCTCCGAATACGACATGGGCATGGGCAATATTATACCCCGTTTCATGCGCAACCGTGTCAATCCAATCATGTGGGACTTCACTCATCACTTCATCTACTCGGCCGCATACCTGACAAATAATATGCTGATGATCGTCCATCCGTCCGTCATAGCGACTCGCAGCTTCCCCCAGCTTCAATTCACGGATTAATTCCTTATCCGTCAAATAACGCAATGAATTATATACCGTTCCATAGGCCAGATTATATCCGCGCTCCATCAACCGATTCATAACATCGGCCGCAGTAGGATGATCGTGAGCTTCACGAACCACATCATATACCGCTTGGCGCTGCGAAGTTAAATTTAAAGTTCTCATACCGCATCTCCCTTAACCAACACAGATTATATTAATTACAAACTTACAATCATATTAAAGATCAATTTAGAATAAGTATAAATCTTAATTTATTTCAAGTCAATGGTATCGGATAAATTGAACGGCTTTGCAACACAATGTATACAGGGTACATGCTTAGCTTATTTATAATCGGAGGGATATTTTATGAAGATAGTGTGGATATTCACGCTCTTTATGCTGCTAATGCTCGGAACAAGTATATCGATAAAATGGCTTTTCGGTGTTCATCATCCTTGGGAGCCTATTTCATTGGCTTTTCGCACTATGCGACCATCAGAATATATCGTTCTGGCAGGAATGCTTATAGTGTTCTTTATAAATGTGGGCAAAAAGCAAATAGGAAACGCATTTCGCTTCCTTTTCTCACAATGGTCACGTTTCCTCAAAGTTTCTACTTCCTCCTCTGCCTCTCCGCAAGAGAGTCATCAGAAAAAGAACCCGCATTTCCCAGAATAAAATGGAACATCAGAATGAGCATTTGACCCGTACTGATGTATGTTTTGTCGGCAAGACGATGACTCATGAGACATTTTCCTCTCCTTTTTTATTCCGGGTCTTTCTCAGCCACGACACGATTAGCAGCAAGATAGGAAAAAACACGGCAAATATCGGAAACAGCCATTTCAGCACTAACTCGCCTGTTTGAAGGTGATCTTGATAGCTCAGTGCCATCAATACACAAGAGACTAACATGATCAGCCCAAATGGCAGGATCAGTTTATGGTAAGACATTCTCAATACATCCTCTGCGGCTTTAACCGCGGCATAATAGAAGATGAAAATTTTAAAAAAGTCAAATATAATAACGCTCATAACGCCGATGACATCGACTCTGTCGATAAAATCAGATATTTCGACCTTGCTGATCATCGAGAGCAGCGGGTAAGTCGCCCGTTTGAACACCTCTTCCCCCAGTGCAAGCACATTGGACAGTGTAACAATAGACAGGAGCAGCCCTCCCAGCAATATAGCAGAGACCCCTACCCCATTGGCACGATAGCCTTTTTTTAATGTGGGGAGAATCATCGCAAACGTAACCATCTCGCCGTACGGTAGCATCACAGCTTGCGAATAAACAACTTGCCATATCGGCTGCCAGCCATGCTCGGCTATGGGCAATATATTGCCCACATCTACAATGCCTGCCAACAAAACTAATATATTCGTAGCCAGGCCCAGCAGTAGCAGCAAAATCAACATGATGATGGCCGTCCGGCCTGCAACCTCGATTCCCAAATACACCACATACATTACAAGTCCAATCATTAAGGCACAAATGACTGTCAACGGCGTATGCTGAAGTGTCCGGTCGGCAATCAGGATCCCCGTGTCCCGAAGATCCCGTGCTCCGCCGTAAAGAAAAAACACGATATATAAAAAAGCAAGCGCACTCCCTGCTTTCTTGCCCAAAAGGGTCCTGCAGTACTGTGTCATTAGCAAGTTGGGAAAGCGTTGGTGAAGGCTGCCATAGCATACAAAAAGCAATGCCCCAAAAATCGCTGAAATGAGGATGGCGATCCATGCATCCTTGCCCGCATTCCTTCCGGGAATAGACATCATAGATGTGCCCATCTCAAACAACACCATAAGAGAGATCATCTCTTTTGCACCTATCTGTACCCTTTTTTTCATGGCCTTCCCTCCTTGTTCTATTTTTCACTAGTCTGATTCACCCTTGGAATATGGGTTAGTCCGCGACTGAGTGTGTTTCAGTACAGAAGTCACTTGAATACGGACGGTACTTTCCGCAAAATAACGGCTCCAATCGGAAGAGAGCCTTTTCCATTGTTTGGGATAGCTCCTCTCCAGCGCAAGGCCAAAGCCTATTACATCGCTGCGGGTACGCTGAACATCCCTGACTGTTGAAGCGATCACTTTTTTCGTCTCCTCTGTCCATTGCTCCTGCAGTCTTTTCATCGCCTCCGGACTTTGTAAGTTAATCGAGCACTCGGCTTCCTGTACTGCCCCGGTCTGTTTTAAGTTAATCACAAAAATAGGCTCTCCTTGCTCCATCCGAGTGTGTATCTTGGTTGCAGAAAACAAGGTTTCGATGCCAATGGTTTCCCTATTCTTACCACAGCTCAGTGTTGTTTGGGCACTTTTCACCTTGTTGTTGATCATAGACAGTCCAATGGCCTGGTCATCTTCCAACCAGTGGACAAGCCGATCCTTTTTGAACACCCCCATTCCGTTAATATGAACAATGGCTTTCGGTAAAATATTGTCCACATTGTTCTTGCTTGCGGCCTGCTCCAAATTCCCATTGACCCCTATGCCCGTCAGCACAGGACCGCCACCCTTATGAGACATGCTGCGAATCACATCGTCGATAGTCACCGCGTAATCCCCGGCATACAAACGCTCCGATGTTTCCAGCTTTCCTGAAATATCATTGGCGGGAATACGGCCGATCGCGGTCATGATTGCCAGTACATCCTTCCCAGTATTACCGCGTGCCACCAGCATTTTCACCGGCAGCCGGATTTCTGTAGACCTTTCCAAAGAATCCATCATATCGCCGATTCCAGCCCGTGCCAGCTTTTCACCAATAACGATCAGTTTGGTATGCGCCAAAGAAATGATCCTCGGAACCCTTTGTGAGGCTCTGCGGAGCGCTTGAAACAGATTTTTTCCCTTTTCCCGATACAAAACGACAGGAGTATCTCCTCTCGCTTTGGCTCCGGCGATTTCATCTGCCACGATCACCTGTAGGGAAACCTCATAGTCCGACTCCCCAACCAAATCAATCCCTATCCCAGCTACTACTGCTCTCTGGTTTAACTCCACAGAATCCCAGCAACCGGATAACAATGGAGCGAACAGTAGTAAAACCAAACACAGCCCCCCTATTCTCCTCTTAAAAGTTACTGCACTTTGTTCATTCCTCTTCCCCTGATACACCCTGATTGCCCCCCTCCTGCATTGGTGTAGTTTTATCAGAAGAGGAAATCCCACTTCCATCCTTCATTCGTTTCTGGTTCTTAGATGTAATGCTTTTAGGACGCTTCCTCATCATCCAGAACGGGAGTCGCAATACGGCATCCTTTTGACTCTCCAGCACAACAGGGCTGAAAGGCGCCATGTAGGGCACCCCGAAAGAACTCAGACTGTTCATATGAGCAATTAGCGCAATCAGCCCCAATGTAATGCCGTATAGACCCATGAACGCAGACAGTATCATGAAAATAAATCGGCACAATCTCCCGGCCACCGCCATGTTGTAGGCTGGGATTGCGAAACTGGCTATCCCCGTCAGGGCTACTACAATCGTGAGCAGCGGGGTGACAATTCCGGCTTCCACGGCCGCTTGACCCAACACAAGCGCTCCTATAACAGATACCGTTTGACCACCCGCACGCGGCATTCGAATACCCGCCTCACGCAAAATCTCAAAGGTGATTTCCAAAATAAACGCCTCTAGAAATGCCGGAAAAGGAACGGATTCCCGCTGAGCCAATATGCTGATCAGCAATGGAGTTGGTATCATTTCATAATGATATGTTGTTAAGGCAATGTAGAGAGAAGGCCCTAGAATAAGAATAATGAAGCTGATATATCTAATGAGCCGAACAACAGTCGCCATATCGTAACGCTCTTCATAATCCGAAGAATTCTGGAAAAATTGGGCAAATATTGTGGGCATCACCAATACAAACGGATTTCCGTCTATAATGAGTGCCACTCGGCCCTCCATAATATTGCTGCTGATGGTATCAGGTCTTTCCGTGTTAAAGATCGTTGGGAATGGTGTGAAATGATTTTCTTGTATCATCTCCTCAACCATGCCGGACTCAAATATGGCGTCAATATTGATGCTTTCTACCCGTTTACGAACCTCATCTACGACGCGTGGATTTGCAATATTCTTCATGTACAGCATGGCCACATTCGTGAGGGACGTGCTTCCCACTTGGAACATCTCCAGTGTAAGATCGGAGCTTTTAATCCGTCGCCGGACCAGAGAAATATTCGTGAACAGGGATTCTACAAATCCATCTTTTGGTCCTCTGACGACTGTCTGTGTTGTTGGCTCGCTGACCGCGCGTGTCTCTCCCCCACGCGTACCGCACGCAATCGCTTTTTCGCAGCCTTCCAATAAGATGATCGTGTCTCCCATTAACAGTTGTTCCATCATGGAACTCCAATCATCGCAGTCCTTCACTTCTCCCAGTAAAAGCGCATGACTCTGTATTCTTGCGTACAGCGCTTCTGCACTCTCCACCTCAGCAGCCACTTCAGCAGATGGGCGGCTAAGCATGGATCTCATGATGAGTTCATTCACCGTATCCGTTTTAGCCATACTATCCAGAAACACAATAGCGGCGGGAACATCCGCCCTCAGCCCCAATTTAAAGCGACGCATCAGAAAGTCTGGGCTATCTGAAGTCAATTTCTTAATTTGCTGCAAGTTGGTTTCCAAACAAGTATCTATTTTTAGATAGCGCGGAGAATTTTCATTGTTCTTACCCGCACCCGACTTTTTATTATGTTTGCGATAGGGATAGCGAATCATGAGCAAACCTCATCTCCAGTAAGGCAGCAATAGACACCGCCCATTTTTCCTTATTCTTGTATCTTTGGAGTATGCTCAATCTATTCCCAGTTATGCACCAAATACGTGAACGAAACGTTATAAGCGTACCCGCGTAATAAATTTCAATAAATTCTTCATTTGCAAGCTTAATGTCAGTTTTTTTGATAAAATGAAGAAATATGCCTCTCGGGAGGGTTAACATCTTGTTCAGTACGTTTTTTGTAAATACCTGTATCCTTGTCACCTTTTTGTACATAACCGGCCTCATATCACAAAGATATAAAATCCGTCTGCACACCTTGAAGCGTAAGATACATTGGATTGGAGGCGCCCTTTTTGGGTGCTACGGCATTGTCATGATGTACTATTCAATTCCAGTAGGATTTAATACGATCGCCGATCTTCGTCATCTGGCCATCGTAGCTACCGCCACTTACATCGGCGGCCCAGCAGCGCTCACGGCTACTCTGTTTATATGTATAGGTAGATTATTGCTGTTTGGTATTAACGCTCAAGCCATCGTAGGCGCTATTTTTATGATACTCGTTGGCCTGGGGTGCGCTTTATTGTCACATCTGTCCTGGTCACGTTTACCCAAGCTGATGATTATGAACGTTTTTGCTTTGGGCATTATATTCTGTCCCCTTATGATTAATTTGAAAAATCTTGATGATGTTCTGCACGTGTATCCGCTCCAATTCTTCATTTCCATGGTCGGCGGATGTCTTCTGTACCTCATTGCTGAATCTATCAACACATCCAATGAGCTGTTACTTCGTCTGGAGCATACCTCCTACACAGACCATCTCACTAATTTAAGCAATAGAAGGCAGCTTGAGTTCTCATTGGAAGAGAAGCTCCCTCAAGCTCGCCAACGTCATGAGCATTTATCTGTACTGGTGTTGGATATTGATCACTTCAAGGAAGTCAACGATACCTACGGACATGCCGCAGGAGATGCAGTGCTGCGCCAGCTTGGACAGATTTTAATGGATCAATGTCGTCCTAATGACGTAGTCACCCGCAGCGGGGGGGAAGAATTCACCGTGCTTTTGCCGAATTGTGCTTTTCGACAAGCGCTACGCATAGCTAATCAGATTCTTAGTGGAGTAAATCAGCACGAGTTTAGTTTAGCGGACGATCTTGTTCTTAAAGTCACGGTGTCCATCGGCGTGACGACCTTTCCTGGTACCGGGGAAGATATGTCCGGGGCAGCCCTGCTGGAGCAGGCAGATAAAGCACTATACGAAGCTAAAAATGCAGGACGTAACCGGGTTTGCTCATATGAAATATAATTTGAGGCATGACCATTTCATAGAAATAGCCGATACAACCCTCTTTTGAGAGTCGTATCGGCTATTATCATTTTGAATCTTCATTATGATTGCATTTCCCCACCACGAGTGATGTACGCTTGGCAAGCGAAGCCAGCGTATGGGCCCCCCATACTTCCAGCATACGTCGTTCGCTCTCGGCTAAAATTTCGGATACGGCTATCGCCAACTCCTCACAAAAAGGATTGGTTTCCGGTTCATGCATCATACCCGGGAAAATTGGATCACATATTTCAATGGCGTGGTATATATCGGCAAGTGTAATATGGTCGGCCGAACGGGTAAGCACATAGCCTCCCTCACGACCTTCGCGTGCTGCAATCAAATCTGCCTGTACAAGTCGCGTCAGCACCCTGCGCACCAAAGTGACTTCGCAGTCAATGGAACGGGCAATAGAACCGCTGGCACAGAGTTCTCCGTGCTTTTCCAAATAGACAAGCGCCTTTACCGCCACCCCAAGCCATCTGGGCGTTGCGGTGCGTAGTCTTTTTTCACTATTCAAATGAGATGACACCCCTAAGCTGTAGAAACTTCGTTGAATGCATTGTACGTGATGTCAGAAGTAAGTTCAAGCCTGAAAGCCGGAATCCTCTGTAGCATGATCGCCCAAAATAAAATGGGCTAACCGCACTTCCCCGCTCAACAACAGATATACATCACGTATGCCAGAGACTGAATGTACCGCTTCGGAGAGTGTAACCCATGCTTGCGCCCCTCCTGTATTGCCCACGTTCACACGTGCCACGGCTTCACTATCGGGTGCATCCAAACACAGCTCAATTGTGGCATCACTGCTGTTGCCTGACACGCGGCACTGAAGCTCGGCCACACTCACCGTATCCATGTCTACGCCATGAAAGGCAATCCAACCAGAACGTTGAGGTGTGCGCGGACGTACGCAGGCCTCCCTTTGCTCCTTGCTTTCATCTAGTACGATGTCGGAGCAATCATCGAAGTTTTCAGCGCGGATACTTCGTCCGGCTTGGCGTGGTGGAATGACTTCGCCTCGAACGTACACAGGGTGCTCCAATCGGATATCCGCTGAGGAAGCACCAGCCAGCAGTGTATATTCACCCGATTCAACGCAATAGCAATCCCGCGTAACATCCCAGATCGCCCAATCCTTCATCCGAATCGTAAAGGAAACCGTTCGCGTCTCACCTGCCTCTAAGCGAATACGTTGAAAACCACACAATGTCTTCAATGGTCGCTTTACTCGTGAGGCACCAGGCCGTACATAGAGTTGCACAACCTCTTCACCAGCAGCTACGCCCCGATTCGTCACCTCTACCCACACCTGGAGCGTATCCACGGCATCCAGTGCAGCATTAGATGTTACGCTATCCTTCAGGGCATCTGTACGCAGGTCACTATATTCAAAAGGCGAATACGTCAATCCATGGCCAAATGGATACAAGGATTCACCTTCAAAATATTGATAGGTACGACCACCGCGAATAATATCGTAATCTTTGATGTCGCCCAATTGATCCTCGCTTTGAACCCAGGTCATATTCAAACGCCCCGCTGGCGCATAATCTCCAAATAATACATCCGCTATTGCCGCACCATGCTCTTGTCCCGCATGAGACGTGTATACGATCGCTGGAATATGCTCCTGAACCCAAGGAATGGCAAATGGATAGCTACCCGTCAGAACCACAATCGTATTCGGATTGACGCGATACACTTCCTCGATAAGCCTTTGCTGGGAAGCTGCCAGTTCCAAGCCTGGGCGGTCATTCTCTTCCTTTCCATTGATGAGCGGGTGATTTCCAACAAATACAATTGCTGTATCTGCCGCTTGCGCAGCGGCTATCGCTTCCGCTAAACCATCTGACACCGTCTCTACCTGGAATGTTGTATGGCTCTGTCCTGAAACTGTCGAGGCTGTCGAGGCGTTACACTCCACAGCGTTAAGTGCAGATTTTTCAGCCTCCACTACCTTTAATGAGCCCTCTGTTCCGGCAATGACTGGTTTGCCATTCCATGTCGTCCACAGATGCTCTCCTTGTCCAACAGGAGTCAGCCCAAAGACCTCTTTGACATACCAGCCATACGCTTCATCAGCTGTCACACGGAGCGTTATTTCATCACTCGTCACGTAAGTACCCAGATGCTCATCATGTAACGTCACACTACCATAGCCCCAATCCGTCATGGTCAATACCGTGGGCTCTCCATCCTGGGATAGGCGCATCTCACCAGAAGAATCAACTGCGAGCTTCGATCCGTCATTCGCCGCCGTCAAGATCACGCGATTATTGCCATCACGGTACACGACGCGTTCCTTCTCGTCCTCGCCTTCCAGCTTGGCACGAATCGCCTCCAGCGGTGTAACCCGGTAGGGCAGCGTACCGGAATACCAGTCGCGGTACACCTCATTGCCATGGGTACCAATGACCGCTACTTTGCCGCACCGGGCAGGGTTCAAAGGCAAGAGTTCATGCTCATTTTTAAGCAATACGATCTGCTCCCTTGCCGCACGCAACGACAATTCACAGGCTTGCTCTGTCATGAGAGCTTCCTCTCCGATCGAGGCATAGGGGTTGTCTGCAGCCGGATCAAATTCCCCCAACCGAAAACGGACACGGAACGTATGAAACAATGCCCGATCCAAGTCTTCTTCTTGCAGCGATCCTTGCGCCAAAGCTTCTCGAATCGCCCGCTTGGAGATCTCCGCATCATCTGTAATGCTGTCAATTCCCGCCCGAATAGATTCGGCCACACCTGGCGTGTGGGAATCGTAATACTGATGATCGTTGACAATCCCCATGACATCACCCGCATCACTTACGACAAAGCCGTCCATCCCCCATTCGTCCCTGACAATATCGTTAACCCCATGATATAACGTAGCAGGCGTTCCATTAATCAAGTTGTAGGAAGTCATCATCGACTGGGCTCCGCCTTCCATAAAAGGCTTCTCAAAAGCTCTTAGGTAATATTCTCGCAGGTTTCGTGGGTCTATACTGGAGGAGCCGCTTCCCCGGTCCACCTCATTGTTGTTACCCAGAAAGTGTTTCAATGTGGCAACCGCTTTCAAATATACCGGATGATCCCCCTGTATTCCCTTGACTAACTCCTTCGACAGCTCTCCCGTCAAATATGGATCTTCGCCGTAAGCTTCCTCATTGCGCCCCCATCTCGGGTCACGCTCCATGTCCACCGTAGGTGCCCACAGGGTCAGACCGTTTAATTGGGGATCACGACGATAGTAAACACGTGCCTCATCTGCGATAACAGAGCCGATTTGACGCATTAATTCCGTATCCCAAGTACATGCCAATCCTACAGGCTGAGGAAATGAAGTCGCCTCACCCAACCATGCTATCCCGTGTGCCGCTTCCGTACCGTGCTTGTAAGCTGCGACTCCCAATCGGTCAATGGCCGGCTGGTATTGCAACATGGATTCGATCTTTTCCTCCAAGGTTAGTCGCGACACGAGATCCCGTACACGCTCATCCAGATAAATCTTCGGATCTTGAAATAAATATTCGATATCCGTTGTTTCATGACTCATATCCGTCATCTCCTTATCCCATTTAAGAATATGATGAAAAGGTATACATGAAAGCGTTTTAATATATCATAGCTAAAAAGGAGTATCCCGGCAACAATACCGAAAACATCCTATACTGGATGAAAGAGAATCGCAGCATAAAGACAAAAAAAAGTTGCATTTTACCTTCAATATACAAAGCTAAAAATAATATTTTTTGGTATAATCAGGATATATCATTGAAGGAGGAAGCGCTGATGAAAAATACCGGAATGACAAGGCCCCTGGATCAATTGGGGCGAATTGTACTCCCCAAGGAAATGCGCACCACAATGGATATCAATATCGGTGATTCGCTTGAATTCTTCGTAGACGAAGAAGGATTTGTATTAAGAAAATACACGGGTGTCTCCTGCAAATTTTGCGGCGCGGTGGATCACTTAACTTATTTTCGGGACAGCTTTATCTGCGCTGATTGCATTCAATTATTAAAGACCGATGAAAATGTGCATGCCACAAGCAATGATGCTATCCAGGCTCAAGAACATACCCAGCCGATCCAAAACAACACAACGTGGCAGCCCAAGCAATCCAGAGTGCAGCAAGGTGAAATGGTAAAAAAGCTTCGCAAGCTAATTCAGGATCACCCGAATCTGCCACAAAAAGTGTATGCAGAAATGCTCGATATCTCCCAAGGCCGGGTGTCCCAATTGAAAAAGCTACTCTAAACCTTCTAAAATCTATATCCCAAAATCATACACAATGTACCGACGACCCTATTCATTTTTTTGTCACAACTTCGATTGCCAGGTATAGAGTAAGGCGCATATCTACGGATGTGCCCCTTACTCTATACCTGGCTTTTTCGTGTCGGCCGCTCTTGCTAATGTGACAATAGTCACATACTCCCGATGTATACGTATATACAATATATAGATCGAAACAATTGGTTATCACTATATATCATCAATATGTTGTTTTTGTGAAAAATATATATATTTTACTATATGGAGGGTTTTACGATGAAGGTGCTGGAGGAACATCAATTATACGACATCGGCGAGCGGGTCATTGGGGCACAAGATCTGGACATGCTGCGGGAGAATGCAAATTTGAATGGAGAATCGTTCAGCGGCAAAATGAGCAAGCTTGGGTCCGAGTATGCCAAATGGTATGCGCGCCTGCGGGTACTTCCGCCTGAACTGACGAACGCGATTGATCACGGATATGTATATGTTCACGATTTGGACCAATACGCACTCGGAACTACGAATTGTATCTTTATCCCTTTTGGCCGGTTACTACAAGACGGATTCAATACAGGCAATGGCTCTGTACGCACACCGCAAACGATTATGTCCGCTATGGCACTAGTTGCCATCATATTCCAGTCTCAGCAAAATAGCCAATTCGGAGGTGTCTCCGCCAATAAAATCGATTGGGATCTTGCCCCATACGTTGCCCGGTCCTTCCGCAAGCATCTGCGCAAGGGACTCCGGTTGTTCGAGGAAGAGATAGAATCCAATCTGTCTGACGATGAACTACATATGGCCAATCCCTATTTGCAAGAAGTTTGCCCTCGTTCCTACGCATTCGCACGCGAAGAGACAGAGACGGAAACCCGGCAGGCTGCTGAATCGCTCATTCATAACCTGAACACCATGAGCAGTCGGGCGGGTGGACAGATTCCATTCACTTCACTGAATTACGGAATGTGCACGTCTGCTGAGGGACGGCTTGTTACTCAATCGCTACTGGAGGCCACGATCCGCGGCTTGGGCAGCGGGGAAACTCCTATTTTCCCGCAGCATATTTTCCAATGCAAAGAGGGAATCAATCAGGCAGAAGGCGACGTCAATTATGATTTGTTCTTACGGGCGGTAGAATGCTCTAGCAGACGGATGTATCCCAATTTTGTGAATGTGGATGCCACCTTCAACCTGCCTTTTTATCGTGCTGATGACCCGGATACCATTATAGCGACAATGGGTTGCCGTACCCGCACCATTTCTGACCGTTTCGGTAGAAACCGGCAGAGTGGCAAGGGAAATCTCTCCTTCAATACCATTAATCTGGTGCGGCTTGGCATTGAGTATGGTATTTGCACAGGCAAACGCCTGACACCTGACCGTGATCGCTTTGATGCGAGACTAGAAGAAGTTATGCGCATTGCGGTGGATGGCCTAATCCATCGCTATCAAATCCAGACCAGCCAGCCGGCCAAAGCCTCGGACTTTATGATGCGCGAAGGGGTATGGGAAGGTGGAGAACAACTAGAGCCAGATGATAAGGTAGGAAGCATACTAAAACACGGTACGCTTTCGATCGGATTCATCGGACTGGCTGAGTGCATGAAGGCACTATACGGGAAACACCACGGGGAGGATGATTTCGTATACCGCGAGGCACAACGAATCATCACTTCTATGCGCGTGTATTGCGATCGAATGAGTGAATATCACAATTTGAATATTACATTGTTCGCTACGCCTGCCGAAGGTCTGTCGGGCAAGTTCACCTTGCTGGATCAACGTGATTTCGGGATTATTCCTGAGGTGAATGATCGTGAATATTACACGAATTCTTTCCATATTCCCGTGTATTACACGCTCCCGGCTGCTCGTAAAATCAGCTTGGAAGCTCCGTTCCATAACCTATGCAACGCTGGTGCGATATCATACATTGAGCTGGACGGTAATGCGCGGAATAACCCAGATGCGTTTCTTAAAATTGTTCAATACGCGCTGCATCAGAATATCGGCTACTTCTCCATCAACCATCCGGTGGATCGTTGTACGGAATGCGGTTATGAAGGGATTATCGGGACAAGCTGCCCCCAATGTGGCACAGATGAGGAGCACACACACTTTCAGCGCTTACGTCGGGTAACCGGATATCTGACAGGAGATTATACCGTTCGCTTTAATGCTGCAAAACAGGCAGAAGTTCGAGACCGGGTGAAACATAAGTGAATTTATGTGGCTACATTCCGGAATCTCTGAATGAAGGATACGGCCTGCGTACCGTCGTGTTCATTAGCGGTTGCCGTCATGCCTGTCCCGGATGCTTTAATCCAGCGTCGTGGAGCTTCCGTGCAGGTGAGCCATTCACCCCCCAACGACAACAGGAGGTCATTCGTGACATCATGGAAAATCCGTTGTTGGACGGACTGACTCTCTGCGGGGGAGACCCGTTTTTCTCAGCAGCAGAATGCTCGCAATTTGTGCGTGACTTCCGTGCGGCCTGTCCCGACCGAACCGTGTGGGCTTACACTGGCTTTGTCTATGAAGATCTACTCACAGATCAGGAGCGACAAAAGCTAGCACTTTTGTGCGATGTGATTGTGGATGGTCGCTTTGTAGAACAGCAAAAGGACCTGACCCTTCCCTTCCGGGGGAGCCGCAACCAGCGTCTGGTAGATGTAAAAGCCAGCATTCAGGCAGGTTACACCGTTTCATTGACTTAAGGCGAAGGTTACTCGGCAAATGCTATATCTAATCTAGGACAAGTCTCCATCATGGATGAGGCTTGTCTTTTTTTGCATATCCCTAACAGATTCCATTGCAGTTTCTATTGCGCATCCTGCAAGTTTCACTTATGATGGTGAACAAGTATACGAGTGCATAATTATTCGTCATACCTTAACCGCATAGCTTGGAGATAGGTGTCTGTTCTATTCAGATCAGGCTTAAAAGGGAAGCCGGTGCAAATCCGGCACGGTCCCGCCACTGTAAACGGGGAACTTTCAGCTGTTCATACAACCACTGGTCCACAGACCGGGAAGGGATGCTGAGAGTCATGATCCGTAAGTCAGGAGACCTGCCTATTTTAACAACATCGCAAGTACCTACGGAAGATAGGGAGGTGTTAAGAGCAGTCGCCGCATTTTTGATTTTTTAATCACGGAGGCATTCTTTCCCCTACTTATTTTTAACTCTGGGGGGAAGAATGCCTTTTTTGGTACGTAAAAATAAAACAGCCACCCACTAGGAGGAAAAGTACATGTCCGTCATTGAATGGCCTGAATTGTCCGGCTTAATTAGCAGTAATCTGGGATATCCGCGTATTGGCGAAAACCGGGAATGGAAGAAAGCACTGGAACGCTTCTGGAACGGCAGTATTAGCGAAAGCGAACTGCAAACGGAGATGAAAAGATTACGGTTGGAGCATCTGAGCAAGCAACGTGACAAGGGGATTGATCGCATTCCTGTCGGAGACTTCTCCTATTATGATCACATGCTGGATACATCTGTGATGTTTGGTCTAGTACCCGAACGGTTCAACCATCGTCCTGCAGGTCCGATTCCTCTGTCCGTGTATTTCGGGATCGCTCGTGGACAGAAGGGAGCAACCGCCAGTGAAATGACCAAATGGATGAATACCAATTATCACTACATCGTTCCTGAATTGGCAAACGCAGTCCCGGTGTTCACTGAAAATAAACCTTTACAGGCTTATCGTGAAGCAAAACAAGAGCTAGGCATTGATGGGAAACCGGTCCTCATCGGCCCCTATTCATTCGTTACCCTTTCCAAAGGCTATGATCGCAAGGAGCTTGCTTCTATTATAAGAACCTTCCTGCCTTTATACACCCGTGTCCTGTCTGAACTAGCAGCAGAAGGTGTTCAGTGGGTCCAAATCGATGAACCTGTCCTGACCACCTCATTCCCAGTAGAGGATCTGGACATTATTCAGGAAGTCTATGAAGCTTTGGCCCAAGCTGCGCCCTCTTTTAATATAATGCTGCAAACTTACTTTGGCAGCCTGGACCATTATGAGCGTCTGTCCGCACTTCCGGTACAGGGACTGGGTCTTGATTTTGTGTATGATGATGGCGAAAATCTCCAGCATATATTGCAGCATGGTTTCCCTAAAGGAAAAACGCTGGGCGCTGGGGTCATTGACGGGCGCAATATATGGCGCAGCGACCTGAACGCTGTGGCTACCCTGCTGGGTCAGTTAGCAGAACAAACCACTGCCGAGCAGCTTATCGTGCAGCCATCATGCAGTCTCCTGCATGTGCCAGTCAGTCTGGAAGCAGAGCACAAGCTGGACCGAGAACTGGTGCAAGCGCTGGCCTTTGCCGATGAAAAGCTCGAGGAAATCGCCGTCCTGACGGCTGCACTTGGCAAACACGATCCATCCGCACTTGCTAAGCTTGGACAAAGTGCAGATGCGGTAGCCCGTTTCAACAGCTCAGCGGCACGCGTACAAACAGCTGACGATCTGGCTGACTTGCTGGCAAAGGAGCCTCTAACACGCAGCGTTCCTTTCGCCGAGCGTCGTGAGATTCAGCAAAATAAGCTGAAGTTGCCTCCACTGCCTACGACGACCATTGGTAGCTTCCCGCAAACCGCCGAGATCCGCAAGGCCCGCCTGCACTATCGCAAAGGAGAATGGTCTGCCGAGCAATACCGGACGTTCATCCAACAGCAAATCAAGGAATGGATTGATATTCAGGAGGACATTGGCATTGACGTGCTTGTACACGGGGAATTTGAGCGGACCGATATGGTTGAATTTTTTAGCGAAAAGCTGAACGGTTTTGCTTTTACACAAAACGGATGGGTGCAGTCCTACGGCTCCCGCTGTGTCAAACCGCCGATTATATACGGAGACGTCTCCTTCGATCAGCCCATGACTGTGGAAGAAACGGCATTCGCTCAATCGTTAACTTCCAAGCCTGTTAAGGGAATGCTTACAGGCCCTGTGACCATTTTGAACTGGTCTTTTGAACGTAATGATATTCCGCGTAGCCAAGTTGCTTTACAACTGGCTCTGGCATTACGGGCAGAGGTAGAGGCACTGGAACAAGCGGGCATCAGCATGATTCAGGTCGATGAACCCGCAATTCGTGAAGGGCTTCCGCTGAAAAAAGAACAACAGCAAGCCTATCTGGATTGGGCAGTTCAAGCCTTCCTTGTGACCACGGCCACCGTTGAACCTGCGACCCAAATCCATACGCATATGTGCTATTCCGAATTTCAGCATATGATTCAGTCCATCTCCGACATGGATGCCGACGTTATATCTATTGAAACTTCGCGAAGCCACGGAGAACTGATTGTCAGCTTTGAAGATCAGGTATACGACAAAGGCATCGGTCTGGGCGTGTACGATATCCACAGTCCGCGCATCCCCGATGTATCTGAAATGCTAAGCATGATCCAGCGTGCCCTGCGCGTACTGCCATCAGATTTGTTCTGGGTTAATCCGGATTGTGGTCTGAAAACCCGCACCAAAGAGGAATCTGTCGCCGCCTTGCGACAAATGGTACAAGCGGCTCAAGCAGCCCGGGCTGCATTGGCTGTATCCAACTAATTTTTTATCGTTTCGAATCACGCCTTCATTTTCAACATATTCTGTTCCCCTTTCCGGTCCTTTCTGCTAAAAGCCCGGGAAGGGGATTTATTCTAGGTCATATAATGTATAAGCGCCTTGAATATGCTCCATTTTCATCTGCTTCATATGTACGCCTAAGCCATGTTCTCGATCCCAGGAACAACTAAAATTCAAATACAGTTCATCCTTTGCCGATGAGTCGGAAATCAATATAGACATAAGCTGTATTCGATTCAACAATTGTTCCGGCCGCTCCACATAAGGCGCATATTCATCCGGGTCCTCTCCCCATGTACTGTAAGCATTCCGATACTTTTCCACGATGCCAGCATAATGATGGTGTATGGATTCCAACACTTGAGGATGAATAGCTGATGAATATTCCATATACTGCTCCCATGTCTTTTTTTGCAACAGTGTAGGTTCTTCTATAGTCTGTGCCTGTTCTTCGGAATCGGCTCCCACGATAAATTCGACTTCTACTTCCGAGGGCTGCCCGCAAAAATCAAGTTGCACTACACCACGCAGAACAATCTCCTCAGATACATCCCAAGACTCATCATCCTGTTCCAGTTCCATATACCAATGTTTCCAGTCCATTCTTTATCCACCTCTTCATAAAAAGTAATTTTTAACCCTGTTGAATACTTTACAATCTATCATTTTAATGAATGAAATTAAAGCGGCATCCTATCTGTGCTTCCAGCCATATTTCGATGAATTCCCAAATAAAAATACTTTTTTCTACAACATTCGCTACTCAATAAAGCCTCCAAGGAAGGAAATCTGTCCATTTTGACACAAATATTTTATTATTAAAAATTTAGTACCTTGCATTAATCAGTACATGATGTTAAATTATACCTGACTACTGTTCTATAATTAGTACCCGTGACAAATTACGCACAAACACACGTTTCTTTCCCTTATTCCGAACGACACCTATGAATTATTGATAACATCCAGGAAGGGAGCACCGCTCGTGAATGTGAACATCCAATTCAAAAAAGGGGTACTGGAACTGTGCGTTCTCGTTCTAATTGGACGCAAAGACCGTTATGGCTACGAGTTGGCGCAAGCCGTCTCCCGTCATATTGAAGTAGCCGAGGGAGCCCTATATCCACTGCTTCGCCGTCTGGTATCAGAAGGATACTGCACAACGTATTTACAGGAATCGACCGAGGGGCCTCCTCGCAAATATTATCGGCTGACCGATACTGGCAGTCATTATACAAGAATACTTACGCGGGAATGGAATGATTTTGTCCATAATGTCGCAAGCCTACTGGAGGAAGGAAATTCCGATGAATAGAAAACAGTTTCTTACAGAGGTGGAACAGCGTCTTTCTCCTCTCCCTGCAGAGGTACGCAATGAGCTGCTTAGTGATTTGAGCCAGCATTTTGACTACGGGTTGGTTAATGGCAAAAGCGAAAGTGAGATTGCCAATGAGCTGGGTAACCCAGAGGATATTGCCCGAGAAGCGTTGGATGATCCCAATGCAGCCTGGAACGCTTCTCCTCCGCTTCGCCAGGGAAGCTTTGCACGCAATATTTTTACTTTCCTAGGGCTGTTGTTTCTTAACTTGCTGATCTCCATCCCGATTATGGCTACCCTATGGGTAGTATGGGCTTCATTGGCTGTGGTATCGATCAGCTTCATTGTAGCCCCCCTTCTCGCTGTTACTGATTATGCGCTAAACAGCACCTTTTACCCGGCCAAATTCTTTTTCTCTATCACGTTGACGGGTATAGGTCTATTGCTGCTGCCTGGTGTACGTTATCTCTTACTCCTTATGGTCAAAGGCACAGTACGATACTGGAAATGGAATCAGACTACCCTGAGGGGAGCTTACTAACAACATGAATAAAAAGTGGTTTATTGCAGCAGGTCTGTGCATTGTCATCGGTGTAGCCGGAATGGTGGCCTACGGTGCCCCATGGAGTCAACAAGTCATGAAGGAAACAACTGCGATTAACAAAAAATGGACGTTTACACGTGGTCAGCTACAGAAGCTGAAAGTGGACAGCTCTGATGATGTCTCTATTTTGTTTACTCCTGGCTCTGGCGACCAAGGTACGATACGCATTAGTGGAGAAGTTCAGACAAAGGTAGCCGACCAAATTCATAATGCCCAAATTGAGAACGGTAAGCTTACGATTCAATCGGAGCCGGCTCCTTCCTTGTCATTCTTTTCGATCACTCCTGATTTGGATCAAACGATTACCGTAGAGATGCCCTCTGGCGAAACACTAACTGACCTACAGGTAGATGCACATTCAGGGAATGTAAAACTTCAGGATGCCTCCGTGCAGAATACTTCCATCACCGCTACTTCAGGCACTGCCGAGATTACAAACCTCCAAAGTACCCACCTGATCGCAAATTTAACATCCGGCAATTTTACAGCCAGTCAGCTTGCAGCAGATATGGAGTTAAAGCTTACTTCAGGTGATGTTACCATTCGTGATTATAGCGGTAATGGCCTTATTTCCCTAACCTCAGGGGAGACAAATATTACGCAACGTGCCGTAGCCAACTTGGAAGTGAATGCTGATTCTGGTGACGTGAAGATTAAGCAAGCTCCCGATTTTAAAGGTGTTTATAATGTCCGCTCTGACTCTGGGAGTATCAATACTCCCGAATCTGTTCCCGGTAGTGTGAACGTGATTAAGGTCGAAACCACTTCAGGGGATATTTATATTTCCAAATAGAGACCTCTAAATGAATGCCTCATCAGAGGCGAAGTTTGGTTCAATGAGTTTAACCTTGTATAATGTAACCATGTGCCCAGATGCACAACCACATTATAGATTAATAAGGAGGAGACTGGATGGAACTTAAGAATAAAACAGCTATTATTACAGGAGCCAGTAAAGGAATCGGTAAAGCAATTGCCGAAACTTTAGCTAAGGAAGGCGTTAACCTGGGATTAATTTCACGCACATTGACTGACCTGCAAAAGCTGCAGGATTCACTGGGGAGTACATACGGTGTGAAAGTGGTGAGTGCTGTTGCAGATATATCGGATCGCTCACAGGCCGCTGCCGCTGTAGCTTCACTGGAACATGAGCTAGGCGCTGTCGACATTTTGATCAACAATGCAGGCATTGCTACCTTTGGCACAGTCGCGAAGATGGACCCCGAAGAGTGGGAACGTATTATTCGCGTAAACCTGATGGGAACCTATTATGTCACACATGCTGCGCTTCCAAGCATGCTGGCGCAAAAGAGCGGAAACATTATTAATATTTCCTCGACGGCAGGAGAACGGGGTTTTGCAACAGGCTCAGCATATTGCGCATCCAAATTTGCTTTGATGGGCTTCACGGAAGCACTGATGCAGGAAGTTCGCAAATCTAACATTCGCGTCACCGCGCTGACTCCAAGCACTGTCAATACAGAACTGGCGGCAAACGCAGGCTTACCTATTGGTGATGAGGATCGCATGCTTCAACCGCAGGATTTGGCCGATCTGACATTAGCCACATTGAAACTGCCTCCACGAGTTCAATTAAAAGTAGCCGGTATTTGGACAACCAACCCACAGTAGTTCGACATGACATCTTAGATTCATTGGCTGTACAATGCTCCGGCAGACGTAATTGTTCGTCATGCCGGAGCTTTTTTTTTCAGCATAGCTATACCAAAACAAACTGTAATATAAGCGCTTTGTACTTCCAGCATATATACATACAATTCCTACAACTATAAGCGCATTTCAGGAAAGGGGAAAAATGATGAAGAACACAGGAATGACACGGCCATTAGACCATTTAGGCCGCATTGTGCTGCCTAAGGAGCTGCGCAATTCTATGAATATTAATATTGGAGATGCCCTCGATTTTTTTATTACCCCAGAGGGACTGATGATTCGCAAGTATACGGGGGTTTCTTGCTATTTTTGTGGTGCCGTAGATCATTTGAGCTATTTCAGGGATCATCTGATATGTAAAAGTTGTATTGAAAATCTGAAGAGCGATAATCCTTCTAGTCATTTGAGTGAAGCACGTCCTGTCCAGCCCAAGAAAAGAAGGAGTTACAG
The DNA here is from genome assembly GCF_038009305.1 of Paenibacillus sp. FSL P4-0113. Taxonomy (NCBI): domain Bacteria; kingdom Bacillati; phylum Bacillota; class Bacilli; order Caryophanales; family Paenibacillaceae; genus Paenibacillus; species Paenibacillus sp. FSL P4-0113. Next base: position 3,214,373 of record NZ_JBBPAZ010000001.1, read on the forward strand.
AAATCAGAATGATCTCCTGAATAAACTAAAACAGCTCATGCAGGAGCACCCAAATGTATCTCAAAAAGAATTAGCCGAAATGCTCGAACTATCCCAGGGACGCGTGTCGCAGCTTAAAAAGCTACTCCTTTAGATCATCCGACCCAATCTCGTCTGTTTTAATCAACAAAAAAAGAGCCTGACGGCTCTCGGATCATCTTTGTTACGCAATGTCAGACTGCTCCATAATCGGGACCCGATAGGCCAGCAAGGACTCGTCTATTACGGCAGAAATAAACGTTGCATCTATTTCAGGCACCAACCCAAGCGCATAATTCCATGCGTTTTCTTCAATTTGCAGCGCAAGTCGTTGCCGGGTCCCTATCCCACTCTCTTGCTCCAACGCATCGGAGAGGTCCACTAATTCCGTATCGGCGGCGTGCCCAATCTCATGTGCAAGCACAACTGTAAAATACTCCTCAACTCGATCAATGCTGCCGAACATCTGTAAACACTGTGTTTCGATAACGTCCGTATACATGGTAATGGCGTGAGCATTCATAGCATATTTGCCCCCAATCAGCCTTCCACCAGGAAAACGTTTTTCCAGCTTGACTGTCACACCTATAGCAGCCCGTTCCAAAAGCTCAGCGACAATGCGCTCTGCCTGATATCTTTCCAACTTAGCTTCGCTCCTCAAACCAGAATATATAAAGTGATATTTACTCTAAATTCATGAAATCATGGATGTGTTCATACCATACACAGTACGATATTATACCTTTTTACAAAGGAGAATACCATGTCAGAAGATTATTATGCAGGCTGGGGAACACTTGCCTTGATTAATGCCGGCTTGGCACAATCCAAAAATCGGAGCGGGCTAAATTGGTTTTTTCTCTCCCTATTAATAGGACCACTGGCTACCCTATTTATCGTTGCATGGGATAAGCTCGAGTCCTAATGCAGCAATCAGGTCATTCCCATCGTTATCCGGAATGAAAAGGACAGCCTTGGCGTTTCTGCTGAAGCACTGTATCTGATACTGTATTAGCCTGTCTCGACATATACGACTTCTCTTGAACTCCGAAATTCGGCTTCACAAGCCGATTATCGTAGGAATTATGAAAAATATGCGTTGTCGCCGGGGATAGCGGGGGAATCAGCCATGTCCAATTGCCTGTCAGTGCGCGCCCAGCCTTGGCTTCCCGTTCCTCAAACAGCTTGAATTGTGCCGCTGCGGTATGGTGGTCGACAATGCTGACTCCCGCCTTTTTGAAAGAATGCAGCACAGCAATATTCAATTCCACCAGCGCCCGATCACGCCAAAGCGTTGTTTCACTCGTCGTATCCAGCCCCATCAGCTTAGCCACCTGTGGCAACATATTATAGCGGAAGGTATCCGCAAAATTGCGGGCGCCGATTTCTGTTCCCATATACCAGCCGTTAAAGGGAGCCGCTGTATAGATGATACCGCCAATCTCCAGCGTCATGTCCGAAATCATAGGCACAGCATACCAACGTAATCCCAAGGAAGCGAAACCCGAGATTTCTGGATGCTCAATGGCCACCTCCATTACCAAATGTTCAGGAATATCATATAGCTCGGGAGGCCGCCCGCCTGCTTCCACAACCAGTGGCAATATATCAAAAGGGGTCATCGCTCCTTGCCAGCCCATGTCTTTACAAGTATTGGTAAAATCTACCGAGATCGGGTCCCCGATGACCCCTTGATCGGTTTCATATCCAGCGTAACGAATGAGTTGATGGTTCCAGATGCGGATATTCGGCTGCCCTGGCTTGGAGGCGCGGAATACAGTAAGCGTTGGCTTAATTTTACCGCCATTCGTTCCTATGCGTATATGCTCCAAGAGCTCGCGAACCACTTCCGTTGCATCTGACGCGCCCCGCGCATCCCTGACCAAAAGCTTGTCCCAAAATAAGCGACCGATGCAACGATTGCTATTGCGCCAAGCCATAAGTGCCCCGTGCTCCAGCTCTTCGTACGTATGATCATACGTTCCCGTAGTCTCTATGTCGTGACGAATATTAAGAAGCCGGGCCTCCGCTTCATCGCGGCTTCGGCCCAGCTCCTCATAACATGTATATATAAACTGCTCCGCTTCATGCAAAAGCTGTTGTTTCACTTCCATAACACACACCCCATCCCGGCAGCTCTATAACTCTAGAGCCTGTGGTCTTCCACGCCTTCTCGTTATTATACTCCAGTGGCAGAGTGGAACCAACGGGATATGTGTCTTGTTCACCTGATCTCCATATACATGGAAGTCTATACCAATGGGTTATCCCAAATACGCACTCAGCATCCAGATGTGTTTATCCATTGCTTCTCTTAAGCCGTTAAGAAGATCCTCTGTCGCTTTATCCTGTGCCGCTTCCGCTGCTTCCATCCCATTAGCCAGCTCAACAGTGATGGTTTTAAAATCAGCAACAACGGACTTCACCATATCCTCAGCTGTCTGCTCACCTGCGGACTCCTGAATAGCTGAAAGTTGCAAATGCTCCTTCAAGGTCGCAGCCGGACGGCCACCAATAGCCAACAATCGTTCAGCAATCGTATCTAGATTAGCTGTTGCTTCATTGTAAAGTTCTTCAAATTTAGCATGCAATGTGAAGAATTTAGGTCCTTTCACATACCAGTGGAAATAATGCAGTTTCGTGTACAATACAGACCAGGTAGCTACCTGACGATTCAATGCCTTGTGCAATTCTTGAATAGCCTCTTGTGTAGGTGCGTTCGTATGATTTAATGTACTCATGTTTAAAATCCCCTCTCGTTCAAATATAGTTGGTGTAAAGCTTGGATGCTCGTTAGCAGTAGTGTCTGATTTTCTTCAAAATTCCATGCGTCAATCTAATAAATCTTAATCAATTAATTTAGACTTAATCTAAATCCTGTTTTAATTATAACACTGTGACGATGTTTTTCAAGTCCTTATTCGATTTTAATCATGAAGATTACATGAACTAATTGTAAAGCAAACTCTACATGCAATCGGGTACCCAGAATCAAGACTTGTTTATCTTTTATACATAGGTTACATCAATAGGAGGATAGAAGATGTTAACTTTGTTTGCTAAAGCATCAAAAAAGAGCCGGCCCATAAGAGGGTCGGCTCTTTTATTATTCTTGCATCTCTGAAGTTTCCACGATTAAAGGTACAACCTTGCCAGCATTTACATCAATCAGGCCGTGATCGGTAATTTTCAAGGCCGGGCTGACCGGCAAAGAATGCGTGCTCAGCGACATGATTGGATTGTAATGGCGGTAGCCCAGCGACAGCAAGGCTGAACGCAGCTCCTTCACATGCGCCGCAACCATTTCCAGCGGTCCTTCTGTTAAGATCCCGCCTACGGTTAAAGGCAAATGGGACAGCACCTTGCCATTTTCAACTACGCAAAAACCGCCTTGGCTGGCAAGAACCGTATTCGCAGCCAGTATCATATCTTGCTTGTTATGCCCTACGACCAGCAAGTTATGGTTATCGTGCGAATAGGTGGTTGCCACTGCCCCACGTTTAATCGTATCTCCCCCGATCAAACCGTAAGCACGGTTGCCATTCTTTCCATACCTCTCAAACGTAGCAATCAGTCCATGTTCACCATGTTCCCATACCAGTTCCCCCTGCTCTACTTGTGCAGGTGCAATCCGTTCACTTGTAAAAGTAGAGCCATCTTTGACCATCATAACACGGCATTGATGTGTGCCATCAGCTACATCCATCTTTACAGTAAAATCCTGCTCCGTGAGGGGATTGAGCTTCACACTTTGATAAAAGTGGGCGGGGAAGCGGCATTTTATTGGTGCTTGATGGTATTCCTCGAACTTATCGAATACCTTGAGTCCGTCCTTATAGACTTGCTCCACATCAAATTGACCAAGATCCGACAGCAGTACAAAGTCAGCTATTTTTCCCGGTGCAATGGTTCCGCGGTCATGCATACGCATCCGTGCAGCAGGAGTAAACGTAGCTGCATAAATGGCATCCTCAGGCTTCATGCCCATTCCGATTGCTTTACTTACAATATGGTTTAGATGCCCTCGCTCTACGAAAGAGTCTGGCATCACATCATCCGTTACAAAGCAAAAATGTTGTGCCACATCTTCCTGAATAAGATAGTCCATCACTTCAGGGGTCATGGATTTTTCCTGGATTTCAATAAACATCCCCGCAGCCATCCGCGCCTTCATACCTTCAATACTTTGGTGAGTATGGTCTGAGCCTATCCCCGCATAGATCAACTGATGCAGGTCCAGATCAAGCAACTGTGGCGTATGACCTTCAATGATCAGCTCCGGGTAGTGCTCACGAACATGGCGTAAGATGCGATTCGTCTTGCTCTCTGGATCACGAATGACATCCACATAGTTCATAATTTCACCCAGGCAGATCATTTCACCCGTTTGCAGCAGCGCATCAATCTCGGGAATACCGATCTCGCCTCCTGAGGTTTCGAGCGGTGTTGCCGGGACGGAGCTTGGGATGCCGTAGAACATATCAGCCACGCAATCCTTGCTGGCTTCCATCATTTCCTGGACGCCTTCCAATCCGAAAACATTCGCCATTTCGTGCGGTTCTGGTACAATCGTCGTTATCCCATTGCGAATCAGTCCATAGGAAAAGGTTGCCGGTGTCACCATTGTGCTTTCGATATGCAAATGGATGTCGATCAGGCCGGGAATCATATATTTCCCGTGCCCTTCGACAATTTCAGCAGCCTCGAAAGACTCCAGACCACGCTGACCGATATACATAAACTTGCCATCAAGTATAGCTACATTACCTTCTTCGAACGTCTTGTAGTAACTGTTATACACCTTAACTTGTAAAATCATTTTGTCTGCACGCATGATGTATCTCCTTCATCGAACCCGCTGATTATTGGACCAGCACCATTTTATCTGCCGGAAAATGCAGGGTAACCCGCTGACCACTCAGGTAAGGCGTATCCATTTCCTGATTAGCCGTAAAGTTGCCTTTCGCCGTTTCTACCACATACTGATAGCTACGCCCCAGGTAAGTACTTACCTTAATAATACCGGGAAGCTCATTTTCTCCTGTCTCGTTGCCTTCTGTTCGAATGACCAAATCATCCGGGCGAATAGCGCCCTGACGAGCACCCGGCTGGGCCGTACCCTGATTACGCGCTACGCCGAACGAAAGATCACCTGTATTAAGTCGAATACGATCTCCTTCTTCAGTACGCTCGTCAAAGCTTAGAAAATTATTAAACCCAATAAAACGGGCAACAAATTCGGTCGTCGGATATTTAAAAATGGTCGATGGAGCATCTAATTGTTCGATGTTCCCCTTATTCATAATCGCAACCTGGTCAGAAATCGAAAAACATTCCTCCTGATCATGCGATACGTATACAGTAGTGATGCCCAGTTCCTGTTGAATACGGCGGATTTCCACACGCATATTTACACGCAGGTTAGCATCCAAGTTACTCAGAGGTTCATCAAACAACAGCAGATCGGGTTCAATCACAAGCGCTCGCGCAATCGCAACACGTTGACGCTGTCCGCCTGACAATTCACCAGGGAAACGTTTTTCAAATCCCCTCAGGCTAACCGTATCCAGCATCGTCATAACGCGGCGCTTTATATCATCTTCCTTTACTTTGCGTAACCGCAAACCAAAGGCAACATTATCAAAAACAGACAAATGCGGAAAGAGTGCATAACTTTGAAATACAAAGCCGAAGTTCCGTTTATTCACCGGAACCCGAGTATAATCCTTATCGCCAAACAAAAATGTTCCTTGTTTAGCTTCGAGAAATCCTGCAATGAGACGAAGTGTGGTCGTTTTGCCACAACCACTCGGTCCGAGCAACGAGAGCAATTGCCCCCGTTCAAGCTGCAAATCGAAATCCTGCAAGATCAGTTGGTTGTCATAAGCGACCGATACGCGATCCAGAGTAAGCAGTGCCATAAGGTTGAAGCCTCCATTACCTTTTAGTGAAGTAAGACAATCCCATCAGTCGTTCAATCAAGAACATCAGGATACCGGTTAAAATCATCAGCATAACCGAAATCGCCGCAATCGTCGGGTCAAAATAATTTTCGACGTAAGTCAGCATTTGAATGGGCAGGGTGCTGAAGCCCGGTCCTGTCATGAAGACGGAAATGTCGACATTGTTGAATGATTCCAGAAAGGCAATCAGGATAGCCGCAATAATGCCTGAGCGGATGTTGGGCAGAACCACCTTGAAAAAGGTTTCCAGCCGTCCAGCCCCCAAACTAAGCGCTGCTTCTTCAATCGCAAAATCAAAGTTAGACAAACTGGATGCAATGACTCTAATAATGAACGGCAACATAATCACCGTATGTCCGATCAATAGTCCAGCATATACTGGTAAATGGTAAACAATGATCAAATAGCGCAGCAGCGTAAAACCAAGCACAATACCCGGTATGAGCAAAGGGGAGAGGAACAAAGCATTCAGCGCATCCTTCCCGCGAAACGAAAAACGACTAAGCGCATAGGCTGCAGGCATACCGATCAGCAGTGCCAAGATGTTGCCTAGCAGAGAGACCACAATGGACGTTTTGAACGTGGACATAAACAAATCCACTTCAAAAATATTTTCATACCAGCGCAGGGAAAAGCCCTGCGGAGGGAATTTTAATACCGTGCCCGGCTCGAAAGAAGTGACCGATATGATCAACAGCGGACCGAGCAGAAAGATGAAGACCAGCAGGCTAAAGAAGCCTAGTCCGTAATGTTTCTCCCGCATATCCACCTACCCCTTCGGATTGAGTTTATGGGCCGCCTTATTTAAGAGACCGACCACGATAAATGTAATAACAATCATAATTGTTGCAATAACAGAAGCTAAAAACCAGTCGTTTAGCGTCATCGCGTTCTGATACAAAAATGTAGCGATAACCCGCTGTTTTCCTCCAAGTAGTGCTGGTGTCGTATATGCAGTCAGGCTGCCCACGAAAACGAGAATGCTTCCAATGATCAGGCCCGGCACAGACAGCGGAAATACGATTTTACGGAATGCGCTGAATCTGGAGGCCCCGAGGCTCTGAGCAGCATGAACAAGATCACCGTCAATATTTTCGAGTACACCAATCAGTGAAATAATCATCAGTGGTAAAAACAAATGAACCAGGCCAATAATCATCGCTGCCGGAGTATACAAAATATTCAGCGGCTCATCTACAAGTCCTAAACCGATGAGCACGTTATTTAACAGTCCCTTGCGACCCAGAATGACCATCCAGCTGAATGACCGCACCACCGGACTCGTCAATAATGGGAAGATAGCCAGCGCTAGCAGGATCCCTTTACGACGCGGGGCCTTTTGCGAAATATAATAAGCCGTCGGGAAGCCAAGTAATACGCACACGAGTGTCGTTACGACACTGACTTCCAGCGTAGTCAGCAATATTTTCAGAAAGTAAGGGTCCTTGAAGAAATGGAGATAGCCTTCTAGGGTGAATGAGCTGTTCTGTACGAAGGTCGAACCGATCGTCAACACAATCGGAATGACCATGAACACCGCCAGAAAGAGCAGACCTGGCAGCAGCAGCCAATACAAGTATGTTTTCTTCATGGGTAGCTCCTTGCGGTTATCAAAATGTTATTCCTTATTCAGCACCTGGATAAACAGCTCCAGAAAAGCTTCGCTGTCCACCTGTTCGCATACATTCATATTGGGGCTATGATTGAGGCGGTTCTGCACATCGCCCACCGTTTGTCCGTCACATATACGACTGGAGGTTTCCACGTCGACATACAACGACGAGGTATCGACTAACCTCGAATTCAATGCGACACCCACGGCAAGCGGGTCATGAAGCGCACAGGCTTTTACCCCGTTGCGTTCTTCATAACGCTTGGTATAAACGGCCGTGCTTTCAGCTACATAATTACGAATTGCTGGGCGGGTCAGACGAGCAATATGATCCGCAGTCAGCAGAGCCTTCCGTGTTACATCCAGTCCCACCTGTATCAACCGACCAAATCCTGCATGAAATACGATTCGTGCGGCTTCAGGGTCAGCATACATGTTGTACTCCGCTACAGGTGTAATATTGCCGCACCCGTGAATAACACCGCCCATAAAAATGACTTCATCGACGTGATCCGTCAGTTCGGGACACTTCAGCAGCGCCAGTGCCAGATTGGTGAGTGGCCCGGTGCAAATGAGCGTCACTTCCCCCGGGTGAGCCATCACGGTGTCAATAATGATATCCGGTGCAAAACCTTCGGACGCAGACATGGCTGGGACTACTCCACTCAGTGCGCCTCCAATGCCGTCTTCTCCATGGACACGATGCTCGTGCAGGCCTTTACGTATTAAGGGGGCCTCCGCCCCCCGATAAACCGGAATATCCGGTCTATCCAAAAGGTCGAGGATTTTGCATGTGTTCAATGTTGCTTGTTTAAGTGAAACATTACCGCATACCGTAGTAATCGCTTGGATATCCAGCTGACCACTTTTGGCGGCTAGTAAAATACCCAACGCATCATCAATGCCCGTATCTACATCTAATATAACCTTCTTCATTATTGTGCAACTTCCCGGTTCCAGCGATCTGTCCATGCCTTGATATGATCGTTAACGAACTTCATATCCAGCTTGGTCAGCTTGTTCACTACCTCTGTACCGTACGTAATTCCCTCTGTATCCGCACCGGACAGTACCACCTGCGTATTCACCGGGGAATCAACCTTTGCCTTGGCGGATTTTTCTTGAACTTCCTTGCTCAGCTGCCAGTTGATAAATTCCTCAGCCAGCTCCTTCTGGTCGGAGCCTTTCACTACATTAATCGTGTTCATTACTGCGTAAGCACCTTCACTAGGAGCTACAAATTTCGCTCCTGGCACAGCCGCCTGCAAATCTTTGAAGTACATTTCCATGATCGGACCGCCGGCAATTTCCTGCTGACTAAACATGTTCACAAACTCAGATGTTTTGCTATAAAACTTAACGATATTCGGACTCAGCTCTTTCAGTTTTCCGAAGGCTTGGTCTTCATTAAACTCCTTACTACCCGCTACCTTGGAGGCTGCATCTACCATCATCGGTCCGGCAGTCGCCGTAATATTCGGCAAAGTCACGTTTCCTTTGAACTCAGTTCCCCACAGGTCAGCCCAAGAGGTCACATTCTTTTTCACCAGCTCCGGATTATAGGCAATACCGAGACGCCCGACCGTATAAGCAGGACCATACTCCTCACCCAGCGGTGCTTTGGCAATATCATAAATTTGGTTCAGGTTCGGCACCTTGCTGCGATCCAGCTTCTCAAACAATCCCTGTTGGATTCCTTGTTGAGCATAATAATCGGACAGATAAATCAGATCGACGTCTGTGCTGCCTTGACTGATTTTGTTCAACCGTTCCGCGTTATTTCCAATTTCGACCACGATATCAACGTTATGTTCTTTTTCAAAAGGCTCGTACACTTCTTTGTTAAAAAAGTCCTCGGAAAAGCCCCATGTGGAAATAACTAGTTTCTTTTTCCCATCAGCTGAACCATCTTTTCCATCTGTCTGACCGCCAGTAGCATTACTGCCGCAACCTGCCAGTACCACGGATGCCAAGGTCACAGCCATAAACCCTTTAAACCATTTCTTCATATGAAACTCCCCCTATTTTTTATTATGCACACCTTATGACACAAAAAAAGAAAAGTACTCTTGTAAAACAAGAATACTTTTCTTCGTAAACAAAGAATAAGTTGATCCCGCTGCGCGTTATAACAGGTTCTCCCCTCAGATAGATCCGAAGCGAAAAGCCGAATATCCAATTTTATTAGGATTCCTTCAGAATGATGTTCGTAATAGCCCACTGCGTTGCTGAATCATAATCACGCAGTAAAGCATCTATATCGAGCTCCATATCCTCAATCAGCTTCTCGCGAAGTCTCTTCTTGTACAGCATGGACATTCGGAAATCCACTTCCAGCTTCAAGCCGGGGGCTTCCACTTCCAATGCCGCCGAGCGTGGAGAACGCCGGTGCTTCGCCACAAAGGTAACAATGTTGTTCTCAACGGTGGCCCGCAGCAGCGTGGTCCCGAAGCCGAACAGTTCCTTTGAAACTTCATTGTAAATCTGGCACATCCGCTTCTTGCTTTCGTTACTGTCGAGCAGCGTCATGAACCCACCCTCATCAGCATATTACGTACAATCAATCTTTCAACACGATAGATTATACATAAATATACGATAAATAGCAAACAAAAATCCCTAATCCAAACACATATGATGCGAAAAAGCGAACAATATGTCGAACTTTGTAGCTTTTCAACATTTTTACACCTTTTTTAACTCATCTTCAAGCTTCCGAACGCTGCTATATTCGCCCACAGGGTAATTTTAAAGTAGACTCCGGTAAATCTCTGGCCAAGGGTTTTATCGTCGTCATTCCAGAGGAAATTTTTTTCCTTCTACTATATATGTAGCTTTTACTTAAATGCATTTAACCGTACCCCGCAGGAGTCCCCTAGCGATTGTACGGTTTTTTATGTTATGTAGCTGACTGGCCAGATGGGAACCCCTTCAAGAAAAAGCCGATTGAATCCACGAGGACACTACAAGAGTAGCCGGCCACAGCAGCATAAAGTTAGCTATGATATACGCCCTCTTAAAAGCATAACGATGATAAAAATACCAACAGCTCCATGATATGAATATTCCTATCGGGTAGCTCATTATGACATAGGCAAAAATATAATTGCTGAGATAATCTCCAGCTGTTGGTGCATCGAAAGGAAATGCGACCACCATCAGCATGGCCGGATAGGCAAATAGCGTTAAGCCATAAACGATATTCAATATAAGTAAAATGACAAATGCATTTTGATCTTTCATGATGTTCTCCTAACTATTGCAGTCCGCCTGTATCACCATTGTGCAGCCCGTTTGCGTCTCTCCTCACGCCGATCAGCTTCTTCCATTTTCCGAATATAACGTTTCAACTGCTCTTTATGGTCGTCCAATTCCTGTATTCGTACAGTTGTGCCTTGGAGAAACGTCTCCATTTTACGTGTTAATTCAGCAGCCGATTCGCCCCGCCAGTCTTGCAGCCTACCATATATATTTCTCATCTGCTGCTCCTGATGCTGAAGTCTTTGCTTTAGCTGCTCGCATTGCTGAACAGCCCTACGCAGATCCCCCAGGCTCAAAGATATTCTGCTCATCTCTTTCGCCTCCCGTTGTGTTCTTCCAGCTGCTCTTTCTTATTGATCCACCATCGTAAATTCCTGGCCCTTACGATCTATATATTCTGCTATCTCTGTAATCGATTCCTGATACCAGCGATTAATCCGATCCAGTGTCGCCGTAGCACTATGCGCAAGCGGGGTCAAAGACTGACTTTCACTTGTCCCAATATGAGCCTGAAATAACTGAATGGACGCACGGGTATCACTGGAAAATCCATACAAGCTAGAACGCATCTGATTAGCAGCATGCTTTAGCTCCTCAGGTGTTAATTGAATTGTGCCTCCATTTTTGTTGCCCACAAAATATGCCCCACCATTAGTGCGACCATCTTGTTGTCCTGCTCCCATCAAATTCACACCCAGTGCAGTAGCAGCAAACTGCCCGAAAGCACCCATTTGTGCACCGTAACGTTCAACCAGATCGCCCATGACTTGCTTGAGCTCTGCCTGCGCGGCCAGCATTTGCTCGTACGCCTGCACCCGCGGATTACCTTCTACCAGTTGTCCGTCCATGGTGTACAGTGGATTGATTATATTGCCGTTTTCATCAAATGTGAAATGATCCATGCTATGTGTCGCTTCTCCCATTACCGAATTATAGAACTTTGTAATCGGATCTTGCTGCATCATAGGCAACGTCATCGGGACATACACAATGGGAGACCATTTGGGCCCCCAAAAAAAGTTAGCCCACTTATTTTCTCTTTCGACTGGTAATGAAACAGGAATAGTGATTTTAGCTCTATTAGCTGTCTTATAATCATTGTCTATAAAGTAGGTTGTACCCACATGTGGCTGTGCATCATTAGCTCCCGAACCGATAGTATCTTTCGGATTGACATAAGCGACATTCGTCTTTCGAAAATCGCCATTTTCCACCTTCCTTTGAAGATCATCCGGTAACAGATGCACAATGCTTGGTGGATTATAAGCGACTGATGTCAGTCCGTTCCGCACCGCCACATATTCTGCCTCCGCTCCTCCTAGAGAATGGCCTGTGGTCGTTATTTCAGCAGAGGGATACTGTTTTTTTACGACATCATATAGATTCTCAGCTTGTGTAAATTGATTATTCTGGTACTTCTCCTCATATTGAAGAAATGCGCTTTGCACTTGTGGTGGGAGTTTAGCCACCTCTGCCTTATTATTTTCATAATATTGATGGACTTCTTCCAACGTTTTCGCGCGTCCTCCGACGACATCGCTGATATCCGTTCCCCAGTCCATCGCCACGCTCCATTTGGGGCGATCTGGAGGTTCTGTACCCCTATAACCGATGATCACCTGATTGGTCTTCTCGTTAAGGAATACAGTCGCATCGAATCCAGAACCGTTCGTATCATGCAGCATAGCTCCTTCAGGCTCAACAATCTTCCAGTCAGGAAGAATTCTGCTTTTAGAATCTTTGGCAGTCAACTCTCGGTCATAAACTCTATCCGCAATGGTCCAGTATGTTTTATCGTTAATGTAGGTCAAGTTATTCCCACCTTGTCTATTGTGTAAATATATTATAGAGTTATGAAAAAAGGTGATTACCAGAAAAGGAGAATTGTAACTTGAACAGAAAAATCCCACTGATTCTGGCACTTATTTTAATTATTATGTATTTAGGAGGTTGTTCCAGCTTGTCCGATAAAGAGAAAAAAGAATTAGTAGACGTCGCCACTCCCATCGGTGTGGAGTTTATTAAAGAACACTATAATGCCGATTTCATATTAAAGGATTATGCTGTGGATGATCCTGCTGTCCACTCCAGGCTCTATCTATATGGGTACATTAAAGGCCACGAAGACAACAAAATTACCATCTACTATAATTATAAAACCAAAGAAGTGATCGACGTCTCCGGGCCAGATTGGTTTATCGACAGTGAAGTCCCCAAATACAAGACCCCTTCTTCCTGAGAAGGGATACTCATCGAGCATTTCACTTTCAACATATTTGTAATCTATGTTAAAGTCTAATTTTTCCCAAATTAAGAAGTAGTATAATTATAGTGCATCCTATTTACGAGCGATATAGCGGGGAGGAAAAATAAGTATAAAGTCATTGGATTCAGTATTTCTGGTCATAGTACATAGCTTAATTGGAATAGGTCTTTTTAACTGCATGTTAGATGAAAGTTGCACAGATGAACATCATTTTAAATTGGGTTACGGTTTTTAAAACATATTTTCGTGTGTTCACTTTGCCAGAAGGAGATAATTTATTGAAGAAGGGAAATTTTGGATTAATGTTCTTATCTTGCTCTCCATCCTAGTAGGTGTTTTCTATTACATGCAGTACGCATCGAATGTAGAAAAAGAAGAAATAGTACAAGCTGGTATACCTATCGGGCAAGACTATATTAGGAAATATTATAATGCCGAGTATATTTACCAAAATAACGAGTTTATTGGCAGTTACGTTAACTCTACCGTTTATCTCCGTGGCTATATAAAAGGGCATGAAAGCCAGACAATCTCAATAAATTACGACTATAAGAAAAAAGAGGTGGTCTACGTGACTGGACCAGATTGGTTCATCGATAGTAGGAATCCTAAAAAGAATTAGAATATTGAACCATGATTGCAGAAAAGGCCCCTTAGGGGCCTCTTCCAGTCGTCGTTAGTCATATTTAGCGCTCTTCACCTTTGGTGCTATGCTTAGTTACATGAATAAAAGGATATTCTCCTTTGCTAATTTTACGTTTCCATTCTTGAATCATATCTTCTTGGGTAGGCGGTTTCTCATTCACGATTGCTCCTGTAGTTACTTTAGCCATATTCTTTACCCTCTCACGATGGATTAGTTATTGCGTCTTTATCTTTTCTCCAGTCATTTTGATGTTACCGTCCATTTCGACCAAACTCGTTTTACATTTTAAACCGATGGCATCCTTCGCGGTGACCTGTATTGTGTTACCTGCGTTGAATACCAGGTTCCCGTCAGCTTTTACACGGATATCCTTTTTGCTTCGCAGTTCAATTCCATGGTCATCCAGCAGTCGAATCACCACTTCATCGTCGTTCCCCGTGATTAAAATTTCATTTTTCTCAAAAATAATAGCTTTGCGGTACTTGGTCATAAAGATCTTCGTCGACGGGTCCTTAATAAAGTCACCGCCTTTGGATCTCTTTCGGATCGAGTGGGTCACAATAGCGTCTTTTTCTTTAGCGGTCGGAAAGTAGATATCTACAAAATCAAACAGCTCCGGCATGCAGTACCATCCTGTATTCCCTTCCGATGTATAAAATGTAGCCGTTGGAAAAGCGAAGGTTTCCTTGACGTTAGGCTTGACCTTATCCATTTCATAAAAGAAAACCTTCACATGATCCTGCTCGATTCCAATGACCTTGGATTTCAATGACATGCCCCGAATGTCCTCATTTACAATCAAATCCTGTTTCATTCCATCCGCTGTAGTCAGCACATATTCATGCCACAAAGCACTATGTCGTATAAACGCAACAGACTGCAGGACGTATAAAGCTTTCCCTTTAAATTTAATCTCCGCCCCAATTTGCAGCAGGACATCTCTAGCCCCCGTCGTTTGCACTTTATAATATAGAAGGTTGTCATCCTTGCCGGCTCCTGGTTTGGTTTTTCTCGTCATGGAGTAGTTATACTGCCTGAGCTCACGCTGATTGACACCATCCGGTAATCCAAAATAAAACTGAGGTTTTTCTCCAATCGGATCAGGTATTAGTCCCCAACCAAGCCGAGACGCTATACGTTTTAGAAACGACCAGTCCGTTTCGTCGAATTGCATCGTAAATTCCTGTAAAAGCTGATCTTTTAAGCGGCTCGTACAATTGGCTTTGGGATAGGATTTGAGTACATGTTCAAGTAATGCCTGCACCTTCATCTTCACATTTTGAAATGATTGTCTATGAAGCACTTCATCCAGCTGGCTTGTATAGGAGAGGGCCTCGACGACCAAATAGGCTACATTGGACACCAACTTGATTCTGAACTGCGTGACTAATCCCCTAAATAATACACTCTGCTTTTGATCATCATTCACATAAGAAACGACTAACTTCGCCCCTGCCTCCATATGATCTGTGTACTCTTCCATTTGGGCACCCGTCAATACACCTGTCAAAAAGACTTTCACATGCTCATTCATTTTCTGTACAACTTTAACTTTTGGATTTTTAAGAGATAAAACCGTTCCATTATACTTGATGATTGGATATCCCATGTTACCGCTCCCTTTTGTCGGTTAGTTTACGTTTATCCGTTGTTTGCTTACGTATTGAATGACATCTTTAATGGTTTGATTATGCTCCTGATCGTTAAGAGCCTCATCTAATGCAGAGAGCGTGGTAAAAGTTTTGTTTTTTTTCTGAAAATAAATGTCCGCTATAGGGAACTGGTCAACTCTACCAGGTCCATGAATCCCGTTGTCAACTTTGGCAATAATGATAACATCCTTCAATCCATCCTTATTCACATCCTTGAAGGCCACTGCTTCTACTCCTCCGTAACGTGCAACCCACTCACGGTTCCCGTAGAAATCGGGGAATGGATACAGCATATGTCCTTGGCCATCCAATAGGAAGAAAAAGAATTTACGAAAACCTTCCGAATACCCATATGTGGATACAAACCGCACTTTCCCAAAGCCTTCGAAAGTAGTTTGAAAAGACTGCGACTCTTCAATTTCATATTGGTCGGTATTCAACTTTTCACCGCCAACTGTGGAAACAGACTGATCCTCAACGGAACTTAACTCACTCCATAGTTCCTCATTTTGCCTAATATTCTCTGGAATTTGTGCAAAACGAATTTCATACTCCGCATGGTCCCCTACCACATGTGCCATAGGTACACTCATCCCCAATGAATCATTTGTGAAATAACTAAACGATTCCATTTCTACTTCCGCAAGCGAACCTTTGGTTACATCCGCATTTGTTAACAATTGAATCAAATCATCTTTTGTGAAATCACCAATTAATCCTTGTTGCTCCGGCTGAACAGCTGTAATCTTCCCGCTTTTTATAAGCTCAATAAAAGGTTTCTCGACCTTTACCAGATCCCTCAACCTTATTCTTGAAGCCTGCTTCATATCCAGGTTCGTCGTATAAAACATATGAGTAGGATAGGCTGCGTCCTTCACATAATGAATACCCGTATATTGAACACTCAAGAATCGTTCATTTTCTCGTTTGATCTCATAATCAATTTCGACATGGACTCCAGCATTGGAATCCGCATAGTTTTGTAATCCTTCTAAAGCATCAGCCTTAAGAATTTTGTTTAAAGATTTCTGCTTTGCAATATCCTTGAGTTTTATAATTTGAGGGTATTTAATCACGATCCCATTTTTTGAATATTCCTCTTGAATGAGTTCAAAGCTTTGCCGTTCACTATGAGTATTCAAGGCAGTGCTATATTCGGAATTAATACGGACTTCTCCACTTTTGGAGAACTCAATGATAAGGTTTTGTTCAGAATCATCACTGTTTATGAAGAAACCATCGCCGTGGTCTAAAACCTCGATACTCATGCTATCATGTTGTCGATTCTCTAAAATAAGCTCATCTATATCCTCGTTCAATTCCCACGCATCCGGAAGCTTTATCTTACCTACATTTATGCTTTTCTCCGTCCACTTTTGTCCAGACAACTCCCACAGATCAACAAATACGGGGTCTGGATGATATATGGAGACATACCCCCCTAACCACAACTGTATTCCTTGGTCTGAATCTCGGACCACGAAGTCTGTAGTCAATTCTGGCCCGCCATTCTCAATCATCTGAGCATGTACAAGTTGCTTCGAACTCCACCACTGAATAAATGTGTATTTATCTCCGATCGTACCTGTCACCGTTTTAGGTGCTCTATAATTCATAACCCTAACGTTTAGCTGCCCGCTTTTTAACGGAAACGATTTTGTTAAGATAGTGAGATTATTATCGAACTTTTCTACTAATTCTTCATCCTTCATCTCTACACTTTCAGGCTCATTTAACAACAAATTAAGTTCCTGTGTGAACTCCTCAAGCTTATTTTGTCTGGTATCAGAATCCTTATTTTCATCGTTGACTATATGGAGTTTTTTCACTAGCGTGTCCAGCTTTTTCGAATAGGAAATCGTTTTATCGTCATTTTGGAGAGATAGTGCATGATTTGTTTCAGTTGCTGGAGAATACTGTCCTTTCATGCACCCATTCAGCACCACACAGGAAATGAGTAGTAACAGGACGCAACAAGTTCGGCAGTACTTCAAGTAATTCATGCTGGATATCACGCTTTCTACAATTTATCGTTTATCTCTATACTTATAATCTTCCATTTATCTGACTGTTTTTCTAACGTAAACGTAATTTCCTTTTTCGCTCTTTCTTCTAATGAATCATATTTTACCAAAAATATTTTTCGGTTATCATCGCTACTAACCTCATTAATACTCAGTTCCAACACCGGGTAAGATAAATATGCTAAACCGGATAAATCGATGGCATCCTCAAAATCATACGTTTGCCTTGCTGCCGGATCGGTGAGCTGGTCCATTTCAGGAAAAGGTAAATCAAACCACTTCATAAGATAATCAACTTCCAAGTAGTTCAATATCACAGCCTTAGGATCGCTTGGATATACAAACTGTTTACTTTTATTTTTATACAAAATCTCCTTTTTTTCAGGTCCTGTTCCATCATATTTTTGATAGACCACGATGGTATGCTCCTGAGTGTCGCTAAACTCGTAATAATCGACACTTTCAAATACACCATCATGGTCGGTATCTTTTAACGTTCGAATTCCTTGTCCAGTAGCATTAGGAAAATCAGAATTTATACTCTTGATATGATTATTTTCCAAGGTGTATATGGAGAATCCCTCTGAATAAGCCCCTCCGTCGCCTATAGAGTATACAACGATAAATTTTTGGTCTGTTTGATCCAGCTTCATGATTTTCACATCTGTATTTAGATGCACAACTATAACCGGGTCCTCTAGTTTATCAATGATGTGATAACCATCATCCTCCCGGACTACAAATATGTTGTAAATCTCCTCTTTTTCTAATCCAAAAGCAAGTACATATTCCGGCTTTCCATCATGGTCCAAATCTTCTTTTAATATTTTCTGAAGCTGCTCATTTGGGGGTTGGATTTTCTTTATAAACTGATCTAATGTGTTAGAATCTATGGCGTTATTTTCATTTCTTTTATTAATCGGATTCACAATATTGCTATTCCAATCTTGTTTTTGAGCAGCAGACTCTGGTTCAGTCACAGCTTTTTTCTCTATCATTTGAGTGCTAGGTTTGATGGGTTCAACTGCTTGCTGCTTCTCATTCGTAGGTTGTTCAGAACATCCATTCAATAGCAGACTAAATAACAATATTAAAAATAGTATTTTATTTTGTTTTATAAAGTTGATTTCAAAAAACTCCCTTTTCACATTGTTCATTGAACGTTTATACGTTATTTGCTTACGTATTGAATGACATTTTGAAGTGTTCGGTTATGTCCAGTTTGATTGATACTCTTATCCAACTCAGGCAGGGTAGTGTACGTTTTGTCCTTTTTCTGAAAGTAAATTCCCGCGACAGGTAGAGTCTCTATTCCGTGTGCATTAACTCCGGTGATATAATCAGCAATAATAACAATATCTGTACGTCCATCCTGATTCAAATCCTTAAAACTTACTGCCTTGATCCTGTCGATCATTTTACCGTTGTTACCATAAAATTCGGGGAATTCGTACAGGATCTTGTTTTCCACATTTTTGTCACTGTTAACTTCCAAAAAAAACTTTGCTTGAATCAGATCATTCGTATCCTCATCTTTTAAAGTGGATATAAACTTTACTTCTCCCCATCCATTAAGAGTGGTGGTAAATGATTGTTCCCTTTGAATAGTATAAGGTTCCAGATCAGGGTCGGGCTGAGCATCCTCTTCTACATAATCAGCACTACGTTGCTGCTTTACGGATTTCTCCATGTTATATTCAATAAAAATATTATTTACTTTCTCTGTTTTAGTATCCCAATTAATACTCAAATGTAGGCCATTTTTGGAGTAAACCAGACTTCTATTTGTTATGGTACTTGGTTGACCGTAAAGTTGTAGCACTTTACCAAGGGTATCACCAATCTTCAATCCTCTTTTGGTTTTAAACTTGGGATTTTCCAAGCTCACGGCTACTAGATAACTTTCACCATCAACCGGTTCCTCCCCTTCAAATTCGATCTTAGATAGAACTACAAATCGAATTTCTGAATCTTCATAGTTAGGATAAGATAAGTTCCATCTTCGGTAGGTTCCATTCCCACTAATATATCCTCGATTGAAGCTATCGTATCCCTCACTGTAACCCCACTTATGGATAAGTTCTTTAATATCCGTATTCCTATCAATTTTGTGCGACCGATATGATATTGTGAAGTCCTCATCCTGAAGGGGCTTTGGATCGGCAGATACAACATTTTTGGCTTTGTCTGTTCCTTTCTCTGGATAGTAGCTAGAGCTTTCTTGCTTAGCTTTAGCAGTAGCTGTTTTCCCATTGTCATAAGTATTGATATCTGAAAGACTACATGCGGTTACTCCTAAAGCCAAAAAAGTCAATATAATAAAATAACCGTAACTTGGCTTGTACACTTCTTTTCCTCTTTTCGAATTTTAGCTTATCGTTCGCCCGTTACCGTCCACTTTTTAATCTCATTACCACCACTATCTTGAGCATTTCGGAGTGCCTTGAAGGTAATAGCAGGAAGTTTTATACCTTCTGAGCTAGCAATATTTTGAGCTGTGTCTTTACTAATATTTGATAGATATAAGTCATAATTATCGGCCTCTTTATTACTTAGTTTGTTATAAATGGATTTTACATCTTCACCCCATGTACCATGACCAGCATACGGCCCACAATCTACTCTCTTCGAATTCATTCTTACAATCGGAGTTATCCAATTGCAGTATTGATATATATCACCTTTACCTTTAATCCCCTCCAAGTTGTTGTTTTTAACTACAACTTGTCTAAATTCCTCACCATAGTAAATGTATCCCAACATTTTACCAAATATTAAATTATGTGCCTTCACCAAATCCTTTGCATAATTAGTCTCGACACCATGCTGACCATCGGCTGCTCGATTTGTACTACTCGTATTAAAGCTTCCCGTCCCTTCCTGAATAATAATAGCTAACAAAAGACGTGGATCAATCTGAATATGATACGTTTCTTGTATGCTTTTTGTAGCTTCCCACAAACTGTGCAGCTTTTCCTGATTCCATTTTTGTTTAATAAATTTTTTCGAACGCTTTTTGAAATATTTCTCAGCTTCAGAACTACCGTTATACTGGAATTCAGCAGGTATCCATTTTCCAGCCGGAGTCTTTACGTTCGTTTTTGTAGGTTCATCTTTCGATTCGGTGGTAACGGGTACTTCTGGTGGTGCTTTAGTACTCATATCAATCAGACCTAGCTTCTCGCGTATAGCTCGTCCCGCCTTCTCGGCAGCCAGCTTTTCCCTGATATCTCCACTTGCCTCCGCAGTCATCCAACGAACGGTTTCTTTTTGCATTTGCTCTTGAGCCCACTTGGGGAATGTGGCCATTTCGCGTAATTTGCTTCGAAGTCCTTCTGCCAGTTTTTGCGCTTTACGCATACCTACCTCGTCACCATTGACTTGAGCAATATACCAATCTTCTTTGTATTTACGCATCCAGGTCTGGGCCCAGTCTGGGTAGCTTAGTTTTTGTTTTTTCTGTTCTGCTGCAAGATCAAATGCCTGTGCTTTCCTGTGTGCATTAGCAGTTGTTAAAGCTCTCAACATAGGGGTTGCACCAAACGTTGGCTCTTTCCATTTCATATGTCTTCTCCTTTGTTAGAAATGCTAGAAGAATCGTATCTCCGACATACAGGTATCGTGATATTTAGTTCCTCGCTCTACGGCCTCAATCGTTATTTTCACGAAAGAGGTATGAATGGGGTTATCAAGAAATTCGTTTCTTATAAAATCATTATCTATCACCCTGGTCTGCCCGTTTGAAAACTCCAGTTTCATTCGTTTAACTCTATTATTTGCTTGGAAGGCTTTGGATGACTTGGCTAAACCATTAAAAAGTTCAAACCCCTTCAGTTCTTGCATAGAGCCGAAATCAATTTTGATCCACTCCCCGATCCCGTCTCCTTTAACTCCTTCACACCAGGCTGTACTCGCATCTCCGTCCATGATGTTTTGGGCAGCATAGGAATTTCCTGCTTGGTCTGGAAGTGTAGAAGAGGCAATGATTTTCCGTGCCGGGATACTTTTTCGATATTTCATTAAATCCGTTGTTGTTTGTATCCATTGTGTAGGGGACACGTTATAGCCTATCCTGTGAAATAGATTGGAGTATTTTATAGGCAAACCTGTTTGGATGTTTCGTTGTTGCATTTCACCCTTCGAATTCACATAAGCAACCCTGTGGTTATCTAAAGTTAAAACAGGGTTCTCAGAGAATTCTGCCAACATCCTCTTCTTTCCGTCATCTAAATTCAACATGTACCACTTTTCGTCATCATAGGAACGGTAAACTATCTTATTATTATAAAGCCACTGATAAACCTGCATTGCCTTGGTCACTGTGATTCGTTGAACCTCTTTATTCGCCATCAGATCAAAAATATATAGAGTACCATTATCTTCAATACATAATTTTGAACTATTAGGAGAAAACACACTATATCCAATAGATTCTTCCGAACCAGTATAGTTGGAAATAGATAGTTTTTGAGTGACTCGTCCCTGAATATTGTATTGAAAAAAATCTCCATTATTGGTGTACACACATTTACTTAAATCCGGTGATATTACGACGTATTCCCTATCAGGTATATTAAATTCATACAACTTTTTATATGTGGATAAGTCATAAATAAAAATGGCACTGTAATCTATCATATGTGTATATCTGCTCAGTGCTATAGTCTTGCCGTCACTAGAAAATCGCATTATTTCCAGCTCACTTCTAGGGAAATCCTCTTTCTCACTTGCGTACAACCGATCAATAATATCAGTTGTATCAATAAACGTATTGCCTGTAGGATCATCCATATCAACGAGATAGTCCACAGGCATGTTTTCATTTTCCGCTTCAAAGAGCAACCAATTTACAGCCCTTTTTGTTGGAGGAGGTTTCTTGGACTGAGAGACAGAAGCATAAGTTTCATTCCGCTCCTGTCCTACTTTTTGCCCCTCATTCGATTGTATACACCCGCATAGCATGGAAAAGATCATGACCAATAACGTAATTTTACTTATCCATACTGCAGTTTTTTTCCGTTTTCTACTGTTCATCACAATAACTTCAGCTCACCTATACATGTATTTGGGAAGTCCGCGCCTTTTTTCACTTCCAGGATGGTAATCTTAACGAAAGAAGTCCGTATAGGTTCATCAAATTTGAAACGTGCCCCACTGCCCTCAAACACTTCAGATTGCCCATTCGAAAAATCAAGTTTCATTTTTTTGATTTTACTTACGTCTAAATACTTATTATTAACCCACATGAAGTTATCGGTTATATCTATACCTCTCATCTCTTGAGTTGAACCCAAATCTATAGTTACCGTTTCCCCTACTCCGCCCCCCTTGGTTCCTTCACACCAAGAGGTTGAATAATTTCCATCCGTTAAATTGTCCACATTAAAAGAACGAATACCCTGATCAGGTAGCGTAGAAGAGGCAGTAATTCTTTTCACTTTAACCTTGTTGCTATACTTCATATAATTGGTTTTTGCTTCGATCCACTGTATTGGAGCCGTGCGTATTCCTTGGTTTTTAGTAAAAGAGGATATATCCTCCTTTCTTCCATCGCTCAGATGAACCAGATACATTTTTGATGCTTCGTATTCTGCGGACAGCGCCAATTTTTGATCAGGGGATAGTATAAATGGTGCCGTACTTTTAGTTATCCACCTTTTTTCTCCGCTCTCTATATCAAATGAATAGACATCTTTTGTGTAATTGTCGTCCTCTTCAGAAATTGTATAAATTAATTTATCTTCTTGATCCCATTGCAAAAGCGAAACCATAGACCCTGTAAGTAAACGTTTTACTCCACTAATACCGGACAGATTCAGCATAATGATGCCTGGTTGGTCATTTTCCTCAAAACAGAATCTAGTGCCATCTGGAGAAAATAATCCTGAACTAATGATACCTAAATCTATTTTACGTTTCCCAATGTCTATTTTTGTCGTTTTCCTCTTTACTGCATCATATAAATACACTTGCCCATTCAACTCATAAAGATATTTACTTAAATCAGGAGAGACTACAGGGTAAGACGTTGAAGGCAGTTCAAACTCGGACTCTTTTTTTCCTGAGTTCAGATCATATACCTCAAGAATGTGTTTTTCGCCCCCTTCTTCCACATCAGAGATTGTCCTTACGATCGCCATTCGACTTCCATCATTTGATACTCTACTGACAGTTACTTGGGAGCCGCGATATTTTATTCGCTCTTCTTTAGTTTGCATCGCATCTACCAAGTCATCGATTCGTATATAGGTCTTCCCTGTAGGATCATCTAAATTGGTCAAAAATTGAGTCGGATATGGGTCTTCTTCTCCATTTAAAAGCCACCGTGCTTCTTTTTCAGTAACATTTCTATTATCTTGTGTGACCCTGTGTGATGATATTTCTTGGGGGTGAGGAGACGAGAAAGCTTCCTCTCCTTTAAACCCACTACATGCCGATATAATGGCTACAAAAGTAACAATCAATATGATTTTTATAAAATTCACTTTCTTACCACTCCCTCTT
Organism: Paenibacillus sp. FSL P4-0113; assembly: GCF_038009305.1. NCBI lineage: Bacteria > Bacillati > Bacillota > Bacilli > Caryophanales > Paenibacillaceae > Paenibacillus > Paenibacillus sp. FSL P4-0113. The sequence continues at coordinate 3,238,319 of NZ_JBBPAZ010000001.1, forward strand.
CCGTTCTCAATAAAGCCTACCTAGCTAAACGGGGCAGCACTATTTTCTCCTGAGAATACCTTGGAATCAAATATTATTATGATGTTTTAAGCTACTACTTATTTTCTTATTTTCTTATTTGTTAATTATTGAGCCATCATCTTGTATAATACGTCTAATTGCGATAACGTTTGAATATATAAGACCATAACCTTTTCCCCAATTTGTGTTTAATTTATCTATTGTTACATTATGAGATGGCTTGAGGTCCTTTTTCATTTCAGCAAGAGTTTGTGCATTACCATGCTCGTGAATGAACTTTCCATCTCCCACATATATTCCTACATGATCTACTTTGAATTTGGTTTTCCCCCCACTCCCCCAATCAAATAAGATTAAATCACCTAACTTCAAATTTTTATAATCCCCACTGGATCGTAAAGCTTTGTAGTCAACCTCTGTTCCCCGATGGATTTGATCGCTTGTAGTACCGCCTATACGCACATTTAATATGGTAAAGTACACCGAGGAACTAAAATCAGAACAGTCCATATAAATAGGTGGATTGTTGGGGTCCAGCTTCATCGTTGTAATTTTAGTATCCATACAGTAAGGAATCTTGCCTAAAAACTTCTTAGCGAATTCTACAATTGCTTTCCTTTTCTCCTCGGCAGAACTGTTGGATGGAGTAGGCTTCGGTTCTTCCTTCGTCGGCTTTTCAGGAGTAGTCGGCGGCTTCTTGCCCGGTTCCGTTTTCGTTGTTGTCGTTGCTGGAACTGTTGGCGTTGCAGCCTTATTAACCTTGGGCCATGGAAGGATGCCATTGGCTACTTGATGCAGGTATACGGCCAGCACATCACGACCATAACCCTTATTTTCCAAGCCGTATTTTTTCGCAAAATCATGCAGTGCGGCGTTAAGCTCCTGATCCCAATCGCCTGTAGTTGGAAGCTTGTACGAGAAGCTGTCTGGATACATCTTGGCAAGCTTGTTCAAATTCTCCCTGGCAAGCTGGCTGTTCACGCCATACTTACTCCGCAGAGCAGCCGCTTTCTTGGCAATAGCCTTTTGATCGGCAACGGTCAGCTTATGGGCCGCATCTGCGTATTGTCCGGACAGCTCCTCCAGCCGATTCGCATCCAGATAGGATTTGGCTGAATGACCACGAATCAGCTCGTTGATTAGCACGTTGTCACGCAGTTGGTTCGCGAGAAGATGCATCTGCTTTTGCTTGGCTTTGTCGTTGGCTCCATGCGCTTCCCACCACTGGGACGTGTATTCATGCATTTGCGCTCTGGCCCAGGCAGGCATACGATCTATTTCTGCCACCTGCTGACGCAATTGCTTGGCCTTGGCCGCTGCTTCCTTGGCCCCCTTTTTGTCCCCGGCTGCCACGGCTTTGTAGTAGTCCGTTTTAAATTGAAGCAGCAAATTCTGCACCCATTGCGGATACCCTTTTCCCTTCAATTCTTGAATCAGGGATTTATAAGCTTTCAGTTCGGCATCAGGCACCTGATTTTTCATGAGCTTGCTGGCCTTGATATGAAGCGTTCCATCGGTTCGGATATAGCTGGTTTTGCACGTCAGAGATATTTCGCGAGTAGCGGTCATCTGTACCTTTTTGCCATGCAGCACTAGGTCTGTATCGGCGTGAAAGGTAAGATCGTGATGACTGTACACGTGAATACCGGATGCAGGATTTAAGCGTACCAGTATCTTGTCTTTCTGGGTGGAGAGGGCTAATTCCTTATCATCGAATCTCGCCACTTTTTGTGTTTTGGTATGAAATAGCTTTCTTGACGGTTGACTGATTTCATCTCCTTTGTAGTCTCTCTTACGCAGGGATTGAACTACACGAGCTTCCTTTTCTTTGTTAGATGGAAAATACAAATGGACATGATCCCCCAGCTCAGGCATGCAATGCCAACCGATCCCATCTCCGGTATACATAGTGGGGTAAGAAAACCAGCACCCTTCAACTTTGGACTGCATGGAATCCACGGACAGATGAAGTTTAACGGATTCGTTTTCACTATTTAAATCAATAACTTTCCCTTCAATAGAGGTACCTTTAATAAACTGATTATGTATGACCCCCCTCGGAATACCCTCTTCAGGAACGAGAACATAGTCATATGTCATAATACCTTGCTTCATCTCTGCATGAATTTGATCAATAACCCAATGCTTTCGTCGAAACACGACGACATCTCCAAGTTCAAAACGCTTCGTATCCTCCACTTCAGCATATGTATACCGGGGGCCTGACTTTGTTTTTTGGAGGGAAAAGTTAATGCTGCGCAGTTCACCTTTCACCTGTTCTTTTGAGGCACCTAACCATAGTCTCGGGAACATGGACGTAATCTCGGCAATCAGTCCAGTTTGTAGATGAGAAGCCATTCTTTTCAGAAACTCCCAGTCACTCTCCCCATACTGAATAGTAAAGCCATCTAACTTTTGATTGCTGTCCGTCAGGTCAATAAAATCCCCATGTGGATAGGCATCTATGAGTTCGCGGAATAGTTGATAATATGTCAATTTGCCGTTTTGAAACGAACGGTTTTTCCTTTGTTGATCCATCAGATATGTAAAAGAGGCAGCCTCGATGTACATGTGATATACGCCATTTTTGAATGCAATTCTAATATTGGTGACGATTCCTTTAAAGATGCTAACTGTCCCTCGGTCTTCATCCATCTCATATACCTCTAGCACATCCTCATCATGTGCTAAACCGTCATACTTCGCATGGTCCTCATCCGGTATGAGAGCAGTAATGTACACCTTGCCGTGCTCATTTATCTTCTGTGTCAATTCAAAATCAAGCAGCCTGATAATCTCATACGGTGCATTTACTTTAATATTTCCATAAGTCAGCACAGTTCCTGCCAGTCCCATCTTACTCCCCCCGGTTGCTTTTCATGTGATGCAAATCCTACAATCTGTTAACTATTCCTGCCCGTCTGTGGTGAACGAGATTTTTCCACACCACATGCATAAGTTCGTGGAGCAGCTCATCAGAGCCGGAGATTGATCTACGTATACATCCTTTTTTCCATTCAACCAAGGCATAGAAACGCTCGGTTTGCAGGACTGCGGAATGATTTTCCCGGAATTCCCTTTGTTAGCAGAAGAGACTGCAGGATTATGCATACTACGACACATTCCGAAAGAAGGGATATGCGTCTGCGGGTGAAAATCCTGAATATTCCCTTGTAGTTTGTCACCAATACTAATTCCCCTGTTAGCTGAAACACTAAATCTTCCTGTATGACTTCCATAGCTGCAATGTATCTGTGCCCCATCCACTACATAGCTCTCACTCATTCTTAGACTCTCCTTTGTATAGATGGCCCCTCTGTATCGACCTTTTGTAATTTCAAGCCTGCCAGATTGAACTTCAAAATACATTCAGCCACATCGAGGTCTACAATGATATGATGATTGGCACCCTGAACCCTGAATATTTTATGATTCTCGACTGCATATTCATCTAAAATGATTTTCTTCAGTGTACCGTCCCTATGATATTCACTGCGTGGTGATAAACACATCAGGCTAGGCGGATTTGCCAGCCAATACCTTGTTTGCTGCATTCGCTGCATATCGGCAAAAACAACTAACTTCCAGCTTAATCCGGCTTGATATATATCAAAGATTTCCTTTAGTTGTTCCGAAACGATGGGTAACGGATGCTCTATAAAATCAATATAGTCCGCATCACCTGATACATAAAATTGTAAAATAGATTCTTCATCGGCACATGATGAGCTTTCTGCCCATTCCAATAACTGCCGGCGATTCGTCCCTACTGGATACATATACTCCGTAATACGATTATCCTGTTGAATCATGTAGTACTCCATAAGCTCTTGAATACACCACCTCACTGATTCCTTTATACTCCCCTATTCTTACTTCCAAATCGTCCTCACATTTCAAGGCCTTGAATTCAGGTAAATGTACAACCTGCTGAATAGCATCTTTCGCTAATTTCAGAATATATTGATGAAATTCCCCTGCAGCCTGGAGTACAAATCGCTCCACATCAGGCTGAAAAATCTTGTTCATATAAGGTTTTCGAAGCTGATTCAATTCATCCTCCAATTCTGCTAAAAAGCTGAATGCCCAGCCTGCATCATAGATTCCATAACAAGGTTGAGGATCAAAGAACCAATTTTTATCATAGGCTTCGACGACATAGTTATAGTTGCGATCCACCAGATACGTGCGCCTCATAGAATAAGTAATGTATCCGATCCTTGTCTTGGCCACTTCTGAAGAATGGGCTTGCAGGCAGATCGATTGAAAGGATTGAATAAAAGAAGAGATGAGCTCATCTTTTCTTTGTTCATATAAAGACGCTGCCTGATGTAATTTCTGGTTCAATACATCTTCTGCATAGGTCTTAAGGAAGTGTTCTAGGGCTTCTTGTCTATTCATAATTCCACCTCTGAACCTATTATATAGAATATTTACATGATATTACTGGTTCTATCCTCCTATTTTATTACACAATTTTCATATCATGAGATTACATATGAATTTATGAAAATAGAATGAAAATAATCATATATTTTCGTGAATGTGTAATAATACAAACAAAAACCTTCCCAGAAAGGCTAGCATTAGACCTAAAAAATGAAGGTTTGCGCAAGCGAATAGGTAAATGGAAGTAGAAAGATCGGTTTATAATGAAATAATCATGTATAATTAACAATACGCTCCAAAAGCACATTCAGAGGATCGAGAATGGGATACACAAACTGCTAAAGTTTTTGGATAACCACCACTTTGCATCAGGATTGGAGATACATGACTACTTCACCTACAGGTTTTTATAATAGTATTCAAGAGGCTACCGCGCACGTCATTGATGTGTTGAGTGATATTTTACATGTAAACACCATTTTTATTACCGCTAATGATGGGATTACGAATGTAATCGTTGATTCATTTAACCGGGAAGAGATACTCGTTAAGAAAGGGGATGTGCTCCCTTTTGAGCTTAGCTATTGCAGTCTGGTGTTGGATCATCCTGCGGATCACCTCACGATTTCAGAAACGACTATTCACCCGCACACATGCGACTTAGATGTGACTAAAACTATCGGAAACCACTCATTTACAGGAATCCCTATTCGCATGAAAAATGGTCAGGCTTACGGAACCATTTGTATCTTGGACGCACCATCTGTACATTTGACAGAATCCGAACTGAAGGCCCTACAGGCTATGGCTGTATTTCTGGGTTATGTGGTGGAACTGGAGAAAGAAAAGATAGATGCTGAGATCTCTGCCCTGAGCAAGCTGGATTTGATCTCTTCCCTGAGTAATAAAATTCGGTTTTCGCTAACCGAAATATGGGGAGCCACCGACCTCATGCTGACGACAGAGTTAACAGAGGAACAACAGCAATATATGAGCATCATGGAGTCGAGCAGTCGCTCGCTTATGACGTTGTTGAGTAATATTTTGGATTACAGCAATATAGAGTCCAGGCAGATCGATGATATTGAAGATCCGTTTGATCTGAGAACGATGATGGAAAATGTATTGAGTCTGTATACAGAGGTAGCCGCACAGCGGAATCTAGAGTTGAAGCTTGACTGGAATCTCACCAGCTCGCCTATTTTTATCGGGGATGAGGCTAAAATTCGCCGTATGTTGATTAATTTGGTAGATAATGCAGTGAAGTTTACAAACACAGGAACCGTCACTTTATCTGCAAACACCCGATCTGTGACCGATGCACCTGAGGTTGAACTGGAATTAAAGGTGAAGGATACTGGAATCGGTATATCTCCGAATAAATTGAAATTGTGGCTTGAACATGACCGTGGGTACTCCCCCTCATATGGTAATCCAGGCTTGGGTTGGCAGATTACCAAACATCTATTAAAACGAATGAAGGGTAAGATGACAGGGAGGAGTGAACCTGGTAGCGGGACGGAGATAACGCTCCAATTCACCCTGAAAATATACCAGGAGTCTGCCTGAAACAGAGATTAGCTTGTGATATATAGAGATATCATGCAATAGAAGCCCGTGACGCATAACGTTCACGGGCTTTATGTTATGGGTACGTCTCACTAGGCAGTATTATCGCCCTATGCCGCACGTCTGTACATTGCCAGACTTAGTAACGTTTGGGAGCAGCCAGCTTGGCCAAATCCGCCATATACGTAAAGAAGGCTTCCGGGTCTGTATCATACACCAGATTCACAGGACGTCCATCCGCCTGTTCCACCGTTCTGCCCTGACTTGGCCCTTCTGCGATCACGCTGCAATGCACCGTCTTTTTCTTGACAATGTCCGGGCGTCCTACGGATGCAGTGGTCAGTACATCCCACAAGTAGTAGGTTGAGTTCGTTTCGCTATAGACGAGCGGCGGACATCCCGCGTAGCAGTTGCCTAGGAAATCCACGCCCTCATATCGGCGCTCGGCAGCCCAACGATTGCGTACTGCTGGAGTTAATGGTACTTTGCTTGTGCTTTCCAGCGCTACCAGATCAATCGTGATGCCGCTTTGCCACACCCGATATGCCGCTTCTGGGTCCCAGAATACATTCCACTCTGCTGTGCCGTCATGCTCCGGCTCTTCCACATTCCCTTTTTCAAAGGTGCCGCCCATCCATACCAGCTTTTCAATCTTTGCTTCAATATCCGGTGCTTCATCCAGCGCCCGCGCCAGATCGGTTAGCGGTCCAGTGAATAGCAACAGCGTTTTACCTTCAGCTCCGCGTACCTTTTCGATCAGATGCTGATGAGCTGGCAGGGATGAAAGCGGTGCTTCCATACGCCCCGATTCATTCAGTACGGGTAATGCATCCACATAGAAGGAATGTAAACGCCAAGCGGCAGGAAACGGATTTTTACCGCGTGAATTAGACTTTGCGACTTCCACAGGCCCTTTATTTTGTCCAAAACGATCAATAATTTTACGGCTGGCATCCGTCGCAGGCTCCAGATAACCATCTGCTGGAATCACCGATACTCCGGTCAAATGAACCTGCTCCATCTGAAGCAGCATAAAAAGGGATACTAGATCATCCACTCCACCATCATGATTAAAATAAACGTTTGTCTGACTCATCTGTCTCTTCCTTCCTTTATCCCCGTAAGCAGGCTTGTTCTTATCGGCAACCACCCTTCATTATGCCTGATCGCTTCACAGGAGTAAATGTGCGATAGTGCGTGAATCAGGGATTTTTTGCTTGCGCCATGCTTAAGATAGGTAGAAATGTGTGTAATAACAGGGTAGAATCATGGGTCCTAATCGGAAGCGTATGAAGGAGAGATGCATATGACAGCCCAAACAATAGAAGAGTTGGAGCAGATCCGTAAAGAGTGTAAATCCATGGTGACAAAAAGAGCTGCGGCTTCGGGTGGAGCGGTATTAGTTCCAGTTCCAGGGGCTGACGTTCTTGCTGATGTTGGCATTTTGATGCAGCTACTGCCAGCCATTAATGGAAAGTTCGGATTATCTGAGAAGCAGCTGGAAGGTCTGGACGCAGAAACCAAATCCATGGTGTATGGTTTTATCACTTCGATTGGCAGCAAGCTGATTGGGCGACTCATCACCCGTGAAGTTATCGTGCAGATTTTGCAAAAGATGGGCATTCGGATCGCTACCAAGCAGGTTAGCAAGTTTGTTCCCCTTCTGGGGCAAGGGCTAGCCGCGGCAATTGGCTTTACTGCTATGCGAACCATTGGCAATCGGCATGTCGATCAATGTTATGAAGTAGCCAAACGCTTGCTGGAACAGCGAACTGCCGTAGATATCGCGCGCAACTGGACGGTTCCACAGCAGCCTCTAGAGCCTGTGGGAATTGATCATTTGCCAAACCAGAACCCGGAAGCAGCAATTCCACTACTGCCGGCATCCACTAAAGATTAAGTCCTTCAATTTCGAATCAACCGTCCATTTCACCCGCACGGGGTACTCCAGATCAAAACCAGCATCGGTATCCCGTGCTTTTTAGCCTTCTACCTTGGCTCCATAGGAGCGAGCCACCGCTACTGCCTGCTCGATATCCAACTTGGCTCCAGTGATGTCCAGATCTTTAAAATTCACGCCATCCATCTTCGCACCGCGCAGGTCTGTTCCTTGAAGATGGGCTTTGTGCAGTCTTACCCGGCTAAGATCAGCCTCTCGCAAATCTGCTTTTTCCAAATTGCATTCGGATAAGTCGGCTTCCTTGAATCGTATTTTTCGCAAATCTTGTTTTCTTAAATCTGCATGACGCAAATTCGTATAAGACCAATCTCCGCCCGTAATTGTGATACCATCCATATTCGCCCCCGCAAAATCTGAACCTACCAGCTTGCAGTTATCAAACCGGACTACAAACAGATTGGCGCTGGTGAACAAACAATTGGTAAAAGCCGACTCCTTGTAGTGAGATGCATTCAGAATGGCCCCGGTAAAATCACAGTCCACAAAAGTACAGCCTTCCACAAGGGACTCATTCATCTCCACACCCCGAAAGCGACATCGGGTAAACTCGCAATTTTTCCACTCGCCTTCTCTGGCATCCATTGATCCAAAATCACGGTCTTCATAGACCTCATCTGTATAAAAGAACATGTTCTCTCTCCTATTCCTTATTCCCTATATCAGGAATTCAGCATTTCGGCAAGGACCGCTCAAAACCGCCTTTCATTTTCCCCAGCAAACCCTTCATCATCTGATGATCCTGCGGCGTAAACTCAGACATACACGACCGAATCAGCTTCGTATAATAAGGGACTATCTTACTTAATAGCTCTCGTCCTGCCTCTTTTAATCCGACAGTCACCATCCGTCCGTCACTCTCATGAGCCACACGTTCAATCATGCCATCTCGCTCTAATCCGTCGATCAACCCCGTCATGGTTCCACGCGTCACATCAGCCTTTTCCGCCAACTCTGACGGTGTCATGCGATGTGGGGAGTGGCAATGCAACAGGCTAAGCACGATAATCCGACCCTGAGAAGCCCCCAACTTGGTCAAATCTGTATCCATTTCTCTGAAAATACCATTAGCCAAGCGCGCAAATGTCACAAAAGTCTCTATATTATCTACTTCGGCATCCTCATGTCCAAAGCTACGCAGCACCCCGCGTATGGAGTCATTATGAAAATTAAAGTTCATAGTCTATCCATTCCTTCCTTAATCCCGCTTGTTCCGTCAGACGGTAGCTTTTCCATTCATCTGGCAGCAAAGAAGCATACGGTTCCTTGGCAAAACGATCATCTACCAGGACCAACAATCCTTCGTCGTGCTCTGTGCGGATAAGCCTGCCACCTGCCTGAAGAACCTTGTTCATCCCTGGATATACATACGCATAGTTGAAACCATTCCGTCCCTGTTCCGAAAAGTAATCCCGCAGCACATCTCGCTCTGCTCCAATTTGCGGCAAGCCAACGCCGACGACGACTACCCCATTTAAGCGATCCCCGGGTAAATCAACACCTTCAGCAAACACACCACCCAATACGGCAAAGCCAAGCAAGGTGTGCTCTTGCCCAGGCTGGAAGGCCTCTAGGAATCGATCCCGCTCTGGTTCGGTCATCCCCGGACTTTGTACCAACGTATTTGCGGACACGTCCCGAAGCATGAACTCCTCATATACCTCACGCAGGTATGGATAGGACGGGAAAAACACAAGCATATTTCCTTTCCGTTCCACAACCAATGCAGCCAGCATATCCGCAATCGCCCCTTTGGAACGCTCGCGATCCCGATAACGGATGGAGAGCGGCAGCAGACGTACATCCCATTGCTCCTGATGGAAAGGGGAAGGAACCTGTAACGTATAATCTTCCTCGTTTGCTCCGAGCATGTCCCGATAATAAGCAAGCGGTGTCAACGTCGCGGAAAAATAAATGGCTGAGCGGTAGCCCTTAATAGCTTGTCCCAGCAAGTGAGAAGGATCGAGGCAGAACAGCTTGACCCTCACTTCACTGCGCCCTGCTTCCACATAAGTAACGTACCGTTCATCATATAAAGCAGCAATCCGCAGCATATTCTGAGCAGTCAAATACGTATCCAGAAGCAATGCGTAGGCCGTACTTTCACTGCTTGCGCGACTTGTACTACTCCCCGTTACCAGTTCACGTTCAGCAGCTTCCACAAAAGGCACCAGCAGCTCCAGCACCTCTTGCGGCGCTACTGTCTCCACTGCTTTTCCTGTGTCTGCATATTGCTTGCGCAGCGTAATCATATGTGCGTTCACTGCACTCGCAGCCGCAGCAATCTCTGGACTTAGCAGCTTAAATTCTCGTTTCAGTTCCAAAAAAGAAGATTTCAAAATTTCCGCCGAAAACATGTCCCGGCCGCGTTCTACCAGATTATGCGCCTCATCCACCAGTACGACACCTTTTCGCTTGTGCTCCTCCAGCAATCTTTTCAGAGAAATCCGTGGATCGAAAACATAATTATAATCACTGATTATACCATCCGAGGCATACGCCACATCCAGCGAAAATTCAAAGGGACAAACCTTATGCTTGCGCGCATAACGCTCAATCACCGCCCGGGTCATTAACGTCTCATTCGCCAAAATATCGGATACCGCACCGTTGATCCGGTCGTAGTAGCCCTCGCACATGCTGCATGATCCAGCGTCACAATCATTTTCATCCTTAAAGCATATTTTATCCTTCGCAGTCAAAGTCACCACATGCATGTGCAGCCCTTGGGTCTGCATTCTGGCATAAGCTTCTTCAGCTGCTGCCCGAGTGGTGGTACGAGCCGTTACATAATATACTCGCCTAACCTGCCCCTCACCGATCGCCTTGATCGCAGGAAACAAAGTGGATACCGTTTTACCGATACCCGTAGGCGCTTTGGCAAACAGGTTAACCCCTTCGGCAATCGTCTTGTACACCGAACCCGCGAGCGTTCGCTGACCCGAACGATACGTGTCAAAGGGAAAGTCCAACATAGCAATGCTGGCATCCCGCTTTTCCGCATGTGCTCTCAGCAGGAATGCATACGGTGCATAACCAGCAATCATCTCCTGCGCGAAAGCTTCCAGCTCAGTAAAGGATAGCTCGCGCCTAAATCGGCGAATGTCTTCACTGTGTGCCTGCACATAAGTAAGCTGGACCTGCATGGAATGATGTTGTTCCTCACGAGCAATCATATAGGCATACAGAAATGCTTGCGCCCAGTGTACGGGTTGACCGTCACCCTGAATATCTTCGAGAGGCAAAGAGATCGATTTAATTTCATCGACCGTCCATACGCCATCCAGCTCAATCAGTCCGTCACAGCGGCCTTCAATTATAAACAATTCGTCCTTATACTGAATTTCTGTACGTAAATGTACCTCTTTGCGGTCATGCTCCTTGTAACCTTTCTGGATAACCTGATGCACGCGAGTTCCTTCGAGCATACTGCTATTCGATCGAAAGCCGCTATGAATGCTGCCGCTCCGATGCACATATTCCACAAGTGGACGCACCGATATGTGAATTGGTTCCTTCATACGATCACCCGTTCCGGTCATAGTCCTTTCACTGTACCACGTAGATAAACGAAACGTAAGGGACAGAAGAATCGTTTAATGGTCGATTGGTATTCACTCATGCCTACTTTTTACCGAAATATAGAAACGAGGCCTTTTGCTTTATTCCCCACGATACTACAACTCTCATTACAGCATAAAGGATAGGGATATGTTAAAAGAATTAATTAACAATTTTGCGTTATTAACAAGCTTCTTATTCTTTGGAAATTTATTTTTCCGCAAATATGAACGTTACCTAAAAAAACATATATTCATTTATCGGGTAATGAACGGTTTAATGCTGGGTCTGTTTGGCATTCTGTTAATGATGACCGGTTTATGGATCCGCGGGCACTTTGTGGTCGATCTGCGCCATTTGGCGATTATCATATCTGTTTATATGGGAGGATCGGTATCCGGTCTGCTGACCACTTTGATCATAATCCTGTACCGTATTTACATTACAGGTGGTTGGACAGATGTTTCTCTGACTGCTACCGTCAATTGTTTCATGACACTGGGCATTTCACTTATCTTTATTCGAGAAAAAAGCCTAACACTCCGCAAGTGGATGTCGGCCGTGATTGGAGCTGCTGTAGTGTCGCTGTTATCTACTTTCTATGTAGTTAACCCTCCTGATAATGAATCCATGATAATCATCACAACTGTTAAGTTGCTTGGCGGCCTGTTCACTTATTTTATGATGTCCCATATCAAAAAAACCGAACGGGCTGTTCATCTACTGGAAGAAGCTGCAAACCGGGATCATTTAACCGGACTCTACAGTCCGCGTGCTTTCGATGCGCTATTCGAAGAGGTTTTTCATACTTCCAAGACTACAAAACAACCCTTTGGACTCGTGATGCTGGATATTGACCACTTTAAAAATATTAATGATACGTATGGTCATTTGAACGGAGATACCGTCTTAAGCCAATTGGGAATGCTGTTAACCCGGGAATCTACAACGAGGGCGTACCCCTCCCGTAAGGGCGGAGAGGAATTTGCCATTCTGATTGGAAATTGTGATAGTCAGAAAGCAGCAAGCTTTGCCGAAAAGATTCGGGAAGCTGTGGAAAATGAACGTTTTCTTTTGAATGACGGAACCTCGATCTCTCTAACCGTATCGCTTGGAGCAGGTAGTTCGCCTGTCATTGCATCGAGGCACTTACTGGAAAAGACAGATGAGGCACTATATGAAGCTAAGCGTTCAGGACGCAATCAGGTGAAACTGGCAAAACCATAGATATTAGTCGCTAAATGTCAGGAAAGCTGGATTATTGTTAATAAAAAGTGGTAAAATGGAAATAACATCGTTATCAAAAAAACTTCTGCCGCTAGTGGAGACATGCCTTACAATCGACATGGGGGGTGGGCTTTGTGAACCTCGAACAATTGGAAAAACTCATGGAAAAAGAACGCCGTGAACTGAATCGCATGGCTGACTTACACGGATTAAAAGATGAACGTGTATTGGACAAATCCTCCAGACTTGACCGTATTATGGACAAGTACCTTCACACCAAGCGTGCAATAAACCAAACACACTCATAGAAGCAAGCTACATCGCTGCCCCTCAGGGCAGCTTTTTTATTCTGCATCGTACTCACCTTCTCGCGGACTGACTACTTCCCGCCCTATTCCGTCCGCAACAATTGCTGTGTGAACGATATCCATTCTCTGGCGGCAAAGGACAGGTAGCGATCGTTCCGCCAAATCATCCCCAAATGCCAAGGAATGACGGGGTCTACCAATGGAAGAACACGCAAGCGCTCAGTATCCAGATCTCGGCAAATGGCCTCCGGCAACAGAGCTACTCCCAGGTTTGCAGCAACCATTTCGCTAATCAGATCCCATTGTGAGCTTTCGTACACTACACGCGGCTGAAAGCCGGCACGAACACATTCCGCAATGATACGGTCATGCAGCGTAAAATCCTCACGAAACAGTACAAATGCCTCCTCCGCCAACGCAGATAACGGTACCTCCTTGCACTCTGCCAATGCATGCGTAGGATGAACGAGCAAATTCAGCTTTTCCTCCACAAACAGAAATGTCTCAAACATATCTCCAACTGCGGGCAGCACGATCACCCCGATATCCAATGCCCCGGCTTCTACGTCCCGTTCCACTTTCTTCGCCCCGTCCTCAAATAATTGAATGGTCACATCAGGATATGCCTTATGGAATTCTCCAATGACACGCGGAAAAAAGCTCGATCCGACCATAGGGGGCAGGCCAATACGGATATGTCCCTTTTTCAGGTTCATCAAATCACTCAGCTCCGAGGACAGGCTCTGAAAGGACTTTACAATTGCTTGTGCCTGAAGCTCAATGACCTTTCCCGCGTCCGTCAATTCGATTCTTTTGCCAATTCGGTCGAACAAAGCGACCCCCAGTTCATCTTCTAGACTTTTAATCGTCTTACTGATCGTCGGCTGGGTAATAAACATGCTCTGGGCTGCCTTTGTAAAGCTACGCAACCGCGCGACTTCCAAAAAATATTGTAAATGTCGGATATCCAAAGCTACACCTTCTCCCATAGATAAACGGAATAGATTATATTCTTTATATGCATTTTACTCATGAAAGCTTGTGATGTAAAATTTCATTACAGTTTGAAAATAACCGATCACAAAGATAGGAGTCATTATATATGAAAAGCTTCATACGCGGTGTCCTCCAGATCGCCGTCCTGATGGCCTTTTCGCTCATCCTGAACGCGGTAGTCTCCTGGCTCCACCTGCCTATACCCGGTAGTATCATTGGTATGCTAATCCTTTTTATTCTGCTGCAAACCGGCTTGGTCCGGCTAAGCTGGATTGAAGTTGGCGCAAACTGGTTGCTGGCCGAGCTGCTATTATTCTTTATTCCCTCCGCTGTCGGCGTCATGAATTATTGGCCGATGCTGGAACACGATGGTATGAGCATTATGCTGGTCGTGTTGCTCGGCACCTTTCTGGTGATGGCCTGCACAGGTATGGTCGCCAGTCTGCTTGGTAAACGAAAGGAGCATAAATCATCATGATCGGTCTTCTATGTATTGTATTGACACTCGCTATTTACTGGATGGCCAAACGCATGTACCGCACACTGCCCAAGGTGTATTTGTCTCCATTGCTCATTACACCTGTTGTTATCATTTTGATTTTGACGCTGACGGGTGTGAATTACCGTTCTTATAATTCGGGCGCCCACTTGCTGTCCATGCTGCTACAGCCAGCTACGATTGCATTTGCTGTCCCTTTGTACCGATATTTCCCAGTGTTAAAAAAACACGCTACCCAAATCGTGCTTAGCGTGCTGTCTGGATCTGTTGTAGCCGTGTTGTCCTCCATGGCGCTTGCCAAGTGGATGCACCTGAATTCTTCCCTGCTGAGCAGCCTGATTCCTCGCTCCATTACGACACCCATTGCGATGAATGTATCGCAAACGATTGGCGGCAATCCGACGGTCACAGCTGTATTCGTTATTCTGACCGGATTGAGCGGTCTTATTATCGGTCCAGTGATTGTAAAACTGTTCCGTATCGAAAATGAAGTCTCCCGTGGGGTACTGCTCGGTACCGGTGCTCATGGTACGGGCACTTCCAAAGCATTCGAGTTCAGTTTGCTGACGGGGACGATATCCAGCATCTCGATGGTGCTCGCCGCTCTCTTTACCTTGGCAGCCGCCCCGTTCCTGTTCCACTTGATGCTGTAAACAATCTGCATACAACAAAAGCAGCGATTCTCTTAAAAATAGAGAATCGCTGCTTTTGTTTTGTAGGCCCCTTTTCCGCATAAAGCAGCGGTGAGAACGAAACGATGGTAGAGAAGCGGAGCGGTAAAGGATACGCATCCTCGTTCCTATTAGATGGCTTTAACGTCACCTTGTTTCACCTGTACCTCTAAAGGCGTTACAGCTTCATACAGGTAAGCATCCAGCTCAGCCGTATATTGTCGTTCTTGCGCGGCGCTCCAGCCTGCATGTTCAGACATCCATGCGATGGCGGGCTGTTTCCAGCGCTTCACCTCGTCAATCTGGAAGAAAAGTGCTCCCGTTCGCCGTATGAAAAAATCAGACGGTGTCACCGTCATTTCCTGTTCCATCGCATACAGGAGCGGGACACGCACTTCCACAGGCAGTGCCGCTTCCTTCTCGGTAGTCTCCTTCATGCTGCGTGCCGCTATCGCAAACAGCCGCTCTGTGTTGGAGCCATAGCGGATTGCCCATGCTCTAACCGTTTCAGGCGACAGGCCGAGTGCAACACCTGCTGCGGTTTGCTTACCTACGTACGCGTCCCAGCCCGCCGAGCCGCCTACGCTGCCACCCGAAATCGGGATGTGTCTGGTGCGGCATGCCCGGAAGCTCTGCCCATGCAAGCGCCCCAGCTCCCGTACCGCACGATCCACGACGAGTTCGGACATTTTCCGGTAGCCCGTCAGCTTGCCGCCTGCAATCGTGATCAGACCTGAACGGGATTCCCAAATTTCGTCCTTACGTGAAATTTCTGAAGGGCTTTTATCGTCTTCATAAATGAGCGGCCGTACCCCTGCCCAACTGGATTCTACATCCGTAACAGTCAGCTTCACATCCGGGAACATTCCGTTGATCGCTTGAAGCACATACGCCCGATCTTCGACGGTCATCCGGGGATGCGCCGTATCCCCCTCATACACCGTGTCAGTCGTACCTGCATAAGTTTTTCCATCACGCGGGATGGCAAATACCATGCGTCCATCCGGTGTATCGAAGTACACTGCCTGTTTGAGCGGAAAGCGCTCAGCATCGAACACTAGGTGAATACCTTTCGTCAGGCGTAGCACCTTACCCTCCTTGGAGCGATCCATTTCCCGTAGCGTGTCTACCCATGGTCCAGCTGCATTAATAACCAGCGAAGCTCGAATTTCGTATGGTTTTCCCGTTACCCGGTCCGTTACGCTTGCACCGCTTATTCGTCCTTTGTCATACAGCAGCTTGTCAGCCTTGGCATAGTTCACCGCCAGCGCCCCTCGTGTAACAGCTTCCTTCATGACCTCAATCGTCAGGCGAGCGTCATCTGTACGATACTCCACATAGCTGCCGCTTCCCTTCAGTCCATCACGCTTCAGCAAAGGCTCGCGCTCTAGTGTAGCCTGGATGTCCAGCATACGACGGCGCTCACTACGCTTAACACCAGCAAGGAAATCATATACCAGCAGCCCGATAGAGGTGGTAAATGCGTTAAACGTGCCGCCCTTGTGAAAAGGAAGCAACATACGCTCCGGTATGGTCACATGTGGACCATTTTCGAATACAATTGCCCGCTCCTTCCCCACCTCAGCTACCATCTTAACTTCCAACTGCTTCAAATAACGAAGACCCCCATGCACTAGCTTGGTCGAGCGGCTGGACGTACCTGCTGCAAAATCCTGCATCTCCACCAATGCTGTCTTCAAACCACGATCCGCCGCATCCAGCGCAATACCCGCCCCTGTAATGCCGCCGCCAATGATTAATATATCAAAATGCTCATGTCCCATACGTTCCAAGACAGCGGTTCTCTCCTGCGCAGCAAATCCCTGTTCTCCCATCATGTATCCCTCCAGCTTTGTATATATTCACGATGCAATCTGCCAACCGACTCATCATAAGGTACAAAAAAAGACCACGAACATCGCTGCGGCGGATGCCGAGCGGTTCATGGTCTCTCCAAGTCTCCTGACGAGTATTAACTTATCTATATCGTAGCACACACGATACGCTATGAAAAGGGAAATCTGCCTGCTACTTGAACGCCATTGCGGCATGAACTGCCTTTTTCCAGCCACCATAAAGATCAGCCCGCACGTCTTCACTCATGGACGGAGTAAAGGTATGATCACTTTGCGCATACCCCCGGACCTCATCCAAACTGCTCCAGAACCCAACTGCCAGTCCTGCTAAATACGCCGCACCGAGTGCAGTTGTCTCGTTCACAGCAGGTCGTTCTACTGGCAGATCGAGAATATCGCTCTGGAACTGCATCAGGAACTCGTTCATCACTGCACCTCCATCTACACGCAATGAACGCACAGGTACACCCGAATCGCTCGCCATGGCAGTTAGGACATCTTTAGTCTGGTAGGCCAGCGATTCCAGTACCGCTCGTATAAAGTGCTCCTTGGTCGTTCCCCGCGTCAAACCAAATGTCGCACCGCGCACGTCACTATCCCAATACGGGCTGCCCAGACCCACAAAGGCCGGGACAAAATATACCCCTTCTGTGGAGGTCACACGCGCCGCATACGCTTCACTATCTTTGGCTTCGCGGAACATACGCAACCCATCACGCAGCCACTGAATAGCAGATCCGGCTACAAAAATGCTGCCCTCCAGCGCATACTTCACCTGACCATTCAGCCCCCATGCAATGGTCGTAATCAGTCCATGTCCCGAGTCACAGGGTTCATCTCCGGTATTCATCAGCATAAAGCATCCCGTACCGTATGTATTTTTAATCATACCTTTGTCGAAGCATCCCTGACCGAACAGAGCTGCTTGTTGATCGCCTGCCGCTCCGGCAATAGGGATTTCCTGTCCGAAAAAGTGATAATCCACCGTATGCGCATATATCTCAGAAGATGATTTCACCTCTGGTAGCATAGACGCAGGAACGCCGAGAATATCCAGCAGCTCCTCATCCCATTTTAGCTCATAAATGTTGTACATGAGTGTGCGGGCCGCATTGGAGTAGTCTGTTACATGTGCTTTACCACCAGACAATCTCCAGATTAGCCAGGTATCAATCGTACCAAACAGCAAATCCCCACGCTCCGCTTGAGCTCGTGCCCCTTCGACGTTGTCGAGTATCCATTTGACCTTGGTGCCAGAAAAGTAGGGATCAATGAGTAGTCCCGTTTTGCTATGAAAAATATGATCAAATCCACGGCTTTTCAATTCCTCGCAGATCCCGGCTGTTTGCCGTGACTGCCATACCAGTGCATGATATACAGGCAGACCCGTATGTTTATCCCACACTACTACGGTTTCCCGTTGATTCGTAATACCAATCCCGGCAATTTGGCTGGCTTTCACACCTGATTCTGACAAGCAGGAGGCGATGACGGCCAAAATAGAGCTCCATATTTCATTGGCGTTTTGCTCTACCCACCCGGGCTGGGGAAAATACTGTGGGAACTCCCGTTGTGCCTTGTATACCACTGTTCCCTGCCGATCAAACAAGATGGCCCGCGAACTGGTTGTGCCCTGATCTAAGGCAAGAATGTATTGCTCCATCGTTTCCCAGCCTCCTTGCTTATTATGTATGGTTACCCACTTGATACAAATAAAAGCTATTGCTTATAGTGTTCGAACAGCTGTTTATTGGAGGTCGTAACTGCTGTAGCTCCCGCGGCCAACGCTGCTTCCACATCCTCAGGGGTGCGAATAAGTCCGCCTGCCAAAATAGGAATGCCAGTGCGTTCGCTGACCTCCTTAATCATCGGTGGAACAACACCGGGCAGCACCTCAATATAATCCGGACGCGTTTTTTCTACCAGCGCGTAGCTTTTTTCCAGTGCAATCGTATCGAGCAGGAACACCCGCTGTACAGCAAGAATTCCTTTCTTTTTAGCAGTTGCGATCACCCCGGACCGGGTCGAAATAATCCCAAATGGCTTAATTTCCTGACACAAATATTCAGCCGCATACTCGTCATTCTTCAAGCCTTGCACCAGATCGGCATGCAGGAGCATTTGCTTGCTGCGACTTCTAGCCATCTGGTACAGGCTACGCAGCTGCGCTACATGCGTATCCAGAAAAACCGCATACTCATAAGAACTGTCCAAAATACCCTCCAGCTGCTTCATATGCTTAGCTGCAGGTAAAATGCGTTGTCCCTGAAATGGCATGGATATCCCCCTTAGGCTGAATGTCGGTCAAACTCGTTCAAATTTTATATTATCACTCTGTTCGACGAACGTGAAGCGGTTTCATTGCAGATATGTATAAAGGCTGCCTTCCCTGCAATAGATGTCAGCAGGAAGAAGACAGCCTAATCATTCAAAGAACTGGATCAAATCACACGACGACACCCTTAAAATGCTCTATAGTGTACTAGCCCTCAAACCCTTGGCGCAGCCATGAGGTAGCGAGCATGATCGCACCGCGCTTGGCCGCGGTTTCAGACAATGGGTTCAGCATCACAAAGTCGTGGATGATGCCCTGAAAGCGTGCAGCGGTCACATCCACCCCCGCTTCACGTAGCTTGTCCGCATAGGCCTCGCCTTCATCGCGCAGCACATCGGCCTCACCTGTAATGACCAGCGCACGTGGTAGCCCTTCGAGCTGTTCTGTGGTGGCACGTAATGGGGACGCCGTGATCTGCGCTCGTTCGTTGGGATCCGTCGTATATTGATCCCAAAACCATTGCATTCCTTCGCGGCTCAGGAAATATCCTGTGGCGAACTCATGATATGATTCTGTGTCAAAGGAAGCATCCGTCACTGGATAGAACAGCAACTGCTGGCGAATGGTAGGGCCGCTACGTTCTTTGGCCAGCAGCGTTACGGCCGCCGTCATATTACCGCCCACACTGTCTCCGGCTACCGTCAGCGTATCGGGCTTCAGCCCATGCTCGCGTCCGTGCTGTGCCACCCATTGAACGACCGCGTAAATTTCCTCAATCGCCGTCGGATATTTAGCTTCAGGGGACAAGCTGTATTCTGGAAATACAACTGCTGCCTGTGAGCCGACTGCCAATTCACGAATCAGGCGATCATGCGTATGAGCATTACCGAATACCCAGCCTGCTCCGTGAATATATACAATGACCGGGAGATCGCTTGTCACCTGTTGTGGGCGAACAATTCTGACCTTCACCTCACCGCCAGGCCCGCCTGGAATAGTTAGATCTTCTACATCTGCGGCAGGTTTGTCTGCTGGGCCGGATTGAACCTCATTGACCGTTTCACGTCCTTTTTCAGGACCCAAATCATATAGAAACGGAGGCTTGGCATTATCGTCTGCAAATTTCTGTGCTGCGGGTTCAAGCTGTACTTTTTTACTCATATCGATTCACTCTTCCTTTCTTTTCTGTGGTCTACATATATCCATTTTGGCTTAAGTTTGCTCATTCAGTTTTACCTTATATATTTAAACGAGTTCCTCTCTTTCCAATCGGAGGACTTTAGTTTGCCCAACAGAAGAGCTTGACTTTTATTTTATATTGTAACTATAATAGTTACATATTAAAGTTCGTAAATGCACTGAGTACACTTACGATCAAACGAATGAATCATCCACATCATATTTATAGGAGGCTATCTATTATGAAAATTGCAGTTATTGGTGCAACCGGTAAAGCAGGAAATAATATCGTAAAAGAAGCATTAGACAGAGGGCATGAAGTAACCGCCATCGTCCGTGACTCGTCCAAAGTAACAGAAAGTCGTGCTACTGTGGTACAAAAAGACGTTTTTGATCTGAAAACAGATGATCTGAAAGGTTTTGACGTAGTTGTTAATGCATTTGCCGCTCCACTCGGACAAGAGCATCTGCATGTCGATGCAGGTAACGTACTGATCGAAGCCCTGCGTAATGTATCCGGTACTCGCCTGATTGTCGTAGGTGGTGCAGGCAGCTTGTTCACTGATGAATCCCAAACACTTTTGGTAAAAGACGCTCCTGGCTTCCCTGATTTCGTATATCCAACAGCCAACAACCAAGGAAAAAACCTGGAAATTTTGCGTGGTACCAGCGACCTGAACTGGACCTTTATTAGCCCTTCTGCGGAATTTGCACTGGGTAAACGTACAGGCTCTTACCAAGTAGGAAAAGACACACTGTTGGTTAATTCCAAAGGTGCAAGCTATGTCAGTTACGAAGATTATGCAGTTGCCGTAGTGGACGAAATCGAAAAACCACAACATCTGAACCAACGCTTCACAGTGGTGTCCGAGTCCTAATTTCTCTATTCTTGCAGCACATTTAGCATAAAAAAGACCCTTCGCCCATGTTCTCATGCTGCATGGAAAGTCCGCTCTACTCTAAAATCGGACTTTCCATGCACACTATGAGAAACTGAACCCGAAGGGTCTTTTTGTTATGACCTGTTGATACTCTCATTACAACTTATCAATGCTGGCCTTCTTTTCTGTATCGTGAGCGGAAGTCTCCCTCTTATCGCTAAAACACAGCTTGAGAATTGGAGGTGCAGCCAACGTTGTCAAAATGACGGCAATGATCACGGATGTAAAATATTGCTGTGCCAACAGACCCGACTGTAGACCGGTAGCTGCAATAATAAGTGCGACCTCGCCACGTGATATCATACCGGAGCCAATCGCAAGAGAAGAACGGTTATTGAAGCCCGTCAGCCGCGCGCCGAGGCCTCCTCCCACTAACTTCGTCACCAGCGCAATCAGTGTCAAAACAACAACAAATCCGAGCTGCTGCCCTACTCCCTCAAAGGAAACATTTAATCCAATGCTGACAAAAAAAACAGGAACAAAGATGGAATAAGCGATGGGTTCCACCTTTTCTTCTACGACGTGCTTAAAGCTTGTTTGTGCAATGGCAATCCCGGCAGCAAAAGCCCCGATAATGCCCGCCATCCCCAACATATCTGCAAAATACGCAAACCCAAAGCAAATAATCAACGCAGTCGTGATGACTGCTTCAGTCACCTTGAGTGGAGCGAGTATTTTCATAATCCACGGAACAACGAACCAGCCCCCCAGAATAGCTACGACGAAGAAAACTAGCTTTTTGCCAACAAGAAGTCCCAGCGAAGTCTCTCCACCCATACCGAATATACTCATTACTACCGCTAGCAGTACCACAACAAGCACATCGTCCAGCACCGCCGCACCCAAAATGGTCGAGCCCTCTCGGGTATTCAGCTTGTTCATATCCTTGAGCACCTGTACGGTAATACTTACCGAGGTAGCACTCAGAATGATCCCTAGAAACCAGCCTTCATGCACCGAGAATCCAAAGGCTTCCCCTACACCAAAACCACAAATTAGCGGTAAAATAATACCTCCAACCGCCACAGCTACCGCAGGCTTCCAATTACGTCGAAGTTGATCCAGATCCGTCTCCAGTCCAGCAATGAACATCAGCAACAGCACGCCGATTTCAGACATATCATGAATCAGCGAATCATTCTCAACCCATCCTAATACCGCTGGGCCCAGCACAATTCCTGCGATCAGCTTTCCTAGCACTGCTGGTTGACCGAGCCTGACAGACACATGACCCGCGACTTTTGTGAACAACAGAATCAGCAGAAGATACAATATAAATTGCATAGGCTGATAACCTCCTTTTGTTTAATCCTTGAACTTATTTGCAAAAATCCCATAAGCGACTTCCAATGAACAAGATATAGATCGGAGCGACTGGAATCGAATTTTGCAAATCCTAATCATAAAATGTAAAACAAACGTGCAAAATATGTGTCTGACCTTAACGGACAGCTCGCAAAATAAAAAGGGGAACCCGAAATACAGCACAGGTTCCCCTAAAAAGACATAAAGGAGCCTTGGTGACAGGCTCCTCCGGTAATTCATATCTTCATTTGATGTTGTCGGTCATACTTGCGCAAACAAGCAACTTTATCTTTTAATTATATCTCTTCTGTTAACCCGTGTAAACGTGCTGAATCAATTTTCTACTTTTTTCACGTAGCGGTCGCGGTATTCGTGGTCCAGCATACTCATCAGAATCGAATCATGGTATTCATAATTGTAGAATAAAGCATCCCGTTGTACACCTTCGCGCTGAAAGCCTACTTTTTCATAGCAACGAATGGCACGTTCATTAAAATCAAATACATTCAGCTCAATCCGATGCAGGTTACAGATACCGAATCCGTAACCCAGCATGAGCACAAGCGCTCCGGTGCCGTAGCCCTTCCCCTGATTTCCCTGCTCATTGATCGCAATACGGATGTTGGCACTGCGATTCAGGCTGTCCATATCCTGCAGAGCTATATCTCCGATGACACGATCATCTTCGCGAAGCGCAATCAAGAGCAGCAGGCTTGAGGAATCCTGTCCTTTAGCTTCAATATAACGGGCAATTTGATCCTTGGTAAAGCTGCGTTGTGTGCCTGTCAGCCTCCGCACATCCTGATGGAACAATGTATTATAGTATAGCTCGGTGTCCTCCACGTTAACGGGACGCAAGTACACCCGAGATCCTTCAAGTAACCGTGCCACAGGCTCTGAGGCTGAAGTTTGTTGAGTCATCATGATCTCTCCCATGCTAAAAATATAAATGACGAAAATCGAAGTAAATTATTGCGCAAGTTTGACTACGCAAGGTCTGCATTTTGCTCCGTAGTCAGGCTAGAATCAGCGAGGGACTCGCGCCAAATTACGGATTGAAGCAGTAGTCCTGCCAAACCCAGAATTCCAACAGTCATTCCGATCCAGACAAAAGCCGTTCCCGCCCCTGCTATTCGGATCAATACTCCCCCGGCAAGCGGCGAAACGACCATGATTGCTCCAATCACGGTACTTTGGATACCGAAGACGCGTCCTACCATATCAGCAGGGGTTTTGGCTTGTAATATATAGTTCTGGGTGATAATGTACAGGCCGTTGCCCACGCCCAGCACAGCCCCGATCATAAGCAGTACGGGCCATCCTGTTCCGGGTTGCGCCCAGCCTAAAGCAGCAATAGCTCCGCCAACCAGTACATACCCACCACCAAGCCCCCAGCCTGCACTTATGCGATTCAAGCGATTAAGCACAAGCATGCAGCCGACGGCGCCAGCACCAATGGCTGAAACCAGCCAGCCAAGCAGTGACTCATTACCCGGAGCGAGCACTCGCAGCAGCGTAGGGAACTGGTAGTCGATCATGAGAATGGCGATTAAGCCGAAAAGTCCGAATATGAGCGTATGCAAAAGCATTCGACTGCGCCATAAGAACGCCCAGCCCTCACGCCATTGGTTGAAAAAGCGAGATGCGCGGACATGCTCCTCCCGCATTTGGACTTCATCAGCCTCAGGCGCTGTATGCGTAGCAGACTTTCCATGCTGCTCGGCTGCAACAGCTTGTTGGTCTGGGCTGACCAGCGCCGGACCGATTCCGCGAAGCGGCCACAGCAGCAGGCCGGAACAGAGGCGCAGCAATGCATTGAGAATAATGCATGCCTGGGGAGACAACACAGTCAAGGTCATAGCGCCCAGTAGCGGCCCTGCCACTTTGGAGGCCTGATTGACCAACCCATTCAGCGAGGTCGCCCGAAACAGGTCGTCGCTGGCGACTACCGTACGGGTCAAGCCTTGCTGTGAAGGCATTTGAAATACGCCAGCCGCCGCGCGTAGACCGAGCAAAGGCAGCAGCCATACCGGACCCGGTACGGCGAGAATGGCCAGCGTCAATAAGGCAATAGCTGCATCGCAGACGATCATCAGCCGGGCCTTGTGTACCCGGTCAGCTAACGTGCCCGCGATGGAACCCAGCAGCAGACCCGGTAGCGCCATCACTACCGGAATCAGCGCAATCAGCATAGGGTCGGCTTCCCAGCGATAAGCAACAAGCACCTGAATGGCGATAGCATCAAACCAATCGCCAAAGGAAGCAGCCGTGTGTGCCGCAAACATCCGCCGAAAACGGCCATTGCGCCAAATGCTAGGCGCGGATTGCAGTTCTTTCTTTTCCTTCATTATCTACTCACCCTGCTCTCATTTTCAGCTTTTTTTAGCAATAAGAACATTCTAGCGGGTCTATATCAGAGGAAAGTCAGACAGCTAAAAAATCAGGCCATTGAGATTGTCTGCTCCAGCCAGCGCCTTAGCGCCGAACGATGCAGTGTTAAACTGTTGTCCCGGTCAAGCTGATCATATTGAGCGGCATACTTCTCTTCCAGCGCTGGATAGGAACCGCAAAGCTTCAGGAACGAGCGAATTTGACATACCGCTTTGATTTTTAGTAATTCCTGTTTAGCCATATCAAGGGTATCCAATCCCTCATCCATCAGCCGCTCGGCGTTATCCACATCTCCAGTACGCAACAGCATAAGCCCGCGCATCATGCGATAACGGCCCAGCTCGCGCAAAAACGGGGCCTCCGACAGCATGCATTCCAGACGATCAGACAGTTCGGCAGCCTTTTCCATATGATTGGCAACCAGATGCATATACATCTCCATCAGCGCAACAGGCATCACAAAATTATCGAGATTATCCCGTTCCATGACCATCATGGTCAGTGGCAGACCTTCCTGGGCGTGTTCAGGTTGTCCGTTCTCTACATAAGCCTCCAGAATGTTGAGAATACGCAATTCCCGCTCCTGCGCTTCAGATAGCAATCCACTGGAAAGCGCACGCTCACATAGGACAAGCCCCTCATCCGTCACCCCTGCTGTGCACATATATAGCAGTAGCATCCAATACAATCGATCTGCGGGAGCAAAGTCCTCCCGTTCCAAGAACCAAGGCACATCCGCCTGTACAAAACGGGTATACATTTGATAAAAGACAGACAATTCAAAACCCATCTGCTCCTGCTGGGCAGCCAGCGCTACGATGGAATTTCCCTGCCCCAACAGCTGGTATTTGCGGAATAGTCCATGTACGGCGTCTTGCACCTCCTGATCGTGCAAGGACGGATGATTCTGTGGCTGCACGTCAGTCAAGGTCAAGCTGTAGCCATACCCTCTGACCGTATGAATACGGAGACCATCCCATGACTTAAGTTTTTTGCGCAATCTGTAGATATGATCATCTACCGTACGCTCCACCGGATACTCCAGCGGCCACACCCGATCCAGCAGTTGTTCCCGGGTGAACACCTGGTTCCGGTTATCGTACAGAAAGCGCAACAGCGCAAATTCTTTAGCCAACAACATAACACGATCTGCATTACAAACCACACTGTAGCCATCTGCATCAAATTGTAGCCTGATCATCCACCTCGCCTCCGACATATCGTTTCTTGGCTGCACCCAGCCCTATAAACATAAGCAGAACACTCAGGCACAAAAGCAGCAACAGCGGAATGGTCCAGCCTTGTGTCGCATCATGCAAATAACCGAACAGTGTCGGCCCGGTCGCTGCCAGCAAATACCCAAAGGATTGCGCCATACCCGACAACTCTGCTGCCTGCTGCGGTGTCCGCGTCCGCAAATTGAAGAACATCATCACTAACGGGAAAGCAAAACCACCCGCTATACCGATACAAATGACCCAAATCACACTCCACTGTGTAGCTCCAAGCAGAAATCCACCCAGACCGATAAAATATAGCGCAGCCATAATCAAAACCAATACCCGCTGATCCTTCACCCGCGCCGCCCAAATAGGCACAATAAAAGTAAATGGCATTTGCGAAAACTGCAGCACGGACAGCATCCATCCCGCAGTCTCTGAATCCATTCCCTGTCCGCTCATCATTTCGGGAAACCAAGCGGCAGGAACATAGAACAAGGCAGATTGCAGCCCCATAAACAGCGTCACCTTCCAAGCCAAAGACGATGTATATACATTCACGGTTCGGGCAGACACCGCCGCTTTATTAGCCGTTTTTCCTGCCTTAAGGAGTTGTGGCACCCAGAGTAAAATCCCTACGACACCTACAATCCCCCATATTCCCAAAGCACCTCGCCAGCCCATACCTCCGTTCAGAGCCAGCGGTATACTCAGCCCGGATGCTGTTGCAGCGACCACATTCATGGATACTGAGTATACGCCGGTCATCAGTCCGCTGTTGCGAGGAAACTCCTCTTTGATCAAGCTGGGCAGCAACACATTACACACGGCAATAGCCAGTCCCAGCATGGCGGTCCCGACAAATAATGCAGTAACCCCTAACGTTGAGCGCACTACAATACCTGCGGTCAACAGCAGCAAAGCTGCAAAAATAATAAGAGGCGATCCGAAGCGGCGCGACAGTTTGGCTACAAAAGGCGACAACAGGGCAAAAGCCAGCAGCGGCAATGTCGTTAATAGGCCACTCAGTGTATTCGAAATATGCAAAGAATCCTTAATCAAACCGATAAGAGGTCCTACCGAGGTAATCGAGGCGCGCAGATTGGCACCTACCAGAATGATCCCTACGGCAAGCACCCAAGGACCGGCATGCCACAAAGATTTGTATACCAAAGCTCGTTGGTGTTGCTGTGAACTCATCTCTCCATTCTCCAATCTATCTGTGTTATGCTCAAAGGCTCCAACCAAGTGTACGGCTGGAGCCTAGCAATTTTTATCTCATTAAATTATAAAGGCATTCGTGCCATATGCATAGGACGGATCGACACAGCGCCCCAAGTCTTCAAGTTCAGCATATAGCTTCATTGAAAAAATAAAAGCTGCCTGAAAGGATCGTTTCCTTTTGAGGCAGCTTCCAGTTCATAAACTTCGATGCGACCAGCGCTGCTTAACGTACCAGCCAGCCGCCGTCCACCGCCAAGATATGACCGTTCATATAGTCGGAACCCTGACTGGCGAGGAAAACCACAACTCCCATCAAATCAGACGGATCGCCCCAACGACCCGCAGGAATACGCGACAGGATTTCTTGATTGCGATTTTCATCCGCACGGATTGGAGCTGTATTTGCCGTAGCAATATAACCCGGCGCAATCGCATTAATCTGAACGTTATGAACTGCCAGCTCGTTCGCAAATGCCTTGGTCAAACCAGCTACCGCATGCTTGCTCGCTGTATACGGCGGAACGAATTTGCCGCCCTGAAAAGCAAGCATAGAAGCGACATTGATAATCTTCCCGCTTTTTTGCTCTACCATCACCTTTGCCACTTCCTGGCTCAGATGATATACGGCATTCAGGTTAATCTCCATGACAGCGTCCCAATCCTCATCTTTATACTCCAGCAGAGGGGCGCGACGAATCGTACCTGCATTGTTTACAAGGATATCAATTTTACCGAATTCATTGACGCATTCTTCTACAATTTTTTTAATGGATTCTTTCTCTGTCAGATCTGCCTGATAAAAGGCAACCTTCACACCCGTTGGCTCCAGCAAACGTCTTGTTTCTTCATACTCATCATTGTTAGCTACAATGAACAGGTCTGCACCCGCTTTGGCCAAAGCTACGGAATACCCTTGACCCAAACCAGTGTTGCCTCCTGTTACAATCGCCGTTTTACCTTTTAGACTGAAAAAATCCAATGAAAAATGGTCCAGACCCATGTCTACGCCTCCATCACAAATTAGTATAAAAACCTATATTTCCTGAAGCCTACAGCGCTGCGCGTACTTCTTTATATTTAGCTACATAACGTGCTGCATTTTCTGTGATCAAGTCGTAGCGACCTTCCTTGGCTGGAGCCGTCAAATTACCCCCAATTCCCACAGCTACACATCCGTTACGCAGCCAGGTTTCCATATTATCCAGATCAACGCCACCCGTTGGCATAATCTGCACATGAGGCATTGGACCCCTGACGGCCTTCACAAAGTCCGCCCCCATTGCACTGCCTGGGAACAACTTCACGACATCGCTACCCAATTTCATGGCTTCCTTGATCTCATTCAGCGTCATACAGCCAGGCATATAAGGAATCGCGTACAAATTGCATAGCTTCGCTGTTTCTTCTTCAAAAGAAGGACTCACGACAAACTCTGCTCCGGCCAGAATAGCAATTCTCGCCGTCAGTGACTCCAGTACCGTTCCTGCACCAATCACTGCCCGATCCTTAAATTCGTCTTTCAATCTTCGAATGACCTGATCCGCATCCGGCGTCGTAAATGTAAGCTCAATATTATCCAAGCCGCCTTCAATGCAGGCTTTAGACATGAGATACGCTTCCTCCGCTGTGTTTCCCCGAATGACTGCGACGACACCTACCGAAGTGATATGTTCCAAAACTTTCTTTTTCGTCATGTTCCTGATCCTTTCCACGAATGGGATGACCATGTACCTCAGCCGCTTGCAGGTTTACGCTCCAATACACTAATCGGATTAACGCAACTCGCTCATGGCAACCTGATCCATGTCTTTGTATGTTTTATTTTCACCGGCCATGCCCCAAATGAAGGTATAGCTGCCCGTAGCCGCACCACAGTGGATAGACCAAGGTGGAGAAATAACGGCTTCATCATTTTTCATTACCAGATGACGCGTTTCGTTCGGTTCACCCATCAGGTGGAACATTCTTGCGTTCTCATCCAGTTCAAAGTAGAAATATACTTCCATCCGACGGTCATGAACATGTGTCGGCATAGAGTTCCATACACTGCCGTTTTCCAACGTCGTCATCCCCATAACCAATTGGCAACTTTGAATGCCTTCATCATGGATAAAGCGACGCAACGTACGGTTGTTAGCTGTTTCCTGCGAACCCAGACTTTCAGACGGTACATCGGCAAAAGACTGTTTCGTCGTCGGATACGTGGTATGAGCCAGGGCCGAAACGATATAAAATTTCGCAGGCTTTCCACTGGAATCGCTTTCAAAGATCAACTCCTTGCCACCTTTACCTACGTAGAGACAGTCTTTTGTGGCCAGCTCGTAAGTTTCACCGTCCACCTTGACCGTACCGCTACCCCCAACATTAAAAATGCCCAGTTCGCGGCGCTCCAGGAAAGTTTCCGCTTTGATTTGATCGTTACCTTCCAGTGCAACAGATTTATTCACGGGATAAATGCCCCCGATAATGACACGATCTTCATGCGTATAGACCAGCTTTACCTCCTCAGGTACAAACAGTTCCTGGATTAGATAGTGCTGACGCAACTCTTCAGTCGTAAAATGTTTGGCATGTTCGGGATGAGTTGAATAACGCATTTCCATAAAAACATTCCTCCTGTTTAGATAAACTTTTTTATCAACGGAATTGTTATAAAAGCGGTTTCTAACTCTACTTCTTAGCTAGAATTGTAATAATTATCTAAGGGGGTGTCAACCTAAAACTTCGATTTTCCTAGAAAAACCCTTAATACACACGAAGTTTCACACGTTTTTTACCTTTTGATAAACAAAACCACATTTTTTTATCTATATTACCCAAAAAGTTTTTAGCAAATATATCAACTTCATCATTGTGAAAAACCGATTTATGTGATAATTTCAATTTATTCAGTTGGTGCATGCGCTTACAGATTAAGTTTACTAAACACAAGGAGGAATTCAAATGACCGCAACATTGGATGCTGTTACCTTCGGAGAACCGATGGCCATGTTTTACGCCAATGAAGCAGGCTCTCTGGATGAGGTGCGTTCATTCACCAAAGCGTTGGCCGGGGCAGAGACGAATGTTTCGGCAGGTTTGTCGCGTTTGGGGCTACGAGCCGGACTCGTAACCAAACTCGGCGAGGATACGTTCGGCAAGTTCATTGCCGATGCGCTACGTCAGGAAGGAATCGACACCCAGAATGTCATGTTTACCAAAGACCACTCTACCGGGATGCTGATTAAATCCAAAGTTATAAGTGGGGACCCCGAGGTGGAATACTTCCGCAAGCATTCCGCCGCTTCCACACTGAGCATCGCTGATTTTAACGAAGCTTACTTTGCCGGGGCTCGCCATCTGCATTTTACAGGTATTTCCGTTGCCCTCTCCGCTGAATGCCGCGAATTCGCACGACATGCGCGGCAATTCATGAAGAAGGCAGGCAAAACCGTATCCTTCGATCCTAACCTCAGACCCAAATTATGGCCTGACACACAAACGATGGTGGAGGCGATTAACGAAGCATCTGAGGGGTGCGACTGGCTTCTACCGGGGATTCATGAAGGTAAAATATTGACGGGCTATACTTCGCCCGAGGATATTGCTTCGTTCTACCTTGACCGTGGTACCTCACTGGTCATCATCAAGCTGGGAACCGAAGGCGCATATTACAAATCCGCAGATGCTGAGGGATATGTCAAACGCTTCCGCGTAGATCAAGTCGTGGATACCGTCGGTGCGGGTGACGGATTTGCCGCAGGTGTTATCAGCGCGCTACTGGAAGGCTTGCCCCTGGCAGAGGCAGTCAAACGCGGTAATGCACTTGGTGCGCTGGCTGTCATGTCAGCCGGAGACATGGATGGCTATCCGACGCGAGCCGAACTGGAATCTTTTTTGCTCAGCGCCAGCACAAATTAGTCCGGGATCATCCCCCGCGTAACCTTCACTGCTATGAGCGCAAGCTCAACAAAGGCCGCATCCAAAGTCGGCTTAACTTCCAATAGCCCGTATTCGCATTTGTGTGACCTGAGCAGCATACGCATACTCAGGTCGTACAAAGGAATACGGGCTATTTTATAATATAAGACATGATGCTCGTCTACAGCGTTTTGACGGATTCTCCCCGATTGATATCCGGCACAAATCGGTAAATAATCGGAACCGATTCGCCGCCTTCCTCAATACTGGACAGCAGCGTTTTTGCCGCCTGCTTCCCCATATCCGCAATCGGTTGCGTAATGGTCGTAATCGGCGGATTGTAAATATGGGCAAACTCCGCATCGTCAATTCCGATAATGGACAGCTCTGCCGGAATGCGTATACGGCGGGCATTCACATACTTCAACACCTCAGCCAACACGATATCATTCCCGGCCAACAGCGCAGTCGGCGGCTCAGGCAGTTGGAAAAGCTCCTTCAGCGTCTGCTGGATTTCTTCTCTCGGCACGCTGTGCATATATTCTTCTCGAAATGGCATGCCATGCTCTTCCAATGCCTTCTTGTATCCGCTGAGCCGCTCCACTCGTGGAGTAATCCGATTCAAGCCAAGGGGCAAGGTAATCAGCGCAATTCGCTCATGCTTGTGAGCCACAAGTTCCTGAATCGCCAGCTTAATCGCCATTTCGTTATCCAACAGCAGGCTACGTGTATTGACACCGTCCACCAAGCGGTCCAAAAACACCAATGGATACTTTTCACGAATGAGCTGGTTGTAAATGTCTGCATGCTTGCCTGTCGGGAAGATAATTAAGCCGTCCACTTGACGGGCCTTGAGCATCTCAATATACTGGCCTTCCTTGTCGGGGTTTTCATCGGCGTTGCAAATGATCACCTGAATGCCGAAAAGCTGCAATTCCTCCTCAATCGCACGGATAGACTGGATCGACAGCGTATAATCAATGTTGGCTACAATGACTCCCACCATAAATGTCCGGTTCTGCTTCAAGCTGCGGGCCAGCCCGTTAGGCTGATAATTCAGCTCTTGAATAACTTCGGCAATCCGGTCCCTTGTCTGGTCGCTCATATATTTATATCGTTTGTTCAGAAATTGCGAGACAGTGCTTTTAGACACTCCTGCCTTCTGGGCAACATCTTCAATCGTCGGCTTCTTCATCGGTACACTCCTTGTCTTTCATGTACTGCGTTAGTGCAACAAAAGTATATCTTTTTTTTAGTAAATTTACCAGACTTCTATTTATGAAAGCCATTATGATATAAGTTGAACTTCAAAATTGCCTATCGTGCCACTGTATAAAAGGATGGTTCTCCCGGCAGCAAAAGAGGCAGTTCAAGATGTTCTCTTGAACTGCCTCCACGTATACAACTCTATCGAAAAGCTAGGTTCCAGTTGGCCCTAAATACTACTCGGATCAGTGTGCTGGAACAGGCGTTGCAGACTGATCTGGTGTATCGTGCTCGATCAGCGCATGCTTTTCCCATAACCGGCTTTTCCAGCGGGCATACATGATGACAGCACGAGTCCATTCATCAGCAGCAATCGCCAGCCACACACCGGCGAGCCCCATATCCAGCTTGAACACCAGCAGATAACCCAGCGGCAAGCTCATGCAGACCATAGAGATTAGTCCCATAAAAACCGGGAACTTGGCATCTCCAGCAGCACGCAACGAGTTAATAATGACGATATTCGTCGTCCGGCCAGTTTCTAGCAGAATGCTAAGTAAAATGACTTGCGCTCCCAAACGAATGATTTCAGGGTTCTCTGTAAATAAACCGAGCAAAGGTACACGGAAAAAGATAACCACCGCATCAATAATCACAGTCACGAGTAGCGCCCATTTCACACTGTTCAATACACGTTTATAAGCCGTATCCTTCTCTCTGGCTCCCACGAGCCTTCCCACTACGATAGCCGTTCCCATACCAACGGCCATACTGAACAAATAAATATAGCTCGAAATATTATTGGCATATTGACGTGTCGCCATCGCTTCTGCGCCCAGATAGGTCACATACAGTGTGAATATGAGCTGACACGACTGATACATGATAGACTCCAGCGCGGATGGTACACCAATACGCAATATTTTAGAGATAAACTTTTTGGACAAGTGAACGTAATATTTCCACTCGACACGAACCTCAGTGACCCGGTACATCAGCCAGAAGAAGATCAAGAGACAAATAAAGCGGCTACCTACTGTAGAAATAGCAGCACCTTCTACACCGAGTGCTGGCATTCCCCAATGCCCCAAAATCAAAACATAGTTGCCGACCACGTGGATCACGTTCATAAAAACCGATACATACATCGTTTCTTTGGTAAAACCGTGCGTACGAATGGTCGCCGCCAGCGCGTTAATCAATGCCTGAAGGAAAATAGCCCCCCCGACGATGCTCATATAGGATTCCGCATACGTAAGAATGTCCCCCTGGACATTCAACCATTGCAACATATGCGTACCAAACACAAGAAAAATTACGCTTAGCAAAAGACCTACCATCAAATTCAACGTAATGGCCGTACCTGTAACCTGGGCCGCTTCGACTAGTTTCTTAGAACCGATATATTGAGCTACGACGATAGCAGCGCCGTTGCCGATAACCTCCAGTACAAGGATAGCGATTGAAATAATTTGGTTGGACGCGCCCACACCCGACACTGCATTATCAGATACAGAGCTGAGCATGAATGTATCGACGCTTCCCATTAACATAAACAGGAATAATTCAAGGAAAATAGGCCATGTCAAACGGAACAAATTCAGTTCCTTGGCTTCGGACAATACCGAACCATTTTTTAGTGCTCTGGTTGTCATTCATTCACCTTTCTTCATAGATTTATTTAACGATCAAAAGGTATGTTAGCATAGTCATTCTGAAAATACATCCCGTTTACGTAAAATGGTTTGCAAAATGTGTAAGAATTCATTTATCACCTTCTTTATAATTGATTATCGAACTTTATTGAAACAGGATATTACAAGAATATACCGGCAAATCTGGGCTTATCGACGCAATTATGAGCTAAAGAGTATAATAGAATACGAGCCTGTGAGCATTGCCGCTGACAGGTTGTGAAAATTGTTGTACGCTTCCTAAGCATAATTCACGAATTAAAGAGGGAATATATAGGACATTCATAGGGTTAAAAGGTAATAAAGGAGGCTTTTACAGATGACTCAATCATTTCAAGCCCTTGTCGTCGATCAGACGCAGGACGGTGAAGTTCAAGCAGAGGTGCGTTCTCTGGAAGCTAGCAGTTTACCTGCTGGAGAAGTATTGATTCGTGTCGCTTATTCCAGCATCAACTATAAAGATGGGCTTGCTGCCCGCAAGGATGGCAATATCGTCAAATCCTATCCGTTCGTACCAGGCATAGATTGCTCGGGAACCGTCGTCTCTTCGGAGGATAGCCGCTTTAGCGAAGGACAAGCGGTGCTCGTTTCCGGATACGGGCTGGGTGTGTCTCAATTCGGAGGATTCAGCCAATATGCACGCGTGCCTGCGGACTGGGTGGTTCCACTTCCAGACGGACTCACGCCGAGAGAGGCGATGATTTTCGGGACAGCCGGATTCACCGCGGCCCTGTCGTTATATCGGCTGGAGCAAAACGGCGTTACTCCGGAGCAGGGGAAGGTACTTGTCACCGGAGCGACGGGCGGCGTAGGCGGGGCAGCTATTGCCTTGCTGAACAAGAGAGGCTATCATGTCGTAGCCAGCAGTGGCAAGGCCGATGCGCATGATTACCTCAAGGCGCTCGGAGCAGCCGAGGTTATTTCTCGCGAGGAGGTCTACGACGGCGCGGAGAGCATCCGCCCGCTGAGCAAGCAGCTTTGGCAAGCGGCTGTTGATCCTGTAGGGGGAAAGCCGCTCGCTTCGCTGCTCAGCCAGATCGCCTACAACGGCTCCGTTGCCGTGAGCGGCCTGACGGCAGGAACCAAGCTGCCTACGACGGTGCTGCCGTTTATTTTGCGCGGCGTAAGTCTGCTGGGCATAGACTCTGTCTTCTGCCCATACGACACCCGTGTAGCGATCTGGAAGCGACTTGGCAGCGAATGGAAGCCGGAACAGCTAGAGCAGCTCGTTGAGCGCGAAGTCGGATTGGCCGACCTGCCCAGCGCGCTCGAAGACATCCTTGCAGCCCGCTCGCAAGGAAGAACGCTTGTACGACTGGCTGACTAAGCAGAAAGATATCGGCAATCTATCTGTTAACCTGGTTTTGCGTGAGGAAATATTCATTCCGTAGGGTCTAGCTTTGCAAAACATAAGAAGCTTGTAAATCTGAACTTTTGAGATTTACAGGCTTCTTTTTTCGTGTGATACATTTGAAGAAAAACAAAATATATCGAATCAGACGGTTTACTTTTCGCAACCAAATGAACCTTATGAGGGCCTCAGTTGTTATATAGATAAACTGCACAAGAAAGGAGAGTACATCATTGGAGAGTAATCGAGAGTTGTTTGATTTGTATCAACGAGATGTATACCGAACCTGCTACTACATGGTACATAACGCATCGGATGCAGAGGATTTAACGCAGGAAGTGTTTATCACCCTGTTTCGCAGCAATCGTGAACAGATCGAACAACTAAAAGCCTGGATTATGAAAATTACGGTCAATCATTGTCTGAATTACCTTAAACGCCGGAAAAGCCTGCATTTGAAAGTATCGGCTAATCCCTATTTATTTAGCGGGGCGGAAGGTAAGCCTGTAGACAAGCTGGTGGAAGAACGCGAATCGACAGAAGAATGGATCGTTTATATGAATCGCCTTCCAGCCAAAATCCGCGCTGTGCTGACCCTCCGCTATATGCATGATTTCACACTGGCAGAAATATCAAAACTGCTGGAAATTCCGCTGGGAACCGTCAAATCGAGGACTCATAAAGGGCTAAAGTTATTGGAGCAAATACTGCGGGATGCAGGTGTAGAAATTCCCGAGATGGAAGGAGAGAACTATGAACAACGTAGAAAAGGCATTGAAGCGCAAGTTAAATAATGATTCGGAAATGGCCTATCCTGACTTCGATGAGATGTGGAACCGGATGGAACAGACAGGGCATACTGCCCCTACGCTAACCGACACTTTCGATTCATTCACTCCGCACCGACATAGAAATTGGCGCAAAATAGCTATCGCCGCCTCTCTGAGTGCGCTTCTCGTTGCCGTTCCCGTCTATGCCGCCATCCATTATAATTGGGGCAATCTGCTGCACGGAAGAAGCGGCATTCAGACGGCACTAAATCAAGACCTTGGACAGCCCTTGGAGCAATCCGTAACCAGAGACGGAGTGAAGCTGACGCTGCATACCGCTATTGTCGATGAGAACCGGACCGTGATTCTGTACAGCTTGGAGGTCGGAAAACGGGCAGAGAACGAGTTTTGGAATGTCAAAGGCGTATCGCTAAAAGGTGCTGCGGGGGAAAGCAGTGCAGGGGAATATAACTTTCAGCAATGGGACCCGAAAAATCAACGGTACAACGGATACTTTGAAAGTGACTGGACACCGCAGCAAGAAACAGAGAACATGCGGCTGACCGTAGATCATATAGAGCTCACCAGCGTTCAGGAACTGGAATTGCCGCTCGATGTCACATCGCCTCAGATGCAGACATTCAAGCTGGATCGTAACGGCTTACAAGATATGAAGGTACAGGTATTTCAACAAGGGAAGGATAAGCTGATGCTGTCCTCGGCAATCACCTTCGATTCCTCCATACCCAAGAAATGGGACAATCCACAAATCGTTGCTTACCAAGGCGGTGAGCCCGTGATGTCGCAGCCTGGGGGGACTTTTGGCAAACCCGGAGATAACGGGGAGTATACAGCCCAGCAGTATTTTTCTAAAGCAGATATACCGGAAGGACAGACTGCTTTCAAACTGCAATATGCGCAAACTGAGAAAAGTATACATGAACCCATAAAATTCGACCTGCAGCTAAGCAAGAAGAAGATGGAAAGCGGGACGATTAAAAGCGTGCTGAATACCCCATTGGAAAAAGACAATCGGAATGTTTTGCTAGAACAAATGATTGTCACACCTACACAAATCCGTGTCACGATCAGAAGCAAGGAGAAATTCGCCATGTTACCTTATCAAAAGTACTTTCTTTCTGTGAACGGCACAACGTTAGAGGGTAACCGTTGGTCTTCACCTGATCAGGAGCACGATCTGAATACGATCCGTTTTGAACGACCGTCCCATCTTGTGATTACCAAGGACACTCCTATTACTTTTACAGGCAAATATAAAGTCACGATCCATTCGGATGACAAAACACCACAGCTTTTAACTGATATATCTGACCAGAAGCAGACACTAACGACGCAAATCGGTGGCTATCCTGTGAAGTGGACTTACTACAAACAGGAATCAGACTTATTCGTAGAAACCGAAAGCGAGGACGCTCACTTTGGAGGGATTAACCAGACGCATATTAGCCTGGGTAAAGAACGGATCATTGGCAAGCCGATCACAGCCAATTTTGCCGGAGACGGCAATAACAAGGCAGTGGATGTCTACAAGAACTTCAAAGGGAAGGAAGCTTCTATCTATATGTTCTACTATACAACGGACGACCCGGAAGCAGAGACAACCGTATCCTTGCAGCCTCTGACAAGCAACAGCGAAGCATCTAAATAGTAATGCTATAAAAAGAGGGTCCTCTATACCTGTGTGAACCGTGGTATAGGGAGCCCCTTTTTATTTTCCTGGTAAGGCACGGTCTGCCTAAAACGATTGGCTCCTGCCCTACTTCACAGAACCTTGCGTAACGCCATTGATAATCCATTTTTGTGCAATCAGATAGACGATAATCATCGGCAGCAAAGCCATCAGGTACGAGGCAAAAGCCAGATTGAAGTCTGTGTTGAACTGTCCTTGGAACACATACTGTACGAGCGGCAGTGTATATTGCTCCGCATCGCTGATAATAATGAGCGGCAGCAAAAAGTCATTATATGTGGACAGACAAGTGAGAATCCCCACCGTAGCACTAATCGGCGCCATCAGCGGGAATATAATGCGCCAAAAAGTGCCCCATGTCGTCGCACCATCTACCGTGGCTGCCTCTTCCAACGCTACCGGAATGGAGCGAATATAACCGACATACACGAAGACATTAAACGCCAAACCATACACCGTATGCAGCATAATGAGACCCAACAGATTAGTCATATGAAGG
This sequence comes from Paenibacillus sp. FSL P4-0113, assembly GCF_038009305.1. Classification (NCBI taxonomy): domain Bacteria; kingdom Bacillati; phylum Bacillota; class Bacilli; order Caryophanales; family Paenibacillaceae; genus Paenibacillus; species Paenibacillus sp. FSL P4-0113. The sequence continues at coordinate 3,277,039 of NZ_JBBPAZ010000001.1, forward strand.
CCCGAGGCCAGTTTTACAATCGGCAACATGATGATGGGGAACGGAATGAACATGGCACTCACAAAATAAAAATATAACCCCTTGAAGAAACGCCGCTGCATATTACGAGCAATGGCATAAGCAACCATCGAATTGGTTAGCAAAGTGAGTATAACCGTCGATGTCGTGACCATCACACTGTTCCGAAAAGCGCTGAAGAAATTGGTCATTTCCACTGCACGACTAAAATTTTCCCAATGCAGTTCGGTCGGAAAGGCAAAGGCAGAATGTGCCATCTGCTCGGGATTTTTAAGGGCTATCGTCACCGTCATATAGAGGGGAAACAGAATGAATATTGTCCCCAATGCTACCAGAAGCAGCACAGGCCAGTTCGTACGTCTACTAGTTTTCATCAGTTATCCATCTCCCTTCTCTGGAGGAATCGAAGCTGTAAGATGGAAATGATCGCAATCACAATAAAGTAAATAACAGAGTTAGCCGACTGATAAGCGAATTCTCCACCTCTAAAGCCCCCGGTGTATATCAGGTGGGATATCGACTGCGTGGCCCGTCCCGGCCCACCATTCGTCAAAGCCACGATCTGATCGAACACCATCAGGGAATTTTTCATCGCCAATACCATATTGATCGTAAAAAACGGTGCAATTAATGGAAAGGTAATGCTCCAGAATTCGCGCCATTTACCCGCACCGTCCAAATTGGACGCCTCATACAGACTTGTCGGAATGGTTTGCAGCCCAGCCAGATAGAGAATCGTATTAAAGGCAATCCCCTGCCATACGGCTACGATGACCACTCCTACCCAAGCCAACTGCTCACTGCCTAAGATGTTTGTCGATAATGAACTGATGCCTAAGTTCTGTCCCCAGATCGTAAATACATTCGAGAACAGGTAATTGAATATGTAACCTACGATCAACACGCTCAAAATATTAGGTAAGAAATAAATCCCGCGAAAGAAATTACGGAAACGTATTTTAGCGTTCAGCCCCATGGCAATCAGCAAGCTGAGAATATTAATCGCAATGGTAACCACAATCGCAAATTTGAAAGTAAACCAGTAAGCATTGCCCACATTGTCGTCTTGAAACAAATTAATATAGTTCTTAAACCCGACAAAGTGGTACTGATGACCAAAGCCGTTCCAGTTCGTGAGTGAATAATAAAATCCCTGCAAGGCAGGCAAGGTCAAAAATACAAAAAACAATAGCACCGCCGGCACCGCCGGCACCGTCATCCAGTAAAAAGTCGTTAGTCGCTTATTCATGTCTCCTCCTCCTCTCTTATCGGCGGTTAGCTACCTTATCCCATTCTCGGTCCAGCTTGGCTAGATAAGCGTCGATATCTCTGTTTTGCAGGAAGGCCTGGACAATCGAATTCAATTGGACCGCTTTGGGAATATAGTGATCGGCAAAATCAATGACGCGACCCGATTTAAAATACGGCAATAGCTCCGCCACACTTGGATCATCCTGCGTGACTCCCTTCACCGCCGAAAACAGCGTTTGCTCTGTAATGTATTGCTTGCTATTCTCTGGCTTCAACAAAAAGGCAATGAACTCCTCGGCCTCCTTTTTATGCGGAGTGCTCTCCGATACGGCTAATAGCGTATCTATACCAGACACCAGCTTGACCGCCTTTGCGTCATTCCCTGTCGGTAATGGGAAAAAACCAAGCTCCACTTTCGGGTTGGCTTTGCGAATCTCAGAAATGGCCCACGAGCCCTGAATGTACATCAATCCCTGCCCGTTAGCGAAGGCACGATTGCCGTCGGCATAGTTTTTGCCAAAATTATCATTATGCCCGTATTTCAATAGCTCCAGCTGCTTTTCAGCAACCTCGCGATACTTGTCCTGAAAGGTGACCTGATTTTCACGCCGTTGCAGAAAAAAATCAATGCCCACCAGATTCGGGCCCAGCGCATTAAAGGGGAGGTTCGTTTGCCAATCATCTTTATATGTAAAATAGAAAGGAATTTTGCCAGCAGCCTTGATCTTTTGCGCTGTTGCAATCAGCTCATCCCATGTTTTGGGCACCTGTAATCCCATTTCTTTAAAAAGCGTTTTGTTATACATCACACCATTCGCATTCGCAGCATAAGGAATTCCATACACAGGATCGACCCCGGTCACATCCTTAAGCATCTTGAGGTAAATCGGATCAATCGTACGTGGCAATTCTGTATTCGCCAGATCCGTAAAAATACCGCTTTGTGCCAAAATGGAGTAGGTATCGGTGGCCCCAAGCCCCACAATGTCAGGTACATCGTTTTTGACAACCCGTGTCAATAACACCGTCTCTGCCTCTGGCGGGTTGACCTGTGTCACTTCAATACCGGGATGTTCCTGATTGAATTGAGAGATTAGCTTATCGAATGAACCCTTGGCCTCCGGCTTGTTTTGAAAGAATTCAATTTTCACCTTACCTGAATCATCGCCCTTGTTGCATGCGCTCACAAAAACAGCCAACAAAAGGATCGCCGCCAGTGTAGACAGCTTTTTGGCCCAACTCCACATGCTCATACCTCCTTTTCCCCTATGTCAATCTATGCAGGACTAAACAATTAATACCCGCCCCTTATGGAAAAGAAACGATACACCGTGTTTGGCGGTTATATAGTAAAAGGGTACTCATCTTCGCTCTTGTTTTTCTGTTTTGTTCAGGTATTGGGTTATTGAATGGGAGTACAACATATACTGCCTTGGGATTCCATGTAAGCGGAACCAGCTTGAAGGATGCTAATGAAAATACCTTGAGTCTCAGGAGGAATTAGTATGTTAAAAAAGATCCAACCGGCCTTCAAACGGTCGATTGGATCTTTTCTTACTTTTATTATGTTCAGGTTAGGGAATAACATGACATATCTTAGCGAATTAGAAGAGCAGCGTCCCAATCCGGATTTTCATTTCCTATCAATGAAGCCAACACCAAGGCAACTCCAGCACTTCCATTCAGAAAGCCAGCCTCATCTACTTCTGCTAGCCTCCCATCCAATAGGCTATGATCATAAAAGCCAAACGCCGAATTAGTATCGAACATATCCAGCACTTCTTCTAGTAGCCTGTCTCGCATCATACCTAACTGCTCATGGCCCGTATCTGAATACATACGCTGGATCAGATGCAACAATCCCCCAATACCATGACACAATGTCGCAGAAGATAGTCCTCCTTTACGATAGAGCCTTTTTTCTATATCCAAGTATGCACGTAGTCCCGTTTCGATCCAATCTTTATTTTGAAGAGCTTGTCCCGCCAGCCAGATCGAACGTGCAATGCCTGGTACGCCATAACACCAGGAATCACGATAATACTGCGTGCTTTCAGGCTGCAGACGGTTATCCACCCATTCCTCAAGGGAAACACGCCCAGGCCAAATCACGCCCTCAGTATCCTGAACACGCCAATGATGTATAAATTGTGACAGTCTGTTGATATCGCCCACTAAAGGGAGGGAGTCGGCTCCATTAAGAGCAGACAGGCTCAGAAAAGCTAATGGACCCGCGATACCATGCGAAAGCCCTAAATTAAAATTTCCCTGCGGATATTGTTTCTTTTCATTCTCTTGAAATTGATTCTCCGTGGTAATATACCATCCAGGTACAGGATGTCCATTCCAAGTACGGTCGCTGCACATTATCTGAAACAATTCAATCGTCTGGTTCCATATGGTATGCATAGTCGGGCGGTCAGAAAATAACATGGCGATGCGTCCGATCCCTGTAAAGCCTGATATGGCGTCATACTGGCTCATTTGTAATTGTCCTCTTCCCCATTCCTCCCGACATAGGGCCAAGCTATGTAAAGCAGCCTCTTCGAACCAGGAGGCAAGGGAATCAAGCATTCCTTGATAACGTGTGCCCTTCCTGGATAAAGAGTAAATAGCCAGCAAAATACCTGATAATCCACTATACAGGGATAAGTCATGGACACCCTTTTGCTCCACGATCATACGAATTCGCTCTAAATATTGGTGTCCTACAATATCCCAACCATCCTCAGGGTATAGTCGATCCAACTGACCCATTAACAAACAGATGCCCGTGAACCCACTTCCCAAACTTCCATCTGACCAACGGTCCATCTTCATCCCATCAGCCTCTATCGGGGGCGTTTTTTTCATATACATACGCACTTGATCGGGGTCTTTGTAACGATTGGAAATCTCTTGTAAGATTACAGTTACTTTATCCTTCATATCCAAATTAATGGGTATCCATTTATCACAAATATATGAAGTCGTCGTCATCCTAGCACCCTCCCTCCGCTTTCAATTAAGGAAGCTTCTTCATCGAATGAGCTGGCCTGAATGTTGTACATCTCTGCGTATAGCCCATTGAGTAACATCAGCTCCTTATGTGTTCCCTGCTCCACAATTAAACCATTGTCCATTACCACAATTTTATGTGCCAGACGTGCTGATGAAATCCGATGAGTAATAAAAATACCAATGCTATCCTTCATCAACTCCAAAAATAATACCAACAAATCCTGTTCTGCCACAGGATCTAAGAAGGAACTTGGCTCATCCAAAATATACACATCTGCTTTACGCAGGAAAGCCCGTGCGATTGCTATTCGCTGCCATTGGCCTCCTGAGAGTTGGTAGCCATCCTCAAACCATTTACCAAGCTGTGTGTCCAAACCTTGTGGAAGTTTGGCTATAATATGGTCTATAGCTGCGCACTGGGCTGCATGGATGAGCTCCTCATCCTGCTCCATAAGCCCTAATGATCCAAACCCAATGTTATGACGTGCTGACATTTCATAATGCATGAAATCTTGAAACACGGCTCCAATTTTGTCTTGAACCTGCTGCAGATCATAATCCTGAACGGGACGGTCGTTAATTTTAATGACGCCACTATAATCAGAATAAAGCTGCATCAGGATTTTCATAAGCGTCGATTTTCCTGATCCATTTTTCCCTACAATGGCTATCGTTTGTCCTTTAGTCATTGTTAAATGCATGTCCTGAATAGAAGCCTTCGATTGACCCGGGTACGTAAAGGAAACCCCTTCAATTGAAATTTGTTCAATACAAAATCCGGTGCTGCTCTTTGGGTGATCCAGAAGTGCCTGTTCCTTTTGACGCCGAATGGGGTCCGATGTAGGCAACTGTAGAAATACAAATAACTGCTCCATATACAAATTATTTTGTGAAAATTGAACAATACCTTGGATTAGTGCCTGCATTTGACTTTGGGTTAGCATAATCGCTTGAATATAGCCATATAAGTTCCCTATTAATATTTTTTTCACAAAGGTTTCCTGGATTGCCATCCACACTATCCATAACAGAACAGAAAGTTCAAGCAAACTGTACAGGAAAGTAATTCTAACTCTTTTGCCCAATATACGCCTGTCTTCTACAAAAAATCTTTGCAGTAAATTCTCATATCTTTTTAGTAAATAAGGACCCAAATTAAAAATCTTCACTTCTTTGACCGCACGATCATTTGTAAGCAAATAGGTCATATACCATGACTGTCGATATAACGGGGTACGATTCATATAGATTTCAAACTGTTCTTTGTTTAACTTAAAAATCGAGTAAACCGACACCAGTGAAATCACAAATAGAATAACCACAACCCACCATTTCCATAAGAAAAGTAAAACTGCCGAAGACAGCATGGTAACTAGACTAGATAAAATACCAGCCATTTGTGTATATAATTGGTAAGGTCGATAGGAAGCTTCTTGGGAAGCCCGCTTTAGCTGGTCGTTGATTTGAGAATTTTCATAATCCGCCAGTCCCAAGTAGCCTGATTTTTCTCCAATCATGATATTTAATGACTTGGACAGCACAGATTCAAGGACGCCCTCTACATAACTCTGACTCATCGTAACTAGACTTTTTAAAACGTGAATAAATATAAAGAGACCAAATTGTAGCATAATTATAGAGATATCATGAGGACTAGAAGAAACAATACTATTAAGTAAATTTTGCATGATAACCAAAGTAAGTACGGGCATCACACCTTGAATGATATGCAAAAAAATGCTAGAAAGCATATAGACCTTATTCATGTTAAATACTAAGGCAAAAAGCTTAAGCCCTTGACGTACAGACTTCCATATGGAAGAAGTCCTCCGATCTGTACTTTTTTGTACGCTACTCATTAGCGATTCCCCCGATATTGAACCAGGCTGTTCATAGCATGTCTGGCCATGATCATTATTTTGCGCTCCCGATCCCTGTCAATTCCAATTAATCGGTTCAAATGCATATGGATCACACTGTATATAATATCCTCTCTTGTATTGGTAGCTCCCCCCTCCCGTTCCTGCTCATGGAGTATATAATTATATTGCTCTACTGCTTCTTTTCTTGCATAAAAAATATTTTCTATGGATTCGCGACTGGATGCAGTCGAAGCTGTCATTTCCTGATCTGATGCCATCCATTGTAAAAAGAACTTCCGTTCCTTGCGAAAGTCTTTCAAATAGTCTTTGAGATCAAATTGACGATTTAAGAATTGAAACGCATCTTCCTTATAGTAACCAAACTGGTAGAGAAGATTGATCACGCTTAAAATAGCTATAACGTCCTTCTGTAAAGAAGTCTGGTTGAATCTAATGAGACGTACCAATTTGGCTGTCACTTCACTGTCACAAGAAAACATTCGTTCTGCCCACATCATGAGCTTCTTTCCACCGTAACGCTCTACTTCTGGCTCATAGGTATCGATCACAACTCTGGATATCATGCCTTCATTTAAAAGCATCTCTGTCCATTGATGAAACACGGGAAGAAACAAGTTTCCCTCCAGAAACTCCGGTAGCTTAAACCGGACACGAATATGTTTATCTGGATCAGCGTATCGGATAAAGTACCCCTGAAGGATGTTACCGTCCTCTTGATGCTTCCGCACAAATTCATCCCAATAACCACCAATAAACTCATCTTGGCGACTGTTCATACCATATAATTTGGCATAGAACCAAGGACCACCAGGAAGATAGGTACAGGTTGCCTCTGAGGAAAGACAACTTGTATCCTCATGCCTTCTATCTAGTGTCGCAGCAACTTCCTCCTCAAAATGGTTCGTTGCTACAGCCTGTTTACGTATACATGGAAATACAAATTCAGCCGCCAAGCGTCCACTGTGACGAGAGACTGGCGTTTCTCCGACTTCACCTATGTGTTCGATTAAAGTAACTTTTCCTTTGGATTGAAGATCTCTACAAACCTGTTCAACATGCAAGGGATGATTCATATCCAACAGAATTCGATTATCTAATTCAATCATATATACATAACGTGGTAGATTCCATTCTTTTTGGAACTGACACACTAAATTCTCCAAATCAATCATATCCTTGGATAGGCTAGTTGCCGCATCCCATGTCATTCTCCATGTAGCCGGATTGAGAATGACATGCTTATATCTTAGACGTGGGGTAAAAGGGGCATGGGTGGCGAATCCCCACTCCATAGATGACCAATGGCGATAACCATCCTCACTGACCTCCAAAAGAAAACGATGTATGTTAGGAGTCAATTCAGCATTGAGCATATGTCCAGCCCTAGCAATGACCTCACGATTGCGACTTATCGACTTCAAATAAAAATGATCATTACGTACCCCAACAGCAAGGTCCGAAACATGTATCTGCTGTTCCTTTGGCAGGGTATGATTGGTTCCTATTGCGATTTCATAGGGGCGAGTATGCTTCGTTAATACTACATTTGCCGATCTTCCCGAACTGGGTAAATACGATATTCCGGCTAACAGCTTTTCAGGCTGTAACCGTTGCTCTTCCGATTGAATGCTGGAGAACATATCAGTAAAAGGCTCGTCAAACAAATCCAGAAATCTCCCGAACGTCTTTCCCGCCCCGTCTGACCCCTGATTAGGTGCCAGAAGTAAAATATACTCACCGCGATCTACAGCCTGCTGATCAGGGGCGACCAACTGAAAAAACAATTCCATAGAAGGTGCTGCCAACCATTTGCCTGATTTCTGCCCTTTTAACATTGCGTCTATCATGGCATCTGTAAGTACCACTTCATGTTTTCCTTCATGGATGCAAGATACGAACCATTGAAATAAAAGCTTCTCCTGATGTGATCTCGACTGGGACGGTGACATGTTTTGAAGCCGTGTTCGGTTACTCAATGGATGTTTGTAGCCTGCCGGAGCACCCATCCCTGTATCCTCATCAAGAAGCTCCAGCAAAGGGACCTCCCGATATGGACCATACTTCTCCAAAAATTCCACACAAAATTCATCCAAAGGTCTATTCTCTCGCGACGAAAGCTTAGTTAGTAATTCGGCAACACATTCAACATCCTTACGGATACATTGGGGAAGAACAACTCCTCGATCCTCCAGGGAAAGGTCGATTTGCAAGCTTGATTTTGCACTGAACATTTTGCCCATCTTTCGTCTTAAATGCTCCAACGAATCTTCCCCTTGGCCTATAGGGAGACGATTATATTTATTAATAGTATCCGCGATGTTATTAAAATTCTCTTTTAACTCATCAATACCCGTTACTAATTTCAAGACGGATCGTATATGGTCCAGCGGTTCGGTAGTAGTGGTAGGAGGAATAAGCTCAGATATCAAAAACTCTTGCTCAAATAGCTGCCATACATAACGGTCAATTGTCTCTATATCAGCTCTTTCAAATGTCTTATGTAGATGGTTGACCAGTTCCGGATAAGGTATGAGGGTCGAACTTGCTTCCATCACACAATCAAATACCTGAGTCGCACGAACGGACACACTCTGATCTTCTCCACCGACTATACTGCCGCATCTTGTCGTGTAGGGGATTTTAGCCCGGTTACCCTGACGATAAATTAATGTATTACGCTGAACCCGCAGCTGGCGGACAACCTCCTTACTGCTTGTGACCATTTCAACGGCTTTCATTAGCCATTCCATGTCCGGTCTTGCACGCTTTCGATACATATCTGGCTCTTGTAAAATGAGCTGAGACTGCTCTCCGAATTTCCCGTAAGTGACTCCAGATAACAATCCGAACGGCGTAGGTCGTGTAGCCATTCTAGTGATATAACGCATAAAGGATTTGATAACTTGTTCCTGTTTGCGCGGATTGTCCTGATCGCTGATATGTACTAAAGATTCAAGCAGAGTAGGGCTGGAGGCAGCTAACGCTTCACGAATAAATGGATTACGAGATAATTCCGTAAGACGATTTATTGCAACTCGTCTGATTCCTTCAGTCTCTCCGACATTGGTTAGAAAGCATTTTCCGAACTCTTCCATAGGTAGCACAGGAGTACGAAGCATAAAAAAATCCAGGGTTTTATAAAGATGCTCTTCCATTCCCATTAAACCTCCGTTCTAAGCCAAACGTTTAAATTGTTTTCTTTTGCCAACGAACAAAGCTAATAGTCGAACAAATCAATATAATCACGATTAGACACATCCAGAATCTGGTGGAACCATCCACTCTTAAAGCAAGCATAATTTGCTGGAAAGGATCTATTAACATCACAAGTGGCTTGTAAAATGGGTAGATAAACATAGATATAAATAAAATAGAAATAAACGAGAATAAAGGTCTGGATATGAACAAACACACTGCACTACTTAGCATGAGCTTTGCCAGGCAAACCAACGTTAATACCAAATAAAACACAAGTGTATATGACATAGCATCTAATGAGGTGGAAGCCTCTGCTGAGCCGTATTTAAAAAAGGTTAAGCTACGGGGAAAAATAGTCCAACCAGCCAGTATGCCTATGAGCAAGGCTGTACCCGTAAAAACGATCGTCGTGACCGATAATGCGAACAGTTTTCCAAGCCAAAATTGAAAGCGACGGTATGGACGCAGTACATATAAACGATACGCCCCGGAGTGAATATCCCCGCTTAACTGATCCACATACAAAATAGGCAACAATGCCAGGATCAGAAATAGGGAAATTTCACTCATCATAAGCCACGGCAAGTTCAGATTATTAACAGTGGCAATCCCTTCGCCAAAGCGGAATTTCATTGTTCCATTAATTTTAAGACTGACAATATTCGCAATAACCATCAATAGAAAAATTGTATATAATAAAAGAGTAGATCTTCGATTCCATATTCGTTCCATTTCACTTCGCCAAATTCCTAGCATAAGAAAAATCCTCCTAATACAAATAATCATCCTTGGTAAAACGACGATATGCTCCCCATGTAAAAAGGATTAGATATAAAATAACAACGGTGGCAATCGCCCCATTTGCAGACAGGTTTCCGGATAAGGATGTCTTCAATCCTCTATACTGCATATAAGGAATAAATAAAAAGACTATAAGATCATGTATGTAGGGAATATGAGAAAATAGAGATGCTAATTTAAGGTATAAGCCATCGAACAGCAAGGAGAACAGATTATAGGTCGTACAAATACCAATTGCATGGGTTACACTCTTGCTACACATGGCAATGTAGGAATACAGACAGCCAATAGCCATAAGTGAGACAAAAGCCTTTGCATAATATTGAAATACATACATTATAAGCTCTCCATATTGCCTTGTTTCGCCTTCAGAATAGGGAAATCGCCATACTCCGACACCCCAAAGAGACAGACCCAATATAAGTAAGAGTAATAGAACAGAGACCTGTAAAACCAATAGCTTGCTCCAGAAAATCTGTCCCCGAGTAAAACGCCGCATGAAGATTAGACGCAACTGTCCACCCCGGAATTGCTCCGTATATAGAGTCGCTACTAATGCAGCTACAGCAATATTGCATATTAAAAACAAATTTTCTTGCAGGCCTATAATGACAAAGACTTTGGACAACACTTCTACCGAAGTCTTGAGATACAAAAAATAGCTGGCTGTGGAATAAGCGAGTACAGGGGTACATAAAATCAGAAGCCAGAACCATTTTCTGCTATACAATCTCTCGAACTCACTGTAAATGAGTGTCTTCATAATCCCATTAGCTCCATAAAAGCATCCTCTAGCCGTTGACCTTCCTCAACCAATTGATCTGCGGGTCCCTTCCAAACTAGCGTTCCTTCTTTAATCACAATTAATTCGTCACACATTTGCTGCAACTCATCCAGCAGATGGCTGGAGATAAAAAATGCATAATTTTCTGAATTTCGCAAACGAAGGATAATATCTCTCAACTCCCTCATTCCCATAGGATCGAGACCATTGGAAGGCTCATCGAGCAGCAGTAGCTCCGGGTTACCCAGCATAGATTGGGCAATGCCCAAGCGTTGCTTCATGCCCAAAGAATAAGTTTTCACCCTGTCGTCTCCACGCAAATCCAGGCCTACTCTTTCTAACAATTCCTCTATATGCTTTTCCCGATCGGAAGATTTAATATTCGGATGCAACCGAGACAAATTACGCAGCACCTGTTTACCCGTCATATAATCAAAAAAGACCGGGGACTCAATGATAGCGCCTACTTTGGAGAGCGCCTTTTCCCGATCCGCCTGTACGTCATATGAAGCTATCCTTACAGAGCCACTGGTTGAATGCATTAACCCCGTCATGATCCGCATCATTGTTGTTTTCCCGGCTCCATTCGGTCCAATGAAACCATATATTTTCCCCTTTTCAAGCTCGAAGGAAATGTCACTTAATAAAGCCCGTTTCCCCATTTTTTTGGATACTTTTTCAACTTTCAATAAGACATCCGACATTACACTTTCCCTCCATTACTAAATCCAAATATAAGGATGCCTCTGATATTCACAACCAGGAAACCAAAGGTTTTCTCAAAGAAGAAGAAGGGACTTCAAGGTCCCTCCTCCTTTGCTAAATTAAATAGTTATCCAATATAAAGGTTTTGCAAGTTGCAAAACAACTAAAATTTATTAACAAAGTGTTCCTAAATTACTGAAGCAAGGTGAACATGTCTCAACACAAGTTTGGGATGTATTACCGCCACCACAGCCGCTAGAGCAATTCCAAATACTTCTAATTTTAGGCTCTACAGAACCTTGAGATTTGTTTACTTGAACGTCCAGATCAAATAAGTTTTCAGCCATTGCATTCCCCCCCTTTCATTTAGATATACCATCAGCCTTCAGCGAGGTTCATGTTTACCCCGCCAAAGCCTTCCTTCTCGCAATAGAAGAGAAGGATTTTATATGAACAACACCCCGACCAGATCGTCACCTACTCGAAATATTGCCATATATCACGTAGACAACCGTATGTATGATCTTTGTTGATAACAAACACTTCATCTAATAATAATTTATATCTTCCTTACAAATAAAAGAATATCATATGTTGCAAAATGTAAATCTATTACTTTATATGTAAACATACATAATAAAAAATCATTAATACCAATTTATTTTAATATATGGTTATTCTATTTCCACTCTCTCATTCTCTTTACCATACAAAAAAGGGGACTGACCCCATAACGTGAGACACATCAAAATACCTTCAAGAGAATCAAGCCATGTCGTAAGATATGGAGATAACCTTGGAGGTGTTTTTACGTTGGCAACGAGAGTGAGTTATCCCTTAGAAATAAAGATGAAAGCGATTGAAATGAGATTGGCAAGAGTTCTGGTAAGAGAGGTTATGGAGCAACTGGGAATACGGAATAAGACACAGCTAGAAACATGGATGAGGTGGTATCGAAAAGGCGAAGTGCATCGTCTGGAGCAGCCTGTAGGTAAACAATACAGCTACAGAAAAGGTCCGGAACACTCTTCGGAGCTTGAAAAAGTAAAAGCGGAGAATCGATTCCTGAAGCAGCAATTGGACCTGCTAAAAAAGTACAAGGAACTGGAAAAGAGGTGGAACCAGAAGTCGCCGTGGCCTGGATCGAATCCAGTACATGGCTCGGGATCGCAAGAGCGACCTACTACCGCTGGAAAGCAACTATGGAGACAAAGCGCACAGATGCTACGGTGGAGAAAATCCGAGAGCTTTGCATCCATCATAAGTTTCGGTATGGTTACCAGAAAATCACCGCACTCCTTCGGGCAGAGCAAAGAATGAATCACAAACGAGTTCAGCGGATGATGCAGCGTGAGGGGCTACAGTGCCGCGTGAGAATGAAGAAACGAAAGGTCACTGGGCAGCCTGCAGGCTGCTTATCCAGCAGAAAATCTGCTGAAGCGGCAATTCCTTGCAGAGGCGCCCCTGCAAAAGCTCGTTACGGACATCACCTATTTACCGTTTGGCGGAAAGATGTTGTACTTCTCTAGCATTCATGCCCGCTTGTAGGATGCATCAACCCTGTCATCATGCGCATCAACGTCGTTTTCCCTACTCCATTCGGACCAATAAAACCATATATCTTTCCTTTGTCAAGCTGAAAGGAAGAATCGTGAATTACTTGACGCTTCCCAATCACTTTAGTGATTTGCTGAACCTCCATAACAACATTAGACATTCTTTCTCTCCTTCCAAATCTATCATAATTGAGGGGAAGGATGGGACTAAAAAGACCCCTTCCTTCCATTTTTCACCCTAATTCGATTAGGATTCGAGTTCAAATTCCATGGTTACACTGTTCAACACAATGCTCCAATATTAGAAAAACATTTTACACCTGCTGTTTCAGCACAAGTGTTGGCTGTTCCGCCGCACATTCCGGTGCATTGCCACGCCAAACTTGTTACTTGAGGTTCTACTGAACCTTTAGACTTGTTAATTTGTACATCCAAATCAAAAATATTATTTTCCATTTTTTCCAAACTCCTCTCGATATTCATCTTTAATAATAAATACAATAATTTTGTGTAATCTAGGAAGCTAATTTATATGAAAGATATCTCAACAGATCGTCACCTATTGAAACATCCTCATATGACATCTTCTTTATATGGTTAGACACTTTATTCAGGCATTATGCCGAAAAAAATCCTGCAAATGACTAATCAAAACTCCTTGTATCGAGTAAAAAGAAATATATATACTAATACATAATTATATGTATAGTTAAATTATGTATTATTTAAAACATATTTAGTAACTGATTTTTTATGAATTCAAGATTGGAAGATATACTTCAATATTCAAGATGCATAAAAGGCCTTGATCCAACTTTGATGCGTGTCCTAAAAGTACACGAAAACGACTTTGGGAGTAAGATATAGCGAAGTCCGCTTTACAACCTGGCAACAAGCAAGTTTAGTAAGGGATTATAAATACCTATTGTAGATGGATCCTTTCTTGATGGACGAAATCATTTCATACCGAGTACTCGCTCGGTCGCGGTCTTGAAGCTCAAATGAGCCTTAAATTTCATTCACTTGAATATCCAGATCAAATAAGTTTTAGAACCACACCCTGACCAGATCGTTACTCAAGGAATATCCATATATGACAATGCGGAAAATCTTATGTATGATCTTAGTTGACCATTATAAAAATTTATCTAACAGTGATTATTTCCTTCTTACAAATAAAACAATATCACATGCTTCAAAATGTAAATCTATTACTTTATATGTAAACATACATAATAAAAAAATAATTAACACCAATTTATTTTAATATATGGTTATTCCGTTCCCACGCTCTCATTAGTCTTTACCATATAAAAATAGCCCCTCAGCAGACGCGCTACCTCAGGGCTATCCCTTTATAAAATATACGTTGCCTATCTTCAGCAACCAGCCTATCACTTACTCCAGTTCAACCCACTCGCCGAGCAACGTGTCCAGCTCAGCTTGCAGTCGCTCACGCGCGTCCCACAGCTCCGCCATGTGCATCGTGTCGCTGCTTGTGCCGAGCAGCTCCAGCTCGGCATCTGTCGCCGCCAATTCTGCTTCTTTGGCGGCAATCGCTCGCTCCAAGCGCTCGCTGGACACAGCGGGCGAGCGGGTTAGCTTCGCGGCCTTCGCTCCGGGTGCCCCCAAGCGACCTGCCGACCCGGAGCGAGCACGGCTCGCATCGGCTCCGCTGGTCGCTCCTGCCCGCGCAGCCGTCCCCGCGCCATTGCTCGCTGCGCTAGAATGTACATCTGTGCCCGAGCCTGAGCTGCCACCCGATGCGGCTCTGCTTGCAGATGTCGGGCGTGTCCCGGTATCCCCGTCGCTCTGTAAACGAGCGTTCTCCAGCTCACGCTTCTTCGCTCGGTACTCATCAAAGCTACCTAGATAAAAGGTCAGCTTTCCAGCCTCCAGCTCCCACACGCGCCCTGCCAGCTTGTTCACAAAGTAGCGGTCATGCGAAATCGCCAGCACCGTTCCCGTGTAGGTGTCCAGCGCTTCTTCCAGCGCCTCGCGTGAGTCAATGTCCAGGTGGTTCGTCGGCTCATCCAGCACCAACAAATTTGGCTTTTTCATGACCAGCAACGCCAGCCGCAAGCGGGACCATTCGCCACCGGACAGCATGCTCACGGGTTTAAACACATCGGCACCGTAAAATAAATACTTCGCTAGCAATCCGCGTGCCTCGCCTTCTTCCACCCCTGCTTCTTCCTTGAAGTAAGCAAGCACAGTCGCCCGGCTATTCCGTTCTCTCTCTTGCTGCGCCAAATATCCGTACTCTACGCGCGTGCCCCACTGGACCGTGCCTGCATCTACGCTTTCCTGACCAAGCAACAGCTTGAGCAGCGTCGTTTTACCTGCGCCGTTATCGCCCAACAAGGCTACCTTTTCACCGAATTCCAGGCTGCCCGTTGCCCCGCTTAATATCTGACGCTCTCCATAAGCTTTAACAATATCTTCAAACTGTAGCACTCGGCGACCGGAACGATCCTCCAGTTTTAAGTGAAATTCTGCCCCCTGCGGGTCCAGTACAGGCCGCTTCACCAGCTCCATACGCTCCAGTGCTTTACGAATGGATGCTGCTTTTTTGAAAAACTTTTCGTTATCACCGTTGCGACCCCACTCTTCAAAACGCCGAATGGCCTCTTTCATCTTTTTGATTCGCTTTTGCTGTTCCTTATAATCTTCAAATTGCAGTAGCAATCGTTCTTCCTTTTCCTTAACGTAGCCGCTGTAGTTTGTATAATACGTAAACGCCTCACCATCCTCAAGCTCAATCATTTTAACGGCAACCCGATCCAGAAAATAACGATCATGAGATACAACCACACACGCGCCTGTGTAGCCCTGCAAAAATTGCTCCAGCCATTCCAGCCCTTTCAAATCCAGATGGTTGGTCGGCTCATCCAGCAGCAGCAAATCCGGTCGTCCGATGAGCTGTGATGCCAGCGCTATTTTTGTTTTCTCTCCACCAGACAGCGAGCCGAAGCTGCGCGTATACATTCCTTTGGGAATACGCAGACCATCCGCTACCTGATCAATATTTGCATCCATTTCATAGCCGCCGTTGCGCTCAAACCGTTCCTGTAGGGAAGCATACGATTGCAGCAGCTTCTCCAGAAGACCCGTATCCGCTACCACAATCGGATCTGACATTTCCCGTTCCAGTGTGCTCATCTGATTGCGGCAATCCTTCAGCTCACGATAGGCGTAAGCCAGCGTTTCGTACACGGTGAAGCTCTCAAACTCCGCCGGAATTTGCGGTAAATAGCCGATTTTCGCATCCTTGGCGATGACGAGCTGCCCTTCATCCGGGCGGGACAAACGTGCGATCAGGCGTAATAGGGTGGTTTTACCGCTTCCGTTGCGGCCGATGAGTCCCACCTTTTCTCCCATATGGATTTCAAACGATGCACCATCCAAAATCAGATTGGCAGCGTGGTATTTTTTCAATTGTTGACCGTTAACTATATACATGTTCAGGCTCTCCTTTATTTAGGAAGACCCTTACCCGGGTAACACAAAAAGAGCCGCAGGAGCAACCCCGCGACTCTTCGGAAGATACAGCAATCCGTTCGAGTTAAGGTAGGCGTCTTCTCGCGATGTTTACAACCATATGATTAAAATTGGACAGACTTCTCCCGTTGTATGGAAAAGCATGAACAATGCCAGCCATAGCAATCGGCAGCTGGCTAATACGGTTGTTCAGCATCTCGTGATTCACCTACCTCACCTCCTTCTTCATAATTGTGTGTAGTATATCATGTTTGCTCGTATTATAAAAGAGGGCGATGGTTCAGCGAACTATGAAACAGAGTGGTGCCCTCTGACAGCCTGCGATGTCCCGACTCTGGTAATCGAAAATACGCCGCAGACAAAAGCAACAATCACAAATGCCCCACCCACCCAAGCGTTCGTGGCAACAGATTCACTATTCTCAATTACTACGCCTCCCAGGGCAGAACCCAGAGCGATCCCGACCTGGAGTGCGGAGAAATTAAAGCTTTGCTGAATACTACCCGATTCGGGCGCATTTTCAATAAGATAGCTTTGCATCGGGGGCGACAAGGCCCAACTCAGTATGCCCCAGATGATCAATAATGGCGCAAATACATAAACCGAGTGGATTGAGAGTGGCAGCAGGAACATCACGGCGATAAACACGCCTACGACGACTAGAATACTTTTCGCTGTCCCGAACCTATCTGCCAAAGAACCGCCAATAAAACCACCGCTCACTGCCGCCAGCCCAAAGACAAAATAGGCCACACTAACCCACGAAGCATTTAAACCCATCATATTTTCTAAAAACGGAGTGAAATACGCATATAGCGTGTAGTGGCCCGCCAGTGTCAGCGTGGTCACCAGATGAGCACTGATGACTTTAACATTTTTTAAGGATTTCAATTGATCACGCATAGGCACAACATGTTCCGTCGGAATCCGTTCCATAAACAAGTTGATAACGATCATAGCAACGACCGTCAACAAGGCAATAATCAGGAAAAGCACCCGCCAGCCAAACGCATTTCCAATCAGCACCCCGGCTGGAATACCAAGCACGATGGAGGAGCTAACCCCCATGGAGATGACACCGAGGACACGGGCCTGATAAGCCTTGGACACCACTTTGACTGCAATGGTCAGTGACAATGTCACGATCAGCGACCCGCTTGCAGCGGTAATGATACGGGATACAAACAGGACTGCATAATTCGGACTCCAGAAGGCCAGCAGACTTCCCAGAATAAAGATAAACATCGACCACAGGTACAGTCGTTTTCGTTCGATTTTGGCGGTCAACGCCAACAAAGTTGGCCCAGCAATAGCGTACACGAGCGCATAGATCATGATAAGCTGTCCTGCCGTACTTACGGAGACATTCAAATCCTGTGCAATTTGGGGCAGCACGCCACCGATAATCAGCTCCACCAACCCCACCGTAAAGGTCGCAATCGTTAAAATAACTACTTTGAAGTTCATTACATTAGCTCCTTTGCTGTCATGTAAATTCCCTCGTATTACGCAAAAAAATCCTGACCACAAGAAATGTACAAGACGTACACTTTTTGTAATCAGGATTTATCGGTTCCTGGTAGAGACCCTCAAACCATATTATTGAGGTTATACAAATGGGGCATTCATTTATTACGCATTCACGAAGGTTATAGCTATTACTATAAAGGAGCCTGTGGCTAAGTTCAACCCCCTACAACCGCAAAAATTCACTCATGGCACGATCCGACAGATAAGGTAAGTATTCATGACCATATTCGTGATACAGGAGAATTTCCTTGTCTGATACGATTTTATTGTACACCGCAAACTGCGTGGAGGGTGGACAAATGATATCCGACAGCCCCGTCACAAACAACACACGACCACGAATACGATCTGCCAAATGTTGAATATCGATGTAGCCTAGTCGGTGAAAGAGCTCCTCTTCGCGCACATGGTTCGGATCAAACCAACGAAAATAATAAACCAGTTCTTCATATGCGGATGTAGTGGCATCCAGCGCCCAGGCTCTTTTATAGTCCGACAGGAACGGATATACCGGAACTGCCATACGGACACGCGGCTCCAATGCAGCGCAAGCAACCGTTAAGGCCCCTCCCTGGGAGCAGCCAAATGCCCCAATCCGTTCAGGGTCGACCTGCTCCATAGACATCAGAATGTGCACCGCCTGTACCGTATCCAAAAATACATTGCGGTAATATAACCGATCCGGGTCCGGGTCATCAATCCCGCGGATAATATGGCCGCGAACCGTCGTTCCTTGAACCTGCAAATTATCCTCGGACAGCCCTCCTTGCCCCCGGCAATCCATAGCCAGCACAGTGAATCCGTGTGCCGCATAGCTTACCTTGTCGAACCAGTCGCCACTGTCGCAGGAATATCCATGAAACATGGCCAAAGCTGGCCCTTGTTCCGTAAGGTGCTTGGGACGAGCCAGCTTCCCATGAACCTTTGCTCCGCCCACTCCAGTAAAATATAGATGGTAACACTCCACCAGCGGAGAGACAAAATCAGCAGGCTCCAGTGTATAATCAAGCGGCTGTTGCTCCAGCTCCTGTAATGCCCGTTCCCAGTATACGTCAAAATCCGGCGGCTTCGGGTTACTCCCCATATACGACTGCAATTGCTGTAAAGACATATCCTCAGGCATTCAAGTTCCCTCCTACATCCGGCCCGACTCACGGTCGTCTGCGACCACTTCATCCGTTGCGATGACATACTTCATAATGTCGGATACTGTCGTGTATGCGATACCTACATACGTATCAGCGGCTCCATAATAAATTGCGATTCTTCCAGTGTCCGCATCATGCAGCGTAGCACACGGGAACACCACATTCGGCACAAAGCCCCGCTCCTCGTACCATTCCTCCGGGGTCAGCACGAAGTTGGAGGAACGATATTTAACCTTAGATGGATCATCCAGATCAAGAACGGCTACCCCCATGCTGTATACCAGCCCATTGCACGTGCCTGTCACCCCGTGGTAGAACATCAGCCAGCCCTCGGTCGTCTCAATCGGTGCCGGTCCGCCGCCAATTTTTACCGATTGCCACCAGCCCTGTCCGCCCTTACTCATGACATGACGGTGCTTGCCCCAATAGACCAAGTCAGGACTTTCACTCAGAAAAATGTCGCCAAACGGTGTATGTCCACTGTCACTCGGACGGGATAGCAACATAAAGTTTCCGTTTAGCTTGCGGGGCAACAGCACACCATTACGATTAAACGGCAAGAATGGATTTTCCAATCGTACAAAACTTTTAAAATCCTTTGTTTGGGCTATCCCCAACGCTGCACCGTAAAAATCTGTACACCAGATGATATAATACGTATCCTCCACGCGGACCAGACGCGGATCGTAAGCATAATTAGGTTGGTAATCGTTCCCTTCCTCATCAACCAAATGCAACCGTTCTGTCTCAATGTCCCAAGCCAACCCGTCGTCACTCCAGCCTAGATGCAAATGCGGACGTCCGTTAATTGTTTCAGCCCGGAATACCCCTACAAACCGTCCCTCATACGGAGCTACTGCACTGTTGAAAATACGGGCAATGCCCGGCACCGGATTCCGCCCAATGACCGGATTCTCAGTATGTCTCCATACCGGAGCCTCACTGCCCTCAGGCTTATCCTGCCACGGCATTTTCGGCAGACTCTCTCCCAAAATTCGCATGCTATTTACTCCCAAATCCACATTCAATTTATTCATACGTATATTCTCCTCTCACCGAGATATTTGATCTCATCTTTTTTTATTTCGTCGTTATTCTATTTCACCGAACCCTGAGCGAATCCGTTATAGATATATTTTTGTAAGGATAAAAAGGCAATCAACGTCGGAATAATGGCAATGATAATGCCCGCGCTAATGACTTCCCATTGTGATCCATAGGGTCCTTTAAACTTGAACAGCGCCGTCGATATGACCTGAAGGCTTGTTTTGGGCATATACAGGAACGGGGTGTAAAAGTCGTTGTAAATATTAACGCCCTTGATAATGATCACCGTCACAATGGCAGGCTTCAGCAGGGGCAAGATAATCCGCCAGTAGATCGTCAGATAGGAGGCCCCATCCAGCATGGCCGATTCATCCAGCGCCACCGCAATGGAATCCAGAAATTGCAGAAAAATATACACCGCAATAATATCCGTTCCCAAATACAGCAAGATCGCCGCCCAAGGCGTGTTAAACAGCTCCAGCTTGTTGATAATTTGAAATGTTGATACCTGTGTCGTTACCCCCGGAATGAGGGTCGCGAGCAGGAACGCACCTAGCATAAGACTTTTGCCCTTAAATTTAAAACGGTTCAAAATGTACGCAATCATGGAACCGGTCAACGTGGCTCCGATGATCGAAATCAACAGGATAAAAGCTGTGTTCACAAATCCGGTCAGCATATTTCCGTTAATAAAGGCTTTGGTATAGTTAGCCCAATTCAGCCAGTTCACAGGGGGAGTCAGAGGACTGGTTGCCGCATATTCAGTCTTCGTCTTCAAAGATGCAAACAAAATTACGACAATCGGTAGCAGTGCAATGAACGCACCTAGTAGTAGCGCCGCATACTTGATGCTGCTAGCCAGTATTCTTTTCAGCTTATACATGATTAGTCCTCCTCTCCCCGAATTAGCAACCGTTGAAGCAGCGTAACAGCGATTACGATCAGCAGCAGAACAACCGCCATCGCCGAGGCCAAACCGACCTTGCTGTATTTGAATGCCACATCAAGCGTCTGAATGACGAATGTTTCGCTACCATTGGAGCCACCGGTCATAATATACGGAATATCGAATGCACTGACCGCACCGCTAATGGCCAAGATGAGGTTCAACTGCAAAATCCGCTTGATGCTCGGCAAAATAATTGAGCGGAACTGATGCCAGCGGTTGGCCCCATCGATATCGGCTGCTTCATACAGATCACTGGATATGGAAGAAATCGCACCTAGAAACACAATAAAGTTAAAGCCCATGTATCTCCAGATCGACGTGCCCGCCAGCGAAATATTGATAATCTCCGGGTTGCCCAGCCACAGCTTGACATACGAACCCAGCCCCACTGCCTGAAGCAGTGTATCGAGCGTGCCGTCTGGCTTAAAAAAGAATAGAAAAATAAAACCAATGGCCACCCCGTTCATCAGGGAAGGAAAAAACAAAACGCCTTTAAAGAAATTTTTAAACCAGGTCTGAAAGCTGAGAATGCTTGCAAAATAAAGGGCCAGACCCATCTGTACAAACGTGGCTACAAAGTAATACAGACTGACCTTAAACACCGAGAAATACTCGGGATCGGTAAAGATTTTGATATAGTTTTCAAAACCCACATATTCCAGACGCTTACTATAGCCGTTCCAGTCCGAAAAGCTGTACTTAAACATATTGATCACTGGCAAGTACGCAAAAGTGATCAGCAGCGCTAGCGGAATAAATGAAAAGGCAACAATAATCGCCAATCTTTGTTTGGAGTAGCTGAGATTCGAAAATTTTAACATGCTGCACCTCCTGGCTATCCGTCCATCGACTGCTACGTCGATCCTTTCTTTTCGTCAGTTCAGATGGCTATTTTGCTTCCTTAGCAGCCACTTCAGCACGCGCCTTCACCCATGCATCGTTCAGATCTTTCATAATGGCGTCATACGATTCCGGGCGGTTACCCACCGCTGCCTCAATAATGCGTTTCTTGAAATCAGGCTGCCACAAACCAATTTCGCCCATTTTGTCGATTTTATCAACAATTCCTTCCTGTCCTTTTGGAGATGGAGTAAGTGTTTCAAAAACGACCCCCTGATCTTCGTATTGCTTCAAAATGCTAGGCATTGGAGCACCCTTCAGCGGACTAATACTGCCTGCCTGCTCTACAGCATAGTTGG
This sequence comes from Paenibacillus sp. FSL P4-0113, assembly GCF_038009305.1. Classification (NCBI taxonomy): domain Bacteria; kingdom Bacillati; phylum Bacillota; class Bacilli; order Caryophanales; family Paenibacillaceae; genus Paenibacillus; species Paenibacillus sp. FSL P4-0113. The sequence goes on from NZ_JBBPAZ010000001.1 coordinate 3,299,609, forward strand.
ACTTTTCGGTAAACCAGTCCACCCAGGCACGGGCCGCTGGTTTATTTTCACTGTTTACGTTAATACCGAGGTTAAAGTCACCAGCCAGCGGCACAAGTACCTTGGAGGAATTCGTCGGGAAAGGCATAAAACCGATATCATCCTTGTTAGGAGCTGTGCTTTTGATCTGGTCAATTGCCCAAGAGCCAAGCACCATCGTACCGATTTTGCCTTGAGCAAGATCTGCCTTGGAGGTCTCCCAATCCGTAGTCGTTGGATCTTTTTCAATCAGGCCTTTTTTAGCTGCATCGTATAGGACCTTATACAGTTCATAGTGAGGCTGGCCCTTTGTGAAATTGTCATCTGTATTCGGTTGTGTGACATTCACGTATTCCTTTGTACCCGCCAATGTTGCCAGACTAGACTCCCACTGGGTCAGTGCCCAACCAGAGGCATAGTTCGTAAACAGCGGCACTGCCTTGGTTTTGTCCTTAATCTGCTGTAACGCTGTCAGGAATTGGTCCGGTGTTTTGGGAAGCTGCGTGATTCCTGCGTCCTTGAACACCTTTTTGTTATAAATCACACCAGAGTAAACCATCGCAATCGGAATACCGTAGCTGTTATGATCCACCGTACGTTCTTCAATGCCGGTATACTTATTTTTCATCTCCTCATAAGTACCCAGTGGTTCGAAAAAATTGGGCAGCTCTTCAACTGGAATACTGCCAGGGATCAGCAAAACATCCCCGTAATCCCTGGTCCCCATCCGAATTTTAATTTGACCATCATAATCGGCCAATGCCTGGAAATTGACCTTCACGTTCGGATAAAGCTTGTTAAATTCCTTGGCGTAGTCCTGAAATACCGTATCCACAATATCTGTCCGCTGTGTGATAACCGTAATTTCACCTTCCACGGCCTTTGGATCAGAGCTGGCAGCTGGCTCATCCTTCTTTGAGGTACAGCCAGTAAACAGCCCCGCTAACAAAACCACAGATAGTAATGACATCAAAACCTTGGACAACTTCATGAGACGACTCCTCCTGTTGTTTTTTAATAAGGTTATCGTTAAAGTAACAAAATCATTTTATTATGTTAGCGCTTACTATGTCAATTGCAATATTCTTTTTTTTGTGAAGTGGAATCGGTCACACCTTATGAAAAAACACCAATTTAGCATGGTTGACAGTTTACAAACAGCTAGATATGATAATTCTGTAAAGTTAACGATAACCTAATATTTTTCCCGAAGGAGGCTTTGTCTCTTGGCAACACTACTGGACGAAATTAGACAGGAATGGAAGGAACACATACTCCCATTCTGGCTTGGACTGAAGGATGAGACACACGGTGGGTTTTACGGCGAGGTGGATGTGGATCTGCACACTCATAACCAAGCCGACAAAGGCGGGATTGCCACTGCACGGCTACTCTGGTCCTTCTCGGCGGCTGCTCGTGTAACAGGGGAAGATACCTATGCAGAAGCCGCACGAGATGCATTCACATTCCTGCGAGATCACCTGCTTGATCCATTACATGGAGGAATGTATTGGATGGTGGACTACACCGGGCAACCCGTGGACACGTGCAAGCATGTATACGCGCAGGCATTCGCGATCTATGCGCTAGCAGAGTATGCACGTGCCACAGACGACCCGAGTGCATTGCCACTAGCTATGGAGCTGTTCCACCTGCTGGAGCAAAAAGGATATGATCCCGCCCGGCAGGCATACGGCGAGCAATATGACCGCTTGTGGAACACGCAGCCTAATGAGCTGCTCAGCGAAAATGGAGTTACCGCGCATATCACCATGAATACGCATATTCATGTTTTGGAAGCGTATACCCAATTGCTGCGCGTCTGGCCAAATGAAGAGGTTCGAGATGCACTGACGAACGTACTGGATATTTTATATCGTCGCGTTTACGATGCTTCTGCCCGACGATTGGGGGTATTCTTCGATCGTGAATGGCGCTCTCTGCTTGACCTGACCTCATATGGTCACGACATCGAAGCCAGCTGGTTGATTGAGGACGCTATGAATGTGCTGGGTTATTACCCGTCAGAATACCTGGACATGGTGATGGATATTGCCAATGCGGTAGCAGAGCGTGCTGTTCAGCCAGACGGATCGCTCATCAACGAGCGAGAAGGAGAGCGGGTAGACACCTCACGTATTTGGTGGGTGCAGGCCGAGGGGATGGTTGGTTTTTACAATGCGTTTCAACGTACAAATGACGAACGATTTTTGCAAATTGTGCGTAATCTGTGGGCCTATACTCGGCAATATATCATAGATCCGCGCCCCGGAGGCGAATGGTTCTGGTCAGTTCAAGCGGATGGTAAGCCTGATGCGAGAGAGATTGCAGGCCCTTGGAAGTGCCCTTATCACAACAGCCGATTTTGCATAGAAATGCTAGAAAGGATGGAAAACCAATGATTCATAGCAAATACGATGAGCTGCTATTGCAGCAAGAGGAACTGATTACACGCCCTAATGAGGTTAAAACTACCTTTTACAATGGTATCTACGAGCGCTACCTCTATCCAGTGCTCACACGCCATCATGTTCCACTTCACTGGCGGTTCGATCTGGATGCGCAAACTAATCCCTTTTTCATGGAGCGGCTGGGTGTAAATGCAGCATTGAATCCAGGGGCGATCTATCATGAAGGAAAATACATTCTTGTTTCGCGTACCGAAGGACTGGATCGAAAATCATTTTTCGCTTTGGCAGAAAGCGATAACGGCATTGATCAATTTCGATTCATTGACGCCCCCCTAGTATGGGAGGATATCGACCCAGAAGAAACAAATATGTACGATATGCGGCTGGTGAAGCATGAGGACGGCTGGATTTACGGTATTTATTGCTCGGAAAAAAAGGACCCTGACGCGCCACCTCACGATACCTCCAGTGCTGTCGCTCAGGCCGGACTGGTCCGTACTCGTGATCTTCGTACATGGACCCGGCTTCCCAACATTACTACCCAGTCCCCACAGCAGCGCAACGTTGTCCTGCACCCTGAATTTGTGGACGGTCAATACGCCTTCTATACTCGTCCTCAGGACGGGTTTATTTCCACCGGCTCGGGCGGTGGCATTGCCTTCGGCCTGTGCAAAGATATTACACAGCCCGTGATTGAACACGAAACCGTCATTGATGAGCGCCGTTATCATACGGTGTACGAAGCCAAGAACGGACAGGGGCCTGCCCCGATTAAGACCAGCCGCGGCTGGATTCATATCGCTCACGGGGTACGCAATACGGCCGCCGGGCTGCGGTATGTGCTGTATACCTTTGCCACCAGTCTGGAAGACCCTACGCGCGTCATTGCTAAGCCCGGCGGGCACTTTCTAGCTCCTTATGATGAGGAACGCGTGGGCGACGTTTCGAATGTTATTTTTTGCAACGGTGCAGTCGTTAATGAACAAGATGAAGTTTTTATCTACTACGCTTCCAGTGACACCCGTATCCACGTAGCGACAACCACCATCGCTCGACTGGAGGACTACACCTTCAATACACCATCCGACCCGCTGCGCTCTCTCAGCAGCGCCGCTGTTCGCCGTGATCTGATTCATCACAATGAAGCGCTATTGAAAGCGCACTCCCGTCCTTCTCAGCAGACATAAGCCGCAGGCTTTATCCTGCTTGCGGAACCATGTATACTATCCATAGAACAACTGTTACCCGCAGGCTAATTGTTGTTCTATGGGCAGCTACGCTGCCAGTCTTTGTATCTTTACAGGCAGCTAAGCTACTAATATATCCCCCCAGCATTTTGCATCCATTCTTTGGATTTAGGCAAGATGCTTATCTTTTTAAAATTGGAAGGCGGAACAGGAATGAAGAGCAACGTAACGATGCGGGATATTGCAGATAAGCTGGGAGTAAGCAGCGTGACCGTGTCGAAGGCGCTCAATGACAAGGATGGGGTTAGTGAGGAGCTAAAAGAGCGTATTAAGACGCTCGCGGGCGAAATGGGTTATCGTTTCAATACCGTTGCCAAGTCCATGAAGGAGGGCCTCACCTATAACATTGGTGTTGTCATTCCCGAACGTTTTACCGGCCCTGGCCAATCGTTTTATCTGCACATCTACCAGCAAATTTCACGGGCACTGGAGCCATACGGCTACTACGGCATTCTTCACATCCTCCATCGCGAAGACGAAGAACAGCTTAATCTCCCACGTATCTATTACGACCGTAAGGTGGACGGCTTCATTCTCCTAGGCCAAGTGAGCAAGCCATATATTGAGCTTGTACAAACCATGGAACTGCCCAAAATGTTTCTCGATTTTTATGATGAGCATGCCGATATCGACTCCGTGGTGACGGATAATTTTTACGGGGCCTACGAGCTGACCAACTATTTGATCGCCCAGGGACACCGGGATATTGCATATGTGGGCAACCTCTATTCCACCAGTAGTATTCAGGATCGTTTCCTCGGCTACTATAAATCCTTGCTGGAGCACAGGTTGCCTCTCCGTAACGAGTGGGTGCTCAGTGACCGGGACGACGAAGGCTCTTATGTTGAAATGGAGCTTCCTCAGCCGCTGCCGACTGCCTTTGTATGTAATTGCGATCAGGTCGCTCACAATCTGGTGCACAAGCTCATTGCTCTGGGATACCGCGTACCTGAAGACTGCTCTGTGGTCGGCTTTGACAATGATGTATACGCCACTCTTATTGTTCCGCAACTGACCACAGTCGGAGTAGACATCGAGCAGATGGCACGTACCGCAATTGATTCGATGATGAAAAAAATAAGCCATCCCGGCAGTCGCTTTGGTCGGGTCCTGGTGCAGGGTCATATTGTATATCGTGACTCCGTGCAGCCCATCGAGAGGCCATGATCAACGTGTACCTTACTTTGTAACAGGTCACCCCTACTCCAATATCACAACCAAAAGCCGCTCAGCATGTCGCTGGAGCGGCTTTTGACGTTCATAAGTATTGCAGTGTGATCATCGTACTCACTTTCCATTGTGGATCTTGCAGAATCCTGGATTAGGAGCGCTGGGCGACAAAGGAATTGCCCGCCCGATTGAGAATCGGCAACATCCGCATTTCCTGCCCCATCGAGGCTTGGCAAAATGGACAAGCTGGCTCGTTCAAAAAGGTGAAATCCGTTCGCATCCAGCCATTGCAACCCTCATTTGTACACGACCAAATAGCCGTATTTTCCTCTGGAATGATTTCCGGGGCCTGGCGTCTGTACATCTATATCCCCCCTCGGTTTTTTATAGGGTAATATCCCCTGTCATTTTACTGTTAATCCCCACCTGTGCCAGGATTTTTGAAAAATTCACCTGTGCGGGTATTAATATGCTCCAAGCTCCAAAAAATATGCGCAATTTACCAAAATGTTTATTTACGGATAGCCTTGGTCCAGAAGCCGCCATGAAATTGCTTCGGCTCTACCGTAATGACAAAAGCCTTAGGGTCCAGCTCCAGAATGGACTGATACAGCCTATTCTGGTTTTTCCGTTTAGCCAAAATTTCCATCACCAGGCGCTCTCCATCACGCCCACTGCCCAGCCAGGCTGTAACGCCGTATCCTTTGTCCCGCAGCGCATTGGCAATTCCTCCATTAATCTCATTGCTGATCACCTTAACGGTGACATAACCAAGCGCTATTTTTTCCTCAATCCATGCTCCAATCAGAATACCCAATGCATAGCCAATGGCGTATACCGCAAGACTTGCCACTTGATCCAGATACTTAAGCACAACATTCAAGCCCAATACATAGACCGTAACTTCTACGGTGCTAATGAGCGCAGCAATGTACTTCTGTCCTTTCAGCGTCAGAATCATGCGCAGTGTATACGCCGATACGTAAATAATTTGAATAACGAGAATAAACAATAAAATTTTGAGCATGCGCCCACTCCCCACTTCACGTTCTGATTTAACCCGTATCCAACATTATACCCCCGTCTGTGATATACAGCCTCTGGTTTCGTATTACCCTTGCTCGGGTAATGACTAACTACAGCATGCTGAATGAAAGTTCGATCACATAAGGAGGGCTTCAACATGAAGGATAACGGAATTAGCGATAAAATCAAAGGTAATGTGAACAAAGCCAAAGGTGAAATCAAGGACCAAATCGGGAACGCTACCGATAATAAGTCCCTTCAAGCCGAAGGTAAACTGGATAAGGCCAAAGGCCATCTTCAGGAAACAGCAGGCAAACTGAAGGACGGCAAATAATCCTGAATGGATAACTTCGGCGCACTGTTTTACCTACAAGTCTCGCTGTCTTGTGCAGCGGGCTTGTTTTGTGTTGTTCGGATACTTTTGGAAAAACTTTTGCGCGAACAGGGCAACTTTTATGGTTGCTGTTGCGTCTAACCAATATAAGCACAACCCATAATGACTCTCCAAGCTGTTGGATTTTGTAGGCATTAATGTTACTCTAGTCTATGAACCAGGCTATAATTCTTAAATAAAGGGGTAGACCAACGAATGAAATCACTGAAATCTATCAAAAAACCTGTCATCATCACTGCCGTATCCGCCTTGGCCATATCCGGGGCTCTTTTCAGCCAATCCACATATGCCGCACAAGTGACTAAGCCGATCCAAGCAGTATATAACAATATTAAAATCATCTACAACGGAACCGAGGTTCCTACTGATGCCAAAACAGAACCATTTCTGCTGGATGGCGTGACGTATATCCCGCTGAAGCTGGCAGGTACAGCTTTGGATAAAAAAGTAACATGGGATGGCACGAACAAACGCGTAGTCATTGCTGACAACGGCGTTCCGATTGATCAGTCTACAGTTACGGCGTTGAACAACCAGATTACGACGCTGACTCAAGAGCTCAACACAGCGAAAGCAGCAAACACGACGAAGGACGCTACCATTGCTCAATTGCAAAAAGACAACCAGACGCTAAAAGATGAAGCAAGCAAAAATAGCTCTAGCTCCTTGAAGGATCTTCAAAAGAAGCTGAACGATGATCACAGCGATGACTACAGCACCAACTCGGATATCACGTTGGATGGTAACAAAAGCGATATTACGGTGACCATCGAAATGACGAAATCCAGATGGACTGACCTATCCGACAGCAGAAAGAGAAGCTACTTGGAGGACATCGTTGAAGATATTTTGAAAGAGTATAAAGATGCCGATGTAGAGGGTACGGTTAAAAACTCCAGTAATAGAGATAAGATGGCGACCTTTACAACCAACAGCAGAGGCGATGTTACTTTGAGGGATGTAGCTTCTTCTCTGGATTCAAGTACGATCCAACGTAACTTGTCCGATAGATATGGCACCTATAATGGAGTCGGCTTTGATTTCACCGTAAGAGGCGACAGCAATGAAGCTATCGTCGAGGTTTATGTAAATTCGGATGACTGGAATAAACTTTCGAACAATCAAAGAAACAACCTGACAGATGGCGTTACTGATTATCTTAAAGATAAACAGTCTGTATCCAAAGTCGTTGGATATGTACGTAATAAAGGAAACAATAGTCAAATCATTACCTTCTAAGATTAATCTTTCACAAAAAAGCGACAAAGGCCCTTAAGCCTTTGTCGCTTTTTTGTGATGTACAAGCAACATACATTCCACTACTCAATCAATCTGCCTACAGAAGTAATATATTTTATATAGTCTTTATCCGCATCGATTGTATCGATATTTCTCGTATAAACCAAATTACCAGGAGTGGTGGTTTTCACTTTGTAAAACATACTGGGTCTAGAATAAGGATTTACACTATAGGTCCCTTTGCTATAAACAATCATAGGATTAAAGTCAATTTGCTTGAAGGCGGGCGATAAGTCGCTCTTATAAGTAGCATGAATATTCAATACATCCTTCTTTTTATCCCAGTCAAAGGAAATAAGGTCAAACGCATTCGCATCAATGACTTGGGCCAAGTCTTGTCCCTTAAACCTCATAAGAACGGGACTCTCCGTAAAGCTATCATGTTTTAGCTTCAATAAGCCACGTTGGGGATCCCACTCCATCTTCGCATCTGTATCCTTCAACAAAATGGATACCGGCAAAAACATCGCGTTGCTTTTCATGATGGGGACTGTATCCATTGTCATAGGTTCGCCGTTAACCGATATTTCGGGTGATCCGATCGTAGCCGTTACATTACGCCCCAACAGATCAACAGCAGCCGTCTTGTTCGCTGCATTATAACTTACTTTGCCGCCCAGTATATCCTCAGCCGCTTGGAGCGGTATAAGCAGTCTCCCCTTCTTATCCACAAAAGGTGATGCAGGGTAGGTGTATAAAACGTAATGATCATTGACCTTCAAGTGTATGGGCGTTTGGCCTTGAGCTGATGCCCAATTCGTGTTTGTAGCACCCAAACTCAATACAATCATAAGACAGATTAGTAACCTAATTTTCATAATCATAATACCCTCCTCGTTATTGTTCGTTACCAGTGTATCGTCACAAAAATATCATTTCAACCATAATTTACAACATATATCCAGAAATACACATGACATTTTACATATACTGGTTTATAATGGGTTAAACTGCAAAACAAAAAGAGAGCACAGAATTGCACTCTCTTTGGATAAAGCATATAAAAGTAAGAAATATTAATAGGCCAATGCAAAAAGTCCTTTGATATGGGACAAGTAACGGATGTTACTGCCTTCTTTCATCAAAGTAGCTACAGCGCCTTTCAGTTGGGTGCCATTCGCGCCTACAGTACCGATCGCGTCTGTTCTGCCCAAGCTGCCCAGTGTTCCGGAGAATACCGGTGTAAAGCTTTCCATTTTCGCTCCGTTGAAATAAGCGAAGATGTTGTAACCAACTAATTCGCCCATTTGCCAAGCCAACTGTGCAGTTGGAGGGTATGGACGCTCGCCTTCAGCCGGGAACACCACTGCGCTGTCGCCAGCGAGGAAGATGTCTTCGTGAGAAGTCGATTGCAGTGCACCATTCACAGTTGCACGACCACGGTTTACTTCGATACCGGATGCGCCAACCAGTGCATTACCTTGTACGCCGCCTGTCCAGATCAGTGTGTTCGTTTTGATCGAACGTCCGTCTTTCAGGAGAACTTCGTCTGCTTTCATTTCTGTAATCGGAACACCCGCTACGATTTGAACGCCACGTTTTTCAAGGCTTGTTACTGCACGATCAACTAGTGGTTGAGGGAAGCCTGCCAAAATAGATGGTCCAGCTTCTACACAATACAAGTTGATATCTTCGTAGTTAATACCTTTTTCGCGACAAATTGCAGGCAATTTGTCAGCATATTCGCCCACCAGCTCAACGCCTGTCAGACCGCCACCACCGATAACGATTGTAGCGTCCGCTTGGTTACCGGATTGCTTGTAAGCATCTAGACGAGCTTCCACATGTGCGCGAATGCGATTGGCTTCTGCCACGGATTTCAGCGTGAAGCTATGCTCTTGCAGTCCCGGAATACCGAAGTATGCCGTTTCGCTGCCCAGGGAGATAACGAGAGCGTCATAGCTCAATGTAGCACCACTGGCCAGGGTTACTTTTTTATCGTCAGGCTTAATTTCGGAAACCGTATCCACTTTCAGGATAATTTCTTTGTTACGCAGCAGTTTCTCCAAAGGAAGCGCCACAGCTTTTTCGGCAATTGTACCTGCCGCTAAACGGTGCAGTTCCGTAATAATTTGGTGCGACGCAAAGCGGTTAACCACTGTAATGGTTGCTTGACTAGCGTCCATATGCTGGCGTGCTGTAAGAGCGGCCAGCAATCCGCCGTATCCGCCGCCCAAGATCAAAATTTGCTTCGACATGTCCATCCTCCGTTCTCGATCAGGTAATTATTTGCTTTCGCGTTGGCGCTCATTCAGAATATCCAGGAAAGCCTGGCTGAAACGCAGCGTTTTTTGTACATTCGGATCTTTAAGCATTTTGAGCAGACCGAACAGACCTACACTGCCATCCGTAGTTTGTACACGGTCATTTGCTTCAATCGCAGCAGAAGCCAATCCTTTAGCCGATTCTGTTACAGGCTTCACAAACTCTCCCATGGAGTTTTTCATATCTCCGATAAAGACAGGGTCAGTTGCCAGACTGCGAGCTACATCATAAGCGTCGGTCATCAAAGTAACCATCTCAGTCAACTTTGGCAGATTCTCTACCAGTACGGTCAGCGATTGCTGAACCTCCGGTTTCATCAATTGGTCCAGTACATCCCGAGACTCTTTGGTAGCTTCTTGTGTTACTGCCACCTCTTGTTGGTTTTCAGACATGCGTGAACGTCCTCCTTTACTGTGAAAATAGAAGTCCATCCTCTCTCGTAACCTGTATCCATAAACTCTAGCAATAAAACGTTCATTGAATTCACGCCCTTAAACATACAAGAAGCACAGCTTAAACCGGCCTATACCCTAAAGGGCAAGACTGATTTATCGCAGATGCCAATTGTATATTGCTCAGACGTTATTCTGTTGTTACTGCTGCGGAATATCTCACGAAGCGTTCCTTCGTGACTACAACAGGCCGAAACGGAACCCTATACCTCTATATTACACCTTTCACAACACAATCGTCGAAGAAATTTTAAATTTGCACAAATTTCTGCAAATTTTTTATTGTTATTTTAGATAAAAATTAGAATAAGCTCGATTTTTGTCCAAGTTTCCCTTGAAAAAGGGTCATTTTAGACTAGAGGAGGGTAATAGAGAGCGTACGTTTCAGTTCGATAATATGAAAATAACCCAAAATATATTCATACAGAGGCCCGATCATCACCACTTGTGGGTCGGGCGAACAAGCTGCATTGGCAGAATCGCCCTACCTACGTAGGGTGTCTTCAGAAGCATCAGGAATATCAGGTGGTTCGAAATCATCAGGAGACGGCTGTGGCACACCAGACTCAATGAACTCATCTACATCGCGGGCAGCCTTAACTTGATTGCATTCATTGCAAGCACATACACAATTGACTGGCGTCGTGTGGCCCCCTTTTGCCCGAGGCAGTAAATGATCAATCGTGTCACCGTAGCCCCCGCAAAAGAAACAAGTATAGCGGTCACGCTTAAGCACATATTGGCGAAATTCCTTGTTGCTATACAGTCTGCGCACGGTGTAAGGATTAACAATCACCGCCATACGCTCTCTGACCAGGGTCATGGCTAGATCAAGCTCAATCTCTTGATGCCAGCGTCTCCCCTGATCGGTTTTACCTCTTAGCCGAATCATGCCATTACGATTGAGCCGCAACGCCCGAGTATCCGCAGGCTTCAGCCTACTAAGCAGATGCCGAACCCGTTGCCGATGGCGCTCACGCGCTTTATCCGTGACCGGCTTCCTGCGGGGGCGCTGTGCCTCCATAGGTAGTGACGCCTCCAGGCTGTGCACAGCCGTATTTGCTCCAAGGCTATGCTGCGTCACGGGAGCAGCCGAGAGGTTCGCTTCCTCGCCGTAAGGAGCGGACGTAGCCGCACGTTCTTGCGGGGCCAACCCCCGGCAGGAACGGCAAGGACCACGCCGGGAATAAGGACCCGCCCGGCGACCCGTTCTGCGCTGAAAGTCCGTTAAAGGTTTCATCTCCTGACAATACGTACATTTTTTTATCAGCGCTTTGCTCGTTTCATCCTTATTCTGCTGCGGTTCTGTCACGTCCACCCCTCCTTTCTTCTATTGCTCGCGCTCCACGGTTTGCCCAAAACCCGAACTATTGTTAAGTTAGATTCATTTTACCGTTTTCACGTTCCCTTTTCTAGCTATTGAGACATTATGAACACTCAGGTATAACAAATTTTAATGATTTAGCATACGTTATACAGCGATCCTTGTTCTTCATTCAGCATCATATTGACCGTCTGACGTTTAGCCCCCCTCACTTGGTGGGTAACTTGTTATATATAAAGGAGGGACGCACATGAAAAGGAACCATACGATGATGCAATTTTTCGAGTGGAATGTCGAAGCTGACGGTTCTCACTGGAAGAAGCTTGCCCGCCTGGCACCGGAACTGAAGGCCAAAGGAATTGACGCGATATGGATTCCACCTGTCACCAAAGGCCAGTCGCCCGAGGATACGGGATACGGCGTCTATGACCTTTACGATCTGGGCGAGTTTGACCAAAAAGGCGCGGTGCGCACCAAATACGGAACCAGGGAAGACCTGCTGGAAGCTGTTGCTGCCTGCGTTCGTCACGGTGTGGCCGTCTATGTCGATCTGGTCATGAACCATAAAGCTGGTGCGGATGAAACCGAAGTATTCAAGGTCGTCGAGGTCAACCCGGATAACCGCAATGAGGTCATTTCCGAGCCCTTTGATATCGAAGGCTGGACTAAATTTACATTCCCCGGCCGACAAGGGAAGTATTCCACATTTCAATGGAACTTTGAACATTTTAACGGAACCGATTACGATGCGAGCCAGGACCGGACAGGAATCTATCGTATTTTAGGTAAAAATAAAAGCTGGAGCGAAAATGTAGATGATGAATTCGGCAATTATGATTATTTAATGTTCGCCAATATTGACTATAATCATCAGGATGTGCGCAAAGAGATGATCCGCTGGGGCAAATGGCTGGTGGACACTCTGCAATGCAACGGATTCCGTCTGGATGCAATCAAGCATATTAATCATGAATTTGTACGAGAGTTTGCTACAGAAATGATTAAAAAACGCGGGCAGGATTTTTATATGGTAGGCGAGTTTTGGAAACCGGATCTGGAATCATGTCAAAAGTTCCTGGATACCATTGATTATAAAATCGACCTGTTTGACGTATCCCTCCACTACAAACTACATAGCGCTTCCTTGGGTGGCAAGGATTTCGATCTAAGCACCATTTTCGAGGATACGCTGGTTCATACCCATCCCCTGAACTCGGTTACTTTTGTCGATAATCATGATTCCCAGCCGCACGAAGCGCTCGAATCCTGGGTGGAGGACTGGTTTAAGCCCAGCGCCTATGCACTTATCTTGCTGCGCAAGGACGGTTATCCCTGCGTGTTCTACGGCGATTACTACGGTATTCAGGGGCAAACGCCCGTGAAAGGCAAGCAAGCTGAGCTAGACCCGCTACTATATGCCCGGTACCATAAAGCTTATGGTGAGCAAAAAGATTATTTCGATGATCCCCATACGATTGGATGGGTTCGTCAAGGCGTGCCTGAGCTGGAAGGCTCCGGATGTGCTGTGGTGATCACCAACGCAAATGACGGGGAAAAGCGCATGTTCGTAGGTAAACAACGTGCAGGGGAAGAATGGATAGATTTGACCGGGCATCACGATCATATCGTAAAGATCGGGCAGGATGGCTACGGCATATTTCCCGTTCGTGCCGGCAGTGTGTCGGTGTGGGCACTTCCCGCAGAGGAAGACAGCCAGGAATCAGAAGAAGAAGCAAACGCTTAATCTATACCCAACACAAAGAGGACAGGATGCGAGGAAGCGCCCTGTCCTCTTTGTGTATGAAAACTCACTCCGTTACCTTGCTTTGGTTGGCCACAGCCTGCTTCTTAGCCTCTACATGACTCGGATCACCGAGATAAAAGCGCCGGATGGGATCTATATGCTCATCCAGCTCATACACCAGCGGAATACCTGTCGGAATATTCAAATCCAGCAATGCGGTTTCGTCCAGATTCTCCATATACTTGATTAAAGCCCGCAAAGTGTTACCATGTGCAGAAATGATAACTCGATCCTTTTTGAGAATCAAAGGTACAATCCGCTGCTTCCAAAACTCGCCGACCCGATGCACTGTGTCCTCCAGACTTTCCCCAAGCGGCAGCTCTTCTGGCTTAATATTGCGATAACGCTCTTCCCGATGCGGACTCCGCTCGTCTTTCTCATCCAGCATGGGGGGCCGCACTGTCAGGCTACGCCGCCAGATATGGACCTGCTCCTCGCCGTATTCAACGGCAGAATCCAGCTTGCTAAGCCCCTGAAGAGCACCGTAATGGCGTTCATTCAGCTTCCATGACTTCTGCACAGGTATCCACAGATGATCCAGTTCATCCAAGATGTGATACAACGTGCGGATAGATCGTTTTAGCACAGAGGCAAATGCCAAATCAAACGTATAACCAGCCTCCTTGAGAATACGTCCCGCCTCAATGGCCTCATGAGTCCCTTGTTCAGTCAGGTCCACGTCCGTCCAGCCCGTAAACAGGTTTTGTCGGTTATACACGCTTTCTCCATGCCTAACCAGCACTACTTGATACATGTACTCACTCCTCTCCTGTCTGTCTTAATGTTTTACCCAACTTCTATGTATTTAACGTAAAATGCAATTTTTAAACCGTCTATTTAAAATACAAAAAAGGACGGCATTCAGCCATCCCTTTCTTCTCACCCTGCACTTAGTCCCTCTTACTGAACTTGGCCAACAGGTCCAAAATCCGTACATACAGCCATACTAGAGTCACCAGCAATGCAAAAGCACCATACCACTCCATGTATTTGGGTGCGCCTTGATCTGCTTGCTCTTCAATGAAATTAAAATCCACCAGCAGATTTAAAGCCGCAATGATCACGATAAATAAACTGATGCCGATGCCCAGCCAACCTGTTTCATGGATATACGGAACATTCATACCGAAAAAGTTCAACATAAAATCAACCAGCGTCACCAGAAAAATTGCCATTGTACATAGGACAACGAATGAGATAAAGCCGCGTGTCACCTTGATGATTCGCTGTGTGTACATAAAGAGCATCAAGAACAAGATACCCACAGTCAGCAAAATGGCATTGGCCACAATCCCAGGGTACTCATACTCCATAAAAGCTGAAACGCCACCCAAAGCAAAACCACTCAGAATCGCATATACAGGAGAGAGTAATGGCGCCGTTTTTGGAAAAAAGGATATCGCAAGTGCTACGCCTGTCATACCAATAAATCCTGCCGTCAGCAAAGATAGCACCTCTACAGTTCCTTCATAGGTCATGTACCAGGTAATACTGCCAGAGACGATGAGCAGAACCAGCAGAAGCAACGTTTTGTTCACCGTTCCTCCAATGGTCATGCGTTGTTCACTAGCTTCTCTTTCATCTTCGCGCAAAAAGATGTCATCACGTAAAACCGGATTGCTAAAGCTCATACAGGGTACTCCTTTTCGATGTTGTTGTTTGCTATGCTATATGTATATATCGGCACAATATGAAAAAAGTTTCAGAAAATTTCAAACAAAAAAAGCTCTAACCTTGCCTTTCGGCAAAGCTAGAGTTAGAGAGTCAGGTCGTTACAAGTTAGAAATCAGATGTAGCAATTTGGATTGTACCTGTTACTGCTCCAACTGGAGTCGCCTGAAGAGCAGCTACCAGCAGCAAAGCAACTTCTAACGTTAGACTGTTGCCCGCCGGGATAACATAAGTGATCACAGGAGCATTGACACGGGTAACCACAAGATCAACCGGATTGGCACCCGTATTATTCACGGTAATTGTAGCATTATTACCGCCTCTCAGGTTTTCAAAAAAGGACTTACCCACACCAGCAGCAAGATTGTAGAATTGCGAAGGTAAAAGAATCGCCATAGTTTTCACCTCCCTTGCTTTTGATAGTGTATTCTATGCTTCCAATCTATGAACGTAACGTTAAGTGACTCAGTAATAAGACACAATTTAAAAGACTCATAGATTAACGTACCCTATATATGTAAAAAGGAGTTGCCCTCTCAGATCCTTTACAGAATCTGCGGACAACTCCTTTTTTAAATAATGGAAGGCTCAAACGTTATAAAAAGTGGCTAGTAGGATTGTATGTTGCCTTTGCTTCATTATTGCACGTGAAGGCTAATTCCTGCGGACCGAAACGGGAAGGCGCAGAGACCTTCACACGAATTTGTCCAGCCTCCCCCTTCGACCGAATCCAGAATGCAATACGTCCTCCAATCAGAGATAAGCTCGAAGGACCGATCAATTCACCCACTCCCTCGACCTCCACCGAAACGGGATCTGCATAGAACGGCAATACATTGCCGTATTCGTCCAGAGCATCGACTACCACTCGAGTGACATCCCAATCGCCGGCTTCCAGCACTGTATCGTCTGCAGCTACGCGCAGCTCTGTCGGCACCGGATTACGTGAATAGTATCTACGTATTACTTCTTGCCCATTTACGTACCCAATGAATACAGCGTCTTCCCACTTCATGCCCCAGTGGCCTGTCAACTCGTCGATCACGACAGGGGGGTGAGGAAGCGCTGGGTACTTCTCTCGGTTCGGACGATAAACACCTTTGCGCTCATGACCGTAGATGAACTCCACCTCATCGCAATTGGTGAACACGACCAGCGGCACGATGCCTCCGATATTCCGCTCGCCACGCGACCAGTAAGTGACCGGCTCCATAACGACTTCCTGTTCGACGTTCTTCTGGCTCCGGTACACGCTCGCTGCAAATTTAGGCAGGCGGAACATATCCATGACACCGTGGTAGCAGATTTTATCACCGGAACCAAAATCAGCATGCGTGTTATAGTCAAAAGCACACCAGCCAATCGCTCCGGCAATGCCCTCATCGGCATAGGAAGCATTTTGGACCCGCGTATGGCGCAGTGCATGCTCCATTACCCGTTCCTCCTGGTCAAAACGCTTGGTCGGGTACATATGCCCGTTATATTCCGTTACCAGATAAGGGACCGGATGATCCAGCTTTGTAACGAGAGAAGGCTGGCGCAAGCCTGTCGTTTCGCCATCTACGCCTTCTGTATCGTCATACGTATCAAAATTGCGGATTTCCTTCGCCAAATATTTTTTGTGCCCACCATCATGAACAAAATCATTTATCGTATATACGTCTTCCAGCAGCTCACTGCCTACAATATAACGCACACCACCCGTAGCACGGGTCGGATCTAGCTTTCGTGCCAGCTCATTGGTACGCGTGTACAGATCATGATCATCCTGCGACTCATTAATTCGTACGCCCCAGATGACGATGGAGGGATGATTACGATCACGGATAATCATGTCCTCGACGTCCCTCACCGCCTGGTCCTTCCACGCTTTACCGCCAATATGCTGCCAACCCGGAATCTCTTCGAAAACGAGCAATCCGATCTCATCACAGCGGTCTAGAAAATGACGGGACTGAGGGTAGTGGGATGTCCGTACCATATTCAGCCCCAGCTCCTCCTTGAGCACATCTGCATCACGACGCTGCGCTCTTTTGGGCATAGCATAGCCAACGTACGGATAGGATTGGTGACGGTTCAGGCCGAGCAGCTTGATCTTCCGCCCGTTCAAGTAAAAACCGTCCGGCTGAAATTCGGCCTCGCGGAAGCCAAAGCGCACGGTCACCTGATCCAACTCTTCTCCGCCTCGTAGCAGCGTCAGCTTCGCTTCATATAGCTTGGGACTATCTATACCCCAAAGCTGCAGGTCGCCCAGCTCTTTCAGCTCCAGCGTCACTTCCGCCGCCGTCACCACTGCCAGCTCGGTCTCCGCCTTCACGCTCGCTCTGTCCAGCAGTTGCAGCGCGACCGTCAAGTCGTCCTGCTGATCGCTGGCGCCCTCCAGCTCCACGACGACGCGTACCGTCTTACTTGCTGCAAGCGGCTCCGGCGTTTGGACGAATACCGTTCCGAGGTGTACAGGCTCCACTATTCGCAGCTGCACTTCGCGGTAAATACCGCCGTAGGTCAGATAGTCGATGACTGCCCCAAAGGGAGGGATGTCGTCCCGTTCCGTGGAATCGACGATGACCGTGAGCACATTGGAGCCGCCATACTCGGCAACTTCGGTCAATTCAACGCTGAACGGTGTATATCCACCTTTATGCTCACCCGCTTTTACCCCGTTTAGATATACCTGGGCATAGGTCATGACTCCTTCAAAATCAACATACACTCGCTTACCTTTGGCATCTGCCGGAATGTCCAGCTCTCTTTTATACGTAGAAATAAACTGAAATGCCTTGTCGTCAAAATAATTGTACGGCAGCTCTACATTCGTGTGCGGCAGCTGAACTGGCTCATACCGACTCGCATCAATGCCTGCGCTTACTTCGCTCTCGACATATTCAGGAAGGTAAAACCATTGGTCATTCAACGGCAAAATGGTACGCATGGGCAGTCACCTCAACCTTTTATTTTTCACTCTTATACCATAGTAAAATATTTGAGTAAAAATAAAGAGTAAAACTTGGTAAAATAAATATATGTTAAATGTAAGCATTTACAAGACAATTGTCAATCCATTTTTGTATCTTTTTACAATCAAAAAAACAGCCCCGGATGGCAGGGCTGTCCAAATCCATAACGTTGATTTTATGGGGCATCGGTATGTAGCGGCGCACTGCTGTTGCGAATCATGAGCTCGGTCGGAATGATGACCTTGCGCCCTACCTCGTTGGGACCGTTGCGTACCGTATGCAGCAAGAACTGAACACCCGTTTCTCCCATCAGTTCGGTATGTGTTTTGACCGTTGACAGAGATGGGGTCAAATATTCCGCTGTCGGAATATCATTGAAGCCAACAATGGAGATCCGTTCCGGCACCGCAAGGTGATGCCGCTCCAGTGCCTTTAACACCCCAATAGCCACCGAATCGCTCGCAACAAAGAAAGCTGTAGGCAGGTTTTCTGGTCCTGCCAAAATAGCCGCTTCCATCGCACGGAAGCCGTCTGCCGCCGTTCCGCCGCACACATGAATATCATCCGACGTGCACAGCCTGTGCTGTTCCTGATACCGCAAAAATGTCTCATAGCGGGCATCTAGCTCGACTCGTTCGGAATCATGGGACTGCTCATCCTTGTCCATACCAACATATCCGATGTGACGATGGCCTGCGCCCATCAAATAATCCAGTGCATCAGCTGTAGCGCGAGCAAGGTCAATGACCACATAGTCTGCCCCTGTGCGCTCTACCGAATGATCCAGAAAAACGCAAGGAATGGGCAGTTCCAGCATACGTTCTACCTCTTCGCTGCTAAAATGCCCCAGCACGATCAGCCCATGCAGCCCTTCGGATGACGCCTTCAGCGCAGTCAGGTCCTCTCTTCTGAAAATACGCTCCAGCTGTGCCCCGCTTTGGCGGCACTCTTTTTCCACGCCAAACCGGATAGACAGATAATAAGGGTCTTCCAGTTCCTCGTACACGCTAAACCAGTGCACCATACCCAACCGGATGGGTCCCTCCGCCTTCTTGCGGGGCTGACGACCAATACCGCCATTTTTACGTTTAACAGTCGTATACTTCATACGCTCGGCAACCTCAAAAATTTTGCGCCGCGTTTCCTCTGATACAGACAGTGTCTCATCATAATTTAGCACTCGGGAGACCGTGGATATCGAAACCTCTGCCTCCTGGGCGATATCTTTTAACGTAGGCATTGCAGACTCCTTTAAGATTTTACTCTATTTTTACTTTTATTTTACTATTATCCCTAAAAGGTTCAACCATTTTTTTCATATTATAAGCCTAATCATGATAAAATACCTACCATAATAGAAATGACACCAAGGAGGATATCCACATGAAACAGGAACTGATTGACCGCCTGACTACATATGTTCAGGTAGATACCCAATCTGATGAAAGCAGCCACACTTGCCCCACTACACCTGGACAGCTTACATTGGGCAACCTTTTGGTGGACGAATTGAAAGCCATTGGTATGACAGACGTAACCATTGATGATCATGGTTATGTGATGGCAACCCTTCCTTCCAATACGGATAAAGTGGTTCCCGTCATCGGTTTTCTCGCTCACCTCGATACGGCTACCGAACTGACTGGTGCAGGGGTAAAGCCGCAATTGACGGAAAACTATGATGGGGGCGATATCACGCTGAATGCTTCGCTTGGTGTGGTTCTTTCTCCACGTGAGTTTCCCGAACTGACTCAATATAAAGGCCACACCCTGATCACAACAGATGGTACCACCCTGCTCGGTGCAGACAACAAAGCCGGGATCGCAGAAATCATGACAGCTATCCACTACCTGATTGACCATCCAGAAATTCAACATGGCAAAATTCGCGTTGCTTTTACACCGGACGAAGAGATTGGGAGAGGACCGGAACGCTTTGATGTAGCCGCTTTTGGCGCTGAATATGCCTATACGGTAGACGGCGGACCGCTCGGAGAACTGGAGTATGAGAGCTTTAACGCCGCAGCCGCCCATATTACCATTCACGGTGTGAATGTGCATCCTGGTACGGCTAAAAACAAAATGATTCACGCTGCCAAAATCGCTATGGAGCTGCACAGTCGGTTACCTGCAAACGAAGCCCCGGAATATACAGACGGATATGATGGCTTCTATCATCTCTTGGATTCTACAGGCACCGCAGAACAAGCTAAACTGTACTATATTATCCGTGATTTTGACCGCGAGAGCTTTGAAAACCGGAAAGCTTATTTAACAAATGTAGTCAAAGAGCTGCAAGCCGCATATGGAGAAAACCGTATTGCGCTGGAGCTGAGAGATCAATATTACAACATGAAAGAGAAAATAGAGCCAGTCAAGCATATCGTCGATGTCGCTTATGAAGCAATGACAAAGCTGAATATCGAACCCATTATCAAGCCGATCCGTGGCGGTACAGACGGTTCACAGCTATCCTACATGGGACTGCCTACACCGAATATTTTTACAGGTGGGGAGAACTACCACGGTAAGTTTGAATATGTGTCGGTGGACAACATGGTGCTCGCTACCAAGGTTATTGTGGAAATCGCACAACTGTTCGAGCAACGCGGCAAGTGAACTACCTATACGCAGCACTGACACGTTCAGATTAAATAGAAGGCATATCGTTTCGTAATGGAAATGGTATGCCTTTTTTTCTGATGCTTTCACTTCCTTAAAGATGCAATATCTTTATAACTTTTATCCATCTTTAGACCGACAACTATATACGAGACTATAAAAAATATACCTAGTAAAGAAAGGTAGGTTATCTATTTGAATACAATAGATGCATTAATTGCAGCCATTCCCTACATACAACAGATCATGCGTGAGAAAGTGACCCTTGCTCTCTTCGACCGAACTCATGTCCTTATGTATACCCAATCGGAGGGTATGGACCTCGGCTTTGAAACAGGCTCGGAGCTACTCGAGGACTATAAGAATTTTGCCATGCTTAAAAATGGACGTGAGACCAGCCTGACCCACATTCCTGCTGAAATTCTAGGTTTTCCTCTGGATATGATCAGTATTCCTGTATTGGACGAGAAAGGTGAAGTCATTGCAGCATTTGCGGCCTCTTATAATTTGACTAACAAAAATCAACTGGATCAATTCGTATCCGAGAACCGCTCCATCACCGAGCAGCTCATTGATATGGTACAGCATGTAGCAGCTCATTCCGAGGAACTTCAGGCAACCAGTGAACAAATTTTGAAAAACACCCAAATCGCTGTGCAAAACTCGGGTAAAATCAATCAGGTAGCTGTGTTCATCAAGGAAATTTCCGATCAAACCAACCTGCTTGGATTGAATGCAGCGATTGAGGCCGCGCGTGTCGGAGAAGCAGGAGCAGGCTTTGGTGTCGTCGCTCAAGAGGTGCGCAAGCTATCCGTAGAATCCAAAAAGGCGACGGTCGATATTGAAGGGGCCCTTAAGGATGTACAGAACTCCATTCATCAAATGGAGCAGGAAATTGAGCAAATTGTTTCTTCTTCTCAAGAGCAGGCGACTCTGGTAGGCTCTTTCACTGAAGTGATGGACCGTATGCAAAAGGCGAGTGAAACGATGCAACATCTGGCCAATAGCCTGACTTCGTATGTCGTAAAATAAATTTTGGCATAAAAAAGGGAGCACACGGATCGCAAAATGCGTAAAAGTGTGCTCCCTTTATGTACAAAAGGCCTATCGGGCTTAAGGATCTAAATCTGAAACTCAAGCAGGATAAGAAAAAGAAAAAACACCATGATTTGAAGGAATCACAGGGTCTAACCCTTCCCAAATATTTCCCACCGGAAGAGCAATACTAAGAGACGCCAAGGCCATAGTTACCGAGATTAATGCCTTTTTCAGCATGAAGCCCCCTTAATAAAATGGTTTGGTATTGCTCTTGCTGTGATGGTGTTGCCCAATCTCGATAAGTCTCAAACAGAGCAACCAATGTCCTGAAATTGGCATCCACTTCTACATTGGCAGAGAATTGCAGAGAATCAAGAACATAATTTAAGGCAACGGAGTACTGCTTCTTCTTGAAATGGTAAATGGCCAATTGGTTGACCAGTTTTAGATAATATACGCGGTTTGCTCTATCTTCATAACCTTCAAATATTTTAATATCATCAGCAAAATCGTTCAGCAGGTCGTCTATATTCCAATTATTCAAGTTAGCCGCTTCCGCAATACCAACCAATCCTGGAAGTAACTCCTCTTCATTGTCATGAAGAAATTGAACGTACTCAGGCAAAAGTTCCCTTCTCCCCGAAAGTAACTCAATCGTAAATAAATTGGCCTTGGCGAGGAAACGGAATCTCTCTACTTCTTCGTGACCGCTCTGATCCAGCCCCATAAACCAGCCCATTTCGCTATACTTCATAATATAGTTTCTAGCTTCCTCATACTTGCCCATATTCTGATAGTAAATAGACTTCGCCAGATAACTGTAAGCATAATAAAACACTAGCGGGTGTTTGGTGTCCAATGTCTCATACTTGCCGTCTGCAGCATTTCTCAGTTGGGTGTGATACAGGTTTTCAGCCAACGTATGCAGAAAGTCTGCTACTCTGTTCGCTTCATCCCAATCATTATGTGTGTAGCTGAGTCTAAACAACTCACAAGCTTTATCGAGTTCGTGACTGTCCGACAACAAATAAATGGCTTCCCTTTGGTTCAAGACCTCTTCCATTAGACCCCGCCTCCCTAGCCTGAAAATTGCGGTTACCCCTAGCCCAATGGCTATTTTTCAGGGCAGTTATGCTGCTAGCCTCCATTTTTGCATACCGTATATTGCAAATATAGTCAAAACCTAACTTGAAGTCAATTCAATCATCGCTATCTTCTTTTTTTTTGCAACCTTACATTGCTGTGTACGGTTATGGATTTTGCAAAATTCGATTCCAGTCGCTTCGAAGTGCAAGATATAGACGAACCAAACCATTTCGATCTATATCTTGTTCATTGGAAGTCGCTTATGGGATTTTTGCAAAATCCTCGATTACGAATAGTTGACTCTCCTTATAGAAATAATGCTAAAAAAAGACTAAATGTAGACTCCCTAATGGATAGTTTTTATGATGCTATAGTATCGTGGGGGTAACTACGTTACGAATTAGTGCGTACTTTTCAACCGGATACCGGGGCCTTACAATCAAACCTGTGCATGAAACCAAAGTATAGAGTGATACTCAACAGAGCATGTACCTGTTCATCAAATACAAATTCACTTAAGGAGTGAAGTTAATAACATGGAACTTCAATTGGCTTTAGACTTAGTAGATATCCCACAAGGGATTGCATTGGTAAAAGAAGTAGAGTCGTATATTGATATCGTAGAAATCGGTACGCCGATTGTCATCAATGAAGGACTTCATGCAGTAAGAGCAATGAAAGAGGCATTCCCGAATCTGAAAGTGCTGGCTGACCTGAAGGTTATGGATGCAGGGGGCTATGAAGTGCTAAAAGCTTCCGAGGCTGGTGCAGATATCGTTACGATTTTGGCTGTAGCTGAAGATGCAACAATCAAAGGTGCAGTAGAAGAAGCCAAAAAACAAGGCGGCAAAAAAATCCTGGTGGATATGATCGGTGTTAAAAACCTGGAGCAACGTGCGAAAGAAATCGACGCCCTTGGCGTTGACTACATCTGTGTGCATACAGGCTACGATCTGCAAGCTGAAGGACAGAGCCCATTCGAAGCACTGCAAACCGTCAAACAAGTCGTGAAAAACTCCAAAACTGCCGTGGCTGGCGGTATTAAGCTGAGCACATTGGCTGAAGTCGTGAAGGCTCAACCGGATCTGGTTATCGTCGGCGGTGGTATCACTGGCGAGGACGACAAAAAGGCTGTAGCTTCCCAAATGCAACAGCTCATCAAACAAGGTTAACCCCAATGGAAACCTCTCAATATTTATCTGAGGTACTCAACGAGCTACAATGGGTTCCACAGTTGATCAGCAATGCGGAATCGGAACAGCTGATCCACTCCATCAACGCTGCGAATAAGGTATTCGTGGCAGGTGCGGGCCGCTCAGGGTTCATGATTCGCTCGCTGGCGATGCGACTGATGCACATGGAAATTCAAGCTTACGTGGTGGGTGAAACCGTAACTCCCGGCTTGGGCGAGGGCGACCTGCTCATTATTGGTTCAGGCTCTGGCGAAACCAAAAGCCTGATCTCCATGGCAGAAAAAGCAAAGAAACTCGGGGCCTCTCTGGCGCTTCTAACCACGTCCCCCGAGTCTACCATCGGCAAACTGGCCAATATCATCGTCAAGCTGCCCGGTGCACCCAAGGATCCTTCCAACAAGGATTACCAGACGATTCAGCCTATGGGCTCATTGTTTGAGCAAACCCTGCTGTTGTACGGTGATGCACTGGTACTCAGAACGATGGAGCTGCGCAAGCTGACCTCCGAATCTATGTTTGGCCAACACGCTAACTTGGAATAAACCGCGATTCCTTTACGATAACAAAGCAGGCTGTCCTTTACATTTCACATGTGAAGGACAGCCTGCTTTTATGCTTGTATAAGCGGACGTTCGATACAGCATACATGCCAATCCATACTTCCGTAAAACCGCCATTGCGTTCAGGTGAGATAACAAAGGCCGGCATGTATTCAAACCATTTATTCGTTATTCCCTGCTGGCAACGGCGGGACTTTGGACGAATCAGCAAGTGCCCAATAGGCATATTTGGCCTTTAACTGTTCGTCGAATAATAGCGGCTTATCCAGCCGGGCTATTGGAAACGTGCTGAGCCACGTATTTCCATCATCCGTACCCCAAATCGTCACATTGCTGATATGATCCTGCTGCCTTGAAAACATATCGAACAGCGCCCGATAGCGGTGAGCCTGCCGGATCAGCATAGATTCTGGAATCGTTTCATAGCGATCTGTGTCATTGGAATAAAGACCCATATCCAGCTCGGTAATCTGATTATCCAGACCAAGCGAAGCAAACTTTTCGATGGACTGCTCAATCTCGCTAATAGCGG
The DNA here is from genome assembly GCF_038009305.1 of Paenibacillus sp. FSL P4-0113. NCBI lineage: Bacteria > Bacillati > Bacillota > Bacilli > Caryophanales > Paenibacillaceae > Paenibacillus > Paenibacillus sp. FSL P4-0113. The sequence continues at coordinate 3,324,678 of NZ_JBBPAZ010000001.1, forward strand.
GAAACTCTAGGCGGATATGCGATTGGTGGCCTACCCCGTCAATCGGTACACCTTTAGCGAGCAGATCACGTACCAAATTGTACAGAAAATCCCGTTTCTTCAGCTCATGCGTGTTGTAATCGTTAATGAATAGTCGTGCGTTCGGGCCCGCCGCTTCCCTCGTGACACGGAATGCTTTTTCAATATAATCCGTACCGGTAATCTGATACCACTTGCTGCGGCGCATGCCATCCGGCTGATCAGGATCAATGACCTCATTCACCACATCCCAATCGGTGATGACATTTTTATACCGCGCTGCAACAGCGCGAATATGCGTCTCCAGCCGATCCAGCAAAAGCTTTTTATTTTCAGCAGTCGGTGTCATCGGCTGTCCATTCTTATCCTTGAACATCCAATCCCCAGTTTGGTTATGCCACACCAAGGTATGGAAGCGAATCTCTAGTCCGTGCTGTCTAGCAAACTGCACAATTTGGTCTGCTTCCTCCCAATGGAACTGTCCCTCGGACGGTTGTAAGGAGATTGGCTTCATCGCATTCCCTGCAACGACGCTGTTAAAATGCTTCTGTACCAACTCTCCGTAAGCCCCTTCGGTCTGAAAAGCTTCAATCGCCGTGCCGATGCTGAACTGTCCCCCATATAATCCATGCAAAGAAGGAATGTCCTTTTCAATAGCCAGTGGTGGTACAAGTGACAGTTCGAAATCATCCATATAAAAGGAAGACGTTCCTTCTGCCGTTTCCAAATACATAGAAACAGTGTCTGCATCATGCGCGAGCGTATACGTACCAGATAAATGCATCCATCCCCCTGTCGTAGTAGCCGTGTCGCCTACAACAGTTTCATACGAACTATTCCCTTGGTGATCACGCTGCACGCTGAGCCTCACCTTGGCAGGCTGCTCACCCGGCGCCAGCTTCACCCAGGCACTGACCGTATATCGGCTGCCCTTTTGCATCGTAGCAGTCACATCCAGCTTCGGTCCGGCATATGTCTTTTGTCTGCCTGTTGTCAGCAGACTGTATGAGCCGCTTCGTGCATCGGCATCCGAAACCTGCACGGTCTCGGCTCCCATACGGGACACCCATCCTTGAGCCGTACCCTCTTCAAACCCGGATACGATACCATGGGCCGGCTCCGTTGGCGTCTTCGATACCTGTGTTATTTCTACCTCATCCACATAGTAGGCCTGCGCGGGATTCGAGCTTTCCACATACAGCTTCAATGCATCCATCCCCCCGGTAAAAGTATATTTCCCCTGAAGTTTAATCCACGATGTATCCGCCGTCTCCGTCTGCGCTACCGTCTTCCATGTCGTAGTCCCGTCTGTCGGCTGCTGCTCCACTGTAAGTTTAACCATGCTCGGAACCGCAGAATGACCATCTAGCTTCACATAGCCACTAATTTCATACTCTACATCCGGCTGCAATAGCGACTTCACATCCAGCTCCGCCCCGTTCCAAGCCGCTGTGCGGGCGGTTGCCTTCAGACTGTGCGTGCCGCCATATGCTGCTTCCGTGACGGATGCAATTTGGGTATAAGTTCCCCGGGGTTTCCAGCCGTCGCTGTTTCCTTGCTCAAATCCATACGTTCCAATGGTCTTATGGATATTACCCGCTGACAGCACCGTATCCGAAACGGGCGGGGAATGTTCTATAGACGGAGCTGCCTTTAGTACAGACGCCCCCCACCAACCGACAGGCGATAACAACAGCGCTCCAGCCAGTACCAGACAAAAAGGCTTAACCCAACATGACCGCAAAGCGATCCCTCCCGTACTCCGATTTTTTGGAATTGGTATTTGGCACCATTGGTTTTCATTTACTATCCTTTGACACCGCCCAAGGTCATACCCTTCACAAAGTATTTTTGCAAAAAGGGATAAACTAAAATAATAGGCACTGAAGCGACAATCGTCATCGTGGCCCGAATTGAGGTAGGCGTGACCGACTTCGCTAGATTTTCCGAACCAGCGAATTGGCTCGCATAGTCCTGAGTGTTAACAGACGTGTTGGAATTTTGCAGTATTTTCATCAACTCATATTGAAGAGTGCTCCATTGTTCATATGACGAATTGTACAAAAACACATCGAACCAGGAATTCCATTGCGCGACTGCTGTAAACAGCGACACCGTAGCTAGCACGGGAACACACAGCGGTAAAACGATGCGCATAAAAGTGGAAAACTCCCCAGCCCCGTCAATACGCGCCGACTCCAAAATCCCTTCCGGCAATCCCTCAATAAAGGAGCGAATAACAATCACATTAAACACCCCAATCAATCCCGGCACAACATACACCCAGAAAGTCCCCAGCATCCCAAGCTCACGAATCAGGAGAAAGTTCGGAATCAGTCCACCGCTAAAATACATCGTTAAAATAAAAGCAATCGAAACAAATTTACGCAGCACATATTCCGGCCGGCTGATCGTGTACGCCACCATCGCGCAGCAAAACACCGAAGTCACCGTGCCCGCAACCGTACGTAATACAGAAATCAGCGTAGCATGGAAAATCGTTGCTTCCTTGAACACAAATTCATAATTACTCCACGTGAATTCACGTGGCCACAAATAAATCCCGCCCCGTATCGAATCATTCGCTTCATTCAACGAAACCGCCAGCGTATTCAAGAACGGATACAGCGTGAACACCATCAGGCAGAGCATAAACAGAGTATTGCACGCATCAAAAATCCGATCCGAGGGGGCCCGAAATCGCCCGTGTACGGCCTTTCCTTTACCCATGACTTCCGCTCCTTTCTAAAAAATAGCTTAAGCACCCAGGCATGTAATCCATACGATGGGTAGGATCATTGATATTGGAGCCGTTGTTGGTGCTGTGATATGAGTTGTAGTTTGTGTCAATTATTTTGTTAATGTCAGTTGTTATTAGAAAAGTTATTTTTCAAGCAGTTAATGAGGTCAGCGAAGCGGCCTGTTAAAAATCCACTGACCTGCACCCGTAGTATGGATGAGCTCGCACCTTCTGTTATCACCACCACTAGCAGTCCTAAAAACAAGCGAAAGCGAAGCTGAGCCAACCATCATGGCGCATTTACCCATGGAAGCGCGAGTCACGCGCCTTCCCTAAGCTCCCCCCTTGCCACTACCCTCAGTTCTCAAAAAAGTGACTTTACGGCGGGTAGCAGCGGAGCGGGCGGAATTGTTCTGAAGAAGCGGAGCGTTCGCCTTTATCCCCGGATTTTAACCTATGATCTTTATTCCAATAAGAAAATACGGGGATAACAGCGATCGGAAGAACAATCCGCACGCGAAGCGACAACGAGCCCTCCCCAGAAACTCACTCTTTTTTTAGAACAATCTCTCCTCCCCTAACCGCTTCGCAATATGATTGGCGCTAAACAGTAAGATGAAGCTGACCACCGTTTTGAACATCCCGGCAGCAATGGAAAGCGAGAAATTACCCATCTGGATACCATATTTCAGCACAAAAATATCCAGATTCTCCGAGTAATCCACGTTCATACCGTTGCCCAGTAAGTATTGCGGCTCAAAGCCGGATTCCAGCAGATTGCCGATGTTCATAATGAGCAGGATGATAAATACAGGCTTCAATCCGGGTAATGTCACATGCCAAATCCGCTGAAAACGCCCTGCTCCATCCATCTCAGCCGCTTCATACTGCGAGGGATCAATCATCGTCATCGCGGCCAAATAAATGATGGTATTCCAGCCGACATTTTTCCATACCTCCGATGCACCGAGAATGCCCCAGAAATAGCTTCCTTCGCCCAGCCACAGAATAGGCTCCTTAATCAATCCCAGCCACATCAGCACCTCATTGATGATGCCGTCATCCGCAGATAGCGCCGTACTAATGATGCTGGCCGCGACCACCCACGAAATAAAATGCGGTAGATAGCTGATCGTCTGTACCACCCGCTTAAATACGAGCTGACGAAGCTCATTCAGCAAAATTGCTAGTGTTATAGCGGTGACAAAGCCCAACACCAAATTAATAAAGCTCATCGCCAGCGTATTGCGCATGACCCGCAGAAAGTGTTCATCCTGAAACAGAAAATGGAAATGCTTTAATCCAACCCATTGCTGATCGAGCAACTTGCGGGCAGGCTTAAAATCCTGAAAGGCAATCGTCCAGCCCCAGATGGGCAAATACTTGAAGATGAACAGCCAGATTAAAAAAGGGACGGACATCCATACTAGTGCCCGTTGCTGATTCAGCTTGTGCATAAATCCCCTAAAGCCGGTTCGCCGCGAGGGCGGAAAATGATCCGGGGAGATCGTGACAGGTGGTGGTGACGAGTGGCCCATAGCTGCTTCCTCCTTTATTTTTTACCGGGATTTTCGATTTTTTTGGCAACCTCCTTCGTGATCAACTCCTCATACGCCTTTACATCCAGCTTGTTGAACTCAGTAGTGTATTCATTCCAAATCGCATCAAACTGTTCCGGTGCAGACAGCACCAAACGCGGGAAATATTTGCGCTGTAGGTCCCCCTTCTTTTGCTGGAAGAGCTGCGCAGTTGAGCCTTGAGCAATCGGAATACTCCAGGCCGGATACCATGGGCGCTCGTCAGGTGCGGAAAACATTTGCGAGAAGGACTCTACACCATAGACTTTTAGTAGCTTTTTATCTCCCTCGGTGTAGGACATACGCGCAACCTCAGGCTGCCGTCCGGGGCCAACCGAGTTACCGTCAGGCAGGGTAGAACCGCTACCGTATCGCGGCCAACTATATTCAAAATATTTGAACCCGAATGATTCGCGGAACGCGTCCTGACCAGTCTGCTTAATTTGCTCCTCAGTCCGGTAAAAGCGTCCTTTTTTATCTACATCATAGGTTTCCCCCTTGATTCCCCAGTTGGATAATATCTGGTTTTCGTCCGTCAGCAGGTTGTCAAAAAATTTGATGATACGTACCGGGTCCTTGGCACTGACCGTAATTCCTATGCCTCGGTTATTAACGAATGACGACGGATCAATGTACTGATCCTTTATATTCTGGTCGTATACAATAGGCAGCCCTATATACTCCATATCATCATTGCCCGATTGCTTGGCAGCCTCTTGCAGATTATTCAGGGCCTGCCCCGCCTGCCAGCGGTAGTCAAAAAAGCCCAGCACCTTACCCGAAGTCAGCTTCGCCAAATATTGATCGTAATTGTCCACAAAGGACGATTTATCAAATAGGCCCTCTACATTGAGCTGATTTAGCTCTTTCAGATACCGCTTTGTGATTTCCATATCTCCATAATCCGTGGCCCGGTGTGTCTTCATATCAATAATCGTGCCGCCATCATTCGGATAGCCTGCCAGATGCATCGGCGCGTTCGTAAGAGCATAAAACCTATCCTGCGTGGTTAACGCCAGGTACCCAGTCAAGCCCTCATCTGCATGTTTTTTCGCATAGTTACGAATCAGGGCTAAATACTCGTCAAGTGTTTTGATTTTTGGAAATCCCGCTTCTTTTAATACCCTGCGTTGCACCCAAAAGGCTCCTTGCTCCAAGTTAGGCGCAGGTAAATAATCGCCTACCACCGCACTGAGCGGAAGAAAATAAATGTTCCCATCCTCCGCCTTCATCAAGTTGTAGTACGGTCCATATACACGCTTAATATTCGGTCCGTATTTGTCGATCAAATCATTCAGGGGAATAAAAGCCCCGGCATCCAGCAGCTTATCGATCGTGCCATCCGGTACTATCACATCCGGGAAATCGTTACTGGCAATAAATGTACCGATCTTCGTATTGGAATCACCCACCAAATGCTCCAGCTTCCAGTTTACCCCCGTCTGATCCTCCAGGATCTTGCCGATCCGCGTTTCATTGGTATTAATGTCCCTGCCCGCAGTGGCATTAAAATACGTGAATGTGACTTTCTCCTTGCTATCTCCTGACGCTGGCTCCTTGCCCGAGCTCCCTGAGCAAGCAGTGATCATAGATGCCATCATAACCATTACCAGACCGATGATTCCGAACCTTTTGCTTGTCATGCCAGACCTTCCCCTTTCGCCCTCTTTTGTCGATTGTGTGTGAATATCGTGCGGACGTACCGCAAGCACTGGGAATCCCGCACACCCTAAATTGTAAGCACTTTCATTTTATAAAATGCCGTCCATTTCGTTCACCTGCCAATCTAAAGGTGTTACTTAGGAAACTATAGGTAAAGGTCCTTCAAAGCAAAATAGGTACCGCTCTCCACCTCACTCCCGATCCGCAGGAATCCTAATTCGTATCTCCGTACCCACGCCGGGGGCACTGCGTATGGCAAGCTCAAAGCGGCTCCCGTAGTAAAGTTTAAGACGATAGATGACATTTTGCAGACCTATACGCTCACCCATTTCTTCCTGCCTTTGCATGTAACCATATAAACGTTGTACCTGTTCCTCAGACATGCCCACCCCATCATCTCGAACCGTTAGAATCAGTTGTCCTTCCTCATGCTCAAAATGAATCTCAATGCGTCCCCCATGCTTTAGCGGCTCAATGCCGTGGATACTTGCATTTTCAACCAGTGTCAGCGCGACCATTTTGGGAAGCAGATTGTCCAAGTCTTCAGAGCGCGCCTGCACTTCGTACTGTATTCGCTCACCAAAGCGATATTGCTGGATTTCCAGAAAACAACGGATCAGCTCCAGCTCCTCCCGCAAAGTAACCCGATCCTTGTTCCACACCAGCGAATTGCGGAATATCCGTGCCATGTTATGAATAATGTGCGCTGTCTCATCCTCATGCTTCATCAAGCTCCTCATGCGAATCGTCTCCAGCGCATTGAAGAGGAAATGGGGGTTGATCTGGCTGTGAAGTGCATTCAACTGGGCATGTCTGCGCTGAATTTCCAGATTTTTTCGTTGAATATCAGCCATATACACATCGTTAATCAGTCGCTTTATTTTCAGCGTCATCCGGTTAAACTCACCTGTTAATTGCCCGATTTCATCTCGCGACTCTGTACCGGGAATCAGCTCAAAATGCTGGTTTTTCACCTTTTTCATGTGCTTTAAAATACGATGAATCCTCACGTTCAGCGAACGTGTAATCCAGATAATAATTAATGTAGGTAACAGCATATTTACACAGGTTAACAAGAGCACAAAGTTGCGGGATTCCTGCATTTCATACAGCATTTCATCTCTGGATACCGCTGCCACAATGCTCCAGCCGTTCAGATTGCTCGTAAGCACATAATTCGTCTTGAACTCCATCGTGTCCTCGGGCAGCTTGAGGGTGCTATAGGCCACACTTTTGTGGTTTATAGCAACTTTGGGATCCGTTGTATATTCGATTTCCCCTCGTTCGTTCAGCAGAAAGAGACTTCCCTGCAAATTCAGGTTGTTGAAAATCTCACGAATGGACGACATTCGCAGTTCTATTTTCAGTATTTTTTCACGACCATTTTGGGAATAAAAGTAGTTCATCCGCCGAATCAGGCTGAAAGGGTGCAGCTGTTCGCCTGTACTGTCATCGGTACGTACAAATATAGGCTTGGACTGGCGTCCAGGCGGGATTTTGGTATACCAGGGCAAGCTTCTGACCCTCTCATCTATAAAACTGACTCCCCCGGAATCCAGCAGCGTTGAATTATCGGTGTAGATCGTAATTCCACCTACGGAATGGTATACAGGACTGTAATTATTGTTCAAGATACGACGTAAATAAGAGTCATAGGCAGCAATATAATCAGCAGGGTGGGGATATGTTTGTTCCAACACCTCATTGAGCTGATGATCGGTATAAAAGATAGACGAGATTTCCATCGCATCTTCAAATTCACGGTAAAATTCAATTTTAATCTGTTCCAGTGCACGCGAAATATCCTGAATACGCTGTTCTTTCACATTTTGTGAGGTAACATGGTAAAAAACCAGATTGGTCAACACTACAGGCGCGAAAACACACAGAAAATAAAGCAGCAGCATTTTATCCCGCAATCGCACATGATCAAGAGTCGTCCTCAGCATCTTCATTCGCCGGCCCTCTCTGGCTCGTCGCCAATACTCAGGCTGTTGCGGTATTCACTAGGCGTAGCGTGCGCCGTCTTTTCAAACTGGGTAACAAAATAGTCTGAACTGCCAAAGCCCACGCGCTCCGCAATTTCATAAATCCGCAGATCCGTCTGCCGCAACAAACGTTTTGCCTCCTGAACGCGCAATTTCAGCAAAAATTCGTTAAAGTACACACCATACGTTTTTCTGAACAATTGACCGAGGTACACCGGGTTCATGTAAAAGCGAGCCGCAATACTTTTCAGGCTTATATTCTCGGCGGCATGCTGCTCAATGTAAGCACGGATGTGCTGGATGCCTCCCTGCTGACAATCCTTGCGCAGAACCCCAATATACCTTCCACTTTCCTCTGCAAAAGCTGTAAACAATCGCTGTAGTTCACCCAGGGACAGGTTCATGTCCTGCCAGTTCATCATCGGTTCTAGTGACCGAAGTGAGCGCTCATCTCCCTGCATGTTTTGAATGACCCGAACGATACTAAGTACGCATTGATGCAAACTCATTTTCACAGCCTCAGGTGCATAACACTCCTCCCGAAAGCTGCTAAATAAATAATCCACGGCCACACGCAGCTCCTCCAACCGCAGTTCCTCGACTTGTTCCGTCATGCGATCCAGTACGTCCTGATGTATGGTCTTATAGTGGAGTGGTGGCATTCCCTCCTGTAGATATACAACAATACCGCTATGGTCATAAATGTATTTATGGAGCACTGCTTCCTTCGCACAGGCATAGGACTGCTGGATATCCTGCAACCGATTCACAGGCTTTCCTGCATAAATGAAAACCCGACTTCCCAGCTGGTCTTTTAGTGACTTCATCCCCTCTATCTCCTGTTGTAGCGCTTTCATAAAGACTTCGACCTTGCCTTCAAAATAGTTCAAAAAGAAGTCCGGTACGATAAGACCAATCCGGTTGCGATGCTCATGGACATAGAGAGGGTACTTGCCATCCATTAAACGATGAAGTGCTTGCTCTATAAGCTCCCTGAATTGGAAAAGCGATAGCATAATATTATTGTCACCAGAGCGCCAGGGATGTTGGTCATTCAGCTCGACGAGTACATAGTACATAGAAGTGGCCTCCTCAAGCCGTAGTTGCTGCTCCCACTGTGTCACCACTACATCATCCACTGGGTTCATCATCACAGTCTCTAACAACCCACCTGCATGGTGATTCTGATATCGTTGCGCATTCTGTTGTTCACGATGCAGTCTCTCACTCAGCTTGCGCAATGTAGCCGAAAAGTCACCCTCATCAATCGGCTTAAGCATAAAATCATGAACCCCATAGCGGATTGCCTGCTGCGCATAAGCGAAATCACTATAGCCGCTTAAGATAATAAACGCGGGATGTTCTGTACTCTGTTCGAGCACAGATCGAATCAGCTCTAATCCGTCGAGCACAGGCATACGAATATCGGTAATGACCAGGTCCGGGTGAATACGGCTGATTAGCTCCAGCGCATCCTCACCGTTATCAGCTTCTCCTACGATTTCAAAACCACAGGCTTGCCAATCCATGAGTTGAAGCAGCCCTTTACGAGTAAAGGTTTCATCATCTACCACAATGGCTCGATGCAGCTTCATAACACGCTTCCTCCTTTTGATGTACGCCTATTTTATTATTTTAGTTAACTATTCCAACGATCTTAGTCACTATGATAATGTAAAAACATCAGGGATTGGAAATTTTCACCACACCTATGATATGACAAATAGAGGGGTGCAAAGCATGCGCACACCAGCAGCCAAGCCAAGCAGCAAATATACAAAAAGGAGACGAATCCCTGAATGGGGGGTCGTCTCCTTTTTTTGCTATTGCGTAAAAAGCTTTATTATTCTCTTATTCGTGAATTCAGGCTATCGCTCAGCGATGATACTGACCGCTTGCAGATGGTCGGCGTACTTTACAAACTGCTTGCGCATACCCATAACCCTTGTCCGGGCAGCATGGTTACGCATAAGGTTAAAGGTGATTTTTCCAAGTCTCAACCAGCCCTCGTCCTGAATGATACGTGGCAGATGCAATAAGTGCATGGGAACCGTATAGATTTTAACGACCTTAAAGCCTTCCTCTTTCAGCAACTGTTCCCACTCTGACACCGTCAACGGTGTCGCGTTAACTCGCATGGCTACAGCCAAGTCCTTGTAAATTTGCTTTCTGAGCGCAGGCTCAATATGGCTAGGAGCAAGGCACATCTCATGGATAGCAAACTTCCCGCCTACTTTCAAAAGCCGCCTGGCTTCCGAAATAATCTGCGCTTTCTTGGCCCTTGTGTGCATCGTCAGCATGGCTTCCCCATATACCACCGTCGCAGAGGCATCCGGCAACGGAACTTGTTCAGCATCGGCAATAATGACTTCCCGGTTTGCTCCGCTTGCATACGTTTTTACGATAGAGGCCGCCTTCTCATTCTGTTCAATCGCAATATAACGGCGGGGATTAAGCTGTAGTGTGATTTGGGCAGTTATACCCAATCCGGGGGCAAACTCAATGACCTCATCCTGCCCGGTTACGTCAAGTCCCTCTATCATCCAACGTGTCGTTTTTAACCCTCCGGGCCTAAGCACGCGCTTACCGAGACTTGCTAATACCCAGTGCCCTGGCACCTGATTGTAATCTACTGTCTGCATTGGCCATTAACACCTCTTCTCAAAATTTGATAATGATATTCATTATCAATACGAGTGTAAAAAAAATAACCATTTTCTTTTTTTTATATGAGCATCTTGCTGCTATGTTCTCTTTTATATGTTTTGTGCATAGCTTTCACTTGGCGTTTGGGTCAACACTACATGCAGACTGGAATTCGTCTCTGAACCGCCACGATAGGAAAAGTGTTCATCGCCTGTAACATGAATGATATCCCCTTGGACAACTTCCGTTGCTTCGCCGTTCACAGTTACAGTACCGCTGCCTTCAAGAACAAGCAAATATACATTCGCTCCCGGGTGATTATGTGTTGGCAGCTCGGCATTAGGAGTAAAGTTGAGAATAAAAATTACATTGTCGGCTTCCTTATGCACAATTCGTTTTGTAAAGGCTGCTTCCTTATATTCCTGAAATTGAATGAGGTTTGATTTTTTCATATTGGTTCACGCTCCTGTTTGGAATTAAATTGCTTAAGATGGATTTATACCTTTATTGTATTGGATTATTTCGCTCGCCTTGTGATTGCAATCACAAAACTAAATTTAAGGAGGATTTTGCAAAATCCTAAAGTCAAAAATACTTTTGAAATATTTAAAAATTTGATTTCAATCATCTTTTTCATCGACACATCCAACTAGAATCAAATTGTGTTAGACAAACAAAAACAAGCAGGAGGTTGTTCCTATGAAACCAGGATTCCAACTGGCAAAGGATATTTATTGGGTAGGAAAAATTGATAATCGTGAGGTTCCCTTTCATCGTCTTCTACTATCTAAGGGCACAACCTATAATGCATATCTATTGAAAACCGGAAAACCGACCATTGTAGATACCGTAGATATGGCGTTCGGTAGAGAATTTGCAGAGGCTGTTGCCGAATTGATCGATCCATTGGATATTCAATATATTATCGTCAATCACACGGAACCAGATCACTCGGGTGGATTGGCGGCACTCGCCTCCAAGGCAACAAACGCTACGATCGTCTGCACTGAGATTGCCGTTCCGGAAATTCAACAAATGTACAAGCTTCAGCATCGCAACTTCCTCGTCATCAAGGATGGAGATCAACTGGACATTGGAGGCAAAACGCTGCTGTTCAAAGAAACACCTTACCTGCATACGGAAGAAACCATGATTACGTACTGCATAGAAGATAAAATCTTGTTCCCTTGCGATATTTTCAGTACACACGTGGCTGTAGAGCATCTATTTGCCGACGAGGCTGGTTTTGATATCACCGAGGACTTTGTCGGATACTATCAGGCTATTATTCATCCACATCGCAGATATGTGCGCACATTAATCGAAGCTGTTGCCGATCTGGATATTGAGATGATTGCACCTTCCCACGGCTTCGCAATCCGGCATGATATTGCCAAGTTTATCGATTTGTACGCCTCTATGAGTACCGAAACCAAGGAGGATAAAAAAGTAGCGATTGTTTATGCCACCCTAAAAAATAACACTAAAAAAATGGCAAACATTCTGAAAGATTGCTTTTTGGAGAACCAAATCAAGGTGGAGCTATGGGACGTGGATAAAGCCGATGAAACGGAAATATTGAATAGTATTGCCTCAGCGGATGCTGTTTTCGTCGGTAGCTCTACTAAATATGCTGATATGACGGGCAAATTGGAAGACCTATTGCAACAAATGCAAAAGATGAATCTGGAAGGCAAGCTGGCTGCTGCCTTTGGTTCCTACGGTTGGAGCGGGGAAGCTATTGAAGTCGTGCAGGATTACTTGAACGGTACCAATATGAAGGTCCAAAGTACTTCAGATGTAATCAAATCAACAGGTATGACCCATGTGGAATTCCCGGTACGTATTCGTTTCTCTCCTACAGATGTTGAAAAAGTGAAAAAAATTAAAAATGCCGCTGAATTTGTCTCAGATCTACTGCTTAGTGTTATTTAAAACACAGTAGCATATAGCGAATAGGAGAGATACTGAATGGGTAACCAACATTACGTTATTATCGGAGGCAGTGTCGCCGCCGTCAACGCAGCAAAGGCGATTAGAGATCATGATGAGCTGGCTGAAATATCTATTTATGGAGAGGAAGCATCCTTTCCGTACAACAGAGTCAAACTTTCCAAGGGACTGTTCACTGATTTGCACAGCGACAAAATCCTGATCAAAAAGGAAAAATGGTTTGCCAATCAACGAATTCATGTGTATTCCGGCATCAAGATAACCGAGATACAGCCTGAGGATCGTACTATCCAAACCATAAATGGACAAACCGTTGCTTATGACAAGCTGCTACTGTGTACAGGAGCTCACAACCGTAAGCTTGTGCTAGAGGGGGCTTCTCTAAGGAACGTTCACAATATCCGTTTTCGACAAGATGCAGATAGCCTTAAAGCGGAATTGCGACAGGGAGACCGGATATGCATCATCGGCGGCGGTATTCAAGGCGTGGAAACCGCCTGGTCCTTCCAGCAAGCAGGGTATTCTGTAATCATACTGGAAGCTTCGCATCGGCTTATGCCCCGCCAGCTAGATGAAAAAGCCTCTGCTATTTTGACCGATCGTATAACCGAACGGGGTACTCAGGTACACCTTGGGCAAGGCGTACAACGTATTAAAGGCACAGATCACGTAGAAGGTGTGGAACTACAGGACGGCTCTGTTATCCCCTGCGAGCATGTCGTGTACTCTATCGGAATTGTACCTAATACGGAGCTTGCTCGCCAAATCGACCTTGGTATTGGACAAGGCATTCTGGTGAATGCGCAGATGGAGACCAGCGCCACCAATATCTATGCAGCAGGTGATGCAGCCGAATTTCAGGGTAGAGTAGATGGGTTATGGGAAAGCGCAATGGAGCAAGGAAAAATAGCAGGCGCCAATATGGCGGGCGCATCCGTCAGCTATCAGCGTCCCCTCCCTGTAACCCTGTCGAACTGCTACGAATCCCCTCTCTTTTCCATCGGTCTAGTAGATGAACGAGTCTGCGACACCAGCCTGATTACTAAAAGTCAAGCTTCTTATACACGTATGTTCATACAAGACGGCTCTATCTGCGGCGTGATTGGCTTTGGGGATGCCCTTGCTTCACTACCATACAAAACAGCCATCATGCAGGGACTCAAACCGGATGCACCAGAGCTCACAAAAATTTTAAATGACAAGGAGAACTAGAGATGAAAAAATATGTATGTCAGCCCTGTGGATACATTTATGATCCTGCTATCGGCGACCCCGATGAAGACGTTATGCCCGGTACAGCGTTTGAGGATCTTCCAGAAGACTGGGTTTGTCCAGTCTGCGGTGAGGATCAAAGTCATTTTGCCCCAATAGATGATACAGAATAACAACCATGCACTATAACCTGTAGTTTCCGGTTTATGAATGGAGTGAATGAATGTGAATGAGATGTCCTGCCCCTGCCAGTGCGAAAAGGAGCCCTGTGCCCGCAAAGTACCTATCTTTTCCTCTTTGTCCTGCGAAGATTTGTGTAAGGTCAGCTCCATGATCCGACACCGAAAATATCAGAAGGGTGAGGCCCTAATTATCGAGGAACAAGCATCCGATACGCTGTACATTATTAAAAGCGGGCATGTCAAGCTGCTGAAGATGACGCCTCAGGGTAAGGAGCAAATCCTGCACATTCTAACAACTGGCGATTTTTTTGGCGAGTTGAACATATTTAACAGCGATGAGCTGAGTAACTTTAGTGCGTATGCCTTAAAAGATACTGATATTTGTATGCTCACCAAGGATGATATGGAGCAGTTGATCCGCAACAATCCCGATATCTCTTTGAAGCTGCTCAAAACCATTACTAAACGCTTGGCACATACCGAAAATCTGGCTCAAAGCCTAGCTACCAAAGACCCGGAAATCCGTATCGCCTATATGATTCTTGAGCTTGGACATAAATACGGCAAGCCGGATGGCTCCAATATTAAAATAAATCTCCCCCTTTCACGCGAAGAAATGGCTAATTATGTGGGTGTCACCCGCGAAACCATCAGCCGTAAATTTGGAAAATTTGAACAGTTGGGGATTATTCATAGTAAGGGTACAAGAGAGATTACCATCTGCGATGTACAGAAACTGAATGAATATATGGATTGAGACATATATACACCAGGTTACTCTGGCATGAGGACAATAAAAAACCGCTTCTTTAACTTATGGATTGCAGTTGTTCTATCAACCACTTCCATTTCGTTAAAAGGCGGTTTTTACCATGTTTTATACTCCACTAACGATCAATTGTCGTGTTCACGCCTTGGGAAGACGCTCCCCATGCAGGCCGCGCTGAAGGAAGTTCTGGCGAAACTCCGTCTGTGGAAGGAGCAGTCTCAATCGTGGTCGATTGGGAGCAATCCCACACTACTTTGACCAAATACCCAAACAACAACACATTCAACAATGATGTCACACACAAAATAATATCGTATTGATCCCGAGAATTGGAGCTATAGAAGATATCAAAGGTATTCAGGAAAATCGTAAGACTGAATCCACCTGCAAGCCATAAAAATCTGCGGTCTCGCAAATACAGATACGCCAGTACAGCTAACGCCGCCGCAGGGAACAAATACCTTTCATGCATGCTGGAAGCGAAGGTAAATACACCTGCAATGAGTACCAGTGCAGCTGCCGCTGCAAATTGTGGTTTGCGACTACGGATATACATCCACCACGTGAACAGAGTCACCAGCACAATGCAGATCATACCCCATGTATGGTAACTAAACAGGAACAGCGTTGTAGTGTCCTGCGTATAATTGCCTCCGATCAGTGCAAAAAAGTTATACGCGTTCACCGAAGCATACGGATACTCGCCGACCGTTCCCTTGTATAGGTCAAGTAGCCATAACGGTTCCTGCCCCCACGAAAATGGCAATATAACCAGAATGGTCGTCACAACGACACCGCCCATGGACAACAGCCAAGGCTGTATTTTACGTTGTCTCAGCAGCTCAAAGAATAGAACAGGCCCATAAATAATTCCCTGCGGCTTCATCAATACGGCTAACGTAAACAATACGGCTGACCAGCCGACCCGGTTTTCCACAAGCAGCACAATCATGCCCACAATCAGCATAGTAAAGAAAGAATCTACCTGCCCCCAGAAGGTCGAATTGATAAATACAGCTGGGTTAAACACGTAAAATATAGCTAATCCAAGGCTTATTCCATAGCCGACCCGTTTGCTTGCCAACCGGTACAGCATGTACGCTGTCACGATATCGGCTAATATATTGGGAAGCCGCAGCAGTACGGACATATAGGGACCGAAAGCATCCGTAGAGCCGATTTGACCGATCACATATAAAATATAAATATAGAACGGAGGATAATCACTTGATCCGTTCGTGTAAAAGCCCGATAAGCTATCCGCTGCTGTCGTAGCCCAGTTCTGGAATAGCATTAAATCCATGTGACCCGAAATCCATGGGGCGATCGCCATTCTTAAAAAGAAACCCACACCCAGCACAGTCCACAGCATCAGTCCTCGATTACGTTCCCCGAGCTTCCATACACGAGCCCGAAACCGGTACGCGATAAACACGAACGCACCGAAGAACAAAGCGGCGAAAATCGCCAGCGGAGTAGCATAAGCAAATGAAGAATTCCCACTTCTTCCACCACTCATACCACCGCCAGGACCGCCCATGCCAGATCCGTTACCAGACATGCCTCCGGGGCCTCTGTGCTGACCGTCTCTGGCGGCACCACTGCTGTCCGATGCAGACGTATCCGTTCCAGCCATTGTACCTTGGTCACCCGATGTTGATGTCCCCTCAGTGGAGAAGTCGGTAGTTTGGCCTGTCGTCCCCTGGTCCTTGCTGTCAGCGCTATTCACCGAATCCAGCCCCCTCATACCTCCGCCAGGTCCGCCTCCTCCCCCAAACCCGCCGGATGGGCCCTGTCTAACAGCCGCAGACTGGGACGCGGAGCTACCTGAATAACTCCATAACGAAACGACACTAACGACAGCACACAATATGAGACTAAATAGAAGTATATATTTCAGACCGTTCGCTTTCCAAACGTTCAAATCCGATGCACCTCTCTCTGTTTCTATTTTCCCATATTGTATCTGCCTTAGCTTAGGACTTTGTGAGTTCTGGCTGAATGTTGGCTGAATACGGAATCATCACACTGAAGATTGTCGTTCCATCTCCATAATCGCCCTTTCCAGCTGAGATTGTGGATGCTTCAGCATGTTGCCGTGACCGACAGCTAATAAAGATGGATCGAAACTCGCCAGCTTTTTGGCGCTTTTCAGCGAAATTTCCTTGTTCCAGGTAGCCAGTGCCGGAAAAGGAAACAGCGGTTTAAGCCTTCCCGATACCGCTATACCTCCTCGGGTCTGAATGGCGTCGCCTGCAATTAACGCTCGGGTACGAGTATCCAAAAATGCCATCGAACCCGGCGTATGTCCTGGTGCGCTGATCGCCAACAGCGAACCTACATGATCCCCATCCTCCAGTAAAACGTCAGGCTGGGTAAGGATATGCTTCGGTACATCGCCCCGAATTAGAGTATCCGGTTCCCCTGCCTCCAACGATACATCGCCCTGTAGCAGCGGTGCGTCACGCCTTGAAATGAATACTTGCGCGTCAGGATACCTTGCCTTCAGCTTATCCAACGCACCCACATGATCCCCATGGGCATGGGTAAGTACAATTCGAATAATCGGCTGCCCGATCCGCGCCGCAGCCTGCTCTATACCACGGGTACTGTATGGCAATCCGGCATCTACTAAGGTGAGCCCCTCTTTCTCCTCCACCAAATAACAGTTCACCGGGAACAGCCGGGGCATAAACGTCAATTGATACAGATGCTGTACCTGAACAATACGCATTTCAGCTCATCTCCTTGTCTTCATCACAAACTAATCATATTAGTATTATAATTAATATAATTAGTTTTAAGCAACTGTTTTTGCTGCTATTCAGCCGGAGTTGGAGCTTGGGACTACTACGGGGACGATCACACTGAGAAAAACAGCAAAAAAGCATCCCCGGAACTCTGCCTCCGTGGATGCCTCTCAAAGCAAAAATTAGTCTTAGATACGAATCTTCCTGCACGCTCCCTTTGCCCAGTCTTGGGAATGGTGATATCGAGATGTCAGGAGATCCAGATATCATTGCAGAAACTTGGTACAACTTATACGAGAAAAAAGACAGCTTTGAAGAAACATTCCCAAAAGAAATGGATCCAACAACTTCATCCGTAATTACAGCCGGATTGCCTCAGCAATAGGCGTACTGCCAGACACCAGATTAATTGAACGATGATACGTCTGCTGTTCCTCCAGCACTGCTATGACCACTGCCGCCACATCTTCACGGGAAATGGTGTGGCTGGTGAAATCCTCACCGGTAGCAACTTTGCCGGTGCCCACATCATCCGTCAGGCCACCCGGACGAAGAATCGTGTAGTCCAGGTTGCTCGCTTCTAACAGGCGGTCAGCGTAATGCTTCGCCACATAATACGGTTTAATGGATTCGGGCCACTGCTCCCGTTTCTCCGCATGTAGGGCGCTGACCATAACGAAGCGTTGGATACCTGCTTGTTCGGCGGCTTCCATCGCCTTGACTGCTCCATCCAGGTCGATGAGCAGCGTTTTATCCGCTCCTGTTTTTCCACCGGAGCCTGCCGTGAATACGATAGCATCGCTACCTTTTATAGCTTCGGCAATTTCACCAACCGTCCCTTCGAGGTCAGCTACCACCGTTTCTGCTCCCAAACGTTCAAGCGCTTCAGCCTGATCCGAATGGCGGATCAACGCCTTTACACGATGCGATTTATTTTGCCCCAGTAGACGAACAAGATGTCTGCCTACTTTTCCATTTGCGCCAATCACCAGTACGTTCACTCATATCCCCCCTGTATTCAGAGTCTCTCATCTACATTATACAGATGTATTTTACCCTTCGGGTCTGCGACGCAATCATGTTAGCTGCATCAGGTTGAAATCAGACTTCTTTGGTCAGCTCACCATCTCGTTCTTGCTGCACACGTAGACCTGCCAAAAAGGTAGCCATCATCACCTCTATGCTCCGGTCCACCTCCACAGGCAAACCAAACCCGCCCTTTTGTTCAAGCGAGGCAAATCCATGAAGCAGGCTACGGAATCCCCTCGCTGCATGAATGCAATCTTCTTCCTTAAAGCCATAACCACTGGACAGGACGGTAATGACCAGCTCGGCCACGCGATCCGCAGCCTGCCTCATTTCGGTATCATTTCGATCAGTTGCATACTGCATCGCTTCATACAAACCGGGTCGCTCGCGAGCATACCGCATATACGCCTTCCCCATAGCGGTTAGCGCATCTGCGCCCGCTCTACCAACTGCTGCGCTCATCAAAGCTTCCTCCAACTGTTCGAGACTGTGCAATGCCAGTACTTGGCGCAGTCCGTTCAATCCGTCCACGTGGTTATACAAGGACGGAGGGCGAATGTGCAACTTTTGCGCCAGCGTGGTGAGCGTGACATCCCCCATCCCTTGTTCATTGGCAATGTCCTCGGCAGCCCGCAGAATATCTTGCAGCTTTACTCCGTTTCTAGGCGACATCATCCAGCCTCCTTTCATCGAATTTCTATGTAATTCGGTTCCTTATACATATACAGAATCGATCCAGATTCTATTTTAACTAATCCTGTTAGTTTATACAAAGAAAATGCCGTTTACCGCAGCCAACCTGCATCGAATCTTTACAGAAGAGCATAGCAGTCATTACTGATATAATAAAAAAATAAGATCATAGAACGGATCTGATCCCTTCCTCGATCCCCTACAAAGGAGCTAGCTATAACTATGGAACCCAAGCCACTTCCAGCTATTGAATTCAACCACATCATCAAATATTTCACCGGGTCCGGACGGCAACGTGCTGTTCTGAACGGGATTACGGCAAAAGTTTCCCCCGGCAAAATCACCACGTTGGTCGGTCCATCGGGGTCTGGTAAAAGCACGTTGCTTTCACTGTGTAACCTCCTAATGACACCGGATGAAGGGGAAATCCGTGTCCTCGACAAACCTATATCGGAGTGGGAGATCCCTGAACTGAGACGGAAAGTCGCATTGGTTTTTCAGGATGCCCCCATGCTTCAGGGAACTGTCCTGTACAATCTCCAAACCGTAGAACGGCTGCACGGTACAGTTCTGGATGACCCTGCCAGCCTGTTGGAACGCGTAGGGCTCACCCGCGATCTGTTGGAACAGAAGGCGCAGGAACTGTCTGGCGGACAAAGACAACGCTTGGCCTTGGCGCGGACGCTTGCGAACCGCCCGGATATTTTACTGCTGGATGAGATTACTTCTGCACTGGACCCTGCCTCGGTCAAAGAGGTTGAGGAACTGCTGCTGCAAATGAACAAAGAAGAGGGAACAACGATGATCTGGATTACGCATCATATGGAACAAGCCCGCAGAGTAGGCCACGAAACATGGCTAATGATCGACGGAAGACTGATAGAACAAGCGGATACGGAGACGTTTTTTAATGCTCCGCAGCATAGTGAGACCCGAAAGTTTGTAGCAGGAGAATGGGTATGACGATTGTTGCCTTGATTCTCTCTCTCGGTTTTGTATTTATCGCCATCGTCATGTCCAAATCCTTCAAACTCGGTCTGGACCGAGACATGATCATCGCCACGATCAGAGCGTCGGTTCAACTGCTGGCGATTGGATATGTATTGCATTTGATTTTTGGGATGCAAAGCTACGGATTTATCGTATTATTCATTCTGCTCATGATTACCGTAGCCTCACAAAATGTTGCGCGCAAAGGACGATTTATCCCCGGTCTCATGTGGAAGTCATTCCTGACTTTGCTGTGTGTGGAAATCGTTACACAGACATTCCTCATTGGCCTGCATATTATTCCGGCGACAGCCCGATATATGATTCCGATTAGCGGTATGATCATTGGCAGCTCCATGATTTTGTCCAGTCTGCTGGTATCCCGGCTCAAGTCGGAAGTCCTGCTGCGCAAGCCTGAAATCATGCTCATTCTGGCACTAGGCGGCACGCCTAGACAAGCCATCTTCCCTATACTCAAGGATTGCATACGTTCCAGTATGATTCCAACCATTGAGGGGCAGAAAACGCTGGGGCTTGTCCAGCTTCCCGGCATGATGACCGGACAAATCATCGCAGGTGCCAATCCGATTGCCGCTGTGCGTTTGCAATTGCTCATCGTATTTACCACCATGACCTCTGCTATTTTGACCAGCGTGCTGCTCAGCCTGTTCATTTATCCGGCATTATTTAACCGCCAGCAACAACTGCACACCGAAGCATGGGAACACTAATCAGGTGAATATCCCCAGTTATCTGCTATTTGGAAAAATAAAAGGGACATGTTTAATTCCTGACACAAAGGTTAATAGATACACGTACCCGCTTTACTAAAATTCGATGAGGAGTGATTGAACATGGCTAACAACAACCAAAATGGCAAAATGAGTCGCGAAGAAGCAGGACGTCTAGGTGGAGAAGCTACTGCTAAAAATCACGACAAAGAATTTTACCAAGAGATTGGCGAAAAAGGTGGCGAGGCCACTTCCAAAAATCATGGCAAGGACTTCTACCAGGAAATTGGTGAAAAAGGCGGCGAAGCCACTTCCAAAAACCATGACAAGGAATTCTATCAGGAAATCGGACGCAAGGGCGGCGAAGCCCGTGGCAATTCAGACCAAAGTGATAGCGACGGGAAAATGAGTAGGGAAGAAGCAGGCCGCAAAGGCGGCGAGGCTCGCGCACGCCAACGTAAAAATAATTGACAATAAAGCTATGCCGTCGGTGCAATCCTATGAAGAGGCACAGACTGCGTATAAACACAAAGTAAGTTGACGTTTATGTTATAAAAGCCTATCTGCCGGAAGAATGGCAGATAGGCTTTTTGTGTAAAAGTTACTTTCAACATCGGATCATACACCTTACAATATACATAAACAGGATAAATAACTAACCAATCATACATATTTTATTACAAATGAAAGAATGGATTATGGGAGGTTGGTGCGAATGTTGATTACAAAAAATAAAACGGCTGCAACTATTTTAAAAATTATATTTTTTTCACTAATTTTCAGCTGGATTTATTATTATTCAGGTCATCACTCGACAGAAATCGCTAAGCTAGTTAAAACTACAGATGATTACTTGGTCATACAGAGAGATACTTTTAACGGAGGTGGATATAAAGAATTATATATTTCCTCAAAGTCCGCGATCCCTCCTCTGGTTATAGGCAAACAATATTATTTCGTGTCTGATCAAAGGTACTTTCAACACCCATATATCCGCTATGTAGAGGAGTAAAGCAGAACAAGAGAAAAAAACACATGCAACTCAAGTCAAATATTCCTGCATTCCGGCTGTTAAGATGGAGTCGAAAGGAGGGAACGCTCGTGTATGAATGGAACGAAATGGTTCAGCTTATGATCGATTGGATTGATAATAATCTTACTTCAGCACCTTCGTTGTTGAGAATGTCCAATCAGTTAGGCTACTCCCCTTACTACTGTACAAAACAGTTTCATTCCCTTACAGGAATAACGTTAAGGGATTATGTGTGGATGCGCCGGATTAGCCGTGCCGCGCTAGAACTCCGAGATGGCAATGTCCGCATCCTCGATGTTGCAATAAAGTATGGGTTTTCTTCACAGGAGGCTTTTACACGGGCATTTGTAAAAGCATTCGAGGTAACTCCGGCTGTATACCAGAAGGAGCCCCGACCTATTCCGTTAGCCATTCGCGTTGAGGTGTTCTCTCCTTATCATTACCATTTGAAGGAGCGGGATAAGATGGTTAAGGATCATTTGCAAGAAGCTGAAGTCAAAATCGAGCATATACCAGCACACAAATTTATTGGAATCTGGGATACCTCTTCTCGAAACTACGGTGATTTCTGGAGAAACGGTCACAATTGTGATGAAATTTGCGGAACATTGGAAAGCATGTCTCATCTCAAGCTTCCCGAACAATTGGGCCAAACTGCGGGCTGGTTCTATCAGGATGGTCAGAAGGGATATCTCTATGGAATACCGGTTGCCGCTGACTACGCCGGAGAGATTCCCGCAGGAATGAGGTGCCGGGACATCCCCGAATCAGATTACCTGGTGTTTTTCCACCCACCCTTCAATTATTTAAAAAACAATGGAGACGTTATGAGAATGGTGGAGGAGAAAGCTTGGAACTTTGACCCTAGCAGCCTGGGGTATGAATGGGATGAGGAAACAAAGCAAGATTATCAGCGGCATTTCCCAGAAGGATACGGATACGCAGTGTTACGTCCAGTAAAAAAAGTGTAGAGAAAAAGAATCCGAAGAAGCCGCTACGATCAGGATGCTGTTCATCGTCTTGCTAAAGTCTGTTGAAAAATAATAACAGTTTATTACTGACGGGTTCCGTTTTGAGGTGCAATACACATCGAATTGACATTGTGGACACAATCCGATGTAAATACAGAATAAACCGATTCACTGAATCATACAGTTGTCGGTTTATTCTTGATCAGCATTTTTATTTTGCAAGTAACTATCAACGACGTTAACCCATTGTTCCCTTACCACTTCCGTTGTTTCCTGCGAATACAAACATAGTAGCAAACGGCTCACTCATGATAAAATATCCTGTTCTTTAATTCGTTCGACTTGATCATTACTCTACTCTTTAATTAACTTGCCTAGGTTGCGGGTACGATTCATCCAACCATCAACATCCCATCCAAATCATATATCGGGAGTATATCGTAAATCGAAAAGTCTGAAAGAATCCAGCGTCACTCAAATTGTGGAGGTATAGAATATGAGCTCTGTCTCAAAAGTAGCTTGCATATCTATTTTAGGTCTTACTTTAGGTGCGGGAGCAGCACAAGCTTCTTCGACACATATTATCGTTAATAATTCAATTGTATCCTCTGATGAAACTTACCAATCTCATGGGATTACCATGGTCCCATTAAATGCTGTTCAAAGTTTACCTGGTGTATCCATCACATGGAATAATAGCACCAAGACAGTCACAATAGATCGTAACGGTGAAAAAACACTATTAAAAGTTGGGCAGAAAAGTGCAACGCTTGGTTCAAAAAATATAACCTTGCCTGTTGTCACTACATTGAAAAACGGACGGATTATGGTCCCTCTCCGATTCATTGCTGATTCATCCAATGCGTATGTCTCCTGGAATCCAAAATCTCAGACGGCCTATGTAGCGAAAGCAAACAATGAAATAAAAAACAAATATACTTCGGATAAGCTTAATGTATCCAGAGGAGCAGCAATCAAACTTCCCAAAGTTAGCAATTTAAAAGAATATACACCCAAAGGGTATGAAAATCTGAACACAGACTATTATTTTCCTGAAGGCAAATCAAATTCGTTTTTTATTCAGGAGATGGATGTTATTTCATACTATAAAATCAGCAACGATTGTAGTGTATTAATATGGACAGCACGTTTTGACTCAACCAAAAGGGAGAGCAGTGGTCTATCCTTTTTGCCTTATAAATTAGTGGAACAAGACGGCCAGAAACCTACAATTCAAGGGCGAATAACCCATTTTAATTTCATGACCGCTGTTGGAGAAATCAGTTACAATCTCATTGACAATACTGGGAAAGAGATAAACCCAGGGCAAAAAACAGTTGATCCAACAAATTTCTTTTTTGATATCCCTGATGAACAAAAATGATCGAATTGACTTTGCATGCGTTCTTTTCCTCTTACATTAATAAAGACCAGAATCTAAGCTGGTACGTGGTAATAAATTGATACAATATTGGTTTGGAGGTATAGGCAATGAAATCTTTTCGTTTTTGGCTAGTCCTAATCTCGTGTCTAGTTATTACTGTAAATATTACGGGGAACGACGACTATAATATGCTATTGGCTATCGTTAGCCCGTTGGTTTGGATGTATGAATCATTTCGATTTGTGCGAGAAGCAGACATCCCCATAACCATTGTTTACTTCACTACACTAGTTTTCTGGTATCTCATTGGATACGCTTTGGACCGTTTGATTAGAAAATCAAAAAATTAAAATCACTTGAAATTATCTTCTAAATTATCGTCTACTTTGTCAGGCTCAAACTCGACCGTTCTGTTTTAAAGCGATAATAATCAGACAGTGAAAGCATCTTATCGTAATCGCGACTCATTGAAGCGTTCATATATTCTGAAAATGTCGATACAGCAGTCTCTTTGGGCTTATCGGGAAGTTTATAAGGTTCCTTATCCCCTCCAAAAGCCGTAACAATTACGGTCAAACCCCCTCCTAGGGCAACCAAGCAAGCCAACTTATTACGCGATACAAGCCTCAATAAACAAAACCCTCTTTGTTGTAAATTTTACCACCTATTTTCAACGTATCTCAACTTAAAAAGATGCTATAAAACGCAGCATAACTTCTTGTAAAACCCCATTCATTTAAATCTAAGGCCATCTCTTCAATATAATTTTATTTTAACGTAAATTCTCACTGAATACCTTTGTTACCTTATGTAATGTCGTCTTCCCATCCTGTAAACTAAGTTCCATCAAGCGGTAACCGCTGGATCATAGAGAGGATGAGATATTTATGAGTTTGGAAAATAGAGTTTTTGCGATACAAGCTGGTCTGGACGGACGTGTAAATGCAGTTATAGATCAAACCCTTGCCGAAAAGCGTCTGATCGGCACAGTCGTCATGATATATATGGATGGTTCACCCGTGTATGTCCGAGCGGCGGGGCTGGCTGATCGAGAAGAACAACGTCCTATGCATGAGGATGCTTTATTTCGGCTTTCTTCTGTATCCAAACCGATTGTATCTACTGCGGCTTTGGTTTTGGCAGCCCAAGGATTGATTAAGCTCGATGAATCTATTGAACGCTGGTTGCCCGATTTTCGCCCCCGATTAATCAGTGGTGAGCAGCCCTCCATTACAGTACGCCAATTGCTGACACATACTGCCGGGTTGACCTATGGCTTTTTAGAGGAAGAAGGCGGGGGTCCCTATCATCGTGCAGGCGTATCAGATGGCATGGATTTTTCAAATCTTACGCTGGAGGAGAACTTGCAACGTTTGGCTTCTGTGCCTCTGTTATATACACCGGGTAAAGCATGGGGATATTCGATTGCTACTGATGTGCTCGGCGCTATCATTAGCCGTGTATGTGGCACAACCCTTGATGCAGCTGTTAAAAAGCTCGTTACCGAACCTCTCGGTATGCACGACACCAGTTTCGCGGTCGCGGATGCCGGACGGCTTGCGGCTCCTTATGTCAACGATATATCAGAACCTCGGCGAATGCGTGAGCTTGAGGTTGCACAGGTTTTTGAGGGCACGGCAGGACTTCGTTTTCAGCCCGCGCGAGCCTTTGATCCCACGGCTTTCCACTCTGGTGGCTCTGGTATGATTGGCAGCGCAAAAGATTTCATGCGACTGTTGGAAACACTGCGAAACGGCGGCAATCCGTTACTTTCAGAGGAATGGGTCCGCGAAATGGGCACCATCCAGACCGGGAACCTTCCCTTGGCAGGCTGGCCGGGGCGGGGTTTTGGATTAGGATTCACCGTACTCCAAGATCCCGATGAAAGCGGAACAGCAGAATCACCCGGAACGTGGCGTCTCGGAGGAGCTTATGGTCATTCGTGGTTCGTTGATCCCGCACTAAGACTCAGTGTGGTCGCCTTTACCAATACAGCATTTGAAGGGATGTCAGGTCCGTTTACAACCGAGCTTTGCCAAGCCATTTACGGTAGCTCAAATAGGGTCTAATAAAGTAGGGGTTACATGTTTATGGTCTACAGGCGAGGACAGGACAATTAACGTGGTAGAGTGCCCATGCTTTCCACACTCATCCCCGAACTGCTCCAGCTTGAGCATAGACTCAACCATGACTTTCAGTAAGTAATTTTGCTCGCCGCTGATTCTATGGCACTCAATGACTTCAGGTGCAGATTGGCAAAACTCAACAAATGAATTACATTGATTCGTGTGCACGAGCACGTGAGCCATGATCGGTTTTCCAACTTTCTCATGTGAAACTGTGGCACGATATCCGGTGATAATACCTTTATCCTCCATGCGCCGTACTCTTTCCGTTACGGCAGGCTGGGAAAGTCCAACCTCCTTACCCAGCTCGGTCATGGAGATACGCGC
This sequence comes from Paenibacillus sp. FSL P4-0113, assembly GCF_038009305.1. Classification (NCBI taxonomy): domain Bacteria; kingdom Bacillati; phylum Bacillota; class Bacilli; order Caryophanales; family Paenibacillaceae; genus Paenibacillus; species Paenibacillus sp. FSL P4-0113. The sequence continues at coordinate 3,351,459 of NZ_JBBPAZ010000001.1, forward strand.
CTGGTTTTGTAGACACAACAAAATTTTATGATCCACTTGGTCCATCAAATCCATCTCCTTAAGTTCAAGGCAATATTGCAAAAATACAATTATTATTGTGTGTTATTTCGAGTATTGACTTATTATTTTATGATTTAATGAAATATTAGCATGCCAAATCAAGGACGTAAAGTAGGAGGACATGGAGAGGGAATGAAACTAATGAAATATAGTAAGCCTCTGCTTTTCATCGCACTTGGCCTATTTGGTGTATACACGATTGAGTTCGGTGTGGTTGGCATTTTGCCGGTCATCATTGAACGTTTTCATATTACGGCAGCTCAGGCCGGGTTTCTTGTCAGTTCATTTGCATTGGTCATCGCGCTGTTCGGTCCCTTCATGGTGCTATTGATGTCCAGGTTTAACCGCAAGCGAATCATGACAATGTCGTTGTTTGTTTTTGCCATAACAAGCTTGCTGTCAGCCTATACATCCAACTTTTATATACTAGTGATTTTACGTATCATTCCGGCTCTGTTTCACCCGGTGTATTTCTCGCTTGCCTTTGTCGCTGCTACTGCGTTGTATCCCCCGGAAAAGGCAACGCAAGCTTCCGCCAAGGCCTTTCTCGGCACGAGCATGGGAATGGTACTCGGTATTCCAATTACGGCCTATATCGCCAATCAAATTTCATACGAGGCCTCCTTCTGGTTTACTGCGGTAGCGAATGGGATTGCAGGGATTGGTATTTTATTCATGCTGCCGGATACACCACAAGCCGAAATGTTCTCCTACCGGAAGCAGCTTGGCATTTTGCGTAAAATACCGCTGTGGCTCAATATCGGGGCAGCTACTTTTATATTTGCAGCCATGTTCTCGGTGTATAGCTATTCTGCCGAATATTTGGGGCAAAACACAGGGATGAGCAGCAATGTTATCAGTTTTCTGCTTATTATTTTCGGCATCGGCGGAATGCTCGGCAATCTATTGGCTGGCAAGCTCATGGGCTTGCATAAGGTTCGCACCGCTCTTTTTCATCCAGTAGTCTTGGGGGGCACCTATTTGCTGCTGTACGGGATCAGTTCTTCATTTATTCCTACGCTCTTCATCATTATTGTGTGGGGGGCCGTTCATACCAGCGGACTGATTGTCGCCCAGATTTGGGTGATTGATGAGGCCAAAGAAGCTCCCGCGTTTGCCAACAGTCTTTACATCTCGTTTATTAACCTGGGGGTTTCACTGGGCTCGCTGGCAGGGGGATGGTTTATTGCCAGAGCGGGCATCCAGGGGACGCTGTGGAGCGGTTTGCTGTTCGCCATGCTGGCGATGGTATGTATCGGGACTAGAGTAATTTATCCACGTATTTTTCGAAAATATAAAAGGTTAGATGTGCAAAACTAAAAAGTTGCAAGAGGGCCAAGCCTGTTATCATAAAAAAAACCGGTCAACCACTTTGTATGGGGTTGAACCGGTTTTTGTTTAATGATTTATTCCTGCCTTTCGGATTGGATCAGAATGAAATCTGCACTTCGTTGCGAATTGAATCAACGTATAACCGCCATCTGGGAACAGCACGCTTCCGGTGGTAAACTTGTTCGTCATCAGATACAACACAGCATGTGCGATTCCCTCATTATACCCACCCCGGTGGTAAACAGATGGTCGAATGCTCCGACTTTTTCAAAAAACGCCTGAACCTCTTCCTCTATTTGATTATTAAGCATGTTGATTATGTAAATTCGTATTATTCTCAGCTACTCTATGGGGATCATATCATAACTATTTTAAAGGAATACTTATTTTTATTCAGATGGGCTTTCCTGCACCGAGCTTTTGCGATAGGATGTCGGCGATTGGCCCGACCAGCGCTTGAACTGTCTGCTAAAATGCGCAATATCCCCATAGCCGAGCATATCGGCAATTTGTTGCACCGACCATTGCGGATCAGCCAACAGCAACTTGGCCTCATGCAGCACAAGCCCGGATAGATATACACGGGGAGAAACGCCGAAAACACTACGGAATACACGATTACAATGGGATACGCTAATACCTAGCTCGGATGAAATCCCCTCGATCCCATCCTGTTTTTCCACCGAGCCAGCCTGCCCATAGGGCTGATTCACTCTGCCCTGAAGACGACTGGCAATCTGATGGGCAAGCTCTGCCTGCACATATCCACGCCCCGGCAGATGAGCGGCTTCGCTGGATACAGCCTCCCACAACGTTGCGAACAGTTCAAACACAGCAGATTGAATCCGCATTCGCTTTGCCACCGAATCACTACCAATTCCTATGTCTTCCGGCGTTGAAAGATCGAGCAACTTGCCCAGCGCTGGTCCCATCTGCCCTGCCACTGTGCCTTCAGCTGGAAACAGCACCTGCTCCAGACGACTCAGCAGCGAGAGAAACAGCTTATCATCAATGTCGAAATGCATACAAAAATACGTAAATCCCTCTCCGTTACTATGACTGGAGTGAACAATCCCCGGACGCAGCAGCACCAGATCACCCTGTCGCTGGGTATAGCTGCGACCATCCACAACCGTGATCTGTTCTCCCGCAAGCACGATGTTAATTTCATATTGAGGATGCTCGTGTGGCGGATAGCTCCACTCTCTTCCCACACTTCGTGTATGAATGGCAAACAGATTGACTGTGGTCCGCACATCGGGAAAAAAGAATTCCTCTCCGGCAGCTGTAAGGTCCGGATGATGGGGACGCTTCGGTAAACGTGGTGACGACATGTTTTCCCTCCTGGCTTACTTACATGGATATACCCCAGTATATCGCTTTCAGCGCGATTTGGATAAATAGTTGAGCGATTTGACAATGGTTCCCCACCACATGACATGCTAGGCTCTAAGTGAAGTTAATCAAAGTTGAACTTTATCATGAAAGGGGTTTCATTATATGTCGAAAAATATATTTTATAACACACAGCATGCACCTATCGGTTCTTTTTCCAGCTTTACACTTGGGTTTAAGGGTAATCGCGGCGGACTTGGTTTGGAGCTGGGCAAGCCTGCCGACGAAAATGTATATATCGGGCTGCAATCCAGAGATGGCGAATCATACGAGGCGCTTCCCTTCTTTGCATCCACACAGGATGAAAGTGCCCGCTACGACGTGGAGAAAAAGGGTAAACGAACGGAACCGCAGCTTATGGCCTTTGCTGATTCCGACATTACCCGTGAGCTAAAAGTAGGAACGGATACATGGCAGGCCGGCGATTTGACGTTCCGGCTGTACTCTCCTGTTCGCCCGGTACCCGAGCCGGGAATTGCAGGTATGGATGAACTGCGAGCAGCGTTGGTTCCGGCGGTATTCGCCGAGCTAACCGTCGATAACACGCAGGGGACTGCAGCGCGAAGAGCTTTTTTCGGCTATCAGGGCAGTGATCCGTATAGCGGCATACGCATTATAGGAGAAGATCCGCGCAGGGACACTACGGATTCTACCCCATTGGAGGAAAGACTCACAGGCATCGGCCAAGGGCGCAGTACAGCCATTGTGACCAACAGCAGCGAAGCAGTACCTGCCAGCGGATTCGCAATGGAGAAGCTGCTTGGGGAGACCATGGCCGAGAATTTATCCTTTGGCCTGGGCACGACGGGTGCGCTCCTGATGGACGTTCCCGCAGGTGAGAAGCGCACATATGCCTTCGCCATATGCTTCTATCGCGGCGGCATTGTGACAACAGGCATCGAAGCGTCGTATTACTATACCCAGCTGTTCAAGGATATTGAGGACGTGGGAAACTATGCGTTGAAGCATTTTACAGACCTGACTGCAGCCTGTGTTCAGGCTAATCGCTGGATGGAGTCGGCAGACCTGAGCCCGGACCAGAAATTTATGCTCGCTCAGGCGATCCACAGCTACTACGGCAGTACTCAACTGCTGAGTCACCAAGCGGACGGAGAACCGATCTGGATTGTGAACGAAGGCGAGTATCGGATGATGAATACCCTCGATCTGACGGCGGATCAGCTTTATTATGAATTGATTTTGAATCCATGGACGGTACGCAACGAGCTGGAGTGGTTTGTCCAAAGGTACAGCTATCGGGATGAGGTACGCTTTCCGGGAGAGGAACAGACCTATCCCGGTGGTATCACGTTTACCCATGATATGGGCGTAGCCAACGTGTTCTCCCGGCAGGGATACTCCTGTTATGAGCTGGCAGGGATTGACGACTGCTTCTCTTACATGAGCCACGAGGAACTGGTGAACTGGCTTTGCTGCGTCACGGTATATATCGAGCAGACACAGGATCAGTCATTTACGACACGTATGCTACCTGTTTTGTGTGACTGCTTCGAAAGCATGCTACGACGGGATCACCCCGACCCGGCACAACGAAACGGCTTGATGGGCTTGGACAGCTCTAGAACCCGGGGAGGCGCGGAAATTACGACCTACGACAGTCTGGACGTATCTCTGGGTCAGTCCCGCAACAACATCTATCTGGGCAGCAAATGCTGGGCGGTATATGTTGCTCTGGAAAAGATATTTGCCTCAAAAGGGCTTAACTCCCTTTCACAGGAGGCTGGCTTACAGGCAGACAAATGCGCAGCAGCGATCACAGCACATATGACAGACAAGGGCTATATTCCAGCAGTTATTCAGGAAGGTAATGACTCGCAGATTATTCCTGCCATTGAGGGGCTGATCTTTCCTTACTTTACAGGATGTGAGGCTGCGCTTAAGTCTGATGGACGGTTCGGTGGATATATCCAAGCACTGCGGCGTCATTTGGAAACTGTGCTGGTACCGGGAGTTTGTCTGTTTGAAGACGGAGGCTGGAAGCTGTCCTCGACCAGTAACAACTCCTGGCTGAGCAAAATCTATCTGTCACAGTTTATTGCCCGCGAGCTGCTGGAACTGCCTTGGGAAGAAGCTGGGCAGGCCGCAGACGCTGCCCACGTCTCATGGCTCCTTCACCCTGAAGAATCCTATTGGTGCTGGAGCGATCAGATACTCTCGGGCATTGCCCATGGCAGTAAATATTATCCGCGCGGAGTTACCGCTATTTTGTGGCTGTATGAAGGCAACGGCAACCGTCTGACTCTCCCAGAGCATATGAGTCAGGATCAGAAACAGCATGTCTGAGGATCATCTTCACCTGCCCAAAAGGAGGCTCCAATATGAGCAAGCTTATGGATATGCCAAAAGAAAGCGGCTATGCGGCTTGGCTGCATTACAGCCGCAATAGTAAGGTACAAAAGCTGCCCGCTTGGTGCAGGGTCATCGTGGTCCATGAGACAGATGAAGTGCTTCAATCGGCTGCGAGTGAGCTTCAGCACGGATTGACCTCCATGTTTGGACAGCAGCCGAAAATCAGCACCGTTCCTGTAAATGCGCCATTCATTGCGCTGGGTACGTTCCCAACGCATCCTTTGGTCGCAGAACGATTCAGTGCGACGGAACAGGCAGAAGTGGGCGCGGAAGGCTACCGAATTCGCGGGCTAGAGATGCCAGATCCGGCATATTCAGCTTTGCACAGTAACGATGAGTTCAAAGGACCGTACGTTATAGTCGCGGGGCAGACCTCCAAAGGCGTATTGTATGGAGTCTTTCATCTGCTGCGCTACCTTCAAGGAGGATTAGACGGCAAACTGAAACCCGCCGCCGAGGAATCATTGCACGCTCCCCTTCTAGACCTATTGTCTAATCCAGCTAATCCCATCCGTATGATCAACCACTGGGATAACATGGATGGTAGTATTGAACGCGGGTATGCGGGTGGGTCCATTTTCTACGACAATAATGCCTTTACTGCAAATATGGAGCGCCTGCGAGACTATGCCCGTCTACTCGCTTCTGTAGGCATTCAAGCGCTATCCATTAACAATGTGAATGTCCATCAGGTAGAAACCGAGCTGATTACAGATAAATTCCTACCGGATGTGGCCAAAGTAGCTGCGGTATTCCGCGCCTATGGCATACAGATCTACTTGAGCATTAACTATGCCAGTCCTATTCAGCTCGGCGGGTTAACTACAGCCGATCCCTTGGAACCAGCTGTAGCTGAATGGTGGCAGACCAAAGCCCAGGAAGTTTACGCCGCCGTTCCTGATCTGGGTGGTTTTGTGGTCAAAGCCGATTCCGAAAATCGGCCCGGACCGTTCAGCTACGGGCGCCATCACGCCGATGGAGCCAATATGCTGGCAGATGCGTTGCAGCCCTATGGCGGACGTGTGATTTGGCGCTGCTTTGTCTACAATTGCAAGCAGGACTGGCGCGATCGCAAGACGGATCGGGCCCGCGCAGCCTTTGACCATTTTAAACCACTGGATGGGCTGTTTCGGGAGAATGTCATTTTACAGATCAAAAATGGCCCCATGGATTTTCAGGTGCGGGAGCCTGTCTCCCCCCTGTTCGGTGGGCTGGAATCCACTCAGGTGCTGCTGGAATTTCAGATTGCGCAAGAGTACACCGGCCAACAGAAGCATCTATGTTACCTTGTTCCGCAATGGAAGGAAGTATTGGATTTTGATACCTACGCCCAAGGAAAAGGCTCCACCATCAAGCGTATTGTGAGTGGCGCCCTGCATTCTCCCAAACCTACCAACTATGGAATAGCCGCTGTATCCAATATTGGTGCAGACACCAATTGGACCGGACATTTGCTCGCCCAGTCCAATCTTTATGGCTATGGTCGACTGGCATGGGACCCGGAGCTGTCTGCGGAGGAAATCGCTGATGAGTGGGTTCGGCTGACGTTTGGCAGACAAGGGAATAGCGAAGGCGACACAGATTTAATTTCTACCATTAAGCAGATGCTGCTCGATTCATGGAATATCTACGAATCCTACACCGCCCCTCTGGGGGTCGGCTGGATGGTCAGTCCCGATCACCACTATGGGCCGGATGTAGACGGGTACGAATATTCCAAGTGGGGAACCTACCATTTTGCTGATTGCCGAGGGATTGGAGTAGATCGCACGACCGCAACCGGGACCGGCTATGCAGGACAATATTTTGCTCCCCATGCCGATATCTATGAATCTACGGACACCTGTCCGGATGAGCTGCTCTTATTCTTTCACCATGTTCCTTATACACACTTGCTCCATTCCGGCCAAACTATCATACAGCACATTTATGATACCCATTTTGAAGGTGCAGAACGTGCGGCCCATCTTCGAGACACATGGGTTAGTCTACGAGGGCAGCTGAATGATACCATGTATGAACAGGTGTTGGAGCGGCTGGAGCATCAGGCTGAGCATGCCAAAGAATGGCGGGATCGGATCAATACGTATTTCTACCGTAAAAGCGGCATTGCCGACCAGAAGGATCGCTCTATTTATTAAGCAGGCTGTCTCGGCAATACTTTCCATACAGACTGGAACAAGACTTTTATACGCTTAGGTTCATTTTCTCCTATACTGGCTTGGCTATCCGCACATCACTAAAGGGCATGCGTCTCCTCAGACCTATGCCTTATTTTTTTGCCTGTAGACTTTTAGGCACACGGTTGCTTACGTAAAATGTCATATTTGTCCACCTTGAGTGCGCAATAAATTCTTCTTTTTATGCAACCGCTTGCTTTATACTATTTTTGTAGACGTTTACAAAATGTTGTCGAATTAGACTATGCTTTGGGGAGGATGATCGGTTTGACCTTGTATCGAAGTCTATGGAAAAAAGGGTGTATGCTTCTACTAAGCCTTGTGCTGTCTCTGACCGCCTTCATTGGCTCACCCTCTAATACGGCGAGCGCAGCGGTTGCAGATGATTTTCAAGCTTCCGTCATGGGACCGCTGGCGAAAATCAATGACTGGGGTTCCTTTAAAAAGCAGCTACAAACGTTGAAAAACAATGGCGTGTATGCCATCACTACCGACGTCTGGTGGGGCTATGTGGAGAGCGCAGGAGATAACCAGTTCGATTGGAGCTACTACAAGACCTATGCAAATGCCGTGAAAGAAGCGGGACTGAAGTGGGTTCCTATTATCTCTACGCATAAGTGTGGAGGAAATGTGGGAGATGACTGTAACATCCCACTGCCAAGCTGGCTGCCGAGCAAGGGCAGTGCAGATGAAATGCAATTCAAGGACGAAAGCGGCTATGCCAATAGTGAAGCCCTCTCCCCATTGTGGAGCGGAACCGGTAAACAATATGACGAGCTGTATGCCTCATTCGCTGAAAACTTTGCCGGATATAAAAGTATCATTCCCAAAATTTATTTGAGCGGCGGTCCTTCTGGGGAATTGCGCTATCCGTCCTACTATCCAGCAGCAGGGTGGAGCTACCCGGGACGAGGCAAGTTCCAAGCTTATACTGAAACAGCCAAAAATGCATTCCGCACAGCTATGAATGACAAGTACGGATCATTGGACAAGATTAATGCTGCTTGGGGCACCAAGCTGAGCAGTCTTAGCCAAATCAATCCACCGACCGATGGGGACGGATTTTACACGAACGGCGGATATAATTCCACATATGGAAAGGATTTTCTGTCGTGGTACCAAAGTGTACTTGAGAAGCATCTGGGCGTCATCGGAGCAGCGGCCCACAAAAACTTCGATTCTGTGTTTGGTGTCCGGATCGGGGCCAAAGTTTCCGGTCTGCACTGGCAAATGAACAATCCTGCTATGCCGCACAGCACAGAACAAGCAGGTGGATATTATGATTACAACCGTCTCATTCAGAAATTCAAGGATGCCGATCTAGACTTGACATTTACTTGCCTGGAGATGAGTGACAGTGGCACAGCACCGAATTATTCCTTGCCGTCCACCCTGGTTGATACCGTCTCCTCCATCGCGAATGCCAAGGGTGTTCGCCTGAATGGTGAAAATGCACTCCCGACAGGCGGCAGCGGCTTCCAAAAAATCGAGGAGAAAATCACGAAGTTCGGTTATCACGGGTTTACGTTATTGCGCATCAACAATCTCGTCAACAATGATGGCTCACCAACCGGTGAGTTGAGTGGATTCAAACAATATATCATCAGCAAAGCCAAGCCTGACAATAATGGCGGTACAGGCAACAAAGTAACGATATACTACAAAAAAGGCTTTAACTCACCTTACATTCACTACCGTCCGGCTGGCGGAAGCTGGACTGCAGCGCCAGGTGTGAAAATGCAGGATGCCGAAATTAGCGGCTATGCTAAAATTACCGTCGATATCGGTTCCGCCTCCCAATTGGAAGCCGCTTTTAATGACAGCAATAACAACTGGGACAGCAACAACACCAAAAACTACTCCTTCAGCACGGGCACTTCTACGTACACGCCCGGTAACAGCGGCAATGCGGGAACGATCACATCTGGCGCTCCAGCGGGTACGATTCCCGGGGATGGCGGCGGTACAACTAACAAGGTAACGGTATACTACAAAAAAGGCTTTAACTCGCCTTATATTCACTACCGCCCAGCTAACGGAAACTGGACTGCCGTACCCGGTGTGAAAATGCAGGATGCCGAGATTAGCGGCTATGCCAAAATTACCGTTGATATCGGTTCTGCCTCCCAATTGGAAGCTGCTTTTAATGACGGCAATAACAGTTGGGACAGCAATAACTCGAAGAACTACCTTTTCAGCACTGGAACTTCTACCTACACACCCGGCTTGAACGGGGCTGCAGGATCTATCCGAACGGGGGCACCTTCGGGGGGCGTCCTCAGCGTAGGGGCTTCTACCTACGCAACCGACCTCAACGAAGTGGCAGGACCTATCCCAACAGAAAAACTTTCGGGTGTAACCTTAAACGTAAGCACTTCTACCTACACACCCAATGTTAACGGAGTTGAAGTAACTGCTCAAACGGAGGCGCCTTTAGGCGCCTTCACTCCTATAGATCCGGGTACCCTTTCCAAGCCAACTCCCCTCAACGTAGACTGGAGCGAACAAAGCATTTATTTTATCATGACAGACCGATTTAGCAACGGAGATCCGTCCAACGATAACTACGGTGGCTTCAATTCCAACAACAGCGATCAACGCAAGTGGCATGGTGGCGATTTTCAAGGTATTATTAACAAACTCGACTACATTAAAAATATGGGGTTTACCGCGATCTGGATTACTCCGGTAACGATGCAAAAGAGTGAATACGCTTACCACGGCTATCATACGTATGATTTTTATGCGGTAGACGGGCATCTCGGTACAATGGACAAGTTCAAAGAGCTGGTTGGTAAGGCACATGACAAAAATATCGCTGTGATGCTGGACGTCGTCGTGAATCACACAGGTGATTTCCAACCGGGGAACGGCATCGCCAAAGCTCCTTTTGACAAAGCAGACTGGTATCATCACAATGGTGAAATTACAGGGGGGGACTACAACTCCAACAACCAATGGAAAATTGAAAATGGTGATGTGGCAGGACTGGATGACCTAAATCATGAAAATCCCGCTACCGCAAACGAGCTTAAAAACTGGATCAAATGGCTGCTGAATGAGACAGGCATCGACGGACTGCGGTTGGATACCGCCAAGCATGTACCGAAGGGTTTTCTAAAGGATTTTGACCAAGCCGCCAATACCTTCACCATGGGTGAAATTTTCCATGGCGACCCTGCTTATGTGGGGGATTACACCCGGTATCTCGATGCCGCATTGGATTTTCCGATGTATTATACAATCAAGGATGTCTTCGGACACGATCAATCCATGAGAAAAATCAAGGAACGCTACTCCGATGATCGTTACTATCGCGATGCCCAGACCAACGGTGTATTTATTGACAATCATGATGTAAAACGTTTCCTGAATGACGCCTCCGGCAAGCCGGGTGCTAACTATGACAAATGGCCACAGCTCAAAACTGCTTTGGGCTTTACTCTGACATCACGCGGAATTCCAATCATCTACCAAGGTACTGAGCAAGGCTTTAATGGCGGAGATGATCCCGGCAATCGGGAGAATATGGCTTTCAACTCCAACCATGACCTGTATCAGTACATCGCTAAGCTGAACAATGTGCGCAACAACCACCCTGCTCTGCAAAACGGCAGCCAAAAGGAAAAATGGGTGGACGACTCCTTTTACAGTTTTCAGCGCTCTAAAAACGGTGACGAGGCCATCGTATTTATCAACAACTCCTGGAATAGTCAAACCCGCACGATTGGCAACTTCGATAATCTGTCCAACGGAACTCGCCTGACCAACCAATTAGGCAACGATTCCGTTCAGATTAACAACGGTTCGGTTACCGTGACTCTTGCTCCAAAGGAAGTTAAAATTTTCACCAAGTAACGGTCCCATTCGGTTACATTGGTTATTCAGATGTGCTAAAATGAGTTATAGAAGGATATACTAAAAAAAGAGCAAGGATGCTGGTAACATCCCTACTCTTGGCAACAGCCGCTTTGAAGAGCGGTCGGCTGTTCAAAGGCGATCTACAGAAATAGACCGTTTTCCCCTTGAGCAGGGCGGTCTATTTCTTTTTGTTTTGGTTCAACGCAATAACAATCGTAACGATTAATCCGATCAACGCTATTAATAGCGTGCCGAACATCATTAATGTCAGAGCATCCTTAACCTCCACAGGCATCACCTCCCTTCCGGGAGATTAGCCGACCGCCCACCTAAGCCATTCTGTTGTTACTGGAATTATAGCACGTAAATCCGTCCTTAAGCGACAACATTTTACAGATTCATCCAGCCAATCTTATATGGACACTCATCGTCCTTTGCTGCTTACACATTCTACTGTGTCTCTATATGGGTATAGCTTCTTAACGCCAATAAAAGCCCCAGCACAAAAATGAAGCAGATACTGATGATTCCTCCAGGAACATTCGTAAATGTTCTGCCCAGTGTGCCGTGTGGAGAAAACAATAACGGCACGGTCCATGGATAAAAGGTATTTCCAGGTGTATTAACCAAAACAAAATTTAAACACATAACGGTACACATCCCCATAATGGCGGGCACAAATTTTCTCCAGCGAATGGCGAAGAACGTGATGATCGGGATGAGCATAGCGTGCATAATAATCATTTTAGTGAAGATTCCAAGCTGATATATAACGATTTCAAAGGTTAGCGGTCTGTCCGTAATTAACATACCCAATAGCGCAGATAGCGCAAATGCCAACAAAAGGCTAACAGCGATGTACATATAAATAACAAGCAGCTTGCTGAAGTAAAGACGACTCCGGCGAACCGGGCTTGTAAACAGGGCCATATGGGTCCTCTCTTGATATTCTCTCGCATAGATATAGCAAGTCAAAATATAATAGCTCATATACCCAGTTAGGAAATTAATAAGAGTAACAATACTCATAAAATAGTCATTCCAACCATCACGATCTATCGAATACTTGGGACTACCCGTGTAACTATAAAATTCCACCACAATGGTTAATACTAAAATCATTACACTCAACAAAAGAATCTTAGTTCTTTTCAGCTTCAAGCACTCTGCTTTAAACAGGGCAAACATAGCAAACCTCCTTTGAAAAGCTCTCTCCATCTAGCCCCTTCTTTGATATGCCCATAGGGATAAAAACAATCCAAGAAGAAAAGTTACTGATAAACTCAACCACGCTATGAGAGTATTGACGTATATGATCGCACTTCCTTCATTGGGTGACAAAAGATAGGGTACAATCCACGGATACCATTCACTTTTATACATAAAATTTAAAAATATAACAGTACAAACTACGAGTACAACCACCATGATGCTCTTCCAGCGTATAGCAAAAAAAGAGGCGATCGGGATGAGCATAGCATGCATCACACACATTTTAGAAAATACCTGAATTTGGTATACCCAGATAGCCATCGTTAAAGGTCGATTTGTAATAAGCATGCCTAATACTGCAGACAGAAACAGAACGATAAATAGCGACACAATAATAAATCCATAAATAATGATCAATTTACTAAAATAAAATTTTGCCTTGGTGACAGGCGTAGTAAACATAAAGAGGTGCGTGTTTTCCTGGTACTCTCTCGCAAAAATATGACCCGTTAAAATGTAATAACTGACAAATCCGGCTGCAACATTAACGAAAAGAACTATGCCTTCAAAATAGTAGGTCCAACCCCGTTTATCAATTGAATATCGGTAAAAAACGGCGCTTGTTACGAATTCCAGCAACACAACAGCCAGCAATATTATAAAACTCAACAAGAAGGCTTTAGAGCCTTTAAGCTTAATGAGCTCTGCTCTAATCACGTCGCCCACCCTCTCCTGAAATGAGAGTCAAAAAGTACTCCTCTAGCGTCTGCTTTGTGGTGTGTATCTCATAAACTGAAAACTGATGATCTATTAACTGTTTATTTAACGCAGATGTATTTTCAATCGGACTATGAATTCTTAGTTGTTGTGGGGATATCACATTAGATTGAAGCTGCTTCATGTGCTCTTGCAGAAATGCTTGCACTGCTTCTGCATCGTCTACCTTTACATCTGTATATTGCTCAAAGCCTTCCTCTAACCGGCTCAAACGATCTTCCGCTAACAGTTTTCCATTATGTATAATCCCGATGTGTGTAGCTAACTGCTGAATTTCGCTCAAGATGTGGCTGGAAATAAGAATTGTTTTCCCGTCTTCCTCGCACAACCGCTTCAATAGCTGACGAATTTCCTTAATTCCAGATGGGTCCAGTCCGTTTGTTGGCTCATCCAATATGAGCAACTCAGGGTCATGAACAAGCGCCCTCGCAATCCCCAATCTTTGCTTCATCCCTAGGGAATAATCTTTGAACTTCTTTTTACCGGTATGCTCTAAACCTACCGTGGTTAAGGTACGTTCTATTCTTCCATCATCCTTCATTCCCATGTACTTACAGCATATTCTCAGATTATCACGCGCACTCAGGTTTTCGTATAAACCTGGTGTTTCAATAATCGTTCCAATTTTGGAAAAGATAGATGGATAATTCGTCTCCAACCGCTCGCCAAATAAAAAAACCTCCCCACTTGTAGGCTCAATCAGCCTCATCAGCATGCGGATGGTCGTTGTTTTGCCAGCCCCATTCTCACCGAGGAAACCGTAGATACTGCCACGCTCCACGTGTAAGGAAATATCGTCTACAGCTACCGACATCCCGAACTGTTTGCGGAGGCCTTTCGTTTCAATAACATACTGCATTTCTTTCATCCTCCTATACACACCAAATATAATTATTATACAGATTGAATCATCCACAAAATGTAAAAACCATCACATTTATTCATTTGCCAATCATTATCCCGATAAAAACAAAACAGGCACCTGACGAAGCGTACACTTCGTTGCAGGTGCCTTGTTTATATATAAACAACGTGGGATTACTTAGGCCTCAGTAGCCACGTTGATATTGTTCAGGTATGGAAGGCTTCTCGCCGCGCAGTGCCACCGCTGCATGAGTAGCCCAATATGGATCACGCAGCAATCCGCGTCCCACAGCGACCAGATCGGCATCCTCATTGCCGATAACAGACTGCGCCAAGGCCGGTTCATCCAGTGCGCCAACGGCGATGACTGGGATGTTCAGCGCCTCGCGGATTTGGCGAGCAAACGGCACTTGATAGCCCGGATAGTTGCCTGGCTTTCTGGCGCCTGCCGGTCCTTCTCCGCCCGAGCTGACATGGATCACGTCTACGCCTGCAGCCTGATATGCTCGGCTCAGCTCAATAGCATGATCCACATCGTATCCACCATCTACATATTCCACCGCGCTGATGCGGAAGATTAACGGCATACCCGCAGGCATTTCCTTGCGCACAGCCTGAATGACTTCAACGCCGAAAAGGGATAGCTCCTGACCATACACGTCATCACGCTTGTTTGTAACCGGCGAATGGAATTGGTGAATCAAGTAACCATGTGCACCGTGAAGCTCAATCGTATCCACGCCCGCTTGAACCGCACGCCGGGCGGCGTCTGCGAATTTTTGTACCATGCCACGGACTTCCTCTGTGGTCAGTGCGCGCGGCTGCTTATAACTCGCATCCGGGTATGCGATGGCCGAGGGAGCGACCGGCTCTGCTGCATCCTCAGCTTTACGGCCCGCGTGAGCAATCTGAATGCCTACCTTGGACCCGTGCGCATGAATACCGTCAACCAGCTTCTTATAAGCCGGAATATGTTCATCTGACCAAAGACCCAGATCATAATCGGTAATTCGTCCATCCGGTTCCACGTCTGTCATTTCTATAATAATCAGCCCCGTGCCTCCAATTGCTCGGCTTAGGTAGTGAACATGATGCCAATCATTCGGAATCCCATCCTTGGCTGTGACCGAGTATTGGCACATCGGTGCCATGACCACACGATTCTTTAACTCCAAATCTTTGATTGTATACGGTGTAAACAACGAAGTCTTCAAAACGCTCATCTCCTTTTTCATCTCTACCACATAACTAAAAATGCGTTCCAAATTACACGGTCTATTATAAGCACAATCGGCACAGTCCAAACGAAATAAAGAGATTCCCCAACCGGGGTATCCCTCGTATTTGCACCGTGCAGTCATTATGTATATCGTAAGGTTGTAGATGTATTGCACACAATCTATTATCCACAACCTAATAACTTTTTGCAAGTAAATATTTAAATATTATTAAATATTTTTTTGTCTGCATTTTTCCCGACTCTTAGCCATAACACAAAAGGCGCCCCTTACGGGCGCCCCTGCGAAACCAGGTTTATTGCGCTGAGCCTAATTGGACCCATGCCTTTTCAATCTCTGCAACTGCCTGATCCTTGTTCATGTTGCCGCTGATATAAGCCTGCATCAGCTCGCCAAATTTTTGATGGAATGTATCCAAGGAGTAGTTAACAGACAGATCACCGGACTTCGACGTTTTCAAAATGCTTTCCATTTCCTTAGGCATTTCCAGATCAGGAAGCGGTGCATCCTTAATTGGAGGAATCACCTTCGCTACCTGGGAGAACCAATTCTTACCGTATTCCGAAGTGTACAGCCAGTTGAAGAATTCAATTGTTTCCTTCGATACTTCGGAATCCTTATTGATACGCAGCGCCTGATCT
The DNA here is from genome assembly GCF_038009305.1 of Paenibacillus sp. FSL P4-0113. Lineage (NCBI taxonomy): Bacteria > Bacillati > Bacillota > Bacilli > Caryophanales > Paenibacillaceae > Paenibacillus > Paenibacillus sp. FSL P4-0113. The sequence goes on from NZ_JBBPAZ010000001.1 coordinate 3,367,389, forward strand.
GCACCGGTAATGATGACCGATTGATCAGCTTTGTCACTCACCGGATACCCCATGATGCCAATCTTGAGATCAGGGTTAATTTTCTTGATCGCTTCCTCATCCCACGCACCTTTACCCGTCATAAATGCAGCTTTTCCAGATGCAAAATCACTTACTCCCGCATTGCTGTCCCGTTCCAGCGGCTTATCTGTGCCATGTTTCACCGTCAAATCAATGAAGCTAAAGAAGTTGTTGTACAGCACTGGGTAGTCCTTGATTTTTGCTTTACCTGCGATAAAATCACTAACGAGCTGCTTCGACTCCACGCCTGCATCCTGTGCAGCAGCATCTACATAGTGCATGAAGATGTGCTTCCATACCCACCACTCTTTATATGCGTTCGCAAATGGAGTAATGCCCTTCGCCTCCAGCTTGGTGACCGCATCCTGCATCTCTGCAATCGTCTTTGGCGGGGAGGTTATCCCAGCTTTGGTAAGCAAATCTTTGTTGTAAATCAACGAAAACAGGTTCCCCTTCACCGGGAGTCCGAGCACTTTGCCGTCACTGGAACTCATATTCGCTCGAACAGCATCCGTCATGGCTGCTGCTAGCGGCTCATTGGTCAGATCAGCGCTATAATCCGCATACGTGTCGATGTCGCCTCCTGCCGTCGTTTGGAATACATCCGGTGTACTACCTGAAGCTATTTTCGACTTCAGAATCGTGTTGTAGTCTGCCTGCATGATCTCCAAATTGATCTTCACGTTAGGTTTGACCTTCTTATACTCCTCGATATACGCGTTAAAAGCATCGGTATACTCTGGTGAGGCTGTGAACATGTTTATTGTAACCGTTTTCAAATCTTCTTTGCCGCCAGCACTTTCTTTCGACGCATCCGTGCCGCCGCTGCTCCCACATCCGCTCAACAAACCGACCGTCAAAAGCAAACTGCCGGATAACGCCATCATCTTCTTTAACATGGATACTCCCCCATTTGTTTGTGATCAACGTCCATGCGATCATTCTAAAAAATATACTCCAATTTAAAAAGGCAGATTAGTGAAGCATTAAGGGTAAAAAAGTGGTTTATTGCAAGCTCACACGATACTCAGACGGTGACACCTGATAATAATTACGAAAAGCCTTACTGAAATAATTTTTATCTTTGTAGCCGAGCATATCCGAGATTTCTTGTATTTTCAGGCTAGAATCGCCCAGTAGCTCTTTCGCCTTGTCCATCCTAACCTTCTGTACATATTCGTGAATACCGTAACCAAACTGCTGCTTAAACAGCTTCATCAAGTATTCCCGACTCAAAAAATAGGTTTCAGCAAAGAACGAAATTTTAATATCCTCAAAATAATAACGGTCGATGTGCCTTTTGATGTCCGTTATGTCAAAGGGCTGGTTCCCCGCTTGAGCATGTTGGACCCCAGCAATGTAAAGCTCCAGCATCCGATTCAATCTCTGACCGTAGTGAACAAAGCTCGTAAAATCAGCAGACAAATCGCTTTCCCCCATGTGCTCCGGTTCTTCCAAAGCTCCATCTTGATTCAACGCTGATGTAGACGCACCCAACTCAATCGCTGCCTCTTTCAGTAGAAAATGGAACTCCCGCATCAATCGATCAGCATCTTGTAAACGGAAAACAGGACCTGTTGCCAATTGTTTCAGCAGATCACCCAGCAGTACCTTTGCCCGGTTTGCCTGACCTGTCTGAGCATCCTTTTGGATCGACAACAGTTGCTCCGTCCATGACATTTCCTCTGACGCAGCCATTTGCCGGGGCACCGTATGGAGAATAGATTCCCCTTCCAGCTTCAATACATCCGTGCTGTGAATGAGCGTTTTGGCATCCCTATAGGCAGAAGCCAGCTCCACTACGTCTGTACAGAGCTTGCCCACTCCGGCCGCTACTACCATACTGAACAGCCCATGCAGGTTCACAACCGCCTTCTGTGCCACTTGTGCCAGTAGGAGGGACATATGTTCTTCATGTCCTGGGGCCAGGGTACAGATCGAAATGACCTCGCGCTCCCGTCGCGGATGGGGGAAGCTAAAACAACTCAACCGTTCATCTGATGTCTGCGCTAATACATTCGTTACAGCAAAATCCATCAGATCGACATCGCCATGAAAACGTGTCCTGCGGATCACATCCCTGTTGAGCAGCCGCAGCACGATCACCCCAAAGCGATTCCCCGGCTGATCCGCTCCGATTAATGGGAGCAACGCCGTATTGGCCTGCTTTTTAAAGCTACCGTCCAAAATGGACAAATACAGCTTCTCTTTCAGCTTCGGCAGTGACATATTCAGCGTAATGTTCTGGCTAATGGACTTGTTTTTGCTTTGCTCTCGGCTTTCCAGAATGTCCACTGCTTTGCGCAGTGCCTGGTTCAGATCCTGACGATTGATAGGCTTGAGCAGATAATCCACCACCCGGGATTGAATCGCCTGCCGTGTAAATTCAAAGTCGTTGTAGCCGCTAATGACAATCGTCAACAGATGGGGATATGCCTTCTCGATGGCACGGAGAAATTCGATACCGTTCAGCTCAGGCATTTTCATATCGACCATCACCACATCTATAGGGTGCTGACCCAGCAGCTCCAGTCCCAATCTTCCATTCGTCGCTTCATAAATATGTTCGATCCCCAGACGGTCCCAGTCCCCGATAATACGAATGGCTTCGCGCAACGGCTCTTCATCGTCAATAATCAATACGTTATACATGACTACTTCCTCCCCGGGGAATTTGCATTCTCATTTCCGTTCCCGTTTCATCCGTAAGGATGAATAATCCTGCCTGATCTCCATACAAAAGCTTCAACCGTGTGTTCAGATTTTTCAAACCAATATGCTCACTCTCCCGTTCTTCCCATTTTTCATGGAATGAATCCAGCACCAGTCTCAGCTTGTCCTCTGAAAATCCAGGCCCGTTGTCCCTGACTGCAATTGTGGCATTTGCATCTGTAGAACTCGAATCGGCTGAAATGACGATCAGAATATCGCTTGATACTTTTTCCAACGCATGCTTGATAGCGTTTTCCACCAACGTCTGCACAGATAACCTTGGAATCGGCAGCTCCATCAGCATTTCCTCCCATACCACTTCGACCCGCAGTCTCACCCCGAATCTTGCTTTTTGCAGACCTATATATCGTTCAATATGCTTGAGCTCCTCGCGGGCAGCTACGATATCCTTGCCGTTGATGGAATACCGTAACGTTTGGGCCAACGCATCCACCATATCCGCCATATCGAACATCTCCCGCTTTAATGCCTGTGTGGATATGGCTTGCAGGGCATTGTACAGAAAATGAGGATTAATTTCAGCCTCCAACGCCTTGAGTATGGCGTTCTTTTCGACCAGCTTCATGCGATAGCGCTCATTAATAAGCTCTTCGGTTCTTTGAACCATTTCGTTAAAATGCAGCGACAAATATGCAATCTCGTCATGTCCCTTCACAGGAGCTGTTGCTCCAAAATCTCCGGTGCTAAACCGCTTCATCTGGGTGGACAGCTTATGTAAAGGTCGGGTAATGGCGTTCGAGGTCAGTGTCACTAATATAATAGACACGCCTAAAAATAAAGCCCCGATGGCATAGCTCCAATTCCGTGTTGTCGTAGCTGCTTCATAAATCTGGCGGTATGGGATGGGCTTAATGAGCTGCCACCCATCTTTTTCGCCAGCATCATAGACGACCAAATACTCCTGATTGCCACTGCGATCAGACCACGTTACTCGCCCGCTTCCTCCCTTGCCGATCTGTGCCAACACTCCGGAATCACGCATCCGCTCATATAGCGGAAAGCTGTTCACATAAAAGGGAACCCCTTTAGGGCTCATTAGCATCAATTGGTCCCCTTTGCCCAGTGGAATGTTCTGCATGATTTCATCCACGGTGCTCGTATTGTAATAAAAGGACAGCACCGCCTGCGGGTGACGGGATGCAATCGACCTCAACACTCGATGGTATGCCATAAAGCTGGCTTGTGGCGCCACATAGCCCATATCAGAGCGGGACCCCACAAAGGATTGAAATGATTCGTTCGTGGTACTGGCCATCGCCTCTTTATACCAAGGAAGCTTGGGAATATCTGTATTTATTCCTTTGCGCACCGTAATGTTATACGTCTCCCTGGTCACCACATAGTATTGATGTCGGTCCGCCACGTACAGATAGATCGCTTCCAGATCGGTACGCGAATAAAACATGCTGCGCAAGTAATTCTCAATGACCATTCTCGAAGCATAGTCCCAGTTCTCATTGGCAATCGCGTTCATAATATCGTTGTAACGTAGCTGCGGAAGAGCCAACTGCTGCATTCCCTCCAAGTAATCCTCCAAATTCTGATTGACCAGCAACAGATTATTGGTCGTGCTGGCGATGCTATGGTTAACCGACTCCTTTTCAATCATCTGATAGGAAATAATTGTGAGTGAGCCCACCACCAGAATAATCACCGAGGTAAAAAGTAGAATGAGCTTGTTCACTAATTTTTGCGTGATTCTCCTCCACATAGAGCGAAGAAACGTTCTTACACGCTCTGACATCATGATAATCGCCCCTTTTGAAAGCGTACACATTTTTACCCTCAACTGTTTTCTTAAATCCATTGGTCCGGCCCTAGAGCTATCCTATACTTTCATTATATCTTAAACAGCTTGGAACGTAAGAGCGGAAAATGTTGAGAAAAAGAGGTGCGTTATGCTGAAAAAAAGGGGAACCCGGGGCGACAAGGGCAGTAAACTGGAATTCGGTTTATTCACACTGCCCGTAATCTTGTGCATTACGATTGCATTTTATATTCCGTTTTTGATGACGATACGCTATTCCCTGACCAAGTGGAACGGCATATCCAAACATCCGAAATTTGTAGGTCTGGATAACTTCAAGCAAATCTTGCTTGGAGACGCCAATTTTGCACATGCAGCCTGGTTTACCGTCAAGTATGCCATTTTGTACATTGTATTGGTGAATGTGCTGGCCATTTTGCTGGCGCTCGTTCTCGATATGAAGCTGAAAAGCTCGGCTTGGTTGCGAGCGGCCTTCTTTATCCCTTATATCCTCAGTCTTGTAATTGTTGGATTCATATGGAAATTTATCTTCATGCAAGGCTTTGAGTCATTGGGTCACAGTACAGGCTGGGGCATCTTCCAGCTCAGTTGGCTGGGTGAGGAAGGGCTCGCGTTTGTTTCCATTTTGGCGGTATCGATCTGGCAATCCATTGGCTTTTACATGGTCATTTATATTGCAGGCTTGCAATCTGTGCCAGAGGATCTAAAAGAAGCTGCCATTGTCGATGGCGCGGGGCCGATTCGGAGATTTTTCAGTATTATTCTACCGATGCTTGCACCTTCCATTACGATCTCAGTCTTCATGGCACTGACCAACTCAATCAAAGTGTTTGACGTCATTTTATCTCTGACCGGCGGTGGGCCGGGAGGTACGACATACAGCATTGCGTATGATATTTACCGGGACACGTTCCAGAACAATCTGTATGGCTACGGAACAGCCAAAGCATTGATTTTATTCGTTGCAGTCCTGATCATTACGATTATTCAATTGTCTATTTTCAAACGCAGGGAGGTTGAAGCCTGATGCAACGCAGCCGTACAGGACGTATTTTGCTAGAAGCGGGCATGATTGTATTATCACTGTTATTTTTGTACCCGCTGTTTCTCGCCATTAACAATTCGTTCAAAAGCTTCGCTGAGGTCATGACCGACGTCATTGCCCTGCCTAAGCAGCTTTCGCTGGATAATTACGTATATGTATGGAAATTCATTGACTATCCACGCCTATTTCTGAATAACACCATTATTACCGTCGTCGGACTGGCAGGTATCGTACTGATATCTTCCATCGCGGCCTACAAGCTGGCAAGAACCAAGAGCAAATGGAGCTCCGTGATTTACATGCTGTGCATTATGCCGATGCTGATCCCGTTTCAGTCCATCATGCTCACTGTCTTGCGACTAGCGAAAGACTTAAATCTGGCAGACAGCACTTGGGGACTTGGCTTGCTGTATTGGGGCTTCGGCGCTCCGCTGGCCGTGTTTATCTATCACGGCTTTGTGAAGGGCATTCCGGTCGAGATTGACGAAAGCGCCAAAATCGATGGGGCCTCGGGCTTCCGGCTTTTCTTTTCCGTAATTTTCCCCTTGCTGAAATCAGTCACCGCCACCATTGTCATTATCGACGTGATGTGGATTTGGAACGATTTTCTGCTTCCGTTACTCATGGTTAACGGCTCGCCCAGCACTAAGACACTGACGCTGGCCGCCTATACCTTCGTCGGACAGTACACATCCGACTGGCAATACGCCATGACCGCGATGGTAATGGCTGTGCTGCCTTCGATTATCGTATTTATTTTTCTGCAAAAATACATTGTCAAAGGCGTTGTTGCCGGAGCCGTCAAAGGCTGATTCAACTACACCCTTACAGATGACCCAAAGAGGACTTGCGTAAACTTTACGCAAGTCCTCTTGTCTTCGTGATGTCCATGCCTGTACTCTGGCCTTATTTATGCTTAACCCATTGCGCGCTATCCACCGGCCAAAAAATCACATCCGCACGGCCAACAATATCTTTAATAGAAACAAAGCCAATAGCACGACTATCCCTACTATTATTGCGGTGGTCGCCCATCACAAAAATATACCCCTCAGGTACCTTGGAATCGGTTATGGTTCCATTTGGAAAGTCCACATTGTTATATAGTTCTCCCTTGGCGTGCGCATCCTGAATAGCTCCCTGAATGTATGACTCCTCTACTTTCTTACCGTTCACATAAAGATTGTCGCCTTGATACCGAATCGTATCGCCAGCCACCCCAATAACACGCTTAATAAAGTCTCTTTGTTCCTTTCTCACATGGAATACAACAACCTCACTCGGCTTGGGATCACGAAAATCGTAAATCACCTTGTTCACGACTACTCGTTCATCTGTCTTGAAATTCGGTTCCATGGACGCTCCCTCAACAATAAATGGCGCAAATAATAGCCAACGTATAATGAACACGAGCACAATGGCTACAATAATGGCCTTAAGCCAATCGATCATCTCCTTTTTCACTCTTGGCTGCTTTTCCTGCAATTGTTCGACAGTTGAATCTGTCAAATGATTTCCACTCTCCATGCGCTAAAACCACCCTTTCCCACAGTCTTCATTCCTATTATATGTATAATGTTTAAGTATAATCAAATTTTCCCAGTCTGACAAAAGTGCATTTTTAGTTGAAACAAAAGTGTGAACTTTTTTTCACAACATTAAAAAAACAGTAAAAAACTGTTGATGCAAACGTTAACATATATTACACTGTGCATATACTTCTTAGAGCGTATTAGACATAGGTTAGATCAATCTGTCACCCCAGGAGGTGTCCTGTTTTTACTGGAAAGACAGCATGAGCCACTTTTATAGATGCTATCTTCTTTTAAAATAAGAACTCAAATGAGGAGGAATTTACATGTTTAAACGGAATGATCGTCCAAAAAACGGATTCAACGCTCTAAGACTCAGTGTTTCTTTTGTTTTCGCCTCTTCTTGTATTATTGGAACCGCTTACGCAGATACGTTACCCAACGACACCCCTTCTTCCGCACTCACAGAAGAGGCAGTTAGTACAACTGACTCAACCACCGTCTCCACAACGTTGGCGGCAGGAGATTTGTATGTGGCGCCAAATGGTAACGTGTCCAATCCGGGCACCATATCTAGTCCTACCACGCTCGAAGCAGCTCTTACACAAATTGCTCCTGGTAAAACCATTTACCTGCGCGGTGGCAACTACACCTACTCCTCAACGATTACAATTCAGCGTGAAAATAGCGGCAATAACGGCTCACTCAAAGGGCTGGTCGCTTACGGTAGTGAAAAGCCGGTACTTGATTTCTCTGCTCAAGCCTTTGGTTCAGCCAATCGTGGACTTCAGCTTAACGGAGACTTTTGGCTGGTAAAGGGCCTTGAAGTAAAGGGTGCCGGAGATAATGGTATCTATATCGGCGGTAGCAATAACCGAATCGAAAACGTGGAAACCCACCACAACCGGGATACTGGACTTCAGCTTGGACGTTACTCTCCTAACGCTTCCACTAGTGAGTGGCCTTCGAATAATTTGATTTTAAATTCTTACTCTCATGATAACGCTGATCCCGATAATGGTGAGGATGCCGATGGCTTCGCGGCCAAATTGACTGTAGGATCAGGCAATGTGTTTGATAACTGCTTGGCTGCGTACAACGTAGACGATGGTTGGGATTTGTATAGCAAAACAGAAACAGGCCCTATCGGTGAGGTAACCATCTTGAACAGTGTGGCCCACCACAACGGGCAGACCGCAGATGGAACGTCCACCGCGAACAGCGACGGCAATGGCTTTAAGCTGGGTGGAGACAAAATCAAAGTCAACCATATTGTGAAAAACAGTATTGCTTTCCAGAACAAAAAACACGGCTTCACCTACAATAGCAACCCCGGCAGCATTACGTTGACCAATAATACCTCGTGGGACAATGGACAAAGTAATTTTGCTTTTGACAAGGGTGATCACGTGTTCATTAACAATCTTTCCTTTGAGGGAAGCGCCAGTGACAAAACAAGCGGTACAGATCAAGACAACTCTAGCGTTTGGTGGAAAAACAAAAAATCGACGAATGCCAAAGGTCTGGTAGTCAGTGCAGACGACTTTGTTAGTCTCACGCCTTCTATCACTCGAGGTGCAGACGGTTCCATCCAGCTAGGTGATTTCCTTAAGCTGGCCAAAGGGAGCGATCTGATCGGCTCGGGTACTCCGAGCGGAAAAAATATAGGGGCACGTTAAAAGCCCAGCTTAATCAGGACGCCCTGGCCCATCTACCAACTTAGACAATTCTGCATAATATAGCGACCGGTGATTGTCCTCATAACCAGACAAAATATGAGGTGAACAGATCATGGAACGAAGAATCACACTGAAACATACACTCGCCTATGGAAGCGGTAACATGCTGGGAAGTGGCGCACTTGCGATTAGCGGTGCATGGTTAATGTACTTTTATACAACCTTTTGCGGACTGTCTCCCGTTCAGGCCGCGGCCATTTTCTCTGTTGCTAGCATCATAGATGCAGTCAGCAATCCGGTCATGGGCTTTATCAGCGATAACTTTCACCGGACCCGCTTGGGCCGTAAATTCGGCAGACGACGCTTTTTCATCATGATGGGTATCCCGCTGATGCTCGTGTATCCGATGCTTTGGGTAGATGGGTTGGGCTTCTGGTATTACCTGAGTACGTACGTGCTGTTTGAACTGGTGTATACCTCAGTCATGGTGCCGTATGAAGCACTAGCGTCAGAGATGACCCGCGACTTCGGCGCACGCTCCAGATTAACTGGATGGAAGGCCATGTTTGGCAAAATTGCCAATTTTGCCGCTGCCTTTATCCCTGGTCGCTTTATTGCTGAGTATGGCAAAGACTCTCCATTGCCTTTCTTTTATACCGGTCTCGTTTTTGCAGCTATTTTGCTGATTGCGATGGCATTCTTGTACAAAAACTCCTGGGAACGTCCAAGTGAGGAACTGCAAAAGGAACTGGAAGGTGAAGCTCCGCTTTCCTTTATCGATTCGATGAAAAAGTTGTTTATCGACATTTCCTCTACCTTCCGGGTCAAGACGTTCCGTCATCATCTCGGGATGTACCTGGGCGGCTTTTCAGCTGAGTGGCTGTTTACTTCTGCTTTTACGTACTTTATTGTCTTCTCCTTGTTTCAAAGCTCGGAGATGGTGTCCAATCTGAATAGCTTTAACTCTGTCATTCAATTGATTTCTACCTATTTCTTCATCCAATTCTGTGTGCGTAAAGGATTCCGTATGCCATTCATCGCTGCACTCGTTGTCGTTTGCTTTAGCGTAGCAGGCTATGGCCTGCTCTATATAACGGGAGCCTCTAATACGATGGTATGGCTATATGTCATCACACTGTTCATGGGACTTGGTACAGGGGGCGTCTACTATATCCCTTGGAATCAATATACGTTCCTTGCCGATGTGGATGAAGCGTTGACTGGCCGTCGACGGGAAGGAATTTATGCAGGTATGATGACTTTTGCCGGAAAAATGGTGCGGGCCGTTGTCGTCTTCATTCTCGGCTGGGTGTTACAGCACTTTGGCTTTGTATCCGGGGCTGATAGTCAGCCCGTCGCTGCTCAGCACGCCATCTTTTATGTACTCGTGGTCGGTACCATCGTTCTCGCGATCATCGGTATGATTGCTTCTGTCGTGATGAAGCTGGATATTGACAGCCACAAGAAGCTAATCGCCGAAATTGACCGCCTCAAAAACGGTGGCTCCATGAAATCAGCTAAACCGGAAGCTCGCAAAGTGTTCGAGCAGCTGACAGGTTTCCATTACGATCGGTGCTGGGGTAACAATAATGTGGGCTTCAAGAACAAACCCGTTGACCCTAAGACACACACTCCATCTATGTAACAACAATAACAATTACAGATTAATCATTTACTAAAGAGGTGACTGTATCATGGCAAATCCAACATCACAACCAACCACCAGTCCTACAAAAACAGATTCTTGGGCTGTACGTATGAGCGATTCCGTTCTACAACGGAGCCCGGAATTTTACGAAAAATGGGAATATGACCATGGCGTGATTTACAGAGGTCTGGAATGGGTTGGCGAACTGACAGGCGATCCCAAGTACATGGAATTTATAAAAAAACATATGGATCATTTTGTTGACGATAATGGCGTAATTCAGCGCTATAAAGTAGATGAGTACAATATTGACCACGTGAATAACGGCAAGCTGCTCTTCTCTCTGTATCGTGCCACAGGAGATGAACGATACAAAAAGGCAGCCTACCAATTACGCAGTCAGTTGGAAAAACACCCACGCACAAGCGAGGGCGCATTCTGGCATAAGCAAATTTATCCGTATCAAATTTGGCTCGACGGCTTGTACATGGGTGCCCCGTTCTACGCTGAATTTATCCGCGAATTCGGAGATCCGTCAGAGTTTGACGATGTGACCCTACAATTCAAGCTTTGCTACAAGCATACGCGTGATCCTGAAACGGGTCTGCTCTACCATGCTTGGGATGAGAAGGGTGAGCAGCATTGGTGCAACCCGGAAACAGGCTGTTCCAAAAATTTCTGGGGACGCTCGATGGGTTGGTTCGTTATGGCACTCGTTGACGTGCTGGACTATATTCCAGAGGATCATGCAGACCGTCCTGTCCTGATCGATATGCTGACGGAAACACTGGAAGCCCTGCTGAAAGTGCGTGATAAAGAAAGTGGAGTCTTTTATCAAGTGCTCAACCTGGGCCATGTGAAAGGCAACTATCTGGAGGCCTCTGCTTCCTGCATGATTCTTTATGCTATTGCCAAGGGCGTTCGCAAAGGCTATCTGCCAGGGCAATATCGTCAAGAGGCAGAAATCATCCGTAAGGGAATTATCAATGAATTTATCACGATTACTGAAGAAGGACTCGTGAATCTGAACAAAACGGTGCAAGTAAGCGGTTTGGGTGGTAAAGATCGTCGGGACGGTACCTTCGCTTACTATATCAGTGAGCCGATTATAACTAACGATCCCAAAGGTATTGGCGCTTTCATTCAGGCGATGGGTGAAGCGGAGCGCATCTAAACGATGCGGACTATATACTCTTAGATAGCACAAAGGACGGTGGCGATCAGCCCCGTCCTTTTCTCCTATATATCCTACTTCATAACCTTAAATTCATATCCCTGTTTCTTCAGGTATTCTATAATTTGCGGCAATGCTTTTGCTGTTTCTTCTTTACCATAGGTGTCATGCATGAGTATGATTGCTTTTTCTCGACCTTTGACTGACCTTATAAACTGGTTGATTAGTGCCGGTGCTTTCTTGGATCTTCCCTCTGCATCCTTCGTTAATACATTCCAGTCCACCTGATGGTAATCCTTTTGAATTAAAACCTTATCCAGAGCAGCCATTCCCTGTGGATCTCTTCTGTTCCATGTCATGTGCCCCCCAGGGAAGCGGATCATTCTGGTGGAGAATTCTGGCCCCAGAATACTTTTTAGAACCTGATTGTTCTTCTCGATCTCCTGCATAACATGATCCGTACTTACTCGTCTGTTCGGATATAAATATTTATAATTATGTGAGTACGTATGGTTTCCTATCGCGTGACCCTCTTTGACAATTCTTTTGATAAGATTCCTGGTATGCTCATTTTCATTGGCTTCTTTACCTACAATAAAAAAAGTTGCCTTGACCTTCTGCTTTTTCAGAATATCTAATATCTGAGGTGTGACCGTCACGGATGGTCCGTCATCAAAGGATAAGTAGGCCACTTTTTTACCATCAGCTCCATCGGGCATTTGTCCTAGCATTTGCTGATTTAAATATTTTTCAACAAAGGCACCGTCTTCTACATCGGGATCATTTTTTGGAGAGGCCGCTTTACCCTTTGCCCCTGCGCTGGATTTAACGTTTGATGATCCGGAATCCGTTTTTTTAGCAAGCTCCTGGGTCGGCGCGTGTGGCTTACTATCCGAAACCTTTATCGCAATGAAAGTAATGCAGCCTGCCACAAATAATATAATAGCAATCAGTATCAGCCTTCTTCTGTTCCTCTTCAAGCGGTGCTCACTCGTTCTACTATGTGAATAGCCCTTTTCCATTAGCTTATGTACCTCCACACTAAAATAAGAAAAACCACCGGATCAGGGTGGATGTACACACCTTAGAATGGACATTGGAAAAACCCTTAGGTTTAAGCCGGTGAAAATTTAGGGATGCACTTCAACCAGAGGACAACCTACTCCCGGTGGCTTTCTTGTCTTGCATTTGCATAATTACGAGTATCATTGCAGTTTATTACGATTGTTTCGTTAGGACCTGAGCTAACAAGGACGCATAAGCTTTAGCACCTTTAGGTTTTAAATGTACTCCGTCATGCTCGAAATATGAATTTTTACCAGAGCTTGCTGCATACCAGTCAATCATTGTAATTCGTGGGTCTTGGGATGCAGCTTCGGCAAGATGCTTGTTCACAATACTCTCCCATGGCCGAGGCACACGGGTATTCACGAGTATAATACGCTTCGTATCCTTCAGACTGGCGAGCAAATTCGCCAACTGATCTTTGGTGAAAGCACCATTCGTGCCCAGCTCAATGATAACTGTCTTACCTAGCTGTCCGTTCTGTCTTAGCTGCTCCAGTACGGCAGGTGCCTCCGCCATCTGACGGCCGATCCGCCCATCTACAACAGCCCCCGGGAAGGATTCCTGAAGGTACGACTGTACATCCAACATGACAGAGTCTCCAATGGCGGTCACACTCGACCCATCACCTGTCATAGGCGTATCTTCTTTGGGTTTGTCCGAAGGTTCCGACGGTTTCGTAACATCATCCGTAGTACCAGCCTGGACCGCCGTGTTTTTAGGCGTCTGGGCTTGAGACGGGGCTGGGGTCTGCGCCTTGCTGCCCCCGGACCCTTGCAGCTTGGTGGCTTGGGGCTCCTTGGAAGCCACGGATACCGTTCCGTGAAGTGGCGGCATCGCCTTTGCCTTTGCGACTGGCTTCTCATCACTTGATGCCGCCTGAATCGTTGCATCAGGAGAAGCCACGTACAGGTGGACGGTACCCATGAGAATACCTGCAAAAAGCACAGCCGCTGTAGTTGTAGGCATCCATCTCCACCGCGCCTGTCTACGAACCGCTGAACGGATTTCTGTAATCCAGTGGCGGAATCCTCCATGGCGAATTGGCTCCTCGATATATTTAAACGAGAGAGACGCCAGCAATACGGTAGCTAGCAATTGTAAAATGATACGCGTCACATGTACGCCATCGGTATCTACTTGAGGCGTCGTTAGCGTAATAACCGGAAAATGCCACAGATACAGACCGTAGGAACGGGCTCCAATCCAGCGTAGCGGCTTGATTCCAAGGAGACGACCAAGGTGGCTTACCGGATGAGCCAACGCTGCGACCACAATAGCAGTGACCAAGGCTATGCCCAGCAGGCCGCCCCGGTACAGAGATGGGTCGTATTCATTCGAGGCCCACGCCCAGTGACAAAGCAGTAGCAAGCTTATCGCACCGATGCTGTCCAGAAGCATACGCGCCTTAGCAGAAGCTTGCTCTTTCAGCTTGCCGCTTGGCCACACCAAGGCCAGCGCTGCACCAATTAGTAAAGCAAATCCACGCGTATCCGTGCCGTAATACACCCGGCTCGGGTCGCTTCCCGGTACGTAAATCACGGCCATCAGGAGCGCAGATATTAACGCCAGACAAGTCACCCAGCCTGCGAGCACAATACGCTTGGGCATGAATTTTAGCCCGAGCGCCAGCAGTAAAGGCCACAGGATATAAAACTGCTCCTCCACCGCCAGTGACCACAGATGCCCAAGCGGAGAAGGGGGGCCGAAACTTTCAAAATACGAAACCTGATGGAAAATAAACCACCAATTACTCATATACACCAATGCTGCAGGAACATCTCCGCGCAAGGCCGTTAGCCGTGACGGATCGAAGAGCAACGAGCACAGGACGATGACAGCCACAACCGTCAACATGGCAGGCAGCAACCTTCTGGCACGACGCAGCCAGAAATCTTTCATTTTAAAACTATGATATGTATCCCACTGACTAACCAAAATATCTGTAATCAGATACCCCGACAACGTAAAAAACACGCCTACACCCAACAAACCACCCGGCAACCAATCCGGATTCAGATGATACACAATGACTGCGATGACCGCCAGCGCTCTTAAACCATCCAAACCTGGCATATAACGACGTTGTGACGACAACCGATTAGACTTCATTTCAGCCGCCGTCCTTCTTGCAAATTCAAGCTCCCTGTCTGTTTCAATGCTCTTCTGCCCTTTCCCTCTCCTGCACATCGTCTGTGCGATGCCTTGTAGCCTTTTCATTCATTATATAAAACTTCATAATCGTAATGATTTCATTGAAGTTAAAATTAATGACAATGTTTTTATTATATCATTCCTTTCCACAGTTAGGTAACCACTGATAGATATACAAAAAAAGGCATCTCTTCCCTTAGGAAGAAAATGCCTCTTTATTCGGATTCTATTCTCTTAAAATTTGATGATACCTGAGGTATGAAGGAAGACCAACAACATCAGGATCGGTGCAACATACCGAAGACCGAATAACCAAACATTGAACCAGAAGGGTTTGATGTTCGCATGCTCAGCCGCAGTCTTCCAGTAGTAACCTGTGAATATAACAATCAACAAACCGCCTAACGGTAAGAAGATGTTGGACGCGGTGAAATCTACGAAATCAAAGAATGATTTATCCCCCACTTTTAACTCTGGCACCAGCCCCATGGACAATGCAGAAGGGACGCCCAGCATCAAGCACAGGACCGATACGACGATAACGGAGCGAACCCGGCTCCAACGCATACGCTCCATGACATAGGCTACTGGAACTTCCAGCAAGGATACCATAGAACCTAACGCAGCAACCGCCAGCAGTACGAAGAACAAACCGCCGAAGAATGCACCAAAAGGCATTGCCGAGAATGCAGCCGGTAAAGCAATGAAAACCAGCGATGGTCCTTGAGCTGGATTAATTCCGAAGGAGAAGGTTGTAGGGAAAATAATCATACCTGCGATAAACGCATAGATTAAATCTCCACCACCAACGGCCAGCATGGCTCCACCCAGGGATTGACGGCGATCCACATATGCACCGTACGTGATCATAATCCCCATCCCCAGTGAGAGTGAGAAGAAGGCATGTCCCAAAGCAACCAATGCAGACTCTATACTTAGCTTAGAGAAGTCAGGATTCAGAAAGAAGGATACGCCCGCACCAGAGCCTGGCAGCATAAGAGCGTTAATCATCAACACGAGCAGCAGGATGACCTTGGCAGGAATCAAAATTTTATTAAACTTTTCAATCCCGTTCGATACCCCAAGCGTAACCACGACTGCTGTAAATGCAAAAACAACTAACAGCCAAACCAACGGCGCATAGCCGGAGGAAAAAGAAGCGAACTGTCCAGCAAAATCATTATTTGAAAACAGATTTCCGCTAAATGCCTCTACGGCATAATGCAGTGTCCAGCCTCCTACAATGGCATAGAACGACAAGATAACAAACGGCACGATAACAAACATGATGCTCATCTTGCCCCAAATCGGATGACCGCCTACTTTTACCATTGCAGAAGCAGCACTTCCTCGACCTGCACGACCAAGCGCAAGCTCTGCTAAAAGTACAGGCAAACCAACAAGCAACAGGCAGACAATAAACAATAAGAAAAATGCAGCTCCGCCATATTGTCCTGTAATATACGGAAATTTCCAAATATTACCTAGTCCTGCCGCACTTCCGATCGCCGCCAATATAAATCCAGCTGACGAGAAGCGTTCATTTTTATCAGACAGGCTATTCTGCCCCTTGCTCAAATTCATTATATCCCCCTCATTCTCTCTACTTACGCATAAACATGAGCATGCGTACATAAATAATTTTTACTCATTATAGCGTAAGTAGGATGTAAGGTCATGCATAATTTTTCACTATTACCGGATTTATTTTCATAATGTTCGGTATCTACAAAATACAACAGAAAACTACATATTTTCTTCAACATCCTTCTTTATTATGGTCTCTCCCATGCGATTAGATACTTTTTGATAAATATACGAAATCGCCAACAGTACAACACCAAAAGAGAAGTAGGCTACAATCGTGCTTCCTGTCGTTAATAGATGCAGATCATACAACAGCAGCTTACCTGTCGACAGCAAGGTCAAGCCCAATCCAAATCTGCGAATGTAGACCACTCGCTTGAGGAAGCCGTATACAATATACAAAATGGCCAGCAGTAAATACACCAGACTGAACACAAGACCAGCATCCCCCAGGCGGAACTGAACTCCGAGGAAGGCGGTTATGATGCCCAGCAAATATACACCCATAATGACCGGATACAGCTCATTACTTCTATAATGTCGGATCATCAGTGCGTTCAGGAAATCCCTACTGCTGAAGAATACCAGCACATTAAAGGCTGCAAGTACCACCAACGCCACATAATCAGCAGCCGTATTTTGCGCATAATTTTCATGCAAAGTTGGAATCGCTACGGTGGCCACCAGTGCCAGCGCATAGCCTATGACGTACAACGCCAAGCTGTAGTATTTAATCACCCGATCGTACAGCAGCTTCACTTTAGGCAGGAAATAAGCCAACACCAGCGATACGCAGGTGTACAACAATACTTTGTACAAGGTGTAATGGGCAAACTCGTCGGATACAACGATGTTATACCAATGCCCGGCTTCATACAAAAGGTAGAAATACACGTTCACCAAAGCTACATATTTAAATCCTTGCATGATATGCATTTCGTACAACCGATTGTTTTTGAAAGCATTCGGACGGCTGAATTCAATCGCATAGAAGACGGTAACGACCAACATTCCCAGTGTAATGAGCGTATATTTGAGTCCAAAATAATCCGTCTCAAATCCTGACAACAGATATATAGGGAAATCGACGAAAAAGAATGCGCCCAGACACAGTAATAAAATGCCCCAGCCAGCTCGTTCCAATTCCTTCAACCGGTAACGGTGGCCATATAATGTAAGAAGAACCGCTTCAATCAACCACCCCATGGATAACCATCTAACTCCAAACTGGAACGGAATCATAAGGATGGCAAAGGTCAACGAAGTCGCATAAAATAATATTTTGGTTTGTTTCTCCTCTGGAATATATCGACGGACCCATTGTCCCAGACCCCCGTACACCAAGCAAAAGACGAGAGCCAACAAGCCTTTATAATCATCCAGGCCTGCATCACCGAACAGAGAATACAGAACGGAACAGCTCACGACTGTATTCAGAGCCAATAGGGAGAAATCCAGCCATGACAGTTTTGTTTTTAAACGGAACGGCACCCACAGTGTCATCCCGAGGTACATCGCAAATGTAATGACTGCATACAGCATGCTCGCTACGGCGCTTTCCGATAACCACGCCAGCACAATCATCAAGGGCGTATTAAGCAAAAAGCTGATATATTGCACGACGACCCACCGTTTGCGGAAGGATACAAGCAGAATCAGCAAGTTTAACAGGAACAAATAGCCCATGGCGATATACACGGCGTTCCCTTCCAGCCCGTTCGCTGCCATATAGGAAAAGAGCGGAAGATATCCCCCTACTAAACCAAAAGAGCATATCGTTCGGGATTCATACCTTAATGACAGTAGCACAGCGGTCACTGTAACGAGTACGGACAAGCCTATGCCTGTATACATTCCTATGATTTCTAACAAAAAGTAGCTGTAAAAAATCGATCCGTACAGTACAGAAATACCGCCGCCCAAAATACCGAGCGCAAAGGTCTGCTTCTGCTTGCGGTACAGCCATTCGCCGCCGCCCAGCATCAGCGCTCCTAGCAGAAAGAAGGCAACGCCCTTCATATTTCCTGTAAACCAGTTCGAGTATGAGTATTTAAATGCGGCTCCTACACCCAATATAATGAGCAAAATCCCCAGCTTGTTGATCCAGTTCAAGCCTAACTTCATTTCAAACTGATTTTGCTTCATGCGCTTCTGCATCGTTTCTTCGCTGATCTCTTCTTCTCCGAACTGCTGGAACTCGCTTGCCGTCTGATGAAGCAATTTGCGCTCGGCCTCCTGAAACCGCCTGCGTTGCTCCATGATTCGGTCTCGTATCTCCTCTGAGAACAGTCGTAATCGGGCGACGATCTCGTCCTGATCTTCTTTAAGCTCATGCGTAGTTTGCTGAATAAGCTGGTCCACTCGGTTTTTAGCCCCATATTCAAAGGATGTCAGCCGATTTTCCCCTTCTGTGGTTCTGGAAGCAAAATAGGTCTCCAGCTTTTCACGCGAAATGCGAATCATATTCGCCTTTTCGCTCAGCATTTGCTCCGTCAGCGCAGTGCGCAATTTTCCATTTTCCTGCTCAATATGTCGTACTCGCTCTTCCAAGTGAATGCAGCGAGCCTGATAATCCTCGAACTTTTTTCGCAGAACCTCATTCTCCAAAATGATATCTGAGGCTTCATAGTCTGCGATTAATGTTTGATACTCCTTGAGCAGCTTGTTCTGTTCTTGGCGGATCGTATGTAAACGATCTTTAAAATCCTCCATGTTCTCCTCCATCGCTGTCCATTTTGGTAATCATTACATTTTACATGAAATTAAAAAGGCATTATAGAGACTATAGCCTATTTTGAGCGTTAAATTGGTGCTTTTACTTAAATTTTCTTCCAGTTTCATCATCACAAAAAAAGCAGGACGAATATACATAAGAAATAAAGCCTACCTTTTCCCTTCGCAAACATGAAACCCGCATGGATGTGTTGCAGAGTCATGCCCTTGATTACCCTGCCGAAAATCAGTATACTAACAAAAAAGCAAACGATATTATGCCTGTGAAGAGCATCCAACTCGGAGGCGTTTACGCCAAGGACCATACGTTAGCGTAGGATATGGCGATATGTACCTAAGTAAACCGGACCCGCCCGTTACAGCGGAGCAAAGTGGATTGGAGAGTCATGACATCTGTCATGCTGTCCGGTCAATTTGGGTGGCACCGCGAGATCAAAGCGCTCCTCGTCCCTTATGGATGAGGGCGCTTTTTGTATTTTTATCCGAAAAGGAGTGCGGTGTCATGTTGGATATCAAATGGATCAGAGAGCATCAAGAACAGGTTCAGACGGCAGCAGACGGCAAAGGAATACAAGTATCGGTCGCAGAGCTGTTGACTCTGGATGAGCGGAGAAAACAGCTGCTTCAGGAAGTGGAACAGCTTCGGCAGAAGCGAAATCAGTGTAGTCAGGATATTGGTGCGCTAATCCATGCTGGTAAGAGTGAGCAGGCCGAAGGAGCAAAGCATCAGGTCAAAGAAATTAACGGACAGCTAGATCTTCTGGAGGCCCCGCAACAGGAAGTAGAAGAACAGTTTCAACAGCTTTTGCTTCTGATGCCTAATATCGTATCGCCAGATACACCACGGGGGAGATCAGATGAGGATAATGTAGAGCTGGAGAGGGTTGGAACGGTTCCGAACTTCGGATTTGAGCCAAAGGATCATATGGCGCTTGGTGAGCTTCACAAGCTTATCGATGTCCCTCGGGGTGTCAAAACAGCCGGTACCCGTAACTACTATCTGACGGGAGCAGGGGTTGCATTGCATCGGGCTGTGCAGCAGCTTGCGGTGGATCTGCTGACTGAACGCGGATTTCAGTTGCTGGATGTTCCGCTGATGGTACGTGCAGAGGCGATGCGCAGCACTGGTTTCTTCCCGCTCGGACTGGATCAGACGTATCGCATCACAGGAGAGGATCAGTGGCTTGTAGGCACTTCGGAAGTGCCGCTGGTCTCGTATTACAGCGGTGAGATCGTGGATGTTACGGACCCGATTCGGCTGGCAGCCGTGTCCGTATGCTTCCGCAATGAGGTCGGCTCGGCCGGAAGAGATGTGCACGGACTGTATCGTGTGCACCAGTTTGCCAAGGTCGAGCAGGTCATCATCTGTGAAGCCAGCCTGGACGCTTCAGAGCAGATGTTTCAGGAGATTACGCGCAATGCGGAGGACCTGCTTCAACTGCTGGAACTGCCCTACCGTAAGATGGCTGTCTGTACAGGCGACATGGCGCAAAAAACCTACAAGCAGGTGGACATTGAGACATGGATGCCTAGCCGTCAAGCTTACGGCGAGACACATTCGTCGTCGCAACTGCTTGATTTTCAGGCGCGTCGTTCCAACATCCGCTACCGTAATGCGGACGGCAAGCTGCGATATTGTTACACGCTCAACAACACAGCGGTTGCTTCGCCCCGGATTTTGATTCCGTTGCTGGAGCATCACCAGCAAGAGGACGGTTCGATCCGTATTCCGGAGGCTTTACGTCCATATATGCCGCGAGGTATGGAATTTTTGCGTACTCCCTTGTTATGAAAACAGGAGTGCACTTTGAAAAGTAGTACCCCATGAGCAGGATTTCCCATTGTATCATCGCAAAAAAGACGAAGGACAAATATCCTTCGTCTTTTTGATGTTTCATTGTGTCATTGTGCTTCTGCTTCCCAAGCGCTGGCAGGGCCAAAGAATTCATAGTGGATATCCGAAGCAGGGATATTCCACTCCTTCAACAGGCCGTATACCGATTGCATGAATCCCTCAGGGCCGCAAAAGTAATATTGTGCGTTACGTTCCGGTATCACGGATTGCAACCAGGCCAGATCCAAACGACCTTCCTTGTGAAAAGCCTGTGCCAGCCGATCTTGCTCCGTTGGTCTGCTGTAACACCAACGAACTGCAGCCTGTGCATGTGTGGCGACCAGCTTTTCCACCTCATTGCGCAGAGCATGGTTATCTCCGTTGACTGCTGCGTGGACAAAGGTGACAGGCCGATGCGGAGCAGATTTCACCAAGGAAGCCAGCATACTGACCATTGGGGTTAGCCCGACCCCGCCGCTGATCAGCACGACAGGTCTGCGATCTGCCCGATCCAGCGTAAAATCACCCGCCGGTGCAGATACCTGAAGCACATCGCCCTCTTGTACCTGCTCATGCAGATATACGGATACTTTACCTGCCGGACGTGACTCTACGGCATCCTCGCGCTTTACAGATATCCGGTAGTGGGATTGGCCCGGTGCATCCGAAAGGCTGTATTGACGAATATGGGTATTATGTTCGCCCGGAATTTCCATTTTTAAGCTGATATATTGCCCAGGCTCGAATTCAGGCAGCACCTGTCCATCCTGCGGCACCAAATAAAAGGACGTAATTTGGTCGCTTTCCTTAACCTTTTTCTGCACAACAAAGCTCTTAAAGTCTGACCAGCCTCCCTGCTGCTGTCCAGCCTCCTTGTACATTTCAGCTTCCATGTCTATAAATACATTAGCGATCACACCATAGGCCTCAGCCCATGCGGCAATGATCTCGTCTGTAGCCGCATCTCCCAGTACGTCTTTGATCGCAGCGAGCAGATATTTTCCGACAATTGGATAATGCTCGGGCTTAATTCCCAAACTGCGATGCTTATGTGCAATCTGACGTACCACCGGAATAATTTCCTCCAGACGGTCAATGTGCTGTGCAGCTGCGTATACAGCATTGGCCAGCGCCCCTTGTTGACGTCCTTGCTTCTGATTCGCGTGATTGAATATATTGAGAAGCTCGGGATGGGCCTCAAACATCATCTGGTAAAAACGCTTGGTGATTGTAGTTCCATGTACCTCCAAAACAGGTACAGTCGATTTGATCGTTGCAATGGTTTGCTCACTTAGCATCTTTGTATCCCTCTTCTCTCCAAAATAAGATCAACAAAGGGTGTATCAACATATGCCCCATTTGTTAATCCTCAATTTAAAGCAAGTATACCCAACTAAAGTAACCGTTTATGTGATTCTAGTCACTTTAAATTTGAATTATTCGAACATGTCAATGACAAAACGCACATTTAAAAACAATTCCGATATAACGAACGCACTTTCCCCTAACAACAGTTTCACCATTCTAAAGACTTCAATTTATTCCACTTGTAAACGCTTCCAATTGGGATAAAATCGAAGATGAGGTGCCGGACAAGCCGTTACGGCCCATCCTATTCGTGTTAAAGGAGGCAGATGATATCGTGAAGTGGATCCACAGCAGCAAATGGTTAGCCGCATGGATTTGTATCCTGTTCGCAGTGTCCAGTGCGGGTCTTCAACCCGACGTAGCCCATGCCCATACAACAGGAGTTACGCAAGCAACCTACGGGACCGAAGTGAACCAGGCGCTGAATGGTTTGGACGTCGCCAATGCCGAACTATCCCTGAGCGCAACAGCAAGCACGGCCATTACGAACGGAACGGATTGGAAAGACACCGCAGGTAACCCCATTCAGGCGAACAGCGGTAATATCCTAAAAGTAGGTTCCACTTATTATTGGTACGGCGAGCACGCCGAAAACTGGAAATTTGAAAAAGTGAACGTGTATACCTCAACCGATCTGAAAAATTGGTCCTTCCGCAGCACTATTCTCACCAAAGGTTCCGCCCCTGAGCTAAATTCGAGCAAAATCGAACGTCCCAAAGTCATCTACAACAAAACCACCGGAAAATATGTATTATGGGCGCACTATGAAAATGGCACGGACTACTCCCTAGGTCGTGTAGCCGTCGCTACCAGCGATACACCCGACGGAAATTTTGCCTACCAAGGCAGCTTTCGCCCGCTGAATTACGAATCTCGTGATATGACGGTGTTCACGGATACTGACGGTAGCGGCTACCTTATTACAGCTTCCCGTAAAAATGGCGGCGCCAACGATACGATGGCGATCTTCAAGCTGACAGCTGATTATACGGGCGTGCAGTCGTTTGTTGGCTGGATTTTTGAAAATGGCTATCGCGAAGCTCCTGCTGTTGTGAAAAAGAACAACACCTACTACCTGTTCACCTCGCAGGCATCCGGCTGGTATCCGAATCAGGGCGCTTACGCAACCGCCAGTTCCATGACGGGAAGCTGGTCTGCTCTATCGCCCTTCGGTGATCCGGCGGCTTATGGATCGCAAATCCACTCCATCGCCACGATTACGGGTAGCGCGGGAACCAGCTACATCTATATGGGCGACCGCTGGAACCCGCTCAATCTGAGCGACCACAAATTCATCTGGTTGCCACTAACTCTGAATGACGCCAACAAAACAGCAACCCTGAACTGGTACAGTAGCTGGGATCTGGATGCTGCGACAGG
This sequence comes from Paenibacillus sp. FSL P4-0113, assembly GCF_038009305.1. Taxonomy (NCBI): domain Bacteria; kingdom Bacillati; phylum Bacillota; class Bacilli; order Caryophanales; family Paenibacillaceae; genus Paenibacillus; species Paenibacillus sp. FSL P4-0113. The sequence goes on from NZ_JBBPAZ010000001.1 coordinate 3,391,149, forward strand.
CGCAGTAATTCTACCGTCCCTTGTGAATCATGCACAGGGCAAAACAGCGACTGCTAGCTCAGCCGCATCCGGTTCTCCAGCTTCACTGGCGAACGATGGCAACGCCCAAACCTCGTGGAAGGCTACTTCCGCATCCTGGCCTGCATGGTGGCAGGTCGATTTGGGCAGTTCCAAGACCATCCGCGAAGTGGGTATTTCATGGTTTATGTACAAAGGATCTGAAGCGTATTACAAATACAAAATTGAATACAGCATGGATGGAGTCAACTACTCCACGATTGATCGCACAGGTAATACCACATATGGTTTTACCAGTGACAAAGTCAATTTTCAAGCTCGCTACGTGCGAATCAACCTTGTAAATGCAGTGCTATTCAATAATCCGAACAACTGGTATACCCCGACAGTGCATGAAGTCAGATTGCTTGGCAATTAGCTTGCTTCATTAAAAAGAACATGACAGGAGAATCCCATATCAAATAGGCTTCTTCTGCCATGCTTGCTTTACCACCTGTTTCGTACTCATTCGCTCAACGTATCCGATTTACTGTGGTAAACACAAATTTATCATACCGATGCCGTGAGAATGAGTATTCAAACGGTATACCCGTATCCAGATAACCTACCTGCTCAATTTCTAAAACCGGATCATCCACACCACAGTCCAAATACTCCCAATCTAGCTCAGTCGACTTGGACGCGCGGATGGTACGATGTGAACTGACAATATTAAGGCCCAGCTCCTCCTTAATATGTTTGTACACTGAGCCGTGCAACACCTGCTCGGTAATACCGCTGATCAGCTTGGTAGGCATGTATGTGCGCTCTATCACATAGGGCTCGCCCTCTACAATACGCAGACGGACGACATGATACACAGGAGAATTGGCATCAATAAATAGATGCGCCGCTACCTCTTCAGATGGAAATTGAACGTCAAACGCTATGATTTTACTTTTGATTTCTTTCCCGCGCAGTACGTTTGTCAGCCCCAGCATTTCATTCACAACGACATTAACCGGGACATTGTAGACCGATTTGACGATAAAGGTTCCGTGTCCTCTTTTACGATTCAACAGCCCTTCCGACACCAACGTATCCAATGCCCGCTTAATCGTCATCCGACTTACCCGGAACTCACTGGCCAGTGAAATTTCATCGGGAATCGGATCATCACTGCTATAGGTCTTATCTATAATACGCTTCTTGACCTCTTGTGCAATCCGTTCGTATTTATTCATCTGTCTACCACCTGTACTAAAATTTGTTTTATGTCAGCATTTTACCAAAAAAATCGGTAGCGCTGGTTCTTTTGGTTCTGCAGGCGGGGACATCGAGGTATTACGGTATAAGTAAGTATACCGAACAATATACTTTCTCACCAGCAGTATACAGAGTAACTTGGCACGGTGATAAAAAAAAGGCAGTCCAGAGGACCACCCACCACCTTAGAATCCGTTATTTTCGATCACTTGTTTGAACCAGTGCCCACTCTGTTTAACGGATCTTTTGCCGCCGTCCTGAAGATCGACAGACACAAAACCATAGCGATTCTTATAAGCATTCGTCCAGGACCAGTTGTCCATAAACGTCCATAAGTGATAGCCTTTCACATTGGAGCCCTCCAAGATGGCCCGTTGAACCCATTTGAGATGCTCACGGATAAAATCAATGCGATAGTCATCATGGATCATGCCGTGCTCATCCCTGAATTTTTCCTCGCCTTGAACACCCATCCCATTTTCTGAAATGAAGCATTCAATGTTGCCGTAATTCAGTCTGACATTGGTCAGAATGTCGTAAATGCCCTTCTCATAAATCTCCCAGCCCCGCATCTCATTCATCTTACGGCCAGGCATAGCGTAATAATCGAAGAATCGTTCCGGCACAAAAGGCGCATCTGGATTCGGCAGACTTTCGCGAGCCTTGACTCTGCGAGGCTGATAATAGTTAATCCCCAGCAGGCCCACCGTGCCTTGACGTATAATCTCCCGGTCCCCGTCTTCCATCAGCGGTACAAAGCCCTCTTGGCGCAACAGTTCCACGAGCAAAGGGTTAAATTCTCCCGTCACAGATGGGTCTAAAAAGGAACGGTTAAAGAACGCATCGCATATTTCAGCAGCCTGCACGTCTGCCGGGTGCTGACTACGCGGATAGGTCGGCGTCAGGTTCAAAATAATTCCGATTTTGCCCTTGTAGCCTCCCTCTTTGTATGCCTTAATGGCACTCGCGCTCGATAACAGGGTATGGTATCCCACCTGTACAGCTTTACCGAAATCCACTTCATTCGGATAATGGAAATCGTACAGATAGCCGCCTTCCACTGGGACAATCGGCTCATTATGCGTAAACCATTTGGCCACACGATCTCCGAATAGCCCAAAGCAAGTGTTAGCGTAATCTACGTAAGCTTCGACCGTCTCCCGGTTCACCCATCCTCCTTTTTCCTGTAAAGCCATCGGCAAATCAAAATGATACAAACTCACAAATGGCTCAATCCCCGCCTGATGCAACTCTGCAATGACGGCATTATAGAAATCAACCGCCTTCTGGTTCATCGCACCCCTTCCCGCTGGAAACAGACGCGACCAGGAAATAGAGAACCGGAAGGAGTTGTGACCAAGCTCTTTCATGAGTGCAATATCTTCTTTGTAACGGGTATAGAAACGGGACGTTTCGCCAGGTCCAACCCCGTCATAAAAACGGTTCGGCTCCTGCTCAAACCAATAATCCCAAATGTTCGGTCCTTTGCCGTCTCCCTCCATGGTTCCTTCTGTCTGGGTAGCCGAGGCCGATGAGCCCCACCAGAAGTCGGATGGAAAACGGTATTGAATGGTTTGCTGCTCGTTATCTTTCATTTCGGTATGATTCACAGCTCTACTCCTCTCTCTTTTGCATGAATAAGCTGCTAATCCAGCAGCTTATTCACATTACATTCCAACAGTTTGATCCTTACCTGCAATGGCTGCTTGGTTAAGCTCCTCTTCCTGCTCTTTACGAACGTTCATCCGATCAATAAATTTCAGGAATGGGAACCAAATGACAAAAACGACAGCCATATTAAACAACTGCAGTACGCCTCCCATTAGAGATCCCGTAGCCATCATTCCACTAAAGAACAACGGCATCGTCCAAGGGACCTGTATTCCGTTAGGCGGTGGTACAAGCCCGGTGGACATCGCGAAGTAAGTAATCAGCGTAACGATCATTGGAGCAATGACCCATGGGACAAAAATAAGCGGATTCATCACAATCGGCAAACCGAAAATGACGGGTTCATTGACATTGAACAGACCTGGTCCAATGGCCAACTTACTGACCTGCTTCAATTGCTTGCTCTTCAGGAAGATCAGAATCGTGAGCACGACTGCCAGTGTCATACCTGTACCACCGATACCTACGGTATAAATATCCACAAACTGCTTGGTGATAATATGCGGCAGTTCCGCTCCTTTGGAGTATGCTTCATAGTTTTCAAGTGCCAGCGTATTCCAGATCGGCTCCATAACCGAGTTGATAATGATTTGACCATGAAGACCAAAGAACCATAAAAGCTGAACAAAGAAAATAGCAATCAATGTAGGGATAATGCCACTGCCCAAATGTACCAGCGGTGCCTGTACGGCATGATAAATCAGATCATGCAGGTTATTATGAAGGGTCAGTGTAACTACAACATTAATGATCAAAAATATGCCCAATGTAATACATGCCGGAAGCAAAGCGGCAAATGACTTGGCAACTGCCGGCGGAACGCCTGGAGGCATTTTGATAATAATGTTCCGCTGTGTCACTCTTCGGTAAATTTCACCAGCTATAAAAGCAACGATCATGCCAAGGAACATGCCTTTGGCCCCAATCCGATCCAACGGAATGACACCAGCAATCGTGGCACCGCTTTCTTGTGTCAGCACAAACGGGGTGAGCATCAAGAAGCTGACCAACGCGATCATGCCGCCGAATATGGGCTCGACCTTATAACTTCGGGATAAATAATAGCCGATCCCGACAACCACGAATAAGGTCATGATGTTCAGTGTGGCACTCGGCGCAATGTTCAGCAGACTGTTAAAAGTCGCATAATTGCCGTCGCCCATCCACCCTTTTAGAAACGGCAGATTGATAATAACGACGATGATGGAGCCAAAAACTGTTAATGGAAATGACAACATAAATGCATCACGTAGTACAGTAAGATAGCGGTTGTTGTTCAGTTTACCGGCAATAGGTATCAGTATCCGGCTTAATTTCTCAAACAAAGCCTATTCCTCCCCGCGAAGTGACTTGCATCAATAGGGTTGCAAGCTTTTTATGTCCTAAATTTCACATACTTATATGTTTCGCTATAAATTTCTGGATTTGAACAGCTCCAGCAATTCTAGAACCAGGTCTTTCATGGTAACCGTGGACATCAGATGATCCTCGGCATGCATCAGAAGGAGCGAGAAGGGAGTTTGGGTACCTCCCGCTTCCTTCTTAACCATTTGAAAATGGATATCATGTGCAGCACGTAAATCCTGCTTGGCTTGTTTGAGCAGTTCGTCCGCGCCTTCTACATTTTCATTTCGGTATTCAGTCAGCGCCTGAATTACTTTACTGCGAGCGCTTCCACTATGAAGAATAAGTTGGAAACTAATCTGTTCTTCCGTCAGTTCAGCTATATTGACTTTATCCATTTTTGCGTTCCACCAGCTTCACGGCCTGTTCATAGGCTTTCTTACCGTCAACCATTCCGTAGGCCATCATGTCGATCACTTCTACGTGAATACCATATGGAGCTGCTTCCTTTTCCAGTTGTCCTTTCAGAAAACTCATTTGTGGTCCAATCAATACCGCGTCAGCCTTAGCCATGTCTTCTGCCGCCTGATCTTGACCTACTGCCCAAATTTCAGCCTCGTCTCCAATGGACTTAGCATATTCCTGCATCTTGGTAACCAGCAAACTTGTAGACATACCTGAGCTGCACGCCAGTAAAATTTTTTTCATGATTATTCCTTCCCTTCAAGGTATTATTGGATGTTAAGTACTAGAAAACGTTTACAGCGTAATTATAAATCCAGTCTTTTGATTTGTCTATACATTTAGGTTATATGTATAGACTTTTTTTAAAATGACACGACTTCTCCACTTTTTTTCTTGAAAATGAACGTGATCTCTTATCTTTAATCTCTCAGTAATAGCTGAAAATTAGAAAAATTTAGAATATCAAGAAACATTCCTACATTTTTATCGTCTATATTATGGAAGACCTTACGTATGGGGGTAAGATTTTCCGAAGCCCAAAGTTAAAAAATCAAATCAACTCATAAAGGAGCTTATGCATGTTAAAAAAGTTAGGATTAGCTGCATTGATTCTGGTTACTAGCCTCTCCGTTATTGGAACAGGCTGGGCCGCATCCAGCACAACAACCATTGAAGTTTCTAAAACTGCTCTGGATTACAACATTGCTCGCCCGCTGAGCGATGGTGCTTTTCATGATGGCTTATTGGCCGCTGAAACATCTGCTGGAAACCTTGTGTATTACAATACCAAAGGAGCAAAAGCTTTCTCACTTCCCGCCGAGCTTAAACCCGTTGGCGATTTTCATGAGCAGCGAGCCGTCGTCAAAAATACAAAAACCAATCTCTATGGGTACATGAACACCAAAGGAACACTAGTCATCCCTTGCCAATATACCGAAGCCAATTTCTTTTCGGAAGGAAAAGCCAAGGTCACCATAGCAGACACCAAAGAAAATGCAATTATAGATCGAACGGGAAAAATCCTTTCTCATTTTAAAGAAAATGTGGATTCAGAATATATATTTACGGACGGTCTGGCTCTTGCCTACGCCCCCAACACTGGCAAGATCGGTTTTGTGAATGCCTCTGGTCAACTAGCGATTCCTTATAAATACAAATACAGTCGTGGTTTCTCGGATGGCTTGGCTATTGTTCAAAATAGCAAAGAGCTCTACGGGTATATCAATACAGCAGGGAAAGAAGTCATTCCTCTTCAATATAAATCTGGCGGAGACTTCTCGGAGGGATTGGCCCCGGTGCAAAATACCAAGGGGAAATGGGGATTCATCAATAAACAGGGGAAAGTCGTGATTCCCTTTAAATTTACGGATGCTCAGAATTTTAGTGAAGGCCTGGCGAGTGTGAAAAATGCAAAAAACGAAATCGGATTTATTGATAAAAACGGAACGCTGGTCATTAAATATCAACTTAAATATGATGTTACCTCTCCGTTCAAAGAAGGCTTTGCTTTAGTCGGTAAACAAACACAATCATCCGTCTCAGACGGCAAATTTGGCTACATCAATCGTCAAGGGCAACTGCTGACTAAACTTGAGTACAGAGCGGAATCCTCCTCCTTCTCCAATGGCTATGCTGTTGCTTTTATCAAGCCAGGCAAAGCTTTCATTGTATCTAAACATTCCGTTTCAAAATAAAAAAGACGACCCCGGAAACAGATCGAGTGGATCTGCTTCCGGGGTCATTAAATTTCCAGTATATCGAATATAATTAGTCGTGTGTGTAGAATTTCACTCCAGGCAGATCTGCTGCCACCCACGAATAGTTAATGGTGTTACTGTTATAATTCTTGGTCCCCGCCTGAGCAACCTGTACTTCTTTCAAAATCGTAATCGATGAACCCTTCGGTCTGACAACGACTACATGACCATGTCCATCCTCTTTTTTGATCCCGATCGTAGGATACCCGAGATTAGCTCTTTTTTGAGCATCCTGAAAGGTTACAGAGTACCAGCCCGGCGCTTTTTTATTCAGTAAAGCATCAGCCATTTGATTGGCTAAGCCGCTTGGCAAGGGTGCTGACATCGCAGACATCACGTCTTGAGCGAAAATATTACATTTCGTTCCACCTACTGGCGAATACTTCTTGTTCGTTTCTACCTTAAAACCGTCAATTACAGATGCGTAAGTACTTGCACTTCTAGCCATTGAAATTCCCCCTGAATATAAGTTGTAGAGGAAATGAACGGAGTCGCTTGAACATCTGAATGGCTCCACATTCAATTGATGTTGGCCTCCATTCCCTCTCAACTATTAGGGTGATTTCCGGCTTACTTTAACAACGCAATACGCAAGGAAATAATCCTAATTCACAAAAAAGTAATTAGTAGAAAAGTATATATAATACATCCATAAGATGGTATAATATCTCCCAGAATGGATTTATATTTTAGCATCGGATTGTCCCAATAAATATCCTTATAGATCGCTATCTAACGGAATACATAAAATGTTACGTTAAAGGGGTTGTTACACTTGGAACCTACAACCACGATACGCGCAGAATTGGAAAACTTCATGAAACAGAACGAGTTAAACATTACTCAATTCGGTCTGGTGGCAGGTATAAACCCGGGTACAGTAAGCGGGATCGTCACAGGCAACCGTACACTTTCCGTTCAACAATTAGATCGTATTACAGCCACGTTGGGTCACCCCAAAGGACATTTTTACAAGAATTATATTGAGGAATTTTTGAGTGCAACAACCCCTAACATACGTAGAGTCAGGCCCCTTTTCTATCATTGTGCAGAATTGAACATGTTGGACTGCATTGAGCAGGTCGTTAACCTGCTCATGGAAAAGCTGGCATACGGCGATGCCCTGTTTACCATAGCTGAGGACTTTTTCCAACAAGGAAAGTTTGCAGCGTCCATCAGTCTTTATGAGAGCGTAGCCGTTGGTGAGAAAAAGCAGCACTCCGAGCGACTAGCCCTTTGTCAGTACCGCATTTTTATGGCAAAGCAAGGAGACGATCAACAGAAAAACCATCAGGCTGCTACTCAGTTTGAACCTTTCATCGAACGTCTGGATGACATAGATCAATTGGATGCCTTAAGAGATTTAGCCAACACATACCGTTCATTGCGATTATTTAACAAACTAGAGGAACTGATACCTGTATTGGAGAGTAAGGCCGAAATTCAATATTCATTGAATGAGAAACGCGAAACAAGAAAAAAATCCAAAATGCCGTTATTCTTCTATCGCGCCCTTCCGCATTTACTACGTGCTTGTGTTAGTGAAGCGACTGGGGATTATAAGCAGGCATTACAACATACTTACGCTTATAGCGATTTAAGTTGGGTGAGGGAGAAGGATAAGGAAACTCAATATTGGATAAACCGATTTAAAGAATGGGCACAAGCTAATACTTATGTAAATAAGCTGTTATCTGGAGATATAAGTATACTTCCTGAATATGTAGCGTATATTGAATCTAAAAAAGATGAATTGCTTCCTGCTTTATTAAATATAATAGAAGCAGCCAATCGATTTGATATTAATGTGGATCATATATTACAGAAATTCAAAATTGAGATCAAAACATTAGCTGAACAGCATAAAGATGAACGTGTGTATACTAAACAATTTATTTCAGAACGTTTTGCTCGTTATCTAAATGAATTAGCTGATTACTATTTACGTAAAGGTATGTATAGCGTGGGTTTAGACTTTGTTTTAAGTAGTCTAGAAAAATCTTCTAAGCTGAAAAGTAAAGAATGTATAATTAGGTGCGTAGGAGTATTTGAACGTTTTAGAAAGCATGCATCTTCTGAAACTATAGCAACCTACCAAAATCTGATTGATGAGGTGTATAAAGATGAAAAAAAAACTAGGAATAATTCTTCTAGCAACTAGCTTTGTGTGGGGATTGTTCATCCCAATACATCCCCAAGAAAAATTACCTACCCAACAGCTTATGGAACAACATGGTGGCTAATTAATTTTAAGACCATTCTTGTAAGTAGATCTATTTTATTGCGGATGGATTTATATAAGCATACAAAAATCCTTTATAATGTAAGCCCGGCTTTTTGAGCTGGGTTTTTTATATAGGATTTATAACCTACTCTTTTTAGAAAAATAATGGTGAATAGTAATGCTAGTAAGCGGGCCATAATTGAGAACTACACGCCAATTTTATATTGCATCTTCAAAGAATAACATAAAGCGTCTTAACTAAGAGATTGGATTTCCAATGAAGGCGTCCTAAATGATTCATTTTAGCTTTTTCATTTGAGCTAATCTTTTGTTTTTATTGAAGAGGATCTTTTATGGTAACAAATGAACTGCTTCGAGAAACGGGGCTTCCCTCTTCAATCCTTGGGCGCTTTCTATCGAGAATATCTATATAAGCCTGATCGACTTACAGTTAAATTGCCCTCTAGTTCTCCTGTAGAATTGTTGCCTTCGTTACTTTTGAAGGTGGTTCAAGGCGGGTAGCTGAATTAGGTTTTTAGATTAAAGCAGTCTAAATCCCCTATATTTGAGGTTTAGACTGCTTTACAAAAATCTATATCACAAATTGGTATTCAGAGTTTCGCATCATCCGATTGAAGTCCCTCCGGAAATTTATGCAGAATGCTCATATTAAGAAGCTTCATACTTGGAAGTAAATCTTTTTCGATCTTTATCAATTTCGTTTTTATACGCATCCTGATACTTTTTATACTCATCTGTTTTGGTTAGTTCATTAGCAATGCTCTCTTCACTAAGTTTCTGGATACTGTTTTTCGAAAAGAAATCTGTTTTTACTTCTATATTAGAATTTGGCCCTGATACTAACAACGAACCATCGGGCTGAGTCGCAGCAGTAAATACGTATGCCTTCCCTTTTTGTGGAAGAAAGTCATCTTCATATAAAAGATATGTGCTCTTATCTTCACTCAATCCCCCGGACTTTTGAAGAGGAATGGAAACATCTTTCTTTAGATTACCTTTTATATTATCAAGCACTTTAATGGAATAATTCGTATAGGGACTTTTCAATTCTTTTGGCCCATCTTCCGTTTCTTTCGTTACAGGAAATTTATAATCAGTTCCAGTCATTTCTTCTACAAATCCTACAAATACATAATCTGCAAAACCTACAACCTCTTTAGGGTTATCTACATTTATATCAAATGAAGCATGTAAATAACTGGTTGGAACCTCGCCAGCCTTCGTTATATTCTTGTCTACATTACTATTGGAGCAACCGGAAGCCAGCATGGAAATCATTGCGAAAAGAGACAAGAAAATAAAACTTTTCTTCATGTTAATTATCATTGATTGTACCTCCTTAATTAGTATTTTTTATAAGCGAGATCGTATGAAGCTTTATCATTAGCGCTGAGCGTTGTTATAGACGTAACATACATATACATTACATCACTACTTGTATTATGACCCAATCCAAGAGCATGACCAAGCTCATGAGTAGCAACATTTTGCTTTTGATTAGAGCTATAGGTATTCATTCGATATTCATTGAATTTCAATGTACCCGCTGAAGAAGTTACACCGGCAGTTGTACTGACTTCGTAATAATCGGATAATGTAACATCTTCAATAGTTGATACATAGTCTGGCCTAATAATACCAAACTTATAATTTTCCCAAGAATTTACTCCTGCATTAAATGAATTTTGATAAGCTGTATTTCCTCCCCATTCTAGGTGCTTAGTAGAATCAACTAAATCCCACGACAATAAGGATGTGGTAGCAGCAGATGCTTGCAAAGAAAAAAACAATGAACTGTGTAATGATAAAATAGTAAGTGCAGCAATTGTAACAATTTTTTTAGTCGTAACTTTGCGAATATTCCCCTTCTTCATTCTATATCCTCCCTAAATTTTAATATAATCTACTTTTTTCACAAAATGATTTTATAGATTAAATTTGAACTATATATTTCTTAAAACGTTGAGGTTTATAGTTAGCCCCATACCTCTAATTTTCCATACATGAACACCTCCTTTTATGGTGTGCTCCCATTAAGATGCATGAGGTTTGCACACAGCCCTTTGAGTCCCTCTATTCATTAGACACTCATTGTTGTAGTTCTAAGGTGAGCGGAGAGGATTAAGTCGCCCCTTATCCCAAACTATAGCAGTAACACCTCTTTATGTCATTGACTATAAAACTATGAAAATACCAAAATATATGACATGTTTATGTACCTTGTTTTATGCTCTATTATCCGTCTGAACGTATGCAGGTAATTCCATCCAAGCTTGATGCAACAAGCCTTTTATAATAATTTGAGTTTAAAAGAGTAGTCGTACTTTGGGTTATAATCAGTAATCTTTAAAAATATTAATTCAAAAAAATCTGAATGTTCCTTTAGTGATTGATGGGATTGGTAGCCCAAATCATCGGTTCCAACTAGGTATTTCCATGATCAAATAGGATAAAACCTCCCGTATATTCAACTCTTGGGTTAAACATTACCCATTCGGTCTGGTAGCAGACATAAATCCAGGCACGGTAAGCGGGATCGTCACGGGCAACCGTACAATTAGATCGTCTTACAGCTCCTAAAGCTGGTTTTTAATTTTTAGAAAAGATATTCCTCATGTACTTTCACTTTTCCCATAAATACACATGGCATCCTAAAATAAGTATCACCTAAGGAGGGGTGTATGATGGGAAGTGAAGAAACTTTGCAACAACGATTGGAGAAAAATCGACAGCGGCTCTATGATTTGCAAGCGAAATATGGACTAGAGCATATCTATGTACTCCGTCAATCTATGGTCTTGGACGAACTGATTAATCAATACAATCGGATATACTATGCAAAATTAAAAAAGCCGATTGCTTGAAGGCAATCGACCGGGCGAGAAACTTGTGGTGGGTCACTCGCCCTTTTATTGTAACATACATGCCAAATAATCCGATTGCCAGCTTTATCGTTTATTTTTCAATTCATTCATACAAGAGATACAGATCCAAGCATTTTTAAAATATGTAAGATGTTGAGGTTCGCCACATAAGGTACAAACTTTCCCCGTGCATTGTCGCATGATCAAACCACTCTCCGTCATCCAAAACTCCATCGCTGTATGCTTGCCAATCCCCAGACGCTTTCTTATATCCACGGGGATGACAATCCGACCTAAGCTATCCAAGTCCCTGACCATTCCTACGCGATCCAAAAAACAACCTCCTTATTTCAAAAATATCAGTAGCTCAAAAATAGGCATAAATGCTTGAAATAAGGAAATATTTATCATCACATGGAAAGAACCGGAAAAAACCGTGTTCAACATGGAGAAAATATACAGCGCCTTGCCGGGGGAAACTTCCCAGCAAAGCGCACAGTTACGCGCTAAAGGAGAATCATAGGTACGTTCATGCTTTTTGCCTTAATAAGCGAGACTCCCTCCCGAATATCCAACGATACGAGCGGGCAGAAGAAAAAGCCTAATCATCACTTAACTGAAGGCTTTCTTCACTGATTACGGTTGGAACGATAAGCTCAGGAGTAGTCGTAGGCTTAGCTTGTGTTAAATAGTCTGCTGCCCCCACCATCAGAGCGATGCCGATAAATAGCACGATCCAATTACGATTCTTTTTTATCATCTGTACCTCTCATTCTTCACTTCGCCCGTTCAGCCACTTGAACCAATGGAGCAGATGACTGAATCGGTATTCATGCTGCAAAGCATACGTCCATACTTCAGGCTCTTCACCGGGTTCCTTCCAGACGAGCATGGAAAAGTGACCCTCTTCCTCGCTTGCAACCGACAGCAGCGAAAGACGATCATCCCCGAATCGGTATGGAGCCGATTCCACCCAGTAATTCCGCATATCGCTGATCCAGCTGCGAAACTGCTCTGTACCTGCGATCCGCAGCACCTCATCCGGCAGGAGCAGGTGCTCGTCGATGTCCTTCCAATCCCCCGCATATCGGTACCGCGCTGCCAGCATCGGACTGAGCGGTCGGGTTTTACCCGGGGCCAACGTAGGCATATAGGCGACGGGAACGACCGGACCGATACTCTGGATAGCATAAGACCGAGCTTCCTCCTCACTCATTCCGTAGGACATCGCCTCCGCAAGAAAATGGTTTCGTCTTACACCAAATTGATGCTGATACTGTGACATCTCATCCTGTAGCTCCAATACCATACCCTCCACTGTATCTGTTCCGATCATTCCCAAACACCTCTCATTCCAAAATATAGTTGTGCAATTCTCGTTGCGCTCGATACTTTGCCCAATTGAATTCAGACCAAGCCGATTCTTCTCTCGTCATGCTCGTCAAACGGGCTTGTAAAAACTCATCCAGCGCTCCATGTTCCTTACGGCTAAAGTCAATCAGCAGCGGAATCGCGTCCGCCGATAGCTCACTCAAATATTCCTTATCTATCACCGATGTCGTGCGATACCGTTCGAGATTATTTTCAGCAATCCGTATATCAATGCCCACATAGTTCACGACGACATAGGCGACCAGAGCGAGTACAATATAATATTTCGCCAACGGCAGTTGACGGAAATGAATGCGCATTGCTGCAATAAGCAGTAGCAAGCCCAGAAAAATCATAAACGCGTGTACCAAATAGCGGGTGTACGTATAGCCGTATGCTTCTTCGTACATAACCAGCCGGGTATATCCCGAATACAGCATCACACCCGAACAACCCACGAGTATGTACAGCAGGCCGCTGTTCATTTTTTGCACTATACCTGAGCCAAATTCAGTCCACTTCAATACACTGATCATCAGCACAAAGTTGATACCTGTTACCATAACCAGCTCCCCGAATCCTCTTCTCGCATATTCGGCATACGAGGTTCCTTCGGGCAGAGCACCTTCCCATGCACCAAACAAATATCCGAACTGCAACACGACGAACACAACATACACCAAATTCATGACAATCAGCACCGTAGCGGTAATTACAGGATCAAACTTGATCGCAACCGGCTCGTGGTAAGGTACTGTTGATGACTGAGTTTCTCTCTGCGTATTACGCGGAGCAGGCTGTACAAATCCCCACAAGTAACAGAAGAAACAGAAGGTGAAAAAGCAGATCCAGATCAGCCGCGGCAAACCACTCCCAAAGGTCAATGTGCCAATCCATTCGGGTATGCCAGATAACAACTTTTCGAACATCCCGTCTGCCGAAGCCAGCAGAGATATAATAATGAGTAGCAACGGCAAGGCAATAAGTAGACCGATTATCACTTTACCCAATACACGCTTACGCTCATCCTTTACATTCCGAAAGGCTGCCGTCTTAAACATTCGAAACGGAGTCACGATATGGCGAAAATTTTGATAAAACCAATGGCTTAGCGCCTGACCGATAATACCGGGTTCTGACCAGCCATGCCTTTTCTCCCCGAACAGCAGCACCATATGTACGCTAATCAGAGCAGGTATCGCCAGCGCATTTAACACATATAGGATCGGATTATTGAACAGCACGTATGTCAATGCCAGCATGAAAATGATCACAAACAGCAAACGCCCTATCCATGATTTGAGCTGGAAACGATCTCGATTAAAGGCATACATATAGGCGTAAAACCCAATAACAAAAATGGGCATAGACACGCCCAGCCCATGTCCGAAGAACAGATATTGATGAACCAGCGCCAACACAATTGCGCCAGCAAAGGCAGACAGAAACGACGTTTTCGGCAAAGACGTTCCATTCATCTTGTCATGCATGATAAATACCTCCGCAAATATGCTTTATAACCCTTATTGTAGATGATAAAATAAGAAGATAAAGAGAAATTAATTCAAACAAAATTTCCTATTTTATAAAAGTGGCTACGCTTTTAATCAAATATAGGGGAAACGGAGCAACCTTGAATGAAACTCCATGCCCAATTTTTACGACTTCACTCACACGCAGCTGACGACAAGGACGAAAACCATACTATAGAGACGACGCTGGATGAGCTGGCAGCTATTTTTGACTGTACTCACCGCAACGCCTTGATGATCATTCAGAAAATGGAGCAGCATGACTGGATACAATGGACTCCCCGCCGAGGCAGAGGCCGCCGCTCCAGTCTGCGCTTCCTTATTCAGCCGGAAGACATTGCCGTGCAATCCATGATGCAAGCCATAGACCGCCATGATATCAAACGCGCGCTGGATGAGATCCGAGTTCATTCGCGCTCCTCCACCATGCAAGAGCATTTGCAAGGCTGGCTGCTAAATTATTTTGGGCACCACGCGGAGGTGCGAAGTGATCAGCAGCAAATCGACACGCTACGTCTGCCTATTCGCCAGCAACTTTATACGCTGGACCCGTTGTACTTGAACTGGCTTGCCGAGTCCTTCGTATCCAGCCACGTCTTTGATGGCCTGGCCCGTCGGGCGAACGAAAGCGGCGAGATTTTGCCGGGATTGGCGCACGCTTGGGAGGTGGACACCACTCGTACACAGTGGACTTTTTTCCTGCGTAAAGAAGTGCTGTTTCATAACGGAAAAATACTCACCGCTGAAGACGTCGTCTATACCTTTGAGCGACTGAGTCGGGCCCCGGGAAGGAGACTTTACCATTTTATCGTCCGGCAAATTCAGCACGTCCAGGCGTTAAGTCCGACGATGGTACGCTTCGTACTAAAGGAGCCAAACGAGCTATTTCTATCCTTCCTGTGTACCAGCCGGGCTGCGATTGTGCCGCGTGAGCTTAATCAGGTGGGTGAAGCCGCCTTTGGCATCCACCCTGTCGGTACAGGGGCATTCAAAGTCACGGAAATGAACGAGAGCCTGTGTACACTGGAGGCTTTCGCACCTTATTTTCAAGGCCGGGCTCATCTGGACCGCGTGGAAATTGTCCAACTCCCGTGGGCGACTAAGCTGGAATCGTCGGATACGGAAGACACCGCTTCTTCTTTTCACATTATCCATAATCCCGTATCGGCGGGAGATACGGATACCGCATGGAGCCAGATTCACTCGGCGGCTTCGGTACGCAAATTTATCACATGTAATACACACAAGGATGGACCGCTGCGTAACCCAGAAATACGTGCCCGCATTGTAGCATGTCTGGATCATCGCTCCCTTCCTCCAGCAGTAAATTCATCTAACGATTCTTATGAACCACTGGCGGCACTGCAAATTGCTACCATTCCCGAGTATAAAGCGGACGCAGACCGGGTTGCGGCTCAGCTCGAATCCTGTGGGTATACCTGTAACATCGTGGCCGCATCTATGAACGAATTCAAAAGCTCATCTATCCGTATGGAGTCAGACTTAATCATCTTTTCTCTCTTTCGTGACCGTGATGAGCAATTACGCCTGTTTGACTTGTATCTGAATGTATCCGGACATGTTGAGCCTCATAGCCGTGTGGATATCGAAAGACTGCTGCGTGAAATTGCACGGGAGGCCGATCACACTGTTAGGGCGCAGCAATTTGAACATATCGAAACTCGGCTCATGGATGAGCACCAGCTGCATATTTTATATGAAAAACCCGTTCAGACGGCCTATCTCCCTTCTGTGCGCGGCGTATCTTTTAACAGTCAGGGCTGGGTGGATCTGCGTCATGTCTGGTTTCCACCTGCTGTACCTCCATCATCCAAGCCTTGAGCCAAGCGGTCCATTCAAGCGCATCGGATGACCAAAAAAAGGTATCCTCTTTTCACAAGAGGATACCTTTTGGGTTACGACAATCCAGACCTTTTCAAGTAGATGGTTCAAGGGATGAAAGCGCCCATCCCCCCAACCCATGACTGTGGACATCGCTAGGATCTTCCATAGGAGGGGTAACGGGTGGAAAATTCAACAGGATAAAAACATTAAATGCGAGCAGAGAAAAAACGATCTTTTTTATCATGGATGTACTCTACCTCTCCAAGTAAGTTTTTATATTCCTCTTTGTCCTGAGAAGTGGCAGTATGCCGATACTTTTCAAATAATCCTACACATTTGATGGTGACAGGATTACCATTCAGCACGACGGAATAAGAAAGGCTCTCAAGCAAGAATTTCATACCTTTGGTATAACGGTGTTTGTTGAGATCATAACAAGCCATCTCTGCCAAAAATCGTGCATAGAGATCTGCTGACATTTGCTCCGTATAAGTGCCTACCTTAACATGCTGATCTGCAAATGCCTCAATTTGTTTTTCAAAACGTTGCAGTACATGGTCTACATTAAAATCATAACGGTTGGCCGCTACCATAATTTTATGTAACCCCACGAGAATTTCGCCTTCGTTTTTTTCCAAATAATCTACATACTGTGGAATCACATCCAGACTGCCGGACATCAACTGGTATAAATACCCGTTGGCCTCAGCCCAGTTGCTACAAAGGGCCTTCAAACGCCGAGCTTCTTCCGTATCCTCTTGCACCCAGCTCAAATCAGAGTATAGGGATACAAATTCCAGTGCCTTCTGATAATCCCCGCGCTCATCCCACACCCCGGCACGCAGCACGTAAGAATATACAATATACATAAACAAAGGACCCTTAGGTTCCTTGCCACGCTCCGGTCTTCTGGTATTTCCGTATTTTTGCTCGTATTGTACCTTGGCTTTTTGAGCCATTTTTTCAGCATACCATTCTACTTTATCCCAACGCCGCAAGGAGGCATAGGTATTAGCCAAGTCTCTTAAGGCATCCAGTTGGTCTGCTTCACCCAGTCGGTCCACAAAGCTTTCGAAATGTGTGGCTGCCCATAAATTTTCGTCCTGGTCATCACCAACGGCAATCGTAAATAAACGGTATTGGCAGAGCGCCAGACGCTCTGAATGTTGGTACTTCTCACTTTCCGAAACATTTTTATAAATAATTGCAGCAGCCTCGAGCTTACCTTCGCTGAATAATTCTTCTGCTGTCTCAAACAAAGCTGGGGCGTATATGAGATAGTCCATCATAAACTCCACGACTTGCTTAATACAATCCAGTTTGTTCAGCTCTGCACAGCGATGCAAAAAGGGACGAACCCGTCGCCAATTCGGTGCCGTATTCCGTATAAATTCATCAATGTATAACTCATAGAGGCTCCCTTCTTCAAGCCCCATGCCTGCACCAATCCTATCCAACAGCAGCATCGCAATCGGACGATTACCGTTAATAATGGCACTGATCGTTCCTGCATTAATACCTGTGTTCTCCCCAAACTTACTAATCGTAATTCCTTCTCGTCTGATGTACTGTTCCAGCTCTGCGCGAATTGTGGTTGTTTCCTTCAAACCAGGCACCCCCAGGGATTACTTGCATGATTACAATACAAAAAAAGAAAATTCCCGTGAATATTCCCTTAATTATACAAAAGAAAGCTCGCTTAGCCAACCGCTCCAGTAAATTTATATCAAAAAATTCAATAATTCTCCGAATTGCCGTATACTACGGGGAGGTGAGCCGAGCAGCTACACCCAATCGGTACGCAGGAAAGGATACGACAAATGGACAACACCCCTACAGCAGAACAAGAAATTGCACAATGGATGGTCGCGCAGATCCGTGAAGTGGGCACCCTGAAACAAGAAGATGCAATTGCATATGTACGCTCTGAGTATGGAGAGCAGTATGTGTTTATAAGCGAGCATGGTCATGTATCTCTGGAAAAAGAAATCAAAAAAGCATTTCGCAAGCTTCATGGTGGCAGAATCGCCTGGGATCGTGACGGATTTCTCTGGGCCTGGACTTAACAAGCAAAAGCATCTGCCCTAGGCAGGTGTTTTTTTAATGATTTATCCATATATCCTCTGGAGTCGGTTAATTTCTTCCTTCACAAACTGTCGGAGTATTACAGGCTCCACAACTTCAACCCTGCCAATCCAATCCATAGCATCGCGGCAGGCCGCTTCATAACTATACATGTTGACCGTTAGAATGAAATGAGCGCCTTCCTGTACAGACTGGATGATTTCCATCCTTTTCGCTATGATTTCCGCTTGCTTCTTATTCGTTCGGATCAGAACGGGATAGTATTCTTTCTCTGCACAAAGCTGCTTAAACGCGGTTTCTTGTCTCATCCAATGATGCTCCAGCGAAAAATCCTCCGGAACCTCAAAGACTTCCGCAGATGGTTGAACCTCCTTGATTCGCTCACACTTAAAGGTCCGAACCTCCTGCCCAACTTCACAGAAGGCAATGAGGTACCAATCTCCTTTTTTCACCACAAGTCCGTAGGGATGCACATGACGGGAAGAACAGATTCCGTCAGCTTTTTCATATTGAATGTTTATTTTATGGGACCCCCACACCGCAGCTCTTACGGACTCAAGACAAGGAATGGCTATACGTTCCGTCCACCACGGCGTATCATCAAAATAAAACCGCGCTTTGGCTTTCTTAATATCGGACTGATACGAGTCTGGCATCGTCTGTTCCAGTTTGAGCAGAGCATTCTTTAACTTCAAACCCGATTCCGTGGGCCCGCCTGTATAAATGCCCATCCCTGTTAAATACAACTGAATGACATCCCCGCCATTCAACTGTTTCAGGTTCGCCGTATAACCCTCCATTAAATAAATTCCGCCCTTCGGGCCGGAAGCGGTAACAATCGGAACGCCGGCTTCAGCCAGGAGGTCGATATCCCTGTAGATGGAGCGTACAGAGGTTTCCAGTGCCAACGCCAATTCCTTGGCTTTCATTCTCCCTCTAGATTCGATACATAATAAAATCGCGATTAAACGATGCAGTCTCACAATCATTCCTCCACAATAGATGGTTAACCCGAATTGAAAAGATAATGCAAAGATTGTTGACACCCTGTTGGCAGTAATAGGTGTGTATCATAGAAGTAAAGAGGTGTGATGGATGATGAATATTGGAATATTGGGGACGGGATTCGGCGCGTATCATGCCTCACTGTTAAACAACCATCCCAAGGTAAACAGAATCATGGTATTTGGAAGGAACGAAGCCAAGCTGCAAAAGCTGAAAGAGGAGCTAAACGTAGAAGTCACACAAAATATAGAGGATATTCTGCTGGATCCAGACGTGGATATCGTCGATCTATGCCTGCCTTCCCACCTGCATAGGTCATATGCGGTGGACGCGCTGAAGCACGGTAAGCATGTATTTTGTGAAACACCCGTTTGCTTTGATCTCGAAGACGCTCTTCTTATGCAACAAGCTGAGAAGCAATATGACAAAAAGATTCTGGTCAACCAGTTCATTAAGTTTGACCCTGCCTATACCTATCTGTATGAAGCATACCGCCAACAGAAATACGGGAAGCTCATTTCCTTATCTTTGAAAAGAGAAACGTCTCCTCTATGGGGGGATCTTGGACTAAGCTCCATCCCTACTCAGTTCATGATTCATGAACTGGATTTATTGACCTGGCTATTAGGCCCCTGTGATCCTTGTACAGTCTGGGGTACAGAAGTTACTCATCCTGAACAAGCACAGATTCGGGCTTACTTTCAGCATCGGGATACATTCACAGAAGTCATGGCCTCATCCCACTTGCCGGGAAGCTACCCATTCACAGTGGCCTATGAGGCGTATTTTGAAGAGGCCAAGCTGGTATTTCATGAAAGCGACGAAAACGATCTTATACCTACCGCATTATATGAATATACCGCATCAGGACAGCAAAAAATCAACCTCGAATCTGCCAATCCATACGAAAAAAGTTTGGACCATGCACTTGAATGCTTTGGTGGACATCCGGAAAGCCTGATTCCACTGGAGTCAGCTGTACAAGCGCTGAAAGTGGCTATTGAGATTAAAAGCAGACTGGGGCAAGCCCAGCGTTAACCCGGTATTTTTGCAAAATCCTCATCTACGGAAATCAGCTTCCTATAAGGAAGCTGTATCCGCAGGCAAGGAAACTTCGTCCGCGTAGTTCGTTGCCATAATCTTGGCTACCCCTGCCGGGTCGTCCGTCTGCCCCAACGCCCACATCATTTTCGTCACCAGCGCTTCCGTTGTCATGTCATACCCCGGAATAACACCCTTCTCCAGTACCTTTTGCCCCACTTCGTAAATCGTCAAATCCCCGCCCTCATAAGGACATTGAGTAGTCACGACAATACTCATACCGTCCTTCATCAGTTCCTCGATTTTACTGATCAGGCTTCTTTCTTTAAAAGGGACGCCGCCCATACCAAAGCCCTCAATGACGATACCTTTATAGCCCAAGCCCTGAATGGCATCGAAGATCGCCGGATTCGTACCCGGAATCAGCCTGAGCAGAAATACTTCGGAAACATACCCGTCGTTGTATGGGTGACGAGCGGTACCGCGATTTGCAAATACGCCCTCCGTATAGATCACCTTACCGTTCTCCACGAGTCCGATATACGGATAGTTAATACTCTCAAAAGCATTATAGCTGCGTGTTCTGATTTTTGAACTGCGGCTACCGTTGATAATTTTGCCGTTAAACACGACAAAAACCCCCGCCACCTCGCCACATGCGGTCAGGAATGAGTCGATTACATTTTTTTTGGAATCGCTGTGCTCCGCCAAAATAGAAACCTGCGAACCTGTCACGACGACGGGTTTGTCTACAGTTCCCAACATGAAGCTCAAGGCTGATGCTGTATAAGCCATCGTGTCCGTGCCGTGTGCAATGACAATACCGTCGTATTGATCGAGCGAACGATGTACCATCCGGGCGATGGAAGCCCAATCCTCAGGTTGTGTATTTGTGCTATCAATGCTCATCAGATTATGGGCATCAATCTCGCAAATCTCCTTCAGTTCCGGAATTTCCGCCAAAATATTTTCAGCCGATTGGGTCGGTGTCAGGCCGTTTTCCTGATAGGAGGAAGAAATGGTCCCTCCGGTATTAATGAACAAAACCTTTTTCATATCCAATGTTCCTTCCCGATTACATCTTCACTGTATTGTTCTTAGAATTTATCATGAATAAGTGTGATAAGCTACTTTGCAATGGAAAAGAATTGGAGATATGAGGGGCCAAAAAAGCACGACAAACAAGCGCGGGCTTTCCTTCCTCCTGCGACTTGTCTAACGTGCTTTTTACATAGGTGCAATAAGTCCACAGCGCTGCACATACCTATAAGCTATCCACGTACTTCTTATGGGGATACAGGCTGCTCCTGTGGCGCTCTCTGTACCAACGCTTTGCCCAGAAACTGCCGTGTCCGTTCTTCCTTGGGATTGGTGAAAAACTGCTCCACGGGTCCCTGCTCCACGATCACGCCATGCTCCATCAGCACAACCCGATCCGCTACATCTCTCGCAAAACCAAGCTCATGCGTGACAATAATCATCGTATTGCCTTCACTCGCCACCTTTTGAATCACGGACAGCACTTCATCTACCAGTTCAGGATCAAGTGAAGATGTCGGTTCATCGAACAACAACACCTGCGGATTTAGTGCCAAAGCACGGGCAATCGCAACTCGCTGCTGCTGTCCACCCGAAAGCTGGGCAGGATAATAAGTCATACGATCCTTTAACCCGACCTTTTCCAGAATGCCTTCACTGATCTCCCTCGCCTGCTTACGATCCAGCTTTTTCACACTGGTCAGACCAATCATCACATTATGGAGTGCATTCAAATTTTTAAACAACTGATATTGCTGAAATACCATGGCCGTTGCCATCCGTAGTCCGAGAATATCCTTTTTTCCCGCCTTGGCCGCGTCTACCTTTACACCGTCAATTTCAATGACACCACTGGTCGGCTGTTCCAAAAAATTAATGCTGCGCAGCAGCGTGGACTTCCCCGATCCGCTTGGGCCCAGGATCACTACGACTTCTCCCTTTCCCACCGTCAGGTCTATGCCCTTCAACACGTGATGCTGTCCAAAATGCTTATGAATTTGATGAAGTTGAATCATACCCTTACTCACTTCTTTCGTAAATTCGAATACGCTTCTCCAGCACGACAAGCCCGCGCTCAATAATAATACACACCAACCAGTAAATCAGAGACACCGCAACATATACCTCAAAAAAAGCCAACGCCCGCGCGCCCATAATTTTAGCCTGTCCCATCATATCGACGACACCAATCATAAAAATAAAAGACGTATCCTTCACTGTACTGATCAGCGTGTTTCCCAAATTGGGCAAAGCCACCGTCAACGCCTGCGGCAGTACAATTTTGAGCATAATTTGTGTTTGGCTCATGCCGATGGAATTAGCAGCCTCAAATTGTCCCCGATCGACCGAATGAATCGCCGCCCGAAATGTCTCCGACAGGTATCCCCCGAGGTTCAATGAAAATGAGAGCAACGCAAACAGTTCGGGCGGAATGACATAGACATTGAATTGCTGTAAGAACCCATATTCGCTCTGAAAATAATACAAAAACTTGGGTATTCCGTAATATACGAGAAACAGCTGCACAATGAGCGGTGTTCCCCGAATGTACGAGACATACAACGTAGATAACGGTGCCAAGACAGGCACCTTGTATATCCGGATTAAGGCCGTAGCTAACCCGATGATCCCACCCAGCAGCATGGACACAAACGCAATCCATAAGGTCACGGGGAGATACTCGACGATCTGGGGAAGGCTTTTCAGCATATAATCAAGATCAAACAGCTTTTCCATAGGAACCCCACTTTACCCTTTACATTGTTATTACTGAGGAATAAATTCTCCACCTGTCCACTGTTCAGACAATTTTTTCAGTGTTCCGTCCGTTTTTAACTCTTTAATGATCGGGTCGATTTTAGCTTTCAGCTCTTCGCCCTGCTTATCCTTTTTGAACACCAGATTAATGTTATCGCTTTGCACCGGCTCGCCCACAGCTTCCACCTGCAAACCTTCCTTCTTGATCGTTGCCGCCGCCATAACCGGATCATTCACATAAGCGTCCACTCGGCCATTTTGCACGTCTTGAAGGTTATCGGACGAAGTGCCTGTATCATTGTATTTTAAAATAATTTTATTCCCGTTCTTCGCATTATACTGTTCCAGCAACTGTGTGTAGGAGTCGCCTACCGAGGCTGCTACCTTCTTGCCTTCCAAATCCTTGAGGGAATGAATATCCGTTCTACCCTTTTTCACAATAATAACCGACTGAGCCGAGAAATAGGACTCATCCGAGAACAAATACTTCTTCTCACGTTCAGGATTTTTGGCAACTTCATCTGCAATCATCTGAACTTTATTCGAATCCAGGGCAAGGAATATCGCATCCCAACCCGAAGGTACAAATTCAATCTTATACCCGTCCAGCTTCTTGTCGATCTCCTTGACTACTTCCACATCGTATCCGGTCAGCTCATTTTTATCATTCGTAAAGGCAAACGGTGGGTAGTCATTTTGTGTGCCTACATAGATCACCTTGTCCCCCGATGCCACATCCTTCGAGGAACATCCACTCAAAGCACCCGTTAATAACACAAGAGATAGGCCAATCGCTGCTACCAAAGCAGATTTCTTCATATTATGACATCCCCTTTTTAATATCCAAGTAATTTACTATGATTTTATATTATAACGGGTTATTCAAATAATACAACAAGTAAATTTCATATTGATTATTTAGCTATATGTTGCACAAAAAAAGGACCCTTGCGGGTCCACTGTTATCCATGAAGCGGAAAACGTTCTGCTGGATGCTCTGGCAAAATGGACGAGATCAACCGTCGTACAGCGGGATGAGCAGAGTCCAAAATCTGATCCTTCTCATCACAGCGCTCGATCAATCTCCCGTGCTCCATCACAGCAATGCCATCGCAGACGGCGTATGCCGCCCGAATATCATGCGTGATGAACAGATATGACAATCCAAACGAAGATTTCAGTTCTCCCAGCAGGGTTAAAATGTGCATCTGGTGAACCATATCCAGACTGCTGACGGACTCATCCAGCACGATCAGCTTTGGTTTAAGCGCAATCGCCCGTGCAATGTTGATCCGCTGCAATTGTCCGCCACTGAACTGATGCGGATATTTAATCCGATCCTCTGGCTTGAGGCCAACCCGTTCCAGTAGGCTTTCGACTGTTCTTTTTTGTTCCTGCGCCGATAACCGTTCGTAATTGTCCAAAGGCTCCCCAATAATCTGCCCAGCGGTCATTCGGGGGTTTACAGCAGAGTGGCAGTCCTGAAATACGACTTGCATATCCCGTCGCAGTCCCCTGAGGACCTGGGGACTCGCATTATAAATGTCCTGTCCCTGGAACAGAACCTGACCCTCCTGCGGCTTCTCCAGCCCTAGAATAATCTTGCCCAGCGTGCTTTTACCAGCTCCACTGGTTCCAAGTAAGCCCAGGCAAAATCCACTCTCTATAGTAAGCGAAACGTTAGCCAACACAGGGGGACGTGGTTCAGAGCGGCCCAGCCATTTGCGCCTTCCATAGCTATGGGTTACTTCCTTCACTTGTAGCATGCGCATTCGCTCCCCTTTTGAAAGTGTGACCGTCGAACAGGCGACTAACCACCTACCTGATTTATGCCCCGAAGAGACAACTTGGGTCTGACATGCAGCAGCATTTTCGTATATTCATCCTGCGGGTGATCGAACAACTGATGGACCTCAGCCTGCTCAACAATACGACCCTGCTGCATGACAGCCACTTCATCCGCCAATTGGGAAATGACGCCCAGATCATGCGAGATCAGCAAAATGGACGTATTGTATTCCGTACGCAAGCGATCCAGCTCTCTTAGCACCTGTAGCTGATTGACCACATCAAGCGCCGTCGTTGGTTCATCGGCAATAACCACTGCTGGCCGCAGGCACATGGAAATGGCGATCATGACCCGTTGCAGCATCCCTCCGCTCAACTGAAATGAATAACGCTTCATCAGCTTGGCTGGATCGGGCAAATTCATATTTTCCAGAGCCGTTATGGCAAGATCACGGGCCTGTCGTTTGGTTAATCCGGTGTGCGTGCGGACCGTTTCCATAAACTGAGCTCCGATCGTATACACTGGCGTAAAGGCACTCATCGGATTTTGCATAATAAACGCGATTTCCTTGCCCCGAATACGGCGCATCTCCTCGGCCGCCATTCCGTTCAGCTCACGCCCGTTCAGACGGACACTACCTTCCACGTCCATCGTCTGGCGATCCAGCAATTGGAGCAACGCTTTACAAGTCACGGTTTTGCCGCTTCCACTCTCGCCGACAAGACCCAGAACTTGTCCCCTTCTCAGCTCAAAATGAATTGGCTCCAGCAGAGACACCGCTCCTGCATCGGTTTTGAGCTTCACCTGTAAGTCGCTGACCTCCAGCACCTTCGCCCTGTCGTCCATCGTTGTAACTCACTCCTGTTTTACTGACGTTTGGCAATTCCGTATCGGTCTGACAGCGCCTCCCCCAATATATTGAAGGCCATCACCACCACCAGAATCATAACCCCCGGATAGATCATTAATTCCGGATGGCTGCGGATGTATCCCGTTCCCTCATGAATCATCGCTCCCCATTCGGGAGTCGGCGGTTGGATGCCCAAACCGAGGAACGACAACGCGGAAATATCCATGATCGCCCAGCCCATTTCCAGCGTACCAATGACCACAATCGGCCGCAGCACATTCGGAATAATATGCCGCCGGATAATGGCTCCTGAGGAGGACCCGCTGATCCTTGCGGCAGCTATAAAATTCCGTTCTTTCAGACTGACGACCATATTGCGGCACATTCTGGCATAATACACCCACTGCACCATCATTAATGCAAGCAGCACCTGCATGAGGCCCGGTCCAAAAATACCGACAATGCCCAGCACAAGCACCAAATTCGGAAACGCCATAATACCTTCACAAAACCGCATCAGCACACTATCGACCCAGCCGCCCACATAACCCGCAAGCGACCCGACCACAACGCCGATGCTAAGCGAGGACAGGAAAATTAAGGTTGCAAAGCCTAGCGAAATCCGTGCGCCATACAGCAACCGGGATAAATTGCACCGACCCAAATGATCAGTTCCCAACCAGTACTCTTTGGAAGGTCCCTCCAGCTTGTGCAGTAAACTGACTTTAACCGGATCATGGGGAGCCAGCCAAGGAGCTAGCGCCATAATAATAAAAAGAGCAGCCAGTACGACAGAGCAGACCACGATTACCTTTTGACCTTTGAACATTGTACGCAATCTTATCATCACTGCTCTGCTCGTCCCTTCGATGAAATTCGGGGGTCCATATACAAATGCACCAGATCAACGAGCAAATTGCATACGATGAACAGGCATGCCGCCAAAAACACATAGCATTGTATGACGGGAATATCCCGGTTAAAAATCGCCTCCACAAAATAACGGCCAAACCCGGGCCATGAAAACACCTGCTCCACAATAATCGTTCCGGTCAAAAGTTTGCCCAGGTTCATACCCATACTTGTAATCAGTGGAGCAATGGCAATTTTCAGTACATGCTTGAGCATGATCACCCGCTCACGGAGTCCTCTAGTTCTGGCATACTGCACATACGTTTCCTGCAGCTGCTCCAACACACTGGAACGCAGCAGGCGCGTATATAAAGCAATCAGAACCAGCGACAGGGTTAACGTGGGCAGCACCAGATGCTGCCACGTTCCTCGCCCCTCTACAGGGAGCCAATCCAATCGGACAGAGAAAAAGAAGATTAACAAATATCCCAGCCAGAACTGGGGAATAGACGCCCCAAAATATGAAATTCCTCGACTAAGCATGTCGATCCAGCCATTTTTACGCATCGCCGCTAGCACGCCCAACGGGATACTCACTAGAATAGATAGCACCATACTGCTCACAGCCAATTCAAAAGTGGCGGGCAGCCGAACTTTGACCTCATCCCATACCGGCTTGTTGGTCAGATACGAAGTACCAAAGTCCAATTGACTGATTCTTTGAAGTGTATGCATATACTGCGTCAGCAAAGGCTGATCCAGCCCGAACTCATGTCTTTTCTGCTCCAGAATCTCTGGGGTAGGATAAATATGAGCAGCCGTCAAATAGGCCTCGGCCGGATCAACTGGTGAAATATGAATCAGTGCAAAGGTAACGAGGGTGGCAAAGAGAACAATAGGAATGACCGCTACCATTCGCTTCCCGATATAGCTGATCATAAGTTGTCCTCCTATCCTGTAAACGAACGTTACCCTTCGGTTTTAACTACTTCCCGATTTCAAGCCCACCAAACGGATTTTCATCCCGGTTGGCCGGGAATACAAAGTTCGTAATCTTTTTCTGATACACTGCCGTTTTCTTAATATACGAAATAGGCACAATGGCAGATTGCTCCTGAAGCGTCTTCAGAATCGAAGCATACAGCTCTTGGCGCTTGGTTTCATCTGTCGATGAGAGCGCCTCGTGTACTTGCTGATCCAGATCTTTCTTCATCGGAAGGGCGCTCAGCGTCTCGGAAATTCCGAAGCTCTTCTTGGCAATGACGTTAATAAAGGAATGCGGATCATAAGGCGCACCATAGTTATACCAGAAGTACAGATCAAACTGGTTGGATCTAAGGCGCTTAATTTGAACCGTCAGCTCCAGTCCGGTCAGGTTCACTTTGACACCCAGTTCTCCCCATTCAGCCTGAATGGTTTCAGCCATCGCCTTTTGGATTGGATCGGTTTTATCAAAAATCAGCTCAAAATCCAGCTGTTGTCCGTCTTTTTCCCGTACTGTACCGCCTGCGGGCAGCTTCCAGCCAGCCTCATCCAGCAACGCTTTGGATTTTTCCACATCATAGCCAACAGGCTGTAGGTTTACATTCGTATACGGATAGTTTTTGGATAAAACCGTATCCGCTTTTTCCTCCAGCCCTGAAGTCACACCTTCCACCATTGCCTGCTTGTTAAAGCCATGCTGGAGCGCCAGACGTACCCGAAGGTCTGCCAGCTTGGGATTGGACGAGTTGAGCAACAGACTTCTTGTTCCGACAGGCTCGGACAGCGTGGTAACATACTGATTCGTGTCGCGAAGCTGTTTGAAGGCATCCAGACTAATGACACCCTCTCCATAAATCAGATCCAGGTCGCCTTTTTCAAAGGCCATCACACGGGTTTCGCCATCGGGAATGATTTTTACCGTAATTTTATCCACCTTCGGTGCAGTACCCCAATAGTTCGGATTACGCTTAAAGGTTGCATACTCATCTTGCTTGTATTCATCCAGCATCCAAGGTCCTGTACCTACAGGTTTCTTGATTCCTTTGGACGTATCTCCATCATCCGGGAACCCGGCTTCACCCAGAAAACGGAACGGGCGAACGACAGACAAATCCTGAAGCACAGGGTAGTATGGCTCTTTGAGCGTCATTCGGAAGGTGCTGTCATCTACGGCTTCAGTTTTGTCGAGAACGCCTACTATACCAAGCCAGCTGTGCGTCTTCTCATTTTTCATGATAGCGTCAAAGTTCTTTTTGACAATGGCCGCATTAAATAGCGTCCCATCCGAAAATTTCACATCTTTGCGCAGCTTAAACGTATATGTCTTACCGTCCTTGGAAATAGTCCAGGATTCAGCCAAAGCAGGTTCCAGCTTGCCTCCTTGCTTGTAGCTGACTAACGGCTCATAAACCATGGATTGTGCAAAAAGTTGGGAAGGATTGTATACATGAGGATTCATCGTGCCAATGTCACGCGGCCACGATAGCGTGATCGACTTTTCATTGGCAGCTCCGTCAGTAGAGGTGGATGCAGGTGTGTTCTCCTGCTTTGCGCAGCCCAAAACAACGGATAATAAGAGGAGCGCCACCAACATAAGGGTAGCAGTCTTGCGGTGTCGAACGGACATCAATGTATTTCCCCTTTTCTATATATGTGATAATGATTATCATAATCATATTTAGAATAGGTATCACGCTCAATTTTGTCAACACTATTCGACAAGCAACCCTCTTATTTCTTTTAAATTTGTGAAATGAGGATTTTGAAAAATCCTAAACTTATGGCTTAATTCGCCAACGTTTGAAATAGAGTACGCGTGTACTCATGCTGTAACAATTCTTCATCCCATTCCTTAAATATTTCCACAATCTCCCCCTGAACCATGACGGCAACGCGGTCACAAAACTGACGAGTAGATGGGAGATCGTGAGTGATAAATAGGTAGGACAACTGACGTTCCACCTGCATTCTCTTGAGCATGTCCAATACAGAAGACTGCGTTGTCGTATCCAGATTGGCGATCGATTCATCGAACAAGATAATATTTGGCTCCACCGCCAAAGCTCGGGCAATACATACCCGCTGCTTTTGCCCGCCACTCAGCTGAGCTGGGTATTTTTCCAGACTGTCAGCCTCTAATCCTACCGATTCCAATAGAGACAGACAAATATCCAGCGCCTGCGCTTTTCGCTCAGGGAAATAGTTGTGGATTGGCTCCATTAAAATATCTCGAATGGTCATACGGGGATGTAGCGAGGAGGACGAATCCTGTGCAACCAACTGGATTCGCTTGTACAGCTGAACATCCTTCATCTTTCCGGTGTGAATGGGCTGTTCATCCAGCCAAATCTCTCCTGAGGTCAACGACTCCAGCCCCAGAATACATTGTGCCAGCGTGCTTTTGCCACTTCCACTTTCTCCAACCAGTCCAAGACATTCTCCTTGTCGTATCTCCAGACTCACCTTCTTCACGGCCTGTTCGCTATCTTGCGTGCTGAACCAACCTTTTCTCCGTTTGCGGACAGGGTATGCTTTGGTCACATTCTTCAATTCCAGCATCACTGGTGCATCCTTCCTTCCGGGCTCATCTCCAACACTCGATCTGCTATGCGACTCATACCCTGGCGATCATGTGAGATCAACAATATGGTGAGATCAAAGTCTTCTCTCAACTGTCGCAGCAATGCCAAGACCTTGTCGCGGTTGATCACATCCAGCGCCGTAGTAGGCTCGTCGGCAATAAAGAGGCTCGGACCGGAGCTTAGCATGGCAGCCAGTAGCACCCTTTGACACATGCCTCCGCTTAGTTCAAAAGGATACGACGACAAAATATGCTCAGGATCTGCAAACCCTACCTTGCAGAGCAGAGAGCGCAAATAGGCCTCCCGCACTGGAGTAGCGCCTCCTCTGGCTATTTCAGAGGCACGGCTCAGCACCTGCCGCATCCGTGACAGCACGCTCAGTGGATGGACTTGCTGTGATGCAGTGTGGGATGGGGTAGCATCAGCGTGCCCCAGCTCCATCTGGTCTTGCGGCATCCAACGCCGCCCGTGCAGTCTAAGTGTGTCCATCAGCTGGGCGCGGACAGTCCGGATCGGATTCAACCCGCTCAGCGATTGTTGAATCAGCAGGGCAATATCCTCTCGGCGCAGCCTTTGCCAGCGCCGTTCCTGGAACGGGAGAATGTCTTCCCCGTTATAGTAGATACGCCCATGCGTAACACCGATACCTGGCTCCAGCATGCCTGCGATTGCGTGAGCGGTCAGGCTCTTGCCGCATCCGCTCGGTCCGGTCAGGGCCACAATCTCCCCTGAATATATGGAAAAGCTCACATCACGCAGCAGTGGTTTGCTCCCACTTCTGCTTGCTCCTGCGCCTGTGCGGCAGATTTCCAAATGTTCCACGTGTAACAACGGTTTTCGACCTGCCACTTGTTCTATCGTATCCTTGCCCCCAAGGGCTGTTTGATCCTCCACTATTTGGCCGCCTCCTTTTCCGAAAAGCGGTCGCCCAAAAGCTGGCAGGCAAGTACGAATAGCATAATCGCCAAGCCTGGGAAAATCATGACATGCGGAGCCACCTGAAAATATGAGGTGGCATCATGCAGCATCACGCCCCACTCTGGCTTAGGCGGCTGTACCCCCAGTCCAAGAAAGGACAGCCCAGCGATCATCAGCACCACGCGTCCGATATCCCATACCGCATAAACCAACAATTGCGGCAACGCTTGTGGCAATACATAACGGCTCAGTATACGTACGTGTGAATTGCCGGATAAACGGGCATACCGAACGTAGTCCTCCTGACAGGCTTTTTGAACCAGACTACGGATATATCGGACATAGCCCGCCCACCGTACCGCAATAATGGCAAGGGTCATGTTAACAAAACCCGGACCCAAAATACCGACAATCGCCACCGTTAAAATAATATCAGGAAAAGCCAGTACCCCGTCGATTCCTCGCATAACCAGCTGGTCCACGCGTCCGCGCACATAACCAATAAGCAACCCTATAGGCAGACTGAAGCACAACGTAGCTACAGTAATCGCACATGCGATTAGCACGCTCATCCGAATCCCGTAAATTAGCCGTGATAGCACATCCCGGCCCAGATGATCCGTACCGAAAGGATATTTCCGGCTGGGTGGTGCCAGACGGTTCAAAAGGTCCACTTGGAGAGGATCATGAGGAGCGACCCATGGAGCCAATAACCCAAGCAGCACGATCAGACCAAACAGTACGCCTCCTGCCAGCAAACTCCCTTGAAAGGAAAGCCGTATCTTTTTCATTTTCAGCTTCCTCCTTAACGCAAACGCAGCCTCGGATCTATCGCCGTCTGGACCACATCCACCAAACACTGAACTCCTACAATTAAAAATACGGCAAAAATAACATACCCCTGAATCACCGGATAATCTCGCTGTGTAATCGCATCTATAAAATACTTGCCCAACCCCGGCCATGAAAAAATGGTCTCTACAATCACATTACCTGCCAGCATAAATGATAGATTGGTACCTAGCAGTGTAATTATAGGCAGAACCGCATGCCTAAATATCTCAAAAAACAGGATATGCAAACGTGAAAAGCCTCGAGCCTTCGCTGCTTTCACAAAATTCCGGTCACCCAGCTCCAGCATTTGAGCGCGCAGTACGCGTGCTTGCACAGCTCCCAAACCTGCGCCAAGAGTCAGCGCTGGGAGCACTAGATGTGTCCAGCCCTCCCTTCCCATGGATGGGAGCCAGCCCAAGCGAACGGAGAATAGATAGATCAACAGAAAACCAAACCAAAAAGAGGGGATCGACGATCCCAGCAGGGCGAACAGCCTGCCCAGACGATCCAGTGGGCCGCTGATTTTTAGCGAGGCAGCCAGCCCCAGCCCCAGCGTAAGCACCGTCATGACGGCGAAGCCCGCAGCAGCTAGCTCCACAGTAGCAGGAAGTCTGTTCCACAGTTCGGCTAGCACCGACTCCTTGGATACATACGAAGTGCCCCAATGCCCTGTGAACACATCCCGCAGCCAGTTCACATATTGAATATGAAGCGGTTCGTTTAAGCCCAGTTCCTTTCGTAGCGTCGTCAACGCCTCCTCAGAGGCAGGGATATTATGCGCGGTGAGCAAAATGGTAGCAGGGTCTCCAGGGGCCAGCCGCATCAGTACAAAAGTCAGCGTGGATACAACGAATACAATAATGAGCAGCTGCGCCACACGTTCCAGTATAAAACGAATCATAGGATACGCAGCTCGTTATTCCGCAATATCGGATTGCGCTGTAATGTAGTAATACTCGATCGGATGGGGTGTAAAACCCTCCACCCCTTTTTTCACGCCAAACACATTATCAGGATGCACAATGAACGACTGTGGCAAATCCGTATTGATGATATCCAGCGCTTGTAGTGTCACAGCATTACGCTGCGCTGTATCCTTCGCCAGCTTCAAGCTGTTAAGAATACTCTCTAGCGGTTTGGAACTATAACGGCTTACATTGGCTTCGCTTTTCGAAGAATAAAACATGTCCATAAAATATTGCGGCTCTCCTGTATGAGCAGTAAGCATACTGTACATAGCAAAATCCCAATCGTTTTTGGTCAACGCCTCGTCAATATTTTCCACCTTGCGAATCTTGACCTGGATTCCCTCTTTCAGCAATTGGCTTTGGATGACCTCAGACATCACAGAGAGCTCCGGACGCTGAGGGAAAGTCAGCAGCGTAACCTCGAACGGCTTGCCTTGCTTAGTCCATGTCCCTTGGGCGTCCTTCTGCCAGCCATCCTTCGTCAACAGTTGCTCTGCCGTTCCGTCCAGCGCTTTACGCTCAACTTTACCGAAGGGAAGAATGCTCGGGAACGGGCTGCTTGCCTCCGTACCGAAGCCCCTCATGACGGCGCTCACAATCGATGCGCGTGGAATCAGGCTGTCCACCACCTTACGGTTCGCCGCATCCTTGAATACTGGCGATTCCATATTGTACACGATCATATGGGTGCGCAAGGACGGAGCCGACAGCACTTGTAGCCTGTCGTTCTTTTTCAGTACCTCTGCGTTATCAACCGGAATATCCGTCGCTACGTCCACCTCACCGGATTGCAGTGCCATCAGGCGCGAATTCCCGTCCGTAATGAACTTCATCGTCGCTTCAGCCAATCGTGCCTTCTCGCCCCAGTATCCGTCATAACGCTCTACGACCAACGATTGGTCCTTGTTGAACGCTTTGATTTTAAAGGCGCCTGTCATCGCTGGGTAACTCTGTTCATCTTTCATCGATGCCACATCCAGTACAATCGTCGATGGATCAGCTAGATTAGACACCAACGCCGCATTCGGCTGGTTTGTCGTGATCTTCAAGGCCAGCGGGCCGCTTACATCAATGGACTTCACATTCAGTAAATCCTTCGCCAGATGGCTTTTCTCAATAGAGCGTAACAAAGACGCTTTTACACTTGCTGCATCCATACCTTTTCCATTATGAAAAGTGACTTTATCCTGCAAGCTGAACGTCCAAACTGTAGGGCTATCCTGCTTCCACTCCTTTGCCAGCCAAGCGACAGGCTCCAGCTTTTCATTCAAACGTACCAGTGTCTCACCTGCACCGGATCGCATCACATCCCAGCTATTATCTCCATGCGGGTCAACGCCTGACGGTTTCCATGTATACGCCATTACCAGCTTTTTATCTGTCGCTGTTTGTTGTGCTGACGCGTTTTCACCCTTGCCGGAGCTATCCGACGTCCTATTGCTGGCACATCCCGAAAGAGCCATAACTGCCAGCAGCATCACCCCTGTACATATCAACCATGAACGCCTGCTACGATTGCTAATCATTCGATGAATCCCCCTCTATCTTGTAAAACCGCATAAAACTAACGCAAAACGCGAAAAAAGCATTCCAGACCACTTAATTAGCAGTCAGAAATGCCTTCAATATAAAATGTCAGAACTCACCTCGAAGCCAACTCCAAAAACATAGAAGGGATCAGATCGGTTTCAGACATTCCGTATGCAGCACGCCTAACCACCTCCCCAGCATCCCGTGGGTCTGACAGTGATGTCAAAACAGGCAGGTCTCCTGACTCCAGGCGTATCTTTCAGGCCTTCCCGGTTCTTCACAATTCCAGTGGCTGTTCTGAAAGCTCCAGCAGTATCCTGCTGATGCCTGTATACAGTGGCGGGCCCGTGTCGGAATCAACCGAACTTCCCTTTTAAGTGAACATGCTCAACAACTATGTACATCGTCTCTACGAAACCCCATACATAGAGTTGTCCGGCTCACACCTGTTTTCTTCCTTTATTTCTTTTCATTACGATCTTATTTTGTTGTCACAGGCTTGTCAATAAAGGCTGCACAATAATTTAAATTTGAACGATAAGGTAGAAACAAGACATAACCTCCAATTGCGTGCACGCAATTGAAGTGTTAAAATTAGGTATAGAGTAAACCACCGTGTCCGTATACTAAAAAGAGTCTTCGCCGCGCCAACGGCAAAGACTCTTAGGACTTGAAAGGCTGTGGATCACCACCACGGCGCGCTGCATAACTAAATGTCAATGCAAACGAAACCCACCGTTAGGGGCCAACCTAATTACGCGGTGGGTTTTCGCTTGTTCCGAAATTTTCGACGTAGCCAGCGATAAAGTTTACGAATACTAAACGCCAGGCTTAGTAACGTAACCATCCAACGCAACACATCGTAGCACGACACAAGGTTGACCATCGGCTTCACCCCCTTTCGGGAAGCTGCACCGTGGTCCGAAAACATCCACCACTATTCAAAATCCATAAGGTAAATTATACCATGATATCGCCCGCTGCTCTAGCAAATTCTTCTAGTAAGTAAACTGGAAAACGCACCAAATTAGAGCTACCCATTTCATTCCGCAGTTTATCTATATATCCCCAGACAGCAAGGGGATATACTATCTGGATAACCCCATGCCAAACAGCCGGAAAAGAGGCATACGTCCTCTCTCCGGCTATCTTTATTTATTTCTAATCATCAAACCTTCTGTGGAACCTCCTGAACCGTCACGCTTTTGACCGATTCCCCTTGTTTTCTCGTCAAAACGATGTTCAAGACAATCGCTGTAATCGAGCCCGAAACGATACCATTTTGCAGCAGCATTTTGGCAAAGCTCGGCAGCTGGTCGAACATTTGTGGCAGAACGGCAGAGCCTAGGCCCACAGCAATACTGCATGCTGCGATCAGCAGATTGCTTTCCTTCCGCAGATCCACTTCTGACAAAATAGACATGCCTGATGCAGCAACCGAGCCGAACATGACGATCATCGCCCCGCCTAGCACAGCGTTAGGAATCACTGTCGTTAAGGCAGCCAGCTTAGGCAGCAAACCGAGAACAACCATGATACCGCCCGCAGCAAAAATAACGTTCCGCGATTTGACGCGTGTGAGTGAGATCAGGCCAACATTTTGCGAAAAAGCTGTATAAGGAAACGCGTTAAAAATACCCCCAAGCATAATCGCAAGTCCTTCCGAACGAAGTCCATTGACGATCTGCTTTTGCTCCACCTTCTGATCAATCGCTTTGCCTACTGCCAGATAAACGCCCGTAGACTCGACCATGCTGACAATATTGACAATAATCATTGTACATACCGCCATAATGCTAAACTCTGGCTTACCAAAATAAAACGGCTGCGCAACACTCACCCATGACGCATCGGCCACGGGAGCAAAATGCACCATTCCCATCGCATAAGCAACCACCGTGCCTGCAAACAGACCGATGAGCACGGAAATCGAGCGCATAAAGCCTTTTGCCAACCGATTCACAAGCAAAATAACCAGCAAAGTAACCAGCGCCAACAGCAAATTACGTGGCTGTCCAAAGTCTGAACTGCCCTGGCCCCCTGCTACATTGTTCATCGCCACCGGAATAAGAGATAGACCGATAATCGTAACGACCGAACCCGTAACGACCGTCGGGAAAAAGCGTAGCAGCTTGCCATACAGCGGTGCCGCAAGCACCACGAATATACCAGACAAAATAATGGCACCGTACGCTGTCGCCAAATTCGAGGTCGAAGCAATCGCGATAATGGGGCCTACTGCCGTAAACGTACAGCCTAAAATGACAGGCAGTCTACTACCAAAAAAACGTGTGCCCATAATCTGCAATAACGTAGCAATCCCACAAGTGAACAGATCGGCAGCCACCAGATAGGCCATCTGGGCTGGCGTCAGGTGCAATGCTCCCCCTACAATCAGAGGAACAGCAATCGCTCCAGCGTACATTGCCATGACATGCTGAAAGCCCAGTGCAAATAATTTTTGTTTACTTAACATCCCACATTCTCCTTAACGGGAGGAATCACCGTGCCAGCTTCCTCTATAAAATGGACCTCGCCCGGTGCCATGGAAGCGATCCGCGCAAGAGAGCGCACAGCAATGCCTCTTTGCTCCAATAGTCCCCGGCCTTCCTGAAAGCTCTTTTCAATTACGCAACCAACCCCGGCCAGCTCCGCGCCTGCTTCCTTCACAATATCCGTAAGTCCGACCAATGCTGCACCAGTAGCCAAAAAATCATCTACGATCAGCACATGGTCGCTGGCATCGAGATATTTTTGAGAAATGCTCACCTGATAGGTTTCCTGCCGAGTGAACGAATGAACCTCTGCGAAGTATACCTGCTCATTCAGCGTGATGGCCTTCTTTTTCTTCGCATAAATGAACGGGACCCCCAAGGCAATAGCAGTAGCCATTGCAAATTGAATACCACTAGCTTCAATGGTAAGCACCTTGGTGATCGGAGCACTGCCGAACAGGCGTGCAAACTCCTTACCAATCTCTAATGCTAATGCTGTATCTACCTGATGATTCAAAAATGAATCTACCTTTAATACGGTGTCAGATAAAATTTGTCCTTCTTGACGAATACGTTCCTCCAAAACTTTCATTATGCGAGTATCGCTCCTTCTGTACTTTAAAATAGTGAGGATTTTGCAAAATCCTGAACAGTAAAACCTGCCAAAACCAAAAAAGGACAGGCTCCCTTGAGTTGTTTCTCAAGTGAAGCCTGTCCTTGGGGTTATAATCCCTGACGGATTGGCGCACAAATAAATGCCCGCATTCATCCGAAGCCGATGCGCTATCACTCATAGTCGGACGATTACAGTGGTCGTCCGGTAGAAACTTTTGGGCCATATCCCCAATATTATACGAGTCATATGAAATTGATATCTTGTATACTACACCCTCTGGCGGGCGGTTTCAAGACTATTTTTCATACAGACAGCAGCATTTGGAGAACCTTCCACAATTGGAATATCGTAAAATCAAATCGACCTTTGTTGAAGGTATATATATAGTAGAAAACAGATGTTAAAAAACAAAAATACATACAAAACAACATTCAATTTTAATTATAGTTTTAAAAAACAAAAATAAATCCACAAATTTCACTTCCGTTTCTGTTGACTGTAAAGAAAAACGGAAGTAGTATGGAGTTAGTTAAGAAAACAAAAGGCAGACTTTCAGGCTGCCCGTATTTTATCCATGCAAGGAGATTGGATATGAATAATTATCTTGCTG
Source organism: Paenibacillus sp. FSL P4-0113 (assembly GCF_038009305.1). Classification (NCBI taxonomy): domain Bacteria; kingdom Bacillati; phylum Bacillota; class Bacilli; order Caryophanales; family Paenibacillaceae; genus Paenibacillus; species Paenibacillus sp. FSL P4-0113. Next base: position 3,429,461 of record NZ_JBBPAZ010000001.1, read on the forward strand.
TTGATATTGGAGCTTCAAGCGGTAGGCTCGTAGGTGCAACTCTGCAAGGTGACCAACTACACTTGCAAGAGCTTCACCGTTTCAACAACTCCTTTACCGAAAAAGACGGACACGATTACTGGAATATCGACGAACTATTAAATGAGATTATTCAGGGCTTGCAAAAAGCTAAACAGAAGGGGATTCATTCCTGTACGCTCGGCATTGATACATGGGCTGTAGATTACGTGCTGCTTGATCAGAAAGGTAACCGCATTCATGAGGTATACGCTTACCGGGATGCACGTACCCTCCACGCACCCGACAGGCTGCACCAGCTCATCAGTCGAGAGGCTGTGTATGAGAAAACAGGCATTCAGGAACTAAACTTTAATACCCTGTATCAGCTGTTCGTCCATGACCGGGAACAGCTTGCCCAGGCGGATAAAATATTGATGGTCCCCGATTATCTGTACTATCGCCTGACAGGCATCATGATCAATGAAATGACGAATGCGTCCACGATGCAGCTTCTCAACGTGAACACCCGAGAGTTTGATGAAGACCTGCTGTCCCTGCTCCAACTGCGACGTAATCAGTTTTCAGAGCTCGCAGAACCTGGGCGGGTTCTGGGTTCTCTTTTGCCGGAGCTTGTTCATAAATATGATCTTCCGGACTGTCAGATCATTCTTGCGCCTACTCACGATACTGCATCGGCTGTTGCAGGTGTTCCGTCACAGCGGGAAGAATCTTGGGCTTATATTAGCAGCGGAACGTGGTCACTACTGGGAATGGAACGATCCGAAGCCTTGAATACCAAGGCAGCCATGCAGGCGAACTACACTAATGAGTGGGGCGCTTACGGTACGTACCGTTTTCTGAAAAATATTATGGGATTGTGGATGATTCAGGAGGTCAGAAGAGAAGGGGGCTGTGCACATAGCTTTGCCGAATTGGCCGAACTGGCTTCAGCAGAGACACCGTTTGTCAGTCTCGTCCTCTGTAACCAATCATCCTTCTTAAACCCGGATAGTATGACTGTTGAAATCCAGCGATTCTGTGGAGAAACAGGCCAGCCCATCCCCAGGACGCCGGGCTCACTCGCCCGCTGTATTTTCGACAGTCTGGCCTTAAGCTACCGTGATGCCTTACACGAACTGCAACGTCTAACAGACGAAACGATTACCAGATTGCACATTGTCGGCGGAGGTGCTAACAACGAATTACTATGTCAGCTAACAGCCGATCTCTTGGGAATTGAAGTTCAGGCAGGTCCTTCCGAATCTACGGCCATCGGCAATATTGTCGTGCAATTAATTAGCTCTGGAGTTCTTGAGGATCTCAAAGCTGCTGGCCGAACCATCACCCGCTCCTTTCCGACTCGGCTATATGAGCCGCAATCGGTGGAAGGCATGCAAGAACTTCTGGATCGCTGGGAGCACCTTAAGAGACAAGCGATGTCCACTATTCACATATCTCAATAAAGGAGTAAAGCCATGAACGAAGCCATTGAAGCCAGTTATAACGAAGCGAAAAAGCTGTATGCCCGCCATGGTATTCAAGTAGACGACATCTTACGGAAGCTTTCACAAATCAAAATATCACTGCACTGCTGGCAGGGAGATGATGTTCAGGGATTTCTATTCAAAGACAAACAGCTGAGTGGGGGCATTGCGGTAACGGGCAGCTACCCGGGCAGAGCCGGCACGCCGCATGAGTTGCGTCAGGATTTAGAAAAGGCTCTATCGCTCATCCCCGGTAAACACAAGGTTAATCTGCATGCGATCTATGCGGACACCACAGAACAAGTGGATCTGGATCAACTGGAGCCACGCCATTTTCAGAACTGGGTAGACTGGGCTAAACAGCAAGGGCTTGGGCTTGATTTTAATCCAACCCTGTTCTCCCATCCCAAAGCGGAAGACGGCTTCACACTGAGCCATAAGGATTCGGAAATCCGTGATTTTTGGATCACCCACTGCAAAAAATCACGCAGGATTGCAGAGCATTTTGGCAAAGAACTCGGTCAGCCTTGTGTTACAAACCACTGGATGCCGGATGGCTATAAAGATACTCCGGTTGATCGGTTGGCTCCAAGAGAACGTCTGCGTGATGCGCTGGACGAGATTTTTAGCGAGAAAATCAGCGAAGAATACAACATCGATGCGGTTGAAAGCAAGCTGTTTGGCATTGGCTCGGAAAGCTATGTCGTGGGCTCGCATGAATTCTATATGGGTTACGCCCTGACACGGGGTAAATCTATCTGTCTCGATGCTGGTCATTTCCATCCAACCGAAGTCATTTCGAACAAACTGTCCTCTGTGCTGATGTTCACCGACCAATTATTGCTCCATGTCAGCAGACCAGTTCGCTGGGACAGTGATCATGTCGTGACAATGGACGACGAATTGCTAGACATTGCCCGTGAGCTGGTTCGCGGTGAATTGCTTTCCCGCACCCATATCGGTCTTGATTTCTTTGATGGCAGTATCAACCATGTGGCAGCATGGGTCATCGGAACACGCAACACGATCAAAGCGCTGCTTCGCGCTATGCTCGAACCGATTGAAGCATTAAAGCAGGCGGAAGAGGAACGGGACTTCACCACTCGTCTTGCTCTAGTCGAAGAGTTCAAATCGTATCCGTTTGGTGCCATATGGGATTACTATTGCGCTCAAAACGGCGTTCCTGTTCGTGAGGAATGGCTGGCCGAAGTAAAAGACTATGAACAACAGGTACTGCTGAAACGTTAACTACTGTACTGATAATGCTTATATTCATATCATCCAAAGGGAGAGATTATCCATGACTACTGTACTGGGGAATCAAAAAGAACGAAAATCGGGACTGGATATCCCATTTGTCCGCGAGATGGCGGAAATTACACAAAACATGTGGAAATTCGGCTGGGATGAACGCAATGGAGGTAATGTAAGCTATATTCTGGATGAAGCTGAGGTTGCAAAATATATAGATATTCATCAGGTCATTCGGACGATTAAACCTGCTTTCCCGGTAAATGAACTGGCTGGTAAATATTTTATCGTCACCGGATCAGGAAAATATTTTAAAAATGTAATTGCAGATTCAGAAGCTAACTTAGGGGTCCTTCGTGTCTCCCAGGATGGCGAGCAGTTGGAAGTCTTGTGGGGCCTCAAACATGGCGCAGTGCCTACCAGTGAGTTGCCTTCTCATTTTATGAGCCACATTGAGCGCTTGAAGGTCGATCCTAACCATCGCGTTGTGATTCATAATCATGCCACCCATGTTATTGCCATGACCTTCATTCATAGTCTGGACGAAAACCAATTCACCAAAACGCTGTGGGAAATGTGTACCGAATGTATTGTCGTCTTTCCAGACGGTATCGGTGTAATCCCTTGGATGGTACCGGGTTCCAGCGAAATCGGCCGCGAAACGGCTAAAAAAATGAAGGATCATCACGCTGTATTATGGCCTCATCATGGCATTTTCGGAACGGGCAGCTCCATTGATGAAGCGTTTGGCCTCATTGAGACGATTGAAAAAGCAGCACAAATCTATATGCTCATTGCCCACCATGATATTCGGCAGCGGATTACAGATCAGGAATTGGCCGATCTGGCCAAAGCCTTCAACGTTACTCCAAAAGAAGGAATCTTGAACGTATAAATATAGGCTAATCTCCTCTCATAATACAGAACTTAAAAGGCTCCATGGCTCGTCTCAAACCGGCCATGGGGCCTTTGGCATACGTAGTTTTAATTATATAACCCTTAATTCCAATGAATTAACTTGTAATTGTGCTTTCCTTTATATACAATAAAATCAAAATTCCCTTATCTCCACCAAAGGAGAGGTGACAAGTTATGAAAAGAGCAAAAAATGAAGATCACTTCGACATCGTGGAAGACCATTATTTCACAGCTACCGAATTGGAAAAGTCCAGCGCCATTTGGCCTGTCAGACTGGGTATGGATATTTCGAAAACAAGCTGCCATGTCGGTCCCAAGGCTGTTCCTTATTTTTATTTGATTTTTGTACTTGAAGGTCAGGCTGAGTTTATTTATAAGCAACAGAAGTACCGTGTCCAAAAGTCTGATTTATTCTGTTTTTTTCCGCATCTTGCCCATGAATATTACACCGATCAGGAGCACCCGTTGCAAAAGGTATGGATTGCCTTTGAGGGACCCAAATCCCTCGAACTGCTGGAGCGGATCGGAATTAATCCCTCTACGCCATTTATGGCTAACGCCGTGAGCGAGCAAATCCTCGGACTTATCTCCAACCTGTTTTCCATCGCGCACGACAACAGCAGACAGGGCAGCGATCTGGCCCGCTTGATTACACTGCACCAGATCTTCGAGGAGTTATCCCGCAACACATCTGACGTGCTGCGCAACTTTGTATGCTCTGATTATTGGCTCCAGCAGGGGAAAGATTACATTGAAATGCATTATTGTGACCGTGTTACGATTGAGCAAATTGCCGAGCATGTAGGTGTGGATCGTGCACATTTTTCACGTAAGTTCCATTCCACCTTCCTCATCTCTCCCGCCAAGTATTTGCAAAACCTTAAGATTAACGAAGCCAAAAGATTACTGGAGCAGACAACTTACAATTTGTCGATCATAGCCCAGTCCATCGGCTATACCGATATGTCCACCTTTTCCAAAGCATTTAAGAAAACAGCAGGGATTCCGCCGCGTGAGTATCGCTTCCGACATCAGTCCCGGCAAGAGATTCGTACCGTCAATGCCTAGCTGGAATCCAGTAACGTTCAAGAGAGCCGCCGTATACAGTGGCTCTCTTTTTTTATGACCTGATCCTAATTTGTACTTGGTTCTGAGACCTTTCAACGTTATAATAAGCATCAAACCAACAGGAAAGGTACGTGAAATCCATGCTGCGATTCAATGCGATACGTACGGGCTATCTGCTGGGCATCTCTCTGATACTTGCCGCAATTATTTATTTTTTCGCCTCCAATTGGGGCGGACTGGATCGGACAGTCAAGATTGTACTGGCTGCTGCGCTTATTGTTCTGTTCTATGGCTTGTCTTTTGTATTTGCACGGATACGTGCTGTTCCCGGCCAACAAGCTTTTCTGTCTAATATGTTTTTGGTGGCTGGCTGTATAGCCTTTGGCGTTTCTGTGGCATTGCTCGGTCAAATTTACAATTCCCATGCGGACAGCTACGGATTGTTTTTCATTTGGTCGGTACCGGCTCTGCTACTTAGTTGGATCACTCGCTACAATCCTTTTTATATGCTGTCGTATGTACTGATTCATCTTGGTTTGTGGTTTTATTTTTACCCTACGATGCAAAGCCCGTCTTATAGCGAGCTGGAATCGTTGTCCATTGCCGGAGTGTTCGCACTGGTCAATCTGGTGTTGTTTCTATTGACGTTCCTTCATCGTATACACTCTGCTCCACTACAATATATGAGCTTTACTGTTTTTCATATAGCCATGTTAGCGATGACTAATTCTTTTGCATTTGATGGCTATGGCCTGGTCATGAATATACCGTATATCGCTGTGATTGCTTTAGGATTTTATATATTTATCAAGGTACGGCTGAATAAAACACTACTGACCTTGAATGCATTGGCGCTCTCCGCTTTTGCTGTCTTTAAATTTATAGAGCTGACAGAAGCTTACTACTCATCTCTGTTTTTTGTTTTTGGTTTGATTTTTGTGGCGCTGCTGCTGACCGGTAACGTGTGGTTTTTCCGTTATTTGAATCGTTTGGGGAAAACACCACCGGAAACAGGGGAGATATTCAATGGGGAAAACGGGGATATCGTAAAAACCGATGTGGAAACAACCGTTCCCGAGGAACGTGGCAGTGAATGGATCAGCAAAACCGTATCCCGTGTAATCAAAGTGGTTGGAGTGCTGATCGGAAGTATATCTCTCATCGGATTGATTATGATTAGCACGAATGTAAACCACACCGAATATGTACTGTTGGTTGTGTCATTGCTACTTATGATTTTGATGATTGTCATACCGGAATCCAAGCTGGATTCGGTCATACGTTATACCCTGCTGACCATCAGCTATATTACAGGCTTGGCGGCCATTCTATGGTCAGATCAGTCGCTGCTTTCGGTATTATTTCTGATCGTTTCCATCGCTGGATGGTTTCGCTCCAAGGGGAAAAGGCAGTTGTTTTTTGCCTACACCTTTGTAAACCTGAATCTGGCGACCATTTTATTTCAGCAGTATCAGGAGTGGGATGGTTGGAACTGGACCTACAAGTTCATCATCTTCTCTCTTTTCATCGTCAATGCCGTGTTATATGGGGTAAGTTACTTTATATCCAAGACGGAGTTAAAAGAACATCTGCGGAATAGCTCATTATTTTTCAGCTTGCTGTTCCTGTTTTGGGCGACGTTCTTCGAGGATGTCGTTCCACACTCTTATATGTTCATTAACATTTTTTATTTTGTTATCGTTACCGGGATGGTCTTTGCCTTTGCCCGTCTGAAACAAAAATCGGAGGCCATCATGAGTGTTGTCTTCTGGTTTATTTTTATCGGCTTCAAATACTATGATTTATTGTGGACGCTACTGTATAAATCTTTTACGCTGGCGTTACTGGGGATCATTGCGCTCGGAATTACCTGGTGGGCGGATCGGCGAATGGCCCATAGCGGCAAAGCAGCATTCGATGCCGATCACCGCAGCTTTAGCTTTATGCGCTTAAGCCCGTTACTCATTGCCATTGTCATCGTGCTACAGCTGGGGATCATCGGGTATCAGACGGTGAGAAGCGAAACCCTGCTCGCCACAGGGGCTTCCATTAAGCTCAAACTGGCTCCTATAGACCCGCGCTCCCTGCTACAAGGCGATTATGTGGCACTGAATTACGACATATCTACCCCTCCTTCCAAGACCCCTCTTCAGGAGGAAGAATGGAGCCGAGGCAAGGTCAAAGTCGTTCTCACACCAGATAACCAAGGAGTATACGTCGCAGACCGCCTCTATCAAGATGGCGAAAAACTTGCCAGTCATGAGGTCATTCTAAATGGACAGTGGTATGGTTCTCGTATTGTGTACGGTATTGAGAATTATTTCATCCCTGAGGGAACCGGACGTACTGTAGAACAGAACGCACATTTTGCCCATATTCGGGTGAGCCGCAATGGAGACGCACTGCTGGAACGTTTGGCAGAAAGCTGACCGGATCGGCGCAGATAGTTAACGAAGCAGGCTGAACCAAGCTGCTCCATTGCTGGAGCACCACTTGGTTCAGCCTGCTTGTTTTTTCGGGTCATCGAGTTACCCTCTTATAGATAACCTTTATCCCTACGCTACGCTTATCCTCGTTTATACATCTCTCGTCCATGATGCTATTTCCTCAATATCCTGCGGCTGAGTCCGGCAACAACCACCAATCAGACGAGCTCCCGCTTCATACCATTGGCGGGCACTTTGTCCGAACGTCTCTGTACAAGTGCTACCGTGCCATGTCTTGGTGACCGGGTCATATTCCTCTCCCAGATTGGGATATACCACCACAGGCTTATCCGTGTGGCTGCGTATTTCGTGAATAAGCGATGGAACGAATTTCGGCAAAGTGCAATTGATTCCTACAGCAGCCACTTGCTCATGCCCATTCAGCCACTCAGCACATGCAGCGGCAGACTCACCATTGCTGATATGCTGCCCATCCTTTGCGCTAAAGCTGATCCAGGCATACGTACCAGGGAATTCCTTCAGCAATCGGGCGATGGCCTTGGCTTCAACCAGACAGGGTATCGTTTCACAAGCTAAAATATCTGCACCCGCCTCAATCAGAGCTTTCATACGCGGCCTGTGAAACTCCACAAGCTGTTCCTCGCTCAGCTTGTAATCGCCGCGATACTCTGATCCATCTGCCAAAAACGCCCCGTAAGGGCCGACGGAGGCCGCAACTAGCGGCTTGGGACGATGTCGCTGACTTGCAGTAGCCGTCACGTCAGCCCAAAACTCATCTCGTGCCTGCACAGCAATCCGCACCGATAATTGAATCAGTTCCAGCGCCTCAGCTTCGCTTAAGCCTCGTTTAACATAGCCTTCAACGGTAGCCTGATAGCTCGCAGTAATCGCACAGTCTGCCCCAGCCTCAAAATAATCCCTATGTACACGCTTGATCGACTCCGGATGCTCATGGAGGATTTTAGCTGACCATAAGCTATCGTTCAGATCATGTCCATGACGCTCCAGCTCGGTCGCCATTGCGCCATCCAGCACGATCAGCTGAAATTCGTTCAGTATATGTTGTATCGGATTCATGCGGCCCCTCCTGCTCGTCTTTTCTATTTAACCCACCAATCAAGTAGGGTTTAATGATTTACATTATAGCACGGATGTTGATGAGCATTCACAAAGCCAAGAAATAATCATTTTGTGAAGTGAAGACGCCCCCTCTCGTTTCATTTGCTATCTGATGTAACGTATAAATTTTTTAAATTAGTTTCATAAGTTAAATTAATTAGATATTGTTCTTTTTTTCACAAAGTCATTTTACTATAAAGGTGCAAACCAACACTTTGGCCAAAAGATCAGGGCATTGCATCGTCACATTCTGCATCGTCATATATGTGAAAAAAGGTACAAGAGAGGGTTTTATTTATGTCTTTACTAGAAATGATTACCGCGACCTTAACAGATAACAAAATTGTCAGTTCTATCGCTTCCACCGTTTTTATTATCCTTCTTGGTTTCTTTTGCCGCAAGAAGGGGATTTTTAACGCAGCAGTAGGAAAGATGTTATCCAAGGTTGTTCTAACCGTGGCTCTACCAGCGCTAGCCTTTAATTCTTTCATGCAAGATATCAATCCTACAATGTTAAAACAAGGAATGAATGTTTTAATATGGGGAGTTCTAATTTATATTATTCTCATCTTTATATCTAAACCGTTCTTCCTGAGCTACAACAAGGATAAACAGGATGTTTTGCGGGTGTTAACCATTTTCGGTTCTACGACTTTCTTCGGGATTCCAATTGTCGGAGCCATTTACGGCCCTACCGGAGTGATGTACAGCTCCATTTTTAACATAGGGTACCGCATTTTCTTATACTCCTATGGCTATATCAAAATGAGCGGTCTGAAAATGGAGCTTAAAAATCTCAAAACCATGTTTATGAATCCCATTGTTATCGCCACGTTTCTAGGCTTGTTTGTTTGGTTGTTTCAAGGTTATTTGCCACAGATGAGTATAGCTACAGAGGATGGGGCCATTCAGCAGTTCGCCTTTCTAAGAATTGATCAAACGGCTGTCTGGCTGTTCAAGCCCATGACCTACCTTGCTGGGCTAGCTTCTCCATTAGCCTGGTTATCGATTGGCTCGACATTGGGGGAGATCAGCTTCAAGTCGGCAGCTACGGATAAGACCTCTTGGTATTACAGCATCGTTAAGGTTTGGCTTGTACCTATTGTTAACATCGTCTTGCTGGCCTTGTTGACTGTATCTCATATTCTGTCAGTTGATTCTGTCGCTTTAGCTACTATTGTCATCATGATGGCTACTCCTACAGCTACCGTAGCCGCAGCCTATGCCATCAGTTTTGATAAGGAAGCCATATTGACTTCCAATGCATCACTTCTATCAACTATCACTTCTGTCGTCATGATTCCAGTGTGGATCATTACGCTCAATGTCATTGATAAAATTGGAATTTTCTAAATCAGGGGGTAAACAACATGTTAAAAATCATTTGCTATGGTGTCCGTTCTTATGAGAAACCCTATTTCCAGGATCTCAATAAATATAACTTCCAACTAACGCTGGTAGAAGAGTTGTTAACCACCAGCAATGCAGAATTGGCGCAGCATCACGATGCCGTTTTGCTAAGAGGAAACTGTGCTGCCAATCGGGAAAATATCACAAAATTCAATGAATACGGCATTCAATATATTTTCACCAGAACAGTCGGAATCAACCACATTGATTTGGATGCCTGCAGCGAATTCGGAATGAAGGTGGCACGCGTGCCATCCTACTCTCCGAATGCCATCGCCGAGCTCTCCTTAACTTTGGCTATGATGCTGTTCCGGCACACCGCTTATATGACTACCAAAAGCTCTTTCAAGAATTTTATTGTGGATGAGCATACATTCAGCAAAGAGATTCACAATTGTAAAGTTGGGATTATCGGGGTCGGTCGCATTGGTCTGACGGAAGCCAAATTGTTTAAAGGATTAGGAGCTTCTGTTATCGGCTATGATGTGTACCAATCCGACGCAGCCAAGGAAGTCATTCCATTCACAACCTTGGATGAACTACTGGCAGAGAGCGATGTCGTTAGTGTGCATGTTCCTTATCTGCCGGGACAGAACGACCAAATGATTAATGCCAGCTTTTTAGCAAAAATGAAAAAGGGCTCTATCCTCATCAATACCTCACGTGGAGAATTACAAGATAACCAAGCCATTCTGGACGCTTTACTCAGTAATCATTTGGAGGGATTTGGGACAGATGTCTTCCCTAAAGAGGAAGAACTATTTTTCAAAGCCTTTGAACCATGGCAAATGCTCCCGGACCCAACGATCCAGAAGCTTGTGGAGCTGTATCCAAGAGTTTTGGTAACGCCTCATGCTGGCTCGAATACCGTTACGGCGTTATCCAACATGATTGAAACTAGCTATGACAACTTCCATGATATCGTTACAACTCATTCTTCAGATAACCTGGTCCCACTTCCTGTCCTCTCTATGAAATAAATAATTAGGAAGCTCGGCACCTTTGTTGAACAAAAAAAGAACCGCTATTTCCAGATTACAATGGAAATGGCGGTTCTTTTATATCAGGATTCAACTGATAGAGCATTAGCGGTCTGCCAACCTTGTGGTATTCTATCGATTCAACGAGAAAGCCATCGTCCACCAGGAACTGAATATATTTTTTGACCGTGATACGGGACAAGTCCACTTCTCTAGCTAACGTTTCAACTGAGAAGGGTCCGTCCAGCTCTTGAATACTCTTCAGTATTGTGGTCATGGTCAGTTTGGACAAATTTTTAGACAGGTTTTTCGATACATTATGCGGTGGATGTTCAACAGGTTTTTTATTTTCCACACCCGTGTGCTCTTCTTTATTAAAATAATGGTCAATAACAGCTTGATTAATTCCGTTCCCTTCCTCCATCACCGTGGCCAGACGCTGGATTTTCTCAACAGCCAGTCTAAAGCGTTCGAATGTAAAGGGTTTAATTAAATAGTCTGCAACACCATAAAAAACAGCTTCCTTCACCGTCTGAATATCTTTTGCAGCCGTAATTAAAATAACTGAAGCATGATATTGATGCTCCTGCATATGAGATAATAAAGTTAATCCGCTTTTTCCAGGTAAATAAACGTCCAGTAATACCAGATCCGGTGACCATTTTTGAAGACAGTCCTGTGCTTTCTTGACGGTATCTGCCTTACATACAACATCCAAATTGTCCATGCGCTCGATAAACTGTTGATTGAGCTCAGCAACCATCGGATCATCCTCAACGATTAGAACTTTCATTATTTGTCACCTCCAATGTACAGGGCAACTCTACATATATACTTGTTCCCAGACCCGGTTGGCTATCAAGCTCAATGATTCCTTGATGATTTTCCACCATGGTTTTAACCAGATTCAAGCCGTAGCCTCTGTCTTCTCCTTTGGTTGAAAAACCATGCTCGAATATTCTTTTTTGCATCTCAAAATCAATCCCCAACCCATTATCTTTCACTTCCAAAATGAATACATTTCCCTCACACTCATAGTTCAATTTCAGCTCAATTTTGCCGGGTTCTTTTTTTTGTAAGATGGAATCTATGGCGTTGTCAAAAAAATTGCCCAGGATGTGTATGACATCATGAACGATATCCTGCATCTCCACATTAGAGACATCCCAGCTTTCTGCAAGAAGAACCGAAATATTCTGTTCGCGTGCTTCGTTGATTTTACCCATAATAAAACCTGCTAATGCTGGTACTTTAATTCTCTCCGTCAAAAAGCCTACCTCATCTTGATACCGGTGATTTAACTGATGAATATATTGACTGACCTCCGCATATTTCCTCATTTCAATCAGCCCGGATATTACGTGCATTTTGTTCATAAATTCATGGGTCTGTCCGCGAAGGGAGTTAATATAATATTTTGTACCACTTAACTGGTTGCTGAGATGGATCATCTCGGATTGGTCGCGCAGCGTTGCAACTGCCCCAAAAAACTCATTTTCAATATATATAGGGGTTACTGTCGCAATGACCTCTATACCATTCACATAAAATGAGCGATCCTTGATTTTCCTTTTATCATCGAACACTCTCTTGAAAAGCACGTTATAAAAGTTGGTATCTAGCTGCTCGCCAATCGGGGCCTTCATTTCTTGGTTTGCCAGTTGATACTTGGCCTGAGCTTCTTTGTTCATAAGCATAATTTTCTTGTCAGCCGAAATGGCTATAATTCCTTCAGCGACCTCATTTTCAATAATTTCTTTTTCGCGCAATCGTGTTGCTATCTCTTGCGGCTCAAGCCCAAATAAAATGGTTTTGATTTTCTGAGCCAGAATGATCGCGCCCAGAACTCCACTAAAGAGCCCCAGCATCAGCCCCCCCAAAATGGTATACTGCGCCTGCATCAAATCATGATTTAGGGTTCTCATGGTCAGCCCTACACATACAATGCCAATGACCTCATGCTGTTGATTAAATATCGGCGTAAAATATCGGTAACCTTTGCCCAAAATACCTATATTCTCAGAAAAATGTCCCTGACCCGATAGCGCTCTTCTGGCATCATTCAAATCAGAGAACGGTTTGCCAACCATCGTTGCATTTGGATGAGATAGCCGAATTAAATCGTGGTTCAGAATGACAACAAAATCCACATTAACGTTATGCATGACTCCAAGCGAGTAGTCTTGAATCTGCTTCACAGGAATTCCCTGCTCGACATTACGAATAACATCGTTGTCACTGGCAACCATCTTGGCAACACCCGAAAGTTTTTCCTTCGTATTATCAAAATGCTTGTTAATCACAAAATTACGAATGAGAAGCAAGGATATAATTAAGGAAATAATGATAACTAAAACAACCAAAATAATAATCATGAATTGTAGCGAAACTTTGAATTGTCGTCTCGGTTTCGACTTACCTTTTGACCGCAACCCCATCACCCAATTTCTATATCAAGCTCTCCATTGGGAAGAAGAGCCTATCTATTCCCCTATAACCCCTTTTTATTCGACATTGTTTGACAATTTCCTTTTTATTTTGCAAGCTTTACGCGCCTCATGATCCTTTACCTGAAATAAAACTTTATGCTGAATAAGGAAAGATCAAATCTCCATAATAAGGACGTATACCTAACGAAAGGGAGGATCACGGATGATTGACAATCTCGAAAGCAATTACAACTGCGCTAATGCAGGACAAGACCTTCATCAGCTCAAGCAGGAACTCGCTGCGCTTCAGGAACAAGGTGCAAACGACCAGGCGTCCGAGGAAGCCATTCATCGGCTGGAAAATCAAATTTCGTTCATCTTGAACAAGTGCGATATTAACCACTAATGGCGTTTGCTGTTTGGTCAAATAAAAAACAAAACCGGCTTGTCTTTTAAAGACAAGCCGGTTTTATATGAATTAGTGTATGCAAAATGGTTCCAAATTCACAAAATTCCCCGTATCTCATCCAATGACTGCACCTTTTCCCGCTGCATCCATTGTTCAAGGCCATGTACCAGCTCGGCCCCTGCATGTAAATGGACAAAATTGTACGTTCCTACCTGAATGGCAGCGGCACCTGCCATGGTGAATTCAATAATATCTTCCACTGAGCTAATCCCGCCCATCCCGATCACCGGAATCGACACCGCCTGTGCCACCTGGTGAACCATACGCAAAGCAATCGGCTTAATTGCCGGGCCGGAAAGACCCGCATACGTATTGGCAAAAACACTACGACGCCGACGTATATCAATTTTCATCGCAGAAAATGTATTGATCAACGAAACTCCGTCTGCGCCTTCTTCCTCGCACATAACCGCCATCTGCGTGATATTCTCTGCGTTGGGAGACAGCTTGACAACCAACGGAAGTGCCGTCACATTGCGCACCTGACGCACAACCTCCCGCGCTACCTCCGTCTGGATACCAAATTGCATTCCACCCTGCTTCACGTTGGGACATGAAATGTTCAATTCCAGCATATCAACGCCTCTGCGGTTCATCGTGCGACGCTTTTGTGCATTTTCCGTAATCATCGCTACGGCCTGAACATATTCCTCCAGATTGGAACCGCCCACGTTGGCAATAACAGCCGTGTTCCAGTGAGTCATGTCATCCAGTTCATCCTTCAAAAAGGCGGCAACACCCGGATTCTCCAGCCCCACACTATTGAGCATGCCGGATGCTGTCTCATGTATTCGTGATCCCGTATTACCAGCCTTCGGATGCAGGGTTAGTCCCTTGCCGACGATGCCGCCCAATAATTCAGGAGAATAAAATTCCGCATACTCCCGTCCGAATCCAAACGTACCGGAAGCCATGATGATCGGGTTCTTGAACGGTACACCCGCAATATTACACGCCATGGAGATCATCGAACTCCACCTCCTCCACCGGGAATACAGGCCCTTCTTTACATACCCTCCGATTGCCTCCACGGGTACGCATCGTACAGCCCAAACATGCGCCAATACCACAGGCCATGTGTCTTTCAGTTGAAATATATAAGCGGGACGACGTATCCACCGTTTTTATAGCGAGTGCTTGTAACATCGGAGTTGGCCCGCAGGAAAACATATTTGCATAGAGCGTCGGATCGATCTGTTCGACGATACTTCCCCCTACCTTGACCTGTACAGATGCCGCCACAGCTTCGAACGCTTCAACCCCGAAGGCTTGCTGTGCAAACCCTAGATAAACATGCGCATGCGGGTAATACTTTGCAGCCAACAGCAACGGAGCTGTACCCATGCCACCGCCGATTAAAGCCAAACTGCCCTCTACCTGCGGAAAACCGTTTCCGAAAGGTCCTTCTAACTGAATTTCCTGACCAGGCTGTAATTGGGAAAACAAATTTGTCCCCTCTCCAACAACCCGATACAAAAAGGAAATACTCTCTTCCCCGATATCATAAATGCTGATGGGTCTGGGCAGCAGTGGGTAACCTGTCCCGCTGCGCAGCATGTAAAACTGCCCCATGTTCCCTTTAAACTTTCCCTCTATTTTCATCACATAAATGCCCGGAACGAGCGCCACATTCGAAATTACGTTAGCCATATAACCCCTCCACTAACCACTCACTATAACGTAAAAGCAGCAACTATTACGTGACTATTTTCACATTTCTGGGTAACGTTTCGCCCTACGGCTCGTGATATAAAAAAGCGTACTCCTGTTAGAGAGTACGCTTGTGTATTTAACTAATGGCTTCGCGCTCCGTATTGCGGCTACCCTTGGCATCCTTGCGGATTTGTTTGCTGCGTAGCTGTCCGCAGGCTGCGTCAATATCGACTCCATGCTCCAGCCGAACACTACAGCTAATACCTTGTTTCTTCAGCACATCATAGAAGCCCGTAATCGACTCCGACTCACTCCGCTGGTATTGGCTATGCTCATCCACTGGATTGTACGGAATGAGGTTGACATTGGCCAGATTACGACGATGGCCCACCAGCTCAGCCAGTTCGAGCGCATGCTCCTTACCGTCATTAACATCCTTCAGCAAGATGTACTCCAGCGTAATTCGACGATTTGTTTTGTCCAAATAATAATCAATCGCCTGCATGAGTTTCTCAATCGGAATCGCCCGGTTGATCTTCATAATGCGAGTACGAATCTCATTATTCGGGGCGTGGAGGGAGATCGCCAGATTGACATGCAGGTCTGAATCTGCAAATTCAATGATTTTATCAGCCAATCCGCTTGTGGAAACGGTAATATGCCGCGGCCCAATCGCTAGCCCTTTGTGATCCTTAATCACCCGAATGAAATCGGACAGGTTCACGAAGTTATCAAACGGTTCGCCAATTCCCATCACAACAACATGACTGACCTGGTCGCCCGGGCGTTCCTGATCCAGATACAGCTGGACCTTCATAATTTGCTCTACAATCTCACCACTGGATAGGTCGCGGCTCTTCTTCAACAATCCGCTCGCACAGAAGCTACATCCAATATTACATCCTACCTGTGTAGTCACACATACGGATAAGCCAAACTTATGCCGCATCAATACCGTCTCAATTAAATTACCATCTTGAAGCCGGAACAAGAACTTGACCGTCCCATCTGCCGACTGTTGCTTCACGTGTTCTTCAAGCGTTTCAATGGAAAAGTGCTCTGCCAACAGGCAAGTACAATCTTCATGAACATCTGCCATCGCTGCAAAATCAGTAACCCGCTTCCGATACAATGCGTCCCATACCTGCAATGCCCGGGATTTCTTATGCCCATGCTCGATGAGCCATGCTGTCAATTGATCTAGCGTTAATCCATAAATGGATTCTTTTTTCATGTTCGATCCTCTTTTCAAAACAATCAAATTCGTATTTCTATATATAAACCCTAGCCATCACGACTCGTCTCAACGATCATTGCATCATAGCATGTTTAAGCAATCTGCGCTATTTAAACGCCTCTTTCATTGTCCCAAATTTTAATTATGAACACAAGGGGGCAGGCACATTGTTTTTCCTGTTCAACAAGAGCACGCAAAGACAGGATTACAGATACTCCTAATGATATGATTACAACCAAGGAGGTGATGCGGTTGGAATGGTTGCTTCGGATCAAGAACGCACTGGATCTGATGGAAGAGAGAATGCAGCAGCCACTCGATATCGATGAAATTGCAAAGGCAGCCTATTCGTCTCCTTTTCATTTTCAGCGAATGTTTCATATGCTAACTGGCTTCACGGTAGCAGAATATGTGCGCAAACGTCGATTGACCTTGGCTGCTCAGGAATTGAGTCTTTCTTCCGCCAAGGTGCTGGATGTAGCGTTCAAATACGGATATGATTCCCCCGAATCTTTTTCTAAAGCGTTCCGAAAGATACACGGTATTTCTCCCACTGAGGCCAGAAGCCCTGGGGTGAACCTGAAAGCCTTTCCACGCATCACCTTCCATCTATCGTTGAAGGGAGATCAGGAAATGGATTACAAAATTGTAGAGAAAGCGGCCTTTACGGTCATTGGCAAGTCCATTCAAGTCACCACTAAGAACGGCGATAATCTTCGAGAAATCCCAAAATTCTGGAACGAACTGAATGCGGATGGTACATCAGATCGGATTCATGCCTCGGGAACAGGCGACGATATACTCGGTATTTGTTTGGATTTCAAGCATGGGGAAGAAAAATTCACGTACCTAATTGCCGCAGAAGGCAGCGAGGATGTAGCGACCGCAAATGGGCTGGAATCCAGAACCATTCCGGCTTCAACCTGGGCAGTGTTTACATCCATCGGCCCTATGCCTCACTCGATCCAAAAGGTATGGCAAAGAATTTTCCAAGAATGGTTCCCTGCCAGCAATTATGAGCATTCAGGCGGCCCGGAACTGGAAGTGTATACTATGGGAGATTCACATGCTGAAGACTACCGGTGCGAGGTATGGGTTCCGATTAATAAAAAGTAAACCAATGAACCGATTGCCCACAGCAGTCGGTTTTCTGCTGTACTGCCTTTACATCATAAGGTGACAGATAACACACTTCCCTGCATACTCGCTACTCTAGCTTAATGGTCGCATGCAATCCCCCAAGCTCCTGCTTCAACACAGAATATAGCCTTGAACCTGCCGGCTTTAGCGGATAGTCTGTTGCTTTGCAAGAAAGGCCGAAGGTCATATCAATCAGGCTGCCGCTTAATTCCCTCACCGTTGTTCCTGCCGGGACAGAACTGACCAGAATTTGTGGCACAAGTGCAATCCCTAAATCGCTTTCCACATAAAATTTCAGAGCCGTCATGCTGCCAATTTCCATCGTATTTAACGTGGTTATTCCATATTCCTTCATGACCATTTCAAGTTTGCGACGATAGGGACAGGTAGCCGACGTAATAAGCAACCGCTGCCCCTGTAAATCCTCCGGCCCAATGTTTTCTTTTTCCGCAAGCGAGTGATTTTCAGGCATTAAAACTACAAATTTCTCCCTAAATAAAGGCTCAAAATATAGCTCTGTGCCCAAATCTGGTGTGGAACACAGCGCTAAGTCAATATCCCCCTTGAGAATACGCTCGCTTAAGGTAGGGGTATTTCCAAACTCAACAGAAACCCGAATGTTCGGATAATGGGTTAAGAAACGCTTTAGAATTCCTGGTAGTCGATAACTGGCAGTCGGTTCGGTCACTCCTATACGAATGTCGCCTGCGGTCCCTCTTTGCAGATTGTCCATATTTTCCTGCAATTGCTCCATATCCTTTACAATATGTAGACTTTGCTCGTAAAACATCCTGCCCGCTTCAGTTAACTTTATTTTCTTGCCCCGTTCGATCAGTTGAATTCCCATATCGGACTCCAGCTTCTGTATTTGCATCGTCACGGTAGATTGTGCATAATTCAACTCTTCCGCTGCACGCATAAAACTTCCGTAATTCACAATCATTTGAAATGTTTTGAGTGTTTTAATGTCCATTATCAGACTCCTGTATAAACAATTGATTCAATTTTATTGAATTGTAAATTCATTTAATTCAATTATACAGAATACAATACCTCCTCTACAATGATACATATCAGATCTTATTATTTTTCAGACGCAAATGAACTGGATGGAGAAGGAGCGAATTTACATGGATTTACATCAAAAAGTAGCATTGGTTACAGGTGGAGGTACAGGAATTGGGAGAGCCGTGTGTATGGCCTTGGCAGATCGAAAAGCTACGGTAGTCGTAAACTATTCCCGCTCTAAAAACGATGCAGAGGAAACTGTACGTATGATCCTTGAAAAGGGCGGACGTGCTATCGCATTACAGGCAGATGTTTCCCGAGATCAGGAAGTTCGAACTATGGTTGACCAGATTGTCCAGCAATTCGGTACGATTAATATACTCGTGAATAACGCTAGCATTACACATCACATTCCGATGGATGATCTGGAGGCAGCCACGGAAGAGGTATGGGATGATCTATTTGATGTAAATGTAAAAGGCATGTTTTACTGTGCCAGAGCCGTAGCTCCTTTTATGAAGCGTAGTAAACAAGGAGCTATCGTCAATCTGGGAAGTATAGCAGGGCAAACAGGGCTAGGTTCTTCGCTTCCCTATGCGGTATCCAAAGCGGCCGTCCACGGGCTGACCAAATCTTTAGCACGGGCACTTGCGCCGGATATTCGCGTCAATTGCATCGTGCCGGGAGCTGTAGCGACAAGATGGTGGTCAGGCAGGGAAGAGCAAATGAAAACATTGGCTCCTCATTTACTCCTACAGCGCATTTCCACGCCCGAAGATATCGCCAGCATGATCTGCTCTGCTTTGGAACAGGAAGCCATGACAGGCCAGATTATTACGGTAGACAGCGGACAAACGCTGTAAAGATACTGGGAATTCTGAGTAAAAACAAGCCGCCTTCTCAGACAGAAGGCGGCTTTTGAGCTATCGTATACCGTCGTTAAACTACGTTTTAGCTTAAAGATACCGCAATTCGTGTACCTTTCACGAATTTAGCAAATAAGTACCGAACAAGCGGCCCTACAATTAAGAGCTGCAGAGGGAAAGCAAAAATAAAATTATTAAAAACTAAAGATAAGTAATTTTTAAATAATGAATCTCCCGAAAGACCATTAAAAAAGTAAGCTGTCCCCAATCCATAAAGTGACATACAGAGAACCATTCCAATGACCATACAGCATGAAAGGGACAGAATCACAAATACCTTTTTGGATTTATCGTATGGTAATGAGAAGGCTATTTTCTTTGCTAATGGACCGACAATAAATAGTTCCAATACGAAAGCAATGATAAAACATAAAATAAATTGAAAAACCATTACTTTTAGAGAGATTGTGCCAATCAAGTCATTTGTATATAGATTATAAAATGTCATGAATACGACCATCCCCAAGCACATCATGAAACCAAAGTAAAAATCTTCTTTCTTCGTCGTTGGCAATTCCATCATCCCTTCTGTGTACCTTGGTAATTATATAAATAGTCGAAACCTCCACATAAGTGAACTTTCTGTGAACTTTTTGGCAAACGTTTTCTTTTTTAGAATATAAGAAATAGGCATCGTTCAGCTCAACGATACCTTGGAATGTTGCAGTTCATATCCCTCAACGATCTGCTTTTAAATCTAAGCCAAATCTCTTCAGCTCAATAAAAACACCTTCAAGTCGCTTCCCTTTTTCCGTTAACGAATATTCAACACGCGGGGGAACCTCGGCATATACCTTTCTCTCTAACAGACCGTTATCTTCAAGCTCTTTCAGGCGTAGGGAAAGCGTTTTGGGACTAATCCCCTTCATGGACTTCTGAAGTTGGCTGAATCTCAGTGTTCCTTCGATAAGCAGGTCACGGATGATTAAAAAAGTCCATTTCGTTCCGATCAAATCAAGTGTTTGGGCAATAGGGCACGGCTTGCCGGGTATTCCTTTGGTCAATTCAATAGGTTCTTGGTCGTGCATAGGAACTCCCCCAAAAATTATCTGTTAAATCCAATGATATCACAATAGTTTCTTTAGGGAAACTATATGAATTAAATATCACTACTTCCCTAAATAAACCTACTACATATACAATATCGCTGTAGCAACTAACGTTTTCTCTAATACAAGGAGGTGAAGAGATGAAAAATATACTAATCATTAACGGTCATCAAAAATATGATTCGTCTGAAGGGAAATTGAACCAAACATTGATAGACAATATGGTGCGTCTCTTAAGTGAAGAGAACAAAATCAAAATAACGTCTGTTCAAGACGGCTTTACCCTCAGCGAAGAACAAGAAAAATTTTTATGGGCGGATGTAGTCATTTACCAAACCCCCATCTACTGGTTCAGCGTTCCTGGATTATTAAAGACTTATATGGATGAAGTCTATGCTTACGGTATATTCTTCACGGGTGCTCATGAATATGGGAGCGGAGGTTTATTAACCGACAAGAAATATATGTTCTCCACAACTTGGAATGCTCCGGAAAAAGCCTTTAATGATCCAACTCAATTTTTTAATGGGGCTAGTCTAGAAGCTGCACTCCGTCATTTGCATTCTGCGCATACATTTCTCGGTATGAAGCCCTTGAAAAGCTTTGCATGCTACGATGTTATTAAAAATCCAAATATACCCAAATTTATTGCTGATCTTGATACACATCTACAAGCCGTATTACATGATTAACAAATCCAGATGAATACTAGGAGGGAATCCATTTGCAAAACCAAAAGATTGTCATTATTGGTGGAAGCTCAGGTATTGGTTTAGAAACAGCTAAGCAAGTCATTTCGCTTGGAGCGGAAGTGGTAATCGCCAGCCGCTCGGAGGATAAATTGCACAAGGCCAAGGAAATGCTGGGCCCTCGTGCTGTAATACATGTGCTGGACACGTCAGATGAGCAGCAGGTAAAATCTTTCTTCGAAAAAGTCGGCCCCTATGATCATCTTATCGTTAGCGCGGCAGAAACATCAGGTGGGTCATTCCTTCAGTCGGAGACAGATCAAGCCCGCAAGCTATTCGAAAACAAATTTTGGGGACAGTATTATGCAGCTAAATACGGGGCTTCCCAACTCTCAGCCGAGGGTTCCATTACCTTATTTTCAGGAGTGGTGGCTTACAAGCCGATGATCGGCTCCTCTGCGCTCGGTGCTGTGAATGCAGCCGTTTCGAATCTTGGTCAAACCTTGGCGTTAGAGCTTGCTCCCATCCGCGTGAATGTCGTCTCACCCGGCATTATTGACACACCTTCCCGTAGCAAAATGCCTGAAAATACACGCAATCAATTCTATGATACGGTCGCGCATAAGCTCCCTGTGAAGCGAGTTGGACTTGCGGAGGATGTTGCACGAGGCGTACTTTATTTGATTCAAAATCAGTTTGTGACCGGAACAGTCCTTCATGTGGATGGCGGACACATTTTAACATAAAAGCTTCGTCCTAAATCTGTCAGTCATTTACCAAAAAAAACGGAGAACGCTCCCGCACCTTGGCTTGGGCGTTCTCCTCCTTTTCTTATCCATGAATGATTTCACAAACTTTATCCTAATGATGTATACGACGTTTGTTTCTCAAGATGTTGCGAATCATCTTGTGATTGGGGAGCTGCCTGAACAACATATGTCCGGGATGCGGATTGGCCTCGATAATCCAAATTTGGCCGCTCTTCTCAATAGCAAGATCGATGCCCAACTCGCGAACCGGATGATTTTTATCTATCGTGTCGGCAATGATTCTAGAAAGCTCGGTGACCTGGTCCAGAATCTCTTTCATTTTTGTTCTGTCATTTTTAAAGACCCTTAAAAGCACTTTGGACAACGGCGCCGCATGTCCTCCCTTCCGATAGTTGGTAACGACTTTTCGAGGTGCAGCGACACGGCCGGTTATTCCTGAAATGACCCATTCCGATTCCGGCTTCTGCATATACACTCTGGCATCAAAAATCGAACCTTTGTACTTGGCTAACTTAAGTCCTTGCTGTACCAAATAGCGGCGATGAGGTCTTCGATAGGTTCTAACTGCTCTTCTTACGGCGTGAGATCTAACGATTCTGCGACTGGAGCCACAACGAACCTCATATTTCCTCCCCAGCTTTTTCGCACGTATGATGCCAGTCCCTCCACTCCCATAATTAGGCTTGATGAAGACTGTGCGATAGGTATCCAGCATCCGTAAAGTCCTTGCATTACTGATCCAGCGGGTTTCGGGCAAGTGAGAACGTAAAATGGGATGTTGTCGCATTTCCTTGTATTGAATCATCTTTCCAATGGGCACGAATATCCCTCGATTCTGTTGGGTTTTTGCACACACTACATGAATATGCATCTATATTCTATCTTGGTAACGGCGAATGCCACAGTTTGCTATGAAGAGGCAAATCTCCCACTTTCTCAAGTCGAGTCTTCTTTGGTTTCAAGAGAGAGATGGACAATGTGTCTTTACATGACAAGATTATTGCAAATACCTATAAGGTTGATTCCAATAATATATTAGACCAATAACAATTCTGGATATATGATGTATTAAAAAATAACGTGAGGAGGAACGTTAACATGTCTATTTATGATTTTCAAGCAACCTCAATTAATGGGGAACCGATTGAACTCTCAGACTATAGAGGTAAGATTCTCCTTATTGTAAACACTGCCAGCATGTGTAGGTTCTCCAGTCAATTCACTGATCTGCAAAAGCTCTACGAAAAACGGAGGGAACAAGGTTTTGAAATCCTTGCATTTCCTTGTAACCAATTCAATAAAAAAGAGCCGGGTAGCAATTCGGAGGTTCAGGGAATTTGCCAAATTAACCATGGAGTAACCTTCCCACTATTTGAGAAGACGGATGTAAGAGGCTTATCTCTTCATCCTTTATTTCAATATCTGACCCAACAGGCACCGTTTCAAGGCTTCGATATCCAGACCAAAGACGGTCAATGGATGGAGGATTTCCTGCGGGATAAGTATCCGGATATATACGCTGGCGACGGTATCAAGTGGAATTTTTCTAAATTCTTGGTCGATCGCGATGGCCATGTGCAAGGGAGATTTGAAGTAACAACGGAGCCCTGGGCCATTGATCCCGTCATCGAATCGTTATTGTAGTATTTCTGTTCACTTCTTTGGATTCTTTAAAAAAAGGGTATCAAATGACAAAAACGTATATTTGTCATTTGATACCCTTTATGTTATCCTGACTTTAAGGAGGTGACTCACACGGCACTTGACCGTGTCTCTATGGAAAAATCCTCAGATGTGCTAACCAAGGAACAGATTCTTATCGCTACAGAAGACACACTTAGGCGTTTTGGTATAGCCAAAACCTCCGTGACCGATGTTGCCAAAGTATTGGGAGTAAGTCATGGTACCATTTACCGACACTTTAAAAGTAAAGCCGAGCTTCTTGAAGGTGTGACCGAAAAATGGCTGAATGAAAAGATTATCGGCCCGTTAACGGAGGTCTGTCAGAATTCATCTATACTGGGAACGCCACATTTAAAACGATATATACAGACCTTGGTCGAACTTAAGCAGTATTATGCCCGCGACGACGAGGAAATGTTTGAGATGTATACGAGGGTCACCGAGCAAGCGGCTGATTTAATCGACCAGCATATCGCCCACATTGTGGATCAGCTCGCTGATATCATTATACGCGGAGACATCACATCGGATCAGCCAGCCCAACTGGCGCGTACCCTTTTCTATGCCACAGCCCGTTTTCATCATCCTGCTCATGCTTACGAATGGAAGAATCCCGTGATTAATCGGGAGTTTTCGGATGTGTGGATGCTTTTAGAAAAAGGAATCACTTAAAATTGATATGGAAGGAAGGTCCAAACACATATGAAGCATTTGGACGGAAAAACAGCAATTATCACCGGGTCCTCTAGAGGAATTGGACGTGCCATTGCCGAACAACTGGCTGATCTGGGCGCTAATGTAGTCATCAATTATGCCAGCAGTCCGGACAAAGCTCAAAAAGTCGTGGAGAGGATTATTCAAAAAGGCGGCAAAGCCATAGCACTTCACGCTGATCTGGGCAAAATGAGTGATATTGAAGCATTATTTACAAATACGATTGCTGAATTCGGTAAAGTGGATATTCTGGTTAACAACGCTGGGCTGATGATCACCCAACCTCTGGCTGAGGTAACCGAAGCTGACTTTGACAAACAATTCGCACTGAATGTAAAGGGCACCTTCTTTGCCTGTCAGCAAGCCATGAAATATATGGAGAACTACGGAAGAATCGTGAACCTGTCTACATCCGTGATCGGACAAATGTTCCCGACCTATAGCGTATACGCAGGTACCAAGGGCGCAGTGGAGCAATTTACCCGTCAGTTAGCCAAGGAATTCGGAAGCAAACAAATTACGATCAACGCCGTGGCTCCCGGTCCTGTGAACACCGAGCTTTTCCAAGCTGGAAAAACCGAGCAGCAAATCGAAGGCATGAAAAAAATGAATGCTATGGGTCGGCTCGGCGAACCGGAAGATATCGCTGATGTGATTGAGTTTCTGGTCAGCGCCAAATCACAGTGGGTTACCGGGCAGACAATCCGCGTCAATGGCGGGTTCATCTAAAAAGCTGGAATACATGGAATGGAGGTTATTACGTTCATGATGTTACACAAAGGTGAGACCTTATTTCGACAAGGAGAATCTGGCCCTTTATATCACCTCAAGAGCGGCTTGTTAAAAATTGTCCGAGTCCATGAAGACGGCTCGCAAATTTTAGTTAATGTGATTGTGCCCGATGAAATCATCCCGCACCACTCCCTGATCAGCCCCAATCCTTATTATGGTACAGCAGTCGCGCTGGTAACCTCTGAGGTTGAGGTTCTGTCACAAAAAGAATGGTATCAGGCGCTGGAGCAAGACCCGACTCAATGTCGGGCTATCGCTTTACAGCTACAGGATAAGTTGCGCATGATGCAGCAACGAATTGACCAGCTCACCGAGGTGTCACCTGCCGAAAAGCTTCGGAAGCTTCAACGCTGGTTCCACTCCTACATCGCACCCGCCACGTTAACGGACGTGCTGACGCAGGAGGAAATCGGCCAGTTTATCGGGCTACGCCGGGAGACGATTAATCGGCTATTGCGTGCTTCAAGCGCTCCTTCTGCAAAAGATGATGACGATAATGCATCTCGATGAGCGAAAACCACTCTCCAGCATTCAACGCGCCGAATCTGGGATGAGAGACGGTAGAAAGCCCTGTTGATTTCCCAACGATCGGCTCAATCTCTCTCATTTTACGGATCACAGCATTTAAACCCTCCACAATTTCTTCTTTGCTCGTCGGTTGTGGGGGAGTATACTGCGGAGATGGTGGAACTTGGATACGTATGGGCGGAAACCCTCCTAGATTAAAAACGGCCGTACCCGCCTCCGTTTTAACCCCTGTCTCCCCATTAGGCTGTAGACAAACATCAATGTTCTTCAGGTGCATATACAGAGCAGAGTTCACCAAATGAAGATACATTTGTCCAAGCGACCATTGGTCCTCCTGCGGTGTGTACTGCAATTGCTCCAAGCTAAAGCTGTCCAATTCAAGAAGATAGTGTTGTGCCGTTTCTTCAAAACGCTGCAATGTTTCGGTTGTATTCATATATTAGTGACTGCCCCTCTCTATTAAAGTAGCTTTACTATACAAAAATGCTACTGACAGCATTATGTCAGTAGCATTTCAACATTTTTTCCACTTCCGCACGTATCAGCTCCCGGAGCGACTCAGGCTCCAGCACAACCATATCCGCGCCCCATCCAAGTATCCATTGCAGTAATTCCTCCGGCTGTCTAACGCGGAAAAGTATATGCAATCCATCTGCACGCTCCTCTATAGCCTCCATATAAAAGTTGTTCGCTTCCTTCACCTTATCTGCGATATCGGAACGCGCTAGTATGCGAACAGTCACATGACGGTCATCGGTTTGCTTATAATCCTGCAAATGAAAATCGACAGGCAAATGAAACCTGTCCTCCAGTACCATAAGCTCGTCCATACGTGACAGACGGAAATGGCGAAGCTGCTGCCGCAATTCACATTGCCCGATTAATACCCACGAACCACGAAGCAATACCAGACCATAGGGAGCGACCACACGCACACTTTGACGATTCCCGTCAGCCTCTGGCATTCTTTTGGAGTAACCAAACCGTACCATTCGTTTTTCCAATACAGCAAGACGCAGCGTTTCCAAGTAGGTTTTCTCTCTATGGTTTGCCCCTTCACCCACAGCGAGCAATCTCATGGTTGTACGCACCCGGGAAACTTCCCTGCGGACGCTCTCTGGTAAAATGGCTTCAATCTTCCTGCGGGAGGTTTGCGCCTTGATACCGTAGTCTGTATCAAATTTTTGTTCGATAAAATCCGTCCCGATTAGCAACGCCACAGCCTCTTCTGCGGTAAAGCTCACTGGGGGCAGGAAATACCCCTCCATCAAGGAATATCCAATGCCCGGTGCTCCTACAATCGGTACGCCCGATTCGCTTAGAGCCTGAATATCCCGATAGATGGTTCTCACACTCGTTTCGAATATAGCTGCCAAATCCTCAGCTCGTAAAATATCCTTACGCTGCAACTCTAGCAAGATCGCTAGCAAACGATCTGTTTTGTTCATACCATGGCCCCTCTCTGGAAGGATCTAAAATGCAGAAATACAAAAAAGCAATAAGGGCAGTACAGTCACTGCGACTTATTGCTCTTTTTTTCATGCGGAAGTTACTCCATTACTTAAAAAATACTTTTTCAACGTTATATTTAGCCTTTTGTGAATTGATAATGTAGGTTTCATAAATTTCTCGCTCTACCGCATCTTCTACAATACAAACCTCGATAATCGCAACCTCATTCCGCTTGTCCTTGATCGGCGATACGTTATCTTCAAAATGCTTTTTGATTCTTGGTCTTAGCTTTCTTGCTTTACCAACGAACAGCAGTTCCTCCTGCGCATTGTAAAACATAAAGACGCCAGCCTTATCTCTAGGGATCAGGTGAAAGTCGGTAAATCCGTAAATATGGCTGAGCTCAGGGTTAACCTGTTTGGTAATCGTGATATCCGGAGTTGGAATTGTTATATTGATCACTATGTCACTTCCTCATTCTATATAGGTGTAAATATTATCACAAATCCTGCGGTAACACCATTCAAGATAATCAGGGAGTGTCCCCTGGAACAGGCTTCGTCGTTTTCTCAACGATTCTTTCCAGTACCCAGACAAGTACCCCCACTGCAAGGCTGGCGATGACCGCCATAATCGCCGATCCGCCAGCATGTAGCAGCAACACGGGAACCCAAAGCAATCCGAGCAAACGATGCACAGTCCGCATCCACTTGTTACGAACTTTGTTAATGAAGAAGCCATACCCGGCGATCGCCAGCAGAATGACAAATCCCGCAATCCCAGTATAGGTTTTGTTATCTTGAAGCTTGGTAATCAAAAAATAAATACCATGAACGGCAATCAGGATCAAGGTCGCCCAACCCAGCAGTTTATGCATGGAGTGTAACAATTTCCCAGTCTTTCTAACCAACATCGATGGCGATCTCAACTTCTTCTTAAACCAGAACCAAGAGAAGGTCGCAGCCCCAAGGAACACGGAGATAGTACCCAAAGTCTTGAATAATTCCCCGTTGCCTTCACCTCCTTTTTCACCGGGACGTCCGCCCATGTGCCCTGCCACATTGCTTACCTCTCCTCCCGGCGGTCGCAGGCCAGGTCCGCCCCCGGAAACCGAAGGCATGTAGTAATAGTAGATGACGAGCAGAGCTGCTACCGTAACTGCGATGATTGCCGGAATCCAAACGGTCTTTTTCGTTTTCATTAGTTATGCATCCTCTCCGGGAAAATTGCCTTGATTGTACCCGGTCAAGCTGAAAACAGGATTAAAGCTAGCTGAAAGTATTCCTTTTACCTCAGTCAGTATCGAGGGTGGTCGTAATAACGTTAATACAGGCAACCGTAATAGATAGAAAATCTATGAATTCCCTACTATGCGAGCACGCCGGTTTCCGTTACAATATGTCAGTGTGATTCTGGCATCGGCAGATTGACGCGTATTTGAATATTATTGGAGGCTTCTATTTTTTCATGCAAAATGAATCTCATGCTAACGTAAAAATCATAACGGCCGATCCGAGTGCGATCGGCCTGTTTGGCTTGGCTATTGTAACACTTGTAGCTTCATCCCAAAAGCTTGGTCTCACTGAAGGCTTGAGCTTTATTATCCCTTGGGCTATTTTCCTTGGTGCCTTTGCACAGCTGTTTGCCTGCATTCAGGATGCAAAGCATAACAATACCTTTGGCATGACGGCATTTGGTGCTTACGCCTTCTTCTGGTTAGCCGTAGCTAGTAGCTGGATGATTAAAATGGGCGTATTCGGCTCAGAGCTGGCATCTGCTGTAGATGGCAAACAGCTCGGCTTTGCCTTTGCCGGCTATCTCATCTTCACGCTCTTCATGACCATTGGAGCCATGGAGACGCACAAGGTCCTATTTTTTATTTTTGTGTTGATTGATTTTCTATTCCTCGGCCTTAGCTTCGATGCATTCGGCGTTGCCCCAGAGGTGTTCCATACCATCGCCGCTTATGCTGAAATGGGCATTGGTCTACTCTCGCTGTACGGTACAGGAGCTGCCGTTCTGAATGCACATTTTGGCCGAACATTTCTGCCCGTAGGACGTCCTTTCGGTATTTTTAAACCACGTCCTTAGCTGCATATTTAAACCCACAAAGCCTCCTTTCGCGCCGATCCGCGTTAAGGACGGCTTTGTTTCTTTTCCATCACTCCCTCCTGTATCAAAAAAATACTAAAGAGAGTCGTTTAGTGAATATAAAACCCCACAATGATAACAATATACATAAATTGTATACAAAGGGGTTTTTGTAAAAATGACACAAGGCAAATCTCGTATCGCATTTCCGCAATTTCCCGAATCGTATTGGTTAGCTTCCACTGACATCCCTAACTTCCCCAAACTTAGTGAGGATATTCAGGTGGATGTTGCCATTGTAGGTGCGGGGATTACCGGTATTACCACTGCTTATTTACTTTCTAAAAAAGGATTAAACGTCGCCGTCGTCGACGCAGGGCGGATACTTCATGGGACAACCGGTCATACTACCGCCAAAATTACCGCACAGCATGATTTGATCTACAGCGAGTTTATTTCCCATTTTGGCAAGGAAAAAACCCGGCTCTATTACGAAGCCAACCACAACGCTCTTCAATTTATCAAACAAACGGTAGAAGAGTTTAATATTGATTGTCAATTTACAGAAGAAGATGCCTACGTTTATACATGTGAAGATACGTACGTTGGAAAAATCGACGACGAATATAAAGCTTACGAGCAACTTGGCATCCCGGGAAGTTATGTCGAACAAACGCCTCTGCCGTTTTCAACTAAAGCAGCTATTAAGATGAAAAACCAGGCCCAGTTTAATCCTGTACCTTTCTTAAGATATTTGGCAAACCAAGTCATCCGTCAGGGCGGGGAAATTTATGAGCAAACCACCGTTGTAGATGTGGAAAAAGGAAACCCTGCCATCATTACAACCAGCGACGGAAAGAAAATTACCTGCAACCATGTCGTATCCTCCTCACATTTTCCATTCAATGATCCCAACGGTCTTTATTTTGCGCGATTGCATGCCGAGCGGTCTTATGTACTCGCGGTCAAAACCGATAAAATCTATCCAGGTGGTATGTATCTAAGTGCAGAAACCCCAAAACGTTCACTTCGCTCCGTAATGGTAAACGGAGAACCAATGGTTATCGTCGGTGGGGAAGGTCACAAAACAGGACAAGGAATCTGTACCTTCCAGTACTATGAAGCTTTACAAAAGTTCGCGGAGCAAACATTTGGATTAAAGGAGATCGTTTATCGCTGGTCGGCCCAAGACTTGTATACGCTAGACAAGCTCCCTTATATTGGGCAGGAACTATCCAACACCTCTAACATCCTCGTTGCTACGGGTTATAGAAAATGGGGGATGACCACAAGTGTAGCGGCAGCCTTATTAAATACGAATCTGATTACCAGAGAGGAAAGCCCCTACCAGGATCTTTTCTCCCCTTCAAGGTTTCATATGGACCCCGACATTAAAACATTTGTAACTCAAAATGCAAATGTGGCTAAACATTTGATTGCTGGAAAGTTAGACATCAGCTACAAAAAAGCCGAAGAACTGGAACACGACGAAGGGTCGGTCATCCGGGTAAACGGCAAAAGAGCAGGCGCATACCGAGACCCACAAGGAGCATTGCACCTAGTGGACACGACATGCACCCATATGGGTTGCGAAGTCGAGTGGAATGAAGCGGAAAGAACATGGGATTGCCCTTGTCATGGCTCTCGCTTTTCATATCAAGGCGAAGTCATTGAAGGACCGGCCAAAAAAGCACTTGGCAAGGTTGAAGCCGAATAGCACGATCCTTTCGAATAAACCTAGTTAGGCTGGATAACATACCTTTGAGAAACATAAAAGAAAGGTGATCCGATGATAAACCAACAGTCTACATTAGCGGCGCATGAGTCCTTAGAAATCCACGAAGCGCTTAATTTTAAAACGTTATGCTTAGCCAAGTCCAAATTAATGCAGGGCTTGGTATTCGATCAAGAGCTAAAGGATTTAATGGAAAAAGATGTTCAGCAATCTATACAAGCTATTGCCGATTTGCAAGCATTGTATGTTAAAGCACCGTTTCAGGCACCTGTTCCAGAATTCCGACCAACACCAATCTTAAATTGAGGTGAATGATGTGACATTAGATCAGACCCAGTCCGCTAAAATGGATTATGTGGATCCAAGAAACTCATTAAACATGCCAGAAATGGCAGACACGACCTTAGCGATGGATTTTCTGATTCGCGTCAAGGAAGGAGTTCGAAATACAGCCGTAGCCTTGACGGAAACCGTCTCTCCAGATGCCAGAACTCTGTTGCGCAATCAACTGCATCAAGGCATCGCTCTTCATCAGGAAATTACTGATCTTATGGTACGAAAAAAATGGTTTCATCCCTATGATCTGCAAAAGCAGTATCAATTGGATCAACTATCAGCCAACAAGACGGTGGACATCAGTAAAATGAAACTGTTCCCAGACGATACCACCCGCAAGGGTATGTTTGATCGCACGCCGGACGAACATATGGGAGGAAACCAGGCATGAAAGCAGTGACCTACCAAGGTATCAAAAACGTTGTGGTTAAAGAGGTTCCGGACCCAAGTATTCAAAAAGCCGACGATGCGATTGTCAGACTGACGACAACCGCTATTTGTGGTTCAGATCTGCATCTCATTCATGGAATGATTCCGAATCTACAGGAAGATTATGTAATTGGTCATGAGCCGATGGGGGTTGTAGAGGAAGTTGGCAGCGGCGTAACCAACTTAAAAAAGGGAGACCGCGTGATCATTCCGTTCAACATAGCGTGCGGTGAATGCTTTTATTGTAAAAACCAATTGGAAAGTCAATGTGATCATTCTAATGAGCATGGAGAAATGGGCGGTTTTTTCGGCTATTCAGGAACAACTGGTGGATATCCGGGTGGACAAGCTGAATATTTACGTGTGCCTTTTGCCAACTTCACTCACTTCAAAATTCCGGAGAGTTGTGAACATCCTGACGAGAAGCTTTGCCTGATTGCTGATGCCATGACTACTGCATTTTGGAGCGTCGATAATGCCGGAGTAAAGAAGGGGGATACTGTCATTGTTATTGGCTGTGGACCGGTAGGTCTGCTAGCCCAGAAGTTCGCCTGGTTCAAAGGGGCAAAACGAGTCATTGCGGCAGACTACCTGGATTATCGTCTGCAACATGCGAAGCGTACAAATCATGTGGAAATTGTTAATGTAGAATCGCAAGAAAACGTCGGCAACTACCTCAAAGAGATAACCAAAGGAGGCGCAGACGTAGTTATTGACTGCTCCGGCATGAGCGGTAAAATGTCTCCGCTGGAATCTCTCGCTTCCGGTCTCAAGCTTCACGGCGGAGCTTTAGGAGGACTAGTCATAGCTACACAGGCTGTGCGCAAAGGTGGCACCATTCAAGTTACCGGAGTCTACGGCGGACGATATAACGGTTTTCCTTTGGGAGACATTTTTCAGCGAAATGTTAATTTACGTACGGGACAGGCTCCCGTTATTCACTATATGCCATATATGTATGAGCTGATTGATACGGGAAAGGTGGACCCAGGAGACGTTGTTACACACGTCATTCCGTTAAGCGACGCCAAACGTGGATATGAAATTTTTGATACCAGACAGGACAATTGCATCAAAGTTGTACTTAAACCTTAACTATATATTGGAGCATTGGAGGTAAACGTCATATGGTGTATGGCCTGCACGAAACACTTGAAGTCCATGAATTGTCAGCGTTCAAAACAGTGTGTCTTACCAAGTCTAAAACCATGCAAGCATTAATCTCTGATCCAACTCTCAAAGCTATATTACAGCAGGATGTTGACTTATCGACCCGCCAATTACAAGAACTCGGTACCCTCTTAGATCAAGCCATCTCACAGGAGGTTAAGCCATGAATACACTGTTGGAGCATTTGACCGGACTGCATACCTTAACGGACCAAGTCATTGCAGCCGATTTTCTGAACGCGGCCAAAAGCGGTGTGAGAAATTACGCTATGGCCGTAACAGAAGCGGGAACTCCAGAAATTAAGGCAATTCTTACGAAGCAACTGGATGAGGCTATTGATATGCATGAGCAGATTTCAACATACATGATCGAACGTGGCTGGTATCACCCATGGAACGTAAAAGAGCAGCTTACGATGGATCTACAAAATATCAATACTGCATTGCAAGCCCCTGTTTTATAAAGATAGGACGCTCACTTCGGTCGTACATTCCTGACCGTAGGACGTCCCTTGGGAATTTTAAAAGCACATCCTTAGCAGTATATGTAAACCCACAAAGCCGCCTTTCACGTCGATACGCGTTAAGGGCGGCTTTTGGGATTAACATGTTATCTTAATTATTCGGCTTGCCAATTCGGCATCCGTTCTGCAGGATAACGAAGACCCGCTGCCATTCCTTTTGGAATAATTGCGTTAATAGCTTCCATTTCCTGTGCGGATAAAACAACATCGACGGATCCTGCATTTTCCTCTAAATACGTAACCCGCTTGGTTCCTGGAATCGGTACAATTCCCTCTTGCGCAAGCAGCCATGCCAACGCCAGTTGAGAAGGTTTGACCCCTTTTTGGGCGGCAAGGTCCTTAACATGCTGCACGAGATCCAGATTTTTCTGGAAATTCTCAGGTTGAAAACGTGGCACAGAGCGACGGAAATCATCTTCTGCAAAATCATCAAACTTCTGAATTTGTCCGCTCAAAAAGCCGCGTCCAAGTGGACTGTAGGCCACAAACTCGATGCCTAGTTCCTTACACGCCGGTATAACTTCATCTTCTGCTTCTCGGCTCCATAAGGAGTATTCCGTTTGCAGCGCTGTAATCGGATGTACCTTGTGAGCGCGTCGAATGAGCCCAGGAGAAGCTTCGGACAGCCCCAAATAGCGGACTTTTCCCGCTTGAACCAAGTCACTCATCGCACCAACTGTTTCCTCGATAGGCACATTCGGATCAACACGATGCTGGTAGTACAGATCAATCACATCTACACCCAGTCTTTGCAGGCTGCGATCACATGCCTCTTTTACGTATTTGGGACGGCCACTTACACCCATAAATGCGCCATCTTCCCCACGCATAATGGAAAATTTAGTGGCTAATACGACTTCGTCGCGGCGGCTCCGCAGGACTTGGCTAATCAGTTTTTCATTTTCCCCCACACCGTAGACATCGGCAGTATCCCAAAAGTTTATCCCTAGCTCCAGCGCACGATGAAGTGTTTTGATCGACTCCTGCTCATTCAACTCACCGTAATATTCGGACATTCCCATGCAGCCCAGACCCAGTGCAGATACTTGAAGGTCACTGTTACCCAGTTGTTTCTTTTTCAATTTCTATCACTCCTAAATTGTCAGAATAGTCATCGTATTTCCTAAGCACCACGTCACATTCCGTATGTTACTACTTAAAGTTAACTTGAAGTCAAGCATTGTCTCGGTTTGAAACGAGAATTATTATGTATGAACAGAAGCGCTTCGGTAGCTTCTGGACGGTAGGGAGATTCACTTACAAAGCTAAGGCTTCTTCCGTAATCTTCTTGATATCAATGGATAAAGGCGTTTCTTCCTTGACCATATCGGGCAGGATATTCTCCAAAAAATACTCAACGCAGTGTAATTGAATATTCTTGATTTTTACAAGTGCATTACGGTACATGACTATAAATTCTTTTTCCGTATTTCCCCGCTGAAGTTCTGCAAATGCTTCGTATACCTGATCCATCTTGTCCGCAACTTCAAGGATTAAACCTTCTACAGAATCATCTTTACCTTCCCTTAGCTGTTTGCGAAAAATAGCCTTAAAATCCTCGGGAATATTCTCTTCAATAAAATACTCAATCATACCCTCTTCGACCTGTTGGATTAATAATCGTAGTTCCTTAGAGGAGTGCTTAACTGGCGTTTTGATGTCTCCAATAAAAATCTCCCCGTAATCGTGACTGCTCGTAATCTCGTATAGCTTTTTCCAGTCAATACGGACACCATTTCTCTCTTCAATATCAGCCAGCGTTTTGGCGTATTGTACGACTTTCCAAGAATGTGCCGATACGCTGTGTTCCTCGAATTTAAACTTACCCGGACAACGGATGATTCTTTCCAGCTCATTTAGCGACCGAAAATACGTGTGAATCCCCATCATTGCATCCATCCTTTAATATATATATGAGATAGTCAATCTAAATCCCACTATAAACCTCAACTATTAACAGCAGATTATCGCAATATCAAGTGGAATTCACACATGTAGCATATACACAATTTTTGCTATACACTTTATAAAAGAGGAATTTGCAAAATCCTGAAAAAAATATAAAGTGGTGAATTCGTTGTTCAAAATCTTATTAATTGAAGATGATGAAACTTTGTTCCATGAAATGAAGGATCGGTTAACTCAATGGAACTATGATGTGTATGGCATCCAGGACTTTAATAAAGTCATTCAGGAATTCACAACGATAAAGCCTGATCTGGTCGTGATAGATATTCAATTGCCGAAATTTGATGGGTTTCATTGGTGTCGAATGATTCGATCCCACTCTAACGTCCCCATCCTCTTCTTATCTTCACGGGATCATCCTACGGATATGGTGATGTCGATGCAGCTTGGAGCGGATGATTTTATCCAAAAACCGTTTCATTTTGATGTACTCATTGCCAAATTACAGGCGACACTCCGCCGCGTATATAATTACAATACAGAACCTGTCTCCCTTAAAACATGGTGTGGCGCAACGGTCGACTATGAAAAAAATGTAGTAGCCAATGAGACTGGCTCCATCGAATTAACCAAGAACGAGATTTTTATTTTGAAGCTGCTGATCGAACAAAAAAATAAAATTGTTGCACGTGAGGAATTAATTAAAAGCCTCTGGGATGATGAACGTTTTGTCAGCGACAATACCCTGACCGTCAACTTGAACCGCCTGCGCAAAAAATTGGACGAGCTGGATTTGGGCCGTTTCATTGAAACGAAAGTCGGGCAAGGCTACATGGCTACAGAAGAGGCACCTGCCTATGATTAAAAAATACCTTATAGAGAGGCGGAGCTGGATTCTACTGTTTGTGTGTCAGCAATTCCTGATCCTGTTCATTGCTTATGTGGATGCAGCAATTCCGTTAATGCCGATTCTTTATATCGTCTTCTTATCTATGATGATTTTCTTGGTTTTTTTAATCATTCGTTATCCCAAGGAAACCAAGTTCTATACCACACTAGAAAAATGGGAGAGTTCTCTTGAACTAACGGGTATAGGCGAACCGGAGAGTCCGTTTGAGCAAATCATTGAACAAAAAATCACGGGCCAGAACGAACGGTTACAACAGATCATCTCGCAAAATCAATTGACACTTGAACATGAAAAAGATGAACTATTATCCTGGATTCATGAGGTAAAAACACCTTTGACCACCATGCATTTGATGATTGAGCGGTTGGACGACAAGTCCCTAAAAGCTCAGTTAACCTATGAATGGCTACGAATTCACTTACTGCTGGATCAGCAGCTCCATCACAAACGAATATCTTTTATTGAAAATGATCTGTATGTCGAGCAAGTGGATTTAAAATCTCTGGTTTTTAAAGAGATCAAAGCATTACAGTCATGGTGCATCCAAAAGGGGATCGGTTTTGACATCCAACTTGAGCACATGGAAGTGCTGAGTGATGCCAAATGGCTGGCTTTTATCATCAGACAGCTCTTAACCAATGCCATCAAATATAGCGATGCCAGTGATATTATCATCCACAGCTATGAACAAAGGGATCGAATACAGCTTGAGGTTCAAGACTTTGGACGCGGTATTGATCCGAAGGATATACCGCGTATCTTCGAGAAAGGTTTTACCTCCACAACCCAACATTCTGATCACACTTCAACGGGTATGGGGTTATATTTAACGAAAAAGGCAGCACAAACCTTGCTCATACATATAGATGTGCACTCCAAACCGAACGTAGGTACAACCTTCACTTTAATTTTTCCCAAACGAAATGATTTCGTGAGTGTGGTAAGCATGTGACAGAGATGTCACATGCTTTTATGTATTGTTCGCCCAATCAAAGGAAAAACATCGGCTCTATTTTTATAATAAGGCTACAAGAACAATAAGGAGTGCATCGAAGTGAACATTTTAGAAGCTCATAAAATCCGTAAAAGCTACGGTAATAAGTTCAATATGCAGGAGGTTTTGAAGGGAATAGATATCCTTATTGAAGAAGGGGAATTTGTCAGTATTATGGGAGCCTCCGGTTCAGGTAAAACCACATTGCTGAATGTTCTTTCCTCTATTGATAAAGTGAGCCAAGGTTCCATTAGAATCAATGATATCGAAATGACGAAAATGAAAGAAAAGCAACTGGCTGAATTTCGAAAAGAGCATTTAGGCTTTATTTTTCAGGAGTATAATCTGCTGGATACGCTAACGGTGAAGGAGAACATCCTCTTACCGTTATCCATCACCAAAACGCCTAAGAAAGAAGCCAACCGAAGATTTCAGGAAGTGGCTACAGAATTGGGGATTTATGAGTTGAAAGATAAGTATCCCAATGAAATTTCGGGTGGACAGAAACAGCGTACATCAGCGGCCAGAGCGTTTATTCATGAGCCCAGTATTATTTTTGCCGATGAACCTACGGGTGCACTGGATTCCAAGTCGGCTTCCGATTTATTAAACAAGCTGGGCCAGTTGAACCAAAAACGCAAAGCAACCATTATTATGGTCACGCATGATCCTGTCGCTGCCAGCCATTGCAGTCGGGTTATTTTTATTAAGGATGGGCAAATGTATACGCAGCTTCACAAAGGCGAGCAGGAAAGACAAAGCTTCTTCCAGGATATCATGAAAACCCAAGGGGTCTTAGGCGGGGTCCAATATGAACATTAATCTGCTCATTCTAAAAAATTTGAAAAAAAACCTGAAAAATTATTACCTTTATGTTTTTGCCCTCATTTTCAGTGTTGCACTCTATTTCGCTTTTGTCACACTACAGTACGATCCCTCCATGGACGAAGTGAAGGGGTCTGTTAAAGGTGCAGCTTCCATACGGGCAGCTTCCATTTTACTGGTCGCTATTGTCTGCATTTTTCTTATGTATGCCAATAATATTTTTATAAAAAGACGAAGCAAAGAAATTGGCCTATTTCAATTGATCGGAATGACTAAAAGTAAAATTTTTCGCATCCTGAGTGCTGAAAACCTAATTTTATACTTTAGTTCCCTCTTCATTGGGATTGGGGTTGGATTCTCCTTTTCCAAATTAGTGATTATGATTTTATTTAAGACGACGGGCGTCGAAGCCATTGCCACTCTATATTTCTCTAACCAAGCACTGACTCAAACACTCATCGTTTTTGTTGTCATCTACCTGCTGATCATGCTCATGAATTATTCTTTTATCAAAAGACAAAGTATTTTGTCCTTGTTCAGAGTGACCTCAACCACCGAAGGGAAAATCAAGAAAATATCGATCTTTGAGATGATCATCGGGATCATTGGCATCTCTCTCATCGCTTTAGGTTACTATGTTTCCTCCAAATTATTTGGTGGAGACTTTACATCCATAAATGAATTGTTTATGGCTATGGTGTTTATTTTGGGCACTGTCATCATCGGAACACTCCTTTTTTATAAAGGATCTATCCGCTTTATTTCCAATATCATCAGAAAGAGTAAAGGCGGCTATTTGAACATTAATGAGGTGCTATCTCTCTCATCCATTATGTTCCGCATGAAGTCCAATGCTTTGTTGTTGACCATTATTACGACAGTATCAGCACTTGCCATCGGTTTACTTTCCTTAAGCTATATCGCCTATTATTCTGCGGATCAAGCAGCTGAGGACAATGTACCTTCCCATTTTGCCATGACGAATGTACCGGATGCGGAGAAATTCAAAGCGTTACTTCATGAGCATGATATAAAGTATCGTGAAAAGAAAATTGAAGTGATTCAAGTCAGTGTGAAGACAGCGCAAATTATGGAGACTCCTATGGAACAATTAAATGATGGTACGGATTCCATGACACTGCCTGTCGTAAGCGACCAATCTGTGGAGGGTACGGATGTAACTCCAGGCCAAACGGTTTTAACGGGCTATAATGATATGTTACAGAAATTCATGTCCTTGAAAGACTTTGGCCCCTTGGATTTGAAGGGGAAAACAGAAGTCATACCTCAACAATATGTGGGTCTAAAAAAGGATTATGTCATTCCCTACTATTTTGCAGCCGGGGGAGTACCCACTGTCATTGTAGACGAAACCATCTTTGAGCGGTTAAAGAAAGATGTAAATCCTGAGATTCAAAAGAAATCATCCTTATATATTGGAATTGATATGATAAATGCAGAACAGATTGAAGAAGCCAATCGTCTCTTTGCAGCTGCGAATTTTAATGATCAACAAACATCCCGCCTTGAAATGAGCAGCAATCAGAAGCGGAACATGGGAGTGATCATGTTTGTAGTTGGCTTTTTGGGACTCACCTTTCTCATTACATCAGGCTGTATCCTTTACTTTAAGCAAATGGATGAGAGCGAAGATGAAAAAGCCAATTATACGGTGTTAAGAAAGTTAGGGTTCACCCAAAGTGACCTGCTTCGAGGCATTAAAATAAAACAGCTCTTTAACTTCGGCATTCCATTAGTGATTGGCCTATCACATAGCTATTTCGCCGTCCAATCCGGCTGGTTCTTGTTTGGAACCGAAATTTGGATGCCTATGATTATCGTTATGGTGCTGTACACCGCCTTATATTCCATTTTCGGGATACTATCCATCCTGTATTATAAAAAGGTCATTAAATCAGCATTATAATCGGCAAAAAGCAAAAAAGCCCCAGGCGAAAGTGCTGGGGCTTTTCCAAATATTTGAGCATTTTCGTTCCTACATGTACAATAAAATAACTATCATCGTAACCCCAAAGGGGGAGAGCTTATTTTATTATTAATCATCAATGGCATCGGCATCGTGGCCAATATCATACTCGGTTCCTTTATAGGCGCAGCTATTTTTATGGGAATCGTTTTTTTCCTGATTGGCTTGCCTGAGTTTAAAAAATCGCCGAAACTTACGAAAAAGGCTAAAAAAGATATCGCCTATATTATGTCCACATTGTTAACCCTTGTTGTATTCATGGTTATCGTTTTCTGGAATATCCGTGCCTCAGGTGATTTGATGCTAGCAGGTCCGCTAACACCGCAAATGAAGTTTCACTGGGGACAAAAGGTGTTGATGCTAGGGTTACTGGAGGGCTTATGGTCTGTCATCACCCTAAAATGGCTATTACCCATCTTTTTTGATCCGCTGGATCTCAGTAAGAAGCAAATCCTCGTTCTAGTGAGCGGGATTGTATTTAGTGTGGGTTCAGGAATTTATGCCATACTTGGAGCTAGTTAATGGTTCGCCTCTACAGAGGCTCGTGTGAATGCTTAACGCAAAGGTTCAAAACCCTCTGCTTGCTTAAGAATCCGCTCAATTTCCGCGCATGTCTCCGGTTGCAGCGTCACTTCGACTGCTTTTACATTTTCCTCAATTTGTGCCGGTTTAGTAGCCCCAATAAGTGCAGCGCTGATACCCGGTTCTCTCAGAATCCAAGCAAGCGCGAGCTGTGACAGGGTAACACCCAAATTCTTCGCCAGCTTATCCAGCTCCTGGACACAGTTCAGAACGGTATCGTTCATGTAACTGCTGATGACATTATTGACAGAGGCATCAGCCCCGCGGCTACCCGTCGGTAAAGGTTGTCCAGGCTTGTATTTCCCCGTGAGGACCCCTTGGGCCAGAGGCGAAAATACAATTTGGCCGATGCCTACCTGCCCGGATACCGGAAGTACCTCATGCTCGATGTAACGTTCGAACATATTATAGATCGGCTGATTGGCAATCAGCGGGCGCAGATTCAGCCTTTTTCCAATCCCATAAGCATCCATGAGCTGGGCAGCACTCCATTCGCTGACAGCAGCGTACAGAATCTTACCCTGAGCCTGAAGGTCATCGAGCGCTCGCAGCGTCTCTTCCAAAGGAGTGT
Organism: Paenibacillus sp. FSL P4-0113; assembly: GCF_038009305.1. Lineage (NCBI taxonomy): Bacteria > Bacillati > Bacillota > Bacilli > Caryophanales > Paenibacillaceae > Paenibacillus > Paenibacillus sp. FSL P4-0113. The sequence goes on from NZ_JBBPAZ010000001.1 coordinate 3,470,738, forward strand.
CCGGATCATAACGATGACAAAAGTACATGTCGATATAATCCGTACCCAGACGCTTCAGACTCGCTTCACATTGCTCCATAATGTGCTTGCGTGACAGTCCCCTGTCATTGGGACCGGAATCCATAGGAAAGTACACCTTGGTAGATAATACATAGCTATCTCTTCGATAGGACTTCAAAGCAGCTCCCATAGCCTTTTCGCCTTCTCCCCGGTTATACGCGTTCGCGGTATCAAAGAAATTAATCCCGAGTTCAAAGGCTTTGGCAATACAGGTATGAGCTGCTTCCTGCTCGGCGGCTGTACCGTACGTCAACCAGCTCCCCAAGCCGATTTCACTAATTTTAAGACCACTGTTGCCTACATTTCTATATTTCATATCTACTCCTTCTTTCATAAGAGAATTATATTTTTATATTTTAACATGTAAACCCTTTCATTAAAATCATTGATAAAGGATTCATGGAGTTACATGAAGGATATCTACCACCCTGACTGTTAGGGTGGTAGATGCTTTAGTTTCACAATTTCAAATCATGTCTACTTGCTTCCTACAGGAAAAAGCGCATCATATGCAGGACAAGGCAGTTTGTCGAGAAACTCCTGAAGCTGCTTCGGTTTATTTTTGTAAATATCCTTTAAGGATGTTCCATCATAAATATTGCCGATGACCACAGGATGGCATAGCTCACAGATCAGAATGTCCCCGTTCCCGTGCAGATGGAGCTGTTTTTTACCATCAACACAATTGGAAAAATACACACCCGGCTGCTCCTGAAAGCCCAGCGCTTCTGCAAAACGATCCATGCAGGTAAAATACAATACAGTATCATCTTTTTTATGTGCAATCAGGTCATGAACGGAACGAACGAGCGCTTCCTTGGTGGAAATAGCGTTCCAGTTGGTATGATCCATCACAATGCTGTTTTGGATTTCATGGATGCGCACACCGAGATCATATACCATTTCGCTAATAGCTGGCATGTTGTTTTGTGTCTCCGCAAACAGCAACGTCTCCAACACCGTTTCCAGCTTGGCCTCGGTACATAACCGGATATTTTGAACAATTTTCTCATACATGCGAGGATGAACATGATAATAGGCTGCATATTTATCAGCATCCGTGAAGTTGAAGGAGATATGAATGTTGGAAAGACCTGCATCACGCAGTTTCTCAATTCGTTCAGGGCTGAGCAAGCTGGCATTGGTGTTGAGCTGGGTAGCGATTCCTTTGCTCGAACAGTGAGCCACAATGTCCAGACAATCCTCATACTTCAGGGTCACTTCTCCCCCGGACAGTCGCACACGTTTTAACGTTGGAATGTCATCAATAATATCAATGACCTCTTTGCTGCTAATGCATTGCCCATCGTTCCGCTGATATGCGCAGCAGTAATCACACTTGAAGTTGCAATTAGAGGTGACCCCGACTTCCAGTCCCTCCAGCTCGTAGATGCCCGGCTTTTCCAGTTCAAGTGCTTTATATTTGTTCTCTATACTCACTTTCTCATGATCCTCCCGATCTCAGGCTTGTGTCTTGAATTCCCCTTGAGATTATACAGAATGGGACGGTTTGTAGATATGACATTGGTAACGGCGAACCGTTGCATAAGTAGCGTCATGTTTTGGGTAGGGAACTGCAGAAAAAGCGCAGAAAAGGATTGGAAGCATATTGTTAAATAGTAAAAAACTCAATGTTAGAGGGTTACAACCGCCTAGCCTATGGAAACAGTAACTTATACTATTCCCCGTTTTTTTCTTCCCTCAATACATATACTATATCTCAAAATTGTATTCTTAGGGGGAGAGATGCGAAGATGAAAAGGTTAGTTTATGCATGCATGCTTTCTTTACTTCTTATGACTCCGATACAAATCGTGGGAGCAGCTATAAATACAGCGGAAGCTAGACCAGTTAAACCAGAGTTACTAAGTTCTCTTCGTCAGGGTGGATACATTCTGTTCGTTAGGCACGGTGAAGCAACGCTAGGAGAAGATCAACCTAATCTCGTCTTAGGCGATTGCTCACTCCAAAGGAATCTTTCCGAGGAAGGTAAAAGACAAGCCTTACTTTTTGGGGAAAGGATAAAGAGCTTACAAATCCCCATTCAAACCCCAGTTATAGCAAGTCCCTTTTGTCGAACAAGGGAAACGGCAGAATTAGCTTTTGGAGCAGAAAATGTTCATGTAGATCCCTTCTGGGTTAGAATTTACAATCTAAGTGGTGATGTAACCGCAGCAGAGAAGGAAAGTACATTAGCCGAACTGACTTCTGTGTTAGAGAAAGTTCCACCTTCTGGGACCAACAAAGTTATCATTGCTCACAGTTTCCCTCAAGGCATTGGTTTGGGCGAGATTCCGAACTTGGGTACTGTAGTTGTGAAGCCAAGAGGACAGGGAAACGGTTTTGATATTGTAGACAGGATATCTTTTGCTGAGTTGTCGACTGTGCCGTGAGAAAAATTTGCGGCTTCAGACAACACAGTGAACCATGCATAGTTTTCATTTCCAAATCCATACTGAATATATCTGTTGGTAATGGAGGCGGGAATTGTGGATAAAAGGATGAATCTGCTTATGTTCAGCGGCGATTATGATAAGGCAATGGCTGGACTGATTCTGGCAAATACAGCGCGGGAATTGGATGTGGATGTGACGATGTTTTTTGCGTTCTGGGGATTATCACTGGTTCGTGATCCCGAGAAGATGACGCTTGAGGATAAGACGATTTACGAGAAACTCATGGACTTGATGACGCCCAAAGGGCCTGAATCCTTACCGCTGTCCCATATGAATTTTAGTGGTCTGGGCAAACTGATGCTAACGGAAATGTTGGAAGACAATGAAGCCCCAAAGCTGATCCACTTCCTAAAAGGTGCCCGGAAGAAAAACGTCAAATTTTATGCCTGTAAGCTATCGGTGGATATTATGGGTTTTAAACCGGAAGAATTTATACCTGAACTGGAAATTATCGAGGCCAAAACGTATCTAAAAGATGCGCTCGAATCCGATATGCAGTTGTTTATATAGGATAGACTTGCGCCTTATCCGGCTGTTGGATGAGGCTTTTATTGTGACTAAATGATGACACTCGCCTATTTTTTTTAACCCATTCGGACCTACTTACGTACCCTAAGAAGACAGAACGACTTGGGAGGCGCCGTATGCTCATGGCTCGAATTGGAAGCAGTAATTGTAGGTATCAGCCTTCTAACGAGGCTTATTTCCAAAGGTATCGCGAAAGTACAATCGGATATCACCAGACCTTTGAATCTCCATATGGGCAAAAAAAGCTGATTTATGCGGATTGGGCAGCCAGTGGCCGTCTGTATGGACCCATCGAGTCGAAAATAGCTCATGAATTAGGCCCTTTTGTGGCGAATACGCATACGGAGTCTAATTTGACAGGAACTCTGATGACCCAAGCCTATGAAGAAGCGAAACAAATCATTAAGGGCCACGTTCATGCCAATGAACGTGATATCATCCTGTTCGCCGGGTCAGGTATGACAGGTGCAGTGAATAAGCTTCAGCGGCTATTAGGATTGAAAATACATGAAAAATTAAAGCCCCTCTACCCCATCGCCAAAAAAGAGCGCCCCGTTATTTTCGTTACACATATGGAGCATCATTCCAATCATATTTCCTGGGCAGAAACCGTTGGAGACGTTGTATGTCTTCCTCCGGGTCCCGGCGGGATTGTCGATCCAACTCATCTCGAACGACTGCTGCTTCAATTCCGGCATCGCCCTGTCAAAATCGGCGCCTTTACCGCCTGCTCTAATGTTACAGGGTTCGAAGTACCGATTTACCAGCTATCTCGCAAAATGCACGAACATGGCGGCGTTTGTTTCATTGATTTTTCAGCAAGCGCACCTTATGCCGAGATTAACATGCACCCCACAGATCCTCTCGAGAAACTGGACGGGATTGTATTTTCACCCCACAAATTTCTTGGGGGTCCCGGTACAAGCGGCGTTTTAATTATGGATTCGAGACTATGCCTTAGTTGTGCTCCGGATCAGCCCGGAGGGGGTACAGTTAGCTGGACCAATCCTTGGGGTGGATACGAGTATAAAGATAATACTGAAGCCCGTGAGGATGGAGGAACCCCTGCCTTTATACAGGCCGTTCGAACGGCGCTCTGCATTCGGCTGAAAGAACAAATGGGATACAACCGCATGTTGGAGCGAAAAAAGGAACTGACATCATTATTACTAAAAAGCTTGAGTACCATACCAGGACTACACATTTTAGGAGGAAGCAGCCAAGAACGAATGGGAATCGTTTCTTTCGTTGTCGGTCCTATTCACTATAACCTGATCGTAAAACTATTGAATGATCGGTTTGGTATTCAGGTCCGGGGCGGCTGCTCTTGTGCAGGCCCCTACGGACATTATTTGCTGGGCATCGACCCCCAAACGTCTAAACAAATGACAGACCTGATCGATGCAGGAGACTTATCTCGAAAACCGGGCTGGGTGCGTCTGTCGCTCCATCCCATGATGACGAATCAGGAAGTCTCCTATATCGCCTCTTCCATACGGGCAATCGTAGAAAACATCGTGACCTGGCAAAAAGATTATACCTATCAACCAGAATCAAACGAATGGAGATCTATAAATGAACATAACAAAATAGACATCAGCAAATGGTTCAATTTTAGCGATTAAGAGACTCGTGTCCGTTCCCTTCTTTCAAAACTCTCATAGAATACTCTGTAGGATTACTATATGAGGAAAGAAGTGACGACAAATGGGTCTCAATTTTCGCAACAGTACCAATGCGGCTATCTTTGTGGTCTTTGCCTATCCGGACTTCAGCTGTACTCCTGTTAACTATTCTAAAGCAGGCTGGTACCGTGTTAACCCTGGACAGACTATTCAGGTTTGGAGCGGCTTCGCAGGAGGGAATACGTTCTTTTATTACGCTGAAGATGATTTTGGACGCGAATGGCGGGGTTCATATTTCACTCAAGTTCCTGAGAATGCCTTCAATTGGTGCTGGGATACAGGTTGTACCACTTGTAGAAGCGTGGGACTGCGGAGAATCGCAGTTAGTCCATTCGTCTTGGACTACACCATCAACTTTGTAACAAGCAGCAGTCAAAGAAAACCTGCATCATCCACACTCCGCATGACATTGCCTTCCAAGGCAATCCAAGAGAAACCTATCCTGCGCAGAGTCCCTGCTAAACCTAAGAGACTAAAACAAGGTAAAACCCTGTTGCAAAAGCGCATCACGCATAAAAAACGGACAAAATAAAAAATGATCTGATCAGCTCATATATAGATTATTTTAGAGTTAAGAAAGGAGCGGCCATATCGCTCATGGTCTGCCCCTTTCTCCTTTGTCTACTGAGATCAATCCACCTATTTACTCTCGGATTCCCACTTGGATATCTCTTCACGAACCCGTGGTGCTACCTCTGTTCCCAATAGCTCAATAGCTCTCATGACATCGTCATGCGGCATCGTACCGACGGGCACGTGCAACAGAAAACGTGTAATGCCTACCTGTTTACGGAGATGAATGATTTTCTTGGCAACCGTGTCTGAATCACCTACATATAACGCTCCTTCAAAGCTGCGTGCGGCATCGAAGCTGGAGCGAGTGTAAGGGCCCCAACCGCGTTCACGCCCAAGCACATTCATGCTCTGCTGAGTGGAAGGGAAGAACTTATCCGCTGCCAGCTCAGTAGTCTCTGCGATAAAACCATGTGAGTGTGATGCAACCGGAAGCAGCGATGCATCATGACCGGCATGCCTCGCGGCTTTTTTATATAGTTCCACCAACGGGGCAAACTGTACAGGGCTACCCCCGATAATCGCCAGAACCAATGGCAAACCGAGCAATCCTGCACGAACCACAGATTCCTGATTCCCCCCACTCCCAATCCATACGGGCAACGGATTTTGAACTGGACGCGGATACACGCCCAAATTGTGAATTGCAGGCCGATGTCCGCCCTTCCAGGTGACTTTCTCGGATTCTCGGATTTTCAATAACAGCTCCAGTTTTTCATCAAATAACTCATCGTAGTTATCCAAATCATACCCAAATAACGGGAACGATTCGATAAAAGAGCCCCGGCCTGCCATAATCTCAGCTCGTCCATTCGAAATGCCGTCCAGTGTAGCAAAATCCTGAAACACACGTACGGGATCATCCGATGAAAGTACCGTAACTGCACTGGTTAACCGAATCCGTTGGGTCTGTGCAGCAGCAGCAGCGAGGATAACAGCAGGTGCAGATGCTGCATAATCTTTACGATGATGCTCCCCGACGCCGTACACATCCAGCCCTACCTGATCTGCAAGCACAATCTCCTCGACCACTTCACGTATTCGTTGTGCGTGACTGATAACCTCCCCCGTTTGGGGATCCGGCGTTGTTTCTACAAACGTGCTTATCCCTATCTCCACTTGCTCTACCCCCTATTTTCATGTTTCATTCTCATTCGGCTGCTTTCGAAGCCAATCATTTTAAAAACCGATATCTTTATATTGAACCTTTTTCGCATCTTTTTCAAGCTCTCCTTTTCTGAGTCTGAAAATCAGCCAAGGGAAGTGTCAAGATTCGCCGCAGGAAAAGAAGTCTCTTTGTCGAATATTGTATGGAACAAAGAAGTTTCCCATCCCCACACCATGAATACAACAAGGAGGCACTTACATTTATGGCTTTTGTTATTAATAATTTAAAGGATAACAGCAATGTTGCTATCACTGACCAATTAGGCGGATTTACGGTACTGGAATACATAACAGATTTGAGCTGCACCTCGGTTGCGGCTGCGCAAGACAATTACTATATGAGCAAAAGTAACATGCGCCGCAAGCAACTCATGATCGAAATCAACAATAGTGAGATTATGATGAAGGCGGGAGCCATGCAATATACTGTGGGTAGCATGGAAATGACTACCGGTGTAAAAGGCGTGGGAGGCTTAATGCGAAACTTGGTGTCCGGCGCTGTAACAGGGACAGGTGCCATTAAACCGCACTATAAAGGCACGGGTACCATTATGCTGGAGCCTACCTACCAATATATTTGGCTTATTGATGTCGACAATGATGATATTGCCATCGAAGACGGCTTGTTTTTGGCTTGTGACACGACGCTGGACATATCCGTCGTTGCACGTAGTAATCTTTCCTCTGCCGCACTGGGTGGAGAAGGGTTATTTAATTTAAGCGCCCGCGGAAAAGGGGTTCTGGCACTTCAAGCGCCAATCCCTTCCGAGGAAGCGGTCGTTATAGAATTGCAAAATGATGTGCTGAAGGTGGATGGTAACTTTGCCCTCATGTGGTCCAATACCTTACAGTTCACCGTCGAAAAATCTGGAAAAACCAAAATGGGCTCGGCTGCTTCCGGCGAAGGGCTGGTAAATGTGTACAGGGGAACAGGAACCGTATGGTTAGCGCCCTTATAAACAAAAAAAGGAGAAGCCCTCGGCTTCTCCTTTCTTACATTTTAATTCTTTTTTACAAACTCCGATTTTAGCTTCATTGCTCCAAAACCATCAATTTTGCAGTCAATATCGTGATCGCCATCCACCAGACGGATGTTTTTTACTTTGGTGCCAATTTTTAAGACGGATGAGCTTCCCTTCACTTTAAGGTCTTTAATGACAGTTACAGAGTCACCATCCTGTAGGATGTTACCATTCGCATCTTTGACGATCTTAATGTCTTCACTGCTTACCGCTTCTGACTCGGTAGACCACTCATGAGCGCATTCCGGACAAATGAAAAGACTGCGATCCTCATAAGTGTACTCTGAATTACATTCAGGACAATTTGGTAAATTAGACATGGTATTATGTACTCCATTCATTTTCAAATTCTACTGCTGTGCTAAGCTTCCCTGGATAGACCAAGCTTGCTCCAAGTCTTCCTTGGAGTTCCCTACAAGTATATTGGATAATCCGTCACGATTCCACTCATGGATGAAACTAATCTGAGTATTGTTGCACCTCATATGTAAGCGTTCTGTCTGCTGAAAATGTCCATAGGTGAACATATAACTAAAAACGGATGTTGCCTAGGTAGGCAGCATCCGTTTTACGGCACGTTTATTATGCTTGGATTTGCTTGATTAGTTCACTAATTCCTTGGCTAAGCGGTGTAAGGGAGCGTTTCAACAGCTTTTCAAAATCGCTGCTTACGACATCCAAGGCTCCTTCACGAATCGCTTGTTGAATACCGACCACAATAGGGATTGCACCTTCCGGGACTCCCGCACCGAGCATAACCTCGGCATACGTAGCATCATCCACCTGCTGTACAGGAACATCTTTGCCTAGAACCTCAGCCAGTATCGCTGCAAACTCTTCTTGGGTAATCGGCTTACCGGAGAGCTCATATATTGTATTCTCATGCCCTTCGCCAGACAAAACGGTTGCAGCTGCTTGCGCATAATCTGCGCGGGTAGCCCAACCTACTTTACCGGTCCCTGCCGAGGTAAGCCAAGGAGCCCCCGCGAGTACGGATTGGATCGTGCCTGCCTCATTCTCCAGGTACCAATTATTACGCAAGAAGGAGTAAGGAATACCTGACTCGCGAATGAACTCCTCCGTGATGCGATGTACGGGTGCAAGGAATAGAGTACTGTCAGCGGCATTGGCGGCGCTAGTATAGGCGATGAAGCCTACTCCAGCACGTACAGCAGCATCAACAGCCGCTTTATGCTGACGGATTCTAGTATCATTATCCCCGTCTGCGGATATAATCAGCAATCGGTCTACTCCAGCAAACGCCTGATCCAGCGTCTCCGGTTTATCAAAGTCGCCATGACGAACATCAACGCCACGAGACCGTAAGTTCTCTGCTTTTTCTGGATTTCTTACACTAACAATAAGATCGTTTGTGGAGACAGATGTAAGCAACGTATCTACCACGATGGAACCCAATTGCCCCGTTGCTCCTGTTAATGCGATTTTCATTTGAAATCCTCCATTCAGATTGTATTTACTTTTATATAGTAACTAAAATATAACGCATGTCTAATCTAGAGTCTAAAGGTCTGCTTTTCGGGTAAGAGTTGGTACAACAAACTCTCCCCAGAGAAAGGAACATGTATATGAAAAAAGCTATGGTCATTGTAAATCCCTCTTCCGGCAAAGAGGAATCTCTCCAACATGTCAGAAACGTAGAAGAAATTCTACGTGATCAAGGATACGTTGTTACGGTTAAAGAAACGGCAAAGGAACTGGACGCCACCCGTTTTTGCGTTAATGCGTGTGAGGAAGCTTGTGACCTAGTCGTTTCCATCGGCGGGGATGGCACACTTCACGAAACCATCAACGGTTTCATTGATCAAGACCATCGCCCAAGACTGGGGATCATCCCCCTTGGGACAGTCAATGATTTTGCCCGTGCCTTGCAAATTCCGCTAAGTCCCGAGCTGGCGATCCGTATACTGACTTCTGCCCGCGTGAAAAACGTAGATATGGGCCTCTTAAACGGCCGAATGTTTGCCAATGTTGTTGCCACAGGTTCGCTTGCTGAATCACTATCAGCTGTATCATCAGACGATAAGTCCATGTTTGGCACATTTGCCTACTTCAAAGAAGGCATGAAAGAGCTTATCGGCCATCCTGCCCACTCACTTATCGTCCGCTATGATGACAAAACCTGGGAAGGTGAATCCCCACTCTTTTTGGCTGCTTTAACCAATTCAGTCGGCGGTTTCGAGAAACTGGCGCCCGATGCGGCTGTTGACGATGGTCTGCTTCACTGCTTTATTTTCAAAAACCTTAATATATTGAACACCGTGACGGCCAGCATATCCTTATTTTTAGGTAACCTGAAGGATCATAGTGATATTATTTACTTTACCGCAAAGCATGTAAGTGTCAGCTCCGCAGAACCGATCAGTACGAATGTAGATGGCGAGGAAGGGCCGTCTTTGCCTATCGACCTTGGTATTTTACCGCGTCATATTGAGGTAATTGTGCCGGAATAGGTCTAAGTTATGCGGTGCTGATCCTCAAGCTTGAGGATCATACTCGCTCAATTTCCCCTCGTAGATCAAATGGAATCGATCACTTTGCCGAAAATCGTCTGGCGTAACAAGAGCGGGCAGCTTGTTCCATATTTTTATGCCGGATCGCTGTAAAATTTCCGCAACGAATTGCGAACAAAAATAAGAATTGCTGAACTCGACTGGTTCTTTGAGTGCAATACCAATCAAACCCAGTAAGTTATACATATATTTTTGACGACTTCGGATAAATACATGTAAAACTCGCTTCATTTTTTCAACTTCACGGTCGGTTACTTGAAGCTCGTAGATAACACATGTTGTATTCGGAAATCTGCTGTATGTACCTGTCTTAATATCCTCTTTCACGAAACCACCATCCAGAGGGTTATTAGGGGTCTTTCTCCCGAAGCTGTATAACTCCGAAAGTTCCCGGTTGAAGGAAATGGAGGCGTGATTATATGGCGCTCTCGTATAGCTTTTAATGACTCTCGTAAGAAACGTTCCCGTATTCGTAAGCAAGATAAAGACGGATTGATCTGCTACCATTTACGAAATTTCCCCTTATCAAGTTTGAATTATTCCTTCATAATAACATAGGAACCCTAATGGAACCCTATTTCGTGATAAGTTGGTGAGTGGTAATGGACAGTTCGCTATTTACGTTAATCCTTATTTTTACAGCCTTATTGGTCATCCATCTGATTTACATAGTAGTAGTCAAAACACAGCCAGACAAAGACTATGCAGCTATTGGGCTTCGCATCAAGACATGGTGGGGTATGTTCTTTATCTTTTGCTTGGCAACTCTTTTCAATCCGATCGTTTCACTGCTTTCCCTGATGGCACTCACCTTTTTTGCGCTAAAAGAATACTTTTCCATGATTAGATCCAGAAAAGCTGATCGCAGATTGTTTCTATGGGCGTACTTGGCGATTCCCGTACAATTTTACTGGATTTATATCGGGTGGTACGGAATGTTTATTGTCTTTATTCCTATCTATGTATTCTTACTGCTACCGCTCCCACGATTGATCAACAAAGGAACGGTTGGATTTCTGCGCAGTGTCAGCTCGACCCAGTGGGGACTCATGCTAATGGTTTTCGGGTTGAGTCATCTGGCCTATTTTCAGTTTGCTACGCCGCAATACGGAGCGAAACTTGTACTTTTTCTAGTGGTACTAACGCAGCTCAATGATGTCGTACACTATCTTGCATCACTTTATTTCGGAAAGCGGAAAATCGTCCCGACGTCCAATCCCAATATAACTTGGGAAGGCTTTGCACTCGCTTTTCCCGTAACTATAGCGGCTTCCTATTTCATCTATCCCTATCTGACGCCGTTTGACCTGAAATTTGGAATTATTTTCGGCATGCTGATCAGCTTGAGCGGTTTCTTCGGCAGCTTAACGGTTTCCGTGCTAAAGCGGGATTTATTAATCGGCGATGATGACAAGTTCGATGCTTTGAAAAAAAGCTACTTAAGTCGGGTGGATAGCTTGACCTACACCTCGCCCGTTTTTTTTCACGTGATCCGTTATTTTTTTGACTTTATGTAGCGATTACCTCCGCAATACTCCGCTTCTCATCGGTTTCATTTTGGTTAGCCGGGGTAAGTACTACCGTACCGTAAGCAGTCCTTATCCTAGAAAACGATCTTGAGGAGGCGTTAGAAATGGCAGAGCATAATCATGCTGTGAATAAGGAAGGCGAAGTGGCCTTGAACAAGGTAGATGACGTATTAAATCGGATAGACGACAGCAAAAAGGATGACATTCTGGGCAGCTTTGATTCATTCAAAAGTTATTTGAGCGACAAGATTGAAATGGCTCAAAATATTGGTTTGAATGAAGAATTGATCGCAAAAGCAGCTGAGAAGATAGCTGGATATCTGGCAGCCAAAGAAGAACCGCGAAATCGCGAGGAGAAGCTCCTCCAGGAGCTGTGGAAAGCGGGGGACAAGGAGCAGCAGCATGCGCTTGCCCATATGCTAGTACGCGTGGCTCAAACCTCGTATGAATAGTGATGATGGAACACAATATCTTGCTATGAAAAGGGCAGCCTATCCTCACCTAAGGATAGGCTGCTTTCGCGTTTACTACCGTTGCAGTGCGTTCCTGATTCTGCGAACCCCTTCACGAATTTCATTTTCCTTTAGATGCCCATAGCCCATGAGCAGCCGGTTCCCTTCAAGCTGTGCCGCAAATACATTTTGACTATGGAGACATTTCGGCAAATCCTCTCGGAACGGGAACTGAAACTCTGCTACCAAATGTAAACCCGCCGATCGGCCACACACCCGATATTGCCCTGTAAAATGCTGCTCAAGGCTATCAAGCAGGACTTGACGACGCTTGGCATACACTTTCTTCATCTTATGTACATGTTTATGAAGGAGTCGCTTCCTGATAAACCGACTCAACACAATTTGCTCCAGGCTCGCCGTCTGGTAATCCGCCAGTTGCTTTAAACGGATAAAATCAGCGACTCGTGACGAGGGAAGAACAATATAGCCGATCCTCAGCGCGGGGAATAATATTTTGCTAAACGTCCCGACATATAGCACCCGTTCTGGGTCCAGACTCTGCAAGGAGTGGACGGGCGCCCCGTCATACCGGAACTCACTGTCATAATCATCTTCGAGCAGAAGACATCCTGTCCGGGCTGCATACTGAATTAGCTCGATCCGCCTTTGGATCGGCAAGATACCCCCCAGCGGGAACTGGTGCGAGGGTGTCAGATATGCCAGTTTGGGGTGTTTCTTTTGTGGCAGATCGGCTGTTATAACTCCCGAATCATCAACAGTCATACTCCGCAGTGTGGCTCCTGTGGCCGCCAGAATGCTTTTTAAATCTTCATTTGTCGGTTCCTCTACCAGGGCTTCATCTCCAGCTGACAGTAACAGACGGGTGACAAGCTGAATCGCTTGTACTGCTCCGCTAGTGATTACAATATGTTCCGGGCTGACTTTCACTCCTCTGGTGTGACTCAAATAGTCGGCTAGCTCCCTGCGTAACTCAGGCTCTCCAGCAGGATCGCCATAACCTAGTGCCAGATCAGGAGCCTCTTTGCATACGCTCTGAAGCAAGTCAGCCCATGATTTGCGCGGAAATAATTCCAATGCAGGAAGGCCTGTCCGGAAGGAAATTACTGACATCTCATTTGAATATGCAGATTCCACTGCAGACGCAGACGCCTCGATAGGCGGTGCGGATACATAACCTGGAAGGACGGCCCCTTCGGCTACATAAGTTCCTGAACCTGAGCGCGCAATGGCTAAGCCTTCGGCTAGCAGCATTTCATAAGCTTCGAGGATAACATTCCGGGAAACGTTCAACTGTAAGGCCAGCACCCGGGTCGAAGGAAGTTTATACCCTGCATTCAGTTCTCCAGCTAAAATACGGTCCCGTATTGCTTGATATACCTGACGCAGCATCGGAACTGTCACATTCTTATCGATAGATAACCACATAGCTACCCCCCAAGCGGTACTGTCGAAAACCTCTTCAACTGGATCTACAAGTGCCCAGTTTCTATTGCTACAGTATATATCAATATCTGTACAAGAGGTGAGATAAAATGAACAAACCAACCTTTTCGACTTACATGGAGTTAGTGATCGCCACTTCCATTGTCGGCAGTTCTGTGGTAGTCGGCAAACTGGTCGTGATGCAGCTGCCTGTTTTTTTATCGCAATCTGCCAGTCTGGCTGTTGCCCTTCTGTTCTTGGTACCCATTGTATTCATCAAGAAGTATTCATTAAGGATCAGCAAACGGGATGCCTTAATCCTGTTCATTCAAGCACTGGTCGGCATGTTTCTCTTCCGTGTCCTAATGCTGTACGGGCTGGCCTACGCCTCTGCTTCCGAAAGCGGAATTTTAACTAGCTTAACCCCAGCTATTGTTGTACTTCTTTCGTATGTGCTGCTGAGAGAAAAGATTACGCTCCGCCCCGGACTAGGGATTGCCTGTTCACTGCTCGGTGTTTTGGCACTACAAGCACCTCACATATCGGCGCTCTGGTTCAATGCTCCTAACGCAACCTCGTTCATTGGCCTGCTGCTTGTTCTGTCTGCTGTGTTCGGAGAAGCGGCACTGACAGTGTTACGCAAGATGCTATCCAGCCATGTCTCTTCCCTGCTTGGAACCATGTATATAACACTCTTTTCATTCCTCATGTTCCTGGCTTGTTCCTTTGTGGAGGCCCAACAGTTCAACTTTAACCACGTTGGTGTAGGGGAGATTGGGCTAGTCTTATATTATGGTATCTTTGTCACCGCATTAGGCTACGTATTATGGTTTAGGGGTGTATCAAGAGTACCGGCTAGTACAGCAGCTGTATACACGGGTTGTATTCCCGTCAGCACACTGCTGCTGTCCTATATCATCCTCCGTGAATCCTTCTCATTTGCTCATCTGGCTGGTGCAGGCTTTGTATTTCTCGGCATCATACTTATATCACGCGGTGAACGCCGCTGACTCACGCAAAGACCTTCTCAAAAAAAAGGCTCCCGGCTGAAACTTCGGGAGCCTCTTTTCTTTATTTTAGGTTCTTATCGCATTGAATTAATGCACCTGATCCAGCAATTGATATGCTTCTTCCTTCGTAGTAACTGCCAGAAGCGCCTCTCTGAAATGATCGTCCATCAGCTTACGCGATAACATTTGCAGCACTTTCAGATGCGCATTTTCCTTGCTGTTGCGCGGTACGGCAATCATAAAGATCAGTTTTGCTTCACTTCCGTCTGCACTATTCCAGTCAACACCGCCTTGCTTGATGCCAAATACCACGCTTGGCTTCAGGACAGCTTCCGATTTGCCATGAGGAATGGCAATATTCATTCCAATGCCTGTTGATCCTTCTTCCTCTCTGGCTAATATCGCCTGTTTGAAATCACTGGCAGAGCTTACAGCTCCAGTTCTCTCAAGTGCTCCGATCATTTCATCAACCACAGCATCTCGTGTCGTTCCTTCCAGATCCAAATTAATCAGATCCATCGTTACAATATCCGTCAGTTTCTCAATGTGAATGCCTTGCGAAGACACGGCTGGCCCGTTACTTGTGACAGTTGTTGAAACTGATGACTCCGCAACGGCCGTTGTAGTAATCGCAGATTGTCCAGCTCCTGCGGTAGAATGTCCAGGCATCGCTTCCCCAGCAGCATCCGGAGTTACAGTTGCTGCAATATCTTTTTTCAGCAAGCTCACCAGGACAACCGATACGGCTACGCCGACAATAACGGCAATGAAGAACATAAGCACATGGTCCACTGCACCAAGTACAGCTACAATCGGTCCACCGTGAGCTACCTTATCACCTACATTTCCCAACATGGCGATGACAGAACCGACCATGGACCCTACCATAATACTGGGAATAACACGCAGTGGATCTTGCGCCGCGAATGGAATCGCACCTTCGGTAATCCCGAACAACCCCATCGTGAATGTTGCCTTCCCGGCCTCGCGTTCCGCAGGTGCAAATTTACGTTTGTTGATCATCGCTGCAAGTCCCATCCCAATCGGCGGAATACAAATCGCAACGGCGATTGGCCCCATAATTTCATAATTCCCTTCGCCGATCATGGCCGAACCGAATAAGAAAGCAACTTTGTTCACAGGGCCGCCCATATCAAAGGAGATCATCGCACCTAGAATCAATGCTAGTAGAATTGAACTTGTACCTTGCATACCTGCAAGCCAGCCCGTTAAAGCTTCAAACAATTGTGCGACTGGAGCACCAATCACAAAGACAAAGATTAATCCAACAATTAACGATGCCAATACAGGGATAATAATAATAGGCATGATCGGCTGTAACGCTCGCCCAACCTTCATTTTCCGAATACCCAGTGCAACATAACCCGCCAGAAAACCAGCGATAATCCCGCCGATAAATCCGGCCCCCGCCTCACTTCCATAAAAACTGCCGTTCGCAGCAATGAATCCGCCAACCATACCCGGTGCAAGCCCCGGTCTATCCGCAATACTCATTGCGATAAATCCGGCGAGGATCGGTATCATAAAGGTAAACGAAGCTGAGCCGATATCCTGAACCGTCTTCCAAAATGAACCGTCCGGTATAACCAGACCGCCTGGTGTCTTCTCACCGCCAATCGTCAACGCAATGGCAATGAGCAATCCCCCAATGACGATGAAGGGTACCATATAGGACACACCGTTCATCAAGTGTCGGTAGATGGGATTTTGTTTCGGTTTGTTCTCCTGTGAGCTACCTTCGGCAGTACGTGACTCTGCTTGGTGCACAGGTACATTCCCCTTCATCACCCGCTGGATCAATTCTTCTGGACGGCGAATGCCATCCTGTACGCCAACGACCAGCAGTTTCTTACCGACGAAGCGGTCTTTAACCACCGTTTTATCCGCTGCAATAATAATGCCATCTGCCTCACGGATATCCTGCTCGGTCAGTTGATTTTCAACTCCAATGGAGCCTTGCGTCTCGACCTTCATTTCGATGCCCAGCTTTGCTGCTGCCTTTTGCAGATTCTCAGCTGCCATATACGTATGTGCAATTCCGTTAGGACATGAGGTAATCGCTAATATCTTCATAGTCATTCCCCTTCTCTCTGTTGTTTCCGCTTACATTGATAGTATAAACGCCTATCTTGCTGTTATCGGACGAACTTTTTACCGGAACTTTCGGAAAAACGGAATTATACCGACAAAAAGCAGGACTTATCTATAAGTCCTGCTCCAGAGTACAGCTTTTGATTTTAGTTTATCCCTTCATTCTCCCTAATAATCTCATCGCATCGGTCTCCTTAGATAAGGCATGAACCAAAGCAGGTTGCTCACTGATCAGGGACAATTCCTTGAATAACTGGCGCATCTCTTCCCGCCCATCCTGTTTAACCGCAAGCAAGAACACAAGCTCTACTTTCTCGGTCCCCCAGGTAAGCGGCTGCTTCAAGGTAGCGATTACAATAGAGGACTGCCTTATCCACTCAGAACCGCCATGCGGGATGGCTATGCCTCCCCCAATCGTCGTAGCCGACATTTTTTCTCGCGCCAGTACGCTGTCCACATAACCGGGCTCCACATATCCTTTGTCCTCCAGTATTTGCGCCAGCTTGGAGATCAATTGTTCCGGATGCTGCACTTCCTGCTGGGGAAAGACCAAAAAAGGTGTTGTATATTTAAAAAATACCGATTCTTCTGCTGCCCTATGTTCCGGCTCATCCAGTCGTCGGATCACTTGCTCCAGTCGACGTTCGTCCTTGGCATCCAGCAAGGGAGAGACGAGAATGTGCGGAATGTTCATCTCTGGGAGATCTACAGTGGTAATGACGAGATCCACCTCCTGGGCTGCCAGATAGTCCTGGACTTCTGCTTTGGAAAGGGTGGTCTCCACATGTACAGCCGGAAATTTACGTTCCACCTTGGTGCGCAGCAGTTGGGACATACCGATGCCCATGTGACACACGATAATGGCTCTCTGGGGATGACTCTCTTTCCGGTGCAATCGCTCCACAGAAGCCTGAAAATGCAGCGTTAAATACGCCGCTTCCTCCTCGGGGAATGATAGCCGGACCCATCTCCCCACCTCTTCCAGCGTAATAATAACTCGGTCGAACATGTAGGGGTACATCTTCTTGATCTCGGCCAGCATAGGATTGGACACGGTCAACCCATATTGAAGACGGTTCAGGGTCGTATATAAATGGACATTCAACCCTTTCAGCAACATCTTGTCCTTGGAAAAGGCAATCATATTCAGCTCGGACATCCGCCGGACTAACTGCTCAATCAACTCAGGCAAAAGCGGGTGGCTATCTGCCAGCTCACCTTGTTTTCCTGTTCTTTCCTCCTGCTGGTAACGGAACTTCCCGCTAAGCAGGTGCAGAGTTAAATACGCTGTCTCTTCCTTGGAAAAAGGCACGGCAAACAACTTTTGCAACTGCTGCAAAAAAGACATAGCCCATGTAAATTCGCGTCTCTCCTGCAAAAAGGCAATGTCCTGCTTGGAGAGGGAAATGGGTTGTCCCATCTTGGTTCGTTTGACCATTAAGAGGATATGCAGCATTAGAGCTTCGAAAGCTTCGTCAGTAAAGCTGAGCTCATTGCGTTTTTGCAATGCTTTTAATTCATGATTTATGGTTGTAATCTCGTGCGATTCAAACTGTTTGCGCATCAACTGTCCTGTTAACTCAGGACTGTCAATCAGCTGGTTCATCCGCGCCAAAGCGATGCGCTTATTTTTCTCAGAGCCTAGGATGGTCAAGCCTACGCGCTGCTTGGTAATTAAGGCCAGATCAAAGCTGTGTAGCCAGCCATCAATCTTCTCCATATCTCTACGAATTACCGTCTTGTTCACATAATACTGTGAAGCTAGATCCTGGATGGTCACAGGCTTGGCATTCATCAAGAGCCGATAGGCGAGATGCAGTACCCTTTCCTCATCCGACTCATGTTGGGCCGTACTCTCGTCCGCATACAGTCGATGGAACAATTCATTCTGATCCGCTTCACCCATCTCCAGATAAATGCCGCGTCCCGGCCTTCTCACCAGATTGGCATCAGAATGCTTGACGATATAATCTTCAATTACTTTCAGATCGTTGCGGATCGTCTTTTCAGAGCAGTCGGTCAGATCCGCCAGATCCTGCGCTAACCACAACCGGTCCGGTTCAGTTAACAACATGCGTAAAATTTCCATTTGCCTTTTATTCATTCCATTCTCCCATCTTCCAAGTTAAAGAATGTCCACGGCATTTCGAGCTATATTTTTGCTGGTTTTGTGTTGACTTTAAGTATACTCCAAGTAGTACATTTAAAGCATGGTGGCCGCCAAATTCAAGAATAATGAAAAGAGGAATCACTCATGACCATTGGAAAAACAGTTCTTATTACTGGGGCCAACAAAGGCATCGGGTATGAAACAGCCAGACAATTGGGGGGTATGGGTTATACAATCCTGATTGGCTCACGGAATGAGCAGAGCGGCCGGGAAGCGGTGGCTAAGTTGGCTAATGAGGGAGTAAAAGCCCGATTGATTTTGTTAGACGTGACGAATCACAGTACGATTGATTCCGCAGTCCAACAGATCAAACAAGAATTCGGTTCCCTTGATGTACTCATCAACAATGCCGGTATATCTTTGGGAGGAGCCACTCCTCCAAGTCAGTTCTCTTTAGACGATTTAAGAGAAACGTATGCAACGAACTTTTTCGGTTTGGTCGCGGTGACGCAAGCCATGCTGCCTTTATTGCAAGAATCTCCATGCGGTAGAATCGTTAATTTGTCGAGTGGCCTTGGTTCGTTAACCTATAATAGCGATCCTGAGCATGAGCATGCACAATTTAATTTGCTTGCCTACAATAGCAGCAAAGCAGCGGTTAATATGTTCACCGTCACCCTTGCCAAAGAATTCAAAGACTCACCTCTCAAAATTAATTCGGCTGACCCTGGCTTTACCGCCACTGACTTAAACGGCTTTACAGGACCGGGTTCGGTACAACAGGCTGCTGCTGTCGTTGTACGTTTAGCCGCTTTAAATAATGACGGGCCGTCAGGAGGATTTTTCGACTCGAATGGAGAAGTGCCTTGGTAATCGTTACAGTGAAGGAGTGGGGTACTTTGCAGGAAATTCCGGAGACGATAACCTCTATTCGTCAAGCTGCAGAACTAACAGGTTTAACAGAGGATACCATACGCTATTACGAGCGAATTGGCTTGCTGCCTTATGCAGAACGAAAGGCTAACGGACACAGGTTCTACAGTAGAGATCAGATTCTGGGGATTATCTTTCTAACCCGATTAAAAGCCACTGGAATGACCATAGAGGAAATGAAGCATTATCGAGAACTTTCGATGCAAGGCAACAGCACCATTCCGATTAGACACTCCTTACTTGAAAAACATAATCAGAAGATTCAACAAGAAATCTCCAGACTTATGGAGACCCAAAAAATTATTAAATATAAGCTCAGCCATTATCGCGACCTCTCTACCAATCCTGATCTTAGCGACACGAATTGTAACCCTACAACACCCAGCACCAATCCCCTTCTTTAAGGGGTTTTTTATTGCTTTATCCAAAAAGAAGGTCGATCATGTTGTACAATGATCAACCTTCTTCCTATCCATGCTCCCCTGCTTGATTCACCTACATCTATCATTACTGAGAACGATTGATATACTCTGATTTGACCAACGCGCACATGTAAAGATCATCATATTTCCCGGACGTAAATTCATATTGGGAGAGGAGCCCTTCCTGCCGAAAGCCTGCTTTTTCGAGCAAACGCAAGGATTGTGCATTCTCTGGCTCTACTAGCGCCTGAATGCGGTTCAATGAGAGGGTATTAAACCCATAGTCGATTACAGCTGCAAGTACCTCCAACATTAACCCTTGGCCCCAATAGTCTCTGGACAATTCATAGCCCATTTCTGCCCGGTGATGACGTTGGTCCCAGTTATGAAACCCGCAAGAACCGATGATTTTACCTTCATTCGTTTGAAGAGCCCAGCGTATTCCCTGATCTGTCTCAAAAATCCGATCATACCAACTGATCTCATCCAGTACATCCTGTTCAGACTCAAACGGGCTCAGTCCATAAAACTTCATAACCTGCTCATCTGAAAAGTATTCCAACATGTCCTTGCTGTCCGTCGCTACCATTTTTCGTAATACGAGACGTTCGGTCGTTATAACCGGAAACTCACCTTTCACATTCTCACCTCTTGCTGCCTTGTTCGCTTTTGCCAGCTCTTCTTGCATACCCATACCTCCCGAGTCTATCGTTACTTTCTTCTTCCAATTATAGAGTAAATGAGAGGAAGGGATATTTATAATAATTTCTTTGTTTATAGAATGTTTTCCTAAACATGGATTGTAAAATGACCGTTAATATAAGGAGTGTGTTTTTAATTATTAAGAAGAGGTGTATTTTTTGGACGAACAGCACGTACCACACAACCCGCAGGAATCTTCAAGACAGATGTACATTCGGCATGGTCAAAATTATGGGGTAGATCCAAACAGGATGGCGGCGTTATCAAAAACATACGGGAACTCTACTCTGTTTAGACGGTGGGGAGCAACAGTTTTTGATTGCATATTTTTTTATCTTGGGTATATTTGTTTCTTTATTTCTGTCATTCAAATAACGGATAGATGGTTTTGGCCTTTAGCGATTGCATCCCGTTGTATTCTGCTTATTGCTTTCTTCAGCTATTATTTGCTTTTGGAAGGTTACACAGGCTATACGCTGGGTAAGTTCGTCTTTCGTATTAAGGTGGTTAACGGGGAAGGTAAGCCTCCTGGTTTTCTTAAATCACTCATTCGTACGCTGCTCAGGCTAATCGATACCAATCCGTTGCTAATGGGTGGGATACCTGCTGGTATCAGCGTGTTAGTAACTGCATCTAGACAACGAATTGGTGATTTAGCTGCAGGTACATATGTTGTAAAGGTACGGGATTTAGAGCCGATTAGCAAAAAGACAATGAAACGTTCGCTGTTTATATTTTTTACCGCCATAGTGATCTTGGGAGCCTCGTTTGTAAATGCTATTTTTATACTGGCAAATAGTTACGTGCCTCCTGAAGCTCCAGTGAGCAAGAAAGAGCAAAGCTATGTGAGTAAAGATGGACGATTTCAAATCACAGCCCCACTGGACTGGTCAACAGATCCGGACCGTGAAGGAAAAGCAGAGATTGCGATATTTAATCCGTACATTCAAAAGTCCGTTGTGGTACTATCCCACTCGAAAAAGCAATTGGGCAATATAACTCTCCAACAGTATGGTAAGAAAGCTGAAAATAACTTAACCAAAGAGTGGAACCTGTCCAGTGTAGGACCTGTCTCTAATACAACCATTCATGGATATCCTGCCCTTGAGTTCGCGATTAAAGGTAAAAAAGATGTGGATAAATATATCACCCACGTAGCGATTATAGAGACCGAAAAGGATTACTACCAGGTGCTAGGATATGCCCCAGCGTCTAAAGACGGCCGTTTAAAGAAAGAACTGCACGACATTATCTATAGCTTCCGCGAGGTTCGTCATTAGTCAGCGTGGCTGGCAATAAAAAGGATAGACACAAAAAGCAGGTGCTCCTTAGAGCCCTGTTTTTTTGCGTACAACGATTCTTCACATCTATGATAAAATGGACTGACATGCTCGGCGACCTGCCTTATCATATTGTTCAGATGCACAATAAATTGGAAACCCTTTCATAAAGGTAGTACATTAAGGTACACTATATCACGATAGATAAAGGAGGAATCCGGATTTGTTTCAGCTCTCCGAAAAACAAGCCCAAGACATCGTAGACAAAATGATGAAGGATATTCCATACAATATCAATATAATGAATGAACGAGGCATCATCATTGGCAGCGGCGAGAGTGAACGAATCGGAACCATTCACCAAGGCGCTGTTCAGGCGCTCGAAACCGGGAAAATGATTGAAGTGTGGCAGGACGGCCACTATGAGAAAAAGGGAACCAACGAACCGATTGTCATTCATCATGAGTTAGTTGGCGTGATTGGTATTTCAGGCAATCCTGATGAAGTGCGTCCTTTTTGCAATATTGTTAAAACTACAGTATCTCTCCTGATCGAACAGCGCATCTCATTGGAGCATCTGGCCTATGAAGCCAATCGCAAAAAATCTGTGCTGGAAATGTTATTGAATCATCAGGGAGCCTACACGCAAAAAATAAAAAAAGAAGCAGCTCAATATCACATTGATTTGCTTCTAAAAACTTCGGCTGTATATGTAAAGTATCTGCCTGCTGATCCAGCTCATTTAGCCGAGTTGTCCAATATATTCATGCAGCATCCCTCCTTTCGTATGGAGGAAGATTGTTATCTCGTCCTAATACAAAATCAGGAACCGACAGACAAACTGCTAGAGCCACTTGTGCGCAGCCATCCCGATGTGCTGATTACGGTCAGCAGACAAGAGCACAACATTGCGGATGTTTATATGCAAGCCAAGTCAGCTATGAATGTTTTACTGGCTTTGCGCCCGCCTGTGCAAAAAATTTCTTTTGCGGAAGTCGAATTTCTGGTCAAATTGAGTCAAACGAACCTGACGAACACGATCTATCTGGTGAGCAAGCTGGAGGATACCGTGGATTTGCTGGATACGCTGCGAAGCTTTATTAACCATAACGGCAGTGTCTCCTTTACGGCAGATGAATTAAACATTCACCGAAATACGCTGCAATACCGCCTGAAGCGCATCCATACCTTAACTGGTAAAGATCCCCGGAATCTCCTTCAGCTTTTTGAGCTTACGCACGGCTTATTGGCACTGTATCAATGAACAGCTGTTTCACGCCCCTGACCATACGCCAGAAATATCATGTATCCGCTCGCCGCACTCCCAATTTCTCAGTCAATCCGGCTTTAGCTAAGCTCGGGATTACAGGCGAGCGCTCGTATTATTCGGTTCACTTCTCGCTGAATTGAAGTACTCTTGCGATATTCTCGCACGTACGCTCTACGTTTTGCGGCCCTTCGGCCAGCAGCTTACCGAGCTCCGAGGCTCCCGGTACGATGCCGAACACCGCATCTATTCCTTCCTTGTACAACGTGTCGATCCCTTCCCCGATATAACCTGCAACCGCAATAACCTTTTTGCCAGACTGTTTGGCCGCCTGAGCTACTCCATAAGGAGTTTTACCGAATTTAGTCTGAAAATCAATACCGCCTTCCCCCGTCAAAACGATATCGGCCGTGGCAAGCTTTTGTTTTAAACCGGTGTATTCAATCACAATTTCAATGCCTTTTTGCAGCGCCGCTTGAGTGAAAATCAATAAGCCCGCACCCAATCCACCTGCTGCGCCTGCGCCTGGGAGATCGCGCACATCCTTGCCTAGTTGCTGCTTCACCACATCGGCGTAATGGGCAAGATTGGCATCCAATTGCTGCACCATCTCCGGGGTTGCCCCTTTTTGTGGCCCGAATACTTGAGAGGCCCCATGCTCTCCGCACAGCGGATTTGTCACATCACAGGCTACAATCAGTTGTACCTGCTGCAACCGGCCATCCAGTGATGAAATATCGACACTGGCCAGCTCGCCCAGACTACCGCCACCGCGCGGAAGAGTATTGCCTGTTGCATCCAGAAATCTGGCGCCCAGTGCTTCCGCCATGCCTGTACCGCCATCATTCGTCGCGCTTCCGCCAATGCCGATGATAATTTTTCGAATTCCCTGGTTCAGACATTCACGGATTAACTCCCCTGTACCGTAGGTGGTTGTCTTTAACGGGTTCTTGTTATCCTTGTTAACCAGATGGATTCCACTGGCGGATGCCATCTCGATTGCCGCCGTGGTGCCGTCTCCCAGCAAGCCGTATGCAGCAGTTACAGGTTCTCCAAGTGGTCCTGTCACCTCAATATAACGAACCTGTCCGCCTGTCGCATCCACCAGTGACTGCACCGTTCCTTCACCGCCGTCCGCCATCGGTACGTGGACGTAATTCGCTGCTGGATAGACCTTGCGCAGTCCTTTCTCCATCGCGATACACACTTCTTTAGCCGTCATGCTTTCTTTAAAAGAATCTGGTGCCAGCACAAATGTTTTCTCTCTCATCTTCTCACCCCATCGTGAATATTAAAGTAAAAATCCATACATGAGTGTCGCTACAATTGCCATCGTCCCACCCACAATAGCTTCGTAAGGAATCAATCCCATCCGTTGTTTAATGCTCATTTTCATGCTGTCTGCCGTGACGTGAAAATAGTTGCCCTGCGGCAAGGAATCAATGACTGTAGCTCCTGTATGCACCATCACAGCTGCGGCGAGCGGGGCCGTCCCCATGTTCAGAATGGCTTCCCCAAACGAGCCTGTCGCCAAAATAACTCCCGTCGAGGTGGACGCCGTGGCGGCTGCCATCAGAATACCTGCAAGCGGTGCCAAAAATGTACCGGAAACTCCCGAAGCTTCAATCAGGCCAACCACCTGTGCAGACAAGTTGGAGGCAGAGATCAGACCGGCAATCCCGCCTGCACCGATCAAAATCAGCACAGTCGCTGTCATTTTATTTAAACCGGAGGCCGAATACTTCAGGATATTGCGCCCTTGTCCCATGGCCAGCATACCCACAATCCCGGCGATCGGCAAAATGTACATCGCATCCACCTTGAAACTCGAAAGTGCTTCAATGCCGGAGATGGAACCAATCGGGTTAATCATCAGCAAAATAACAGCTACCAGCGGGGCTACAATCGCCCGTCCCAACGCTGGATATTTCGATGTATCGACATCACTGTCCATAATATCCTGGTCGGACACCTTCACACCTTTGGTTTTCAACATAGATGCCACCAATACAGTCATGATTAAACCGCATATCGCAGGAACCACGCCCGCCAACATCACGTGGCTTAAATCCAGATTAAATCCGCGCGCCGCCGCAATCGTATTAGGATTGGGAGAGATGATGTTCCCCGCTTTTCCGCCTCCAGACAAAGCCAACAGGAGCGCCAGCTTGGAAATCCCCATTTTGTTACCGACCGACAATGCAATAGGTGCCACAATCAGCACGGCAACGGGAATAAATACACCTACCGCCGTAATAATCATCGTCGCTAAGGCTAGTGCGAGTATCGCTTTACTACCGCCAAATTTCTTTACAATAGCCTGCGCAATCGTCTCCGCCGCCCCGGATTCCATCATTACGCCTGCCAATACACCTGCGGCAAGCACACGAATGACCGTCCCCATCACACTTTGCGTACCGCTTATTAACACGCTGATCGTCTGCTCCAGATTGGCTCCGCCCAATAAAGCGCCTACAATAGCTCCCAAAAATAAAGCATAAACCGGATTCAGCTTTCTTAATATCAGAATAATTGCAATAGCCAGCCCTGCCAGAGCCCCTATCCAACTGATCGTCAATCCTTCCATCTGTCTAACCCCCCGGGCAATTTTTGATTACGCTTTCATTATATCGATTGCTGTATGTGAAAAATATTGAAGAACAGACGAAATTGATTGTGCATTTGCACAAAAAAGTCCGAACAGGCTTACAAAACAAATTTAATGAATACGCTTGCAAATTTAAAATTTAAGATTATAATACCTGTATACAAGTATACTTGATTAATTGAGAAGGTGAAATGATGGTCGAATCAGAATTCCTATATCCCTCCAAATGGCTTTTAAAAGCCTCAGCTGGTGATCGCGTAACTTCCGAGCTTAGAATGCGCATTATTTCTGGCGGGATTGAAAGCGGTACCATATTATCTGAAAATAAACTAGCTGCTGATTTCACTGTAAGTCGCTCACCCATTCGTGAAGCGTTAAAAATACTGGCATCCGAAAATATCATTCGATTAGAAAGAATGGGAGCCGTTGTTATTGGTTTATCAGAAAAAGAAATAGAAGAAATTTATGATGTCCGTCTGCTCATAGAATCCTTCGTATTTGAACGTCTTGTAAAGATGGACACTGATGATTTGGCGAAGGAACTTAGTAAAATACTCGAAATGATGAAAGTCGCCATTAAATATGGTGATGCTGATGAGTTTTCATATCAAGATGTCTTATTCCATGAAACGATTATTCGTGCAGTCAATCATTCTCATATTCTGATGATTTGGAATAATCTAAAGCCTGTTATGGAAAGTCTCATTCTTTTGTCGATGCGTATGCGTTTCAAAGAAAAGTATGAAGATTTTACACGGATTATAAACAATCACGAACTTTATATTGAAGCAATCAAAGCAAAAGATAGAGACCTCATGATCAAGTCTTTACATGAAAACTTTGATGATGTTCAAGGTAAAGTAGAAGACCTATGGATGTCACAACAAATGCTATCTAAAGGAGTCGTGCAACCAAATGACTAACTATATGTTGGGTGTAGATATCGGGACCACAAGTACGAAAGCCGTTCTATTTAGCGAAAAGGGCGAAGTCATCCAACAAGAGAATATTGGATACCCGCTTTATACACCGGACATAGCGACAGCTGAACAAAATCCAGAAGAGATATTTCAGGCTGTCCTACAGGCCATTTCGAATATCATGAAACATCACTCACAAAAAAAGCTATCGTTTGTTTCATTTAGCAGTGCCATGCATAGTGTCATTGCGATGGATGAACATGACCTCCCACTTACGTCTTGTATCACTTGGGCAGATAATCGAAGTGAAGCATGGGCACATAAAATAAAAGATGAGCTGAATGGCCATGAAGTCTATAAACGAACAGGAACACCCATTCACCCCATGTCACCCTTAACAAAAATAGCTTGGATTGTGAATGATCTTTCTGAAACCGCTGTCAAGGTTAAAAAGTATATCGGAATTAAAGAATATATTTTCAAAAAGTTCTTTGATCAATATGTAGTGGATTATTCCCTAGCTTCTGCCATGGGCATGATGAATCTAGAAAAATTAGATTGGGATGAAGAAGCATTAAAAATTGCGGGTATAACCCCTTCTCAATTATCTGAGCTCGTGCCAACAACCCAGATATTTACCAACTGTGATTCAGATTTAGCAAAAAAGATGGGGATCGATCCACAAACATCATTTGTTATTGGAGCTAGCGATGGAGTCCTTTCTAATCTAGGTGTAAATGCGATACGAAAAGGCGAGGTTGCCGTCACAATTGGGACAAGCGGTGCCATTCGAACCATTATAGACAAGCCTCAAACAGACGAAAAGGGAAGAATATTTTGTTATGCCTTAACAGAAAAGCACTGGGTTATTGGGGGGCCGGTGAACAATGGCGGGATGGTCCTTCGCTGGATCCGTGACGAACTTGCCTCATCAGAAGTAGAAACAGCGAAAAGACTAGGAATTGATCCATATGATGTACTAACCAAGATTGCTGAACGTGTAAGACCAGGATCTGACGGATTGTTATTTCATCCATACCTGGCTGGTGAACGTGCGCCTTTATGGAATCCAGACGTACGTGGCTCATTCTTCGGTTTGACGATGTCACATAAGAAAGAACATATGATTCGCGCAGCCCTAGAAGGAGTCATTTACAATTTGTACACCGTATTTTTGGCATTAACTGAATGCATGGACGGTCCTGTGACCCGAATTCAAGCTACTGGAGGCTTCGCGAGGTCAGATGTTTGGCGGCAAATGATGTCCGATATATTCGCATCTGAAGTCGTCGTTCCAGAAAGCTACGAAAGTTCTTGTCTAGGAGCTTGTATTTTAGGCTTGTATGCCACCGGAAAAATCCAGTCCTTTGAAGTCGTCTCTGAAATGGTTGGCAGTACCAACAAACATACACCAAAAGAAGAAGCAACCAAGGAATACAGGAAATTGCTGCCGATTTTCATTAACCTATCCAGAGTATTAGAAGACGATTATACACGGATTTCCAATTATCAAAGAAGCTTAATTAAACACTAAAAAGATAAAAAGCAGGGGGTAATTACAATGCCATTAGTTATCGTAGCGATTGGAATTTTAGCATTACTCGTTTTAATCATGGGCTTCAAATTGAACACCTTTATTTCATTAATCATTGTATCGTTCGGCGTCGCTTTAGCACTTGGAATGCCTTTAGAAGAAATTGTTAAAACCATCGAAGCCGGATTAGGCGGAACCCTTGGTCACTTAGCGTTAATCTTTGGACTTGGAGCGATGTTAGGTAAGTTGATCGCTGATTCTGGTGGTGCTCAACGAATTGCCATGACCCTCGTAGACAAATTTGGTGAAAAAAATATTCAATGGGCGGTCGTAGCTGCTTCATTCATTATCGGTGTGGCGCTATTTTTTGAGGTAGGATTAGTATTGTTAATTCCAATCGTATTTGCCATTTCAAAACAATTAAAGGTTTCTATCTTACATCTCGGTATTCCGATGATTGCAGCTTTATCCGTAACACACGGTTTCTTACCTCCACACCCAGGGCCGACAGTTATTGCCCGTGAATATGGCGCGAACCTTGGTGAGGTTTTACTTTACGGTTTCATTATTGCCATTCCAACCGTTATCTTAGCTGGACCTGTATTTACGAAGCTTGCCAAAAAACTCGTACCTGCATCATTTACGAAAACTGGTAATATTGCCTCTTTAGGTGAACAAAAAGTATTTAAGTCCGAGGAAACTCCTGGATTTGGAATCAGTGTATTTACTGCAATGCTTCCTGTCATTTTAATGTCTATTGCTACGATTATAACTTTGCTTCAAAAAACAATGGGATTTGAAGATAATAGTTTACTAGCAGCGATCCGTTTTATTGGTGATGCATCAACTTCCATGTTAATTTCCTTACTGGTAGCTGTCTACACCATGGGAATAGCAAGAAAAATCCCAATCAAAAATGTAATGGCATCTTGTACAACGGCTATTACTCATATTGGGATGATGCTCTTAATCATTGGGGGCGGCGGAGCCTTCAAACAAGTACTGATTAATGGCGGCGTAGGCGACTATGTAGCTGAATTATTCAATGGAACTACATTATCACCCATTTTACTTGCCTGGATCATCGCTGCAATCTTACGTATTTCCTTAGGTTCTGCAACTGTTGCAGCTTTAACAACCGCTGGTTTAGTTATACCGATGTTAGGACAATCCGACGTTAATCTTGCTTTAGTTGTGCTCGCCACGGGAGCGGGTAGTTTAATAGCTTCACATGTTAACGATGCTGGTTTCTGGATGTTTAAAGAGTATTTTGGTTTAAGCATGAAAGAAACATTTGCAACATGGACATTGCTTGAGACCATCATTTCGGTAGCCGGATTAGGATTTATTTTAGTACTAAGTTTATTCGTATAAACCACGATTCCCGGGCGGTAGATCCCCCACTTATTTTTCTTAGAATCTTCTAAGTTTATAAGTGAGGATCTACGGCCTATTCATTTCAAACAAAAGGAGCAGAAAAAATGTCCAACACAATGGGTGTCATTGGTTTAGGGGTAATGGGCCGTAATATCGCCTTAAACATGGCTGGTAAAGGCGAGCAAGTCGCTGTCTATAATTATACGAGGGATTTAACGGACGATCTTGTCAAAAAAAGTGAAGGTCACTCCATCCATCCCTACTACGAAATTCAAGATTTTGTCTGCTCCTTAAAAACTCCAAGGAAAATTTTCCTTATGGTAACAGCGGGCAAACCGGTTGATTCGGTAATAGGTACATTAGTACCCTTCCTTGAAGCAGGCGATGTGATCATGGACGGTGGTAACTCCCATTACAAAGATACGGAACGTAGATATGATGAATTGAAGTCAAAAGGAATCGGTTATTTAGGAATCGGTATTTCCGGCGGCGAAGTTGGGGCTTTACATGGACCTTCGATCATGCCTGGTGGAGATAAAGACGTATATGAAAAAGCATCTCCTATTCTAACAAAAATAGCAGCCCAAGTAGACGGAGACCCTTGCTGTGTTTATATGGGTCCAAAAGGATCCGGTCACTTTGTAAAAATGGTACATAACGGAATTGAGTACGCAGATATGCAATTAATCGCAGAAGTCTATACATTTTTAAGAAAGAGGCTATGTTTATCTGTTAATGAAATTGCCGACATCTTTGAAACATGGAATCAAGGGGAACTGAAAAGTTATTTAATCGAAATTACCGCAGAGATTTTACGAAAAAAAGATGAAATAACAGGCTTACCTCTGATCGATGTGATTCTGGATAAAACAGGGCAAAAGGGCACAGGTAAATGGACAAGTATTCAAGCAATTGATCATGGAATCCCATCATCCATTATTACAGAGTCATTGTTTGCCCGTTACATCTCCTCTTTAAAAGAAGAACGAGTTTATGCAGAAAATATCCTGACAGGCCCAGAGATTGATCAGCGAAGTTTAGATAAAAATGTGTGGATTGAGTACATTAGACAAGCTTTTTATATGGGTAAAATTTGTGCCTACGCGCAAGGATTTATACAATATAAAATGACTTCTGAGCTTTACGGATGGAATTTACCTTTACAGGATATTGCCCTTATTTTCCGTGGTGGTTGCATCATTCGTGCCAAATTCTTAAATGTAATAAGCGAAACATATCAAGAACAGCCGAATTTGGCTAATCTCTTAATCGCCCCGTATTTTGCTGAAAAGGTTAAAGAGTATCAATTGGGATTGCGAAAAGTAGTCTGTGAGGGTATTAATTCTGGTATTTCGTTTCCATGTTTAAGTGCTTCACTTACTTATTTCGATAGTTACCGGACAGGCATTTCAAATGCTAACCTTTTGCAAGCACAAAGGGATTATTTTGGTGCCCATACTTATGAACGAAGTGATGCAGCAGGGTCCTTTCATACAAACTGGCAGTGATCGATAGTGGTAGTAAATCTCCAGTGCCCTAATGAAGTGGTTCCTTCCCTTCATTAGGGCACTCCTCGTTTAAGCTAAATAAAAAGAAGCCTTGGGCGTATAACATTTCAGCCAAGACTTCTTCAAATAAACATCTACCCAGCCCAGACATTTGGCAAAAGTTTGCATCTGTTGGGGTTTAAGTGCCACCCATAGCTTATCTTTGCAGATATTGTCTCAGCCATTGGAGCGCGGGACGTTCCGTGCCGTTAGAGTTCAGCAGATGTGTGTTCGGCTTCCAAGTTTGTCCCTGGATATACCCCCAGAGCGTAACTCCCTTCACCGCAGAATGCTTCCATAATACCGGAAATTTCTCCTTGTATCTGGCAAGCTGGGTGTTGTCGTCGCCAGTTATATCCAGCTCCGACACATAGATTGGCAATCCTGTTGCCGCCAGCTTGTTCAGTACAGTGTTCATCGTGTTAACTGAAACAGTGTCCATGCTAAACTGGTGGCATTGGATACCAATTCCGTCAATCAGGCCTCTGCTCTTGAGCTGATTAATAATATTGACATATTGGTCGGTTAACGAAGGATCATTGATAATTCCATATTCATTGATCAGCAGCTTAGCATTGGGGAAGGCTTGTCTGGCCTGTTGGAACGACCATATGACCCAATCCCATCCGGTCGACCCGTCACCACCAATGGCATTGCGATAGGACGGCTTCTGATGCAGCGGCTCATTCACCACATCTACAAACTCCGCATTCGGATAGCGTTGACCTGCTGCTTTAATCCACTGAGTCACTTCCGCTTTCTGATCAGCAGCCGACAGCCCCCTAACCCAACCTGGCTCCTGGGCACCCCATACCAACGTATGGAACTTGAACGGGAAGCCATTGCTACGGGCATAATTGTAGGCGGTATCGGCCTGTGACCAGTTCATGTTGTTACGGTTGCCTTCAACCGATTCCCACTTAGTCGAGTTTTCCGGCGTCACTTGATTCCAGTATGTCCCGTAACTAGGAGGGACACTGCCCGCAATGACATTCCCCAGGAATTTGCTACCGTTCGCCATACTGGCACTAGCCGGGTTTATCAGAACTGATGATAACAACACACCCGCCAACGCCAAGCCGCTTACCAACTTGCCCACTTTAAATTTCGACATACAATCTCCTCCTCATACGTATAGTTTTTTAATATTCCTACTCTTAAATAAATCGCTTACATTTCCAATTATAAGAATGTAAGGTTATTATCTGCTACATGTAAAAGTAAAGATTTTACCCGAAAAACTTTACATCATTGCGGGGCGACTGAAAACCTGGTGCTCCTTTATCCCAAACAACTCCGAAATGACAAAAAAAGGTTGATGCAAAAAGTGATATGCTCCCCTTACAGTAGCAAGTTTTAACCTGCCTACTCTTTTGGGAACATATCACTTTGGAGACTGCCTATTTAATAGTTTAAGGATTAAGGGCTCTTGCAATTGCGTCTACATAACTTTGGCTAGCACGTTGGCTTACTTCTGCTTGTGGAACTATTCCCTCAAAATTGTGGAATGTGCCGGGATACAGATGGAATTCGACGTCCACCCCCGCTTGGGCAAGGCGTCCCACATATTCGATCGTCTCATCTCGGAATAGATCGAGCTGGCCTACGCACGTATAAGCCGGCGGCAGGCCAGCCAAGCTTTCTGCTCTCGACGGCACCGCATATGGGGACACCTCGCTATCTTCGGTACGATTGCCTAAGTACATGTTCCAGGCCGCCAAGTTGTTCTTCCGGTTCCATGGTGCGTTATCGGCCGTAATTTCATGACTTGACGCCGTAATACTGCGGTCATCGATCATCGGATACAGCGGCATTTGGAAAATGAGGGCTGGCCCACCTTTGTCACGAGCCATTAAAGCAAGTGCTGCGGTCAGCCCGCCGCCCCCACTTGCTCCTGCAATGGCGACCCGATCTAAGTCAATGCCCAGCAGCTCCGCTTCGTCGGTCATCCACGTCAAAGCGGCATAACAGTCATCGATGGCAGCCGGGTAGGGATGCTCAGGAGCAAGTCGGTAATCGACCGATACGACGACGCATTTGGCCGCCTGCACGAAGCGTTCGCACAAAGCATCGTCCATATCAGGATGGCCCATCACATAGCCTCCCCCGTGAATCCACAGCATGGCCGGAAGCCTAACGTCAGTTCGCTGAGCAGGTTCGTAGATTTTGACTAATATCTCGCCTGCTACACTCGGAATCATCCGGCTTGTCGTGCGTACGTGCTCCGACTGCTCAATAGGAGGACTAGACAAATAGCTTCTGCTCAGCTCTAAATTCTCTTCCAGTTGAAAACCAGGAAATTGTGCGATTACTGCCCTTAATTCTGGTAATAAACGATTTTCAAAATCCATGCAAATCACTCCTATGTTTGGTTTTTACAATCTTTTCTCCGTCTCCGCTTCCCACTTGGCTATTTCCTTCCGAACTCGGGGTGCTACCTCTGTTCCTAGCAGCTCAATGGCTCTCATCACTTCGGCATGCGGCATCGTGCTTAACGGAACATACAACATAAAGCGAGTAACACCTACATGTTTGCGAAGGTGAATGATCTTCTGGGCAACAGTCTCTGGATCGCCGACATACAGCGCACCTTCAAAGCTGCGCGCGGCATCGTAGCTAGAACGATCATAATGTGCCCAGCCCCGCTCCCTGCCCAATCTATTCATACCTGCCATCGTAGAAGGGAAATATGTATCTGCAGCTTGCTCATTATTCTCTCCGACAAATCCTATCGAGTGCGACCCAACCCTAAGCTTTGATTCCTCATGACCGGCGTGCGCTGCTGCCTTCTTATAAAGCTGGACAAGTGGTGCAAAATTTACCGGATTCCCGCCAATGATCGCGAGTATCAAGGGCAGTCCTAACAGACCTGCCCGGATAGCAGAATCCTGCCTGCCCCCGCTGCCAACCCATATGGGTAAAGGATTCTGAACCGGCCGTGGATACACACCCAAATTGTTAATTGCTGGCCGATGTCCGCCTTTCCAGGTTACTTTTTCGGACTCCCGTATTTTAAGGAGCAATTCCAAATGTTGTTCAAACAGCTCATCATAGTCTTCCAAGTCATAGCCGAACAGTGGAAAAGATTCAATAAAGGAACCTCGACCCGCCATAATCTCCGCACGTCCATTCGAAATACCATCCAGCGTAGCAAAATCCTGAAAAACGCGAACGGGATCAGCTGAAGAAAGCACTGTCACTGCACTGGTCAGCCGAATCCGTTTCGTCTGCGCTGCAGCCGCTGACAGCACAACTGCTGGTGAAGATGCAGAATAATCCTTCCGATGATGCTCACCTACACCAAACACATCAAGCCCCACTTGATCAGCAAGGATAATTTCCTCGACAACTTCGCGCAATCGCTGTGCGTGACTTATCACTTCACCTGTCTGAACGTCGGGCTTTGTTTCTACAAACGAAGTAATACCTATCTCCATCGTCCATCTCTCCTATTCTAATAGCTTTCTTTGTATGTTAATTAAATATCGGTAAAATATCATACCGATCGGTAAAATATTTTTCCCAGTAAATATAACTCATTAAAAAGAGTACTGTCAATAAATATAGTAAAAATCTTTGATTTATCCTCATACTGATATCTCCTTGGTGCGATAAACCAATCTGCATTTGACAATATAACGGGCTAATTATAAGATAATAACATACTAACTGGTACGCAAATAAAGACCCCTAACAATTATGATCAGAGTCATGGAATTAAGAATAAAATTACGAACAATGAGAGGTATTGATTATGGGACGAATCCGCGAATTTGACGAAGATAAAGTATTAGATGCAGCTATGCAAATATTTTGGGAGAAGGGATATGAAGCTACCTCATTGAGTGATTTAACTTCCAGAATGGAAATTCAACGACCCAGTATATATTCCACTTTTGGAGGCAAAAAAGAATTGTTCGAAGCTGCGCTGCGCAAATACATGATGTCCCGTGCTTCTCTGATCCGAACCAAACTTCAAAGCAATCCATCTGTAAAAGAAGCATTTCGGACTTTCTTTGAAGGTGTGGTCGATGAGGAATATGCGGAAAATCCTAGAAAAGGATGCTTTTGCATTAATACAATGGTTGAACTTGCGCCCCATGATGAGAAGTTTGAAATTCTTACAAGGGAGCATCAAATGTACCTAGCGGTTATATTTCAAGAAACCATTGAAAGAGGTATACAATCAGGTGAGCTTGAGATCGGGCTCAATGCGAAGGCTGTATCACAGGCGCTAGTCGTATCGTTAATTGGACTGACCGTAATGATAAAGTCTCGTCCAGAACGATCATTTATTGATAACACGATAGAGGTGACACTTACACTTCTTAAGTAATTCGGAATGAATTCAGTTTTGAATATATATGCTTTATTATGTATAATAATTCAAAACTAATAAAAAAGGGAGTGCATCTAATGTCATTTTTAATAAGGAACGCTAAGCCTGATGATTTAAACAGTTTAACCGAGTTAATGTATGAATACATCGTTGGTTTTTATCAAAACCCTAGGCCACCTATCGAAAAAATCCATAATTTGATACACACCCTTTTTGAGCAGCAAAGCGGTATACAATTTGTGGCGGAACAAAATGGAGAATTAATCGGCTTTGCTACATTATTCTTTACCTTTAGCACGATGAAAGCAGACAAAGTCACTGTTATGAACGATCTATTTGTATTGGAACCATTTAGAGATACAGAAGTAGAAACACAGCTTTTTTTAGAATGTCAAAAATACTCACGAAATCAAGGCTATGCTCATATGGCCTGGATAACTTCTACCGAGAATAAACGCGCTCAAATTTTCTTTAAAAAGATGGATGCTGTCCAAGGGAGAGATTGGGTTCACTTTTCATCGTAACAATACTTTTGATACGATTTTCCGCGCTAACGGCAGTTCAAAGGGCACCCGATTGGGTGCCCTTTGTTCGTAACACATGTTTTCACGCATGCGGATATGGAAACATGCTGATACCCATGCCTTCATGGCCTCCCTTTGCTGTCTGGATATAGAGTATACTAGATGAGTATAAGTTCGATACACGATGACATTATATATGTAATGGTATTCAAATACAGCGCAGAAGAGGTTGAAAATGAGTCAGAAGCATTTTACAGATTACGCATTAAGTGAAGAAATTGTAAGAGCGCTGAATAGCCTGGGCTATGAGACGCCAACAGAGATTCAGACGGAAGTCATTCCTGTGGCGCTTGAAAAGAAGGATCTTGTCGCCAAATCGCAAACAGGTAGCGGCAAAACAGCAGCATACGGCATTCCAATCTGTGAGCTAGTAGATTGGAATGAGAATAAGCCCCAAGCTTTAATCCTGACGCCAACCCGTGAACTCGCGTTACAGGTCACCGAAGACATCACGAATATTGGACGCTTTAAGCGGATCAAAGCAACACCCCTTTATGGGAAACATCCTTTTCATATCCAAAAGGCTGAGTTAAAACAAAGGACGCATGTGGCTGTAGGTACGCCAGGACGTGTACTGGATCATATTGAACGAGGGACGTTACCGTTAGATCGGATTGCCTATCTCGTGATTGATGAAGCTGATGAGATGCTGAATATGGGCTTTATCGAGCAAGTTCAGTCGATTATTCAAGCGCTGCCTAGTGATCGGGTTACCATGTTATTCTCCGCTACCTTCCCTGAGGACGTAGCCACACTGTCACGTAAATATATGAAAGATCCTGTTAGAATTGAGATTAAAGCGACTGGTATAACGACCGCTACAATTGATCACTCTCTTATTCAGGTGAAGGAGTCAGACAAGCTGGCACTACTGCAAGATCTGCTCATTGTTGAGAATCCTGACAGCTGCATTATTTTCTGTCGTACGCAGGAGAATGTAGATACATTATTCAGGGCATTGGCTGATCTTGAATATCCATGTGATCGCATTCATGGTGGCATGGAGCAAGACGAGCGATTTGAGGTAATGAATGCATTCAGAAGGGGTCAATTTCGTTACTTGATTGCAACAGATGTTGCCGCACGAGGAATTGATATCACGAATATCACCCATGTCATTAACTACGATATTCCCCTTGAGAAGGAAAGCTATGTTCACCGCACAGGACGTACGGGACGTGCTGGCAAAACGGGGAAGGCCATTTCCCTCATCACTCCTAAGGATGGCCGAAGATTAGCTGATATCGAAGCATATATTGGATTCGCGATTCCGCAGGTAAAGGCTCCCTCAGAAGAGGCTGTTGACCTCCGTAGAGAAGATTTTGAGCAAAAACTGCATGTAAAAACCGCACTCAAAAAAGATAAGCGCGAGCAATTAAACCAACAGATTATGAAGCTGAACTTTAACGGCGGTAAGAAGAAAAAACTTAGAGCTGTCGACTTCGTGGGGACCATCGCTAAGCTTGACGGAGTCAACGCAGATGATATCGGGATCATTACGATTCTAGATAATGTGACAGATGTCGAGATTCTGAATGGCAAGGGTCCATTGGTGCTTGAGATTATGAAGAATACAACCGTAAAGGGTAAGCTGTTAAAGGTACGCAAAGGGAATAATAAGTAGATGTATGCTGCATAAAAGAAGGTGAGGCAACCCCGCCCGTACAGCCGATAGTTTTCGTTAGCTAACGGGCGGGATTGCCGAGTTTACCTCTTGATCGTTTAATTCATCTTTCCATTTTGAATTTGCAAGAAAATTGTGTGCTCTCTTGGATAAAACCAATAGTCATCTTCACCTTATCAATGACTTAACTTAACTTAATTTTATTTTATCTCTCATTCCTTCCACTTTACCTAATCCATAGGTTGTTTTGGAAAAGCACTCCTGAATCGTTTCAGAGATTACTTACTATTACGACGTCTAAACTTATTAAAAATGTAATGTCTAAATAGAACAATTGAAATTTCGGGTAGCAATACAGCAAATATGTATAACAATATAATGAATGGTAATGACGAAATGAAAATTTCAGCGCCCTGGTCTGTTTTCACACGTTCAACTAGCAGCCACCACATAGGTACTGATACAATCCACATCAAGGCATTAGAGATGATTACATAAAGAGTATTTTTCCATAACAGACAAAACAAAATTGCAATAATGGCCGGGATAGTCCATGAACCTATCCTATGACTATTACTTAATATAACAAATGCTATAACAGGATATAAAAGTGCAACCACCATCTGGACTCCCCTATTATCATAAACCCTCATTTCTTATCTCCTTTTTATATTTTTACAATCTCTTTTCAAATTTTTGATAGGTATACTTCATCATTCTATTTATTTCCACAATAAAAATCCAAGCCCTATGAAATCAACACCGTTGGTGATAATTGTTCTGCTTTATCGTACTCTCTTAGAGAGTAGATTTAATACTAAAAAAATTTAGAAAAGGTGTCCCTTTCGGTCATCTTCATTTGTTATACAGGTATAGTTTTCTTTTTGATCAGAGGAGGTGCCTAAATTTTTGAATGAGGAAATCGAAT
Organism: Paenibacillus sp. FSL P4-0113; assembly: GCF_038009305.1. Taxonomy (NCBI): domain Bacteria; kingdom Bacillati; phylum Bacillota; class Bacilli; order Caryophanales; family Paenibacillaceae; genus Paenibacillus; species Paenibacillus sp. FSL P4-0113. The sequence goes on from NZ_JBBPAZ010000001.1 coordinate 3,509,484, forward strand.
ACAAAATCAAACGAGTTCAAGCTGGCGAAATCCAGGATTACGCCTACATTGTGAAGGAGTATCAGCGTCAGATATTTGTGTATTGCTGGCGGCTATTAGGAAGTGAGCATGAGGCAGAAGAAGCCGTACAGGATATTTTGGTCAAAGCTTTTGAAAAAATTAACATGTACAAACTGACAATGGGCTTCTCCTCCTGGCTGTATAAAATGGCCTATCATCACTGCCTGAACTTGATTCGCAGGAAGAATCTACAGCGCAAATTTAAGATTACCCTGTTCACCTCAACTAATATGACTTCAGACAGTGCTGCGCAGGTTTTGGAACGTCAGCTTTTCAGTGAACCGCTGAGCCGGGCATTAGACCAACTGAATGCAGAAGAACGAAACCTATTGGTGCTGCGCATTTTTGAAGAAAAAACGTTTGGAGAAATCGGGGAAATTATGAACAAGAGCGAGGAAGCTATCAAGAAAAAATACGGCAGAACAAAAACAAAGCTCAAAAAAATGATGGAACCCATAAAGGAGGACCCGAAATGCGTGAATTACAAGGCAGAAATCAGGAACAAAATCTGAAATACACCGATCCAAAAGACAAAGACTTAAAAAACATGGACAAGCTGACAGAACCAGAAAGTGTCCTAAAAATCCAAGCTTTTGACGTTTCTGACAAAGTGATGGAACAGGTCTACCAAAAGGTGACGCCCAAAAAGGGGTTCATTGTAAAAATGCGTCTTCAACCGCGCATTACCGCTCCCATTATGGTCTTACTTTTTGTGTTAGGGGCTTCTGTGACCGGATACGCCGCTTCGCAATATCTTGAATTCCGCAACAGTAAGGGCGACGTTGTATTAAATACCGCCAAAACACCTGCCGAAACGGACGCCTCGAAAACGTATACCTCCACCTACGCACAGTGGAACGAAAAAGTGAAAGATCGCTTGCAGCCCGGAGAGTATGCTGCCTATTACGTCAAGGACGATTCTATGAATCAGAACAACCTATCTAATCCGGCCCTGTTTGCGTACAAGCCAGCTGAACTTTCAAGTTTCAACAGCTTACAAGATGAAATCAAGCGAACTGAGGCTCCATTATTCAGCAACCCCACTCATCTACCAGATGGCTATCAGTTTGAATTCGGATACGTCTATCCAGGCGCTGCATATCCTAGGATGATGGATAAAAAGGAATATCGAGCTTTAACCGATAAACTGATGCAACAGGCCAAAGCTGCACCGGAGGGTGAACATCTGTTTATTCAAAAGCTGAGCTGGGACAAGTCAGACACCTCCTTTGCCCGGTATGCGAGAGGAAACGACTATGTAAACATTACCGTCACCAAATACACTCCTGAAGTCACAAAGACAACCATCATGCAAAATGAACAGGATTCGGCTGAGCAACTGACAATTAAAGGAACCAAGGCCTATTACATCAGGGCAAGCAAAACAAGCAATCCCTTGGAGGCCGGAAAAAACCGACTGGGCTGGCTTGATGAAAAAAGACGGTTACACTTCAACATATCTGATAACCAGGACAGTCCACTGACCAAGGAAGACCTGGTAAAAATAGCCGAGGATTTGCTTAACGGTTCACCGCAATAGCTATAAAAGAAAAGCTTTGAAGAGAGACCATCCTTTTTTAGGGGTGGTCTCTTTTTGGAGAATAGTCCTTATACCTTTTCCTCACAAACTATTACGGCATGTTCCACAATCTTTTCACCTCAACTAATTCCTGATCATTGAATTCCATTCTGTATACGTCTGGCTTGGATGTGTGTAGTAAAAAATCCAAATCGTACTGCTTGTCATAATACCCCATCATTAAAGTCATTACAGCTCCATGAGTGCCTAATGCGACTTTCCGTCCTCGGTAGATTTTTAGCAATTCCTTTAAGACTGTTATACTTCGATTCTGACAAACTGCATTAGACTCTCCTCCCGTTAAAGCAAAGTTGGGATCAGAAAATGACTTATCTAACAAAGGGAATAATTCATCATCAGGCATTCGGTTGTCTTCATTCAAAAAAATTCTTTCTTTAAAATCCTCGAGTATTAAAACTTCTTGTCCTGAGCATTGAGCTAATTCTTGAATGGTTAGGATTGCCCGTTGATATGGACTTGAAACGAAAACCTCGATCCCCTCTCCTCTCAATAACTCAGTTATTTGAAAAGCATCTGACTTACCTTTATCAGTCAAACCTCTTGTTCTTTCATTTCCTTCCGTCTTTGGTGATTCGCCATGTCTCACCATGTAAATGAAAGTTTTCATATTAACCTCCACGGATCACCCGATAAACTTCTCAATCAACTGAGACACTAAGAGAATTACGCAAATGTTTAACATCACTCATCGGTGGCCGTCCAAACATGCGTCCATATTCTCGGCTGAACTGCGAAGGACTCTCATAGCCAACGCGAAAGCCTACAGTGGCGGCCTCCAATCCCTCCGAGAGCAGTAAGCGGCGTGCAGCCTGCAGTCGAATGGCCTTCTGATACTGCAGAGGACTTATAGCCGTTACCTTTTTAAAGTGCTTGTGTAAGGAAGAAGGGCTCATGTTTACTTCCTTCGCCAATTCCTCGATCACAAGAGGCTTAGAGTAATCGCGGGTAATCAGATGGATCGCTTTGGAGATGCTATGTGCATAGCTGCCAACTACGGCAAATTGCCTGATTAAAGCTCCCTGCTCACCTTGTAATACACGATAAAGGATCTCGTGCGTGATAAGCGGCGCAAGAAACTGAATATCCGCAGGCGTATCCGAAAGTCTGACAAGCCGAAGCAGCGCATCAAGCAGCAGAGGGTCAAATTGGCTCACCAGTATGCCGCGTCCAGTCTTAACGTTACATGGAGGAGGACTCTTCTTGATAATGTCCAGGATGGCGTCTGGACTAATGGATAATTGAAGACTGAGATAAGGAAGCTCCGACGAGGCTTGAGTTATTTTACCAGTTACGGGAAGTTGAACTGATGTGACCATGTAGGTTGTTGGATCGTACACATAGTTTTCTCCAGCCAGCATTGCTGTCTTTGAGCCTTGCGCAACCACGTACAGGGAGGGCATATGGACCGTATGATTCAGCTCGGACACATGGCTTGCACGTCTGAAATAAAGTCCTGGCACAGACGAAACAAACGTACCGTCCGAAGACGCGCGTTGATCAATCAGACGAATCAGTTCTTGTAGATTCGTAGAAATATCAGAGGGGGGAGGAGACGAAACCATTCATGCTTCACCTTCCTTTCCGTTGAACGCTAATATTGATGTGCTAATTATATGCACGCCGAATAGGATTAGGCAAGAATTGGACTTGATCGGTCTACCTGTCTCAATTGAATTCTACTTAAAATTTACTTGCAAGGCCAACAAAGGGCCTAAGGCAAATAGATCAAAGAAAGAAGGATGGGGCTATGAGTTTGGAAGGAAGAATAGAGAACAAAGTCGTCGTGATTACAGGTGCAAGCAGCGGAATTGGAGAAGCAACAGCACTGTTGCTTGCCGAGCGTGGAGCAAAAGTCGTGCTTGGCGCGCGCGGGGTGGACCGCCTTGAAGCACTGGCGACACGTATTACGAATAGGGGTGGCGAAGCTGTCTATGCACGCACTGACGTGAGACGGCGCGAGGATCTATGCAACCTCGTTACTTTGGCTTGCGAACGATACGGGAAGCTGGATGTTCTCGTCAGCAACGCTGGCGTTATGCCTATATCCCCTCTCGATGATCTGCGCGTGGAAGATTGGGAGCACATGATTGACGTCAACATTAAAGGCGTTTTGTATGGCATTGCTGCAGCGTTGCCTGTCTTTCGCAAACAGGGTTTCGGACATTTCGTGAACACTGCTTCTACTGCAGGACACAAGACCGTTCCGAACCAGTCGGTCTACTCTGGTACGAAGTTTGCCGTACGCGCCATCTCAGAGGGGTTGCGCCAGGAGGCTGGTGATAAACTGCGCGTAACCATCATTTCGCCAGGTATTGTGCAGACAAATTTCACCGAAAGTTTAACAGACCCGGCTATAAGAGATCAACTCGCCGTCATCCGGGATAAACTAGCCATGACACCAGACGCGGTAGCCCGCGCAATTGGATTCGCAATTGAACAACCGGCTGACATTGATGTGAACGAAATCGTGATCCGTCCAACCGCACAAATATAACATAAATAGATAGGGGCACCTCCTCTTGTGAGTGCGCCCCTATCTATTCATACATAAAGCTTTACCATGGAAGCTGTTCATCCATGTGACATCGAAAATGCAGAAGGATTGCAAAACTTTGTTTTGTTAAACAAACATTTTTAGCGGTGGGGATTTTCTTCCCACCGCTTGGTGTTGTTGCTTATTGGACTCTAAAATATATCGTAAGATTACTGTGCTTTTTATTAAAAATATTTGGATGATCGAGTTACTAGCCATGTAAAAATTAACGATGAAGCGGTTCCCTTTCGCCCAGACCGAGCACCTCCGTTGTGGAGTCATAAATTTCTTGGTAAAGCTCTGGGTTTTCCGCTAGTGACACCCCATAAGAAGGAATCATTTCTTTTATTTTTGGTTCCCACTCTTCCATATGTTGTGGGAAGCATTTTTCCAATACTTCCAGCATAACGTGAACAGCAGTAGAAGCACCCGGAGAGGCGCCGAGCAGTGCAGCTATCGAACCATCAGCAGCACTAACCACTTCTGTACCAAATTGAAGTGTTCCTTTACCGCCCTCCGTATCTTTGATCACCTGCACACGTTGACCCGCTACCACGATCCCCCAGTCCTCGATTTTGGCGTTCGGAATAAACTCGCGTAATTCTTCCAGACGCTTTTCATTCGATAACATCACTTGCTGAATCAGGTATTTGGTCAATGCCATCTCTTTTGCGCCTGCCGCCAACATCGTGATGAGATTATTGGGTTTTACAGATCCGATCAAATCCAAATTTGAGCCCGTTTTCAAGAACTTCGGTGAGAAGCCGGCAAACGGTCCAAATAGCAGTGCTTTTTGGTTACCGATATATCTTGTATCCAGATGCGGAACAGACATGGGAGGAGCACCAACCTTAGCTTTACCGTATACTTTCGCATGATGCTGGGCGACAACCTTAGGATTGTTACATACCATAAATAGTCCACTTACCGGGAATCCCCCGATATATTTGGACTCAGGAATACCGGTTCTTTGTAGCAAAGGTAGACTTCCACCCCCACCACCGATAAAGACAAATTTGGCAGTATGGTATTCGATTTTACCGTTATCCAGATTATGGACTTTGACTTTCCACGAGCCGTCGCTCGCACGTTTAATATCCTTTACACTATGCTTGTAATTGATCTCAACGTTTTTACTTTTTAAATGCTCAAACAACATGCGTGTTAAAGCACCAAAGTTGACATCTGTTCCAGAGTCGATTTTGGTTGCCGCGATTGGTTCATTCAATGTACGGCCTTCCATAATTAGCGGAATCCATTCCTTCAGCTTTTCAGGGTCGTCGGAAAATTCCATGCCTTGAAATAGAGAAATAGTTGAAAGCGCTTTAAACCTTTTTTTCAAAAAAGATACATTTTTCTCTCCTGTTACCAAACTCATATGAGGTATTGGCTTGATAAAGTCCTGAGGATTACGAATCAAATGGCTGTTTACAAGAAAAGACCAAAACTGTCTTGAAAGCTGAAACTGCTCATTAATGTCTACAGCTTTACGAATATCTATAGATCCATCAGCTTTTTCGGATGTATAGTTCAGTTCGCACAGTGCAGCATGGCCTGTACCTGCATTATTCCATTCGTTAGAGCTTTCTTCTCCTGCGTTTGCGAGTTTCTCAAACACTTTAATTTCCCATTCTGGTGCTAACTCTTTTAGCAATGATCCCAGAGTCGCGCTCATGACTCCGGCACCAATTAAGATAACGTCTGTATTTTTCTGAATGCTATTCATAAAAACCTTCCTTATCTCTTATATTTGCAAAAAAGAGCAGGCCCTCCTGCTTAGGTGATACAAGAAGCAAGGCTCCACTCAGGAACATATCTTTTCTGTCTCTATTATAACTAAAATATAATCTTTTAAAAATTATATTGTCTATTATCTGATAATTATAAATCATTTCTGCTAAAAAGTGAGAATTTTCTTTGCAAAATAATAAGAATGGATCTCAACACGCTGTATTATGGGGGCTTCACTTACTAGCAGTAATAACAGACACTGACAATTCTTCGGTAAACACACCCGTGGAGTCCATATCTAGTAGAACAGATGTTAAATCATTTTCAAATCGTACTAAATTATCACCAAAAAGGCGTCTTGAAGCAAATGATGTAGAGTACAGATTTCCAATGATCGAATCAACAGTCCATGTATATGAATAACTCGGTAAAATATGTCTTTGGACATTTTTGAATCCAGATTTTCTTACAATATCCTCATACCTCTCCTTTGGGGGAGTGTAAGTGCTATTACCAGCTCTTCTTGCGTCTCCTAGCCAACGTCTCACTACTTCGTTGACCTTGAGTTGCCAAAGTAAGGGTTCCTGCTTCCCAGTATTATCAATAATAGCTACGCCACCATTAGTATCAGAACTGTTATACAGAATGTCAAGAATGGACTCTCTATCCATCCAATGAAATGCTTTCGCAATTATAACGAGGCGAAAGACACTCCAGTCACATACGCGCTCTTCCGCCCTTCCTTGTACCCATTTAACATTGTCCAACCTTTTATCACTGGACAAACGGTTTGCTTCATCTAGCATTTCTGATTCAGTATCTACACCTACTATTTCTTCAAACCAATCACTAAATCTTAGAGATAGCTGACCCGTTCCACATCCTAAGTCAAGCAAGCGACCTTCCCCATTCAGAGAAAACTTGTTAACTAAAAACCGAATAAGCGACGAAGGATAAGGAGGTCGATACCTAGAGTAGTACCAAGCGGTACCTTTAAATAGATCTGGACCATAATCACTCATAGCTTATAACCTTCTCTCTACTGAACTTTTAAAACATGAGAGTCACAGGGCTGCCTGTAACGGCAAGTTTTTGGGCCAATCTTTACGGGACAGGCCCTTTCTAATTGCACTAACGTTTCCTCGAATGAGCTTCATGGTTTATAAATACTTCATCATGATATTCGAAACAGTCTGTTGTTGATTCACCCAATCATAATCGGAGTTATCCATAACAAACGATTGAAAAGGAAGTTGCTCAATAATTTGTAATTCTAGCTCTCGTCGATATTCAAGGAACTGAATATATCCCTCGTACCCATGAAGCCCCTTCTTCCTTCCATAATCTTGCTCTGTATGGTACCAAATCGTGAAATCTAACCATTCTTGAGATCTCATCGTTTTTACTCGCTCAATCGTCTCACGCACATCAGGTTGCTTCAAATAGAACAAAATTGGATTTAACTCCTGAATTTGCTCCGCAATCTGTAATACATGCCGAACAAATCGATCATTTCCAGCATCATGCCGGGCGAGTAATGCACACCCTGGGTTCTGTAAAAAACAGCATTCGAGTATGATTAGCTTTTCCTTTTCTCGCTGATCTTTAACAAAAGACTTCCAACGTTGGATCATCAATTCGCAGTACTTTTCCACGGGTACTCCATCGCAGATTTCATAACGCTGGATTTCCTCATACAAACTAGAAGGAATTTTATTTTGGGCTGATTGCTGCGCAAGCGCATATGCGATTAAAGAGTCGTTGCCATTCAAAGATACGAACGGATCAATGTAATGAAACACCTCGGAATAGATTGATCGGAGCCGATCAAGTTCTTCGTTCGGCATACATGCAACCGATTCATAATCAGCGGGATGCCGTAAATTTCCTTCTAAAAATAGTTCCGATTCTATTTGATGTGTATTTAACATGTCATGTATGTATCTAGATAATGTGGATTTGCCAGAGCCAGGTATGCCTTCGACGATAACCAATTTCGTTTTCGTAGCTGGTACATTCGCCATAGTATCACATCCTTATGAATTAAATGATTACCTTAAGGAGAATCCAATTATCTCGTTATATCGCCAGATAGCTTAGGAACCTTTCCTTTATCTCGACATCCTTAGAAAACCAATAAAAAGCATTGGATCCTAAGGACTGACCCAATGCTTTTATAGATGGCTATCTTCTAGTTATTTAATAATTACGTATTCCAGGTTAACCAGTTTTGCATAAGTCACAATTTGGTCTGTGGTTAGATTCAAGGAAACCACAGTATGGTGACCGCCACCGTTCTCAATCCATGCCTTAACTCCATCCTGGAAGTTAGGCTTCACGTTCCACAGTACACGGGCTACCGGAAGATTTGGAGCAGGAACTGTCGGTTCAAATGCCGTAACCTCATTGATCAGCAGTTTATAATGAGTGCCAAAGTCAGCCATAGAAACAACCACACCGTCTCCTGCCTTGCCGTCAAATACCAGACGGGCTGGATCTTCACGATCGCCGATACCTAACGGAGAAACGATGACTTTAGGCTTGTTGCTCGCCAACGTTGGGTCAACTTCAAGCATATGGGATTGAAGGATCGATTCCTGACCAGCCGCTAATTCATAGGTGTAGTCTTCCATAAAGCCAGTGGATTGGTTATGGCTCATGACTTTAAGCAGGCGATCGAGCGCTGCAGTCTTCCAATCTCCTTCACCAGCAAATCCGTATCCTTGTGCCATCAAACGTTGAACGGCAAGACCAGGGAGCTGTTTCATACCATAGAGGTCTTCGAAGTTCGTAGTGAAGGCAGTATAGCCGCCATGATCCAGGAATCGTTTAATAGCAATTTCATAGCTTGCTTGCACTCTTACACTGGCTTCCCAAGCTTCCTTGCTATAAGTACCATAATCGAATTCATAAAGTTCAGAGTATTCCGCAAACAAAGCATCAATCTCTTCTTCTTTCACAGCATTGACGTACTGAACGAGGTCGCCAATTCCGAAGTAGTCAACGGTCCATCCAAATTGAATTTGGGCTTCGACCTTATCACCTTCCGTAACGCCAACATTACGCATGTTGTCGCCAAAGCGGGCGACTTTGATATTGAAGCTTTCGTTATAAGCAACCGCTACATCCATCCACTCTGCGATTTGTTTTTGCACTTCTGCACGTTCCCAGTAACCTACAACCACTTTATTCTGTTTCTTCAAGCGGGCGTTGATAAACCCATATTCACGGTCACCATGAGCTGCCTGATTGAGGTTCATGAAGTCCATGTCAATTGTAGCCCAAGGAATGCTTTCATTGTACTGTGTGGCCAAATGAAGTAGCGGCTTTTGCAGCAATTTAGTACCGCGAATCCACATTTTTGCAGGTGAGAAGGTATGCATCCAAGTGATGACACCAGCAACCTCATCACGATAGTTGACTTCTTTCATAAGGCTGGTGATTTTGTCTGCACTAACCGCCAGATCTTGCAATACAAGCGGATAAGGCAGAACGCCGCTCTTATTTAGGGCATCGGTCATTTCTTGTGCGTGTGCTTTGACTTCTGCTAATGCTTCTTCTCCATACAGATGTTGTGAACCTACGACAAACCAGAACTGTTTTGTACCTACTGTTGACATCATTCATCCTCTTTTCTTCATTTTTAGTTTAGTTGGTCTTACTTTTGCCCGTAGTAGGCGTCTTTCCCATGTTTGCGCAAATAGTGTTTATCTAGAATCCGCTGCGGCAATTCTTCAGCAAAATGATTCAATTCCCGTGCGAATAAATTCATTTTCGAAACTTCTTCCAACACGACGCTATTCATAACTGCGGATTTCGCATCTTTCCCCCAAGTGAAGGGAGCGTGACCCTTAAGCAGGACACCTGGCACTGCTAAAATATCCAGCCCGCGCTGCTCAAAAGTTTCGATGATGACACGGCCGGTTTCCGCTTCGTAACCACGGTCGATCTCCTCTTGTGTCAGGAAACGAGCACAGGGAACAGAACCATAGAAGGTGTCTGCATGAGTAGTCCCCATTACAGGTACATCCAGGCCTGCTTGAGCCCAAATCGTCGCCCAAGTCGAATGCGTATGCACAATACCGCCGATCTCTGCGTAGTGCTTGTAAAGTACGGCATGAGTCGGTGTATCCGATGAAGGTCTCATCTCTCCTTCAACAACATTGCCGTCAAAATCAACAACCACCATATCGCTAGGTTTCATCGTGTCATAACTAACACCACTCGGTTTGATAACGAATAAGCCACGCTCACGATCAACAGCGCTTACGTTACCCCAGGTGTATTTCACGAGTCCATGTTTAGGCAAATCCAGATTGGCTTGAAATACTTCTTCTTTCAGCTGCTCTAACACGTCAATTCCTCCAGTTTTCCACTAGATTATCTACAGCAGCCTGCTCAATCGCCAGGCCTTGTGTGTAGCGTTCTAAGAATGTTTCGAACCCCTTAACATCGGAACCGTCAGGATGAATTTCTTGTCCCTCAACATCTCTAAATACTTTTTGGTCGAGGAAGTCTTCCAGACTTTCTTGTTGATCCTTGTTCATCATGTAAGAAGCCAGAATAGCCATACCCCACGCTCCGCCTTCTCCAGCTGTTGACATCACGGATACCGGGACATTCATAGCAGCCGCAACAATCTTTTGTCCGACGATAGGGGTTTTAAATAAACCACCGTGAGCCAGAATGCTGTCAATTGCGACGTATTCTTTCTTCGTCAAAATATCCATTCCGATTTTCAAAGCAGCAAATGCAGTGAACAGATGAGTCCGCATGAAATTGGCCAAATTGAAACGGCTCTCAGGAGAGCGGACAAACAACGGTCTGCCTTTCTCTATTCCGGTGATATTCTCCCCTGACAAATAGCCATAGCTGAGTAAACCACCGCCATCTGGATCCGCTTCCAAAGCCTTATTCAGCAACACACTGAACAATTGATTCGGATCCGCCTTGTGCCCCATGGCCTCATAGAATTCACGGAACAAGCCCAGCCAAGCATTGAGATCACTTGAACAGTTGTTGGCATGAACCATCCCGACCGGATTACCATTCGGTGTGGTCACCAGATCAATTTCCGGATATACCGCTGAAAGGTCCTTCTCTAATACAATCATGGCAAAAACCGAGGTTCCCACAGACACGTTGCCAGTACGTTTTCTCACACTATTCGTAGCGACCATTCCTGTTCCCGCATCACCTTCTGGAGGACAAAGCGGAATACCAGGTTGTAAGTCTCCGGATTTATCTAAGATTTTCGCTCCCGCTGCGGTTAGTACACCTGCCTGCTCGCCTGAGATATGAACTTTAGGAATAATGTCTTGTAACTTCCAATCGTAGCCTTTGGCTGCAATGAGTTCATCAAACTGCTTAACCATCGACTCGTTATAATCATGTGTAGTCTCATCAATTGGGAAAATCCCCGAAGCGTCTCCGATACCAATTGCCTTATCGCCAGTCAGCAGCCAGTGGATATATCCAGCCAACGTCGTCATAAAATCAATATGAGGGACATGTTGCTCTTCGTTCAATATCGCTTGATACAAGTGAGCAATACTCCATCGCTCAGGAATGTTGAATTGAAATTTATCAGTTAAAGCTTTTGCTGCAGCCCCGGTTGTCGCATTCCGCCAAGTCCGGAACGGAACAAGCAACTCACCCTTGCTGTCAAAAGCCATATAGCCGTGCATCATTGCAGAGAATCCTATAGAACCAACCGTACGAAGGGTGACTCCATATTTTTGCTCAACCTCTTGCTTCATTTCACGATAAGCCTCTTGCAGGCCCATAATAATACTCTCTAAGTTGTACGTCCAATATCCATCTACCAGGAGGTTTTCCCACTCATAGCTTCCAGATGCGATGGTTTCAAAACGATGATCAATCAGCACTGCCTTGATACGTGTGGATCCAAATTCAATACCAAGTGAGGTTTCTCCCTTAGTAATCGCTTGTTTAGTGTCTTGATCCATGCTCACGTTACTCCTCTCTCTGAACAACTGTTATAATCGCATTAATTGAAAGAAGGCGCTTTCTTTTGTTTACAGCCTTAGTATATTTTTTGTGCGTACATTTGTCAACACAAAACCATAGTTATACTTACAAATACTTTGACAAACCGAGTGTTTTTCTAGTTTTAACTTTAGTATTTATACAGATAGGACAATAGATTATAATAAACTCATAATTATGCTAAAATATGTACATACAAATATTATAGATGCATTAATTAGTATTAGAACAACTTGGAAAGAAGGAATAAAGTGAAACCAAAGTATCAGGTCATCCTTGAGGATATAAAAAGCAATATTCTTTCAGGGGCATACAGCGTAGGAGAACAAATTCCAACGGAATTCGCTTTGCAGGATAAGTATAAAGTTAGTCGCCAGACGGTTCGGAAGGCTATTTTGGAACTATCCAACGAAGGTTTCTTAAGAAGTGAAAAAGGATCTGGCACCTATGTCAGTAACCAATTTCGCTCAAAGACTGGTGGGAACTCCAGTAATAAAACCATCGGAGTCATCACGACCTACATCTCTGATTACATCTTCCCCTCGATAATTCGCGGGATTGAAGCCAGATTAAATGAAGATAATTATTCATTACTATTAGCGAGTACCAATAATGATGTCGCCCAGGAAAAGAAAGCCTTGGAGATGATGCTGTCCTTTGGTGTGGATGGTTTGATCATTGAGCCTACGAAGAGCAATCTATATAATCCCAATATCGCTTATTATCTGACGTTCAAGGAACAGGATGTTCCCTTCATCATGATTAATGCCTATTATGAAGAGTTGGAAGTTCCTTACTTCTGCCTCGATGACGTACAATCCAGCTATCTGGCGACCAAAGAATTGATCGCTAACGGACACACACAGATTGGCATCATTGCCAAAATGGACGATTTACAAGGAAAGTATCGAATGAAGGGCTATATCAAAGCGCTTGGAGAAGCCAAATTACGGTTTCACCCAGAGCAAGTGCTCTCATTCTATACAGAGACAAAGCAGGACCTATCCACCAACTTGAAGAAATTCCTGACCGAACAAAGAGACGATTTAACCGCAATTGTCTGCTATAACGACGAGGTCGGACTAGAAGTTGTACATGTATGCAGACAACTTGGGATATCTGTGCCCGAAGACTTATCCATTATTGGTCAAGATAATTCCTATATTTCCAAGAATGCAAACATCAAACTAACGACATTAACGCACCCCCAGGAACAAATGGGACGTGATGCCGCCGATTGGGTTATTAAGAAACTTCAAGGGAAAAAGGATCTACGTAACCACACCTATTATCAGCCTGTGTTAATTGAAGGAGAGACGGTTAAGAAGAACTGAGGTAAAAAAGGATATGTAACTGTGGTGAATTTCCGTTTTTTCTGAATGACCCATCGCCCTTTAAACCTAGTGCCTAATTGTCATATGACACTTTGGAGTGACTTGGTATGGTGGGTGGCGAAATGTAACTTGTTGGTATGACAAGTCCTTTGCCATACTTGGTTTTGCCGGACGCTATAAGGCAAAAATACATTTCAAGGAGAAATCATTCATGAAAAAAATGATTCACACCAGTCTCGCGGTTCTACTATTATCTGCTACGGTAACTACCGCGTGTATGGCACCCAACGGCGCATCAGTTGCCGCACCCGTTAACGTACCAGTTGCATCTGAGAAGGCTAGCTTGGAGGGACCGCGAGATGCTAAGGAACTAGAAGCTTTTGCAGATGGCGTTTTTGCGGACAAGATGAAGAAGTATAATACAGTTGGTTCTAATTTTGTGGTCGTTGCAGGTGGGAAAGTGATGCTAAGCAAAGGTTACGGGTATGCCGACAAGGGCAAAAAAATTCCTGTTGATAAAAATACCGTTTTCCAAATCGGCTCTGTTACAAAGTCATTCACTGCATTGGCAGCTATGCAGTTGGTCGATAAGGGGAAAATGGATTTAAAACGCGATATCCAAGAGTATTTAGGAGGAATAAAGGTTCCGAATAAAACAGGAAAAAAACTGACGATGTTTGATCTACTTACATATTCAAGTGGATTTGATGAACCAGATATTTCCATGGAAATGCATCCAGAATACGCGGACAAATATTTTCCGATGAAGAAGTTCATTGCATCAAATATGCCAACTGTTGTCAGGACTCCAGGAGAAGCGTACACTTATGACAATTTTGGTTTCATGCTAGCGGGATATGCTGTAGCAAACGTAACGGGTATGTCATATTCCAAATATATGGAAAAGAATATTTTCAAACCGTTAGGCATGAATTCGACGAATGTGCGGTTTACCCCCCAATTGTTAAGCAGAATGGCTGCTCACTATGGACCAACAGGCGAACTGATACCCTTGGACGGGTTTAAACCAACGGAAAAACCTGAAGGCGGTATCGTCTCAACAGCAGATGACATGGCGAAGTACCTTATTATGCACCTGAACAAAGGCAAGTACAAAGGTAAAGAAGTAGTGAGTCCAAAGAGCATAGAGCAAATGCACACATACCAATTATTCCCTGATAAGGAGTTCCCGGTCACAACAATTGGATTCGAAGGCTACTTCAAAGAGAAGATGAATAATCAGCATGTGATTCTAAAGGGAGGAAATGTTACAGGGCATTCTTCCTTGATTGTTATTCTGCCTGAGAAGAATACAGCAATGTACATGTCCTACAATAACGACTCCATGATGAGTCTTGACGTGTATGAAGAATTTATGAATCATTATTATCCGAGAAAATCAGAACTTCCAAAGTCAACCTACGCGACAATAAGTGAGCAGCAGGCCCAAGACTACGTGGGATTATACCAAAACACGCGTATCGCTGCCTTAAGGACGAAGGTTTCGTATTCGGACGGGAAATTAATAATGGAGACAGGAACATCAGGCAAACATACACTAAAAATGATCCACCCTTTATTATTTGAAGATGAATCAGGTAATAAATTGACGTTTAATAAAAATCAAGCAGGCCATATTGCATATTTGTATTACATGCAACTCCCAGACCTCGTTGCTTATGCGCAAAAAATAAACATTGATTCACCATTTTCTGATGTACCTGCGGATAGTAAATATATTCCATATATAAACAACCTTAATGCTTTGAAAGTCATGAGCGGAAAATCAGCCCACCTCTTCGATCCGAAAGGAACGATGACTCAGAGAGAATTCTCAGAAGTGCTGCTGCGCGCCCACGGGTGGTATAAACAACCTTTCATGATTGAACCGAATACAAAACAGATGATGGCCGGACTACGTAATTATCAGCCTAATTCTCCTATCACTAGACAAATGGCGGCGGTAATGATCCAGAACCTGAAACAGGTTGAGCCTGGAATTAAGGTTAAATTGGGTGGCGAAACGGATGCTTGGGCAGTTAAAGCCATCACAGCTCTTGTTTCCCAAGGTATCATGGACCCGAATACCAAGATCAATTTAGACGGCTCCATAGACTTCCGCTCCAAACAGCTTTTGAAGCGTCAAGAAGCCAGTGCCTTGTTGGATCAAGCATTTAATTACTATACGTTGCCAATCAGTCACTAATTCAAAAGGATTAAGTAAATTTTCTACCGTAAAGGACAGTGCTTACTTCGGGATTAACGAAAAAAAGCGCGAGTGCAGGGGGGATTTCCCCATGACTCGCGCTTTTTGGCTCATCTCGCCCATTCGAGGATGTTATGGGCAAGCAAAAGCCAACCGATAAGGGCACGGTACTAGCAGGCACCTAAGGAGGCGTACCGAAAGTCTGCCGACCGCGATTGGTCTCAGGCTTCCCTCACAAGGGGGGTATCTGCCTTTTTGTAATTGCCAATTCCTATAATGGTACTTTATATAAGATTTCCTGAACCCCCGTCAAAACTGGGGATTTTCTTGTACAATAAGAAACAAGCGGCTGCTGATGCTGCCGCTTGTTTTTAGTTTCCTCCATATCCAACGGAAATCCGCATCGAACCGTAAGGTTTATTCCAAAAGCCCTGCCTCCCGGGCCTTTTGCACTGCTTCCTCTCGGTTGCGAACCCCCAGCTTCAGATAGACCGATGACGCATAGTTTCTAACCGTACCATCGGATAAATACAATTTGGAAGCAATGGTTTTATATCGCAGTCCTTTCGACACGAACTGTAAAATTTCAAGCTCCCGTGAAGTTAAATCATAGGTCGCAGCCACTTTGGTTGTCGACGGAACGTCTCCGCTCTTGGCGGCTTCCAGCTGAGCAAACAATTTGTGCGACATCTCCTGATCGATCAGCGTGCCTCCGCGATAGACCGTACGTATTGTTTCGGCAAGCTCTACCGGCTTCATCGACTTCAATAGGTATCCGTCCGCTCCGCTTCGCAGCGCTTCCAGAGCCTGTCCAGTATCTTCGAACGTGGTGAGAATCAAGATGCGGATGTGGGGCCACGTTTGTTTTATGGTACGGGATGCGGAGATTCCGTCCAGGTTCGGCATGTCCAAATCCATGAGCACCAGCTGAGGCTGAACCTGTCTGCACAGTTCGATGGCTTGCTCGCCATCTTCTGCCACCCCTACGACTTGCAAATCTTGCTGCTCCTCGAGAAGAATCCGTAGACTTTCACGGATAAAAGGCTGGTCATCGACGACCAACAGACGGATGACATCATCCTTAAGCTCCGTTTGTCGTGGCAGGGTGCAGGTAACGAGGGTGCCTTCGCCCGGTTGGGTATAGACGCCAACATGACCTTGCAAATTCATCGCTCGCTCTTTCATGGCGTTCAAGCCGAAACCATCCCGTCCATGTTCCATCCCACGGCCGTTATCTTGAATTTCCAGCCTCGTCTGCTGAGGCTCGAATTGCACTGAAACCGTAATCTCCGTCGAGTGTCCATGACGCACGGCATTCGTCAATGATTCTTGCAAGCAGCGATACAGCGCTATCTTCGCTTGCTTCGTTACAGGGTATTCCTCCCCGAAGGCCTGGAAACGAACCGACACCTTAGCATGCTCCTGAAACTCCTCTGCCAGCTTCCGCAAAGACTGAAGCAGTGGGAGTTCTTCATGCGGCGATTCGATTTGATGCACATAGCCTCTCACTTCATCCATATTTTCCCGGGCCAGGTTCAATAGGGAATCGAGCCGTTTCGTTCCTGTATCCGTCTCTAGCTCAGGGCGCAAGGTTTCCAACCCCATAATGAGGGAAGTGTACGCATGACCGACGGTATCATGGAGCTCTTTGGAGAGCCGATTCCGCTCTTCGGCCAGCGTGATGCGCTCGATTTGGGACAAGTACTGCTCCAGCACCGCATTTTGCTCGCGTATAATTTCACTTTGACGATGATTGACCATCAATAAATGGAAGGAAAATCCGAATGCATAAGCCGTCCCGAATTGAATGGTCATAATCCAAAAATCAATCTGCTCTGCAAGCAGCTTAATTATAGCGGGTAGGAGCAATATCGATAAAGGACCTGACCAAAGATATGTTCTTTGTTTGCTATTAGAGGCAATCAAAAATGCATATACCAGGAATGTGAGGTAGGCTTCTGGAAAGAACAAAACTAAATACAAGCAGAGCCCGCCCGGGATCACAATCTCGGTAAGCAGGTAGTATCTATAATTGAGCTGCAAGCACAGCCAGGGAACGGAAAAAGCAATAAGCTGCCAAAACACAAGAACCCAAAGCGGCAGCGTGAAATGAGCTTGCCGCTCTATGATAGTGAGCAGGAGAGAAGTACTGCAAATCAAGCGGATCATAAGCATGAACCAGTCGTACCAGAACCACTGCTTTACCATATCGAACAAAACCATCAACCCCTAAGAACTATCAGTATGACATTACGTAACTATTATAGAGCAGATCATTATCCAACAATACTTTTAAATCCAGACCGGGACATTCCGGCTACCGGTTCACACTCTTGATCATACGACGGGTGTAGCCTCCTAGCATACGCGTGAAGCTGTTCGCAAGCCTGTAGCTCACCATAGTGAATATGACTCCTGAGGCCGAAACCAGTACGGATTTTATCACAGTATCTATAGGTACACCCATAAAATAATAATTAAATAGTGGAAAGAGGAGCGGGGCCGCAATCATTGCGAGTGGAGTTATATAAAGCAAGGCTGCACTAATGAGGCTTAAAATCCCCACCGGAAGCTTCAGCATCAGCCAGCCGATAGCGATCCAGTTGCGCCGATTTAGCAGCTCCTTCCTTGCTTGAAGCCAGATAGAGTCATCGGTGTTTATTGGTTTAACGTAAAGCTCTGTGGTAATATCCGTATAGATCTTGGTCTGTGTGCGTTCAAATTGCAGGAAGGTGTTTGTAGTTCGCAAAATGCGAGTAATCAGAGGAACGCCCGCGACGGTAAACGAAAGACTCAAGCCTAATGTAAGAGCGACCAGATAAAAGCAAAAGTAAAACAATCCGGTAGCGAAAGTAAGCAGTAGGAAATAGCCATTTTGAATAAAGCTGACGACGGTTCTTGTCATCAAAGAGCCCACATCCTTTACAAGTAGTCATCGTATCCTACGGCTCTTGATGTCAAATCCGCCAGTGCCATAATGTCATATGACACAAAGCGAAAGCGGTCTGCGAACCTAATGGGGAAAAACAACAGTAGTTACTGTGTGTACGGCAATTTTCGATCGCACGGCTAAACAAAAACTGCCCACCAAAAACTTAGAAGCTTGAAATTTACACTATCCATATATTGAGCTTGTCATTATAAATTGAATAACATTTAGAGATACGTAGAAACCTTATCTCTTGACATTTTATGGAGAATACTATATATATTCAAAGCCAATACGAAAGACAGGAAGGGAGGATCTGCACGCACAGAGTGATCAAAATCAAATTTACGCTCTTTTACGGTGAAGTTCCTGAAGCAAAATTTATGGGTACTTGGAGTTGAATCAGGATGGCAATATGATCGCGCTCTACAATAGGTACGGTGAGGAAATAGACATGTATGGCGGACATGAATTTGTTAGGGTAAGGACACTTGGCAAATTTGATGACCAAGACCGTGATAATTTTTATTCTTTGTTAGAAAGTGATGGTGTAGGATAATCTGCACGATAGGCTGACGATTCCAGTGCCAAGGCACTACGAAAAGTCAGCCTTTTTGATTTTATTTGCCTTATAGAGTTGACCGGCACGTTATCATAATCCCCTAACCTCATCTTGTCAAGAAATAATGCGCGAATGAGCGACACCGTGGTGGAGCCCCCCTTATGCTTTCGAAATATGAATGAATTTCCGAGTATGATGGGCAATTTCACTTTTTCCAATTAATCCCACTTCACGTAAAATGATCTTCAAGGCGTTGCGGGTTAAGCGATATACAAACAATGGACGGAACGTAATGAACAATCGGGAGGTAGAAGATGGACAATCAGGATCAAGATGCAAGAGGAATGAAGAGAGGGGCAATATTAACCGCTCTACTCATCGGTACATTTGTCGCGTTTCTTAACGAAAATTTACTTACCCATGCGTTTCCTGCGTTGATGAGAGAATTTAGCGTTGCTGCTTCGACCATACAATGGTTATCGACGGGATATATGCTCGTGATCGGCGTACTGGTGCCGGTGACCGCATTACTACAGCAATGGTTCACGACTCGCCAGATGTTTATGTCTGCGATGGCGTTATTTTTGGCCGGTACCTGCTTGTGTGCAGTATCCCCGGGATTCGGAATCTTGCTGATGGGCAGGGTTGTTCAGGCTTGCGGGACAGGATTATTGATCCCGTCGATGATGAATACGATTCTCGCTCTCTATCCTCCAGAACGTCGGGGTGCCGCCATGGGTCTCATGGGGCTGGTCATCATGGTCGCCCCTGTCATCGGGCCGGCTTTGTCTGGCTTAATTATCGATACCTTTCAATGGCGATGGCTGTTCTACATGGTGATTCCTGTCGCACTGTTTTCGATGATTTATGCATTCGTGTACTTAAAGAACGTGACAGAACTGACCAAGCCAAGGGTCGATCTTGTATCCATTGTGATGTCAACCGTCGGTTTCGGCTGCGTCACCTATGGCTTCAGCCAAACAAGTGTCTCTCTTGAGCCAGAAGGTTACGGATCGATTGCAATAGGTAGCCTTTTCTTGCTCTTGCTTGTATGGCGCCAGCTTAAGATCAAAGAGCCGTTGATCAATCTTTCCGTATTCCGGCATTCCACTTTTTCTCTGGTTGCGGTATTGATTGTAATTCTGACGATGGTTCTATTCGCCACAACAACTTTGCTGCCGTTCTATATGCAGGATGTGATGAAGTTGACAGCATTCGCGACAGGCTTACTTCTAATGCCGGGTAGCATTTTGAACGGAATGCTGATGCCGGTATCGGGGAAATTACTCGATAAATTCGGGCCGAGACTCGTCATTGTGCCCGGGCTATTCCTGATCGTTCGCCATATCGTTGTGGCTGTTTACCGGCATCGACAGTGATACAACACAAGGCTCCGTTCTGTTCAATCATATCCTCTTATTCTTAGGCATGTCATTCGTCGTCATGCCGGCTCAGACGACAGGATTGAATCAACTTCCACGTCACCTGGTTCCTCATGGCACAGCCATATATAATACGCTCCAACAGATTGCAGGGGGAATTGGCATCGCATTGTTCGTCGGCATCATGTCGTCTGGAGCCAATCGTTATCTTCACCATTCGCTCAATCCCACTGCGATGCATGAGAAGACACAAAGCATGGTTTCCGGTCTACAAACGGTTTTTTGGATTGAATTTATTCTGGCAATACTTATTCTGGCGCTGGGTTGGTTTATAAAAAAGCCACCTGAACATAATTAATTCATTACTAGGCACAGATTGAATCATAAGTTTAAAACCGTACAAGAAGCATGGGCTGTCTCATAAGGGACGGCCTTTTATTTCGTTGTACCTTAGAACTGCTAACTATAAGGAGAGCTGATTTCTGCCTAAAAGTTTATTTTCGAGAATCAAGAATAAACATAGATGCATCTTGTCCCATGAATATTTTACTTCCGTTAAAAAAAGTTTTGGACTGAATATCTCTATATCCTATTTTAGTCATAATGTCAGTCAGCTCTTCTTGATGAAATCCGTTATGAACTATATCTGAAACTACTTTTTCATTTTTATTAAAATCTACGATTAGTAAATGTCCTCCTTCATTTAGAACATCAAATAGCCTTGATAAAACGATTTCAACATCATGAATATGGAGTAGAACCTGAGCCATAAAAATATAGTCCGCATGTAAATCCGTTAGACCTTCCTTTTCAAAGTCAAAACATAATGTATCTGCATTCTGAATGTGAAGATCAGTAATTTTTTGCTTTATTTGATTAATCATGTTTTGTGAAGTATCCAGAAAAAGCATAGAATTAAAATCATTTAACAAGCTCATTCCGACAAGACCTGTTCCACACCCAAAATCAATAGCATTCTTACTATTAGCGTCAACTACATACTCACGAATGGCATCAGATGATGCCTTTGCAATTTGAATTCTTTCAGAAGTGTCATATACATTAGCTATCATTTCAAACTTATCCGTATTTCCCATGATTACCTCCCCAATCCGCCTTAATAAAAAACACAACAATATAGAATGATATTCTATCGAAGCATTTGCATTTAGTCCACATTCTAATTCATGCTTATGGAAAACAAAACTGTTTTGCTTCAAAATTTCCGCCCTTATTTGTGATACGGTTCACCGCCCTACCTGTAACGGCAAGTTTAAAGACCACCCCGCTAAAAGGATGGCCTTTAGGACTGCTATTCTATTCTAATTGCCTCGATATAAAGCTCGATTCTCACTTCATTTCCGACGATAACCCCGCCTTTTTCCAGAGGCGAGTTGAATGTCAAGCCAAATTCATTGCGGTCAATACTGGCTGTTGAATGAAATCCTACACGTTCCCGGCCACGAGGGTCTTTGTTTAGTCCTTCAAAAAAGGTATGAAAAGTGATGGGTTTGGTTACTCCATGCAGAGTTAGATTGCCCGTAAGTTCATATTGCCTTTCGCCAGCAAGGACGCAGCTGGTGCTTTGAAACGTAATGGTTGGATACTTGGCTGCATGAAGGAAGTCGTCACTCTTCAGGTGTTCATCTCGTTGCGATTGGCGAGTTGTAATACTATTTGCATCTATGGAAGCCTGAATACCCATGGTTTTTAAATTGTTGGGGTCAAAACTCAAGATCGCTTGGAAATGCTCGAATACTCCTTTAATTCTACTAATCATTAAATGCGTCACCGAAAACTCGACGGAGCTGTGGTCCGGATCCACTTCCCAATTGATATCTTTCATAAATAAATTCCACCTCTATAATAAGATTTTGAGAAAGGTCGCCCCTCTCAAAGCACTGCGATATTCGCATACCCCTAATATACAAAAACGCTACTGACAACGGGATGTCAGTAGCGTTTTAGCATTTTTTCGGCTTCCTCGTAAATCCGATTTAGTTTACATTTTATGGATAATTCATGTACGCCTTCATTACGATTCGTCTTTGTCGAAATAATCATCTGGCAAATGCAGTTCTCGCAAACAACCGATAAATTTTTCTCTGAAATTCGGATTGCTTTTGTATTTCGGCCATACCTCCTTATAGTAAGACAGCAGCTTCTCATGTGGAATAATGCCCCAGTATAAAATCAAGTTATTCAGAACCTGCGGGCCGCCCCCCATCAACATCTGTTCAATGATCTGCCAGCTTCCCAGCTTATTTTCGCAACTGCGCGCGGCATAGATGGCAGTGGTTTGCATTTTCGGGTCGGCGTGACACAAGAAAGGCGCAAAGTTCTGGAGCGTAATCGCACCGTAATCTTCCAAGATATACCCTGCATAACGCAACGTTTCTGGGTCGTGAATCCGGTCAAGCCTTTGCAAGATCACTGGAATAAACTCCGTTAAATCCTCAGTTTTACTGGAAGCGTGCAGAATCTGTAAAGCTTGCAGAAAATCCTCATGTTCATCCGATTGCAACAGCTCCAGAGTATACTTTCTACCCGTGTCAAAAGAAGCTTTGCAGATGAGCCAAATGGCTGTGGTCCGATTTTTGGGGCTTTGCTCCGCAATTTTTTTCAAAAAAGCAAGGGTTAGCTGAGAGACTTTCTTAAACTTGAACATTCCATCAAGCGCTTTGGCTTGGATTTCTTCGTTTGGAGCGCTCTGATAAATCTGGATCAGCGCATTCTCATCACCCGGCATTCGACTGCCAAACCACCCGATATCATAATCCAGAATAATTTCATCCAGCCAGCGCTCGTACCAGTCCAGAAAGCTGTCTTCATAGACAAAGAAAAAAGGATGATCGGGATGGAAACCGGAGGTGTACACAATTCTCCCCCTATATTTCCCTTCAAGTACGAGATACATGTCGTATTCGCAGCCTTGGGTGCCTATGCACAACATGCCGCCCAACACCTTATTACAGGTGTCGTCGTATTCCTCATCGGGAATATCCTCGTCCTTGGTCAGGGGCTCAATTAGATGGTTCCATTCCTCTTTGGTCATCCCGGGATGCAGAACGGATTTTGCAAGGAGCGCTTGGCGCTCGGTGTAGGAAGTTGCCTTTCCAATTGAATATATTCCATAATAGGGTCCGGCGCCTCCATTGCCGATGTTCGTTAAAAACAGCGCATAAGGCTCAGGAAGTGTGACCTGATTGTGGGCTTGCCAGTCCGCCAGCTCTTTTGCTGTAAGCTTCTCTTTAACCCTATATTGATGTGAGGATGATCCAAACACTGAGAAATCCGCGTCTTTGCGCATAGCTTGGCTCAGTTTGTTTTTTATTCGATCCAGTTGCGTTTCTTTCTTGCCAAACCACATATTTGAACCCTCCTGTTGACCATAGCCAGGTTTCCTTTGTTTGCTTATCCAGCAATTTTATTATTTTTTCTATGGGACGTACCTCTTTAAAGTGTTATGTATCTAGAGACTCATCAAACGCAGCTCATTTTAAACAACATATCGTGAGGGAGAAAGTAATGAAAAGCCAATTAAGAAATATTACGGTCGACGGTTATGCCTTCGTTTATTGGTACTCAGGCGGGTCTCGCTTCATCCTAAACCTATCTCCGAAAGAGAATAAAAACATCAAAATCACGCTCATCTTTCAGGCGAATCCTCCTGAAGAAGAGCCTCATACTTTTTGGTCCTTTTATGACATTTCAGCCCAAAATAATGAAATAGAAACTGTCATCCATCTAGGTAAACCCAAACATATTGCTGAAATCATCTCATACTTGATGGCAAAACGACAAGAACTCTGGGTCCAGGGGAAGCCTCACGTTCTGGATCATGCCTGGGATTTACTAAAGGAAATGGGCTATTCCGAGTTAAAACCGATTTGGATTAGACAGTGGTAGTGATAATGGTTTGTGGACTAGCCCCCTTTGACCACTCAAAGGGAGCTTAAAGTTCACAGATATACGATTATTCGTTATCCGGCGTAGCCGGACTGGCCGGGGGCATCAAGCCTTTAACGGCGCCGAGAAACGGGCGAATGGACTTGATCATGCCGTAGCCCATCTTCACGACCGGGAGAAATTTCTGGATCATGCCGAACAGCCGCAAGCCGCCGCCGAGCATACCGCCAAGTCCTCCTGCGCCTGCAGTGGAGCCGCCAAGGCCGCCTAACAGCGAGCCCATCATCGGCAGGAATGCCGACACCTTGGCGTCCGGCTTGCGGGAGCGCGAACGGCCAGACGGTTTACGTGCGCCGCTTTTCCGGTTGCCGAGACGGACGCCCGGGGCATGCGAACTGGCTCTGCGTTTGAGAGATTGGGAATTTTGCCTCCCGGAAGAAGCGCGTGGAGGAGCCCCAGCACTGGCAAGTATCAACCCGCCGCGATTAACGTCGGTGATGTAGCCGACGTAGGTCTCTCCGCTGTGCAGGGTGACACAGACCGGACGGCCTTGAAATTTCTTAGCCCGTGCACGCATCTCCTTCGATTGTGCCATGGAAGTTCACCTCGCTCACTGATTATAATTCAGTTTACGCCAGGGGCGGGCTGCCTGCTTGTGCGAATAGGACATACGCACGCCAAAAATCGTTTGGCGGGCTCACCGCCGTTCAAGTCCGCCCAAGATTCCCACGCTAAATCAAGAGAATTGCCAAAAACCTGCTGCTGGATGTTGTATCTCAGTCGTCCCTATTTTGGCGAAAATATATAGTGACCCAAAACCAAAAGGATAATTGTAATCCTCTTGCAGCAACGTTTCGGGATAACCATCTTCATCTACCTGAAATAAAAAAGAGAATGACTCCTCTTTCAGCTTCGTAAAATAATAGTCTTCATTTTGAATAAGTCTCGGGTTTCCGCCTACTTTGATCAAAAAAGGTTGATCCATCGACTTTTCGTCACGGCTTAGTTTTCCGTCTGAGATTGCATGCTTTATAAGACTCGGGTTAGTAAACATATCTTTGACGCTTTCAGTCGAGATGGGATGCTCCATCACCTTAATCGAGCAATTAGGATAAATGTTGTTTTCCAAATACTCCTCACAGTTTTCAGGGATGAAGATCGAAATCATGCACTCCGGTTTAAAGGGATGGACGAGGCTCAAGTAAAAAACATATTTTGGGTTACCTTTGTGGATGAGGTCTGATTGATCATCAAAGAATTTAGGTGCATTCCCGCCGATCCAGCCTGCACTATGCTCTTTCGATAGGTCAGATTCGGCATAATAAAGAATACAATTTGCTCTCTCAACTAAAATATTCATTTGATTTTCATTAGGCATTTTACAACTCTCCCTCAAGAAACGCGAATACTCTTACTCCGCTGCCTCCGCCAGCCATGCTTGCATAGCCGGAGACTCCGCCCGGTTCAAACGCAGGGCGATTTCGGTATTGATCTCATCCGGCGGCATGACCTCGACAAGGACGCATACAGCCTCTCGCGGTTGATTCAAGGCAAACACGCCTTCATCATCGAGCATTTTCATCGCCAGCTCCATGGCCTTCAGCCTCGAATCAAATTCACAATTCCATTCGTCAGCTTCAAGCTCCGCAATGGAAGGACGCTCCATAAACAATTGTTTAACATCATCGAACTCCTCATCCCTGAAACAACAATAGGGTGAATCGGCATAGGACCATTTGATGAGTTCCGCAATCGTTGATCCCGGCGTGTCGCTTTCGTCTCCTTGCCTGGCCGCTTCCCTCTCCAAGGCCTCCCATGACCAGGCGGAAATGCTTGGCGCATGTCCCTCTCCAGTAGTAAATAGCGCGCAGTAATAGTAACGTTCGCCGTTTTCAAAAAGAGTGCGAAAGGATGTCCTAGCCACATCGGCAATTTCTGCCGCCAGCGCCTCTATTCCTTGCGTCAGTTTCACGACAATCGCCCCTTAGCCCTATAAAATATACATCTTGTTTCCATTACAAGGATTGTTCGTCCTAAATCTTCCTACTATTCACCTGAATCCTGGAAATATGTGCGATTAGGGTTCTAATTCAAGGTGCATCTTGGCTTCCGCCTCATCCCATGGCACCGAGTAACCCGCCCCTTTGGCGCAAAAGATAGAGGAGGATGTATACAGTGGGTCTGCCTCTTTGCGGTAGCCCATCCGCTCTATGACTTCCTCCGTATTATGGCAGCGGTCGTAGCCGCTGAACACGCAGCGGATACTGCCTCGTCCATGCGTAAAGGATGCGAATTCGGCACTGTAGTTCATGAAAGTCGATACAGGCACCCTGCCCGTGACCACCGCTTGCGTTCCGGTTGTCTGCGGCGGATTAAAAGTACCTGAAGCACGCTGAATATCGGACAGCACCCTGCCCATTTCATCGATAGCGACCTTGATTTTAAAATCGTAAAAGGGCTCCAGCAGCACGTTGTCCGCCTTCTCCAGACCCTGCCGTAGTGCTCGAAAGGCAGCCTCACGAAAATCGCCGCCATGGGTATGTTCTTTGTGCGCGCGGCCCCTCAGCAGCGTAATGTTCACGTCGGTGACCGGCATGCCGGTCAGCA
Organism: Paenibacillus sp. FSL P4-0113; assembly: GCF_038009305.1. Taxonomy (NCBI): domain Bacteria; kingdom Bacillati; phylum Bacillota; class Bacilli; order Caryophanales; family Paenibacillaceae; genus Paenibacillus; species Paenibacillus sp. FSL P4-0113. Next base: position 3,536,346 of record NZ_JBBPAZ010000001.1, read on the forward strand.
GTCCGTGATGCTCCCGTTCATAGAGGTGATTCCGAATCAAATTCTGATAGCTGACATTCAGATCATCGGCATGACATCTGCTATCGAACATGATGCCGTTGCCCCTTGCTCCCGGTTCAATCAGCAAATGCACTTCTGCATAATGCCTGAGCGGTTCGAAGTGGCCGTACCCTTTCACAGCCGATTGAATCGTTTCCTTATACAAGATTTCCGGTTGTCCAAAAGAGATAGCAAAGCCAAAGCGCTCTCTAACAAGCTGCTCCAGCACTTCCAGCTGAATCAATCCCATGACGCGGATAGAAATCTCCTGCAATTTCTCATCCCAAACGACGTTCAGAGACGGCTCCTCCGCCTCCAGCGTGCGAAAAGCACCGAGCACTTTTTGTACATGTATCGAATTGTCGAATACTACCCTCGATTGTAACGTCGGCTCCGAATCGTAAGCTAACTTGTCTGATATCGACCCCAGGCCTTGTCCGGCCTCGGCGGCGGACAAGCCGGCAACCGCAAACAAATCGCCAGCTTCCACTTGTTCCACCGGCTGCGATTTAAGGCCGTTAAACAAGAAGAGCCGCGTAACTTTTTCGTCATATTGAACCCCGCCGCTCTCGTAACTAAGCTGTTCTCTCACCTTCAGCCGACCACCCAACGCCTTAATGAACGTGAGTCTCGCTCCGCCTGCATCGTGCCGAATTTTATAAACCCGCCCCTGGAACGAAGCATTCTCGTCATAAGTGGTTGTCGTCAGCAGATGCAGCTGATTCAGAAATTCAATGACGCCTGTATCCTGAAGCGCAGAGCCGTAAGCACAGGGGAAGAGAAGACCCGCCGCTATCATCCTCTGCAGGGCCTCCAGCCAGAAGCCGGAATCCTCTCTCCCCTCTAGGAACGCTTCCAGCAAGGCTTCGTCCCGCTCCGCCATGCACTCCCGCAGCGGCTCGCCAACTATGCCGTCAGCGAAGCTCTGTGTAATGCAGCATACTTCCCCCGTCAACTGCTGACGGATATCCGCCTCGGTTCTGCCTGCATCCGCACCGATCCGATCCGTCTTGTTGATAAAGAAGAACGTCGGAATCCGATGCTTACGCAGCAGCTGCCAGACCGTTTCCGTATGGCCCTGGACACCTTCAACTGCGCTTACAATCAGGATGGCATAATCAATGACCTGAATCGCCCGCTCCATCTCCGGGGAGAAATCGACGTGTCCGGGCGTGTCTATTATGTAATAGCTATCTCCCTTATATTCTATTACCGCCTGATCTGCGAACACCGTAATGCCCCTTGCCCGCTCGATGTCGTGGCTGTCCAGAAACGCATCCTGATGATCCACCCGCCCCCGCGACCGGATACTGTTCGTATGGTACAGCAGCTGTTCCGCAAAAGTTGTCTTACCTGCATCCACATGGGCGAACAGGCCAATCGTTAGTCGCTTCATAGAATCCCACTTTCAACGCTTCTTGTTAATACTGCTCATTTTATTAAAGCATAGAAATCGGGAGAGTGGGTAGGAGTTGGTTTTGAGTGAGGGTCTTTTTTATAAACAGAGGATAAATTTAACGAGTTACATTTATATTGAGTGATTTCTCCAGATTAAAATATAATTAATATACTATTAAATCTCCCCTTCGAATCTACTCCAACTTGGAGAACTTCGCCTAACCATCATTCCCGACCTCATTATTGTTATAGTCGTCAATAATTGACATCGTTTTACTTGCCACTTCACTACCGAGTGAGGCATACAATTTCTTATCGCCAATCACATAAAATTCTTCTTTAGCTCGCGTCGCTGCAACATTCATCATATTGGGATCAGAGACAGCCCATCTTGCTGCCCCACTGCTATCAGAGTCCGCTCCAAGAACAAAGTAGACGACTTTGGCTTCTTTCCCTTGAAAAGTATGAACTGTACCAATATTCGTTGTCTTCCCGTTTTCTCGTTTTGTGAATTTAATTTCATCTAAAACCTGGGCAAGCTTATAAGCCACATTTCTAAATGGGGTGATCACATAGATTTCATCCGCTAAATCCGGATCTTCCTGCAAACGTTTATCAATCATTCTTTTCAATAAGTCAGCTTGTTCCTTAACAAATTTGTCATTTGCTTTACCGGTTGAATCATACCATTGTGATTTCCCTCGTGCCTCATCTGCTGATTTACCTTGTACCATCAACCCCTCATACGAAATTTCATTTGAAATCGTAAACATCGGATAGTTCGAGCGTCTGTGTACCCAAAGGGGTATGCCAATCCATTCATCCTCATTTTTTTGGAAACCATACTGACTTGTGGCATCCACAATGGTTTGAGTAGAAGCATCAGCAGAAACAAATTTCTCATCGACTTCATAGTGTCTTCCAATTAAGGTTAAAACATTTGAACCTAGCGTCATTACGGGTTTTATTTGTGATGGATCCCCAACGACCATAACCTTTTTACTTCTAAAAATGGCACCAACACTAGCTTGTGGCAGTGCTTGGCCCGCCTCGTCTATAAACAGATTACCTATTGAATCTTCATTAAGATTTTTAAACATTCGACCAAAACTAGCAAAAGTAGTGCTGACAACGGGGATCGCGAAATTCAACCAACTCCATGATTCTGAAATTAGCTGCTGTCCATTCTCTTTTCTCAAGTATTCAGACTGCTTATTCCAAATATTTATCGCGGCTTTTAAATTGCTTTTGTTTTCATACAGGAATTGCTTTCTAACTTTTAAGGCTAGAATAAATAGCTCTGATTGTAATTTACGGAATTTCACTGTAAACCATGGATTAGACTTTTGCAGCTCATCATACGATTGTGAAAAATCTGGTTCCTTAATGCCACTTTGATACTTGAGTTTTTCTAACAATACAATTTCTTGTTCCACTTTTTTAAAACCATTTTGTTGTTTGACCATCCATCGATCGAAGTTAGCTCTTGTGTCCTGAGTTTGTTTTTGGACATACTCACTTTTCGCAACATTTTCCCTTAACCTATTTTCGAGTCGCCTACGGTCATTTAACCATTTCGTTTTTTGTTTAGATAGATCATTTAAATGATCGTTCACATTATTCAGATCTTTGAAGTACTGCTCAACTTTTGCCTTATTAAATATTTTCTGAAGCCACAAAAAACTTGGCTTTTGAGAAGTAACTACGTCATAATTCCTTTTAGCTTGAGCTTGTAGATCAATTAGGTTTTCTATTTCAACAGAAGCATTTGACCAATCCTCTTGGAGATTTTCAATTTCTTGTCCCAGTCTTTCTAGTTCACGTCTCGCTTCTTCTTCCTGTGAGATTAAATCTGTTCGTTTCTTTTTTTCTTCTTGTTCAAATGCAAACATTTGCTCTTTATGCTTGGTTTTTAATTTTCGAAGAGCATACATATTCTCGCTATAGTCTTGCATTTTATCTCTTTCGATTTTTAATTCAGCATACAGACGGGAGAATTCTTGATATACACTTTCACCTGTATTCGCTTGATCATGATCCTCTAAATCTTTTTCGATTGCTTCAATAGTTAAAAGTAACTTGTTCATGTTTGTTGACGCGCCGCCCTCTAACGAGAACACACCCCAATTTTCCTCATGTAAAAACTCACTTTTAATCTCGCGATTCTGTCCAAAACCTTCACCGGTTAATTTAGAATTGGAAACCTCTTTAAAATAATCTGCTTCATCTAGTAGCTTTTGAAAATCGCCCGCAATCGTTTCTTTCTTTGGTAACTCCCTAACAATATTTTGGACCGCCCCATTGTTTGAACTTGCAACAACAATGTTTTTATCTGAAATGGAATGTGGTAAAACACCAAGCTTAAAATCTTTCCAATAAACCAGACTCCCTTTAATCCTTTTATCAGAAAGCTGCACAATTTCCGCTGTCTGTTGTACGACTAAATCAGCAAAAATATCTTTTAACAGTGTTGTTTTCCCTGTTCCTGGCGGGCCATTGACACTACGAATATCATTTTTATCATTTAAAGCTAGATTCACCGCAACCTGCTGCATAAAGGAAAGCGCGAAACCGGGATTACTTGGGAACCGCCCGAGCGGATAGAACTTAGGTTGTAAAATAGTTGTCTCGAAAATTCGGGGGTTAAAATGAACGGACTCTTTATTGCCATCCAGATTGTGCCTATGTCCCGGAAAGCCATTAAAATATCGATCCAAATTTTTATTAGTGATTGTCTTTGCTTTGTTCAGATCTTCAATAAAGAACGAATGTAGATTTACATCTCCGTTATCCAGGTTTTTCACAAATGCATAGCGGAAATTTTCTGCGGAAATTTGATATTTATGAAAAAGCTCAGAGATGGTGGTATGAAAACCTTCTTCAAATTTGCTGTTCAAATCTTCTCTAAATATGTTTTCAACTTTCAAAAAATCTTTCGGTAATTCACCATGTTGGCGGATATAACCACTCATTGTATAAAACAATTTGTCTGCTAGAAAATTCAATTCGTTATCAAAATAGATAGAGAAGGTGAATTTGTCAGATTTACTAACTTCCTCGTAGGTTTTAGCAATCTTGTATTTCTCCCTCAATAGTTCAACAACTTCTTGAAAATCGATAATATCGAAATATAATGCTAAGCCCGATTTCTTAAAGAACTTATCTGATACATCTTGTTGTTTTTTTTGCTTCATTAAAAAGTCTGAAAAAAACTGATTCCAATCCTCTTCCATTGTATGTATGAGCTTTAGCGATTTGTCTTTTTTATTAATAGAACCTTCGGATAACTGCTCGATCGTAATCCAAGCATTTAAGATATCTTGCCGTTTATTCATGAGTCTCCCCCCATTATCATCTGTAATTACTATTATAAAGCTCTCACCCTGTCATCTAAAGACAAAAAGAAAAGCTCCCCAACTTAGAGAGCTTATCAATGTACCATTCAATTATATAAGATTTCACTGCTTTTAACAGTGTATTGTATTCCACTCTTATTCCAGCTCTGTCTTTGAGTTAATCTTAATGACATTGTGCATGTGCAGGTTTACTAAATGCTTGTCATTTCCTGTTGTTATTATTTTTCAGAACGCCCAACGAAGCGCTGAATATCTTCCCCAATCAAGGCCAGCGCATCTCTCCAGAACTCTGGTGAACGCACATCGATACCCATTAACTGCCCGGCATCTGCAACCATGGTGGTGCTGCTGGCGGCCAGGAAGGCTTGAAATTGCTCGGCGAATCCGCCTTCACGTTTCTTATACTGCGCGAATAGCCCTTTAGAGAACAACAGCCCGAACGAATACGGGAAATTCAGAAACTCATTGCCTGTCATATAATAACCAGCCTTGCTAACCCACTGGTAAGAATGAATAGAATCGGGGTCAATACTGCTTCCATAGGCCGCAGACATGGCATCCTGCATCAGGCTGTTCAGTTCTTCCACCGTTAGCGAGCCTGATTTCCTATGCTCATAAAGCTGGCTTTCAAACAGATAACGGGCATAGAAATCAATGATATAATAACCGGCATCCGAGAGGCTCCGCTCCAGGATCGGCAAGACTTCTCCTTCCGATGCACTCAGCAGTAACTCTTGATTAATCAGACCCTCACAAAAGATCGACGCCGTCTCGGCAATCGGAATCGGATAATCTATATTGACCATAGTCTTTCCGGCAAGACAGCTGCTATGGTAGGCATGACCAATCTCATGCGCCAGTATACCAACATCCATATAGCTCCCGGTGAAGCTGGTTATAATCCGGCTCTCTTGGATTGGTGCGATATCAATGCACATGCCAAAGTTCCCTTTTCCTGCCCGTGACTCCGCATCGATCCATCTGGAGATGAACACCTTGCGGGCGAACGCACCCAGTTCTGTACTGAACGAGTTAAACCCGGCAACAATAAGCTCTTGTGCCTCCGGGTAGCTAATTTTGACGGAAGAATCCTCGCCAACCGGAGCAAAGATATCATGGAAAGGGAGCGGTCCTGCGTGGCCCAGAAGCTTTGCTTTGTGAAGATAATACTGATGAAAGGCAGGCAGGCTCTCCTTAATCGCTTGCAGCATTGCTTCCAGCGTCTCCTGATCCATACGTGAGGTCTCCAGTACTTTATGCAGCGGCGATTTGTACCCTCTTAGCTCATAGATTCCTATCGCCTCTCCACACACCGCATTAAGACAAGCTGCACTCTGTTCGGCAACACTGCGGCAAGCCTTGGCTTCCGCTTCATATGCCGCCTGCCTAACCTGAGAATCATGGTCGTACACCAGATTGCGCAGCTCCGTCAAAGACAGCTGATGCGCTGCCCCTTTCATCTCCACCTCTACACGCAAGGTAGACTGTATCTTCATGTACAGCCTCTCCCACGCTTTGGCGCCGGTAAGCTGCATCCGGGCAATGACTGCCTCGGCTTCTTCACTGAGCAAATACCTTGACTGCTGCTGCAGCTGACGCAAATAAAAAGCATGCCGACCCACATACTCACCCGAGCCAATAATAGTATCAAGCTCTTCCCCACTCATGCTTGCCAGCCATTTGCTGAAACTTGCTAGAGCTTCTTCGGAACCCGCGGCCATTTCTTCCAATACATCCATCTGATTTGCTGCTTCTGTATTCCCGTTGTCAATGCTGAATACCAGTTCTGCATAGCTGAATAAGCACAGATACACGCTCCTGAATGCATTATATTGCCTAAGAAAATCTTCCGTTAGAATCTTAGCCTTCTCTTGAGTGTGTAAATGAAGCTTTGCCATCGCACCAAGTTCATCTGCAAGCTCTGCTGCATGTTTATAATCCTTTTGATATTTCTCCGACTGGAATGAGGAATACAGGCTCTTCAAGTCCCATGTTAAGTTCATCGCCGTTAATCTCCTTATCGTAAACACAAGCGATGCTATACGTATCCCGGCAACCGGCCATATCGAACGTATAGCAGGCTGCGTTATATTTTATTGGGATAATTCGAATATTGTATTCTGCGGCTAAGACTTACATGTTTCCACCTCTTCCGGTACTATGTTAAGCAAAGTTAATGTCAAGTATAACACGCCCACTTATTCCCTAATATGTGATAAGTCGCTGACCAATCTTCTTCTTCACTCACACCAAAAAGCGCCGCATCCGCAGGACTCGTCTCATTTTATCCTATTCATACCCTACAGATTGGTATCTACCTGTTTTCAGGCGAATGTACTCGCTGTATCTCAAGGTCATCCCTCCATATGTATCATTGATAAAGTCTAAATAAAGTAGAGTAAATTTCGCCCTACTTGTGATACGGTTCACCGCGCTGTCTGTAACGGTGAGTTTTTAAGATAGTTCAATGCTAAATACTCTTTCATTTGTGATATAATTAGGGATAAAAAAGGTGATTCATTTGGATCAAATTAACAACGTAAAGCCTCAGTTCGCCAAATTTACTGGAATTTATATGTCGGGTTTTTACATTAACAATCCGAGACTTCTCACAGTTATGTGTTTACTCTTCGATCAAGTTTATCTTCCTAATCATCTTGAATATGTTATTGAATTTTCAAAAAAATATAAATTTATTGATTCCCGCGACTTCAATGATAAAATAGTAATAGAGCCAATGCACGATGATACGACCGACCCATTTGCTCATTTATCAACAACACAACGAAATACCGCTAATCAATATCTTCAAGCCGTCATGAAATTTTCAATTCACCACTATAAGTTATTTGGTGAGATTATTAAATCAGACTTCTTTCCTGATGATGAGGTTTTAAAAGCTGAATTAGTGAAAAAGGGTGCCCCAGGGGAAAAAAACACATATAATGTTAGCGTAAACTCTATGACTGTCACTCTTGAAAACCAAGAAAGAACGACAAATATATTAGAATCTGGTGCGATACCCATCTTTGGAAAACATCACATCCGTCAGCAAATGCAGGCGGACAAATACCCTAGTAAATTTCTTACTTCACTACTAGCTATGAAATCTATTGATTTAGTTTTACCGCCCATCAAATCAGTAGAGCCTGAAATAATACTTCAAGCAAGATATAACCTTAGGGAATACTTACCCTTATTTTGGGCAGAGATGTTAAGATTCTCCCAAAAATTTAAACATTCTCTAACCCCTGGCACTTCAATTGATGATGTAATTATCGAATCGAACGATTTTGTAGACGTTCACATAAGACCGATAATAATTGAAATAAATCACAAAATGGTAAAGGATAGGGAGACTCGCTTCAAAAACTTAATTTCACCAAACCCTAAGGATAAAATTCATCTATCGATTGGTAATCCTGGTTCGACACAGTTAGAACTTATAAAAGCTGGGATTTCATTGGAAACAGGCATGGATTACCATAATGTTATTCCCCGTTCAAATGCAGGTCATTCAGGGCTAACTTTTCTTCTTAATCTATCCCAGTTGGTAAATTAAGCATGACTATGACTTAAACATGATAAAGGGGGTATCCTGATTTAATGGATACCCCTTAAATTCTTACAGTTACTTTAATGGTCTATTTACCCACCTTGCCTATTAAAAATCTTGTTTTATTTTAAAATATTCTTTAGTTCTACAAATACAGAATCACCAATATCCCAAAATTGTTTGAATGATTTTCCACCATCCAATAAGGTTTGGTGGTTTTGAAGGATTTTACATGTTCTAATGATTTCTTTAACTTTTAACACAGCATTTGTTTCTAATTGCCCTTCGAGTTCAGCTAATGTATCGATTAACCCCCCCGCCAATGACTGCAATATGTACTTCCCATTACTAGTCGAATGTGAGAAAATATCCCTTTCACTTTCCCATTCAAGTTCCACTTGCCGAATAAAGTTATTTAATTTATCCCTTGATGTATCAATAGCTAATTTCTCCTGTCCTTCCTTGCTATCTGTAACCTTATGAATGTGTCTTATTAATGCAGTAATTTGACGCTCTAGCTTTCCTCTAAATTCCTCGAGTGATGAATAACTTTCCAATAAACCTTCTTGTAGCAGTTTCTTTTTATATGTCTGTAGTTTTCCATACTGATCAATATTCAAGCTATCTGGAATAACTGGTACAGAAGAAAAATATAGCATTACAGGTCTTCCCTTAGCCCTAAACTCTTCAATTTCTTCTGCAGAACCTGACTCTGATACTCCAGTATGTGTTCCAAGTCTTGTCCAAAATGCCCCTACTAGGATGTCGCAATGATCTACCAACTGTTTATTAATGATTGCTTGGGGTCTATTTCCAAGCTCCGGAATTGAATGCGTTTCCCATTTAACTGGAAGTAACACGGCTTGATAATGTGCAGCATTGTTTTCATTCCAAGTATGAATTACTTCCGAAATGAGTTTTCTCTCTTCTGAAACATCAGAAGGCGAGGCAACCAAAACATGATATACAGTAGCATTAAATGACAATGAGCTAACCCCCAAAATGTAATATAAATATTAATTCAACATAATAGTATAAACACCTCTTGCAAATTTGTTATATATTTTATTAACTAAACAACTTGCCCTACTTGTGGTAAGGTTCACCCCGATTAATCTTCACCGCCCGATAAATCTGCTCCACAAGCACCAATCGCATCAGCTGATGTGGCAAGGTCATCCTTCCAAAGCTCAGCTTCTGCTGGGCACGTCGGAGGACTTCGTCAGAGAGACCATGACTGCCTCCAATGACGAAGACAACATGGCTTGTACCGTAGGTGCCGAGCTTGTCCAATTCTTCTGCGAGTTCTTCCGAGCTCCACAGTTTGCCGTCGATGGCGAGTACAATGACGTGTGCTTCGCTTTTCACATGAGCAAGGATGCGCTCTCCCTCTCGCTCCTTGACCTGTCGAACCTCCGCCCCGCTCAGTGTATCAGGAGCCTTTTCGTCCGCTACCTCGATCATTTGAAACTTGATGTATGGCCCTAGCCGTTTGGCGTATTCCTGAATTCCCATGACCAAATACTTCTCTTTTAACTTGCCAACACCTATAAGCTGAATAAACAAATTCCATACCCCTATCTATGTCGAATGATAATGTAAAATCGTATTTACAATCCTTAACTTAAAAACATACCTGTTACATAGTTATTTTAGCACCTGCAACGTCTCTTACCTATCTATTTCCTCTCCACTACGAGCCTATTCCCTGTTTAGTTTATAGCCGATCATTCATTTACGCTCTTCACAATGAGATGCTCTCAGTTTCGTATTCATCAAGACACTGCATTAGAATCTGTCGATATTCCCCGATTTGTTTAGCTGTCGCAAACTCGCGCAGTGATTCGAATAATGCCGTACATCTCTTAAAATGACCGTCGTTACCCGACTGATTGGCTAAATGCATCGCCTGCAAAGTAAGCCCTACTGCATCCTGCAATCTATCGTACTTCCGATAGTACAAAGCCAAGTTATAGCAATAGCTATAATAGTAAGATACGTTCTCTGCGTCTTCATAACTCCCGAATTCATCAATCTGCTCTGCAAACGTATGTAAAATATCTCCTACATCCAAATGATATATAAGCGCTGCCTGTAATATGGTATTGAGCCCCGGTAATATTTCCTCTGGATTCCCCTGCAAAAAGGCTACATATTCCTCCACAAGCTCTGTATTTCCAGACAGAATATCTACTGCATATAAATTAGTCTTGGCTAAAAACCTGAACTCCTCGACAACCTGAATGTCTTCTTCCCTTAAATCCTCCATCCACTCCAGCTCAGCATACTTATAGATACACTCCCTTGCCTGCTCATATGTACCTTGGTTCTGGTGAGCCATTCCACACATCAGGTGACTAAGCCCAAAATAATATACCAACGGACGTTCTAAATTGACATGCGGAATGGGTAATTTCATTGCTTTATGATACTGCCGTTCTTCATAGATACGCTGTACACACTGGTACAAAATATCCGCCGTCTCCATCACCTTTTTCCAATTTTCAAAAGCCACAGCCATCTCTAACATTTCAACAATGATGTCCGGTTTGAGTGATTTCAGGATAGAAGTTCTCAAGAGTAGCCCCTCCTTATATTTCCATTTATAACCAATTGTATAGAAAGTAAAAAAGGAGGTCAATATAAAAAGCACTTAAAAGTACAGTTTTGTTTGTATTTATTTTGTATAAAATGGTCTGTAACGATATTCTCTCCTCTTCTAACCTTAAGTGGAGGTGATTACATGAGTTTACCAAAAAGTGTTGGAAATCGGATACGGGAGCTAAGAAAGGCTAAAGGATGGACACAGGAACAACTGGCAGAAGCCGCAGGACTTCATTACAGTTATATTGGTGGAGTAGAACGTGGAGATCGAAATATTTCATTGGAGACGTTGGAAAAAATAATTCTAGCATTAAACGTTCCAGCCTTTGAACTTTTTCAATTCGATGAAAATACGGATCGAAAACAGATCATAAATGAACTTATGTTACTCATAAATTCAAGAGAAACAACAGAGCTCGAAATTCTTACTACTATAACTAAAAATATTGTTGGTTTAGTTGAGTTACAACAAAAAAAGAATTGAACAATTTTTTCTACCTGACTTCTACACTTCATCTTCCATAAGCTTGTTATGAGGTGGTTAATATGACAAAATTACGGAATTCGGTTGGAGAAAGAATTAGAGCAATTCGGAAGGCTAAGGGATTAACACAGCAACAACTTGCGGAACTTTCAGGATTAGATGATGCATATATCGGATCAGTAGAGCGTGGCGAAAGAAAATTTTCGATTGATACCTTGGAGAAAGTGTTAACTGCCTTAAACGTGTCTATCAGTGAATTAATGTTTTCCAAAGAACATATGACTAAAGACGAAACGATTCGGCAAGAGGCAATAGATGAGTTTGTTGCGTTGACCAGCAGATTGAATGAGGAGCAAATCGGCATTCTCAGACGAGTTAGTAAAGAAGTTTCACGCGCGTTCGACTAAGCCATTCCACCCTAAAAAGCCTTGAATAAAACAAAAAAAGAGCACCTCACAGGTGCCCTCCAAACGTTTTATAAAAGATACTCAAGCATACAACATAAAAAAGCTCACTTCATGTCCCAGTTGCTTCAGATAATTATAAATCTGCGAACGATGATGGAACAAATGGGTCAAGATCTCAATCTGCCATTGAACCTGCAAATGTCCATGCTCCATATAAAAGGCCTTCGTCGAACGGTTCAGATAATCTTCTTCGCTAAGCGAAAGAATGTAAGTCTTATAAGCCTCGAAGTTTTCCCTGAAAGCCGCAGCCAAGCGCTCGGGATTTTCCACCCCGGACAGGCTGGTTTCAATCTCTCCTACTTCACCCTCGGACTTCTCCTGCATTATCGCAAGATCCGAAGCAGGAATAAGAACAAAGTGATGTACTAACTCCAGCAGCGAGCGGAAATTGTCCTGTGGACGAAAGCTCCAATCCTCTGGACGTATTTTACGGATCAAGGCTTCCCCCGTCCGTACTCCGGTCTCCAGCTCATTCAGTAAATGACCTCGAACTTGCAGCGTTCCACTCATATTCTCATCTCTCCTTTACCATTCTTATTCATATTTTGAGTATAGCCGAAGCCTCTGGGCGTGTATTGTAAAAATCGGACAACTTCCGTAAATCCTTAGCCGCAGTAAGCGGAGAATCTCCATAAAACCTGCGAAAATCGCGGATTAAATGCGCCTGATCGAAAAAGCTGTGCTTCAATGCCAGCTCCGTCCAATCCAGACTCCCGCCGCTTTGGATACTGTGCAGAACGCTCTGGAAGCGGACGACTTCGCTGAACTTTTTGGGGCTGATTCCGATCCATTGCCCAAACTTACGGTTAAGCTGCCTTTCACTGATCGCCTCACGCTCCGCAAGCTCCTTAACCCCCACACTCCCACCGCTCATGAAGATGCGATGCAGCAGGTTTTTCATCAGGTCACAATCGTTCGTGCATTGGCGCAGCAGAAGCTGGTTAAGATACTTATCCATTATGCGCACCCGTTCATTAAAGTCCTGCGCCTCAAAAATACGTTCACTCATAACCCCTATGCTTTCGGGCCAGAGATCTTCCAAGCGATAATTACCGCCTGTAAACAAGTGAGTCGGCATCCCGTGAAAATAATGTGCCCCGCCCGGAAAAAATCGCACCGCAAAAATACGTGTCTCGGACCCTGCTTGTCTGGCAGACACAAATGGTTGCGTAAATGTCCCGCAGTACGAGAGTTCCTGACGCTTATTCACCGAATCGTATTCTAATAGAATATCCGTACAGCCGTCAGGTAATACCCGCTCCATGGTTTCTTCCTGCGGCAGGCTTAACAAAGCGGTGTCTTCGTACGAAGCTGCTAGATTCCCCTCTACCACCCTATTAGCCGGACCGGACTCCCAATAACAGGCCACGTAAGCTTTCAGCGCGGCAGACGGCTTTTGTTCGATATAATACGTGGACAAATCACTTCCATTGACTTGAAGCGGACGAAATAAAGAATGCAGTAAAGGGTCCATCCATCGTTCACTCCTGTCTCAGTACGTGGTAGGGATAAATATAGCTCTATGTATGAGTGTTTTTGCAATAAGTCCTGGTATACAAAAAGGACGTTTCTGCCCGAAACGCCCGTGCTTGTTTTTTAGACGACCAAAAACTCGGCTTTCTTCTCACATTCCTTGCACTTCACTGGAGGGTCCCAATCCGAAAATTTCGTTTCCTTGAGATCGACGACATCCGGTGCATCCTCGTATTCATCGACGAACATATCAATTGCCAGTTCCACATGCTCTTTACATACCACGTACATTCCAGTTGCATCCCTTTCCGTTTGAAGCTTTCCGTGTTGTAGGTGTGTCAAAACTGCCTTCTTTTGTTCTACCACACTTGACGCGGAAAGGAAAGGGCTTGCCCGCTATCCCTATCGTTTGGTCTTAAAAATGAGGAAATTACTGACGTTCAGGTCTTCACGGAAATGGGGAAATTTCTCCAGCATGTCAGCAGACGGCTTCGGTTCGACCATCCCATCCAACAACAAGCCCGCCTCAACAATGGTTTGTACATAGCTGCCCAGCGTACGGTGAAAATACAAAAGCTTTTCTTCCTGATCATAAGGAATGGCTTGCTCCAATGGGCCTTCATTGAAATATTGACCCACTTTCCAATACAGCTTTTTCCCTGTCTCATCCTTCACCCATCCACTCTGCGGCGTCAGAAAGCACGGATGCAGAATAGAAAAAATAAAGCTGCCTCCCGGAACTAATAACCGCCGCATTTCGGCAATCGCCCGCTCATAATGAGCCAAGTCCTGAATGACCATATTGGACACGATCAGATCAAAGCTCTGGTCCCCGAACATCTCCAGCTTTTCCAGATTGCCATGGTGATATGTAATTCCCAACGTTGACGGCGTTCGCTCTTTGGCTAGCCTCAGCATCTCTGTCGAGTAATCGACAGCCTCTACCCAAGCACCCGCCCTGGCCATTTTCCGGCTTAGATAGCCTTCGCCACAGCCGGCATCCAGCACTTTTTTGCCCTCAAGGGGTTCCATACAAGCTTGCAATGCCGGATTCAGCAGGACTTCGCGAGACCGATCCCCTTCCTCCGTGTACTTGGCCGTAAAGTTTTCTGCATGCATATCCCAGCGTCGAATGGCCTCTTCCGTGTCCCACTTATTCATATTCATCTCCTTCTTTCTTTTGTATTTACAAATCCGATGCTATACTACAATCCACGTAGGGCCATAGATTCTACACTCATTTCTGTATTTTTTCAATAATAACGCTTACAAATTTAAAATATCTAATTAACACATGATTTTTATATAAATTATACAGGTATTCCATATTCAAATAGTGTGGTAGTGTTTATTGGAAAGCGCTTTCAAAAATAACTTTGTAAAGGGGCCTGTTATGTTAAAACGAAGACCCGTTTCATTACTGTCGTTGACGCTTGCCATCACCCTATTATTATCTACGTTCGCATCCGTTGCCGCTGCTGCCGAATCTGACGGACAAGCACCGCAAGCTGCGGCTGCGAGCAGCCTGCAATCGTATGTGGAAGCCATGCAGCCTGGATGGAATTTGGGAAATTCTCTGGATGCTGTCGGGGCAGATGAGACAGCCTGGGGTAATCCGCGCATTACTCAGGCGTTGATTCAGCAAATTGCTGCCCAAGGGTACAAAAGCATACGCATCCCCGTCACCTGGGATAAGCACATTGGAGCCGCACCAACCTATACCGTTGAGTCCGCCTACATGAACCGTGTGGAAGAGGTTGTTCGCTGGGCACTGGACGCCAATCTGTACGTCATGATCAATGTCCATCATGATTCATGGACGTGGGTAAGCAGTATGGAACCCAAACATGATGAGGTGCTGGCTCGCTATAACGCATTATGGACACAAATTGCCCCGCGCTTTAAAGATCAGCCTAACAAGCTAATGTTTGAAAGCATTAACGAACCTCGTTTCTCCGAAGGAGGGACTACGGATGAAGCGAAAATGAACCAGATGCTCCAGGAACTGAATATATCCTTCCACAAAATTGTCCGTGCTTCTGGCGGTAAAAATGCCACTCGTCCCCTTGTTCTGCCTGGTTTGGACACCGCACCTGCTCAGACCAAAATCAATGAGCTGTACAACACGATAACCAAGCTGAACGATCCCAACCTGATTGCCACCGTCCACTATTATGGTTATTGGCCTTTCAGTGTAAATATTGCAGGCCATACTACTTTTGATAAAGATACTAAAAACGATATCATCCAAACCTTTGATAACGTCTATAACACCTTTGTAGCCAAGGGGATTCCGGTCATTGTCGGTGAATATGGCCTGCTCGGCTTCGATAAACATACAGGCGTGATTGAACAGGGCGAAAAGCTAAAATTCTTCGAGTTCCTGACCTATTATATGAAGGAGAAGAAAATAACAGGCATACTCTGGGATAACGGCCAGCATTTTAATCGCACAACGTACAAATGGTCTGACCCTGAACTCTTTAATGTCATTAAGTCCAGCCTAAAAGGACGCTCCTCCAATGCAGACTGTGACCTCATTCACTTGAAGAAAGGCACCTCTGCTCAGGACACCAAGGTCACCTTAAACCTGAACGGCAATCAGCTGAACACACTCAGTGCTAACAGCAAGCAACTAACACAGGGCACCGACTATACGCTGAGCGGAGACATATTAACCTTCAAAGCCAGCTTGCTCACCAGCCTGACCACTTCCGGTAAATATGGGGAGAATGCCGCCATTACCGCTAAGTTTAACAAGGGGGCAGACTGGAATTTTAGAGTCGTCGTGTATGATACCCCAAAATTAAGTGCTGTCGAAGGGACTACTCAAGCCTTTACCATTCCAACAGACTTCCGTGGTAGCCAGCTTGCCACGATGGAAGCCGTGTATACGAATGGTGGTAATGCCGGTCCACAGGATTGGACACCTTATAAAGAATTTGGCAATACCTTTTCCCCTGCCTATGATGCCAATGGGATCAAGCTATTGCCTGAATTTTTTAATAGTGTAAAAGATGGTGAAGTTACGCTGAAGTTCCACTTCTGGAGCGGCGATGTGGTGACATACAAGATCACTAAGAGCGGAACCCGTGTAACGGGAACGACATCTTAATCTAAGGCGCAGCAGAAGATCGAAAAAGGCGTTCCCGGAACTAAGCCGGTGAACGCCTTTTTATAGTTAAGCCTATAATCATACCTTAGCCTTCCGGCTTATCTGTTAATTTTAACGTCATCGTTTCTTCCTTGCCTGCCCGGTAAAAAGTAACTTTCAGCTCATCGCCAATTTTCTTGTTATCGTACAAGTAGCGACGCAAATCAAGCGTAGAGTTAATCGGTTCGCTATCAAACGCTGTAATGACATCGTTCAGCTTCAAGCCAGCCTCTTTGGCAGGACCGTGGGCTTCCAGAACGACTGCTCCATTCTTCACGCTGTCCGGCAGCTTGAGCTCCTTGCGCTGATTTTCATCCAGCGGTGCATATTCATTATTGAGATCGACCGTGTATACCCCCAGATAAGGGCGGGTGATCTTGCCGTCCTCAACCAGTTCATTCACCGTTTTCATTACCTCATTGGCGGGAATAGCGAAACCAAGTCCCTCAACACCAGTATCAGCGATTTTCATCGTATTGATGCCAATCACACGTCCGTCCAGATCGACCAGCGCGCCGCCGCTGTTTCCCTCATTAATCGCCGCATCGGTCTGGATGACATGCTGCTCCCAGTCATATACCCCATCCTGATTAATGGAAATCGGAATGATGCGATTCGTATAGCTTACTATACCGGAGGTAAGCGTATCTCCCAAGCCAAGCGGGTTGCCAATAGCAATGACCGTTTCACCCAGACGAAGTTTGCTGGAGTCGCCGATATCCGCTACTGTGCTAATGCCTTTATCGTCAACTGCCAGTACCGCGATATCACTAATGCGATCCTTGCCGATCAGCTTTGCCTCTTTTCTGACACCGTCTACCGTTACAATATCCAGATCATCTGATCCTTCGACCACATGGTTATTCGTCATAATGAAGGCTTTGCCCGAACTCACTCGGAAAATGACACCCGATCCAAGCGCGGATTGTTCCGTACTTTTACCCTCTTCCTCTTTCAGATTCACGATGCTAACGACGGCTGGGCGCACTTTGGCTGCCGCCTGCACAATCCGGTCATACGGGTCACCCGCTGCTTGCCGCAAGGGATAGTGACTGGCTCCGGTTACCGCTGTAGTGGAGGGCAGACCTGTAATAAAGCTGAACAGAAGCACGGCAATCACTGCACTGACTGCACCGCTAATGACAGCAGCTTGCACCGGACTTACTCCACGCTTCCTGTGTGGCCAACGTCCCCGTCCTCCACGGCGCGCCTTAAATGCCATTTTTTTAGCCGCACGTGTGGATACCTTCGTTGAATAAAAATCGTCCTCAAACAAGCCCATGCTAATCCTCTCCCCTTCGTTGTCATGCACCGACACTCACTAAAAAATTAGGGCTATTCGGGCTTGCGCCAACCTATGCTACAGAGAACCTGCTCCGTTGAACATCTCAAATGGATTGAATATCCCTTATCATCGGAATCCAGCAACCAATCGTTCCGGCCTACTTATTAATCACCACAAATGGTGCCTTCCTAAGCAACCGAATCTCATAAATTAGCATACACGCCGAATCTGACTCCGAATAGAGGAAAAAAGAGGAATGATTTCCAAACCAATGGACTACAATAGTAACAAGTCTTCTATTCTATTACAAAATGATCGTCTCATAGAGACGTTCTGGCCTGTTCCCGTCCGCTTAAAGCTGCCTATACTTTCGATGAGAGCCTTCCTTCAGAAAGCTTTCCGTTGTTAGCTTTATTGTATCACAGCACTTAGCAAAACCACAGGCAGAACCAAGCTCATTGCACGCCATTTCTAAAATATTTTTTAGGAGGAATATATGATGAATTCACATCGTTCGGCTATGGATGAAGTTCGCATGGCTGCCAAGCTGGCGGATTTGAAAGACGAGCATTACCGCAATACACTGGCGCTAAGTACATTGATTGAACTACTGGTGGACAAAGGCGTAGTGACCCGTGAAGAGGTAGAACGCAAAGCCGCCGAGCTGGACAGCTTTATGGCTCACTTACCTTATCCCAAGGTGTAGGACGATCATAGTACGTATCACACAATCGAAACTCACTGTCCTTGTAAAAACAGCCGCGGTCTTCCATCGCCCCACGCACAGTCAGCTTCGCAAGTTCCATCATATTGTGGTCGCGGCTCAAATGTGCCAAATACGTTCGCTTCGTCCGTCCTGTCAGCAGCTCGCTAAGAATCGCGCCCGCCATCTCATTAGATAAATGACCGATATCGCTGAGAATACGGCGCTTGATGTTCCACGGATAACGACCCATACGCAGCATTTCCACATCATGATTAGACTCCAGCACCAATACATCCGCATCTGATATCGCCTGTTTCACTTTGTCGCTGACATAGCCAAGATCGGTCGCTACACTCAGCTTCTCCGCCCCATCATAAAAGCTATATCCTACAGGCTCGGCCGCATCATGGGATATACCAAAAGACTCCACGCGTAATGATTCAAATTCCCGCGTTGCGCCTGTCTCCAATATTCTACGGTTATCATCTGCAATTTGCCCAACAGCATTGCTGATGGCAAACCATGTCTTCTCGTTAGCATATATAGGTAAATTATATTTACGCGCCATGGCGCCTAGTCCTTTAACATGATCGGAATGCTCATGCGTGACCAAAATACCATCCAACTCTTCTCCGCTCAGATCGCGTTCTTTCAGCAATTCGTCAATACGCTTCGCGCTGAGACCCGCATCGATGAGCAATGTCGTGTCTTCGTTCCGCACAACGGTAGCGTTGCCGGTCGAACCGCTCGACAGCACGGTAAATGAAATCCCCATATCTGTTCAAGACCCTTCTGTATGTTCTGTCTTTGGACTAATGACGTCTCCGTTCATCTGCACATAATACACACCTTTTCCGTTGTCCAGCATAAACCGCCACACGGGGGCAGCCACCTGACTATCGGAGTTAAAGGTCTGTCCGTAATAACCGAGCCGGATATCCTTCACAATCGTATCACGCGGCAAATAGCCGTCGATCAGCCTTGCCAGTGCTTTGGACGCAGGCAGCATTTTCTTTGCCTCATCCGAAGGCTGGAGCTCGACCTTAATTTTGCGATACCCTGTAATCTTTTGATTGCTATAAAACAGGGCCAGCTTCACATTAAATAGCGGCCATTTGCCCTGAACCAGCGGATGAAGTACAAAAGCATCTGCTTGTCCGGATGCCAATTCCTCCTGAACATCCAGCGGATCGTACTGAAAGTTATCGATATCCTTGATTTGTGGCTCCAATGCCTCCACTAGCGCATCATGGGTGAATACCAGTTTGCTATCCACTGGCTTCACCAGCTGCACACGATCATCCTTTTCTCCACTATGAACGTATGTGTAAGAAAGTTTAGGCAGCTGCGGGGTATCGCCGGGAATCGGAGCCAGCACCTGAATACTTTTCTCTTCCATTAAACGCTGCGTATTTTCATCCAATGAAGTAAAATCCAGACTCGGTCCTGCCGTTTCCTGCGCATCATGCCACAATTGGTAACCCAATACCACATTGAGCAGCAAAAATGTACAGATCAATACGTTCTTGGCGCGGCTCCAATCCATTCCCGTTCCCCCTTCCTGTCACCTCTTTGTCTCCCGGTCTGGCTTCGTTTGTGTTGTGTTGGATGCTGTCGTTACAGGAACAGCAAGAATTTCTGCAACAGAACCGTCACCGAACGTAACGCGCCATTCAGGAGCAAGCTTCAATCCATCATTGGTCAGCTCCGGTTGATATACGGGAGTCAGATCTCGAATCGTCTTCCCTTTGCCTACAGTCTCCAGTCGCTTCTTCAAGGGCTCGCCGCCCGGCAGCATAACCTTCTTCGAGGATTGCTCTCCTCCCTTGAGATACAGCAACGAACGTTCATAGACAGAAGCCGTTTCCTGCTGGATTTGCAGCGAAATCGTACCAAAGCGGAACGATGGTGTGTCGAGCACTGGATAAGCACCATAATACTGCTGAAACATCACAGATGTACGATTTTCATCACTGCTTCTCAATTTCAGCTGATACGAAGCATCCCAACCGCCATGCTGATTCACGAAATCAACTGCGGCCAGCACATCCCTAATCGGGCTGCTTCCACCCGCTCCTGGCGCACTCGGATCGGTATAGCTCATCCAACGTTGCTCCTGCTTGATTTGCAGACTACGTTTGCTATCCGTATAAATTTGGGAGCCGTCCTTCTCCTGAATATTACGCGTAATCCCCGGATCGAAAAACAAATTCCGCTGCATTTGCTCTGTCGTAAACAATCCAGCATACACTACAGGCTGCGTAGTTTCCAGATCATCCACGGGAATGTAGTACTGATTATTCACCAGCTCGTACAACGGGGCATTTTTACCGAAATTCACATGCTGCCGGATGTCCTCTACCGTCATATCGAACTGGTTCGCCTCATACACCACATCGCCTCTTGCACTGAAAAAGAGCGCATGTGGCTTGGCATTCTTTTCGTCTATATAGATCCAAATGCGGTTAATCGTCTCTCCCTGAAACACCGAATCCGGCGTCAGACGCATAACCCGCTCCAGTAATGAAACCGGGACTCCGCCTGAAAAGGATAATTCGATGCCTTCATTTTCGCTGCGAATCTGTGCCCAGTCCGCCGATTGAATACTTCGACGTTGAAAGTTGTTAAAGCTTCGGCTTTCCAGCCGTGTATAAATTAAATCGTAAAAAGTAACACCCGGATAAAAAACGGTATGTTTCTTCTCACCTTGGTGAATTAGCATTTTATCAGGAAACACGAGGTTCTCAATCTTTTTCTCCTGCCCCATGCTTTCGGTTTTGACATAGTTCGTTTCTGAAGTGAGTACAGAATCACTGCCTGGAAGGCGGTAAATCAAAAAATAAGTCTGTACCAGGCTGGAAGCAACCAGCAAAATAAGCGTCCAGGACTTCAAACGTTCCTTCACTGTGCTTCCCTCCCTTCACTCGACATGGGTAGCGTAAAGGTCGTGCAGGTTCCCTGACCGTATTCCGACTCCAGAAAAATCTGGCCCCCATGTGCCTTTACAATTTCCCGGGCAATCGACAGTCCCAGTCCCGTGCCGCCCATATTGCGCGATCTCGCCTTGTCTACACGATAAAACCGTTCAAAAATCCGGTCCAAGTCTTTTTTGGGAATACCAATTCCGGTGTCTTGTACCGAAATGGACAGCATTCCCTCACTGTTGCGGCGAGCTTCGATCCGAATACTTCCGCCATCTGGCGTATATTTCAGCGCATTGGACATCAGGTTGTCCAGCACCTGCTCAATTTGGTCCCGGTCGATCACGACTTTACCGATTCCCTGCTCTACGAACATCCCTGAGCGAATGTGTTTTTGCTTCATTTGAAAAGAAAACCGATCTGCGACTTCGTCCAGCATCTCCATCACATCCGCAGGTTGCATCCGCAAAGGCGCCTCATTGGAATCAAGTCGTGACAGATGCAGCAAATCCGTAACCAACCGGATCATACGCTCTGTCTCGTTGCGGATCACGCCCACGAACCGTTCTGCGAGCTGCGGTTCAGCCATCGCGCCGTCATCCAGCGCTTCAGCGTAGCTGCGGATGGTCGTCAACGGAGTGCGCAGCTCATGGGATACATTCGCTACGAATTCCCGCCGTGTCGTCTCCATCTCCTCCTGCTCCGTCACGTCCTGGAGCACGGCAATCGTCCCCGTAATGCCGATTTCCCGCCGATGAATCGGCGTGAATGTCACACGGATGACGATGGGCTCATCCTGACCAGCTGGCTCCAGCTGCAAGAGCGTGGAGGCCGAAGAACCGCTATACAGGGCCTCGGTTTCCTCCGGGTCGATCCCCAGCAGTACCGCGATATGCCTGCCGGTCATTTCGTTCTCGTTCACGCCCAGCATGGCGCTGGCCCGACGGTTGACCAGAATGACCCGGCCATTGTCATCAGTAGCGACCACACCGTCGCTCATATTGGTCAAGATGGAGGAGAGCTTCTCCTTCTCCTCTTCATTTTGGGACAGCGCCTCACGCAGACGGCCTGTCATATAGTTAAAGGCCACGCTGAGCCTGCCGATCTCATCTTCACCAAATACCGGCATCTGCTGGTCAAATTTGCCCTCGGCAACCTCTGTTGCATGGCGTGTCATCACCTTGATCGGGTGCGTAATCGTATGGGCCAATACCACGCCCAGCACAGCCGTCAACGCAAGCGCAATGAGCATACCTGAGAGAAACACATTGTTAATGCGTTTCATCGTATCGTACAGCTCGGTCATCGAAGCGGCGATGTACACCGCGCCGACAATCTTACCTTGGCTGATAACAGGTTTGGCGACGACCTTCTTGCGGACATTATCTTCGTCCACCATGTATTCCTCGTTATCACGGATACCTTGGAGTGCACGGCTGACCACTGTCTGCGTATTTTTGCGTCCAACATAATCGGCGTGTGAACCCTGAGAAGTAATTAATACTTTCCCGCTGGCATCCAGCACCTGAATTTCCGCGCCGCTGAAATCAAATAAATTATTCACGCGTGCACGCAGACTTTCCACGCTGTCTTCTTCCATTTTGCCGTCACTGCCACTCAGATCCTGCTCCGCCAGCACGGACAGCATCTCCGCCCGTGCTTGCAAATCCTGCGTAAAATTACTCGTGAGGGAGTTCTTCATCGAGCTGACAAAATAAACCCCTATCAGCTGCATAGCCACCAAGATAAGTAGCACATAAATAATAATCAGCTTTGCATGAATGGTACGAAAGAAAGACAGCCATTTCATGCCCGCAGGCCACCTTTGCCCCCGCTCACGATATATCCAAGGCCACGGCGTGTCAGGATGGTCTCCGGCTTGCTCGGATTCTCCTCAATCTTCTCGCGCAACCTCCGAATGGTCACATCCACTGTCCGCACATCCCCGTAGTATTCGAAGCCCCACACCGCCTGGAGTAAATGCTCTCGCGTCATGACCTTTCCAGCATTCTTCGCCATATAGTGCAATAGCTCATATTCGCGGTGCGTCAGGTCAAGCGGTGTTCCGTTTTTGTAAGCTGTATACATATCCGTATCAAAAAAGAGGTCGCCCACACGCAGCCCCTGCTTATCTTCCTGCGGTCGGCTTTCCGACGCGCCTGCCCCGCCGCGTTGCTGTCTGCGCATCTGTGCCTTCACTCGTGCCAGCAATTCCCGCGTGCTGAACGGCTTTGTTACATAATCGTCCGCGCCCAGCTCCAGCCCCAGCACTTTGTCGATTTCGCCGTCCTTAGCGGTCAGCATAATAATCGGCGTCTGGAGCTGATGTCCGCGCACCTCGCGGCATACGTCCATGCCGTCCATGCCCGGCAACATCAGGTCCAGCAGGATCAGATCAGGCTGCTGCTTGACCGCAATATCCACCGCGCTGATTCCATCGAAGGCGCAAATCACCTGATAGCCCTCTTTTTCTAAATTAAATTTCAAAATATCAGCGATGGGCTGCTCATCATCCACTACCAGAATCGTTCCTTGCATACAGCGTTCACCTCTTTTCACGGATCATCATCTATAATAACTTTCGTTTGTCAGTACCTATAAGATGCTTATTCTATTCTATCATACCCGTGCGTCATTCCATTACTTCTTCAGACCCTTTTCTTTACGCAGAAAAAAACCATGCCTGCACCTACTGTTAAGCATGCAGAAAAACATGGCCTTTCTCATTGATCCTCATAAATCATGTAACTCTCGTTATAAACATCCAACCTATCTTAAATACGTCATTGGGTTGCGTGGCGTATTATCTTTACGAATTTCAAAATGCAGATGCGTCCCGGTCGAGCGCCCTGTGTTCCCCATGACCCCGATCGACTCGCCTTGCTGAACCACCTGTCCTACATGAACGCCAATACTGCTCAAATGCCCGTACACGGTTTGGTAGCCGTTGCCATGATCGATCATAATGACATTGCCGTATCCATTCTGCTGACCTGCAAATGATACCACGCCTTCATCTGATGCGTGAATGTCAGCACTACCGACCAAGTCGACACCCTCATGCATACGTCCCCAACGTGCGCCAAAGCTACTCGACATCGATGCGCCGGACACCGGCCAAGCAAACTGTCCTGAGCCTTCTCCTACAACCTTCGTTCCTCTAAGAACCACCTCAGTAATAGACGGCTGCAGCACCTTTTGACCGAGCCATTCCTCTTGCACGACCTCACCGTTCTCCTTGGTCAAACGATAGTCCATCTCTTTAAGACCTGCTTGTCCCGGTCTGACCACTTTGGTAACTCCTGCCTTCAGTTCATCGCTCTGACGAATCTCAACCTCAGGCTCGATGGCAATCTGTTCGACGACCTTCTCTACTGTTCGCACCGTAACCGGAACCTTCGGAGCAGTAAGCTTCAATTCGTCCCCAATTTGCAAATACAGCTCACGCAAGCCGGGATTGTTCTGCTTAATCTCCCAAGCGGTCATATTAAATTTAGTTGCAATCGACGACAGAGAATCGCCTTCTTGCACTGTATACGTGATAGGAGCCTCACGCCCCTCAGTCAACACTTTGACTGCTTCTGCCTCCGTCAGCACCTTGTTCGGGTCTGCTTTCACAGGCTCGTACGCGATTTTCTCACGGATACTGGCAGACTCCAGCCATGCTTTGGGGGTTTTAGTACTAGCACTCGCATGGCTGCTGCCCACGGATGTTTTGCGAACCAGCCCCTTGATGCCTGAAGATGTACCCTCACCCACAGGTGTGTACTTCTTCTGCACTTGCTTTAAAGCCGCCTGTGCAGTCGCCTTGTCCTTTACAATGCCAACCGTCTGTCCGTTGACCTTCACTTCTACCCCTTTGGCATACGCTGTCAGCATACCATCCAGCTTCTTCAGCGTAGCTGCGCTGTCAATATCCGCTTTATATGCCTTCTCAATATCTGTCGTTACCGCGTTCGTATTGAGCACCATATCCACGCCGGGATACTTATCCTTATACTGTTTGCTCTTCGTTGCGTATAGCTGTTTAAGTTGTTGCTCATTCAAGATATTTCCGACCTCGACGCCCTTTACATACACTTTATAATAAGGAACTGTGTTAGCCCCGACATACTGATTACTTGCAAAAATAAGACTGCCTGCAATCACCACACCGCCTGCCGTCCAGCTCAGCCATTTTCTTCGACCGTTCCACCACTTTGCTAATTTCCCCGTTTCTACAGCAGACTTGTCTGCAACGTTGGAAGCTGCATTCCTGCTGTCTGGTGAATCCTGCTCCTTCAAAACCTTCATGACTCTCTCCTTTTCAGCATATCTTATCTCTATATAAATGCGTTCATTATTGGTCTTTCACACTATGAATCTAGCCTGTATTCACAAGCATCTATGATATTAGTCGCTATCTACCATTGCATAGTTGCGTAAAAGGTTTCAAAAATTTAACCTTTTCACAACACTGTTTACTTTAACATAGCCTTTACAAAGAATTCAACTACACCCCAATTACTTCCTGACACGCAAAAAAATCCGCGCATGGCGCGGATTCTACAGTCCTATTTTGAGCATAAGCATTGCCCATGAATTCATCTAGACAAACTAACCCATTTCGCTCTATATCTTGTTCATTGGAAGTCGCTTATTGGATTTTTGTAAAATACTTATTTAAGCAAAGCCATCAGCTTGTTATATTCCTCTTTGGTTAAATACTTCGCAAGCACCTGCTGAATATCCTGAAGCTCCTGCTCAGTGAGACCGCCTTCCATCGCGGCTGATATTTTCTGCATCTCCTCCGGCGGCAGCTTATTCATCAGAATTGCAAAAATTTCCTGTTTCTGTGCAGCCGGTAAGTTGTTCTTCTTCTCTGTCAAATGGTCGGGCGTAATCACTAAATCATGGCCTTCAATACTCGTTTCGGGTGTAGTTGTACCTTCTGCCTGCTTCCGTGACTCGTTGCCTGATGTTCCGGCCGACACAGCCCCCTTCTGAGATACCTTGCCATTGGCTGCGCCACCTGCCTCACTTCCGCTTTCTTCTAAGCCCTGTCCCATGACAGGCAACGCATCATCAGGCGGTGTTACACTTCCCGAGCCACTTCCTGTCGTCTTGTTCTTCCCCGTGTCTGTGCTTTGGTCAGTGCCCGCGCTGCCTTTTAGCCAACCCAATCCCCATATGGGCTGTTGATCAAGCTGAATGTTAAACTGCCGTAGCAGCGATTGAACATAAGCATTAACGACTACACCTGTCACTGCCAGCGTTAGTGCGCTAACCAACACGACCGTCATTCCTTTTTTAAGCAGCCATCCAAGCCACCTCATATCCCGTTACCTCCTTATACGCATCCTGCCATGTGTGTATCATCATGAAGTGCATATAGATCAGTATTGACGAGATATGACGATTTTTAACCCATGAAATATGTAAAACTAGCACCATTCAATAGGAGATGCCACATTCTAATTGAATTAGCGTGTACGACGCACCCAGAAACGAAAAATGTCACTGCGGACATAATCCAGGGAATACAGCACCTGCCTGTTCATTTCATCATAGTGAAGCTGCTTCAATAGTAATACCGTAGCCTGCGGATGCTTCAGCAGACGTGTCATATGTGCGTCGTCATAGTTTGGAACGGTAAGCTCGGAATAGGCTCCAACAATTCGTACCCCCGCCTTGAACTCAAGACTCTGAAAAAGCGAGCCTGAAAAAGAGTCATCTTCCAAAATGGGAGCGGCTAATTTCTCTGGCATCCAGTTTATAGAGTGGGCTACAGCCTCTCCGTTGGCAGTACGTGTACGCTCTAGAGCAATCATGGGCTCATGCTCGGAAAATCTCATCTGTTCGGCAATATCAGGAGGACAAACCGAAATTCTCTGAATGGATTCCAGCTGCTCGTCTTCCCGTAGCCCTGCCGAACGAATCATGTCCCCGATGCTGTACAGGCGGTCCAGCGAGCTTGGAATACTTGGTAGCGGGCAAGTCGCAAACGTGCCACTCCCGTGTTTTACTAGTAACTTACCTTCCGATTCCAGTTGGCGAATAGCTCCCCGTAGCGTCGTACGCGAGACACGAAACGATTGGGAAAGTGCAGTTTCCGACGGCAGCCGATCCCCCGGACCCATTTGATTAACCTTCATATATTCTTCTATACGCCGCTTTATGTTCTCTTGTTTTGTTGACACCGTCCGAAGCCCAGCCTTTCTATTGTGTTAAGCCATATAAATCGGATTCGTAAAAGCAATCATCATCACGCAGTCTTCCATGCAGCCGTAAAGCTCCGCTCGTATCCAGCCCTTTCCTAGCGGGTCTTGCAATGACAGCGTATATTCTCCTGTTTGGGCAGGGATCTGAATCTCCGAGCATATGCCTTGACTACTTGTCAGCAGAAGACGAAGATTCTGAGGCTTGAGATTATAATGGGCTGCTCTTGCTTCTACATTCAATTGAACCGTCACAGATAGTGTATCCTCTACAGTCAGCTCTATACATTCGCCGATGTGATAACGATGTTCTCTGCCCTTAATCTGCGCCCACATCGTCAGTAGCGGTCCCATCGTAACTGACACTGAACCGTGGCGAATCGCCTCAACTGCCCGGCCTTCTAAACCTTCTCGCTCTTCTGCTTCATCATGAACCCCCAGATATGTAACAGCCGGAAGTGAATCATCCGGTTTAGATACATGCCAGTCCCGACCGCTTACGGCAGTGATGCGATACCCCTGATTCAACAAATCGGTCCACATGGCAAACGCCCGCTGGCTATCCCGCTTAATAGATGGCATCAGCGTTGACCAGACCTCTATATAATCCACCTCGTGCCAATCCTGAATCGTGTACTCCCAAAAGCACCCCGTACAGATCGGACTTCCGATCCTGAACGGATGGGCAATCCCTGCAATGCCTCCCTGCTCATGCACCTGCCGAATCCCCTCATGAATGTCATCTGGCCCCAGCACACGCCAGTCGATAAAGCGGTCAACCCCAAGCGTCAGCATATGCCCGTAAAAGGTCGTCCACTCCATCCCTGAAATGATCGGGAGACCGAACTGCCGCTGAACCCCTTCCTGATCCGCAAGTGCCGATTGCGTGTTGTGATCCGTCATAGCGATGCATTCAAGTCCCAGATCCACTGCGCTTTGAACAAGCTCCTCCAGCGTGTGCTTGCCGTCGCTGTGAAGCGTATGGGTGTGAAGCTCAGCTGGAATCCATTTAAGCATATGCTGCTTCCTCCCCCAATACATGAATTTGGTAGGCAAGCGTCTCGGTCACAACGGCATGCAGACTGACCGTAATCCGCCACATGCCCGCCGGATGATCTCCTGCAAGGAACCCCGGCGAAGCCGCAGACGAACCGAGCCAATGCTCCTGCTGCATCTCGGGACGGTGCGCATTTCCCCGGTGACGGACAGGATCATCGACAGACAGCGTTAATAAATTTTGTAGCGGTATATACTTCTTCCATAGATCGGATGAATGCCCCGACTCGTCGTATCCGTATTTGCACATGCTTTCCTCAATGATTCCTCGTGCTTGCTCTTGATCCTCCAATAACTTGGGCGTGTAAGAGAAGTGAATACGAATCGTTTCAGTCGGCTGCGGAATATGGAAGGAGTACGTAATATGGCTCTGGGTGCAGGTTCTATCGACCGTTCCCTCCACATACAGCAGCCTGCTCATGACTGCCCATCCTGGCTGGACGGTTCATCCACAACTTGCTTCACCATATCATTCACAGGATGTCCTTCATCACCCGACACGTCTTTGTCGGCTGTCCATAAAACACCTACGGGTTGAAGCCGCGTCAGCTCAATCACCCGGTCTGTATGAATACCTGGAAACTGCGGGAGATTATCCTCGTTTAACGTAAAGGCACACAGTCCAGCCACTTCCATGCTGTCCGCACCGCCTTCCAGCAATACGGCTCTAATTTCAGCTATATCCTCAAGCACAGCCTCTCCAGATAGCTTGACCGTGGTAGAAAAATGTGACTCTGCCCCCTCATAAGCGGCTCTAAACTCCCCGAGTCTCAGATCATGGTGGCATGATGAATACCACTGCTCCGAGCCGTGAAGACGAAGCTGGATATCGACGCATGCATCTTCCTCGCGCCGATTGAAGCCCGGCCTGAATCCTGGAGACGATTCTCTGCCTGAATCCCGTAAGGGACGTTTGGAAGTCTGGATAAACACATAGCTACGCTGGTGTGCAAGTGCAATGGAAGACGCTTGTGACGGCATTTCCAGCTCCTGCTGACGTTCCATCTCCCACCCAGTGACCTGATAGGCAAAAGGAAAACGGCTCATGACCGCCTCACGCGGCTCTTCCTCTGGTTTCCACTGGAAAGCAGGCGGCAGCATAAAACGATAGTCCGATGAAATGTCATCCTTAAAGTTTCCATTGGTTGTTGCGGATTGGAGAACAGGATGGCCACCCAGATCATAACTGCCATTAAACGCAGTCGTAATATGATGTGCCCCCTGGAAAACAGCTTCCAGAACATTGCCCCCTGCATCTAGCTCGACGCGGTACATCCATTCGATATCGGTGGTTCTTCCCCATTTGCTCATAAGCAGCGGCGCGGGCGTTCCCTCATCTTCATGGCTGAACATCATCTGGTATTCGATGACCGTCTTCCCCTCGTTCACTTCTATGGAATAGAACAAAACAAGTGGTGTATCCGTAAAGCGATTCTCATAGGGATGTGACAGATTGCGGCCATATAAAAGCGGGGTATGGCGATAAATCAGTGATCTTGGAGAGGAATCAGCCACGCAGCGCAGTTCAACCCCGTCAATCCATGCTCGAGATACAAGCGGAGCCGATTCCAGTTCGCGGAATTCAGCATAGACCTCGTAATCGCCTTCTTTTAGGTATCCCAACAAACGGGTATACACTCCCTGACTGCTGCCATAGTACAAAATGACATCCTGATTATAGGCTTCATTCAGGTAGAGGCGTACGAAGGCAGATTCTCGATCTGTCGCAGCCCAGTCACTGTCTGATCTGGCGAACAGATCAAGCTCCGCGTATCCGTCTTCTGGCATGGAGAACCTAAACCGGAACCCGTTTCCCGGGCTGAGCTCAACCTCCGCTTTGTGTAAGGCAATCCGATAACCGCAATCCAGCAAATCCTTTTCCCACACTCGCCCACTAAACCCGGTAATTTGTACCTCTGCTTGGCTATTCATCCCTGTAACCTCCTTAGTGTATGACGGCAGTCTAGCTGGCATCCGCATCCTTCACCATTGTCCGAATATAAAAGTAGCCCATAAAAGAACACAGTAAAAACATAAATACTGCCATTGCGCTGGCCGTATGCGTCTCCTGATAGCTGGAAAACACCTGCTGCATCGCAACACCCAACACTTGTGGTGAGTTGGCACCGATCAGGAAGGGAGCCGTAAAGCTGCCCATGATTCCCATGAAAATGAAGGTCACCGCAACCCACATCGTTTTATAGGAAAGGGGTAAAATAAAGCGACCAAACAGCTGCATCGTGCTGGCTCCAGCATCTCTGGCACTTTCGACGACAGCGTTTGGAATGCTGGCAAGTGCCGAGCTGAGCAGCATGGTTGCGAACGGAATGTTGAACCACAAATTAGCCAGCACCAGACCCTTGTAGTCATAAATAATCCTCGGGATCGTTTCAATTCCAAGCGGCAGCAAAAGACGTGCAGCCCAACCGTGATTGCCATACATGGTAATGATCGCATACGTTGCAATTACACCGGGAACAAACATCGGAATAAAATACAACCGGCCTATCCACTTCACGACAACCCCTTTGCCGAATCTCAGATAAATCGCCAAAGCATAGCTGATGACCAGAGTAAGGGCCGTCGAGACTAGCGTGACACTAATGGTATACATGATATTTCTACGCATGGCAGGTTCCGTGAACAGCCGAATATAGTTGGCCAGCCCGTAGCCCGTTCCATATTGATCAATCAAGCTTTCCTTCACGGCATAAAGAATCGGAATAATAACGACGACCAGCAAAATGAGAAAAGACGGGATGACCAGGGCAAGCCCCAGCATCCCCCTTTTGGACAATGAACTCATGATCAACCGCCCGCTACTTCACTTTGCCAGCGTTTGTAAATTTCCTGCTGAAGCTCTCCGCTGTTAAAGCTGCGGTATCCAGAAGATACACTGTTGAATTTCTCCTGCAGCTCCGTTGGCATCAGATTCCACTTAATCCCCGGGTAGCCGTACATTTTATTAATAACCACCGTTTGCGCTTCAGGCGTCAGTATATAATTCAAGAATTCCTGAGTGGCTTCTTTTTTGGAGGAGAGCGAAGGAACCATCAGATAAGAGGGTCCCCCTGTAAAAGCAGGATCGATCTGTGTCAGCTTCACCGTGTCCGGAAGCAGCCCTTTAGCCAGCTGCTCGAGTGCCATATCAGACCAGGCTGGAACCATATCAACCTCTCCACTCGCCAAAATATCAAGCGTGCCTTGGTTCTTCTTAGGATAGACTCCTTTTTGGTACATTGAAGGGCCCAGCTCCTTAAGCAGTGAGAAGCCTTGATCCCATTTCTTCATATTTGCCGGATCATCACTGTTCATCGCCTCTGGCGGAAGGAAATTATAGATCACCGTGTTCACAAACGAGCTGCCTGACCCACCCGTAGACGGATCGTTATAAGCAAACTTGCCTGGATGCTGGCGAATCCACGTGTACAGCTCGTCGGCTGTTTTCGGAGGCGTCGCTACTTTTGCACTGTTATAGGCAAGGACAACCGAAGAGGCACGATATGGAATGGCCTGATTGTTGACTTGCTTGAGATATGTTTCATCAACATTCTTCAAATTTGGAACCTTGGCAGCGTCAACCGTTTCCCACAGTTTCTCGCCTACCCCCTTGGTGATGTCATCCAGACTGCCTTCGTACAGGTCGATATCTGTATCGGTTTGCCCGCTTTTCTTGGCTGCAATCAGGCGATCCAGTGTAGATGCGCCTCCGGTCCCTGCTGGCAAATACACCAGTTTGACCTTAACGTGATCATTTTTAGCTTCAAAGTCCTTGATTAACGTTTCCCACAGCTCTTTGACGTTCAGAGACCCTCCAGTGTACAAGGAAATTTCCGTCGTTCCCGTAGCGGCCCCCGCTTTTGTAGACTTGGCTTCCCCTGTAGCCGTGGCGGCATTACCGCCGTTACCACAACCAGCCAACAACGATAAACTAAGTACCCCTGCCAAAACCAGACCCATATTCTTTTTCCCAAACACGTTGTTGCCTCCTTTAGATAGTTGCACAAGTTCGCAGCATCATCAGATGATGCGTTCGTGACGGACATTGATGCGATATAGAGGTTGATCGTGAATCTTCACTGTGCTGCTGGAAAAGTAACTATTTTACTGAAGCTGAATCTGATGTGCTCTCCACTGCGCAGCTCGGCCGCTCGTTCACGCGGCACAAACATTTTCAGATGATGGGTACCGCTATCCAGCGAAACTTCCGCATAATGCCCTAGAATCATCACTTGTCTGATTGTTCCGGCTAGAGAACCATTTTCTTCCGTCGTCAGAACAATATCCTCTGGTCTTACACCAACCATGGATTCACCTGTGTATTCATGCTCTTGTGCAAACGGTATTCCGCTCACAGAGACACTGCGACCTGTGCTCACCCCCTTTAATAAATTGATACGGCCAATAAAACCCGCTACAAAAAGGGACTGTGGCTTGTCATAAATCTCCTGCGGCGAAGAAAGTTGCTCAATCCGGCCCGCATTCATAACGACGATTCGGTCGGAAATGGACAGCGCCTCCTCCTGATCATGGGTGACGAACACCATCGTCATTCCTGTCTGGGTCTGAATATCACGCAGCTCCTCTCTCATCTCCATGCGCAATTTGGCATCAAGCGCGGAAAAAGGCTCGTCCAGCAGCAATACATCAGGCTTTAGCAGCAAAGCCCGAGCGAGTGCTACCCGCTGCTGCTGACCTCCCGAGAGCTGTCCCGGCGTTTTACGCTCTGCGCTCTCTAGCCGAACCAGCGCTAGCGCTTCCTTCACCTGACGGTCAATTTCTGTCTTCTTCACCTTTCGAATCTTCAACCCGAAAGCCAGGTTGTCATACACGGTCATATGCGGCCACAAATTATAGCTTTGGAACACCATAGCCGTCGGACGTTTTTCGGGCGGCAGCTTGAGTACGCTTTTACCCTGAATCTGAATGTCGCCACTGTCCGGGTCCAAAAAACCGCCAATGGAGCGAAGCACGGTTGTTTTACCACAGCCGGAAGGTCCCAGCAGTGTCACCAGCTCTCCCTTCATCACGTCAAGTGAAATGCCTTTGACTCCGTCTCCTGTCTTGAAGCGCTTGGTTAACTCTTGAATGGATAATTGAATGGGCATTAGCTTAGGCTCCTTTTTCAGGATTTTGCAAACTCCTCTT
This sequence comes from Paenibacillus sp. FSL P4-0113, assembly GCF_038009305.1. Taxonomy (NCBI): domain Bacteria; kingdom Bacillati; phylum Bacillota; class Bacilli; order Caryophanales; family Paenibacillaceae; genus Paenibacillus; species Paenibacillus sp. FSL P4-0113. The sequence goes on from NZ_JBBPAZ010000001.1 coordinate 3,570,190, forward strand.
TTGACCAATTACGTTATTTCACCTGAAATCCGCCTGCCAGTACATCGGCACTTACAAAACGCTTGGCTGCCAATAGCAGAATGATCGTTGGCAGGGTTAGAATGACTGAGAAAACAGCACCTGTTGTGCTCGGATAATCAGCAATGATGGAATACATGATGACTGGCATTGTTTTATAGTCCGGCGTTCCGACAAGGAGTGTCCCTTGTGCTTCATCCAGTGAAGCAAGAAAAGTAAAGATGGAGGCGACCACAATGCCGGGCAGCGCCATAGGAAAGGTGATTTTCCAAAACACCCGAAAGGGTCCGGCTCCAGCATCCCGCGCCGACTCCTCCTGTGCGCGATGTACGCTGCGGAAGGCAGAGGATGGAATCCAGGTCATATACATGAGTGTGTTTACCATATGGATGAGCACAATGCCTGCAAAAGTGTTCATCAAACCGAATTGGTAGAATAGCACGGCAATGGACACATACAAACCCATTTTCGGAAAAGCATGCGTAAGCAGGAATGAGAAAAGGAACCACTTACTGAGCGGGAAAGAAATTCGTGCAAAGGCATAAGCAGCAGGAATACATACGATAATGGAGCAGACCGTAACGGTAATCGCAATCAGGAAGGATAGGGAAATCGAGCTGACTACATCATCCTGGGTAAGTACAAACTTCCACCATTCCAGTGACAAGCTCTGCGGGAGCGGTGCAGGATACTGCCATTTTCCTGAAACCGCCAAGAGGAGGAGATTGGTCAGAGGCCCCAGGAAAAAGATGACGAAAATGATAAGCACGATGAATTCAACAATTTTGCGTGTGCCGAGTGAGCGAAGATACCAGTTCATAATTCATCCCTCTCAAGACGTCTAGACGTCCAAATCTCTTTTCTATTTGGATTATAGAGAGGGTTTGTTATCACAAATCGACAAGGAAGATAAGATTATGTAAAGGGAAAGATACCATTTAACACTTCACAGAATAAAAAAAGAGAGAGGCTGCTAACAGCCTCTCTCTTTGAACATGTATTAATAGCTATATCATTCTTGTCCTACAAATAAATCGGAAGCACCTGATTCGTTTGATCACGATTACGCCCAACCGAGAAAATAGCAATTGGGATACCTGTCAGATCAGACACGCGTTGTACGTAATTGCGTGTAGTCTCAGGCAGTTCCTCCAGCGTTTTCACGCCAGTGATGTCTTCGCTCCAACCTGGCATTTCTTCATATACCGCTTCGCACTCCGCCAGCATTTTCAGGCTAGCCGGATAATGCGTAATCACCTCACCGCGGTACTTGTAACCTGTGCAAATTTTCACCGTTTTCAGGCCAGTCAATACGTCCAGCGAGTTCAGGGAAAGACCCGTTAATCCACTGACACGACGGGCATGGCGCACAACGACGCTGTCAAACCAGCCTACACGACGAGCACGACCTGTAACCGTACCGTACTCATGACCTGTTTCACGAATGTAATCGCCGACTTCATCGTTCAGCTCAGTTGGGAAGGGTCCATCGCCAACACGAGTTGTATACGATTTAGCTACACCGATGACTTGTTGAATCTTGGATGGACCCACACCGGAACCAATACATACGCCGCCAGCCGACGGGTTGGAGGACGTAACGTAAGGATACGTACCTTGGTCGATATCAAGCATAACGCCTTGCGCACCTTCAAACAGTACCTTTTGATTTGCGTCAATTGCATCATTCAACACGACAGATGTATCTCCTACATAAGGACGGATAAATTCAGCATATTCCAGATACTGTTTTAGTATTGCTTCTACATCCAATGGCTCGCCGCCATATACTTGCTCAATCACTTGATTTTTTTCTTTCGTTTGATGGCGCAGCTTCTTTTCGAATTCCTCTGCATCCAGCAAATCAGCAATACGAATACCGTTACGTGCAGCTTTATCCATATAAGCAGGGCCGATCCCTTTACGGGTAGTACCAATTTTGTTAGGACCCTTGCGGTCTTCTTCCAGCACATCCAGCGTCATATGGTACGGCATAATCACATGTGCACGGTCGCTAATAACCAGATTTTTTGTGGAAAAACCATTATCATGAATGTAAGTAATTTCTTCAATAAGAGCGGCTGGATTTACGACCATGCCGTTGCCAATAACACACTTTTTATCTTCATAAAAAACGCCGGATGGAATCAGGCTCAGCTTGTACTTTTTACCGTCAATGAGAATCGTATGACCAGCATTGTTTCCGCCTTGGTAACGGGCCACTACTTCAGCGCTTTCCGCCAGATAGTCCGTGATTTTACCTTTGCCTTCGTCTCCCCATTGTGTTCCCACAACGACTACAGTTGACATGTTTCATTCCTCCGTGGAGTGCCCACAGACACTCTGATTTTGAGCTGACACACTACGCATATCCGACTTCAACCGCCTGAGCGAGCAGATATGGAGCGCTCTCGGACAGCAGGAAAAAACGTCCGTCGCAGACATTCCGTAGGTTCGGAAAGCCCCGGGCGTAATGTTCTCCCCACTGCGTTGAAGCAGCACTATAAGTGTAACAGCACCATTTTTTAAAGTCAAATAAAAAGCGAACATTATATTACATGAAAATAGTATTGTTCGTAATTGAGAGTTTCATTCCTTATATGAAAATATGTGAATTCTATAAAAAAGGACCCTTTCGAGATCGCGAAATCCGCGTCGAAAGAGCCTTTTTTAATGATACTAATATGTTATCCGGCGAACGCATCCGAATGGGCACGCTCGTAATTAGCGAATTTATTATAATTTTTGAGAAAGACCAACTCTACCGTACCGACCGGGCCGTTACGCTGCTTGGCAATGATAATCTCAATAATATTCTTCTTTTCTGTTTCCTGATTATAGTAATCATCCCGGTACAGAAACGCCACGATATCAGCATCCTGCTCGATAGAACCTGATTCCCGCAAGTCACTCATCATCGGTCGCTTGTCTTGACGCTGCTCCACACCCCGGCTCAGCTGGGAGAGGGCAATTACAGGCACTTCAAGCTCACGAGCGATTTGTTTCAATGTCCGTGAAATTTCCGATACCTCCTGCTGCCGGTTCTCGCCTGCTTTGCCTCGTCCGTGAATAAGCTGCAAGTAGTCGATTACGATCATACCCAGTCCCTTTTCCGCCTTGAGACGGCGGCATTTGGCACGGATATCCGCCACAGTGATGCCGGGTGTATCATCGATATAGATTTCCGCCTCTGACAAGGCTGCAATGCCCATCGTCAGCTTCGCCCAATCGTCGTCGCCTTTAAACTCACCTGTCCGCATGACGTTCGCGTCCAGATTGGCCTCGGCACAAATCATCCGCTGCACGAGCTGAGCGGCCGACATCTCCAGACTGAAGATGGCTACTGTCTCCTTTGCCCGAACCGCAACGTTTTGCGCAATATTCAGAGCAAACGCTGTTTTACCTACGGATGGACGGGCGGCCACAATGATCAAGTCATTGCGCTGGAACCCCGCCGTCATCTTGTCCAAATCAACAAACCCGGACGGAATCCCAGTCGTATTGCCCTTGTTCTGATGCAGCAATTCAACGCGGTCAAACACTTCCATAACGACATCGCGGATGGCAATAAAACCACTACCTGAGCGCCCGTTAGATATCTCCATAATCTTGCGCTCAGCATCGCTCAGCATACCAGCGACATCCTCGCCACTGCTATAGCCTTCGCTCACAATCTGCGTAGCTGCACGAATCAAGCGACGAAGCATCGCTTTTTCTTCAATGATCTGGGCATAGTAATCTACGTTAGCCGCTGTTGGCACCCCGTGAGCCAGCTTCGCCAGATAACTGACACCACCGATATCCTCTAGCTGTCCCTTGTCCTGAATTTTCGAGGTCAGCGTAACCAAGTCAATCGGCTGTCCGGATTCACCCAGCTCAATCATTGCTTCGTAAATCATCTGATGAGCCTTATCATAAAAGTCCTCGGTCTGCACCCGCTCCATTGCGGTAATCAGTGCTTCAGACTGGAGCAAAATAGACCCGATAACCGCCTGTTCAGCCTCCAGATTTTGCGGAGGAATCCGATCAAAAAATTCGCCGCCCATAATTATTCTTCAGTCACCTGTACTTTCAGCGTAGCTTTGACCTCAGGATGAAGCTTAACGGTCATTTGAGTCACGCCCAACGTACGAATCGGTTCTTCCAGCTCAATTTTGCGTTTGTCCAGCTTGATACCAGTTTTAGCTACTGCCTCCGCGATTTGCTTGCTTGTAATCGCGCCGAACAGCCGTCCACCTTCACCAGCCTTCGCCTTGAGCTGAACTGTTGTCTCTTCCAGCTTTTTGCCGAGCGCTTGCGCCTCTTCCTTCTCCTCTTGCTTGCGCTTTTCCTCAGCAGCATTCTGGTTTTCCAGCGTCTTCATATTTCCTTCTGTCGCTGGACGGGCAACACCACGCGGCAACAGGAAATTCGCTGCATAACCGTCCGACACTTCCTTAATTTGCCCCTTCTTGCCTTGGCCCTTCATATCTTTAATGAATATCACTCTCATTCAAATAACCCCTCTTCCCCATCAATTTCGGCCAGCACGTCGACCACTCTGCGCTTAGCTTCCTCCAGCGGGCAATCCAGCTGAACCGCTGCATTCGTCAGATGTCCTCCGCCGCCTAGCCGTTCCATGACGACCTGTACGTTCATGCGTCCGAGTGAACGGGCGCTGATCCCCACCAGGCCGTCAGGACGTTCACTGACCACAAAGGAGGCCAGTACATCCGTCATATTGAGTAATGAATCCGCCACCTGAGCAATCAGGAGCTGCGGTATTTTCTGTCCGGGCTCAGTTACCGCAATTGCGATATGCCCATATATCATTTTAGCATGCTTAATAATTTCCGCCTTAGCAATATATTCATCCAGGTCCTCTTTTAACATGCGCTGGATCATAACAGTATCTGCTCCGCTACGGCGTAAAAAGCCGGCTGCCTCGAATGTACGCGAGCCTGTATGCAGGGAAAAATGCTTGGTATCCACCGTAATCCCTGCCAGCAGTGATGTTGCCTCCAGCGGTGTCAGTTGGACCTTCTCATGAATATATTGCAGCAGCTCGGTCACCAGCTCACAGGCCGATGACGCATAGGGCTCCAAGTAGATCAGAACCGAATCATTAATAAATTCCTCGCCCCGACGATGATGGTCGACAACCACCACCCGACTGGCCGTTTGCACCAGACGCGGCTCAATCGTCATGGAGGCCTTGTGCGTGTCCACCACGACCAGCAGACTGTGCTCAGTCATCAGCTGGAGCGACTGCTCTGGCGTCAAGAGCGCTTGCGATAGATTCTCATCCTTGTTTACCTGCTCCATCATTCGGTCGATAGACGGATTGGATTTATCGAGTACGATATGTGCCTCTACATTGTAAAGTGCCGCAGCCTTCCACACACCGATGGCGGCTCCCACCGCATCCATGTCCGGTATTTTGTGTCCCATGATCAGGACGCGGTCACTCTCCTGCATCAGATCACGCAACGCATGTGCAATCACTCGGGCACGCACTCTGGTACGCTTCTCGACAGCATTGGACTTGCCTCCGTAGAAGGACAGGCGTTGTCCCGCCTTCACTGCTGCCTGATCGCCCCCACGTCCAAGCGCCATATCCAGACTGGATTGGGCCAGCTCGCCTAGCTCCTTGATGCTCTCTGCACCGAAGGACAAGCCAATACTCAGTGTCATCGGTACTTTCAAATCCGCCGTCATTTCCCTTACGGTATCCAGAATGACGAATCGACTTTGCTCCAGCTCCTGGAGCGCTTTATGATTCAGCATAATGAGATAACGCTCAGAAGATAATCGGCGCAAATAAATATTGTACTGATTAGCCCAAGATGTAATCTCGCTTGACACCTTCGCAATAAGCGCGGTGCGTTGCTGATCGTCCATCCCCTGAGCAGCCTCGTCCATATTATCGAGCATGACGATACCGAGCGCCAATCGCTCGTTTTCATACTGCTTGCGTAGCACCGCCAAATCCGTTACTTCATACAAATATATCAGACGCTCATCGGGCACGATCAGAAACTGATAATGACGCTCATCATGCTGTAGCTCCACCTTCAGCTCACGAGCAGGCTCCTTTGTTTCCTTTTTGGTGCTTAGGGCACCTGCGAGTTGAGGAAACAAATCATGAAGAGACTCACCAATCAGCGATTGCTCCTCAAACATCTCCCCGGCAAACCGATTGTGCCATTCTACCGTTCGATTTTCACTGTATAAAATGATGCCGAACGGCAATGTGCTAATCGCTTCCCCTTCCACCCGCTTGATCCGGAAGGAAAGACCGCTGATATATTGATTCAGTTCCCGACGAAAATCCAATTCCGTCTTCAGCATCAGCCCGCCGAGCAAGAATGACAGCAACAGTCCTATCACACCCAGTTCCCAGTTGTACATGGAAATACATATGACAAGGACCAGCAGCAGCAAAAACGCCCAGACCGTCTGATAGCCGTGCCAGCGTTTTTGTAGAAATTTAGGCATGACTGTTCACCCTATTTCTTTGATCTTGTAATAGCTTCACGCAGCGGAAAGGCCAAATCAATAATACCTATAATGCGGAGCGGCTGGAACACCAGAACGATGAGCGACAGCAGCAACGCAATCACCGGGCTCATTTTACGGCTATGCGTCCAGAAGTATACAAAACCAATTGTCTGGATAATAAAACATGCATGAATCAGCGGCAGCATACTAATGGAGACCATTTGAATCCAGCCGCTATCGGAAGACCCTGCTATCCATTCAATTACAATTGCCAGCAGATAATACCAGATCAGCGCGCGCGGTAGCCTCCACTCGCGGGCAGGCTTCATTTTGCGTACTGGTACATCGAGACTGCTCAATGCCGGACGTGCCAAAGCATGCGTAATCACTGCCAATATGAACGAGGTCACGATCAGCACATACGGAATTTTTCCAATCAGCATTGTGCCGAGTTTCTGCGTATCCTCTGCCGTCCAATTCATGTTTGAAAACATCGGATTAGCACTCAAAACCTGCTGTACAATACTTGCCGATATCGCAGCCTGATCACGAAGATACTGTGCAAGATCAAACCCAAAGGAATACGTGGCGATAAACAGAACAACCAACAACTCGGCTAAAATAATGCCCATTCCGGTCATCAACGCCTGAAAAGCAGGTCCTCCCTTTTTATATATCCGTCCCATCATGATTGAAGGAATCAGAAAATAAATCGCAGGGAGCAGCGAATACACATCGAGTAGCGCTATAATGAGCAGCACCGGTATGACGTGGACCAGAAATCCTTTGAAAGGCAGCGATGAAAACAATACAGCGCCAGGCACAATCAGCAAAAATACGGTAATGATTCTTAATGGTGTCAATAGAGTCAGCAGCAGAAGCAAATAAATGACGCTCCATGCTACAGTTGCCAAGCGGAATTTCAACGTTTTCACCTCTTACGCATATGTTCTTCCAGTGCGGAAATGTCCTGATACCAATCCTCCAGCTGGTGTCCTTCTTTTCTGTGCTTTCTTAGCTTGTCGATGAGTAGATCATCCAATTCACGGTAAGACACTCCAAGGCGCCTCCCCAAAATATAACTGCTCATCACTAAGCTCGCCAAGCAATCACCAATGCGGGCTGTACTGCCTTCCCACATTGCCTTAAACAAACGGGAGACTTGGTCCAGCACCTCTGTTTTAAGCCATTCAATAACCTTGGCTCGTTTAACTACATCCATTTCTTTAGGCATATGATGAAGAGTCACACCCCTCTGAAAAAGCTTTATTCTCCATTATAGCATATCCTATTCTGAAAATAACTGTTACCCCATAGGGTAAATTGTTATTTTCGGAGCAGCTTTGTTGCTTATTTTAGCTTGAAGTATTAAGCGATTCCCTGGATACAAATTTTTCACAATACTCAATAATCTGGCTCCGACGTACAATGCCAATAAACCGTTCCATATCATCTACAACGGGCACAAAGTTCTGTACCTTAGCCAAATTGATTAAATCCTCCATGTTAGCATCAATGGACACGGGCTTCATCGTAACCCGCAACGGAACGTCCTTAAGCATAAACTTAGAAGCGTTTTCAAAGGTGATTTTTCCCTCGGACTCTTTCATATGCCACAACAGATCACCTTCTGTAACCGTACCTGTATATCTACCTTCCTTATCTAAAATAGGAACCGCTGTAAAACGGTGATATTCCATCCGTTCCAACGTTTGCCGTAAAGTAGCATCCGCCGTTACACAAGCAACTTCCTGTTTGGGAAGCAAGAAAAAAGCGATATTCATGAGAAACGAATCCCCCTCAAAATCAAATATAAATCAATTGATTATTCACTGAATGTCCTGCTTGTCGGGAAGCCTCAGCGTCTGCGGGGTTGTATCGGAATCTAGCCAGTTGGCAATTATGAGTCTGGCATATTCAAGTTCCTGTTCATTAGCCCGGTCATAATACAGGCCCTTCTTCTTGAACCCTTCCCCCGTAATCGTAAAACTTGAAATTTGCGGATTCCCCTGTGAAATAGCCTGCTTGCCAAGCCCAGTAATAAAAGTAGGTTCCATGTCGGTTTTGAAATTGGCTCCCATAATATCGAGCAACTCTGGAATCTTGGTAATTCCGTTGATATTCAGCAGCTTATCCGCCATAGCGTTCAGGAAAATTTGCTGCCGTTTGGTACGGTTGAAGTCGCTATCTTCCCGATATCTAACATAATACATGGCTTCCTCACCATTATAAAGCGGCTTGCCCGCCTCAATACGGAACTTGATATGCAGCGGATTCTTATTCTCAATGGGCTTGTCGATTGGAAGCACAACTCCACCCACCGCATTCACCGCATCCTGAATACCCTGGAAATTAATCGTAGCATAATAATCGGGCTTATGCTCCATCAACTTCTCTACTGTAGCCATGGACATATCTTCGCCTCCGAACGCATAAGCATGCCCCAACTTATCAAAATCATCCTCGCCATCGCGATTCGGATCATGTCCGGCAATCTGTACGTACGTATCCCTTGGAATAGAAACCAGAAGCACACGCGATTCCGCGGGCCGTACTACCGCATACATAACCGTATCCGAGCGACCACGCGCCTTTTCATTGGGTCTTTGATCCGTACCCAATAACAGTACCGAAAAAGGTTCCTTACGGTAAGCTACTGTCTCTTGCTGCTGCTGTTCCCCGGATTGTCGGGGCTGATAGGATTTCTCCAGCTTGCTTTCCAACGTCGGTGATACAAACCAGTCAAAAGCCACCAGTGTCAGCTGTTTGCGGAACAGGTAGCCTCCCAATGCAATCAAAAATAAAACAATACATGAAATATATAGAGCGGTAAACCTCTTTTTCTTTTTGGTCTTTCCACGGGTCCTTCTCCTATGTCTTCTCTCCATAACCGGTACCTTCCTTCTTTCCGTCACAAATCCCATCTCTTCATTAAACCGAATTGATCCCTCATGAAGCGAAAACTTCCCCTCAAAGCATAAAAGGTCTGCTACCTTGTTGTCAAAAGTGTCATGGCGTGGTCAGCTCCTCGAATTCATACCAAAAAGGGCCTCGACCTCACGGTCAAAGCCCCAATTCATGTTTTTATTCGTATCCTATGTAGCTTTCAAAGTCATTTTTCCCTTAATGTGGAGCCAGTTTCGCCAAATTTTGTAGTCGCACCGGAAAAGAAGTCGACAGGGCAAAACCATAATCGAACAACCTCCGGGTCTGCTCAAAACGCTCTTCCTTGCTCGGAGCACCCAGCACCACAGCAACTAGCCGTCTTCCATGCTGCTCAGCGGTACCCGTGAAGCAGTATCCAGCATCGCTTGTGTACCCTGCTTTCAGTCCGTCTGTTCCTGCATAAGAGTACGGTCCAGCCAAGGAAGGCAGCATCCAGTTCGTATTACTAATGTAGATGCCTTTATCCTTCAACTCCATCTGCGTACGACTGGACGTTCTCAAAATCTCCGGGTGTGACGTAATCAAATAGGAGGCCAACTTCGCCGTGTCGCTTGCTGTCATTTTCGTCTCTCCCTGAATATCCTCAGGGTGATTCGGCCCCAATTCACTCTGACCTGCACCAGAGGCATTGCTGAAGCGACTATCGGATGACAACCCAATTTGAGCAGCTTTTCCATTCATACGCTTCACAAAAGCTGATTCATTCCCTGCTGAACGCTCGGCTAACGCGACAGCGGCATCATTCGCTGAATACACAACCATACTCTGGAACAACTCGGATACGGTCATCCTTTCACCATACCGAAGAGACAGATTTACACCACCCACCGTACTCGCGTAACGGCTAATTCGCACTTCATCATTCCAACCTAACCGTCCGGCCCGAATATCCTCCAGCACCAATAGCTCGGTCATGAGCTTGGACATATTTGCGGAAGGCATAGGTGTATCACCGTTCACATCCATCAGCAATTCCCCAGTATGCATGTCCATCAGCACCGCTGCCTCTGCATCCACATTCGGCTTTCCGATCAACAGGCGGGGTCCAAGTGTAATAAAAATCAATATAATAAGTAACGGGACGACAATAGCCCAACGTATCCAGTGTTTTTTCATCATCGTAATAACCTCCATACTCTATTAGACGATGAAAAATCCATTTTGTCTGCAATTTTTCGAAAAAAAGATACAATTTTTTTACCTTTTTTATTCCACGCCAAAATATCCGTCAATTCTGCTTCAGGATGACGGATATTTTGCTGTCCTAATTATTATATTTTAGGCAAAGTGACAGGCTACAAAATGCTGATCGCCCGCATCGCGGTATACCGGAATCTCTGTTTTACAACGTGCTTCTGCCATAGGACAACGTGTATGAAACTTGCATCCTGAAGGCGGATTGGCCGGAGATGGGATGTCTCCTTTCAACACAATCCGTTGTCTCTTAATCGTGGGATCGGGAATCGGTACTGCCGATAGCAGCGCCTTCGTGTACGGATGAAGTGGATTACTGAACAGTTCCTCCTTGGAGGAAAGTTCTACCATTGAACCCAGATACATCACACCAATCCGGCTACAAAGATGCTCGACTACACTTAGATCATGCGAGATGAACAGATAGGTCAATTGGCGTTCCTGCTGCAAATCACTTAACAAGTTAATGATCTGGGCCTGAATAGACACATCCAGAGCAGATACCGGCTCGTCAGCCACAATAAAATCAGGATTCAAAATCAAAGCCCGTGCAATCCCGATCCGCTGACGCTGACCGCCAGAGAACTCATGCGGATACCGATCATAATGATACGAGGACAGGCCGCAAATATTCAGCGTTTCATTGACCTTCTTCCGCAGCTCACTACGATCAATCAACCCGTGATCCAGCAACGCCTCTCCAATGGCTTCACCGACCTTAATTCTCGGATTCAGTGAGCTAAAAGGGTCCTGAAAGACGATTTGCAACTTCGGACGAAGCGCACGAATCTGCTCTTTGTTTAACGCATGCAAGTCTTCTCCTTTATATCGTACCGATCCCTCTGTCTTATCCATCAATCTGAGAATTGTTCGTCCAATCGTACTTTTGCCGCAACCCGATTCTCCTACCAGACCGAAGGATTCACCCTTATGAATGTTAAAGGATACATCATCGACTGCTTTCACATGTCCGACAGTACGCTGAAAAATCCCGCCTGTGATCGGGAAATACTTTTTCAGCCCTTCCACTTGAATCAAAGGCTCGCTCATATCCGTTGCCCTCCTTCTTTCTCATATAGCCAGCAGGCAACCTTATGACCATTCTCCTTTTCATTCAAGGGAGGAGCCTGATCCTTGCAAATTTGCATACAATGGGAGCACCGATCATGAAAATGACAATTTTCCCCCAACTCAATCGGGTTTGGAACCTGTCCTGGGATGGAATACAGTCGATCCATTTTCTGATTAATGACGGGCTTCGCCTTTAGTAAGCCTTGAGTATATGGATGCTGCGGATTTTTAAACAGCTCAATGACAGGCGCCTCTTCAATGACGTTTCCAGCATACATAACGACCACATAGTCAGCCATTTCTGCCACAACGCCTAAGTCGTGCGTGATGAGCATAATGGAGGTTTTAAGCTTATCCTTCAAATCCCGCATTAAATCCAGAATCTGCGCCTGAATCGTAACATCCAGTGCCGTTGTTGGTTCATCCGCAATCAATAGCTTCGGATTACAGCTTAATGCGATGGCAATCATGATCCGCTGGCGCATACCGCCACTCAATTCATGAGGATAGGAATGAAATATTTCTTCCGATCGTGAAATCCCCACCAAATTAATCAGCTCAATTGCCCGAGCATGTGCTTCTCTTTTACTCATTAATGTATGCATCAGCAATGGCTCCGTGATCTGTTCCCCAATCGTAAGCACGGGATTCAGAGAAGACATGGGCTCCTGAAAAATAATCGAAATGTCATTGCCGCGAATCTGCTGCATTTGACCTTTATTAAGCGTTAAGAGGTTTTTGCCCTCAAACCAGATTTCACCGTCTGAGGTGTGGGGAGAATCAATCAGCCGCATCATCGTCATCGCTGTTACACTCTTACCGCAGCCAGATTCCCCTACCACACAGAGCGTTTCACCCTCACGAATTTTAAAACTGACGTCATTGACCGCTTTGACAGTTCCGCTAGAGGTATGAAAGTGGGTTTTCAGGTTACGAAATTCAATCAAAGCATTTTTCATAAACGTTCGTCTCCTACTTCTTCATTTTAGGGTCCAGTGCGTCACGCAAACCGTCGCCAATCAGGTTAATCGCTACAACTGTAATGAGAATACACATTCCCGGTGGAACCCATATCCAAGGCCGTTTGCGGAAGTCAATTAGGTTATTCGCAGCCGATATCATATTCCCCCACGAAGGTGTGGGCGGCACAACACCGATTCCCAAGTAGCTGAGCGCAGATTCTGTAATAATCGCACCCGCTACTCCAAGCGTAGCCGTAACAATAATGGTAGGAATCGTGTTCGGCAGCAAATGCCGGAATATTTTGCGACGGTCTCTCAAGCCTAGCGCTTCCGTCGCCTGCATGAACTCCTGTTCACGCAGCGTAAGAATCTGCCCTCTGACCAGACGGGACAAGCTAGTCCAGCTCAGGACCCCGATAATGAGCATCAGAAAATAAATGCGATTCGACGGATCGACCTTCAAATCCGACAGAACAGCACCTAAAATAATAAGTAGCGGTAATGTAGGGAGTGCCATGAAAATATCGGCAATCCGCATAATAACCGTATCCACGCCTTTACGATAAAACCCTGCCAGCGCACCCAGCGTTGCGCCGATCATGACCGAAATAAACGTGGCGACCAGCCCTACCGTCAAGGAAATACGGCCAGCCAGCATTGTTCGCAGCAAAATATCTCTACCAAACTTATCCGTACCGAGCCAGTACTTAGCATTAGGCGATAAGTTTTTGTCAGCTAGCCTGTAATCATCTAAATGATAAGGTGAAATCATCGGTCCAAAACTACAAATGACAACCATCAGAATTAATATAACGAGACCAGCCAAAGCCAGACGGTTTTGGTTAAAACGGCGAACGGCGATTCTCCATGGAGACGCTTCAGGACGGATCGCCGCCTTTTGATTCGTTTCAATCGTGACTGTTTCTGCGGACAATAGTATCCCTCCTACTTCAAGCGAATTCTTGGATCTGCCATGCCATACAATACATCAGAGAGCAAATTACCGATAAGCGTAAGTAACGCTAAGAAAATCGTGAAGCCCAACATAAACGGATAATCCCGCATACTAATCGACTCCAGATAAACCTGACCCACACCTGGCCACACAAATACCTTCTCCAGAATCATCGCTCCACCAAATAAGGCCGGAAGCTCGAAGCCGAGTAGTGTGATGGCTGGGATCAGTGCATTGCGCAGTGCGTGCTTGAAAATAACTGTCCGTTCCTTCAAGCCTTTGGCGCGTGCGGTACGAATATAATCCTGACGAATGACCTCCAACATGCCTGTACGGAAATACCGGGTCAGACTTCCTGTGCTCAGCATCGTAAGTACGAGTGTCGGCAGGAACATATGCTTGAGAACATCCACCATATAAGCCCATGAGCCTGGCTCCATCCCTGCTGTGGTCATGCCCCCAACCGGGAGAACCCCCCACTCCAGGGCAAATATTTTGATGACCAATAGACCAATAAAAAATGAAGGCAGCGACATACACAAGAAAATGAATAATGTGACAAACTTATCGAATAACGAATATTGGAACTTGGCTGAAAATACCCCTGCAATAACCGCAATCAACCAGCTAAAAATAAGACTAAAAAAAGCGATAATAAATGAGTTCCATACATAATTGCCAATGACCTTCGTTACCGGCTGCTTATGCTGTAATGAATCCCCCATATTCCCCTTTAACATATTACCGGCCCATATAAAATAGCGTTGGTATTCCGGTTTATCCAGCCCGTAGATATGTCGTAGCTGCTGCGCCTTTTCGGCCGTCATATTCGGGTTCTGCTTGGCTGTAATATAATCACCCGGCACCATGGCTGAAATCGCAAACACGATAATGGATATGCCAATAAGTGTGGGGATGAGTTGCAGCAGTCTTCGAATAATGTACTGCTTCATATTCATTCCTCCAGACGAATAAAGTGATATGCCCAGCTCGTGAGAGCTGAGCATACGATTGGCAACCCTTATTGAGCGATCTGAGCGTTATGCAGAGTGAATTCAAAATCTTTGTATGGCGTAATTTCTAAGCCGGTTACACGTCCATTAACTGGCCACATATCTCTGCGTTGATACATAAAAATAGTTGGCAGATCCTTGTTCAACTCTTGATAGAGCTGTTTGTAAATCTGTTTGCGTTTCTCTTGATCCATCTCATGCTTACCAGCAAGCGTTAGTTCATCGACTTTCTTATTGGAATAGCCGATATCATTTTGTGCACCATTCGTAATAAAAGTCGTTGTATCCGGGTCTGGAGTTAAGCCCCAAGCCGCAAAGAACATATCGAACTTGCCCGTATCCTTCTTATCCATAATGGCATTAAAATCTAGAGTTTCGGACGTCAACTTAATGCCCAGTTCCTTGTAGTTATTGGACATGATCGGCAGCAAGGCCTCTACTACTGGATTATCAGCAGTTGCAGAGAAGTTAATGGTCAGCTTTTCGCCGTCCTTTTCACGGATTCCGTCAGCACCAACCTTCCAGCCTGCTTCATCCAGCAAAGCCTTCGCCTTAGCTGTATCAAATTCATATTTGTTGATACCTTCATCCGTATAAGACCAAGATTCTGTAGATTGTGGAATGTTAATAACATTCGCATATGGACCATATACACCCTGCACAATCTCCTTGCGGTTTAACCCAATAGTTAAAGCCTGACGTACTTTAGGGTCCTGAAATTTCTTTTCCTTGTGATTAAACGCAATATATCCATAGCCGTTCGTTGGCATAATATTCACGTCCAAGAAGCCCAACGCCTTTAATTCCTCTACATTGTCTTCCGTAACTGTGATGTTATCCATGTCCGTTTCACCTGTTTGCAGCATAGACAGGTTCGTTTCTTCTGTTGTTGTTTTAAAAATAACTGATTTCACCTTTGGTGCGCCCTTGAAGTAGTTTGGATTCGCTTCAAGAACGACTTGCTGACCCGGAGAGAAGCTTTTCAGCACATACTGCCCGGAACCGATTGGTTTATTATTAAGCGCCTTGATGCTGTCCAGGTTACCCTTTTTGAATCCTTTTCCATAATAAGCTTCTGGCATAAAGTATTGCTCACCCAGAAAATCCTTTGTATACGCTGTTGCTTCTGTAACCGTTACCTCTACCGTGTTATCATCAATGACCTTGATACCCGAGATATCATTCGCCTTGCCATCGTGATATTCTTTACCGCCTTTAATCTTAAAAGATAAAACATCCGTTTCTCCATCATAATTCGGATCATGCAGTACCTTGAGGACAAAAGCATAATCCTTCACGGTTACTGGCGTGCCATCACTATACTTCACACCTGGTTTCAGATGGAATGTATATTTTAGACCATCCGGCGATACATCAACCTTGTCAGCCAAACTATTTTCATATGTACCATCTGCCTTCACCTGTAAGAAGGAATCAAATACTGTTCTGACCACATATAAATCATAAGTTGTTTGCCAGAATAGCGGGTTGAATACCCCTTTAGGTGATGTCATACCTACTACAATGTTATCTTTCCGATTCGTCGCTCCCGGAGGATTTTGCGACAGATCAGTTGCTTTAATAACGCCCTCTGTAACAGGTGCACTTGCTTCATTTCCCTCTGTTTTATTGCCCGCATTGCCTTCCTGTGGCTGTGCCTCATTAGCACCTCCGCTACATCCTGCAAACAGAACACCAACGATCGTAAGCACCATAAGCAAAGAAACCCATTTCTTCGTCTGCATCATCCTGTTAATCCCCCTTAGTCGGTTCTTTATTTAACAGCCTGTCTCATTCCTGCGGTGATTCGTTAAAGCTTGAGGTTTGAAAATGAAGTTGCACATCCTCCTTACTGTCCTAATAACGTAAACGCGTGTTTTAGACCTCTGGTCAATTTTGTGTACTAACAACCATTACATTTTTATTAAGGTTTATCTTAAGTGTAAAATAATATCACGTCAATATCTTTTTTTATGTAATATACAAATGCAAAACATCTATTTATGTAAAGTTTATGAATTTTACTTGTGGAAAATGACAAAAAACAGGACTCTATGTAATATAAAATAACATTTCAGAATGCCGAAATATTTACTCTGGCGAGTTGGGGAGCTTGCAATTTCACAAGCCATTAAAAGGTATACTATCGTTTATGGGTAAACATGGATTGTATTATTAGTAAGTTACAATAGATGGGACTTGTTGTCAATATAAAAAATCACGAAAAAAGACGCTCCCGGGATCGGGAACGTCTTTTTTTCCACCCACTACTATTCAGTAGTGTAAGGAAGCAATGCGATTTGACGGGAACGTTTAACAGCGATTGTCAACATACGTTGATATTTCGCACTTGTTCCAGTCACACGACGAGGAAGAATTTTTCCACGTTCGCTGATGAATTTTTTAAGCAGGTCTGTATCTTTATAGTCAATGTGAGTAATTTTGTTCACAGTGAAGAAACATACTTTACGACGTTTGTTGCGACCACCACGACGAGCTGGTCTTTTGTTATCGTCTCCGCCTTCTCTTTGTCTGAAGCCCATTCTTTGTCAGTCCTTTCCCAATTAAAATGGTAAATCATCATCCGAAATATCGATCGGTTTTCCGTCATCGGAAAAAGGATCCTGATTGTTTCGCGAGTTATTATTCCCGCGTCCACTATTGCTGTTACCGCCTCCGAAAGGAGACTCCTCACGCGCAGCTCCACCGCTATTGCCGCCACCGCCATCGCCATCGCGGTTAGATTCCAAGAAACGCACATTATCAGCTACAATTTCAGTCACGTATACACGTTTTCCTTCATTGTTCTCATAATTACGCACCTGAACACGGCCTTCAACAGCCGTTAAACGACCTTTGCGAAGATAGTTAGCGCATGTTTCAGCAAGCTGACGCCAGGTTACGATCGGCAAGAAATCCGCTTCCCGTTCGCCGCCTTGACTCGTAAACGGACGGTCTACAGCCAGGGTGAACTGGGTTACTGCTACACCAGACGGTGTATAGCGCAGCTCTGGATCTTTGGTCAAACGACCGATCAGAATGACACGGTTCAACAATCCAATCCCCTCCTTTGAACGTTGTTCATTACATAATCACGTACAATAATTAAGCTACGTCGTTCGTAATGAGATAACGAATTACTTCGTCAGAAATTTTCATGATACGCTCAAGCTCAGTAACAACAGCAGGTTCTGCTGTGAAGTTTACCAGAACGAAAGAACCATCACGGAATTTCTTGATCTCATACGCAAGACGGCGTTTAGTTACATCGTGACTCGTAATTTCGCCACCGCCGTTAGAGATGATACCTTGGAATTTATCGACTGTCGCTTGAACAGCTTCTTGTTCAATGTCAGGACGAATAATATACATCGCTTCATATTTGCGCATTCTTTACACCTCCTTATGGACATAAGGCCCTCAATCTCAGTTGAGAGCAAGGAACGAGCCTAAACTCGCACTAAAACAGTTTACCAAATCCAACAACTGAATGCAACCTACAAATTCGAAACATAAGCCTAAAACAGCTAAATATACTGCATATCATTAGCTTTATACAATTTTATATAACATCAAAAATTTCGCATATATAAAGGAAATCATTTGATTCACTCACTATCTGTATACCCGGTTTCGCATGTTTCTGTTCAAGACAGCGCACAATAACCGTTGCAGTCCAAATTCATTTATCTAAGGAGGTGCCACCATATGGGTGAAAAGACTGAGTTCGAACCAGGGGATAACGTCCCAAACGACGGCGTATATATGGAGGTCGGAGAAAAAAGCTTCCATACTGAAATTCAAAACCCGCAACAAGTAACGCTGGAAAGAGGCGACTCTTTTCCGGAGACCACCAACCATAATCGCAAATGGAAGAAAAAAACGAAAGCTCGTGTCCACTAATGTATATTTCTTAGGAGTTCTGGCCATATTATGATTAGGCGATACAACAGAGAGGTGTGGTTCCGTTGGACGACGTAGCCGGACAAACTGTTAGGAGATCCATTCCGGGCATTAGAAGCGTTAGGTTTGTGTAAAAGGACACTGTCTTTTCGACACGGTATTGCTGGTCAGTACACCGAGTTTCATGATGTGATTGGACAGATCGTATCCTGTTAAAAATGTATCGCCTACGATGGAGGACCTTTGTGGTCCTCCTTTGTTGCATTATCGGACTTTTTGCATATCCTGGTAAAATGCAGATTAATTGAGCTCCTTCTGCTAGAATATATCCAAGTACAAAGACCTACTATCTACGGAGGTTTAAAGATGAGCTATTCTCGAATATTAAAGTGGATATCAGGTATATTCGAATTGGTGCTTGCCGTACCAATTGTGGGGGGAGCTATTGTCATGGGGACCGGCTACTCGGCTCTGGGATTTATGCTTATCCTGCATGCAGTAACACTTATCCTATCGTTACGCAATCAGGAGGCGATCTACGGCTCTGTATGGGGAGTACTCACTTCTTTGCTGGCCTGGATACCCTTTGTGGGCTGGGCTCTCCATTTGATTGCGGCGATCCTTCTGATGATCTCTGGCTCAAAAAAAACAAAACGTTATCATTACCCGCCTAACCAGCTATAACAAAAGAGTGCTCCTAACGGCAATAATTTCTCCGCTGTCAGGAGCATTTTTTTGTTATAACGCCTTATTCATCCCAATAGATTTGTAATCGTTTCTTCCTTTACCCTCATGGTTTATCTTAGTGCTTTTCACTTTATCACAATCTGTTGACCTTTTATTCCACAAACAAAAAATCCCCTACGTCACAGACGTAAGAGATTGGTTTATTTAATGAAGTTAGTGGCGGAAAGAGTGGGAGTCGAACCCACGCACGCCTTGCGACGCCTAACTGATTTCGAGTCAGCCCCCTTAGACCTCTTGGGTACCTTTCCGCAGCAAGGATAATTATATCATCATTGCAACTGTGACGCAAGCTGATTCTGGTTCATCGCCATTCATCTTTCTTGGCTCAATTTGCTTCTGTGTTTTGCTCGTCGGCGTTAGCCTTTGATCGCAGCACTTTCTTCATGTTTTTTTCGAACTTGGCACGCGGAATCAGCACACTATGCTGGCAACCGACACATTTGATTCGAATATCCATCCCCATGCGGATAATTTCCATTTCATTCGTTCCACACGGATGGGGCTTCTTCATCTGTACAATGTCCCCTAGTTCAAATGACTTACGCTCCACCCTTCTCTCCCCCTTTTCTTCCTTGTTCGTCTTCTTTTTCTAGGGTTACCGCCGTCTCCAATGCTGCCTGACGATGTTCCTCATCCTCCAGAGCCTTCTTGATGTTATTCTGAATATCACGCTCTACCACTGCCCCTGTATTCGGCATACATTCTGCCACAACACGCACAATATACTCTGAGGTGGTCATGGACTGAACCCCTAACACATCCGGTATATTAAGTATCTGTACATTGGATTCTTCAATGCCTTGGATTGCCTGTTTTACCAAGCCAACTGCTTCCTCCAGGCTACGCTCGGCCTTCATTGGCACATCCACTACCGCCAACGCGTTGGACATGGAGAAGTTTGTTACCGTTGTAATTGAGCCATTCGGTAAAATATACACCTCACCTTTCCAACTCACCAGTCTGGTTGTACGCAGCCCGATCATTTCCACTGTACCCTTGAAAGTACCTGTCTGAATGACGTCTCCTACGGCAAATTGATCCTCAAAAATAATGAAAAATCCGGTAATTACATCCTTAACCAAACTCTGTGCCCCAAAACCAACAGCCAATCCAAGCACTCCAGCTCCAGCAATCAGAGGGCCGAGATTAATGCCCATTTGCGATAGTACCAGCATAATTAAAATGAAATTAAATACAATATTGGTTACGTTTTTCAGCAATTCCCCAACAGTGGTTAACCGCCTTGTGTTCAATCGAAACCTGCCGTTGTCTCCTTTTTGTTGCATCGACTTATCTATAATTTTATTAATAACTCGAATAAAGATACGTGTGATGATAAAAATAATCGCGATTTTCAAAATCACAAACAAAAGGGTCGACCACATCGTACTATCGGTAAGCCATTTCCATACAGCATCCTTCCAGTGAATCGCATCTTTCACTACGTCATCCGTACCTACATTACCGGCTAACCAATGTATAAAAGTCATGCTGTACTCCTCCTTAAACAAGGGAACTACTCTTCCTGCTTCCCGAATTCTATTTTGCAAAATCCTCACTATATAAGCTTATCTACCGACTTCAAACATATGGCTATGAATATTCTACTTCCTGTGAGTATAAAAGCATAAGTTTATCCATATACTAGCTACTATCTTGAGCATAAATGTTACCCGCAGGCTAATTGTTATCTCAAGGTACTGCGAGCGCAACCTTCACACTCCACTACAGAGCGAAAGGAAGATTCCATGACTCATCCATCTGACTTCATTCCGGGGCAAGAACCCCTAAGTTTAAAAATACCACACACAGATCCCGGGATCCAATCAGCCATCATCCATCGTCTACTGTTCCATCTCCATCAGGCACCGAGTCTGCAAAATATCGTCATTATTTGCATCGGCACTGACCGTTCTACTGGAGATTGTCTGGGTCCGCTCGTAGGTACGCATTTATCACGCTACAAAAGCCCTCTGTTTAACCTATACGGTACATTAGAAGAGCCTGTACATGCCATGAACCTGCAAACGACACTGAACGGCATACAAGCCCGATATGAACAGCCTTATATCATTGGTATAGATGCATGTCTTGGACAAACCTCCAGCGTTGGATGCATTCAGGTTTCAGATGGTCCTCTCAAGCCTGGAGCAGGTGTAAATAAAGAATTACCGCCGGTCGGCGATATCCATTTGACTGGTATCGTTAACGTCGGCGGCTTCATGGAATACTTCGTGCTGCAAAATACAAGACTAAATTTGGTAATGAAATTATCAGATATCATTGCTGGCAGCCTATACTCCGCGATTAAGGAGTGGCACTACCGTTCTGTCCTGCTTGCTGCGCAAGAGTGACGGCTTCTTTTTCTTCAGGTGATAAGGAATAGGTGGATTGTCCCGCTTCTAGAGGCTTGGCATACACATATGAGCCATCTCGGTTATAAATGCCGGTTAATACCATACCATCCTGATTGTCGTCTACAATAGCCAGAGAGAAGCTTAAATCGCTTCCTCTCTCACCAAAGGCATTATAGCGTTTGATGCCTATATGTCCCTTCAAGCCTGTCAGTTTACTACGTAGTGATTTCATACTTGCACGATGGGTTTCCTGCTCATCCTCAATCGTATCCATCTGTACCTTCAAATCAATCAACAGTGTTTCCAAATTCTCGACACCACTGCCTGCCATCATGGTTTCATACTTTCGCCGCATCTTCTTTAGCTTTGCACCCTGCACAATAATAACAATCAACAGGATGAGCAAAATAAGCACGATCCCTGCAACGATTCCGGCAAGCTGTTCCATGATTAGTCCATTCAATTCAGCCATATGCTTGCTTCTACTCCTCTACCCCAAAAATCATATTACTGCATACTTATATTTTATACGTTTGAGAACAGCGAAACAAATAACACAAGGCTATTAGTTTATCCATCAAAACCATTCTAATTCCTGCAATTCCAGACAAAGCAAAGACATATCTCACTTTCCATTTTGCTCAAGGAGACATGTCCATATTTCAACAAACTACTGTAATAGCTCCAGTAATCTTTCCAAATCCTGCTGACTGTAATAATTCAATTCAATTTTGCCTTTATCTTTATTGTGCTTGATCTTCACAGTTGTTTTAAAGCGTTCACGCAAGGACTCTTCCATATGGTCAATATAGGGGTCCTTTTTTCGTACCTTTGCTTTGGCTTTCGCCTCACCAGGCTTATGATCCAACTGCTGTACGGCTTCCTCCAGCTCGCGAACACTCCACTGCTGTTCAATACATTGTTGTGCTAACTGTTTCACCATGTCTGGATCTTTGAGGCCAACAATAGCTCTAGCATGTCCCATAGACAATGTTCCACGTGAAACATGATCTTTAACTTCTTCAGGTAATGCGAGCAAGCGAAGGAAATTGGCAATATGAGAGCGTGATTTCCCCACTTTCATGGACAACTCTTCCTGAGTTAAAGAAAACTGATCCATTAATCCCTGATAAGCTACTGCTACTTCCATAGCATTCAAATTCTCACGCTGCAAATTCTCAATCAGAGCAATCTCCATCACCTGCTGATCCGTAAAATTACGAACAACCACAGGTATCGTCGGATTCCCACAAAATTGAGATGCCCGAAATCGTCTTTCCCCGGCTATGATTTCATATCCTCGCAATACACTACGTGCAATAATAGGTTGGATAACACCGTGCTGACGAATGGACTCGGCTAATTCCTTAATGGACTCTTCATCAAACGTTTTGCGAGGCTGGTACGGGTTCGCACGCAACTGGCTTAGCGGAATGTCAACAACCTTATCCTCTTCATTGACCGTAAGGGAGGGAATGAGTGCATCAAGTCCTTTTCCCAACCGTTTACTCATAAGATACCACTTCCTTTGCCAACTCAATATATACCTCTGCCCCACGGGAACGGGGATCATACGTAATAATGGACTGGCCATGTGAAGGTGCTTCGCTGAGTCTCACATTGCGTGGAATAATCGTCTGATAAACCTTGCTTTGAAAATATTTTTTCACTTCTTCAATCACCTGTATACCCAAGTTCGTGCGAGCATCAAACATGGTTAACAACACACCTTCAATTTGCAATGAGGTGTTCAGATGTTTTTGCACTAATCGCACGGTATTCAACAATTGACTTAATCCTTCCAATGCGTAATATTCACACTGGATTGGGATAATGACTGAATCGGAAGCCGTCAATGAATTGAGCGTCAAAATACCCAGCGATGGTGGGCAATCAATTAGTATATAATCATAATTATGCTTAACGAGTTGAAGCGATCTTTTTAATCTCAACTCACGGGAAATAGTCGGCACCAGTTCAATTTCCGCGCCTGCTAACTGAATGGTTGCCGGAATTATATCTAATCCCTCAACCTGTGTACTGACAATAGCTTCGCTAGGATCAACCTCGTTAATGAGTACATCATAAATACAATTTGCCACATCCGCCTTATTGATACCCACACCGCTGGTTGTATTACCTTGCGGGTCGATATCCACGAGCAATACCCTTTTGCCGAGGGAAGCAAGTCCGGCGCCCAAATTAACGGAAGTAGTTGTTTTGCCTACTCCGCCCTTTTGATTGGCTACGGCTATTATTTTTGACACTTCATTCACCTCATAATTTAATCGGAATCCTGCTACACTCCATACCTGCAAAACGCTCTATGGAGACGTTACTTAGTCCTTATCTTAGGGATAACGGCAATTTCAGAATAGAATTGAGTATGCTGCGGTTTTATTCGGCGTTAGACAGAAAAAGCGGCAATTGCTGCCGCCTGTACGCTTCATCCCTTACTTACGTTTGGGAATTTGAATGACAATCTCATAGTGATCCTCATGATCAGATTCCTTGGTCTTGATATCCAAGCCTGAGCCAGACACCATATCAATGGATTGACGAATTGTATTCAGCGCAAGCCGGACATCCTTGGTAAAGGAAATCCGCTTCGATTTCTTATTAGTAGATACTTGTTTATAAAAGGCAACTCGTGCCTCTGTCTGCTTCACATTGAGTTCCTTGGCAATGACTTCATCTAAAACCTTGTACTGTAGTTCTTCAGTCTCTAATGACAATAATGCACGAGCATGACGCTCGGATACCTTCCGTTCCATTAGAGCCTCTTTCACTCTCTCCGGTAGATGAAGCAGCCGTATCTTGTTAGCAATAGTGGATTGGCTTTTGCCAAGTCGTTGAGCGAGGCTTTCCTGGGTGAGCTGATGTAGATCAATCAGCTTTTGGTAAGCTACAGCCTCTTCAATCGCAGTTAACCCTTCCCGTTGAAGATTTTCAATCAACGCGATGGATGCAGCTTGTGAATCATTAAACTCACGAACAATAGCTGGAATAGATTCCATACCCAGCTTGGTGACAGCTCTCCAACGACGTTCCCCTGCTATAATCTCATATTGCCCATTACGGAAACGAACGACAATCGGTTGAATTACACCATGCGTCTTAATGGTCTGGCATAGCTCATCAATCTTCTCGTCGTCAAATATGGTACGGGGCTGATAAGGACTGCTGACAATATCCCGAACTGGAATTTGTTTTATTTCGTCCCCAGTAGATCGCTCCGTCAAACCAAATAGCTTGGAAAATTGTTCTTTCATTCCGTATAATACCACCTAATTTCATAATAGCACCATACTAACAGCGCTTCGTGAAAAACAGTTCCTTACGCGGATCGTAGACCCTTCTATATGAAACAGCGCCGTAAGCGGGTACACTCCACGTACTCACCCGACATTTGTTGTCCCACTCCCCTATATGTATATCTGAATTCATGGGTATAGGAGCAGTCAACTTACATTAAAACGATTATCTCTATTCTATCACTTTTCCAGCCATAATCCTATCGTCTCTACCAGCTTTTCGGAAGGATCAGAGAATAAATTATGCATCCTCTTTGATCCCCAAATGTAAACAAGAACGCATGTTAGCAAAGAGGCTTTTATGTAAAGAGTCTATCAGCCATAAAAAAAGTGAATGTTTCACGTGAAACATTCACTTTCTTTCAAACATTTACACTAACGGCGCCTTCAAAGGAGTACCCGGCTTACGCGGATATTTCCGTGGTGTCGCCGCTCTTTTCTCAATAATAATCATATGTCTGGCTGCATCTTCAACAGGTAACTGGAAGGCCTGAACATGTTTGATTTTTCCCTTTAGCTCTTTCAAACTGTAAGAAGCTTCCTTGATTTCCTCGGTAGGATCATTGCCCTTCATCGCGGCAAAGTGTCCTCCTTCACGGACAAACGGCAAACAAAATTCATTCAATACGGCGAGACGAGCAACCGCTCTGGCTGTCACTAGATCATAGCTATCACGGTATCCTGGTTTACGCCCCAATTCCTCTGCCCTGCTGTGAACCAGTTCAACATTTTCCAAACCCAACTGCTCTACTACATGGGCCAAGAACTGTATACGTTTGTTCAACGAATCTACAATAGTCAACTGAATCTGCGGAAAGCATATTTTCAAAGGAATACCTGGAAAACCTGCACCTGACCCAATATCGGCCAGGCTTTCCACATCTTTTAACGGAACATAAAAAGCCAGGGAAAGAGAATCATAAAAATGCTTGGTGTACACTGCATCGCGCTCAGTAATACCCGTCAGGTTCATTTTTTCATTCCACTCAACCAGCACACGGTAATATGCTTCAAACTGCTCTAACTGACTGTCATTAATCACAATACTATGCTCTGCCAGCCGCTGCTTAAATTGCTGTTGTATCGCGTCCATTATGATCCCCTTGCTGCTGTTACGCGGTTATAATGCTCCAGATAAACCAGCAAAATGGAAATATCCGCAGGGGTTACACCCGAAATACGGGATGCCTGACCAATCGACATCGGACGGATCTTTTCAAGTTTCTGCTTGGCTTCAATGGCCAGTCCTTGAACTTCATTGTATACAATATCCTCTGGAAGCTTCTTCTTCTCCATCTTTTGCAGACGCTCCACATGCATCAATTGCTTTTCAATGTAGCCCGCATACTTAATTTGGATTTCCACCTGCTCCTGTTCTTCCTCAGTAAGAGCTATAGGTGAAGGTGAGATTTGTGCTACTTGCGCATAACTGATCTCTGGTCGACGTAGCACCGTTAACAAATTACTGCCATCCTGTATCGGTGCAGATCCGCCTTGCTCCAGCATCTCATTGATATCAACTGGACGAACCTTCGCCAAGCGCAAGCGTTCAATCTCTTGATCTACCTTTTGCTTTTTATCCAAAAAGCGCTCGTATCGTTCATCCGTAATTAGGCCAATATCATGCCCAATCGGAGTCAATCGCAGATCAGCGTTATCATGACGCAACAACAGACGATATTCTGCACGTGACGTCAGCAAGCGGTATGGCTCATTCGTCCCCTTCGTCACCAGATCGTCAATCAGGACCCCGATGTAGCCTTGCGAACGGTCCAATACGACAGGCTCTTTGCCCTGCACCTTACGAGCTGCGTTAATCCCTGCCATAATTCCTTGACCCGCAGCTTCTTCGTAACCGGAAGTACCGTTAATCTGACCTGCTGTGAACAAGCCTGGGACTTTCTTCGTTTCCAAAGTAGGCCATAACTGCGTAGGTACCATTGCATCATATTCAATAGCATAGCCGTTACGCATCATCTCTACCTTTTCCATCCCCGGAATCGAACGCAGTACAGCTAATTGTACATCCTCTGGCAAGCTGGTCGACAAGCCCTGAACATAGTATTCAGATGTGTTTTTACCTTCAGGCTCCAAAAAGATTTGGTGCTTAGGCTTATCACTGAAGCGTACCACTTTATCTTCAATAGATGGGCAATATCGTGGTCCCGTTCCTTCAATCAGACCAGAGAACATAGGCGCACGGTGCAAATTATCATTAATAATCTGATGTGTTTCTACTGAAGTATATGTCAGCCAGCAAGGAAGCTGTTCATTATCCGAAGACTTCGTTTCATAGGAAAAGAACTTCGGTTGATCATCACCCGGTTGTATTTCCGTTTTGCTAAAATCAATCGTGTCCTTATGCACACGTGGTGGCGTTCCTGTCTTAAATCGAACCAGATCAAAACCCAGCTCTCTCAAATGCTCAGACAATCTCAACGAAGGCTGTTGATTGTTCGGACCACTCTCATACATTAGCTCGCCCATAATGATTTTCCCGCGCAGATAAGTGCCTGTGGTCAGGACAACTGCTTTACTTCGATACTCTGTGCCCGTCTTCGTGATTACACCTACGCAATGACCATCTTCCATAATCAGTTCTTCAACCATACCTTGGCGTAAGGCCAAATTCGGTTCCTTTTCCATCGTTTCCTTCATCGCATGCTGATAAGAGAACTTGTCTGCTTGTGCACGCAATGCATGAACCGCCGGACCTTTACCAGTATTTAACATTCTCATTTGGATAAATGTCTTGTCTATATTCCGACCCATTTCGCCGCCTAGTGCATCAATTTCTCGCACCACATGTCCTTTTGCAGGACCGCCAATAGACGGGTTGCAGGGCATGAACGCGACCATATCCAGGTTAATTGTGATCATCAACGTGCGACAGCCCATCCGTGCTGCTGCCAAGGCCGATTCTACACCTGCATGGCCCGCGCCTACGACAATCACGTCATAGTCGCCTCCTTGGTAACCCATACCTTTCTTACCTCCTTATACATTTCGGTCTTCACGCCGAATATGCTCTTGTATATCTATAACGATAGCAGGCTTATATCAGCCATGCTTAAATGTTCTATTTGCCTAGACAAAATTGTGAAAATATTTGGTCTATTAGCGCATCATGCGCAGTATCGCCTACAATCTCACCCAAATGCTCCCATGCCAGCCTTACATCAATCTGGATCATGTCGATCGGAACAAATTGATCAGCAGCTTCATAGGCATCTACCAGCGATTGGCGCGCCTTCTTCAACAAAGCAATATGCCGTACGTTGCTGACATATGTCATATCCGCTGATTCCAGCTTGCCGCTAAAGAATAACTTGGATATAGCCTGCTCCAGTCGGTCCGCTCCCTCATTTTCCTTCACAGACATCGGTACGATAAGCTCTTCAGGAACATAACGCAGCAACAAATCCCGGTCTACCAGGGCCGGTAAGTCCATTTTATTCATAATGACAATCGCTTGTCTACCGCGGATTTGTTCCATTAATGCCATTTCATCCTCATGCAGTGGTTCGTTGGCGTTAATGACGATGAGTAGCAGATCTGCTTCACTAACCGCCGTTCTCGAACGTTCTACTCCAATCCGTTCCACAACATCCATCGTTTCACGAATCCCAGCTGTATCCAGCAACTTGAGTGGAATATTATTAATCGTCACATATTCCTCAATAACGTCACGGGTTGTGCCCGGAATATCGGTCACAATGGCCCGCTCGCCCTGAGCCAATGTGTTCAGCAGTGATGATTTCCCCACATTTGGTCTTCCAACAATCGCTGTGGTCAACCCTTCACGCAAAATCTTTCCCTGCTCCGCCATATGCAGCAGCCGATCAATTTCCATCATGACCTGACTGCTTTTATCCTTGATTAAATCAGATGTAAAAGATTCAACATCATGCTCAGGATAATCAATGTTCACTTCAATATGAGCAAGTGTCTCCACCAAAACATGACGCAAGCGACGAATATTCTGGGACAGCTGTCCATCTACCTGCTTCAAAGCCACCGAAAAAGCTTTATCTGATTTGGAGCGAATTAAGTCAATGACACCCTCCGCCTGACTTAGGTCAATACGACCATTCAGAAAAGCACGTTTCGTAAATTCCCCTGGCTCAGCCAGACGTATATTTTGCAGCAATAGTAAATCCATCACC
The DNA here is from genome assembly GCF_038009305.1 of Paenibacillus sp. FSL P4-0113. Lineage (NCBI taxonomy): Bacteria > Bacillati > Bacillota > Bacilli > Caryophanales > Paenibacillaceae > Paenibacillus > Paenibacillus sp. FSL P4-0113. The sequence continues at coordinate 3,599,316 of NZ_JBBPAZ010000001.1, forward strand.
CGTTTGACGGCTACGACCCCGCCATGAGTGCTGATTTCTACGACATCTTCTGTCGTAAAAGAGCGTGGCGCCCGCATTACTGTAACTAAAACTTCCTCCACCTTTTCCTGGCTTTGGGGATCTATAATATGTCCATAATGTACCGTGTGAGTTTGAGCTTTGCTTAGAGGCGTTTTACTACGAAACAAAGCCTCCACTTCCGTGACCGCATCTGGCCCGCTGACCCGTACAACCGCAATACCGCCCTCGCCGACAGCCGTTGCAATGGCAGCTATAGTATCGCTCAGCATAAAGTTTCTACCTCCTATCAAGTAGAAACGACATTGCCGTCCTTCATCAAGGACGGCAGCCGTTTCAGCGAGAAATATAAGAAAAAAAGCAATGGCTTCTGCATCTTGCAGAGAGCCATTGCGTCGGATTATTTTTTAGCAATGACGACGCGCCGATTGGGCTCGTCCCCCTTGCTGTATGTTCTAACCAGCGCATGCTGTTGGAGCTTGGCGTGAATCAGCTTCCGCTCCTGTGACGGCATTGGCTCCAGCACCACTTCCTTGCCATAACGAATAGCCTGGTTCGCCAACCGATCTGCCAAATCCTCCAGCGTTTTTTGCCGACGTGCACGAAATTGCTCGGCATCCAGCACAATTCGGATGAATTTGTCAGAATGACGGTTGGCAACGATATTCGTCAGGTACTGCAATGCATCCAATGTCTGTCCTCTGCGGCCGATCAACATACCGAGCGACGGACCGGAGATATCCAGTGTACTTTCATCCTTGCGGTGGCGGACATCAACTTTAACGTCCAATCCCATTCCTGCTGCTGTTTCACGGATGAAACGCACCGCCTCTTCATAAGGATCTACATGTCCCGAAGGTGCTTCTGTGTTCATCTGTGCTTCCTGTGCAACAGGCCCAGTTTCTTCTGATAAAGCCTGTCCCACGCTAGAAGGTGCTTGAGCCGATACATGAAATTCAGCCGCGTGTGTGGTTTCAGGAGACGGCTCAGAGAGCAGCGTAAGCTCCACCTTCGCCTTCTTGACCCCGAGCCACCCCAGGAATCCTTTTGACGGCTGTTCCAACACGCTTACGGTTACCCGTTCACGGCTTACTCCCAGTTGGGAGAGTCCTTGTCTTACAGCATCTTCAACGGTTTTTCCTGATGTCACGACTTTGGTCATCTCGACTTTTTAGCCCCCTTCGTGTTTTTGCCGCCTTTTTTCTTACTATTGGAGGAACCCGTTTTCGCGAGACTGGCTGTTTTCACATTTGCCAGTGCTGCTTCTTTATCCTTATTCCGATAAAGGAAATAGTTTTGAATGATCGTGTAAATATTACTGTAGAACCAGTATAACGGCAAAGCGGATGGGAAGTTGTACGACATGAACAGAATCAGCACCGGATAGACGTACAGCAAAAATTGCATCGGTCCTTGCTGCGGCGTCGGATTCATTTTCATCATCATCCAAGTTTGGACAAATGTCGTAATCGCCGCCAAAATCGGCAAGATAAACAAGTGATCCGGTTTACCTAACTGGAGCCACAAGAAGTCATGATCCCGCAATGCCGAGTTATAATAAATGGCATTATAAAGCGCGATGAAAATGGGCATCTGTACTACCAAAGGAAGACAGCCAGCCATCGGGTTGACCTTGTTTTCCTGGAACAACTTCATCGTCTCTTGCTGGACTTTCTCAGGCGTATCCTTGTACTTCGCTTGAATTTCTTTTAATTGCGGCTGAATGGCCTGCATAGCTTTGGAACTACGTACTTGCTTGAGTGTAAGCGGCAAAATAATGGTTCGCACGATAATCACCAGAACCAGTACGGCCAGGCCATACTCTCCAGAGAACCATTGGGCAAATGTATCTAGCGCATACGAAAACCAGTAAACGACATATCTTTGCCAAACTGATCCATTGGCCAAGTCTGCCGTCGTGTAAGAATTGTGGGCCGTCTGGGCACATCCGGACAGCACAGCAACAAGTGCCAATAAGGCAATCAGGAGGAACCATTTTCCCCGTTGAGTCTTCAAACGCGACACTTCATAACCCCTTTCTTAACCAATCCATTCCAACGTAAATCATACCATATCCTGTAGGACAAAGATACTGACTATCGGCGTGAAGACTTGAGCAGCGAGGCTTTGCGTAGAACGTGCAGCACGCTTTTCTCCAGCTCTTGATACGACTTAGTAACTGCAGCCTTACGAACGATAAAAATCAGATCAATCTGCTCCACCAATTCATGCTCATGATGGCGCACAATTTCCTTAACGATTCTGCGCATCCGGTTGCGAACTACTGCATTGCCGATCTTCTTGCTGGCCGAAATTCCGACGCGGAACTGCTCTACCTCTCTGCGGCGGAACCAGTACACCACAAACTGATGGTTGGCAAAAGATTTGCCATGGCGGTATACGCGCCCAAAGTCCGCCCGGTTTCGTAGACGCAATTTTTTTTGCACGGCGCTTCTCCTTGCTCATCTCTTTTACACATGTCGGTAAGCTAACCTTTACCTTTTATATAGTAAGAAGTATGGACAACATTCCAACACGGTAATCTCGCTTATTTTATATCCGTTTTCAAAAGCTTCATCTAATATAGGACAGGATGCTGGGCTTCTCCCTCTTCTTTCACTACATTTTTACAACAAAAGAAGAAGGGATCGCATCCCTGAATACCTCAATTATGAAAAAAAAGACCACCGTAGTGGTCTTTATGCACGCATTACGCACTCAATACTTTTCTACCTTTTTGGCGACGAGCTGCCAAAACTTTACGGCCATTCTTCGTGCTCATTCTTTTACGGAAGCCGTGAACTTTTTTACGTTTGCTGACATTCGGTCTGAAAGTCGGTCTCATTGTGCTGCACCTCCTTACAAGGAATACGTTTTATATGGAATATACCTAACATAGCAATCTCCACAAAAAACACCTTTGTACATTTAACCACAAATAGCGGTCAAAGTCAATGTACTTATAAACCCTCTTCCTCTTTTTCGCCTTCAGGAAGCCTCCTCCTCTTTACCCCGCTGACTCACTTCACTCTTTTATTCCCTTATTTCATAAAATTCCTTTCGTCTTTCCTCCATTATCAGCATTCTATTTGTAGTTTTCACTCCTCCAAAACTGTCCTTTTTACATTTATTCATTCTGTAACTTGAATCCATCCTATTTTCAGATCGACGTTATCAGGTTCGTTCAAAAATATTGTCGGAAACGTTACCGGAAATTTTCAACAGAAAAATAAGCCTCTGTGACCAAAAGGCAACGGCAATTATACACAGATTCACAAAAAGAACTGAATTGTGATTTAAATGGTCATAACCTGTGCATAACATTTTAGAGCGAAAAAGAGTTATTGTCGAAAACTGAACAAATTATAAACAATATCTTGTGTTGTGAATAAAAATTGTACACAACAGATTGAATTTGTGGATAAATGACCACGAGTCATTGAAATACAAGGCTTCTTTTGCTATGATGATATTACTTTTGAATGTGAATATGTTGTTTTACCCTCCATATTATCAACACCCTGTGGATAAAGTTGTGAACAAGTTCAATTTATCCATCTTTTTATTTTTGTGCGGATTCGGGATTCTGGGGATATATTCTACATTTTTCATTTGATTTCGACATATTGCAGTCCCGTTTTGGCCTGCGGGATCAAGAGAACGGATCGTGCCGCACATTCCCTCCTGAGAAATATCGCCTTTCTTCTGCTGGTCAGCAGCGGGATTTCCATTAGCTATTTTTCAGGGTCATTTTGTGCTGCGTTCTCTCACCACACTGCCGCATGTTTTAGGCGGCGGTATGTCTTTTTATGGCCTTCAACAACATTTTTGTGATTTTAGGCGTTTTGCCGAAGCGCCGAGAGCAGCTCTCTGCAGCTTAATTCGGTAAAATGTCAGGATTTAAAAGGAGTGACGTCTGTGGACAGCCATACCTCTGAACTATGGCAGCAAATTCTATCCATCATACAAACCAAGCTGAGTAAGCCGAGTTACGACACTTGGTTTAAGGCTACCAAGGCAGCGAAACTAAATGACCACTCCATTGTGATTTCTGCACCGACAACTTTTGCCGTGGAATGGCTTGAAAGCCGCTATACCAAGCTAGTCGGAGCAACGGTTTATGAGATTTTGGGCAAACAGCTAGAGGTCAAGTTCGTTATTGAAGAGAACAAGCCCGCCGAGGTCGACCTTCAGCAACAACCTCAGCAGCAGCCGGTCGTTCATGAAGAAGCTGTGTCCCATATGCTGAATCCCAAATATACATTCGATACTTTTGTCATCGGATCGGGGAACCGTTTTGCCCATGCAGCATCGCTGGCCGTCGCCGAGGCGCCGGCCAAAGCTTACAATCCGCTGTTTTTATACGGTGGTGTAGGGCTGGGAAAAACGCATCTGATGCACGCTATCGGACACTATATTTTGGAGCACAATCCGGCCAGCAAGGTCGTTTATTTATCGTCGGAGAAGTTTACGAATGAATTCATTAATGCCATCCGGGACAACCGCGGGGAAAGTTTCCGGAATAAATATCGCAACATTGATATTTTGCTCATTGATGATATTCAATTCATTGCGGGCAAGGAATCGACGCAGGAGGAATTTTTCCACACGTTCAACGCGCTTCATGAGGAACGCAAGCAGATTATAATCTCAAGCGATCGGCCACCTAAAGAAATTCCAACACTGGAAGAACGGCTGCGCTCTCGCTTCGAGTGGGGACTTATTACGGATATTCAACCGCCGGATTTGGAGACGAGAATTGCTATCCTTCGGAAAAAAGCGCGGGCGGAAAACCTGGATATTCCCAATGAGGCCATGATGTATATCGCTAATCAAATTGATACAAACATCCGTGAGCTGGAAGGGGCGCTTATTCGCGTTGTCGCCTATTCTTCCTTAACCAATCAGGATGTAACAAGTCATCTCGCGGCTGAGGCGTTGAAGGATATTATCCCGTCCAGTCGTCCAAAAATGATTACGATTCAGGATATACAGCATCAAGTCGGGGAATTTTACAATCTACGGCTAGAGGATTTTAAAGCGCGTAAGCGGACGAAGGCTGTAGCTTTTCCACGACAGATTGCCATGTATCTGTCTCGTGAGCTAACCGACTATTCTTTGCCGAAAATCGGCGAAGCTTTCGGTGGGCGTGATCATACGACTGTCATTCATGCGCACGAAAAAATCTCCAAATCCATTCAAGTGGATCAGGATCTGTTTAAAGTTATCAACAACCTAATAGAAAAAATCAAAAATCCAACCTGAACAAGTTCAGAGCCTATACACAATTTATACACATGTGGATAGGCTTGATTTTATTAGGGTTACAGTGACTTATCCACATATTCAGTGCGCCTATTACTATTACTAATATATTTTAAAGATATACATCACCTAAATAAGGCCCGCGTCAACGCGTGCTTGAAGGATTAAAACCCGTAGGAGGAACTTATGAAGATCAGCATTCTGAAAAACGTTTTGAACGAGGCTATACAACATGTATCCAAAGCGATATCAAGTCGGACTACGATTCCAATTCTGAGTGGTATTAAGCTGGATGTGAATCACCAGGGAGTAACGCTGACCGCCAGCGATACAGACATCTCCATTCAATCCTTTATTCCGATGGAGGATGGTGACCAAACTGTCGTTCAGGTCGAACAACCCGGTAGTGTGGTGCTGCCAGCCAAATTCTTTGTCGAAATTATCAAAAAGTTGCCGTCGCAGGAGATCCGTATGGAGGTAAAAGACCAATTCCAAACCTTTATCTCGTCCGGTGCAACTGAAATTCAGATTGTTGGCTTAGATCCTGAAGAATTCCCGGTGCTTCCCAACATTGAAGAAAATCAAGTCATCTCTGTGCCAGGAGATTTACTTAAAAATATGATTAAACAGACGGTGTTCTCCATTTCCACCCACGAAACGACACCGATTTTAACCGGCGTGTTGTGGAATCTGGCTGAGGGGGAACTGAAGTTTGTGGCAACGGACCGCCACCGACTTGCCACCCGCAGCGCTCATTTGGAGACGTCTGAAGGCTTGCGCTTTAGCAATGTTGTCATTGCGGGCAAAACGCTGAATGAGCTGAGCAGAATTATTCCAGACCAAAATATGCTTGTGGATATCGTAGTAGCGGACAATCAGGTATTATTCAAAGTAGATCGGGTGCTATTTTATTCCCGCATCTTGGACGGCACCTATCCTGATACTTCTAGAATTATTCCGACCTCCTACAAAACAGAACTGATTGTGGATACAAAAAGTTTAAGTGAGTCAATTGACCGTGCTTATTTGCTGTCCCGTGAGGAAAAAACGAATATCGTAAAAATGCAGTCGCTGGAAAATGGCGGTTTGGAAATTTCCTCTAGTTCCTCTGAGCTTGGCAAAGTGCGTGAGGAAGTAACGGTGTCCAAATTTGAGGGGGAGCCGCTCAAAATTTCGTTCAACTCCAAATACATGCTTGACGTGCTGAAGGTGATTGACAGCGAGCAGCTGACGATTGCTTTTACCGGCATTATGAGTCCCATTATTTTAAAACCGGCAGATTCCAGCAATGCGCTATATATCATCCTGCCATATCGCACAACCAACTGATGTCTAGCGTTAACCCACCTGAGGACAACCGAAAGGATGAACAAGCTTTGAAACCAATATCTATACAGACCGAATACATCAAGCTCGATCAATTTTTAAAATTAGCCGATTGTGTATCCACAGGAGGCATGGCTAAAGCCCTGCTGCAAGAGGGACAAGTCCGTGTGAATGGTGAACCGGAAGAACGTCGTGGAAGAAAACTGTACCCGGGTGATACCGTAGAAGTAGAGGACAACGGAAGTTTTGAAGTTACAGCAGGAGCATGATCGCCTGGGTGGCAAGGACTCCTTTTAGGTACGGAATAACAAGGGGGACCCTATGTGTTTGTGAACAACATTGTTTTGCAGCAGTACCGGAACTATGAACAGCTGGAACTGAATGAATTTGGTCCCGTTAATTTGCTGATCGGACAAAATGCGCAGGGCAAAACGAATCTGGTAGAGGCTATTTTTGTACTGGCTTTAACCAAAAGTCATCGAACGTCCCGCGACAAGGAGTTAATCTCTTTCGGGGCTACTTCCACTCACCTAGCTGCGGATGTGGATAAAAAATACGGGAAAATCAGATTGGATCTCTCGTTATCCACACAAGGCAAAAAAGCAAAGATCAACGGACTGGAGCAGCGAAAACTGAGCGATTTTATCGGTTCGTTAAATGTGGTCATGTTTGCACCTGAGGATCTGGAAATTGTGAAAGGAACACCGGGGGTTCGCCGCCGGTTTCTTGACATGGAAATCGGACAGGTTGCGCCAGGATATCTGTATCATTTGCAGCAATATCAGAAAGTATTGGTTCAGCGAAACAACCTGCTCAAGCAGGCTTGGGGTAAGGATATGGCATCAGTGCAGCTGATGCTGGAGGTATGGAATGAGCAACTTGTTGAGCATGGTGTTAAAATTGTTAAAAAGCGGAAACAATTTATAACAAAGCTACAAAAGTGGGCTCAGGCCATTCATGAAGGGATCGCAGGTGGGACAGAAGAGTTAAAATTAACCTATGTTCCCTCCTTCAGTGAGCCAGAGGAAGAAGATGAAGCTGTCTTATTGGAGCGATTTATGATAAAGTTATCCCAAATGAGGGAACAGGAAATCCGCCGTGGCATGACTTTGGCGGGACCCCATCGTGATGATTTGGCCTTTGCCATTAACGGCAGAGAAGTGCATACGTATGGCTCTCAGGGGCAGCAGCGGACGACGGCCCTGTCCTTGAAGTTGGCCGAAATAGAGTTAATTCATGAGGAAATTGGTGAATACCCTGTCTTGCTGCTGGATGATGTTTTGTCCGAGTTGGACCCCTATCGTCAAACGCAGCTGATTGAGACTTTCCAAAGCAAGGTACAGACCTTTATCACGGCAACCGGGGTTGAGACTTTGAACACTGAACGGCTCAAGGATGCCAATATTTATCACGTCCACGACGGGCATGTGGAACACTAAGGAGTGAGTGACTGCTATGTATATTCATCTGGGTGGAGAAAAAATCATCCGCTCGTCAGAGCTTGTGGCTATTTTCGATATCTCGATTGAAAAATCCTCCAAAATCTCCAAGCAATACGTGAACCACGCCCAACAGCAAAAGCATGTCGAGATGATTGGCGAAGAGGAAGCCAAGTCCATCGTAGTGACTCAGAATACGGTGTATTATTCCCCCATCTCCTCAACAACACTCAAAAAGCGGGCAAACCAGTTTGTTGCCAATGCTTAACCATAGAATCTATAGAAGTAGGTGAAAGGCATGTCTATGAATCAACCGTCTTATGATGCGGGCGAGATTCAGGTCCTCGAGGGCCTGGAAGCGGTTCGGAAACGTCCCGGGATGTATATTGGCTCCACGAGCGCCAAAGGTCTCCATCATCTGGTCTGGGAAGTTGTGGACAACAGCATTGACGAAGCGCTGGCGGGTTATTGTGACAGCATTCAAGTTGTGGTTCACGAAGATAACAGCGTTACCGTTACAGATAACGGACGCGGTATTCCGGTAAGCGAGCACGCCAAAATGAAAAAATCTGCGCTGGAAGTCGTTATGACTGTACTTCACGCAGGTGGTAAATTCGGAGGCGGAGGGTACAAGGTATCCGGTGGTCTGCATGGGGTTGGGGTATCGGTAGTGAATGCTCTCTCCAGCAAAATGATCGTTCATGTTAAACGGGACGGACATCTGTATGAGCAGGAATATCACCGTGGTGCTCCGCAGTATGATGTCAGAGTCATCGGTGATACAGACGAGACGGGTACCCAAACGACCTTCTATCCGGACGATCAAATCTTTACAGAAACGACCGTATATGATTATGATACGCTCCAAACGCGGATTCGTGAGTTGGCTTTCCTGAATAAAGGCATTGCAATCAGCTTGACTGACGAACGGACGGGAGCTAGCGATACATTCCATTACGAGGGCGGAATCAGTGAATATGTGCAATTCTTGAATCAAAAAAGAGAAGCGCTACATGAACAGCCGATTTATGTCGAAGGCTCGCGGGATATGATTCAAGTCGAAGTTGCATTGCAATATAACGACAGCTATACCGAAAATATTTATTCTTTTGCCAACAACATCAACACCCATGAGGGCGGAACTCACGAATCAGGTTTCAAGAGTGCATTAACCCGGATTATAAACGATTATGCACGTAAAAATGGCTTGATTAAAGACAACAATGCCAACTTGACCGGTGACGATGTGCGTGAAGGATTGACGGCAATTATCTCCGTCAAAATTCCAGAACCACAGTTTGAGGGTCAGACCAAGACAAAGCTGGGTAACAGTGAGGTGCGAGGGATTGTCGAATCCTTATTCGCAGAGAAACTCCAGGAGTTCCTAGAGGAAAATCCGTCTGTTTCCCGCCGCGTGGTAGATAAATCATTACAAGCAGCACGTGCCCGGGAAGCAGCGCGTAAAGCGCGTGAGCTTACACGTCGCAAAAGTGCGCTGGAAATCAGTTCGCTCCCAGGCAAGTTGGCAGATTGCTCCTCTAAGGATGCTTCGATTAGTGAACTGTACATTGTCGAAGGTGACTCCGCAGGGGGATCAGCCAAGCAGGGGCGTGATCGTCACTTTCAAGCTATTTTGCCGATTCGCGGTAAAATCCTGAATGTTGAAAAGGCACGCTTGGACCGTATTTTGTCCAGTGATGAAATCCGGTCGATGGTAACAGCAATGGGTACAGGGATCGGAGACGACTTTGACATCGCCAAAGCCCGTTATCACAAGGTCATCATCATGACAGATGCGGATGTCGACGGCGCCCATATTCGTACGTTGTTACTGACGTTCTTCTATCGGTACATGCGTAAAATCATTGATGCAGGCTATATTTATATTGCTCAACCACCACTATTCAAAGTAGAGCGTAACAAAGTTGTACGTTATGCGAACTCCGAGGCGGAACGTGATGAGATCATCAGGGAATTTGGAGAAAACGCGAAGTACAATGTACAGCGCTATAAAGGTTTGGGTGAGATGAATGCGACCCAACTTTGGGAAACTACGATGGACCCTGAGAGTCGTACTATGCTTCAGGTAACTGTCAGTGACGCGATGCTGGCTGATACACTGTTCAATACCTTGATGGGTGATAATGTAGAACCTCGTCGTGACTTTATCCAAGAGCATGCGAAGTACGTGAAAAATCTTGATTTCTAATGTGTAACGTTCCTTCCTAGTGGCTGTATTACATGCTCATTAGGTAGTATTTTGTAAGAGTTCACGAGGGGCGCCCAAATGGGCGTCCCTTTTCTTGTCATTAACCAGCCCGGGTGTATTTGAATATCTAATCTCATTGTTTTAGGCTTTTTTCTTAGAGCGTACGGGTTTACCTGTCGATGGAGAGTATCGGCCGTAGCCTACTGCATATCTGAATATTTTATGATAGAGGCTTTTGTTTGGAAGGGAAGAGAATACCTTGATTGCTGGTCTCGTATTAACCTCAAGAATCCACGGATAATTTTGCTGATCCAGTCCCACATCTAATCCAATTTCTCTTAAACGTGGGTATTTTTTTTGCAACTGCCAGGCTACCCGTTCGCCCATTTTCGATAATTTTTGCTCCAGTCGTACAGCTTCCTTTACATCCATATATGGAGCGACCAGCTCATTGAAAAAGCGTGTTGTCCCACCGCTGTGATGATTGGTGACGACTTTGTCAGGAGCAGCTACGCGTCCTACAATAAGTGTTGTTTCCCATTGGTGTCTCAAGTTCATCTGGGTTAATACCCTCAGATCGAAGGGGCGTTCTTCATGCTGAAGAAGTGGAATTCCACGTTGGATCAGATATGGACGTTTTCGTATGCGGGAAGAAACCACTCTATGCAGATCTTCTAGACTTTCGAAGGTGAAAATGTCTACTTCATAGCGAAGCACATACCAAGTTCTCTCTTCGATGATTCCTTCTTCTGTCGGCGGGAGCGGCTCTGTCAGCCTCTCTGCCCGCATAACCCCTTTTCCATAAGTACCGTTATCCGGCTTAATATAGACAGTACCATACACGGCCAACATTTCGTTTAAGTGATCAAATGTGTACAACCGTGTTTCCGGTACATAAGCAGCCAATGTCGGATTGGGGAGAATGGCATTTGTTTTGGTCCACTTACTGGATACTCGTTGAATAGACAAGTAATCTCATCCCTTTCTTTTCGAAATATGAGTCATGTACTTGGAATCCGCAACACTTTAACAAAACAAGGGAAACTAAAGGACAAGCGCGTAAAACAATGATATAATAGAGAAATACGGCGTTTTTCGGAATTTTGCTAATTGAACCCTGACCGTATACGTATTGTATGTGGAAAAGGCCCTTATGGTGGGGGCTAATCCCCAGCTCTGGGGAATTTGTTATAATCAGGGCTTGTGAGTTGTACAAGAGAATAGCGATCTGCTACAGGCAGAAAGAGAATGACGAGGGATTTACGCTGTAAAGAGGACAGATGCGTTTAATTGTGCTCTTTTTGTGAAAGTAATATAATTATACAGATGAGGATTTCAGCCAAAATCCTGCGCAGAGAGCGGAGTGTATAGGCAGTATCTTGTTAGGCTTTTCACATAGAGAGCATTGTATTGAAGGATAAGAAGGAGGACCAGCATGGCGGATCAAAATAACTCGCAAATCATCAATAGGGATATCGGAGTGGAAATGCGCGAATCCTTTATGGATTATGCCATGAGTATTATTGTTAGCCGTGCCTTGCCTGATGTGCGGGACGGACTGAAGCCGGTACACCGTCGTATTTTGTATGCGATGTCCGAGCTAGGCATGTCGCCAGATAAGCCTTACAAAAAATCGGCAAGAATCGTCGGCGAAGTTATCGGTAAATATCACCCTCATGGTGATACGGCTGTATATGATACGATGGTGCGGATGGCGCAGGATTTTTCCTTGCGTTACATGTTGGTGGATGGACACGGTAACTTTGGCTCCGTGGATGGAGATATGGCCGCTGCGATGCGTTACACCGAAGCACGGTTGTCCAAGATTGCCATGGAAATGCTACGTGATTTGAACAAAGAGACCGTTGATTTTATGCCGAACTACGATGGTGAAGAGAGCGAGCCTGTCGTATTACCAGCACGTTATCCTAACTTGCTGGTGAATGGGGTCGGCGGGATTGCAGTCGGGATGGCTACCAATATTCCTCCGCATAACTTGGGAGAGGTTATCGATGGTGTACAAGCACTGATCGAAAACCCTGACATTACGCCGATGGAACTTATGGATTATATTCAAGGACCGGATTTCCCGACAGCAGGTTATATTTTAGGACGCTCTGGTATCCGTCAGGCGTACCAGACGGGCCGCGGATCTGTGACCATGCGTGCAAAGACCACCATAGAAGAGATCGGCAATAAAGCACGGATTATCGTGCATGAGCTGCCTTACCAAGTGAATAAGGCTCGCCTGGTTGAGAAAATTGCCGAATTAGTACGTGACAAACGTATTGAAGGCATTACGGATCTCCGTGATGAATCGGACCGTACGGGTATGCGTGTCGTTATTGAGTTGCGTAGAGACGTGAACCCGAATGTCGTTCTGAATAATTTGTTTAAACATACAGCTATGCAGTCGAATTTCGGTATTAATATGCTTGCCATTGTAAACAACGAACCGAAGATTCTAAACCTGAAGGATGTCTTGTATCATTATCTCAAACATCAGGTCGAAGTTATTCGTCGCCGGACAGAATTTGATCTGAAAAAGGCCGAAGCTAGAGCACACATTCTGGAAGGCTTGCGCATTGCTCTTGACCATCTGGACGAAGTTATTGCCTTGATTCGTTCTTCCCAAACTGCAGAAGCAGCTCGTGAAGGACTGATTGAGCGTTTCTCGCTCACTCTTGAGCAGTCTCAGGCTATTCTAGATATGCGTCTGCAACGTTTAACCGGTTTGGAACGTGAGAAGATCGAGAACGAATATAACGAGCTAATACAAAAGATTGCGGAATACCGTGAGATTTTGGCGAACGAGCATCTGGTACTCAACATCATCAGCGAAGAGCTGAATGAACTTAAAGGGCGTTTCGCTGATGAACGTCGCACTGAAATTACAGTGGGTGAAGAGAGTATTCTGGATGAGGATCTTATTCCGCGTGAAGATGTTATTATTACTGTAACCCATACGGGATATATCAAACGCCTTCCTGTTACTACCTATCGCAGTCAAAAACGCGGTGGTCGTGGTGTAGTGGGTATGGATACCAAAGATGAGGATTTCGTAGAGCATCTGTTCATTACGAATTCACATCATCATTTGTTATTCTTTACCGACAAGGGTAAGGTATATCGAATTAAGGCCTATGAGATTCCTGATCTAAGCCGGACAGCCCGGGGAACACCGATTATTAACCTGATTCAGATTGAACAGGGTGAGTCGATCAACGCGGTAATTCCAATCGAGGAATTTGTGGAGGATAGCTATCTTTTCTTTGCGACTCAGCATGGGATTATTAAGAAGACACCGCTTGACGACTATGCAAATATCCGCAAAGGTGGCTTGATTGCCATTAACTTGCGTGAAGATGACGCCCTGATCGAAGTGAAGCTGACGGACGGACAGCAGGAAATGATTATTGGTACAGCACAAGGCATGTCTATCCGTTTCCCTGAAAGTGATGTACGGTCTATGGGCCGTAGCGCTACAGGGGTTAAAGGGATCAACCTTGATGAGAGTGATGCTGTAATTGGTATGGACATCGTGGATACCAGCCTGGATATCCTGATTGTAACGGCCAAAGGTTATGGCAAGCGTACCCCTGTTATGGATTATCGTATCCAAAGCCGTGGAGGTAAGGGGATCAAAACGATTAATGTTACGGATAAAAATGGTCCGGTTGTCGGTCTCAAGGTTGTAAAAACCGAAGAGGATCTGATGATCATTACAGCTAGTGGCACCTTGATTCGGACTAGCATGGGGGAAATCTCCACGATGGGTCGGAATACACAAGGGGTAAGGCTGATTAATATTCGCGATGATGATTCGGTTGCAACGGTTTGTCGAGCGAACAAGAATGAGGAGCAGGATGAACTGCTTGAAGAATTATTAGAGGATGGGGAAGCTGGAGAGGGCTCATCTCTATCATCTGTTGAACCAACTCTCGAAACGAATACAGAAGATACGGAAGGTAACGACCCAGAATCTTCTGAAGGCGAATAAGAGCCTGAACATGGAAACAACAGTAGTTATTAAATTTTAGATGGAAGAGACTCTCTGACTATTTGGTCGGGGAGTCTTTCTTTTTCTGGCTAACGAATTCAGACAAGTATGCTTTAAATGGCATAAAATGAATGTACAGGATCATTCCCAAGTAATATAATGACATCATAACTGGCAGCTGGAGCAGCTGTTGTGAGAACAGAGAGGTTGACCATGACAACTGTACCCGTATCCGAATTAAAAGCAGGACTTAGATTGCAAAGCGATGTATTTACAGAAATGGGCAGCTTGCTGCTACCGAAAGGGCGCATTCTGCTACCACGTGACTTGGAGATTTTACAGGCGTTCCTGATTCAGCAAGTTGAGGTAGGGACGGATGATCTTACAAAATCCAGTAGCGAGTCTACGACTGTTCGATCTGGAATATCTGAATCGCAAGGACCTTCGTTAGATGGACGAGATGAATCTGAACAATTTCAGGATGAGTATGACAAAATGGTGATGCTCGTTAAGAACGCATTTCAATCGGTACTCGTCTCTAATTTATCTATATATGAACTGCGAGGACAATTGGAGTCCTTACTGGTGCACATTCAGCGCTATAATGTAATGACCTATACTCCGCCCGCCATGATCGAAGTGGACTATATTTTTCACAACGCCGTGCTAACCTCCCTTACTTCCTACTCCATTGCACAATGGATCGGATTACCTCAAAAGGATTGGATGCAGGTGGCTTTTGCTGGATTGCTTCATGACATAGGGAACGCTAAAATGGACCCGGCCATTCTGTACAAGCCCTCCAAACTAACGTGGGAAGAGCAAGAAGAAATACGTAGTCATACATCACTAGGATACCAGTTGCTTAAAAATGTGAAAGCTATTAACGAAGGTGTGCGTTTGGCAGCTCTTCAGCATCATGAGAAAGTGGACGGTACTGGATATCCACTGCGTCTTAAAGGTGAACAAATCCACATCTACGCTAAAATCGTTGGAGTGGCTGATGTATTCCATGCCATGACTCTAGAGAAAACATACCGGCCTGCCCAATCACCGTATCTGGTTCTAGAGCAAATCAAGTCAGAATCATTTGGAAAGCTGGACCCAAGTGTTGTACAAGTTTTTATTCATAAGTTAACCCAATTCAATAATGGAACCAAGGTGCGCCTCAATGATAACCGTACAGGGGAAATTATATTTGCTGATCGAGATCATCCGACTCGTCCGTTGATTCAAGTAGATGGGGAAATTATTAACTTAATGCTGCAAAGAGAGCTTTATATTGAGTGTATTGTTACTTAACTAAGTATTTTGAAAAAAGAGTTGCATACTGTAAGAAAAGTATGATATATTATTTCTTGTCGCTTCAAGTGTTATCAAGAAGAGCGAAAAACACTTTTGAAAAAAAAGTGTTGACATAACTCTAGG
>NZ_JBBPAZ010000001.1:3617500-3715000 GCF_038009305.1 Paenibacillus sp. FSL P4-0113
CGTATGAATCCGGCAGGACCATCTGCCAAGGCTAAATACTCCCTGGCGACCGATAGTGAAGCAGTACCGTGAGGGAAAGGTGAAAAGCACCCCGGAAGGGGAGTGAAATAGATCCTGAAACCGTGTGCTTACAAGAAGTCAGAGCCCGATCTATGGGTGATGGCGTGCCTTTTGTAGAATGAACCGGCGAGTTACGTTCCCGTGCAAGGTTAAGGTGAAGAGCTGAAGCCGCAGCGAAAGCGAGTCTGAATAGGGCGACTTGAGTACGTGGACGTAGACCCGAAACCGGGTGATCTACCCCTGTCCAGGGTGAAGGTGCGGTAACACGCACTGGAGGCCCGAACCCACGCATGTTGAAAAATGCGGGGATGAGGTGGGGGTAGCGGAGAAATTCCAATCGAACCCGGAGATAGCTGGTTCTCCCCGAAATAGCTTTAGGGCTAGCCTCGGAAAGAAGAATCGTGGAGGTAGAGCACTGATTGGGTGCGGGGCCCGCAAGGGTTACCAAGCTCAGTCAAACTCCGAATGCCATAGATTTAGTTCCGGGAGTCAGACAGTGAGTGCTAAGATCCATTGTCGAAAGGGAAACAGCCCAGACCATCAGCTAAGGTCCCCAAGTGTGTGTTAAGTGGGAAAGGATGTGGAGTTGCACAGACAACCAGGATGTTGGCTTAGAAGCAGCCACCATTGAAAGAGTGCGTAATAGCTCACTGGTCGAGTGACTCTGCGCCGAAAATGTAACGGGGCTAAACACACCACCGAAGCTATGGCTTGATGCTTGCATCAGGGGTAGGGGAGCGTTGAATGCGGGTTGAAGGTGTACCGTAAGGAGCGCTGGACTGCATTCAAGTGAGAATGCCGGTATGAGTAACGAAAAGATCTGTGAGAATCAGATCCGCCGAAAGCCTAAGGGTTCCTGAGGAAGGTTCGTCCGCTCAGGGTAAGTCGGGACCTAAGGCGAGGCCGATAGGCGTAGTCGAAGGACAACAGGTCGAAATTCCTGTACCACCGTAATCCGTTATGAGCGATGGGGTGACGCAGTAGGGTAGTGACGCGGACTGATGGATGTCCGTCTAAGCAGTGAGGCTGATGTGTAGGCAAATCCGCACATCGTTAAGGCTGGGCTGTGATGGGGAGCGAAAATTATAGTAGCGAAGGTCATGATCTCAGACTGCCAAGAAAAGCCTCTAGCCAGGAGAAGGTGCCCGTACCGCAAACCGACACAGGTAGGCGAGAAGAGAATTCTAAGGCGCGCGGAAGAACTCTCGTTAAGGAACTCGGCAAAATGACCCCGTAACTTCGGGAGAAGGGGTGCCTCGGTAGGGTGAATAGCCCGAGGGGGCCGCAGTGAAAAGGCCCAAGCGACTGTTTAGCAAAAACACAGGTCTGTGCGAAGCCGCAAGGCGAAGTATACGGGCTGACGCCTGCCCGGTGCTGGAAGGTTAAGGGGAGTGGTAAGCTCGCAAGAGCGAAGCTATGAACCGAAGCCCCAGTAAACGGCGGCCGTAACTATAACGGTCCTAAGGTAGCGAAATTCCTTGTCAGGTAAATTCTGACCCGCACGAATGGCGTAACGACTTGGGCGCTGTCTCAACGAGAGATCCGGTGAAATTTTAATACCTGTGAAGATGCAGGTTACCCGCGACAAGACGGAAAGACCCCATGGAGCTTTACTGCAGCTTGATATTGAATTTGGGTACGATCTGTACAGGATAGGTGGGAGCCGTCGAACTTTGAGCGCCAGCTTGAAGGGAGGCATCCTTGGGATACCACCCTGATCGTATCTAGGTTCTAACTTGGTACCGTAAACCGGTGCGAGGACAGTGTCAGGTGGGCAGTTTGACTGGGGCGGTCGCCTCCTAAAGAGTAACGGAGGCGCCCCAAGGTTCCCTCAGAATGGTTGGAAATCATTCGAAGAGTGCAAAGGCAGAAGGGAGCTTGACTGCGAGACCTACAAGTCGAGCAGGGACGAAAGTCGGGCTTAGTGATCCGGTGGTACCGCATGGAAGGGCCATCGCTCAACGGATAAAAGCTACCCTGGGGATAACAGGCTTATCTCCCCCAAGAGTCCACATCGACGGGGAGGTTTGGCACCTCGATGTCGGCTCATCGCATCCTGGGGCTGAAGTAGGTCCCAAGGGTTGGGCTGTTCGCCCATTAAAGCGGTACGCGAGCTGGGTTCAGAACGTCGTGAGACAGTTCGGTCCCTATCTGTCGTGGGCGTAGGAAATTTGAGAGGAGCTGTCCTTAGTACGAGAGGACCGGGATGGACGTACCGCTGGTGTACCAGTTGTTCCGCCAGGAGCACCGCTGGGTAGCTATGTACGGAAGGGATAAGCGCTGAAAGCATCTAAGCGTGAAGCCCCCCTCAAGATGAGATTTCCCAGTATGTAAGACCCCTTGAAGACGACGAGGTAGATAGGTTGGGGGTGGAAGTGCAGTAATGCATGGAGCTGACCAATACTAATCGGTCGAGGGCTTATCCTAAGATAAAACGCAATGAGTTTCGGATCCAGTTTTCAGGGTGTAAGTTTTGTATTGTATAAGCACAAGTGGCTTATATGGAACAAGCGAACACACAGCATTTGGCGATGCTGATTCCTGAAAAAGAATTTACGATGTAAATTCATGTTTGGTGGCGATAGCGGAGGGGTTCCACACGTACCCATCCCGAACACGACCGTTAAGCCCTCCGGCGCCGATGGTACTTGGACCGCAGGGTCCTGGGAGAGTAGGACGTCGCCAAGCAACAGGTAAAGAGGACCATGATCTCAATGAGATCATGGTCCTCTTCTGCATATACGTATATTTTGGAAATATCCTTGCAAAAGGAAGGTAACATTTTTGTTACGGAATGTAAGAGTAAACCCTGTATAATATAGGTATTGAATCCCATACACACACGCTGCATTGTTGCAGAATTATGCAAACTCCATCATAGGATTTTTGTATAATCAATCAGGCTGGTAAGGAGGGAAGATCATGCGGCGAAATAAATGGCTTGCTCTATTGGTGCTATTCAGTGTCGCTGTCGCGATTCTTACCGGGTGCGTGGAAGAGGAGCCTTCTTGGACATCGTTTGAGGGTGCTGCTAACGAGAAGACGTTTCCGGTTCCCAAAGAAGCTAGTAAAACCGATCGGGCCAGCAGTAATTCGGACATGGACTATGTTCGCTATGCACTGCCAGCGTTGAAGGAAAGTGATAGTCTACCTGCTCCTTATCTAGAGGAGATTGCAGCTTGGGGCTGGACTGAGGAACCGAATCTATCGACCTCCAATCAGAAGGTGTTTCAGAAAAATAAACACATGGTGCATTTGTCTGTGCATGATGGTTCTTTTACTGTATTGGTTCCAAAAGACAGAAAGGCTGTTGTGAAGAGCAAAAGCGTGGATCTTAATTAGGAGTACGGTTTTCAACCGGTAAGCAGCATAGGACTTAATGTAGATCATATTTATAGTAAACTCATAGCGTATCGTATGCTGTGTATAATGATGAATGATGAGATTGGATGTGGGGAAGCACTCAGAACTGCCGTTGAGTAGGGAGTAGCTTCCTTTTATATATTTGCATGTTGAATAATCTTTCTACATTTAACGAGGATAAAGTTGAGGGAAAGTTTACTTGATAAGAGAATAAAGCGATTATGGTTGTTAAGTCGCAAAAAAAGGAGTAACCGATTGAGGTTGCTCCTTTTTGCTTCAGTCTAGATCGTTGTAGGTAGTTCAGATCCGAATTTTTTATCTGTACGGATATGAGTGGTTAGATTTACTGTTGATAATATGAGGCATCTTCATCGGTAAACTTCAACATGCCGTCTTTTCTCTCGCCCGTAAGCCGACTGAGGATGTATAGACGCGGTGCAATAAGCCATAGATGCCAGAAGAGTAAAGATACCGTAAAGGCTGGTGGAGACCAGAGAATGAATACGCCTGATAAGCAGATACCGATCCAGAGGGTATGTATGTGCACACGACGAAAGATGCTATAGCCTATGTACTGGTCTGTCATATAGCCTAGCCAGGGTAACTTACGGTGGAATGCCCAGCGTTTGCGGAAGGATGCTCCGCCACCGATGTATAGGACAGATCGTGAGATTACGAAGTGTACCCATAAGGTAAGGAAAAAGGCAAGAGCAAACAAAAACACGCTAGTCCAGGAAAAGGCAAGAAGCAGAAAGAGAAGCATAATAATAGGCAGTGAAATATGACTCCATACTAGTTGACGCGGTATACTGATTTTTTTAATGAGCTTGTAGTGATAGTAGGTAGCTTTGGTTCCGGTTTCCTCTGTCATGCGAACAGTCCTTTCATTAATCTACTGCATCACAAGTGGCTTCCCGTCCACAGCCGGAAAAAGGGACGGTACTTCGCTCATGCCGCTTTAAATAAGCATTTAATCGTTTTTGTAGAAATACAGAATGATCGACATCCAGTGTTAGCTAGCCTACTCTATAATTACTGGAAAAGCTATCACTGATGAAGTGTTCAAGGCTCCGATGAAAGGGTATCCATACATAAGAGCTTTTCTTATTATATCGGCATAGACGGCTGTTTTTTAAACATACGGGGTACAAACACCATAATGACCCAGGAGGAATATATATAGAGTATATCGTCAAACTGAGCTATGAAAAGGTTTAAAATAGTAGAAAGTGCCCCATACTAATAGTAAAAGAAACAAGGTGGGATGGATATGCATGATCAAGGCGGCCACCGCTGTATTATATGCGGACAGCACAAGCATGAAGGCATTTTTATCGTTTCCGAGTTTATCTGTGATACGTGTGAAGCTGAAATGGTACACACGGATGCAACTGATGCCAAATATCATTTTTTTATTGATCAACTAAAGCAAATCTGGGTACAGAAAAATGCATAATATCCTTTGCTAATTAGTCTTTGAAGGATTGGCATTCAAGGTCTGTCGATACGGGCCTTTTTTTCTGTGAGTAAAAGTAGGATTCCGCTTGATTTTACGATAAAATAAGGTAGATATAAAGCTTTGTTTGGAAGGATTGCAGAATGATGGGGAAAAAGGCGGTACACGCACCATTAATGGAAGCCCTAATACGTTACCGGACTCAGGGCAATGCTTCTTTCCATGTGCCCGGTCATAAAAATGGACAAGTATATGAGCATGAAAATATTGCATCTCTGTTGCAAGAAGTGATGTCTATTGATGCGACAGAAATTACTGGACTGGATGATTTGCATCACCCAGAAGATGTGATTCGTGAAGGGCAAGAGCTGGCTGCAAAGTGTTTTGGTGCTGAAGAGAGCTTTTGGCTAATTGGAGGAAGCACGGTCGGTAATTTGGCTATGATTTTAACTGTATGTACGGAGCCGGGAGATCTACTGCTGGTACAGAGAAATGTACACAAATCTGTCCTGAACGGTCTCATGCTGTCAGGGGCTAATGCGGTATTCCTGGATCCGGAAATAGATACACTGAGCGGATTGGCGGTTGCCCCAACGACGGATACAATAAAGGCTGCACTGAAGACATATCCTTCGGCAAAAGGGGTGTTACTTACACTACCTAATTACTATGGGATGGGACATGACCTAACGGCAACGGCTAAGGTCTGTCATGCAGCCCATGTGCCGCTATTGGTAGATGAGGCCCACGGTGCCCATTATGGGCTGCATCCTCGTTTGCCAGCCTCTGCGCTATCCTGCGGGGCTGATGTAGTCGTCCAATCGACACATAAAATGCTCCCAGCCATGACCATGGGGGCCATGTTACATGTGCAGGGAAAGAGAATTCATCGGGAACTACTTCGTCAGCGACTGGCGATGGTGCAAAGCTCTAGCCCTTCTTATCCGTTAATGGCTTCATTGGATTTGGCAAGATGGTATATAGAGGCGTATGGAGCAGATGCTTTTACCATGGGCTTAGCGGCAGTAGATGCTTTTAGAAAGGGCCTGGAGCAGCTCCCGCGCTTTCGCTTGTTAGAATCTACACAGCAGGCACTAGAGGGGGAATACGCTCACAGGGGAACCTCTGAGGTCCTAGAAAGGGCTGAGGAGGGAATAAGCAGATATTCAACCCAGGATCCCTTTAAATTGGTGCTGTATGATACATGGGGTATACTGGATGGATTTGAACTCAAGCACGAATTGGAGACTTACGGATGTGTTCCAGAGATGAGCGACGAAAAACATGTTGTTTTATTGTTTACGTTAGGCTCTACGGCTAAGGATGCGAGTCACCTGTTGCAGGCTCTTGTGCATATAAATAATGATATAAGATTTAAGGAGACGGCTGGTGAGCCGGGGCCAACGGAAAAAGAGCAGCAAAGACTCGAATTAGATTTTTCCACGTGGAACAATGATAGAATGAAGGGGTACTCTTTTCCGGTGCCGTTTGGGCTTCGACCGATTAGCCCCGATCAGATGGAGACGGTGCCTGTAGAGGAATGCGCTGGCAGGGTAGCGGCCGAAATGATTATCCCGTATCCTCCAGGTATTCCACTGCTATATGCAGGAGAAACGATCACAGAAGCGATTGCACTGCGGATGGGTCGTCTACGTAAGCTGGGAGCCAAATGGCACGGGGTAGCAGATGAAAGTATGCTTACAATTCGGGTATTCCGTTTACAATAAAGATTAGATACTAGAGACTTAACAAATACAGAAGACTGAATAAAAGAAGCATACGTAGCCTGTGGGTGACTTTTATTTTTCAGACAGGAAAGCAGGGAATAACATGAATCGCAAAGGCATTTTTATTACACTGGAGGGGGGAGACGGCTCCGGTAAAACAACTATGATTCAACGGCTGGCGAAGTTTATGGAGGAAGAAGGCTATCCAGTCATCACGACAAGGGAGCCGGGTGGCATCGAAATTTCCGAAAAGATTCGTTCTATCATTTTGGACCCTGCTCATACCAGTATGGATGCTCGAACAGAGGCACTTTTATACGCGGCGGCACGGCGTCAGCATTTGGTGGAGAAGGTAAAGCCGGCTATTGAACAGGGAGCTATCGTATTATGTGATCGTTTTGTGGATAGTAGCTTAGTCTATCAAGGATTTGCAAGAGGAATCGGAATTGAAGAGGTAGCTTCAATTAATCGCTTTGCGGTAGATGATTGGGAGCCGGATGTCACATTTTATCTGGATATTGAGCCCGAACTGGGATTGGCAAGAATTAGTGCGTCACGAGGAGCAGAAATGGACCGCCTCGACATGGAGAGTATATCGTTTCACCATAAGGTGCGAGAGGCATATTTGGAGTTGGCTCGCAAATTTCCGGAGCGAATTACAATTGTTGATGCATCTCCGGCGCCAGAGCAGGTGGAGCAAGTATTGAAGGATTTGCTGAAAACACGGTTTGCTCAGAATTTTAGCATATAATTGTCGAAGGATATACGGTAAAATTGAGCTAGGGACAAGGTTGTCTCTAATATGACTTGAAGGAGGAATACAGGATGAAGCTGATTATTGCGATTGTACAGGATAAGGACAGTAATAGATTATCCAGCGGACTGGTGAAAGCTAATTTCCGTGCTACCAAATTGGCGAGCACAGGAGGATTTCTGCGTGCAGGTAATACGACATTTATGATCGGTGTTGATGACAATCAGGTGGACTCATTAATGAACGTCATTCGCAGCAGTTGCAAGGTTCGTGAACAGCTGGTCACACCCGTTACCCCTATGAGCGGGACGACGGACTCCTATTTACCGTTGCCTGTTGAAGTGCAGGTGGGTGGAGCGACGGTATTCGTGATGCCTGTAGACCGTTTCGAGCATTTCTGAATCTACACAATAGGGCCTATTCTGCCGATATGATAGGGGAATCGCCTGTATCTTCCTGCATGATGGGAATGAGGGCAGATCTACTAAAACGGCAGCGCTACAGCGCAGTCCCCGGAAAGCCGAAGAAACCCTGAGTTCTAGGTTGAACTGTTCATGAAGGGGGAAAGTGGAAGCATCCGGGGAGAAAGCAGGTTTATATGAAAATAAATCCGGGCTATCGCCCTTTACAAAGTACATTGTCTACAAATGAAATGAGTGCAAAGCCAATTCAGCCCAAGAGCTTCTCCGACGTTATGCAGCAAAATGGTGAGCAAGCTTCGCAGGAGGAATTGAATCGGCGCTTTAAGGAAATACAAATGCAGGGAGATCGTCTTGCACGTTCAATGACGATTCGTGAGCTGAAGGCCTATAAGATGCTGGTTAAACGGTTTTTGGAAGATACCGTTCGGCGAGGCGTGTCCATGAAGGACACGAAGGGCTGGGATCGCCGGGGACGCAGCAAACGTTATAAGCTGATTGATGAAGTGGATGAGCTGTTGCTCAAAATGGCAGATGAACTGCTCGAAACCGAGCAAGGCAAGATTGAGCTTTTGCAAGGGGTCGGTGAGATCAGAGGATTGCTAATTAATCTCTCATTTTAATGCAGACTTATGTTATAAATGAATACAGACGGGCTATTGCCACGAAGAAATAATCTGCTTGCTGATCATGCTGGCAGATTATTTTTGACTATGTACATGCCTGGAAGAACAACGATTTGCCGATGGATCACAGTTGTTTTCAGTGGAGAAAGTGAGGAAATATGTCTTTTCAACATATAATGGGCCAGGATGTAGCCAAAAAAATGCTGCAAAGTGCACTACGGAATCATACGGTCAACCATGCCTATGTTTTTAGCGGGCCGCCGGGAAGCGGGCAGATGAACATGGCGCAGATCTTTGCTAAGGCTTTATTTTGTGAGCGACAGACGGACGATGCATGTGGGGAGTGTTTGTCATGCCGCAAGGTAGAGCACGGGAATCATCCAGATTTGCATATTGTAGAGCCGGATGGAGCTACGATTAAAATTGATCAGATTCGCGGGCTTCAACGTATATTTTCTTACAAATCTGAAAGCTCCAATCCGAAGGTATATATCATCCGACAGGCGGATACCATGACAGTGCAAGCTGCTAATAGCTTACTTAAATTTCTGGAGGAGCCCCAAATTCCAGTGGTCGGTATACTCATTTCTGAAAATGGACAGGCGTTGCTGCCTACGATTCAATCACGGACGCAGCAGGTTCCTTTCCACGCTTTACAGCCGGAGGTGATGATGCAGGCATTAATTGGGGAAGGCTATACGGCAGGGCTTGTCCGGTCGGTCGTTCATATTGCTTCAGGACTGGAATCATGTAGAGAAATTCTCCAGCAGAATTGGTTTGCAGAAATTAGAAACGTAGTGTTACAATTAGTGAAGGAGTCCATGAGTCGGGGGAGCTCGTCTATTATTCTGGCTCAACAGAAGATTTTTAAAACTGGACTTTCTGAACACCTGGATATTCTGTTTCATCTGTTTCATTTGTGGTTTAAGGATATGCTTCATTTCCGTTACGGAAGGCACGAAAGCATTGTTTTCATAGATCATTTGGAGTCCGTCTCCAAATTGGCAATCACCCGCAGCACGGAACAATGGGTCTCTTATATGGATTTGGCCGCGAATTGCAGGAAGAAGCTCCGTTTTCACGTCAACGGGCAGTTATGCGTGGAGCAGCTTCTGATTGGGTTGTCCGATACAAGCGGTTCTATCACCGGCTAACAGGAAGGCGCGCTTGTTCCACTCTGCACAATCCGCGACGCCAGGTTCCCGGTTTGTGCGACAGTGAGACTTCAATTGCGGCCATTCGTACAATGTCGGCTTCAAATGAGGTTTAGTGGCATACAAGGGGGTTAATTTTTGTATAGTGTAGTGGGTGTCCGTTTCAAGAAGGCGGGCAAGACTTATTATTTTGATCCGCTGGATCTTCCAGTGGAGAAAGAAAACTGTGTCATTGTAGAGACCGCGCGCGGTATTGAATATGGCAAGGTTGTAGTGGGCAAAAAAGAGGTAAATGATTCGGATGTTGTCCTGCCCTTAAAAAAAGTCATTCGTATTGCTGGGGATGATGACGCTCTTGTGGTAGAAGAGAATAAATTAGCGGCCAAGGATGCATTCGGCACGTGTTTAAATAAAATTAAAGACCATGGCCTTAAAATGAAATTGGTAGATGTAGAATTTACATTTGACCGCAATAAGATCATTTTTTATTTTACGGCAGAGGGTCGAGTAGATTTTCGAGAGCTTGTAAAGGACTTGGCCAGTATTTTTCGTACACGGATCGAGCTGCGGCAGATCGGCGTACGGGATGAGGCTAAAATGCTTGGCGGAATTGGACCTTGTGGACGTATTCTGTGTTGCTCCTCATGGCTGGGGGATTTTGAGCCGGTATCTATTAAGATGGCGAAGGATCAGAGTTTGTCGCTGAATCCGACGAAGATTTCCGGGTTGTGCGGGAGATTGATGTGCTGTCTCAAGTTTGAACATGATAACTACGAAAGTATGCGAGAAGAGCTACCTCAGGTGGGTAAGATGGTTATCACCTCTTTGGGGGAAGGTAAAGTCGTAGGTGTGAATGCAGGTCATCGCACGGTGCATGTTCAACTGTTTGAGATCAGTAAGGTCAAGGAACTTCCAATGGACGATGTAGTCGTCAAGTAAACCATTAGGTTGCTTCGGGGTGGAAACTTGGATAAATTAAATGTTTTTGCGCGTATTCACGAAATGGAAACCCAAATGGGACAGTTGCATAGCGATCTGGGTGAATTGAAACTGGCAGTTAAAGAGCTGCTGGAGGAAAATCAACGACTAACGATTGAAAACGAACAGGTGCGCAAGATGCTCAAACGTGAAACCTCTGGAGAAGAAAAGACGGCAAACAAGCCGAAGCTTCCTCCTCCGATCGTCATTAAGGATGAAGGGCAAACGGGTGAGGTCGTGGGCGAAGGCTACGACAATCTAGCAAGGCTGTATCATGAAGGATTTCATATATGCAACGTGTATTACGGACATTTGCGAACGGAAGGCGATTGCCTCTTCTGTCTGTCATTTTTGAATAAATAAAAACAAGCCGTAGGAGCAAGATGCCTACGGCTTTTTTTGTAGGGAAGTATGAGTGAAAAGCGACTTTGGTTATAAAAGATGGGAGAGCACTATGGAGGAAAAAGAAAAGAAGTCTGAACGAATTGATGATCTGCTTTCACATAATTTGCGCATTATCCAGAGTGATGAAGTATTCAGCTTCTCGATGGATGCGGTCTTGCTGGCACGTTTTGCTGGTATTCCGCAGCGTGGAAAGATTCTGGATCTGTGTACAGGCAATGGGGTTGTCCCCCTGCTGCTAACGACACGAACAAAAGCGTCTATTGAAGGAATTGAGATTCAACCACGCTTGGCAGATATGGCTAGACGCAGTGTCAGCTTGAATGGATTAGAAGCAGCAATTCAGATTCGGGAAGGGGACCTGCGTGAGCTGGTTCACATCACGGGACATGGTGTTTATGATGCGATTACCGTGAATCCCCCCTATATGCCGCTAAATGGTAGCGATATCAAGCTGAATCCTCACCAGGCAATTGCCCGTCATGAAGTGAACTGCACACTGGAAGAAGTCATTCAGGCATCCACCCGGCTTGTCCGTAATGGGGGAAAAGTATCCATGGTTCATCGCCCGCAGCGGCTGGGCGAGATTATAACCTTGATGCGTAAACATAGTTTGGAACCCAAAAGAATACGTTTTGTTCACCCACGAGTTCATATGGAAGCCAATATGGTACTGGTTGAAGCATTACGTGACGGTAAACCCGAGGTTCGTTTGTTGCCTCCGCTCATTGTATATCAGGAAAGTGGGAATTATACTCAGGAGATAAGAGATATCTATGGAGAAGTAAGCAAGGGGGATTCTGTGTGAAAGCAGCTGTACAAAAAAGCTTTAGTAACAGCGAAGAAGAACGGGGAAAGTTGTATCTTGTTGCAACACCCATTGGGAATCTGGAAGATATGACCTTTAGGGCAATTAACACCTTAAAGTCGTGTAGTATTATCGCTGCCGAAGATACGCGGCAGACACGTAAACTGCTCACTCATTTCGAAATCACACCGGATATGCTCTTTAGTTATCATGAACATAATAAGGTTGCCAGTGGGCCTGAACTGATACGTTACATAATAGAAGGGAAAAACTTGGCGCTGGTTAGCGATGCAGGTCTACCGGCCATTTCTGACCCTGGTTCGGATCTGGTCAAGCTGGCACTGGAAGCGGGAATTAGCGTCATCCCCATCCCAGGAGCGAATGCGGCACTATCTGCTTTAATTGCCTCAGGACTGGATACAGAAAGGTTCACCTTCGCTGGTTTTCCACCACGGGAGAAAAAGGACCTGGAGAAGCTGTTGCTATCGTTTCAGGTATCTCACGGCACAATTATTTTTTATGAATCGCCTCATCGTATTGTGAAGACATTGATGGTGTTGAAGGAAACATTAGGTTCACGCAAAGTGGTGCTTGCGCGTGAGCTGACCAAGCTGCATGAGGAATGGGTACGAGGAACCGTGGAGCAATGCCTTGCTAAACTAGAGGAAAATCCACCGATTGGTGAGTATTGTCTAGTGGTTGAAGGAAAAGACGAAGAGGAAGAAGAACAGGAACGTCAGGCATGGTGGCAGTCCTTATCTTTGGAGTCCCACGTCGCACATTACGAGCAAGAGGGACTTACACGCAAGGACGCAATGAAGCGTACAGCCACAGATCGTGCAATCTCCAAGAGAGATGTTTACAACGCACTCTTATGAATATCTGCCTAAACAAAAAAGGGCCTTCCAACGGTTGGGTTCAAACCGTGGAAGGCAACAAGGAGTGTATATGAAAAAGGTTAGAATTAACAATATCTGATAAGTCTATTATATACTAAAATTCTCAGTTTGTCACAGGTGTTGGGATTTCAGAAATGCAATCTTGGCAAACAATTTTCCCTTTGAAGTAAATTACGTTCTCAGCATTACCGCAGAAGATACAAGCAGGCTCGTATTTTTTAAGCATGATGCGTTCGCCATCAACATAAATTTCCAACGCGTCTTTTTCCCCGATTCCCAGGGTACGGCGCAATTCGATTGGAATAACAACACGTCCGAGCTCGTCGACTTTTCTTACAATACCAGTGGATTTCATCATAATAAATCAGGCTCCTCTCGCCGTTTAAAATAATATAAGTGTCATGATTCGACAAAATTTTCTCTTTTCTGATATTTACTATACCAACGATTCCCAAAACAGTCAACCTAAAAAATGTAGTAACAGTCTGATTATGCAAAAGTATTTAGATTAAAGAGCTTTACTCATGTGCATTGCCTTATCTTATTGATGATTTATTCAATTTGTCGATTTGGAAATGTCGAAAAACTATAATTCGACATATTACGACAAAGAATGTCGAATGAGGGAAATGCTTTAGGATTTTATTGTATTTTAATCCATTATTCCGAATATTAAAGGAGCTGATATCTTGCACCAGCCACTCAGTGAAGAAAAAGTATTTAAAGACCCGGTACATAATTACATTCATGTTCAGGATACTGTGATATGGCGGTTGATCAACACGCCGGAGTTCCAACGTTTACGCCGCATACGGCAGTTAGGCACATCGTATCTTACGTTTCATGGAGCGGAGCATAGCCGTTTTTCACATTCATTGGGCGTATATGAGATTACGAGAAGTATTATTTCTCAATTTGAACGTGGAGATTTCCCAGATTGGCCGAAAGAGGAAAGGTTGGTTGCTCTGTGTGCAGCTCTATTGCATGATGTGGGGCATGGCCCATTTTCACATTCAATTGAGGAAGCCTTTCATATGAACCATGAGGATTGGACATGCCGCATTGTACTGGGAGACACGAAGATCAACGCCGTGCTACGGCAAGTCGACGAGAAGCTTCCACAAAAGGTGGCTGCAGTTATAGCCAAAACGTATGATAAGCCGATTGTTGTTAACTTGGTGACCAGTCCGCTAGATGCCGATCGTATGGATTATTTGTTGCGGGATGCTCATTCGACAGGTGTCAACTACGGCACGATTGATTTGGATCGTATTTTACGACTGTTGCGTCCTCATAATGGGAGAATTGTTGTGAAGGAATCAGGCATGCATGCAGTAGAGGATTATTTAATGTCACGCTATCAGATGTATTGGCAAATTTATTTTCATCCTGTAACACGCAGCTCGGAGATCCTTTTACGTAAAATTTTCAAGCGAGCAAAGGAATTGTTTAAAAACGGATATGAGTTTAGTTTTCTGCTGGACCCGCTGCCGGATCTGTTGAAAGGAGAGCTTACAGTAGAGCAATATCTAATGCTCGATGAGTCATTAATTCAGACCGTATTTAGCCAGTGGAAACGAGAAAAAGACGAAATTTTAAGTGATTTGAGCAGCCGCTTTATGGACCGTAGATTGTATAAATATGTAGAGATTGAAAATATGGATACAGATACCATTGACAGTATTCGGAAAGCTTTGGAAGAGGCTGGTTTGCACCCTGAATATGATTTTGAAATTGATTTTCCGACGGATCTTCCTTATGATGTGTTTCGGCAGGGTGGCTCGACGGACAACCAGATTTTACTGCTTGGACGTCAGGGCGAGGTGAGTGAAATTTCCGAAGTTTCGGAAATTGTGCGCTCCATAAGTGGTATCCACCGAGGAAAATATCATATGTATTTTCCCCAGAATAAATTGAACGCGGTAAAAGACAGGCTTCCTGCCGAAATAAGGAATTATTTTGTCAAAGAATAGACAACTATATAGAAATGTAAGTAAAAAAAGGAGATGTAAACCTTGGATTTATTCGACACTCATACTCACTTGGATGCGCCACAATTTGACGAAGATCGTGAAGAAGTTATAGCACGTGCTGTCGAATCAGGAGTAACGCGGATGATCAATATCGGATTTAATCGTGAGACCATTCCATCCACCATGAAATTGGCCGAGACGTATGATTTTATTTATGCGGCAGTTGGATGGCACCCACAGGATGCGATTACAATGCAAGAGGGCGATTTAGAATGGATTGCATCGTTATGTAGTCATAAGAAGGTCGTAGCCATCGGAGAGATCGGTCTGGATTATTATTGGGATACATCACCGAAGGATATTCAGCATCGGGTGTTTCGAAATCAAATTGGTCTGGCTCGTGAGCTCAAAATGCCCATTGTTATTCATAACCGGGATGCCCATGAAGATATTGTTAGGATTTTGCGTGAGGAAAAAGCGAGTGAGATTGGCGGAGTCATGCACTCCTTTTCTGGGAGCTGGGAGACAGCCCAAATGGTGCTGGATATGGGATTTCACCTTTCCTTCGGTGGTCCAATAACGTTTAAAAATGCCAAGCAGCCAAAAGAGGTGCTCGCACAGGTGCCACTGGACCGTCTGCTCATTGAAACGGACGCGCCCTACCTGACGCCGCATCCGTTTCGCGGGAAGCGAAATGAGTCTGCGCATGTGAGACTGGTAGCAGAGGCTGCAGCCCAAATCAAGGGGATTACAGTGGAGGAATTAGTGTCAATAACGACCCAAAATGCCTTGGAACGATTTGACATTCAATAAAAAAGCGAAGAAATCGATCAAAATAAAGAGATAGACGAAGCTAATCATGAATTTGTTGCAGGAAACTCGAGAATATTACAATATTTTAACCGAATATTTTGAAAAATGTACTTGAAACCTGCTTTACAACATGCATGGAAACAGGATATCATCTTTTCAGTGAATTGTTGTTTGAATGTAAACATCAACAAGTCATTTCATGAACCAGTCTCGCTGAGTCCCTTTTACAGGGAACGGGGGAACCGATATGGCTTACAGTACGTCCGGCTTATGTGCAAGAAGGGAACGTCTCTTCCGCCAGCCGGCTCGACCTAAATTCTTTTCCCAGATGGGATTGAACAGGTAGAGGAGCCGTATTTCGATTTCTTTCTGGGTCTTCGGGGTGAATGTGAAGGCGACCGCCATGAGCGGTTGACCCAAGCTAGGGCGACTCTCTACGTCCGAACCCGACAGCTAACCCCGTAAGCGTAACAAGAGAGAAGCCATCTCGTGCATGAGTTTTCCCGCATATTCACACATGCCGGAAGCCACGAAAGAGCTCTCTAGTCTCTTTCTTTGGCTTTTTTTGTTGTGAATAAAAGAAAATCTGTCATCATACTGTGGTTAAACAGGGGAGGACAGCATGCCGCGAAGACGGGTACATGGTGCAGGACAGTCGCAGTTTGGGCTTGTCTTGTAGAAAATCTGTTATAGTCACGTCAAATCTCAACTATGTCTTACTCCAGACGGCGGGCTATGTAAGGAGGACGGAGGAAATGGGCATTTTCCAAAAAGAGGAGACCCATGAGTCACGCTCATCCAGCATGTCTTACGTATTGCGTTGGAAGCAAGAGAATGTGCGCCAGGCTGCTTTGGTTGCTATTTTTCTAATCGCGCTAACGATTATGATTTCAATTCTGATGTACACGCAATCTAAAAAACAAGTCTTTTTTGTCATTGATGGCAAGGCATCTGCGGTAGAAACCCGGGAATCCAAGCTTCAAGATTTGCTGAGCGAGCATTCCATTTCACTTCAGCCGCATGATACAATTTCTATGCCG
The DNA here is from genome assembly GCF_038009305.1 of Paenibacillus sp. FSL P4-0113. NCBI lineage: Bacteria > Bacillati > Bacillota > Bacilli > Caryophanales > Paenibacillaceae > Paenibacillus > Paenibacillus sp. FSL P4-0113. The sequence goes on from NZ_JBBPAZ010000001.1 coordinate 3,633,973, forward strand.
CTAAATGGAGCAGTACAGGATGGGGACCGCGTAGTCATTAAACGTGCCAATCAAGTTAAAGTATCTTCAGGCAATGAGACGAAAAAGCTGTACACAACAGAAAATACAGTAGAAGGTGCCATTCGTACCTCGGGCTATAAATTATCGTCAACGGATAAAGTTTATCCTGCGTTGGATGCCTCTGTTTCGTCTAACATGGACATAAAAATCGTCCGTGTGAAGAAACAGCAGGTCGAACAGAAAAAACAGGTGCCTTATCAGGTCATCAAAACGGCCGATCCAAGTCTTTATAAAGGCGATAATCGGGTCATTCAAAGCGGCAAATCGGGTGTGGTAGTCCAGCACGTTCAAAAGGTATATCATGATGGAAAGTTGGTATCCAAACAGCTGGTTAACAAGGAAGTTGCACAGAACCGTGTGGATAAGGTTATTGCGGTAGGAACGAAGAAAAAGCCGGTCGTTCTTGCTGCTTCCGTCGGTCCCAATGATGCGGTTAAGACAACAACGGTTAGTTCGGGCAGTGCTGTCCGTAAAGCAGGCGTCAATTTTAAATATAGCAAAGTTTTACAAAATGTCTCCATGACGGCGTATTCCTCACAGGAGCCAGGTATCGGTACACGTACTGCATCCGGCACGCGCGTGACGGAAGGTCGTACCATCGCTGTCGATCCGAGTATAATTCCAATCGGCTGGTGGGTGTATATCGAAGGGGTGGGCTTCCGCCGTGCGGAGGATACCGGTGGCGCGATTAAAGGCCACAAAATCGATGTGTATTATGAGAGTTTGAGCCGAGCCAACCAATTTGGTCGTAAGCACGGTAAAACCGTATATGTTATCGGACCGGTAAAGCCTGAAATCAACTAAAACAGGTTGTGTATGTTGAGGGCAATGCGATAGTATTAACAACATAGTTATGCCATGCTAAGAAGAGGATATCCTCTTCTTATTTTGTTTTCAAAAGCAGGGAAAGATAAATATAGCTTGCTGTGTAGCAGTGGAGGGAAATGCAAATGATCAAGGAAGTGATCGTGGTAGAGGGCCGGGATGATACGGTGGCCATTCGCCGCGCTGTTGAAGCGGATACGATAGAAACTGGCGGCTCAGCCATTAATAAAATGACGCTGCGTAAAATTGCATTGGCGCAGGAGCGGCGGGGGGTCATCATTTTAACCGATCCCGATCATGCAGGGGAGCGCATCCGTAAGATTATCGCTTCCAAGGTACCCGGCTGCAAGCAGGCCTTTATACCCGAGGCAGAAGCGACGCGCAAAGGAGATATTGGTGTGGAGAATGCCTCACCGGAAGCGATCAGACACGCTCTCGCACGGGTTCATACGACAGTAGAAGGCGCCGACCCGCTGATTGAGTGGGCGGACCTGATTGATGCTGGACTTATCACCCACCCCAATGCTGCTGCACGCCGTATGGCCTTAGGGAATGTGCTGGGTATTGGTTATTGTAACGGAAAGCAGCTACATAAACGGCTCTCTGTATTTCAGATCAGCCGCGAGGAATTTGCCGGAGCGCTGGCACAAATTGAAAGTGAAGGATTGTGATATCCGTATGACAGGAATTCAAGATATAGCAACACCGCGGCGTACAAAGGAAATTATTCAACGGCACGGTTTTTCGTTCAAAAAGAGTTTGGGACAAAATTTCCTGATTGATCAAAATATTCTCAATAAGATTGTGAATGCTGCCGGATTGGATGAGACGAAGGGCGCACTTGAGATTGGTCCTGGGATTGGCGCTTTGACCGAGAAGCTGGCGCAATCGGCCAAGGTAGTTACCGCTGTTGAGATTGACCAGCGGCTACTGCCAATTCTCGAAGAAGTGTTGGCCCCTTATGAGCATGTGAAGGTACGTCATGGAGACGTGCTGAAGCTGGATTTACGCGAGGTGTTTGCAGCTGATTTTGCAGACGTGAGTAAAGTAAGTGTCGTGGCTAATCTGCCGTATTACGTTACTACACCGATTCTGATGAGGCTACTGGAGGACAAGCTTCCTTTGGAGAATATCGTCGTTATGATCCAAAAAGAAGTGGCTGAGCGTATGGCTGCGTCTCCTGGAACGAAGGATTACGGTAGCCTGAGCATTGCAGTACAATATTACAGCGAACCTGAATTGGTCTGTATTGTACCGAATACAGTATTTATTCCCCAGCCAAATGTGGAGTCTGCAGTCATTCGGTTGCGTGTACGGGAAGCCCCTCCGGTGGAAGTGGTGGATGAGAAGCACTTCTTTGAAGTGGTTCATGCTGCTTTTGCCCAGCGTCGTAAAACGATTTCCAATAACTTAAAAAGCCGATTCTTCACCAAAGAGAACAGGGACACGCTGGAGCCGCTGTTGCAACAAGCTGGTATTGAACCCTCCCGTCGAGGAGAAACGCTAAGTATTGAGGAATTTGCGCGTCTCAGTGCTGTTCTGGTGGAAGCAGGTATATCCTAAGCTGGAACCAAACTGTGCATTCACCCATACGATATACGAGGGGTGATACAGTGTGATGAGTTTAGGAGACTTGGTCGTTCGGAAATCGTACGGCGGAGATGTCACGTTTCGCGTTGAGGACATCCAGCGGGATAAAGCGATCATTAAGGGAATAGAATTTCGGTTGCTGGCCGATTCCCCGGTGAACGATCTGGTCAGAGTGCCTGCAGACCAGATTAGCGGTAAGACTCAGCAGGCTCACATTAAGGCTGGTGAGTCTCTTAATCTGTTGCAACGGGCACGCCAGCAGCAAGCTGCTCGTAGTCAGGCAGCTCTGGTTGGGGACTGGAGTGATCCAGTCGAGTCAACGTATTTTGAAATGCCGGGAAAGGTTCTTCATCTGGATGGAGATCCCGGCTATTTGAAAAAATGTCTCAGTTTATATGAACAGCTCCGTGTTCCTGCAGAGGGACATCACGTTCATGAATCGGCAATGGCGGATACGTTGTACCGGCTGCTTCCCCGTATCCGTCCGGATATTGTAGTGATTACCGGACATGATGGCGTGCTAAAGCAGCCACAGCCTTACGATTTGTACAGCTTGAAAAGTTATAAAAATTCGCAAAATTTTGTGGCGGCAATTCAGGTAGCAAGACAATATGAACGTCATCTGGATTCGCTGACCATTGTAGCGGGGGCGTGCCAGTCCCATTTTGAGGCGCTGCTGCGTGCGGGAGCGAACTTCGCCAGCTCACCAGGGCGTATCCTGATTCACGCGCTGGACCCCGTTTACGTGGCTGCCAAGGCGGCTTTTACTTCGATCCGTGATACGGTGAATATGGGGGACCTGTTTCACCAGACAATCAGCGGCAGTCGCGGAGTGGGTGGAATTGAAACCAGAGGAAGCTATCGCATCGGCCTGCCGAAGCTTGAAAATTTGTCAACGCTTAAAGTAACGCCTTCTGCAATCTAGGATTCAAATGTGCCAATAGGATTGACTTGAACAAAAAGCCTCTGCTTTCAGAGGCTTTTTGTCATTTTTTATATAAATTATTCCTGTTCGCAAAAAATTAAATTGACAACTTATTTTTCGTGTTGTTATAATATTTAGCTCGATTTGACAATCCCTCTAAAATTCGTTATAATGGACAAGGAAAGAGGTGGTCGTTAGGCAATGGCTAAAAATACGCTGTTGGAAATCAAACGCAGTCTCGACGCACATGTAGGGCAAAAAATTTTGCTGCGGGCTAACGGCGGACGCCGTAAGACCGTCGAACGAACTGGTGTCTTGGAAGAAACGTACCCTTCTGTTTTTATCGTCAAGCTGGATCAGGAGCAACAGACGTTTAAACGTGTCTCCTACAGCTATGCTGACATCCTTACCGAGTCGGTGGAAGTCAGCGTATATGATCCCGACTCCCATACAAGTGTAGTCGAATATTTTGAAACACCTTAATTCATTTCGTGATTTATACCAGCTTTGCAGGTTTAACGACGGCTTCGTCATTTCAAATGACGGGGCCGTTTTGTATATACAGAGCAGGATGAAGCATGACATCTCTGCACATACTAAGCCGGGAATGATCTTCCTTATTCCATTGCCGAAGGAGGCGTATGTATGAGCCGAAGAAGACGGAGTGTCATGTCGGAGGAGCTAAAGTACGAGCTGGCCAAAGATCTTGGATTTTACGACACGGTCAAGGAAGAAGGCTGGGGAGGCATTAAAGCCAAGGATGCGGGCAATATGGTCAAGCGGGCCATCCAGCTTGCTGAGCAGGCTGCTTCTCGCAAATCGTAGCCATCGGTGGTGCTGATGAAAAGCGGGGATATCCGGGATTAGACCGGGTCATCTCCGCTTTTTTGAACCTCATGACTTGACACGCTGAGTCTGATATAATATGTTAAGCTGTCTTGAGGGAAAAGTTGAAGGTGGGTGAACGCCTTGAAAATATATGAAAAAGCACCGGCGAAAATCAATTTAATGCTTGATGTTCTACGTAAACGGGACGATGGTTATCACGAGGTCGAAATGATTATGACCATGGTCGATCTGTCTGACCGATTGACGATGTCTGAGTTACCGCGTGATACCATTATTATTTCAAGTCAAGCCGGGTACATACCATTGGATGAAAAGAATTTGGCTTTTCAGGCTGCGCGTCTGATCAAAGAACGTTATAACGTGTCTACGGGCGTCCACATCCATCTGGATAAGCATATCCCGGTGGCAGCAGGGTTGGCGGGTGGAAGTAGTGATGCTGCCGCAGCGCTGCGTGGACTGAACAAGCTATGGAAGCTTGGTATCTCGGATGCCGAATTAAGGGTGCTGGGTGCGGAGCTGGGCTCAGATGTACCTTTCTGTATTACAGGGGGTACAGCTTTAGCGAGTGGACGCGGAGAACTGCTCAAGCCACTTCCGAATCCGCCACAATGCTGGGTGATCCTTGCGAAGCCGCCGATTAATGTATCGACGGCTGAAGTGTACGGTCGTGTCAAAGCGGATCAGATTACGCACCACCCGTCTGCACGCCAGATGGAGCATGCGATCCGTAACGCTTCTTTTACCGATGTATGCAACGCACTGGGGAATGTACTGGAGAATGTAACACTAAAGCTGTATCCAGAGGTAGAGCATCTTAAAAACTCCATGATCCGCTTAGGAGCAGACGGTGTGCTGATGTCAGGTAGTGGACCTACGGTGTTCGGACTAGTATCGAAGGAAGCCAAAGTGCCACGGATTTACAATGGACTAAGAGGGTTTTGTAAAGATGTGTACGCAGTACGACTTTTGACCTGATTTTAGATATTTCTTTCTTATTATAGTGGCAATTGTTGTACAAATACGTACGAAGATGATATATTTACTATTAAATATTCGGATTTCACTATATCACTTACATTCCGCCAGCAACCGGCCAGTCCGCCGGTGCTTTACTGTACGAAGCGGGCGGCAGGAGAATAGATCGCGAGGAATTGTTGTGAAAAAACTTAAAAGAAGCTCACGATTGGTGGAAATGACGCAATTTTTATTGTCACGGCCGCATACGCTGGTGCCTCTTACTCATTTTGCGGATCGCTACGGGGCAGCTAAGTCGTCCATAAGCGAGGATCTGGCCATCATCAAGGAAGTATTTGAGGATGAAGGTACTGGCGAGCTTCTGACGCTGGCGGGAGCGGCAGGGGGCGTGAAACTGATCCCGAGGCTTTCCAAGCAGCATGCGCTTGCGTTTGCGAACGACCTGTGTGCGCAACTGGAGCAGCCTGACCGCATATTACCGGGAGGATACCTGTATTTGTCCGATTTGCTGGGCCAACCTGCGATGATGAACGAAGCTGGTAAAATATTCGCGACCGCCTTTGCCAATCGTCAGATTGATGTGGTTATGACGGTGGAGACCAAGGGTATTCCACTTGCCTATGCAACCGGAGCACAGCTGAATTTGCCAGTCGTTCTCGTACGGCGTGATCATCAGGTAACAGAAGGCTCGGCTGTAAGTATTAATTATGTTTCAGGATCACAAAAGAGCCTGCATACGATGTCTTTATCCAGACGTGCGATGCGTGAGAAATCGCGTGTGCTTATCGTAGATGATTTTATGAAGGCCGGTGGCACGATTCAGGGGATGGTCGACTTGCTGGCTGAGTTTAATGCTGAGGTGGCCGGTGTAGGTGTGCTGGTAGAATCGGGCGAGGTGGAGAACGAAGAGCGCCTGCTGCACGATTATATTTCACTGGCGAATCTGACCGCAGTCGATTCTCGAAGCAAGCAAATTACGGTCAAGCTGGGCAATTATTTTGATGAGTGAACAGGGCTGTAAATTGTCACAATCCATCATAAAATACCTAAATATGTCGAAAAGAAATCTTTTCAAAAAAATTACCTGAATTTAGGATACGAATTGCCGAAAAAAAGAAGGATTTCGAACTGCTGTGTGGAATGTATACACCAAGTCCTATTTGGAAAAAGGTGGTGAAACACACATGCAGATTACGGATGTTAGACTCCGCCGAGTGAACTCAGAAGGAAGAATGAAGGCGATTGCATCCATTACGATTGATAACGAGTTCGTTGTTCATGACATCCGAGTTATCGACGGTAATAACGGGATGTTCGTAGCTATGCCAAGCAAACGAACTCCAGACGGAGAGTTTCGCGATATCGCTCACCCGATATCTTCAGGAACCCGTGAGAAGATCCAAGCTGCTGTATTGACTGAGTACGAACGTGCGGCTGTGGATGAAGAAGTTGCTATTGAAGAAGGCGCTTAATTCGCCTAAAGCAGGATTGGGGAACAAAAGAAAAAGAGAGCCACTAACTGTGGCTCTCTTTTCTTTTTGTCTGGAATGAGATATATTCTTTAGTGAGTTAACAGTCAGTTTTAAGGCAACTTGGAGCCATCCGGGCTGCCGAAGCGGCTTTTTCATAAGACAGGGACTAGGCAGCGATGCGTCCCGGGGATGAATGTCCAGCACAAGCTGGCCTGAAAAAATAGCCATTAACCAAAGGTTCGCCGTTATTTTTCAGGAGGATTGTGAAAAGTTAAGCAAAATCTGATCTGGGAATTAACGTTTTAGCCAAGGGGTAACTGTTATTTTCAGGATAGGAGGTTGGACTTGTTGGAAAGGTTGGCAGTCATTCTTGCCGCAGGGCAGGGAAAACGTATGAAATCCAAATTATATAAAGTTCTGCATCCGGTGTGCGGAAAACCGATGGTTGGGCATGTGCTCGACACGGTTCGTGAAATCGGTGTGTCCCGAAGTGTAGTCGTCGTGGGTCATGGAGCAGAGGCAGTACAGTCTTATTTGGGACCGTCGGCAGAATATGCGCTTCAGGCAGAGCAGTTGGGAACGGGCCATGCTGTTAAGCAAGCCAAGGACTTGCTCGGTCAGGAAAAAGGTACAACCATTGTCATTTGTGGGGATACTCCTTTGATCACAGCGGAGACGCTGGAAGGCTTGGTGCAATTGCACGAGAGCCGTGGGGCAGCTGCGACGATTTTGACCGCTGAGTTGGACGACCCGAAAGGATATGGACGAGTTATCCGTGATGCTTCCGGGGCCGTGCTCAAGATCGTGGAACAGAAAGATTGTTCACCTGAGGAAGATGCTGTCCGGGAGATCAATACGGGAACGTACTGCTTTGACAATGCCAAGCTGTTTGCAGCGCTGGACAAGGTAACGAACACCAATGCACAGCAGGAATATTATCTGACAGATGTCATTGGTATTTTGCATGGTGAAGGTGAACAGGTTGAGGCGTATTTGACAGATGATGTGTCTGAATCCATCGGTGTTAACGACAGAGTCGCTTTGTCGGTAGCTGAGGGCTATATGCGTGAGCGCATCGTTCGCAAGCATATGCTAAATGGTGTCACTGTCATTGATCCGTCTTCTACCTATATCGGGAGCGAGGTTGTTATTGGTTCCGATACGGTACTGTACCCGAACACATGGCTGCATGGTCAAACACAAATCGGAGAAGATTGTGTGATTGGTCCGCAGGCTGAGATTCAGAATACGATTATCCATTCAGGCGCGACGGTAAAACATTCGGTGTTGAACGAAGCGGAAGTGGGAAGCAGTACATCTGTGGGGCCGTTTGCTTATCTGCGTCCAGGCGCGAAGCTTGGCGAACATGTGAAAATTGGTGATTTTGTTGAGGTGAAAAATGCGACCATTGGAGATCATTCCAAGGTGTCTCATTTGAGCTATGTCGGTGATGCCAAGGTGGGTACAAACGTAAATATTGGCTGCGGGGCAATAACGGTCAATTATGATGGATATAATAAATCCATTACAGAAATTGAAGACGATGCCTTTATTGGCAGCAACGTGAATCTGATCGCCCCGATTAAGATTGGAAAAGGTGCTTATGTTGTAGCAGGCTCCACTGTAACACATGCTGTCCCTGATAACGATCTGGCCATTGCCAGACCACGTCAAGAGAACAAAGCCGGATATGCGGACAAAATCCGCGCACGTGCCAAAGCGAAGAAGAAAAGATCGGAATGACCTTAATCAGCAAGCTGTTGAATCTGTAATGAATGAACCAGCACGGAGGGTTTCTATTAATGACTTATTGCGATTCCAAACTCAAAATATTTACTTGTAACTCCAATCCGAAGTTAGCCCACCAGATTGCGGACTACATCGGCATCCCAATGGGGGAATCCCATACCACATCGTTTAGTGACGGTGAAATCCAGGTTAAGCTGTCGGAAAGCGTACGCGGCTGCCATGTGTATATTGTGCAGTCAACTTGTCTGCCGGTTAACGACAACTTGATGGAGTTATTGGTTATGATTGATGCACTTAAACGCGCTTCTGCCAAAAGTATCAATGTCGTTATGCCATATTACGGTTACGCTCGTCAGGATCGTAAAGCTCGTTCACGCGATCCGATTACAGCGAAACTCGTCGCTAACTTGATTGAAAAAGCGGGAGCTCACCGCGTAATCAGCATGGATTTGCATGCGATGCAGATTCAGGGATTCTTTGATATTCCAGTGGATCATATGCTGGGAGCACCAATTCTGGCCCAATATTTCCGTTCCAAGCAAATTGAGAACCCGATTGTCGTTTCACCCGATCATGGCGGGGTTGTTCGTGCGCGCAAGCTGGCGGACTTCCTGAGTGCGCCGCTCGCTATTATTGATAAGCGTCGTCCAGAGCCAAATGTCAGTGAAGTGATGAACATCATCGGGAACATTGAGGGTAAAACGGCTATTTTAATTGATGATATCATTGATACAGCCGGAACGATTGTATTAGGTGCAAATGCGCTTAAAGAAGGCGGCGTAAAAGATGTGTATGCGTGTTGTACACATGCCGTATTGTCTGGTCCTGCGATGGAAAGACTGGAGAATTCGCCATTAAAAGAGGTGGTTGTGACGGATACGATCCCGATCGTTCACCCGAATCCGACAAGCAAGCTGAAGGTATTGTCTGTGGCTCCATTAATGGGAGAAGCTATCATCCGTGTGCATGAAGAATTGTCGATCAGCAAACTGTTTGAAATCGAATAAGCGCTGGCTCATTAAAAAGGGGTTGCCTTTTCCATGTGGAAAAGGTAACCCCTATCAGCATGTCAGGCTAAAAGCCTGGGCGAGATATGAATGTGAAACGTTGACGATTGTATAGTGTGTCCTCTATTTCGACGAAATGCTCATTAAAACGCGCAACGATGCCAATCTGGATATGTACATTCCCGTCATAAACCTGGACAGGAACGGAATGTTTTAAATGATATAGAAAATGGCTGTCATATAAGAGGATATCACCTTGATTGAGCATACCGGCACGCACCTTCCTATTCATAACAGGATTTTGCAAAATTCGATTCCAGTCGCTCCAAAGTGCAATATATAGACGAACTAGACCATTTCGATCTATATATTGTTCATTGAAAGTCGCTTATTAGATTTTTGCAAAATCCTCAATACAACTATTTTACCAAAAAATCCAGACTGTGAAAGAGGGTGTCAAGGTTATGAAGTGGATTGTAGGATTGGGTAACCCCGGTCCCCAATACGAGAAAACGAGACATAATGTCGGATTTATGGCATTGGATGCTCTTGCCTCGCGTCATAACATCCAGATTAACCAAAGCAAATGCAAGGCGTTGATTGGAGAGGGCCACATTGGTGGCGTGAAAACTGTACTGATTAAGCCAATGACCTATATGAATCTATCAGGCGAGTCTCTACGTGCTTATATGGACTATTATAAGGCCGATATGGAAGATCTGGTTGTCGTGTACGATGACCTGGATACAGAAGTCGGTAAAATAAGATTGCGTTATCAAGGTAGCGCAGGCGGCCATAACGGCATTAAATCGATCATTCAACATACCGGCACGCAGTCCTTCAATCGGATTCGCATGGGCATTTCCCGCCCGGAGCCTGGACATGCTATTGTCGATTATGTTCTAGGTACCTTTCCAAAGAAGGAAAAAGAATTGCTGGCCGGAATGATCGAGGACACGTGCAACGCCTTAGAATACAGCTTGAGTCATCCGTTTGAACGGACGATGGCTGAATTCAACAAGTAAGTTTAGACGTAGGTAGACGGGCTTAAATGGAAGATTGTTGGACATACTGAAAGGTATAGAAAACTTTCAGGAGGCATATACATTACATGGTTGTTAATTATGTATGCAGACATTGTCGAACTTTCTTGGGACGGATTGATTCCGCTGCAATAACCGAAGAAAGGTTAGGCTTCCATTCCTTGACCCCTGCCGAACGTAGAGATATAATAGCGTATAATTCGGGCGGTGAAGTGACCGTCAAAGTCATTTGCGAGCATTGCAGTCAGGCACTGGAGAATAATCCAGAGCTGAGTCTGCTCGTTAATCCGCTCCAATAACAGGTATTCAACTGGTCCGATGTACCAGCTTGAGAGGTGAAGCGGCAATTCCGCTTATGGAGCCTTGGCAGCATTGCTGAGGCTTCTTTTTCGGTTTACATGTAACTATTTATAAGCATAAAGGGGTGCCTTTTTTGTTACAAGCACTTATTCAGGCTTTTACGAAGGATGCTGATTATGCATCCATTGCAGCAGGCATATCATCAGGGATGAAGGAACAACTGATATCAGGTTTATCAGGCTCTTCCCGACAGGTACTGATGGCCGCGCTTGCCGAAGATACCGGACGACCGTTAATGGTCATGACGCACAATATGTTTGCCGCTCAAAAAATAGCAGATGACTTACAGGAAGCGCTTTCCCCTGATCAGGTTTTATTGTATCCTGCCAATGAGCTGGTAGCTGCTGAAGCAGCCATATCCAGTCCAGAGACCTTATCCCAACGAATTGATGTATTGATACGCTGCGCCCAGGGTTTTCGTGGGATTGTTGTCGTGCCGTTTTCTGGTGTTCGACGTTTATTGCCAATGGCGGAAACATGGCGTGAGGCTCGTATTGAGCTGAAAGAAGGCGAAACAATTCAGCTGGAAGCGTTTTTGCTACATATGGTCGAGATGGGATACCAGCGTGTAGAGCGTGTGGAATCACGTGGAGAGATGAGCGTACGTGGAGGAATTATTGATTTTTATCCAATGACAACCCGTTGGGGCTATCGTGTGGAGCTGTTTGACGATGAAATTGATTCGATCCGTAAGTTTGATCCGCAAGATCAGCGCTCGGTGGAAAAGGTTCAGGCCGTTACTGTAACGCCGTGTAAGGAAGTTATTGCGAATAACCAGCGTATGGATCAGGCGGCAGATGCCGCTGCTATTTTGTTGGAGGAGCAGCTGGGCAAAATGACGGATCGTCAAGCTAAGCAGCATCTGAAAGAAGAGATCCATCGTGAAATTGAGTTGCTGCGAGAGCATGTGTATTTTGACGAAATCTATAAATATATCTCCCTGCTGTATCCTGAACGTAAAACCCTGGCAGATTATATGCCGGAAGATACGATTCTGATTATTGACGAACCGGCGCGTATGCTGGAAACAGCCAAGCAACTGGAACGGGATGAGTCAGAATGGAATCTGCATTTGCTTCAAAACGGTAAAACGTTACCGCAGCTAGAACTGTCAGACGACGCGGACAATCTGCTGTACAACCGGAGATTTCAGACGTTGTTCCTGTCGATTTTCCTCCGTCAGGTTCCTCATACCCAGCCGCAAAATATTTTGAACTTCATCTGCCGAGGCATGCAGGATTTCCATGGCCAAATGAATGTGCTCAAGGCGGAGATGGATCGTTGGCGCAAAGCTGGCACACAGGTTATGATGCTGGCGAGTGGAGATGAACGTCTGGACCGGATGCGCCGAGTGCTTGAGGATTATGGTATTGATGAGCCGACGATGGCTATCGGCAATCTGCAAAGCGGTTTTGAAATGCCATCTATTCACCTGGCGGTCATTACCGAGGGTGAAATGTTTTCTCAGAAGCAGCGGAAAGCTCGTAAGCAGGGCCGCCATGTGGACAATGCAGAACGAATTAAGAGCTATAGCGAGCTGAAGGTGGGCGACTACGTCGTACACCAAAATCACGGGATCGGGAAGTACATGGGGATCGGCACGCTGGAGGTTGGCGGTATCCATAAGGATTACATGCATGTCCTCTACGCGGGTGGAGATAAGCTGTCAGTGCCGATTGAACAAATTGATCTGATTCAGAAATATGTTGGCTCAGAGGACAAGGAACCCAAGATTTATAAACTGGGTGGCAATGAGTGGACACGGGTTAAAAGTAAGGTGCGCAGCTCGGTTCAGGATATTGCGGATGACTTGATCAAGCTATATGCAGAACGACAGTCGGCACCAGGGTTTGCTTTTGAAAAGGATTCACCGGAGCAACAAGAGTTTGAGGATATGTTCCCGTATGATGAGACACGTGACCAGATTCGGGCCATCGAAGAGATTAAGAAGGACATGGAGCAGAGCCGCCCGATGGATCGTTTGCTATGCGGTGATGTAGGTTACGGCAAAACTGAAGTTGCGATTCGTGCTGCTTTTAAGTCTGCTATTGAAGGCAAACAAGTAGCGGTGCTGGTACCGACGACGATTTTGGCACAGCAACACTATGAGACGTTCCGTGAACGTTTTTCAGGGTATCCGTTCAATATTCAGGTATTGAGCCGTTTCCGCTCGCGCAAAGAGCAGAATGAAACGATTAAAGGGGTCCGGCAAGGCACGGTCGATATTGTCATTGGTACCCATCGTCTGTTGTCGCAGGATCTGGTGTTTAAGGACCTTGGAATGCTGATTGTCGATGAAGAACAGCGATTTGGCGTAACCCACAAGGAAAAGCTGAAGAAGCTGAAAACGAACGTAGATGTGCTGACGTTAACGGCAACACCTATTCCGCGTACGTTGCATATGTCCATGCTGGGTGTACGTGACTTGTCAGTCATTGAGACGCCACCGGAAAACCGTTTTCCAGTGCAAACGTATGTGGTTGAGCATAGCCAGACTCTAGTCCGTGAGGCCATTGAACGCGAGATGGCACGCGGAGGGCAGGTGTACTATCTGTATAATCGTGTGCAGGGCATTCAGGAGATGGCTGCAGAGATCAATGCGCTCGTACCGGAGGCCAAGGTGGGCGTGGGTCACGGACAAATGTCCGAAACCGAACTGGAGAAAACTATTTTGGATTTCCTGGATGGCGAATATGATGTGCTGGTCAGCACCAGCATTATTGAAACCGGCGTGGATATTCCCAATGTGAATACACTCATTGTGCATGATGCCGATAAAATGGGGCTATCCCAGCTTTATCAGCTGCGTGGGCGTGTAGGTCGTTCCAATCGGATTGCCTATGCTTATTTCACGTACCAGCGGGATAAGGTGCTCACGGAAGTGGCGGAGAAGCGCCTTCAGTCGATTAAAGAATTTACGGAGCTGGGCTCCGGCTTCAAGATTGCAATGCGCGATTTGTCCATCCGCGGCGCGGGTAACTTGCTTGGCGCTGAGCAGCATGGATTCATCGCATCCGTCGGCTTTGATCTTTACTCGCAGATGCTGGCTGAGGAAATTAATAAACGTAAAGTCAGCGTACTTGGAGAAGAGGATCAGTCCAATCGGAATTGGAGTACGTCGATTGATTTAGGCGTCGATGCTTACCTGCCGGGTGACTATATTTATGACAGCATCCAGAAAATTGAGATTTATAAAAAGGTTGCAGCGGTCAGTACCTTTGACGAGGCTTCTGAACTGGAGGATGAACTGGTCGACCGATTTGGCGATCTGCCAGAGGCTGTGCGTCATTTGCTAGCCGTGGCTCGCCTCAAGGTATATGGACGCATGTATGGCATCGAGTCCATAGTGCAACGGGATGACAATATCGTGTTGAAATTCCATGAAGGGCGTCAGCAGGCGGTACAGACCGCCAAACTTGCCGAGATTGGCAATCGCTTTGAAAGACGTGTACAATTTGAACAGGGCACATCTATGAGCGCACGCATAAAGGGCAAAGGTCTAAATGATCCACAGTTGCTAGAACTGCTGGAACAATTTTTGAGTGCATTGAAAGAAGCATTCACATTGAAGGAGGAACTGCAAAATGCCACAACTAAATAAAAGAAAACCTTGGAGAATGCTCTCCTTGGGAATGGCAGCGCTGCTAGCTATATCGGTTCTGGCAGCATGTACGAAGCAACCGGATGAGAACAAGGTCAAGGATGAACCGAAGGACAACAGCAAGGTTGTCGTGACCTATAAGGGTGGAACGATTACCGAAAATGAGTTCAACCAAGAAATCAGTATGATGAAATTCCTGTACCCAGAGTATGAGGCTGCGTTAGCTTCGGATCAGGTACGAGAGCAAATTGTAAAGCAGGAAGTGGTGTACAAGCTTCTGGCGGCTAAAGCGGACGACAAAGCCAAGGAGCAGGGTGCCAAAGAAGGGAACGAACAACTGGAGCAGTATAAAAAGTCAGTCGGAGAAGATAAGTTCAAGACATTTCTGAGTGATAAGAAACTGACTGAACAAGGTGTGAAAGATTACTTCACGCGTGTAATGACGGTAATCAACAGCGAAACTAACAAAGTAACAGATGATCAGCTAAAACAGGAATTTGAGAAAAATAAAGATCAATTCACGACAGCAACCGTGCGTCATGTATTGATTAACTTCCAAGATCCTAAAACAAAGAAACAGCGCAAAAAAGAGGATGCCCTCAAGCTGGCGAAAGAAGTGAAGGCGAAGCTGGACGGAGGAGCGGATTTTGCGACGATTGCCAAGAAATATTCAGAAGACCCAGGTTCTGCGTCTAACGGAGGTCTGTATGAGAATGCATCCGTAGCGCAATGGGTACCTGCCTTTAAAGAGGCCGCTGAGACCCAACCGATTAACAAAATCGGTGAGCCGGTGGAAACGGAATACGGATATCACGTGATCAAAGTGGAGTCCCGCAATGAGCCAACGTTTGATAAATTGAAAGACAACGAAAAGGCTGCCCTGAAAAATAAATTGGCCGGGGAAAGTATCCAAAACTTTACCGAAAATGATTTGACGAAACTTGATTTGAAAATCAATCTGCCGAAGGTACCAGCTACGCAAGAGAAAAGCGGTGCAACTTCTGGTGCCGGTAGCACAACTACACCGGGCGCAACAACAAACGGTACGGGCGATGCCAAGGCAGGAACAGCCAAAGATGGAGCTACAAACGAAGGTAAATAACTGAACATGCATAAGGAATTGGGAACAGATGAATACTATGGTCAGATATCACCATAAACACCATGACCGTGACGTTCTTCGTGACCGCTTCTGGGGGAGTGGAAGCGTCTTTCGATACCGTCAGTAGTTTACTAAATTCTTCTTGAGAAAGTGGGGCAACATGTGAAATGAAAGCTACTGGTATAGTTCGCCGTATTGATGACCTTGGGCGGGTAGTTATTCCAAAGGAAATTCGCCGCACCTTGAGAATTCGTGAAGGAGATCCGCTTGAGATTTTTGTGGATCGTGACGGAGAAGTCATTTTGAAAAAGTATTCACCTATTGGTGAACTTGGTGATTTCGCCAAAGAATATGCTGAGTCCCTGTTTGAAAGCACGGGCCATATTACAATGATTACCGATCGGGACACCATTATTACGGTGGCTGGAGGCTCTAAAAAAGAGTTTCTGGACAAGCCAATCGGTAGCATTATCGAAGGTAGTATGGATAATCGCAAAACTGTGCTGGAGACAGCCAGCGGCTCTTATGAGCTAACGCGAGACCACGAAGAAACACTCTCGTCCTTTGTGGCGGCTCCCATTGTTTCCGGTGGTGATCCCATTGGTTCCGTTGTATTGTTGAACAAGGACGAAAATGTAAAAATGTCCGAAATGGAGGTCAAAATGGCTGAAACAGCCGCTGGCTTCCTGGGCAAACAAATGGAACAGTAACATCCCGTTTCACCCCTGTATGACGTACAGAATGGCGAAAGCCGTCCTACGTTGCACAGGGTTTTTTTTCTTTCCGTGAGAAGAGGCGGTATAATAGGACTCGGGTAAGATGCATATTTCAGGTGGGAGTGGAGACGGAGAATGCAGGAAAATCGCGCCGCTTCGCGGCTGCTACGAGGTGCTGTCATTTTGACACTGGCAGCGGTAGCGAGCAAGCTGATCGGCACAGTGCAAAAAATCCCGCTGCAGAATATCGGCGGCGACGGCGTGTTTGGCATTTATAATACGGTTTATCCTTTTTATACGCTGTTCATTACCATTGCAGCTGCTGGATTTCCGGCTGCAATATCCAAATTTGTAGCTGAGTTTGAGGCAGTGGGAAACCGAGCAGCGGGGCAACGTGTTGCTCGGTTATCTTCGCTTGTCTTGGGTGTCTTCGGATTAATCCTGGGCGTGCTGATGTATACGTGTGCGCCGCTCATTGGTCAATGGATCGACAATGCTCACGTCATTCCGTCGGTGAGGGCGGCGGCGTTTGCCTTTTTGTTCGTGCCGGTTATGGCGGGACTGAGAGGATATTTTCAAGGTTTGCAAAATATGCTTCCGACTGCTGTTTCCCAAGTGACGGAGCAGGCGATAAGGGTAAGCGTGATGATTATACTGTTGCTGCTCATGCTGTCACAAGGAGCGGGAGCAGATATGATTGCTGCCGGAGCCGTGTTTGGTTCAGCAGCAGGTGGAGCAGCGGGCTTGGTCGTCATGTTGCTATATTGGCGAAATCACAGGAAGAGGCTTAGAAGGCAAGGGACGGTCATGGCGACAGTGCAAGCACAAGCTGGAGAGCTACACCCAGCGGAAAGCAATGGTGCCTTGTTAAAGGCGATACTGCGTTATGCCCTGCCTGTTTGCCTTGGAGCGCTAGCCGTTCCGTTAATTAGCCTGGTAGACACATTTACTGTACCTCGCTTGTTAAAGCAGGAGGGATTGGACGATACTGCGGTTATGGTGGCCTTTGGCGTGTATAACCGAGGTCTGCCGCTGGTACAGCTAGTCATGATGTTTGCCACCACCCTGTCGGCATTATTCATTCCATCGCTGGCTGAGGCCCGGGTAACCGGCGGTACGGAACTGGCACGTCGCCAGTGCGAGCAATCGCTACGCTGGTTTTGGCTACTGGGACTGGCCGCTGCGACAGGCTTGATCGTGCTGGCTGTGCCCGTCAATGTGATGCTGTATGCGGACGACACCGGCAGCGGGGTCATGCGCTGGATGGCGCTAACCGCCGTAGGCGGCACGCTCAGCATTATCTCGGCTGCGCTGCTGCAAGGGCTTGGCGCAGTTCGCGCGCCGGCTCTGGCGATGCTCGCGGCCGCAGCAGCCAAGGCGCTGCTAAACTGGCTGCTCGTGCCGCAGCTAGGCACGGCTGGAGCCGCCATTGCGGGGGCTGTCGCCTATCTGCTGGCGGCAGTGATCAACATCGTGCTGCTGGCTCGCTTGGTAGGCCTGCGCGCGAGCTGGTCCGCCAGCGTGCTCAAGCCGGCGGCGCTGCTTATCGCCCTGGCTGGTGCGGCCGGGGCAGCGATGTGGGGCACCAGCGCTGTGCTGGGTGCCTTGGGGTGGGCTGCCGAAGGTCGTGCCACGGCAGCCGTGGAGAGCCTGCTGGGTGTAGCCGCAGGCGCCGTTGTGTTCGTGATCGGCCTCGCACGCTTGAGGCTGATCACGGAAGCCGAGCTTGTGGCGGTGCCCAAGCTCGGACGCCCGCTGGCAGCCGTGCTGCGCAGGCTACGTGTACTGGCTTAGCCAGGCATACGGCTTACGGCGTGAATCGGGACAACCATTTTATGAGCCTATACCACTTTGTGGTATAGTAATGCCAAAGCAAAGGAAGCGGAAGCGGGGTTAGGCCGTGTATTTTTTCGAGCATGAGCCTTGTTTCTGCGAAACGGAGGATGGGATATGAGCGTAACATTAACAGTCGTAGGTTTGGGCTCGGGGGATCCGGATCAGCTTACGATAGGGATATTGAACAAAATGCGGGGCGCTTCAGCGCTGTATCTGCGGACCAAGGAGCATCCTGCGGTTCAAGTGCTAAATGAGTTTGAAGTGGCTTTTGAGTCGTTTGACGAGGTATATGAGACAAAAGAGTCTTTCCCAGAGGTATACGAGGAAATTACCAGCCAATTGATTACGACGGCTGCTAAGGCGGCAGACGGAAGCGAAATCGTCTATGCGGTTCCCGGCCACCCTATGGTGGCAGAAGCAGCGGTGCAGTTGCTTAAGGAGCGTTGTCCTGCGCAAGGGATTGAACTGAATATTCTGGGCGGCGAAAGTTTCCTGGATGAAGCTTTTGTGCGTCTTGGTTTTGATCCGATTGAGGGTTTTCAGTTGTTGGACGCAGGTACACTGGATGCCAGCTGGCTCCAGCCTCAGCTGCATACACTGATCGGACAGGTGTATGACACCTTTACGGCTTCTGATGTGAAGCTGTGCCTGATGGAGAGGTATCCTGACGATTATGAGGTATATGTCGGTCACGCCCTTGGGGTAGAAGGGGAGGAAACGGTGCACAAGGTACCGCTGTACGAGCTGGATCGAGTAGAGGGCTACGGGAACCTATCCTTGGTATACATACCTCGCAGTGAAGATGAAGCGCTGAAACGGCGTTCTTTTGACCGTCTACACGAGATTGTCGATATTTTGCGCAGCCCGGAAGGCTGTCCTTGGGATCGTGAACAGACACATCAGTCGATTCGCAAAAATCTGATCGAAGAAACGTATGAAGTCATCGAAACGATAGATGAGGACGACCCTGAGCATATGAAGGAAGAGCTGGGCGATCTGTTGTTGCAAATTTTGCTGCATGCCCAAATGGAAGAGGAAGTCGGAACCTTCAATGTGTATGATGTTATCCAGGGGCTGAATGATAAGCTTATTTTCCGTCATCCACATGTATTTGGTGACAATCAAGCGAATGATGCGGAAGAAGCGCTGCAAAACTGGGAGCAGATGAAGGCTGAGGAAAAACGGCTTAAAGGCACGACGGCGGCATACCCTTCTGTACTGGACGGGGTTCCGCGAGATCTGCCTGCTCTTATGAAATCGTACAAGCTCCAGAAGAAAGCAGCTAAAGTGGGCTTTAACTGGGATAGCATTGAGGGCGTATTCGATAAATTGGACGAAGAAGTGGCTGAGCTGAAGGAAGCGGTTCGTGAAGGGCATGCTGCGGAAGCCCAGTTGCTGGAGTTAGGCGATGTGCTATTTGTTGCCGTGAATGCAGCCCGGTTTATGGGAGTAGACCCGGAAGAGGCATTGTCGGCTACCAATCGCAAATTTGTCGACCGTTTCCAGTATATTGAGCAGAAATTACGCGAGCAGGGGCGTCGTCCCGAAGAAAGCAGCGTAGATGAAATGGAGACTTACTGGCAGGAAGCGAAAAAGCTCCTTGGTAAAGCGTGATTCCACATATTCGCTTTTGGCTGCACAGAACAGTAAAATGAGACATATGCAGGGGTGTAAGAAGGCCCAGTTTGAGGGGACTTGCCAATGGGCAGAGTTTTGTAGTAGGATGTTGGCTTAACTGGGGTCGAATAAAAAAACGCCTGTCATTGCAGGATTTTTACGGACAAGCCAGAATAACTTGTAGTAATTCTGAAAATAACTGTAGCTTATAGTTAAGCGTGTTACAGTGACATTCAGAAGGGCTTCGGCCACAGTTGGACCTCACGTCTGCTCCATCAATGGACATGCAGCGTGATGATTATTTTTTGACATTTGGGAGGCTTTTATCTTATGAACAAGACAGATCTGATCAACAATATTTCCAGCAAAAGCGGTTTGAGCAAACGTGACGTTGAAGCTGTATTGAATGGCGTTCTTGGTGAAATTACAGATGCACTCGCTAGCGGTGACAAAGTGCAACTGATCGGCTTTGGTACTTTCGAAACACGCAAGCGTTCCAGCCGTACAGGCCGCAATCCACAAACCGGTAACACGATTGAAATTCCAGAATCGACCGTTCCTGCTTTTAAAGCCGGTAATAAGCTTAAAGAAGCCGTTAACTAATGCGTCTTGATAAATTCTTGAAAGTCTCGCGGCTGATTAAGCGGCGTACGGTAGCCAAGGACGTCTCCGAACAAGGGAGAGTGCTGGTGAACGGACGCGAAGCCAAGCCGAGCAGTGCGGTCAAAGTAGGCGATGAAATTACCGTCCAGTTTGGCCAGAAGCTGGTGACCGTGCGAGTGGAACGGCTCGCCGACACTACACGCAAGGACGAGGCTGCAAGTATGTACACGTTGGTAAAGGAAGAGCCTATTGCCAGGGACAATGGTTTAAACTGGTAAGCAGACATCTGATTTTCTCACAACTGTACATGAAAGCATTCCTTCATTATTTTATGAAGGAGTGCTTTTTTTCTTTAGATGACGAGTTTTCGTCCATCATATGCTGATTAACAGCAAAAGCGGTTCTAAATCATACGGCCCCCTTCATAAGCTAAGAACAGAAGGAGGGGTACATGCCATGATTGAACAAGGGAAGTCAAAGCACCATGATCTGCGCATGCAAAGCCGCAAGCAACTCGATATTTCAGGCGTCAGCAATGTGGAGAGCTTTGACAGTGAAGAATTTTTGCTTCAGACCGAGCTGGGCCATCTCACCATTCGCGGACAACATTTACATATCAAAAACCTCAGCCTAGAAGAGGGACTGTTGTCCATTGAAGGTCTGATTACTTCCCTCGTCTACCTGGAGCCCGGGGCCCCGGCTAAAAACGGAAAAAGCCTATTCGGCAAGATCTTCAAATGAACCCTTACACGCAATGGCTGACGTTAACGTGGATGCTGGTGTCGGGCATAGCCATGGGAGTGGTGTTTGACAGCTACCGGGTGCTGTCCATCCGCTTTCATTTTGCCCGCTGGAGCGTTCATATATTGGACGTGCTGTACTGGGTGGCCTCGGCTTTGTTTATTTTCCGTGTGCTATACGCGAGTAATCGCGGTGAGCTGCGGTTTTATGTCTTTTTAGGACTACTTTTGGGGGTTTGGCTCTATTTTTGGGCCTTTAGTGTTACAACCCAACGTTTTGTGGTAATGTTATTAGAGATAGTTCGCAGACTGACGTTGATCGTGAACAGCATACTGCGCATCCTGATTGTTCTTCCGGTGTTAGCGCTGTATCGGCTGTTACGCAAGCTAGTCGGATGGACATGGGCACTTATTGTGTTCCTGGGAAGGATGCTGATATACATCCTGATGCCGGTTTGGAAGCCGATCCTATGGCTGATCGGTCCACTTAAAGCGCGCTGGAGGACTCCAGAGTCGCTCGTAAAGCTGGGTATCAGACTGAAAAACACAGCGAAAAGATGGTTTGGAAGGAGGTAGTATCATGCGTAATTCGTCTGTAGATCGCCATTCATCTTCTACGTCCAAGTCCAACGCGGGCGGGCGCAGGCGAATCATGATTTGGTTGCTATCGCTTGCCGCCTTTGGTAGTTGGGCAATTTTTACCTTTTTTTCTCAAGGCATGATTATGGCCGATCGAAATGAACAGCTCATCCAGAAGGAAAAGCAGAAGCAAGCTGCTACACAAACGGAACAACAGCTTCAAACCGAAGTGAATCGTCTCAAGGACCCTGAGTACATTGGCGAGATTGCCAGAAGCAAGTACGGTCTTTACAAACCGGAAGAGACGCCAATCATCGGAGATCAGAAATAGGAACATTATCGGGCCAATGCTTAGTTGACCTTGGTTCCGCCATTTTGTATAATCAAATCACCACAGCGGGATTTTTTTGCAAAAAAATCGGTTGTATATTTTAAGGGAGGATCATTTTATTCTATGGCAATTGAAGTGGGCACCAAGTTAGAGGGCAAAGTGACAGGCATCACGCATTTTGGAGCATTTGTGGATTTGTCTGGAGGTGTCACGGGTCTCGTTCACATCTCGGAAATCGCCGATAACTATGTTAAGGATGTTAACGACCACCTGAAGATTAATGATGTCGTGACGGTGAAAGTCATTAATGTTGACAAAGATGGCAAAATCGGACTTTCCATTAAGCAAACGATTGACAAGCCGGCAAGTGAAGCCCGTCCCCCAAGAGCTCCAAGACCGGAGCGTACGGGAGGACCAGGCGGAGGCGACCGTTTCGGCGGTGGAGGTTCAGGTCCAAGTCAAGGACGCGGTGGTGGTGGCGGTGGTTTCAACCGCGATCGTGGAGGCCGTTCTTTCAAGCCTGCACCGGGTAAACCTTCATTTGAGGATAAAATGTCACGCTTCCTGAAAGATAGTGAGGAACGCATTTCGTCGCTGAAAAAGAACACCGAAGGTAAACGCGGAGGACGCGGCGCGAAGCGTGTTTAATTCACTTTGACAACCGTATCAACCATACACGGAAAACCGTACAGTCGAAAGACTGCTACGGTTTTTTTGCGTTCTACCGACAATAGATGCGACACGCAATGGCTGTGGGCGATAAATCCGGTTATCGTTATACATGTATTTTATGAGATTCGCAATTTTGATGAAGACGAGGAAGCATTCGTGCTGGAAAGCGAATGTTTTTTTTGTCGTGAGGACATAATCGTCCGACAAACTCCAACGGTTTTCCGTCTATCTTCTGTGCAAATCGCTAGTCTTGGTCATAGTGATGGACGACATAGAGAGGTCAAGCAAGGAGTTAAGAGACGCAACTTCCATCTGCTTCCATACGGGCGTAGCTTGATGTTCAAGGTGATGCTCTGTCCTTTCGCGCAGAACGTTTTTTTGTCGGAAATTTCTTGGAATAAGACGTGAGGTTCTGACAAACTTTCTCAATCATTCCGGTTTAAGATGGGAACATCAAATTGATGAATGGGGTGCCTGACGCATGATGGAGAAATGGAACGTGGTACATTTTCCGGGGTTAAAATCTAGAAAGTCCAAATCCAAAGAGCGTACGGAAGGTTGGTCTTCCAGACTCAGAAAACGGCTGGATTCACATAAAGTGGTGCAATGGGTAACAGCGCAAAGATGGATGCTGCTATTGTCGGCTATGGGAGTTCTACTGGGACGCGCCACTATTTTGGACGAGCTTTCTCCTTTTGCCCTCGCTTATTTTGCGGTCATAACGTTCCTTCGGCGTGACCTGATGCTGCCTGTAGCTGTATCCGTTGTGTTAGGCAGCCTGTTAGCTCCTTACCCATCGTTATTTATGATTGGTGGTGAGCTACTGGTATTTTATTTCCTGTATCGCGGGTTACGAACCTTCGATCGTCTGGAACTATCCTATGCTCCGCTTATGGTTTTCTTGTCTGTGTTTATGGTCAATTTATTTAACGCCGTGATGGCTCCAACTTTCACATGGTATGAACTTATCATTGTGGGAACGGATGCGGTTCTCAGCTTTATGCTTACGCTGGTATTTACACAGGCCATACCGTTGTTTACTTACCGCAAGAAGACAAGCCAGCTCAAAAATGAGGAAATTTTATGTCTTATTATATTATTAGCCTCTGTGATGACGGGAGCAGTAGGATGGACTGTTCATTCATTGTCTGTCGATCATGTATTGTCGCGATATTTGGTCTTGGTGTTTGCTTTGGTGGGAGGTGCTTCGCTGGGTGCATCGGTCGGTGTAATTACCGGTTTAATTTTAAGCTTGGCCAATATGTCTGCAATTGTGCAGATGAGTTTACTCGCTTTTGCAGGTTTGCTGGCAGGGATGCTGCGTGAAGGGAAAAAAGGTGCTGTTGCGCTTGGGATGCTGCTAGGCTCCTCCATTCTGACGATCTATTTGGATGGGACCGGGGACGTGCTGACGTCAACCTGGGAGAGCTGTGCGGCGATTCTATTATTTTTAATGACCCCAAAAAGTTTCTTTAAAGCGGTTTCTACCTATGTTCCCGGTACGCAGGACCATGCTAAATCTCAGCATGAATATGCCAAAAGGGTTCGCGATCTCACCGCAGAGCGGGTAACGAAGTTTTCCCGTGTATTCAGTCAGTTATCCCGCAGCTTTCACCAGATATCTGCGAGTGAGAGTACGAAGTCGGACGGAGAAATCGAACATTTTATGAATGCGGTGGCCGAAGGGACATGTGCCTCCTGCTTCAAGTGTGAGCAGTGCTGGGACGGCAAGTTTATGCAAACCCATCAGTATATGACGGAAATGATGAGCGCCATTGAGGATAACCCGGATTTGGAGCCGGAGCAGATACCCCCGCAATGGAGCAAGGCATGTGCTAAAACGGGCGCTGTCCTGCAAGTGATGAAGCAGCAGTATAGCCTCTACCAACATAATATGCAGTGGAAGCGCCAAGTATACGATAGTCGTCAGCTTGTTGCTGACCAGCTATCGGGTGTATCACAAATTATGGAGGATTTAGCGCGAGAAATTCAGCGGGAAGGGCAGACCATGCATCGGCAGGAGGAGCAAATACGAGAGGCTCTTGATAGACTGGGATTGTCCATCCAATCTATTGAGATTATTAACCTGGATGCAGGTCAGGTAGAAATAGAGATTGTCCATGCCTATACAAGGGGATTTGATGAATGTCGGAAAATCATTGCTCCACTGCTGTCGGACATACTGGACGAGCATATAGCTGTGATGCGCGAAACGGAGGCAGATCGCCGCCAAGGCTTAGCTACAGTCATGTTCGGTTCTGCTAAAACGTATGAGATTGCTACAGGGGTAGCTAGCGCCGCCAAAGGAGGCGATTTTTTCTCAGGAGATAGCTACAGCATGATGGAGCTAGGGAACGGGACTTTTGCAGTCTCGTTAAGCGATGGTATGGGGAACGGAGAGCGCGCGCAGCAAGAGAGCAGTGCAGCACTTAACATTTTAGAGGAATTACTGCAATCGGGTATGGACGAAAAATTGGCGATCAAGTCGGTTAACTCTGTCCTGATGCTGCGATCACCTGAGGAAATGTATGCTACGGTCGATATGGCGCTGATTGATCAGTATACGGCCCAGACAACCTTTATGAAAATTGGGTCTACGCCAAGCTTTATTAAAAGAGGAGAGGAGGTCATTCCCGTATCTGCCAGCAATTTGCCGATTGGCATTATACAGGATATTGAAATTGATTTGGTATCCCTGCAGCTCCAGCCGGGTGATATTCTCATTATGATTACAGACGGTATATACGACTCACCGGGGTACGCGGTTAATAAGGAAATATGGATGAAACGCATGATTCAGGAGATTGAAAGCGAAGATCCTCAGCAGTTGGCCGACTGTTTGCTAGAACGGGTTATTCGATACCAACAAAATCAAATCTATGACGATATGACAGTAGTCGTTAGTAAAATAGATCACTTCCGCCCAGAATGGGCAACTCTCCATGTACCTGGCATGAGGTGGTTGGAACGTCCACGGACGGTGAGCTAATCCGACATTGCCCGGGAAATTCCTTATTCGCTTTTTAAAAATCCGCATCCTTCGTTTGAATCGTTCCGGATTAGGCAAAGATAGAATCTATCGGAATAGATTAAGAGGAAGCGGAGGCCAAAAAACGATGAAGCAAATTTTGATCATAACAGACGGGTGCTCAAATGTAGGTGTTAGTCCAGTCATGGCGGCTGCCCAAGCTCTACGGGAAGGTATTACAGTGAATGTCGCCGGAGTCATAGATTATGGAACTATTGGCGAGCTTGGCAGCGCGGAGATTCAAGAAATTGCTAAAGCAGGGGGAGGGTTTAGCCAAATCGTTGGGACGAAGCAGTTGGCACAGACCATGCAGATGATGACGCGCAAAACGGTGGTTCAAACCATTCAGCAGGCGGTTAATAGAGAGTTAACGCACATTTTGGGCGAGGGTGGCGCCAAACATATCGGTGAACTTCCTCCGGCAAAACGAGCCCAAGTAGTTGAGGTGATGGACGAGCTGACAGAAACAAGCACCCTGGAGATTGCCTTGCTCATTGATGCAAGTGCGAGCATGAAGCCCAAGCTGCCTGCTGTAGAGGACAGCATTCGCGATTTGCTGCTCAGCTTGCAGTCGAGAAGCGGACACAGCCGTCTATCGGTATTTCATTTTCCGGGCGGCAAAATGGGAGAAGACGCAGTCATGGATATCGGTTGGACCTCTGAGCTTAACCAGATCAAATCGATATTTGGACGCTTGCGGATGAAAGGAGCGACGCCGACAGGTCCTGCCATTTTACAAGTGATTGATTATTACCGATATGTTACACTAGGGGAACAGAAAGATCTGGAAGAATCCTATGGCAAAGGAGAAGGGATGCTCGGTGACTACGTCGTCTGATCCCGTTCTTGCACCCGGAACGGTCATCAAGGGCAAGTGGAAGCGGAGCAGCTATGTCATCCAGCGCTTGCTGGGCCGGGGAGCGAACGGAACTGTATATTTGGTAAAAGAAGCACAGGCCGATCGGCAATTTGCTCTGAAAATGGGGAAGAACACGCTTGATCTGCAATCGGAGATTAATGTGCTGACCACATTGCAGTCTCAGGGCACTCAGGCCGCCCTCCAGCGAAATGGAAATCCTTCCTTTTTGTTTGAGGTGGATGATGTAGTGTTACGCAGCGGAGAGATACCCTTTTATGTTATGCGGTACGTTAAGGGTGATCCACTTCATCGCTTTGTGGCAGCCAAAGGGCCGGAATGGTATGGCGTGGCTGGAACCGGTATACTGAATCGTCTGGCGGATCTCCATCAGGCAGGGTGGGTGTTTGGCGACCTGAAGCCGCAGAATATTTTGGTCAATGCCTATGGAGAGGCTGAATTAATTGACTACGGTGGGGTGTCTCTTGCTGGCCGGAGTGTTAAACAATTTACAGAATGGTATGACAGGGGATTTTGGAATGCTGGCAGCCGAAATGCCGATTCCCAGTATGACCTGTTTGCCTTCGCTCTTCTAACGATTCATATATTGGAGAGCGAATCGTTAAAGGCGGCTGCCAGCAGGCTGCCACAGTTGCGTAATACGGCAGAATTGACGGTCATCATTCGCCGCAGCCGTGTATTACGCCCCTATGCCGAATGGCTACTGGGTGCAGTGCGTGGAGAATATTCCGATACTCGTGCAGCGGCCCGATCTTGGTCACGTTTGGCTTCCGCACATGTCAGGCAATCGTCGGTCAAAAGAGGGAATCCACGCTGGCTGGGATATGCTTTCACGGTATCGCTTTTGCTGCTTGCCGGAGCGCTCTGGATTGCGTTAAGGTAGCAGCATGACTTACATAAGATAACAGATGATCATCATTTTTACGGTAGGGAGAAAAGAGGGTCGGGAATGGGAACAACAAAACCGACCGGTGTTGTACAGGAAGTGCTCGCCTTGGCGCGAGATCATTCACTGTGGAGCCCCGGAGACCGCATTGTGGTTGCTGTATCCGGTGGGCCGGATTCGGTGGCCCTTTTGCACATTTTACATGAAATATCCGTTATACATATGCCTTTACAACTCGTCTGCGCTCACGTTCATCATGGATTCAGACCAGAGGAATCGGATGCGGAGGCTGAAGTGGTACGCAATATTGCCCGAAAGCTTGAACTTCCATTTGAAATGACTCGGGTCGATGTACCCGCTTATATGAAGGAGAGTGGTAAGGGACCACAGGAAGCAGCACGCGAGCTGCGCTACAGCTTTTTACATGATATGGCTACAAAGTGGGAAGCACAGCATATTGCAATGGCTCACCACGGCGACGATCAAGCCGAAACAGTTCTTTTGCACTTGCTGCGTGGTAGCGGCCCAGCAGGTTTGGCGGGTATGCGTTTGGCACGCAATGAAAAAAATGTGCAACTCATTCGCCCGCTGCTACGTATGTACAAGGCTGACCTGATTGAGTTTTGTAACTTGTATGGTCTTTCCTACGTGATAGACAGCACTAATTTATCGTCCAAATACCGCCGTAACGCCATCCGCATGGATGTGCTTCCTTTTTTGGGGCAATATAATGAGCGACTGACACCATCCTTGAACCGGCTGGCCGAAACGATGGCTGACGAAAATGACTTTATGGAGGCATCTACGCTGTCAGCATACGAGAAAATGGTGAGCTTGGATAATGGCAGGTACATGTTTCCCATCGCTTCATACCGTAAGCTACCCGTTGCTTTACAACGGAGGTTGATTAAACTAATATTAAATTATCTGCCTTCGGACAGTGAAAATTTTGATTTTCGTAAAATTGAGACCGTTCGACTAAGACTTCTCCAAGAGGCATCGTCTACATGGAGTTTGGATTTGGGAGGCGGTGCGGTTGGAGTCCGCGAATATGACCAAGCGGTTTTGTTTGACCGTACGCAAGTCGTTATGGGCGAATGGTGCTATGGACTAAGTGTATTGCCTATTTCCGGTGAGCTAGAGTTGCCTGAAGCGGGTGGTATACTCCGGTGGCGAAGGGCTTCCTATTTGGATGGGGATCATCCGGCCAATAAGGAGGAAGCGTGGTTCGACGCAGATCAATTGAGTCTGCCTTTGACTGTACGCTCGCGATTACCTGGAGATACCATGTATGTAATGGGATTAAACGGAAGAAAAAAGGTTAAAGATATTTTTATTAATGAAAAAATACCTCCTTCAATGCGTTCCGTTATTCCCATCGTCTGCGACCACTCTGGAGCTATTCTCTGGATTCCGGGCGTACGACGTTCTGTACATGCCGCGGTGCAAGAGCACACGTCTTCGGTTATATATATGTCATGGCAAAGACGAGAGAGTCCGGGGCACCGGTAATTGCACAGGAACGGCTTTCATAGTATAAACTTAGGAGGTTTACACCGTTGCAAAATGATATTCAGGAAATATTGATCAGCGAAGAAGAAATTCAGAGTAAAATTAAGGAATTGGGTGCACAGCTCAGCGTAAAATATGAAGGGAAAAATCCATTGGTGATTTGCGTACTGAAAGGTGCGTTTATCTTTATGGCTGATTTGGTTAAATCCATTACAGTGCCATTGGAGCTTGATTTCATGGCTGTATCAAGTTATGGAGCGTCCACAAAATCCTCAGGTATCATCAAAATCATTAAGGATTTGGACGCATCTGTGGAAGGACGCGACGTTCTGATTGTCGAAGATATTATCGACAGCGGCCTGACGCTGACACATTTGATTGAACTGCTCAAGAATCGTAATGCCAATTCGGTATGTGTCGTAACCTTGTTCGACAAGCCTGCACGCCGGACGGTTAATCTTGAAGCAGATTATACTGGATTTACGCTTCCAGATGCGTTTGTTGTCGGCTATGGTCTGGACTATGCCGAGCACTACCGGAACCTCCCATACATAGGGATTTTGAAGCCGGAAATCTATACCAGCTAATCTCAGCCTCCAGTCCTAGGACTAAATAAGGCCCTTTGTTGAGAAGGACTTACAGGCTATGGTAAAATAACTTAAGTGTCTCGAGAGGAGGTAGGGGATGAATCGGTTCATCCGGAATTCTGGTTTTTATTTGATTCTTTTTTTAGTTGTGGTGGGTATCGTTCAGTTTGTTAGTAACAGTAACGAAGCCTCCGATCTCCCTAGATATGACCAATTACGGCAAGAGGTTAAAGCTAATAACATCTCTAAAGTAACGGTCCAATTTGACGGTTACGCCTATCTTGTAACCGGTGCATATAAGAAGCAGCCGGCTAATGCTAAATCGACCAATTTTTCCGTATATGTTCCACCAACGGATCAAGCACTAAGTGAACTGGTAAATGCCAGCGAAACGAACGGGTTTGAATATGTACAGAAGAAAATGGAAGGCGAAAGCATCTGGCTGACGTTTTTGACTTCTATCATTCCTTTGGTGATCATGTTCCTGTTGTTCTTCTTCCTGTTTAATCAGGCACAGGGCGGTGGCGGCAAAGTTATGAACTTCGGCAAGAGCAAAGCCCGTCTGTATAACGAAGAGAAGAAGAAGGTTACGTTCGAGGACGTGGCAGGGGCTGACGAAGAGAAGCAGGAGCTTGTCGAAGTCGTAGAATTCTTGAAGGACCCACGCAAGTTTGCAGCTGTGGGCGCTCGTATCCCGAAAGGTGTTCTGTTAGTGGGCCCTCCAGGTACGGGTAAAACACTCTTGGCAAGAGCTGTTGCAGGCGAGGCTGGAGTACCGTTTTTCAGTATCTCAGGTTCTGATTTTGTAGAAATGTTTGTCGGGGTCGGTGCTTCCCGTGTTCGCGATTTGTTCGAGAACGCTAAGAAGAACGCACCTTGTATCATTTTCATTGATGAGATTGATGCCGTTGGACGTCAACGTGGCGCTGGATTGGGTGGCGGACATGATGAACGTGAGCAGACGCTCAACCAATTGCTCGTAGAAATGGATGGATTCGGCGCAAACGAAGGTATTATCATCGTAGCTGCTACAAACCGTCCGGATATTCTAGACCCGGCGTTGCTTCGTCCAGGACGTTTTGACCGGCAAATTACGGTTGACCGTCCAGATGTTAAAGGCCGTGAAGCAGTATTGTATGTACATGCTCGCAACAAGCCGTTAACGAAGGATGTTAAATTGGACGTAATTGCGAAACGTACAACAGGCTTTACAGGCGCTGATCTCGAAAATCTGTTGAACGAAGCTGCCTTGTTGGCGGCTCGTCGTAACCGCAGGGATATTTCGATGCGAGAAGTAGATGAAGCCATCGACCGTGTTATCGTAGGTACAGAAAAACGCAGCCGCGTAATCAGTGACCGCGAGAAACGAATTGTTGCTTATCATGAAGCAGGCCATACGATTATTGGTTTCTTCTTGGAAAATGCCGACATGGTTCACAAGGTAACGATTATTCCACGTGGACGTGCAGGCGGATATGTCATTATGCTTCCGAAGGAAGACCGCATGCTGACAACCAAGCAGGAATTGCTGGACAAAATCACTGGATTGTTGGGTGGACGCGTATCCGAGGAACTGTTCATTGGTGAGATCGGAACAGGAGCCTATAGCGACTTCCAACAAGCAACAAGCATTGCACGCAGCATGATCGTAGAATATGGTATGAGTGAGAAACTTGGTCCGATGCAGTTCGGTACTTCACAAGGCCAAGTATTCCTTGGACGCGATATCGGTCATGAGCAGAACTACAGTGATCAGATCGCTTATCAGATTGACCAGGAGATGAATCGTTTCATCACTGAATCTTATGAGCGTGCTAGAGAACTCCTGACCAAGTATTCCAAAGAGGTTCATTTGATTGCTCAAACCTTGCTGGTAGAAGAAACCTTGGAACTTGAACAAATCAAACGTTTGATTGAGACAGGTTCTTTGGATGGTGGCACGACTGAGGGAGAAGGAACACCGGAAAACGGTGAGCCTGTGATCGACAACATTGGAGACGTCCGTGTACGTATTCAAGGTAAGGATGAAGAGCCTAAGAATACAACAGATCAACCGAATGATATCCCTAATCTGCAAAAGCCAGAGGATGACAACAATTCGGGCAACTCCGGTGGTACTCCACCGACAACAACCTAATCATTCAATGGATAGTTGAATAAGCTTATATGCAAGCTCCGGGGAACCAGGTATTATTGGTTTTCCGGAGCTTTTTAAATGGAAGATTATTGCTAACGTGATTTGACAGACACCGGAACGTTGTGTACATTTATTGTTAAATAAACGGCTGTCGTCTTCTTAGCTTATAAAAGCCAACAGCTGCTGCAATCGACTTTCTATTATTTTGAACATATACGTGAGCGCATACTGTAGAACCTATGGTGTGCGCTATTCTTCTGTGAAATCAGGTGAAGGCATGATTCCAAGATATCTAGTTGATTTTGATGTAGCGGAATTGACCCGATTGGAAGCCGACGTGTTAATTATCGGCTCGGGCATTGCGGGCTTATATACAGCCATTAAGGCTGCAGAGAATCGGAAAGTGTTGCTGATCACCAAGAAGACTTTGATGGAAAGCAACACACGTTATGCTCAAGGCGGCATTGCTGCTGTCACATCGGATGAGGATACACCTGCTTATCATATGCAGGACACCCTGATTGCTGGTGCAGGTTTGTGCGAACCAGAGGCGGTCAGAACGCTTGTCCATGAAGGTCCAGGTGGTATTCAAGAGTTAATACGTATGGGAACGGCTTTTGATCGTGTGGATGGTGAACTAGCATTGACACGGGAAGGAGCGCATAGCCATCGGCGTATTTTGCATGCGAATGGGGACGCTACGGGTTATGAAATTGTTCGTGCGTTGTCAAAGCAGGTTGCTGCTCATCCCGGTATCGAAGTGTGGGAAGAGTGCATGGTCGTCGACCTGCTGACTGAGCATGGTGAGTGTATTGGGGCCCTCGTCCAAAAGCCAGGTGGGGAAAGGTCGTATATCACTGCTAATGCAACGATTTTGTGCTCAGGAGGTAGCGGGCAATTATACCGTTATACGACTAACCCGGATATTGCAACCGGGGATGGTATTGCTATGGCGTATCGTGCTGGGGCGATTGTCCGGGATATGGAATTCATACAGTTTCATCCTACGGCGTTGTGCCATCCGGGCGCTCCAAGGTTTCTAATTTCCGAAGCTGTACGGGGAGAAGGAGCCGTGTTACGCAATATTCACGGAGAACGCTTCATGGACAAGTATGATTCACGGCAGGAGCTTGCACCCAGAGATATCGTAGCTCGTGCTATCGTTCATGAGATGGAACGCACCCAAGCTGCGTTTGTATACTTGGATATTACGCATGAGCCGCCTGAGCGGGTGAAGCGACGTTTTCCAACCATTTATCGGACATGTCTGTCATTTGGTTTGGATATGACGACAGACTGGATTCCCATTGCGCCTGCTGCCCATTATATGATGGGTGGTGTTCAGACCAATTTACACGGGGAAAGCTCCATTGCGCGTTTATTCGCCTGCGGGGAGACCTCTTCTACAGGTGTTCACGGAGCTAATCGTCTTGCGAGCAATTCATTATCTGAAGCTATTGTATTCGCCAGTAGGATTATTGAGCGACTGCATTCATTGCCACCGCTGGTCGGCCATACGTTGATATCTTATAGCGATAACCGCACAGAGTTCCCGGCTTCATCCGTCACGGAGCAACGGCTTAAGCTGCAAGAAGCAATGGTTCGTTATGCTGGAGTTCGTCGGCACGGCGAGGGGCTGCAAGCAGCATTAGATGAGCTGCAAGGGCAAATGCCTATTTTCGGGGCTGTGATCGCTAGCCGGGAAGAGATCGAATTTGCCAATTTGCTCACATGTGCTTTATTAGTAACAGATGGTGCGTTACTGCGTGAGGAGAGCCGGGGAGCGCATTATCGCGAGGATTTTCCTGAGACAGATGATAGCGCCTGGCGAAAGCATGTCCAGCAGCGACGTGATCAAGGGATAACGGAGGAGTACGTTCATGACATCTAACAGCGAGCTTTATGGAGAGTTTAGTGGATATCAGGAGGAACTGACGGCACAAATTCGCAGCTGGGTGCGAGAAGATACGGGCTCTGGCGATGTGACCACGCGCTGGACGATTGAGCAGGGCCACCAATCCAAGGCTGTCATTCATGCCAAGGAGAGCGGCGTAGTTGCGGGTTTACCCGTGGCTGCCCTTGTATTTCAGGTAGTGGACCCTTCCTTGTCGTTTACTCCGCTGGTGACCGATGGACAGTGGATTGAAAAGGGAAGCGTTTTGGCTGAAGTGAATGGAAGTACCCATGCGATTTTGACTGGAGAGCGACTGGCGTTAAATTTGCTACAACGAATGTCTGGCATTGCCACGCGGACTCGAGCTTTTATAGAACAATTGCATGGTTTGTCCACCCGCTTGGTGGATACACGCAAAACAACACCGGGACATCGGCTGCTGGAGAAGTATGCTGTTCGTGTAGGCGGTGGCTCGAATCATCGCTTTGGCCTGTACGATGCTGTTATGATTAAGGATAATCATATTAAGGGCGCAGGTGGGATTGAACAAGCTGTGAGTCGAGCGCGCGCTAATATACCGCATACGATGACGATTGAAGTAGAGACGGAAAACATGAAACAAGTGCAGGAAGCCCTGGAAGCTGGGGCGGATATCATTATGCTGGATAACATGTCTGCCCCAGATATGAAGGAAGCCGTTCGGTTCATTCGGGAACGGGCACCACATGTCAAAACAGAAGCCTCGGGCAATGTATCGCTGGATACAGTGCGTGAGATGGCTGAGAGTGGCGTAGATGTGATTTCTGTAGGCAGGCTGACATACTCTTTTCATAGTCTGGATATCAGCCTTGACCTTAACGCAAAGAAAGATAGGTGACACCCATTGATTCTTGTAGTGGATGTAGGTAATACCAATATTGTTCTGGGGATGTACGAAGGGCGGGAGCTGTTGCACCATTACCGGATAAGTACCTCCAGACAGGCAACCGCAGATGAATACGGCGTACTCATACATAATCTTTTTAGTATGGGTGGCGTATTAAAGGATGACATCCATGGAGTTATTATTTCCTCTGTCGTTCCGCCATTGGTCCGTGTATTAGAAGAAATGTGCGATAAATACATAGGCAAAACGCCGTTAATCGTCGGACCGGGAATCAAGACCGGTCTTAACCTGCGTTATGAGAATCCGCGTGAAGTAGGTGCGGATCGGATCGTGAACGCTGTTGCGGCTGTCGAACGGTTCGGCGGGCCGCTGGTTGTGGTGGATTTTGGAACCGCGACGACGTTTGATTGTATTGACGATAAGGGAAACTACTTGGGTGGTGTAATAGTGCCGGGTATCGGAATTTCGACAGAGGCACTGTATCAACGGGCTTCCAAGCTGCCCCGTATCGAGTTGGAGAAACCCAAAAAGGTTATTGGTCGTAATACGGTTCATGCCATGCAAGCTGGGATTATCTTCGGTTATGCTGGGCAAGTGGATGGCATTGTGAGGCGCATTAAGGAAGAAATGCAGGCGGAGCCTACGGTTATTGCTACCGGAGGTCTTGCAGAGCTAATCGCATCAGAGACAGAGAGCATTCAGAAAGTGTTGCCGATGTTGACGCTTGAAGGATTACGTATCATTTACCAACGTAACGCTGAATAAAAAAGTGGATATAAGCTGCCGCTGCGTCCAACCGATGATCTTATCGGTTTGGATTAGCGGCGTTTTTCGTCTATACTGAAATATGTTACGTTTTTGAACAATTCGCGTGATCTGTCGATGCAGGTTGTTTATATAGTAGGAAATTATGCTTCAATGATGAGCAATACTAACGAAAATAAGCAGCATAGCTGTCCTGGAGAATAGGGGAGGATATCAATATGGAAAATAAGCAGGATCGACTTATTCGTGGCACAGCCATGGATGGGAGGGTTAGAGCTTTTGCTGTTCGGACAACTCAATTGGTAGAGGAATTGCGGAGAAGACATGATACGTATCCAACGGCTACCGCTGCTTTGGGGCGAACCCTCACAGCAGGAGCTATTATGGGTTCTATGCTAAAAGGCAAAGAGCGATTAACCATTCAAGTTAAAGGTGATGGACCGATTGGGCAAATCGTCGTTGATGCCAATGCTGTAGGGGAAGTGCGAGGTTATGTTACTGAACCACATGTGCATTTGCCGAGCAATAGTATGGGCAAACTGGATGTAGCGGGTGCTGTAGGTACAGAGGGGTTCATTCATATCATCAAGGATTTGGGGTTAAAAGAACCGTATCGCGGCAGTACTCCGATTATTTCCGGTGAACTGGGTGAGGACTTTACCTATTATTTTGCCAAATCGGAGCAGACCCCGTCAGCGGTGGGCTTGGGTGTGCTGGTAGATACTGATAACTCGGTTATTGTGGCCGGTGGATTTATTATTCAATTGCTTCCAGGCTTGAATGATGATGAGATAACTGCGATCGAAAATGCAGTCAGCTCCATTCCGCCCGTTACCGCTTTGCTGGATCAAGGGTTGGAACTTGATGAAATGCTGCGCTGGATGTTGCCGGACGTTCGGATTCTCGATGAATTGGATATCCATTTTCAATGTGAGTGTTCACGTGAGCGCGTGGAAAAAACATTGATCAGTTTGGGAGAAAGCGAATTAGAGCAGTTAATTGAGGAAGAAGGACAGGCTGAGGTCGTATGTCACTTTTGTAATGAGGCTTATCAGTTTAATAAAGATGAGCTGCAAAATCTGTTAGATCAAGCCAAAGCCTAACCGGATGGGCGGTGCAAGCGATGACTACACGGGAAAAGGGATTATGGACAGCTGTCATTATTCTGACCGTTAGCGTCGCCGCCTTGGGTGGTCTTATCATGCTTCGGGGGCTGTCAAAGCCGGGTGATGTAAGCAAGGATGACGGCGATCATACTGTGGCGGAGATGGGTCAGGAAGGCATATCGGAGGAACAGTGGGTAGCGGAACTGAAAAAGCGATATGGAACCAATACGCTGTTGCAAATGTTGAATCGTAAAGCCGTGCAGGCTGAAACCAAGCGTCTCGGTATCAAGATCACCCAAGAGGACTTACAGCAGGTGCTGGAGCAGGATAGTAAAGGGTATGAATCAGATCATACCTACTTTGATGAAATGCAGCGACAGTTTGGCTTAGATCCGGTTGACTTGCGGAATGAAGCGGAATACCGGATTGGTTTGGAGAAAATAGCTACGCAGGGTATTCAAGTTCGGGAAGCTGAGATTGACGAGTATTGGGAGCAGCATCCCGAGGAATTTGCCGTCGGTAAGCAGATCCAATTGGCAGCTCTTTATGTGGATAATGCGGAGGAGGCAGAAGCGCTGCTAGACCGGGTTAAGCAGGGGGAGAGCTTCGATGTGCTGATTCAAGAGCATTCACGTAAGCCTTTCGACAAAGATAGCAGTGGACAGCTGGGATGGGTGGATGAATATGATCCATTTCAACCGGAGGCGATTATGAAGGCGGCGAGAGAGCTAAGCTCTGGGGATGTTGCGGGTCCAATCTCTGTTAACGATGGCTATGCTGTCATTTATGTACAGGATGTCCGGTTGAAGAATTCTCCGGATAAGCAGCAGATCCGGCAGCAAATTCGTCGATCTCTTGCGCTTGCACAAGCCGCTCCTTTGGAAGAGGTTGAGAAGAGTCTGCGTGATAAGTATGGAGCGCGTATTTTATCTGAAAAGAATGCATCCTCCGCTTCTCTGTAACGTAGTGAAAGAATATTGGTTTGAAGGAAGCGCGATGCTGATAACGCGGGTTGACAGCATCGCAGCTTACTCACTTGTATTGACATTGGAATTGAAGATTGTTATGATTAGCGTATAAAACCCACTATTTTTATCGGAAATTAAATGAACGGTACAAAATTAAATTGATTGACTAAGAATGATCTACAATATGATTTCGCATTTTTTAATATATCATCTACAGTCAGGGAGGAATTATCATGGCTAAAGTTGTTAATAACATCACCGAACTTATCGGGGAAACCCCCCTTGTTCGCCTCAACCGGATCGTACCGGAAGATAGCGCCGAAATCTATTTGAAACTGGAATATCAGAACCCAGGCTCCAGTGTAAAAGACCGTATTGCGATTAGTATGGTAGAAGAAGCTGAACGTGAAGGTCTGCTTAAGCCAGGCGGTACCATTATTGAAGCAACTAGCGGTAACACAGGAATCGGCTTGGCTATGGTTGCTGCTGCGAAGGGCTATAAGGCAGTCATCGTTATGCCAGAAACGATGAGCATAGAGCGTCGTAATTTGTTGCGCGCTTATGGAGCCGAACTTGTGTTAACACCAGGATCAGAAGGCATGAACGGGTCCGTTAAGAAAATGGAAGAATTGCTGAGTGAAAATCCGGATTATTTTGCTGCTGAGCAGTTCAAGAACAAAGCTAATATCAAAATTCACCGTGAAACGACCGGTCCTGAGATTGTGGAAGCCATTCATTCCATTGGCGGAACTCTGGACGCTTTTATAGCGGGAATAGGTACTGGCGGAACCATTTCTGGAGCCGGTGAAGTGCTTAAGAAAGAATTCCCTGATATTAAAGTTGTGGCCGTAGAACCTGCCTCTTCCCCGCTGTTAGCAGGCGGTAAGCCAGGACCCCACAAGATCCAAGGGTTGGGTGCCAACTTTATTCCTGAAATTTTAAACCGTGATATCTATGATGAAATTATTCATGTAGAAAACGACGAAGCTTTCGAGGTAGCACGTAGAGTGGCCAAGGAAGAGGGCATTTTGTCCGGTATTTCATCTGGCGCGGCTGTCCATGCGGCTTTGAAACTTGCTAAGCAATTGGGCAAGGGTAAACGGATCGTTGTCATTATTCCAAGTAATGGAGAACGTTACCTGAGTACACCACTGTACAATTTCGAGCTGTAATTATGTCGTAATTGTGTATACTATACGTAAGGATTCCCTCATTTCCCTGTTGCAGGGGAGTGGGGGTTTCTTTTTAAGGAGAGAATGTAGACTTATTGAAAAGTTGGGAAGGGGAAGCACACACGGATGAAATCGACAGCTAGAGTGACGGAGGCGCAGTGGCAGGTTTGGCAGGAGGAAGGCTGGAGCATACTTCCCTATATCGCTGAGTACCCATTACCCGTGGGAGGGCTACCGTCATCGTGGCGGAAGGCTTGGGAGGATTCGTCGCCATATGCCTTTTTGCTGGAGAGCGCTAAAGGTGGGAGGTACACCTATCTGGCCTTAAATCCGGTTGCTGTATTGGAAGGCAAGGGAGAACATGCAGTTTGGACTGACTTGCAAAGTGGGAAGCATGGAGATATACATGGTCAACCTTTGAAAGTCATGAACAACTGGATCGCTCCTTACCGTGCACCGCGTGTACCTGGCATGCCCTTTTTCTCTGGAGGATTTGCGGGTTATCTTGGATACGATGTAGCTCGCTCGTTGGAGCGTTTGCCATCTCAAGCTGCAGACGATACGGGCATACCTGATTATGTATGGATGAGGGTGAATGAGTTATGGATTTATGATCACGAAAAATCCTGCATATATTGTGCTGTTCATATGCCCAATCCTGCCCGCTCCGGTGAATTCAGTAGCCAGACTGATTTGGCTAATGAGCTTATGGTGGATGAGACCATATCGATACTTGGCAAACTTTATGCCGAAGCGGTCCAACGTGCAGAACGCATGCTGACTCAGTGGAAGAACATCATACATGCGGGAGAGACTGATCCAGCTCATCCTCGCCGTTGTGCTCGGCTGTCCGAAAAAGGATTAGAGGCTGCTCATCAAGAATCTGAAGGTTGGACAGCGGCATTCAGCCAACAAGATTTTGAACAGGCCGTAAGACGTGTGCAGGAATATATTGCCCAAGGGGATGTATTCCAGGTTAACTTGTCGATTCGTCAGCAACGTACGCTTGCAGCCCTTCCTGAGAATATATATGAATGGCTTCGTCTGCTGAATCCATCCCCTTATATGGGTATGCTGCGTATGCCGGATTTACGGATCGTCAGTGGATCGCCAGAATTGTTGGTGAAGCTGGAGGATGGACGTGTGAGCGCCCGACCTATTGCAGGTACGAGAAGAAGGGGGCTAACACCGGATGAAGATGCCACTATGGCAGCAGAGCTTCTATCAAGCGAAAAAGAACGCGCCGAGCATATTATGCTCGTCGATCTGGAGCGTAACGATATCGGACGGATTGCCGAATACGGATCGGTGCATGTACCTGAACTGCTGACTGTCGAGTATTATTCGCACGTTATGCATTTGGTTTCTCAGGTGGAGGGGAAGTTAGCCTCAGGTCGTACAGCTATAGATGTAATTGCGGCTACTTTTCCAGGCGGAACCATTACCGGGGCACCCAAGGTGCGCACGATGGAAATCATCGAAGAATTAGAGCCTGTCCGGCGGGGGCCTTATACTGGGTCCCTTGGATGGATTGACTATAACGGTAATATGGAATTAAATATTATAATAAGAACACTAGCTGTTAAAGGCAGCACTGCCTATTTACAGACAGGTGCGGGGATCGTCATTGATTCAGACCCGTACAGGGAATATCGGGAATGTCGGAACAAGGCCAAAGCTGTCATGAAGGCGGTACAATGTGGTGAAGAAGAAGCCGCTTTGAGCAGAAGCGGTATCACAGGAGGGTGAGTCGTATGATTTTGGTGATTGATAATTATGATTCGTTTACGTACAATCTTGTTCAGTATTTGGGTGAACTTGGCGAAGAAGTAATCGTAAAACGGAACGATGAGATTGATGTGAAAGGCATAGAAGAGCTGGCACCAGAGCATATTTTGATCTCGCCGGGTCCATGCACGCCGAATGAGGCGGGGATATCACTGGATGTGATCAGCCATTTTAAAGGTCGCATTCCGATTTTTGGCGTTTGCCTCGGCCATCAGGCCATCGGACAGGCTTTTGGCGGTAAGGTTATCCGGGCTGAACGACTCATGCACGGTAAAACCTCACCGATTCTTCATCACAATACGTCAGTATTTGAAGGCTTGCCTTCTCCGTTCACAGCAACCCGGTATCACTCATTGCTGGTAGAGCGCGAGAGTCTACCTGAGTGTCTAGAGATTACCGCTGAAACCGCAGAAGGGGAAATTATGGGTTTGCGGCATAAAGAATTTGCCGTAGAAGGAGCTCAGTTCCATCCAGAATCCATTATTACGGATTACGGGCATCAGCTGTTACGCAATTTCCTAAAACGCAAGGTAGGCGTTTGATTCATGAAATATATCGGAGTCAACGGCGTCCTCACGGAAGCCGCAAAAGCCGTGGTTCACGTAAGTGATCACGGCTTTTTATACGGAATGGGCTTGTTTGAAACATTCCGCACCTACAAGGGCGCCCCATTCTTGCTGGATCGGCATCTGCATCGACTACAGGAAGGCTGCCGAATGCTCGGCATTCCTTTTCAACCTGATGAGGAGCAGCTTACGAAACACATCCAGCATCTGATGGTGGCAAATGGGTTGGATGAAGCCTACATCCGCTACACTGTATCAGCGGGTGAAGAGGTGCTAGGATTGCCGACGGGTGACTATACGCGTCCCAACCATATTTTGTTTGCCAAGCCGTTGCCCTCTACCAATACACAAATTGGGCAATCGACTTCCCCATCGGCGCTTCAGTTGTTGCGAATCCCCAGAAACACTCCAGAGGGTGAGGTTCGCTTGAAGTCGCTCCATTATATGAATAATATTCTTGCGAAACGGGAACTTCAGCAGTATGCCGAAGCTGTCCGTTATAAGGCTGAAGGAATGATGCTTACGGCCAATGGTTTCCTGGCAGAGGGAATGGTCAGCAATCTGTTCTTTGTGCGGAATAATACGCTGTATACACCTGACTTGTCTACAGGGATTCTGCCAGGCATTACGCGTGAATTCATTTTGGAGCTGGCGCATCTGCGAGACATTCCTTGTGAGCAGGGCCTGTACCGCTGGGACGAGTTGAAACAGGCTGATGAAATTTTTATGACCAACTCTATACAAGAAATACGGCCCGTGGATTTGTTGTTGGAGCCGGGAGGAACAACGAATCATTTTTCGGTTCCCTTGACGCAGCCCAGGTCCATAACAGCTTTGCTGTTGCACGATTATAGACAGAAAGCAGGGATCAAGTGAACATACCGACCCTTTATCAACGTAGTTACCGAATGGGGGATGCCGAGCTTACACTCGGACATTCCACACAGATCATGGGTATACTGAATGTGACCCCGGATTCATTTTCCGATGGAGGATTACATTATAACCCGGAGATTGCTGTTTTACATGCATTGAAGCTGGTGGAAGATGGAGCCGATATCATTGACATTGGCGGGGAGTCTACCCGTCCCGGTCATGATCCAGTAGGTGTGGAAGAGGAGCTGGCTCGGGTCATTCCGGTCGTTCAGGCCATCCATCGTATCGCACCGCACATTCCATTATCTGTAGATACTTACAAAGCTGAAGTAGCCAGAAAGGCACTCGAAGCTGGCGCACATATCATTAATGATGTGTGGGGGTTTAAGGCAGACCCTGATATGGCACGTGTAGCTTCGGAATTCGATTGCCCGGTCATTTTGATGCATAATCGTCATGACCGTAACTATAGTGATTTAGTTTCTGATATGCTGTCCGATTTAAAAGAGAGTATCCGATTAGCGCTGGATGCGGGGGTACGTGAGGAACAGATCATTTTAGACCCAGGTATCGGTTTTGCCAAGGATTACGATGAAAATATTCATGCCATGACTTCTCTCGATAGATTGGGTCAGCTGGGCTTTCCGCTGTTATTGGCTACGTCGCGCAAAAGATTTATTCGTACAGCACTGGATTTGCCTGTGAATGATGTGGTGGAGGGCACGGCGGCTACTGTTGCTTTTGGCATTGCTCAAGGGTGCCAGATTGTGCGTGTACACGATGTGGCGCAAATCAAGCGCACCGTACGTATGTGTGATGCGATGGTGTACGGGTCTAAAAATGCACTGAGTTATGGTGGTTAGGAGACGCTTCATGAATGATTTGATCCTGTGATCGCTGTTGCAACGGGATTCTTTTGAATTGGTAAAACATATGACTGTAGGAATCCCGTTGAGTATATGCTTACGATGTAGCTTTTCCTTGAAAAGCTTTGGAGGCGAGCGCTACGCTTCTCCGGATTCAAATCCTTCATTCCGCTACAACGCACCATAAAGTCACTGTATTTTTTAGAGAGAAATTAATGTAAGAAGAACGGAAAAAATAGTAGAACGAAAACGAAGTGGACGGAATGGTGCTGTACAAGCGAAGCGGTCGCCTTTGTGCCAGGATTCCAACCATTTTATCCTAATATAAGGAAATCTGGGCACAACAGCGATGGGAAGTACCATCCGACCGCGTAGTGGTGCCGCGTGTACACCTTTAGTTGAGCTTATTTAGAAAAATCTAATAAATAACAGGGGGCCTACCCACAATGGATAAAATGAAATTGCATCGTAT
Source organism: Paenibacillus sp. FSL P4-0113 (assembly GCF_038009305.1). NCBI lineage: Bacteria > Bacillati > Bacillota > Bacilli > Caryophanales > Paenibacillaceae > Paenibacillus > Paenibacillus sp. FSL P4-0113. Next base: position 3,677,011 of record NZ_JBBPAZ010000001.1, read on the forward strand.
GGAGTATTACGGATATCATGGCGTTTTTCCAGAGGAACGTAAGCTGGGACAACGTTACTATATTGATTTGGAACTGGAGCTTGATCTGCGTGAAGCGGGTGAGCAGGATGCTTTGGACAAAACGGTTAATTACGCCGAGGTGCATTACACCGTTAAAGATATTGTAGAAAAGGAGTCTTACCAATTGATTGAAGCTTTGGGCGAACGTATTGCATCTTCCCTACTGGACACTTATACTAGTGTCAATGCACTGACTGTCAAAGTCACGAAGCCGCATCCGCCATTTGATATTCATTTTCAAGGCGTGACGGTTGAGCTTTATCGCGCAAGAAAGTAGGAACGATACATGAATGCACATTCGACCTCTGAGGCATCAGAGGCTTATATTGCTTTAGGGGCTAATTTGGGGGAGCGCGAGCATACCCTGTATGAAGCCATTACGGCGCTGGACGAACATCCGGGTATCCGGGTAATACGGTGCTCCAGCCTGTACGAAACAGAGCCTGTTGGGTATCTGGATCAACCTTCTTTTTTGAACATGACGGTAGCCCTATCTACAACACTTGCTCCAGAGGAGCTTCTGGTATATATGCTGGAGGTGGAGAGTCGTCTGGGGAGAGTAAGACATATTCCTAATGGTCCACGAACCATTGATCTGGACTTGTTATGGATGGGAGCGGCACAACTGGCTACACCGGATTTGGAGCTTCCTCACCCTCGCATGTTGGAGCGTGCTTTTGTACTGGTTCCCTTGGCTGACATCGTTCCGAACCAAGATCCGTCCGGTCTGTACAGTATCGTGCATACTGCATTGAATTCTGTGGATGGAAAGGACGGCATACAGCTTTGGAAAACATGCAGCTGGCGCAACGACTCCGCGCCTTTCGGAAACTAAAAGGGTTCACACAGCAGGAGTTGGCAGAGCGTACCGGTATATCTTTGACTGTATTAGGTGCTGTGGAGCGAGGCAATCGTACAATAGACTTAGACATGCTGAACATTATCGCCCAAACGCTAGAAATTGAAGTCCGGGAACTGACGGAATGACGATAAATAATGATACAAAAGAAAGAATAAAGGGGTGAACAGATATGTTGAAAATCGGCGGTATTGAAATGAAAAACCAAGTCGTTCTGGCTCCGATGGCAGGCGTGTGCAACCCTGCTTTTCGCCTGATCGCCAAGGAATTCGGTACAGGCTTGGTATGTGCAGAGATGGTTAGTGATAAGGCGATCATTCACGGCAACAAGCGTACACGTGAGATGCTGTTTGTAGATGAGCGCGAGAAGCCGCTTAGCTTGCAAATTTTCGGAGGCGACCGTGAAACTCTGGTGGAAGCAGCGAAGGTCGTAGATCAGGAAACGAATGCAGATATTATTGATATCAATATGGGTTGCCCGGTTCCCAAAGTGACCAAATGTGATGCAGGTGCTCGTTGGCTGCTCGATCCAAACAAGATTTATGAAATGGTATCGGCGGTAGTGGAATCAGTAAACAAGCCGGTTACTGTGAAAATGCGTATTGGTTGGGATAGTGAGCATATTTATGCCGTAGAGAACGCTCGCGCTGTTGAACGTGCCGGAGGACAGGCCGTTAGCGTACATGGCCGTACACGGGAGCAACTGTATACGGGACTTGCGAATTGGGATATTATAAAAGAAGTTAAAGAAGCAGTTTCCATTCCTGTAATTGGAAATGGCGATGTGGCATCACCGGAAGATGCTCGCCGTATGCTGGATTTGACCAATTGTGATGGCGTTATGATCGGACGCGGTGCTCTGGGGAATCCGTGGATGCTCTATCGTACGATTGAGTACTTGCAAACAGGTGAGCTGTTGCCCGATCCTGCACCGGAAGAAAAAATTCGTATTGCCATTCTGCATATGGATCGTCTGGTTGCTTTGAAGGGTGAAGCAGTAGCTGTTCGTGAAATGCGCAAGCATCTGGCTTGGTACCTCAAGGGGCTTAAAGGTTCAGCACGTATTAAGGATGTCATTATGGAAGAAACAAAGCGCGACGATATGGTACGTATTTTGGATCAATTTGTATCTCAATTGCACATGGTAGAAAACGATGAGCCTTTTACAAGTGCTGCATCTCCTGCTGCTGTTGCGCAATAAGGAAGCTGTTCCTGCCTGTGCGTGCGATTGACTTTTCCAATTGCTTGCCCTATAATCGTTCAGTATAAAATCTTGATGTATGCTACAAATTGTGTGCAGCTCTCAAGACAACAGCAGGAAATGTTCTCATTCCCTCAGAGTGGCATATTATGTTTTGAAAGCGTGCATTCCGATGCACTTTTAAACTTTTCCCATGACAGGAGAATCGGTTAAGATGAGCGATAAAGAAGTCATTCTGACACAGGAAGGTCTTAGAAAGCTCGAAGATGAGCTTGAGAACTTAAAGTCTGTCAAACGCCGCGAAGTGGCTGAACGGATTAAGGTAGCCATCGGATACGGAGATATTAGTGAAAACTCCGAATATGAGGATGCGAAGAATGAGCAGGCCTTTATTGAAGGCCGTGTAATTACGTTGGAAAAGATGCTACGCAATGCCCGCATTATCAATAGTGATGAAATTGACACCGATGTTGTGGGAGTAGGCGCAACTGTGACTGTTGAAGATTTGGAATTCGGAGATATTACAGAGTATGCTATCGTAGGTTCTGCCGAATCCGACCCGCTACAGAACAAGATTTCGAATGAAAGTCCGGTTGGCAAGGCAATTCTCGGTAAGAAAAAGGGAACTGTTGTGGATGTCACCGTTCCAGCAGGCGTTATTCAATATAAAATCGTGGATATCAAGAAATAAGACACGGACTTTGGAATTTAATGTAAAAGCTTCCTTGTGGAAGCTTTTTTTCTCTACACCCGGACGGACCCCGGCCCGTCTATTCATATTGAAGGAGCTGATTTAGCACCATGTCGGATGAAACTACTAACCAGGAAACACAAGAAAACCGCGAGGAATTAAGTGAATTATTGCAAATTCGTCGTGCCAAATTGGACGAGCTTCGCTCATTGGGCATTGATCCTTTTGGACGCAAATACATACGCACAGCTGAAGCGGGCGTACTACTGAGCAAGTATGACAGTTTGACTAAGGAAGAACTGGAAGAAAAGAATATTGAAGTTAGCATAGCAGGCCGTATTATGGCTAAACGTGTTATGGGAAAAGCCAGCTTTGCTCATATACAGGATCTTAGCGGACGTATTCAAATTTATGTTCGTCAAGATACGGTTCCTGAATCCAAATATAAAGCATTTGGTATTTTGGATCTGGGCGATATTGTTGGTGTTAAGGGTGTGCTCTTTAAGACCAAAACAGGCGAAACGACAATCAAAGTGCTGGATATTGAGGTCTTGTCCAAATCCTTGTATCCATTACCAGAGAAATATCATGGTCTGAAGGATGTTGAATTGCGTTACCGTCAGCGCTATGTCGATCTGGTTATGAACCCTGAAGTACAAAAAACGTTCATTACACGGTCCCGTATTATTCAATCCATGCGTCGTTATCTCGATTCGCTCGGCTATTTGGAAGTTGAAACCCCAACATTACATTCCATTGCTGGCGGAGCGGCAGCGAAGCCATTTGTTACGCACCATAATGCATTGGACATGCAGCTTTATATGCGTATTGCTATTGAACTCCATTTGAAACGACTAATTGTCGGCGGAATGGAGAAAGTATATGAGATCGGTCGTGTTTACCGTAATGAAGGTATTTCGACCCGCCATAACCCTGAGTTTACGATGATTGAGCTGTATGAAGCGTATGCTGATTATAAAGATATCATGCAATTGACGGAAAACATGGTTGCACATATTGCGCAAGAAGTACTGGGCACACAGCACATTCAATATCAAGGCCAGGAAGTGGATCTGACGCCGCAATGGCGCAGAGTCTCCATGGTTGATGCTGTTAAAGAAGTAACAGGCGTAGACTTTAGCGTGCAGATGAGTAATGAAGAAGCTCATCGCCTTGCGAAAGAGCATAAAGTTCCGGTTGAACCGCACATGACCTTTGGCCATATCCTGAATGCATTCTTTGAGCAGTTCGTAGAAGAAACGCTCATTCAGCCAACCTTTATTACGGGACATCCGGTTGAAATCTCGCCGTTGGCCAAGAAAAACGAACAAGATCCGCGGTTTACGGATCGCTTTGAGCTGTTCGTGGTCGCTCGTGAGCATGCGAATGCGTTCACTGAGCTGAATGATCCAATCGACCAGCGCCAACGTTTTGAAGCTCAATTGCTGGAACGTGAGCACGGTAACGATGAGGCTCATGAAATGGATGATGACTTTATCCGCGCCTTGGAATACGGTATGCCGCCAACAGGCGGATTGGGCATCGGCGTCGATCGTTTGGTCATGTTGCTGACAGATGCGCCTTCCATTCGCGATGTGCTGCTTTTCCCGCATATGCGTAACCGTACAGTAGAATAACATAACATTATGAATATAGAGGATCAGCCGGGTTTCCCGTGTCTTGTTCCTCTTTTTCATAAGAACGGATGGAGAGAATACTCTAATGAAACGCAGCGTCAAGCTTAGTCGGTTCGCATCGCCTCCTTTTATATTGGTCATTGGATATTTATTGATTATTGCATTGGGTACTTTGCTACTGATGCTTCCTGTTGCCAATCATAGTGGTCATGCTCCGCATTGGATTGATTCGCTTTTTACGTCCGTCTCAGCCGCTTGTGTCACAGGACTGGTCGTCGTTGACGTCGATTCAACGTATACGATGTTTGGCGAAACCGTCATTTTGGTGCTGATGCAGCTAGGCGGGCTGGGGTTTATGACCTTAGCGACCTTGTTTGCGCTGTTATTGGGGCGGCGATTATCGCTGAAGGATCGGTTGCTGCTTAAGGAGGCTATTAATGCCGATAGCATGGAAGGGATCGTGCGTATTATTCGCAAGGTGCTGATCTTTTCTTTTACCATTGAGGCGATAGCTGCCGTTGTCTTGGCTTTGCGGTGGATGCGAGAGATGCCTGTCGGACAAGCGATCTATTATGGAATATTCCATTCCGTATCCCTCTTTAATAACGGGGGATTCGATCTGTTCGGGACTAGCTTCCAACAGTACGCTGGAGATTTTGTTTTCAATATGATTGCATCTGTGCTCGTTATATCAGGAGGCTTGGGTTTCCTTGTACTTAGCGATTTGTTCGATTTTCGCCGTACCCGGAGACTATCTCTACACTCCAAAATGGTGCTAAGCGTGTCGGGAGCGCTCATTGTGATTGGTGCGCTGGTTTTATTTATTTTTGAGTTTACCAATGCACGAACCTTGGGTGCGCTGAACTGGGAAGGCAAAGTATATGGAGCTGTCTTTCAATCGGTCTCCACGAGATCATCAGGTACGAGCACAGTCGATATCAGCGGGTTAAGGCAGGCAAGTCAGTTTTTTATTATGTTGCTGATGATTATCGGTGCTTCTCCGGGCTCCACGGGAGGAGGAATCAAAACGACTACGTTTCTGCTTATGGTAGGTGCGCTAATCGCCGTCATGCGAGGACAGAAGGAAATTGTATTTTTCCGTCATAGGGTCCCCAAAGATATCATGATGCGGGCGCTGACCATTATTGTACTAGCCCTATTTATATTCTCGATTGTGGTTATACTGCTCTTAATGACAGAGGATGCCCCATTTCTCTCCCTGGCATTTGAGGCTGCTTCCGCAATTGGAACGGTAGGGTTGTCCGTAGGAGTGACGCCAGGGTTGTCTGACGCAGGCAAGCTGATTATTTGTGTGACTATGTTTATTGGTCGAATTGGTCCTCTTACGATTGCCTATGCCATTCGTCCACGCTCAACCAAGACATTGTACCGTCGTCCCGAAGGGCATATTGTAATTGGATAGTGTATCGGTGAAAAAAGATGTACCCGTGCTGATTAGCATAGGTACATCTTTTTTCATTTCAGATCATCATAATTCTTTATGGGTAGCATATCATGAAAAATGCCCATTTTGAGAACAAGACGAAATAGTTTGAACAGATACTGTTTTTTGCAGAAAAAACGGCTATTTGTTTCCTTTTATGTAATTATAGACAAAATACTAGGAATATTATGTATAATATTGTATGATAGTGGGCATGAAAGGGGGATAGTTGAGGTGAATACCAATTTCTAATTTGAAAGGAATCATCTATTATGTATTTATTTATTATTAGTGCCGAAGTTTTATTTTGGGTTTTTGTTGTTGCAGGCTTGATCGCAAGGTATATGTTTGGCTTGAAGAAGTTAGGCGGCCTTCTTTTACTATTTACCCCCATTATTGATATCCTGCTACTAATTGCGGTGTTTATCACGGTGAAAAGTGGCATGGAGATTACGACTGCTACTGGCTTGGCGGCCTGTTATTTTGGTATTACAGTAGCATTTGGTCATAGGTTAATTAAGTGGGCGGATGTACGGTTCTCCCATTGGTTTGGTAAGGGACCCAAGCCTGAACGCAAGTATGGTGCTGCTCATGCAAAAGAGGAACGGATAGGTTGGTTGCTTCACCTTTTGGGTTGGGCTATAGGTAATGCTTTGTTGCTCGCCATCATTGTGTATGTTGATGATCCTCAGCGTACGGTGTCTTTGGAGGGCATTATGCAAACATGGGCGATCGTTCTGGTAATCGACTTTGTTGTCTCCTTTAGCTATACTTTAGCTCCCAAAAAACAAAAGCGTAGTCTATAAAGGTTAAGGTTTTACACTTAGATGATATCTGGCTGGTCACTCAGGATGTTCAAATCGGGAGAGTCATTGTTGGTGAAAATGAAGTGGTTACTTCCGGTAGTGGGGTGAGTCTGTCATTGGAATGTAAATATTTACAAAAATATGCGGATTTTATGTTTAACTTGCTTTGACAGTCACCTTATTTTCGCCTCGCTACCTTTTTTCACACACATGTATCCCTTTCGATTTGAACACAGACCAACAGAAGCAACACAATTATTTTTTGTGAGATGACAGACAGCATACATGATGTGTTATACAAATTTTAAAATAAATTTTGTGATTTGCCTAAAACGTCGCCTATCTAAGTTTGGCAATTAACGCGATAATATTCCAGGAAAGATTACATATGTCTATAAATGTAGACATACTCAATTAAGTTGTTATTTTGTTTAAAAATGTAAAAAAGAAAGGTGGTTTCTGTGGCAGTACTACTGAGCGGTAAGAACATTTTGATTATGGGCGTGGCTAATAACAGGAGTATTGCTTGGGGGACAGCTCAATCTTTAGCTGCTGAAGGGGCACAACTCATTTTTACTTACGAAAATGAGAGGGTTGCAGAGCGGGTACTAAAGCTTGCTGAAACCATTCCGGGAGCACTGGTCTGTCCTTGCGATGTACAAAGCAATGAAGAGCTTGATGCATTGGCGGATTTTCTAAAAGAAAAAGTAGGCGTGTTGCATGGTTATTTTCACAGTGTCGCCTATGCTAAGGCTGAGGATTTGGATGGCTTGTTCGTTGACACTTCTCGCGAGGGATTCGCCGTTGCACAAGAAATCAGCGCCTATTCCTTGGCTGCTGTATCCCGTCGAGTGTACCCACTGATGACAGAGGGTGGGAGTATCGTCACCATGACGTATATTGGCGCAGAACGAGCGATCAAAAATTACAATGTTATGGGTGTGGCGAAGGCTTCACTGGAAGCCAGCATGCGTTATCTGTCGAATGATCTGGGCACATATGGCATTCGTGTAAATGCGATTTCCGCTGGTCCGATACGGACTTTGGCTGCCTATGGCATTAAGGATTTTAACACAATGCTCAAACATATTGAAGAAACTACGCCCCTACGCAAGACGGTTGATACGTCTGAAGTCGGAGATACGGCGTTATTCCTATTTTCCCATTTATCGAGAGGCATTACGGGTGAAGTTATCCATGTAGATGCTGGATACCATATTACGGGGATGTAAGGAGGGAACGTTGTGCTTATTACGCATACGGATTGCCGGATTATCTCACCTGAAGGAATTATGACCAGGGAGCGTCTGGAGCGAGACGTTACGATCTTCTCCCGGATGTTGACTCTCAGAGGCATTCCCGAAGACGGTAGAGTGATTCTGAAAGCGGCCAATTCTTATTGGTTTGTTGTGTCTCTGTTCTCCCTGTGCAATATCGCTGTTTCGGTGACTGTGGTGGACGAGCAGACTGTGCTCGATGAGGTGGCCCAAATTTATGATGAAGCAGGTGCCTGTTGTATCCTTACGGATTCCGATTTAGAACTTCCTCATGCTCTCGTTATTCTGATTCAAGATTTGATTCAAGAAGAAACAGCACATCCGGATTGGGTGGGAGAGCCAAAGCTCGAAGCCCTCGACTTTAACAAGTGGTGCGAGAGGCCAGATGCGCTCATTCTGTATTCTTCAGGTACGACGGGAAAACCCAAGGGAATCGTGAAAGCTGGTTCAGCTTTTATGGAGAATATCAGGCATTCCATACACGCCATGAACTACCTACCGTCTGACCATATGCTCCCCGTTGTGCCATTCTCTCATTTTTATGGAATCTCACTTATCTTCTCCTGGTGGTTAACCTCATGTTCTCTCATCATCTGCAATCCAAAAAACCTCTGGAGCGTCATTGCAAGTATTACGAAAGACCGGGCGACGGTCGTAGATGCTAACCCCTCTGCTTTTTACACCTTGTTGCGTATGCTAAACCGAAAACCCGAACAACTGGAAATGGTCAAGGAAGCCCCGGTGCGCATGTGGTGCGTAGGCGGTTCTCCACTTACCCAAGACCTTGAAGAGAAATTTAACAACATATTTGGACAGCCCCTGCTGAATGGTTACGGTCTTTCTGAACTGGGCAACGTTACGCTGGGGACGCTAGAGTGTCCGAAGGGTTGTGGACTACCATTACCTGGTGTGGATTTGAAAATACTAGATTCTACAGGCAAACAGCAGACGGACGGTGTCGTAGGCGAAGTGTGGATACGCAGTGCTGGATGCATGGAAGGTTATCTGAATCGTCCAGACCTGACGCAATCCGTTCTACAGGACGGTTGGTTCAAGACGGGGGATCTGGGCTATCTGGATGACGGAATGCTGTATGTCATTGGACGCAGCGGCAAGACGGTCAACCGGATGGGCTATATGGTATCTCCGGTCTATATTGAGGACCGGATTGGTTCGTTAGGTTACCGATCCTGCGTGATCACCTTGGAGGATGAGGCTAAAGGGACATTACTTGTTGCCTTCATCGAAGGCGAATCCTTGCAAGCCTTGTCTGTACTCCGCAAAGAAATAAATCGTGTGCTCCCTTCATACATGTTTCCCGATCTTTTGCTTCCGCTTGACCACTTTCCTTTAAATCGCAATGGAAAAGTGGATCGTTTGGAGATGGAGCGTATTGCCCTGGGAAAAGTTGCTTCTCGCAAGGTATAGCAAGATATTTACCAAAACCGCATATAGGAAAGGGAGAATGTGCCATGAATATAAATCCAGAATTGGCAGAAAACACACTGTTTTTGGAAAGGCATGAATCTATTCTGAAATGCCTCAATTATTTGATTGAAAATCGGCAGGAAGTGATGGATATTCTCACGCAATTTTCATCCTATCGGGCCGCCAATGCAGAAATTGACTCCACGATCCTCACACTTCAAGGTGCTCTGCAAGAAGTGCAGACCTATCAGCCAAGTCGGCAACGATCTATGGCTGTATTCATGCCTTCCAACGTCATTTTATACTCCTATGCATTATACCTTTTGATTCCGTCCCTGTACGTTGAAAATATAGACTTTCGCCCTTCTTCTCACGTAAATGAGTACGTCAACATGCTGCATGAAAAGCTTCAGGCTGTACATGGATTACCCATCTATATTCGTAAAGTTAGCCAGAAGGTGTTCATGGAGAATTCCGTTATGCCAGCTGATATTGTGGTGTTCACCGGAAGCTATACCAATGCAGAGAAGATCAAAAAACAGATTCGAAAAGATCAGCTCTACATTTTTTACGGACAAGGGCTAAATCCTTTCATTATCGGGCCTGATGCAGATCTGGAGCTGGCGGTTAACGATGTAATCCGAATGAGATTGTTCAACTCTGGACAAGACTGCCTAGGCCCCGACATCATTCTGGTACATCAAGATGTGAGTGAGCATTTCAAAGATCTGCTGATTCAACAGCTTGACCAACTCGTGTTTGGAGCCAACAATGATCCGAACGCAAACTATACCCCTATATTCTACAAAGACACGCTATATTCGGTTTCTGAGTATTTTAACACGAACGACAAATTTATTATTTACGGCGGCGGCATTGATTTCCGTACGAAAAAGATGGAGCCAACGGTTGTATATAGTGAATTGGATCAGAATCTGGAGATTATTGAGTATTTTTCGCCAGTCTTCAATGTAGTTAGCTACCAAGACGACGAGCAACTGATCAAGCGTATTTCCTCCAGTTATTTCAGTGAACGTGCAATGGGTTGCAGCTTATACGGATCGGAGCACCTGACTGACGTTCTACGAAAGAAGCACACATTGACCATTAATCAGACGCTTGAGGATGTGGATCAAGGCAATAAGCCTTTTGGTGGCTACGGCACGATGTCGAACTATATTTTTTACGATTTCAAGCTCATTTCGAAGCCGATCTTGATTTCAGAAATTGTCGCAGAATATTTGTCGGAAAAGAGGAGTTTGGTATGACTGCGAGCTTCTTCCCCTGGGATGCCATTATTGGCTACTTAAAATCGGCTGGGGTTCAGCATCTCTTTGGATTACCAAGTGATGATCTCAAAATCGTATCGTCACTCCCCTCATCCGGTATGGATTTTATTTTGTGCAAAGATCAACGTAATGCTGTGTTCATGGCAGCAGGTTATGCGCTCACCACCAACCAGATGTCCGTATGTGTTGTGGGGAAAGGCCCTGCGCTCAGTAATACACTTACAGGGCTGCTGGAAGCCAAGAACCTGGGCGCTCCGCTCCTGCTTCTGGCGCTTGGTACTGGCGGAGACAAGCTGGGTACCCGATCCTTTCAGGAAGCCGATCAAATTTCACTCGTGAAGCCGCTCGTAAAATGGGCTTATCGTGTCGAGCATGTGGATCGGCTTGTATGGGCGATGGAGCGGGCTGCCTTTTTGGCTATCAATGGAGCACCGGGTCCTGTCTATATCGAACTCCCTGAAAACCTGATGGACCAGCCTGTGCCAACAGGGCTTCAGTTTACCCCACCAGAAAAGCTGTCGTGCTCTCCGTCTCGTCGGGAGTTGGATGCGGCTTGGGCGATTATAAAGACGGCGCGCAGGCCGCTCATTCTAGTCGGAGGGGGAATGAAGTCAGGTACAGGTGATGTGATTGAGCGGTTCGCTCACCAACATGGAGCGGCCTTGTTCGCAACTGCCTCGGGACGGGGTGTAGTGGATGAAGAACACGAACTTTTCTGCGGTGTTGCCGGACTCTATACGGATCTCAGTCTAAGACAAATCTGGAAGGAATCTGATGTGGTGATCACACTGGGCAGCCGCTTGGAAGAAACGGCTACGTTCGAGTGGGATATTCTGCTACAGGATACACCTTTGATTCAAGTCAATGTAAATCTGGAGGATTTTGCACACGAATACAGGGGTATCAAAGTGCTTGGTGATGGATATGCAGCAGTGGAGCAATGGCATGATCGGCTAGGGCAGAAGCCTGATGGAGTGTGGCTTGAAACAATCAGGAGCTGTAAAGAGAAGGCTTTTTCTCATAGGGCTATCTATCTGGAGGAATTGCAAAAGGCTCCTGGGATCCACGTTCCTGAGCTGTTGGACATGATTCAGACGGAGTTCCCCGAAAATCTGGTGCTTCTTCAAGAGAATGGATTGCAGGATATGTGGTCCTATTTTTATCCATATTTCCGCTTTGCCCAAGGCTCTCTTTCGATTGTTCCTAGTGATCAAACAAGCCTAGGATTCGGTGCGGCTGCTGCTCTGGGAGCAAGTGTGGCAACGCAACGTCCAGTAGTGGCACTTGTAGGTGACGGTGCGTTCAATCTCTTCTGTTCGGATTTTATGACGGCGGTGGAGTATCAAATACCATTAATCTATGTCGTACTCAATAATGGTGGGTATGGTTGGTTACAGAATCAGATGAATTATAAGCATCTCACAGGGCAGTCCCTCCCGTTTGTTTCTGAGGCGGCCAAGACAGGAATTCAAATTCCCCAGTATGAGTTTGTAGAGAGCCTCGCAATTCGGAGTAAGGGAGAGGCACGGGAACAGCTTCAGCTTGCTTGGCAAAAGTATCAGGAGAACAAGCTTGTGGTCGTCGAGGTATATGCTGATCTTGCGGATGTGCATGAAAAAATCAGCCATGTGTATGGCGACTTTCCTCTCTACGAGCAACAGGCTTCCAAGAATTAATTTCAACGAAGGACGTGGATACAGTGAGAAGACGTGTTGTAGTGACTGGACAGGGAGTCGTAACGCCGATTGGGCTTAATCTTACGGATTTCTGGAATTCACTGTTGAAAGGAAAAAGCGGAATTGGACCGGTCACTGTTTTCGATACAGCGGACATTCCGACAAAGATCGGTGCACAGGTTACGGGCTTTGACCCATTGCAATATATGAGTAAGAAGGAAGCTAATAAAGTGGCACAGTTCACTCAGTTTGCTTTGGCGGCTGCCCGGCAGGCGGTGGAGCAATCCAAATTAGTGATTGATGAGCGGAATGCAAGTCGCGTGGGGGTTATTGTCGGCTCTGGAGCAGGCGGCCTCGACGTTATAGAGGAGAACTATGGGAAATTAACAAAGCTTGGTCCCAAAAGAGTTTCTCCTTATTTTGTTTCCTCGATGATGATTAATTCAGCACCTGGTGAAATCTCCATTGCTATTGGGGCCAAGGGGCCTTCGTTTGCTGTGGTTACAGCTTGTGCTACAGGAAGCAATGCCATCGGTGAGGCATTACGTACGATCCAGTACGGCACGGCTGATGTCGTGGTTGCCGGTGGAGCAGAAGCCAATTTTAGTCAGCTTGATCTGGCATCATTTGCGAATATTCATGCTCTCTCCAGACGTAATGAAGAGCCGCAGAAGGCTAGTCGTCCGTTTGATGTGGATCGTGATGGATTCGTCATCGGTGGAGGAGCAGGAGTCTTGGTGCTGGAGGAGTTGGAGTATGCTTTGAACCGCGGAGCCACCATTCTGGCCGAAGTTGTGGGTTACGGATGCACAACGGATGCGTATCATATCACGGCTCCAGATCCCTCTGGCTCCGGCCCGGCAGAAGCGATCAACATCGCACTGCAGGATGGCGGCTTAACACCGCAGGAAATCGACTATGTCAATGCCCACGGTACGAGTACGCCATTTAATGATCGTATGGAGATTAATGCTATTCAAAAAGTGTTCGGGGAGCATGCCCCCCTTTTGGCGATATCGTCTATTAAATCCATGACTGGCCATTTAATGGGCGGTGCAGGGGCAGTCGAATTAATTGCGACTGTGCAGAGCATGATTCACAGCAAAATACCACCGACACTCAATTGTGACAATCCGGAAGCTCCTGAATTGAACTTTGTGCCGCATGTATATCAGGAACGCGAGGTCCGCGCAGCGATTAGCAATTCATTTGGTTTCGGAGGGCACAACGTCTGCCTTGCTGTTCGCAAGTGGGAAGGGGAATAAGCCTGTGAGCGAAGAGCTAATCCATATCCCGGATGTGCTTCCTCACCGGTACCCTTTTCTTCTGTTGGATGGCGTGACCGGGTACGAAACGTCGCAGTGGGCGAAGGGATACAAGCTTGTCACCTGGAGTGAGTGGTTCATTACAGACAGTAATCCATACATGCCTCCTATGTTGATTGTGGAGTCGCTTGCACAATTGGCGGCATTCGTGGCGGTTGATAAAAAAGGGATTTCATACCTGACCAATCTCAATGGGATTCGGTTCCATAGCTTGGCGAAGCCTGGGGACCGAATTGATCTCTACTTTGAAGTGATCAAGCGTCGACGGGGCTATATTCTGGGAAGTGGTCGTGCTTCCGTAGGGGATCGATTGGTAGTTGAGGCGGAAGAAATTGTTTCACTGGATCAATGACGGTGTGGAAGCGCACGTTAAACTTTCCTTTTGTCCTCCTGACTGCCAGGTGCAGCGGGAGGATATTCACATCATGGAATAGGAGTGAATGAGATGAATGACATGCAGTTATATGATTTAACAAATGCGCAGAAGCGTATATGGTATACCGAATTACTCTACCCAGATACGTCAGTGTCACAGCTTTCCGGTACAGCTAAGATGAAGGGGCATATCCATATCGCTGCCTTCATGCAGTCTATTAATTTGATTATCAAACAGTATGATGCGTTCCGTATTCGTATTACCTCAGTGGATGGAGTGCCTCAACAGTATGTCGTTCCTTATGAAGAAAGACAGTTGGAGTGCCTGGATCTTTCCCACTATGAAAGTATATCTGAAGTGGAAGCCTTACTTGAGCAACACAAAAGCAAACCCTTGCCCCTGCTGGATTCTGAACTCTTCCAGTTTTTAATTGTGAAGATTAGCGAGGAAGAGTATTGGATTAATATCAAGATGCACCATATTATTTCTGACGGAATATCAATGGTGGTCTATGGCAATCAGCTAACAGCGTTTTACATGGAGTTAATTCAAGGAAATGAGCCGAAGCTGGGCGACGATTGCTCGTATATTGAATATATTGCAGATGAGAATGCATACGAACTTTCTGACAGATACCAGAAAGATAAGGCATACTGGCTGGATAAATTTTCTGATTTGCCTGAGCTTACGGGTTGGAAGTCATATAATCCATTGTCTTTAAGCACCCACGCTGTTCGGGAGCATTTTACTGTACCAGAAGTGCTGTATCACGAGCTGCAGGCATTTTGCCAACAGAACAGAATTTCCTTGTTCCAGTTCTTCATGGGTGCGATGTATATCTACATACACAAAATGACGAATCAGCCGGATGTGGTGATTGGAACTTCGTTCGCTAACCGGGGGAACAAAAAAGAGAAGCAAAAGATAGGTATGTTCGTCAGCACCGCTGCTGCCAGAACATACGTCGAAAAGGATATGGATGTGCTGAGCTTCGTGCAGGATGTAGCCAGAGATCAGATGTCAATCCTGCGGCATCAGAAATATCCATACAATCAGTTAATTCAGGATCTTAGAGAAATGCATGGCAACAAGGATATTCAGCGGCTTTTTGGCGTTTCAATGGAATATCGTCTTATCAATTGGGTTGATTTGGATGATGTGCGTATTTTGACAGATTATGATTTCTGCGGGGATGAAGTGAACGATTTCGTACTTCATATCGTAGAGATCCTGGATGAAGGCGAACTGGTACTGGATGTCGATTATCGGACGGAGCTGTTTGAACGCAGCGAAGTTAAGGACATGGTTTCCCAGTTGCTTACGATCGCCGAGCAGATCATTCATTCACCTCAGCTTTCTATCGCAGAGGTAAACTTATTGGGCGAACCCGAAGAGCAATCCATTTTGGCTCTTTCGGAAGGCGCTGCAGTCGATTATCCACGTGAGAAGACCATCCATGGCTTATTCGAAGAACAAGCCGAGCGCACGCCAGATCACGTAGCCGTTCAGATGGACGAGCAGAGCATTACATACCTAGCTCTAAACGAGCAGGCTAACCAGCTTGCGAGATATTTGCGCTCCGAGGGAGTAGGGGCAGATACGCTCGTAGGGATTATGGCTGACCGTTCCTTGGAGATGGTCATCGGGATGTTGGCCATTTTGAAAGCAGGGGGTGCCTATGTACCGATTGACCCCGATTATCCGGAAGAGCGTATCCATTATATGCTGGAGGATTCAGGTGTCCGTCTGTTGCTCACCCAAAGTCATCTGTGGGAGAGTACCACTTTTGACGGAAAGCTTGTGAGTCTGGACGATTCTGTAACGTATACAGGAGATGCCTCCAATCTGGAGAGCATTTCGGGACCAAACCATCTGGCCTATGTCATCTACACGTCGGGTACAACCGGCAAGCCGAAGGGCACGCTGATTGAGCACAAAAATGTAGTTCGACTGCTCTTTAACGATAAAAATTTATTTGATTTCACCTCTCAGGATACGTGGACGCTATTCCATTCGTTCTGCTTCGATTTCTCCGTTTGGGAGATGTACGGAGCGCTTCTTTATGGAGGGAAATTGGTGATTGTTCCATCTCTCACAGCCAAAAGCCCAGCAGCTTTCCTGGAGTTGTTGAAAGATAACCAAGTCACCATTTTAAATCAGACGCCGACGTATTTTTATCAGGTGCTACAGGAAGAACTAACGCACTCTTCGACAGAGCTTGGCCTTAGAAAAATCATTTTTGGTGGAGAGGCTTTAAGTCCATCTCTTCTGAGAAACTGGCGGGTCAAGTATCCTGATGTGCAGCTGATTAATATGTACGGAATTACGGAAACAACGGTCCATGTCACCTACAAGGAAATCACGGAACATGAGATTGAAGCGGGGAAAAGCAATATTGGCAGAACGATCCCCACACTTAGCGCTTACATTCTCGATGAGCAAAGACGCTTGCAGCCTGTTGGGGTTCCGGGAGAGCTATACATTGCGGGGGACGGTCTTGCCCGTGGGTATTTGAATCGGCCGGATTTGACGTCTGAGAAATTCGTTGAACATCCGTATCGGGCGGGAGAGCGGCTGTACCGAACGGGGGATCTTGCTCGTTGGTTGCCTGATGGCAATATTGAATATTTGGGGCGGATCGACCATCAGGTCAAAATTCGCGGCTATCGAATTGAGCTTGGCGAGGTAGAAGCCCAAATTCTCAAGGCTCCGAACGTACGGGAAACGATTGTCCTCGCACGGGAAGACGAACAGGGCCAAAAATTGCTGTGCGCCTACTATGTAGCCTCCAGTGATCTTTCGCCGGGGGAATTGCGGTCTCAGCTGGCAGCGGAACTCCCCGCTTACATGATTCCTTCTTATTTTGTCCGGCTGGAGCAAATGCCGCTTACGCCAAATGGCAAACTGGATCGCCGTGCGTTGCCGGCTCCTGAAAGCAGCGTACAATCCGGCGAGGCTTATTTGGCTCCGAGAACTGCTGTGGAAGCTCAGATGGTACTCATTTGGCAAGATATCTTGGGTGTTACCCGCGTTGGTGTCAGGGATAATTTCTTTGAAATTGGGGGTCACTCCTTGCGGGCAACAGTGCTCGTTTCACGGATTCACAAAGAATTGGGATGTAGCATTTCGCTGCGTGAGGTGTTTCAGTCACCTACAGTCGAATCCTTGGCGCAACTTGTGAAGAAACACATTCCAACCATGTACGAATCCATCCCACAGGCGGCGGAAAGCGAAGCTTACCCAGTGTCCTCAGCGCAAAAGCGGTTATACGTGCTGAGACAGATGGACGGGGGAGAGCTCAGCTACAATATGCCAGGGGTCTTCACGGTGGATGGACCGTTGGATCGCACGCGGCTGGAGTCTGCGTTCCAGGCACTGATCCAGCGCCATGAATCCCTGAGAACCGGCTTTTATATGCAGGATGGAGAGCTTGTTCAGCGTGTGCATAGGAATGTGCCGTTCGTGTTGAACTACACAGAGGCTTCGGTGGAGGAGACGGATACGCTCATTCACAGCTTTATTCGTGCCTTTGATCTGAGTCAGGCTCCATTACTGCGTGTTAGCTTGGTGAAGCTCCAGGAGGAGCGTCATCTGTTGCTGTTTGATATGCATCACATCATTTCAGATGGGGTTTCTATTCAAATATTGATAGAGGAACTTACTCATTTGTATCAAGGAGAACAGCTACCAGAGCTGCACATCCAGTACAAGGATTATGCCGTATGGCAACGGGAACAGTCAGAGAACCAATGGCAAGATTTTGAGAAATATTGGCTGCAAGCCTTTGAAGGAGAGTTGCCAGTATTGGATCTGCCTACAGACTTCCAACGACCTTCGGTTCGAAGCTTCGAGGGAAGCCGAATTGATTTTACATTGGATGAGTCTGGAAATAAGGCGATACAAGAGCTTGCATCCCGTACAGGTACTACACTGTATATGGTATTGCTGGCTGCTTATTCGGTACTACTGCACAAATATACAGGACAGGAGGACATCGTCGTAGGTTCTCCAGTAGCCGGAAGGCCGCAGGCTGAGCTTGAGGGTATCATCGGAATGTTTGTCAACACACTGGCCTTGCGCAGCTACCCGGCAGGAGATAAAACCTTTCAGGATTATCTTCTGGAAATCAAGGAAACAGCGCTCAAGGCGTTTGAGCATCAGGATTACCCTTTTGAAAAATTGGTCGAAAAGCTGGGCGTAGGACGTGATGTCAGCCGCAATCCGCTCTTTGACACCCTATTGGTATTACAAAATACCGAGCAGGAAGAGCAGGAAATGGACGGAGTGCACTTTACTCCTTACTTGATGGACACCGTCACAGCCAAATTTGACCTGTCCCTCAATGTAGAGGAGAAGGGCTCAAAATTAGCCTTTGGCCTCGAGTATAGTACGGCTTTATATCGCCGTGAAAGTGTAGAGCGACTTGCAACGCACTTGCTCCGGATTCTGCACGCAGTCTCGGCCAATCCCCAGTTGCAACTGGCCGAGATAGAAATGATCACACCGGAGGAGAAAGTACAGATCGTTGAAGTATTTAACGCGACATCGACTCCTTATCCAAGCCACAAGACCATTCATGAGCTGTTCGCAGAACAAGTCAAGCGTACACCGGAGCAGACGGCGCTTGTATTCGGCGATGTCCAGCTAACGTACCTTGAATTGGAAGACAAGGCGAGCCGATTGGCCCAAACACTGCGTCGTTTGGGAACGTTAAGGGAGCAGCCTGTGGCCGTGATGGGTGGACGAAGCATCGAAATGGTCATTGGTATGCTCGCGGTGCTTCAAGCGGGTGGAGCCTATGTGCCTATTGATCCTGATTACCCGGAAGATCGGGTGCGTTATATGCTTAATGATTCGGACGCCAAGCTATTATTGGTGCAAAAGAGCGAGCTTATAAATGTAGACTACGGTATACCGATTGTCGATCTTAGCAGTGAAGAGGCTTATGCAGCTGAACCTGCCCAGCCGGAGACTGCTCAGGGATCGCAGGGGCTTGCTTATGTCATCTATACATCGGGTACGACGGGTAGACCGAAGGGCGTTATGGTGGAACACCGGAACGTGGTTCGTCTGGTCAAAGAGACCAACTATGTGGAGCTGAATGAATCTACGCGGATTTTGCAAACGGGAGCAGTGGCCTTTGATGCTTCTACATTCGAGATATGGGGAGCTTTGCTTAACGGTGGACAGCTCTATTTCGTAGAGAATGACGACATTCTGATTGCCGATAGGCTCAAAGCAGCTATTGCCAAGTACGGGATTACGACATTGTGGCTTACTTCACCGCTTTTCAATCAGCTTTCCCTGCAGGATGAGTACCTGTTCAGAGGGCTCAAAGCATTACTAGTCGGCGGTGACGTACTGTCCATATCTCATATGAATCGTGTAATCGAGGCTAATCCTGATCTTGTCCCTATCAATGGCTATGGTCCGACAGAGAATACGACCTTCTCCACCACCTACGAGATTCCAGGTCGTGCCGAAGGGGTCGTACCGATTGGTCGCCCAATTAGTAATTCGACCGCTTATGTGGTCAATGGATCGCTGCAATTACAGCCTATTGGTGCTTGGGGTGAACTCATTGTCGGCGGTGAAGGTGTAGCGCGCGGATATCTCAATCGTCCTGATCTCACAGCAGAGAAATTTGTCCCTAGTCCTGTGAAGGACGGAGAACCCTGCTACAGAACTGGGGATTTGGTACGCTGGCTTCCAGATGGGAATTTGGAGTTTAAAGGAAGAATTGATGAGCAGGTCAAAATACGTGGTTACCGCATCGAACTCCCTGAAATCGAGGCCCAACTGGCCAAGGTGGAGTCAGTAATCGACGCCGTAGTGGTCGTTCGCGCGGATGAGCTTGGAGAGAAGCAGCTTTGCGCTTATTATGTGGCGGATCGTGCGCTCACGGCAGGCGAACTACGCCTTGCCCTATCGCAGGTACTTCCGGGCTATATGATGCCATCCTATTTTATTCAGATGGATCGTATGCCATTAACGTCAAACGGAAAAGTGGACCGCAGGTCTCTGCCGGCTCCGCAAGTAGGTGCGCATACAGGACGGAAGTATACAGCTCCTCGTACACCGGCCGAAGAAGCTTTGGCGTCTGTCTGGCAAGGGGTGCTGGGTGCCGAACAGGTGGGTATCCATGACAATTTCTTTGAATTGGGTGGAGATTCCATCAAGGCCATTCAGGTGTCGTCACGGTTACTGCAGGCCGGCTATCGGTTAGAGATGAAGCAACTGTTCAAATCGCCAACCATTGCCGAGCTAGGCGCGGAAATACAGACGGCTGTGCACATGGCTGAACAGGGAGTTGTGCGTGGAGCGACTCGCTTGACTCCAGTCCAACAGTGGTTCTTTGGCCGGAAGCAGTCAGAGCCTCATCACTTCAATCAAGCGGTTATGCTGTATCGTGAACAGGGGTTTGAGGAAAAGGCCTTGCATCAGGTGCTGAGAAAACTTGCTGAGCATCATGACGCCCTTCGTATGGTTTTCCGTCAGACAGAGCATGGCTACGAAGCTTGGAATCGTGATCTTGAAGAAGGAGAGCTTTATAGCCTGTTCACCGTTGATTTACGGAATGAATCCGATCCGACTGCAGCCATTACATCGCTGTCGGATGACATTCAGCGCAGTATCCATCTGGCAGAAGGCCCGCTGCTGAAGTTAGGGCTTTTCCATTGTCAGGATGGAGACCACCTTCTGATCGTGATCCACCATTTGGTGGTGGACGGAGTATCCTGGCGGATTTTGTTCGAGGACATCGCAGCAGGCTATGAGCAGGTGATTCAAGGCCAAGCACTGACACTCCCGCAGAAGACGGATTCCTTCCGTGACTGGGGTGACGCCCTTGCTCGTTATTCGGAAGGCCCTGAAATGGAGACTCATCGGGCGTATTGGAGAGAGCTGAAGGATCAGCCACTCGAACAGTTGCCGAAGGATGAGGCTGTGGAAAGCCTTCTTTTACAGGATAGCAAAGTAGTAACAGCACAATGGACTATAGAAGAAACCGACCAATTGTTGAGAAAAGCCCACCGTGCTTATCAAACAGAGACGAATGATTTGCTATTGACTGCTCTAGGCATGGCGATATCCAAGTGGTCTGGGATCGAAAAGGTTGCTGTGAATCTGGAAGGGCACGGTCGTGAGCCGATTATACCGAATATTGACATCACCCGTACCGTCGGCTGGTTTACAAGTCAATATCCGGTGATTTTAGACTTGGGGGATAACTCGGAAGTGGCCTCCTTGATCAAGTCTGTGAAAGAAGGGTTGCGCCGAATTCCGAACAAAGGTATTGGCTACGGGTTGCTCAAAACGGTGGCAAGTCAGTTGGATGAAGATAGCTTCAGCTTGCAACCTGAGATTTCTTTTAACTATCTGGGGCAATTTGATCAGGATTTGCAAGGAAGCTCATTGCAGATCTCTCCTTATCCGACCGGAAGCGCGCAAAGCTTGTTGGAGGAACCGGCCTATACGCTAGATATCAATGGCATGGTGACGGACGGAGCCCTGACTCTGACGATTACTTATAACGGAAAACAGTATAAGTCATCTACGATGGAACAGCTCGCTGGATATATTGAAGAAAGCCTGCGGGAGCTTCTTCAGCATTGCGTAACCCAAGAAAAAACCGTATTGACACCAAGCGACGTGCTTGCGAAAGGTCTAAGCATTGCCGACCTGGAGGAGCTTTCTAAGCAAATGAGCCACATTGGCGATATTGAGAATGTATATAGTCTGACGCCGATGCAGAAGGGCATGCTGTTCCATGATATGTTTGAGCCGCATACAGGCGCTTATTTTGAGCAGGCTGCTTTTGACTTTAAAGGTAGCTTTGATCCGAACGCCTTCGGACACAGTCTGGATGCAGTGGTGGAGCGTCATGCCATCCTGCGCACGAACTTTTACAGCGGATGGGGCAGCGAGCCTTTGCAGGTTGTATTTCGGCACAGAGGCGCTAAATTGGTGTACGAAGACCTGCGGGAGATGAATGCATCGCAGCGTGAGGCTTACCTGAAGACATTTGGTGCTAAGGACAAAGCACGGGGCTTTAACCTGGCTGAAGACGAGCTTCTTCGTGTATCGATTTTACAAACAGATGAAGAGAGCTTCCGTCTCTTATGGAGCTTTCACCACATCGTCATGGATGGGTGGTGTGTTCCGTTAATTACGCAGGAGGTATTTGAACACTATTTTGCCCTTCTGGAAGGAAGAGAGCCGCAGCTGGCAGAGGTTCATCCGTACAGTCGATATATCGAATGGCTGGAACAGCAGGATGAAGCAGCTGCGTCCAACTATTGGAGCCGATATCTGGCCGGTTACGAGCAGCAGACGCTTTTACCTCAAGTCGGTGGAGCAAGTAAGGGAGAAGGCTATGTAGCAGAAAAGCTGAATTATCCTCTCAGCAAGGAATTAACTGAGCGCCTTGAAAAGGTGGCCAGGGATGCTCATGTCACGATGAACATATTGCTGCAGTCCCTCTGGGGCATTGCACTTCAACGCTATAACGGTAGCCGGGATGTCGTGTACGGAAGTGTAGTATCAGGCAGACCAGCAGAAATTCCGGGCATTGATCGGATGATTGGTTTGTTCATCAATACGATTCCTGTTCGTGTGAAGACAGAGGAGAATCTCCCCTTCACGGTTCTGATGAAGCAGCAGCAGGAACAATATATGGCTTCTCATATGTATGACACCTACCCGTTGTTTGAAATTCAGGCTCAGACGGATCAGAAGCAGGATCTCATCTCTCATATTATGGTGTTTGAGAATTATCCTGTGGAAGAGGAAGTAGAGCGTCTGGGTGGTGGCGAGGCTGCCTTTGGGATTGAGGAAGCGGAGCTTCTTGAACAAACGAATTACGATTTTAACTTAATTGTTCTACCGGGCAAAGAGATGAGATTGTTGTTCCAATACAATGCGCTCGTCTATGATCCAGCCACGATCGAGCAAATCAAGGGCCACTTGTTCCACCTGATGGAACAAATTGTGGAGAATCCTGCAATTTCCGTGGATGCTCTAGAATTAGTCACGCCGCAGGAGAAAGAACAGATTCTGAACGTATGGGGAAATACACCAGGCATTTACGAGCAATGTAACACGTTCCACGGGCTGTTGGAGGAACAGGCGGGACGAACGCCAGACGCGACTGCCCTTTTGTTTGGGGACGAGATGCTGACCTACGCCGAGCTCAATGCAAAAGCCAATGGACTGGCGAGAAGGCTCCGTACTCAGGGAATCAAGACGGGAGATCTGGTGGGACTGATTGCTGCACGGTCGCTCGAAATGATCGTTGCGATCTACGGCATTATGAAAGCCGGGGGTGCCTATGTTCCAATCGATCCAGAGTATCCGAAAGAACGAATCAGTTACATGCTTGAAGATTCCGGGGCGAAGCTGATCCTTACACAGGCCCATCTCTTGGAGCATCTCGGATGGACGGAAAATGTTTTGCTGCTGGATGAATCATCGACCTATGATGCCGACACCTCGAATTTGGAGGCTACTGCCGGCCCGGATGATCTGGCTTACGTGATCTACACTTCAGGTACGACGGGTCAGCCTAAGGGCGTATTAGTCGAGCATCGGGGACTACCCAATCTTTCGGACGTATACGGGACACACTTCGAAGTTACACCGCAGGATCGGATCGTTCAGTTTGCAAGCCTGTCGTTTGATGCATCGGTTTCGGAAATTTTAACGGCGCTGAGCCACGGGGCTGTTCTGTGCATCCCTTCTCCACAAGATATTTTAGATCATGCCCTGTTCGAGCAGTTCATGAACGATAAGGGGATTACGGTAGCGACTTTGCCACCCGCTTACGCTATCCACCTTGATCCAGAGCGTTTGCCAACACTGCGGTGCTTGCTAACCGCTGGATCGGCCGCATCGATCGAGTTGATCGAAGAGTGGAGGAAGCATGTACGTTACTCTAATGGCTATGGCCCAACAGAGGACTCCGTATGCACCACAATCTGGTCTGTCCCGGACAGTGAGGGAGCAACGGATATTGTATCTATTGGACGACCTATTGCTAACCATAGTGTGTACATCTTGGATGACCATTTTAGATTGCAACCTGTCGGTGTAGCTGGAGAGCTATGCATTTCGGGTATCGGGTTAGCGCGGGGGTATCATAACCAGCCTGAGTTAATGGACGAGAAGTTTGTGGACAATCCATTTGCTCCAGGAGAGCGTATGTATCGGACGGGTGACTTGGTTCGCTGGTTACCGAATGGAACCATCGAGTACTTAGGTCGAATAGATCACCAAGTCAAAATCCGCGGCTACCGTATCGAGCTAGGCGAGGTAGAAGCACAAATGCTCAGAGTGCCGTCCGTTCAGGAAGTCGTGGCCATGGCTGTAGAGGGCAATGATGGCTACAAAGATCTAGTCGCTTACTTCGTAGCCGCTCAGAAACTTGAGGTATCCGAACTTCGGGCCGTCCTGTCGGAGATGTTACCTGGATATATGATCCCTTCCCGCTTCATACAAATGGACGATATGCCTCTGACGTCGAACGGAAAAATCGATCGAAAAGCGCTGCAGGGCGAGCGTGGATGGGCAGTTGCTTCATCTGAGGCTCCAAAGACACCTGTAGAAATGCAATTAGCCCAAATCTGGCAAGAGGTGCTAGGTGTAGAGAATGCGGGAGTGAAGGATAATTTCTTCCATTTTGGAGGTCATTCACTGCGTGCAGCCCTGCTAGTCTCACGAATTCGCAAGGAAATGAATCGAGAGATTAGTCTGAGAGCAGTGTTCGAGTCTCCTACTATTGAAGGATTGGCCCGTGCTATTGAGGGCTATACACCGCTGAATTTCGAAGAAATTCCTACAG
Source organism: Paenibacillus sp. FSL P4-0113 (assembly GCF_038009305.1). NCBI lineage: Bacteria > Bacillati > Bacillota > Bacilli > Caryophanales > Paenibacillaceae > Paenibacillus > Paenibacillus sp. FSL P4-0113. Next base: position 3,701,917 of record NZ_JBBPAZ010000001.1, read on the forward strand.
CGGGAGCGAGAGAGCATTATCCATTGTCCTCTGCCCAAAAACGACTGTTTATTCTAAGTCAGCTGGAAGGTGGAGAGCTGAGCTACAATATGCCAGGTATTCTTACCGTTGAGGGAGCTTTGGATCGGGAACGACTAGAGCAGGCATTCCGTCGTCTGATTCATCGTCATGGTTCGCTGCGTACTCGTTTTGTGACCGTGAACGGTGAACCTGTACAGCAGCTCCTGACGGATGTTCCGTTTGCTGTGGAATATGCGGAGTTGAGCGAGGAAGAGGCAGGAGCTACCCTTCAGCAGTTCGTCCGTCCTTTTGATCTGGGTGTAGCTCCATTGCTGCGGGTCGGCCTTATTCGAATTGCACATGAGCGCCATTTACTATTGTTTGACATGCACCATATTGTCTCAGATGGGGTTTCTATGAATATTCTCATAGAAGAGTTTCTCCGCTTCTACCAAGAGGAGGACGTACTTCCTGAGCTACAGATCCAGTACACAGACTATGCGGTATGGCAGCAAGAGCAGCTCGGAAGCGAGCGTCTTAAGGCCCAGGAGGCTTACTGGCTGGATGCTTTCCGCGGAAGCTTGCCAGTGCTGGATTTGCCAGGAGATGAAGTTCGTCCTGCGGTGCGAAGCTTTGCGGGCGATCGAATCGACTTCCAAATTGATTCTTCTCTGAGTGCTTCACTTCAGGAGCTGGCTACCCGAACGGGTTCCACTCTGTTCATGGTACTGCTGGCAGCCTATACAGCGCTCTTGCACAAGTACACAGGTCAGGAAGATGTCATCGTCGGTTCACCTGTGGCAGGAAGATCCCATGCGACACTCGAAGGCCTCATCGGTATGTTCGTCGGCACAGTGGCACTTCGTACTTATCCAGAAGGAGAGAAGCCTTTCGAGGCTTATCTGCAGGAAGTGAGGGAAACAGCGCTGCGGGCCTATGAAAACCAGGATTACCCGTTCGAGGAGCTGGTAGAAAAGCTGGAGCTTCAGCGTGATTTGAGCCGTAACCCACTATTTGATACCATGTTTGTCCTGCAAAATATCGATCAGGGAGAACAAGAAATAGAAGGATTGCGCTTCACTCCTTACGATAATGTACATCCGGCTGCCAAGTTCGATCTTACGTTGACCGTGAGTGAAGAAGCAGACGGGGCATTGAACTGCACGCTTGAGTATGCGACTGCGATCTACAAGCAAGAGACTGCTGATCGGATGGCAGGCCACTTTGTACAGCTTATTCGGGAAGCCATCGCCAATCCGGCACTGCCGTTGTCATCCCTTGATATCGTGACACCTCAGGAAAAATCAAGGCTGATGAAAGCGCCGGACGAAGCCAAGGCAGATTATCCTCGTGACAAGACGATCCATGCGCTGTTCGAGGAGCAGGCCGCACGTACTCCGAATGCAGTGGCAGTCGTATGTGAAGATGCAACCCTGTCCTACATCGAGCTGAACGAGCGGGCCAATGGACTTGCCCGAACGCTGAGGGAACGTGGTTTGCAACCAGACGGTTTGGCTGGAATCATGGCGGATCGTTCCCTTGAAATGGTGGTCGGAATTTTAGCCATCTTGAAAGCAGGCGGGGCCTATGTCCCTGTAGATCCTGAATATCCAGAAGACCGCATTCGCTTTATGCTTGAGGATTCAGGAGCCAAGCTACTGCTGACACAAGCGCATCTGGAGCAACGGGTCTCCTTCGCCGGGGATATCGTAAGTCTGGACAAAACGGCTTCCTACAAGGAGGATGTCTCAAACCTGGAGTCTGCAGCCGGACCGGGGAATCTTGCCTACGTCATCTACACATCGGGTACGACAGGCAAGCCAAAGGGAACACTGATTGAGCATAAAAATGTAGTTCGCTTGCTCTTTAATGATAAAAATATGTTTGACTTTGGTCCTCAGGATACGTGGACACTGTTCCATTCATTCTGTTTTGACTTCTCTGTATGGGAAATGTACGGAGCATTGCTGAACGGAGGACGGTTGGTCATCGTTCCATCGCTTACCGCGAAGAGTCCAGATCGTTTCTTACAATTGCTTAAGGATCAGAAGGTCACCGTTTTGAACCAGACACCGACTTACTTCTACCAGTTGCTACAGGAAGAGCTCGGTCATCAGGCGGCAGAACTGAGCCTCCGTATGATTATCTTCGGTGGAGAGGCATTAGCTCCGGCCCTGCTCAAGGACTGGAGAACGAAGTATCCGCAAGTGCAGCTCATTAACATGTACGGCATTACCGAAACGACCGTGCATGTAACCTACAAGGAAATTACAGAGTTGGAAATTGAACAGGGCCGCAGCAATATCGGCACCACGATTCCGACGCTGCGAGCGTACATTTTGGATGAACAACGCCGTCCACAGCCGATTGGCATTCCAGGTGAACTCTATGTGGCGGGCGTAGGTCTGGCGCGAGGTTATCTGAACCGACCGGAATTGACGGAAGAGAAGTTTGTCGCTCATCCGTTCGAAGCAGGCGAGCGTATGTACCGCTCGGGTGACTTGGCACGCTGGTTGCCGGATGGCAGCATGGAGTATTTGGGACGGATTGACCATCAGGTAAAAATCCGTGGTTACCGTATTGAGCTAGGCGAAGTGGAAGCGAAGCTGCTCCATGCTCCGTCTGTAAGAGAGGCCGTTGTGCTCGCCCAAGAGGATGGAAGTGGACAAAAAGTGCTTGTCGGCTATTTCACAGCCGATCAGATGCTGACGGTAGGAGAGTTGAGAAAAGCCTTGGCTGCCGAACTGCCGGCTTATATGATTCCATCTTACTTTATGCAATTGGAACAGCTGCCTTTGACACCAAATGGCAAACTGGATCGCAAAGCGCTTCCGGCTCCGGAGGCCAATGTGCAGACTGGAGCGGTTTATGAACCGCCAAGGACGAAGGCTGAGGAAGCTTTGGCTTCCGTATGGCAAGGTGTGCTGGGAGCACAGCAGGTCGGCATCCACGATCATTTCTTCGACCTGGGTGGTGACTCCATCAAGGCGATTCAAGTGTCCTCGAGATTGTTCCAAGCTGGATATAAATTAGAGATGAAGGATCTCTTCAAATATCCGACAATTGCCGAGCTCAGCCCGTATCTTCAGGCAGCCGGACGTACAGCGGAACAGGGCGAAATTAAAGGTGCAGCAGAGTTAATGCCAATTCAGCGCTGGTTCTTTGAACGCCATACAGCGGAGCCGCACCATTATAATCATGCCGTCATGCTCTATCGGAAAGACGGCTTTGATGAGGCTGCACTCCGATTGACAATGGACCAAATTGCGATCCATCATGACGCGCTGCGCATGGTTTTCCGGCCTACAGAAGCTGGATACGCAGCTTGGAATCGGGGAACGGATGAAGGCGAGCTCTACACATTGGACATTGCTGATATGCGGCAGGCGGAAGACCAGACAGCTGCGGTTCAGGCCCAAGCCAATGCCATTCAGGCAAGCTTTGACTTGGAAGGTGGCCCACTGTTCAAGCTAGGCCTGTTCCATTGTGAAGATGGCGATCATTTGTTGATTGTCATTCATCACCTCTTGGTTGACGGTGTGTCCTGGCGCATCCTGTTTGAAGACATTGCAACAGGATACGAGCAGGCGTTGAATGGACAAACGATTGTTCTTCCGCAAAAGACCGATTCGTATCTTGTATGGTCCGAGCAAGCGGCGAAGTATGCAGCGGGTCCTGCCCTGGACGAGGAGCGTTCATACTGGCAGCAGATTGAGGAGACGCTTCTGGCTCCACTGCCCAAGGATAAGGATCAGGAGCCAGGCACCGTTCGGGATACCGAGTCGGTTACGGTAACGTGGTCTGCTGAAGAAACAGAGCTGCTGTTGCGACAAGCAAACCGGGCTTATCATACGGAGACGAATGATTTACTCTTGACTGCTCTGGGAGCAGCTATTCAGCGCTGGACAGGCATGGAGCAGGTTCTGGTTAACCTTGAAGGACATGGACGGGAAATGATCATACCAGATCTGGATATTACCCGTACCGTGGGCTGGTTCACAACTCAGTACCCTGTTCTGCTGAACCTGCAAGATGGGCAGGAAGTATCTACCCGGATCAAGCGCATCAAGGAGAATTTGCGAGAGGTTCCGCACAAAGGTATCGGCTACGGTCTGCTGAAATATATGGCACCGGAAAAAGACACTCGATTCAGCGTAGAACCAGAAGTTTCCTTCAACTACCTTGGACAGTTTGACCAGGATTTGGAGGGGAATGCTCTTAGCTTGTCTACACATTCAGTCGGTAAGGCGCTCAGCGATCTCACACCACAGCAATATGCTCTGGATGTGAATGGCATGATTGCTGAAGGACAGCTATCACTGACGATTACGTACAGCAACAGGCAGTATCGTAACGAGACGGTGAGTCATTTTGCTGAATTATTACAGTCAAGCCTTAGTGAGGTCATCCGGCATTGTGTAGCTCAGGAGTGTTCACAGCTTACACCTAGTGATGTTCTGTTCCAAGGATTAACATTGGAGCAGCTTGATCGACTTACGGCGCAGACGGCTCATATCGGAGAGATTGAGGATGTGTACAAGCTGACGGCAATGCAGAAGGGCATGCTGTTTCACAGCCTGCTGGAGCCGGATTCCTCTTCATACTTCGAACAGGCAACGTTTGAGATGCGTGGCAGCTTCGATGTAGATATCTTCTTCGAGAGCTTCCAGGCTTTGGTGCAACGACATGCCATACTACGTACCGGCTTTTACAACAACATTGCGGATGTACCGCTGCAAGTTGTCTTTAAGCAACGGTTAATCCCTCTGCACTACGTAGATTTGCGCGACGCATCTATGCAGGAACAAGAAGCCCGGATCAAGGCTTATATTGCTGAAGATATGGTTAAGGGGTTCAGCTTGTCAGATGATCCGCTGATGCGAGTGACCGTCTTGCAGAAGGATCAAAGCTGTCTTGTATTGTGGAGCTTCCACCATATTGTTATGGATGGCTGGTGTATCCCGATCATTACACAGGAGCTGTTCGATTATTATTCTGCCAAGAAACAGCAATTACAGCCTGTCCTGCCGCCAGCTCAGCCCTATAGCCGTTATATCGAGTGGCTTGATGCACAGGATGATCAAGAAGCTTCAACATATTGGAGCCAATATCTCGAAGATTATGACGGGAATACCGTATTGCCGGAAGGTAAAACGAAATCTCAAGCCAAAGAAGCGGGCTATGTCCTAAAAGAGCATGTTCTCCATCTGGGTGCATCTTTGACCGGTAAAATGGATGTTGTCGCGAAGCGCAATCACGTGACCGTCAACACACTCATGCAGACAGCTTGGGGACTGATTCTTCAACGTTATAATGCCAGCTCGGATGTCGTTTTCGGCGGCGTTGTGTCGGGTAGACCGGCTGAGATTGCAGGGATCGAGAATATGGTGGGTCTGTTTATTAATACAGTACCTATCCGTGTACAGTCATCCAAAGACGAGGCTTTCGTCGAGGTAATGAAACGTACACAGGCACAATCATTGGCTGGTCGTGTCTACGATACCTATCCACTGTATGAGATTCAGGGGAAAACAACCCAAAAGCAGGACCTGATTTCTCATATTATGATCTTTGAAAATTACCCGCTCGACGAACAGGTGGAGCAATCGGGTAATCAAACGGAGGACAATCTCGAAGTTGCCAACTTCACCATGTTTGAACAAACCAACTATGACTTTAACCTGGTTGTGATTCCAGGCGAAGACATTAAGGTCTGCATTCGCTACAATGCTTCGGTCTACGAGCAAGAAAGCATTGTGCGAATCGGAGGACATTTATTGCAAATGCTCGATCAGGTAGCTACTCATCCGCAAGCGACGATACAGGAACTGGAGATTGTAACATCTGAGGAACGGACAAACCTGCTTGACTGGGGTGGCAAGGCTCATGTCTACCCAAGTGATCAGGGCCTGCATACCTTGTTTGAGGAACAGGTGGCCCGTACGCCGGATAAGATCGCGGCAATAAGCGGCGACATCCAGATCACATATCGGGAGCTGAACGAGCAGGCGAACAGACTAGCTTCCACCTTGATAGCCCAAGGACTACGGAGTGAACAAGTAGTGGGGCTGTTGGCGGATCGGTCAGTGGAACTGCTGGTTGCCATCATGGGGGTACTCAAAGCGGGCGGAGCCTATGTACCGATTGATCCTGAATATCCGCAGGAGCGGATTCAGTATATTCTGAAGGACTCTGGCGCTGAGATTCTGCTCACACAGAGCCACCTGACGAAACTAGCGGCCTTTGAGGGAATGGTTATGGAATTGGATGCCCCGCACATCTACGGAGCTGGAGTGAATAATCCTAATATTCCTGTGAGAGGAAACGATTTGGTGTATCTAATCTATACTTCGGGTACAACAGGAAATCCGAAGGGAACCATGATTAACCATAAAGGAATCGTGAACTACATCTGGTGGGCCAATAAAGTCTATTGTGCAGGGCAACCAACGGACTTCCCGCTGTATTCGTCCATTTCGTTTGACTTGACGATGACATCAATGTTTACTCCGTTAATAAATGGAGGAATAGTACGGATTTATGATGGTATAGATAAAGCGGAGGTTGTTCAGCATATTTTGCGCGAAAATGCGGTGGATATTCTCAAGCTGACGCCGACGCATCTCAGTCTGATTAAAGATATGACCATCCCGGTAGAGAGTCGCATTCAGCAGCTTATTGTGGGTGGAGAGAATCTGACCACACATTTGTCAAAAACGATTACCGACCTCTTTGGTGGCAATATCAAAATCTACAATGAATATGGACCAACCGAAACGGTCGTCGGCTGCATGATTCACCTGTACGATCCTGCGAAGGATACACGGGAATCCGTACCGATTGGTTTGCCGTCAGACAATATATACATTCATATCCTGGATGAACAGCTTCGTCTCGTACCGTTAGGTGTGGAGGGCGAAATGTACATCGCCGGGGACGGAGTAGCCCGTGGATACCTGAACCGTCCGGATCTTACCGCAGAAAAATTCATTAGGAATCCGTTCGCTGCGGAAGGAAATATGTATCGCACCGGAGATTTGGCTCGTCGCCTTCCTAATGGAGACATTGAGTACATTGGGCGTATTGACCATCAAGTCAAAATACGGGGCTATCGTATTGAGCTTGGTGAGATTGAGGCCAAGTTGCTGGATATGCCCCTTGTCGAGGAAGCTCTCGTTGTTGCGTGGGCAGACGCCAATGGACAGAAGTCTCTGTGTGCTTACTTTGTAGCGGATCGCGAAATGTCTGTCAGCGAGCTGAGAAACGAACTGTCTGCCGGACTGCCTGCATATATGATTCCGTCTTACTTCGTACAACTGGACGTGATGCCTCTGACACCGAATGGCAAACTGGATCGCAAGGCACTGCCTGAACCGAACTCGGGTATAAAGGCGGGAGCAGACTTTACCGCTCCGCGGACGGATGTGGAGAACATTTTGGCTTCAATCTGGCAAGGTGTACTTGGCGTGCCGCTTGTCGGCATTCATGATAATTTCTTTGAGCTTGGAGGTGACTCGATCAAATCCATTCAAGTATCCTCAAGGCTTCTTCAAGCAGGCTACAAGCTTGAAATGAAGGATTTGTTCGGTTATCCGACAATTGCAGAGTTGGCGCAGCGCGTTAGTGTGGTCAGCCGAATTGCGGACCAAAGCGAGGTACACGGATCGGTAAGACTGGGACCTGCTCAGCACAGATTCTTCGATGAACAGTCAATGGATCTGCATCACTTTAATCAGTCGGTCATGTTGTACCGACGGGATGGCTTCAATACCGATGCGCTCGCCGAGGTTGTTCGGACAATTGCAGAGCATCATGATGCTTTACGACTGGTGTTCCGCCAAGGAGAGCAGGGATTGGAGGCCTGGAACCGGAGCGTAGGTGAGGGTGAACTCTATAGCCTCCAAATCCACGACCTGCGGGATGAGACAGACCCGGCTTCAGCAATAGAAGCGGGTGCGGAAGCCATTCAGCGCAGCATCTCTCTGGAGGATGGACCTCTCTTTAGACTGGGTCTGTTCCGCTGTGCAGAAGGCGAACATCTGTTGATCGTTATTCATCATCTGGCTGTGGATGGCGTATCCTGGCGTATCCTCTTTGAGGACCTGCAGGAAGGCTACGAGCAGGCAGCACGTGGAGAAGCAGTCAAGCTTCCGCAGAAGACGGATTCGTACCGTGCATGGGTTGAGGGAATCACACAATTTGCTAACAGCCCGGCGGCTGAACAAGAACTCAGCTATTGGGCAGAGGTAGAAGGAGGTGGCTTTGTCCCTCTTCCCAAAGACAAGGTAGATGGCGCTCTTCTCATCAAAGATAGCGAGGCTATCACGGTCAGATGGTCACCAGAAGAGACAGAGCAGTTCCTGAAAGAAGCGAACCGTACTTACAATACGGAGGTCAACGATCTGCTCCTGACGGCCCTTGGTATGGCTGTTCACGAGTGGACGGGAATCGAACGTGTAGGCATCCTTCTGGAGGGACATGGGCGGGAGCCTGTTGTACCGGAACTGGATATTACTCGCACAATAGGCTGGTTTACAAGTCAATACCCTGTCGCCCTTGAGATGGACGGGGAATTGGAGATCGGGGCCAGAATCAAGCATGTAAAGGAAGGCTTGCGTCGTATCCCGAACAAAGGTGTCGGATATGGGATTTTGAAATATTTAAGCGACAGTCCCGATGCCTCCTCCTTCTCGGCTGAACCGGAGATTACGTTCAACTACTTGGGTCAGTTCGATCAGGATCTTGCAGGAGGGACGATGGAAGTATCGCCTTACTCCGTAGGACCTGAGGTCAGTGAGCAGATGGTGCAGCATCAGGCATTGAACATTAATGGACTGATTGCCGAAGGGCAGCTTCAACTCTCGGTCAGCTATAACCATCATCAGTTCTACGGGGAGTCCGTGGCTAAGTTTGTTGGCATTCTGAAGAACTGTCTTAGTGAAGTCATTGGACATTGCGTAAGTAAGGAAAGAACAGAACTAACACCAAGCGATGTACTCCTCAAAGATATCAGCTTGGAAAAGATTGAGGAGTTAGAAGAGCAGACACGGCATATCGGTAGTATTGAAAATATGTATAAACTGACGCCGATGCAAAAGGGGATGTTGTTCCACAGCTTGCTGGAGGCTCATTCAGAGGTCTACTTTGAGCAGGCCACATTTGAAATTCAGGGAGTGTTCTATCCTGAGGTTTTCAAACGCAGCTTACAGCAACTGATGAAACGGCATGCCATATTGAGAACGAATTTCCATGCTGGATGGGGCGATTTCCCTATACAGATTGTGTTCAAAGAAAGAGCATGCGATTTCGTATACGAGGATTTGCATGAGCTGGATTCCGCTGAAATAGAAGCGCGTCTTGCAGCTTATGTTGCCCAAGACAAAGCAAGAGGCTTTGATCTTGCGAATGAAGCCTTGCTGCGTGTTGCTATTCTACGTACTGCAAAAGAGCATTACCATCTCTTGTGGAGCTCTCATCACATCATTTTGGATGGCTGGTGTATGCCACTTGTGCTCCAGGAAGTGTTTGAAACATACGGAGCTCTACGTGAGCAAAGGGAACCTGAGCTTCCTGTAGCAGCATCGTACAGCCAGTACATTCAATGGTTGGAGAAACAAGGCGAGGAAGAGGCATCCTCTTACTGGAGAGGGTACCTGAAAGGCTACGAGCAGCAGACGAAGCTGCCACAAGCCATCACACAGCCATCGGCAAAAGCAGAGGCCTATGTGTCGGAGAAGCTGGTATTCACGTTGGATGCGGAACTGACCGATCGCCTGGAACAGGTGGCCAAACAACATCAGGTGACGATGAATACGCTGATGCAAGCAGCCTGGGGAATCGTGCTGCAGCGCTACAATAGAAGCCAGGATATCGTCTTCGGAAGTGTGGTATCGGGAAGACCTGCCGAGATTCCGGGTATCGAAAGCATGATCGGTCTCTTCATTAATACAGTTCCAGTTCGGGTTCAGGCCGAGGGAAGCGATACGTTCTCCCATGTGATGAAAAGACAGCAGGAATTATATTTGGCAGGACATGCTTATGATTCCTATCCGCTCTATGAGATTCAAGCACAGAGCGAACAAAAGCAAGATTTGATTTCTCATATTATGGTGTTCGAAAATTACCCGGTAGAAGAGCATCTAGAAGAGAAAATTGCCAGTGAAGAGGCTGAATACAAAATTACAGATGTTCAGATGTTTGAACAGACGAATTATGATTTTAACCTTATTGTGCTGCCGGGACGTAGTCTGGAGTTCTTGTATCGATATAATGCTCGCGTCTATGACCGGGAGAGTGTGGAACGGATTCAAGGACACTTGACGAGAATTCTGACAAGCGTATCTGTACAACCTGCTATCCGTATTGATGAGCTGGAACTGATCACGCCAGAAGAGAAATCACAAATAATAGAGGTGTGGGGAGATACAGTAGCTCCTTATCCGCGTGAGCAAACCCTCCACGGCATATTTGAGGAAAAAGCTGCGCTCACACCGGATCGTACAGCACTTGTTTACGGAGAAACGAAGCTTACCTATGGAGAACTTCATCAGCAGGCGAACCGTCTTGCGCGTACACTGCGTGCCCAAGGGGTCAGACCGGACCAACCAGTTGGCATCATGGTCGAGCGCTCGCTTGAGATGATCATTGGTATTCATGCCATTCTAAAAGCTGGTGGGGCCTATGTACCGATTGATCCGGAGTTCCCAGAAGACCGTATTCGCCACATGCTGGAGGATTCGGGGGCGAAGCTTCTGCTGACGAAGAACCATCTTAAAGATCGGTTCCCGTTCACTGGCACGATCCTGGCACTTGATGATCCGCAGGCGTACCATGGGGATAGCTCGAATCTGGAGCCAATTGCGGGGCCGGAGCATCTGGCGTATATCATTTACACGTCAGGTTCAACCGGCAAGCCGAAAGGTGTAATGATTGAACACCGCTCTGCCGTCCATACGCTGAGTCAGCTGGAAGCTGAATATCCGATGTTGGCAGGCGACCGTTTCCTGCTCAAAACGACATTCACCTTTGACTTCTCTGTGCCAGAGCTGTTCTGCTGGTTCTTTGGACAGGGGACTCTCGTGATCCTGCCACAAGGCGTGGACAAAGACCCGATGGCACTGCTGGAGGCTGTGGATACGAACCGAATCACGCATCTTAATTTGGTGCCATCGATGCTCAGTGTGCTCGTTCAATACTTGAAAGAAAGCGGCACCCAAGGATTTCTTACTCTGAAATACCTGTTTGCCTGCGGCGAGACGCTGCCTGCCAAACTTGTAGAAGAGTACTATAAAGTATCTCCACACGCAGTACTGGAGAATATCTATGGTCCTACCGAAGCGGCCGTATATGCGACCCGATATACAACTAGCCCTGAGACTGCGGCTCTAACGCATGTGCCGATCGGCAAACCGTACGCTAACGTCCAAGTATGGATGATGGACAGCGCTTCTCAGGTATCACCTGTGGGGGTACCGGGAGAACTCTGCATTGCAGGCGAAGGGGTAGCGCGGGGGTATTTCAACCAGCCGGACCTGACCGCAGAGAAGTTCATTCCTCACCCGTACAAACCGGGAGCACGGATTTACCGAACGGGCGATTTGGCCCGATGGCTGCCAGACGGGAATATTGAGTATTTGGGACGGATCGATCACCAGGTAAAAATCCGGGGTTACCGCATTGAGCTGGGAGAAGTGGAGGCACAAATTCTGAGGGTGCCATCGGTGCAGGAAGCGGTTGTTCTAGCACTGGCTGACTCCAGCGGAAGTACTCAGCTGTGCGCATACTTTGTGGCCGAGGAAGGGCTCGCAGCGGGCGTATTACGCGAAGCACTGGGCAGCGAGCTGCCAAGCTATATGATTCCGTCTGCTTTCGTACAGCTCGCACAAATGCCGCTGAATCCGAATGGCAAATTGGATCGCAAAGCGCTACCGGCACCAGAAATCCTTCTGCGGAGCACAGCGGAGTATATCGCGCCACGTACGCAGACAGAAGTAGAGCTCGCTCAGATTTGGTCCGAGGTGCTCGGCGTACAGGAAATCGGGATCAGAGATCATTTCTTTGACCTTGGGGGCCATTCCCTGAAAGTATTGGGCTTGATCCAAAGGATCTCGTCTAATATGGGCGTCCATCTCCCACTCCAGGCCGTGTTTAATCTGCCAACTGTGGAAGAAATGGCGCATGAAATTTTCAAGCTGCAGGCAACAACTACTGCCGACGAACAAGAAATGGAAATTATCCACTTCCCAGGGAAAGGAACGCTTAAAGTATTTTGCTTCCCTCCTCGGGTAGGTCACTCTCTGGGGTACTATGAGATGGCCAAGGAGCTGGATGGGCTTTGCGAGGTGTACGGGATGGAATTTATCGGCGATCGTTTCCAGGGCCAAGATATGCTGGATCGATACATCGATGCCATCGTGAACATTCAAGCCGAGGGCCCATATGTATTCCTTGGATACTCACTTGGAGGAAATCTCGCCTTCGAGGTAGCTAAAGCTATGGAAAGCCGAGGCTACCATGTTGGTGACATTATTATGGTAGATGCTATGAGAAAGATGTCCAAGGATGAATCGACACCTGAGGAGCTTGAAGAGATTGTCGAGACGGTGCTGGATAGCATTAGGGAGCAGTACAAAGTATTCCTCGCCGATCCAGCCGACAGGGAGCGAGTCATGGACAAAATGTTGGTTTACTCCACCTACCGCGATGAGCTTATTAACGCAGGTGAAGTTCATGCGAATATCCATGCTCTGATTGCAGAGGATGATAGTATTGGTCCGGATACATCATTAGATAAATTGTTATGGCAAAAGGCGACGCATGGTCAATACAAAGAATACGAAGTCATCGGAACGCATGATGTGCTGCTTGATTCCGGTTTTGTCGGGGAAAATGCTAAAGTACTGAAACAAATACTTGGTAAAATTGCAGAAGCTTCATCTAAAAACAAGCCTATTCTGTCCTAAGATCAATCAACGAGAATAGTGTAGGGTAGCAAAGACGCCCGGATTCCTTTATATAGAAGGAACTCGGGCGTCTTTTGTTTTTTTATGCTGTCCTTAACATATAAAGTCCCTAATCATCTGTG
>NZ_JBBPAZ010000001.1:3720000-3782500 GCF_038009305.1 Paenibacillus sp. FSL P4-0113
TTATGAGCGATGGGGTGACGCAGTAGGGTAGTGACGCGGACTGATGGATGTCCGTCTAAGCAGTGAGGCTGATGTGTAGGCAAATCCGCATATCGTTAAGGCTGGGCTGTGATGGGGAGCGAAAATTGTAGTAGCGAAGGTCATGATCTCAGACTGCCAAGAAAAGCCTCTAGCCAGGAGAAGGTGCCCGTACCGCAAACCGACACAGGTAGGCGAGAAGAGAATTCTAAGGCGCGCGGAAGAACTCTCGTTAAGGAACTCGGCAAAATGACCCCGTAACTTCGGGAGAAGGGGTGCCTCGGTAGGGTGAATAGCCCGAGGGGGCCGCAGTGAAAAGGCCCAAGCGACTGTTTAGCAAAAACACAGGTCTGTGCGAAGCCGCAAGGCGAAGTATACGGGCTGACGCCTGCCCGGTGCTGGAAGGTTAAGGGGAGTGGTAAGCTCGCAAGAGCGAAGCTATGAACCGAAGCCCCAGTAAACGGCGGCCGTAACTATAACGGTCCTAAGGTAGCGAAATTCCTTGTCAGGTAAATTCTGACCCGCACGAATGGCGTAACGACTTGGGCGCTGTCTCAACGAGAGATCCGGTGAAATTTTAATACCTGTGAAGATGCAGGTTACCCGCGACAAGACGGAAAGACCCCATGGAGCTTTACTGCAGCTTGATATTGAATTTGGGTACGATCTGTACAGGATAGGTGGGAGCCGTCGAACTTTGAGCGCCAGCTTGAAGGGAGGCATCCTTGGGATACCACCCTGATCGTATCTAGGTTCTAACTTGGTACCGTAAACCGGTGCGAGGACAGTGTCAGGTGGGCAGTTTGACTGGGGCGGTCGCCTCCTAAAGAGTAACGGAGGCGCCCCAAGGTTCCCTCAGAATGGTTGGAAATCATTCGAAGAGTGCAAAGGCAGAAGGGAGCTTGACTGCGAGACCTACAAGTCGAGCAGGGACGAAAGTCGGGCTTAGTGATCCGGTGGTACCGCATGGAAGGGCCATCGCTCAACGGATAAAAGCTACCCTGGGGATAACAGGCTTATCTCCCCCAAGAGTCCACATCGACGGGGAGGTTTGGCACCTCGATGTCGGCTCATCGCATCCTGGGGCTGAAGTAGGTCCCAAGGGTTGGGCTGTTCGCCCATTAAAGCGGTACGCGAGCTGGGTTCAGAACGTCGTGAGACAGTTCGGTCCCTATCTGTCGTGGGCGTAGGAAATTTGAGAGGAGCTGTCCTTAGTACGAGAGGACCGGGATGGACGTACCGCTGGTGTACCAGTTGTTCCGCCAGGAGCACCGCTGGGTAGCTATGTACGGAAGGGATAAGCGCTGAAAGCATCTAAGCGTGAAGCCCCCCTCAAGATGAGATTTCCCAGTATGTAAGACCCCTTGAAGACGACGAGGTAGATAGGTTGGGGGTGGAAGTGCAGTAATGCATGGAGCTGACCAATACTAATCGGTCGAGGGCTTATCCTAAGATAAGACGCAATGAGTTTCGGATCCAGTTTTTAGGGTGTAAGTTTTGTATTGTATAAGCACAAGTGGCTTATATGGAACAAGCGAACACACAGCATTTGGCGATGCTGATTCCTGAAAAAGAATTTGCTCAGCAGATTCATGTTTGGTGGCGATAGCGGAGGGGTTCCACACGTACCCATCCCGAACACGACCGTTAAGCCCTCCAGCGCCGATGGTACTTGGACCGCAGGGTCCTGGGAGAGTAGGACGTCGCCAAGCAACAAGTAAAGAGGACCATGATCTCAATGAGATCATGGTCCTCTTTGGTATATTAGGGTACAAACCACTTGTATAATTGCTTCTATGCTGCGCATTCAAAGAAGAGATACGCTCTTGTGAATAGCTATTACTCTTAAAAACGCTTATTTTTAAAGGTTGTCCTCCGTAGGAGTACAGTTGTTTGTACAGGGAAATACTAAAGGTTAGGGCTATTGTTGAAGGCTTGACACCCCTATACCGCTTTGCTAAGATTGCAATAATATATTTTCAGAGAGCCTTGATTTGTCCATGTCGGACAGACAACAAGACCAATACAGACTAAACAATTTGAAGGAGGATCATCTTGGTGTGGGAAGATAAATTCGGTAAGGAAGGCCTTACCTTTGACGATGTTTTGCTGGTACCTCGCAAGTCGGTGGTTCTGCCCAAAGAAGTAAGCGTGGCGACACGTTTGAGTGATAACGTAAAACTGAATATTCCTTTGATGAGTGCTGGTATGGATACTGTTACTGAGGCAGTGTTGGCAATCGCGATGGCTCGTGAGGGCGGTATCGGTATTATTCATAAAAATATGTCGATTGAACAGCAAGCGGTAGAGGTGGATCGGGTTAAACGTTCTGAGAGCGGTGTTATCACCAATCCATTCTCATTGACTCCGGATCATTTGGTATCTGATGCTGAAGCAGTTATGGGTAAATACCGTATTTCTGGTGTACCTGTTGTAAACGAAGAAAACAAACTGGTGGGTATTATTACTAACCGTGATCTTCGCTTTATTCACGATTTTAACCTTAAAATCAGTGAAGTCATGACGAAGGAAGAACTGGTAACTGCACCTGTAGGTACGACTTTACAGGAAGCGGAAGTCATTTTGCAAAAGCATAAGATTGAAAAGCTCCCTTTGGTTGATGATGAAAATTATCTCAAAGGTCTTATCACCATTAAAGATATTGAGAAAGCTATTCAATTTCCGAACGCAGCGAAAGATGCACAAGGTCGTCTTCTGGTCGGTGCGGCTGTTGGTATTTCCAAGGATACATTTGATCGGACTGAAGCACTTGTAAAAGCGGGTGTGGATATGATTGTTGTGGACTCTGCTCACGGCCATCATATTAACATCATTGAAGCGGTCCGCAAGCTGCGTGAAGCTTATCCTGATCTGACGATTGTAGCAGGTAATGTAGCTACTGGAGACGGAACGCGCGAATTGATTGAAGCAGGAGCATCGGTCGTAAAAGTCGGTATTGGTCCAGGCTCCATCTGTACAACACGCGTAATCGCAGGGATAGGTGTTCCACAAGTAACAGCAATTTATGATTGTGCAACAGTAGCACGTGAATATAATATTCCGATTATTGCAGACGGCGGTATTAAATACTCCGGTGAAATTACAAAGGCCATTGCGGCAGGCGCTTCTGCGGTAATGCTGGGAAGTCTTTTTGCAGGTACGGAAGAAAGCCCGGGCGAATCTGAAATTTATCAAGGACGCCGCTTTAAAGTATATCGTGGTATGGGCTCTATGGCTGCGATGAAGCAAGGTAGTAAAGATCGTTATTTCCAAGATGACGACAAGAAATTGGTACCGGAAGGCATTGAAGGACGCGTTGCTTATAAAGGACCACTTTCCGACACTGTCCATCAGCTGTTGGGCGGTCTTCGTTCCGGTATGGGTTATTGCGGTACAGCTAATATTGAGGAGCTTCGTAACGATACAAGCTTTATCCGTATTACAGGTGCTGGTCTGCGTGAGAGCCATCCGCATGATGTGCAAATTACGAAAGAAGCACCAAACTACTCTCTATAAAGTTCGGCTGTAGTAGACTTGACGACAGGCAGAGCGTATTTCGCTCTGCCTGTCTTTTTTTAGAGATACCCCTGTGATAGAATAGACAAGTGTCCGCCTTTATGACGAAATTATTGACGAATTAGGGCACGTAGGTCTTTTGGATGATTCCTACCAGTAAAGAAGATTCGAGCAGAAAATGCTCATGACAGGATACAACTAAGAAAACGAAATAAAACGAAATGGAACTGGATTTTAACACTAAAACATTAATTACATTGGCCAAGTAGAGGCTGTAACCACCGTCTCGTTGTACATAACGGATCGGGTTGAGGTACGAGAGGAGTTTGTATTCATTTGAAAGCGAACAATTTAAAGCAAAATACAAAACGCAGCATGATTAAAAAGAGCGTGACTGCAGTCATGGTGCTCAATATGATGTATATGTCGGCATTGCCTGTTGTAGGCAATTTCGATCCGAGCGTGGCTACTTTTGCAGCTGGAGCGGCAACACAGGCAACCAATATTACGGGGACAGGTTCTATTAACCCCCCTAGTCTGGCACTACGTTCTGCCATTTTGATCGAGCCTTCCACGGGGCAAGTATTGCTGTCTATGAATCCAGATGAGCCACTTCCACCAGCAAGTATGACTAAAATGATGACAGAATACATCGTGGCTGAACAGGTTAAGCAAGGCAAACTCAAGTGGACGGATAAGGTTACGGTTAACGAGAATGCTTCTAAGAGCATTGGATCACGTATTTTTTTGGCTCAAGGGGATCAACATACGGTAGAAGAGCTTTATATTGCCATGGCGGTAGGTTCTGCTAATGATGCAACAGTAGCCCTTGCTGAACGCGTATCCGGAACTGAGCAGGATTTTGTAAAACTAATGAATGAAACAGCTCAGAAAATGGGCATGAAAAATACGTATTTTATCAACTCGACTGGTTTGGACCGTGGTGATATGCCGAAAGGCTTCCAGCCGGATACAGACCGGGAAACGGTGATGACAGCGAGAGATGCAGCTACTCTGGCTGGTTACATCATTAAAGATCATCCGGATTACACACGATTCACGACAATTCAATCTTACAAATTCCGTCCTACTGACAAGGCGCCGATTATTAACTATAACTGGATGCTGGAAGCAAACAAAAATATTACTAACTTTAGAAAGTTTGCTTACCCAGGTTTAGACGGGATGAAAACAGGCCATACGGCCAATGCTGGCAACTGTTTTACAGGAACCGCTGAACGCAATGGAATGCGTCTCATCAGTGTAGTTATGGGAGCTGATTCAGATGCACACCGTTTTACAGAGACAGCTAAAGTGCTGAACTATGGTTTTGATAATTTTGAAGTGAAGCAGGTTATTGCCCCAAAGACGGTGGTTAAGGGTGTTGAGAATGTGCCAGTGACCAAAGGTACGGAAACAGAAGTGCCGATCGTTACAAAAGATGCAGTAAGTTTTATCGTACCCAAGGGTGCGAGCAATCCCAAGGTAACCTTTACAACGAACATTACACCAGCAAGCTCTCTTGTAGCACCTTTGAAGCAAGGGGCCAAAGTCGGAACCATTACGTACACGTACAAGACAGACGGTGTGGATAAAGGGCAGACGAAAACCGTTGATCTGGTTACTACGACAGCAGTAGAAGAGGGCGGCTGGTTCCGAATGCTTTTCCGGGCAATCGGTGATTTCTTCGGAGATCTGTTCCAAGGAATTAAGAATCTCTTCTAAATAAGCAGAGCTAAGCGACCTACCTTGTTTTTCATTACTTATTTTGTAGATTGAAATGATTGTGTATTTGGCATTGGTGCGGTAAAATATTTAGTTAGAATCTAAACGTAACCCTTACAGGAGGCAACGACATGGAAACGGGAACTTCGCGTGTAAAAAGAGGTATGGCAGAGATGCAAAAAGGTGGCGTAATCATGGATGTCATGAACGCTGAGCAGGCTAAAATTGCAGAGGCAGCAGGAGCTACAGCTGTAATGGCTCTTGAACGGGTACCTTCGGATATCCGTGCAGCTGGTGGGGTTGCTCGTATGGCTGACCCAACGATTGTGGAAGAAGTTATGAAGGTTGTTTCTATTCCTGTTATGGCTAAGGCTCGCATCGGTCACTTTGTAGAGGCAAAGGTACTGGAATCTCTCGGTGTTGACTATCTCGATGAGAGCGAAGTATTGACACCTGCGGATGAAGTTTTCCATATTGATAAGCGGGAGTTCACCGTTCCATTTGTTTGTGGAGCCAAGGATCTGGGAGAAGCACTGCGTCGCATTGGTGAGGGTGCATCTATGATCCGTACGAAGGGTGAACCGGGAACTGGGAATATTGTTGAGGCCGTTCGTCATATGCGTTTTATCAATGGTCAAATTCGCAAGGTGCAAAACTTGTCGAAGGACGAGCTGTATGCAGAAGCGAAAAACCTCGGAGTTGCATATGAACTGCTGTTAGAAGTGCATGAGCTTGGCAAGCTGCCAGTGGTTAACTTTGCAGCGGGTGGTGTAGCAACACCTGCTGATGCCGCGTTAATGATGCATTTAGGCGCTGATGGCGTCTTTGTAGGTTCTGGTATTTTCAAGTCGGATAGCCCTGAGAAGTTTGCACGGGCAATCGTGGAAGCGACTACTCATTATACGGATTACAAGCTGATCGCAGAAGTCTCCAAGAATTTGGGAACTCCTATGAAAGGCATTGAAATTTCCAAACTGGCACCGCATGAGCGCATGCAGGATCGTGGTTGGTAAGAAAGAAGGGACCGGCATGAAAATAGGTGTATTGTCGCTGCAAGGCGCTGTAGCTGAACATATACGAAGCGTTGAACGTGCGGGTGCGGAAGGTATAGCGGTGAAGAAGATCGAACAGCTCGATGAGCTGTCCGGTCTTATCATTCCCGGTGGTGAAAGTACCACTATCGGTAAGCTAATGCGCAAGTATGACTTTATAGAGGCTATACGTCAGTTTTCCAATCAAGGCAAGCCTGTATTTGGCACTTGCGCAGGATTGATTGTACTGGCTAAAACGATTCAAGGACAGGAAGAAGCACATTTGGGACTCATGGATATTACAGTATCGCGTAATGCATTTGGTCGCCAAAGAGACAGCTTTGAAACAGACTTGAACATTAAAGGGATTGAGGAACCGGTTCGTGCCGTATTTATACGCGCACCATTAATACAGTCTGTTGGAACGGGAGTAGATGTGCTGTCTGAGTATAACGGCGAGATCGTGGCAGCCCGTCAGGGTCATTTGCTGGCTTCATCCTTCCATCCGGAGTTAACAGACGATTACCGGTTACATCAATATTTTGTGGATATGGTCCGCGAATAGTGAAAGTCAGGTTTGTAGTGTAGGAGGGATTACCTGTGTTAGATATAAAGATTTTACGTAATGAGCTTGGTAGGGTTGAGAAAGCTTTGCAGAACAGGGGGAAATCTCTGGATCTGATTAATGGTTTTACAGATCTGGATGTAAGCCGTCGTGAGTTACTTCAGGAAAGTGAAGGGCTCAAAAATCGTCGGAACGTGGTATCCGGTGAAGTAGCCAAGTTGAAGAAGAATAAGGAAAATGCGGATGATCTTATTGCAGAAATGCGTCAAGTCTCCGATCGTATCAAAGAATTAGATGAGCAAGTACGCGAACTGGAAGTTCAGATCGACGAACTGGTGATGTCTATTCCGAATATTCCCAATGAAACAGTACCTGTTGGCGCATCGGAAGAGGATAATGTAGAAATCCGTCGCTGGTCGGAGCCGCGCGAGTTTTCCTTTAAACCCAAAGCGCATTGGGAGTTGGCTCAGGATCTAGATATTCTTGATTTTGAAGCAGCAGCCAAGGTAACGGGTTCTCGTTTTACGTTCTACAAAGGACTGGGAGCAAGACTAGAGCGTGCGCTGATTAACTTTATGATGGATCTGCACAGCAGTGAGCATGGTTATGAAGAAATGCTTCCTCCATACATCGTAAATCGGGACAGCTTGTACGGAACGGGCCAACTTCCGAAGTTTGAAGAAGATTTGTTCAAGCTGCGTGATACGGAGTATTATCTCATTCCTACGGCTGAAGTTCCGGTAACGAACTACCATCGTGAAGAGATCATGAATGCGGAGCAGCTTCCGAAATATTATGTGGCATACAGCTCATGCTTTCGCTCGGAGGCAGGATCAGCGGGACGTGATACACGTGGCCTGATCCGTCAGCATCAGTTCAATAAAGTAGAGATGCTTAAGCTGGTTCACCCGGATACCTCTTATGAGGAATTGGAGAAAATGACGAATAACGCTGAGCGTGTTTTACAGCTGCTCGGACTTCCATATCGTGTGCTGGCACTTTGCACGGGAGATATGGGTTTTACATCTGCCAAAACGTACGATCTGGAAGTATGGTTGCCTGAGAGTGGCATGTACCGCGAGATTTCTTCTTGTTCAAACACAGAAGACTTCCAAGCGCGTCGTGCGAACATCCGGTTTCGTCCAGATTCGAAGGCGAAGCCTGAATTTGTACATACGCTGAACGGCTCAGGATTGGCTGTAGGGCGGACTGTGGCTGCTATTTTGGAGAACTATCAGCAAGAGGATGGAAGCATCGTGATCCCAGAAGTACTGCGTTCATACATGCGAGGCATTGAGGTTATTGCTCCTAAACAGTAAGTATTGCATTCTTAGAAATTCTGTGGTAAAATAATTTTGTTGCGCCTGAGTATGTTTAAAAGGGAAGCAGCTTTATCCATTTACCACCTGGAGAGGTACCGAAGCGGTCATAACGGGGCGGTCTTGAAAACCGTTAGAGTGCAAGCTCACATGGGTTCGAATCCCATCCTCTCCGCCATATTCTAAATAAACCAAGCCATTCAAATACGATAGCTGGTACATTAGCCTTTAGATGCTAATGATCAGGAATCGTGGAGAATGGTTTTTTTGTTGTATAAAAAGCTCGGTTTTTTCACACGTTATCAGATATGGAGGTGCTGGCATGAATCGAGAAATGACAGTAGATCAGCAAAAGCTGGTAGAGGCCTGGCAGGAACAACTGCCGATTCTTTTGAATTCAGGGGATAAATCGCAGGTACAGGCAGATGAAGCTGACAACCGGGCTATACGAATCCACATCGAGGTAGAAGGCCGACAAATGTACTCCTTTGATTTTGCATGTACTTATGTAGATTCCCGGGAAGTGCAGGTTAGCTTAGTCGATGTAGAGCGGGATGGACAGTCTGTAGATGAACGAACAGATATCATTCAACAGCTGGTGTCCGATTATACTCGGCATATTCACCAATGTGCCCAAACATTACAGTCATTGACGCATTCGTAGTATGAAGGAATGAGGAGGAAGGATACATGACAAAAGCCAAAAACGGACTGGATAAAAACCTATCTAACATTGTTGATGATTTGGAGCAACGTCCAGTGAATAGTCATCAGGCACAGCAAGTGCAGCAGGATCGTAATGATCGCCGTCATCAGGATTCACTAAACCACGATAAAACAGAAGATCTACACCATCTATAGTCCTATTTTTAATGGTAATAAACGGATTTGTTGATGTACCACAAATATAGACTGAGAATGGAGGATGCATAAATGGGCAAGCCTAAAGCCATTCCTGTCCCTGAAGCACAGGATTCTGGTGGAAGTAACGAAAAGCGTGAGCGTAGTCATCAGCAGGAGCCGTTATCTGGTTCCAAGAAGGTGAAACAGCGGAATCACGTGGATCATCATAACAGAGAAGGTTCATAAGCAGGAAGACCTTTCTCCTAAAAATATATTGCATCGATAGTACACCCTGGTTAGGAGAACCAGGGTGTCTTTGTGCTTATTGTAAGAAAATTTTCCAATAAGTGTTTCGCTGTTTGAGAATATGAGTTAAAATAGGAGGTGTGTATTTTTTTGTTAGCATAAAAAAAGGGGTTAATTACGAGAGGAGAGAATCTACACAATGAGTAAAAAGTTATCCGTCTTGGTACTCACTATGGTGTTGCTTTTGACGGTAGCCCTGGTAGGTTGTAGCAAGAAGTTAGAACCGAAGGAAGCAGTTACGACCGGTACTGCAAATGCAATGAAGTTGAATTCTTATGAATCCAAAAGTCAATTTACCGTTAAGGATCTGACAATTTCATCTGCTACTTTACCAAGTGAACAAAGTGCAATGATAACCAGTATGCTGAAAAATGCAGACATTACGCTGGACGGTGTATATCAAAAAGAACCTTTCCAATCTGAAATGACGCTCGGCATTCATTTGAAAGGTGATCTTTCCACCAGCTTCACGATTCCAATGGTGATGACTAAAGATAAACTGTACGTTAAAATTCCTAATATTCCATTTTACCCGCTCCCACAGGATGTTGTAGGTAAATTCCTGATCATTGATCCACAAGAACTGGCTAAACAATCGGGACAAGAATTTAACCCTGCAGCTATGGATCAAGAAAAATCGCAGAAATTTGCGAATGAAGTGATCGCTGCTATTATGAACGAGTATGATCAAGCTACGTACTTCTTTGATATTGATCCTAAAGACGCTAAGTTGCCACAAGGCGTTGAAGCTAAACAAGTAGTTCAGTTTAAAATAACGAACGACAACGTGAAGCAAGCAACCAATACATTTATCACTAAGGCGCTTCCTAAAGTCCTTGATATAATGTCTAAGGACGAATATGCTAGCATGCTTCAAGTGAAGAAGGAAGAGCTGTCTGAAGCGAAGAAAGAATTGCAATCTAACACCAGCGAAGTTAGCAAAAAGCTGGATGAGTTGAAAAACTACTTGACAGTGAAGCAGTTTGACATTAACACAGCTTTGAACAAGGATAACATTCCTGTGTATCAAGACCTGAATGCGAATGTAGAGATGAATGATCCGGCTACAAAAGACAATGTAAAATTGTCTGTAACGGGCTACACGCAATACAACAAAATCAATGCTAAAGCAGCATTTAAAGTAGGTATTCCAACAGCTGATCAAGTCCTGACGATGGAACAACTGCAACAAAAAATGCAAACTGTTGCTCCTTAAGTATGGGATAACATGATTGCAAGAAAACCGCTCGGCATAGGCCGGGCGGTTTTTTGTTTACTTTTAATGTTGTCCCTGTACAGTCATTTAGCTCTGCCACACGTCATCCTCGGCTAAAAGTCCAAACATCTGGTGATCCTGCCATGTGCCCTGAATCTGTACAAGCTTGCGAGCAATGCCTTCTGGTCGAAAGCCACATTTTTCTAATACACGTTGTGAGCGATCATTATGCAAAAGAGTACCCGCTTGAAGACGATGTAGAGATAAGGCACGAAAGGCATATTGTATGATCAACTTTAAGGCGGCGGTCATATGCCCTTTACCCTGTTCATGATGATCCATCATGTAGCCGATATCAGCGAATTGTCCAACTCCACGTACTAGATTGGAAATGGAGATATAACCGATGAGCCGTTCTTCCTTTAAGAGAAAGATACCGAATACGTAACCTCGATCTTCTTCGGCTTGCCGCAATTTCTGACGGATGTAGTCCTGTTGTTTCTCTAATGTGAAAAATGAATCCTCGTAAAGCGGCTCATAAGGCGCATGGGAATCCCTATTTCGGTGCCTAAGGGCGAGAAGGGCTTCGCTATCCGCCAAGCTAAATGGCCGTAAAAAGATACCTTGAGGCGTATTATACAAGCTCATAGGCATGGGGTGATCTCCTTCCATGGGGAATTAGCAATGAGATGAGGTATTTTGGACTGTGTCTCCTCAGAATGAAGACGGGGGAGGAGACAATTTGGCTGCCGCTCTTTTTTGCCGCAGATGCCGAAAGAAGCTCGTTAGCAGCGATGCACATTCCTCCTGCAGTACACCACTAGTTACTTCTGTACAATGATTGAACCGAGGCTCCTGTAATAAATTCATCAGCGTGCCTGCGCAGCCTGCCTTGGGATCTGTAGTGCCGTATATCAAATGGGGAACCCGTGATTGCACAATGGCTCCGGCGCACATTGGACACGGCTCCAGAGTGACATACAGCCTACAATCCAGCAGGCGCCAGGCACCTAAGTGCTCACTGGCCTGACGAATGGCGACCATCTCTGCATGTGCGGTTGGGTCAGCATCCGTCTCGCGCAAATTGTAGCCGCGACCGATGATTTCATTATCTTTTACGATGACAGCCCCGATAGGGACTTCACCTAACGTTTCTGCCTTATACGCTTCCTGAATGGCTTCTTTCATCCAATAGGCGTGATCCATGGTGGTCACTGGGAAAATGCTCCTTTCAAAACGCGGAATTATCCAACGAACAAATATTCCGTTGTTAACATGATGTGAATAAAATTGTGGATAACAAGGTACTTGTCCACAGGTTTATCCACAGTTTATAATAAAATCTGTGTATTTGTGGACTACCTGTGGATGATTATCTTTTATATTGTAGGCAAATCCTCGTCTATTGACAATACTGTACACAAGGTGTGTATTTATGTATATCCGGTAAATGTAAATGCTGGTATCACAGGCGCTATTACGGTATCATTGAGTTAGCAATTCCCAGTAATCGCCAGCATGCGGCAAGAGGTGAGAAATCAGTGTGTCGATAAAAATCAGAATAACGATCATTTTGTCGGGGTCCGTCCTGTTTATCCTTTTATTAAACATCGCACTTAATTATTACACGACCCACGAAAACCTAAGAAGTGACAGTGAAACTAAAATGGTTCTGACGGCTAAAATTATCGGAGGAGCTATCGAACAAACCCAACATAGCTGGGAGGCCGTTGACAAGCAGCTCGGATATAATCTGTGGCTTTCTGCCACGTTGGCTGCCAATCAACTCGGTCCTGACATCCGAAATATTCAGCAGGAACAGCTTCAAAAGGTGGCCTCACTCCACAGAGATACTAATATTTCCTTGATGATTCGAGACGGGCAGGGGTATAAGGTTGTTAGATCCTCGGATCCTAAAGAAGTAACGCCATCCGATCCATTGACAGGATATTGGAAAAATGCAGTTGACCAATTATATGAGCACGGACAGGCTGCAATGGTGCAAGGTCAGAAACTGGATCATTTTTGGACGGGGTCATTTGACTACACCGGTTCAGACTCCTCAGATATTAACAAATGGGGATTTTATTATGATCAAAAACGTAACTACTTAATTCGAATTTCCTTTCAGGATACTTCAGTACAAAATTTCATAACCATCCTGAGCCCCGATGAGATCGTAAAGCAAACTCAACAAGTGGATTATCGCATCATGGAGATTACAGGAATTAACCCTGCAACCTTTGGTGGCGCTTCGATGGACAAGAACGGAAACGATTCGAAATACTATTACATGTACAACAAACCGATCCAATTCGGCACGTATCAACTAACAAGGGTGCAGGAAGATCGTTTGGCCGTGTCCAGAGCTATCCTCTCGGGGGAGAGTATTGTACAAGACTGCTATATTAAAGGTGAGCGGGTTCTCGTCAGTTACATACCTTTTTATCCGGCTAATCGTGATGCCTATGTTATCCGTATTGTTATGAATTATGATACGATCACTTCTGTTATTTCCAAGCAATTGATAAGTTTAATTGCCATTTCCATTGTCCTTTTAGAGGTGGTGATCATTGGAAGCTATGTGCTGGCAAGTCTGTTTGTCCGCCCAATTCAGTCGATTCTGGGGAAAGTGAATGAGATGGCTGACGGTCATTTTGATACACGGCTAGAAATAAAAGGTGGTCATGAGCTTGCACAGTTGGGTGAGCGCATCAATGCGATGGCCTACAACCTAGGGATGTACACGAGAAGACTCGAGCAGATGTATGAAGAGAACCGTTCTGTAAAGGAACATCTAGAATCGGTTATTAATCAGACAGCAGATGCGATTCATGTAACCGACGAGGAGGATCGCGTCGTTCGGGTCAATCATGCCTTTGAAGCTTTGTACGGCTGGACCAAGAAAGAATTGGTTGGTCGTAAGTTGGAATTTGTACCTCCACAGCAACAGGAGGAATATGAATTTCAGAAGAAGAGCCTGCTTCAGGGAGAGAGCATCGTATCAAGTGAGTCCCTTAGAATGCGGAAGGATGGAAGTACAGTAGAGATTAGTATGAGCACATCGCCTATTCTGGATGAAGAAGGCCAGATTTTGGGGTTTATCTGCGTGTCGCGTGATATCACGGGTCGCAACCGGATGGAGGAGTTGTTGCGCAGATCAGAGAAACTGACAACCGTCGGGCAACTGGCGGCAGGCGTAGCGCATGAGATTCGTAATCCGCTAACCACGCTACGTGGCTTTCTCCAACTACAGCAGCAAAATCAAGTGTTGAATATGAAACACAACGATATTATGATGTCTGAGCTGGATCGCATTAATTTGATCGTTAGCGAGTTTTTAATACTGGCGAAGCCACAGGCAGTGCATTTTCAGAAAAAAGATGTTCGTTATATTGTGAGCGACGTGATTTCTTTACTAGATAGTCAGGCGCATCTGCTGGGCATTGTATTCAACCTTCAGGTCACGGACGAGCCTGCCCTGGTATACGCTGAAGAAAATCAGTTAAAGCAAGTATTCATTAATTTACTTAAAAATAGCATGGAGGCTATGAGTAAAGGTGGCATCATCACGATTCATTTGTTCTTGGAGGGAGAAAACGTTAAAATCTTCATACGGGACCAGGGAGCGGGTATTCCCGCAGAAATGCTGTCCAAGTTGGGAGAACCTTTTTTCACAAACAAAGAAACAGGTACAGGACTAGGACTTATGGTCAGCCAGCGTATTATACAGAGTCATAAAGGCACACTGGATATTGAAAGCACAGAGGGAGAGGGAACGACAGCCCTGGTGCAGCTTCCGATTGCCAAGCCGGAGTAACGGGCTGGGGCGCAGGAGGAAGTGTGTTAGTAGAAATGGAGGGTACACAGGTTGCGCATTAACAAGTTTATCAGCGAAACCGGTTTTTGCTCGCGCCGGGAGGCAGACAAGCTGGTAGAGAGCGGTCGCGTGACGATTAACGGCGAAGTGGCTGTGCTGGGTAGTCAAGCGGAAGAAGGCGATGATGTTCGCGTGAACGGCAAGCCACTGCGCGATAAGTCTGATCACGTCTATATTGCATTGAACAAACCGGTGGGCATTACAAGTACAACGGAGAGCCACATTAGGGGCAATGTTGTTGATTTTGTGGGGCACCCGCAGCGGATATTCCCGATTGGACGCCTGGATAAGGATTCGGAAGGTCTCATTTTACTTACCAACGATGGAGACATTGTGAATAAGATTCTACGGGCAGAGGGCAAGCATGAGAAAGAATATATTGTAACAGTGGACCGCCCTGTCGTACCTTCTTTTGTGCAGGGCATGTCTAGCGGGGTGAAAATACTCGGTCAGCGGACGCTACCTTGTGAGGTGACGCGTGTATCTGAGTATGTATTCCGTATTATCCTGACTGAAGGGAAAAATCGTCAGATCCGGCGTATGTGTGCAGCCTTCGGTTATGAAGTTAAAAAACTGCAAAGGCTGCGAATCATGAATATTCGGTTGGGGTCACTTCAGAAAGGTGCCTGGCGTGATCTGACAGAGGCTGAGAAGCTGGAGCTTGGTCAGATGCTCGATTATACGCTTAGCTAATGCCAGAGGGGCTCGTATAGCCTAGAGCGTATGATCGTCGTATCTGAAAGGGCAAAGTACAGGAAGCACTAAACAAAGAGGCACCAGCTGCATAAAAATGCGGCGGTGCCTTTGTTCATATAACATATGCATAATCAACCTTCACTCGAGCTTGAGGTAGGACTGATGACTTGTGTCCCGTTCTGATATTTGCGGAGAACAGATATTTCAACACGACGGTTTTTAGAGCGTCCTTGACCATCTTGATTGCTTGCCAATGGACGATACTGGCCATAACCGATGGATACAAACTTGGTTGGGTCGAGATCTGGATTGAGCAACAAGATACGCAAGAAATTCAGAGAGCGCTTGGCGCTCAAATCAAAATTGGACGGGAACTGGCTGTTGGAGATCGGTACATTATCCGTGTGACCCGATACGATAACATCATAGCCAGGGAACTGCTGGAGCATACTAGAAATGGACTTGGCCAGCTTTCTTGCTTCCGGCTTTACTTCGGCCTGCCCGGATGAAAACAAGGCATTATCACTAATGGTGATCATTAGTTGCGATTGGTTTAGCTTGGTATTCAGCAACGGGGTCAGGCCGTTATTTTGAATGTATTGATCCATCTGTTTTTTAAGCTTTTTTAAATCTTCTTCTTCCCGTTGGGCCAGCTGTTTTTGCAGTTCAGAGGTAGAAGTAGCTTTCGATTTTACGGGTTGTGACACTTGTTCTTTATTTTTGCCCATATCCATGGATTGTGACGACGGATTCGCGGCTGAGTGATCCAGCACGCCAGTGCCGCCATTAAAAGCTGCACTCAGGGATTGAGCCATAGTTTCAAATTTTTTGGCGTCGAGCGAGCTCATACCGAATAAGACAATGAAAAGAGCCAACAGAAGGGTCATTAAGTCGGAATATGGCAACAGCCAGCTTTCGTCAGCATGCTCTTCATGCGGTTCATGTCTCTTTTTACTCACTGGAATCGCCATCCTTCTGGGTCATCGTAGCCCGTTCGGTCGGAGTCAGGAAGATCGTCAGTTTCTGACTGATGGCGATCGTCGATATCCCCGATTGAATGGAAAGCAGACCTTCGACCATCATTAATTTAAGCTCGACTTCTTTTTTGGATAACCGTTTCAGCTTGTTGGACATCGGATGCCACAGGACATAACCTGTAAAAATACCGAGCAACGTCGCAATGAAGGCTGCTGCAATGGCATGAGAGAGCTTTTCCATGTCACTAAGGTCGGCCAGAGCGGCGATCAGACCTACAACCGCACCGAGTACCCCGAGCGTTGGAGCGTACATACCGGCTTGGGAGAAGATCAGCGCGCCAGAGCGATGTCGATCCTCGGTGGCATTGATATCCTCCATTAGAACGTCCCGTACGAATTCCTGATCATTGCCGTCAATAATCATTCGCATGCCGCCACGCATAAAGGGATCGTCGATTTCCTCTACCTTGGATTCCAAGGCGAGCAGACCTTCACGACGGGTAATGGATGCCCACTCGGTAAACGTACCGATGAGCTCTTTGCGGTCTAACAGTTTTTGTTCGGTGAAAATAACCTTGAACAGCTTCGGAATCCGTTTGATTTCTGCCATCGGGAAGGCCATAAATATACTCGCTGCCGTTCCGACGAAAATAATCATGTAAGCAGCGGGATTATTGACCAGATTGACGACCGGAGCGCCTTTTAAGATCATCCCGACGACCAGTGACAAAATCCCGAGCACAAGTCCAATAATGGTTGAAATTTGCATGATACACCTCATCCATGAGAATAGATTTTGAATCCTTTCATGCCGCCGGGGTCGTCCTTGCCCCAAGCGCGTCATTACAAGACGGATTATAGTATTTATCGACAAAACTCTCTTTTTTGTTAAGTGCGAATTTCCGGTATAATAAGGTGATTATGTATTGAATGGCGGAACCATTGGAGGAAATGGCATGGGAGTAAAGCATGGACGTGAGTATGAACAAATTTTGAACGATTTGACAGAGGCTGTGGGGCGCATCCCAGATAGCTATGAATTTTTTGAGATGGAAGCAGAAGATTGGGACAGGCTGGACCCGGCGGGACGTCAGGAAGTCAATGAAGCTTTGGCAGAAGACTTATTTTATGCACTGGGTACAGAGCCCACAATCACTGTAGGGAGTGGCGTTGTGATCTATGAGCCGGAGCAGCATCGTATCTATGTACTGATTGGGGACGAGGAGCTGACGTCAGTCCCTTTGATTTGAGGTCCGTCTTATGGATTTATCAACGGGGCCGTGGTAATATGTACACCAATATATCGTAGTTTTGGCCGTATTTAAGCGGTCGAAAGGCTTCCGTATAAACGGGGAGGAGTTCGTAACATGCCTTTTACACAAGAAGAGATTGAAGCACATCTGGAGAAACTGGAGGGCTGGGAGCTGGAGGAAGGACGTTGGATCGTTCGGAAATATAATTTTTCCAGTTTTATGAAAGGGATTGCATTCGTGGATGAAGTTGCCGCTATATCTGAAGCATTCAATCATCATCCATTTATTACGATTGATTACAAGACCGTGACTCTGCGTTTGACCTCTTGGGACGATGGCGGTATTATGGCCGTGGATATTAAGGAAGCCCAACAATATAATGAAGCTTTTGAAAAAATGCGTAGCAGTCATTGAGCTTGTAATGATCTGTCGTATGATGATAAAAGCGCCTTCGCTATACAACATCGTGGTTGTATGCCGAAGGCGCTTTTATCATAGAACCTGGGTTGGGTGGTCTGGACGATATACCATACAATAAAACGGTTTTTTGCCATCGGGAGTCTGGCGTTCATAGGTATCTGTAAGCTCAAATCCAGCCGCCTTGTAGGCCCGAATAGCGCGCCCATTCCAAGTGAGCACCTCTAGATCAATTTCATTCTTCGGGTTGCGTCGTTGGGCTTCCTCTGCAATGGCACGGACAAAATCTGATCCTTTGCCATGTCCGCATCTGTCAGGGTGCATTCCAAGACCTAGCCGGGTCACACCGATCATAGGAAAATATTGAGCAAATCCTGTCAGCTTGTTCTCTTCATCCAGTACGGCAACATATTGCTCTTGGCGAAGCGTGGGACTCCCAAATTCGACTTCAAGCGCCTTCATTTGTTCCCAGGGGAGCCAACCGTATATGTTATAAGGTGGATCATAGCGCCACTCACAGATTGCAGCCGCTTGATGCTCGTCCATCGGTACGATCCGATAGTTGGATATTGAGGCCGGCATGTGTTCCATCCTCCTTTTACACAGGTACTTCAATCATTAACAACAGATTGTAGACAAGTTGCAGGGGAATGGCAAGCGTGTTTATTTCATACCTAAGTCGGGTATACATTCAATAAGAAGGAATTACTGCTCATATGCTCCCCCAGCGGTGACGGTAAAACCGACGATGTTCGCTAAAATTGAAACCTTTTGAGGTGTCAGTTCGTCAGTAAAGATAATCATTGCTGATGTTGTGGACATAAAAAACCGCAATTCGATTCCGGCCAGAATCAAATTGCGGCTAGGGTTAGCTTGCTGTGCGTTAGTTATTCTACGTTATCGTCATCAGGAATATCTGAAGCTACAGAATGGTAAGCGTCTGTGCTCATAATTCTTTTTGCACCGACATAGCGGTTAGCGTAATAATTTTCGTTCAGTGAGCTAACTACTACACCACGTGAAGTCGAGGAGTGGGCAAATTTCCCTTCACCTACGAAGATACCTACATGGGAAATGCCTCTTCCTGTGGTGTTGAAGAACACCAGGTCCCCAGGCCTCATTTCATCGCGGGATACAGAAGATCCCATTTTGAATTGTGATCCAGATTGATGCGGAAGTTTAATTCCCAGTTTGTTGAATACATACATTGTGAAGCCGGAGCAATCGAATCCCTCGAGTGTAGTGCCTCCGCTTCTGTAGTTCGTTCCTTTGGCATCTTGGATGACCTGGTCCATCTTGGAGTCTGCAAATGCACTGCCGCCACCGAATGTAAAAGATGTAAAGGCAATGGCAAGACTCATAGCTGCGATCGTTAGCTTCTTCTTCAAAAAAAATATACCCCTTCCAATGCCTGCGAGGTTAGCTTAAGGATTCGGTAGAAGGTTCCCCTATGACCACTCTGTTGCGAGATCAATTCACCCAAACTGGTTCCCCCGCTTCCTAGGTGCCAGGAATTAGGCTTTACTTAAGATGTGCACCTTGGAGAGCAGTATTCACAATAACGATATTTTTGAGATAAAGGTTACAATAAAGATTACAAAGTTGTTACTATCAGTTCACTGCGATTATTGTAACAAAGTCGGCTGGCTTTGGCAAATGTTTCATTGCAAAAAGTTACAAAAAAAATCTGCTCCTAATGTCCCAGGAACAGATCTTGTTAACAGTATTCAGTTATGTGCCGTTTGCGCGGTTATGCATAAAGTTTTTTCGACAGACGGAAATGAAGTGATTAACATAAAGGAAGGGCTTAGCTTCTACTGGAGATATCGGTATGCCATAGTCTGTACTGCGAACTGATATGCCACAGCCTGACCAGACTAGTAACAAAATGATACGATTGTTGGAGAATGAGCGCGAGCATGCCAGTCCAAATCATCGCCACGGTGCCAAATAGACCGAAGACCAGCAGCACACAAGCACCGAGCAAAAGGGATATACCGACAGCTGGGAGAAGCTGGCGAAAGAAGGCGAGCAGGGACGATAGTATGGCGTGACCACCGACAGTGCCTAGTTGCATATACAGGATGCACTGCCGAATGAACCATCCGTATGCCATCCATCCCATGGCATAGGGCAACAAGTGCAGCAGGTAAGAGGGAGATTGAAGCGTACCTGCTACAATAGGGTAGAGTCTCGGTACTACCCAAAAGGCGGGAATCAGCAGCAGTCCCAACTCGATGATGTAATACAACAGCGACGACATGCCATGGCGTTTCATACCTTTGAAAAAGGACAGGCTTTGCGGCTCAGTCGCATCGGTATGTAGGCTTTGATATATTCCGGCTCTAATGAAGGGAGTGATCAGTATGCGTAGTACAGTCGCCCCTAGTAGTATCCACAAATACACATGTACTTCCCGGCTGTCCATCAGAGCAATCTGGCTCTCCATCCAAAACAAGGTCTGTCCCAGCTCGTTTTGACCCTGATCAGGATAACGGAGCAGTAGCGGGATAACGGCAGATTGTACCAGCCGATAGAGAAACACCCCCCACAGTAATCGATACAGAAACAAAATGATAACGATATAAAATCGTATGCGCACCAGCGCCCAGCCCTCTTTTATAACAGTCCGCATCTATAGACACCTCACCATGACAGACTTCCAAGCAGTGTCTCCAACAGCTTGGTTACACTTATACTCCAACGGGTTTGTTGCTTTTCGTCCAATTCGGCTTTTAGGGTATTGTTAATATGCTTGTTCTCCAGTGCAATGGTATATAGGGGATCAAGGGTTACATAGGAAACGGGAGAAGTACTTTTGATCCGAAAAGTTGTGCTTTTGCCCGCACCGTCCCAAGCCTTGAATTTCGTGGTTCCATCCTTGAAGGTAAATTGGACAGGGATCTTGGGATAATCCGCCCCTTTTTTGCTGACCGTCACGACTGCTTCATATCCATTCTCCAGCTTGTGGTTTGTGATGTGATCCACTGAAAAGTCCGCCATCTGGCCGTCATATACATACTGTTCAAAATAGTGGCTCCATGAGCGTCCGGTGACTCTCTCCACGATACGTTGAAAATCCTGTGAGGACGGATGCTTAAATCGGTACGTCTGGACGTAGGTCCGCATAATGCGATCCATTTTTTTCATACCCACCTGACGTTCAATGCCCCGTAGTACCAGCTTGCCTCGAGAGTAGGCATTTTGCGCGTACTCAGCAGCCGAGCCGTACTTCCATGACTCACGGTTTAGCGGCTGTGGGGAGGATACCTGTCCCGATTGTAATGGCAAGTTGGGGGTAAGCCCATATTCTTGCTCCATAAGTCGCTCCTCTGCATAGGAGGTGAAGCCTTCATCCAGCCACGGCTCCTCAAATTCATTATTGGCTACCATTCCATAGAAATATTGATGTCCAATCTCATGAACTAATGTCCGTTCCAGACTATAGCCAGGATTGAGATTACCCGCAGCAGCGGCCGTGATGAGTGTCGGATACTCCATGCCGCCAGCTCCATTGCCTGATTTAGGTGGAACCACGATGGACAGGGTGGAATATGGATAAGGCCCGTACCATTTGCTGTAGTACAAAAGAGCGGCCTTCGCTGCGCTCATATAGCGTCCTTTGAGCTCCTTGTGCGATGGGTCAAGGTAGAGCTTGATTTTGACACCAGGGACTTCAGCAGAAGAAAAGGGTTCTTCTACGGCTACAAAGTTGGGTGAAGCGGACCAGGCAAAATCGTGTACATCATCGGCATAAAATTGATATATTTTTTGTCCGTTCTGTCGGACGGCACCACGGGTGGGAAATCCGGTCGCTGCTACGATATGAGTTTCAGGCACCCGAATCCGTACGCTGTAAATTCCAAAATCGGCATAAAACTCGGAGTTACCATGATACTGGTGGAGGTTCCAGCCCTCCTCGGCGCGTCCACGCTGCCCTGCAGTCTCGTAGACACTGAGCTTCGGGAACCACTGTCCTGCCATTACAAAATCATCTGTCCCACCCATACGAGCAAAGATGGCAGGCAGTTTTACCTCAAACTTCATATATAATGTGATTTCTTCGCCACCTCGTACTGGCTTGGGTAGACGCACCTTCATGAGCGAACGGTCGCCTGCGTTACCGTCATCTGGCTGCACATATTGGATGCGATGCATGAGGGATAAACCGTCTTCTGTTTTTAGTTCAGTCAGCGTCATAGAGCCAAAGCCGTCTTTGGGCATGGTGTCTCCGCGCAGCTTTCCACCGGATTCCTTCATAAAGGTGGTTTCCATGGAAGAGAAGGCGTTCGGGTATAGATGAAGATACAGATCATTCACGGTTTTCTTGCCCGGATGTTTCCAGGTCAGTGTCTCAGTGCCTCGCAAAACCTGTCCCTTTTCCAGAGATACATCAATGTGGTACTCTACCACCCGTTTGCTGAGGATTTCTGTAGCGGGTTGTGGAGGGTTCTTGGGCAGGTCAGGCAGGATGTTTGCCCCTAGAGGCTTGCCCACATTTGGGGCAAGCGCAGACTCAGACAGGGAGCCGTATAGTGGTTGGCCTATGGACTGCGGGTCGGATTGCGATTGGGGCTGCCAGGCAAACCATAACGTCCCTGCGAGGAGACCGAGGGCTAGTGTAGACAATAAAACGATTTTAGTGCGTGCTGGGGTCATACAATGGATACCTCCCGTTGACAAGCATCTACAGCATGTATATGTTTGCTTTCAGGAGATTATTAGTTAAAATATTTATAGTGTAGAATGAGTGTGAAGACGGAAAATGGAGGTCTAGTGACGCATGAGTGAAAATCAGCCGGACGGCAAAAAACAGATTGCACTGAACATTGTCAGTGGCAAGAGTAAACATAAGGGTTTCGGCGCAGGCTCAATTGACCTGAACAGCATGTCACCGGTCATCATTGACCGAGGAGAGGCGAAAATTGATATCGGTGCCATGCATGCCAAAAGTAAAGTAGAACGTGGTATCAAGTTCTCTACGAATAAAGAGGACGTACCGAACGGACGCCAGGTATGGCTCGTATGGGTAGCTGTGGACCGTACAGCCGAAGGACGTATGTACGGCGGCGCCACCGCCTGCGAGATGCTGATTGACGACGAGGCCAAACGCGGCTGGAAAATCCTCGCCGATCACGTCAACCGTATGGATTACGCGCTCAAGCGTCGTTTCATGCTGGAGGATCTCGGCAGCGAAGATAAGGCAGCGCTCAAAAGCCTGCTCATTTCGCATAACGAGGAATGGTGGGACGCTTCGCCTGAGGAATTGAAGCAGGCGCTGGAAGGGTAGGCCAAGCGTTAACACGATTCCAGTGTACACAACTGCTTAAAGAGCAGTCGGCAGTAAGGTTCAGAAGTAGACCGATACCTTGGTTGGGGGCGGTCTACTTCTTTTTCATGTAGGTAAGCAATGCTGAATGAACATGCCAAACATGATCATCAAAGAAATTGCTGGAAAAGTATACTATAAAAAATCTGTTTTTAAGAGATAAAACACTTAAATCCGCAATTTGTTAGAGCACCTCCAAGTTGCATGAAAATTATTGTAACAGATATGTAGTTATGAACTGATAGCTCCTTGACATCC
This sequence comes from Paenibacillus sp. FSL P4-0113, assembly GCF_038009305.1. Taxonomy (NCBI): domain Bacteria; kingdom Bacillati; phylum Bacillota; class Bacilli; order Caryophanales; family Paenibacillaceae; genus Paenibacillus; species Paenibacillus sp. FSL P4-0113. The sequence continues at coordinate 3,743,350 of NZ_JBBPAZ010000001.1, forward strand.
TGGAAAGGCATTCACTATAATTCAGATAGAAATCGCTTCCACTCTTCTTTCTATTCATTTTGTGGAACCGGTTCCTTGAAAGATGTAGTTAAGTCCTATTTACTGTTTATGAATGTAATCTCTAAATAAGGTGGCATCGTTATGTTTAAATGGTTGAAAAAGAAGGCGGCTCCTCGTATTGAAGAATTCGAAATGATAGCACCAATCAAAGGAAAAGTGGTTTCCCTGGAGGAGGTTCCAGATCCTGCGTTCTCTACGAAAGCTATGGGGGATGGCATCGCTATTCATCCGTCTGAGGGTAGGGTCACCGCTCCTTTCGCGGGAAAAGTTGCCCATGTCATGGAGAAAAGTAAGCATGCTCTGATTATTGAACATGAATCCGGCGTACAAGTTTTGATACATGTCGGGATTAATACCGTCTCTCTCAAAGGACAAGGGTTTAATCCTCATGTCCAAGTAGGAGATAGCATTAAAGCTGGGCAATTATTGATGGAGTTTGACCTGGATGCAATTCAACAGGGTGGATTGCCTGTAATTACGCCGGTAATCGTTCCAGATGGGCAAGAGATGATTAGCCATGTGGAAATCCTGGAAGGTACATCTGCCTCTCCAGAAGTACCTGTATTAAGAGTTCACTTAAAAGCCTAGTTCTCATTCAAAAAAGACTAACCAGGAATTCCTGGTTAGTCTTTTCTTTAGATGATTCACTGACCAGTCAAGGGGTGGGTACGACCATGTAAATCAAAGGTTAGGATTCATATATTTCAGATATCCGCTGATTACAATTGCCTTCGTACAGCCCTCCATGAAAGCAGACCACTTTTTTAATATCATATGGCAGCAGGTTTTTAAGAGATTCTTTGGCCATATTGAAATCACAGCAATATTGCGGGTCTGGAGCCAGTAATTTGCCGCTTACCACGCGTAGAGCATCTCCTGCAATCAGGGTTTGACTGGATTTATGATAGAAACTTAGGTGTCCTGGTGTATGTCCAGCAGTATCTATAACTACGATCCCCCCACAGAAGGGCAGTTCCTCTCCGGCAACGATGGTGGAGTTTACAATAGCCTTTGGGGGATTTTCAAGTGTACGCCGGAATGCGTGTCTCCACTCTACCGGAACGGATTCGGGCATGGAGCTTACAGCTTGATCTATTGCTTCTGGAGTCAGCTTTATAAGCTGTTTTTCTCCCTGTATATAGGGCTTTTCGATAGAACTGGCTAATACTTGAACTGGGGATGAAGAGGCTCGGACTATATCTGCTAAACTGCCGATATGGTCAAGGTCCTGGTGTGTTATTAATATAGAGGTAAGTTTATGGATTGCTAATCCGGTGTCTAGAATAGCCTCATGTAAAAGTGAGAGTTGCCCGGGGTAAGCCGTATCAACTAAAATCATGTTATCTTCGTCCCACACTAAAGTCGGGTGAATACTCTCTATACTTCCCATAATGTTAGCAGAAACCTGGAGCATGTGTATTCCCTTGTCTAATTGCATCGAATCCCTCCCATAAGAGTTGATGTAATACAAAGGAATCGTATCATTAAACATAAATATGTAAACCTATACTATATCATAAAAATAATTATTTGTAAATATGTAGAATTTTAAATTTGTGTGACAGTTAGGAGTGATGACGTGAAGAGAATTTATTTTGTCAGACATGCCCAAGCAACAGGACAGGAACCAGATGCCCGACTTACCGATGAGGGTACCCGACAAGCTGAGCAGTTGGTTGATTTTATGGAGAATGTAGGTGTGGAATATATTGTGTCCAGCCCGTGGAAACGGGCCGTGCGAACCATTCAGCCCTTGGCTGAACGGAAACAGTTGCAGGTGTATACTGATGTACGTCTTCAAGAACGGGTACTTAGCCATGAGCATTTGGATCATTGGCTGGACGTGCTGGAACAGACCTATTTGGACGAGGACTTGAAGCTGGAGGGAGGGGAATCATCCCGTGAAGCAGTAGATCGAGGAATCCAGCTTGTTCAGGAGCTTATAGAGCGGGCGGAAAAAACGGTTATCATTGTAACTCATGGAGCTTTACTATCTCTTCTCATTCGACATTACGATCCGCAGTTTGGGTTTGAGGACTGGAAAAAGCTTTCGAATCCCGACGTGTATTTGCTAGAACTGAAAGAAGCAGAAGCCAAGATTCACAGAGTGTGGAATACGGGTTGAAATAAATAAAGCACGTTCACCATAAGTGCAGAATGGAATCGAAAGGGGAGGCGCATGTTGAAGGCAAACCGTTTTTTAGAATTAGAAAAGGCGTTGTTTCGAGCTTGGTCTTTGGAGTCTAGCTCTAAATGGACCGCAAATAATCCTGCGTCTGGGCAATGTGGTGTCACAGCACTCGTCGTTCAGGACAGGTTTGGCGGCGATATTTTGAAAACATGGCTGGATAGTGGTTGGCACTATTACAACCGCATTGGTGAGGACATTATAGATTTTACGAGGTCGCAATTTTCAAGCCTTCCACAGTATCAGCATGTACACTCCAACCGGGAAGAAGCATTCTCAGACACCAATGCAGAGCAGTATGCAGCCTTAAGTCAGAGATTAAAGGAATTTCTAAACGAAGAAGAATAAGGGGATTTAAATCTGGATACAGTCATAAAGGCGTGATTTTTGAACCTGATCCAATGGAAGGTGCTTTTTGTTGCCCAATATACATTAAAGAACTGAGTAATCAGTAAAATTCTTGAAGATAAAAGCTGTATTTACGTTATAAAATGAGCTATATACTGAGGTGAGAATAATAAAGGAGTCGTGCGCTAACACGACTCGAATATACAACCACTGCTTAGAAAAAAACTAATGCAGCCAATGGTTTGGAATGCTTAGAGAAGGGGGCAGTTTGGTTTTACAATTGCCCTTAGCCGAATTTAATTGCGCCTGTGTAAGAAAGATACTTCCTTCCAGATTAGCCCCACTTAAATCAGCATCTCTAAAATCCGTACCGATCAAGTCTGTCATTCTCAGATCAGCCTCTCGCAGATCAGCAGCAATCAGTAAAACTCCTCTCAGGTTGGTACCTCTAAGATCAGCGCCTCTCAAATTGGCCCCGATAAGGTCTCTACTCCTGATCTTTTTACTATATTTGTTGTGCTCTATGTTTTTCTTAACTTTTTCTCGTACTAACTCACTTGTTTGTAAAAGTAAATCATTGACTAACGCCCTATGGGTGGGTACATGAAGATTTATGAGAGATTTTGGATCTTGATTCGTAAGCTGCTCGGTTTTCGCCATAGCCTTTTGTAAGTCTGTATAGATGGGATGAGTTTCTTTTAAGTTAAGGGCTTCATTTAGGTAATAAAGCATTTCATGAAGCTGTTGCATGATGGGAAATATATTGAACATTTCCTCAGCTATTGCCGGATCGTCTCGCCAGCTTTTTCCGTTGTATGTAACTTGGGAAACTTTTTGGCCTGCTCCAAAGCAATCATATACTGTACAGCCTCGCAAGCCGTTATTTCTTAGGTTCTTATGAATATTACAACGATAATCGGCATTTAGGTTTTGACAAGGGGTTCCTCCGTCCTTATTAAAAGCAAAATCGGCTGATTTAGCATAAGGCAAGGCTACACAGCATAAACCAAAACATTGTTCACAATTTGCACTATACAATAAACACACATCCTTTTATTGGCACCTATTAAATATAATATTACCAAAAAAAGATGGAGCATGGTCTATTGTTTTTCTATAGACTTCTAGAGTCTGCTGGATCGTTTAGAGAAGAAATTTAGTCTTTTGCCAAATTTAATTGCCATGAAACACCGTATTTGTCTTCAACCCAGCCAAATTGTTGGCTTACGGGCGAGGCTTCAAGGGGCATTAGAACTCGGCCTTCCTGAGATAGCTGACCAAACACACGATGAATTTCTTCTTCCGAATCACAAGTGACGAATAGCGATAGAGCTGGGGTAAAAGGGTGTTTGTCCTGATGGTTATAGTCTATAGCCATAAAGGTTTGCCCTTTGAGGTTGAATACGGCATGTAACACGGTCCCATCTTCCTGATGGAAAATGCTCATGATACCAGACGGCTTAAAGACAGAGGTATAATATTGCATGGCTTCTTCTGCTTGACCAGAGAACATGAAAAATGTTGTAATTTTTGGATTGGAATCATGCATGAGATCAGCTCCCTAGACTGGATCGTAGATGGTAACATCTTTCCTCTTTTTTAATAGAAATATTCAGCATTAGAGAATTGCTTTATGAAGACGTACACACGTGAAAGGAGAAAACAGGATGATGGACACGACAGCAAGACTTATGGATATGTTCGGCTCAGGCAAGAAGCTGGACGCCAGCATCATTTCCGCCTATACGGATGTGGTTGCCCAATATGGGACAGTGGAGGATGCGTGGGAGTTATATAGGCTTTTTGTAGAAGATCCCCACCATTATATCAGGGGGTTGCTCCTCCAGCCGATCATGAGATGCGGGGATGTTACTTTGGCGCAGGATATGTACGAGCGTTATGTGCGAAATCAGGCATCCCCAGAACATATACCTGACGGCGTGCTGTATGTGCTAGGTTATTTGGGTTATGTGGAGGCTGCTGCTGATCTTGTCGCTTTGGTGAACGGACCGTATGGAGCTGTGTCTGTGGATGCCTGTTTGGGACTGGTACATCTTCCATGCGAACCGTACCGTGAGAAACTGGCGGCTGAATTGGAAAAAGTGTTGGATCAGCATTTGTTTAATGAATTCTTACCTCTGCTAAGCTTCAAATGCACTACTGAAGATATGGTTCCACGATTGGTGCATTGGGGAGAACGACATGCCTCGGTAGACTGTAATGCGGGAATTATTGCTGGAATTGCCTTGTTTGGAGAGGAGCAAAGGGATACGATTCGGTCTATTTTGTGGAATCCGCTTTGGGAGGCTCATGGAACAGCTACGGGAAGCTGTGTGTGGTCTTATATTGCTATGCAGCATGTAGGGTTGACCTTTAGAGAGCTTATTCAGGATATAAAAAGCTACGATGCATCCATAGAAGATGTACAGGCATTGGAATACCGTTTAGACGTGCTATATGAGATGTTGGAACTCAAGCTAAGCTATACAGCCCGACCGATCCGGTTCGCTCGCTGTAACGAGGAATCATTTGGTCGGCTCTATAGCGATTTATTTAGCTGGTCCACAGAGCATAAGGATGACTCTATGATAGGCTGGATGAACGACAATTTAGGGTATAAGCATCGGCTGCTGGAACAGTATGATGCGCTCAGGAAACGAGTCGAGATTAAAATGATACATGAAATTGAGCTGGAGCATGTTCAAAAAAGGAAGTTAATCGTATCAGGAAATAAGAATTTTTGATGTAAAAGGACGAAATAGCGGAGTTTGGCGGAGATATGGGGATTCGCCCAGTCCGCGGGCTGGTGTCCCGCATAGGATACATCAGCCTAGACACAAGGAGTGAAACACATGTCTTTACTGCCACAAGTTCCTTTCGGAACGCAACCGGGTATTCCGGGTCCATTCACGCCGTCAAGTCCTTCGATTCCACAATTTCCTGATATGCAGGATTCGTTCCCGTCTCCGATAGGTCCGCCACCAGGCCCAGGATCATTTTCGCCACAGCCATTCTCACCGCCGCCGCAAGGGCCGTTCGGTCCGCAAGGTGGGCAGCAAGCTCAAGCACCCACTTCTCCACCACCGCAATTTACGCCACCGAAGCCGCTGGTTTCGGCCTATGCTGTTGACCCTGGAGCCATCTTCGGTTGTTTGTTCCGCAACACGTTTGTATGGCTGACGAACGGAGAGCGTTTTTGGCTGTACCCTGTCTTTGTAGGCAGAACATCGGTAGCGGGTTTTCGGTGGAGTGGACGTTTTTGGTTTTATTATGGTGTAGACCTCAACCGTATTGAGTCGTTTAGCTGTTATTGGTAATAGCGCAGCTTTAGGGAAGAGCGGGGTTTAACGGGATGATGGCTGATGGCACTGGCAAGAGAGGTAAATGGGCATATGAGGTAAGTGATGCGAAAATAAAAAGACTGAGAGAGCGCTCATCGCGTTCCCCCAGTCTTTTTTTGCTATTAATCCATCCACCAACGCTTAAAATTGCCCCACCACGATTTCTTTTCAGCTTGTCGCTCCGCTTGGTCAGTTGGTGTGGATGCCGGTTGGTTATCTTGCCCCGATAGCGTCTCCTTCGGCTCCGTGCCGCTGACGAATACCTCCAGCCGCTTGTCCGGGCTGTCCGGTGCAGCCAGCTTGCCGCTGGCCGGGTCAATATAAGCGCTGACTACGCCGTCAGGGATAGGAAAGATTTTGGGTGGCACATTCTCCAGCGCTTTCTCCGTATATTGCGCAAAAATCGGAGCCGCCCGTCGGGCATCCTGTGTGCTGATGTCCTTGCCCTTGTCATAGCCGACCCAGACAGCGGTGGACAGCTCGGGGGTAAAGCCGACCATCCACGCATCGGTGTTGGTCGTGCCGCTCTTGCCGGCAACCGGGCGCTTGATCAGCTTCGCGACCCGGTTGCCAGTGCCTCCTTCCTCGAACACGCCTTCCATAAGGCGTGTGAGGACGTAGGCGGAGGCGGGCTTCACCACCTGCACGGGCGCGGCTTGGGGCGCTTCGTACAGCGACCGCCCGGCAGCATCGGTGATGCGCAGCACTGCCACCGGAGCCACCTTTTGCCCGCCGCTACCGATGACCGAGAAGGCCGAGGCCATCTCGAACGGGCTGACGGGCGACACACCCAGCGCTAGCGAAGGTACGGGCTTGAGCTCGCTTGTAATGCCCATTTTGCTGGCGAGATCCATGACCTTATCCGTTCCCACCTTCAAAATGGTGCTTACGGCATAGATATTATCGGACGCCGCAATTGCGCGCCGAAGATCTATTTCGCCCAAGTATTTGTCTCCAAAATTTTTGGGCTTATAGGTCTTGCGGTTGTTATCGTAGTGGAACAACGTCGGTCGGCTTTCGAACTTGGACGTACTCGTCAATTCGCCGGAATCCAGTGCGCTTAGATACATAATCGGCTTGAAGGAGGAGCCAGGCTGCCGGGTTGTGGCCAGCGCATGATTATATTGATTCCCGACATAGTTCGTTCCGCCGACCATGGCCTTGACATGTCCGTTGCGCGGGTCCATGGAGATTAACGCGGTTTCCAGTCCGTTGCTGTTCTTCATGCCTTCGTTTACAGCCGCCTCGGCTGCTTGCTGCATGTGCATGTCCAGCGTGGTATAAATACTCAGGCCGCCATGCTCAAGCACCCCTTCGCTAATCCCGAGCTGATGTGTCACCAACTGGCGGACGTAATCGCGGAACCAGGGAGCGGTTTCCACTGTCCGACGCTGGCTCTCGGGCCGCAGGGCTAACATTTCCTCATAGGCCTTGGTGGCTTCAGCCGGTGTAATTTTGCCGATAAGCGCCATGGAGTCCAGAACAATTTTCTGCCGATCCTTTGCATTTTTCATATGATTATACGGTGAATAGTAGGTCGGCCCTTTCGGAATACCTGCTAACAGGGCGCTTTCGGCCAAGTCCAGATCCTTTGCGGATTTACCGAAATACATTTGCGAAGCTGCTTCAATGCCATAGGCGCCGTGACCATAGTAAATTTCGTTCAAATACATTTGTAGCAGCTCATTTTTGGTGTACTTCATTTCAAGCTGTGCAGTATAGATGGCCTCCTTGGCCTTGCGCGTCCACGTTTTCTCATGAGATAAGTATAGATTGCGTGCAAGCTGCTGAGTCAGCGTGCTGGCCCCTTGCGACATATCCCAGTGGGTCAGATTAACGATTACCGCCCGGCCCAGACCTTTGAAATCAAAGCCAAAATGATCGTAAAACTTCCGATCTTCCACAGCCAGGGTAGCTGCAATCAAATCGGGTGAAATGTGATCAAGCTGGACCGGAATGGATTCTTTGCCTCCAGCAGAGAAAGTGGCGATGACTTTCCCCTGACTATCGAGCAGACGTGAATTCCGATCCGTATCCGCGAGCGGAAGGCTGGTCGTGTACAAATAGGCGAGCAGGATGCAGGCGGCGATGACCGTCAGGATCGTGAGAGACATCAGTCCTTGAAACAATCGAAGCCAAAGCGGTTTACGCTTGGGGGATCGTCCGGTCGTATCGGTCATCATGCCACCTCCTTCCATAGTTGATGTTCTCAGTATAGTCAATCCGAAAGCGTCTATTCATCAGATACACATACGTGTCTATTTTAAACAAGATTAAATCTCCAAATTGCTTTAGCAGCTCATTCAGGTATCACTTATAATGCAAAAAGTGTGAAATTCCAATGTGTTTGGTACAATAAATATAGCAAACTTGGCGTTTGCGTGTTACTGATATAAGGAAAGTCAACGTTTATGCTACCGGATTGCCGGACACATACTTTGATCAGAAAGAAGGTTGGAATGATGGACTTGTGGTTTACGGAGAAGCAGACTCCCTCTTTCGGTATTACAGCAAAAATCAAACAAACCTACGTCTCTGAGAAAACAGATTTTCAGGATCTGGCTATGATCGAGACAGAGGAATTCGGCAATATGCTTGTTCTGGATGGCATGGTGATGACAACGGTTAAGGATGAATTTGTGTATCACGAAATGGTAGCACATCCAGCTTTGAATACACATCCCAATCCGAAAAAGGTTTTGGTTGTGGGCGGTGGCGATGGCGGCGTTATTCGTGAGGTCATCAAGCACCCTGAAGTGGAAAAGGCTGTATTGGTGGAGATTGACGGTAAGGTGATAGAATATTCTAAAAAATATTTGCCTGAAATTGCCGGAAAGCTGGACGAGCCTAATGTAGAAGTGCTGGTCAATGACGGATACATGCACATTATTGAACACAAAAATGAATACGACGTCATTATGGTCGATTCGACGGAGCCGGTAGGTCCGGCAGCCCCGCTGTTCGAGCGCGGGTTTTACCAAGGTATTTTTGAAGCATTGAAGGAAGACGGTATTTTCGTTGCACAAACGGATAATCCTTGGTTCAAGGCAGATCTGATTCAGAAGGTTAACAAAGATGTGAAGGAAATTTTCCCGATTGTGCGTGTATATGGTGCGAACATTCCAACCTATCCGAGTGGTCTATGGACATTCACGTTGGGTAGTAAGAAGTATGATCCGCTCGAAGTAGACGAAAACCGAATTCCAGAGATGGACACCCGATATTATAGTCCGCGTTTGCACAAAGCGGCGTTTGTACTACCTAAGTTTGTAGAGGATTTAACGAAGTAAACATTTTAAGAAAAAGCGTCTTAGTGTTCTTTATTGCCTGTTTTTGGGCGGAAAGGAGCGCTATAGGCGCTTTTTTGTGTTGAATAAGATTTAAAAATGGCCATGAAAGCATACTGGACACCGAATTTCCTTTTAAGATAAAAGAAGGAAATTTAAGGGTGTGTGTAGAATATACAAAAAACCAGACATTTAACAGATTTGTAATGTCAACAGGGACGGTTTGGTTATGGAAATACATAAATCGGCGATGTACCAAAGAGGGGGAAACTTTTTTGATCAGACGCTCTTTTTATTACCTGTGGGGGTCTCAGACGATCTCCAATGTAGCAGATATCATCTACATGTTGAGTGTAGTGGTATTGGTGTTCAGCTCAAGTAATTCCTTAATGACGACTATTTTAATCCCGTTGTTCCGATTGTCTGCCCAAGTGCTTAGTGGGCTCGTTGCACCGATCGTCCTCGGCCGATTTCGGCTAACACGCGTGTTGCTATTTTCCCAGTTTGGTCAGTTTGTCATTTTTACGCTACTGCTGCTTTATTTGTGGATTGTACCTGAGCAGAGGTCGTTTCTATTTATTTTTGTGATGGTGTTCGGTATGTCTTTTCTGGATGGCTGGACCAATCCTGCGCGTAATGCGCTTGTACCCCGTTTGGCTACGGGTGAAGGGCTAATGCGTGCCAACGGCATGGTAGCGGTCAGTGATCAGGTGGTCAGGTGTGCAGGCTGGGCGCTGAGCGGAATTATTGTGGCTTGGCTGGGTTCCCTGAATACGCTTGTGATTGCATCCTGTTGTTATCTCGTGGCTGTAACTGTCACGTCCTTCATTCGTGATCCGCTGGATCAGAAGGAATTAAGTCTTGAAGCTTCGGATTCCTCGACAAATGCAGTAGAGCCTGCAAAGGCAAAGGAAAAAGGCTCCCATTGGAAAGAGCTTGGGGAAGGCTGGACAATCATTTGGCACAACCGTCGTATTCGTTCACTGATGATCGTTGATAGTGTGGATAGTATTGGGGGAGTCTCCTGGCTTGGGGTATTTATTCTGGCGTACGTCAGCCAAGTGCTGCATCGGGATGCGAGCTGGTGGGGCTTTATGAATGCGTCCTTCTTTTCGGGCACGATTTTGGGTGGATTGATTGTGGTTGGCTTGGTCAAGCGATTGCAAAAGAACAGCTTTTTGTACATGCTCGGAGCATTGCTGGTGTATGTACTGATTACCATTGTATTTGCGCTGAATACCATCCCCGTTGCTGCGCTTATTCTTTTTGCTGTATCAGGCTTACCAGTTCAAATGGCGGGGATTATACGCCGCACCTTGCTGCAAACCAGTGCACCGCCAGCTCAGCTGCCCAAAGTGATGGCGGGAATTGATGTGCTTACAAATCTCGCTTTTGGCCTGTCTTTGTTATTCATGGGCTGGTATGCAGACCGTTTCGGTATGGTGCAGGTGTATTTGTTGGCTGCGGCCATGACTACCATTGCTGTTCTGATCGGCTGGTTCTACCGCAGGGACTTCCAGGAAAGTGAGCAAGTGGACCATCCAACCGCTAGGGGCGCTGGGATTTAAAATTGGGGTTCCCGTTAGGCGTGACAGCATTCATTGAATGAGTTCAATTTTACAGGAACACCACTGGAATAACGTTGACGGTGGTGTTCCTTTCATATCATATTAAAATTAAATGGTATGTCTGTTGAGCAATACGTGCCAAATCCTAATGTCAGGTCCGTTTGCTCGTGAGATATGTTTTGACGGCAGGAGGAGTGTAATTTGTAAATTGCTGTAGGATTCCTTGCGAAGTAGTATCCGTAATTACCAACGCACGATATTTTTCCTGCATAAATTGTTCCTCAACCATACGATTAAACAAGGAAATAAGAGGATCGTAATAATGGTTAATATTTAAAAGACCGCATGGCTTTTCATGCAAGCCTAATTGCGCCCATGTGAAAATTTCAAAGTATTCTTCCATTGTACCTGGGCCACCTGGTAAAACAATGAATCCGTCCGCAATCTCTGCCATTTTAGATTTTCGTTCGTGCATGGAATCAACAATGATTAATTCGCTCAGGCCATTATGTGCAATTTCACGGCTTTGCAAAAAGTGAGGGAGTACACCGATGACGTGACCTCCTGCATGAAGTGCCGCGTCAGCCACTGCACCCATTAAACCAACACTTGCTCCTCCATAAATCAGGCTTATTTCCTGTTCGGCAAGTGCCTTGCCCAGAGCAACAGCATGCTCTCGATAAATCTCAGACGCTCCATTACTGGAACCGCAAAAAACAGCAATGCTTTTCATATGAGATTCTCCTTTATGTATATCTTTTTGCAAGTTTTTGCTGGTGTGTTCGAAATATATCCTCCAAGGTGATGTCATACTTGTTGGCGATCACGATGAGATTACCCAGTACGTCTCCAAGTTCTTCAGTTAAATGCTCCCTGTTCTCCTCGAATGAACCATCGATCTCATCAGGCCGGTCTCTGCCGATTTCCAGGGCGCGAATAGCTCTCGCAACCTCCCCGGTTTCCTCTGCCAAGAAACCAATTCGGACGAAGATATCTAAATCAGACCAGTTCCTCTCCTGATAATATTGCTTGACCCACTTTTGAAATTCATTAATATCCATATTCAGCCTCCCAACTGAAACCCATGCATGATGTTGGCTATACACAAACCATAAGGTTTAGATGAAACGGAAACGTTTGTTCGTGTTTTATTATATAATATAAGGGGGGGATTTATCAAAGAAAAATTAAAAAGCCGTTTGCTTAAAAAGCAACCGACTTTTTTAAAGAACGTTGACCTTAATGATCCGACCGTATCCGTTCAGTCTTTTAAGCTGTAGTGAACTGGCTGTTATAGAGCGAGGCATAGTGGCCCCCGCTGGCAAGCAGCCCCTCATGGGTACCGCTTTCGACGACATCGCCGTTTTTCATGTATAAAATCAAATCCGCTTCGCGGATGGTCGATAGTCTGTGGGCAATCACAAAGCTGGTGCGCCCGGCAATCATTTTCATAAATGCTTTTTGGATACGCGCTTCTGTCAGAGTGTCTATGCTACTGGTCGCTTCATCCAGGATCAGCATAGGTGGATCGACGAGGATTACCCTCGCGATGGTAAGCAGCTGTTTTTGGCCTTGCGACAGGCTGTCGCCTGACCCGCTGATGACCGTATCGTAGCCATGAGGCAGTCGCTTGATGAAGCTATGCGCATTGGCAGCTGTTGCAGCCGCGATGACTTCTTCGTCCGTGGCTTCCGGCTTCCCGTAAGCGATATTGTCCCGAATGGTTCCGCTGAACAGCCATGTATCTTGAAGCACCATACCAAAGTTAGTCCGCAGGCTGTCCCGGCTCATGTCGTTGATATTCACCCCGTCGATGGATATCGAGCCGCTGTCTACATCGTAAAACCGCATGAGCAGATTGACGAGTGTGGTTTTGCCAGCTCCGGTCTGCCCGACAATGGCCACACGAGTGCCTGGCTTAACTTCTAAACTAAAGTTCGTAATGAGCGTACGTTCCGGGTTATAGGAGAATTTGACATGATCAAAAAGAATCGTGCCTTTGCTGCGCTCCAGCTGTACGGCGTTCGATTTTTCCGGCTGCTCTGGCGGTGAGTCCAAAATCGCAAATATGCGCTGAGCAGAAGCCGTGGCTGCCTGGAACTGGGTGAGAACACCCGTAATTTCATTAAAGGGCTTGGCGAACAAATTGGTATAAATCAGAAAGCTCGACAATCCACCTACCGAGATCCCACCCAAAATGATGGAGATACAACCAATCATGGCGGTGACTGAAAAAGTCATGTTGTTCACCAATCGGGTGGAGGGGTTGGACAATGATCCGTAAAACTGTGATTTCACCCCGGCTTGATACAATTGTTCGTTTCTGGCGGAAAATTCCTCAAGCGAGCGGTTTTCATAATGAAAAGCAGTAACTACCCGTTGTCCGTCAATCATTTCTTCTACGTAACCGTTCAGGCTTCCTAAAATTTTGGCCTGTTCGCGGAACATACGCTGTGACCTTGTCGTAATGAACCGTGCCACACCGTATGTGATCGGGGCAGACACCAATACGACCAACGTCATGATCGGACTGATATACAGCATGAGTACAATGGAGCCTATAATCGTAATAATCCCGGTAATCAAGGTGGAAAAGCCTTGCAGCAATCCATCCGACACAGCATCCATATCGTTCACAAAACGGCTAATGCTGTCTCCTTGCGGATGAGTGTCATGAAAGCTTAACGGAAGGATATTAAAATGATCAAATAACTTCCGCCGCATATCATTTACGGTCTGAAAAGCAATACGGTTCGTCAAATACGTGAGCAGCCAGCTAAACAGACTGCCTACAACATATACAATGCCTAATCCAGCTAGAATCTGTACAATACCTTTAAAATCCACTGCTCCCTTATTCACCATGTGGTCGATAGCTTGACCAATCATGTAGGGTCCGATCAGACTGGCAAGCACGCTGAGAATCGCACTGACGATGACCCAAAATGTTGTTGTTTTATATTGACCGACATAGGTTAACAATCTTCTCCAGGTTTCCTTGCCACTCATTGGTCCACCTCCTGCGTTGAGAGCTGGGAGCGATTAATTTCCTGATATACCTCCGAGCTGCTCATCAACTGATCATGTGTGCCGATTCCGACAATCCGGCCTTCATCAAATACAATGATTTTATCGGCATGCTGTACACTGCTTACTCGTTGCGAGACCAGTAGGACAGTCATGCGGGTGCTATTTTCCCGTAGCGATTTACGGAGAGCGGCATCGGTTGCAAAATCAAGTGCGCTTGAGGAATCGTCCAAAATCAGAATTTCCGGATTGCCTACAATAGCTCTGGCAATGGTAAGTCGCTGTTTTTGTCCTCCCGATAGATTAAGTCCTCCTCGGGTGATCGGGGCATCGAATTTTTCCGGCAAGTTAGAAATAAATTCATCCGCTTGCGCGATTGCTGCGGCTTGAGCGACTTCCTCGTCGGTGGCGTGTTCATGTCCCCAACGGATATTATCCGCTATCGTCCCAGTGAACAGCAGCGCCTTCTGAGGAACAATACCGATTTTCTGCCGCAATTGCTCAAGCTTATACTGCCGAACGTCGATGCCGTCAACCTGCACACGACCCTCTACCGCATCATAGAAACGGGGAATGAGATTCACAAAAGTGGATTTCCCCGAACCTGTCCCTCCGATGATGCCGACCGTCTCACCGGGATAGATGTTTACGACTACATCACTAAGTGCCAGTTGTCCTGTCTTATTGTATCCAAAGGAAACATGATCAAAAGAGATGGCTGGTACAGCGCCATGCCCACTTGTTCCCTCCCTGTCTATAGATGTAGAAGTAGCAGCAGTGTCGGAAATCGAAGCTTGCGTGTCTAGGACCTCCTGAATCCGCGCTGCTGAAGTGGCAGCCTTGGTGAACAAAATAATTAAATTGGTCACCACAATCAGAGCTAATAAAATTTGCGTAATGTAATTAATAAAGGCAATAATCTCCCCTTGTGTAAGTGATCCATATTGGATATGGATGCCGCCGATCCACAGGATTGCAATAATAGCTCCGTTTACCACCAGCAAGGTGGCAGGGCTTAGCAAAGCAGAAATACGTCCGACACGAATAGCGGTCTGAGTCAGGTCATCCGAAGCGGCCTTGAATTTAACTCGCTCAGCGCCTCTTTTGGCAAATGCGCGTATGACCCGTACGCCTGTAAGATTTTCGCTAAGTACCAGAGCGATTTTATCGAGTTTTTTTTGATACCGACGATACAGTGGTGAAGCCTTCGTAATGACCACATACAGGATCAAAGCTAGAACCGGTGTAGCCGCCAACAGCACCAAAGCCAGGCGGAAATCCAGGATCATGGACATGATAATAGCCCCGATACAAATAAAAGGAGCACGAATGACCAGACGAATCAGCATCGCTACAGCCGTTTGGAGTTGATTGACATCATTCGTAATCCGGTTGATGAGCGAGGGCGTACCGAACTTATCGAGATCAGCATAAGAAAACGATGAAATATGTTTAAACATCGTATTGCGCAGCGTAGTCCCGAATCCTTGGGAGGCACGGGCTGCGTAAAACTGACACACTAATGAACTGCCAAAGCCCAGTATAGTCATGAGTAACATCAAAAGACCCATCTGCCAAACATAATGGGTGTCTCCTTTACCTACACCATGATTGATCATTAAGGCAACCATAGTGGGCAGCAATAGTTCCAAGATGGCCTCAATCAGTTTAAATAGAGGCCCAAGAATCGTTTCCTTTTTATAGGGTTTCAAAAAAACAGCAAATTTCAGCAAATAAACCATCACCTAACCTAAATAATGTATATAGCCTCATGCCGCAATAGCATATCTGAATTTGATTATGTCATATCCCCAACCATATGAATAATATTTAATATATATTAGAGGTATAGGTTTTACATATATCAGTACCGGAGGGCCATAATGATGGAATTGAGACATCTCAAGTATTTTTTGGCGATCGCAGAGGCCGGACAGATTACAGCGGCAGCCAAAAAGCTGCAAATCGCACAGCCTCCCTTAAGTCAGCAGCTCATGCAACTGGAGGAAGAGCTTGGTGTAAAGCTCGTGCATCGAGGCTCGCGAAGCATCCAGTTGACGGAGGCCGGCATCATTTTACAGAATAGGGCCAAGCAGATTCTGGAGCTGACAGATGCCACAACGAGAGAAATTAACGATTTTGCCTTGGGGATGAAGGGTACGCTTACCATTGGAACGGTCTCCTCTTCCGGCGCAGCCCTAATGAAAGACAGGCTTTCCGAATTTCATAAAACCTATGCGGGTGTAAAATTTGAAATTCATGAGGGAAATACCTTTAGGATTCTCGATCTTTTGAACAAAGGAATTGTCGAGGTCGGTATCGTCAGAACCCCTTTTAATACCACTGATTTAGGGTGCAGATATGCGTCCTCCGAACCGATGATCGCAGTGATGACAGAAGAACATGACTGGAACCCCGAACAGAAGACCATCCCGTTGTCTGGCTTGAAAAACAGGCCGCTCATCGTATATCGCCGCTTTGAACAATTGATCCACGATACCTGTATAAAGCATGGCTTTGAGCCAAATTTCTTTTGCAAAAACGATGATGCTCGCACCACGCTTCATTGGGCTAATGAAGGGCTGGGGATCGGTATGATTTCGCGGTCTGCGTTGTCACTCGGAAGCAATAACCAGTTAATCGTTAAGGAAATTATGTGTGAAGAATTGCATACACGTGTGGCGGCTGTCTGGATGAAGGATAAATACATGTCTTCTCTAGCCTCTCGATTCATTGAAAGTTTTAGCCAAGCATCTGATGGAGCTGACTTAAGGTAGCTAAATTTTTTGGATGAAAGCATCTTTTTGTAAAAACTCATTTGAATTGCAATCGGGAACTGGATATAGTAGTACAGTAGGATAGCAATAGAATGGAGTTTGAATACATGCCACATAATGCAAAGGTCCGAATCCGTCTTCATAGTCATCATGACGGAGAAGATGTGGTACAGGAACTTCCCGGAGAAGCGATTGTGCGTGGGAAGCATCTATATATAAGGTACGATGAGCCGCAAGAAAGTCCTGAGGGCGGTACGACACGGAACACAGTCAAAATCGGACCGGATGAGCTAAAGCTGATTCGTCACGGTGAGGTACAATCAGAGCAGTCGTTTGCGCTGGGACGCAGGTTGCCTGGATTTTACCGCTCGCCTTATTTAAACCTGAACATGTCTGCGCATACGCAGAAGCTCGATATTCGGATGGATGGATTCAGCGGACATGTGAGTTGGACCTATGATCTGTACGTATTTGAGGATTTCTCGGGGCATTTTGCCATCAGTTTGCATATACAGGAGGAGCAATAATCATGACAAGCAATCCACTGGAACTTATTAATCAAAAGGTGACTTCAGCAATTGAGGCGGCGGTGCTGGCTGCCGGAATCGTGAGCCGCGAAGAGCTGCCGACCATTACGCTGGAGGTGCCCAAGGACAAGTCACACGGTGATTTGGCTACCAACGCTGCGATGCAGCTCACCCGCATTGCGAAGAAGAACCCGCGGCAAATCGCTGAAGATTTGATCGCGAATATGGATTTAGCTTCCGCTTCTATTGAAAGTGCGGAAATCGCTGGACCGGGTTTTATTAACTTCCGTCTGAACAAGAGCTACCTGTATGCAGTCATTGGACAAGTGCAGGAGCAGGGGGCAGATTACGGGCGTATACAGGAAGGTGCAGGCAAAAAGGTACAAATCGAGTTTGTCAGCGCCAATCCGACAGGTAGCCTTCACTTAGGTCATGCACGTGGTGCAGCCGTAGGGGATGCTCTCTGCAACGTGCTTGATTTTGCCGGATACAAAGTAACTCGTGAATACTATATTAATGATGCGGGCAACCAGATTTACAACATGAGCCGCTCTATTGAAGCGCGTTATTTGCAGGAGCTGGGACAGCCTGCGGAGATGCCGGAAGATGGTTACCATGGTGAGGATATCATCGGGTTTGCCAAGGAACTGGTGGCTGAAAAGGGCGATTCTCTGTTGTCCATGGAACCGGGAGATCGTGCTGCTTATTTCCGTGACTACGGTCTGGAAAAGGAACTAAACAAGATTAAGCGTGATCTGGAGCTGTTCCGTGTACCTTTTGACTCCTGGTTCAGCGAAACGTCGCTGTATGAAAATGGTGAAGTGCTTAAAGCGCTGAATGAGCTGCGTGACCGTGAAGAGATTTACGAGAAGGACGGAGCTACATGGCTGAATACGACCAAGTACGGCGACGATAAAGACCGTGTCTTGATCAAAAATGACGGTACATATACGTACCTGACCCCGGATATCGCTTACCATCGCGATAAATATGCTCGTGGGTATGACACGATCATCAACATTTGGGGAGCGGATCACCATGGCTATATTCCACGGATGAAGGCAGCAATGGAAGCACTGGGTAATGACCCGGATAAGCTTAAAGTGTTGATTGCCCAAATGGTCAGCTTGTTCCAAAATGGGGAAAAAGTAAAAATGTCCAAACGTACTGGCAAGGCCGTGACGATGGAAGATCTGATGGAAGAAGTGGGTGTAGACGCGATCCGTTACTTCTTCACTATGCGCAGCATGGATTCGCACCTGGATTTTGACATGGATTTGGCGATTTCCACTTCCAATGAGAATCCAGTATTCTACGTACAATATGCGCACGCACGTGCATGCAGCGTATATCGTCAAGCTGAAGAGCAGGGGATTGCTGTGCTGCCGTTGGCAGAAGTTGACTTGTCCAAGCTGACGGCTGAGCATGAATACGATTTGCTCCGCAAAATCGGCGAGCTGCCGGAGGAAGTATCGGTGGCGGCTGCAAACTTTGCGCCACACCGTATGATTCGCTATGTCTATGAGCTGGCTTCATTGTTCCACAGCTACTATAAAGCAGAGCGCGTCATCACAGAGGATGCTGCTCAAACGCAGGCACGCTTGGCGTTGTTTGGCGCGGTGCGCACGACCATTGCCAACGTACTGAAGCTAGTGGGCGTGTCTGCACCGGAACGTATGTAAGCAAGCAACTTTAACATCATGACCTTGTAGTCATATAAATAATAATAAAAGGAACCGAGGCGCCACTCTCAACAGGTTGGCGCCTCGGTTCCTTTTTATGTTGGATTAGCTTAGTAGCGTTCCAGTACCAAATTCGTTTTCAGGGAATCGGCGGGAACCAGCCATCCTTTGGATTGCAACAGGTTCATCAGCTTGGTGCGGTTGCTGGCGGCAACACTGTAATCCGAGGTTTTGAAGGAGATTTCGATAATATTTTCTGTACCTGATCCGTTTGCGCTGCGAATAGGCCATATTTCAACGTCGGTATCCAGTCCCTGAAAGCTACCTTCATATTTGCTGACCTGTACCGGACCGCGTACTCTGGAGTCTGCCAGAGTTTTCTTGCCCCAGTTGCTGGATTTCCAGTTTTGCAGCTTGCCCGGAAGATTATCCTGTAGTTGCTTTAATGCTTGATCTGGGGAAGGCAGAGCCAATCCTTTGGAGGCGTTTGTTTTTTTATCATTGGAAAAACTTAGTGTTTGCTTGCTGTATCCCCAATCCACCTCAGCCTCATAATTATCATCAGATGCGCTGAACCCTTCTTTATTCGCTTGGGTGAGCGCCGCGTCGATATTTCCATTTGTGACCGTATAGCGCTTTTTGTAGGTTAATTCATAATTTTTTTTGTCCTCTTTTTTGCGAAACCTCACGTTCCAGCCCTCGTCATTTAATTGCAATGAATTTGTATCAAAATACTCGACGCTCAATCGTTGTGCATCGTCGCTAATTTGAAACTCGTTCACGATGCCACTTTTTAATGAGCCATCCGCATTGAGCACCTGAGCCGTATCCAGTAGTAGCTTCACCTCATAGCTTGGTGTGGCATTGGCGGCAGCTTGTACCGGTTCTGCTCCTTTCCATCCTGTTACGAGCAGTACTGCACTCAGAGTTACTACCGACATCAATTGGGTGATACGAAGGCCTGTTTTCATTTCATCCTCTCCTGTTCGTCCGAATAGGTTACACGCTACACTTTATGGGTGTATTGTCAGTCGTATGTCAAAGCAAGAGGGTACTCCGGTAAAAAAAAGACATAATTTCTATATGACAGGTAAGATTTAATCTTGGTTCCATGATAAATATTCGGTGAATCTGTGAATGAGTGCCGAGCGATGGCGGTCTTTGTTGCTGACCATATAAATATACCGCTCAACAGACTGCCCCGGAATAGGTCTTACAACCAGTAAGCCCCGCTCAACCTCTGACTGAACGGCAATGCGAGAGACAAAGGAGATGTGTTCTCCCAGCATAACCGCCTGTTTGATGGCTTCCAGTGAATCCAACTCCAGATAGGAGGGAAGTCGCCGACTCCCACGCTCCAGCCATTTGTCGGTCACGTGGCGTGTGCTGGAATCCTTGCCATGTAATACGAAGGAGGAAGAAGCGATAAGCTCGGGTGTCAAATCGGTTTCGTTGGCGAGCGGATGAGTGGGTGAGCAGATGAGCATCAGTTCATCTTCGCCCAAGGATTCTGAAAGTAGCGTTGGGGATTGAAACGGCTCTGCCGAAATGATGCCAAGATCAATTTCGTGACGAGCGAGCATGTCCTTGATCACGGGCGCAGTTTTCACAGACAAGGCGATGTGAATGCCCGGATGCTCACGGGCAAAGCGGTGCAACACAGCAGGAAGCAAGTAGGTAGCGGGTACATAGCTTGCGCCAATACGTATGCTTCCCCGCTGGAGCGTATCGAACTCGCGGACGACTCGCTCAGCTTCGGCAGCCAGTGCATTAATTTTGCTGGCATAGTGCAGTAGCGCATTTCCAGCATCCGTCAGGATGATTTTGCCCATGCGTGTGTCAAACAGCTTTACGCCGAATTCACGCTCCAGATTTTTCATATGAAAAGTAACAGTGGGTTGCTTTAGGCCAAGAAGCTCGGCGACCGTGGTAATTTTATGGTGCTTATTCAGCAGTTCTACAATATGTAACTTTAGAAGACTTAAATTCACTTAGAATGCCTCGCTTTCAGGTTAATCGAACAATCATGCCTATTTGTAGGGGTAGCAGCATCAATCCCCTCTATATAGATTAAATCTATGAGTGTTAACACAATTCATTGAAATAATTAATTTTGTTTTAACTTTCCAATAACACAGCTTGCGAATTCAAGTTTTACACTGGGGTCAGTCAGAAGAACAGGCAGGTAATGCGATGAATCAGGATCTATATATTCACGGATTAAGTAAAACCTTCAGCCAAATAACAGCGCTGCATGAGACGAATCTGGTCGTACGACGGGGTAAATTCACAACACTGCTCGGACCGTCCGGATGTGGGAAAACAACGCTCTTGCGCTTGATTGCTGGTCTGGAGACACCGGATACCGGCACAATCACGATGGGAGAGGAAATTCTTTTTTCGGCAGAACGAAAAAAGGATATTCCCGCGCATCTCCGCCACTTTGGTATGGTCTTTCAGGATTTCGCGTTGTGGCCGCATATGACGGTGTTTGAAAATGTGGCCTTCGGCCTGCGTGCGGGCAGGCGCGGGAAAGGGTTTGCCAGCGCCCGAGACAAGAAACTGCGGACAGTGGTGCTGGAGGCGCTCGACATGGTCAGATTGTCAGGGATGGAGGATCGGTATCCTCATCAGCTGTCCGGTGGTCAGCAGCAGCGGGTTGCCTTCGCAAGAGCGGTTGCTATCCGGCCTCGACTGGTTTTGTTCGACGAGCCTCTCAGTGCGCTGGATGCGGTGCTACGGGAGGAGATGCGCATTGAGATGCTGTCGCTTGTGCGCGATCTGGGGCTGACCGCCCTATATGTCACCCATGATCAGATCGAGGCCATGTCCATGTCTGATGAAGTGGTTGTTATGAAAAGTGGACATATTTTGCAGACCGGAACACCAGAGGTGATCTACGGTTGCCCAGCTCATCCAGAGGTGGCGAGGTTTATCGGCAAATCCAACTGGCTGGAGTTGGAACGGACACTATTTCGTCCTGAACATGTCCGTTGGGAACAGGAGCAAGCGGATCAGCACGCTTTTACAGTAGAGATCCTGCATGTCAGCTATGTCGGCGATCGTTATGAAATTCGTATACTAGCCGAGAACGGTGAGCAATGGACTGCATATCACTCCACCCGTTTGCCGATTGGCGAAAAAATGCACATTTGGGTATCACCGCAACACATCCACCAACTTGAAGCATAAGGAAAAGGGGTATATATAAGATGATGAATAGGCATGTTTTTCGTACAGGATGGAAAAAAGGGACGATGCTCGCATTAACCTTGACTTTTGGACTCGCTGTGGCGGGTTGCGGAACAGCAACGCCAACCAAGGATGGGGCGCCAGCTAATGGATCAGCAGGACAAGCGGAGGCGGCATCCACCGATCAGAAGTTGGTGGTCTACAGCGCAGGCCCGGATGGACTGGCGAAAAAGCTGATAGCAGGATATGAGGCGCAGAGCGGAGTGAAGGTAGAGTTGTTCCAGGGAACGACAGGAAAAATTTTGGCCCGTATGGAAGCCGAGAAGACAAATCCGGTAGCGGACGTGGTTGTGCTGGCATCGCTTCCGTCTGTACAAGGCTTGAAAAAGGAAGGACTAACACTGCCTTACCCGGATGCCAAAAACGCGGACAAGCTAAATCCAGACTGGTCCGATAAGGAGGGCAACTACTTCAGTACCAGTGCTTCTGCTCTGGGCATTGCGTATAACACAAAGCTGGTGAAAACACCACCAACTTCATGGGCCGATTTAGCGAAGCCTGAGTACAAGGATCAGGTTAACATCCCCGACCCATCACTGTCCGGCTCAGCATTGGACTTTATGACAGGCTATCTGAGCGCCAAGGGCGATGGAGGCTGGACGTTGTTCGAGCAGTACAAGGCTAACGGTGTTGCCATGGCTGGTGCCAATCAGGAAGCGCTGGACCCCGTGATTACCGGAGCTAAAGGTATAGTCGTTGCTGCGGTCGATTACATGACCTACAAGGCTAAAGCCAAAGGCGAGCCGATTGACATCGTCTATCCAACAGAGGGAACCGTCATCAGCCCACGTCCTGCTGCAATTCTCAAGTCAACGCAGCATGAGCAGAATGCCAAGGCATTTATTGACTATCTGTTGTCGGACGACGCACAGAAACTAGTAGCGGATGCCTCCTTACTCCCGGGCCGCACGGATATCAAAGCTGACAAGCGTGCCAATCTGGACGAGATCCCATTGCTGAAGACCAATTGGGAATGGATGGGCGAACATGGATCAGACGTGACAGAGAAGTTCACGCAAATGTTCAAATAAGCCGATGGGAGGCTTATCCGTTAAACACATCAGAGCGTGGTGTCTGACGCTGGCTCTGATCGCGCTTCTTTTCTTGATTGTGATGCCGTTGCTGCAAATCTTTATCCAAAGTGTGTATGTTGATGAAGAATTTCAGTGGGATGCACCTTTTCGAACGTTAGCTGCTTCACCATTTGCGGGAGTGCTATTCAGCTCGATTTGGCTAGGTATCTGTGTGATTGCAGGAACAACGGTACTTGCACTTCCGCTAGCCTGGATCATGTCCAACACTCGTCTTGCGCACTGGCGCTGGTTGGATGTCGTGCTGCTAATTCCGTTTATGACCCCGCCCTATATCGGGTCCATGGGCTGGATTCTGTTTATGCAAAAAAACGGATATCTGGAGCAGTTGTTCCCGGACCTGTATTTCTTAACGCCATCCTTCTTTAGCCTTGGTGGCATGCTGATGATCATGAGCCTACATCTATTTCCATTCCTGTACCTGCTGCTGCGCGGGGCGCTGGTGAGGATTGGCGGGAGTCTGGAGGAGGCGGGTGCCGTAATGGGCGGCGACTTTCTGTACAGGTTCCGACGAATCATTTTACCGCTGCTGCTTTCAGCTTACGGAATGGGCGCGTTGCTCATTTTCGTTAAAACGATTGCCGAGTTTGGCACCCCCGCTACCTTTGGGCGGCGTATCGGGTATGAGGTCATGACTTCGGAAATTCACAAATACATTTCCAGCTGGCCCATAGATTTTGGCAAAGCGACGTCGATGGCCTCGGTGCTGTTAACCGCCTGCCTGCTCATGTGGTATGCGCAGTCGGTGATCAACCGGAAGTTTACGTACAGACTGGTAGGGGGTAAAGGTTCGCGTCCGTCCCGTCTTCGTATATCCGGTTGGACTACGGGGCTGAGTGTTGCATTCATTCTATTGTTGCTCATTGCGTCCATTGGCATTCCCTATTTTTCAATTCTTTCAGCCTCGACGATGAAGCTGAGGGGAATGGGACTTGCCTGGGATAATTTGACGCTCGACTCTTACAAGGAACTGCTGTCTTGGGGATCAGAGAGTATGGAGGCGCTCCTGAACAGCGTATCTCTCTCTTTGGGCGCATCGACGCTTGCTGTGGTGCTGGGCACTTGGTTTGCACTTGTCATTGGCGGCTCACGCACAAGAATCCAACGGACGGTTGATGCATTTAGTTTGCTTCCGAATACGGTGCCGGGAATTGTTATGGTGGTGGGCCTGATTTTGTGGTGGAACTCACCATGGATGCCGATTCCATTGTATAACACATACGGCATGGTCATTCTGACGTATGTTATCTTGTTTGTTCCTTATACTGTGCAGTATGTTAAAAGCGCCTTTACACAGGTGGACGCTGGCCTTTTTCAGGCGGGGCAGGTATTTGGCGGGCGACCGTCTTATATATTCCGCCGGATTGTACTGCCGCTGATTGTACCGGGAATGCTCGCTGGTTGGATGATGACATTTACCATTGCTTCACGCGAATTGGTAGGATCATTACTGATTTTGCCACCATCCGTTCAGACGTCAGCAACCTACATATTTGCACAATTTGAACAGGGACAGGTGTCGCTTGGGATGGCGATGGCTGTCATATCGGTCGGAATGACCACGTTGCTACTGATTTTAATGGAAAGCTTAAACTCGCGAAGAAAGTGGAAATAATCATGACCAAGCTTAGGATTTGGGGAGGGGCGGGCGAACATGGCCGTTCCTGCTATGTTTTTGAAGGAAAACAGCATCGCGTCATGCTGGATTGTGGCGTGAAAAAGGAAGGAACCGGACAATATCCGGTTTTCCCACCGCAGGTGGCGGAGAGACTGACCGCTGTATTGCTGTCTCATGCACATGAGGATCATTCCATGGCACTCCCCCTACTGTACAAGTATGGATACCAGGGGGAGGTCTGGACGACCAAGGCCACTGCTGAGCAGTTAGGCTCCTATTTTCGCTCCTGGCATACTTATGTTGAATCAAGAGGAGCAGAACTGCCATACGACGAACAGAACATCCAATCCATTGCTTATCGCTATCTAGAAGATGAGGCGCCAGCAGGAGAATGGCTCGAGGCTTGTCCGGGTATGAGAATCATGTGGGGACGCAGTGGACATTTGGCTGGTGCAGTATGGTATGTGGTAGAAATGGAAGGGAAGCGGTTGTTTTTTTCTGGAGATTACAGCCGCGAATCTGAGCTTCTTGCAGCCGATGCGCCAGACTTGGGTGTTGGGGAGGGGCTGCATGACCTGCCTGAATGGAAGTCAGAGCCCAATCTAGCGGACATATCCATTATGGACAATGCGTATGGCATGGATATAGACCCGCAGCCTGTTAAGCTGGAGCGGCTGAGGGTCGAGATGGAGCGGATACTATGGTCTGGTGGCCATGTGTTGTTGCCGGTGCCTGCCTTTGGCAGAGGACAGGACATGATCGTATGGGCTAGCGAGCAATTTCCTGAACAGGCAATGATTGTAGAGCACGACATATGGCAGGGATTGAAACAGTTAAACCGCTGGAAAGAATGGCTGCGTCCGGAAGCCCCAGCGCGAATAAGACATGTGCTAAACAGTGACAGGGTCTTCGTGCCTCGTGATGCTGCGGAACGAGTGAGTCTGCTGGAACAGAACCCAACGGCTATTATCATAACAAGAGACGGCATGATGGATTCCCCACAGGCGCGCTGGTACTATCAGTTTCTATCGAAAAATCGCAACATGAGGGAGGGTAATGATAACGGAGAAAGCATTAGCAACAGTGTTATATTGACCGGGCATGCTCCACATGGTTCTTTTGGTAAACATCTGTTGGAACGTGTGGATCAAAATGACAGATGTGTAGCTCGGCATTTGATTTACAAGGTACACCAGGGATTACCAGATGTGCGGCAAATGTTGAAGGAATTGCCTAGCAAACAGGTTGTACTCGTTCATGCGCCAAAGCTGCAGACCGACCTGGTACGAGATGAGTTGATAAGAGAAGGGAATAGTGGGTGTGAAGGTCCTGCTAGAGAAGTCTATTCTCTGGAACCGGGCGCTACACTAGAGGTTTAGCATCACATCATCATTCACTTTGTGCCCTCCTGCATCAACCGGAAGGCATCGACTTCGCCAAGTTTGGTCGAGATAGAGCTACGTCCAGCGCTTTTGCGCAGGCGTAGTGGTGTGGCGGTACGCTTAAGCAACGCCTTGATTTCTCCAGGCCCCAGTTCCGGCCTCAGTGAAAGGAGAAGTGCGATGCTTCCGGTCACATGGGAAGTAGCCATAGAGGTACCACTCATTTCGTGATGCTTGCCATGGATCCAGGAGGATGTGATCTTTTCGCCAGGTGCGTACACGTCTACAAATTGCCCTCGGTTGCTGAAAGGTGCAATGCGTCTGTATTTGTCAGTAGCCCCCACTGAGATCGTCTGGGAATAGCGGGCGGGGTAGTCAATACTTCGGCGCTTGCCCTCGTTTCCCGAGGACGCTACAACGACGATGCCGTTATGATATGCCTTATTCACCATATCAAGTAATGCCTTGCTGCGCGACTTCATACCAAAGCTCATATTGATGATATCGACACGATTTAATACACACCAGTCGATACCAAGAATGATATCGGAGACGTAGGCGGCTCCATTATGATCAAATGCTTTTACGGGATGAATTAAAGCTCGTGGTGCTACGCCCACCATACCTTCGTCATAGTTGGAAGCCGCGATAGTTCCAGCAATATGAGTACCATGGCCATTATCGTCATAGGGTAGCATGGTTCGGTTAAGCAAATTAATACCTCTGGCGAGAGAATGGCGAAGATCAGGATGTTGAAAATCCGCTCCTGTGTCGATCACACCGATTCTGACCCGATTCCCTGTCGAGGAAGGCCAAGCCTTGTATGCACGTACCTGTTTGACTCCCCATGGCATGGAAAGATTCTTCTCTGCTTTTGGTATATGAGCAGTTTCAGCGTGAACCTTCATGCGGGTATCTTCTTCAACGGTAACACCGTTGTGATATTTGCCCAGCCTGTCTCCCCCTGAAAGCGGAGCGATTAAAGCACGGATTAGTCTGGCCGGTTGTACTTGCCGTAATCCCGCAAGCTCGGGTTTCAGCTTCCTGAGATAGGACAGGCATTCCCGGTATTGGTGAGGCTTATCGAACGTGATAATCTGTTTGTTCCGTCCACTGCCGGACGGCTCCGAAATACCCTCATGCAAACGCTGCAAAAAATCCGGATAGTCCATTTGAGACGGTCCCCCTCCGATGAGCCATGCTGAGGTATAGTATGAGCAAGCGTCAGCTGCGGCATGGGAAACCTGCCCCTTTTTTAAGTAAATAGGCCTGCTTGTCGTGTCAAAGTGGATGTGGACACATACGATACATGGAGGGCATAAGCTCTTGTGCAACAACTTTGGGGGTTCTCCCGAAGCGGGTACAGTCGAAGACGGGGGGGACCCCGTCTTTTTACGTGTGCCGTCTTGTTTAGGGGGATATTCCTGGAAATTATGACGATACCCATCTTTAACTTGCAATTTGCTTCCAAATAGGTTTTACTTAGTTTTGATAATGGATATGTTAGTATTGCATGTATCGTGTATGCTCTGAAACATGTTCTTGTGAATTACGTGTGAGAGGAAGTGTCCCTAGGTGAGTACCCCACTCAACTTGAAGATTGACCCGGAGAAAGTCCACGAGACTCCAATGGTGGACTTGGCATTTATGGTATTGAAAGCAGCCAATACTCCATATTATTACCGTGACCTGATGAAGGAAGTCGCCAAATTGCGCGGCTTGTCTGACGAAGAAATTAATGACGTTATTGCTCAGCTATATACTGAAATCAACATTGACGGGCGTTTTGCCTGTGTCGGTACGAATCTGTGGGGCTTGAAACGTTGGTATCCGGTAGATAAATCCGAAGATGCCCTGACAGGCGCCAAGCGTCCTCGTATTATTAACGACGAAGACGATGACGACGAAGATGACTATCATGAAGAAGAAACATACAACTCTGATGACGACTTCGATGCAGATAGCGAAGACGAGGACGGCGAAGACGAGCTGTTCGACGGAGAAGATGATGATGATAGTGATGAAGACGTGGTTATAGACGACGAGGACCTCAGTGATGAGGAAGATTCAGAAGATGAAAATGACGATGAGTCGACGGAAGACGACGATTCACTTCGTTAGGAACAGGCTGCAAGGGGAGATGCGTTCTCCCCTTTTTCATGACCGTTTTATTGAAAACCTCTTCTGATTTAAAGCTTTCAGGTGGATTCTCTCCAATCTGGTTCAATGGACAAATTAACACATATAACTTCCTTGACAGCGGATTGGACACGGGGTAAACTATTGCTTGGGCTTATGATTGATTCACTTATATGTTTGCTTTTTTTATAAAAGTGCCCCGTACTACGGGAGTGCTTTTTTGTTTTTTATAGGGGTGTTTTCACTCATGAAAGAAGGCTAAGGGCGGCGGACATGGAAAATGATTCCGCTGCCTTCTTCATGGATGATAATCCGTGCAAACGGGTTACGATAACATCATAATGTCGCCTGAATTTTGCATCTTATCTAGGAGGGTTTTGAACAGTGACAAAGTATATTTTTGTGACAGGCGGGGTTGTGTCTTCCTTGGGCAAAGGGATTACGGCAGCTTCACTGGGGAGGCTTTTGAAGAACAGGGGACTGAAGGTAACGATTCAAAAATTTGACCCTTACCTGAATGTCGATCCGGGTACGATGAGTCCTTACCAGCACGGTGAAGTGTTTGTAACGGATGATGGTGCGGAAACGGACCTTGACTTGGGACACTATGAGCGCTTTATTGATATTAATCTGTCCAAGAACAGCAATGTCACAACAGGCAAGGTATATTCCAGCGTAATCAGCAAAGAGCGTCGCGGAGAATATTTGGGCGGTACGGTGCAGGTTATCCCTCATATTACGAACGAAATCAAGGAGCGCGTGTACCGTGCAGGCCGTGAAGCGGGTTCGGACGTAATTATTACAGAAATCGGCGGTACTGTGGGCGATATTGAGAGCTTGCCATTTTTGGAAGCTATTCGTCAGCTCAAAAGCGAAGTTGGGCGCGAAAATGTGATGTATATTCACGTAACGCTCATTCCTTATATTAAAGCTGCTGGTGAGGTTAAAACCAAGCCAACCCAGCACAGTGTAAAAGAACTGCGCAGCATCGGCATCCAACCGAATGTCATTGTTTGCCGTACAGAGCATGAACTGTCCTCCGATATGAAGGCTAAAATTGCATTGTTCTGCGATATTGATGCGAATGCAGTGGTAGAATGCCGCGATGCTTCAACCCTCTACGAGGTTCCGTTGAACCTACGTGAAGAAGGCTTGGACGAAATCGTAGTTAACCATCTCAAGCTGACAACACCTGCACCAGATATGACCGAATGGGAAGGGTTAGTTGATCGAATCAGCAAGCTGGATAAAACGGTTGAAATTGCTATTGTTGGTAAATATGTTGCATTACATGATGCTTATTTAAGTGTGGTTGAATCACTTTCGCACGCTGGATTTGATGCGAATGCAGACGTAAAAATCCGTTGGGTGAACGCTGAAGAAGTGACGGACGAGAACGTAGCTGACATGCTGGGCGGCATTGGCGGCATTCTCGTACCAGGTGGCTTCGGCGATCGCGGAATTGAAGGCAAAATTAGTACTATCCGTTATGCACGGGAGCAAAAAATTCCGTTCTTCGGTATTTGTCTGGGTATGCAGGTATCTGTCATTGAGGTTGCACGTTCCCTGGCTGGTCTCGAAGGAGCCAACAGCTCGGAAATTAATCCGGCAACGGATTATCCTGTCATTGACTTGCTTCCCGACCAAAAAGACATCGAAGATCTGGGCGGTACGATGCGTCTTGGCTTGTATCCATGCAAACTGGTGGAAGGTTCCCTGGCTTCGGCTTGCTACAACGACGAGCTGGTGTACGAAAGACACCGTCATCGGTACGAATTCAATAACGAATATCGTGAAGTTATTGAAAAAGCGGGTCTTCGCATTTCCGGTACTTCACCGGATGGACGCTTGGTGGAAATCGTGGAGCTCCCTGAGCATCCGTGGTTCCTGGCGGTACAATTCCACCCGGAATTTACTTCCCGTCCGAATCGTCCGCAGCCTTTGTTCCGTGAATTTGTAAAGGCAGCATTGCAGCTTCAAGGTTAATGCTACGGCTTGAAAGACCTCCTACGGGAGGTCTTTTTTTATCCCATGCTTCCTGATTATGAAAGAATATTCCACAATTATGTATTAGAGAAGGATTTTCTTTTTGCAGGAGCGAATATAGTTTTAGGTATGGGACGGATATTGTACGTCATCGGACGCTGTTATGGCAATAGCTGCATGATCCTCGTTTTAAGATCTTAGGAGGTTAAAACATTGGAAAAGAAGAAAGTATTAATCGTCGATGACCAGAATGGAATACGGATTTTACTGATGGAAGTGTTCGGAAGTGAGGGTTATGAGACCTTTCAGGCGGCGAACGGGAAAATTGCACTTGAAATTGTTGAGAAGGAACCACCTGATCTGGTTCTGCTCGATATGAAAATTCCAGGTATGGACGGACTCGAAATTCTGAAACATCTAAAAACCATGAATCCCGATATCAAGGTTATTATGATGACAGCATATGGAGAACTGGACATGATTAAAGAGGCGACGGAGCTAGGTGCGCTAATGCATTTTACCAAGCCCTTTGATATTGACGAAATGCGGATTGCTGTGAACAAACAACTCAGAGGTGACTAGGTGAGTCACGGTGGTTGAGAACTCTGTTAACACAACAGGGTTTTTTGTTTGTGATTATGGGAAATACTGAAAGTAAATCCTCTCCTTATACAATTCTATCGAAAAACGGCGTCCTGAGCGTGATTTTTGTATGTGTTGATATGCAAAAGCTTGTTTAGTATTTAACATGGGTTGTGGTATAATAAGCCCGTATGTGATGTCGGCTAAAAATATAGACAAACCCAAACACCTTTAGGAGGACTGTAACCATGCCATTGGTATCTATGAAAGACATGTTGAACAAAGCACTCGAAGGAAAATACGCAGTAGGTCAATACAACATTAATAACCTGGAGTGGACTCAAGCTATTTTGGGCGCTGCTGAAGAAGAAAAATCCCCAGTAATCTTGGGTGTTTCTGAAGGCGCAGCACGTCACATGGGCGGATTCTACACTGTAGTTAAAATGGTAGAAGGTCTTATTCATGACATGAAAATCACCGTTCCGGTTGCGATCCATTTGGACCACGGTTCCAGCTTTGAAAAATGTAAAGAAGCTATCGACGCTGGGTTCACATCCGTTATGATTGACGATTCCCACAGCCCAATCGACACAAACATTGCTACAACGAAAAAAGTGGTTGAATATGCTCATTCCAAAGGCGTTTCTGTTGAAGCTGAAGTTGGAATGGTTGGCGGTCAAGAGGATGATGTTGTCGGCGACGTAATGTACGCTAAGTTGGACGACTGTCTGCGTATCGTTAACGAAACAGGTATCGATACACTGGCACCTGCACTGGGTTCCGTACACGGACCATACAAAGGCGAGCCAAACCTCGGATTCAAAGAAATGGAAGAGATCTGCAATGCAATCAAACTTCCACTCGTTCTGCACGGTGGTACTGGCATCCCAACACATGACATTAAAAAAGCAATCTCCTTGGGAACTTCCAAAATCAATGTAAACACTGAGAACCAAATCGTATTTGCGAAAGTGGTTCGTGAAGTGCTTGCTGAGAAACCGGATGCTTATGACCCACGTACATTCATCGCTCCAGGTCGTGAAGCGATTAAACAAACCGTTATCGGTAAAATTCGTGAGTTCGGTTCCAACAACAAAGCGTAATAATAAGTTAAACTGGTCGTGCGTCTGCACAGGCTAGATGTATTTCTTAGTTGTAGCTGTAGTTCTGCTGCACAAAATACTTAAATCTGTACAGTTGAATAGTTTGGTATGGAAAGCACACCGCTTAGCCGGTGTCTTTCCATTTTCACCACTAAAAAAGTTAAAAATTTTGATTTGAGATTATTGTTTGACCGACTGCAAAACACGTAGGGGGACCCTCAAGCTTATGGAAAAATTGATGATCACCGGTGGACGGCCGCTTCAGGGTACAGTTTCCATCAGCGGTGCCAAAAACAGTGCCATCGCCTTGATTCCCGCAGCCATTCTGGCAGAGTCGGAAGTCATTTTGGACAATTTGCCACTGTTAAGTGATGTGGCGGTGTATTCCGAGATACTGGAGGAACTTGGTGCAACGGTTGCCTGGGAAGGTAGCCAGATGAAAATAGATCCATCCTCTATTAAATCCATTCCTATGCCGAATGGGCCTGTTAAGAAATTACGAGCCTCTTATTATATGATGGGAGCCATGCTGGGCAGATTCAAGGAAGCGATCATCGGTTTGCCAGGAGGGTGCAATTTCGAACCCCGGCCCATTGATCAGCATATCAAAGGTTTTGAAGCGCTGGGTGCCACGGTTACGAACGAGCACGGCGCTATTCATTTGCACGCCAAAGAACTGCGCGGAACCAAGATTTACTTGGATGTTAGCAGCGTAGGCGCTACCATTAATATTATGCTGGCGGCAGCACGTGCCAAAGGCGCCACAATTATCGAAAATGCGGCTAAAGAGCCTGAGATTATAGATGTAGCAACCCTTTTAAACTCTATGGGGGCCATTATTAAAGGCGCCGGTACGGAGACGATTCGAATTGAAGGTGTGTCGGAGCTACATGGCTGCCGTCATTCCATTATACCTGACCGTATACAAGCGGGCACATACATGATTGCTGCTGCGGCAACCCGTGGAAATGTATTGATTGACAACGTAATCCCCAAACATATGGAGGCTCTCACTGCAAAAATGCAGGAAATGGGCATCGGTATCGAGGAATATGATGAAAGTATTCGCGTACTGGGTGCACCTTCTTATGAACATGTCGACGTTAAAGCCTTGATATACCCCGGATTCGCCACAGATTTACAATCTCCCATGACCAGCTTGCTTACCCAAGCGCAGGGTGTCAGTGTATTGAGCGATTTTGTGTACAGCAGTCGTTTTAAGCACGTCCCTGAGCTGGTGCGTATGGGGGCTAAAATTCGCGTAGAGGGTCGGTCTGCCATTATAGAGGGTGGTCGATTGAATGCAGCTAAAGTAAAAGCGGCAGATCTGCGCGCCGGAGCGGCCCTTGTCATTGCTGGACTTACAGTAAGCGAAGGCGTAACCGAGGTGACGGGTGTCGAGTACATTGACCGTGGTTATGATCACCTTGTCTCTAACCTGCGTCTTTTGGGCGCGGATGTATGGCGGCAGACTGAATAATTAAGCCGTGCAATTTTTTCGAACTCCTGGAACGAAAGCGATAGAACGGGCAACACCTGTGCAGCCGCTGCTTGATAAAAGATTGTGGTTCATACCTAACAATCAATTATCGGAAAACCGGAATAATTCGGTATAATCCAGGCAGATGGCTGCATAACTTTATTTGTTTTGGTTAAAATTATGTTAATGGTGTTTATGATATCATTGTCTATCATTTAGATGTATGAATGGACTTAATAATTGAATAGGTGGTTATTATATGGATCTGCAAATTTCCGATCTGGAAGAAATGAAGCTGACCGACCTGTACAAGCTGGCCAAGCAATACCAGATCCCGTACTACGGAACGCTCAAGAAGAAAGAACTAATTTTCGCTATCCTGCGTGCACAAGCTGAGAAGAGCGGATTGATGTTTATGCAAGGGGTTCTGGAAATCCTTCCTGAAGGTTACGGCTTTCTGAGGCCGATCAATTATCTCCCGAGTACCGAAGATATTTACATCTCTGCTTCACAAATCCGCAAGTTTGACTTGAGAACAGGCGATCTTGTTTCCGGTAAGTGCCGAACGCCAAAAGAGAATGAACGATATTTTGGATTGCTTCAAGTTAACGCCGTCAATGGAAGAAGTCCTGAGCAAGCTGCTGAGCGGCTACACTTTCCTGCACTGACTCCACTGTATCCGCAAACCAAATTAGTCCTTGAAACTTCCCCCAACCATTTGTCTACGAGAATTATGGATGTACTGGCCCCTGTCGGACTTGGACAGCGCGGACTCATTGTAGCACCTCCCAAAGCTGGGAAGACGCTTCTCCTCAAAGAAATTGCCAATAGCATTTCTACCAACAATCCCGAGATCGAGCTTTTTGTCTTGTTGATTGATGAACGCCCTGAAGAAGTGACCGACATGCAGCGTTCTGTTAAAGGTGAAGTTGTGGCCTCTACATTTGACGAACTTCCTGAAAATCACATCAAAGTGGCAGAACTCGTGTTGGAGCGTGCGCTACGTCTCGTAGAACATAAAAAGGATGTTGTCATCCTGTTGGATAGCATCACGCGTTTGGCTCGTGCGTACAATCTCGTTATTCCTCCTTCTGGTCGTACTTTGAGTGGGGGTATTGATCCGGCGGCATTTCACCGTCCAAAACGCTTTTTTGGTGCGGCTCGGAATGTGGAGGAAGGCGGTAGCTTGACGATTCTTGCTACAGCGCTGATTGATACAGGATCACGCATGGACGATATCATTTATGAAGAGTTTAAAGGTACAGGCAACATGGAGTTGCATTTGGACCGCAAGCTGGCAGAACGTCGTATCTTCCCTGCGATTGATATTCGTCGTTCCGGCACACGCCGTGAGGAAGTGTTGTTGAACAAGGAAGAATTGGATACGATCTGGGCCATTCGTAAAAATATGACGGAAAGCCATGATTTTGTGGAAGGCTTCCTCAAAAAGCTGCGTAATAGCAAGACTAATGCTGAATTTCTGGCTTCGTTTGATTTGGCGGCACCTTCTTCTGGTGGCTCGCAAAGCAGTTCTGGTGGGCAACAACGGAGAACTACGCGTTCTACCACAGCCTCAGTCCCGGCCTCAACCAACTAAAACCCATTCATGTATTTTATCTGTTCCGTAAGTACACAGTCGTTATCATTCATTTTGTTAATGGCGTAGGCTTAACGGAGCGAAAGGAGCTCCAAAATGTATTTGGTGTATGCCGACGAAAAAGGCAATGTATATGATCATGCTTCTTTGTATGGGCTTGCACGTAGTGCAGACATGATTGTTGAAATCATGGAGGATGAGCTTATTCCGTTACCGGAAGGAGCTACATTGGTAAGCCTGCCCAGCACTCGCCCGGTCGGTATGAACCCTGAAACAGGGGAAATGGTTTCTCTTCCCGGAGATATGCAAGCAGTAGGGGCTTTATTGCCGCAAGGTTTTACACGCTTGTGCCTGCCGGGGTATGTGAAGACCGATAAGGAGTACAAGCTTCCCTTGTTCGGTTATTCGGCCGTAGTCTGGAAAGACGGAGCATTTTATGTAACGGCTGAGCAGAGTGACAGTCCGTCCAAGTGGAATCCGGAAAACTGTGACCGCCATCAAGTTAAATTGGGTGTTCAGCGGATGACGGAGCAATATCCCGAAAATCGGCTGTACCAACATTTGTCTAACTGTGCGCTTGGCTACGAATGTCTTACTTCCTCGAACACATTCCTGAATCGCTGGGAGGGGGGAGTTCCGGTATCTTATTCTTGTAATGCGGGTTGCTTTGGGTGTATATCTGAACAGCCAGATGACAGTGGCTTCGTATCTCCGCAGACAAGAATGAACTTCCGTCCTCGCGTCGAAGAAATTGTAGAAGTTATGCTGGAACATTTGAAGACACCGGAATCCATCATTAGTTTTGGTCAAGGTTGCGAAGGTGAGCCTTCCACACAAGCCAAACTGATTATTGATTCGATCAAAGAGGTGCGTTCCATTACGGATATGGGATACATCAATATCAATACGAATGCGGGATTGAGCGATCATATCCGGGGAATCGTGGATGCGGGTCTTGATCTGATGCGCGTTAGTACCATTAGTGCACTGGACGATCATTACAATGCGTATTACAAGCCGCGCGGTTACACGTTGGCTAATGTGGAAAAATCACTTCGTTATGCTTCTGAGCAGGGTGTATATACGTCGATTAATTATTTGATTTTTCCGGGTGTAACTGACCGAGAAGAAGAAATTGAGGCAATGATTGAATTTGCCAAACGAACTAAGCTCAGGCTGATTCAAATGCGTAATTTGAACATCGATCCTGAAAGCTATCTGGAATTGATTCCACCTGCTCAAGGTGAGATCCTTGGCATGAAGCAAATGCTTGAGATTTATCGTGAGGAACTGCCGGATGTAGTCATCGGTTCTTACACTCATGTACCGCCGCAAGGGCAGGCACGTCCTAAATTTGCCAAGGCCTAAAACGGTCACACAGCAATTGAAATACACCTGTTTTGCGCTGTTTCTGAATGCAGAAAAGAGTTGTTGAAACGCTCATATTCAAGTGCTATAATGTGAACATGTGTTCATACAACTCTGGACTGATAGGACGTTCAGGGCGGAAAGAGGTGAAAGTTCAATGCAACAAGCTATTCAACCAACATTTAACGTAACTACTGTCACTTGTGCTTGCGGAAATTCGTTTGAAACTGGTTCTGTGAAAGGATCTCTGCGTGTGGAGATTTGCTCCGCCTGCCACCCGTTCTTCACAGGCAAGCAGAAATTTATTGATGCTGGTGGACGCGTGGATCGTTTCAAAAAGAAATACGGTATCTAATGGATTACCGCAAGTTATAAAGTTATTAGAGCCTTCTGCGACTGCAGAGGGCTCTTTTTGTAATAATGTGTATTTGCTTTTTATGCGGCCTTAAGATATACTTATTTTCACCGTGCTAGATGGGGAGGTAGCGGTGCCCTGTAACTCGCAATCCGCTATAGCGAGGTTGAATTCCTGTTAGAGGTGTTGTTGATGTGAGGCTGGTCCCTGCGCACAATGTTGACGGCTGGGTCCTCCGCAATGAGTACTTGTGAACCTGGTCAGGTCCGGAAGGAAGCAGCCATAAGCAGGCCCACTCTTGTGCCGGAGGGTTGCCTAGCCCGAGTTGCTGTTCAGGATTGCCGCTCGGATCACAACGATCAATAACAGGTGCACGGTATATATTGGTAATTAGAACATCTTGGCAATCATTGCGAAGATGTTTTTTTGTGTTTTATAAATTGGAAGGTGTCTGGTTTAGATTCGGACGGGAGTATAGTATAATGAAGTGACCATGAATGGTCATGAAAGTGAATGGGAAAGAGGGTAACGCGCATTGGAACATATAGCGTTGTACCGTGCTTGGCGGCCGCAGGCTTTCAAGGACATGGTAGGACAACAGCATATTATCCAGACATTGCAGAATGCCATCCGCGAAAATCGCACGTCCCATGCCTACCTGTTCAGCGGTCCACGAGGAACAGGTAAGACGAGTGCGGCCAAAATTTTGGCCAAGGCAATCAACTGTGAGCATGGACCTGCGCCGGAACCTTGCAACGAATGCGAAGCCTGTAAACGGATCACGGCCGGAGCGGTCATGGATGTACAGGAGATTGATGCAGCCTCCAACCGGGGCGTTGAAGAGATTCGTGATTTGCGCGATAAAGTCAAATATGCGCCCACAGAAGTGCGGCACAAGGTTTATATCATTGATGAAGTGCACATGCTGACGACGGAAGCGTTCAATGCGCTGCTCAAGACGCTGGAAGAGCCGCCGCCACACGTGATGTTCATATTGGCTACGACTGAACCACATCGGATTCCGGCTACCATTATTTCGCGTTGCCAGCGGTTTGACTTCCGCCGTGTATCGCTGGAAGAACAGACAGAGCGGCTTGACCTGATATGTCAACAGGAGAACATACAGGCTGATTCGGATGCACTGCAGTACATTGCCCGTCTTTCAGATGGCGGGATGCGAGATGCGGTTAGTGTTTTGGATCAGATATCCTCGTTTACAGATGGTCGGGTTACTTATCAGCAGGTGCTGGACATGACGGGAGGTATTGCGTCCGAGCAATTCGGTAAGCTTGCCTTAGCATTGCTGAAAGAAGATGTGGGCACGGTGCTCCAAATGATCGAGAGCTTTATGCAGGAAGGTAAAAGTGCAGATAAGTGCATGGAGAATCTTCTGTACTATTTCCGAGATCTGCTAATGATCAAGATGGTGCCTCAGGCGACCAAAATGACGGAGCGAGTGCTGGATCCAGAGCGATTTAAGGAAGTGGCAGATGCTTTTACCAAGGAGCAACTCTTTGCAATGATTGACACCCTTAATCGTTACCAGAGCGAGATGAAATATGCCGTACAGCCCCAAACCTTGTTTGAGGTAGCTCTATTGAAGCTATGTAGTATTCCGGGGGAAGCAGGTGCTGTTGCTCAGCCGACCGCACAACGCTCTGACGCTGCAGCTGACCAGGAAGATGTCGTAATGTTGAAGCGCCAGCTTGCTGAACTGGAAAAGAAACTGGAACGCGCGCTGCAAGGTGGATTGGCCGTGGGAGGGGGGCAGGAGGCATCGTCGGGTGGCCGTCAGGCTTCCGGGGGGCGTGCCCCTGCTCCGCGGATTTCAGCACCAGCCAAACTCCCTTCCCAGTTGGATCGCTATATCGCTGAGAAGTCGAGCGAAGCATTCGCGGCAGCGGGGCGTAAGTGGAGTCAGATTTTGCAAGGGGTAAAAGAGGCGAAAGTTACGGTTCATGCCTGGTTTATGGACGGTGAGCCAGTTTCTGTGTTAGAGGACAGTGTACTGGTCGCATTTAAGAACAATATTCATCGTGAAACTACCGAAAAGCCTGCCAATAAGCAGGTCATCGAGAAGGTATTGCATGAGCAGTTGGGTCATCCTTATCGTTTAGTAACGATGATGCAAAAGGATTGGAATGCTGCCATTGAAGGAGTTTCCGACCAGCCTGCCGAAGAATTGCAACTAGAGCCGGAGCATGATGCGCCGGGAAAGTCCAAGGAGCCCTGGATTGATGAAGCTATTCAACTTTTTGGGGAAGATTTGGTAGTTATTAAAGATTAAAGCAAGTGTCTAGATGTATACTTCATTAAAGGAGATGATTGAAATGAACAATATGAACCAAATGATGAAGCAAGTGAAAAAAATGCAGGAACAAATGCTGAAAGCC
>NZ_JBBPAZ010000001.1:3787500-4022500 GCF_038009305.1 Paenibacillus sp. FSL P4-0113
AGCGAAAGCGAGTCTGAATAGGGCGAATGAGTACGTGGACGTAGACCCGAAACCGGGTGATCTACCCCTGTCCAGGGTGAAGGTGCGGTAACACGCACTGGAGGCCCGAACCCACGCATGTTGAAAAATGCGGGGATGAGGTGGGGGTAGCGGAGAAATTCCAATCGAACCCGGAGATAGCTGGTTCTCCCCGAAATAGCTTTAGGGCTAGCCTCGGAAAGAAGAATCGTGGAGGTAGAGCACTGATTGGGTGCGGGGCCCGCAAGGGTTACCAAGCTCAGTCAAACTCCGAATGCCATAGATTTAGT
Source organism: Paenibacillus sp. FSL P4-0113 (assembly GCF_038009305.1). NCBI lineage: Bacteria > Bacillati > Bacillota > Bacilli > Caryophanales > Paenibacillaceae > Paenibacillus > Paenibacillus sp. FSL P4-0113. The sequence continues at coordinate 3,787,809 of NZ_JBBPAZ010000001.1, forward strand.
TCCGGGAGTCAGACAGTGAGTGCTAAGATCCATTGTCGAAAGGGAAACAGCCCAGACCATCAGCTAAGGTCCCCAAGTGTGTGTTAAGTGGGAAAGGATGTGGAGTTGCACAGACAACCAGGATGTTGGCTTAGAAGCAGCCACCATTGAAAGAGTGCGTAATAGCTCACTGGTCGAGTGACTCTGCGCCGAAAATGTAACGGGGCTAAACACACCACCGAAGCTATGGCTTGATGCTTGCATCAGGGGTAGGGGAGCGTTGAATGCGGGTTGAAGGTGTACCGTAAGGAGCGCTGGACTGCATTCAAGTGAGAATGCCGGTATGAGTAACGAAAAGATCTGTGAGAATCAGATCCGCCGAAAGCCTAAGGGTTCCTGAGGAAGGTTCGTCCGCTCAGGGTAAGTCGGGACCTAAGGCGAGGCCGATAGGCGTAGTCGAAGGACAACAGGTCGAAATTCCTGTACCACCGTAATCCGTTATGAGCGATGGGGTGACGCAGTAGGGTAGTGACGCGGACTGATGGATGTCCGTCTAAGCAGTGAGGCTGATGTGTAGGCAAATCCGCATATCGTTAAGGCTGGGCTGTGATGGGGAGCGAAAATTGTAGTAGCGAAGGTCATGATCTCAGACTGCCAAGAAAAGCCTCTAGCCAGGAGAAGGTGCCCGTACCGCAAACCGACACAGGTAGGCGAGAAGAGAATTCTAAGGCGCGCGGAAGAACTCTCGTTAAGGAACTCGGCAAAATGACCCCGTAACTTCGGGAGAAGGGGTGCCTCGGTAGGGTGAATAGCCCGAGGGGGCCGCAGTGAAAAGGCCCAAGCGACTGTTTAGCAAAAACACAGGTCTGTGCGAAGCCGCAAGGCGAAGTATACGGGCTGACGCCTGCCCGGTGCTGGAAGGTTAAGGGGAGTGGTAAGCTCGCAAGAGCGAAGCTATGAACCGAAGCCCCAGTAAACGGCGGCCGTAACTATAACGGTCCTAAGGTAGCGAAATTCCTTGTCAGGTAAATTCTGACCCGCACGAATGGCGTAACGACTTGGGCGCTGTCTCAACGAGAGATCCGGTGAAATTTTAATACCTGTGAAGATGCAGGTTACCCGCGACAAGACGGAAAGACCCCATGGAGCTTTACTGCAGCTTGATATTGAATTTGGGTACGATCTGTACAGGATAGGTGGGAGCCGTCGAACTTTGAGCGCCAGCTTGAAGGGAGGCATCCTTGGGATACCACCCTGATCGTATCTAGGTTCTAACTTGGTACCGTAAACCGGTGCGAGGACAGTGTCAGGTGGGCAGTTTGACTGGGGCGGTCGCCTCCTAAAGAGTAACGGAGGCGCCCCAAGGTTCCCTCAGAATGGTTGGAAATCATTCGAAGAGTGCAAAGGCAGAAGGGAGCTTGACTGCGAGACCTACAAGTCGAGCAGGGACGAAAGTCGGGCTTAGTGATCCGGTGGTACCGCATGGAAGGGCCATCGCTCAACGGATAAAAGCTACCCTGGGGATAACAGGCTTATCTCCCCCAAGAGTCCACATCGACGGGGAGGTTTGGCACCTCGATGTCGGCTCATCGCATCCTGGGGCTGAAGTAGGTCCCAAGGGTTGGGCTGTTCGCCCATTAAAGCGGTACGCGAGCTGGGTTCAGAACGTCGTGAGACAGTTCGGTCCCTATCTGTCGTGGGCGTAGGAAATTTGAGAGGAGCTGTCCTTAGTACGAGAGGACCGGGATGGACGTACCGCTGGTGTACCAGTTGTTCCGCCAGGAGCACCGCTGGGTAGCTATGTACGGAAGGGATAAGCGCTGAAAGCATCTAAGCGTGAAGCCCCCCTCAAGATGAGATTTCCCAATTAGTAAGACCCCTTGAAGACGACGAGGTAGATAGGTTGGGGGTGGAAGTGCAGTAATGCATGGAGCTGACCAATACTAATCGGTCGAGGGCTTATCCTAAGATAAAGCGCAATGAGTTTCGGATCCAGTTTTCAGGGTGTAACCTTGAAATTGCGCTTGATATTCCAAATCACTTTGTTGAGATACAGAATAACTTGCGGAGTTTTGCTAAGTGAGTCCATTTATATGGAGAGATACCCAAGTGGCTATAAGGGGACCCTCTGCTAAGGGGTTAGACTGCGAAAGTGGTGCGAGGGTTCGAATCCCTCTCTCTCCGCCATTTAGGACAAGCTAGCGAAATATTATGTTATGGCGGTGTAGCTCAGCTGGCTAGAGCGTACGGTTCATACCCGTGAGGTCGGGGGTTCGATCCCCTCCGCCGCTACCATACATACCCAGGAGGCTTAGCTCAGCTGGGAGAGCATCTGCCTTACAAGCAGAGGGTCGGGGGTTCGATCCCCTCAGCCTCCACCATTGTGCCGGTGTAGCTCAACTGGTAGAGCAACTGACTTGTAATCAGTAGGTTGGGGGTTCAAGTCCTCTCGCCGGCACCATTTTTGAATTTTGAAAAATCCAGGGAACTGTGGTGTAGAGGCCTAACATGCCTGCCTGTCACGCAGGAGATCGCGGGTTCGAATCCCGTCAGTTCCGCCATTTTTCAATTCAATAGTTTTACCGTACTAAAGTGGGAAGGGGTATCCCTCCGCACTTTATTTTTTTGTTAATGGATATGGCTCGGTAGCTCAGTCGGTAGAGCAGAGGACTGAAAATCCTCGTGTCGGCGGTTCGATTCCGTCCCGAGCCACCTTTATATGGAGGATTAGCGAAGTGGCCAAACGCATCAGACTGTAAATCTGCTCCCTTACGGGTTCGGTGGTTCGAATCCATCATCCTCCACCAGTTTTACGAGCCATTAGCTCAGTTGGTAGAGCACCTGACTTTTAATCAGGGTGTCGAAGGTTCGAGTCCTTCATGGCTCATCAGAAGTCATCAACTATAGGTTGATGGCTTTTTTTGTATTGTTTTAAGTTATGTTTTTATATAGCTTTTTTATTTTACGGTATCGACAGGTTATAATGAGTTCATTATGTTCGCTTAGTGCTTATTCTATATTCTAAAAAAAAGTGAAGTGGTGATCGCGTGACTCTGGATACAGAATGGATTCAGCAACAGCTTCAGAATATTATTCAAGCGCCTTTTACCATAGTGCCTTGGTGCCCGGAAATGATGGCAGAGGGAGAGACAGCCGATTCAGTTATTCCGGATAGATCGTTTGTCCGTGACAACAAGTTATATTTTCCATTTCGTGCGTCGGCAGGTGAACTGGCTGCATTTGTGGTAGAGGCCAGATATTTGACGGATCGAGAACGGAAACTGGTAGAAGCGCTATTGGGGAACATGGAGCAGGTCTGGCAGAACGGTCCACAATTGTCGGATAACCCGGTTTATAGCGAGGAAGAGCGCATGAATCGTTATGGACAATGGCTTATACAGCAGGCTGCCAATCTAAACAAGGAAGAAGAGGTTCCAGATGAATTGCAGCTTCGTGATTCGCTATCAGCGTGTATGGTTCCGATTTTACTGAATGGCGAGGGAACACAGGAGGGGGCTATTACTTATACCCAGCTCCATCGATTGTTCGCGAGCTATTTTGGAGGGGATGTGCTGCTTACTCCATTGGACAAACAGTCTTGGCTGATTATGGCTAAAAAGGAGCTTTTATTAGGAGCGGACGATGAACGGGATAAAGACACTGAGTCCAGGGATGCAGATTTTACGGAATCGTTGGAGGAGGTTCTCACGGCTTTTAGCTTGGGTCTATATGAGCTTATTGCGAATGAGTGGGTGGGTGTATTCCATTTGGCGGTTTCTAAGCCTTCAATCCCTTTGCAAAGTCTTCCCCAAGAGCTGAATTTGTTATGGGAGACCATACATTTGGGCAAGATTTTTCATGTAACAGAGCACATCCACTTTTCATGGGAGCTTCATTTGGAAAGGCTGTTAAACCGCATTTCCAAGGAACAACGCGTATTATTTTTAGAGCAGGTAATGAAGTCATCTGTCATACTAGAAGACTCAGAAACGATGGCCACATTAGACATCTTTTTTCAACTGGATTGTAATGTGAGTGAGACAGCTAAGCGTCTATATGTGCATCGAAATACGTTGATTTACCGTTTGGACAAGATCAAACAGGAGACTGGATTGGACGTGCGGACGTTTAATGATGCGGTTTTAGTCAAGCTCTATCTTCTATTGTACAAAGTGACAAAAAGGAAATAGCATTTTTGTGCAGTTTGCGAATAGCCATGCTACGGGGACTAGGATAAGATACAAGTAAGAAATGTATTCGATTTCATAACTTGATCTTAGGGAGGCAAAAGCTATGGCTGGTGTACGTTTAGAGCATATTTTCAAAAAATATCCGGGTGCAGATAAAGCTACGGTTGTTGATGTCAATTTGGACATTCAAGATAAAGAGTTTCTCGTGTTGGTTGGTCCTTCCGGTTGTGGTAAATCTACTACGCTCCGTATGATCGCTGGTCTAGAGGAAATTTCAGACGGTAAATTGTACATTGGAGATCGTGTTGTGAACGACGTGGCTCCAAAGGACCGCGATATCGCGATGGTATTCCAATCCTATGCCTTGTATCCGCATATGAATGTATATCAAAACATGGCTTTTGGTCTGAAACTCCGTAAGGTGAAGAAAGAAGAAATTGACAAACGTGTACGTGAAGCGGCTAAAATCCTTGATATTGAGCATCTGCTGGACCGCAAGCCGAAAGCGTTATCAGGTGGTCAACGCCAGCGTGTTGCCTTGGGACGTGCGATTGTGCGTGACCCGCAAGTGTTCTTGATGGATGAGCCACTGTCCAACTTGGATGCCAAGCTGCGTGGTCAGATGCGTGCGGAAATCACGAAGCTGGCTAAGCGTCTGGAAACGACTGTTATCTACGTAACCCATGACCAGGTCGAAGCCATGACGATGGGTGACCGGATTGTAGTTATGAAGGATGGTATTATCCAACAAGCTGCATCCCCAGATGAACTGTACAACCGTCCAGTGAATCTATTCGTAGCTGGTTTTATCGGCTCTCCTACGATGAACTTTATCACAGGTAAGCTGGTTGAAAAAGAAGGTGCATTGCATTTTGCTGCGCCGGGTCTGGATCTGTTTGTACCAGAAGGTAAAGGACAGATTTTAAAAGCGAAGGGCTATATCGGGAAAGAAGTGATCTTGGGTATCCGTCCTGAGGATATTCATGAAGAGCCTGTATTCTTGGAGGCTTCTCCGAATACGATCTTTACATCCACTGTGGATGTAACGGAAAACCTCGGTCATGAAATGCTGTTGTACCTGAGCGGTGCTGGAAATGATACGATTATTGCCCGTGTAGACGGACGCTCCAATACTCGTGATGGTGTCAAAGCGAAGTTGGCTGTTGATATGAACAAGGTTCATATTTTTGATAAGGAATCGGAATTGAGTGTTCTGGTTGGCGAATAAAATTTGCCTCTGGAAGAGAGTCGCAGTTTTCCCCGAGCGGAGAACTGCGACTCTTTTTATATATCGCATACGGCTACTAGCTTCGGCATTGCATTCATTGGAAAATTCCGATACGATGGGTACAATGGACAGGTCTAGATGTAGGTTCGTTGGCAGGAGTCCTAGATGGGATCAACCCAGCTGGCGGAATGGAGCTAGCCTGGAACCATATGTTAAATCAAGTGGAGTGTGCATTGGCGCAGGATAGACTGGCGTTGGGTTGTATGGTTAATAGGGTAAAGCTACATAAATCAAGTGACGTATAGAATCTGGTTTTGCAGATGAAGGGGAGAATAAAATGGCTAAACAGGTAAAGGTATCCGAGCTTGTACAGCAGTTTCAAATGGAAGTTATTTCCGGTGAAAAAGGTCTGCGAAGACTGATCACAGTGGACGATTTAAATCGCCCAGGTCTGGAGATGGCCGGGTATTTTGAATATCATACACAAGAGCGGGTACAGCTTCTGGGAAGGTCTGAGTTGGCTTTTCTGGGAATGCTTCCTCCTGAGGAACGCCGGGATCGGATGGAGCGTCTGTGTACAGAGCTGACTCCATGCATTATCGTCACACGTGGTCTAGAGGTACCGGCTGAGTTAGTGGAGGCGAGCGCAGAGCGAGATATTCCTGTACTGCGCACTAATATGGCGACGACGATTTTATCAAGCCGCATCACAGGCTTTCTCGAAAGAAAGCTGGCTCCTACAGCAACTATTCATGGTGTACTGTGTGACGTGTATGGCGTGGGAATGCTTATCACAGGAAGTAGTGGAATTGGTAAAAGTGAAACGGCACTGGAACTGGTTAAACGTGGACATCGCTTGGTAGCAGATGACGCGGTAGAAATTCGGCAAACGTCCGATTTTCAGCTGCATGGTACAGCACCTGAGCTGATCCGTCACCTGTTGGAAATTCGTGGCGTGGGCATTATTAATGTGATGACGCTGTTTGGGGCCGGTGCAGTTCGTAATAACAAACGGATTACATTGGTTGTTCGTCTGGAGGCATGGCAGCAGGACAAGCAGTATGACCGTCTTGGTCTTGATGAGGAAACGACACGCATTATTGATACAGATGTTCCACTGGTTACGATTCCAGTTCGTCCGGGCCGAAACTTGGCTGTTATTATCGAGGTGGCGGCGATGAACTATCGTTTGAAACAAATGGGTGTTAATGCAGCCCTGCAATTTACAAACAAGCTGACTGCTACAATTTCTGAAGATATGGAAGAGATGGATTAAGGTTTGTTCGTTTGCAAGGAAGAACGAGGAGTGAGAGAAACATATGTCAACGGCAACATTACTGCTGAATCCGATCGCTTTTTCAATCGGGGCAATCAAGGTCCACTGGTATGGGCTTATTTTGGGGCTGGCGGCGCTTGTGGGTTTATATCTTGCCATCCGTGAAGGAAAAAGATTCGGTATTCCGCAGGACTTTTTTATGGATATGCTGCTTCTGGGTGTTCCCTCAGCTATTATTGGAGCGCGTATTTATTATGTAGCCTTCAAATGGGAAGACTACCGAGATAATCTATGGGATGTTTTTAAAATTTGGAATGGCGGTATTGCGATATACGGTGCCTTGATCGGGGCCATTATATGTGCGGTCATTTATTTCCGGTATAAAGGGTATAACTTCTGGCGTATCGCTGATATTTGTGCACCAGGCCTACTGATCGGTCAAGCGATTGGACGCTGGGGTAATTTTGTCAATCAGGAAGCCTACGGTGGACCGACGGAAGAGACATTCTTGCGAAATCAGCTCCATCTGCCGGATTTCATTGTGAATCAGATGAACGTTAACGGGGTGTTCCATCACCCTACATTTTTATATGAATCACTGTGGAGTATTGTAGGTGTGATTTTGCTGCTCGTCATTCGTCGTATGAAATTTGTGCGTGCAGGCGAAATGTTTGCATTTTACTTCATTTGGTACTCAATTGGCCGTTTCTTCATCGAGCGTGTACGGACGGACAGTTTGGCTTTTCAGGGACCGGATTGGCTGGCTTCCTTTGTGAATGCTTTGTGGTCTCCTATGGTATGGCTAGGGTTTGAACCAGGGCATCTGGACCCGAGTTACGGTAATGTACGGATCTCGCAATTGCTGCCTATCTTTATTGTTGTAGCTGCGGTGATTTTCATTTTGGTTCGTCGCCGGAAGGGTACATCTGTTGCTCGATATAGCGATCCGATTATCTCCAGCAAAGCAGGAATTGATCAGGTACCTGACGTGATGCCAGAGCAGGTATCCCGTCCAGGACAGGACGCGGTTCCTCCAACAGCTACGGCGGATAAGCTACCTAAGGAAGACACGGACGAGGACAAGAAGGAGCATCTATGATAAATACAATTTTGTTTGATTTAGACGGCACCATCATGGATACGAATGAGCTGATCATCAGCACATTTCTACACATTTTGAATCATCCGGATGCTGATCCGCTGACGCGGGAGCATATTATTCCTCATATGGGTGGAACGCTGGACGATCAACTCCGTACTTTTTCGGGATTAACGGATGTATCTAGGTTGGTTAAGGACTACCGTGCTTATAATCAGATTCATCATGACCAAATGGTGAAGCCATTTCCATATGTCATTGAGGTCATTCAGGAGTTGCGTGCGAGAGGGATTAAGCTGGGGGTTGTGACAACCAAAATACGACCATCCACGATACGTGTACTTAATCTGTTCAATCTGACTTCCTCAATGGACTATATTGTAACGGTAGACGATGTGGAACATCCAAAGCCACACGCTGAACCAGTGCTCAAGGCCTTGACAGGTTTGAATGCTGAAGCAGAGCACACATTGATGGTCGGAGACAGTTCTTTTGATATTTTGTCAGCTCAGGCAGCAGGTGTGAAATCGGCTGGTGTAGCTTGGTCGCTCAAGGGCGAGGAAACTCTGCGCGGATATGGGCCTGACTACATGTTGCATGATATGCGGGATTTGCTGAAGCTGGAGCTTCAAGGTGTCAATGTATCGTGAGAAGGGTGAACCGCTATCCTGTAGAAGGTCCCAATGCGTTGTGGCAGATTTATCGGACGGTGAGCCGCTGGAAAGGCATTAAGAACTTTATTTTTATACAGATTGCCCGGTATTGTCCTGTGCTTTCTCTGAAAAACGTCATTTACCGCAGAGTGCTGGGGATGAAGGTGGGGCAACATGCGGCCTTCGGCCTGATGGTGATGGTGGATGTTTTTTTTCCGGAGCATATTACGATAGGGAACAATTCGGTCATTGGATATAACACAACGATACTGGCTCACGAATACCTCATACAAGAGTATCGTATCGGTAAAGTGGTGATTGGTGATCATGTGCTGATCGGCGCCAACACAACCATTTTGCCGGGTGTCACCATCGGTGACGGAGCTATCGTAGCAGCCGGAGCGGTCGTGCATAAAGACGTGCCCGCAGGTGCATTTGTAGGTGGCAATCCGTTGCGTGATTTAAGACGCTCTGGTGTGGATGAGTAGGAAATAGCACAATAAGGAAGACCCCTTATGTATTAAGGGGTCTTCCTTATTGTTGTTTTTCTGTATAATAAGTGGGGTAATGCATGTTAATTATGTTTAAAAATTGATAACAGACATATTTGCAAAGCGATATGGGAGCGTGTTGATTTGGTCAAAAAAGAACGTATACCAGAGCTTGATGTTTACCGGGGAATATTAATTGCAGCCGTTGTTACCATTCATGCGACTTCAATGGCTTTAATTGATGCGCGCCATTCTCTATTGTTTTACCCTTTTCTATTTTTAAATATGTTTAGTAGCTTTGCGGTGCCAGTATTTATTTTTGTGAGCGGGTTTGTTTTATTTTACAATTATGTCGATAGGCCGCTTCGTGGTAAGAATATGCTTATATTCTTCCGAAAAAGACTGATGTTTATTGTGTTGCCGTACGTTTTGTTTTCTCTTGTGTATTATTTGACCTTGGTAACACGCGGGTTGATGCCGCTCAGTGATCTTCCGCTCGTGCTGTTAACGGGAAAGGCGTACACGCATTTGTATTATGTCATCATCATCATCCAATTTTATTTGGTCTTCCCACTGTTGTTGTGGGGAGTGCAGCGCTTATGTCATTGGATATCGAGTCCACGGAGAGCAGCCTGTATCATTTTGGCAGTAGGGTTAGTCATTCAATGGGGGTTTGTATTGCTGAACAAATATGTTTGGCAAGAGGAAAGAGGAAGTCTCGCGATTACGTATATCAGTTATTTTGCCTTGGGCGCAGCTGTAGCGATTGGATATGAAGGGTTTAAAAAGTGGCTTTTTCCGGTGTCAGGTACAGTAATTAGACGCGGACAGTTGATCAGTTGGTGGGGCTTGTGGGTGGCTTGGCTACTCCTGGGTATAGCATATGTACAAATATGGTTTGTAGCATATCGCGAAGCCATCTATGCAGACTCGCTGATCTATGAACTGCTCCATAATGCATATGCCCTCGTCTCAGCGCTGGTGCTGTTTCAGTTCTCGGTTTTATTATATCGTCATGCTAACGATAGGCTGCGAATGTTAATCAGCTGGCTGGGCTCATGCTCATTCGGCATTTATTTACTTCACCCGGCGTTATTGAGAGTATATCGCAAGCTGGATTTGCACGGAACGCCAGTAGAATATATCTTCTCTGTTGCGGGTGGATGGTTGTTGGCGTTGTTTGGCTCATGGTTGATTGTGACGTTGTGTTTTCGATATGTACCATTTGCATGGATCGGTTTGGGCACGGTTCCGAAGTTTCCTTCCCGGAGTAAAGATGAACAAATAAATAGCTAAATATTTTGATTGATTGGACTGTTGGCTTAAGGCTGGCAGTCTTTTTTTTAGGATTCGTGTATTTTGCATTGGATAAAATATAGAAAGGGGCAGCGGCTTGGCGAATCTGTAAAAAAGGGCTGCTCCGTTCGGTTGACGTTCACAAGTAGAGCATGATAATATATCGAATATACTTTAGTTTGTTAGCACTTTACCATGATAAAGATATTGTGAAATCATGAGGTGATAGAAATGTCTAAGCCAAAAGGATTCGAAATCCCTGTAGGGGTTCGAGATTATCTTCCACGTGCAGTGTCGAAGCTGCGGGCCATTGAACTGAATGTACTCGAATGCATGGAGCGCTGGGGTTACCGCCAGATTATGACGCCTACGATGGAATACTACGATACGGTGGGAGTGGCTAGTTCTACTTCCGATCGAAAGCTGTTTAAATTACTCAATAACCGGGGAACCACATTGGTGCTGCGATCGGATATGACCGCTCCCATTGCGCGGGTGGTATCTTCGCTGCTAAAGGAAGAGGAAGTACCACTCCGACTTTCCTACCACGCAAATGTATTTCGGGCGATTGAGGAAGAGGCAGGAAGAGAAGCGGAGTTTTTTCAGACAGGTGTGGAGCTGGTAGGTGATGATTCGCCTGAGGCTGATGCAGAAGTTGTAGCATTGGCTATTGCATCATTACAGGCGGCAGGAGTGGCCTCTTTTAAAATTGCCATGGGACATGTGGGATTTCTGAACGGCTTATTTGAGGAAATCATTCCAGGCCGTCAGGCTGAACAACAAGCGCTAAAGGAACTGTTGCTCAGTCGTGATGTAGTGGGCTACCGAACAGCGATTGAAGCTTTGGGCTTGGCTCCCGAACATCGGGATAAGCTGGAAGCTATTCTTCGGTTGCGCGGTGGAAAAGAAATTTGTGACCATGCTACCCGTCTTAGTGTGGAGCAGCAGACGATTCGATCCATTGCACATTTGTGCGAGGTGTGGGAAGTACTGGAGGCATACGGCGTATCTGAGCATGTGTTAATCGACCTTACCATGATCGGGGATTTTTCATATTATACAGGAATGACTTTTGAGGGCTATGCGGCGGAGATTGGGTTCCCGGTATGCAACGGGGGTCGCTATGACAATCTGCTTCAGCAGTTTGGTCGATCCGTACCTGCAACGGGATTTGCATTGAAGACAAACCGGATCGTCGATGGTGTGGATGGTATCCAAATGGAGACGAAGCTTCCTGTACTTATCCGTTATGACGAACAGGGACGCCAAGAGGCGTTATCTGCAGCGGCACAGCTACGCGCAACAGGTCTTACTGTAGTAACAGGGCTCACGGGCGGACCGGAAGATCGACGTCGTGAGCAGCAGGGGCTGTACGCAGAGGTATACAGCTATACAGCCGAAGGAAGAGAGCCAGTACAAGGGGGGAACTGCCATGACAGAAACATTGAAAGTAGCCATGCCCAAGGGAAGGATTTATAAGCAGGCTTCCGAGCTGTTTCGCCAGGCGGGGGTTCCAATTCCACTGGATGTGGACGAAACGCGCAAGCTGGTCATTCCACTGCCTGAGCTAGGCATGGAATTTATTATGGCGAAGCCCGTCGATGTTCCTACGTATGTAGAGTACGGGGCGGCGGACATCGGCATTGTGGGCAAGGATGTTTTGCTGGAAGAGAACAAGGATGTGTATGAACTGCTGGATCTCGGGATCGCCCGTTGTCGGATGTCAGTGATTGCTTTACCAGATTGGCAGCCAGGTATTCGTCAGCGGGTCGCTACAAAGTATCCGAATGTGGCTTCCCAGTATTTTCGGGAGCAAGGCCAACAGGTGGAGGTTATTAAGCTGAATGGCTCCATTGAGCTGGCGCCGTTAATTGGTCTGGCAGACCGCATTGTTGATATGGTAGAAACGGGGCAGACCTTGCGGGAGAATGGATTGGTCGAGCAGATCAGCATACTGGATATTACCAGTCGCCTGATTGCGAATCGGGTCAGCTACCGGATGAAAAACAGCTCGATTCAGGCTTTGTGTGATCGATTGCATCAGGTGATTCCCAATGCGGTGGCACCCCGGGAGTAAATGGACTAAAGGAATAAGCCAAGGTTTAAAGGAGCATTCTGCAAGCTGCAAGTAAGGGGGAATGGACAAATGAAGATTGTATCAGCCCGTGATTTCAGTCTCCAACGGGAGGTGGATTACGGCACACCTGAGCAAAATGAGGCTGTGCGTACCATTATTCAGTCGGTACGCCAAGAGGGGGATGAGGCTGTCCTGCGGTATACGCAATCGTTTGATGGTGTATCGCTGATCGCAGAGCAACTTCGTGTGACGGAGGAAGAATTGAAGGCGGCATATGACAAGGTAGAGCCTTCTTTTTTACAGGCGATTCGAGAGGCGGCGGATAATATCCGTGCTTTTCACATGAAGCAAAAACGTAATTCGTGGATGGATTTACAGCCGGATGGTAGCTTGCTCGGCCAAATTATCCGACCGTTGAAACGTGTAGGCGTGTATGTTCCGGGCGGTAAAGCGGCCTATCCATCCTCTGTGCTGATGAATGTCATTCCCGCTCAGGTGGCTGGTGTACCTGAGATTGTCATGGTGACACCCCCGGCGACAGGCGGCAAGGCAGGGATAGATCCATATACACTGGTAGCTGCGGCAGAGGCTGGTGTAACGGAAATATATAGGGTTGGCGGAGCGCAAGCGATTGCTTCCCTCGCTTATGGAACACATAGCATTGAACCAGTCGATAAAATTTGCGGTCCCGGTAACATTTATGTAGCGCTGGCGAAGCGCGAGGTGTACGGCGCGGTGGATATCGACAGTATAGCGGGACCAAGTGAAATTGTCGTGTTGGCTGACGACACGGCGAATGCCTCATATGTAGCGGCTGACCTGCTTTCACAGGCGGAACATGACGAGATGGCCTCAGCCATACTGGTTACGCCCTCGCAACGCTTGGCCGAAGAAGTATCAGCTGAAGTACAGCGCCAATTGGCAGAGCTGCCGCGCAGAGATATTGCTGCTGCATCGTTGGAGGCTTACGGGGCTATCATTGTCGTCGACACTTTGGAAGAGGGCATCCATATTGTAAACCGACTGGCACCAGAACATTTGGAAATTATGACAGAGCAGCCGATGGAGCATGTAGGTCTGATCGAAAACGCGGGAGCTATTTTCCTGGGAGCGTACAGCTCGGAGCCAGTAGGCGATTATTTTGCCGGACCTAACCACATTATTCCGACGAATGGAACGGCACGTTTTTCCTCGCCAGTGGATGTTGATGATTTTATCAAGAAGTCGAGTATGATCTATTACAGCAAGGAAGCGCTGCTGCGCAATGGAGAGACGATTATGCAGCTTGCCCGCCATGAAGGACTGGAAGGTCACGCACGGGCGATACAAGTTCGATTGGACAATGAAAAGAAGGCGGTGGATGGCAATGGGGAACGAAAATAACGTAGCAGGACGTACAGGCAGTGTCAGCCGAAAGACGAACGAAACGGATATTCAGCTATCTTTTGCAGTAGACGGCACAGGGCAAGCTGAGATTGAAACGGATGTTCCTTTTCTGAATCACATGCTGGACTTGTTCACCAAGCACGGACAATTTGATCTGAATGTGCAGGCCAGAGGGGATGTTGATATAGACGATCATCATACCGTAGAGGATATTGGTATTTGTCTGGGACAGACCTTGCTGGAAGCATTGGGTGATAAAAAAGGAATTAAGCGCTATGCCAGCGTCTTTGTACCAATGGATGAGGCGCTCGCACAGGTTGTCATTGATCTGAGTAACCGACCTCATTTTGAGTATCGTGCGGAGTATCCATCACAGCAGGTAGGGAGCTTTTCGACAGAGCTGGTGCATGAATTTCTGTGGAAATTTGCGTTGGAGGCTCGCATGACGCTACACGTCATCGTTCACTACGGGCAAAATACCCACCATATGATTGAGGCGGTGTTCAAAGCGCTGGGACGTGCACTGGATGAAGCGACATCCATTGATCCACGGGTGACGGGAGTGCCTTCAACGAAGGGAGTGCTGTAGCCTATGTCCATTGCCATTGTGGATTACGGCAGAGGCAATCTGCATAGTGTGAGCAAGGCGGTTGAGCGTCTTGGCTATGAGGCTGTAGTAACGGGAGAGGCCCAAGTGATTCGTTCCTCCAGCGGTGTGATTTTGCCGGGTGTAGGGGCATTCGGGGACGCTATGGAGCATTTGCGTTCCAGCGGATTGGATCGGGTGATTCAGGAGGTTGCAAGTGCCGGACAACCACTGCTCGGTGTTTGTCTAGGAATGCAACTGTTGTTCACTCGTGGTGAAGAATACGGCAGTCACGAAGGGCTTAATATTTTACCAGGCGAGGTTGTTCGGTTTGCTCCTGATCTGGGGGTTAAAGTGCCGCATATGGGCTGGAATCGTCTGCGTATGACTCAGCCGAACCACCCGTTGTTACAGGGCTTGGAGGAAGGACATGTGTATTTTGTACATTCCTATCATGCGAAGCCGGAGGCCGAAAGTGACCTACTGGCGGTGACTGACTACGGTGGGCCCGTAACGGCTATCGTGGGCAGAGGCCATGTATATGGCATGCAGTTCCACCCAGAGAAAAGCGGGGAAATGGGGATGCGGTTGCTTCGACAGTTTTTGGAACTAGCGGAAGCGGAAAAGCGAGCGTAACGATTCGTGTGTCTGTAGTTGATGGTACGCCAACATGGTCGTTGATGGATTTAAAGGCATATAGATGTTGAATAGCTCACAAGGGGGTCATACTTTGTTCACGATATACCCGGCGATTGATATTCGCGATGGCAAATGTGTACGACTGGTACAAGGAGATTATAGCCAGGAGACGATATACAACGAAAACCCGGTGGAGGTTGCCCAAGAATGGGAGCGTATGGGCGGCTCCTACATTCACTTGGTTGATTTGGACGGTGCTAAAGCAGGTCAACCGGTGAACGATGAGCTCATTGGGCGCATCGCTTCTGCGGTGCAAGTGCCTGTACAAGTGGGTGGCGGCTTGCGTACACGTGAACATGTGGAGCAGCTGTTGTCGCTGGGCGTGAGCCGTGTGATCTTGGGTACGGCAGCGATTGAGGATCGTGCTTTTACGGAAGCGGTATTGGGTACCTACGGTGATCGGATCGCCATTGGTCTGGATGCACGGAATGGCTATGTGGCCACGCGCGGATGGCTTGAAACCTCGGAGGTTCGAGCGGATGAATTGGCTGCTGAGTTGGCCTCCAAGGGAGCGGAAACGTTCATTTTTACAGACATTTCCCGCGACGGAATGATGCAAGGCCCGAATGTGGAGGCTATCGTAGCGCTTGCGAAAAGCAGTGGACGAACCGTGATCGCTTCCGGCGGTGTCAGCAAGATGGACGATCTGATCACGCTGAGCACCTATGCGAAAGAGGGTGTAGGCGGTGCTATTGTGGGTAAGGCATTGTATACAGGCAGCATTGATTTACAGGTAGCCGTACAAGCTGTAGCAAAGGCATAGGGGGAGTAGGCATGCTGGCTAAACGTATTATTCCCTGCTTGGATGTAAAGGATGGCAGGGTGGTTAAGGGCGTTAATTTTGTGAACCTACGCGATGCAGGTGATCCGGTGGAATTGGCGGCGCTTTATGACCGGGAAGGGGCAGATGAAATCGTATTTCTGGATATTTCTGCTTCAGTTGAAGGGCGTGCCACCATGGAAGAAGTAGTTCGTCAGACAGCCGGAGAGATAGCCATTCCTTTCACCGTAGGTGGCGGGATATCTCATGTCGATGATATGAAACGCATTTTGCGTGCCGGGGCTGATAAAATCGGCGTAAATACGGCGGCTGTCCGTAATCCTCAGCTGATTGCGGAGGGTGCGCGCAGCTTTGGCTCACAATGTATCGTTGTTGCCATTGATGCCAAGTACAACGAGGCGTGGGGCGAGTGGGAAGTATATACCCACGGAGGCCGCACGCCATCTGGTATTCGCGCCTTGGCCTGGGCCAAGGAAGCTGAACAGTTGGGAGCCGGTGAGATTCTGCTAACCAGCATGAATGCGGACGGAACCAAGGACGGATTTGACCTGCCGCTGACTTATGCGGTATCGGATACCGTTGGAATTCCAGTTATTGCTTCTGGCGGAGCAGGCAAACAGGAGCATTTCTATGACGTGTTTACGGCGGGCAGAGCGGATGCTGGATTAGCAGCAACGATTTTTCACTATAAAGAAATAGGAATCCCTGACCTAAAACGGGATTTGAAGCGCAGAGGAGTGGAGATACGATGAGCAACGAATTGAACCAACAGCTATCTCTGGAGCAGATACTGGATAATGTCCGCTGGAATGAGGTGGGTCTTGTCTCGGCGATTGTGCAGGATGATGCCACCCTTCAGGTGCTTACGCTGGCCTACATGAACCGCGAGTCGCTGAAACTGTCTTTGGAGTCGGGAGAGACCTGGTTCTGGTCTCGTTCCAGACAGGAGCTGTGGCACAAGGGGGCTACTTCAGGGAATACGCAAAAAATCACTTCCATCCAGTTGGATTGTGACGGTGATGCTCTGTTGATACGTGTCATTCCGAACGGTCCTGCCTGTCATACAGGAGCAACGAGCTGCTTTTTCCGTGATATTTCCGCGCCAGGGACGGCTGTAGCACCTGTTGCAGGAAATGCAGGAGACCACACGCTGGTAAATCAAACCGATGATATTTCCAATGCTTCAGCAGACCGCTTTGAGGTACTTGCCCAGCTGGAGGCGATTATTAAGGAGCGCGAAGAGACACGTCCTGAAGGGGCCTATACGACCTATCTTTTTGATAAAGGTGTAGACAAAATCTTGAAAAAGGTTGGCGAAGAAGCATCCGAGACGATCATTGCCGCCAAAAATAAAGATAATGATGAACTGCGCCTGGAGGTTAGCGACCTGATTTATCACCTGCTGGTGCTGTTGCAGGAGCGCAAGCTACCGCTAGATCACGTGCTGGCTGAGCTGAATCGCCGTCATGAACGACCTCGTCGTGATTAGTACGATTTGTTGTAGTGTTGAAAGGGGGAGGATCGCATGAAAATTGACTATCATACGCATCACGCCCGCTGTGGGCATGCCATAGGGAGTCTGGAAGAGTATGTACAGCAGGGAATTCGGCTGGGGCTGGATCAGCTCGGCTTGTCCGATCACATGCCACTACTGCATGTAAAACCGGCTGACTATTACCCGGAAATGGCGATGCCTATGGAGGAGCTGCCCCGATACGTGGAAGAATGTTTGGAACTGAAGGAACGTTTTAAAGAGCAAATTGATATTCGTGTTGGCTTGGAAGGCGACTACATTGAGGGCTGGGAACGAGAAATCGAAGATATCATCACCGCGTATCCCTGGGATTATGTGATTGGTTCCGTCCATTTTCTAGGTGAATGGGATATCACGGACTTCCGTCAGGTACACTATTGGGAAGGCAAAAATGTGCTTGAGGTGTACCGCACGTATTATAATGCGGTTTCTAAGGCGGCAGCTACCGGTTTGTATGACATCATGGGGCATTTGGATGTCATTAAGCGCTTCGGCTATCATCCGAAGCCGGAGGAAATGGAGGAGCTGCGTGAACTGGAGCGCTCCGCACTCTCAGCCGTTGCCCGCAGCGGTCGGGCGATGGAACTGAATGCATCAGGGCTTTCGAAGCCCTGTGCTGAGATGTTCCCGAGCCACCGCATGCTGGACGAAGCTTTTTCGCTAGGCATCCCGCTGACCGTAGGATCGGATGCCCATGATCCGGCGAAGCTGTCCGAGCACTTGGAGAAGGCACGCGCGCTTCTATATGAAGTCGGCTATCGCGAGCTTGCCGTATTTCAGCATCGCGAGCGCTCGCCGGTGCCGCTGACGCTTTAATTATTACGTTTATTGGGTCTAAGTATCATATCCAGTGGCTAGCCGAACGCTCCTTATTTATACAGGGAAAAGCGTTCGGCTATTTAGCGTATTCTTGTATATATATCTATCGTATACGAGCATATATCCGTTTTTTGGAATGAGGTAGGATCGACTGTCAAGTCGTTTTGAAGTTGTGGTATACTGAAGGGTATGAACATGTCAGTTACTTTTAAAGGAGGTGCCTTGGTTATTTATGAAAGGGAAACATCTGCGAGTATCGGAACCTAGCCCTAAGATTATTGCTTTGCGTTTCGACGCATCTTTCTTTTTTGAGAAAGCTGTGCGCTCGCTTGATCGCAATCATTATGACAAGGCATTGAAATATTTTCGCAAAGCCGTTGAATATGAACCGGATAATCCGGTGAATCATTGCAATATGGCGGGTATATTATCAGAGATGGGGGATTATGCAGGTTCGAATGAGATCCTGTCCTCTGTTCTGAGTGACGTAGACTCGTCGATGACAGAGTGTTATTTCTATATGGCGAATAATTACGCTAATATGGAGCAGTTTGAAGAAGCGGAGAAAGCATTGGTCACGTACCTGGAGGAGGACGAAGAAGGCCAGTTTCTTGATGAAGCGGAGGAAATGATGGAGCTGCTGTATTATGAGCTGGACCGTCCAACGAAGCTGAACCGCATTAAGGCCCGGCAGGGAGTAGTAGAGCATGATCAGGCTCGTGTCCTGCTGGAGGAGGGGAAATTTGCTCAGGCAGCCCAGTTGCTCAAGCAAATTTCAGAGGAACAACCGGATATGTTCGCTGCGCGAAATAATCTGGCGTTAGCGTATTACTACATGGGATTGTTCCAAAATGCTAAGGCTACCATTATTCAAGTGTTGGAGGATGAGCCGGGGAATTTACACGCATTGTGCAACTTGGCGATCTTTTATCAGCACGAGGGCGGCGGCCCGGAATTGGATCGTCTGGTGCAGACTTTGGCGGTCACTATACCGTTTCAGGAGGAGCAGGTATTCAAGCTGGCGACCACTATGGGCATTCTCGGACGCCATGAGGAGGCCTACAGACATTTCCGCAGGTTGCTTCATGGCGATGGAGAGAACAATGCGGACGCTTCTTTGTACCATTACACGGCGGTAGCTGCCAGCAATACGGGAAGATATGCGGAAGCACGGCGGTTGTGGAGTCATTTGCAAAAGCAGGATGCTTCCTCGGAAGTTCCGCGGTTTTTCCTGTCCCGACTGGAGGAACTCCAGCAGGAGGGTACACCGCTGCAAGTGCTCAGCTATCATTATCATCTCCCGTTTGAGGAGCAATTCCGCATGTGGGAGAAGTTTGGTGCTGACCAGGTGCCTGACAGCATGAAGAAGGACCCGCTAATCCGGTCATCCTTCTTCTGGGCCTTGCGCCACGGGGACCGGGCGACTCAGCTTCAGGTCATTCAGGCGTTAAGCTTGATCGGTGATGATGAGGTGCGTCAGGCACTGGAGTCCTTCGTAGAAGACCCGGACCAGGAGGATGAGCTGAAACGCCGTGCCTTGCAAGTATTGCAAGAGCTGGCGGAGCAGGGTGAGCAGAAAATGTACCCGGAAACGGAACGTTCTGATCAGTTGGAGGTTGAGAACGATCCTCATACAATTGAAGGTGATGTATCTGCCTCCCCGGTTGATCCACAATGGCAGGCAGTGCTGGATAAGGTACTGACCGTTATGAGCAAGCCATCCGATCCGGTCATGCAGCACGACTTGAGATCGCTGTGGCTGGAGTATTTGGATCGGCTTGCCCCGGAAGTTCCGATGGTTCAGCATACTGAGGGATGGGCAGCGGCGCTGGAATATTTGACTGCCAAAATGCATCATCATTCAGTCACCTATCAGGAAGTAGCCGATCGCTATGGTATTTCCGTATCGACCGTAAGCCGCTATGCACGCCAGATTGACAGCGTGTGTGGTATCAAACAGAAGCTGAAGCAGCCGCTCTCCACGTTTAAAAAGCAGGTCTGAGACCTGCTCCAAACATCACTTAAAGGAGGCAACAAACGTATGTATAAATCCATAATTATTGGTACAGGTCCTGCAGGCTACACAGCGGCTATTTATTTGGCACGTGCTAACATGAATCCGCTGATCATTGAAGGGATGCAGCCCGGTGGGCAGCTTACTACAACGACCGAAATTGAAAATTTTCCGGGTTTTGAGCAAGGTATCCTCGGGCCTGAACTGATGGATAATATGCGCAAGCAGGCTGAACGTTTTGGCGCTGAATTTACTTCCGGTTGGGTAGAGGAAGTGGATTTTAGCAAACGTCCTTTTAAAGTGAAGGTAGAGGGTAAAGGCATCATTGAGGCGGAGTCGGTCATTATTGCTACAGGTGCGTCCGCCAAATATCTTGGTATTCCGGGTGAGCAGGACAATGTAGGTCGCGGAGTCAGCACTTGCGCAACTTGCGATGGCTTCTTTTTCCGCGGGAAAAAGATTGTCGTGGTTGGCGGTGGCGATTCAGCCATGGAGGAAGCGAGCTTCTTGACCCGTTTTGCTTCCAGTGTAACCTTGGTCCATCGTCGCGATGAGTTGCGGGCATCCAAAATTATGCAAGATCGCGCGCGTGAGAACGAAAAAGTACATTGGGCATTAAACCGGACTCCTCTGGAAGTTGTGACGGGAGAATCTGGTTTAAAGGGTTTGAAGGTACACAATAATGAGACCAATCAGGATGAGCTGATTGAGGTAGATGGCGTGTTCGTAGCCATCGGGCATACACCGAATACAGGTTTCCTGAACGGACAAATCCATACGGATGAACACGGCTATATTGTAGTGAAGCCAGGCACAACGGAAACGAACATCCCCGGAGTTTTTGCCTGTGGGGACGTACAGGATAATCGTTACCGTCAAGCGATTACGGCTGCGGGAACGGGCTGTATGGCGGCTATGGACTGCGAGAAATATCTCGAAGGCAGTGCTGTTCACGACTGGAGCGAAACACTGGATCAATAAAAGCGTGTCTATAGTACACAAAAAGGCTAACGGGAGAGCGAAGGAAACCTCTGTTATGCCACATCTTTTGTTCAGGAAGAGAAAGCCTGCTGCGTTTGCACGGGCTTTCTCCTTTTTATGGGTGCATAAGGTTAAAAGTTCCTCTAATCGTACACTTTTCAACAAGGAAGTGTCCTTGACCGTAACGAGGGCTTCAATTATAGTTGGAACGTAGGATTACTATTATGAAGTAGGAATTATAAGCATATATTTCATACCAGGTTTTTAAGTAAACATAAAGGTGGCTTGGAACATGTCTGAAAGTATCTATGTGGGTGTCGATTTGGGCGGTACAGCGATTAAAGTAGGCATTTGTAATGAGAACGGACAGCTTTTGCACACATACGAGGGACCAACCGAAACCGATAAAGGTGTAGATGTTGTCATTGGTAATATCGAAAAATATGTGCGGCACATTGTTGAGGAATCTCCTTATGAGTGGGATCAACTCAAGGGTGTCGGTGCAGGCGTTGCAGGTTTTACGAATGTTCGTGATGGTATTATTGTCCTCGCTCCTAATATTGGCTTTCGTGACGTACCGATCCGTGCGCTCCTAGAGAACCGGATTGGCAAGCCTGTGAAAATAGACAATGATGCGAATGTTGCTGCGCTAGGTGAGGCTTGGGCTGGTGCAGGCAAAGGCATCGAAAACTGCGTATGCTATACCCTGGGAACAGGAGTAGGTGGCGGTATTATTATAAACGGTAGAATATACCAAGGTTCTTCAGGCATGGCCGGGGAAATTGGTCATATCAGTGTCGTACCTGATCTGGAGGCAATTCAGTGTGGATGCGGCAAAATGGGTTGCTTGGAAACTGTATCTTCTGCAACAGGCATCATTCGTATGGCCAAGGATGCTGTGGAACGTGGCGACCGGACCTCTCTGGCGCTGGAGGATCAAATTGCCGCCAAGGAAGTATTTGATGCTGCTAAAGCCGGGGATGAAGTCGCACTGCGTATCGTGAACCGGGCTGCCTTTTATTTGGGGAAATCCATGGCAGCGGTTGCCGCTGTGCTTAATCCAGAGTTGTTTATTATAGGCGGCGGTGTTTCTAAAGCAGGCGACTTTTTGTTTGAAGAGATGCGTCGCGTATACGCCAAGCTGGCACCTGAACCGCTTCAAAAAGGTGTATATATCGTACCAGCGGTGTTAGGCAATGACGCGGGTGTTGTAGGGGCTGCAGGGTTGCTGCTACGCTCCTGACCACAGGTTACTGATAATACGGGTACTGGCATAGAGCGAAGAAGCAAAAGGAGAGGGAAGTCCATATGACAGATAACCTAAAAAATGCTGCGCCGTGGGCAACGCTCATTATTATTACGGGGATGTCAGGCGCAGGGAAGACCATTGCGGTTCAGAGCCTGGAAGACTTGGGCTTCTTCTGCGTTGATAATTTGCCCCCTGTACTGATTCCCAAATTTGCCGAGTTGATTGAGCAGTCGAACGGTAAAATAGGCAAGGTGGCACTCGTAATTGATTTACGCGGACGAGAATTTTTTACTGCCTTGTCGGAATCGTTGAATTATATTAAAGATCATTTTACGATTCATTGTGAAATTTTATTCTTAAATGCGAATGATGGCGTTCTCGTACAGCGGTATAAGGAAAGCCGTAGACGTCATCCGCTGGCTCCAGACGGCATGCCTTTGGATGGGATTCGTTTGGAGCGCAAGATGTTGGAAGAACTAAAAAGCTCAGCTACACAGGTTATTGATACAAGTGTGATGAAGCCTGCAACCTTAAAGGCGAGGATTATTTCACGATTTTCTCATCTGGAGAGTAGTATGCTCTCCGTGAATATTACTTCTTTTGGCTTCAAGTATGGTATTCCCATTGATGCCGATCTTATATTCGATGTGCGCTTCCTGCCTAATCCCCACTATGTGGACCAACTACGTCCCCACACGGGACAGGATAGCGATGTATATGATTATGTCATGAAATGGCCCGAGACTCAGGCATTCTTGACCAAGTTGCTGGATATGTTACACTTTTTGATTCCGCAATATCGCAAAGAAGGCAAAAGCCAGGTCATTATCGGCATTGGCTGTACTGGTGGTAAGCATCGTTCTGTTGCAATATCGGAGTATTTAGGAAAAATGCTGGGTGCCAGCGAGACAGAATCTGTTTCTGTTTCGCATCGGGATGCTGATCGGGACCGGCATTAATGAGGTGAAATCATGAAAGAGACCGGATCACAACGGGAGCGCCCACGTATTGTTGTTATGGGCGGCGGAACCGGCTTGTCCGTCATGCTGAGGGGCTTAAAGCAAAAGCCGCTGGATATTACGGCTATTGTTACAGTCGCTGACGATGGCGGAAGCTCCGGGATTTTGCGCAGTGAGCTGCAGATGCCCCCTCCAGGGGATATTCGCAATGTGCTGACTGCCTTGGCTGACGTGGAACCAGTGATGTCAGATATGCTGAAATACCGTTTCGGTGCGGGATCAGGATTGTCAGGCCATAGTCTGGGTAATCTGATTTTAGCAGCGATGACCGATATATCGGGAGATTTTGTAACGGCGGTGCGTGAGCTTAGCCGTGTATTTGCTGTCCGGGGACGTGTGCTGCCAGCAGCCGAAGAAGGCGTTGTGCTAAGCGCCGAAATGGAGGATGGCACGGTGATTACCGGAGAGTCCAAGATCCCGGAAGCGGGCGGACGAATCAGACGTGTCTTTCTTGAACCGACTCACGTGGAGCCGTTGCCTGAGGCTGTAGAGGCCATTAATGAAGCTGATGCGATTTTGATTGGCCCCGGCAGTCTATATACCAGCATATTACCGAATTTGCTTGTACCTAAACTCGCTGAAGCTGTAGTAAAATCAGACGCTATCAAAATATTTGTCTGTAACGTTATGACCCAGCCTGGTGAAACCGATGGCTATACAGTAGGAGACCACCTGCAAGCTATTTTTGAGCATGTAGGGCATCATCTCTTCGACTATGTCATTGTAAATAACGGAGAAATTCCACCCCAAGTACAGGAAATGTATGCCGAGCAGGGAGCCAAGCCAGTTCAAGTAGACATGGGCGAGCTGACCGACCGGGGATATAAAGTGGTGGCAGATACATTAGTTCTGTTCCGCACCTATTTACGGCATGATGCCGACAAATTGAGCCAGCATATTTACCAATTGGTACAAAACTGGATATTAAGAAGGAGGTGAGTCCCTTGTCCTTTGCGGCACAAACGAAAAAAGAGCTTACGATGATTGAAAGCCAGTCCTGCTGTGAGAAAGCGGAACTATCTGCGCTCATACGTATGCTCGGATCCGTACAACTGTCGAATAAAAGGGTAATATTGGACGTGTCCACAGAAAATGCCGCGATTGCAAGGCGGATTTACTCCTTGATCAAGAAGCATTTTCAACTTCATATCGAACTGCTTGTACGGAAAAAAATGCGTTTGAAAAAAAATAATGTGTACATTGTCCGTATTCCTAATGGTGTGCAACAACTGCTAAAGGATCTTTATATCGTCTCAGAAGGTTTCTTGTTCACAGACGGGATTAATCGGGATATTGTTCGGAAAAACTGTTGTAAGAGAGCTTACTTACGGGGCGCCTTTATGGCAGGTGGCTCTGTTAACAATCCTGAAGGATCGTCTTACCACCTTGAAATTTCTTCGATGTATGAGGAGCATTGTCAGGCACTCGTTGATCTTGCGAATGAGTTTCATCTAAATGCTCGCTGTATTGAGCGAAAAAAAGGTTTTATTCTCTACATCAAGGAAGGCGAGAAGATCATTGAGCTGCTTAGCATCATTGGGGCGCATCAAGCCTTGTTCAAATTTGAAGATGTACGTATTATGCGTGATATGCGCAATTCCGTGAATCGTATTGTTAATTGTGAAACGGCTAATTTGAACAAGACAATCGGAGCTGCTGTCCGGCAAATTGAGAATATTAAGTTGCTGGAGAGAGAAGTTGGCTTGGAAACCTTGCCGGATAAACTGCGTGAAGTGGCAGAGGTTCGGCTCGCTCATCCCGATTTGAATTTGAAAGAAGTCGGGGAAATGCTTAAAGGGGTCGTGAGTAAATCGGGTGTAAATCATCGACTTCGCAAAATTGATGAGATGGCTGACAAAATCAGGGGCGAAAATGGCCTGATTCCGTAAAAAGAATGTCGGTGGGGCTTTTAGCCCCGGTTTTTTTAGTTTTTTTTCTAGTGTCTGTCCCGGGTTAATGTTATAATGTGATAAATAAAATGGAGTAAGTAGTGTCCAGATTTATTTGATGAGGGGGTAAGCTGACATGTCAAAACATCCGGTAGTCGTACGCTTGAAAACAGGACTGCACGCCAGACCTGCTGCGTTGTTCGTACAGGAAGCGAATAAATATTCATCCGAGATTTTTGTGGAAAAAGATGACAAAAAGGTTAATGCCAAGAGCATCATGGGGATTATGAGTCTTGCCATCAGTACAGGTACTGAAATCAATATTAGTGCTGAAGGTGCGGACGCCGAACAGGCTGTAAACGCTTTAGTAAGTCTGGTTAGTAAGGTAGAGCTGGAAAATCAATAAACAAAGAATTGCTTGTAATATAGTGTATGATCTTAGTAAAAAGCCCCTTTGGGGCTTTTTTTATATCCAGAAAAAAGTCTTCGAACACTCCTCAGTCAACTGTTTTATGTATAGATTTATTGGATATAGAGACCGTATTAAGTTCAAACTATAAATAATGAAAATCCTCGTGGTCATGCTCTGTTTCGGAAATTTGTACGCTTGGCTGCAACCTTTTTCCGTCTTTTCCGTCTGGAAGGTACAAACATTTACTAGAAAGAGGTTGAATTCAATGAGACTTTGGACAAAAACAGTAGCCACGGCAGTTCTCACAGGAGCCTTAATGGCAGGAGGAGTAGCAGGAGGATTATGGACAGGGGCAGATCGTGCTTATGCTGCGTCAACAGCTTCGACGGTAAACGGTGTTATTAATGTGACTGGAAGCGGGGAAGTATTGGCGAAGCCCGATATTGCTTATCTCTCTATTGGTGTACAATCGGAAGGGAATACGGCAGCCGCTGCTCAAAAAGCCAATGCTACAAAATTGAACAAGGTTACACAACTGCTGAAAGAAAAGTGGAGCATCAGTGCAGATGACATTCAGACCAGCCAGTTTTATGTACAGCCTAACTACACCTATAATGAAAAAGAAGGGCAGAAGCTCAAAGGCTATACTGCCAACCATACACTTTCCGTCAAATACCGCGATTTGGATAAAATAGGTCAGTTGTTGGATGAGGCGACCAAGTCCGGAGCCAATAACGTAGATAATATACGTTTTTCCGTGGAAGATCCTTCGACTTATGAAGAAGAAGCCATTACTAAAGCATTGGGAAGCGCGCAATCTAAAGCCAGTGCTGTAGCTAAAGCAGCCAAACGCGGATTAGGTGCTCTTGTGAATGTAACGGTAGATGGCGGAGAAGCACAAGTCTTTACACAACGTGAAAATGCCATGTCAAAATCGCTCTTGGACGTAGCGGGTGGCGGGACAGAGATACAATCGGGGCAAGTAACAGTGAAAGTTCAGGTGTCGGCTCAATACGAAATGAACTAATATAGATCATCAAACGAAGCCACAAGCGGCCTGCATCATGCGCAGGCTGGCTTGCTGGCTTTTTTTGTATACCGAAACCTTTTTGTAATGAGTCTGTCATAGCTAAGGGTTATTAGGTGTACAGATTGAAATCGGGGAGTGTACAGATTGTAAACTACGTACAATGGGGTATAGATATAATAAGAAAAGTGATTATCTACACATAGACAATACAGAAATAATAACAGGAGGAATACTTAATATGAGTAAGCATACGAAAAAATGGGGTTCAGCACTGCTGGCAGCAGGGATTTTAGCAGGAGTCACAGCTGTTCCCGTTTCCTATATCCAGGCAGCATCGATCCAACAGCAGCAAACGGCAACACAGCAACCAGGAATCACCATCCAATGGAATGGTAAAACGTTGCCCGCTAAAGGTGTTCAAGTGAACGGGAGTACAATGATTCCGGTGGCCGTACTGCGTGACAGCTTGGGGATTCCGGTAAGCTATGATGCGAAAGCAACGACATATACCGTAGGTAGCGGGTACAATAGACTTTACATTATGGCTTCTTCCTCGGATGCCTACGTCAACGTCAATGGAATCAATACACGTAGTATGGATGCCAAACAGATCGCTGGGAAGCTATACATTCCTATGAGTCTGCTGAAAGATTATCTAGGCATAGATGCTCAATGGAACGCAGCTCAGAAAACAGTAACGCTGAGTAAAAGCCAGCTAAACCCGATCACAGTTGCGTCTCAAACACTACCAGCTTCGAGTAATGCGAAGGTATCCTACAAGATTAAGTATCCGCAAATCAGCGGCAGCCAGCTGAATCCTGAGGCAGAGCAGGCCATTAACCATGTGCTTAAAAAGCATGCAGAGGGTATATTGGCAGCAGGCAAAAAGATAATGGCTGAGGGAGGGGCTACAACAGAAAGACCGTATGAGTTCGGAAATGATTTTGCGATTTCCTATAACAAAGATGGTATTCTGAGTGTGATTATGCAGGATTACTCGTATATGGGTGGCGCACATGGAATGACGGTACGTAAAGGATATACGTTCTCGCTTCCTGATGGTAAACTGCTGCAGTTGTCTGACGTATTGAAGGCGAATCCGAATTACAAAAAGTTCCTCAATGCTGATTTGAAGAAAAAAATCGATGCGCTTCAGGCTGGTGAAGGATTCGGCAAATTTAAAGAGCTGGCGGCAGATCAGAATTTTTATGTGACGAACAGTGGGGTAACAATCGTGTTTGATTTGTATGATTATGCACCATACGCGTATGGGATTCCAGAGTTTACCTACTCGTTCGGTCAACTGCTGCCTCAAGGCGGAAAGCCTTTTGCGGGACAGATTTAATAGTAGAAATGAATAGGTTGGACTGTCTATACTCTAAGAAACAATAAAGCAAAAAAGCTGCCTACCGGATAATAACATCCGGAGCAGCTTTTTCATTTACCAGCTATCGAGAGGCGAATTTCTTCTCTTATACACCTTCTGGAGAGGAGCTAGTTAGCACTTTATCAATAATACCGTATTCTTTGGCATCATCAGCAGACATGAAGTAGTCACGGTCTGTATCTTTTTCAATACGTTCCAGTGGTTGGCCTGTGCGATCTGCGAGAATGCGGTTCAGTTTATCACGCATTTTCAGAATGCGGCGTGCGCGGATTTCGATATCCGTTGCCTGGCCTTGTGCACCACCCAGAGGTTGGTGAATCATAATTTCACTGTTTGGCAAAGCGAAACGTTTACCTTTGGCGCCTGCATTCAGCAAGAACGCGCCCATGGAAGCCGCCATACCTACACAAATCGTAGATACATCAGGTTTAATGTATTGCATCGTATCAAAAATGGCCATACCCGCTGTAATGGAACCGCCAGGACTGTTAATATACAAGTGAATATCTTTTTCAGGATCTTCGGCAGCCAAAAACAGCATTTGCGCAATTATAGAGTTGGCTACAACGTCATTGACGTCCGAGCCTAACAAAATAATGCGATCCTTTAACAGTCTGGAATAAATGTCATAGGCGCGTTCGCCGCGGTTACTTTGTTCTACTACCATAGGAACATAGCTCACGTCAAAAAACCTCCCTTAAATATCGTTAGTGGATTTTGGTGGACATGCCGATTACACGTCCCTTATTTATAAACTGTTACCGTATTAACCACATGATAAACAATTTCAAACAAAAAGTCAAAGAAAGTCAAACTAATGATTTTAAAAAAAGAGCCCTCAGCGCTCTTATTGGTTAAAACATTATATATAAGCATTTAAGCGTTCATTTAAAATGGCGCGCCCGCGAGGAATCGAACCTCGATCTCAGGCTCCGGAGGCCTACGTCATATCCGTTGGACCACGGGCGCATAGTTGAATCAATGCAAACAACTAACTAATTAAACAGCTAATTGGAAACAAAGATGATTATATGATATACAGCAGTGAATTGCAAGCTTTTATTAAATGCGCATATTCAGACAAATGGTTGAGAAATATAGGTTCAGATAGACTTGCATGTAGAGCAAATATTGGTTAAGATATACGTGGGACTTAAAAAGTTATCCCGGGACGTTTTAAGACCAGTTAGAGATAGAGCATTAGAGACAGAACTTAGAAGTGTGCGGGAGTGGAAAGCATGCGAAAGATATTAGAAATACAGAAGCAGCTTCTGCCCGACCTCATGGATGTTTTGAAAAAAAGGTACACGATCCTGCATCAGATTATGCTGTCCGATGTTGTTGGACGCAGAACACTGGCAGCTTCACTGAACATGACCGAGCGCGTGTTGCGCGCCGAAACCGATCTTCTTAAAGCTCAGGGGTTAATTGAGATTGAGAGTGTAGGCATGAAGGTGAGCAAAGCAGGACTGGATCTGCTGGAACAGCTGGAGCCGATTGCGAACAACTTGTTCGGCCTGTCCCAATTGGAGGACCAGATTCGTCAAGCCTATGGTTTGAGGAAGGTGGTTGTCGTTCCAGGGGATTCGGATGTTTCTCCGTTAACAAAGCAGGAGCTGGGGCGCGCTGGAGCAAAAGCGTTGCTAAGTGTTATGGACGACGAGGATGTGGTCGCTGTAACAGGTGGCACGACGATTGCAGACGTGGCGGAACAACTGGCATTACCTTCTAATGGCCCCCTTAAGGGTGGGTGGTTTGTACCGGCACGCGGGGGTTTGGGAGAAAGCATGGAAATGCAGGCCAACACAATTGCTTCCACAATGGCTCGCAAGGTCGGCGCTCAATACCGTCTGCTCCATGTACCGGATTTGCTCAGCAATCATGCTTACAACTCCTTGCTTGAAGATACGAACATTCAGGATATATTGAGCCTGATTCGCGAGAGTCGTATCATCATTCACGGGATAGGCAACGCCATAGCGATGGCACATAGACGTAAACTTGATCCCGAAACCTTTGCCCAGATCAGCAGTGAAGGGGCGGTAGCCGAATCGTTTGGTTATTATTTTAACGAAGATGGCGTCGTTGTTCACAGAATGCTGACGCTTGGACTCCGATTGGAGGACATTAGGCGTACCGATACGGTTCTAGGTGTAGCTGGAGGTAAGAACAAGGCTGCCGCTATTCATGCGGTACTGCGTTTCGGACAAGAAGACATTCTAGTCACCGACGAAGGCGCTGCTGTTGAGATTGTAAGTCGTTATTTAAATGATTAATATAGGATTTATGAATCGTGTTGTCTTGACGGGCTTTCGGGTCTGTCTTGAATATATAAAACTAAACTAAACGAACTTTGGGAGGAACTCACTCATGACAGTTAAAGTTGGTATTAATGGTTTCGGACGTATTGGACGCCTTGCTTTCCGTCGGATTCAAAACGTGGAAGGTATTGAAGTAGTAGCAATCAATGACTTGACAGATTCCAAAATGTTGGCACATTTGTTGAAATATGATACAACACAAGGTACTTTCCAAGGAGAAGTAGAAGTACATGACGGCTTCTTCAAAGTAAACGGTAAAGAAGTTAAAGTTTTGGCTAACCGCAACCCTGAAGAACTGCCTTGGGGAGACCTGGGTGTAGACATCGTTCTGGAATGCACAGGTTTCTTCACAACTAAAGAAGCTGCTGAGAAACATTTGAAAGGCGGCGCTAAAAAAGTTGTTATCTCCGCTCCAGCTACTGGCGACATGAAAACTGTCGTTTATAACGTAAACCATGAAATTCTGGACGGTACTGAAACTGTAATCTCCGGTGCTTCTTGCACAACAAACTGCCTGGCTCCTATGGCTAAAACACTGCAAGACAAATTCGGTATCATCGAAGGTTTGATGACTACAATTCACGCTTACACTGGCGACCAAAACACTTTGGATGCTCCACATGCTAAAGGTGACTTCCGTCGTGCTCGCGCAGCAGCTGAAAACATCATTCCTAACACAACTGGTGCTGCTAAAGCAATCGGTTTGGTTATCCCTGAACTGAAAGGTAAACTGGATGGCGCGGCTCAACGTGTTCCAGTAGCAACTGGTTCCCTGACTGAGCTGGTAACAGTTCTGGAGAAAAACGTAACTGCTGAAGAAATCAACGCAGCGATGAAAGAAGCTTCCGATCCTGATACTTTTGGATACACTGAAGATCAAATCGTTTCTTCCGACATCAAAGGTATCACTTTCGGTTCTTTGTTTGATGCAACTCAAACTAAAGTTCTGACTGTTGGCGACAAACAACTGGTGAAAACTGTAGCTTGGTATGACAACGAAATGTCCTACACTGCACAATTGATCCGCACGTTGGAATACTTCGCTAAACTGGCTAAATAATAAGAACTTTCTTATTAGCAACATCATAGAGCGGAAACAGGTTATTGTTTCCGCTCTTTATATATCAAAATGTGCCTTAAATTCCTGTTTCGTAAAATTATAAGGGTGCGGAGGAATATGGAGATGAACAAAAAGAGCGTACGTGATATAGAACTGAATGGAAAACGGGTGTTTGTTCGTGTAGATTTTAACGTTCCAGTTGAAGACGGTAAAATTACGGATGACAAGCGTATTCGTGAAACCTTGCCAACCATTAACTACCTGATTGAAAAAGGTGCAAAAGTTATTTTGGCGAGTCACTTTGGACGTCCAAAAGGTCAGGTTGTTGAATCCATGCGCCTGACTCCTGTTGGCGTACGTTTGTCTGAACTGCTGAAAAAGCCAGTAGTTAAAGTGGACGAAGCGGTAGGCGAAGCTGTTAAAGCGAAAGTGGCTGAACTGCAAAACGGCGACGTGCTGTTGCTTGAAAATGTACGTTTCTATGCAGGAGAAGAAAAGAATGATCCTGAGTTGGCGAAGCAATTTGCTGAATTGGCTGACGTTTTCGTGAATGACGCATTCGGCGCAGCACACCGTGCTCATGCTTCCACTGAAGGTATCGCTCATATTCTTCCGGCTGTTTCCGGCCTGCTGATGGAAAAAGAATTGTCTGTTATTGGTAAAGCTCTGTCGAATCCAGATCGTCCTTTTACAGCCATTATCGGCGGTTCCAAAGTAAAAGACAAAATCGACGTGATCGACAACCTGCTGAACATTGCAGATAACGTAATCATTGGTGGCGGTTTGACTTATACATTCTTCAAAGCTCAAGGTTATGAAGTGGGTCAATCTTTGCTGGATGAATCCAAACTGGACGTAGCTCTTGGATTTATCGAAAAAGCGAAGAAACTCGGCAAAAACTTCTATCTTCCGGTAGATATTGTTGTGTCTGACGATTTCAGCGCTACGGCGAACACAGACATTGTGGATATCGACGGCATTCCTGCAGCTTGGGAAGGCGTGGACATTGGACCGAAAACACGTAAAATCTATGCAGATGTAATCAAAAACTCCAAACTGGTTGTATGGAACGGACCAATGGGCGTATTTGAAATCGAGCCTTTCGCTGGTGGTACTCGTGAAGTAGCGGAAGCTTGCGCAACAACTGAAGCATACACCATCATTGGTGGCGGTGATTCTGCGGCTGCGGCTGAAAAATTCCACTTGGCTGACAAGATGGATCATATTTCCACTGGCGGCGGCGCATCTCTGGAATTTATGGAAGGCAAAGCACTTCCGGGTGTTGTTGCACTGAACGATAAATAATCAAACGCACTATGCGTGAATAAAGCTTTAGGGCACCTAATAGTTAGGAGTTGAAACCATTGAGAACACCGATTATCGCGGGTAACTGGAAGATGTTTAAAACCGTACCAGAAGCTAAAACTTTCATCGAAGAGATCAAAGGCAAAGCAGAGGTTGCAGGAGTGGAAAGCGTGATTTGCGCACCATTTACGAATCTTCCTGCTCTGGTTGAAGCAGTAAAAGGCACGTCTATTAAAATTGGCGCACAAAACCTGCACTTTGCAGAAGATGGTGCATTTACAGGTGAAATTAGCGGCGGAATGCTGAAAGATCTGGGCGTAGACTACGTTGTGATCGGACACTCCGAACGTCGTGAATATTTTAATGAAACAGACGAAACGGTGAACAAAAAGGTTCATGCGGCATTCCGTCATGACCTGACTCCAATCGTATGTGTAGGCGAAAAGCTGGAAGATCGTGAAGCTGGACAAACCAAAGAAGTTGTAAAAGTGCAAACTGTAGCAGCTTTTGCTGGTTTGGCTAAGGATCAGGCTGCACAAGTAGTTGTTGCTTATGAGCCAATCTGGGCCATCGGAACAGGCAAATCCTCCACTTCGCAGGATGCGAATGAAGTGATTTCCTATATCCGCAGTCTGATTAAAGAGCTGTATGATGAAAATACAGCAAATGCTGTACGTATTCAGTATGGTGGTAGTGTAAAACCTGAAAATGTTACTGAGTACCTGGGTCAAAGCGATATCGACGGCGCGCTCGTGGGCGGTGCCAGTCTTCAACCGGCGTCGTACATCGCGCTTGTTGAGGGGGCGAAGTAAGATGACAGCACCAAAACCGGTAGCTTTAATTATTATGGACGGGTTCGGACTGCGTGACACCGTGGAAGGCAATGCGGTTGCACAGGCCAACAAACCGAATTACGACCGGTATTTACAACAGTATCCTCATACGACGCTGACGGCTTCTGGCGAAGCAGTAGGTTTGCCGGAAGGACAAATGGGTAACTCTGAAGTGGGTCACTTGAACATCGGCGCAGGCCGTATCGTATATCAAGACTTGACTCGTATTTCGAAGTCCATCCGTGAAGGTGAATTCTACGACAATGAAACACTGGTTAAAGCAGTGCAACATGCCAAGAAGAACAACACGAAACTTCACCTGTACGGACTTCTGTCCGACGGCGGCGTGCATAGCCATATCAGCCATCTGTTCGCTATGCTGGACTTGGCGAAAAAAGAAGGCCTAACAGAAGTGTACATTCATGCTTTCATGGATGGACGCGACGTTATGCCAGACAGCGGCGTAGGCTTCATGCAGCAGCTGATCGCTAAGATTCAAGAAGTGGGCGTAGGTAAAATTGCGACTGTACAAGGACGCTATTATGCTATGGACCGCGACAAACGTTGGGAACGTGTAGAGAAATCTTACCGTGCAATCGTATACGGAGAAGGACCTCAATACACAGATCCAATGGAAGCATTGAAAGAATCGTATGAAAAATCAGTGTTCGACGAATTTGTGGAGCCAACTGTTATTGTGAAGGCTGACGGAAGTCCTGTAGGGCTGGTCGAAAGCAATGACTCTGTTATCTTCCTCAACTTCCGTCCTGACCGTGCGATTCAACTGTCTCAGGTATTTACAAACGCGGACTTCCGTGGTTTTGACCGTGGCCCGAAATGGCCTAAAGATTTGCACTTTGTTTGCCTGACGTTGTTCAGCGAAACGGTTGAGGGCTTTGTAGCTTACGAACCGAAAAATCTGGATAACACGTTTGGTGAAGTGTTGGTTCAAAACAACAAGAAGCAATTGCGTATTGCTGAGACTGAAAAATATCCGCACGTTACTTTCTTTTTCAGTGGCGGACGTGATGTGGAGCTTCCTGGCGAAACTCGTATTTTGATCAACTCGCCTAAAGTGGCTACATATGACTTGCAGCCGGAAATGAGTGCGTATGAAGTAGCGGATGCTGCTGTTAAGGAAATCGAAGCCGACAAGCATGATGCGATTATCCTGAACTTTGCCAATCCGGATATGGTTGGACACTCCGGTATGCTGGAGCCAACGATTAAGGCGGTAGAGACGACGGATGAATGTGTTGGACGTGTTGTAGATGCGGTTAAAGCCAAAGGTGGCGTGGTTATTATCATTGCCGACCATGGTAACGCGGATATGGAAATTGATGAGCAGGGACGTCCGTTCACAGCTCACACAACGAATCCGGTTCCGTTCATTTTGACTGACGAAAATATCGTTTTGCGTGAGCATGGAATATTGGCTGACGTAGCTCCAACGCTTCTGGATTTGATGCAACTTCCGCAACCTGCGGAAATGACAGGAAAATCTATGATTGCATCCCGCAAGTAAGCTTGATTTAATAAGTATAGGCTTGACCAATAAATCATGATTCACAAAGGAGATTAAGTACAAATGACTATTATTTCTGACGTGTACGCTCGCGAAGTCCTCGACTCCCGTGGTAACCCTACGGTTGAAGTTGAAGTATATCTGGAATCCGGTGCTATCGGTAGTGCTATCGTTCCTTCCGGTGCCTCCACAGGCGCTCACGAAGCTGTAGAACTTCGTGATAACGACAAATCCCGTTACCTGGGTAAAGGCGTTCTGCAAGCTGTTAAAAACGTGAACGAAATTATTGCTCCTGAAGTAATCGGCTTGGATGCTGTGAACCAAGTAGAAATCGACACGCTGATGATCAAATTGGATGGTACACATAACAAAGGTAAATTGGGTGCAAACGCAATTCTGGCTGTATCCATGGCTGTAGCTCGTGCTGCTGCTGAAGCTCTGGGCTTGCCACTGTACACTTACCTGGGCGGATTCAATGCTAAACAATTGCCAGTACCAATGATGAACATCGTTAATGGTGGCGCTCATGCCGACAATAACGTTGACGTACAAGAGTTCATGGTTCTGCCTGTAGGCGCTCCTACATTCAAAGAAGCTCTGCGTGTAGGCGCAGAAATCTTCCACAACCTGAAATCCGTACTGAACTCCAAAGGTTTGAACACAGCTGTTGGTGATGAAGGTGGTTTTGCTCCTAACTTCAAATCTAACGAAGAAGCTCTGTCCACTATTATCGAAGCGATCGAAAAAGCTGGTTACAAACCAGGCGTTGACGTATTCCTCGGTATGGACGTTGCTTCCACTGAGTTCTTCAAAGATGGAAAATATACTTTGGAAGGCGAAGGCAAATCCTTCACTTCTGCTGAGTTCGTTGACCTGCTTGCTTCTTGGGTTGATAAATACCCAATCATCACTATTGAAGATGGTTGCTCCGAAGATGACTGGGAAGGTTGGAAATTGCTCACTGAAAAATTGGGCAACAAAATCCAATTGGTTGGTGACGACCTGTTCGTAACAAACACAGAGCGTCTGGCTAAAGGTATCGATGAAAACATCGGTAACTCCATCCTGATCAAAGTAAACCAAATCGGTACGCTGACTGAAACATTCGATGCTATCGAATTGGCTAAACGTGCAGGGTACACAGCTGTTATCTCTCACCGTTCCGGTGAATCCGAAGACAGCACAATCGCTGATATCGCTGTTGCAACAAATGCAGGCCAAATTAAAACAGGTGCTCCTTCCCGTACTGACCGTATTGCGAAGTACAACCAATTGCTCCGCATTGAGGATCAACTGGGTGAACTGGCTCAATACCACGGCCTGAAATCTTTCTACAACCTGAAAAAATAATATTGCGCAAAAATGCTGATGGCGTCTCTGACCCATGGTTTATGATCATGAAGTCTGAACGCTCAAAGCTTTTACGCATGAATAAAACAGGCCTACTCGCCACCGCGAGCAGGTCTGTTTTTTGTTATTATGGATGTGTATGAGAATTTATAACTTTGCAAAGGCTTAATGGCTGAGTGACTTGCTATAGCTGTTGTTATCTACTGGAAGCTGTGGTAGAATAAAAATAGTGTTTTGCGTTAATCTCCGGCTATTTATAACATGATATGTACATGTTTTCATAAAAGAGGCTGTGTTGTTTTGCAAAACAGATGTATAAGCTCAGGAGGTGGGATTTTTCATGGAAATCTTTTTGAAAGTGCTGCTCGTTGTGTTCTCGATTGCTGTTATTGCGGTTGTTTTACTGCAAAAGGGGAAAAGCGCAGGTTTGTCCGGTGCCATCTCTGGCGGTGCTGAGCATCTGTTCGGCAAGACAAAAGCTCGCGGTATGGATTTGATTTTACAACGCGCAACTGCTGTTTTGGGTGCGGGTTTCATGATCGTTTCTGTTTTAGTTGCATTTTTTGCAAAATAAGATAAATATGTACCTTAAGCCTTCGTTTCGCGGGAAACGGGGGCTTTTTTTAGATTTTGGACAGGCAGGGATGCCGTCGATTAAATTCGTGTATACTAGGGTATGAGTATATTAAGAGCCTTGTATCAGGAACAAGGACATGCGGATTTTATTACTGAAAATTAAAGGTCACCCGAGGTGGACAATATTATGATAACAGAGCAACAACTACTCGATTTTATGCGCGAGACCGCATACAAACCCATGACTTACCAGGAGCTGGAGCAGCATTTTGATATTAAGGATGCCGAAGATTTCCGTGAATTTCTTAAGCTTTTGAATGCCTTGGAGGAAGAGGGGAAAATTCTGCTGACCCGCACAAACCGTTATGGCGTGCCGGAACGGATGGATTTGCAGCGTGGGCGTTTGCAGGCTCATGCCAAGGGATTTGCCTTTTTGATTCCAGAGGACCGGGAGCACCCGGATGTATATATTCATGCTAACGACTTGAAGAGTGCGATGAATGGAGATACGGTACTGGTAAGAGTGACGTCGAAGGGACCTGCGGGTGGCCGATTAGAAGGCGAAGTTGTGCGGATCGTGAAGCGCGCAGTGCTTCAAGTAGTAGGCGTGTTTCAGAGCCACGAAGCATACGGTTTTGTTTTGCCGGATGATAAGCGCATTAACCGGGAT
This sequence comes from Paenibacillus sp. FSL P4-0113, assembly GCF_038009305.1. Taxonomy (NCBI): domain Bacteria; kingdom Bacillati; phylum Bacillota; class Bacilli; order Caryophanales; family Paenibacillaceae; genus Paenibacillus; species Paenibacillus sp. FSL P4-0113. Next base: position 3,825,524 of record NZ_JBBPAZ010000001.1, read on the forward strand.
ATTTTCATTCCAAAGGATAGCTTCAACGGAGCTGTGAACGGGCAAAAGGTCGTTGTGCGCATTGTGAGCTATCCAGAAGGACGAGCTGCGGCGGAAGGCGAAGTGTTGGAGGTTTTGGGTCATAAGGATGATCCAGGCGTTGACATTTTGTCCGTTATTCGCAAGCATCAGCTTCCGGAAGCTTTTCCAGATGAAGTGACAGAGGAAGCCGAGAATGCTCCCGACGCGATTACGGAAGAAGAGATTGTACGTCAGGGACGGCGCGATCTGCGTGATAAGATCATTGTTACCATTGATGGTGAGGATGCCAAAGACCTGGATGATGCTGTCAATGTAGAGCGCTTGCCGAACGGAAACTACCGTCTGGGCGTTCATATTGCCGACGTAGGGTATTATGTGCGTGAGAACTCCAAGCTGGATCAGGAGGCATATAACCGCGGTTGTAGCGTGTATTTGGTTGACCGTGTCATTCCTATGCTTCCACATCGACTTTCGAATGGAATATGTTCTTTGAATCCACAGGTGGATCGACTGACTTTATCCTGTGAGATGGAATTCAATGAGCATATGAAGGTTGTAAAGCATGATATTTTCACCAGTGTGATTAAAACGAAGGAACGGATGACGTACACTAACGTTCGCAAAATCCTCGAAGAGGAAGATGCTGAACTGATGGAACGGTACAAGGATCTGGTTGATGTATTCGACACGATGAAGGAATTGGCATTGAAGCTGCGTGCTAATCGAATGCGCCGAGGTGCAGTTGATTTTGATTTTGATGAAGCCAAAGTGATTGTTGATGATGAAGGTAAAGCTGTCGATATTGTGAAGAGGGATCGTACGATAGCTGAACAAATTATTGAAGAGTTTATGTTGGCGGCCAATGAAACGGTAGCTGAACATTTCCATTGGCTCAAAGTACCTTTCTTGTACCGGATTCATGAGGACCCAGATCCAGAGAAGCTGCAAAACTTTATGGCTTTCGCAGCTAATTTTGGGCATCAGATCAAAGGTAGAGGGAATTCCATTCATCCGCGTGCACTGCAAACGTTGCTGGAAGACATTCAGGGTACGAAGGAGCAAACCGTGCTTAGCACGATGATGCTGCGTTCGATGAAGCAGGCAAAGTATGATGCGGAGTCGACAGGTCATTTTGGACTAGCAGCGGAATATTACTCTCATTTTACATCGCCGATTCGTCGTTACCCTGACTTGGTGATTCACCGTGTCATTCGTGAGGTATTGGAGAATGGCGGGGCTTTAACAGCCGAACGTCAGGAATATTTGACTGCACGTATGCCTGATATTGCGCAGCAATCTTCCGAGCGTGAGCGTGTAGCTGTGGATGCAGAGCGTGATACAGAGCAGATGAAAAAGGCTGAGTACATGTTGGATAAGGTCGGCGAGGAATTCGAGGGAATCATCAGCAGTGTAACCAGCTTCGGAATGTTCATTGAGCTCGACAATACAGTGGAGGGTCTGACGCGTCTGAGTGCGCTTACGGACGACTATTATCATTTTGACGAGCAGCATATGGCGTTGATCGGCGAACGCACCTCCAAGGTGTTCCGCATTGGAGATGAGGTTAAGGTTCGGGTCGCACGTGTAAATATGGAAGATTACACAATTGACTTTGAACTTGTCGATATGAAGCAACGGCAACGCGGTGAACGGACTGGCGGTACAGGACAGGGCGGAGGCTTTGCACGTGGCGAGAGCCGTGGTAAAGGCAAAGGCCGAGAAGGGCGTGACCGCAAGGGCGGCAAGGATAAGACTGGCAAAGAGGGTAAAGGCAGTCGTGATGTTACCGGGAAGCCAAAAGAGGCTGGCGCAGGTAACGGAGGCATTAGCACCGCAGGCCGTTCAGGGCGCGGCGGTGGGAACGGGGCAGGAGCTGGTTCAGCTAGCAGCTTCGGCTTTGGCAGTGGCAAGGGCGGGTATAACTCGCCAGCATCCGGGGCAAGCAAGCGACGGAAGAAGACGTCTGCCAGCGGTATTTTCATCGGCGGAGCAGCTACACCAGGAAGTGATGCCAGACCAAACGGTGAAGGCGCAGCACGACGCAAACGGAAGAATAAGGGCGGAAGTGGCGGCAATAGCACCGCTGGCTTTGTGCGGAAAAAGAAGAAGTAGGTGGCTATACTTGCTTGCTAGAAGGCAGGAGTCTTCTTTCGTGGCAGGGGATGAAACTAATCATGCGACTTAGGTATAAAGGCGGTTTCTGTCTGCAGTAACGGATAGGAGCCGCCTTGTTTTAAGTGTGATGTTAGTGTTAGTTAGAAATGTAGAAGGCTTGACCCTTCTTGCTTTTACCATCTGAAATTTGTTACAATATATTTCTAGGTGGCTCTTTGTAGCCAGATTTTGATGCCTGGATTTCAAGAGTGAATTACGTTATTCATAAGGAGTGGTATTCATGGGTAAGAAGGCAGACGGGAAAGTGCTCGCCCAGAACAAAAAAGCTTCCCATGACTATTTTATTGAGGACACCTACGAGGCGGGCATGGTATTAACGGGAACGGAAATTAAGTCTCTGCGAAATGGTCGTTCCAATATAAGTGATGCATTTGCTACGATCCGTAATGGCGAAATTCATATTCACAATATGCATATCAGTCCTTTTGAGCAAGGTAATCGTAATAATCCTACCGATCCGACGCGTACGCGTAAGCTGCTGTTGCATAAAGAGCAGATTCGCAAGCTTATCGGTCTGTCCAAACAGGAAGGTTACACGATTGTTCCGTTAAAGATTTATGTTCGCAATGGTTATGCCAAGCTTTTGCTCGGACTGGGTAGAGGTAAAAAGCAGTATGATAAACGTGATGCTGCCGCTAAACGCGATGCACAACGTGATATCCAACGTGCTTTACGTGAGAAGCAGAAAATTGCGAGATAAGTTATTGTATTATTAGTTATGGTACAAATTACGTGGAAAAGTTACTTGTTCCTCTAATGGTGCTATTTTATAAGGCTTAAATGGCTTCATTTCGTTTCGTAATGACCTGTAATATGGTATACTAACGAAGTAGTCAGTTTTAAAGCTTTTAACTTTTTTCGAGTGTTGAATCTTAGGATTCAGCTTTTGATATTATGCATGCTTATGCTCCGGTATTTCCGGATTTATCCGTGGAGCCCTTTTATAATAAGGGGGCGTTTATGGATTCGACGGGGATAGTTCGAGCATGGGTAGCGGGTAGTGGGGACGCGTCCGCTTCATCAACGCTAAAGCCTATTAAACGGCAAACAACAAAACAACTACGCTTTCGCAGCCTAAGAAACTGTGTGCGTGCTTCTACTCTGCATCGCCCATGTGACAGGGATAGGGGCTAACAAATAGTGGGATACGCTGTCTCATCTCCGCCTGCGGTGAGCTGAAGAAGATAATCAGGCTGACCCAACGTATAGCCGGTTACGGGGCGATACTCGGGTGACATCAAAACTGTGACTACACCCGTAGAAGCTTATGTGTCGTTATCTTCGGACAGGGGTTCGACTCCCCTCGCCTCCATTGATCAAATCCACAACTTGTAGCTTAAAGATGACTTCTACGTGTTCCTTGTAGACGATCACCTTTTCTAGATAGCTGCCGATGAACTTCTTGATCTCAGGAAGGTTTCGGCTGGTGATGTGGTCCTGAAAGCCAGAAAGCAGTTGTCGCAGAGCATCCTCTGTGATGGCTGCTTTTTCTTTTACCTGCTGAGCCTCAAGCAGTTTCGTTTCTAGCTCAATCTTTTGCTGTTCCTGTGAGGACAACTTTTCGAGAATGGTAGGATTGTTCAGACCGCCAGCCACCGCATTTACAATGTTATCGATCTGGCGCTCTACACCTTCCAGACTCTTGTTCAGGCGTTGTTGATCGGCTTTCACACGAGTTTCTTTGGACTTCTGGTACTCATTAAGCTGTTTAGCCAGAAGAGGGATAGCTTCATCGTTAAAAATCTTCTCTTGGAGTTGGGCTAGTACATAGGCTTCAATGTACTCCCGGCGTAATTCGGGATTCTTGCATGCCTTTGTTCGGTCACGGTTGCCGCAACGGTAGGTGACATATTTCAGTTTGCTTCTACCACTGTATTTGGTATTGCCCATCATGGCATACTGAATACCTACGTTTTTCAAACATTCCCCACAAACAATGAGTCCGCTAAGCAGGTACATTTCTTTTGCCTTGTAAGCACCAGGCTGACGTTTGTTTTGATTCATCTTTTCCTGTGCCTTCTGAAAATCTTCCTTGGTTACAAGTTGTGGCATACCACCTTCGACACGAATCACATCTTCACTATTTTTATGTCGATTACCATTACGCTTACCAGCCGCATCCTTGCTGTCGGTGAGGTTGAAAATGTAAGTGCCTGTATACTTTTCATTGCGAAGAATGGTACCCAAGGTGCCTTTGCTGATGGGTTTACCGTAACGGGATTTGTAACTTTGCTCCGTCAGTTCCCGAATGATCTGATTGTACCCGTGACCAGCGAGGAACATCGAAAAAACCGTTTCGACGATGCCGCGTTCCTCTTCATTAATGATGTACTTTTTTGTTACAGGATCTACAGCATAGCCGATGGGAGGTAAGCCGCCTGTATGTTTACATTGGTATGCTGTTTCTTTCATTCCCTTCATGACCTCACGGGCCAAGTTTTTGGAATAGTACTCAGCCATACCTTCCAGAAAAGTTTCCATAATGATACTTTCGGGAGAGCCATCTAGGTTTTCGGTGACGCTGTACAGTTTAATACCGTTCAATTTCAGTTTGCGTTTGTATTTAGCACTGTCGTATTTATCCCGGCTAAAACGATCCAGCTTATGAACGATGAGCACATCAAAAAGGCCTTTTTCACTATCGACAATCATTTGCTGGAACTGTGGGCGTTTGTCTGTGGTGGCGCTTTTGGCGCGGTCGATATAGATTTTAACGAGTTCAAAGCCTTTTTGTTTGCAGTAGGCTTCAATGGCTCGAATCTGAGCGTCAATGGATTCATCCCGTTGGTTGTCACTGGAGAAGCGAGTGTAAGCTGCGGCGCGTTGAATGGTCATTAGTATAGTTACCCCTTTCGATGAAGGCGAATGATGATGGTGATGAATTTGATATAGCCCCTCTGTAAAAGGAGAGGCCACAGATTGATATAGCTAACAAAAGCGTTAAAGTATTAAAGTATATGGATGTGTTCGCGTTCTGAAAAGTCTACCGCTTAGGTATCATCAGGAACGTAACTGTGAGCCTATCGTTTTCGTTTCAAAATGGTATCCAGCATTTCAACGGCAGGTTGGTAGTATGAAGTAGTCGTTTCCTGTACCTGATCGGCAGTAATCCAGGAAGAGGCATCGGGATCAGTGCAAAATTGTTTGAGCTTGCGTCTGGAAATACGAGTCGAGTAATGCATTGGCATGAGAGCAAAAACCCCTTACTTATCTTTTTTTTGATTGGGCGATGATCTCGAATGCCAACTGAGCAGCAGCGACAATCAACGTGAGTATGGCTTGATTCATTACATGAGCCCCCTTTGCTTGAGGCTGACAAACGAGTTATCGCCCAAAATGATGTGATCCAGCAGTTCAATACCTAAAATAGCACCGCTTTGTTGGAGCCGCTTGGTCATGTCCAGATCTTCCGTAGAAGGATCTGGCTTGCCAGAAGGATGATTATGACAAGCTATGATGGACGCAGCGTTGGAAAGCACCGCTAGTTTAAACGTCTCCCTCGGGTGTAACAAGGACGAGCTCAGTGTACCCAGCGAAACCAACTGTAAGGCCATGGGCTGGTTCTTGGTGTTCAGGGTTAGGACACAAAAGGCCTCCCGGTCACAGTCCCCGATGAACTCTCGGAAAAGGCAAACGGTGTCCTCAGGCCTGTGAACCACCCGATCTGCAAAGAGCAGGGATTTCTCTCGAATGGTGTGCAGGTGTAGCACCTGTACACGTTTAGCGGTTTGTTTCATGGTGTTCCTCCTTTAAACAGGTTGTGAGTAGTCTTGCGATCAGGACTACAAAGATATAATGTCTGTTTGAAAGAGGAGTTGAAACGGATTACCTGTTTAGGTGGTGGCGCTGGAGCGACCCGAAAGTGACGTTTGTGAAAGCCTGTGCCACAGCCTCTTTCTTTGCAGGGCATGGCTTTTTTAGGTGTCGTGGCGTTTGTGACCCTTTTTCTGGAAAACTACTCTTTTTATTTTTAGATGATGAAGGATAAAAAAATTGTCAGGGGGGAAAAAGAAAGCCACAAGCGCCCCACTTTCTCCAGAATCCTTACCGGGCAAGGAATTGAGATGTGGCGTACCTTCGATGTATCTGTCACATCCTCGCCCCTGACTGCCCCACAATGCCTCTTGCTACCGTTTAATCCAGATCTTCAATGTTATCAACGACTTGGATCTGAGTACTATTCATCCAAGAAGGCTTAGGGGCGGTTTTCAGGCAAATGCCTCTGATTAAGCGTTCCCCGCCAGACTTATCCGGTTCAAATACGATTCCTTGTTCCTTTAAAACTTCTTTCACTTTACCCGTCAGTTGCTGATTACTGATGTTGGACAGACCGTTATGGCCTTCGCGGTGACACCAGTTTACAAAACCAGCTTTTAAATCCTTGTTAAGCAGCTTACTTTCAGGTTTAGCTTCAACCATATCCTCAACAAACACTTGAATTGGATTAATCATTTGGCTGTACTGGTTAGCCAGTTGCTGTACCTTTTTCGACTTTGTAAAAAGGTATGAGTGTTTACGTAAACGCTTCAATCCTTCTAACGCAAAGTTCAAAATACCTGAGCCTTCCTTCATCAGTTTTACTTTCAAATCCGGATCTTTCTGAGCGTCCGTATACGTTTTTTCAAAGGGAACCATGGTCATTTTACGGATTAGTCCGTAGCTTTTGTCCTTGGAGTAGGGCAGGTTGTTCGTTGCGAAAATAAGCTTACAAAATAGTTCCTGCATGTACCCTTGTTTAAATTTTTCTTCAATACGAACGGGATCACCGGAAGCAATGGCCTTTAGGTAGCTTGTTTCAATCCCTTTACTGCCAACTTCATTTTCCGTCGTAATATTGACCAGTTTGTTGATCATCTCGGAACGGGCAAAAGGTTTTTCTAGGTCATTTAAAGAGAGAGCCGATGTATTACGTTCTCCAATCAGGCCTTTTAGCACATGAACGAGCACGGACTTCCCGTTAGACCCTTTTCCGTAAAAAAGAAAGACTTGTTCAGCTTGGGTGGATGTGGTAAGACAGTAGCCAAAGATTTCTGCAATGAGGTCAATACGTTCCTGGTCGTGATCAAAAATGTCCTTCAAAAAGGCTTCAAAATTCGGACAGGGAGCTTCAGGTTCATAGTCAATGGGAACCTGTACACTGGAATAGAACGTAGGATCATGCTCCTCTAACTTGAAGTTACGTAGGTCAAGCATCCCGTTTCTCAGGTTAATATAATCGCGCTCGCTGTCCATTGAATGTTCCAGTGTGCAATCACGTGTCAAGGCAGTCATGTACTCCGCTTCGATTTTAGAACGCCAGAAATGAGGAGCCCAAGTGTGAAGAATTTTTCGTGCATTCCTTTTTAGTACATCTGGGAGTTGATCCTGCCACACCCCAGATTTGTAAACATAGTAGCGTTGCTCAGGAGCTACAAAAATAGTTTTGAGGTAATGACGACGAATGAATTCTGAAAACAGGTTAGGGTTTAAACGTGTTGGCTTATTGTTATTATCTAAGGTAAAGCCAACGTCTTTCGGACCTATATTGTGCACAGACTTCAGTTTGGTAGTTTTGGACATGTAGGGATTAGCACGAGTACTTTTTTTGGTTTTAGGTTGACTTAACATTTTAGCAGGACTATTCACGATGATTCCCTCCTCATTTTTACGTACACGGTGATGAAAGCAAGTGGCGATTTGTTGTTCATTACAGCCAAGCGTGCGGCAGCGTGTAGGTGGCTTCTTGTTCTGCTGTAATTGACGAATGCGATTCTGGCTGTGTGTGTCGTGTTTATCCGAAAGCGCCGAAAACTCCAATGCTAATTCCTCTGGAAGTAACTGTACCCACTTAAACCAGGTTTCTTCATCCAGACCCTGTTGTTGCTGGGTAGCGTAGTCCTGGGCAAAACGAGGGCAACGATCGTGCAAGGTTTTCAAGCTACCTTGTACGTTGGTTTGTGCAGATGCAAACGTGCTCTTGTTGCTTGGCACCCGAGTAGGGCGCTGAAAAATCCAAGAGGGTGCTTCTGCCAGCACTGTACTGGCCTTTAGGGTTCGATGATCCATTGGTATTGACCTCCGTTTGTATGAATGGATGGGGGAAGAACGGTCTGACGTCCACTTCCCAACACGTTTACTTCGCAATGTGACTCCGTCGGGTGTCGCTCTACCCAACTAGTGAACGACGATCCTTCCGGGATTTTGTACAAGTACCTCATTCCTCCGCCTGGGGTACTGAATTGCCATGTAGAGGGTACATTCCCTTGGGAAAGGCGCTCTAGGATGTCAAATCCCTTCTCTCCATCCACGTCGATACCGATGATGCCGCTATTCTCTCCTAGTACCAACCCGATGTTACATGACGGGTATTTGGAGAGCCAATGGTCAATCTTGGCTTGGGATGGTGGCACAGCCTCTTGCCACCCCTTCAAAAAAGGGGCTTTTCCAGGATGACTACACGTTTCTTTATGCCTCTCAGACATTCCTTCGTGATCGTGAGGGCAAAGAGGAATGACAGGTAAGCCCATGTCGGCATACTTGTAAAAGTACTTTCGAATTTCCTGAGCGTGTTGGTTTTGACCGTTTGCAGTGTTCATACTGTTTCCTCCTCAAAGTAAGTGAAAATACGCATCAGTGTTGCTCTACTTCTCAAAAGACTTTCCTGCAAAGGCGGAATATGTAGGGAGGGATGTAAACTTATCTGGTGAACATAGTAACCAGAGATAAGGAAATACAAACAATCTACTGGTTTTCCTTGTTTACCTTTCTGTCATTTATCCACTCTATGCTCCTACGCATTAGGGAAAGTAAAAATGATGCGTGATAATATTCCAAAGTTGATATCGTAATATAAAAGTCAAGTAATATTCAACTTTCAAAGAGCTGCCAAGTGATCATATAACAAGGATTTTTGCTTGTAAAGAGGCTGTTAATCAAGGGATATTCGTAAATAAGGGGATATGGAATTTCCGATTTCCAGAAAAAATATTCATGATTATTCTTGAAAATAAAGTATTTTATTCGTATTATGAATAAATAAAAAGGGAGGATAGAGAGGAGAAGAGTTTCCTGAGAATTTTCCCAGGTAGGACAATGGTTTCGGGGCTATGAATGTTATTCAGTATTTTAAGAGCATTTTTGTTGCTTGAAAGCCCATAAAAACCCATAATCGCATTCACTTTCTGGATTTAGAATCCAAAATATCCATGAATAATCTACCATTGTACTTATTTATTTCAAATAAAAAAATTTGAGGTGCACTATGAAAACGAAAATCGAGGAAGCAATTGAAGACATTATTAACAATAATAAAATCCAGACCCAAACAGAATTGAAAGACAAACTGGCATCTGAAAAAAAAATTAAAATATCTCAGGCCACTCTTAGTAGGGAGCTACAAAACCTAGGTATTACTAAAGAAGATGGTTATTACACGGGGCAGAGTGAAGAAGAGCGAGAAAGTGAGGCTTTTTATAAAACACTTTGGAAGGGCCTTATTGTGGATGTCCCTAAAAATCATGTTAGCTTTTATGTTCAAACAAAGCCTGGATCGGCAGCTTTGCTAGGTAAAATGATTGAAGAAAAATATCCGAGTAGCGTATTGGGGTGTATACCCGGAGAAAATATGTTGCAAGTAGTCGTGAAAAATAGTACAAGGAGAACTAGAATGAAGGAACGCCTTCAGAAATTAATAAATAGTACTGACTAAGCCTTTATTTTGGTCCTATGTGGTCAAATAAATAAAGACATATGACCAGGTTAGATGTGCAAGTTGAAAAGACCGACCTAAAGAGGACGGTCTGAATAAAATTAATGTTAGTTAGTATTGATTGTTATTATTGCGCTCAGACTCTGAAACGTTATCTTGCTCTTTTTTTACACGGTTCCGTTTCACCAGCCAAAAAATGAGTGCGACTACAATCAATGCAATGATCCAAACGTAATAGTTTGAAAAGAGAGCAGCACCTGCCATGAGGATGATGTAAGCAGCGACACAGCAACCTCCGTAAAACATTAAAACTCCTTTGAATCCCCAATGTCCAATCGTGAAGATTCGATTCATGATTCGAAAAATAATAAAGCCGAGAATGAGCGCTCCGATGAGTATGAAATCTTCCATTGTGTACGAACCACCCTTTTTAGTATTTAGCAAGTAAAGTTAGTAGTCTGACGTTTTTTAAGGAAAGGCTTCTCAAGTTAACTGAATAGCGGCTACATATTGTTAGGTGCTTAGTCATTTCTCCAAAGGTCGATTCCCCATGTGCTTTTGGTTTTGGCAGAAAAGGAAAAACTGAGTGATTCCTTGCTCACACTAAAATCAATTTTATCACTGGAAACTATTCCCCACTTCAGATAAATAGTATGTTTTCCTTCTGCAAGTGAGAGGACATATTGTTTAGTTGAGCCATTAGAAACACTGGATATTTCCTCATCATCCAAGTAAATCGAATAGTCAAGGAAAGCGCCGCCCCAGGCTCCTTCTCTGTTGATGATCAAGGTAACATCGTAATAAGCTTTATCCTTCTCGTTCTTTTCCTCTTTCGAACAACCTGTTAACAAGATAAGGAATAGTAGTAACATACACAGAAACAGAAAGGTTAATGAACGGAAATAAGGGCTAGCGTTTCTTTGTATAGAATTCATAAAGTCTGTTTGCATCCTTTCTTATTGTTTAAAAGTCACATCGTGCAATTAGTGTGATAACGTCCTAACCTCCTTTGGATAGTCCAATTGAATAGGTAGAAAATAAAACCTAAGTAATTGGTCCTATTGTATCATAAAAAGTCTCTATAGAGACTATTTTAAGTAATAAATCCCTAAAGTCCCTTGGTCAGTTTTATGACCTCACTTATGTTTGGCTTAGGGTGATAACTGTGAGCATAGTAATGAAAAAAGTTGGAGAAGGCATACGCCATTATCGTAAGGAACGTGGCTTGAGTCAGGAAGAACTGGCACATTTGGCGCGTATAAATGAAAGCTACATTGGTAAATTGGAAAGAGCAGAGAAAGTTTGCTCAATTGAAATGTTATCCAAATTGACAGATGCCCTCGAAGTCTCCTTAAGTGAATTTTTTCGCTATATTGAGCCTACAAGCAAAGAAGGAAACCAAGAGATTACCACTTTGGAATTAATAGTGAACAGATTGCGAGGATGCTCAGTTTCAGAACAGAAAAAAGTATTAAAAATGATTGACGTACTACTTGAAGAAATTTAATTGCTTCCTCAAAACGATTTGTACAGATTCCTTTTTCCAAGTTTATATTTATTTTAGATATTTCGGATTAACCTTTATTTGTTCGCTATCATGTTTACTGTAGAACTTCATGTCACGAGTCGATTGGTTGGCTTGGTCTGTAAAAGCCTGTTGAAGAGAGGAATCCTCCGTAATGAAGTAATCCCTCCCTTTCTGCTTACCAAACAAAGAAATGAGCGCGTATTTAAAGCTGGCGGGATTACAAATGCCTCCAGTGCCCAAAGGGAGCAGCTCAACGATCTGTCCAATGGTAAGTTTTTGCCCCGCATCAGGCTGTTTATCAAGTAAGGAGAGTAGGCAAGCAAATAGAACATCTGCATTGGAGCGCAAAGTGATTTTCTCCAGGTCATAGTGTTCTGTTTTAGCGTCACTCCAAGAGAATTGCCAGATGTGAGGCTCACTGGTGGTGTAGCTGCTGTCGACATTTTTGTAAGCATGACGATTGCCGTAGGCTTTTAGAAAGCGGTCGAGTTGTATGCGGTTGTGATCACCAAAGGGAAGCTTGGGTAAAATGGCGCGGAAGAAGCTGGAGTAGTTTTCAAGGTCAAGTAACGAACGTGACAAACTACGGTCGTTTTCCTGGTGACTGATCGTTTGAAGCAATTCGTACATGGCTTGAAGGCGATGGGAGTCCGTGATTTCGTATTCGTCAGGACGCATGAGGTGTAAAAGGAAGGAAACAGCCTGAAATCCATTCGTCCAGTCTGTCAGCCGCACTTCCCAAAATTGAAGGATGCCAGCGGATTCTGATGGCATCTTTTCTGTGAACTCCGACCACAGCTTGATGATGTTTCTAACCACACTACTTTGTGCAGAGGGCAGGTCTTTCCGCTGCCAGCCTCCGAATGTCCAACCAAGTATTTGTTTTAAAATCGTTGGCGTCACAGTAGCTGGATCACACAAAAGACGCTTCCATTCTTCCAAAGGATATACAGGATATCTGGCATATGGGAAGCGTGAGAGATGTGTATCTATCTGCTCTTGAATGAGAGCAACGAGGGCACGTTTTTCTTTTTCCGTGAAGGTTAGCGTTGTCATGATTTTTGCTCCATTTCTAAATAAGAATAGCGGCAGTATGGACATTCACATGCCCGTACTGTCGCTTTTTTGATTGGAAAGATTCATTTATAGAGTAAAAGGATCATCTTCTTTTGTAGTCTGCATGAACAGAATGCGTTGCTCCGGTGTAAGGAACGGGTCTTCTAGCGCGATGTAACAAGGATCGGCTAACTCATTCACCCAACGCAAGGCATCTGCAATTTCTCCGCCAAGAAATACAGGACTGTCTGACAGTACTTCATCTTCTTTTACAATATCTACAATTCCAGTATCCTGGTCTATCGTCACAAACAGATTCGTACCATCCACGTATCTGTTTGTTCCACTCTGATCGGTTGTTCTGATAATCACACGTACAAAAAAGGCCTGTTCGGAATGGAGCACTTCATGCTCTTCCAAACAGGCGGGTAGGAACTGTTTTTGATTGTGGTTGAACGGCCTAATCGCTAGCGCCATGATCCAAGTGTTTCCGTACGATTCAGGATTATCTACAACGTCCCCGTTGTATTCAATGACCTCTTTTAGTTTATTTAGTACATTGTCCTCATTTGCCTTTAGACTTCTGCTTGTTCTTTTAGCCATTGTTCGGCCTCCTTGTGGTGAATCCCGACTTGTGTAAACAGGGTAATGATGTAGTCATTGGTGTTCATGACAGCGATTTTGTAAATTTGAATGCTGCCTAGGTCGAACAGCTCGACGTATTCAGGGTAACTACCGAAAAGTCCGTCGTCTTCTCGTCTAAAACCTACGAGGCTAAGATCGTGTAGGTTATCCCCTGCTTCTAGTATGAAGATAGGGCCGGAAGGCTGGAGGGAAAAATACGGATCATCTTGGTTATGGAATGAGTTGCGAAGCTGAGTGAAGTATTCTTGGATGTGTTTTAAAAAAGAGGGGGAAAGCGAAGAGTATTGCAGTGAGTCGATGTCTTGCTGGGTCTGTATGATGCGCACAACGTAACCTCCTAAAATAAAATAGGGCTTCGCCGATAACAGGAAGCCTTTCAAAGTAATAATATCTATTTTCATTTAAGGCCAAGACGGTTTTAGGGTAATTTATGCATTCATTCGTTCGCTATGTTAATTCAAAATAACAGAATGGATGGGGGTTTATGTAAACAAAATCTTTATTCTATCCGATACATACATAAGAATGGTTTGCTGTTAAAAATAACCTCTTAAACTCACAATTTGAATTGTATGGTAGCTACGAACACATATAAACACAAGGTAGCTGGCGAAATGTGCCTTGTGTCGCTGGGAAGGAGATATGAAAGCATTTGGACGTACTGCAAAACGGAATAGGGTATGAAAGTCTACGCTTATACGGTCCTTTTCAACCTCAGCATATGGAACAATTGCGAATTACCAGGGCCGTTAACGATCATGTATTCCTATATGTGAGCGGCATGCTGTCGGAAGAACAGGGAGCCGCGTGCATTGGACAGGACATGGAGCAGGAACCGATTGTCATACGTCAGCTAGATGAGCAAGGGCAGTCGCTTAGACGCTTATTTCATGGATTAATTACACGCATGTCTGTGCACTGCATACGGGGAGTATACACTTTTGAACTGGAGGCGGCTTCGCATTCCTATCAAATGGATACCAAAACGAAAAGGCGCTCCTATCAGAATATTCACCGTACTTATGATGATCTAGTCACTACAATGGTTCGGAAGTACATGTATGGGGATGCCATTGATACGGTGACTAATTATGCTAAATTAGGTACTTTTGTTTTACAATATGAAGAAACCGATTGGGCCTTTTTAAAGCGTCTTGTCTCTCGCTTTGGTTCGGTACTTGTACCGGAGATCACGGCTGCATCACCTAAGATTTTCTTTGGAATGCCAGAAGGCAAGCAGTATAAGGTGGAACGAGATGTATTTTACAGGGTACGGAAAACATTTCATGAGTTAGATACAGGAAAACCAGGGAAACGTGTTGGCGCGTATGTCACCTATACGATTGAAAATCTGCAATACTATGCGCTGGGTGACTTGATTACGTTACCCATTGGACAAGGCAAAGAGCTGGTCGTTGTGAGGGCAGTGACAGAGTTAAAGGACGGTTTACTCCAAACTCGTTACGATCTCCAAGCCGAACAGGATATTCAGTATGCTCGGTATGAAAATGATCAAGCCATCGGGATTTCACTCACGGGCACGGTGTTGAAAGTACAACAGGATTTGGTACAACTTCAACTGGAAATTGATCCGAAGCAAGACCCAGCTAAAGCTTGTTGGTTTCCCGTAGCCACCCGTTATGTAGCGGAAGAGCATAGCGGCTGGTACGACATGCCTGAAATTGGGGAACAAGTGGAGCTGTATTTACCTACACACTGTGAACAGGAAGCCTATGTGGCCGATTCCTTACGACAGCATCGCCACGCCAATGGACAACCAGATGTGAAGGTATGGAAACACGTACAAGGCAGCAGCATCGAAATGTCTGAGCAGGAGCTGATCCTGTCCACTTCCGATGGGTTTTCGATTACACTACATGAGGATACGGGCATCACTGTCAACAGTCCGGGGAATGTACAGATCCAGGGCGGTCATGTGAAGCTGGATGCAAGTCAGGAACTATCACTGGAAGCTGGAACTGCACTATATTTAAAAGGTGGAGCCAGCAGTATGGTGCTAGATGGTGAGACAGACATCAAAGCTCCAGTGATTTATCAGGAAGGTACGGTAAAAGCTCCAGTTTTCGTAGCTGATCTTCCTCCTGTACCTGAGCCTCCATTGATGAATATTAAAGCCTATGAAGCGGCTCAAACTGCAGCAACAGCCAAAGCTCCATCCAGCAATACTCCTACCGCGAAAGTCACAAGTCCAGCGGCGCTTCAGCAGGCCAATGCTTTGCTGGGTACAGTGTCTAAGCTTTTAGGCTCCATTCCAGCAGTCGGGAAAGTAGCCAATGTGATGTTGAATACATCGGGTGGATTAGCAGGTAAAGTGGCGGCAACGGTTATACAAGTATCCGCAGCAATCCCTGTTCGGAGCAAAGGAACGCCTACCTTGGGAGCGTCTAAGGAAACGGGTGTACATCCGTTGAAACATCTGGCAGGATTGGCGCTTCAAGGATTGATTAGCCAGTACGAGCATGAGCAAGCGAAACAAGCCTATTATAGCAAGTGGATTCTAGGCAAAGTATATACGAGTGCGCGTCATGTGGCCCATTTCGGTGGTCCCCTAGAGCTCGTTCAAAACTTGCTGAAAGAATCGAATGCTATGGCTCATGCCTATCAGCAAATTCCCGCCGAGTTGAGACAACGCTGGAGGGCGAACTACGACAGTTACATGGCTCAACAGCCGAAGCCGAAGCAAGAAGAAGGACCCCAGTCGTGGTGGGATCTTATGGCGGCAGCCCAACTCCAGAATGCGGAAAACGAAGCTATTATGGCGAAGCAGATGGCGAACGAGTTGGAGTATACCGCAGATGTGAGCGGAGAAGTTGCATTAGGAGCAGCAGCAGCGGTTGTAGAAGATTATTCGTTCGGATTAATGAATAAGGAATATACCTCAGATCATCCGATGGCGCGTAAAACAGGTGAAGTGATCGGACATTCTTTGACAACTGTAGCCGGAGCTGTAGAAACGGTTGGTGCTGTGACAGAAGGATTCTTAGGTGGTTTGGTAACAGCTTCAGGAGTAGGGGCACCTGTAGGCGTCCTTGCTATGGCACAATCTGTTGTTTTGGGAGCACATGGGTCGGCGGTAACGTATACCGGAGCATCCAATAGTGTGGAAAGTGCTAAGGATCTTTATCGAATGTCTAAAAGCGAGGGTCTAAATAGTTCAACGCCGTCTAAACCTTCTAGTGCGAAGTCAGGCAAGAGCGAAGGAACACCTAGCTCACAGAAACCGAGCAAACCAAACGAGAATCCGCCCGGAACTAAGGGGATGGATAAAGCTCCTAATAAGACTTCTGCCGATAATCCATTTGATGATGCAGGGAAACTTAAACCGAATGTGAAGTATAAAGCTGGTGAGCACCAATATGATTATGAAACAGATCATCTGGGGAGAATTGATAAGTTTAGTACAGATGATTTAAAATTAACTACAAGAGAAGAACGTTTACCACATAATCCGAAAACGCCAGGCAAAGAGCCAGGCGACCATGCCGGTCATTTAGCAGGAGATAGATTTGGTGGTTCACCAGATCTGGACAATTTGGTTTCACAGTCTAGTAATATAAATTTAAGTCAATACAAAAAAATAGAAAACCAGTGGGCTAAAGCCTTGAAAAATGGAAAACAGGTGAAAGTCGACGCAGAAGTTAAATATGAGGAGGATAGTTTGCGACCTTCCGAATTTAATGTACAGTATGAAATAGATGGTGAAGTTTTCGTCAAGAATTTATTGAATTGAAAAGGAGATTATTATGACTAAAGTTTTTGAAGATAGTTTTAGTGAATTACAAGCAGACATGGTTTCAATTTGTATGGAATATGTTGGAGATAAAACTGAAAAAATCTTTATATACTGTTCATTTGAAGAAAGAGTTATTTCAAACGATTTTTTTTATTGTATTAATGGGAAAGTTGTTAAGAAGCATAAGCTTAATGATGCAGTAGAGGCTATTACAGAAAATATGGAATATAATACTTCTGTAGAGCGTCAAAAGGCTGTTATGAATATTATTAATGATGATATTAAAAAAATATACAAGTTATGTAATGAATACAAAAGAGAAATGCCTACAGAGATTAAATTAGTCTATGATGTAAGGGAAAATAGTCTGAAAGCAGAGTATAAATATGATTTAGTATATTCCAATGATCCAGTTAAAACTGCTGATGACATTGCTATGGAGTGGTTTGAACAGATCGAAGCGGATTTTAACAATAAATGAGTCTTGTTGTATATATTAATCGGTGTTACCAGAAATTTTTTTGTGAATAGATCACAACTACAACAACAAGATCATGCAGACAGTATAATCAACAAACCAAACACTAAAAAAACTTGGTAAACACACTTGATAAGCTTTCAAAGGTTCATTCTAACTTGAACGGTTAAGAGGAATGAGCCTTTTTGCATGTCTGTATACGAAGAGGAAGCAAACAATGGCGAAACTCTATATGAATAAGCTTGAGGGAATATTTGGTCAGGAGGACGTTATAAAAAAAGTAGAGCCTTCAGATGGAAGTACGCCATTACATGTGTTTTTTTACTATGATTTGCCTGAAGAAGGTATGCTAACAGCGGTGACGTATGGTTTATCTGATGGTGAATTTATAGGCTGGAAGAACGCGAAGCCAGAACTAATCATAAGTCTAGAAACGCAAGATGAAAGTTGGGGGCTGGCTGCTGCTTATTTTGCTGCTGAATTTAGGGGAGTACAGGCATTCTCGTATGCAGATTTGTTTACTTTAGATGAACCTATATCACAAGAGTCTGATATGACGGGTTATTTTGTTTTTGCCTCTGCAATACTAGAAAAAGAGGACGCGGTGATTGAACTGCCCGATAAGACAATACAGTTAGTTGGGATGTATCCTTTGTACAAAGAGGAATTTGATCTAATGAAAAGAATAGGGATCAAAGATTTTTGGCATAGCAAGGACTATGATATATACAGTGTTAATAGGGTTAATCTAGCAAAGTCGAATAATTAAAAGACCTTAAAGGTGGAGAAGGCTCCTCTAACATCCAGAATAATTTTATGACTGTCTTCGAATTGGACTACGTTTTGAGATGGCCGAAAGCAAAAGCAGGGTGTACCTCTGTACCTCTTTTCTTTTGTTGCAGAGATTGCCTACTAATTAAAAACATACTTAGAAAAATATAATGACAGATTAATTTCAATAGGGCTAAACCCACTATGATAAGACTGATCATAGTGGGTTTTCATTATGTACTCGGTATGGGACTATAACTTAGGGATGAAATAGAAGAGATAAAGCCAATTCAATTTCAAAACCCAAAAAAAGGGAGACCATAATGAAGCCTATAATGATAACTAAAGGATGGAATAAACATGATCTTTGGAAGGGATGTATACTTTCATCTATTGCGCACGCAATTATGGTGGCCCATTACCCTGAACTGTCCTATGAACATTCTTGGGATGGAATGAACTACAGTGTTATTGACGGAACAGGTGGGAGAGCAACAATTACATTCAGTGAAAAGTATTGTGTTGCAGCATTCAGAAATGACAATGTTACTCGTTCTGATGTTACAGCTGCTATTGATTATTTTAAAGGAGCACCCGATGAAGTCGTGGAGCTAGCTAAAAACGAAACTTTGGAGTATCTGCTGGAAGAAGGGGAAGATGGTGTGCCCATCCCTTCCATTACTACAGCTTTCTGGGGGGACCAGGATAATATGGTCTCTATAGATAACGTAGTAAGAATCATTTTAAATGGTGGCTATCTTTTAGAAATACAGTTAATGGAATATGATTCAGCGGTTGAATCTTGGCGAGATTATTATGAGATGACGGATGAACAAGTTGAACTTCTTAAATCAATATACACGAGAAAGGTTAAAGATTTAAGTAATGACATAATATTAACCAAGAAAGAAATTGAAGCGATTGGAACGAGTGATTCTGAGGGATTGAATGAAAGCGAAACTTCCTTTGGAAAAATTGGAATACGTTGGGGTGATTAGCGTGGGGTCTTTAGTAGGGATGAATTATTTGACAGTAATAACACGGTGTGAGAATATTGTTTTATAGAATTCCAATATATTGAAACATTATGGGAGGAGTTATGTATGAAAAAAATCGATAAGAGCCATAATAAATTGTTTGACCAGTTTGTAACTGAATACAGTAAAACAAATAATTTAACAAAAGCTATTGTAAATGAATCTATTGATCATATAAAAGCTATAGACACATATATTGAAGTGTACTTCAAGGATGGAGAAGTATATACAGTAAACCAATCAACAGAGAAAGAAATAGCGTGGGCTAAAGGTAATGATTTTCTTCCAGGCCAGACAGGTTTTGAGGATAGAAATAAATCTAAATAAAATCCGTTAATCTAGCAGGTCGTTTGCTGAACTAACATTAGAACTGTAACTCCCCTCGGAAAACGAACCCCTTGTCCATATAAAACCACATTGGTCAATGCTGGACAGGGATTTTAGATGATTACATCCAGAATTAAACGACTCAATACTTATGGTAGAGAGGTCTGACTCCAAACATAGCTTTTTTGAACCTAAGTGGTCTGTCAGTTGCTCTTAGGATCAAATAATTCCAATAGGGGATGATATTTTGAGAACATTTTTAGAGTTGAGAGAGTATTCGAAGCAAAATTTACAGAACAGGGATTTATCTTTCAGACACGGTAACGCAAGATTTCAAGTATATGATAAGAGTGAAATCCAACTAAATATTTCGATTAACAATAGTCTGCCAGTTATTAAATTTGAAGAACGATGTCAAGACTTTTTTACTGTGGCGGTAGCTACTGATGAGAAAGGTATAATTAATTATGCAAAAAGCAGAAAGTTTTCAATGAATGACAACATTATTGAATTAATCAAAGAGTTTCCTGATGGGTTTTTAATTGATGATGTTGTATCTGCTTTATTAAGCATCAAATTTGAACAAGGTAATATTGCATAGTAAATCATTTGAAGTTATGTTGTGATATGCTATCGACATTATCTAATCACAATAAAAGTGAGGGCGGGCGAAGCTTCGCTGGAAGGTTTTGAAGTTAAGATTGGGGTAATAAATTACGGCATGGAGATTGACGGTATGCTTGGATTTGACTTCATTCATGCAGTTGGTTTGGTGATTGATTCCAAAGAATTGACTGGTGGGGTACTCTCCTAGAGCTAAGAAACCTCACCAAACATCCTCATCACAGCACATCCAATTGTCGACTTACCGTGCCACGGTTCAGATGTTAGAACCCTTGTCCAATTAAAACCATAGTGGTATTGAACAGGGGGTCTTCATACGAATGGTTAGTCTTTAGAACGGCATGTTCTGAAAATTATATTCCTTTACTAACCTTGATGCATAGGAAATACTTACACCATGATTTGCCCCGATTTTCTTAATAATGAAACGCTGAACAAGATTTAAATAAAACGGCGAGTAAGGAGAACCGAGATGAAAAGCTTACTGCTAGTTATTCATCTCGGTTTATTTCAATTGAGGAGGATTTATAGCTACAGTTTAGGAAATAAACTGATTTGCTCTTCGTTCTTTTCCTTTTTTTTTCTACGGTTAATTGCCAATGTATCAGGAAGCCAGTGATTATTTTTACGGCGAATTTTTTTGGTTTCGTCCGTAAATAAAGTATTTTTGGTTGATTGTATGTCCAAGATGACATCTTTATGAAAATCAATATCTTTAAAACGTTCCTGTATTGTTTCCACGGGACCAATTTCGCTTCCAATCCATCTTCTCTTGAGAATTTCACTAACAATGAATGTTGTACCACTACCACCAAAAGGATCAAATACTGTATCGCCTTCATTTGATGCCATAGAAATGATTCTCTCCAACAATTTTAGTGGAAGTTCATTACTTGCACGTGTCTTATATTTGCTATGCCTTACTGGTGAAATGTCATACCATACATCAGTTAGATTAATACCAAAAGGATGTAGTTTATCTTTATATCCTCCATAATCCCGGATGTCACCTCCGCAATGTCTGCAAACCTCCAAAGGAAGCCTTTCTCCATTAAAAGTATTAGGTTTCTCACCTTTTGTATAGTAGAGCAATGCATAATGTGATGGATATAACTTATTCTGAATTGGCAATCTATATTTAATATCTGTTGCAATCCAGTGTCTAAATGTTAGGTGTTTGTTGAGAATCTCTGAGATATGAGTGGCCCAAGCAGGTAAATTCCAAATGAAAAAAGATCCGCCCTCTTTTAGTAAATCAATACAACCTAGTATCCACTTCTCAGTCCATTCTAAGTACTCAGTTTTTGAGAGCTTGTCATTAATCCCCGACTCATAACTTTTGTTCAGGTTGAAAGGCGGATCAGCAAATATAAGGTCCACTGATTCGTTAGGAAGCGAGTTTATGAGTGGGATACAATCCTCTTGAAAAAGCTGGCCTAGTTGCGTTTCGAAAACAGGCTGAAAATTTGGTGTACTGCTGTCTGTCTGTTGTTCCCCGAGTTTAAGGATCTCCAATATTTGTGAAGAGTGTTCGGCTATAAGATTTTTAAGTCTGTTGTTTATATATCCTATGCGAAGTTGCAGCTCTACTTCACTGAGTTTCGATGTAGCCAAAATTTTATCTAAATCTGTTCCATGAGGATAAACCATCTCTTCCGCATAGTACTTGAGTTTTCCTAGTTTTACTCCAGAGTTTTTAGCGAATTCCTTTAGTTGTTTGTCAGATGTAATACCTAAAGCTTTATAAAAATTATTGTTCGTCATTAGAAAACCTCCGTAGATGTTATTGTAACAATTTTTGTTCGACAAGTCATTGACACCATATGACAAGAGCAGTATTATGGAATCCTGATGGTAATATTAAACATGCGGATTCCATGATGGGGGTATTTGATATGATAATTAAACAAACAGTACCATTGATTGAAAAGAAGGGATCTAACGAGTCTTTAATTACTAATCTTGTGAAACAAATTCAGGCCTCTATATCTCAGATGGTACACCCTGCAGGTTCAGGACAATTTCTTCTTTATAACGAGCGAAAAGGTAACGGAGTAAAGCCTATAAAAGACACGTTCTTACTTGATTTATTGCGGTATAATTGGATACTGGAGCACCGTGTAGATGTAGGAGTGACTAATACAAGGCCCGGTCCTATTGACGCTGTTTACCCTATCGGAAACCAATACTTTGCTGTCGAATGGGAAACGGGTAATATTAGTTCTTCTCACAGAGCTATTAACAAGATTGTGACAGGAATATTAAGGGGACAATTGCTGGGGGGAGTATTGATTCTTCCGTCAAGAAAAATGTATGACTACCTGACTGATAGAGTTGGAAACTTCCGAGAACTTGCGCCTTATTTTGATGTATGGAAAATGGCTAACTACGATGTGCAGGAAGGCTATCTGTATGTGATAGAAATAGAACACCATGGATTAACAGATGACCCGAGATATAGAATTATTAAGGGAACGGATGGCAGAGCTCTTGTGTAGATTTTATAACGGAGGAGTATAAAATGGGTATTCTTGAGGTAAATCAGATCAAAGCAAAACTTCATGAAAATTATGATAGTATTCTTGAATTGGGAGACTTGTCTTCTCAAAGAGGAGAGGAATTGGAAAGGAATTTTTTATCACGTGCTTTAGCAGCATATAGTATTAATATTCTTTATCCTCATTCAGATCAAACAGAAGTCGTGAAGTATATAGTCGATGGACCAGATGATAATGGGATTGATTTAATTTTCTACCATAAAGAAACTAATGAACTTTGTTTTACTCAGTCTAAGTTTAATAATAATGGCGACTCGGAACCCGATTTAGGTGAAATAAAAAAGTTTGTTACTGGGGTAAAAGACTTAATTAATGTTAAATTCGATAAGTTTAATGAAAAAGTAAATAATATGAATGATGAGATTACAGCATTTTTGAATAAAAGCGGATTGAGGTTTAAAATTATTCTTATTTATACCGCAATAAACTTGTCCACGCATGCTCGGCGTGAGTTTGAAGAGCTACTTGATGAATTAAATGATTTTAGACAAGTAGCTGAAGTAGAAATTATTAATCAAAAAAGAATCCATTCTTCTTTAAGTGATCTAAGCGTTGCTCGGAATATAGATGTAGAGGTTCAGCTAAAGCAATGGGGTCGTTATGAAGGTGAAATGGAATCTTTCTATGGACAAATTTCAGCTGATCAGTTAGCCGAGTGGTGGGAAAGTTACGGCAACGGTCTTTACGAATATAACCTTCGGAAGCTTTTGGGAACTACTGATATTAATAATGAAATGAAAGAGACGTTAGAAACTGAGCCCGAATTATTTTGGTATTATAATAATGGAGTCACTTTAGTTTGTGAGGAAGTTGATAAGAAACGAGTCTACGGAAATACAAGAGACTTAGGTTTATTTGAGTGTAAAGGAATCAGCATTGTGAATGGTGCTCAAACTGTGGGTGTCATTGGAAAATTTGGACAGTCCTCAGAAGAAAACAAAGAAACCTTAAGAGGTGTTTATCTTCCATTTAGAATTATTTCAATGCAAACAGTTGATGAAGAAGGCTTGCGGTATCTGGATGAAAATTTCGCATCAGAAGTTACCACTAAAAATAACAGACAAAACAAAATTGATAACAGGGATTTTGTGGTACTTGATCCAATACAGAAAACAATTGAGAATACTTTGGCGATTGATGGAATAACCTACCATTTAATGCGGGGCGAAGGAGAAGATATAAGTTCAAAAGACAGTTTCAATTTAAGGGAGGCAACCAGAGCCTTATCATTTGCTAAGGATATTGATGCCACAATATTAGTAAGTAGAGAAATTGGCGTTATTTACTCTGACTTAAATCATGCAAGATATAAAAAACTGTTTAACCCTGGTATAACAGGTTATTACGTTTGGAATTGTGTCCTCCTTCAAAGAAGGATTGAAGACTCTATTAATTCAACAATTAAACAATTAGGTGACACTGATAAGGCTATAATGATTCATGGGAAGGAGCTTGTCAGTAGGCTGATGTATGATCTAATAGGAACAAAAAATATTAGCAAGAACGAAATTGGTATAAAGGAGATCGAAGAAAAGATTGATTTTAAAGTCGAAGTTCAAAAAGTACTTGAATTAATTCTTCCTAATATTTTGACGTATGAAAAAAGTATTGTTAATATTTTCAAAAGCCCGAACGATATTAGATCGCTTTATGACAAGGTCTTTACACAGTTAGGTCATGGAAATCAAAAGATTGACACGCAACCTATAAACGATGGTGAGTTTGATGTCTCTGAAATTGAGTCATTACCTCGAATTGAACGTGTTGCCCTTATCAAATTTTACAACAAGATTAAAGAAGATGATTTAATAGCAAAAAAATTCTTTAAAAGATGGATCAAGGAGATTTACGACCCTCGCTATCATAATTTCACCTACAGTTCAAATATACAATTCTATTTTACGGACGAGGAAAAGCAAGCAAAGGAAAGATTTTTGTTCAGAATTGCTTATTACACAAAGCTAATTGTTTCTTTCGAGTTTAACGTATATGGTTCCCTATATAAAAGTATTCTTTTTGAACAATCAGATTTTGAAGAGTGGGCCAGAGAAAATACTGACTCTAAAGGTAGAGTTGTAATTAGTACTGTAGAAGATATTGAAAAAGTATTAGATATAGCTAAGCAATTTATTTTAACCAAAAGTCTGATCTAAGTTGGAATGAAAAGTCAATTCTAATTATTGCTCTTCATCTAAAAGGTGTTATTTTCTACTACTGAACTAAGCCACCTCCCCAAACATCCTGATTATTACAACCCGCCGAATTGTGGATTTCCGTGCTAGGTTCGTATGCCAAAATCCCTGTCCTAGAAAGGTTTTTAGCCAATTTTCACGACAGGGATTCATTGCCTCGCGATTCGATTGCTTGAATCCTTAATTGTGGTACTGTGGATGTTGTTACTAGATCGGAATGGCTTCCAGACAAGTTAGTGAGGGTGAAATAATAATGTTTATAAAATTTGTAGAGGCAGGATTATTCTTTTGCACCTTGGTTATTTCACTGGTGTTGTCGATTTTTCTTCATGAACTAGGGCACTATTTTGCATATCGTTACTATAAAGGAAATCCACATTTTGGCTATTACGGAAAATGGGCGAAAATAACAATTTTTGTTACCCCAATTTATGGCGACGACTTTTATTGGAATTTATATAATCGTGATCGAAAGAATGCTTGGAAAAAGCAAATTGTAATTAGTGGTTCTGGATTGTTTACTACGCTTCTAATTGCACTTACTACACTAGGTTCAGGGATATATCTTTTACTGTCAGAAAGTAAACCGTCTGAATTCCTAACTTTTATATTGATATCTGTTGGCTTTATAAACATATTTATATTTTTTGCGAATTTTCGCTCTATATCTTCTGATGGATATAAAATAATGATGGCGCTCAAATACCGTCAGACCTATTTAGAGCATATTGAGCAGATCGGTTATCAATTTACATTTGACAATTTGAAACCTGCGGTGGAAAAAATTCGCGCGAAGTACGATGAGTCTAATTGTTAGTTGGATTTGACAGTGCTTAGAGATTTAGAAATATGGATGCAGGTACACTAATTATAGAATTCAGTTACCTTGTGAGATGTATGGAAAATCGAAATAGATACTATATAGATGTAGATTATGCCACCTCTCCAAACCTCCTCAGCATTACAACCCGTCGAATTGTGGATTTGCCGTGCCACGGTTCGCCTCCATTTGAGTAAGACAAGAAAGCCATCAGCCCGTGATTCTGGTTGGTGGCTTTTTATTATGGCTCTAGTAATTGAGTTGAAAGGTTTTACACAACTTGTAGCTTAAAGGTGTCTCTAAGTGTTCTGGCTGCTTTTCTTTTCGAAAAAGTATTGACACGGATAGAAAAGTATTATATCTTTATATCAAGATAAATAAATTAAAGATAAAAGTGATCATAAAATTTTGAATAGGGAGGTATATACATGATTACCATTTTAGAAAGAATTAATCAGCTTGCAAAAAAAGCGAAAGAAGTTGGGTTGACTGAAATTGAAAAAATGGAACAAACCGATCTTCGCAAAGAATACCTTCAAATCTTTCGGGGCTCTGTACAAAGCATTCTCTTGAATGCTACGATCTATGATCCGAATGGAGATGATGTTACTCCTGAAAAACTTAGAAAAGAACAGGCTCGAGTCGCTAAGCAATAGATTTAATTTTATTTAATATCTCTAATTTAATAATCTTAAAATAATATAATATGGAGAGTGATTCTTATGTTGGCAAGTGGATTGTTATTGATACGTTTGGTGGTTGGATTATTATTGGTGGGGCATGGAGCGCAGAAGCTTTTTGGGTGGTTTGGCGGCTATGGTCCAAAGGGTACGGGCGGTTGGATGGAATCGATTGGCATTAAGCCCGGAGTATTCATGGCAGTGGCTGCTGGGTTGATGGAATTGTTGGGAGGAGCTCTATTTGCTGTAGGATTGCTCACTCCACTGGCTGCATTGTTGATTACGGCGACTATGCTCGGAGCAATTTTCAAAGTACATGGCCAAAACGGGATCTGGGCAACGGCTAATGGCTATGAATATCCGCTAGTTCTTATTGCAGTTGTAATCGGTATTGCGTTGACAGGAGCAGGTTCATATTCCATTGATGCAATACTTAGATAAAACATGATGTTTAGGTCATTAAAAGTCATCAACAACAAAAAATAAAGGTTCCTACGATTAAAGGAGGGTTTCATATGTCACTTCAAACTACAGGTATCCATCATATTACTGCTTTTGCCGGTAATCCGCAGGAAAATGTCGACTTCTATGCCGGCGTCCTGGGACTTCGGTTAGTGAAGAAAACGATCAACTTCGATGCTCCTGAGGTTTACCACTTGTACTTTGGCAACGATGCAGGGAGTCCTGGAACGATCATTACCTTTTTTCCTGCACCAGGAACTCCCAAAGGGCGAATCGGAGGAGGCCAGGTGGGCATAACCTCGTATGTGGTACCCCAAGGTTCACTTGATTTTTGGCAGCATCGTTTGCAAAGCTTGGATATTCAAGTTACGAAAACGAGCCGTTTTTCTGAACAATATCTTCAATTCGAGGATAATGAGGGTTTACGTCTTGAGCTTGTTGAACGTGAAGAGGGAGCGAATAGTACTTGGTCTTACGGTGGCATTTCAGCCGATAAAGCAATTAAGGGGTTTGGAGGTGCCGTGCTATTTAGTGTCAATCCACAGAGAACGATGGATGCATTGGAGAGCATACTCAGATTTACGAAAATCGCTGAAGACGCCGAATATGCGCGTTATCAGTCCGTAGGAGAAATCGGCAACATCGTGGATGTCCCACTCGCCAAAATAGGTCTAGGCTTTGGTGGAGCAGGCACGGTACATCACATTGCATGGCGTGCAAAAGACTTCGAACAACATGAAGAATGGAGAAGCGCAGTCCAGCATTATGGCTATCAGCCGACTCCAATCATAGACCGCCAATATTTTAATGCTATATATTTCAGAGAAGCGGGCGGCATCCTATTTGAAATTGCCACAGATCCACCGGGATTTGCTAACGATGAACCTGCTGAATCTATGGGGCAGAAATTAATGCTACCAGAGTGGCATGAACCGCAACAGGCTCAAATCGAGGCGAATCTGCATCCTATTAAAGTGAGAACATTAACTGGAAAACAACAGTAAACGAAACGGCTATTGTTTCGCCCCCAGAGGAAACAGGATTAAACCTACTTTGACAAAATTGGTCATAGTGGGTTTTCATTTTTTCGAGTGCTCCAGATGAACCTCCCCCCAATCATACATACTGCGCAATATGGGGACGAAATTTGCTCCGTGAGCTGTTAGCGAGTATTCAACACGGGGAGGGATTTCTTTGAATACTTCCCGATGCACAAACCCGTCTTCTTCTAATTCTCTTAGCTGCTTGGTTAACATCGCTTGTGTGATATCAGGAAAGGCGCGTTTAATCTCACCGAATCTTCTGGTACCACGGGACAGAAACCATAAAAGCACTATTTTCCATTTGCCTCCAATGATTTTCTGAACCTTTGTTAAGGGGCAATCTGTAAAATGATTCAGATTCTCACTCATTTATTCCATCTCCTCCTCGTTTGTATCCCAGAAAACCCTATGAAATCAATTAGTATGATTTTTGATAGTATCTACTATAAATATGCCTACTTGTTGTTTCGATACCTTTGGCTTAACATTACATTAGCATTAAGGCTTTGACAAGCCATATGGAAATATTCTGGGGGCGAAGAAGATGAACATTAATATTCTATACGGTCACCCTTATCCTAAGAGCTTTAACAAAGCGATTTTGGAGCAGGTGATCGCTCATCTAAACGTACGAGGGGCGAATGTTAAGGTAAAAGACTTAATCCAAATGTCATTTAATCCGACGGTAGGCTTAAAGGATTTAGAGGCTAAGGTCACAAACGTATTGCCAGAGGAGATAGTAAAAGAACAGGAGGATTTATTGTGGGCAGATGCCTTGATTATTATTTCACCGGTATGGTGGGGCGGATTTCCCGCTGTTATTAAAGGATATATAGATAGAGTGTTCACAACAGGACTCATACGCTCTTCTGATGGTGTATATGGGCTTGAGGGCAAGAGGGCCTACTCGATTTTTACAACAGGATCGTCAGAAGACTATATTCGTATATCACGTCAGAAAGATATGCTCTACGCGGCGAACGATAATTTGTTTGGGTTCGCTAAGTTTTCGGATGCTGAGATTAAGCTTCTTTACTCGGTGCCGCGTGTAACCTTGGAGGAACGAAAAGCAATGCTGTTGGATGTCAATCGATTTGTCGATCGTATTTTTGATATGAGACCGGGAGAGGGGGGGCAGTACGAGGGATAGCCTTTCTCTTCAAGCTTTGGAGCATGATTTGGCTAGCCATTAGATTATGTAAACTGAAGGGTGTTACTTTGGAAAAATGAAGAACACCCTTATGGGTGTTTTTTCGTTAGATTTCCCGGTGTTACCCGTGTAATATTTTGCTTGATAGACTTAATTTTCTCCTCAGTAAAGACTCCTGAATCCAGCAGGTCCAGAATGGAGAGCACGCCGCCGCGAGAACCCCAGCTGCCTTCTTCAATGACCTGGAAGGATACCCACCAAGTCGGGGATGGTTCCGGTACGCCAAGTACTTGAGTCAAACTGCCAAGAATATTTTCAAGCACTTTTTTGCGAACGTCGTTAGGCCAGTCACCATCCATCACCAGAACATTGATAGTAATTACATCACGTTCTGGCTGATCCGACAGCAATTGCCCGCCAATTGCCATGTAATCTATTGGACGTTCAGTGAAATGGACCTGAAACCCTTCTCTTGCTGGCGGACAATATTGACCTACCTCTGGAACGAGAACTGCATCCGTCAAACCTTCTGCCAAAAGACGACGCTGTTCAAGCGTTATGCGGCCTGCTTGATAATTTACATTGATCATGGTCATGGTCTGATATCTCCTTATTGAGGTTTAACTAAGCGATGTCTTGGAATTCTTTATGATATCTGTATCCAAGGCTTCATCTTGGCAAACTCATTGGTATTTGTTGATATCGTTAATATAAAATGGTGATAAGCCCTTGTCAACACTAATTATTATAATAATATATATTTATATAATATATTGATTAGATGTGAAGCTAGTTTAAATGGGCTATAATTATGTCTAGTCTAATGAAAGCATGACATACTACAGAGATTTGCTAGAGGTACTAGGAGGCATAATTTACAATGGCGAGACAGTCAGGAAAAACCAATACAATGTTTGCGGTATTAGGCATTCTGAGTCTGGGTCCTCATACCGGTTATGATATAAAGCAACATATGGAGCAGAGCACTAGTTATTTTTGGAATGAGAACTATGGTCAGATCTATCCCAGCCTTGCAGAGCTACTGGATCGAAAAGATATTGCAGTCGAGGTCATTCGACAGAAAGGCAAGCCTGACAAGAAACTCTACAGCATTACCGATCAGGGAAGGCACACGTTGTCAGACTGGCTTTCTCAGCCAATGGAGCATGTGGTGATGCTTAAAAAAAATGAGCTGCTGTTGAGGGTGTTTTTTGGCGGCAATTCTTCGCCTGAAACGATTATAAAGCACATACAGGAGTATAAAGAAAAGCTAGTGGAAAGCTTGCATATTTTTGAAGAACTTGAACGTTGGCTTATCAACGTAGAGCATAAAGACCATAACCACAAATATTGGATGATCACAATGAGCTATGGTAAGAGTCAGTTTAGCAGTTTAATTAGTTGGTGCGATGATAGCATTAAAATATTGAGTTCTTAGCAGTAGGTAAAAACTCATATGTAATGAATAATCAGAAAGCATGCTGAACTATCATGAGGAATAGAAAACTAGTAACGACAATTCTTGTCGTCTTCTCCGCATAGGGCCTTGACTCCTCCATAAAGCTGCTTTGCCAAGTTGGGCTCGCACCTTTATGGAGGAGTTTTTTTATCCCGTAAGGAGGATGCAATTATTCCACCAGCTTTTCAGACTTCACCAGCATTTCTCGTAATACGTGAGCGACTCGACTTTTCCGGTTCGCTGCTTTCCTTTTTATCAAGTGTAATGACTTTTTGTATGCAAGAGTATGGCTTTGATCGTAGAACTGTTTGGCTGCAATGCGTAGTGTTCTTCTTAATAACAGTGCTGATGAGCGTGTTAACCTAGAGCGGAATCCCCTGCGCAATACCCGCAACGTATTTTTGTAGGTCTCAAAATCCTCGGATGGAGGGATAAGGGCAAATAAATTTAACGAGGAGTCATGGAATCCGTAGGTTTCATACATGATTCTCAGATTTTCCGTATTTAACACGTTACCTCTAAGATAGGTTGGATGTTCCTGATGATATCCGACCACCTCTTTGATGCAATAAAAAGGAATCTTCAAGCGATGTAGTCTATAGCCAAGGTCCCAGTCCTCGAGTCCATAGAGCACAAACCGTTCATTGAAACCTCCAATACGAATCAAGTGACTGCGTTTGATGGCTACACAACGAGTAACCAGCAGCATCCAGGGGGCTACGTCCGTTGAGGCAAATTGTTTCTGCGTATTCGGAGGAACCCTTGTGGGACTAACTACTTTAGACAGTGCACCCGTTTGGTGAAGGATATCTTCTGGGGTTATGATCGGAGTAATTTCGTTTGCTGCTTCATAGTCAGCATTCCATAAGTTGGACTGCGTAAGTATGTTGCGACATTGTTCTTTTTCTTCAGGAGAAAAGTCAGGGTAATAATGGGTAAAAGCATCGTCCCACGAGTGAGGAATGCCTGAAAGCACGGACTTGGGATATTTACGGTGATAACGGCTCACGATCCTAATAAATTCCGGTAATACTACAAAGTCAGCGTCGCAGAAGATGATGTATAGCCCTCTTGCACGGCGCAGTCCCAAATTTCGAACGGCAGATCGACCGCGTTGTTCCTGATGTGACACATAGATAAGAGGATAGGATGCTTTGAAGTCTTCGACCATTTCTCTCGTTCCGTCTGTAGAACCGTCATCAGCTACAATGACTTCGAATAGTTGCTTTGGATAGGTTTGTGTCTCAAATGAAGCGAGTGTAAGCAACAATTGCTGGACTCGATTATAGGTTGGAATGATGACGCTGTAGCGGATAGCCAATATGATCTCCCCCCCACCATTTTTATTAGTGAACGTATGAACAAGATAAATAATAACAATGTATTCAAGGATTTTAGCCTGGTCTAGTCAAACATCCCTCAAGGTTCGAAACAGGCTTGGTCTTATCGCGGAAGTTAAGGTGGGAGTTCTGTATTTTCTGCTAATTTGCAGGTACGTTCAGTGGTGTTATGTATGTATAATCATGGTATTATGCATAGAGATGTAAAGTAAAAGCGCGGGCGTTTCCTATCCGCTGAAAGCCCACTCAGCATACAGAAACAAACATGAGATGAAATGGGCAAGTTATGGTAAACTATATGGAGTTATAGAAGACCTGAAAGAGGAGTACTATATGACACAATTTGTCTATAAGCAAATTATTGACGATCTCAAGATGAAAATCTTTGCTGGAAAGTTTGCAGATATGAGATTGCCAGATGAACGTAGTCTTAGTGAGACTTACCAGGTTAGTCGTAGTTCAATTAAACGTGCTCTGACTAAAATGGAGAATGTCGGAATTATTTTTAAAAAACAAGGTTCCGGGACATTTATTAATCCATTATACATAAGAAATGAATCTATCTTTAACTACGAAGGCTCTAATCTAGGAGTCACTGATAATTTTCAAATGCATGGTAAAAAGCCAAAAATCAAAGTACTGAGTTTTGAGGTCATTCCGCCAACAGAAGAATTACAGCGCGATTTGTTCTTGGAGACTCATGATTTTGTATACAAAATTGTCCGCTTACGTTTGTTTGATGATGATCCTTTTATGATTGAAACAGGCTATATCCCTATTAAAATTGTTCAGAATTTAAATCAGACTATTATCGAGGGGTCCATTTTTAATTATTTGGAAGACTCGCGGAACTTGGCCGTCACCAAATCTTTTTTATCCATTTTTGCAGAACCGTCCCAAGAGAATGATCAAAAGCTGCTACATTTAAATGAAAATGAGCCTGTAGGTATTATGGAAGGTGTGTTCTTTTTAGATAACGGTACGCCATTTGAGTTTTCTCATATGCGATTTCATTACAAATATTTAAAATTTAATACCTTTGTATCGGTTCACTAATGATAAGACTGGAGAATTCTCCGGTCTTTTTTTTATAATTTTGAGAAAAGGATTGGAGCCTGCGATTGCAACGTTTATTACAAATTTTATTGGTTTATACTTCTATATATTTTAATGTAAGAGCTTTTTTACTGTCTTTTTAATTTATATTTCATAGTATGTTCAAAATTTCACAAAATTGGACCGTATCACTTGTGAAAAAGGTTGAATTTAATCGGCGCGGCGTTATGATGTACATGTAGATGAAATTTCCGGAAATAAATTACAAACAATACTACTTAGGGAGTGGACACCATGTCATTATCACCCGTGTTAGCAGATTATTCATCTAAAACATATTTAGAAAAACTTGATGCATATTGGCGTGCAACGAACTACATTTCGGTAGGTCAGCTTTATTTAAAAGATAATCCTTTGTTGAGAGAGCCTTTAAAAGATTCAGATGTGAAGGTTAAGCCTATTGGACACTGGGGCACAATTCCAGGACAAAACTTTATTTATGCACATCTAAATCGTGTTATTAATAAATATGATTTGAACATGCTTTACATTGAGGGCCCTGGTCACGGCGGTCAGGTTATGGTTTCAAATTCATATCTGGATGGAAGTTACACCGAAATCTATCCGCAAATTACGCAAGATATCCCAGGTATGAAGAAATTGTTCAAACAATTCTCTTTCCCTGGCGGTATTGCTTCACATGCTGCTCCTGAAACACCTGGATCTATCCATGAAGGTGGAGAATTAGGCTACTCCCTTTCTCATGGTGTAGGTGCCATTCTGGATAATCCTGATCTGATTTCGGCTGTTGTTATTGGTGATGGCGAAGCTGAAACGGGTCCACTAGCCGCTTCGTGGTTCTCTAACAGATTTATCAACCCGATCACGGATGGTGCAGTGCTGCCAATCTTGCACTTGAATGGCTTTAAGATTAGTAACCCAACGATTATGTCTCGTCAATCGAAAGAAGAATTGACCTCATACTTTAAAGGTTTGGGCTGGGAGCCATTCTTTGTTGAAGGTGAAAATCCGGATCACATGCATCCAGAAATGGCGAAAGTATTGGATACGGCCATCGAGAAAATTGAAGCTATTCAAAAGAATGCGCGTGAAAATAATGATCTTACTCGTCCAGCGTGGCCGATGATTGTATTCCGTTCACCTAAAGGCTGGACGGGTCCAAAGGAATGGGACAACGTGCCGAATACAAATTCATTCCGTGCCCATCAGGTTCCAATTCCGGTTGATCAAAAAAATATGCAGCACGCACCTGCTTTGTTAGAATGGTTGAATAGCTACAGACCAGAGGAATTGTTCGACGAAAACGGTCGTTTAAACTCTGAGCTTGCTGAAATTCTGCCTACAGGCGATAAACGTATGGGAATGAACCCTGTTGCGAATGCGGGTAACCTCATTAAAGACTTGAAGTTACCGGATTTCCGTAACTATGCGCTGGATAATTCCGTACCTGGTAAAGTGATTGCGCAAGATATGTCGGTTTTAGGGAAATACGTTAAAGATGTGGTTGTCTTAAATGAAGAAAATCGTAATTTCAGAATCTTCGGACCGGATGAAACAATGTCTAATCGCTTGGCTCCTGTTTTTGAAGTAACCAAACGCCAATGGATGGACCAAATTATTGAACCTAATGATGAATTTTTGTCGTCCTATGGCCGCGTAATTGACTCCCAATTATCCGAACACCAGGCTGAAGGATTGCTGGAAGGTTATGTGTTAACTGGTCGTCATGGTTTCTTTGCAAGTTACGAAGCTTTCCTGCGTGTGGTTGACTCAATGATCACCCAACACTTTAAGTGGCTGCGTAAAGCAACGGATCAAGGATGGCGTGCAGATATCCCATCATTGAATGTCGTAGCAACTTCAACGGTGTTCCAACAGGATCATAATGGGTATACACACCAAGATCCAGGTTTGTTGGGTCATTTGGCTGATAAAAAACCGGAATTTATTCGGGAGTATCTGCCAGCGGATGCCAATTCCTTGTTGGCTGTTTTCGACACCATTTTAAACGACCGTCAAAAGATCAATTTGATTGTTTCGTCCAAACACCCACGTCCACAATGGTTTACTGCTGATGAAGCGAAGGAATTGGTGGATAAAGGGTTGAAGATCATTGACTGGGCAAGTACAGATCAAGGTGGAGAACCTGATCTTGTCATTGCTTCTGCTGGTACAGAGCCAACGATTGAAAGTTTAGCTGCGATTTCCATTTTGCATGAAAAACTGCCTGAATTGAAGATTCGGTACATCAACGTGGTAGATTTGCTGAAACTGAGAAGTCAAAAACTAGACCCGCGTGGATTATCTGACGCCGAGTTTGATCACTTTTTCACAAAGGATAAACCAGTAGTTTTCGCTTTCCATGGTTACGAGGGTCTGATCAAAGATCTGTTCTTTGATCGTCACAATCATAACTTGCATGTACATGGTTACCGTGAGAACGGCGATATTACGACACCATTTGATATGCGTGTATTGAATCAAATGGATCGTTTTGACTTAGTGAAGGAAGCTGTTCTCAACTTACCTGACGCTGGGAAGTACACCAACATTGTGGATGAAATGGATGCTACGGTTAAGAAACATCATCAATTCATTCGCGAAGAGGGCATTGACTTGCCAGAGGTAGAGAACTGGGTATGGAAAGGCTTGACCTTGAAATAAAAATTAAGACGCTTCAACTTTGTGTTGGACAACCAAGCAATTCAGCATGAAGTGGAATATATGATTTGGTAGCGGTATACGAGTGCCTGACTCCTTGAATTCAAGTATGATTTCAACGGGGATCAGGCACTTTTTGATGTAGCATACAGAGAATTTAATAGGAAAGTCACGAACTGGTGGGTAATAAGTATAGGAGGAACCGAGTCATTTGCTGTATTTTTCTGAGCATTAAAGGTGCTGCGGTATAAGAGAATAGTAAAGGAGGCTGTTAATATGAACGATCCAATTCCGGAGAAGGTATTGAATGATGGCACTAAGGTGCCCGTGATTGGATTTGGGACTGCTGGATTGAAGGGTGCAGATGGAGTCAAGGCAATTACCAGCGCGATTGATGCAGGTTACCGTCTGATCGACACAGCGTTCAACTATGAAAATGAGGGTGCTGTCGGGAAAGCGGTCCAGCAGAGCTCTGTGCCCAGAGAAGAATTGTTGATTTGCTCCAAACTACCAGGTCGCCGACATGCTTACCAAGAAGCCATTGTAACGATCGAAGAGTCATTATATAGAGGAGGTCTGGACTATTATGATCTGTACCTAATCCATTGGCCGAATCCCCAAATTGATCGATATGTTGAAGCATGGCAGGCGTTAATTGAGGCGAAGAAAAGGGGCTATATCCGTTCCATTGGGGTGTGCAATTTCTTGCCCGAGCATAATGAACGTTTAATTCGGGAAACAGGTGTCACGCCGAGCTTAAATCAAGTTGAATTGCACCCATTATTTAATCAGGAACATCAGCGTGCAAAAGATGCTGAACAGGGCATCGTGACGGAATCGTGGAGCCCCTTGGGTCGTGGTCACAGTATGCTGGAGAATGAAGAGATTGGGAAAATTGCTGCTGCTCATGGTAAAACGACTACACAAGCGATTTTACGTTGGCATATCCAACTTGGAGCAATCCCGATCCCGAAGGCCTCTTCTTTAAATCACCAAACGGAGAATTTGGATATTTTTGATTTTGAGTTGTCTCCAGAGGAAATGAACATGATTTCGGCATTTAGCAGTGAGGATGGACGGATATGGGAGCAGGACCCCAAGTCCTATGAAGAACTATAATCAAGACAATAAAATAGAAGGGTTCAAAAATCTGTCGCGGGTTTTTGGACCCTTTGCTTTTATCATAAAACGAACACACATCCGAAAGTGATCAGTGGGTCAGTATATAGAGCTATAATGAACATTTTTTACCGGATTTGATGTATGATATGGTGGAATGTAGTCCTTTCGAAGGAGGTCATCATGGGAATTTTGTCGAGGTTTAGGGATATTATGAAAATGAATGTTAACGCCTTAATGGATAAGGTGGGAGATCCGGAGAAAACCATTGACGATTATATGCGAAATTTGAACAGTGATCTAGGCAAGGTGAAAGCGGAGACGGTATCAGTATTGGCTGATGAGAGAAGGGCGAAAAGAGCACTGGATGAATGCAAAGCCGAGATCAAAAAGCTCCAGTATTATGCCAGTAAGTCTGTGGAAGCTGGTAATGAAGAGGAAGCTCGAAAGTTTCTGGAGAGGAAGGGTTTGCAAACGGAGAAATTGGAACAATTACAAACGTCCTATGACTTAGCTTCAGTAAACGCCGTGAATATGAAACAAATGCAGGAGAAGTTAGTGTCCGATATGGGGCAGCTAGAAGCGCGTAGCGCTGAACTTAAAGGGAAGCTGGCGGTTGCCAAAGCACAGCAAACCTTGAATTCTATAGGTAGCAAGAATTCTGCTTTTGAGGTTATGGAAGAGCAGGTGAACAGAGCGTATGATGAAGCGATGGCTATAGCCGAGCTTCGGGCAGGAACGAAGGACGACCTGGATGCCTTATTTGCACAATACGAGAAGAGTACGAATACAGAAGATGAATAACAAGTATCTACATGAAGAGGTGAGCAGATGCCGGTTATCGAATACAAATGCCCCAACTGCGGCAGCGGTATGGTCTTTGACAGTGAGACAGGGAGGTTATCCTGTCATAGTTGCGGAAGAGAGGACAATATCGAATCTATTCCTGATCCTCTGATAAATCGTATTTTTTCAGAAGATGAGGCTCATGAGTATCATTGTAATAACTGCGGAGCGGTGATTATGACCGAAGTGGAGACGAGTGCAACGGTGTGCAGCTTTTGTGGTTCTGCCGTGGTTCTCGGGGATCGACTGACTGGGAAGCTGGCTCCAGCGCAGGTTATTCCTTTTTCAATCAGTAAGGAAGAAGCCATAGCTGCTTTCAAAAAATGGTGCAAGAATGGCCGTCTGACGCCGAATCGGTTCATGATAGCAGACCGAATCAAGGGAATAACCGGGATGTATGTGCCTTTCTGGTTATATGAATTACATAATAAAATTGAGGTTCAAGGTGAAGGTACCCAAGTGCGAACCTATACGAGTGGAGACTACGAATATACGGAAACGAAGCATTTTGATGTATATCGGAAAATCCGTTTGAATTATGTAAAGGTTCCGATTGATGCTGCGGAGAAAATGAACGACGAGTTGATGGATAAATTGGAGCCATTTCCATACGATCAGCTAAAACCCTTTAAAACGCCATATCTAGCAGGTTATATTGCGGAGAAGTACAGTTATAACGAAGAAGAGCTTTTCCCGCGAGTTAAAGAAAAAGTGAAGGAATATATTGATGCTTATATTCATTCTACGGTGTCAGAGTATACGGCCGTGAGTTATACGGAAAAGCAAGTTGATACTACATTAAAACAAGCGGATTATGTCCTGCTCCCGGTGTGGGTCATACACTATGACTATAATCAATTGGAGCATACGTTTGCTATGAACGGACAGACGGGCAAGGTAGTCGGTAAGCCTCCGATTAGCAAGTTCAAGGTGACGGCTTGGTTTGCAGGCATTTTCGGCATGACTCTCTTTTCATTAAGGTTAATCACTTGGTTGATGATGGGAGGAGAATTCTATTGAAAAGACATAGAGCCATTGTAGCCGTTTTGTTGTTCTTTGCTGTTTTTCTGGCGCTTCCTATGGAAATGAAGGGCGAACCAGCAACGACAGAAATGAAGCCATTGATTTATGACGAAGCGGGTTTGCTCAATCAGGAAGAGTATGATGTGTTGAACACGATGGCTAATCAATACGGGGCTGAAAGAGAAACGGACATTATTATTTATACAACCCCCAATCCCGACAATATGGATGTTATGAAAATGACGCAGGACTTTTATGATGACCATGGCCCAGGGTATGACAGAGCTCATGGGAACGCGGTTATTTTAACGATGGATATGAGAAATAGAGAGGTATACTTGGCTGGATTTTATAAGGCAGAACGGTATCTGGATGATGACAGGCTTACTAAAATACGCCATGAGATTAGCCCGGATCTGACGAACGGCAACTATGGGCTGGCATTTCAAAAGTATATTCTAGGCGCGCACAAATATTTGGCGATCCGTCCAGGGGTGAACCCAGACAGTATATTTTTTAAAGGCTGGCTTCATTTGGCGATTGCACTGGGATTGGCGGCGATGATCGTGGGCAAGATGGTTTCCAATTCTGGCGGTCGGGTTACGGTAAATCGACAGACCTACGAGGATGCGAACGCTTCAGGAGTTCTGGAGCATCGAGATCAGTATCTTCACACAACGACAACGAAACGGAAGATTGAAAAGAGCAGCAGTAGCAGTAGCTCAGGCGGTGGTGGCGGAACTACCAGCGGCGGTCATTCGCATAGCGGCAGCAGAGGATCATTTTAACTGGGGATTTTGCAAAAATCCAATAAGCGACTTTCAATGAATAATATATAGATCGAAATGGTCTAGTTCATCTATATATTGCACTTTGGAGCGACTGGAATCGAATTTTGCAAAATCCTGAACGGAAAGGATGGATACAGTATGGGGTTCTTCAGAAATCAATTTGCAAATGTTGTAGAGTGGGAAGAATTTAGAGATGATATGATTTTCTGGAAGTGGAGTAATCGTGAAATTAAAAAAGGAAGTAAGTTAATTATCCGCTCCGGTCAAGATGCGATTTTTGTAAATAACGGCAAAATAGAGGGTGTTTTTGAGAATGAAGGGTCATATAACATGGACTCTGACATTATTCCATTTCTATCCACCTTAAAAGGGTTTAAATTTGGTTTTAACAGTGGTATGAGGGTAGAGGTCTTATTCGTTAATACGAAGGAGTTTACTGTCAAATGGGGGACGCAGAATCCGGTGCTGATCCCGACTCCCCAGCTGCCAGGCGGTATGCCGATCCGTGCCAATGGCACATTTAATTTTAAAGTGAACGATTATGTTACGCTCATCGATAAGATTGCCGGAGTGAAGGACAGTTATCTCGTTGAGGATGTGAAAATACGGATTACTTCGGTGTTGGATCAGTTATTGATGAAGTGGATCAGCAGAGAAGGAAAGGACATGTTCAATCTGCAGGCGAATGCTTCTGACATTTCAAAAGGTATTCAAGAAGATCTGGATATGCAAGTGATGGACAATGGTATGACGATTACTGGCTTTCATGTGATGAGCTTCAATTATCCTCAAGAAATCCAAGATATGATTACGAAGACCGCTTCACATGAAATGATCGGTAATCTGCAAAAGTACCAACAAGTGACGATGACGGACGGGATTGCATCGGGTAATGTAAAAGGCGGCGGTGCAGCTTCGGATATGGCGAGTATGATGATGGGGATGAATATAGCAAATGAAATGATGAAAAATTTAAACCCGAACCCAAAGCCTTCGGCTGAGACTCAGCCTACACCTGCTGATCCCCCTTCATCTGGAGACGGGAATAAGCCCAATTTTTGTCCGAATTGCGGTACAAAAAACGAAGGAGCTAACTTCTGTCCGAATTGTGGACAAAAATTGAACGGATAACATAGCTACGGCCAAGCTTCTTTACAAGTCAAAAGGCAGTTATCGCAGAGTATCTTCTGTGATAGCTGCTTTTTTATGTAGTTCGTTCAAGTATTTTCTTTATAAATCTGATTTATTGGATTGAAAAAGGTACTCAGGATAAGGTACTATAGCTGTATAGTATGTATTTATATTAATTAATTAGTTATTACATTAATAAATTATAGGTATAGGAGCAACGAAGATGACCAAATTCCAAGATCAAATCATTGCGCGTTACAAGTTTGATGATGCAGAGAACGTCGGCAAAGATAGCTCAGGGCAAGGTAACGATGGGGTTGCTTCAGGCACAGTAACACCCACAATTTCCCATGCTACCGGTAGAGCGGCATTGACGCTTGAGGGAGGCCCCAACGGTACCTCGTATATCCAGCTTCCTTCCGATCTATTCAAAGATGTAAGCGATAACACCGGTGTGACGGTTACTGCTTGGGTCAACTTCGGCAGATTCACAGATATGTGGGAACGTGTTTTTGATTTTGGTAAAGCCCATACAGGGCCATATATGTTCATGACACGGAATCTGCGCGGAACCCTTTTCACCGAGGCGGATTTGTCCGTAGACCCGGGAAGAGGTTTTGTCAGGGATGAGTGGATGCACATAGCCTTGTCCGTAATCGGTACAGAAGGCGGCACATTA
The DNA here is from genome assembly GCF_038009305.1 of Paenibacillus sp. FSL P4-0113. NCBI lineage: Bacteria > Bacillati > Bacillota > Bacilli > Caryophanales > Paenibacillaceae > Paenibacillus > Paenibacillus sp. FSL P4-0113. The sequence goes on from NZ_JBBPAZ010000001.1 coordinate 3,866,658, forward strand.
AGCAGTGCGGGTCCGGTGGTATATGTCAATGGTGAGGTGGTAGCGGACGGTTCCATCAGTCAAACTTCCAGCGGTAACTATGCCAAGCTGCGTAAATGGTTCGAAACGTTTACAGACTCGTCCAACTACAGCAACAATTTTATTGGTCGCTCTCAGCATGCGGCGGATGTAGACTTTGCCGGCTCCGTTTCAGACTTTCGAATTTATAAAGCAGGCTTGTCGGCAGATGAAGTCATTGAGGTCATGTGCGATTCGTTGACAGATGAAGAGATCGTGAAGCTTGCCAGAGATAAATATTTGTCCTTTCCGACGACGATTATGACCAAGGACTTATCTCTGCCAACCGTTCTGATGGGTGGAAGAGTAGAAGTGACCTGGAAATCCAGCCAACCTGGTATACTCTCTGACAATGGTCAGGTGCAGGCGATTACCTCCGCACAAGGGGTTACCGTCACAGCTTTATTGACGAAGGGCCTAAGCCAGATTGAAGAAAGCTTTGAAGTATCCGTTCTTCCTGAACAGCTGCCTCCGTACACGCTGACCATTCATGGAAATAAGGAAGTGCTGGATGTCAGCGAAGTGATGTACGGCTTGTTCTATGAAGATATCAATAACGCAGCAGATGGCGGGATATATGCGGAACTCGTTCAGAATCGCTCTTTTGAATCTTTCGAGTTTGATACGTATTCCCATGCTTCCGGTGAATGCGGCTGCTCTACAGGACGGAACCGCAACCCGTTGTTCGCCTGGTCTGGTGATACGGACAAGATGACTCCACAACATAGCGGTGGATTAAATGAGTTCTTAGGTGCAAAAGACAAAGAAGTGAACTCCTATTATGTGACGGTAGCGGATGGTGCAACGATTCGGAACAAGGGCTTTTCGGATTCTAATCAGAATTGTGCCATGTCCATCCAAGAGGGTGATAAATATGAGTTTACCATCTGGGCGAAGGCCGATTCAGCGGGCACAATCACATTGCAACTGCAAGACTCGAATGAAAAGGCCATTAGTGATTCAATTACGATACAGGTGGAAGGCGGCAACACGTGGAAGAAGTACGGCATCGATTCCAGGCTTGTGCTGACAGGCTCAGCTACGGTTCTTGGACAGCTGGCGCTTACATTTGAAGGGGACATTTCGGTTGATATGGTCTCCTTATTCCCACAAGATGTATGGGGTGCAGGAGAGGAAGAGCAATCTTCATCGGCACACGCCAACTATCAGGGTAATCCTAACTACCGATTGAGAAAAGATCTGGTGAACGCGCTGGTCGGCATGCATCCGAAGTTTTTGCGTTTTCCGGGTGGTTGCATTTCCGAGGGTTCGTTTATATGGGAAAACGTATACGATTGGAAGGAATCGATTGGGGATATCGAGCTGCGCAAGGAAAACTTTAATGTATGGGGCTATATGATGACCATGGGACTTGGTTATATGGAATATTTCCAGTTGGCAGAAGACCTGAATGCAGCTCCGCTTCCGGTTATGGCCTGCGGCGTGCTCTGCCAAGCCCGCTCGGATTATGCTCATCCCGCTGGAGGCGCATTAAGAGAATACTATATTAAGAACTTTACGGATCTGATCGACTTTGCGATTAGTGCGGATTTTGAACATAATGAATGGGCTGCTATGCGTAAAAAAATGGGCCATGAAGCACCGTTCGATCTGCGTTATTTGGGTGTGGGTAACGAGAACTGGGGCACAGAGTTCTTTGCCAACTTTGAAGTGTTCAAGACATCGATTGATGAGTACATGGAGAAAAACTATCCGGGTTATGAGCTGCATATCATCTCTACGGTTGGCGCTCAAGCGGACGACGATGCCTATCAGCAGGGCTGGAAGTTCCTGAGTGGTAATATGAAGGGCTCGGCTAAGGTTGCTTTTGCTGATGGTAACCAGGTGACGGAAGAGACTGTTACCTGGTATGAGAAGCAAAAGGATTATATGGACACCATTGCAGACGAGCACTATTATCGTTCTAACGAGTACCTGCTGAATAACGTGGACCGCTATAACTACTACTACAGAGCTTATAACGCGGACGGCAGTATCAATTGGAAAGCAACATCAAAGGTTTTTGTCGGGGAGTACGCCTCAACGGATAAAAATACACTGGCAGGCGCTGTAGCAGAGGCAGCGGTGATGACGGGCTTTGAAAATAATGCCGATGTCGTTCGGTTGGCTGCCTATGCACCGCTGTTTAATAAGGTGCTGACAGATGGAACCTACAGATGGACGCCAGACTGCATCTGGTTCGATGACGAAACAGTGTGGTTTACGCCGAACTACTATGTACAGCAAATGTATGCTAAATATTTGGGAAATAAAGTATTGCGCACTTCTTTCTCTACTTACAAAAATGGCAAGCCAACGGATCTCATTCCTCAGGGTGGCATTGAAATCGCGACAGGCAACGCCGAAGTTATGATTAAGCGTGTGACCGTTACTTCCAATCAGGATGGCAGTGTGCTGCTGGATCAAGATTTTACCCAGGAATTGAATTCAGCATGGCAAGTCATTCCCGGTTCCGTGGGCTCTACAGTGGAGGAAGGCAAGGGGCTTGTCCTCAAAGCTCAGGATAGCGGTCTGAATGGTCTGTACATCTTGAACGATAGCTGGAGCAATTACAAGGTAGAGGTGGTCGCTTCCCGCATTTCCGGCACGGACGGTTTTTATGTGGGTGCGGGTCTCACGGATATTTCTGCGGAGAAAAAGGACGTTGTCGAATACGCGATCGGCTATGGCGGCAAGGCTACCGGCGTGAAGGTTTACAAGCAAGGCATAGAAGGCTACACATTGGGTGACTACTCTTCCAGTACAGCCGCAGGTAACTTGAGAGCGGCCAGCTATGAAGAGCTGTCTGACAACACGGACTACACCATAACAGTGAACTATGGCGGTGAAACAGGCAGCAACCTGATTTGCTCATATACCGACGGCGAGACAACCAGCAAAGTGCTGGACTACAAGCTGGAGGCTTACAACAGAGACGTGTTCAACTCGGTAACCCAAGATGCTGAGCATGTATATGTGAAGCTGGTGAACGCCGACAACGTGGATAAGGCAACACAGCTGAATCTACAAGATTTGAGTGTTGAGTCCATTGCTAAGCTGATTACACTAACCGGGGATTCCTCGCTTGTTCATGTACCTAACGTGAACAAGAAGAATGATGAGAAGGTAGTGCCTACCGAACAGCAGATCACGCTTCAGACGGATTCTGTTCTCTTAGACTTACCGGCCAACTCGGTAAATGTATTGGTGCTGGATCTTAAACCTTTTTCCGCTTAAAAACAAAAAGGGGTGTCCCAAGTAGCCGTTTTATGGCTTTTGGAACACCTCTTTTTTATGAATAGAGTCGGAATGTTGAGTTGATTTCCCCGATAGGCATTACTGCGTGCTTCTGTTTACCAGTTCACGTGGGTTAATGCCATCGTCTATCGTTAGCGGGGTAGGGGCTCCCGTAGCGATTCGCTCCCAGGGTACCATTTTAAAATTCTGATTCAACTTTTTCCCATTTTGAAGATTTTCGTCATCTTGTGCAACGAAGATGCCATGAGGGAAATTCTTGCCTAATCCGTAGCCAAGCACATCAATACCGTCTGTGACAGACGTACCGTCAATGGTAGGGCTCGCACTGATCGTAAAGTTGCTTATATATGCATTGTCGCCTTGTCGTTCATAGATCGCATAGCTGCTGTTTCCTTGGCTGGAGGCCATGAGATACCCTTTGCCATCTTTACCGTAATACAATGTAAGTCCCTCTATGTCATCGTGAAGTCTGCGCCCATCTGCAATATCCACACGTCGCAGTGGCTCGGTTGAACCGTCTGGCTCGGCACTATACTTCCAAATAGCGTAATCCTCTTCAGCGATGTAGACCGTGCCATATTCATCATCAGCAACCATGCCTTCAGATTGCGTACTCAGCTTGAACTGGCGGACAAGCTTACCTGCAATTTTGCCGCTTCCGTCATCAGTCAGCTCATATTGTTCAAATTCACCCTCTTTGCCCAAAACGAGCGCGTAAAATTTATCTGTCTTGAGGCTATGGTATAGGCTGAATCCGTATACTTCTTTCATAGATGCTTTAATAGGTTTGCCAACCACGTTGGTCAGCTTTCCTGATGCACCGTCAATGGCAAAGATATCGATCGTGTTGTTGGTTCGATTGGTCGCCCCTGCGATATCTATTTTTTTTCCGCCCAAGGTGAAACCGTAACGAAGATCCACGTTATTCATTTTTCCAACCTTCATGTTTTGCAGTTGCTTGCCTTCCAGATCATAGACTAAAATCCCGCCGCCTTTATTGGTTGCTAAAATTCTACTTTTCTCTGGATCGGCCGGGTTGAGCCAGATGGCAGGGTCGTCGGCTGCGTCTTCTCCATCCTCCACAGCTTCTGTTTCAGCAGAAGGGATCACTTTATAGGTGGGGACTGCGTCCTTAGGATCTGCATATTTGCTGTTCTCTGCTTCAAGCGCTGTAAGAAGTTTTGTAGGAAGATATACATTTCCATTCATCATCTTAATTTCCCGGTCCGCTTTTCCGCTTAGTCCAGCTAGACGATATTGCTTCTCACCCACTGTAAAGGTTCCGACAATGCCATTTTTCAGCTTGACCAAAACAGACTGGTCATCACTGTCCCATGTAATAGTCGCCCCCATTTTATCTGCCTGTGTTCGTAGTGATGCATACCCGGATGGCTGAATGTCTGCCGCATGGGTCAGTTCTGGTGATACCAGAACCCCTGTTAACATGGCTAATAATGCGAGTTTAGTTGACTTCATATGTATGCCCCTTTGCTGAAGTGAAAATGATATAACCGACTCAGTATAAAGCGAGAATATCAAAAGGATACAATGAAAATGTAAAGAGAGTGTAAAGGAGGTGTAAGCATTCAATGAACTGGTTTCCAGTATTGTTGTCTATAATTCTTTGGAGACATTCCGAATTTTTCTTTAAAGCATTTGGAGAAATAGCTTGCTTGGGAGAATCCCGTTTCCTCCGTAATTTGTTGGACAGACCAGTCAGTTTGCAGCAAAAGACTGCGTCCTTGATCCAGGCGATAATCCATTAAATACTCAAGCGGTGTGCGCTGGAAGGCGACTTTCATACATCTAGCAAGATAATTCTGATGTACGTGAAAATGGGCTTCCAAATCCTTATTGGTGATCGTATTCTTGTAATTCTGTTTTAGGTATATTTCGATCTGTTCCGCCAACTTAGAGGAGCTGTCTTTATTATTCTGATCATACTCCAAACTCTGGAAAACATTCACAAACGTCTGTTGGGCCTCCCATAGTGCCAGTTTTCTAGGTTTTAAAGTAGAGGCTAGTAAATAGTCTAATTTCGAAAATAGCTCATGTGGATTCACCACTTTTTGAATTTTAGGCAAATGAATGGTCGTATGTTCTGAATGAAAATGCAGCTCGGGAATGGGAGTGCTGGGTATAATAGGATTGGACGAGGATTGTGCGCACCACATGCTATTGGTTTGAAAATGGAACCAGTAAAAGGAGGTTTGTTCTGTACATGCCTCAATGGGAAAATGATGTTTATCCGGTTCAAGAATGAGAGCGTAATTTTCAGTTACCTTCCACACTTTGTCCTCTTCGCCAATGTGCAGCAACCCTTCTTTAATGATTATTACGTCAAAATAACCCAGATTATACCTATTTGGATGCCAATCTCCTTTTTGATATGTAGTAAAATTCCCCTCAATGAAATAAGGCAGCGGAGGGACAAGGAATGATAGAAAGTCTGTTTTGCTCATGGAAGCCAGCTCCTTTGTGTGTGAAATCGTATAAGTTTTAGTTAAAGATCGCGATTTTTTTTATAAATTCAGGTTGATAAAATAAGGACTGTAGCAAGGGGAACTCAGGTTAGCTTGTACGATATTATCAATACTTTATCCTTATTTTTCAAAAAATGAAAGCGTTCTATTTTCAGGAAGGGATGTTTATCCAATGAAAACGGCAAAGCCAGTTAAGCATGTCATCGTTGATGATTTATTTTGGAAAAAGTATAAGCAGGTTGTGGCGGAAGAGGTTATTCCTTATCAGTGGAAAGCATTAAATGATGAATTACCAGATACAGAACCCAGTCATGCGATTGAAAACTTTAGGATTGCAGCCGGAGAATCCAGTGGGGAGTATTATGGAACCGTTTTCCAGGACAGTGATCTTGCCAAATGGCTGGAGACAGTTGCCTTTAGCTTAAGGGATCATCCGAATTCTGTGCTTGAGGAGCGGGCTGATGAAGTGATTGAATTGTTGGGAAGAGCTCAAGCTGAGGATGGGTATCTGAATACGTACTATCTGCTTAAGGAACCCGATAATCGCTGGACGAACCTAAGAGACAACCATGAGCTGTATTGTGCAGGGCATTTTATAGAAGCGGCTGTTGCTTATTATGAAACGACGGGCAAAACGAAGTTTCTTCACATTATGGAGAAATACGTAGGCCTGATTCAGCAGATTTTTGGTACGGAAGAAGGGAAACGGAAAGGCTACCCGGGACATGAAGAAATTGAGTTGGCCTTGATCAAATTATACGACGTAACGGCAAAGGATCAATATCTCAAATTAGCGCAATATTTTATTGAACAGCGGGGACAGCATCCTATTTACTTTGCAGAGGAACAAGAAAAGAGAAAACATATTCAAACAGAGCCCACCTGGAATGATGAGAACAACATTAATTTTGGTTTAGGATTTGAATACCAGCAAGCACACCAACCTGTGCGGGAACAAAAAGAGGCAGTCGGCCATGCGGTAAGAGCGGTGTATCTGTATATTGCGATGGCGGACTTGGCTGCGAAAACAGGAGATGCTTCCCTGTTACAAGCCTGTGAAACGCTGTGGGATGATGTAACGAATCACAAAATGTACATCACCGCAGGGATCGGTTCTACTGTAAACGCGGAAGCGTTCACTTGCCATCACGATCTTCCTAATGACAGCATGTACTGTGAGACTTGCGCCTCTGTAGGGCTGGCCTTTTGGGCCAATCGTATGTTGCGCTTAGCGCCGAACCGGAAATATGCCGATGTGCTGGAGCGTGCGCTATACAACGGGACGATTAGTGGGATGGACCTGGACGGGAAACGATTTTTCTACGTGAATCCGTTGGAGGTTAATCCCTTTCAAAAATCCAGAAAAGATCAAGAGCATGTAAAAACAGAACGGCAAAAATGGTTTTTCTGCGCCTGCTGTCCGCCCAATTTGGCACGAATGATTGCATCGGTTGAGGACAATATGTACACCCAAACGGACGATACGTTGTATACGCATCTGTACATTGCCAGCAAGGTGAACATGACTTTATCTGGTCATGAGGTTGAAATTACACAAACTCATCATTATCCATGGGATGCGGATCTAACCTTTTCGATCCATGTAACAGAGCCAACTCCCTTTAAATGGGCACTGCGAATTCCAGGGTGGTGCAAGCAGGCAGAGGTAAAGGTGAATGGGGAAACCATATCATTAGATCGTCTGGAAAAAGGCTATATCGAGATTCAGCGTACTTGGAAGGACGGAGATGTGGTAACTCTGCATTTGGCTATGCCAGTTGAGCGCATTCGGAGCAATCCGCTGGTCTCCATGAACCAGCAGCAAATTGCTCTCCAACGCGGACCAGTCGTGTTTTGCCTGGAAGAAGTGGATAATGGAGCGAATTTGGCAGGATTAAGATTGACGAAGGATAGTCTTATTACGGAAGAGTTCAGCGGAAACCTGCTGGGTGGCATTGTAAAGCTGACCATAGAGGGACACCGGGTAAAAAATTCGAATGCATTATACAGCTCGGAGCCCCCTGAATTTGTTCCTCAACAAATTACCGCCATTCCTTACTACGCCTGGTGCAATCGGGCTAAAGGGGAAATGCGTGTATGGGTTTATGAATCATAATTCATTCGCATGGGGAGAGGAAAGATCATGAGTACGAGAATTGTGAGTACAGAACCACCGGAAAAGGCAACCAGTACCGTTCCTTTTCATCGTAAAATCAGCTATTCATTAACGGATACGGCCGGCAATCTGTTGTACTGTGTCATTTCCAGTTATCTATTATATTTTTATACAGATGTATTCGGTCTTTCTATCGGGATTGCCGGGACATTACTATTTATCACCCGTTTTATTGATGCTATTGATGCCCCGATTTGGGGCATCCTGATTGATCGAACGAAGTCAAAATACGGCCAGAGCAGACCCTATTTTCTATGGTTAGCAATCCCGTTCGCTGTGTTCATGGTCCTTACGTTTACGACGCCCAATTGGAGTGAGTCGGGCAAAATTGCATATGCCGCCATTACGTATATCATAGCCGGCATCCTGTACACAGGAATTAGTACGCCGATTACGTCTATTCTGCCTAACCTGAGCACCAATTCTAATGAACGCGTCGTCTTGAACTCCTTCCGCATGGTAGGGGGGAATGTGGGCTTCTTCATCGCCACGACGTTTACGTTACCTTTGGTTGCTTTCTTTGGACAGGGGAATGATCAAAAAGGATTTTCCTTAACGCTTGTTTTATTTGGAATCATGGCGATTATTATGTTTTTCATAGCGTTTGCCGATTTGCGAGAAAATGCAGCAGTGAAAACGAAGTCCGTTCCCATTGCCAAAAGCTTCACAGCGATCAAACGAAACTGGCCCTGGATGCTCGTTGTAGCTGCCAACTTGTGTTACTGGATCGGTTTGAATATTCGTTCAGCAACGCTCATCTTTTATCTGCAATACAATCTGGACAGTAAGGACTTAGTACCTTTAATCAATGGACTGACCTCCTTACAGTTGATCTCGATGGTTCTGATTCCGTTTTTTGCCAGAAAATTAAGTAAAAATGCGATTATGATTATCGGATTGATATTAGCTGCGCTGGGTCAAGTCGTGATTTTAATGGGAAGTACAGACTTAACTCTCATTATTATCGGCTGGATTATTGGTGCGTTAGGATCAGGCTTTGCATGTTCTATGCCGTTTGCGATGTTGTCAGATACAGTCGATTATGGGGAATGGAAAAATGGTATTCGGGCAAGTGGCTTCCTGACCTCTATTGGAAGCGCATTCTGTATTAAAGCGGGTAGCGGAATTGGCGGATTATTGCCAGCATGGATTATGGGCAGCACCGGTTACATCGCTGGGCAAGTTCAAACCCCTACGGCGTTGTCTGGCATTCAGTTCAGCTTTATCTGGCTGCCATTTATCATCTTCTTGATCGGGATCATTCCTATGTTTTTTTATAAAAAATTCGAAAAGAATGAAGCTTCTATTCAACAAGATTTGATTGCGAGAAGATCATAGACATTCTTTTAACAAGGTTTTAATGACATATTAAGGCATTATAATACTGCTGCAAAACCTGTTCACTGAGCTGAGCAGGTTTTTCTGTTATTTTCTATTCAAATGTGAGCAAGACCATTGACAGGATTTTCTTTTGGAGCAATACTTCTATGTAGAGAAAAGTGTACAGAATCAAGAACTAGACACATCTAGCCTTGCAACTTTATACATTTTTTCGCCATGAAGGCTCTTCTGTTGAAGGGTTTTTTTCAATTTGAGAAAAAGAATGTGATGATATGAGTCAACTGAGTGTAAGGATGAGAACACATGGCTTTCTGAATAAGCATTTTTCAGGAGAGTCTATTGATTATCGACAGATGATTGCGCTGTTTATCCCGCTGCTGATTGATCAGGCTTTTATCGTGGGTCTTAATTTGGTGAACACGGCCATGATTAGCTCGTCGGGGATGGCGGCAGTCAGTGCCGTAAATATGATTGATTCTTTGAATATTTTTCTGATTAATGTGTTTGTCGCAGTGTCTACCGGGGGAACGGTTGTCGTGGCACAGTATAAGGGGAGCGGTAACGACCTCATGGTTTCTAAAGCCGCATCCGGTACCATTTCCTCCGTTTCCTTGCTGGCCTTATGTATCAGTTTGTTTATGATCGTGTTGTACAATCCGATTTTGAGTGTTCTGTTTGGTTCCGCCTCGCCTGATGTATTAGCTAACGGTAAGGTATATCTACTGGGAAGTTGTATGTCTTTTGTGGGGATTGCAATCGTTGAGGCGGTGTGTGGAGCGCTGAGGGGGATCGGGAAGACGAGGGCATCGCTGGCTCTTTCTCTCATCATGAACCTCTCGTACGTGCTCCTCAATGTGGTATTCATTAATGTATTGGATATGGGTGTGCTGGGCATGACGATTGCCGTCAATGTGTCCAGATATGCAGGAGCAGTGTGCGCGCTGATCTATTTGGTCAGGGTAGATGATGACTTGCGTGTTCAGCTTAGAGATATGCTTTACTTTAATCTGGCCATGCTTAAAAAGATTTTGTTTATCGGGCTTCCCTTTGCAGCGGAGCAGATGTTTTTTAATGGGGGGAAAATTTTAACCCAAATTTTCATTGTGAGTCTGGGAACCAATGCGTTGGCGACGAATGCCATTTGCTCATCCCTAGCTAACGTGTTCCAAATCCCTGCGAATGCTTTGGCTCTTACGATTGTAACCGTGGTCGGTCAATGCATGGGACGTCGAAATGTCGAGGATGCCCGCAAGTTTACCAAATCGTTTATTTGGCTGTCGTCTTGTTCGTTTATTGTAATGGGATTAATCCTGATGCCTTTGTTTGAGCCGATGGTGGGGCTGTTTCATCCGCCTGCCGAAATCGTAGATGACATATTTGTTGTCATACTGATTAATACGTTGGCCCAGATTCCGCTCTGGTCCATTGCCTTTATCACACCCTCTGCACTAAGGGCAGCAGGTGATTCAAAATTTACGTCCCTCACCTCAATGCTGTCCATGTGGTTGTGTCGGGTGGTGCTCGGGTATATTTTGGGCATTGTGTTCAACTTGGGGATTGTTGGTGTCTGGTTGGCTATGGATATTGAATGGGGCGTGCGGGGACTCGTTTTCCTTTGGCGCTTCCGGGGCAACAAATGGGTCCAGCATCGTTTGATCGACTAAATAGGTCCACTACCATAAAATTGACTTCTGGATGAAGGCATTTTACGGTAGTGGATTTTTTTCCATTCCTATACTTCGTTCAGACTCCTTACTCTATCCTGATTCCTATATTGCCTAACTGCGCTCCCTGCTGCATACGGTGGAAGGCTTTTGCTGTGTCTTGTAGAGGAAATACGCTATCTATAATCGGATGGAGTGCATGGCGCTCCATGAACTGAAGCATAGCTGCGAATTCCTCGCCACTGCCCATAGAGGTGCCGATGATACTGATTTGAGGAAAAAATATAGACCGCAGTGGAATCTCTACTTGATCTCCTGAGCTTGCGCCAAATGTAACAATCCGACCGTTTGGCTTGAGGACATCCAAATATTTATCGAACGTAGCAGGACCGATACTGTCAAGGACCAGATCTACGGTGTCTCCGTTCATATTTTCTTTCCATCCGCTATGGCTGTCGAATGCATGATTAGCGCCATGGGCGAGGGCAGCCTGCCTCTTTGCTTCGCTGCGTGATGTGGCGCTGACCCGTGCACCTACCGCTAAAGCCATAAGCATGGCATACGTGGCTACACCACCGCCAATACCGGGAATGAGGACGTGCTCACTCTGCTGTAATTGGCCTCTTGTGAAGAGCGCGCGGTAAGCGGTCAAAGCAGACAAAGGCAGTACCCCTGCTTCTTCCCATGAAAGGTATGCTGGCTTGCTGACGGCATTTTGGACGGGGATGATAACCGATTCAGCGAATGTCCCGTCCGAAGGTCCGCCCAGAATGGCTGGAACTAAGGGAACATGATGCGTATTCTCCCATCCGATACATGGATTGATCATTACATCGGTGCCTACCAGCGAGGTTGGGACGCCAGCACCCACAGCCTCGATCACACCTGCTCCATCGGATCCGAGAATGAGTGGAGCATCGTTGGCAGCTCGATCTGCCATGAGGAATAAGTCCCGATGGTTCAAGCCTGCGGCTTTGAGTTTTACCCTCACCTCATCGTTCCCTGGCTGTCTGTCCGTAACGTCTGTATACATCAGACCCTCAGGGCCGTTTTTGCTGGCATGTATCACGGCTTTCATTTTAAAACCTCCCGTGGTGCGAATTTAGATGCAATTGCATATATATTGAATTGTACAGAGCGGCAAGCATCCGGTAAAATGAACAAAATCGAACGTGAGTATCACAAATGATCATACCAAGCAGGTGACGTATACATGGAAAGCAGTGATTTGAAAATTTTTCGGGCCGTCGCTCGCGAGGGCAGTATCACGAAGGCTGCGCAAGTTTTGAATTATGTACAGTCCAATGTGACTTCGCGGATTCAGCAGCTTGAGGCACAATTGAACGTACCGCTATTTCGCCGATCTAACCGGGGAATGACGTTAACGCCAGCAGGAGAGAATCTGCTGAAATATGCGGATACCATACTGACCTTGCTGGACGAGGCTGTAAAGTCCACTCAATATTCAGACCAGCCCGCGGGACCTTTGCGACTGGGCTCGATTGAGACGGCGGCGGTTACGCATCTGACCTCTTTATTGATGGAATATCACGCTCAATATCCTGATGTCCATCTATCGCTTATGACAGGCAGCACCCATGATCTCGTACAAAAGGTATTAAATTACGAATTAGATGGAGCGTTCGTCTATGGCCCCGTCGATGATCCGCATATAGAGCATGTTGCGGCGTTTGAAGAGGAGTTGGTGCTTATTTCGGAACCGGGAGAAAGTGATATGAGCAAGTTGCTTGCCAAGCCTATGCTGTTCTTCGATGTAGGCTGCACACATCGGGCAAGAGCGGAAAGTTTTCTGAGCGATGCAGGTGTGGATGCGTATCAGATTATGGAATTCGGAACCTTGGAAGTCATTTTGGGTGGAGTAGCCTCTGGTTTGGGAGTGTCCATGTTGCCACAATCGTCGATTGCAAAGGCAGAGGAGGCGGGAAGTATTGCTTCTCATCGTTTACCTGAGGAATATCGTAAATTAGAGGTGTGGTTTGTTCATCGGCGGGATTCGGTTTACTCCAGTGCACTGTCAGGCTTGCTCCATTGGATGAAAAAGGATGCTATACTTAACTAGGATTAAATTGACATCAGGGGTGTATCATTTGGAAGAACCTAATTTATTGAAAAATCCATCTACAGTAGCTCCGGGAGAATTTGTGAGGAATGGCGGTTATCAGCGACGAGAACCGGATAAGATGGCAGTATTATCAGAAACATACGGTGCCTCTATTTTTTTCAGAAGATGGGCGGCTTGGATGATTGACTTCATTCTTATCGTCTTTGGGTACGGAGGGCTGGTATATTTTACAGCGGAAAAAGTAGCTGAAGCGGAAACCCCAAATATGGGTATGGTAGTGATGCTCTTCCTGATCGGCTCCTTCTGCTATTATCTGTTACTGGAAGGACTTACAGGCTATACGCTGGGCAAGTTTGTACTTCGTATTCAGGTTGTGAATGGAGAAGGAAGGCCGCCAGGCATGGTTAAATCCTTGATCCGCACTCTCATACATCTGGTGGATACGAATCCGCTGCTTTTCATGGGACTGCCCGCCGGTATATGTGTGCTGGTGACACCTCGGAAACAACGGATTGGAGATATGGCTGCGAATACATATGTGGTTAAGGTAAGGGATTTGGGAAAGGTGGGCAGAAAGAAAACCGGGATTATTGCAGGAGCAATCATCCTGACGACGATCATTTCAATGGTTTTTGCTGTATCTTTAATTTCTATGCTCATTACGCAAATCATGAAGCCTGAGGTATTTACCAGTAAGGATAGCCAGTTTGCGGTTACGGCTCCCTGGAATTGGTCACGAGATAATAGGATTAATGAGGATGCGGACATCGCCATTAAAAATGAATTTACCGAAAGATATCTGATTGTATTGTCTGAACCGAAAAGCGATTTTGACAGCAGTATGACTCTTCAAGAATATAAAGGAATCATTGAGGATCATTTGGTGTCAGGAATTACGGACCCTGAATTGGGGACCGCTTCAGATATGGTGGTGAACGGATATCCTGCCATTGAGTTTACCCTAAAAGGAAAAATAGATGGGAATCTGGCCATGTATAACGTGACCACGATTGAAACACCTTCGCATTATCATCAAGTGCTTGCTTGGACCTACGCTTCCCGCTATGGTCGAGCACAGCAAGAGCTGCGCAAGATTAGAGACAGTTTCCGCGAAATGAACATGCTGTGAAGTGAACATGAAGCAATGACGATGAATCGAAGTTATAAGGAAGTAAGTGGAACAAGCAGACAGCTTATAGAAGCGTCTGCTTGTTGTTTTATAAACTTCCTTTAAAAAACGAACATCAAAACGCAGTAGGCGGAATAGTAGATTTATATAGATAATTTGATCATACAATAGAGTGTCTAATCACTCGTAATCCAGCTACTTTCGCCACTTTGCCTTGTGGATGGGCCTTGAATTGAATCGTAACTTCATTCTTGTGGTTCGTCACAGATAGAGGAAGCTCATAGACGAACGTTTCGAATTTATTCATTTCCTCAGACTCCAGCTTGCCTTCCCCTAAAATCAGGCCATCCGCAGTGATGTCAAAGTCACTATGGGGACGGCTCAAGTCCTTCAAATAAGTAACCGCCAATTGGACAGGCTCATCCGGAAGCACCTTCATGACAAAAGAGAACCAGCCCCCAGGCCAGGTATCGCGATATTTGCGGTTATAGATGGACCCTAGACCTACATGCTCTCCAGTAAAGGCATGATCCCGTTCAGGCTGCATTTCGGCAGGCTGCACAACGTCCACTGTAAGTCGTTCCAGCTCTAGCTGATACGCTAACGCGGTACGATATTCTGCCTCGGTTGCTGTCCATTCGTCCTTGGAAAAGAGATCCCAATAGACGGTATATGAACGATCATACATCTGATAAAACGGACGAAGCTGCAAGTCTCCGATATAGCCTAAGTCGGTCATATGGAATGTATTAGGCTCGTTCCCGTCAGCAATCAGCTTCGTTGTCAGGGAATCGGTCGATCCGATCAGAACAGACGCAAGCAGACGTTCCTCGTTGGACTCCTGTTCAACAGGGCCAAGGTCCCCAGCCAGTACAAGCGGGCCGTACATAAAAGCAATTCGGTGTGGATTATCCGGCATTTCCTCGACTCTCACGGTCATAGGAATATCGTACTCGATCGTATCCCCATTGCTCCATTCCCGTTCCATTACAACGTAGCTGGTAGGACAGGCCTCTGTGACGTGCTCTTCCCCGTTGATTTTAATCAGCATCCCTTGCTCCGCCCAGTGCGGGCATCTTAGCTTGATTGCGAAGGATTTGGGCTGCTTGCTGATAACGCGCAGCGTTCCCCGTCCATTTTGCGGAAAGAGAGTGTCTTGTTTGAGCTGTACGCCCATCTCGTCCCATGTCACAGTAGAAGGGACATATTGATTGACATAGATCGCTTCTGGCGTGTGAAAATAAATTGCAGTGCCGTACATGGAGTGACTTTCCATACCGGACCCGACACAGCATGTGAAATCCTCATATTGAGAATTAAAGGACTTGTGTCCTCCCATTTCCAGCGATACAAAATAGCACACACGTCCATCTACAGGCTGCTGTGAAGCTAGAATATGATTGAACATCGCTCGTTCATAGTAGTCGGCATAGGCTGCATAGGCGTCCCACTCGAACATATGTCTTGTTAATTTCAGCATATTGTAGGTGTTACAAGTTTCACAGGTACCTTCGCCCAAACGGTCATTCAGCTTGCCAGGTTCACCGAAATGTTCATTATAACTATTGCCGCCGATCACGTAGGAATGCTTGTGAACCACCCGATCCCAGAAAAAGCGAGATAGGTCCGCATATTGCGGTTTCCCCGTCATTTCAAATTGCCGTGCAGCGCCAATGATTTTGGGGATTTGCGTATTGGCATGTCGCCCTGCCAACGTATCTTGGCTATCTGCGAGATCATTTAACACCTCTCCGTGATAAAAGCGTTCCGCCAGACTCAAAAAGCGTTCTTCTCCCGAATGTTCCGCCAGATCGGTCAGCACCTCGTTCATACCGCCAAACTCGCAATGCAGCACCTGCTGCACCTGATCATCGTCCAGTCCTTGAAGTACATCCTCCAGCCAGTTGCCGAGTTTGATTTCTATAGACAGGGCCTTGGGATGATGCGCCAGCAGATGGGCATCACGCAAGCCCGCAAAAAGTTTGTGCATGGTATATAGCGGCACCCAGCCACCGTTCAGATCAAAGCCCTGGGAGCGGATATCTCCGGCTTTTACTTCCTCAAAAATCTCTTTCCCACGTGGAATGCCGGAAATGTATCCGTTTCCATGACTGTTTTGGCATATCTCCAGTTCGTCGACTACATAGTTCACGCGTTCCAACAGTCTTTCGTCGCCTGTGGAGGCAAACATCAGTGCACAGCCGGACAGGTAGTGACCGAGTGTATGTCCGCTGATGCCACGCGCTTCCCAGCCTTCATAGTGAGCCGCTTTGGGCTCCAGTCCCGCATATTCACGAAAGCGCGATAATAAACGGTCGGGTTCCAAGCTCAGCAGGTAGGCCGTATTCAGTTCCATCGCATGTAAAAGTGGGCCGGAATCAATTCTTACTTTATGCAAGTCAAAAGCTTTAGCTTTCAAAATCATCGCTCCTTAGCTAAGATGAAAGTGTATATTTCTCCACTACATTAGCATTGGAATCGCGGTATGTCAGTAGCTTAACCATACAATGGGTGGACAAATCCGAACATGAATCTAAAGAGGCGATAACATGACCTATCTAAAAGTAAATGTAGATGCTCCAATCCAACTGATCTCCGCAGGCGAGTTTGTTTCCGAGGTGCCTTGGAAGCATATGAGTCGCTCCATTGATAATTTTGAGCTGATCCTGGGTGTCCAAGAGACGGTATATATACGAGAGGAACGGGAGGATTTTGAAGTAGGCGAGGGAGATATTCTATTGCTTTACCCCGGTCGTACGCATAAAGGATACCGGGAATCGTTGCCGGGTGTAAAATTTTATTGGTTTCATTTCGATGTTCCCGCGACCCCGAATGTACTATCTAATGAGGAAATGAAGCAGGAAACAAGTGCTATGAATGGACTTTTGCAGCGTCATGGCAAGATGCGGGATATCTATTTACCGCAATGTGTACAGGCAGACAACGGGGATCGGATTCATATTATCGTCAATCAGATTTTGCATGTAGCCAACTCACATTATCTTACGTATCACAGTGCCAATTATTTGTTCACCTCGCTGCTGATCGAGATATCAGAACTGGCGCTTAGCCGCTTGCTTTCCAATCCTGCTCATTCACAGGGGAATGTGAGTTTTAACAAAATTATTGAGTGGACCCGAATTCATGCCGAAGAGCCGCTGACCGTGACGGATTTAGCTCGAAAATTCAATTATAACAAGGATTATATCTCTCGTTTGTTCAAGCAAAACACAGGTATGCGCCCCTTGGAGTTCATTCACAGTATTCGTATCAACAAAGCCAAAGAGTTGATTTCCCGTACAGATATGAGCATTAAGCAGGTTGCCGAAGAGGCCGGATATACCGATGAGAAGTATTTTATGCGTTTGTTCAAAAAGAGAGCCCACATGACTCCTTCCCAATACCGGAATGCCTATCACAAAACATTTATGAACAATGTCTAGTGCATTTCTACTAAAAGTTGGGTGCGACCGTCCATAGGGGGCAACTGGTGCAGTATTTGGTCAATTGACGGAATCACTTAATATGGTAATCTGAGGGAAGGGTTTAAATGGTTGCAGGCTATGTTATTACTTGATGAAAAAGGGGCGAGCGAGATGCTACAACCACCATTAAAGGATGAACTGACTCGAATACTGGAAGGGTATTCACTGGATGAAGATTTAAAAGAAGAGATTCATCAGGAAGCTCAATCTGCTATACAATTTCATGTGGAGCATGAGGAAAACTACGAACACATTGGAAATAGTCGGATCGCCGGCTATCCAGATCTGCCACCCACGATAGAGTGGCCTTGTAATTTAGACGGGGAATATTATACGTTTATTGCTCAAATTAATTTGAGTGAGCTGCCTTTTTCACCATTTGAGGGATTGCCTCATCAGGGCATACTATACTTTTTTCTTGGGCTGGATGAGCCCGCCTATGATATTGACCATAAAATCTTTTACTATAACGGTGACAGCAGCGCTTTGCAGAAAACATTACCGCCCGCTGGGTGCGTAGAGGTTTCGGCAGAGCAACGAGATTTCACCGCCTATGCGATTTCCTTTCAGCCGATTATTACCATTCGGTCGGAGGGTGAGCTAGGAGATATTCTTGTAGATCAGTACGAAGAGCTGTATGAGCTTGTATGTGAACAAAGTGACACGTTGTGGGGTCAGCATCAATCTTTTGCAGGGAACACCCGGCGGGATGCTTATCTACGCCGAAACGGGCTTGAGGGTCTTCTGTTTAACTGGCATAAGAGTGAGAGTCAGATTCATAAGGAAATCGAGCAAGCTACGCATAGGGGGAGTACGGATTATGCGGAGCGTTTACGATCCGAAGTGCTGCCTCAGCTACAAGAATATCAAACGAATCGGGAAAAGCACGATCAGGCTTCGGAAAATTGGCATGTTCTGCTCTCGGTCTCTTCTTTGGACGAGGTTGGTATGTGCTGGTGGGACGCGGGGTATTTGGAGTTTTTTATAGATCAAAGGGACTTGAAGAACCTTGATTTCACGCGAACGTATGTCAATCTGGCTACGAGCTAGCTAAAGTTCTAGACTGGGAAAATAAAGTATTAGACGGACGTTGCTTCATTCAGCTCACGGGCAGGTTAGTTTAACTCTAGAAATAAGAAAAGGGAACAAGCGTTCTTTACATGTGTTATATATGAGTATATAATCAAAACGAACCGGAGATCTGTTTTTTTTGATAAAACAATGTAGATTCTTCTTTGGTGTAAGAATTTTATAAATAACTCAATTTTGGAGGGTCTGTATGCCATATTGTAAAGTCAAGAATGCCAATATATATTACGAGGAAATTGGTAAAGGCAAACCGATTATAATGATTCATGGTTTTACACCAGACCATCGGTTAATGAGTGGGTGCATGGAACCGATATTTGAAGGTAATTCCGATTGGCGTCGTATCTATCTTGACCTGCCTGGAATGGGACAAACAAAGGATTACGATCAAATATGTAATTCAGATGATATGCTAGAAGCAGTTATAAATTTTATTGAAACTCTTGTCCCAAACGAGGATTATCTCATAGCAGGCGAATCGTACGGTGGATATATTACAAGGGGAATAATTAATAGACATAAAGATCGTATTGGTGGAGCTGCTCTGATTTGTCCATTAATTATTCCTGAACACAAAAGAAGAATACTGCCCGAGCATTTTGTTGTTCATTGTGATCGCGAGTTTATGGGCACCTTAAGTGAAGAGCAAATAAGTGATTTTAGCGCAAATCAAGTCGTTCTCAATGAATATAATTGGAAAAGGTATTCTGAAGAGATAGTGGCAGGTTGTAAGATCGCTGACTACGGTTTTCTTAGCAAGATTCAAAGAAACTATGGGTTTTCCACCAATATAGATAAATTAGTTTTTGATAAACCAACAGTATTTACTCTTGGGCGACAAGATGCAGTCGTTGGTTACATAGATGCTTTTAGAATTTTAGATAATTATCCTAGAGCAACCTTCGCCGTTTTAGATCGAGCAGGGCATAATCTTCAGATTGAACAGGCTCTATTATTTGAGTCACTTATGCGTGAGTGGCTTGAAAGAGTAACAGAGTTTGGATTTTAGTTGTATATTAATCCATGAACTAACGGGAAACGTTGATTCAATGAAACAACGACAACCTAGGACTTTATTTTCTGCTGACAGTATGATTGGAATGATAAAATGCAAAGGCCCTTCTGGCTTTCCATCAGGGAAGCAGCGGAAGGGCTTTTGTTATATATACTTGCCTATACGGGGAGTTTATTTATATCCGCTGCACGGTGAACTCGAATTCCAGCATTTGATCGGCTGTAATTTGGTATTCTTCATGTACCGGGGCTCCCCAGCTATCGTCGCCGCCTACGCCCATTTGCTTGCCAGCTACGGTGACAACGGTATAGTACACGTTGGGCAGCTCATACAGATGGTATGCACTTTCCAACTCGAACGCTGTATACGGCGAAATGTTGCATTCCACTGGTGCGGTAGCAGGTGCAGTAATGCGAATGCCCCGCTGGGAATCATCAGTAATATCGACACGGCGCACGCCTGTACGATTGCCGGATTCCTGCGGCACGACATACCCGGATACGTTATCCGCAGCTTCGTTGCGGAATACGCCTAGTCTCGCGCCAAAGGCACGGTCGATGTAATTCTCTTCCGGTCCCATCGCGTACCAGTCCAGATGGCGGTAGTCTGCCGGAACCTTGAACGAAAGGGCAAAGATCGGCAGGTTAGGCAGTCCTGAGACGCCTTCATAAGTCGATTTTACGTTCAGACTGCCATCTGCCAAGACGGTGTAGGCTACCGTTACCTGTGCGTCCGTATGAATGCTCAGCGTGTAGCGGAATGCAACAGTTACACGGTCTGTCTGCTCTTCCGTGACCTCGATGCCCACGCATTTACGTGTCAGACTTGCAGCGAACCAGCCACCGGCTTCAAAGCCCAGTGCGGTTCCCCGATCATTGTCTGTGGTCGCCCGCCAGAACAATGGAGCAGGAGGTGTAGCGATCATCTCACGTCCGGCGTAGCGAAGTGAAGTCAGGCTACCTGCTCC
Source organism: Paenibacillus sp. FSL P4-0113 (assembly GCF_038009305.1). NCBI lineage: Bacteria > Bacillati > Bacillota > Bacilli > Caryophanales > Paenibacillaceae > Paenibacillus > Paenibacillus sp. FSL P4-0113. Next base: position 3,887,405 of record NZ_JBBPAZ010000001.1, read on the forward strand.
TTTGGAGAACATGATACTGAAATCTGCACCGTGAACGCCAATATTTACATCGCCATGCACCACTCGTAAGGCACCGACCGTAGGGAGCTGCAGCGGATTTGGATCTTCCACGATGAAAATATGCTGTCCGAAGGCCACTTCGTGTCCAGCCTCAGCCCAGAGCGTCGCTTCCTTCAAAACCAGAGCGGTGTGAATGACGTACTCACCGGGCTTCTCGTCTGTGCTTGGGAACGTCAGTGGAATATACGCTTCGGTCTGAGCCGCCACATCCACATGAATGGCATTACGTGCGATCTCTTGGCCCTCATGCAGCAGGCTGTATACAAGCTCGTAGTCCCCCGTTCCTTCGAACAGGTTTTCATTGCGAATGGTTACACCGCTGCGATCCGGGGTGAGCTTCAGATTTTGATACAGGAATTTGACCTCCTGCATCTTCGGCGAAACCTTCCGATCTGCATAGACAATTCCGTCCGTACAGAAGCCATAGTCTGTAGCACGGTCGTCAAAGTCGCCGCCGATCGCGAGGTACTCGCGTCCATAGCGATCTTTTTTCATAACAGCCTGATCAATATAATCCCAAATAAAACCGCCCTGATATAGCTCGTATTTGTTTTCCAGCTCGGTATACTTGTGCATGCCGCCTACGGAATTGCCCATCGCATGCATATATTCGCAACTGATATACGGCTTTTGTGGATTATCGTTTAAGTATTGCTCGATATCTGCAGGCTTGGCGTACATCCGGCTCTCCATATCGCTAGTATCATCGTACGTACGGTTATGAAACACGCCTTCGTAATGCACTAGACGGCTCGGATCGGTGGTTCGGAAATAGTTAGCTACATTGCGCAGCACTTCGCCTGCATACGACTCATTGCCGCAGGACCAGATCAGAATGGACGCGTGGTTTTTGTCCCGTTCCAGCATGGAAATGGCGCGATCCATGATGATATCTTGCCACTCAGGCAGATTGGCAGGAATATTCCACGATGGCTCGACGGCACCGAGTTTTTGCCAGGAACCGTGTGTTTCCAAGTTCATTTCATCAATTACATAGACTCCGTACTCATCGCATAGCTCATACCACAGAGTCTGGTTTGGATAATGAGAGGTGCGGACAGCGTTCATATTATTCTGCTTGAGCGTCCGAATATCCCACAGCATATCTTCACGGGAAATGGCACGTCCGGTGCGAGCGTTAAATTCATGGCGGTTCACACCTTTAAAGACGATACGTTTGCCGTTCAAATGCATGACCTTGTTGATCAGCTCAAATTTACGGAAGCCGATTTTTTGTGGAATGACTTCCACGAGCGATCCACTGGCATCATAAATTTGAATGAACAACGTGTACAAATAGGGTTTTTCCGCGCTCCACCGCTGCACTTGCTCCAAGGTTGCTGACAGTGAAGCCGTGCCATCCGTAAAGTCAGCTTTCAAAGAAGCTACAACATGACCGGTAGCATCTTTCACATCGACAGTTGCATAGGCCGTTGCCGGCTTTTCCAAGGTCAATTTCAGTTCCAGAAGGCCCTGCGTGTAGGAAGCATCCAGATCTGCCTTGGCATGCAGGTCACGTACGTGAAGCGTAGGGATGGTATAGAGGTACACCTCTCTGAAAATACCGGAAAAACGCCAAAAGTCCTGATCCTCCAGCCACGCCCCCGTACTTCTTTGATAAACCTCTACCGCCAGCTTGTTTTCGCCTGCTTGCAGGAACGGTGTCAGTTCAAAATCAGATGGTGTAAAGCTGTCCTCGCTATAACCGACAAATTGTCCGTTCAACCATACATAGAAAGCCGACTCAACACCTTGGAAAGAAATGAACACAGGCTGCGCGTCGGAAGCCATATTTTCCGGTAAAACAAAGCTTTTGATATAGCTCCCGACCGGGTTGTGATCCTCCGGAATATGGGGTGGGCGAACGTCCGAATGTCCGTCCCATGGATACATCGTGTTCACGTACTGCATTTGGCCAAAGCCTTGCGTCTGAATGTGACCCGGTACCTGAATATCGCTCCAGCCGCCGTACTCAAAGCCAGGCGCATAGAACTCTACTGGACGACTGGCTGGATTCGTTGCATAGTTAAATTTCCAGCTCCCATTCAGGCTATGGCGCCAAGCCATATCAGCTTGCTGCTCCGCTTCCTGAAGCGTAGCGTAATATTTGTGATCGGAATAGGCGGGCAGCCGATGTACAGCAAATTTGGTTACGTCGGTCAGCCAGTCCAGACTAGGGGGTTGGATGGTCAAGGCGAACACTCCTTATTTTTAAAATTGAAATGAAGAACGTACACAGAAATCTGTTATTTTACCGAACCCACCATGCCCGCTACAAAGTGTTTCTGCATCAGGAAAAATACCAGTGCAGTCGGAAGTGTGGACAGGACAATGGCGATCATGATGACACCGTAATCCGGTGCATAGCTGGAGCCGAGGTTCGAGATCAACAGCGGAATCGTTTGATTTTCCGGCGTTTGCAGCACAATCAGAGGCCAGAGGTAGTTGTTCCAACTGGACATGAATGTGATGATCGCGGCAGCGGCATAGGTTGTTTTCATTGTAGGCATGTATACCCGGAAGAACAGACCCAGCTCGGACAATCCATCCATACGACCTGCCTCCAGTAGATCTTTGGGAAACATCTTGGTGCTTTGACGGAAAAAGAAGATCAGGAACGCCGTAGTTACGGTCGGAATGACGACAGAAGAGAGCGTATCAATACCGATCCACGGTATGACATTAGAAATGCTGCCGAACATCCGGTAGAGCGGGATCATGATCGCCGCAAACGGAATCATCATAGACATCAGCAGGATATTGAAGACAACGTCTTTCGCTTTACTTCTGTAAATTTCAAAGCCATAACCAGCCAATGACGCGATTAGCATAGCCAGCAGCGTAGTTGAGATGGAGACTTTTGCAGAGTTACTGAGTGCGGTAACGATGTCCACTTTTTCAAGCAAATTGTGCATGTTATCCATCAGATGGGAGCCAGGCAGCAGCTTGCCCTTGGTCACATCGACCGACAGGTTCGTGGCGCTGGATAGCATCCACAGGAACGGGAAAATCGAAACGAACGACACAAGGATCAGAAAGGCGTACGTAAATGCTCTTTTTGTTTTCATCATTTTTTCTCACCTGCCACTTTGAACTGGATAATCGACAAGATAATGATCATAATGACGATGGAATAAGATACGGTCGCCGCATAACCAAAGTCGGATGAATACTTGAAGGACAGATTGTAAATATATTGCGAAATTGAAGATGTCGCGTTCCCTGGCCCACCTTTGGTAATATTCATAATTTCATCGAAGAGTTGGAGTGTACCAATCGTTGATGTAATCGAAGTGAACAGGATAATCGGCTTAAGCAGTGGAACCGTAATGCTGAAGAACTGTCGGATCGGGGAAGCTCCGTCAATACGGGCCGCTTCGTAGATGGAACTGTCAATGTTCTGAAGACCGGACAGGTAAAAGATCATATTATAACCAGTCCAGCGCCATGTGATCGCGATAATAATCGTAACCTTGGCCCAGAAAGGATCTGTAATCCATTGGATGGGCGTGCCAATCACGTGCAGATTCAGCAATAAGGAGTTTACCAGACCGTCGGACGAGAACAGGTACTTGAAGACAACGGAATAGGCTACAAGGGATGTGATACACGGCAAGAAGATAGCGGTGCGGAAAAAGCCCTTGAATTTCAGGTTTTTATCATTCAACAATACCGAAATGAACAGAGCCAGAATGACCATCAAAGGCACCTGGAAAATTAAATAGATAAACGTATTCTTCACGGCGGTTATAAACATTTTATCGGTGAAGAGTCGCTTGTAGTTATCAATGCCGTTAAAGCTCAGATTAGACCCTGTACCTGTCTTAAAGGACAAGATAAGCGCCTGAATCATCGGATAGAAATAAAAAGCGGCGATCATGATCACTGCGATGGATATGAACAACCATCCTGTCATACCTGCTTTGAGACGTGTTGTAGTTATTTTGGGCGCGGCTGTCTTCATACCATGTCAACTCCCTGTGCAGCAATAAAACCTTGAACTCGCAAGCCCAAGGTTTTAAGTGCTTTTCGTTTTATTATTTAGCCTTGGCTAGATGGACTGTCTTATTTAAGCTGTGCTTCCGCTTGTCCTTGAGCATCTTTCAGAACTGCGTCTACATCTTTTCCGTTCAGATAGTTTTGAATTTCAACGGTCATGATATCCTCAATGGCATACGTGTGCAGACCATAATTGACTTTTGGAACTTGTTTAGTCCATTCTGCAAATTTCTTATATACTTTGTCGCCTCCGAAGTACGGATCCTCCACGTCATAAGCTTTACCGCTGGAAGCTGCGTTCAATGAACCGACAATTCCAATTTTGCTCAGCATATCTTGATACAGCTCTGTATCTGTTCCGAATGTTTCTTTCAGGAAATCAGCAGCGGTATCTTGACCGTCCGAGTTAAGGACATACCAGGAGCTGCCGCCGAGGCTGGAAGCATTCACGGATTCAGGTATATTTTTCAGCTTAGGGAAAGGAACAACAGCCCATTTACCGGATTGCGAAGCTTCTGCTTTGATCGAAGGTGTAATCCAGTTACCTGTAGGTACGGAAGCAACTGCACCGCTGTTGAATGCGGCCAAGAACTGACTCCAGTCGGCATTCATTTTAACAATGTTAGCGTCGAACAAGGATTTGTACGTCAAGAGAGCTTCTTTCAGAGCTGGATTACCAGCCAGGTTTGGTGTTTTACCGTCTTCTTTCAGGTACCATGAACCTGCGGTTTGGATCATACCGCGGATCAGACCGAGGTCATTCGGATCTTGAGTCAGCATTTCTTTGCCTGTTTTTTGTTTTACAGCTTTACCAATTTCAATAAATTTGTCCCAATCAATATTGGTTAGGTCCGCTACTTTGTATCCGGCTTGTTCCAGATAGTCCGTTCTTACATACAGTCCCATAACACCGGAGTCGAATGGAACACCGTACTGCTTGCCATTGTAGCTAGTCGGTCCAATTTTATAATCAGCGAAGTCGGATGCTTTGATCGTGCTGCTCATATCATGGAAAGAATCGGGATAGGCTTGCAGGAAGTTCTGTGCCCGATAATCCTCGATCAGAACCACGTTCGGCAATCCTTTAGTAGATCCGGAGTTAAGGCCGGCATTCATTTTTTGTACGATATCGTTTTGAGCATATTCAACAATGTTTACGGTTACATCTGGGTGTTTGGCAACGTAGCGATCTTTTGCCAGCTTCAGGGCTGCGATATTAAAATTCGGGTCCCAAGCCCAGACGGTGATTTCTTTTTTGCCTGAATCTGTGGTTGTAGCTGCTTTCTCGGAATTGCTGGAGCATGCGGATAGCAAGATCAAGCTTGCAATCAGCAGAAGGAAAGTCATTTTTTTCATTTTGTTCAACCCCTACTCTTTTTTTATATGTTGCTTGCCAGTTCTAAATCTCTTGAATGAAAGCGGTTACCTTATTTATAAATCTAGTGTACCATCCATACTTTGTCGGTGTTAGGAATATCTTTATACGGATTGGTCTTATTATTATGATTTATGAAAAAAGGTACCGCTTACATTTGTATTTTATTTTGGTTTAGGTATTTTTTTTAGGTTGAACTAAAGTTGTTCACGAAGCGCCACTGCGCGGCCGGATGGTGCTTCCCACCGCTGTTGCTTGTACAACACCATTCCGCCCACTCCGTTCTTGTTCCACCTTCTTTGTTTAGTTCAGCCTATTTTTTTATGGGGTAGGAGGGGCTGGTTTTACGATCAGTGGTAGGGTCATTCTTACTTTGGTGCCCTCGCCTTTTTTACTGGAGATGGTCACGCCGTATTCTTCTCCATATAAAAGGGTAATGCGGTTGTGCACATTCTGGATGCCGATGCCTGTGAACAGTTGGCGCTTGCTCTTGGGATTTGGTAGTCCGTCTTGCGCTGTATGCCCGTCCAAATCCATACCGTCTCCATCATCGACCACCTCACAGATCAATGTATCCTCCGTTTTGGACACCAATATATAGATGTGGCCTACATTTTTTTCATTAAACGCATGGAAAAAGGAGTTTTCGATAAAAGGCTGAATGATGAGCTTGGGCACATGGTACTCCAGACAATCGGGTGATACAAAATAATTCACTTGTACCCGTTGCCCGTAGCGAACATGGTTAATGAACACGTAATTTTGCATGTTGGCCATTTCCTGCTCAATGGTGATTGTTTCGCTCACATTGCTGATTGTATTTTGCAGTAAGGAAATGAGCGCATTGATCGTTTCGGCGGCTGTTTCCTTGTTTCCTTTGAGTACCAGCATTTTGATCGAAGCCAGTGTATTGTACAGAAAATGCGGATTGATCTGCCGTTGTAGTGCAGCAAGCTCTGCGTTTCGTTGGCCTTTTTGCGTCTCTAAAAGCTTACGGATATAGTCATTTAGTTCATCCAACATGTAGTTGTAAGCATGACTTAATTGTCTAACCTCATAGCTGCCTGTTACCGGGATATAATTATCAAAATTTTTCTCACGTATGGTCGACATTTGCTTCACCAGTCGAGTCAGGGAACGAATTAGTCGACGGGATATCAGAAAAACGATCACCAAAGCAATCAGTACGATGGCAATGCAGATCCAGACAACGGATTTAACGTCAATAATTTGCCCAATCGCGGCTTGTCTGTCGATCATGTTCACCAGATAAAAATCAAATGAAGGGATATAGTTGGAAAGGAGGATACTCTCCTTATTCATCACATCCGCATTAATGTAGTTCAATCCCTGTTCATTGATTTTTGTGGCATAGCCTAGCAGCTCACTGGAGCGTTGTCCGATCAGGTCCTGGCGGTTGCTTGATACAATTAATCCCGACTTGTCCAAAATAAGCACATCATTGCCGTTGCTCGTGAAATTGTTGTAGAAACGGCGAAATTCAGGCTCTCGGATAGCGATGTAGATCATGCCGTACAGGGTGCCACTGGTCCGCTCCATAAATGGTTTGGAGGCGATGATATAGGGTGTTGGCTTTTGCGCGGTGGTATTCATTTGTTGCTGAAATAATTCAGTATCCAATTGATACATAAGCTGTGCCGGTCGTGCTACACTTTGGGCTGTAATCGCACTGCTTTTAAGCTCTTCCGCAGTTACAGGCCAATAGGATGAGTCAGAGTAAAAGCTCCGACCGTTCAGACCAGTTACAGCGACACCAACATCATAGGCATCGACGTTCGATTTAATTTGCTTCATTTGCTGTGCCATTCCGAAGTAAGTCCTCGCCGAGTTAATCGAGTCAGATTGACCGCCAGTCAGATAGTTCTTGACCGTTCCATTTTCCGAAGCATGGGTTACGGCATTCACGATGGAATCATTGAAGGATTCAAAGCTGGATTGAATCTGGCTGAGTACCTTGGCATTTGTAATACTGAATGTCTCCGCAAAAAGTCGTTCAGACATTCGAATCGTCACCAAAGAGGTCAGCAAGGACACCGCAGTGATGCTGACCACCATAACAATAAAGATTTTGAAGAACAGACCTTGATATTTGATCTTATGGATATATCTTTTCATATGCAATCTCTTTTCTACTGGCAGATGTGGCTTACTCCCTAATAGAGATGCTCCCGGCGGTACTGACTGGGCGAGCAACCCTTCACCTTTTTGAACACTTTGGTAAAATAGCTGGGGTCCGAATAGCCTACCGTGCTGCTAATATCCGAAATGGACATCGTCCCCGACCGTAGTAACTCCGCGGCTTTTTCAACCCGAATTTTGTTCAGATACTCGCTAAAACCTTCTGTATGATGTGCCGTAAAATAACTGGACAAGTAGGAAGGGTTAAAGTGAAAATATTGCCCAAGTGTCGTCAAATTGAGCGTTTCAGCATGATGCTCCTCAATATACTCCAGCAGTTTTTTCATGCTTGCGCTACTTCCTTGCTGTGTTTTAGCCATGATCTGTCTGTTCGCTTCCTCCAAAAAAGTCTCCAGAAGGCGCACGGCTTCATGTACATGAGGGGCATCATTAATTGTTTTGAAATAGGAATATTTCGCCGCATCCAGCTCCTTCATATCATACCCCTGATTCCCGAGCAAAATCGTAATGTTGAACACGATATTTCCGAGAAGCGATTTGAATTCAAAAGCGGTAGAGGTATAGTTACCGGACATGGCGGCTACATAGGATCTCAAATCCTGAAAGGCTGTATCAAAATGCTCACGCTTCATCTCTTCTGTAAACTGTTTTAAGTTGAACGAGCTGTTCACCTGTACAGGCTGAGGAAGTTCGTCTTCTATGAGCAGCGCTGTTCCTGGGAAATAAAAGCGGTAACTCAGCAGTTTTGGCAGTTCATCCTGATAGACGTCACTAATCTGATTGAACTCATCAAATAAATGGCTAACTGCCCAGCCTGTCTGTGGATCGACTCGCTTTGTCTCCTGAGCAACTTCCCTAACCGCAGCCATCCAGGCGTCTACTTCCCGTGGATCAAGATTGGCTAAAAACACAGCCGCATAGCCATCAGATGGCAGTTGTCGCAGTACGATGTACTCACAGGCAGAGGATACTCGATCTGTAAGCTTGGAAAATAGGTCCGAGGCAGAGATGGAGCGCCCTTTATCCTGCTGTGCCAGCTGTTCTATACCTATGAGCGCAAAACGGGCATAAGGAAATGCTTGCTTCAGCAGCTCGGCGTCATAGTCCATGCTATACCCGGAGATCAGCTTTTCGATCACATGATCTATCGTAATTTGACTATTCCCGGCATCTGCTTGATATTGAATGGATGGAATTTTGCGAGCGGTTCTCTGGAGCACTTGGAGCAACTCATCCGTGTCTAGCTTAGGCTTTAAAATATAGTCAGCAACCCCTTGCTGAAAGGTGGATCGCACGTAATTAAACTCGCCGTAACTGCTAAGTACAATGACTTCGATATCTGGATAGTTCTGTCTGACTATGCGCGTCAGCTCCTCGCCATCCATGATCGGCATTACGATATCTGTAATGACAATATGAGGGCGCAAGGTTTCAATCAGCTCCAATGCTTCTTTCCCGTTAGAAGCTTCACCTACAATTCGAAATCCATACTGTTCCCACGATAAATGGTGTTTAATTCCTTGCCGTACCAATATCTCATCATCCACAATCAAAATGTTGCATAGCTCATTCATGGCAGCACTCTCCGTAATTATACCTATTCGAGGATTTTGCAAAAATCCTGATTCAAAAAAGACCTCCATCACGTGGACGTCATATCATCTGAGGCACATATTTGATAACGCTTCCAACTTAGCTTGAATCTAAAGCATTTAACCTTTACATGCTAACATAAACCACACGGGGATTCCAAAAAAAATAGTCCGAATGGCATATAAAACACAAAAAAGGCAGCCGAGAAAACCTCGACAGCCTTAAACAACCGGGATTACCTTATACAGTACCCCAAGTCCGATCTCCTGCCAAATATTTTTCAGTCAAAATAGACAGCAGTTGAATGCCAACCTCATTGTGTCCTCCCTCAGGAAGGATCAGGTCAGCGTATTTCTTGGAAGGCTCAATAAATGCCTCATGCATCGGCTTAACCGTAGTCAGATAGTGATCGTGGATCGAATGGATGGTGCGGCCGCGTTCCTCAATATCGCGAAGAACCCGACGGAGAATACGCACATCAGGGTCCGTATCCACAAATACTTTGATGTCAAGCAGACTGCGGAGCTTTTCGTCTGACAGTACGTGCAGACCCTCCAACATAACGATATGATTTGGCAGAAGCTCTACCGTCTCGTCCGTGGAGCGGGCATGAACCGTAAAATCATACACGGGCGCTTGTGTCGCTTGTCCTTTTTTCAGACATTGGAGATGCTCAATAAGCAATTCGTTGTCAAAGGCAAACGGATGATCATAATTGACCAAAGCACGTTCATCATAACTCAGATGTGAATGGTCTTTATAATAGTTATCCTGAGATATGAAAGTCACTTTATTAGATCCCAGACGCTCAACGACGGCGCGTGCTACCGTCGATTTACCGGAACCTGTACCGCCGGCAATACCAATAATAAGCATGGCGTTTCACTTACCCTTCCCTAAATGTATCCCGATACAACTCAAGTATTGTAGCACAATGCACACTTTTTTTCATCACTGTTGAACTTTGTATTTCTTCCATTTCCGTATCTTGGCTCTGAATGTTTTAAACGGTGCCACCGAGTTGATGTGAATCCATCTTGCCATGGGCCAGTTTGGATTCGTACCCGTCCAATTGTGAACGCCTTGAGTGAAGAGCTCTTCGTGGCTAAGTGTGTCGATCCAATCCAGCCACTTTTGCTCAGTCAACTTGAACATATCGCGTAATTCGCGTAAAGATTGGTGGGAGTAAGTCTTGTAAAATGATTGATATAGTTCGCCTAGTCTGTTCCATTTATAATTGGGGGCGGGCATGATGACGGTTTTTCCTTCCCGTTCGTCTCTGTCCCATGTCATGACAAGATGAAGCCATCCGAGCTGGTAGGCAATCATCTCTGCGGGTGTTTTATCTACTTCAGGGATACGAATATCTTTTTGGCTCTCGTCGATCTCCTGAAACTCACCGTCAAATCGTAAGTAGGAGGCATGAATGGCTTCCTTTAACTCCGATTTGGAAGCGTAGTCGTAGCTGGACATCTCATCGCTCCTTTAAATGATATGGATGATACTCACCCCTTTATATGTACCATTCCCAATATGACAACTGTATGTCTTATTCAAAAATAAAAAAATATCGTTTTTTGTGATTTTATGAAACAGAATTTGGCGTGTTCACGAAACAGGATGCAAAATTAATTGAAAAATTAAGACAAAAGATAAGTAATTAGACATATTTTAATATATATTTAAATGCCTATAATTATTGGAGTATAGCGTTTGAGGGCCCTCATTGGTGTTGGGATATTATTCTCTTCATCAGTACGTTATATACCGTTGGGGCAGGTCATGTCCGATGAACGGTGCAACCTTTGCTTTAGTATTCATGAATCTAACCAAGAAGGGGATTGTTATATGAAATCGAGTTTGCTAAGAAAATGTGCAAGTGTAATGTTAAGCAGTACGTTGGTACTGTCTTTATCATTACCGTTGCTAGGTCATGCACATGCGGATGGGAATTTACAGATAAGTGATGATTTCGAACAAGGAAAAGCTCAAGGCTGGACCGCGGATTCGGGGAACTGGTCTGTGGTCAAGGATGGGAATGGCTCTACATACCAGCAATCTAGTCGAAGCGAAAGCCATTCCGTTAAGGGTAATGCCTCATGGACGAACTATAGCGTGCAAGCAGATGTATATGTAAATGATTTTAATGGCTCCAATCGAGTCTACGTTGCAGGTAGATACACAGATTCCAACAACTTCTACGCAGCATCGTTGTACAACAAGAATGACGGAGCGCTTGAGATTCGAAAAAAAGTCAAAGGCTCTATGAAGACACTGGCTACCAATAAAAAATACAAACTGGACACGAATACATGGTACAGAGTTAAGCTGGAACTATCCGGTTCGGAAATCAAAATGTATGTCAATGATCAACTGGAGCTGTCCGCAACAGACACCAGCCTCACTGCTGGAGCCATTGGTTTGGTGACCTCCAAAGCAGCTGCCGAATTCGATAATGTGATTGTATCCGGTGCTTCTTCTGAGGTAGATCCAGGAACACCGCCTGTGAATCCAACACCAGGTACAGAAAAACCGACTCCTGGAGTGGACCCTGATGTAACCTCTAAAAGTAACTATAATTTGACTGGCTTTTCGTATGGTAATACAGGTGGTGGCAACATTGCGGATACAGATGCCAACTACAAAAAAGTTTACAACGCTGTAGATCTCAACGAAGCACTGAAGAAAGGCAGCAAAGTCAAAGTGATTGAGATTATGAACGATCTTGATCTCGGTTGGAATGAAATTCCTAGTGCTGCCAAAGTAATGCCTTTTAGTGCCAACAATCCTGTACAAACACATCCTGTTCTGAAAAAGACAGGTGTGAGCAAAGTCTATATCGAAAATATGAATGGGGTTACGATTTTCTCGGCCAATGGTGCGAAAATCAAACATGCCGGCTTTGTTATCAAAAGAAGCTCCAATTTGATTTTCCGTAACCTCGAATTTGATGAACTTTGGGAGTGGGATGAAGCAACCAAAGGGAACTATGACAAGAATGACTGGGACTATATTACTGTCGAAGGTGCAAGCTCCAAGGTATGGATCGACCATTGCACATTTAACAAAGCCTATGATGGTCTGGTAGATGTGAAAAAAGGGAGTAACGGAGTTGCGATTTCCTGGTCCTTGTTCAAAGGAGATGACCGCAGCTCCAACAGCTGGGTAACCCAACAAGTCAACGCGATGGAAGCAGACAAGTCTTCCTATCCTATGTACGCTTATCTGAGAAGCAATGCAGTAGGCATGAGTAAAGAAGATATCATTGATATTGCAGCAGGACAAAAGAAGGCGCATCTGATCGGTGCTACGGAAATGGCTTCCGACAATCCAGATTTGGAAGTGACGCTGCATCATAATTACTATCTGGATATTCAGGACCGTATGCCACGTTTGCGTGGTGGTAATGCTCATGCATATAACATCGTTATGGACGATGCCGGATTGGCCAGAGCCAAAAAAAGAATTACTTCTGACATGGCTAAAGCAATTGCCGCCAAGGGATACCATTTTGATGTCGTGGGTAATGGTGCAATTTCAACAGAAAACGGCGCGGTATTGCTAGAAAAGTCTTATTTAATTGATGTGTTTTCTCCAGTGCGTAATAATCAAAAAGATCCTAACAAAGCGGATTACACAGGTAAAATCAAAGCCGAAGACGTGATCTTTTCGGACAACGGTACCGTATTTAGAGGAGGCAGTGACGCTGCGAATAGCCCGTTAGCCCCTTATCCTGCGAAGGCCAAGGGCTTCTCTTGGAATGGGTTCACAACGTTGCCATACAGCTATACTGCCGAAGACCCTGCTAACCTGGTTGCTCAATTGCAGGCCAAGGATGGAGCGGGTGCAGGCAAGCTGAACTGGTCGAGTGAAAACTGGCTCAAAACGGTGTACAATACAGCCGCTACGAAAGATGCAATAGTGGAAGAAGATTCCGAATAGGTAGGCATATAAAAAAGCAGCCAGGACAGATATGCTCTGTTTCTGGTTGCTTTTTTGGTTACCCACGTTTAGGCTGCGTTCGGTATGAGCTTAACCAATAACGACAAATGAGGATACGCCAGCAGGTACGGATCTAACGCGGAATAATACTCCATCATCTCTAAAAGTACGCAGAATATAAGGCTGGTTCGTAGGTGTGCGGACTCTGTTGAATCGGGCAGTACCAAAGCGGTCGAAGCCTGCAGCTTGCACAAAGGTTCCATCTAAACGCCGGAGTGTTGCAAAAAATCCAGACGTGTTAAAAGGTACACCATCATTGTTAGCCCAGATAACTGTAAATCTACGAAGGGTTTGTGTTGGACTCACATTGCGATATCTCGTAACAGGAACCTTTCTGCCCGTAGATTTCAGCGTTTGTGGAGGACGAATGGCCACTTCAAATCAACTCCTTTGTTGTGATGAGATAGTAAATGCACACAAAGGAGTTTTGGACCGTGCTATAAACTACTGCTTCTTAAAAATAGGTATATATTGAACTTGGGACATCATTATGCCCACTCGCGCCGTAGCGTAAAGAGGTCTTTTAACGCGTCTGTAGACAGCTCAGTAATCCAGCCTTCGGTACTGGTTATGATTTGGTCGCTAAGCTGCTGCTTGCTCTCCAGCATTTCATCAATGCGTTCCTCCAGCGTGCCCAGCGAGATAAATTTGTGCACCTGTACATCCTTCGTTTGTCCCATCCGATAGGCTCGGTCTGTGGCCTGATTTTCAACAGCCGGATTCCACCAGCGATCAAAGTGAAAGACGTGGTTGGCTGCCGTCAGATTCAGACCCACCCCCCCGGCTTTGAGCGACAAAATAAACACGGATGGCTGCTCGGCAGGGGGGAGCGTGTGAGATTGGAATTGATCAATCATTCGGTCACGCGCCGTTTTGGACGTGCTACCGTTCAGATAGAGCACAGGCTCTTGCAGCTCCTGAGCGAGTACCCGCTGGAGCATCTGCCCCATACCAATATACTGTGTAAAAATAAGGCAGCGCTCGCCCTCCTCCCGCAGTTCCTTGACCATAGCCAGAATGCGCTCTAGCTTGGATGAACGGCTAATGACCGTCTCAAGATCGGACTGACTATAACCGGAAGCCGCTGCATCCGGGAGTGCCTCCTTGGTTAAGAGGGCTGGGTGGTCGCAAAGCTGCTTCAACTGGGTAAGGGCGGATAAAATGGCTCCTTTCCGTTCAATCCCTTCCAGCTTCTGCATCCGTTCCATCAACTCTTTGACAATCTGGTCATAGAGCGCGCCCTGCTCAGAGGTCAGATGAATGTAGGTTTTCATCTCATTCTTGTCAGGCAAATCAAGCTGTATAGCAGGGTCCTTCTTCTTGCGCCGCAGCATGAAGGGCTGAACCAGCTTTTGCAAATCTAATGTGCGCTGCTCGTTATGTTCCTTCTCAATAGCATTCATAAAACGATTGCTAAAGGCGCGTGAGCTGCCCAGATAACCTGGATTGATAAAATCATAAATGGACCACAGCTCGGACAATCGATTTTCAATAGGTGTCCCGGTCAACGCAATCCGATGACGTGCAGGAAAGCTGCGCACGGCTGTGGATTGCTTGGTTTGCGCATTTTTAATGTTTTGCGCTTCATCCAGGCAGACCGAATCCCAGGTCATGCTTTGTAGCAGCTCTTGATCCAGGGTTGCCGTAGCAAAGGAGGTCAGGATGACATCAGCCTGCTCTACTTCTTCACGGAACAAGTCTCCCTGCTTCCGCCTGCTTCCATAGTGCAGCATCACCTTCAATGAAGGGGCGAAGCGGCTGAGTTCCTTCTGCCAGTTGCCCAGCACCGACGTCGGGCAAATCAGCAGCGAACTGGAGCGGACACCCGTCTCAGCGGCAATTTCCTGTAAGTGCAGTAAATAAGTAATAAATTGCACCGTTTTACCAAGTCCCATGTCATCGGCCAGACAGGCCCCCAGTCCAAAACGCCGTAAAAAGGCAAGCCATGCGTACCCGTCCCTCTGATACGTCCGCAGCTCGGCTTGCAGCCCGTCCGGCACGTCCAATGCAGGCCATTCTGACTGCCGTCCGAGCTGGCTGATCAGCTTCAGCAGATGGGCATTCAGCTCGACTTCCAGCCGGAAGCGTGCCGCATCCTCCGGCTGCTCACCCGAGGCGTCGCCTTCAGGCTCGTCGGCGTTGCCGAGCAGGTGCAGCTGCAAGATGTCCTGAAAGGACAACCCCTGAGCGCTGTCGATCCCGGCCATGGCCCGGCGGATCTGCGCCAGCAGCGCAGGGTCGAGCGCGATCCATTGCCCGCGGAAGCGCACCAAGCGCTCGTTGCGAGCGACCAGCTCGGCGAATTCTGACTCGCTCAGATCGGCATCGCCAATGGCAACGCGCCAATCGAACTGGACAATCGAGTCCAGTCCGAACAGCGAGCTGCCCTTCGTGCGCTCTCCCGCCCCTTCGCCCGGGCGTACCTTGGCCCGCAGCTTCGGCTTCTTGCGGGTAGCTGCCTCCCACCAAGCCGGGAGCAGCACTTGCCAACCGCTTTCCAGCAGACGCTGGCTGTCGGTCGTCAGGAATTGCCACGCCGCTTCGTCGGAGAGCGGGCGATTCAGCACGTCATCACGGCTTCCGGCACGCTGCCCGGCAGGCAAAATCGAGGTCAAGCCTTCTAGCCACCCGGCTGAGCGCTCACGGACATGTGCTGTCCAGGCATCGGGCCATGAGCCGGATGCGTACCCATCATCGGCGAGCTGTACAGACACCAGCAACGCCGGGTCTTGCTTGTCCTGCAACACAAGCTTGAGCTGCCAGGACGGCTCGTCGTCCTCCAGCTCTGGCTCCAGCAGTTGCAGAAGCGGCCGAAAGGGCGCGGTATCGGCTTTCCAGCCGATGGCGATGAGCCAGGCCCGCGCGTCTAGACCCGCCGCGGCTGGGCGGTTGGAGGCGAAGAGAATCGGATATTCTCTTCGCAAATCGGCGGCTTCCGCTTCGGTGCCGTACCAGCGTTGAAATACGGCAGCCGAGAACGCCGCTATCAGCCCATCTTGTTCGTCCTTCTCCAAGTTGCCTAGCAAAGCAAGCTCTGCCGGCTGGATGTTTTCCAGTGCTTCCGCATCCCATTCCCATTGCAGCTTCCCTGCCTGGAACGCCGTGAAGCTGGGCACATAGGCTTTCGCTTCAATACAGTGAGCAAGCGAAGGGATCAGCTGAAGCCATGGGGCATGGGCCTCGTCCCAGATCCATTCGATATGCTTTAGAAGCTCGCGCTCTGCCAGAAAAGGAATCACCTGCTCCGAAGGCAGCAGGATAATATCCGTGTCTTGAACATGTTGAATCTCCAGCTCGGTGCCATAAAACGAAGCCTCATGCCAAGCAAACAAACGCTGCTTCAGAATTTGGCCGGAAATGCTATAGTTCATGGAGGAATCGCCATAGATCAGCGCGTCTCCATAGGTAGTTAATTGGATATGCACGGTAATCGTTTCGGTATATTGGCTCATGATAACAATTTCCCTTTCCGCAATTCCTCCTGTAGCGCCCGCAGGCGGCTATGACGGCTGGTGAAGGTCGTAAAGAACAGCTCCCAGCGTGATTCTTGCTTCATTTTCTTGTACAGCTTGAACAGCCGCTTTAACAGCTTGACTGCTGCTTTATAGCTGGCTCTGTTTTTTTCTAGCACATAGCGTTCTACCGCTTGATGGTAAAAGGGAAGTAGTAACTCAGGCGCGTTCTTTTCAATGGGCTGTAACACGCTCACTCGAAAACTCAAAGGTTCACTGCGTATGCTCAGCTGATAGTCGATCCATGACCGCCATTTCTCGTGAGCAAGCAGTGCCTCTTCATACATCCCCCCGGCAAATGGAAGCATACCCACCAGCGTGTCCCACATGTCCTGCTCCGCTTCTGGAAGGTGCTGCAAAACCAGATCCCAATTATGCATATAATCCTGTAAATGGTCATCCCGATGACTGTGAAGCAGGGGACCGATATGTCGCAATCCGTCCTTGAGACGTGCCCAATCCTCGGCTTTCCGCAACGCCTGTAAGAACAAAAGCAATTGACTGGAAGAGATTTTTAGTGGGAAAACTCGTTCCGCCTCCTGAAGAAGTACCCAGGCTTCATTATCCTGCGATTGGAAAATATGCATCCAGCTGCGAGCCAACATCCACGGAAGCCTTGCTAAAGTAGTGCCGAGATCCTCCTCAGCCGCCTGCAAATGCTGTAATTCCTCCGTATATATGCTGGCGTCCTGTCTTGCGGGATGCACCCAGTACAACCAAAACTGATAATACGCGTCTGAAAAATAAGTACCGTTACGCGATTCTGTCAGCATTTTTCGGCGTAAATAGGCTAAGGTTTCTGCGATACGGGCTTCTTGCATCGGTTCATCGGTCAGCTCCAGTGGACTCTCAAAATCACGCTCGATCGCTTCTTTAAGCTCATCGGCAGCAATTTGCGTGTAATACCCCATATAGGTATGAGAGGGATAGCCTGGCATGGAAGACTGAGGTACCAGCTTTTCCAGCACACGCAGATGAGCATGCAGTCCGTATAGCTGTTGCATGCCGGGTGAAAGCGGCGGCTTCACAGCATAGATCGAGGCTAAAGCGCTTTGGACAAATTGGGAGTTTTGTGTGTTTACATGGTTAAGGGCGATACACTGATCGAACAGATCATGCCACTCTGAAATGGGCATGTCCGGTATTTTACTTGCAGTTTTACTGAGGGCGTTTCTTGTTGTTTCCTTGTGATCCGGTGAAAGATTCGACCGGGAAGGAGGTGTGTTACGCGTGTCAGCTTTTGTCGACAATCGAGTGAATCCCGCCGAATGAGCGTTCACTAAAGCATGTACAGAACGTTCCTGTTCATTCGCGTAATTCAGTAGTACGGCGATCATATGCTTGCAGTTGGCGTGGACAGGGCATGTACATCTGCTGGCAGCAAAAGCGCTCAAGTGGAGATCCACCTCGTATAGCTCGCTTCCATCCACGACAGCTGCAATATGATCGGCATCAGGCATTACGAATTCTTTTACCTTTCCTTGCTTAAAATATTGGAAACCTCGTTTGATCGTCACATCATTAAAATGGTCAGCCACGTTTTGAATAAGCTGTTGCCACTGTATATCATCCATAAGATAGGTTGGTTTCATATGCATTAGTCTCCTAAGAGAGAATAGTTAATCCGATGACTGCTTAACTCTTCCATTATATCAGTTCACGGATATAAATTGAGTGGAGGGAGCAGTTGGAAAATTCCGAAGAATAACCATCGGGTAAAAAGTAAAAATCCCCTTACGCTATAGCATAAGGGGTTTGATTCATTGGCAAGAGCGGGGAGGCATTCTCTATTGTTTCCCATCCGGATTCTCTGTTCGATGGAAGACCATAGAGATAACAAGAAGCACCAAGGGTACTACTGCGCATACAGCAATTCCAAAATAACCTATTATTTTATCGAAGTTGCCTATCTCAACAAAATTTTGGGGATACATGCTCAGGCAAAATAATATAATTAACGGGAGATAACAGATATACCCGTTCCACTTTTGGGTGAGCTGGCTGATCCCCGTTACAATATAGAAATAATAGTTTGAGGCGGTCATGAAAATTTTGATCGTCCACAAAATGATAAATAATATTTCAAATCGTTCCAGGAACGCGCCGGGGAATTCAATTTGCTGTGCAAAAGAAACGACTGGCCATTGCAGTCGGGAAACTTCCTCAACTGACATACAGCCGACGACCATCGTTACCATTAAAATATACAAACCCATTGCAATCGAATAGCCGATCGACCCAGCCTTCCATGCTTTTTGTGGGTGGGTCATCACATTAGTTAGTATAAGGATGGATTCAAAACCCATTGTAGAGAAAGGTATAACTTTAAGTGATTCAAAGATCGGACGCCATCCTTTATGGAAAACAGGGCGCAAATTATCAAGATTAAAATGGTTGACATTAAGAACGACCAACAATAAAAAAACAATAAAGGTTAAAGGAAAAAAAAGCTCGATTAATCGAACCATTGCATGGAGACCGCCCCAGGTCAAATACCCAATAAGCAGAAGAAACGGTAAGAGGATCATACTTATTGGGGTTCTCTCCAGTGCAAGACCTTTGAGGAATTCCGCCATCATTCTACATACAAAAGAGCAGACCATCGTGCAATGTGCAATAAATGCAATATTGATGAGCAGGCCGATGAATTTACCCGCAATCACAGGATTGAGCTCATAGAACGTCTTCCCTGGAAATCTCCGGCACAGTTTAACATGGATAAAAACGACGCCTACCCCAAGCAGACTTGCCAGCAAAAGTCCCTGCCACACGTCGGGCGTTTGTGTCTTTTCCGCGATGGTTCTTGGCAAACTGACAATTCCCACAGCGTACACGGTCGAAGTGACTGTAAGTAAGGCTTGAATTGTGGAGATTTTTTCCTGTTTCATGGAAGGTATGTTGGACATTACTCTCCCTCTCCTTTTGTATAAGCACCTGTTCGTTCAATCTGTACTTCAGCCTGAACGTCGATTGGTATTTGACTGAATGTATCTTGCCAATTTTCCTTTACCCGATCCCAGTAAGCGGGATAGTTCACTTTTACTTTTGTTCCAAAACCGACTACATCTGATCTCATTTCTTTCTGAAGTGTGTTTAGCGATTGGGATAGGGTCTGTTTGATTTCATCTTGCGCCGCTTCTTTGGCGGTTCGGATGAATGATTCCTTCAGGAAGTCTTCAGAATTAACCGAATTTTCGTTTAATTTGATATCTGCTTTAATACGAACCGTGAATGAAAGATCCTGTCCATTGAGGTGGGGAATAAGTTTACTATGGGCATCCTCAACTTCAAAGACCATGTGTTGTTTCGTCTTTGGGTCCTCAGCTTTAATAATGGAACCCTTCGTTTTTCCCAGCATCCAGTTGATCCCGATAACATTCTCTTCGTCCAGCCAATAAGCAAATTTCTTCGTTTTGCCGCTGACCAGAGCTGCTCCTGAGAAGTGATTGCCGTCATTGCTTTCTAGGCATTGAATGAGGAAGTCAGCTCCTTGTGAGATATGTGTAGACATTTCCCCTAATGTTATTCTATAAGGTATTTTTGAGTTGAAATCACTATTTTTAGCCAATGCTTCAAGGTCAATGGAAGGTATCTCTTTATGTTTGCCCATCTTATTGAGCGCTTCTTTCGCATTGCCTTTTACAATCATAACAAGTGATTTTCGACTCGGTTTATAGGAGCGAGTAAACGTATCTAACAATTGGTCGATTCTTGTTTTTTGTATAGCTTGGTCACTAATCAAAATCAAGCGAATAAAACTATATAAAGGAGCACGGGATACCTGCTTGGCCTGTTCCCTGGAAGCAGACTGGATTGAATCTTTGTCAAAGGTTGTTACGTTGCTATACATATTTTTTCTGGATTTCTGCGCTATTAAGTGCTGGTAGGTAAGTTCCAGCATATCCTGCTGATCCGTATCAATGGCGACGCCTTGAATAATACTCAAGTTATCGATCTCTCTGCTATCCCAACAACCGGTGAGGAGAGCAGCACATGCAATCCATGCAGCAAAGCATTTTTGCGCCCATAGGGTTCGACGAAACAGAAAGATGTAAGAGAGCATAGGTTTACTTCCTTTTTCTGTTAGATTGTATTTCGTCCTGTGTCTTTAGCATCATAGGGCGCTTTTTGAGATATTTAAAAGGAACCCGAACCAAAGTATCCTGTTGATCTCTTAGCCGAATTGGAGCTAGAGGCGACAAGTAAGGAACTCCAAAGCTTTTGATCTGGACCATGTGTACGCCTAAACAAATAAAGGCTAAAATTACTCCATACAGCCCATAAATCCCTGCGATCATCATAATGGGGAAACGAAGAAGCCGGATTCCAATACTGCCGCTGTACTGCGGGCTTGCAAAGGACGCAATGGCAGTAAGACCAACGACAATAATCAGAAAAGCACTTACGATCGCTGCCTCGACAGCGGCTTGTCCAATAACAAGACCGCCTACAATCCCGATGACTTGTCCTATGCCTTTAGGTAGCCGCAGACTTGCCTCGCGCAGTATTTCCAATGCTAACTCCATAATTAGAGCTTCCACAAAAACGGGAAAAGGAATTCCTTCCCTTGAGGCAACGATAGACATCACCAGCTCAGGCGGAATTAATCCAGGATGGAAAGAAATAAGTGCAACGTACAGCGAAGGCAGGAATGTTGCAATGAACAGAGCCATTAAACGAAGCATACGAAAAAATGTTCCTAAAGGAAAACGCTCGTAATAATCCTCTGGGGATTGAGCCAGCATCCAGAAGGTCATGGGAGCAATCAGGACAAAAGGAGTGCCATCAAGCATAATGACAACTCTTCCGGACATTAAAGCATTTATAGCTTTATCCGAGCGTTCAGAGGCTTGAATCTGTGGGAACGGAGACCATGAATGTTCCTCAATCCATTGCTCAATAATCCCGGTATCGGAAGCATCGTCCACATCAATCGTTTCGACTCTTCGTTTAACTTCCTGAACTAGCTTCGGATTTGCGATATCTGATATGTACAAAATCGCTAACTTCCGTGAAGATCTTCTTCCTATGGTCATTTTATCTATTTTGAAACTTAGATCTTTGATATGCCGCCTTACCATTGCCAGGTTGCTTTCCAAATCTTCAATAAAACCTTCTCTCGGTCCTCTAACCAAAGTTTCGGTGCTTGGTTCATCGACACTTCGCGACGGAAACTGGCCCGTAGAAGCAAAAAAAACATCATCGGTTCCTTCGATCAGCAGACAGGTATTTCCCGATAACACTTCGTGTACACACGTCTCAAGGTCTGTCTCTTCTTCCATATCGATCGTAAATGCTGTCTGCTGTATCAGCTCCTCCTTTATTTTCTCAGGATTAACTTGGGAGTGGCTTTCACGGATTCCAGTTAAAATGAGCGGCTTGACGATTTGTTCGTTAATGATGCTCGTATCCGCAATACCGGAGAGATAGATCATAATTACATGAATCCCCGTTTGGCCCACATTCATTTTCTTGAAGACGACATCAGGAAGATGACCCAGGGTCTTTTGTAGATGGTCCAATTTCGCCTCGAGTGATCTTGCCATGACTCGTCCTCCTTCAAAAGATATGCATGTAATATGTGTAAAATGGTAATAAATATTCATGGAATGGTAATCTATTGTGTTTGACGATGGAGGAGCTGAAGACGCGAGAGACAGAGGGAGGTCTTTGAGTGTATGTAATAAACAAAAACGAACACCAGTGGTGTCCGTTTTTGGTCATACATATGAGGCGAGGGTGCTCTCTCCCAGAGATAACGCCATATAAATTTCTCCGAGTGGAGTCACTTTTTGAACTCGTAAAAATGTGCCTCCAACATGCTCAGAGAAAGCTCGGCAGTCGTGGCTACCACGATATCTGCCCCTTGCATTTGTGAGGGTGTTCCTACACCGACTGCGAACATTCCGGCACCCTTGATCGCCTGTATGCCAGCCTGTGCGTCCTCTATACCGATACAGTCAGCAGGCTGAACGCCCAGATTTGCGGCTCCGGTGAGGAAAATTTCCGGGTCAGGTTTGCCATGCCGAATGGCGGTAACATCCACCACACTGTCAAAATAGTATGCTAGCTCCAGTCGCTCCAGGATAAATGCTGCATTTTTGCTTGCAGAGGCCAGCGCGATGCCGATTCGGGCTTCACGAAGTTCTGTCAGAAGCGCTTTAATGCCTGGAAGAATGTCCGAGGGAGTTACAGCTGAGATGAGCCGCTGATACTCCGTATTTTTCCGTGTGGCTAGTTCTTGCTTGCCTTCTTCTGAAAACGTATTGGACAGGTTACCGCGCGCCAGTATTTTGTCGAGCGATTCCGTACGGCTGATTCCTTTTAACTGTTCATTAAATTCCCGATCAAAAGGGATGTTCAACGCTGCCGCCAAGCTGCCCCATGCCTGAAAATGGTATTCGGCGGTATCTGTAATGACTCCGTCCAGATCAAAAATGACTGCCTTCATTTGGTTTCCCCCTGTCTGCCCGATTTATGAAACGCTGTTCGTCATTAACGGCTGCCCACTGGTAATGTGCGTTGGCTGTCCATACAGCTCTAGCGTCAGCGGTTCTCCATCCAACAGGGTAATGATCACTTCATTTTCCTGTACGAGAATACTTAGCAAGCGACCGCGATAGTTGATTTTAAACGTATATTTGGTCCAGTCTTGAGGCAAGAAGGGGGAGAAGCTTAATGTTTCATTATAGGTTCTCATCCCGGCAAATCCCTGTACAATCGCCAGCCAGCTTCCCGTCATGGAAGTGATATGAAGGCCGTCTTCGGTATCGTTATTATAGTTATCCAGATCCAGACGGGCCGTCCGCTTATACATCTCGACTGCTTTTTCCTCCATTTTGAGTTCGGCAGCCAGCACGGCGTGAATGGACGGGGACAGACTGGATTCATGAACAGTCATGGGCTCGTAAAATGCAAAATTGCGCGCTTTTTCCTCCAGCGTGAACTGGTCTCCGAAGAAATACAGCCCTTGCAGCACATCTGCCTGCTTAATGAAGCATGAACGCAGGATTTTATCCCATGACCATTTCTGGTTTAGTGGAAGGTTGCTGGGATCAAGGGCGGATACAGGCTGCAAATCCTTATCCATAAAGGTATCGTGTTGTACGAAGACTTCCCGCTCCTCATCATAGGGATAATACATGTGAGTGATGATATCCTGCCAATGTGCAAGCTCATCAGCCGTAACTGCCAGGCGCTGCGCTTTCTCAGTCGAAATTTGAGGCAAGACCGATAGGGTATATTTCAGAACCCATGCAGCCAGCGTGTTGGTATACCAGTTATTATTGACGTTATTTTCGTATTCGTTTGGCCCGGTAACCCCGTGGATCATATACTGCTGCTGGCTTTTGGAAAAATGAACCCGGTCGGCCCAGAAGCGGCTAATTTCGACCAGTACATCTACGCCGTAGTCATGCAGATAGGTCAAGTCCCCCGTATAATTGGTGTAATTGTAAATGGCGTAGGCAATGGCACCGTTACGATGAATTTCCTCGAAGGTAATTTCCCATTCGTTATGGCATTCCACACCCGTAAAAGTGACCATAGGATACAGTGCTCCTCGAAGCCCTTGCTGGGCTGCGTTATGCTTGGCACCCTCCAGTTGTTGATGACGGTACAGCAGCAGATTCCGGGTTACATCCGGGTCTGCGAGCGCCAGGTACATAGGTACGGCATATGCTTCTGTGTCCCAATAGGTGGCACCGCCATATTTTTCACCTGTAAAGCCCTTGGGACCAATGTTCAGACGGGCATCTTCACCGTAGTACGTAGAGAACAGCTGGAAAATGTTAAAGCGTATTCCCTGCTGGGCCTCCGTATCTCCCTCTATTTCTACATCTGCTTTGTCCCAACGTCGGGCCCAAGCTGCGACATGCTCTTGTTTAAGAGAAGTGTAGCTTTTGTTCACAGCTTCTACGGCGATGCGTTCAGCTTGTGGAATCAATGCGTCCTTTTCCATATCTCGTGAAGTGGTAACAGCCACAAATTTTTGCAGCTGGATACTGTCGCCCGGAGCAACGCTGTATTGATAGTGGCGTGCAGCATACAAAAAGCCCTCTTCCGTCGTCTGCTGATCCTGTCCCTCGGTCACAATACCCATGGTAGCGTTTACGGTAAAGCGCGGAATACCGAAGGGATTATCTATAGTTGTTGTGGATAGGCTGATGAATTGTTCCTGAACCTCTCGAGCCTCCTCCAGCCAAAAAACCTCATCATAGTTCGTGTCTTCATTCTTCGTATTGCCGTCCAAATAGGGGACAAGCTCTATAGTTAGAGGTTGCTCACTTATATTCGTTGCTTGGTAATCAATCAGGCATAGCTCACGAGTGATGATGCTCAGAAAACGCTCCGTAGTGATACGAACCTGATCGTTCACGGTGCAGGTGCGTCGCAGGATCCCCTGTTTCATGTCCAACTCCTGCACAAAATCGCTGATGTGTGCCGTAAATAAGTCTACTTCCTCTTGGTTTACGATCAGACGGATGCCGATGAAGTTCATGGCATTGATGACCTTACCAAAATACTCAGGATAGCCGTTTTTCCACCAGCCGACCTTTGTTTTATCGGGGAACCATACACCGGAGATATAAGTTCCTTGATGATGATCCCCAGAATACGTTTCTTCGAAATTGCCGCGCATGCCCATATAACCGTTGCCTATGGACGTTAAGCTTTCCTGTAATCGCATGTGTGTGCTATGTAGAGCGTGTGTTGTCAGCTTCCAACTATCTACGTCAAATAATCGGTTGTAAACCATGAGTGCGTACCCCTCTCGGAAAATGAGATCGTTGTTTTAACGAGACCAATATATGAGCGAGTTCAGTATATAGTGCAACCGTTTGCCCTGTCAACGCAAAAAAACTGATTTTATGGATATCCACAAAATCAGTTCTTGTTCATTTCTTAGAGATTCATAGTACCTGGCTGGATTTGCGCTCCACGATTCGGTGGGGCACAATGATGTGTTTGGTCAGTTCCTTGGGGTCCTCGATTTTTTCAATCAGGCTTTTGGCAGCCTGATAACCCAGAGTAAAGATATCAATATCCACGGATGTAAGAGGAGGATTCATCAGCTCAGCCAGCATTAGATTATTGAAGCTCACCATGGATAACTGCTCTGGCATGGACACGCCTAACTGGGCAAGCATTTTCTGTACGGCCATGGCTACAAGGTCGTCGCTAACGATCATCGCAGTAGGCGGCGGGGTAGCCTGCAATAACGCGCGCATGTCCTCCAGATTAAAGGGTTCTCTGACCACGTATTCTTTCGGTAGAGGCAAGCCAACCTCTCGTAGCGCATCTTGGTAGCCTCGGAGTCTTTCAAGATTCACGATGTGTTCCTGATCACCGCCAACATAAGCAATGCGCTGATGATTCAGCCCAGTCAAATAAGTGACCACATCCTTGGCAGCCTGGTAGTTGTCGTTGTCTACATGGGTGGTTTCGCTGACAAACTGTTGAGGTTTGCCGATTACGGTATAGGGAATTTTTTCTTTGTGAAGATACTCCACGATGCTATCCTTTTGCTTGGAGTACAGGACAATGTAGCCGTCAACGCGTCCGGTCCGGGTCATCAGCTTTACGCGGGATAGCAATTCATCATTCGTTTTGCCTGTGACAATCGACAGTGTATAGTTGTGCTCGTTCACCCATTCGCTGATCCCGCGAAGACTTTCCGGAAAGAAAGGATTTTGAAAGATCGCCACATCCGATTCAGGCATAATAATGCCTATCGACTGTGTGACTCGGTTAGCCAGACTCTGAGCTGAATAGTTGGGTTCATAGCCAAGCGCCTTCATTTCTTTACGGACACGTAACTTGGTAGCTTCGCTGATTTTGGGGCTGTCTTGAATGACGCGGGATACGGTGGAGGTAGCAACATTAGCACGTTTTGCGACATCTTTGATGGTTACTGCCATCGTCTTCGTCTCCTTTTGCTATCTCAAGCAGGAAATATTATGTTCTATCATACGATATTGCTCGAAAATCAACAAATTCGCGGTTTTTTCGAGTGTTTCTATCATTATTAACCAAGATATTTACAATTAGGGTATTGCTAATAGAAAGCGATATCATTATAATAATTGTGCAACCGATTGCATAATATTTTTTGAGTACTACCCATGCTATACATACTATAAGGGATGGAGACTGAACGAGCATGAAAAAACTTCTATCATTTGATTTTTGGCAAAAGCTTGGGAAGGCACTGCTTGTGGTTGTTGCTGTTATGCCGGCGGCCGGGATTATGATTTCGCTTGGTAAAGTAGTGGCGATGTTGGCTGGCGATATTCATTTCTGGTTGACCGTCGGCGGGGTCATGGAGAATTTGGGTTGGGGTATTATCAATAACTTACACATTCTATTTGCGGTAGCGATAGGTGGTTCCTGGGCTAAGGAACGGGCGGGCGGGGCTTTTGCGGCTTTAATTGCCTTTGTTCTCATCAATATTTCAACAGGGACGATTTTGGGCGTATCATCGAAGATGTTAACCCAGGAGGGAGCAACCACCCATACACTCTTCGGTGCATCGATTCCGGTCAGTGGTTATTTCACCTCTGTCTTAGGAGCACCCGCACTCAACATGGGCGTGTTTGTCGGTATCATCTCCGGATTCGTCGGGGCGGTGGTATTTAACAAGTACTATAATTACCGCAAGCTGCCGGACGCTTTAGCCTTTTTTAACGGTAAACGTTTTGTTCCTTTTGTCGTGATTTTATGGTCTGTCATCGTAAGTTTGATCATGTCTGCCGTCTGGCCATTTGTCCAGGGGGGGATTAATCAGTTCGGCATTTGGTTGGCGACTTCGGGAGAATCGGCTCCTTTTGTAGCACCATTTGTCTATGGTACACTGGAAAGACTGCTGATTCCTTTTGGACTTCATCATATGCTGACCGTTCCTATTAACTATACTCAACTTGGAGGCGTTTACACAACGCTTACAGGTTCCGGGGCAGGAAGTGTCGTTGCCGGGCAAGACCCGCTGTGGCTGGCTTGGGCAAGTGACCTGAGTGCGCTTCGTGGTACCGATCCGACAGCCTACAATAGCTTGTTGGAAGGCGTGACGCCTGCCCGCTTCAAGGTAGGACAAATGATTGGTGGAGCAGGTATCCTTATGGGACTAGCGGTGGCTATGTATCGCCGTGTAGACAAAGACAAACGCGGCAAGTACAAGTCGATGATCTTTTCGGCAGCCGCAGCTGTTTTTTTAACAGGGGTAACGGAGCCACTGGAATTCATGTTTATGTTCGTGGCGCCTGTGCTGTATGTGGTTTATGCTATTCTTACCGGTATTGCGTTCGGAATGGCCGACATCATACATTTGCGTTTACATTCATTTGGTATGATTGAACTGCTGACCCGAATGCCGTTGTCTATAAATGCGGGGTTGGTGCAGGATATTATTAACTTCGTGCTGACTTGCGTGGTGTTTGCGGTAGCAACCTACTTTATCGCTTATTTTATGATCGGTAAATTCCAAATGGCTACGCCGGGAAGACTGGGGAACTATACGGATGAGGAGCCCCAAGGGACTTCCGAGGCAGGGAGTACGAAGACAGAGGGTGTGGCAGCTACTTCCACTCAAAATCAACTGGCTACGGATATCATCAAGACACTTGGGGGTGAGCAGAACATTGTCGAGGTGGACGCTTGCATGACCCGTCTGCGTGTGACGGTTAAGGATACAGATGCCGTTGGGGACGAAAAAACGTGGAAAGCGCTGGGTGCCTTGGGCTTGATAAAAGTAGATAATGGGGTGCAGGCGGTTTACGGACCGAAGGCTGATGTGCTTAAATCAGATATACAAGACATACTCAACAGGTGATTACTTTGAAGTTGTTAACCTTAAATGCACATGCTTGGATGGAAGAAAACCAGCACGATAAGCTAAAGCAACTGGCTGCTTTTATTGATGAACAGCAGTTTGATGTCATTGCTTTACAGGAAGTGAACCAGTCTATGGAAGAGGCTCCTTTGTCAGCGGACGATTTGGGCACTTACCATAGCGCAGATCCTGAAGTTGTCATTAAGCGTGATAACTATGCTTATGTGCTGAACGGGCTATTGTCTGATAGCTATCATTGGACGTGGGCTCCCGCGCATGTTGGTTTTGCCAAATACGACGAGGGGTTGGCGATTCTGTCGAAAACACCGATTACAGCTACGGTGAACGAATATGTTTCCTCGCTACAGGATTATGACAACTACCGCTCACGTAAAATTGTCGGTATTCAAACTGTGGTGGACGGAGTGCAGGCCTGGTTTGTAAGTGGACATTTTAACTGGTGGAATGATGAAGAATCCTTCCGTGGACTATGGGATCGTACAACCAAAGTGCTACATTCTTTTGCTCCGACTCCTGTGTTCATGATGGGTGATTTCAACAACGCGGCTGAAGTGCGCGGAGAAGGATATGACTATGTACTGCAATCCGGCTGGTCGGACACCTATCCGAATGCAGCAGTACGTGATGATGGCCACACGGTGATTAAAGCTATTGCTGGTTGGGAAAGTAATGCGGAGCCGCTCCGTATTGACTTTATCTTCTCCAATAAGGCTGTACAGGTTCAATCCTCAACCGTTGTACTGAACGGGAAAACTGGACCAGTTGTATCGGATCATTTTGGGGTTGCAGTTGAGTTGGAGCTGTGATGAAAAAGGGGGCCAGTTGCTTATGCAATTGGCCTTTTTCTTATAGATTTCGACTTAAATCGAATGACATATTGGATAACTATGGCGATCAACACCAAAATCAAATTGTAGTAAAAGGGAGTGTTGATGCTAAAGCGTTCCATGAGTACACCTGCGATGATCGGAGACACAATAGCCCCCAATTCGGACAAAGATACGACGTTGCCGATAAATGTGCTTCTGTTCTCCTCAGGAATAACATCCCCTAGTTGCGAGTAAAAGGAATCCAGATAGCTGGCCCCTCCGATACCTCCGATGAACATTCCTAAGTATACGATCCACGGTTCAGTGAACCAAAGAAATAAAATGATTTCCACCATGATCAACAATAGACCGAGGATACAAAGCATCAAGCGATCCTTAAGTAGATCAGATATTTTGCCAATAAAGGGCGCTGAGATGAAGGTCGATATGCCGATAATTGTAAAAGCTAAGCTAATTTCTGCGGGGCTCCAATGGAGCTTGTAGGTTGCATATATGGAGAAGTACGTTAAAAATATAGCGAATGCACTCATTTCAAGAAAATGAACGGTGGAATAGAGCAGTAGCTGTTTCGTTAGCATGGTTTTTCTTTTCGACTCATGAAGGGGTACGTGCTGTTGCTGAGGTTTGGAGGAGAGACTGGGGAAGGTCATTCTGGAGACGGCAACGAAGGATATACATGAGAAAATAGCAACGAAATAAAACGGAATGGATAAAGAAAAATAAGAAACAATAGCTCCACTCATAAGAGGCCCTAAAATCATACCGGCACCTTCACTGCTGCTGATATATCCATTGAGCGTGCCTCGATTCTCTGCGGTGCTCATATGGTTGATCGTGACTCTTACAAAGACGGTTAGCCCTATAGCTACCAAGCCCTGAAGGAGTCTCAGTATGGATAAAATGATGAAGCTTGTTGCAATCGGAAACAGGAGCATACAAGCGATTTCGGCAATGAGTAAGCTCAACCCCAAGCGTTTTGCGCCAATCTTTTCATAAATTCGTCCTGCCAAGCCTCCACCAAGAAATCTCCCCACATAAAACAGAGAAAATAAAATGCTCATGCCGAGTACGGATATCCCGAATTGCTCTACATAAATAGCAAAGAGTGGAAGGATCATACTTCCACTCATGTTAGCAATAAGGCTGATCACGATCATACAGGCGATATTACGATTTAAATATAAGTGTCTCACCATAACCTCGAAACCTCTCTTTGATCTTGCATCATGGGAACCGTTATTCGGATTGCACTTGATTACGGATGAACGGCTTCAAGTCGAGTTAGCGGGTTCCCATATAGGCTACGCGAGCGAGTTCCTCGCGGTGCCTAAATCCCAATGCAATGATGGAGGTATGAAGCGGCGGATGGAAGGAATCTTGATTAGAGCGGTGGTGTTGCCTTTAAGCTGGAAAGCCACCTCCTGGTGGTGGCCAAGCTCCATAGATCCGGCGTAGCAGTACGATTTCACCCAAATGATATGAATTGTGGGAAGCGATATTCCGCAGCAGTCCTGCTTTCGTTTCACCTGGGAAATGAGCTAGTGAATCATCCAGTTGCGCGGTTTCGGCAATCTGCACAGCTTGATCTACGCCCTGTAAAAATTCGTTAATGAGAGCCTGCCATGCCTCTTCGCTTTGCGGTCCAGTCTCTTCGGGCCAGCTTTCCATGACATTGCCCGGAAGCTGGGGCTTCCGTCCTTCCAAATGCTCCAGCATAAATTGCTGCCAGTAGATCATATGCTTCAGCAGTTGATAAATGCTGTAAGGCATTTCTGCATTTTTCTTCCCTGCCAGCTCGACGTCAATGTCTGGTAAAGCCCGAGCTACTCGAATATGTCCACGTTCCCCGACCAGTGATTTAACCAGCGCTTGACCGAATAATTGATTGGCATCTGACATGTATGATCATCCCTTCTATGGAGAGTTTGTTCTAGCTTAGTCTCATTTAACGATTATACAATTATATTTTATGAAATGTAAATGAATGCATGATTTAAAGTAAAGGGTAGAAATCTTTTTAATAAAGTGGTTGATAATTGTTCTCAATTAAATTACAATAATATTGTTTCAATAGAAACAATAAACGACAGCTGTATATGTTGTTTAATATATACGGAAATGTTAAGGGGAGCTTTCTGTATGTATATATTGTTTCGTGAGAAACGATTAGGTGGTGGAAATAAAGATTTTAGATAGGGGTGTGAACATGGATTACGAAGTGATTGTAGTAGGCGGCGGACCTGTTGGAATGTGGTTAGCTGCTGAGTTGGCATTAGCAAGCGTAAGCGTATGTGTAATTGAACGTTTAGAGAAGCCAAGTGGCCAGTCGCGTGCGCTTACGCTACATCCACGGACGCTTGAGATGTTTGATATGCGTGGATTGAAGGAGCGCTTTATGAAGCGCGGCAGACCTATACGTACGGGTCACTTTACAATGCTGAATACCCGCTTGGATTTTTCTGTGCTTGATAGTTCTTCTAATTATACGTTGTTTATTCCACAGGTGATTACAGAGCAAGTGATCGAGGAGCATGCGCTCAAGCTGGGAGCTGTCGTCCATCGTGGCATGGAAGTGGTATCTGTGCGAGAGCACGAGCAGGGCGTAGAGGTGGTGAGTGTATGCGCATCTGGACCACAAGCCAATGTATCGGTAATGAATGCTGCTTATGTCGTAGGAGCGGATGGGGCTGGGAGTATCGTGCGTAAACAAGCCGGGATTGCTTTTCCGGGCACGGATACGACTCTGACCGCTGTATTGGCGGATGTAGAGTTAGTCAATCCGCCTGAAAGTGGCGTACATTCCGAATATAGTGAACGAGGTGGGGTGATGATTGCCCCCGTGTATCCAGATATTTATCGGGTTATTTTGACTACACCGCGAATGATGGAGATTCCGAAGGACGAACCTGTGACGCTGGAAGAAGTGCAGACAGGACTGTATGATCTGCTCGGTACAGATCTTGGCGTATCCAATCCTCGCTGGTTATCTCGATTCGGAAATGCAACGCGGCAGGCGCAGACCTATCGTAAAGGGAGAATCCTGCTAGCAGGTGATGCTGCGCATATCCACTTCCCAGCAGGTGGACAGGGAATGAATGTTGGCTTGCAAGAGGCGGTAAATCTGGGATGGAAGCTGGCCGGAATGATTCGTGGCTGGGCTCCAGACACGCTGCTGAGTAGCTATCATGACGAACGTTATCCGGTTAATACGCAGTTCTTACGGAATACCGAGGTTCAGACCCGTTTATTGGACTTTACGCCTGCTGTATTGGCACACCGCCAATTGCATGAGGAATGGTTCCGCCATCCGGAAATTAATCAATCTATGGCAGAGCAGATTAGTGCACTGGATGTATGTTATCCAGCGGCTAGCAATATACCGCAGCATCCACTGAACGGGAAACGGTTTGCTGATTTTGAATTGCATTTGCCTGACGGAATGACAACGTATGCTTACGATCTTCTTCATGAAGGCCGCTTTGTACTTCTCCATCTTGCAAAGGATAATGAGGTATCGAATGAGTTTCACCATAGCTCACTTTCACATATTTCATATGTGAGGCCGTAGCCGAGGAAGTGCCCGTGGGATGGAGAGATGTGCATACGGTTCTCATCCGTCCGGATGGGTATATCGCTTGGGCCATTTCTATGAAACAAACGGATATATTGAGTGTGATTAAGGAAGGCATTGCCACATTGGTATAAAGGGGAAAGGGTATGTTCATAACATGACCATATTGTTTCTTGTGAAACAAATGTGGGCTATAATGAAAGGAGGAGTATGCCAAAGGAGTGACTACTTGTTCGTATGGAAAAGGCGACATCGGTTCAGCATGTCTATGATTTGCTTATTAAGATGAATCATCAGTGGGAGCAGCATCAGCAAAGAGAGAGCATGACCTTTCTCGAAGAAATCCGCGAGCACTTTGATGGAATGACTTCGCTCAATATGACGGATGTGCACGTTATGGATTGTATCGGGCAGCATGAGCCGATCAATGTTACAACCTTAGCGCAACGAATGGAGCTGAGCAAAGGTACCGTTTCGAAAGTCAGCACCAAGCTGCTCAAGGAAGGCTGGATTCGCAGAACCCAGCTGAACGACAACAAAAAAGAAATTTATTTTCGGCTAACCCCGTTGGGAAAAAAACTCTTTCTTGTACATGAGCGACTGCATGCTGAGGTACAGCAACAGTTATTTCAATTTTTAAATCGTTACAGCTCAGAAGAACTGAATGTCTTGAAACGTCTGCTGTCCGATGGTGTAGATCTCTTGGAAGCTATGGAGTGGCAGGGAAAGAGTCTGGATTAAAGAGATATCTAATCATCAACGATGGGCACCTGTTTTATCTCCGAGTAATAGATACATGAGGAGATGCAGGTGCGTTTTCTCTTAATGCAATAGTCGTTTTGCTTCCATATAGAGCACCTGTACGAACTTTTTCGTATTAATGCGGGCTTGGGACAGTGAAGGCTCCACATTGTTTTGTAGCTCCAGCATTTTTTTGCGAATTTCTGTAAAGTCAAAAAATTTGGATGCATAATTTTCAAATTTAGGATGGGTATAGTCAGTCAACCCGAGCGATACTATATGGCTTAGCGTCTGGAAAATAGCGCGGCGGACACGCTGCTCCGATGCTTTAATTTCCTTACTCAGCTCTACTGCTGAGGCTGAAGCCCCTAACCGTTTGGATGCTACATTAGCAAATATATCCTTCAACGGCGGGAACAGATAGGGAGACAGATTGCCTGTTTCCTCCTCATACTGGTCCAGAAATTCCAGCATGTCCAACAAATCCATACTCCCAGCTTCGCCGATCATTCCCATCTCGGAGAGCAGAAACTGCCCGGAAGTTACGATGTTTCGGGTCGGTTCAATCGTTGCCGTTGGGTTATTCGATGTGAACATCGACAACCCTTGAAGCGTCCGCTGGATATCCGTAATCGACTGCTGCATGCGCAGACGCTCAGCCACCTTATGAATAACTGCAATAATCTCCAGTCGATTCAAAGGCTTGGCCACATAATATTCAATACCGAGCGAGTACGCCTCGCCGATCATGTTTTTGGATTCGATGCGAGAAATCATAATGATTTTGCCGCTGAATTGATCGCCGAGTGCACGCACGGTCTGAATGCCGTCACGAAGCGGCATCAGCAAGTCAATTAGCAATACATCAATCCGGTTCAGCTCCAGCAGGCCGCTATTCACATAGGAACCATCCTCCGCTTCCCCGATGACTTCCCCTAGACCTTCGTCTTCAATAATGTCTGCCAGCATAGAACGAATCCCTTGATCGTCATCCACAATATAAAAACGCATCCGGGCTATCTTCCTTTCTCCGTCAGTTTCCGTAAAGGCAATGTAATTCTAAAAGTGGTCTGTAATCTATCTGTATTCTCTTCCTCAATCTGTTGTAGTTCAATCGTTCCTTCAAGGCTCTCCGCGACCTCACGTACATAAAACAATCCCATACCGGTCGACGGTTGTCCTTCCTCATCATACTTGGTCGTATACCCTGGTGTGAAGACCATTTCCCGTTTCCGCTGAGGAATACCCGGACCGTTGTCGGTAACACTAAAGGAAGCTATATCCTCTTTTCCCGGAAGACAGCGAATAGAAACGTCAATCCTTCCGTCGTCCCTCATGGCTTCAACCGCATTGGCTGTCAGGTTATTAATAAGTGTCAGAACGGTATAAACATGTAGCTTGGGCAACAAAGGATCGACATCTAGGGTAAAACGAATAGACTTGTCCAGTGATTGGGCGTACTTGCTGTTCGTTCGGATGATGAGCTCCCCAAGCTCTTGAGAAGCCATGTAATGCACTCCGCTTTCGGCATCAATCAGCTTGGACAAACCAGCAAAAATCCGCTGGCTGTCTTTTTTAATCTCGTGAACCTGTCCGGAAATACGAAGTGCCTGTCTGGCGTAATGTTCTCTATCCTTTAGAGATTCATCCTGTTGCAGTTCACGGTACAGCTCGTAGCTTTCACGAGTGATTTGTTCTGCATGTGACAGCGTTTTGCCTAACTGGACCGACTCCTCATACAAGTCTGATACAAGAAGTAAAATTCGCTCCGTCTGCTGTCTTTGTGCCTCTTCATGCTGGACCGATTGATTTAACCGAATCATATTATAAAACCCAAGCACGAAGAAGCTGCGGATCATAGCCATAAAAGCTACTTTACTGATCTTAATGATGTCCCAGAAATCGCCGTCAATACTCCACCGGACGCTAAGTTCCGACACACTTGCGGCAACCTCAATCCCTACAGAGAGGATACCCACACGGAGTGCGCGGTAAGGCTCAGCATTAATGTTAAGGAGCTGGAAGAGCAGACCGTAGACCATGTAATAAAAAAAGGTAGGGCCATGCAAGATCAGCAACTCTTCGAAGAGAAGACTGGACTGAGTGTAATGATTGAGTAAGATGCGAAAGGCGACTACCGCTATCCCTGCAAGCACTCCCGATAATGCAGGCGGAATATGACGAATAGATAACAGAAAGAAAAAAAATACAGGCGTACCAAAGCTGAGACGGAATGTATTAGCGAACGGGTGAATATTCAGCTCACCTGCGAGCGGTACAAATACAAGCATGAGCAGGAAAAGGAGCGTGTTCAACTTCATTCATATTCACCTCCTGGGTATTCAGTCAGAAAGGCAATGTGAGCTAAATTCACAGGCTCGTCGTTAAAGTTTGTGAATTTATAGAAAAAAATAAATGCAGCTGTAGATAATTGTCGGTTTTTATAGATCAGATTGTAGTATAAATAACATCATTTGAATATTAAGAACAGCATACTGCAAAAATATACAAATCAGCCAGGGGGGGACACGAAGTGAAAAAGATTAATTTGACGATGCAAATCTTTATCGGTCTGGCTTTAGGTATTATTATTGGTGCCTTATTTTACGGCAATTCAGGGGTGGAAGTCTACTTAAAGCCAATCGGCGATATTTTCATCCGCTTGATCAAGATGATTGTCGTGCCTATTGTGATCTCAACGCTCATTATCGGCGTTGCCGGCGTGGGCGATATGAAAAAACTAGGTAAACTTGGCGGAAAGTCCATTCTGTACTTTGAGATTGTAACGACAGTCGCCATCCTGTTCGGACTGCTTGTTGCCAACCTGGTTCGACCTGGTGACGGCGTGGACATGTCCCACCTGGCGAAGAGTGATATCCATTCCTATGTGGAGACTGCAGAGAAGTCAGGCCATAGCTTTATAGATACGATTGTGCATATTGTTCCTACCAATGTTATTCAAGCTCTGGGCGAGGGAGATATGCTCGCTATTATATTCTTCTCCGTACTGTTTGGACTAGGGGTAGCGGCGATTGGTGACAAGGGCAAGCCTGTGCTGAATTTCTTTGAAGGCGTAGCCGACGCCATGTTCTGGGTAACCAATCAGGTCATGCGCCTGGCTCCGTTCGGAGTATTTGCACTGATTGGAACGACAGTGGCCAAGTTTGGGTTGGCTTCATTATGGCCGTTATTGAAGCTTGTTTTGTCGGTGTACGGCTCCATGGCGCTGTTCATTGTGATTGTTTTCGGAATTATCGCCAAGCTGTGCGGTACCCGTCTCTGGACCATGATTAAAATTTTGAAAAGTGAGCTGTTGCTTGCATATTCGACGGCCAGTTCGGAAAGTGTTTTGCCTAAGATCATGGAGAAGATGGAGAAGTTCGGATGTCCTAAAGGAATTACGTCCTTTGTCATTCCGATTGGGTATTCTTTTAATCTGGACGGTTCCACCCTGTATCAGGCACTGGCTGCGATTTTCATTGCCCAAATGTATGGTATTGATCTGCCAATCACGACACAGATCACGCTGGTACTAGTATTAATTATTTCTTCCAAAGGTATTGCAGGTGTGCCGGGTGCTTCCTTTGTCGTTTTGCTCGCTACGCTTGGAGCAGTGAACCTCCCGCTGGAGGGTTTGGCTTTTATCGCTGGTATTGATCGCATTCTGGATATGGCGCGTACGGTAGTTAATGTATTAGGTAACTCGCTTGCCGCTGTGGTCATGTCCAAATGGGAAGGCCAATATGATAAAGAAAAGGGCGAGGAATACGTTGCTTCAATTAAATAAGATATAACGAACTGAATAGTTGACAGAAAGAGCACTTTTGCGCAGTAATGCAAAGGTGCCCTTTCTGTTTCCAGACTTGTTAGAATTCTTCCTTTTTCGACATTTTTCGATGTTTTCTGTATGGAATTATAGGTATATGGACATGAAAAATAAGTCTTAATGCCTATGTAATTAAAGATTTAATTATAATGATTCTTAATAAAATTCCGATATTAAATTATACCGTTTTATATATTGGCTTAGAAGGGAAGATCATATATGTTTCTCAAGAAAAATGAGTCTCAATCACTTGCTCCTTTAGTAGAAGAAAGCCGCAAACTTTCACAAAGAATACAGCAAAAAGATTACTCTGCTGCAATACAGGTTTCCTCAGCTTCTCCTGAGGTTCAAGAAATCGCAAACAATGTTAACCAAGCGATAGAGTCCATGAAAAATGATGCTCAACATGTTGATATCCGTTTGAAGCTTGTTACCAAGGCTATAGAGATTGGCTTATGGGACATGGAGGTCATTGCGGGTGATCCTGTCAATCCAAGTAATACGTTCACATGGTCAGAAGAATTCCGTTCTATGCTGGGGTATCAGAGCGAAAAGGACTTCCCTAATGTATTAGATAGCTGGTCATCTCGGCTGCATCCCGAAGATTATGACAGGTCTTTGGCAGAATTGTCTGATCATTTACTGGACTTTACGGGAAAGACCCCTTATGACGTACAGTATCGCTTGAGGCTGAAGCATGGAGAATATCGTTGGTTCCGGGCTACCGGAACGACGATCCGTGACCAGCAGGGAGTGCCGCTTCGGATTGCAGGCGCTCTGTTGGATGTGCACGATCAGAAGATTAAGTCTGAGGAGCTTCAGGCATTGGTTACAAGATACGATCTCATTAATCGTGTTTTGGTGGAGGCTCCTTACGATGTAAACATTATTGGAGGAGACATTGAGAATCCGGATAGTATATTTTGGTGGTCACCGCAATTCCGGGCTACGCTGGGCTTTAAGGATGAGCAAGATTTCCCAAGCAAGCTTAGCAGTTGGGCTTCAATTCTGTATCCTGAGGACGCCGAAATGGCGATTAAAGTTTTGAATGATCATTTAAATGATTATACAGGGCGCACACCTTATGAAATGGAATGTCGTTTGGTGCGTAAGAATGGTGAGCATCGCTGGTATTATTGCAGTGGAAAAACATTGCGCGATAGCAAGGGAGTGCCTATTCGGATTGCGGGTACCATTCGTGACATTACAATAGAAAAGGAAAAGCAGGCTATTGCGGATGAACTCACGCTCAAGATCCAGCATCTCTCCGATTCCATTACGGAAATGGTGAATGGTGTTAATTCGGTTAGTAACCAAGCGCAGGAGCTGGCTACGGCTCAGGAGCAATCGACAGAGGCAGCGAATCAAGCCAAAGTCAGTGCAGAAGAGACCCAAAACATCTCCAACTTCATTAAAGAGATTGCGAATCAAACGAATCTGTTGGGTCTGAATGCTGCCATTGAGGCATCACGTGCGGGCGAGCAGGGGCGGGGGTTTGCGGTAGTCGCAGATGAAGTGAGAAAACTTGCCATTCACAGTGCTGATGCGACCGGAAATATCGAGACCAGTCTGGACGAAATGAAGACACTCATTGAGCGGATTTTGCACAATATCGGTAATATGTCTACGCTGACACAAACACAAGCAGCGCTAACGCAGCAAGTGAATGCATCTACGGACGAGATCAACAGCATGTCCAAAGCTTTGTTGGATTTTGCGAGAACAATGTAAGGCTTCATGTAGAAATGAGGCCGGGCCTTAGGTTCGGTCTCTTTACTGTTTTTGGAAGATGAACTATACTTTTCGAGGATAGATCTAAAAGTCACCTCATAGTAACTTTATGTGGAAAAGAGGAATATACTTGAGCTTACTTAGTTCAATATTGGTCGGAATTGTAGCTCTGGAGCATGTGTACATTCTAATATTGGAAATGTTTCTGTGGACGACTCCGCGGGCGATGCGTACGTTCGGCACCTCGAAGGAGCTGGCGGAAGCAAGCAAATCCTTGGCTGCAAATCAGGGGCTGTACAACGGCTTCTTGGCAGCCGGATTGGTGTGGGGCTTGTTCTATCCGGAACCTGTGATCGGGCGGCAAATCCAATTATTCTTTGTCATTTGTGTGGTAGTGGCTGCGGTGTATGGTGCATTAACTGCCAATAAGTCTATTTTATTAAAGCAAGGCCTGCCTGCCATCCTGGCACTGATCAGTTTGTGGATACTCTGAAGACACCCTTACCGGGTGTCTTTTTTCTAGATTCGATCACATAATGTCTGGAATGCTAATGACAAGGGGAATAAACAGTTTTTGACCGATTGTAAATCCGACTATTCCGATTTATAATAAATTTATTACATATTAGGAGAACACGGGGGCTAGAGCGATGCGTCGTAATTTGACTGGTGTATTGGTATTCATTGTATTGATGTTGGTTGTAAGTGCATGCTCCGGCGGTAATTCTGGATCTACGTCTGAGACGAATGGAAATACGACTGGTGCAGCTACCACAACAGCTGATAACGGACAGCCTAAAGATGGTGGCAGCCTGATCATTGGCGTACAAGCTGATCCGGTGGTGCTGAATCCGAACTATGCGGGTGATCGGGTAAGTCTGACGATAGACCAGGCGATATTCGCACCATTATTTCAAGTGAACAATGGCAAAAAGACATTTTATTTGGCAGACAGTCTGACTCCTTCAGCAGACAAGCTGACGTATACACTAAAACTGAAAAAAAATCTGACTTGGCATGATGGAGAGAAGCTGACAGCTGACGATGTTGTTTTCACCATTAACAAAATTTTGGATGAGAAGCAGCACAGCTTTTTGAGAAGTAATTTTATGGTTAATGGCAAACCGGTTCAGGTAAGCAAGGTTGATGATACAACAGTGGATTTCAAGCTTCCTCAGCCAGCTCCTGCTTTTGAGGCAGCATTGGTACAGGTATCCCCGATTCCGAAGCACATTTTCGAGAATGAAGCGGATATTGAGAAAAGCACGAAAAACAACTCACCGATTGGATCAGGTCCTTTCAAATTTAAAGAGTACAAAACCGGTGAGTACGTTACACTTGAACGGTTCGATAACTATGTTGGTGGCAAGCCGCATTTGGATTCAGTAACATATCGGATTGTTAAAGATTCGAATGCTGCGAATTTGGCTCTTCAAAATGGTGAGATCAATGTAAACTATCTAGATCCGCAAAATGTGGAGACCATTAAAGCAACAGATAAGTTTGACATTTTCCCTTACAGCGAAGGTCGCTTGGCTTATCTGATGTTTAATGAAAACAGTGATACGAAGCAGTTGAACAAAAAAGAAGTGCGTCAGGCGCTCTCTTACGCGCTGAATCAGGATGAGTTGATTCAAGTTTCCTATGGCTCCAAGGATTACGCAGACACTGCGAAATCTGCTCTGACACAGGACGTACTGTATCACACGAACGACGTTGCATTTTTTAATAATGATGTGAACAAGGCAAAAGAGTTGCTGAAATCGGTTGGCGCTGAAGGACTGAAGCTGCGCATTATCATTCCGGGCGGCAACAAGGTACAGGAAGCACAAGCGCTCTATATCCAGCAGAAGTTCAAGGACATAGGCGTTCAGCTGGACGTGAACAGCATGGATTCCTCAGCTTGGTCGCAAAAATTTGTGGACACCAATGCCAAGGACTTCGACTTGGCGATCAGCGGCTATATCATGGGTTATGACCCGGACGCGTATCGTATTTTGTATAGCACCGGATCATCCTCCAACTATTCGCATTATTCAAATAAAGAAGTGGATAAGCTGCTGGAAGAGGGCGCGGGTGAGTCGGATACGACTAAACGTGGCGAAATTTATAAAAAGGTACAAGAGCTGCTGGCTAATGATGCAGTCATCTACCCGATTGCTTACACCAAGACTATTGTAGCCTTCGACAAGCAGTATGGCGGTATTGATCAGGCTGTGTTAAAGCCGGTTGTGATTTTCGAGGATTTGTCCAAAATTTATCACAAATAAGACAGGGTTTTCAAAAAATAAGCTGGGCTAACCAGCTTATTTTTTTCGAAAACAGCAAGGGGAAGGGAAACGTATGAGACAACTCATCGCCAGAAGGTTGCTGCAAGTTATACCGATGCTATTTTTTGTGTCCATCGTCTGCTTCGGCTTGATCAAGCTGGCTCCAGGTGATCCGGTTCTCTCTTTTGTTACACCGAATATGCATCTGGAAGACATTGAACGCATGAGGCATAGCTTGGGGCTGGACCAGCCCGCTTATGTGCAGTACATATTATGGCTTAAAAAGAGCCTAACGGGTGATCTCGGCTACTCGCTAATTAATCACCAGCCCGTGCTGGATCAGATTCTCGATCGTCTCCCGGCAACAGCCGGGTTAATGGGCGCATCCATCATACTGGCTGTGCTGATTGCCATTCCACTCGGTTTGACGGCTGCGGCTAATCGGAATCGCTGGATCGACAAGCTGATTAATCTGATGTCGTACATCGGCATTTCGGTTCCGCTGTTTTGGCTCGGTATTTTACTTATTTATTTGTTTGCGATTTATCTGCATTGGCTTCCGAGTACTGGGATGCGTACCATCGGTACGGACTCGGTGCTGGATGTGATCAAGCATGGGATTTTACCATGTTTTGTACTGGCCTTCGGTTTTCTGTCTGTGTATGTGAGGTACATCCGTTCCAGCACAATTACGCAGCTCAAGGAAGAGTACGTGCAGATTCAATACGCGTTCGGGTCTGGAAAAAGACTAGTTTTGTTTCGACATGTTCTCAAGCATGTGCTGCTGCCCATCATTACGCTGCTCGGAATGTCGGTTGCGGACTTGGTGGCTGGAGCCATTGTGACGGAGACGGTATTTTCCTGGCCGGGCATTGGCTCGCTGGGCATGACGGCGGTAAAAGGGATGGATTATCCTGTCATCATGGGGATTACTTTATTTTCCGCTCTGCTGCTGATCCTGGGTAATCTGCTTGCGGATATCTTGTACAGCATTGCGGACCCGAGAATTAAATCAACGAGGTGAATTCATGAATCGGAGCAAATGGCGCAACATCGGGATCGAGCTGATGACGAGCAAAATGGGCGCCGTCGCCCTCATACTATTGATTGTATTTTCGCTGGGGGCGATTTTCGCATTTTTATCGCCGCAGGACCCGAATAAGTTGAACGTGCTGGAGCGTCTCCAACCACCGGGAGCGGCACACTGGTTTGGAACGGATGATTATGGGC
The DNA here is from genome assembly GCF_038009305.1 of Paenibacillus sp. FSL P4-0113. Classification (NCBI taxonomy): domain Bacteria; kingdom Bacillati; phylum Bacillota; class Bacilli; order Caryophanales; family Paenibacillaceae; genus Paenibacillus; species Paenibacillus sp. FSL P4-0113. The sequence continues at coordinate 3,930,153 of NZ_JBBPAZ010000001.1, forward strand.
GGGACTATTTTACAAGAGCACTGTACGGCGGACGTGTATCATTGCTGGTAGGCTTCGCGTCCATGATTATTGCGACCAGTATCGGTGCAGTGGTAGGTATTGTGAGCGGGTATTTTGGAGGATGGATCGACAATCTGCTTATGCGGGTTTTGGAGCTGATCATGTCGATTCCGTCTTTCTTGGTTATTTTGCTGCTGAGTGTGTTTTTGAAGCCGGGCGTCGGCAATATCATTGTCATTATCGCCTTGCTCATGTGGATGAACATTGCCCGGGTGGTCCGTGCAGAGACAATGACGTTGCGTGAACGGGAGTATGTACTATACGCCAAAGCTTCGGGACAAAGTACGTTTGGTATTATTATGAAGCACATTGTACCTAATCTGATTCCGGTAATTATCGTAGGGGCGACGAACAATATCGCTTCAGCAATTATGATGGAATCGTCACTGAGCTTCCTCGGCTTTGGTGTTCAGCTGCCGAATGCTACGTGGGGCAGTATGCTGAATAATGCCCAAGGATATATTGCACAGGCCCCATATATGGCATTGTTTCCGGGATTGCTTATTTTACTGACTGTGTTGAGCTTTAATGTTTTGGGAGATGTGCTGCGTGTAGGCTTTGAACCCAAATTAGTAAAACGATGATTCATAGTTTCATAGATTCATAGTACAGGCCCATTACAAATGGCTCCAGGAGCGATAGGAAGGAGCGAAAACACAATGATAGAACATCTACTGTCCGTCGAACAGCTGGAGGTCTCGTTTTTCACTCGTGAGGGGGAGAATCAGGCAGTTCGAGGGGTTAGTTTTCATATTGATGCTGGAGAAACGGTAGGAATCGTAGGAGAATCCGGCAGCGGCAAAAGTGTGACAGCGAAAGCGATCATGTCGATGATAGCCCCGCCGGGCAAGCGGCTGAACGGCGATATCCGTTATCGGGGACAAAGTCTGACCGCTCTGACGGAAAAGCAATGGCGCAAAATACGTGGAAACCAGATTGCGATGGTCTTTCAGGACCCGATGACCTCGCTGAATCCGGTCAAAAAGGTTGGCTATCACCTGGTCGAGGTGATTCGCAGACATCGAGGACTGAGCAAGGAAGCGGCTACGCAAGCAGCTGTAGAACTGCTGCGACAAGTAGGCATTACCGAGCCGGAGCGCCGAATGAACCAATACCCGCATCAATTCAGCGGCGGGATGCGCCAGCGGGTGATGATTGCTATGGCGCTCTCGTGCAGCCCGGAGCTGCTGATTGCAGATGAGCCGACTACAGCGCTGGACGTGACGATTCAGGCGCAAATCTTGGAGCTGCTCAAGTCTTTAAAGCAGCAATCCGACATGTCGATTGCTCTAATCACCCATGATCTGGGCGTCGTCGCCCAGGTGTGCAGCCGTGTCATCGTGATGTACGGCGGCATGGTGATGGAGGAGGGACGCGTGGACGATATCTTTTATCGTCCGGGCCACCCGTATACGCAGGGCCTGCTGCGTTCTGTGCCCCAGCGTACGAACGGCTTCCGAGAGCGGCTGGTGCCGATTGAGGGCACGCCGCCGGACCTGCTGAACCCGCCATCGGGCTGTCCGTTCATGGAACGGTGCCCGCATGCGTTTGCCCGCTGTGTAGAGCGGCCGCCGATGGTGGAGCTGCGCCCGGACCAGCGAGCAGCCTGCTGGTTGAACGAGCCGGACGCCGTGCCTGCTGGAGTCTACGAGACGCCCGAAGCGGGCCATGCGGAAGGGGAGAATAGCGGTGAGTGAAGCAAAGAATGTATTGGGCGAGCATCAGCCCTTGGTAGAGGTACACCAGCTTAAGAAGCATTTTGTGACCGCAAAGGATTTGTTAGGGCGTAGCTCTGAGGTGCTCAAGGCGGTGAATGGCGTGAGCTTTCAAATCAAGCGTGGCGAGACGTTCGGACTGGTCGGTGAGTCAGGGAGTGGCAAATCGACGGTTGGACGCTGTCTGACGCGGTTATACGATTATACAGAAGGTACGGTACGCTTTGACGGCCAGGATATTTCCAAGCTGAACGATAAACAGCTCAAGCCGCTGCGTCGGCGCATTCAGAGCATTTTTCAGGACCCATATTCCTCTCTTAATCCGGGTATGAACGTGCTTGACCTGATCGGTGAGCCGATGGATATTCACAGATTGCATCAGGGGAGTGAGCGTAAGGATGCCGTAGTGGCTTTACTGGAGAAGGTAGGGCTGAAGCGAGAGCATCTGTACCGCTACTCGCACGAGTTCAGCGGCGGGCAGCGCCAGCGGATTTCCATCGCTCGTGCTCTGTCCGTGAACCCCGAGTTCATCGTCTGTGACGAGCCGATTTCGGCACTCGATGTGTCCATCCAGGCGCAGGTCATTAACACGCTGGAGGATCTCCAGCAGGAGTTCGGGCTGACGTACCTGTTCATCGCCCATGACTTGTCGATGGTGCGGCATATTTCAGACCGAATCGGTGTGATGTACCATGGCCGACTGGTAGAAGTAGCCGATGCAGATGAATTGTATGAGCAGCCCGCTCACCCTTATACGCAGGCGCTGCTGTCCTCCATCCCTGTGCCTGATCCGAGAGCAGTCGGAGAGCGGGAGGGACTGGGGGGAAGCTTGGCCCAACCAGACGGTTCATTAGTATGGGACAAGGATAACAACAGTGCAACCGAGCTGAGAGAAATCAGTCCCGGCCATTATGTAGCATATCCGGTTAACCGTTAGGGTTAAAAGCGGTTGTACGATGTGCATGACCCAAAGGAGGTAAAAAACGATGACTGAATCGACGAAAAGAGTACGTATTTCCCAATGGGACGCGCTCTTGTTGGAATCATTACGCTCTTTAGGCTGGTCCCAAGAGGAATTAATCCGTCGGGTGCAGCAAAATGAGCTACCAACAGATGGACCACTCGATTTTGATTACACAGAGCTTGTCACTGGGCTGGCGTCCCAAGAGCCGGAGGTGTTTGTCAGCGCGGTAGCGGACGGATATCAGATCAAGTACAATACGATCCGGGGCATTCGTTCGTGGATTGCCGTTGCGTTCAGACGGGAGCCTGAGCTGTCACTGGAGGAAGGAAGCGAAGCCGTTACATCCGAACTGACGAAGGCTGAGTATGATTGGCTAGAACGGGTACTTTCATTAGGCTGGGTCATCCAGGAAGTACGTCCCGCGGCTGGCGAGACTTCAGGATTATACCGAATTGTACCTGCTTCACAGACGCATTAAATCCTGGGGATGAAGTAATATACTTTACCAGAAATTGAAACGAGCTGACCGTGGAGGCCAGCTCATTTTTTAATGCAATCCTTCTTCATCTTTTTTATTCAGCATAACCAGACTATTGTGAATGATTCGTGTCATGCAGTAAAAGAAGGCCATTCTGGTGGTTTGCATAATAGCTCCCAACAACATGGACATCGATTCCATTTGGGAAAAATGTAAGATAAGAATCCGGTTAATAATTCCTTCACCAAACCAGACAAAATATAGCGGAACAATCATCTTTTGAATATAACGAGCTTTACGCTCCAATTCGGGGTGGAGCGCAAAGTACCTATAAATATGGGTGAATGTATTGGAGAATCCCCACAAGTTAATAAAAGGAATCATGCGAGCAATGGCTCCCACGGTACGAATCGGATAATCGGAATGTTTTTGCCGGATGGCTTTATGTACTTGAACTAGCCAGATCAGATAGGTTACAAAACACATGTAGTACAGAACAAAGCTAAAGACTGTAAATTTTTGCTCCAACTCGTATAGATGATCATAATAAAAATCATTTGCGTAAATATACACTAACGTAAAAATAAGGATAATAAATTCACCTATAGTGCCCACCGCTAGCAAGGCTTGGTGTACGCTGCCAGCTGTCTTGGATGGAAATGCTTTGGAATCTGATTCATTCAAGATGTACTTCCTCCCAGTCTAGTTGCTTCAAATACACGATAGCATCCTCCAGTGTTTCTACGGGGATAATGCGCAGTTTGAGTCCATGTTCCTTTTGGACTCGGGCAGCCTCTGCTTCGTTGCCTTCCTCCCCATACCATTCATAATCTGCCGGTACGAAAAATAGATCAACCTTTGCCGCCTCGGCTCCCAGCAGTTTTTGCTCCAGCCCACCGACCGATCCGACATCCCCGTATTCTTCCATCGTGCCAGTGCCTGCAATTTTGTGACGTCCGCCATCTGAAAAGTCGATGTTATTGGCTTCCTCATACAGTCCGATGCCTGTCATCAGACCCAAGGAATTCCCCGCAAGATCCTGCAAATGAGTCAATAGCTCCGCATAGCGAGCATCCTCCAATTTGCTAAGATTCGAGAAAGCTGTTGAATCACCACCTGTTTCGCTGTCTACACTTAATTCCGTCGCTGCATGTACAGCTTGCATAGCAGAATATTTTAGCGTGTCCGTCTCTGAAAGGTCCTTCAAATAAGAGTCCACTTCATCAGGGGCAATGGGTTCAAACTTAATCGCACCCCCGGATACATTTTCACTGGAGTATACATTCCAACGCTCCAGGAGATTGTTAGCAATACCCGTTTGAACAGACGCAAAAAACACGCTTCCCTGAACGCCAAGATCTTTGACCGGATGCATTTCTCCTTGCAAAATATACTGTGCAGGCATAGGCCGTGTTCCAATAAAGGCGGCGATAGCCGGGATCAGCAGCAGCGCGAAAATGAGTATACGTTCTTTGTTAATGCCAAATATCTTTTTGAGGAGATATGGATTACGGCTTGGCACCTCATTCACAACCTTTCCAACTGTTCTCATACGGATATCATCGGTTGAAAAGATTAGAAAGGTTACATTTTTCACCATAAATGACCGATAAGAGTATAGTAGTATACATATTTTTAACGCTCTGCCAGATCACCGACGCTCTTTTTTTATGCTATATTTTATACATAAGGAAAATTAGAGAGCTGAGGTGCAGCATGACATCAATGACTATTGTCGAATCATCCGTCAAACCAGGATTAATGGCTTTTCAGGCAAGCACTGAAGATCAGGAGCAGGTTCAGGAGTTAATTTTAAAGACGGCCAGGTGGCTGCACAGCAAAGGCTCTACGCAATGGGGACGCTTACTAAAAGGAAAAGATGATCACAACCTAGGCGGCGCTATTGCACGTGGAGAAGTGATTATTTTCCGAGCATCAGAGGATCAAGGCTTGGCAGGCGCAGTGATCTTGCAGCAGCAGCCCAGTGCATGGGACCGTAAGTTGTGGGGATTAGACGAAACGGATTCTGAGGGAGGAACCTCAGTATATCTGCATCGTTTGGTTGTGGATCGCGATAGCACCGGGAAGGGTCTAGGCCGTGAGCTGATGCAATGGATTGAACAAGGTATCCACTTCACAGGCAAGGACCGAATCCGTTTAGACTGTATTGCGGGCAATGACAAGCTTAGCGAGTTTTACAGACAATGCGGTTATACGTATATAGGCGAAACGAACGGCTATAATACTTTTGAAAAGATGCTAATAAAGATTTAGAAAACTGAATTATAGCTCAAGGAATACGAAAGAAGGAAGCAGGTGATCTGCATTCTTCTTTTTTTGTTGTGCAGCCTTTACTTTCCCTTGATCGCTGTCATATCAGAGTCCTCCAAAAGAGAAAATTTATATGAAAATGAAAATGGGGATATCGTGTCTCACCCTTCTACATATGATGATAGGGAAGTTTTGTAAGCGTTTTAAAATAGGAAGGCATACAACCAAGTGAAGCTACAGGAGGCGGTTAAAGTGGACGATTACATGAGCTGGATAAAGATTGGATTTTTCCTCATCGTTCTGTTTTTACTTGCAGCGGCATGCAGTACCTCTCCCAAAATAGAGAACACAGACGGGCAAAAAGTGCGGCTTACGATGCAGGTTTGGGGTAATCCTGCGGAGGTAAAGGTGTATCAGCGGGCACTCGATGCATTTGAAAAGGAAAACCCGAATATCGAGGTTAAGCTGGTGCCTGTACCGGGAGACCAATATGAGCAAAAGCTGTTGACACAGCTTCAGGGAAGTCGCGGACCGGATGTGTTTTATTCGTATGAACCGACGATTGCGCGTTTGATCGGGGCGAAGCAGGTACAGCCTTTGGGTGAGTTTTTAAAAAGTGATGCAAGTGATGTGAAGGCTGAGGATTTTCCAGAAGGATTGTGGGGACCGGCAAAGCGTGATGGGGAAATCTATGGGGTCACTCCCGACTCAAACCCGATGGTCATGTATTACAACAAAAAGGTATTCAAGGAAGCAGGCGTGAAGACGCCGCAAGAATACTATGACGAAGGCAAGTGGAACTGGGATGCCTTTGAGGAGGCTACTTCCAAGCTGAAGGCAGCCGGAAAACAGGGTTATATTGCGGAAAACTGGTGGGCTCACTGGTATTCATGGGTCTGGTCGAATGGCGGTCAGATTTTTGATGAACAAGGCAAATATGTGCTGGACCACAATGAAAAGGGCAAGGAAGCCTTCAGTTTTATGTACGATATGGTGAAAAGGGGAAATGCCGTATATCTCGGATCACTTCCCAAAGGGCAAGGGGCTGACGCGATGTTCATGTCCAATCAAGTCGGTATGCTGGCGGCGGGAAGATGGCTGGAGCCCTTGTTTAGTCAAAATAAAAGCCTCGACTTTGATTATATCTACTGGCCATCCAATACCGGAAAGAATGAGCCCGTTGCCATTCCGGTTGCCTATGTAGCTGTAAATAAAAATAGTCCGCATGTGCAAGAGGCCATGAAGCTGGCGGCATTCTACGTCTCTGTGAAGGGGCAGGAGGCGCGGCTGGTTGAAGGTGGGAATGCCATGGGTACGCTTGCTGCCGCAGATGAGAGCATTATGAAAAAGGCGACCATTGAGCATTCAAGCTATTTGACCGAGGGACGTAACATAGGGCATGCTCATGGATCTGCATTGGCCTATGATGCTCAGGTGCCGGGGTTGAACTCGGATATCACGGAGACCATCGACCTGATGTTCTTGGGCAAGCAGGATGCTGCGGCAACCATTGAAAAGTTGAATCAGATCATATCCAAGGCGGTCAAGTAGGCACGGGATGACCCGTGACCGGGGAGGAAGGTGACTAGATGCCGAAAAAGCATCAAGCGCTGTGGGGGCCTTATAAACAAGCAAGGAACGTCGATATTTTTAATGGTCATGAGATTACCAATCTTCCCATGAGCAGAAATTATATTAATAACCTGCTTGAGGTATACTCAGATGATGTATTGCCGTGAATATTATGAATCATCAGAGAGGCATGCCCAAATGAATGGAGGGTGCCGCGAAACAGCTAATTTACAGCTGATTTGCGACACCCTCTTTAGTTGTCCGGACGGAAATGTACTCGTATTTCATGCTGTTTACGTCATCAACATACTATCTACGCCAGTCCATTGAAATTTCTTCTGTACTATTTGATAATCTAGACACAACAAAAGAAACGATTGACTCATATTCAAAACTACGAAAGGAGAATGCGAGTGAAATAGACTTTTACGTTATGACGTCTTGGCAATCACTCAGGGCGAGGTGCGGCTGGCCCAAGCCCAATTGAGCAGAGCCAATTCAGCGCTACCTCATGCAGCACGTTGATGTTGTCTACCTGACAGTGTTCTAATCCGCCAAGTCGTCTATCCTCTATCGGGAAGAACGTCTTGTTTTTCGAACCCGCTTGCTCATAATTTTTCAAGGCTTGTGTCAGCGGATTTGGCTGAACCAATATCTCTTCCGCTCCGTGCATTACAAGAAGCGGACATTCTATCTGGTGGAGCACGCCCTCAAGATCATAGGCAAAACGCGGATTACCCGCAAAGTCCTCCAAGCTTTTTGCCCCCAGAATTCTCATGCCATGTGCGGCCAGACTCGGTGGCATCCATTTAAGCATTGCATCCCAATCAAAGGCGTGCGTACCGCCGTCGGAGATGACGGCAGCAATCCTGTGATCGAACGAAGCGAATCGCAAAGAGTCGTAAGCCGCAAAACTCTCACCGTGCACGATAATCTTATCGGGATCGACTTCCGGCCGCGTTAGAAGAAAGTCGATTGCTCGGGAATGGAAAGCCTCACTATCAGCTCGTCTTTCTTTTCCCTTTTCGTACAGCGAGAGGCCGGTGCCAGGCTGGTCATAGACCAGAAAGTTATATCCACACGAAATAAAAGCGGGACCTAGCCAGAAATAGTTTTCAATTGACCACTCGTCGCCACCGTTGAGAGCAAAAAGGGTCGGCTTCGGACCTTTTATCCAGGAAGGGGAGAAGAAGTAACCATCCAGCTTGACATCTTCGTAATCGACTTGGATCTTCTCCGGTTGGACATCGAAGTACTTTCCGGCAGCTTCGAAGAGTTCATTTACTTTCTTAAATACACGGATTTTCTCGGTGTCATCATCCATCACCGCATATTCCGCAATTCTGTAGTAATTGCAGGCACGAATGTAGCAGTTTCGTGCTGTATACCAGTTTCCAGCCGTTTCGGCCTCCTTGCCGTGTCTTTCCAATGCCTGAGCCGTTATGAGCCATTCCCTGTGCCACGTATCTTTGTCATCGGGGTCAATTTTTTTGCAGGCCTCGTAGATCTCGGTGACATCCGTAGCACCGAGGCTTGCCATACCTAAAGCTTTGGTGACTTGGTATGACATCATGTAGTGATTGGGCCAACGGCTGAACTCAATTGACATTGTAACATCCTCCTTTTCCAGTTCTATTGATTGTAGTTTTTTTACTACAAGTAATTTTTACAACACAAAGATAAAGCTTTTTTAAAAGAAAAATAAATGTTTGTAAAGAGAATATAAAAAATTATAAAACACTGAAAAAATAAAAAAGGCTGCTGCCTGGGTGTTCACACCTGGCAGTAGCCTTTAACTCCTGTAGTAAAAGAAAATGTGCACAAATAAAATCAGTGTTGTGCGGCCAAGGGAAGACTGAATCTTATCCCCAAACCGCCATATTCGGAAGGGTAGGCGCAAATTTCGCCCCTATGATGTTCAATAATGGATTTACAGCTTGCAAGCCCCAGCCCCAGTCCGCCCTTTTGGATTTGCCGCGATTTATCCACAGTGAAAAATTTGAGGAACAGAGAAGATATATCCTTTTCCGGCACTCCAATTCCATTATCCTCGATTTGAAAAAAGGCATACTGTCCTAGCGGGTATCCAGTCATATACACTTTCAGCTTATTTTTCCCTCCATATCTTACAGCATTGCTAAAGAGGTTGCCGAAAACCCGACGTATCATCGGTTCATTGACCATCAGCAATATATTTTCCGTAAATGAATGGCGGCAAGTAAGCTCGTTGTCAAGTCCTGCCAACTCATACTCATATTCAAGGGCAATGTTTTCAAATAATTTTGATGCTTTTACAGGTGTAGCTACCATAGATTCCAACTCCAGTTTTTCTTTGGTGAAGCTGGAAAAATCATTGATGAGTTCAACCATATATCCTGACTTCTTTTGAATCAAATCATAATATTCCTGCTTTTCAGTTTCTGGTAAATCCTTGTGCGTAGCCAGCAGTTCAGTAAAACCATTAATAGATGTCAAGGGTGTTTTCAAGTCGTGGGCAATTGCCGCGATCATCTCGATCTGCTCTTTGTGGGCGAGTTGAAGCCGGTGCTCCATCTTATTGAAGTGTTTATAAAGTTCTCCGATCTCGTCATTACTTCTCAGAGCTAGCGGAGGCAGTGGATGTACAATATTTACTTCTTCAAGCCTGGTATTCAGAAGCTGAATGGGTTTCTCTATGCAAAAATGAATATAGATAATCAGAATAATAAATATGAAACAGGCAATTGCAAATATGGGCAGGAGCAATGCTATATATCGCGAGTCCAGCAATGAACTGCGTATAGGGGAATATACTGCAAAGACAAGCTTCAGGTACATTCCAATCGAAAACATGAATATTATAAACATCAGCAGGAACAAAAGAGGAAGCTTTATTTTCAGTTTCATACTATTGCTCTCTTTCCGTGTATTTATATCCTATGCCCCATATTGTTTTAATAAAGTCATATTCAGGACCAAGTTTCTTACGGATATTTTTTATATGAACCGTTACGGTATTTATTTCTCCGTATTCGTCTCCCCAGACGTTTTCATATATCTGTTCACGAGTCAATACATTATTGGGGTGGCGCATGAGGATAGACAGAATCTGAAATTCCTTCGTTGATAAGTCGAGCTTCCTGCTATTCAGGAATGCTTCAAACGTCTTATCGTTCAAAATGAGCGGAGAATCCGCCTTTTCGTTACTGGGACTAAGTTCATCCCACTCTTTAAAAAGCCTGTCCACTTTTCTGAAGTGAGCCTTTATCCTGGAGACAAGCTCCTGAATACTGAAAGGTTTGGTCATGTAATCGTCTGCTCCTATTTCGAGCCCGACGATTTTATCAATGTCCTTATCACGCGCACTTAAAAACAAAATTGGAACATTATAAGAATTTCGGATACTTCTGCAGACATCAAGTCCATCCATATCAGGCATTACTATATCAAGAATGATGAAATCGATGTTATTTTCTTCCAATGCAGATAAGGCTTCTTCCCCAGAATATGCCGAAATTATTGCAAATTGCTCGTATCTTAAACTCTTTGTGATGAGTTTTACGATTTCTTCATCGTCGTCTACAACTAATATCGTTTTTAGCATATTTATACCTCCCAGCCGCTTTAAGTGGACTGAATTTATAAAACAAGAGCCGCATGATCCTCTCGCATTGAAAAAAGTAGCGTTCAAAGCGTCTCTGCGGTCGAGCTATGCACATATTCCAGCTTGAAGGCCTGCACATAGCTTTTGACGTAATGTCCGGGAGTGTGTCTAATCAAAAGACGGTGTGAAAAGGCTGAAAACCATCACAAGTTTTGGTTTTCAGCCTTTTCCGATAAAGTCCATCCGAGCTACGCACTCCACATGACTTTGATAGGACTCAAATGGGAAGATCATGAAACATGGTATACCTCAAATGGGTATTCCGCTCCAAATCCCTTACTGATTGAAATCAGTAAGGGATCATGGCTCTATAGTAACAGCTATTATCGTAATGTAAAGGGAGATGTAACGCACATTTTGGATTACACCAACCCTTCGGGTTTTAAAACTCCGAGAACCTTTGGAACAGGAGATGCCGATTTTTCGTATGGCTACTCCTTTTTGTATTTTTTTCGGTACTGTAGCGGGGTGTGCCCGGTAAGATGCTTGAATACACGACCAAAGTGAGCAATGCTGTCAAAACCCGTTTTTTCAGCAATGGAAGTCACTTTCCAGTTTGTTTCTCTCAAGTACACACGAGCCTGCTGGACCCGCACATCCTGAAGATATTCTACTAAGGTAAAACCTGTTGTCTGCTTGAAAATACGGCACAAATACGTGCTGCTAATATAAAAATGCTCAGCCAGCTGATTTAGCGACAGGCTCTCGGCATAATGAGCATGCAGGTATGCAATGACTGAGTACACGCGTTGCTGCTTTTCGCTACGTTCCGGTGCAATGGTATCGGCAGTGGTCGATTGTATGCGCCGGATGCGGATAAGGAGCTGGAGTAGCAAGCTTTGGAGATATAGTTGGCGGTAGGCATGTTCTTGGTAGTATTCATCCAGCATTTGCTGGAATAGATGCTCCAGCTCGCATTGTTCTTCCGCGGAGGGGCGAAGCAGAAAGCTTTTTTCTGGCAGAAGAGGCTGGTTCTGATCGCTGGAGGGAGAGACAGTCATTGGCGAGGCTGCAAATTCTTCATCAAAGTTAATCAAAATCCGTTCATGGCTGCCGCTACCCTTGTTACTTGTACGGTGAAAATCATGTTTGCTAATCCAAATCAGATCGCCCTTCTGGAGCGCGTATACCCGCTGATTAATGTAGTAGTAGCGCTCTCCTGCCAGCAAATAATAGATTTCGTGCGCTTGGTGGACATGGTCGGCGGACATGCTGAATGGCACCGTCCGTAGCGCTTGCTCAATGGCAAAGCGGGGTGTAGCGATCATATCGATAGTCTCCTTTAATGAAAGAATACATAAGGATAATATATGTATATTTTTTGGGAAAAATCATAATAAAAGCGAAGATTTCGCTCTTTCTTATACTATAAAATAAAAGCAATTCATGTAAAGGGTGTGAGCCAATTGGCTAAAATCAAATATGCGCTTGTGGGTACCGGAGGAAGAGCCGAATTTTTTTACGGTGAAGTTGTTACGGTTTTCAAAGATACCTCGGAGCTGATCGCGTTCTGTGACGTCAATCAGACGAGAATGGATTATGCCAATCGGCTGTTGCAGGAGAAATACGAGCATGAGCCGATTGCGACCTATAAAGCTCACGAGTTTGATCGGATGATCGCGGAGACGAAGCCGGATATCGTCATTGTCACGACCATTGACCGGGTGCATCATCGGTATATTATCCGGGCGATGGAGCTGGGCTGTGATGTCATTTCCGAGAAGCCGATGACGGTGGATGAGGACAAATGCCAAGACATTCTGGATGCCATAGACCGCACGGGACGGAAGCTGCGCGTCACCTTTAACTACCGCTATGCGCCGCATAATACGAAAATCCGCGAGATTATTATGGACGGAACGCTCGGAGAGGTGCTGTCAGTCAATTTCGAATGGCTGCTAAATACCCAGCATGGCGCGGATTATTTCCGTCGGTGGCACCGGGATAAGCGCAATAGCGGCGGTCTGCTGGTGCATAAATCGACGCATCATTTTGATCTGATGAACTTCTGGCTTGGCTCGAAACCGGAGACGGTGTATGCGATGGGAGATCTGAAATTTTACGGCCGGGAAAATGCGGAGCAGCGTGGCGTGACGGAGTTTTATCAACGGGCTTACGGCAGCAAGGCAGCGGAGAATGACCCCTTTGCGCTACACCTGGACCGTAATGAGCATCTAAAAAGTATGTATCTGGATGCTGAGCATGAGGATGGCTATGTGCGGGATCAAAGCGTATTTGGCGACAATATCAGCATAGAAGATACGCTGAGTGTCATGGTGAAGTATCAGAACAAGACGGTGATGAACTATTCGCTGAATGCTTACATGCCTTGGGAGGGCTTTATCATCGTATTTAATGGCACGAAGGGACGGATGGAGGTTCGGGTATCCGAGCAATCCTATGTTAATTCCGGTGGCAGCAAGGCAGATGAGGGTGCGCTAAAAGAGAAGACCATCACGATCTATCCTCACTTTGCAGCACCTTATGAAGTTGAGGTAGAAGAAGGCGTAGGTGGTCATGGCGGAGGAGATCCAGTTATGCTGCGGGATATTTTTGATAAGCCGGCAGAGGATCGGTTCCATCGTGCGGCCTCACATATCGACGGTGCATGGTCCATTTTAACTGGCATCGCCGCCAACCGCTCTATGCGTACAGGTCAGCCAGTGAAGGTGGAGGAACTGGTGCGTTTGTAATGAGTAGTAAATTTAATACCGAATAGACCCCTCTAACTAGATTGAACAGAGGGGTCTTATTTTGGTATTCAAATATAGAATGCACCTTACATCTTACGGCACTTTATTTTATTATTTATCGGCAGTCAGTTCCCGGGTCCCCAGTTGTTGTACAGGACGATGGTTATCGGGGAAAATGGCAGCAAACTGGTTGATTTGGTCTGCGGACATTTCAATAGGCTGCTCCAGCACTGTCCAATTTACATGTTCTGTGCATGGCGGGGTAGTCAGCGATCCGTTGTAGCGAACGGAGTGCAGGTCTTTTGGCAGCAGCGCAGCGAGATTTATTTCTTCATCCAGAGCCGCTTCTTGGGAAATATCCTTCGGCAGTTTGGACCAAATGCGGTTGAAAGCCTTGTTTTCTTTGCCACTTTGGATAAGGACCCCTAAGACAGCTGTGCTTCCGTTGTCGCTTTGATGGACAAAATGAAGCTCCATTTCAGCATTTTTACCATCAATTTGATGTTCGCTCGGGTGGTGAAAGTGAAACTGCTTTAAAGTGAATTTAGTACCGTCCAGCATGATGTTATTGCTGGCATCGGCAACATTGATTTGCACAGTGTGCCCATTATTCAAAATGGATGCTTTCGTTTTAGTGTAATGAACTTGCAGCGGTTGCTGTGTTTGCGATGCTTCCAGATGGGTATGCTCTATATTGACAGGAGATTGTTCGTGGCCGTTACCACAAGCAACAAAATCTTTTTCCAGCTCTCCCCAATGTTCCGGTCCCTGATCTCCTTCATAGGACCAGTGTGGGCCTTTCTGAACAACTGCATGAGCGTTGTTAACTGATGAGGATGAAGTGCTAGTGGTACTAGAAATGGCGGGCTGTGAATTGCATCCTGTTACCGATACAGCCAAGATAATGGCAAATATGCTGAACAGGCAACCTTTCCAGTTTTTTTTCATGTTTCTTTATCCTTCTTCCAAAATAGAATATGTGAAACTTTTTACATTGTAAATTATTGTACAAAGTTCCTACAAGGGTCCAAGGACTTAGAAAGAAGCGTTTTTGGATTAAATAGTTTTAAGTTAGATTTATATTTGTCCTTTTTGGGCAAAAATTACTATAATAATGAGTGTACATTACAAAATAATTCCATATCTATTTAAAGGAGAGATCTACATGAAAGCAGCAATTGTTACAAAAGACAAGAAAGTCAGTATAGAAGAGAGACCTTTGCGTTCCTTGAAGCATGGAGAAGCGTTAGTCCAAGTTGAATACTGCGGAGTTTGCCACACAGATTTACATGTGAAAAATGCAGATTTCGGTGATGTCACAGGCAGAGTTCTAGGGCATGAAGGTATTGGAAAAGTCATTGAATTAGGTGAAGGAGTAACCAGTCTTAAAATTGGTGATCGCGTAAGTATTGCCTGGATGTTCGAAAGCTGCGGTCATTGTGAATATTGCCTAACTGGGCGGGAAACGCTGTGTCGTGAAGTTAAAAATGCCGGATATACGGTAGACGGTGCAATGGCAGAGCAATGTATTGTCACAGCTGACTACGCGGTCAAGGTACCAGATAGTCTTGATCCTGCCGCTGCAAGTAGTGTAACTTGTGCAGGGGTTACAACATATAAAGCAGTTAAAGTAAGTGAAATCAAACCAGGCCAATGGATCGGTATCTTCGGCATTGGCGGCTTGGGTAACCTGGCGGTGCAATATGCCAAAAATGTATTCAATGCTAAAGTTGTAGCCTTTGACATCAGTGATGAAAAACTAGAACTGGCCAAACAAATTGGTGCTGACTATATCGTTAACAGCATGAAAGAAGATCCGGTCGCTCGTGCCAAGGAATTAACAAACGGTGCTGGTCTGGATGCAACCGTGGTTACTGCTGTTGCCAAAACACCTTTCAACCAGGCCATCGACGTTGTAAAAGCTGGCGCGCGTGTTGTAGCTGTAGGTCTTCCAACCGATAAGATGGATCTGGACATTCCTCGTCTGGTTCTGGACGGCATTCAAGTTATTGGCTCCTTGGTCGGCACTCGTGAAGACCTTAAAGAAGCGTTCCAGTTCGCTGCAGAAGGTAAAGTCGTCCCTCTTGTACAAAAACGTCCGCTCGAAGACATTAATGAGATCTTCGAGGAAATGGAGCAGGGCAAAATCCAAGGACGTATGGTTATTGATTTCACAAAATAAAATGAAATCGAATTGGTAACCCTTGGAATTTAGAGAGAGGAAGCGCCTGCTGATGTATTGCAGGCGCTCTTTTTGGCTTTACAGCTTATTCAGAATGTTATCTTCCAAAACCGCAGATTTATCCCCATATTCTTTGATGATATGTCTTTCTCCCCAGGCACAAAGAGAATCTAAAATGCTTTTCAGACTACATCCATATTCACTAAGCTCGTACTCCACTTTGGGTGGAACCTGATTATAGCTAATCCGATTGACAATGCCGTCTTCCTCTAATTCACGAAGCTGCTGAGTCAGCATTTTTTGTGTTATGGAAGGCATCATCCGTTTTAATTCGCTTGTCCGCATCTTTCCATGTGTCAAATGACACAAAATCACGCATTTCCATTTCCCCCCGATCACCTCTAACGTCGCCTCAACAGAGATATTGTATTTTTTCTTCCCCAATGCCGATCCCTCCATGTGTATCGCTTTCTGTTATACATACCTTAACAGCCTGTTTTAATCAAAAAGAACTTTATTTAGGGTACTTTTTGGTACCTATATCACTAAAAAGTACGTACTGTTCATAATTGCTTGAATAACTCATAATAACATCTGTTGGTTGAAGATTTCTATAGATAGGAGGGAAAAACATGTCGCCAGAATCAAAAGGAAGTATATGGCCATTACTGGCTCTAGCCGTAAGCGCCTTTGCGATTGGGACAACTGAGTTCATCAGCGTGGGACTGCTTCCCCTCATTGCTGAAGACTTGCACATATCTGTAACGATGTCCGCACTAACTGTAACGCTGTATGCATTAGGAGTTACCATCGGGGCACCTGTCTTGACCTCATTAACATCAAGTGTTCCCCGTAAAACGTTGCTGTTGTGGATCATGATTATATTTATTGCAGGTAACAGCCTTGCTGCGGTCTCTAGTGGAATTGCCTTGCTGCTGATTGCACGTGTGATCTCGGCGTTCGCCCATGGGGTGTTCATGTCCATCGGTTCCACCATCGCGGCCGATCTTGTGCCGGATGATCGTCGAGCGAGTGCGATTTCCATTATGTTCTCCGGGTTGACCGTAGCCACAGTCACAGGTGTACCTTTGGGTACCTATATTGGGCAGCAATGGGGTTGGCGGGCTGCATTTATGGCGATTGTGGTCGTCGGTGTAGTGGCACTCATGGCCAATCTGATTCTGCTGCCATCTACACTGCGCAAAGGGAACAAGACTCCTTTCCGCGAGCAGGTCAAACTGGTTACCAATGGTCGCTTGCTACTTGCATTTATCATTACAGCTTTGGGGTATGGAGGCACATTTGTGGTGTTTACTTATTTATCTCCATTACTCCACGACATAACCGGATTTCAGCAAAGTACGGTAACGTTTATTCTTTTGCTGTATGGAATTGCGATTGCCATCGGGAATGTCATTGGCGGAAAAGCAGCAAACCGTAAGCCGCTTTCAGCTTTGTTTTACATGTTTCTGATTCAAGCAGTGATCCTTTTTCTCCTGTTGTTCACGGCACCTTTTAAAACGGCAGGACTGATTACGATCTTCTTTATGGGATTGCTTGCGTTTATGAACGTGCCCGGGTTACAGGTATATGTAGTCATGTTAGCCGAACGGTTTGCACCCAAAGCTGTCGATGTTGCCTCTGCTGTTAATATTGCTGCTTTCAACGCAGGGATAGCCATCGGAGCTTATGTAGGCGGGATTGTAACGGATTCACTCGGTCTCATTCATACAGCCTGGATCGGGAGCATTATGGTTTTCGTTGCGGTTCTGCTCACAGGCTGGAGTCGTATGCTCGAAAAAAGGGATACAACCACCATTGCAGGTTAAAGCTTTTAAAAAATAGAGAGGAAGATACAAAATGACACAAAACTTACAAAGCACAACATTGTTAAACAACGGAGTTCGTATGCCTTGGTTTGGCATCGGGGTATTTAAAGTGGAGGAAGGTTCGGAGCTGGTCGATGCTATAAAGGCTGCTGTAAAGCATGGCTACCGCAGTATAGATACAGCTGCAATCTATGCGAATGAAAGCAGTGTAGGGCAGGCTATTCAGGAAGCCCTTCAGGAAAATAATCTGTCCAGAGAAGAACTGTTCGTCACGTCCAAAGTGTGGAATGCAGATTTAGGCTATGAAGAGACACGAGCAGCTTATGAAGCCAGTCTGGATAAGCTGGGTCTGGAATACCTGGATCTATATCTGATTCATTGGCCAGTTCAGGGAAAGTATAAAGAAGCTTGGAGAGCGTTGGAATCCTTGTATAAAGAAGGACGGATTAAGGCAATTGGAGTCAGCAACTTCCAGATTCATCATTTGGAAGATCTCATGAAAGATGCTGAAATCAAGCCAATGATCAATCAGGTGGAGTTCCATCCACAATTAACCCAAACCGAGCTGTTGCAATTCTGTCAAAAGAACGACATTCAAATGGAAGCCTGGTCCCCGTTAATGCAAGGCCAATTGCTGGATCATCCGGTACTGCAAGACATAGCGACCAAGTATGGTAAATCGGTGGCGCAAGTGATTTTACGCTGGGATGTGCAGCAGGGAGTTGTCACCATTCCCAAGTCTACCAAGGCGCATCGGATCGTCGAAAATGCCGATATTTTTGACTTCGAACTGACGCGCGAGGATATGGATCGAATTCAGGCGTTAAATGCCGATCTTCGGGTAGGTCCAGATCCGGATAACTTTGATTTTTAAAATTACGTTCATCATGAGACGCCGTTTCCTTCTTCACTGAAGGGACGGCGTTTTGTGCATGATGGGTCTGGAGCCACAGCAATCCAATCCCGCCATATGGTATTATAGGGTTATGTGAAAAGAGACGTTTTGGAAGCTTGTGAATACGAAAAATCTCCGGGGGACTTCATGAATAAGACAATTGCAGATATAGCCCAAATGGCTGGTGTATCCAAGAGCACGGTATCCCGTTTTTTGAACGGCGGGTCTGTCAGCGTGGATACGAAACGAAAAATTGAAAAAGTGGTTAAAGCCACGGGCTATGTGCCCAATGCCTTTGCCCAGAGTCTTAAGGCGAAGCGGACCAACATTATCGGCACCGTTGTGCCGCGTCTGGATTCTTTTGCGACATCCCATACGCTGATGGGGATTGATGAGGAACTGCGTTCTCAGCATTATCAGATGCTGATCTCCAATACGAGCCAGGATGTACAGCGTGAAATCGAAGCCATTTATGAGCTGGGCCGACAAAAGATTTCGGGTATCATTTTGCTGGCTGCTCAAATTACAGACGACCATCTGACCGCGATTCGTGACATCGGTATTCCAGTGTTGCTGGTGGGCCAGCAGCACGAGCAGCTTCATAGCCTTATCCATGATGACTATCGTGCAGGATATGATATTGGCACGTACGTTTTGTCTCAGGGACACCGCGAAATTGCCTACGTTGGTGTTACTGAAAAGGATGTTGCCGTCGGTGTGCAGCGCAAGGAGGGCTTTAGGCAGGCTGTACGCGATGCATTGCCTACTGAGTCTCGTACGGACGATGCGATGCAAGCAGCAGGGTATGATATCAGATACTATGAGACCGGATTTAAAATGTCCGATGCACGAATTGCTGCATCCGCTATTTTGGACAATTTCAAGCCAACGTTAATGGTGTGTGCTACGGATAATATTGCGCTGGGCGTAATCAATGCGGCTTATTCCAGAGGGATTGTCATTCCGTCGGATTTGTCGGTAACTGGCTTTGGGGGATACGATATTACGGAGGTCATTCACCCTGCGCTGACAACCGTTCAATATCCGTATATGGATGCTGGACGTGTAGCAGCGCAAAATATTATGCGGCTGGTAGAACATAAATCGGTAGAAAAAGTGACGGTCATGAATTATTCCCTTATCGAAAGAGAAAGCGTTGACAAACGCTGAACAAGTGGATTATAATTTCTTCGAAACCGGTTCCATAGTATACGGACATAAATGGAATCGGTTGCAAATCCATGGATGAGCATTTTTTTAATCGTATGGGAACCGGTTCCGAAAGAATATTTTTTTCACTAATTTGGAACCGGTTCCTGAGGCGAAGTTTTAATAAAAATGAGGTACAACTATGAAAATGACAAGAGAACAAAAGTATCGAATGATCGAGCAGGCAGAGCCCGGTGAAATAGCCAGCTTGGAGGAGAAAGTGGAGCAATGTCACTGGCGGCAGGGGTTTCATATCCAGCCACCGACAGGTTTGCTCAATGACCCTAATGGCTTTTCGTATTACCAAGGTGAATACCACTTATTTTATCAGTGGTTTCCACTCGGAACGGATCATGGGATGAAATACTGGTATCATTTGAAATCCAGAGATTTGGCCACATGGAATAGTGCGGGTATTGGCATTGCACCTGGGGATTATTTTGATTCACATGGGGCTTACTCAGGCAGCGCACTGGAGCATGAGGGCAAATTATATATGCTGTATACGGGAAATGCACGAGATGAAGATTGGATCAGACATCCTTATCAATGCATGGCTGTTATGGACGAGAACGGTCGCATTACTAAATGGGAGCACCCCGTTATTTCCAATGTGCCAGAAGGGTATACAGACCATTTTCGTGATCCCAAGCTATGGAAAGACGGCGATAGCTTTTACTGTGTGATTGGTGCCCAAAGAACGAATTTAACAGGCTGCGCCGTCCTCTACCGATCAACCGACCTTCATTCATGGGAGTTTGAGGGAGAATTGTGCACAGGGCTGGAGTCGTTTGGCTACATGTGGGAATGTCCGGATTATTTTGAACTGAACGAAGCAGGTGTCTTGATCTTTTCTCCTCAGGGCTTGGAGCCTTCCGGGGATGAAAATCACAATATTTATCAATCGGGCTACGTAATCGGCAAGCCGTTAGATACCGGTACAAAAATACTGGAGCACGGCGCATTCCACGAGCTCGACAGAGGCTTTGACTTCTATGCGCCACAGACGATGATTGACCCGCAGGGGCGGCGTATTATGGTGGCATGGATGGGTCTGCCGGATATCGACTATCCCACAGATCCGAACGGATGGGCTCATTGTCTGACATTACCAAGGGAGCTTACGCTTCATGAGGGCAAACTCTTGCAGCGGCCAATTCCTGAGCTGACTACGCTACGCAGAAATCGTGAGGATCGGGTAGCTGACACGTTATTCTCAGAGAGCAAAACCTATGAAGGATTTACAGGTACGGCCTATGAGCTGATCTGTGAGGTAGATCTTTTAAGCGCTAAGATGTTTGGTATTGAATTCCGTGCGAGTGAGACTGAGAAAACGGTAATTAAATATGATGCCATCAGTCGCAAACTTGTATTGGATCGTTCGCAATCAGGTGAGCCTGTAGCCACTTCGTATGGTGAGATACGGCAGTGTTCATGGGATAAAGATCATATCAAACTTCATTTGTTTGTAGATACGTCTTCGGTTGAGATTTTCGTCAATGATGGGGAAGAGGTGTTCACCAGTCGTATTTTTCCGCATCCAGAGAGTGACGAAATACGCTTTTTTGCCGACAAGGGAGAGGCTCTCTTCCAGGCGGTGAAATGGGATTTTACATGAGTAGGCTAAAACATCAAGTGGATCGTTAATCATCAAACATAACGGAATCAACGAGAGGATGAACATCATGGCGGAGAACAGAGAAATAGCTAAAGAAGTGATCCAGGCAATCGGTGGGCAAGAAAATATTGCATCTTTTGCTCATTGCGCGACGCGCTTGCGGATTATGGTGCATGACAAGGAGAAAATTGATCAGAAAAAAGTTGAGGAGATCGACAAGGTCAAGGGTGCTTTCTTCAATTCCGGGCAATATCAGATTATTTTTGGTACAGGTACGGTAAATCGAATTTTCGAAGAGGTCGAAAAGCTTGGCGTGACTGGTTCATCTAAAGAAGAGGTGAAGAGTCAGGCGAAAAAGGAAGGGAACGTCTTCCAGCGCTCCATCCGTACCTTTGGTGATGTGTTTGTACCGATTATTCCTGTGCTGGTCGCTACAGGGCTGTTCATGGGGCTACGTGGCTTGCTCACTCAGCCGCAAATTCTCGCTCTACTTGGCATGACGCCACAGGACATTTCACCCAATTTTCTATTGTACACACAAGTATTAACAGATACGGCCTTTGCTTTTCTGCCAGCGTTAGTCGCATGGTCAGCCTTTAGAGTATTCGGTGGTAGTCCAGTGCTGGGTATCGTTCTCGGTCTGATGCTGGTAAATCCAGCCTTGCCCAACGCTTATAGTGTTGCGGACGGTTCAGCCCACCCGTTGACGATGTTCGGATTCATTCCTGTGGTGGGCTATCAAGGCTCGGTATTGCCAGCTTTCTTCGTGGGCTTGATCGGAGCCAAGCTGGAGCGGGCGCTGCGCAAACGGGTGCCTGAAGCGCTAGATTTGATTCTCACACCGTTTTTAACACTGTTGATCATGATCACTTTGGGATTGTTTGCCATCGGTCCGATTTTCCATTCACTCGAAGAATGGGTGCTGCACGGAACAACGTTTGTGCTGGATTTGCCTTTCGGTATTGCAGGGATTGTCATCGGTTTCTTGCATCAGATTATCGTTGTTACAGGTGTGCATCATATCTTTAATTTCTTGGAGATTCAACTGCTTGAAAAGAACGGCGCGAACGCCTTTAACGCCATCATTACCTGCGCTATGGCTGCTCAAGGTGCTGCCTGTCTGGCGGTTGGACTGAAAACGAAGAATAGCAAGCTAAAAGCGTTAGCACTTCCTTCCTCGTTGTCTGCTTTTCTGGGGATTACGGAACCGGCTATTTTCGGGGTCAACCTGAGATACATGAAGCCTTTTGTCATGGGGCTTATCGGTGGTGCGGTTGGCGGTTTTATCGCTTCACTCTTCCATTTGGCGGCTACAGGTATGGCAGTTACAGTCATTCCAGGCACGTTGCTCTACATGAACCATCAGCTTCCGCTTTACATTTTGGCGAACTTGGCTGCTATGGTTGTAGCCTTTGTCCTGACCTGGATGTTTGGCTATAACGATAAAATGCTGGAAGAGGTCAAAACAGCGGGTTCTTCAACTTAATATGATTTCGGAATAAGCACAGATTCGCATATAAATGAACTATAACGGTCGCCCTACTTTGGAGCGCTCTAGGCCCTTGTTGAAAAGGGATGCTAGAGAAGCTTCCAGGTGGGGAGACCGTTTTTTATAGACTTTATCATTACGTATCCGGATACGTAATTTGGCTTTGGCCAACAGTCGGCTCATAACGCAATGGTTTCAGAGCATCTCAATGAAATGGACTTTGGACGTTAGTCCGTTTTTAAACGCCCAATAGACTGAAAATGCTCCCTTCATGCTGAATGATTGTCCATTTTTATCTGTCAGACTTCCGGAAGGAGACGAAATATTGTGTCAATGAGGTAAAAATTACAAATAATATGTACACTATGGGTATTTTGTGTGTTATTATATAAATGTTGTTAAAATTTAGTATTTGGGAGGCAATTATTCGTGAAAAAATTTCTTGTAACTATGCTAGTTGTCATGCTGGTAGCCATCGGATTGAGCCCTACAAGCTCCTACGCAGATTCCTCTTCATCGGCTAAAGAATCTTCTTCATCGTCTCTATTCCCACCATATTCTTCAATTGCTAATTCGAATTCACTATTGAGCGGTTTGACGCCTGAAGAATATAATGAAGTTATCAAAAATGCGAAACCCATAGAATCAATTGCTGTTGAAAAAGAAAAGACTCAACTCGATCAAAAGATTTCTCCTATGTCATTGGGAGCATGGTCATTTAGTCACCATTCTCGAGACGATGGGGCTGTTTACTCTAATAAGTTTTCGGTTAATAACGCAGCTATCCTGAATTTCCATGTAGTACAATGGGCAGATGGTAGTTCTTGGTCCAGCCCTGAAGTAGGTTACCTGCTTGTGAACAAAAATTATTTGGGAGAGGTTTTTGCCGTTTATGGAAGATATACAGATGAAAATAGGGATTTTCAAATTAAAGCTCCAGGTTTTGGAGAATATCAGGTAATGGTACTTAACCTCAATGATTATACGATTTCAGGAAATGGATACGTTACGTTTTAATACTATTTTATTTAACGATTATTATGTTTTTTATGAACTCGTTATAATACTAATATTTTCTAAAATACGTAATACATCTTTTGAGAAGGGAGGTGTGTGCGTGTGAACAAGCGATTAAGAACAAGTGTTGTTGTCTTAGGTCTAACTGTTCTTATCGGAGGGGTTATAACCGTCATTCAAAGCCAAACTTTTGCTAATGAAATTAAAACTGAGGTTAAGGTAACCGGCGATTCTAAAACCAGTGTAACCAAAACTGAGACTAAGGCAACCGATGATTCTAACCAGCTCTCACCAGAGAGAAAGAAAGAACTAACTCATCTAGCTGAATCTAAACAACCCCATGTCCTGTTAACTGAGCACGGAGATTTTTATCCCGTTAAGGTTCCAAACAAGTACCAAAGCGATCAGGTTGCAAATTTGGATAATAAGGGAGAAGAAATAACTTCTAAAACAAAACAGGTCATTTTAAGAAATTTCACCTACGAAAAAAAAGAGGAAGAAAACTGATTTTCCCAGGAACGCTCAAAAAAATGAGCGTTCTTTTTTCTAGCTTCAAATTCAAAATTGCTTCGTATCATCTTCCCATAGTCCTATTTCTGTAGTTCTAAACGATGGAGGAACGTTCATCCAGAAATTCGGACGGCGAGCAGCCTGTTAACCGTTTGAAGATCCGATGAAAATAGGAAACATCACTATATCCCACATACTCCGAAATTTCACGAATCGTTAGCCGGGACTCGGTCAGCATGTAGATGGCGGTTTTAATACGTTGCGTATGTACATGCTCACTGATCGTTTGGCGTGTTACCTCACGCAGCAGCGTCGCGGCATAATTGGGGGTTTTACGGATGGCGTCGCCAAGCTCCTCCTTGGTCACCTTTTCCCGGTAGTGGTTCTGGATATACTGTTTCATATGTTCCACATGTCGCTCTCGATCGCAAGAAATGGCGCCTTTGTCCCATTCCTGATTCATATATATCATGGCCTCGGTCAGCAGACAGTCAGCCATCATGGTGTAGTAGCTTGGGTGTTCAGTCCATTGATAGTACATCGATTTGATCCGTTCATGCAGCATATCGTAGCATCCAGGTTTGATCAACAACGGCTTGTCGGTATTCAGTATGGGAAGTGTGCTGTTCGTACATGTTTTGCGGCAATGTATCACATACTTGGTATGAAAAAGCGTAGGAATGCTCTTGCCATAGTAATCCAGATGACCGGGTAAAAGCAGTGTTTCACCCTTACCGAGAATGAATTTGCAATCGTTCACCCAATATACACATTTGCCAAAGGTGACCAAAATGAACAGTAAGTCATCGTTGTCGCTATTTGCACCAGCCTTTTCATACCAGTCCACACCGTTATCCTGCCGTATATCTATCAATGTAATCACGAAAATCACTCCCCGATGTCTTCAACTTTCGTTATACTGTAGTACATTCATCATACTATAGTTCATAGTCTTGGTGCACGGGTACAGGTAGAATAGAGCTATATAAGTTTAATGTAGATAGAGAAGCAAAATGGAATTAGAAACCATACAGTAAAGACATTCAGGAGGATGACATTACTATGCTTAAAACGAAAATTATTTGTACTATGGGACCTGCCTGTGACTCCATTCATTTGTTAAAAGAAATGATCCAGGCTGGTATGACTGTAGCCCGCTTGAATATGGCTCACGGTGAGCTGGAAGATCACGTTAAACGTATCGAAAATGTGCGTCAGGCTGCGAAGGAAATGAATACCTTTATCCCTGTCATGATGGATATTAAAGGACCGGAAATACGGATTGGCAAGCTGAGAGAGGCATCTTGTCTGCTGAAGCCAGGTAGCCAGCTCATTCTGACCACAGAAGAGATTCTAGGGGACGAGCATCGTATTTCAGTGAATTACCCGGATATGCCGAAGGACATCAAACCAGGCGACCGCATTCTCATTGACGACGGTTTGGTTGATCTGACTGTAACCTCCATCGAAGGTACGGAAATGATTTGTAATATTGTAAGCGGCGGTATTTTGAAGCCGAGAAAAGGTGTAAACCTGCCAGGGATTCATACAACCCTTCCAGGCGTGACGGAGCGAGATGTGAGACACATCCAATTTGGGGTGGAGCAGCGCGTTGAGCTTATTGCGGCTTCTTTTGTGCGTAAAGGCGACGATATCCGCGAAATCCGTGAGATTTTGAAGGGCCATCATGCGGAGCATGTCCAAATTTATTCCAAAATTGAAAATGCTGAAGGCATGGAAAACCTGGATGATATTATCGAAGCTTCCGATGGCATTATGGTAGCCCGTGGCGATCTGGGCGTCGAGGTGCCGATTCAAGATGTGCCTGTGATGCAAAAAGAAATGATCGACAAGTGTAATCTGGTCGGCAAGCCCGTTATCGTAGCTACCCACATGCTGGAATCCATGCAGGTGAACCCGCGTCCGACGAGAGCTGAAGTTAGTGACGTGTTTAATGCCGTTATGCAAGGAGCCGATGTTGTTATGCTGTCAGGTGAATCTGCTGCAGGTAAATATCCTGTCGAGTCTGTACGGACCATGGCTGCGGTAGCTGCCAGTGCAGAATCACAATTGGATTATCAGGAGCAGTTCGATAAGCGCAGAGCACGTCAGAGCACCAACATTACCGAAGTGATTAGTCAGGGTGCGGTAAGTTCGTCTCTGGAGCTGGATGCCAAAGCGATTATTACCTCGACTGCCAGTGGATTCACGGCACGTATGGTATCCAAATATCGTCCGAAGGCGCCTATTATTGCGGTTACTCCGAATAATACGGTATTCGCTAAAATTTGCCTGTTATCCGGTGTGTTCCCGATCAAAGGGGATAAAGTAGCTACAACGGATGAAATGTTCGAATCCTCCATCCGTAACGCTCTGAATGCAGGATATATCCATAAAGGTGACACTGTAGTCCTGTCGGCGGGTGTTCCAGTCGCTGAGGCGGGCACCACTAACTTGATCCGAGTATACCAAGTGTAATTTACAACAAAATATAGACAGCAAAAAGGCGCCATCCCGTCGGGGGAGCGCCTTTTTGACATGAATTAAGAAGCACCTCTGAGGGTGTCATGAACTACGGCGTATAGCTGGCCACGTACGTCACTGACTTACAGCCCGAACACACTTTTAGCAACGACTTGTGTCAATTCTGCTTTATGGGCTTGATATTGCTCAGGCGTAATGCTCTTATTAGCCAGTCGTTGATCCAACTGCTCCGTTAACTGAGCTACTTGTAAATCAACGACAGCCTGTGCATCCTGATTATTGGTGTGTGCAATATCTGCCAAGGTTTGACCGTTATACAACGCTTCATATAATTGCTCATCCGAGGATGCGCCCAATGTTTTCAACAGTTCATCATCCTTGGAAGCTTCATTATCCTGTACCTGAGGGGCTCTCTCTGGAGCCAGTGTAGCAGCATTAGCCCGACTTCCCCAAGTAGAAGATTGCCCAATAGACAACGCCAGCAACAGTGTACAGATGACCAACATTCGTTTTCGATTCATAAGTGTAAAATCTCCTTTGTGTTTCATTCAATTTCTGACAGAGTGGAGCCTTATATGGATATCCAACGGGAGTAATGTTTATGCCTTTAGCCGATCCGGCTTATGTAGTTACCAGATTCTAATATACATCATACACACCCAATCTTAGTGCCAGCTTAATACTCGTTTAAAATAAACTAAAAGAGGAGAATGTAAACAGGTAAAGCTAAAAAAATTCACGGATGTGAATAATGGAAGTAATTTTACCCTTTGAATTCTGCCGGATATGAAAAAAACCTCCTTCACAAAAGTGAAGGAGGTTTTTAGACAACTACAACCATTACAATTTAGGGTTTTTTCCATATTTATTGTCGTTAGGCTGACTGTCTTGGCATGCGAATACAATCAAAATAATTGACCCTACAAGAGGAATCAGAGCGATTAGAATCCACCATCCGCTTCTGCCTGTATCATGCAGTCTACGGGCCAGAACGGCCAAGGATGGCAGCAAGACTGCCAGAGAGTAAATGTACGTCAATATCGGAGTTAAGCCCACAAGACCATCGATCAGACCGACTATAAAGCTGGCAATTACGCTAAATAGAACAAACATCCAATACTCTGTACGTCTTGCTCTACCTTGGAATCCTACATAGTTTTTTAATCCATTTAAATACCATTGCATATATTTTCACCTCCTCATAAAATGTAAATATTTGTATTATAATCATCATAAAACAGTTGTTTTTAAATATATCGGCAGGTAACATATAGAATTTTACTTGTAAAATTATAACTTTAAACTAGGAATTAAAGCAATACATTTATTATAATTAATAATACAGTGAATAATTTATAAAAATATAAAATTACATATTGAATTTTCCATATCCATTGAATAATATAGAGGTACGGTTAACCGTCAGGTTTGAATAGGCCTTCTTAACAGAAGGTGCTTTTATTTTTCAAATCTATTGAAAGCGCTTTAAATTGGACAGGAGGGATAAGTAACTTTAAATTCGAGGGCGAAGAAGTTAATACAAACATAATCCTGACCGCTTTCCCAAAATTGTTTTATGTTATCAGGGATGTTCAAAACGAGAGGAGATTAATTTATGAAGCATTTATTTGTTCGTAAAGTAACGGCAGCTTCACTCGCAGGTGCGCTGTTGTTGCCTGCTTCTTTGGTAGGCGCCGAGCAAACACTCAATTTAGATACAGTTGAGGCTCAAAGTGTGGGTCAAACTTCCCTTCAGGCTCAAGATATGGGGAACCTTTCAATCCAAAGTAAAAAGGCCGTTTCCTTCAAGGAGACTTCCGTACATGATCCATCCATCCTGAAAGTGAAAGACACATTTTACATTTTTGGCTCCCATCTTGCGGCTGCCAAGTCCAAAGACCTCATGAATTGGGATACGATTGCTACAGGAGTGGCGAATGGTAATGCATTAATTCCCAACGTTAAAGAAGAATTAAAGGAAGCACTGGATTGGGCGCAGACAGACACGCTGTGGGCAGCTGATGTCATTCAACTGGCAGATGGCAAGTTCTATATGTATTATAACGCTTGTAAAGGTGATTCCCCGCGTTCAGCAATGGGCCTAGCAGTTGCTGATAAAATTGAAGGGCCGTATAAGAATAAAGGGATTTTTCTAAAATCCGGTATGTGGGACCAACCGAGTGAGGATGGGGCGATCTATGACGCAACCAAGCATCCGAACGCCGTGGACCCGGACACCTTTTACGATAAGAACGGCAAGCTGTGGATGGTATATGGCTCCTACTCAGGAGGCATCTTCATTATGCAGATGGATGAAAAAACAGGGAAGCCGCTCCCAGGTCAAGGCTACGGGAAAAAGCTGACAGGCGGCAACCATGCTCGTATGGAAGGGCCGTACATACAATACAGTCCGCAAACGGACTACTATTACTTGTTCCTATCGTATGGTGGATTGTCAGCGGATGGCGGATACAACCTGCGGGTGGCTCGGTCCAAAACACCGGATGGTCCTTTCTACGATGCTGAAGGCAACGATATGATCAAGGTCAAGGCGAATCCGGACAAACCACTTTTTGATGACGCTTCCATTGAACCATACGGTGTCAAACTGATAGGTAATTACCTGATTCCAAGAGAAATTGGTGATCCGGGTACAGGACTGGGTGCAGGCTATGTGTCGCCCGGACACAACTCGGCTTATTATGATCCCAAGACGAAAAAGCATTTTGTCATTTTTCATTCACGTTTCCCTGGGAGAGGCGAACAGTTTGAAGTGCGGGTACATGAAATGTTCATGAACGCTGACGGTTGGCCTGTGGTTGCTCCTTATCGTTATTCGGGAGATGAGGATTCACTGAAAAGGCTGTCAGAAAAGGATGTCCTCGGTCAATACTCGTATGTAAATCATGGAAAGGAAATTTCGGCAAATATTAAGCAAGCTGTTATCGTCAATCTGGATCGCGGTGGCAAACTGTCTGGTGGAGTGAACGGTACATGGAAGTTGGGGGCAGACAATCAGTTGGAAATTACAGCAGAGGGCACGAAGTACAAAGGTGTATTCCTGCGGCACCGTGATCCAGACACAGGTGCCAAGACGCTTGCTTTTACCGCGTTGTCCTCCAAGGGTGTTGCGGTATGGGGTTCGCTAAAGCCTGACCTGAAGGCCAGCAAGATTGTAACTGCTGTGCAGAAGGACCTTAGTCTGGGCGATACGAGCAATGTTCTTTATAATCTGACGCTACCTACTCAAGCAGCACAAGATACCACTATTTCATGGGAGTCCACCCACCCGGAGAATATTTCTGTGACAGGTGATGTATACCGTCCAGAAGCCGGTTCTCAGCCTGTAAAAGTTACATTGACGGCGACCATTAAAAAGGACAAAGCCACCGCTAAGAAAAGCTTTACAGCCATTGTTCCCGGGCAGGCCCAAGGTTCTCAGCTCGCACGCTATTCGTGGAGTGAAGATCAAGGAACTACGGTTGTCGACAGCACATACAATCAATTTGATGGTAAGACCTATGGTGGTGGTGCATGGGATAAAGACGGGAAGCTTGGCGGTGCGCTTGTCCTAAACGGTAAGGATGGTTACGTGCAACTACCAAATACAGTAACAGATGCGAAGGATTTTACCTTTTCCGCTTGGGTGAACTGGAAGGGCGGTGCAGCTTGGCAACGGATTTTTGACTTCGGCAACGGCCAAGCCCGGCATATGTTTCTTACCCCTTCCCAAGGTAGCGGTGTACTCCAGTTTACAATCCATGAAGGTACGGATCAAAGCTTGCTTTCCAAATCATCATTACCGCTAAACCAGTGGACACATGTAGCGGTTACACTGGAAGGGAATACAGGGAAATTGTATGTAAATGGTGAGGAAGTAGCTGTTAATGACGGTATTACCTTTAATCCCAATGAGTTGCTGACGAGCGAGGCTTATCTCGGCAAAAGCCGCTTTGCCGCCGATGCTTACTTCAATGGCAGCCTGGATGAAGTTCAATTGTATAACAAAGCGCTGACAGCAGAGGAAATTAAAGCACTGGCAGAATTGTAGTTCAAAATAAGCAAATAAACGCAGGAGATGGGCTTTTATTAAGAAGTTCGTCTCCTGCGCAATGTTTTGTATATTTATTTCTTGATTGCTGGTATAATAGGTAGCAACTGCGGATATAATGTTTTAAGTAGGCGTTAATGACTCGCTCCCGCCGAATGAACACAGCTTTGAAGCAGCAATAGAGAACATAAGCACTCTGCATAAATTAAATTCACCAGTGCTTGCGTTTTCAATACACTTATGGTAATATGAGTATATTGAGATTGTGACCTGAGATTCGCATATTGTAGAGG
This sequence comes from Paenibacillus sp. FSL P4-0113, assembly GCF_038009305.1. Classification (NCBI taxonomy): domain Bacteria; kingdom Bacillati; phylum Bacillota; class Bacilli; order Caryophanales; family Paenibacillaceae; genus Paenibacillus; species Paenibacillus sp. FSL P4-0113. The sequence continues at coordinate 3,961,126 of NZ_JBBPAZ010000001.1, forward strand.
GCTATTGTTTTAGGTTGAAATAACCTTGTGCAATATGTGAATTTTTATTTGTAAAAAATAAAGGTCATATAAATACATTTTGGAGGTAATTCCATGCAAACAGGTACAGTTAAATGGTTTAACGCAGAAAAAGGTTTCGGTTTCATCGAGGTTGAAGGTGGAAGCGACGTATTCGTACATTTCTCCGCAATCCAAGGCGAAGGTTTCAAATCTTTGGACGAAGGCCAACGCGTAGAATTCAACGTAGTTGAAGGAAACCGTGGACCACAAGCTGAGAACGTTGTAAAACTGTAATTTTAAATTACAGCCTACTTCAGATGCCCCGAACATAGCGTTTGGGGCATTTGTTTTTATCTGTTCATAAGACCGTTTTTGAACTGATTACATCTTATCGCTTTATAAATCATGAAGAAAGAGGGATGTTTATGTACAATTCACGGAAAAAGCCAATGGATGAGATTCCTGAGGAAATTACAACTGTCTGGAATTGCGCCAGCGATACATGTAACGGCTGGATGCGAGATAACTTCGCTTTTTCTGTCGAGCCGACATGCCCCATTTGCGGTTCTGCCATGGTGAAGGGCGAGAAAAAGCTGGCTGTTTTAAATAATACGAGCTTCAACCATACCAAACAATCCTAAGCGGATAAATGTTTGTAGTGAAAGATGCCCCATAGCCATTAACGGCGCTGAGGCGTCTTTTTTGTTTTTTATAAATATAAATTATACATAAGGATGAACAGGTTTTCAATTATGTGCGGAGGATGGGGCTAGTATGCTCAGTAAGATAGAGTTAAATTCGGGTAGCGCTTCGTAAAACACACCGTGGCCGCTTCGTTCGAAAGGAATAAGTCTTGATCCGGCAATTCCTTTTTGAGTTTGGACAGCCAGGGGGAAAGGACAGACCCGATCCAGCTTGCCGTGTAGAATCCAGGTGGGCACGTGTATACATGGCAAATCAGGGCGCAAATCAGAGTCACGTAGTGAGTACAAAGTACAAGCCATGCTATGAACTGTTGCCGCAAAGCCCTGGTCACGTAACCAGTCGCGCAAGCTCTGGCTGACGGGATTGGCAAACAACATTTCGCCAAAAGAAGTTACCAGTTGTGGACGATCTGTATAGGCTTGTTTGATGAGTTTATCTACCTCTGTGACAGGAGTACCATAAGGAAAGTCGCTGGTTGGGGTGAATCGAGGCGTAGCTGCTCCGATCAGGATCAACTGACTGACGCCAAATCCCCGGTGTCTGCTCATGTAGCGTGTAACCACAGCTCCCCCCATGGAAAACCCGATCAGCCGTACCTGATTTAACTGAAGTGCCTGCATCACAGCCAGCAGATCGTCTGCCAATCGATCATAATTGTATCCATGCCATGGTCGATCAGACTTGCCGAACCCCCTAAGGTCGATCTGAATACAGCGATACCCGTAAGCAGGCAGCAAGGCGGCCTGGTATTCGTACATTCGGTGATCCAGCGGCCAGCCGTGCACCATCAGAACAGGGATGCCTTCTCCAATATCCTCGACATACAGCTTCACGCCGCGTTCCACCTCAATATAATATCCCATCGTGTTCACCCCTTTAGAAATCACGGAATTTCGTTCTCTCTCACATATATGTAGCCAGGGCTTAGCTCATTCGAGAAAGGGATGGGACTGTCACGATATAAGCATATAGTATGTTAAAAAATGTATGTCATCCTGTATAGGGATAGGATATAATTATGGAATGAAACAGCATCGGGAGAGTGGAACAATGACACCATCAAAAACATTAAAATGGATTACAGGCGGATTGGAGCTATTTTTAGCTATTCCCGTTTTGGGCGGGCTACTCGTCGTAAATTCCGCGTATACTATATTGTTCTTTATGCTGATTTTCCACATTGTTACGTTGGTACTATCGGTGACGAATAGAGAGTCTTATTATGGATCTATTTTAGGGATCGTGACCTCGGTTATTGGATGGATTCCGATTGTGGGCTGGTTGATGCATTTGCTCTCAGGCATATTTTTGATGATTACCGCAGCTCAGCAGCCGCGTGATCAGTATCGTAATCGCAATCCTTATGATGATTATCGCTACTAGGGTAAGTGATTGATACGAAGATGAAAGATCCTGTTGAACAGGGTCTTTTTTTATTTATGAAATCTCCCCATGATAATGGTGTTGTAGTATTTGCCATCTGAAAGAACCTTATCGTTTTTTAATAACCCTTCGATTTCAAAACCATGTTTTTTATAAAGCTCAATGGCTTTATCATTCGTTTCCAAAACTTGTAGAGTCATTTTCTTGATGCCATTGGATTCAGCCCAGGAAATAGATTTTTTTAAAAGATTCGTCCCGATCCCGTAACTCCAAAAATCCTTTAGTACACATACGCCGAATTCAACTTTATGAGAGAATCTGCTCAGAACATGGCCCTCACATCTTGATAATCCGACGATTTTATCATGAACTACTGCAACTAAAAATAGGTTTCTGTTATTCTCTGTATCCGTTTCGATGAGCTGTTCAAAACCGGATGTACTTATAAATGCTTCTCCCTTCTCTCTATCTAAATTTTCAGTTTCTCCATCAATCAGCAAGCGGATTTCAGACAAATTCTTCGCATCTTGAATCATGGCAGATCTGACCGTATAGCGCATTCCTTGCACATCAAATTCCTGTTGATTTATTTTCATTATGTTCCCCTTTTTATGGATTGGAGTGAAAAATGAATTCTGGATCATGTTAGTCTACCATATTATCTATTTACTTGATCAATAAGCCTGTCTCCTTCTGTTGTATCACAGCAGGGGACAGGCTTATTGTCGTCTCTATCCGTACAGGGAAGCCGGACGGAAATTTATTATACATGAGTGGATGTGCCGAAACGGGAGCTGTAGCTATTTCTGTTTAGCAGAGGCTTTAGCTGCATTGGTTTTAGCAGGAGCCTTGGCATCTCCTTGAGCAGGAGTTTTACCTGCATCCGCTTTACCGCCATCTACTGGTGGCTTGGATGGTTTCACGCCATTCACCATATCTGTCATCATTTGTTTTAGATTAGAAACGCGTTGGTTATATTCGGTTGCTGTAATTTTACCGTTTTGTTTTTCCGTAGCCAGTTTCGCTTTCATATCCGAAACCATCACATCAATAACAGAATTTACACTTACGCCTTGTGCTTTGGCGATTGTAGCAAGGGATTTACCTGCTTTCAGCTGTGTATCCAATTGACTGGAGGATAATTTTAATAATTTCAGGAGAGCTTTGTTCTCAGCATAGTTTCCTCCTGCGATTTTAGGGCCGTTAGCATCGCCTGGGTTACCCTTAGGTGCCTGTGCTTTGTCTGCAAGGGGAGCCTTCTCAGGTGTAGTGGAAGCAGCATGAGCTGCGCTTGTGGAGTACAGTGCTCCGCCTCCTAAAAATGCTAACGCCATCGTTCCAGCTAAAATTGCTTTTTTGGTGCTCTTCATCTTCATTTTCCACCTTTCAGTAATGGGGTGTTTGGTACGTGGTACATCATAAGGGATCAACTTGAATGCTATCTGAGTGTAAGCTGAGCATTTACTGAATGAATTTGGAGAACGTGACTAACTGACATTTTGGCTAATAGAGTACTTGTATTATGTGTATTAAGTGATATAATACACTACAGGCACGATAGATGCAGCCGATTAGGGGGAAACACCCATGGAAGAGCAACGGGTTGGCTCGTTCCGATTTTTAATTGATTTTAGCCAGCCATTATATGAACAAATATTAAATCAAGTACGAAGCTCCATTGCTAAAGGGGAGATCGAAATGGGAAGCAAAATGCCGTCTGTTCGTGATCTGGCGCAGGAATTACGCATGAATCCGAATACCGTGATGCGAGCGTATCAGGAGCTGGAGCGGGACGGATTGACTGAGAAACGGCGTGGTCTAGGCACTTATGTTACGTCATCCAGTGAGCGGATTGCCAGCTTTCGGGAACAACTGGCTATGACGTATATAGATCAGTTTCTCGGACAGATGAGCAGCCTGGGACTATCCTGGGGAGATGTTCAGCAGTATATACGAAGCAAACAGGACGGAAATGAGAAGGAAGGAGGTGATAAGGCATGACGGAGTCTGTTGTGGTTGCGAATCATCTGGTGAAGCAATATGGCAGTAAAAAAGCGTTGGATCAATTGGATGTTGTCATTCCGGCAGGACGCATAGTAGGCGTGCTTGGACCCAATGGCTGTGGGAAGTCCAGCTTCTTTCGAGCGATCACTGGATTGATTCAGCCAGATGGGGGCGAGCTTCAGGTGTTGGGCCGACAGCCTGGTTGGGAAACCAACCGGGATATATCCTATCTTCCTGACCGGGCACGCTGGTACCCCAATCATACAGTTCAGCAGACGCTGGAATGGGGGAAGTCCTTTTTGCCTGGCTTCAATATAAAAGATGCCTATAAACTTGCTGATCATATGGACGTGGAGTTGGAGTTGAAAATGGCCGGGTTGAGTCGCGGACAGGAGGCGCGTGTGCTACTGATTTTATGTTTGGCACGTGAGGTTCCACTCATGATTCTGGATGAACCGTTCGCAGGTATTGATGTCCTCTCCAGAGAGGCGATTGTGGCCGGGATTATTGATTATTTGGAGGGTCGGCAGCAATCTATACTCATTAGCACGCATGATATTCAGGAAGTGGAAGGCTTGTTTGACTACACGGTCATGATGGGCCGCGGACGGATCCTATGGTCTGGTGATTCGGATGATCTGCGTGCAGAGCATGGCTCGCTGAATCAGGTGTTCCGCAATTTGTACAAAAAGGAGTGGAAGGCGTGAATTCATCAGGGCTGTTCAAAGATTTAATACGCCATGAATTTCGAAATAAAGGAAGCTGGAGAAAACAGAGCCGCAATCGACTACCGAGATCGTGGAGACTTGTGTATTTCTCACTATTTCTCATTGCGGCGTTCGCTATTTCCTTGTACTTCGCGCTTCACAACCAACTCGAATTGACAAGGCTGTGGTATGTGACCCTGGGCTTGCCGTACATGATCATTTTCATGGGTGTGGGAAGTTTGAGACGAGAATGGGAAAATGACACCTACGGATGGTGGCTGACCCTTCCCTATCCGCGCATGTGGCTGATTAGCGCCAAATGGATTGCGGCAATTCTACAAACCATTGTCGTGATATTGTTCCTGTTTGTGGTGGGTTCTCTGTACGCATTGTTCATCTCATCAACGATACAGCCTTATACGCTCGCGGATGCAGCGTGCTTTATTGTAGCTGGATTGAACTGGTTTGTGATGATTATCGCTTTCACACCTTTTGTTATTGCGCTGGGCCTTCTGACTGCCAGTACCAAATACAGTACCTTGCGGCCGCTTAGCCCGATACTGTGGATTCTTTTGATGGGTGGCGGGAGTGTCTTTTATTGGTCGGGCGATCATGGGCTTTATGAGCAGTTTGATCATGCTCAGACAGGACAGTGGTTTTCTTTTACCTGGCATTTCCCGGTTGCGGTGTTGATCAGTTGGATTGCTGCGTATATATTAATCCGCTTGAACGCTTATTTGTTGGACAAAAAGCTGTCGATTTAGACTAGCGTATCCATATGATCTATGAGGAAGGAGTTACACCATGACGACGATATTCATATATGCATTGGTAGCTGTTCTGGTGGGCCTGATGATCTGGTTAAGAACCAAGAGACGAAGGGGGCCGATAAAGGGAAACGGAACCCGGATTCTCCTCCCCTTGTTTATCGCATTCCCGCTTATGATGATGTCTGTGTACCAATTAATGCATATTCCCGGTCAAACGTACGCGCCCCCCGCCTTTTGGGAACTGCTGGCTGCCGGGCTATTAGGGGCTCTGTTTGGCTATGTTATTTTGCTGCATACAGCGTATGAAAGACGGTCTGACGGTCTGATTTATCCCAAGCCGAACCAATATTTTAAATATATTATTATCGCTATTATCCTGATTCGCGTTGTTTTGACCCAGTACCTTAGTAGTTTGGGTACGTCCGAAATTAGCATGCTGGCAATTACGATGGCGTTGGTGTATATCTCGATCTGGCGAATCGGCAGCTTTATCAAGTTTCGGAGAACGTTATCCGTATAACAATAGCAGTGGGGTTAACAGCGGCTTACTATTCAAAAAGCGTTCATTCGCTTGCCGATAGGAGCCGCTTTTTTGAGTTTCGGCATTAGCAAGTTATCACACATTGTTATTGCTCCCCATATCCTTTATTCTAAGGCTTGTGGCTTGCATTGTAGCAGTACAAATATAAATTTTGAAAGGGGGGGTATTGAGGTTTCAAAAGATTTAAATGGGGTTTAAAGTTAGGTATGCGGGGAAAAATTGCTTTTTCGTGATTAGGTGTAACTTTATTAGTTACATAAAAAGGAATTGTATTCATATTCTATTTTACAGGTTGAGAGGGGCTTACATTCATGAAAAAACATACGGTTACTGCTGCACTCGCTGGTTTGCTTGTTCTGTCTTCTGCTGTACCGGCTTTAGCGGCCGAGGTAAAACCTGCTACGGGTATTCAGGTTTGGGTAGATGGCAAGAAGGAGGCTTACAAAATTGCACCTATCGTGAGAAATAAGCAGGTCTTAATTCCCCTGAGACAATTGGCCTTCAGTTTGGGAATTCCATTGGATGCCAAGCATATTACATTCAATACGGCGCGACAAAGCACGACCATCCGATATGATCAGGCGACGGTTGTACTGGTGTCTGGCAGTCCGGAAGCGCAAATCAACGGGATTAAAGTGCCACTGTCCACCTCGACCATCTTGACCAAGCAAGGGGTAACCTATGTACCGGTTGATGTCGTCAAAGAAGCGTGGGGCAAGCAAGTGATTTGGGACCCGGCCAGTCAGACCTTGCAAATCGGGGTGAACAATAAGGATAAGGTTGTAGAGATTCTGAAGAGCTTTGAAACGGGCGATACGAAAGCAGCTGAAGCTTGGATCAGCAAGGATCAGTACATTCAGCATAATCCGAGCTTTGCTAGCGGGAGAGATGCCTTTTTGCAAGGGATTAGCCAATCAAAGGGAGCCAATGTGCTTGTTGAAATCCAGCGGGTTATTCAGGATGGCAATGTTGTAGCAGTACATTATAAAAAGTCCATCGCAGGGAAAACAAGCATTGCTTTTGATATTTTCCGCTTCGATAGCAATGGTAAAATTGTTGAGCATTGGGACAACGTGCAAGACTCGGCTCCAGCCAATCCAAGCGGACACACCATGATTGATGGAGCAACACAAATCGCGGATTTCAACCAAACGGAGACCAACAAAGCGCTAATCCGCAAGTTTGTGGATGATGTCCTAGTTGGCAAAAATCGTGCTGCATTGGAAAGTTATTATAATGGTGATCAGTACATTCAGCATAACCCTCTTTTTGGTGACGGTGTATCCAAATTGAAGCAAGCATTTTCCGCAGCGGGAAGCCAAGGAGCTTCTTTTGGATATGATCAGGTTCACATGGTCATCGGAGAAGGCAACTTCGTGCTGGTTGTGAGTGAGTTGACATCGCCTAAGGGAACTTCAGCCGCTGTCTATGATCTGTTCCGGGTAGAGAACGGCAAGGTAGCGGAACATTGGGACGTAGTTCAGGAGGTTCCAGCTAAAACAGAGTGGAAAAATACAAACGGCAAGTTTTAAAAAAGTGCGTTTGGAGTAAGGCCTGATTGGCATGCTTTCCTAATCGTCCTCTTCCTGTTAAAATGATGCAAACTTATAACAGGAGGTTGGACGATGGAAGGCTTGAAGCAACGTGTGGGCTGCCTGCATGCACATCACTCGAACATAGCCTATGTGGAACGAGCTTTGGCTTCTTATGAGGTGGAGCTGATACATTTTGTGGACCCTGGGCTTATGCGCCGGATCTCGTCAGACCCGCATTTTTCTGCGGACGATGCCAGTCGCAAGGTAGAAGAGCAACTGAGATGGATTGCTCAAAGCGACATAGACGTTATTTTGATAACGTGCACGAATTATATTGTTTTGGCAGAAAAGGCTCAATTGCCCCTGTCTACACCAGTAATTGCGCTGGATGAGCCCTTTTTTCATGAGATATGCGATGATTTGCTGCCACGGACCTTGGTATTCACGAATCCGGCTACTGTAGAGGGAACGATGAAGCGTCTTTATCATACGGCTGCTCTGTTAGGCAAACCGGATATCTCTTCTTGGATAGAGGTCAAGGTGGTGGAGGACGCTTTTGAATTGATTATGCAGGGACGTGAAGACGAGTATAAGGAACTGCTGGTTCGTTCGCTGTATGAGCTAAGGGAGGCTGATCCAAGCAGAGGGCTGGCTGTAGCACAGTTGTCTATGGTTGATGCTGCGTTACAAGTGGAGCTGGAGACGGGGCAAACGGTTGGTAATCCCTTACGGTCGTTGTCGAATTCAATTGAGGATTTGTTAGGTTAAAAAGTATAACCAAAAGAACTTCCAACCCGTGTACTGGGACTGTGGAAGTTCTTTTTTTGGAGGTCGGCGAGCAGGTTACTTCTGCGTTGCTCATCACAGATTCTGTTGATCTTGGGTGATGAATACTGCGCCTGCTGATTCTCTTTGGACAAGCGTAACGTATAAACGTTCATGCTCCACGTCTTCCCCGGCAATGATTTTGAGAACTTGTTCGGCAGCTACAGCGCCCCATTTACGTTTGGAGTAGTCAATCGTTGTCAGACGGGGCTGAATATATTGCGCCAGCTCGATATTATCAAAGCCGACGATATGAATATCCTTGCCAATCGTCAGCTCTGACTGAGCCATTCGATTGTAAAAGCCCACTGCCATTTCATCATTGAGACAAAATACGGCTACAGGTTCTAAACCCGGGCCAACTTGTTGCTGCAAAATGATTTCCGCCGCCTGTTCGCCGCCCGATTTCTCAAAATCGCCGTAAATTTCAATCATTTCAGCGACGCCGCTACGCTCAATGGTCTGCTTGACCGCCTGCATCCGTTGCCATGAATCGTAAGAACCTTCTGGTCCGGTAACCACATAAAGCTTACGGTGTCCCAATTCCAATAGATGTTCTATGGCGAGAGCGGCGCCTGCTTTGTTATCCAGCAGCACCTGGTTAATGTTAGGATGATTCAGTTCACGGTCCAACACGACAACTTTATGTCCTCGCTCGGCGTAGTTCAGTAGCTCCTGACTTTCAAACGTCTGATCCAGCACAATGGCGCCGTCAATCATGCGTTCCGGCAGCATTCGGTGAGACTGCTTACCGCTACATACGATGAGATCATAGCCCTTGCGGTTCAAAATTTCCTTGATGCCGTACAGTAAATCTCCATAAACGTCTCCACGAAAATCAGTTAGGAAAACGCCAATAATTTTGGTCTGCCTTTTCTTGAGATTACGTGCGGCGGCATTGGGCACATAGTTAAGCTCTTTGGCAATGGCTAAAATACGTGCGCAAGTTTCTTCTGTTACCTTATCGCTACCATTCAAGGCATATGAAACGGTAGATATGGAAACGCCCGCCTGTTTGGCGATATCTTTAATGCTGACCACATCGTCACCTCCTTGTCGTCCGTCTTATCATTGCTATTGTATATTCATTATTAACCACATATCTATTCCAAATGTCGTAGTCCTACACCTAAGCAGCAAAGGGCGATCCCGCAAGATCGCCATCCCTTTGTTGCCTATACCAGATTAGCATCAAAAACTCTTTATAAAATAATCTCCAGACGATGTACACCATCATGCTCTGCTAACGTCTGCTCGAAAACCTCGCGTTTGATGCGTAAGGCACCGGAGCGGTAGCGATTATCGCCGGCTGGCTCGCTTTCCAGTGGTGTTCCATTCAATACTACACGGCCCTGCTCACCGCCAGTATGCTCTTGCAACATACGGTAGACGAAGGTGATCGGTTTCCCTGCAAAGGAAAACTTAAATTTCAATCCGTCGAGATGATCCGGCAGCACAGGGTCCAGGATCAGGTCTTCGCCTGACTGACGAACACCAAGGACATTCGATATCAGCTGATTCATATAGATTCCCGGACCGCTGGAATAGATTCTCCAACCGCCTTTGACGGGTACGGCTCCTTCACGCAGTTCACCAAACCGTTCCTGTGCTTCATAGCGGGTATTAAATTTACCGTCCGAGCTACTGAAATAGGCGTTGCTTTGGCGCCATTCGGCATTCGGTACGGACGCACGGATGCCGACCGGATTGATGAGCTTCAAGCTATGCCAAGCGTCATCCTTGCGTCCCAACTTGGCCATCGCTTCCGCAAAGCGGATATGGGCATGCACATATTGCAGCCCGACTTCACGTCCAAAGTTGGCCGCTTGCTCTGCGCGCTTGAAGTGCGAGCTCACACCGCCATCATACTGTGCAGGACGGTTCATCAGACGCACACCATCCGGGCAGAGGAACTGCTCACGGATGAGTTGCTCATGAGCCAATGCTTGCTCAGGCGTGAGCAGCTGGCTGATCATGCTGCGCGTCATCGGCAGCAAGCGGTAATGGATTCCCGTCTCAGTGTCAGACGGATGGAGCATCAGCTTAGGTTGACCGGGCTCTTCCATATACACGAAGCCCGGAATAATTCCGCTCTCCAGCATGTAGCGGTTGAAGTCTTTACGGATGCCATTGGCCATCTGATGTAGATCTTGTGCAATCTTGTCGGCTTCGCTTACTACACCCGCGGGGGCCTGCTCCAAAGCTGCAGCAAAGTTACTAATAACTTGGTAGGTGAGTGCAACCGTCCAGCTGCTCGCCATGTATTGCTTCAGCTGTGCATTGGCTGGCTGGAGGGTATCGTCCCAATCGCCGTCGCCATAGGCCGACAAATACGTATCATGCAGGAAATTATCTCGAATGTATTCGATTTCCTTCAGGGCATGTTCCATGAGAGTCGCGGTCTGCTTGGTATAATCGAAAGTATGTCGATGGGTGTAAGGTACATTTTCTTCCAGAATACTGTAATCACGGGTAGCGGTCAAATAATCGCCCAGTACCTTGAGCGGCCAGACGATAATATCCCCATGGCTTTCTTCTTGCTGCACGTGAGTATAGTTGTCAAACATAAACCATTGCGGCCAGTTTCCGCTGTCCTCGTACTGATGGCTGAAGACAGTCAGCAGAATGGAACGAACCTCATCGAACTTTTGCACAGCTGAGAAATATTCCACAGGCCCCTGACACACATCGCGTGTTCCCCAGGCTGCACCGCCGTATTGCTCCAGACCGTGAGGTACAGAATAGTGAACGAGCATATTATGGGTGTACCACCAAGCCACTGCGTTCACACGGAACAGCTCGCTTGTTTCATGTTGACCCAGCGATAGATGGAAACCGTTCATAAGCTCGGCAAAATATGCCCGATAGTGCTCGCGCTCATCTTCAAAGGAAGCGTGACGCTCTTTGTGTGCTGATTCTTGCCCGGCTGAAAGTCCATTCAGCCAACCCTGCACGGTGCAGGTCCATTCGCTGCTGTCACCCAGCTCTAGCACAACCAGAGATGCATCAGGGGAAGCATTACCCTGTAGCAGTGCGTGAGCGTCGCTCACATGCTGTAATGGAGCGCCTTCTATGTGCATTCGGTACAGCAGGTCGGGATAGGCTTCGGCACTCAGGGAAGCAGAGTCTGCCCGGAAGAGTAAGGCGTCGCCTTCACGTTCCATATGAAACGGAAGCTCATATTCGTTCACATGCATAGACATTTGCTGAGTGATGAGGAACGGATAGGTTTTGCCACTTGCCGCACGCATGTGAAGCCGTACTTCTGGGCTATCGGCATTCGTATAGTTTGTAATAATGAATGTATCGTCAGCCGTTTTGTAGTACCAGCGCACATAATTAAAGCCAATCTCGAACAGGGAAGGCATCGTGAGCAGGCGGTATTTCCCTTGGATTCCGACATAAATGCGCTGACCGGATGTCTTGGGAATATTGAGCGCATTACGCGCGTTGGTAATCATTTTGTTGAAATTCGTATTGCCGATTACGAGCTGGGAATTGAACACTCCGTACATATAGGAGGTGGTTGTAATGGTTTCTTCCTTACCTCCTGAGTAATGCCCGCCCATTAAAATGTGCCCGTGGGGACGCTCTACACGAAGCTCTTTGGATTTGAGTACAACATGCTCATAGCTGTCCGTGAAAAAGGAAAGGAGTTTATTGCCATCCCATTCTTCTTCCTGCCGTTTGGGGAAAAGTTGATTCACTTCGGCATCGGTGAAGTCCAGCGTACGCAGCGGCTCACCGATGGTTTGAGCTGGAGCCACACGCCCTGCCTGAAGATCGCTTGCCGCGTGTGTCGGTATGCTGGTCTCAGAGGCGTCTGCTAGAACGGCAGTTACTTCGTCGCGTGCCTTTGTCACCAGTTCCTGATACTCCAGCTTTGTCACTGCGGCTGGATGATTGGGCTGGAAAAGACCGTAAAAAGTAAAGCGAGCTTCCCCGGCAAGTTCCACTCGCTCGGACTGCAATGCGGTATAGGCGAATTCGTATTGGCATACTTCATTGGCGAGCGAGTCGCGACGGAGTGCTTCCGGCTCATTCGTTTCCTTGTACGATAGTCCAAAGAACTGAAAACCGTCAGTCGAGTAACCAACAGTGCGGGTTAACGAGCCTTGTTGAATGTATGGGAATGTCTGACTTTGAGGCTGGTTTTGACGTGAGCAAACAGTATAGCCTCTTTGTTCATTATGGTAGACGGTGTGGTCAATATATTGAGACAAATAAGCTTCATTACTGCGTACAGCAGCGGTATCGGCAATGCCGATATCCTGACCGTACACGACATCTGCTTCCACGTCATCGCCCTGTAGGGTTACATCCCAGAACCATACTCCCAGGCGGCTTAGCGTGAAGGTCACCTGATAGCCTACACCAGCGGTGAAACCTTCCCAAATAATCTGCTGATCTGTTTGTCGGATGACTCCCGGTGAGCGAACTCCAAGCAGGGGAGTGATACTTACACCGGATGGACGGTACAATCTCAAGTACAGATTGTTCAGGGAACCATCGACTGAATTGGTCAACAGCTGGTTGATCATCGTTGAGCCATGGGCGATCTTATACACATCACCGCTGCTCAAGAAGGTAAAAGACAGGTCGCCGGCCCGCAGCAAAATATTTTGATCCAGACTTGTATTCATCAAAGGGAACGCCTCACTTTCTTGTTTATTTCACTAACCGAAAACGGCTTTCGCTGGTATCTCGGCTGTTAGGTCCTGTAAAGACGGCAAATTCACCGCTGTCACTGCTGAAGCTCAAATCTGCATGATGATAGCGCAGCTGAGGCTCGGTCAATGCAAATTCCACTTCCCGGCTTTCGCCTGGGGCAAGAAGGACTTTGCAGAAATCTTTCAGTTCTTTCATTGGGCGAACCGTATCACCGCTGATATCACGAACATAGAACTGGACGGTTTCTTCGACTGGACGTGTTCCTGTGTTCGTTACCTGCACTTTCACGGTCAGTTCCTGACCAGGTATAAGGGTATCGCCGGAAAGCTGTACGCTATCATAAGCGACATCGGTATAACTCAGTCCATAGCCAAACGGGAATAAAGGTTCGTTCGGTACGTCTAGATATTGAGACACATAACGTTCTTTTGTATTCGGATCTAACTGCGGGCGTCCTGTATTAAAATGATTGTAGTACACGGGCACCTGTCCGACCGATTGCGGGAATGACATGGTCAGGCGACCCGTAGGTTCGGCATCACCGTACAACAAGTCGGCAATCGCCGCGCCGCCTTCGCCACCAGGGAACCAGGCTTCCAGTACAGCGTCTGCTTCTTCAATAACACCGTGCAGATCCAACGGACGACCATTAAATAATACGGCTACCATAGGCTTGTTCAGCGTCTTCAGGCGCTTCACCAGTTCCAACTGGGCTTGTGGCAGGCGAATATTGGAACGGCTGCCTGCTTCACCACTCATATCCGAGCGCTCTCCAAGCGCCAACACGATAACCTCTGCTTGGCTGGCAACTTGCAGAGCTTCTGCATATTGCTCCTCAGTTATATCGTCGATAGAGCAACCTGTCGCAACCGTGAGCAGCGAGGAGGATATTTTCGATTGGAACCCGTCAACAACGCGAATAGCTTCCTCTTGCGAACCGCTCCACGACCAAGAGCCCAAGATATCACCACTCTCTGCAAAAGGCCCGATCAACGCAATATGTTGATTGCGATTCAATGGAAGAACGGAATCATTTTTGAGCAACACGCAAGATTTAATAGCTAATTCTTTGGCAACCGTACGGTGAGCTTCACAGAACACAACTTCACGTTCACGCTCAGGGTCTGCGCCGCGTAGCGGATTTTCGAACAAGCCCAGCTTTTGCTTGAGCTTCAATATACGCATTACTGCATCATCAATGAGTGCTTCATCCAGCTGTCCGCTGCGAACCAGCTCAGGCAGATACCCGTTATAGCAAGAGGTCATCATTTCAATATCTACGCCAGCCAGCAGTGCTTTCTTCGCTGCCTCGCGCTCATCCTCGGCGATGCCGTGAGGGATAAGCTCCTTGATGGCGGCCCAATCCGAGATGAGTACACCATCAAAGCCCCATTCATCACGAAGCAAATCACGCATCAGGCGCTTATTGCCCGTTGCGGCTACGCCTTCTACGGTATTGAAGGACGTCATCACCATTTCGCAGCCTTCATCTAAGGCAGCTTTATAGGAGGGAAGATAATACTCTCGCAGCTGCCATGCGGATACATCTACAGTGTTGTAATCCCGTCCGCCTTCACCAGCTCCATATGCGGCAAAATGCTTCACGCATGCGGCCACCCGGTCGGTATCGTTCGTCAGATCTTTACCCTGAAATCCGCGCACAAACGCACGGGCAAATTGACTGTTGAGATGAGGGTCTTCCCCAGTAGATTCCATCACACGGCCCCAGCGCGGGTCACGCACCAGATCGACCATAGGGGCGAATGTGACGTGAACACCGGATACAGCCGCCTCGCGGGCAGCAATGGTAGCGCTCTCTTCTGCCAGCTGCATATCCCATGAGCAACCAATAGCCAGCGGTATAGGGAAAATCGTTTTGAAGCCATGTACAATATCTGCCATAATTAAAAGCGGAATACCCAGACGGTTTTTACTCAAATGAGCCTGCTGAACACGAATTGCTTCCTTGGCCCCTGCGATGCCAAGCACGGAACCGACGTTATGGACATTTTTCTCTGTGATGCCAAGAGAAGCCATAGGGCCGGTAATTTGACTATCTGTTCCCACTTCTTCAAAGAAGGCACCTACAAGCTGTAGCAGTTGATCAACTTTTTCTTCAAGCGTCATGCTTTCTAAATAGGAATTCAGGTGTTGTTCCATCATAATCCTCCATAAGCTGTATTGTTGGTGGACAGCTCTCTTTTTCAGATTCATGAGATTTTTTGGATAAAGATGATTCAAAAAAGTGCTAAAAAGGCTAATAGCTAGTATAGAAGCATAATGTTCTGTCGTATTATTAATCGAAACGTTTCTATTATTGAACTCAGTTGGATTATATACGCTTTCAAATACAGAGTCAAATCCAATTCAGGGTCTATTCATAGGTTAAATAACGTAATAAAGATGATATATATGAAAAAAAGTTGGTATTCTGAGCAAATAAAAAATAATATTCCTATTGAATACGGTTTCAATTTGTTTTATAATGACTATCGAAACGTTTCTATTGAGGGGTATAGTCCTTGTGCTTTGAACATAAGTGTTATAGCGGTATGCTTTAATCGCTAGGTATTTACATGCATCAGGATTTTACAAAATTCGATTCTTGTCGTTTCAAAGTGCAATATATGGACGAATTAAACCATTTCGTTCTATATAATGTTCATTGGAAGTTGCTTATTGAACTTTTGCAAAGTCCTCGTATTTGAATCCGTTATCATATTGCATGATCGGTAAACCGGTCATCTCGGGAGGAATTCGTATGATGAAAAGAACGTTAGGGATCATTTTGGCAAGTACCTTATTACTGGGGGGCGCGCTGGTGGGCTGCTCGTCCAAGGATGATTCGTCTGGCAAAGATGCGAGTGGCAAGACGACCATTACCTTATGGGGTATGGGAGCGGAAGGAAAGCTGCTGCCTGAAATTGTGAAAGGTTTTGAAAAGGAAAATCCGGATATTCATGTTGAGGTACAGGCGTTGCCTTGGGATAACGCTCACGATAAGCTGCTGACAGCAGTTGCTTCAAAATCCGGTCCGGACGTGGTTCAGTTAGGTACATCATGGGTTCCAGAACTTGCGTCTGCGGGTGCATTGACGGATATTACCCCTTATATCAGCAAGTATCCTGAGCTGGAATCGAAGAATTTCTTCGAGGGTGCTGTAGGTACGACAAAATTTGAAGGAAAACCGGTCGGTGTGCCTTGGTACACTGAAACGAGAGTTTTGTTCTACCGTTCTGACCTGCTGAAACAAGTCGGATATAATGAAGCACCTAAAACGTGGGAAGAGCTTTCCGATGCTGCCCAAAAGCTGGCGGCTCGGGGCAAAGGCAAATATGGTATCTCCTTTAGTGCAAAGGAGCAGTCTATGGGCTTTATGTTTGCTCTCCAGAACGGTTCCAAACTGGTTGACGAGCAGGGCAATCCGCTGTTCAACCAACCACCGTTTGTAGATGCTGTGAAGTATGTAAATACCTTTTTCCAAAATGGCTCTAACGCAGTGGATATTGGAATTGACTCCGTTCAAGGTTTGCAAGGCGAGGGGATCGTTCCAATGTTTATCAGCGGCCCTTTCATGATTAAAGAAATCAAGAGCAAGGCACCAGAACTGGAAGGTAAGTGGAATATAGCGGAGCTTCCTGGAAAAGTAAACAACCTGTCCGTTTTGGGTGGTGCCAACCTTTCAATTATGAAATTCAGCAAGCATCCAGAGGAGTCAGCCAAATTCCTGGCTTACATGAGCAAACCAGAAACGCAGCTGAAATGGATGGATCTGTCCAGTAACTTGCCTGCGACTACTAAATCGTGGGAAGATGCCAAACTGAAGAGTGATCCGATGCTTCGGACGATTCGCAAACAGCTAGATCATTCCGCAGCATTGCCGCAACTGGCTGCATGGGAAGAGGTTTCTCAACAATTTATCAAGAGCTTCGAGCGTATTTACCGCGGTCATGCCGATGTACAAAAGGAAATGGATGACTTTAATCAGCAGGCTGCAAGTATTATGAAAAAATAATGATCCATATCCGCCATTGTCAAAGGGAGTGAAGGCATGAAAGGAAGCTCGCAGAAGCTTGCGCCATACTTGTTTATCGGTCCCTCCATCATCCTGTTAACGCTGTTTTCGCTGTTGCCGATACTACTGGCGCTCGTGATCAGCTTCACGGATATGGATCTGTCCGGACTCGTTAATTATGATAGTATTCGCTTTATAGGTCTCGAAAATTATACAAACGTACTATTGGACCCTTCCTTTATAAAGTCCCTTGGTAATACCCTGTTCTTCGTCATCATCGGTGTTCCGTTGGTGCTGATATTTTCGCTTAGCATCGCGATTCTGATTAACATGGGTAAATCACGTGCTTTCAAAGTATTCCGCGTCGTGTTCTATCTACCATCCGTAACGAATGTGGTTGCGGTCGCGGTCGTTTGGAGCTATCTGTATAATCCGACGCTGGGATTATTCAACTATGTACTTGGTCTGATGAATTTAGGTCCCGTCCCATGGCTGACTGATCCAACAGTAGCGAAAGTTTCGTTGATTGTGTTAGCAGTTTGGCGGGGCATCGGTTTAAACATGATTATTTTTATTGCGGCTATTAAAGGGATTCCGGGTTCTTATTATGAAGCGGCTCAGCTTGACGGGGCCAATACATGGCAGCAAATTCGTTATATTACGCTACCGCAGCTTCGTTACGCTATTTTCTTCGTGTCCATTACGACGATGATCGGCTGGCTGCAATTTTTCGAGGAACCGTTTGTCATGACCAAAGGGAAACCGCTCGACGGCACGCTGACGGCATCCCTGTTCATTTACAATAACGGCTTCCAATTTAGTAAATTCGGGTATGCCGCGGCGGGATCGTTCATTCTGTTCTTCGCGATCATCGCGGTAACGCTGATTCAGTTCCGTTTGCAAAATAAAGCGGAGTCCTGATAGAGAGAGGTGATGAACGTGAGAACAGCTGTTCAGCAAGCCCGCGCCAATACGCGCAGTGGTGAAAAAACATTTCAATGGTTCGTGGCGACTCTCCTGACCGTGGGAGGTCTGTTGATGGTGCTGCCTTTTGCGTGGATGATTTTATCCTCCTTTAAGACTGAGGGCGAGGTAACCCAAATTCCCCCGACCATCTGGCCGCAGCATTTTACACTGGATAATTTTAAATTACTATTCGATAGCATGGCTTTTGGAACCTATCTGACGAATACGCTGATCATTGTTTTAGCTTCTTTCTTCGGATTATTCCTGAATGCCATGGCGGGTTATGGCTTTGCCAAATTCCAATTTAAAGGCAAAGGGTTTCTGTTCTATCTGGTACTAGCAACGATGATGATTCCAGGTCAAGTGACGATGATTCCCGTCTATTTGATTCTGAACCAGATGGGATTGACCAATTCCATGCTGGGGATTGTCCTGCCTGGATTGGTAGGCGCGTTCGCGATCTTCCTGTTCCGGCAGTTCATGTCCGATATCCCGGAAGAACTGCTGGAGGCGACACGTCTGGATGGAGCAGGGGAATTCCGCACTTTTTTACAAATTGTGCTGCCCATTTCGACGCCAATTATCGCAGTACAGGCCATCCTGACCTTCATCGGCGGATGGAACAGCTTCTTGTGGCCACTCATTATTGCGAACGATGAGAAGCTGTACACCTTGTCCGTCGGACTGTCACTGCTCAAGGGACAGAACGAAAGCCAATTTGCCCTGCAAATGGCAGGTTCGACCTTCATGGTCGTTCCGATCATGATTATCTTCATTGTTTTCCAAAAGTATATTATTGAGAACTATACGATTTCGGGGATTAAGTAATAGTGTAGTGTGAATACAAATCATAGTCACAATACGAACAGCGGAGCTTCTCTTAGGAAGAGGGGCTCCGCTTTTTTGCTTTCATGGATAAATTTATATATGAGTTAGACAATATTGATGAGACAATGTACGAAGTTTTCTTTTCAGTCTATAGATTCGAGTCGTTGTAGCCGTAACCGAAATATTATATTTGACAGCAAGGAAGGGCACAGTCAGTTGTCGACAAAAGTAGTCTTCATAGAGCGTATATTCATTGTTGGAAAGCTGCATTAGTATATTAACGATAACCGTATCCACATCTCCCAATCTACGATTTTCCCACTCCTCCTCTACCGAATTTGAATAACTACAGATCTTCTCACATTCAAGCGTAGTTTCATGCTTTTTTTGTGTATAGTAGCACCTAAATGATTTATATATAAGATTTTTAGCCGTGAGGTACAGCCAACCTTTTACATTGGGGTGTTGTTTGAGCTTGACCAGTTGCTGTCTTGCCGCTACAAAAGTATCTTGTGTACATTCTTCTGCCATAAATGTAAAGCAAGACTGATTCTTGACTAAATGCATACAGAAACGGTATACCTCGCTCAGATAAAGTTCACAAATTTTTCTGTAAAAGCATCTGGAACTACCTCTGCACTGATCCTCTTTGCAACAGTCGATAACCATCGTGGTCGGCATTTGTTCAAGCCCCCTTTGGACGGATAAAAAAATAAGTGATTTTTGTATGTGCCAATCATATACATTAATTCCAATTTTCAAGAATGACATAAATCATATTTAATCTCGTAAATATGGAATTACTAGAACAGTTAAAAGATGTTTTAAGGTGATTTTGATTCTGATACGGAATTAGTTAATAGGGGGAGAAGGTACATCTGATGAAAGGGGGAAAAGGATGAAAGAATCCATAGTATATAAACGTCTGGCGGCAACATTTAGGCCTTATCTGAAGACGGTCACTATCATTTTGATATGTCTCATCCTATCAGCGGGCTTGAATATATTATTGCCTTTAACAAGCAAGGTTATTGTGGATCAAGGTCTTCTGAAAGGGAATATGCAGGCTGTAATCCTGTACACTTCTGCTGCGTTTTTAATCGTTTGCTTGGACAAGCTGCTGAATGTGTGTAAAGAAACCTTTCGGGCAGGTTTAAGCGCACAGGTTACCTTTTCTTTATTTGAAAAAGCGTATTTACATCTGACAAGAGTACGAATGAGCTATTTTAACCGAACTAATGAAGCAGAGTTGCTGAACCAAATTGGCACGGATGTAGGCAATGTATCAAGGATCACAGATAGTGGAGTATTTTTTGTAATTATGCAGGCGTTCAGCATGATTGGTGGTTTATGTGGTTTGCTGCTCATTAACTGGAAAATGACTGTAATCGTGCTGCTTTTTTTACCCATCAAATATGTTGTGGTGAAGTACTTTGTGAAGCGTAGAAAAAAACTGGTAGGGGATTTTATTGAAGGCAGTAGTGATTTTGCCCAGTGGTTTGGGGAATCTGTCGGGGGCATGAAGGAGCAGCGAATGTTTGGTCTTATTCCACATAAGCATCAGCAGTTCTCAACCAAGCAGCGTCGAATTGTAGATTCAGAACGGAAATTGTCACTTCTGGACGCCTGGAATATCGCTTCGGAATCTATTTTAATTCAGCTTCTAATGATGCTTGTGTACGTTGTGGGAGCTAATCTTATCTTTCGTTTACAGCTCACTGTAGGGGGGATTTTTGCCTTTGTTTCTTACAGTGCTTATGTTACCACTCCTGTTTTCGCTATTTTAAACATTGGCTACATGCTGGCTGAAGTCGTTCCCTCCGCCATTCGATATTATCAGTTCTTGGACTGGGCAGAGGAAGAGACATCTAATTCAGTCACCCCAGCGTCTATACTAACTGAGCCGCCATTCGAAGATCAGATTGCATTTCATCATGTTTCTTTTTCTTATACCAAGGATGAACCCGTCCTATCCGACGTGAACTTTAGGATTGCCCGAGGGGAAAAGGTAGCTATCATTGGAGCAAATGGGGCAGGGAAGTCTACGCTGCTGGATTTGATGATGAGATTCAGCCAGCCTGATCAGGGGATAATCACCTATGACGGCATTGACATCCAAAGCTATGAAATAGATGAGTATCGAAGTCAAATAGCTTTGGTCAGTCAGCAGGTGTATTTATTTGATACTACTATTTTTGGCAACATCCGCATAGGCACAGAAGTCACTAATGATGCAATAGAGGCTATTATCGCGGAGATTGGCCTGGAAGAATTGGTTCAGAACTCGGCAGATGACTTCCTCATAGGCTCGAACGGCTCCAGATTGTCGGGTGGGCAAAGACAGAAAATTGCTATGGCCCGGGCATTGATCAGGGAAGCGTCATTGTTTATTCTCGACGAGGTGACCTCCAATCTGGACACAGAAGCTAGGCTAAATGTTCAGCGATTGTTGAAGACCCGATTGCGTGACAAGACCGTAATCATCGTTACACATCGCAGCGAGATATTAGCGCATGTCGATAGAGTTATTTTGTTGGAGAACGGCGAACCAGCCCAAATAGGATCACACTCCCATTTTATGACCTGTCATGCGGAATACAGAGGATGGGTATTAGAGAAAGAAGAGGTCCTCATAAAATGATGAAAAAAACAAACGCATTCATAGTGTGATTTAACACCATGTACGGAATTAGTATAGGTGAACACCTTTTTAAATCATATCATGAATGGGAGGAGTAGTTTAACATGCGTAAGCTTGTGAAAAGAAGCGCGAATGTAGGCGACACGATTGAGGCATTTGGCTGTGGTTGTTCCTGTTACTGTCCTTGCTCCTGTTATTGCGCAGGCAGTCTGACTCGAAGCTCCAATACATCGCGAGAAAGTGACGGTTCTTATCGCAGAGATAATGGAACTGGAATTGGTAATTATTAAGCTTATACCTGTATGGAGGAGCCTGGACATTCCAGGCTTCTGTCCACATCAAAACAGAGTAGGTGTGAATCATGAACATGTGCCAACCCTTTATATACACATTTCAAACGAGACTCCACCATTATGTATATGATGTAAATACTAATTTAATTTTGCGGATTAAAGAGGAGGCTTATCATTTTCTGAATTCGCATTCCAGCTTCAACCTGGATCAGATGGAGGCTACACCGGAATTGCAGCAGTATATCCGTGACTTGTTGGATAACGGATTTTTATCTTCACAGCGTCCGCAGATTATGAATCATCCCAAGACAAAGCACCTGGAGCATATGCTTCAGCATCAGCTGAAAACCCTCACCTTACAGGTAACTCAAAATTGTAATCTTAGATGCTCTTACTGCGTTTATTCAGGAGGATATGACAATCGAGGTCATACGAATCTGATGATGGATTTTGAGACAGCGCGCAAGTGTATTGATTTTGTCATTGATAGATCAGTAGACAGTGACCGTCTGGATTTCGGTTTTTATGGGGGAGAGCCGCTCATTAATTTCCCGTTGGTCAAGAAATGTGTCGAATATATCAAGGAGCAGGTGGCGTATAGAGATGTAGGTTTTCATTTGACGACCAACGGTACGCTACTTAATGACGATATTTTGGACTTTCTGGATGAGCATCGTTTTGTACTTACGATCAGTCTGGATGGAGATCAAGAGAATCATGATAGAAATAGACGATTTGCTGTTAACGGACGAGGCTCCTTTGATACCATTATTGCCAATGTAGATAAAATTAAGAGAAATTACCCGGACCTCTTTGAATGGATTAATTTTAATGTGGTGCTGGATACCCGTAATGATTTTGGTTGTATCAATGATTTTTATACGAATTATGAAACCTTCGAAAGTCTGTACAGTGTAAGGTCCTCCTACATTAACGATGCTTATGTGAAGGATGAAATTTTGTACAGGAATGAATTTATTGAGCAGAGGGGCTATGAGGTAGTTAAAATGATGCTTTCCAAATTTGGGAGAGTAGATGAAAGCCATGTCTCGAAGCTGATTAAGGACTATTATATTCAGATATATTTCCGAATGTTTCATTATAGAAAGCCTTCTGCGGGGATGCCGATAGAGGCGCATCATGGCGGACCCTGTGTGCCTGGTGTACAGCGATTGTTTGCGGATGTGCATGGAAATCTGTATCCATGTGAACGGGTCAGTGAGCAGTCGGAAGTGGTGCAGATTGGAACGGTGGACACGGGCTTTGAAGTGGATAAAATCAACCGGATTTTGAATGTAGGGACAATCACGGAGGATGCATGTAAAAACTGTTGGAATTTCCGCTTTTGTACGTTGTGTGTTGCTGTAGCAGATGATTTGCATACCTTGTCCAAGGAAAAGAAGCTGAGTCATTGTTCGGTAGTCAAAAACGATATTCGGCACACCCTACTTGATTATTGCATGATGAATGAGCTGGGCTATGATTTCTCCGAGGATACGATTCTCGATTTTGAAAAAGCATGAGGGGTGTCTCCATGACCAATAAATTAATCATTTTTCCGTTTGATTATGAAACGATAGCCCTAGTTAGGAACTTGAATCTATTAGGAAGTTATGAGGAAGTTGTCCTTATTTCTTTTCAAGGGTCGGGGATGATCGGGAAAGATGCCTGTGTAACGGACAAGGGGGAAGTGACAGGCTTCATCGTGAAGCCAGAGTCTTGTTTGGAGCAAGAAATAGAGCGTTGTGATGCTATATTACTGGTGAAATCCAATTTCAAGCTGGATGTAGCTGAGGTGTATCTTCCCGTGATCAAGAAGGCTGGACAGCTTGGCAAAAAAGTCATGTGTAATTTTACTTTGCCAGACTCATGTATGGAATTCATCGAACCCTGTGAGGAGCATGAGGACAAGCTGATTTTAAAAAATACATTTGATGTACGCACGAAAGATATTTTACCGCCTGACCCGGGCTCTGTTATTCATGATTTTTTTACACCGGTTCTATTTGTATTAGGGCTGAACGAGCGAACGCATAAGCTTAATTTACAGTTTAACCTTCGGCAGAAGCTTGAAGCACAAGGATATCGGGTGTCGCAAATCACATCTAATGGATGCGGGGAGCTGATTGGTGCACATTCTTTTCCACAGTTTATGTTTGAGAGCGGTATGACGGAAACCCAGAAGATTATCATGTTTAATCGGTATTTGAAAAAAATAGAGCAGAGCGAAAAGCCTGATCTAATACTCGTGGGCATTCCAGGTGGGATTGTTCCTTTTAACAATACGTTCACGAATTATTTTGGAGTAACCTCTTTTTTGGTATCCCGTGCTGTCAGACCGGATGGACTGATCTGTTGTCTTCACTATGATGAATACAATATAAAATATTTGGAGCATGTGAAACAGTACATGGAAAACCGCTTTTCCTCTTCCTTATTGGGATACGCCATATGTAACAATGTATTCGACAGTTACTCTTCTTCCACGGTCAATATGCAATATGCATCTGTTGATCATCGTTTCGTGGAAGAGAAAAAACAGGAATTTTCCAATTATTCCGTGCCCGTACTCCATCTGTCCAACGATGAAGATATGAATAGGCTGACGGAGAGTATTTTACATTATTTTTCGGTTGATCATCATGTAGTTCAGTTGTAATGGAGGGAAGAACATGAACTTTACTCAGGATGTAACGGGAACAGGAATGACACTGGAAAATATATTTTGGAAGCTTTTTAAAATAAAAGCGGGCGAGATCAATAAAGAGGCTACATTACTGGGGCCTGATATGGGGTTGTTCCCCAGGGATCTGGTATATCTATTATTTGAAGTGGAAAAAAGTTTTGCTATCCTAATTCCGGAAGAGCGTATAGTGGGAGGGGGGTTGCTTACATATAACAGCTTTTATGAGACGATAAAGGGCTGCTTAACAGTGGAAAAGGAATGAAGGATTTGTGAAAATGATGATAAAACATACAAAAACATACAAAAATATCCGATATACCTCTAGAATCACTTATTTCAGGATTTTGCAAAATTCGATTTCAGTCGCTTACTCGATTTTTGAAAAAATCCTCATTTAGAAGAGAATTGGAGGTTTTAGGATGAATGTATCATTTACATCATCTCACCAATCGCCGTTCCGCACCGCAGATAACAACCGACTTGAACTACGGCATCCCTTTTCCGCTCAGGCTGAAAAGAAGGGTATAGGCAAGCCACAAAACAAGGTTATTCAACAATTGACAGAACAAAAGCAAAATTTGATGGAGAGGCGTTCGGACTATTTAAGTAATGCGCTCAAGCGTGGTCTCGGTCCAGAAGCTGTAAAAGCTGAAATGGAAGAGATAGATAAGCAGATTCAGCAAATTGACGAGAACATTCAAAAGCAGTCACTGGAAGAGCAAAAAAAGGCTTTAGGCATGGATGAGGAGAGTAAAAAAGAAGCTCAAAAAGGTAGAAAGGAAGAATATACGCCTAAGACTGCTGAGGAGCAGCAGCAAAGATTGGTCACCTATACAATGCATAGTGTTGTATCTGCAAACAATGAGTTGAAGAGTGCCAAAATAGCCAAAACGGCACAAATCACATTGGGAAGCGAGGCTAAGGGGTGGGAAAACGCTAACCCTGCAAAATCAGCGTCTTTGCGTGAAAAGGCAGAAGGACTTAATGGAAAGATCATGGAAATCGCTGCGAATATTAATGAGCGTATCAGTGAAGCAGTGAATAACGAACCGATGATTACAGATCGGGTTGAACCTAAGGAAGAGCAGGAGGCAAATCCAGAGGCAGGCAGGGTGTGGACTGAACAAGAGCTCAATGCTTATCTGGACTCGGCCAAAGACGGGGCGAAGACTGCAGGCACGAAGGTGAATATTGCAGTCTGATCCAGCTATTATGTACATGGTTTGCTAAATTAGGAGGGTGCTTTCAGACGAACGCTATCGTTCGCAGAGGCACCCTCCGCTTACTCTAATAGAACGGAACAGAGCCGTGAGATTCATTCCACAATCCGAAGAGACAGGGGGAGAAAACATGAATGGCAAGATTCATGTAGCCATTATTGACGACGGGGTTAATGCTGGCTTTTTAAACACCCAATTATTATATAACGTCGAAATAGCTCATGGAGACGTAGAAGATGGACGTACCTTAAATCACGGTACGCTATGTGCAGCTATTGTACAAACGTATTTTCCAGATGCGATCATTAGCAGTGTAAAAATAATGAACCATAGAAAAGGAAATGCAACTCAGCTTTGTGCTGCGCTGGATTGGTGTGTAAAACATGGTGTACAGGTAGCAAATATCAGCCTGGGGAGTATAAATTATCGAGATCGAAGCATGCTGCGGGAGGCTGTAAATGATGCAGCTATGGCGGGATTAATTATAGTATGTGCTGCACAAAACGGAGGACTTCTTACTTATCCGGCCTCCTTTGCCAATGTGATTGGTGTGCGCTGCGATCATAGCGGTATACTCACAGCAGGACAATATACATATGATGCTGAGTTAGCATTCTCAAGCGGTATCGATTTTATCGCTTTTGCCAAGCATGAACTAGTAGGTGCAGCTGGAGAGGCTGTACAATGTCCCAACAGCAATAGCTATGCCACTCCATTGATTACAGCACACATATGTAAAGTTTTGCAGCAGTCCAAAGCTGTTCCTTCCATAGAACAGCTAAAACATATGTTACATAAGTATAGCTATCTTCCGATACAGGATACTAAATTACCCGTAATGCGTTACGGACATCCGGATTGGATACGGCGCGCCTATGTGTTTATAGAGGAGTGTGCAATTAGTTCGAAAGCACCCTATTATTTTCAGACCCAATGTGAAGCTCAACCCTCTGGCGACAAAGTTGCCGCGATCATCGAACAAGCCATCCTGCGGGAGCGAGAACAACAGGATACAGCGCTCGAAGGTGGACAACGGGTATGCGACCTGACAGATACGATTGTCTTGCTAGGGGAAATGGAGCCAGTGAGCTTGCAGGAAGTGGAACAATTGGCTTCACGGTATGGAAAACATGTCGTCTATATCTCTAAAAATCAACGACACACCCCATCACTGAATTTTTCGTCTTGCTATTTGCGCTGGTGGCAGCAAGAGGAGGGGCTCTTTATGGCGCAGGAGGAGACTAGCTCAATAGAGGATTCACGCATTCCGCATATTTGTATTTATTATGACAAGGGCATTGACATTATTTATTTTTTGCATGAGTTGAGAGGGGCCTTTGCCCGGGATGAATACCAAAGCTGGATCGCGGTGGACCAGTCCGCGGCAGTGTTGCATGATATGGAGTATACGCTCCCTTTGGATGCAAGCAATGGATTACAGGAACTGTTATATAATGCGGGTAAAATGGCATATAACGCTTATACGGATATTGCTATTTTGTGTGTAAAGGCTGCGAATACTGAGGATTGCACCAAAGAACGAGTTTTATTAGGCGTAGATATTGAGCTTTCTTTGCTGGTGAAAGTGGAAACTGAAGGTATTTACATATCTATACGGACAGAGCAGGGATATTTGAAAGAATGGGTCCTCTCAAACTTAAACGCGGGCGATATAGGTGGTATTTATACATATTTAGAACAACTGTTGGTAGACTGATATTCACTATTTAAAACAGACTGCAAGATACGGGAGTAGCACTATTTTGAACGCACCTGTAATTCGTTATTATTATTTAGGAAATGGTTATTCACTCAATAAGTTTGTTTATAAAACGAAATATTTAGAAATACGTAACCAATTGCTTATCGTTTATTATAAACATTAATAATTATATTAAGTATTTAACGATAATATTGACTATAATAAATAGGGTGTGTTATATTAAAACCGTAAATAAAACGGCATCTTAGTCTTGGTGGTACAACGGATTTTATTTTCGCATTCAGAGAGGATGGTTTAGGTGGCAGCAGCTGTAAAAGCAAAGATGATTGTAGACAAATCTTTTCGTATTGCTGAAGTCGATAAACGCATTTATGGCTCTTTTGTAGAGCATCTCGGGCGTGCCGTATATGGCGGTATTTACGAGCCTACTCATTCAACTAGTGATGAAAGCGGTTTCCGTAATGATGTTAAAGAGTTGGTAAAACAGCTTGATGTTCCTATTATACGCTATCCGGGCGGTAATTTTGTATCCGGTTACAATTGGGAAGACGGTGTCGGCCCTGTCGCGTCCAGACCTAGACAGTTGGAGCTGGCGTGGAGAACGGTCGAGCCAAATGAAGTAGGCACGAATGAATTTTTCAAATGGGCCAAGGATGTAGGTTCCGAAGTCATGATGGCGGTTAATCTGGGTACACGCGGAATTGATGCTGCGCGTAATCTGGTGGAATATTGCAACCACACAGGCGGCTCCTATTGGAGTGATCTACGTCGTAGTCACGGGGTTGAGCAACCACATAAGATTAAAACTTGGTGTCTTGGTAACGAGATGGATGGCCCATGGCAGATTGGTCACAAGACAGCAGAAGAATATGGCCGTCTGGCTGTTGAATCTGCAAAAGCTATGAAGCTGATTGATCCTGACATTGAGCTTGTATCCTGTGGAAGCTCCAGTTCCACGATGCCAACGTTCCCGGAATGGGAAGCAACCACACTGGATCATACCTATGAGGTAGCCGACTATATTTCCTTGCACCAATACTACGGCAATCATGACAATGATACGGCTAATTATCTGGCACGCTCTATGGATATGGATCATTTTATCCATACGGTCATTTCGACTTGTGACTATATCAAAGCAAAGAAACGCAGCAAGAAAAAAATGATGCTCAGCTTTGACGAATGGAACGTATGGTACCACTCCAATGATGCGGACAAAAAAATTGATCCGTGGTCTGTGGCACCACCGCAGCTTGAGGATATCTATAACTTTGAGGATGCATTGTTGGTAGGCAGCATGTTGATTACGTTCCTGCGCCACGCGGATCGTGTGAAAATGGCTTGTCTCGCCCAACTGGTCAACGTTATTGCGCCAATCATGACCGAGAATAGTGGAAAGGCGTGGAAACAAACGATCTTCTATCCGTATCTGCATGCCTCCCGTTATGGTCGTGGGATATCGCTGATGCCTGTCGTGGATTCGGAAAAATACGACTCCAAGGACTTCACAGACATCCCTTATCTGGACAGCGCTGTAGTTTATGATGAAGAGGGAGACGCGCTGACTGTCTTTGCAGTGAACCGTCATTTGTCTGAATCGCTGGAGCTGACAGTAGATGTACGCAGTTTTGAAGGCTACCGCATTGTCGAGCATACTGTATTGGAGCATGATGATCTTAAAGCGACCAACAGTCCAGCCGGTGAAAAAGTTACGCCTCACAACGGCGGTAACGCCAAGCTTGATGACGGAATTGTAAAAGCTCATTTGGGCAAAGCATCGTGGAACGTTATCCGTCTCGCTAAGTCTCATTAATTCTCTTCTGTAAAAGGGTACAGCTTCGACTGTACCTAAATAAGCTCGCATTCTCTCTTGTAAGAGTATTACAAGAGCGGCAATGCGAGCTTTTTGCGTAAAATGAGCCATTTGTCCCTCCATAGATATAGGGTTCTGAGAGAAGGGTGGATTTTAAATAAATATTATGTTTATTACTAAATTTAACTAGACAAAGATGACCTTTATTCACTAAGTGCTCGTACTCCGTACATTTTTATGAAGTTAATTAGACCCAGTGCCAGACTTCCCAGGTGAAAAAAGACCCTATTATGTCGTTGTCAACGTACTGATATCTGAAATGCAGGGTGTGCAATCCGACTTAAATCCACGTTATACTTTAAAAGACAGTCTATTTAAATCCAAATGGTGGTTGTAGTATTTCGAGAAAGGAATGATCTCTATGAGTCAAACAGACGAATATCGTTTTCAAGTGAACTTGGGCGGTATGATTGATATTTTGGCCAATCATTTATATAGCAGTCCACGAGTGTTTATACGTGAGGTTCTGCAAAATGCAACAGATGCGATCACGGCTCGCAAGGAGCTGCGGAAGGTTGCTACTGAAAGTAATGTATTAAAAGAAGACAAGACCCTTGAAGCTACAGCTTCTGAGAGTAACAACTATGAAGGCAAAGTCATCGTAGAGTTATCTGGTGCCGGGGAGCAACAGGTATTGATGATTCAGGATAACGGCATTGGGTTGTCAGAAGAAGACATTCACCGTTTTTTATCGATTATCGGTCAGTCTTCCAAGAAGGGAGCCGATTTGCTGGCTTCTGAGACTTCGTTTATCGGACGATTTGGGATTGGGTTGCTATCCTGCTTTATGGTGAGCGATGAAATTGTGGTGCTGACCCGCTCGGTGAAGGAAGGCGTCTCCATGGAATGGAGAGGGAAGCCGGATGGGACGTATACGATTCGTCGATTGGAGACCGAACTGCCTGTAGGAACGCAAATTTATTTGCGCTGCAAGCCGGGAAGTGAGTTTTATTATGAGCCGGCGCATGTAGAGGAGTCTTTATTCTATTATGGTGCGTTGCTGCCGTATCCGGTCATGCTGTCTGTAGACGGGGAGACCAAGCGCGTCAATCTTCCATCGACGAGCTGGATGCAGGACCCAGAACAATTACGGAGCCGCCGTAGTGAGGTGCTAGATTTAGGCTATCGCCTGATGGGCGAGCGCTTCAGTGATTTTATACCGTTGCGGACGGCATCGGGCAGAACAGGCGGGATTGCATTCATTTTGCCTCGTAGTGTTAATCTGAACAGCAAGCGGCTGCACCGGGTGTACTTGAAGCATATGTTGGTGTCCGATAAGGCGGAAAATGTATTGCCAGAATGGGCATTCTTCATTAAAAGCCTGATTTGGACAGATGAATTGCAACCAACGGCATCACGTGAATATTTTTATGAAAATGAGCAGCTTGATGCGGTTCGTTCTGAATTGGGGACCTGTATTCGGGAAGAACTGCTACGCATGGCGGAATATGAACCAGACCGTTTGCAACACTGGATTCGTTTGCACGAGCTGTCCATGAAGGCGCTCGCGGTCGAGGATGATGAATTTCTGCGGATTATGCATCGCTGGTTTTCCTTCGAAAGTACATTTGGGCGGCGTGAACTGAGTGAACTGATCCGAGAGGCGGGCGGACGTCCGTTGCATTACACATCGACAGTAGATGAGTATCGTCAGATTACGCATGTGGCGGCGGCGCAATCCATGTTGGTGATCAATGGCGGCTATATTTATGATTCAGACATTTTGGAAAAGCTGCATTGGATTGACCCTAACCTGCAAACAGAGCGTCTTAGCCCTGAGGAAGTATCTCTATCATTTACCGGGCTAACACAGGAAGAGCGCGAGAATTATTACGGTGTACTACGTGTCATGGATGCTGCTTTGCAGCCAATGCGTTGTCGCGCTGAGTTGAAGCGTTTTGAGCCTGCGAGTTTGCCAGTATTGTATACCATTTCTCAGGATGCACTGACCTTGCGCTCCATGGAAAACACGGTTGAGGAGACAACCTCACTTTTTTCCAATGTGCTTGATAGTCTGAAAGCAGGAGTCCAGCAAAATTCGGGCTACTCCACTTTATACTTTAATCTGAACAACCCGGTGGTGGCCCGAATTCTTGAAGCTACCGATACGCAGATGGTTACGGCTGCTACAGAAATGATGTATGTGAATGCGCTTATGATGGGGCACTACCCGATGAACCGCAGTGAATTGGGACTGATGAATCGCAGTGTACTGCATTTTATCAATTGGGGATTAGGGAACGGACAGAATACGTAATTGCGTAATTAAGGGAGGATTCAAATGGAAGAGACAATATATGAATTGATGGAGCAGGCGCAGGATATGCCCGGAGGGGCGGCAAAGCTGGCGATTCTGGAAGAGGCTGTTCGCTTGGCAGACACTTCCGGATTGAAGGAACTCGCTTATGAAATTCGGGGAGAGATTGTAGACTGCGCTATTTTTAACGGATATCCATTGAAGTCGCTGATTGCTTTTTCGTGGCAGTTGGGCCAATTTGATCAAAATCCAGAGGAATACGACGCAGATGAGCTGTTGTGGAATTACAAATGGATACTTGGGAAGGTGTGCAGCTTTTCCAATATATCGAAGACTCAAATAGAAGATCTGGCGGAGGATATGCGCAGACGTTATGCCGAATACGGGTATAATGAGCGTCCATATTACTATTATAAGTTCCGCATCGCGATGGACATGGGAAATCTGGAAGAAGCACGGCGATATCTGGATACCTTCCGCTTGATCGAACGGGACAGTATGAGTGATTGTGAAGCCTGCGAGCAGAGCCAGATGGTGCGGTTCTACTACTTGGCCGGAGAGGATGAGCAGGCGCTTGCCGTGGCAAAACCGATTTTGTCGGGTCGTATGAGATGTGCAGAAGTGCCGCATGTGACGCTCTCGCAGGTGCTATTGCCGCTTTATCGTCAAGGCGAGGTTGATCAGGCAAAGGAGCAGCATCGTAAAGGCTATCGCCTAGTCCGGGATGACCGTGACTTTCTGAAAACGATAGCAGAGCATATCGAATATTTGACGATTGCTGATCCGGTTCAAGGGATCGAAGTGGTAGAGCGTCATCTACATATGGCGCTAGACTATGAGAGCGGGCTGGAGCAGATGTATTTTTACGCGACGATGGTGAGTCTGCTGCAAAAGTTGGATACTTCGGGAGAAAAACGGTTGATCCGGTTGCCGGCTTCCTTGGAATGGGGGAAAGAGGAGCGCACATTGACGGAAATCATTGCGTATTTTAGGCCACTGGCAGAGTCAGCGGCGGCTGATTTTGATCGACGGAACGGGAATACGTTTTATTCCGAGTGGATCGGGAAAATTGTTCGAACGGCATAGAAGAAGTGTAGCTGTGACGAATATTTTATACTGCCCAAACAATGAGCAGGTATAATGTTCCTGTGAAATGACAGGAGGGGTTATGTGGTGACTGTAACCGGAAAGGTGATTAATTTCGCACACCGCGGAGCTTCAGGTGTATGTCCTGAGAATACGATGGCGGCATTCCGCCACGCCTTGGAACTGGGAGCAACAGGTATAGAAACGGATGTGCAGCGTACCCAAGATGGGCATCTGGTGCTGATTCACGATGAGTCGCTGAAGCGTACGACAGGTTGCTCACTGGATGTAAGGGATATTACGCTGGAAGAATTAAATAAATTGGATGCGGGCGGCTGGTTTGGTGAGAAATTCCGAGGTGAGCGGGTCCCAATGCTGGATGAGCTACTGGAACTAGCCCAGTCCTCCTCGAATACAATAATTAATTTAGAGTTGAAAAATAGCATTTATCTCTATCCGGGAATGGAGGAAGAGGTCATTGCTACCGTGAAGCGTTTTGGATTAGAACAGCGGGTAATCATATCCAGCTTTAATCACGAATCGCTGGCGCTCTGTGCGCAGCTTGCTCCTGAAATCAAGACGGGGGCGCTGTATATCGAAATTATGGTCCGCCCATCCGAGTATGCCACCCAATTCGGGGTTACCGCACTTCATGCCTACAAACAAGTGGTTACACCAGAAGCTGTATCAGAGGCTTTGGCATTAGGCGTCGTCTACCACCCATGGACGGTGAATGAGCCAGAAGAAATGAAGCGTCTGCTAGAGGCCGGGGTAAACGGCATTATCACGGACTATCCTGATCGGTTGGCGCACTTATTGGCTGTCCGCTCTTCCTAGGTTGAAGACACAGTGGAACTGCAACTAAGGTTTGCAGGGATATGAGCGTGGCTATTTATTGAAGAAAAAGACTCTCCTGTACGCACTCGTTTTTACGAGGCGAGGGAGAGTCTTTTTTGCCCTAAGCCGAAGAGCGTATCATCCACGATGGCCTTGATTCCTTTCTACTTGATGCCGAGCCGCATACGATAGCTGAACAGAATGTCTAGTGTTCTGCCCTGAAAATGATTCTCTACCAGGTTCACGAAGCGGGCTACATCGCCGTCAAGCGTTCTATTGCCAAGTTTTAAGAGACTTTGAATACCCCCTTGGCTGAGAGCGAGCCCTGTATAACGAGCTGCGTCACACTGCTCACGGTTGTGGAAAACAATCTCCCGGGTATATCGGAATTGCCCGCTGCGGTGCAGATTAGCTAAATGCTGATCCTTGCTCCATTTATGAGCTTGCTGCTCTACTGGGGCTTCCTGTTCCAAAAGGGTATCCGCTTTGGTGATAAGCTCTGTATAAGCTTGCTCTATCTGCCATTGCAGCACCGGAGGCCAGTCACAGTCAAAGGCTGCGAACACGCCGCCCTGAGCCAAGACCCTGCCCGCTTCCTGAAGCGTGCTCTCGGGGTCCATCCAGTGAAAGGATTGAGAGCAGGTGATGACGTCTACAGTTCCGTCCTCAAAGGGCAGGTTGTTGGAGAACCCGCTTTTGAAGGAAATGGTTCCTGCCTTTGTCGTTCCTGCTGTCTCCAGCTTGTGCTGCGCTTTTCCTCTCATGTCCGAGTTAGGCTCGATACCGACGACTTGCCGAGCGGCGTTTTCCCATATGAAAGTTGAAAGTCCTGTACCGCAGCCAATATCGGCAACGAGCTCTACGTTTCGCTCCAGATAGCGGCTGACGATTTCCACGACGAGTGACGGTGCTTCCGGGCGGTGCTGATCGTAGTTGTCGGCAAAACCGCTAAAACGATCTACGTTGCTTTGCAGATTTCCCTCAGGTATTATAGGTCCTCTTCCTCCTTAGTTTCGACCGGGCGGCCGAGCAGATTCAAATGCTGCTGTACTCCTACATTGTACAGGTTTACATGTTCATCCATCTACTCTCGTGATTTCACAGCACCCGTCGGATTTCGGAGGGGAAATTCCCTATTTTATCATTGAAGCAAGAGCCCACTCGCGCATCATGGAGTCAAGCATTGGACGCAAATCTTCGCGTTGCATACCCATGTGGAGCACGGCTTCCAGATATCCAGCTTTATCTCCAATATCATAACGTGTGCCTTCCAGTTCCAATGCGAGCAGTTGGTTCTGCAATGCTACCTGATGGAGTGCGTCTGTCAATTGATATTCACCGCCTGCCCCAGTGGACAGGTTTTCCAATATAGAGAAAATGGAAGGCTCCAATACATACCGACCAATGACTGCCTGCCGCGAAGGGGCATCTGCCGGAGAAGGTTTTTCAACAAGCCCGCCGACTTCGTGGATGAGACCGTTCTGGTGAGTAGAGTCAATAATGCCGTATTTACTCACATCTTGTTCTTCCACCGTGCGCACGCCGACCACTTGCTTGCCAGTCGCCTCGTAGACATCCATCATTTGACGGATCGCCGGGGTGGAGGAATTCATAATATCATCGCCCAGCAACACGGCAAATGGTTCATCGCCGATGAACTGACGAGCGCAGCTTACCGCGTGTCCCAAGCCGAGAGGTTCTTTTTGACGGATATAGTGAATGACTGCTTTACCCCCGATGCTTTGAACTTCACGCAGAAGATCGTATTTACCTTTGCTCTCCAGTACCTGCTCCAACTCCACAGACTTGTCAAAATGATCCTCGATGGCTTTTTTATTACGCCCCGTTACGATAATGATGCTCTCAATTCCGGACTTGATAGCTTCTTCTACGATATATTGAATAGCCGGCTTGTCTACGATGGGAAGCATCTCTTTCGGTAAAGCTTTCGTAGCTGGTAGAAAACGGGTTCCTAATCCGGCGGCTGGAATAACAGCTTTTGTAATTTTTCTCATAGAAACTCACTTTCCTTTCGGGATGGGGAACCAAATACCCAGTATCGGCTCCCGATATAATTGATGATCATTCCGGCTGCGGTGGCGATCAGCTTGTCTAAAGCAAGTGGCAACTCGGTTCCCGTGTGGAGCACTTGCAGTAATAGGGAGGTTATCCCTAATACGACCAGGTTGATGACGATAAATTTGGGTAATTGACGCTTGTTTGTGTCGTTTGATAGTTGTTTGTTGAATGTCCATTTGCTGTTCAAAATATAACTGTTGGCTGTGCCGCAGCTGTACGAAATGATCTGCGCTACAATGACCGGCACTCCGCCCCAAGCTAGCAGCATAAAAATAATATAATCTACGCCTGTATTCACCAGACCTACAATGCCAAATCGAATCATAGGAAGCAGCTGGGCCATGCGACTTTTCATAGTTTAGGCTCCATGACCGGATTTGGGTCCGGTATATACCGCACTGTTGCCGCGCACTGTGCGTCCTGCCGAAATCAGGCTTTCACGGGCTCCTTGCATGTACAGGGACTCGCGTGGTTCAGGGGCCTTCATAGCATGTGTCGGACCGTTTTCGTATTGTCCACCCAGATGCTCACGGACAATGTATAGCGGACGTGCTTTGGTTTCGTCATAAATCCGTCCAACATATTCACCCATAATACCGAGAATGATGAGGATCACCCCGTCGAAAATCAGGCTGATGCTAATCATAGACGACCAGCCCTTCATCACGTAGGAGTCGGTGAAAAAGTTGAGAAACAGTACGTACATCAGATACAGGAAGCCGGACATGGAGAGAAGTGCACCGATATATCCTGCCAGCTTGAGCGGCTTAATCGAAAAGGATGTGATCCCGTCCAGACTGAGCTTGATCATTCGTTTCAACGGATACTTGGTCTCGCCCGCGAGCCGCTCGTCGCGCTCATATTCTACAGCAGTTTGTTTGAATCCGATCCAGCTGACCAGTCCACGAACGAATCGGTTATTTTCCGGCAGCCGTTTCAATTCTTCTATGACCTTACGATCCATTAGGCGGAAGTCCCCGGTGTCGACCGGGATATTAATGTCCGTTGATGCTTTAAGTACACGGTAGAAGAGGCTGGCAGACCATTTCTTGAAGCGAGTTTCGCCATTGCGTTTGAGCCGTTTGGCGTAGACCACTTCATAGCCTTCCTTCCACTTGTTAGCCATCTCAACAATCAGTTCCGGCGGGTCTTGGAGGTCGGCGTCAATGACGACGACCGCCTCCCCCACCGCATAATCCATCCCGGCGGTAATCGCTAGCTGATGACCAAAATTGCGAGAGAAATCAATCAATACAATGGTGTCATCTCTGAGACTGAATTCCTTGATCAATTGGACGCTGCGGTCCGAACTTCCATCATTTACGAAGATCAGCTCGTAGGGCTCACCCATTGAGCCCATGACTTGTTTCAGCCTCCGGTAGGTTTCCGTAATAACAGCTTCCTCGTTGTACATCGGAATAACTATGGAATAACGGATGGGTTCACTCATTCGTAGTTCCTCCTCATTTATAATGTGATTTCGTATAAAGTACCGCTTCCGCCACGATCGTCTCCGCCAGGGCCACCTTGACCATCCTGGGCGTTCGCATTGCTGTTCGTCGTGTCGCTTCCGCTCTCGGTGGCTTTAACGTCTGTACTTGTTTCGTCTGCTGTTGTTTTCCATTCATCTGTAGGGATCAACTTGCCGTGTTCTTTGATCCATGCAGTGACTTCAGAGTTACCGCCGTCCGGTCCGCCGCCTCCACCAGAAATCATGAAGTACTTCACTTGTCCGCTTTCGACCAGCGCCTTGATTTTATCGACGGTATAGACTGGATCGGAGGATACAAAACCGTTCATAATAATTACTTTTTGTCCGGCCTCGACCAGGTAAGGAGCAGCCGTTGAATAATTACTTGCTGCGAAAAGGTAGGTTTCACCTGTGTTATTTTTTTGCAAATAGCTCAACGTTTTTTGATCTAAACTTTGGCTACCGTTGGGTCCTCCCATTCCTCTGGAACGGGTAGAAGATTTTTGCTCCGTGTCTGTACTTGTTTGTGTGCTTGAAGTATTTCCATCAGGACTGGAATTCTCTGCATTATTGGTCTGGTTATTCGTTTGAGTTCCTTCGGCTTGTTGTCCATTGGCGCTCTGACCTCTATTGCGATCATTGCCGCCCGGCATTCCGCCACCGCCACCGCCGCCAAATTGAGTGGGTCCGGCTTGTGGAATCATGCTGTTCCCTCCGTAGATGATCGGTGTCAATGCCCAATATGCAGGACCGATAAACATAGCGAGTACACTTGCAATGATGGCGAACCTTGTGAACTTCTCAGATTTCATTCGTGCCACTACCTGCAGCACCGTGCCGATGATCCCTAAGATCAATACCGTGATGGACCAGCCACTGCCAATGGTATCGTTGTAATTTTGCAAAACAAACCAGCTAAATACCGAGGTTGCCAATACTGCTGCGGGTAACAGCCAGGAGAGCCAGTTGGAACGCTCACGATACTGCTTCCACAATTCTACGAATCCTGCTCCAAAGAGCGCTGCAATTGGTGGCGCGAGCATAATCAGGTAATAATGATGAAAGAATCCTGCTACGCTGAAAAATGCAGCTACGGGAATCAACCAGGTCAGCCAGAAGATGACCTCTTTGTGTTTTTGTGTGATATTACGACGTCGAATGCTTGCAAGCAGGCCGATGGAAGCAATTAATGCAAATGGAAGCAGCCAGCTGGCTTGACCTGACAGGGAGGATTGGAACAACCGTAAAGGTCCTTTTTCGCCAGTACCGAACATGCCGCCACCAGAATTCCCTCCCGGTCCACCGCCTGGACCGCCCTGGCCACCTTGCCCGTCTCCAGGACCACCTTGTCCGTTGCCGCCAAATCCACCCGGTGGCATTTGACCACCTGCACCCATGTTGTTGGCACCTGAGTCATCCGTAGAAGTAGTGCTGTCCAATGATGTGGTCGTCTGAGCCTGATCCGTGTTTGTGTTGCTGCTATTCGTTGCAGCGTTATTGTTCCGATCCGTACGTTCTCCGCCACGATTGCCACCTGTACCCTGATCTCCTGTCAGACGGGACAGGCCGTTATAACCAAAGGCCAAATTCAGCACAGAGTTCGTACCGCTACTCCCCATATAAGGGCGTTCATCTGCCGGAGTAGAGTCCACTACGACTGCCCAAGAGAGTGATACGATCAGGAGGACAACTGCTGATCCTACCAGTGTTGCTGCTTTTCGCTTCCAGTTAAACTTGGAAGCCAGCAGATAGAACAGACCCAGTGCGGGAACGATCATATAGGCTTGTAACATTTTTTCGTTAAAGGCGATGCCTACGACTGCGAAAGCAGCAAGGATCAGCCCGGTTTTGCTATTTCTAAGGCCTCTGAACAATAGCCATGTTGCGAGCAACAGTGTGAAAACCAACATAGCGTCGATGTTATTCGTACGGCTAACCGCTACGGCTATCGGTGTCGTTGCCATGGCGAAGGCGGCCAAACGTGCGGCCATCGTACCGAAGCTCGGTTTGACGAGCAAGTAAACGAGCAAGACCGATCCGACTTGAGCCAGCGCCTGTGGCAAGATAACGCTCCATCCGTGAAGCCCGAATATATAGGCGCTCAGTGTCTGAATCCAGAACACCACAGGGGGTTTGTCTACCGTTACCGATCCGGCAGAATCAAGTGAGGCGAAAAAGAAGTTGTGAAAGCTTTGTAGCATGCTTGCTACGGCCGTCGTGTAGTAGGTGTTTACATATTTGTCTTGCCAGATGTTGTATCCGTTCAAAAATGCGGATATCAGCATAATGATGATCAGGGGGATGTCCGCCCTGGTCTTAAACCATTTCTTAATCATGTTCATTCCACTCCCTGTGAAAGTTTCTTTGTATTTATTCCGATCTTGGCCCGGTGAACTACCGGCTTGCTATTATCATGCCAGACGTACCTTAATGCGTTCTGAGCGCTCCCTGAACGTTAGCTGAAAGCTGAGCAGGGGTGCTTTTTTTGCGACAGGATTCAGGTATATTAGATACAGGTGAAAATGAATCGACTTTTATATGAGAAAAATGCAGCAACATGAAAGGGAAGGTGAATAATGAATCCAATACACGGAGTTAAAATTATGCTGGCAGATGATGAGCCTCATATTTTGCAATTTTTAGAGCTTGGACTGATTAATGAAGGATATGAAGTCAGAACCGCCGAGAACGGGAGTCAAGCGCTCGATTTGGCAAAAGAGTTTCGCCCGCATGTAGCGGTGCTGGATGTGATGATGCCGGAAATGAACGGTTTTGAGGTGTGCCAAAGTCTCAAGGAGACGGAGGATAACATCGCGGTCATTATGCTGACTGCCAAGGATGATGTCGACGATCGGGTAAAGGGATTAAAACTCGGCGCGGATGATTATGTTGTAAAACCCTTCAGTTTTAATGAGCTGCTGGCTCGCATTGAAGCGCGCTTGCGCAATCAGTTCCCCGATCTGCTGGGAGAAGTGGTTCACGGCCCCTTTCAAGTGGATGATCGACGGAAGGAAATCCGTTATCAGAGTCAGGTGCTGGAACTGTCGCCTACCGAATATGAACTATTGAAGTTTTTGGTGTTGAATCACGGGATTGTGTTAAGTAAAAGTCGTATTCTGGACCGGGTATGGGGGTACGATTTTGGAGGCGAGGATAATATTGTTGAGGTGTACATTCGCTCCTTGCGTGAAAAACTCAAAGACAAGGAGCACCGGGTCATTCGTACGCTGCGCGGTGTGGGATACCGGGTGGATCTGCTATGAAGGCGGGCGGGAAAAGTCGGAGAAAATATGCACTCCGTTCTCTCCGATCCCAGCTTTTGGCCAGAACGTTACTCATTTTGGCTTTGTTGCTTGTATTGATTGGTTTTCTACAATATTTTCTGATGAAAGATTTTCTGTATCGCAGTCGGGCAGAAGCTATGAATACACAGCTGAATTCAATTCCTGCCGATTTATTGATTAAGGATTCGCAGGAAAAGAGCGGGGCTGGGGTAACCGTTCCTCAAGATGAGTCCAATCGAAGGAGTAATCGACCGGGACCGTTTCTGTTTTGGCCGGATATGTCGCTTGCTTCTATAGGTATAGACGGCACCTTCCAGAGCTTGTCCAATGAAAATGGACTTAAACCGCCGCGTCTCACCACTCAGCAGTATCAAGCAATGCAGCAGAGTAAGCGCATGCGTCACGGCTATCAATTAATCACGGATGCCCAGGGGAAAGAGCAACTGGTTGTATTCCGTCCGCTTGGTCCACCTGACCGTTCTTCCGGTTTACTTCAAATGGGCGTATCCACGACTTCTATGCAAGAGCAGTTGATTAACCAGCTCCGCACCTTTATTTTATTGTCTCTGATTGCACTTGCGATTGGGTTGGCGCTTATGCTTCCGGTGCTGCGCCGCACGTTGGTACCCCTTTCCAGGATGGTTGAGGCAGTCAAACGTATTGATGCCGGCAATCTGGCCGAGCGCTTTGATGCAGAGCAGGGGCAGTATGAGGTGGATCGTTTGGCGGTTTCATTTAACGGAATGCTGGAACGGCTGGAGCATTCTTTTGCAGCCGAACGGGAATTGCAGATGCAGATGAGACGATTTATTGCGGACGCCTCCCATGAACTGCGCACCCCGCTCACGTCTATTCACGGCTTCTTGGAAGTGTTGCTTCGTGGGGCTGCATCCAATCCGAAGCAGCTCCAATCAGCATTAGAAAGTATGTATGGTGAATCCAAGCGGATGAATAAGCTTGTCTCTGACTTGCTATTGTTGGCTAAGCTGGATCGAACACCGGAGTTAAAGCTGGAAGACATACCCCTAGATGCGTTGCTGCTGGAAATGAAACCGCAGCTTCTTATGCTAGCAGGTACACGTAAGGTGGTTTTTGATATGACGGCAGGTATACGGGTATTGGCAGAAGGGGATAAAATCAAGCAGGTCGTGCTCAACCTGTTTCACAATGCGGTTCAGCATACCGATATGGAAAGAGGTGTAATCCAGGTAAACCTGTCTGCAGGTAAGAAGTTGGTGGATATCCAAATTCGTGATAACGGGCCAGGCATGAGTAAAGAACAGCTGGAGCGGATATTTGAGCGTTTTTATCGTGGAGATGAATCGCGTACACGTAGCTCAGGCGGGGCAGGTCTTGGTCTGGCCATTACACAGTCTATCGTGGAAGCACACGGCGGGAGCATTACGGCCGAAAGTATCCCGGGAACGGGAAGTGTATTCAAAGTAACGCTACCTTTAGTGGGAACAGTATAGTATTGCAGATTATGGCGTAACATAAAAATAGCCTCCCGAACCGCAGCTTTGGTTATAACACGGCTCGGGGGGCTTTTTAATTGTTAGTTAATCAGCGAAGCTTTTTGTAAGAGCACATGCAGCACCTTGGCAGATGCCTCACGGGTTGTAGGTGCATTCGGCTGGAAGTAGGAGGAGCCTTTAATCGCTTCCCCGTTGATGATGCCTGCTGCACTTACTTTTTCAATATTGTCCTTGGCGTAGCCTGCAAAGGATGAAGCATCATGGTACGGTGTGCGTGCAGGACCATCGGCTGCTGCTTTGATTTGAAGCAGATCTACAGCTTTACCCAGCACGACAGCAATTTCTTGACGACTGATATTAGCATTCGGATCGAACTTGTCGCTGCTGCGGCCCGTAATCAATCCAGCTTCATAAGCGGCTGCCACATCGCCGGAGTACCAGCTACCTGCCGGGATATCACTGAATGGTCCAGCAGTACCTGGTGTCAGGCCGAGTGCTCGGGTTACCAGGGCTGCAAATTCTGCACGTGTCACGTTTTTCTTCGGTGAGAAAGTCGTGTCGGTCGTGCCGTTAATCAGCAACTTGTTTGCCAGCGATTGAATTTCGGATTGGGCATACGACGATGAGATATCTTCAAAGCTAACGGGACGTGTCGCCGCTGCATACGTCGAGAAGCCCGGACGGCTTACCTTGACGACGGTAGATCCATCAGCCTGCTTGGTGAAGACGGATGGAACGGGATAAACATTTCCGTTTGCCGTATAGAGTACACCGGCTGTATTAGAATCAATTTGACCAGGTACGGTAAAGGATCTGCTAATAAACTGTCCTGGAGCAACTTTGAGCGATTGACTCTTG
This sequence comes from Paenibacillus sp. FSL P4-0113, assembly GCF_038009305.1. Classification (NCBI taxonomy): domain Bacteria; kingdom Bacillati; phylum Bacillota; class Bacilli; order Caryophanales; family Paenibacillaceae; genus Paenibacillus; species Paenibacillus sp. FSL P4-0113. The sequence continues at coordinate 4,003,859 of NZ_JBBPAZ010000001.1, forward strand.
CCACCAGTGACAATGTTAGCTTCAAACCCTACCGGGGTGCCGATCACATTGGAGCCTTTCAACTTGCCTGTAAATGTACCGCTCGCCTCTGCCTGGCTGCTGATGATCACTTCAATGCCTGCACCAGCAGGAACATTTTTCAGAGCGGATACTGGCAAAGCCAGAGAGGAGCCTGTATTGCTTACAATCAAGCTGCTTCCTGCTGCAGCCTTGCCCAGCGTTACCAGTTGTGTGGAAGTGAGCGATGCTTTCGTCGTTTGGCCTGCTTGGCTAGTAGCCGACAGTACAATAGCTGTCGGGCTGGAACCTGCTGCTGTCACGGCAGCCTGCAAATCTGCATCGGTTACTGTCAGCGACTGTACATTATTGTTCAATGCAACGGCTGTAGTGACAGTTTTAACAGCCTGTCCTTGCTTCACTACGCTTTGAAGTGAAGGAGCAGATGTAGGAACAGGGGGGGATGTGTTCGTTGCAGCAGAAGGTGTAGTATTGCTTCTGCCGCCACCTCCACCACCTCCGCCTCCACCACTACCGCTGGATGCGGCGCTATTATCCACACGAATAGCTTTAGTGGCGGTGAACAGTTTAGGGCCATCGGTATTGCGTTCAACTTCGCCCTTTTCATTCAGTTCAGGAGAACTGACTTCCAGCTTGTACACGCCATCTTTCAAGTGTTGAATAACGGGTTGACCATTAGCATCCAGCACAGGCTTGCCATTGTCATCTAATTCCACGTAACTTCCGTCAATACCCTTAAAGGAATATACGCCTTGTTTGAGGCGAGCGTTAGCTCCTTGTTCTTTGGAAGTCGTTATTCCATCAATCAGACCGATCAATTTATCATCTACGCCGTATACATAAAGCGCGATCTGGTTGGTTTTATCTGTGGTCAGGCGGAAAGCCAAATCTGTTGAGCGCTGAACCCCTGTCCGACTTGGGTAAATAATCGGGTTGGTAACGCTCAGGTCCTGCAAGCCGAAGCCAGTTGTAGGATTTTCCTTGCCCACATGAACGACGAACGGCAGATGAAGGGTTGGCAGTCCGGCGCTTTTCAGAATAACTTCCCCTTCATATACACCTGTGGCTGCACCCGAATTTGGTTGTACAGACAGGAAGAACGGTTGCGATTTACCCGGTTCTGCCGAAATTGCTCCATTCGCGCCAACACCTTGCAACTGAACGGCAATGTTGCTCACGTCAGGTGTAGCAATCGGCTTAGTTGGATCAGAGGTTACATTATCATGTAACACGGTGCTGGCTTCATATTGCACAGTGTTAGCCGACAAGTTTTTGAGTTGAAGCTGAATCTGCTTCGCATCACTACCAGGTCGTAACACCCCGAAGCTGGCGGAAGGATTGTAATTCACAACCTCCTGCCGATTAAAGTTTTTGTCGAGAATCGTAATCTTTTCGACGGTTTCCAGCAGGGCTGGCGTCTGAATCGCATTAGCGATGTTTACAAGGCCTGCACCTTGGGAATACACATCATATTGGATTTTATCCTCATCAAAGAGTGTAACCGAAGTGTTTGCCAGAGCAGCGCGGATATCAAACGGTGTCCAGTTCGGATGTTGCTGCTTCAGCAACACGGCAAGTCCAGCCACATGCGGAGATGCCATACTCGTTCCGTTGCTGCGTTTGTAAGCTTGCTCATAGGATGCATCCGGATAGAACTTGGCGAAGGCAGGGTAGGTTGACATGATGCTAACCCCTGGTGCGCTCACGTCCGGCTTGATGCTCAGCAGTTCATCGCCATTGGGTCCGCGGGAGCTAAATCCGGCCATGGTATTACCAGGATTGTCAGTACGATGATACTCTTCTCCAAAAGCAATAAAGAATTTTTGTTTGTGGTTTTGGCTTTCAATGATTTGTCTTGCCAGTGCTCTACCTTCTTTTCCTGTCATGTCAAAGGTAGGGATATAATCTACATTGTCTCCTTGATTCGAATTAATGTAACCATCGTAACCAGGGATAGCTTCACTCAGATTGGCTCGTGTGCTGTCGCCAGATTTCGCTTGACCATTAAAAATAATAATAGCCTTTGCACCATTTTGTTGTGCGTTTGCGATCTTGTCTACGAAGCCCAAGACGCCACGCGATACGATCACAACCTTATCTTTTACATCTTTAGAAGTGAAATCATCTGGATATCCCAAATTGGCATAAACCAATTCCAATGGTTCTGTCCCCATAATAGAAGAAAAATCCTCATGAAAAGTTTGCCAAGCCATCATATTAAAATTGTAATAGGTATCTGATGTAACTGTTAAAGGCTTTTCATCATTACCATAGGTTACAAGATTGACGGATGCTTTATTTGAATAGCTATGGCTCGGGGAAGTGGCTGCACCGACGGAAATCGCCAGCTGGGATGTTGCGGGAGAACCCATGGAATAAAAGTAGGGTCCTTGTTGGGCCGCATTACCATTCGCTATGACCGCGACTACGCCGGAAAGTACAGCATTATTAATAGCAATGGAATCCGGGGAGTTCGGGTCCTTTTCAGAATCCGAGCCCAGCGACAGGTTAATGACGTTCATACCATCTTTGACAGCACGTTCAATACCATCAATGACCTGTGCGGAGGAACCGGAGGAGCGACCCGTCTTGGTATTGCGTCCAAGCACTTTATACACGTATAAGTCCGATTTATAGGCAATACCCTTTTGCACAATATCCGAGGATTTATTGGTGGCTTTACCAGCAATTGTGCCAGAGACGTGAGTACCATGTGTCGTTCCGCTAAAACCTGTGCCGAATGGATCATTCTCCTTTTCGAGGAACGGTTCCTCGTAAGGGTCGTTGTCCTGTTCAAAAGAGTCATATCCGCCTTTGTAGGCTTCTTTCAAGTCCGGATGCTCATAATCGATACCGGTATCAATAACCCCGACCTTGATTCCCGCGCCATTCAATCCTTTGGCCCAGGCTTCAGGAACACCAATCTGGTCCAGCGGTGCGTTATCATAAGTGGCTTCACTGGCTGTAAGTGTTGGCGGGTCCTGTACGGGGATGGAATAATACGTTTTGTTTTCATGAATGGATTTTACGCCTGGCAGTTTAGCCAGTTCTGGAATCTTATTGGCTGGCAGTGTGACCTCCAAGCCGTTAAGCACCGTGTTGTACTGGTAATTCACCTGAAGAGAAATACCATGCTCAGCGGCTTGGTCTACGAACGTAGTTTGCTCAGTGGCAATCGCGGATTCCGCTTTTTGCTCAGATTGAGCTGTAAAAGCTTGGACGCCTGAACGTGCTGCATATTTGTCCACGGCTAAGGGCTCACCATCAAGCTGTACGATGACTCTGACCTGACGGGAAGAATCTGTGCTGAGCTCTGGCGAAATGAAGGCCGGAGCCGCCTCAATAGTCAATGCTTGCTGAGCTTCCAGAAATGAGTTGATTTGCAGATCTGCGCTAGCAGCAGAACTGACAGACGGCAGAGACAAGCTTACCGTCAAGGCAAGAGCGAGTGATACGACAGGTATTTTTTGCAAAATGATCGGCTTTTTCAAAGATTTCCCTCTTTTCAATCAAAATATGATATCTCTACATACTAGGATTTGAAGCCACTGCCGTTATTCTCACGCCTCCCTTAATATCTAAAATAATAGAATTGACCACTGGTGACTAACTTGCCAGTTTTGAGGCATATCTTACCATATTGGTGGGATATATTACTATATGTTTTTTATATTTTTAGAAAAAATAAGGTTAACATTACATGTAGATTCCATGGAAATGTTATGAATTTACTAGATTATTTTTGAAAACAATCGAAGAGGAATGGGAGAATGCGAGATTTAATGATATAATCTGCATTGGAATTGTTGAGGTTTCACAATCATGTAAAATGCCTAAGGCAAAGGAGTCGATTATGTTGGCAAAAACATTGATTTTCGGGCATAAAAATCCGGATACGGATACCATTTGCTCAGCTATTGCTTATGCAGACTTAAAAACCAAACTGGGCGCGGACGTAGAGCCGGTTCGTCTGGGCGAGGTGAACGGGGAAACGCAGTATGCACTGGATTATTTCAAAGTGAGCGCGCCACGTCTGGTTGAGCAGGTTGCTGCTGAAACGGACAACGTCATTCTGGTCGATCATAATGAACGCCAGCAAAGCGCCGCTGATATTGACAAGGTACGTGTAACTGAAGTCATCGACCATCACCGGATCGCTAACTTTGAAACAAGCCAGCCGTTATACTTCCGCGCTGAGCCAGTGGGTTGCACAGCCACCATTTTGAACAAGCTCTACAAGGAAAATGGTGTAGCAATTCCGAAAGATATCGCAGGTCTAATGTTGTCCGCGATTATTTCCGATTCTCTGTTGTTTAAATCCCCAACCTGCACGGATCAAGACGTAGCTGCTGCTCGTGAACTGGCTGAAATTGCTGGTGTGGATGCAGATCGTTACGGATTTGACTTGCTTAAAGCGGGAGCTGACTTGAGTGGTCATACCATTGAACAGTTAGTAAGTCTGGATGCCAAAGAATTTCAGATGAATGGTCGCAAAGTGGAAATTGCTCAAGTGAACGCAGTAGACGTAAACGATGTGTTGTCCCGTCAAGCTGATCTGGAAGCTGCATTGGCCCAAACCATTGAAGCTAAAAATCTTGATCTGTTCTTGTTCGTCGTAACAGACATTGTGAACAGTGATTCCATTGGTATTGCGCTGGGAAGCCAAGCCCAGGCAGTCGAAAAAGCCTATAATGTTCAGTTGGACGACAATAAGGCTGTTCTGAAAGGCGTCGTATCGCGCAAATCGCAAATTGTACCTGTATTGACTGACGCTTTTAACAGTTTGTAATGATAAATAATAAGCCTCCTGAACCCGACTGCATAATGGCAGTGGCAGCAGGAGGCTTATTTTTATTTCTTCAGTTCTGCCAGACGTTCCGATGCGGAACTCAAATGCCAATTTCAACTTCAGCGCTGCCCATCATGAAACCGCTACCATGAAAAATGAAGAATACAGGGAGTGGATGATCCTTTCTTTCCGATGTACTTTGGGAGAATACGAAGGTTTGAAATCGGACGCAGCACCCATTCTGCCAGCAGATATGCGGGCAAGTTTGACGAACAGTTTTTGCCTCAGTCTTCGCACCATTTTTCTCTCTTCTCTCTGGAGTCGGTTAGACGCGAACCTTTGACATCTTCAAACGCAGAACGTACGCGTGACAAATAGGTTTGGAACTGACAGATTTCCGACTCACTAAAGTCTGACATCAGACGTGAAGCCAGCCCTACGAAAAAGGGATCCATCTGTTGAATTTTACTTTTTCCTTTATCGTTCAGGGACACGAACACTCCCCGCTTGTCATTGGGATCGTCATATTTATTAATGAATCCCTCTTGTTCGAGAGAAATAACCATGGAACTGATTGCTGCCCGGCTTACACCCATCTTTTCAGCCAAAGCAGAAGGAGAAGACATTTCATCTCTTTGTGCTGAAAGTACACAAAGCGCGATATATTGCCCGTAGGAGAGACCAAATTCACGTGAACGCTTCTCCATGTTTTTACGTATTTCATAAGTTATGGAAAATAAATCTACCAAAACACCAATTGGTTTATTGCCACCTGGAAAGAGATTATAGGCCAGTTGACGAATTTCGGAGTCCAAAAAAAAGAACATGCGATCCACCTCGATGTAGTTAATTAGTTAACTGTAATTTAATTAACCACTGGTTGCAATGATTTATACAAACTTTGTTCCGCATTTTTTGAAAATATATCTGTAAAACGTCACATCCAGGGGCCGATACACTGATCGAGGTCCTGATTCACAAAGGCTTGTATGGAGGGCTGACGCAGGGTACGTCCTTCTTGCCACCGCCACTCACTATATTGAACCTTGGCGGTATACATGGGTTGCACCCAAAACGCATCTTGATGCCGATCCGGTTTATTGCTAAAGGGTCGTTCCGATATGGTATGTGGTAGCAGGCGCTCGGTAAGCTGACGCCAATCTTCCCGAGTCAGCTTGCCCGTACCCACATGCCCGATATAGCGCAGCATTCCTTGTTTATCATATTGGCCCAGCAACACAGCGTTGATAATGCCTCCGTTCAGGGTATAGCCACCGATAACGGCAATGATATCGCCATAATTTTTGACCTTGAGCCATCGTCCGTCCTTTCCGCCCAATGTGTACGGACTATCCAGCTTTTTACACACAATACCTTCCATTCCTTGGCTGCACATAACCTGAAATAGAGCTTGTCCATCAGGATGAGCGGGAGCCAGTTGAATCCGTTCATTCGGTATGATGATCTGATGCAGCAGTTCAAGCCTTTCCTGTAACGGTTTAAGATGAACCCACTCCCCGTTCAGATAAATAATATCAAACAACATGTAAGTAGCAGGCACAGCTTCATAGGCTGACTGAATTCGATCCGTCCGACGAATCAGATCCCGTCGCATAATTTCATGGAACGATGGTTTACCGTCGGCACCGAGTGCGATCATTTCCCCGTCCAATATGACCGAATCAGCCTTGCAGTAGGAGGGGAAGAGAGCAAGCTCCGGGTATAAAAGCGTTCGTTCGTGCTGTTTGCGGTTGAACAGGCGTGTGCTGCCCTGGTTGTGATACGTCAAAATTCTCGTACCGTCCCATTTTATTTCGTAACGCCAAAGGCCTGTTGCATCTACAGGTACTTTTTCGCTCAGTTCCGGTTCAAACGGGATGACGGGTTTTATTTCTGTACGCAACGCAGCACCTCCCTTGCCTTTATATGAATAAATATAGTGTCGACGATAGATCTTATTTTATGTATCAGGATTTTGCAAAATTTGATTCCAGTCGCTCCGAAGTGCAAGATATAGACGAACTAAACCATTTCGATCTATATCTTGTTCATTGGAAGTCGCTTATGGGATTTTTGCAAAATCCTCGTATGTGATGTTTCTCTGATCCCTAAATAGGGGAATGATAAGAATATCTAGCGTCGGCATGAAGTGATTGCATTAATTCGTTAGCATGAGTTTTACGGGATTTTCTTCAGTCAGAAAGGGGATTGGTCTCATGAGACAAATTCGCGAGGAGGACCATGCAGTAGTCATGGTGGATGATGGACAGGTAGTTGCAGAAGTAGGTTATAAATCCGTAGATGACCACTCATTGGTCATTGACCATACATTTGTATCCGAGCAGTTACGGGGTCAAAAAATTGGCAAGGAGCTCATCGACAGAGTGGTTGAGATGGCAAGAAATCAGCATAAAAAGGTTATCCCTGCTTGCTCGTACGCACTTGCTCTGTTCAAGCGCCATAAAGAATACAGTGACGTGTGGCAGCAATGAATATGGATCATCAAGGCTGCTTAACTGCATAACCGACACAACACCGGAGCGGGTAATCAGACTCTTCCGGTGTTTTTTTGTGTGCATAAAGCTTTTAAAAAGAATGCATTCTACCGTTGATATAGGGAAACAAAGGGCTATCCTCAAATGTTGAAGCACATTTCTTGCCGGATGGCTGTGAAATTGTTCATACTGTTGTCACTTCACAGGCTAACTATGAGTTCTATATAATATATTATGGTTATGACCGCAAAAATAATGAAAACCTGAATTTAAACGAAGGAGACGCTCATGATGAATAAAGCGAGTGAGGACAAGCAGTACGTTCCAACGAGCAATCGTAATTTTACAACCTTGATTATCACCGTTTCCATTATAGCCAACGTGATTATTTTGCTGCTATTCTTTTCGCCGATCGGATACCAGGGGAGTGTCAGTTTTGATCTCACTATTTTCCCAAGGTTGAATGCGATTTTTAACAGCTTCACGTTTATTTTCCTGGTGGCTGCATTGGTTGCTATTTTCAAGAAGAACATCAAGGTGCATAAAACCTTTATTCTGCTGGCCTTTGCCAGTACCGTTTTATTTTTATTTTCCTACCTGACCTTTCACTACATTTCGCCGGAAACTGCAAAATATGGCGGTGTGGGTATCCTTCGTCCGATTTACTTTACATTGTTGATTTCGCATAGCATACTGGCTGCGATTATTGTACCGCTGGCACTGTTCACGGTTGTATGGGGATGGACGATGCAGGTAGCAAAACATCGTAAGATTGCGCGCTGGACGATGCCAATTTGGCTATATGTGAGTTTGACCGGGGTATTGGTGTACGTTTTCATGGCCCCATACTATTAATAGATGTGAACCCTTTGATGGGTTGATTTAGGGAAATGGCGTCTCTGCTGAAGAGGCGTCTTTTTTGTATCCAATAAAAGAAAAATTATTCCTTCTAAATTTATTTTATTAAAAAAACGTTCCTTCTATAACGGTATTTCTGCTATAATTTGCCTTAATCAACTAAGAACAAGGGGGTCACCATGTGACAAAGAAAGCGAAAGGCAGGTTACGGTTGCTTGTATCTATGCTGGCGCTGGTTGTACTGCTGAGCAGCTGCGGTGGTGGAGGATCAAAGTCGGAAAAGGTTGACGGAGGGAAAGTAACACTGCAATTTTGGACCATTGCACTACAACCTACATTTACCCCGTATTTCAATCGGGTGATTGCCGATTATGAGCAGAAGAACCCCAATGTCAAAATTGACTGGAAGGATTACCCTTATGACGCAGTAACCAACAAGCTGTTGACAAGTATCGCTAGCAACAGCAGTCCGGATGTAGTTAATCTCAATACAGAATTTGCTAGCCAAATGGGCTCCAAGGGTGCGGTTGTTGATATGAACGAGCATTTGTCGCCCGAGGAAAAGGCTGCTTATTTCGAGGGTATTTATAATTCCACAGTCATTAACGGTAAAGCTTATGCGCTACCCTGGTATACCGGTACAGAAGTGCTTTACATGAATACAAAGCTGGTCAAAGCCGCCGGATTGGACCCTGCTCATCCGCCCAAAACCCGGGAGGAATTGTCTGAATGGGGCCGTCAGATCAATAGAAAAATTGGCAAGGCAGGCTATGCTCAGCAGCTTGTATCCAAGCTTTTCGCTGTGGACGGCATTCCTATTCTAAATAAAGAAAAGACAGCGGCGGCGTTCAATACACCAGAAGCAGTCACCATGATTGATAATCTAAAAAAACAGATGGAAGATGGCGTTGTACTCAAGGAAGACGCTGACTTCTCACAACAAGTGAAATATTATGCCGGCGAGCAGGTTGCTTTCGAGCTGGCAGGCCCCACGTTCATCAATTTTATCAAAACGGCAGCGCCAGACGTTTATAAGAACACAATTGCTGTCCCTGTCCCAACTGGCAAAGCCGATGTGCGGCTCTCCAACTCTATGGACTTGGTCGTACCTGCTAAGTCTGTACATGTGGACGAAGCAGTGAAATTTGCTGTTTTCTTGACAAACGCAGAGAGTCAAACTGCTTTTTCTAAAGCGGCGAATACACTACCTTCCACGAAAGACTCCATTAAGGATCCATATTTTACTCAGTCTGACAAATCATTAGAAGCACAAGCCAAGGTAGTATCCGCGCAAAGTTTGGATAAGGCGACAGATTATATGGTTGGTGTGCCCAATGCCAAAGATGTGAATAGTGCCATCGCGCGAGCCTTGCAAAATATTTTATTGAACGGAAGAGATACGAAGGAGACGCTAACTGCTCTGGAGCAGGAAGTAAACGATATTTTAAAGCAATAGGTTTGACAGGGGGGAGTGAATACTCCCCTGTTCATTTATCGAAATCAGGTGGTGATGCAGCATGATCAAATGGTTGAGGTCGGAGTCTTTTACGGCCTGGGCTTTTATGACGCCGGGACTGTTATTGCTTGCCGTCTTTGTATTTTGGCCTATTATTTACAGCATTCCGCTGGCATTGACAGACTACTCTGTCATATCAGATACCCATTTTGTCGGTTTGAATAATTTTGAAGCGGCGTTTAAGGACCGTAACTTTCTTATTTCGATTTGGAACTCATTGTTGTACGTGCTCATTGTCCCCTTTCTCCAAATTTTCTCCATCCTGATGGCCGTGCTTGTGAACAGCCGTATTCCGGGAATCAAAATATTCCGCACGACCTACTACATCCCTGTTGTGACTTCAATGGTAGCTGTAGCCTTAATTTGGAGCTGGCTGTTGGGCAATAACAGCGTAGTGAACTACTTGCTCATACAGATCGGCCTGATTAGCAAAGACATACACTGGTTATCGGACAGCAACTTGGCCTTGTATGTACTGATGTTCATCACAATGTGGAAGGGACTCGGGTATTATATGATGCTCTATCTGGCTGGATTACAAAACATTCCTCAAGATCTGTACGAAGCCGCTAGAGTCGACGGTGCAAGCCGATGGCGTCTGATTGTTCATATTACTCTTCCACTGCTAAGACCTTACGTTCTGTTCTGTACCCTTATATCACTCATGTCAGCTATCCGCGTATTTGATGAAGTATATGTACTAACCAAGGGTGGACCGGGAACGGCCACGTTGACATCGAGCTTGTATATTTTTCAAAAGGGGATGGAGCAGTTTAATTTTGGGTATGCTTCAGCGCTTGGCTTAATTGTCGGTGCAATGATTGCCGTACTTAGTATTATCGTATTCCGATTCAATAGGAAAGGTGGTGTCAATCCCTATTGATGAATCTAAAGGATGACAAATTGCTATGCTCATCTCTTCCTAAAAAGGAAAGTAGCCGCAGCATGCGCAGTCTCGCCCGAATGCTGAGAATGACGGTCATCTACATGCTTCTAGTGCTACTCGCCCTCTTTTTAATGGGACCGTTCCTCTGGCTGCTCAGCGTATCCCTCATGCCAGGCCGTAACATTTTTTCAACGCCGCCCGCTATTTTTCCGACCTTTATTAATTTCGACAACTATGTTCAGGTGTGGCAGTTCATGAATTTCCCGAAATATATGCTGAATACGGTCATCATTACGGTGTTGGGCGTTGTGCTCAATGTGGTACTCGCCAGTCTGACAGGATATCCCTTGGCTGTGTTTCGTTTTAAGGGTAAAAATCTGGTGTTTACGCTGCTGATTGCCACGATGATTATTCCTTCCTACACCGCATTTATTGTGCATTATCTGACCATTCAAGGGCTTCATCTGGGCAATACATATTTGGGTGTAGTGTTGCCTGGGGCAGTCTCCGTGTTCAACATTTTTCTGATGCGACAGACGTTTATTCATATTCCCACCGATGTACGTGATTCCGGTAAAATGGACGGCGCTTCGGAGTTTCGAATTTGGTGGCAGCTGGTGCTTCCGCTGGTCAAGCCAGCGCTTGCTGTAATTTCTCTGTTGGAGGCGATGTCGTTCTGGAACAGCTTTCTGTGGCCTATCGTTATTTTGAACGATACGGAGCTATATCCGCTAGCAGCTGCGCTCACGTATCTCAACGGTCAATTTGCCTATAACTTCGGCTGGATTGCTGCCGGCACAATGATTTCGGTACTGCCGATCATTATATTGTTCCTGTTTACACAGCGCTACTATATGGAAGGTTTGGCGGGAGCGGTAAAAGGATAGCCAGTAGTCACGGCTACGAAGAGCCTGTGAATGGAAGGAGACGATTGCGATGGAACTGTCCGAAGGAACGGGGCCTTATTCGAGTGTAGGGCTAGCACCGCAGGAGATTCAATATTATTTTCGTGATGTGTATGACAGCGGGGAAAGGCTGGTTATCTCCGAACCGCGACTGATCTGTGAACTGTCCTCTCGCTTTGCAATGAATCAGGAGTATGAAGGTGTGCTGGACCCTGAGGGACCGATCAAGCTTATTGTACCTCCAGGACCGGGTGTACCGACTGAAACACGGGGAAGCGTACAGTTGGTGCTCGAATATGACGGAACGCTTGCTGCAGACGGATATCGGTTGGACATTCAGAAGGACGGGCGAATTGAAGTCCATGCTTCCAATAAAAGAGGGCTCAAATACGGCATGGATGCCCTGCATCTCCTGCTTCAAGTGGAACAGGAGCGATGTACTTTGCCGGTGATGTCTATTCGGGATGAGCCTTCCTTCCCGGTCAGAGGAATTATTGAGGGCTTTTACGGGAAACCGTGGAGTTTCGCGGATCGGCTGGATGCCGTTCGGTTTATGGCTACGCATCGGATGAACACATTCATGTATGCCCCCAAGGATGATCCATATCATCGTGAGCTATGGAGAGAGCCGTACCCTGAGGATACGTTTGCCCAGATTTGCGAATTGAAGGAAGCCTGCGAACGGCATGAGGTTGATTTTCATTATTGTATCAGCCCAGGGAACGACCTGAGCTTTGGCAGTGATGAAGATTTCCTCAAATTGACGGAAAAGCTGGCGGCCGTGATTGCGATTGGCGTACGTCATTTTTCTGTATTAATGGATGACATTGACTATGTACTCAAAGGGGAAAATCGACACTTGCTGGGCCGCTCGGGTCACGCTCATGTCTTTTTGACGAACAAGGTTCATACATGGCTGGCTGAGCGGCTGCCTGAATTTACCCTGACGGTCTGTCCTTCGGAATATTGGTCGTATTGGGATACCGAATACAAAAAGGATTTCCGTGAGCGGCTGCATCCGGAGATTAAGGTGTTCTGGACGGGGTACTTTGTTTTTGCTCCACAGATTAGTCGCGAGCACGCCGCTGATAATCATGCATTCTTCGGGCATGAGCTGTGGCTGTGGGATAACATCCCGGTGAATGATTGTGACCATGATCGGTTATTCCTTGATCCGCTGCGCGGACGATATTCCGGGCTACCAGACTGTGGACATACCGGTATGGTGGCCAACCCGATGAATCAGTGGGAATGCTCCAAAGTGACGCTCATTACGATGTCCCACTATATGTGGAACAGTGAACGGTATATGCCTGAGCGATCTTGGAAATGGGCTGCGCGGCAGTTAGCAGGAGAGCGTGCGGATGAACTGATGTTTTTCTGTCGTCAAAACAGGAACAGCCGACTAGGCTGCAACACGTACGAGGACGTGGACCTTGCTTTGCAAATGCTCGATATCCCTGCACTGGATATGTACTTTGAGCGGCTGCTTCAGGCCGTGAACGTCCTACGGAGCGTGCCTGCCGGTGATCCAGCGGCAGGATTCGTGTCCCAGGCCGCACCGTGGCTGGAACGTGCCGAGCTGGATGCGGGCCTGTGGCAGGTGTTGCGTCAAGCTGCGCTCAGCAGCGAGCGACAGGACGATGCACAGTCGAGCGGCACGCCGAGGGAAGCTGTTGACGAGCAAGAGCCGTCACCTCTGACAGACGAAATCGTAGGAGAACTGCGAAGCGGTATCACTGCTTGCTTAGAAGCGGAGGCTCGGCTGGGTAGCAATCCGGCGATCCGTGCTGCTGCGCAGTGGGGTTATGTCGATCAGGACGAACAAGGAAAATATCGGCTGATTTTGTGAGTATTTGCGCTGGATTAAGCAACCAAGGCAGCATAGCTGCCCTGAAAATAATCATTTGCCGTTAGGATAACGGTAATTTTCAGGAGAGGTGGAACGTATGGTGAAGCCCAAAACCCGATTACTTTTTATACCGCTGGATGAGCGGCCCTGTAATTATCAATTTCCTTATTTACTGGCACAGGGCACAGACTTTGAGATGGAGCGGCCCCCATTAGAATGGATGGGACAAAAGAAAACCCATGGCGATACGATCAGACTATGGGCATGGCTCGAAGAACGCGCAGCGGCGGCTGATGGAGCCATTGTTGCGATGGATACGTTGCTGTACGGAGGAATCGTACCTTCTCGACTACACAGTATGTCGAGCGAGCAGGTCAAAGATAGAGTGAATCGGCTTCGCAGGCTAAAACAGCTATATCCGCAACTGACCCTGTATGCATTTCAACTGATTATGCGCTGTCCGCAATATTCTTTGGCTGATGAAGAACCGGATTACTATGCCGATTGGGGTCGTGAGATATTCAGAAAGGGCTTCATTGAGCATCGTCAGGAGCTGGGGATTGCTACCGCAGAAGAGTTACTCGAATTAGCTGATATCAACGAGCGTCTGCCAATGGAAATATTGGATGATTACCTAGGGCGTCGCCATGTGAATTTGGAGGCCAATGAAGTTGCGCTGGATCTCGTAGCAGAAGGTATCATTGATTTTATGATCATCCCACAGGATGATTCGGCTCCCTACGGCTATACCGCCAAGGATCAGCAGCGGCTAAGAAGTCGTATTTCTGAGCTTGGGCTGGATTTGAATGTATACATGTACCCGGGGGCAGATGAAGTGGGTTGTACGTTGCTGGCTCGTTGGGTTAACAAGATGAATAATGTAGTCCCACTGGTGTATCCCCGATTGTCTGCTTTGCAGGGGGCATTCGTAGTACCGCTTTTTGAAGATCGCTATTTTTACGAAACCTTAAAATATCAGATTATGGCGGCAGGTGGGCTGATCGCTTCCTCAGCAACGGAGGCTGATTTGATTTTGTTGGCTAACACACCTGGTGACACGATGGCAGAGGCTTCATCCCAGCAGCGTGCAATGACCGGATATGATGTGCATCGGAATGTAGTAGAGCTGGTTGAGTACGGTTCTTATATGCTGCAATATGCAGGTCAAAATGTTGCAGTTGCTGATGTGGGCTACGCCAACGGCGCAGATCTCAAGCTACTTAGACTATTGAAGCAAAAAGGACTGCTTTTTAAGCTGGCGGGTTATGCAGGCTGGAATACCAGTTCTAACACGCTGGGCACCGTCATTGCCCAGTCCATGCTGTATACCCACTATGGCTCTACGGAGGAACATTTGGATTTTCTGTCGCTGCGCTACGCCGAGGATGCCTGTTATTGCGCTGTGGTACGTACGGCTATGAATAACGGAATTGTGGAGCAGATGGGTTTTACCAAGTTTATGCTCGATGGACCGAGAGGCTCGGTAGCTGCGGTTATTCGCGGACGGCTGGAGCAGGCGCTCAATGAATATGTGAACGGGCCGGAAGGCCGCGTGGAAATTATAGATTGCTACATGCCGTGGAACCGCACCTTTGAAGTCGCATTAACCGTACGGCATCATGCTGAGAAGAGAGGGTGATTCCTATGGGAATGGAAGGTGTATTATCCAAAGTTCAGCACGGACTGATCGTGTCCTGTCAGGCGCTACCAGGCGAACCGTTACATGGAGCAGATTCTATGGTCAAAATGGCGCTTGCCGCACAGCAGGGTGGAGCTGTGGCGATACGCGCCAATGGCGCATCGGATGTACGTGCGATTAAACAGGCAATTTCTCTACCAGTGATTGGCTTGGTTAAGCGGGATTATGATGATTCTGATATTTACATTACGCCTACCCTTCGTGAAATGGAGGAACTGGTGGAGGCAGGCGCGGATATCATTGCGCTGGATGCCACATTACGACCGCGCCCAGCGGGATGCAAGCTGAAGAGGCTCATAGATTATGCCCATGAGCAGGGAGTCACTTCCATGGCAGATATATCGACACTGGAGGAGGCACTTCATGCGGCCTCCCTTGGCGCAGACTGCGTATCCACCACGTTATCCGGGTATACGCCGTACTCTGCTCAGATTGAGGGTCCTGATCTGGAGCTGGTTCGGAGAGCGTCGGAACTGGTTCCCGTTCCTTTAATTGCAGAGGGCAAAATCTATGATCCTGCGCAGGTTGAGGAAGCATTCCGAATGGGAGCACATGCAGTGGTTGTAGGCTCGGCGATTACCAGACCCCAATTGATTACGCAGCGGTTTGCCGATGCCGCAAGGAAGGCAGTGAAATGCATCTATGGAGATGAACGACCGAATTAAAACGTATTATCCTTCATTAACGAAATCGGAGCAGAAAGTTGCCTTGTGCGTACTGGAGCATCCCGCAGACATCATATATTTCTCTGTGACGGAGCTGGCGGATTTTGCAGGTACAGGCGAAACGACCGTCATGCGCTTTTGTCGGAAGATTGGTTTCAGAGGTTATCAGGATTTCCGACTGTCCCTAGCGCAAAACCAGACTTATCGTAAAACTGATATGGGCGAGGAGAACATCGACCCAGATGACGAACAAGATATTACGCGTACGGTGTATCACAACATGCTCGATATTTTGCACTCCAGTATGGGGCTGCTGGACCATTCAGAGCTTGGTCGTGCGATTGCGTGTCTCGATCAAGCGGGCTATGTTCAATTTTTCGGCGTAGGTGCTTCGGGGATTTCCGCGCAGGATGCTAAAAACCGTTTCTTACGCATCGGGCGTCGCGCCGAGGCTGTGGCAGACGGACATATTCAGTCGATGATGGCGGTGTCCATGAACCCGGGTGATGTGGCTATCGGCATTAGTGTATCAGGAAGTACGCTGGATACGAACGATATGCTGTATAAAGCCAAGCAAAACGGTGCAACTGTTATCGCAATTACAAATTATGCGAAATCACCCATTACCTCCATTGCAGATATCGTGTTGCTAACAGCGGGCAAAGAAGCGCCGATAGAAGGTGGTTCAATCGGTGCTAAAATCTCACAACTATTCGTGATTGACCTCATCTGCGAAGGGCTTGCTCGCAAGCACACGAGTCACACCAAACAGATGAAGGAAAAAACAGCGAGGGCCGTTATTGAACGAAGCTATTGAGATTTTTCAGTTGTGAATTGAAAACTGTGCGTTTCGACAGGTTCAATGACTTGTGTTTGTGGTGCTTATGAATGGCTATTTCATGTATTGCTATTAATAGAGGGTTTGTACAAAGAGCTAGTAAGCTTTTATGTAGGTAACAAGGAGGTTGGTGTGGTGGCAGCTGCTGTGAACAGAGTCATTGGAATCGACATTGGGGGCACATCGGTGAAGGCCGCCATAGTGGCACGGGACGGATCGGTGCTTGATGAAATCCGGCTGGATACGGACGCTTCCCGGGGACGTGAATGGGTATTGTCGCAGGTGTCAGAATCTGTGCTCGGACTGTTGCGTTCTTTTGGAGATACCAGCCTCGGTGCCCATATAGATGTAGGCGCTCTTGGCATTGCTACTGCTGGCAGAGTAAATGTGGAGAGCGGCGAAGTTGTGTATGCCACAGATAACCTACCTGGCTGGCAAGGTACATCCTTAGTAACATGGGCTAGGGAAAAACTGGCTTTACGAGCAGTTGCTGATAATGATGCGAACGCCGCTTTACTTGGAGAAGCGTGGCAGGGAGCGGGGAAGGGCAAGCGACGCTTGGTGATGCTCACGTTGGGAACAGGTGTCGGAGGTGCATATATGGAAAATGGCCTCTTGTGCAGAGGGGCTCATTGGAGCGGCGGTGATTGGGGGCACAGTATTCTATTCCCCGGAGGACACCCCTGTAATTGCGGAAGAAAAGGGTGCGCCGAGCAATATGTATCGGGGAGCGCCCTCTTACGTCGAGGTAGGGAACACGTCGGTAAATTGTACCGCTCGGGAAACGAGATTGTGAAAGAGGCCGTTCACGGTAACCAGGAGGCAATTCAGGTGCTGGATGATTACACCGCAGATTTAGCTGTACTTCTAGCTAACATCTCAGTGACTCTTGATCCTGAGAGGATCATTGTAGGCGGAGGAGTATCGGACACGGGAGAGGTCTGGTGGCCCATGCTGGAAAAGCATCTGCACCAATTTGGAGTTCAAACGGAAGTAAGTCGGGCATTGTTGGGCAATCGCGCTGGAATTATCGGTGCTGCACGGCTTGCCTTCGAAATGACCGAGTCCTAGTACAAGAATGAAAGGGGAACGAACCATGACGCAAAAACGGCTTGATACCGACATTGTTGTGATTGGCGGAGGCCTGGGGGGGACATCGGCAGCTCTCGCGGCGGCGAAGGCTGGCATGAGAGTCATCGTGACAGAGGAGACGGACTGGTTAGGGGGGCAGTTAACTTCACAGGCGGTTCCCCCAGATGAGCATCGATGGATCGAACAATTTGGTTGCACAGCAACATACCGTGAGTTCCGTAATCGTGTACGTGACTATTACCGTCAGAACTATCCGTTAACCGAAGAAGCTCGAAATAATCCCATTCTCAACCCTGGGAACGGTTGGGTAAGCCGTCTGGCCCATGAACCACGGGTAGCTCTGCGGGTGCTTGAAGATATGCTCGCTCCCTATTTGAATACGGGGCGCGTTCATGTATACTATCACACCGTGCCTATTGCCGTTCAGACGGATGGGGACTGTATTACTTCTGTAACTGTCCGTACCTCGAATAGCGCTGATTATAAGTGTGGATTTAGAGTGCTGCACGGAGCGTTTTATCTGGATGCGACAGAGTGTGGTGATCTCCTTCCAATGGCAGGAGTGGAGCATACGAGTGGAGCGGAGTCGCGGGCTGCTACGGGTGAGCCTCATGCACTGGAGTGTGCTAACCCTTTTGATATGCAATCTATCACACATGTGGCTGCCGTAGACTATATTCCCCAGGAAAGCTTCATTATAGAGCGGCCGCAACAATATGATTTCTGGAGAAATTATATTCCTTCCTTTTCCCGTTTTCCGATTTTGAGCTGGTTTGCTACTGACGCGGATGATACCAGTAAACTAAAACAGTTCACATTGTTTCCTAACGATCAGGGCATTGTATCCTTATGGGATTATCGTCGTATTGTAGATCCCTCGATATGGAGCAAACCGCTAAATGATGGTGAGGTAACTCTTTTAAACTGGGCGCAAAATGATTATTACCTTGGGCCATTGATCGGTGTCACTGCTCAGGAGCAGGCAAAACATCGAGAAGGAGCGCGTGAGTTGACTCGTTCATTAATATA
>NZ_JBBPAZ010000001.1:4025000-5575071 GCF_038009305.1 Paenibacillus sp. FSL P4-0113
CCGTATCGGAAGGTGCGGCTGGATCACCTCCTTTCTATGGAGAATCGTTTCCTGCGATGGAAACATTCAAATTAGCAGGTATAACGTACCTGCGACCGGATATTCATTCCGGTTCATCACGTTCGTGTGAATGAAATGAATATCCTGAACTTACTCACTCGTTGCTCAGTTTTGAGAGCTCAAACTCTCAAGCTTCGACGAATACTTCATTCACACGTTCGTGTGGAACCGAAATATTCATCGGGTTTCGCTTCGATGAAGCGAATTGCACCTTGAAAACTGGATACCGAAACGAAATTGCGTTTTAGAATATTCCTTTAAGCTGATCTTGTGTAAACAAGTGAAATAAAGGTAGCAGGTAAGGAAAGATCTTTTGCCTTTGGCAAAAATCATTCTTTATCGAACATCGACATTTTCTTTTATCAAAGAAAAGTCTAGGTTAAGCTACAAAGAGCACACGGAGGATGCCTAGGCGCCAGGAGCCGACGAAGGACGTGGCGAACAACGATAAGGCCTCGGGGAGCTGTAAGCAAGCTTTGATCCGGGGATGTCCGAATGGGGAAACCCGGCTGTCTTCATCGACAGTCACTTTCTGCTGAATACATAGGCAGAATAGAGGCAGACCAGGGGAACTGAAACATCTAAGTACCCTGAGGAAGAGAAAACAATAGTGATTCCGTCAGTAGCGGCGAGCGAACGCGGATTAGCCCAAACCAAGGAGCTTGCTCCTTGGGGTTGTGGGACGTCTCACATGGAGTTACAAAGGAACCGGTTAGATGAAGAGGTCTGGAAAGGCCCGCCAGAGAAGGTAAAAGCCCTGTAGTTCAAAACTTGTTCTCTCCGAGACGGATCCCGAGTAGTGCGGGGCACGTGAAACCCCGTATGAATCCGGCAGGACCATCTGCCAAGGCTAAATACTCCCTGGCGACCGATAGTGAAGCAGTACCGTGAGGGAAAGGTGAAAAGCACCCCGGAAGGGGAGTGAAATAGATCCTGAAACCGTGTGCTTACAAGAAGTCAGAGCCCGATCTAGGGGTGATGGCGTGCCTTTTGTAGAATGAACCGGCGAGTTACGTTCCCGTGCAAGGTTAAGGTGAAGAGCTGAAGCCGCAGCGAAAGCGAGTCTGAATAGGGCGAATGAGTACGTGGACGTAGACCCGAAACCGGGTGATCTACCCCTGTCCAGGGTGAAGGTGCGGTAACACGCACTGGAGGCCCGAACCCACGCATGTTGAAAAATGCGGGGATGAGGTGGGGGTAGCGGAGAAATTCCAATCGAACCCGGAGATAGCTGGTTCTCCCCGAAATAGCTTTAGGGCTAGCCTCGGAAAGAAGAATCGTGGAGGTAGAGCACTGATTGGGTGCGGGGCCCGCAAGGGTTACCAAGCTCAGTCAAACTCCGAATGCCATAGATTTAGTTCCGGGAGTCAGACAGTGAGTGCTAAGATCCATTGTCGAAAGGGAAACAGCCCAGACCATCAGCTAAGGTCCCCAAGTGTGTGTTAAGTGGGAAAGGATGTGGAGTTGCACAGACAACCAGGATGTTGGCTTAGAAGCAGCCACCATTGAAAGAGTGCGTAATAGCTCACTGGTCGAGTGACTCTGCGCCGAAAATGTAACGGGGCTAAACACACCACCGAAGCTATGGCTTGATGCTTGCATCAGGGGTAGGGGAGCGTTGAATGCGGGTTGAAGGTGTACCGTAAGGAGCGCTGGACTGCATTCAAGTGAGAATGCCGGTATGAGTAACGAAAAGATCTGTGAGAATCAGATCCGCCGAAAGCCTAAGGGTTCCTGAGGAAGGTTCGTCCGCTCAGGGTAAGTCGGGACCTAAGGCGAGGCCGATAGGCGTAGTCGAAGGACAACAGGTCGAAATTCCTGTACCACCGTAATCCGCTATGAGCGATGGGGTGACGCAGTAGGGTAGTGACGCGGACTGATGGATGTCCGTCTAAGCAGTGAGGCTGATGTGTAGGCAAATCCGCATATCGTTAAGGCTGGGCTGTGATGGGGAGCGAAAATTGTAGTAGCGAAGGTCATGATCTCAGACTGCCAAGAAAAGCCTCTAGCCAGGAGAAGGTGCCCGTACCGCAAACCGACACAGGTAGGCGAGAAGAGAATTCTAAGGCGCGCGGAAGAACTCTCGTTAAGGAACTCGGCAAAATGACCCCGTAACTTCGGGAGAAGGGGTGCCTCGGTAGGGTGAATAGCCCGAGGGGGCCGCAGTGAAAAGGCCCAAGCGACTGTTTAGCAAAAACACAGGTCTGTGCGAAGCCGCAAGGCGAAGTATACGGGCTGACGCCTGCCCGGTGCTGGAAGGTTAAGGGGAGTGGTAAGCCCTTCGGGGCGAAGCTATGAACCGAAGCCCCAGTAAACGGCGGCCGTAACTATAACGGTCCTAAGGTAGCGAAATTCCTTGTCAGGTAAATTCTGACCCGCACGAATGGCGTAACGACTTGGGCGCTGTCTCAACGAGAGATCCGGTGAAATTTTAATACCTGTGAAGATGCAGGTTACCCGCGACAAGACGGAAAGACCCCATGGAGCTTTACTGCAGCTTGATATTGAATTTGGGTACGATCTGTACAGGATAGGTGGGAGCCGTAGAACTTTGAGCGCCAGCTTGAAGGGAGGCATCCTTGGGATACCACCCTGATCGTATCTAGGTTCTAACTTGGTACCGTGAACCGGTGCGAGGACAGTGTCAGGTGGGCAGTTTGACTGGGGCGGTCGCCTCCTAAAGAGTAACGGAGGCGCCCCAAGGTTCCCTCAGAATGGTTGGAAATCATTCGAAGAGTGCAAAGGCAGAAGGGAGCTTGACTGCGAGACCTACAAGTCGAGCAGGGACGAAAGTCGGGCTTAGTGATCCGGTGGTACCGCATGGAAGGGCCATCGCTCAACGGATAAAAGCTACCCTGGGGATAACAGGCTTATCTCCCCCAAGAGTCCACATCGACGGGGAGGTTTGGCACCTCGATGTCGGCTCATCGCATCCTGGGGCTGAAGTAGGTCCCAAGGGTTGGGCTGTTCGCCCATTAAAGCGGTACGCGAGCTGGGTTCAGAACGTCGTGAGACAGTTCGGTCCCTATCTGTCGTGGGCGTAGGAAATTTGAGAGGAGCTGTCCTTAGTACGAGAGGACCGGGATGGACGTACCGCTGGTGTACCAGTTGTTCCGCCAGGAGCACCGCTGGGTAGCTATGTACGGAAGGGATAAGCGCTGAAAGCATCTAAGCGTGAAGCCCCCCTCAAGATGAGATTTCCCAGTATGTAAGACCCCTTGAAGACGACGAGGTAGATAGGTTGGGGGTGGAAGTGCAGTAATGCATGGAGCTGACCAATACTAATCGGTCGAGGGCTTATCCTAAGAATAAAACGCAAATGAGTTTCGGATCCAGTTTTCAAGGTGTAACCTTGAAGGTATGTAGAAATACATACGAAATACGCATTGAAATTCATTCACACAGCTGTGATGAACCGAGTTTCAATACGGTAGAATTTGCATATCAAATTCATGTTTGGTGGCGATAGCGGAGGGGTTCCACACGTACCCATCCCGAACACGACCGTTAAGCCCTCCAGCGCCGATGGTACTTGGACCGCAGGGTCCTGGGAGAGTAGGACGTCGCCAAGCGATATCCTTTAGAGGATGATAAATTTTTACATGTTAGGGCCTTTAGCTCAGCTGGTTAGAGCGCACCCCTGATAAGGGTGAGGTCGGTGGTTCGAGTCCACTAAGGCCCACCACTTCTAGAATAACAAAAAGATTGGGGCCATAGCTCAGCTGGGAGAGCGCCTGCCTTGCACGCAGGAGGTCAGCGGTTCGATCCCGCTTGGCTCCACCAATATTCCCTGATAGCTCAGTTGGTAGAGCACTCGACTGTTAATCGAGTTGTCACAGGTTCGAGTCCTGTTCGGGGAGCCATATTTTGAATATTTCTGACTTTTATATATTAAGGTGGCGGCGTAGCTCAGCTGGCTAGAGCGTACGGTTCATACCCGTGAGGTCGGGGGTTCGATCCCCTCTGCCGCTACTCGGAGAGATACCCAAGTGGCTATAAGGGGACCCTCTGCTAAGGGGTTAGACTGCGAAAGTGGTGCGAGGGTTCGAATCCCTCTCTCTCCGCCATAAATTTATTGAGACCAGAACTTATTTTGCAAGGCCCGTTGGTCAAGGGGTTAAGACACCTCCCTTTCACGGAGGTAACAGGGGTTCGAATCCCCTACGGGTCATAATATGGAGGCTTAGCTCAGCTGGGAGAGCATCTGCCTTACAAGCAGAGGGTCGGGGGTTCGATCCCCTCAGCCTCCACCATAAGAAAATTTGAGAAATGCTTTTTAATGTCGCGGGGTGGAGCAGTTCGGTAGCTCGTCGGGCTCATAACCCGAAGGTCGTAGGTTCAAATCCTGCCCCCGCAATTAATTTCCTATTGGAAATGCCTCTGGAACTGTGGTGTAGAGGCCTAACATGCCTGCCTGTCACGCAGGAGATCGCGGGTTCGAATCCCGTCAGTTCCGCCATTTTAGCTTCATATATAATTGGCATATATAGTGCGGATTATATGATGTAGTAATAAAATTTAATATGGCTCGGTAGCTCAGTCGGTAGAGCAGAGGACTGAAAATCCTCGTGTCGGCGGTTCGATTCCGTCCCGAGCCACCTTTCAAGTGGGAAATGAGTAATGTGCCGGTGTAGCTCAACTGGTAGAGCAACTGACTTGTAATCAGTAGGTTGGGGGTTCAAGTCCTCTCGCCGGCACCATTTTGGAGGATTAGCGAAGTGGCCAAACGCATCAGACTGTAAATCTGCTCCCTTACGGGTTCGGTGGTTCGAATCCATCATCCTCCACCAGTCTTTTCATAATCATATGGCGGTCGTGGCGAAGTGGTTAACGCACCGGACTGTGACTCCGGCATTCGTGGGTTCAAGCCCCATCGGCCGCCCTTTATTCTTAATTTATTGGGGATTAGCCAAGCGGTAAGGCAACGGACTTTGACTCCGTCATGCATAGGTTCAAATCCTATATCCCCAGCCATTAAGAGCCATTAGCTCAGTTGGTAGAGCACCTGACTTTTAATCAGGGTGTCGAAGGTTCGAGTCCTTCATGGCTCACCATTTATAATTACTTTGCGGTCGTGGCGGAATTGGCAGACGCGCACGGTTCAGGTCCGTGTGGGCTAACCCCCCGTGGAGGTTCGAGTCCTCTCGACCGCACCATATTTTGCGGACGTGGCTCAGCGGTAGAGCATCGCCTTGCCAAGGCGAGGGTCGCGGGTTCGATTCCCGTCGTCCGCTCCATTATCCATACGGCGCCATAGCCAAGTGGTAAGGCAAAGCTCTGCAAAAGCTTCATCCCCAGTTCAAATCTGGGTGGCGCCTTGACTACTCATTATGGAATTTAATATGCGCCCTTAGCTCAGCTGGATAGAGCGTTTGACTACGAATCAAAAGGCCGGGAGTTCGAATCTCTCAGGGCGCGCCATTTCCTAAAAAATGTATAATGTCGGGATGTAGCTCAGCTTGGTAGAGCACCTGGTTTGGGACCAGGGGGTCGCATGTTCAAATCGTGTCATCCCGATACTGTTTTGCGGGTGTAGTTCAATGGTAGAACTCCAGCCTTCCAAGCTGGTAGCGTGGGTTCGATTCCCATCACCCGCTTTTTGCTATAGCGGATTCTTGTTGCCTCAGTGGTGACACCTTATAAATAAAGAGAGCCTGTCTGGGGACAGAGCTCTCTCTTTTTTTGTATTTATCCTCATGTAATCCACAATGTGTTGATTATCCATAATCTTCGGTATCGGTGTATATCGTTCTGATCATGCAACTGGTATACACCGATAACCGATCTAGTGGACAGTTTTTACACGGGAATGGTCAGCTGGATGGAGGTTCCCTCGTCTGGAGCAGAGGTTATGCTCATAAATCCCCCTACCCCTCTAGCTCGTTCTTCCATACTGAACAATCCAACTCCCTCTCCTTGGGACTTTCCAGAGAATCCAATGCCTTTATCCCGAATCGTCACTTGTATCATTTCATTTTGATCCTCAACGTCGACATATGCCTCTGCTACATCTGCGTATTTGGCTACATTCGTTAATGCCTCTTGTACAATCCGATAAATTGCAATTTCCTTGCGAATATCAACCCGTTTACGTAGATTGCATTGAAAATGCACCTCAATCCCGTAATGAGAACAGAAGTTTTCAATATAGGTTCTTATGGCTGGGACGACACCCAGATCATCCAGAACTGAGGGACGAAGTTCCCACGCTAGACCACGAACATCTTTGATGATGTCGGTCACCTGCGAACGAAGATTCTCCAGAGTAGCACTAGGTTGTTCGGCAAGTTGGCTATCCAATTGGATAATAAGTGAAAATAAGCTTTGCCCTATCCCATCATGCAGCTCTCTTGAAAAGCGTTTACGTTCTTCTTCCTGTATTTGCATGACTTGTGTCATCATAGACTGAAGTTCAGCTTCTACTCTCTTCAGTTTAGTGACCTCATTGCGGATCGCTAAGTACTGATAGGGTTTACCTTCCTCGTCCATAAACGGAACGATCGTAGTATTCACCCAGTAGTAGCTGTTATCTTTAGCACGATTACGTATTTCTCCTTGCCATACCTCACCTGAACGGATCGTAGTCCACAGGTTTTTCATGAAGGCGGGGGTATGATAGCCTGAATTAATGAGACGATGATCCTGACCGATCAACTCTTCACGACTGTATTGCGAAATCTCACAGAACTTGTCGTTTACGTACTGAATAATACCTCGATGATCGGTCAAAGCAACGATGGAAGACGTATCTAGGGCAAATTTCAGATTGGATAATTGGTGGAGTGAGTTACGCAGCGCATGAAGAAAAGGGGATTCTGGTATATAAATTTCCAGATCATTCAGCAGTTTATCGGTTGATTCACCAAAGGCATGCTGCAGTAAAGGGTTAGAAGGTTCATTCATAATGGAGTAGCCCCTTTTTTAGTGCGAATTTGACTAGCTCAGGTCGTGTTTTCAAGTTAAGCTTCTCCATAAGATTGCTTTTATGGGACTCTACGGTTTTGACACTAATCACCAGGTGCTCGGCAATTTCCTTGTTGGCATATCCTTTGGCTACCCAGGATAGAATCTCTTTTTCCCGCTCAGACAAGGATTCATAGGGTCCGGCTATGCCTTCCTGTTTGATTTTGTCCAGATATTCACTCATCAGTCGTTTGGTTGCATTCGGGTACAAATAGGCACTACCTTCGGCCACAGACTGGATGGCAGCGAGTAACTCCTCGTGAGGTGCGCTTTTTAAAATATATCCGGATGCTCCAGCTTGAATGGCTCGGAACAGATATTCTTCATCGTCATGCATCGTTAAAATAAGGACTTCTGTATCGGGCAGCTGTTTTTTTAATTCAGTGGTTGCTGTGAGACCATCTTTTCCAGGTGGCATGCTAAAATCCATGAGCACAACATGAGGTTGTAGCTCCAATGCCTTGCGGATTGCCTCATCCCCGTCTGCTGCATCTCCTACTACCTTAATACCGTTTTTGCCGTCCAATAGGGCCATGAGGCCAGAACGTACGACAACGTGATCATCCACTACTAGTATACGAATCAATTTGTCATCCCCTCGAACGGTAAAAAACCGTACGTTTTGTCATAATCATAGCAAATTTTAGGGATTTCAATCAACAAAGATAGTTAGGGACAGCTACATCAAGTATCTGATGAGGATCATTATCTATAGAAACATTGTTGAGCTATGGAGTGAGAGGGTAAGCACATAGTTGGCTAAGGCGTTGAGCTACTTGAGTAGCCTCGGCTATATCAGACTCTGTGAACATCCTCACATCACGATTACCAAGAAGCAGCACACCGTTGGGCAGATCTCCTGTGCTGGAAAAGGGAATGGCAACAGCAGAGTGAAGCTGCTCGGCCAGCATTAGTGCACATTCCTGACGCAGACGTATACTACCTGATAGCAAAGCACTTACAGTTACGGTACGCCCCAAGCGAACAGCCATACCGGCAATACCATGGCCAATCTTAAAAGAAATAAGGCGATAGCGATTGCTTCGGCTACCAGAGGCGTAATACCAATGCAACTTACCACCTGACTTGGACATAAATGCAAGGGCAGTGAGATCACCATAAATAGTATCTCTCAACTGGTTCAGTTCTTTTCGCATTTCATCCGTTATTTGTAGCATAGAAGACACATCCTTTTTCATAACCAAACTATATCTCTAGTTCATTGTAGTTTCGACAGTTGCAAAAGTAGATCGGGGAACCCCCTGATCTATAGGCGCAGGAAACACTGACTTTTCATCTGGTCGGATAAGGAGTAGGGAAATGGTCGATAAATGGGGCGTTAGCTTACTTCAGAAGTGATATTTATCACAGCAAATCAGGGAGTAGGAAGGTATAAAATCAGGTGTTCTCCCGATAACAACCCAGGCGTTAAAACATTATGATATAGATATCAGGTAAACACGAGGAGGACGCTAACATGCAAGCCACTTGTATGGAACGGTTTGGGGACGAAGCGGAACGCACGGGAATTCAGATTTATTTGACAGATGAGCATTTTGATCTGCTAAAAGATATTATGTCCTGGAAGAAGGTAAAGGCAGGCGTTATGCTTTTCCGAGAGGGCGATGATGCAGAGCAGCTTTATTATATACATTCAGGTCATGTCAAACTTCGTAAATCGACAGAAGATGGTAAAGAACTGATTCTGACCATTCAGCATCAAGGCGACTTAATTGGGGAATTTAGCGGGATAGATGGAGAAGAGTATAGTTGCACTGCGGAAACAGCTGATGTGTGTGAGTTAGGCGTCGTGCTTGTTAAGGATCTGGAGTCGCTCTTGTCCAAAAATGGGGAAATGGCACTTCAGTTCATCCAGTGGATGGCGATGAAGCAACGCATTATGCAATCGCGTTTTCGGGACTTACTGTTGTATGGTAAAACTGGAGCGTTAGCGTCTACATTGATCCGTGCTAGCAATACATGTGGCGTGGCTGTGAAGGATGGCATTTTACTAAATATGAAGCTAAGTCACTCCGAATTAGGTGAGATGATTGGAGCGACGCGCGAGAGTGTGAACCGGATGCTGAGCGCGCTGAAAGAGCAGGGAACCCTAGATACAAGGGATGGAAAGATTGTCATTCACGATCTCAAGGTATTACGTGGCATGTGCTGCTGTCCTTCGTACGGCCAATGTGCCCATGAAATTTGTCGCCTCTAATATATGAATACCATTAGGCGGGGTCCAAGAGACTTCGCCTTGCCGCAGGTCTTATAGCAATCTAGCACATGGGGTACGAACAACATAGATTACCAAATAACTAATTAACGTCGTATAGCGGCTAATTAGCAATAAAGTATATATATTAAATGGAACTGAATGCATGATATTTTATGCACCAACCGTTTTGAAGTAACAGTGGAGCTAATTCTAATAATGGTTGAATAAAAGGAGGAAGAAATCCCATATTTTAAAAAAAAGGATATTTTTACAAGTTGCTTTCTCTGGCCGAAAATGATATATTATTTTAGCTGACAACAAAACAGCAGTTTCAAAAGCGAAAAACTTGGGTGAAATGATCTTTTTTAAAAAAAATAGCCCTTGCATTTTTGAAACGAACATGATA
Source organism: Paenibacillus sp. FSL P4-0113 (assembly GCF_038009305.1). Classification (NCBI taxonomy): domain Bacteria; kingdom Bacillati; phylum Bacillota; class Bacilli; order Caryophanales; family Paenibacillaceae; genus Paenibacillus; species Paenibacillus sp. FSL P4-0113. Next base: position 4,034,648 of record NZ_JBBPAZ010000001.1, read on the forward strand.
TGATCTTATAGCTGCTGAAAAACGCAGCGAAAGAAAAATGTTTGATCTTTGAAAACTGAACAACGAGTGAGTAAAACGATTTTGTTCGCAAAATCAAACAAGAGATATTTTATCTCGTCAGTTTCAACATGAGCTTATCGCTCTTTCTATAAACCAGCTTCGGTTGGTCTTTAATGGAGAGTTTGATCCTGGCTCAGGACGAACGCTGGCGGCGTGCCTAATACATGCAAGTCGAGCGGGGTTATTTAGAAGCTTGCTTCTAAATAACCTAGCGGCGGACGGGTGAGTAACACGTAGGCAACCTGCCCACAAGACAGGGATAACTACCGGAAACGGTAGCTAATACCCGATACATCCTTTTCCTGCATGGGAGAGGGAGGAAAGACGGAGCAATCTGTCACTTGTGGATGGGCCTGCGGCGCATTAGCTAGTTGGTGGGGTAAAGGCCTACCAAGGCGACGATGCGTAGCCGACCTGAGAGGGTGATCGGCCACACTGGGACTGAGACACGGCCCAGACTCCTACGGGAGGCAGCAGTAGGGAATCTTCCGCAATGGGCGAAAGCCTGACGGAGCAACGCCGCGTGAGTGATGAAGGTTTTCGGATCGTAAAGCTCTGTTGCCAGGGAAGAACGTCTTGTAGAGTAACTGCTACAAGAGTGACGGTACCTGAGAAGAAAGCCCCGGCTAACTACGTGCCAGCAGCCGCGGTAATACGTAGGGGGCAAGCGTTGTCCGGAATTATTGGGCGTAAAGCGCGCGCAGGCGGCTCTTTAAGTCTGGTGTTTAATCCCGAGGCTCAACTTCGGGTCGCACTGGAAACTGGGGAGCTTGAGTGCAGAAGAGGAGAGTGGAATTCCACGTGTAGCGGTGAAATGCGTAGAGATGTGGAGGAACACCAGTGGCGAAGGCGACTCTCTGGGCTGTAACTGACGCTGAGGCGCGAAAGCGTGGGGAGCAAACAGGATTAGATACCCTGGTAGTCCACGCCGTAAACGATGAATGCTAGGTGTTAGGGGTTTCGATACCCTTGGTGCCGAAGTTAACACATTAAGCATTCCGCCTGGGGAGTACGGTCGCAAGACTGAAACTCAAAGGAATTGACGGGGACCCGCACAAGCAGTGGAGTATGTGGTTTAATTCGAAGCAACGCGAAGAACCTTACCAGGTCTTGACATCCCTCTGACCGCTGTAGAGATATGGCTTTCCTTCGGGACAGAGGAGACAGGTGGTGCATGGTTGTCGTCAGCTCGTGTCGTGAGATGTTGGGTTAAGTCCCGCAACGAGCGCAACCCTTATGCTTAGTTGCCAGCAGGTCAAGCTGGGCACTCTAAGCAGACTGCCGGTGACAAACCGGAGGAAGGTGGGGATGACGTCAAATCATCATGCCCCTTATGACCTGGGCTACACACGTACTACAATGGCCGGTACAACGGGAAGCGAAGCCGCGAGGTGGAGCCAATCCTAGAAAAGCCGGTCTCAGTTCGGATTGTAGGCTGCAACTCGCCTACATGAAGTCGGAATTGCTAGTAATCGCGGATCAGCATGCCGCGGTGAATACGTTCCCGGGTCTTGTACACACCGCCCGTCACACCACGAGAGTTTACAACACCCGAAGTCGGTGGGGTAACCCGCAAGGGAGCCAGCCGCCGAAGGTGGGGTAGATGATTGGGGTGAAGTCGTAACAAGGTAGCCGTATCGGAAGGTGCGGCTGGATCACCTCCTTTCTATGGAGAATCGTTTCCTGCGATGGAAACATTCAAATATGAAGCGTAAGCTTCAAAAACTACTCACTCGTTGCTCAGTTTTGAGAGCTCAAACTCTCAAAAAAAGCTGGTTGTTTACAGCTTTGCACCTTGAAAACTGGATACCGAAACGAAATTGCGTTTTAGAATATTCCTTTAAGCTGATCTTGTGTAAACAAGTGAAATAAAGGTAGCTGCCTTGAATTTCATTCACACGTAAGTGTTGAACCGAAATTCAAAGCAAATCGTATTTACGATGTAAATACTAGGTTAAGCTACAAAGAGCACACGGAGGATGCCTAGGCGCCAGGAGCCGACGAAGGACGTGGCGAACAACGATAAGGCCTCGGGGAGCTGTAAGCAAGCTTTGATCCGGGGATGTCCGAATGGGGAAACCCGGCTGTCTTCATCGACAGTCACTTTCTGCTGAATACATAGGCAGAATAGAGGCAGACCAGGGGAACTGAAACATCTAAGTACCCTGAGGAAGAGAAAACAATAGTGATTCCGTCAGTAGCGGCGAGCGAACGCGGATTAGCCCAAACCAAGGAGCTTGCTCCTTGGGGTTGTGGGACGTCTCACATGGAGTTACAAAGGAACCGGTTAGATGAAGAGGTCTGGAAAGGCCCGCCAGAGAAGGTAAAAGCCCTGTAGTTCAAAACTTGTTCTCTCCGAGACGGATCCCGAGTAGTGCGGGGCACGTGAAACCCCGTATGAATCCGGCAGGACCATCTGCCAAGGCTAAATACTCCCTGGCGACCGATAGTGAAGCAGTACCGTGAGGGAAAGGTGAAAAGCACCCCGGAAGGGGAGTGAAATAGATCCTGAAACCGTGTGCTTACAAGAAGTCAGAGCCCGATCTATGGGTGATGGCGTGCCTTTTGTAGAATGAACCGGCGAGTTACGTTCCCGTGCAAGGTTAAGGTGAAGAGCTGAAGCCGCAGCGAAAGCGAGTCTGAATAGGGCGACTTGAGTACGTGGACGTAGACCCGAAACCGGGTGATCTACCCCTGTCCAGGGTGAAGGTGCGGTAACACGCACTGGAGGCCCGAACCCACGCATGTTGAAAAATGCGGGGATGAGGTGGGGGTAGCGGAGAAATTCCAATCGAACCCGGAGATAGCTGGTTCTCCCCGAAATAGCTTTAGGGCTAGCCTCGGAAAGAAGAATCGTGGAGGTAGAGCACTGATTGGGTGCGGGGCCCGCAAGGGTTACCAAGCTCAGTCAAACTCCGAATGCCATAGATTTAGTTCCGGGAGTCAGACAGTGAGTGCTAAGATCCATTGTCGAAAGGGAAACAGCCCAGACCATCAGCTAAGGTCCCCAAGTGTGTGTTAAGTGGGAAAGGATGTGGAGTTGCACAGACAACCAGGATGTTGGCTTAGAAGCAGCCACCATTGAAAGAGTGCGTAATAGCTCACTGGTCGAGTGACTCTGCGCCGAAAATGTAACGGGGCTAAACACACCACCGAAGCTATGGCTTGATGCTTGCATCAGGGGTAGGGGAGCGTTGAATGCGGGTTGAAGGTGTACCGTAAGGAGCGCTGGACTGCATTCAAGTGAGAATGCCGGTATGAGTAACGAAAAGATCTGTGAGAATCAGATCCGCCGAAAGCCTAAGGGTTCCTGAGGAAGGTTCGTCCGCTCAGGGTAAGTCGGGACCTAAGGCGAGGCCGATAGGCGTAGTCGAAGGACAACAGGTCGAAATTCCTGTACCACCGTAATCCGCTATGAGCGATGGGGTGACGCAGTAGGGTAGTGACGCGGACTGATGGATGTCCGTCTAAGCAGTGAGGCTGATGTGTAGGCAAATCCGCATATCGTTAAGGCTGGGCTGTGATGGGGAGCGAAAATTGTAGTAGCGAAGGTCATGATCTCAGACTGCCAAGAAAAGCCTCTAGCCAGGAGAAGGTGCCCGTACCGCAAACCGACACAGGTAGGCGAGAAGAGAATTCTAAGGCGCGCGGAAGAACTCTCGTTAAGGAACTCGGCAAAATGACCCCGTAACTTCGGGAGAAGGGGTGCCTCGGTAGGGTGAATAGCCCGAGGGGGCCGCAGTGAAAAGGCCCAAGCGACTGTTTAGCAAAAACACAGGTCTGTGCGAAGCCGCAAGGCGAAGTATACGGGCTGACGCCTGCCCGGTGCTGGAAGGTTAAGGGGAGTGGTAAGCCCTTCGGGGCGAAGCTATGAACCGAAGCCCCAGTAAACGGCGGCCGTAACTATAACGGTCCTAAGGTAGCGAAATTCCTTGTCAGGTAAATTCTGACCCGCACGAATGGCGTAACGACTTGGGCGCTGTCTCAACGAGAGATCCGGTGAAATTTTAATACCTGTGAAGATGCAGGTTACCCGCGACAAGACGGAAAGACCCCATGGAGCTTTACTGCAGCTTGATATTGAATTTGGGTACGATCTGTACAGGATAGGTGGGAGCCGTAGAACTTTGAGCGCCAGCTTGAAGGGAGGCATCCTTGGGATACCACCCTGATCGTATCTAGGTTCTAACTTGGTACCGTGAACCGGTGCGAGGACAGTGTCAGGTGGGCAGTTTGACTGGGGCGGTCGCCTCCTAAAGAGTAACGGAGGCGCCCCAAGGTTCCCTCAGAATGGTTGGAAATCATTCGAAGAGTGCAAAGGCAGAAGGGAGCTTGACTGCGAGACCTACAAGTCGAGCAGGGACGAAAGTCGGGCTTAGTGATCCGGTGGTACCGCATGGAAGGGCCATCGCTCAACGGATAAAAGCTACCCTGGGGATAACAGGCTTATCTCCCCCAAGAGTCCACATCGACGGGGAGGTTTGGCACCTCGATGTCGGCTCATCGCATCCTGGGGCTGAAGTAGGTCCCAAGGGTTGGGCTGTTCGCCCATTAAAGCGGTACGCGAGCTGGGTTCAGAACGTCGTGAGACAGTTCGGTCCCTATCTGTCGTGGGCGTAGGAAATTTGAGAGGAGCTGTCCTTAGTACGAGAGGACCGGGATGGACGTACCGCTGGTGTACCAGTTGTTCCGCCAGGAGCACCGCTGGGTAGCTATGTACGGAAGGGATAAGCGCTGAAAGCATCTAAGCGTGAAGCCCCCCTCAAGATGAGATTTCCCAGTATGTAAGACCCCTTGAAGACGACGAGGTAGATAGGTTGGGGGTGGAAGTGCAGTAATGCATGGAGCTGACCAATACTAATCGGTCGAGGGCTTATCCTAAAGATAAAGCGCAATGAGTTTCGGATCCAGTTTTCAGGGTGTAACCTTGAAGGTATGTACAAGTGACATACGACAAGCGCATGGCTATTCATTCACACGATAAGTGATGAAGCGAATAGCCGTACGGAAGAATTTGCGTAGCAAATTCATGTTTGGTGGCGATAGCGGAGGGGTTCCACACGTACCCATCCCGAACACGACCGTTAAGCCCTCCAGCGCCGATGGTACTTGGACCGCAGGGTCCTGGGAGAGTAGGACGTCGCCAAGCACGATAAAAGAGAGCACAGCCCGTTAAGGCTGTGCTCTTTTTCCTATAACCGATTTATTTATCATTCACCTGAAAGATCACCATTATGGATTCGGTCAAAAGTTTTATGGTATCTTGGTTGTCCTTTATATAGTGGTGCCTAGTCAGCATTTTTAACTGAGGACAGTATTAACTGGGGCAGTTAATCTATTTCAACCTGTTCTGTCTGAAGGACACTCAAGGCTTGAAGTTTACGGGTAATTTCTTTTTGCCACTTGGTATCTCCGACTTGTACGGCAAGATTGAGAAGGTCCAAATAATCATCAATATGCAGGGAGGTTTTACTGAAAGTTTCTTTCACTGCGGTCCTGCCTCCTTTAAAGTCTATGTGTATTTATCATTTAATAATGATAATCATTATCAAATGATGATCTTATTCATATTATGCCTGTGTTCTAGATAAATTGCAAGTTATGATATGAATGAATTTTGAAGCACGCAAATGAGGGCTTGAAAAAACAAACCCTTCTCCTTAAGTTCACGCATTGTTCACGTCTTTTCTATGGAACATAATGAAAAGAACAAGCGGGCATTGAGTGTCCACCAATAAGGAGGGCAAATTGCGCAATGCTTCAACAAGAGGAGGAAAAAGACCATGAGCAGAACAAAAATGAAAGCGTTTGCTATTATGATGGCGAGCGCCTTGGCATTGACGCTGGCAGCTTGTAATAACGGACAAAGCGCAAGTCCGGGAAATTCAGGAGAACCGAGCAAAGGCACCGCAACGAAAGATGTTACGATTACCTTTCAGAACATCAATCCTGATCCGAGCACCCCTTCGTACAAAATGATTAAGCAAATTGTAGGTCAATACGAGCAGGATCATCCTCATGTCAAAATTGAATTGGATTCGCTAAATACAGATCAACAAAAGCTTAAGCTGAAAACACAGGCAGCGGCGAAGGAAGTGCCTGATATCACGATTGTAAACCCTGCTGCACAGATGAAGCCATTCGTAGATGCCGGGCTGCTAGCTCCATTAAACGATGTGGCTGATAAAGAGGGGTTAAAAGATACGTTCCAGAATGGACTTCTTAATTACTATAGCTTCGATGATAAGCTCTACGCTTTTCCGGACGGCAACAATATAGAAGTGGTGTTTTACAATAAGGAACTGTTCAAGCAGGCGGGAATCCAGAAGTTGCCGACCACCTTTGACGAGCTGATTACGACGGTCAAAACGCTGAAGGCGAAGGGAATTACTCCGATTGCCATTGGGGAAAAGGATTCATGGACGGGGTCCCTCCTTTTTATGAACATTTTGTTGCGTACGAATGAAGGACCGAATTTTCTCAATGATGTACTGGACGGCAAAAAGACGTTTAACGACCCGGCTTTTGTGGAAGCGGTGGATGCATTTCAGGAATTGGTGCAGGCAGGAGCTTTCCCGGATGGAGCTACGTCTATTGACTACAATGCAGGTGGTAATATTTTTAAAACAGGAAAAGCCGCGATGTATATCATGGGTACGTGGGAAACGGGGTCAATTGATGCTTCTTCGGTAGCGGGTAAGGTAGGAGCGTTTCAATTCCCTACGGTGAATGGCAAGGGTGATGTGAATGAGTACGTAATTGCGCCGGGCAGCGCATTTGCGGTATCTGCGAACAGTGAACATTTACAGGAGACGAAGGATTTTCTGCATTATTTTATTAAGGAGATGCCCAAAATTCAGTTTGATCTGAAAAATGCGATTGGCAGTGGTCAGAAAATGAAAGGGGACCTGAAGGAAGCGGGCTACTCCGAGTTAGCAATTAGTCTTAATGAGCTGTTCAAGAATGTAAAAGGGGGCGATCTCGCCTTTGATAATACGATGAATCCGGCTATTGCGCAGGCGCATCTGAGTAGCATTCAAAACCTGTTCGTACAAAAAGAAGACTCCGCACAAGTTGCCAAGGAACATCAAAACACTTTTGAAGCGAATAAATAAGTGAGGATTTTACAAAAATCCAGTAAGCGACTTCCGATGAACAGTATTATAGATCGAAATGGCCTAGTTCATCTAGATATTGCACTTTGGAATGACTGGAATGGAATTTTGCAAAATCCCGAAGTAGCAGGCACTAGGGAGGGGGCGGAATGCTTCTTCCCTGATCGGAAATCATGTAGGTTGTACATCCTCAGAAGATGTTCAGAATCAACATAAAGGAGATTAGAGCATGAATGTACTGAAGGTGCCAGCACGTACCATTGCCGTTTTCGTGCTACCCTGCCTGTTGCTGTATACCTGTATGGTATTTGTTCCGATTCTGGTGTCGGTGTATTGCGGATTGCTGGATTGGAACGGAATCGCCGAGGCAAAGTTTGTGGGGGTGGCTAATTTTGAGCGGATTTTCACATCAGATTCAGTGTTCTGGCCGTCCGTGAAACGGACTATGATGTTCGCTGTGTTTTCCATGCTGGAAATTCCGTTCTGTCTGCTGCTGGCGATCTTGCTTAATCGCTATGTGCGTAAGGCCAATACGCTGGTAACGATGTATTTTCTGCCGGTTATTCTGTCGGTGGTCATTATCGGGCAGCTGTGGAAGACGATCTATAATCCAGCCTCGATGGGTGGAATGCTGAACGGTATTTTGCTGGCGACTGGGCTGGAAAGCTGGACACGCTCATGGCTGACGGAACCGCTGATCGCGATGTACGCCCTCTATTTTGTATCGTTATGGCAGTATTTTGGCTATCATTTGCTTATCCAGTTTACCGGGGTACAAAATATACCGAATGAGCTGTACGAAGCAGCCAAAATTGATGGAGCTGAAGGATTCAAAGCAGACCGCTATATTACGCTGCCGCTCATTGTACCTATTTTCAAGATATCAATTGTATTAGCATTTATCGGCTCCCTGCAATCGTTTGATTTGATTTGGGTGATGACGGGTGGAGGACCAGCCCATGCGACGGATACAGTATCTACGTATATGTACAATATGTCCTTTTTATCGATGAAATACGGATATGGCAGCGCATTGGCTTCAATTCTCGTAGTGATTTGCTTGTCATTTACAATTGTGATAAATTTTGTTTTCAAACGAATCGAAAATAAGGTAAGCTAAAGGAGATGGAACTGTTGAATGTCTTGAAGAAAACGGGAGTCTTTTCCTTATTGGCAATCTTAATGGTCACGCAGCTGTATCCACTCTTTTGGCTTCTGACCTATTCGTTGAAGACAAATGAAGAGATATTGAGCTCAAGCTTCTTTGCACTCCCTCAAGTGCCTCAGTGGCACAACTATCAGGAAGCCTATGAATCAGGGAGCTACTTGCGTTATTTAGGAAACAGTGTGCTGGTAACCGGGGTTACGATGATTTTCGTCATTTTATTAAGCTCGATGACTGCTTATGCGATTACACGTTTTCGTTGGCGCTTCGGGGCTGTTGTGCTGACCATGTTTCTGATCGGGATGATGATCCCGATGCAAGCTACACTACTGCCGCTGATGGTGATGTTTAAAAATGTCCATATTCTGAATACGTATTTCTCATTGATTTTACCCTACATTGCTTTTCAGACACCGATTGCGGTCTTCATCCTATCCGGCTTTATGCGGTCCATTCCCCACGAAATTGAAGAGTCCGCTTACATTGACGGAGCGAGCATTTATCGTATTTTCCGCAGTGTAATCTTACCCATCTCGATTCCGCCTACCATGACGGTATGTATTTTAACTTTCATTAATATCTGGAATGAATACATTATGGCTGCCACCTTTATCTCGTCCGAGAAGCTCAAAACTCTCCCTTTCGGCGTATATACGTTCGTCAGCCAGTATTCTGTGAACTACGGTAATATTGGCGCTTTTCTAGTCATGGGTGCCTTACCGGTCATTATTATTTATTTTGTTCTGTCCGAAAATATCACCAAGGGCATGGTTGCGGGAGCGGTTAAAGGATAGGCGGCCGATGCGAAAGGAGCGCAGAGAGGTATGATGCGCCGTTTTCAATCCATTCAATACCGCTTGTTTGTTCTGTTCCTATTAAGCATGTCGGGCATTGTGCTGGCGGTCAGTCTATTATTTTACAACCGTACTACGGTGCAGTTCCATGATAAGGTCAGCGAGCTGGCGCGTAAAAATGTATCCCAGACGGCAGGACTGTTCGAATTGCTGCTCGGCAGCTATAATAGTCTCTCCAAATCAATCAGCAACAATATGGATTTGGTTCGTCTGTTGACGACGGATAGTATTGATTTACCTGCTGTCAATTACATCAACGAACGTACGATTACGAATATTCTGGGGGCTATCTATTATTCGCGTGAAGATCTGATTGGCATCCATGTCATCACAGACACAGGCAAGGTATATAACTATGGCAATTATATGAATGTCATTGATACTCATTACGAACAGACGGAATGGTATAAGGAAATTCGAAAGTCGGCGGGAAAAATTGCATGGCTGGGCGTGTATCCTCACTCTGTCATTGATCAGGTGGAAACCAGACCCGTATTTGCGTTTGGACGGCAGCTCTATGATTTGGATGAGCACAAGCCGATTGGTATTGTCTTGTTTGAGGCTGAGCCGGGTTCTGTTTTGTCGGCTCTCCACAATTTGCGGTTAGGTACCAATAGTCAGGTATATCTGCTGGGTCATGAAAATCGAATTGTGTCGGCCACTTCCCCTGATCCGCCACCGGATTTGCGAAATCTAGAGCAGCAGGTGCCAGAGGGGGAAGTTATTGTAAATCGAAGTAATGAGAATGTTGTAATCGCTTCCAAGTTGCCGTTTGCCGACTGGTCTGTGATTAGTGTGACACCTAGTAAGGATCTGAACGTGGAGCTGGTGCAAAATCAAAGGTACCTATTTATCGTGGCACCTATACTTATTATTGTGTCGGCGTTAATTGCGTCCATCGTCTCCAGAAGCATTTCCCTTCCGCTCAAGCGAGTCATTCGGGAGATGAAGCGAGTAGAGACAGGGAATTTCCGCCATACGGTAAACACCAAATCCTATGAAGAAATCAATCAGTTAGCTACTTCCTTTAACCATATGGTAAGACGAATTGCAGAGCTAATCGAGCTGGTGCGTATATCATCGGTCAGTGAAAAAAATGCGGAGCTACACGCGCTACAGACGCAGGTCAATCCACATTTTCTGTATAATACGCTGGATATGATCTATTGGATGCTGGACGAAGAGGGGCAGGATCAGCTCGGAGAGGTGATTCTCTCCTTATCCCATATGTTCCGTTACAGTAGCCATTGGGAAGAGGGGGCTGATGTAAGCCTTCGTGAAGAAGTGGAGCAGGTTGGCCACTATCTCACCATTATTCAAGCTCGGCTGGAGGGCAGGGTATCTGTAGACATTAGCATTAATGAACGATGGATGGATATCCGCTTGCCAAAAATGACCTTACAGCCCTTGATTGAAAATGCGGTGAAGCACGGACTGGAGCCTCTTCATGCGAATACAGGTGGCAAGCTGCTCGTCAGAGCGGAGGAATATGAGGGTGTATTGAGCCTGCACATCATCGACAACGGTGCAGGGATGGAGTACGAACGATGGGAGGTGGTCCAGGTCGCTTTGGCAGAACCCGGCAAACAGGCGGGCAGCGGGCAGGCGGGAGGCATCGGCCTGCAAAACCTAAATTTACGGCTACGGCACATGTTCGGAGAAGAGTACGGCCTACGGATCTCTAGCGCACCTGGGGCCGGAACAACAGCCACTGTAAGTGTGCCTCTGCCACAGAAGGAGGAGAAACATGAATATTCTGATAGCTGACGATGAAAGTATGATACGGCAGGGGATTCGGCGTACCATTGGCCAAGCTCTACCCACCTGCGGCATTCATCTCGCTGCTTCCACCGAGGAAGCAGCAGGCATTCTGGCGGAGCATCCTGTAGATATTGTATTAACTGATATCCTGATGCCTGGCATGGATGGTCTGGAATTCATGCGTATTTCTAAGCGAAAGCATCCTCATCTGCAGTGGGTTGTCATTTCGGCCCATTCCGACTTCCATTATGCACAAAGAGCAGTAAAGCTGGGTGCCAAAGACTACCTGTTAAAGCCGATTGGTAAAAGAAAGCTGCTGGAATGCATTGAAATGTTGGCAGCCGAGGCGCTTGTAGCCTCGCAGCAGGCGAACGAGGGTAGGCTTCTCAAATCCAATATGGTTTATTTGCGTGAGGCCGTTTTCCAGCGCTATGCCCTTGGATTGGATACTGGTAAGCTGGATATACAGCCTTTTGTCGAAAATTATCCGGAATTCCATCTCTTCATGGTTCGCATGGAACCTGATCACAAGCAGACACATCTGGAGCATTTTATGATTGAAAATGTACTGTCCGAACTCGTTGAGGCAGGGGGCAGCGGCTTTGTCGTTAGTCTAGACCGCCATAGTCTGCTGGGTATTGCAAGGCTAAGGAGTGAGGCAGAGGCCGCACGGCTAGAGACGTTGCTCGAATCCCATTTGAAGCGTTATGTGAAGGTGCCCCTACAAATTACACGTTCGGGTGTTCATCACAATTTTGCTTCCATACCTGAAGAGGTGGCGCGGCTAAGACGTACGCCAGAGGAGATTGCAGCCGCAGCAACGGATACAGGAGAATGTCTCCGCAAAGGCATGCATACGGTAGATGTGGCGTTGCAATACATTCGGGCTCACTTTACAGAGGAGCTGTCACTTGAAAAAGTGGCCTCAATTGTATTTTTAAATCCGGTGTATTTTAGCCAGTTATTTAAGCAAAAGACGGGACAAGGCTATAAGGATTACGTCATTTCCTTGCGTATGGAGGAGGCGAAGCGGTTGCTCAGTGATCCTCATTTGCGGCTGGCTGATATTTCAGAGCGGATCGGCTATCAGGATATGCGGCATTTTACACAGGTATTCCGGCGCAAATGTGGAATGACTCCAACCGAGTATCGACATCAGGGAGTCAAGTAAGGCGATATCAACGACCGAATGAAGGAAGTTTATCCAGCATCAGACTGTTTCAGGAGTAGAGCGGTAGAGCATCTACTCGGGAACAGTCTTTTTTGTGTTTTCAGCTTGTAGCAGTTCAACCAATTTGCGAGCTGCATTGGATAAATAACGATCCTTGCGCCATACGACGGCAGGCCGTGTGAAGGGGAACGGCTCCTTAATGGAGAGTGTGCGAAATCTGTCCCCGTATTCTTGTCCCAAGCCAGCGTCTGGAATGATGGTAATTCCCATGCCTGTGGAAACGAGCGAGAGAATGGTCGATATTTCAGGACAGTCCAGTACGACACGCGGAACAAGATGGTGTTCCTGAAATTTGCGTATGACGGTTTCGTATAGTCCGTGTCCCTCTGTTCGGCGTCCCAGCAAGAGGTCATAGTTGGCAGCTTCTTGTAACGTAATTTCCCCACTGGGATGACGATCTGCCCATTCAGACGGAAGTACGGCAACAAAGGAAACGCCCTCCAACTCAATTGAATGGTACGATTTGTCATCTACCGGAAGCAGCAACAGGGCCAGATCCACTTTATTTTGGTGCAGCAGCTCTTCCAGATGATGTGTGTCTCCGTGTCCTATTTTAATGTATACCTCTGGATAATCCTGATGAAAGCGGCTGAGTTGTTCAGTAATCAGAGACATACAGGCGGATGACGTGCCTATAGCAAGTGTGCCGGTTACTTTGTTTTCAAACTCCCCAATTTCTCTACAGGTGTCCTCCATTTCAGCCAATAATCGTTTGGCGCGTGTATACAGTGTATACCCGGCCTCGGTAACTTCCCACTTCTTTCCTTCACGGTAAATCAGCTTTACGCCAAGCTCGTCCTCCATATTTTTGAGTTGTTGACTCAGTGGAGGCTGGGCCATGTTGAGCGTTCTGGCAGCCTTGGTGATTTGCCCATCCTCCACGATGACACAAAAGTAATGCAGATGCTTCATATCCATTGGGATTCCTCCTTATTTCTAAACAACGCTTCAATTTGGATACTTTTAAAGTATGTATTACATATATTATATATATTTTTCGTGTGCAGGGAACAGGCGTATAATTTTTGACAGTAATGCATGGGTGAACATAAAACGATGGAGTGGAAGGAGGGGACATATGAAAAAAATGATTGTAGGAATATCGGGAGCGACAGGGTCGATCTTTGGTATCCGTATATTGCAACAATTACGAGAGGCTGGAGTTCAAAGCCATCTGGTACTATCCCCGTGGGCTATTGCGAACATTCCCTATGAGACAGGCTATACGGTGAAGGAAGTGGAGGCAATGGCGGATGCAGTCTACTCGTATAAGGATCAGGCTGCGCGTATTTCCAGCGGCTCCTTTCGGGTAGACGGTATGGTCGTCGCTCCTTGCAGCATGAAGACTCTTGCCTCTATTCGTATCGGTATGGCGGACAACCTGCTCACCCGATCAGCGGATGTGATGCTGAAGGAGCGAAAGAAGCTACTGCTCATGACCAGGGAAACACCATTAAGCAGTATCCATCTGGAAAATATGCTGGAGCTGTCACGTATAGGCGTGATGATCCTGCCGCCGATGCCTGCCTTTTATAATCATCCTGCAAGTATCGAGGAATTGGTAGATCATATTGTTTTTCGCGTATTAGATCAGTTCGGTATCGTCACAACCGCAGCCAAACGATGGGATGGAATGAAGCAAACTGACTCCAGACTGCACCAGAATTGAGAAATCGAAAGACGAAGGAGAATGAATGATGGCTTATAAAGACTTTCGCGATTTTCTAAACACCTTGGAAAAGGAGGGACAACTACTCACGATCAGCGACGAGGTAAAGCCGGAGCCAGACCTGGCGGCAGCTAACAAAGCATTAAGCAATCTTGGAGATAAGACACCTGCGCTCTTTTTCAACAATATCTATGGATATACGGATGCTCGTATTGCAATGAATGTGATGGGCTCCTGGCCCAATCATGCCCTTATGATGGGAATGCCAAAAAATACGCCGCTGAAGGAGCAGTTTTTTGAGTTCGCCAGACGCTATGAACAATTTCCGGTGCCCGTGAAGCGGGAAGAAACGGCTCCTTTTCATGAAGTCGAGATTACAGAGGATATTAATTTGTTTGATATTTTGCCGTTGTTTCGTTTGAACCAGGGGGACGGAGGATTTTATCTGGACAAAGCGATTTTAGTTTCACGCGATCTGGATGACCCGGACACCTACGGTAAGCAAAATGTCGGCTTGTACCGGATGCAGGTGAAAGGAAAGAACCGTTTGGGCATCCAGCCTGTACCACAGCATGATATTGCGATCCATATCCGTCAGGCTGAGGAACGCGGCGAAAATCTGAAGGTGGCTATTGCCCTCGGATGTGAGCCTGTTATTACAACGGCTGCTTCTACACCGCTGCTGTACGATCAATCCGAATATGAGATGGCTGGGGCCATTCAGGGTGAGCCTTATCGTGTGGTCAAAGCGAAGGACGCAGATCTGGATCTGCCTTGGGGAGCCGAGGTCATTTTGGAGGGCGAAGTGTTGGCAGGTGAACGTGAGTATGAAGGTCCATTCGGTGAATTCACAGGTCACTATTCCGGCGGTCGCGCGATGCCAGTCATCCAGATTAATCGTGTATATCACCGCAAACAGCCTATCTTTGAGCATCTGTACATCGGGATGCCTTGGACGGAAACGGATTATATGATCGGTGTGAATACAAGTGTACCGTTGTTTCAGCAGCTTAAGGATGCTTTTCCTAATGAAATCGTAGCCGTTAATGCTATGTATACGCATGGGCTGGTCGCTATTATTTCCACGAAAACCCGGTATGGCGGCTTTGCGAAGGCTGTGGGAATGCGTGCGTTAACGACTCCGCATGGATTGGGGTATTGCAAGCTGGTGATTGTGGTGGACGAGGGGGTCGATCCGTTCAATCTGCCGCAAGTCATGTGGGCTTTATCCACCAAGCTTCATCCAAAGCATGATGCTGTCATTGTTCCTGGCTTGTCTATTTTACCGCTTGACCCCGGCTCTGATCCGGCAGGTATGACGCACAAAATGATACTGGATGCGACGACACCTGTAGCACCGGATATTAGAGGCCATTACTCGCAGCCGCTCGATTCCCCGCTGGGTGTAGCGGAATGGGAGAAAAAGTTGAGCCAAATGCTTCACTAAATATTTTTAAAAAACAAAGAAAGATTAAAGGAGTGCTGACAGATGCATATTTGTCCCCGTTGTGAGTCCAATCGTTCAGAAGTTGTTTCCCATTCGCCGGTTAAAGATGCCTGGGAGGTTTTGTTGTGCCCTGTATGCCTGTTCACATGGCGAACCTCAGAACCGGATAGCATTACGGATCCAGCAAAGTATAAATCGGCGTTCAAGGTAAACCCCAAAGATATTCCGAATGCTGCTCATGTTCCTCCTATTCCAGAGCGGTTATAGGGTCGTTCGTAAGTAGCCGTAAATTATGGTACTTTGAAGTTATAGGCCAAAAGTAAAGGGGATTATACTTCATGCAGACACCAAGGATCGGTAAGGAACTGTTCACGCTACTGGACGGCAAGGCATTGGAGAACAAGCAGCATGAAGCCATGATGCTGCTGACGGTCACGGAAGATCAGTGGCCGCACATAGCGATGATTAGTGTGGGCGAAGTTGTAGCGCTGGACGAGGGGGATTTGCGTCTGGCCCTATGGCCGGGTACAACCACGACGGGCAACATGATCCGCACTGGGAAGGCGACGCTTGCGGTGTTTACCGGGGGGAAGGCGCATTATGTGCGGTTGTCACTGGAACATCTGCCTGCTTTGCCCGGAGCCAAGCATGTACGTGAGCGATTTGCGGCTCATGTTTTTGCAGCCAGAGAGGATTCGGCCCAATATGCGGATATTTTGACAGGTGTCACGGTTCGTCTCAAGGAACCGGAATCGGTGATTCATCGCTGGAAGGAAACGGTGGCTGAGCTGTTAATGTAAAGCCATCTGATTATGATAAATAATCTATGTATTTACCAAGTTTACCGTTAAAATAAATGCGAGGGAATAAGCGCTTACAAGAAATCACGCTGAACTTGTTGGAACAAGAATTAGAGCGCGAGGGGAAGCTTGTTTCTTTTGAAGGAAAAATAGGAGGGATGAATATGTCTCGTTTTGACAAGGTAGATCAGCTATTGCAACAATTTATAGTAAATGGGCCGGCAGGTTGCGGTTGTGCCATTGCCCAGAATGGTGAAGTGTTGTATGAAGGGTATCATGGATATGCTGATCTGGAAGCCGGAAAGCCAATCACTGAGGATACAGTGTATCGCTTGTTTTCCATGACAAAGGTTGTTGTCTGTGCGGCTGCACTTATGCTGTACGAACGTGGGCAATTTTTGTTGAATGAACCCTTGTATGAATATTTTCCCGAATATCGTAATGCGCATGTATTCAAAACCGCTCTTAACGGATACACCTACGTGGATAAGGCAGAGAATCCCATTTTAATTAAGCATATATTCAATATGAGTATGGGTCTTCCTTACGCTTCCGAGTCTTCAGAAACAGGAAAAGCTATGCAGAAGGCCATTGCAGGATTAAAGGAAAAGCAGGGGAAATATGACCTACGCACAGAAATTGAAGCGCTTTCTGAAGTTCCACTTGCGTTTGAGCCGGGAACACGCTGGTTATACGGATATGGACATGATTTTGTTGCAGGTCTTATTGAAGTGATTTCAGGTAAATCAGTAGGACAATTTTTAAAGGATGAAATCTTTGATCCACTTGGAATGAACAATACAGGTTACCGTTATCGTGGAGATATTGAATCGCGGATGGCCTCCATGTATCAACGGACAGACGCCGGAAAACTTGAAAAAATGGAGGGTTTCCTGGATGAATATCATCAGCCAGATGCTATATATGAAGGCGGAGGCGCAGGTTTATATTCGACAGTCAAAGATTACCTCACATTTTCACAAATGATGTCAAATGGCGGCACGGTAAACGGTGTGAACTTATTGGGGAGAAAAACCATTGATTTAATGCGCACCAATCATCTGAATACAGCTCAACTATCGGATTTCACCAATTCATACCATACAGGTTATGGCTATGGACTTGGTGTGCGCACGTTAATGGATAAAGCGGCTGGGCATGCAAACAGCTCGATTGGAGAATTTGGCTGGACGGGAATGGCAGGCACCTGGGTTTCTATAGATCCGAGCGAACAATTCTCCGTCGTATATATGCATCAGCTTGATCCCAATATGGAAGAGTACCATCATTTGAGAGTTCGCGCGGCAGCTTATAGCTGTTTATAAATGCGGGATTGTGGATCTGTTGTGAAAACTCTTCACTATGGCCCTGAAGATACACAAATTGTAATGTCTAAATCTTTATCAGAAATGATCTAGTTAATAAGGACCAAATTTCCCTTGAAGCCTAAACTATTCTTTTCCATATGACGACATAAAACGTAGGTATAAGGATTTTGCGAAATCCTTAATTTAAGTTTTGAAATGGGAGGGAATTAGATTTTGAAGAATAGATGGTCCGGTTTTCTGGCGTTGGTCATCCTGATTTCAAGTTTTACATCATATGCAGGGTTTGCATCTGCAGCAGAAGCAGTGCTTTCCAAGATTGTCCTTTCCTCTAACGAGGTAACTTTGCAACAGGGGGATACAGCTGCATTGACGGCTACGGCTGTTTTTAGTGATGGGACAACCTCAAATGTAACCGTAAGCACGGATTGGAAAAGTGATAACACAGCTATTGCTACTGTGTATAATGGTACAGTTTCGGCCAAGGCTGAAGGGGAAGCCACCGTGGTTGCGACCTATAAAGATAAGGTACAATCGGTTCAGGTACATGTAACGAAAAAGGTTAAGGCGCTGACATCTAGTGTACAAAGCCTGAACTTGCGTTCAAGCGGTACAGGACAGGTTGATTTGACAGCGACATACAGTGATAATACAACAGCTCAGGTTTCGGGTGATGCTACTTGGACCTCGGATAATCAAAAGATTGCAACTGTAGTTAACGGTTTGGTTACCGCTCAGGGAGCAGGTACAGCCAATATTAAGGCCGTATATGGTCAGCAGACCGTAACCATTGCTGTACAGGTAGAGCAAGTTAAACGTCTTGATGTCAGTTCATCAGAGGTTTCTCTTTTGCTGAAGGATACTGAGAAGGTTAAACTTTCAGCGACGTTCCCGGATGGATCGGTACAGGATGTGACAGAGTCCGCTGAGTGGAGCTCCAGCAATGCAGCTGTGGCGGATGTACTGAAAGGCACCATTACCGGCTATAGCGCGGGAAAGGCGACAATTACAGGTAAATATGGCACGATGTCCGCTACGATTTCGGTGGATGTCGATCAAACGAATAAGCTGAAAGCCAGCGAATCCAATATTTTTCTCCGTCTGGATGAATCTAAAAAAATACAGGTTTCTGCTGTTTACCCGGATGGAACAGTAACGGATATCACGGATAAAGCTACTTGGGCATCAAGCGATGAAAAAATTGCAACGGTGAATAAAGGAACGATTATGGCCATCGGTGCGGGTTCGGCAACGGTGACCGCTAAGTATGGAGATAAGACCGTTTCGATCAAGACAGATGTCGAAACCTCTAGATTTCTGGATTTGAGCGAGGACAAGCTGAGCTTGAATGCCAAGGAATCCAAAAAGCTCAAGCTGACCGCAACGTACGTAACAGGTACGGAAGAAGATATCACAAGTAAGGCAGAGTGGAAGTCCAGCAATGAAGATATCGCTTTTGTCAGCGCGGGGGAAGTCACAGGTTATAAAACAGGTGAGGCTACCATCACCGCTTCTTATGGCGGCAAAACAGCTACAGCTACGGTATCCGTAAATGTACCCGGGGATCTATCTCTGTCCTCCAAAACGGCAACAATTGATATTAATGAGGACTATACTGCAACTTTGACGGCTACTTATGCGGATGGGCGTAAGGAAGATGTAACACAGGATGCAGAATGGGCTTCAAGCGCGGAAGATATTGCCTCTGTGTCCAAAGGAACGATTACGGGTAAATCTGCTGGTAAAGCGGTTATTACAGCGACCTATAATGGCAAAAAACTAACAATTAACGTACAAGTGGGCCTTGTAGACCGTCTGGAAACAGACTCGCGTGTAATTGCGCTTGGTGCTCAGGAAACGAAGCAGCTGAAAGTAACAGGAGTTAAGAGTGGTGGTACAAAAACAGATGTAACCAAGGATGCCACCTGGACAACTAGCAATGTAAAAGTGGTTGAAGTTAGCGAAGGTTTGATCAAAGCGAATGGTAGTGGTAAGGCAACTGTGACTGCTTCATATGGCAAGCAAAACATTACGTTTACGGTAGAAGTGGACGTAGCGCAAAAGATTGAAGCGGATGCAATCGCGCTATCGCTCAAATCTGGAGATCAAAAAACCATCGCGATTGTGGTTAAATCGAGCGATGGTAAAGAAAAGGATGTTACAACCCAAGCTGAATGGAAAACGTCCAATTATAAGGTAGCCACTGTTAAAAAGGGTCAGGTTACCGCGGTCAGCTACGGTAAAGCTAACATTCAGGCGAAGTTCGGCGGGAAGATAATCAGCGTACCTGTAGATGTTGATACGCTTAAATATTTGCAAACAGACGAAGTCGCCTTGAATTTGAAGGCAGGACAGCTGGCTAAGGTTACGGCTACAGCCACGTATAAGGATGAGTCGGAGAAGGATGTTTCCAAACCGGCTGTCTGGTCCTCGTCCAGAATTATTGTGGCGACCGTCAAAGACGGTAACATTAAGGCACAGGGCAAGGGCAAAGCAGTAATTACTGTGAAATATGCAGGTAAAATGACGAAGATACAGGTAACCGTTCAGTAATCTGTAACCCGACTAAAAAGAAAAAGAGCAAGCATACGTCCAGCGACGATATGCTTGCTCTTTTCTTTATAAGGACGAATTCTCTTTCCCTAGGACAATGTGGGGGAGAGGTAGTCGCCTTGTTTTATAGAGGGAAAGTAATTGGTTTAAAGCTTAGAAATTACGACTTATTCTTCTTGATTGATGCGTTGCGTGTAAGTGATTCGGTCAAACGCTTGCCAGTCGGCGTCTGAGCCAAGCCGCCTTTGGCGGTCTCGCGGTGCTTCGACGGCATCGCGCTGCCGACTTCAAGCATCACGTCAATGACTTCGTCAGACGGAATAGCGCTGCGCACACCCGCCAAAGCCATGTCCGCTGCGGCAAGCGCAGTCACGGCTCCCAGCCCGTTGCGCACGATGCACGGAATCTCCACGAGTCCGGCGACGGGGTCGCAAATCAGGCCGAGCGTGTTCTTAAGAGCGAGGCCCACGGCGTGAACAGCCTGTTCAGGCGTACCACCGCGCAGCTCGACCATAGCGCCAGCGGCCATCCCGATAGCTGAGCCAATCTCAGCCTGACAGCCTCCCTCCGCGCCAGAAATGAAGGAGTTGTTGGCGATCACGTAGCCAATGGCTCCAGCGGCGAATAGGCCGTTCACCATATGCTCATCATCCCAGCCGAACCGTTCCTGCGCACTGATGAACACACCAGGGATAACCCCACATGAGCCTGCGGTAGGAGTGGCGACAATGCGACCCATAGATGCATTAACCTCCGACACGGAGAGGGCATAAGCCATGGCGAGCGCGGAGGCATCACCGGAGCAGGTCTCCCCTGACCGCAGATACTCGGCCAGGCGCTTGCCGTCGCCGCCCGTCAATCCACTGCGGGATACGGTGTCTTGTGTCTGACCGCGATGAACGGCTTCCTTCATGATTTCATAATAATCAGACATTTGGCGAAAGATTTCTTCCTCCGTTGTATTCGTTTCTTGTACCTGCTCTTGAATCATCAAGCGGCCAATCGTGGTGGATTCTTCAGCGCATAAAGCGCTGATCTCATGCAGATGGCTAAACCGCATCGGATTCAGCTCCTTTTTTCAAATTAATCATCTTAATTTCATACATATGAGGTAAAGAACGCAGTTCCGCAATCAGTTCAGCTGGAGCAGAACTGTCCGTTTCAATGGCGGTGAGTGCTTCACCATCCCGGCCTTTGCGATCTACGTGCATATAGGCAATGTTAATGTGGGCCGCGCCCAGCGCTGAAGTTATTGCGCCCAATGTACCGGGCTTATCCGAGTGGAGAAGCACCAGCGTAGGCAGCTCCCCGGTCAGATTGACCCGGAATTCGTTGAGTTGCTGGACATGGATGCTGCCGCCGCCGATGGAGGAGCCCAGCAGTGTGCGCTGATCCTCGCCCTTCCACAACTCGAAACGGACGGTGTTCGGATGAGGAGCGGGGAGTCCACTGACGGCGAATTCCACGGTCATCCCGGCTTGCTCGGCCCATTGCTCGGCATCTGGAATCCGGTGATCGTCCGTATCGTAATTAAGCAGTCCTGCGATGAGCGCCAGATCCGTACCGTGTCCTTTATACGTATCGGCAAAGGAGCCGTACAGTGTCATACGGGCACGGTCAGGCTGCGCCCCAAGCCAGTGCCGGGCAACGCGTGCGAGTCGCACCGCGCCTGCGGTGTGTGAACTGGAAGGTCCGGTCATGGCCGGGCCGATAATAGAAAATACATCTTTGAAACGCATGGTGTGGCCCCCTGTATGTTCTAATACCATACTATATGGTATTTCCGCGTCTTTGCGCGGTTATGACGGTTCCTAATGCTGACGCACAATGTGAGCACAAAAAAGGACAGGATAAGGAAGTTTCCCTTATCTCTGTCCTCGTTACCTGAGAGTTTCGTGCGGTGTTCTTACCGCCTTACCCCTTGGGTGGCTTGCGCTCTCTCCAGAGTTGCGTCAGATGACGATACATGGACCTGAGAGATTATCCGCCAGCCGGGTGCTGGCGTCTTGCTCCTTCGGTGCCGCCAGAGTGTAAGCCCCCTGGACAGACTCTCCCGTCATCTTCATTCGCGTATACCGTTCTACATGTCTTTCTTAGCGTAATGTATGACGTGCTCGGTGTCAATCACAGGGTTTAATTTTTACATAAACAGGTGCATTTCCAATAAAAAAGATTAAAGTTTACATAATTATGGATGAAATCAGGAAGGAATTAGAAGATTGGCGGCTAATCTGATAGAGGACAAGTACATTTATGGAAATCATAGGAGGGATATTGACGTATGGTAAAAGGCTTGCGGTTCACAGGTTCACGCTTAAAAGGGATGCTGCATCTAGCAGCGATCGTTTCACTGCTGATCGGGATCTTCGTTCCGTTCGGTCAGGTCAAGGCAGAGGGAGCATTGACAGTAGCCGAAGCACTTCAGGGCCAAAGCAGTGGAGGTACGGTGACGGTAGAAGGTTATATCGTCGGACATGCTACCGGATCGAAAACGGCTAACTTTTCTTCTCCGTTTGCGAATGATTTTAACGTACTGATTGCCGACCAGGCCAATGAACGTAGCACGTCTAATCTATTGGATGTACAGCTGACATCCGCGTACAGAGGGCAATTTGGGCTAACAGGCCATCCTGAGCTGATTGGCAGCAAAATCCGTGTGACGGGTACACTCGGCGCCTACAATAATTTTGGTGGAGTGAAAAGCCCAAGCGCTGTTGAACTGGTGAACGGAAGCGAGCCAGGGGAACCTGGTGAACCTGAACCTGGCAACCCGGGTCAACCCGGTACTACATTGCCGGATGGAAAAGGCAAAAAGGTGCTGTTCGATAATACGCACGCACAGACCGCTGGTGCAGCAGATTGGGTCATTGAAGGCGCCTTCTCCGACTTTGCCAATGGACTGCGTAATGTAGGCTTTACGGTAGACCCATTAAATCGTCCCATTCCTTTTACTTATGGAGAGCAGGCCATAACCTATGACAAGCTGCGCCAATATGATGTGTTCATTATTGGTGAAGCGAATGTTGCCTTTAAGGCATCCGAGCAGGCTGCCCTGCTGCAATACGTGAATAACGGAGGGAGCGTCTTCTTCATCTCCGATCATTATAATGCAGATCGTAACAAAAACCGTTGGGATTCCTCCGAGGTTATGAATGGCTACCGTCGTGGAGCCTATACTAATCCGGCCAAAGGCATGACTGCAGAAGAGGCTGCATCACCGGCAATGCAAGGATTAACAAGCTCCGATTGGCTGGCGGCCAACTTTGGCGTTCGTTTCCGTTACAATGCGCTCGGTGATGTGAATGCTACCGACATTGTAGCCGCAGATCAATCTTTCGGTATTACCAAGGGTGTGCGCTCGATTGCCATGCATGCAGGATCTACGCTGGCTATTATTGATCCTACCAAGGCTAAAGGCATTGCTTATATCCCTTCAGGCACGAAAAAATGGGGGAATGCGGTAGATCAGGGGGTTTATAACGGCGGGGGCCGTGCGGAAGGACCTTATGCCGCTATCTCCAAGGTAGGCCAAGGCAAGGCGGCATTCATCGGTGATTCTTCCCCTGTAGAAGATGCTACACCGAAATATGTGCGTGAGGAAAACGGACAGTCGAAGAAGACATATGATGGCTTCAAAGAAGTGGATGATTCAACCTTCCTGGTGCAAACGGTTCAATGGCTTGCATGGAAGCAGGACTACACGAAATTGTCCGATGTGGCAGGTTTGACTCTGGATCAACCGACGAAGCTTCTGCCATTCGAAGAGCCTGCGGCGTCCACGGAACCACAGCCTGAGCCTTGGTCTGCTCCGGCAGCAGGCTACAAATGGTACGATCCTAGAACATTCAAGTCTGGCTCCTATGGAGCGGCTTCGTAAATTATATTGTCAGGAGCTCAATGTGAGCTTGGGTTAGTTAGTCGTTTGATCCCTGCTGAGGGATCAGGCGACTTTTTTTGTGATGAAAATTAACCTGCGGTTGGTTATTTCATTACATTTTGTGCCAGAAAGGCCGCACTATTGCTGGATCATTGATTTTTTAAATGATGTTGATAGCATAATCTTAATTGATATATCCATATACTGGTGATAGGATGTATTCAAATTATTCCGACAAAAACGGTATGTAATGTTCATGAGAGGTTTTAAACATCAAACATGGTGAGAATAAGCGGGACAAGACCATGGAGAATGGAGGAAGCGCGCATTGAATACCGAACCTGTGTTGGAAATTAAAGGATTATCCGTATCTTTTCGCATCCAGGATCAATATCACCCCGCAGTCGACCATCTGGATCTGACGGTCAACCCCAATGAAGTGCTGGCTGTAGTCGGAGAATCCGGCTGTGGCAAAAGCGCGTTAGCGCTTTCGA
The DNA here is from genome assembly GCF_038009305.1 of Paenibacillus sp. FSL P4-0113. NCBI lineage: Bacteria > Bacillati > Bacillota > Bacilli > Caryophanales > Paenibacillaceae > Paenibacillus > Paenibacillus sp. FSL P4-0113. Next base: position 4,058,999 of record NZ_JBBPAZ010000001.1, read on the forward strand.
TCCCGCAACTGCATGACATGGAACGCACGCGTGTAGAGGGGGAGGTCTTTTTTAAAGGAACGGACTTGAACCGTCTTTCCTCAGGGCAAATGAATAAAATCCGCGGAGCGGGAATTGGCATGATCTTTCAGGACCCGTTGACAGCACTCAACCCGTTGATGAGCATTGGCAAGCAGATTGAGGAAAATCTCGATTATCATACGTCACTATCTACGAAGCAAAAAAGGGAACGTGTGCTGGAGCTGCTGGAAAGTGTAGATATACCGAATCCAGTGCGTGTGTATGATCAGTATCCGCATGAACTGTCAGGAGGGATGCGGCAGCGTGTGATGATCGCGATTGCCATAGCTTGCCGACCTTCTCTTATTATTGCAGATGAGCCGACGACTGCGCTCGATGTAACGATCCAATCGCAAATTCTCGACTTGCTCAAACAACTTCAACAGGAGACTGGGAGCGGTATTATCCTGATTACGCACGATCTTGGTGTTGTGGCAGAAGTAGCCGACCGCGTGGTGGTCATGTATGCCGGAGAAATCGTGGAGAGCGCTGATGTTTTTGAATTATTCAGGCATCCACAGCATCCGTATACGCGTTCTTTGCTTGCTTCCATGCCGGGATCGCATACCAAGGGGGAATCACTGCATGTCATCGGCGGCATTGTTCCCTCATTACAAGATATCCCCCGCAATAGCTGCCGCTTTGCTCCACGTATTCCCTGGATTCAGCAGAGGGTGCATGAAGACCATCCCCAATTAAATGAAATTTCCCCTGGACATTGGGTCCGTTGTACATGTTATCAGCATTTTCATTTTGAAGACGAGGCGAAGGGGGAGGCTGCTCATGGCACTACTGGAGTTAAATGATTTGAGGGTGCACTATCCGGTGCGCGGTGGTTTCTTCCAGCGTGTTATCGATCAGGTGAAAGCAGTGGATGGCGTGTCGATCAGCATTGAGGCAGGCCAGACCTACGGGCTGGTGGGGGAATCTGGCTGTGGGAAAACGACGACAGGCAGGACGATCATCGGTCTAAATAAGCTGACGAGCGGACGGACTTTGTTTAAAGGAAAGGACCTTGCAGCTCTAAGTAGTAACAATCGTCATCCATTGCGTAGAGATATTCAGATGATCTTTCAGGACCCATACTCTTCGCTTAACCCGCGTAAGCGCGTATTGGATGTCATTGCTGAACCGCTGCGAAATTTTGAAAGGCTGAGTAGTGAGGAAGAACGGAGAAAAGTACAGACGTTGCTGGAAAAGGTCGGCTTGAACGCCGATGCAGCCTATAAATATCCGCATGAATTTTCCGGGGGGCAACGACAGCGGATCGGGATCGCGCGTGCGCTGACATTAAACCCCAAGCTGATCATTGCTGATGAGCCAGTGTCAGCACTGGACGTTTCCGTGCAGGCACAGGTGCTTAATTTTATGAAGGATGTGCAGCAGGAATTTAATTTGACGTATTTGTTCATCAGCCATGATTTAGGTATTATCCGCCATATGTGCGACCAAATCGGTATTATGTATCGGGGCCGTCTAGTGGAGCAGGGGAGCGAGCAAGATATTTATGAGCGTCCACAGCATCTGTATACCCAGCGCCTCATTGCAACCATTCCCAATATTGATCCTACAAAACGGCTGGAAAATGCTCAAAAAAGGCGAATGCTTTTATCCTCCTACAAAACAGAGCTACCCAAACATCTAGACGCGAGTGGAAAACCGTTTGCACTAAAATCAGTAAGTCCATCCCATCAAGTCGCGCTACCATAAGGGGGTACAGAATATGTGGAAATTTACACTGCGTCGGCTACTGGTTATGATCCCTCAACTTTTTGCACTGAGCGTGCTTATATTTTTCCTGGCTAAGGCTATGCCGGGGGATGCCCTGACAGGACTTATTACTTCGACACCCAATCTGAATCCGGCCGCACTGGAAGAGCAGCGACAAAGACTGGGACTGAATGACCCGGTGTGGATGCAGTATGGGAACTGGCTCGTCCAGCTTGCTCACGGGGATCTGGGCAAATCTTATGTACATAAAATTAGCGTTACCGATCTGATTGGCAGCCGTCTGGGGAACACGTTCTTTCTGGGCGTAGTCATTCTGGTTCTGACGTATCTGATCGCCATCCCGCTCGGCGTACTCAGCGGTCGTTATCAGCATAGTCTGCTGGACAAAACCGTAGTGGGCTATACCTATCTCAGCTTTGCGACACCTCTATTTATACTCGCGTTGCTGCTGCTGTATGTATTCGGCTTTAGGCTCGGCTGGTTTCCAACCAGCGGCAGTGTGGATGTAGGTGTGGAGCCGGGGGCATGGTCATATTACGTGAACAAGTCGTATCATCTCATTTTACCGGCGGTTACAGGCGCATTGCTCAGTACAACGGCTACGATTCAGTATTTGCGCAATGAGGTCATTGACACAAGACTGAAGGATTTTGTGAAAACAGCGCGTTCCAAAGGGGTGCCCGAAGGTAAAATTTATTCCCGCCATATTTTCAAAAACTCTCTATTGCCGATTGCTGCCTTTTTGGGCTATGACCTGACGGGAGTCATTGCAGGCAACATTTTTCTTGAATCTATTTTCGGTTATCCGGGGTTGGGCCAATTATTTCTTCAGTCCATCACTCAACGGGACTTTTCAGTCGTGAACGCGCTGGTCATGATTTCTGGCTTCTTGGCACTATTAGGGACCCTTTTATCTGATGTCATCCTGAGCAAGGTCGATCCCCGCATTCGAATTGAATAGCGAACAAGTCTAGAGAAAGGGAGGGATTATGGTGTCTATACAGGTGGAGGAGGTCTTCACGCCGGAAATCATTCATAAATCACCATCCAGTTGGTCTGTACTGCGTCGTGAGCTGGTGCGTGACAAAATGGCCTTGGTTTCCATTGGCTTTGTGATTCTGTTCTTGATCTTTATATATGCCTCTGTCCTGTTTGTAAATCAGGATGTAGTCACGACGGTCGATTTGGGCGCGATTCGTGAAGCTCCAGGCTCAGTGCATTGGCTGGGGACAGATCGAGCGGGCAGAGATATTTTCGGCCAACTGGTCATTGGAGCCCGCAATTCCTTCACTATTGGCTTTACGATTACATTGTTATCCGCCGCTATTGGCTTAACATTAGGTTTACTGGCTGGTTTTTATGGGGGAATGGTCGATAACATCATCATGCGAATCATTGATTTTATCCTGGTGCTTCCATTCTTGATGCTGGTTATCGTATTTGTCAGCATTGTACCCAAAAGCGGCATAGGGTCCTTTATTTTTATCATGACTGCCTTTTTATGGATTGGAAAAGCACGCCTGATCCGGGCCAAAGTGTTGTCGGAGCGCGAACTGGATTATGTGCAGGCTTCCAAAACCCTTGGCACACCCAATTGGAAAATCATCTGGTTTGGCGTGCTGCCCAATCTTAGCTCGGTCGTGATCGTCAATCTGACCCTCAGTCTCGCGGGAAATATCGGGATTGAGACCGGGCTTTCTTATCTCGGCTTTGGCTTACCGGAATCTACGCCAAGCTTGGGTACACTGGTGAGTTATGCCAATGACCCGGATGTTTTGCAGAATAGCTGGTGGATGTGGTTACCTGCCTCACTGCTTATTTTGGTGTTAATGCTGGCGATTAACTTTATTGGCCAGGCGCTCAAACGCGCCACGGATGCCAGACAACGATTGGGTTAACTGAAGTTCAAGGATAAGGACAATGACAAGGAGGGATTTACAATGGTTAAACACTGGAAAAAAGGGATTCTGCCTGTTCTATCTGCAATTTTAGTACTTTCATTGGCGGCATGCAGCGGTTCGCCTTCCGCTTCAAATGGAGGGAAATCGTCTGACGGTACAGGCGGCTCAGGGTCCGACAGCAAACAGGTGAATGCGACAGCGCTGGCGAAGGCGGTCAAGAACGATAAGGCACCGATTAAGGGTGGCATCATCAATTATGCACTCGTGTCTGATACCCCCTTTGAAGGCATTCTGAATCCTGTATTTTATGATGGCAATCCTGATTTTGAAGTCTTCCAGTTTTTTTACCCTTCTATGTTTTCGATTGACTCCAATCTGAATATTGACAATAAAGGGGCGGCGACGATTTCCTTTTCTCCAGACAATAAGGCGGTGACTGTGAAAATTGATCCCAAACTGAACTGGACGGATGGTAATCCCGTAACGGCGGAGGACTATGCTTTTTCCTATGAAGTGATCGGTCATAAAGACTACGAAGGTCCGCGTTATGATAGTTTTATGACGAATATTGTGGGTATGGAAGATTATCACTCGGGTAAGGCCAAAACCATTTCTGGCATCAAAGTGCTCAATGAGAAAGAGGTTACCATTCATTTCAAGGAACCTAATCCTTCGGTGAAATCGGGACTTTGGTCTACACCCCTGGAGAAAAAGGTGTTTCAGAATATCCCCGTGAAAGATATGGCCGGATCAGACCCTGTCCGTAAAAATCCGATTGGCTATGGGCCGTTCAAAATTAAATCCATGGTTACAGGTGAATCTGTGGAATTTGTCAAAAATGAGGATTATTTTCACGGTGTACCCAAGCTGGATGGCCTTCATCTGAAGGTGGTGAACCCGAATGTCATTACCGAGGCGCTGAAAAGTGGAGAAGTCGACTGGGCCAGCTATCCAACCACCCGTTACAATGAGGCCAGCAATCCAAAAAATGTACAGTTTCTCGGTCAGGAGGAATTATCTTATAGCTATGTAGGCTTTAAAATGGGCAAATTCGATCAGGCCAAGAGTCTAAATATCATGGACCCGAACGCCAAGCTGGCGAACAAGTCATTACGTCAGGCCCTCGGCTATGCGCTGAATAACGAGCAGGTTGGCAAGCAGCTCTATCATGGGCTTCGGACTCCTGCGACATCCTTGGTCCCGCCCGCCTTTAAGGGATATCATGATGTGAATGCGAAGGGCATTGCGTATGATCCGGACAAGGCAAAAAAGCTGCTGGACGAGGCAGGGTATGTGGACACCAATGGAGATGGATACCGTGAGGACCCTAAGGGCAAGGAACTGGTGCTCCATTATGCGGCAATGAGCGGGGATGCGACAGCCGAATCGCTGGCGAAGTTTTATTTGCAAAATTGGAAGGATGTCGGGCTTCATGTCGAGCTGGTGGACGGCCGTCTGCTTGAGTTCAATTCTTTCTATGACCGTGTGCAGAAGGATGACCCTGGCATTGATATTTTTGGCGGCGCATGGAGTACAGGTACAGATGTAAACCCTAGTGGGCTGTATGGACGCGGAGCCAGCTTTAACTACTCGCGCTTTACCAGTGAAGAGAATGATAAGCTGTTGCAGGAAGGGGTGTCTGTGAAAGCCTTTGACGACAATTATCGTAAAGATATATACAATCAGTGGCAGGCGTATATGAGCGAGGAGGCACCCATTGTACCGACGTTATTCCGTTACTCGTTGGAGGCAGTGAATAATCGGGTAGCCAATTACGATATTACCCGTGGCAAGGAGTATGATGCAGACACGTTTGCGAATATTACGTTGACTGCGGAAAAAGCAGAAGTAGCCCAATAATCTAAAAAAAGCGCAATAACCTGAAGAAGAAGCGCGAACCGGTTTGATCCGATTTTGCGCTTCTTTTGACCTTTTATGCAATCATTCTGGGGATTCTCGAAGGGAGAGAAGGAAGACGGAGATACGTCAGCTTCAATACTTCATTGCGGTATGCGAGGAACTGCATTTTACGAAAGCTTCGGAAAAGATCGGAATCTCCCAACCCACACTTAGCTTGCAAATTAAGGCGTTGGAAGAGGAATTGGGCATGACTCTTTTTGACCGTGCAGGCAAGAAAATTAAGATGACAGATGCCGGGAAATTGTTGCTGCAACACAGTGCACATGCGCTCAAGGATTTACAGCAAGCAAAGGCTTCCATTGAGGAGTTGCGCACCGAGCAACGCGGGAGTTTGCGGATTGGTATCGCATTACCGGAGCTGGAGGAACCATTACAAGAAATGTTTATCCATTTTCATCAGTCATTTCCTAGAGTCAGCTTGCACATCCATCCATCATTTGATGTCACAGAACAGCTGCTGGATAACCGAGTGGATGTTGGCATCACGCTGCATTCGGGTACGGATGAAAGGCTTGTCCAGCTTCCTCTTCGTACGGAGAACTACTGTCTTGTTGTTCCGGTAGAGCATGTGTTTTCCAACCGTTCTTCCATTACGCTGGACGAATTGAGGCATGTACCCTGGGGGATGCAGCCAGAGTGTCATCCCGGCAGGAAACTGATTGAGAAGTGCTTCCGTGATCGCGGGTATCCTTTTGCAACCGTCTTGGAGACCAATTCCATACCTTCCATCCTGCGCTGGGTGCAGGATGGACTTGCCGTAACCCTACAGACGGAGTCCCTTGCAACAGAATTGGATCACTCACAATTTTGCACTGTACCTATTTTGTGCGACGTGCTCCAGGGTCAGCTAGAGCTGGTTTATCGGTCTGGCCGTTATCAGGGAGAAGCGTTGAAGCAATTGATTAAAGAGATACAAGCTGTACTAACCGTGCGTTCCAACTAGTGGCAACCCTGATGAGTATCACGAGCTTTAATGTGTACGAACTTCCAGCCTGCGTGCAATCAGTGACATACTGTAATTGACAGCAAAGTACAGGAAAGCTGCGAACAGCAGGGCTGGAATGACAAAGGATTGATTTTGCCCACCGACAATCTGAATATTATGCGTCAGCTCCGGCAAACTGATAATGACAGCCAGTGAGGTATCCTTGAATAGGGAAATGAACTGGCTGACAATCGGGGGCACCATGCGACGAAGCGCTTGGGGCAGAATGATATGCCATAAGGTTTGAGAATAGCTTAGACCAGAGGAACGTGCGGCTTCCACCTGTCCTTTATGGACCGAATTCAGACCGCTACGCACAATCTCAGCAATCATGGCTCCCTCGAAGATCGACAGGCCTGTAATGGCTGCCCACTTGAGGGAAATGGAAAGACCGATAGATGGTAAAACCATACCGATGAAGAAAATAATGAGCAATAATGGAAGATTACGAATGAGATCAATGATAAAGGCTGCAACCTGTGAAATGACAGGTAAGCGGGTATAGCGCAGAATGCCGAATAAGATACCAAGAGCGAAGCTGAACACGATAGAGTAAATAGCAACCTCCAGCGTGAGCAGGAAGCCCTCCAGTATAAAACGCACATTAGGCCACACAAACAATCCACCGAAATCCATACAGGCTTCCCTCCTTAGGATGTTTTGGACAGACGCCGTTCCATGTACAGTACAAGAAAGCTAAGCGGAACTGTCAAGATAAGATACAACAACGCCGTGATGGCGTAGACTGTGATGGGCAGGAAGGTATCCGAGTTAATGAGGTCCGAGTAATACATGAGGTCCAGCCCGGCCACAATAGCCAGCACGGAAGAGTTTTTGACCAGATTAATGAATTGGTTGCCGATCGCAGGCAGTACAATTTTGATGGCTTGCGGTAAAATAATGCTGATCATCGTCTGGTTGTAACTCAACCCGGAGGACCTTGCCGCTTCAAATTGCCCCTTGGGCACAGATTGAATGCCGGCACGTATGGCTTCAGCAATAAAGGAGGCTGTGTATACGGTCAATCCAAGCGTTCCAGATACGAATCCGTCCAAAGGGATGCCCAAAGTGGGAAGCCCGAGATAAAAAAACAGCACGACGATCAGCAATGGAATATTGCGGATGACCTCTACATAGACGGTACCGATCCAGTTTAGCCATTTAAAAGGCGCAATTCGGAGGATGGCAATAATAGCCCCCAGAATAAAGCTTCCGATCAAGGCAATGACACTAGCTTGAACGGTATGAAGCAAGCCTTCTCTGAAACGGTCGCTATGATCGAAAAGTACGTTGATATCAAAAGTAAGCATCTACAGGTATACCTCCTTATCCAGACTTAAGAAAGGAAGGAGCTCGCAAGCGCGGCTCCTTCACAAGAATACTATTCGGGCTTAACCCCAAGCCATTGCTCGTGGAGCTTATCGTATTCACCGTTGCTTTTCAGTTCCTTGATCGTATCATTAATGGCTTGTAGGAGTTCGGTTTGTCCCTTCTTTACTGCAATGCCGTAAGGTTCCTCTGTGAAGTTCCCGCCTACAAGAATATAATTCGGATCTTGCTTCTGCATGCCGAGCAGAATAGAGTTATCGGTAGTTAACGCTTCTCCTTTACCTGCTTTGAGGGCATTGAAAGCATCCTGATAGTTTTCGAATTCTAATATCGTCGCTTCTGGTGCTTTTTCACGGATATTTTTGGCGGAAGTAGAGCCTTTCACGGCGAGCACCTTGGTATTCGGGGTCAGGGACTCCAGCCCGGTGATGAGGCTCCCCTTTTTCACGAGTAGAGATTGCCCGGCGTTAAAATAGACGTCGCTAAAATCAACCTGCTTTTTACGTTCATCCGAAATGGTCATCGTCGCGATAATGGCGTCGATGTCCCCGTTTTGCAATAAGGTGATTCGTGTTTTGGACGTGACTTCTTTTAGTTCAAGTTTGGTTTCATCGCCAAAAATATGTTTGGCTACAGCCTTGGCGATGTCGATATCAAAACCTTCTACTTTTCCGCTAGCCGGGTCTTTCAGTCCGAACAGCTTGGTATCGTATTTCACACCAATGACTAGTTTGCCACGCTGTTTGATCGCTTCCAGTCCGTTGGCTGCTGCCGGCTCATTTCCCGACGTTGCCGCTCCTTCTTTGCCTCCGCAGCCTGCCAAGACGAGCAGACAAGATAAAGCTACCAGCACCAAAGTACTCCATTGAAATCTTTTTCTCATCAGAACATTCCCCTTTCGATTTACGCTACATTGGTAAGTCTGTTTAATGATGAATCAGACGGCTCAGGAACAGGCGGGCCCGTTCTTCACCCGGATTCTGAAAAAATTCGGCAGGTTGGCCGTCTTCCAAAATCTGTCCTTTGTCCATAAAAATCACGCGGTCCGCCACTTCACGTGCAAAGCCCATTTCATGAGTGACAATGACCATTGTGATGCCCTGATGGGCGAGCGAGCGCATAACATCCAGTACCTCTCCGATCGTTTCGGGATCAAGAGCTGAGGTAGGCTCGTCAAACAACATAATTTTTGGATTCATCGCGAGCCCGCGGGCGATCGCGACCCGCTGCTGCTGTCCACCAGACAATTGGGCGGGGTAGCTCTGTGCCTTTTCCTCGATTCCGACGCGCTTTAGATAAGTGATGGCTGTTTGAGTAGCTTCTTCTTTCGAGATGCCCAGTACCTTCATAGGTGCCAGTACAATGTTTTCAATTACCTTTTTGTGGGGATACAGATTGAAATGCTGGAACACCATTCCGATATTGCGACGGAAGGCATTAATATCAATCTTTTTGTCATGTACAGGGATCTCGTTAACGATCAGTTCCCCATCCGATATCGTTTCCAGACGATTGATGCAGCGAAGCAGGGTGCTTTTACCCGAGCCGGAGGGACCGATGATGACGACGACCTCGCCCTCCTTAATCTGAAGATTAATGTCTTTGAGTACATGAAAGTGACCGTAATGCTTGTTGACATTGCGAAACTGGATCAGAGAGCTCACCCCTTTTAGGCTTGGATACATAGCTTAGTAGACGGATTGACATGACCAAGCTCTATTAGAATTTAAAAATTTCTCTCATGATACTATAAGCTTACAATAAAAAACAAGATTTTATGTCATAAAACTTCACGTGTAATGTATTTTGGTGTGATTTTTACTAGTGAACTATTATTTATATGATGAAAATGAGTAAACATCCGTATTTTTATGTTATTAAATTTCACATAAATTATTGATCCCCGACAAGCCAAGGGAGAAACGTGACAAAAGCAACGCTATGTTTTACAGTAGGGAAGAAGGAATTTAGGGTAAAGGAAGGTTAGACAATGACGAAAGCTATTTCACCGCTAGTCACGGCATTGGGCATGGAGCCCCATCCAGAAGGCGGCTGGTACAAAGAGATGTGGAAGGCCAATTTTCAAATTCCGAAGCCTGTATTGCCGGATGTATATTCTGGTCCGCGCTTTGCAGCTTCGTCTACGTATTTCTTGCTGCATCCGGGTGAGTTCTCCGAGTGGCATGTGGTCCATTCTGATGAGCTGTGGTTATATCATAGCGGAAGCCCTGTAGAGTTGAAATTGGGTGGAAGCGGAGAAGAGCCTGGTGAAGAAACTGTGATTATTGTTGGTGCAGATGTGGAGGCAGGACAGCATCCACAAGCACTCGTCCCAGGAGCAGTATGGCAAACGGCACGTCCGCTTGGGGATGAGCCCGTACTGGTAACCTGTGTGGTTGCACCAGGATTCCACTTTGATGATTTCAAGTTGATTGCCAAGAATCCAACTGAATCGTAATGTGAACATTGGCGGGTGTATTTCTGTAAATGAACAGGAATGGCCCGCCTGATTTATTTTTACTCATAAAAATAGGCGCTTTAATGGCTTTAGGTGCTTAGTTTGGCCTGAACAATGAGACGATGGGTGGGATTTATGAGAGGGTCACATGTAATCAGGGTGAGCAGCTTTTGTTTTTTGAAGCTTTTCAGAACAGACACGTCCGTAGGATCGACCATCTTCAGGCTATAAACGCTATATACATATTGGTTACCCCGAGTGTTAACAACAATCTTATCCCCGATCTTCAATTCATTTAGACGATTAAATAAACGTCCAGAGGTGCGGGCTCGATGAGCAGCAACGGCGGCATTCCCCGCCTGTCCCAGCGTCCCCGTTTCCGGCATATGTACAGCCGCGTGTCTCATATTTATCCTCGTTGCGCCTTCCAATACAGGGAGCTTTAAAGCAATACGACTTATACTAATAGTGGCTATGGGAGTTTGTTCATTAGCGCTTCCAATGGTAACAGGGGGTGTGGAAGTATTTTGTCGTGCTTCACGAGCCGGGACTTCCGTAAGAGTAGTGGACAAGCGAGCATAGCTGTCCGTAAGACTGGGGGGCCATAGCGCATCGCTTTTTCCTGATGGTAGTTCTGCTGCTTTTAATAGCTTGCTTTGTTCCCGATCCTCATTCCATTCCGTCGCTTTAGGAAACAAAATAAAAAGTAAGCCTAACAAAATAAATACGTAGGAAAGTTTACGCAGACTCAGCAATCTCGCCTCCCCTAAGCAAAGTACGGATTATACATATTTTTTTGAAAAATGCCCCATTCCCGGCTCATTCCAATCGGAAATGGAATGAGGCGAGAGATCAGGGCAGGTGATCCATTTTATTTTTTGTTCGTCCGTGTGAATTTCAACAATACGCCCCACATAACCAACGCTATGCCTGTCAAATAGAACGGAACGGGGCTGCTTTCACCTGTTTGGGGCAACTGATGTACCGCAGGTGGATCCTCTGGCTCTTCTGGCTCTTTCCCGGGAACCTTGACACGGATCTTAGGTTTGGGATCGTCTTTCGAATCCACCGGAGGAGAAGGATCTTGATGAGGCATGACGGCTGGCGGCTCCGGCGGTATAGGTGCAGGTTCCTCCTGTAGAAGGGCTATGTCCTCCGGAGACATTGGCAATGACGGAGGAACGGTTACAGACGGAGTATCGGGTATTTCCGGATCTCTGTCATGTTTCTTACCTGAGCCTCCAGACGGGGGTGACGGGTCTGGATGAGTAGGCGTTCCTGGTTCGTTTTTCTTTTCTTTACGGTTGGTGATCACAATCTTTTTTACACCAGAGCTTTGTCGCAGTGTTGCGTCTATTTTGATCTCAAGCTTGCTCTCGGTGATTTTATAGCCCTCCGGTGCTGCCAATTCCTCCAAGATGTAATCGTCATGAAGCAAGGAGGAAAAGATGATTTTGCCTTCCTGATTGGTGGTCTGAATGAGAGGGGCTCTTTTTTGACCTTTATCATAGAGTGCAAACTGTGCGCCAGGCAGTACCTTCTCAGGCATATCCTGGTCTACCTTGGTCAACTCAAGACTTTCGGTCACACCCCCGCCGGAACCGGAGCCGGAAGACGTTCGTACAATGATTTCCTGGCTGGTTTCCCGTATCTCTGTCGTCAAGCGATCCCCCTCAAAGGCAACCTTATTACTCACTTTGGCTTTGTCCTCAGCATGAATGAATGATTGGTATTCAAGAATAAAAGCAGAGGAAATATCCTTGGCAAAAGCAAGTTCAAAAGTTTGCTGGCCTTGAGCATCTGTTTTGATATACAGCTTGTAATCTTGGTTTCTAATCAACTCGGTGCCCTTGGTGGTATTTCCGTTGGCAGCGATGATTGTAGAGTACAAATGAAAGGAATCCTCGATTAAGATTTGATTGCTGCTAGGCTGATCTATAATTTTAGCGTTGGATACATGTGACTGTCCTTCATTGATGCGGATGCTCCAGTCGATCTTATTTCCATTTTGTGTACCGACTTTAGATACATATTCTCCACCATGAGGTACCGTGACTTGCGCTGCCCATTTGGAGACTGTTTTTTGTCCATCCAGTAGAAGGGCTTGATTATGAATTTCCTTGTCAATCAGTTCTCCTTCCAATGAAGTTTGAAAGGTAATCCAGTAGGGAGTCTGTATCTGCTCCTTGAACTGGATACGCAATTCATTCCCATTTTGCTCGGAGGGAGGTATAATGGTGTATTGATCTGCCGGGATTTCAGCCCCTTTTTGTACGCCATCCCACCATCCCAGCAAGGTCATATCGTGTACTTTCACGGAGCCGGGCAGTAACTTCTGACCTTGCAGCAAGGGGTCTCTCACTTCCGCGTGGTTTAGGATCTTGCGATTGTAGTTGGCTTTAATGTCCCAGGTAATGAGCTTGGAGGTCGCATTATAGCTTCCTTGCTTGGCACCGTTTCGTTGTGTCATAAAGTCCGGCCAGATCGGGCACTCCACGGCATGCGATGATGTTTCTCCGTCTTCAAACTGGTATTCTATAATGGATTTATTACGAAACTCAGGCTTCGTCGTATCCGTTTTCCAGTCATTGTTATAGGTGGTTGAATACTTGATCGTATAAGCTTTATGAATGGTTTTATGAAATTTGAGCGTAAATCCTTGTTTATAGTCCTGTGATAGCGGAATCAGCTCATAATCCGTGGGGGCACGTAGCTCCGTTGTTCCGTCAACAGTTTGAATTTTCAGGGTGTCCGGCAACAAGGCCAAGCCCCCGTTTGGAAACACATCGTGAATGACAATATTTTTCATGGTGTACAAGTCTGTATTAATGGTAATCACCCAAGGTATGATTTTGGTGTTGTAATTGGGTGTGTCATACATTTTAGTCATAACTCCGCTTGTGATTTCTGTCGATACGATCTTCTGGATTCCATCTGAGGTTATGATGTTTATAACTTTTCCATTTTCATAGACACGGCCTCTGGCTTGAGTCTGGTATCGGATGGTATAGGCTGAATCTACGTCAAAGTTAAATTGAAGTTTGAAGCCGTTGCGGTCCGGATAATCAACTGGGATGACAGTATACGCCCACGATGGGAGTTCCTCCAGCGTGTTTCCTTTAAATACTTTCAAGGAACCGGGTAGCAATTCTTGAGTTTTGTTGAAATGATCAATTAAAAGAGCTTTGGCTTCGGGGATTTTTGTCTCGCCGAAGTTGTATCGTATGGCCCACGAGAGTGTTTGTGTGGCATGATCATATTTTTCAACCTTTTTGGACAAAAACTCACCACGTTCTACCTGAACAGTACCGGTAGCAGCAACGTTCTCTATCGCATCTCCTGAAAGCGTTGCTGTGTTGGAAAAACGAGTTTCGTCGCCAGTAATGCGCGTGGAATATTGAATCTGGTAGGCTGTGTTCATGCTATCGTCTTGAAAACGAATCACAAACCCTGTCCCGGCTTGATCTGCTTCAATGGCATATTCACTCGCATTTACTAGGTCTCGAACAACGGTCGATCCGTCGATATTGACTTGGAGATGATAGAGCCGGATAGAGTCTCTTCTGAGTTCCAGTCCTAAAGGAATTGGATCGGTGATGAAGGCATGCTTTACGGTGTTTAGCTGTTTGTTCACATCAATGGTCCAGTCGATCTGATTTGTGCCAGCTAGTTTCCCTTGTTTGCTTAGGGTCGGCCCTGACTGGGGCTTTACATTCACGACGACCGTTTGCACCCCGCCTTTGATCGGAATCGCAATGATGACCTCTGTACTACCTTTCACTATTTCTTTTGTAAACTCGGTTTTGATTTGCAGTTTGCCGCTGACATTGGAATGAGTCTCTATATATGGGTTAAAGGTCATGATCACCTTGCCCTGACGATCTACTGTGAAGTATCCCACGGTTCCGTCGGTAGTGACTAACGGAGATGAGATATCAGTGTAGATGACAAACTGTTCTGGTAAGTGAAAGGTGAAAGTGTCTCCTGACTTATAGGTATTGTCAGGAAGCTCCCATTCATAGCCTAGTTGGATGGCTGATCCGATGTCGAATTGGCTGTCGGGACTATATACTGCATCAATGACATGCCCTGATTCGTCGGTCAGGCTCAACTTCGTTAGTATGCTCTGCGGAGTTGCATCATGTTGAGATTTTGAACTGACTGCTCCTTGAACGAAGGGGGGCGTGTTTGAAGGAATCTCCCTGGGGGGTTCAAGGTTTGGGACACCGTATACAGCATCCGTAACGGTATGTGTAGGATCGGATACAGCACTCTGCGGCAGTTCTGGGGCTGGAGCATCTGCGTAAGCCAGTGTTGCGTTGAAAAAGCTTTGGACAATGAGCAATAAGGCAATGATCATTACATTTATTTTTGTTCTCATGCTCCAAGTGATTCTCCTATTCATCGTAATATGGCAATGCTTCGTTCGAAATTAGTATATTCAGCATGCTAGGCTGACATGACTATCCCAATAGAAAAAAAAGCCCTGATCATAGCGATCAGGGCTTTTTTCGAGATAGGCATAGCAAATTGTGGTGGATCTATGTAAAAAAGGGCATAATAAAAAGCTCGTTCATCTGGTAGCTGGCTGCCATCCGGATAGGAAGGCCCTATAGTTTTGCGTCACTGCCTTTCGACAGCTTTGCCATTAACTTGAATAGCTTGTGCGTCTATCATCTATCAAACTGGTTTCATGTAACCTCTCATTTACAGCTTGGAACGGTTCCCCCACTTTTTGCGGAAGGAATGAGGTGTTTCTCCTACATGCTCCTTGAACAGGTTAATAAAATGGCTCGTATTGGGAATACCTACGTACCTTGCGATATCCACAATGGACATGTCACTGGTTTTAAGCCAGCTTTGAGCGGCCGTGATACGGACATTAATGAGATAATCAATCGGAGAGAAACCGATCTGCTTTTTGAAATTTTTAGCCAGATTAAACTTGTTTAATTCAAACATATCTGCCAGCGAGTCCAGTGTTATTCGCTCACAGTAGGACTGATCCAAATATTGCTGTACCCGACGTACTTCGCTGAGGGTTTCAGCATTCACATGCTGGTGATCATAGGGATGCTGCAAGATGCACATCAGTATTTCACCAATGAGCCTGGACGTTAGCAGTTCAGCGGAAAGACTTCTGTCAGACTGCCCACAAATCAGAGCATGCAGTTTGTCCAATATAATATACGGATTATGCATGGATATTACCGGTTTATTATGCTTGGCAAATTGTTCGTAAAAGTTTCCGATCAGGTTGCCGTACAGGTATAAGCTGATAAACTCCCAGGCTTCATGACCGGAGGTGCTATATTGCACATACTCCTCACAATTAATAAAAAACAAATCATGAGGCTTTAAAATATATTTCTTGTCCCGGTATAGTAATTCTCCCTTACCAGACAACGTAAAAACAAGCAAAAAAGAGGCGAGTTCTTTTCTTTCCACCGTAAAAGCAGAAGTTTTTTGGAAGTAGCCTAATTCCTGAATATATAAAAGGGATTGCTTGGCAAAAGCGGAGGGAGTGCGCACAATTACGACAGGTTCGCCGTTCCAGAGGCCCTCGTTGTTTTTTTGGTCTGTTGTCATATTCAATTCCTTTACAAAGAAGCAATTTTATCTAGCTTATCTTGGTTTGATTTAACCAATATATAATGGCTGATTAAACATGATTTACTATATATAAAAGTTTATTTTATCACATGAAATATGTCTATATATCAAAATATGTTTGTAAGTTTTATAGAAGCCTCGCTCTTATGGACATCTAACCTGATCGTCCGTATAAAAGGTCGAATATTGTTGAAAGAATTCTGAGGTCATCATGGATTCAAATCCTTTCTGGGGTCAAAGATAGAATTAGTGCTGAAAAAGATATCTTACATGCCCATTCAACTTTTCCCTTCACTTCTCCTTTCGGTTTAAGAAATTTAGGACTTGGTTCTGATAAAATGGTTCGTAAGGCTTATTATTAAAAATGAGATTTTGGGCCTAGTGTTGTGATTTAGTTCACGAACATGAATGTAAAAAAGAGAGATATATGCATAAAAAATTACGCAAAAAGTGGCCTTACGCGTTTCATCAAGAGTGCTTTCAACTTTGGAAATGACACGGGCAATGATATGATGGGTAATACAGGTATAGTGCTTTACTTACTCGACAGTCAGTTTGGAGGATTACAGGATGGGAAAACCCAAAAATACGAAAACCGCAGCGGCTTGGTCGCTTGTTATTCTAGGGGCAGGCTTTGCAGCCACATTGCCCTTCCAGCAATATGGCTGGGCTCGTTTGTTAGCCGGAGCTTTTGAGGCAGGACTTGTAGGGGGACTGGCGGACTGGTTCGCTGTCACTGCTTTGTTCCGTCATCCGCTAGGCATTCCGATACCACATACCGCGCTGCTTCCTAAAAATAGGGACAAGCTCACAAATGCCTTGGTGAGTACGGTGGAAAATAACTTGCTAAACAAAGACAGCATCGCGTCTAAAATTGCAGATATTCGTTTGGCCGATTTGGTGCTGGGTGGTGTGGAAAAAGGTTTGCGCACGCCGGAGGCGGCGGCATCCATAGATGTTCTTGCCAAGCGGCTCGTCCAGTCGCTCCCGCTCGCGGAATTGGCTCCGGTCATCGTGGCAGAGCTCAAGCGGCAGATGACTGACTTTGACGCCGGACCGCTGCTGGAGGCGCTTGCTCGTCAGACCAGCGAGAAGGGTTATGATCGCCGCGCGCTGGATTACACGCTGGAACAAGCCGAGTCCTGGCTTTTGCGACCCGAAACGGGCTATACGCTGGGTACCTTAGGTATGCAGGCTGTCAGCGGTTTGCAGGTGAGCGGACTGATGCAGTTTGCCTTGAACGCATTCCTCGGCTATCTGAACGAAGAGCGTATGGGTGAAATGATTCGTCATTTTTTGCTGGATCAGGTAGCAGAACTGCAACGGGAAGAGCACCCGCGCCGTCAGGCCGTGCTGGATGGTCTAAGAACACAGGTGACCCGATTGGCGACGAAAGATACGGTTCAGGAAGGGTTGAACGGCTGGAAGGATAGCCTTGTTGAAGCCTGGGAAGGTGATGCGTCGGTGCTGGGAAAAATGGAGGAACTGCGTATACGCTTATTGGACTACATGGAAGACGGAAGCTATGTGCAGACCTATATTTTACCGCTATTGGATCGAATGTTGACTGATTTAAGAGGGAATACCGAGCTGCTGGACAAGATTAATGTGCGAATTGTGGAAGGTATTACTGGACTGGTGGAAGCCAACCATAGTCGGATTGGTAACTTGGTGCGCGAAAATGTAGACAAAATGGATAACAAATCCCTGATTGCACTGATGGAGGACAAACTGGGACAGGATTTGCAGTGGATACGTATTAATGGCGCAGTTACAGGCTTCCTGATCGGCATTGTGCTGACAGGTATCCGTATGCTAATCCAATAGATCAGAAAAAGCTACAGATAGGGTTGTGGAAGCATGAGGCTTTGGCATGAACATTTAATCGACAAGTTACCCCGTCCGCAACTGCTGGGGCAACATCGTGAGTGCTGTGCCCTGCGCGGGAATGGGTGGGGCAAGCCACACGCCACGGTGAATTATGTGTTCGATTATCACCCCATGCTGCTGGTGCGCTATCATAGGCTCATTATGGACGAAATGAAAAGCAGAGGGTACAATGTTGACCCACTATGGGAACAGCCTTTGTATCGCGGTAAGCAGTGTGAGCCTTGGGAGGCAGAGCTGGGTGAGGAACTGGCAGGCGCGGGTGCATATGTGGAGCATGACGATGAGTATATGAAGGAGTGCCTGGATAACCTGGCTTCCAAGGGGATTTTAATAGAAATTGAAGTGACCTAAAAAAGACGGGCTGTGGTAGGTTCATCATTCAGATGAAGTGCCGCAAGCCCGCTTTTTTGATGCTTCAATGTTCATCGTTTGGGAGAGAATCGGGATATTAGATTACAGAATCCAGCGTGTGACCTTTTCCAGGGGTTGTCTGGATTTTTCACGTTTGGGTTCATGAGCGCGATAACCGAAGGCAGCAATGACTGAAATATCGAGCAGCCCGTTCTCCAGCAGTCCTTCTTCCTCCAAAATGGCATGCACCTGATCGTAGTTAAAACCCTCAATCGGACAGGAGTCAATACCGATCTGAGCCGCCGCGGTCATCATATTGCCTAAGGCAATATAGGTTTGCTTGGAAGCCCAGTCAAATAGCGTACGTTCGTTTTCCAGCAGGTGTTGACTTTCACCCTGGAAAATCTTATAGCGGCCTGGCAGTGAGGCAAATTCCTCCTCAGACATACCTTTAACCTCTTTATACATATACTCCACGTAAGGAGAATCATAACGAACATCCTTGCGCGCCAAAATCAGGATGACGTGGCTAGCCGCAGGAATCTGCTTTTGGCCACCGCTGGAAACCGCAGCCAGCTTCTCTCTTAATGCCTGATTTTGTACAACTACAAACTGCCATGGTTCAAAACCGACGGAGCTTGGAGAAAGTCGCCCGGTTTCGAGAATGAACTGAAAATCCTCTTCCGGTATGATGCGATTGGGATCAAATTCTTTCGTGGCGTGCCTGAACAGAAAGGCGTCCAGAATTTCCTGTTTTTTAGCTGATGTATTAGACATAAAATGTACTCCTTTGGGTATGGGTTTAGTTGGTGCTCTATGGGTTTTCTGCTACTATAATGAGAGCTGATATCGAATATATAGTTATCATATAGAAAGTTTTTGCAGGGAACAAGTACGCACATATTTGTTTCTTGTCATACGTCTGAGGCTATTGGTTTACACATTCTACAGAAAGAAGGGTATACATGGCACAGGAGATGGAACATGCAGTTAGCGTTAATTTTGGATGTCCGGTAGCGAAAACCGTCGGGGTTATAGGCGGCAAATGGAAGGGAGTCATCTTGTATCATTTGACCACAGGACCGCGGCGCTATAACGAAATTCGACGGACCTTGCCTAATATTACACAGCGGATGCTAACCTTGCAGTTGCGTGAATTAGAGAGAGATGGCATTGTGCACCGTGAAATTTATAACGAGAACCCACCGCGTGTGGAATACTCGCTTACCCCGTTAGGAGATACGTTAAGGCCATTGCTGGATTTTATGAGAGACTGGGGGATCTTCTATGGAGAACAGGGTTGCGAGCCTGTGACGACAACTTCCAAATCAGGCAAGCACTTTTGTTAAAGGGAATGAAGAAAGCCCGCCAGATGATTTCATAGAAGACTCATAAGAAATCATCTGGCGGGCGAAATAAGGTCGGTTTTACTTGGATAAAATGTACACTTATTTAAACTCGATGGCTTCGTTCATCTGTGACCAGGCCGTTTCTCCAATGATGCCCAAGCGCCAGATAGCGATTCCTTTGAGGTCATAACGTTTGGCTAAACCGATCTTGGCGTTAACGGTGCTGTCTTTTTCGCTACCCATCGAAATCCCCAAAATGAGCTTGTCCCGCGAGGTTTCCTTCAAGGCCAGTTGGATGGCTTCATCCACTTTTTCCAAAGGCTCAGGTGTAGCCTTTTGTCCGTAATCATAAGCCATGATGATCAGATCGTCCGCCAGATTGCCCAGCGTTTTGTAGTCATAGCCAGAGTAAGAGCTGTTCAGCGGATGCAGAACGACGGTGAGCTTGAGCCCGGCCTGATGCGCTTTGGTCGATAGCTTTTTAATAAAGGTGTTGTAGTCTGAACGAGCTTTGGCTTTGTCGCCGCTCCAGCCCAATCCTTCCAGGTCTAGCGTAATGCCTTTAAATTGTTTGTCGGTGGCGGTGCTGACAATTTGGGAAATGGTTTGTTCTTGAAGCTGCGCATTTTCCAAAACTTTGGTCAGCTCGTGATTGCCATCTCCGGAATAGACCATCAGGTAAGGGGAAGTCCCCTGGCTGTCTGCCTCCTGCACAATGGACTCTGGCGTTACAGTTCCAGCGGCTTGAGGCCATTTGTATTCTTTGCCGTTTGTGGTAAATTGTCCGTTCGTATCAATTCGACTCCAGCCGAAGGCAACGACGTTAAAATCCGGTATTTTGGATTTTTGGTCAAAGGAAGACAGCGCATAGAAGCCTACTGTATACATCGATTCACGAGGCGATGTAATGGAGACCGTCCGTGTTCCCTGGTTCCAGTTCACCGTGGCTCCAAACTGCTGCCCGAAAAAGCCCAGCGGAATCATGGTGCTGCCGTGCACGGTTTGCGGAGCGGCTGTTAGTTGAACCGCTTGTCCGTCCACTGTGGCATTGCGGCTACCCATCTTTAGAATCACCTGCTTGGTAGCAGAACCTTGCGCTTTGGTAGCGGTGATGCTTTGGCTGGCTTGGTCCCATTTCACTGTAATGCCAAGAGCTTCAGAAATCGCACGAAAGGGAACCATGGTCGTGCCGTTCATCATGGCAGGTTGTACAGGGAACGGTAATGCATATCCGTCCAGCATAATGCTGATCTTGCCGGCTTCAGCTTGTGCCAAGGGGCTATAGATGCCCACTGTGGTACTCAGAAAAATAGCACTAGATAACAGAGCTTTATTTACGATTTTCATCCTATGATCTCCTATGCTCAATAGATTGCAATGCTATCATGTTAGAATCGTGAGGGTTCTACCTATTTTACCAAAAAAATGATAGAAAGGTGAATGTGAAATAATAGGATGAGATGAATCTGAGTATGTATTAAAGCTGACTATTAATCGTTTTCTTTCATACAAAAAAAGCTGACACCTTTTAAATAGGTATCAGCTTTTTCTTTTTAAAACGCTCTTAACTTTATACGTAACCCAGATTACTTGCGGCGCTTGAGTGCAATGCCGACAGCTGTGGCACCAAGAACGACTGCAATGATCGAGAGAACGAGTGCTGTCGTTTGTGCAGCAGAGCTGGCTGGAGCAGAAGCGGCAGGTGCAGCTTCTACAGCATTGTTCGAAGCAGGTGCGGGGTTGCTATCATTAGCCGTATCTGTGCTGGCGTGGCCTGCTGCCGTACCCGCCGAATCGTGTCCGCTGTCTGCGGCAGGGGCAGGAGTTGCGGACGTGGCATCCGCCGTGATTTCGGTAATGGAATGAGGATTGCTACTTCCTTCGTCGCCTGTCCATTCCACGATACTTCCGTCGCTGTAATACTGGAAGGCGTCCCAGGCTGCTGCGGTATTCTGGTCTGCATTTTGCGCTACAAAGCCGAAACGCTGATACTGACCTGCTTGAATGCCGTCTTTTTCAGTCGTCCAGGTCACGGTGGTTACTTTGCCAGAGCTGTCTTTTTCGGTGGCAACCTTCCAGTCCGGTACAGGCTCGTATTGTTTGAAGACGACCTCTTTCGGAATTTTCAAGGCGACTTTGGTGGTTGGAATGTTTTTTTCCACGGGTACTTTCAATGTGTACGTTTCCCACGCATTAGGTTGTGAAACAGAAGGCTTGACTGTCACATGTGCACTGGCCATACCTGCAAAAAGTAAGGCACCCGCTGCAATTAGACTCACAGAGGTCGCAAACCTAGAAAATCTGGATTTTGCTGTTTGAATCGTTGTATTCATATTCATTTCGCTCCTTTTAAGTATAAAATAATTATTTCTTACCGCCTACATGCAGGGTGAATTCAGCATCAACCGCATCGAGTGATGCCGTCAGAGCATGTACTTTTACCGCCCATGTTCCTTCGGAGGTCATCAATTCCTGACTGCGGAATGGCTGTTGCTGTTTCACAGGCAGAACAAATTCCTGTTGATCTTGGTCAGGGTCTGCTGGAGTGAGCGTTAATGTAACCTGCTGGATTCCTGAAACGGCAGCACCTTTGCTATCCTGAACGGATACCTTAAATTCATTGCTGCCCACAGCATTGGGACTGACTGCCAGGGTAACGTTATATTCGCCCGTAGTGTGCGTCTCCTCAAACGGTACAACAGGGGCCTGGCCGGGTGACAGGTGAGTGAGCACCGCAGTCAACAGCATCACGAGCAGGCCGACGGACAACTCGGCACGCAATCCCCCAGCGGCTTGCTTGCTGGGCGCCGCTTGCCGTGCGCTGCGGAACTGGCTGGCCGCGAAGGCCAGCATGACTAGCAGCAGCGCTGCCTTGCCAAGCAGAACGAGTCCATAGGACGTGTTCAGCAGCATGGAGGGAGCCGGAATGTACAGAACGGCTCCATATATACCGGTGGCGAGTAGCGCCGCCACCATGGCAATGCCCCAGCCGGCGAAGCGACGCAGGGCGGCTTGTCGCAGAGTTGCCCGCTCGGATACGGGCAACTCTGCTCCGGCTACAGGCAGGCACACGACCATGACGGCAAGTGAGCCGATCCAAAAGGCAGCTGCCGCGAGATGGACAAAGTCCGCTGCAATAGCCGGAGCTGGATGGGTAGCCGCTGCCGGATGACCGACAAAGGCCTTGGACAGCATGAGGCATAGCGTTAGGAGGGCCGAGCTGTAGCCCCAAAGACGGCGCTGGCGACTCGAAATGCTGTAATCCAGCGCGTAAATTAGCGTTACGCTCAAGAGCAGCACGAGAATCATCTGGATAAACCAAATTTGTCCGGCTCCAGTAAACTGGAGAGCTTCTCCCAGAATCGGGAGTGAGAAGCCCTCCCTGATGGAAACCCCGGCATCCCATGAAGCCTGAAGTGGCAGGCTGATCAGAATGGCGGCAGAAGTTATGCCGTAGCCGCTCCATAGCAGTTTATTCCAGCGGGGCGATGTTTTAAAGGGCCGCTGATTTTGCTTATGCTGTTCACTTTGATTCTTGTTTTGGCTTATGCTCGGTAAGATGAACAGCCGGAAACAAATCGCTCCAAAAAGCAGCGATAGTCCTATGTAAAGAAACCAACGGACAGCGATTAAGTCGATTCGTGATGTCCCTGAGCCTTCAGATGCGGCAGCTTGATGGGTAGGCGCATTGGAACCGCTGCCTACTTGAAATGGAATAACTCCATTAACCGGATGTCCGTCTGCGGATAAAGCTCTCCAACTAACAGAGTAAATTCCATTTTTCATCCCTGGGATCAATTGGATTTCCATGGTGGCTTTGTGATTCGGGTCAAGCTGTGCTTTTCCTGTGTCGACCCGCTTGCCTGTTTCGTCGGTCACTTTGATCGACATGAAGGCAGATTGCAAATCTTCATTGAAGGTAATGGTCACCTTAGAAGGCGGCTTGTCCAAAACCTGATTTTCGGTCGGACTGGATTCAATGACAAATGCATGAGCCCACGAAGAGTGAGGAAACAGGACCAGAAGGGGGAGACACAGCAATAAAAGACAAGCCACACGGGCTGGTCTGGACAGATACAACATGCTTGTGAAGTCACCTTCTCTCGATTACTTGAAGCGAGGATATCCCCATCTGTAACATTTTATACGGAGGATTTTGCAAAATCCTGACGGACAAACCCATTCCTATCTTAATCATAGTGCATATAGCGCGAATGGATGGAGCGAATTATGACATTTATATGAAATTTGAAATAATAAGCATTATACAAAATGCCAATCATATGAAAACCCCTAGCGTGGTTGAATTCAGGACGATTTCAACCACGCTAGGGGGAAAGAGGAAGAGCCAATGAAGGAATTAGAGCCCTGTTTCCATGAGATCCGTGAAAGCAGGTTGCTTATGTTGAATATAATGGATAAAAATAGCCGTTAGTTTGGGATCGAATTGGCTACCCGAGCAAGCACGTAGTTCTTCAATGGCCTCCTCGAACGTTTTGGTGGGTTGATAGGGACGCTCGGTTGTCATCGCATCAAAAGAGTCAATGATCGTCAGCATCCGACATAAAAGTGGAATTTGCTCGCCCTTAAAGCCAAACGGATAGCCTCCTCCGTCATAACGTTCATGATGCAGCTCCACAAAAGGAATCAAATCTGCGAATCGTTCGTTGGCTTCAACAATACGTTTGCCCCACATGACATGCGCTTGCACCATCTGCCATTCCTCACCGGACAGCTTCTCTTTTTTATTGAGGATATTCCAGGGAATCTCTAGTTTACCAATGTCATGAATGAGAGCTCCTAGTATGAAACGCCGCTTATCCTCCGGTCCGAGCTGAAGCACATCGCTCATGTCTGCTGCATATCTGAACACCCGTTTGGAATGCTTAAAGGTGTTAATATCCTTGTATAAGAACAAATTAAGCTGCTGCTCAAGATCACGAATATCCTGCCCCAGATCCACCTCACGCTCCACTTCATTTAAGCTTCCATGTGTATGAACGATGTTTTTGCCCTGTTTCTTGGCGTAGTACAGGGCTTTATCTGCCAGATCGACCAGCTGTGATTTGTCGTAGATGTCAATGCGGCTTTGGGCAATACCTGCGGAGAAGGACAGACAGCCATGTGGAAAAATTTCAACACCCTCATAACGAGAATCATTTAATCTTTTTCGAATAGCATTGACTATTTCATATGCTTGTTCAGCGGTATGATCGGGCATAAGCAGGGTGAATTCTTCTCCACCGTAGCGGGATACGGTGATGGGGGTGCCGGAGGTTTCCTTCTTAAGAAACTCACCGAGAAATCCCAGTAGCTGATCGCCTTTAAGATGACCGAAATGATCATTGTATTTTTTGAAATCATCAATATCAATCAGCGCCAGACTGAGGGGAGTATTCTCGGATCTCGATATATTTAATTCAGCTTCAAGTGTATTTTCAAAGTAGCTGTGATTGTATAGCCCTGTTCTGCGATCCATGTTGGCTTTTTCTTCGATTTCCCGATACAGCGTGAACATTTGCTTGAATGCGTGAGACAGGAGCATGCTTAGCCCAAGGAACAGCAAAAGTCCTAAAATGCCGTTGTAATAAATCAGTGTAGTCAATACCAAAGACAGAATGAGTGTACATAAGTATACGAGCAGGGATTCAGCCAAAAAAGCCTGTTTAAGCTCATTGAAGGACCCTTTGTATGCAATATAAAAGTAGATACCCAGTGTGATTGTGTTCACCGCAAAGTAGCAAATCAACGCCAGCAGGTAGGAAGCGAAATGATCTTGGTTTAAAGCTCCCTGCGTTCCGCCGCTTAGTTCAAATACTGTTGAAGACAGGAAAATGGAAAGGGCGTAAATAGAAAAATTGACGGTATGCTTCCACCAGGACAGCTCTGTGTGCCGGAATATAGCAATGATTACATTTAGCAGCAAAATCAGAATAGCAATCTCGGTGCCATGCACAAAAATACAAGCCAGATACACAGAGGAATCCATGGACTGCTTGTTACTGGCCGGTGGTAGCTGGAATGTAAAATGCTCCAGAATCAGAACTGCTCCCAATAGGGAATAGATCGTGACCCACTCTGTTGTCGTATAGTGCAAAAAGGACCATTGATTCGTATATAGGAGGACGATCACGCCTGCCAAACATATGAAAAACACATATATTCCCGTCGCGGTAACCCGTTCTTGCAGCTTTTTTATTATACTCATCATTTCTTCTCCTGCCTTGTCGTATCTTGATGTCAAAGCTACCAGGGGTGAATGGGATAATTTGCAATTTTGTAATCGAAAATTTCACATGAAAAAACAGGCCGGAATCCAGCCTGTTTTGTTGAGCCTGTGCTTCCTTTTTTCTTATCGGTGACTAGCCCCCGATTTTGTAACCGGAAGTCAAAGCAATTATGACAGAAGCTACGATAATAGCATTGATAATCACACGGGAGTATTTCAAGTTTTTCATAGGGTTCCCTCCCTTCCTTGGAATAAGATACACACTAGGCGTGGCGGGGATTGGTTTCTTGCTGCTTGTCCTTGGTTCTTTTCATGACCATAATGCTTTGGATAAACAGGAACATCCCGAAGTTCATGACAACATCTCCAATACTAATTACCTGCGTGCGAGGATAGGGCTTGGAGAGAGGAATAATGTCACCAAGCAATGATAAACGCGTGCTCGCATCCATCATGTAATGTTTCGAGATGACACTTCCGGATTTAAGCATATCTGTATAATAGGGACCCAGCACCTCCGAAGCGCTCAATGAGACCGGCATCCTGCCGCCATTCACCGCCATAACGATAAAATTCAACAATACGCCGATTATAATAAGCTTGAATCCCTTATGGTGTCTGTTCAACCAGAGAAATATCAATCCAACCACGTAGACTCCCATAAATAGATACCCGTTAATGGCTGCCAGCCCAGTCCACTTTTCCTGGAAATAAAAAATAATCAATTGTACCAGCAGCAGCACAGGGAACATCCAGCCGGCTATAAGGCGAACTTGACTGAAACGGATCAGACCTTGCCGCCAGCCTCCTCTGAACAGACCTACAATGAGACCCAGTAGTACTCCATCATAGACCATTATCATTCTCCAGATTCCACAAATTTTTTGTTTTGGTTACCGTATAATTCGACCTGAAATTGGTAAATTCCTGCCTGATATATAGCAGTTTTGAAAAAAAATTGCGGATTAGCGTGGAATTATTCGAAGCCAGACGAAATGAGTGATATCATGATATATTGAAGTAATTATTTATATTTTTGTGAAAAGGATGATTATTATTATGAACCGGTTATCCAATACTGTTATGGTTGCCGCAGATATGACCAAATCGCGAATATTATGGATCGCCTTTGTCCTGGGTGCATTGAGTGCTTTCGGGCCGTTGTCCATAGATATGTATTTGCCGTCGCTGCCTACATTAGCCGACAATTTGCATACGACTACTTCGTTGGCGCAGCTTAGTTTAACCGCCTGTCTGTTGGGCCTGGCCGTTGGACAGATCGTTGCTGGTCCGCTTAGCGATGTAAGGGGGCGCAGAGGACCGCTGGTGATCTCGCTCATTCTGTACGCTGCCGCTTCGCTGTTATGCGTGTTTGCGCCGAATATCGGTATGCTCATTGCGCTTCGCTTTATTCAAGGGCTTACAGGATCGGCGGGGATCGTGATTTCCAGAGCTGTAGCCCGTGATCTTTACTCGGGCAAAGAATTGACACGCTTTTTCTCACTACTCATGCTGGTGAACGGCGTGGCCCCCATTGCTGCACCAGTACTGGGCGGTGTCATTTTGAACTTTGTTTCCTGGCGTGGTGTATTCATGGTACTTTGTGTGGTCGGCGTGGCTATGCTGATTGCCGTCGTCTTGGGTTTGCCAGAAACGTTGCCAACGAACCGCCGCTCATCCGGTGGTTTGAAGCAGACGCTGGGGACACTCGGTCACTTGTTTGCCGATCGACGCTTTATGGGCTATGCCTTCTCACAGGCGCTGATTACGGGAGCGATGTTCGCGTATATTGCTGGCTCACCATTCGTGCTTCAGGATATTTTCGGGGTTTCCCCTCAGACGTATAGCATCATTTTTGCAGTGAATGGTTTGGGGATTGTACTGTTTTCCCAGTTAACGGGTAGACTTGTGGGTCGCTTCAGCGAACGACAGTTACTCTTGTCGGGTCTGGTCATTGCGGCTGTAGCCGGAATCAGCTTGCTTACTGTAGCCTTTACTGGAGGCCAATTGTTTGCTGTTTTAGTTCCGCTATTTTTTGTCGTTTCCTGCGTAGGGATTGTGAGTACAACGACGACTTCATTGGCAATGCAGAGTCAGCAGCGCTCCGCAGGTAGTGCGTCCGCCATGCTTGGTTTGCTGCCTCTATTGCTGGGTTCCATCGCTTCACCGCTAGTAGGCTTGGGGAGTGGAACAACCCCCGTACCCATGGCGGTCGTTATAGCTATAGCCGAGGTTGGTGCTCTATTAAGCTTTATCGTACTTGCTAAGGAAGCACGCTCAAAAGTATAAAATAGGGCGAAAAAGTGACATTTATCTGGAAGGTTGACATACCCCATGGGGGTATATTATGATGGAACTATAATAAATGCATGAATGCATATATACACCACACAGGAGGCTGATGTATGGCTGAGGAGCAACCTGTTTCCCACACTGAAGTCCATGAGAATCACTGTGGAACAGATGGGGAAAAGACAGTTAGAAAAAGTCATCATTCGGCAGAGTTCAAGAACAGCCTCGTATCCCGGTTGAACCGTATTGAAGGTCAGGTTCGCGGAATTAAAGGCTTGATTGAGAAGGATACCTACTGTGACGATGTACTGAACCAGATTGCGGCTGTCCAGTCCGCGCTGAATGGTGTCGGTAAGCTGCTGCTGGAAGGGCATATGAAAAGCTGTGTCATTGAGCGCATGCAGGCAGGAGAGCAGGAAGTGATTGACGAGCTGCTGGTTACGGTCAAGAAGCTAATCCGTTAAGAGTAGTATTCATACACATTATGGGTACGGAAGTACCCCAGAGGAGGAAAAGAAAATGGCACAAGTTACATTGAATGTAGAAGGCATGAGCTGCAATCATTGCGTGAAGGCAGTAGAAGGAGCTTTGGAGAAAGTTGGCGCTACCGGCAAGGTCAGCCTCGAAATGAAACAAGTGAATGTAGAATATGACGAGTCCAAGCTGAACGTTGAAGCGCTGAAAACAGCCATTGAAGACCAAGGCTATGATGTTGTTTAAGCTGAAGCTTTATGTGTGAAAAAACTTGTTTCGAAGAGGAAGCTTCCATATTAGAAGCTTTTTCTTTTTGGATATAATATACCCCACTGGGGTATGGGAGGAGGATGGCCATGGAAAACCGTGCGACCGACGGTGACAAGCAGACAACGCTTCACATTACAGGGATGTCCTGTGCTGCCTGCGCAAGCCGTATTGAGAAAGGTTTAAAGCGAATAGATGGTGTGGCACAGGCTAATGTGAATTTGGCTTTGGAGCAGGCGTCGATATCCTATGATCCCAAGCAGGTGGAGATCGCTGAATTCCGCGATAAAATTGCTTCTCTTGGGTTTGGAACTGTAAGTGAAGAAGCCAATCTGAATGTAACGGGCATGACTTGCGCGGCCTGTGCAACCCGGATTGAAAAGGGATTGAATCGGATGCCTGGTGTAACAGGTGCCACGGTAAATTTGGCGATGGAAACCGCTCATGTGGAATATGCCGCGGGGAGTATTGCGGTTGGTGATCTGGTGAGCAAGATTGAACAGCTAGGCTACGGAGCGATCCCGCAGAGCGCTGAGGACAATATCGCGGATGTCCGCAGTAAGGATATCCATCGTAAAAAATGGAAGTGGATTGTGTCCGCAGTGCTGTCGTTGCCGTTGTTGTGGGCGATGGTGGCTCATTTTTCCTTTACATCATGGATTTATGTGCCAGAACTGTTCTTGAATCCATGGTTCCAACTAGTGCTGACAACGCCGATTCAGTTCGTCATTGGTTGGCAGTTTTATGTGGGCGCGTACAAAGCGCTTCGTAACGGCAGTTCGAATATGGATGTGTTAGTTGCACTGGGTACGTCTGCGGCTTATTTTTACAGCTTGTACCTTACTCTGCGTCCGGCTGATGTTATGGAGGGGATGGCGGGAATGCCTGTCATGACCATGCCAGAGCTGTATTACGAGACAAGCGCGGTGCTAATTACGCTTATTTTGGTTGGTAAATGGTTCGAAGCGGTAGCCAAAGGGCGTTCGTCCGAGGCGATCAAGAGCCTGATGAGTCTACAGGCGACAACGGCACGTGTAGTACGTGATGGGCAAGAGCTTGATATTCCGATTGAACAGGTACGTGTGAAGGATATCTTTATTGTACGACCCGGCGAGAAAATTCCTGTCGATGGTGTGGTCGTAGACGGACGTTCGGCAGTGGACGAATCCATGTTAAGTGGTGAGAGTCTTCCGGTTGAAAAAGAAGCCGGTTCCGCAGTTACAGGGGCGACGCTCAATAAAAACGGGGTTCTACGTATCCAGGCTGAGCGTGTGGGTGGTGATACGGCGTTGTCCCGTATTATTAAGGTCGTGGAAGATGCGCAAAGCTCCAAGGCTCCCATTCAGCGGATTGCGGATCAGATTTCCGGTATTTTTGTCCCCATTGTTGTTGCTATCGCTGTGTTGGCCTTTATCGTCTGGTTTTTCCTTGTGACGCCGACTGATTTTGCAGGCTCACTGGAGAAAATGATTGCAGTTCTCGTCATTGCTTGCCCTTGTGCGCTCGGATTGGCAACTCCAACGTCCATTATGGCAGGATCGGGACGTGCCGCTGAATATGGTATTCTGTTCAAGGGCGGCGAGCATTTGGAGATGACCCGTTCAGTCAACGCAGTGGTGTTGGATAAGACAGGTACAGTTACGAATGGCAAGCCCGAGCTGACGGATGTTATGGTTGGAGCAAGCGGCATGGCTGAAAAGGATATGCTACGGTTGCTCGGTGCGGCAGAAAAAAGCTCAGAGCATCCGCTGGCGGAAGCCATTGTAAAGGGGATTGCAGATCGAGGCATTGAGCTGGTAGGACCGACAGATTTTGAAAATATTCCGGGTTATGGTGTGAAGGCACATGTGGAAGGTAAACAGGTATTGGCCGGTACACGCCGATTGATGAGCAGGGAAGGCATCGCAATAGATGACTTAGCTGAGCAGTATATGAATGATCTGGAAAAAGCAGGGAAAACCGCGATGCTGGTCGCTGTGAACGGTTCCTATGCCGGACTGGTGGCCGTAGCGGACACGATTAAAGAAACGTCACGGGAGGCCGTTGCCCGTCTGCGCGCGATGAACATTGAAGTCATCATGATTACGGGTGACAATGAACGGACTGCGCGGGCTGTTGCCGCCGAGGCCGGAATTGAACGAGTGCTGGCGGAGGTGCTACCTGAAGGAAAGGCTGAGGAAGTGAAACGGCTTCAGGAACAAGGCATGATCGTAGCTATGGTTGGGGATGGTATTAACGATGCGCCTGCGCTGGCTACTGCTAATATTGGTATGGCGATGGGTACGGGAACGGATGTGGCCATGGAGGCGGCGGATATTACCCTCATGCGCGGCAACCTGAACAGCATTCCTGACGCGATTGAAATGAGCCGCCGGACCATGACAAACATACGGCAAAATCTGTTTTGGGCGCTCGGGTATAACGTGATCGGTATTCCGATAGCTGCTTTGGGCTTCCTTGCCCCATGGTTGGCGGGAGCGGCCATGGCATTTAGCTCTGTTTCAGTTGTGCTGAATGCGCTGCGTCTCCAACGAGTAAAGCTGTAAGTGTATGGATGTATCGGCAGGATAACGTGCTGTCGGACTTCTGTATCGAGATAAAGTTATTATCAGAGTATAGAGCAAGTACGCGCAATTGGTTGGTTTCTCTGCGTGCTTGCTTTTTGTTGTGTTTGGTTTTTTAAAACCATTCAACTTTCATTACGTCAGGTTGCTTATCATTCGCGAAAGTTCCATAATATTTGTAGGAGTGCCATGCAAGCATGCAAGAACTTCTTCGTATACTCACAGCTTGAAGTAGATAAAGAGCTTATATTATGGATTAGGAGTGAAGCAGTCATGAATGATACGATTTCCTTGTTGATGAATCACCGGTCTGTGCGAAAATTCAAGTCAGCCCCCATTACCGACGAGCAGCTCGCAGCTATTGTGGCAGCTGGCCAAATGGCTTCCTCGTCCAGCAATGTGCAGGCATATACCGTTATCGCCGTTACCGAGCCTTCTTTGAAAACAAAACTGGCGGAGTTGGCAGGAGGGCAGGCTTACGTTGAGCAATGCCCTGCGTTTTTGGTATGGTGCGCAGACCTGTATCGCTTGAAACAGGTCACGCTCCACCATCAGCCAGGTCAGCCTTCCTATGAGGGGTCCGTTGAAAATTATACGGTTGCGACCATTGATGCCGCGTTAGCTGCACAAAATGCAGCGGTAGCCGCTGAATCACTGGGCTTGGGCATCGTCTACATTGGCGGCATTCGTACTAACATAGCA
Source organism: Paenibacillus sp. FSL P4-0113 (assembly GCF_038009305.1). NCBI lineage: Bacteria > Bacillati > Bacillota > Bacilli > Caryophanales > Paenibacillaceae > Paenibacillus > Paenibacillus sp. FSL P4-0113. The sequence continues at coordinate 4,091,114 of NZ_JBBPAZ010000001.1, forward strand.
GAGGTGTCTGAGTTGTTAGGGTTGCCAGAGCTGGTGTATCCAGTATTCGGTATGTGTATTGGTGTACCGGATCAGGAAACGGGCTTGCGTCCACGCCTTCCGCTGTCCGGTGTTTTGCATATGAACGGCTACGACAAAAATCAGACGATGAAAGCTGTAGAGGTATACGATCACACATCAGCGGAATATTTGAAGGAACGTACGGGCGGTCAACGCTCTACGCCATGGTCTGAGCAAATGGCCGGAAGATTGACCGAGCCAGCACGCTTGCAGTTGAAGCCATTTTTGGAACAGAAGGGTTTCTTGAAGCAATAAAAGTTGAGTAGTGATAAAAAACTCTGCAAAATACAAGTAGTATTTGAGCTATATACGTTTGAAAATACAAGAACCTCCTTATTTACGTATGATGAAGTTCCGCGTAAATAAGGAGGTTCTTTGCTTTGGTTGCATGTTGTGGTTGTAAACCTTCCAGTCAGTAAACAGCTGGTATACCTTTATCCATCAGATAGTGAGTAAAAGCGTCTCGTATTTTCATAAAATAATTGATGGACGGCAGATTCATCTTGCTGGGTCAGCTTGCTGTACGCGCGAATGACGTCGGCAGTCATCCGGGGATGTGTCTGTTGTCCGGTAAAAGGACCCTCGAACGGCCAGGGACCGTCTGTCTCTGCCATGATCTGATCAGACGGATACTGCCTTGCCAAACTGCGGATCTCTTCTTCGTACAGGAGATCCGGTGTGAAGGAGACATAATAGCCGTTCCGGGCGATACGTTCGGTCGTGGCGGCAGAGCCTTTAAACCAGTGAAAATGCGCCTGCGTGACGCCGTGACGTTCCAGAAGGTCACAGGCGATGTCTGCGTCTTCATAAACGGCGTGCAGGACAATGGGCTTGCTATGCTTGCTTGCAAACTGGATGAAACGCTCCAGTAGCACTATGTAGGGAGCGAGGTCAAAAGGTGAACCGCTCTGCGAGGCTTCTAGCCGATTGTAATAGGGTAAGCCGACTTCACCCACGGCGACCATCTGCTGTACATGTTCGTCCATCCAGTCGAACAAGAGGTCAAGCTCAGTTTGCGGTGGAAGGGCCTGTTCGGGATGAAAGCCAAAGGCTGGCCGTACTAGCCCAGGGTAACGCTCGGCTAACCGTAGATTGGCTCGGCTGGAGTCCAGATGCATCGACACGGCTATCACAGCTTGGACGCTGCTATCAGCAAGTGAAGCGAGCAATAGCTTCTGTTGTTCGGGCGGGTAGCTGTCTACATGAATGTGCGCGTCGATTAATGGAGCGGGTCTTGTTGTGGTCAAATCCAAGCCTAGCTTTGTTTGGCTGTTCCATTTCGATGCACATCGAACTTTTACGTCACTCATGCCGATTCAATCCATCTTCCGGGATATTCTTGTGAACGCTCTGAGCATTGTCCATGTCGCCGTCCAGTTTGTACTTTTCCTCACGCATCCAGCCGGTCATGGTTCGCTTCCATTCAATAAAGAGTGGATCGAGGGTGATTTCTTCCCTACGCGGGCGGGGAAAAGGGACATCTACGACATGCACCACCGAAGCAGGTCGCGCTGACAGCACATAAATGCGGTCGGAGAGCAGCAACGCTTCTTCAATGCTGTGGGTAATGAACAGCACAGAGCGGCGGTTCTTCTCCCACATCCGCAATAACCATTGCTGCATATCTGCACGTGTCAGCGCGTCGAGTGCGCTGAACGGCTCATCCAGCAGCATTAATTCCTGCGGGCTGAGCAGTGCGCGAAGAAAGGCTGCACGCTGTTGCATTCCACCAGACAGCGTATGTGGATACGCCTTGGCGAATTTGCCTAGTCCAACCTGCTCGAGCCATTGCAGGGCTTCTTTGCGACGTTCGCGTTCACTGGCGTACTGAGGGGGGACTGCTGTATTTTTACGTGGAGCATTTTCCTGCCCAAGCAGTACATTATCCAGCGTGGTGCGCCACGGGAAAAGGGCGGACTGCTGTGGCATATAGCTGATATGCCCACGTTCACCAGTCATGTCTCGTCCGTGCATACGGATACGTCCCTGCTGTGGTTTGAGTAGCCCGCCGATGATGTGAAACAGCGTACTTTTGCCGCTGCCTGACGGACCGATGAGAGAAACGAATTCTCCCGGCTTGACTGTGAGGGATACATCCTGCAGCACGGGCAGTAAGCTTCGCTTTTCGCGGAAGGCGAGGCTGATCCCGTCCAATTCCAGAGCAGAAGGGGCAGTCGAAGGACTCTGCTGGTCCCCGGCTCGTTGTTCATTAGCCACGTTGTGTGATGATAAGTCAGTCGGATGCAGACTCATATGTGCCACGTCCTTTCTTTGCTGTATTTAATTCAAGGAGGAAGCTATTCCTGATCCGGTTTCCAGCGAACCAGCCATTTTTCCAGTAGTACTATGATGACAAACATCAGTAAACTGAGCGCGACAATGATGCCGATGGCGGCAAAAATGAGGTCCGTGCGATAGGCCGATTTTTGCAGCAGCATATAATATCCGATTCCTTCGCTCGCACCAATCCATTCGGCAATAATTGCGCCCATCACACTGTAGGTGGCAGCAATCTTGATGCCGGAGAATACTTGCGGCAACGAGTGTGGCAACTCCAGCTTCATGAAAATAGCCATGCGACCTGCACCCGACATTTGCATATAGTTCATCATCATACGGTCCGTCCGTGTCAGCCCGTCCATGGTCGCTACAGCCACGGGAAAAAAGCATACTAAGGTAATGACCATCAGCTTGGGCAGCATGCCAAAACCAAACCACACCATGAGCAGCGGCCCCAGGGCGATGACCGGAATGTTTTGGCTCAGAATAAGCAGCGGATACAGGGCGGATTTGAGAAAAGGAATGGTATGAAGAACGATGGCGATCAACAGTCCCGTTGCTGTCCCTATAGCGAATCCCGCAAGTGTCAGGCGAATTGTAGCCCATGTATGGGCACCAAGCAGCGCCGTCTGGGCCATGCCCTCGTGTACGATGAGGGATGGAGCTGGCAGTAGCCAGGATTCAATATGTAAATAGGAAACCGCTCCCTGCCAGGCCGCTAAAAAGAAGAGGACCGCCACAAGGGGCGGCCATACGCTTTTCCACCAGGATGCGTTCTTGCCTTTCGAATTCATGGGCGATATTTCTCGGTCAGCTTGTTCATGCTGATGCCTTGTGGGTTATGTGCGATTTTGATCTGTGAAATAACGCTGGGACTGCCCGCTTCCGTCAAAGCCTCATGCATTTCTTTAACCACTTTCAGCAACTCGTCGAGCTCGCCCTCCATGGTTGTATCCAATGGGTTCACTTGATGTTTGACACCGGAGCGCTGAATGACCTCAATCGCCTTATCTACATACGGGTAAGAGTCCTCGTTATTAGGAGTTTTAGGGATTACTTGAATACTGAGCAGTGTATTAGCCATGCAAATTCACCTGTCCTTCATTTGGAGTGTTTTAGAGAAAATAGGGTGGTTTAAGGCGGGGAGACCGCTTCGCGTTTCATTTGATCTTACGATCGCTGTTGCAGGGGGATTCTCGGATTATTTAAGTTTTCAAAGGTAAGAATTCCCCTGCAAAGGCGAACGCTCCGCTTCTCCAGATTCAAATGAACCGCTCCGCTGCTGCCCGCCTTAAAAGCACCCTATTTTTAAAGCTGGTTTGTGCGGCATTTTTAACACACAAGCGCACCTACTTAGCGCTTAGATAATATGAAACTAAAGAATAAACCAAGTTGAACGAGAACGAAGTGGGCGGAATGGTGCTGTACAAGCGTTAGCGTTCGCTTTAAAAGCTTTCCGTAGGAAAGCTCGCTTCGGAAGCATAACCTCCCCGGATTTCTACACTAATCATAAGTTTTTATTAAGAAATCTGGGTACAACAGCGATGGGAAGCATCATCCGACTGCGTAGTAGGGCTTCGTTCACTTCTCTAGTTCAGTCTTATTTAGCGTTTTAACAAATGGTCAGCGCTTGGGCAAGAAGTCGTTTGTGAAGGCTTTATCGACTTCCAAAGGCTTGCTGAGCAGCTTGCGTTCGTACATCCAGTCCGAATAGTTTTGCCATACCTCCGCTTTTTGCACGCCCCATTGCGCGGCATCATCCTGATAACGTGGGCTTAGCCATTTTTGGCTGGCAAGTACCAGTTTTTTATCCAGCTCCGGTACAGCTTTGCTTAAGATGTCCGCGGCTTCTTCCGGATGGGCGATAGTGTATTCATAGCCTTGGGCGGTAGCGTCCATGAACGCTTTGACCAGCTCGGGATCATTTTTTATCGTCTGTTCGTTGCTCACAATTACAGGCGTATAGTAATCGAGGCTTTTGGAATAATCTTTTACATACAGCATATCCAATGGCTCATCTCGAAGTTGGGCTTCGATTCCGGTCCATGCGTAGAAAATCCAGGCAAAGTCGATATCCCGCTTCACGGCTGTAAAATAGTCTGCATTGCCCATGTTGACGATCTTCACTTTGCTCACATCGCCTTTATCTGAATCCATGATGGATTTCATGACCGCTTCTTCTACGGGAGAGCCCCAACCGCCGTATTTTTTACCTTCAAAATCTTTCGGGCTCTTAATTCCGCGATCTACCGGGGCTGCGAAGCCTGAGGTATTATGCTGGATCACCGCAGCGATGGATACAAGCGGCACGCCTTGCGTACGAGCCTGTGTGACGCCTTCTTGGTAGCTGATACCAAAAGGTGCAGCATTAGAAGCAACCATTTGATCGGCTCCGCCTGAACCAGGTTGAATAATTTGGACATTCAAACCCGCTTTTTCGTAATATCCTTTGTCCTTGGCAACATAGAGTCCCGTATGATTCGTATTGGGTGTCCAGTCGAGCACGACTTTAACATCTTTGAGCTTCTTTGCCGGAGTAGACGTTTGAGTGTTGGTAGCGGGAGCCGCTTCTTGGGATGTGGAGGGACTTCCACCGCAAGCGGTCAGGGTCAGGGCCATGAGCCACAGACTGATCAGTCCCAGGCTTAACATTTTCATGCGCTTCATCGTTGTGTTCTCTCCTTTAATTACCCGTTATCCGTCCAATCAGACAGCTTAAGTTTCCCATTTTCATAAAAATAACATCTGCCGGACGCGATCTTTCCAACAACTTAATCCTCAACAAAAAAAGCGCCCCGAGTTTCCGGGACGCTTGCGCTTGTATATACCAAAGTAAGGGATGGTCCTATGTAAAAAAGGCACATCTTGCTTAAGCATTCCTACGCTGGCATTACCCAGATCAGGTTGTAAGGGTCAGTGTCTTGGGACACACTCTCAGCCGGCCGATTCCAGCACCCCTGGCATTGTATGGTTTAATGGGTTCATTTATTCGGGTTTACTACGACGATTATATGCTTTGAATGCGGGTCTGTCCAGCATGAAGGGAGAGATGACGGTTCATTTGCCGAACGACAGGGTACACTTTTACTGTGAGCTTTGATCTGAAAATGAGTATGAATCAATCCGATTCGATCCGGTCATGTTATTTTCAGAACAGCTGCGCAGGTAGGTTCAGATGGGCTGGTGCCCTATGGCATGGCCGTAGAGAATTCTAATTCGTGAAAAGGAGTTGTTGTACTGTGGGTAAAACGGAAACATTGGATCGCAACCAACTGGAACAAGCCATTGTGAAGGCTTTGGATAACAACAAATTTTGTACGTTAGGTACGGTAGAGGGTGGCAAACCGAAAGTACGCTATATGGCCCTTTTTAACGATGGAATGAACATTCATCTGGCGACAGATCGCAAAACGCATAAAGTGGATGAGCTAAAGGACAATCCGAATGCTTACCTGCTGCTGGGTTATGAGGTTGGCGGTACGAAGGAAGTTGTAGAAGTGGAGGCTACCGTCCAGATTACAGCTGATGAGGGGCTGCGCAAACAAGTGTGGAACGATTCCTTGAAGGAATGGTTCTCCGGACCGGATGATCCCGATTATGTCATTCTGGACGTGACTCCGACTCGCATTGAGTATGTGGGTCAGCAAACGGAGCGCCAGGTGTGGAAGAAATAATACGAATATAAATGGATAAACCAGTGAATCTCCGAGTTTTTATTAGGAGGTTTGCTGGTTTTTTTATGTTTGAGAAAATTAATTATTTTTTCATAAATAATTTTAAGTAAATGACTACTCTTTTGTCTGGCGTTGGATTAAAATAGAAATGGTGGGTTCAAGGCTTACATATATGTGCAAAAGTATGTATATGAGGCATACACCTTAATGAGGAGGGGTATATTTTGTTATTTCGTAAAAATTGGTTTAAAGGGGTTACAGCAGCAGTTGTAGCTTGTAGCATGCTGGTGTTTTCGGCCGCTCCATCTTGGGCAGCTAACAAATCCCGCGATGAAGCTACGGTGAATCTGCGGATCATGGAAACAACGGATATTCATGCGTCCCTGATGAACTACGATTACTACTCGGACAAAGAAACCAACGAATATGGCTTGATTAACACAGCCGGACTAATCCAACAGGCGCGTAGTGAAGCGAGAAACAGCATGTTGTTCGATAACGGTGATTTATTGCAGGGCAATCCATTAGGTGATTATATGGCGAGAAATAAAACCTTCGAGAAAGAAGGCGGCGTCCATCCGGTCTACAAGATGATGAACTTGATGGGCTATGATGCGGCTACAGTGGGCAACCACGAATTCAACTATGGTCTAGGCTTTCTGGAGAAATCGCTCAAGGGAGCCGTTTTCCCTTACGTAAATGCGAATGTTTATGTTGACAAGGGGGGTCAAGCTACTAAAAATTATTTTACCCCTTATCAGATTCTTGATAAAACAGTAACGGATGAAAAAGGTGATCAGCATACACTCAAAGTGGGTGTAATCGGCCTGGTAACACCTCAAATTATGCAATGGGATGAAGCCAATTTAAAGGATAAGGTCGTTACGAAGGATATTGTGGAAACGGCGAAAAAGTTTATTCCTCAAATGAAAACGGAAGGTGCCGACATTATTGTCGTGCTTGCGCACACAGGTTATGAGGATGTGCCACAAACGCCAATGATGGAGAATGCTGTTAAATATTTGAGCCAGGTGGAAGGAATTAACGCGATTCTGTTTGGGCATGCTCATAAATCTTTCCCAGGCCCTGATTTTAAAGATATGAAGGGTGTAGATCTGGATAAGGGAACCATTAATGGCGTACCGGCCGTGGAAGCTTCTTCATGGGGCAAGGATTTGGGCATTATTGACCTGACTCTGGAAAAGGAAAAGAGTGAATGGAACGTAATCGACTCTCAGTCTCAAGTGCGTCCGGTAGTGAGTACTACCAATCAGACTGTGAAGTTTACGCCTGAATTCAAACTGATTGATGCGGTCAAAGAAGAGCATCAAGGAACGCTGGATTATATTCGCCAGCCTGTAGGAACAACGACGGCGCCAATTACCAGCTATTTTGCATTAGTGCAGGACGACCCTTCCATTCAAATTGTGACGAATGCACAGAAATGGTATGTTCAAAACCATCTTAAAGGAACTGAATACGAAAATCTTCCAGTATTGTCGGCAGGCGCTCCATTCAAGGCCGGCGGTCGAAACGGAGCCGAGTATTACACTAATATTCCTGAAGGTACGGTAGCGATTAAAAACGTGTCCGACCTGTATGTGTACCCGAACACGGTTCATGCTGTAGAAGTGACCGGTGCTGAAATTCAGGAATGGCTGGAGTGGTCTGCGGGTCAGTTCAACCGTATTGATCCAAAGCAAACTGAGGAGCAATCGCTGATCAACAAGGATTTCCCAACCTACAATTTTGATGTCATTGATGGTGTGAATTATCAGATTGATGTAACGCAGCCTGCACGGTATGATGCCAAGGGAACTATTATTGATTCTTCAGCGCATCGTATCAAGGATCTGCAATACAATGGAAAGGCTATAGATCCTGCACAGAAATTTATCGTAGCCACCAATAACTATCGTGCTTCCTCATCCAAACTGGCCAACCCAGATGGCAAACGAATTGTGATGGCAGCACCGGATGAAAGTCGTCAAGTCGTTGTTGACTATATCCGTACGAACGGAACGATTAATCCATCGGCGGATGGCAACTGGTCTATTGCTTCTTTTGGTCAGGCAAAGGTTACTTTCGAGTCCTCTCCTGATGCCAAAGACGTGCTGGCAGGCAATCAACAAATTTCATACTTGAGCAGCGCGGCAGACGGTTTTGCCAAATACAGCTTAAAAGCTGGCGCTAAGCCTAGTACAGCAACGACTTCTGTAAAGGAAGCTGTGGCTCCCGCGAAAGCAACAGCAAAGCCAGCTGTTAAAACGACCAAACCGGCGGTTGTTAAACCAGCTAAAACAACAAAGCCAAAGGCATCCAAATAACTTCGAATTTTAGTTTTCGTTTAATATCAGAATGAAGCAGCAAGTCTCTTTAACCAAGAGATTTGCTGCTTTTTTTAATATCAAAAAACAGCCCCGAATTATTATGAGTGTAAAAAGGTTTTGTTTTTGTCGAATATGTACTTAAGTCCTAAGTTATCGTTAAAAAAAGCTGCTTTTTTGTAAAAAAACGTAATTATATAGTACTTTTGTTCTAGTTATTTGTGATATAATGGTGAAAAAACCGGAAAATTGTTCCGAGGAGGACCATTATGACATGCAGCAATTGCAGCATCATATTACCTATAAAGGATCAAGGATTGCTTAGAATTAGGTATTCCAGGGTGTCGCTTACTCCAGCATTAGATGGTTTGGGCATGCTATCGGAACAAATGAAGCAGCAACATGAGCGTGAGGGCGGCATAGAGTTTCGCTATGAGAGCCGTTCAGAGTTGGAACAGCTGGTTAACGGACTGGCTCGTCTGCCGCAGGAATACTTGAACCATATACAAGTTGTGGTGACTGGCTTGCATCATGTCGAAGGATATGAGGACTGGCTTTTATTTAGTCAATTGCAAGCCAGACTGCAACATCCGGATATCGTGAGTATTATTAAGGATCAAAGTTTTTCCAGCCATATGCAGCCTATTGTTGACCACAAGCTGGATATTATCGGGTTTGAGTTTTTGCTGCGTCCGTCACATGCGGAAAGACCTTTTCAGCCTTTCCGACTGTTTGAAATCGCCCGTGAAGCTGGCTTGCATGCTCATCTGGATCGCTCGGCTCGTTTTTCCGCTATTGAAAAAAGTGCAACATGCCTTCCGGCGGGGATTAAACGTTTTATTAACTTTCTCCCTTCCACCATTTATAATCCGGCTTATTGCTTGAATCACACCTTTGAGACGATTGATCGGTTATCCATGAGTACGAAGGATTTTGTATTTGAGGTCGTAGAAACGGAAGAGATAGACGACCTTAATTTTTTGCATCATATCTTTGAGCAATATCGTAATCGAGGAGTTTCAGTTGCCCTGGACGATGTGGGGGCAGGCTATTCTACGACAGAGCTTATGAATTGCCTTCAGCCGGATTATGTCAAAATTGACCGTAGTATAATTGACGGCTGTCATAGTAACAGTAATCAGAAACGGCAAATCACAGGAATTGTAGAATCGGCTTTTCGTTTTGGAGGCCAAGTGTTGGCTGAAGGAGTAGAGCAGATAGAGGATTTTGAATTTTGTCGTGAAGCAGGTGTGTCACTGGCTCAGGGTTATTTGTTTGGCAAGCCGGAGCCCGATCCGCCCTCCAATTTTATGCTTAGCAGCGTAATATAGTCAGGAACAAATTTAAGTAGATGTAGTTTATAAAAATTGGAGCTTAAATAAGGCTGTCGTATAAGCATTAATGTAAAAAACGCGAGTGCAGAGGTTATTTCACCCCTGCAACTCGCGTTTTTTGGTCATGCTTGCCCACCTGAACAAGCTCTGGCAAGCAAAGCCATCCAGTCTCCAATTTTACTTGGTAAGGGACGTTAAAAGCCCGGAAGCAGTTTACGACCGTTTTTTTTAAAAGTAAAGATTGACGTTTTGAAGACAATTGGATACAGTGTACTATATAGGAAACATTGTTTCCTTGGTGATACGCTGTATCTATATTGGGTAAAAGGTTTAACAATAGAGGGAGGACAACCAAAATGAAAGCAGTGCAACTGAAAAACGGTTTTGGCTTTGAAGAGTTAACCTTGACGGAACTTGACACACCGGTGCCTGGACGGCTGGAAGTTCTGATCCGCATAAGGGCAGCGTCCCTCAATTACCGTGATTTGGTAGTTATCAACGGAGTCATGCCGATCGGCATTCAATTTCCCTTCATTCCGTTATCCGATGGAGCGGGTGAAATTGTAGCTGTGGGCGAAGGGGTGACAAAATTTCAGGTTGGGCAAAGGGTAGCGGCAAATTTACAACAGAAATTCATTGGCGGGAGCACGAGAGCGGAGGTCTTAAAGGACAGTCTGGGAGGCCCGCTCAGTGGAGTGGCGGCTGAATATATCGTTCTGCATGAAGAAGGGGTCGTCGCCATTCCGGATCATCTATCTTGGGAGGAGGCTTCCACTTTGCCGATTGCGGCATTAACCGCATGGAGCATGCTGATGGAATCCGGTGGGCTGCGAGCGGGAGATACGGTGCTCTTGCAAGGAACAGGCGGTGTTTCCATCTTTGGGCTTCAATTCTCTCTGATGGCGGGAGCACGGGTAATTATCACATCGAGCAGCAATGACAAGCTGGAACGGGCAAAGGCTCTCGGCGCATGGCAGACAATCAACTATTCGGAGGTTCCAGAGTGGGATAAGGTAGCTCTGGAGCTGACAGGCGGCGGAGTCGACCATGTTCTGGATGTAGGGGGAGCGGCAACAATGGCGCAATCCATCAATGCACTTCGTACTGGAGGGACTGTGAGCATGGTCGGATTCTTATCGGGCTTGACCATTCCTGAGTTCGATGTCACCAGCATTTTGCAGAAGGCTGCGACGATTCGCGGCAGCCAGGTTGGTAACCGGGAACATTTCGAAAACATGAATCGTGCCATTTCCCGCCATCGTTTACATCCTGTCATCGACCGGGTATTCCCGCTCAGCCGAATCGGCGAAGCCTTCGCACTTTTGGCTGAAGGAAAACAGTATTTCGGTAAAATCGTCGTTCAAATATAAATGAGCATTTTGCATAAATCCCAAGAGCAATTTCAAATCAGCACTATATAGATCGAAACGGTTTAGTTCGTCTATATAGTGTACTTTCGAGCGTTGGGAATTGAATTATGCAAAATGCTGAAATATTATTCACATTACATAGGAGGCACTCTAATGCCCAGTAAACCTGATTTATCTGTCAAAGATTCTCAAGAAAGAAAGAATAAGAAACCGCGTAAATGGGTACGCAGAACCGGATTATCGCTGCTGTCGGTAATCCTTCTGGGAGTGGTTATTTTTATGCTCATCCCTTCCCCTGTACAGCCTGCAAAATGGCTTGCACCTTCGGCCCCCTCTTTTGAACAAGCGGGTCCATGGCAACAAAACAACAAACTCAGCTCCGCCGAGCTTGTTACAGATGCCCCTAAGTTTCCGGAATTTATCACCTTTGACAAGGAAGGAAATTTATATACGGGAGACTCCAACGGGAAAATTTATAAGGTTGCCTTTGATACAAAGGGCAATCCGCAAAAGGCCCAGCTATATGCAGATACCAAAGGAACGCCCAATGGACTTATGTTTGACGCAAGTGGAAATCTGATCGTTACGGATGTTAAGAAGGGGCTACTGTCGGTAGATCCTTCCAGAAACGTGACGGTGTTGGCCAATCAAGTCGACGACACACCGATCTATTTGGCCAACGAACTGGATATTGCCAAAGATGGTACTATTTATTTTTCTGACACCTCCAATTATGGCAGTGTAGTCTTCAAAGAAATCGCCGAGAACAAGCCGCATGGACGTTTGCTGAAATATGATCCGGCGACCAAGCAGACGACAGTTCTGTTGGAAGGCCTTTATTTTGCGAACGGGGTTGCCTTGTCTGCGGACGAAGATTTTGTACTTGTGGCAGAGTCGTATCACTACCAATTGACCCGATACTGGCTCAAAGGGCCGAAGAAGGGGACTTCGGATATTTTTGCGGATAATCTCGCCGGTTTTCCGGATAACATTACGCGTGATGATCAAGGCCATTTCTGGGTCGGTCTCTTCACGACACGTATTCCCTTTGTAGATCAGATGCATGGAAGCCCGTGGCTGGCTGGAATGATGGCCAAATTGCCTCAATCGCTGCTCAGCGGTGCAAGCGCACCTGTGAAGCATGGACTTGCTGTGGAGCTTAATCCGCAGGGTAAATTCATCGGAAGCTGGCATGATCCTGAAGGCTCGCTTTATGGGGTAACCACGGCTGTAAACCATGACGGATATTTATATATAGGTACAGCTCCTGGAGGCAGCCAGGGTGTTCATCGAGTGCTTTTAACCAAATAAGCTTGGGGAGGGTTTAACATGATATTGGATGAGTTGAAATTATCCTGGAAAGCGAAGGAAAGCCTGGCCGGGAAAGTAGCTTTGGTAACAGGCGCAAGCAGCGGCATTGGGGCATCGATTGCAAAAAAACTGGCAAAGCGTGGCGCGTATGTAGCTGTATTGGCGCGCCGTCAGGAGCGATTGGATGAATTGGTTCGCGACTTGCACCAAGAGGAATTGTATGAGGTCATGGCAATACCTGCCGATATCCAAAAGGCTGAAGACATACAGCAGGCGGTCCACGCCATTCTTGAACGCTGGGGGCGGCTTGACATTATCGTTGCCAATGCTGGCTTCGGGTATCGAAGTCCGCTGGCAGAGGTGGAACTGGAACGCTGGGAGGAGCTTTACAAGACGAATGTGCACGGTCTTGTCCTGACACTGAAGTACGGACTTCAGCCAATGAGGGAACAGGCCAAGGGGGATGTTGTCATTGTCTCCTCTATTGCAGCGAAGGAAGTGGTTGCCGGAGGAGGACTATACAGCGCTACCAAGTACGGCGTTAGCGCCATAGCCTCTGCATTGCGTTTGGAGACCAGTACGCAAGGAATTCGTGTAACTGCGATTCACCCCGGGGCGGTGGCGACGGAGTTTTCGCAGGTGGCCGGATATCCCGAGCAGGAAATTCGGGCGTTTGCTTCGAGCGTTTTGCCGCTGCATCCCGATGATGTTGCAGAAGCTGCCCTTTATGCACTAGAGCAGCCGGAGCATGTCAATATTCCAGAGTTGACCATTATGCCTTCGAGGCAGGTCCAGCGGTTCAAATAGAGCGATATTTATTCTGACATAAACCGGGTGAGCATGAACCAAAAAGCGCGAGCTACAGGGGGGAATAACCCTTGCACTCGCGCTTTTTTATACTAATGATGAAGCGTGACTGTCCAATAAAGTTTAAAACCACTTTGGGACAGCTCCATTTACTATAGAGGAGACCATATCCCGTAACATTTTGGCCCCACGTTCGCTCATCCAGTCATCGTGAGCACAGCTATAGTGTAATGACGTACAGACCTAGCGGCGTAGTTGCGCTACCTGCAACCATGAAGCTGAGAGAATAGCTGGATCTGCCGGGGGGAACGCTGATATCAGCCAATCGGCATACCTTGGTATTATCTCGTAGCAAAGGGATACCATATACACGATCATCCACGCGTACAGCCCCGGCGAACGCGCCCCCACGTGGATTCGCGTAGATTCTGACGATACGTACCTCGTCACTGTCGTTAACGATGGGAATGGTCGCGTTGTATATGGTTCCGAATTGTCCGCGATTATCTAGCGCAGGCCCCAGCTCGCTGCGTGCCCCGGTAAACAGCAGATCGGCAGGAGCCTCACCGTTCAGCTTTTTGGTGGCACACGCCCGATAGTTTGCGCTCTGTCCCACCACGTACTCTGGCATCCGCGCATTCGTTTCGGAAAAGGACCACACCCCTCGTGGATGCGCCTGTGGTGGAGGTACGGGAGGAAGCGCATCCATATGAATCTGGCGCAGATCGGTCTGCGTGTCCTTGCTGATCACGGTGCGAATCACATAATCCAGCGTACCGTGGCCTTCAGCAAATTCTACGGTAAGGTCATAGATGAATCCGGCCAGCGATCCCTCGGGCAGCTCAAATTCCTCCAGCAGAGCGGTGCCTTTGCCGAATTTATGACGGTCTGCTGGCTTCACACGTTCCATCGTACCCGCCAAACAGCTTTTGGCAATAGACTGCCCGACATCAATAATCCAGTTGCCGTCCTCAGGCACAATCTTAAGAGCGCGTTCAATATGGCGTACTTCCAGTTTAGCAGCGCTCCTGTTCTCTACAGTGATGCCCAGTTTAACAGGGCTGTCGATTTTGTTATAATGCCAGCCGAAAATGCGATGTTTGACTGTTCGGGTTGTCGAGCGAACCATGTCATGCCACAGGGTGGCTTGCTCGGTAGGTACCGTCACATGGGTAAGCGTCTCCGGGTTATCGCTAAGCATCAGGCGGCGTGTTCCGCCCTCAGTGGCTGACTCCACATCCACATGGATGTTGGGCGGGATCACGGCAGTTTCCACAATCAGATCCTTTGGCTCCTTGGATCGATGGTTCATGTAAATTCCTCCTTTTATTCAAAAGTGGCACCGCTTTGGGTACATGTATATGGGCAGTTCATAAATATAGGTAACGCCAGATCCATTTATACAACCTGTTTTACAAAATATTTTTTTAAAATAAACCTCCGCAGATTATAGCGGTTCTGCTAATGCGTCGAAGCAAGCTTACAAGACTCTTGTTCCCAATTACCAACGATTCGCAGCCAGGTATTGCGTGTATGTTAAGAGCATAAGCTATTGGATGTACAGAGAAGCTACAGGAGGGAAACATGCCTAAAAAAATATGGTGGAAGGAAGCCGTTGTATATCAGATTTACCCGATCAGTTTTCAGGATTCTGACGGAGACGGTAAAGGGGACTTGCGAGGCATTTTGTCCAGGCTGGATTATTTGTGTGAACTGGGTATTGATGTTATCTGGATTTGTCCGGTATATAAATCGCCCAATCACGATAATGGATATGATATTAGCGATTATTATGCCATTATGGATGAGTTTGGAACAATGGAGGATTTTGACGAACTGCTTCACCAGGCGCATGAACGAGGTATCAAAATCATGATGGATTTGGTATTAAACCATACATCGGATGAGCATCCGTGGTTTACGGAGTCACGCTCGTCCAAGGATAATCCGAAGCGGGACTACTACATATGGCGAACAGGCAAAAATGGCGGATATCCGAACAACTGGGAATCGTATTTTTCTGGCTCAGTGTGGAAATATGACAAGCTTACAGACGAATATTACATGCATCTATATTCCGAGCATCAGCCGGATCTGAACTGGGAAAATGAAGAGATGGTGGGCGAGCTCTACCGCATGGTGGAATGGTGGCTGAAAAAGGGAGTCGATGGCTTCCGTTTTGACGCTATTGCCCATATTGTCAAAGCCGAAGGGCTGCCGGATGCCGATAATCCCGACAAACGAACCTTGGTACGGGCTTATCAGCTCTTTTCCAATCTGGAACAGGTACATGTGCTTCTACGGATGCTGAATGAAAAGGTGCTGGAATGTTATCCCTTAATGACAGTTGGCGAAACGTCTGGCTTAGGACCGGAACAGGCGCTTGATTATGTGGGAGACCAGCGGCATGAATTGAATATGGTCTTCCAGTTTGAACACATGTTTATTGATGCACAAGGGCTAGGGACGGAAAAATGGAAATCCAAGCCATGGACGCTGGTGGAGCTGAAAAAAATAATGAGCAGTTGGCAGACAGTGCTTCATCAGGAAGGATGGAATGCCAATTATCTCAACAATCATGATCAACCTCGGGCTCTCTCCAGATTTGCGAATGATGGACAATATCGTGTGGAATCCGCCAAAATGCTGGCAACCTTCACACATATGCTTGAGGGTACGCCTTATATTTATCAGGGTGAGGAAATTGGGATGACGAATATTGCATTCCCGTCGATTGATGATTATCGGGATGTGGAAACGTTAAACTATTATGAGCAGCAACGAAAGATTGGTGAGCCGGAGGAGCAGATTATGGCGGCAATCTGGCGAAAAAGCCGGGATAATGCACGCACTCCTATGCAGTGGGATGCTGGTCCTGCGGCCGGATTTACCGATGGAGAGCCGTGGATGAAGATTAACGATAACTACACACACATTAATGCAGAGGCTGAAAGAAATAATCCAGGCTCGATTTTCCACTATTATCGTAAGTTGATTGCTCTGCGCAAACAACATGAGGTCATAGTCTATGGCGAATACAAGCTTCTGTTGCCACTGGATACAGAGCTGTATGTATTCACTCGTATGTTGGGAAAAGAGCGTTTGCTGGTCATTTTGAATTTCTTTGACCGTGATCCGGTGTTCCACTGGCCCGAAGGTGAGGAGCTTCCTGCCGCCAAGGCGGAACTACTTCTCTCCAACTACGAACCGGTACAAGGGGAACAACTGCATGCCTTGAAGCTGCGGCCTTATGAAGCCAGAGTGTATAAGCTAACCATGCATTAGGCTTTGCTATCTTTAGAATGGTAAAAGGAAGGGAAGGCCCATAGAGCCTTCCCTTCCTTGGAGTAAACTAAAAAGCCCAATCCACACTGGCTACCATGGGCAGGTGTGGATCGGGCTCATTATGATATGGTCTCATTAAATGTAGTTACTTTTTAGTGATAATGTTTCACCTTAAGGTCGTCTAGACTTTTAAACTCATACCCTTGCTTGCGAGCCTCGTCGATGATAGAAGCAAGCGCCTCGGCATTATCCTTGGATACGGAATGGAGCAAAATGACCGCTCCAGGGTGGAGCTGCTGCATGACTTGACGATAGGCATAGTCCGTTCCTTGCTGAATTTTTGTGTCCCAGTCCTTGTAAGCCACAGACCAGAATACGCTCGTATATCCGGCTTCTCGACAGGAAGCCAATGCTTTTTCACTAAAAATGCCGCGAGGCGGCCGGACATATTTCATTTCTTTTTGCCCGGTTAGCTCTGCCGATGCATTTCGTACCCGATCCAGCTCAGACCGGATCTCTGCCGAAGAAATGGTGCTCATATCAGGATGGCTCCATGAATGGTTGCCGATAATATGGCCCTCACTCGCCATGCGTCGCATCAAAGCTGGCTGGTCTTTTACAAAATGCCCCGTCACAAAGAAGGCGGCCGGAACCTTTTTGGCCTTCAATACATCCAGCACTTTCGGAGTATACCCATTCTCATAGCCGTTGTCGAAAGTGAGAAATAATTCTTTTTTAGTCGTATCCCCCAGAAAGATGCCACCTTGTCTTTCGATCAGGTGCATAAAGCCTTCTTGTGCGATGGAAGGTAGCTCCCCTCCTTTACTTTTTTTAAACCCAAAATGATAAGGCTGTCCGTCAACAGTCTGAGTAGCCCATGCGGGTTCCGCCGTAACTGCCAACATACCCGTTACTGCAATGCATAGCCACAAGGTAAATATTCGCTTCATCTATTTTCCTCCGCTTTCGTCCCGTTCGGGTAAGGTGTGTATGCTTCGACATATTTCATACCATCTGCAATATCGTACTGATTTATGCAAGGATATGCTTTGACCGAATGTAAAACTCATATTGACATGAATATTAAATCGAAGTAGTATACTTTATAAAACTCACTAGAATACTCGGATTTAATTCGATCGTTTATGCCGAAGAAAAGCATCAGTTCAGAATATCTTACATACTTGTAAGAACGGAAGGAGTTAGGACTCATGATTGAACTTAGGAATGTATCTAAAACCTACGTGAGAAAAGGCCTAAGTATTGAAGCGTTAAAAAATATAAATATCAAAGTGGATAAAGGGGACATCTTCGGATTTATCGGATTCAGTGGCGCAGGGAAAAGTACGCTAATCCGTTTGGTCAATCGTCTTGAGAAAGTAACCAGCGGAGAGGTTCTTGTTGAAGGGGAGCAGTTAAATACCTATTCTACCTCTGGACTGCGGAAGGTAAGGAAGAAGATTGGAATGATTTTTCAGCATTTTAATCTGCTGGAATCAAAAACGGTGTTCGACAACATTGCAATTCCGTTGGTGCTGCTTAAGCGCAACAAACGCGAAATAGAGGGGCGTGTGAAAGAGCTTTTGGCGTTCATAGGATTGTCGGACAAGGCGAACAGCTATCCCAACGAGCTTTCCGGCGGACAAAAGCAACGTGTCGGGATTGCACGGGCGCTTGCGAGCAACCCATCCATTTTGCTCTGTGATGAGGCGACCTCGGCACTTGATCCGCAGACCACACAGTCTATTCTCGACTTGCTTCGCAAAATCAACAAGGAATACAAGATCACCATATTGATCATTACCCATGAGATGTCGGTGATTCAGCGAATTTGCAACAAGGTTGCCGTAATGGAAAAAGGGGAAATTATCGAGCAGGGCAATGTCCTGGAGGTATTCGGACAGCCGCAGCACCCGACGACGCAGAGCTTTGTACGCACGGTCATTCACGATGCAGTACCGGAGAGTGTGCTACAAACGTTCGAACAGCAAGAATCACAGCGGATTTACAAGCTGGAATTTATAGGACAGGTTGCTTCTGATCCGGTGGTTCATGAATTAATTCGGCAGCATGATATCCATGTGAACATTTTGTTTGCCAACATGACGGAGATTCAAGAAACGACGATTGGCTATATGACGATCCAACTGCGAGGTGGGCAGCATTCCATTCAGCAGGCTGTTGATTTTATCAAGAGCAAAGGAGTCCATATTCAGGAGGTAGAGAGTCTATGATGATTACAGGAACCACGATAACCTGGGATCAACTGTGGGAAGCTTTGTATGAATCCGTGCTCATGGTCAGCATATCCTTATTCATTGGCGCCCTGATCGGTATCCCTATCGGCATTTTACTGGTTGTCACCCGTTCGGGCGGAATTCTGGAGAACAAATGGCTGCACAATATTTTGAATCCGATCATTAACATTGTTCGTTCCTTACCGTTTATTATCTTGCTGATTGCGATCATTCCGTTAACCCGTCTGATTGTGCATACATCCATTGGGACCAGCGCGGCAATTGTCCCCTTGATTATATATATTGCGCCATATATCGGAAGGCTGGTCGAAAACTCGCTGTTGGAGGTGAATCCGGGGATATTGGAGGCAGCAGATGCGATGGGGGCGACCCCGTTCCAGGTCATTCGATACTTTTTGCTTCCTGAGGCATTCAGTTCTCTGATTTTGTCGTTAACGACAGCAGCCATTGGTCTGATTGGTGCTACTGCTATGGCTGGTGCGGTCGGCGGAGGCGGAATTGGCGATCTGGCGATCGCATATGGCTATCAACGTTTTGATACGCTGGTTATGCTGATTACCGTCATCATTCTAGTCTTGTTTGTACAAGGTGTTCAGTCCTTGGGGAACCTATTGTCCCGTAAAGCACGCAGGGGTTAAATTAGATGTTTTTTTTCACCTATTGTCTGTTCATAGCTTGTAATTTTATAATCCATGCGTTCCAATACGTTGTTCATATCTTTCATTTTTGCAATGAGCTGCTTGCGCTGCTCTATTAGGAGTTCTTTTCTCGCATACATTTAATATATTCAACCCATCTGCAATCTTCTTCCGTGTAATCTCTGATGCCACTTTTATTACGGTTCACACGCGGAATAAGTCCGATGCGTTCATAATAGCGGAGTGTATCCTGAGATAGTTCGAATTTTTTGCTTACTTCTGCGATCAACATGCAGACTTCACCTCCTGATTTCTGATCAAGAAACGCCCTATGTAAATGGATAGGGCGTTCTTGTCGTTTCTTATTTCGAAACTGTCATTTCATCCATATTTACTGGGCGCCAACTACCGGATGAGGAACATAAGGCTCTTCCAGCAATGCGATTTCTTCAGGTGTTAACGTAATCGAAAGAGCAGCTACTGCATCTTCAAGATGAGACGTTTTCGTAGCACCGATAATCGGAGCTGTTACCGGTTCTTTCTGTAGCAACCAGGCAAGTGCGATTTGAACGCGGGGAACTCCGCGTTTTTCTGCGATGGCCGCAACCTGCTCCACGATCAATCGATCGGTATCTGCAGTCGCATCGTATTTAGATTTTGCCACTTGATCGGTTTCGGAACGATGTGTTGTTTCCTGCGCATCACGCGTCAATCTTCCACCTGCAAGTGGGCTGTATGGAATCACACCGATTTTTTCTTCCTTACAAAGCGGCAGCATCTCTCTCTCCTCTTCACGATATAAGAGGTTTAAATGATTTTGCATCGATACAAACCGGGTCCATCCATTCTTCTCAGCTATATGCAAAGCCTTTAGAAACTGCCATGCGTACATGGCAGAAGCTCCGATATATCTTGCCTTCCCAGCCTTCACCACATCATGTAATGCTTCCATCGCCTCTTCAATAGGGGTAGTGTAATCCCAGCGATGAATTTGGTACAGATCCACATAATCTGTCCCCAGTCGCTTAAGGCTCTTATCGATTTCACTCATAATAGCCTTTCGAGAAAGTCCCGCACCATTGGGGCCTTGATGCATACGGAAATGAACCTTCGTTGCAAGGACAATTTCATCTCGATTCGCAAAATCTTTTAAAGCCCGTCCGACGATTTCTTCGCTAGTTCCGTCTGAATATACATTCGCGGTATCAAAAAAATTGATGCCTAGCTCCAGGGCCTTTTTTATAATGGGACGACTGCGCTCTTCATCTAATATCCATGGATGAATCCATCGTTCTGCAACCCCAAAGCCCATACACCCAAGACAAAGCCGGGATACATCCAAGCCGGTATTTCCAAGTTTCATATAGTCCATTTGATTATACATCTCTTTCCTAGATATTGTTTTCTTCAAATGTTCTACTCCAGCTACTTACACCGGATATTATTACATTTGGAGTTCACTCCAAGTCAAGCGATTTTGTTGCGTGATGCCTTCATATAGGACTAATTGTTCAGAATCGGTTCAGTGGGGTTTCGTATAATTCTCTTAGCATAGTTCCTTGGTTGCATAATCCGTAGAACTAAACATGACTAAAGACTTTGATAAAACAGGATATATGCCAATAAATAGCGTCTAGGAGTGGAAATGTTGAAACTTATAAATCGAAATAAATGGATTGCATCTGCGATGGTATTGGGGATTGCTTCAGGCTCCATCGTATCTTTGCCTTGGCTGGGGGGCGCTCAGACTGCTTATGCAGCGACAGCAGATACACAAAGTGAAACTGGATTTGTAGCACAAGCTCGTACTTTGGGTTTGATGACAGGTGGGAATCAGGGCGATTTTATGGCACAAAAGAATTTGACCCGCGCTGAAGCGGCCAAAATTTTGTGCGGTCTGTTCCAGTTGGAAGTTAACAATCAGCCGCAGACTTCTTTTATGGATGTATCGTCCGATGCATGGGGCGCTCCCTATATTGAGGCCGTACGTGCAGCCGGGTATATGACAGGTAACGGAGAACTCTTCCGTCCGGGGGATGCCATTACCAAGGAAGAACTGATTGTTTCGCTCGTACGTGCAATGCACTTGCAGGATACAAGTACTGCGGATGCACAGCAAAATGCAGTTCAGGTTGCCCGCTCTTACGGTCTGTTAACAGAGGATGCTTCTGCAACGGATTTGAAAAATCCATTGAACCGGGAGAGTGGTGCAGAAGTATTCGTCAGCCTGCTGGATCATCCGGTAGGAGAAGTGAAATCAGAGGGCAATACCGTTCGAATCGGAAATATCCCGTACCAGTTGGAAGGATCTTTGCAAGGCTTGTTTGGTGAAAATAACAAAGCTGTATTAAAAGGGGCAAAAATCGATCTTAACCGTAATTTGCGTACACTCACAGGTGTAAATAAGCTGGAAATTAACGCAGACGGTGGTGTATTTGACGGTAAGGGTGTGTCTTTTGATGGACGCCTGATCGTCAATGGTTCGGTAACCTTGAAAAACATGTCCTCCACAGGCGTATTAGAAATCAAAGGCTCAGGGACCCAGCCTGTATCGGCCATTTTGGAAAATACGACATGGTCCGGTGTAGAACTGGGCTCCAAGGATGCCAAACTGACTGCAACCGGGACGACAAAGATTGACAACCTTACGCTGAAAAATGATGCATCGATCGGGACCGAGGGGGATGCAGCGATTAGTCGTGTTTCATTGCAACAGGGACTAGGCAAGCTGTTGGTGAGCGGAAGTATTGGTTTGCTGGATGCATCACAATATGTGGGTGTTCCTTTTATCACACTGGCCAAGGGGGCTGCAATCAACCAGCTCAATCTGCCGGAACAAAAACAGCCGCAGGATATTATTGTTAACTATAATGCGATGAAGGAAGCTGTTAGTCTCGTAAATGGTACGAAGAACTCATCCTCTGTTGGATCGGTTGTCACGGACACAGATAGCAAAGATAAGAAAAAACGTGACAGTGATATCGTCAGTATAGACCGCAGTCAGTTGGAGACGGAAGTCCATGCAGCCAAAGAACTGTTGGAGCGTGCAGGTGAGGGTGGACTGGATCAGGCGCTTTACACGGTCGCAGCGAAGGAAAACCTGTCCATAGCAATCAATCAGGCTATGCTGGTACTGAACAATACGGCAGCTACACAGGCAGAAGTAGATCAAGCGCTCAGCACATTGAAACAGGATGTTTCTGTGTACACAACCTCAGCCACAGAGCCGGTGATTGGAACACAGGAATTAACTAGACTGGTTCAGTTAGCTTCGACTACCCTTGAACAAAACCGAATGGTTGGTGATGAATTTCCACCTCTTTGGGACGACTCACTAAGTCAAGCGATTCAATTTGGCAACAATGTGTTGGAAGGAAATGCGCCTCAAAATATTGTGGATCGGGAAGCAGAAAGCTTGCGTCGAGTAATAAAGGTATACAAAGCATCAGTAAAACTCAGAGATGCCTATCTGCATTTTGTCGATGTAACAGATCGTGTGGATAATTTGAAAACAGATAAAGCGCGTTACAAGTCCTTAGTAAGAGAAGGATCAAATGTATATGTGAATCCATTGGCTACAACTGAGCAGTTGGAAGAATGGACACAAAAAATAGATCTTGCTACAGAATCATTCTTGGCACTGCAAGCAGCGGACTTCTCGGTGCTTAAGAATACTTTACAAGAAGCGCAGGTTATCTACGATCAGAATGGTTCTCAAAATGCTGAACTAGATAACTTGATTCAGGAATATACAGAGAAGATGCACACTGCTATGACCCAGCAGGACGTATTGAACTTGAACATGGAGCTGAGTCAAAGGCTTACGGAGTTCACTGTGCCATTGCCTGCTACAACTCGGGAAAAACTGCAGCAGCTGGTTCAAGATATTCAACTAAAACTGCTGTCTAACCCTGTGGCTCGTAATTACTTGAATACGGAAATGCTGTCTTTAGAGCAACAAACAGGACAAGCCAACTTTGCACTCATTATGCCATTTACTCCTGAGGAGCAATTGGTCATCTCTTATAATCAATTAAGTCAGGCTAAAGGGACCTATCTTGAAAAATATAACGAGAAAAGACTACAATTGAGAGACAAAGTCATTGAAATGCAGACTTCGATCAATGGAATTTTGCTGCAAAATTCAGGCGCATTAAGCGCTGAGGCTCAGCAAGCCTTGTCTTCTGCTTCAGAGCATGCCTCTACTTTCTTAGGCTTGTCCAGCTTTGAATTACAAGACGTTGT
The DNA here is from genome assembly GCF_038009305.1 of Paenibacillus sp. FSL P4-0113. Classification (NCBI taxonomy): domain Bacteria; kingdom Bacillati; phylum Bacillota; class Bacilli; order Caryophanales; family Paenibacillaceae; genus Paenibacillus; species Paenibacillus sp. FSL P4-0113. Next base: position 4,114,703 of record NZ_JBBPAZ010000001.1, read on the forward strand.
TCCTGTATATGAGGAGCTGCAACAAGTACAGAGCCAGTATGCTGCACCTATAACGGTGGATACTACGTTGTTGAATCACAATATCAATTTGGCCAATAATGAAATTTTGACGTTCGGCCGTCATTATACGGAACAAGATAACGAAGAACTTCAAGGGCAGATTAATCTGGCAAACCTTGTGCTTAATAATCCGGATAGCACACAGGTACAGGTAGACCAAGCTAATACGGATCTGATTACAGCGTTTGCGAACTACCAATTCAAATGGATCGTAACTGATCTTGATATCAATGAGCTTAAGAACATTGCGAACAATCTGCTTACAGTAAATGGTACAGATCCTACGACGGTCTACTTTCACAGAGTAGTGGATGCATTCAATCGTTTGGACCAGTATTTGCCTATGCCAGAACTTAAGAAAAATTACATGGATCTGGAAGATGCGATTCAGGAGTATAAAGATTATGTAGCCAGCCAGCAACAAAACAGCGGAACAGGAAGCAGTGACAGTAACGGTCGACCAACACCGCCGAGCGATAGCAACGGAACAGGAAGCGGCGACAGTAGCAGCGGAGCAACACCGCCGAGCGATAGCAACGGAACAGGAAGCGGCGACAGTAGCAGCGGAGCAACACCGCCGAGCGATAGCAACGGAACAGGAAGCGGCGACAGCAGCAGTGGAGCAACACCGCCGAGCGATAGCAACGGAACAGGAAGCGGTGACAGCAACGGTGGAGCAACACCGCCGAGCGATAACAGTGGAGACGATTCAAGCTCGATTCCTGGCGGTAGTATTGATGGCGTTATGATTCCTTAATAGGAGAGGCTAGAAACTACAAGTACGTATTGAAGGGGACGATTCCGCACAGATTTTATCTGCGGCGGGCGTCCTTTTTTGTATGGACAACGCTTCTAATGTAGCTGAATAGAATAACCGATACAAAAGATAGACGTTATTGAAAAGAGCGGAGGATTTATGAAAAAACAGGGTGTTTTATTTTTTATTATACTTCTGCTTGCGGTTGCGTTACCAGTGTATCCGTTAGTGTCGGGTGTTTTATCCGGAAACAGTCATTGGAAAGCTCATAACGGTATTATTGATTTGCGTAATTGGGACCCTCATAAGGAAGGCCCTGTACAGCTGGGAGGGGAGTGGGAATTTTACCCTAATCAGCTTGTGCAACCTTTATCCTTTCATGAAATGCAACAAGATAAGGATTGGGAAAGTCATCAGAGTTCTTCAGAGTTGGGGATGGAAACGAGATCTTCTGCCAAGATTGTGGATGTGCCAGGTAGATGGAATCAGTGGATGCCTAAGGGACAGGCGACCGGATATGGAACCTATCATATCCGTGTGCTGTTGCCTGAAAAAGCGGAAAATCTGTACGGCATCTATATGCAAAACATTCGCAGTGCCAGCCAAGTATGGATTGACGGAGAAAACGTCGGAGCGAGTGGTATTCCCTCTGTTTCTGCCGACAAGGGTAAGCAGGGCAATGTTCCCTATGTTGGGTTTGCATCGGTAGATGGACATTCGGCTGATATTACCGTGCATGTGGCTAATTATAGCTATTCCTCTGGTGGGATTATTTATCCACTGTTATTTGGGGATTACGAGAGTATTACGCATAGCCGGGAAGTTGCAATGGCAGAGGACACCGTACTGATCGCAGGATTTTTTATTCCTACCGTATTTTTTATCATGCTATACCTTTTGCGTAAAAAGGAGAAGGCATTACTTTACTTAGGATGCTTTTGCATCGCGGCTTTATTTTATATTCTGACACATGGAGAAAAGCTGCTGGTTTGGGGAATACCGGATTTACCTTATGAATGGGTACTGAAAATACAGTCGTTCTCGTCAACGCTGTTCTACTATTTTCTGATCCGCTATGTTCATCTTTCGACGCAGATTGTTATGAATCGGATCGTGCTGCGCTTCTATCATATTACAACCGCACTGATGCTGGGTATGGGGCTATTTTTGCCTACATTGGTACTCTCATCCTTTGAATTGTTTATTCTTCTTTTTGGTGTAGTCAGTGTGGGATACGTGTTACTAATCTTGATTCGTGGGCTTCTTCAACAGACGGATGACGCTGCACTGCTAGTCATTAGTATTATGAGCATTCTTATGATTGTAGTGACTAGTTTTGTGTATATTCTGGGCTGGGGAGATGTACGTGGGGTGACAGCCTATGAAATGCTCATATTCGTATTGGCTCAAACGCTGCTGCTGGCCAAACGTTTTGTACATTCGTTTATGGAGGTTGAGAACCTGTCACGACGATTGCTCACACTGGATGGGTTGAAAAACGAATTTCTGGCGAACACGTCACATGAACTGCGCACTCCTCTGCATGGAATTATTAATATCGCTCAATCCATGCTAGACCGCTACGGGACACAATTCAATGAGCCGCAAAAGCACAATTTGGCCTTGATTGCGAATGTAGGACGCAGACTTTCTTATTTAATTAACGATATTCTGGATTTTTCTAATTTGAAAAATGGCAGATTAGCCTTAAATCGTCGGCCTGTCAATGTACAGGCAGCTGTGAATTCCGTGCTGGAGGTATTGGGGCATACGGTGGGTAAGAAAAAGCTTCAATTCGTCAAAGAATGGCCCAGTTCGTTGCCCAAAGTAGATGCGGATGAGGATCGGCTGATTCAGATTTTATACAATTTGTTGGGTAATGCGGTGAAATTTACGGAGGAAGGCAAAATCGTAATCTCTGCCAAAGCGGGGACCCGTGAAATGGAAATCAGTATAAAGGATACCGGCTCCGGTATTGCCCAGGAGCATCTTTCGCATATATTTGAACCTTTTAACCGAGGGGCGAATGCTGAGGATGAAGGATACAGTGGGACAGGGCTTGGATTAGGCATAGTCCGTCGTCTGGTGGAACTGCATGGGGGTCATATCCGGGTAGAATCTAGATTAGGCAAGGGTTCGACCTTTTATTTTACACTGCCCTTGGCGCAGACCGGAACGTTGGGACATGAAGCTCAAAAAGATGTTTCGCCTGCGGTTATATTGCAGCCTGGCGTGACGTCGGGTCCGAATGTGATTCCGCATGAAGAGGACGCACTGGAGCGAGTCCAGACTGTTCCTTACAAAGTGCTGGCTGTAGATGACGACGAGGTTAACCTTCGGGTACTGGAGGAACTATTATATGCCACAGGTTGTAGCGTGGTGGCTGTGGATCATGCCGAGGAGGCACTTCACATGCTGAATGGCCGTACCCGATTTGACCTGGTCATTACGGACTGGATGATGCCGGAAATGTCCGGTATTGAGCTGTGCCGACGGATAAGGGAACGGTATTCCCTGTCCGAGCTACCGGTGTTGCTCCTGACGGCACGCGATCTGCCCGGCGATATCCGCGCAGGTTTTATGGCCGGAGCGAATGATTTTCTACGTAAGCCTGTTGATGCTGAGGAATTAAAAGCGCGTGTGCGCACGCTGCTGAACATGCGCCATTCAGCGGAGGAAGCGGTGCGTTCTGAAATGGCCTTTTTACAGGCACAAATCAAGCCGCATTTTCTGTACAATGCCTTGAATGTCATTGTTTCGACCGTAGCCGTAGACCCGGACAAAGCAGCGGAGCTGCTCATGGAGCTAAGCCAGTATTTGCGGGGGAGCTTTGATTTTCAGAACAGGGAGAATACGGTACCGTTATCCAAGGAGCTGGAATTGGTAGAATCGTATGTGGCACTGGAAAAAGCACGATTTGAAGAACGTTTGCAGGTAACCGTAGAGGTAGGGAGGAACATCCGGTCGCTCATCCCGCCGTTAAGTATTCAACCCATCGTGGAAAATGCGATACGGCATGGTGTGATGCAACGGGCAACAGGTGGAACCGTGCGAGTGGTTGTGCAGGAGGATGGAACCGATTTTGTGGTCAGCGTGACCGATGACGGCGTAGGGATTCCACCGGAGCGACTGGAACAACTGCTGTCGGAGGATCATATATCTTCCAGCGTGGGACTGCGTAATATCCATCGCCGTCTTATCCATATGTATGGAGAAGGATTGAGGATTGAAAGTAATCCTATGCAAGGGACGACGGTAAGCTTCCGTGTGCCGGAAACGATTTCGCCCCGGAATACCGATGAATAAAAAAAGTACAGTACATTCGTCGGAAAAGCTAATGTCACGCCCGCGACGATACGATATATAAAATATAAGAAATTAAAATTCGTAAGGATAAAGCAGATAGCATGTAGATAGAGCATCATGATGGATGGTTGCAGCAGGAAGGGAGCACGGACACAAATGAAGGCGATTTTGATTGATGATGAGAGGTCGGCATTAACCTACTTGGAACGGTTGCTGGAGGCGGACGGACGGTTAACGGTAATGGGGAAATATACGTCTGCACAAGCGGGGCTGGATCATCTGGCGTCAGAACGTGCGGATATTGTTTTTATAGATATCGGAATGCCAGAGATGAACGGTCTGGAGGCCGCCGAGTGGATTCAACAGCTGGATTCCCATATTCATATCGTCTTTGTGACCGCGTACTCGGAATATGCTATTGAAGCGTTCGAGCTGCAAGCACTGGATTACTTGTTAAAGCCCGTTCATGCCCGGCGGCTATCCAAAACGATAGATCGGATTGCAGCCACGCTGGCTGATTCCCGTTCCTCCAGCTTGGGAGTTGCAGCAGAGCAATCCCCCAAGGTACGTTGTTTTCAAAAGCTTGAAATTTTGGAGGTTGGACAGGAAGCCGTAGGAGCGAAACCACTCAAATGGCGCACGTTAAAGTCACAGGAGCTATTTTCCTTTTTACTACACCATGAAGGGGAATGGGTGAGCAAAGAACAATTGCTGGATGCGCTGTGGCCTGAATATCATTTGGACAAGGCTGTTGTTCACCTGCACACGTCCATTTACCAAATTCGCAAGGCGTTGAAAGAACGGATGCAAGATACAAAACTAGAATACAATCTGGATCGCTACCGCTTGAACCGCAATGGCTGGATTACAGATGTAGAGCTCTTCGAGCGGGGAATATCCGAATGGGCTGCATCCGGTAGCGGCGGTACGCCGCGTATTGATAGCCTGTTGGCTCTATACCGTGGCAACTACCTGGAGGAGCACGATTACCCGTGGGCGTATGCAAAAAGGGAGAAGCTGCGCAGTATGTATCTGGCATGTGCTTCTGAGCTGGCGAGAGAAGAGCTTCGCTCAGGTCGTACCCGGCAGTCTGTTCAGCGCTTGCTCAGCCTACAGCAGCGGGAGCCGTACTCAGACGATATCTGCAGTCTGCTGCTGACCGCCTATGCCCAACTGGGCGATTATACCGCTGCGCAAAAGCATTATGAAAGCTTCGTCAGAATATTGGAAGATGAGTTGGGTATTGAACCGCAGCAGGTGACGCACCAGTTGTACGTGCAATTGAAAACACAGACGCTACCTGCGTAAACGGCTGTACTGGCTCAGGTCGTATGAATAGGCCAACCAGAGATTACTGGTTGGCCTATTCTATTGGAGATTCTACGAGGGAGGCAGCCGGGAGAATGTGATAGCGCTGCTTTTTAGTTTTCACAACCGCTTGCTGAAGCTTTAATACACTTTTCTCCTGGTGGAGGATAAATACCCCAATTCTTCACGGTATTTGGCTACCGTTCTGCGTGACAGCTCTAGTCCTTCCTTTGCCATCAGCTCTGTGATTGCCTGATCTGAAAATGGTTTTTGCTTCTCTTCACTGTCGATGATCTGCTTTATCCGCATTTTTGCGCTCTCTGATGAAGTAGCATCCCCGTCTTTCGATCCTAGGGCGGAGGTGAAGAAATATTTGAGTTCAAACAATCCACGGGGCGTCTGCATGTATTTATTACTGACCGCCCGGCTGATCGTGGATTCATGCAGGCCGGTTATTCCAGCAATCTCCTTTTGGGTCATCGATTTCAGATGATAAACGCCATGCTCAAAAAATTCCCGTTGCCTATCAACAATAGCCTGGGCCACACGCATCAGGGTCAGGCGGCGCTGCTCAAGGCTATGAATAAGCCATAATGCTGTATTCATCTTCTCACGAAGAAATCGTTTCTCTTCCTCCATCGCCGGCTTTCGAAGCATACTTTGGTAAAAAGGATTAATCCCGACGCGTGGGACTGTGATATCATTAACTGTCACAACGTAGTCGTTTTTGGATTTCTCCACTGAGATATCTGCTATATGATACTGGCGTTCATATGGAGCAAATGCCGCTCCCGGACAAGGATTCAGCTTGCGTATCTGATCGATCATTTGTTGTACCATGTGAATGTCGATCCCTAGAGCATCCGCGATTTTTTGTATGCGGTTACATGAAAGATTGACCATGTGATGTCGCACGATTTCTTCCAGGTAAACATCATCATTCCCGGCATATCGCAGCTGCAAAAGAAGACATTCCTCCAGACTGCGGGCAGCGATTCCTGCCGGTTCAAAGCCTTGGATCAGGGCAAGTATATTTTCAACCTCATCGGTGGGGACGTCAAGTATTCCGGCAGCTGTATTTACATCCAGCTCAAGGTAGCCTTTTTCATTTAAATTCCCAATTAGAAACATGCCAATCATCTGTTGTAGTTTGGATAGCCCGCGGACCATCCCAAGCTGCGCTTTGAGATGTCTATATAAATTATCTGCGGGATTAGAGACAAAGTCCAGAAGGTCTACCGGATTATCATTTTTTCGTAGCGAATATTCTTCTTCTGTGTTGATTCTTTCGATGGACATATCGATCTCTGCCAAGTCAATGATCGGATTTTCATTTGCTTGCTCATGAAGATATGACATCAGATCGACCGAAGAATATTGAAGAATCGTGATGGCTTGTCGTAATTCTGGAGTCATAGCCAGCCTGAATGTTTGCTCTTGCTGTAATCCGTAGCGCATTATTTTATCTCAGCTCCTTACTGGGAAACAAAAATAACTTTTTATGCAGCTTATTCGTGAAGCTTATGCAATTATACTGCCAACCTTTGATCTTGGAAAAGAAGTGAATGGAATGGGCTGAATTTGAGTTTTGGATAGATTCAATAAAAAGGGTATCAGATTAATGATTAACTTGTCAGTTTATTTTCTTGTAGAGGATTATTTCTTTTTTTATATACTAATTAAATAAGAACTAGTCAGCATGGGGGAATACCGTGAAACGAATTGATGAGATCTTAGAGTATATTGCCAATGGGACAAAGAAACTGTCGGTAGAGGCCTTGCAGGACGGCGGTGGAATTACGGCTGCGGAAATAGCCGATCAACAGAATATGTTAAGAAATAATGTAAGCAAGGAGCTTAATAGCCTACTTCGCGCCGACTTGATTATTAAAATCAAGGGGAGACCCGTCAAGTTTTTGCACAAGCAGGTGATCGAGGAGACCTTTCGGGTTCAGCTTAAAGAGAAACAAATCCAAGTCAACAGTATTCATGAAATATTGCTGCCTGGAGAGCAAGTGGATCCGTTTCACGCCTTAATTGGTTTCATGGGGAGTATGAGGAACCAGGTTGAGCAGGGAAAAGCGGCAATATTATACCCGCCGAAGGGCCTACATACGCTGATTGTGGGACAGACTGGCGTTGGGAAAACAATGTTCGCTAGGTTGATGTATAATTATGGGAAATATATGAAGCGCTTTTCAGAGCAAGCACCGTTTATCGTATTTAACTGCGCTGATTATTACAATAACCCTCAGCTGCTACTTTCCCACATTTTTGGTCATGTAAAAGGAGCATTTACCGGGGCTGATCGGGAGAAAGAGGGACTGGTCGAGAAAGCGGATGGGGGCATTCTGTTTTTGGATGAGATTCATCGGCTGCCCCCAGAAGGCCAAGAAATGATATTTTATTTCATGGACACGAACAGTTACAACAAATTGGGCGAGTCGGAGCGCAAGCGGGAAGCGAATGTGCTGCTCATCGGCGCTACGACCGAAGATCCCGGTTCTTCCATGCTGAAAACCTTTATCAGACGGATACCGATTACGATCAACATTCCTTCCTTGCAAGAGCGAACTGTTGAAGAGAGGTTTTTGATCCTGAAGCATCTCTTTGCAAACGAAGCCCATCGTGTGAACAAGCCTATTAGGGTTGAATTGGAAACTGTAAAAGCACTGATTGGCAGCGTAACCTATGGAAATATCGGTCAGTTGAAATCGAACATTCAGCTTGTGTGTGCCAAAGGATTTTTGAACAGCATACATGAAAATAAGGAAGAGATTGAACTTGATTTTAAAATTTTGCCCGGAAATATCAAGGAAGGTCTATTTAATATGGGGAAGAACCGCAAGGAGATTGCCGAAATGGAGATGGTCAACTCCTCGCTGTATATTACTCCTGAAGGCAGCAAAGGAATGGATGAAGTAGACGCTTTTGAACTGCCGTTCAACCTGTACAAATTGATTGAAGACAAGATAGGGATGCTCAAAGAAGAAGGACTCGACGACAGTTTTATCAATAAGTTTATTACTACAGATGTCAATATTCACATCAAAAGCTTCTATAACCGATTTTATAACATCAAAGGGGGAAGGGAACGGATCCTTAAGATCGTAGGCAGAAATATCCTAGAGTTCGCTGAACAGGTGCAAGAGATGGCTCGAAAAGAATTGAACAGAAATTACAGCGACAGGTTTGTTTATGCCTTCAGTCTTCATTTAAGTGCTTTTTTAAAGCGAATCCGGGAGAAAAAATATGTCAGTAAACAAATCTATGAACCGATGAATGATCAGGATGAAGAATACAGACTGGCACTCATTATCAAAGATTTGATCGAGTCCAAGTTTGAAGTCAGCGTACCCGATGCCGAGACCACCTATGTGGCGATTCTTCTGAAATCGGTAGAAGAGGAGCACCAGGGAAATGTGGGAATCATCGTAGCTGCACATGGCAACAGTACGGCAAGCAGTGTCGTTAGCGTTGTCGACAGCCTGCTGGGGAGCTCAAATATTTGCGCAGTAGACATGCCTTTGGATGTTAGCCCCAGAGAAATCCTGGAAGTTATTGTGGAAAAAGTGAAGGACATTGACAATGGCAGAGGCGTATTGCTGCTGGTTGATATGGGCTCCTTGCTCAATCTTGAAGCAACCATTATGGAACGTGTCGGGATTAAGGTGAAGACTATCGATATGGTTTCAACCCCGCTTGTGTTGGAGGCTGTGCGAAAGGCCAGTATTTTTGATATGAATATAGAGGAAATTTATCTATCTTTGAAGGATTTTCGTGGATATAACACTGGAAATGCTGGAGTGAAAGCGGAAAAGACCAGTAATAAGGTAATCGTGACGGTCTGTTCCTCCGGCAAAGGTGCCGCCGCCAAGCTAAAGGAGTTTGTAGAGAAGGTTGTTTATGACTTAACCGAAGAGAAAATAGTTGTTGTACCGGCAAAGGTCAGGGAATTGGATAAAGTGGTGAAGGATTTACGGGCCAAGCATACGCTTCTTGCGGTGATTGGGGTTAAGCGGCCAAGCGAGCTCAATGTACCGTTTATCCCTTTGGAAAAACTGATCGAGGCAAGCGGTGAACAGGCATTAAGAGAATTGTTGCTCAACAATCAGTTGCCTGTTATGCATGAACACGGAAGCGTGATCGTAAGAGATCTATGTGAGGATACGCTAAAGGAGTTTATGACTTATTTGAATCCTCACAAAATTTTGGGGATTTTGATGAAATTTATCGAGCAGCTGGAACAGGAACTGGAGGCTGATTTCCATTATGCAAAGAAGGTTCAGCTTGCTGTTCATACGGCTCATGCGCTGGAACGAATGGTCATTGGAGAAGGGCTAGTGTATCAGGAGGATGTATCCTTGCTTGAACAACGATTAATCGATGTGGTGAACCGTTCCTGCAATATATTTGCCTCCAGTATTAACATTAAGCTGACTAATGATGAAAAATATTATATTTGCGAAATCCTAAGCGAAGTATATAACTGTATCCCCAAGTAGTGGCGCAAGTGTATAAAACGATGCTGGATGTGTATTAATCATGCGGATAAGGATAATAGGTAGTTGGTGAGAAAAGGCCAAATTCCCGGAGCAGCCGAGGGTTTGGTCTTTTTTTTGATAGTTAATCGCATCATACAGAATCTTGGCATGAGACTTGCATATAAGTATAGGCGAAGGATGCAAGGAGGGGGTGAAACAAATGATAGGTGTTATTGTTGGCACTCATGGAAAATTTTCTGAAGAGATCCTAAGATCCACGGAAATGATTTTTGGCCATCTGGAAAATGTGGTGGGTGTAACGTTTGAACCAGGTGAAAGTGTTAACGGACTTGTTGAGAAGTACAAAGCGGCCTTGGAAACAATTGATTGGACGGACGGATTGATTTTTCTCGTCGATTTGTTTGGTGGCAGTCCCTATAATGCGGCCAGTAGGATTGTGGCCCGGTATGAAAAAATGGACATTGTAACAGGGGTAAACCTGCCAATGATCGTAGACCTGCTGACCAATAGAGGGCTGGAGAACGTGGAGAATCTAAGTGATCTGGCCATCCGTGCGGGTCAGGATTCAATGAAGTCTTTTCGTGTCATCCGGGACATACAAACAGAGGAGGAATTATAGGTATGGAAATATCATTTGTTCGTATTGATGACCGTCTGATTCATGGTCAGGTAGCTACGGTGTGGGTGAAGGAAACGAAGTGTAACAAAATTATCGCCGTCAGCAATGAGGTCGCTGCGGATACGCTGCGCAAAACCTTATTGTTACAAGTGGCGCCGCCGGGGATTAAAGCTTATGTTGTCACGATTGCGAAAGCGATTGAAGCTTATAACAATCCTAAATATAACGATTTCAAGACCTTGTTCCTGTTTACCAATCCCACGGATGTACTGCGGGTTGTAGAAGGTGGGGTACCGTTTACATCGGTAAATGTAGGTGGAATGTGCTTCAAAGAAGGCAAAACACAAATTACCGGAGCAGTGTCCGTAGACAAGCAGGATGTAGAGGCATTTTATAAATTGCACGAAAAGGGGATAGAACTGGAGATTAGAAAAGTGGCCAGTGATCCTAAAATTAATTTGATTAACAAGCTCCAAAATGTCCAGTTTTAACAACACGTACGCATAAGAGAGGGGGTCAAACATGAGTGTTTTTGAAATCGTAATGGTCACGCTGGTTGCAGCCATTTGCGGAATGGGCAGTGTTTTGGATGAAGGACAGACTCATCGTCCTATAGTTGCGTGTACACTGATCGGTCTGGTCCTGGGAGATCTCAAAACCGGTATTATTCTAGGCGGTACGCTGGAATTGTTGGCTTTGGGCTGGATGAATGTCGGAGCGTCCATGGCTCCGGATGCGGCTTTGGCCAGTGTAGTCTCAACCATATTGGTTATTGTCGGGCACCAATCGATCGGTGCGGGAATTGCCGTTGCGATTCCGATTGCGGCTGGCGGACAAGTGTTAACTATCTTTGTTAGAACGATTACCGTGTTCTTTCAGCATCTGGCAGATAAATATGCCGAATCTTCAAATTTCAAAGGAATTGAATTATGTCACTTCATAGCCCTCCTTCTTCAGGGATTACGCGTCGCTTTGCCTGCCGTATTGGTGGCTATTGCAGCAGAAACCGGTCTGGTTACGACTTTGCTGGACGCGATCCCGGAGGTCATTACAAAAGGGCTGCAAATTGCAGGGGGATTCATCGTCGTTGTAGGATATGCCATGGTTATTAACATGATGGCAGCCAAATATCTGATGCCTTTCTTTTTCTTGGGCTTTGTCATCGCGGCATTTACAAGCATCAATCTGGTTGGCTTTGGAATCATGGGGGCGGTTCTGGCTCTGCTGTATATCCAGCTCAATCCTAAATATAGCCAGCGCAAAGATCAAGTGGGTGAAATTGAAGAGCTCTAAAGAAATTCTTAATGAAAGAGTGGGGTACTATGGAAGAAAAAAAGTTGACCAAAAGCGATTTAAACAAAATGTTTTTCCGTTCATGGTTCCTGCTGGGCTCGTTTAACTTTGAGCGTATGCAGTCGATTGGTTTTTGTGTCACCTTGATTCCGGCAATCAAGCGGCTATACAGCAAGAAGGAAGACCAAAAAGAAGCACTAAAGCGGCATTTGGAGTTTTTTAATACTCAACCGTTTATCTCTGCACCGATTATGGGGGTAACGGCCGCTATGGAGGAGCAGAAAGCCAATGGCCAGCCGATTGATAATGCTACCATAAGTGGTGTGAAAGTTGGCTTAATGGGACCTTTGGCTGGAGTAGGGGACCCTATTTTCTGGGGAACATTACGCCCCGTTCTGGCTGCATTAGGAGCTTCCATTGCGTTGTCCGGAAGCGTTATCGGGCCTGTCCTATTTTTCTTGCTTTTTAATGTTATTCGCCTGGCCACTAAGTGGTACGGACTGAAATACGGCTACAAAAAAGGGACGGAGATTGTGTCCGACATGTCCGGAAACCGGCTGCAAAAGCTTACGGAATCGGCCTCCATCCTGGGACTATTTGTTATGGGCGCCCTTGTATCCAAATGGACTACTCTGAATATACCACTCGAAGTATCCCGATATACCCGTTCGGATGGAGTAGAGGTTGTTACGACGATACAGATGATTCTGGATCAATTGATACCTGGTCTGTTACCTCTCTTGCTGACTTTTTTATGCATGAGACTGCTCAAAAAGAAAGTGAATGCTATAGCTCTGATTTTTGCTTTATTCGCAATAGGAATTATTGGATACGCTCTTGGTGTATTGGCTTAAGCCAATTTGAAAGTGATCCGGTCAAGCAGCCGTCTCTGACCGGCAACCTGCCGCTTAACTTGTAAACGCTTTAAATTTTACGGATTAAAATATTCAATTATCTACAAGCGAATTTGCTAGCGTTCAACGATAGTCATGAAAGGCTGCTGGCTTGTTGATAGCTGATATAAGCAATGATTCTATATCATTAATCATTACAGGCTCAATGATGGTTTTAAAGCCACATTGAGCCTGTAAAAGCAGGTTCCGCTCTTTTGCTGTTAGTATGTTCGTTGCAATTTCTTGGAGGAGCTTGCCAGCTCGGGTACTAACAGCCTCTTTTCTCTATGATCTGATATTCGCCGAGACCTGTTTTCTTCAGCGGCATATGCATATAGCATATCTCTCCACAGTTAGGTCATATTGAGAGGTTCATGAAGCCATGAAGACTTAAGGAGGCCACTGCATTGGGAAAAAGGAGACGAACTGGCTTTAAGGGCAAAAGAATTAGGGTGGACGTTAGACAATCTTCTTCAGCTCAAACAGGGCAAGGCGGCAACCCCATTTCTATCAATGCTTCAGACGTTGGGGTAGTAAGAACAGATGTTAAAAACAAATAAGCGACTTGGATAGAAGCTCATATTTAACGTAAAAAGACCACCAGGAACAAGTTAACTATCTTGTTCCTGGTGGTTTCGCTTTTTTTTGCCGTATTCGGCAGGTACTTTCATCAGCATCCGCGTCTACATAGCCTATGCCTTGCTTTGCGTCTTGTTGTCGACTTCTTTTGCAGAGTTGATTGATCGCACAGGCGTTGCCTTCAGCACAGCATATCCGTAAGGAGGAAGCTCGGCATGCAGTCCCTTCGGTCCTACGGACCACTGGCTTTCGCCAAAGGCTGATTTCCATTCCTGCTCAGGAATGTCCAATTCAAAAACGTGATCCTCATCGGAACGATTGAGCAGCACGAGCAGCACTTCTTCCCCGCTGCGGCGCTCGTAGGCAAGTGAGGTGCCCTCTGGCTGTGCCTCCAAAAAGGTGATGCTTCCCTGATCACGGAGGACCGGGTGCCCCTTACGAAGTGCAATCAGCTCGCGGTAAAAGTCGAACAGCTCGCGGTCCTGCTTGTCGGTGTCCCACTCCATACACTTGCGGCAGCCTGGATCGGCATCTCCATCCAGGCCGATCTCATCGCCGTAAAAAACGCAGGGTGCGCCCATATACGTGAACTGGAACAAAGCAGCCAGCCGCATCAGTCGCTTGTCGCCCCCGCACAGCGTCAGTAGGCGCGGTGTATCATGGCTATCCAGCAGATTGAAAGCAACCTCGGATGCTTGCTGTGGATAGCGGGCCAGCTGTCGTCCGATGGCGTAGGCAAAGCTTTGGGCATCGGTCGCTTTTTTGACGAAGAAATCATTCACGGCGTAGGTGAACGGATAATTCATCGTTGCATCGAATTGGTCCCCCTGAAGCCATTCAGATGATTCATTCCACATTTCACCCAAAATGTACGCATCCGGATTGGCCTGCTTGACCGTAGTGCGGAATTCCCGCCAAAAGGCGTGGTCCACCTCGTCTGCCACATCCAACCGCCAACCATCGATGCCGATTTCTTCGATCCAATGCTTTGCTACATCCAGCAGGTACCTTTTCACCTCAGGATGTTCGGTGTTCAGCTTGGGCATCATCGGTTCCAGCCCGAATGTATCGTACGTCGGTATGCCATCCACCACTTTCAGGGGAAAGCTATGTACATGGAACCAGTCCTTGTAAGGCGAGGCTTCGCCTTTTTCCTGGACGTCGACGAACGGTTTAAAAGTACGCCCTGAATGGTTGAACACCGCATCAAGCAGCACCCGAATTCCTCGATCGTGGCAGGCATCGACCAGTTTTTTCAATGTCTTTTTGTCCCCGAAATGTGGGTCCACCTCCATATAATCCTCTGTATCATATTTATGATTGGTCGTCGCCTTGAACACAGGAGTCATATATATGGCGTTAATCCCCAGCTCGTTCAGGTGGTCTAGGTGATCCAGAATCCCCTGTAGATCGCCACCGAAAAAATTGTCTCTTTGTGGGGTTCCACCCCATGTCTCTGCACCTTCTGGGCTGATGGAGGGGTCACCGTTCGCAAATCGTTCCGGGAAAATCTGATAAAATACCGCATCCTTCACCCATGCAGGTGGCTTCAGAATATCAATCGGGTTCAAGAACGGATATTGGAACAGTTTATCTGCATTTTCGGGTTCTTGGGTAGTAAAGTCGTCCTCGTTCATCCAAATACGTTCCTCACCGTCTTCTAGCAAAAATCCATATTTCAGCCGACGGTGAGTAGGTTTTATACTGCACTCATAGTAATCAAACCTGCCATCAGTAGCGAATTTGGACATCGGGACAAGCTGTTGGGTGCGGTCCCAATCGTATTTATCTCCGGTGAGAGCATGAACGGTGTTCAGGTCATTTTTCTTCGCACGTAGCCGTAGAAATATCGTTTCATCATTATAACCAAAAGCCCAATTGCGTTTCGGGTGATGGTATATAGCTTCCAGCAGCATCGGGTCGGCCTCCTTTTTTCATAAGCATTCAAATTTGAAAATGTGAAGCGTATGTCGTATAAGATAGTTATTAACCTTTTTAAGTGGGTTATGTACCATAAATGCTATAATGCCCATTACATAAAAGAAAAACGATAAGTAGGTGCTCATGATGAAAACAAATGTGTTATACATCGAAGATGACCAGGATATCGGTGCTTGGACGCATCAGTATTTGGAAGAGCGGAATTACGCTGTAGTATGGCTTCGCAGCGGGGATGGGGCTGTGGAGGCAGCCCGTACGTGCCAACTCGTGATTTTGGATGTGATGTTACCTGGTCTGGATGGATTCACCATAGGGAAACGGCTCAAGAAAGAGTACCCGGAGCTTCCCATTCTCATGTTGTCTGCTCGTACCTCCATAGACGATAAACTGCAAGGACTGGATTTCGCCGACGATTATGTAACCAAGCCCTTTCACCCGGACGAGCTCATAGCACGTATGGAGATTTTGCTGCGCCGATCAGGAACCGTGCCTGAAGAATCCTTACAACTGGGGCATCTCTCTGTGTTCTCTCCTGATAACCGTATTGTGAACCGTGATACCGGGGAGGAAATTACACTGACAGGCAAGCAATATCACATTTTTGCTTATTTACTGCGGCATTTGGGCCAGATTATGACGAAAGAGCAAATGTATGAAGCGGTATGGGGAGATCCATATATCGACGGAGACAAAACTTTAATGGTTCACATCCGACACCTGCGCGAAAAGCTGGAGATTGATCCTGCGACACCTCGCATCATTGAGACGATCCGTGGTGTAGGATATCGGGTGAAAGCATAATGAACAGGACGCGCAAGGGTTGGAGGAGGCTGCATCCCAGCTCTAAGCCGGATCAGGGAGGTCGGTTTCGCAGTTCACTGTTGTTCCGTTATCTGGTCATCATTGTGGTTGCTATGATGCTGTTGCCCATTGTGTTGCCTGCTACAGCCTTGATATATAGCGTGTTATTCAATTGGGGGGCGGGGTCCAAGCCTAAAAACGCTTACTATCCCTCTGCTACCCATACCGAAAATAGCTGGCATCGCGAAGCTGTAGCCTTGAAGGGAGCCACACCAGAGCAAATCTCAGTCCATCTGCGCAAAATACAACAAGATATGTTCCCTAAATCCCAAATATTTTGGGTGGATACCGCAGGGTTAACTAGGTTGGAGTTACCGACCCAACCTAACCTGCCAAAACAATGGAACGCTGCGCAGGCTATAGCTTTTATGAAGCAAGCAAGCTATGAGGGGCCGTTTACGGTAGTAGCCTTTATTGGCGGGGGCAAGAATGATGTAAATCAGGGCTATATGGTATTAAAAGTGCCTCGTTCGTTCTTTGAACAGCCACCTACTGATAGTAGTATGTTGATGTACTATTTCTTTTTTATTGTATTGATTTTGGGCGCTTTTATATCCGTATCTCTTCTGTTTTTTGGAGACATTCGGCGTAGACTGTTGCAGCTTCAGGCCGCCATGTCGCAGCGAGGAGAGGACGGCTTGCCTATTCTTGTTGCCACTGGACGCCCGGATGAAATCGGCAAGCTGGAAGAAGCATTTAATCAGATGGTCGAGCAGTTGGCAGAGAGTCGGGGACGTGAGCGTCAGGAGGAAGAGCTACGGAAGAGACTGGTCGCGGATCTGTCACACGATATTCGGACGCCGCTTACGGTCGTGCGTAGCCATCTGTATACACTAGATGGTGAAAATCTCAGCAGCAGAGGGAAACAGTCGATTACACTAATGGAAAACAAGCTAAAGGACCTTGGGAGTCTGATCGACAACTTGCTGACCTATAATCTCCTATCCAGTGGCAAATACACCATGAATAACACACCGCGTGATATCCTGCGGCTAGTGCGGGAGTGTGTAGCCAGCTGGTATCCGGTGTGGGAGAAGGAGGGCTTTGAAGTGGATATCGACCTGCCTGAGCATAGTATGGTGTGGAATGTCGATGAGCAAGGCTTCCGTCGTCTGCTGGACAATCTCTTTCAAAATGTAGTTCGCCATGCTGCCTCAGGCCGATATATTGGTGTTCAAGTCCAGAAGGATAATGGGACAGAGGCATTGGTTATCACAGATAAAGGGCCTGGTATGGAGCAACAGTCCAGTGAAAAAGGAGCCGGGATTGGGTTGGCGATTACAGAACTGCTGGCTCGCGAAATGAATTTGGAGAGGGAGATTTTCAGTTCATCAGCCGGGACCCGAATCCGTTTTTTAAACAAAACTTAAACTCAGAGTTCCCTTGGCTTTAAACTTGGCACGTTACGATAGGTGTCGAGGTGAGGAACTTGAACGAATACATTATTGAAACGAACAGTCTCAGCAAAATATACAAAGGCTGCGCGGCGGTTAATCAGCTGGACCTGAAAATAGCTCGGGGAGATATTTACGGATTTCTGGGTCCAAATGGAGCAGGGAAAACGACAACGATCCGCATGCTGCTTGGACTTATTCGCCCAACTCGAGGAACGATTCGTATATTCGGCAAAGATATTCGCAGACATAAGCTTGATATTTTGCGTAAAGTCGGCTCGTTGGTGGAGTATCCTTCGTATTATGGTCATTTGAACGCCATTGAAAATCTGGAGGCCATTCGCCGTATTTTGAATGTACCCAAGCAAAACATTGCGGAAGTGTTAGAGGTCGTCCGACTGACCAAGCATGCCAAACGTCCAGTCAAAGGCTACTCGCTGGGCATGAAGCAGAGACTTGGTATTGCAGCAGCCCTGCTTGGGAATCCAGAAGTGCTCATTTTGGATGAGCCTACGAATGGCTTGGACCCGGAGGGTATTCAGGAAATGCGCACATTGATTCAGGCGATGCCCAAGCAACGGGGGATCACCGTACTGGTATCCAGCCATCTGTTGAGCGAGGTAGAGCATATGGCGAATACCGTAGGTATTATTCGTGAAGGAGAGCTGGTCTTCCAAAACACGATTCATAATCTCCGTCAGGAATCCGCGGGCGGAATTCGGATCGTCGTGTCGGAACCGGAAGCAGCCCAATTGATTGCGCGTGAGCAGGGCTACCATTCGGTGAAGGACGGATCGGCGCTGGAGTTCGAGAACATGAATGATGCGGCTGTTGCGCTGCTGGTCAGAAGATTGGTCGAAAATACGCATGCCGTATACCGTGTGGAGGAACGCCGCAAATCGCTGGAGGATATGTTCATGCAGGTGGTGGGCAAAGGAGGGGCTTCCTTATGATGCTGCGAGCACTCACGGCGGATCTGCTCAAAGCACGCAGAAAGGGAATCTGGTTCTTGGTGTTCCTCGGTCCCCTTGGGCTGGTGGCCATGCAGGCGCTCAACTTTGGACTTCGATATGACTATCTGATTCCGCGTAACAAGGGTCATCTGTGGGAAGTTTTGATGGATAACATCGCTCTTTTTGTACCCCTTGCGCTGGTGCTAGGAGCTACTATGGTGGCTTCCATGTTGGCGAATGTGGAGCATACATCTAACTCATGGAAGCAGTTGCTGGCCTTGCCGATTTCCAAATTCAGCGTCTATATGGCCAAGCTGACGTTGGCGATTGGGATGCTGTGTGTGTCCTGTCTACTCCTGACGGTAGGGACTTGGGTGTTGGGAATGATCCTTGGCTTCGGGGGAGAACCTGCACCCGTAGGAGAACTGCTACGACTCGGATTTTGGCCCTTAGGCGGCACGTTGCCTATGCTCGTATTATTGTTGTGGTTAACAGTCACATTCCATAATCAAGCGCTACCTGTAACACTGGGCATTACGTTAGGCATCGGCAGCTTGTTTGCTTCACAGCTGTCCGAATGGTTTCCATTGGCCTGGCCTCAATTCGCCTGGGTTGCACCTCAAGCGTGGATGTTTGCGTCCGTCGGGTGCGGAACGGGTATGCTTCTCAGCCTGCTGACAGCGGCCCATTTTAGCCGAAAGGATGTGGCGTAATGTTCGGAGGATATGCACGGTTACTTTCTGTTGAACGGTTGAAAATGGCGAAATCGCCCGTCTGGCTGCTCGCGCTCGTCAGCCCGGCGATTGCCGTCCTGATTGGTTTGCTGGCGAATCCGGGAGGGAACTGGCTGTTGCTGTTGTCAGCCATGCTTACAGTTCATGCGCTGCTGTTCCTGCCGATGCTGACGGCCGTGTTTGGGTCTCTAGTCTGCCGTTTCGAGCATGGGGGCGGCGGCTGGAAGCAGCTGATGTCATTGCCATTGTCCCGCACCAGTCTGTACGCAGCTAAGCTGACTATCATTATGGCCTTGGTCGGATTGACCCAGCTACTGTTCGGAGGAGCGTTGCTGAGTGTTGGAGCTGTGCAGGGGATGAACGGACCGATTCCTTGGGCTGTGATCGCTCAAAGTCTGCTCGCAGGCTGGGTAGCCTGCCTGCCGCTGGCTGCGTTGCAGTTGATGGTATCCTTCTTGTGGTCCAGCTTTGCCGCACCGCTTGCGTTGAATTTTGTGTTCACCGTGCCGAATATTCTGGTCGCCAATTCTCAAGCCTACGGTCCGTACTATCCATGGACACAGCCTTTATTGGCGATGATGCCGAGTGGAAGAGACAACTTCGGGGCGTTCATGGTGCCAACTGATACACTATTGACGGTTATAATGGGCAGCTTTGTCGTATTTACGTTGGCGGGACTGACGGTATTTCGTTATAAAGAGATATAGGGCGAAATACGGGGATTGCAAAAACTCCTTATCCTCAATGAGGGTAAGGAGTTTTTTTTCTGTGCTATTGGTTTACACTAAGTCTGAAATGGCACGGATATTATTGCTGATAAAGTGGCAAGAGGCGTCGAACTTCGCTTGTTCCTCTGGACTTAGTTCCAACTCAATGACCTCTTGAATTCCTCCGCTGCCGATAATCGCTGGAACGCCCGTGCAGACATCGGTGTGCCCGTACTCGCCGTCCAATACAGCAGAGACCGCTATAATTTTACCATCATCATTTAAAATGGAACGGGTAATGTATGCCAGAGCATTGGCAATACCAAAATAAGTGGCGCCTTTGCGGGTGAAGATTTCCCAGCCTGCATCCCTGGTTTTACGGGCAATGTCGTCCAGATCGACGTGGCTGAATCGTTCCTTATGCTGCCGTAAAATGTGTAAAAGCGGCTTACCGCCAATCGTTACGTGTGACCAAGCGACGAATTGGGATTCGCCATGCTCGCCAAGAGCATATCCTTGTACGCTGCGTGGATCTATGGAAAACACCTCAGAAAGCAACGTCTTGAGCCGGGACGAGTCGATAGAGGTGCCCGTGCCGATCACCTTGTTGCGCGGCAGACCGGATATACTTTGTACCATATACGTTACAATGTCGACAGGA
Source organism: Paenibacillus sp. FSL P4-0113 (assembly GCF_038009305.1). Lineage (NCBI taxonomy): Bacteria > Bacillati > Bacillota > Bacilli > Caryophanales > Paenibacillaceae > Paenibacillus > Paenibacillus sp. FSL P4-0113. The sequence continues at coordinate 4,135,274 of NZ_JBBPAZ010000001.1, forward strand.
TTAGCGGCAATGACGAATATACCGTCGAAGCCACCCTCCATAATCGCTGTTACAATCTCTCTGGTGATAAGCACTGCGTCGTCCAGTACAGACAGGCGGTCTTGACCTGGTCTAGGGTTGGCTCCAGCCGTTATAATCACCACGTCCATATCCGTGCAGTCTGCATACGTGCCTGCACGTACCTTAGTGCGTGTGGACGTAAACTCCATACAATGGGACAGATCCAGTGCATGGGCCAAAGCCCGATCATACGTGCGGTCAATCATCATGATTTCATCACAAATGGACTGATTAACCATTGAGTAGGCACAGCTCGAACCGACCATTCCCGCGCCGACAATAGCTACTTTCCTTGCCTTCCCCTTCATCTATGTTGCCTCCTCGTTCCAGCGAACGTTAATATGCTACAAATTATGCCTGAAATCCATTTTACGTTACATAACATAACATATTGCTGATCTTTTGAAAATATCCATTTTTTTTGTCTCCATTCCGGAAAATTAAAAATGAACTGTGAAAGAGGTGTCTTTCTGCGATTAATTGTAGAATGAACGTAAATTATCAATACTTTTACTGGAAGGTAGGAGAGTGCATTTCAATTTATATTTAAGGTGACCGCTGTATAAATTATAACATGAACTATGTTGATGGAAGGAATAGTGCCATAGGAATTATAAAAGTATGACATTTATGTGACGCTCTTTAAAGAGTCTTTAGTGTACATAGAACGAAGTATTCTCTGCAATGTCGTTTCTTGTATTTCTACAAAGATTCCGTTATGACAAAGGTTCTTAGCAGTCTGCAATATTAGAACATTTTTGCCAAAGGGTTTCCAATGGATTTCGCGAATTCTACATATACAAGCTTATTTCTTTCCATACCATCCGGGGAGGTAATGATTAAATGGAAGAAATCAAATCGACGACGGAAGCAGCAAAACAGTTGGGAATCGGGGCGAGTACCCTTCGTAAATATGCAGCGGCGCTGGAGGAGCAGGGGTATGTGTTTCAGCGTTCCGCGAATCAATCAAGAATGTTCAGTGCTGAGGATGTTGAGTGCTTGAAGGTGATGCGGAGGGCGTTGCGTGAGCAGCATATGACGATGGAGCAGGCGGTTCAGGTGGTGCTTGAGAGAGTGACCGCTCCCTTTCCAATGGAGGATGAGGAATTCCGCTTGCCACCCATCTCGGATGCTGAGTCACTGACCGCAACCTGGGAAGAAATAATGGCGGCGGCTGAAGGCAGGGAAGAGACGGTCATGCAGGCTCAAGTCGCTGCTACGGTTGAACTGACAGAGTTACAGGATGAAATGAATGCTCAGACACTGTCAGAAGAACCCATGCAGCTACAGTTGCAGGAAGAGTTCCAGACTTTGGCATCAACTATTGAGTATAGATTGAAGCAAGCGCCTGTATCTGTACAAACACAGGAGTCCGTAGAGCCACAAGAACTGGCGCAGATGCAGGACATGGTGCAAAACGCTTTGTTGGAAATGCGGAGCCGTTTGGAGGAACTGGAAGCAGAGCACAGCCGTTTGGTGGAAAAGAATATCAACTTGTCTAACCAACTGGAGGATCAAAAACGCTGGATGAAAGAAAAGATCGACGAGGAACGGGATCGGCAGTTAATTACGAATTTGCGTACCTACCAGGGCAGACAACGAAAATCGCGCAGTTCGTTGTTGTCCTGGCTTGGTCTGACACCACGCAGACGCAGAGAGGCATAACTAGCATCTTTTCTGATAAAGACCATCAGACCTTCCCGGTTCTGATGGTCTTTTAGCGTATAAAGAAGAAATAAGAGGAATCCTTAATTTTATGTAGAAATATCTTTTGATCTACTATGTTAAAGGAAGGAGAAATTCAATGAAGAAACAAAAGGAAGATATGAAGCTAAGTAAAATAATGAGCAAAATGCTGCGACACAAACCCGAGGAATCCGGGCTAAAGTTAGACATTACAGACGGCTCTTGTACTGTGGAACACTTACTTCAAATCATTCAAAGCTTGCCAGGCTGGTCAGGTGTAGAGCAGACTGATATTGAGCGGATCGTGCGCAATTCAGATAAGCAGCGTTTTGAAATCCATAACGGTAGAATCAGAGCTAGATATGGACATAGCTATCAAAAGATAGAGTATACTCCCGGGAATCCACCAGATGTACTATACCATGGTACGAATAAGCAAGCATTGCCATTTATTATGGCGGATGGTTTAGATCCTGTTGGCAGAAAGTATGTACATTTATCTGAAAGCACTAACTTTGCAGCATTAGCAGGGAGCCGAAGAGGTGAATTGGTCATGCTCAAGGTAAACACGATTAAAGCAAGAGAAGAGGGAATCGCATTTTATTATGCAGGGCATGAGGTGTGGCTTGCTGAGTGGATTCCTTGGGACTTGTGCAGTATTGATGATGAAGAGAGCAACACTTGAGGGGTTCTATAATTTTGAGGTTAATACATAATGCTAGTCTCCAAAATAAACAGGCATTCGCCGCAAAAATGGGGGAATGCCCCCCTTACGCATTTGACCAGGTCTACATACAATGATCCTGTAAATGAGCGAAGGGAGTGTTGTAAATGAGTCATATGTGCGGAGTAGGCGGTATGGGTTGCGGCGTAGGCGCATGGACCTCTGTAGGAGCGATTCTGGTTCTGTTTATTTTGTTGGTGATCATCTCTAAAACCCTGTTTCTGTAATTTCGGTCTTGGCCGATTTCCTGTAAAATGCACGAATGCTGCTCTACGTGACGAAGGGCGCACAACAATAAAGCGAAGACCCTTGATGAGAAGGGTCTTCGCTTTACAAGTTTAAGGGCCTATGGCTTCGCTGCTGTAACTCCATTCGGTTTACCTTGTAACTCAAGACTGTAGGGACTTGGCTTGAAATTCCGCAATATCCTTGAATTCTTCTTCGAATTTACGTGAAATGCGAATATAAATCGGCAGTAAATCGCGATAAATATCCACGTGTTCTGCTACCGGTTTGTGCTGGTGAGTGGTACCAATCATACCGGACACAGCATCCAGCGAATCAATCCGTCCCAGTGCGTACAAGCCTAGAATAGCTGCACCCAGACATGAGCTTTCCAGACTTTCGGGAATAATGACTTCCTGATCAAATATATCTGCCATGAGCTGTCTCCATAGTTCCGAGCGTGCAAATCCACCCGTGGCGTGAATGACTGACGGTCTGTCGATGACTTCTTCCATGGCGAGCATGACGGTATACAAATTGAACAGCACACCCTCCAGAGCGGCGCGAATCATATGCTCTTTTTTGTGACGCAGGGACAGACCGAAGAAGGAGCCGCGAGCATTCGGGTCCCATAGGGGCGCACGTTCACCGGATAAGTACGGAAGAAAGAGCAGACCGTCGGAGCCAGGACGTACCTGTTCCGCAATTTGGGTCAGCACATGATATGGATCAAGTCCCAGTCGTTTGGCCGTTTCCACTTCGGAGGCTGCAAATTCATCCCGGATCCAGCGGAAGACTATACCTCCGTTGTTCACTGGTCCGCCGATGACCCACAGCTTTTCGGTCAAGGCATAACAGAAAAAGCGCCCTTTGGCATCCGTGAGCGGCTTATCAACTACGGTGCGGATGGCTCCGCTGGTGCCGATGGTAACAGCGATAACTCCAGGCTTGATCGCATTCACACCGAGGTTGGACAAGACACCGTCGCTGGCCCCGATCACAAAAGGAGTCGTCTTCAGTAGGCCCATGTCATGTGCATAGGTCTCATCCAGCCCTTTGAGCACATGAGTTGTCGGCACCAGCTCGGATAGCTGCTCCTTCGTCACACCTGCAATATGCAGCGCTTCCTCGTCCCAGTTCAACTGCTGCAAATTCATGAGTCCGGTTGCAGAGGCAATCGAGTGGTCCACGACATATTGGTGGAATAACCGGGCAAAAACGTACTCCTTAATGGAAATGAATTTGTACGTCTGGGTCGCAACATCTGGTAAATCCCGTGTAATCCACATTAGTTTTGTGAGCGGTGACATAGGATGAATAGGCGTTCCGGTACGTAAGTAAATATCGTGTCCGTTGTATTCATGTTTGAGCGCTTCGGCCCATTTGGCGCTACGGTTATCTGCCCAAGTGATAGAGGCGGTCAGCGGTTTTCCATTCTTATCCACCGCCAGTACACTGTGCATGGCCGAACTGAAGGAGACGAACAGCACATGCTCGGCTGACACTCCGCTTTGTTTCATGACCTCTTGCACCGTCGTCACAACAGCTTTGAAAATATCTTCCGGATCTTGTTCTGCCGCATCCGGCTCAGGTGTATGGAGCGGATAACCCACATGGTGCTGGGCGGCAATATTGCCGTTTTCTTCGAAAAGAACTGCTTTGGTACTGGTCGTACCGATATCGACGCCGATCATATATCGGGTGTCTGTCATATTCAATCTCCCCTTCACTTACCGTTATTAGCTCATTATCGTTAAGTTAACACACTCAGCAGCATAATCAAACCGAAAGCGACCAGGGAGAGGATGGTTTCCATAACGGTCCATGATTTTAGAGTCTGCGGAACCGTCATATTGAAAAATTCTTTAATCATCCAAAAACCGGCGTCATTCACATGAGACAAGATCAGCGACCCTGCTCCTGTAGCAAGGACGACCAGTTCGACATTCGCGCCGGGTGTAAGTGCCAGCACAGGTGCGACAATACCGGAGCCTGTCGTCATCGCGACTGTCGCTGACCCAGTGGCTACACGAATGAGCGCAGCGACCAGAAAAGCAAATACAATCACATTCATATGGGCTCCTGTAGCGACCGCTGCAATGGCCTGACCTACACCGCTGTTGATCAATACCGTTTTAAATGCACCACCGCTCCCGATAATTAAGATAATAGAGGCTGTTGGTGCCAGACATTCACTGGTAAAACGGGACAAGTCCTCTTTCTTTAGACCACGTGCATAGCCTAGCGAGAAAAAAGAAAACACGGCCGCAATCAGTAATGCCATAACCTCATCACCAATGAATTTGAAAAATACAGTGAGCGGATGTGTATTGGCCGGGTCTACAATTTCAGCGACTGATCCGCTAAGCATTAGAATAACAGGTAACAAAATGGTGAACAAAGTAATCCAAAAGGGAGGCAACGACCGCCCCGTCGTATTTCTGAACTGCTCGTCCAGCCTCTCGGAAGGTCTGATCATGATTCTTTTGCCAATCCAAGCGCCGAAGACCGGGCCTGCAATAATGGCGGATGGGATGCCCACGATGAGTGCATATCCTATCGTGCGTCCAATATTGGCGTTAAAGGCTTCAATCGCGATCATCGGAGCCGGGTGGGGTGGTAAAAGGCCGTGTACCGTCGATAGTCCTGCCAGCATTGGAATACCGATTTTCAGCAGAGACATGTTCATTTTACGGGCAACCGTGAACAGGATGGGAATTAATAAAATAATACCAACCTCAAAAAACACCGGAATTCCCACGATAAAGCCTACGATCATCATCGCCCAATGAACGCGTTTTTCACCAAAACGATCCATCAGTGTAGTCGCGATGCGTTCGGCACCGCCAGATTCTGCCATCATTTTACCGAGCATTGTGCCTAAACCGATCACGATGGCGATGGAGCCAAGTGTACTGCCGAGCCCTTTGGTGATGGAGGCAGTAACTTCATGACCAGGCATCCCGTTAACCAGTCCGAGAAATACCGACGAAAGCAGCAGTGAAACGAAGGGATTCCATTTGAATTTAGCAATCAGCAAAATCAAAAGAATGACGGTAACTAGCGCCCATATGAGCAGGGACGCGTTATGGCTTAAGCCGAATAATGTGTTCATGAAGGTATGCCTCCTTATTCTTATATGTATAGCTAAATGTATACTTGTCGACAACTTCAATTAAAAGAGAGCCGCGCCAGCGAGAAACGCATAAAGCGCGGTACATCTGCTCTTTGTCACGCATATTGTGGCTAGGACGATGTCTTTCTTCTGTAGGGAGACAGGACGCTATCGTTAACCGCGTTGCGGGTATCTCGATAATGATCCTCAATAAATCCTGACAACTCCTGAGCATCCCCCTGATTTAAAGCGTTTGCAAAGGTTCGATGTTTGTGAATCGTGACTTGTGATTCTTCGATGTTGGACGCAAATCGTTGTTCTGTTGCAGCTAACATGACCGTCAGGATTAGCTGTCTCATGCCATTCCAGGTATGAAGAATACGGGTATGGCCAGCTTCCAGAACCAGAGCTTCATGAAAATTAAAATCCTGAAGAGAAAATTCAACGACATCCCTGTACTTGAGAGCGACTTCCATTTTGTCAATCATCTGATTCAAAACAGTCACCAATGTGGCATTATCACTATGTACATACCTTTGTACAACAAAATGTTCAATCAGCATTCGCACATCGAATAGCTCCTCCATATCACCGGGTGTCATGCCGACGACAATCGCCCCCATGCGCTCCAGACGGATCAGTCCTTCGCCCGAGAGTGCCTTCAAGGCTTCACGCACCGGAGAACGACTGGTACCAAAATCGGCAGCAATCTGATTCTCAGATAGCACAGTGCCTGGTGTCTGAACGCCGCGTATAATCTGAAGCCGAAGTTCACAAGCAATCCTTTCCCCAAGCGATGCGCCCTGTAACCAGGTTGTTGGATATTTCATAGGATACTCCTATCTAGGAAATGATTTTGCATACTGGTATACAAGTTATGGAATATTATATACCCCGTTTAAGATCCTTGTAAACGGTATCAGTTGACATCGGTTCCATTTCGCTGCTTTTAGCGTTACAATAGAAGTAGAAAAAAGAAGCAGTGAAAAGTGGAACGAACACGGAAAAGAAGGAGACCGTTTAATGATTATCATTAAAACCAAAGAACAAATTGAAAATATGAAAAAAGCTGGAGACATTTTGGCTGCTTGCCACCGGGAAATTGCCAAAATGATCAAGCCGGGCATTACGACACTGGAAATTGACGCCTTTGCGGAATCCTTTATGAAGAAGCATGGCGCAACACCGGAGCAAAAGGGCTATAACGGCTACCAGTTTGCAACTTGTGGCTCACCTAACGATGTGATTTGCCACGGCTTTCCGAATAAGACACCGTTGAAGGACGGGGACATCGTGACGATCGACATGGTTGTGAACCTGAATGGCTGGCTGGCAGATTCCGCTTGGTCGTATGCGGTGGGTAATGTGTCTGAGCAGGCGCAAAAGCTGCTGGATGTTACCAAGGAATCGCTGTATAAAGGGATTGAGCAAGCCGTTATCGGTAACCGGATCGGTGATATTTCCCATGCGATACAAACCTACGCGGAAGCGGAAGGCTTCTCGGTCGTACGCGAATTTATTGGGCACGGTATCGGAGAAGAGATGCATGAGCAACCGCAGGTTCCACATTACGGACCTCCACACCGTGGACCACGCTTAAAAGAGGGTATGGTCATTACAATTGAGCCGATGCTCAACACAGGCACATACCGCAGTAAAATTGATGCGGACGGCTGGACCGCACGCACGTTGGACGGCGGCTTGTCTGCGCAATACGAGCATACGCTGGCCATTACAGCAGAGGGTCCGATCATTTTGACCCAGCAATAAAAGCAGGCATCCACCGCAAACATACAGACTACCGTGGTGAATGGGCTGGACATATTACAGAAAAGGGGCTGTCCAGGGGACAGTCCCTTTTGCTACGTGCATTCTATAAAGGTCCAGTACATGCGGGGAATAATGGTTTCACCTCCAAAAACCGATTTTGGCCAAAAGGCGAATATCGGTTTTTTTCATTTCATGAGTGCCAGGCCACCATTTTAACGAAATATACACTATGCCATCAGAGTGATCAGCTTAGTTCTGGACGCTAGGATACGCTAAGTGTGTGATTATGAATCTTCTATATAGTACAAAAATAACAATAATTTGAAAACAAATTCATAAGAATGAAATGAAAAAATTTCCTTTATTACACATTTAGTCCCTACCACATTTTGCAGAAATTGTTTGTTCATTGTTATATGAATTATTTTTTTGCTCTAATAGAACTATTTCAACTTTTCTCCCTGATGTCGATGTAATTGAGGATCACAAAAACGTATTCCTTTAGGAAGATGGAGATCCACTCGCTAAAACGAAAAACATGTAGGTTGCGAGTCAGCATTGTCCTAGGGGAATATCGGTCACATCTTAAGTCTTGCAATTACAAGTAGCAAGATATAAACATCAGGAGGATAACCATTATGAATTCATTCAAGAAAACGAAGAGCTTGATCAGCGCCCTGACCGGGGCTGCATTATTATTCTCGCTACCAATGACGGCAGGCGCGGAGAGCAATATCAACTATACTGGCATGTTCCTGGGCTATGACGGAAGTGTAAACACCAGTCCTGTCTGGAACTACAACCCTGACATCGTCTCCTATGATCTGCTGAACTGGAACCAGGGGGGAACCGATGCAGCCTCCATTACCTCCAATAGCGCCTCCGCCATCCAAGCCTTGGGGAAAATCGTCACCGTTTCCACCCACATGCCCAATCCCCAGGGTGGAAATGTAAACGCCCCGATGTCTGATTCCGATTTCGAGATCTTGGCTAATACAGACATTTCATCCATCAATTCGTCCAGCCCCGCATGGCTGCAAAATTATAAGGCCCAGGTTGACAATGTAGTGACCGGCCTGCAAAAGTTTAACTCATCCCCCGTTTACTACAGACCCTTCCATGAAATGAACGGAGGCTGGTTCTGGTGGGGGGACAAGAACACGACGGACTATAAGAACCTGTACATCAATCTGTACAATTACATTGTGACGACCAATGGCATGTCCAACGTCAATTTTGTCTATGCTCCAAATAAAGGAGCCAACGCGGCTGCTTATTACCCCGGCTCCAGCTATGTCACCTGGATTGGCATCGACGCTTACAGCGACGATCCGTCCAATGACAATGAAATTAAGATGGCTTACAATGACATCAAAGGACTTGGAAAAACTTATGGCTTCTGCGAAATTGGACCAGCCGTGGGTGGCGACCATGTGGATCGCAACAATAATCAGCTCAAGGAATTCGATTATTCGCTTTGGAACAAGGCCCTGAATGAAATCTACACCGGAGCAAGCTTCTTTATCACCTGGGACGGCGCTTATGCTCCGCAGAACAACATAAACGGCAGCACGCTGTTTACAAAAGAAAGCTCCCAGTAAGTGCCTAGCGCCCGGCGTCCGGGCAAGGCGGAAATGTAGCCTCCGATAGACTAAAAAGACGAAAAGACCAAAAAGGCACGGCCTCCTGGCTGGGAGAACGTGTCCTTTTTTGGTCTATACAGCAATATGCTAGCAAGCATGTTAAAAAACCGTTGGTCAGATGCGGACTTCTGTCTCGTCCGGAACGAATTGACGATATTGAAAATACATACGGAGCCGCCAGTGTAACAAGGTGCCGAAGGCTAGGATGAAAAATAGCCCTGCTGTCTGCGGAATGGTAATGTAATGCTGAATAAATTCATGCAGCAGCAATCGGACGATCAGCAGGCTGAATAGGATAAAGAAGAAGGTACGTGAGCGTTGCACGAAAACCAGCCCTTCTTGCAACTCAAATTTGGTGCTGCGGATCAACGGGTAAGAAAAAATAAACCAGCCGACCAGAAAAGCGCCCAGCGCCCAAAGCCAGGGAACCCGTACTTCCGGTACCACGAACATCATAAAACCGGTGCTCATGCCGAGCGGAGGGATGATGATTTTTTTGGCATTAATCGGGCGATGACCTGTCTTCATACGGATGAAAATAGCCGATATAGCGATTAAGATCATACCGAAGGTTGCGCCATATTGCAGCAATGGGGTGCTAATATGAAACATGGACTGGCCCCCTCTATAAGGAATATAAGCGTTATTGGACAGACTGCAAACCTTTCACATTATACCACATATGCAATGGATATATTTAGTTACAGTCTCTCCCCCGGCAAGCGGATTATACGCCTCTTGGTGATAACACTGGCCCTATAATTGGGTCTCTTTCATACTTATGCGAGTTCTGTTGCTTGTACCTCTCCCTGAGCTGATTTTTTCTCCTTTCGCATGATATAACCCATGGCTACAATAATAAGGATAAAGGCGATCAGTGCGAGAAAAGGAATGGTGATGAAATCGAACCAGTTTAGGTAATCCTGTTCACAGGATACTCTGCCGCAGGAAGTTGAAGTTTGCGTAGCTGCTTTGGCGGCTGCATGGATGCGCTGAATGGTAAAATGATAGGCCGAAATCGCACCTCCAATGATAGCCAACGGCATGACATAACGGCGTATCCCCGAATCCCCTCGAAAATAGGCGATCCCGAGTAGAAGGGTCAGGGGATACATCAGAATGCGCTGAAACCAGCATAGCTTACAAGGCTCATACCCCAAAATCTCGCTGAGATACAGACTGCCCAAAGTTGCCACACAAGCTACAACCCAGGCGGCAAACAAAGCAATATCTGTTTTTTTAAACGATCCAATCATAGTAACGCTCCTTTTTTAATTCAAATGAGAACAAAATGAACTCATTATGTCTTGTCCCATCGGCAGGCATCTGCCGATATGTATGTCTTTATCCGTATTGTACTGTATTTTGAGTGCAGGGTCATACTTAAACATATTGACATGACTAACTATCATTTTTATAATTGCAGTAGTTTGGGAAGTTAATGAGGATTCAAGTTAGATATATATCATAAGAAATTAGGAGTGTGCCCAGAATGTCGAGTAGTCCAAAAAATGAAACCCTATCTACTATTAGTGAAAGACACGCGGTAAAGAGCTATGTTAAGGATTTTAAATTGCCAGAGGAAGATTTGGAGGCTATTTTGACTGCGGCGATAGAAGCTCCTTCCGCTTGGAACCTTCAACATTGGAAATTCCTTGTTATCGAAAGCGAAGCGGACAAGCAAAAATTGCTGCCTATCGCCTACAATCAGGGTCAAGTAGCGGAAAGTTCCGTTACGATTGCCGTATTGGGTGATTTGGAAGCGAACCGTAACACCGTCATTTATGATCAAGCGGTAGAAGCAGGCGCACTGCCAGCGGAAATCCGTGACGCATTGGTAGGTCAAATCAATGGCGCGTACCAAAACCCGCAAGTAGCTCGCGATGCAGCCATCCTGAACTCTGCTCTTGCAGCACAAAATATTATGTTGGCTGCTAAATCTCTGGGCTACGACACTTGCGCAATGGGCGGTTTCATTCCAGCACAGTTGATCGAGCAATTCAATATTCCAGCACGTTACCTGCCAACCCTGCTTATTAGTGTAGGTAAGGCACAAGTGCCAGCACGTCCATCAGGACGTTTTCCACTCTCTGAAGTTGTTGTAAAAGGCAGCTTCTAAGAAGATTTGTGAATATAAAAGGGTGTTCCAGCAACCGTTCGTGGTTGGGGAACACCCTTTTTTACGTCGTGTTAGACTATTAAAGTCCTGTTGTCAGCCCTTTGTTTAGTCCGAGCGTTTGGACACGAGATATACCAGCTCCAGCGTCAGGATCGGTAGAAAGACAGAAGCTGGATAGGCCAGATAGCGCGGCTCCCATTGCGGCTTGAACTTATCCTTAAAGCGCCGAAGCCCCTGAAAGCCGTAAAAATGTCCCCCATATTGGAAAACGAGTCGGGCCAGCTTTTCCTCGCGCAATGCCTTTTCGCTTTGCCCTACCTGGGACAGCGGTGCCATTCCCAGATTAAATGTCGTATACCCACTCTCCTTGGCCCACTCAATGACCCGTGTGAATAAATAATCCATCGTGCCATTTGGCGTGTCAGACAAGTGGCGCATCAGGTCAATGGAGACCGTCCGTCCATGATCATAGGCAGGGGCCATCGTAGCGAAAGCGATGACCTTCCCTTCAGAGTCCTTTAGCAATGCAATCGGAGCCAACTGAAGATAGGGTTCTTTGAACCAGCCGAGTGAATATCCCTTCTCCTTGCGCCCATCCAGCCAAATATTCGAAACCTGACGAATCTCCTCAATCAGTGACGCCTCTAGAGGCGGTTGGATGATTTCGAACGAGTAGCCCTCGCGGTCAAAACGGTTTTTGGCGCTGCGTAGCGCTTGATTGCTTTTGCCCGTCAGTGTAAATGATTCCAGCGGCACCAGTGCTTCCTCGCCCAGTTTGAAAAAGCGATAGCCGTTCTCGTGATAGATGGACAAATACTCCGGCGAGGCCTGATAAAATACAGCCGTTAACGCATACCGATCTGCGAACCGCTGAAATTCCTGAATGGCTTCACTCACACGTTCTTTTGGACCGAGTGGGTCACCTAATACAATCAGTTTGTCCCGGCTACGAGCGTAGGGAATGACAACCTGTTCATTTTTGGTCCAATACAGATATTTATCGCCCAGAAAAAGCATATGAGAGACGAGATTACCACCCTGCCGTTCCAAAAATTCTTTTAGCTTATCCAGCTCCTGCTCGTCGGGTAGATTAGCGATGCTACGCTGAGGTCGAAGAAAGAAATATACCGTCAGGAATACCCATGCCAAAATCAGACTAAACACGGCGGTAACTCCGTAATCGCTGCGGTTCATAAAAAAGTCTAGATGGACCTTGGCATGCAAATGGCGCATAAAGGGAGTGTTGGAGCCTGCCCCAATGATAAAATAAGCCCCGGTTACGAGTAGAGATAATCCACCCCATATTAAAATGTTGTGCCGATTCAGCGGCGCACTGACCCGATAAAACCGCGAACGCGAAATCCATAGCATTAAAGCCACAAACAGTAGGAATAAAGCTTCTTCAAAATCCAGACCTTTAGTGAAGGTGAAAATAGCTCCTGTCAGAAGCAGTATCAATGTCAGTCGTAATGCTCTGCGAATACGCAGGGAGATTCCATGGGACAGGACGACAAGCATAATTCCGATGATGACCGAGATTTCATGCGACAAGCGCATGACGGGCAGGCTGAGCAAATGCTCAGCAAAACGAAGCCGATATAACAGACCGGGCGTAGCTGCCGACAAAAGAAGCACCACGCCGGATATGAGTACCAGCTTACCAAGCGCCCATACCCCTAGATCGGCCAAAAACCGGAATTGACCAGGCCAGCCCCATACCTTCTGCCAGGCATTAAGGGAGTAATCCCAACCTGTCTCAGCTAGCTGATTCAGGCGCTCGTTACGCGGAATCATTTCCAGCGCGGCTAACACCAAGCCGATGAGCCACGGGATGATGTAATAAAAGACGCGAAAGACCAGTAGGACAGCCAGTGCCCGATCTGAGTTGGCTCCCGCCATTTGCAGCCCGAGCAGGGCAATGATGTCGAATGCCCCGACCCCTCCGGGTGCAAGACTGATTAACCCGGCAATCGCGGCTATTACATAAATGCCGAACACAGCATGCATCGGCAGTTCATGGAGCAAGTGCGAGCCGATCCATGCAAAGGTAAGGCCAGCCAGCAGCCATTCCAGTAGGGAAGCACTGATGGAAGCGGAGATGGTGGACCAGGAAAGCTGTCCTTCTCCCTTGTTGAACCATGTGGAGTACCGTTTGGAGCGCTGCATGATCAGGAATAGCGGTAGGTACAATGCCATTCCCCACAGCGCCCAATGAAGCCACGGGTGAGCATCCAGTACAGGCTGTACCGGATACAGATGAACAATGGCTCCCCAAGCCAGCAAAGATAGTCCGGTAATGACGACTGGCGAAAGAAACACGACCGCAGAGGTGATGACACCCAACGGCACACCGCTTTTCTTATACAGTACTGTGCGAAGTCCCGCTCCTGTAAAGCCTGCAAAACCAAAGACATTATTAAAGGTATTGGAGATCCAGGCGTAGCGAAATGTTGTTCCAGGCTTGACCTGAAGCTTGAAATGATGTCTGATTACGTAATCATATGCACTCATAGCCGCCACAGCAACCAGTGAGAACAAGCCAATCTCGATGAGAAAGGTGGCATCCATTCGCCGCAGCTCATGAAGCATACGCGCCAGATTAAAGTCTTTTAGTTCTCGTCCCGCCTCCCATATAATAAAAGCCAGTACAGCCAACGGTAGCAAAATACGTGTCAATCGCTGCCTGTAGATGGTCATTATGAACTGTACGATTTTAAAAGATTGAATCGGTTTGTGATTAGATTTCATAGATTCACCTGCTTGGAAAAGAATGAGATATACACGGAATGAGGTGCTTAGATTTCATACCCGATGAACATTACTATATATTATACCTGTAATAATCGCTTCAATAACAACAGAAGGGTTACGAAATGGGATTTCAGATTGATTGCTGTAAATAATTCCAATATAATGATGGAAAACCTAGTGAATTGCTTGGCAATGGAGCTGATTTGGATATGAGTATATGGGACCGTAATCTTTTTATACGTCGCCTGGAGCTGATATGGCCTCCAGATGCGGACAAGAGCCAATATCCGTTTAACTTAAAGGCCTTACACCAGTGGAACGAACTCAAATTTCATCCTTCCGTCACCTATATTATTGGAGAAAATGGCGTAGGTAAATCGACGCTTATGGAGGCAATCGCGGTCGCGTGGGGATTTAATCCAGAGGGAGGTACTAAAAATTTCAATTTTTCTACACAAGCCACGCATTCCTCACTGTATGAGCATATCCGGCTGGTGAGAGGGGGAGAAAAGCCAAGGGATGGCTTCTTTTTCCGGGCGGAGAGCTACTATAATGTGGCGACTCACATCGACGAGCTGGATCGAGAAGGAGGAGGGCGACCGATTCGAGATTCCTACGGGGGTAAATCGCTGCATGAGCAGTCGCATGGCGAGTCTTTTTTTGCTGCCTTTGTGCATCGGTTTGGAGGGCAAGGATTGTATATTTTGGATGAACCGGAAGCTGCATTATCGCCTTTGCGCCAGATGGCCATGCTTGCACGGATTCACGAGCTGGTGCAGCAGGGCTCACAGTTTATCATTTCTACTCATTCCCCTATTTTGATGGCTTATCCAGATTCCATCTTGTATCATCTGACACATGAAGGGATCGACACCCGGACGCTAGAGGAAACCGATCATTTTATCATTACGAAACAATTTCTGAATAACAGGGAAAAGATGATACAGGAGCTATTCGAAGATCCACAATAAAGTTCGTAGGGACCGCCAGACCGTTCCAGAAATTCATCCTGGTCGTTCGTTATGAGAGGGACAACATCGCCATTTCAAGTTGTTCCTTTTTGCTGTTCTGCCCAAAGGAAAGATTCAGGGTTATCGGAAGTATTTTATGATTGTTATTTGTCCTTCTCTCTATTAATATAATGAAGAGTTTTGCTGGAATGGTTGCAAAATAAGATTTTCGTATACGAAATAAAGAACCTGAGGAGGACAAAACGCTACATGTCAGATTCACAACAGTTGAAAATGGGGCCGCTGGTCATTTTGATGATTAATATGTTTATTGCCATGCTGGGGATTGGCCTCATTATTCCGATCCTTCCCAAGTTTATGAGCTCCTTGGGAGGCAGTGGTGAAACGGGTGGTTATTTGGTTGCCGTGTTTGGCTTAACCCAATTCCTGTTTTCGCCGTTAGCGGGAGAATGGTCCGATAAATACGGACGTAAAAAAATGATTATTATCGGTTTGGTAATCATGACGGCGTCTTCTGTATTGTTTGCGATTGGGGAATCGTTAACCATACTGTATATCTCCCGTTTGCTGGGAGGTGCAGGAGCAGCTTTTATGATTCCTCCGATGATGGCCTATATTGCTGATATTACAACGGTCCACAATCGCGGTAGAGGAATGGGATTGTTGGGTGCCGCCATGTCTCTTGGCTTTGTGATCGGTCCTGGTGTGGGCGGCTTGCTGGCAGATATCTCGATTCGTACGCCCTTATATGTTTCGGCGGCCGTATCGGGCGTAGCTGCACTGATTTCCTTGATTATGCTGCCCGAAACCTTGTCGCTGGAGAAACAGTTGAAGTTTCGGAATGTCAAGGCCAAACGGGATAATGTGATTAAACAGTTTGCCCTTTCTTTCCGCAAGCCTTACTTTATGCTGCTGATTATGATATTCACGCTAACCTTTGGATTGACGCATTTTGAAACGATGTTTCCTTTCTTCGTGACGGGCAAGTTTCATTACAATGAGCGTGATATTGCTATCATTATTACCGTAGGAGCACTGGTCGGAACCGTGATTCAAGCTGTGGTCATTAGCCCGATGTTGAATCGTTTTGGCGAAAAAGGTGTCATTATCGGCTCCTTTCTGTTTTCAGCGATTTCCCTTGTGCTTATGCTGCTCTCCGGCAACTTTTATTATGTACTCGGGGTATCGCTCATCTTCTTTACCGCTACGTCGTTGCTGCGGCCAGCCATTAATACTGCTTTATCCAAAATGGCGGGGGATGAGCAGGGAGTTGCAGCCGGCATGAACAATGCTTATATGAGTATTGGTAATATTCTGGGGCCTGCACTTGCGGGTAAATTGTTCGATGTGCATATCAATTTGCCATATATTTTTGGGGCAGTCATTCTCATCCTTAGTTTGGGGCTGGCTGTAAAATGGAATAGCAGAGATACGCAAACCACAGCGGTTTAATGTTGTTCTTGTCGTAAATTTAGTCTCTTTTGGTGTGAACTGTGACGTTCTTATGAACCACAGATGGCGCCGAAGGAGGCTATTTTTTTGCATACATTGCGAAATGTTAATGAAACGACAGAATCTTGGGTAATAATGCATGATGGTTTTACAACAAGACAAATAGTAGAGCTAAAAGCCAGATAAAAAAAGCTAGAAGGAGCTGAGAGCCGATGGAAGAGCGGAATGAGCAGTTATTTTATACAGGGACTTATGCGTCTCGTCAGGAAAGAGGAATATATGTATGTGCTTTGAATGTGACCCATGGTGATCTGCGCATGGTTGGAGGTGTGGAAGGGATGGAGAGGCCTTCTTTTCTCGCGCTACACCCGGATGGGACAAAGCTGTATGCTGCCAGTGAAACAGAAGGAGGCGAGCTGTATGCGTATCAGGTGAATACCCAGACGGGGGAATTACATCCTTTGGATCGCAAAGGGACAGAGGGAGCACATACTTGCTATGTTTCCGTAACAACCGATGGACGATATGTGCTGGCTTCCAACTATTCAGGCGGCAATGCCGTTGTGTTCCCTGTGACGGAAGCTGGAGGATTAGGAGACATGTCGGGGCAAGTTCAGCATACCGGCTCAGGTATTCGCCAGGACCGTCAGGATGCGGCACATCCGCATTCGATTATTCCAGATCCTTCAGGACAGTATGCCCTGATATGTGATCTGGGGCTGGATCAGATTGTGGTATACCGTTTGACAGAGGATGGAAAACTGGTGACCCATCGTGAGATAGATTTGCCACCTGGTTCTGGACCGCGTCATCTGGTTTTTCATCCTTCGCGTCCATATGCTTTTGTCGCCAATGAGTTGAACAATACCGTCGCTGTGTTTAGTTATAACGAACGTAATGGTGAGCTTACATTGCTGCAAAGCCTGTCCACACTGCCAGAAGGCTTTATAAATGTAGATAATACAGCAGCCGATATTCGGATTACGCCCTGTGGACGCTTTTTGTATGTGTCAAACCGCGGCCATGACAGCATCGTGCTATACCATGTCGATCTGGACAGCGGCAAGCTGAAGACGGTTGAATGGGTGGAAACCTTCGGCAGCACACCGCGTAACTTCAACATCCTGTCCGGTTATCTGGTAGTGGCGAATCAGGATGGAAACAACCTCGTATCCTTTGCCATCCATAGTGAGGATGGAAGGCTGACCCGAACGGGATATGTGCTGGAGGTTCCTTCACCTGTGTGTATTGAACCTGTACGCTAATCGGATAGCACGTGGCAAAAGAGTACGATGTAAGTGAATGAAAAATAAAACACGGCGCTTTGTTTCCCATGAAAGGCATGGGCAAAACGCCGTGTTCAGGTCTTGAAGTGGACTAAAACTATTTGCTGCTATCGCCAGCTTCTACCGTTACTGTTTTGGTATGATTTTCTGCATGTTTGTAGTACAAACGGAACAAGATGTCCTGATTGTAGTTACCGAATCCGGTGCCGAACAGAGTAACCCCTCCCACATGCTGGGCATCATCCAATATGGCAATACGGAATTTCCATTGTTTCTGATCAATCAGCACTTGGCTTAAAGTCACGTCAGAAATTTGCTTCCCATCCATAAAGGTACCCTCGGAGGTAACGCGAAGTCTTTTGAGGAGACCATATTGATTGATAAAATCAGGCCACCATGCAGGTGTGTATTTACCACGGTTATCCCCGAAATCCCCTGGGCTGGTCCATGTACCCAAATTCACATCATTTAGGAAAAAAGTGATATCTGAAGGCCAATTATCATTGGTAAAAGGGGCCTCGGATGATAGTTCCATCGAAATTTCCAGTTCCTCAGCTTTTTGGCTGGACAGTAGGAAATTCGGCACCTTATAATCCATATATCCTTGGCTGAACCATAGAATTTTGGAATTGAAGCGCTCAGGGTCCAAGAACGAACGAGGCTCATCGAATTCACCAATGATCTTTTCGACGGTAGCCAGTCCGCAGGTCGCCTGTATTTCAAAATCTGTAAAGTGTCCGACGGAAATCTCTGTCTGATGGAATTGCCGTACATCCTGCTGATAGCGTGGCATGGCGATTTCAATTTTGTCTGTTGCCAGTGAGCACACTTTCTGTACCCCGCCTCGTCCGGGCAGCATTTTGGTCGAAATAATGGACGCTCTCTCCAGTTTCTTGACATGCATCGTCATAATCGCACTGCTGAGCCCCAAAGCTTCCGCCAGCTCACGTATATTCATAGGCTTCTCCGCAAGCAGAACAATCATGTTTAGCCGAACCTCACTGGCCAGCGCCTCATAAACGGGAAGTGATTTTTCAGAAATGTCCAGTTGCATAGTTCCTCCAATTCTAACGCACATCATAAATTGATGGTAGTTTAACATATATGGATTTTTTTCAATAATAATACATAAAAAACGATATGATTTACATTTATATAAACAATATACCCTTTCCTTGATCATTGGCACAAGCCTAACCCCACAAAAATCCAAAAATTGTTCAAAAAACAGGACACCCCATAAACTCTTTCTTTGTTGTTGGGATGTCCTGTGATGGTATGTGATTTGCAGGTAGGATACGGGTAAAGGCATGTCCATTGGTGTTTAGGATCGGATATGTTCTTCTGCCAAAGAAGAGTCAGCCGTTTTATCTTTATCTGCTGCGCGTAAATCCTGATGTTGAGAAGCATCTGCCTTGATCAAGCCGGGATGACCAACATAAGGACGATCACTGCGAGAGCGGCCTCGGGTAAGTCGGAAGCCGATCAAGAACAGCACAAGCTGAACAGCCAGTATGTAGGGAGACGCTTCCGGTCCGATCCATTGAAGCAGGGCGACAGCGGCGATTACCAAGCACAACAGGCTTGTTGGAAAATGGGATGCCGTCACGTCCAGATCATTTTGCCTGCGCAGGGTCATCAGCCGGTACACATACAGTAGGGCGATCAAGCCTGAAACGAACCTCATCCATGCACACCCTATGAGCCATGAGGCAGATTGTGCAGTGTCGGGCAGACTAACATCAACATGGCTGGAGGCTGTCAGTTCCACAACCAGCCTTGTGACCAACCAGACGATTCCTGCCAGTGCCAGCGGACCAGCTGCTGGACGCAATAGCTTCCACAATGCTGTTCCCCAGCCCGGAGCATGAGATTCCAGCAGAACAAGACGCCGTTCCTCAATAAGTTTGTTCATTTCACGCTCCAGTGATTTGAGAAGCAATTCTCTGCGGAACGCATCACACTCCCGAAGGGATGCTTGGACCTGCTCTTGAAGGTGAGGGGTCAAATAGGGAGCAGCTTTGGCTTCCTGAAGAGCGTGGATGAGTCCGTTCTGGTACTGCTTTTCGCTGTTATTGAACCCGTTCTGGGTAGTGGTTTGGAGACAACCAGCTAATCGTCCATAGATACGCAGCGATTCCTGTAATTCTTCCAGCCGCTGCTGACGCGAATTTCGAAGCTGGGCTGCACTGTGAACATACAGCCATACCAGCAAAGACAACGCCAGCAGGAAGGCGATCAGACCGGGTGAGATATATGCGACTAACGCCGCGAAGTCCGTCGGGGACACCCGCAATCCCTCCTTCCATTGTTCTTTCTACACTATTGCACAGACTACACAGGCATTTCAAGGGCTTGTATACCTTTGACCAGGATATATGAAGTATTTTTTGGTAAAATAGACAAGATACAAGCAGGAGGGTAGATTCGGTATGGATAAAAATATAAAAATTGCAACAGAAGATCATGAGACATCGAATCGATATCTTGCACGGGTTTAAGCTGGAGATAAAACGGATAAATAACAGTAAGTAAATTATAGACAGGAAGAAGGCAGTGAATATGAAGGTTATTATTTTCGGGGCAACAGGAACAATCGGCAAAGCGTTAGTAAAGGAAGCTATCAAGCGTAAGTATGAGGTGACAGCAGCGGTGCGCGACCCCCAACGTGTGACGGAGCAAAGTGAATACTTGACGGTGGTTCAAGCAGATATTCTAAATCCGAATTCCGTTACGGAAGTGGCTAAGGGGCACGATGCTATCATTAGCGCATACGGTCCCAAGTTTGGAGAAGAGGAAGAACTGCTCGAAGCGACTCGTTCTTTGCTGGAAGGAACTCGGCGTTCTGGCGCGGAGCGCATACTTGTCGTTGGTGGAGCGGGAAGTCTGAAAACAGAAAACGGTGAACGCCTCATGGATACCGCCGAGTTTCCGGAGGAAGTGAAGCCGCTGGCGGCTGCCCATGCAGATGCACTGGAGCTGTACCGCGCTGCGGATGTAGACTGGACCTATTGTAGTCCTGCCGGAATGATTGAAGCAGGAAAACGTACAGGACAGTTCCGTATTGGTTTGGATCATTTGGTGGTTGACGAATTAGGCCATAGCCGTATCTCGGTCGAAGATTATGCGGTAGCCCTGATTGATGAGTTAGTAGAAGGGGAATTTGTCAATTCCCGTTTTACAGTTGGATATTAATAAGCAGGGATAGCCATACGGGAGGCGAAAGGCATGTATATGGTGACCGCCGAAGAAATGCGAGAATTGGATCGCTATACAATTGACAAGCTGGGTATTCCGGCCCTTACCTTGATGGAAAATGCCGGGCGCGCGGTAGCTGACGAAGTATTGAAGCTTTCACACACAGGGCCGGGGGATATACCGGGACATGGCGGTATTATACGGACAGAGACGTGGAGTCAAGGACGACATGACTTACGGGAACGAGAACACTGGTATATCCTCGTAGGCAAAGGCAACAACGGTGGTGACGGACTGGTGGCGGCCCGCCATTTAACCGATGCAGGTCTACGCGTCACCGTTGTGTACGTCGAGCCGCCAGACACGCTGCGGGGTGAGGCGGCTGCGCAGCGCGAAATCATCGCGGCTCTGGGTATCCCGGTGATCCTCTATGGCCGGGATACCCTCGACCTGCGCGGCGCCTCCGGCATCGTCGATGCCCTGCTGGGCACGGGCACGCAAGGCCCGCCGCGCGAACCCTACGCCTCGCTGATCCGCGAGGCCAATGCCAGCGGCGTGCCGCTGGTGTCGGTAGACGTGCCTAGCGGCCTTGACGCCGACACAGGTGCACTGCACGAGCCGTGCATTCGTGCGCGCGTCACCGTATGCCTCGCCTACTTGAAGCGTGGGCTCGTCCAATATCCAGGCGCCGGGACCGCAGGCGATGTGGTGGTACGCTACATCGGTATTCCACCCGGCCTTGCCCGTGAGTGCGGCGTGCAGCTGCAGCTCTTGACCCGTGACACGCTGCGCGCTGCGCTGGACGTGGATGTAAGCCGCAGCCGCGTGCCGGACGGACACAAGGGCACCTACGGCCACGTTCTGGTCGCGGCTGGAAGCCTGCGCATGAGCGGCGCGGGCTTGCTGGCCGCACGTGCCGCCCTGCGCATCGGCAGCGGCCTTGTCACGTGGGCGGTGCCCGAAGCGCTGCTGCCGCGCGTCATTGGCGCCGCGCCGGAACTAATGCTCGCTGCCGCAGTAGCAGGCGGAGACGGCGAATGGAACGCCGACTCCGCAGACGAGCTGCTACAGCTCGCGCAGGCACGTGATGTGCTGGCCGTCGGCCCCGGCCTCGGCCGCTTTGCAGGGGACACCGGCTGGCTACGCCGCCTGTGGGAGGAATACGGCGGTCCGCTCGTGCTTGATGCGGACGCCTTGAACATCCTCGCCTCGGCGGGGCCTGAGCTGGAGGCTTGGAAGCCGAGAAGTGCGGCAGTCGTACTGACGCCGCACCCCGGTGAAATGGCTCGTCTGCTGGACATACCGACAGCAGAGGTGCAGCGTGACCGTATCACCCATGCCCGGGAGTACGCCCGAACACGTGAGGTCACGCTGGTGCTCAAAGGAGCGCGCACGGTCATCGCTTGTCCCGATGGAACGGCCTACGTCAATACCACAGGCCATGCTGGGATGGCGACAGGCGGTGCGGGCGATGTGCTAACAGGCATCATCGCAGGTTTGCTGGCTCAGGGCTTGAATGCTTCGCAGGCAGCAGCTTTTGGCGTGTATTTGCATGGTGCGGCTGGAGAAATAGCCGCACGTCATCGCCAGCATCCTGCCTCTGTGATCGCTGGCGACATTATTGAAGCCCTATAGGCCATAGCAGCAGTGGCAGGAGGAAGGCCAGCATGATCTGTAATCCATATTCACGGTTCAGCCAGTGCCTTCCTCCATAATACAGCAGTGTAATCCCTGCACCTGCTATGCCGTTGCTCCATGAAATGCCCGTTCCGGCAGGCGACATCAAAGAACCTAGCAGGAGAAAGACACTGAATCCTGCAGCGAGGTATAGGGTGAGCTGCTCGGGCTTGCGAAGCCAGGGTAAAAGATCGCATAGCGCATCAGCGACAAGAGCGGCAGGAAGGGCAAAACCATAGGCCCACAGCTGCGCGGTCAGTTCACCACTATTGCCTGCTATAGTCAGAGGAATTCCTGTTATTTCCTCTGTCAGATAGCAGTAGACCCATAAGAGACCAAAAACCAATCCTCCACAGGCCAGTTTATTCAGCGCATAACAACCAAGCTCCATCCGCCAAGGCATTTTGGAATTAAATTCATTCCAAGGCTGTCTCATGTTGCGACTCCTCCTCTGATCACACTCGGTATTCACAACCAATCAAGGAATTTATTTTCAATTACAATCCGCTTACCGTTTACGACATTTCAGTTTACGTTAGCTGTGTATCATGTTCCTAAGCAAAATAAAGATTGCGGATAGCCGCGGTACGGAAAGGCGGGGATTGCATGATACAAGCGGTTATTTTTAATCTCGAAAGTACATTGTTAGACCCCGGAGGACGAGGCTTAACCCAGGGAATGCGTGATATTTTCAGATGGAAAGGTATACAGGTAACTGAAGAACAGGTATCTCATGGGCGAGGAATGCCGATCCGGGATCATATTGCGAATGTGCTGGGACTTTCAGAGGTTCGGAAAAAATGGCTGGAGTGCTTTGGTGCGCATCCTGGCAGAGTGGATATTGAGCATATTTATCTTGAGCTTGTCCCTGTTCTCCGCTCCTTGATCCAAGGGGCTGAGCCTGCTATCGGTATAGACAGGGCGCTGCAGGAGTTGCAGGATCGTCGCATTCAGTCAGGTGCCACTGCATCCTGTCCAATGGAGATGCTCAGTCACGTATTTACGCCTGCACAGTCACCCTATACGCTGGATTGTATGGTTGCCCCTTGTGAAGTTTCGCAGGGGAGACCTTATCCGTGGATGATCTATGAAATTGCACATCGCTTGCAGGTATTTCCGCTGAGCGATATTGTGAAAGTAGGAGATACAGTAGCCGATATGCAAGAAGGACGGAACGCCGGTGTATGGACGATTGGTGTCTTGAATCATAACGAAAGCGTGACGACCGTAGCTCAAACGACCAGCCATGAAGCGGAAGACAGAGTGGCTGAGGAACGGCGCAGACAGAGTGTATATGGTTTGAAAAGAGCAGGAGCCCACATCGTGATGAACTCGGTCGCTGACTTGCCGCGTATTTTGCGTGAAATCGAAATGCTCCAGCATACGGGAGGCTATCCTTCTTATACGAAACAGGTGAAAACAGCGGCGCTACCCCCGTCATAAGAACGGATATGAGTCTGGAGTGCTTGAATACACACTTCTAGGTTATATGTATGCACCTACTCGGATAAAGGTGAACTCTGCTCGGCTTTCAAAACATAATAATGGAGCATTCGCTACGTTAGCGAATGCTCCATTTTAGTTTACTTCTTTTTGGTTTAGTTGAATCGAATCCAACATCATATTTACTATTCAGCGTTTTTTACCCGGAACTGGTCGGCATGACGCTGCAGATTGTTTGATAGTGTGGTGAGATTGCGGGCTACTTCGGATAGTTCTTTTACCGCTAGGGCCTGTTTCTGAGCGCTTGCTGATACATCTTCTGTCATTCCGGCAGTCTGCTGTGCCGCGCTGGCTGTGTGATTTAAATGTTGATCTACGCTGTGACGTACCTCTTGCATCTCTGCCGTCAATTGAGCCAGATGTGCAGCTAACTCCTCAACTTCCCGTGAAACCTGGGTGACTTTGTCAACAGACTGTAGACATGCTGAAATTTGGGTTTCTTGTTCATTGACGGTCTTTATGTTTTCATCAAATTGATCACCCATTTGCTCAATTTGCTCAACAAAGCTGCTTAAGATTTCGTCGATTTCACGAATCGATATGGCGGATTGTTGGGCAAGTTGCCCCATTTCATGAGCGACCACAGAAAAACCCTTGCCAGCTTCGCCTGCACGTGAGGCTTCAATAGATGCATTGAAGGACAAAATCTGCGTCTGCTTTACGATGCCCTGTACCTGTTGACCGATGTTAGCTGCCTCGCGGGATTTTTCGGTTAACGCGTGGGACATGCGTTGCATCTGCTTGATACGCAGGGCGCTTTCTCGTCCTTTTTCTAATAACAGTTCATGCTCACTGGCTACCTGATTGCGAACCTCATTGAGATGATGGGCTGTATCCGTGAATTGCTGCACATGGCTTCCGACTTCATCCAGCGTTTGTCCTAATCGGTCAGATTGTTGAACTGATTCCACCGCTTGTTCTGCTTGGTTAATAGAGACATCGGCAATTTGCTGGAGCGTACGGGACAGTTCCTCAGTCTGATGGAGTGTCCCCTCCGTTGTCACGACGATATTCTTCGATGCATGCTGGAGTGTACTTGAACTGCTTTGAATATCCACAATCATATTCGACATGGCTTCCACCATTTTGTTCGTCAATCCGCTGATTTCGCCTAACTGATCATATGTTACTTGCGACGATGTAACCGTAAGGTTGCCGTCGGCTACTTGCTCCAGTGTATTTTTAATAAATCTCACCTGACGCAGTATCCGCCGGGTTACCAGCATCATAGCCGTAATGGAGATGATCAGAATGATGGAGATAACAGGAATAACTAATCGGTAGGCCTCGGGCAAGGTATGTTCGTATACTTCAGTCACAGAGGACAGGGATCTATCGATTCCCAAATAACCAATGATGGTTCCATCTGTATCCTTAATGGGAGTAAAGGAGGAAAACATCGTCCCCCACTCAGGGTCCGTTGTAATATCTGTAGTCACTGTTTCCCCTTGTTTCAATTTCTCCTCCGTTTCTTTAAGGGTAAAACTTACAGGAGTTCCGAATGGACTGTAGTCTTTGTCTTCCCATGCGGCTCCATCTACCGTAATTTTCCACTCATTGCCCACACGGTTGTACATGTAGATGTACAGGATTCCAGTTTGCAACCTGAGTGTATTTAACTCGTTACGAAGCTGCTTATACTCGCTACTTTGCTCAGATGAATCCGTATTTAAGCTCTTGACTGCGGATTTGTCCAATAACTGGGCCGTGTTCTTTGCCAGCGTTTCATTGTTTAGCTGCATGGTTGATAGAGAAGCATTCTGGATAGATTGATTGGTCGTCCACAAAACAATGACGCCAATCACTATTAAAGGAATGAGCAAGATGAAGTAGAGTTTGGATTGTAATCCCATTCTTTTTTTAACGCTGCTTTTCATAATATGCTCCTTACTTTGTTTTTTTACCTTCATATATATCGTGTACAAATAGGAAAATATGAATAGTTATTCAGATGTTTCATGATTTTTTTTGCGTATTTGCGTAAATTCTCATGAAAAAAGCCTTAGCCCGGTAAGTACCGAGCTAAGGCTGTATCTTATGACTTACAAATCGTCAAATCCGTTGTCATCTCCGACCTTGCCATAATTGCGTGATTTTGCTTCAAAGAAGTCCGTTTTTGTCGCATTCAGCGCTTCATCTGAGAATGGTTTGATCCAAGGCATACAGTTTACATCTACGCCTTCGTACGCTTTGTCCATACCAAGCAGTCTCAGGCGCATATTTGCCATGTATTTGATGTAATCGCTCAGCTCGTTCAGGTCGATGCCGCGAACCTCTTTGAGCGTATAATGCGCCCAATTCGTTTCCAGCTCCACAGCGCGGTCAATCATACGATAGACATAGTCCGTATTTTCCTTGGTATTCAGCTCAGGGAAATCGGACAATAGCTGCTTGAACACTTCGGCAAAGAAGTAGCAATGCTGATTTTCATCACGCTGAATATACGAGATCATTTGGCTGGTTGCCATCATTTTCTGATCACGGGCCAAATTGTAGAAGAACGCAAACGTACTGTAAAAGAAAATGCCTTCCAAAATCAAATCCGCTACCATCGCTTGGAAAAAGGTTTGCGGGTTCTGCTCATCGCGGAACTCCTGGTAAATGTCCGAGATGAATGTGTTACGCTCCAGCAGGACAGGATCGTTTTTCCAGTATTCAAAAATTTCCTTCTGTTCCTGATCTGACACCAAAGAAGACAGAACGTAGGAGTAGGACTGGTTATGCACCACTTCCTGCTGCCCGATAATCGCTGAAATAGCTTCCAGTGACGAGTCGGTAAAATAGCGTTTTACATCCCCGACAAACATCGTTTGCATCGAATCCAGTACAGCCAGCAGGCCGATGTTAATTTTGAAGGTGCGCTGTTCTTCGGCATCCAGCACAGGGAACTGGGACGCGTCCTTGGACATCGGAATTTCATCTGGAATCCAGTGATTCAGTAGTAGCACTTTATACAATTTGTACATATGCGGCATCCGAATATCGTTCCAATTCAAAATACCGGAGCTTTCGCCTTCAATAATACGGGTAGAGCGATTTGGCGCTTCCGTGTTAAAAATCTTCTGTAACTGCATGAGAGCTTCTCTCCTTTAGTTTAGGATGCGCAGCTATCACATTCTTCAATCGTCAGTGCGCGGCTGCGTACATAATAGGTCGATTTCATACCTGATTTCCAGGCATGGATGTGCAGCTCTAAAAATTCAGTTGCTTTAATATCAGGCCGTACATACAGGTTAAAGCTTTGGCCCTGGTCAATATGACGCTGACGTGCAGAAGCCATGTTGATCGAAGCGTGTTGATCCAGCAAGAAAGCCGTCTTGTAGTACCAGATAGTTTTTTCGTTCAAGTCCGGTGCAGGGTTAGCAATCTTGTAAGTTGTTTTCTCTTCATAGGAAAGCAGCTCATACAATGGATCAATGCTGGCGGTAGAGCCTGCAATAATAGACGTGGAACCGTTAGGCGCGATGGCGAACAGCCATGCGTTGCGGACACCGTTTTGTTGGACTTCTTCTGCAAGCTCACTCCACTCGGAGGTAGTGACAAATTTGCCTTCGCGTGTACCATCTGTATAGCCACGGGAAGTGAAATAGTGCCCGGTAGACCAGTCAGAGCCCTCGAATTTGGCATAACGGCCTTTTTCTTTCGCTAGCTCCATGCTGGATTTGACGGCCAGGTAGTTAATCTTTTCATACAAATGATCGTTATAGGTTACCGCTTCATCGGATTCCCAACGGATACCTTCCAGCGCGAGTAGATGATGCAGTCCGAATGTACCCAGACCGACAGCGCGATATTGGCTGTTCGTATATTGTGCTTGCAGTACTTCAATGTTGTTGATATCAATAACATTATCCAGCATACGTACCTGAATCGGTACGAGGCGATCCAGCACACCTGCTGGAACCGCACGAGCCAGATGGATGGAGTTCAGGTTGCACACCACAAAATCGCCAGGAATTTTGGAAATAACGATGCGTGTTTGTCCGTCTTTTGTGACCAATTCTTCTTTTTCCACTACAGTTGCAGATTGATTTTGCATAATTTCCGTACACAGGTTGGAGGAATACACCATACCATGGGCGCGGTTCGGGTTGGCCCGGTTTACCGTATCACGGTAGAACATGTAAGGCGTACCTGTTTCCAGTTGCGACTTCATCAGGCGCTTCATAATGTCGATGGCAGGCACTGTAATACGAGAGAGAATGGGATGCTGTGACGCCTCCTCATACTTTTCGCGGAAGGTACCTGAACCGAAGGTTTCATCATAAAAATCTTCCAGTCCCAGTGGACGACCGTTGTCATCTTTCCAGCCCATTACTTTCTTCACTTCATGCGGACAGAACAGATTCCATTCGCCCCGTGCTTCGACCCGCTCCATGAACAGATCGGGCAGACATACGCCATGGAACACGTCATGTGCACGCATCCGCTCGTCACCGTTGTTCAGCTTCAGGTCAAGGAATGCGAGGATGTCCTTATGGAATACGTCCAGATATACGGCAATTGCACCTTTGCGAGTACCCAATTGGTCTACGCTAACAGCTGTATTGTTCAACTGGCGAATCCACGGAATGACGCCGGAACTTGTATTTTTATGTCCACGGATATCGGAGCCACGCGCCCGTACTTTACCAAGGTATACGCCGATGCCGCCGCCCATTTTGCTAAGACGGGCTACATCCGTATTGGAGTCGAAAATACCTTCCAACGAGTCGTCTACGGTGTCGATAAAGCAGCTGGAGAGCTGTCCGGCCACCTTTTTTCCGGCATTGGACATCGTTGGTGTAGCTGCTGTCATGTACATGTTGCTCATCGCCCAGTACGCTTCTTTGACCAGCTCCATCCGCTTGTCGGCAGGCTCTTGGTGCATCAGGTACATCGCGATGATCATGTAGCGTTCTTGCGGCAGTTCCATTACGCGTCCGTCAAAATCGTTGGCCAAATAGCGCTCAGACAGTGTTAACAGCCCGATATAATCGAACAACAGGTCATTTTTCGGCAAAATGGAATCGCCCAGCTCATCAATCTGCTCCTTGGTATAGTAGTCGAGCAGTTCTTGACGGTAAATTCCTTTTTGGACCAAATCAGTGATCAGTGGATAAAAAGCGCCGTAAGGCTCGTCCGCATAGGATTTGTAACGGCGGTGAGTAGCCGCTTTTTTATACAAGGAAGTGAGCAAAGCACGTGCAGCGGCAAATTTCCAGTCCGGTTCTTCCTTACTAACCAATTCAAGGGCAGCCATCGCAAACGCGTTGCTAATGTCATCCCCCGTGACTTCGTCCCGGCGCAGCTTGCTAGTTACACCGCGAATGAGTCGATCCTTATCCAGCTTGTCCAGTCCGCTGAGTACACGGTCGGCATATACGGAGATGCGTATTTCATCAAAAGCCAACTGGCGATTGTTTGGTTTGGTTACGAGTTGTGGCATAGGATTAATTCCTCGCTTTCTTGATTTGGAATCATACTTGGGAATAGGCATGAAAATGATCATGATGAGAAGATAATGGCGAAAAAAGCGATGGTCAGACAGCATTTGGGGGCTGTATGTAATCCAATAACATAGAAATAGCGATGTACCTGCCAATGAAGGGGGAAAAGATGGTTCCCGTACGATTTATCGGCTACATCACTATATTTAGACGTGTTATGAATATTTAACCCAACATATTGTGTGTAAAAACTTAAAATTTCAAATAAGTGCAAGGAGTATTATAGCAACATTCGAAGCCATACGTAAAGGAAAAGGAATGGAAAATCAAAATATACAGAGAAGTCGCGGGCTGTATTTGAATTGAGGCTGTTTGAACGGTACAATGAATGATAAAGATGTTTCCTACAGAAACAAGCAGCATACATATGAACTTTTTTTGTGAAATAAGGTTGCTCGCTCTATCGGACTGAAATTTTAAATTTTTAAAGCAGCGACGATTTTAATTTTAGGGAGGAACTTGGCGATGGCTATTGCAGAAGTGACAGTGATCCCGATTGGAACGGGGAGTACAAGCCTGAGCGACTACGTTGCCCAGATGCAAAAAGTGTTGAAAACGCAAAAAGGAATTACCTATGAGCTTACCTCCATGAGTACGATTATTGAAGGTTCGTTGGACGATGTATTCACCGCCATTGCTGCGCTGCACGAAGCACCATTCCTGTCAGGAGCGAAGCGTGTTTCCACCTCGGTCAAAATTGATGATCGCCGTGACAAGCCTTCATCCAGTCACCAAAAGCTCCGTTCCGTCGCAGAGAAACTATCTGGCACCGCGACAGGAAATGTTACCGAACTAAATCCAAATCCTAGTTGAAAAAGTTGATGTAAGTGATTGATTTTTATGTAACTAAGAGTATAATAGTTTTTGTTGTCAGTTACACTGACCTGCTGGTGTAGCTCAGGGGTAGAGCAACGCACTCGTAATGCGTAGGCCGGGGGTTCAATTCCCTTCACCAGCATCCCTCGTTAGAATTTCCCGTCATATCAACGTTTGTCACTCGTTGAATGTTCCGGATAGGCAGACGCTAGGTCAACGTTTTCCTAGCGATAAAACAGACGAACGTCGGCGCTGAAATGCGATATATACGGAGCCTCCTACGGTATTTTGTAGGAGGTTTTTTGCTATGTCGGTTGATCCACGTAAGGGTAAGGCGGTTACGGCTAAACGCCGCAGTGGACGGTCTGGAAAAGAGGTCGGCTTCGTCGGGCTTGACTTGGGGTTCGATCTATTCTTCAACGCTAAACGAGCGGAGAAGTTACGGACGCGAACACTCGAAGACTATCAAAGCTACTGGCGTTACTTTCGGGAGTGGCTTATGGAGAATCACTCGGAGATAGATGAAGTAGGTCAGCTCGATACGGCCATTCTACGCGAGTATATAAACTACATGTCCTACGAACGGACAAAATATGACGGTGTTGTAGAGCGGCGAGTAGAAGGGTGCAGTCTTTCACCCGTCACGGTAGCGTCAAGGCTCCGCGCGTTGAAAACAATGTGTAAATTTTGGATGTCCGAGGGATTGATGAAAGAAGACCCAGCGGAGAAGCTGAAGCCACCGCGCAAGGATACAGAGGAGAAGAGTGTAATTGTCGATGAACAACTCCGGGCTTTAATTGAAGCTGCCGACGTTGATACATTTGCGGGCTTCCGAGATCGTACTATTATGAGGTTACTTGCGGATACAGGGTTGCGGATTAACGAGGCGTTGAGGTTGGAATCGACCCACCTGGATATCGCGTCGCGTTGTATTCGATTACCGGGTCATATGAATAAAAACAGAAAGCCGCGAATTGTCCCAGTTTCGGCAAGTGTTTTACGTGAGTTGGTTATCCTTATGGAAGAGAATCACACTTACTTTGATACGGACTTCATATTTCTAGCGAATTACGGCGATCCGTTGAAAGCCGATCAATTCAGAAAGAGACTTAGCCAGTATGCGGACAAAGTAGGTATCGACAGAAAGGTAACTCCGGTGTCTCCGCACCGATTCCGTGATTACTTCTGCACAAACTACCTACTCAACGGTGGGGATCTCTTCACGTTGCAGCGGATTGTAGCGCACGCTGATATTAAGACCACGCAGGGATACGTCAAGATAAACGAGGAAGCCATGCGTGATAGTCATTCGCAGTATTCACCGCTCTCACGACTCGGAATGTCTCGCGTAGGAAAGAGACGCTAATAAAACATATAACAACGCTCATCTCTTTGGAGGTGGGCGTTATTTTCTTGTATGCACAGGAAAATTGTACTAGATTATGGATTGTTCACATAGTAAAATATGTCTATATTAGTCGAAGCGTAAAGTTTTCCGTTCAAAACTATGATATCGGAAGTTACGTTGGGGAGCGTTCAAACTTATCGGGGAGAAGTGAGGTGTTTAATGGGAGACTTTTGGGGAAGTGTAATTCCTGGACTTATGGGGAGTGTTATTGGTTCTATAGCCACATGGTTAGTGACAAGGGACTCAATAGCGAAACAGTTTAGTAAGCAATTGGAGTTAATTAACCTTCAAGAGACTAAAAATAATACGACAGCATTAAAATCAGTCAAAAATGAGTTGGATTACAATATAGTTCATTTAGGATCAATAGAGAAGATGTTTTCGAAATTAAGTGTAGAATTTATAAACTATCGAGAATTAGGACTAACTAGTGGGCTTAAAAGTACTAGTTGGGAAAGGCATTCTGATACAGTTGGGAATGTATTGAATGAAAAACAATTGAACGAAATAATTACTTTTTATCTTAATATGTCCGTGGAAATTAATAATCAAGTATTTAATACTGAGAGGATCGAGAAATTGATATCGACCGGATTAGGAGTTTCAAAAATGTTAGAGCATGAAATATCATCGCGTTCTGACCGTAAATAAGCGCCATAACTCCGTCCAGAACACCCACATAAGAGTATCGCCATAAACGCCTAATTTAACGTTAAAAGCCCGTGTCCTCAACGTAGAGGATTACGGGCTTTTTCGTCGTTTATCGGTTCTGCCCGCGCTGTACTGCGCGGATAAGCTCTTCGTTTCGCAAGTCAGCTTTGTGGCTGTTTACAACGACCAGTGCGTGAATGACACCAGGCACGAAGAAAAATAGACACAGTATAAAATTTAAAATAGCCTGGCCGGGTTTCCCACAGAGCAGGACCGCCAGCGGCGGAATCAGAATAGCAAGAAGGTATCGCATCAGATGTAACCCCTTTTACGTTTATTTACTTTGAGCACAATTTTATCAGATAGAGGGGAATTATACTACGAAAAAATTGGGAATTATACCCTCGGTGGTTCTGCACGCACAGCTTCGAGGGTATCGCACATAATGCCGTAATCGTCTTCCGCCTTCTCCGCACGTGCCTCCGCAAGTTCCCGCGCTTCACGCTCGGCCTTCAGCGCAGCCTTTACTTCGCGTAGTTCACGTACGGTCATTTCGTCCGGAACCTTCGTAACTCCGGATTTCAGCGTGTATTCCCGAGTGCGTTCGTCAGACGGAAGCGTTGCGATCTCGTAGAGTGCTTCCAAACCTCGATGTTTCGACGTCGAAACGCTCTCTCCGATTTCGTCGTATACGGAGATAAATTTGTGTGCGTATGACCGCTTAAACTCAACGTGTTCCTCAAGCCACCGTATCCACCCGCCTGCTTCCTCACGTTGTTGGGCGAGTTTCCTTGCTTCCGGGTCCGTACTATCCGATTTTGCATAGCGTACAGACTTGAGACGGCGGCCGATTTCGAAAATAGCCTCACCTGCAACGCGCTTGTATGCGTTGATTTCCGCAGTTATCGTAGGTAAATCAGATGATAAAGTTACGACTTCACTCACGTAATAATTAGAAGATTAAATTAAGTAATATGAAGATAAGTATAGAGAGATGGCCCACAAAAAAAGAGTATGCCTGGTTTTTGGATAGCTTAAATTCATCTTTAGGTTGCTTGTCCATCATCTTTTGATTCTTTTGAGAAAGTCCCTTTTCGGGCAAAAGTTTATTTTCAAAAACAAAAGAATACATCCTCAGTAATCCATAGGAGGTGAAGAAGCAGTATCCTAAACTTGCCCAAGCAATGATAAGTATAAAAAGAAAATGAGCGCTCTCAATCTTTCCATAAAGGGTAATCGTAAAACCTAATAAAATAGAAATAATGCCTAAAACCCATTTGTTATAATCAATTTTACTTTTATAGTAATCCTTTTCATCTTCGGTCAATTGGATACCCCTTTTTAATTATTTATCGTTTAACAAGGATATTAACCCATATATCGTATAATTTCACCGTGAAATCAGCGTGTATCAGGACGCTAAAGCCTGCGTTAAGGGGTACGCAAGGGGGCGGAGGATAGGCGATAATTTAACGCAAAAAGACCGCTAAATTAACGGTCTTCTTTTTTTGGTTCGGTACTTTCTTCGGCTCCTTGAGGTATGTATTTAATTAAATCCCCCGGTTGACAGTCTAATACGGAGCAAACTCTATCAAGAGTCTCGATTGTTATAGACTTTACGTCAACGCCGTCGTTTGTTGCCCACTGGCCTATGGTATTTGGACGGATGCCTGAGCTTTTAGACAATGCATACATACTCATTTCTCTTTTCTTGAGCATCTCTTCAAGTGTAAAACGAATCATCCGCGATCCTCCTTGTAATTAATTTTATTTTATCATAAAAAGGCTTGACTATATTAACTCATGGGGTTATTATCGTATCAGGTTATTAACGAATTGAGTTATTAAAAGTTTCATCTTTATCCCGAGCAGCATCGTACCGTAACGAAGCATCAACGCAATTCACCTTATAATCCCGCTAGGAGGCGCAATCATATGTCAATAACGTTAGGTTTCATCCGTAATCGTCGCGACAACCTCATTATCATCACGGTCGGAAGCGGCCGCACTCGCCAAGAACTCCGCGTTACATCGGAATTATTCTTCACTATTATACCGCAAGCTAATCCGTATCTCTACGGCGACATTGTTGAGACTACTCCGGCACAGCTCGTTGAACTCGGCTTTGAGTTGGACGCAGAAATGAAACGGGAAGTCTTCCGTGTTGTTCGTCCGCTAGTTACTCCGGCTCAAGTTCGCTACGTACTCGATCCGATCACAGGGAACTACATAGTTCGGTACGTCGGCACACGTCAGGAGCTCGTCATACAGGCGCGGGCGTTCTGGCGGATAACCGGAGTCAATCAATGTTCGCCTCTCGGTAGTTTAACGCTATCAATGGACGTTATGAAGGAACTCGGATTCATTGTCGGGAAGGGGGGCGTCCAGATTGAACGTTACAGTAAATTCGCAAGCTACGCGTAACATCGTATTATCACGCAAAAATCGTAAACGTATTGTCTCGATTCTTAAATTCATCTACGCTGTCGTGTTGATCGCGCGGGAGGTGTTGG
This sequence comes from Paenibacillus sp. FSL P4-0113, assembly GCF_038009305.1. NCBI lineage: Bacteria > Bacillati > Bacillota > Bacilli > Caryophanales > Paenibacillaceae > Paenibacillus > Paenibacillus sp. FSL P4-0113. Next base: position 4,170,331 of record NZ_JBBPAZ010000001.1, read on the forward strand.
CGTAATGTCTTACTTGGAAATATTCACGGATTATCGGCTTGGTTCCGAAACGACAGGCGAGGCGTTAATGATTGCATTCCGTTTCTATATACTCGCGGTCGGCAACGTATTGGAGAGTCCGCATTTCACTGATGCCGAACGAATTGAGACGTTAAAAGAGCTAGATGCGGCATTTAACAACGTATTTCCGAATGGAGGCGTTTGAGCATGGGTGAGTCAACCGAATTAGAACGGGCGGCGCTGGCCTACGGACCTTACGATCTGCCGCATATGTATGAACTCGTGGAGGGTGTTTTATACGCGGATCACTACTTTTTCCACCTTGAGAACGGTATTTTATGGCTTCGTCACGTCCACAAAGTCGACCATCCGGAACATACGCACTTATTTATCGATGGTGACTCGGGCGGCCTTCAGCTTGCGGGAAACGTTCAGCGCGACTTGTTGGACGTGGTCACAGAAACACTCGATCGGCTCCGAAGTATGGACGGATTGATGTTTATAATCGACGAATTGCTATGGCTCGATGATCGTGGCGATATCGAATTAAATCTCGTTAAGAAGAAGGGATAGCGCGTCCTCCGATGAACCTAACGCCATAAATGGGGAGGAGACGCGCGTGCATTACCTGGCTGTCTTTGCTGCAACATCGGCGGCTAAAAGTTTCATGTCCGTACTTTCCGACGCCAATCGGAGGGATCGCTATGCGGAACAATCGCTGAGTAGCGCCAACTGCTCGGTAAACTTCGGTCGGCCTACGTAAGACGCGCCAACGTCTCGGTAGGCTGGCCGATTCCTTCAATAATTCCTACGTCCGGATACGGCAATATCCGTCAGGCAGGCGTAGTTCACATAGATTTATCATCCTCGGACGATCGGCCGGTAAATCCGGTTCAGGCACCGGTCGTCTGCTTGTTATATCCAGTAATACGCAGGATGCGAACGTAGGTTCCATTTTCTGAAAAGTTTTTGTCGATCGTGTACGAAACGGTGGTAAACGTTAAAGATGCCGGCTAATGCGAGGGCCAGTATTATACGGAATTTATCGCCTAATCTACTTCATCAGTGGTTTTCCTAGGGCTTTTAGCTTTTCGTTTAGTTCTTTCCTTCTAGCTTCAAGCTTCCTAGGGTATATAAAGTAAAAATCGAACAACATTTCTAATACTTCAAGCAGCCACTCGGCTTCGCCAGGCTCTACATCAATTATCTCTCCCGTTCGGGTGTCTTTTAGAGGGTGGGCTGCAAAGTTTCCTATATTTCGAATTGCATCTACTGCTTTAAGGATGTAGCTCGGCACTTTTTCTGACTTGATAAACTGGTCTATTTCTAGTGCAAGACTACTCTTTTTAATATTGAGTTTATTGTGTAAGAAATTTTGAAGGCACCTTCTGCTGAGTGCGGCACTGGCTTTAGGGCTGATTTGGAGAACCTTAATTGCCTCTGAAAAGTCAGATGAATATTCAATTGGTATGTCGCTTGAGATGGTATATCTATTTTTGTTCAAAGGATAGACGACAGCCTCTTCTTCGCCTGAATGCATAATATAAGCTCCGCCATCGGTTTGATTTATTTTATGTTCGCCAGTGTAACTAATTACAATAAGCTCACCACACTCAGGACAGTAGCTTCCCTCGAATGTTCTACCATGCCCCTCAGATATTTCGAAGACCATTTCTTTTATAGGGTCAAAGAAGATGCTAGTTGTGCAGCTCGGGCAAATCATTGATAGTTCCCCCTCATTAATTTAACTCGCATAATTGAAGGTGCCGTTCTCACGCATAAAACGCCCACTCTTCTTCATATTACGTAGTCCTTTGGTACTGGATTACGCTAAAATTCGACAAACTGGTGCATATTCCCTGCGTCCTATTACGATAATTTAACGTTTTATCGTATATTTTACTATGTTTTGCGGCTATATGTTATGAGGAAGTAGAACGCTGCGGATAAAATCCGAATGCTCTTTTCGTTTGTGAATTTTGTGTGAATTTTTTAATTTGTACCCTGTATTTTCTGTCGTTTTGTGGCTATACGTTATGAGGGAGTAGATTGTTGCGGGTACGCTTCGTACACTCTTACGATATAGGTTGTTTTTTAACCGCTCAGTTACATACGTGTATGAGAGGACCGCGTAAATTCCTCCGTTTAGATCGTATATTTTGCCCGTTTAGTTATCTATATGTTATGAGGAAACTTTTTTCGAAGGTGAGGTTGTTTTTGCGGTAATCTCAAGGCCTTATATGTGAAAGTAAAATCGCACTCGTGTCGTGTGCCTGACGACATGACGGCGGTCTTTTTATTTACGAAGCTAGTTCAAGAATCAGAACGCAAAGGGAGGTGTTTACAATGGCGGTCGTTAACGAAAGCAACATCGGTATCATTCGCGCAGTCTATCGGCTCTCATACGAAGAATTAGGCGCGTTGATGGGCGTAAGTGGGCGATTCGTTTCTTACGTCGAGAACGGAGCCCGTAACCTACCGAAAGTCAGGGCGGATATGCTCGAAAAAGAACTCGAACTTACGCCGGATAAATTAACGCGCCTAATCGAGATATACCGGGATACGTTACTACCGGGAAAGTAGACGCTACAACGGCAGATATGGCGTGTTCATCCGTTTTACCTTCCGCGTCGCTACGCTCCTGCGGACATCCGCCCCTAATCGGGACGTCTGTACATATTCTAAACGCGAGAAAGACTTTGGTAGAGATACACTTTCATCGTGCCATCTTTTGGGCGCGGTGAGGCAACGACCGAAGGGCGGCGGCAGGAGGTTATACGATCAACTTCATACTACATCTCATGCGCGTCAAGGAATAAGAATTGACTGAAGAAAGAGGGATAGAATCGACGGAAACACAGAAAAAGAGCGAAAAAAGGCTTTGCATCAACGATTTTCAGTAGTACCACTCTAAAAAGCTTGTTCCTGAAAAGCAGGGTATTTCGCCTTTTTTGTTCCTGAAAAGCGTGGTATTTATTAATTTCCAAAAGGAGGGGGTTGCGTGTCAGTCGCGCGCAAAAAGGAACATCGAGTATGGGCAGGTCTTACGCCTAAAGTAAAGCGAGGTGTAATTGCTCAGAAGGAAGCCGTTGAGCAGGAAGTCGGGGATATGCTCGGAGATACGCTCGAAATCGCAATCAAGGTTACGGAAAAACAGGCGCATGGCTATTCTGCTGTAAATGAGATTAGTACGCACGAATCGGAAAACGGTGGCTTCGTGTTTGCACTATTTGACGGCTGTATGACGATGAGCGAAAGGTTCCCTTCGATGACACAGTCCGATCTAGCTCGTTTAATGCTCATCGGGACGTATACAGGCTATAATGGCCGCCTTCAGCACGATAACGGACGACGTATAGATCGGAAGCAACTCGAAAGATTGCTCGGAATGAGCCGCCCGCGGTTCTCGGAATTGTACCGTAAGCTTGTGGATGAGGCTATTCTGACCGTAGAGGATGAGTACGGCGACTTATACGTGAACCCTTCTGTATTCTACCGGGGCGTGCTAAGGGATTCGCAATATAAGTTGGATCGTTTCCGTCATACTCGGATGTTTCGGGATACGGTACGCGGGCTATATGAGCGGTATAACGGCAGGAGTGTTAAGCAATTGGCGATCATCTACGCAGTTCTTCCTTTTGTAAGCTTCTCGACAAATATTGTTTGCTACAATCCGGAAGAACCCGACGAAGACCGGCTTCAACCGATGGACCTCGAAAGGCTGGCAGCCTTGCTCCATTATCAGAACACGCAGCGGCTTCGTATTGCTCTTGAGTCTATCAAGCTTGAAGGTGAGCCGGTGTTCTACCTGCCACATAACGTCCGCGATAGACGTAAGAAGCGCATCATCATTAATCCGCGTATTGTTTTCGCAGGGTCAGCGGAAAAGCTGGCGGCGATTAAAGTTCTCTTCAATTAAAAAACGTACACGACCAAAGCGGCCCGATTTCTGAGGCGGCTTATTTGGCGTGCTTAAAAGGGGGTGTTTCCGTTAATTACACGAGAAGATGCAAAGCACTGCGATTACCTACAGCCGGACCGGACCTGTACGCTCATGATCGGATTATCTGGCGAAACGGACTCGCGTTGCAAATTGTACCGAGATGAGCAGACGGATTGCCGTTACCTTCGTCTCTACGTTCTAAAAGGGCGCGGCTATCGAACTAATTTCCGAGGAGGTCGTAAACGTGAATCCGCAGTATCACACGGTCGTAACGTTCGCTGACGGTATAAATGTTACATTCGGTGACTCCGTATCCCGCGCATGGATTCGATTCGCTGCACCTATGATCGCGGAAGAGGAACGGAGAAAAAGAAAGCGGAAGGAGAAACGGAAATGAGCGATCAATGTACGCAAGTTATCCATAAGCAAGAGGGCGGCCAGGATGTCGTTAAGATTTACGACGCGTCCGGCATTGATACACTGACAGGGACTTGGCCTGTTAATGCAGAGAAGACACTGCTAGAAAGCGCCGTCGATGCGCTATGGTCCGGGTACTTCGAGGTACAAGATCGGCGGCACCTTTTCGGGAAATATCCGGTTGCCGTTGTGTCAAACGTCAATGGAGCAGTAGACCAGTTTGTTAAAGAGTTTGAGGGGGAGGAATCAGCGTGAGTAGATTTATCAACTCAAAGACGTGGACAGGCGGCATCGGTACGGGTGAAGAGATCGCCAACATCGGCCCGTCACTCGGTATCAGTCGGAGGAAGTCGGCTGAACCGGCGAGAGTAAAGCGTAAATCCGGCGTAGTCTCGTACTTTAGCGATCGGGGCTACGGGTTCATCTCGTCTGGTGAGGATCGCGTATTCTTCCATCTATCCGACTGCGAATCGTTCGATACGGCGGAAGTGCCGGTCGGCTTGCACGTGAGTTACGTGCTAACGGAGGGCAGAGGCGGTAAGCCTGCGGCGGCGGACGTACAAGCAGCGTGAAGGAGGTGGGTACGGTGATTACTCCGGCAGTGAAGCGGTTGATGACGCCGCGAGGTTTTACGTGGTTCAGGCACATGAAATTTAAATGGTAAAGGAGCGGTATACATGGAAGACGTAACAAATCCGGATATTCCGGAAGAACAAACGCAAGAGCCAACGTGGGAGGATGAACGGGCGGAACTCACACAGCGCCTCGAATCGCTGACATCGGAGCTACATAGCCAGCGTGTCGGCAATGCGTGGTATCGCAAGGCAAAGGCAGCAGGTATTGACGATCCGGACGCACTGGCGGGTATTGTAAATCTTTCTGCTGTAACGTTTGATGACGCAGGGCAAGCGCAGGGGATTGATGAAATCCTGACCGCGTTTACTTCAGCCGCTAAACCAAAAGAACCGCGTACTATAGGAGGCCCGTTTGCGCCCAATTATGGTGAGCGAGCCGAAAAGACGAGTGAACAGCGACTTGCGACAGCAGCGGAAAAGGCTAAGCGTACCGGGCGTCCGGAAGACATGGTTGAGTATATGGAACTCAAAAGTAAACTTAAATTACAAAATTAATAGGGGGAATTTATTATGACAATTTATACAACTGACTTGGTAGGTAAGCGCGAATCTGTAGCCGATGAAATTTTGCTGCTTAACCCAACACAAACGCCGATGCTGAATTTACTCGGATTCGGCCAGCCAGTCACATCAATCACACACGCATGGTACGAGGACGCGATGTTTGCGACACGAACGACGGTAACTGCTGCCGCTGCTGTGGACGCAACGGAGATTAAGGTCGCCAGCACCGAGCCCTTCCGACCGCGCACCATTGCGGAAATTGGAGATGAACTCGTATTGATTCAGACCGTCGATACCATCGCAAATAAAGTCACGGTCGTTCGTGGTTACAACGGAACAACTGCCGCCGCGATTACAAAGGACTCTCCGATAGAATCGTTGTACGGCGATAGTCTGGAAGGTGCAGACGCACGGGAGGCCCGCTTTAAAGAACGTCTCAAGGTCGACAACGTGACGCAAATCTTCGAGGATACGGTGAGCATTACCGGGTCTGCGGAAGCGGTAGCGCAGTACGGAATCGGGGCGTCAGGATTGTACAGTTATGAGAAAGCGAAGAAGCAAATTGAACTCGCGCTCCAGTTGGAAAAGGCGATTATCGGCGGTAGAAAGTCGGACAACGGCAATAGACGCACAATGCGCGGTATCCGTAGCTTCATCGAGACCAACGTAACGACCGCAGGCGGCCCTGTTACGAAAAAGCTACTCGATGACGTGGCGCAAGAAGTCTACAATGCGGGCGGTTTTGCCACAGGAAGCGCAGGCTATACGCTCGTTGTTCCTGCCGTGCAGAAGCGCGCAATTAGTGACATGGCATTTACGAATATTAGATTGACGCAGGCGGAGAATAGTCGCGGCCAGAAGGTCGACCACCTCATTAATGACTTCGGTACGTTCCAGGTCGTGCTCAACGATAATCTGAAGCCGGACGAGATTCTGTTTATTGACGCGAATCGGATTAAGATTCGACCACTCGGCGACCGCTCCTTTGGTCATACGTACCTCGGCGTCAAAGGCGATTATCAGTCCGGTATCATCGTCGGAGAGTATACGCTGGAGTTCCAACAAGAGAAGGCGCACGCCCGTATCAAAGGGCTGACTGCGTAAGTAGATAGCGATATCACAGAGGTCCTTCGGGGCCTCTTTTTAATTCCGACAAAAACATACGGAGGCTGATTATATGACAAGCAGACTTGAAGCATTACTCGGAGCAACTACGGATTTACAGGAAGGCGTGTATATTCCGCGTTTGGGTACGGACTTCATCGTCAAAGCACTAGACGAGGATACGCTCGAAAAAGCTCGCGCACAGGCAACGACGGGCAAGGACGGAGGGGTCGATGAGTCGCTATTTAACCGTCTACTCATCGTTAAAGCCGTAGCTGATCCGGACCTTAACGATAAGGCGTTGAGGGATCACTACGAGGCGTCTGACGCAGCCGATGTCGTTAAAAAGGCGCTACTGCCCGGCGAACAATCCCGTGTCGTACAGGCGTTGCTTAAACTGTCCGGATTCGTGGACGATGCGAAGCTGATTGACGAAGCAAAAAACTAATCAAGTCGGGCGGGGAGTCTGCGTTGCTTCATGAAATCTTTCAGCGTCACGGCATTCCGCCCGACGAAGTCTACGCCAAGGAACGACGACACCGGATGTTTATGTACGCGTCGATGATGCTTCAGTTTGAGAGGGAAGCGAAGGCGGCGCAACAACGATAGGGGGAGTAGTATGTCGGATAATATTACAACGGGTTTTGAGCGCGTAGTCCCGATCGCGAACTTACTCGCGGAGATCATTACGTATACGCGGCCGGGTAACTACGGCTTTAGAACAAGCCATACGGAGCAGTACGCAACGTGGACGGAGATAGCCACGCAGTTTGAGGATTCCGGTATTCACCCGATTAAAACTGTCGGCTATCACATGCGTCGTCTTTCGGATGCACTAGAGAAAGCGGACGAGGCTGTGGATCGCGGTCGAAATGCAATGCGTCAGAGGCTATCCGTACACGACTCGCTGCGTAAGTTGCTGCGTGTGCTCGATCGTTATCGGGAGTGGGTGATCCGTCATAGCATTTGATATCACGGGTTATCTGCGCCTGAAGGATGAAATGTCCGGTAAGCTGAACCGGGCAATGGGCGGAATGGTTAAGTTCGGAGCGGCGGCGGGGCTTCTTGGGTCTGCCGTTTCTGCTGTCGCCGTTGCGGGAGATTCCGTTAAAAAAGCAATGGATTTTGAGGAGCAAATGTCCACGATTAAAGCTTTAACGGGTTCTACAGATGCACAAATGAAGCAGATGCAACAACTCGCGCTGGAGCAGGGAATGGCTACTAAATATTCAGCACTTGAGTCAGCAAAAGCGATCGAGGAGCTTTTGAAGGCGGGAATGTCCACCGCGCAAGTCCAAGCGGGCGGTCTTAACGCAGCGCTGAACCTCGCAACGGCTGGCGGCTTGGAACTCACGGAAGCTGCGGAGACAATGGCAACGTCGCTGAACGCGTTTAAGAAGGACGGGCTTACAGCGGCACAAGCTGCGGATATTCTCGCGGGTACTGCCAATTCCGGGGCAACTGACGTAAGAAGTCTCGGATATGCTCTCGCGAGTGCGGGCGGCGTTGCGGACATGGTAGGGGTATCGTTCAAAGACTTTAATACCGCGATCGGCCTCATGTCCAATGACGGGTTGAAATCCGGGTCGGATGCCGGTACCTCTTACAAGTCTATGCTGATGTCTTTGCAGCCGCAGACAAAGAAGGCCGCACGACTGTTCGAAGACCTCGGCATTGGCGTCGGCAAGGCAAATAAGTTCTTCGAAAAGGGTAAGATCAAGGACCTAGCGGGCGTGGCTGACGTTCTGCAAAAAACGCTCGGTAAGATGTCGGAACAGGATCGAACGGCTACGCTGCTGGACATGTATGGTACGGATGGTGTGAAGGCCGCAACTACGTTGTATAAGGCGGGTTCCGAAGGCGTCAAGGAATTTCAGCGTCAGATGAGCAACGTCACTGCGCTTCAAGTTTCAAAAGAGAAAATGAACAACGCAGCCGGTGCGGTAGAACAATTCGAAGGAGCACTGGAAACTTTAAGAATTTCTGCATTACTTCCGACAATGCCGATGATCGCCGCACTCGCAAATAAAGGGTCCGAGCTTGCCGTAAAATTAAACAACTGGTTAGACTCCGATCAAGCCAAAGCGTGGGGAAACGCGATTAAGTCTACGTTTACCAGCGTCATGACTGTGCTGGCTCCCGTCGGTCAAGCCGTTATGAACGGAGTTAAATCGTTGCTTCCGACCGCACAAGCGACATGGACCGCACTCGTAAACGGGGTCACGAACGTAGTCGGCATATTTAAAAGCTACTTTCCGCAGATATCGAGTGCTCTCCAATCGGCTTGGACGTTTATGCAGCCGGTATTTACGTTGGTCCAATCGGCCATTAAGGCGATCGGCGAGGTCGTGGTTGCGGTATTGCCGACCGTTCTGGACATCTTCAACACGGTATTTCCAATCGCAGCTAAGCTCGTCGGATACCTCGCGAAAGGGATTACGTTCCTCATAGACAATGTTGTGCGGCCAATGCTTCCGACGCTCGGAGAATCATTTAAGACTGCGTGGGAAACCGTTAAGCCGATTCTGAAGTTCATGGAAACGGCGATTGATGCGGTGGCTTCTGCGATCGAGTACGCGTATAAGAAATGGCAGGAGTTCAAAAATTCTGACGCGGCGCAGGTATTGTCCGGGAACTTCTCGCTTGGTATGCCGGAGGCTTTTGGCGGAAACGGCGTTATTCAAGTCGAACGTCCGAATGCGAATGGTCATGCGGGTGGGCTCGACCGCGTCCCATATAACGATTATCCTGCGCGTCTCCATCGGGATGAAACAGTCCTCACGAAGCACGAAGCGTCCGAATGGCGCGATCAGCAATGCGGAAAGGGTGGTAATGCTCCGTCCATCGTTATACAGAACGTCACGATTAATAGCGACATGGACGTCGATCGGTTCGCAAGTATGTTAGCGCGCCGTCTCGCTATCTAACGAAAGGAAGGAGAACAGGTCAATGATTAAATTAACCGAAGGTAATGGCGTATCGCAATTCCGCGACGTTATTAAGCAACTCGGATACAACGTAGAAGTTGATATCGAATACGCGACGATCATCGCACCTCCGCCAGCTCTCCGCGTTCAAGTCGATAATATGAAGATCGAGCTCGACGGAGACGACGTAATTGTTCCGGAACATTTACGGGAACATACGCGGAAAGTGTCCGTTAAGGCGGTGGCGCCTACTACGCTAGAACTCAACCGATACACGCGCGTAACAAAGGAAACGGAGTCGTCTGCGCCTGCTAGCTCGAAGGCGTTCAGCGACGTATTCAACTTCGGGTCATTCACGTCCGGCGAGTTCGAGATTACGTTTCACGATACGCTCAAGGCGGGCGACCGCGTGGCCGTTGCGTCGTTTGGCGCGGGACAACGTTATATCGTGTTGGATCGGATTTAATAACGGGCGGGCTGCGGCTCGCTCTTTTTTTACATAGAGAAGGAGTTGCGTTACAATGACGAGTAAGAAGCGTAAAAGACGCACACGGCCACCGCTTGACGAGCGTCATAGGCTTGCAATCGAAATGCTGGCGCGCAAGGGCGTACATGACACGATGGATGAAATCGCGTCTCTATGCGGAGTTGATAGGCGGACATTGTACCGTTGGCGACAGCGCGAAGACTTTAATAAAGAGTACGAGAGGGTACACCGAGGATTCATATCCGCAATACGTCGACGACATAGGAGTGCGGTAGATTGGTCGGTGCTTTCAGCGGATGAACTTACGGAGAGATGCCGAATGTTCGGCCTTATTTAAACTGCGAGTCGGTTCGGATTCATACCGTATGCGAAATCGGGTGAAATGGCGTTATATCAGCGGTATATAGGGCATTAGCGGCTAATTATTGCGTCCCAAAAGTGTACTTTATAGCGAATTTACCTACACGAGCCTCCTGACGCGTGACCCCTTCGGAATTTTTCTGATACGAAAGCGTGCCAATAGCTAAGAGGCTAGTAGGAGCGCGGAGTCTCGCAGTTTTATAGCTACGGAAACTTTCGGGTATAGCGTAAATCCGCCATACGTTTCGGCTGCATACGCAGTGTATAACGAACGTGAGAACCAGCGTATTTCACTGCATACGTTACCAGCGGGTGAGTGGCCGGGCGGAGCGCAAAGCCGCGTAGCTACGGGGTTTATACGATTTATACGCTGGTAATGTATATACGGTGCATACGGTACGTTTATGCATCGCGATAGGAACCGCATAACGACGCAGCTTCCGAGCGCAGACTTGTTCGCATAATATGGATTTTGTGCATATGTACGTGAATATCCGCTGCATAAAAGGCGATCGGGTGGTACGTATGGCTGCGTGTGTCCGATCGGAATTAACGCTTATTTACGCTATCGAAAGCGAATGAATAAGCGTATTTTTGTGCGGAGATTGCGAGGGCCGTACCCCCAAGGCCCCTGCGCGCCGGCCCGGAATCTGGTGCGTGAGAAATCGGCGTATCAAAATAAACTTCCGGAAATTATAAAGCGCTCGTCTACGGTTGTGATCCGTGGGCGGGCGCTTTTTCTTCGTTTACTTCTTATTAGGTGGGTTAGTGGTTGTTCTCTTGGTAGTTCCGTTATTAGGTTGAGAGAAAGCATCACGTTTTACAGGTTTCGTTCCTCTACTCTTTGGCACATCAGTAGAATTATTTGTATACTTGCTTCTGGAGTCTTTATTTGGCATTTTTGATGATCTCCTCTAGGATTATATAGATAATAAACAATACGAAACCGTACGTCATTAGGTTAAGTCCAACGCTGTAGTTATCGTTCTTTTTATCAATTTTCTCTTCATTTTGAGTAATAGTCTCTTGATAAGTGGCTGCAATTGAGTATTTAACATCCGCGGGATTATCTTTTGCGAACTCTGCGTCTACTATATTGTTTATATCTACTTGTTGAAAGCTTCCTACTTTTATAGCATTAATTAATTTGATAGAACTTACAGTTAGCAAACCTATAATAGTGAGTTTGAAAAAGTAACTAAATACAACGTAGGAAACGACATTTAATTGAATTTTTGAGGCTCCAACATAGGATATAAAGACGCCTAAAATAACACCTACAAAACCTAATGTGATACCCGTTTTAGTTTCCACTTGTTTAAATCTGTCAATTTCTTCATTATATACAGTTTTAACCGTGTCCAGAATTGCATCACAGCTATCAGGTTTAAGTTCAGAGGGAGGGTGTGGGTCCATACAGTTGCTCCTAAACTATTGATAAATTAACAATAACAAGTATACACCAAACAACATCTAATATAAAGACTATAATAGGATGTTACTAGAAGTTACGCTTATTATCGCTGGTTTGCTCCGGCAATATCCCCGTGGTATAATCGCTATGTATTAAAATACCAAACCGTAGGGCTTCGTACAATCCGTAGGTCATCGTCTGAATGTTCGTCATAGGCTGCGTCTAGGTTTCGGGACGATAGCGGAGATTAAACGCACTCGTAATGCGTAGGCCGGGGGTTCAATTCCCTTCACCAGCATAGCTATCAACTCAAGCACAGCGCGGCTTCCAAGCTTTTTGGAGGACGCGTTTTTTTGTTGGAGTGAGCATTTTTCTACCATTTTTCTAACCTTTAATCTAGTAAAGTGGGCTTTTCAGTGCTAATACTCTCACCTGTAATTGAATCGCCAATGTTTTTTAACACCGCCTCTTGGAGGTTGGGAAGAACATGTGAATAGGTATCCAGAGTTACATTGATTGATAGACGAATGTCCAAGTTGCTCTTGAACGTTCTTCGGATGAATACCAGCTTTGAGAAGTAAGGTTGGTTATTTTTACACTTTCAGGATTATGCGGTTCCAGAAATTAAAGCAGCATTTTTAAATCTTATTGTTAATGTGCCGGATAAGCTTTTAACCACCATCATAGCATTCACCCTCAAGTTACCATTGGAGGATTTTAAAGCAAAAGCTCTGCTAACCTTATGGTTAGCAGAGCTTGTTCGTTACCGGAACTCCGTATTTGTTTTCGCAGCCCCTATCGTTAGATACGCTTAATTTATTTCATTATATCGTTCGACTGCCTTGCTTAGCTTATAATTGAAATTCTCAGGTGTGCCATCCGTAGTGTTCAGGAACTGGCCGTTCAGGTCAGAATCAGATACAGGTTCCTTCTTATTGATGCGTTCAATAATTTTCGAAGCAGCCGCTTTTGCCTCAGTGGCTGAATCAACATAGTTCCTGATACTGAAGCTGTTAATCCCTTCTTTTTGAACTCGATTCTTGTCTTTTGAGATTGTCATGAGCGCACTCAGATCTGCGGTCATAATGTCGTATTTGGCTTTAAACTTCGTCATATCAAGCTGCAGCACATTGTTGGCGGTGATACCCTGCTCATCCATTTCAATGGCCGTAGCCTCGGCATCTATCATGAACTTCAAGGCATTATACCTGATCCGCTGGTCTGAATCCTTGAGTTTTTGCAGTTCAGCCAGACGCTGCTCGTTACCCAATTTTTGCATAGCCGTGAAGTATTGTTTGGAGACAGTCTCGTAAGCGAGATTGGCACTTACCAGCTTGGTATGCAGCTGTTTTCCTTTTGCGAAGTCATCATCCACGTAGCCTTTTGTATCATAGTAGGCTTTCATTTCGTCCAGGACGGACAACAGATCATTGATGACCGGTGTCAGTTTGATCACTACGGGGTCTGCGTTCGCAAAAGCAGGTTGGCTTGCGGTATAGCCGTTCGCTTTATCAATAACTTCCCGCTCAGTTTCAGCAACGCCAAGCATGATGAAGCTGAAGTTCTTCTCGATTACAGGCTGTGTATCAACTCCGAACTTCTCGAAATAATGAACCAGAACCTCATTGATTCTGCCTGTCATCAAGTTATTCAGCCTCACATACGCATTGTATTTTTCGATTTCTTTGCTCTCGCCGGACGTAACGCCTGTAGTCGCTTGATCCACGGTGGATGTAATGGCAGAACAAGCGGACAACATTGCACCCAACATGATAATGGAAATAAAGAATAATGATAGCTTTCTCAAAATAGTGATTCCTCCGACTGAGTAATTTAACGTGCTTTTCTTTTGTAACATGTCTGAATAGAGAACAACTGACCTCTTCATGGTCGATTAAGTTCCCATTCGCCGCATATTAATGTTAATTGTAAAACAATCTATTCAATTTTAAATTTATTTGGTGAATAGGTCTTGAGACTTGAGTAGCATAATTTTATAAATTTCTTTGTTGTTGACGATTGCTCTGCCAACTTCCTAAATGCTTGTATTCCTCTGGTCTCAGTTAAAGAGACTGACGACGATACTCAACACTGGATTAGCTTGTTCAAAAGTTGGGCAGAAGGTAATACTTACGTATATAAACTGTTGTCAGGAGATATAAGTGTGCTTCAAGATTATGTTGAATATATTGCAGCAACATCCGCCACTAACGAGAATGAGAAAATCTCAAAACTGTTGAATGTTATAATTTCAGCAAACCAATATAGTATAGATGTAGAAGGTATACTTCAGCAATTTGAAGCCGAAATAAATGCTTTTGCACAACAGCAACTATCATCAGATGATATGTATACCCAACAAGTGATACCGGATTATATCGCGTGGTTTGGTTACGAGTTATCTTATTATTATTTACATCGAGGTTCTTACATTGATGGTTTTAAACATTTGATGTATTCATTAGTAAGTTATCATACACTAAATAATGAGACTTGTTTTATAAACTGTTTGGGTTTGTTTTTACATTTTCGGGATTATGCGACTCCTGAAACCAAAGCAGCATTTTTAAATTTTATGGAAAAGGTGTGGATGTAGCTTTTTGTTTATTGTTACTGTGCCGGATCAAGCCCTTAACCACCACAATAGTATTCAGCCTTACGTTACCATCGGAGGTGCTTAAACGTAACAAAACCAATCCCCGCTAACCTTAACTGGTCGGCGGGGATTTTTGTTGAACAATCTAAGGGGAACAGTATGTTGAGGAATCGTACTGGAAATTTAGGCTTTAACTGGTTCAGGTCTTTTTAATTGAAGAGGGGGAGGTATTAGCCAACCCTTTTCTTTATTCATTTTTAAAATACGAACTCCCAAAGCAGTTTTAGTTAGATGATATTTCGCAAATAAAGCCCCGATGTCTTCTCTAATGGATTGACCCATAGCTTGGCTGCAAGATGTCAATCCTACAGAGGTATCTAATGCGATTTTAGCTGCGATTTCGGGATCAGTAAACCTTGCACCAACCGGGATATCCTCAAGTTTCACAGGGGGTCTTTCAGGCAAAATAGGAGCTGGGGCAATCCCATTATCAGTAAGCATTGCGTCGCATTCTTGGATTTCCAGTTTAGCTTGATCAATAAGATCATCCAGTATTTTTTTGAGTTCTTTGTCTCCTGCGTGGTTTAAACATGCTTGGTAAAATGAAACGCTGCCTTTCGCTAACGCTGAAAACTGCCATACACTATAAACTTCTCCGTAATGCATGGGCTCGTCTTTTGGATTCCCGCTTAGGATACCCATTATAAAAACCACTCCTTTTTAATTTTAATGATGTACGAATTTATGATTCCCAGTAGTGAAGATTTAATGTGTGTATAAGAAATAAGTTCAATTGGCATGCTAAATACATTAAAAAATTGATTGCAAACACAAATTTAAAGGAGTGGTTTAGGTATGTTGAAAAAAATGAAGATAATGGCTGTTGTTGCATTAATGATTTCAAGCTTTGGAGCGGCAGTAGCATTTGCTGAAAACAGTCAAAACAATATGGCCACAAACGACAATGGTAGAACACAAATGCTAACTACTACTAATAATAATGATAACGATAATAATAATAATTGGGGGTGGCTTGGCCTGTTGGGATTAATTGGCTTGGCAGGTTTAAAACGTCGCGAGCCTGAAAACCACAGTAAAAGATAATCGTAAACAACAACTCAAAAACAACTAAACAATCCCCGCTAACCATACTTGGTCAGCGGGGATTGTTTACTTTTAGATTCAACACACCGATCACCGAATAGCTATTAAGATTAACTAATCTTATTTTTCCGTGATCAATGTGAATTTAGAGTAAATGAAAGGACTCTGCTAATATATTGCCATAAGAGTCTTTATTTGATTACTCACTTACTTAAAGCGTCAGGGTATCTTTACTGTTTTATGGAGTAGTGGGTAATGCAGTTTCCTTCTCTTTATTATTTTTTTGAAGATCAATTACTAAGTATAGTACAAAAACAGGTATGGCAATCGAAGCTCCTTTTAATATATCCTCTATTGATTGTGATCTAACTGTAATAAATATTAGATACGACAAAGCAAGCGTGCCAAAAGTAATAAAGGAAGTGACGACATTTTTAAAATTTAAGAATTCTAATAACCATCGTACCAGTACTTTGAAAGGATATAATATAAGAATTAGTGCAAACAAGCCCATGAATACTTCTATCATATATTCCATTCCAACCGACAAAAACGAGATCCATATGATTCATTTAGCGGACATTCTGACAGAAGGCATTGTCAAACAGTTTCCTGAAAAATTTTAAGTGAGCGCTATAGACGCTGCAAAGCAGATTAGCTTTCTATAAATACCCCAAAGGGTGGCTATGGAAAGCTTTTTTTACCGAGAAGCCGCCTCAAAATATATTTCAATACATATACTTGGAGCATGAACATTCGAAGAAATAGTTTTCGAGAAAAATAGGGAAGTTGGCTTTTATGCAAAATAATATTTTCTAATTTTAAAATGTAGAATGGAGGGAACTTCTTGTGCCACGAGCTTCAGTTATACTTCCAGTTTATAACACTGTGTCCTTTGTTTGGGAAGCAATCCACAGTATATTAGCTCAAACCTATTCCGATTTTGAATTGATTATTATTGATGATGGCTCAACAGATGGATCCGCTTTTGTTATTTCACAGATAACAGATCCTAGAGTGGTTAAAATATTCCATAGTACCAATCAAGGTTTGGTTGCTACTTTAAACGAGGGATTCAATAGGGCAACTGGTGAATATATCGTTCGTATGGATAGCGATGATATTTCTACGCCAGATCGATTGGATGTGCAAATATCATTCATGGATCAAAATCCCTTAATTGATGTATGTGGTGCTGCTTTTACTACTTCTAGTGGAGGGGCACTTAAGGTGAATCCGGCTAGTCATGAAGAAATTAGAACATGGTTGTTATTTCATTGCTGTATCTGCCATCCTGCTACAATATTACGCAATAGCATGATACATCGGCTAAACATTCAATATGATAGTAGTTATCCTCATGCCGAAGACTACGAACTGTGGAACCGATTAGCCTCTCAGGTACAAATAGCAAACCTCCCTATAAGCTTATTGTATTATCGTCAACATAAAGGACAAGTGTCCATTCAGCACAGAGCCATACAAGACGACACCGCTCGGAGAATTCGACAAAGACAGTTTAGCCAGTTGGGCTTGGAATTATCAGATGAAGAGAATCAGATGATGCTGAATATTCTTGAGTTTAAAATTAATCCCTATGATTATAATTGCTACACTAAAGCTGTAGGATTTGCAAATTGGGTGTTGGATCAAAACCGTAAGTATCAGATTTACAATCAGGAACTATTAAGCATGGCTTTTTCGCGGTGTATATCTCATCTTCCATATTAACAAAGATATCAGCACGCGATCGGAAAGTATCCTAATATTCCGTTGGCATGCGTAAATGGAGTGCTTTTTATGTTTACCTGAATGCCCGGTCATAAAACATATTTACACATATATTAAGATGAAGACAAATAAAGGAGGGCTAAAGCTATGAGCGGATGTGCAGGTGCAGCTGTTTGCGGTGTGTGGACTTCTACAGCGGCTATTTTGGTGCTCTATATCCTCTTGGTTATCATCCTTAAATCATGTTGGGTTTAATTTTGCGAAAAGAATTGTATGATAATGACCCATCAATCAAGTTGAACGACCTTCTTTCATTCTGTCCGAAATTAGATTAGATAAAAAGCTCTGCTAACCTTATGGGTCGGCAGAGCTTTTTGCATTTGAACAATTTCCTAATCACTTTATTTAGCCGGATAGAGTCCCTCTCGTTGTGTATTTAGTTGAATACTCGCTTAAGGGCTTACTTGATTAAAATTTATTGATTTTCTTTCGTGAGAAAAGAAGCTGCTAACAGTGTAGTATTCGTATAGCCACCTGAAACATTTTCATATGAAAAATTAGCGATAGGAACTCCAATAACTGTAGCAACGTCTCCTTCAAAAATTTCCCCACTTGCTCCCGGATAAACTGCCATTACTGTATTATCATTTTCATCACTAATATAAACGATAGCCGTTGTTCCTATAGGAATGTTATCTTCTTCTATATCTATTACATCGCCGCTTATTTTTACAAATTTGTTTAAGTATAAGTTCAAATTTTTATTTAAGTGTTTTGTTGTTACGGATTTGTCTACTAGATTAATGACTTTGCTTTTATCTGTGGAAGGAAATAAGTCACTGTTTTTAGCAATGAAGTCATAAGACGTTTGTTCCATAGAAGCTTGATCTTCTGTTAACATGGGGGTTCCATCTTTCATGAATTCAGCAAATAAATATTGTTTATCTGTGACCTGATTTGTAGAAGCTTGCTGAGCAGTATTTTCATTGCTTGCTGTTTGTTCAGTAGCAAAGGATGTACTTGAAGACCCAGACCTTGTCGTTGCTTCTTTGAAATTGCTTCCACAAGCTGTTAGAGCTACAGAAAGTAGAGCAATGAATAGAGCTTTTTTTAACATGACGAATTCTCCTGTGAGTGTCCTCATCGGTTGAGGTAGTTGCTCATTTTATCTTGTTACCTTTATTATCGAATATTAGGGTTGAATAAATAAGCAAAGCACAGCTTCCAGGCTTTTTGGAAACCGTGCTTTTTTTGTTTAAAAAACGATTTGCAAACTTTTAGTCTAGAAAAAATGTATCGTCCAGTATAGCAGTTTAGGCGTGATCTCGAGATTAGAGTAAATGTAAAGAAGGACTTCATCGGCATGTTAGCCGACATGAAGCCCTTCATATGTTTATTTCGTTGAATATTCGCTTACTTCAAATGTGAGAATTTTGTTGAAGATTACGTAGTCTTTGCGATTGCTGAATGGACCTTTGTTGTTATTATGTTTGTCAATGGCAAAGAAAGAAGCACCTCTACCAGCATCTTTAGCGTCATACCATGCGATGAAGGCATTGAGTTCTTTTTTACTCAAATCGAATTCTTTATCAAATCCATTGTCCATCGTTACAGTCAGAATGGCGCGGTCACCAGTTGGTTGGGAGGCCCCATCTGTATCCGACGGATCGGGCTTAGTGGACGGATCCGGTGTAGTAGACGGGTCAGGCTTTGTAGATGGATCAGGTGTAGTAGACGGATCGGGCTTAGTGGATGGATCCGGTGTAGTAGACGGATCGGGCTTAGTGGATGGATCCGGTGTTGTAGACGGGTCAGGCTTTGTAGATGGATCAGGTGTTGTAGATGTACCCGAATCTTGATAAGGTAAAAATCCTTCAGGAATCGGATATTTAAAATCGCTTGCTCCGAAATTAGCAGTAAGTGTTTTTTCTGATGTTGTACCATTTATAATCAATGGAAAAACTTGCAATCCAGCAAGATCCGAAGGTTTAGCAATGCTTAATCCTTGAGACACCCCATTTTTATACCATGTGATCTTATCGTTGTCTAAATCTAGAGCTACTCCAATCACGTCTTTGTTGCCGAACTTACTACCATAATTGGTTCTTTGAATTCTGTCTGATGTGTTTTTCGTTTTAACAAATAATTCAGGAGTGAAACCATAGGCTGCTATTCTATCCCAAGAGGATGAAGGTAATGTACCTGTCTCTCCAGTAATTCCTATGGCAACTGCGGACTCAACCCATGTATCTTTTATAGTGATCTCCCAATACCATTTACCTGTGGTTTTTCCTATAGATGCTTTGTCAGCTTCATTGATTTTCGTGAGAGTGTTATCCAATGACCCATTTGACCAAGTCACATTTGTAGTTTCTGCTTTTGTAACGGTAGGGAACAAGGAGAATACCGAAACTCCAATGAGAAGGGCTAACACTATTGTTCCTAGTTTTTTGAATATAATATTCTTCATGACTTCCTCCTAAATATATGTAATAACAAGTGAATTATAGAACTAGAATGGGAGAATTGTCCAAACATTAAATGATATAAATTCAAATATGAGTATTATTATGGAATTTAATTTGTTTCAGGGGAACCTAGGTCGTCGAAAGTATAAAAAGGAGAAAACTCTAAAAGATCTAATAACTTTGACGGTCATTAGCCAGTATGAAGAAATATTTCAGGTACATAAATAAGGCAACAGAGTTACGAGTCACAATAGCTCAACTTCAAAATTAGATTTGTATGAGATTTGGAACTTCATCATTCATAATGACAAGGCATATCCCATATGACTAAGTAAGTGCTTTTTTGCTCACATAGAGGAGGGATATGATTGGATGCATTCGTTTCACGCTCATTAGATGAAATACGATTTTGGTCCAGGATTATGAAGGAGCATTCCTTTTTTCTGGGGTTAGGTTTTAGAGCGGAAGATACTCAACTTAAAACAGAAGCCAATCAGTTTTACGCTATTTTCGAGGATATCGAGAAAAGGTCGCATGAATTTAATAACAAGACAGATCCTTATACAATCAAAGAGTTTAATACGGAAGTTCAGAATGCGGCGACGAATATTTGGGCATTTAAGAGGATGGTACTGGGCCTTATATTACAATGCAAGCTTCCTGGACAAACCAATTTTCCTTTACTGGTAGATCACGTAAGTCGGGAAGCAAATTATTTCAGAAACCGTTTAGGAGAACTGAATTCAGGAACACTTGAACCCTTACCTGATGCTATTATGGACGAAAATGTATTTTTCTTAAAAATCATGGCCGATCACGCAAAATTTATAGGCCATTTACTTGATCCATCCGAACGTAAACTGGTTGAACAAGCTAGGGAGTTTAGTAATGATTTTGATATGCTAATGTTTCAAGCGATTGACCTAAGTCATATGCGACCACAGTCACAAACCGTTCCACTCCTGAGTCAATTTGTTGATGAGAACCGTGTCTCTGTGAAGTCCTTGCGTGATTTTAAGAAAACAGCGCGTGATTTAATCGACGAGTGCCGAATAAAAAGCATTATCCATCCTTTATTAGCCGATCATGTATTTCGTGAAGCTGAGAGGTTCCTTTTTATTCTCGATATGTTTGATCAATCCTTATCAGGTGTTAAGGTGAATAAGAGAGAAATCATGCACTGAGAGAGCCCAGCCAAAAGAACACAGTTTCTGTAAAATATCCAGTGGAAATAAAGCTTTAGACTGAACAAAAAATCAAACAGCGGCGGACCAAGACTTGAAAGATAAAGTCTTAGACAGCCGCTGTTGTCATCCAACTAACGTGTATGAGCATATAGAAAATCCAATATGTCAGCATTAAGTCCCCTATGGAAATGTTCGCGATCAAAGCCGGGAGGGTCTTGCGATGGGAGAAAGGCTGGAGTCCTCATCGATTTCGGGAAGGGACTCAGAAAGGAGAAATGTCCGGCGTTTTTTACTGTTTTGTATTGTACCTTCTTAGGGTCCAGCACGCCATCCAATATTATACGCGCGTGTAAAGAAGGAGTGTACTGATCCTTCTCTGCATCCATCATTAAGATAGGTAGATTAACCGTACGCAAGCTATCTTCAGCTCGAAACCAGACCGACGCTGGCGCTAGTAAAACGAGGCATTTTACTCGGTAATCTGGTGTAACCTCTATAAGCTGGGGCTTTCCGTCCGAGGTCTCGTGAGGAAAAGAAGTCGGCACGCCACCTGCCGCTGCTAATACCGTATAACCACCCATGGAATGTCCAATGAGCGACACAGCATTCTGTATCAAATTGTCCTTGAAAAGCATACTATCGAAAAACCAATCGGTGGCCATATTAAGATGTCTAGGTCTATAGATAAGATTCTGGGCAGTCCCTTCCAGACTATTATCATTTCGATTGTTAAATGGATGCTCTGGAATGCCGACAATAAAACCATTACGTGCTAAATACTGCGCCAAAATCCGATACACAAGCGGTGTACTGCCAGTACCGTGAGAGATGATAACCAAAGGGAACCTTCCTTCCGATGGCCCTGCCTCTCTCGCCAACTCTAACTGGTATGGACCCAATCGCTCTATTTGTTCGGGTTCGTTCGTTGGATACATTACCATCATGGGAAATGTAATGCCTAGAGAGGAATCCTTTATTTCTACTTCTCGCCATCCTGCATAACTATTCTTAAATTCTGCGTTTCTTATCATCCACTATACTCTTCCTTTCTCGAAATTTTTTTTAACTATCCCCCCTGCCCGTTGCTTAATGCAATAATAGACAGCTACGGAGTGCATACGCCCCATCTCCGATCAGCTTCAATTTTTCTTGTTCACTTCTAATTATTGCTATATATTCAAATCCAAGTATCATTGGCTGCCGTTAATTCTGACTCTGATCCTCCAGTATTTACCACTCCCCTCGGCTCTACTAGCATGATATGGCACTCCTCATGGGCGAAAGGTTTATGTTCGACCCCCTTAGGTACAATAAACATCTCTCCCTGAGAAACTTGTACCCGTCCATCTCTAAAATCAATGAACATCTCACCTTCAAGTACAATAAAGACCTCGTCGGTATCCTGATGATCATGCCATACAAAATCCCCAACTATTTTCACCAATTTAAATTGATAGTCATTCATTTCACCAATAACTTTCGGAGACCAATGATCACTAAACTTAGATAACTTTTCATTCAGTTTGATGGATTGATACTTCATAATAACCTCCTTGGAATTTCCCGAAATTCAATTACAATAATAAGAATATTGAAATTTGGTACTTTTATCTACCACCTACAATGGTTAAATGATTGTTCACTCTGAAAAACTAGATATCCTCAGATGGATTTATAATCGCCAAAACCTGGTGATCCTCCCATTTTCCGTTGATCTTTACGTTGCTTCGAGAGATGCCTTCTTTGTGAAAGCCAGCCTTCTCAAGCACACGTATGGATCCTGGATTCTGGGGAGAGGCTTCCCCGAAGATCCGGTGAAACTTTAGCTCATCGAAGGCATAGTGAACCACTTGCTTCACCGCCTCCGTCGTATAACCCTTTCCGTTATATGCTTGGTCTAGACTGTATCCGATCATACAGCTCTGAAGCGGTCCTCTCACCACAAAAGATAGGCTTATGCTGCCTATAATCCGGTCGTCCTCCTTGTGGCATACCACGAAGGAATATTTCCGGTCTTCCATCATGTCGGCCTTGCTTTTAATAATCGTCTGGAGCTGGTGCTCCTCCGTATAGTACTTCTCTTGGTTGTTTGGCGAAAACTTCTCAAAGAATTCTCGATTGCGCTTGTACATTGCTGCCAACTCTGCGGCGTCCGTCTCCTCAGAGAACCGGATGTATACTCGCTGCTCCGACATCTGCACCATCCTTCCAAACTGTAATATTGAAAGAATTATATCACAGGATGAAGATTGGGAAATTGATTTGATGAATGGTGTATATCAGGCAGCATTCCTTTGAATGTTAACTAAAAATATATACCGTAATTATTGGATTGGATATAATGTTTTCTAAAAAAGGAGGATATATTGTAATGAATAATGCTTACGAAGTGCTTGAGGAGCGTATATCCGAATGGGGAATCTCTAATGAGGAAATTATTGCGGTTTATATCGTTGGGTCCCGGGCAAGAGAGGACAAGCCTTTTGATGAGTTTTCTGACTTGGATGTAGTCGTCTTTTCAACGAATCCAGATTACTATCTTCAAAATGATCAATGGTTACTAAACATCGGCAAAGTTTGGACCAGCTTTATGTTTCGAACGGCAAAAGGGGATCCGGAAAAACTCGTTCTCTTTGACCAAGGGGCTGAGGTTGATTTTCTATTCCGTCATATTTCTGATCTGGATCATATAATCAAAAATGGACGTATTCCTGAAGGATTTCAGCGGGGGGTCAGGATGCTGCTCGATAAGACGGGGAATGGAAATCAAATCATTTCTCAAACCACAACGATCCCGGATACTCCTCTAATATCTGAAGGTGCTTATCTACAGGTTGTTAACATGTATTGCTTCGCCTCTCTATATGTGGCTAAACAAATTTTGCGTAATGATCTGTGGGTAGCTAAGCAAAGAGATATGGACTGTAAACAATTATTGCTGCAAATGATAGAGTGGCATGCAAAAGCTGTACATGGATCGGAATATGATACTTGGCATGCAGGGAAATTCATGAATGAATGGGCTGATCAAGATGTTGTTACTGATTTGAAGAAATCTTTTGGGAAATACGATCCCAATCATAGTTGGGAAGCATTGGTCGTATCCTTAAAGTTGTTCAAACGATTATCCTCGGAAGTGGCAGCTAAGTATAAATACGCGTATCCGGATGAATTATTTTCCCATATTCAAAACTGGTTAGGGGGACAATATGATAAGCATAGATAAAAAGTCGAGCACCCTAATTGTTGTACTGCATGAGATTTATGGGATTAACAAGCATATACAAAATTTTTGTAGCCTATTATCAGATCAGGGTTATGATGTCATTTGTCCAAATTTACTAGGCAAAGAAACGCCTTATGACTATTCGCAAGAGGAAAGTGCCTATACCAATTTTATAGAAAATATAGGATTTGAACGCTCTTTCTATCATATCGAAAGTTTATTATTAAGTATTCGAGCTCGCTATAAAAAGGTATTTATCGTCGGCTTTAGCATAGGGGCAACGGTTGCCTGGCTGTGTAGTAAAGAAAAGTATGTTGATGGAATTGTAGGATACTATGGCTCTCGTATTAGGAATTATTTAGAAATAACTCCACATTGTCCAACACTGCTTTTTTTCCCACAGGAAGAACCATCATTTAATGTGGATGAGCTCATTTCAATTTTAGATAACCGTAATATCCGGGTACATAAATTCAGCGGACAGCACGGATTCAGTGATCCGTACTCTCCCCGATATAACGTACATTCGGCTCAGCAATCATTTAACGAAACGGTAGAGTTCTTCAAGAGAGGTTGATCAATGAACAGCTTCATCCAGCCCACACCTGTTTCATTACTCTGGGGAAACGCACAGTCTTGATATGCGGATTAGTCATATGTATACACATCATTGACTATGAAAAGGAGACGTATGTGGCTGTGGCTACCTTTTTTTCATAATACCATTCAACCTTCTCCGGCAGATGGGGCAAAAGCGGCGGATCAGAGCGGGAAAGCTTCTTAATTTATCCTGCTTACTACGACAGGAGTTAACTTTCAGGACTCCGCCATTGCTATTGCCCAATTCAAACAGTCTGCTTGATTTGAGGTAATGCGAAAAATAAAAGGACTCTGATGATCTAGTCGACCTCTATCGAAAATATCTCTTTAAAACCTCTTTTACCCTCGGCTGTAATACGTATCGCTCGGGTTGTAGGCAGACGCTCGATCCAATGTAATTCGAATAATCTGTCCAGAATAGCACTTCCTAAAGCACCGGCAAGGTGATGGCGTCGTTCACTCCAATCCAGGCATTTATGTGAGAAAGAGCGGCGCTTTTGTCTTGTTTTTGTAAGGTCAATCTGAAAGTCAGTGAAGAAAGTCTCTCCTTGGTCCGTAATATGAAGCCCGTCCTGATCCTCGGAAAGAATCCCCTTTTGCATGAAAAAATTCATGAGCTGTACGCCTAATTGACCCGCAACATGATCGTAGCAAGTTCTTGCCAACCGTATGGCCTCGTTTTCGGAGGCTTGTTTGAATGACTTGATTGGAACAGGTGGAGCTATGGATAAAAATGACTCCATCACCCGGGCAACTTCGGGGTCTTGAATGCCATAGTAACGGTGACGCCCTTGTTTTTCCACAGTAACGACGTGTGCCTCGGTCATTTTAGCCAGATGGAAGCTGGCCGTTTGCGGTTTGATGCCTGCCATATGGGCCAATTCACTTGCCGTGTGGAACCTGCCGTCTAATAAAGCGGTGAGTATAGCTGCACGAGAAGGCTCGCTAACAAGAGAAGCAATCATAGCTACATTTGACTTGGTGCTCATGGCACGGTTATCCCCCTTTGTAATCCATACTTCGATGAAGGTTGAAATATTTATATTTTACAATAGGGAGGTAGATCTGAATAGAAGGAGAAGAGATAATGAACCCAATAAATCAGATGAATGGAATGAATCATAGCCCAGACGTTAAAACGATTAACCCTAGCATTTTATATTACGGAACCCCTGTGATTTTACTCAATACGGTGAATGAGGATGGAACGACCAATATTAGCCCGATTTCCTCCTCGTGGGCATTAGGAGATTGTGTGGTACTAGGCATTGGAACAGGTGGCAAAGCATTAGAAAATATGGAGCGGCATCCCGAATGTGTAATCAATGTTCCGGGACCTTCCATGTGGGAAAATGTAGAACGTTTGGCTCCTTATACAGGTAAGAATCCTGTTCCAGCGGAAAAAAAGGGACATGGATTTATGTACCATAAAGATAAGTATGAGATCAGCGGACTCACTTCGATTGAGTCGAATAGGGTCAAGCCTGCCCGAATTAGGGAGTGCCCTATTCAAATTGAAGCCAAGGTGAGGGATGTAAGAATTCCTGACCATTCTCCTTATTTTGCTATCGTCGAAACTCAAGCCATACAGGTGCATGTTCATCAGGATATCATCCTCGGCGAGAACCATATTGATCCGACAAAGTGGAGTCCGCTCATCTATAATTTCCGCCATTATTTTGGTCTGGGTGAGCATTTGGGCAAAACCTTTCGATCCGAAACCTGATGCTTTAAATAAAATGATAATATCCTACCTGAATAATGAGAATTTTCTTCCCAAATCGTTCTTTTTGTGCGAGAATAATTGAAAAATCATCCATGACTACGCATACAGGAAGAGACGATTCATACAGCACGTATAACAAGGGAGGAAATAATCATGTCAGAAGAACGCAAGCTGTCATTCGAAACTCTCGCTGTCCATGCCGGACAAGAGATTGATCCTACTACCTTTTCCCGCGCCGTTCCGTTGTACCAAACCACTTCATATGGATTTCGGGATGCCGAGCATGCGGCTGATTTGTTCTCGCTGAAAGAATTCGGCAACATTTATACGCGTCTGATGAATCCGACCACGGATGTGTTCGAGCAACGGATTGCAGCACTGGAAGGCGGGGCTGGCGCGTTGGCCACAGCTTCGGGAATGGCGGCGATTTCCTTCTCCATTCTGAACATTGCGGGAGCTGGAGATGAAATTGTATCAGCCTCCAGCCTGTATGGCGGTACATATAATCTGTTTTCTACCACACTGCCCAAATTGGGTATTAAGGTGCATTTTGTCGATTCGGATGATCCAGAGAATTTCCGCCATGCCATTACGGATAAAACGAAGGCCATCTTTGCCGAAACGATTGGCAATCCACAGGGCAATGTGCTGGATGTGGAAGCAGTAGCGGCGATTGCGCACGAATATGGTATTCCGCTGATTGTGGATAACACGTTCCCAAGTCCTTACTTATTGCGTCCTATTGAATACGGAGCGGACATTGTCGTGCATTCGGCAACGAAGTTTATTGGCGGACATGGTACGTCTATTGGTGGGGTGATCGTGGACAGCGGCAAGTTTGACTGGAAAGCGAATGGTCGTTTCCCGGGGCTGACTGAGCCGGACCCGAGCTACCACGGAGTTGTTTACACCGAGGCGGTGGGACCTATCGCATATATTATCAAGGCACGGGTGCAATTGCTACGGGACTTGGGAGCTGCCATTTCTCCGTTCAATTCATGGCTGCTGCTTCAAGGCTTGGAGACACTTCATCTGCGGCTGGAAAGACATAGTCAAAATGCCTTGAAGGTAGCGCAATATCTCGAAGGCCACAAGGATGTGGAGTGGGTAAGCTACACCGGGTTGCCGAGCCACCCGTCCTACGCATTAGCTCAAAAGTATTTGCCGAAAGGACAAGGAGCAATCCTGACCTTTGGTATTAAAGGTGGAAGCCAGGCGGGAAGCAAGCTAATTGCGAATGTAAAGCTATTTTCTCATTTGGCGAATGTAGGTGATTCCAAGTCTTTGATTATTCATCCGGCAAGCACAACGCACCAGCAGTTGAATGAGGAAGAACAGGTTGCTGCCGGAGTCAAACCGGAGCTGTTACGCCTATCTGTCGGGACAGAAGCAATAGACGATATATTGTATGATCTGGAGCAGGCGATCGCGGCCAGCCAGCAGTAGTAGCAGTAGACTCTTCTTAGACTAAGTGTGACAGAGCATTCGTGTAGCATCGCAAGTGATTTTTCGACCCAGATCGGTATTCGTTCAGGGTTGATCAGGCGGGGGGCAACCTCCGTCTTTTTTTGCGTGTTGACAACATACCCCCATAGGTATATATTATACCCCATAGGGTATATAAGGAGGGGAAGAAGTGGGTAGAAAAATAGTTATTATTGGCGGGGTAGCAGGTGGAGCTTCTGCTGCTGCGAGATTGCGTAGATGGAATGAGGAAGACGAGATTACTCTGTTTGAACGCGGAGAGCATGTTTCTTTTGCGAACTGTGGCCTTCCCTACTATATTGGCGGGGTAATCCCTGCGCGAGAGAAGCTGTTTCTCCAAACACCTCAAGGGATAAGAGACCGTTTTAATATAGATGTGCGGGTACTGAAAGAAGTGATACAAATAGACCGGGAGCAGAAGCTCGTCCATTTCCGCGATATGGTTACAGGGGAAACAGATGAGCAGCCATATGATATTGTGGTATTGTCGCCGGGAGCCAAACCGATGATACCGGACATTCCCGGATTACATGAAGCTATGAATCTATTTACATTAAGAAATATTCATGATACGGACGTTATTAAGGCATATGTAGATGAAAGACATCCAAAGCATGTCACGGTGATCGGGGCCGGATTTATTGGGCTGGAGATGGCCGAGAATTTGCGAGAGCGTGGACTTGCAGTAACTATTATTGATATGGGACAACAATTATTGAATCCGCTGGACCCTGAAATGGCTAAATTGGTAGAACAGCATATGAGACTGAACGGGGTGGAGGTGCGTTTAGAGGAAGGAGTCACGGCTTTTGAAGAGCAGGGTGCACAACTTCGTTTGACCTCCGGGGGTGTGCTTCAGACGGACATGGTTATTCTGGCGATCGGTGTTGTTCCTGAAAATGAGTTGGCCAAGCAAAGCGGATTGGAACTTGGTTTTCGCGGCGCCATCCAGGTTAACGCCCAACTGCAAACCAGCGATCCGGCCATTTATGCGGTGGGGGATGCCATCCAGGTCAAGGACCGCAATCATGGGTTTGCAACGATGGTATCGCTAGCTTGGGGAGCCAATCGTCAGGGGCGCTTGGCAGCAGATCATATTAACGGTCAGACAATTTCTTATGATGGGGCGCTCGGAACATCCGTCATTAAGACCTTTGCATTGACTTCAGCATCTACAGGTAATAATGAAAAAACATTACAGCGGCTGGGTGTTCCTTATCAGGCTGTTCATATTCATCCCGGTTCGCATGCTGGTTATTATCCTGGCGCATCACCCATCGCTATGAAGCTGCTCTTTAATCCCGAGAATGGGATGATCTATGGGGCGCAGGCTGTTGGAGCTGATGGAGCAGACAAAAGAATTGATGTCATTGCGACGGCTATTCGTGGTCATTTGAACGTCCGAGAACTGGCTGATATTGAACTTGCTTACGCACCTCCCTATTCTTCAGCAAAAGACCCTGTGAATATGGCTGGCTACGTGGCTTCGAATATCATGGATGGGCTGGTCCAAACGATACAGTGGCATGAAGTTGATGATTTTCACCGAAAGGGTGGTCTTATTATTGATGTTAGGGATGCAGTGGAGCTACAGGCAGGAGCCATTCCAGGTTCGATTCATATTCCTCTGGCCGAGATTAGAGAGCGGATGGCGGAAATCCCTAGTGATCTGGAGATCGCGGTATCCTGCCAAGTTGGTCTGCGAGGCTATATTGCGGCCCGAATTTTGATCCAATACGGTTATCGGGTGAGGAACGTTGATGGTGGCTATAAGACGTATTCGGTTATGGCTGAACGTGATCATCTCTTAAAATAGTTCATCACCCATCCAATCTGGTTGAGGTGATCTGTTACTTCGCCGTGCAGCGCACCAAAGAAAGTATCTTGTAGCTCCACGGTAACGGTACCTTTTTCTGCTAGTGCGTGGTAAGCCTGCTTAAGCTCGTCCTCACTTTCACAGTCGAGAATGATTTGTACATGCTGTGCTTTCAGCGGCTTACCGTAGGAATCCGAAAAATGGATATGACTGCTACCCAGGTGAAGTTCAGCGTGCAAGAGTCTGCCTTCCTGCTTGTTTAGCACTTTGATTTTTCCGCCTAAAACCGATTGGTAATAGTCAATTGACTGCTGCACGTCGTTTACAATGACAAAAGGGCTTGCACTTCTCATGGAATCATTTCCTTTCCTGTCTTTAATGTAGGATTGCTACTGTACATTATTTACGTTATTCGCAGAGTTTACCCCTTTTCTGATCAAATTATGGCTTGGTTCACTGTGTGACGTCTGTTACAATAGAAGAGGCATATACGAATGGATAGAAAAGAGGTTGAACAGTGGGCACTTCAGTGATTTGGGAAGCAGTTATATATTGGGTAATCTTGGTGATTTCCGCTCTGTGCGTGATCGCAGTATCTGGTAGTCGGAAGACGGCAAGCACGATTATTTTGGCGCCCGTTGTTTTATTCTGTACCATATTTATGATGCAGGGCTCGGTGTTTACTGCCATGCAGCACCCGACGATGGGGTCTAATGTGGGTTTGGGTATGGCATTTCTGACAACATGGGTAGTCAGCGGAATATTGTTTGCTGTAGCGCTTGTAATTGCTTTTATTAAATATAGCAAGAAGAACAAGGCGTAATTTAGCCCTAACCTCATATGAATAAAGGCTTTCGGTGATGTGCCGAAAGCCCTTTTTGTATTCCTTCTTAACCATGCAGGATGTCTCCGCTTATCTGCGTCTTCTCATAAGCAACACAACGATCAGCACGACGATGATCACGATCAATAGGAATTTCATATTCGATAACCTCCTTGGTCTGTCTCATATTTGGTATTAACCATTTTTAGTTAGTATGCACCGATGGATCTCAAGCAAGTATCTATTGTCGAGTTCTTGGGGAAATTTAGAATGTGGGATCAAAAAGAGGTTTACAGGCTTAGCTGGAAAGTGTATACATAAAGTAAGGGAGGCGATTGCCATGAGTGATCGTGCATTTCATTTGTTCTATATTATTTTCTTAACGGTTCTGGCACTTGGAAGTGTTGGTGGAGTCGCTTGGTGGCTGCGCTCTGTCGGTCGTCAAGAGAAGGAAAAAAACTGAATTCAACATGGGAATACAAGCCCAGTGCATCTTCCAGT
Organism: Paenibacillus sp. FSL P4-0113; assembly: GCF_038009305.1. Lineage (NCBI taxonomy): Bacteria > Bacillati > Bacillota > Bacilli > Caryophanales > Paenibacillaceae > Paenibacillus > Paenibacillus sp. FSL P4-0113. The sequence goes on from NZ_JBBPAZ010000001.1 coordinate 4,201,385, forward strand.
AGGAGGGTGCATTTTTATGTGTTATAATGGGAACATATGTTCTTTGTAGGAGGGAAGACGATGTTGCCAGATTTGGAACGAAAGCTGCTACGTATTTTGTATAATTATTTCGCCCAGCATCGCCACATGCCCACAATGGCGGAATTGACCGTAAAAACGGGCAAGCGAGACGCTGAAATTACAGTCGCCTTGCGACATATGGAACAGGAGCGCTACATCACTTGGGAAAACAATTCGGGTACCCAACATGTTGTTTTACTGGAAGGATGGGAGCGTCCCTCGACCCAAAGGCGCACTCAAGCCGAAACAAGACGTTCCACTACGCAAACGATGCCGACCGATGGTACAGAATATTGGACGAATTATTAAAAGGTATATAAAACTGGAGAATTAATGAGTTTTTAAGGTGCATATCATTTAGTTTTAAGAAAGCGAGACTATAATGACCCTATTAACCCCTTTTTGATCAAGCTATAGGCCCTGTCGATGTATCGACGGGGTCATTTTTTTGTTCATGATACGGTTTCCGTAAAATGAAAAATCCCCCGGGGATCATCCGGAGGATGGGTGCAGTTTGCATGTACTGCACAGCTTGCCCAAACTTCATCGTTTGATGGCATAATATATATTCAACCCCTGCTACCTTGCAATATATGGTCAGCATGTTCATAAGGGGCAGTGTGATTCCACTGTTCATTTTCCAAACGACAAAAGCCCTACCTCTCTTTCGTCCTTGCGGCTCCGATGACCGCGCCAGTGTGAATGTGAAAATCTTCGGCAAAAGCTCAAAATTCTACATTAGGGTTATACATAAAATTTGGAGAAGCTCCATACGGTGATTAGGAGTAATAGCTTGTTGCGTGGAATCTTATGGGGTTAATACATACTTTAATAGTATAGCAGGAATATATCTAAAACACAAGGTGTGTTTGGTTTCTTAATTAAGAATAGCACGATTTCCCATCTATAAATTGCAGACTAAAAGCCGTCTTCGTATTGTAAAATGCTCAAGCAAGAAGGTAAACTTTTGATGGTTGGACTCCGATATTGAATACACAAGATATTTTAGAGTGTACGGATGAAAAGAGGGGTAGCAATTTGCCGACCTATAAGCGCTTTATTCAGCATGTTATCCTGAACTATATTATAGGTTCGTTTATCGCTGTATTGTTGGTAGGTATGATTTTTGTATTTTCCACCTTAAATGTAGCCCACCATGAAATTTGGGGTCTTGTTAAAATTATTGTATTTTCCAGTGTTATTATGATTGCTTGTGAAACCATAGTGTTTCGAATCCATTTGAGACCGGTTCATCGTTTTTTTCTAGGTAACCAGGAAACACTCAAGGATGTAGAAGCGGTGTATATCCGGGTTCATCATCTGCCTAATTTGTCAGTTTTACGTATTGTAGGACCGCATTTGTTAGGCTTCTCTATCCCGGCAACCGTCATTGCGTTATGGATGATACATACTGGACAACTTACTTTTCCCTTTTATTATGTAGGAATCGCCTGTATAGGAGCTTGTCTGGTCGCTTCCATGCACGCACTGGTTGAATTTTTCCTGACCATGAGAGCAATCAAACCACTGCTGGAGGAAATTCGGGATCGAACCTACCAGCAATATGGATTGAGCCTGTCCCTGCGAGGACGAGTCCTGCTATCGCTTCGGCATAAATTTCAGTTAAGTGCGACGCTCATTGGTGCTTTTCCTTTATTTTTATTTTGTTTAGCTACACAGATTCGCTTGGAACGTTTGGAGGCGGCGAATTCTAGTTCCTATTGGGCATGGGCGGGTGCGATTTTAATCTTTGGTGTAGCCTTTGCTTATCTGGGAGGCAGGTTGCTGACCCGTGAGATCGAACAGCCGATCCACCACCTGCTGGAAAAAATGAATGAAGTGAAGGAAGGCCGCCTGAACAGTAATGCCAGCGATTTGTATTCGGACGAATTTGCGGAGCTGGTCGAAGGATTTAACATGATGATTGAGGGCCTAAAGGAACGGGAAGAAAAGAACGGTCAGCTATTGGACAGTTACTTCGCCACCTTGGCGGCAGCACTGGATGCACGAGATGCCTATACCGCAGGACATTCTTTGCGTGTAGCTGAATACTCTGTACTCATTGGGCGCAAGGGAGGTTTGAATGAGGCGGACATCGATTTGCTGCGCAAAACAGCCTTGCTGCATGATATCGGTAAAATCGGCGTGGCTGACGCTGTGCTACTCAAGGACGGCAAGCTGACGGACGAGGAGTTTGATCAGATTAAAATGCACCCGGTTATGGGGGAGAGCATTCTCCGGCAAGTTGAACCGGCTTATGCTATGGCCCCTTATTTGCCTGGCGTGCGCTCGCACCATGAACGTTATGATGGCAAAGGATATCCTGACCAGCTCGCTGGGGAAGATATCCCCTTATTTGGACGAATCATTGCTGTAGCGGATGCTTATGATGCAATGACGTCTAATCGCCCCTATCGGCAAGGTATGAAGGAAGAGAAGGCGGTTATGATATTGGAGGAGGGAAAGGGAACCCAATGGGACCCTTATTTTGCCGAATTATTTGTCAAGGAGTGGCGCCGGAACAAAGGCATCACAAGCTGATTCTATAGGTATCAGCACATTAGAGCGAGCCATTGAGGTTCGCTTTTTTATATAGGGAGCTAAGCATCTTTTGACATGTCGAAAGATGGGGCTTCATGTTATGATGTACAAGAAAGGCAAACGCGGTTAACATAGGCCTGGCATCCAATTTTTTGCGCTATGGGAGTGTGAGTCCATGCAATTTTCAATGATGTTTTTAATGAATTTAGGGATGCTGATTGCCGTTGCTTATGTGGCGAACGTGATTTATAAATATGGTTTGAGTCGTACCTCTTCGCGGTTCAAATATGTCAGCTCCGTGCTGCTAGTGATATTTGGCGGATGGGTCAGCTCTTGCTTTGGTTTTAACTTTAGTGAAACGGTTATTTTTGATCTGCGTTTTGTACCGCTGATTATCGCGGCATTGGTGTATCCCCGCTCCTATACGCTTATTATTATTGGGGTCGCAATCGGACTTACGAGATTTACCTTCGGTTTGCATATGGCGGCGTGGGTCGGCTTTTTGAATATGAGCATTCTGGGCGTCCTGTGCGCCGGATTGAACTACTGGATGCGGCGTTCCACCTGGCGTCTGATTATCAAGGCATCGGTGACCATTTTAGCGGTTAATATCGTAAATACGTTAAATATAGCCTGCCTGGGCGTCATTCCCTGGCGCTATTATGTAGCGGAGGTTGTTCCTCTGACACTGCCAATCGGCATCGTCCTCAGTTTTCTATTTGCTCTGATTTTACGGGACTTTCAGATGGAGCAACAGCGGAATCATCAGATTAAGCAGGCGAATGAGTTGTTATCAGAGCAGCGAGATGAGTTGCAGAAGACAAAGGTCATTCTAGAGGAACGTGCCAAGCAACTGATGATGGCTTCCCAATATAAATCGGATTTTATGGCAACGATGTCGCATGAGTTACGTACACCTCTTAACAGCATTATTAACCTGGCGCAGATTATCAACGAGCAGGGAAAGGAACTGGATGAGGACGAGTTATACCAGTACAGCGATCTCATCTATGCCTCGGGGCATGATTTGCTCCAACTGATCAACGACATTCTGGACTTGTCCAAGGTCGAGGCTGGACACATGGAAATCGTAAGTGAGCCGGTCAATGTGCGTGAAATTGCGCAGGTGATGATGATGCAGTTTGAAGTCACTGCGAAGGATAAAAACCTGGAATTCAGCTTAAAGGAGCATGAGCCTATACCGAATGAAATTCGGTCCGATTCCAAACGTGTACAGCAAATTTTGCGTAATCTGTTGTCCAATGCCTTTAAGTTCACTCATGAAGGACGTGTATTGCTGGAAATCAGTACACAACATCTGGATCGAAAGGGACAGGAGGGAGATTGGGTTGTATTTGCTGTAAAAGATACGGGCATCGGCATTTCCAAGCTTCAGCAACACGTTATTTTTGAGGCATTCCAGCAGGCGAACGGTTCCATTAATCGTAAATATGGAGGAACTGGGTTGGGATTGTCCATCAGCCGTGATTTTTCCCGCTTGTTGGGCGGGTTTATCCGTCTGGAGAGTGAGGAGGGCAATGGAAGTGCATTTTCCCTGTACCTACCGATGTGTCCGTCCAAAAGCAAGGAGGCGGACGAACAACCCTTTAAATTAACCTAATCGCAATTGTAGGAGCAGGAGCGTTATGGCACAAAGGAGGTCTATCATGGAACGTAAAGCGGTCGTTGTGGGTGCAACAGGGCTTGTCGGGGGTTATGTTGTACGAGAGCTGCTGGTGCAAAAGGAATACAACCGCGTCATGGTTATGGGCAGACGTCCGTTGGACATCAAGCATCCCAAGCTGGAGCAGGCGCTTATCGATTGGGAACAGCCACAGAAAACGGCGTTCGCCTTCGAAGGGGTGGATGATGTTTTTTGTTGCCTTGGGACAACGATGAAAAAGGCTGGCTCCAAGGAGCAGTTCCGTCAGGTGGATGTGGACTATCCAGTGCTAGCTGCCCAGTTGGGCAAAGAGGCTGGAGCGGTACAGATGCTTGCGGTCTCTGCGATGGGCGCCGATCCAGACTCACGCGTGTTTTACAATCGCACCAAGGGTGAGGCTGAAGAGGCGCTTGCCGCTATCGGATTGCCTGCGCTGCATTTGTTCCGTCCGTCGCTGATTTTGGGCGCGAGACCTGAACGACGTTTGGGCGAAGCCGCTGCCGCTGTTGTCATGAAAGCGCTGGACGGTCTGATGACGGGCAAACTGGCTTCCTACCGTGCCATCCCGGCTTCGGTCATCGCACGAGCCATGGTACGAATCGCTCTTGCGCAGGCGAGCGGCGTACATATTTATCCGAACGACATCATTCGGGTCATCGGTGCGGAGCTAACATCCGATGTTGAGGAAACTGGTTCAGGAACGGGTGCGGATGCGGATGTAAACGTGTAAAACCACGTTTAGGATTAAAAATGATAATAACGCCGCTGTTGCCCGATGATTCGGGCAGCAGCGGCGTTATTTGTGTTTTATGGGTGGTCTGTATGTTGCGGCACATCGATCGTAATCTCTAATTCATCAAGTGCGTTAATCCGTCGCACGGAATAGTGGCTTTGGGCTTCACATGCTATAATACGGTGAACCAGTATCAGGAAGGAGAATCCAACCCATATGAAAAAAACAATTGCGACTGAAAAAGCACCCGGTGCTATCGGCCCTTATAGCCAAGCGGTAGAGGCAGGCGGGTTTGTTTACACTTCGGGACAGCTTGGACTGAATCCGGCAACAGGTGAGTTTGGTAAGGATGTACAGGAGCAGGCACGCCTGTCCTTGAGCAACGTACAAGCCATTCTGGAAGCGGCAGGCAGCAACATGAACCAGGTTGTGAAAGCGACTGTATTCCTGAAGGACATGAACGATTTTGTCAGCGTCAATGAGGTGTACAGTTCTTTCTTTGAGCAACCCTATCCAGCACGCAGTGCGGTGGAGGTAGCCCGTCTGCCTAAGGATGCACTGGTGGAGATTGAAGTCATTGCATTGAAGGGCGAATAGTCTGAAAGGTCCGTTCATAAAATAAAAAGTTTGCATGGCAACCGGGTGTCCCTATTAAATAGAGGCACCCGGTTGCTCAAATTTAATGTGTTTTGTTTTGTTGAATACAGAGTGGAGGTGGAGATGATTAATAAAAAAATAATTTTCACTGGTGGAGGTTCTTCAGGACATGTAGCAGTAAACTTAGCTTTGATTCCTCACTTACTGGAACAACAATGGAGTGTCCAATACATAGGCTCTGAACAAGGGATTGAAAGAAAATTGATTTCCGGACTAGAAAATGTGTGTTATTTCAGCATCTCAACTGGGAAATTGCGCAGATATTTTGATTGGGATAATTTTAAGGACCCTTTTAAAGTGCTGAAGGGGATTTCTCAAGCGTACCGGATTATAAGAAAAGAAAAACCGGATATTATTTTTTCAAAAGGCGGGTTTGTTTCGGTTCCTGTGGTACTGGCTGGGTGGTTAAATAAAGTCCCTGTAATCATTCATGAATCAGATATTACCCCTGGATTAGCTAATAAAATTTCCAGCACATTTGCTACAGAAATTTGTACTACCTTTCCTGAAACCACTCAGTACTTTCGCTCTAAGCATACCCGGTATGTAGGGGCTATTGTGAGAGATGAACTAAAAGATGGGGTGGCAGCTAAAGGTTTGGCCTATTGCGGTTTTACTCGAAATAAGCCGATCATTCTGATCATGGGTGGGAGTTTAGGTTCCAAGAAGATCAATGAGATGGTCTGTATGAATTTAGAGGCTTTGCTCGTTTATTTTCAAATCGTGCATATTTGTGGTAAAGATCAAGTGAATCATTCCATTCATATGCATGGCTACAAGCAATTTGAATACATAAACGATGAACTGGCGGATGTTATGACGATGGCAGATATGGTTGTTTCTAGGGCGGGTTCAAATTCCATTTTTGAATTCTTGACGTTGCGGAAGCCTATGCTATTGATTCCTCTTTCAAAGGCGGTTAGCCGGGGAGATCAAATTCTAAATGCAAAATCATTTAAGGCGCAAGGCTTTTGTGAATTTTTAGAAGAGGAAGAGTTGGAATCTGAACGGTTTGTCGACATGATTCTTCGTTTGTATGAAAAAAGGTCGGATTACATTATCAATATGAAGAAGATAAATGCAGATCACTCGACAAGCAAGCTTATAGATTTGATCAAAGTCTATACCTAATCATATTGGATAAAATGAATAAACAAAGCAAGCGAGCTTGGGCTAGATGATTCAGACCCGAACTCGCTTGTTTTTGCTAGTAGATATCAATAGTTTCTTTAATCCCGGTCTCGATTACGGGCAAAGAATAGCCATAGGGCGTACACCAGAATGATTGCTGCCAAGATCAATGCAGCCAGCCGTACATTTTCATGGTTCGGATGCTCGACGGCGATGGCGACATAGGCCCATACAAATACGAGAGGATAAATGCTGTCACGATAAGGAAAGCTGACCATGATCGCCAATATGGTGCCGATGAGCAGGATAATGATCGCCCATGTCGTATCACTGAGTCCCCAGCCACTCCATTCATTCTTTTCCAGTGCCACTGCAATATTGATAATAGTAGCAACGGATACCCAACCGAGGTTGAGGCTGAACGGTAGCTTGACGAACCACATTTCTCCGCGGGTTGGCTGAGGTGTGCGGGTACGTACATACACGACGCCCAAGGAAAGCAAGTATAAAATAATAACGATGACGCACAGTTCTACGTATACATACTGCCAGAGGAAAATCCAGATGATATTGAAAAGACAGCCTAGAATAAAAAAAATACCGATGGATTGAACGCTTGTCTTGGCTTGCCCTGTAGGTGTAGCTTGATACACAACAAAGCAGGCGAGCAGCACGTAGATGACCGACCAGATGGAAAAAGCGTAACCCGCTGGGGTGATCAAGGTAGGGTACATGTTGGATACAGCAGCAGTACTTCTGCCACCGATAGGAAGTGTAGAAGCCAGAAAGTTAATGAAAACGACAGCAATAAATACAATAATATTCCACCATTTATACGGATGGCTTCGTGACATTGGGATATCTCCTCCTCAACGAATGATGATCCAAAATGACTGACTGGTCACAATCTTCTACTATGAATATACCCACTTTACTTTCGAATATGTCGGAACGGTAAAAGTTTCTTGATCCCGGCATAATCATAAAAAGTGGTATGTATATGCAGTCATATGTAGTACAATGATAAAAATTTTAAGCACTATATAAGCTGTATTTCCTCAAATTCAACTTATATAGAAGTAAGGAGATAAGTTGAATGAATAGATTGGAGAAAGTAGGGAAATTTGTAGGAGGGACCTTTTCCATCTGGGTACTTTTATTTGCATGCTTGGGATTTTTCTTTCCTGCGGCGTTTACAGGGTTGAAAGGATACATACAGTTATTTCTGGGCATTGTCATGTTCGGGATGGGGCTAACTTTATCTGCGGCTGACTTTCGCGAAGTATTCCGGCGTCCAGTGGATGTGGCTATTGGTGTGGTCGGGCATTATCTGATTATGCCGTTTCTGGCCTTTGGATTGGCATTAGTATTGCAGCTGCCACCGGATATTGCGGTAGGTGTCATTTTGGTAGGCTGTTGCCCGAGTGGAACTGCGTCCAACGTAATGACGCTTTTATCCAAAGGCGACGTGGCGTTGGGGGTATCGATTGCTTCGGTGTCGACGCTGATTGCTCCACTGGCTACCCCAGCCATGATTAACCTGCTTGCGGGACGTTGGATGAATATTGATGCGAAGTCGCTGATCATGGATATTCTGATCGTGGTTATTGTCCCGATTGTGCTGGGTGTTATCGTCAAATCGCTATTTCGCAAGCAGGCAGAAGCCAGTGTCCAGGCGCTGCCGCTCATATCAACACTGGTGATTATGCTCATCGTGGCTATTGTGATTGCAGGCAGTAAAGGCAAGATTTTGGAGACAGGCCCGATTATTTTTGGTGTGGTTATTTTGCATAACGGAATCGGGTTCCTGCTTGGATATTGGTTTGCCAAGCTGTTCGGCATGGATCTTTCCAAGCGTAAAGCTGTTACGCTGGAAACGGGAATGCAGAATTCCGGACTGGGTGCTGCGCTGGCAGCAGCTCATTTTAACCCGATTGCTGCTGTACCGAGTGCGATTTTTAGCGTGTGGCATAATATTTCCGGCTCGTTGCTCGCGACTTGGTTTTCCCGCCGGGAGGAGAAGAAAAGCACAACCGGGAAGCATTAAGCTTTGTTAGTGGCTTGTGCCAAGTGGCTACGGTTCAGCTTTTTCGAACAGTTTAGGGATGGTCAGAAAGGATAGATTTGACTTTATAGTTGCGGATCATTATACTGTGGTTATTATAACCACTGTATTTAAGTAAGCAACAGTAGTTTGAGTCGTTATGGAGGAAAACTACATCGAATTCGTATTTGGCTTCATGCTCAACAGCCTTATATTATCTGATCTGATTTAACTGAAGGAGAGAGAAAGAATGAACCCAAAATATAATTCTCTATTTGAAGCTTTTACCCTGCCATCCGGTGTTACGTTGAAGAACCGTATTACCATGGCACCTATGACTAACTTTGCTTCCCACGAAAATGGTGAAGTGAGTGACGAGGAACTGGCATACTACCGTGAACGCTCAGGGGGTGTGGGCGCAGTTATTACCGCTTGTGTGTATGTAACTCCAGATGGTAAAGGATTTGTTAATGAGTTTGGTGCGGACAAGGATGAAATGATTCCTAGCCTGCGCCGTCTGGCGGATACGATTCATCAGGAGGGCGCGAAAGCGATCCTGCAAATTTATCATGGTGGCCGCCTGTGTCCACCGGATCAGATTCCAGACGGACAACCGATTAGTGCAAGCGCAGTAGCTGAGGAAAAAGAAGGCGCACCTGTGCCGCGTGAAATGACATCCGACGATATCCATCGCGTCATTCGCGCCTATGGCGAAGCAACTCGCCGCGCGATTGAAGCAGGCTATGATGGTGTGGAGCTGCACGGAGCGAATGGTTACCTGGTGCAGCAGTTCTTCTCCCCGCACTCCAACCTTCGTACCGATGAATGGGGAGGAAGTGTTGAAAAACGAATGACCTTCCCGCTGGCGATTGTTCACGAAGTGAAGAAAGTGATCGCAGAACATGCAAAGGGGCCATTCATTTTCGGATACCGCTTGTCTCCTGAGGAAGGACACACGCCAGGCATCACGCTGGATGATACGATGGTGCTTGTAGACCGTCTGGCGGATCAAGGGCTGGATTACCTGCACATTTCCGTAAATCATTTCTTCGGTGGTTCGTTCCGTGACCGTAGTGACGAACGGTCACGTACCGTTCTCATCCATGAGAAGGTAGGTAACCGTGTGCCGATTATGGGAGTCGGATCGCTGAATACACCGGACGAGGCGCTTGCAGCACTGGAGACAGGTGTACCGCTTGTATCGCTGGGACGTCCACTTTTGATGGAGCCGCAATGGGTTCAGAAGGTGCAAAACGGCACAGAAGATACCATTCGCACGACCTTATCCAAGCAAGCCCAGCAGGAGCTAGTCATTCCTGACTACCTGTGGGGTGCGTTGACGACCCTTCCAGGCTGGATGCCTGTTACGGACTAAATTTTGAATGACGGAGATACCCTAGGCTGCTCTCATGCACCTGGGGTATTTTCCTGTCTTGTGACCGTGAACACAATAATATAGGAATAACTGAGAAAGAAGGAAACTGACAATGTTACATGGAGCTAATGGCGCGATTTTGATGGAGTCAACCCATCCGGGGCTACAGATTCGACTGTTGCAAGTAAATGATGCAGAACGTTTATTAGAGATCAGACGTGAAAATTTTGATTTTTTCAAACCGTTCGAGCCAGAACGGCCTGAAGTTTACTTTACCCTGGAAGAACAGGCGCGTCTGATTTCCAACGGTTTGGAAGCGGCACAAGCCGGACAGGGATATACGTTTGGACTTTTTTTGCCGGAAAATAATAAGCTGATTGGCAGAATAGAGCTGTCGGGTGTCGCTAGAGGCCCCTTTCAAAACGCCAATCTGGGCTACTTTGTAGATCCTGCTTACCACGGACAAGGCTATGCTACTTCCGCAGTGAAGGATATTGTACGCTACGCCCTGAATGAGTTGGAATTACACCGTATTCAAGCTGGAGTGATGCCAAGAAATACGCCTTCCAATCGAGTGATGGAAAAGGCAGGATTTCGCCGCGAAGGGCTAGCTCTCAACTACTTGAAGATTAATGGTGTGTGGGAAGATCACGTGCTGTATGCGATAACGGCTGAGGATTTGCAGAATGGCGTCTTCTGAACTCGCCAGGCGTGACACCCTCCAGTTTTTTGAACACCTTGCCAAAATATTTTTCATCCTGATAACCGACCATACCGGCAATATGATGAAGGCGCAGCTTGTCATTCAGCAGTAATAGCTTTGCCTTGCCCATCCTGATCTGGCACAAATAGTCCGACAGATTAACCCCGTACTCCTGCTTGAATTTACGAGAAATATATTCCCGACTGAGGTAAAAGCGGCTCGCCATATCCTGTAGAGAAATGTCTTCATCGTAGTGTGCATCCAGATAGCGGGCAATATCACGGATGGTCGGGTTGTTTGGACTATGGCTTGGTGTAAGTGCCTGACCGGCTGCCAGCAGTCGGTTTTCGACCTGTCTTTGCCATAAGGGCAACGAAAGCATGCCGCGGTTGTCGACCGGCAAGGCATGAATGGAGCCGGACTCATCTGCCATCTCCTCGCCATCGGTATCTCCAGGTCTGTCATTCAACCAGCGGGCCAGCATCCAGTCCAGCTCTTGATTCCAACTGGCTAGCTGCTCTGCTGTAACCGAAGGCAACTCGGCTACGGCTGCTATCCAGCGGCCTACCGCTATAGACACACGACTGGCATTACAGCTGAGCGCACTAAGCCGTAGTTCCTCTTCCATGTCAGGTAACTGGGGAAGACGAATGCTCTGCCGTGTCTGGGTACTCTGGTGCATCCAGTCGGCTTGCAACACATCCCGTTTCCACAACGCTTGCCTTGCCTCTTGGTAGGCAGTGGCTGCCGCTATGGGAAAGGCACCAAAAGAGCCAACCCCGATGTGCATGTAGCACCGCAAAGCGGTTTTGATTCCTGTATGAATATCCTGCAAGAGCTTTGACCAACGAGATGGATCGCCCCAATATAGCAGAATAATTTCGTCCATACGCTCCAGATGACGGAATGCAACTCCGGTTTGAGAAGATCCGAGAAATTCGTTGCAGATGTTAGTGAGGGAAAAGCTCAAAAGCGCACGCCGCGTTTTATATTTGTCCAGTATATCGGCATCCAGCTGAGTAGTACTCATCACAGCTGCATTACATATCTGAATAGCTGCGGGAAGACGTAGCTCCTCGCGTAAGGGCGTAATGGAAAGAGGGGTATTCGCTATCCCGGAAACGATTTCAGTCAGGAGCTTATCAGTATAGTGTGGCCTCATCCGATTGACTTCCATGGCCTGCATCGTCTGCCTGTTCCGGTCTTGCTCTGCTGTCCGCCAGGCTTGAGTGGCTTTTTTTACAGCCTCGTTAATCTCCACTGGATCCACGGGCTTAAGAATATAGTCCATGCCTCCCCGGCGGATGACCTGTCGAACCAAGTCAAAATCATCATAGCCACTGACCACCACGACTCTGGTTGCTGGGGAATTGACTTGAATCCACTCCATCAGTGCTATCCCATCCTTGCCGGGCATCCGCATATCCGTGAGTACAACGGGTGGGGAAAGGGCGGTAATGACCTCAATCGCCTGATCGCCCGACTCGGCTTCAATCACCTCGCTCACACCGCAAGCTTCCCAATGTACGAGCATCCGTATGGCATGGCGCACATGCTTCTCATCATCCACAATCAGGACTTTCATTGACAGATCACTCTCCCTTAATATGAATCTCCGTATGGGCTTCAGTGCGAATTTCGAGTGTGTACCGGACACCATGAGGCAGAATGTTGTCTACGCACAGGGTGTTAGAACCATCCTCCGAGTGAAGCTGAATACGCAATAGAACATTACGAAGGCCAATGGAGTCCTGCTCGCTAGTGTCTGGCTCCTCGTAGGCTTTTAGCGGACGTTTTAACATATGCTGGAGTTGCTCCAACTCGGCTTGTGGAATGTTAGTTCCGTTATTTTCCACTGTTATTTTCACAATGCCTTCCCGGATTCGGCTGCCTGTAATGCGAATTTCACCGGGCCCCAGCCGGGGATCGGCACCGTGCTTAAAGTAGTTTTCCACCAACGGTTGGAGAATCATTTTAGGCACCCGATCATTCAGGACCTCATCCTCCCACTGGTAAGTGACTTCTAATTGCTCACCGAAGCGTTCCTTTTGCAAATCAAGATATTGTTTTACATGTTCGGCTTCTTCCTTAAGTGTAACGACCGTATGGTCCCTCATATTATAGCGCAGCATTTTGGCAAGGGAAGAGAGCAGCGAATAAATTCGCGGCACCTCATGCTGTAGAGCCAGGGTTCCAATAGACTGTAGCGTATTATATAAAAAGTGAGGATTAATCTGTGCCTGAAGCGCTTTCAATTGATGTGTCTTGTTAGCCAGCTCCAGCTTGTATTCCCGCAAAATGAGGTTATTGATGGTATCCATCATCTGTCTGAAACGGCGCGACAGTACTCCGATTTCATCGTTACTCATGGCCCGAATGTCTACATCCAGTTGACCGGACTGAATCTGGTTTATGTAACGAGTCAGTCGCTTAATAGGTGCCGTGATTTTTATCGAAATCCATAACGTGGCAACAATGGCAAGTAGCAATGCTGCGCCTGTAATGACCGCATTGATCTGAGTCAGGCGGGTAGCCCGTAAATACAGCGTACGATGTGGAATTTTCTTGACGAGTGTCCAGCCTGACAAGTTGGCATCCAGCTTGCCGTACACGTGCAGTGCTGTATCATCCTCAATCACTCCGTGCTCGCCTTCTTTAGAAATTCGATTGAGCAGGTCAGATTCCTTCCAGTGTGTTCCAATTGATGCTTCTTTTCCGCTATATATGATCGTTCCGTTTCGATCGATCAAAAACAGCTCCTCTGTATCCGCATCATACAATTGACGGCAAATACTGCGCAGCGGCTCCAGATCAACATCTATAGCCAGTACCCCAAGCGTCTCTGAGGCAGGAATGTTCCGAATCGCCCGATGAAGTGTAAATACTTGCTGCTCTGTGCTGTGCTCCGCATAGGAAACCGCCGAAAAGCCGTACAAATGCTTCATATGCGTGGGCTGTATGAACAGTCCGGAAGGCCCATAATGAATAAAACCGGTAAAGGGCTCCAGCCGGAATTCCCGTAGAGGAACCGTGCTGGTAATCAGCGTAGATTGCCCGGCCTCAAAAGAATGCAAATACACCTGGTCAATGCCTGACGTAGCATTCATCATCGTTTGCAGAGTGGTGTATATTTCAGCGACGGCCCGGTAATCATCCGGAATTTTGGCCAGATTACGCAGAAAATGAGGGTCATTATAGACTCCGATGGACGCGCGATTCAAACCCTGTAAATAGTTATCCAAATTCGTAATTCCCTGAAAAATAAGCCGCTCATTTTCTTGTGTGGCCTGCTCCCGCAAGGAGTGCTTGGTGAGAACGAAGGTCATGGTCATCGACAGCAGTAGCGGCAGGGTGACCGCAATGAGCAAAAACCAGATTAGGCGAGAACGAATACTGTAAAATTTCATGCAGTGAGCTCCTTTCACAATTCAAGGCGAGCCAGAGGTCAATATTTTCCCCCTTAATGGTTCACGATCCTACGTGTTCTCGAGAGCGCTTATTCGACATAATGAACATGTGAATCGCATATCCTTACGGCCCAAACATCATACTGCTGAAAGAAAGCCGTAAAGGAGCGTTCCAGACACCAATAGACAACATAAGGGGGGATCGGTTTGAATCGCGCCAAGTCGTCGCAATGGCTACAGCAATGGATTTTTGTAGGGCCGTCGACGTTATTTTTCGTTATCATTATTGTAATCCCTTTCATGCTCGGAATGTACTATTCTTTTACAGAGTGGAATGGAGTAGCCAATCAGGCAAAGTGGGTCGGGCTGGATAATTTCAGTCACATTTTATGGAATGATGACAAATTTGGGACAGCGTTCTGGTTTACGGTCCGTTTTACGGTGGTAGGAGTGGTGGCTGCGAATATTTTTGGCTTTCTGCTGGCGTATTTTCTAACCAAACCGTTGAAAACAAAAAATGTACTAAGGACCATCTTTTTTATGCCCAATGTGATCGGAGGTCTGTTGCTGGGCTTTATCTGGCAGTTTATTTTCGTCAAGGGATTTGCAGCAATCGGAGAGAGCACGAACTTGTCCTTCTTCAATCTGTCCTGGTTGGGAGATGAGATCACGGCCTTCTGGGGCATTGTAATCGTGTTTATCTGGCAAACTGCCGGGTATTTGATGGTGATTTATATCTCTTCCCTAACCAATGTGCCCCGCGATATGCTAGAAGCAGCCGAAATTGACGGAGCTAGTCGGATGCAAATTTTGCGGTCGATTATACTTCCTTTAATCATGCCTGCCGTTACGGTTTGTCTTTTCCTGGCGATATCATGGTCATTCAAAATGTTCGATCTTAATTTGTCACTGACCAAAGGCGGTCCCTTCGGGTCCACAGAGTCGGTTGCACTCAATATTTACAATGAAGCGTTTGTGAATAATCGTTATGGGCTGGGAACAGCCAAAGCACTCATTTTCTTTATCATTGTTGCTCTGGTTACGAGCCTTCAGGTACGACTGACGAAAAGTCGGGAGGTGGAAGCGTAAATGGAAACAAGCAAGCGCTACCGCTTTGGAACATGGGCGACCGAGATAGTGATGATCCTCGTCGCATTGTTATTCCTCGTCCCGTTTTACTTTTTATTCGTGAATTCGGTCAAAAGCTTTGGTGACCTGCTCACCGATTCTGCGGCCTGGCCACAAACCTTTGTATGGAGCAACTACGCTAGAGCGTGGAGCATCACACGTTTTCCCGAAGCTTTATGGAATTCATTCGTGGTTACGGTAGTTAGTAATCTGCTGCTCGTACTGATCAGCTCAATGGCAGCTTACCGAATGGTCCGGCGTCCGACGCGTTATAATCGAGTGTTGTTCAGCCTGTTCGTAGCTGCTATGGTTATTCCTTTTCAATCGGTGATGATTCCTTTGGTCAAGGTTGTAAGTACACTGGATTTAATGAACAGTATAAGTGGTCTGGTCATCTGTTATCTGGGATTCGGAGCTCCAATGTCGATCTTTCTCTTTCATGGATTCGTCAAAGGTGTGCCAGTCGAGGTGGAAGAAGCAGCTACGGTGGACGGCTGTACGCCTTACGGAGTGTTTTTCCGAATTGTGTATCCGTTGATGCTGCCGATGATGGTAACTGTTATTATTTTAAATACGCTCTGGATTTGGAATGATTATCTCCTGCCTTCTCTGGTACTGCAAAAGGCTGAGCTGCGCACGATTCCGATTGCGACCTATGCCTTTTTCGGACAATACACAAAGCAGTGGGATTTGGCTTTGCCTGCTCTGGTGCTGGGCATCTTGCCAGTCATCGCATTCTTTCTGGCTATGCAAAAATATATTATACAAGGTATTATGGCGGGTTCGGTCAAGGGTTGAGTGTGGGATGAGCTGAAAATGTACACGGTGTGCCACTCCCCAAACGAGGGTGCTTACCATCGCTGTTAGCCTCCAGATTTCCCTGAATAAACGAATAAAGGTGGGAATCTAGAGACAAAGGCGAGCGCTATCGCTTGTTCAGCACCATTCCGTTAGCTCCGTTTCCACATGAATTTTTCGAGTTCATCTGGTATGAATTTAGAATAGAAAGGAACATCAAAATGAAAACGCATACTTTTAAAAAGAAAGCTCAAGCATTAATCTTGCTTCTCGCGGCCTTTGCCCTGGTTTTGGCAGGTTGTAACAGCAGTGGCGGACAAAACGCAGGCAAAGAGGAAGTGAAGGAAAAAACCATTCACATTTTTCAATTCAAGGTAGAGATTGCAGAAGCGCTGAACCGCATGAAGGCGGAATACGAAGCGTCTCATCCAGGGATCAAGCTCGATATTCAGACCGTGGGCGGGGGCAGTGATTACGGAGCGGCTTTAAAGGCGAAGTTTGCTTCCGGGGAGCAGCCGGATATTTTTAACGTCGGCGGTTACCGCGAGCTGGATACGTGGCTGGAATATTTGGAGGACCTGTCTGACCAGCCTTGGGTTGGGGATGTGGTCGATGTCGCCAAAGAGCCGATGACCAAAGACGGCAAGCTGTATGGTCAGCCGATGAATCTGGAAGGATACGGCTTTATTTATAACAAGGATTTGTTCAAGAAGGCGGGGATTACGGAGACCCCTAAAACATTGTCCGAACTGGAGGGAGCTGCACAAAAGCTCCAAGCCGCTGGGATTACTCCATTTTCTAATGGATATCAGGAGTTTTGGGTGCTGGGCAATCATTTGCTGAACGTGGCATTTGCCAATCAGCCAGACCCTTCGGCCTTCGTTAAGGGACTGAATGATGGAACTGCAAAGATTCCGGGCAACGCTGTATTTGCCGAGTGGGTTAAGTTGTTCGATCTGACACTGAAGTATGGGAATACGAAGCCGCTCACGACTGATTACAACACGCAGGTAACGAACTTCGCCACTGGAAAGGCTGCCATGATGCAGCAGGGGAACTGGACTCAAGTCCAAATTGATGGAATTAATCCGAAGCTGAATCTGGGTATTTTGCCTATGCCGATTGGTGAAGACGCAACAGCCGGAGATAAGCTGTTTGTAGGTGTCGCCAACAACTGGGTGGTTAATAAAAATTCGTCTGTCAAACCCGAGGCGAAAGAGTTCTTAAACTGGATGGTAACATCCGAGCAGGGTAAAAAGTATATCACCAAGGAATTCAAGTTTATTCCAGCGTTCAAGAGCATCGAAGGGGCAGAGGCTGATATGGGCCAATTGGGTGCTGAAGTGGTGAAGTACAGTAAGGAAAACAAACTGCTGGGCTGGTTCTTTAGCCGCTATCCTGAAGGAGCACAGCAAGAATTCGGAAGTCAGATGCAAGCCTATGTGGCAGGTAAATCGGATGCTGGGAAGCTATTCGATGATTTCCAGAAAACATGGGAAAATTTGAAGACTAAATAAGAACAAAAGCACGCGATAAAGCCTTCGTATGTCAGGGAAATTGCATGATCCTGAACATACGAAGGCTTTTTTGCAAAATTAATTATATATGGTAATGGAGAAGAACAATATCCCCGCGGCGTTCTATTTCTTGGAGTTCAAACGTACTTGGTAGTGTTCCCTCTGGAAATAACGGTATTCCTTGTCCAAGCACTTTGGGAATGATCGCAATGATAGCTTTCTCCAGCAGTCCAGCTTGTAAGAAGGCCTGGACTAACTGGCCTCCACCGACTAGCCATACCGCACCTTCCGATTGTCCTTGTAGACGTGGAACCAGTTCAGTCAGAGCTTCGTCCGTAAATGTAATATGTGGCGCCTGCTGTTGCTCCGTTAATGCTCGTGTGAGCACATAGCATGGCTTTCCAGCATAAGGGAAATCATCTGAGAGCTTCAATACTTCCTCATACGTCAGTCTGCCCATCAGCACCGTACCAACGGTATCGTAAAAGTCGGCATATCCATTGTCCCCACCATCCCCTTTAACATCATACAGCCAGTCCACCGAACCGTCCGGCAAAGCGATATACCCGTCGAGACTCATGGCAATATACAGCACAACTGCGTTTGATTTCAAATCCTTCATAGTGTTCATTCACTCCTTTCTATATCCTAATGTTACAATGTATTTATGACATCGTATGTCGTAGTTAAACGGTCATTTTAAATTAATTTTTTGATTAGAGGGGTACCTTATGAACGAACGCAGAATTGCTCTTATGAGGATACTGGATTCCCAAAAAAAATATACGGCGCGTGAGCTGGCTGAACGTTTTGGTGTCTCCGTCAGGACGATACAGAGAGATCTCGACTATTTGCAGCAGACCGGATTACCCCTTTATACCGAAATGGGTCCTCATGGCGGGTATCGGGCACTTCCCAATCGGCTTCTTCCTCCCCTTCATCTTGCTCGTGACGAGGCCTTGGGTCTTTTTCTCATGCTGCAACTGTTGGAGAACATTCCAGATATCCCTTTTGGCTCAGTTCGTGAGCATTTATCCGAGCACTATTATGCCGAACTTCCACAGGATGTGCAGGACAGCATCGATCAATTAAAGGAGTACATTTCTTTTCGTATGCTACCTACTCACGCAGAGTCACCCTACACCTCAATCATTTTGGAGGCTGCGCTGAATAAGCGCCGGGTGAACATGCATTACCGCTCCGCTTCCGGGGCAAAGTGGACTCAGGTATATCCGATTGGACTGTATTTTGATCACGGATATTGGTACATGCCAGCGTATAGCAGAGACCGCATCATTTTGTATCGTTCAGATCGGGTGATCACAATAACGATGCTGGACGACACCTTGGACACCCTTCCTACACTTCAAGAATGGTTGGCTTCGGAGGATTCCCGTATAGGAATTCCGTCCAAAATAAAATTTACCGCATTGGGTGTCAGGCTGGCCGGATCAGATGCCCTCTTCCAAAATGTTTCCCATCAGGAAGGGCAGGCTCAGGAATGGCAGGGATATATTCCGGTCGAAGAGTTTAGATATGTATCCCGACTTTTGCTAAAATACGGGCCAGAGGCCGAGGTCGTATTTCCCAAAGAACTGCGTGTACAGGTCAAGCAACTGTTGCAAGACAGCCTGAACCCTTATCTGAAGGATGCAAAAGCGGATGATGAAGAAAAAGACAATTAATCCTGTAAATTGATTCTCTTATTTATAGTTAACCACATGAATATTTAAGGTTATTGACTTATGACTTTCCATTTATTTTTGTGATAAAGTTTTGAAAAGAGCCCGTTTTCGTATATGATGAAGAGTAATAATTCAAAAGGCTGGACGGGAGACAGATATGAATCAACCGCTTTATGGGATATGGCTCGGAGATGTGTTTTTTTGCTTTTCTGGTGAGACGTCGGAACCACGTATCGATGCGTGGAGCAGTGTAATTCGCAGGCTGACGCTAAAGGGAGACCTTCGGCCGTTTCGGCAGGCTGCGTTGCGCCTTGCCGAGGTACGAATACCGAACACTGCTCGTGTGGAAACCGCGGGCAGAGGTGGCAAAAGACGTTCCATGCTGGGGCGTACATTGGAGGGCTTGGCGCTGGAACCGCGCGAGACGATGGCACTGCTGACCCGCATGGACGAGAAGGGCTGTGCGGCATCGGGCATTACGCTGGGCGAGGAAATGCAATATTGGCAAAAAGCCGCTTATTTTGCGCTAGAGCTGATGCAGCGGGGCGAAATTACGCCATCGCTTACAGAGGCGCGTCCATCGGGACCGCGTCGTCGCGGTCCGGAAGCGGCTGTCGGGGTGTGGATTCCTCGTCTGTATCAAGAGGAGGACATACGCCGCTTTCATGAGCTGGCTGCTGCAATGCCGGCTGTTTGTATGGCGGCTCCTGCCGTTTTCGCGGGTAAGGAGCCTGAAACACGCGAGGATGCAGCCGGAATCGTGCTGTACTCCTTCTTGTGTGCGGTCATCCATGCGGAAACGACCGCGGTGTTGGCAGCATCAGACCGTGAGCTGGGACGATATCGTGCAGAGTATCGGCGCGGAGGATCGCCGCTGACAGAGCTATGGTGGAACAGTCTGCTGACAGGTTCCCGCCCGGTGGCGATTCAGGGAACGCCCGCGGAGATGGAGGAGCTGGTTCTCCAAGCGTCCTCTCTTAAGGGAAGCGCAATGCCTGTCACGGAGCGGGAAGACAAGGAGCCGATAGAAGGGCAACTGCGGTTGTGCCTTCGTTTGGAGCCTTCGCTGGAAGAGAGTGTGAAGGAATGGCGCATTACCTTTTGGGCAGAAAGCGATGCTGAGCCGGGGTTGCGACTGCCTGCTCTGGCACTGTGGGCGCATCCTGAACGCGATCTGGTTCGCGGCGGAATTGTATATCGTCAAGTGCAGGCGCAACTGCTAATGAGGCTCGGACAGGCTGCTGAAGCGGCACCTATATTGCAAGAAGCGTTGAACCGCCCTTATCCCGAAGGGCTGACACTGGAGCCGGAGATGTTCTTCCGCTTCCTGACGGAAGCCGTTCCCGCATTACAAAAGAACGGTATTACCGTGCAAATGCCTTCACGCTGGAGCCGGGAGGGCCGAAGACGTGCAGGCTTGCGGCTCAAAATGCGTTCGACAGAGCAGGGTGCCAAGCCGGATGGTGTGATTGCCGATACATCGACTGTCGGCATTAACCGCATGATTTCGTTTGATGCCGAGGCTGTGCTGGGTGATACAACTTTGACGATGGAGGAACTGGAAAGCATTGTCGCCGCTAATTTGCCGTATGTACGTCTCGGAGGGGAATGGATCGAGGTCGATCCTAAGGAAATTCGTCAGGTGCTGCGCTTTATCAAGCGCGGTGAGAACGGTGAGATGAGCTTGTCCGAATGGATGCATCTGGCCGCAGAAAATGAAAGTGCAGGCGAGGCCTCATGGAAAGGCTTGTCCATCTTTGGCGCGGAATCCGCCGGATTGCTTGCGTCTTTGGCTGAGGGCGGCGTACTTCGTTCGGTAGAGCCGCGACCTGTGCCAGAGACGCTGCACGGCGCATTACGGCCCTATCAAGAGCGCGGCTTTCAATGGCTGGCCGCGATGCGTGGATTAGGTTTTGGCGTCTGCCTTGCGGACGATATGGGGCTTGGTAAAACGATTCAGGTCATCACCTGCCTACTCGACGGTGGCATCGGCGCAGATGATCAACGTCCGGCGTTGATCATCTGTCCAACGTCCTTGCTCGGCAACTGGCAGCGCGAGTTGAAACGCTTTTCACCGGATTTGTCACTGTATATTCACCATGGAAACCAGCGACTCCACGGCGAGCTGTTTCAGGAAAGTGTACGTGAGTATGATATCGTCCTCACTACCTATCATTTGGCGGGACGGGACGGTAGCGATTTATCTGCGGTATACTGGTCCTCCATCGTGTTGGATGAAGCGCAATATATAAAAAATGCACGAACAAAGCAAGCACAAAGCGTCATGAAGCTGTCTGCTCCACATCGGATTGCCATGACGGGTACCCCGGTAGAGAATCGGCTGAGCGAGCTGTGGTCTATTTTTCAATTCCTGAACCCAGGTTACCTCGGTACGGCGTCTTCATTCCGCCAACGGTACAGTCTGGCGGGAGAGGAGCGGGGGTCTGCGTTGCGTGAGCTTCATCGCCTCGTCTCCCCGTTCATGCTGCGTCGACTCAAAAGCGACCCAGATATACGCAAGGATTTGCCGGAGAAGCTGGAGTTGAAATCCTACTGTGTACTGACACCAGAGCAGGCCGGATTGTATCGGGGCGTAGTGGATCAATTATTGGGAACACTGGATGGGCAGATCGGTATAGCTCGCAAAGGGCTTGTTCTGTCTTCACTGACCAAGTTGAAGCAGATTTGTGACCATCCGGGTCTGATCATTCCGGGTCGGGCTGATAGTGGTAAAACGCAAAACTCGGGCAAAATGGAGCGACTGCTGGAATTGGTAGAGACGATTCGCGAGAACGGAGAATCGGCGCTGATATTCACCCAATATGTGTCGATGGGAGAATTGCTGGTCTCCCGTTTGGCCAAAATCTTCGGGGAAGAGCCGTATTTTCTACATGGAGGACTGGCGAAAACCAGACGGGATGAAATGGTTCACAACTTCCAGCAGGGAGAAGGGCCGAATATATTCGTACTTTCCCTGCGTGCAGGTGGTGTGGGCCTGAACCTGACACGTGCCAGCCATGTCATTCACTATGACCGCTGGTGGAATCCTGCAGTGGAAAATCAGGCGACAGACCGCGTATTCCGTATTGGTCAAAGCCGCAATGTACAAGTGCACAAGCTGATTTGTCAAGGTACACTGGAGGAGCGAATCGACGAGCTGATCGAGAGCAAAAAGGCACTTTCCGAGCAGGTTGTCGGCTCCGGTGAACATTGGCTCACCGAAATGTCTGATGATGAATTGCGCGGTCTGATAGCGTTGCAAAATGATGTATGGATTGAGTGAGCAGAGAAAGGATGAAGGCGATGACGAGGCCGCGAGTGAAGCTGAAAGTAACTGACGGTCAATGGATAGCGGAATTAGACAGAAATGGCTTGGAAGGCGAATCAACGGGTGTACCTTCCGCACATGCTGTCCAATGGATGGGTCCAGCGCCTGTACTAAACCCCGAACAGCGAAAGGCATGGCTGGAGCAGCTAAAAGCAGATCCTTTGGACATCTACCGCTTTTTGCAAGGGAAAACCTGTCTATCGCTGGATGAGATCGTTCAGCTAGCAGCTGAGACAGCCACTTCCAGCATGGAGGATGGCGTGGGTGTAGTCGACGATGTGAAGAAGGCTCTTCAGACCGGGATGGAAAGCGAGCCGCAGACCTGTCTGGAATTGATCGGAATGACGCGGGAAGAGCTGCTGGAGTACGTATTCAGTGCTTGGGCCGGAGAGTTATCTCATGTGCAGGGGACATCCCCCGCGCTTGAGTCTACCTCGCGGCCGGAAGGCGGACGCAGTGGATCGGCTGCGATTAGCGAATGGATTGCCGAGTCAGCGGCAGAAGGAGCATTACATCGTCCCGGTGCAGGTTTTCATGCGATTGAGATTCATCTGCCGCAGAAGCTTGTTCCTAAGAAGGAAGCGGATATTACGGCTTTGCTGCCGGGTTTACCCCGTGCGGAAGAGGCATTGAAACTCATACGTGAACGGGTAGCCGAGCGGGCCCGAGCTGCAATTCCGCAAAAACGTCATACTCCGTAACAATTCGGGTATATACTTTCTTTTTCGAGTCTATTCGCCTTCATCGAACGGGATAACGGCTTCGAAGAGTGTCCAAAGTTCAGTTACAATGGGGGAACGGAAAAGTCACTGCAAGTCATGTATCAATTGCAATATTGGAGGAGATACCAGCATGAAACGACATATACAACAGACGCGCACATCTCAGCGATGGACCAAAGCGCTCATTCCAGGGCTGATCCTGCCAGGGCTATTACTGGCAGCCTGCCAGCAGGGAGGATCAGGTGGACAGGAAAGCGAGCCGTTAAAGTCATCTACAGCGGTACAGGAGAATGTGCAGCCTTCCACCCAGCCGGATGCGGGCAATGGTAGCACTAGTGCTGGACAAGCCTCTGCGGGTACAGAAAGTGGGCAAGCCGACCCTGTGATGGCGTTGCGGAGCCAGAGTGCGCTGCAAGCCACGGTTAAGGAAGAGGATGGAACCGCGATTGTCACCAATGCGACTTCGGATACAGTCGTTGTGAACAAAAAGCGCAGCTTGCCTGTGGGCTATGTCCCAGACGACCTGGTGGAGCCGCAGGTGCAATTTTCCTTCGAGGGACCGCACGAAAAGCGGCATTTGCGTAAGGAAGCGGCAGAGGCACTGGAGAAGCTGTTCGACGGTGCGAAAAAGGACGGCATCGAGCTGCGTGCGGTATCGGGATACCGTTCCTATAAGCGTCAGGTGTCTATTTTCGACAACAATGTAAAGACAAAGGGACAGGAATATGCCTCTAAAGTCAGCGCTGTACCGGGTACGAGTGAGCATCAGACGGGATTGTCCATTGATGTATCCAGCCCAAGCGTAGGTAATGCGCTGGAGCAATCCTTCGGAGCTTCCAAGGAAGGCGAATGGTTGGAACAACATGCACCGGAATACGGATTTATTATTCGTTATATGAAGGGTAAGGAAGATGTGACCGGCTACGTGTACGAGCCTTGGCATATCCGTTATGTGGGAATAGACATTGCGGAGGATGTAGCCAAGCAGGGGATGACGCTGGAGGAATATTTCGACGAGAACAATATCAAGCTGTAGCAGCTAAAATCAAGCCGTAATCCTAGGGATTGCGGCTTTTTGTCGTGTTTTTCTTCCAAATTGAACCTTTTCAAGGTAGAATCTCGTATAGTGATCAACGACAGAAGCGCTTTGATTTGTTGCAAACCTCATGACAGAAGCGTACAGGAAGGGAAGGGAATCATCATTTATTATTCATTAACGTATCGCGAATGGTCGGAAGACACTCAAAAGGAACTGCGCAGCCTGACACGGGAATCCGTATCGGGAGATGAGCTGTTTCTACGCAAGCTTGTAGACGCTACGCGTCTCCATGACAAACTATGGTCGCATATCTCGAATGAAAGTGAGGAACATACGGATCATTCCGTCTATGTGACTGAATTTACAGGGGAACGTGCAAAGCCTTACGGTGCGTCTATCACAGACCTCGTGCTTGCCAGTGAGGGAGGTTACACTTCCACATACAGTGCAATGTACTGGATATGGCATGAACCTGCATTCCGTAGCATGGATCAGCGGGAAGGTTCGGTATTTACTTTGGAGTTGGCCCAACGGCTATTAGATCACTATACAGTACTGGGTGGCAAAACATATGAATTTATATATTCGGTACTGGACCCTCAGCTGAAAAAGGTACATCTGTTTGTGAAGGAGGTCGATCTGTGATGGAGCATTCTTGGGAAAAAATGAAATCCAAGCCCGGCTCTCGTACACGGATGGCGGCCTTTGCCCTGATGTTGGCTGTCCCGGCCGCTCTGACGGGTTGCGGTGACGACGAGTATTATGACTGCGATGAGCTTCCTATATCGGAACAAACGGCGTGTCGGGATTCAGGCAGCAGTGGGTATTACTATGGCGGATCGACTTATTATAGTGGAGGCTCCTCATACCATAGCAGTCGTTCTTCTTCCAGCTCATACCGCAAAAGCTCATCCTCATCTTCCAGCTCACACAGCGGTTTTGGCAGCAGCGGCTCACGCAGCGGCTTTTTCTCTGGGGGTTAAGATGAGCATGCGCACGATTCGGCAATTGCCTTATGAACATGATGAGCTTTTTAAGGGTGAAATCAGCCGTATCATCCCGTATCACCGCATGTATGGCAAGTCCTATTGCGTGCCGGCCTTAACGGTATATCGGGAAAGCGAGCTGGCAGAGCTTCAGGTTGCTTCTGAGGCGGTACATCGTATTTATCGCAAGGTTCAGCAATTCGTTCAGCGCTATATGCCGGATGAATACCTGGTGGAACGGTTGGGGATTCATCCGGGCTTGCTGCGTGCTGCACGTATGGAGGCCGAGCCGGATGGGATAACCCGCCAGGACTGGATTGTGGGGGAAGCGGGTATCAAGTGCATTGAGAATAACACCGATACCCCAACCGGAATTCCCGAGGTGGCTTATCTCGAAGGAAAGCTGCTAGAGGTGCTGAGTAAGGGAGGAATGTCGGAGGATGACAATGCACTACATGGACCCTCAACTGGAATGGACGAGGCGATTCAGTCTGCCTTGACGGAGCTCATCCATTTTTATAGCCGCAAGGGATTAGGGACAAAGGTGTATTTCACTTGCTATGACTGGCACATCGAGGATCAGACGAACACCAAATATATTATGCGTTTATGTGAACAAGCCGGATTCGAAGTCGTTTATGCTCCTTTGGAAGAACTGGAGATTATCCCGAATGAAGGATTGTATCACCGGGGAGAGCAGATCCGTATTCTCTATCGCCTGTATCCGCTGGAGTATCTAATTGATGACCGGGAGGAGAATACGGGGCTTGAGGTGGGGCAGGCGCTAATGGATATGGTGGCAGACGGGAAAATAGGATTAATCAACCCACCGCAGCATATCATTACCCAGAGCAAAGGGTTCACCGCAACCGTTTGGTCACTGTATGAGCGCAATGAGCAGACACCAGAGTTCTGTGGTTTTCGTTTGTTTGACGATCGCGAGCTGGAGGTGATACGAACCTACCTGCTGCCTACGTATTTTGAACCCTCGGTGTTTATGCAAAATAAAGAGCCCTATGTGGCCAAAGGTATATGGGGTCGGGAGGGTAAAGGGACGCACTTGATTGAACATACCGAAGACGAGGAGAGACTAGAAGGCGTCTTGGGAAAGGTTCAAAATGCGAAGACCGACCATCCTGATCTGCTTCACCAAGCTGATGCCCCACGAACGCCTGAGCAGGAGGAAGCCGCACATGTTGCCGCTTATTATGAAGGACAGCCTAAGATTTATCAGCGGCTGTGGCCGATGCAGACCGCAGAGGTACAGACCGAGGAAGGGCTATTTCACGGCTATGTGTTAACAGGCATATTTGTAATTGGGGGGCGTTTTGCGGGTGTCCTGCCGCGAATCGGTGAAAAGGTAACAGGTGATATGGCCTACTATTGCGCCGCCGCCGTTGCCACCGTACATCCTAATCCGCCGGTTGTATAAGCTAAATTGAAAAATATACAATATTCGAACATATCTGTTTCATTTTCACAAGTGAGGATTTTGCAAAATCCTGAAGTATCATAAGGAGGAAAAAAATTGGACTCTCATATCAGTTTGGGCAACGCACTGGGCAATGTAGGTATCGGCCTGCTTATCCTGTTTGCCATCTTAATCGTAGGTTATTTTGTGTTCAGCTTACTGACACGTTATAACGATAATCAAGAAATCGCACACGGCAATGAGGCGGCAGGCATCTATATGGGGGCAAAGCTGCTAGGTCTGTGTATCATCGTGGGGATGGTGTCGTACAGCAGTCATTCATGGCTCGATATGCTGGCCTGGTCGGCTGTGGGCATTGTAGTGCTGTGTCTCGTCTATGTGATTTTTGATCTGGTGACGCCGCGTACCAAGGTGTGCGAGGAAATTGCCAAGGGCAATGTGGCTCTGGCACAGCTGCTGCGTTCAATCATCGTCGGGGTTTCTTTTGTGGTAGGTACATTTTTGATGTAGTCGATATAGAGAAGGAATACCAAGGATCTGCAACACCGGACAACGGAGCTGCAGATCCTTTTTTTATGAGACATTGTATTCACTACCGGCATCAGACTGTTGAATTAAGGGTTGCAACGATCACTTCCTGTGGGGACTATTCTACAAAGCAACGGGTGATACTGCATAGCAAAAGGAATTTGCTACAGAGTTCAAACCAAATTGAAGAGAAGGGAGTTCTGAACATATGAGTACCACCACCTTCCCAACCAAACAAATTCGGATGGGTATCATTGGCCTGGGTCTTATCGCTGAATATCACATGAGATCACTGCACACCATCTCGGGGGTATCTATTGTGGCCGTTAGTGATGTGAATCCCCATCGCCTTCAAGCCATCGGAGAACAATTGCAACTGCCTACTTCCAAGCGGTACGCCCATTATGAAGCATTAATCCGTGACCCAGAGGTAGATGCGATTCTGTCGCTGACACCCAATGATGTGCATTTTGACATTATTCGTATTGCGCTGGAAAAACACAAAGCTGTACTGGCAGAAAAACCATTGACTCTCACATGGGAGGAAGCGGATCGGTTGAAAAAGCTATATACAGCGAATCCGGTGCCTTTGCTGGTTCACTATAAGCATCGCTACGGCGCGGCCTTCCAATATACCAAGCAACTGCTGGATGAGCAAAAGCTGGGTAAAATCTATAACATTCAATTCCGTTATCTAATGGATGCATTTGCGCCGTATCGTCAGCATCCGTATACATGGCGTCACAATTTGGCCAAGGCTGGTTCTGGAGTAGTGGGGGATACAGCCTCACATATCATTGATCTGGCCCGTTTTCTGGTGGGTGAATTTAAAAGTGTCGCAGCGCTGCTACATACCATTACACCCGAGCGGCTCGATCCGATCACGGGCCTGCCTGTAAAAGTGGATGTGGAAGATCTCGCTGCCTTTCATGGCATCGTAGGCGACAATACCGTGGGAACCTTTATCACACATAAAAATGCCATCGGCATACGGCACGATATCGAAGTCGATATCTATGGAGAACTGGGTACGCTGCACGCCAGCCTCAGTAATCCGGAAAGTATCCGCATTGTGCTGCGTGACCTAGAACACCCGGATGCCGAATACGAGACTTGGACTGTCCCTGCAATCTATAATCATACGGCCTATGAAGATTTTGTTGAGCTGGCAAGGGGAGAGTCTGTGGATCGTACCCCCTTATTCGAGGACGGCTACAAAAACCAGTGGGTACTTGAGAAAATACTGCAATCATGGAAAGAGAATGGACGTTTAGTAGAAGTGTAGGGACCCGCAAGAGGGTTCCTTGGAAAGAGCAGCCATCTTGCGGTTTAGCAATTCAATTATCTGTAAAGACATCTTTTTCATCATTTTCGCATCGCAACGCTTATAGGGCCTTCGCCTTCACACTCCTTTACCATCAATTTTGTTCCGCATGCATAGTAATGTTTCATGTGAGCTCCACCCTTGTATCCCATTTTTAAAATTGTAAATGTTACTTTTTATCCCTTTTCTTGCTGCGTTCTTACCCGTCTAGCCCCAATCAGCCGCCAGCCTGTTAACAATGCCGCCACAAGACAGATGGACGCAGACGTCATAAAGACTACATGCATGCCTGCCAGAAAAATTTCTGGATGACCCGGGACCAAGCCGGTGACCCGATAACCAGCCTCTTTACTCATAATATAAAAGAGGATTGATGTGGCCAAGGTGATCCCCACAACCATACCGACGTTGCGAACCAGCGAATTGACGCTACCGGCTGAGCCGAGCTGTGTGCGGGGTACCGTGGACATAATCAGCGAGTTGTTCGGCGATTGGAATAAACCACTGCCAATGCCCAGCATGGCAATCCACAGACCCACGAGCGGGATGGAGCTGCCTGCATGCAGTTGGGCCAATCCAATCTGGGCAATGACCATAACGACCAGCCCGGCGAATGTGAGCAGTTCAGATCCGATTTTATCGGAAAGCGCACCGCTGAGTGGGGCCACAATAACCATAGAGATGGGGAACAACATCAGCAGGAACCCGGCATGAAAAGGCGACAAGTTCAGCATATTCTGCGCATAAAAAGGTGAAATGATGTTAAAGCAAAAGTTAGCGACGAACACCAGAAAAGCACACAAAATACTGAGCGAAAATAACGGATTTTTGAATAGCGCGAGCTGTAGCAGTGGCTGTGGACGACGAAGTTCCAATCGAATAAACATGGCAAAAGCAACTACAGCCATCACCAGCGAAGCAACGATACGTTTGTCGCCATACCCGACCTGTTGTCCCAGCAACAATCCGACGAACAAAGTGAGAATAAAAATAGCAAATACCAAGCTACCGGGAACGTCAATTTTATCTTTCACCTTGATCAAATCCTTCGGCAGAAGCTTCCAGCCAAGAAAGACAGCAACCAACCCTATCGGTACATTGACCCAGAAAATGTACTGCCAGCCGAGCGAGGAGACAATAATACCGCCCAAGCTTGGCCCGGCGATACTACCTAGAGAAACGAAGGTTCCAATGAGGCCAAGTGCTTTGCCCCGTTCATTGGAGGGGAAGACATCTGTCACAATCCCCTGGCTGTTTGCCATGGTCATGGACGCCCCAATCGCCTGAATAATGCGGGAAATCAGCAGCATAGAGAGCGAAGAGCTAAGACCGCACAATAGGGAGCCAAGAATGAATACGATTGTGCCGATTTTAAATATTTTGATTTTACCGACAATATCTCCAAGCTTGCCAAAAAATAAAATAGCGGTACATATCGCCATTAAATAGGCGGTTGTCACCCATTCAATCTGTGCTACGGGTAAATGTAATGTGCGAGACAACACAGGAAGAGCGATATTGACGATGCTTCCATCCAATGTGGACATAAATGTAAACAGATTCAAAACAATTAAAATCAGCCAACGTTTCTTCTGGACTTCGATATTCTCTTGATAGGTTGTAGCCGTTGTAGCAGTTGAACTCATCATTACACCTCGTTATCGTTGACAATTTTCATTTAGTTGCACGCGCAACTAAATGAACGGTTCTAGTGTACAGCAAATTAGTTGCGTGTGCAACAATATTATTGTAAACTTTGCTTTGGTCCCAACTGGGGATGTGTCATTTTTAAGCCAATGAGGTGTATTTGATGAGAAAAAAACAACCGATTGGAAAGCTAATTTCCCACCTGTACCGTCGTAATCAAAAAATATTGTCCAAAAAACTGACTCCTTACGGAATCGGCAGTGGAGGACAACACAGCTTTTTAAAGCTCATTTTGCAGCGGCCGGGCATTACACAAGAGCAGTTGACGAATGAACTTAAATTTGACAAGGCAACCACGGCGCGCTCTGTGAAACAATTGGAGGAATCAGGCTATATTGAACGGAAAACAGACCCAAATGACCGCCGTTCCCATCTTTTGTCTCCTACAGCCAAGGCGCTAGAATTTTCCCCTGTCCTACAAGGAATATTGGACGAGTCCAATGTCAGCCTTGTCCACAATCTATCCGAAGAGGAAGAGGACCTTCTGATCGACCTGCTGCAAAAAATTAGTATAGACCCTGACGAATAAACAAATCAGGAACTAGCCAGAGGATCGTGGCAGGTAAAAGAAAAAGCAGCCCTCACAGAGGATACTCTGTGAGGGCTGCTTGATGCCACGTCATTCAGTCCAAGCCAATTCCTTTGAACGCATTCATGACTAATTGTCGTACATAGGAGTCGTCTAATGGATAACCGGTTACCAACAATCGATAAAAAACGGGCCCATAAATGAGATCGATACATAATTCAATATCGAGATCTTCCTTCAATTCTCCGCGCTCCATTCCGCGCTCAATAAGAAGCCTGGCCTCAAGTCGCCGAGGGTGGAAATATCGGGTCCGGTATGCCTCTGACAATCCTGAATCAAGTTGCCCTTCGCCTATTAACTCCGTAATGATTTTACCCTCTCGACTTATTAAGAACCGCACTAAATTTGTGGCATGAATGAGAATATCATCTAATACAGAGCCCGTGTCGGGCACGGGCAATCTTGCTATGGTGGCTGACAGGAAACCATCCATCACTACGGCAGCTTTGTTAGGCCACCATTTATAAATGGTGGCTTTGCTAACTTTCGCTCGTTCAGCAATTTTTTCTACCGTAACCGCCCCAAAGCCTTGCTCCAACAGTAAATCATAGGAAGCGTTAAGGATAGATTTATGCGTCTCGACATTACGTGGACGTCCTCTTTTGCTCTGCACTGGAATGCTCACCTTCTTAATAGATATAAGTAACCACAAAAAATAAACTATACGTTCAGTATATCAAATACCATATAAAAATAAAAAGTTGATTTTGCCTATTTACAAAACGAAACGTTCAGTATATTATTTAACTATCGAATTAATGAACTATACGTTTAGTATTTAAATTAATGAGGAGGATTATCATGCAAAGAGAACAACAAGCCTTAGAAAGTAACCGTATCTCAAATTGGATGATGTTTTTGTTAGCAGCCGCATGCGGCCTTATTGTTGCCAACCTGTACTATGCTCAAACCCTTGTAGGACCTATTCATATTGCTATGGGTCTTTCTTCTACAGCCGCGGGCTTCATTGTCACCTTGACTCAAATCGGCTATGTGGTGGGATTGCTATTTATCGTACCGCTCAGCGACATTATCGAAAATCGACGGCTCATGGTCGTATCGCTAATCATTACAGTCTGTGCATTGGTTGTTGCCGCTTTTGCTACCAATGCCCCGTTGTTCCTGACCGCATCCTTGTTCATTGGAATTGGATCTGTGGTAGCCCAAATACTGGTGCCGTACGCCACCTATTTAGCATCCGAAGAGCAACGCGGCCGCGTTGTTGGGAATGTCATGAGCGGACTCTTGCTAGGCATTATGTTCGCACGGCCAGTAGCAAGCTTTATCACCAGCATCTGGGGGTGGCAAGCCGTATTTATTTTGTCAGCCATTGTCTTGACGCTGTTGACGATTCTGCTCTCGCGAGCTCTTCCAGAACGCAAGCCTGTGCCTACGGTATCTTACAGTAAATTGATTTTCTCGTTAGGTACTCTTCTAAAACAAACGCCTGCATTACGTCGCCGTGCCCTCTATCAAGCCTGCCTATTTGGTGCATTCAGCCTATTTTGGACTGTTGTTCCTCTACGTTTGGCGGATGATTTCGGAATGTCCCAACAAGGGATTGCATTGTTTGCTTTAGTAGGCGTAGGTGGTGCGGTAGCTGCTCCGATTGCCGGGAGATTGGCGGATAAAGGCTGGAGTAAAGTATTAACCGGGTTAGCTATGATCATTGCAGCCTTGTCTTTTTTACTCATCTATCTTTTTCAAAGTCATTCGACGGTTGCACTCGTACTTCTCTTTATTTCAGCGATTACACTGGATATGGCTGTATCGGGAAATCTTGTACTTGGACAGCGTGTGATTTACTCCTTGGGAAGTGAAGCGAGAGGGCGTTTGAATGGATTATTCATGTCTATTTTTTTCATAGGCGGAGCGATTGGATCATCATTAGGTGGTTGGTCGTATGCGTTAGGAGGTTGGAATTTCAGTGCTCTGATTGGAGTCGTCCTGCCTGTGCTGGCTTTGCTGTACTTTTTCACTGAGAAAGAAACGAGTGGAGATGTGCGAAAGAAACAAACCACCTGATAGAGGTCAGCTTTAAGTTATGCCGTACGCAAAAACATAATGATTAAAATGGCTGTTCCCAAGAGAAAGCAAAGGGGCGAATAGAGCACACTGTCCCATTTTGCAAAAACGGTTCCTTTCTTTCTCTTGCAGAACCCTACCCATTTGAAATCTCCTATAGAACGTAAAATAAATACGCACGACAACAAGCCTGCACCGTAGGAATGAAAGGACCTGAAAAACAGGAATTGTGTAACTCCACCTAGTTCTAGGACGAACCAAGCGGCTAAAGCTAGTAAAATGGCAACGGTCGATGTCCCTATTTTGGAGGGTTTAAAGAGTAAATCCGTTCCCGTGCTTGGGATCGCTGCCTTAGCGCCTTTTTGTCCGCCGAATACCCAATATAAATGCATGCCGCTCAGTACCCATAGAATTCCGCCAACTGCCCATGTAAGTAATTCCAACATCCCACATCCTCCTTAATTGGGTTCATTCGAAATCCACTCTGTCCAAATCATGTGAATATGCTGTTGAATGGCTTCGTCACTTAATGTCTCTTGCTTGTGACGCTCATACCAGCCTAAGTAGTAATGGTACAACATCCATGATCTCTGAAAGGCTTTCTCTGCCTGCATTCCCTTCTGTATTAAAAGCTCTTTCATAAACTCCATTCTCATCTGTTCAACTTCATCGAGCAAGGAACGGTAACTATCATCCTTCAATGACAGTTTTCGCAGATAAAACAGAAAATCTCCTCGTTTCGTCTTCCCGAACATCTGGGTTAACAACTCTTTGATCCGCTCATCTGCAGCAGCATGGATGATGGACGCTGCAATCACCTGTTGTGTCGTCTGTTCCTTCCATGTCTCCACAATCTGTCTAATGTAGCTGCTGCGATTGTTAAAATACCAATAAAAACTGCTCTTACTGCACCCCAAAGAAACGGCCATTTTTTCAACTACGAGTTGATCAATTCCACCCTGTTCAAAACGTTCGATTCCTTTCCGAATCCATTGTTCTTCTGTGACAATAATTCTAGGCATCTCTCCTTCTCCCTTTCTGTACGGTGTCGTCTAGATAAGTGTATATTATAGTGTTTTCAGAGCTGTGTAAATATGGACACATAAACGCCCACTTGAAATACCTGCGAATTTGATCTATAATGCTGTAGCATATAGTGATATTCAAGGCATTGACCAAAGACATGATTTCCTTGAAGGGCCGTTCAGAGAGAAAAGACGAGGCTGAGAGCTTTTCCGGCAACCGCATGTGAAGTTACCCCTTTGTAGCCGTGACGTTGAACATGTAGCTGTGCAATCTGGCAGTGACATCAGTAAGCGCCTACCGCTTTATCCCCGTTAACGGATACCAATGGAGGGTCACGCATGTGTGCATGAGCATGTTCCGATGAACATGAATGTACGCACAGGAGCGGGCCGAACTAGGGTGGAACCACGAGCTGAACGCACTCGTCCCTTGAGGGAGAGAGGCGTTTTTTTGCGTTCAATTTTTGATATAGCACACAATTTGAATGGAGGCTTTAATCGTGAGTATTCAAGTGAAATTGCCGGATGGAGCCGTACGCGAGTACGAGCAGGACGTAACGATCGCCGATGTGGCGGGTTCGATCAGCTCCGGGCTGAAAAAGAACGCCGTAGCAGGTAAAGTGAATGGGAAGGCTGTAGACCTGAACACCGTTTTGGACCAGAACGTTGACCTTGAAATCATTACGCTGGACGGTGCAGACGGTCTGGAAATTTATCGCCACAGTACAGCGCATTTGCTCGCTCAAGCGCTCAAACGCATTTACGGTGAGAAAAACGTGAAACTGGGTATCGGTCCGGTCATCGACAGCGGCTTCTACTATGACATTGATATTGAAAACCCATTGTCCGTTGACGACTTGGCCAAGATTGAGAAGGAAATGACGAAGATCGCACAGGAAAATCTGCCGATTACACGTCGTGTGGTCAGCCGTGAGGAAGCCACTCGTATTTTTGGAGAGTTGGAAGACCCACTGAAGCTGGAACTGATTCGTGATTTGCCGGAAGAAGCGGAAATTACAATTTATGACCAAGGCGAATTTTTTGACCTGTGTCGTGGCCCGCATTTGCCATCTACTGGCCGCATCAAAGCTTTTAAACTGTTGAGTGTAGCGGGTGCATACTGGAGAGGCGATTCCAACAACAAGATGCTGCAACGTATCTACGGAACAGCATTCCCGAAAAAAGCACAACTGGATGAGCACCTGCATTTGCTGGAGGAAGCAAAAAAACGTGACCATCGTAAGTTGGGTAAAGAGTTGGAACTGTTCATGTTCTCCGAAGAAGCACCGGGTATGCCGTTCTACCTGCCTAAAGGTATGGTTGTCCGCACTGCATTGGAAGATTACTCCCGTGACATTCAACGTCTGCATGGCTATGAGGAAGTACGTACACCGCTGATGATGAACAACCGGCTGTGGGAACAATCGGGACACTATGAGCATTACAAGGAAAACATGTACTTCTCCGAAGTGGATGAAACTACATTTGCGCTGAAACCGATGAACTGCCCAGGGCATATGCTTGTGTTTAAAAATGAGCTTCATTCTTATCGCGATCTGCCAATTCGTATAGCCGAATTTGGACAAGTGCATCGCCATGAGCTGTCCGGTGCGTTGAACGGTATGATGCGTGTTCGTACATTCTGTCAGGATGATGCGCATATTTTTGTCACACCAGGTCAGATTGAACAAGAGATTTCAGACGTAATTAAGCTGATTAACGAAATGTATAGTGTGTTTGGCTTTGACTTCACAGTGGAATTGTCCACACGTCCAGATGACTTTATGGGCGAGCCAGCACTGTGGGATCAAGCGGAACAAGCTCTGCAAAACGTGCTGGATCACCTGGGCATCAACTACCGTATTAATGCGGGAGATGGAGCATTTTACGGTCCAAAAATTGACTTCCACATTCTCGATGCGCTCAAACGCAGCTGGCAGTGCGGAACGATCCAATTGGACTTCCAAATGCCTGAAAAATTCGACCTCACTTATGTGGGCGAGGACAACCAAAAGCACCGTCCAGTCGTTATTCACCGTGCCATCTACGGTTCAATTGACCGCTTCATGGGCATCCTGACTGAGCATTTTACAGGTGCATTCCCATTATGGTTGGCTCCTGTTCATGCGAAACTGTTGCCAGTATCCGAGAACTATATCGAGACTGCTAATGAGATACAGGATGCGTTGCTGAAAGCGGGTCTGCGCGTCGAAGTGGATACTCGCAATGAGAAGCTTGGTTATAAAATCCGCGAGGCGCAACTAGAGAAGGTTCCATATATGTTCGTTATCGGGGAAAATGAAAAAACAACCGGTACTGTAGCGGTTCGTAAACGCGGCGAAGGCGATCTGGGATCACTCAGCATTGCGGACATCGTTGAGAAAATCAGCACAGAAATCCGTGAGAAACAGTAATATTTGATCGAAAAAATGTGTAAAAGAGCCATCAAAACCATGATGAACGTGGTTTTGATGGCTCTTTTTTTGTACATTACAGAATTCAGCGTAAGACTGAACCAACGTTTTTGCAGCCTCGACGGAATTCTTAAGTTATCTTACACACAAAAACTTAGCAGGTTTGTGGCCGTGAAGTGGCGTGATCTGCGGGGAGGGAGAGTGTCTTCATGGACGACTCTTCGGATGGTTTCTCCGGGGTTTCTTCCGCATCCTGTTCCTCGCTAAGCGATAAAATTTCGCCGCGCAACTTCAGCATTTTCTGATCCAGCTCGTAGGTTGCACGTGCGGCTTCGGTCAATCCATTAACGACATGTTCAGGCACTTTCTTATCGAACTTATAATACAAAATATGCTCCATACTGGCCCAGAAATCCATAGCCAATGTACGCAATTGAATTTCAACCTTGATCCAACGTGTGCCCTCAAACAGGATCAGTGGAATTTCCACAATGACATGCAGGCTCTGATAGCCGTTGGGCTTAGGATGGGCTATATAGTCCTTGACCTCCAGAATACGAATGTCTTCCCGAGTGTGTAGATGATCCATCAGACGATAAATATCTTTCACAAAGGCGCATACCACACGCATCCCCGCGATATCATGAATTTCACGCAATATATTGTCCAAGGTCACTTCATGCCCTTTGCGCCGAACCTTTTCCACGATGCTGTGGGGCTCTTTGATTCGGGTTTTAATATGTTCAATCGGGCTAAAACCGTCTAACAGCTTCCATTCCGTCTGGATCAGCTTAATTTTATTCTTTAATTCTTCCAGAGCCAGCTGATAAAGGACGGGAATCTTTCTCCACTCCTCTAGTTGCTTGGCGTCAACACTGTTTTGATCCAGCTGTAGCTGAAATTCCTGCAAGGGTAATGGGACAGCATTCAGGTGCTTCCAATCCGGTTCATTCACAGAGCATTCTCCTAAATGAGGCTTATGATGTCCTCGATCTTTTTCGTAAAAATGCATTATCGTATACATTGTACACTATGTCAAAACCTACAGGCAAAGGAGAGACGGACAAAGAAAAAAAGAAATACGACAAGAATTATAGTGGTAAAACCGAGTAATCCGATGTATAATTACAAAAATGCTGATTTGGAGCATTTAATTCTTTGAAAAAAATCACAAATGTAGAGTATCCATCATTAGATTAAAAATATAAATTACAGAAAAGAGGAAAAGAAAAATGGCAAAAGTAGAAAGTTTTCAATTAGATCACACGATTGTAAAGGCTCCTTATGTAAGAGCAGCGGGAGTAGAGCATGACGAAAAAGGAAGCACAGTACAAAAGTATGACTTGAGATTTTTGCAACCCAATGAAGATGCACTTCCGACAGCAGCTGTACATACGCTGGAGCACTTATTAGCCACGTATCTGAGAGATGAAATCAAAGGAATTATTGATATCTCTCCTATGGGATGCAGAACGGGGTTCTACTTGATTTTATGGAATGAACATGAGCCTGAGGAAATTGCACTCGCTTTGGAAAAAACCTTGAAAAGAATTCTGGAAACGACAGAGGTCCCGGCTGTTACTGCTTTGGAATGTGGGAACTACAAGGACCACTCCCTTTTCTCTGCGCAGGAATATGTGAAAATTGTATTGGAAGCAGGCATTAGCCGCGATCCTTTCGAAAGAGTATTGTAAAATCTATGATTTCGATTGACCTATCTCATCAGACAGCGGTAGTGACAGGCGGTAAGTCAGGCATAGGCAAGGGAATTGTAGAGCTTTTCATTCAAAGCGGAGCTAAAGTGATTTCTGCTGATATCTCTTATGAAGAGCCGTATAGAGTGGTCAATCCACAGTTGGTTGAAACTCAATTGGACATATCCAAACCGGATGATATCGAAAGATGGTGCGATTTACTAATCAGCGAAGCGGGAGTTCCTGATATATTGGTGAACTGCGCGGGTACTTCTACGATGGATTATGTCATTGATAGTGAGTTGGCTGATTGGGAGAAAGTATTTTCGATCAATTCAACCGGATTATATGTAACGTCCAAACGTTTTGCCAAAGAAATGGTGGCTGCTCGTAAAGCAGGACGAATTATTCAAATGGCTTCGCAGGCTGGAAAAAATGGATATCGGGCGATGGGCGGATATTGTGCTTCCAAACATGCGGTTCTCGGCTTGACCAAGGTGATGGCCATTGAGCTTGCCCGGCAAAATATTTTGGTAAATGCGGTCTGCCCTGGCATTGTAGAAACGCCGATGAAGCATCGTGAACGGATTGAAGGAGGCGTCATTCGCGGAATGACCGCTCAAGAAATATACGAAGAAGATTGTTCACAGGTCCCTTTGGGGAGAACGGCCGAGGTGGAGGATGTTGCCAATGTAGTGCTGTTTCTGGCAAGTCCGCTCTCTGCATACATGACAGGACAAGCGATTAATGTTACAGGTGGAATGACGATGCACTAGCATACTAGCATGATCTGGGGGAAAACAACATGAGAAAATCGTTCGTTTTACTATTAGGGATTAGTTTATTATTAATTGCCGCAGGATGTGGTACTAAAAGTTCGGACAGCAATGGCTCCGGCGCCGCTTCCGGTTCGGAAACGCAAAAAGTAGTCATCGGATCCATGGGCTCTGACGCCCAGATATGGAAGCATATTGCCCAGTCCCAGGCCGCCAAGGATGCCAAGCTGGACATTGAAGTGAAAGAAATTAACGGTGGAATCGAAACGAACAATGCAACCAAAGAAGGCGAAGTAGACGTGAATGCATTCCAATCATGGGCGTACCTGGTTAGCTATAACAAAGAGAGCAAAGCCGATTTGAAGGCGATAGCCACAACCTATCTGGAGCCGATGGGGATTTATTCGCAAAAATTCAAAAGCATCGATGAAGTGACTGACGGGGCTCTGGTAGCTTTGGCAGATAACCCGGCCAATACGGCAAGAGGTTTGAAGTTATTGGAAGCCTCCGGTTTGATCAAGCTTAAGGCTGACTTTAATGATGCCTTGGGTACAGTCAATGATATTACTAGCAATCCTAAAAACCTGAAATTTGAACTCATTGATGACAAAACAGGCCCACGAGTGATTCAAGATGTAGGCTTGGTGCTGATTGGGAATACGATTGCTTTAGAAGGGGGCCTGAATGTACTGAAAGATTCCTTGTTCCATGAGGAAATCAGTCAGGCAACCAAAAATAATATTAACGTTCTGGTGACTTCATCTGATAAGGCAAATAACAAAGGGCTGCAAAAGTTAGCGGATCTCTATCATAACGAGGATACTCAAAAATTCATTAAAGATGAATTTGGCGGTACCAAAGTAGAAGTTAAAGAGCCGGTTTCTTATTTGGAAGGACAAACTACAACAAAATAAACTTATGAGGTCAGCCAGTTTTTCGGGTTGACCTCTTTTGTTAGTAGTCGGCTTGAGTTTGAGCATGGGTTTCGATTCGATAGTGTTTGGGGGAGAATCCCTTTATCTTTTTAAAAATTTTCGAGAAGAGTAAAGGATCGTTATAGCCGACTGAACGGGAAATATCACCGATCGAAAGTTCAGCGTTTCCCATCATTTCACATGCTTTGTTGATCCTATAGCGAACCAAATAATCCTGAATGCTTGTGTTCACTTGTTGTTTGAATAACGAACATAAATAGCTCCGATTGAGTCCG
Organism: Paenibacillus sp. FSL P4-0113; assembly: GCF_038009305.1. Lineage (NCBI taxonomy): Bacteria > Bacillati > Bacillota > Bacilli > Caryophanales > Paenibacillaceae > Paenibacillus > Paenibacillus sp. FSL P4-0113. The sequence continues at coordinate 4,241,626 of NZ_JBBPAZ010000001.1, forward strand.
ATAAAATTTGCAATGTGCTCAATGGTAATCTTCTGAGCATAATTCATTTCGATAAAATCCTTCACTTTTTCCACGTAAATTTCCGCCCGGCTTTCCTTTTGTTCAGGAGGTGTTACCGGACCGAACTCTATAAGCTCCGATAACATTAGGCATAGCAGACCGGTCAGTCTGGTTTCCCGAGCTTTATGGCATCCACTTGATTCGTTCATGAGCTGCAAATACTGATAAATCAAATGGTCTCCTTCAAAGTTGAGGATTGGACGCGTCATCGTTAGGCCTGCTTGCTTGAGGAGTGTTTCTGCCAGTACCCCGTTAAAACCAAACCAGCAATAAGACCAAGGATTCACCACATCGGCTTGATAATAAGTGATGACTTGGGGGCAGATTAGAAACCACTGTCCTTTCCGCAAGCGATAACTGAACCCGCCAACCTCGAAGGTACCCTCTCCGTCCAAAACATAATGGAGCAAATAGTGATCTCTTATCGCAGGTCCAAAAAAGTGACTGGGTATGCATTTCTCTATACCAAACTGAGTTAGATACAATTCAGAGTGCTGTTTACTACGTGGCAAATACTCTATCACGGTAAAATCTCCTTATGTAAATTATCAAGCATTATAACATAAATAGTGAGCACCATGCCATGTACTTCATATCTAAAATTAATATATGATTTCTGTAGAACCTGCTGCTATATTGTTGGATCTTATCAAGCTTTACACCATATGAGCTTAGTTGATGCCTGCTACATAAAGATTCTTCTAAGTGCCTTTTTGGTGTGGATCTCCGATGATTATTATCTAAGAGAGGGGTTATTTTCCCAATGGGTATCATTGTTCAAGAGCAAACGGGGCTGTTTCATCTACAGTCGTCGGGCATGAGTTATATTATTCAGGTTGTGGATGGATTTCCTGTGCATGTATACTGGGGAGATAGGCTGAAGCATCGCGAATCAACGGCCGATCTATTGCCTCACACTTCTGCGACGGCTGGATTGGATCGGCTTCCGCAAGAGTATCCGCAGTATGGGAGTGGAGACTTCCGTACCCCGGCGTATCAGGTAGAACTTGAGGATGGAACTCGTATTACGGAGTTGAAGTACGATGGTTACCGTATCATGAAGGGAAAGCCATCATTAAGCGGGCTTCCGGCCGTATATACCGAGAATGAAGACGAAGCGGATACGCTGGAACTGGAATTAAAAGATGCCTTTTCAGGTCTTAAAGTGGTTCTTCTTTACACCGTTTTCGCGGATCGAAACGTAATCGCTCGTTCGGCTCGTTTGAGTAATGCGGGGGAAAAGAATCTTAGGCTCCTTCGTGCACTAAGTGCCAGTGTCGATTTTTCGGGTAAAAGCGATTTGGAATTCATGTATCTTTCGGGAGCATGGGCTCGGGAAGGGAATATTACCCGCAAACCAATTCTTCAAGGTGAAACCCGAATTGATAGTAAAAGGGGCATGAGCAGCCATCAACTCAACCCTTTTACTGCATTGGTCACTCGGGAGACAACGGAAAGCCATGGCGAGGCATTCGGCTTTAGCCTTGTGTATAGCGGGGGCTTTGAGGCGGGAGCAGAAATGGATTCATTTGGCTCCACACGGTTTAACATCGGCGTGAACTCCTTTGACTTTTCGTGGTTACTGAGCCCAGGGGGGAGTTTCCAAACGCCAGAAGCCGTTATGGTTTACTCCGGTCAAGGCCTGGGAGATATGTCGCGGACGTATCATCGCTTGTATCGGACTCGACTTTGCCGAGGGAAATATCGGGACGAAGAAAGACCTATTCTGGTCAACAACTGGGAAGCTACCTATTTTGACTTCAATGCAGATAAGTTGGTATCGATCGCGAAAGAGGGGGCTGAGCTAGGCATCGAACTATTTGTCTTAGATGACGGTTGGTTCGGAAAACGAGATTCCGACAATTCGTCTCTTGGCGATTGGTACGAGGATCGTCGGAAGCTGCCAGACGGACTTGCGGATGTCGCGAAACGTATCAATCAGCTGGGTCTTGAGTTCGGGCTCTGGTTTGAGCCAGAGATGATCTCTCCAGACAGTGAGTTGTACCGGGAGCATCCGGACTGGTGCCTTCACGTTCCGGGACGGAGGCGCAGCGAAGCCAGATGGCAACTAGTGCTGGACTATACTCGCAAGGAAGTGCGCGATTTCATCTACGATTCGCTGGCTGCCATTTTCTCCAGCGTGCCGGTTTCTTACGTGAAATGGGATATGAACCGCTGCCTGACGGAAATCGGTTCCGCTGCTCTGCCGCCGGAACGCCAATCCGAGACTGCCCATCGCTATGTTCTTGGATTGTATGAGCTATTGGAGCGCGTCACCACTGAATTTCCGCATATTCTTTTCGAGAGCTGTTCAAGTGGCGGAGGACGCTTTGATCCAGGCATGCTTTACTACATGCCTCAAGTCTGGACTAGTGATAATACCGATGCGGTGGAACGCCTGAAGATTCAATTTGGAACTAGCCTTGTCTATCCTGTAAGCGCAACCGGGGCGCATGTCTCGGCAGTTCCGAACCATCAAGTTGGACGCATAACGCCCCTTGATTTTCGAGGTGATGTAGCCATGTCCGGGAATTTTGGATATGAGCTTGATCTCACGAAATTCACCGATGAGGAAAAAGAGACGGTCAAACGCCAAATCGCAGTCTACAAGCAGATTCGTGGTTTAGTACAGAAGGGTGACTTGTATCGCCTAAAGAGTCCGTTTGAAAATAACGAGTCGGCTTGGATGTTTGTTTCTGAAGACCAAGAGGATGCCATCGTCTACTATTTCCAAGTGATGGCTGTCCCGAACGCGCCTTGGCGAGCCCTCCGCCTTGACGGACTTAATCCAGAACTCGAATATGAAGTTCAGTCAGGAAATAGCGGGCAAAAGTCTATCCATGGGGGGGATAGGCTTATGAAGTTGGGGCTTCCTCTTGTCTACAGACAGAAAGACTATGAAAGTGGATGGTTCAGGCTCCGGGCAATAAGGTCCGGCAAGGTCTAAAGGATCAGTACAACAGTAAACTGCCAAAAGAGAAAAAACAATCGATTAGGTTATGCCCCTTTTTATATGAAAAGGGGCATTTTGCGCGTAGCAGCCGCACTGATCTGAGAGGGGGGAAGCCTTGTTTTTTATACGAATGATGAATGACATGAAACTGAGGAAGAAAATGACGCTTACATTCATTTCGGTAGCCGTTCTTCCCTTGCTGTTATGCGGTCTGTTTCTGACCGGGAGGCTTCGAGAGATTGTCATTAAGAACGCCTTTATGCAAGCATCCAACAATGTTGAAAGGGTCCGAAATCGTACAGGAGAACTGATTAAAGTTCCGCTGGACATCTCGTACCGGCTAACCAATGACAGCCGGATGAAGATGGTGGCCAGCCAAAAGTATAACAGCTACCTCGAAGTCATTCAGGCATACCGGGGGTATACGGATATTCGTGACTACCTCCAGTTATACAAAGAGATATCCGGCATCCGTGTCTATGTCGCTAATCCAGGAGCGCTTAACAATTGGGAATTTATCCAGCCTGACGATACGATCACAACCGCAGATTGGTACAAGGAGGCTATAGATCAGAAAGGTTTGGCCGGATGGGATTTAATCAAGGATGAGAGGGACGGTTCCGATTATCTCAGTCTAATTCGTTCATTCTCAGTGGATTCACTAGAGCGAAAAGGAGTTCTGGTCATGAATGTAAACAAGCGCCAATTAAATTCAATCCTAGAGCAGGAATCGTTCCCTACCTTAATCGTAGATAACCGAAATCAGATCGTCGCGTCTAATGAAGTAAAGTTGTTCGGGAAGAATCTTTCCGAAATTCATGCTGACGAAAATATACTTTTTAATCAGGAAGGAAGTTACAACACGTTCATCAACGGAAAAGCGTCAAAAGTGGTTATTGCAAATCTAATTCCACAGAACAGCTGGAACGGACTTCGCGTCATTTCCATCTTTTCCGTTTCAGAGATCACCCGCGATGCCAATCAAGTGATATGGCTTGGCGGAATCGTGATCACGGCCAGCCTGATGTTTGCAGTCTTACTTATCTATGCTTCTGCTTCGCTATTATCCAGAAGGCTTCTCCGCTTGAGCAAACATATGACCAAAGTTGGCGCGGGCTCATGGGAAACATTTCTCCATATCGACGGAAAAGATGAAGTCGGTATACTATCAAGGCAATTTAACGCGCTCGTCAGCAGCGTGAACAATTTGGTGCAGGAGGTCCAAGAAACGAATCGTCAGAAAAATCTCGTAGAGCAAAGACAAAACGAGATCAAATTTAAAATGCTGGCAAGCCAGATCAATCCGCATTTTCTCTTCAATTCTTTGGAGTCTATCAGAATGGAGGCCCACATTCGCCAACAGGACGATATCGCTAAAGCAGTCTGGCAGTTGAGCGCGTTGTTGCGCAGCAGTCTGGAGGCTGGTAACGACAAGATTCCACTGCGTAAAGAGCTTGAGCAAGTGTGCTGTTATCTCGATCTTCAAAAGTTTCGGTATGAAGACCGTTTGGAGTATCGCTTAACCGTTGATCCAAATTTGGAGGAAATGTTGGTTCCACCTCTGATTATCCAACCATTGGTGGAAAATTCTATTGTACATGGTCTGGATAATCAAGCAGAAGGAGCTGTCATTGAAGTGAAAGTAAAGGAAATCCTGGAGGGGGTCCGAGTTATGGTACGTGATAACGGGGCCGGTTTCACGGCCGATCGTCTCGCTCTTGTACGGGAAGAGCTTGCTGCATCCCTACATGAACAGGAGGTCCAGCGGATTGGATTGCGAAACGTAAACGATCGTCTCGTCTTACTGTATGGGGCTTCTAGTGCCTTAAAAATCGAGAGCGAGCCTGGGAAAGGCACTTGTATTCAGTTTTTCATTCCTGGAGGGAATCCAAATGATTAAGGTAGTGATCGTTGATGATGAACCGAAGCTTCGTCAAGGCCTTCAAACGCTGATTCCATGGGAAAGTCTCGGATTTATCGTTATTGCTGCGGCAGCTAATGGAAAAGAAGCATTGAAAGTCATTGAGGAAAAGACTCCCGATGTCGTAATTGTCGATATCCGCATGCCGGTTATGGATGGTTTACAGTTGATTGAGCACTTGACATCTGACGGTCATCATTTGCATTTTATGATTCTCAGTGGATATGCCGACTTCGAGTATGCCAAACAAGCGATCAAATACGGGGTTGTCGGCTATCTCCTTAAACCGGTGGACGTCGCTGAAATGTCGGCCAACTTAAAGCGGATACGCGAGCGGATTGAAGAGGAGCGACTTCAAGGAGAGTGGCGTGAGAGGGAGATTATGAGTCGTGATTTTTGCCTGCATAGCCTGCTCATCCCGCAAGAGAAAACTGAGGATCCTGCCAAATTGAGAAGTAAGGCAAAAGAAGCGGATTTGTTGTGGACCAGCTATGAAGTCGTAGTCGTCTACCCGCGTGTTTCTGAAGTGGATCGTGCCGATGTGGTAAATCGGCTTTCGATTGAGTTAAAACCAAAGATAGAAGGGCAGATGATGGGGCTTGTAACTGTGATTCCCCCGTATACGGTTCTTCTGCTCAACGAGCTGCTGCGCGGGAGAAAACGACGTGAAAGTCTGTATAACGAGATTCGTAACGCCGTGGGTAATGTACGGTTCGTTGCTGCAACCGGAGGGGGAGTGTCTGTTCCCGAAGATATTTGCAAATCTTTTTTTAAGGCCCAGAAAGCAGTAAAACAAGCTTTTTTCAGCGAGAAGAACCGACTGATAGATCCGTATCCTCTCTTTTCGTCCTCGCTGGATTCTCCCCGATTGTCCGTCAATAAAGCCGAAGAAATGATGGAGGATTTCATCTTCCGCCTGTATTACAGTCTGGAGGTAGGAAACCAGGCTATAGTACTATCGTTGTTGAAAGAGGCGGCAGCATTTTTTCTCAAACAGGGGCAAGATGAGAAATCTGTTAAAGAATCCTTCTTCTTTCTGTCCAATGCAGTCATTCACAAGCTGACCGCGGGTTTCTGCATTGAGTTGAAAGAGACGGAAGCAGTTTCCCGCTTTTTGAATGGGATATACCAGCATGATAACCTAGATGATCTTTTGGAAGAGACCCACCGTTTCCTACTAGCATTGGGAAAAGACTCCGAACACCGTGGAAAGGAGCAGGAATTCAAGAAAATGATCGACTTCATTCATAGGCATTATGCGGACAATCTGAGGCTGGAAACGCTAGCCGGACTACTAAACTACAGTACCGCCTATTTAGGCCAGCTTTTCAAGAACAAGACTGGGGAGTACTTCAACACCTATCTGGACCGAGTCCGCATCCAAAAGGCCAAGGAGCTGCTGGATCAGGGAATGAAAGTATACGAAGTCGCTGAAAGCGTGGGCTATACAAGCGTCAACTACTTTTACAGCAAATTCAAAAGGTACGAAGGCCGTTCACCATCGGAATATAGAAATCCATAATTTGTGTATGATTTTTTCCGAAATCCGTTGTATGGGCGCGGACTCCTCTCTGTTTTATGATGGATTTTAAGAGAGGGGATGAAAAAAATGAAAGCGGTAACAGTGGTTTCGGAAAAGGCATACAAAAAGACGGAGAGGAATGCTTGGAAGGTATTTAAAAGCCAGAGGTATCTTTACTACATGTCCATTCCGTTTGTTATTTGGGTTTTTGTCTTCCAGTATTTGCCGCTATGGGGCTGGACAATGGCCTTTCAAAAATATAAACCCGGTTTGAGTTTTTTTGAGCAAAAGTGGGTGGGCTTGGAGCATTTTCGTACTTTGTTCCGAGATGACCATTTCTACCAAGTGCTGCGGAACACGCTGGCTATGAGTCTTATGGGACTGATCGCCGGTTTTATCGTGCCGGTTGTCTTTGCTTTACTGCTCAACGAGGTTCGTATCCAGGTTATAAAACGATTTGTTCAGACGGTATCTTATCTGCCGCACTTTGTTTCATGGGTGGTTGCTGCAGGCATTGTCACCAAAATGCTTTCAGCGGATGGCGGTGTCGTGAATGATATGTTCATGGGTCTAGGCATCATCGAACAGCCGATCCAGTTTATGGCCCAAGGTAAATTATTTTGGTGGGTTGTAACCTTCGGAGACATCTGGAAGGAAACAGGTTGGAACGCCATTATTTATCTGGCTGCCATCGCCGGTATTGGTCCTGAATTATACGAGGCTGCGCGGGTCGACGGCGCTAGCCGATTCCGGCAAATGTGGCATATCACGTTGCCAGGGATCCGGCCGACCATTATCATTCTCCTGATTATGTCGATTGGTCATTTGCTCGGTACGGGATTCGAGAAACAATTTTTGCTGGGCAATCACCTGGTCATTGATTACTCTGAAGTACTTGATTTGTATGCGCTTAATTATGGTCTGGCGATGGGACGTTACTCTTTCGGAACGGCAATTAATATCTTTAATTCGGTGATAAGCCTGATCCTATTGTTTGCGGCTAACGGAATCTTTAAGCGCTATACCAACGAGAGTATTATGTAAGGAGGATGAAGGACATGGAGGCTGTCAAAAGCAGTACGCCAGTCGGCCGATTAAACAACTGGCTTAAGGCGAAATCACCACAAGATCGAATCTTAGAAGTCGTTGTTTATCTTTTCATGATTGTGGTAACCGCTCTAACAATCTATCCGTTCTTAAATGTACTGGCTATCTCTTTTAACGATTCGGTAGACACCATTAGAGGTGGGATCACCATCTGGCCAAGACAATTTACGTTGAAGAATTACGATTTGATTTTCACCTATGAGGGGTTAATCACTGGGTTCAAGATCTCCTTTCTGCGAACCGTCATTGGCACCGTAGCGGGCTTGGTCAGCGGTTCGATGCTTGCCTATACGCTTGCACGAAGTGATTTTCAAGCTAGAAGGTTCATCTCCATCTTTCTGGCCGTCACTATGTATGTTTCCGGAGGGTTGATTCCAGGTTTTATCCTGATGAAGGAATTGCATTTAATTGATACATTTGCCGTCTATATTTTACCAGGCCTTGTAAGTGCGTTTAATGTCTTCATTATTCGTTCCTTTATTGACGGCCTGCCTTATGCGTTACAGGAATCAGCCAAGCTGGATGGTGCCAACGACTTCACGATCTACTGGCGCGTTATCCTTCCTCTTTGCAAACCGGCATTAGCGACCGTAGCGCTCTTCTTGGCAGTTGGGCAATGGAACTCTTGGTTCGATACTTATCTGTTTAATGGGTCCAACGAATCGTTGACGACTCTGCAATATGAATTGATGAAAATTTTGCAAAGCACGACAACAAGCGCAACCAATTCCCAGGACGCTGCCAATATGGCGGAGCGTATGGCACAGGTATCGCCTGAATCTGTCAAAATGGCAATCACCATCATTGTTACCGTGCCGATTCTTATCGTCTATCCTTTTCTACAAAAATATTTTGTTAAGGGTATGACACTTGGAGCGGTAAAAAGCTAAAACGAAGCAGCAAACATTCATTATACAGGGAGGTTTAGCTCCATGAAGCCAAGAAAACATAGAATGGTCGTATCTTTCGTAATGTCATTAACTTTAGTCGCGACGCTCGCAGGGTGCGGCGGTAATAAAGCATCTGATGCTACCAAGGCCGTAACCACAGGAGACATCACGCTTACTTATTTCTCGGAAGACTCCAGCACAAACTGGAATAGCATGAAGGATGAAGTCGGTAAGGTCATCGCTGAAAAAACGGGAGTAACTCTAGATGCTGAATTCGCTGTCGGCGACCCGGTCCAAAAAATTTCGTTGATTGCAGCCACAGGAAACTATCCTGATTTGATCGCTGCTAAGGCGGATGTCGGCAAACTTGTCGATGCTGGCGCAATCATTGATTTGACGGATTTGATCGATAAGCACGCACCGAACATCAAAAAAATGCTGGGTGACAAGCTTGTTCGGACAAAGTACAGTTTGGACGACCCATCGATCTATGTGATTCCGACCTGGTCCGCTGTCGAGGAGAAAAAAATTAAACCCGACGTAGGATTTAAACTCCAGCATCGTGTCGTCAAGGAAGCGGGATACCCGGACATTCGTACGGTACAGGATTTTGAAAAAGTCATTAAGGACTATATCACCAAGCATCCAACGGACGAAAATGGCAACAAAAATATCGGATTGTCCCTAAATGCTGACGATTGGCATATGTACCAGGTCACGAACTCAGGATTTCAAACGACCGGGGGACCAGACGACGGCGAATACTTCATCGATCAAAAAACACACCAAGCAACTTATCATTTCCGCCGCCCGGAAGAAAAGGAATATTTCCGCTGGTTGAATCACATGAACTCCATTGGATTGCTGGACCCAGAAAGCTTCGTACAGAAGACAGACCAGTTTAAGGCGAAGATAGCTTCAGGACGTGTATTAGGCTTGGCCGATCCAGAGTGGGACTATGGCGACGGACAAAATGCGCTGAAAGCGGAGGGCAAATTTGACCAAACGTACGGTCATTATCCAGTCACCATGAGCAAGGAATATAAGGATACCAACTTCTGGCTCCCTGGTTTTGATGGGGGATATGGAATCTCGATCTCTAGCAAGTGCAAGGACCCGGTACGTGCTATCCAGTTCCTCGACTTTCTGGCATCGGAAGAGGGGCAAGTCCTGAATAACTGGGGAATTGAAGGAAAGCATTACACAGTTAAAGACGGCAAGCGTAAGATTATTCCGGCTGTGCTGGAACGGATGAACAATGACAATGCAGCTTTCCAAAAAGAGTCCGGAATCGGTCTATATTGGAACCTGATGGTCCATTATGGTGATGGCATCAAAGACTCAACTGGCAACTACTTTACTCGCAGTTATCCGGAGATTCTGACAGCAACCTATAACAAGTCGGAGAAGGAAGTCCTGAAGGCCTATAAAATCGATCATTGGAAAGATCTTTTCCCAAAAGAAGAAGAATTCCAGCCGAGAGCATACGGTGCAGCCTACACGATGTCTCTCCCCAATGACGACCCGGCTGTTATTCTCGGAGCCAAGATGAAGGATATTACATGGAAACGAATTCCGGAAGCGGTCATGACCAAGCCGGAAAACTTCGATAAGGTTTGGGATGCCTATATGGCAGAGCTGGAGAAAGCCGGGGTACAGGAAATGGAACAATCCTTTACCAAACATATTCAGAATCGGATTAAGCTATGGTCCACCAACTAATTCGTTTGGCATAAAAGAACGGGGCCGTTCCACTTTCCAATTTGGAGAGGAGACGGTCCCTTTTCACAATGGTCTCTTGGTTAGAAAAGTAGATACATTAACGAAACGGGAGAATAGAATTGTGGAGCATTTGAGGTATAAACAAACAGCGGCTACCCTGGTTACTTTCAGAGGTGGCCGCTGTTTGTTAGAGGAAGACTACTTCGTTACTTTACGACGCTGGATGGGACGGTATAGTTACGGATACGTTCAAAGTAATTTACTCCGCTTCATTCTTGGACGAAGTAAATAGGTCTTGAGGAAGCTCATCCCTCGTGATCACGTAATCGCTGTTGAACACTTTTATGAGATGATCCAGGGAGTTATATTGTCCGTTGCGGATGAAGTCGCCTGTCCATGTGGTGAAAAAGAGCCAATGCGCTGAATATGTTTGAAGTAATTCAGGATCGCCAATCGGGCCGTTTTCGGACAGACCAACCAGCTTCTTGCCTTGCACGAGATTCGCCAAGCTGTCATACTTGCCGATACTTGGGCTATAATTAGCCGCCTGGTTGTAGATATCCACACTTACAATATCGACGACATCGTCTCCCGGATACCACTCGGGGCTCTCAGAGTTCCATACCCAGATCAGGTTGTTCAGGTGATGGTAGTTTGTTAGGCGGTCGTACATGATATGGTACAGTTGCTTGGCGGAGTCTGGCCCTTGGGCGCCCCACCAGAACCATTTGCCCTCCGCCTCGTGCAGCGGTCTCCACAGCACCGGAACGTGAGCGTCTTGGAGACGTTTCAACTGAGCAGCAATAGCATCGATATCCCTTAGGATAAGCTGATACTCTTCCGACTCGGGATGAGTGAGCGCATATTGAACGTCGAATGTAGTAGCGTCCTTGTAAAACCCGCGCCACCATTCTTTGCCGGGAATATCATGCAGTCCCTTAGGAGCATTCCAGTGCCATGCGAATGTGACAATTCCACCTTCTTTGGCCCATTGAATCGCCTTTTCCACTTCAGTTGAGGTGGCGCCATGTTCGATGCGAGAGGGGGAATAATCCATCATGTCCGTTGATAACATCGCAGGATACTTTCCAGTTTGGTCTTTAATCCACTGGGCATCCTCAAGAGTGTGCTGACCGGAAAGAATATTGCTGCCGTAACTATCGACGAGATAACCCATAAGTGCCTTGGTTTCCGCAGTCGCATTCGGGTTTACTGGCTTTTTCTCAATCTGATGCAATTTCGGGGGGGACACTGCTGACAGCTTGACGTAGTCGATATGATATTGATCCGAATCGACATTGAACTGTATGGTATTGTTTCCCGCACTCAGCATCAGTTTACCGCCAGATACCTCTGTGTAGCTTACTGTTGTCGGGAGTGATGTTTCGCTGGTCTGGCCATTGACCACCAATTGAGTCTTTTTGTCTCCATTGGGGTTACTGTAACCGATTGCAAGATTGTAAAGCCCGCTTGAGGCTGCGTTATAGGCAAAGGTTAACGACCCTGTGCCTTTAAAGGCTGCGTAACCGGTACCGGAATATCCCGTATCAGCAGCTTCGATGCTGACCTCACCAATAATGGCTCCTTCTTCGGCTTCCATTTTGCTTATGGCAGCAGGCAGATTGGCGAATTCAACCTTCACATACTCGATCCCGTAATATCCCCAGCCTCTTGAAAAAGTCAGCTCGTTTGTGCCAGCATTCAGCATGATCTTAGTTACCATTTTCTCGTTCACCGCCGTACCTTTCGGAGGAGCAGCCAGCGTTACGTTTTCAGCCATTGTGCCATTGACCTTGATGCTGGTATCCTTGGAGCCGGTGTCCGCCGGAATGTAGTAGCCGAGGCTCAGCCTATAAAGACCTGCTGTAGGCACGTTCACTTTAAACGTAGCCGTCCCGTCAGACTTTCCTGAGTTTGGGTCATAGTCATAAAAGAAGGATACATAGCCATCGCCTTTATAAAGCGTATCGCCGGTATAGGGTATATTCCGTTTTTCTACCCCGTAACCTTGAAGAATTGCATTTTTGGAGCTGACGACTATAGGAGAGGGGCTACCGTCAGTGACCAAGTGAGCTGATTCTGCTTTTGCTAGGCTTGGAATTAAACTGAGAGATACCAACAAAAAGGATAAGAGAACAAAACTGAGAATACTGAAAAACCTTTTTTTCCATGGGTCTGGCATATGACTCACTCCTTGAATTAGATGTTAAAGCCTTAGTTAACCTGCAACGCATAGTACAGAAAACGCTTTCATAAGTGTGTACATATTAAGTACGCTTTGAAGTAATCGATGACAGGTGATTAAGGACCAGCTTGCACTTTTAAACATACCTTCTTCATTTGTATGCGTTTTCAATATTTGTCATTAATTTTTTCAGTGCCTCACCTCTCTTTAATTTCATGATAAATTAGACGCGAGGCAGGAACCATACAATGAATTTCGGGAAAAATCATCCTTAAATTATGGATTTTTATACTCCGGCGGCAAACAATTTATCTTTATAGAAATGTATAACCCAATATTTTTTAAGGCTATATGGAATAAGCGGGAAGAATAGTTTCAATTTGTGGTATCATGCCAGTAGGTATTCCACGCATAGGAAAAGTATGACTAATGAAAGGGACTAATAAATGATTTCTCATCGATTGCTTACCTACGAAACAATTAGTCAATTAACTGACCAGATTAATAGAGACCAACACTTGTTATTCTATAGCTATTTAAGTCAACGTAAGGAGCAGGCTAAATTTGTTGGTCAATATATAGACGACAAGCTGACGGCGGTCTTAGCATACTTTTGGGGGCTATCCTTCCCTGCTTTTTCTTTCCATTGCATAAATCGCGAGAAACTTAACTTTCCAGCTCTTATTACTTTTACTGAGGAAATCATTCAACTTAAGAAAAATACTGTTTGTGGTACAATCCTCTGTAATCGTGACCTTGAACTTTTTCAATCTCATGGTCTTATATTGGGTAACCCACAACGTTTTTTAACAATGAAGCATATGGATCAATCGAAACTGCTCGATTCAAACTGGGCTGAGCTAGTTAAGGAAAATGACCTTTCAGATATAGTGGATTTATTACGAAATGGCAGCATGAAATTTTTTACGAGGAGCGAACTCGAACAATATCCTTTCCTTGGGATAAAGGAATGTGGTCATTTTATTGTCGTGGGCGGCTTCCACTTTTATGATTCTAAACTTGTTGAGCTCGGAAACATATACACAAGCCCTACTCACAGAGGGAAAGGCCTAGCAAAGCACTTGACGAGCCAACTTACAAAACTGGGCAGGTCACTTTCATCAGATATCTACCTGGGAGTACTGAAGGAGAACCAAGCCGCTGTATATCTTTACGAGGGCTTAGGCTATGAGATCACGGCTGAGCAAACTATTGTTGATTTTAAGCTATCTATTGATTGACGAATTAGGCCGCTGTCGCGCGCCGGTTGAGAAGTACAACGGAATATAGGTGACTGTTGGTATTAGAGCGGTATCACGCAACCAGAAAAGAAATAGCCCTTAATCCTTGATTTCATTTCTAAATTTCCGGAAATCTTTAGGTGTTCTTTCATGATGTTTTTTAAAAGATTGAATGAAGTGATTTACATGATTGAACCCCACTCTGTGGGCTATTTCAGTTATTGTAGAATCTGTTGAAATTAATAACTCGCTGCTTTTCTTGATACGGTACTTAATTAAATAGTCGTAAGGTGTCATATGAATGGTTCTCTTAAAACTACGAGTGCATTCCGAAATACTTAAATGTGCTACTTCAGCAATTTCTTGCAGTGTTATATTGTCTGAATAGTTTTGATGGATAAAGCTGAGCATCAATTGAAGTCTTTCCTGTTGCAGTTTCATGTGTTTAGGTGCTTCCTCCGAAGAAAGCGAAATGTTAGAAATTATGATGAACCATAATTGTACTGTTTTAATAGAAACCTCATATTCCCATCCCCAGTTTTTTTTCATATCAAATTTCTCTTTCATATCCCAAAGCATTTGCAGTATTTGAATTTGCCATTCAACATCTCCTTTGATTACTAATGACAATAAGAGAGAGTTTGTATAAGGCAGTACATAGTTTTTTTCCATCGCACTATCTGCATAAAAGGCCAGCAGCTTCTCCGGAAAATTAAAACTGACATATTGGCCGTTATGTGTAAGGTGTGTAGTAACGTGAAGAACACCTTTATTAATTAAAATGGCCTGACCTGTTTCTAATTCATGATCAATCCCGTTAACTTGGATTACTAGCTTCCCTTTGGTAACCAAAGTGATTTGTAGTTCCTCATGCCAATGTAGATCGTTGAATCCTCTACCTTCAGGACTACTTGCATGAATAGTATGGGTGTACATGATGTATGGAAATGAAACATCGGGATATAGAATGGTCTCATGCAATTGTTTTTCCATTTTAGCGAGGTCCTTTCTGATGACGATATTTCTATATAAATTAAAGATATAGTTACACAAAATAAATAAAAGTGGTGATATTATTATACCAGATCTTCGGCTTATCATTACAATCCTGTGCACAGGCGATTGGATAAGACCTCTTGGAGGCGTACATGTGAAAATAAATCAATCGTCGTTACCGTTTCATCCGTATATTTTGCTTTTAATCAGCATACTGTCTGTCTCTATCTCATCCATCATGATCAAATCCTCAGATACTCCAACCTCTGTGGCTGGGATGTACAGATTGTATATGTCAGTACTCATAATGCTTCCTTTTGTACCTTGGAAAATGTTCCGTACCTTAGCAATGAACAAAAAAGATTGGATTACCGTTTTCATAGCTGGTCTTTTTCTCGGGTTGCATTTCTTATTCTGGATGGAATCTTTAGTATATACCTCAGTTGCGAGCTCCATGGTCATCTTATCCTTACAGCCTTTATTTGTAATGATGGGTTCATACTTTATGTTCAGAGACCGAACCAACATATTAACCATACTTTGTTTGATCGCCGCTCTTGTCGGTTCAATCATTATTGCTTGGGGAGACATAGGGATTTCGAGAGAGGCATTGATCGGAGATGGATTATCTTTATTGGGAACAATTTTGGTTTCAGCATATATGTTGGCAGGACAGAAAGTAAGTCACAAAATAAATGCAAATTTATATAGTGTTATTGTTTTTTTTATTGGTGGCAGCGTCTTGCTGGTCTACAATTTGTTGAATCATTATTCCTTGATTGAATATGACTCGTTGGAATGGATGTATTTCTTGTTACTTGCAGTAATCCCAACTATTTTTGGACAATATATTTTTAATCTGTTGTTGAAATCAATGGGTGCAACTACGGTCTCAGTTGGTATTATTGGAGAGCCTGTTCTTGCCATAATTCTCGCCTACTTATTCTTGGGAGAAATCATTTCTGCATTTCAATTCATAGGTGGAATCATGACTTTATTCGGTATGGGAATGTATTTTTGGGCAAAATCTTTAAAGTATACTACAGTTGCAAAATATTAAATTTGAAATTGATTTTGGCAAGATATCGGTGTAAAAACTTCGAGTGCGCAAATTACAGAAAGATATGTGGCTGAAGATATTATAGGGGAACAAATTATAGGTGTAGTCAACTTTCCACCTCGACGGATAGCAGGCTTTAACTCAGAGGTATTGGTTCTTGGAGGAATACCCGAAAAGGGGGATGTGATTCTATTGAAACCAGATATCAAACTACCTGATGGAACACCTATTGGGTGATAGAACGCTTGGATAATCTAACAGGACATGATCGTTCAATAGCAAGTTAAAACAGATAGTGGCAGGCTAGGGCTTTATTTTTAAGTCCTAGTCTGCCACTTTTTTATTTGGTCTGTCCAAATTTTATTTGATTTATTATTGGTCTGCACAATTCTCCATACCAGCTATACGCCGTATCCCTATCTGGCTGGGATGCTGCGTGTCCCCTCTGTCATCGGGGAGGCGCAGAGCGGGCACACTGGCGGCGTGCTTGTGCTAGCCGCGCTTGTACGGCGTCCGCTTGTTGTGTCGCGACGCATCCACGCTTTGCAAGCGCCGTCGGTACATTTCCACACAGGCACGTTGATGCGTGGCTCCGCTGGAGACCCTGCCACCGACGAGGTTGTCCGTGCCGTAGCGCTGCCTGGTCCCGGCCTGTTGCTCACGCGGGTCGCTGTGCCAGACGCTGGCGATCCAGCGCCAGCACGGCTGCCATACCCGGAAGCACCCTTCGCTTGGCCGAAGCTACTGCGGCGTGTTTCTGGCTTGGAAGCCTCAGGGGTGACCCCATAGGCTTCCAGCAGGAAGCGTGACACGGCGGCAGGCTTGCCATGATTAGAGGCGGGGGAGGTGATGTATAGCAACTCCTTCGCCCGGGTGACGGCCACGTAAGCGAGGCGGCGCTCTTCTTCAAGCGCTGCATCGTTATCCACAGCTGTAGTTGGGGCGGCGCCTGCCCGCCGATCCTCCGGCAGCTCGCTGTGCAGCGCCGAGCTGTGCGGCAGAATGCCTTCGCTGGCTCCGATCCAATATACGCAAGGGAATTCCAATCCCTTGGCGCGGTGGATCGTCATGAGCCGAACAGCATCGCTGTCTTCCTCTCTGCGCAGCGATTCCATTTGGCGGTGACGCTCGGAAAGCTCGTCCGCAAAGCTGACGAACGCCTCCACAGTGTCAAACCGCTTGGCTGCCGTTTCGAGCTCCTCCAGACTTTCTTGCATCGTTTCCTTATAATGAGTCCACGCGCCCGTATCTCCACTTTCCAAATATTTGTCATAAAAGACGCGCCGCATTTCTTGAATGGCATAGGCAGGTTTCATGGTAGTGAGACTGCGAATCAGACGAATACGCCCTTTCACTTGTTCACGCTGAAAATCACGTAGTCGATCCCAGCGGCTGAGATGAATCAGCGGGTATTTTTTAGCCTGCTGTTTCTCCTCGCGCATAATCCATTCCATCCCAGCCTCACGCGAGACGTACAGCGGCCCAAGGGTGCTCGGAATGGATTCCATACGTCGGGGATTCAGTGACAAGCGCAGGTGATCCATTAAAGGACGAATCAGGGACTGATCGTAAAATACAGCCCCTGCTCCGTACTGAATAAATGGGACATCCCGCATAATTAATTGCTCAAAAATAGATCGGCTTCCACTAGCTGTCCGGTGCAAAATAGCGATATCCCGGTAGCGCAGCCGACCTTCCTCTACCTGCCCGAGTAGATGGGTAACAATATGCCCCGCTTCCTCCTCGGGTCCGGATGGGGTGGCAAACTGCGGTGGCAAGCCTTCACGCCCGGCAGCCGAAAGACGTTTGGAGCGTCGATGAACATTTTTGGCGACAATGTTAGAGCCCAGCCCTAAAATCCGCGCATCGCTGCGATAATTAATATCCAGAGTAATGACCTTTGCATCCTTATAGACCTTGTCAAACTCCAGAATGGATTCCTGGCGTGCCCCATTAAAGGTATAGATCGTCTGATCATCATCCCCCACAACCATCAGATTGCGATGTCGGGCAGCCAACCGCTGCACCATTTCATATTGCAGGGTATTCGTATCCTGAAATTCATCGACCATGATATGTGAAAAACGTCGCTGAAGCGGCTGAAGCACATCCGGGTCACGCAGTAGTGCGGATGCACGCAGCAGAATATCGTCAAAATCCATTTTATTGCGCTCCTGTTTCCACGCTTCATAAGCGAGCATGGCACGCTTGGCATCCGATTCCTCGCGCACAGTTTCCGGCAGCTCGTCTGCGCTGCGCCCTTCCGCTTTCCAGGCGGAGAGGGCAGACAGCAGACTTTCTGGCTGGAAAGCTTCGCTGAGCCCAAGCTGCCGCAGCATCATTTTCATGACGGTATGCTGGGCCTGCGTTTCACCGAACACTTCATCTTGCACGCCGCGATGACGCAGCATCGCCAAAGCGAATGAGTGAAACGTGCGTGCCTGAACTGCACGTGCAGCGGCAGGGCGCACACCGGGCAATCCCGCGATGCGCAGTTTCATCTCGGCAGCTGCCTTGCTGGTGAAGGTCACCAGCAGAATGGACGATGCTGGGACATCCCGCATCGCCATCAGGTAGCCTGCGCGGGCAGCCAGCACTGTGGTTTTGCCGCAGCCAGCCCCTGCAAGGGTCAGAAGGGGGCCTTTGCCGTGGCGGACGGCCTGGATCTGCGGGCGGTTCAGGTGAATGCCGACGTTCTCTAAAGCACGAAAATAGGCCGAGTCTTGGTCGGTGTCGGGCACCAGCGTCATACTGGTATCCATGGAAGCGCGACGTGCCTGAGGGCTCGACGTTGAATAAGGAACCCCGATGGGCCGGGGGTAAAAAGAAGGATTTGGGTCCATAATCCTGAAACCCCTTTCGTTCTTAAAATCTTCCATTTTCACAAATGGGGGTAGTTTTTGGTATGATAGAGTTCTAGTCAGCTTTAGCTGATGATAAGAACAAGGCGATGGACTAAAATAATGCTGAAATTCATGCGGATCTTGCCGGAGCGTCAGAACGTCAATACGTTGACGCCAATGCCTATGGCCTTCAAACAGGCGATATGACCGCATTCCATTATACAGGAGTTCGAGGTTTGCCAACAGAAAAAAACTTTGGGATATACGGACGGTACAGTGAAATCCGGCTGGATATGGGGAGGAAATAATGATGAAGCTGATTCAACGTATAAAGGAAGGCGCAAATCGCGCAACAGAAAAGGCGCAGCATGCTGTCGAGATTAGTAAGATCAATTCACAAATTACAACGATCCAGCAGGAAATGGATGTTCATTTCTTGCGAATGGGTCAAATCTTTTACGAAGGTTATCGCGCATCCGACATGTCGGTGGCAGAAACCGAGATGACACAGCTATCCACTGCTTGTGATGAGCTTCAGGATGAAATCGACGAGCTGCGAGGTAGAATTGCAGAATTGAAGAACGCTCATTTATGCACCTGTGGAGCGGTTGTGCCTCTGGATGCGAACTTTTGCCCCAAATGTGGACGTAAGCTGAATGAAGGACAGGCTGCTTCCAAACAAGTAGCTGCTGTGCGTGAAGAGGTGCCAACGGACGTCTATTCTTGTGATCTGCGCAAGCCAGAGGAAGCGAAGGAACCCGCGCCTGTTTACACGGAGTACGCAGAACATGAAGTAGTGGATCGGCATGAACAGGAACAGGATGAGCGGTATGAAACACACGAACCAGCGGGACTAGACCGAGATTACACAGTGTCTGATTTTACACCGGAGGAAAAAGCGGCATTCGACGCTGAGTGGGAGCGCCGTCGTCAGGAAGATCTGGAGAAAGAACACCGTCGTCTTGAAGAACTGGCACGTGAGCGTGAGCGTCAGGAGGAGCTGGACGAGCGGATTCGATATTGGAAGGCCAACAACTCCGGGGCTGAGAAACCGGCAACGCCATCTGCACAAGTACGTGAAAATGTAAAATGCCAAATCTGCACTGCAGAACTACCCAAAGGGTCCAAGTGGTGCCCGCGTTGCGGAGCTGAACAGATTTGACGCAGCCGAACAGGCTGCTGCAGGACACAGACATAACGCCGGGCAGCATAGGGGGAACAGAATATATGGAGCGTTTGCTGCATCATCTGCGGAATCTGGGTTTTACGGAAATGGAAGCCAAGGTTATGGTCGAGCTTTCGAGGCAAAATGCGGCTTCCGGCTATGAAGTGGCTAAGCGTCTGGGTGCATCACGCTCCAACGTGTACGCGGCTTTACAGCGTTTGGCCGGGCAGGGATACCTCAGAACCAGTGCGGGAGAGCCTGTACGTTACAGCATGCTGCCACCGGCTGAATTGACCCGGATGATCGAAGGACAAATGCAGGAGTCTCTACGCGCAGTGGAGAAGGAAATGCCACGAACAGAACCAACCAAGCCGACCTTTTATAATGCGGAAGGCGATCGGAAGGTACTGGAAAGTCTGACACGTGAATTGGAACGGGCAGAGCATGAGATTGTGTTGGATTTGTGGCGCGAAGAAGCCGAACTGCTGCGGACAGAGTTGGAGAAAGCCGAGAGTCGAGGTGTGCGTCTGCTCTGGTCCTGCGATAACGGGGAAAGCATGATGGGACCGTGGTTACCGCTTAGGTCTGGTACAGACGGACAGGAACCAGCAGGGCGCAAGTTTTCTTTTGTTATTGATCGGCGTTGGTGCATGCTGGGTATGCGGGGAGAGAATTGCCCGACACAGGCACTTATTACCGAGCATCCGGTAATGACAGGCCTGCTGCTTAATCATTTTGCTCAGGATCTTATTCTGTATGAGCTGGAGCATGATATGGGCAGAGAGCTGTCGACCCGGTATGGCTGGCGGTATGAAGGCATTATCGGCAAATATATGTCAGCTGGAGAATAGCTAAAGATTACCGGGTAGGAAGTTCCATCAGTGCCCGGCATATAGATGTAATATAGCCCGCCTTATGAGGCACGAATTGATCCGATGTGATCAGGCGGCGAGTTTTTTCTGGGTTCGGCCCTGACGTAATGCCTTGGGCTTCGATAAAGGGAATATGGCCTTCAAAAAGGGCCAGTGCTTGGTCAAGATCTGCTTCGTACAGTCCGGCTACTTCTTCTTGCTGGAGATGATAAGCTTCCAATGGCTGGTTCGATAGCAGTCCAAACACCGAGCTAATCTCCCGATCCCAAAAAGAGGTGCCCTGGGCGGTACCTTTGCTTTCATACCGAACGGTCATCAGCGGTGTTAATGAGGTAAAGGGAACATGAATGCCCAGTTCTTCCTCCAGCTCGCGAGCCGCCTGAGACATATCTTCGCCTGCCGTCAAATGACCGGCTGCTGTAATATCGTAGCATCCGGGGAAGGTATCCTTCGTATCCTGACGCTGTTGGAATAGCAAGCGACGGCCTGTCGAAGTGTCTCGTGCTAGCCAGCAGTGAAAGGTATGGTGCCAGTATCCCTTGGCATGTGCATCTCGTCGGGAGGCTGTGCCAAGGGGGTTGTCTTCATCGTCGTAGATATCCAGAAGCTCGCTATTCATCGTGGTTCCTCCTATAGTAAGCAGAAATCAAAGGTCTACTTTACAGTATAACGTGTTTTCTGTCCTGACGATATGAAGGCATGTGTGGAATGTGGAGTGGCATTTGGGGTATGCTGGGAACATAAGGATTTGCAACATCACACAGGTTTATGATTGAAAGGAGCGATTTTACATGGAATGTATAGTACATTTTCGAGTCATGCATCCGGAGGAACCCAAGGAACTTCGCGGGTTGATTATGCTGGAAAGCGGGGGCAAGCCGGGGATTGATCAAATTACGGATATGTTCAAAAATATGGGCTATGATGTCCGCCCAGACAATCCGGAGGAATTGATTTTTAAACCAGTCGATGTCAGAGCCAATTATACATATATCCGGGTTATTGAGCTGGACACGGGTGAGGAAGTCTACCAGGAAGATAGGGATTTGCGCGCGATTTTGGAAACTTTGCTGAATAAACGTTAAACGTTAAAGACCAGGAGAACTAATCGATGTAATGAGATAAAGCGATCCTGTCGCCATTCATAGGAACGGAGAACAATGATGAGATTGTATATAATCCGACACGCAGACCCCGATTACCCCAACAACACCATCACGCCGGAGGGGCATTTGGAAGCCCAGGCACTGGCCAAGCGGCTTTCCAGTCACGGACTGGATCGAATTTATGCCTCTCCTTTGGGGAGGGCTTTGGATACGATGCGCTACACCGCCGACTCTCTGGGTATGACTCATGAAGTAGAACACTGGACGCAGGAGCTGGCTCTAAAGCTGGAGGAAACCCCATACGGCCGTCTTTCCCATTGGGATTTGCCTGGTGAAGTGATCCGTTCCGAGTTGCCTCTGCCGACTCATGACTCTTGGCAGGAGATTTCCTATTATCAGGGAACGCAAAGCCCTGAAACCTTCGAGCGACTGAAGCTTCATTCCGATGAGTTCCTGAAACGGCAAGGCTTTGAGCGGGTGGAGGGCAGGTACCGGATTCTGAAGCACACTGAAGATCAGGTGGCCGTATTTTGTCATGGCGGCTTCGGGCTGACCTGGCTTGCTCATCTGTTGGAGCTGCCATTGGCCTTGGTCTGGTCCGGTTTTTGGATGCCGCCTAGCTCCGTAACCACGATCTTGTTTGATGAGCGCTCCCAAGAATGGGCAGTTCCCCGTTGCATCGGCTTCGGTGATGTTTCCCATCTGTACGCTGAGGGCTTGCCCGTCAGACCCCGTGGCATTATCACCAATTTCAACTAATTGGATTTTTTATACCATGCCAAAACGGCTTAAGACGATACACCGTCTTAAGCCGTTTATTGTAGTCATATAAGTGGGTTGAGTCAGCGTGCTTCCACGTACCCTTCCAGCTTGGAAGTGCAATGTGCGCAACGGGTAGCGGCTACAGGAATTTCGGATAGGCAATGTGGACATTCCTTGATCGTTTTTTCCTGAGGAGGTTTTTCTTCCTCTTTCCGTTTCAGCATGTTAATCCCTTTGACCAGCATGAACACACAGAAGGCCACGATCAGAAAGTCCAGCAGGACGTTAATGAACTGACCATAGGCGAGGACCGCAATCCCTGCTTCTTTGGCCTGTACCAAAGTCATGCGTGTACCGTTACCATTTAAAGGATCAGCAGCTTGTAAAGCCACATACAAATCTGGAAAATTCATACCTCCCAGAAGCATACCGATCGGAGGCATAATAATATCGTTTACCACAGAAGTGACAATTTTGCCAAACGCTCCACCGATGATAACACCGACCGCAAGGTCAATCACGTTACCCCGTACAGCGAATTCTTTAAATTCTTTTATAATACCTTTTCCGCTCATGTGAGTGCTCACCTTCTTTGCATAAAATCATTTATCTATAATACATGCTATGTCAATTGAGGGCAATTCCAAATTGATGTATTGCACTATGTCACAAAATCACATGTTCATTTGTCTTCTATATGTAAACCAATAATGGAGGCGATGTATCGTGAGTTTAAGATTCAATCACAGAACAGTGAGTCCTAGTACGTTCAAGGCGATGATGGAGATGGAGAAATATATTTCCGGTCGTTTTACAGACAAAGTATTGTACGAACTACTGAAAATTAGAGTATCCCAAATCAATGGATGTTCCTATTGTCTGGATATGCATGCGAAGGATCTGCTCAAGCTGGGTGATTATGCTGACCACATTTTGCAGCTAGCCTTATGGCGGGAGGTTCCTTTGTTCACGGAAAAAGAACGTGTTATGCTTGAATTAGCCGAAGCGGTTACTCGTATCTCAGAACAAGGGGTACCTACAGATTTGTATAATCGGGTCAGAGAGCATTTTACCGAGGAAGAATACGTAGATTTGATAACTGCAGTTAACGTGATTAACAGTTGGAACCGGATTGCGATTGCAACGGGGATGTATCCGGGCATTCTTTAATGAACAGGGGGCTATGCTTTGACTGGCAAAGAACACAGAATTGAACAAGAATCGGTGGATTTAAATCTGGAGGAGCTGTATCAAAGATATCGCAAATATTCTTTTGCCATTGCTTATCGCATGCTTGGAACGGTTACGGATGCCGAGGATGTCGTTCAAGACTGCTTTGTCGAGCTGAAGAACAAGCCCCTGGATGATATACACAATCCCAAAGCCTATGTAGCCAAAATGACGATGAATCGGTGTCTGAATCTGTTGAACTCTGCACGCAAGCAAAGAGAGACGTATGTGGGACAGTGGCTGCCGGAGCCGTTGGGTGAAAGCGCAGATCTCCCTGCGGATTGGTTAGAGCGTAAAGATATGATATCTTACGCTTTTCTGGTTTTGCTGGAGCAGCTAAAGCCGATAGAGCGGGCTGTTTTTGTGCTGAGGGAAGCTTTTCAATATGATTACAAAGATATTGCAGAATTGCTGGGGAAGACGGAGAGCAACTGTCGTCAGGTGTTCAGTCGCTCCCGTCGTATTCTATCTTCCGGAGAATCTGCTCTTGAGGCTCAGTCCAGTCGTGATGAGAATAACTCTTCCCGTATAAAACTACTAGAACGTTTTACAACAGCTTTTCTCGCCTACGATGTGACTGCTATGCTGGAACTACTGGCTGAACAACCTGTATTTGTATCAGATGGCGGAGGTAATGTGCATACGGTGATGAGGCCAATGGTTGTACGCAAAGGTGTTCTTGCCCTGTTGACTTCTCGTCGGGTATTAACCGTTTTACGAGAAAGAGATGTGTTCCACACCGTCATCAATGGCGAGGTTCAGCTGGCATTTCTGGAAGACGGAAAAGTGAGAGAAACCTTATGTCTCAGACTGACACCGGACGGGGAGCATATTCAGAATTTTTATTTAATGGTTAATCCAGATAAGCTGGGACACATCCATATAGACGAGGATTTTGCAAAAATCCCATAAGCGACTTCCAATGAATAAGATATAGATCGAAATGGTTTAGTTCGTCTATATCTTGCACTCCGGAGCGACTGGAATCGAATTTTTCAAAATCCTGATAGGACAGAAGAAGCTAGTGTAAAAAAATGAACTGCCCAAACATAAAAAACCTTGATTCCTTGCTTAGGATCAAGGTTTTTTGCTGTTTTCATAACTGCCGGGCTTGATGAAGAGCCAGATCGCCTATCCAGGGAAGCTTGAGCCACTTTCCTTGTCCCGCACGAATTAACAAGATAATCCACAAGGCAAGGCCTGCCAGCGTTAGCAGGGAAGCGAAGAAAGGACCGAGTAGGGGGATGAATCCTACCAGCACATGTCCGATCATGAGGGCTACAAAAAGAAGTATGGATTGCAGTGCGTGAAATAATACGAATCGGCTTTTCTTTTCCAGCATGACAAAGGCCAGCGCGCCAATAAAGGCGAACAAATAGCACAGGACAGCTGCTATATTTTCATCCAATCCTGTGGAAGACTTATAGACTGACATGTCAGGCATATCCTCCTTTATAAAAAGATTCAAGCTAAGTCTCCGTACTATACAAGCTATGAGGACAGGATTGAAGGATATGCCCGATCTCGGTAAAAAAAATGGCTCTACACAAAGGATAAGCGGTCAAGCGAGTGGATATACTCGAATTTGGCGATAACCTTTGGACTGCGCTTCTGTCGCATCGCCCACAAGCTTCGCAGATTCGATGTTCGACTGTAGCCAGACGAGCTTGCAGACTCATTGAACCACTTCCACCTTACGAATTGCCTGATAGTCTTTCCCGAGAATCCGTTTCGGTTCCCGCCAAACGTTTTAGAAACGTATTTCTCCAGTTTAAGGACAATTCTTCAACTTCAAGAATTTGCTTAATACCCTCGATATGATTCTTCTCTTGATGCATAATTCGATTGGCAAATGAAACCGTAATTGCTTTCGGATGGCGATGAAGGAGGGATAGTCCGTCGGCTTTAGAGGCAACTCCCTCTTCTAGAACGCGGAAGTAGAATCCCGTGTGGCCTGTTTGCTGTACCTTCAAGGGCATGTCCGGTACGCCGTACTTGATGGACAACTTGTAGCAAGGCTGTCTCGGTTGGCTAACTTGAACGATAGCTTTGCCAAGCTTAAAGACGTCTCCAATGCAAACGTCGGATTCTAGCAAACCCTTTATCGTTAAATTTTCCCCGAACGCGCCGTAATCGAGCGGTCTCCGTAATTCATTTTCCCAGAACGGATAGTGCTCGTAGGGATAGACGCATACAGCTTTCTCTTTACCCCCGTGATGAACTAGATCGCCCTGCCCATCCCCTTCGAAGTTTAGATAAGATAAATACAAATATTCATCTGTGGCCGACTTGAATATCCCCGTAGAAACGTTCTTCTGATTAAACTGGATCTGCTTGGGCATGCCGACATTAAGTGAAAGGATTTTAATAGATGCCATTCGGATCACCCCTACTCCAAATTTTGGTCAACGAGTTTTGCTAGATGCTTCTATATACCGCGTTCCTGCATATGTTCGCCCGCCTGAAGCGAGAATTTCTATGATGACTACGCCTTATTACATTTCGGTAATTCCTCTTTTGACTCTGTTCGTCCTCGTTTCCATTTTACACTCCTCTATGCGCTATTTGCGAATTTTCGATGAGTCTCCGTTAATGGGATAGAGTCCTTTTTGGGCAACTCATCGTTCCGGGAGCGATTTTTCGTTCGAACATACCCGATCTCGGTAAAAAAATGAATTAGAGAATGTGTATAAAAATACGAAAAAGGCTGAACGAAAAGAATTCGTTCAGCCTTTTAAACGGTTATGCACATGTTTTGCACATGTTGTATACACTTTATCCACCACATATTAATGTTTATCCACAGAAATAACATTATTTATACACAAGTTGTGCACAGTCTGTAGATAATATTACGATAATTTATACTTTGCACACAGTTTGTCCACAAACTATCAACATATTGGGTGTAATTGTGGATATACTTTCGTAATTATCGGTCACCAGTTTTTAAATGGCGGCGTGGATGTGTGATTTTACCCATTTTATTCTTGTCATCCTCTTTGGGGATAAGTCGTTCATCGGTACGTCCCTCGTGATGGTTATCAAAGGCATATTCGGTCATTTTCCACTCGGAAGTACCCAAAACTACATCAGCGGGAAAATGCTGGCCTCTGTGCAAATGCTGCTCATGTCCATCCTCATCAATATAAACACCGTCCACTTCTACCTTATCACCCGTTAGTGGGAGTAAATCCTTTCCTTTGCGTTCCATTGGTATCCCCTCCGTCTGGCTTATTCTCCGTTAATTTGTCCGGACGGAGGTTCTTTTATCCACAAGCTGATGCAAAATATCCTCGGCAATTTGGTCTGCGGGATGAGGTTTGCGAAGTAGCTTAATCGCCTGCGTCATCTCTCCAGCAAGAGAGGGGATGGAAATCAGGTCGAGACAATGCTGAATCAGCTCCTCCGTAGTGCGAGCAATCCGAGCAGCTCCTTTTTGCTGCAAATATAGAGCATTATTTAGCTCCTGACCGGGTACGGGCTTGAACACAAGAATAGGCAAACCGGATGCAATGCTTTCTGAGAGTGTAATGCCGCCCGGCTTCGTAATCACCAGATTGCTCGCACGCATAAGTGCTGGAACAAAGTCCACGAATCCATAGGTGTAAATGTCCGGGTAGTCTGCATACAGCGCATCCAATTCTGCCTTCAGTTGCTGGTTACGACCGCAGACGATGAGTAGCCGCAACTGAGGAAGCTGGCTTAATTGCTGACAGATATCCATTATGCCGGATAGCACACCATAGGCGCCAGCCATAATGAGTAGCGTAGTAGTCTCAGCCTGTAGGGGTGGGATTAGCTGTTCTTGAACAGGCGCTTCGTCGGCAGACATGTTATAAAAAGAAGCGTGGATCGGAATGCCCGTCGCGGCAATGCGTTCGATCGGTATTCCCCGCTGGGCAGCTTCCTGCTGCATATCCTCAGTGGCTACATAGTAGCGGTCAATATCGGGATGCAGCCAGCGCCCATGCAGATCGAAATCCGTAACCACGTTGACAATCGGCAAATGCATTCCCATTTTGCGACGTAACGCCGGAAGCGCGAGCTGCGGGAATGTATGTACTACGAGGTCGGGCAACTCCTTTTTCAGTGTGAGCGTAAGTTGACGCATTCCGAATGAATGCAACACATGGCCGAAGGCCGATGTAGCCTGCATACCGCGCGTGATGTTATAGACCCATCCGTAAAGCTGTGGAATGGTTTTGAAGCTTTGCATATATACAAATTTGGTCAGACTGTTCAACCAGGGATGAGATTCAGCCATTAGGTCAAGTAGTCGTACCTCGCAGTGTCCGAGTCTTCGCAAACTGTCCTTAATTGCCCGGGCGGCCTGTACATGGCCTTCCCCGTAACTGGCGTACAATATTAGAATTTTTGGTGGTAAGACTTCCATGATTGTTTAGCCCCCTATATTCAATAAGCACATTGAAGCTCATTTCAGGAACGTTCCAAGTTGAGGGAGGATACGGCTGGCAAAACGTAACGCTCCAGCAGTGTTCGCGGACTTTTCCAACGGCTCACCTTGCTGTCTGCTGTAAATACCGCGACTGCGTTCGCTTCTGGCACAAGATAAATTTGCTGTCCTCCATGTCCGTGTGCACACGCGTAGTTGATGCCGTGGAGTCGTCCTGTCCACCATTGGAATCCGTAATCCCCGAATTCTGGATAGCCTTCGACCTGTCGCTGTGTCGCCTGATGCAGCCAATCGGCCGGTATCAATTCTTTTCCGTTCCAGCTGCCTTGATGAAGGCAGCAGTCGCCGAATTTAGCCATGTCACGCGATGTCAGATATAGCCCGATATGTCCCATGGTGTAGCCCTCTGGATCTTGTGCCCAACCACTTCTCCCAAAACCTAAGGGTTCGAACAGATGCTGGAGAGCGTACGTATAGGCGTCAATCCCACAACAATGGGTCAGTAGCACGGACAGCAAGTGCGAGTCAACACTGCGATATTGGAATACACCGAGTTGATCCTCCTGTACAGGTAAGCGCAGGGCAAAGGACGGCCAGCTTTTGCTGCGATGAAAACGGTGGATAAAAGCTTCTCCGAGCTTTTTGCCTGTCTGCCAATACAAGCCGGATGTCATGGTCAACAGATGGCGAATCGTAATCTGCTCTAGCAGTGTTTCCTTCCGCCTAGGTAAATACTCAGGCAACAGCTTATGTACAGCCGTCTCTGGCCCGGGCATATCACCGCGAGCCATAGCTATGCCGATGAGCGTGGAAGTGAAGCTTTTGGTCGCGGATCGCAAATCGTTCAGAGAGCTTGCTTCATGACCGTTGTAATAGCGTTCCCAGATCAGTTTACCGTGGCGCAGCAGCAGGAAGCTGTGCATTTTAGGAAACTTGGCTTGAACTTCACGGTCTGCCTGATCAAGTAAGGAGGCATTGATGCCCTCCTCTTCACAAGTTCCTATGTTCAGGGCAGACATACGGGCAACAGGTGCAGTGAACAGCGGAGCATAGCGGCTCATCCTTTTCCCTCCTTGTTATGTTTATTTATTTTACCCCAAACACATACACTCCAAAAACCGATAAATAAGGTATACCCTCTGTGCAACAGCTGATGTAGTACCCCAAATGACATGATGCGTAAAAGATAGGTAAAATCAATGTAAATTTACTGGAAAGCTGAAAGCTGTATCTGAATATGTTATAATGGGGTAGTGATTCAGCCAAAAGAAAATCGGTTAATACAAGTGTCAGGTACATGCCTGCCTAAGGCGTTCCCGACCTAAGCTGCAATTAGACATACTACTTCACTGCATAAGGACATCAATACTTTTCGGCATTCTCTTCAACGGAGCACTTATTTTCAACGTTTTGGGAGGGAGTTACATGGCAACGAAAGGTCACAATGAAGTAAAGGAAAGTCTGCGGGAAATGACTCGAATTTTCCGGCCTAAGGATCCCAAAAAATTTGTAAAGGAATATGTGCGAAAATACCGGATTACAGGAGGGTATGAGGAAGAGTTGACCATGGTGGTGGAAAACGAACTCGGTCGCATAAATTCTTCAGTATCTTAAAGGGTTCGATTACCCGAAAAACTAGAAATACGACTTTTATAAACCGTCTATCCACAGAGGAGACGGTTTTTTTGTGTCTGCCCTGCATACAATGGGATAGGTTTAGTGTATTTGTATGCTCAAAGGAGGCGGATTCCAATAGAGATAGCGATACGAACACCGGAGGAAATCGGCTACATGAGGGAGGCCGGGCGTATTTTAGCAGATTGTCATCGTACGCTGGAAAGTCGTATTCTTCCGGGAATCACAACGCTTGAAATCGACGCTTGGGTGGAGCAGTTTTTAAACAAGCGCGGAGCCACGCCTGAACAAAAGGGCTATAAAGGTTTCCCTTATGCCACCTGCGCTTCGGTCAATGAGGTGGTGTGCCATGGTTTTCCCTCGGAGCGGGTGCTTCATGATGGGGATATTGTGACCATCGACATTGTGGTTAACAAGGACGGTTGGCTGGCTGACCGAGGATGGACCTATGCGGTAGGTAACATTAGCCGCCCGGTAGCGAGACTGTTGCGGCAGACCCATAAGGCACTGATGCGCGGTATAGAGGTTGCCCGCCCGGGGAGGACATTGGGGGATATCGGGCATGCTGTGGAAAAAGCGGCAGGCTGGCGGCGGTTCGGCAACGTCAAGCCTCTGATCGGGCATGGCATTGGCCGCCAAATGCATGAGCCGCCAGAGGTTCTGCACTACGGTCGTCCCAAAACGGGATTACCCCTGCGCGAAGGGATGGTGATTACCATCGAGCCGGTATTTACGCTAGGAACCGAGGGGGCCGTGCTCTGGGGGGACGATGGCTGGACCATCAGCACAGCAGACGGCAGTTGGGGAGCCCAATACGAGCACACGATTGCGATTACAAAGAACGGCCCTTATATTTTGACCTCGTAAAAGCGAGTTGTGCCATAGGGAGTCAATGTGCGGGTCCTTTGCATAAGGCTCTCTAGGTAAGTTTTTTTCAGGATGATGCATTCATCGGAAACAGCCATCACAATTCCCGCCACTTTGCCGTCCAGTCCTGGAAAAAAGCAGATACAGAGAATAAGCGCGAGAATTGCAAAGCTACAGAAAACAGCCTACCGATAAAGATAGGTTTGGTAGCATCACGATAATACGTATGGACGAGCTGAATGTCATCCATGCCGTTCGGTGCTTGTTAATAATAAGTCCCTGATATATGTTACGGACAGCTACCCATATGTATAGTAAAGTAAGAACCTGAAATACGTTCTTGGTAGGTTCGATCAATTCCGGGGACATACCAAATACATATTGAAAGACCAGATTGCCTACGGGCGTCAACCCGATACTCCAGCCTATGATCAATACAGCTACAGCCACGAACGTACATAAAATGAAACAATTTTATTCAAGTCGAATCCTTCAGGAATGAATGAATAGCAGTGAACATTTTTATTATAGATCAAGATTCGGATCGTCGGTATATGGAAAGTATAATATTGGAAACTAGGAGTGGAACTCACATGATCATCAGGGAAGCAACGATATCAGATGCCGAGGGCATCGCCAAGGTGCACGTAGATTGCTGGAGGACGACGTACAAAGAAATAATGCCCGCCCAGGTTCTGGAACAGATTTCCTATGAGCAAAGAACAGAACTGTGGAATGCGAATCTATCCAGTGAAGACGGTCATCGGGTATATGTTGCTGAAAATGAGAAGGGGGAAATCATCGGATTTGTGAGTGGGGGTCCGGAAAAGTCAGGTGAATATCCCCCGTATGGGGGAGAAATAACGGCAATTTACGTTTTGAGTGAATACCATAGTTTAGGCTTGGGGAAGAGACTATTTTTACGTCTGCTTCAACATTTCAATAGTATGGATATTCACTCTGTGATCGTATGGGTGCTAGCAGATAATCCAGCATGTACCTTTTATGAAAGGTTGGGAGCCAAACTTATAGTAGAACAACATATTATAAGTTTGGGTGGCAAAAATCTGAACATGGTGGCTTACGGTTGGATACTATTCGGATAGAATACGCTTTTGTCCTTCCAAGGCACGAATGGGTGCGATATTTTGCGTAAATTCCAACGTTCCCAGATAGCGGCCCTCTGCATCACGGATGGCAAAATAACGAATGTAGACAAACTTATCCTTGATTGGAATCCAAAAATCTTCAACATCCTTGCGGCCTGCCTTAAAATCTTCCAGCAGCTTCTCAACGACATGCACGCTTTGGGGTGGGTGGCAATTCTGTACGGTACGACCAATGACGGCTTTCGTGCGCGCGAAGATTCGTTCCTTACCATGGGAAAAATAGCGAACAACATCATTTTCATCGATAAAGGTCAGGTCAACAGGTAGATGGTTCAACAGCAGTTCCAATTGTTGTACGGATACAATCCCTGTCTCGAATCGCACGAAGCCTTGCGGTGTTCCTGATGTGCCTTCCGTTTGCTCAAGGGCTTCTGCAGGCTCCTCTGCCCGTTCGGGTATCCATTCGCGTTCGGGGGCGGTCAGGCAGAATCCAATTTCCTCGCTTTCCCGGGCTATTTTCAGCCATTCATCCTCTGTCAGCTTACTGAGTGCCATCGGCAGCAAAATATTCTCTTCCTTGAATATCATTTCATTTACTTCACTCATGATATGGGCAAGCGCCTTCCCAATCTGTTCACGATCCCCGTTATATTCGGCGAGCAGACTCTTCGCTTCCTTAATCGCGGCACGAATGCCGTCGTCCACACCCCACATGACTTTGGTCGGGCCAAAAATTCCATAGCGTTCTAGATAAGGAAAGACCAAGTTTTCTTTACGACTGTAGTGCTTGTCGAGATCCATTAGCAGACTTAAATCCTCAAGCAGCTTGTAAATAACCTTGGGACTGTCCTCCTTTTGAAATTGCTCTGCATGCAATGCCAACTTAAAGTTGACCAGTCGTTCGATCTCCCGATTTTCCAGCTTGAATGTGTGGACAGGATGTCCCGGTTGTTCCTCCGGTCCTGAAGGACGGTGAATATCCTCAATGGAGCCCTTGAAGATCGAAGTATGCACGGAACAGAGCCGCTGAACTTCCGATACGGGAATTCCCTCCTCGGTCATCAGTGCGTGCTCCATAGCTGAAATTTCCGCCACACTTACTCCGCCAACAGCCTCTGCAAAACGCGCTTTCACCTCTTCGACGCTTTTCCCGGCATGTAATTCTTTTATAATTTCCTTCAGTGTTCGTTGACGTTCTGTTAATTCCTGTGCTGTATGTTCACGGTTGTTAATTAGCTCGCTCATGATCGTTAGCTCCTTTATTTTTGAATGGTAAAACCATGTTGCAAAAACGTGCGTTCCACGGTTTCCATAGCTACTTTTTTCAATGCAATACCTTTGGACAATGTCATAAAACGACCTGCGGTTTGTAACATGCCAGGCTTGGCGATATCATGAAAACCCAGCTCTACCATAATGTCCTTCACTTCGGGATAACGGTTAACAAGGTTAAAAAGCGGCTCATCCCAGTGCAGTATCTTATCCATTTGTTCATCCCCTTGATTGAGAACGTTTATCATTTACAGAGTAGCATAGGTCCTGACGAGCTATTGTGATTGTACGCACAATTTACATTCAGGTGTTGACAGTTGTAATTCATGGTTTATATACTGTGTATAAAGATATATACAGTAATAACATTGATTACTTTAATAATAACTTCGTATGAAGAGAGAACGAGGTCGTCATTACAGGCAGTGCAGAAGGGATCAGGATAAGAAAATGACAATCATCAAGCAGGCATGGAAGATTACCCGGCAGGATTTTCGCAACAATCCATATGTTATGCTGTGGACATTGCTGTTTATTGCGTATTTGGGATTTACCATGAGTTTTGCTGTAAGTGTGCATTGGGATGAACGTGGAAACTTGAGTCCGGTAGCCGATTTTATCATGCTGGTGTTGATTCCGTTTCTCGGATACATTTATAACCGCCGTGCATTTAAATATCTTCAGGAAGATTCCTATACGCATATGCTAGCCTTTTTCCGCACCTTGCCTATACCGATGAATGCGGTGATTATGAGTCGAATTCAACAGGCGCTTTTGGCGTTTGTTGTGAATAGTGTGATATTTTTCACTCTCTTGTTTACGTTGTCAGCTACGTTTCGGGTATATGCCAGTACAGGTTTCTTTGTATCGTTTGCACTTACCTGGATAGGCTACGGAATGCTGATTCAAGCCATTTATATTCATTTGGAATTTCTTAAAAAAGGTAAATCCTACTTTTGGCTATCCATTGTCATCATGCTAATTTGTGGGATAGTTACGATTATAGTTCGAGTATGTGGGGCCAATCTGGTATCGATAACGGCATTTTACAGCAAGGAATGGCAGCTGTTGTCTCCGGTGATGTGGGGAGCGCTGCTGGCAGGAGCTCTGGGTATGTGGATGTCCTACAGGGTGACACAGCGTAAGCTTATGAAACGGGATTTAACTTAGCGGTATGTGTACAAAGATAGATAAAAAGGGGGGAGAAGCAGGTGAATATACCAGTGCAAATTGATGAGAATAGCGCGGAACCGCTGTATGCGCAGATTGAAAAGCAACTTCGCTCACTCATCGTAACCGGACAGATTGCAGCGGGAACGCTGCTTCCCTCCATTCGGGAGTTCGCAGGGACGCTCCGCTGCAGCGTCATCACCGTCCGGCGGGTCTATCAGGATTTGGAGAACGAAGGCTTGCTTCGTACCCGGCAGGGAATGGGCACCTTCGTAGCTCTGGTCGAAGACGATAAGCGCTCAGGTTACCGCCTTAAAGCAGTGACCGAGGCGTTGGAAACGGCGATTGACACAGGCATCGCTGTACAGATGACAGAACAGGAATTGTTGGAGCTTTTCGCAGAAATGGTGAAGAGAAGGTATGAAGTCCAAGTGAAGGAGTGACGCCCGTGAAAAACGATGTAAACCATCATGTGGAAGTTCCTATGGGGATACAGATAAAAACACCCATTATTGAGATGAGCCAAGTCTATAAAACTCGAGGTAACCGGGAAATTGGACCGATTAATCTAACCATTGAACCGGGATATGTAGTCGCTTTGGCTGGACATAACGGATCGGGCAAAAGTACATTGATTCATCTGCTGACTCAGCTTATCCACCCGGATTCCGGTGAAATACGTTGGTTCGGTCAAGCGTATCCGGACGGCATGCCGGCAGATACACGACAATGGGTTGGGTATATGTCAGAGCAGCCGACCCGTGAGGAAGATCGACTCACAGCAGAAGCAGCAGCGGCGTTTCGAGCCTTGTGGTATCCCGGCTGGGATGAAACACGTTTTCAGCGTCTGATGGAACGATTTCAGGTTCCTCAGCATACGAAATTATCGCGCATGTCCAAGGGAGAGCGCCGTAAGTTTGAACTGGCTGCAGCCTTGGCGCCTCACCCTCGTTTGTTGCTGCTGGATGAGCCTTCGTCGGGTTTAGACCCTTTTGCCTGGAAAATCATGCTGGAGGAACTGCGGGATTGTATGGAGAACGGCAAAACGACGGTCATTATTGCCACTCATATCATAGACGAGATTAAGCGTTTGGCGGATTATATTGTCCTGATGCATGATGGCAGGCTGCTCGGCAAGCTGGAAAAAGACCATTTGCTCGAAAATAGCAAAGAAATGTGGTTTGAAGGCACACCGGAGGAGGCATCGGAACTTCCGGGTGTTGTAGAGATGGAGAGCGAAGGCGGATTGCAGCGAATTGTAACGTTGGCAGCCGGAGAGACCAGCGCCATCTTGGAACAAGCGGGCATCCGCCCCATCCGTGTGCGGCGTTTGGAACTGGATGATATTTTAGTATATTGGTCTGCGGGACAACTATCAGAAGATGCGGAGACATACACGCAGAAAAAAGGAGCGGAGTAATCATGAACATGCTGGAATTGAAAGAGGTCGTGAAGCAATATGGGAACCACACGGCGGTGAACGGAATTTCGCTGAATGTGAACGGTGGGGAGATTTACGGACTACTGGGAGGCAATGGAGCAGGCAAAACGACAACGATGCGCATGGTGCTCGGTCTGATTTACCCTGATGGAGGTAACATTCAATATGAGGGCAAGCCCTACAGCAAGGAGCTACAGCGGACGATGGGCTATTTGCCCGAGGAGCGAGGGTTGTACCCCAAGGTGAAGGTGAGCGAGCAAATTAACTATTTGGGCAGGTTGCGCGGAATGTCGGCTAAGGAGGCGGACAAAAGTCTACGCTACTGGCTGGAGCGCTTTGGGGTGCCCGAATATTACGACAAGCGGATTGAGGAGCTATCCAAGGGAAATCAGCAGAAAATGGGCTTTATTGCCGCCGTTGTGCATCGCCCGACGCTGCTCATTTTGGATGAGGCCTTTAGTGGGCTTGATCCGGTAAACGTTGAATTGCTTAAGGATACGGTGAAAGAGCTGCGGGACGATGGGGCTGCGATTTTATTCTCGACCCACCGCATGGAGCATGTGGAGGAACTGTGCCGCCATATTACGATTTTGCATCGCTCAAATACAGTTGTGCAGGGAAGTGTGCAGGAGATTAAGGGCCGTTACCCGCGTGAAAAAGTTCGTCTCATCACTACAGGTGAAGTGAACGGACTGGAACAGCTGCCCGGCGTGCGCCGTGTAGAGCCTATGGATCGCGGCTGGATGCTGCATATTGAGCAGCCGAATGCGGCGAAGTTGGTATTACAAACGGCGTTGGAGCAAACGGATGTAGAGCATTTTGAGATCAAGGAACCTACGCTGAACGAGATTTTTATAAGAGAGGTGGGTGATTCCCATGAATAGACTGGGTACGGTAATCGGTTTTACGTTTCGTCAGAAGGCGAGAACCAAATCTTTTATCATTACAACGCTGGTACTGGCCTTGCTTATTACGCTTGGTATGAATCTGCCATATTTGATTTCTTTGTTTAAAGCAGATGGGACAGGAGGTTCGGGCACGACGGCAGCCGAGCATCATCGCTTGGGACTGATTGCCGGGAGCCGGATAGAAGTGGCGAATCAACTGGAGAAATTCACCAAGGAGCAATCCAACCCGGCAGCCATCTGGAAGCGTTATGACAACGTACAAACACCAGCCATGCAGCAAGCCTTGAAAAATGGGGAGCTGCAAGGTTACGTACAGTTCACGGAGCCTACCGACAAGGGAGACACGTTTCCTAAAGTGGAATATGTCTCTGTAGAAAAAGAGCCATCTCCTGCTGTAATTACATTGTTGCAGACGGGACTTCAGGAAGCTAAGGTCAAAGCCATTATGGGCGGCAATGCATTGACCAGTGATCAAATTCGTGAGATTAGCACACCTGTAATAGTGGACAGCAGGGAAGTAGACGGTTCGTCTGAGGCAGGGGGAGCTGTGGGGACAGAGGAAAAAGAGACCTCTATGATTAACTATGGTTTGGTCTATGTACTGATGATTTTATTCTTCACCTCCTCCATGATGACGGGGAATATGATTGCTGCAGAGGTGACATCGGAAAAAAGCTCACGTATCATGGAGATTCTCATCACAAGTGTCTCACCGTTGACCCAGATGTTCGGAAAAATTATCGGCATTTTCCTGGTCGGCCTGCTGCAAATTGCTGTCTTTGCAGCCGCTGTATGTGCCAACCTTATGCTGCCGCATAATAATGTCATTCTTAGCTCAGCCGGGCTGGATCTGTCGCAACTGAATATCGCGGTGTTGGGTTATGGTCTGGTATTCTACATCCTCGGCTACTTTCTCTACGCAGTACTGTTCGCCGCGGTGGGCTCCATTGTTAGCCGTACCGAGGAGTTGGGACAGGCGATCATGCCGATTACCGTGCTGTCACTAGCAGCCTTTTATATCGGTATCTTCAATATCGCCGCATCTGATACGATTTTCGTAAAGGTTGCCGGGTACATCCCATTTTTCTCGCCAACCGTCATGCTGTTGCGGATTGGTCTGGAACGGGCGAGCCTGCTGGAAATCTGGCTGTCACTTGGTATTCTGGTCGCCTCCATTTTGATGTTCGGTTGGCTGGCCGCCAAGATCTACCGTACGGGTGTCTTAATGTATGGTAAACGTCCTTCGTTCAAAGAGTTAAGAAAAGCTATGAAGGCTTACAAGATTTAAATTTTTAGCAATACATGTGAGTGTGTGGTGTCATAATTAATGAGAATGTATTCATAATTAATGAGAAAAAAATTTCATAATTGATGATAAATGAATATTTATACACTAGTATACATCGGTGGAGTTATTGTATGGTGTCCGAATATAAGAAGATGGCGAAGAAATAAACTATTTGAGGGGAATGATTTAAAATGACAAAAGAAAAGGATTAGTACTGTAAAAATAAAGTAATAGACTGGAGTCGTTGACTTAACAACGTTTTCGAATTGAAGAACCGTCAACTTTTGAGAAATAAGTTTTAGACTAATCCATTAAATGAAACAGCGGCAGAACAAGACCTGATAAATAAGGTCTTAGACTGCCGCTGTTGTTGTTAAACTAACGTTTCCCGTTAGTCTAACATTACATATTTAACTATTTATAAAGTTTTTTAAATCATTTTCTATAAAGTGATTTGGTTTCCATCCTTTTATTAGCTTATCTACTAAAAATGTATCTACCGCACTCAATGAAATTCCTAATAAAGTGCCAGCTCCTGAGCCACCTACTGTATTAAGTAAACCTGCACTTGTAAACAGCCCAACCTGATTGTTTTAGATGGTAATTTCTCAGCCCAAGTATTTGCATTATTAGCATTAAAGTATTCCTGTATTAAATTAGCTTCTGGGGGTAAATCACCAATAAACTCCTTGAATTTTCTACTATTTTCATATATAGATATATACTCTGAAAAAGTCTTTTCCCCGGAATTCAAAACTCCTCTAACATTTCCAGTTTTCAGTACAAAATTATTAAATGTTTCTATACTATTACTTCCACTAACGATTTTGTTATAAAGGGAATCAAATCTGTTCGCAATTAAGATAGAAGATGATGGGCTTAATTGGAAATCCGATGAGTGCTTTGACCATACTTCAAAGCTAGAAAAAGTCGAAAAATAACTTCCTAGAAATGAGAGAGGGTCAATTATCTCTTTACTAATATTATGTTCTAATTCATATCTTTTTAAAAGAGCATCATCTTCTATGATGTGTAATTTTAACTTAATATCTTTTGGAAGTTTCTTTAAAAGTAAAGGATTGGTCTTTATAAGGGAATTTTCTAAGTAATTTATGATTTGTTCTTCAGATTCCATTTCTTCTGCATACTTTTTTGTTGTTTCAAAATAAATATCATCTCTACTCATTAATCTGTAAAGTTTTCTTGCCAAAGGTAAGTCTGTAAAATGCCCATTAGGACTATTCAACCCACCTTTTTCCCACAAGTAATCTAAGTATGGGTCTACATCATCTTCATCCATTGAGGTAAACATTATTTCTGTTTTATCATCGTGGTGGAAAGTTCTAGTAACTGGTACAACCCAGAAATAAACTAATTCAATATTTTCTTTGTGTTCTTCTAAAAATGGAATAAATTCAGCAGGATGGACTTGTGAAAACAAACGATTTAACAGATTCTCA
Organism: Paenibacillus sp. FSL P4-0113; assembly: GCF_038009305.1. NCBI lineage: Bacteria > Bacillati > Bacillota > Bacilli > Caryophanales > Paenibacillaceae > Paenibacillus > Paenibacillus sp. FSL P4-0113. The sequence goes on from NZ_JBBPAZ010000001.1 coordinate 4,280,828, forward strand.
TTGACGATTATTTTTACCTTATCATAAAAAATTGCTTTCTCTGCTATTGTCCCTAAATCGCAATCACTAGAAACACATATACTTTCAAACATTACAGCAACCTCCATATAATCCACATGGTATAATCTACCATTACTAATCTGCTGCATTAATTCAAGTACATTTATTCACAATCCATATAGTAATTTTAACATAAAGACTCAATAATAAATCACTCCCCCCTTATGAGGGATCAATATTTTTTACAATGCTACAACCATACTAGTTATTGAAATCTCATGGTTAACCTATCTGTCCGTTAGCTTAATGAAGCATCGTCAGTCTCTCTATTTCCTCAGTCTACAACTTTATTTGCTGAGTCTAACACTTTATTTTTTAGTCTAGAACGTTATTTTCTCCTGACAATTAAAATGCGCTGATGTTATTGAGTATTGTGGTACTACTGATTCTTTGGGATGGCTAATGAGTACAACAGGTTCAATACTAAAAGAAGCCAGGAGAATGATGGGCTCGGAGTCTTAAGTAGGATAAGAAAGTAAATAATATGTAATTTCTCCGAATAGGTAGGTTCAATTGCGAACCTACCTTTTTTCATTGAATACAGTTATAGCTATTTCTATAAATAAAAAAATTATTTGTATTATGCGACATAAGGACAATTTATTTTTAAATATATCTTTTAAGAAAATCTAATATAAACGTATTATTTATATCAGATTCATTTAAGTATAAACTGCTACTTATAAGCCTAACTTTACGCAAATGCAATAATTAGAAAGGAGATAGGGCTGAATTGTGAAGAGGTTTTTCGTCTTTTTAAAAATGAGATCTACGCTAAATGCTTCTCTTAACTCATTTTAATTTAGTTACCAAAATACCTTCTACAGTTCGGGCGCTTACTCATCTGAAAAATTCATTACACATCAAAACTTAATTAACGCGAAAAACATAACTTATTTGGAGGAATATCATTGAAAATCAAAGTGCTGATTCAATTTCTTATTTATTTATGTCTATATTGTAATGATAGAAGTACACTATGGTTATTAACTATAAGGAGCAAAAAAATAAAACATAAGAATGTGAGAAAGATTAATTTTTTAGTTTTGCTATCTCTCTCATTCATACTACCTTGGTATCTGAAAATCTTATTCATCTTACCTTGCTTAAAAATAACAGTGTATATGCTCTGAATAAAAATGGTTCCCTGTATCTTTGTTACATACAACTTGATTAGGAAGACTTCGTGGAGCCTCTATGAACGATGCATGTCTCAAGATGAATGGTCTCATTCCGTCGATCCGGCTGCTCCAATCGAGCCAACAAGGACTCAACGACGCGTGTACCGAGTCCGTACGGATAAGTATGTACGGTCGTGAGCGGAGGATCGATAATCTTGGCATTAGCAATATCGTCAAAACCTGTTACCTCGATTTGTCCAGGAACATCGATGTGCAGCTCCTTTAGCGCACGAATAACCGAAATTCCAATATCATCGTTGGCACAAACAAATGCTGTCGGAAGCTTTGGAAGCTGCTTCAACTGTTCAAGCATCCACTCAACAGATAGATAAGGATTGTTGTCCTCAAGCTTGATGCTGAACGTCTCTCCAGATGAAGCGCGATGCATCCGGAGGGCTTGATCGTAACCAAGCCAACGCTCATAGAAGCTTCGACAGTGATTGTGGTCTCCGATAAATCCAATCTCCGAATGGCCGCGTCCAATGAGAGAACGAGTAAGATTGTATGTCGTGCGGTGATTCTCCATCAAGAGGATGTCGAATTTGTGTGGAGAGTTCAACGACTCTGGCAAAAAATCGATAAATACCGTTGGAATGCCCGTGTTTAGAATAGTTTCAATATAGGCTTCTTGGAAGATCTCAATACAAACAATTCCGTTCACATTTGATTGGTTAATATTGGAGGGCAGTGTGCATGAATGGATATCCTCAGGATTGACAAGAGATAAGATCAGATTAAAGCCTTCAGCGCGCAGGGAGGTTTCCATTCCTTTAATCGTTTCAGAGTAGAAGCTGATGGCGTTAATGTCCCCTCGTGTAAGAAGAGCAATATTGCCTCCATTCATAAAACTGTAGTTTTTGTATTTCATCTCCGCTGCTTTTTGGATTACTCTCTTTTTTGTGCCCTCTGGAATTTGCGGATGGTTGTTGAGGGCTTTGGATATGGTATTTCGAGACAGCCCCATTGCATCCGCGATGTCTTGAACCGTTACTTTCTCAGCCATAATAAGCTCCTTTTTATCCTGCTTCATAAAATCTTAAATGATAAACAAAAATTTATTCAAATGTAAATGTGAATGTGGTTTTTAGCTTGAAAACAATTCTTTGATCTTGCATACTGCTAATAAACATTCCCCTCTTATACTACACTACTCTTTGCCTTTTTTGTAGTAAGAGTTAGATAAAAAAGATTCTATACTATTAGGATAAATCGGTGTTCTTCTAAGAAAAGAAAGAGAGCTAGGCCCCTTCTCGTGAGGGTTTGCTATCAAGGAAATATATAAACTTAAACAAGTAACAGAGTGAGTGGGATTTTCATTGCTTTTTATTTTTGAAAGCGCTATACTTTTGGTTATATAAATTAATGTTTATAAATATTGATTATAAATGTAAACTTGATGAACAATTAAATGCACAAGTATAAGTATTTTGAGGGTAAGGATGGAGGTAAACTAAAATGAGCTCTGTATAACCGGCTGTGATTTTATTGAGCTTTTCCGCCGGATAGCCAAATTACAGATTCGCTACACAACTCCTAAGACGGGGTCGAAAATTACAAACACTGAGTATTCTGCGGCGGGTCTTGCCGTTCCCGTTGGCTGGGAAACCGATGTCAATGCAGCAGTTTATAGCGAGATTTAAATGGGGTGCTGCGTAAGGATTCCTACTGCTTGTAATATATCGTAGGTACGGGGGGGCGGTGTTAGTGTTTATTCGGAAGGTGAAATTATACATATACTTGTATATCCGAAGAGTGGACAAATGCTGACCAGACGGCATTCTGAAGATGAATTCGTTAACATAGGGACGCCTTGAAGGCCATTGAAGCCAGATGAGAAAAAGGACCACGAGCTGCCGTTGAACCATATCGCATTAGATATGGAAGCCTTCTATATTGCTGGTCCATAAACCCGTGTCATTTTACTTTTGTCAACTCACAAAATTTTTTGGGCGGCGTTATGCAGCTGCTGCTGATTTTCCCGCTGAACCGGTAGGTTGTGCTCCGGAACCTGAACGGTTATGTCAATTTAAGTGCCATTTTGGAGCATAAGGATGAGTATAGTGTTCCACCGGGCTCGGATATTATTGAAAATTAACAAAAAGGGAAAGAGAGAGGGGAGTCGGAGTTTGAACATTCCCAATAGTCTCGTTCAGATCCTAAAATAGAAATCACAAGTTCAAGCTCTATATATTTTATAACAAATTTAATATGCTATCCCGGCCAGTTACTGTGCTGTAACTGGCCGCCTTCTACTTTTTTGGTAGAAGATGATTATTCCGTAGAGTAGAAATGGAGGGTAATCGATGAAAAAGAAATTCAAAGCTGTGCTGCACATCCTCATGGTGATGGCTATTATTATGACTTCATCTGGAGTTTACGCCGCTAGTCCTGATACCGGCTGGGCTGCACGGGCGGTAGGTAACACAGGAAAATCGGAAAAGGAGGGTCTTTCTATTTTTGAAAACGTTATAAATCTAAATACAAATTTGACAGGATGGCAGGTAAAAGGAAATGGCAAGTGGGGAGATGCCGCAGAAGGGCTCCTGCTGACATCTGATCCGCAGGAGGACGTGATGGCCATCTCAGAAACAATAGCAGATGATTTCCTGTATGAAGCCGATGTTATGATCAAGGATATGCAAGCGGATGCTTCTTTGCTCTTCCGTTCCAATGAAGACGGATTGAATTCGTATATGCTTCAAATTGCACCGCAGTCCGGTATTATCCGTTTAAAAGATGCGGGCAGTGGAGCAGGTAAATTAAATGAAGAGCATCCGGTTTCGCTCAAAAAAGGGGAGATCTATCATCTCAAGGTAAAAGCTGAAGGGGCCTCGCTGAAAGTATATTGGGGAACTCAATATAAGCCTGTGATTGATGTTCAAGACAGTTCATACCGATCTGGCCGCCTTGGACTTCACGTCTGGGATGGGTCAGCCTTGTTCCAAAACATAACCGTTAGCGATCTGAAAGGGAATCTGGGTTTGGTACTTGTGAAAAAAGGACAGTGGCAGCCTGACCTCAGCGGCCAAAAAGGAACGTCTGTGAACCAGAGCAAGGCTCAGCAAATCTATAGCAGGCAAGCTGCTGACTTTGTATATGAAGGAACAATCGTTTTCCGCTCCGATGCTGCTGCCGCTCTAGCTTTCCGGTCCTCTACCGATGGAACACGTGGATATGAAGCTACTCTGGTGAAGGAAGGAGAGCAGGTCCGCGTATCGCTGACGAAAGCGGATGGAACTGCAATTGCAGGCTCAGAGCGACCTTATCCGAGCTTAGCGGGGGCGAAGCATTATATGGAAGTAAAGGCAATGGGTAACCGGATTCAAGTTTTCGTGGACGGTTATACTCCACCAGCAATCGATGTAACGGATCATTCGTATTCAACAGGAAACGCCGGTCTTGTTGTGAAAAAAGGAAGCGCTTACTTTCGGGATACTTATGTCACGGAAGCTAATAATTATTATACTGAAACCTATCGTCCCCAGTATCATTATACACCGATCCGTGGGTACGCCAGTGACCCGAACGGGTTGGTCTATTTCGAAGGTGAATACCATCTTTTCCATCAGGATGGAGGCACATGGGCCCATGCCGTCAGCAAGGATATGCTGAGCTGGAAACGTCTGCCGATTGCACTTCCGTGGAATGATTACGGGCATATCTGGTCCGGATCTGCTGTGGCGGATGTAACGAATACTTCAGGCTTATTTACGGATTCGGGCGGCAAAGGTCTGATCGCCTATTATACTTCCTATAACCCGGATGGTCCTAATGGCAACCAGCGCATTGGCCTTGCTTACAGCAAGGATCAGGGGCGTACGTGGCATTATGCCAAGAATCGTCCGATCGTGGTTGAGAACCCCGGCAAGAACGGGGAAGAACCGGGGGGATGGGATTTCCGCGACCCTAAGGTGATTCGCGATGACGAGCATAATCGCTGGGTCATGGTAGTGTCCGGTGGTGATCATATCCGGTTCTTTACATCGGCTAATTTGCTGGACTGGACGTTGACCGACAATTGGGGTTATGGAGATTATGTTCGTGGCGGTGTGTGGGAATGCCCTGACCTGTTCCCACTGGTCGTGCAGGAAACGTCAGAGAAGAAGTGGGTTCTCATGATCAGTACAGGGGCGAATTCGGCAACAGGAGGATCGGATTCTGAATATTTTGTGGGAAGTCTGACTGCAGAGGGGAAATTCGTAAATGACAATCCGGCAGGAAAGGTGCTGAGAACGGATTTTGGCAAGGAGTATTATGCATCCATGTCTTTCTCGGACATGACGGATGGGCGCAGAGTGATGTTGGCGTGGATGTCCAACTGGGATTATCCGTTCGCTTTTCCGACTTCGGGCTGGAAGGGGGGACTGACTGTTCCGAGAGAGGTTGCTCTGGTCATGACCCCAGACGGACTCCGTCTCGCCCAGGGTCCGATCAAGGAGATGGAACATCTGCGCAGCAGGCTGTTCTCTGTAACTGACAAGATGATCAATCCATCTTCTCCAAACCTGCTGAAGGGACTTGTTTCTGGAGCATATGAGATTGAAGCCGAACTGGAGATTCCGGCTGGAAGTAACGTAACAGAGTTTGGTTTTAATCTACGTGAAGGTGTGAATCAGAAGACTGTGGTGGGTTATAAGCCAGGCGAAAGTAAATTGTTCGTGGATCGCTCTGCTTCCGGAGCTACGGATTTCTCCAATCTGTTTACCACAAGACATGAAACGGGGATGAAAGCCGAGAACAAGCGGATCCAGATGCGGATTTTGGTGGATGAATCCTCTGTTGAGGTCTTCGCTAATGGAGGCAAGGTGGTTTTCTCCGAGGTCATATTTCCTGATCCGGCCAGTAGGGAGATGAGCTTCTATAATCAGGGTGGCAATGTGAAGATTGTTTCTCTGTCGGTAAACAAGCTTGGATCAGTGTGGAATTCGGATAACGATTCGCCACTACGGATTGCAATGGACACGGGTGACCGTGAACTAGGGATAGGGCAAAGCGAAACGCTGCGGGCGGCAGTGGAGAATGGGCCTGGCAATGGTGTTCACCCGCTGGAGTGGAAATCCAGTAATGCCAAGGTGGTAGGCATAAAGGGAGCCGGCGCTTCTCAGGCAACTCTTATGGCCAAAAAAGAGGGCGAGTCCGTCATTACTGTATCCACCCCGAATGGAAAGGCATCCGCCAGCCTTCTTGTAAAAGTCTCTGGCGGCGAGTTTCATACCAGTCTCAGCGGCTGGACCCCAGATCCGTCAATGGCTTCATGGGTACTCAGCAAGGATGGAATTCGTGGAAGATACTCAAGCGACGCGAATTATATGGCCCAGGAGCAGGCTGGGGATTTTACTTATGAAGCTGAACTGAAGCTTGGCACGTCCGGCGGGGCTGGTTCACTTCTGTTCCGTGCAAGCGAGGATGGGCACAGCGGCTACTACCTGAATCTAGATCCTAACATGAAGTCTATTCGCCTGTTCTACAAAATAGATGGACGATTCGAGGAACGACAGGTTCTGGCGAAAGTCCCGGTCTTCATCCAGCGAGGCCAAACCTATAAAATAAAGATTCAAGCGGAAGGCCCGCATATCGTGGTACATATGGGAGGACTGAAAATAATGGATCTGAAGGATGGGACCTTTGCCGAAGGTCATTTCGGACTTCATGTCTTTGGCGGCTCTGTCTCTTATCAGAATGTAAATGTGACAGGAGGGAAACCGGCCAAGTTGAGGGTATCAAGCCTCGTGAACGTAGCATTCCAAAAATCCATATATACAGCCCGCCTGGCAAATGGCGAAGCAGTTAGTGTACAGGATGCAAATGAAGCCTCGGATCAAAAATGGGTGTTTGTGCCGACCGGAGATGATGCAGGTTCCTATTCCATCCGAACGACCTCCGGACAGGCGCTGGATCTGGACGCGGAGCACAATAAAATTCAGCTCTATTCTTATTTGGGCTACAATAATCAGCGGTGGATTGTCCACAAAAATAGGGATGGTTCGGTTGTCATTATCTCAGTTTATCATAATAGGGCTTTGACCATATCCGAGGATGGTTCAAAGCTTACGTTAGAGACTCCTCCAACGGATGAAATGCGACGAAATAGGTGGAAAGTAAGCTCTGATTTTTAGTTCTATCTTGTAGAAAAGCCCCTTCGCTTGGCGTAGAGGGGCTTTTGGCAAAAGGCGGATTTGTTATTGTGTTCATGCAGCTTCAGCTTACTTCTGTCAGGTTAGGAAAATCAATTTCTTGCTGGTCAGGAAAGCGTCGAGCTTCTTTCGCTTTTCGTATCGCCAGCGAGTGATAGAGACTGAGTGATAGAGACATATGAACAAGACCCGTTGAGATGTCCATGCTGCAAGCACCAGATGTTGCTTGTGGTGATTTGGCATGCCGATTTGGACGGATTTATTATTATGTGCAACGAGAATATAAAAAATCAAAAGAAATGGTGAATAATAAATGATGATAAACCACGAGGCCAAGGGAACGAATAGGATAAAATGAAATGGATTTGTAGGAGCCAAGGGAAAAGAGCTTTAGGTATGGATAGACTTTGTGTGGAATGTGGGACGGAATCGAATAAACCAAACATAACTTAACGATGGGGGCATTATTAATGAATATGGATGATGAGAAATTACTGTAGTGCTTTCAGAATGAGACTTTTCCCCTTGTAAGAAACAATTTTTAGACAGGGGAATGATGTACTTTGAAAATTTCAGATCGAGTATTAAGGCTTTATCTAAATCACATTTGCTTGGATTTGTGGCGGGGGCCTTACGGCGGTAAAAAGCACTATGACTAAGACGAAAGCCTCCAAGTGGGGAGTATTATTCTTCTGATGACCATACCTTTGATTATCAGGGCAAAGCTAACCCTCAGGACCATCCGGCAATTTTAAGTCACTTTATCGATTGGGAGTGGTTTTTCTTAGGTTGTGGGAACGATAGAGTCAATGGTTCTTCGGTCTTTGATGAAAGTGTTGAGTTCATTATTTTAGAGTTATAACAAATGGGTAAAAAGAAGCCCATTATCGTCGATACCTTTATGGAACCAGCATTTTTAAGAGGAATTTCGCCTACAACCAGGTTTTCTTTGTGTTTGCCGAAGATGGACTAATTCGATCAGAGTATTTAGATCGAGATCACCTGAGAGGCATGGAGGATTTATTTCCTGTTTTATTTGATCCACAATGTACAAGAAGTGAAACACTAAATACAGTTGTTAAAGCTTCAAATCACTACCTACAATAAGCACAGCAATGTGAATTAAAATGTTTTATGAAAACATCTGAGTCAAATAAAAATGGAATATTATCGGCAATCGAAAATATTTTGGTCTGTCTTAAATACAAGGAGCTACTACATAGGATAGTAGTAGTTTCCTTTTGATTAAACTCCCTTGATATGATTTAGTTTCCTCACTTCACTTTCCAAGGAATAACTAAAAAGGTGCCAGCGACCCTAGGATCGTCGGGACACCTTTGCTGTTCTTACAGTTCGATTTTTGTTTCACCCTGTTGCTCTATGAAATGCTTAACTTCTTCCAACGATGGCAAGGCTGCAATCGCTCCAACTTTAGTGCACACGATAGCGCCGACTTGATTGGCAAGTGTTATAAATTCCTGCTGTTGCTCCCAATCGGAGGTAAATGCCTTGGGCTGACTCAGCTGGCTGATTTGATACAGCATAGCTCCGACGAAGGCATCACCGGCACCGGTAGAATCGATCGATTTAACAGTAATACTGCTGATTAGCGAACGGGAGGTACCGCTTGAGATGAGAGTACCTTCTTTCCCCAAGGTAACTGCCACCGTTTTGGCTCCCAACCCATGCAAAAGATCCAATGAAGCATTGCGGTCAGTCAGCCCCGTAATGATATTTAATTCCTCTTCGCTTACCTTTACGAAATCCGCATTGTGTATTCCTCTTCTGGACAATGTTATAAACTCCTCCAGCCTATCTTTCCAGAGGTCCCCCCGGTAATTGGGATCAAAGGAGGTAAATTGCCCATTGGCTTTCGCTTCGTCCAATAAAGACAAATACGCTTCCCGGAAAGGATCGGCGAGCAAGGCCGTTGCCGAGCCAAAATGCAGAATGGCAGCCTGTCGAGTCCATTCTCTATCAATGTCCTGCAGAGACAGCTGACGGTCAGCTCCGCGGTTGAATACGAAATCTCGTTCGCCGTTAGCGGCAAGGGAAACAAAGGCCAGTGTAGTCGGTGTTTCCGGATCAAAAAGAAGCATGGAAGTATCCACATGCTGCTCCTCCAGCGTTTGCTTCAGGTAGATACCGAAGGGATCAGCACCGATTTTCCCCAAGAATGACGCTTTTCCTCCGAGTTTGGCTACGGCTGCGCTTACATTTGCCGGAGCACCGCCAGCCTGCTTGGAGAAATGCTGACCCTTGGCAAGATTAACATCAATATCCGTGCAGAAAAAATCAATGAGCAACTCGCCCACACAAAGAACCGTTCTGTCATTTTTCACTTTGATTCACCTCTTGGTAGATTTAGTTTAGAACAGGGGTCGAGTCCCGGTATACGATATCCGTTGCAACATGAGTCACTCGGTATGGCATGGTATTGTCTTTGATTCTGGACAATAACATTTCGGCTGAAATAATACCCATCTGACTACTGTAAATATGCACGGTTGTAAGATGAGGCTCGACAACCCGGGATTCCGAAGCATCATCGAACCCGCAGACAGCAACATCTTCTGGGACTTTAATCCCTTTGTTTTTTAAAGATTTGATCACGTTGATGGCAATGAAATCATTGGCGCAAATAAAGACGGAGGGACACTCCCTCAGAGCATCCAACTGCTGTTCCATCCAGTTCTCCTCTATAAAGAAGTTGCGGTCAGGCGCTACAATGCTATGGGCAGGATCTACGGCGATTCCTGCTTCTGCTAAGGCCCTATTAAATCCGGTCCAGCGTTCATTGAAGCTTTTGCAGTGATTGTAATCGCCTACAAAACCGAAGCTTTCATAGCCATGATCGATTAATTTCCGGGTAACACAGTATGTGCTGTGTTCATTTTCCATTAATACCAGATCCGCCTTCAATTCTGGATACATCATATCCGCAGCGCAATCAATAAAAATGGTTGGGATGCAAAGATCTGTGATCAGCTTGCTGTATTCCTTGCTGAACATTTCGATGCAGAAAATGCCAGCCACATTCGAAGGTTCAAAATTGCCGGGTAGGGTCATCGAATTGATATCATTCTCACGGACAAAATAAATGGATAAAGTATAGCCCTGTTTGCTGATTTCCTTCTCCAGTCCGCTGATCAACAAAGATCCAAAGTGTGAGCTATTAGGAAGATTACAGGTCAAAAGTGCGATATTGCCTTGTTTTTCAGAAGTTGTTTCCATATAAGAAAATTGTTTGTATTTAAGCTCCATTGCTTTTTTGACCACCTTGTCCCTAGTAACGGTGGGAATACTCTCCACTCCATTAAGCGCCTTGGATGCAGTGTTTCTGGAAATTCCCAAGGCATCAGCGATATCTTGTATCGTAACCTTTGACTTTCTCGTCATATTGTTCACCTTATTCTCCGAATTAAGATTCTTCATATTTCTAAATATATAGTATTTTCATGTTTTTAACAATGTATTTATTCAAATGAACAATAATGGTTTACGTTTGTTTATTTATATTGTGTATTTTTGATGTATTTTTGCTAAAAACATTATAATTATCTTGAAATACGCTTTTTGAATGAATTTTTCACCCGAATTATATTGACTAATTAAATGTACATCTGATAAATTGTAAGAGTAAAATATGTTCAAATGTAAATTGTAAGCCCATTCATTTTGGGAATGTGTAAAATTCTCGTTCTGTTGGAGGTGTGGATATTACAAGCAAGTATTTGAAAAACATCTTGGTTAATTATGTCAGAGAGATGACATAACATGGCTTATATTTTGTGTCGTATAACAAGCCGTGAACAGTAGGAGGGAAAATATTGGCAAATTTGATCGTTCAAAAAAGGGGATTAAAGGCTTCAGAAACAAAAAAAAGAAACCATTGGTTAAGCTATATGCTTCGAAATTATATATTGTATTTGTTTCTGCTTCCGTCCATAATTCTTACCGTCATTTTCAAGTATGTTCCCATGTACGGCTCGATCATTGCGTTTAAAAATTTCAGCCCAAGAAAAGGCATCCTCGGCAGCGAATGGGTTGGATTTGAACATTTTCAGCGGTTTCTTTCATCACCAAATTTTTATGACATATTAATGAATACGCTTAAATTAAGCGCTTACGGTCTTATTCTCGGCTTCCCAGTACCCATCATTCTGGCCTTAATGCTAAATCTGGTCAGAGGAGCGAAGTTCAAGAAGAATATTCAGCTTATTGTATACGCACCTAACTTCATCTCGGTTGTTGTTGTTGCCGGTATGCTGTTTGTTTTTCTATCGCCAGCTGGAATAGTGAACGCTTTGGTAACAACCTTCACCGGCAAGCCGATTGCTTTTATGACTGATCCTGCCTATTTCCGAACGGTATATATTTTGTCTGGTATATGGCAAACAGCGGGCTGGTCCTCTATCATTTATGTGGCCACCTTAGCCAATGTGGACCCGCAGTTGCATGACGCTGCAACAATTGATGGTGCTTCATTGATGAAGAGAATCTTCCACATTGATCTGCCAGCTCTTAAACCCGTCATGGCCGTCCTGTTCATTCTCGCTGCAGGAGGTATTATGTCGATCGGCTATGAAAAGGCTTACCTAATGCAGACGGCTCTGAACACACCTACCTCGGAAATCATCGCGACTTACGTATACAAGGTGGGGTTGCAATCCGGCGATTATGCTTATTCTACGGCAATCGGGTTGTTCAATTCCGTAATTAATGTATTCCTGTTGATTTTCGTAAATACCGTCGTCAAGAAGCTGAACGAAGGAGAAGGGCTGTATTAAAGAAGGAGGTATTTATGGATATTCATTACACCGGGAAGGACCGGATTCTGCTCATCATCAATTATATTCTACTTGGTTTGTTTGTTCTCGCTATTCTGTTACCGCTGGTTTATGTGGTGCTTTCGTCCTTTTTAACTCCAAATACCCTGATTACCAAAGGGTTTGCCATTACATCATCAGACTGGACACTCACGGGATATGCCAAAATCCTAAGCAACAGTGCCATGATCCGCGGTTTTTTTAATGCTATTTTTTATTCAGCAGCCTTTGCGTTCGCAACCGTATTATTTTCCGTCTTCGCGGCTTATCCGCTTGCGGTTGAAGAGTTGGTAGGGAAACGATCCATTATGATCTTTTTCCTGATAACGATGTTTTTCGGTGGCGGTCTGATTCCTACCTATCTGGTGATTAAGGATTTAGGCATGTTGAATACGGTCTGGGCCATTATTCTGCCCGGCTCGATCAGCGTATTCAATATTATTCTGGCAAAGACTTATTTCCAGGGACTTCCGAAAGAACTGTTCCAGGCGGCGAGTATAGACGGAGCTTCCGAGCTCAGTATTTTCTTTAAAATCGTCCTGCCGCTTTCCAAGCCTATTATTTTTGTTCTAGCTTTATACGCTTTTGTCGGACAGTGGAATTCTTATTTCGACGCCATGATTTATCTGGATGATCCGAAGCTGTTTCCGCTTCAACTAGTACTGCGCTCCATTTTGATACAGAATCAGGTTCAGCCCGGCATGATTGCCGATGCGATGGCACAAGCGGAGCTTAAGAAATTGTCTGAAATGATTAAGTACTCTGCCATTGTCATATCAAGTTTGCCTTTGATTGTCATGTATCCATTCTTCCAGAAGTATTTCGAAAAGGGTGTCATGGTAGGTTCGATCAAATAACAAATCGGGGGAATAGAGATGAAAAAAACATTACTAACCTTGTCTGTGTTGGCACTTTCTACTTCACTGCTTGCCGGATGCGGCGGTTCGGGCAATAATTCTGCGGCATCCGAAGATTACAAGCTGGAAAATGTTACTCTGCCGCTTAAAGAGAAAGTTACTTTGCATTTTATGACTCAAAGCTCGCCGCTGGCACCTTCCGATCCAAATGAAAAGTTGATTTATAAAAGACTGGAAGAAAAAACAGGGGTGCATATCGATTTTACCAACTTCACCTCCGATTCCTTCATTGAAAAAAGAAACCTTGCTGTTGCCAGTGGAGATCTTCCAGATGCCATACTGGATGCCGGATATTCCGATTACGATTTGTTGAACCTCGGAAAGGATGGAACTATTATCCCTTTAGAGGATTTGATTCAAAAATATATGCCCAATCTGCAGAAGGTATTAAAGGAAGCGCCTGAGTACAGATCCATGATAACCGCACAGGACGGGCACATTTATGCCTTTCCTTGGATTGAAGAACTGGGTTCTGAGAAGGAGAGCATTCATTCTGTAAACGACATGCCATGGATCAATGTGGAGTGGCTGAAAAAGCTGGGACTTAAAATGCCAAAAACCACCGAGGATTTAAAAAAAGTTCTGCTCGCATTTAAAAATGGCGACCCTAACGGAAATGGCCAAGCGGATGAAATCCCGCTGTCCTTTATGCTCAATAACGGCAATGAGGACCTGAATTTTCTGTTCGGATCATTCGGTCTTGGGGACAACGGCGATCATACGGTAGTGACCAATGAGGGGAAAGTGGTCTTCACTGCCGATCAGGACGGTTACAAAGAGGGGATTAAATATCTTAATGAGCTGTATAAACTGAACCTGATCGACGAGGAATCATTCGAGCAGGATTATAACACGTATCTAGCCAAAGGTCAGAGTGAAAGATATGGCCTCTACTTCCAATGGGATAAGGCGAATATTTCAGGAGACAACGATAAATATGAACTGATGAATCCGCTCGCCGGACCAAGCGGTGAAGTCAATGTGACCCGCACGAACAATCTCGGCTTTGACCGGGGGAGAATGGTGATTACCAGTGACAACCAAAATCTCGAGCTTACGGCAAAATGGATTGACCAGCTGTATGATCCTATCCAGTCCGTGCAAGACAACTGGGGTACCTACGGCGACAAAACTCAGCAGAACATTTTTGAATACGATGAAGCGAGTCATATGCTGAAGCATCTTCCGCTTAAGGGAACGGCCCCTGTCGAGCTACGGCAAAAAACGAACATCGGTGGTCCATTAGCAATTCTTGACGAGTATTACGGAACGGTTACGACTAAGCCCGATGATGCAGTGGGACGGCTTAAGCTCATGAAGGAAAGACTCGTTCCTTATATGAAGGCTGACCATAATTTCCCGAAAGTCTTCTTCTCTCTGGAGGATCAGAAGCAGATCTCCACATTGGAAACCGATTTGTTTGCTTACGTTAACCGCAAGCGGGCGGAATGGATCAAGACGGGTAAAGTGGAAGAAGAATGGGCCGAATATAAAGCCGAGCTGTCCAGACTGGGGCTAGATAAATGGCTGGAAATCAAACAGAAAGGCTATGACAGATATCTCAAAGATCAAAGCTGAAACATTTAAATGGTAGTATTTCAAATTCATTTGCAAACGAGCAACTCAAATTATTATGTTAAATACCTTATCAACAATCAAGAGGAGAGCGGATACTATGAAAGAATTAAACCTAACGGACGACTATAGCGGCAGAAAGAGAAAAAGTAACTATAGTGAGACGTACAGGCCTCAATTTCATTATTCACCGGAGAAAAATTGGATGAACGATCCCAACGGCATGGTTTACTTTGAAGGAGAATACCACCTGTTCTACCAGCATACGCCCCATGATACGCAGCCTGATTTTGGCAACATGCATTGGGGGCATGCGGTAAGCAAGGATCTAGTGCATTGGACTGAGCTTCCACCAGCGATTCCACCTGGGGAGGACGGAGCGATCTTCTCGGGGAGTGCGGTGGTGGATAAGAACAATACCAGCGGATTTTTCAAAGAGGAAGGATCAGGATTGGTGGCCATTTATACAAATGAGGGCAACAAGGCTCAGCCTGGAAAACCGCAGGTGCAAAGCATTGCTTACAGCAAGGATAAAGGTCGAACCTGGACAAAATATGAAGGTAACCCGGTTTTATTTCCAACGGACACGCTAGACTTTCGTGATCCGAAGGTGATTTGGCATGATGAATCATCAATGTGGATCATGGTTCTTGCCGTAAGGGACCGTGTAGAATTTTACACATCTCCAAACCTGAAAGAATGGTCTTTTGCAAGCGAATTTGGTTCCGACATTCCACATATACACCGAGGGATATTTGAATGTCCTGATATATTTCGAATCCAAGTGGATGAGGATCCTAATACCACGAAGTGGATTCTGATGCTAAGCGTCGGGGATAGAAATGGTGTGAATCCAGACGATCCGGAACCACCGGCAGGCGGTTCTGGCATGATGTATTTTGTAGGCAACTTTGACGGTAAGTCGTTCACGCCAGATGAAGCGTTGGAATCCATCGATACTATCAAATGGGTAGACTATGGATCAGACTTTTACGCGGCCGTGTCCTGGAATGGCATTTCGAACGAAGACGGACGAAAGATTTGGATCGGCTGGATGAATAATTGGCGTTATGCTACCACGCTTCCTTCAAAGGAATGGCGTGGCAAGACATCAATTCCCCGGGAGCTACAGCTAAGGACTTATCCCGAGGGACTTCGCCTAATCCAAACACCCATAAATGAATTAAGTCAGCTAAGAAAACCGATTTTGTCTCTACAAGACTTGACGATTAAGCCAGATATGAACGTGTTGTCTGATATTTCCGCAGCCAAGGCAGAAATTATTGCAGAATTTGAAATCGGTACTGCTATGGAATTCGGGTTTAAAGTACGGAAGTCCGCCAATCAGGAGACGATCATCGGATATAATATCTCGAATGAGGAATTGTTCGTCGATCGGACGAAGTCGAGCGCCACTGATTTTCATTCAGATTTCACAGCAATACACAAGGCCACTATGAAGCCAGAGCATGAGAGGATACAGTTGAGCATTTATCTGGATTGGTCAAGTGTCGAAGTCTTCGGCAATCATGGAAAAACAATCATTTCAGACATGATTTTCCCGGACTTCGAAAGTAAGGGACTAGAACTCTACGCCATTGGTGGAGAACTGAGGGTCGTGTCGCTTCAGATCAATGATCTGGTAAGCATTTGGGGAAATGAGAATGTTTAGACAGTAGTTATGATTATCATTCCAATTGAAACGTTCTTACAACAGAACCCGTTAAGCAGCGGCTTGATTCGACGAAATGGTTACAGCCCGATTGCTTATATCCGTATCTAAACTGGTCTCCAAAACTAATTAAAGTATTATCTTATGCCTGGACACGTAACCTCCCGTCGGCTCACAACCGTACCGGGGGTTCGTATCCTTAGAAGTTAGCAGAAATCGAAAGACTAACACGGAGAATTTCATAATATAGTTTTACAGTGGTAAGAGGGCGTAAGAATCTTTCCTTGCATCTTACCTATAATAATATGATGATTGACAATAAGATCATATTCTTTTCCCGAGGGGGTACCTAGTTCTTGTTCTCAGTTCGGGACAAGAACTTGCAGTGGTTATGAAGTCGCCAATTTGGCGGCTTTTTGTTTTACAGATAAATGATATTGTCTCGTGTTAAGACAAGGGCAATTAAGCGTTTGAATTAAAATAATGGGGCTGGGTATGCTAAATTAGCAAATATGGAATTTCTTGATTTTCATGAAAGGGTGAGACCGTCATCATTCTGCAAAAGGTACTAACTTATCTTATTAAACCGGATATATGGTTAGGAACTTTTTTCCCATTTGCTCTTCCGTTTGGAGTATCAAGAGTATTTCAATGGTTGCATACAGGGAACGGGAGAAATTTACACTGGTTCAGCTTTGATCAAAAAAAGTTTCATGAAACAAGAAATACCTCAACTAGTCGTTCCTTTTACAGCAGATCTAAATCAAAATTTGCTGGTGATGAAAGAAATCATCGGGCATAACTCAGAGAGCCTCTGAAAAGAAATATTACTAAAGTTGAAACTGAAAGAAACCATCTGGCTAGACGTGAAGTTGAACTGTTGAAAGAGATAGATACTCTTAGAACGCAAAGAACAGAATACAGAAGAAAACTAAGAGCTAGATCCAAAGAGTTGGGGCAGTTTTACAGTTCAGTCACAATTCCTAAGTTATTAACCCTTCTCGATGAAAGGCCTAAGCTTAGCAATGTGTTTGCATTCTATCAGTTAGATAAACTCAATAGAAGGTACAATAAACTAAAATTAGCAGCTAGAGAGGTATTAAAACAGGAAAGAATAAAAAGACTACGTGATGAAGCTTATAAGGAGAAAATGGCTGCTGGCTATAAAAAAGTTAACGGATATATCGTAAGTGATGAGAGATGACTGGTACCTCTATGATCCAAACAATATTGTATACCTCATAACAGACTCAAAAATTAAATTAATTGAAGATTTACCAGCTACTGCATCTTTGTATTTAATGATGGAACTGCATATGTTTTTTATATCCATTTTGAAACGGAGAATAAAAAAGAAAATGAGAAGTATATTGTAGCGATCGGTGAAGGATTAACCGAGATTCATAAATATATGTTGAACAAAGAAAGTTGCCAACCGGCATTTTTTGTGCCCTTTTTTGTATCTTTAGGGTTACTCGATGGTAAAATAATGTATACAAGCGGATGTATTTTTATGCATTTAAGCAATGTGGATATTCTCATTAATTATGACACCACACAGTGAGTAACGGTAATAATTGAGACTGATTTGGTTGATAACCGAGACATTTTTGGGTATATGTTTGAGACATTTTTAAACCAGTAGAAACAAAGCCCCTTGTTTCTATTGGTTTTTTGTGTTTCTATTTACTCTATATATCCTATAAATGTTAACATATGGTATTATCGATATCGAATCCAAATTACGATCATAATTGATACTTTTCGTAAAGGTGGTTTGGTTATGGATTGGAGAAGTTGGACGTGGAGTTTGGAAGATGAGTTAATAAAATCCCCAAGTGTTGTACAAATCTCTTCAACTGCAATTTTAGAATACATAAGATGAAAACCTGCTTGTTCTCCATGGATTCTCAGGCTACTAAGCCTGCTGCTACGAAGCCTACAGGAAGTAGTCGAAAGAGCGCTGCTGATGATAAGAAGACCGAATAAGGAGAGCGTGCCATGGAAGTCCGATCCGGACAATTCGCGTAGCAGCCATTGGCAGAAAAAAAGGGTTGTCCCATAAGTCATAAAAATGACTAGGGACGTCCTGTTCTCCAATTGTAAAACAATAAGAAACCGTTCCTGGGTAAAATGGAGGTACCACCCGACCATTTGAAAGGATATGGTTTCTTTGTACATTCAATATACCATTATGAGATAAAAAGAGGAGTTACGCAGGACTATCCCTCATCCATGTTATGTGGCTTTGTGGCCAGCCCCTCAATTAATGTCTATTAGCTCTTAAACCTTCAATAAATATGCGGTGTAATCCATCAAGAACTCGTTGGCTTGTAAAGCCTTCATCTTGGAGATGGTAATCGATATTGTGAAGCACGGCCAGCAGGGCTTCAATAGTATATGAAATGTCCACCCCGGATACGTCTCCCTGTTCAACGGCCTCATTTAGCAGATCTCTGCTTATATTGCGCATCCATTGACATAACGGAGATTGTAACGGACGATGCCCGGTTGAGGCCCGGCTGACCTCACAGAGCCAAGGAACTTTCGCCTCTAAAAAAGAGACATATCTTACGATTACATGGTAAAGCCGGTCCAAGGCAGCGGTTTCTGGGGATTGATCAAGAAATGCTTGAACTTCATCAAACAAAGGTTGGTATTCTTCATACGCGATCTCCTGACATATGTCGCCCTTATCCGAGTAGCGGCGGTATAGGCTTGCTTGTCCTACTCCAGCAGTCTTCGCAATCTGATGCATATTGACATTGTCAACGCCTTTTTTGATGAAAAGTTCTCTAGCCGCCGCCAAAATTCGTCTTCGGTTTAACTCCTCTCTGGGAATTTTCAGAGAGACAGATTGCGATTCTGAATTCACCATAAACATCTCCCTTCATCATTAATTTAACTGTTATTTAACACGAAAAACGGACAATTTGTCCGTTTTTTGTGTATAGGACATGTTGTCCGTCTTCATAATTATAATACATTTCGTGAAAAATTAAAAATACATTCATTTGGGTGACCGATGAGCTTTTTTTATCTCTTGGTATAGTGCTTTTTGTAAATTGGAGGCAAATGCGGTTCAATGCCCGATAGGTCCAGTTCCTTTAAACTTGCGATCGTATGAATAAACTGCTCGTATGCTTTTTTCTTGTCGCTCGTCGTATCTGTTCCGGTTTCGGTTGATGCTCTCCTGCTAACTTCAGAGTTAAGTTGCTTTTGATCCATAGATTACCCTCCATCAAATATAGTCAGGCTTACAAATCCGGATGTCTCTTGTGCCAGTCTGTATTCATTTCATAAGTATTGCCGATACCTAGTACTGTCGCTTCTTCGAAGGGGCGGCCAATCAATTGCATATTAATCGGCAGACCGGAAGGTGAGAAGCCGCAAGGCATGCTCAAGCTAGGCAAGCCAGTCAAATTGGTCGGAACCGTAAATGAGTTCAATCTGAATACACTAGCTTCATCATCTGCACGCGGCGCAGTGATCGGTGTTGCCGGCGTCAACAAGATGTCGATTCCGGACAATGCATTCAAAAAATCATTGACAATTAGTTGCTGGGCCCGCTGAGACTGAAGGTAAATGGAAGCCGGAATATCTCTACTGCTTTCAAGAAACATTCGGACGTCCGGTCCATACTGTTCCAATTCTGTCTCAAGCCACTTCTCGTGGTACGAGTACATTTCCGTCATCATAATGGCCATCGTCGCACTTCTAACATGTTTGATCAGGGGCAGGCTAACTTCGATGATTTCTGCTCCCAGTTCTCGGAATTTATTGATAGCGGCCTTCATCGCAGCTTCCACTTCTGGCATCAAATCCTCGTAATAGTAGCTTGTCGGCAATCCGATACGCACACCCCTGAGACCATTCGGATACATCTTGATACCTGGCGCAGGCAGATCGACAGTCGATTCATCCTTTGGATCGAAGCCAGACATCACATCCAAGCACAGGGACGCATCCATGACACAGCGGGTCAACGGACCAGAGTGGTCCAATGACCAGGCCATTGGAATGATACCATACCGACTGACCCGACCGTACGTCGGCTTCATCCCTACGACACCGCACAAAGCAGCGGGTATGCGGATCGAACCTCCGGTATCCGAGCCTGTGCCCAGATAAGTAAGTCCAGCCGCTAAGGCAGAAGCCGAGCCGCCGCTTGAACCTCCCGTTACAAGTTCAGTGTTCCACGGATTGAGGCAAGGACCGAAGTGTGGGCTAGTTGTTGTCAATCCCGCAGCGAACTCGTGAGTCTGTACTTTGCCTAGCAGAACTGTTCCAGCCTCATGTAGCTTAGCTGCAACCGTCGAATCGTAATCGGGGACGAAGCTGTTCAATATTTTTGAACCGGCAGTTGTTCGGATCCCTTTAGTGTAATATAGATCCTTATGAACGATGGGAATCCCGTGAAGGGGCCCTTTGTACCGACCATGCATAATATCGCGTTCCGATTGCTTCGCTTGTTCAATCGCCAGTTCGGACGTTTGGGTAACGAAAACGTTCAGTTTCGGATTCAAACGTTCGATGCGGTGAAGCGCATGTTCTGTAATCTCTACCGGGGATATTTTCCTTGTACGGATCCTCTCGGCCAGCTCATGAATAGCAGCAAAGGACAGTTGGAAATTTAATTTACTCATCTATTCATCCTCCGTATCTTTCGGACATGTCGTAAGTCTACCAAACTAATTACCATAGCTTCCGCTAGGATTTGCTTTTCTTGCGAATAAGTATGTCAGGATTGCCAACAGGGAAATGGTAAAATAAACAACAGAAAAAGGCATCTTTAGATCAATCAGTCGGCCGACCAGCGCAGGGCCGAATGCTCCGCCTAGGAGATAGGCCAGTGTGAAAATACCCATCCCCACACCCAGCTCAGCCGAACGGAGTGTCGTCGAAACTAAATTGCTGCTAGAGGTGAGGACACCGTTGAATCCAATCATAAGGATAATGATCAATAAAGCGTCGATCCATGGCGGCAAATGTACGGATACCCCCAGTAGTATAAATCCGCTGATGACGAGACTTTGCGATATGACAAGCACACGGGAGCTTCCGAAACGATCTGTCCAACTTCCGATCCGGGATCCGAGCAAGGCTGCACAGGCGGCACCGGGAAGCATCAGCAGACCGATTTTACTAGTTGGTAAATGAAAGGAATTCTTCATCATGACAGGAAGAGTAAAGGTTAACCCCGTGTTGCATACGAAGGTAAGGAATCCAATCCCTAGAATTCGTCGGTAAGGAGCATTTTTCATGAAAGATGCATCGATAAATGGATGTTCTTTTTTCTGAATATGAGTACCGAACCATAGAAGAACTGCTGCTCCTGCAATGAGCATAAACCAATAGTTCGTAACCCCTAGCAATACCAACGCCAGTCCCGCGGAGAACAAAACAGCTCCGAGAAAATCGAATGAACCGCGGTCGTGTTTCTTGTCAGGAACATACTTGAATATCAAAGGGATAACAAATAGGCTCAGACTGGACACGATGAACAAAGCACGCCAGCCAAAGTATTGCTCTACGAAACCGCCGAACACAGGCCCGAAGCCGGAAGCAAAGGCAATTGTGGCGGATAAGGTTCCCAGCACCCGTCCCTTGACTGTAGGCTTAAAATACAGGGTTACTGCCGCATAAGACAGGGGAGAGATGGATGAGGCCCCTGCTGCCTGCAGTAGTCTTCCAATGATGACTTGCAAGTATGAAGCTGCAAAAAAGCCGATCATAGAGCCGAAAGCTAAAAGGATTAAACCAATGACATACAGCTGGCGAAAGGAAAAGGACTCCGTTAACTTGCCGTAAGTACCGGCGCCGATAGCCATCAAAATGCTGTAACCGACCATAACCCAGCTCACCTGCGAGGAGGTCAGGGCAAAGTCAGCGGAAATCGAAGGTATAGACAAATTAAACATGGTTATATTGATGTTTCCGAAAATAATGAGCAAGCAAAGTGTCCCCATTAATTTCCGCTCATTGCCGGATAAAGCCATTGATTGAGTATCCATAGCCTGTCTCTCCATTACAGGAAGTCAGGAAAGGTGCGGCATTTTTGCGCCTGATCTCTATCGTGTCCCAAGAAAACATAGGACGGCCGAACATCCTGAATTAACTCCTGCATGCGACTAATCGATTTGGCAGCCATCTCTTGATCGAATGTCAAGAACGGTACGCTATTCTCGAAGTTCTCCCGAGTATAAGCAACATCAATTGTCAGTAGCACTGGACCCGACTTTTCCGTTGTGACAAGGACTGATTGATGGCCAGGGGAATGACCCGGAGTGAATAAAATTTGAACCCCCGGAATCAATTCATGGTCACCCTCAATGATTTGATATTGTAAATCGGGCAGCCTGCACTCTAATGGAGAGTAATCCTCATTGTTTATGGCCGCATCATACTCTGCCCTTTGAATAAGGATCGGCGTATTGCGGAAATGCCCGTTTCCCCCAGAATGATCCAAGTGTAAATGGGAGCTAATGACCATTTGAATATCGTCAGGTCGATAACCGACACGCTTTAACACATTTACGATCGAGTCGCCGTCAGACATGTTGGGGACGACGCGCCCTTCACGTCTAGTCCCCTTGTAGTAATCGGGATTGTTGATAAAAGCGTCGGGCATTCCCGTATCGATGAGTATCGGCCCGCTGGTCGTTTCCAATAGAAAAGACCACACAGGCATTCCGACTAATTTCCCGGGGGCAAGGGTTCGATTAACTGCCGATTGATCTAGGAAACATTCACCTACAGATAAAAAATACAATTTTTTGATATGCATCCCAGTTTCACCCTTCGTATTATAAATTCGGACAGTTTGTCCGTTTTGTTTTGATTATATCGGACAAATTGTCCGATGTCAATTTGTCATCGGCGGTTGGGCATCGGCAAAAGCCTTACACCTGCAACAATACGCCAAGCTAAAGAATGTCGCCTAGGTGGAGTGCAAAGAAACAACGGGGCTGCGTTTGTACCAAATGCTAACGAGAGCACGACAGGAGATTACTGTTGTAATCTATAAAAACAAGGATATGCTGAATGCCTGTTTGAAGATAATGGGCTTAAAATGATTGATTGTAGTCAGGAGATAACAATGTTTCGGTTCAGCCATCAATCCGGCGGTAGAGGAGAACATCCGGTTTGAAGTGTTGAGAAATGAATCGGGATTTGAAATTAAGGTTTTTGATCGATTGGTAAAGTTAGATAAGGAACCTTTTTCGACTGTAGATCAAGGGGACTGACCCCATAACGTGAGACAAATCAAAACACCTTCAAGAGAATCAAGCCATGTCGTAAGAGATATGGAGATAACCTTGGAGGTGTTTTTACGTTGGCAACGAGAGTGAGTTACCCCCTAGAAAAATGCAAGCGATTGAATTGAGATTGGCAAGAGTTCCGGTAAGAGAGGTTATGGAGCAACTGGGAATACGAATAAGACACAGCCAAATCACCAGCTTCACTGACAGCGACATCTGGATTGAGATATTCACTCCGAATAATATTAGGATTTTTAATAGTGTGACATTTTGACACTACCGTATGTGACAGAAAAATACTTAGAATCATAGAGGCAGTTTAACACATTAACAATAAACGAGGAGGAGAGATTTTCATTGTGTATGATAAAAAATAAAGAGGCGTGAAAGGGGAAACAGGTATGACCTATTTATAAAAACAATCCAGTAACAAGAGTGTTTTAAGGAAAATAAGTAATTTCTAGGGTTAACATACATGTGGAAAAAAAGGAATTTACCGTTTGTTAGGACACAATAGCGTTTGTGAAAATAATAATGAGTAAAGATAATTGCAAATCCACTCTTGCCCTAAAACAGCAAATAACTGCCGATACAATATGAATAGAGGAGAAGAATATCTTTATGAAAAAGCATTGTCAAATTGCATCTACAGGTTTAGTCCTTTTAATGGCTGGAAGTTCTCTGTTATACACAACACCAACCTCAATTGTAAGAGCGGAGTCCATTCAAAATGTATCTAGTCCGTTACAAACAAGCACTCAAAGTGAACGTAATTCCGTCAAAGAGGCAATGCGGGATACATTGCAACTTGGATATCCTGGGATACTTGCTAAAACTTCCGAGGGTGGAAAAACATGGAGTTATGCCGCTGGGTTAGCGGACCTGAGCACCAAGAAACCAATGAAAACAGATTTTCGCTTTCGCATTGGTAGTGTAACGAAGACATTCATTGCAACAGTTCTACTTCAATTATCTGAAGAGAACCGCTTGAATCTAGACGACTCCATTGAAAAATGGTTGCCTGGTGTCATTCAAGGAAACGGATATGATGGTAACCAAATTACTATCCGGCAGATATTGAATCATACAAGTGGTATCGCTGACTATGTAAATTCAAAAGACTTTGATTATACGGATACAAAAAAATCGTATACGGCTGAAGAATTCGTAAAGATGGGGATTTCTCTTCCCCCAGACTTTGCCCCAGGAAAGGGTTGGTCTTATTCAAACACAGGATACGTAATACTGGGGATCCTTATTGAAAAAGTAACTGGAAACAGCTATGCGGAAGAGGTTGAAAATCGGATTATTGAACCGCTTGATTTGTCAAATACATTCCTACCTGGCAATTCAAGCGTGATTCCAGGCACCAAGCATGCCCGTGGCTATTTCCAACTAGACGGAGCAAGTGAGCTAAAAGACGTTACTTATATTAACCCAGGTAGCTCGGATGGAGATATGATTTCTACTGCTGACGATTTAAACAAATTCTTCTCTTACTTACTCAGTGGTAAATTACTGAAGGAACAGCAACTAAAACAAATGCTTACTACAGTTCCTACAGATAGAGAAGGAACCGGATATGGTCTTGGGATCTTTGAAACTAAGCTTCCAAACGGTGTCTCGATATGGGGACACAAAGGTAGAGTTCTAGGGTTTACCACTTTTGCTGGTGGCACACTTGGAGGCAAGCATACATTGGTCGTCAATTTGAACAGCTTTAAAGCTGATAGTCCTGATCCATTTAAAAATATTTTACTTGCTGAATTTAGCAAGTAGGAAAAAAGGAAAAAAATGGTTTAAAATGGGCTCCTTAGAGCATGTCAAAAAACTAACAAGTAAGTATTTTAGGAGGGTATTATGAAAAAGAAAATGATTATTGCACTTGGTGTTTTTGCTATAATACTGACTAATTTTGTAGGAAGTACTTATGCAGACTCGAAAACAGGAGTTTCTGTTACAGCTCCCTACAATACAAATCAAATAACGGAATGGTTAGAAATGCATGCAAAGCCTTTAAAAACAACTAATCCAACTGCATCTTTTAATGATTTAAAACCACTTAAGAATATGGTAGGTTCAGCTTCAATTGTAGGTTTAGGTGAAGCTACGCATGGGGCTCATGAAGTTTTTACAATGAAACAACGCATTGTTAATTATTTAGTATCTGAAAAGGGATTCATCAACTTAGTTTTAGAAGAGGGATGGGACAGAGCTCTGGAGCTTGATCGATATGTTCTTACTGGTAAGGGAAACCCAAGCCAACATCTATCACCTGTATTTAACACAAAAGAAATGTTAGATCTACTTAGTTGGATTCGACAATATAATGCTAATCCAGAACATAAATCTAAAGTGCGTATCATTGGGATGGACATTCAATCAGTAAACGAGAATGTTTATAATAATATAATAGAATATATAAAAAGAAACAATTCAGATCTTGTGCCTAGAGTAGAAGAGAAGATAAAAGGTCTCATTCCTGTAACAAAGGATATGACTACTTTTGAGGGCCTTACAAAAGAAGAAAAAGAAAAGTATATTTCAGATGCTAAACAAATCAGTGCTTTATTAGAACAAAATAAAAGTTATCTGAACGGAAAATCCAAAGAGTTCGCATGGATAAAACAAAATGCTCGTATTATTGAACAGTTTACTACAATGTTAGGAGGAACATCCCCTGATAAACCATCGGATTTTTATTTGAAACATGATATTGCAATGTATGAAAATGCGAAGTGGACTGAAGAACATTTAGGGAAAACCATAGTTTGGGGACATAATGGACACGTTTCGAAAACAAATATGATTCCATTTATATACCCTAAAGTAGCTGGGCAGCATTTAGCAGAATATTATGGAAAACGGTATGTATCTATTGGAACATCAGTTTATAAAGGACAATATAATGTTTATAATAATGATGGTGAATTTGGCCCATATGGAATATTAAAATCAGATGATCCAAACAGTTATAATTACATTTTTGGACAGGTCAAAAAAGATCAATTTTTTATTGATTTACGTAAGGCGAACGGAGTGACAAAAACTTGGTTAAACGAACAACATCAAATTTTCGCTGGAATAACTAAAGAAGGCCCTGCTATACCAAAAACTGTTGATATATCATTAGGTAAAACGTTTGATATACTTGTTCAAATTCAAAAAGTGAGTCCATCTCAACTACATCAATAAATTTGTAATAATGTGGCTTAACGAAGTGTTGTATTGATGATAGTGTTAAGTGTCAATAGAGGTGTTTAAAAAATGTCAGCTAGGTTATTCCATTAAAAGATCATTAGATGGAATAAATGTTTTCGAATTAGAGACGATGTTGGGTAGAAGCACATTATTATCAAGTTAACAAAATAAATCCGAATTGAAACAGCCTCTATCCTGCAGGTTCAATCTGACTGAGCACAACTTGCACGAGTCTGTTCATTTGTATCGGGTCTGCCCAAGGGCAGACTCTTTTTTGTACAAGAAAAAGTCCATCTTATAATCGTCAGCTTGGTTTTTTGTGAAAATAAGAGAAACAACTAGCAGCAATACAAAAAGCTCGAACCGTTCAGTTAGCCAAAGAAAATCAGAATATATCATTTTAGATGTGAAAACCACCGGTTTAGATGGCGACTCTGAGATCGTAGAGATTGCAATTATTGATCTTGACGAAAATCCTCTTTTTGAAACGTTAATCAAGCCGGTATCCCTCATTCCAGAAGAAGCGACCGCCATCCACGGAATCACAAACGAAATGGTTGAAAATGCTCCAAGCTCATCGCTAAAAGAAGAGTTGTAAAAGAGGATGCTAAAAATACGGGTTGAAGGAATACCTGAAGAGATTGATCAGTTTTTGGAGCACTTCGAGGACTACTACAGAGTGCTGAAGCGTTCAAAGGCTTATCAGAACAGAAACAGTGAATATGTTCGTGTTTATGTTGATGTAAGCAGTCCAAACGATCAGCCTCTAAAAGCTTAGAGGAAACAAATTGCGGTTTGTACCATTTTCGCTGGTATTACCCCATTTTAACGTACATATTTTTATATATTGATAAAAGAATCAAAATTACAAATGTTGGATTTCGGTATACAACTTTATTGTCCGAAGAAAATAAAGTTTTAGACTGATCCGATAAATGCAACAGCGGCAGATAAGGACGCGAAAATAAATTCCTAGACTGGCCGCTGTTGTGGTCAACATTCAACTATCGTGTCCTGTTAGCCTAATAACTCTGCAGTTTGTAAGAAAGCGTCCAGCCGCTCCTTTTGAAGAAGATGATGACGGTAATGCATCTCCACCATCGTGAACCATTCGACCGCGTTTAACGCGCCGAAGGCTACAGCCGGATGAGTCGCCTTTCGCTGCAGCCGCTCTGGGTCTATGTTCTGTAGCGACGCCCCAATCTCATGCATGCGGCGCCTTGCTTCCTCCAGCTTGGCGACAAGCTGCTCCTTGCTTTCTGGCTGTGGGGGCGTATATTGCAAGTCGGCCGGTACCTGAATGCGAACCGGTGGGAAGCTCCCTTGCTCAAACACGGCATGGCCGGCCTCCGTCTTCCCGTCGCCCTCCTCGTTGCCGCCACCGAGCGCCATGCACTGCTCCGCAAGACGGAGCTGCAAGTTCAGCGTGGAATGGGGCAAATGCAGGTACATTTGCCCAAGCGACCATTCGTTTTCGCTTGGCTTGCGACACAGTTCCGCCAGACTATACTTGTCCAGCTCCCGAACATAATGCTTCGAAATCTCGTCGAACCTTACCAAAGTATCCTTAATCCCTATGTTCTTGTTCATCAAGATCATCTCCTCGAATACTGAATTACTCTCATCATATGAGAGGGTTCAAGAAAAAAGCATATTCGTAGTTTATATCTTTAATACTTTATTTTCCAGTCTAAGACTATATTTTCTAATTACACGGGCGCAGTCGCTAGCGCGCCGATCGCAAAGCTGGACTTCATTCCGGAAGAGCTGGAGAGCGCAACTGCAGCCGCGCATGCGGGCCACGCGTCGCCAGTCTATAACTTATCTCAGTCTAGTTCTTTAATGTTTAGTCTAAAAAATTATTATTCGCTAACAATTGACAATGAAGAAGTAGTACAACTTCGAGTCAATGAGTTTCCATTAATTATGAAAATGATCGTTGAATTATCATCTGACATGCATCTGGGGAAATGAGACTGCTTAGGCTTTAGTTTTCCATTATCATTAAAATTGAAATGATCTTATGACAGAGCCTATTAAGCAGTGGCACGATTCGACGAAATGGTTACAGCCGCAGGCAATACGGTGTAAGCTTCTTCAGGAGGATTTTTGCTCATTTCTATGATGTAATGATCAACAAATTCGCTATCATATCCTTGTTTTTTAGCGTCTTCTTTGACCAGTTCTTCTGTCGCCAAGGAGATTCTTAGAGGGAGACAAATCTGAAGAATAATCCATAAGAATGCTCAAGCATGTTTTTTAACATTTAACCATGTTAAAATGAAAAAAATTAGAGATATGGCATGGAGAGAAGGCAGGGAGAATCAATGAAACCAAAACTTAACGATGTTGCACAATTAGCAGGAGTTTCACCGACTACGGTTTCTCGCGTACTTAATAATCGTGGCTATATCAGTCAAGAAACGAAGGATCAAGTTCATAAAGCGATGCAAGAGCTAAATTACTTTCCAAATGATGTGGCTCGGTCATTATTTAGTAAACGAACAAATCTGATTGGATTAATCATTCCAACTACAAGCAACCCATTTTTCGGAGAGCTGACTTTTCATATAGAGAATATTTGTGCGTCATTAGGCTATAAGCTGTTGCTTTGTAACAGTTTGAATCAGCTGGATAAAGAGGAATCATATGTGGATATGCTTATGCGAAATCAAGTTGACGGTATTATCGTTGGTACACACAATCGGGGTATCGTAAATTATGAACAGAAGAACATTGCCGTCATTGCGATCGATCGCTTCCTATCCGATTCAATCCCAGTTGTAGGATCGGATAATTATATGGGTGGAAAACTGGCGTCAGAACTACTTATTGAAAAAGGGTGCAAGCATATCTTACACATAAATGGCCCTGTTGAATTGGAAACACCAGCAAGCTTAAGAAGAAAAGCATATGAAGATGTGATGGAGCAGTATGGTCGAAAGGCAATTACCTATGAAGTACATGATCCCTTCCACCAACAGAATCACGACGAACCGATTAAACGCTTGCTCGATGAACATCCTGAAGTAGATGGATTGTTTGCGAGTAATGACTTGGTGGCTGCGTCTTTTATTGCTAAAGCAAGAAGAAGAGGAAAACGTGTTCCTGAAGATATTCGCGTAATTGGATATGACGGAACAGAAACAACCCGCAATCTTCTCCCTGAATTAACGACAATTCAGCAACCAATACAGGAGATTGCCAGATCTTCCATAGAGTTACTTATTAAAGAAATTGAAGGTGGATTCAGTGATGTCCCGCGAGAAACCTATCTACCAGTGAAACTGATTGAAGCTAGTACGGCTTAATACAGTTTCCATAGTTTTCAGCATTGTGATAGAAGGTGGAGCTATCCTTATTAGAGTAATTGAAATCAAGAGGAGAGCTCTTTTTCTTTCGAAAATATGTCAAGCGGTTGACATATGAAAGCGGTTGACATATAATCGATCTGTAAATACGAAAGTGCTTTCATTTACATTAAATGTTCAACTTGAGGAGCGTTCGATATGAGAAAGTCAAAGAGCATGTACTGGAAACTAAGTGCCTATTTTTTCTTTTTCTTCTTTACTTGGTCAGCAAGTTATTCATTGTTCTCCATCTGGCTAGGGCAAGAAATCAGTCTGAATGGTGCTGAAACAGGTGTTATCTTTACTGTAAACGCTATCTTTGCGCTATGTATGCAACCGCTTTATGGCTATATATCTGATAAAATCGGATTAAAGAAGCATATTTTATTTCTAATCAGTTCTTTGCTCTTATTTGTTGGTCCTTTCTATATCTTTATCTATGGGCCGTTACTTCAATACAATGTATTTCTCGGTGCCATTGCAGGTGGATTATACTTGGGTATTTCTTTTTTGGCAGGGATTGGAGCCATCGAATCTTATGTCGAGAAAGTCAGCCGAAAATATGACTTTGAATACGGAAAATCTCGTATGTGGGGCTCGCTAGGTTGGGCAGCAGCAACGTTTTTCGCTGGTCAGCTCTTTAATATCAACCCTAACATTAACTTCTGGATTGCATCAGTATCTGCTGTCGTTCTGTTTATCATTATGATGACAATTAAAGTTGAAATGACAGATTCCGAGATGGAGCGAGCAGAATCCGTTAACTTTAAGCAAATCGGCCATTTGTTTGCAAATAAGCATTTGTGGTTCTTCATTTTATATGTTCTTGGTGTTACCTGTATTTACAATGTGTATGACCAGCAGTTCCCGAATTACTTTTCATCGACGTTCTCAACGGTTGCATTAGGCAATCAAGTTTACGGTTACTTAAATTCCCTACAAGTGTTCTTGGAAGCAGGCATGATGTTCTTAGCGCCTTTCATTGTCAACAAAATTGGAGCAAAAAAGGGTCTAATATTGGCAGGGTTCTTGATGGCGTTCCGGATCATGGGTTCAGGCTTAGTTATTGGACCTTATGGAATCTCAGCTATGAAATTGATTCACGCATTGGAACTGCCAATCATGCTGATCTCCGTATTTAAGTACTTGGCTGCAAATTTCGATACGCGTCTGTCTTCGATCTTGTATCTGGTGGGATTCCAGTTTATGAGTCAGGTAGGAGCTTCGATCTTCTCGCCAATCGCCGGTATGTCTTATGACATTAGAGGTTTTGCAAATACGTACGTGATTATGGGTGTTTTCGTATTTGTCTTTACAACAATCTCAATCTTTACCTTAAAGAAAGAACCGAAAAAGCTGGATCCCAAGCCTAACAAGCATATTGAAACAGCATAGGAGGAAGAAAGATGAACACATATAATAACAATACGAAGCAAGCTGAGGAAGCATTGAAACAGGCAGAAGCGAAAATGAACAAGCGGTACCGATTAGGTTATCATATTATGGCACCAGCAAACTGGATTAACGACCCAAATGGATTAATTCAATTCAAAGGTGAATATCACGCCTTCTATCAGCATCATCCTTATGATGAGAACTGGGGCCCAATGCATTGGGGCCACGTGAAGAGTAAAGACCTTGTACATTGGGAGCATTGTCCGATTGCATTAGCGCCTGGAGATGCGTGTGACCTTGATGGTTGCTTCTCAGGAAGCGCAGTAGATAATAACGGCGAACTGACATTGATCTATACTGGTCATCACTATATTGATCAACCAAACAATATCTTTTTCCAAAATCAAAATGTGGCAGTAAGCACAGATGGCATTCATTTTACAAAACTAAGGCAGAATCCCGTAATCGCTGAACCTCCGACTGATAGCTCACAGCATTTCCGTGATCCGAAGGTATGGAAGCATGAGGATACATGGTACATGATCCTAGGTAACAGCACGAAAGAAGATCTGCCGCGTGTTATTCTATATACATCTCCTGATCTTAGGACTTGGACCTATCATGGTGTGCTTCTGCAGGGAGATAAGAATATGGGCTTCATGTGGGAGTGCCCTGATTTCTTTGAACTGAACGGTAAGCATATATTTATGTTCTCCCCACAAGGTATTGATGCGCAAGGAGATAAGTACAATAACTTGTTCCAGACGGGATATTATGTTGGCGAATATAATTATGATAGTAATGAATATAAGCATGGAGAGTTCATCGAGTTGGATACTGGTCATGACTTCTATGCGGTTCAAACTTTTCTAGATGATCAAGGTCGCCGCATAGCGCTTGGTTGGATGGATATGTGGGAATCGGATATGCCGACGAAAGCAGACGGCTGGTGTGGAGCAATGACGATCCCACGTTTAATTACGTTGGGTGACAATAATAGAGTACTGATGACTCCAGTTGAAGAAATGAAGTTACTTCGCCAAAGTAAACATGTTTTGTATCAATATGGTGCTATTTCTGGAAGTTACTTCAAGGAAGTTGAAGAAGACTTGCTTGAAGTTAAGGTAGTGTTCGATCTCACGAAGTCAAGTGCAGACCTGGTAGGCTTGAAGTTTCGTGGAAGAGGTCGAGAAGAAACGGTTATCACATATTCTATTCCGGAGCAGAAACTAATGCTTAATTGTTCTAAATCAGGTAAAAAGACAGATGGAGTACGTCAAACAGCCTTCAATGCTGAGGGACAGCTGACATTGCATGTATATCTGGATCGTTCATCCATTGAAATGTTTGCGAATGAAGGGCAAGCTACGATGACAAGTCGCATCTATCCGAGTGAGAAATTGCTAGGCATAGAAATCATAACAGAGGGTGGAGAGGCGCTAGTAAATGGGCTGACATATTGGAAATTGAAAGATATATGGCAAGCCGAATAATTCAATGAAAAGATTGCAGTTCATATTATGTATACAGTAAAAGGATATGGAATCTATATATATCTTGATAGAGTGGCTGAAGGGGGGAATTCCCAAGGGACTGGTTCGAGAAGTCTTCAGGGTTCAGGCCAAGAGTTTTATTTGCAAGGTTCACCTTATTAAGTTGCTTCGAAACAAAAACAATTAAAAATAACACTAACAAGTCGACACTGGATATGCAGTGTCGTCTTTTTGAAAGGCTACATGTGAAAATTTGTTGTCTGACTTCCTTTTGCTACGATCTACGTTGTTCTTCCATTTCGTCATGATGTTGTTACCGCTCACTTGAAAATGCTATTCCTTTACATTCAACAGGTCGATTATGGTTAGATACCACCATGATTGACGTGTTCTTTTTTTGATATATTCGCTTTCTCACATTTTTAAGATTAATTGCAGCAATGTATGTACATTGGAATATAGCTACTGTCAATAAAATCGCCACTCTGAAACGAGAACCATTATGCTGCATTTGCATGCTGGTTCGGTGACGACGGATTGTAATATTCAAAATAGGGTATGGGTTTTGACCATTCCATTTAAGCTTGTTACAATAGGATAAACTTACTGGAAATACTTTAATATAGAATGGTGTGGTCTAACTTGCAACATGAAAACGAACTTTTGGATGTATGGTTGTCTTTGTCTCACATCCATTCCACTTTAAATGATAAGTTAGAACAAGCCCTACTACAAAATTATGATTTATCTTTGAAGGAGTTTTATGTTTTGGGTTTCATATCCAATTCTGAGGAGAAAAAATTACGACTGCAGCAACTTCAAGAATTGGTGGGTTTAAGTCAGAGTGCGACATCGAGACTCATAGTTAGAATGGAAGCCAAAAACTGCGGGGCTTTAGAAAGACATACATGCGAGGATGATCGACGAGGTGTGTATACTCGGATTACGGAATTAGGTGAAAATAAATTCCAGCGTGCACTTCAAACCTTTAATCAGGTGTTACAATCAGAACTTCAGAAAGATGGAGTGAAGTCACAATTTCAAAATCTTACGCAAAAGCTGTTTTAGACTTTGCGACCTGTGTATATCGTTCTTAGTTTCCTTAGGGTAATATATGGCTTGAACGTTGTGCCACGAAAGGCTCTTTACGGGAGCTTAGTATATTACCCTACACGATCAATCGTAATGTTAAGAAGTGGAAAGTGACCATTTACATGATTGTGCATGCATATTTAAATTAGACTTTCAACCATGTACGTATAGAAACGCCCTTCCGAAACTAACTCCTCCTCATAAGGAGGAGTTTTATCATCTGGAACCACCGCTAACCCCCTTTGCTTAAGAAACAGAGGCCGTATTGCGCTTTTCCTTGGCGTTGCCGCGGTCGCGACGACTCAGCAGAAACCCGACCAGAGATGCTGTGGATTGTTGGAAAATCATCCCCAGTACAACGGGCAATGCTACCGGGGCCGGGAAATAGGTGATGGCAAGCACGGCTCCCGCGCTAATATTGCGCATGCCGCCGTTAAAGACAAGCGCCGTACGGTCTGCATTATTCCACCGCATCAGTCCTGATATCAGATAACCGATCGCATATCCAGTGGAGGCAAGGACGATTATGGATAGGCATACTCCGACAAGCTTAAGATTAAAATCGACCAGATAAGGCGCAATGACAGATCCGTTAATCATGACGACAAGAGCCATAGCCAGCTTGGAGAACGGTCCTAGCCGTGGTCCCCATACCTGCTTGATCTTCCCTTTGGTCCATTCGTTCAACACCATGCCGATTAGCGAAGGAACGACAATCATCCAGAATAGGCTCTGCATCATCGCCCAGGTATCGAGCTGCACATCCGCTCCGATCAGTAGGGACATGATGCCCGGCACGGCAAATGGGGCCAAAATCGTATCAATTAAAATGATCGCCAATGTCAGCGCTGTATTGCCTTTATAGATGTTGACCCACACGAAGCTGGAAATGCCCGTAGGGATAGCTGCACCAAGAATAAGTCCAGTAATCGTGTAAGGATCATCACTGAAGGCCAGATGTCCCAGCATCATGGCGAGAAGCGGCATGGCCAGGTGAAGAATAAACAGACAGGCGATCAGCGGACCAGGATGCTTGATCACATGGACAAAATCCTTAAACCCCATACTGATGCTGCCCGCGAAGGTCATGAATGCAAACAGCCAGGGAGAGAGTTCGGTATATTCTGACAACGGCGTACCGATTAGGACGCCAATTAGAATGCTGATTGGTGTAATTAGCGGCATAGCTGCATTTAGTCTACGATTCAACGTGAGGAGCATACAAAACTTCCTTTTTTAACCTTAAGTATAGACCTTGCACCCGTGATTCGTAAATGATCTGTGACCTTGCGGTAGCCCGATAGAAGCAAATTTGAACGCTCCTGATGAACATAGATTAACCCTTCAAATTATTTCGATATTCCAAAGGAGAGCAGCCCATTATTTTTTTGAATAGTCTGGAGAAGTAGTAAGGGTCCCTAAAACCGAGTTGTATGCTAACTTCTTTAATAGAGGCATTCGTCAAATCCAAAAGCTGACTGGCCCTCTGTATCTTCATTCTTAAATAGTAATCGACAGGAGAGTAGCCGGTGGATTGCTTGAATATCAGGTTCAGATGCTGCTTGGATACCTGAACATGCCGACTAAGCTGCTCAAGCGAAACGGTGGATTCCAATTGTTCACTCATATAGCGTGTTGCCTTATCCACATGACTCTGGTACGTACTGTCTTCCTTGCGAAATGCAACCGATACAACAAAACTCAGCAGATAACGGACAGTTTGCGATACTTGAACTAAATGTATAATGGAGTATGATTTATTCAATAAAAGGTCGTAACACTGATGAAATAGCTCCAGTAGTTTGACTCCATCACTGGCAGATATCGAAATATACGTTTTAAAAGGCTCAAACAATGCTATAAAATCATCCATTTGGTCCCCTTTAAGATGAAACCAGTAAATTGTCCAAGGATCTCTATCGTCAGCCCCATAAGCATGCGGCATGTCCCTGGGAATGTACGCAAAGCCTCGCTCTGTCATGTCAATCGTTAGGCCATCCTTTGTTCGTATCCAACCTTTTCCGCTGGTACAGTAGATGAATATATGAGAGTCACATCCGTGCATTCTTTCACGAAAATGATGGCGGGCATGGCTGAAGCAGCCTATATCCGTAATATATAGATTTTTTATAAGCGGATTCATATTTAATTTATCCAGCATATAGGGTGGAACGACATATAACTTTTCACCCTCAAATCCATCAGCTTTCTTATTCATAATCTATCCATCTCCTAGCCTTAGGCGGCTCTAATGATGAAATACGTATATAGTCCATCATAAACAGTGGATTGTCAATTGTCTGTAATGTCGCTTACTTGTAAGCTTTGAATATAAGAGCGACTATGAGGGAGTGATGGAATTGAGCATTTTCGACGCTAGGGCACGCGTGTGGGAGCAAACCGTGCAGATCCCCACGTATGGAATTGGCAAACCCGACAAAAATCCAATGTTTCTGGAGAAACGTGTCTATCAGGGAAGTTCCGGTCGAGTGTATCCGCATCCGGTCATTGATAAAATTGAGGATGAGAAGAAACTTGAAAATTACCAAATGGTTTTTCTGGAAAATAAATATTTGCGCATTGAGATCATGCCAGAGCTGGGAGGACGCATTTATCGTGCGGTCGACAAGACCAACGGTTATGATTTTGTTTATTATAACAGGGTCATCAAACCAGCGCTTGTGGGCTTATTGGGGCCGTGGATATCTGGAGGGATTGAGTTCAACTGGCCGCAGCATCACCGTCCCAACACTTACGGACCCGTTGAATACAAGTTGGATGAACATGACGACGGAAGCGCAACGGTATGGGTGAGTGAAATTGATCGTATGTTCGGCACGAAAGTAACAGCTGGTTTTACACTTCAACCGGATAAAGCATACCTTAAAGTGGGGGCCCAGCTATACAACCGAACTGCCGAGCCTCAAACATTTCTATGGTGGGCCAATCCAGCCGTAGCGGTACATGATCACACGCAATCTGTTTTTCCTCCAGACGTATCAGCCGTGTTCGACCATGGAAAGCGAGATGTATCCCGTTTCCCGATTGCTACAGGCACTTATTATAAAATGGATTATTCAGAAGGTGTAGATATCTCCCGATACAAAAATATTCCTGTTCCCACTTCATATATGGC
This sequence comes from Paenibacillus sp. FSL P4-0113, assembly GCF_038009305.1. NCBI lineage: Bacteria > Bacillati > Bacillota > Bacilli > Caryophanales > Paenibacillaceae > Paenibacillus > Paenibacillus sp. FSL P4-0113. The sequence continues at coordinate 4,318,125 of NZ_JBBPAZ010000001.1, forward strand.
CTATAAATCGGATTACAATTTCATAGGTGGTTACGACCATATGAAACAAGCTGGGCTTTTGCATGTGGCCAACCATCACATCTCTCCCGGGAAAAAGCAGTGGACATGGGGAAATGGCGAATTCGGCCAAGCTTGGGACCGCAATCTAACAGATGAAGACGGCCCCTACATCGAGTTGATGACGGGAGTGTATACCGATAATCAACCAGATTTCACTTGGCTTCAGCCGTATGAAGAAAAGACGTTCTCACAGTATTTTATGCCTTACAAACATATTGGTATGGTCAAAAACGCTTCAATTGACGCAGCCGTTAGTTTGGAATTAAATCGCAGCGAAGGGACAGTACAGATTGGCGTCTATGTAACTTCGTCATTTTGCGAGGCTGTTGTGGAATTAAGCAGCCAGCGGGAAGTTTATATCCAAGAAACCTTAGATCTGACACCTAATAAGGCCTTGATACAGAAGACAGTTATTTTGGCTGAGGATGAGGATTATGATCTATGCTTAAGCGTCAAAGACGCGACCGGAAGGGAGCTGATTAGCTACCAGCCTAAGCAAAAGGAAGTTGAGCAGATGCCGGCTGCTGCCGACCCCCTGCCACAACCGGAGGAATTAAGAACGAACGAAGAATTGTATTTAGCAGGACAACACTTGGAGCAATACCGTCATGCTACCTTTGAGCCTGAGGCGTATTACCTTGAGGGCCTGAAAAGAGATAAGAATGACAGCCGTATAAATATGGCATATGGTACGTTGCTTCTTCGCAGAGGGTTATATGCAGAAAGTGAAGAGTGCTTTCGTAAAGCCATCTCGCGGATAACCTGGCGTAACTCTAATCCCTATGATGGTGAGGCCTACTACCAGCTTGGTTTGTCGCTAAAACACCAAGAGCGGATGGATGAGGCGTTCGCTGCATTTTATAAATCAGTATGGAGTGCGGCATGGCAAGACAGCGGGTATTTCTCACTGGCACAGATTGCGACAGAACAAGGGAACTATGAAGAAGCATTGGAACTCGTCGAGCGCTCGACAATCCGAAATGCTCGCAATTACAAGGCACGCAACCTGAAGTCGGCTATTCTTCGTAAGCTCGGCAGGAACGAAGCAGCAATAGCCTTTTCCAAGGAAACGATGAAGCTCGATATCGCCGATTTTGGAGCTTACCGTGAGCAAGCATTATCTTTAGAGGCTCTCGGGTTACGAGATGATGCTAAAACGGTCTTTGAAGAGCTGGAAAAATGGATGCGTGGAGATGTGCACAACTATATAGCGGTAGCATCGGACTATGCGGCGGCAGGACTCTATGAGGATGCAGCATGTGTGCTGGAAGAAGCTCCAGAGCAGGCAAAAACATACCCTATGCTGTATTACGTTCAGGCCTTCTGCTATGCTAAAATCGGCAAGCCTGAGCAGGTGAACAATGCTCTCGCTCAGGCCGCAGATGCAGTACCCGATTACTGCTTTCCTAACCGTCTGTTTGAGTTGGATGTGTTACAATTTGCAATTCGAACAAGACCGGAGGATGACAAGGCGCATTATTACTTAGGTAATTTACTCTATGATAAGAAACGGCATCAGGATGCTATTTCCAGCTGGGAAATGTCTCGTTCCATTGACGATACTTACCCCGTTGTTCACCGTAATCTTGCTCTTGGATATTTTAACAAACAAGGCCAAGTAGAGAAGGCTCGCCATTCGTTAGAGCAGGCCTTTGCGTGCAATACTTCAGACGCACGTATTCTTTATGAGCTTGACCAGCTGTATAGGAAGCTGAACATCAAGCCCAACGACAGATTGAATCTAATGGAGAGTTATCCGGGAATCATAAAGCTTCGCGATGATCTGTTTTTAGAATATGTAACCGTTCACAATACGATGAAGCAGCATAAGATAGCGTTGTCCTTGCTGACAGGGAGAATATTTCATCCATGGGAAGGCGGAGAGGGGAAGGTAACGGGACAGTATAGGCTGGCCAAGGTAGAGCTTGCCAAGTCCGACCTGAGGTCTGGGCGGATTGAACAGGCTGTAAAGGGGCTGCGGGAGGCTTTAGTGTATCCAGAGAATCTTGGCGAAGGTAAGCTAGAGGGTTCCCAAGATAACGATATCTATTATTATTTGGGCTGCGCGTATGAGCTATTGAAATTAACAGATGAGGCAAGACAGGCCTTTTCCACGGCCTCTCAAGGACTGGGGGAACCCATTAATGCCATGTATTATAACGATCAACAGCCAGATATGATATTTTACCAAGGATTGGCCTGGCGGAAACTTGGTTATGCGAAGGAAGGCAATCGTCGATTCAACAAGCTCATTGATTACGCCGATAGATACTTATTCGAACCCGTGAAAATGGATTATTTCGCGGTCTCGTTACCCGACTTTCTCATCTTTGAAGATGACCTGAATATTCGTAATCAGGTTCATTGTACTTATATGAGAGCACTTGGTTTGCTTGGATTAGGGCGACAGGACGAAGCCATCTTGCATTTTGAATCGGTGCTTAAGCTAGAAGCTAACCATCAAGGAGCGTTGAACCATATGGACTGGAGCTGGGAGGGGAAATCAATTGAGTAATCTCATGAGAACTGTACCGCGCAAATTGACGATCACCATGTGGGACTTTTCTTGGTATACCATGACACAGGAAGGTGAGCCCTACAGCGATCTGGAAGCCCGTTTTAAAGAAGCGGTCGAAAGAGGCTACAATACGATCCGAATATGTGCAATGCCATTCATGTTGTTTACAGCGGATGGCAAACGCCCCGGACCCTTGGAGTTTGCTAACCTTGGGGAAGTAGGCCAGCGTACGCGTTGGTATAACTGTCGTGGAGGCGCAGTACTGGACGGGCATGCTCATTTGCTCGAACTGTTCAAACAAGCAAAGGCTCATAACTGTTACATTATGTTATCCTCTTGGGAATATCAGCAGAGTCCCAGCTTTCTGGCTCATGCTGAGCTTAGAGATGAACTAGCTGCAATTCCTCCTAAGGAGAGATTCATGGCCATTGCAAAATCAATGGATCAGTTGATCCGTTTCGTCACAGCAGAAGGCTACAGGAGTCAGATCATCTATACAGAGCTGCATAACGAAGTGGAATTTGGGCAGTTAAACGCCGTCGGAACGTCTGAAGGCATAGCCGAAACGAATGTACCGGCGCTTATTGAAGCCATGCAGCCCTACGTAGAAGAAGCGATAGAATATCTTCGCCAATGTCATCCTGATATGATGATGACAGCCAGTTATACGTTAAATGAAGCCTACCCCAAGGCTTACGTCGCGCGCAATATGCAGGTGGCCCATTTTCACCTATATATTAAAGGGGTGCTCAATGAGCTTATGGAAGCGGCAGCGCTTTATGATGAGTTGGCGCCGTTCCCCAATCCATTCGTACAATCCCTATTAAGAGAAGACGCTCCTCCATTTGCAAAATGGACCCTGCCTCCGGGGCAGAATTGGCGGATGGAAGGCAATCCAGTCGGCATGAGACTTATTTATTTGCACGACTGGGTAGATCCCGATCAATGGGATTTATTTTTGTACGATCGGTATGGAGACCATAAAATGGCCATGTTGCAGAAGGCCGACACCCGATTGGAAGAGATTCATGAATGGACTCGTCATTCCGGCATTCCAATTGTCATAGGAGAAGGTTATGTAGGCTACACGCCGCTGCATGCCCAATTTGAAGAAGGCCCAGTCGGCAAATTTATCGCTGAATATGTGTTGCGAAAAGGAATGGCACTTGGGTTCTGGGGAATGACCCTCTGTTCTAACTGCGCTCCCCATCATCCATTCTGGAATGATATCGCTTGGCAGCGCAAGTGGAACCAATTTATCCTGAATTCAGATTAACGAGTGAGGGGAGTGAACTCCATGAGAAACTATCGAGTTGCGGTTAAAGACGATCAGAAGCATATTGTTAAAGGACATATCAAACTTGGCGGCACCAACCCAAAAGGAGAGGAGATCGGATTCACCAACTATTTTATGGAGAAGGACGGAGAGCCCTTTTTCGGTATTTGTGGTGAATTCCATTATGCCCGTTATGATGAACGCTATTGGGAAGACGAAATTATTAAAATAAAAATGGGCGGCGTAAACATCATTGCCACTTATATTTTTTGGAACCTACATGAAGAAGTTGAAGGTGTTTTTAATTGGAGTGGGAACAAGAATCTTCGTCATTTCATCGAGTTGTGCGGCAAACATCAGGTATACTCCATCATTCGGATCGGTCCCTTTGATCATGGGGAAATTCGAAACGGCGGTATGCCAGATTGGTTATTCGGTCGACCATTTGAGGTTCGTTCTAATGATGAGGGGTATCTGTTCTATACAAGAAGATTGTATAACGAAATCGGTACCCAGGTTAAAGGGCTGTTATATAAGGAGGGGGGGCCGATTATCGGCACCCAAATCGAAAACGAGCATCATCATTCATCTGCCCAGTGGGCATTGACTGTAGGAATTAATGATATGTGGCTAAACAGTGGAAGTGACGGTAACTCGCATATGTTAAAACTTAAAGAAATAGCTCTGGAAGCGGGGATTGATACTCCGATCTATACGTGCACAGGATGGGGAGGAGCAACAACTCCTGTACCTGATATGCTGCCGTTATGGGGCGGGTATGCCTATTGGCCATGGATCTACTACGAAGAGGGACGTTTGGAGGGGATGGACGAGCATCCTGCGACACCGGAATACATTTTCCGCGACAAGCATAATAACAAGATTCCAGAGAGTTACAATTTCGAGCCTCAATACGCACCTGAAGACTATCCGTACGCTTGCTGTGAAATGGGTGGCGGCATGGTTCAGTTTTATAAATATCGGTTCGCATTTCCCTACCGCAGTGTTCCAGCAATGACTGTCATGAAGGTTGCAGAAGGCTGTAATCTGATCGGATATTACATGTATCATGGGGGTTCCAATCCTCGGGGTAAGGTTAACCCGTTCACCAATGATCTAGCCACCCCCAAAATCTCCTATGATTTCAACGCCATGATCGGCGAATTCGGTCAAGTAAGGGAATCGTACCATAGAACAAAGCTGCAGCATTACTTTTTTTCAACGTTCCAAAAGCAATTCTCACTAACAAAGACTATTCTGCCAGGGGATACGTCCCAGATGGACCCTTATGATGTGGATACGTTACGATATGCAGTGCGATCCAGTGCTGGATCGGGTTATCTGTTTCTAAATAATTTCCAAGACCATGTCGAAAATGACGACCTGTGCGATTTTAATGTGAGCATTGAACTGCCCGAGGAAACGATTGTAATCCCTAGTCAAGGTGAGCTGATGTTAGGACGTGAAAGTTTCGCTATATTGCCATTTAACTTTAATTTAGATGGAATGAAGCTCAAATATGCTACGGTACAGCTGATAACAAGGATAGAAGAAGATGGAGAAGTATACTACTTTTTCTTTGTACCAGAGGGGATGAAGGGAAGATATGAAATTGAGTCAAAAGATATCATCAGTGCCACAATCGACAAAGGCTCGATAGAGCAGTTGGATGGGAACACGATCATTAAGGTTGCTGAAGAGGACGATAGTCTCATCCATCTGGTATCTGAAAGTGGCAAAAAAGTTGCCATCTACACGATGACTGATGAGCAAAGTCTTACATTTTGGAAGGTAAACATGCAAGGCCGGGACAGAGTCATTTTGACCAATGCCAATGTACTTGTATATGAGGGCGATCTAAGGCTGGAATCGACGGATCAAGAAATGGTATCCCTGAGTGTATTCCCTGATTTCGACGCCTCGATCACATCTATTACTGGTGGAGAGCTGCTAGACATAACAGAAAACAATGTATTTAAAACGTATCGTTTAAAGGCTCCTAAGCGAGAAATTCATTTCAATTTGAAAAAAATAAATGACGATAAACTTACTATTGATTTTGAGATAGATGCCTTTCACGGAATTAAGGAAGCTCTGCTGCGTATCGATTATACTGGAGATATCGGTTATGCTTTTATGGATGGCGAACTGATCAACGATAATTTCTGCAACCATACGACCTGGGAAATAGGCTTGAAAGCATTTGAGCATCGGCTCATCGAGCAAGGGTTGTACGTATATGTTTCCCCAATACGAAAAGGTAAGGTTCTCAACAGCAATACGACTATGGCTGGCTGGAAAGAGACGGCAAAGGAACGTATCGTAGATATCGGCGCAGTCAGCATCGTGCCTGTGTATGAAATTCGACTCACCGTATAACCCAGGAAGTGTAAGTTCAGAGACGCACAGTGGGTACTTTTAGTATAAAGTATAAAAATGTAAAAGCTCATGGTCGTTCAACCATGAGCCTTTTTTACTTTCTGATAGTACGTTTAGTAGATACCAGCCTTTTTCGATGTTTCTTTGATCCCGTTGCTTCCGTTAACTACAGTTTTCCCCCAATCCGTCAGATTGCCATTAGGTCCTGTTACAAGATCAAGGTAGGAAAGATTGGAACTATTACCATACCAGGACCAGGCTAACCAGCCTACTCCTTTGGATTGACCGTATCTCATGATTTCTGTCTCGTCGACGTCTGCTCCCTGGTGGTAACCGCCAAATTCGCCAATAATCAGAGCGAGTCCTTGATTCAGAACGTTATCAATATTGGTTCGAACAGTTTGAACATCTTTACCAGCGAACTCATACATATGGATGGAAAATACCGTATTCTTCAAAGAATCAGCTGCGAATACAGATTTACCAAAGTCATTGATAGATTGAGGATATTGTCCCCATCCGGCACAATCGACGATGAGTGTATTTTTGATACCTGCGTTTCTCAGCTTGGGAATCGCTTGCTTGTATCCATCAGCCCAACCACTTCCATTCCAAGAACCATACCATTCGTTTGCAATGTTTACGATAACCCGGTCTTCCTTGCCGATCAGAGCATCCTTTATGCTAATCCAGTAGTTCACAGCTGCATCCAAAGACGCGTAGTCGTCTTTGCCTGTAGCATCATGAACTTCAAGCACAGCAATCATTTTATGGTTGGAGACGAGAGAAATAATATCTTTCACGGAATTAATATCATCCTTGGTGTACTGGTTTCCGTTAGAAAGGACAATTCGGACGGTATTAGCACCTGTCTGGGCAATTGCCGGGATCGCTGTATAAAGATCGTTTTTGTACCATGTGTGAGCATGATTGACGCCTCTCATAACAAATGGCTTGCCTGTAGAATCATACAATTTGGTACCGCTTACATAAAATCCTGAAGCAGCTTCTACCTTGGAGAAAACTCCTCCTAAACCAATCATGATGAGCAAGCCGATCATTCCAGACAATAGTGATTTTCTTAACAATACCTTCATTTTTATTCCTCCCTAAATATATTATTCAACTTCCTGCTATACAGAGATGAAGTTAGGTATGTAAGTGTGTAAATAGCAGTAAGCTAAACACAAAATTAAGCGCTTTCAAATATGAAAAAAGTTATTTTTGTTATTTTATCATTTGTGTTTTTGTTATTCAATCGGTTATTTTGGTTATTTTTTTGTGTTTTTGAAGTATAAACACATGGATGTATTATTTAAGTGCTATTTTCTGTGGTTTCATTGTATTTATTGTTTATGTTTGTTTAAAATTTAGTTTATATTGATAAAAATAACCTAACTATATTTCTGTGATATTCCGAATTTGTGTAGGTTGACCTAACGTTTTTCTTGGTTAATTATTTTGAACAAAGGTGAGATCTATCGGACAGCAATACCTAAGCTTCACCGCGATATTAAATTATAGTATGATATTCTTGTGAAAAATTTTACCAGAGTGAATAGGGGCAAGCTGATGAGAAAACCAATCATTGCAGTCGATATGGACGATACCATCTGTCATCTCGTCAAACGAGCCATATACCATAACAATAGTGAATTTCCCACTCATCCGCTTCGTTATGAAGAAATGTTAGATTGGAACACCGATCATCTACGTCATCCCAAAAGCACGCATGATGTATTTTATGGGCGACCGGGTTTGTTTGAGGAACTTGAACTGTTTGACGATTATGTTGTAGAAGAAATGGAGAAGCTTTGCAATGCTTTTGATGTCATTATTGTGACAGCGGCAGAGCCCAAGACCGTCGTAGAGAAATGGAATTGGCTTCAAAGACATATGCCATTCATTCCGATCGAGAACTTTTTCCCATGTAAACGAAAGAACCTGATTAACTATGATCTCCTGATTGATGATGGCCCTCATAATTTAGTACCTGCGCTAAAGGAGGGGAAAAAGGTGCTTTGTATTCCTCATCCATGGAATCTGAGAGCAAGAGAGCAATATGAGTTCCCCGTCATGACATCCTGGCAAGGAGCAAAAGAACGAATCGACTCCATTTTAGGAGTTCTGTATAAATAATAGAATTATTCGTAAAACAGCTGGCTCCTCTGGAACTGGCTGTTTTGCTAGAAAGAATAGCGCCTATGGCTGAAATAAAATGGTACAATTGCTATGCATTATCCATGAGGAGGGAACGTGTATGACCATGACTATGGGTCTGATTGTGAATCATCTGACCAAGGGAATAAGCCTACCCCACACCACCGTAGATCTGCTGGACCCAGGATCTGTAGATACTGAGGTGCAAGGAATTGTAACCGCTTTCTCCGCTTCACAGTACGTGATAGAACAAGCTATTTCTCTAGGTGCAAATTTTATCATTACACATGAAGGCATTTTTTATAGTCATCAGAGGATGCATGAGTGTCTACTACATGATCCGGTTTTTTCGCAAAAATCTCGCCTCATTGCCGATGCAGGTATAGGCATTTATCGGTTTCATGACACCATACATCGTTATCAACCGGATGGAGTGATGGTTGGGCTTCTTCAGGCGCTTGGCTGGCACAACTACATGGTAAAACAGCAGCCGACGGCCGCCATTTTGACTATTCCCGCTATGAAAGTTAAGGAGATCGCTGAATATATCAAAGCCAAACTACATATTCGTTATGTACGGGTGGCTGGCGAGGTTTCCATGCCATGTGAACGAGTGGGAATTTCAGTAGGATACAGGGGAGGTGGCGATCTAGCCATTCCATTATTTCTAAATGAAAATGTAGATGTAGTCATCGCCGGTGAAGGCCCAGAATGGGAAACACCAGAATATGTTAAAGATGCTGTCTATCAAGGGCACAGTAGAGCACTTATCATGCTGGGACATGCTGAAAGTGAAGCACCTGGGATGAAGTATCTCGCAGATGTGCTTTCCGCCCAATTTCCGATGCTTCCCGTACACTTTATTGAAGATCACCCGGTGTTTCAAATATTGTAATGAGAACACGTTTTTTGTGATGGTCATCCAGCACTGCTGTTATATCCGTTCATCCACTTTATGAAATGGAGGCGAGATCATGGGAAGCAGAGTGATTATGCCGTTCAAAACAGACTGGAGATTTATAGAAGGAAATTACGCGGGTGCTGAGAAAATGGACTACAACGATGAGCATTGGCGGCTCCTTCATGTCCCTCATGATTGGAGCATTGAAAAGTCCTTTGATCCACATATGCTGTATGGTGGCAATCAGGCTTATTTGCCAAGATGGTCTGTCGGATGGTACAGAAAGCATTTTAATGTGAAGCCCTCCTCTCCAAAACAGCGCGTATACATACAATTTGATGGCATTCACAGTAACAGTGAGGTTTGGATCAATGGGCATTTTGTGGGCAAGCGACCCTATGGATATGTTAGCTTTCAATATGATTTGACTCCATATATTCGGTGGGATGAGGAAAATGTGATTGCCGTCAAAGTGGACAATACGATTCTTTCACCTGACAGATGGTATTCGGGGGCCGGTATTTATCGTAATGTTTGGCTGATTTGTACGGATTATATTCATATAACCGAATGGGGGACTTACATTACCACACCTGAAATTTCGCCAGATGAAGCCAAGGTGACTGTCAGAATCCAGGTCACTAATCAACACGCGCATGCCGTAGAGTGTACGATTATGACTGAAATGCTGGACCCACAGGGACAGATCCAAGGAAAAGTGGAAAACCGAGTTACTCTTTCGAGCTGTGAAACGGGGGAAATAGAGCAAAAAACGCGAGTTTTAGAGCCAGAACTATGGTCACCGGACAACCCAGTGCTCTACGAAGCCCAGACGACGATCTATTGCGACAATACAGAGGTGGATCGTTATTGTACCTCTTTTGGCATAAGAGAAGTGAAGCTGGATACACAAAAAGGTTTATTTTTGAATGGGCACAGCTTAAAGCTAAAGGGAGTGTGCATTCACCATGATTTAGGCTGTCTGGGGGCTGCTTACCATGATACAGCCATGAAAAGAAGGCTGCAAAAGCTGAAGGAAATGGGCTGTAACTCGATCCGTTTTGCTCATAACCCGATGGCGCCCGAATTATTAGATTTATGTGACCAGATGGGGTTCTTGGTGGTTGATGAGGCTTTTGATAAGTGGAGATCTCTTTTCTATGAGCATTTATATGATGAGTGGTGGGAAAAAGATCTGGAGGCAATGTTGCTCAGAGACAGGAACCATCCCAGTGTTTTCATGTGGAGCGTTGGGAATGAAGTGGAAAACCAAGGGCAGCCATCCATGCTAAAAATGTTGGAGCAGCTCGTGGGTTTCTGCCATGAAAAAGACCCAACCCGATCGGTTACATATGCGCTTGAGCCGCATAATACACCGATCAGCTTGCGTGAGGGTTCGATTGAGGCCAAAGTGGAGCATACTAAGCAGCTGGCACAACGAGTGGATGTTCTGGGGTTAAACTATCAGGAGCAGTGGTATGAGCACTATAGGGCGGCCATGCCGGATATGCTTATCCTTGGAACCGAGACGTTTCCATACTATCGGGGCAAGGATAACCGGGTTAAAGGTTATTTGCTTATGAATCCCTGGTTTGATGTCGCTAATCATGATTATGTGATCGGTCAATTTGTTTGGAGTGGAATTGACTATTTGGGAGAAACGAGCTATCCCTCCAAAGGGTGGTCTTCGGGCCTGATTGATACTTGCGGATTCCGCAAACCAGTATCTTATCTCCAACAAAGCTTATGGTCTAATCAGCCTGTTGTGCACATAGCCGCATTTAACGAACATATGAAATCGGAATTTAATCCGACATGGACAATGCACTGGAAATCTCCGGCCATGGAAGATCACTGGACATTTCCTGACTACGGTGGAAAATTGATACGGTTGGTTACCTTCACCAATTGTGAGAGTGTGGAATTGATCGTGAATGATGAATTATACGGTGAGAGGAAGCTAGTGGATTACCCTAATCATTTAATCCTATGGGAGCTTCCCTATACACCGGGCAAAATCCGAGCTGTGGGTCGTAATGGAAACGAGAAGGTTTGTGAGCATGAACTGACTACTGCCGGGACTCCTTATGCTCTAAAGTTGGAGGCCGATCGGACGGTTCTACCTGCTGATGGGCATGAGATATCTCATGTGGAAGTAACCGTCATAGACCCAAACGGGATCACTGTACCTAACCAGGATGTTGAATTAACCTTTAAACTGCATGGTGATGGCCGCATCCTTGGAATAGACAATGGGGACCTCACCAGTGATGAACCCTACAAGGGGAATGAGAGACGAACACACAGAGGAAGGTGTCTTGTGGTTGTACAATCTGGGAATGTGGCTGGTGAGCTGTTGCTTCAAGCATCAGCAGATGGAGGGTTACTGGGAGGAACCAGGCTGAAAGTGGAACAAGAATATAAATGACAATTCAAGGTTGATTCAGTAAAGACATTGTATTTTAGCTTACGTATTATTGTTACTCTTGACCAGCTTCTGGGCTGGTCTTTTTTATTTTTATATATAGGTAGGTTTCAGAATTGACATAAAAATAAGAAAGTTTTATAATTTCGGTATTAAAGAAATTAATTGAATAGTTTAATGGATGGGGTGTTTAATAGTGAACGAACGAGATTTCAAAGATGGGCTTTTCACCGAATACGCACGGATCGGAAAATGCTTGTCCAGCCCGAAAAGGTTGGAAATTCTTGATATTCTCATACAAGGACCCAAATCAGTTGAAGTTCTATCTAAAATGACTTCGATGTCCGTTGCCAATGTTTCTCAGCATCTACAAACTCTATATCAAGCTAAGTTGGTTCAATCCAAAAAGCAGGGAAACTTTGTGTATTATGAACTTTCTGATTCATCTGTTTTGCACTTTTTAAATTCACTGTATGACCTGTCTGAAAAGCAGTTAATTGAAGTTCAGCACATTAAGGAGCAATTTTTGGGTCAATTCTCGGATGTTGAAGGAGTCACAATGGAAGAATTGGCAATGCGGATGGAAAAAGGAGAGGTCACACTTCTTGATGTACGGCCGCGAGATGAATATGAAACTGCTCATATACCGGGGGCTGTTTCCGTTCCAATTGAAGAATTAGCGGAGCAGTTATCTTTGTTGCCAGCCGACTCGAAGATTGTGGCTTATTGCAGAGGCCCGTATTGCTTAATGGCGGTTAGAGCTATTGCATTGTTGCAGGCTCGTGGTTTCGAAGCTAGACACTTGGATAAGAGTGTTCATGATTGGAACGACTTTATCAGGGGAGGAAGTTAGCCTTAATGAATTTGACGAATGCTTCGCAGAAGAGGCAAGCGCTTATCAATTCCTATGCGGAATCTTCAGATAAGCAAAGAAAACTGTATCGTCGTACGCTTATCACCGTTATTTTCTCTCAAATTTTTGGAGGCGCCGGACTTGCTGCCGGAGTAACCGTTGGTGCGTTGTTGGCGCAAGATATGCTGGGTACGGATAAATTTACGGGGATTCCTGCGGCACTATTTACACTTGGTTCAGCGGCTGCAGCGCTCCTCGTTGGTCGGTTTTCCCAAAGATTCGGCCGACGAATGGGGCTGGGACTCGGTTTTATTGCAGGGGGAGTTGGGGCGATCGGTGTCGTTGTTGCAGCCCTTATGAATAGTATTACCCTGCTTCTAGTCTCCCTTCTTGTTTATGGATCGGGAACGGCTACAAATCTGCAGGCTCGTTATGCCGGTACAGATCTCGCAAGTTCAAAGCAGAGGGCAACAGCTGCGAGTATGGCTATGGTCTTTACAACGATCGGAGCGGTAGCCGGTCCCAACTTAGTTAACGTTACCGGAGAGTTTGCGTTATCCATTGGAGTTCCCAGTTTAGCGGGACCTTTTCTTTTAGCGGCGGTAGCCTATACATTAGCAGGCATAATATTATTGCTACTTCTTCATCCTGACCCTTTATTGGTGGCCAAAGCAGTTGCGAATCAGGCGGCACAAGGAAGCCAGTCGTCTTCTGATCTTGAGGCTACTCGTGATGGTAGAAAAGGAATTATTCTTGGCGCTTTAATCATGATAATAACTCAAATTGTCATGGTTGCGATTATGACGATGACTCCCGTACATATGAAGCACCATGGACATGGACTCGGCGAAGTAGGATTAGTCATCGGTTTTCATATTGGTGCTATGTATCTTCCGTCTCTAGTTACGGGTATTCTTGTCGATAAGATTGGTCGTATAGCGATGGCGATGGCTTCAGCTGTAACGCTACTTCTCGCTGGCGTAGTAGCTGCGTTGGCTCCCACTGATTCGATGGTTTTGCTTATTGTGGCGCTTTCTCTTTTAGGGATAGGGTGGAATTTTGGACTGATTAGTGGAACCGCTTTGATTGTAGATTCGACGACAATATCTAATCAAGCTAAGGTACAGGGATCGGTGGACGTACTTATTGCTTTGGCAGGAGCTTCGGGAGGAGCACTGTCCGGGATGATCGTAGCAAATTCAAGCTATTCCATACTTTCTTATGCGGGAGGAATTCTGGCGCTGGCGTTACTTCCTATCATGTTATGGATGCGTTCAAAGAGAGCATAGACTAGCAAAAAACGACCTTATGGTCGTTTTTTTGTGTTTACCTAACTGTCGGGGGGAAGCAGCCATAGTTCTCTTTTTGACAAATAGTTTGGATACGAATAGAATGACTAATTATGATATAACTTATTAAAACATTAATAAAAAGTGGTGATAAGTAGATATGTAAATGCCAGTAGAATCATCCATGAATCCTCGGGTAATTCGTAATATCTTGTTTTTGTTGTTCGCTTTACCGGGTGTAGCTTTTGCTTCCTGGGTATCTCGAACGCCTACTATACGGGGTAATTTACATGTCTCGACTGCCGAAATGGGAATCATTATTTTTGGATTAGCTGCATTTCTTTAGCGGGACTACTTATAGATCCCCCAGGCTTAGGGTTTTTAGGTGAACATGTTGGAACTTCTGCATGCCTTGATTGTAGTGCTTGTTGGCGTTATGGTCGCTGGTTTGATATCGGGTGCAGCCCAACCCATTGGAGTGAAAGAAAAAATCAGATTAAAAAATAAAGGGGATTGTCGCATGACTATGAAAACGGAAAAACAAAAGATGATAGATGGAGAACTGTATGTAGCTGCTGATCCTCAATTAACGAGTGAAAGAGAGTATGCGAGAAGATGTGTCCGTCTCTTTAATCAGACGACAGAGACGGATCGTGAGTACCGTGAAAAGTTACTTAAGGAGCTTTTCGGATCAACTGGTGAAAATATAGGCATGGAACCCAACATACGTTGTGACTACGGATACAACATCCATGTTGGAAATAATTTCTACGCCAACTTTGACTGTACCATTTTGGATGTTTGCGAAGTGCGCATTGGAGATAATTGTTTCCTGGCTCCAGGAGTTCATATTTACACAGCAACTCACCCCATAGATCCGTTTGAACGAATCGCTGGCCCAGAGTATGGAAAGCCTGTTAAGATTGGCAACAATGTATGGATCGGCGGGAGAGCAGTGATCAATCCTGGTGTTACGATAGGTAATAATGTCGTAGTGGCATCAGGAGCAGTAGTAACCAAGGATGTTCCAGATCATGTGGTTGTAGCTGGAAATCCAGCACGAATAATTAAGCAGATTGAAATCTCCTAAACAGCATACAGGCAAAGCATTTAATATTTGTTCCGATGATCCTATTAAAATAGCTCTTTATTTTAATAGGATCATTTAATTTAAAGACTAGTATGCTTATGGTCTTCAAGATTGAACTATACAGAGTAATAAATAATCATATTCATCCGAACTAGTGTTTCTCCTAGATTATAGTAAATGTGTGGACGGTCTGCTTTAAACCGGATTGAATCTCCAGCTTTAACTGTGTACATTTCTTCGCTGACTTTTATCACCATTTCACCCTCAAATACCGTAATAAATTCTTCTGTACCTTCACGGTGTGGCGCTGAACTCAGTTCCCCGCCTGCTTCAATCTCTACGGTGTAAACCTCAAAATTTCTACTTCCTTCATAGGGAAAAAACGGATACAACCGATAGTGATTATTTTCTTCAAGCACTTGCACCTTGGTTTTCGGAACGACTACTGCATCTGCAGGGGGTTCATTAATCAGGGCAGTGAAAGAGATTTTCAAACCGTTCGCAATTTTCCATACGGTTGTAATCGAAGGATTTGATTCTCCCCGCTCAATCTGACCAAGCATCGTTTTACTGATCCCCGTCAGATCGGCTAATTTATCTAAACTTAATTTTCGTTCATTTCTTAGATATTTCAAATTTTTACTTAAAATCAGATTAATATTCTCCATAATTATTCGCCCCTATTGTGCTTTATAAAGAACGTATTGTACAATCATAAAGTACAAACGTGCGTTTTAACGCACACTTTATACAATTATAACATACTGGAGTTGATTGTTGCATGCCGGTTATTCCGTTTCTTTCTTATGTGATTGTTACCAGCTTTACGCCCGGACCCAACAATATTATGTCATTAGACAGTGCCAGGCGGTTAGGTTTGAGAAAAGCATTTCCATTTTTGCTGGGAGTAACAGCGGGCTGTTTCGCTATTATGCTGTTAGCCTGCTATTTTAATCTTGCTTTGTATCATTTTTTGCCACGGGTTAAAATCTGGATGAATGTACTCGGTAGTCTGTACATGCTTTATCTGGCGATAAAAATAGCGAAGAGCAAACCTTCTTCTAAAAATAATGATCACAATGAAGGATATTCCTTCAAATCAGGATTGCTGCTGCAATTTATCAATTTAAAAGTCATTTTGTATGGTATTACGGTCATTTCAACGTTTGTTATGCCTTATGATGTATCGTATATAGAGCTTATTATGATTTCATTACTTTTGACCTGTATTGGTTTTATAGCTGTAGTGTGCTGGGCGATTTTTGGGGCTATGTTTCAGCGTTTCTTGAACAAGTATGAGCGCTCCTTCAATATCATAATGTCCTTATTGCTCCTTTATAGTGCACTATCGATATGGATGTAAATGAATACCGTTTCCATCATAGAAAAGAAAGGTTCCTGACTATAGGCAGGAGCTTTTTTTTCGTGTGAATTGAGCTTATTTTACGAGTTATAACATACAATCGGACAGAATGGATGAGTCTCCTGATCATTTAGCTGCAAAACGGGTATTACCTTAATAAATAAAGCTGTTGACAACTTGTATATACATGACTTAATCTTGTATATACAAGTTGTTGAAAGCGTTATATTATTTTTTACGCTATTTCATTTCGCAAGAAAGGAATGAGCATGAATGGAAGCAACGAATAGGACTTTGATTCCTCAAGATAAGGACTGGTGGCGAAAATCAGTAGTCTATCAGGTTTATCCCAAAAGTTTTAACGATACGACGGGTAAAGGAACCGGTGATATAAGAGGACTGACGCAAAAGCTGGATTATTTGCAAAAACTGGGTGTCAATATTGTCTGGTTGCAGCCTGTATATGTCTCACCACAACGTGATAACGGGTATGATGTAGCCGATTATTGCCGGATTAATCCTGACTATGGAACAATGCAGGATTTTGAAGAATTGAGCCGGGAAATTCGGGCGCGTGGGATGCACTTGATGATCGACATCGTGGTTAACCATTCTTCCACAGAGCATGTCTGGTTTCAGCAGGCGCGGCTTTCTAAGGATAGTGAGTACAGGGACTATTATATCTGGCGTGACCCAGCACCCGATGGAGGACCTCCGAACAACTGGATTTCCAAGTTTGGTGGACCAGCTTGGCAGTATGACGAGGCTACAAACCAATATTTCTTGACACTGTTTGATAAGACGCAGGCGGATTTAAACTGGGAAAATCCCAAAGTTCGTCAGGAAGTTGTTAATGTGCTGGAATTTTGGGCAGAGAAGGGAGTTAGTGGCTTCCGACTTGATGTCATTAATTTGATTTCCAAAGATCAGCAATTCTCGGACGACGATGGAAGCACGGCTCCTGGGGACGGGCGTAAGTATTATACGGACGGCCCAAGTGTGCATGAATACCTTCATGAATTACATGAGAAAGTATTCTCAGCGTATAACAGTGTCACTGTAGGGGAGATGTCCTCCACCTCACTGGATCACTGTATCCGTTATTCCAATCCAGAAAGAAAAGAATTGTCCATGACCTTTAATTTTCATCATTTGAAGGTAGATTATCCAAATGGACATAAGTGGGAATTGATGCCATATGATTTTGAATTGTTGAAGAAGCTATTCTCGGATTGGCAAACGGGCATGCAACAAGGTGGCGGCTGGAGTGCATTGTTTTTTAACAATCATGATCAGCCAAGGGCGATCTCTCGCTTTTTGGATGATGGCGAATACCATGCGGAAAGCGCCAAGCTGCTGGCAACCACGTTACATGGTCTTCAAGGAACACCCTATATATTTCAAGGTGAAGAGATTGGGATGGCCAACCCGCAGTGGGCAGATATTGAAGAGTTTCGGGATGTTGAATCTCTGAATATGTATCGTATCTTACAGGAACAAGGCAAAAGTGCAGAAGAAGCATTGAATATCATTCGAGAGCGGTCTCGTGATAATTCGAGGACACCGATGCAGTGGGATAACACTCGCAATGCGGGCTTCACTACAGGCACGCCTTGGATTAAGGTAGATGAACGATATCCACAGATCAACGTTCAGTCTCAGTTAGAGGACCCGAACTCGATCTACAATCATTACCGTCAGCTGATTCACCTGCGTAAGACGGTGCAGGTCCTTACTGACGGGAGTTATCAACGTTTGGACGAAGCTCATCCTCAGGTCTACGCCTATCAACGCAGCAATGAAGAGGAGACTTTGATCGTCATCTCTAATTTTAGCGGACAGGATGCGCAATTCCGTATACCGGATTCATTTTATTCATCATTAAAAAATCAAGCGTTGGGTGCGGCTGAGCTTTTAATAGGTAATACCCAGCACGTCCCGGAGCTAAAACAAGAGATCACTTTGGCCCCATATGCTTCATATATGTGGATTGTCCGTAGTCTTAGTGAATAGTATGGAGATAACTAGTAGTACCCGGGAACGTTATTTTTTATAACCGGGGTTGCTGCTAAAAAAGAGCAAACGTTAAGGGAGTGGGCTAAATGGCGATTGAAAGATCACAGGTAGAAGACATTATAAAAGCCGTTGGTGGCAAAGACAACATAGAGGCCTCTACGCATTGCGTAACTCGTCTGCGATTTGCCCTTTATGATGATAAGCTGGTCGATAAAGAAGCACTTGAACAAAATGATTTGGTCAAAGGCCAATTTTCTTCACAAGGACAGTATCAGGTTGTGATTGGTCCAGGCCTGGTGGATAAGGTATATAACGAAATGATCTCCATTACAGGAGGTAGTCGGGCTTCTAAAGACGATGTCAAAAATGCAGCAAGCAAAAAACAAAATCCAATTCAGCGTGCCATCAAGACGCTGGCAGATATTTTTATCCCCATCTTGCCCGCAATCGTGACTGCAGGTTTATTACTTGGAATAAATAATATTTTGACAGGCAAGGGGATTTTCTTCGAAGGTATGGCTCTGGTTCAGGTCTATCCTCAATGGACTGACTTTGCTGCTATCATTAACACCATTGCCAGCACCGCTTTTACATTCCTACCTGCCTTAATTGGATGGTCAGCCGTTGTCCGGTTTGGCGGCAGTCCTTTACTCGGGATTGTACTGGGTCTGATTCTGGTTCACCCAGATCTATTAAGTGCATACGGTTATGCGGATGCCGTTACCAAAGGAACCGTTCCGGTTTGGAATTTGTTTGGGTGGGAAGTGAACAAGATTGGTTATCAAGGACAGGTTTTACCTGTTTTAGTATCCGCTTACGTACTTGCACAAATTGAAAAATTCCTAAATAAAAAGATAGCGGATTCATTTAAGCTGTTACTCGTGGCACCGATTACATTATTAATAACGGGATTTCTGGCTTTTACAGTGATCGGTCCGGTTACTTTTATGATTGGTAATGCTATTACGTCTGGTCTTGTATACGTTTTCGATTGGGCTCCTGCGGTGGGAGGCTTGATCTATGGAGGCTTGTACTCCTTGCTCGTGATTACGGGAATGCACCATACTTTCCTGGCGGTGGATGTGCAATTAATTGGTACGCAGGGTGGAACGTTCCTCTGGCCGATGCTGGCGCTGTCCAATATCGCTCAGGGGGCCGGAGCATTGGCCATGATGCTAGTATTGAAGGAGCAAAAGGGAAAAGGGTTGGCTCTTACCTCTTCTGTGTCTGCTTTTCTGGGTGTAACCGAGCCTGCCATATTCGGGGTGAATATCCGATATAAATATCCGTTCGTATTTGGAATGATCGGTTCCGGTATCGCAGGTATACTGCTTACCGTAAATCATGTGATGGCTTCTTCCATTGGTGTGGGAGGGATTCCAGGCTTCTTGTCTATTTTCCCAAACAACTGGGGTGTATTCTTCATTGGGATGGCGATCGTATTGATTGTACCGTTCACTTTAACCTTTATGTATGGAAAACTGCTAAATAAGCGCCGTCAGACTCCAGCTACACCAGCTAACGACTCCGTACGGAAAGATTCGGGCCGTCAAGATTCTGCACTGGATGTGCTTGAAGTAAAGACTCCGGTACTGGGACGTGTTGTGCCGTTGGAGCAGGTTCCTGATCCGGCTTTTGCCGAACGGCAGATGGGACACGGTATCGCAGTGGAACCGAAGGATGGCAAGATTCTTGCCCCTTTCAGCGGAAAAGTTATTCATATCATGATGAAAAGCAAGCATGCCTTGATTTTGGAGCATCCGACAGGGGTACAGATTCTGGTACATGTGGGGATCAATACGGTGTCACTGAAGGGTGAGGGATTCACCATACATGTGGAGACAGATCAAACTGTGAAACAAGGACAACTATTGATGGAATTTGACCGTGATCTGATTCAGAAATCTGGATATCCCATCATTACACCTGTCATTGTCCCGGATGGCCAAAGTATGATTAAATCGGTTGAGGAACTGCCAGGTGAGGCAGACGATTTGCAGTATACCTTAATGAAAATTCATTTGAATTCTTCATCAGGTCATAGGAATTAATTCAGTTTCAATTCGCACAGTCTATTATAGTGAACAGGGAAGTGAAAGAATGCTACAATGAACGTGGTGATGAAAATTGACAAAGAATATATTTTTGCAAATTTATCAGGATTATTCGGGACAGATTCAGACAGGCGAATTGGCTCCAGGTACGAAAATGCCATCTGAAAATGAACTGGCCCGGGAGTATAACACTTCTCGCGAAACCGTACGTAAGGCACTCCATTTGCTTGCACAAAATGGGTATATCCATAAAATAAAAGCTAAAGGATCTTTTGTTCTGGATATGGGACGGATGGATTTTCCTATAGGAGGTCTGGTCAGTTTTAAGGAAATGTCCGAACGGATTGGGCGTACATCACGAACCATTGTACATGAAAATCAACTACTTCCAGTTCCAGATGACATAGCCAATCATCTTGAGATTGACAAAGACAAATATTTGGTCTGGAAAGTCGTTCGTGCACGTGAAATTGAAGGTGAATGCGTCATATTGGACAAAGATTACTTTCGATCAGACATTGTATCTGTGCTTACTGAGGAAATTAGTCGTGGATCCATCTACGAATATTTGGAGGGAGAGCTCCATCTTCAAATCAGTTATGCAAAAAAAGTCGTTTCCGTAGAAAATGCAGACGAAGAAGATCATAGGCTGATGGACCTTCAGAACTACACTCATGTGGTCGTAGTACGTAACTATGTTTATCTGGAGGACACCACGTTGTTCCAGTATACCGAGTCAAGGCATCGGCTGGACAAATTCCAATTTGTCGACTTTGCCAGACGTTCCCACGGTGGAGACAAGAGAGCAGATTTTTTAAAATAACGATCAATAATATAGTTAAGAAACCCCGTCTTTTAAGACGAGGGTTTCTTTTTTACCTTGGATGCAACTGCTGAGCAGCTTGTATACTGGCATTTGAGGGATTTGAATTTGCGTTTTATCCAAAAGCTGTTTATAGAATATTAAAAGGTTATATACTGTTTAGAATACAATTCCATGATCAATGCAATGGGAACGAGGTGTATGTTATTTATGTATAGAGTGGCTATCTGCGATGATGAGCACAAGCAGAGAGAGCTTGTTAAAAATATGCTGATTACTTTGTCGATAAAGACCAGTATAGAATTTAAAGTTGAATTATTCGACTCCGGAGAACAGCTGGTATCTCATTATCAAAACCATGAGTCTCCATTCCATATCTTAATATTGGATGTTGAAATGAGTGGCATGAACGGAATCCAAACCGCCCAAAAAATAAGGAGTTTAAATCACCTGGATGAACAGATTGTTTTTTTAACGAGCTACCCTGAATATATGGTGGAAAGTTTTGACGTAGTCACATTTCAGTATTTAATAAAACCGATTGCTCCCCATATCTTTGAGGAAAAAATGATAAAGCTGTGTCAATATTTTCAATCTCTCGATAAAAAATTCGTTATCATCAAGTCAGCTTATGAGGAAGTGCTTTTAAAATATGATGATATCATTAGTATTGAAGTGGTCAAAAGCTTAACCATAAAAAACAAACTGCATTTTGTAACCTCTACTCAAACCTATGATAGCAAAGGGATTCTTTCGGACTATGCTTCAGCATTAAAAGAACATAATTTTCTACAAATTCATCGTTCGATTATTATAAACTTAATTCATGTGAAAAAATTTGCTGGCGGTGATGTTTTGATGTCAAATGATGTGAAGTTACCTATTGGGCGTTCTAAAATAAAAGAAGTTAAAGATCTATATACCAAATTTATGATCATGAAGATGCATTAATATGATGGAATATAACTCCCTGCTTCTTAATCTTTGCGTTGTCCTTGTTATGTGCTTCCAAGTGAATTTTTACTTTAACTCGGTTTTTGATAAGTCCAATCGAAAGCCGAACAGATTCGTGTACTTCATTATTTTTGGGTTGCTGGATTCCCTATATTTAAGTGTTTATTTGGCTCCTACGATATCTTCGATTTTAGCATTACTTGTCATATTTAGTTTAGCGCAATCGTATACAGTGGAAATAAAGACAAAGATCATCTTTTCTATCCTTTATGCTGTATTGATAACCATCGTTAATTTTATATCTCTTTATATTTTATATGCTGTAGGCTCTGTTAAAATTAGCAACTTTAGCCATTTGAGTGAACAAGATCACTTGATATTCTCTAAGGTTATGTTACTCAGCTGCATTATCATGTTTGCTGTCATTCAGATTATACGGTTATTTGCCAAACGAAGAACCTTCCCTTTGCAGCATCGTTACTATATTTTATTTTTAATCGTTCCCATCATAAGTTTATACCAGGTCAATGTTTTATCTGTTTATAGTGAAAAGAATATGTATTATTTTGGTTCTATTATTGGCTTTATTTCCTTAAATGTTTTTATCATATATATTTTTGATAATGTCATTGAAAAATTTCAATTAATGCATGAAAATGCTCAATTACAACATCAGATGGACTACCAAGATGCCAATTATGAAAAAACGGTTCACAGCTTCAAAAATATAAAAAGAATCATTCATGATACGCACCAACAGTTTTTGTATATTGAAGAATGTATCAAGAGAAATGAATTGGCTGAGGCGAGTGAACATATTAAGGTTACCTTAAATAAAATCGAAGGAGCATATCAAAGGGTTAATACCGGTAATCTGGTTATAGATGCCCTTGTCACGAATAGTCTTAACATTGGACAAGCCAATGGCATCAAGGTAGATACCCAACTTAACTTATATTCACAGAAAGTAAATATTGAACGTTATGATTTATGTGTAGTTCTAGGGAATATGCTGGATAATGCCATAGAAGCATCTAAAAAGGTCAAGATTGCTGATGACAGGTACATTCTTATTAAAATACATTCCAATGAGTCCGCGCTTTTCATTCACATCCTTAATCATGTGGAGAATGAAGTGGCTCATTTGCATAGTCAAAAATCAAACCCAGATGTTCATGGCATTGGCTTAACCAATATATCTAGAATATGTGACAAATATGGTGGGAATATGACCATTGAAACGAGAAATAAAGTATTCAATAATATGGTTTTATTGCCATTTTATAAGGACATTCCTTAGACATCATGTTGTTTAGGGATTGTTTTTTTCGTTTAAGGGTGTTTTTTTATATAGAATCCTCGTTCATTGTATGATCAGGTCAGTCATAAAATCTGGTGAAGCTATAAGAGGAGGAAATATGGAATGAAGAAAATAATAGCTGTGTTCGTTTCTGCTATGCTTTTTGTACTGCCGATGACGAATACTTTTGCTCAAGGCACTGATGAACCTATCAAGGAAAAGGCTCGCAGTCTGGCCTCGGAGCTGGTATCCAAATACGGTGTTAGCGGTGTGCAGTATGCCATTATGGATCATGGAAACATCGTATTATCGGATAGCGTGGGTGTAAAGAATAAAGCAACCAACGAGCCGATCACCAAAGATACGATGTTCGGTATAGGCTCTACAAGCAAAATGTATGTATCTGCTGCAACGATGATGCTGGTGGATGCCCATAAGGTAGATATTGATCAGCCATTAACAACATACATTAAGGACTTTAAAATGTCTGATGAAAGATACAAACAAATTACACCGCGTATGCTGTTAAATCATTCGTCAGGTCTTTATGGTGCTCACTATAAAAATAGTATGTTATTTAATAACAATGATACAGAAAATCATAATGAGCTCTTGCTAAGGTTGCAATCAGAAACTTTAAAATCAAACCCTGGCGAATATTCCGTATATACCAATGATGGATTTCAATTGCTTGAAATATTAGTTGAGCGGGTGAGCGGTCTAAGTTACACCGATTTCCTGGCAAAGCATATGAGTACCCCTTTGGGTTTGAAATCTACCAAAACACCTCTCGATCAATTTGATAGACAAAAGCTGTCCAAAACTTATTTTCCTGCGATTGAGGGGGCCTTACCGGTTGAAAATGCCAATGTCATCGGGACAGGGGGCTTATACTCCACCGCAGAAGAGGTGGCTATGTTTTCAGAAGTGTTAACGGGGAACAGACCCGATATTCTATCTGCCCAATCGGCGAAGTCCATGCAAAGTCATGAATATCGAAAAGGAATATGGGTACCTGAAGAGACAAACAGCTTTAATTATGGACTTGGTTGGGATGCGGTTCAGTTGGCACCGTTTAGTGATTACGGAATAACTGCGTTATCCAAGGGTGGGGATACTGTTTTGTATCACTCTACTTTGATCACCATACCAGAGCATCATATTTCTATGGCTGTGCTTTCATCTGGAGGGTCTTCCATCTTAGATAGTATTTTTGCTTCTAACATTTTATTGGAACTTTTAAAAGATAAGGGCATCATTAAAGACATCATACCTGAGAAAACATTTGAGCCTCCTGTAAAAGTGGAAATGCCATCTGATTTACTTTCTTATTCGGGATTATACGGTTCTGTGGGTACAACCATCAATGTAGAGATTAAAAACGGTGAGTTTGATTTACCTGCTTTCTTGGATGGATTCGTCCCGGCGCAAAAATATGTGTATACAGGCAATGGACAATTCAAAAGCAGTGATGGCAGTGTAGCCATAAGCTTTGACAAACAAAAAAACGGGAAAACGTATATTAAGGCTAACCTATATTTAGACTTTCCGGGATTAGGTCAAATGGTTATGGTGACTTATGAATATCAAAAGCTAGATGCCAATCCTGTAAATCCCACAGTTAAAAAGGCATGGGAAAACAGAAACGGGAGAATTTATTATGCTTTGGATGAAAAGATATCTTCCATATTTTATCTGGCCCCCTCATTTATAACGAAAAAAATATCCGTTGATCATGATGGATACGCAAGTGGTACTAAAATTGTGAATGAGAATAAAGCAGTAAATGCCGTTGAGATTCCAGTTATGAGTGGAAGAGATGCATTTGATCTGAATTTTTATACCAAGGATGGTTCGGAGTATTTAACCATAGATGGACAATCCTATATCAGTGAGGATGCTGCTAAACCTATCTTGGGAGGAAAATCAGTGCACACTGTACCATCTAATGGCCAAGCCACATGGTATAAAATAGATAAAAACTCAGCCAATAAAACGATGACCGTTGATTTTCCAACAAGCGGAGGGTTCGCTGTCTATGATGAAAACGGAGCAGTTGTACAATTTTCAACTGCTAGCAATAACAATTCGGTTGTACTGCCCAAAGGTGGCTTGATCGTTTTGGGTGGCAATGCAGGGGATGTATTTAAAATCAATTTGAATTAAGTGTGTAGTCGCTTCTGTAAATTCAGGAGCGACTATTTCATTCAGCAGATGAACCTAAATCCGTAATGGATAATTTTATATCAAAGGTTACGGGTGTTTTGCTGAATTTGTAATCCCAATTATCCTTTACCTTTTTCCACACCTGCGGTTTCTCAATATGCAAATGGTCACCAAAACCGGCAACATCGACTTTATATTCTGACTGTAATTTGTGCATAAGAGACTTAATCCTGCGAGTCACTTGTTTTTCAAACTCTTTCTCAGCCTCCTTCATGTTTTGTGTCTCAGTCGGGTCCGCTTTATCATCCCAGTTTTCGATTAAACGTCCTTTGGATTCAATTTTTACGTGAAACGAGATATCGTTGCCTTCGGTTACTTTAGTTGTTATTTTGCTTTTTACCGATTTGATTTCGTAAGTGATAGCTTCATTCCGCTTGTCATATGTTTTTACAGCTCCGCCCTTAACATCACCTGTAATCCAGCCAATACTCTCCACGTCTTGTTGGTCCAAACTGCCTATCCAGTGACCGGTATCTCCTTTAATAATACCAGCACCTGAAAATTCCAATTCCCCATCGGATTCAGTGATGTTTTGCAATATATAGCTTTTTTTGGAATGCATCATCCCATCCAATTCAGACAAATTGACCCCCCTCATTACCTTGCTGGTTCTGAAATGGTTACGAAGCATATACAGAATATGAATGGATGGGACTTCTTCCTTATATTTGGTAACTAAAGTACTAGCTGCTCGTCCCTTGCTTAAGAAGACCAAGCAACTCGGGCGAATATCATTATCACGAAGCGCAAAATCCATCAATTGCTGCATCGTCTGTTCTTTCGCCAAATCGGTAGCAACCACCATGACCTTTAGATGGTGGCCAATAACGGGGCGATCCAAACGGAGAGAGAGCTGCCGGAAGATTTCAAGCAAAGAATCTCCTGTGCCAGTTATGTTGTTATAGTTTGGCTCTTGTCCCCCTCCTCCGCCTTGTTGGTTTGGGCTTCCAGATGATTTTTTGGGGACGATTTGTACGCTGGCTGTAATTTTATTTTTCTTGAAGTAACGGCTACCTTTCTTCTCCAGATCCTGTTCCAATGGAGTGAGCTCCCCCTTATCCAGAGAAAGTCCTGTATATATGCTAAGTTCCTCTACTTCTTTGCTGCTCCAACAACCGACTTGAGTCACCAGAAGAATAAAGGCAAGCAGTACAGATAGGATAGGTCGTCTACACATTTTGCTTCATTCCCTTCTTCCTGATCATGAACACAATGGAGAGAAATACCGGAATCAAAATAAATAATAGGATTCCCATATATCCGATCGCATCGCCCAGGCTAAACACTTCCATCATACGAACAGGAGTCATTGTGGAGATAAAGATTAGCGGGATTAAACCGAAAACCGCATAACGATATTTAAAACCAAACACCTGTGAAACACCTAAGGATGCATTGAAGAAAAAACTGCAGGAATTACAAAACATTTGCATCATCCAGATCACTAGCAGTGGAAACTCTAGACGTTCAAAAAGAAATCCAGGGATTTCAAAACTGCGCATCAAATTAATGGTAGGCCAAGTACTTGTCACAGTGGAATCTACCGATAGCCCGCCGATCACCATAACTACGGTCAAAAAGTACAAAATTAAAGGGATACTGATCCCCACTACCATGGCCTTAAATGCCTTCTCGGGGTGCTGCATAAAAGCGACCAGTGTCATGACGACTTCACATCCACTGAAAACAAGGATAGTTGATTTCAGCCCCTTGATGACGGGCAAAACCCCTTCACTCAATACGGGACGAAGATGATCAATTTCAAAAATCCTTAAGCTAAAGAGAAAACAAAAAAGCAGAAAGAAAAGACTGATTGGAAGTACAATCTGGTACAGTCGCACGATGGGATTAATGCCTCCAAAAACTAAATAACTCCCTACCCAGATAAATGGAATCACAATCGCCCAGATGGGTGTGCCTTCGAGTAGAAAAAACATGGTCACTTCAGCTAACACACGTATTTCAAAGCCGGCAATGATTATAAAGTATATAATCAATAGCACGCTTAAGATTCCTCCCGGAACAGTGCCTACAATTCTTCTGGAGTATTGGTATATGGTGTTTCCGGGAAACTGTTGACTTAATTTCACCATGACCCAGACGACGAATATGACAATACCTCCACCGATGAGGACAGAAAGCCATGCATCAGGAGTCTGTACTTGTTCAGTTACACCCCTCGGCAGTGTCAAAATCCCTGCGCCCAATACGGTATTGGTCAGGAATACAGCCGCCTGCTTCGTTGTGATCTTGTCATCAGAGCGTCTAAACACAGTAGCTCCTCCTTCGTCTTGGCATCATGGTCTACGCCTTTTTTGCTGCGTTTTCATCATAACAGGTCTTCGTTTCATTAGAGATATAGGAGCTCGGATGTACATATCTTTCAAGTCGCTTAGACGCATCGGGGAAAAGGGAGTCACATATGGGACGCCGAAGCTTTTCAATTTCGTCAGATGGATACAAATCAACAGAAAGAACAATATGGTTCCGAGCATCCCCAGGATTGCTGCAAAGAGCATGCCGACGAAACGCAGTAGGCGCAAGGTAATGCCCGCACTGTATGTCGGTATCGAAAATGAAGAAATGGCAGTTACCGCAACCACAATCACCAGGAAGGGGCTGACGATGCCCGCATTTACAGCAGCGTCGCCGATGACCAAGCCTCCCACAATGCCCATTGCAGGACCAATGGGTTTGGGCAATCGGATGCCGGCTTCCCGCAGGATTTCGATCGAAATTTCCAGAATCATGACTTCAATGACGGAAGGAAAAGGGACGCCTTGACGGGTCTGAATGATGCTAATGACCAGCTTGGTCGGAATCAAACCGGGATGAAATGAAATAAAAGAGATATACAAAGCAGGGCCCATCAGCGCTATGAAAGCTCCAAAAAATCTCAGCAAACGTAAAAGTGAACCTGGAATCCAGCGTTCATAATAATCCTCGGGAGATTGAAGCAGCATACTGAAGGTCACCGGGACAATAAGTGCAAAGGGAGTCCCGTCCAGAAGAATGGCTATTCTTCCTTCCAGTAATGCATTAATGACACGGTCGGGTCGCTCTGTGTTGTGAACCTGCTGGAACGGACTTAAATAATTGTCTTCGATGAGTTGCTCCACATAACCGGATTCAGCCAAAAAATCCATATCTATTTTTGATATTCTGCGGTTTACTTCTTCAAGAAGATCCGGATTCACAATATCCTTGATGTACGCGACAACCAGATCCTTTTTGATTCGGCTTCCCACTTGAAATTTCTTCATTTCCAGACTTTTATTTAAGCCCTGGCGTCGAAGCATCGAAGTATTTTCACTTAATACTTCCGTAAAACCGATTCTGGGACCCCGAAGTAGTGCTTCAGAGGTTGGTTCATTGACGGAGCGAATGGCGCCATTAGGCGAGCCTACCAGTAGTGCTTCCTTCATTCCTTCAATTAATAAGGCAGTATGACCTAAAAGGATGAACTCGTGCAGTTCCTCCATACTGGTAACTTCACTAATTTGCGTAAGTGGCATCAAGCTATCTTTTATAAAAGAGCTACTTATACTTTCCGGCTGTTCCTGTTGGTCCTGCTGGCCCTCAAACATCAAGACCTCCAATACCTGATTGCTCATAAGCTTTTCATCCTGCATGCCTTCTATGAAGACTAATACGGACCGAGCATGAAATTTTTTCAACATAAACTCACGAAAATGCACATCACTATTTCCGCCTATAGACTCTCGGATCGAATTTAAATCGGAATCGTAATTCCCTGTAATTTTAGAGTTTGGTTTATTCTGTTGATCAAGGTGCCCTTCGTTATTTTCATCGGAGAGCGGCCGACCGGAAGAATGTTTGGATTTCGCTCCCTTACTACCGACAAACGAATAAATCGAGGTGTTTATATAATAAATCCCTAAAGGAATAATCAACGCGAGGCCTGCTTGAAAGAGTATACTCCAGCTCGGAATATAAGAAATTATTTTAGACCACAAGATGACCACCTCCAAACGATTCAATTCTAAGATACAAGTTGTCCCTAAAGTATTCCTTATAAAGGTTGTATTTACACATGAACTGGAAAGATTCGTTCGATGACCAGAGCAAATGATCATCAACTACACTATTTTTAAATCTAATCATTACGGCAGATCTCACACCAAACACTTCTGTTTTTGTTTTAGGGCTATCTAGCACTGAGAGTCAGCGTAGGGAATGGTGCAAAACCCCTTGAAACGGAATAGGGAAATCCCTAAACATTCTTAATGCGAACCACATTGTGATTATAATCACATATAGCTCTATCTGCTGTATTAAAATAGAAGCATAAACAATATTCATTAGAAACGTAGAGATGTCGTCGGATAGGAAGTAGCGTCGAATGAATGGAGGAACCGGTATATGATAAACAGTAAAAAGAAGCTTGTGGTTATAGGGAACGGGATGGCTGGTATCAATACGGTCGAACAAATTTTAAAATTAACAGATAAATATGAAATTACAGTCCTGGGAAGTGAGCCGCATCCGAACTATAACAGGATCATGCTCTCTTATGTGTTGGAAGGTAGTAAAACAATAGATGATATCATACTGAACGATTTGCAATGGTATGCGGATCAAGGGATTACTTTATATACAGGAAAAATGGTTAAAAGTATCGACGGTGAGAACAAGAAGATTCTCACCGAAGACGGACTGGAAATTGATTACGATGTGGCTTTGGTGGCTACTGGTTCACAATCGTTTATTCTGCCTATTCCGGGTAAAGAATTACCGGGAGTTATTGGTTTCCGAGATATCGCCGATTGCTCGGCAATGCTGGAAGCGGCAAAGACCTATAAAAAGGCCGCTGTCATTGGTGGAGGTCTGTTGGGGCTGGAGGCAGCTAAAGGCCTGGTCAATCTGGGGATGGATGTTACGGTCGTTCATTTAATGGAAGATTTGATGGAACGTCAGCTAGACCGGGAAGCCTCTGCGATGCTAAAAGCAGAACTAGAACGCCAGGGAATCAAGTTTGCTATGCAAATGCAAACTTCGGAGGTGTACGGTCAAGATCGGGTACAAGGACTGCGGTTTTCTGACGGAAGCGAGCTGGAAGCGGATTTGGTCGTTATGGCGGTTGGGATCAAGCCTAATATTCAGGTAGCTGTGCAAAGTGGTATGGAAACGAACCGTGGTATTGTAGTCGATGATTTGATGAGAACCTCTGTGCCGGATGTATATGCTGTAGGGGAATGTGTTGAACACCGCGGAATCTGTTATGGTCTGGTAGCTCCGCTGTTTGAGCAGGGAAGTGTCATTGCCAAACATTTGGCAGGCGCGGAAACTGAAGGTTATATGGGATCGGTGGTTTCCACCAAGCTCAAAATTTCAGGGGTGGATGTTTTCTCAGCTGGCGAATTCATAACCCAGCCTGAACATACGGTGATTGTAGCAAAAGATGAGTGGAAGCGGACCTACAAAAAAGTGCTGCTTCGTGAAAATAAGATTGTTGGAACTGTACTGTTTGGCGATGTGAGTGAATCTGCTAGCCTGCAAAAATATGTACGTCAGCAAACATTGATGACAGATGAAATATATGGACAGCTCATGGGTACTGGATGCAGCAATCACGGGTCGAAAACATCATCCGCTGAAACGATGGCCGATGATGAAATTGTGTGTGGCTGTAACGGTGTAACTAAAAAGGCCATTGTTGATGCAATTAATGACAATGGATTGACTACAGTCGATGAAATTAAGGCATGTACCGGAGCAACTCGTTCTTGTGGAGGATGTAAGCCGGTCGTGGAGCAGATTCTACAATATGTTCTTGGAGACAGCTTCAAGACGTCAGCCAAGCAAGGAATATGTAGCTGCACAACATTGAGCCGGGACGAGATTGTGGAAGCGATCAAAACCAAAGGGCTGACAACTACGCGTGAAGTGATGAATGTACTGGGTTGGCATAATGATGAAGGTTGCTCCAAATGCCGGCCAGCGCTGAATTACTATCTGGGAATGATTAACCCGGATACCTATGAAAATGAGGGAGATTCCCGTTTTGTAAATGAGCGATTGCACGCAAACATTCAAAAGGATGGAACGTTTACAGTTGTTCCTAGAATGTACGGCGGTGTAACGACCCCAGAAGATTTGAAGAAGATAGCAGATGTTTCTCTTAAATACAACGTTAAGGTCGTTAAAGTAACAGGAGGACAGCGGCTTGATTTGATCGGTGTCCGTAAAGAGGATCTGCCTAAAGTATGGGAAGAACTCGATATGCCGTCGGGGTATGCCTACGCGAAGTCACTTCGTACGGTTAAAACCTGTGTTGGATCGCAATTTTGCCGGTTTGGCACACAGGACTCGATGGGAATGGGAGAAGTGTTGGAACGGAAATTCGAACGACTGGACTTCCCGGCAAAATTCAAATTAGCGGTTAATGGATGTCCACGCAACTGTGCGGAATCATGTACCAAAGATATCGGAATCGTAGGTAATGATGGAGGCTGGGAGATCTTTATCGGTGGTAATGGCGGTATTAAAGCACGGTTGGCTGATTCACTCTGTAAAGTGAAAACCGACGCCGAGCTGATTGATATTGTAGGCAGCGTAATGCAATTCTACCGGGAAACAGGGCAATACCTGGAACGTACTTCGGAGTGGGTGGAACGGATCGGTCTGGAAGAGATTCAGAAAGCAGTCGTTCATGATACAGCTAATCGCCAAGCTTTAGTAGAACGTATCGAATTTGCACTGCAACAGGTAGAAGACCCTTGGAAAAAGATCATCAATGATGAGGATTCACGCAAGAATTTATTCGAGGTTGTCACCCCGTCTATTGTGTAATTGTATCTAAAATGCCTGAGGAAGGGAGCAATCAAGCAAATGATCAAAAATGCCGAATGGCTTGTCGTCGGTCACAGTAAGGATTTTCCGATCAGAATAGGACGTACCATCCACATCAAAGGTGTCGAAATTGCTGTTTTTCGCACTTCGGAGAATGAGCTTTATGCCGTTGAAAATATCAATCCTCATCCCAAAAGAGGTCCTCTTACAGAGGCGATAGTATCTGGTCATTATATCTATGATCCTTTATATGACTGGAAAATTGACCTGCAGACAGGCATCGTTCAAGAGCCTGATCACGGACAAGTTAAAACGTTCGCTGTTTGTGAAGAGGGAGAAGAAGTAAAAATATCGCTCGAAACGGTTTAGTTCATCTGATGGAATACAAATAAAAAGGGCTCAACAGGACAATCCTGTTGGGCCCTTTTCGGCTTGGATCAGGTAATGGTAATGCCTGCACTCGCATAACCCACCACGGTGTTGAGGAGGGAGGCTCCTGTAGCCGTTGCTGAGAAGACCATAAGTAGACGGGTCTGCGCGGTTACGGGTATAGCCAATTCGGTAGTAATACCACTAGAGATCGTTCCCAAAGCAACAATGTCAGTCAGTGGGGGAGTCAATATAACGGTAGCTCCGGGAATCGCTGTGAAGGAATTATTAGGTGTTGGGGAACTAAACAACTGGGCAGTAATGCTAACGGATGATGCTAAGAGGGTCAGAGCAGCTGTTGTACTGAAGTAACCAGCAATAGAGGTAATTACGCCATCCCGTGGTACGGAAAAAGCAAAGTTAATAAGCGGTCCTACAAGCGTACCTGTGAGGTCAATGGTATCGCCTACGAGGCCAATACCTGTAGCTGAGCTTCCGAAGCCGATCAAACTTGTGGTTCCTACCAGCCCACCAAGAACAGTTGTCAGTGTAGCAGGCCCTCCGGAAGCAAACGGGATGATGGCTCCCGAGCCGGTGGCTCCGGTAATCCCTGTAACGCCCGTAACACCCGTGGCCCCAGCGGGTCCGACAGCGCCAACCGCGCCCGGTAGACCATCGGCTCCCGTAGCACCCGTAGCGCCGACTGGTCCGGCAGGGCCTTCCGGTCCAGCGGCCCCGATAGGCCCAGCGGGCCCAGCGGCGCCCACAGGTCCAGTCGCTCCAACAGGTCCCGCAGGCCCGTCAAGGCCCACAGGTCCGGCCGCTCCGATAGGTCCTGGAGGTCCTTGTGGCCCTGGTCCACCTGCTGGTCCAGGCGCACCGCCGGGTCCCACCGGTCCTGGAAGCCCCGGCGGCCCTGAGGGTCCTTGTGCACCGGGCTCCCCTGACAAGTATGTTTCACCTAATACGTTGCTAACCATCGTTCCAGCGATTCTGATCGCGTTGATTAAGCTGTCCTTAAGAGCAGGATCGAGGGATTCTTGTAAAACGATGGATAATAAGGCATCCAGTAATTGTTGCAGTGCAGTACCTACGCCGATCGGCGAGAAAGGTGTAGCTTCTAACGCAACAATAGCAAGCTCCAGCGCTGCCAGTAAGTCTGCCTTGGCCCCGCCGCGAAGCCTTAAGCTTTTCGCCAGAGACAACAGACGTCTTAAAACCTGTTGCAAGGAAGATACATTAGCCGCAGAAGGGTTTGCGAACACGATGGGGATAATCGCGGTCATTTCATTAATCAGCCTGAGAAGATCTTCGATACTTCTATTTACTCTTGTTGGTTTACAGTCTTCATCTTTTTTTGATGCACCACTGAACCTGAACGGTTTTTTATGTTTCATGCTCAAATATCTCCTCCTGATCGTTCTTCCTACAGTAGAGGTGACAGGTGGTTCATCGCCCCGTTTCGCAGATACTCATAATATATTTTCTGAAGCGAAAAGGGTGAATGACCAAGCAAAAATGATTGTTGAAGGCTCGTACATAAAATACACATAAAAAATACGGCCCCCCGAAAAACTTGGAGGCCGCGTTGTATTGGCTATACTCATCTGATCTATGAAACTTGAAAATTCTTATTTAAGCATACGTACTAACAGTTCAGCCATCTCACCTCTGCTGATAGCCGCTTTTGGCTTGAGCGTTCCATCTGGATAACCGCTGATCCAGCCGGAGGATACTGCATTTTGGAATGCTGCGGAGGCCCACGCTGAAATCTGCTGCTCATCCTTGTAGGATTGCAGTGCAGTAGTGCTGGAAATGGATGTCTGATTCTGCATCGCGTGTGACAGGATCACCATCGCCTGTTCACGGGTAAGGCTTTCATCAGGTCCGAAAGTTTGAGCGGTTAGCCCTTGAATCCATCCCTGACGGTAAGCAGAATCCACAGATGATCCAGCCCAGTGTCCCTTCATATCTGTAAATGAGGTAGAAGGGCTCTCATCTCCAGCAGTTCCCAATGCTCTGGTCAGTATGGCTACAAATTCTGCACGGCTTACAGCGCGCTCAGGACGTATGTTGCCGTCTTTATAGCCTTGTATCCAGCCTTTGTCTGCAAGAGATTGCAAGGACTTCGCTGCCCAATGGCCTTGTACATCTGGCCATACTTGAGCTAGCTCTTGCGAATCTGACGAATTGATTGGGGCATTTTGCACACGGGTATGATCGGTTTGAGGCTTTGCATCTGTGGCGATGGCAAAGGTACCTAACCCGGTCGTATTCAGACTCACACCCGACAATATCCCGTTTGAATCCAATACAGCAGTACCTTTTAGAATCTCACGCTCGCCATTCTCATGAATAACAAGAATGGAGAACTGGGGCTCTGCATTGTGTAACTCACCTAAGGATTCGTTATCCAGCGGTAGAATGATGGTCGATGTCCCTGTCCCTGTCATATTGGCTTTGATGTCTGTAACCGGACCCATCAGCGTCAGGCTGGATTGTTGCTCAGCCCAATCACGGATCTGCTGTGCACGCTGTACATCTACCTGCTGGAATGACAATGTAACGTCCTGCTGACCTGAGGCCATGCTGGTTAAGGTGTCACTGGATATCCTCAGTGTTCCATATCGGGATATTACCGATGCACCCATCTTATCCCACTTATTCAGTAAAGAATGAGGAAGGAGAACACGACTCATTTGTTTTTCCTGCTCCAAACGAATGTCTGCGTATGCTTTGCCCTCACGAAGTGCTTGCTGTATCTGCTCATCCAGAAATGCCGGCGAAGGAACAAAGAGGGAGAACTCTTTCCCTTGTTCGGAAAATCCGATCTGTGGCACGAAAGTAGATAGATCCTCAGTCTTATCTTTGTTAGATTTGCCTGTATTCGCAATTACCTTGGCAGGAACGGTGACTTCTATGGCTTGCGTCAAAGCATGAGAACCATCACTTACCCTCATAACATCCAGCATGATAGTTACAACGGAAGGAGTACCTGCTTGAACAATAGTTCCGTCTGTACGCACGATGTCTGGCTGGCTACTGCTGCTGATGGTCACACGGAAACCATCAGGTACAACAGGCAACCTGAGCAATGTATCACTTGTTGTAGGAGGTGTTATGCTTGTGATGGAATCGGCAACGCGCTGCGCGGTTAACCCTTGCGGATACACTAGCCCTGACGGAGCGCTCTTCATGCCATTTACGTTCTGTAGCACATAGTAGGTGGCTCCTTCAGGAACGGGTATAAATGTATATCTACCCTCTCCGGAAGCAATTCCTTCCGCTATAAGCTCCTGCTGAGCATTGTACAGCTCAAGCCGTGCGTTCGGTAAGGCGCCTGTAACGATCACAGAGGCTATATCCTCATTGCCTGCTGCGGCTGTAACAGCACGAGGCAGCACGTTTATATGGCGTTCTGCAGGCTCTGCCGTCCAACCCCCGTTGTCGCTATAAGCATAGTTCAATACATATACACCAGGTACATTTGTATCAACATTCCCGCTACCTGAAAGCTCAGGGAGCAGGATATTGCCGTAAACACTGTCCAGTACGCTGGCTCCTGGATCAGTGAAGCTGTCGCCGGTTTCCAGAACAATTGGATTACTGCCGTTCAATCGTACGTAAGGTGTATTCGGCAATGCCTTCAGCACTGTGATCGTGAATGTTCTTTGTACAGAAGCTGCACCTTTAGAAATAATGGCAATTAATTGTACATTCGCATCACCGTCTGTATATTTAGGCCGATTCACCTGACCACTATTGCTGAGGATATCCGGTTGATCCGAAGACCAGTCAATCTGGGTGTCAAATGCTCCTGTACGAGGCAGAGCAATGGAATCCTTAATCCCTTGCGGATAATCCAAATTTAGTGTATTTGCTGCCAAATTTACGGCTTCATCAGCACTTACGGGCAGTGCGGGCACGAGCAGGCTGAATGTTTTTCGCAGCTCAACCCAGCCTCGTGACACAACTGCTTCCAGCGTGATGGTCTGATCGCCTTGCACATAGCTTGGGAATGTTACATGCCCCGTATGATCCAGGAACTGGGGCTGAGTCGATGACCATGACACCTGAACACCATTCAATGCGTCTTTTGGCAAATATACGTCTCCGGTTACTGTAGTCATTGGCAACTCAAGCGCCCTGTATGCTGCGTCAACGGCTTCTGTATCGCTCATGGGCAGACGGAATACATGCGCAGTAAAATTCTTTGTTTTCGTTAAGCCTGCAAGTTGCAGGGTAGCCGTTAGGATAACGTCAGTATCTCCACTACTATAAGAGGGTCTGGTGAGTGTTCCATCTGATGCAATGACAAGAGGTTTGGACGAGGACCATTCGATCTGCGTACCACCATAACCGGATAATGGGAGAGATATATTTTCTGTCAGCGCAGACAAATCGCCAAGCGAGAGGGCACCTGCTGCTTGATCCAATGTATCATGTGCAGTTATCTTCGGTACGGTAACTTCGAAAGTTTGAGTATCCGAGGCGGTTCCTTTTGCAATCGTAGCTGTCAGTTTTACTTTTCGGTCACCCAGATCGTACCGCGGGCGTGTGACAGCCCCCTCATTCGTAATGACGTCAGGAGTATCCGAACTCCAGCTCACCGTCGTATCATTCAATCCAGTGAGGGGTAGTGTCAGATTTTGAGATACCGAATCAGCTGTATCTCCAGATGCAAAGCCTAAAGCAAGAGCGGCTTTTGCCTGTGCAACTCTCTCGGCATCGGTAAGTATAATCACTTTAACCTCTGAGGGAGTGCTCTCCCCTTTAGCATTCACAGCCTGAACCGTATAAATTGCTTCACCTGGCGGCAAGGCTGAAGTGTCTATGAATTGGGTTAAGCTGCCTGTATAGAGCGTTACGCTATCTCGTATGACTTTGTATGATGTTGCATAAGGAACAGCATCCCAGCTTAACTCCACTGTATTTCCATTTTTGGTTCCTGCAAAATGGCCCGGAGCCTGTGGAATAGGCAATTGCTCCCCATAAGCTGCGAATTCCATGATGGAAGTCCATTGATTGTTTCTTGCATTTCCTTGATCAATAGTTAATCGCAAGTATCGTGTAGTTACAGGGGCAATGCTCTTTTCAACATTAGAGCTTCCATTATTCTGTACGGTATCAACAGTCACCCAATTAATTCCGTTGCTGCTTGTCTGCAATCGGAAACTGTATGGATCACGTTGATCGTTCCATCCATAATGGACACCCATACCTGTAACAACGTATCGATCTACGATATACCAATCTCTCAAGTCTACCTGGATCCATTTCTCACCGTTGCTAGCTTGATACCAGCGGCTTGTTGGCTCGATTGACCCATCTACCGCTCTGGAGGGATCATAGGGTTGCGTGTAACCGCTTGAGCTTACAGGCTTGTGCAACACTACATTTTCCCAACCGGCAGCATGTGCCTCATTCGTCCCTATGAGCAGGAACGCACCGCCGATGAATGGCAGCAATGGAACCAGCAACCGATAGGGTTTCAATTTGTTGCGTGTGAAGTTATTGCCTTCGAGCACGCTATCACCTCTTCTTTATTAAATAGCACACTATTGAGCGTATTCATCTTATGGGCGGGACGGGTATGCCCCTTCGGTTGCGATGTAGTAGTTTACATTTGGCAACGGGGAAGCTCCGCGCAAGTCAGGCAATGCAAATGTGCTCATTCCATCGCCGCCAAAATTAGTGCCCAGCAGGCTAAATAATGCTGAATTCTGAGCAATGCTCAAGATCTGGCCCTCGCATTTTAGCCAACCTTTAGGAGCGAACATGTACGGGTACACCGTAATTTCCCCAATATAAGGCTCATAACCTGCATGTGCCTGTTTGGGACTGATTGCCGTTCCACCTAACAAAATGACCGCTAACAAACTCAACACAGCGGTTTTCTTCCAAAAATGATTCTTCATACCTACAACTCCTTTTTAGATTCGAATAATGGACCACGAATTCAACAAATTTGTGACATTAGTCATAGAATGAATAGATATTATCATGGATTTCTACATTTGACACTACAGTTCATCTATCAAATTCACCTTTTTATTCCTTTTGTGAGCAAAGAAATTTATTCCATCCCACCTATCGTCCATGCATCTTTTTTCTAATCCAGGTAAATCTATATACAAATCCTATGGAAGTAAAGGAGGAAAGAACGTGTGGCAGGTCATCGGAACTCATATACCCAAATGGAACGTATGGATAGAAGCTGTCTTTTTGTTCATCATACCTTTGATTATTTTTCTGACGGTACGACAAATTAAAGCGATGGATGGTCGAGAGAGCAGACGTATGGAACGATTAAAGCTTCTAGAAGAAGAAGACCGTTCGGAGCAGGCAGATCGCAACCCGTCTGTAAGTGAGGCAGAGAAGGAAAAGGGAACCTTTACCGAAGATTATGAGGCGAATATAGAAAAAGTCAGACAAGCCGTCGCGGATATGGCAGATGTGAACGAACGATCTATTTTCCTGGGAAAACTGAACGCTGTAGGTACACTTTTTTTTGTGGATGGATTAACAGACAAGGTTGGCATGGATCAGAACATTTTAAAGCCACTGATGGATTGGGGCAGTTCAGGACAAGGCGGGGAGGATCTTCCGAGAGGAAAAGAGCTTCGGGATATGTTTATTCGTCAGGTCATGCTGGTATCGGAGACAGAGTATACGTTAGAGGTGCAGTTCTCCTTGCAAAAGGTGCTGTTCGGTTCTGTCATACTTATAATTCAGGGCATACCCGGCGCTTTTGTGCTGGGTACACCCAAAGGGAATACACGAGGGGTGGAGGACCCGATATCGGAATCGGTGCTGCGAGGACCGCGAGTCGGTTTTACCGAGACCCTCAGCGATAATACGGCAATGCTGCGCAGACATGGAGAAAGTACGGAACTGGCCATGTCGTCCTTCAAAGTTGGAAAAAGAGTGGAAAAACAGCTAATGGTGGTGTATTTCAGAGACATTGCCGACCCGGAGCTTGTGGATGAGGTGAAGCGGCGGGTCAAAACCATTGATATGGATGAGGTATTGGAGTCGGGCTATGTGGAGCAGCTTATTGAGGATAATTTTCTTAGCCCCTTTCTGCAAATTCAAAATACGGAGAGACCGGATCGGGTCATGGCTGCATTGCTGGAGGGACGTGTGGCGATTCTGCTGGACGGTACACCTTTTGCGCTTCTTATGCCTGTAACGTATGGGATGATGCTCCAGTCCCCCGAAGATTATTATGAACGATGGATACCGGGTTCGCTTATACGATTCCTTCGTTTTATGGCAACTTTCATATCGTTGTTCGCCCCGGCGCTCTATATCTCCTTTATCTCGTTTCATCCCGGATTGATTCCAACCAAGCTGGTCATTTCCATTATCAGTGCGAGACAAGGGGTTCCGTTTTCGACGCTGGTTGAGGCCCTGATTATGGAGATTTCTATCGAAATTTTACGTGAGGCGGGACTTCGGCTCCCCAAACCCATCGGTCCAGCGATGGGCATCGTCGGCGGTTTGATTATTGGACAGGCCGCTGTTAACGCCGGGATTGTAAGCCCGATTCTCGTAATTGTGGTGGCCGTTACAGCGATTTCTTCCTTTTCAGCCCCTGTATACAGCGCTGGGATTTCCATGCGTGTCATGCGCTTTGGAGCCATGTTTACGGCGGCCACCTTCGGGTTGTATGGCGTAATCATGTTTTTCCTAATGCTGAGTATTCATATGGTTAAATTACACAGCTTCGGTGTGCCGTTCCTGAGTCTAACGGTCCCCCGTTCGTTGAAGGACTGGAAAGATTACTTCATACGAGCACCGCTGCAATTTATGAAAAATAGACCCATTCTTTTGAAGCATAAAGACCCTAAGCGACAAGGATGAGCTCAACACAGGAGGGAGCAAGATGGCCCGTGGGAAAAAAGCGGATAAAATTACAACGTTGCAGACAACGGCAATTGTGGTTTCCTTTATGCTGGCTGCCGGGTTGCTTACCCTTCCCAGAGTAGCAACTGAAGTTGCAAAAACACCGGATGCGTGGATATCTGTCATTTTAGCAGGGGGGGGCACTTTCCTGCTCGGATGGATTATGATCAAACTAAGTTCAAGGTTTCCAGAAAGTACCTTTTACCAGTATGTTCAGCGGATAACAGGCAAAGTCATTGGCAAAGGGATTGGTATGCTGATTGTTATTTATTTTGTTTGTATAGCCGCATTTGAAATCCGATCTGTGGAGGAAGTAACGTCGTTCTTTCTGCTTGAAGGCACTCCGGCGTGGGCAATTTCAGCACCTTTTATGTGGCTCTCTCTGTACCTATGCATGGGAGGAGTAAGCTCATTAGGGAAAATATGCCAATTGATATTCCCGATTACGACGGCTATCTTTTTGTTGATATGCTTGCTGAGTTTAAATATTTTCGAATTGAATAATTTGCGTCCTGTCTTGTCGGAGGGGGTGATGCCAGTGGTTAGAACGCTCAAGACTACAATCCTGACATTAACGGGGACAGAGTCCTTGCTGATTATTTTTTGTCGGATGGAAAAACCCGAGAAAGCAACCAAGGCAATCGGACTGGCGATCGGGATCGCGGTCGCTTTTTATACAGCAACGCTGATCCTATGCATTGGCGCTTTTTCGTTCGAAGGAGTCTTGAGCAGAACCTGGCCATTTTTAGATTTGGCTCGCAGTTTTGAAGTGGAGTACCTGTTATTGGAACGGTTCGAATCCTTATTGTTGACCATTTGGATCATGCAAATTTTTTCCACTTTTAGTATTGCTTTTTATTGCGCTTCGCTCGGAGTTTCTCAAATTTTGAATAGCTCTTATTCCAAGACGCTGTTCATTTTGCTTCCGATCATCTACTTCCTATCCCAAATTCCCAAAAATCTGAATGAGTTATTTTCTTTTGGAACGATCCTGGGGAATGGAGCTTTTGTTTTATTCGCTCTGCTTCCACTGCCACTTCTGCTTATTTCTCGCTGGAGGAAGGTGCGGTCATGATGAGGGCACGGTCGGGATTACTCGGAATGACCGCACTCCTAGTATGTTGTACACTTTCAGGTTGTTGGAGCAGCTCGCCGGTGGAGGATCTAAATCTGATGACAGGTATTGCTATGGATGTAGAGGCAGAATCTTCGCAAGAAGAGCAAATTAATCGAAAAGGAGGAGATTATCCAAAAAAAGAGTTAATCACTGGAACCTTCCAATTTGTCATCCCAGAGGAAAGCGGAGGCTCCAATAGCTCCTCCCCGCAAGCTAAAAAATTTTTTAATATTACGGAAACGGGGGATTCCGTTTTTGAAATGCTCAGAGAAATTTCATTGCGGACCAATCGACCTCCCATCGGGCAACATTTGAAAACGATTATTATCAGCTCCAGTCTGCTTCGCAAGATTCCGTTGTATGAGCTGCTGGACTTTTTCTTGGGGGATAATGACATTCGGCCCAGCGTACAGCTACTGATTAGTACAGACAAGGCGGGGAATGCGCTTCAGGAGAAAATTCCTGGTCAGATTCCTGCTTATATATTAAAGGATATATTCCAAAACCGTAAACGGAACGCGCGGTTGATAAAGCCCATGGCTTTGGCTAAAGTGATCGGACCCATGAAGGGTGAAAGAAGCTTTATATTACCTAATGTCATTACGGCGGAGAATGAAATCAAGCTCGCAGGTGCGGGAATCATCAAGGGAAAGACACAAACCTACGGTGGTTATCTGAATGAGTCGGAGGTCGAGGGTCTTATGTGGATCAAAGGCCAATTGGATGGAGGCGTGCTGAAAAGCAGCGATCCGAAAACCGGTAAAAATATAGCATATGAGATCAAAGCGGTGAAAAGCAAGACCAAGGCCATCGTTCAGGGGGATGACATTTCCTTTCAGGTAAAAATGACCTCAGAGGGACGCATTTCGGAGGTGCATATAAAGAATGAAAATTTGCGTAGCAACAATGTGCTTGGACAAGAAGAGAGTCTCTTTCAGGAGAAAGTGAATTCATTAGCTGAACAAACGTTAGCTAAAATGCAAAAGCTGAAGGTTGACGTCGGAGGTTTCGGAGAGGCCTTGAGGATTCAGCATCCTAAAGTTTGGCGTAAGGTCAAAGAGGATTGGGATACCACTTTTAGTACCATTCCTGTACGGTTTAGCACAGATATCCATATTGAAGATTACGGCTCTTCGATTACGACGGCAGACTAGTTTGCACGTACTTATTTTAGAAAAACCTTCAATACCACGAATCTACGTGACGTTGAAGGTTTTTTAGGCTATTCAAACAGGGACAGTGTTTCTTCCAGCCACGTAATATAGCTTTCTTCCCGATTAATGGCACGGCTCAGCACCAGATAATGCCCGAATTGGTTAGAGCCGGGGGATTGAAGATTCTCGTCCAGCTGTTGGAGGGATTTTTTACTTTCGTACAGATACTCCAGTTTTTCTTTACGTTTGGCAATCTGGTCCTCGAACAATCGCTTGTTCTCTTCCTTGGGGATGGCCGCTGAGAAATACAGCATAAGCATAAACTCATCTTTTTCCGTTTCCGGTAACTCCTTGGGGCTTAGCAGCCATTCCGTCAGCTCTTGGGTTCCTTTGGGGGTAATGCAGTACAATTTTTTTTCCAGCTTGGCTCCTGTAATGGAGGTGCGATATTCAATGAGTCCCTCTTCAGTCAGCCTTTTTAACTCGGGATAAATCTGACTGTGTTTGGCGCTCCAAAATTGTCCGATTTCCTGCTTGAATTGGCTCGTAATATCGTAGCCGCTCATTTCCTCTT
Organism: Paenibacillus sp. FSL P4-0113; assembly: GCF_038009305.1. Classification (NCBI taxonomy): domain Bacteria; kingdom Bacillati; phylum Bacillota; class Bacilli; order Caryophanales; family Paenibacillaceae; genus Paenibacillus; species Paenibacillus sp. FSL P4-0113. Next base: position 4,361,747 of record NZ_JBBPAZ010000001.1, read on the forward strand.
TGTGAACTAGGCCCAAAATGGCATATTTTAAAGTGCGTTTCAACGTAGCTCTCCTCGTAAAACGGTATTTGACACTAGTATACCACAGTGCTACAATTTATATGTAGTTAAAAACATGTTTATATTTACATGTTTGAATTGAATATTTATTATCTTTGGTATCCCATTCAATTCATGAAAAATTATAATTGAGGAAAGAAGGATGCAAGATGGACAAGTTTATCGGCAGCCACATGATCTACACCTATGAGAATGGTTGGGAGTACGAAATATATATTAAAAATGAAGATACGATCGATTATCGCATTCATAGTGGTATGGTAGGTGGCCGCTGGGTACGTGATCAGAAGGTCAATCTGGCGAAACTGGTGGAAAATGTGTATAAAGTATCGTGGACCGAACCGACAGGCACTGACGTTTCTCTGAATTTTATGCCTGAGGAAAAACGTATGCACGGCATTATTTTCTTCCCTAAATGGGTTCATGAGCATCCGGAAATCACTGTGCGCTACCAAAACGATTTTATTCCGCTAATGGAAGAATCGCGTGAAAAGTATGAAACGTATCCAAAGTATGTGGTGCCTGAATTTGCAGATATTACATTCATCGAAAATGCGGGTGTGAACAACGAACAATTAATTTCCCAAGCACCTTATGAAGGAATGACAGACGATATTCGTGCAGGTAAACTGCAAGTGTGATCAACTCTGTGCTGAAAGTGTAAAAGCCTGGCCTGTGATAAACAGTCTCAGGCTTTTTTGCATGAACTGGAAAGTAGATTGCTAATGGAGTGGTGGACGATATTTAGAATGAATAGTAGACCAGGCCATGCTCGATGAGATACGAACGACTAATCCGAGGGGGGAGGATGGTCGCTAATGGGGAGAGAATGTGCAGGTTCGCATGGGCAGTCAGATCGGATAAGGCAGATAGAGCCAGCTCTGTTTTATCAGGCCCCCAGTGATCAGCGTGGTGCTGAATATATTGCTCAGCCTCGGTTAAGGACAGACCCTTGAGTGAGGTAAACACGGAAGCCCAGCGGACGAGGTCAAAGGCGCCTTTAATTTCAGGTAACTCATATTCTGCCAGACCTTGAGCGCCGTTACACGACATAGTAAGCAAGCCACAGCAATGGTGTTGATAGGGTTTCGAGTCAGGAAATTGACGATAATCGTATTGAATCATTTCCATGGAACCAATGCGTAATTGGGTCGCTTGGGACGTTGTGGGCTGGGCAAGCGTCATGCTCATGCTAGAATGGCCTCCTTCTCGAGTTCACTGTAAATAGGGATGGAAGAATCATACGTCACAGCGGATGTAATGTAAATCACGAATACAAGTGTAAAATGAGGATATGTAGCGGAAAACGATCTTTAATGCCAATGGAAACGGATACTTGCATCCATATCTTTTATTATCTTGGAGAATGTCTTTATATCACAAAAAAACAACCCCAGATCTTCCCAGGGTCGCCTCTACGAGAAATATAGTTTAGCATTTCGCAAAATGCTTGTTTGCTGGTCACACGGGTGTGACGTCTTGAACCGCTTCTTCTTCTTTCCAAATCACGTTCTCGCGATAGTTTGATCCCCAATCGTACATTGCTCTCAGTACCGGAATCAGGCTTTCGCCATGCTCTGTCAGTGAATATTCCACATGCGGAGGGACGACAGGATAGACTTTACGTAGAATGAGTTTATCTTCTTCCAGCTCGCGCAATTGGTTAGTCAGCATTTTTTGCGTAATATGGGGAATCAGCTTCTTCAATTCACCAAACCGCTTGGTGCCTTCCATACCGAGATGCCACAAAATAATCAGCTTCCATTTTCCACCGATGACCGCGAGAGTCAATTCCTTATCACAATTAATCAGCTTCAAATCAATCCGGTCTTTTACAGTAGTGATATTCATCGACCTCCTGTCCATAGTTATTCCAAGTATACTATTTATAGTTACTATACGCAAAAGGATATACATCCATTTTGGAAACTATGCATACGTATATGGATACAGATCGACTGGACAGTGAAGCATGATGATTACGCAGGACCGGAAAACAGGAACGTAATATTCCTAATATATGCATAATTCCAGAAAACTGCGGCGTTAAGAAGGAATCACGATCGTATTAAAGGACTCTGGCTCCAGCTCCAAGCGGTGTGTTGTTTTTCCGAGAGACAGATTCAGTACACGTGATTCCTTGAACGGATTGGCGATGACTAGCACTCTTTGCCCGTCTGTATTTTGAAAAGCAACTGCATTTCCAGTCCATGAGCCGCGAAGTCCGATGCGTCGGGCACCCGGTAATACAAAATGAGAAAAATGCTTCATAACATAATACTCTGGATTCAGGACAGGTTTTCGATCCGTTGGATCAACGGTAATCATCGAATTTTGCTCCCAGCCCCATGTGCTCTTGCCTTTCGGTTCCAAAACCATATTCCAGTAAATATAAGCATTCACACCATTGGTGAAGTAGTGCTGGTACAGATTATATACATATTTGGCGTAGTCCCATGAGTTCTCTCCGTTACCGCATTCATTTTCGGTTTGCATGTAACGAAGCTCAGGATAACTGGCAACGGTGCGCTGAATGGCATTTTTGCCTGCCCACTGGTAGCCTACACCTTTAATATATTTGTAGGCCTGGGGGTCACTTAACACGGTATGGGCATACTCATCGAATCCGGTCGAAGTCTTTTTCATTAATTCCTCCCACGGATCGGGTGCGTTAATGGTGCCCAGCCAAATTTCCGTATCCAGTCCGTGTTCCTCAAAAGCAGGACCCAAATAGTCGCGAATAAATTCACGCAGTTGCTCTCCGGTCCATACACAGGAAGGAAACTTCTGATCGGCAATGACTTCATTTTGAACATGAATCTGATGGATCGTAATCCCTGCCTCCCGGTAAGCCTGAACAAATTTGACAAAGTACAATGCATACGCTTTCAAAATATCCTTTTCCCAGCGCAGCGTGCCGTAATTGTAGGCTTTCGGTGATTTCATCCATGTCGGCGGACTCCAGGGTGAAGCGAACAACTTTAAGTCCGGATTGAGTTGTAACGCTTCTCGAATAAAAGGAATGAGATACTGCTGATCGCGCTCGATGGAAAAATGCTTCATCTCCACGTCGCCGTCTGTTTCATTGTGGCTATACCATTCCAGCGCGTAGTCACTCGCTCCAATAGGAAGTCGGCATATCGTGAATTTGTGCTCGCCCTCTGGGTGAAAGAGAGAATGAAGCACCCGATCTCGGTCGTCCTTTTTCAAATGATTCAGGGCCACATAACCTAATTCATTAAAACAGCCACCAAAGCCTTCTACAAGCTGATATGTTTCTCCTGTAAGGATTAGGTTGGCACTCTCTTGGGTATCGGTCAAATGGTGAGCTTGGGATTGCCAAGCTTTAGCTTTGGAAGTGGAAAACCACTGAATGGTTTGATTGCTCATGTGTTACCCTCCTGTCAGGCTTTTTGTATCTCAACTTATTATAGGGTAGGATCTTAGAGGAAGAGATGGTCTGAGCGATGACAAATTTGCCCTAATCCAAGGTGAAATTTGCGGATGAGAACTTTTGCTGATAAGAAGTGTCAAGAACACATAAAGAACACATGTCTTTGATATACTGGTGTCCTAGAATGACCGAAAGAGGGAAGTCGATTGAAGAAAAGAGTTCTTCTTGTCGAGGATGAAATACGTATTCGTGAAGTGATTGCGGATTATTTTAAACAAAATAATTGGGAAGTCTATGAAGCAGGCAATGGAAAAGATGCACTTATCTGGTTTGATTCGGTGCAGCCTGACCTGATTATACTCGATATTATGATGCCGGAACTGGATGGTTGGGAGGTGTGCCGCCAGGTGCGCAGCCGTTCAGGTGTGCCGATCATTTTGTTGACAGCCAAATCCGGTGATGATGATAAAATATTAGGCTTTGAACTGGGAGCCGATGATTACGTGACCAAACCTTTCAGCCCCAAGGTGCTGATCGCCCGCGCCAACGCGCTGATGAAACGGGTGGAAGGACATGTGCAGCCAGAGTCGCATATCTTGCGGTTCGGTAGTGCCATTCTCAACACGATGGCTCATCGGCTTGAGGTGGATCAGGCAGAAGTCGAGCTGACGCCCAAGGAGTATGAGCTGCTGCGGCTGCTTATACATAATAAAGGCATCGTTATTTCACGGGATGCGATACTGAACCGAGTGTGGGGCATCGACTTTGAAGGAGATACACGAGTTGTCGATACGCATATCAAAAAGCTGAGAAGTAAGCTGGGACGTGAATCACGCCATATCCGCACTATTTTTGGTACTGGCTACAGGTTTGAGGAGGAAGAATGAACAAACGGGGAGTTACCTTTAAGTTGTTCATTATGACGGTTGTGTTTTTCCTGTGTTTTTACGGTATGGTGATTTTAAGTCAATTGTTGTTTTTTGAAAATTTTTATCAGAAACAGAAGATTGGGCGTGTGGAAAGTCGTTTGCATAGCTTCGGTCAAAGTTATGTCCAGGAGGCTTGGGGATCGGGCAGGGTTTCGCGTGAGGCAGCTCGTTTTATGCTTCAGAATAAAAACCAGTTGGCGATTGTAACGCTGGACGGCAAAGTAAAGCTGGATGATGCGTTTCATATCAATGTAAGAAAAGCAGATGGTAAAATCGTTAAAATATCGCTGTCTCTGTTTATGAGTGAGTATGGAGATGAGCTGAGAGCTGCCCGGCTTCAGCCTGGCGATACGGTAACGGTTGAAGGTGAGGGATTGGGAACGGAAGGCATATCCTCCGCCAATTTAATTTATCCAACCGGCATACAGAAGCTTGGCTTCAAAAGTATAGGATCAACTTTGGAAGAGGCAAGCACAGGTGGCAGTGTAAGGTTTTCCGGTACGGTGACAGAGATTGTACTGCCGGATCTGAAAACATGGAGTCAGCGACAAGGTTTACTGTTTAGTGCGCTGGAGGAATGGTTCCCTTTATCACAGTCGCATCTGGAGAAGCTTAAGAATTTCGAAGTGTTGGAGGAAGATTGGACGGAACCTTGGACAGGGGTACGCAATGCAGTTATAGTCCATCCTGTTCGTCAGAGCACAGGCGAGATCGACCTCCTGTTCACTGTGACATCGTTGCAGGAAATCAGTGAGACGAATGAGGCTTTGCGCTGGTTTTATCTGTACTTAGGGATCGGAGGATTTGCACTCATTCTAATTTTGTCTCTGTTCTATTCTCGGATGGTGACCCGCCCGCTCATTGCTTTGAATAATACCGCCAAGCGGATGGCTAAGCTCGATTTTACAGCCCATACACCAATCCGGCAGAATGATGAACTGGGCAGCTTGTCCTACAGCATGTATACCCTGTCCCAGAACCTGGACACCGCTTTGCGCGAGCTTCAGGAGGCCAATCAGCAATTAGTGGAGGATATGGAACAGAAGCAGAGGATGGAGGCTGTGCAACAAGACTTTTTTGCCAACGCTTCTCATGAACTGAAAACTCCGCTGAGTATCATTAAAGGCTTCGCAGAAGGATTACAAGATGGGGTTAGCGCCGGGAAGCAGGATCATTATATGAAAGTCATTGTAGAGGAAGCGGACAAAATGGAGCGATTGGTCAAAGATATGCTGGACCTCGCCAAATTGGAATCGGGTACTCTCAAGCTTCGCAAGATGACCTTTATCTTGAGTGAGCTGGTGGAGGAGGTCGTGGACAAGCTATTCCATTTGTTGAAGGAGAAAAAGCTGGAAGTAGTCATTATCCCCGCCAATGAGATGCCGATCCATGCCGATGTAGGATGGATGGAACAGGTGATTATCAACTTTGTTGTCAATGCCATACGACATGCTGAGGAAGGAAGCTCAATCACGATTCGTATCGAAGGTGATGGGGAAATCAGTTCCTTTTCCATTGAAAATAAAGGTGAGACCATTCCTGATGATCAACTGGAGCAGATATGGGATCGCTTTTACCGGGCTGAGCTGTCCCGAAGCCGCCAGACAGGTGGGACAGGGCTCGGGCTGTCGATCGTCAAACGAATTTTGGATTTGCACGAATTCCACTTTAAGGTGGAGAATACCAAGGACGGCGTCCGTTTTGTTGTTATATTCGGAGGCTAAGCTATGGCAAAGGAGTTAAGAGTATGAAATGGAATTGGTTGCCCTCACTATGCACGATTGCAAACCTGGGGGCAGGGGTCTTATCCCTGTATTTCACGATTCATGAGCAATACATGACCGCCTTTATTCTCGTGGTGGTGGCTGCTTTATGGGATGTATTAGACGGTTTACTGGCAAGGCTGCTGCATTGTTCCAGTGATTTTGGCAAACAGCTCGATTCGCTGGCGGATGTGGTCTCATTTGGGGTTGCCCCTGCTTTCTTGATCTTGTTATACAAGCTGGGAGATACCCATTGGGTAGGACCACTTGTGGCTGTTTTGTTTGTCATATGTGGTGCGGTAAGATTGGCAAGATTCAACCTAATGGCTTTTAGTAAAGGCTTTGTGGGTATGCCGATTACGGCGGCGGGAGTGATTTTGTCCTTTATGTTTTTATGGAGTGAGCATTTGAAGCCGGGGTTGTTGCTTGCGTTAATGGTAGTGCTGTCGTTCCTGATGGTTAGCCGTATTCCCTTCCCGTCCTTCAAAAAATAATCGGTCAGGAGGTGGCGCTCCTATGGAATGGGCCATCAGCATGATTACACAATACGGATATATCGCTATTTTTGCTCTTCTTGCTCTTGGGATTATTGGCCTACCGGTTCCAGATGAAATTATTATGGTGTTTGTCGGCTATTTATCTTCTATTATGGTACTGAATTATTCGGTGTCTATCTTAGTCAGCTTCATCGGTGCAATGACAGGGATGATGATCAGCTACACGCTAGGCAAAAAGCTGGGCCAGCCCTTGGTGGATAAGCACGGCAAGTGGGTTGGATTGACACCGAAGCGATTTGCAAGAGTTAAGGGGTGGTTTGCGCGCTTTGGGTTGTGGACCATTTTGTTTGGTTATTTTATCCCAGGAGTCAGACATGCAACAAGCTATTTGTCAGGGCTTAGTGCGATGCCTGTCCGAAAATATATGCTGGTGGCAAGCGCAGGTTCTCTGATATGGACGCTTATTTTTATCTCCATTGGTTATATTGCAGGGGCGAATATAAACTTTCATTAAGGTGACCCCAAAAGTAATGTAGCATTTTTCACGTATACCACCGATAATATAAATAAAGATGATATTGTACAACCAGTGAGGGGATCTGTATTGAATGCATTAATGAAGTATATTGAGAAGTTACCTGGTTTTCTGCAAATGATCTTAAATATCTCGCTATTTCTGGTCGGGCTGATTTTAAGCTTCTTACTTCTAAAAGAAACATGGTCCATTTTTTCTTATGTTTTTTTGTACACAGAGGCCGACAAAAATTACTATGAATTCACGGAAGAGCTGCTTGTATTTTTCTTGTATTTTGAATTCATAGCATTAATAGTTAAGTACTTTAAAACCAATTTTCATTTTCCATTACGTTATTTCATCTATATTGGGATTACGGCCGTCATCAGGCTCATTATTGTGGACCATGATGATGCTAAAAATACATTCTGGTGGTCCATTGCTATTCTAGTCATGGTAGGTTCTCTATTGATCGCTAACAGTAAATTGTTAAAAAGAGAAAGTTAATGCCGGGAAAGATTGCAAAGGGTGACAGTCAAGTGGGAGAGAGGGAATAAAGACGAATGGTAAGAAACTGGATGAATCATGCGGGCGTCAGGCGGATAGCCGTCCTTGCGATAATCGTTTTGCTGTTGTTTATGTTAAGAAGCATGATGAATATTATGTTGTTAACACTGCTGCTTACGATCTTGATTGGCAGTATATATAACGGAGTGAATAAGCTGGTCAAGCGGTTTGTCAATGTACCGTCAATGGTCGTACTGCTACTGGTGTATGGTCTGCTGATCCTGATTATGGTGTGGGGCGTTTACCGAATGGTGCCGCTAATCATTGTACAGGTCAAGCAGGTGTATCTCATGATTCAGCAAGCGTATATGTATCCTGATCGTAATCAATGGAACGAAACGATTATCGAATTTATGGACACACTGAATGTTCAGCGGCTATTTGAGCCTGGCCTGAGTGCAGTAATGAAGGTCAGTCAATTGGGAACACAGCTTCTGGTGTCAATTATTTTGAGCTTGTTCTTCCTGATGGAAAAATCCTATATTACACGCTTTACAGCTACGTTTGTAGATAGCAAGCTGGGCTGGTTTTTCAAGGAAGTGGGTCATTTTGGCCGTATGTTTCTGGGTACGTTCGGGAAGGTATTGGAGGCTCAACTGCTGATTTCACTTATTAACTGTATATTGACCACGATTGCGCTCTGGATTATGGGCTTCCCTAATCTGCTCGGTCTTGCGCTCATCATTTTCGTACTGGGATTGGTTCCGGTGGCAGGTGTGTTTATCTCACTGGCACCGCTCGGCCTGATCGCTTTCAGTGTCGGTGGCATTCAATATGTAATTTATCTGGTTATATTGATCGTGGTGATTCATGCGATTGAGGCCTATTTCTTAAATCCGAAGCTGATGTCATCCAAAACGAATTTACCGATTTTCTTTACCTTTGTCGTACTTATTTTCTCTGAGCATCTGATTGGAATTTGGGGCTTGATTGTAGGTATTCCGTTGTTTGTTTTCTTCCTTGATCTGATTGGGATAAAACGCAAGCAAGAGAAGGATACTTGATTCAGCAATACAGATTCCGCCCTAGTATAGTGACTATTGATATATCACAAATGCCTGCGAAACCGCAGGCATTTTTTTATTGCCCTTTTGTTCACAGGAAAAATCGCTGACGCTCATCCACTTTTTAATTCTCTTGTTAGCTATAGTACACTGAATATGCAAGATCAGATCAAGTTCGGAGAAATGAGATGATACGGTTGGAACAGAAAATTAAGGTATTGGCTATATCGGGTAGCCTTCGTCAAAAGTCCTCCAATACAGCACTTATGAAGGCTACTATGGGGCTGGCTTCTGAAAATATGATGTTCACAGTCTATGATGGGTTGGAAGATCTCCCGCATTTTAACCCTGACTTGGATGTAGATGAGGGGCCAGCTTCCGTAAGAGGGCTACGGGAACAATTGAAACAAGTGGATGGAGTGCTGATCTGTACACCGGAATATGGAAATGGGGTACCGGGTGCTTTGAAAAATGCCTTGGATTGGCTTGTATCTTCAGGTGAATTTGTAAATAAACCAACAGCGGTCATTAGCGCGTCACCGTCTCCTATGGGCGGCCATCTGGCGCATGCCTCGCTGCTGCTCACATTGCAAATGATCAACGCAGAGATTGTGGAGAATGGAAAGGTCATTATTCCGCATATCACATTAAAGCTGAACTCAGAAGGCATCATTACAAACGCTGAAACTAGACAGGAAATGGAGGCATTACTTCAAGGGCTTGAGCAAGCATGCAGAGGACAGGTATAGGAAAATCCAAAGCAGATCCTTCATCATAGAAGGATCTGCTTATTTGAATGGCCACCTACTACATATTCAACGGCAGGAATTCACCAGTTATCTAATATTAGTTGTGTCCAGCAAACGCTCATAGACCTTTAATCGGGCATACACCGTTTCAAGTATCGGATATGACATATTACGATTAGCCAATGCCAGAAGTGTTCCGCTCATGCTGGCAACAAATATATACTTTTGCCAAATTTCACGCTGAATGTCATGGCTGTGTGTAACCGTGAAACCTGCTAGCACTTTTTCAGCTGTAAGAAAAAATCATTTCGGCCACGACCTTTTTGATACCCGCAGCATTACGGGTAAACGTACCTAAAAGCGATACTCATATCGCTACTTCGGAAGCATAAGCTCTAATAAGACGCCGTCAGACGTTTCTTCTTATTGCAGACCCAAGCATTAATGCGGCGCGAGAGCAAGATAATAGCGCATATCCTTATTCTCACAAGTTATCTTAAGATAAAAAGAACTGGTATCTAATTATAGGGAGATGAGGGAACGGAAATGATTAATGTAACGAAACTACTTACCGGTATGAAGGGAGAAGGCGATGACCTTCGTTATACCATTAAGCCGGGCCACAAACCTCATGGCGTTTCTGCGGGCAGAGGGCCTGTCGTCGTATGGAATTCGACACGGGCTTGCAACTTAACCTGTAAACATTGTTATGCGAATGCCTGTCCTGCCCATGATCCCGATGAAATGTCGACGGAGGAAGCTAAGGTATTTATTGATAATCTGGCCGCCTTCCAGGTGCCGGTACTGCTTTTTTCCGGTGGAGAGCCTCTGATCCGCAAAGATATTTATGAGCTGATTTCTTATGCGTCAAGCAAAGGGCTTCGGCCGGTAGTATCGACCAATGGCACATTGATTACCATGGACAGAGCGAAGATGCTAAAAGAAGCAGGGGTTAAATATGTCGGTGTAAGCCTGGATGGGCTGGAAGAGCGCCATGATGAATTTCGCGGGCGAAAAGGAGCCTTTAAGCAGGCGCTTCAGGGTATCCGAAACTGCTTGGTCATCGGCCAGAAGGTAGGGGTCCGGTTCACGATCAGCAGACATACATATGAAGACTTGGATGGTGTCCTTGATTTGATCGAGCGGGAAAATATTCCTCGGGCCTGCTTCTACCATCTCGTCTATTCCGGCCGCGGGAGCGCCCTGCAGCAAGAGGATGTTACCCATGAACAATCCCGGCATGCTCTTGACCGGATTATGGCTAAAACGGTGGACCTGCATGGCAAAGGCAAACCGGTGGAATTGCTCACCGTTGATAACCATGCGGATGGCGTTTACTTATACCAGCGGATGATGGAGCGCGACCCGGAGCGCGCAGCTGAACTGCTTGGCTTGCTTCAGAGAAACGGCGGCAACCGTTCCGGAATAGCCATCGGCTGCGTGGATTGGCACGGCAACGTCTATCCCGATCAGTTCACGAGAGATATCGAAATCGGTAATATCCGCAAGCAGAAATTCAGCGAGATTTGGCGTGATGCCGCTCATCCGCTAATGGTCGGCCTGCGCGACCGTAAACCGCTGCTAAAGGGACGCTGCAGAGAATGCAATTGGCTGGATATCTGTAACGGGAATTTCCGGGCCCGGGCTTCGGTAAGCGGTGATTTCTGGGCGGAGGACCCATCCTGTTATTTAAGTGACCGTGAAATTGGAATCGTATAACACTGGAAAGGAAGGCTGAATACGCATGCTCGTTTCCTGGAATGTGACCAAGAAATGCAATTTATACTGCGAACACTGCTATCGCGACTCGGGGCCGACATCGTCTGTAGAAGACCAGCTAACCACGGAGGAAGGCATCCGGCTCATTGATCAGATCAAGCAGGCTGGATTCAAGCTTCTCATATTCAGCGGCGGCGAGCCCTTGATCCGTGAAGATCTCTGCGAATTGATCGCGTATGCCTCGTCTATCGGCCTTCGTCCCGCACTTGGCAGCAACGGCACGCTTCTGACCGCCGCCAAAGCTGCGGAGCTGAAAAAAGCAGGGCTGGGGGGCATTGCGATCAGCATAGACAGCGCCACGCCTGAGTATCACAACCGGTTCAGGAATGCGCCAGAAGGCTGGCAGCAAGCATTGGAGGGCATTCGTTATGCCCGGGAAGCCGGGCTGAGAGTGCAGATTAACATGACGCTGACCGAGGGAAATATGGATGACTTCGTGCAGGTTGCCCAGCTTGCCGAGGAGCTTCATGTGTCCTCTCTGCACCCATTCTTTCTCGTCCCGACCGGACGGGCCGTCCATATCGAAGAAGACGGGCTGAAGCGGGAACGGTATTACTCGGTTCTGCGCAGTGTTCTGTCCAAACAGAAGTCAACATCCCTTGAAATCAAACCGACATGCGCTCCCCAGTTCATGCCGCTTGCCAAGAGCATGGGGCTGGAAATGCGGTACACGCGCGGTTGTCTGGCCGGGGTCTCCTATTGTTCTGTGCTGCCGAATGGCGAGGTGCATATTTGTCCGTACCTGCCGGTCAAGGTGGGGAATGTTCGCGAGCAGCCTTTTGATGAAATATGGCGGGATAATCCGGTGTTTCGGGATTTAAGGGACTTCAAGAAATATGAAGGAGAATGCGGCTCCTGCCCCGATGTGGGCATTTGTGGCGGCTGCCGGGCGAGATCGTACTATTACAGCGGCGGCAATTTCATGGCCGAAGAGCCGTGGTGTTACAAAAGATCGGCGGCGCTGTAAGCTGGGGAGGTGGGAATAGTGGACCTGGATTCGAACGACCGGAAGCTGCTGAATCGGCTGCAAATCGGGCTTCCTCTGGTCAGACGCCCTTGGAATGCCATTGCGGAGGAACTGGAATTACGCCAGGAAGATGTGCTTCAAAGGCTTGAAAGGCTGAAGAAAGAGGGATTTATCCGGCGGATCGGCGGGGTGTTTAATCCGGCGGGACTGGGATTTAGAGGCTGTTTGTATGCGATGGCAGTCAGGGAGGAGCTTTTTTACCAGACCGCTGCTGTCGTCAACAGGTATAGAGGCGTAACCCATAACTACCGCCGGCGCAGCAGGCTCAATATGTGGTTCACGCTGACTTCCCGGACCGAGGAAGAACGGGGGGCTATTCTTGAAACGATCCGTGAAGCGGCGGGAGGGCCGCTGCTATATGAGTTTCCCTCCGAGCAATTATTCAAACTAAAGGTCTTTCTGAATATGGAAGAAACGGCTGATGCATCAGCCATTACACCCAGCCCGAACTTGAATGGAGTCGCAACCTCCAAACAGGAACCATGCAAAATAGAAATAACGGATGTGCAGCTGATCCGCGAACTGCAGGGAGATCTTCCGTTGTCAACTGAACCGTATACCGAGATTGCCAATAAGACAGGTTGCAGCTTGGAAGAGGTGTTTCTGCGCTTGCAGGCACTGCAGGCAGGAGGAGCACTCAAACGAATCGGAGCCGTTCTAAAGCATAGGGAAGCGGGATTTTCAGCAAATGGCCTGTTCATCTGCGTACTTCCTGAGGAGCATATACCTGAGGCAGGAAAAAGGCTGGCCGATTATTCGGAAGTCAGCCACTGCTACAAGCGCCGGACGCACCCCGATTGGCCGTATAATTTATACGCCATGATTCATGGACCCGATGAAGCGTCTGTTCGGAAAGTTGCGGAGCAATTTGTTCGGCGGGAAGACATCAAGGATTACGATATTCTGTTCAGCACGGAAGAATTGAAGAAAACGAGCTTTTCGATCTAAAGCGCTTCTTATATTCACACGGATGCCGTCTCTTCAAGGACAGCGTCCGTTTTTCGTGTTGACAGGTTAACGCTCTTTGACTATATTGAGTTTATTCGTAATGCTTACAATTTTACATAGATCGGAAGTACCGAGCGTGCAGTCTGAAAGCATCGGCAAAGGCCCCGCTAATCTTAATGAACTGACCCCTAGATCCTGTGCAATTTGTGGCAGTAATCCAGCAGGCAGGCTTTCTGTAAGAATGCAGATGAATCCCGCCATGGCTAAAGCCAGCAACCCGACCCACGGGAGACGTTTGGAAGACGACACATTTGCACCGCCTTTTCTTATAAGAGCAGTGTTTGAGTTCACGAAAAAAATCTCCTTTATTTATTTTTTGCCGCTTAAAAAAGCTTTCGCTTCCGTATAAGCTTATATAAATAAAACACTTTTTTACATGGATGATTAAAGGGGGATGAAGTGAATTAAGAGGAAAATAGGCGCTACCTTATTGCGCCTAACAGTAGTCATTATTATTTTTCGCGAACCAGTTATCCTGTCCCATATAGAGCCAATCCGAACAGTGTGTGCGACGGTATCCGTAGTGGTTCACCTTTAGCACAGTTCCCCTAAATGTAGCACGGACTTAGTGTATATGTAGCGTATGAAGGTGATATAATAGGGCGCAAATAGGTAGGTTCGTAGAACAAATAACTCGGAACAGAGGAGAGAAGGCTGGTGTTTGAGCAAATTGTAGCATATGGTTTGAGCCAAAAAGAGGCCGTTAAGAATTACCCGTTTGGTGCTGATCCCCTGGTACTCAAAGTAGGGGGCAAGATGTTTGCTCTCCTGACTGAAAAGGATGGTATTAGCCATGTATCCTTGAAATGTGATCCAGTCATTGCGGTAAATTTGCGTGAACAAAACAAGGCGATTAAGCCAGGCTATCATTTAAATAAAAAGCATTGGAATACGATTGAGGTTGATGCTACCTTCCCACTGGAGGATTTGTACAGCATGATCGACCATTCGTATGAGCTGGTCTTCAAGAGCTTAACCAAAGCGCAACGTGAAGCGATTACGATGAGAATACGGGCAACGGATCTGTAAAGGGCTGAGTGAAGCCCTTTTTTTGTATCCAAAAATACTTATAGTTTTACTTGACAGAAATCACAAATAGATATATTCTTAATTTAAAGATAATTCATTTGAAAATAATATCAAGGAGTGGAACTTAACATGAGCGAACTGGTGAATATTATTCAAGAGAGAAGATCAGCTTCTAAATTTATTCCTGATGTTACTATAGATGCAAAAGAACTAGAAGAAATATTTCAGTTGGTGAAGTTTGCTCCATCGGCTTTTAATTTACAGCATGCGCGTTATATCGTAGTGCAGGATGCGGATACCAAACAAAGACTGCATGATGAGGCAAGTAAGCAGTATAAAATATTAACGGCTTCGGCGACCATTGTAGTGTTGGGGGATACAGAAGCTTATACCAAGGTAGCTGACCTCAACGAAGGATTCCTGAATTTAGGTGTCCTGAGCAAGCAGGAATATGATAGTACAGTGGAATCGGTAACTCAGTTTTATCGCGAGCGGGGACCTGTCTTCCAGAGAGAAGAAGCGATCCGTAATGCCAGCCTGTCGGCTATGCAATTTATGCTGATTGCCAAGGACAAAGGCTGGGATACTTGCCCGATGATCGGTTTTGATCCGGCGAAGGTGCAGGAAGTATTGAATATTCCAGAGCAATTTGTACCCGTGATGATGATTACCTTGGGTAAAGAGGACGAATCGGGTCAGCGGGCACGGGGATACCGCAAGCCGGTTGGACAATTTGTCAGCTACAATGGATTTTGAAATTTGTAAATCATTTGTGTAAATAAATCAACATGTTAATGAAGGAGTGATAAAGATGTCATTGAAAACCGCTGGAATTCACCATATCACGTCCTTTGCAGGCGACCCGCAGGGCAACGTTGATTTTTACGCAGGCGTACTTGGTCTGCGATTGATTAAAAAGACGATCAACTTTGATGCTCCAGAAGTATACCATTTGTACTTTGGTAATGAAGAGGGCAGCCCGGGAACAATCATTACTTTTTTTCCAGCTCCGGGTACACGCAAGGGTAAGATTGGAGGCGGACAGGTTGGGATTACGACGTATGTCGTGCCATCCGGTGCTTTGGAATACTGGGAAAACCGTCTGCACAGCTTGAAGGTATCTTTCACGAAGGCTAATCGTTTTGGCGAGTCATTCATCCAGTTCCGAGACAACGAGGGCTTACATCTGGAGTTGGTGGAGCGGGAAGGTGGCCCGTTGAACAAGTGGACAGCCGGGGGTGTGCCTACGGATAAAGCGATCAAGGGCTTTGGCGGGGCGGTACTGTACAGTGCGGATTCCAAACATACGCAAGGGGTGTTGGAGAACGTCCTGGGGATGACTCTCATCGGAGAAGACGCAAATGCAGGCTACATCCGCTATCAGACGACAGGTGATCTGGGCAACCTGATCGATATTCCGGTCAAAGATGTCCCGTGGGGGAATGGCGGTGCCGGTACGGTTCACCATATTGCCTGGCGCGCGCAGGATGATACGGAGCATCAAGCGTGGAACGAATGGGTTCACCAGCAGGGTTTTGGGACTAGTGGCATTGTAGATCGCCAATACTTCAATGCCGTATACTTCCGCGAGCAAGGCGGTATTCTATTCGAGATCGCAACCGATCCGCCCGGATTTACGGTGGATGAGGAATTGAATGAGTTGGGGCACAAGCTGATGCTGCCTGAATGGTATGAGCCTCAGCGCACCCAGATTGAGTCTAACCTGGTTCCCATTGAACCTAGAGTATTAAAACAGGATTAATCTGCTCGATCCAAACAATCATATTAGAAGCAAAAAGGTCCAATACGGGAAGATTTCTACCGTGATTGGACCTTTTTGTGCATGTGGAATTAGCTAGATCATGAGCAGTTCGCGAATCTCCAGCTCGGTCAGTGCCGAAAGGGTTTCTTGCCCCGGCTGAATGACCTGGTCGATCATGTTTTTCTTTTTTTGTTGCAGTTCATACATTTTATCCTCTACTGTGCCTTGGGCGACGAGACGAATAACCTGCACGACTTTTTTCTGGCCCATTCGGTGTGCACGGTTGGTAGCCTGCTCCTCTACAGCGGGATTCCACCATAGATCATACAGTATGACTGTATCTGCGCCGGTGAGGTTCAGGCCAGTACCTCCTGCCTTTAGGGAAATCAAGAACAGCTCGCGTTCTCCTTCGTTGAAGCGATTGCACAGTTCGACTCGTTCCAGAGCGGGAGTCTGCCCATCCAGGTAAAAGTAGGACACTCCTTCTCGAGCAAGCTCGCGTCCGATCATTTGAAGCATCGTGGTGAACTGTGAAAAAATGAGCATCCGTTTCCCGGAGCTGAGACATTCCGTAATGATCTCCAACAGCTGTTCAAATTTGGCGGAGCTTCCCGTATATCCTTCGATGAACAAGCCAGGATGACAGCAGAGCTGACGAAGCCGGGTTAGACCTGCGAGAATTTTAATCCGATTTTTCTGAAATCCTTCCTCGTTGAGATGCTTTAACGTTTCATGCTGGAGCTTGGCCAGATAGGCCGTATACAGCTTTTTCTGATCTGGCAGAAGCCGGGATACCTGCACGGATTCGATTTTTTCCGGCAGCTCCTTGAGGACATCACTCTTGAGACGGCGCAGCAAAAAAGGACGAACCCGCTTGGCAATCACATTTCGAGGCAGGTTGTGAAACGCTCTTTTCCCGCCGGGAAATAACGCAGGAAATACAACGTCAAAGATGGACCACAGCTCTTCCAACGTATTTTCTACTGGCGTTCCTGTCAGGGCAAAACGGTAACGAGCTTTTACATCCTTAACAGCCTGTGCCGTCTGGGTGGCATGATTTTTGAAAGCCTGTGCCTCGTCCAGAATGAGCGTATGAAACGATGGCTTGCTGTACACATCTGCATCGCGTCGTAGCAGCGGGTAGGACGTAATGACGACGTCATAACTGGCGGCATCCCGTATGATCCGGCCGCGTTCTTCCGGGCTGCCATCTGCGATAGTAACGCGGATATGTGGAGCAAACTTCTCCAGCTCATTCCGCCAGTTGTACACCAGTGATGCAGGGGACACGATCATGGCTGGAAGCTGCTGGCTGCGGATTTCCGGCAATACTGAGACGAGAAAGGCGATACTTTGCAGCGTTTTACCCAGCCCCATATCATCTGCCAAAATGCCCCCAAAACGGTAATGCGCCAATGTCTTAAGCCATTGAAAGCCGTAAACCTGATAATCTCTTAAGATTGGGGCAAGCATGTCTGGAACTGGAAAGTCGAGATGGTCTGGGTTGCGTATATTTTCCAGTAGCTGGCGAAAGGTTTTACCCAAAGTCAGGTTTTTCCCATGATCGTGAGGATCAATTAAGTACAGTCCTTGCGTGACGGGAACACGAATTTGGGCTGCATCCAGATCACTTTTGCGGATACCTGTTTCATTCATGAACCGAATCAATTCCTTGTATTCCTCTGTTTCCAGCGGCAGCAAGGCACCATTCGGCAGACGGTGATATTTCTGTTTTTCCTCTAACGATTTGAGCAGTTTGCGAATTTCCGGTTCCGGTATGCCCTCCATATCAAATTTAAATTCAAGCCAATCTGTACGTTCATCCCACTCCGCGCGTATCCTTGGGGTAGGCAGAGTATTGTTTATTTTTGCTTTGACTGCACCTGTAGCATAGACGTCCAGCAGCTTTTCCAGTTGCGGAACCGTATGGTACAAAAAATCATACTCTGCATCTTCATCTTCCATAAAATATCCGCTGTCTGTTCTGGCAAAGGAGCTATGCTCCATCAGCTCCAAAATCCGTTGCTCCTGTTCTCCATCACGTATCAGAATTCGGTCGTTACCAGGCGTTCGTGCATCTGTTTCCAGCGGGTTGATGATGATATCCCCATATTGGAACTCCAGCCCTGCCAGCAGCTTGTCTCTTACTCGGTCCAGATACAGCTTGGCCTTCAATGGCTGCTGTGTGACCCGATCTGAGACGGAACGTGTTATATGAACACGTCCGAGCTTCATTAACCCGGGTACAACCTTGTCCATAAAAGATTCCATCTGCTCTGGCGCGATCTGAACTTTTCGCCTGTGGTGTACTTCTACCATCCGTTTTAGCTCGGACAAACGCCGTAAGGGGTCGGCTTTCTGTTTGACAAGCTTGCCATCGGCAATGACGACACCATAGTCTTCCATGATGGTCAAGTCATCCAATCCTTGTATGCTTAGCTGGTAGCCTTCGGTTTCGGCCTCAACCTCATCAAATTCAAATTGCAGCGGAAGCATCAGGTCGGACTGGGGAATACCCTCGTTCATGTTTCCGTGAATTTCAAAGTAGACGCCCTGTGCTGCTGTCAGCAAGGGGAGCAGCTTTTCCCAAGCCGCAGGCGGGATGAGGAGCATTCGTTCACCGCTCATATGACTACCTGAAGATGAATACGTACCTGAGGTTTCCCGAATCATACGCTCATGGTGGCACACCTGGGATAATTGCTGGAGAATAGCGTCATGTTCAGGTCGGAAGCGGTACAGCTCAGGCTCGTACGAGAAGCTTTTCGTGAACATGTAGCTATCCCCACGGTCAATACTATCCAGAAACGGACGAATTTTCTGGACGATATATAATCGTTTGGGACCAGCCTTCATTTCTACACCAAACATATATTTTTGGTAACCGTAGGCAAAAGGTCGGATCACGAACTGAAAATCCAAGACCGCACGAGTATCCAGCAGGGTAGGCGTGCTGCGAAGCGGTCGCTTGCGTTCAAATAGTTTTAACATACTGTCGGTCAGCTGGAGATCGCCTTGTGTGATGTCAGAGGATCGTGCTGTTCTAGCAGTGTGATCATATGAAGCATCTGTAGATGTGTACATCCCGTCTGAATCTAGGCTTCCTGCTGTATCTGGGGCAGTACCGGGATGAAGTCTGGAGGCATAGGAGCGCACAGACAGACTCTTTCCACGGCGTATATCATGGGCGTTAAGGAGAACAGCTGCGATATGTTTACAATATCGACCGGTGTTCTGAAATGTGCTACAGGTGCATTCTGCTCGGATACTTCCATTGGATCGGATCATCGCCGCAACAGCATAAAAGCTGCTTCCTTTGACCGTAGCTTCGTATACACCTTCATCATGATCTATTTGTGTAAAGGCCACTCTTTTGGCCCGGTAATAGGCATCCCCGTCGTCATAAGCGGCTTGACTGCATAGTTGTCTGATGGCTCGTCGGGTAAGTTCAAAACTCATGGTTCGTAATCCTTTCCTGGGTTATTCCGTTTTCTTACATGATAACAGAACAGACAGGAGGATGGACATGTGGGGAATGTAATTGAAAAATATGGATGATATTATACGAGAAATAAAACTTATCAGCTAAGAACGGAAGGTTTCCACACCGATTTGATACCGTAGACTTAACCCTATCCCATGTCTTATGGCGTATTGATTGTCTTTGGAAACAAAAGGTACAATTTATAAAAGGGATTTTGTGGATATAAAATGGATGTTACGCATATGAAAGGGATGATTAGGATCAGTCACCGATATCTAAAAGGAATGATGGTGTTGATAGCCCTTATTTTAATACTGGGAGGATGCCACAAGGTGAATAAAGACGAAGATGCTGAACTGATCAGTAAGGCGAAAGCTACGGCTGTTCAATATTTGAAGGAAAAATACGAACTAGACGTTGAAATCACATATGCAAAAAAATTTCCTCCTTATGTAACAAACAAGGTAGATATAAGTGGCAATGTAATAGGTCATGCAGAAGAGGATTTTACGATTTCTGTAAACTATGAAAATCAGGAAACTTCGAATTTTGCTATAAGTCCCGAGCTAAAAAAGGTGCTTATTGAAAATGGGACTTATCCAGGCTTTCAAGATAAAAAGAAAAATCACTAGATCAGAGGAGTGTAAATAGTATGAGTTCACTTCAAGTAAGTGACGAAACTTATAAAATAATGTCTGAAATGGCCTATAAAAAAATGAAAAAAGGTGCTGAACCATCAGAAGAACTCCCCGGCTGGAAAGTGTTAGACACGCTCGATCGCGAGGATTCGGGACTTGCCGCTGTCACATTTTACAACGAAGAAACGGAACAGGCCGTTATCGCCTACCGTGGGACGGAAACGGATGATCCACAGGATCTGTATAACGATGTGACTCTTGCACTTCCTGAAATTAACCGCAAAATTCACGGTAGTTTGAATATTCATTCAGATGAATATAATGAAAAAATGAAAAAAATGGACGACGCTTTAGGGTTCACGGCGTTTAACAACTGGATGGGAGAGAAAGAAAAAAGCGTAGATAAGGCTTTGTTCGGCAGCTCGAACCAGTTCTATCAGGCAGAGGACTATGCGAAGGATATACAAAACAAGTACAAAAACTACAACTTCTCGCTAACTGGACATTCGCTGGGAGGAGGGAATGCACAATATGTAGCTGCTTATACAGGGTTAAATGCGGTTACATTCTGTGCGCCTTCGGTCATTTCCAGTCTGACACCGGAGTACAGAGAGAAAGCAGAAAATGGTGAGTTTGACCATCAAATTACGAATTTTCTGCATCCCAGTGATATGATAGCTAGCTTTATTGGGGGAGGGTACGATCTTCACGTAGGAGCTTCCTACCATATTGACAATAATTATCAAACAGCTAATGAAGGCTTAGGACTAAAAGAGAGAGTGGACAACACGTTGGGTGGGCCTTCCTATCACTCACTCAATCATTATAAGTTTGATAAGAATGGCTATGTATCCAACCCGCTATATGATCCTGTAACAGGCGAACGAATCGCGGAATCTCCGCGTATTCCATCTGACTTTAACCTAATGGAAACGGTGGACGGCTGGATACAGCAATTAGGACAGACCTTAACTCAATTCCAAAAGGCAGCGCTGGTAACGGCGGCAACATCTGCTTCAGCAGGTACGATTCAAGTCATGCCGGAGCATCTACTCGCTGTAGCTGAAAAATGGAAGGCGAATGCACAACAATGTGATGCAGATTTCCAACGTGTCAGAGCCAGGCTTTCACGCTATTTGCACAGTAGTCAGAGTCGGCGGTTGCAGCCGATTGTAACACAGCTTGACTCCTCCATGATGGAATTTAGTCAGTGGCATTTACGGACGACTAATGAATTTCTTTACAATCTCGAGTACAAAATAGAGCAGTTTATCCAGGCAGATATTAGCTAATAACGCTAATAACAAGGTACTAACGATATAGAAAAATGAATACATAGGAGGTGGCCAGTAATTTGAACGGACAATTACGGGTCGAACTGGAAGAGCTATTGCTTGCCGAAAAGGAGCTGACCTGGCTACTCGCCAAACTTCGCACAGATGAACAAGCGGCACGTGTATTATATGGGCGTCTGCATGAATGGACTGGGCATTCGGCCAATGCTATCAGAGACCAAATTGAAGCTTTTTTTGTCGGGTTAACGAACAGAATTCATACTTTAGAGCAACAAAAGGCAGAGTTAATTCAGTATGTTGAATTGATGAAACGTACAGACGCTGTACAGTAATGAAGGTAGAGAAGTTTTTACAAGCTGCACATAGCAGGATACAATGGAAGTGTTAGAGAAAGGAGACGGATACTTTTGCAAAATGAAGAGAAAAAGACCGATTCCAAATCCGGCTCATCCAAATGGTACCTTGGTAGTGCAGCAGCATTGCTTCTTCTGAAAGGCAAGTCGTTACTTGCCCTTTTAAAATTCAGTAAATTTGGCGGTGCGCTGATATCTATGGCGATAACGATTAGCACATATGCGATCATTTACCCGTGGGGATTTGCGGTCGGCTTCGTGTTGCTGTTGTTTGTACATGAGCTGGGACATGTATTGGCCGCCAAGCGCAAGGGGCTTCCCGTATCAGCACCATTATTTATTCCTTTTCTCGGTGCGCTGATCACCATGAAACGTCAACCTTTGGATGCGCAGACAGAGGCTTATGTGGCCATGGGCGGCCCGTTACTGGGGACGATTGGGGCTATGGCAGTATACGCAGGAGCCTATGCAACAGACAGTCCCCTGTTGTATGCGCTCTCGTATGTCGGCTTTTTCCTGAACCTGATCAACCTGCTGCCGATTCATCCGCTCGACGGAGGACGGATTTCCACGGCAGTGACGCGTTGGCTGTGGCTGGTGGGTCTATTGGGTGGAATTGTAGTCGTAGTATATTTAAAATCCTTTTTATTTTTCTTGATATGGGCGTTCTTTGCCTACGATTTGTACAAAAAATATGTTAAACGCAATAAAGAAGAGGCTAAGGTCCAATCCTTTTTGCAAAAGCCACTGGTGAACGTACAGCATCTGTATGAACAAGGATATCCGCTGCCTGGACCGGAGCACACGCGCAGATTATCTTTTAATACCTACTCGGATTTAGAGGGGCAGCAATATGTGACGGTGTATATGGAAAGTCTGGATGTGGAGCAGACACTTCTGCTGCCACAGCAGTGTCTTGTCCAGGATGTATGGCTGAACGGTGTGGAACATATACCGACGCCGGATGCGTACCAGCTCAGATTGCTGTGTGGGATTGATTATATTCCGTTTGAAAATGATAAGTATTACGAAGTACCCGCATCATCGCGCTGGAAATTCGGCATCGGTTACTTGGCTTTGGCCGTATTCCTGATGGGGATGATGTATGTGGTGCACCAGCATATAGGGGATATTAGGCTGTGATCCGAATGATGAGAGCTTGGTGAAGATTTTAGATCATTAAGGCAACGGTACAGCTTGTAGAAAATAGAGACAAAAGAGCGCGACAGCCGCAATATTCGGTGTCACGCTCTTTTTTTGGGTTGAATAACACGGTGGAGCCTTTGCTATCCGTCCTTATATCTTAATCCTTTGTTCATTAGTAATCGGTTTTAACGTTTGGCGGTATTTAAGTGGGCTGGTGCCTGTCCAGCGCTTGAACTGTCTGCTGAAATGAGCCAGACTGGAGTATCCGAGCAGGGAAGCTACCTTGTTGAGTGGTAGATTGGGCTGCTGGATCAACACCTTAGCTTCATGCAACTTGGTTTCCGATAGATAGTGACGTGGTGAATAGCCGTATACCTTGCGGAACACTTCCTGGGCATAGCCAGGACTGATCCCGAGAGAAGCCGCCACATCTTCAAGTCGGAACGCTTGCTCGCCAGATTCATCTTCCCGATAAGGCTTAAACCTCGATTGAATAGCTTCCATGATGGCCTTGGCATATTGAACGGATGAAGGCGCAATTCTGGGCTCCAAACTGGTAGATATCATTTGCGAGAATATCCCGAATAGCTCAAATAAGGCAATCTGCATGCGAAAACGGTCTGCTGTCGTATATTCTCCGCTTTTCCGCACCATGCCAATCCAGCTATGGACAACCTTTTGCAGCTTGGCATTCGTTTCAGTACCCGCCGGAAAAAAGAGCTGATTGCTTTTAATCATTTCCTGACGGAATAATGGATCATCGACATTAAAATGAGAGCTAAAATAGTACATGCCGTTTGGGGAAACACACTGACTCACATGTTTAAAACCCGGCGGAATGATTAAAATATCACCTTCTCCAACCGAATATACGTTATTTTCCATAATCGTTTCCTGACGACCTTCTAAAATGAGTGCAATTTCAAAACCGATATGAGATTCCTCCGGCATGCACCAATCCGCTTGGACCCGGTGAATATGGGCGCCAAAAAATTTCACATTCCAGTCAATAATGGGCAGCCATTGGCAATCATGAAATAGAGATGGATCAACATCAGGATTTAATATCATCAGATCACCTTCGATTAGGGTAAATTTTACACCGCTTAGACAATCTCATTGTATCTAACATTTAACTATAATAAAAGAGCGCTTACAAATGCTATTGTATAAGCTTTTATATAAAAGAAAGTGCTTATATATAGACATTTTGAAAGTGATGCGGATTATGTTGACATATCTGTTTCAATTATCAGTACTCTATTTGTACTAGCCCGTATATGGAATGCACTTAGTGCTCCGATCTTCGGAGTGGCTGGAATCGAATTTTGCAAAATCCTGATGAACCTAATTGGAGGACGACTTGATGAAAAAGCTACTGTACGGTGTTGCCTATTATGATGAATATATGCCATATGACCGTTTGGACCAGGATATCCAAATGATGAAGGATGCGGGCATCAACGTGGTGCGGATTGCGGAATCCACCTGGAGTACGCATGAACCGCAAAATGGCGTGTTTGATTTTACTTCTGTGGATCGGGTGCTGGACGCCATGCATAAGGCGGGCATTGAAGCCATTGTGGGGACGCCCACCTATGCCGTACCCACGTGGCTGGTGAAGGAGCATCCTGATGTATTGGCGACAACGCCTCAAGGGCCGGGCAAATATGGTGCTCGCCAGATTATGGACATTACGAATCCGGTTTACCTGTTTCATGCCGAGCGAATCATACGCAAGCTGATCGGACGGGTGAGTCAGCATCCGGCGGTCATTGGCTTTCAGACGGATAATGAGACCAAGCATTACAACACGAGTGGGCCTAATGTGCAATTGCAATTTGTAAAGTATCTGCGAGAGCGGTTCGAATCGCTGGAGGAGCTAAACCGCAAATTTGGTCTGGACTATTGGAGTAATCGCATCAATAGCTGGGGGGACTTTCCTTCAGTGGTCGGAACGATTAATGGAAGTTTGGGCGCAGCCTTTTCCCAATTCCAGCGCAAGCTGGTGACGGACTTTCTGGCATGGCAGGTCGCGCTGGTGAAGGAATATAAGCGGGAGGACCAATTTATTACGCAAAACTTTGATTTTGAATGGAGAGGTCATTCCTTTGGTGTTCAGCCAGACGTGGATCACTTTGCGGCATCGCAAGCCTTTGATGTGACTGGGGTGGATATTTACCATCCATCACAGGATGACCTGACTGGTATTGAAATTTCCTTCGGTGGCGATGTGGCACGTTCGACGAAAAATAACAACTATCTAGTGCTAGAAACGGAAGCGCAGGCTTTTACCCACTGGGTTCCCTATCCGGGGCAATTGCGTCTGCAAGCGTTCAGCCATCTGGCTTCAGGGGCCAATATGGTGGCATACTGGCACTGGCATTCCATCCATAATTCCTTCGAAACCTACTGGAAGGGTCTGCTGAGCCATGATTTTGAGCCGAATCCAGTGTATGAGGAAGCACAGACCATAGGGAAGGATTTTGCAAGATTGTCTCCGCATTTGGTCAACTTGAAAAAAAAAAATAAAACGGCGATTCTGGTCAGCAACGAAGCATTGACGTCAATTGACTGGTTTAAATTTAATATGAGTAGTCCGTTGAATTACAATGACATCGTACGTCGTTTGTATGACGAGTTGTATAAACTGAATATCGGGACAGATATTGTTCATCCAGGTACAGAATCGTTTGACGACTATGATCTCTTGATCGTCCCGGTTCTCTATTCTGCCCCAGATGCACTACTGGAGAAGCTGAACCGATATGTGGAAAAAGGTGGTCATGTAGTATACACATTCCGAAGCGGATTTACCAACGAGCATGTGCAGGTGAGAACGTCCCGACAGCCGGGCGTGATTAGCGAAGCCTGCGGCATTCATTACAGCTTGTTCGTGGAGCCGAAGAAAGTGACGCTTAAGAATAATCCTTTTGGGGTGGCACCAGAGGACAATCAGGTAGATACGTGGATGGAGCTGATTACCCCGACGACCGCCGAAGTATTGGCCTATTACGATCACCCGCATTGGGGCAAATATGCAGCAATTACGCAAAACCGCTATGGTCAGGGAACAGCGACCTATATCGGCTGTATCGTCAGCCCGGCGGTCATCCGCGAACTATTCAGCTCTGTAGCCAAAAAGGCAGGAGTATGGGGACTGGATCAGGAAACGTCTTATCCGATCATTGTTAAATCCGGCACGAATGAGCTAGGACGGACAATCCGGTACTATTTTAACTATTCTGAACAAGCAGGCTCGGTGGTCTATCCGCATGGAGACGGCAAGGAGCTGATTGGGGAGCATGCGGTTACCCAAGGAGAAACGCTTCCATTAGAGCCTTGGGGTGTTATAATTATCGAAGAAGCGTAAATGATGAATAATGAGCTGAAACCAACTTACGAATAATATCATATAGGTTTTCCCCGGGAGTATCCGGTACATGAAGCGCCCCTGCGAATTGCGGGGCGTTTTCGCATATGGCTGAAAGAGGAGTGCATCGCTATGCCAACCCGAGCAGTTCGCTGGTTCCGGGCGCTGACGGCCCCGTATCGACGTAGCATTCAGCTCAAGCTGATCTTGACGATGGTTGTTTTGTCTGTGCTGCCGGTCATTGCTGTCACGGTGCTGGCTGCGGAGAAAAGCAGAGCTTCCATGGAAACGGAAGTGGTAGAGACGAACATGTCCAATATGAAATGGACGGGGATCTATATCAGCGATCAGCTAGATCGTCTGAATCATCTGATTTACAGCATTCAGATCAGTCCTGATCTGAGCGATTATTTGAATGAGCGCGAGCCTGACAATCTTTCAAGCCAATTTAATGCCCAGCGAAAAATGCTGAATACGATGGCGAATGTGTATTATTCGGCCGGAAGTCATGTGATCGGCATCCAGCTTTATTCGAAGCAATCGCAAACCTTGTTTACCTTCAATAGCATGCAAAATGAAATTACGACGGTGAGCGGTATTCCCCCACAGTATGCCGAGATGTGGCAAGCGAATAAGGATTATTTGATTCGCCCAAGCTCTACTGACCCGGAACGCTTTACTCTGACGCGCAGTATTCGGCGTTTTGAAGACCAAAAGCAGACGGGAGCTATTTCTTTGGATGTATTGTGGTCTCAATTCGATCAGACGCTGGGCCTGCTGGGACGAGGGGATCAGCATCAAGTGTTGATTACAGATGCAGATGGCAGGGTTATGTATCCAGCACAGGCTCTTCAGTCGCCTCCTCCTGCAGGAGTGCTGACAGCTCTGCGTGACGTTAAGCCGGGCCCCGGGATGATTCAAACTGCTGAACATTATGTGTTCTATAATGATCTGGATGTAGTTGGGCTGAAGCTGGTCAAAATCGTACCCACTTCCTCCATTAACCACAGCGCCTTTTCAACGATGCTGTATGGTATCATCGTCGGCGTGATTTCAATCCTGGTTTCCATCTGCATTGCCGTTTTCATCGCATGGCGGACTGCACGTCCGATTGTTCATTTGGCACGTTCCGTACAGGAGCTGGATATGATCAAAGGACCGGTTGGACAGCCAAGTACACGTCCGGATGAGATAGGACTGCTGGAAAGAAGTCTGCATGGGATGGCAGGCCGAATCCGCGAGCATATCCAGACGGAATACAGTATCAATTTGCAAAAAAAGACGGCTGAATTGAAAGCGCTCCAGGCACAGATTCATCCACATTTTCTGCAAAATACACTGCAAATGATCGGGAGTATGGTATTTTCTCAAAAGCCGGAGGACACCTATGAAGTTATTCGGTCGCTGAGTGAGATGTTCCGTTACGTGGTACGGGAGCCTCAGGATTTGGCCTCTTTACGCGCAGAGCTCGACCATGTAGGGCATTATATGCGCATCCAACAACGTCGATTTCCACAAAGATTAGTGTTTCAGGTGGAGACGGAAGAACAGGCGATGGATATTCGTCTGCCTAAGCTATCGCTTCAGCCATTGTTAGAAAACGCGTTTCAGCACGGTCTTGACCGTAAGGCAGGGGCATGGCGAATGGGAATTCGAGTGGAGATTATGAGAGAAGATGTGTGTATTACGGTTTGCGATAATGGAAACGGCATGACCCCGGACAAGCTGGAAAAGGTACGGGCAAAGCTGGAAAACGCGTCGGAGGAACCGATCTGGGCGCAGGGTAGTCATATCGGATTGAGCAATGTGTCTTCACGCATACGGATGAATTTTGGAGTGCACTACGGAGTGATGATAGATAGTGAGCAGGGTGTTGGTACACGTGTTACCATCCGCATTCCATTCATCTCAGCAGAGGAGGGAAAAGTATGATCAGAGTATTAATTGTGGACGATGAGCCGTGGAATCGCGATATTCTGAAGACATTTGGCACATGGGAAAAACTCGGAATGTTGGTAGTGGGTGAGGCTGAGGACGGAGACGAGGCGTTCAGACTAGTCGGGGAGTTAGCTCCCCATATTGTGATTACGGATATGCACATGCCGGGTGCGGACGGAGTGGAGCTGCTGCAAGCGCTAAATAACCATTGTCCTGATGTAAAAATCATTGTCGTGAGCGGATATGATGACTTTGCGTATGCCAAACATGCCATCCGTTACAAGGCCGTCGATTATTTGTTAAAGCCAGTCAATCCTGCCGAGCTGAATGCAGTGTTGCTCAAATGCAAAAACGATCTGGAGGTCAAGGCTGCTGAACAGCAGCAAGAAGCGACGGAGCTGGATTATGAGTTTTTTCACAAGCTGACCCGGTATAAGCAACTGCTGCGTCTTTATTTTAATGAGTTGAACTGTGACGGGGTGAACCTAACCTGCAGACAGGTTATGCAGGAGCTGGAGAGTTATGGAGCGCCGAGTCCACCTATGCTAGGCAGGCTAGTGCAGGAGCTTCTTTCCCTGCTGAAAGAGCTGGCAGCGGATAACGGGCTGGATACTTCTACGGCAAAGGCAGGATCTCTACTGTCGCAGGATGCCGTATCCTCTGTAGAACATGCGTTGGAATTCGTATCGTCGTGCTATGTTCAGGAACTGGATCAGCTCATTCGGCAGCGGAAATACAAAAACAAGCTGAATTTAGAAGAGGTACGGCGATATATCGACAGTCACTTTGCTGGGCCGATTACACTGGAGCAGTTGGCGAAAAACTTTTTTGTGAGCAAGGAGTATATGAGCAAGGTATTTAAGCAGGAGTATGGTCAAAATGTAACGGACTATATTGTAGCGCGAAGAATGGAAAAGGCGCGAGAATGGCTGGTCAATAAACAGGTTTCAATTAAAGCAGTTGCGGAGATGGCAGGATATGAGGATGTGTCTTATTTCTATCGGGTATTTAAAAAGCATTTTGGCATGGCACCCGGTGAAATGAGGAAGGAAGTTTAAAAAAGTCCAATCCAATAAGCTAAGGGTGTCCAATGGCAGAAGTGACCTCCCATTCTATAATGAAAGCGTATACAAAAGGGGCGATACAAAGGAATTTGGCCTTTATGAAGTTCGCACAGAGCCGAATAGAGGTTGAAGACCGGCGGCATAGCTGCTTTGAATAACAACTGATTTGCCGGTGGGTAGCAGTTATTTTCAAAATAGGGGAGGTCATTTTTTATGAAAATGTGGAAAGGTGTATTGAGCACAATGCTGGTTGGCACGTTATTGGCCGGGTGTGGAGCGAATTCTTCAGGCAGTGACAGCAGCGGTTCCGGTGGAGACGGCAAAACGGTGAATCTCAAAATGTTTATTGCTCAGCCCCGTTTGAAGGAGCACTACGATAAATACATTAATGCGTTCGTAGCGAAAGAGAAGAAAGATAAAAATATCGACGTTACGGTTCAACTGGAGATGCCGCCTGCGGATAACGCTGCACAAATTTTGAAGACAAGACTCGCATCCAACGATGCGCCGGACGTATTTGCATTGCACGCGGTGAATGAAATCCCTCCGTTTTATAAAGCGGGCTATTTGGAGGATTTGTCCGGTCTGCCTTTTGTTAACAAATTGATGGATAGTGTGAAGCCTTCGGTAACAACCAAAGACGGAAAGGTCGTAGCGGTTCCTTTGGAGACGATCTCATGGGGCTACTTGTACAATAAAAAGATATTTAAGGATTTGGATTTGCAGCCGCCGGGAACGTTGACCGAAATGAAGGCAGTGGTCGAGAAACTGAAAGCGAATAATGTGAAACCGTTCCTGTTGTCCTACAAGGAATCCTGGATTCCACAGCTGTTCGTGCCGCTGACAGCGGGTGCGATGATGAACACACAGAATAAGGATTTTATCGACCGGATGAATCAGGATAAAGGCTCTTTTTCCGAAATGAAAAGCATGTTCGATATTATTGATCTGGTGAATAGTAACGGTACGGACAAGGCGCTGGAAATCGGTGGGGATGATGGATCGGCTGCGTTTGCCTCGGGTAAAGCGGCGATGTGGATTCAGGGACCGTGGTTTGCAGAAACGATTTTAAAATCGGATCCGAAGATGGATTTTGGGGTAGCTCCGCTGCCGATCAATGACGATCCGAATGCGACATTGATCAATTTGTCCACTTCGACTTCGCTGGCTGTATCCTCTACAAGCAAGAATAAGGAGGTTGCGCTCGATTTTGTTAACTATGTGCTGGATGACAAGGATTCCAGTGCGTTCTATGAAGCATTGAAATTTAACCCGATCTCCAAAGTGCATACGTTTAAAAGCTATCCTTGGGTTAATGACGCTACCGAATACGTAAAAGCAGGCAAGTCGTACCAAGATCCATCGATCCCGCAAGCGGTCAAGGACGAGGCAGGCAAATCGCTACAATCCTATTATGCGGGTCAGCTCTCGCAGGATGATGTCATTAAGGCGCTGGATAAGGCATGGAAATCGTATAACAAAGTGAACAAGTAACGGTAACCTACAGAATTACACCAGGAGGGAGAGACTCCATGCCTTTTAAAATCTATAAAAAATACGTCATGCTACTGGCGTTTACAGCCCCGGCGCTGATCTTTTATGCCATCTTCCTGCTCATTCCAACGATCAGCGGCATGTACTACAGCTTTACAGACTGGAACGGATTGAATCCCAATTACAGCTTTATCGGCTTGGGGAACTTTGTGGAATCGTTGAAAGAAGACCCCGATTTTCTCAATTCCCTTTGGTTTACCCTTAAATACGTATTCGTCATGATTGTGCTGCAAAATGTACTGGCGCTGGCACTGGCAGTGTTGATTGAGTCGCGTACACGTACCAAAGGATTTTTCCGGACGATATTTTTTATGCCCAATATGATCAGTACCATTATTAGCGCATTTATGTGGACATTCGTTTTTTCCTCCGTGCTGCCACAGATCGCCGAAAAGACGGCTATCGCCTTTTTGGGACAATCGTGGCTGGGCGATCCGAAAGTATCTTTCTTCGCTATTATTATCGTGTCGCTCTGGAATGGTGTCGGTTATATGATGATCATCTATCTGGCTGCGCTTCAAGGTGTACCACAAAGCTTGAAGGAAGCTGCGATTATTGACGGGGCGAACGCATTTCAGACATTGCGAAGTGTGACGATGCCGATGATTACTCATGCGATTACGATCTGTTTCTTCCTGACGCTGAATGGTGCCTTCAAGGTGTATGAGGTCGTATACGGACTGACTGGCGGGGGGCCGGGGCGCAGTACACAGGTGATTACAATGAACATTTATGAGGAGGCGTTCTCCAACAACTTCCGTTATGGTTATGCGAGTGCCAAATCTGTTATTTTGTTCGCGATTGTTCTCATTTTCACCCTGATTCAACTGCGTGTCATGAAGAAGAGGGAGGTGGAGGCATGAGGTTGAAGAAAGCCAATTCCTTGCTGATTACGCTGATTTTGTGCGTGGGCGCAGTCGTGTCCTTCTTCCCGATCTACATGGCGGTAATTAATTCGTTTAAAACACAGGGTGAGATGTTTGCATCCTTTACAGCGCTGCCGACAAAGCTTCATTTTGAAAATTACAGTCAGGCTTTTCATCAGACTCATTTGCTAAACAGCGCTCTGAATTCCACGATTATTTCTTTTATCGGCATTGGTGGCATTGTGATCTGTTCGGCGCTGGCAGGCTACAAGCTGTCTCGTACACAGGGGAAACTGAGCAGTGCGATTTTCTTCCTATTTGTCGCATCGATGCTGGTGCCGTTTCACTCCATTATGATACCGCTTACACGAATGGCAAAAGATTTGTCCGTTCAGGGCAGTACGTACGGCTTGGCCCTGATCTATATCGGCTTGGGTGTGAATATGGCGATCTTTTTGTATCATGGATTTGTCAAATCCATCCCGCGTGAGCTGGAAGAATCCGCACAAATGGACGGTTGTAATGAGTTTCAGACGTTCTTTCGCATTATATTTCCTTTGCTGCTGCCGATTACAGTTACTATCGCGATTTTGGATTTCTTGTGGATTTGGAATGACTTTTTACTTCCATTGTTGATGTTGACGGATGTGAACCATTACACCCTGATTCTCTCGACCAATATGCTGTTTGGAGAGTACAACAAGGAATGGTCGCTTATTCTGGCCGCACTCGTGCTGACCTCCATCCCGGTTATCCTGATCTATGCATTCTTTCAGAAATTCATTATGGAAGGAATCGCGGAGGGAGCGGTTAAGGGATAAGGTGGAAAGCCTTCCTATCAATAAGGAAGGCTTTTTCTCTGATTCAGCTTTTTTCGCGCCAACGTTTCAATAAAAAGATAGGAAGGGTTACAAACAAAATTGCAAAGGCTACAATGATCCACCACTGAGGGTCAATGATATACAACACGACTCCGATCAGCAGAACTGTTGTTATTATGGAAATTCTCACTTTCAACATTGTTCTCTTACTCACCCTAGCTTCTAATTTTGGCAGCGTTATGAGGGTGATTGCAGTTAACGCAGCAAAAAATGTTGAGGTAAATGAATTATAGATAATATCAGCTCCTTAATCTAATTACCCACCCAGGAATGTTCGGAATTAATGTGATAAAACAGAAACCCTCCGCTGAGAAAGGCTTTTGTTTTGGAACGACGCACATCCAACGTTACTTCGAGAAAATACTTATAATAAAAAATAAAAGCGAAATGATGATCAAAGTTAGATATATACTAGAAACCCGTTTTCCGATTGTAGCTCCAAACTCTTTAGGATTTTTATATCCAATGATTAAACTGGGAATAAAAAAAATACTGGATAGATAAATGGTGTAGTGAAACCTAGTATTATCGACAGGATTGGACCATGCGGACAATCCAAAAAAGGAAAGCAACTGGTCTCCCAATATGTAATCGCCAAATTCAAAAGAAACAGCCATGCCAAGAAGAGATAACAGCAGTGAAAGTGATCCCCAGCCTACTTTTTTTCTGTTTTTTCTCAACAATTCAAAGATAATTAGTAAAATTGCAATTGCTTGTATGCTGTATGTCAACATGATTGAAAACATAAAGTACCTCCTTGAACATCAGAATCAAATGATAAGATGTCAATTTCGGAAATAAGTGTACCATTTTATGGTATGTTTTCATATGCTTTTCAATACAGCGATCGTAGATCAAATGGAACGCGAAGCGGCCTTAGCCATACAATATTTCATCTGAATGTAAAAGGAGATGATCATGTTGGCTACCTTCTCGGCCGCGCTTCAAGTGAAAAAGCGGATGGCCAAGCGAGTCTTAAAAATGTCCGGTGTCCACGGCATTGGCGTAGGATACAGGGACCCTGCCCATCCCAAAAGGGGAGCCGCTGTCATTGTGTACACGGACCGTTTAGCGTCGGCCTATACTGGACTCCTGTCGGCCACCGCATTAGGAAAGAAAACAAACGTTCCAGTCCGAATTGTAAAGACTGGAAAGATCAGAGCCAATGCTACGGACTACAGAGTGCGCATACGCCCGGTCATCGCCGGCTACAGTGTCGGGACGATTGAAGGCTCCGGTACAACCGGACTCATCGTTGCCCCAACTGGAGCGCCGGCTACACGTTATCTTTTTAGCAACAACCATGTCCTCAATCCCTCCAATACAGACAATCGGGAGGCTACAATTCAGCCAGGCGGAGCCGATGGGGGGACGGTTGCTCAGGATCGTATAGGACGGCTATATCGTTACGTGCGCTTGAATCCTACCGGAACGAACCTGATTGATGGGGCGCTTTCGCTTCCGACCCGTAACAACCTGCTCAATCCGCGTTATGCCACAGTAGGAGCGATTCCGGGTCATGTGACCGCTTATCGCATAGGGGATAGGTTGAAGAAGGTAGGGCGTACGACCGGGCGGGTCAATGGCACGGTAGAGTCCGTCTATACGGACCTGCAAATCAATTATGGTGGAGAGTTGGGCTTACTGACCTTCGAAGATCAGACGGTTATTAGAGGTACGACTCCTGTATCACTACCCGGGGATTCTGGCTCTGTATGGCTCAGACAGTCTGATAATTATGCAGCTGCGGTTAATTATGCAGGCACGGCAGATGGTCGCTTATCCATAGCCTTTCCAGTGCAGTGGGCCATGCAGGTATTCAACACACGGGTAGCCCGCCCCAACGGGGCAGGCAGGGTGCTGAGGGTAGATACAGGATCTTCCCCTCGCTCTTATACTAGGCAGCTCACCAGTGAGGAACTGGCTCGCTTAAGACCAAGAACGACACGCATTAGACGGAGCTAAACGCCCTCCCGATGGAAAAATTGCCGCTGATCGTCCCGGTAAGGCGTCAATTTAAATGCTTTCCATAGGGCGGCTCACTTCGGAAGCATCACCTCCCCGGATTTCACCCCTGATTACAGAATTAATATAAGAAATCCGGGGTGGAGGCAATGAGAAGCACCAGCAGAAGTAATTCACGATCCCAATCATTTACGACGCAAATGATTCACGACACAGATGATTCACGGTACAAATCATTCACAATCTAAAACGTTAATGGCATGAAATGAATGCATAATGCATTCTAATCTGCCCCCTCAGCATATGCTTGGACTCCCACATCAGGGGCTGTAATGATGCTACTTGCCGAGGCCAAGCCCCGGATTTCCTGAGCGGTCAGGGCTCTGTTGTAAATGATCAGTTCATCTACTGCGCCGTTCAGATAGGGATCATCAAACTGGGATTTCCCAATATAGTTCCGGTTTGTCAGTCCAAGACTGGAAGGATTCAGCGTCATGTTCGTGTTACGCGTCGCCTCTACACCGTCCACATACATCATTCCAGTATTGCCTGACAAAGTCACGGCGACATGCTTCCAAACCCCTGTTGCCAGCTCCGGCGCATTCAACTGTTGTTCCTTTCCGTTCCCCGAGATAGTGATAGCGAAGCGCATACCAGTTCCCTCGGCCTTAGGTGTCAAAAACATATACCGATCCGTGCCTGCTCCAAAATCAAACAGGCGTGCCCAGCCGTTATGCGTGTTCACCCGTACCCACGCGGCAATGGTAAAGTCATTGAGGCTGCTAACGATACCACCGGGCAGGCTAGCATAGGCGTCTGTACCGTTAAAGTGCAGGGCATTGCCTTTCCGTCCGGCTCCCCACGCGCCTCCATTTACACTGGCCTGCTGTCCATAACCTGACGAATCGGCTGCGGTAGATCCGGCCGTTTCGTCAAATTCATAACGGGCTATGATGTCTCCAGCGGGAGACGGATTACCTGTACTCGACTGAATACGGATATCATAGTTGGCTGCCGTACCGATATTCAGTCTGACCGTGATCGCAGAGCTGTTAGCAGCCGTGACTGATCCGGTTTTTGTGCCGTCTACGAGCACGTCATACGTACCTGCCGCGAGTCCGGTCAAGCTCATAACGGTAGTATGAGTCGTGCCTGGGGTCATATTTTTCAGTGTCAGGCGCATGTTGTTCTTGGACTTGGACACGATGGCCAAGCTATATTGATCCCGGTTCAACTCCAGACTCAGCTTCTGGGTGATCAGATGCAGACGTTGGAATACGCCGTCTTTTGGAGTAACCGTATAGCTGTTATTGCTTTCTGTAACGTCACAGCCATAACCGAACAAACCGAATATGGGATCGACAGCAACATCCGAGCTTAGAATTTTAATGGCTCCAAACAGCCCTAGATCGGCTTCCCCGGACATGCCACGCCATCCGTTAAAGAGAGGGCCGCCGTCCAGACCCAGGGCGCCGTAATTGCCCTTGCCTGCCTGATATGTCCACGATACCGCCCCGATATTGGCAGGATCAGAGCTGATCTGTCCCGAGTTAATCGCCCCGATGTTCGCCAGCTTGGCGGCATAGGATAGACGCTGATCCACTTCAGGCTTGGACGAATAACGACGTGTCCAGTCATCCATCGCATAGCCGGCCAGTGAGGTCGTGTACTGGAAGTTCCACCAATTCTCTCCGGTAATGGTGACCGGATCGGCGTAATAGTACCAGACAGGCATATGACCGCGTGCAGCACGCGTTTTGGCGTTGATTTTGCTCATCATCGTCGTGTTGTTGTTCATTTTGGCGAGTGTATATACGGCTTCTTCGCCTGTATTGTCATAGTTATACTCAGAGCCATAAGGATAGGTGGTATTCTTGAAATTGTTGTACTTGGTAGCCATTTTGGCAATCAGGTCGTTAGCCTCGGTGGTCAAGCCTTCTTCCTGAAGCGCTTTAATAATATCAGGTGTAGTTAGCTCACCCATGAGTCCCGTGTTCCAGTTATAGGCAACAGGGCCTTCATACAACGCTTTAAAAATATGATAAGCACGTAGCAAATATGTGTTTTTGCTATTGCGATAGCTGATCAGGTTGGGATACAGCTTGGCAAGTTTATACATGCTAAAAAACGTATTATAAATGTGCGGATAGGCATAGCCCCGGTACGTTGGTGTCGTATTAGGCTGCGGCATCAGGAAATCAGGAACCAGATAATCGCTATGATGGCCTTCCATCAAATTCGTCCAGATGGCCACTTCCAAATAATCATCGACTGCCTTGATCTCAGATGCCACGGGCTTCTGAACGTTTTTCTCCGCCAGAAACTGACCGTGAGTTAGCCCCCAATCGTCACCCCAGCCCCAGTAACCAGCAAAGCTGTTGCGTTTGGCCTTGTACTGCATCATCCAGTCATCAAAGACCTTATCCCTCAGGTCGCCCGGAACGTTCCATTGGGTGCTGTTGACCATGAAGGTAGAGTGACGCTGAAGTGCAGCTTCGATTGGCTCGATGGCATAGAACTGGAGAACGGTTTTTTCGCCGTTACCATAGTTAACCGTAATATTGTTTTGTCCCAGTCGTCCCAGTGTAAGTTCATATATTTTATGGTTTGTAGGGGCTGTTTCCAGATAGCTGATGGTCGTTTCCGACGGATATTGCGCGGTGACAGAGGTAATGGATTTGCTGGTATGCAGATCGAATTTAGCCTTGAGATTGGTTGGGAAGATCATACCCGGAACCACGGTCACATCCACATGTCCCTCACTGTACAGCCTGTCCTTTACGGCCTGCTCGTCCGCTACCTTGTAAAATTTAAAAGCATACGTTTTGCTTTCACCAGGAGCCAGCGACAGACTGGTGCTTCCAAGATAGCCACGGTTGGTGCTCTTGATGACATTGGAGTGGATATAGAACACATTCAGTCCTTCGGACCAGCCCCCTTGCTCCATAGCCCATGTGCTGCCGGGATGCTCCTCAGTTCTCCAATGGTCCTGATATTCGAGACCAGCCCCCGTTGAGGCATCAGGGATTAGTAGTACATACGGTCCGATGCCGCTAGGTCGTCCAGCGGTAATAAAGGAACTATTATGGCCTACAAAGGAGTGTGAGAGTACTCTGGTTTCATAAATTTGTTCATTATTGCCACCGGACCAATACTCGTTAAACGGAAGTGGCAGTCCCCAATCTCCGATCTCCAGCGTTTGATTAGAGCTGTTCGTTACTTTCATTTGCCAGTGCAAATAATCGTTAACCAACGAATAAGTTTCATGTAAAATGAAATTACGTATTCCCTGATGGTTTGATGAATTCTGATAGGCTACCTGGACACTGTTTCCAGAAGAGGTGATCTGGCGCGCATCAGCAGAATTGCTTGTCCATGCCCGAGTCCACGCTCCGTTGCCGAGACGATAGGTGAACATGAGTTCACCCAGCCATTGATGATCCGACGTATTCTGTTTAGGTGCGTTGGAGCTGTTCATAACATAGTTGGTATTAAAAGTGTCCCCTACCAGTCGCAAGGAAGAGAGATCCCCGTAATCTCCGACAGAGATGGAGAACACTTGATTAGATAGCTGTACTGCCATGTTATCAACCTCCTAACAAAGGTTCGTGAGCGTGCTCACTACGTTAATATATGTGTGAGAAATACTTTTGCTACCCTATGTATGAGAATTGATAGAAAATAGATTCATATAGATATCCTAGAGGGCTCTCAATCGTGGAGGTAGAGATATAATGAAAAATAAAATGGAGTTGCCAAAGATTCCTGCGGATTTACCCGTATTAAATGAAGAAATGCGCTCCATACGATCCAAAGACGAACTCAGTATAGGGTCTGTAGAGGATATCATTTTGGACAATATGGAAGCGGTTAAGGTTTCATTAGAGAAGATGACTTTTAAAAATGTAACGATCATGGAATCGTCATTGCCGGAAAGTGAATGGACAGACGTTATTTTTGATAAATGCGATCTATCGAATGTTAATTTTTCAGGTTCCTTTATCCATCGGGTAGAGTTCAGAAACTGCAAATTGCTCGGAACGGATTTTTCGAGAAGCAGGTTCCAAAACGTTCGTTTTTCGGATTGTTTAGGGGATTATTCGATGTTCCGTTTTGCTAATTTCAAGCAAGTTGGTTTTGAGGATTGTTCTTTGATAAGTGCAGATCTGTATCATTTAACACTACAAAAAGCCTCTTTTGCCCGTTGCAATCTGGATCAAGCCACCCTGTCGGGGTCCAAGCTCAAGGGAATTGATCTCAGTGATTGCGAATTTGATGGATTACAAGTAGAGATAGAAGACTTGAATGGCTGCATCATCTCACCGCATCAGGCTTCATCCTTTGTGGGCCTTTTGGGGCTAGTAATTAAATAAGGGGATATATTCGAGTCATCCGCCGCAAATAACGAACGAGTCTCAGGCTACTCTTCATATTCTTCATATCGTTGCCGTCTTAACTTTCGAGCGCGTATATTTTTATCCAGCAGCTTTAATTGTCGTGCTATGGTATATCCTATCAGGTATGCAGCAGCGGATGTGTTGCCATCGACCGTGAAGGGGATGATGGAAGCATCGGCAACGATTAAATTTTTGACTCCATGCACGTTACCTCTGCGATCCACGACGCCTCCTCTATTTAATGGGGCCATGCGAAGAGAGCCTTGCTGGTGATGATTATGGCCAAAATTTTGCTTGATAAACTCCTCCAGGTTAGAGTCGTTGTCAATAACGTCAAGCGTAGGAGAAACGAGCTGATATGATGGATCAATGGCCGTCAGCTCTGCCGCTATGTTTTTGACATAATTTTTATATATGTTTTTCACCGCTTCCATGTCCTCGGGATTCGAGAGAAAGCCTTCATCTGCAAGCACGATTTTCAGAGGGTCGTTGTTTTGCAGTTTGATCGATCCCCGGCTTGCAGGGCGTAAGTAAATCAAACCTAAGGTAAGCATGCCTTCCGAACCTATACCTAGCATTTGAACCGCCCGACGATGGTCCTCCGTTCCATTGGGATCAGGCAAGAAGGCTCCACCCGTATATAGAGCACTTGGATCATTAGAAGGCAGTGCGCGATCCTTGGGATTGGTTGAGAAGGAGGCAAAGTTCAGAGTATGGTTACGCAGGCGTTTGCCTACATTGGGATTATTAAATACTACATGAATCCCTTTGTCTTTAAGCGATTTTTCAGGTCCGATTCCGGATAGCATTAATAACTGGGCGCTGTTAATGCCTGCTGAGACGATAACCTTCTTCCGCGCATAAGCTCGTGTACATATTCCTTCACGGAGGAATTCCACTCCTACAGCGCGCTTGTTAGTAAAAAGAACGCGCAAAGTTGTTGATTTAAAGAAAACCCTCAACTTCCGGCCGTTTACGCCCTGTCCGGAAGAAGTCATGATGCCTGGCGAGAGAAAAGCGGTTGAAGAGCTTTCCCTGTGTCCATTTGGTTTTTGGAACAACTGCCATCGGGTAAAGGGACCAAGGGGAGTTTTAGGATCGTTATAATCGAGGATTTCCGGAAAACCTGTAGCACGTTCAATGGCCAAGGTTAGTTTTTGCGCCATAGACGTGGGATTTACAGGAGCTTGCCTGATATCAATCCGTCCGCTATATCCGTGAACCCTTGGATTATTCGTTTCTCCATTATATTTTTCTAGTTTTTTGAATCGGCGAATGGCTCTTCTAGGTGACCATAATGGGCCTAAAAGTTTTTCCCATTCTCTAAATACAGCCGAAGTAGGCCGTACATACTGCTCGCCGTTAATTGAAGAGCCACCGCCTAGCAGCCGTCCTGTGGTCCATTCGAATGACCGATCGTCTACTCCATTTTGTGGAATGCCTTCCCCTTGCCAAAAGTATTCAGGGAAAAATTGTTCCTCCAGCTCCGGGGCAAAGGTAGAGTCCCTAATGGGTTTATCTTTATCGTTATTTTCCCCTGCTTCCAGCACAAGAACCGATGTTTGCTTATCATCCGTAAGGGTTTTCGCTATTACAGCACCCGCAGGACCTGTTCCTACGACAATATAATCAAAGATTAATTTGTTTTTCATAAAGCTCTCCTTTTAGATAAATGGGCTAATGTAGAATATTAATCTGTTTTGTCCTATGTTCCGCCCATAACAAAAAAAGACCCGCCAAAGCGGATCTTTGCATTTATTGATAGCTTACTTTTTCTTAATAACCGGCCGTACAGGCTTCGTTGTCAAGACATTAAGCGCGTCACGCACTTCTGTGGCGAAAACAAGCGGTTTTTCTACTTTTTCGAAGTGGATGTACCAGAGATTGGGGTTATCAAATAGCCAGTGATTGTGCAGTGCCGTCACTTTGATATCATGTTTACGAAGTCGAGAAATAAACGGATTAATTTCTGCGGTCAAAATCACGGTTTCACCAAGACATAAACCTTTTCCGTTACGGCCAATACTTTCGAAAGAAAAAGCTTGGGGTATGGCAAGAAAGGATCTGGCCCTTTTCCCTAAAATGATCGGCTTGATGTTATTTCTGACTGTAGATGCAGTACAAACTCCGTTGATGATTTGAGGTGTTGCTTTTAATATAGCTGCAAACTGTCTACAAAGCGGACTAATTGCCATTTCTCTCACTCCAATTCTTTTAAGTTACTAGCATCATATGAAAAAGTAAGGGAATGGAAAGGGCAATTCTTCTTTATCGTTAGTCTAATTTGCTATATACAAAGCGCGAATGGAGTACCTTTTTAAAGCCTCAGCTTTGCTCCGTGATACTCATGTTTGATACTGTCCCATGCCTGGCGCAGACGGTTAAACCCTTCAATAATTTGTTGCTCCGATAGATGGGCAAAGATAAAGCAAGCTGATGGAGGTCCCGGTGTCAGTTGGTAATCGGCGGCATCACGCCATGTGACTCCGTAAAATCGTGCTGTCTGCATCAAATGATGATACTGGGCAGAATCATGCTTCCAGATGGCATAGGCATGTAGTCCGCAATTGTTCTGATGCCAGTGAAACAGTTCATTCAACTGCTGTATTTCCCGCTGGAACACGTCGTAGCGAGACCTGTATATGCGAGTCATCCGACGCACATGGCGAACGTAGTCGCCGCGCATCATAAAACGTGCCAGTGCGCGCTGTTCCAAGCGGGCAGGCGGCAGGGGATCGTATAGTCGTTTGGCAGCTGTCAGCGCTTGGGCTAATTCAACGGGCAGGATTGCAAACCCGAGCCGAAGGCTGCTGAACATGCTTTTGGAAAAGGAACCGACATAGATGACACATTCTGCGCAATCCAGTGCTTTTAACGGTTCAATGGGTCGTCCTGCCCAGCGGAATTCACTGTCATAATCGTCCTCAATGATCCACGCTCCCTTGGATGCTGCCCATTGCAAAATATGTTGACGTCGTGTTAATGGCAAAACTGCCCCGGTTGGAAACTGTCGTCCAGGTGTAACAAACAGCAATTTGGAATCCCAATCCTGTGGGACAATTCCGTGTTGATCCATTTCGGCAGCGAGTATCTGTCCGCCTGAGGCAGTAACTGCACGGTAGATGCCGGAATAACAAGGATTCTCCAATACAATTCGATCTTGTTCATGAATAAGCAACTGACTTAATAACGTGATTACTTCCATGGAACCACTGCATAATACGACTTGATCCGGGCTGGCCGTAATTCCGCGTGTTCTGCCAACATGATGGCAAATCGCTTCACGTAGCCATTCATCACCGCTCACTGGCGCAGTAGTTTCGTCAGCCGAGGGCTTTTGCAGATCTTTTCCAGCGGCAGTCAGTGCGCTTTTCCATGCGATCTGTGAATTGCCCTCCAATACAACTTCTCCTGCCTGAAAAGAAATCAAAGGCTGTTGTGCACGGTCTCTATCTGTAGCAGAAACAGGAGACGACTGTAAGTTTCGTTCCCTTTCGATCTGCATGATTCGTTGTCCCCATGCTGACAGCGTAGGGGATTTTTGCTTGGAAACGGGTGGATTCTGATTCTGCAGGCCGATTTGAGATGGGTTTGGTAGCACCGCTGTCTGTTGCATAACAAAGGTTCCTCTGCCTACTGCCGAGTCTACATATCCTTCTGCCAGCAGCATATCGTATGCTTCTTTAACACTCCCTCGCGAAATTCCATATATCACAGCCAGATCACGAGTGGAAGGCAGACGCGTACCACTGGCAAGGGAACCATTGAGGATTCCCTCACGAAGAGCATGATACAATGCCAAATATTTTAGATGATATTTTTGAAGCGCACGCTGATAAGCAATCGTAATATCCATATTCTTCTCCTTCGATTGGGCCACTCATTTTCGTTCATATTGGGTCTTTTTATGAATCCATTTTCAACATAATCTGAAATGTATCATTGGTCAATAGATGGAAGGAGAGTTCACTATGAGAAGGAAAGAATTTGCGGTGGCAGAACTAGAGGAAATAGAGCAGTTTCTAAGCGAGG
Source organism: Paenibacillus sp. FSL P4-0113 (assembly GCF_038009305.1). Taxonomy (NCBI): domain Bacteria; kingdom Bacillati; phylum Bacillota; class Bacilli; order Caryophanales; family Paenibacillaceae; genus Paenibacillus; species Paenibacillus sp. FSL P4-0113. Next base: position 4,404,815 of record NZ_JBBPAZ010000001.1, read on the forward strand.
TCAGTTTCGGATTTTTAGGCATGAACAGCGAGGATGGTTTTCCGCGTGTGGTTCCCTTGAATTTCGCTTATGGAAATGGCGTTTTTTATATTCATGGCAGCCGTGCTGGAGAAAAGATGGAACGGATGAAAGAGGATAATCGGGTTACTTTTTCAGCCGCCAAAGAATATGCGCTCATTCCATCTTATTTTACGGATGAACATATGGCATGTCCGGCGACTTCATTTTTTAAAAGCATTACCGTGCGTGGTCATGCGGAGCATGTAGTGGATTTGGAAGAAAAAGCATCGGCCTTTTCCATTTTTATGAGTAAGCTGCAACCGGAAGGCGGGTATGACACGATTGATGCTAGCGATTCTCGGTATGCCTCACGTTTGAAAGGGGTCGCTCTGATCAAAATTGTACCGGAGGATTGGACCGCCAAGTTTAAATTCGGTCAAAATGTCAAAGATCAGGAACGTCAGCAAATTATCGACGGCTTGCAACAACGGGGGCTGGATGATGATCTGACGACGATTGAGATGATGCGCAAATATTGTCCTCATCACTGAGCGTAATAAATCCTGCTCGCTCACCGTCAGATTGGTTAATTATACCTTGTAGGGAGATGCCCTTGATTTTCCAAAACTTTCAGTCCTTCTGTATTAGGACTTTTGAAGGACAGGTATATATCATCCTCAAGCCCGTTGTTCTTACTGCAAAGGAACTTTATAATACGATAGATTTGTGGCGTAAGGGGGCAAGACCGTGATGGGAGCAGGAGTCAGAAGTCGGGAGAGTCGACGGTTGTTACTGGAAGCAGGGGCTGAAGAGTTCGCTCAGACGGGGTTTTATCAGACAAAGGTAAGTTCGATCGCGGCACGCGCAGGATTGACGCAGCCGGATTTTTATATTCATTTTGAAAGCAAGGAACAGATGTATGATGAGCTTGTGGAGAGCTTTCGTACTTTGGTGAATGAAACGGTTCAAAGCATGAAGATAGGTCCGGATCAAAGCGAAGCTGAAATTTTGCAACGGGGACAAGTGTTTCTGGAGGCTATTTTTCGCGTGTTGTCTAACAATCCGGCGATCACCCGTGTCGGATTTTACCAGGCGGCAGACTCGGTGCGCATTAAGGCGGAAATGGCCGAGCATATCAAAAAGCATCTGCTGGCTGCGCAACGATGGGGCTCGTGCCGTGAGGAACTGGACCCTGAACTGATAGCAGAATGCGTGATCGGCTTGATTGAACGGCTGACGTTAACGAAATTGCTACCTGGACGTGAAAGTCCGTCTGTGCTTGCCAAGCAGGCACGAAACCTCCTGTATCACGGCATGCTCGGGTCCGAAGAATAACAGGACTATACAATACCAAACCTAGATTTGGGCGGCAGGCGCGGCATTTGTCCCTATCATGAATGATGGCATAAGCATAAGATGCTCTTGTAAACCATGAAGGGAGGAATCACCATGTCTGGAGTAGGCGCTGGTTATGGAGCTTTTACATCTACAGGAGCGATTCTGGTACTTTTCATTCTGCTCGTTATTATTTCCAAAGCATTCGTCATCTAATTCGTAGCTCATGAATCTGATTTCGGGCGATTTGTTGTAATCGACAGAGGGAGGAGGAACTTAAGATGGGTGAAGTAGAAAGAGGTTGCGGTGGTGGCGGCTACAACATGTTTACTTCCACTGGTGTTATTCTGGTACTCTTCATTTTGCTGGTTATCATCACACGTACCATTTTCATCTAAAGCTATATTCATGGGCTTGAGCGCCGATGCTTCGGGTCTATGACCGTGCTAGTCAAAACAGGAACCGTCTCCAATAGAGGCGGTTTCTTTTTATATCAAAGTTTACGTTGACGTTAACGTTATATAGGCGTAGTATTTATATATAATCTTTTTCATAAGGTGGGTGTCATGGTTACGTATAAAATTGATGAGGTCGCCAAGCAAAGTGGTCTGACGAAGCGAACTATTCGTTATTATGAGGAGATCGGATTATTGCCCTCCCCGCAACGCAGTGAAGGAAATATGCGCCTGTATACGCAGGAGGATGTGGATTTACTAAAAAAAATAGTGAGTGCCAAGGAAGTACTTGGATTCTCCTTGCAAGAGCTTCAGCGTTACATGTCCGCAGCGGAAATGCTCAAGGGTCAGCGGGAGGAATATCGCGAGCGAACGGAGCATTTGCAACCGAACGAGCGACGGGCCATGTTGGAGGATATGGAAGGTACACTGAACGAACAGTTGGAATTAATGGAGGGAAAAATCAACAGCATCCGTTTGCTCCAGACTGAGTTGGAGGAGTTGCGGGTCAGGGTTCGTGAACGCAAAACCCTTTTGGATGAGGAACTTGATCACAACCCATCATAACAAGAACATTTACATTCAGATGTGGAGGTAACATCATAATATGAGTTCACAACATGCATTACCTGAAGAGCTAAAAGAACGCTCAGGCTTGCTGTCTCAACCTAAAGCGGTATGGGCGGTCGCCTTTGCTTGTGTTATTTCATTTATGGGCCTGGGATTGGTCGATCCGATTCTTCCGGCCATTGCCGATCAGCTTCATGCTACGAAAAGCCAAGTGTCATTGCTGTTCACCAGCTATAACCTGGTAACAGGCGTTGCGATGCTGATTACGGGCGTCGTATCTAGTCGATTGGGTGTCAAATGGACGTTACTAACCGGGATTTTGTTTATTATTGTGTTTGCTGGACTTGGCGGCACGGCCAATACAGTTGGCGGAATTGTGGGCTACCGGGCAGGCTGGGGCTTGGGGAACGCTTTGTTTATCGCAACAGCGTTATCTGCGATTGTAGGTCTGTCTACTTCTGGAACAGCTAAAGCAATTATTTTGTATGAAGCGGCCTTGGGCCTCGGGATTTCAGTGGGTCCGCTGCTGGGCGGTGAGTTAGGCTCCATTTCCTGGCGTGGTCCGTTTTTCGGTGTAGCCGGACTAATGGTCGTGGGATTTTTGTTCATTACGTTTATGCTGCCTTCGATTCCAAAGCCCAAAAAACGCGGTTCCATTGCCGATCCGTTCAAAGCGCTTAGTTATCCAGCTTTACTCACGCTCGGTATTGTAGCGTTGTTATATAACTTTGGATTTTTTACGTTGATGGCGTATTCTCCATATGTAATGCATCTGGACGAGCATGGTTTGGGTTATGTATTTTTTGGCTGGGGAATTATGCTAGCCTTTACCTCGGTGTTTGTAGCACCAAAGATTCAAGCACGCTTGAGCGTGGTATCTTCCATTAGTATCATGCTGACGCTATTTGCCATTGATTTAGGTGTTATGGCGATTGGGACGGTAGCTGGCTCGCCAACGACTGTCATTGTCGCCGTCATTGTAGCTGGTATTTTCCTGGGGATTAACAATACATTGATTACAACTGCTGTTATGCAGGCTGCTCCAGTGGAGCGCTCGACAGCATCTGCGGCCTACAGCTTCATGCGGTTTTTGGGCGGGGCCATTTCGCCGTGGCTTGCAGGGAAGCTGTCAGAGTGGTACTCAGCAGAAACCCCGTTTTATTTTGGAGCATTGATGGTCCTGATTGGTGTAGTTGTGCTGATCGGACGTCGTCGACATATGCAGGATATTCAGGTAGATGCACACTAACATTGAACTTCTGAGGAGGAAAAGAGGATGAGCGAATTCAAACAGATTCTGGTCGCGATTGATGGTTCGGAACACGCGATGAAGGCGTTGGAGACCGCCAAAACGTTGTCTAAGCAGCTTCAGGGGGACCCGCATCTGACTGTATTGCATGTAAACCCGGCTTTATCCATGAATGAGCCACCGATTGGGATTGATGTGGATGAGCGGATCGAAGAGGAAGGTCGTCATATCCTGGAACCTGCATCCGACTATTTAAAGGACGCGGACATCCCTTGCCGTATGTTGGCGGGTCATGGTAATCCGGCGAGTGTCATTTGTGAAGTTGCAGATCAGGAAAAGGTGGATCTGATCATTATGGGAACACGGGGAAAAGGACTTGTTTCTGAAATGATACTGGGCAGCGTGAGCCATCATGTGATTCAGCATGCACCTTGTCCGGTGCTGACGGTAAAATAGATGGTAAAAGAGACGTTAATATAGAGAAAAGGAGGAAAAAGCATGCAGCAGCATTTATTTATTGGAGGAGAATGGAAGGCAGCTTCATCGTACACGATGTTGAAATCACCGTACTCTGGGGAAATCATTGCTGAGGTGGCAGTGGCCACGCCAGAAGATGCCAAGGCTGCTATTCAGGCGGCCTCTGATGCACGCTCGGAGATGCGGGCCATGCCAGCGCACCAGCGGTCAGCCATTTTGGAGAAGCTGGCTGACCTGCTGGAAGAGCGGCGTGAGGATGCAGCGCGCATCATTGCACGCGAAGCGTCAAAACCATGGAAAGCTGCGCTGGCGGAGGTTGACCGGACGGTGCAAACCTACAAGTTCGCAGCTGAAGAAGCCAAACGGATTCACGGGGAAACCATTCCGCTGGATGCCGCACCGGGCGGCGAGGGCCGTATGGCCTACACGCTCAAAGAACCTGTCGGAGTAGTAGGAGCTATTACACCATTTAACTTTCCGATGAATCTGGTCGCTCATAAAGTGGGTCCCGCGCTGGCAGCAGGCAATACAGTCGTATTAAAGCCTGCGGAGCAGACGCCGTTGTCGGCTTACCTAATCGCGGAGCTGCTAGAGCATGCTGGATTGCCTGCGGGCGCTCTTAACGTGATCAGCGGCGATGGTAAAACCAATGGCGACGTACTTGTCACTGATCCGCGCGTCAGCTATATCACTTTTACCGGTAGCCCGGCGGTCGGTACAGAAATTCGCTCCAAGGCTGGCTTGAAGCGGGTCACGCTGGAGCTGGGTTCCAACGCGGCCGTTATTATCGACCGTGATACGGATGTGGAAGCGGTCATCGACCGTTGTGTGAGTGGAGCCTTTGCCAATCAAGGGCAGGTGTGCATATCAGTTCAACGTATTTACGTTGTCGATGAACTGTATGATACCTTTGTATCCCGATTTATAGAAGCAACTCAACGTTTAAAAATGGGAGATCCGCTAGAGCCGGACACGGATGTATCCGCGCTTATTTCAGCCAAGGATGTCGAACGTGTCCGTGAGTGGCTGGAAGAAGCCGTTCAAGCAGGTGCGAGGATCGCTCTGGGTGGTCAAGCCAAGGGAGGTATTTTGGAGCCGACGGTTTTGCTTAATGTGGACCCGACTTCCAAGGTATCCTGTCGTGAAGTGTTTGCCCCGCTTGTGCTGATTCATTCTGTTAGCTCTATAGATGAAGCCGTAAACCATGTGAATGATTCGATCTATGGCCTGCAGGCGGGAATTTACACACGTAATATCACGACTGCGCTGGATGCAGCAGACAAGCTTGAGGTTGGCGGCGTGGTGATCAATGACATTCCAAGCTTCCGTGTCGACCATATGCCGTATGGTGGTGTGAAGCAAAGTGGCACCGGACGCGAAGGCGTAAAGTATGCCATGGAAGAAATGCTGGAAACAAAGCTGATCGTTATTAAACGGTAGTAGTTATATAAAAGCCTATCTGATGGACATAGATAATACGTTTTGCGTATGTCTGTTCATTAGATAGGCTTTTTTGGCACCTTCTACGTGATTATCAGATGAAAATAAAGTGTTTTCTTAGTGCTAGATTAAGATAAGGCTCTTTTAAATCACTACTGCTACCCGCGTATGTTCTTTAATTAATATTTAAAAATGGAATATAATGAAGGATGGTCGTAGCCCCAAAAAGACAATAACAAAATAGACCTAGCCAAATGATTTTTTAAAAAAGGCAGTGCCTGAGAAGGGTTATGAAATTAAAGTATCAAAGATCTTTCAAGGCTAAACGTAAAATGAGGATGGTGCAGCAACCAGAGTAGGCTTAATCTCCCATGAGTTCTTCCCAAAAGGGAGCGACAAGCCACTAAACCCTTTGAAATTGCACGTTTCTCCTTGGAAGTTTACAGCAACAAGGAATTCACCCCAAAAAAGGTTGTTTTAGTTCATTCAAATGATTAAACTAACGGTTAACAGTAGGTTCAAGTAATCGATGAGATGAAGAGGGGGAAACCGAAATGAAGACGATCAAGTGCATGATGGACCACCTGTACTGGGCGGACGGACGCATCTTGGACGCGCTCGAGGAGAGTGAGACGAAGAACAAGGACCTTCTGAAGCTGGTTCGGCACGTCGCGGTCGCGGAACGAGTCTGGCTGTCCCGATTGCAGGGCAAGGGCAGCGCGCAATATTCGTTGTGGGAGGAAGCTGAAGACCTGTCGGCGATCCGGACGATGTTCGAAGAAAACGCCGAACAATATCGTGTCTATATCGAAGGGCTCGAGGAATCCGAGTTGGATGAGATGATCGACTATGCGAACCAGAGCGGGGTTCCGTTCCGAACGTCCGTCCGGGACAGCCTGTTGCAGGTCCTCTTACATGGACAATATCACCGGGGACAGATCAACCGGGCACTTCGGATCGAATCGGCAGAGCCTGCCCAAGTCGATTACATCACGTTCGCGAGGCTCTGAAAAGTTCCGCAATGAGAAGGAATGGAAACTTTGCAGGGCGGCTGGTTGATCTGTTCCTTCTTTGACTACCGTTTCTGAGGTTGTTGGTACTGTTTCATTGGTAGATGTATCTGTTGTTTCCTGCTTTCCACAACCAGCAAACACACTTACACTTACGGAAAGTATAAGAATAGAAAAAATTTGAGCAGGTTTGTTCATATTAGGTTCACACATCCTTTCTCTATCTATAAAACGAATACTATTTTTTTATGAGGAGAAGATGTAATGAAATGACGAAAAACTGACGAAAAGAAAAAGTATAGGATGTTTTACTACAGAAAAATGAATAAATAAATGAAATGACCTTCTCTAATTAAAGAAGGCCATTTTTTAATTCAGGAACCAATATTAAATGTAGCACTGCCTTTTGCTATAGGCGTTCTCGCTTGTAAGTCATTCAGTGGGTCTTTATACCTGGTTTGGAATTTTCGCATGGACGTTTTTGCATTTTGTCGGTTAGCTATGATGCTGCGTATCACGGTTCAAAAGTAGCTGTACATGATGAAATCACTGGTGTATATCTATGTAGGGTATCAAGCTGTGGTTATAGCATTTTTTTGAGCTGGGATATACGGGCTTGGGAAACCTCAAGTATTTTGGCATATTCGTGCTGTGCTGCATTGGGGTGCTTTTGCATTAATTCTTTTAGACTTTCGATCATCTGTTGTGTCGATCGCCGCAGACGTTTGGACTCTTTATTAGATCGTTGTGAGTTGGATAAAGCTGATTTGGCTGGTCTTAGGACTGGGCTGAAATTTACCCCCTTCTTTAAACTCTCAATACATTCCCCGCAAATAAAGCTGTCTCTAAAATAAGTTAATTGTTCTGTTGAACCACACATTTTACACGTCACCCCAGTATATTTTCGAAAGGCGAGAATACCAGTTTCCTCATCTGCAAAAATCTCAACAGGATCACCCACATTATAATCCATGGAAATTCGCATTTCTTTGGGAATAACGATACGGCCTAACGCATCTAGGGGACGTGTCATACCTGTACTTTTCAAATGATAACCTCCTTTTTTATATCCTTATAATACTAAATAGTTATGATAAAAAAGAATAGGCTTAGAGAAGCAATCGCATATATTTAGTAAACTGTTGAAAAGTATACAAGTAATTACCAATATGTGTTTATTTATTGAGGGGTGTGTGAGGGTAATTATAAAGAATTACCGATATATATTCATAAATAATATTCTAGTTGGCAATAAAATTTTTAGTAATACCGGATAAGGAGCAAGCTGTGGTGGCAATCGATTCCCATGCTGTATGAGGTGGCGTTTGGTGTGTAGAATTGGATGCAATATAAGGCGGTGCGGGTATGAACTCGATTAGCACGTGAAGGTCTTCAGACCGACCAGATTGTGGACGATATTATCAGCCATGTTGACGATTTTGGTTACGAGGCACAAATGCCCACGTTCTATTTTCTGTCCGGACTGACGGGCAATAAGAAGGTTGCCTCGCTGCTGTAAGGTAGTAGGAATCTTAATTTTGCACTCTTTACTATGAAAACTTATACTTATCGTTAAAGCTGACTTGAAGAGAAAATATAAGAATGAGGAGGGGAATAACCATGTACTCCATTAAAGAAGTTCAAATCAAGAGCGGATTGCCCGCATCTACCCTTCGTTATTATGAAAAAGAAGGCATATTACCTGATGTCGGTCGGGATGAAGGGGGAAGAAGGGTATATACCGAAAAACAAATCGATTGGATCAGGTTCCTTATGGCTATGAAAGATACAGGGATGACCATTGAAGAAATTAAGGCATACCTTGAGCTAAATGTAAAAGGAGAAGCCACAATCCAAGAGAGAAGAGATTTCCTTGTAGCCCACAAAAAGAAGGTGGAGGAACATGTGGCACAAACGCAGCACAATTTGGAGAAAATTATTCAAAAGATAGCTTTTTATGATCGTGTGGTTATGGGAAAAAGCCTCTCTTAGGTATCGTTTGATCTGTAAATAGTGGTTAAGTCAAATCGAATATATGGAGCCCCCAGCATATTTGAAAATGCTCGTTGGTGGGCTTTTTTTTGCATAGTTATCTAAAGATGCCGATTGTAGGTCGCAAGTATGAAAAATGGTTGGTAAATGAGCGGTTCACAATGCGCTTATAGGGTAAAAGTGTAGTACCAAGGTGGGCAAGTGGGGGCGTTGACTCTCACGCCACGTGAGACTGTAGACTGTCAAGCAAGGGAGGTGAAGCGGAATGGCTTATACGGTGAAGGAAGTATCTAATCTGTCGGGAATCAGCGTACGAACCTTGCATTATTATGATGAAATAGGATTGCTGAAACCGCATCATATTGGAAATAATGGATATCGCTATTACGAACAGGAACAACTGTTGAGGCTTCAGCAAATCATGGTATATAGGGAACTGGATTTGCCTTTATCTGAAATTGGAAATATGCTGGAGCAAACCAAGGAACAAAAGGCCGAGGTTTTGCAAGAGCATCGAGCCAAGGTCGAGGCCAAAGTCTTCCGCTTGCATACTCTCCTACAAACCATCGACGAAACGGTGGCTCATTTGAAAGGGGAACAAGCAATGAAACCAGAGCAAATGTACCAAGGGTTTAACCCGGAAAAGCAGGAAATGTATGAACATGATTTGACAGACCGTTATGGTCAAGAGGCTCAGAAAACAATTCAGGAGAGCAAGACGGCGACGGAGAACTGGAGCAAAGAGGATTATTTGGATTCGCAGGCAGAGGCTGACCAGATTCATCGACGGCTGGCTGAAGCCATGAATAAAGGATTGAAGCATAACAGTGAAGAAGTACAGGCGCTGATCCGCCGTCATCTTCAATGGGTAAGCCGATTTTATACTCCTACCGCAGAAATTTATAGCGGGCTGGGAGATTTGTATGTCGAGCATGAGGATTTCAATAAAATGTATGAAGGCTATCGCCCCGGGCTGGCTGAGTATTTGCGAGACGGAATGAAGGTGCTGGCCGAACGGGAATTAAACTAGCAACAGCTGATGAAAGGGCTTAAATGATATGAAAAAGAGGTGAACAACAAGCCGATTTGACGGCCTGCTGTTCACCCTTTTTTTGTGTAAAACAGCTTACATGCTGCTTGGTACTGTTCTCATGCCTTGCTGACTGCTGTTTCCGAACTGCTGCATGTTACCACTGCCTGCAAAATGCTGTCCGGTCGACCCCATATGCTGCGGAAAGCTGTGATTCATATGGCTTCCTGCACTAAAGGTGGATGGTTGCATACTACGGGAAGCATAGTTATCGCCAAATCCAGGCTGAGTCATTTGGCTGCTCGAGCGGATAGTGTTTTCCAGCTGACTACACAGTTGAATAACTTGTTGGTATTGTTGCATAGCTTTTTGGTGGTCCTGGATTGCGGTTTGGATCATTTGAGCTGCATTACGTTCACGTTGCATCAGGTTTTCAAGGCTGGATGCATTTTGTTGCTCTTGTTGCAGCAACTGCTGATACATGGCGGTTCCTTGCTGTGTTTGTTGTGCCAATTGCTGAATAATTTGTTCACATTGATGAAGTTGTTGTTGTGGAGCCATGTTGTTGAACATTGATCATCAATCTCCTTCGCCGGATAGTTTTGGGTTTCAGACCCTCCTATATTGTGGCGAAGGAAGACGATATATATGCGCTATTTTTGGTTATAGGCTGGCTAACAGAATAGCCGTAAATTCCTCTAGGAATACACGATCTTCGTGATCAAAACGACCTTTAAGTGGGCTGTCAATGTCCAGCACTCCTATCAGCTCCCCATTCTTGACAAGGGGAATAACGATTTCACTATTGGAAGCAGCGTCACAGGCAATATGTCCTGGAAACGCATGTACATCATCTATAACAAGCGTTCGTTGTTCTGCTGCTGCGGTACCGCATACGCCACGTCCCAACGGAATCCGTATACATGCAGGTAAGCCCTGGAAAGGACCAAGTACAAGCTCAGTGCCATCATAAAGATAGAAACCGCTCCAGTTAATATTTGGAAGGAAGTGACCGAGTAATGCTGAAGCATTTGCCAGATTAGCAATGGTATTGGATTCATCATGAATCAGTGCCCGGAGTTGCCCGAGAACGGATTCGAATTGTTCATGACGTGTGCCTTCGTAAGGTATAGTTTGAAACATGTAGAGTTCACGCTCCTAACATTAAATTTTCACATGAAGTGCTGTATAAATCGCCAAAAATAGGTAATTATGCAATTCGCTTTTACCATTGGTTAATTAATTTAAGATATAACGATTGTGTATATTCAGTCAAGTGGAAAACTATACGTTTTAGCGGGGCAAACAATATCGAAAGTAATTCAGCAAGGGTTGCCCTCATCTGTTTCCAGCTTATCCTCTATGGGTAAAAACAGTGTAACATGGTTGGCCTAGGCCAGGGAGGAGTTACAATTATGCATGCAGATGTTCAGAACTTGTTTATCCGTATACAGATGCTTTCTTATGCACATCAGAACGATCTCACGATAAGAGATATTCAACCTGTGTTGGAAGAGCGCGGTTACCGTGTAGGAGAACGGGAGGTCAAGCAGGAGCTTGAAAATCTGACGCAGGAAAACTTTCTGACACCGCATGATGATATGTACAGCATTACCGGTGCAGGGATCGATGAATTACAGGAAATTCAGTCGATGCTGGATGTACTGTACAAGGATGTTGTGAAGAAAACGACACGCACCACTACCCGTGTCTCTTCTTAAAAGGCTTAGATGCTCAATACTTTTGATTCGGAAGACAAGCTCTCAAACGGTTTAATCTCTTATAAAATAGAAGATGCCCTTCTAATTCCTAATCCTAGGAACAGAAGGGCATCTTCTATATATATATAAGCTTCTCAGCTTTAAATAAGGTTGTGTTTGTTGAAGGTGTATGCTTAAATGTAGCGTATATTTATTGTTATTTTAAATGCTGGAAGGATGATTGAACATGTGTGCATATGCATGTAAGGGGCATATACCATCGCTGGAAAGTCCGCGTCTTCGGCTGCGAAGAATGGAAAGCGGAGATGCGGCTATGATGTTCGCCTGCTGGTCTGATCCGGAGGTTCACCGTTATATGAACCTTTCTGGTATGTCAGGACGTGAGGACGCAGAGGATATGATTGAGCTGTTGAATGAGCTGGCGAAGACGGAGGATGCGCTGCGCTGGGGAATAGAGCTGAAGGAGAACGGGAAGTTGATTGGAAGCTGTGGTTTTAATTATTGGCAGACAGCGGGAGCTTATAAAGCTGAGATTGGTTATGAGGTAGCTAAGCCTTATTGGCGACAGGGTTACATGACCGAGGCGCTACGCTTGGTGCTGTCATTCGGGTATAACACGATTCGGTTGAATCGGATCGAAGCGCTGGTGGACCCGCGCAATACAGGCTCGCAAGCTCTGCTGTCCTCGATGGGCTGGACACAGGAAGGACTGTTGCGGCAGGTACAGCATACATCTACAGGCTTTAAGGATATGCTGATGTATTCTTTACTGCATGAAGAATGGCTCAGACTGGAGGCACAACGAAATGCTGTTTCAGTATAACGGCGGTTCATCACCACTGCACAGGTTAGGGCCGTTAAGTAAGCTAATATGGGTGGGATGCTTTAGCCTCCTGTCGATGGTTTGGGATTCGACGCTGCGGGAAGCAGTTCTCTTGGCTGTACTGATTGCTGTGGCTAGCTTGGGCGCACGTTTGACCTTAGCACGCCAACTTCGGGCTATGTCATTCCTGATTGGGTTAGGCATCCCGTATTTTATACTGTCTATCCTAGCGATTCGAGAAGGACATCCCGTGGCTTCATGGGGACCCATTGTCATTACAGCAGAGGGACTGGATATCGCAGGGGCGTTAACGTTGCGGATTTTTGTGTTGTTTTTGGCATCTTATATCTATCTCTCGACGACCGATCCCCGAGATTTTGTGCAGGCATTGAATCTGCGCTTGCGTGTTCCTTATCGGTTTGCGTTCGGTATTTCAGTGGCACTAACGTTTCTCCCCTTATTGGAAGAAGAAGGGCGAACCATTATGGCAGCACGGCGTGTTCGTGGACAGGAACCACCACGGGGGTGGGGCAATCGGTTATCATGGTGGAGCGGGTATGCGGCTGCCGTATTGGTGAATGCTGTAAGACGGGTTCAGCAGACGGCGCTGGCTATGGAGGGTAAAGGTTTCGGCGCTTATGCAGAACGGACCTATCTTCGCACACTGAAGAATGGGCGTTTAGGCAACTTATGTGCTGTGACTGCTGTAGTAGCTACGGCTGTTTTAGGGTGGAGCTTATAAAGTGAAGCCTCTTATTTTTGTTCTTATTGTCAACCTTTTAAATATAATTAGGTTGACAATAAGGCTGCAGATGAATACATTTATACAGTAGCAGCTTGTATAAGGATCAGAGCTGCAATCTTATAGATTAGATAGGGAGAGGAGTCAAGAATACATATGAAGGAATCTCGTATGTTTGCAAAGTTTACAACGCTGGATATCGTACTCATGGCGATGCTGGCCACGTTGAACGGCGTCATGACCGTGTATTTGTCGATCATTAACAAAACATTAAACAGTCTGGGAGGGCCTATCGCAACTTCCACTATTGTCGGTCTGTACATGATATACGGTTTGTTGGCCTATTATATTATTCGTAAGCCGGGTACGGCGGTTATTGCTTATGCTTTTGGTGCGGTAGTGCAGTCTTTTATGGGCTCTGCCTATGGAATTGCTTCTATTATTGCGGCGGCTGTCTGCTATATGATTGCGGCTGAGTTGGTATTTGCCTTGTTGCGGTATCGGCGCTGGAACGCAGTTTCGCTGATGCTAGTGGGTGGGGCTATGGTTCCGCTGTGGTTTATTGTGGCAGCCAATATGTTTGGCTATATGCATTGGGGGTGGAAGGTGCTGACGATTGCACTGGTCGTTCGTATCCTGAGCGGCATTGTCCTGTGTGGTCTGCTGACGAAAGTGCTGGGCGATGCCTTAAATCGTACGGGACTGTTAAAACGGTTTGAACTAGGACGCGCTTCACGTGCATAGCCGTGGGTGGCTATGCATGTGGTTATATCTTCAACAATGGGGATCGAGGATATTTCAGTTATGAATGAACATAGCGATTATAATTTGAACAGTAAAATAGCCGTATCCTTGAAGAATTTTGGCTATCGGTATGATGATCAGGTGGAGCCAGCGTTACATGGCCTGACACTGGACATTGCGGTGGGCGAGCATGTAGCCATTGTCGGAGCCAGCGGAAGTGGAAAATCTACGCTATGCCAGTTGCTTCATGGCGGATTGTCCCGTTCTGGCGAGGGCGAACGAACGGGTGAGCTGACCGTGTACGGGATGGACCCCGATACCGCTGATCTGGCTACTGTCGCCACCACTGTCGGCGTCGTGCTTCAGGACCCGGATGCCCAGCTGGTGCAGGGAATCGTCGAAGACGAGATTGCTTTTGGGCCGGAGAACCTGCGCGTGCCTCCGGCAGAAATAGCGCAGCGCATTGCCGCTGCGCTGGAGGCCGTCGGCCTAGCTCCCGAGCGCGACTCCTTCGTGCGGCGCCTCTCGGGAGGCCAGCGCCAACGCACCGCGATTGCAGCGGTACTGGCGTTGGAAGCGCCGCTGGTCGTGTTCGACGACGCAGCTGCGCAGTTAGACCCGCCGGCTGTCTGCGACTTCGTCCTGTTATGTCGGCGGCTCCATGCCGAAGGCCGGACGGTAGTTACCGCGTCCGGCCGCATAGACGATGGCGCACGGGCAGCGCAGCGCATCATCGTCCTGAAGGGCGGGACCGTGCAGCTGCAGGGTCCGCCCGAAACGCTGCTGCGCGAACATGGTGCGCAGCTGGCCGCCTTGGGGCTGCTCCCCTCTTCCGCAGAGAGGGGAGACGTGCCGCGTGAGCCGGGCGCGAAGCCCGGGTCAGCGGCGGACCGCGCTGGACAGCCGTTGCTGGAGGTGAAGGGATTGCCCTTCACCTACCCCGGCAGCCAGCGCCCGGCGCTCAAGGGCGTGAGTCTTGCCCTTGCGCCTGGCGAACGAGCCGTGCTGTTGGGCGAGAACGGCTCAGGTAAAACCACGCTCGGCAAGCTGCTCATGGGCCTACTCCCCGCACCGAAGGGGTGCATGTGGTGGGAGGGGCAGGATATGGCGAAGCTGCCCATTCACCAGCTGGCTACCGAAATCGGCTATGTGTTCCAGCAGCCAGAGCATCAGTTTGCAGCTGCAACGGTGTGGGAAGAGTGCTTGTACAGCGTTCGCGCCAAGCTTGGTTTACGGACCCGGGAGCCAGTTCCCGCCGCATATGTGGAACGGGCGCATCACTTGCTGGCTGCCGCCAGGCTGGAGCACAGACTGGATGCCTCCCCGTATCTGCTAAGTGGAGGCGAAAAAAGGCTCTTGAGCGTTGCAGCACAGTTTATCTTGCCCAAAAAGCTCTACATTCTGGATGAGCCTACCGCAGGAACGGATTACGAAGGGGCGAATATTCTGCTCCGTATGTGCACAGAGCAGTCTACCGAAGGCGCGGCATTCCTGATCATCACCCACGATATACAGGTAGCTGAACGCTTTGCCAGCCATGTTCTTCGTATGGAAGAGGGGTATCTCTATAAAACGGAAAATAGCTGGAATGATCATACGATTACAGTTGACAAAAATTAAGGATATGTAGACAATAATATATATACATCGTACAAAACAGGCGGCCTATATAGGCCGCCTGTTTACGATTATACAGTGCGGGTAATCATCCATCTGAGAGGGAAAACTGCACAGATACAACACAGTTTTTATAAGGAAAGGATTTGTGATTTGCTTGGGAGACGATAAACCTATGAAGCGCGGACTCGTGCTGACAGGTGTTCTATTGGCCACTTTTTTGGCCGCAATTGAAGGAACGGTTATCGGTCCAGCGGGACCGACGATTGTTAGTGAACTGGGCAGCGTGAATTTGCTCAGCTGGATTTTTACGGCATATTTACTGACGATGGCTGTGACCACACCTATTTTCGGAAAGCTTAGCGATTTGTTTGGCCGAAAACCCATTTTTTTAATCGGCTGTTCGTTGTTTGTACTTGGCTCTTTACTTTGTATGATAGCTGGTACTATGGAGCAGCTTATTATCTACCGGGCCATTCAGGGGATTGGTGCGGGTGGTGTCATTCCTGTTACCTTTACCATCATCGGTGATATATACAAAATGGAGGAACGTGGCAAAGTCCAAGGCATGATCAGCTCAGTATGGGGAATTTCTTCCCTGATCGGGCCACTCTTGGGCGGTTATGTGGTCACCTATTTTGGTTGGGAGTGGATTTTCGGCTTTAACGTTCCTTTTGGATTGCTGGCTATGTACTTCATCGCCCGTTACTTGCGTGAACAGGTAAGCAAGCGTACCGCACGTATCGACGTACCCGGAGCGGTTACCTTTACCATCGGGATGACGGCTCTCTTGCTCGTATTGGCACTGGGCGGACAGTATATCGGTTGGGCTTCTCCTGAATTGCTGGCCTTGGCTGCCGTAGCCATTTTGTTCCTGATTCTGTTTTTGGTTATAGAAAAACGCGCTCAGGAACCGATGGTGCCACTAAAGTTATTTCGGATACGGGATATCGCTTTTTCCTGTGCCGCAGCCCTGTTAGTCAGCACCCTGCTGATCGGATTGACTAGCTATCTTCCACTATGGATTCAAGGTGTATACGGTGGGGATGCCGCTTCATCTGGTCTCGCATTGGCTCCAATGTCCATAGGCTGGCTATTTGGCTCTATGATCGGAGGACGCATTTTGCTGACGCTGGGCTCGCGTCGAACCTCATTGATTGGACTGACCCTGATTGTATTGGGAGCCTTCGTCATGACCTTGATGGGCCAAACGGCTCCGATCTGGCTGCTCTTCCTGTCTACATTGTTGTATGGACTGGGATTCGGCTTCTCGATAACCGTGTTTACGATTATTGCCCAGTCCTCGGTCGGATTCCAACTGCGTGGCGCGTCTACAGCTTTGAATACATTCCTGCGCACGTTGGGGCAAACGATCGGGGTTGCTGCCTTCGGTTCATGGCTGAATTATCGCATTGCTGCCCAGACAGCAGAAGGACAGCTTACACAGCAAGGGGTTACGCAGGAGGATATTAACGGTCTGCTTGCACCTCATGCTTCACAGAGTCTAAGTGACAAGGTTGCCGGATTGCTTCGTTCTGTACTGGAAAACAGTCTGCATTCCCTGTTCGTTATCATGGTCGTTATTGCAGTGATTAGCTGGTTTGTCGTGCTCGGACTGCGGAACCGTCCGCCGGGTACGGAAGAAGAGGCAGATCAGCGCGTAAAGACACCACAAAGAGAACACGCATAAAAAATAATATAAATCTTTCATTATAAAAGAGATAGCCCGGACCTTTGAATAAAAGTCCGGGCTATCTCTTTATTCAAAGGTCTCTCCTCCTAATGATTCAACAAAAAAACACCTCGCATAGGACCAATAAATTTCCCAGCATACAAAAAGGAAATAAAAATCCCCTTGAGACTGCGATATATTCATATGGTATAGGTAACAAAATAGTAAAAAAGTCTTAAGAAATTGTAACAAAAAATTTGTTTCTGGATGGAGCTGTAGGGTACTAAGGAACTATTTTTTTGAACCCGCTTACAAATTGGGCTTTGTATGATTTATTTTAGAATGATTTTGCATGTGAATGAAGCAACCAAGCTAGCAATATGAAACACGGAAAAAAATCAAGTAGCAAATTTTTCTGAATGTAATAAGAATGAAAAAAAAGGGATTTTCAGAAAATTACTAGGAAAATATGAGGATGAAATTCATAGAGGAACCTGTTTTCTTACCTCACATAATAGGGCTTTTCAGTCTATATCAATCGTTTGACATACCATATAAAATGGCCCTATCAACCAAAAAGTTGGTTTTCAAATCTAGAAGCATAATTAGATTAAGGGAGATGGAGTACTTGAAGTTTAACAAATGGTTCAGTAAAGCAGCCACTGCAACAGTAGCAACTACCTTGCTGTTAGGAGGCGGCGTTCAGGCTTTTGCCGAGGAAAATGATGCATCTGATCTCAAAACAGACAATGCATTTACGCAAATTACGCGTAATGACATGCTGAATATTTTCAAACAGCAAGGCAAAGAGAAATATGAGGTTCCGTCCTTCGATGCGTCTACAATTAAGAATATTCCTTCTGCTATTGGTCGCGACAGCTCAGGCAAGCTGACTGATTTTGATGTCTGGGACTCTTGGCCGTTACAAAATGCCGATGGCACAGTAGCCAATTACAAAGGGTATAATATCGTTTTTGGATTGGCAGGCGATCCTAAAAGAGCAGAGGATACATTTATATATCTGTTCTATCAAAAAGCGGGTAATACCTCGCTGAGCGGCTGGAAAAATGCCGGAAGAGTATTTAAAGACAATGATAAATTACTTGCCAACGATCCGATTCTAAAAAATCAGTCAGAAGAATGGTCCGGTTCTGCTACGTTAACCTCTGATGGACAAGTACGTTTATTTTATACCAGCAGACAGCCCTTTGAGCCAAATAACCAACTATACGGCAAACAAACCTTGAGCACGGCTCAAATTAATGTCTCTCAGCCTGATGACAAGACACTGAAAGTAGATGGAGTCGAGGATTTGAAATCGATCTATGACGGTGGAGATGGGAAAACCTATCAAAATGTACAGCAAAGCGTCGGAATAGATATGGACAACCATACGTTTAGAGACCCTCACTATGTCGAGGATCAAGGCCACAAATATATTATATTTGAAGCCAACACAGGAACAGAAACCGGCTACCAAGGCGAAGATTCGCTTCAAAACCCAGCTTATTATGGCGGCAATAAGAAATTCTTCACGGAAGAGCAACAAAATTTGTTGCAAAGTCCCAAGAAAAAGGGAGCTGAGCTGGCTAACGGCGCACTGGGCATCGTTGAATTGAATGATGATTATACGTTGAAAAATGTAATGCCTCCTTTGATTGCTTCCAATTTGGTAACAGATGAAATTGAACGGGCAAATGTGTTCAAAATGAACGGTTTGTGGTATTTATTTACGAGTACGAGAGGTTCCAAGGTGACTGTAGATGCGATCGGTGACGATGATATTTACATGCTGGGTTATGTTTCTACTTCCTTGACAGGGCCTTATAAACCCTTGAATGGAACCGGTCTCGTTCTTCATCAGGATCTGGATCGTGATGATATTACCTGGACGTATGCCCATTTTGCTATCCCGCAAGGCAAAGGCAATAACGTAGTCGTTTCGAGTTATATGACCAATCGCGGGCTTTTCCCGGATCACAAATCTACTTTCGCACCAAGCTTCCTGCTGAATATTAAAGGCTCGAAAACCTCTGTTGTGAAAAACGGTATTTTGGAGCAAGGGCAAATCACGATTGATCCAACGAATGACAAAAAAGAATCTCCAAATGAGTATGGAAAGAAATAAGTAGGTATATGTAATGCAGTATGTCCGAAGGCGGTAGATTGGTAGCAACCCGATCTGTCGTCCATCGGGCGGTACATAACGATGCAATGAGAGGTAAGGAGGATCGTCATAATGAAAAAAAAAACTCCCAAGAGCATTTGGATACGATCCGTTGTAATCATCACAGGCTTAACTATATTCATAGCTATGGGTTGGAGTATGTACCAACAGGATACAGCCGAACCCCCAAAATCTGCTGCAACTCCAAAAAGTCAAGCTAAACAAAGTAAGCATACAACACCGACCTATCGGTCAGCCTATCATTTTACCGTTCCGGATAAGTGGAAGAATGACCCCCAACGGCCCATTTATTTCGATGGAAAATATCATTATTACTATTTATACAATCGTGACTATCCCAAAAAGAACGGTACAGAATGGCGACATGCTACATCAACCGACCTGGTTCATTGGAAAGATGAAGGGGTGGCGATTCCCAAATATACGAACCGGAATGGAGATCCTTGGTCCGGTTCGGTCGTGATCGATGATAAGAATACCGCAGGTTTTGGAAAAGGGACGCTGGTAGCCATTGTGACACAGCCCTCCGCAGATGGCGGAAAGCAGGAACAATTTTTGTGGTACAGTAAGGATAACGGCAAGACGTTTACTTCTTACCGCAACAAGCCTGTGATGTCCAATCCCGGTACAAAGGACTTCAGAGATCCCAAAATCATCCGAGATACTGGGCGTAATCAATGGATGATGGTCATGGCAGAGGGAACGAAGATTGGCTTTTATAAGTCTAAAAATTTAAAGGATTGGCAGTTTACGAGTGGCTTTCAAACGGAAAATATCGGGCTTGTGGAATGTCCTGACCTTTACCAGATGCGTGCAGATGATGGAACCTATCAATGGGTTTTGGGCGCGAGCGCCAATAGCAAACCAACAGGCGGACCCAACACGTATGCCTACTGGACGGGAGATTTTAATGGAGAAGCATTTCTCCCTGATCACAGTGAACCTGAGTGGCTGGATTATGGGTTTGACTGGTATGGTGCAGTTACGTTCGAGGAAGGAAAAGACAAAGATAAATACAGTCACCGTTATGCTCTGGCCTGGATGAATAATTGGGATTATGCCAATAACACGCCTACCCTAAAGGAAGGCTTTAATGGAATGGATTCGATTGTTCGTCAAATTCGGTTGAAGCATACAGCAGATGCTGGGTATCGCTTGGTTTCACAGCCAGTAAAAACTTTGGATCGATTCCAAACTTCTACGAAATCATTTGGACAGATCAAAGTAGACGGTGTTTACTCGCTTCCGGTAGCAGGCGATACCTATCAGTTAGAGGCAGATGTATCTTGGTCAACGATCAAAAATGCGGGACTGAGGCTTCGAGAGTCAGCAGATGGCAAGCGCCATGTGGATGTCGGTGTTTCGGTGGATGGGCAATACTCCTACGTAAATAGAGCCAATACCGGACATCCGGATCAGAGTGGGAAATATGTAGAGAGCAAGGCGCCTTTTGATGCTAATAAGAAAAAGGTCCACCTAAACATTCTCGTCGATAAAACCAGCATTGAAGTGTTTGTAGATGATGGAGAAGTAGCTTATTCCTCCTTAATATTTCCACGATTAGAGGATCAGAAAATTACTCTTTTTTCCGATGGCGGTCCGGCTATGTTTAACAATGTAGTGGTCAAACATTTTAGTCGATAGCAGATACTTATGCTGCTCGTAAGCTTGGGCATATTTCGCTCTATTCAGGTATATAAAAAGTCCACCCATGAATATAAGGGTGGACTTTTCTAGTATAAATCTAATCTACGTTTAGCACAGCTAAAGATTGTTCATTTCTTCACAAATGTTTGTTTGCTAAAATTACTATACATTCTATTTGTGATAAGGTGACAGGTTATCAGCGCTACGACCCAATTTTTTAAGCAAGCCGATGAGTTGATCTCTTTCTGTTTCACTGATTCCGCTAAAGGCACGTTCAATCTGACGTGTATAATCAGGATAAATTTCGTCCATGACACGTTGTCCCTCGTCCGTCAATTCTGCATATATAATCCGACGATCTTGGTCGCACGGGTGACGGTGCAAATAACCGCGACTTTCCAGCTTGTCAATAACATAAGTGACATTTCCGCTTTGCAGAAGCAGCTTTGCTCCAATTTGTTGGATTGGCTGCGCGCCCTTGTGATATAAAACTTCCATCACGGCAAAGGCCGTTGGGTTGAAGCCCACCGTTTTGATGCCAGCAACCGCATGTTCGTTTACACTTTTGAATGACTTGGCAAACACGCTATACAAATGCATGGATTGCTGTGTCACCAATGTTCGGTAATCTATCATCTTCATTCCGCCTTTATGTATGGATTTGGGCATCCTTTGACCGCTCGGCTCGGATGACCGGGCAACCATACCCTTGTTACTAGCATAAAGGGATTTACATAGCGAAAACATGCGATTTGTCACAGTAGCTGCTTTTTTAACTATTTAATTTCAAAGCATTAAAGTAAATTTTTGAAAAATAAAGGATTTGAATGTAAAAATACTGTTCTGGTTGGTTATATTAAAAAAGAACATACCTAACCTAATGAACAAATTAACAAAATAAGCTAATTTAGAGGAGATGAAACACATGGATACGGGTTCTTTCCGTTTTCAATTTCGTGATCCGCAGCAAGCTGCTCAAGCCTGTGAAACATTAAAGGAAATTGGATACTCTGCCAGCACGAACGGTGACACAGGTCTCAATGTACATATTGAGAACCAAGATGTACTGTCTGCATTGGAAATTTGCCAAGCCTATGAAGGAAGCATGATTGAGGTAGGGACTCTTTTCTCTAAACCGGATGAATATCCCGGTTTGCAAGGAAATATAGGTGTACATAATCCAGGTTATAGCCCGGAAGACTGGATTATCCCAGCACATACGATCAACGAAGACTGGAGCGAAGCTTATAAAAATGGCTCCTCTCAAACGTACACTAATACGACGGAGGAACACAATGTCAGCTCTGATCCTCAACTCGAGGACGATGTGGATGGATTTTCTGGAAGCATCCATACCTGATTTTTATCCTAAAATCATGATTAGAAATTTGAGTCTTCACTGTCCAGCACATTTTAAGGAAAAGTTCCTATAAGACCATGGATTATTGTGGCTTTGAAGGAGCTTTTTTTTGTGTGAGAAAAACTCAGTTAGAGCTTTTGCCAGAACTGAAACTCTGCAGGATTTGCATAAATAGCAGCGATAGCAGGGAATAACAATTTCAGAAAGGAGGTCTTGACCATGCAAAAATTAGGAGTTCACGAAAAATTGGAATTACATGAGCTGCTTACATTTAAAACAACTTGTCTCACAAAAGCCCAAACCATGATTCCTTTAGTGTCAGACACAAACTTAAAAAACATTTTGCAGCAGGATGTCAACGGTGGTACACAAGATATTCAACAGCTTAGAAAATCTACTTGTGTAATTTTAAAGGAGGATTAACGTGAACTCTTTTGTTGAGAATATGACTGGAACGAGTCCCATGAACGATCAGGTGATTGCTTCTGATTTATTAATTTCAGCTAAAAGCGGAATTAAGAACTATGCTCTTGCGCTGACAGAGTCAACCAGTTCGGAAGTTCGCAATGTTCTTTGTGACCAATTGAGCAAAGCGGTTAATCTTCATGAACAAATCTTTAATTACATGAAGAACAACGGTTACTATAACGCTTATGATCCGGAGCAGCAAATACAAATGGATATTCAAAATGCCGATAAGGCCCTTTCTTTATCTAAAGTTTGATCGTTTGAGTTTCACTTAACCCCTCGGACAATTTTATACATTTACAAAGCACCAGTAAACCTTAACGGGGTTCTGGTGCTTCTTTATTCATAAATAAAGCCAAGTCATGCTTCACATGAAATATGGTGAAATAGGCAATCTTAAAATAGAGAACTCGGTCTCAAATTCAGGAATAGGGTGATTCTCTTTTATGGGTAAGTCTTCGGATCGTATGCAAAAAGAAAAAAAACTAAAATGGTGGCAACTAAGCTTGTTAGGAGTTGCAGGTACCATCGGTACAGGATATTTCCTCGGGTCCGGCTTAGCGATTTCCATCGGTGGCCCAGCCGTACTCATTGCATACTTTTTGGCAGCGGTGGGAACGTATGTGGTGTTTGACGCCCTTTCGCGCATGACGGCAGATCATCCAGAACAGGGCTCTTTCCGTTCCTATGCCCAAAAAGCATTTGGTAATTGGGCAGGCTTCGGTAGTGGCTGGGTGTATTGGTTCTCAGAATTGCTTATCAATGGGAGCCAACTAACGGCGCTATCTATATTCTCACGCTTCTGGTTTCCTCAGGTACCGATGTGGATTTTTGCGGCAGGCTTCGGGATTTTAGGGCTTGTGATTGTTTTTTTTGGTAACAAGGGTTTTGATCGAGTTGAAAATGTATTGGCTATTATTAAAATGGCAGCTATTGTTATGTTTCTGGTCTTGGCCGTTGCTCTTTTGGCAGGCTGGATCGGAGGAGGAAAATATAATCCAAAGTTCCCCATCAGTTACAAAGACTTTTTTCCTACCGGCGGTATGGGATTATGGTCATCTTTTATTTTTGCCTTTTATGCATACGGAGGTATTGAAGTGCTCGGAATAATGTCTAATCGGCTTCAAAAACCGGAGGATGCACCTAAAGCAGGAAAAGTAATGCTGATGACGCTCGTTGTAGTATATGTGCTTTCGATTGGTCTGGCTGTGTCTATGGTACCCTTAAGTGCCTTTAACCCGAAAGAAAGTCCATTTGTGCTTGCGCTGAGTAGCGACCATCTGGTTTTTGTGCCTCATTTATTTAATGGAGTGCTTATTATTGCAGGGTTCTCAACAATGACAGCGTCCCTATATGCAGAGACATCTATGATGATTACACTTGCACAGGAGGGAGATGCGCCCACATTGTTTTCACGGAAGTGGAAGGGCAAATATCCTCTGTATGCACTTAGTTTGATCTCCGTTGGATTAATCTCAGCCATCGTAATGTCGTTGCTGCTGCCGGGAAAAGTGTATGAATATATTACAACGGCTGCAGGGTTAATGCTGTTGTATAACTGGTGCTTTATTTTGCTGTCTTCAGGTAAGTTACTGGAATCGAGCACATCTAGCAACATTAAACGCTGGGTTGGATTATTGTTGATAGCTATGGCTGTGGTCGGATCCTTTTTTCATAAGCTTAGCCGTCCTGGGGTTTACATCAGCTTACTTCTGGTCTTGTTCATTGCAATATGTGACCTCATTGTACAATGGGTTCGCCGAAAGCACGCCAAGGAATCTCGTTAACTTTGTCAGGGAGTTAATCGTCAGTGTAAAAAAAGTAATTGAAATGCCTGTACACCAAAATAAAAACCAAAACCGATAAGAGATAATCCAGACATCCAAGAGATGGTTTTAAGTAATCCGGTTTTTAGAAACCTCCGGAAAATACTTGAAGCGGCTGCCATGGTTACGTCCCAGAGTAACACACCTAATACAATCGCTCCGCTAAAGATCATTAGCTGTTGTACTGGATATGTATTAGCGACGTTGGCCAGTATGGACCCATAAATGCCAAGCCAGAAAAGGATGGAGAGAGGATTAAATAATGACATCAGAAAGCCTGCCAAAAATGAATTGATTAAGGTATTGCCATTTCCCCTTAATTCAGATTCTGAAATCACACCTGCATTTTTGATGCTTTCAATACCTGTATACACAAGTACGAAAAAACCAAACA
The DNA here is from genome assembly GCF_038009305.1 of Paenibacillus sp. FSL P4-0113. NCBI lineage: Bacteria > Bacillati > Bacillota > Bacilli > Caryophanales > Paenibacillaceae > Paenibacillus > Paenibacillus sp. FSL P4-0113. The sequence continues at coordinate 4,429,575 of NZ_JBBPAZ010000001.1, forward strand.
ACCATAAAAAAGCTTTAACAAACGGGGCATTGAGAAGGTGGATCATTCCCAAATAAACAAGCAGCATATAGATTATATCTGCGGTTATTGCCCCAAGCCCGATAAACCAAGCATGCCAAAATCCATTCTTAATACCTCGATCCAACTGTGCAGCATTAATCGGCCCAATAGGGGCCGAAAGTGACAGACCGAGAAAAATATAACTGATAAATGTATTAATGGTGTTTTCCTCCTTAATTTTTTATGGGCTGTTATGTATTTGTCTATTTTAGTTTATTCGGACAAACCCATGGGTAAGACCAATTTTTTGCGTGCGTATATTGTAGGTTTAATCTCGTTATGACCAAACACTCAATAAATCAAATCCCAATAGGAGCTCTAATTCTTCGACAAAAGGATTAGAGCTTTTTGAATGCAGATCATTAAAAGTTCATTGAATAAATGGGCTTGACACTTTTAGTGAAAGCGCTTATATTTATTCCATAAACAATACGTTATATAACGTTATATAAAAAGGAGAGGTAAAAATGATGAATGTACAACAGACGGTTCAGACGATTTATGAGCAAGCGAATGGCGAGATTTCTGAGGTTTATTTAGTAGCTTGCGGGGGCTCATTAGTCGATATGTATCCCTCAAAATATTTTTTGGATAGTGAAGCAAAGAAGCTGGTAGCAGGGATGTATACGGCGAATGAGTTTGTGCACGCGCTGCCAAAACGATTAGGTAAAAACTCAGTTGTCATCGTGTGTTCCCATGGAGGAAACACGCCGGAATCGGTTGCGGCTGCTAAATCAGCCAAAGAGAAAGGCGCCTACACCATCGGCTTAACCCACAATAGTGAAGCGACACTGCTCAATTACTCTGATTATTCATTCCTCTACGAGTGGGGAGATGAGAGCGATGTCAAAAATAACCCGATGGCTATTATTTTGGAGCTTACTGTTGAGCTGCTTCAAGCCGCTGAAGGCTATGTGCATTATCAAGCTTTCCAGAACGGCTTGGGAGCAATCAATGGAATTATTAACAGGGCCAAAATACAAGTCGAACCGCGTGCCAGTGTATTCGCTGACAAATACCGCAATGAAGATCTCTTCTATATCCTGACCAGCGGAGCTTCTTATGGACATGCCTACGGATTTGCTATCTGTTCTCTAATGGAAATGCAATGGCTTCATGCGGCTTCAATCCATTCCGGTGAATTTTTCCACGGTCCGTTTGAAGTAACGGATAAAGAAACTCCATTTATTCTGATGATCAACGAAGGACGCACACGGGCATTGGATGAGCGGGCACAGACTTTCCTGAATCAATATGCCGAGAAAGTGGAAGTGATCGATGCGAAGGAGCTTGGAATCGGAACCATTGCCGACGAGGTCGTCGAGTTTTTTAACCCGGTTTTATTTTACAGCATTGTATGTGTTTATCGTGAAGCACTCGCAAATGTACGCAATCACCCACTGGAAACTCGCCGTTATATGGGCAAAGTAGCTTACTAAGCGCAATTACCAACAGGAGGAAACCATCATGAAAGTTCTAGGCATTGGCGATAATGTGGTAGATAAATATGTTCATCTGCGCATGATGTATCCTGGCGGCAATGCGCTTAATTTCAGTGTGTTTGCCAAAAAAGCGGGAGTAGATGCAGCCTTTATCGGAGTATTCGGGGATGATAACGAAGCACAGCATGTAGAACACATTCTCCGTGAGCTGGAAATCGACATTTCACGGTGCAGATATCACAGCGGTGAGAACGGCTGTGCACGTGTAACCCTGGAAGACGGGGACAGAGTATTTCTGGGCAGCAATGAGGGAGGAGTTACACGTCTCCATCCGCTGAGGCTGAGTGAAGATGACAAGGCCTATGTTGGCGGGTTCGACCTTATTCACACGGGCTTGTACAGTCATACAGGGCACTTGCTGCCTGAATTGGAGACGCTGGGAATCCCTCTTTCTTTTGACTTTTCAGATGATTTCGTAGATGAACAGGTGGAGAGATATATTGCGTACGCCGATTTTGCATTCTTCTCTTGCAGTCATATGACGGATGAAGAGACACAGAACTATATCCGCTCCAATCGAAAAAAAGAGGGGCAAATTCTAGTAGCCACACGCGGCGGAGATAGATCTATTGCCTATGATGGTACCAAGTTCTATTTTCAAACGCCTGATTCCGTGGACGCTGTGGATACGATGGGGGCAGGAGACTCCTATATCACCGCCTTTTTACTGAGTTTTTTGAAAAAGGGTAATATTCAGGACGCTATGGCAGAAGGATCGAGGGTTGCCGCCCAGAGCTGTCTGGTAGAAGGTTCATTCGGATACGGCGTCCGTTACTAATTATTTTTTTCAAATATCTTCACTTGTAAGAATATGTAACATTTGATACTCTAAGTGGGAGTAATATAACGTTATATGACAAGTGAGGGTACATTATGTTGAATTCAGATCAAGCAGAGCCATTATATATTCAATTACAAAAAGCGGTCAAAACTGCTATTCATAATGGAACATATACGCAGGGAAGTCGTATACCGACCGAAACTGAGCTAAGCGAGACCTACAATGTAAGTCGAATTACCGTAAGAAAAGCGATTGCCGAATTGGTTCATGAAGGTTATCTGACCAAACGTCAAGGAAAAGGTACCTTTGTCAATGTACCCAAAATTGGGCGGAAGATTGAACATGTGATCAGCTTTACGGCTGCCTGCAAATCCAACGGCCTCTCTTCACACAGTGTGGTCACAGAACGTGAAATCATAGAAGCAGATGAGGAAATTGCACATCAGTTGCAGCTGCCACAAGGAGAAAAAGTGTTATATATTCAGCGCCAAAGATACGCCGGTGATCGACCGCTCATGCTGGAGAATAATTTTTACCCTTATGACCGATTTTCTTTTCTAATGGAAGAGCAGTTAGAGGGCTCTGTATATGAGCTATTGCGTCATAAATACAGCATCGATCCTAACCAACCGGGAGAAACGATATTACAAATCGCCTTGGCGGATGAATACCAGGCAAAGCTGCTAGAGACGGCCATCGGACAGGCGTTGTTCTACATGCATACGATTATTTATGATCAGCATGGAAGCCCCGTTCATGTAGGTAAGCAGTACATCATTGGGGACCGTTATCAATTCTCAATATAAATCCGTTGCCTGTTATGTAATGTTATTCAGGTACGGCGCAGCTTCTGCTTCCACTCCATGAGAGAAGCAGAAGCAATATTATAACGTTATATTACGTTATGTTATGAAGCGGATAAATAATGAGGAGGTGAAACTGTGCAAGGGAAGAAGGACACATTAGCGGACAAGGTTCTACTGTCAAATGCTATTTTTAATGGCTTAGAAAATGAAGCTTCGCCTGGGTTTATTGCACTGCGGGGAGAATGTATTGCAGCAGTGGGGCGTCCCGAGGAAGCACAAGCTTGGATAGGAACTGAAACGGTTGTCTGTGATTTGGGTGATGCTTTTATCATGCCAGGAGTTCATGACAATCATGTATTTTTTACCGGATATATGTCGATGCATCGGGGCGTGGATTTGACTCATGCAGCCTCGATTGGAGAAGCAGTGGAATCCATGCTGCAAGCGGCAAACAATCTCCCGCCAGGGAAAGATGTAATCGCTTACGGTTGGAGCGAGGAAAGATGGGGCAAGCTGCCGGAACAAAGGTTGTTGGACGAGATGTTCCCTGATCGGGCGGTAATTGCCATTAACCTAAATAAAAGCTACTGCTGGATGAACCGACTGGCTCAGGAGAAATATCAATTTTTGCCGGATCAATGCAGTGCTGAGGCACGCGCTTTGCTACTCCAAGCCATGATGCAGGATCGCAGCCTTGTCAAACAAGAGTTTGTGGAGTTTTGCCGCCTGCTGGCTGCACGAGGAGTTACTTCCATAAAGGATATTGGCTTTGACCGACATAGCGAGCTACTGCCGATTCTAGAAGAATTGAAAGAAGCAGGAGAACTGCCACTCCGATTTCATTTTTCGCTTGAACCCGTTGTTGAACCGTTGGATGTTGGCACCGGTATCAAGTATAAAGCACTTTATAATGGAGACCTTATTCGTTTCCAAGGATACAAGCTGATGCTTGACGGCGTTGTAGCCGATCATACAGGGGATATGTTGGAGCCTTACGCAGATATGCCTGAAGTCACGAATTTAAGAACGGTTGATTATGAAAAAATTGAAGCCTCAGTTCTGGAAGCAGACAGCCAAGGTATCAAATGCTGCCTAACTGCAGAAGGGGATGCTGCAATTCGCCAGGCAGTATCGATGATTGAAAAATGCCGCGAACAACAAGGTAATCACCTTATTAGACATTCGATCAGTGATCTAGAGTATCCTCATCCAGATGATCTGATTAGAATGGGCGAGAACGAAATTTTTGCCGAAGTCTACGCCCAAATCCTGCTACTGAATCCTTCTTACGAGGATGCTTATATGTCTGCTGTGGTAGGTAAAGACAATGAAAACCGCTTTTATAATTATAAATCCATGCTGGAGGCTAACGTGCCAATAACCATTGGGACTGATCTGCCTTTATTTATCACTAGTGTCCCTGATTCACTGTATGCAGCCTCTCACCGATTATTCCCGGATGGCTCGCCTGCAGGAGGCTGGTATCCTGACCAAGGGATGCCGCCATCCGAAGTTTTAAGGGCATGGACCATTAATGGAGCCAAACATTGTTATATGGAAGAGGTTACAGGTACGCTGGAGGCTGGAAAATATGCTGACATCGCCGTTTTTGATCGCGACCTCCTTAACGCATCCGCTAGCGACATCAGGGATGCCCAAGTGATATTGACCATTATGGGAGGGAAGGTTACGTATAACCATTCTTGGAATGAGGGATAAACATGAACATCAAGAATAAGAAATGGAAATTATCCTTGCCCCATAGTTATACTTTAATATTTTTGATTATTATTACGGTCGCTACGTTGACATGGATTGTACCCAGCGGACAGTTTGAGCGTCATGAAGTGACAGTGAACGGTGTGATCAAAACGGCAATCGTTTCGGGAACCTATCACACTGTACCCAAAACGGGTGAGAATGGTGATTTAAGACAGGGAATCCCCCAAATCCTTAGCGCCCCGATTGAAGGGATTATCAATGCTGCCGATGTGGTCTCTTTTGTCCTTATTGTAGGCGGCTCCTTCGGGATTATTCTGCAGACGGGAGCCATCGATCGTGCTCTGACGGCTCTTGCCAGGCGACTGAAGAATAAGGGGATTTTGCTTATTCCAATTGCCATGGTTATATTCAGTCTTGGAGGCTCTACCTTTGGGATGAGCGAAGAAATTATCCCGCTGTATGCAATTTTTATTCCGTTAATGTTTGCCCTAGGCTTCGATTCTATGACTGCTATTCTCATTCTATTTCTGGGAACGCAAATTGGCTATGTTGGTTCGACTGTGAATCCATTTTCAGTATTGATTGCCCAGGGGATCGCAGGAGTGGAGGGGAATCCACAGCTCTGGCTGAGATTTATTGAATGGCTTGTATTTACTATGATTTCTATTGCCTTTACGATGTGGTATGCGCACCGGGTTAAGAGAAATCCGGAGAAATCCATTGTTTTTCAGAGTGATATTATAAATCGTGAGCAATTTATAAAAGAAAATACAGGTGAGGACGTCGTCTTCACGTTTCGGGACAAATTAATTATAGGTGGATTTATTGTAACGCTTGGAGCCATTGTCTGGGGAATTTTGGCCAAAGGCTGGTATATGACTGAAATCGGCGCCCTTTTCTTCGCACTCGGTCTTTTTGTCGGGGTAGTTACCAAAATGAGCCAGAAGGAGATAGCTGAGAATTTTGTAAAAGGGTGTGGAGAATTCATCTACGCTGCAGTGATTATAGGTCTCGCTCGCGGAATTCTGATCATCGCCGAGCAGGGTATGATCATCGATACCGTATTGAATGCACTCGCAGGCATCCTGGAAGGCTTGCCAAATTACTTGTTCACAACCATTATGTTGGTTGCACATAATATTATTACTTTCCTGGTCCCATCTTCTTCGGGGGAAGCAGCACTAACTATGCCTGTACTTGCACCGCTTGGCGATCTTGTAGGCATCAATCGTGAAGCCGTAGTCACAGCTTACCAGTTTGGTAACGGGTTAACCAATCTCATTTCACCGACAGGTGGAGTTCTGCTAGCAGGATTGGCCATTGCCCGGATCAGCTTTGGACAGTGGCTGAAGGTAATCTTCAAGCTATTCCCCATCCTGTGGTTAGTTGCTGCTATTTTCGCTGCTATTTCGGCTGCGGTGGGTATTTAGTAAATCAAGTGAGAACCCCTGTCTTTAGAGACAAGGGTTTCTTTTTGTGTATAAGTTTACGTGGAAAATGAATAATATGGATAGCCTTTTTCTAAGGAGGAAATAAACTTGATGCTTGGTGATAATAGATTACTCATTGCTGCTCTAGGCGGTGTGAATGAAATCGGGAAAAACATGTATTTCATCCAATACGATCAGGATATCGTCGTAATCGATTGTGGTTCGAAGTTTCCTGATGAGAACTTGCCTGGTATTGACCTTATTGTGCCCGATGTCACCTATCTGCTGGAAAATCAGGATAAAGTCAGAGCGCTCATTGTGACTCATGGGCATGAGGATCACATCGGAGGTATTCCCTATCTGCTCAAGCAGATTAACATGCCTGTTTATGGGACAAAGCTCACCATCGAATTAATTAAGATTAAGCTAAGGGAACATAACCTTTTGCGTGATGCCGAGCTTCATCTTATAGATGCGGATTCAACCGTTCAAGCGGGAACGATTCAGGCATCCTTTTTCACCACGGTCCACAGTATCCCAGATTGCTTGGGTGTCTTTTTTCAGACACCGGAAGGAAATGTGGTTCATACCGGCGATTTCAAATTCGATATGTCTCCCGTAAGCGGACCTTTTCCGGATCTTCATCGAATGGCTGAAATAGGAAAGAAGGGGGTGAAAGTGCTGCTCTCCGAAAGTACAAATGCGGAAAGGCCAGGATTTACCCCTTCAGAACGTTTGGTTGGCGGGCATATTCTAGATGCATTTGCCAGAGCCAAACAGCAGGTATTTATCTCCACGTTCGCTTCTAATGTTAACCGTGTCCAGCAAATCATTGATGCGGCTGTGGAAACTGGCAGGAAACTGGTTTTACTCGGACGCAGTATGATAAATGTGGTGTCAGTGGCCAAGGAGCTGGGCTTCTTGCATATGCCTGAGGATTTACTGATTGAGGCGGGAGAAACAGAGCGGTTTCCCGCAGAAGAAATTGCAGTTTTATGTACCGGAAGCCAGGGAGAGCCGATGGCCGCATTGTCACGTTTAGCCAATTCCCTGCATCCCAAAATCGAAATTTTGCCTGGTGATACGGTCATCATTGCTGCGGGAGCCATACCGGGGAATGAGCGAAACCTTTCCCAGGTCATTGACAACCTGTATGTGCTGGGTGCCCAGGTTATTTATGGATCAGGCAGCTCTACAGGAATGCACGTATCCGGTCATGGTAGCCAGGAAGAACTGAAATTAATGATGACTTTGATGAAACCACAGTATTTGATTCCTATACATGGTGAATTCAGAATGCTGTATCAGCATCGTCAGCTAGCGGAGTCTGTGGGGATTCCGATGGAGAATGTATTTATCGTCCATAACGGTGACACGATTCAAATTGAAGAGGGAAGGGCATCCCTGGGGCCTAAAGTACCAGCCGGCAATAGCTTGGTAGACGGGTTGGTGACCGGTGACGTAGGTAATATTGTCCTGCGTGACCGTAAAAAACTTTCTTCAGACGGAATGCTGATTATTGTGATGACGTTGAGTAAAAATGAGAAGCAAATGCTCGCAGCGCCAGAGGTCATTTCAAGAGGCTTTGTATATGTTAAGGATTCCGAAGAGCTCATGAGTCAGATCCACGACACGATTATGTCCACAGTGAACGAGCTAACAGAAATCGAAATGAGTCAGTGGGGACTGATTAAGCAGATGTTAAAAGATGATGTTGGTCGGTTCATTTACAATCAGACGAAGAGAAGACCCATGATTTTACCTATCATTATTGAGGTTTAAGATAGCGGCAAATGTCAAAACAAGATAGAGCTTGTTCAATACACGATTACTCAAAAAAAGACTTAACTCAGCAATTCAACTGATTTAAGTCTTTTTCATTTCCTTTTCCTATCTCCCCCAAAAAATGAGGATGCAGTGGTGGTATGCAGCGCAGCGGAGGATTTGAATCTGAAGAAGCGACAGCGTTCGCCTTTGCCACGGAATTCTTACCCTTAAATGTTTTATATAATCAAGAGAATCCCGTGGCAACAGCGATCGTAAGATCAAGTTCTACGCGCAGCGTCTTAATCGCTTACGGCCGCTTGTGTCCCTGCTGTATGCCCTGTCGTAAACGCCGCTGTAATATTATAACCACCTGTGTAACCGTGAATATCGAGAATCTCACCGCAGAAGAACAATCCAGGCATCAGCTTGGACTCCATCGTTTTCGGATTAATTTCCTTCAAATTCACACCGCCCCCGGTAACAAATGCTTCCTTCAGAGAGAGCGTACCGTTCACACGGATTGGAAACGCCTTAATGCGATGAGCAAGTTCTTGCCATTGCTGCTTGGGAATATGATCATAGGTCAAGTCCTCACGCAGTTCGGCTTGCTGGAGCAACAATGGAATCAAGCGTTCCGGTAAATAAGGCTTAAGCACGTTTTTGATCGCTTTTTTAGCATCGACCGATGCCAACTCCAGCGTCTCACGGTAGACTTCATCGGCATGTTTATGAGGCTGCAAATCGAGAGTCAATAACACCGTGTTTACCTTATCTTTTTTCATTCCCTTGACGACAAATTGACTGCACCGCAAAGCAGTTGGGCCAGATAGACCGAAATGTGTAAAAATCATATCTCCTTCATGGACGACAACTTTCTTTTGCTTCGCATTCCATACGGTCAGACTGATGTCGCGTAAGGATAGTCCCTGAAGCTCTTTCGTCTGGATGAACGTTTCGCCTGAGGTCAATGGCACCTCTGTTGGATACAGCTCCGTAATGGTATGCCCCGCTTGTTCTGCCCATGCATAGCCGTCACCTTCCGAGCCGGTATGCGGGACGGACTTGCCACCGACGGCTACAATGACATTACGGCTATGTAGGATTTCACCGGAACGCAGCCGTACCCCAGCTGTATGACCTTCTTTGTAAATAACCTCTTGAACAGGACGACTTGTCCGAATTTCGACTCCTTGAGAGCGTACCTTGTTAATCAAAGCATCGACTACTGTTTTGGCTTTGTCCGTCACTGGAAACATACGCCCATTGTCTTCTTCCTTTAAGGCTATACCCAGCTGTTCAAAAAAGGCGATGATATCCCGATTGCCAAAATCCGCCAGTGCACTGTGCAGAAAACGGCCATTGCCGGGGATGTGCCGAATGAGTTCGTCCAGCTCTTTGGCATTCGTGACATTGCAACGGCCTCCACCAGAGATCCCCAGCTTTCGCCCGAGTTTATTTCCTTTTTCAAGTAAAAGCACCTTGGCGCCCTCACTGCTGGCAGCGGCAGCAGCCATTAATCCGGCTGAGCCGCCTCCGATCACAATAACGTCGTAAGTCATAAACCTCTTCCTTTTCGTCGACAAATTTTCAAAAAATTCAGAACGGCGTAACCAATTTTTCATCATATCGCAATACCGTCATTTTAGATAACCTAAGGGCACGGTAAACGTGTATATTTTTCAATTTACAGGATTTTAAAACGCGTAAAAACGATCTTCTTATATACATCTGGTATTTAGCAGATTTTGTCGTTCTATACCGGAATTTTAACACATATATTGTAATATATTGTAGCCTGTGCTTTAATTCAACTAACGGCGTCAAGGAAAGATGATGAGGGGGAGAAGTCCTTGTTAATTGCGTTGAAGGAAAGTGTGCTCCAAGTTCTCCTTGCCGTTATATCGGCGGGTTTTTTCTCTATATTAACGGATTATGGGGATAAGAAAAAGGTTTGGGGCGGCAATCTGCTTCCTGGACCCACTCAAGGAATACTGTATTTGTGTTGCTTACCAGCCATATTGCTATGTACACTCTTTCAATATCAGTCTCCGTATGGTCTACCTTCTAATCTCGGTATTATTCCCCTTGCTGTTGGCATCATGTACGGTAGACGTCGCACTGCCTTTGTGCTCGCTGCTTCCGCACTGATGGGTGTCCTGATTATAGCCCAGTCGACAGAAATGTCCCCAATGTATGTGGGCACTGGTTTTATCCTTTTTCCTTTTATGCTCCTGCATGTCAAGTTTTTTCAAAGAGGAACATTGCTGGACAAAAAGCTCCTGATCTCTGCATATGTTGTGGCTGATATGCTGTTTAAGGCGATATTTCCGCTACTGTGGGGCAAACAGGATGTTTCTGTATACATTCCTGACTTACTTACAACGTTTTGGAATATGGGTGCAGGGGTGCTGGCAAGTTTTACGGTCGTGAGTCTAATGCATAATGCCTTTGAGAAACTGACGCTTCGGCGTGATGTGACTGAGTTTACGAGCAAATACTTAATTGAAGTGGATAAGCTGCGTCAAGTTATGGATTTGATGCCGTTATCTCTTGTTACTCTGGACAGCGAAGAACGAGTTATACATATGAACAAAACGATGCTGGAACTCTATCGAAACTACGATCCCTACATTACACTGCCTGAGATAGTGGGTCGTCCATTGAGCACGTTATATGGTTTTGACACTTTACCTGTGGTTAACGAACGAGTTGCGAAAGCATTGGAAGGAGAGGCGGGTGCTGATTTTATAAATGTTACTCCCAAAGTATTCTTCTCCAGTTTCCTTCCTATTCGGGATAAACATGTAAACCAAACGACAGGCGTCATTATCGCCCTGCAAGATATTACAGAGCTTGAGACGCTGCGCAGTGAGCTGGGCAATTTCGAGAGGCTCAGCCTGGTTGGACAGATGGCAGCGGGCATTACTCATGAAATACGTAATCCGATGGCGGTTGTGCGTGGTTTTTTACAGCTTATGCGTGAGAAAAGCCCAGAATCCCTCAACCATTATTACCGCATTGTGATGGAGGAACTTGACCGGGCGAACGGGATTATTAACGATTTTCTTTCACTGGCCCAGAATCGAATTGTCGAGAAGGAGCAATGTCATCTGCATGATATTATTCGCGAACTGACGCCTTTATTGTGGGCAGATGCGAATCTGAGGGGGCAGACGATTGATCTAAAGCTGGAGGATCATGTGACGATGCTGCATTTGAACCCTAAGGAAATAAAGCAATTGCTGCTTAATTTATCGCGTAATGCGATGGAAGCCATGGGGGAAAAGGGAGTGCTGACCATTTCTACTCATGAGGAAGGGGATTTCGTGGAACTGGAAGTAAAGGATACAGGGCCTGGAATTTCGCAAAAACAGCTTGAAAAGCTGTTCCAACCTTTTTACACCACCAAAACGAAAGGTACAGGTCTGGGTCTGGCCTTATGTCAAAGTATAGTGGAGCGTCATCACGGTACGATTGCCGTAGATTCGGTGGAGGGAATGGGCACGCAGTTTAAAGTTCGATTGCGCAGAACCGTCCCGACTTACCGGGATCATTCTGAGCCTCCTGTCATGAGTCCGATACAGAAATAATCGTTCAAAAATATAGCCGGATTTTTGCAAATTACGTGAAAAAGATTGTATAATGAAATTTAGATGTCCATGCCTTTACTACGGCAAAGGATGAAATTAGAAACGTACTATACATGATTTTCGGAAAAGGAGTGAAAGAATATGTCTATGTCTTTCGATCAATATATGAGAGATTCAGTTCAGCCGATGCGCGATGAACTGACGAATCTTGGGATTCAGGAACTGCGTACCTCTGAAGATGTGGAGGCCAAGCTGCCTAATAGTAAAGGAACAGTGCTGGTGGTTGTGAACTCGGTATGTGGTTGTGCCGCAGGCCAATGCCGCCCGGGTGTGGGTGAAGCACTGAAGCATGATATTACGCCAGATCATCTGTATTCGGTTTTTGCCGGACAGGACAAGGAAGCAACGGCAAAGGCTCGCGAATTTTTCGCACCTTACCCACCGTCTTCCCCTTCTATCGCGCTGTTGAAAGACGGCGAGTTGGTTCACTTCATCGAGCGTCATCAGGTGGAGGATCGTTCGGCAGATCAGATTGCTGCTGATTTGACCAGTGCATTTGATCGTTTTTGCCGGTAAGACTGCTCAAGCTATGCCCCGCATTTTTCGCCTGCGAAACTTGCCGGGGCTTTTGCATGTTGGCTTGTGAAGGAAATTCCTAAAAAAGAGGTGCTTATCTGATGAGTTTGCAGGAACAGATTATTGCTGAATTGGGAGTACAGCCTACGATTAACGTAGAGGCAGAGGTCCGTAAGCGTGTGGATTTCCTCAAGTCGTATGTAACGAAAACGGGAAGCAAAGGGCTGTTGATCGCCATCAGTGGCGGGATTGACAGTGCCGTAGCAGCTGCTTTGTGCAAGCGGGCTACAGATGAATTGACGCAGGAACAAGGAGACGAATACAAAACGTTGGGTGTATTCCAGCCATACGGCCAACAGGAAGATATCGAGCATAGCTACGCGGTTGCCAAAGCGTTCGACCTGAAATATGCCGGGGAAACGAATATTAAGGAAGCCGTGGACAAGGTTGCCGTAGAAGTGGAGCATACGTTAAAGGATATCGGTCTTGAGCGTTCGATTACTCCGCAAGTGAGAGGGAATGTAAAGGCAAGAACACGGATGGTGGTTCAGTACGCACTTGCGAATGAGCTGAATTTGCTCGTTGTTGGCACAGATCATGCTTCCGAAGCCATCACAGGCTTTTATACCAAATGGGGCGATGGTGCGGTCGATATTACGCCACTTAGCACGCTGAACAAACGTCAGGTGCGCTTGCTCGCCAGCTATCTAGGAGTTCCGCAGGCCATTTTGGACAAAGCGCCTACAGCAGGATTGTGGGAAGGCCAGACGGATGAAAAAGAACTGGGGATCTCCTACGAAGCAAACAGTGACTATCTGGAAGGCAAGGAAATTGACCCGGCGGCACGCGAAAAGCTGGAAAGCTTCTTTACACGTACTGCGCATAAGCGGACAAGCATCCCAGGAGTTTAAGCATTAATCATTATGTAATTTTAAAATGCTCAAGCGAGGATTTTGCAAAATTCTGAAGTAAATAAATGCGGCGATCCGCCCGGCGGATCGCCGTTTGTATTGAAGGGGTAATAATTAATTGGCGATCCACTCAATGAAGCGGCGGGTTTCGGTAATCGCCTGATCCAGTGGAAGACTGCCTCCCTGGAATGGATGAACGGTATTAAAGGTATGATTGCCGCCTTGAATTTGTACCCATTCGATGTCGGGACGAACGGATGTGAGCAGGGCAGAGCCTTCTCGTAGACGTTTGGAATCTTCGGTTCCCTGGATCAGTACAGCTGGGAGCTGGCTGTTGGCAAGTCTGTCTACAATGGCAAAACGCTGGCGATTTTGTTCCAGGTCTTCCAGAATGATAGCATCTAGCGGAAGCTGTTGCCCGGTTCTGGCGTTCTCCACATAGCTGCGCCCCTTGGCGCGCATTTCTTCTTTTTGCGGTAAAGTAAACAGATCAAGATCTGTTACGCCATTCCATGAAATGACGCCAGCAATCTCGCCGGGATGATCCAGAGCGTATACAAAGCAGCTTCCCGCGCCACGGCTATGTCCTAACAGAAACAACGGCAATTCTCTGAACTCATGGCGTGCTCTCAGATTGGATAGCAATAGTTCCAAATCCTCTTGTTCGCGGCTATAGGTGTTGCGTGCGAACTTTTCCAGCTCGGTAAAATTCTCCAGATCCTCACCTATGCCATTATGTGAAAAGTTGAAGGTCACAACATGGTTATCCATACTCAAGGCTTCTGCTATATAGGGGAACATGCCCCAATCCTTAAATCCTTTGTAGCCATGAGCGATGATGAGCAGGCTTTTGGCTGTATTTTTAGAGGGAAACCAGGAAGCCCGGATCACCGCATCTGTTCCTGCTTCGGTACCTGCTTCAACAATAATGGTTTCTGACATCCTATCCTTCCTTTCTACGGGAATTTTTTTAAAATGGGCATATCAGCTGAATTTCAAACATTCATCTATAGCCTTTCTTATTTTAACATATTTTGGTGCTGTTTTTACGCCTTTGTGACTCGCCAGGGTGTGGACGCACTGTTACAATAGATCCAGTAAAGTATAAAGGACGGAGAATACCCAAATGATCTACGGAATTGGACATGATGTGCTGGAAATAAGCCGTATGGCTCATATTTTGGCAGGTAAATATGCAGATGCGTTTTTGAATCGAGTGCTGACCCCGGCAGAACGCGAGCTTGCTGTGGAACGCAAGGGTAGACTAACGGAGTTTGTAGCAGGGCGCTTTGCTGCCAAGGAAGCGATAACCAAAGCCTTCGGTTGCGGAATTGGGCAAATCATCGGGTTTGGCGATATGGATATTTTACCGGAACCTGGGGGGAAGCCAGTAGTTTATTTGTCTTCATCCGCGTGGGATCGACTGAGATTGCCGAATACAGGTGACTCAAATTACAGCATTCACTTGAGTATTACACATCAGCCTAACATTGCCTCTGCTTTTGTGATTGTCGAATATAAGGAGACGTGATGTGATGACTACAAATACATTGGAACAAAAGCGTTATTTCAGCTTTGAACTGTTGAATTGGTATACGCGTAACAAACGCGATTTGCCGTGGCGACGTCATCGGAATCCTTTTTATATCTGGATCTCGGAAATTATGCTTCAGCAGACGCGTGTCGATACGGTCATTCCGTATTTTAATCGCTTTATTGCACGTTTTCCTACGATTGAAGCGCTGGCGGAAGCGCCCGAGGAGGATGTGCTTAAGCTATGGGAAGGACTGGGCTATTATTCGCGGGCCCGGAATTTGCAAACTGCGGCAAAACAAGTAGTTGAGCTTCACGGCGGACAGGTGCCGGATGATACACAAGCTGTTGCTGCACTGAAAGGAGTAGGCCCGTATACGACGGGGGCGATTATGAGTATCGCCTTCAATCGACCAGAGCCTGCTGTGGACGGGAATGTGATGCGTGTGCTGTCGCGTTATTTTCTCATTGAAGAGGATATTATGAAGGGCAGCACACGGGCGCATATGGAAAGCCTGGTACGGGAGCTGATTCCCGAAGGAAGAGCCTCTGATTTTAATCAGGCTCTGATGGAGCTAGGCGCACTGGTCTGTACGCCGAAGTCGCCTCATTGTCTGACCTGCCCGGTCATGGAGCATTGCTCGGGCAGGCTGGCAGGTCGAGAGGAGACACTGCCAGTCAAGACCAAGGCAAAGCCGCCTCGGCTGGAGCCGCGCTCCGTCGCTCTCATCGAGGGCAGCGGAGCGAACACCGGCCGCCTGCTCGTACGGCAGCGCCCGGCCAAGGGCCTGTTGGCCCGCATGTGGGAGCTGCCGCATGAGCTTGCTGACAACGGCCCGGTGCCAGATGAGCCCGCCATGGACCATCTGGCGGCTCATTTGCTGGCAGAGGGCGTGCTTGCGCGCCCGGTGCGGTTTGTACGTGAGGCGGAGCACACGTTCAGCCACATTCACTGGAATCTGCGTGTGTTCCAGTGTGAGGAGGTCGCCGCCCCTGCCGAGGAGGCGGGAGGCCCCCCGCTGGCTGCCGAGCAGCGGGCCAGCTACAGCACCGGAGCGAAGCCAGGTGCGTTAATTGCGCTGGCTGAGCAGACGGAGCACGCGCGCAATGTGCTGCCAGCGGGGTACCGCTGGATCAGCGAAGCCGATATGGCCACCTTGGCGTTTCCCAAGGTGTTCCTCGATCTGATCACCGAGTATTATGCGAAGCAAAAAGGGAACTGATGTTAATGAAATAACTGTCAGTAAAAGACAAAGTATTTAATTTATCCTATAAAATGGAAACGGCGACAACTAAGGACGAGAAAATAAAGTCCTAGACTGTCGCTGTTTCCCTTGAACTAACCTTTCCCGTTAGCGGAATGCTCGCTAACCGTAACAACATTAGACGTACCTTTCTCGCGTATTGTTCTCTCCACCCCTAGAGTCTTCGCTCTTGTCCCCAATGGGGTTAGATTTGATTTCACATAACAAGCTATCTCCCCCTACCTGAATAAATAATATTCCTTAACTGGATGACCTGACTTTTAAGCTCTTTCTCTCTCTCCAAAAAGTAGAGCGAAGCTTGCAGCAACGGGAAGTTCGGTTCCGCTTTACGAGTTTCGTTCTGGATAAAATGGTAAACCTCTTTCAACTCCGAACGATGTTTTGCGCCGGATGGAAGAACATTAAGGGCCGAATCCATCTCCCGGAACAGCTCGGTAAGGAACTGCTCTCTCTCCCCTTGGCGGTCCTCGAGCCCCCAGCTTAAATACCTCTCGAACGAAGCCTGTTTTAGCAGAGGCTTCAGGTTAGAGGCCATCATATGCTTAACGAGCACATTGAGCTTATCCAAAATGAACCTTGCCGTTTCCTCAAGCGATAGAGACTTTTCTTCATAAACGATCCAAAATAAGTACTCCTTCAGAATCGCACGATAGATGGAAACCAAATCCCACAGGAACGGATAAATTTCTTCGCCATAAACCTGTATCAAGCACTCTTTATGCCATCGGATGAGCCGCCCTCTAACCTTGTGTCTAAGCGGCTGGAACTTGGGATCCTGTTGGATGGGGAGCTCCGTGAATTCGATCAGAATATGCTTGTATTCCATAAAATAACGGAATCGCAGAATGATCTGCTGCAGAAACTGCTCTTCTGGCGAGAGTTCGGGAAAGCGTTTCAGTTCATCGACTTGATCAAAATAGGCGTTATGGCATTGATCAAACACCTCGCTGAAGAGGTCTTCCTTGGAAGGGAAATATTTATAGACTGATCCTTTGGCAATACCGCAATCCTCGGCAATATCCTGTATCGTCGTCGAAAGAAACCCATGTTCCTTAAAAAGCTTCATCGCCGATTTTAAAACCTCTTCCCTTGTCACACTCATAAGAAAAATCTCCCCCTTGACTATTCATGAATTATAGTACAAAATACGAAACATGAAGTCAAATGACTATATGTTCGCGTAATTAAACATACGGTCAAATCGAAGAGATGAGGAGAACATACAGAATGGAACGATTATGGGATCCACAAAAAACAGCGTTGGTTGTTATTGACTTGCAAAAGTGGATAGGAAATCAATACGCCCCTTATTCTGCTGAGCAGGTAGTGTCTAACGCCGCAGCCTTGGCAGATACTTTCCGTGAGCAAAGCTCAATGGTTGCACTGGTCCGGGTATCTAGTAAAGATTTGAAGGATATCCCGCGTCCTAAGTTGGATTCGCCTGGACCACCCCTGAATCTGCCTGAAGGATGGGATCAAATCGTCCCGGAAATGCGGGTCACCGAGACAGACCATATCATCACGAAGAAGCAATGGGGGGCTTTTTACGGAACGGAGCTCGACCTTCAGTTGCGCCGCCGGGGAATTGATACCATCGTCTTATGCGGCATCGCTACTGAGTTGGGCGTTGATACGACTGCGCGGGAAGCGTTTATGCATGGGTATCAGCTGATTTTGGCGATTGATGCTATGACTGGATTTTCCGAAACCGGGCATGATTACGTAAAAAATTTCATTTTTCCACGCATCGGGCGTACCCGGACAACACAGGAAATCCTCTCTGCCCTTTCAGGCAACTGTTTATAGTTGAAAAAATGACTTTCCCATTCCCCGTGTATTATTTGACCGAATACACGAAGAACGCCACAGCTTGAAACTCGCTTTGCGTTTGCTGGGAATCTCATCTGGCCATACTTAAAGGACGATTATGTGTTCCCAGGGTGCACATATTGGCTGACGGCATGGGATACGACCTGCTGCACCAAATATACAAAGTAACCGCTGAATGATATAGAGCGAACGGCTCGTCGCAATTGGCACGCGCTTCTTGTATAGCAACCAGCATGAGTTCCGCAGTGCCCAATGGGACGAGTACGCCTAGTGGCGCAGCGCTAATGCTAATAAATTTGCATAATTGCCAGTGGAATTGGTGGTGCTCTTTTAAACGGTCTTTTCCAATCATGAGCTGCGCTTTTATTGTCTTTCGTAAGGCCATACGATTTATCGAAAGCTTTAAACTATCCTGCCCGTTAGTTAAACAAAGGCAGCCGATCACTATGATCGGCTGCCTTCTTGTCTTTTATGAGCTATCGTTTTCCGTTAGCATAATGACTTACTGTGATACGGTTCACCGTGCTGTTTGTAACGGCAAGTTTAATGGTCATCTACACGGAGGGCCTTCTTAGCGTTATAAGCTACAAACTTTACAACGATTACTCAGATAACGGACGACAGCATCAATAAGAGCAAGTCGGGAGAAACGAACGCGTTCACGAAATGGTTTGTAAAATACGAATGATTTCTTTTTCGATAACGGAATCGTCAACAGTATCCAGATACTCAGGACTAATCACTTGATACTGTTTCATCTTATAAAATTCCATAACGGCTTGTTTCAAGGTGAGATCATACCATTGAATACTAAAGGTCGGTTCCATAATGCGCCGAAGCGTAGCATCGTCTTGAACTAAGGACAGCGCAACGTGCATTCTGTTAAAAATCTTTTTATCCATACCGGATTGAAAAAAAGATTGTAAATTTTTAATTCTATTTTGTTGAGCAACGGAAATATTTTCAAAAAGTCGTGGATAAAACTCCTTAAGGTCTTGCAGGAACAAATCGGATAAATAAATAACACCTATTAACGATTCCAGAAACGTTTTTTGAAAGCGATCAATATATGAAACGGAATCATCATATACAACGGTGTCAGCCTGCTGCAAGTACTGAATTCCATACTCTACAACCTGTTCGATGATTTCATCTTTGGATGAAAAATGCTTGTAAAGCGTCACTTTACTAATATCCATATGTTTTGCGATATCGTCAATTTTCAGTTGGCTGAATCTGGTTCTTCTAATTACAGGTTTGATTTTATTAAGATATTGATCTGCGCTCATGGGTTTTCTCACGATTGAAGCCTCCTCTACCGCTCGTCAAATCATATTATATCAAAATAGAGGTATCAATAAACAATGTTTAAAAAGATTATTAAATTAACTAATTTTATTAAATTAGTTTACTTAGTTTATTTATCCGATGTATAATCTCTCTTGTAATGAATATCCAATCAAGGAAGGGATAACGGTCCCAATAAGCGATATCCATTTCTCGAAATCACATTAAAAAAGGAGATTACACAATGAAAATCACAGTTCTCGGCTCACTCGGCAATATTAACCGCAACTACCTCCCATCCCTAATCGCAGACGGCCACGATGTTACCGTCATCACAAGCTCCAAAGATCGTATCGCCGACATCAAAGCGCTCGGTGCCAAACCAGCGGTCGGCTCAAACCTCGACGTCGAATTCCTCGCGCAGGCTTTTGCAGGTAGCGACGTCGTCTACCTCATGATATCAGGTATCAATTATGCCTCTGGCACCGACATGTGGCAGACCGCCATTGATCTTTCTGAAAATTATAAGGCCGCTGTGCTAAAATCAGGCGTAAAAAACGTCGTCAACCTCAGCTCAGTCGGCGCCGACAACCCAAACGCCGGCATTCTCTACAGCTATCATTTTGCAGAAGAAGCGCTAAACTCGCTTGAAGACGTGAACGTTGTCCACATCCGCCCTGTCGGCTTTTACAGCAATCTTTTTGCCGACATGCAAAGCCTAAAAACCCAGCAGACCATCTTCAGCCCAATTTCAGTTGACATCCCACAAGGCTGGGTCAGCCCCGTTGATATCGCGGACGTCGCTTACGCCCTGATTTCTCACACCCCATCGGGTAAAAGTGCGAAGTTCATTGTTAGTGACTGGGCCACAGGTAACGACTGGCTCAATGCCCTTGCTGAGAATGGTATCGAGGCCAAATACCAACAAATCACCGTTGAAGCTCTTGCTGAGAATATGAAAAAAATCGGCTTCCACGAAAACACTGCCAATGCCTTTGCCCAAATGAACCGCGCCTGCGAGAACGCCGACGAGTTCTACGTCAGCCTCCGTGCCACCGACTACCACCTCGGTAAAGTCAAGGTCGAAGACTTTGCAAAAGTTTTTGCAGATGTGTATATTAAATCTGTTTAAACAGCGAGAATATTGTTTAACCTGCGGATGAGAACGCGCCTAAGTGCGCTATTTCTTTCGATAACTTGAGACCTCGAATAGGGTTTACTATGACTTGGTTTTGACATATAAAGAACAAAGCTCGCTGAAGTGACAGCGAGCTTTGTTCTTTATTGATGAATGCGCACAAAAAAATAACCTTACCTGTGATAAGGTTCATATCGATTGACTTTAAACTAATCTGCTCGTTAGCTTAATGAAATAGCGTCAGTCTAATGTAGTGTAGTGCTTAGGAGAAAGAAAATAAGCCCATCACTTTGATTTGGAGGTTAAATCATTTCCAATTAATAAAGGGATAGGCTCTCTTTGGTATTAAATAAGGCGTGGTAAAAGCCAATTTATTGAGCTATCGTTTCCCCGTTAGCGTAATCAGCGATAAATAAATAAGCTCAAATTTTTTTTAATATACGCGGCGGATATATTTTTGTTCAAATCTTGTTTCTTTACTTATTGTGTAGAAACAGCCCTTTATGCTTATTGAAAAAATCAAAGTACACTTTTGGGTTTTCTAATTCCCACCATTGCTTTATGTCGACTGGATTAGCTTCTAAATCATATATTTTTGTAAACTCCATCGCCAGTAAAAACGGTGAGTGCGTTGCAATGATAAATTGACATCCGCAATAGTGAGCCATTTCCTCTATCATTTTGACAAGTTCAAGCTGCATTTTAGGAGATAGACTGTTCTCCGGTTCATCCAAACAATATAATGTGTCATTTTTAAATTTGGAATTAAAATAACTCAGGGCTGTCTCCCCATTGCTGTTCAGTTTAATTTCGGTGCCGGCGACTCTGCGAATAAACTCCCTGCGTGAAATTGATTTTTTTCTTGAGAGCACCTGTAACCTCAATGCTTCATAATCATCCATGCTATTCATTTTCACTGTATTGCCGAATTTCAGATTTCCCCATTCCGATCTTATATCTTCTGTGCTATCCACGATTTCATCGTTGTTTGTGCGGACTGTAAGCATATAATCAAAAATATCGTCACTTGTGATTATCCTACTTCCATTTGGAATTCGATGTTTAAATCCCTCGTCGTCAAGTCCAAGTTCAAATTTACAATGTTCAACATATGAACTGAACAATTCACTTGAATTGAATGGTGCAATACGATTTAGTTCCAATTTATTCGCTATGAGATTTAGAAGTGTGCTTTTCCCCGAGCCGTTTCCTCCATATAAAATTGTGATTTTTGAAAAGCTCAATTCGGAAAACCGATTTTTTGAGAAAATGCCACATGGGTAAGTTTCGTCGACATATCCAAACCTACCGCCATTGTATGCCATTCTTTGTTCTATCAATGAGGATTCTTCATCTATAGGCAATATGAATTTATCTAAATACATTTTCATTCCTCCGTAATTCATCTAACCTGCTCTTATGTTTTCTCTTCCGTTTCAATTTGAAGTTTTCAACTAGTAAACCTCCCTCAATAATGTGGGAGCTTCCTCTTCTAAAAGCATTGATTGCTCAATCCCCTTCCATTCATAGTCGATGTAGGTATTATAGCAGACGAAATCTACTTATCTTATCTTGGTTGTGCTAATCTGCTCGTTAGCTTAATGAAGCAACGTCAGTCTAATACTTTATTTTTCAGTCTAGAACTTTATTTTCTTTTGACAATAGCGGCAGTATGGACATGAGGTTGATCCATGCTGCCGCTATTTTTCTGTTTTCTGGGAGGAATATGCCTAACTTACTTGCTAGCGAAGGTGTTATTTTTGGTGATTTTTTCGGTATTCGGATGGAGTTACCTTGTTGACCGTTTTGAACATCTTGGAGAATAGGAGTACATCTTTATACCCTACAGACCGAGCAATATCTCCGATTTTAAGGGAAGTATTTCTTAATAGGGAGCACGATTTTTCCATCCTCAAATGTAATAAAAATTCCTGCGGTGACTTATTTAGTTGCTGTTTAAATAAACGATGCAAATACGAACGGTCAATTGAAATGTACTTAGCAATATCACTTACGGTAATGAAGTGTGAGTAGTTTTGTTGAATGAAGAGAAGCGCTTCTTTAATATACCGCTGCTGTCTTACCTCAGGGTTGACTTCCTGATTAGGGTAAAGTTCAAACATCAGATACAGAAATTCATACAGCTTGGATGTAAGCAACAGGTCTTTGTTGGATTTCAGCGTAGAAGAAACCACGATGCTCTCCATACAGCGGGCAAGGCTGCCCTCCGCTTCAAACCGGAAAATGGGATTGTCCCTATGGATACAGGTCCGGCTTAGATATTCTTTTGCTTGCACCCCATTAAAACCAATCCAGGCATATTCCCATGGGTCAAGCTCATCCGCTTCGTAGTAAATTAAAACCTTCGGTTCAATAAAGAAAGCATCGTTTTTCTCCAAATGATAGATTTTATCGTTGACTTTAAAGATCCCTTTTCCTTTTAAAATAAAATGCACCATATATCCGCTTCGAATGGCTGGACCATAAGAGTGTTTGCTGGTACAGCTCTCTTTGCCACATGTGTATAGATTGAGATCCAGATTGTTATAGGAATGATTGGAAAAATGCGAACTCATTTGGTTTCACCCCTTAATTCATCTCTGCATATTATCACACTGTTTCATATAGAGTCTACATTATTCCATATAATTATTAAAACTATTCAATTATTATTAGAATGTAAACGATAAGCAAACAACATAATTTATACTTTTTGAAAATATTACTATTGGCGCTACAAGGGGGTCACTATGGCTATAATCATCGATAAAGAAAAGCTTTTATTCCATTTACAAGGCAGCAATACCAGTTATGTCATGCAGGTTATACGAGGTGGTTATTTATCCCATCTGTATTGGGGAAAGAAAATTCAGAACTATCGGGGGAGCAATAAAATCATCTTTATGGATAGAGGATTTTCGCCCAATCCTGATGGCGAGGATCGAGCCTTTTCACTGGATACCATCCCACAAGAATATCCGTCATTTGGGAATAGTGATTTCAGGATTCCTGCGTATCAGATTCAATTGGAGAATGGTTCTACCGTGACCGATTTTCGGTATAAAGAACATCGGGTTTTCCAAGGCAAACCAAAATTGAAAGGGCTTCCTTCTACGTATGCAGAGGATGATGGCGAAGTAGCAACACTGGAAATCGTCCTTGAAGACCCATTAATTGATGTAAAGGTTGTACTATCCTATAGCCTATATCAAAAGCGGGATGTCATTACCCGTTCAGTCCGTTTCGAGAATGAAGGTCGGCAACAGCTAAAACTGCTTA
This sequence comes from Paenibacillus sp. FSL P4-0113, assembly GCF_038009305.1. Classification (NCBI taxonomy): domain Bacteria; kingdom Bacillati; phylum Bacillota; class Bacilli; order Caryophanales; family Paenibacillaceae; genus Paenibacillus; species Paenibacillus sp. FSL P4-0113. Next base: position 4,453,052 of record NZ_JBBPAZ010000001.1, read on the forward strand.
GAGCGTTAAGTGCCAGTGTGGATTTTCGAGATGATGAATATGAACTCATTACCTTGTATGGTGCGCATAACAATGAAAAAAATATAGCAAGGCGAAAAATTGTACCCGGAATTCAAATGGTAGACAGCTGCCGTGGCGCTAGCAGCCCTCATCAGGCACCCTTTATGGCACTTGTAAGAGAAGGGACAGATGAAGATCAGGGCGAAGTATACGCCTTTAATCTGGTGTACAGCGGGAACTTTACGGCCCAGACGCAGGTAGATTCCTATCGGAACACTAGAGTCACGATGGGGATTAATCCTTTTGATTTCACATGGCTGCTTGGACCGGAGGAGTCGTTCCAAACGCCAGAAGTGGTCATGGTATACACCGAAAATGGCTTGGGCGGCATGTCGAGAATTTATCATGAATTATACAGGAACAGATTATGTCGTGGACCATTTCGTGACAAGGAACGGCCGATCCTGATTAATAACTGGGAAGCTACCTACTTTAACTTTGATGCCAACAAGATTGAGCAGTTGGCGAAGGAAGCTCAAAGTGTGGGAGTGGAGCTGTTTGTATTGGATGATGGGTGGTTTGGAAAACGAGATGATGACAATACTTCATTAGGCGATTGGGTGGTGGATCGTCGCAAACTTCCAGATGGATTGCCGGATCTTGCAAACCGCATTCGAAATCTGGGTATGGAGTTTGGTTTGTGGTTTGAACCTGAAATGGTATCCATAGACAGCGACTTATACAGAAAGCATCCCGATTGGTGTATCCATGTCCCTGATCGTCCGTATACGTTGGGAAGAAATCAGCTTATGTTGGATTTATCGAGGAAGGAAGTGTGTGAATACGTTATTAAATCGGTTTCCGATATTTTATCGGATGTTCCAATTACTTATGTAAAATGGGACATGAATCGTCACATGACGGATGTGGGTTCGGCAGCCTTGCCACCTGAGAGACAAAGGGAGACTGCGCATCGTTATATCCTGGGACTCTATAATATTATGGAAGAGCTTACATCAAAGTTCCCCAATGTCTTATTCGAGAGCTGTTCTAGTGGAGGAGGCCGTTTTGATGCCGGCATGCTCTATTACATGCCTCAGACCTGGACGAGCGATAATACGGATGCCATTTGCCGACTGAAAATTCAATGGGGAACAAGTCTTGTCTACCCGCCAATTACCATGGGGGCACACGTTTCCACAGTACCCAACCATCAAGTGGGTAGAATAACTCCCTTGGAGACAAGAGGTTATGTCGCCATGGCCGGGAATTTAGGATATGAGCTGGATTTGACGACATTAACCGTTGAAGAAAAAGAAGTGGTGAAAAAACAGATAGCTCTATATAAAGAAATGAGATCGCTCATTCAGTTTGGAAATTTTTACAGAATGATTAATCCGTTTGATGAAAATGAAGCCGCATGGAACTTTGTGTCGGAGGACCAAACGGAAATGGCGGCCAGCTATTTCAAGGTTTTATCCCAACCCGCTGCCGCGATTAAAACGTTAAAATTCAAAGGTTTGAATCCAGACTACGTTTATAGAAATGTAGCAACCGGTGAGCTGTTCGGCGGTGATGAGTTAATGCATGTTGGCATAACGCTTGCCAGGGTGAAGCAGGACTTTTTAGGCATGTTCTGGAGATTTGTTAAAGAAGAGATCTGATTCAGCTAGAGGAGGGTTTACTAGATGGAAGCAAAAGAAAAGCGGTATAAGCACATTTCTCAAGAAATTTTAAAATATATCGGTGGTGAAGAGAACATTATCGGTGTGGCCCATTGTGCCACAAGATTAAGAATTGTACTTGAGGACAATGAAAAAGCGGAATTAAAGAAGATTGAAGATATTGATCTGGTTAAAGGTGTTTTCATAGCGGGGGATCAACTGCAGATCATTTTTGGAGCAGGGTTGGTCAATAATATCTATGCCGTGTTCTCCAAACTGACCGGAACAGAAGATATGTCATTAAGTGATGTCAAATCAAAGTCCGCACAAAAGCAAAATCCTTTTCAAAAAGCCATTAAATCGCTGTCAGATGTCTTCATTGAGATCATGCCGGGAATTCTCGCCGCCGCATTGTTAATGGGGATAACCGGGCTGTTAGGTCAGAAGGGGTTATTTGGTCCTAAATCGATTGTGGAGATGTATCCAATTTTTCAAGGGATTAATCGCTTTGTTCAAATCGTTTCCACGGGTATTTTCACCATCCTGCCGCTGCTTGTTGTTTATTCTGCAACCAAGAGATATGGCGGTCGTCCTATTCTGGGGCTTGTGCTGGGTGCGATTATGCTGCATCCGGCCCTGGCGGATGCCTTTGAGGTAGCTAAAGGGAGTCAAAATCCGGAATCGATCAGTCTTTTTGGCCTTCCCGTACAGTTGGTTGGATTTCAGGGTGGTATTATTATTGCTCTAATGATGGGATATGTGGTAGCCAAGTTGGATCAGTTTTTTAACAAAAAGGTTCCAGACATGATTAAATTATTTTTGGCTCCTTTGCTGACGGTCTTTGTTTCTTCCCTGCTATTGTTCACGATTATCGGCCCTCTTGGGCGAGAGTTGGCCAGTCTGGTCACCGTTTCGCTGCTTTGGATGACGCAAAATCTTGGAATATTCGGTTTTATGTTTTTTGCAGGCATTCAGCAGATCATTGTTATTACAGGCTTACATCATGTTATGGGTGCGGTAGAAGCGCAGCTGTTAACCGATACAGGCAGAAATTTTATCAACCCATTGGCATCAGTAGCTTTGATGGCTCAAGGGGGCGCCGTTTTGGGGTATATTCTTTTGAATCGCAAAGACACTAAAGTTAAAGAAATGGGTTACTCTGCATTCGGGTCTGTACTTTTTGGAATCTCGGAACCAGCGATCTTCGGGGTCACTTTAAAGTATAAGTTCCCCTTAGTTGCTGGATGCCTCGGAGGAATGGTTGCGGGAGCATATGTATATTTAAGTAAACTGACAGCCATAGGATTCGGAACCACGGCTCTTCCGGGCTTTGCAATTGCAGCGTCGGATAATCACGGTCATATCAATTATCTTATCGCTCATCTTATTGCCCTGTTATGTGGAGCATTATTTACATTGGCTTACGGTGCTATCAAGAGCAAGAGGTCACGAGCCTGAACCAAAAGAACATTAGCAGGTTGAAAAAATTAAGCTTTTATGAAAACGGTTAAAGGAGAGAATATTTGTGGAATGGACAAGAGAGCATAGATGAAAAATTAAAAGGGCCGTCCTCCGTCGTTATAAACGACCGAGGATGGCCCTAACTTTACATAGGTATGCATGTACATTCGTTAAAGCTAATCGATGCCACCATCGCTTTCAATCAGCCCTTTGCCGATTACATTGGCCGAAACCGGAGGCTTGCCGAGCTCCCGAGACCATATGGACAACTGCCCAATATGGTGGATTTGGTGGGCAATGACATGGCGCATCACCTCGCCCCAGGCATCCATTACAATTCTGCCGTCCGGGAGGTGATCTTCAAACCTTTTCCGTTCCAGACCATCATGCCAGGCGAGCACGAACGGCTCGACATTGAGTCGAAACTTCGCATCCAGCTCACGGACCTTGTCGAGCGTATCATACAGAGAGAAGTCCTCCTGAAAGTCGGGTTTGCCCTGAATCGTTTGAATCCAGCTCCACTCCACATCAACGATATGAAAGAGTGTCTTTAGAATGCCGCCGACTCCGCCGACGCGTTGTTTCAGTAATTCCTCCTGCGACACCTCTTCACACCAGCGGTACCATTGTTCCCGAATCATCCAGTTGTAACGAAAAAAAGTCTGCATCCATCAACCTCCAGAGCCATATTTGAGAATCATCTCCACCAGTTTACCATGGAATGCCAAAAGGGCTGTCTCATTCGTAGAAAATCTACTTTTGAGACAGCCCTTATTATAGGATAAGAATGTTGCTACTGGCTTATTTCTTTGCAGCCGCGTAACGTTTGTTGACTTCATCCCAGTTGATTACATTGTAGAAAGCTGAAATGTAGTCTGGGCGTTTGTTTTGATATTTCAGGTAGTAAGCATGCTCCCAAACGTCCAGTCCAAGTACCGGAGTCAGACCTTCAAACAGCGGGCTATCTTGGTTTGGAGTGCTAGTGATCGCCAGTTTGCCGTCTTTGCCGACAACCAACCAAGCCCAGCCGCTACCAAAACGAGTTGTAGCTGCTTTAGTGAAGTCTTCTTTAAATTTGTCATAGCCGCCCAGTTCATTGTTGATTGCTTCAGCAATTGCACCTGTTGGCTGTCCGCCACCGTTAGGACCGATAACTTCCCAGAACAGGCTGTGGTTGTGATGTCCACCACCGTTATTGCGAACCGCAGTGCGGATGCTTTCTGGAACGCTGTCCAGATTAGAGATCAGATCCTCCAGGCTTTTGCTTTGCAGTTCGGGAGCGCTCTCCAGAGCTGCGTTCAAGTTTGTAACATATGTGTTATGGTGACGATCATGGTGAATTTCCATTGTCTGTGCATCAATGTGCGGTTCCAGTGCGTCTTTTGCGTAAGGAAGTTCTGGTAATTGAAATGCCATAGTAAATCCCTCCTGGTTATATGGTTGGGTAAGTGTTCCTATGTAATAATACCCTCGACAGTTATATTAAACCGCATTCAGCCTATTTAATCAACATTTTTGTTTGTAAAATAGCAAACTGGGCAATACGGCCTGGTAGATAGCATGTCCAAAAACCCGCTTAGAATACACAATACATAGGTAATAAGAGGTAAATTGTGAACATTAAAATGTAAACGCTTTATATACAGCGCTTACATGAGAAAAAGGGATGTATTCCGTCAAAAAGTATGGTTTAATGGTCAAGGAAGCAGAAATTTCGGCTTTTTTGTCGTCTGCTATAATCTGTCATGTCTATGACATGACGAACTTGAGGGCATACACCCTTTTCCTGTTCTTCATTTCATATATAGCAGATCGTATGCATTTTTATCATAATGCCTTGTGATTAACACCATGATAAGAAATTTAAGGATTTATGTAAAAATGACGGTGCTGTCTCAATTTTTTTATTATGCTTACGAAAAGGGAGATATTACTTATGCACGTTCGTTCCTTTCAATTAAGTGATGTGAACTCAGTAACGGAACTCATGCAAATTGCCTTGTCAGAGGAGTGCTACAAAGAGACGGTGAAAGCATTTGCCCGTCAGCTTTCGTGGGATTCCGGTTTGATTATCGTTGCAGAAGAAGAGGGAGAGATCGTGGGTGCTTTGATCGGCACGATCGATCAGAATGATGGTTGTTACTATCGTATCGCTATTCACCCGGATCGTCGTCGGATGGGAATCGGCAAATCGCTTGTGGAGTCCATGGAGCAGCGTTTTCAGCAACGTAAGGTTAGCCGTATTTGGGTAGCAGGGGACAAGCATAACAGTGCGGCCATGCCTTTGTACGAAGCGATGGGCTATGGAGCAAGCCAGATTTTACAGGCTTTTCAGAAGCTGAGTATTTTGGCGCCTCATTAATCGGGAATCGAAATAAAGAGAATTGAATAATATTAAGTATAATATTTACATTTAGAGCATATCTGAGTAACCGTTGCAATCGGGTACGGGATATGCTTTTCTATTTATAACAGGGTTGAGGAGGTTTAATTATGGACGCTTTGGCTCCTTCGTCAGGCCCGCCTCCCTCGCCGGAAACGTCCAAACAAGCAGGTCGCTCTGGTTACATACGCGATTGGTTAGTCACTCTTCTGATCGCCATGGTCGTCTTGCTGCTTCTGAACCTGTTCGTATTTAACTTGTCCACGGTCAGAGGACATTCGATGCAGCCGACGCTAATGGAAAACCAGCATTTGTTCGTTAACAAGCTGGTTTATAATTTTCAAGATCCGGGCAGGGGGGACATTGTGATTTTAAAAGATCCCGATTCCAAGCTGTCGAGCCCAAGATTTTTAGTGAAAAGAGTCATAGGTATTCCCGGAGATGTAATCCGAGTTGAACATAATCATTTGTATGTGAATGGTGAACTGCTAAATGAACCTTACACCAACTCTGACGTGGAGGATGGTGATTATGGTCCTTTTACGGTGGAGCCGGGGCACTTTTTTGTCATGGGAGATAATCGCCATACTGCAGCAAGCAAGGATAGCCGCTATTTTGGCAGCATTAAATCTCAAGATTTACTGGGACGTGCAGAATTTATATTTTGGCCGATATCTGAGTGGAAATGGCTATAGAGCAACCATAGTCTGAAATCAAGGAAAGGAAGAGGATGATGAAAGAAGTGATGGTATATACAGACGGTGCTTGTTCGGGAAATCCGGGTCCTGGGGGCTGGGGGATCGTTTTGCTGTATGGGGAGCATCGTAAGGAGCTGTCAGGTGCCGAGAAAATGACGACAAACAACCGTATGGAGATTAAGTCCGTGATTGAAGCATTGAAGCTGCTCAAGGAGCCTTGCCATGTGAAAGTACACAGTGACTCTGCCTATGTCGTCAATTGCTTCAAACAGGGCTGGATTAAGAACTGGCTTCGTAATGGCTGGCGGAACAGTAAAAATCAGCCAGTGGAGAACAAGGAATTATGGGAAGAACTGTGGGAACTGATGGGTAAGCATGAGGTTGAATACGTGAAGGTTAAGGGGCACAGTGACAACGAACTGAATAATCGCTGTGATTTTCTGGCGACCAGTGCTGTTAAAAATTTACGGTAGCATCTGCTGCTATTTTCTGTTGAAATTTGAGATATGAGAATTTTGCAAAATCCTCATATCCGTAATGATAAAAAAGTGGAAGAGAGGTGAGTATCGGATGCAACGCGGATTGACTCAGGCGGCTGCCGGAACCGCTTCGACTTGGGCTTCGCTCAAGCAGGAAATTATTGAGGCAGCTCCAGGGCTGGGTATCGACTCCATCGGGTTCGCATCCGCCGACCCCTTTCTGTCTCTGAAAGCTATATTGGAAGAGCATCGTGCGAAAGGCTATGAATCCGGCTTTGAGGAGCCAGATATTGATAAGCGGATCTACCCGGAGCTGTATGGCTCACAGCCTGCATCTCTGATTGCTATTGCGGTGGCGTACCCTTCCAAAATGAAGGACCCGCCGAAGTCGGACAAGGGGAAGTACCGTGGTATTTTGGCGCGTTCAGCCTGGGGAAAAGATTATCATCTGGTACTACGCGAAGCGATGGAAAAGCTTGAGGCTTTTATAAGTGAGCGGGTGCCTGATGCCATTATGAAAAATATGGTGGATACCGGAGAACTGTCGGATCGAGCCGTTGCGGAACGTGCAGGGATTGGCTTTAGCGGCAAAAATACGATGATGATTTCACCGACGCTGGGATCATGGATTTATCTAGGTGAGCTGTTGACGAACATTCCTTTCCAGCCAGATGAACCGGTAACGGATGGTTGCGGCGAATGTACCAAATGTTTGGATGCCTGTCCTACGGGCGCGCTTGTGGGTCCTGGACAGCTGAATGCCCAGCGGTGCGTATCCTTTTTGACGCAAACGAAGGGCTTTCTGGATGAGGAGTTTATGCGGAAGATAGGGAATCGGCTGTACGGATGTGATACTTGCCAAATGGTATGCCCCAAAAATCGGGGTCTCAACTGGGATCACCATCCCGAGCTTACACCCGATCCTGAAATTGTGAAGCCGTTGCTGCTGCCGTTATTGGATTTGAGCAACCGTGAATTCAAAGACCGATTTGGTCAAAGTGCGGCGGCTTGGCGGGGGAAGAAGCCCATTCAACGCAATGCAGTCATTGGACTGGGCAATTTCAAAGATATCAGTGCGGTGCCCAAATTAACGGAGGTTTTATTGGATGATCCGCGTCCTGAGCTGCGAGGCACGGCGGCGTGGGCTTTGAGTCGAATAGGAGGGGAAAACGCTATGACAGCGATCAAGCAAGCATCAGAGAAGGAACAACATGAGCAAGTACGCGAAATGATCGCGCAAGCGCATTCCAAACTAGAGGAACAAGAGCAGGCAGAACAGCAAAAGGCGTCTGAATTATCAAAATCAGAAGTAACGGCCGGGGATTCACAGGGTCCAACCACCATTTATTATGATGAGATGGAGACACCTGTGGGCACGTTAACGCTGTGCGCTACGGATCGGGGGCTGTGTCGAATAGACTATGGCGTTTTTCATGCGAAGGAAGCACTGCTTCAGCAATGGGCCCGAACATGGATTGGGGAATACGTCTATGTGCAGGAGCCGGAAAAGCTGTGCGAAGCCGCGGATCAACTGCGTGAATATTTTGCCGGAGAACGACGGGAATTCAGTATAGCCTATGATTTGAGAGGCACCCCTTTTCAAGAGCAGGTATGGCGTGCACTGCAAAATATTCCGTACGGACAAAGTGTGTCCTACAAAGATATTGCGGAATCGATCGGACGAGCCAAGGCGGTACGTGCTGTGGGTGAAGCCAATAACAAAAATCCGTTACCCATTCTGTTTCCATGTCACCGGGTATCGGGTGCTAATGGAAGTTTGGTCGGTTATGCTGGAGGCTTGCCAGTTAAGACGAAGCTGCTGGATTTGGAGAAACAATAAGGACATATGTTTGCAAAAAGTGATTTGCTAGCTGTCCCATGTTTTGCTATGATAGGTTCGTGTGTAATTCAAGATGTTTCATATAAATATACAGAGGTGACGACTTCGTGGTGTGGAATATTGTCATTCCGATTATTACCCTGATTGCTGGTTTGGTTGGGGGATTTTTCATCGGTGCTTATTATCTTCGTAAACAGCTTGAGAAGATGCAAAACGACCCTGAAACGCTGCAAAAAATGGCCAAACAGATGGGTTACAACCTGAATGGGAAACAAATGCAAAAAGCCCAGCAGATGATGAAGAACCAACAGTTCTCCAAAAATCAGCCTGGTCCGCGTAAAAATCAGGGCCGTCGGAAATAATGAGCAACGTGAGTACGGATGCCGCATGAGGTTGCTGCATAGAGGAGGATTACTGTGGCTGGCGTAAAAGATTATATTAACCGCAAAGCTGCGGATAACCGGGATAAAATCGAGTACCATGTGGAGCAGATTTTACAACTGATCGGTGAGGACCCCAAGCGTGAAGGGTTGTTGGAAACACCGGCACGCGTTGCGCGCATGTATGAGGAAATATTTGCGGGTTATGAGGTTGATCCCCGGGATGCGCTGGGTGTGACATTTGACGAGAATCACGAGGAGCTTGTGATCGTGAAGGACATCGTCTATTACAGCCAGTGTGAGCACCATATGGCTCCTTTCTTCGGAAAAGTGCATATCGGCTATGTACCCAGCGGCAAAATTGTAGGATTGAGCAAGCTTGCACGCCTGGTAGAGGCAGTGACCCGCCGATTGCAGGTACAGGAGCGTATTACTTCACAGATCGCTGATATTTTAAATGAAGCGGTCTCCGCTCACGGGGTTATGGTAGTCGTAGAAGGCGAGCACCTGTGCATGTGTGCAAGAGGTGTCAAAAAGCCTGGCAGCAAAACAGTAACGTCTGCGGTACGCGGTACGTTTCGTGATGATGCAGCGCAGCGCGCAGAGTTTCTGTCGCTGCTTAAGGATTGATCGAACATCGCAAGACGTTTATGTGATGAACAAAAAAGGGTGGTTTACGCATAGGCGTAGCCATCTTTTTTTGTTAACATCAGATATAAACGACGGGATAGCCGCCTTAAAATTACGATTAGCCTATGGATAACAGTTATTTTTATAGATAGGGGATAACGTATGGAGAATGTACATAGATCAACAGAAAAAACAACAGCTTTGCCTGAGTTGCAGTGGTTTGAAGCACCACTTGCGGACACTCAGGAGGACGTTTTGTCTCCGCTGGCTTGGGAGGAGCTGGCCTGTCGGCAAGTAGGGAAAGGAGCTGCACCCATTTTGCATCTTTGGCGGCATCCGTCAGCGCTTGTGATTGGTCACCGGGACCGCAGGCTCCCTTACGCCCCACAAGCGATGGAGCGAGTGCGCAACGCGGGAACCTCGGTATGCGTACGCCCCTCGGGGGGAGCGGCCGTCATGCTGGACAGGGGGATGCTGAACCTGTCCTTGATCCTGCCGAATCCAAAGCGGGTCATCAGCCTGCATGAAGATTTTCGGCTCATGGCAGGGCTAATAGCCGATGCGCTGGTTCCGTGGTCTGGCGAGGCGCAGACCGGAGAAATCCCCGGGTCCTTCTGTCCCGGGGATTACGATGTCAGCGTCCGGGGCCGCAAGTTTTGCGGCATTGCACAGCGACGTCAAGCCAAGGCGTATATCATCACAGCCTTCGTGATGATTGAGGGCAGCGGTGCAGAGCGTGCACAGGCGGTACAGCAATTCTATACAGAGGCAGCCGGAGATACGTCGACAGGCGTGCAGCAGCAGGATTACCCCCGGGTGAATCCGGCAACGATGGGTAGCCTGGCAGAGCTGGCTGGAGTGCCGTCTGTTGAGGCGTACACGGCATCTCTGCGTCGTGTCGTCGAGAGCCAGACAGTCATTTTACCTGCCGATAGTTGGCTGGTACAACCGGAAGGATGGACCGAACAAATGGCAGCGCTCAGAGAGCGATACGATTTGCAGGTGTAGTTTGTCTTTAGCTTAGAAGCCTATTAGTGCGTATTCAAAAAGTCGGCTTTTCAGGACCGAGAAAGTTGGATGAAGCTAGGGACTGAGTAGCGGAGCGTAGACAGATCTACGTGAGCAACGGAAGGCCCGGCTGAATTCAAGATTCGACGTCGAATCCGCTTCTTGAATAGCTTCGTTATGGAAAGACGACTTTTTGAACAACCTCTAGAAGGGTTGCCATCTCAGCTTGGAGGCTTGATCGTAGCGTGCTTCCACTTCAGGCCAGTTAACGACATGCCACCAATCCTCAATGTATTTGTTGCGCTCGTTTTGATGCTTTAAGTAATATGCGTGTTCCCACACATCTATCGCCAGCAGCGGAATGGACTCCCATTGAGTCAGATTCTGGTGCTTTTCGGCCTGCAAAATTTCAAGCCGTCCCGCGCGCGGACTCCATACCAGGATCGCCCAGCCGCCACCCTCGACCTTTTCGGCTGCCGAACTGAATTGTTTTTTGAATGCATCGTAGCTGCCAAAATCTTTTTTAATCTGTTCAGCCAGCGGTCCGCTTGGGTTTCCACCGCCTTGAGGACTCATGATCGTCCAAAAAAGAGTATGCAGGTAATGGCCTGCGCCGTTGAATGCCAGTTCGCGTTCCCAATGTTTTACGAGATCAAAATTACCTGTTTTTCGGGCTTCTTCCAGCTTTTTTTCCGCTTTATTTAGGTCATTCACATAGCTCAAATGATGCTTGTCATGGTGAATACGCATCGTTTTCTCATCAATATACGGTTCAAGCGCATTATAGGGGTAAGGGAGCGGTGGGAGTCGATGTCCTCCAATAGGAACCGACCGGCCGATTGAGGTTTTTTCCGTTGCCGAAGGTTGAGCCTGGCTGGATTTGACGCCTTTAGTCGTCCATGTGCCTTCTCCCCTTATGCCTGCCTGACGTTCTCGAAACGCTTCCTCTGGGTAATTCTCACCCTCTGTCGCTACATGATACAACCCAGCAGCCCTTGCGATGGAGCCAGGTTCTTGAAAGGGGGTTGTCGAGATCAGGAAATATTGGCTTTCATGTGCCGCGTGTAATACAACTCCAGCGGATTTTGGCTGCTGACGCAATGCATGACTGTGCTCGCTCAGCAGACCGAGCTGCCGTACATACTCCTGTGACTGGCGGTTTGCGGTTTGTAGCAAATCGTCCAATCGACGATTTAATTCTTGTGAGTCAGGCTGAGCGTTTAATGCTGACTCTGACGATGGCATCTTTACAGATGATGATGCGTCTAATCCCCTTGACTGTTTTGGAGGTTCAGTGAATTCGTGTGTATGTGCTTGTGGGGCAGCCGACAGCTGTTTCCATTCCTGATGCCACGCCTGATCTGCCGGATCAAGTGCGCTCCGTTGCTCTTCAAGCAACTCTATGGCGGTGCGTTCCGTCTGTTCGAATACAGTCCGCCAATCATCCAGCAGCCGTACATAAGTAGGCTCCAGTCCCTCGGTAGCGGATTTAATCACTTCCACATGCCAACTTTCCTGCTGCTTCCAATGCCGAATTTCCTCCAGCACACGTAAGGGCAGGAAAGACCCATAAGTACTCAGCATCGTTTTATACCTCCCGTATCCCACTATGGCTATCCGGCGGATCTGGCAGATCTGCCCTGGATGCATACGTACCCAGTATATTCGCGGTCTCATCGGGAATATGTCTATAAACTCCTGCAATTAGGCCATCTCTGTTACGTAGAACAATGAATACCCATGGAAAACGTAAAAGAAGCCCAGCTACGGCACGGTTTAAGTGTCCATAGGCAGGCTTCTTCAAGGCGAACAATAGAATATACAGTTCTTCGAAAAATAATTCTTTACTTCGTAGTCGTTTGTTTGTGGGCATCAGCGATCGTTTTCTTGTCCTCCAGCTCCTGTACACTGCTTAGAAACGTCGATACCCGCCGTAGATATTCACGGGGATGCTCTCTGAAAATAAGCTCATGTATCCCGTTTTTGACAATCCATACACTGGAAAGTGGGTTGGTTTGATTGGCAGCGAGCTTTTCCGCAATAGGATAAGGAGCCTTTTCATCCTGTGTACCATGCACAAACATGATCGGGAACGGATAGTTTTCCTTTTTAACCTCCTGATATGGAATCTGATGCAAGCTGGTGCCGTTCAATACTGGAAACAGCAACTCCAGAATTTCCAAAGACGGATGTCTTGGCAGGTTAATTTGATTGTGAATGTTATGGTACAGCGTATCCGGCTCCAACAGGAAAGTGCTGTCCAAAATCATTGCGTCCACATCCTTGGTTTGCAAGCCCGCCTGAAGAGCGGTTCCTGCCCCCATGGAGAAGCCCCATACGATAATCTCCGACGAGCCGCGTTGCTTCGCAAGCTGGATCGCTCCGAGAAGCTGCTGGGATTCCGCTTTGCCTCCGGTTGCGACTGATTTGCTGTTTTGTGACGCGAATCCATAATCGAACATGACCACATTAAAGTTCAAACTGTGGGCATAATGCGCCAGATCATACATGGGAATCCAGCTTTCTTCGCGGTTAGCTCCATAACCATGGCTGAAAATAATCGTTTTCCGCGATTGATCCGCCGGGATATACCAGCCTTGTACCATGCGGCTACCATCCTTGGCAGGGAAGCTGACTTCCTCATAAGGCATGTTTTTGGCCTGCATCGGATTAGAGTACAGCGGCGCGACGGTAGGATTCGTAAGTACCCATGCGATGTAAGCATGCAAGGCAATAAAACAAAACAACAGAAAAAAAACGACCGACAGCAGCAGAGCAATCACAACGTGCTTGAACCGCAGCAGACGGGGATTAAAGAGTGGGGTGGACGGCTCCTGAACAGCGGTCTGTAGCTGAGAGTTGCGCTGGGATGTAGAAATCATGTAAGAGCCTCCTTATATAAAATTGATCTTCGTTTCATAGAATTTAGGTATAATTCCACTTGAAAATGATAGTGTATATCCGTATAGATACCTATTATCGTATGATGGGGGTTACCCAAAGTCAACGCCTGAACCGGAAAAGTAAAAATGATGCAAAGAATTGTCGATGTTTGTTCTCGTTCTGTAATATGGTTGTCACAAAAACATCGGTTTACAGTAGCCGCGACTATTCTATATAATTTATGTAACCATGTTTCATAGTGTGAAACGAATATGGAGACAAGAGGAGCGGTTCACGAATGGAAGACCGTAAATTAACCGTTCGCGCTGTAGAGCGTGCACTTGATATATTGCTGTGTTTTACCGCAGATTCGGATCTTGGCCTAACGGAGATTGCCTCCAAAATTGGCCTACATAAAAGCACGGTTCATCGGCTGCTGACTACGTTGGAGGATCGTGGCTTTGTCGTTCGGAATGCCGAAACGGAAAAATATCGACTTGGCTTCCGCATTTGGGAGCTATCCACACATTTGTCCCAAAGTGACGAGCCGGCGGTGTTGTTACAGCCTGCAATGGAAGGACTGCGTGACCGTCTGGGCGAAACGGTCAGCTTGTACTTACGGGACGGCAACATGCGTATTCGCATACAAGCCGTGCAGAGCAATCAGGCGATCCGCAGGGTTGCGCCTGTGGGTGCGCGTATGCCGCTGGCTGTAGGAGCCTCCAGTAAGGTGCTGGCTGCCTTTATGCCGCCGCAGGAGCTGGAAGCCCTGCTAAGCGGGAATGAATGGCCGCACTCGGTAGACGCGGAGGTCTATAAAGCCCAGCTGCAGGACATTCGCGAGAAGGGCTATGCGACCAGCTATGAAGAACGGGAGCCAGGGGCCGCTGCTGTGGCCGCACCAATTGTGAACCGGAAGGGACAGGTCACTGCGGCTTTATCTGTATCCGGTCCGGTCAGCCGGCTTGCACCCGAGACGCTACATGACTTTGCTCCGATTTTGATCGAAGCGGCTAAGGAAATGGGGCTTATGCTTCCGTAACAAGAATGAATGCAGTTGAAGCAAGCAGAGTGATTTGATGAGGAGCGTCTTCTTGCTAAATGGAACCTAGAAGGGTTGCCAAAGTCATAAATTTGAAGTAGTCTGATAAGGATGGCGGGATGTCTGTTATGTCCGCCTCATGTGAATAGAAGTATCGCAGTTACTGGGGGAGCCTGTAATGCCGGGCTGAGATGGAATCGTGTAAGATTCCGGACCCTTTGCACCTGATCTGGATCATACCAGCGTAGGGAAGTAATCGGCCATTGAAATGTATACGCAGCTGCTGTCTACGGTGACGCATTGGAATAGGATTATTCCACATGTGCACGGTCTGGATAGCAGCCTCGTTAGATTAGCCGGTTCCCTCGGGAACCGGCTTTTTTGCATAGATCAGCGCCACCCTGGGAATGGTTCCGGATCGGTGTGTCATTTCATCGAAACGGGAGGAATGGACAATGAAGCCGTCAGAAGTAGAAGGAACAAAAGGAACAGAATTGAAATCAGCAGAAGTAAGGTTGGCAGGAACAAGGGAAGTTGAGGTAGAGAGAACAAACGGGAAGCAAGCCAGTGGGGTAACGCCCTTTCCAGGGAGCCGTAAGGTATATATTCAAGGCTCGCGGCCGGACATTGCCGTGCCAGAGCGCGAAATTGCTCTCCATCCTACACATACGCCGCAGGGCACGGAGCATCATGAGCCATTGCGTGTGTACGATACGAGCGGTCCCATGACTGACGAAGCCTATCAGGTCGATATCCGTCAGGGCCTGTCTCCATTACGGCGAGCTTGGGCACTGGAACGGGGCGATGTGGAGGCTTACGAGGGACGCGCCGTCAAACCGGAGGATAATGGACTGAAACCTGGCTCCAAACGGGAGACAGTTGAATTTCCCGGCGTGACCAACCGTCCGCTTCGTGCTTCGCAAGGTCGTACAGTGACGCAAATGCATTATGCACGGCAAGGGATCATTACGCCCGAAATGGAATTTGCGGCGATCCGCGAAGGGGTGGAGCCTGAGTTTGTACGGCAGGAATTGGCGGCTGGACGAGCCATTTTGCCTTCGAATATCAATCACCCGGAAAGTGAGCCGATGGTCATTGGGCGTCATTTTCACGTGAAGATCAATGCGAACATTGGTAATTCTGCGGTTACCTCCTCGATTGAGGAGGAAGTGGAGAAAATGACCTGGGCTGTGCGTTGGGGCTCGGATACAGTTATGGACCTATCCACAGGCCGTAATATCCATACCACACGTGAATGGATCATTCGGAATTCTCCTGTACCGATTGGAACTGTGCCGCTGTATCAGGCACTTGAAAAGGTGAACGGCGAAGCAGAAGCGCTGACGTGGGAGTTGTATCGCGATACGCTGATCGAGCAGGCGGAGCAGGGAGTGGACTATTTTACAATTCATGCGGGTGTATTGCTGCGGTATATACCGATGACGGCGAATAGAATGACGGGAATTGTGTCCCGTGGCGGGTCGATCATGGCAGCCTGGTGCCTTGCGCACCATCAGGAGAATTTTTTGTATACACATTTTGAAGAAATCTGCGAAATTATGAAAGCCTATGATGTGGCCTTTTCTCTCGGGGATGGTCTACGTCCAGGTAGTATCTATGATGCGAATGATGAAGCACAGTTTGCAGAGCTGGAAACGTTGGGCGAGCTAACGCAAATCGCATGGAAGCATGATGTTCAGGTCATGATTGAGGGGCCGGGACATGTCCCTATGCATAAAATCAAAGAGAATGTGGATTTGCAAATGGAGATTTGTAAGGAAGCTCCTTTCTATACCTTGGGACCGCTCACGACGGATATTGCCCCCGGATATGATCATATTACCTCAGCCATCGGGGCGGCGATGATCGGTTGGTTCGGGACGTCCATGCTGTGCTATGTTACGCCTAAGGAGCATTTGGGTCTTCCGAATAAGGATGATGTCCGTGAGGGTGTCATTACCTACAAAATTGCGGCACATGCTGCCGATCTGGCGAAGGGCCATCCACGGGCGCAGCAGCGGGATGATGCTTTGTCCAAGGCACGCTTTGAGTTCCGCTGGCGGGATCAGTTCAATCTGTCGCTTGATCCCGAGCGGGCCTTGTCCTACCATGATGAAACGCTACCAGCAGAGGGAGCCAAGGAAGCACATTTTTGCTCGATGTGCGGCCCCAAATTTTGTAGTATGCGCATCACGCAGGACATTCGCGCCTATGCAGCGGATAAGGGGCTGAGCACCGAAGAAGCAGTGGCCGCTGGGATGCGTGAGAAGGCAGAGCAGTATCGGGATGGCGGTCAGTAAAACGAATGTGTGAGTTTAGGAACGCATGAATCAAAAAAAGCCGTGGTTCTCTACAGTCGATGTAGGAAACTACGGCTTTTTGGCTTATGTAAAGCGAGTCATGCAACCGGATAAACGGCGCCTTATTTTTTACCCATTTTTTCATTCAAAATGTCCTGAAAGCTGAGCTTCTTCTCCGAGCTATCTTCTTTCTTCTGCATACTCACCGCGTTGGCACGTTGGTATTGGTGGTGAAAGGGCATCAGGGTGTGGACGGTTAAGTTCATTGTATTCATGTAGATCATTCCTCCAATTCCATATTGTCAAATTCAGATTGAGTTGCTTAGGACGTCTGTATAGGACTATTTGTATGTACTTGATGTCGCAATGCTATGTAGGTTGCTTGGTTATGTTTCAATCATTATACCCACATTTTTTCAAAGTAAAACGCCTTTGACATAAAACAGGAAGATGGTCATGTGTGTTCAAAATGCCGATTAGGAGGATGGTCGTTTTAGGGGAAAATGTGCCTAGGTCTAAAACAAGGGCTTGAGGCCCGTTTTCTTAGTTTAGTAGTCGGGATTGTGTTTTTTTTGTCGAATAACCTTGTAAAAGGAGGGTTTTGCGGACTCCTCAAGTCAGGATTGAGGCAGTCTGGTGGCGAATTAAAGTGTCAAAGTTGTATTGACTTTATGTTTGGTAGTAGATACCATGAACTGGTTGTCAGCGTATTTTGACAACAAGAGTCAGCCAATCGATCTGGCGATTCATCCTTTGAAATGTTAGAGAGAGGATTAGAGCATATATGAAAAAATGTATTGCAGACATCGCATTTATTATTCTGGGTGCGTTTTTTTTCGCGCTAGCTGTTAATCTGTTTGTGATCCCGAATGAGTTTGGCGAGGGGGGCGTTACAGGGGTCACAATCATCCTGTACTACCTGTTTCAGTGGTCTCCCTCGATCGTTAATCTGGTGATTAATGGCTTGCTGCTGATTGTCGGATATAAATTTTTAGACAAGAGAACGACCTTGTACACTATCATTGCGGTCGCTTTTAACTCGCTGTTTTTACATTTAACAGTCAACTGGCGGATTGATTCGCATGAGCCGACGATTAATGCCGTATTTGCCGGAGTTTTGGTGGGGGTTGGCATAGGCCTAATCGTACGGGTAGGCGGCACTACGGCGGGTACGGTCATTTTAGCACGGATTGCCAACAAGTATCTGGATTGGAATATCAGTTATGGCCTGCTGTTTTTTGATTTGATTGTCGCATTCTCTTCCTATTTTATTATTGGCCCGGAAAAATTGATGCTAACTATCGTTATTTTGTACGTTGGTACGAAGGTGATGGACTTTATGATCGAAGGACTGAACCCCAAAAAAGCGGTCATGATCATTTCGGAGCACCAAGATAAAATTGCCGAGATGGTCATTACGAAAATGGATCGTGGAGTTACTGTCCTGTCAGGCCACGGTTATTACACTAAAAATCCAAAAGAAGTGCTGTATATCGTCATTAGTAAACAAGAGGTATCGGCGCTCAAAAAGATAGTGAAAGCCATCGACACAGCAGCATTTATCACCATTCATGACGTGCGGGACGTGTTCGGAGAGGGTTTTCTGGATATTTCGAAGTAACTGGTGGTGTGAAGATAAGGTAATAGGAGAATAGGGTGAGAAGTCGGTCCTGAGGGATCGGCTTTTTGTTTTTGTGATGTTTCTTCCATTTTTGGTATTGGGAAATATGCATAATAAAGAGGAGTCACTCAATTCTTGTTATATGGAGGGTTTGGCGGGATGGAGAATAAGGGTAATTATGATGTAAGTTCCGTTGGCTGCTTTCGAATGAAAAGGCATGGAAGAAGACGCATCGTATCTCTGCTTATATTTGGATAGCCTTTGGCTTAATCGGGATCGCTATAGGATTAGGACAAGAAGTTAATGTGTATATGGTGCTCGCTTCTTGTTTACCGACGATGATTAGTTTTGTTACTTCTCTCTTTCTAAGCCATAGGTATAAAAATATAGACTGCTGATATCTGTATAATGCGGATCGATTTAGCATATTAGGGGGATTTCCATGAGAAGTAAATTAAATTTTTCTAATGTATTGTCTTTTCTTATTTCTGTTTTGCCTTTCATTATCTACCTTTTCATGTATCCGAGAATGCCTAGGAATGTAGCAATCCACTACAATTTCAATGATGTGGCTGACCGTTTTGTTGACAAATCCTCCCCTGAGGTATGGTTGTTGTGTGGAATCAGCCTCATATCTTTTATGCTTATGCTTATGCTCCAACCCTATTTCAGTCGTCAGTTCAAGAGCGAAGAAGGCTCTGCAATCATGGAAAGCCTGCCTGGTCTCTTCACACTCCTTATAACCCTAGTGTTCTCAGTTCTCGGCATATGTTTCCTTTTAAAGGCTTAAAGCATATAAAAAATCCCCTCTCAATGTGCAGTTTCCACTGCATTTGGAGGGGATTTTGTTATTTATACGCTCTTTACTCTTGAATCATTTGACGCAATACGGTTTGCAGAATACCACCGTTGTGGTAGTAGTCGATGTCGACGGTGCTGTCCAAACGAGCAATTACTGGGAATTCGAACTTCGTGCCATCCTCGCGTTTAGCCACAACCGTAAGCTCTTGACCAGGCTTCACGTCATTGTTAATGCCGAGAATGTCGAAGGTTTCACGACCATTGAGGCCCAAGCTGGACCAGCCATAGCCTTCCTGGAATTGCAGAGGCAGTACACCCATGCCGACCAGGTTACTGCGGTGAATCCGCTCGAAGCTTTCGGCAATGACAGCCTTAACGCCCAGCAGAAGCGTACCTTTGGCCGCCCAGTCACGAGAGCTGCCTGTGCCGTATTCCTTACCAGCGATGACGATCAGGTTCTGATCGGCTGTCTGATATTTCATGGACGCATCATAGATGGACATTTCCTCATCCGTTGGCAAGTATTTGGTCACGCCGCCTTCAGTACCTGGAGCCACATTGTTGCGGATACGGATATTGGCGAATGTACCGCGCATCATGACCTCGTGATTACCGCGACGGGAGCCGTAGGAGTTGAAGTCCTTGCGTTCCACGCCATGCTCCTTCAAATACAGTCCTGCCGGGCTGGAAGGGGCGATGTTGCCTGCTGGTGA
Source organism: Paenibacillus sp. FSL P4-0113 (assembly GCF_038009305.1). Classification (NCBI taxonomy): domain Bacteria; kingdom Bacillati; phylum Bacillota; class Bacilli; order Caryophanales; family Paenibacillaceae; genus Paenibacillus; species Paenibacillus sp. FSL P4-0113. The sequence continues at coordinate 4,472,955 of NZ_JBBPAZ010000001.1, forward strand.
GATATGGTCCGTCGTGACCGAATCATTCAACAGGGCAAGCACACGGGCATTACGGATTTCCTTGATATCCTGCACGCCATCCTGAAGTCCTTCAAAGAACGGCGGGTTTTGAATATAAGTTGAGTTTTCATCCCATTCATACAGTTCGCCTTCAGGAACCGGAATGGAGTTCCATTTTTCGTTGGCAGTAAATACATTTTCGTATTTGCGACGGAACATATCCGGGCTGAGAGACAGGCTGATGGCTTCCTTGATTTCCTCGGAAGTGGGCCAGATATCTTTCAGGTAGACTGGCTGATTGTCCTGATCGTAACCGAGCGGATCATTCACCAAATCAATGTTCACTGTACCTGCCAGCGCATAAGCGACAACCAGTGGCGGTGAGCCGAGATAGTTGGCTTTGACCTGCGCATGCACACGGCCTTCAAAGTTCCGGTTACCGGAAATAACTGCGCCAACCGTTAAATCATGGTCTGTGATAGCTTGACTCACTTCGTCAGGAAGTGGGCCGGAGTTACCGATACAGGTCGCGCAGCCATAGCCTGCCACATGGAAGCCGAGGGCTTCGAGCGGTCCGATTAATCCCGCTTTTTGCAGGTATTCCGTTACGACGAGGGAGCCTGGGGTCAAGCTTGTTTTAACATAGCCTGGCTTTTTGAGCCCGCGCTGCACTGCTTTTTTGGCCAGCAAGCCCGCACCGAGCATAACGCTTGGATTGGAGGTATTCGTGCAGCTTGTGATAGCCGCAATAACGACTGCTCCTGTACCTAACTCGCTGGTGGAGCCGTCCGGATGGGTCAGCGGAATCTTCTGTGCGATTTTTTCATCGCTCAGTCCATAGCCGCCCTTGTCCACCGGGGTACGAATAATGCCTTCAAACGTTTCTTTCATGCGGCCAAGCTCAACACGGTCCTGCGGACGTTTGGGTCCGGCGAGACTCGGTACAACCGAAGCTAGATCCAGCTCAATGGTATCGCTGAACACAGGGTCCGGTGTATCGGATGTGCGGAACATGCCTTGGGCCTTGTAATATTTCTCTACGAGGCTTACTTGCTCATCGGAACGTCCAGTGCTGCGCAGGTATGCCAGTGTTTCCGCATCGACCGGGAAGAAACCAATCGTTGCGCCGTATTCCGGTGCCATGTTGGCAACTGTCGCACGGTCAGCCAAGCTGATGTTAGCCAGACCAGGCCCGTAAAATTCTACGAATTTGCCGACTACGCCTTTTTTACGCAGCATTTGTGTAACAGTGAGCGCCAGATCGGTGGCGGTAGAGCCTTCCGTCAGACTGCCTGTCAGCTTGAAGCCAATCACATCGGGAGTGACAAAATACAGCGGTTGCCCCAGCATACCCGCCTCTGCCTCAATCCCGCCGACACCCCAGCCAACAACACCAAGGCCGTTAATCATCGTGGTATGGGAGTCTGTTCCTACGAGGGAATCTGGAAAGACGACCGTTTCACCGTCAATGGTTTTGGTAGCGGCAACGGAGGCGAGATATTCCAGATTGACCTGATGAACGATACCTGTGGATGGCGGAACGGCGCGGAAGTTGTTGAACGCCGTTTGCGCCCAGCGCAGAAAACGGTACCGCTCCTCGTTACGTTCAAACTCTACCTTAATGTTGTAATCCAGCGCATCACTGGTACCGAAAGCATCGACCATGACCGAGTGGTCGATAACGAGATCGACGGGAACGAGCGGATTGATTTGCTTCGGGTCCCCGCCTGCTTTTTTCACCGTATCACGCATAGCTGCCAAATCGACAACCACGGGGACACCGGTAAAATCCTGTAGCACGATGCGTGCAGGAATGAACGGAATCTCCTTGTTGGTGTCCCGATCCTCAGCCCAGCCTGTCAGCTGCTGTACATGTTCTTCAGTGATGGCGCGTCCGTCAAATTGGCGAACCGCGGCTTCCAGCAACACTTTAATGGAGAAAGGCAGCTTGGCGATACCGCTTTTTCCTTGTTCCTCCAGTGCCTTAAGACTGTAGTAGCGATAAGGCTTCCCGTTAACTTCCAGACTACGGGCGATGGAGAATTGATCTTTTCCTGACATAAGTATTACCTCCTTGAAGTGAATGCTTGGGGGAAAATAGGGATGTCGTTTTTTCGACGTCTTGCCCAGTTGGTTTAAATTGGTTGCGTTCTCAATTACATCTTCAGTGCTTCATAACGTGTTAGAGGTTGTGATGAATGCAGTTTGTTTCATTAGATGAAACATGATTTCAAAATGATTGCTTTTGGATTAAGTATACCGTTTTCAGGCAGTTCCGTAAAGTTTTTTTGGCCTAAATGATGCCTTGCAGATTGGAAAATAAAACGTTCCGCTCCCTCGCGTTTCGATGTTCATACGAAGCTTTAGAGATTCATACTTATAGATAGAGAGCATATCAGACCAGAGAGGGAAAAAGGAAGTTCTACATCATTCCGGTTATCCCCGGAAAAGGATAGCGGGACGAATTTGGAGGGATAGGGATGGGGGAGCGGGAATGGAAACAGGCCCTTTTTGCTTACGTGAATCAATACAATCGCAGTGAAGTCAATGGTGTACCGCAGCCAGATGAGTATCTGGAGGTGGGCCAGCGGATGGAACGAGCAGCACGTGCGGCCAGGTTGGAGCAGTGGTACAACGAACGGGATGCTGTTCCCCTACGCAGCGAGACACGCGCCAAGCCGCTACGAATGGTGCAGGATACGCCGGATGAGGCTGTGGTAGATGTACAGCTGCATGTCCGACTCTTTTATGAGAAGGGCGGGATGACTCACCGGGAGGATCGGATTGAACGGGAGCGTCTGACGTTCACACGCGAGGGTGAAGCCTGGCAGGTAGCGAGAATTGAGCGCGATCCGGCAGAAAGGAAGCCAGCGGGGGGAGAGGTTCCTTTTGAACAGGCTTCGTTTAATCAGGGAGGGAGTTTGCCGCTGCTGAATCGCGGAGTACTGGGCTTTGGCACATCAGCACGTCCCAGCCGATATCGCCGTGAAGAAGCGGCAGCTTATGCAGATCAGTGGTGGGATAGCTTTAACCCGGAGTTTGAAGGTTTTGATGTGGATTGCACCAATTATATCTCGCAATGCCTCTTTGCAGGGGGCGCACCGATCCACTATACTGGTAAAAGAGAATCGGGCTGGTGGTATAAAGGACGGGTCGCCGGACGTGAGCTGTGGAGCTACAGTTGGGCAGTTTCCAACAGTCTGGAGCGGTATTTGGGCTCCAGCTCATGGGGTTTGACTGCTGAGCAGGTGAGTCGACCGGAGCAGCTCATGCTGGGGGACGTCATTTTTTACGATTGGGATGGTGACGGAACCTTTCAGCACAGCACGGTGGTAACGGCCTTTGATGCGGGCGGCATGCCGCTAGTCAATGCGCATACGGTAAGCTCCAGACATCGTTATTGGGACTATAAAAATTCGTATGCGTGGACCGACAACACGGTATATCGCTTTTATCACATCGCCGACTATTTTTAAATGAGATGATGGATAACAGGTATAGTGACGCAAATCAGTCATAATGACGAAAGTAGGAAAGCGGAGGATAGGCATGGCAAATCAAAAATTGACCGTAGGGCTGGTGTACGGTGGCAAATCGGGCGAACATGAGGTTTCGCTGCAAACGGCGTATGCGGTAATGAACGCATTTAACTATGAGAAATACGAGATTATTCCTTTTTATATTACGAAGGCTGGCGATTGGCGTAGAGGGGCGCTATTAAGCGCTCCTCTGGCTTCTGTAGAGCAATTGAAGCTGGAACGTGCAGAGGGCGGTACCAAGGCGGCATTAGATACGTTGTTCGGCAAGCTGTACGGAGAGCAGACGCTGGATGTGCTGTTTCCGTTGCTGCACGGCACCTTTGGCGAGGACGGAACGATTCAGGGTCTGTTCGAAATGGCGGATATGCCTTATGTCGGTGCAGGAGTGCTGGCTTCGGCAGCAGGTATGGATAAAGGCGTCATGAAGAAGCTGTTTGAGCATGCCGGATTGCCGCAGGTGAAATACTGTTATTTTAATAGTACACAGTGGGCCCAAACCAGTCATGATCTGGTACGTAATATGGAAACCGAGCTAGGTTATCCTTGCTTTGTCAAACCGGCCAATCTGGGATCAAGTGTCGGTATTTCCAAAGCCAATAACCGAGAAGAGCTGGAAAAGGCTGTAGATCTGGCTTTGCAATTTGACCTGAAGGTGATTGTCGAGGAGTACGTCGATGCCCGTGAGATTGAGGTCAGCGTACTTGGCAATGACGAGCCGATTGCCTCGGTACCGGGTGAAATTGTATCGTCGAGTGATTATTATGATTATGCTGCCAAATATACGGATGGCCAATCGGAAATGCTTATTCCGGCACCGTTGGATGAGGAAGTGGCAGATCGTATTCGTGAAGCCGCATTACAAGCATTCCGCGCGCTGGAAGGCTGCGGGATTTCCCGTGCCGATTTCTTCGTCAGACGCTCGGACGGACATATTCTTATTAATGAAGTGAATACGATGCCTGGTTTTACACCGTTCAGTATGTATCCATTACTGTGGAGAGAAACTGGCGTATCCTATACAAGTCTGCTGGACCGCATGATTGCTCTTGCACTGGAGCGTTATGAGCGCAGGTCCGCATTGCACTACGAGAACTCATAAACGAAACAAAGGGGAGCTGATCACTCTCCTTTTTGTTCATATATATGGCACTTACTTGAGCATTTCACTAAACCCTTAATGATGAAAGGTGGCGGCTACACATGGGCTTTCAAACTGAATTTAACTCCGTGTGCAAATTCAAGAGCGAACAAGAACTTTACGAACTGCTGGAATACGGACGTGGCAAAATGGTTAAATCCGGGCTGCGCGTGTTTCCGACAGGCCAGAAGGTCATCGCTTACAGCGTGGACAACGTGGCAGTAGCCATCGTGCAGATTGTGGGCTGTATCGCCGAAATTAATTTCCAGGGCGATGAAGTGACCGAAGTTGAAATGATCCTCATTCGTAAGCTGAATGAAGAGGAATCAAGAATTCAGACCGCATTAGCGGATGAAATGTTTTTTGGAGCACAGCAGCAATCCTAGCTGTTTGCTTCTTGCAATTTGTGCGATAACACCGAATCAGCATGTGCTTTTCCGGGTATGATCAGTAGAAAAGGGTTTTAGGTCACAGAACGAAAGCGGCCTTACCATCTACTGCGAACTACTGAAAGGAAGACACCCTATGATCGTAAGGTTAGGTTATGTAGCCATGTCGGTTACCGTGCAAAATGCATCCCCCTCTAAAACCATGACGATGGCCAGCTTTAACAAGATTGGAGACCGAGAAGCTGCGATCCGCAAGCTAGAACGGATAGCAGCCGAAAATCTCCATAATACATTGAGACTGCTGCGCCATAATCGCGCGAGTGATATCCAGGTCTATCGTTTCTCATCCAAGCTGATTCCGCTCGCGACCCATCAGGATCTGCGGGATTGGGACCCGTTTCAGGGCCTTGCTACTGACTTTGCAGAGGTTGGGAACTATGTCAAGGCGAATAGGATGAGGGTATCGTTTCACCCCGATCATTTTACAGTGTTAAGCACTCCCCGTCCTGAGGTGTTGGAGAGCTCCATTAATGACTTGAAGTACCACAAAGCGATGCTGGAGGCCATGGGGCTCGGTGCCGAAGCCAAGAACAACATTCATATTGGTGGTGCATACGGAGATAAGGTGACCTCAGGTCAGCGTTTTGTAGAGCAGGTTAGTGCTCTGGATCTTTCGTTAAGAGAACGGTTGACGCTGGAAAATGATGATAAAACATTCAATGCGGTGGAAACACTGGAAGCTTGCAAAATAACGGGCTTGCCGATGGTTCTCGATATTCATCATCAATGGGTCAATAACGAGGGTGAGAAGCCGTGGGAGCTATGGCCGGACATATTGAATACCTGGAAAGGGGAATTGGCCCAAGCCGGATCTTCTACTGATCATCCATTGCCGCCAAAAATTCATGCCTCCAGTCCCAAAAGTGAAAAAGACCCTCGTGGTCATGCAGACGGTGTTCTGGTGGAGCCGTTGCTGACCTTTCTGCGCAATATTGCTGGATATACGGATCGGATTGATGTCATGCTTGAAGCCAAGCTTAAGGATGAAGCGTTATTCGGATTGATGAATGAACTGCGCCTTCAGGAAGATAATGGGGTCAAAGTGCTGGATGGGGCTTCCGTAGAAATTATGCCTTAGAAAGTAGTATTTTGCGGATAAATCTCTCATTTGGGGAAACTTTATGCAGTTTATTGTGTATACTAGAATGTGTAAACTAGCAAACTTGTACTGAAACAGAGATGGTTAAGAGACTGTGCTGTAGGCCAGCTTCGTAAACCACGTAACAATGATATAGAAAGTAGAGTGAACACGTTGAACGAACATGAAAACGAAAAGGTTCCCTATATCGTATCAGGAAAAAGCTATACTGCCGTGGCTATTAACGCGGCATCCAAAGCCGGGGAATGGATTAAGAGCAGGCTGGGAACTGTTGAACATTTGAATACCAAACAGTCTCCTACGGATCTAGTGACCGAGGTAGATAAAGGTGCAGAACAGATGATTCGCAGACTGATTCTGACCCATTTTCCCGATCATGCGATTTTGGGTGAAGAGGGTGTAGAGCCGGGAGCCGAAGCTTCGGCCCGCGCACTAGAGGCTGCCCGTGAAGAGGAATATTTATGGATTATTGATCCGGTAGATGGCACGACCAATTTTGTACACAGTCTGCCGTATTACAGTGTGTCCATTGCCTTGGCCCATCGTGGAGAGGTGATTGTCGGGGTTATTTATGATCCGTCCCGTGATGAAATGTTTGTAGCGGAAAAAGGAAAAGGCGCATATGTACATGGTAATCGCATGCAAGCCTCAAGAGAAGAAACACTGGGAGATAGTCTGGTGTGCATCGGCTTCCCGCCAGATCGTACGTATGCACAACCGCTAAATATGAAAATCACGCAGGTTCTTACACCTCAGGTACGCGGCATTCGGGCGCTGGGCTCGGCAGCATTGCATCTGGCTTATGTGGCGTCGGGACGGTTATCGGCCTATTGCGAAATTGGTTTGAATGCGTGGGATGTAGCAGCGGGCGCTTTACTGGTGCAGGAATCAGGCGGTACCATTACCGATACATTGGGCAGACCTTATGACCTGAGTGTACGGCATATTGCAGCTACGAATACAGCTATTCATTCTCAACTTATTCAAGTGCTGAAAGAAGCAGACGCAACCGGGTTATAATTCTACGTAGGGACCATCACCCTAAAGGAGGAAATCGCGATGAGTCAATCCGAAGAATTGGAACGCCAGCTCAGTGAACTGCTGACGGAAGGCGAAATTCGTGAGAATGAGGCCCAAAAGCGGGAACGGCTCAGCCCTAAATATGAGGTGCGGGTTCAGACTCATATCGATCCCATTGTTGAGGAAACGCGTAAATACCGGAGTATGGCACGGGAACTTGATGACCGATACGACGAATATATGAGCAAGGCGGACAAATCGAAACCAACCGATCAACGCTAAGCAAATGCAAATACCTCTTGCCGAATGACCAAGGCATGGGGTATTTTGTATGTTATAAAGGAGGCGACAATCACTGATTACCTACTTTAAAAGCGCTTACAAAAATGCTGGAATCCATCATAAAATGGTACTGCTGATAACGGTGCTTATGCTGGTTAATTTTGCAGTTGTTGCAGTCATACTTAAGTACGTATTTCACATTTATGATAATCAAATGTACAAAAAAACATCCGAAGTACTCAATATTTCTTCAATCGGTATAGAAAATGAGCTGAAGGATGTGGAAAAAGTTACTTTCAAGGTAACAACGGACGAGCAGCTTCAACGTTATTTGCTGCAATTGGAAAAGGAGAAATCCCCTTATGCCAAAATGGTGCTGCGTAAAAAAATAACGAATAGGCTTGTCGCCTTTGCCGGCTCTGAAACCTATGTCTATTCTATGATGGTCATCGACAAAGAGGGACAGGTCATGAGTGCGGGCAACCGCGAAGGTATTCCCCAAGAGCTTCGATCCACCCTGTCGGAGCTGGCAGACGAACATGACGGTTCCAATGCATGGTATGCCGCAGGTCATTCCTCCTTGCTGGCAGCTCGGCAGTTCAAATCCTTTACCGATTCCAATTTTACGCTGAATGGGCTCGGAACGCTTGCGATTCGTGTGCGAATTGACCGGATTGTAGCGGACCGTGTGCAGACCTCCGGTCGTGACGGACAACTGATGATTACAGATGGAAGGCGGATGATTTATCCCGAAACACCACTTTTGAGTGAAAGTGATATTCAGGCCGAGCTGGGCCGGAAGCAGCCTTACGGGATTGCGACCTACTCAGGAGGAACCTTTTTCGCTGCTCAAATTAAATCCTCTTATACGGGTTGGACGTATTTGCATATGACGCCCTTCGATGATATGTTTCGCAGCATTACGATCATCAAAGAAATTGTAAGCGCTATTTTTGTCATTATGCTTCTTATTGCATTGGCACTGGGGGCTAGGTTGTCAGGTAGCATTACCAAACCGATCGTTCAATTAATCCAGAATATGCGTAAAATAGAAAAAGGCGATCTCGACCGTTTGGAAGAAGAAGCGCTTGGCGCGGTCCCCCTTTCCACACAGGATGAGGTGGGGCTGCTGCATCGGACATATAAGAAAATGATTCGCCGCATCCGTGAACTCATTAATGAGAATGTTGCCAAGCAGCTATTATTGCGGGAAACAGAGCTAAAGGCGCTCCAGGCACAGATTAATCCACATTTTTTATACAATACATTAGAGTCCGTGAACTGGCTTGCCAAGGCGAATAAACAGGATCGGATTTCAGAGATGGTGGAAGCCCTCGCTTTTCTACTACGCAGTGCGGTCAGTTTTGAAGAGCAACTAATTCCGCTTCGAAAAGAATTGGATATTGTAAGGAGCTATGTAACGATCCAAAAAACACGTTTTGATGAGCGTCTCGTTTTCCATCTGGATATCCCGGAAGAACTGATGGACGCGCAAATTCCGAAGCTAACGCTTCAGCCCTTGGTGGAGAATGCCATCCATTATGCGCTGGAGCCGCGAATTGAGCCCTGTCGCATTGCTATTATTGCGAGAGAAAGCGAGGGGGCTCTATTATTGCGAGTTGAAGATGACGGATTAGGATTGACGCCGGATTTCTTGGAAAAGCTGCGGAGCGGGCAGGTCACGACTCGTGGGCAGGGCATTGGACTTACGAATATTCAGGAACGGATTAACCTGACCTTTGGTACACCTTGGGGGATAGAGCTGCATAGCGAGTCAGGAACAGGAACGTCGATTCATGTCTGTATTCCATATGTGAAAGGGGATCAGGGTCGTGTACAAGGTGCTACTGGTTGATGATGAGCGTATGATTTTGGAGGGCATATCACAGGTGGTTGATTGGGGTAAAGCGGGAACGAAATTGGTCGGTACAGCACGTAACGGGATTGAAGCTTATGATCAGATTCAGGCCAGCCCGCCTGACTTTGTGATTAGCGACATCTCTATGCCAGGATTGGACGGCATCGGACTAGTTGCCAAGACGACGGAGCATTTTCCAGACGTCCGTTTTATTCTGTTGTCTGGTTACAAAGATTTCGACTATGCCTGTCGGGCCATGCAATACGGGGTGAAGCACTACTTGTTGAAGCCCTGCAATGAACGGCAAATTCATGAGGCTCTGACCGAGTTGGGGCAGGAGCGGGAGGAGCAGGAAGAACGCAAGCAGTTTGTAAACCGGATGAAACTGGATTTTCAGCGTATGCTGCCTCATGTGAAGGAACACTTTTTGAAGGAGTTTATTTCCTATAAAACTTACGGTAGCCGTGATATCGCATTTTATGAGCGGTTATTCGGACTTGAATTGCAAGATAAGCAGGTTCGAATGCTGCTGCTGCGGGTGGAGGAATCCCATGAGCCGGAGCATTTATTTGCATTGCAAAATATAGCGGCAGATTTGATGGATGATGTCTTGCTCAGTACGACCATGCAGGGACAATTGCTCATCGTGCTGGAAAGCGAGGATGACACGTCAAGGTTTATGAAACAGATTGAAGCGGTACGTGCGACATTTCATCGCTTTTATAAGCTGGAGGTAACGGTGGCAGTTAGTGAGTCGGATAGTATGCAGCATTCACGGGGGATGTACCGGGAGACACTGCATTGTATGAATCACCGTTTTTACACCGGGGAGGGCAGTCTGATTACGAAAGAGGATTTAGCGGCTGAGGATACCCGGGAGATGGCAGATTTGGAGTTGGACGAGGAGAAGTTCGGTCTGCTGATCAAGGCTGGAAATACGGTGGAGGTTGCACAGGAAGTGGATCGGTTGTTCGGTATTCTGTCCCGTATGAAGCTGGAAATCTCCGTGACCCGCTCCTATGTGCTTCAGCTCTATGCTGCTATGATCCGTATATGTCCTGAGGAGGAGCGTGCGGCGTTTACGAGCCGAATGGTGGTGCTGGCAGAGCAAAAAACGCTGGCATGTCTCAAATCTTTTGTACAGGAAGCTGCCGAACGAATGACCGCAATCTATTATAAAAGTAATGTGTATCGCCAATCTTCTACCGTTGATAAAATGATCACTATTATTGAGCAAAACTACAGAAAATCCGATTTGTCGCTGAACGGAGTGGCAGGTCAAATGCTGTATATGAATTCCGACTACTTAGGGAAGATTTTCAAAAAGGTGACGGGGGAAAACTTCTCACACTACGTCAATCGTTATCGGATCGAACGTGCGGCTGAGCATATTCGGGAGACTGGAGACGTGAAGGTATTTGAACTGGCAGAATGGTTCGGCTTCGGTGGCAACGCGCAATATTTTAGCCAGGTGTTCAAAAAGTGGGCGGGTATGACGCCTTCCGAGTACATTAAATCACATGAACGGGGATGAGCCGCTGGAGTCCCACTGTTTTTTAAACCCAGGAAACCTGATTTGTGTATTCCAATGCTTCTCAGCTTTTGGGAAAATAACAACAGGAGCTAATGTAAACGCTATCAAAATTACGAAAGTGCGTTGTCACTCGTAATTCGGCTCCTTTCTAGAACAGCGAAAAGGGGAGAGATAGGTGGGCAAAAAGGGATGGTTTCTGATCATAGCTATGCTGCTCGTTTTGACGACGGCATGTAGCGGAGCGGACGGCGGCGGAAATTCGGGCACAAGTGCAGACGGAAAAGTAAAGTTACGTATCGCTTGGTGGGGATCGGATACACGTCATGAATACACGCAGAAGGTCGTTGATTTGTATAAGCAGAAAAATCCTAATGTAACGATTGATGTGGAATATGCCTCTTTTGATGACTATTGGAAAAAGCTCGCTCCACAGGCTGCGGCTAATCAGTTGCCAGATATCGTGCAAATGGACATTTCGTACATTAGCCAATATGCAAAAAATGGTCAACTGGAGGATCTCGCGCCTTACTTGAATCAAAAAATTCAGGTCGCTGATGTGAACGAAAATGTACTCAGTACCGGCGTAATAGCAGGAAAGCAATATGGTATCCCAACCGGTGTTAATGTTCTTGGTTTCCAGTATGATCCGGCGTTGCTCAAAAAAGCGGGTATAGACAAAATTCCTGACAATTGGACATGGGATCAATACAAAGAAATGGCTTTAAAGGCTGGTTCCAATAAAGTATATTTTGACAGCTCGATGGCTGCCGACATTTTCTTCCACTACTATTTGCGTACTCAAGGAAAGACTCTCTACAATGCGGAAGGAACGGGATTGGGGTATGACGACGATAAGCTGTTTGTTGACTTCTTCAGCGGATTGGCTGATCTGATTAAGAAGGGAGCGACCCCGCCTCCTGAAATTATGAACCAGACCAAGGGGATTCTTGAGGAATCCGATATCGTAAAAGGAACAGGCATCGGCATTTGGCAGTGGTCCAATCAGTATGTGGGCTTACAGCAGGTTGTTAACCGCCCAATGGCACTGGCTCCAATGTTTGGGCCGAATATGGAAAAAGGCGTATACATGCAGCCTACGATGTACTGGACGGTTGCTTCCCGTTCACAGGTGAAAGATGAGGCCGCAAAGTTTATTGATTTCTGGATGAATGATGTAGAAGCGAATAAATTGATTAAAGGCGAACGTGGCGTGCCGATTTCCTCCAAAATCAAGGAAGCTGTTGCACCAGAGTTGAGCGAGCCTACGAAGCAGGTGTTTGAATTTGTAGCTTCCATGGAGCCAAAGGCTTCTCCAATGAGTCCGCCGCCACCAGTCGGATCGCCGGAAGTGATTGCGACTCTGACCGATTATATTGAGCAGGTCAATTTCGGACAGATGACGGCTGAAGACGCAGCGGCCAAATTCCGGGCTGATGCGAATACCATCCTTGCGAATAACAAGCAATAATAAGCGTAATGAGACCTTTAGGATATCTGACACCGTTTTAGCATAAGAACGACAAGATCGAAGGAACGGTTCGTTAAGTTAACCGTGCGTAGTCCAAAGCATGATTGCGCACGGTTGATTCGACGAACCAACTGCTCAAGCACCCTTTGCAGATATCATAATATTATTCATATAACAACTGATTAATAACATATTAAAGTTTTGCTAATTCTTTAAAATGCAACAGAAGGGAGGCTTGATGAGCTTGCGAAATCATCAGAGCTTGAAAGCCAATATGACCGGATATGCGTTTATCAGCCCGTTTATTGTGGGCTTTCTGGCATTTACGTTAATTCCAATGTTTATTTCGCTGTATCTGTCCTTTACCACCTACAACCTGTTCACCCCGCCCAAATGGATTGGTCTGGGCAACTTCGAAAAAATGTTTACAGGCGACCCGAAATACTGGAATTCGATCAGGGTCACGTTTACGTATGTATTGGTCGGTGTACCGTTGCGACTGATTTTCGCACTGTTTGTGGCTATGATTTTGAATACCAAATCGCGCATGGTCGGCACCTATCGGACGATGTACTATCTACCGTCGATTATCGGAGGTAGCGTTGCGGTATCCATTATGTGGCGGAATATTTTCAGTAATAACGGCATAGTGAACAGCCTGCTTTCGACCTTAGGGGCGACTCCGGTGAAATGGTTTGGTGATCCGGATGCTTCGCTTACGATGCTGATCACCCTGTCCGTATGGCAATTTGGCTCCTCCATGCTGATTTTTCTGGCAGGTTTGAAGAACATTCCTGTTGAATTGTACGAGGCGTCCAGTGTAGATGGCGCTAAGCCAGTACGAAAATTTTTCAGTATTACGCTGCCGTTGCTTAGCCCCATTATTCTATTTAATCTGATTATGCAGACGATCAGCGCCTTTATGACCTTCGTCCCGGCTTATGTTATTTCTAAGGGCGAAGGAGGCCCGATGGATGGAACGATGTTGCATTCACTGTATCTGTTTCGGCAGGCATTTATGTTCAGCAACATGGGATATGCGGCAGCCATGGCTTGGGTCATGCTCATTATGATTGGGATACTGACAGCGATATTATTTATAACCTCCAGATACTGGGTATTTTATGAAACGGAAAAGGGGCGCTGATACCGATGGCATGGAAAACGGTCAAATGGCCAATTTATCACATACTGGTTGCTGCACTGGCGCTCCTGATGCTGTATCCCGTTTTTTGGATGCTGTTTAGCTCGTTTAAAGAAAGTCGGACGATATTCGTCACGGCATCCTCGCTTTTCCCTACAGAATGGATCTGGCAAAACTATGTAACAGGCTGGAAAGGAACGACTGGATACAACTTTGGCACGTACATTCTGAACTCGCTCACGATCGTGGTGATTTCAACGATTGGAGCCGTGCTTTCCTCCTCATTGATCGCATTTGGCTTCGCACGCTTGAAATTCAAAGGGCGTAACTTGTGGTTTGCTTTGATGATGGTGACGCTTATGCTACCAGGGGATGTGGTACTGGTACCGCAATATATTATTTTCACCAAGCTCGGTTGGATCAATACGATCTTACCGTTGGTGGTACCCTCCTTTTTCGGGATGCCGTTCTTCATCTTTCTGATGGTGCAGTTTATACGGACGATTCCAGCAGAGTTGGATGAAGCGGCGACGATTGACGGATGCGGCAAGTTCCGGCTGTATTTCAGAATTATTTTACCCTTACTCAAATCGTCGTTGGCTACAGCGGCAATCTTCTCTTTCTACTGGAAGTGGGAGGATTTGCTTGGTCCGGTACTGTATCTGAATTCGCCGGAGAAATATACCGTATCTATTGCACTCAAGATGTTCCTCGACAGCGAGTCGGCTTCCAACTGGGGAGGAATGTTCGCGATGTCTATCTTAAGCCTGCTTCCAGTTATCGCTGTATTCTTCGCATTCCAGAAGCAAATTGTAGAAGGAATGAGTACAAGTGGTTTGAAGGGGTAAGATCCAAAATCCATAGCGTGAGGATATGAAGCTTACGAGTGGAGATGGATGGCATCCGGGTTTATACAATTGAATGGACGGGACTTGAGGGCGATGGCTGAGAGGTGAGTAAATTGTGGAAGTTTGATTTTGGTCCGGGGGAACCTGCGGATGGCTACAAGGGAGTGTCTCCGGATTGCTTATATACAACTGAACAGGGCTATGGCTTCGAGACTACGGAGCATGTGTACGGTCGAAAAAGGCAGAGTGCAGCCAAGGATGCACGCACGCGGCTGCGAAACAGCTTTTGTATTCCACTAAACACTGCATTTGTTGCAGATGTGCCGGACGGAATGTATCTCGTCACTATACTGGTCGGCGATTCGCAGGCGGAAACGTTCACGCGACTCAAGGCTGGTGAAGGTAAGCACATGCTTCCCCCGGTACACACGCTGCCGGGCCAGTTCACCGAAGCCCTGTTTGCGGTGCCTGTCCGGGGTGGCAAGCTGCGCCTCACCGTATCAGGCACCGCGCCACGGCTCAATGCGCTGGAGATTACTCCAGCGCCACAGACCCTCCGGCTATTCCTAGCCGGAGATTCCACGGTTACGGATCAGGATGCATCCGGTTATCCGTATACTGGCTGGGGCCAGGCTTTGCCCGCCCTGTTCAAGCATGATGTCTGCGTGGATAATCATGCCGTATCGGGAAGAAGCTCCAAAAGCTTTGTGGACGAAGGGCGGCTGGGTGCCATTTTGGGCGAAATAAAGGCAGGAGACTTCCTGTTCATCCAGTTCGGCCATAATGATCAGAAGCCTGATCCTGAGCGGGCTACAGAGCCTTTTACAACCTACAAGGAGCATCTTCGCCTCTACATCGACGGCGCAAGAAGCCATGGAGCAACCCCGGTACTGGTCACGCCCGTACATCGTCGCTATTTTAATGAGGATGGTACGCTATCCGATACACATGGTGAATATGTAACAGCGGTTCGTGAGCTGGCGGAAGAAGCGAATGTACCGCTGATTGATTTGTCTGCCCGCACGCAGGAGTTATATGAGCAGCTGGGCCCAGAAGAGAGTAAAGAGCTTTTTATGTGGCTGCTGCCTGGTGAATACATGAACTTTTCCGGCGGCTTAGAGGATAACACACATTTTCATGAGAATGGCGCGGTTCGTATT
This sequence comes from Paenibacillus sp. FSL P4-0113, assembly GCF_038009305.1. Lineage (NCBI taxonomy): Bacteria > Bacillati > Bacillota > Bacilli > Caryophanales > Paenibacillaceae > Paenibacillus > Paenibacillus sp. FSL P4-0113. Next base: position 4,488,494 of record NZ_JBBPAZ010000001.1, read on the forward strand.
GCAGACAAGGTGGTGGATGCTGTGAGGGAACTGGATTTGCAACCACTACGCATGTATTTACGTTGAAGGACGACCTTTTCATATACGGGCGTCAAGGAGGTAACTCACGTGAAACTGACCAAAGGGGGAGACGTGGAAATGCCTGCATTGATATTTGATGAAGAACAGGTTAAGCAGGTGATCGACCGGGTAGTAGAACGCACATTTCAAATGCACTACAGCTGGGATTGGCCGGGTGGAGTAGCCTTTTACGGAGTATGCGAAGCGTATGAAGCGACAGGGAACGAAAAGTATTTGATCCAGCTGAAAGAATGGGTTGACGAAAATATCGAGGATGGGCTTCCGTCTCTCTCGGTGAACGGTGTTTCTGTCGGGCACTGTTTGTTGACGCTTCATCAGGCTACAGGTGAGCAAAAATACCTTGATATTGCCATCGAGATGGCAGAATTCTTGGCCAAAAAGGCGGAGCGGTTTGCCGACGGCATTTTCCAGCATACGGTGAACTCACTTCATGATGTATTTCCGCAGCAAGCATGGGTGGATACGATGTTTATGGCCGGTTATTATTTGCTGCGCATCGGTCATCTGTTGGGCAACAAGGAGTATTGGGAGGAGGGGGTTCGTCAATATCACGGGCATGAAGAATTTTTGCAGGACCCGGATACGAATCTGTATTATCACGGCTGGGATCATGCGAATCAAAGCCGGATGTCAGGAATATATTGGGCGCGTGGCAATTCATGGGCAGCTCTCACGATGGCAAAAGCGCTTAAATTTGTGGAGGTGCAGCATCCATCTTATATGATCATCGACGGCTCGCTGCGTGACCAGCTCAATGCACTGGTGCGGCTGCAATCCCCCGAAGGGCTGTGGCATACGGTGCTGAACGATGATACCTCTTATCTGGAAACCTCGGGCTCGGCAGGAATCGCGACTGCCTTGCTTATGCAAGGGCGGTTGTTTAACAAATACACACAAAAGGCGATCGATGGTATTCTTTCCCGCATTAAGGAGGACGGCACAGTTACGGGGGTATCCGCTGGAACTGCTGTAATGAACGATATTGACGGCTATCGGAACGTTCCCTACAAACGCATTCAGGGCTGGGGTCAGGGATTGGCGCTTGCTTTTCTGGCTCAACTGTTGCGTACCAAGGAGAATCCGTACGGCTAGAAGAAGGGGCATAAGCGCCCAAAAGTAATTCGGGTAAAGGAGGTCGATAGCATGGGAGATACTGAACTTTTACAGGAGATTTCTCAGGAAAAGGCAGCTAATCAGCCGCGAGGCAGCCTATTCTGGGTCATCCCCGATGGGTATATTCCACCGGAAAGCCGGGGAGAGCTGCTCAGTCATGAGAGTATATGCGTGCTGAATTGTGGGAGCCGTGTGGCAAAGCTGAGTATAGACATCTATTTTGAAGACCGCGAACCATTGGAGGGATTGACCGAGGTGGTGGAAGGAAGACGAACCCGTCATATCCGAACAGCCTCGTTGGAGAAATCCGGCGAGCGGATTCCGACAGGCATTCCTTACGCAATCACGGTTACTAGCGATGTGCCCATAATCGTACAATATAGCAGATTGGACACGACACAGCCGGAATTGGCGTTAATGAGTGTCATGGCGTATCCGGTCTAGTCCGACGAGGACTATAGAGTTAAAAAAGAAATCTCCAGGCTGGAATTGCGCAGCTGGGAGATTTCTTTTTTGCAGGTAGATTAGTGTCTATTTTCAGCCCGTTTTTTGTGATTTTGCCGAAGTTGTTTTGAGCGGCGTGAAGTTTTTTCGCCCTCCGAAATTGGTACCCAGCACGCCGATAATGATCATCACAGCCCCGACAATGTGATAGTAGGCGAGCTGCTCCTTCAAAATGTAAGCACCGGCAATCATGGAAATGAGGGTGGATAAATTACCGATCACACTCATTTTGGAGGCTTCGATCCACTTCAAGGCAAAGCTCGATAACAGCGAGGTGACGAGGGTAGACAGAATGCCCAGATAAATCAGTGCCATCCAGTAACCAGGCTTCACCAGTGGAGCAGTATAGGCACTCATGGAGCCGTCTATGGCATGGTATCCCAGTGCGACCACGTTAAAAGCGATACATCCCAAAATAGAGGTAACGTAGGTCAATTCCATGGGGCTATACTTTTGTGTTAATGGACGTGCAAGCACGTTATAGCCGGATAGGCATATCGCAGAGAGCACAAGCAGAAGAATACCACCATAGCTACTGGATGCTAGCGGTGCTCCGCTTTTCATCACAAATATAAAAACCACACCAAAGACAGAGAGCAGTAAGGAAATCTTTTGGACTACTGTTGTACGCTCTTTAATAAAATAGGAAGCTAACAACAGCGTAAAGATGGGAACGGTTGCTTGAATAATTCCACCTTCCGATGAAGAAGTACTCATCAGCCCGAAGGCTTGCAGTGGAAAATACACTAAAGGGGAGAGCAGTGCCAGTGGTAAAATGCGCAAAATGTCACGCAACTTGATGTTGAGCTTAATCCAACCGAGCAGCACTGGAACGGTCAAAGCGATAAAAGACAGCGCAAAGCGGTGGGCGATCACATCCAGCGGGCTCGCCTCTGTGACCGTCAATTTTACAAATAAAAATGAAAATCCAAGTATAGCTGCATAGCTGAGAGCTGCTAGATAAGCGGCTCCATTTCTGGAACGACTGTGCATAATAAACCTCCGTAGTCATGACCTTAACCTGTGGTTCTCTCAATATACCCGGATGGCATAACATGAAACAATCCATAAAATCTACAACTGTACGGGTACAGTTGTGAAATAAAAAAAGCCGGAACGAAGTCCCAGAGGTCGAATACCCTTCCCTAAGACTACTTCCAGCTCTTATCCTATTCATGTTCTAGTCAAATTCTATCACTTACTGATTAGTTTACTTCCCTTGTGACATCGCCCGGAATGAATCGTCCGCCGCTTCCAGCGTAGCATCCACATCTTCGTCCGTATGCGCTGTTGTGAGGAACCAGGCTTCGTACTTGGATGGTGCCAGATGAATACCGCGATCCAGCATGTGACGGAAGAAGGATGCAAATGCTTCGCTATCCGTATCCTGCGCCTGCGCGTAGTTCGTGATCGGATGATCACAGAAATGCGTCGAGAACGCTCCACGAATACGGTTGATCGTCAATGGCACGCCGTAGCGTTCGGCAGAGGACTGAATACCGTCCGTCAGCCTCACAGCCAGACGTTCCATCTCTTCATACACGCCTTCTCCTTGAAGGACTTCAAGGCAGGCGATGCCTGACGAGATGGACGCCGGGTTGCCGGCCATTGTACCCGCCTGATAAGCCGGGCCGAGTGGGGCAACCTGCTCCATGATCTGCTTGCTGCCACCGTAGGCACCAATTGGCAGACCACCGCCCATGATTTTGCCCAGCGCGGTCAAATCTGGCTGAATCGCATCATGGTTGTCCAAACCTGCATATGTTTGGGTAGAGCCGAAGTGGAATCGGAATGCGGTAATGACCTCGTCATAAATGACAAGTGAGCCGTTCGCACGCGCCATGGAGCACAACCCTTCCAAATAACCGGGCTGCGGCATGACCATGCCGAAATTACCGACAATGGGCTCGACCATGACTGCCGCCACATCGTCGCTCCAGCGCTCCAAAGCTTGGCGCAACGCGTCGAGGTCATTGAATGGCACAGTAATGACCTCGCTCGCAATGTTGGTTGTAATGCCTGCACTGTCAGGTATGCCCAGCGTGGAAGGTCCGGAGCCAGCAGCTACAAGTACCAGATCCGAGTGACCATGGTAGCAGCCGGCAAATTTGATGATCTTGTTCCGCCCAGTATAGGCCCGTGCCACACGAATCGTCGTCATGACTGCTTCTGTGCCGGAATTCACAAACCGGACCTTGTCCATAGAAGGAATGGCTTCCTTCAGCATCTTGGCCAGTTTGATTTCCAATACCGTTGAGGTTCCGTATAATACGCCGTTCGCGGCCGCTTCGCTGATCGCCTTCGTAATATGGGGGTGAGCATGTCCGGTAATAATAGGGCCGTAGGCCGCCAAATAATCGATATACCGATTATCATCCTCGTCCCAGAAATGAGCGCCTTGGGCGCGTTTCATGAATACTGGAGCACCGCCGCCCACAGCTTTAAAGGAACGTGAAGGGCTGTTAACGCCCCCGACAATATGCTCCAGGGCTTCTTTATATAGTGCTTCGGAGTTTTCCCGTTTCATCTTCAAAAACTTCCTTTCCGTTCATTAAAATAGGGTATATACACGCCAAAGGGCAGCGTTCACGGCTGCCCCTGCATACATCATTATAGCTCTTTTTGACCTGTCTTTGTTGTTGATTGTTTGGAAGCATTCTCATCACTGGCTTTACTGCCCCCTGTAAAAGAGGCTTTATCCGTCTTGGTAGACGATGCACTGTCTGGCTGTTTCGTTTCGGTCTGATCCTTATTTTGTTCCTTTGTTTGTGTGGGTGGATTATTAAAAATATCCTGCACATACGTTTTCAGTTCTTCCGGATCGCGGACAGTAAGAACTGCCGCGCCGCCCACATTCTCTTCTCCGAGCATCTTCATCGGTGGAACCTGTTCGCTGCCTGCAAAGTTGCTTTGGTACCCCACATTCGCCAGCTTCCACATATCGTTAACACTGAGATTCGTGTCGATGTATGGGTTAACCTGCTCTAAAATGTTCGGCAAGTTGGCGATGGAAGTTGTGGTCTGCATTTTCTGGGCTACGGCCTCCAAAAATGCGCGTTGCCGTCCTGATCGGGAGAAGTCGGACATCGCATCGTGGCGGAACCGCACATATTGAAGCGCCGTGTTGCCATCCAGATGCTGCATACCCTTTTTCAAATCAATATCGTACTGATGTTTATCCGCATTACTTGTATAATGCATATCCTTTTCCACTTCAAAATCAATCCCGCCTACGGCATCCACCAGTTTGATAAAGCCCTGGAAATCCGTGTACACATAATATTGCACCGGAATGCCTAACAGATCGCCAGCCGTCTTCATGGCTGTGTTGGGTCCGTGAGTAATGGCGGTATTAATTCGATTTTTTCCGTAGCCGGGAATATCCACGTACGTATCACGCAAAATAGAGAACAGGTGGATTTTTTTCTTGACGGGGTCCAGTGACACGACCATCATGCTGTCTGATCGGGGAACTTCCCCTTTTTGGATACCGCGCCCATCGACACCCATTAGCAAAATATTGACCATATCGGTACCTTCCCACTTGGGCGGTTCTGGCGTACGAACCTGATCGACCTGCTTTACATTTTTGAAGGGGGAGTTAGCACCCTCTTTATGCAGATTATCCAGCTGATTATAAATGGATGTAAAATAGTACACGGCAAAGCCGACAATCGCGACGATAACCACGGCTAGAACCGACCATATCGTCCTTTTGGTTCTGCTTGTCATGGATGCTCTCCCTTTCGCTTTTCAGTTCATTACATTATAATTTCTTTTTGGAGCACAATCAATTTAACTATGGATTTTACAATTCCTGATTGAGAGGTATAACATGCTGGCAATTGATGTGCAGGATCTGCGCAAAACATTTAAGGTTCAAAAAAATCGCGAGGGCCTAAAAGGTGCCTTCCTTGATTTATTCGCCCGCGAATACAACGAGGTGGCCGCGGTCAAAGATATCTCCTTCCGTATTCCGCAAGGAGAAATATGCGGTTATATCGGTGAGAACGGCGCTGGAAAGTCCACCACGATTAAGATGCTGACAGGTATTCTCGTGCCGACATCGGGACATCTCAAGGTGGGCGGTTATGTCCCCTATGAGGAGCGCGAGAAATTTGTAGGCAACATTGGTGTTGTTTTCGGTCAGCGCAGCCAGCTTTGGTGGGACATCGGTGTGATCGAGTCTTTTCAACTACTGCGGAAAGTATATCAGGTTCCGGCTACTGACTTCAAACGCAGGCTGGATGAGCTGGTGGAGAGACTGCAATTGCAGGATCTGCTAAGCCGCCCGGTACGCAAGCTTAGTCTCGGGCAACGGATGCGCTGTGAGTTGGTAGCAGCTTTGCTGCACAATCCGTCCATTGTTTTTCTGGACGAGCCGACCATTGGGCTCGATATTATGGTAAAGTCCGAAATCCGCGAGTTTCTAAAGGACATGAACCGGGATTACGGTACGACTATTTTGCTGACAACCCATGATTTGCAGGATATTGAAGCGCTGTGCTCGCGCGTCATTATGCTGGATGATGGGAATATCATCTATGATGGTGGTCTGGAGGAACTGAAGGCACGTTGGGGGACAGGTCGAGAAGTGCGGTTTCAGTTCGGCACACCGACCCAATTGGAGCAATTACAGGCATGGACTGCTGATATGCCACTGGCTTGGACGGTGGATAACGATTTGGCTGCCAAGGTATGGATTCCTCTTCATATTAATGTATCGGATGTGCTCGCAAGCGTAGTCGGTCGCACGGACATTACGGATATCAAAATCATTGAAACCAACACGGATGATATCGTCCGTAGTATCTATCAGTCTGGCTCGGCGGAACGCCAGGGCAATCCGGTAGTGGAGGCCAAAGTTCATGCTTAGCGTATACACCGATTTTATTCGTATCCGATTTCTCACGATGCTGGCGTATCGTGTGAACTATTATTCAGGAATTCTTATTTATTCCATGAATATTGGCGTGTATTATTTCACATACAAAGCGATATATGGCGATGCGGGTAGCATTGGAGGTTTTACTGCTGCTCAGATGACGACGTATGTTGCAGTATCGTGGATGGCGAGGGCCTTTTATTTTAACAATCTGGATCGTGAAATCTCGACGGATATTCGTGATGGAAGCATCGCAATTCAGATGATCCGGCCTTATAACTATGTACTTGTTAAATTTATGCAGGGACTCGGCGAGGGGATGTTCCGTTTCCTGTTGTTTATGATTCCGGGCATGGCGATTGCGATGCTGTTGTTTCCGGTGACGCTCCCGAGTGACCCGGTAGCCTGGGTTGGTTTTCTGGTCATGCTGTTTTTCAGCTTTCTGATCAACACTCAGATCAATATTATTACAGGGTTAACGGCCTTTTTTATCGAAAATAATGAGGGCATGATGCGTATGAAGCGCGTAGTTGTAGATCTGTTTTCCGGGTTAATTTTGCCAATCAGTTTGTTTCCAGGCTGGCTGGCGACGATCGCCCAATGGATGCCGTTTCAGGCGATTACCTATTTGCCGGGCTCTGTATTTACGGGACGTGTAAAAGGCGTTGGCATTTGGAATGTACTGGGTATCCAAATCATTTGGCTGGTCGTTCTGCTCGTGCCGATGATCATCATTTGGCGACTGGCGCGCAGACGTCTGTTCGTGCAGGGAGGGTAAGCCGATGATGTACTATTTGGGTCTCATTAGCGAATATTTAAAAAATTACATGAAGTCACGGCTCACCTATCGGGCCGACTTTTGGGTAGAAGTGATTTCAGATCTGCTGTTTCAGGCCACGAATCTTATTTTTATCCTGGTTATTTTTATGCACACAGACAGTTTGGGTGGCTGGAGTGAAAATGAAGTCGTGTTCGTTTATGGATTTTTTATGGTTCCTTACGGACTATTCAGCTGTTTCGTCAACCTCTGGAACTTTAGCGAGCGTTATATAGTTAAAGGTGAACTCGACCGGGTCATGACCCGTCCCGCGTATAATCTGTTCCAGATTTTCCTTGAAAATGTGGACCCGCCCGCACTGGTCGGCTCAGTGATCGGTCTGATTATTATGGGGATCAGCGGGGCACAGATGGACTTGGCTATGGAGTGGTGGTTCATACCGGCGCTGATCATTTTGAGCCTAAGTGCCGTGGCGATCTATACGGGGATATACACCATATTGACTTCCCTTTCGTTTTTTTCGGATGCGCCGACAGGAATTATTCCGCTCATGTACAATATTCAGGGCTACGGACGTTATCCAGTAACGATCTATAACCGAGCCATTCAGGTTGTGCTGACTTGGATACTACCGTTTGCTTTTGTTGGCGTATATCCAGCCTCCCTGTTCCTTCACCGAGAGGACATGCGCCATATGGCGCTCTTAACTCCTGTGATGGGAATTGTCTTTCTGACCTTGGGCTTACTGGCATGGAACTGGGGAATTCGCCGCTACAGAGGGGCAGGCTCATAGGTCAGGTTATATAAGAACCCCACAAGATAGGAGATGATGAGATGTCCGCGGCATTTACCGTTATTGGGCAAGCGGCACCGGATTTTGAATTGCCTGGCAGTGAGGGAAAGCATGTTAAGCTGTCAGATTATCGAGGCAGTAGGGTGTTGATATATTTCTATCCCAAGGACTTGACCTCTAGCTGCTCGACACAGGCTTGTGATTTTCGGGATAAACATACGGAGTTTGAAGGTTTGAACACGGTGATTCTGGGGATAAGCCCTGATCCACTCAAGCAGCATGACAAGTTTATTGCCAAGTACGGACTCCCTTTTCAGTTGTTATCTGATGAAGAGCATCAGGTCGCTGAGACGTATGGTGTATGGCAGCAAAAACAGATGTACGGTAAGCAGTACATGGGCATTGTTCGGTCTACGTTCCTTATTGATGAAAATGGTATCTTAGTTCACGAATGGCGTGGTTTAAGAGTAAAAGGGCACATTGATGCTGCGCTGGCATACATTCAGGATATGGCGTAAGTGAAGAACAAAAAAACCTTTTGGAATCGGATTATGCTTCTTTAAGCATCGGTTTCAAAAGGTTTTTGTTAATTTTTGGATGCGTTCTGTCGATGCTTCCACCTTTGCTTGCAGAGATAAACACCCCATAAAACAAGCGGAATGATCAAGCCGTTTGTATAATGCCAGGTAGACATGGGATAAACAAGAGTTCTTACATAATAAAACACATTTGGGGTTATCAAAATGGTCATTCCAAACACAAGCGCTCCTGCGGGGATGACAAAGGAGCGGATATTAGAAATTCGGAATAGCTGGGTTGTTCCGAAAGTAAACGCGTAAAAGAAAAGGACACCTTTGAAATAGGCAGCAAGTGCCCAGGTTAAAGTTACTAACGATTCAACTCGTGTAATATAATTGAGCTCGTTAATCTTTGTTGTGAGAGCAGAAGAAATGTATGGACTATAATTGGTCACAAAGGGACCAACGACAAGGAGAGAGAGAAGCAGAAACACGCTAATCAGGAATCCGCCTATAAGAGAGGCGAGCAACATGTCCTTTTTAAAATGGGCTTTTTTGTTTACATAAGGAAAAACCATGAGCATAATAGACATTTCGGCAAAAGGCATAGCCACGCCTGGAACCATTCCTTTAGCAACAGGAGCTAACCCGTTTTCCAAAACAGGCCGTACATTAGAAAGCTGAATTTGTGGCAGGAGTGCAAGGATCAGACCAGAGAAGATTAATATATATGCTGGTAATAGCATCTCGCTAACACGACCGAAAACTTCAATTCCCATTAGCGCAGTAAGCACCATTAGGGAAATTCCCATAACGAGCAGGACATGCAGAGGGGTTTGTACAAATAACTGGGTAGTCAGGTAATCGCCTACCTCTCTAGCAATAAGAGCGGTGTTCATTAAAAAATAATACAAATACCAGCAGGAGACAATGGTTCCGAATACAGGCCCGAAAATTTTACGGATCGCTTCAATAAGTGTAAGGCCCGGGTAGAGTTCATGGACACGAAGGAGCACGTAAATAATAATTAAACCTAACGGTATGGACAGTATAGAGCTGATCCAGGCATCCTGATGAGCAATATGCGTAATCATAGTCGGATAAATTAAGAGCATATCCCCGATTAAACACATAAACATAAGGACAGTCACTTGCCGAACACTGATACGTTCTTTTTTTGACATTTGTGGCTGCCTCCCTTCTAAAAGCCAAATACATGTGAAATAAAAGCGTTAACAGGGTTATAGATGATCTCTATCAGAATCAGCGGACTTGGCGTAACCTCTAATTTGGCAGCAAGAATACTAAGCCATGTGCCTAATCCGAGCATAACGATGTACACGAACATATCCTTAAAGCGATGCTTTCGGTACAAGCCTGGCAAATCTTTGGCAGCGATGGCTAAGCCGATACAGATAATGATAGTGGTAATCAGCATGTCGATGCTCCTTCCTTTGAGGGTGAGGCTCAACCAGATCCCAGGCTATGATTGCCTTTCGATCTCAACTTGTATACGACAAGCAGCAGTAAAGGCAGGACAACGGAATCCGTCAAATCCCAATAAATCCAAGCGTGGACGATCGTATCCAGATAATAAGTAATGTTGGGTGCCGACACGATAATCAGACCAAACAGGATCATAAAGCTAGGGCCAAGAAAGGTCCGTACATTGTCTAATCGCAGTAGCTGAGTCATTCCTAAGGTAAAGGCATAGAAGTGTAAAATGGTTTTAACAAAGGTAGTGATAATCCAGGCTATGCTCATCATGGATTCAACTCTCTGTAAGAAATTTCCTATGTTGATTTTTTTAGATAGCGTATAAGAGGTATACACACTATGTTCGGTTACAAAAGGGCCCAGAACCATGAGAGAAACCAAGAGTAGTACGCTTAACAGAACGCTGGCAGTAAGTCCGGCTAGCAAAACCGATTTTTTTAGACCCGGTTTTTTGTTCACATAGGGAAAAATCATGAGTAAAAAAGCTAATTCTCCGAATGGGTAGGACAGTGCAAATAGGCTGCCTTCCATAATCTTGGGAATACCTTGCTCCAGCATAGGCTTAAGCTGCTGACTTTCACATTGGGGAAGCAAGCACAGGATTAAAAACAAAGTGAAAGCCAAGCATAATGGTAATAAGATTTGAGCCGTACGAGCAATAGGCTCTAATCCCATATACATCCCCCACATAAGCGCAAGAATTAAGAGTAAATTGATAACAGGCAGAGGCGTCATAACATAAGTCTGGCTGTTCATAAAATCCCCGACCTCTCTTAAATAAATCGCGGAATTCATTAATAAATGGAACAAATACCATATCGAGATGAGGGAGCCTAGCCACGGTCCCAAAATTCTCTGGCAGAGTTGAATAAAGGTGAGATCAGGATATAGCTGATGTACCCGCAGGAGTAGCAGTAATACAGCCAATCCTGCTGGGATACTTAGGAATGAGCTGATCCAGGCATCCTGCTTGGATATGCTTGTAATGAGGGAGGGATACACCAATACGCAGTCTCCGATAATACTCAAAAATACGAGTACGGCTATATTTCTGATGCTGATACGCCCTTTCTCCTCCACCCAGCTCACTCCTTCATTTGTTTTTGGAATGATTCAAACAAGGAACCAATTTTTTTAATCTTTGTCTGTGCCTTATATTCAATCTGTAAGTCCATAAATGGATTTTCTTTTTCTTCTTTTAGTCTTTTCCAAAGCTCGGGTTTGGACTGGTGAATCAGTTGACCAAAGCCGAAAATGTCTGACTTAAACTCATGCCGAACGGTCTCTACGGAATGTTTCATAATTTCAACAATTTTTTCATTGCTTGCGGCTTCAATTTCTTTAATATCGTCCATACTGTCTAGCTTCATATGCTGGCAGTTGACTTCTCGTACTGTGCTGTTGTTGGTAACTGATATAGAGATAACAGGTTCTCCATCACGAATGATTACTTTTTTTTGAGTGTCGCTACTCAAGGTTAATAGGGCAATGTTACCCCCACCCTGACAATCGGTGTGCCCCGTTGTAGACTCCACTTTATCCCTGATGTAACTGAGCCCTTTACTGTCAAGTTCATTGATCCATCCCAGCAATCGGTCTTTTTTGAATACACCATTACCCGAAAACCGCAATATGGTTTCAGGCGATATACTTTTGGTGGCATCCATACCTTTTTCATTGGTCGACTCTATATCTCCCACAGCTTCCAATGCGGGCAGAGTGGACTGGATGTCGGGATTAACCAGATCGCTAAGAAGTTGATCCATCGTTACTTTGGTAGCAGGAGCCCAGGTTTTGGTTAAGGTATCTAACGAAGCAAATAATTTATTTGCCGGCAACTTTTCCATTGGAGTGGGGATCTTTAACATCGTAGAAGCCTTGTTATTCTTGGCTATCGCAATATAAAAGTCACTTCTTGTAAAAGGCTCTCGCATCATGGCTTCAATCGCATCAGCAATTCCCTTTCTCGCATACTCCTCACCTAAAATCAGCATACGAATATGAGATAAATAAATGGAGCGCGGACTTGTATTCGTCATTTTTTCAATGGCCTCTTGAATCGTGGGTGCAGTGGCCTGATAAGTAACGACTGGAGGGCCTGCACTTGGTGAAGATTTGGAAGCTACAGCAGAAGGAATGACCACCTGAGCGGTTACCTGATACTGGTCGCCTTCCATGTCCACCCCGATCCCAATAGCTATGCCCAGCTCATTTAATTCCGTGCGATCCCAGCAACCACCTAACAGTAATGCAATCAGTCCCCAGACGAAGAACAAATGTATGGTCTGCTTCATGGTTGATCCCTTCTGGTTTTTGATTTATGGCCGATCCGTCTTTTTTTCGTTTTTTGGCGGATCGTATTTTGGATAGAGATGGATTGAGGACGTTTCTTCATATGAGGCCAGGGTAAGCGAAACAGCGTATCTTTCATATCGCTTTCCACATAGGGGCCAAACGGACTCATGTAAGATACTCCAAACGATCTCAGACTGGTCAAGTGCAGCAAAACTACGATTAACCCCATCAATATTCCAAGAAGTCCAAAGGCTGCGGCTAGCATCATTAAGGCGAAGCGTATAATACGAACCGCTATCGACAGGCCGTTTTCTGGAATAACATAGCTGGAGATGGCTGTAATGGACACGATAATGACCATAGCCGCCGAGACAACCCCCGCATCCACGGCTGCTTGCCCAATGACCAGTGTGCCAACAATAGATACAGCCTGTCCGACTGTCCTCGGAATTCGGACTCCTGCTTCACGCAAAATTTCATAAGTAATTTCCATGAGCATCGCCTCGACAAAGGCTGGAAACGGTACGCCTTCCCTTTGTGCAGCGAGACTGACCAATAAGTTTGTAGGAATCATCTCTTGATGAAAGGTAGTTACCGCGATATAAACTGCCGGTGCAAGCAAAGCGATAAAAAAGGAAAAGAAACGCAGCAAACGCAGCAACGTGCTGATATCAGCACGTTGGTAATAATCCTCTGCCGACTGGAAAAATTGCACGAATAGCGCAGGAATCAACAGAACAAAGGGTGTCCCGTCCACCAAGATAGCAATCCGCCCCTCCAACAGGCTGGCAGCGACCGAATCCGGACGCTCGCTGTTATAAATGGTGGGAAACGGAGTGAAGGATTCATCCTGAATTTCCTCTTCGATGTAACCCCCTTCCAAAATTCCGTCAATATCAATTCGGTCCAAACGTTCTCTCAGTTCCTGAATAACCCCTTCGTCAGCAATTCCTTTGATATACATCACGGACACATTGGTATGAGTGACTTGACCGATCTGTCTTGTTTCCATCCACAGGCGCGGATCGCGGATTCGCCTACGAATTAGAGCGGTATTGGTACGTAAATTTTCGGTAAAAGCCTCCATTGGACCCCGTACGACACTTTGGGATTGGGGTTCGCTAACACTGCGATCCTCCCAACCGACCGCATCAATCCATATGCCCTTGGCGTATCCGTCCAGCAAAATGATAATACCGCCAGATAGCATCTGGTTGAATAAGGCATCCATTTCGTCCACACTACCTGAGTTACCTGCAATCAAAACTTGATTCTTCAAATAGTCGAATGGTTCTGCGCCCTCCGGTACATGATGTTCATTTACTCGCATCAATGAACGGAGAACGGAATCATGGAGCAATTGAGTATTGACCAGACCATCAATATAAAATAGAGCTGCTGGCCATTTTTGCATCCATAATAGCTCTTTAATGATTACATCTCCGCTGTTTCCAAAGGAGCTTTCGATATGATTCACATTATCCTTCAAGTTAGAGGACACATGAGTAAGTGGACAACTTTTATTCTGATTTGGCATACGTAAAATCCTCCGATATTGGAGTTTGTTGGCTTAGTATGCTCTGAATATATGAATTTATGCCTTGCGATTATAGAAACGAATGCAGTCTGACATTCGCGATTTGCTCCGGTGAAGGGAGGAGTGGTATGTCTTTTGTTGCTGGGGATTTTACTTATGGATTAAGCGGTAGTTGGCTTGCGGGGTAGGGGCCATTTGTCTGGATACATTATTAATACGGGAGACCCCATTGTATTTACAGGGTCCATTGTTGGGCATGCTGACGGCGTAGAGTCAAGGAATCATCGGAGTTCTATGCTTGGTGCAGGGGTGGCGATTGAAATGATGGAGCCGCGTACGTTGGGTTTGGCTGGAGGTGCGGGGTTTATTGTGATATCTATCGTGATTTTGATGTATTATGCAAGGACTCGTAGCCGCAAGGCAGCATGAGTGTGATTACTTCGTGTCATCCTTGTTGCTGGTTTTCACCGACTTTTCGGATTTGCGTAGCGAGCTAAATAGGAAGCTTCTCCACCGGTAAATAATATACAGCAGGATTATGAACCCAACGACTCCCGCAATTCGCAGTGCATACAGCTCTACCAAATGGAAAATGGCATCCCATTGGGGACCAAACAGCTTGCCGATGCTTAGAAAGAGGATGACCCAGAATAAAGCGCCGCTGTAAGCATATAAGACAAATTTACGGAAAGAAAGAACAATAATTCCGGCAAAATAACCGGTAAAATGCCTGACACCGGGGATGAAATATCCAAGGAAAATAAGCCAGTATCCATATCGTTGAAACCATTTTTGTGTTTTCTGAAGCTTGTCCGGCGATAATAAAACCCATTTACCATATTTCTGAATAAAGGGGAGTCCAGCCCACTTTCCGATAAAGTAGGTAATAGTCATACCGATGGTCGTGCCCAAAAAAGCTAGCAGCATCAGTTTACCGAAATCCAGGGTACCGGCATAGGAGAGATATCCCGCATAAGCCATGGTGGTTTCCCCGGGAAATGGTAAAGCAATAAACTCAAGCAGCAAGCCGAAAAAAAGGACGCCGTAGCCGTATTCTTCGAACAATTGCGCGATCCACTTCAGCACATCCATCGTTTACACTCCTACGAACAGATTGAGTATTTTAGAATCAATTCATTTTAACAATCTTTTCATGCCCACTCAACTCCGGTTGATTTCTTGACGTCTTGTTTTATCGTTGCGTATAATGAAACGAACAATTGAGGGAGGCACGGTAATGAATAAGCCTAATGAAATCGTTGTAGTTCTTGATTTTGGAGGACAATACAACCAGTTAATCGCAAGAAGAATTCGGGATCTCGGCGTATATAGCGAGCTCCTTCCATACAATACGCCTGCGGAGAAGCTGAGAGAGCTGGCGCCAAAAGGGATTGTTTTCTCAGGCGGACCTTCCAGCGTATATACAGACAATGCTCCTCAGGTGGATCGGGCAATTTATGACCTGGGCATTCCTATCTTTGGTATTTGTTATGGCATGCAGCTGATGGCTCACCAACTGGATGGTAAGGTAGAACGTGCGGGCAAGCGTGAGTATGGCAAAGCAGACGTGCAATTCAATCAGGATGCCCGCTTGGCTAAAGGACTGGATTCTCGTCAAACCGTATGGATGAGCCATGGGGATCACGTAACAGATCTGCCAACCGGCTTTACACTGGATGCAGGAACAGAGAGTGCGCCGATTGCCGCGATGAGTAACCTGGAGCGGAATCTGTATGCGGTGCAATTCCATCCAGAGGTACGTCATTCCGTTCAAGGTAACGAGATGATCAGCAACTTCCTATATGAAGTGTGCGGTTGTGAAGGCAACTGGACGATGGAGTCGTTCATTGAAGATCAGATTCGCGAGATTCGTCAACAGGTAGGCGACAAAAAAGTATTGTGTGCTTTAAGTGGTGGCGTGGATTCTTCCGTTGTAGCGATGCTTATTCACAAAGCGATCGGTGACCAACTGACGTGTATGTTCATAGACCATGGATTGCTGCGCAAGGGTGAAGCCGAAAGTGTAATGGAGACGTTCGTTGGTAAATTTGATATGAAAGTTGTCAAAATTGACGCACGTGAGCGCTTCTTGTCCAAGCTGGCAGGAGTCGATGATCCGGAACAAAAACGTAAAATCATTGGTAACGAGTTTATCTATGTGTTCGAGGAAGAATCTTCTCAATTTGACGATTTTACTTTCCTGGCACAAGGTACGCTGTATACGGATATTGTAGAGAGCGGAACTGCAACGGCACAGACCATTAAATCCCATCATAATGTGGGTGGTTTGCCGGAGAACATGAAGTTCAAGCTGATCGAGCCGTTGAATGCCCTGTTCAAGGACGAAGTGCGTAAAGTCGGCGAAGAATGTGGACTGCCAGCTGAGATTGTATGGCGTCAACCATTCCCAGGTCCGGGTCTTGCCATTCGTGTACTGGGCGAAGTGACAGAGGACAAGCTAACCATTGTTCGTGAGTCGGATTACATTTTGCGTGAGGAGATTGCTAAAGCCGGTCTGGACCGGGAAATCTGGCAATACTTCACCGCTTTGCCGAATATGAAGAGTGTTGGCGTTATGGGCGATGCTCGTACGTATTCTTACACCGTAGGTATTCGTGCAGTAACCTCCATCGACGGTATGACTGCTGACTGGGCGCGTATCCCTTGGGATGTGCTGGAGAAAATCTCCGTTCGTATCGTAAACGAAGTGGATAACGTGAATCGTATCGTGTACGATATTACTTCCAAACCACCAGCTACGATTGAGTGGGAATAAGCGTGGAGACTTCCGCGCCGTAACCATGAATCCTTTAAGATTTACCAATACAACATCAGGACTCCTCCGTATCGGCGAAGTATCGCTATGCGGTTGGAGTCTTTTTTACGGGGGCAAGCAAGGACGAGATATGAAGTCATTTGTTGTTGCAAAACGGAATATGAAGTTGAAAAAAGGAGATATTATTCAATGGTAATGTATCTCCTTTTTTATATGGTTTTATTAGATTCAAGCTATAAATAGTTTAAATCAAGTATGAAATTAAACGTTCACCTCTTTTTCATGTCATGCTCTAATGGTGTCATGTTTTGATACTAATATATTTTATAATGTACCTAGATTAAAGTGTTACATATCTCGTTTCATTAAACGTTGTTCTAAGGAGAATAAAGAGATGAAAAAATTATTTCTATCGTCCTCATTTAAGGATGTTGCACCATGCTTAGTCCATTTCGCTGGTGAAAACTTAGAAGGAAAAAAAGTCACCTTCATCCCAACCGCGAGTATTCCAGAGAAAGTTAAGTTTTATGTGAATTCAGGGAAAAAAGCATTAGAGAATTTAGGATTAGTCGTGGATGAAATCGAAATCAGCACAGCACCATTGAATGAAATAGAGAGTAAAATTAGAGAAAATGACTATATTTATATTACCGGAGGCAACACATTTTATTTACTTCAAGAGTTAAGAAGAACCGGGGCTGACAAAATCATTGCTGATGAAGTTAATGCAGGGAAGTTATACATAGGTGAATCGGCAGGTTCGATGATTTTATCACCGAATATCGAATATGCCCGACTTATGGACAATGTGCAGGAAGCGCCTGCTTTGGATTCCTTTGTTGCGCTCGGGATCATTGAATTCTACCCAGTCCCCCACCATACGAACATCCCGTTTAAAAAAGCGGTGGAGAGCATCATTGAGGAATATGGCAGCCAATTAAATTTATATCCAATCAGCAACGCGGAAGTTATTTTGGTTGAAGGTGATAGGATAAAAGTCGAGAATGCATGACTTCATTAAAAAAAGGTAATTTTTCTAGAGGAAGGTCCACTGCATTACCACCATCGAGTGGAGTAGGATTTTAACTGATTACAATATAAAGAACATTCAATTCCACATCATCGTGGTACTGAATGTTCTTTTTTATAATTCTACCTTACCATACAATCTTTTTCCCGGTTGCAGCCGATTCCTCGATGCGATCCAGTAGCTGATGCAGCTTTAAGGCATGGTTGAAATCAGGAGCGAGACGGGTGCCCGTCAAAATATCCTCGGCAAATACATGATGAGCCTTGGCTACATTCAGGGTTACCCCTTGTTTTGGAAAATCCAGTCCGCCATCAGGCTCAGCAGTTACACTTATTTGTTCAAACGCCCCATTAGGACCATGACTCTGCGTACTGCTTGGATCGTACGCAAGTTTTTCGAGCGTCAGATTCCCAAATTGAACATGCCCAAGCGAAGGATTCTGTGTCAATCGCAAAATACCCTTTTTCCCCTGAATCTCTATCTCAAACTTAGAATTCACTCCGCCCTGAATGTGAACGGATATCGGCGCCCCCTTGTCCAATAGTCCGTGAATCAGAATCTGATCGGCTGTATCCTTGGAAATGACTTCACCCGTTTCCTGAATAGTGGCTTCGTTATAGCGAGATGATGTGATGGCCGATAGCTCGCGGAATTCGCCAACGATGTATTGCAGCGCATCCAGAGAATGCCCGCCGTTAATCGTCAGCAGATTAGCGCCATTGGCTCTGTTCAGCAAATAAGCAGTGTCCTGATTTACTTGTCCACCTTTGCCGGAAGTAGCTACTTGCATATGACAGGATAGAATTTCACCAATCTCTCCGCTCTCCACCAATTTTTTCATCGTTTGCACTTCAAGATCCTGCCGTGCCTGCAAGCCGACGGTATGATGAATGCCTGCCAGTGCCGCCGCCTTGACCATTTCAGCAGCTTCCGCAGTGTTTGCCCCCAAGGGCCATTCACAAAAAATATGCTTTCTCTCTTGAATTGCCGCCATCACCGCCTCATAATGATGGGGAACTTTTACGCTCACCACGACCATGTCCACATCCTCGGAAGCTGCGAGCTTTTTGGCATCATCAAAAGCCAGTGCCGCCCCTACTTCTTCTGCACTTTGTCGTGCACTCTCCATACGGGAGGTACCGACGGCAGTGATATCCAGGTTTGAGTGCTTGAGCAACGCCGGAATATGCGTTTGACTAGCCCATTTATTATTCATCGAACCTCCTACGATACCTGCACGAATCTTGTTTATTACCATGTTGCCATACCTCCTAATTTTTAAATGAGGGTGGAAAGTAGCGTCCAAGGTCAATATAATACACTTAACTCATAAATAATAATGCTTGTTTATGATATAGGTATCATTTTATTTGATGGGAGGTGAAGGGATGGATATTGAAAATATGCAGGCATTTGTTTCGGTGGCAGAGCTGAGAAGCCTGACAGAAGCTGCCCAAAAGCTGAATCATCTGCAATCGAATATGACGGCTAAAATAAAGAAGCTGGAGGCCCATTACGGCACAGCGTTATTTTACCGAAAGCCCCGGGGTATGGAGCTGACACCTGCAGGAGAAATCTTATATGCTCAGTTCAAGCAAATGTTGTTGCTGTGGCAAGACACGGAGATGAAAATGAGACCGCAGGAGGAAAAGCTGCGCATCGGTACCATGCAGTCCATCGTGGCGGGCGAAACAACGAGGGCGCTCACGAAGGTATATGAGCTGTATCCGCAGGCTTCGGTTACATTAAAAACCGGAACCACCACGGGAATGGAACGATTGATTCTCGACGGCGAACTCGATATTGCTTTTGTTACAGGGTATCCCGCTAACCCGTATATTCATTATCAAAAATTATGCCGTGAAGAACTGGTACTGGTGGGGAAAGGCATACATGAAGGCTCGGATCTTAAACAGGTACTCCAAGGAGCGTCTATTATCATATTGTCGGATGGCTGCCTGTACCTCACGTATTTAGAGAAGATGTATCAGGACATGCAATTGACCCATGGCGAGGTTGTGGAGGTCGGTGTGTTTGATACGATGGTGGAATTTTCCTTGATGGGAATGGGAATCACCCTTATGTCCAAAAGGCTGGCGCGGCAATTCAAAGTAACATCCTATTTGCCCGCTCCCCCAACCTTTGGCTACATGGATACATATTTAATAACCCGGCCAAATCACGAAATGACAGCGATTGAACATAAATTTATCGAAATCAATAATACGATCTAATAGAGTAGGAGTGGAATTAGATTGACAAATAATCAGGGCAAGTACCAAGGTAGCCATGCCGTATTCCTGGGCGATAGTATTACGTTTGGATATGAATTACGTGATGGAGAAAAGCCATACCCCCACCTCGTGAGTGATGCATTAGGATTCCAAACTTTTGAGAATCATGGCATATCCGGCAGCAGTGTAGCCAGCGGTGGCTTTGAACCGATGTGTGAGCGTTATGAGAAAATGAACCCTCATGCGGACGTGATCTTTTTATGGGGGGAAGAAACGATTTTTCGATGGGAGAAATATCGTTCGGTAGCTTGGATACGCCATCGACAGAAACGCGTACGTTTTATGGTGCGCTCAAGCATATTGCCGAAGGATTAATTAACCGTTACCCGGACAAGCTGATCGTCTTTTTGACCCCGCCTCACGGATCAAGTGATACCGTTCCTGAGCATCTGCCTAATGCTATCACAGGTCAAGTCTATAGCGCGTATGCACAGGCCGTGAGAGAAGTGGCCTCACTGTATTCTTTCCCGTGCTGCGATCTGTGGAATATCGCTGGAATTCAACCACTGTTGCCTGTGCATAAACAGATGTACTTTACAGGGGAAAATGGTATCCCTGACGGCCTGCACCCGAATCAGGCAGGCCACGAGCGGATGGCGGCTCGTATTATCGGATTTATGAATACACTGTAATGTATGGACTATTTCATCGTTTCATCGAATGACCTTAACTACAATTCAAGAATGCTCAGGCTATTTGTTTAGCTTGAGTATTCTTGAATTGTAGGATTTGTCTATATAGACTTGTCTCAGGACTTGTTTATTTTTAGTGAGGGTGTATAATACTTGATGCATCAATTGATAGGTCAAGTATTAGGAGGATGGTTTGTCATCGAACATTGCTCTGAAAAAAGTCAGTTGTTTTATCGCATGCATCTTTTGTGTAAAGAAATGAATAACGCTTTTGAAGCACAGTTAAAAACCAGTTTTACCAAGGTTGAAATTTTGTATCATATTGACCATCGTCAGGAACTAAGCCAGCTAGAGCTCCAACATCTGCTCGTTCTGGATGGTGCAGCAGTGACTCGACATCTACGAAGGCTGGAAGAGGAAGGTCTGATTTTACGTAGTAAAAAAGAGCAGGATAAGCGTGTGACCTATATACGTTTGACCGAATTAGGGGTTCAAGAGCTGCAAGTTTTGTCAGAGCAAAGACAAGCCTTCCAGGAAAAGCTGCTATGTAAGTTTACAGATGAGGAAATTGTGGCTTTGACAGATGTACTACAGCGTATGTCTAACAATGTGAAGAATATATAAATGTGAGGAGGAAATGAATATGAAAGCCATCGTTATAGATCAGTATGGAAGCAAGGATGAATTGAAAGAAAGAGAAGTGCCTACTCCTACACCACTGGCTCATCAGGTTGTAGTCAAAGTGGCGGCTACCTCCATCAACCCAATTGACTGGAAGTTGCGTGAAGGTTACTTAAAACAAATGATGGATTGGGAGTTCCCGATTATTTTAGGCTGGGATGTAGCCGGCACTATTTCGGAAGTAGGCAGCGAGGTCACCGATTGGAAAGTGGGAGATGAAGTGTTTGCACGCCCGGACACCACACGGTTCGGTACTTATGCCGAGTATACCTTGGTGGATGATCACCTGTTGGCGCGTAAACCTGCCTCAATTTCTTGGGAGGAAGCCGCTTCTGTACCTTTGGCGGGGTTGACTGCTTGGCAGGCGCTTTTTACACATGGTCAACTGACCAAAGGGGAAAAAGTATTAATCCACGCAGGTGCAGGTGGCGTAGGCATGTTTGCTATCCAGTTTGCCAAACAAGCCGGAGCCTATGTCATTACTACAGCCAGTGAGCGTAATCATGAATTGCTTGCTTCATTGGGAGCCGACCAAATCATTGACTATCACACAACTCGTTTTGAGGAAGTTTTATCTGATGTGGACGTGGTGTTCGATACGATGGGCGGGGATGTTCAGAAGAATAGCTTTAAGGTAATGAAAAGGGGCACTGGACGGATCATATCCATTGTGAGCAATTTTGACGAAGAGCTGGTAAAGGAGTACAACGTAACGGCCAAAAATATATGGCTGGAGCCCAACGGACAGCAACTGCAGGAAATTGCCGACCTGTTGGAGCAAAAGAAAGTAAGATCGGTAGTGGGAGCGACGTTTCCTTTTTCGCAAAAAGGCTTATATGATGCACACGCTTTAAGCGAAACCCACCATGCTGTTGGAAAAATTGCAATAACCTTCTCATAAGGATGAATACACATATACAGCACGAATGGAATTGCGCACGATGAAGATTTTAGAAGATTATTTTCACTACTATGATTTAGCAAAAGATGACGAGAAGAGTAGAGAGCGATTAATTAGCCTTTTTTCTGAGAAGATTGAGTTTGTATTGAATGGTGATCGAAAACAAGGTATGAACAGTTGGAAAAGCTTCTTGAATATGTTCTTTGAGGGATCGCTCGAAATCAAGCATATGTATGAAGGTTGGAAACCTGTACCCAGAGAACCTGATACCTATCAAACCAAATGGGCAGTGTGTGGTAAAAAAGCAACAGGCGAAGTTTATACACTTACTGGAGTGGACAAGGCCCGGCTGGATGCGGAAGGTAAGATCGTTTATCTGGAGAATATCCCAGACACAGCGAATGCATTTGATAAGTACAAAAACATCTGATTCCCTTAAATGATAACCCGTTAGCTGCATAATAGCTTGCGGGTTTTCTGTTTTCCGAACAATACATATATGTTTAATTTGTAACATTCGCTTTTTCTGTTGACAAGCAGTAGGTGAGAGCCTAAAATAACGAATGTAATAATATAGCGCATTGAATGCGAATATTACTTCAAACGAACGACAACAATACGAGTATGCTTTGCGTAGGAGGAATTACGACTCATGGAGCGTTTCTTTAAATTAAAGGAACATGGCACGAACGTCCGCACAGAAATTATAGCGGGGATTACTACTTTTATGACCATGGCTTATATTTTGGTGGTCAACAATACCTTTTTAGGTCCGACTGGAGCAGGTATGCCCAGTGAAGCTGTCTTTTTTGCGACGGCCGTAGGTGCAGGTTTGGTTACCATCCTGATGGGGTTATTCGTTAATGTGCCGATCGGCATGGCGCCGGGTATGGGCTTGAATGCTTATTTTATGACTGTAGTCCTGAGTTCTAATGGCATGATTACTTGGCAAGCGGCACTTGGCGCTGTATTTATATCCGGTATCGTCTTTCTGATTTTAACCGTGACACGAGTAAGACAGATGCTGCTTGTTGCGGTTCCGGAAAATTTAAAGACAGCTATTACAGTGGGTATCGGCTTGTTTATTACGATTGTCGGCTTCAAGCTTTGTAATCTGGTTATGGTGAGTATCGTTCCAGGGACAGATGTTGGTCAACCGGTTCCGGGTCATGCTTTTAATTTGATTTTGGGAAGTCTGGTACATCAAAAGGATGCACTGCTGGCCCTAATCGGATTGCTTATTATCGCAGCACTGATGGTCGTTCGGGTTAAAGGTGCATTGCTGATTGGGATCGTAGCTACTACATTAATCGGTATTCCGATGGGAGTAACGAATCTGAGTAGCTTGACAACAGGCAACTGGATTCCTGATTTCAGTAATTTGGCTGTAGGCCAGTTAGACTTGAAAGCAGCTTTGCATATTGGTCTGTTTGATATCATTTTCATTTTCACATTTGTAGAGTTGTTTGATACGTTCGGTACCTTGGTAGGTACGGCTACTCGCGCGGGTATAATGAAAGATAAGAAAAAAGGCGAGAAAATTATCGGTAAAGCGATGCTGGTGGATGCTGTTGGCGTAAGTACCGGTGCTGTATTGGGTACAAGTACGATTACAGCATTCGTAGAAAGCTCCGCAGGGGTAGAAGAAGGCGGACGTACCGGACTGACTGCTGTAACGACAGGTGTTCTGTTCTTGTTGGCCCTGTTTATTGCACCGTTGGCTCTGGTTGTGCCTTCTGCCGCTACTGCTCCAGCTCTGATTATTGTTGGGGTCCTAATGATGAGTCAGGTTCGCAACATCGACTGGGATAACTTTCTGTTGGCGTTTCCTGCATTTTTGACTATCGTGCTGATGCCTTTCACAGGTGGAATCGCGAATGGTATTTCTGCTGGTATCCTGTCTTACGTTGTACTGGCTGTATTCAGTAATCTATTTACCAGCATTAAAGTTAAAATTCACTGGCTCATGTGGGTGCTTGCTATTATTGTAGTAATCCGCTTTGCCTTTATGGGCTCAGAATAATCAGTAGATATAGAACAAAGAACCTCTTCCTGTTGCTTAAGGGAAGAGGTTCTTTGTTTGTAGTTAGACGCAGATAGATACAACGGAGCTATTATATAGAAGGAAAATGAATAATATATAAAGTATTATGAATTTCACATAATAAATGCTTGCAAACGGGATGTGTATATGGTATATTCTAATTCCGGCCAAGAAATACAATATTGCGAGCGAGTGTTACAAAAAACGTTTTAAAAAAATGCTTGCTAAGTTGGTTCGGACATGATATGATATAAGAGTTGATGAAGCGACGTGCTGAATTAACAAAATGAATGTTTGATCTTTGAAAACTGAACAACGAGTGAGTAAAACGATTTTGTTCGCAAAATCAAACAAGAGATATTTTTTATCTCGTCAGTTTCAACATGAGCTTATCGCTCTTTCTATAAACCAGCTTCGGTTGGTCTTTAATGGAGAGTTTGATCCTGGCTCAGGACGAACGCTGGCGGCGTGCCTAATACATGCAAGTCGAGCGGGGTTATTTAGAAGCTTGCTTCTAAATAACCTAGCGGCGGACGGGTGAGTAACACGTAGGCAACCTGCCCACAAGACAGGGATAACTACCGGAAACGGTAGCTAATACCCGATACATCCTTTTCCTGCATGGGAGAGGGAGGAAAGACGGAGCAATCTGTCACTTGTGGATGGGCCTGCGGCGCATTAGCTAGTTGGTGGGGTAAAGGCCTACCAAGGCGACGATGCGTAGCCGACCTGAGAGGGTGATCGGCCACACTGGGACTGAGACACGGCCCAGACTCCTACGGGAGGCAGCAGTAGGGAATCTTCCGCAATGGGCGAAAGCCTGACGGAGCAACGCCGCGTGAGTGATGAAGGTTTTCGGATCGTAAAGCTCTGTTGCCAGGGAAGAACGTCTTGTAGAGTAACTGCTACAAGAGTGACGGTACCTGAGAAGAAAGCCCCGGCTAACTACGTGCCAGCAGCCGCGGTAATACGTAGGGGGCAAGCGTTGTCCGGAATTATTGGGCGTAAAGCGCGCGCAGGCGGCTCTTTAAGTCTGGTGTTTAATCCCGAGGCTCAACTTCGGGTCGCACTGGAAACTGGGGAGCTTGAGTGCAGAAGAGGAGAGTGGAATTCCACGTGTAGCGGTGAAATGCGTAGAGATGTGGAGGAACACCAGTGGCGAAGGCGACTCTCTGGGCTGTAACTGACGCTGAGGCGCGAAAGCGTGGGGAGCAAACAGGATTAGATACCCTGGTAGTCCACGCCGTAAACGATGAATGCTAGGTGTTAGGGGTTTCGATACCCTTGGTGCCGAAGTTAACACATTAAGCATTCCGCCTGGGGAGTACGGTCGCAAGACTGAAACTCAAAGGAATTGACGGGGACCCGCACAAGCAGTGGAGTATGTGGTTTAATTCGAAGCAACGCGAAGAACCTTACCAGGTCTTGACATCCCTCTGACCGCTGTAGAGATATGGCTTTCCTTCGGGACAGAGGAGACAGGTGGTGCATGGTTGTCGTCAGCTCGTGTCGTGAGATGTTGGGTTAAGTCCCGCAACGAGCGCAACCCTTATGCTTAGTTGCCAGCAGGTCAAGCTGGGCACTCTAAGCAGACTGCCGGTGACAAACCGGAGGAAGGTGGGGATGACGTCAAATCATCATGCCCCTTATGACCTGGGCTACACACGTACTACAATGGCCGGTACAACGGGAAGCGAAGCCGCGAGGTGGAGCCAATCCTAGAAAAGCCGGTCTCAGTTCGGATTGTAGGCTGCAACTCGCCTACATGAAGTCGGAATTGCTAGTAATCGCGGATCAGCATGCCGCGGTGAATACGTTCCCGGGTCTTGTACACACCGCCCGTCACACCACGAGAGTTTACAACACCCGAAGTCGGTGGGGTAACCCGCAAGGGAGCCAGCCGCCGAAGGTGGGGTAGATGATTGGGGTGAAGTCGTAACAAGGTAGCCGTATCGGAAGGTGCGGCTGGATCACCTCCTTTCTATGGAGAATCGTTTCCTGCGATGGAAACATTCAAATTAGCAGGTATAACGTACCTGCGACCGGATATTCAATTCGGTTCATCACATTCGTGTGAATGAAATGAATATCCTGAACTTACTCACTCGTTGCTCAGTTTTGAGAGTTCAAACTCTCAAGCTTCGACGAATACTTCATTCACACATCCGTGTGGAACCGAAATATTCATCGGGTTTCGCTTCGATGAAGCGAATTGCACCTTGAAAACTGGATACCGAAACGAAATTGCGTTTTAGAATATTCCTTTAAGCTGATCTTGTGTAAACAAGTGAAATAAAGGTAGCAGGTAAGGAAAGATCTTTTGCCTTTGGCAAAAATCATTCTTTATCGAACATCGACATTTTCTTTTATCAAAGAAAAGTCTAGGTTAAGCTACAAAGAGCACACGGAGGATGCCTAGGCGCCAGGAGCCGACGAAGGACGTGGCGAACAACGATAAGGCCTCGGGGAGCTGTAAGCAAGCTTTGATCCGGGGATGTCCGAATGGGGAAACCCGGCTGTCTTCATCGACAGTCACTACTCACTGAATTCATAGGTGAGTGAGAGGCAGACCAGGGGAACTGAAACATCTAAGTACCCTGAGGAAGAGAAAACAATAGTGATTCCGTCAGTAGCGGCGAGCGAACGCGGATTAGCCCAAACCATGGAGCTTGCTCCTTGGGGTTGTGGGACGTCTCACATGGAGTTACAAAGGAACCGGTTAGATGAAGAGGTCTGGAAAGGCCCGCCAGAGAAGGTAAAAGCCCTGTAGTTCAAAACTTGTTCTCTCCGAGACGGATCCCGAGTAGTGCGGGGCACGTGAAACCCCGTATGAATCCGGCAGGACCATCTGCCAAGGCTAAATACTCCCTGGCGACCGATAGTGAAGCAGTACCGTGAGGGAAAGGTGAAAAGCACCCCGGAAGGGGAGTGAAATAGATCCTGAAACCGTGTGCTTACAAGAAGTCAGAGCCCGATCTATGGGTGATGGCGTGCCTTTTGTAGAATGAACCGGCGAGTTACGTTCCCGTGCAAGGTTAAGGTGAAGAGCTGAAGCCGCAGCGAAAGCGAGTCTGAATAGGGCGACTTGAGTACGTGGACGTAGACCCGAAACCGGGTGATCTACCCCTGTCCAGGGTGAAGGTGCGGTAACACGCACTGGAGGCCCGAACCCACGCATGTTGAAAAATGCGGGGATGAGGTGGGGGTAGCGGAGAAATTCCAATCGAACCCGGAGATAGCTGGTTCTCCCCGAAATAGCTTTAGGGCTAGCCTCGGAAAGAAGAATCGTGGAGGTAGAGCACTGATTGGGTGCGGGGCCCGCAAGGGTTACCAAGCTCAGTCAAACTCCGAATGCCATAGATTTAGTTCCGGGAGTCAGACAGTGAGTGCTAAGATCCATTGTCGAAAGGGAAACAGCCCAGACCATCAGCTAAGGTCCCCAAGTGTGTGTTAAGTGGGAAAGGATGTGGAGTTGCACAGACAACCAGGATGTTGGCTTAGAAGCAGCCACCATTGAAAGAGTGCGTAATAGCTCACTGGTCGAGTGACTCTGCGCCGAAAATGTAACGGGGCTAAACACACCACCGAAGCTATGGCTTGATGCTTGCATCAGGGGTAGGGGAGCGTTGAATGCGGGTTGAAGGTGTACCGTAAGGAGCGCTGGACTGCATTCAAGTGAGAATGCCGGTATGAGTAACGAAAAGATCTGTGAGAATCAGATCCGCCGAAAGCCTAAGGGTTCCTGAGGAAGGTTCGTCCGCTCAGGGTAAGTCGGGACCTAAGGCGAGGCCGATAGGCGTAGTCGAAGGACAACAGGTCGAAATTCCTGTACCACCGTAATCCGTTATGAGCGATGGGGTGACGCAGTAGGGTAGTGACGCGGACTGATGGATGTCCGTCTAAGCAGTGAGGCTGATGTGTAGGCAAATCCGCACATCGTAAGGCTGGGCTGTGATGGGGAGCGAAAATTGTAGTAGCGAAGGTCATGATCTCAGACTGCCAAGAAAAGCCTCTAGCCAGGAGAAGGTGCCCGTACCGCAAACCGACACAGGTAGGCGAGAAGAGAATTCTAAGGCGCGCGGAAGAACTCTCGTTAAGGAACTCGGCAAAATGACCCCGTAACTTCGGGAGAAGGGGTGCCTCGGTAGGGTGAATAGCCCGAGGGGGCCGCAGTGAAAAGGCCCAAGCGACTGTTTAGCAAAAACACAGGTCTGTGCGAAGCCGCAAGGCGAAGTATACGGGCTGACGCCTGCCCGGTGCTGGAAGGTTAAGGGGAGTGGTAAGCCCTTCGGGGCGAAGCTATGAACCGAAGCCCCAGTAAACGGCGGCCGTAACTATAACGGTCCTAAGGTAGCGAAATTCCTTGTCAGGTAAATTCTGACCCGCACGAATGGCGTAACGACTTGGGCGCTGTCTCAACGAGAGATCCGGTGAAATTTTAATACCTGTGAAGATGCAGGTTACCCGCGACAAGACGGAAAGACCCCATGGAGCTTTACTGCAGCTTGATATTGAATTTGGGTACGATCTGTACAGGATAGGTGGGAGCCGTAGAACTTTGAGCGCCAGCTTGAAGGGAGGCATCCTTGGGATACCACCCTGATCGTATCTAGGTTCTAACTTGGTACCGTGAACCGGTGCGAGGACAGTGTCAGGTGGGCAGTTTGACTGGGGCGGTCGCCTCCTAAAGAGTAACGGAGGCGCCCCAAGGTTCCCTCAGAATGGTTGGAAATCATTCGAAGAGTGCAAAGGCAGAAGGGAGCTTGACTGCGAGACCTACAAGTCGAGCAGGGACGAAAGTCGGGCTTAGTGATCCGGTGGTACCGCATGGAAGGGCCATCGCTCAACGGATAAAAGCTACCCTGGGGATAACAGGCTTATCTCCCCCAAGAGTCCACATCGACGGGGAGGTTTGGCACCTCGATGTCGGCTCATCGCATCCTGGGGCTGAAGTAGGTCCCAAGGGTTGGGCTGTTCGCCCATTAAAGCGGTACGCGAGCTGGGTTCAGAACGTCGTGAGACAGTTCGGTCCCTATCTGTCGTGGGCGTAGGAAATTTGAGAGGAGCTGTCCTTAGTACGAGAGGACCGGGATGGACGTACCGCTGGTGTACCAGTTGTTCCGCCAGGAGCACCGCTGGGTAGCTATGTACGGAAGGGATAAGCGCTGAAAGCATCTAAGCGTGAAGCCCCCCTCAAGATGAGATTTCCCAGTATGTAAGACCCCTTGAAGACGACGAGGTAGATAGGTTGGGGGTGGAAGTGCAGTAATGCATGGAGCTGACCAATACTAATCGGTCGAGGGCTTATCCTAAGATAAAACGCAAATGAGTTTCGGATCCAGTTTTCAAGGTGTAACCTTGAAGGTATGTAGAAATACATACAACAAGCGCATAGCTATTCATTCACACGATAAGTGATGAACCGAATAACCTTACGGAAGAATTTGCGTAGCAAATTCATGTTTGGTGGCGATAGCGGAGGGGTTCCACACGTACCCATCCCGAACACGACCGTTAAGCCCTCCAGCGCCGATGGTACTTGGACCGCAGGGTCCTGGGAGAGTAGGACGTCGCCAAGCAACAAGCAAAAGAGACTATGATCTTCATAAGATCATAGTCTCTTTTGCGTTAAAAGGCAGTGGGATTTTATTTAAATTGAGCTTGTTATAAGTTTAACTGGATAAGTGGATATTAACTAGTAATAAGAAGACGGTTTTAAAATAATTTAGTACCAGGTATTAGTATCTGGTGTTATAATGTGAATAAGGATTACAAAGGAGAGTGATCAGATTGTTGAATTCAAAAGCTAAGCTTACGGCCTTTGGCACTTATGTACCTGAACGGATTTTGACGAACGCTGACTTGGAGAAGCTTGTGGATACTAGTGACGAGTGGATAGTACAAAGAACGGGCATGCGTGAAAGACGCATTGCGGCTGAAGATCAATATGTATCTGATTTATGCATACAAGCTATTACACGTATGATTAACCTGTATGACGTAAATATAAACGATGTTGAGATGATCATTGTAGCGACGAGTACACCTGATTACTACTTTCCGAGCACGGCTTCACGTATTCAGGCTCATTTTGATATTCCGAATACAGGGTCAATGGATATTAGTGCAGCATGTGCAGGTTTTTCCTATGGACTTCATTTGGCAAATGGCCTTATTACGGGTGGTCTGCATCGTAAGGTGCTAGTAGTGGGAGCCGAAACGTTGTCCAAAATTACAGATTATACGGATCGGACGACGTGTATACTTTTTGGAGATGGTGCAGGGGTTGCGCTTGTTGAATATGACGAGGATGAAGGATCATTTTTAACTTCAGATATAGGTACTTATGGGCATGGGGGAGCACATCTTTACCGAGTGGGATTATCTGATCATTTGGATGGAGAGAAGCTGCAAGACCATGGATTTATTGCTCAAAATGGACGTGAGGTTTATAAATGGGCTGTTCGCTCTGTTCCAACGGGAATCGAACGATTATTGGATAAGGCAAATATGCAGAAAGAGGATCTTGACTGGTTTGTACCTCATAGTGCTAATTTGAGAATGATCGAGTCCATATGTGAAAGAAGTACAGTACCTTTGGAAAAAACGCTGACAAGCGTAGAATTGTATGGCAATACATCGGCGGCATCCATCCCGTTGGCTTTGCAGTGTGGTTTGGATGATGGACGTTTACGGTATGGACAACATGTGTTGTTATATGGATTTGGGGGAGGCCTCACCTATGCGGGTCTGCTATTAAAATGGAGTGTGCCTGATTTGTAAGTTATCTTAACCCATGTAGAAGTAATAGCAATAGTATGTACGATCATGTTAATAAGAGCCGTTGGTATTAGAATTTATCGTAAGATGGCAGGATGGTATAATTAACACTATGAGAGAAAGGAGCGTAACATGAAGGTATTGGTATTGGCAGAAAAACCGTCCGTGGCCAGAGAGATTGCACGTGTGATGGGTAGCCGCGAGAAGCATAAAAGTTATATAGAAGGACCCCAGTACGTGGTGACATGGGCACTGGGACATTTGGTCGGCTTAGCAGAGCCGGAGGATTACGATTCTAAGTATGCGACCTGGAATTTGGAGGACCTGCCTATTCTTCCGAAGAGTTCAAAGTTAAAGGTGCTGCGCGAAAGTAATCATCAGTTCAAAGCTGTGCAGCAACTCATGAAGCGGCAGGACATTGGAGAGCTTATCGTGGCAACAGATGCTGCTCGCGAAGGAGAATTGTTGGCACGCTGGATCATCCAAATGGCAAACTGGAAAAAGCCCTTCCGGCGCTTATGGATCTCCTCGCAGACAGACAAGGCGATTAAGGCAGGTTTCGCAAAGCTATTGCCTGGTCAGCAGTTTGATCGTTTATATGAATCGGCTCGCTGTAGAGCTGAAGCAGACTGGATGATTGGTCTCAATGTAACTCGCGCGTTGACTTGTCGTTATAACGCCCAACTTTCGGCTGGAAGAGTGCAGACACCAACGCTGGGGATGATTATGGAGCGTGAGAAAGAAATTACCGAATTCCGTTCTCAGGAATATGATACTTTGACGGCGGATTTTGGCGATTTTCAGGCAACTTGGCGGGCAGAAAGCGGGGATTCACGCATGTTTGACCGCACTCAAGCAGAGGCTTTGCGCCGTAGACTTGAGGGAGCCAAAGGCACAGTTGCCAGTGTTAAAAAGAGCGAAAAGAACGAGCCTCACCCGCTAGCGTATGATTTAACGGAACTACAAAGAGATGCTAATCAGCGCTATGGCTTTTCGGCTAAACAGACGTCTAATCTGCTTCAGCGTCTGTATGAGCAGCATAAGCTGGTGACCTATCCACGTACAGACAGCCGTTATCTGACATCCGATATGGTGGACACACTTAAGGAAAGGCTCAGTAGTGTAGCAGTAGGTCCGTATGCTTCCTTGGCACGGTCGTTATTGCGTAACAACCTACCAATCACAAAGCGAATTGTGGATGACAGTAAAGTCACGGATCATCATGCGATTATTCCTACTGAGCAGACATTATTGCTTAATCAGTTAAGCCCGGAAGAACGTAAGCTGTATGATCTGATTGCACGACGTTTTATTAGTCTATTCTATCCACCTGCACGTTATGATGCTGTAGCTGTATCAGTAACGGTGGAGCAGGAGACGTTTCAGGTAAAAGGCACAACGGTAAAAGATAGCGGATGGCGTGCTGTATATGACGCAAACCATTATGATATGGATGATGAAGAAGCAGAGGATCGGGAAAACAATGGAAGAGGCGTTATTTTACCGGAGCTGAAAAAAGGAGACTCTGTCCGATTGCAGCGTTGTCTTGTACGAGCTGGGCGAACGATGCCGCCGAAGCGGTATACGGAAGCAGCCCTGCTCGCTCAGATGGAAAAGCATGGACTGGGTACTCCTGCTACTCGTGCCGATCTGATTGAAAAGCTTGTCAGCTCGGATACGATTGAGCGTCAGGGGAACGTGATGCATCCAACCGGGAAAGGTAAGCAACTGATTGAACTGGCAGCTCCACAGCTTCGAACGCCTGAGCTGACGGCACGTTGGGAAGCGGAGCTGGAACGGATTGCTCGTGGTCAAGGACAACCGGAACCGTTTTTGAATTCTATTCGTGCTATGGCGAAAGAGCTGGTTTCCACTGTGAAAAATAGCAGTGCGGAGTACAAGCCTCATAATGAGACGAATAGTCATTGTCCAGATTGTGGTACAAAGCTATTGGAGAAGAAGGGTAAGAAAGGCAAGTTCCTTGTATGTCCAAGTGCGGATTGCGGTTACCGTCGTTCAGGGGAAAAACGTTTGTCCAATCGACGTTGCCCGCAGTGTCATAAGAAAATGGAAATGAAAGAGGGCAAAGCAGGATTGTATGTAAGATGCCTGCCCTGCGGCATTACCGAGACGTTGGATAAGGACAAGCAACGGGTAAACAAACGGGAACAGCAAAAGCTAGTAAGACAATTTGAAAAGCAGGAATCTTTTGGCTCCAGTTTGGGTGATTTGCTAAAAGCTGCGATGGAACAAAAGCAGGGCAAATGACAGATGACCAAAAGTGCTGCAGTCAACATAATCAGCAAGTATACGTCGGTATAAAAACGATCACTCCTTGGCATGGTAAGCCGAGGAGGTGAGTATTTATGCCCAAACATAAACCGCTTAAAATCAATAATCAACAAAATAAATCAAGCATACTGGAGGAGGAAATTGCTGCTCATCCAGAGAAGCAAGCGAAATATCCCCCAAGCTTGAATGGGATTCCCAAACAGCAGTCTTGATGCTGTGTGGGAGGGACGACGAATTACTGTATAGAACCAAGACGATTGGATATTAGGTGAAGTAGTTATTAATGCTAGACTTGTCTTGCAAAAAAAGAAGCAGCAGTTACGGTGGTCAACCGTAATCGCTGCTTCTTTTCCATAATAAGGATGTTGTATTTATTTGATTTGGGATAAATGTTCTTAGTATTCATTAAAGAAGGATTGAATTTGGTTAACATCGTGCGTTTGGGTCAAAGCAAGCATGAGCAAAATCCGTGCTTTTTGTGGATTAAGCGAATCGGTCGATACAAAGTTTGAAGCTGCGTCTTTTGTTGACGGGGACACTACTCCACTTCCCACTCGGCTGGAGCGGGCAATGATCACTCCTTTTTTACCTGCGGCCTCTGCGCCTTCTGAGGAGGTCTTGGACAAGGAACCATTACCGGAACCAGCTACGACAATACCCTTGGCACCAGCTGCTACGGCTGCATCATACAGATAACGACCATTGTTTTGATACTCGTATAAAATATCTACTTGCGGCAGTTGAGTCAGGTTAGTGATGTCGAATACAGAAGAAGTCGTATGCTTGTGTGTGGATTTGTTGTAGTAGTACACTTGATCACCCACAACAGCTCCAAGGAATCCCTGCTCTACAGACTTGAACGTATCGACTGCTGTTGTGTTTGTTTTGGTAATGTATCTTGCTGCACCGATACGGTCGTTCAACAGGACGAGTACACCCTGACCTTTAGAGGCCGAAGCCCCGGCGACTTTCACTGCATTATAGAGGTTGAAGGGACCATCGGCACTGATGGCAGTAGCTGGACGCATGGAGCCAACGACAACTACTGGCTTATCGCTTTTGATAACAAGATTGAGGAAATAAGCTGTTTCTTCTAATGTATCTGTACCATGTGTAATGACAATCCCGTCTACATCGTCTCTGGCAAGCAGTTCATTGGTACGTTTGGCAAGTTTTAAGAGAATTTCATTATTAACATCAGGGCTACCTACATTAACAACTTGCTCACCACTGACATTTGCAATACTTTTCATCTCAGGAACGGCATTGATCAAGGTTTCCACACCCAACGCGCCTGCTTTGTAGCCGGTTGTATCCGTATTGACGGCAGATGATCCTGCAATGGTCCCTCCCGTGGCAAGTATTTTAATATTGGGCAAATGATTGGTTTGTGGATTTTCGGATTTGCCCGAAGTTATAGTGGTAGAAGTAGGTGCAGTTGTGCTGGTTGTAGCTGCTGCCGCAGCGTTGGCGGTAAATCCACCACTCCATAAGGTACCTCCGAGAATAAAGCTGGCCAACAGGGGAATCATCGTCATTTTTTTCATGTTAGTCATATAAAGCTCCTCTCCAATCTTAAACCTCAAATATGATGATAGATTAACTGACAAATATTTTGTCGGATTAAGTTAATATCACGAATTATAGAGTGTAAAAATGTTTTTAGTCAATATCTATGTTAGAAAATATAACTTTAAAACCAATCCATTATCAATGTAACCGCCTTATTATTGTATGGTGGGTGTATGTAGTAAGATGAACAGTCGGTTGTTTAAGGTAAAGACCACGGCTGAATAAAAAATGTTTGCAAAAACAAAACAACAAGCAGAAATCTCATAAGGAGTCTGCTTGTTGTTTTTGTTGAAAGGTGAACAACTGAGTTTACCTTTAACTTCATTCAATGAGAACGACAAGGTAAAGTTGATATTTTACGTTAATAACATGGTTCTACAGCTGAATACAGATCCCATGATCAGGGGTTTTTGCTATGCTGTTTTGTCGGCAGGCTGGCGCTGGGAGTTCCTTTTCCTTGTTTACGGTTGCGTTCTGCCTTTTTAGCATTTTCTCGCAGCTTTTCAACGTATTCATGGGTGCTTTCCATTGCAGTTCCTCCTTTAAGACGAAATAGATGCACTCGGGGATCGCCCTTATGCTACCTTACTATTTCCGCAAAAACGCTATCCAAGTCAAGGGAGGCGTTGTTTCTGTAAAAGGGGTGGGGTTATAATGAGGGGAGAACGATATATAAGGCCTAATACCTGAACTTGGTACGGTGTGCAAAAGGGGGAGAGACATTGCAGACAGGCTTGTTGGTATGGCTGCTGTTTATCAATGCAGTAGGCTATCTGGTAATGTCGGAAGATAAAAAGAGAGCACGTAAACATCGTGATCGTGTACCTGAACGGACGTTGTTTTTCCTGGCCCTGATCGGGGGAGCCTTAGGCGTGCTAATAGCCATGTACCGTAAACGCCATAAAACACGGCATATGAGTTTCAGATTAGGTATTCCTGCGTTGCTATTCATGAACGCATTGTTGTATGGTTATTTTTTAAGGTAAGGCGAGGAGTTTAGCTTCTCATAGGGAAGTTTAATGATGAGTGAGAAGACTATTCCAGCCATCCAGTGATGTCATGGAATGAACAACAACAGGAGTACATATTTCAGGCTTTGAATCAACAAACCGAATGAGGAAGAGGTGCGTATTATGCTATTTTCAAAAGTATTGCTTGCTTATGACGGTTCGGATGCATCCAACAAGGCTTTGCTGAAGGCAGCTGAATTAGTCAAGACATCATCGTCCTCGCAGCTTGAGGTGGTAACCGCATTTGATTTTCCACGGATTTTTATGGGCGAAGGTTTGGCACCAATTCCGGCTTCGATAAATAAAGAATATTACGATTTGGCCGAACAAACTACCGATGAAGTTAAAAAGCGGCTTGCTGAGCAAGGTGTAGATGCCAAGGTGGAGCTCATTCAAGGTTCACCAGCCGAAGTCATTTTGGATTATGCCAATGAGAATGGCTTCGATGTGATTGTGATCGGTAGCCGCGGTTTAGGTGGTATCCGTGAATTTGTATTGGGTAGCGTAAGCCACAATGTGGTGCAGCATGCGCGTATTCCTGTGCTGGTCGTAAAATAACTGAATAAGAAAGTAAAAGTCGGTTTACTGCCTGTATAGGGAGTGCCGACTTTTATTTTTGTCAGTGGAATGCGGTACGCTCGCTGTTATCAGGATAGGTAATAGATAGCTAAACGTAATACAATAGTCCTGACCTGTGGGTATATAAGGGTGTTGATTTTGTTAAACACGAACATTCTATTGCATGATTATTGTAATGTTCGTTTTCAAGTTGACATAAGGTGTAGGGAATTGTTAAACTAGGAAGTGTATTGTCGATAAAAAATGAACTTTAGGTACAATTTAATAAGGTACACATGTTTGAGCCGAAACAGACCGCGATCATACTTGTAAAGAATATCGTCGGGTATGGAATAGGCACAATGCTAACTCGTATAATGCCGGGGATATGGCCCGGAAGTTTCTACCTGGAAACCTTAAATTTCCGGACTACGGGAGACATACGGCTGAAGCCGCATTGGATGCGGTGGAAGAGGCTTGCTTTTGGCTTGCCTTTAAGAGGCTCTGTCGTTTGTTTTTTCGTAGTCCGGTGTCTTGAAAATAACGTTATTTTCGAGTGCCGGATTTTTGGCGCTTATTGATAAACAGGGAGTGAAGGACATGTCAGTGCAGGTCGCTGTCATTATGGGCAGCACATCAGACTGGGACACCATGCAGCATGCATGTGCTGTGCTGGACGAGCTTGAAATCGGATATGAGAAAAAGGTAGTTTCAGCCCATCGTACACCGGATTTAATGTTTCGTTTTGCAGAAGAGGCCGCCGGGCGTGGACTAAAGGTCATTATTGCTGGAGCGGGTGGGGCAGCGCATTTGCCAGGGATGGTGGCTGCGAAGACATTCTTGCCAGTCATTGGTGTGCCTGTCCAGTCGAAGGCTCTGAATGGTCTAGACTCCTTGCTCTCCATTGTGCAGATGCCGGGTGGTATTCCGGTTGCCACTGTGGCAATTGGGAAGGCAGGCGCTACGAATGCAGGGCTGCTGGCCGCGCAAATATTAGGCGCTTTTGACGAAAAGATAAGTCAGCGGGTTGTGGCAAGACGCGACCGTATCCGTGATGAGGTGCTGGAAGGCAGTGACTCACTATGAATGAGGCATGTGAATCTGCAGGTCGCATCCGTCCTCCAGGTACAACGATTGGACTTCTAGGAGGCGGACAGCTGGGCAGAATGCTTGTGCTAGCAGGGACAAACCTAGGATATCGTTTTGTGACGCTGGACCCTGCACCTGATAGCCCGTGTGGACAGGTGTCAGAACAAATCCGTGCTGCCTATGATGATGAGCTTGCGGCCAGAGAGTTGGCTGGTCGGTGCGATGTGATCACGTATGAGTTTGAAAATGTGGACGCAGGTGTGGCTGCACTTTTGGAACAGGAATCCAGCGTGCCGCAAGGCAGCAGTCTTTTGTACACAACACAGCATCGTCTTCGTGAAAAGCGTTCTATTGAAGCTGCTGGTGTCCCTGTCGCTCCGTATCGTGAAATTAGTAGTCCTGCGGATATGGCCCAAGCGGTAGCTGAACTGGGTGTACCGTGTGTGCTCAAGACAGCAGTCGGTGGTTATGATGGCAAGGGACAAGTGGTCATTCGCCAACCGGAGGAAGCCTTAGCTGCCTACGAACAATTGGCAGGAGACGGTGCGGAACTGGTATTGGAACAGTTCATTCGTTTTCGCTGCGAAATCTCGGTGATTGTAGCTCGCAGCACGAACGGTGAAGCTAAAGCCTTTCCACCTGCGGAAAACATTCACGTGAACAACATTTTGCACACGTCGATTGTACCTGCGCGCGTGCCAGAACCTGTTCAGGAGGAAGCGCGAAAGTTAGCGCTGGCTGTGGCAGAGTCGCTGGGTGCGGTGGGACTGCTCGCTGTGGAGATGTTTGTCACCGAAGACGGACAATTGTACGTTAATGAGTTGGCACCACGACCGCATAACTCCGGTCATTACACGATGGAGGCATGCGCCACGTCGCAATTCGAGCAGCACATACGTGCGATTTGCGGTTTACCCTTGGGCAGCACGAAGCTGCTGACTTCCGTCGTGATGGTCAATGTGCTAGGTGAGCATTTGGAGGATGTGGTTCGGCGGTTTGTGCAATCGGATGTTGAAGCTGAAAGGTTGGATGTTGTACCCAAGCTGCATTTGTATGGAAAAAGTGAAGCCAAGCCAGGCCGAAAGATGGGACATATTAATCTACTGTGCCAGGATGCGGAACAAGCGCTGGAATGGATTGAACAAACCAATATTTGGGGGGATAAATAGTCATGATCGAACGCTATAGCAGACCGGAAATGAGAGCGATTTGGACGGAAGAAAATAAATTTAAAGCGTGGCTGGAAGTAGAGCTGTGTGCCTGTGAAGCTTGGGCGGAATTAGGGGTTATTCCAAAAGAGGATACTGTGGCTCTACGTAAGAATGCAAGTTTTGATATTGAACGGATATATGAAATTGAGCAGGAGACAAGACATGATGTTATTGCTTTTACTCGCACGGTGTCTGAAAGTCTTGGAGATGAGCGCAAATGGGTACATTACGGTCTAACCTCTACAGACGTAGTTGATACGGCACTGGGCTACCTGTTAAAGCAGGCGAATGAAATCCTGGAACGCGATATCTTGAATTTTATTGAAATTTTGAAGGAAAAGGCATTGGCTTACAAGCATACACCAATGATGGGACGTACACATGGAGTGCATGCCGAGCCGACCACATTCGGACTGAAGATGGGATTGTGGTACGAGGAAATGAAGCGCAATCTGGAACGCTTTCGTTTTGCCGCTGACCAAGTACAATACGGTAAAATGTCCGGTGCAGTTGGGACATACGCCAACATTGACCCGTCTGTAGAAGAATTTGTATGCCGCAAGCTGGGTACCAAGCCTGCACCGATTTCTACACAGACGCTACAGCGCGACCGTCATGCCGAATACATGGCAACGTTAGCGTTGATCGCCACATCGTTGGACAAATTTGCTACAGAAGTCCGTGCTCTGCAAAAGAGTGAATTCCGTGAGGTGGAGGAAGCCTTTGCCAAGGGTCAAAAAGGATCTTCCGCGATGCCGCATAAACGCAATCCGATCGGAAGTGAAAACATCTCCGGTCTGGCACGTGTGATTCGCGGGCATATGGTATCGGCGTATGAGAACGTAACCCTATGGCATGAACGCGACATTTCGCATTCTTCCGTAGAACGCATTATTCTGCCGGATGCCACGATGCTGTTGAACTACATGCTGAACCGCTTTGGCAATATCGTGAAAAATCTGACGGTCTTCCCTGAAAATATGAAGCGCAATATGGCGCGTACGTACGGCGTACCGTTCTCCGGTCGTATTATGACGAAGCTGATCGATAAAGGTTTTAGTCGTGAAAAAGCCTACGATACCGTGCAGCCGCGTGCTATGCAGGCGTGGGAAGAGCAACGCCAGTTCCGCGATATCGTCGAGGCCACCCCGGAAATTACTGCCGTGCTCAGCGCAGACGAAATCGAGGATGCTTTTAACCCAGCCTGGCATCTGAAGAACGTGGATACGATCTTCAAAAAGCTGGGATTAGGGGAGTAGGAGGGAAGGTTGCTGCGTGGTGAGGCCGCTCTGCGAACGGATCATTCTTCCGATTGCTGTTGCCCCTGGATTCCTGAATTGGAAAACCTGCAAAGGTTGGAATCCAGAGGCAAAGGCAAGCGCTAATGCTTCTCCAGAACGATTCCGTCCGCTCCGCTGCTTCCAGCACCAACCTTCGTGTGGGAGCAGAACTTGGGAAGGTGCGGCACATAAGATGCCGCACCTCCCCAAAGGCGATGGAAAAGCGCGTTCCACTGCTTTCTATCGCAGGCAACGTTCTCGGGAGGGCTGCCGAATTTGCGCAGCAAACAGCCCGCTGCCCTCCCGAGAACGCGCAGGCTCAAGAAGTGAAGCCTTGAGCCACCGTATCCGTGCGCAGCGTAACACATGCGCACAACAGGCGAAGCCAGAATGCTCGCTGCACGGCATGCCGTGCTACGGCCACGGGCCGAATGGTATTGCGGCGGCATACGCGTAAAAACGTTATTTTGTACCGACGTAAAAGCGTTGCTGGATGAAAGCTTGTGCCAACAAGCCTTCATCCGGCGAAACGCGCTCATACCACTCGAGTCACATAATAAACGCCCTCACCCGGCTCACCAGCCAACCTTGCGGGAGTCCCGAGGGCAGCAGCCCTGGGGGTTCTCCCTGAGGGGAGGATTTAGGAGGGGCAAAGGTTGATTTAGGAGGGGCAACTTCTATGAAAGAGGTGTAATGAAATGTCATTGTCTACTGCCGAAGGTCTGATCCATGCGCCGCTCTTGTACAAAGGCAAGGTGCGTGAACTGTATGATCTCGGAGAACATTTTCTGATTGTCGTGACAGACCGAATTTCGGCTTTTGATTATGTGTTAGAGCCACCCGTGCCCGAAAAGGGAAATGTGCTGAATAAGCTCAGCGCTTTCTGGTTTGAGCAGACGAAAGACTTGTTGGAAAACCATGTCGTGCACACTGATGTGAACAAGCTCGGGCATGTGATCGACGAACAGAATAAAGCGTTGCTGAAGGACCGGATCATGGTCACGCTGAAGGCTGAACGCATCGACATTGAGTGTGTGGTGCGAGGATATATTACCGGAGGCGGCTGGCGTCAGTATGAACAAAACGGTGAGGTGAATGGCATTCCATTGCCAGAGGGGCTACGTAAAAATGAACGCTTTCCCAAGCCTTTATTTACACCGGCTGCAAAAAATGATGTTGGACACGACGAGGACATTTCCCTTCACCAAATGAAAGAACTGGTCGGGGTTGAACTAACAGGTGAGCTTGAGGAAAAGAGTTTGGCGTTGTACGAATTTGCACGTGCTTTCTGCGAAAAGCGGGGGATTATTTTAGCCGATTGCAAGTTTGAGTTTGGTCTTGTTAACGGGAAGGTTATTTTGATTGACGAAATTTTCACTCCGGACTCATCCCGATTCTGGGCACAGGAAAAGTATGAGCTGGATGTGGAAATTGACAGCATGGACAAGGAGCCGGTACGAAGTTATTTGGCATCATCCGGTTGGGACAAGAACAGCAAGCCCGATCAGTTGCCAGCTGAGGTCGTAAAAGAAACAACTGCAAGATATACGGATATTTGGCGGCGTCTGACGGCACAGTAAATAGTAATCATAATTAAACCAATAGGATTCACTCATTCGGAGGAGGAACTGAAGGAACATGATGAAAGCAACAGTCTATGTCACGATTAAGCAAAGCGTTTTGGACCCGCAGGGGGTTGCGGTGCAAGGCGCACTGCATTCTATGGGTTTCGGAGAAGTGGACAGCGTCAGAATTGGCAAGTATATGGAACTGAATCTGGATACAACAGACCGCGAGAGTGCTGAAAAGCGCGTCATCGAGATGTGTGAAAAGCTGTTGGCCAACACGGTCATTGAAGACTACCGCTACGAACTGGAGGGCTAATTCCATGAAATTTGCAGTTCTGGTTTTTCCGGGCTCCAACTGTGATATTGACTGCTATAAGGCGATAGAAGACACGGTCGGTGAACCTGTCGATTATGTATGGCATACTGCGACGGATCTGTCGTCTTATGATTGTATTCTTGTTCCTGGCGGCTTCTCTTACGGGGATTATCTACGCTGCGGTGCGATTTCCCGGTTTGCACCAGTGATGAAGGAAGTAGCCAAAGCGGCTGCCGAGGGCAAATATATTTTGGGTATTTGCAACGGTTTTCAAATTCTGACCGAAGCCGGTCTGTTGCCAGGGGCTTTACGCCGTAATCTGTCGATGAAATTCCTATGCCGGGATACGGTGTTGCAGGTTGCGAATAACCAAACACCTTTTACTAAAGATTACGCTGCTGGTGAAAAGATCGTCATTCCGATCGCACACGGCGAAGGCAACTATTACTGTGATGATGAGACGCTGGCTCGCTTGCAGGCGAATAACCAGATCGTATTTACGTATAAAGATAATCCAAACGGTTCCATGACGGATATCGCAGGGATTTGTAATGAACAAGGAAACGTGCTGGGCATGATGCCTCACCCTGAACGCGCGGTGGACGCATTGCTCGGAACGGATGACGGCAAACGTATGTTTACATCTATTTTGAACGCATGGAGGGATCGACATGGCGCAGCAAGTGTCCGCTAAGGAACCAACGGCAGAGCAGGTTGCCGAGCATAAACTGT
The DNA here is from genome assembly GCF_038009305.1 of Paenibacillus sp. FSL P4-0113. Lineage (NCBI taxonomy): Bacteria > Bacillati > Bacillota > Bacilli > Caryophanales > Paenibacillaceae > Paenibacillus > Paenibacillus sp. FSL P4-0113. The sequence goes on from NZ_JBBPAZ010000001.1 coordinate 4,531,261, forward strand.
ACCAGCAGATGGGTGTGTCGGATAGCGAATATGCGTTGATCTGTGAATTCATGGGACGTCAGCCGAATTATACGGAGATTGGTGTATTCAGTGTCATGTGGTCAGAGCATTGTGCTTACAAAAACTCCAAGCCGTTATTGCGTCGTTTTCCAACGAGCGGTCCACGAGTGCTGATGGGACCCGGTGAGGGCGCAGGCATTGTAGATATCGGTGATAACCAAGCGGTTGTATTTAAAATCGAAAGCCATAACCACCCGTCGGCTGTGGAGCCTTTTCAAGGGGCAGCGACTGGGGTAGGCGGTATCATCCGTGATATTTTCTCCATGGGTGCAAGACCCGTTGCGGTGTTGAACTCTCTGCGTTTTGGCAAGCTGGAGAGCGACCGTGTGAAATATTTGTTCGAGCATGTGGTATCTGGTATTGCGGGCTACGGGAACTGTATCGGTATTCCGACTGTAGGTGGCGAGGTTGTATTTGATGAAAGCTACGAAGGCAACCCGCTTGTTAATGCAATGTGTGTCGGACTGATTGACCATGATAAAATCCAGCGTGGTGTTGCTAAAGGGGTCGGTAACCCGGTGTTCTATGTGGGCCCACCGACAGGTCGTGATGGGATTCACGGAGCGACATTCGCATCGGTTGAGCTGACAGAAGAATCTGAAGCGAACCGGACTGCGGTTCAAGTAGGCGATCCTTTTATGGAGAAGCTGGTTATGGAATCATGTCTGGAACTGATCGATAGTGGTATTGTGCTGGGTATTCAGGATATGGGTGCCGCAGGACTCACCTGCTCCAGCGCGGAGATGGCGAGTAAGGCTGGCAACGGCCTGGAGCTGTATCTGGATCAGGTACCGCAGCGTGAAGAGGGTATGACACCTTATGAAATGATGCTGTCCGAATCACAAGAACGGATGCTGTTCGTAGTAGAGCCTAAGGATGAAGCACAGGCACTGGAAATTTTCGAGCGCTGGGGCGTTATTTGTGCCAAGGTCGGTAAAGTGACGGATGACGGTCGTTTGCGTTTGTTCCATCACAATGAAGTGGTCGGAGATATGCCAGTGACGGCACTGGTTGATGAATGCCCGATTTATGACAAGCCTTCCGAAATCCCCGCTTATTATGAGCAAAATGCTGCTATTGACACACTTCGTTATGCAGAAGTGACAGATTTGAACGGTGCGCTGAAAAAGGTGCTGTCTTCACCAAGTGTAGCTAGTAAGAAATGGGTATACGAGCAGTATGACTACATGGTTCGCACGAGTACAGCCGTTCGTCCGGGATCGGATGCAGCTGTAGTAACCGTGCGTGGAACTCGTAAGGGTCTCGCCATGACGACAGATTGTAACGGACGTTATGTATACCTTGATCCAGAGGTAGGCGGACGGATTGCAGTCAGCGAAGCCGCGCGTAACATTGTATGCTCCGGCGGTGAGCCGTTGGCAATTACGGATAACCTGAACTTCGGTAACCCTGAAAAGCCGGATATTTTCTGGCAAATGGAAAAAGCCGTGGACGGTATGGCAGAAGCTTGCCGTGTACTGGATACACCTGTCATCGGGGGTAATGTCAGCTTGTACAACGAAAATACCAAAGGCTCCATCTATCCGACGCCTGTTGTTGGTATGGTAGGTCTGGTACATGATACAGATCATATTACGACACAAGGCTTCAAAGCCGAGGGTGATGTGATTTTCTTGGTGGGGGAAACGAAGGCCGAGCTGGGAGGCAGCGAGTTCCAAGCTGTCGTACACGGTGTATCCGAGGGACGCCCTCCTGAGCTGGATTTGAACGTAGAGAAAAAACTGCTGACTGCGGTACTGGGAGCGATTCAGGGCGGATTGGTACAATCTGCGCATGATTTGGCAGAGGGCGGATTGGCTGTAGCGCTTGCGGAATCCGGGATTAGCGGCGGATTGGGAGCACAGGTCAACGTAGAAACGACTTTGCGTCCTGACCATGCCTTGTTTAGCGAAAGCCAGTCCCGTATTTTGTTATCTGCATCGCCGGATAAAGCGTCTGCGCTGGAAGCACATCTACGTGGTTTGGAAGTGCCAGTTACCGTATTAGGAAAAGTTGAAGGATCACAATTGACAGTTGAGGTGAACGGACAACCCGCTTTGAACGAGGCAGTCGCCAGTTTGAAGCAAATCTGGGAGGATGTCATTCCATGTCTGATGAAATAACAGCACGGACGTTGTGGACTGGAGATTATTATAATGAAGGCTCTGGTAAAGAGGGGCTGTTTGATAAATTAAAAGAGGAATGCGGCGTATTCGGTGTGTATAGACACTCCGATGCCGCTTCCCTAGCATATTACGGGTTGCATGCGCTCCAGCATCGTGGGGAGGAAAGTGCAGGCATCTGTGTGAGCAGTGGTGACGAGTTCCATTATCATCGTGGTATGGGTCTTGTAAAAGAAGTATTCAATAAAGATTTGATGGCTTCGCTGACAGGCGATATTGCCATAGGACATGTGCGCTACTCGACAAGTGGAGACAGTAAGCTGACGAATGCACAGCCTTTGGTGTTCAAGTATCGTGATGGCGATTTGGCAGTAGCCACCAACGGGAATATCGTGAATGCTTTGCAAATCCGGCATGAGCTGGAGCAGGGCGGGTCTATTTTTCAAACGACCAGCGATACAGAAGTAGTAGCACATTTGATCGCACGATCGTCCAAGGATTTGGTGGAGGCCGCTAAGGATGCATTGAAGCGTATTGTCGGCGGGTTTGCTTTCCTTATTATGACCAACGACAAGCTGCTCGTGGCTTCCGACCCCAATGGTCTGCGTCCAATCACGATGGGCAGACTGGGAGATGCTTATCTGTTCGCATCCGAGTCTTGTGCCCTGGAAACGATTGGAGCAGAGTTGCTGCGCGATATCGAACCGGGTGAGCTGTTGGTGTTGGACAAAAATGGACTGCATGAAGATCGTTACACGGAAGAAAAGCACCGTAAAGCGCTATGTGCGATGGAATATATTTATTTTGCCCGGCCTGACAGTGACTTGAATGGTTCTAATCTTCATGCTGCACGCAAAAGAATGGGCAGCCAGATGGCGCTGGAAGCTTTTGTTGATGCAGATTTGGTTACCGGTGTACCGGACTCCAGTATTTCGGCTGCGATTGGTTATGCAGAGCAGACAGGTATTCCTTATGAGCTGGGCATGATTAAAAATAAATACACTGGACGTACCTTCATTCAGCCGAGTCAGGAGCTGCGCGAGCAGGGTGTGAAAATGAAGCTGAGCGCTGTACGCCGCGTTGTTGAAGGTAAACGAGTCATTATGATCGACGATTCTATCGTCCGGGGCACTACATCCCGTCGAATCGTGAATATGCTGCGTGATGCGGGAGCGTTGGAGGTACATGTACGTATTACCTCGCCGCCTTTCAAAAACCCGTGCTTCTACGGTATTGACACGCCGGATCGCCGGGAACTGATTGCTTCATCTAAAACCGTCGAGGAAATTCGTGAGGAAATTAACGCCGATTCGCTTTACTTTATGAGCGCCGAGGGTTTGATTGCCGCTGTAGGTGGATATAACGAACAGGATTACAAAGGCGGCTTGTGCCTAGCTTGTTTCGATAATGATTACCCGACTCAGGTAGATTTCAAAGGCGAAGAGAAGTTCGGATGTAGTTGTTAGTATAGGGAACAAAAGAGGTACTAGCGCCATATAATGCGGTTCTGAGGGGGCTACTCCGCGTGTGGAAGGTTCTTACGATCGCTGTTGCCGCTGGATTCCTGGATTGAAATAATCCCTTACAGGGTTGGAATCCAGCTGCAAAGGCGAACGCTTTCGCTTCTCCAGAATCCTTCCACCCGCTGCGTTTCTCAGGTATGCAGCATTATTGCAGCAGTGCCTGTACCTCTTTGGTTCCCACCAAGAAGAGGATAGGTAAGGCAGTTAAAAACTCATGGCATAACTATTTCATGCCATGAGTTTTTAGCGGAGCGGTGACTCGTAAAAAGTCACCCTGCTCTTGTAAGGTTGAGCCGCGAAGCGAAGCTCAATAGCAGGCAAGGCAAAGCTGCCTGCCTCAAAGGGCAAAGAAGTAAGCCGCCCGTTGGCGCTGCTCACTTCTTTGCCCGGCACGTCCCCGCCTTTGCGAAGCAAACAGCCCGGGACGTGCCCCCGCCGCCGTGAAGGCGGCAACGCACCAAAGCGTGTCCTTGTGAATTGCGGGAATGCCCCGCAATTCACAAAGGAAAGCACGCGACTCACAGCACGAACCATACACCAAGCAGCACCCAACCCTACGCATCTGACCGACTCTTGAGAGGTCCAGGGGGAGCAGCCCCATGGAATCCTCCCTGTTAGGGAGGACTTAGGAGGGTCAATCATTTGAAGGAGTGTTCATGAATGTCCGAAGCATACAAAAATGCAGGGGTAGATATCGCTGCCGGTAATGAAGCAGTAGAACGGATGAAAAAGCACGTTAAACGTACCTTCCGTCCCGAAGTGCTGACGGACTTGGGCGGATTCGGTGCGTTGTTCGGCCTGAATAAGGATAAGTACGAGGAGCCTGTACTCGTTTCCGGTACCGATGGTGTCGGCACGAAGCTGAAGCTTGCTTTCGCAATGGATCGTCATGACACCATTGGTATCGACGCGGTTGCGATGTGTGTAAACGACATTGTCGTCGGGGGCGCGGAGCCACTCTTTTTTCTGGATTACCTCGCTTGTGACAAGGTTGTGCCCGAGAAAATTGAAGCTATAGTCGCTGGAATCGCAGAGGGATGCCATCAATCGGGCTGTGCGCTGGTCGGCGGTGAAACCGCAGAAATGCCAGGGATGTATAGCGAGGGTGAATATGATATTGCCGGATTCACGGTAGGGATCGTAGATAAAAGTAAAATCATCAACGGCAGCTCCGTTGCCCCTGGAGATACCGTTATTGGGCTGGCCTCCAGTGGAGTTCACAGTAATGGCTTCTCACTGGTTCGCAAGCTGTTATTGGAACAGCAGGGCTATGATTTGCATGATGAAATCGAAGGCTTAAACGGCAAACTGGGCGATGTACTGCTGGAGCCGACGAAAATTTACGTGAAATCCGTTTTGGCATTGCTGGACAAGGTAAAAGTAAAAGGTATGGCGCATATCACAGGTGGTGGTTTTATTGAAAATATCCCAAGAGTGTTACCGGATCACGTCAATGTGGATATTGAATACGGCACTTGGCCGATTTTGCCGATCTTCCAGCTCATGCAGGAAAAAGGTGCAATCTCCAACAGAGACATGTTCACAACCTTTAATATGGGGATTGGCATGGTAATCGTTGTAGGCGAAGAGCATGCACAGACTGCACTGGAAGTTCTGAAGGAACAGGGCGAAGCTGCCTATGTGATCGGAAAAGTAACGGAAGGCAGTTCTATCGTGACCTTTACGGGAGCCGAGGTGTAATGAACGAGTACCGGATTGCTGTTTTTGCATCAGGCGAAGGGACGAATTTTCAGTCATTGGTGGATGCCGCTGCGCGAGGAGAACTGGGCGATGCCTCGGTAGAATTGCTCATCTGTGACAAGCCTGCGGCTCCTGCCGTAGCTAGAGCACAGAAAGCTGGAGTTGCGTGCCATACCTTTCGACCCAAGGAATATCCTTCTCGAGAAGACTATGAGCGTGAACTGGTGGCTTTACTGGAGCAGAAATCAATTGATCTCATCGTGTTAGCTGGCTACATGCGTTTGCTATCCAGCGTCATGGTCGATGCCTACGCAGGAAAAATCATTAATATTCATCCGTCACTACTTCCGGCATTTCCAGGGAAAGATGCTGTTGGACAGGCATTGACCTATGGTGTCAAGGTAAGTGGCGTCACCGTTCATTTTGTGGACGGGGGCATGGATACGGGAGCTATTATTGCCCAGCGTGTCGTGGAGGTTAGCGACCATGATACTGCGGAATCCTTATCCGCAGCCATTCAATCCGTAGAACGTCAGCTATATCCAGAAGTAGTTGGCCAATTGGCCCAAGGCAAAATCCAATTAAATGGTCGCAAAGTGATTTCACTTCTCTAAGAATGATTGTAATTTGTCATATCATTGTTATATCAAGGATGCTGTACAGGCATTTTCCGATATTTCTCGGGAAATAAAATGATAAAAGAGAATTTTGCAAAATTCTGAAAGAGCTAAAGGAGGAGACAGGGTGAGTATTAAAAGAGCGCTCGTCAGCGTATCGGATAAGCGAGGGATCGTGGAATTTTGCCGCGAGTTGTCCAAATTGGGTGTGGAGATCGTTTCGACAGGGGGAACGAGCAGCTTGTTGTCGAAGGAGGGCATTCCTGTCATCGGCATTTCCGAGGTAACGGGTTTTCCTGAAATTATGGATGGACGTGTTAAAACACTCCACCCTGCGGTACACAGCGGCTTGCTGGCTGTTCGGGATAATGAAGAGCATCAGCGTCAGATGAAAGAGCTTGGATTGGGTTATATTGATCTGGTCGTTGTGAATCTGTATCCTTTTGCGGAAACGATTGCCAAACCCGGTGTAACTTATGAGGACGCGATTGAAAATATCGACATCGGCGGTCCAACGATGCTTCGTTCTGCGGCAAAAAATCATGCTTTTGTCAGTGTGGTAGTCGATGCTGATGACTATAGCACAGTGTTGGAGGAAATCCGTAAGGATGGCGATACGGAGCTGAATACCCGTAAGCGTTTGGCCGCAAAAGTTTTCCGTCATACGGCGTCATACGACGCTTTGATATCCGATTATTTGTCGAATGTGACAGGCGAGCCGTTGCCTGAGCGTTACACTGTAACCTATGAAAAAATTCAGGATTTGCGTTATGGAGAAAATCCGCATCAGCAGGCGGCATTTTACCGTGAGCCATTGGCGGCGAAGGGTACACTGACAACAGCGAAACAACTTCACGGCAAAGAGCTGTCTTACAATAACATCAATGATGCGAATGCCGCTTTGCAAATTGTCAAAGAATTCAGCGAACCTACCGTAGTAGCAGTTAAGCATATGAATCCTTGTGGTGTGGGGATTGGCGGAAGTATTTATGAAGCGTACAGCAAGGCGTATGCAGCTGATCCAACCTCGATTTTTGGTGGCATCGTAGCGGCTAACCGGATTATTGATGGTGATACAGCGAATAAGCTGAGTGAGATCTTTTTGGAAATTGTACTGGCACCGGGATTTACGAAAGAAGCATTGGAGATTTTAACGAAAAAGAAAAATATTCGTTTGCTTGATCTGGGTGAGCTTTCCCGGTCTGAACAGGCAGAGAGCCGTTTCGTCGTGACTTCCATTGAAGGCGGCATGGTAGTTCAGCAAAATGACATTCACGCTGTAGACTCGGATGCACTAACAGTTGTAACGGAGCGGGCACCATCCGAGGAAGAACTGAAGCAGCTTTTGTTTAGCTGGAAAGTGGTTAAGCATGTGAAATCCAACGCCATCGTACTGGCGGCAGATAATATGACCATTGGCGTAGGCGCAGGACAAATGAACCGTGTCGGTGCGGCCAAGATTGCTATCGAGCAGGCCGGTGACAAAGCAAAAGGTGCCGTACTGGCATCCGATGCATTTTTCCCGATGGGCGATACGTTGGAGTTGGCAGCTAAAGCAGGCATCACGGCAGTTATTCAGCCGGGCGGCTCCATCAAAGACGAAGAGTCCATCAAGGTTGCTAACGAATACGGCATTGCCATGGTCTTTACAGGCGTACGTCATTTCAAGCACTAACTTGTATGAGTTGAGGATGCAGCAGCATTTTTACCTGAACAATCTTAATGGGAGCGGGAGGAAACACCTGAATGGATATTTTAGTTATCGGAGGGGGCGGCCGCGAACATGCAATTGTGTGGGCGCTGAAGAAAAGCCCCAAGGCCGGGCAAATCTATTGCGCACCAGGCAATGCTGGTATCGGACAGTTAGCGGAGTGCGTGCCGATTCCGGTGAGTGACTTTGACGCGCTGACAGAGCTGGCGGAATCCAAAAAGGTAGGACTTGTCGTGGTTGGTCCCGATGATCCGCTGGCAGATGGCATTGTGGATGCTTTTGAAGCGAAAGGCATTCCAGTATTCGGACCGCGTAAAAATGCAGCGGAGATTGAAGGTAGCAAAATCTTCATGAAGGATTTGCTTCATAAATATCATATTCCGACAGCAACCTATCGCAAGTTTTATACTTACGAGGAAGCACATGCATACTTGAAGGAACAACCGATTCCGGTTGTCATTAAGGCAGACGGACTGGCGGCAGGCAAAGGGGTAACGGTCGCTTACTCGATGGAGGAAGCGGAAAAGGCTCTCTCTGACATTATGGTGATCAAGGTGTTTGGTGAAGCCGGGGCGCAAGTCGTGATCGAGGAGTTCCTGGCTGGTCAGGAAATGTCGATTCTCTCCTTTGTCGACGGTGAAACGGTTCGTCCGATGGCCGCGGCGCAAGACCACAAGCCAATTTTTGATGGTGACAAAGGCCCGAATACAGGTGGCATGGGTACGTATTCTCCGTTGCCTCACATAGCCAATTCCATTATTGAGGAAGCTATTGAGACGATTATTAAGCCGACGGCCAAGGCCATGGTTGCTGAAGGGCGCCCGTTCCGAGGTGTATTATTTGCCGGATTGATGATTTCGCCGGACGGCAAGCCAAAGACCATTGAGTTTAATGCACGTTTCGGTGATCCGGAAACTCAAGTGGTTCTGCCTCGTTTAAAATCCGATCTGCTCGATATTTTTCTTGCTGCTGTAAATGGCACGCTGGATCAGGTGGAGATCGAGTGGAAGGATGAAGTGGCGGTATGTGTGGTGCTGGCATCTGGAGGTTATCCTGGAGCTTACGCCAAAGGTGTACCTATCCACGGATTGGAACAGGTAGACGAAGCTATCGTGTTCCATGCTGGAACGAGCATCAACGAACAGGGCGAGTGGGTAACGAACGGCGGACGTGTATTAGGTGTGGTCGGCTTGGGACGTGATATTGCCGGGGCACGGGATAAAGCTTACGAACAGGCGGCTCGTATTACCTTTGAAGGTAAACAAAACCGTACGGACATTGCGGCAAAAGCATTGCTGTAGCAGCAACATATAGGATAAAGAGAACCTCTGTGGAGGTTCTCTTTTTGTTTAAAGAAAATAAAGTTGTAGACTGAGCAAATAAAGCATTTTCTTAGTGCTTGGATTAAGATAAGGCTCCTTTAGAAGCACTACATGCTACCCGCGTATGTTCTTTAATTAATATTTGGCGCTGGAGCTTCCTTTTTTATTGAACTCCCATGAAAGTTAAAGCAGCTAAAAACCCGAAAAAGACAATAACAAAATAGACCTAGCCAAATGATTTTTTTTAAAAAAGGCACTGCCTGAGAAGAGTTATGAAATTAAAGTATCAAAGATTTTTCAAGGCTGAACGTAAAAATGAGGCTGGTGTAAAGGTTGTTTTAGTTCATTTAAATGCTTAAACTAACGGTTAATAGTAGGTTCAAGTAATCGATGAGACGAAGAGGGGAAACCGAAATGAAGACGATCAAGTGCATGATGGACCACCTGTACTGGGCGGACGGACGCATCCTGGACGCGCTCGAGAAGAGTGAGACGAAGAACAAGGACCTTCTGAAGCTGGTTCGGCACGTCGCGGTCGCGGAACGAGTCTGGCTGTCCCGATTGCCGGGCAAGGGCAGCGCCCAATATTCGTTGTGGGAGGAAGCAGAAGACCTGACGGCGATCCGGACGATGTTCGAAGAAAACGCCGAGCAATATCGCGTCTATATCGAAGGACTTGAGGAATCCGAGTTGGACGAGATGATCGACTATGCGAATCAGAGCGGGGTTCCGTTCCAAACGTCCGTCCGGGACATCCTGTCACAGGTCCTCTTACATGGGCAATATCACCGGGGACAGATCAACCGGGCGCTTCGGATCGAATCGGTAGAGCCTGTCCAAGTCGATTACATCACGTTCGCGAGGCTCTAACAGGGCCTAATAATCACCATTATTCGGAATGGGATTGGCATTGAACGACGGGTACGATATCTCAACAAATTGCTTTTACCATATAAGAGCAACATGCTAATGTATATTAGCAGACGATGATGTTTTATAAGTGATAAGAACCTACACTGCCTTATTTAGGATCAAAGAGAGCCCATACCCTTATAAATTGGAAAATTCATTTGCTTCCAAATACGGTTATGGGCTTATTTACTTTTCATAAGCACTACACCACATTAGACTGCCGGTACTTGTTTAAGCTAACGGGCAGGATAGTTCAAATACGTGGTATCATGTGGTGAGTAATTAATGGAGCCCTCTTTTACAATGTTGAGAATGAGGGAAATCGTGGTCGGCTTGGAATGGGAAGGTTTGTATAGAGAATTGTTGGGAGATGGAAACCAATTGCTTATGGAAGGCGCAATGGATGTCTGTCATCGCTTATCAAAGACCCATCGAATGTTCGTAATCACGAATGGTATCACTCACACGCAAATCAAACGCTTGAAGCAGTCTGGGCTATATAAGTTTTTCGAGGATATCTTTGATTCGCAAAGCATTGGTTATCAAAAACCGAAGGGAGAATTTTTCAATTACGTCATAAGTCATATTTCAGATGGTGGTCTTCAGTCGGGCATTGACACCTGTTGGGTCAACAGAACCGGACAAAGAAGTCCGGCAGAAATTAAAAGCACATATACAATCTCAAACTTAATGGAGCTCACTTCCATCTGTTAGGCTGTAAAAACAAACGCTTGTGCCGCCTCAATTATCACTTTTTGGTGACTATATCACAAAAAAGTGGGTACTGTTTTTCTTGTAACTTTTCCCCCATACTATCGTTCATAGGAGGTTCATGAAGCAGACAGAGCATCCTATACCATATAAATCATTATAAAAGGAGTGTAATAGAATGGGGAAATTTGACGGGAAGGTAGCAGTTGTAACCGGAGGTACAAGCGGCATCGGTCTCGCGTCGGCACAACAGTTCGTAAAAGAAGGGGCTTACGTTTTTATCACGGGACGCAGACAACGTGAACTGGATGAAGCAGTAAAGCAGATCGGAAAGAATGTTACAGGTGTCCGAGGTGACATATCTAAATCGGAAGATCTAGATATATTATTCGAAACAGTTAAGCGAGAAAAGGGACACTTGGACATTCTCTTTGCAAATGCCGGACTAGGGTCATTGCTTCCATTAGGAGAAATTACAGAAGCACAATACTACAAGACTTTCGATGTCAACGTGAAAGGAACCATCTTTACAGTACAAAAGGCATTAGCTTTGTTTCCAAATAAAAGAGGTTCGATTATTCTAACGGGATCCACTGCTGGCTCGACGGGGATGCCAGCGTTTAGTATCTATGGTGCATCCAAGGCAGCGATCAGACAGCTCGTCCGCAGCTGGATTCTTGATATGAGAGGGACCGAAATTCGTATAAACATCCTTAGTCCGGGAACAATCGTAACGCCGGCGTACGATGAGTTATTTGGCTCTGAACTAGATCATTTCCTGGAACAGGCAGAAAATGATATTCCGCTCGGCAGAGTGGGGCAGGTTGAAGAGATCTCCAATGCTGTCATGTTCCTAGCCTCTAATGAAAGCAGCTATATGAACGGCGTTGAATTATTCGTAGATGGCGGAGTAGCTCAAGTTTAACCAGGACATAATAATTTTCAAACGACAAAGATTTTTAAATTCAACTTAAATGCGATTGTATTATCCCCTCCATGTAACGTTCAATTTTTCCTTCAGTGCTCCTTGAAGGATCAAGCGATACATGAAGGGGATATTCTTAGATCGGGAGATGGTGTATTGATATGAAAACATTTTTCTGTGAACTGGAAGTTACACTAGAGGTTATCGGAGGAAAGTGGAAGGGGCTTGTTCTGTACTATTTAATAAAAGGACCTAAACGGACGGGAGAGCTTAAGCGACTCGTTCATAATATATCGCAAAAGATGCTGATTCAAACTCTTCGGGAACTGGAAACAGACGGATTAATTCGCAGAAAGATGTACAATCAGGTACCGCCTAAGGTGGAATATTCAACGACGGAACTGGGTCAATCACTTGAACCCATTTTGAGATCGCTTTGTGATTGGGGGGGGAATTACGCAGAGCAATCCTTCGCTCCGGGCGAGATTGAGATTTTGTATCTGGATTAACTGTCGGGGGACAAGAGCATAGTCCCATTTGAAGTCGCTATTTTAGCGGCTTTTTTGTTTTATCGTTTTACGTTGATGTTTTCGAGTGATGAGCAATATTCTAGTACAGGTTACTTCGTAATTAACAAGATGCACTACAAAACTAAGGACACAAAACTTGTCTCAGAGATTAATAAGTACGTCTTGGATTATGGCAAAAGCATCATGCCCCAGCTGTTGCCAGGAGTCTGAGCAAACAAGTAAGCGGTTGAGGCTAATGACAGAACCCATTACGCTAACGAGAAACGTTAGTTTAATAAAACAGCGGTAGTCTGAGACTGCCGCTGTCTTTTTTGTTGGCGCCAGTCTAATACTTATTTTATGGGATCTGTCGGTTTTTAAAATTTAAAAGCCGCTTGGAGCAGCAAAACTTTATTTTCTTCTGACACTTTTTTCTTCTGACACTTTTTTCTTTGACAAAAGTATACTTATCCTATAGGATTAAAAATACAAAACTGACTGACTGATCAATCGGGAGGAGGAAATCCATGCAGCCACGGAAGGCGAAGCAGTCCGAGATTGACTCAAATGACCAACCTGCTGAGCATGCGGGAGAAGAAACAGACCGCAGAACACAGCTTCTTCACATTGCATTAAAGCGGTTCGCCGAGCAGGGTTACCACCAAACGAAGATTTCAGATATCGTGGTAGAGGCGGGAGTAGCCCAAGGCACGTTTTATTGGCATTTTAAAAGCAAAGAGGCACTGGCGCTGGAGATTATCGCCACCGGTCGTGAACAACTACTGTCAGCGATTGGACAGGGATATCGCCGTGATGCGGGAACGCTGGCTGATATGGTTAAGGCTTCGGAAGCGCTGTTTGTTCGATTATTTGATTTTGCATTGGAGAACCGCTATCTGATGGGGTTGCTGCTGATCGGCAGCGGTGTCGATGAACCGGTGCGCCAGAGTATCCGAGAGACAAGGGCTGCGATGGAGCTGGCATTCCGGCGCAATATGGAAAGAGCGATCGAGCTGAACATGTTGCCTGCTGAATTGGATGTCGAATTAAGGGCGGCACTACTCATGAGCATGATCGAAGGTGTCATTACACGCTGGCTATTCGGTTCAGAGGGAACACATGACCACATCACGCAGATAACTGCTAAAAGATTGGCAGAAGAAGCGGCTAATTTTGAATTTTACGGATTATTAGGTCAAAGCTAGAGGGTCAACATCGCATGAATGGGTAGTTGGCAACAAATAATATAGCCAAATCACATATATGAACTCAATCATTTACATCCAGACAGGAGAGAAGGATACATGAAAACACGTAAAAAAGGGTTCTTGGTAACTATACTTATGGCTCTGGCATTGTTCAGCCTTGTGCTGAGCGCTTGCGGTACTAAGCCAGAAGCTTCTAATACTAGCAATGGAGCGGGTAGCAGTAATGTGGCAGCGAGTAACCAGCTCGAAGCAATCAAAAAGGCTGGTGTAATGAAGGTAGGCATGATGGGCACCTATCCGCCGTACAATTTTTTGAACGACAACAAGGAATTGGACGGATTTGATGTAGATATTGCCAAAGAATTGGCGAAGCGGATTGGAGTGAAACCGGAGTTCACGGCACAAGAATTTTCGGGACTGGTTCCAAGTTTGCAAAAGAAAAAATTCGATGCAGTGATTAGTCAGGTGACGATTACAGAGGATCGTAAGAAGGCCATTGACTTCACAGAGCCTTATATCACAAACAATGTAAACATTATCGTAAACAGCAAAACAAATGATATTACCAAGCTGGAGGACTTTAAAGGCAAAACCATTGGTGTCGGCTTGGGAACGAATGATGAATCTTATCTGCGGAATGAAGTACTGCCGAAGGTAGGCGATTTTGAGATTAAAACATATGATGATGTCATTACTTCCTTAAAGGATCTAAACTCTGGTCGTATTGACGCAACCATCAACAATCTGTATGCTCTCAAGCCCATTATCGATAAAAACGGGTTCCAAATTAAAGCCGTAGGCGAGCCGATTAAATCGGATCAAGCGGGTGTAGCCATTAACCAGAAAACTCCTGAGCTCAAAGAAGCCTTGAACAAGGCTTTGAAGGAAATGAAGGAAGACGGCACTTATAAAACAATTTTCAAAAAGTGGTTTGGCGAGGAGCCAAAAGAATAACGTAAGCCTGTTAGAGGCGTCTGGCTCCAGTCTTGGCTTTTATGCTGACATGGGGCCACTCGTCTGAAAGAAGGGAATATAACCGATGCTTGAATTAATGTGGGAGAACGTCCCTTTTTTATTAAAGGGTGCTTATTATACGCTATATATTACGATTGTCTCTATGTTTTTTGGCTTAATCATTGGTTTGGTTGTTGCTGTGGCCCGGTTGAAGGGGAATCGACCCGTGCGATGGCTGGCGCGCATGTATGTATCGATCATCCGGGGGACGCCGGTTTTGGTGCAGATTGCGGTCATTTATTATGGACTGGATGATTATGGAATATCATTCGGATCGCTGACGGCTGCTTGTCTGGCACTCAGTATTAATACAGGTGCGTACTTGTCGGAGACGTTCCGTGGAGCTATTTTGGCCGTACCCCAGGGTCAGACCGAGGCAGCTTATGCGACGGGAATGTCGCCCGGTCAAACGATGTGGCGTATTATTCTTCCTCAGGCGGTACGCATTGCAATTGCACCGATGGGGAATACATTTGTGGGTATGCTTAAAGAAACATCGCTGGTGTCGGTGATCGGGGTCAGTGAATTGATGCGACAGGCCCAGCTTTTACAAGCACAGTATTTGCTCTACATGCCGTTTCTGCTCGAAATTGGCCTGATGTACTGGATTATGAGCATTGGATTCTCCGCTATACTGGAGCGGGTGGAAAAGCGTCTGGCTCGAGCTTATTAAGGTGGAGATGATAGATGATGATAACAACAAACGGTTTAGGTAAACGATTCGGACAGGTAGAGGTTCTGAAAAGCATTGATTTTCAGGTTGCCGCTCGTGAAATCGTCGTATTACTCGGCCCGAGCGGCTCAGGTAAAAGTACCTTGCTGCGCTGCCTGAACGGTCTGGAAGAGCTGTCTTCCGGCAAGTTTGAGGTAAATGGGATTGAGGTCGATGCTACAGCTCCCGTTCGTGTCCGCCAAGCAGCCATTCGTGATATTCGCAAACAGACGGGGATGGTGTTCCAGCAATTCAATCTGTATCCGCACAAAACCGCCATCGGCAATGTCATTGAAGGACTGCTGACCGTAAAAAAAATGCCGCGCGACAAGGCTATGTCCATCGGACAACGGTTGTTGGAGCGGGTGGGGTTATCGGACAAGCAGGATGTACATCCTTCACGTCTGTCCGGTGGACAGCAGCAACGGGTAGCCATTGCGCGTGCGCTGGCGATGGACCCGGCAATTATGCTGTTCGACGAGCCGACATCGGCGCTTGATCCCGAGCTGGTAGGGGAAGTGCTGGGTGTTATGCGAGAATTGGCTCAAGATGGGATGACGATGGTCGTGGTTACCCATGAGATGAAATTTGCTCGTGAGGTGGCGGACAAGGTCGTATTTATGGCAGATGGTATCATTTTGGAGGAGGCAGCGCCACAGGCGTTTTTTGATACTCCCCAGCATGAGAGAACACAGAAATTTTTACGCCAAATCAGTGAATTTTAAAATAAGATCGAGGATGAATCATAGATTATTAAAATGGAAAGAAGGCCTTTGAACATGAAAGTATCTACAACTTGGCACGGTAAACGCGCGTTTACTTCGGAGGGACCATCCGGTTATTCGGTAGGGATGGATGCTACGGCGGCTTATGGCGGTGATGGTAAAGGAATGACACCCATGGAACTGCTGTTGGCAGGTCTGGCAGGATGTATGGGTATTGATATCACAATGATTTTGGATCGTTTCTTGTCGGACATTGCTCGTATTGATATTGACGCAGAAGGTACGCGCAAGGAAGAAACGCCGACAGGCTTTACAGCGATTGATCTGACATTCCACGTAGATGGAGATATTCCGGATTACCGCGTATGGAAAGCAATTCAGATGGGTAAGGAAAAATATTGTGCCGTATCCGATTCCTTAAAAGCGGAAATTCGAATGCACCTCATTTTGAATGGAACCGAAGTACCCTATCCAGCATAAGTGTTGAAGAATAATGAAAGAGAGTCAGCCTGTGTTATATACAGGAGGCTCTCTTTTTTATGTTATTTGAAAATATGACACGTAATGAAACTTTTTGTACTGTGGTTTCGTTTAAAATAGAAATTGAAATATAAAAATGGGAAAATAAACCTATGTATGAAATGCATACAGGGGGAGGTTATAGTGAAACGAAAGTGCCTTATCATAATAGCAACTATTGTGGCTACAGTGCTCATCGTTATGGGTGTGACAACAGGATTACTATCTTTCGTGCAGAATCAAGTGGCTAATCCCCCGAATACCGTCCGACCCACAACTGCGATTGTAGCCGAGGTTCAGGGTGAAACGAAGGAACAGGATGCTGCTCGGTGTTTGCTTCATTTTGTGGAGACGAATGCAGAAAAGGTTTCGATTACGATTCTGAGAGATGGAAAAAAGCTGGCAGGCCAAGAAGAGAACCGGATGATGCCTTTGGCGAGCACTGTCAAAACGATCATTGCGATTGAATATGCCAAGCAAGCGGCGGTGGGTCAGATTAACCCGGATAAGAGAGTGAAGCTGATTTCGCTGGAAAGGTTTTATTTGCCGGGTTTGGATGGTGGTGCTCATGCGGCGTGGCTACAGGATATGGAAGCTAAAGGGCGGATACAGAATGAAACTGTATCTGTACGCGAGGTTGCCAAGGGGATGATTCAATTCAGTTCCAACGCCAATGCGGAGTATTTAATGGACAAACTGGGGTTGGAAGCGATCAATCGGACGAGAGCCAACTTGGGTTTGCAAAATCATGATCCTATTTATCCTTTTGTATCCTCTATTCTGATTCCTTACGAACGTATGAAGGAGAGCCAAGATGAGAATTGGAATAATACAAAGAATAATATTTCTGCCAAAGAAGCCATCCAGGCGATGTCTGACACGGAGTTTCGCCGATATGCCCGTGTGATTCATAACAAGCTGCGCCGTGATGTGAGTGGTTCTTACAAGAGAAACGCAGATATTAAGACCTGGTATGATCAGGATTATGACCGTATCAATACGGATCGTTTTATAGCTTCAACGACAGCCGATTATGCCTTTTTAATGAGTAAGCTGAACCGCCGTCAAGGGTTCACAAAAGTTGAGCAAAAGTTATTGTCCGAGGTCATGGAGAAACCACTTATGGTTCTTCCTGAAAACCAGCAATTTCTGAAACATACTGGGCAAAAAGGTGGCTCCACAGCTTACGTTTTGACACTGGCCATGTATGCGACAGATAAGGAAGGGCATTTGACAGAGCTAGCTGTCTTTTTTAACGATTTGGATCCTAACACAAATGCTAGCTTGCCTGAAATGATAAATGATTTTAAAAAGAGATTACTACATGATAAATCGTTTACAAAAGAAATTAATCAGCGTATCGGTGTACAGGTGAGAAGGTAACGCAGCTAAACGCTACGGTATAATACAGCGTTTAGCTGCGTTGCGCAACTCCTTATCCTCATCCTATCCGCTGCCTTTCTGTTTGCGTTCCCGTAGTAATAGATACAAAAAATATGGCGCGCCAATGACGGCTGTCACGATGCCAGCGGGAATTTCGAGCGGCGGCTTCAGACCCCGTCCGAGCGCGTCGGAGAGGACGAGAATCAGCGCGCCGATCATCGCCGAGCCGGGCAATAGATAGCGGTGGCGATTGCCAAATAACCGTCGTGCCAGATGCGGTGCCAGCAGTCCGATAAATCCGATGGAGCCGATGGCAGCGACACAGGAGGCAGCCAAGGCGACTGACACGGCTAGCAGTCCTGTACGCACACGCTTCACGCTAAGTCCCAGCCCAGCAGAGCTTTCCTCATCTAGGCTCATAATATCCAGCTTGCGCTGTAGTGCATAGGCGAGAGGTAGTAACACGATTAACCACGGCAGTAGCCCATACACTTCGTCCCAGCCTTTGCCCCACAGACTTCCAGCTAGCCAAGTGAGCGTGTCGCTGGCTTCGAGTGGATACTTGACCAGTATATAGTCGGTCGCAGCCTGAAAAATAGCGCCCACCGCCAGTCCGGTCAAGGCTAGCATGTTGGGACGCATGCCTCCCTTCATCGAAAGCTGTACGAGCAACAGTGCAGCTAGCCCGGCACCGACAAAGGCGGCTACAGGCAACAGCGCCACTGGGGATGAGGGGAGCAGTACGATGACGAGAACCGCCGCAAAGCCAGCCCCCTTGGATACACCTACCACATCTGGCGAGGCTAGCGGGTTGCGGATCATACCTTGCAGCAGAACACCGGCTACTGCCAGCCCAGCTCCTGCCATGATGGCCAGTAGGCCGCGCGGCAGCCGATAATGGTGAACGATGAACCAGGAAGAAGCATTCCGGTCAGTCAGAGCCGCGATCAGCTCAGAGGGCGTAATGTAGGTGCTGCCCACGCCTATAGCTATAAAAGCAAAACTCAGCATGAGCGCGAGTAAAATCCACAGTTTTTTCATCGTGAAGCCCTCCCGTTCTTATGCGCTAGATATAAAAAGAAGGGCGCACCCACCAGCGCGGTTACAATGCCAACGGGCGATTCATAAGGAAATGCAATAAATCGTCCAAGCACGTCTGCATAGGTCAGCAGAAGACCTCCGCAGATTGCAGACAGGGGGATGATCCGTCTGTAATTGTCGCCTGTAAACATCTTGATGATATTCGGTACCATCAGGCCCACAAAGCCGATGGACCCGGCTACCGCTATGGCAGAGCCTGCCAGCATAATCACTGAGGCCGAGGCCAGTAGACGGACAAGACGTACGTTTTGTCCCAATCCCTGTGCGACCTCCGTCCCGAGGCTCAGCACAGATAGCGAAGGGGCTAGCGCCAGTGCAAGAATCATACCCACGGCGAACCATGGCAGCACCAGACGCGTGTCGGCCCAAGTCGACCCGTCGATGGCTCCGGCGAGCCAATACAGCACATCAGATATTTGCTCGTTAAACACGAGCAGTCCCTGGGTGATGGAGGCCAGCAGCAGATGCACGGCCATCCCGGCTAGGGCCAGCTTGACCGGCGTCATGCCCGCCGTTCCGGCCAGCGCATATACGAAGGAGCCGCCTGCGATGGCCCCGGCGAAAGCAAAATAAATGCTGCCGGACGATCCGATATTCGGCAGCAGCACGACGGACAGCACGACAGCCAGCGAAGCGCCTGAGCTGACCCCGAATACCTGCGGCGAAGCCAGCGGGTTGCGTGTGATGGCCTGCATCAGGGCTCCTGCCACGGCAAGCCCGGCCCCGACGATTAGGCCAATAACGGCACGCGGTAGGCGTACCGTCAAGACAATGAGCTGATCCTTGGACGGGTGCTCGGTGAACAGCGCAGTCAGCATGGTGGGGATGTCCATCCTGACTGGGCCAATCGCCACGCTGAGCAGCAATCCAGCCAGCAACGCAGCGATAAGTGCAAAGAAGACCGGCTTATTCAGCCGGTCGCGTGAGGCTTGTCCGATCAACGGGAGCCGTCTCCTTTACTTTGCGTGGGATACAGAAGCGAAATGGCTTGCTCCAGTATTTTTTCGGCTGAGCCGAGTCCACGGTACCGGGTCCACAGTGCCCGGTTTACTTCGTAAATTTCCCCTTTTTTGACGGCCGTAATGTTTTGCCAAAGCGGGTTTTGCTTCCATTCCGCAATCAGCTTCTCATCGGCTTCCACCAAGAAGATCACATCAGGATCCGCTTGTGAAATCTGTTCCAGTGTCAGCTTGACAGTAGGCTCGGTTGTATTTTGAAGGGCATTGTGGATACCCGCTTGCTCCAGCAGTTGTCCATCAAAGGATGAAGCGCCGTGAGCCGATAGTGAATCAGAACGGAATACCCCTAGCAATACGCTACGTGGCTCACCAGCTTTGATGCCTTCTTTCAACTTTTCCATTGTAGCTTTATGCGTAGCGAGAATTTGCTCGCCTTTTTCCTTCTCACCTAACGCATCGGCGATGACACCGAAGGATGCCAGGTTTTGTTCATAGGAGGAATTGCGGCTCTTTAGAACAATGGTCG
This sequence comes from Paenibacillus sp. FSL P4-0113, assembly GCF_038009305.1. Classification (NCBI taxonomy): domain Bacteria; kingdom Bacillati; phylum Bacillota; class Bacilli; order Caryophanales; family Paenibacillaceae; genus Paenibacillus; species Paenibacillus sp. FSL P4-0113. The sequence continues at coordinate 4,551,522 of NZ_JBBPAZ010000001.1, forward strand.
GAGCAATCTCACTTAGTTCTTTGTATATGCTTTTATGACGATTCAGATCGGCAATAATCAAATCCGGCTTCAAGGAGCTGATCGTCTCCAGGTTGGGCTGTTTGCGCGTGCCTACTGGTGTGAAGTTTATTTTCTTGCCGAGCAGCCCCTCAATATCATCGTCATTTTCCTGAGCTATGCCGACAGGTGTTACGCCCAGTTGGGTTGTAGCATCGACAAAAGAGAATTCCAGGGTTACGATTCTTTTGGGTTTACCAGTAACCTTGGTTTCTCCCATCTCATGTTTAATCATTCGAGTGTCGCCTGTTGTTTGAGGCGCTGCTGCGCTGTTATCTTGTGACTGGCTTCCACATCCCGCCATAATGACCGTCAGTAGTGCCAGGATCATTGCAAGCAGCATGCCTGTGCGCAGTGGTTGTTTCGGTGTTGCCATATGTTATCCCCCGTTCCAGTATGATTATCAGAGAAACTGATAATCATTATCAATCAACTAACTGTTGATCATTCTAGCAATCGGGAAGGAGGACGTAAATAATGTGGTCATTTAAACCGTTTTGATCGATTAAGTGAATTAAATTCAATAAAATTATGAATAGGAGGAGGGGGAAGTACCAGGACATCAGAGTTGGGTGGGTTATGAATCTCTCCGCTGTCGGCGATAGATACGCTCCGGTCTGCCGACGGTTCCGTACACCTGATCGTGGTGTGCGTCTCCACTTTCCACTAAATACTCCAGATACCTTCTAGCTGTAGAACGGCTCATACCCAGCTCAATTCCCACTGTACCTGTAGTCACCTCACCCCGTCGATTCAGGAGATCTAGCACTTTGTCGCAAGTTACTTTATCGATGCCTTTGGCCCATAGTTCTCCGACTCCGTTCCCCGCCATCCGACCGGTGCCCACGCTTTGAAGTAAACTGTCAATTTCAGATTGCTCTACTGTGGATTGTTCCTCTTGCCATGTTGTGATTTGTCGCCGAAACCGGGCATATTCCTCCAAGGTCGCACGCAATCTCTCGAATATAAGCGGCTTTACGATAAAATCAAACACGCCTGCTCGAACGGCTTGTACCACTGTTTCAGCTTCTTTGGCGGCGGTCAGCATAATAACATCTGTACCCGGATAGTGTTGCTTGATGAACGATAGCAGGGTTAGACCATCCGTATCAGGAAAATAAACATCCAGCACGACTAGAGGAGGACGGAGCACGTCCAGTTGAAGTTTTGCCTCAAATTCGTTCGTCGCGATTGCACATACGGTGAACCCGTCTACCTTTTCAATAAATCGGCGGTTAATCTCCGCAATTCGCGAATCGTCTTCAATAATTAGAACCTCAATGTCCGATAAAACCCGCTCATTCATGGGCATAACCTCCTTTTGCATCATTATTCGTATCTGTTCTATGTAAAGGAATGTATACCTCGAAAATACTTCCTCCACCAGGCCGTTCGTGCACTTCTATAGAGCCGCCCATTCGTTCAGTGTACTCCTGCACGAGAGCAAGGCCATATCCATGTCCTGCTTCTGCTTTGGTCGAAGCTCCTCTGACAAACAGCTTTTCTTGGATATCGTCCGAAATTCCCGATCCGTTATCTGCAACTTCGACGATGATGGCTTCAGTCGTTTCTTCAAGCCGGAACCAGACCTGTCCATCAGAGATAGAGGACATCGCAACAGCTTCCATGGCATTGTCCAGCAGGTTTCCGGCTATGGAAGCGAGAAAGGACCACTCCAACGTAGGAGACTGGGTTGAGAATGCTCCTTTAATATCAGAATGGAGTAAAACCCCTTTTTCCAGCGCCTGTTTTTTCTTACCGATCAGTAGGCTGGCGATGATTGAATCGGGCAGGAGAGCTGTGGCAATCGGCCTGTGTACACGATATTCCTCTGACTCCTGTGTGATAAAGTCCACTGCTTCGTCATAACACTCCAACTGAATCAGGCCGGATATGAGATACAGCCGATTGGCGTATTCGTGTGTTTGTGATCGCAGTACTTCCGCATAATCTTTGACCTCTGTCAACTGTTGTGTCATGTGGAGCAGTTCGGTCTTGTCACGTAGACTGGCAACCGTGCCCATGATGCGACCGGAACGATCCTGGATCGGCACACGGCTGACGACTACAATTCGCTGCTGGACTTCAATTTCCTCATTCCATATGTACTGTCCCTGATCTGGCCCCGTCGTTGAATGCTCTACTGTGTAATCGGCAACAAGCATATCAACCAGTACATCCGGAACACCAGTCAAGTGACGAAGGTCGCATCCGTAGATAGAGGTTTCCGACGGGAGTCCGATCAAGCGAGCTGCCTGTGGATTGGCAAGTGTGATTTGTCCATGGCTATTCACCGCAATAATTCCTTCGCCGATGGACTCAATAATGGCTTGCTTTTCCTGGTACAGCCGTCCGATCTCCACTGGCTCCAGTCCATGCAATGCGCGGCGTACCCGTTGCGCTATAATCAGGCTTCCCAATATGCCGATCATCAGCGCACCCACCATTAACCAGAGCCATGCATATGTGTATGTACGAATATTTTGCTGCACATCTGTCATTAAAAAACCTACAGAGACGAGCCCGATGGCCTTACCTTGCTGATCATAAACGGCTGTTTTGGCGCGTATTGACGGTCCGAGAGAGCCCGTCGATTCAGTGATCAAGGACTGCCCTTGCAGTACCTTATCATTCATGGGGTCTATCATAGGCGTGCCGATGCGCTCCGGGTTTACATGCCACTGCCGGATGAGATGGCGATCAGCAATAGTAATAAAATCAGCTCCGCTGCTGGCTTGGACGGGCTTTATGGCCTCGTTGATACGCGAACGCAATTGCGTCGTCTCGGTCCGCTCCAGAGCGTCTCTGACCTGCGCATCTACGGCGAGGGTATTGGCGACGGTTAGCGCCCTTTTTCCGATTTCATCATATAGAGCGGAGGTGATCATATATCGAAAGGATAATCCCAACAGCCCGGTAACTACCAGTACTAAAAGGGATATAAATACTATTAGTTTTGTCTGAAAACGCACATGCCTTCACCGCCGTTAAACAAAATATAGGAGGAACGAATCAGCCGATAATCTCCTTCATACGATCCATTTTACTGCATTACAGAAACGCCCGCACTTTTATTCTATCGAAAGAATGGTCTATAATAGAAATAGTTACATAATACGAGGAGGAACATAATATGATTATTATTCATGCCGATATGAAAGTTTTACCTGAGAAAAGAGAAACTTTTTTGCAACAAACCCAAGGGCTGATCAGCGCATCCCAAGCTGAAGAAGGCAATGTACGTTACACGTTAATGCAGGATCTGAATGATCCCAACGCATTTACGATGGTTGAAGAGTGGAAAGATGCTGCTGCTGTAGATTTCCATAATAATTCTGCCCATTTCCAGGCATTTGTTGCCGCCGCTAAAGAATTGTTGGCTGCTCCGCTTCAAGTGAATGCTTTTCAGGATGCAACTAAACTGTAACCATCCCGTTGGATAATTCATAATCAGGAACAGGAGGAATAGACATGGGGAACATTGCAGATACAACTGTACTGAATAACGGAGTTCAGATGCCTTGGCTTGGTTTTGGTACCTACAAGGCGGAAGGTAATGAGGTCTACGAAGCGGTCAAAACAGCTATTGAGGTCGGTTACCGTCACATTGATACAGCGGCGATCTATGGCAACGAGGAACTGGTTGGACAAGCCATTCGTGATAGTGGAGCGGCTAGAGAAAATCTGTTTGTAACCACCAAGCTATGGAATCAGGATCAGGGCTACGATTCAACACTGCGTGCCTTTGAGGAAAGTCGTAAACGGCTGGGTCTGGATATCATTGATCTGTATCTCATTCATTGGCCTGGTAAGGATAAGTACAAGGAAACCTGGAAAGCATTTGAACGCTTGTATGAAGAAGGAAGCGTACGCGCTATCGGCGTTAGTAACTTCCAAGTTCACCATCTCGAAGACCTCCTCCAAGATAGCAACATGGTTCCTGTCATCAATCAAGTGGAGCTTCACCCACGTCTGACACAACAAGAGCTGCATCAATACTGCCGGGAGCACCAGATTCAGCTAGAATCGTGGAGCCCGCTGATGAAGGGGAAATTAACCGAGCAAGCGGACATCGTTGAGATTGCTGCCAAATACGGTAAAACCTCTTCGCAGGTCATTTTGCGTTGGCATCTGGATCGGGGGATTGTGACGATTCCCAAATCGGTAACCGCGCATCGTATTCGCGAAAATGCTGATTTATTCGATTTTGAACTAACGACTGAGGATATTGACCGAATTAATGGTCTTCATCTGGATGAGCGTGTAGGCACCCATCCCGATAAGCTGTTGTTTTAAATAAATATTCACTTGTAAAAAGAACCTCCCATTCTGCGTTTATCGCGGTTTGGGAGGTTCCTTTTTTAGGTTCAGGTGTGGCTTTGTCTATTTACTTGCTTAGCTTACGATACAACAAGTAAGAATAGAGTACAGGAGAGATAACGGATATGATCAGTACGGTTAGGAAAATGACTACTCCCGCCATTCCACCGATCCATGCCGCCACCAACGCTGAAGCACCGCCAAGCATCATCATAGGCCCCCCGAAACGGTGCGTTTTACGCCATACCTCGGGGTTAGACAGAGTCCACGGCGTGCGGATACCGAACGTATAGTTCGGCTGTACCTGAGTCATATAATTCCCCATCACCATCAGCATCAGGCCTATTAACCCTAAAATTATAGCATTCATTTGCAGTCGTATATTCAGGTTATACAGCAGCATTCCCCATCCAGCTACAGCGAGAACTACAGAAACACCTGCACGCGTAACTTCATAGGCTTTTGAAAATTTCTCATAATTAGCTCTGTTGGGGTCCATGTGGCGTGCCAATCGAATGACCAGCGGGACTAGGCCCAACAACACGAGCATGATAATAGAACCACTTTTGCTCGTATACCCGTCTGCTGTATTGTTAAAGTTAATATGCGAGGCTAGAACATTGGGAAGCCGGTCGTACAGCAGTATAGCGCCTATGGCGGGTGATAAGGCAATCAAAGTTGTCAAAACATCCGTCAAGCTCCAAGGTGTTCGAAATTTCATTCAGATTCCTCCCCATCCTTAATATGATTCACATTTTTCCTGGCAGGGGTATCGGAGTGGGCTATACTGAACATCCAACCGATGACATCCGCCACAACCGTTGTATGCAGGGTGTATATAATGTTTTGCCCCTGTCGTTCATCCAGCACCAGCCCAGCCTGCTTTAGGATATTGAGATGGTGGGAGATGCTGGGTTTGCTAATTTGAAAATGTTCAGCTACTTCGCCTGCGCTCATGCTTTTTTCCTTTAAAAGCTGCAAGATTGTACGCCGGGTCGGATCAGCCAAAGCTTTGAAGGCATCGTTCAAAATACATTTCCTCCTTTAGATATTTAGATAATATTCTAAATATCTAACACCATAGTAAAATACAGCTATACTACATGTCAATGGAACAAGACATCATTTTAGAAAAAATTAACGAGGTCAATTATGTTTGTATAAAGTAGTGAAATGGGCTATAATCAATTTATACAAAAATAAGATTCTTAATTTAAAGTTAATTAGAGGAGGGAATAGATATGAAACACGTCTTTCGTAAAGGAAATGATCCGCAAGCCCCGGTTATTTTGCTGTTGCATGGTACAGGCGGGAATGAACAAGACTTAATACCTTTGGCTGAGATGGTAGCACCGGGAGCTTCTGTGTTAGGCGTAAGAGGAAATGTGCTGGAAAATGGGATGCCGCGTTTCTTTCGCCGTTTGGCAGAAGGAGTGTTCGACATTGAGGATCTCGTATTTCGTACCAAAGAACTGAGCGAATTTGTGGACACAGCTGCAGAGCAATACGATTTTGACCGTAATAACGTGGTGGCTCTGGGCTATTCCAATGGTGCAAACATAGCCGCCAGCATGCTCTTTCACGATGCAAAAGCGTTACGCGGAGCTATTTTGCACCATGCAATGGTGCCGTTGCGTGGGCTGGACTTGCCTGAATTGAACGGTGTCCCTGTATTTCTGTCTTCCGGTGAAAATGACCCGATTGTTCCGACTTTGGAATCCCGGGAGCTGCAAGCATTATTGGAGGGAGCCGGAGCGCAGGTGGAAGCATATTGGGAACGCAATGGTCATCAATTGACCCGTACAGAAGCTGCCGCCGCAGGCCAATGGTTTGGAAAGCATTTTAATGTATAAAATAACTCGATAACGATCAAGCTACGGTTTAGCGCTCCCGTGAGCGATTCTAAATTAGGAGGCGTCAAACCAATGGCAAAACCGGATAATCGAGCCGATAATGTTGAACACTTGCAACAAAGTATTCAGAACACACAGCAGAACCTGCGTGAAGCTGAAGGATATCTAAATGAATTTTCCTCTGAAATCAGCAACGAGGAGCGTCAGCAGATCGAAGAAAAAAATAATCGTCGTAAAGAAAGTATTAGATCATTTCGCGAAGAAGTGAAGGACGAAGCAGCTCATTCCCAAGAGTAGTAAAAATAGAGAGGCCCAACTTCGAGTTTTAATTCGGGTGGGGCCTCTTTTTTATGCAAAAATCATCATAACTGCATTCATTTCAATTGCCCCCTATAATGCAGTGGAGACGCTAATCTTCGTTGAAAATAAAAATTTTATAAATAATGTTGTTGTAAACTAATTTGTATTGATGTTAAATAATAAAAGAAAGCGCAATCATTTATGAATTAGGATTTCATCATGCGAAGGGGGAAGGATATGCTGCTGCGAAGAAAAAGCATGGCTTTGATACTTATGGCGGTGGTTTTGATGGCTGGACTGCTGCAAGGCTGTTCTTTCAAGACCGATGAAAAGGAAGGGCCGGGAACAGAACTTGTATTATGGACGTTCAATGAACTGCATGAGAAGTTTTTTCTGCAAATGGCTGACCAATGGAACCAACAGCACCCTGATGAATTGATTAATTTGAAAGCGAATACATTTCCTTATGACAACCATCACAGCAAGCTGTCGATTGCGCTGCAATCGGGGGTGGGAGCGCCGGATATCGCGGATATCGAGGTGAACAAGATCGGTAATTTCCTCAAAGGGATACCGCAACTGGTCCCGCTCAATCCGGTGATTGACCCCGAGATCAATAACATTGTACCTTCCAGAGTACAGATTTACGGCAAAGACGGTAAATATTACGGCATTGACTTCCACGTTGGAGCCGAAGTGATGTATTACAATAAAGAGATTATGGACCAGGCGGGGGTAAACCCGGATTCCATCGTCACCTGGGCAGACTATGCTGCTGCAGGCAAGCAAGTACTTGCGAAAACAGGCAAGCCAATGGCGACCTTAGAAACGAATGACCTGTGGAGCTATTGGCCGATGATCTCCCAGCAAAATTCAGATTTTCTGGATGACAAGGGCGAGTTGACGTTGGATAACGAAACCAATATTAAAACACTTGAGTTTCTTCAACAGATGGTAAAAGACAAAGTCGCTATTCCCTCACCGGGCGGCGGGCATCATATGGAGGAATACTACGGGTTTATGAACAAAGGCGGGGCTGCTTCGGTATGGATGCCGATGTGGTACATGGGGCGTTTTACGGATTACATGCCTGACCTGAAAGGTAAAATTATCATCAGACCCATGCCGGCGTGGGAAAAAGGCGGCTATCGCTCAGCGGGTATGGGCGGAACCGGAACGGTAGTCACGAACCAATCAGAGCACCAGGATCTGGCGATGCGTTTTCTAGCCTTTGCCAAGCTGTCCAAGCAAGGGAATGTGGAGATTTGGAAGCAGCTAGGGTTTGATCCCATCCGCAGTGAAGTGTGGACAATGCCGGAAGCCAAAGCCAAAAACAAATTTACGGAGTATTTCGGAACAAATATTTTTGACACGCTGATCGAAGTCAAAGATGAGATCAATGCGGTGCATATTGGACCGAAAACGCCTGACATCGCCAGTGCTGTACGCAATAAAATACTTTATCGGACACTACAGAGTGGCGAAGATCCAGCCACGGTGCTGCATGAGCTAGCAGATGAACTGAGATAGACCCCAACAGGAAAGGGAGTGAGATTCATGGCAACGCCCGTTCATACGAACGCTAATGTACCGACAGGTCAGCCGCCAAAAACTCAGCGTCCGGCCAGAAGCCAATGGAGCCGATTTATTCATTCCAGTCGTACGGCACCGTATGTGTTTGTCCTTCCATTTTTACTGTCCTTTGCGTTATTTTTTGCCTATCCGGTCATCTCGACGGTCATTATGAGCTTCCAGGAAGTCCTGCCAGGGATAACAACTTATGTTGGACTGGAAAATTATAAGGACTTAATCAATCCTACGTTTGGAAAGGCGATATTGAATAGCGTCCTGTACACGCTGCTTACACTGGTCGTGCTGATTCCTCTGCCGCTGGTATTGGCAGTATTGCTGAATTCGCCTAAAATGCCGGGCAGAGGGTTGTTTCGCTCCGTGATGTTTATACCTGCACTAACCTCGGTGGTGGTAGCAGGAACGATCTTCCGCCTCATGTTCGGGGAATTGGATGGTTCGCTGATGAACTCCCTGTTGGGGGTCTTCGGTCTGGAGCCGTATAAATGGCTAATGAACGCCAACACCGGCTTTTTAGCGTTGATCGTGCTGGCCTTGTGGAGATGGTTGGGCGTAAATATGCTGTACTACATGTCGGGACTCCAGAACATTCCCCCCGAGTTGTATGAAGCTGCGCAGATTGATGGAGCCAGTCGATTCGATTCATTTTGGCGGATTACGATTCCTATGCTGAAACCAGTGACGATCTACGTATTTACGATTAGCATTTATGCGGGGTTGTCCATGTTCACGGAAAGCTACATGTTGTGGAACGGAAATAACTCCCCGAACGATATTGGTTTAACGATTGTTGGCTATCTCTATCGCCAAGGTCTGGAGCAGAACAGTATGGGCTTCGGAGCTGCGGTGGGCATTGTATTGCTCGTATTTACACTCGTGCTGAACCTGATCCAGCTCAAATTTTTCGGCATGTTCCGGAAGGAGGATTAAGCGATGGCTCAGAAACAAAAAGGCTCATTATCCGCATTGCTCGTTGTCCTGTTCATTCTGTTTGCCGGGTTTGCCCTGTTTCCGCTATTTGCCGTGACGCTTGCCTCGTTCAAGCCATCGACGGAGCTGTTGCGCTACGGCTTGAATCTTAAGCTGGAGTGGGACATCATGTCCTTGAAAAACTATGCGTTCATCTTTCAGGGGACGACGGATTATTTTCAATGGTACTGGAACAGTATTGTTATTACCGTCTTGTTTACGGTGTTATGTCTGATATTGTCCGCGATGGTGGGCTATGGTCTGGAGATGTACCGTTTTAAATTGAAAAATGTGATTTTCACACTGGTGCTGGTTGTAATGATGATTCCGGTAGAAATTATCATGCTGCCGCTCTACAAGCTAATGATCGGCATGAAGCTGATTAATACAGTATGGGGTGTAATTCTACCCTTCGTCGTCGCGCCGATCCCAATCTTTTTCTTCCGTCAATATTTGAGTGGAGTACCCAAGGATTTTATGGATGCTGCGCGGGTTGACGGCTGCTCAGAATATGGCATTTTCGTACGCATTATGATGCCTCTAATGGCGCCTGCATTTGCGGCAATGGCTATTTTGCAGGCGATGAACAGTTGGAATAACTTCCTGTGGCCGATGATTGTATTGCGGACCAACGACATGCTGACACTGCCCATTGGACTGTCCAGTCTGCTGACGCCATATGGCAACAATTATGATGTGCTGATTGCGGGCTCCGTTTTGGCTATTTTACCGATTCTGGTCGTGTTTCTATTCTTCCAGCGTTACTTTATTGAAGGAATGACGGCAGGTGGAGTAAAAGGGTAATCGGAAAGGTATTCAATGGAGCGATTGAATACAAGAAATGTGCAACGTCAGAAAAGGTTGATCGGGCATTGTCCCGGTCTTCCTTTTTTTAGATTTGATTGATTTTCATTCTCATTTTCATGCTCATTTTCATGCTATCATCTGCACAAGCTATGGGTAAACGTGGTATGATATTTGAAAGATTTCAAATACAGAAATATTCAGGCGGAGCGTGGAGAACCTATGGAACCAACAGAAACCCAGAAAACTGACCCGGCCATGGCGTCAACCGTTGGCATGGAGGATATTGTACGGGCGCATCATATGCTGCGTGAGGTGATTGTACGTACACCTTTACAGAGGGATGCCGTCCTATCGGCCAAATATAACTGTAATGTGTATCTGAAAAGAGAGGATCTCCAAGTCGTGCGGTCCTTTAAAATCCGTGGTGCTTACAACATGATTCGTAGCTTGACTCCCGGACAAATGGAAAAAGGCATCGTGTGTGCGAGTGCAGGGAATCATGCGCAAGGTGTGGCTTTTTCATGTAATGCACTTGGTATCCACGGTAAAATATTTATGCCGAGTACAACGCCTAATCAGAAAGTGAAGCAGGTTCGTCGCTTTGGGGGAAACAGTGTAGAGGTCATTTTGACTGGAGATACGTTTGACGATGCCTATGATGAGGCCATGAAGGTGTGTAGCGAGCAGGCAATGACCTTCATCCATCCGTTTGATCAGCCGAAAATTATTGCGGGCAATGGTACGATTGCGATGGAAGTGATGGAGAGTCTAGATACACCTATGGACTATGTGTTCGTAACGATTGGCGGCGGCGGTTTGGCGGCAGGCGTAGGTACGTATGTTAAAACCGTGAGTCCATCCACCAAGGTAATTGGTGTGGAACCCCTTGGCGCGGCGTCGATGACGGAAGCGATGCGTTTACACAAGGTGGTTACACTGGATCAAATAGATAAGTTTGTTGACGGAGCTGCGGTGAAGCGTGTGGGTCAGCTGACATACGATATTTGTAAACATACCTTGGACGATATTGTGAAGGTACCGGAAGGTAAAGCATGTACCGCGATTCTGGAGCTGTATAATGAAAATGCGATTGTTGTGGAGCCTGCGGGTTCACTGCCTGTTGCAGCACTTGATCTGTACCGCGAGCAGATTCAAGGCAAAACGGTTGTCTGTATCGTCAGCGGTGGTAACAACGATATAGATCGAATGCAGGAGATTAAGGAACGGTCCCTAATTTACGAAGGACTGAAGCATTATTTTATGGTGAATTTCCCGCAAAGAGCTGGGGCACTGCGTGAGTTTCTACAGGATGTGCTTGGACCGGACGACGATATTACTAGGTTTGAATATACGAAAAAGAATGATAAGGAAAATGGACCAGCTCTGGTCGGCATTGAGCTGTTCCACAAGGAAGACTATTTTCCTTTAATTGAACGAATGAACCGCAAGGGGCTTAAATATACGGAACTGAATAAAAACGAAAATCTATTTAATATGCTAATTTGAAAAGGAGCCTGCGGGCTCCTTTTTTTGTATCAGGATTTTGCAAAATCCTCGTATGTAAAGCGTTATGCGTAGTTTATAAATTTCTTTTTATTTGAGATAAAGCGTTTACAAAACAGAATGTGATAGGTTAATATATGGGTAACTTCATAAGTATAAACACTAATGTAATAGGTGTGTCACCTGAATTTCATTATAAGATACTCATTCGGAGGTGCGAAAGAAATGTTGAAAGCATGGAAAAAATCAGTACGGAGTAAATTGACCCGAACGGCGTTTGCTGCTGTAACCTCGGCTGCTTTGTTACTTTCAGTGATGCCATCTGCATCCGCAGAGCACTGGGCGTTAACTGGTGATGTGGCAGTACATGATCCGTCCATTACGAAGGAAGGCAACGCTTGGTATATTTTCTCCACAGGGCAGGGGATACAGGTTCAAAGATCGGACGACGGACGCAATTTTTACAGATTGCCGCAAATATTCCTGTCGCCGCCATCATGGTGGAAATCGTATGTACCTAAGCAAAAGCCTAACGATGTGTGGGCACCGGACGCTCAGAAGTACAATGGACGTGTCTGGGTTTACTATTCCATTTCAACTTTCGGGTCGCGCACTTCGGCCATTGGATTAACTTCAGCAACAAGCATTGGTGCGGGAAGCTGGAGAGATGATGGACTCGTGCTGCGTACGACGGATGCCAACGATTATAATGCGATTGACCCGAATCTCGTCATTGATGCTTCCGGTAACCCGTGGCTTTCCTTTGGTTCATGGAATTCAGGCTTGAAAGTGACTCGACTGGATAAAAATACGATGAAGCCTACGGGCCAGATCTATTCTATCGCCAAGCGTACGGCTGGTGGTTTGGAAGCGCCACATGTTACATACCGGGACGGCTATTATTATCTGTTTGCTTCCATTGATAACTGCTGCAAAGGCGTAGACAGTAATTATAAGATTATTTACGGGCGCTCTACTAGTATTACCGGACCGTATGTGGACAAGAGCGGCAAAAGCCTGATGGACGGCGGCGGAACGATACTGGATGCGGGGAATGACCGTTGGAAGGGACCTGGTGGCCAATCCGTCTATAACAACAGTGTCATTGCGCGTCATGCCTACGATGCCACTGATAAAGGTAATCCAAAACTTCTGATTAGTGATTTAAAATGGGATTCGGCAGGCTGGCCTACGTACTAAAGAGAGGACCGTTTGGAGTCACCTATGTAGTAAAATCATATAGATATATTCAAAAACTGTTCCTCTTATGGGGAACAGTTTTTGGCTTGCAATGTCATAGAAACATGCTATTATGTATCAAGTTGATAATAATTATCATTATCGTTATCATTTTGGAAAACGTAATGATTTTTTCAGGTACGGAGGGAGTGACCTCATCAAATGCAGTCTAAAGACAGCATGGACAAACATACAGCTCGGACAGAGAGGGCAGTTCCTGAAGTAGTCATAACAGCACGTCCAGTACTTCGAGCGGGTAGGATTCGGCAGGCGTTGTTGTTCACAGCTTCGGCTGTATTGTTGGGTTTGGCCATATTCGCCGCCATTTCTCTCGGAGCCAAGGACTTGACCGTAAGCACCGTGTGGTCGGCAGTATTTCACTATGATCGTTCGCTGATGACACATCAGATCATTCATGAGTTGAGATTGCCGCGTGTACTCGGTGCAGCTGTTATTGGAGCTGCGCTTGCGGTTGCAGGTTCTCTGATTCAGGGCATTACGCGCAACCCGCTGGGAGATACAGGTGTGCTGGGCATTAACGCAGGAGCGATGTTTGTAGTTGCAGTGAGTTTTGCCTTTTTTCCCGATCTTCCTTATGGGACGTTAATAGTATTGTCGTTCCTGGGGGCGCTAATGAGTACCTTACTGGTATTTGGTCTGGGAGCATCTGCGCCTGGTGGATTGACACCTATGAGACTGACGGTGTCTGGAGCTGTGACGGCTGCCCTGTTAGGTTCCATGACTTCGGGGATTGCGATTTATTTTGATTTAAGTCAGGATTTAGCCTTCTGGTATGCGGGGGGTGTAGCCGGGATCAAATGGTCGCAGCTTGAGATTCTTGCACCGATTTTGCTTATTGTGATCGCCTGGTCTATGGGGCTGGCACGTTCTATTTCGCTGATTTCGATGGGCGATGAGGTGGCGTTAAACCTTGGGTTGAATCTCAGGCGCATTCGGCTTTTGGGTCTGCTGACCGTAGTGGTACTGGCCGGACTCTCTGTATCGGCTGCTGGAGCCATCGGCTTTGTAGGTTTGGTTATCCCACATATCGCTCGCAAGCTAATCGGTGTGGATTATCGCCAGATCGTGCCGCTGTCTGCGTTATTGGGAGCCGTGTTACTGGTGCTGGCAGATTTGGGAGCGAGAATGGCAAATCCGCCAGAGGAGCTAGCTATTGGAATTATGGTGTCTTTTATCGGAGTACCCTTTTTCCTCTTTCTCGCCCGTAAGGAAAGGAGGGATTTATAGTGAGTCGCTCTTTAGGGATTGGGGACACAAGAACGAAAAAGGCTTGGCTCGTTTGTTTGGTATTGGCGGGAATCAGCTTTGCCGTCCTTGTTTTGGGTTTGAATACCGGAACGATTCGTATTCCACCGCTACGCGTGCTGGATACGTTGTTTGGCGGTGGCAGCGGACGTGATCATATCGTTCTGTTCGAGTATCGTCTGCCTCGTATTGCTGTAACGGTGCTGGCTGGAGCGGGACTAGGCGCAGCCGGGGCGGTCATGCAAGGCTTGTCGCGGAACGGACTTGCTGATCCGGGAGTGCTCGGTCTTCATGCAGGGGCTGCGTTGGGACTGGTAATGTTCGTTAGCTTTTTTCGCGACTTGGACGGTTCGGCCGCCGTCCTGATCCCCTTGTTTACCTTTGCAGGAGGTGTCATTGCGGCGGTGCTGATTGTTTTGTTGTCCTATAGCCGTAACAGAGGAATCGTGCCCGTGCGTCTGATTTTGTCCGGTATCGGTGTAGCCTCGGGCCTTAGCGCTATAACGCTGTATTGGTCCTTACGGCTGGATGAGGATACATACGCATTTACCGCACGTTGGTTGGCTGGCAGCGTTTGGGGCCGGGACTGGATACATGCAGCAGCTTTGCTGCCTTGGTTAGTCATTGTATTACCCTACGTTCTGTCGCAGACGCGCAGTCTGAATAACCTGTCGTTGGGTGACGAGACCGCGGCTGGAATCGGTACAAGTGTGAAGCGCCAGCGCCTATTACTGCTAGGCGCAGCTGTGGCTCTATCTAGTGCCAGTGTATCTATGGCCGGAGGCATCGGCTTTATCGGGCTGATTGCGCCTCATCTGGCTCGCCGTCTGGTTGGGCCGATGTACCAGCATTTGCTGCCAGTAGCCTGTTTGGTCGGGGTCGTCATTCTGGTCACCGCCAACACGATTGGGCGTTCGGTGTTTCAGCCAAATGCGATTCCCGCAGGTGTGGTGGTTGCTGTGGTAGGAGCTCCGTATTTTCTATTCTTGTTGTCCCGAACAAAATGACAGAAGAAGCCTTCTATAATGATCATTATAATGTAGAGCTTCTATAGCATAGGAGAGAATAAACATGAGAAAACACAAATTTGAGGGTTCAGGTTTTAAACGTTCATGGGTAGTCACAACTCTTGTTGTATGCATGATCATGCTATCTGCTTGCGGACAAGCAGCCGACAAACAGACTGCCGATACGAAAGCGGCGGACAGTGCGCAGACAACCATTAGTGCGGATTCGCGTATTGCTTCGATGTCAATTCATTTGACGAACAACCTGCTGGCATTGGGCATTACTCCGGCTGGTTCGGTCATTGGCGGAGATGTGAAGGATTTTCTACCGCATGTAAAAGATCGTCTTCAAAGTACCCGTAAGCTAGGTGTTGTCACTGATCCGGATATGGAAGCGGTACTGGAGCTTCAACCTGATCATATTTTCTTAGACAAAAAATATTCGGGAACCGATGTGGCCAAGTTTGAAAAAATTGCGCCGACCGACGTTTTTGATCTGGATGAAGGCACATGGAAAGATCAATTGAAAAAAATAGCCGTTATGGTCAAACATGAAGCACAGGCAGACGCATTTCTAAAAGACTATGATACACAGAGGGAACGAGTCAAAAAGCTGATTCATTCAAAAATTGGGGACGGAACGGTTATGGCTGTACGTGTGACGGCGAAAGAGGTTCGTGTTATGGGGATGAAGCGTCCGGTAGGACCGCTGTTATATCAGGATTTGGGCTTGAAGCCAGCCAAAGGTGTAGAAAAGATCAACAAGGCTTATCAGGTGGTTTCCCAAGAGGTTTTACCGGATTATGATGCCGATGCGATTCTTGTTATCATCAGTAAAGGCGCGGATGCCCAAAAGGTATACAAGCAGCTGAAAGGAAACACAGTATGGCAAGGTCTCAAAGCGGTGAAGCAAGGGCATGTCTACATGTTGGACGGACAGCCTTGGCTGGACTATTCCGCAATGGGACACAAAATTGCTCTGGATAATGCAGAACAACTATTTTCCAAATAAGTTCTAAAATATATCAAGCCGTATTCCTCCATGCAGCTTCTTGCAGGCCAGGAATACGGCTTTTTGGCGCACACCCCAGCTGTAAGTCGATTGCCTGATCGAAATGAAAAGGAGCTGCTATGACCCAAAATGGGGCAGCTCCATATAATGAAAATTGCGGGCTATGAACGTTTTTTACGCAGAAAAATTGGTTTGAGTCCAATAAAGCCGATGGCGGCGAGAATTAAATTTACCCAAGGTGAGATCCTGAATACTGGCAGTACACTGCGCAGCGCTAGTCCGGCGACAAGAATCACGACAACTAACACAACATACATCAAGATGGATTTAAGATTCATCTGGGGCTTTACGGGGACGGGGTTTGGATGTTGTATCTCCTCGCCTTCTTCGAGACGATCCATAAAATTCATCAGGGCTTCAACGAGTAGAATGGCTCCTGCGGCGATGATGATAAGAGTGGATAGGCTGATTTCTTCAAAGGGTTTGAGATCTCCGCCTGTAAAGGTGACAAACCATCCGATAATCGCCTGTGTCAAAAAAAACATGGACAAGGCAACCCATGCAATAAGCGTATAATTTTTTGCTTTATTCATTGCTTCCTCCTGCTTTATGAGCGTATTCCAAGCTGATGGAACCGCCATTTCGTAACAAAGACAGTATACGTGAGGAAGCGTCGGATGGCAAAAGACTTTATCTATAGCATGTATATTACCGTTGCATTCTCCTCAAACTGGATAGAGGGTGAGCACGTGGAGCAACCTGAATATAAACGTTGAGAGGATGTGGCATCATGAAACTGGAGAACCAGGCAGATTATTTAGTCCAAAAACGACTGGGAAACGCTTCGAATGGGAATAGCGGGGCGGCCTCGTCTACAAATGTGAGTCACCGGAGCGTTCAAGGAACATCTCCAACGTACCGTATAGTGGACGATATCGAAGTGGCTGAGGATACAGAATTTGCAGGTGAGCTAGGTGCACAGAACTACCGCAGCCTGTGGCATGAGGATGAACATAACGGCGACTCTTGTAAACTGCAGTGGGAAGGACGAACGGAGACCCACCAAATGTTCAGGAACAGCTACGAATAACGAATGTCACTTTAAATGTAGTGGATTCACTCACATAAGTGTAGTATAGCGTTCTCCGGAATCGCATCGGGGAGCGCTATTTGTTTACTTTTTTAACGATGTGAACTGACAGGTTGACAAGGAAGCAGGGCGATGATAGACTGACTTTACTATAAAACTTATTAAACTCATCGGAATTAAAGTGAATAAATATCCTGGATGGATATTCCACGTTACTATATGAGTTCGAATTCATAAATGTGTAGTGAAGCTTGAAACAGGGGGAATCAGGATGGAACGGCAAATTGGAATTCGTTTTGAACATGAAGAGCTGGCCGCAACAATTCATTATCCAAACCGTACAAATGAGGGAGAGCGTCAGAGACGAGTTCCCCTCGTTGTTATATGTCACGGTTTTGTAGGCAATCGTATCGGCGTAGATCGATTATTCGTCAAGACTGCGCGTGAACTGGCCGAAGGGGGATATTTTGTCCTGCGCTTTGATTTTGCCGGTTGTGGGGAGAGCACAGGTGAATACGGCAAGCAGGGGCTCGAGTCCATGATTAATCAGACACGTACCGTATTGGATTACGCCGTCAATTGTGCGGACATTGACCCGACCAAGGTGACGCTGATCGGTCACAGTCTGGGGGGCGCGGTTGCTCTTCTCACAGCCGTACGGGACAAGAGAGTACAAAATCTGGTCCTTTGGTCAGCAGTGGGCTATCCGTTCAATGACATCGTCAAAATTACGGAGCGAAGCGTGTACGATGAGTCTGTTAAAACTGGTCATGCCGATTATTTGGGCTATAAGTTTACGCCTGCTTACTTTGAGTCGTTAGCTCAATTTCAGCCGTTCCAGGAGGCCGTTAAATTTAACGGGGATGTGCTCGTCATTCATGGAACCTCGGATGATATTATTCCTGTCGATTATGCATTTCTGTTTCAAAAGATATTCTGGATGCGTCCAGAGGGACGCTGTGATAAAGAGATTATTTTCCAGGGAGATCACACTTTCTCGTCAGGTAAAGAGCGGCAACGGCTCATTGATCGGACGCTTGAATGGCTGGATGAACAGGAAAATATTCAACGTGATTGGCAGCACTGGATGATCTGATTTCAGTGTGTAACGGATTGTATTGGAAATTGCGCCTCCGCCGGAGTAAAATGGAAGAGTAACACTATACTGGCGTGTGGAGGTTGGCAGCGATGACATTACCCTCAATTTTTGTTGCGCATGGTTCACCGACACTGGCTGTAGAAAATAACGCATATACCAGCTTTCTTGCAAAGCTGGGCGCGAGCCTGCCCCGACCCAAAGGAATTGTCATTTTTTCCGCGCATTGGGATAGCCCCGATCAATGTATTGGCGCGGATGATCAGCATGCAGCGTTGCACGATTTCTATGGCTTTCCTGAAGAAATGTACTCAATCGATTACCCTGCACCAGGCGATCCAAAGCTGTATGAGGAGATAGAGCATCTGTTCAGTCAGCATAACTTGTTCCACCAGCCGGTTCGGAACCGGGGACTGGATCATGGAGCATGGGTGGTTTTGCGGCATATATATCCTGATGCGGACATACCGGTCGTACCGTTATCTATTGATTCTCGGCGCGCTCCTCAAGAGCAATACGAGATTGGACGGATGCTGGCGCCGTTGCGAGAACAAGGGATTTTGATTATCGGTAGCGGCGGATTGGTCCACAACTTGCGGACACTCAAGCAGACGAGTGAGCCAGCCGATTGGGCCGTTCAATATGATGACTGGATTGCACAGCAGCTTCAAGACTGGAATTTACGTCACTTATTCCAATATGACAAGAAGGCTCCATATGCCAAACAAGCGGTACCTTCTTATGGAATAGAGCATTTTTCACCTTTGTTTTATGCGATGGGGGCTGCGGATCAGGAGCGCTCCGCGCATAAGCTTTTTCAGTCGTATGTCCTTGGCTCGCTGAGTCTCAATTGTTGGGCTTTTGGTCAAGAAAGTGATACGTAAATGTAAAAAAGAACTTCCGAATCCACATGCTGTGTGGGAATGGAAGTTCTTTTGTGTTTTTTGCGTCTTCGATTAATTAGAAGGCACGTTCTTTTTTAGCCAAGTGGATACCTGCGAAGTACGTTGATCTCCATTTTGATCCAACAGTGTCATAAATGCTTTCAGCTTTTGAATATAGGTGCTCTTCGAATCCATATTACGTTGAACGAACCATTGATACCCTTTTTTGGCATACGGATGAATCTTCCCGGTATCATGATCGAATAATGGCGTATTGTTCGTGCCGTAGAAAGTATAGAAAAAGTACAGATCGTGCAATTTTTTTATAGCTTGTGTACGATTGGAATGTGGATATTGGTTTAAAAACAATTCCTGTGCCAGCACTCGTCCGGCTAACTGTTGATAGCCGATACGGAGCGCGGCATCTTTGGTAGCAGCCTGTCCGGATTCCATCGACATGATGTCAATATAGCTGCGGATATCTGCCGTGGTGTGCTTCCCGAATACTTTATATTTTTCATAGTTGATGATTGGGTAATACATGCCTTCTGCGGTTTCAAGTTTGTAGCCGGCATCTCTTGTTTGAGTTAGCAACTTTTTCAGGTTCGCATCGCTTGTACGGCTGATTACATTTGTGAACGAATCACCGGGTTTATAGATTTGATTTATTTTGGTTTGAACAGAGGTCGGGTATAGGGTCTGTGCATAGGAATCCAATTGCTGGTTCTGTGCATTTTCCAGATGAAGCACCATGAGGGTAGCTTGAGAAGCTGGAATGGATTGAATATGCTTTTGCAAATAAGTGAATGCCTGAGATAGCTTGCCGGGTTGGCCTAGTAGCTGCTCGAAGGTCTTGGAGATATGTTGTACACTTTCTGCCTGAGATGTCGTAGTAGACGTCGCCGCTTGGGCTGATGCCGTATATCCCGATCCCATAGTCTGCACTGTGAAAGTTACTGCTGCGAGCATGAGATAGGCTTTGGTGATTTTTTTCATGATATAACCCTCCATTACGTTCTTTGATGTAACTGTAGTGTATAGGGTAAATGTATCGTGAGCATTCCATGTTGTATCCAACTTGTAAACGTTTGGGGAGGATAATGAATCCGATAAAAGAGTCCGAGTTAGGAGGAGCTAAAATCCTCCTTGTGAGCATAACAGCGCAAAAAAATAACCATTATCCCGGAGGATAACGGTTATTTGGGGGATGTTTAAGCGATTTTTCGACTAGGGTCCGCTGGAAAGGTATCTTTATTTTTACCAAACAGTCCACGCAGGAAGGGCAGTACCCAACGGTCAAAGCCAATTCTTCCGGCATTTGCGCCAGCAACTACGAGGAAGATTTCAAACAGCAGGTAGATTGCATTGGTGCTTACTGTACCCGAGAACAGGAACGAGAAGTTCATAACCATGGCCATCAAAGCAGCCAGTGTAGTCAATGTACCGAGAAGCAGGCCAACCCCGACCAAGAACTCACCCAACGGGATCAGGACGTTGAACAAACCTACATTCGGCAGGGCAAAGGCTTCGAGGAACGATCCCCACCAGCCTTGTACAGCGGGATGGTCTCCACCTGTTTTAGCAATGGCCCCCGAGATAAATCCGCCTGCATCGAATCCACCTGTCAGCTTTTCAAGTCCGTGAGTCATCCATTCATAACCTAGATAAACCCGTACGACAGTCAGCAACCACATTGCGACTTTGTTCTCACGTAACCAGCTATTAAACATTCAAACCACTCCTCTTTCTTAATCTATAATGTTGGTTGTATTTCATTTTGTTGGGATGATCATCTTTGCTACACCTTTATTGTAGTAGGTTCAGTTACAGTTATTTGTGATAAAAATCACAAAGTATGAATATTTTTAAAATTTTAATGTCTTCAGATAAGTATTCTATAGAGAGGTCATGCTTCAATCAAGACAAAAACAGGAAATAAAGCTTATAATGAGAAAAATAACGAAGTGGAGGGATGAACTTGTCCGGGCCCATTTCCCAACGAAATCATTGGTTGCGTGTAATGGCCTCAGCTCTGTTATGCATGACGCTGATGTCTTGTTCTGCTATGTCCAATACGGGAGATACTGAACCCGTTCCTCAACCGACCAAGCATAAAACAGAGAAGGAGGCGCTTGAACCGCCGAAGGAGCAGTCTACTCCGGCATTTACAGCTCCGCTTACCGGTCTTCCGGTGGAGCAGCCAGTTTTGGAGCGACCGCTCGCTGTCATGATTAACAATGCTCCAGCAGCACGTCCGCAGGCAGGACTTAGTCAGGCAGATATGGTATATGAAGTTCTTGCAGAAGGCGGAATTACCCGTCTGGTCGCTTTTTTCCAAAGTCATGGCGGAGATGTAAAGGTTGGTCCGGTCCGTAGCATTCGTCCGTATTTGATTGAGCTGGGCGAAACTTATGGTGCGTTGCCGATACACGCAGGGGGAAGCACAGATGCCTATGCGATTTTACAGCAGCAGCGGAAGGAACATTTAGATGAGATTTCAAATGGAGGGGCATACTTCTGGCGAAGCAAAGATCGTCGTCCTCCGCATAATCTATACACGGACGTGAATAGACTGCGCAAAGGAAGCGATAGTAAAGGGTATGCTACGCATACGGACGTTCCAGTATATACTTACCTTAAATCCGGCGAAACCCCAGTTATGGTGGACGAGACTGCAACATCTTTACAAATCCGGTTTTTGCTTAAAAGCTACCGGGTATCTTATACCTATGATCCAGCGGATCAACAATATAAGCGTTTTGTGAACGAAAAGTCACATGTGGATCAAAATAATAACCAACAGCTCTCAGCAGCCAATGTCATTGTGATGAGCACCAGGCATCGAACGTTGGATGATGTAGGCAGATTAAGTGTTGAACTGGACGGCAGCGGAGAGGCCATGGTGTTTCAACAAGGACAGTTAATACAGGCTGAGTGGCAACATACGCCAGGTGATGCGATTCGTTTTATGAAGAATGGGGTTGAAATTCCGTTAACGCCAGGTACATCCTATATACATGTGGTGCCTGCAGATACACCACTAAAGGAACATGTAACCATAGAAGTGAATTAGAAAACGAATTACACCTTTTTAGGAAAAAATTGTCGGATAATGAGCTTATATGTCGGGCACTGTATACGTATATCATGAAATTTGCTTTTACAAACATTACAAAAACATTGATGAGTGTGATAAGATAGCAAAGGTTGTCTATTGCAGTCGAAACAGGTTGCGGATATTTTCGTAAAGGGGTAATCGTTATGAGATTGAAGAAAAAGGATATATTCTTCGAGACGTTGGAAAATATGGCAGATACGATCGTGCAAGCAGCCGATTATTTTGCCCAACATACTTCAAATCTTCAAGATGTGACTTTGTTTACAAATGAAATGAAGAAGTATGAAAATAAGTGTGATGATTACACACACACGATTATTACTGAACTGAACAAGACCTTCATTACGCCGTTGGAACGCGACGACATCATGGAACTGACAACAACCATGGATGATGTGTTGGACGGTCTTGAAGCGACGGCTTCCCGTTTTTATATGTACAACATTACGGAGCCGGACGAGTATATTGTGCAGTTCGCTGATATTCTGCGTCAATCAGCTTACGAAATTCAGAAAGCTGTACATCTGCTTTCACAGAAAAAATTGCTGGCCATTCGTGAATACACTATTCGTCTGAATGATTTGGAAAATCAGGGGGATGAATTGTTGCGTATTTGCATCAAAAACCTGTTTGCAACTGTAACTGACCCTATTGAACTGATTAAACGCAAAGAATTGTACGAACGCCTTGAAACGACAACGGATTCATGCGAGGATGTTGCAAATATGCTGGAATCCATCATTATGCGTAACTCGTAAGGAGTCCTTTTACATGGATACAAGTTTACTGGTATTGGGTATTGTTATTTTTCTTGCTCTGGCATTTGATTTTATTAATGGGTTTCATGATACGGCGAACGCGATTGCAACTTCGGTATCGACCCGTGCATTGACCCCGCGACGTGCGATTATTATGGCTGCGGTCATGAACTTTCTCGGGGCAATATTGTTTACAGGGGTTGCGAAGACGATTGGTGGAAGTGTGGCTGATCCAACCAAGCTTACGAATGGAATTGATATCGTCATTGCGACGCTGATCGCTGCGATTATCTGGAACCTCTTAACCTGGTGGTTCGGTATTCCTTCATCCTCTTCTCATGCATTGATTGGTGCATTGGCTGGAGCGGTGTATGTAGGTGCAGGATCGGAAAAATTAAACTGGAGCGGCTTCATCGGGATTGTCGAAGGACTTATTTTCTCCCCGTTGATTGCTTTTGTTGTCGGTTACATCGTGATGATGATTTTAAAATACATCTTCGCTCATCGTAGTCCGCATACGGTGAACAAAGGGTTCCGTACAATGCAGGTCATTACAGCAGCGCTTCAGTCGTTCACGCATGGTACGAATGATGCTCAAAAGGCGATGGGGATTATTACATTCGCACTCGTTTCGTCGGGGTATCAGGACCATTTGGAAGTACCCATGTGGGTAAAAATTTCAGCCGCAACAGCCATGGCGCTAGGTACATCTATCGGGGGCTGGAAAATCATCAAGACGATGGGAACCAAGATTTTTAAAATCGAGCCAATTAACGGATTTGCAGCCGACATTTCGGGAGCCTCTGTTATTTTCACAGCTACATTGCTTCATTTGCCCGTAAGTACCACTCATGCCATTACTTCGGCTATTTTGGGTGTGGGTTCTGCGAAGCGTTTTTCCGCTGTGCGTTGGTCGCTGGCCGGTCGAATTATTATTACTTGGGTGATAACGATACCGATTGCTGCGCTGTTATCTGGATTGATTTTCAAAATTCTTTTCTAGTTCGTTATTATTTCTTGAAAAATAGGTACACACTATAGAACACACAATAAGCTTCCGTCCGCTTTTTGCGGCAGGGGCTTATTGGCATTCTGGGGCAAAACGGCTTCTTCAAAGTTTACACCTCCAGATAGTTCCATGAAACGTTTTTCAAAAATACCTGACATCAAAGTAGTCAATTTTTAATAACTCCTGTAAAATAAACAGAAAACTTTGAACCGTTCAACTGACTGGAGGAAATTATGCAAAAATCTAGAAAACTAATAGCACTTATCATTTGTTTGTTTTTTGTGGTTGCCCTGGCCGGTAATTTCGGTGTAGTGGCACATGCAGAAAATAAAACAAAGTATGATATCGGCACGGATACAACGTTCGCGCCTTTTGAGTTTGAAGATGTAGATGGTAAATTCGTCGGAATTGATATGGATTTGCTGGCAGCTATTGCCAAGGATCAGAATTTTGAATATACCATTAAGCCTCTTGGCTTTAACGCGGCAGTGCAGGCCCTTGAAACGAATCAAGTGGATGGTGTCATTGCCGGGATGAGTATTACCGATGAACGCAAGCGGAAATTTGATTTTTCTGAGCCTTATTTTGATTCAGGCGTCGTCATGGCGGTCCGTAAGGATAATGATACGGTTAAACGCTATGAGGACTTGAAAGGGCAGCGTGTCGCTGTCAAAACAGGAACGGAAGGTTATACATTCGCAGAGTCCATTAAGGCCAAATACGGCTTTACTACAGTACCGTTCGACGATTCTTCTCAAATGTATGATGAAGTTAAAACAGGTAATTCGGTTGCCTGCTTTGATGACTATCCGGTACTGGCATACGGTGTAAACCAGAATAACGGCCTTAAGCTGGTAACAGATAAGGAAAAAGGTGCTTCTTACGGGTTTGCTGTTAACCAAGGCAAAAACAAGGAGTTGCTGGAGAAATTTAATGCAGGGCTTGTTAATCTGCGTAATAGCGGGGAATACGATAAGATTTTGGCTAAATACCTTGGCGAATCGGGCAAAGGTGTGGCGCCTGTAGAGACCAGCCGCTGGGGGCTGATTTCCGCTTCGCTGCCTTCGCTGATTAAAGGCATGGGAAATACGTTGTTGTACACACTTGTATCTTTACTCGTAGCCTTTATCCTAGGTTTGGTGTTTGGCTTTATGAAAGTAAGCCATAACAAGGTGTTCCGTGGTATTACAACTGTTTTCGTCGATATATTCCGCGGTATTCCGCTGATCGTGCTTGCTTTCTTTATTTACTTTGGTATTCCACAGGCACTGGACTTCAAAATGCCACTTTTTGTTGCGGCTGTATTGACGCTATCCCTGAATGCGGGTGCGTATGTAACTGAGATTATCCGTGGTGGTATTCAGTCCATTGATCCGGGACAAATGGAAGCAGCCCGTTCGCTTGGTCTACCCTATCGGACGGCTATGCTTAAAATCATTTTGCCACAAGCTGTGAAAATCATGATCCCGTCGTTTATCAATCAGTTGGTTATTACGTTGAAGGATACGTCCATTTTGTCTGTTATCGGTCTGGTCGAATTGACCCAATCGGGTAAGATCATTATTGCGCGGACATTCCAATCCTTTGATATTTGGCTGGTAGTAGCGGTGATGTATCTTATCGTCATTACAGTCCTGACCAAAATTTCCAACCGTCTTGAAGGGAGAGTTCGCCGTGGGTAAAATTATCGTTAAAAACCTGAAAAAAAGCTATGGTAGTAATCAAGTGCTAAAAGGCATCGACATGCAAGTACGTGAAGGCGAAGTTGTGTGTGTCATTGGCCCCTCTGGTTCGGGAAAAAGTACGTTTTTGCGTTGTATGAACATGCTTGAAGAAATTACCGCAGGTGAGGTCATTGTCGATGACTACAACTTGAGTGACAAAAACGTGGACATTAACAAAGTTCGTGAAAATATAGGTATGGTATTTCAGCACTTCAATCTGTTTCCGCATATGACCGTGCTTAAGAACATTATGTTCGCGCCGACTGAACTGGGGAAGCAGTCCAAGGCAGAGGCCCGGGAAACGGCCATGAAGCTGCTGGATCGTGTGGGGTTGGCCGATAAGGCAGATGCACTGCCAGGACAGCTTTCCGGCGGTCAGAAGCAGCGTGTGGCGATTGCACGTGCGCTGGCCATGAACCCAGACATTATGCTGTTCGACGAGCCGACCTCGGCGCTCGATCCTGAAATGGTGGGCGAAGTGCTTGGCGTAATGAATGATCTGGCGCGTGAAGGCATGACGATGATGATCGTAACGCATGAGATGGGTTTTGCACGCGAAGTAAGCGACCGTGTTGTTTTTATGGACGGTGGTTACATCGTAGAAGAAGGAACGCCACAAGAGGTATTTGGTAATCCGAAAAATGAACGGACTATTAGTTTCTTAGAAAAAGTATTGTAAGAGGATTAAAAGTGAGGCAGGGTTTGTGGATGTAGGCGGGGATCTCGTTGTAAGACGCTCCGCGTTCCATTTGATCTTTCGATCGCTGTTGCCCCTGAATTTTTTTGGATTGTATAACACATGAAAAGGTTAAAATACAGGGGCAAAGGCGAACGCTCCGCTTCTCCAGATTCAAATGGACCGCTACGCTACGGCTCGCTGATTGCCCTTTTCGTGCCATGAGCCTGCCTCACTTTTGAATGAGTGGGTGCAGGGGAAGAGGGCGCGACGCAGCTCGGTGCTTGCTGCGCCGAGGGGCGAGGTAAGCCTCCGACCGCTTAGTGGCTTATGATGTTTATTTTCATAAGTGAGGATTTTGCAAAATTCTGAAGTGGAAGGCTTGCTTTGAAGATAAGAACTGCTCTGCACGAGGATAAAGGATATCTTGGGACGGCTTGTTGACCCGGAGATATCCTTTTCTTATTTAGTGTATGGGAATGTAGAGCTTGAGATTTGTATAATGCTGATTGGCTTATATAAAATATAAATGACATATCAGACGGAAGTGTAAGCGAGGGGGACGTACGGTGATACGTACATTGGCTATAGGTCATGATCATCAGGTAACAGTGGGAAAACCATTGGATCAGATCGTCATGGAGGATTACATATGGATGTGGGTAGATTTTAGCGAGCCTACAGATCGCGAGACGGAGCTGCTGACAAGTTATTTTCATTTTCACCCATTGGCTGTGGAGGATTGTATGCATGTTCTGCAACGTCCCAAATTGGATTATTACGAGGATGTGCAGTTTCTGGTCGTGCATGCGCTCGATGTAGATACGTTAGCTGCGGAAGAAGTGGATATGTTTATCAGCGCTCGTTTTTTGGTAACATATCACCATCATGAGTTAGAGGAGCTGGATCAAGCCTGGGAGCGGATTGTCCAGCATGCGAATGAACGCAAAATATGGTCGCGAGGACCGCTGGCTGCAGCCTACACGGTGATGGACAAACTGGTAGATAACTATTTTCCGAGCCTTTTTATGATTGAGGATGAATTGGCTGAGCTGGAGGGCTTGGGCGGTCGCGAATCCGTAGAGGAATTAATGAAGCAGGTGTTTGACCTGCGTGGCAGGCTGCTCAAGCTGCGCCGTACCATCGTACCTATGCGTGATCTGATGTACCGAGTTTTGAATTCGCAGCATGTGCAGGGCCAAGGAGATCATATGGCTTATTTTACCGATATATATGATCATTTATTGAAGCTGACAGACATGCTGGAGGCCGACCGCGAGATGACAGCCGACCTGAGAGACAGTTATATATCGCTCAATTCCAATCGCATGAATTCAATTATGAAGACGCTAACCGTAATTACGACCGTTTTTATGCCCTTGACGCTGATTGCAGGAATCTATGGTATGAATTTTTCGAATATGCCCGAGTTGGGCTGGAAATATGGATATTTTGGCGTACTGTTTTTCATGTTTTTGTTGAGTGTTGCCATGGTAGTCTGGTTTATGCGCCGAGGCTGGTTCAAATAGTATAGTCTACTTTCTTGTGCGTTTGCGCGGACGTCTGCGCGGGGTAGTGGTACTTTTGCGCTGTGTCTTTTTCCGGCGTCGGCGTGGTGGTGTATATTCATCCAGTTCCTCAGTAATTTGTGTTGTAGATTTTTTGCTTGCGTTTTTGTTGAATGCTGGGAGCGAGCCCATAATCAGTTTTGCCATCGGAGCAAATTGCTGCACGCTAGACATGATCTTTTGTACCTTGCCGACCGTAGCAACAATCCCGTCAATACCGCCCATACGGTCAATAATACCTTTAATATCGTTGAGATTACCAAGATTGCCAAGGCCGCCAAGCAGTCCTCCTTTGGCAGGGGCGGGGTCTGGTGTAACCACGGCAGAGTCTGTTATACTCGCTGGCGCCTCGTAAGGAACCAGTGCGGAGGAATCGACTTGCGGAACCTCGCTGTATGGATCGAGTCCAGGATAGGGAGTTGAACTATACGGATCGGAAATGGAACGCGTTTGCGTTCTCCGATGATAGTAATGTCCAGGCATGAGATCACATTCCTTTGCAGGTTGATACTCTACTGTATGTTACAAACGCACAGTGGGTTTAGGCGCGTGTCCCGAAATCAGGTATAAAAGCGGATTTGGGCATTCGTACGGTATGTTTCTATGATCATAATGTTGTTCTGTAATGCGTGAAACCGTTAATGCTTGAAAAACTGACTATTCCTCAGGTACAATGAGGAGAGATCGTAACCTTGGGAGATGATAATCCATGCAGCTTAAAAAGCTTAATGATAAAAGTATTGATCAATTGTTCGAAGCTATTTTAACTCTTAAAAATTTGGAAGAATGCTATGTGTTTTTTGATGATCTGTGCACGATTAACGAAATTCAATCCCTCTCCCAACGTCTAGAGGTTGCCCGTATGCTAGGCAAAGGCAGCACATATAATCAGATTGAAGCAGAGACAGGAGCCAGTACAGCTACCATTTCACGTGTTAAACGTTGTCTGAACTACGGTAATGACGGATACAAAATGACTCTGGAACGTCTGGGACGCTAATGCGGAGCCCTGGGATACTGGTCATCAGCCATGGCTCTAGGGAGCCATATTGGGTAGAACAGGTGGATCAGGCAGTTGCAAAGCTTCATTTGCCGGAAGAAATACCGGTAGAGGTTTCATTTTTGGAAACGGTTAAAGAAAGATTGATTCAAAATGGTATTGACCGTCTGGAAGCCTTGGGTGTAACAGATATATTGGTTATTCCTTTGTTTGTGTCATCAGGTAGTACGCATGTAGATGAGATTAGCTATGCGCTGGGTGTCAAAGATGCGCCGGACAAAGAAACAGATTTGGAGCCGTTTCGATTGAAAGCGCGAGTGCATTTTGGTAGACCGCTGGATGACGGAGAAGATGTTGCTCACATGGTGTGGGACAAGGTTCGCCCGCTATCAGCCGACCCTGCGAGAGAGGTTATTTTACTCGTAGGTCACGGCAGTGTGCATAACGGCTTTTTTCAGCGCTGGGAGCAGGGGATTTCTTCGTTGGCCCGTACGGTGCAAAACGTGAGTGGTATCATCACGGACTACGCTTTGCTAAATCCCGAGAGTGTGTACGACAAGGCAGCGTACTGGAATCAGGATCGGGGTCATGATGTTATTGTGGCGCCGCTATTTTTGAGTTCGGGATATTTTACAAGTCACATAATTCCTAAACGCTTGCAGGGGCTCGAATACCGTTATTCGGGAGATCCTTTATTGCCGCATCCTTTGCTCACAAGCTGGATAGACAGGCAAATTCATGAATTATTGCAAAGCATGCAGAAGCAAGCGAGGTCAAGTAATAGATAGTCTGGTTCGGCTATAACGTCATTTCAGCCTTAAATTTCCTTATTTGGGCAAAGTCTGGCTTCTTTTATTGTAAAAGAGGTCTTTTTCCAGTATGATGATATTTTGTACAGACTGAATATGATGAACTGCGATGTGAATATAAATATCATTAAATATACGGGTGGCGTAACGGAATGAAAAGAGCTAGATTAATCTATAATCCGACCTCTGGGCGTGAGGAAATGAAGCGTCGTCTTGCGGATGTTTTGCAGCGCCTGGATGAAGGTGGTATTGAAGCCTCTTGCCATGCAACTACGGGTGAAGGGGACGCAACACGTGCCGCAATAGAGGCCATTGAGCGTGGGTATGACATGATTATCGCCGCTGGTGGCGACGGTACATTGTATGAGGTCATTAACGGGATGGCTGAAAGAGAAAACCGCCCGCCCCTAGGTGTGTTTCCTCTGGGGACGACGAATGATTTCGCCAGAGCACTGGGCATCCCCAAGCACTGGGAGGATTATTGCGACCTCGTTATTCGTCAAAATCCGAAGCCACTGGATATCGGAAAAGCGAACGACCGCTACTTTATCAACATTGCAGGCGGGGGAACTTTAACCGAGCTTACGTATGAAGTTCCGAGCAAGCTCAAAACGATGATTGGCCAGTTGGCGTACTATTTTAAAGGTATGGAGAAAATGGTCAGCCTTGCTCCACAGGAGCTGATCATCAAGGCATCGGGTCAGGAAGTGATCCACGACGAATTTATGCTTTTCCTGATTGCGAATACGAATTCGGTGGGCGGGTTTGAAAAGCTTGCTCCTGGGGCGACAATAGATGATGGACTGCTTGACGTCATCGCTGTGCGGAAATGCAATCTGGCGGAAATGATCCGATTGGTAACACTCGCGCTGCGTGGTGAGCATTTGCAGGACAAGAAGATTGTTTATTTCAAAACAGATTACATGGAAGTGACCTCACCCGGCTATGTCCAGCTTAATCTGGATGGCGAACTGGGGGGCACTTTGCCAGCGACCTTCCGGAATTTACCTCATCATTTGAATGTTTTCCGGTGAGGAATGATGAGGAAATATTTCTGCTTCCGGACGGCAACGCAATATAGTATATGGAATGCAGAGTAGGTAGTTGTTTTTTTGTGTGAGCATATTGGTTCTTGCCGTTCTCCGTGGGGAGTAACGGCATTTTCGAGTTGATGTTTGTATGTTTAGATGACCATTCAAATTAGACGTACGAAAGAAAATACCGCATAAAAAGAAGATCAGAAAGAAGTGACATTCATGACGAATAACCGTAGCGGACGTGGAAAAAGCCGCCGGAATGCAGCAACAGCAACTCCTGTTCAAGGAAATCAGCACCAAAACACTATGAAGGCGACAAGAGAGAGCGAACCAGAACAGTCTCAAGTTAGAGCTGGAAATGGGCTACTTCAAGCCGAAATCAAACATAAAAATGGAAATGTGAATGAAAATGTGAATGATTCGGATCGGAAGAAGAGAAAGAACGGACGAGATACTCGTCGTTCTTCCAACGGTAGACGAAGTCATGATGCTTCCAATCGTAACCGGTCTAGTGTAGAGCGTAGCGATCTGCCTGTACAAAAGAACGATGAGGCCGTGATAGACATCATCGGCATGAACCACGATGGCGAGGGTGTAGGACGTGTCGAGGGTTTTACGCTGTTCGTTCCGGGTGCATTGCCAGGTGAAAAGGTACGAGTAAAGGTGTTGAAAACGAAAAAGCAGTACGGCTATGCCAAGCTGCTGGATATTGCGCAGGCTAGCCCTGACCGGATTGCAGCTCCGTGCGCCATCTACGATCAATGCGGTGGCTGCCAGATCCAGCATATGAGCTACGAAGCGC
The DNA here is from genome assembly GCF_038009305.1 of Paenibacillus sp. FSL P4-0113. Lineage (NCBI taxonomy): Bacteria > Bacillati > Bacillota > Bacilli > Caryophanales > Paenibacillaceae > Paenibacillus > Paenibacillus sp. FSL P4-0113. The sequence goes on from NZ_JBBPAZ010000001.1 coordinate 4,583,016, forward strand.
AGCTCAGCTGGAAACGCCAGCATGTCGTGGACGTGCTGGAGCGTATCGGGAAGCTGAGTGTGACTAGTGACGACGGCACGTCCGTTGATTTGTCGAGTGTACATGGCGTAGTCGTGCATCCTACACTCGGTATGAGTGAGCCTTGGCGATATCGCAACAAAGCCCAGGTGCCGATTGGTGTCACCGAAGGCGGGCTTGTCGGCGGTTTCTATGCACGTGGCAGCCATCGCATTGTGGATATGAATACCTGTCTCATTCAGGATGAGCGTAATGACGAAGTTGTCGCACGTGTGAAAGAGATTGGCCGAATGCTGGGCATCAGTGCATATAATGAAGAAACCGGACGTGGGCTACTGCGCCATGTCGTTGTAAAGACCGCTTTTCGCACGGGTGAAATGATGCTGGTGCTCGTCACGAATGGACGAGATATTCCGCATGCAGATGCGTGGATGGGCAGTATCCGTGAGCATATTCCCCACGTGGCAAGCATATGCCAGAACGTGAATACAAAGCGAACGAACGTTATTTTTGGCGACGAGACTCGTGTACTGTGGGGACGTGACGTGATCTATGACTACATTGGAAACGTCCAGTTTGCGATTTCTGCGAGATCCTTTTATCAGGTGAATCCCGTACAAACGGAAGTGCTGTATGGCAAAACCGTCGAATATGCCGGGCTCACAGGCAAAGAAACGGTGATTGATGCGTATTGCGGCATCGGTACGATTTCTCTGTTCCTCGCTCAGCATGCAGACCAGGTGTATGGGGTGGAGATCGTCAAAGAAGCCATCGACGATGCACGGAGTAATGCGCTGTTGAACGAAATGCGCAATGTGAAGTTTGAGGTAGGCGCGTCCGAGGACGTCATTCCTGCATGGAAAGAGCAAGGGATCACAGCTGATGTTATCGTTGTCGATCCGCCCCGTAAGGGCTGTGATCCACGCCTGCTCGACACCATTCTGGAGATGAAGCCAGAGCGCGTGGTGTACGTATCCTGTAACCCAAGCACACTGGCGCGGGATTTAAGGATATTGGAGGATGGCGGGTATATTACTGTGGAAGTGCAACCCGTAGATATGTTTCCGCATACGGTGCATGTGGAGTGCTGTTCACTATTGGTCAGAAAAGATTAATAGTTGAGGTGTATTGGCGTTTGAAAAAGGTAAAAATCAAAACAAACTTACTGATAAAAACATCAATAAGATTATCGAAACGTACCGAAATCGTGTAGATGTTGATAAATATGCTCGTGTGGCATCAGCTGAAAATTTTAGGTATTCATGTGTAGAAATTGACGAAAAGGGTCAAGGATATTATTCCTCGGCTCTTTTTTTAAGCTATTCGCATGGGAACGGCATAGGCTGGGGGAAGTAATGCCGTGCAGTATTTCTATGAACTGGGGCGCAGTACGTTATAGAAGATGGCAAGGAGGGGCGGGCGCTCTTCCTTTTTTTGCGAGTCTTTTGGGGAGTATGCTCCTCTATTGAGTATGATATACTCATTTAGATGTCTATGCTTAACATATACTGCCGTTTGAACTACGTTGCTTAAACATGTTATATGTGAAGAAGAAGCAAGGACATGAACAGGTTAGCTTTACCATTTTGGGACCAAAGATTTGTCCTGGTATTTATAGAGGAGTTTTTGATATGACGAATAATTTTTGGCGTGATTTGCCACGACCTTTTTTTATACTGGCACCGATGGAAGATGTGACGGATGTTGTGTTTCGCCATGTCGTAAGTGAAGCAGCCAGACCGGATGTGTTTTTTACGGAGTTTGCGAATACAGAGAGTTATTGTCACCCGGAGGGGAACAAAAGTGTACGCGGGCGTTTGACTTTTACAGAGGATGAACAGCCCATGGTGGCCCATATCTGGGGAGATAAGCCGGAATATTTCCGTGAAATGAGCATCGGTATGGCGAAAGAAGGCTTCAAAGGCATCGATATTAATATGGGTTGTCCTGTAGCGAATGTAGCCGAGAATGGGAAGGGAAGCGGCCTGATCTGCCGTCCCGAAATCGCAGCGGATATCATTCAGGCCGCCAAAGCCGGGGGACTGCCCGTCAGTGTAAAAACAAGGCTCGGTTTCACTACCGTAGACGAATGGCGCGACTGGTTGACCCATATTTTGAAACAAGACATTGTGAATTTGTCCATTCATCTGCGGACAAGAGAGGAAATGAGTAAAGTAGACGCTCACTGGGAACTAATTCCGGAGATTAAGAAACTTCGTGATGAGGTGGCACCAGATACACTGCTGACCATTAACGGGGATATTCCGGACCGTCAGACCGGCTTGAAGCTCGCTGAGCAATATGGTGTGGATGGCATTATGATTGGGCGTGGTATTTTCCAGAATCCATTTGCGTTTGAGAAGGAGCCGAAGGAACACAGCAGTGAGGAATTGCTTGAACTGCTACGGCTTCATCTAGATCTCCATGATCATTATTCAGCGCAGGAGCCACGTTCGTTCAGCCCTCTCGCCCGCTTCTTCAAAATATATGTCCGTGGATTCCGAGGGGCAAGTGAACTCAGAAACAGCTTAATGAACGCCAAATCAACAAGTGAAGTGCGTACATTGCTTGATGAGTTTGGAAGCAAGGATCATGATGAGGTAGAGGAACGTGGAAATTAAATTGCCAAGTTGGGAGACGGGCTGTTAGTAGGCATTGAAAACATAGGAGGATATATGTCCTGGAGTAAATTGAAGCAACAACTGGAGAGCTTCCGCTGTCCTGCGTTAGACGGAAGAGTCGAATACCGAGCGACCAGTTACCGTTATTTGCCTGATAAGTCTGGAATCTGTTATATAACTGTAGATAAGAAGAACATACTCAATATGAATGATATCACTAGTTCGATCAAATGGTATCAGACGGAGTTGGAAATCAAGAATGATCCAGATATCCAAGTTCCTATCAGCAATGAAGACATTGAAACGGTCAGAAAAGATACTAATGGTAACGTTCCCGAGGAGCGTCTACAAGTAATTGCAAGAGGTAGAAAAATATCAGAACATGCAAAGGAGCTTTTCTCAGCACAGGCCTCATTAAGCAAGTCTAATTTTAATGTTGTAGCTAATAAATTTTTAACTACTTCTATAGAGGAAAGCTTAGAGAGTAATGATATCTTATTGAATATTTTAGCTTTAGTGGACAGACGAGTTGGAAAAAAACGAATATTAAACATGACCGAGAAGATGAAGTTAAAGCATCCCATTGTGCAGTATTTTTATGAACTACGGCGTAGTACGTTATGAAAATAAATAACTTTCATTGATGGGGGCACGTCGTGTCAGGATTAAGTGCTGTTCATTGTTGCTGCATTGCACAATGGCAAATAATTTGGATGTCTGGGAAAACAGCAAAGAGGGGCGGCGTGCCCCTCTTATTTGTGTGATGCTGAATATTTTCGCTTATTTACAGAAATCGTAGCAATTAGTTTCAAAATTTTTCATCGCAAAAAAACTTTTCTCTCATTCAATGATCTTGCTATATTCGATAAAAGCTGAACTGTATTTCTTATCTCATCTTCCGTAGTGTCCGGGTGAATTGCGCAGATTCTGAGAACCGTTTTTCCATTGAGTTGTGTCGTAAGCACTGTGGCGTACCCGTTCGTCACCATTTCTTGGGAGATCCTTTTATTGAGTGGATCTAATTCCTGGTCGGATAGCCCAGGTGGTGCATATCGAAAATTAACAATCGCTAATTGTGCGGGGCATACAATTTCCCAATGATTATGTTTTTTGATTTCATCTTCAGCCCATTCTGCGAGTTGAACTCCATGCTCTATAACTTCACCGACAGCATTCGTGCCTAAAGCTTGCAGTGTCACCCATAGTTTCAGACTTCGAGCAGGCCGGGTTAACTCTGGACCCAAATCCCAATAATTAATATATTCTTCATTAGTCTCGGCATCCTTCAAATATTCTGGGCGTGTGCTGAAGCAGTTTTTGAGTTGCTGCTTATCTTTGGCTAAAACCACGCTACAGGAATAGGTCTGCATTAGCCATTTGTGTGCATCCCAGGTGATACTATCTGAACGCGATATCCCGCTCAAAAGAGACTTATATTTCGAAGAAGCCAAAATTGACGCACCGTAAGCTCCATCCACGTGCAACCAAATATTATGTTTTTCACATAGGTCAGCAATTTCGTTTAGCGGGTCAATGCTTCCTGTATTGGTTGTGCCTGCCGTGGCAATGATCGCAAAAGGTTTCATGCCAGCCGTCTGATCATCCATTATTTTTTTCTCTAAGGCTGAAACATCTATACAAAAATTTTTATCACTTGGAACCTTTCTGATTTGATCACTACGGAATCCGAGGATGCGTAGCCCTTTGGCGACCGATGAATGAGTTTGATCTGAAACATAAGCAGTTCCAATGGCATATTCCTGCTCGGATAACCTTGCATTGCGTGCAGCCGCTAAAGCGGTCAAATTCGACAGTGACCCGCCCGACAGAAATAAGCCTCCAGCAGTATTGGGATATCCTGCTTGGTCACACATCCATCGGATCACTTCCCCCTCTAAAAGGCTTGCGCTCGAACTCAGCATCCAGCTTCCGGCGTGGGTATTATAAGCGCTAGTCATGATATCTCCTAACCACGAGTAAAGAGACATTGGACCAGGAACCAATGCGAAAAAGCGAGGGTGTTGCATGAAGGTTTGGTGAGGATAGACGTTTTTTCTCATTTCATCGACGACCTCTTGTATCGGTCTTCCTTTTTTCGGAAAACCAATTCCCCTTAAATGAGCTATTGTATCCCCATCTGCAGTGTTGATTACTTTTTGAGATCGAATGTTATTGTTTTCTGCTATAAATGAATGTATGAACTGCTCAATAATCTCACCTAATTGTTGATTTAGTTCTTGATTCATCATAAGCATCTCCTTTGTTTAAACTTCAACCAAAGTATAATATAACATCTGTTGTCATATTGTGAGATTCACCGATTTCATCATTACGTTTATTTTTAGGCTCCACATGCAGACTATATTTATATGGCTCAGGTTTAATCCATATTCATGAGGTTGAGTTCGTTTTATCAAGTTTATTTCTGCTGTTATGCTAAACCCATCCCGTAAACTCCAGTATAGACGCTTTCGCAGATTGCGCTTCAGATTGTGCCCCTTTACGCCATTCTTTTGGCGGCTTTCCCATAAGCCTGGAGAAGCAACGGTTGAAGCTGGAAATGGAGTGAAAACCGACTTGTTCGGAGATCGAAAGAATAGAATCCTCCGTGCTTTTTAACTGCTTGCAAGCCTCTTCGATTCGGGTGCTGTTTAGGAAATCGAGAGGCGACGTCCCCATAATTTCATGGAATTTTCTTCGAAAATGAGTTGTACTTAAATGGCACAGGTCGGCCAAAAAATCCATCGTAATGGGGTTCATATAGTTTTTCGTGATGTATTCCAAAACCGGAGAAATGACAAAATCGTTTTTCAGGCTATGCTCTGTTTCTTGATCTGCCAACAGTTCATTCCTGGAATGAATTCTAAGGAGTTCTATGTAAAGGGATAGCAATAAGCCATAGGCACTTTCCTGATAGTAAGGATTCTGCTGTTTTAATTCTTCTACGATCGAAGTTGCAAGTGTATAAACCTTGGGATACTGCTCCTTATTCAATATACAGTTTTTTCCCTTCACCACCCACAAATTTGGTTCGAAGTTGCTGTAAGCACTTTTAAATGAATGTTGAAAGAGATCCTCTGGTGAAAAAAAGATATAAGACCACAGACTGGCTGTATTTGGCGAACTATACGTGGTATGAGGAAGATACCTGGGGATGAAGGTCACATCGCCGGCTTTGAAGGGTACAGATTCTCCTTTGATCTCCATGACGCCGCTATCTGAATAGCATATACCAATCTCCAAATGGTTATGGAAATGGAGATGCTCACTTTTAATATCAGAAATCTTCCAACGTTCACCGATTAATAGCAAGACAGGGAAATTTATGGGCAAGCTATAGTGTCGATATTCTATAACGGGCTTCTTTTTTCTGGGCATATTCAATACCCCCATGACTTTGGTTTTAACCAGCAGATATACATCAGGATTTTGTAAAATCCTCACATAAATGATTGGAAATGCGCAGTTTTGTTGCGAATATGCTTAGATGGAGACTATTTTACTGCGTACAATGGAATAAGTAAAGCGTTTTCAAAATAGTGACGAACAGCTCTCAAGCGCTTTTGGGAGCGTGGGCGCTAAGAGAGGGGAATAAAGATGCTTCAATTGGTTTGTGACAAGGAAGAGATATTAAAAGTTATCGACAAAGTCGTCAGAAAAACCATGGCGATGGATTTGACGTGGGACTGGCCTTGCGGTGTGGCTTATTATGGTGTATCCAGAGCCTATACAAAAACAGGAAATAAAGAGTATTTGAATATGCTTGTGCAGTGGGCAGATGAATATATCGAGCTGGGTCTGCCGCACTGGACGGTAAACACATGTGCTATGGGCCATATGCTGATCACATTGTATGAAGAAACAGGAGATCCAAAATATTGGGATATTGTGATGAGCAAGGTGGATTACATCCAAAACAATGCTCTCCGGTTCGGAGACCATGTTTTGCAGCATACGGTATCCGTGGCTAATGATTTTCCAGAACAGGCATGGGCGGACACATTGTTTATGGCGGCATTTTTTCTGCTCCGTGTAGGAACCAAATTAAAGGATGAGGCAATGATCCAGGACGCCTTAAATCAATATTACTGGCATATCAAATACCTGCAAGACCCTAGTAGCGGTCTCTGGTACCATGGCTACAATAATGTCAAGCAGGATCACATGTCCGGATTTTTCTGGGGGAGAGCGAATGCTTGGGGAGCATATACCATGTCGCAAGTCAAAATTCATTTAAAAGACTGGTACTTGTATCCGCAATGCATGGACGTAGAGTGTTCGCTTCGGGATCAACTGGCGGCACTAAAGGGTGTTCAAACGGAGAATGGTTTGTGGCGGACGGTACTGGATGACGAGGAGTCCTATGAAGAAGTGTCGGCATCTTGCGGTATCGCGGCGGCCATGATCAATAACGGCAATCCGCTGCATACCAAATACGTGCAAAAGGCATTGGAGGGCATCTTGAACCATATTAGCGAGGACGGTCGGGTACTAGGTGTGTCGGGCGGCACAGCGGTTATGAAAGATCGGGATGGGTATCGCAATATTCCAAAGGACTGGATTCAGGGCTGGGGTCAAGGCCTGGCATTGGCCTTTCTGTCTGATATGTTGAATTAGGAGGGAAGCAAGTTGTCCAAACAAACTACGGGGAACTTTACACTACCGGGAGAATCCGGTTATGAGGCGCTGACCCTGAAATTAGCTGAACGGTGGGGTGCCGATGTCATCCGTGATAGTGACGGCACGCAATTGTCCGATGAGATTATTAACGCTGGGTACGGCATATATTCGACAATCTGTATCATCAGAGATCATAATGAGTGGGCGTCCCGTAATCTGGATAAGCTGCAGCAGTGTTTTTTAATTACAAATCCAAAGGTAGCTGTACAAGATTATGTGTCCATCTATCTGATGGAGGATTTTTTTGCTGAACAGTTCAAAGTGAATGATTCCAAAGAAGCGTTTAACTATTGGCAGGTTTTTGACAGAACGACCGGAGAGGAAGTTCCAAGAGAACAGTGGAATTATGAAAGGGAATCCGGAAATGTGGTCATTACCGGAATTGTTCCTTGGCATAAATACACGGTAAGCTTTATGGCCTACCGGATCTGGGAAGAGATTTCCATGTACAATCACACCACGAATCATTGGGACAAAGAGCATTTGATGCAGATTGATCCTATCTATGCAGAAACGCAACAATATCTGCTGGATTGGATGGAAGATTGGTGTCTTCATCATAAGGAAACCACGGTTGTTCGGTTTACCTCCTTATTTTATAATTTCGTCTGGATCTGGGGCAGTAATGAGCGCAATCGCCATCTGTTCTCAGACTGGGGTTCATACGATTTTACGGTAAGCTCAAGGGCGCTTGATCTGTTTGCCAAGAAATACGGGTATTCGATGACTGCCGAGGATTTTGTGAATGGCGGGAAATACCGCGTCAGTCATATCCCGGCTGAGCAGCGCAAGCTGGATTGGATGGCATTTATCAATGATTTTGTAATCGAATTTGGCAAGAAATTAATTGATATTGTGCATAAGCACGACAAGCTGGCCTATGTGTTTTATGATGACAGTTGGGTTGGTATGGAGCCCTATAATGACCGTTTCCAAGAGCTTGGTTTTGACGGATTGATCAAATGTGTGTTCTCAGGTTATGAGGCGAGGCTGTGTTCAGGTGTGAAAGTGAATACGCATGAGATTCGGCTGCATCCATACTTATTTCCGGTTGGCTTAGGCGGGCTTCCTACCTTTATGGAGGGGGGCGACCCCACGCTGGATGCCAAAAAGTATTGGATTAATATCCGGCGCGCCTTGCTGCGGGAGCCTATTGACCGGATTGGATTGGGCGGATATTTGCACCTTGTAGAGCCTTACCCGGATTTTTGCGATTACATCGAAAAGATTGCCAATGAATTCAGAGAAATTAAAGAACTGCACCACGAAGGCAAACCCTATCATATGAAGACGAAGGTAGCTATTCTGCACAGCTGGGGTGAATTGAGATCGTGGACCTTGTCCGGACATTTCCATGAAACGTATATGCATGATTTGATTCATGTCAATGAAGCTTTATCCGGATTGCCGATTGAAGTGCAGTTCATTGATTTTGAAGATATCCGTCAGGGAATTCTACAGGATTGTGATGTAGTGATCAATGCCGGCTCTGCTGGTTCAGCATGGAGTGGTGGGGAGTACTGGAATGACAACAAGTGTGTGGACTTACTGACCCAATGGGTTTATGAGGGGGGTACCTTTATTGGCATCAATCAGCCTTCGGCGGTAGAAGGTCACGACAGCTTTTTTAGAATGGCGCATGTTCTCGGACTGGATGAGGATACAGGCTCCAGGGTAGGTCATGGAAGATGGACATATGAGGTTAGGGATGAGTATGGTTTGGTGCCTGAGGGGGCAAGTATAACGCCAAAGAATAGCATTTATCTTACGGATGGGTCAGCTGCGGTAGTGGAGGAAGCAAGTGGTATGATAACACTGTCTACACATGCCTTCGGTAAAGGAAAGGGAATTTACCTTCCTTCATTCGAATTCAGCTGGGAAAACACAAGGTTGTTGCTGAATATGATTCGCTTTGCAGGTAATGAGTTACATGAAACGAAGTACATTACGGATAACCTATATACAGAGTGTGCTTATTATCCAGAAAGTAAAATGTTGGTGGTTATTAACAATAGCGATCAACTTCAAAGAACGACGGTTGATACGGAATATGGCAAACAAACGATGGAATTAGATCCGTATGACACCATGATCACTCGTATTGGCTTAACAAAATCGGTATAGAAACGGAAAATAATAAGAGTAGCGGTGTCAAGCCCTCCTTTATTTAAGGAAGGGCTCTTTGTTTTAGCACCTCCAGAAAATCCAGCCAATTTACCGGGGATTTTGTCCATTCAAAAGTATCTACTCCATCATTAACTATAAGTAAAACAATGAAGGAGATGATTTCTTTGAGAAAGGCAACCTTAATGAAAATTAAAAATGCGGAAGCCAAGTTGGGAAGAAAGTTAAAAAAAAGAAGTCACGTGGTTATGAATCTTAAAAAAGCCATTCGTGTAACTCAACTTGGAGATGGATTTGCGCGTTTCACTTTCGCTGCGGTTACTATCCCCCCAAATAGCTTTAGAAGCACTACGATTAACGGTAACGCCTACAATCTGATTAGCGGTTCATGGATTTTCTCTGGAAATCAGCAAGGGTTTCTTCTCGATAACTATTCTGCGGCGGAAGACAGATGGTTCTTTACTGCATGGAATCCAACTGGATTCACAAGAACGGTCTCCTATGCTGTTATCGCCAAACGGAAGCCATAATTCAAATGTCATCGTTAGCAAGGAAAAGGAGCTTGATCCTTCTTTTCCTTGCTAAAAGGTAGAGGAAATGTTGAACAAACCTTCGATGATCTTATAATTTTTGATAGTGGTTCAAGAGATGCTCAACTTTTTCTTTAATAATCTGTTTTAAAGATTCAGGCTTCACAGATCGTACATAATGACCATATCTCATAAAATAATGAGCGATAAACTCTTCTTCTCCAGGATTATAGAATCCCTTAATGACTGTCTTATCACCATTTTCTATTTTCATAGAGGGATAATGTTCTTTATAGAAAATGTCCTTCGCTTGTTCTACAATCTCTACTTCAAAGTCAATGCTCTTCTCGGATTGATACATTTCTAATGAACGATTAAGGAGCTCATCTATAGAAAAGTCAGAATTGCTCTCCTCTTCTTCTATTAAGGTTATTCGATCACATCTGAAAACTCTATATTTATTCGTATTTAACTCTATGCCAGTAGCATACCATTGACCAAACTTAGCGGAAATTTTGAAAAATTGAATATAGTAACTTTTTTTCTGATTATTTTTTACATATTTAACTTTACAGGTACTCTCATTAAGAATGCTTGTTAGAATTTTATCTAAATAACGACTAACATGAGTATGCTGATATACTTCAAATTGTAAGACCTTTTTCATTTTATGAATCTGGTCTATTTGTGTTTTAGAAAGACAGTGTTCAAACTTTTCATTGAGTTTATTAATACTTAAATGAAAGGGGGTGGATTGATAAGCTTCTAACGTCAACATTGCAAAGTACAGAGCATATACTTCATCCATCGTGAAAATAATGGGAGATAACAACCTATTTTTTAAGATACCATATCGCCCATGTCTGCCATGTTCCGAAAAAATAGGCATACCTAATTGTTCTAATGAATGAATATCACGTAGAGCTGTACTTTTTGAAATATGGTATTTATCCATCAGGTCATTTAAATTAAAGAACTCTCGACTGTTTAAGTATCTGATCATATCATTTAATCTTTCTGATTTCTTCATCTAAACCTCCTTATAAAGGTGTCATGTTTTGATACCTTTTTATATGATAATAAGCTTAAGAGAATATATCAAATTCATAAGATATCTACCTGAGGATTTTACAAAATCCTGACTAAGATTATATATAAAGGAGATTGATATCATGAGTGCAACACTGGAAGTAGCTATTTTCTTATCCATGAACGGAAAGGCAAAGGAAGCTATACATTTTTACAAAAAACACTTCAACGCAGAGGAATTGTTTCTGGTTACCTATCAAGACATGGCCCAACGTGACAGTTCCATACAGATTACGGATGAAAATGAAAATTATATTTCTCATTCTGTCTTATCCATCGGAAAAACAAAAGTAATGATAGCAGAAGATACAATGAATCCCAGTGAAAAATATACAGTTGGTAATAACACTTCATTATGTATTCAAAGTGCTGACTTAGAAGAAATTAAACATTTTTATCATAGCTTAATTACAGATAATCGCGTGAAAATTATCGTGCCTTTATCTAATAATATGTTTAGCCAAGCCTACGGTATTATTGAAGACCCGTTCGGTATTCAAATACAATTAATGTTTGATAATCGATTACAATAAAAAGGTTGTTAAAAGCTAAAAAGCACAATAGCATGGTGAAAAGTGGATAATAAATGGACAGAGGTAAAAACTAAAAGGGGAAAATCCAAGATACCACAGCAGAAAAGGAGACACTATGACGGAGAGAAAAGAAATAGCAGATAAAATAGGGTGGAACTTCGACAACAGTTACTCTCGTCTGCCGGAATCCATGCTTACAAAGCTCAACCTAACTCCTGTCCGCTCACCAAAGCTGATTATACTTAATCATCCGTTGGCAGCATCACTGGGGTTGAACGGCACGGCGCTGCAAAGGAATGATGGCGTAGCGGAGCTGGCCGGCAACCAAATTCCTGAAGGGGCTACGCCTCTTGCTCAAGCTTACGCAGGACATCAATTCGGGCATTTTAACATGTTAGGAGACGGTCGTGCTCTGCTGCTTGGCGAACAGATCAATCCCTTGGGTGAACGGGTTGATATTCAGCTCAAGGGCTCTGGCAGAACGCCATACTCCCGTGGTGGTGACGGGCGTGCGGCACTTGGTCCGATGCTTCGTGAATACATCATTAGTGAGGCGATGCATGCGCTAGGTATTGCTACCACCCGCAGCTTGGCGGTGGTATCCACAGGTGAGACGATCATCCGGGAAACCGAGCAGCCCGGTGCCATTCTGACCCGTGTGGCTGCCAGTCATCTTCGCGTCGGAACTTTTCAATACGTCTCAGCATGGGGCACGTCCGAAGATCTCCGTGCTCTGGCTGATTATACATTGGAAAGACACTACCCGGAAGTTGCCAATGACGAAAACCGTTACCTTTCACTGCTTCAGGAAGTGATTAAGCGTCAGGCCGAGCTGATTGCCAAATGGCAGCTGGTTGGTTTTATTCACGGGGTGATGAACACCGACAATATGACCCTTAGCGGAGAAACCATTGATTATGGTCCTTGCGCCTTCATGGATACCTATGATCCTGAGACGGTATTCAGTTCCATCGACAGGCAGGGACGCTATGCTTATGCCAATCAGCCGCATATTGCTGCGTGGAATCTCGCGAGATTTGCTGAGACGCTCTTGCCACTGCTGCATGACAACAGGGAGCAGGCTGTCACACTGGCTGAGGATGCAATTTCAGATTTTGTAAAAATGTTTCACAGTCACTGGCTTGCAGGAATGCGAGCGAAGCTAGGGATCTTTAACGAAGAGCAGGAGGATGAATCTCTTATTGAGGATCTTCTGAATATCATGCAGAGGCATCGTGCTGACTACACCAATACCTTCCGTGCCCTAACTTTGGACAAGCTGGAGGATACGGTTCTGTTCAGCACTGAGGAATTCACCCAGTGGTACGAGCAGTGGCAGGCGAGACTGGGCAGACAGCAGGAATCCCAAGATTCATCGCATCAGCTGATGCGCAGCAGCAATCCTGCAATCATCCCGCGCAACCACCGAGTAGAAGAAGCATTGGAAGCTGCGGTGGAACGAGAAGACTACCATGTGATGGAGCAACTCCTTGAAGTTCTTTCGAACCCTTATGCTTATTCTGACGAACAGGCTATTTACTCTACATTGCCTGAGAAATCCAACTGCTCATACCGAACCTTTTGCGGTACCTAATGTAATGTAATCATGTTGAACAACTCGATGATAACCTATTTCATGCGTTGGTGGAGAAGATAGCCATTCTCTCACCAGCGCATTTTGTTTTTATTTTGGTAGGCTGCAACTAATTAATCCAGCTCTTGACCGTCATTTTCGATTTGTATGTGCCCGCAATAAAGACATTGATGCGTACAGTTCTGTGTAAGAGCAGGCTGGCCTTCGATGCGCATGTCGCTTTTTCCGTTCAGCCAAGGCATCGTAAGAACAGGAATACATGGAGCCTTTTTCACCCCATAAATATCGACCATCTCACTGGCTTGCACAGTCGGATTCAGCGGACTGGAGCAATTTCCAAAAGATTTTATGTTCACTCCAGGCACATAATCTCCAATATTCATCTGGGCTTTATTTTTGACATACACCCCGTGGCTAAAAGGGCGCTTCAAACGCGTAGGCTGTGTACCGTAACTACAGCTTAAAATCGCACCTGCCACGACATAGCTTTTTTTCGCACCTGACCCAGGCTGCACACTTGCTTCTTCCATACGGATTATTCCTCCTTTGTGGACATCTCCACTTTTTGCACACGAACACCTGTAAATGGACGACGCAGCAGACTTTCCGCTACCGCGAGATTGATATAGATATGAGCTTCCAACAAGCCGGCGATCCGAAATATAGACGATTGGATTTTTCCGTGTTTAAGTACCAACTGCTTCAAGGTATGGTCAGGATACCACTCGGTTTGTGAGGAAAGACAATCCACCACAGGTGGACGCAATATCCAGTACACATCCTGCCTGGCCTTCTGAAAATCGGTAAGTATAGCGACCTTCCATTCCAGCTCCGGCATATATTTTTCCAACAGGACTTTCATGGAGTCTGAAACCAGTGGCAAAGGGAACTCCAGAAAATCCGGATATACGGTTCGTGGATCTGTATGTACTGCTAAAAACAGGGGAGTGTCCTCCGCCTGAATGGTATGACCCGAAAGGAGTTCTTCCACCTGCAAGGGAGACAGGGGCGCAGTCTCTACCCGATGCTTTACGCGCTCGTCCACCATGAGTCGAAAATATCTCATTTACCCCCACTCTCCTTACTCACTGTATCTGTTACCTGTGTAACCAGGGGTGCTTCTACAGCAGCAAGACCAATGGCTTCGCTTAGTTGGATATCAGTAAAGATTGCCCGGTGTAGCTTTGCCCCTGTAAAATTAGCTTTTACTAAACATGCACCTATAAACGAAGCGTCAGTGACATCAGCTCCTACAAAGCAGGCACCTGTTAGATCCGCGCCGTTAAATAAAGCTCTTTGCAGCGCGGCATCTTGGAAAGTAGCTCCTTGAAGCTGTGCCTGTTGAAAACGAGCTCCCTGTAAATTAGCTCTTGTAAAATCCACTCCATCCAATCCTAACGGTTCCCAATCCAGCCAAGCATCCGATCCATATTCGCTATTGCTTAAAACTTCGTCCAGTACAGCCTCTTGCAGGGAACAGCCACGGAAATCGGCTCCGTGAAGCAGGCTGTGCGAAAAGTCGGTTCCATCTAGCTGAGCTTCTTGCCATACCGTGCCTACGAGGATACAGTGATGCAATCGGCTTTGTTGCATCCCGATCTGGCGAAAGACTGTATAACGAAAATCCAAGGAACTGTAATCTCCATCCGACAATTGCACTTGAGACAGTGCTTGGTAGCTGTAGGCCGATCCTTCTTTTTCCTCCAGCCAAGACTTTATGATGTTAGCATCCACGGGTCTTCGATCTTCCCGGTACACGGAGACACTATGATCCATATACTCTCCGACGCGAATCTCAAAAGCTTCTTCACGATCCAACGCCTCAAACTCTGGTAGGTGGACTGCTTGCTTCATAGCCTGACGAACCAGACTAACGATCATCGTATGAAGATATCCCGCTGCTTCCAGCATGATCTGCTCTAATTCAAGTTCGGAAAGGGAGACTTGCTGGTTCAAGGTTTCAGCCCCAAGTTGTTCATGTAATTGAGTCCAATAGAGAAAAATCCAACTTGCATCGTATTCCAACTGAACGGGCTCAGCATCAAGTATCCATAAGGCATCCGTAGCTTCAACAAGATAAACGGGCTTCTGTTCAAGCCATGTGGTGCGCAGCATGGAGTAGGTGATGTAACCGATATGACCTTTACGACCTGTGAGTTGCTTTTGCCGAACCAGCTCACAAAAGGCGCGAAAATGTTCTACTATATGCTGTAATCGTTGTGTTTGTGTTGATGTACATTTCAACGCCCATTCTTTGCGAATGAGAGACCAAGCCTGTTGAAGAGCTGCTTGTTGCTGATCTAACACATCTGTTTGCTTTTCCATTGCTAATCATCCTTAATTTGACTTCACTTCGCTGCCTTTCATATCCGCTGACCCGCTTAATTCAATATGACTGCCGTTACAATCCATACGGAGCTGACTACCTGCGGACAGGCTCATCGTCTTTCCCGCAGACAGGCTGAGATTGCCTCCTGCCGAAATATTCACTTGCTTGCTGCTGGTGATATGAATGCCTTCTTTATCATCCAGTTTGATGTAAATAGCGCCGTCCTTGGCTGTAACGACCAGTTCATCCGGTCCCAGTCGAACTTCCTTGCCATGCGGGGTACGCCATATTTTCATTTGCGGATTGGAAAAATGGTTATGCGTACTCTTGCGATCTGCCCGTCTCACCGCACTACCTGCCACGCCGTCTTCTTCCCGACTACCGGGGAAATAGAGAGAAACGGAATCGCCTTTTTCTGGCATGACGTACCAGCCAGTATGGCCACCGCCACTGTAAACAGTAGAATAGTTGAACCAGTGTGCTTTGCTTGCGTCTTGTTGTTCATCACAATCCAGATGAATGCGTACCTGATCCTGACGTACGTCCAGTACAACACCGCTTAATGAGGCTCCTGCCAGCTTATCCTGGTAGTAGCTTTTTTGCCGAAATCCCTGGTAAGAACCCAACACATACTGATGCCGCAGCAGTCCTTGACTCATGGCGGTGTAGGCTTCCATGACATACAGGTTATGCCCCTGAAAATTCAACTGAGCGCCCAAGTCGAGTACCTCATCTGTTTCTACCTCATAAAAAGTAAAATCGTGTTCACTCAGTTTGGTCTGTTCATTCTCCTGAAAATAACGAAAAGGAAGCAATTGCTTACGTACGGTATAACGGGTATGATCCAGTATCGCCTGTGCAGGGCTGTCCTCAATACCAAAATAAAATTTGGGACTGTCAAAACGGGCTACAGGCATCAGACTCGTATGATAACGGGAGGCTATGCGTCTTAAAAAAGCCCAGTCTGTCTCCTGATACTGAATGGCAAGCCGCCCGATGGCTTCTCCGCCAGTAGCCCCGTCGATCACATCCAGTCCTTCATAGTCCTTACCTATGTGCTCCAGCATTTGAGGAATCGTCATTTTCGTATACTGAAAAGAACGAGTACGCTGCTTGATGTCCATCCGGTACGTATGGGAAATAGCTTCCACCTCCAGATAGTACACACCTCGCACGACTTTTACCTCGACCGAGAGGGCAATGCCGCTAAATAACGGCTTGCTTGCGCCAGACTCATCTTGTTGGCTGACTTCAATGATGGTATTTTTTTCTGTCGTTTCCACGTAACTGTCTTGCAAGTCTTCGGGGATAACACCTGTAAAATAAAGCCGAGTATGCTCGTTAACTTTTTTCGTTAAGGTAAGCTCTTCTAGATCCATTTGTTCATAAGGGTGAATGTGAATTTGATCGTATCCCAGACTCATGGTGTAGTCATTCCTTTCTCATTTGTAGAATAGGTGGAGGGTGGAAGGACAGAAAGGGATTGAACCCAGTATTCTGCTACAGGTAACCAGATTTCGAGATCTACCTCCAGACAGCTAAAGGAACCTATGACAACTCGTCCATTGTGGATGAAGAATAGCATTTCGTTGTATAAATTACCGTCGATCCCCGCCGCCACAAAACGAATCTGCCCAACTGAAAGTCCGGAACCGTTGATAACCATTTCGGTACCTAACCAGTTGCGAATCGGTTGTACAGACCGTAAAATATCCGCCATTTGCTCTACAAAATCGGGCAGCTCTTCCGCTTCCAGAGCGGTATTTGTAGGATTAAAGGTGATATTGATAGTCTCCTCAGATGAGGTATAAATGACCTTTGGTCGATGCTCTGAAGGATATTTGATTATAGCTTGCTCCATTGGCATAGGAGTAAAGGACTTGGGAATGTAGAAACCAATTTCTCCGTGTAGTATTGTAATGGGCTCCAATGCGAGATAATCGTTTTCAATATGAAGTAGCTTTGTTTCTTCAAACATGGAACCGTCCTGTTCCGATTTCTGAGTTTGAGCTGGAATGGATTTCACATTATCGTTATTAGCTGTCTTCCGATCCACCATTTTAGCTTTGAGGCTAAGTATATGCTCGTCTAGATAGTTCATAGGAAGCCCCCTTTTAGGAAAAATACACGTTTGTACTTGAATATGTAAAGATGGGAGGAGATATTTAAGTACAGAACCAGCATATGTATTTATCGGTTAAAAGAGAGATTTAGTTTACAAAATGAACCATTCGTTGGAGGGCATTATTTGATAATAGCTCCTATTTCATGCCATAACCCCTTTTTGCCGTAACAATTCGGTAGTAGTACTCCAAAGTAGGCGTTGCATCTTGCTATCCCCACCAGGATATGTCGGCACAATCGGCTTACCAGTGCCAACATTAAAATATCCACCTGTCACTTCTCGATATTGAGATTCTGTTGCTAAACGAATAATAATTTCTGCTCCTCTTCGTGGGTCTCCGATGTGCAAAGCGTTCAATATTTTTGCAAGTACTGAAGAAAATCCTAACTCACGGCCAAGGCCGGTAACGTTAAATCCTGGATTAAGTGCGTTAACTACGATTCCGGTTCCATACAACTGACGTCCAAGTTCTTCTGTAAACATGATATTAAGAAGTTTAGTCTTTCCGTATATCTTAGATGAACCTCTTGCGGTAAATGCAGATATATCTGTTAAATCCTCCGGTAATTTTAATTCGCCATGGTTGCGTGACGCTTCAGAAGCCACATTGACGATCCTAGCATTTGTGGATTCCATGAGTGAATTGAGTAGGGTATGCGTTAACAGCCACGGGGCAAGATAGTTTACGGCTATCATTTCTGCCAAACCCTCTGAGGTTATTCGCTGTTCAAATCCATGTAATCCAGCATTGTTCACTAATACATCAATCTTTGGATAATTAGCTTTAATTTCATCACCAATACGCCTGACATCTTTCATAAGAGACAAGTCCCCGAAAAAAAAGTCTACCTTTGTACTTGGCGCCAGATCTTTTAGAACATTTTTAGTCGTTTCAGCACGCTTTTCATTTCTGGCTGTTAAGACTAGATGCGCTCCGCGTTGGGCTAATTCAATTGCTACTAATTGTCCAAGACCGTTAGTAGCACCAGTGATTACAATAGTCGGGTATGTCGACATATACATCATCCTCCTAATTCTCGATCCAATTACATTCTTATTCATGCTTACGCTTTAAGGTTGTAGATGCTTTATACTGTAGATCTTCTGCTTGACACTTATCAAAGCCGAAAATATGATTGATATATATCAAGTATATGTATTTTGATTGATATATGTCAAATATATTCAAACTCATTCAAATAAGGTGGAGACATATGGATCATAAAACTCAACATTCAAATTCTACAAGAGAGCAATTAGAACTGAATCTTGGTGAACAACTTAATGCACTTATAAGCGCGTCACATGCACTCAATGTAAGAACAGCGGCACTTTTCGATCCATCATTACAACCTGCGGCTTTTCTGATCGTACGCTGCCTTCTTTCGTACGGTCCGGCAAGCGCTACATTTTTGGCGGAATCCACCGCTATGGATCGAAGCTCTGTCAGCCGACTTGTTACTCAGCTTAAACACTTGAATTATGTAAAAAGTGAAACTCACCCTGAGGATCGTCGGGGAGTGTTAATATCCCTGACAGCTAATGGTCGTGAAAAAGCCCTAGAAGCTTTAAAAGAAAAAGAAAATGAGTTTTATCAACGCATTTCAACATGGGAGGATTCCAAACTTGAAGCGTTTATTGATATGCTGAAGAGTTTTAACGGGCAAGAGCGCGAGGAGTAATGATTCGATATAAAGCATCGGATGATGAAAATAGGGGGCATTTCAAAAGTGAAAGAAAAAAATGTTAGGGAAATTAGGGGAACTGATTATCATGATATTTATTTGTTAAACCAAGACTTTAATCCCAATCTAGATCTATTTCCTGAAGTAAAAGTAAAAGGGAAGATTGAAAGGATTATAAAGGAATCAAAAGATATGATCTTTGTTTATGAAGAAAACAACGAGGTATTAGGATATATTCATGGAAGCCCACATGAATTACTTTTTTCTGAATCTTTGGTGAATATACTAGGATTTGTTGTTAAAGAAAAGTATAGAAATCAAGGTGTAGGTAGCATGTTGATTGAGCGTCTTGAACAGTGGGGAAAGTCCCATGGATTTTCCGGGATCAAACTGTTATCTCACCCAAGTCGGATACAGGCCCACAGGTTCTATGAACGACGTGGCTATATGTTTACCAAGGATCAGAAAAATTTTATAAAAAATCTTAAATAAATACATAGGCTTAATATCGTGATATTTATCATTGAAAAACTAGTTGTGTTTAGTACTCTAATGCATCGCATTAAATTGACCATTGTTCAGAAAACATGAATCACCTTCCTTTCCATTTCATGCCTAAATATGTCTGTTAATTAGCAGTTGTATTTAGGCGTTTTTTGTCATACAATGCATCTAATGCTACGGACTCGGTCTTAGAAACAGTAAGGTTTGGACGGTAAATAGGACGTGGTTTCCTTGTATATTTAAGAATCGTGGAACTACTTTGTAGTCGTTCACTCACGACCACGTCAGTCTGAAAAATTAATAATGTTTGGGGGCAGTTTTCCGGATCATTAGCGTTTGATGATGAACATATACGAAGGGGAGCGTTCTTTTGGAATCGAAACAATTAACGAGAGGGCTAAAGCCACGGCACGTTGAGTTGATTGCGCTTGGAGGCACGATTGGCGTCGGTTTGTTTATGGGGTCGGCAAGTACGATAAAATGGGCAGGTCCCTCAGTACTGTTGGCTTATCTCTTAGCTGGGATTATTATGTTTTTTGTCATGCGGATCATGGGGGAAATGCTGATTCTTGAACCGGTGACAGGCTCATTCGCTACATTTGCTCATAAATATATCAGCCCCTTAGCCGGTTTCTTGACCGCCTGGAGCTATTGGTTTTTATGGGTTACCGTAGGGATGGCGGAAGTCACTGCGATTGGGGTATATGTGGGCTACTGGTTCCCAGATATCCCGCAATGGTTACCGGCTTTGGCAGGTGTAATTATTATTGCATTGGCCAATTTGGCGGCTGTGAAATTTTATGGAGAATTTGAGTTTTGGTTTGCCATGATTAAGATTGTCGCTATTATCTTCATGCTAGTAGTGGGTACGGGGATGATCTTTTTTGGACTCGGTAACGGTGGACAACCGATAGGTCTATCCAATCTGTTCAGCCATGGCGGCTTCTTTGCAGGTGGCTTGAAAGGGTTTCTATTTGCACTCTGCATTGTAACAGCGGCTTACCAAGGGATAGAGATGGTGGGTATTACGGCAGGTGAAGCTGAAAATCCGAAAATGACACTGCGAAAAGCCATTAAAAACATCATCTGGCGTATTTTGATTTTTTATGTGGGTGCAATCTTTGTCATTGTTACAATTTATCCTTGGAACCAAATTGGAGAGATCGGTAGCCCATTTGTTCTGACTTTTGCCAAGGTAGGAATTGTGGCTGCTGCGGGTATCATTAACTTTGTTGTACTTACAGCTGCGATGTCCGGCTGCAACAGTGGTATTTACAGTGCGGGCAGAATGTTATATACATTAGCTAAGAACGGACAAGCTCCCAAGTTTTTCGGGAAAGTTTCCCCAAGCGGTGTTCCTAGAAATAGTATTATTACGACCATTTCTTTGCTGCTGGTAGGAGTGTTATTTAACTACTTAATGCCTAATTCCAAACTGTTTCTGTACATTTACAGCGCCAGTGTTCTCCCAGGCATGGTACCGTGGTTTGCATTAGCCATCAGCCAATTTAAATTCAGGAAAAAGTGGAAGGATGAAATGAAGGATCACACCTTTAAATCTCGTTTTTTTCCAATCAGTAATTACATCACCATTGTCTTTTTGTTGCTTGTGATCGTTGGAATGTGGTTTAATCCAGACACACGCTTGCCGTTGATTGTCGGGGCAATATTCATGGCGATCGTCATTGTTGGATATTTTGTCTTTGGCATAGGAAAGCGGCAGAGAATTGAAGAATTAGAGGAAAACTAAAAGATTGCTAAATACGTAACATTTGCCGAGCGCAATTCAGATGACCTGAGTTCGCTCGGCTTTTCTTTTACATGACGAGGGAGGGGCTATGGAAAGGTTGTTACTGAGGTATAGAACCGTGTGGTTATCCAGTTCGCACTACAAGTGTAAATACAAATACAAAAAAAGTGAGAACGAAAATGGAGAAGTTGATTATTGCTATACTCTTACGATTGGCCTTAAACTCTGTAATTCCCGAAAATAAAAATATAAACCCTAGAAAAAATTGCGTGATTTTGTATGAGTCCCTATAGGTGTCCGGGTATGCGAGTGATAAAGAGGAAGAGATCATAACAACTAATGCAAATATTAAAGTGAGGATTTTGTAAATATCCATTTTCTTAAACATAGATAAGTTCCACCTTCCTATTTATTCCTAATGTATTATATTCTAAGGGTGGAATCTTTGGATTACAAATAAATGCAAAAAGAGGAAATGGACAATAGGATGGTACACAGAATAAAGTGAAGGTGTCCCAAGTAATACTTTGGGGACACCTTCAAAATTAAAATCACTTGTATAACTTATGATTTACATAGCTTACATTGTGCTAATGTCAATCACGAATCTATACTTCACATCAGAAGCTAACACTCGTTTGTAGGCTTCGTCAATCTGGTCGGCCGAAATTACTTCAATTTTAGGAACAATATTGTGTTTTGCACAAAAATCCAACATTTCCTGTGTCTCACGGATGCCTCCTATCATTGAACCAGCAAATGAACGGCGATGTCCGATAAGGGACATCACATTTAGTGACAACGGCTCCCCAGGGGCACCGACATTCACCAAAGTTCCGTCTAGATTGAGTAGTGCAAAATAAGCATCCATATCGATGGCAGCACTTACCGTGTTAATGATCAAATCAAAGTGCCCAGCAAGTTTTTCAAATGTTTCTGGTTCGCTTGTAGCATAATAGTGGTCCGCACCAAATTGCAAGCCATCATCTTTTTTCTTTAATGTTTGGGATAGAACGGTTACCTCAGCACCCATAGCATGTGCAATCTTGATAGCCATATGACCAAGGCCTCCCATTCCCACAACGGCCACTTTTTTATCTGGACCAGCACCCCAGCGGTTCAACGGTGAATAAGTCGTAATACCTGCACAAAGTAATGGAGCAGCCACGTCAAGCTCAATGTTATCTGGAATTTTCACTACAAAATCCTCAGTTACGACAATGTGGGTAGAATATCCGCCTTGTGTAGGCTCGCCGTATTTGTCAACACCAGCATAGGTAGGGACATTTCCTTTAAGGCAGTATTGTTCCTCTCCTTTACGACAGTTCTCACATTCGCCACAGGAATCAACCATACAGCCAACCCCTACCCGGTCACCAACGCTGTACTTTGTAACCTCAGATCCTACCTCCGTGACAATCCCTGCAATTTCATGTCCAGGTACGAGAGGGTAGTTCACTGGGCCCCATTCGCCGTGAGCAGTGTGGATGTCAGAATGGCATATGCCGGCATATTTAATTTCAATCAGAACATCGTGTGAATCAAGATCCCGTCGTTTAATTTCAGCCGATCGAAACGGTTTGTCTGGGCCATCGACAGCTCGTGCTTTAGCAGTTATCATAAATAGCCTCCAATTATTTTTATTTTTCAAGAGAATGCAGTTATATCGGTATAAATTGAAAACTAGCTGAAGTCGGTTGAAGTTCCCCTTCATTCATTTCCATTTATACTTTTTCTCTTGCAAATCAATGTTAATCCTTATAGTTAACTCTAAGTCAAGCGAAGTTTATAAGCCTCTATTCAGTAATGTTGTTTTCTTGCTAATTATATTTCGTTAGATAGCATCTGATTCTACTTTTCCTATAAGGGGACTTTGACATTCTACAAATAACTTGATAGAATCCCTCTTATATCATAGAGTTAACTCGAAGTCTATGTCATTAAGAATAGGAGATACATGATGAAGACGTATTCTATCAGCGAAGTTGCAAAAGAATTGAATCTTACAGCATACGCTTTGCGTTACTACGACAAAGAGGGACTTATGCCTTTTGTAGAACGGACATCTAGCGGAACAAGATTATTTAAAGAATCCGATATCGACGCTTTAAAAATAATTGAATGTCTAAAATCCACCGGGATGCCGATCAAAGAAATTAAAAATTTCATTGATTGGTGTTCTGGTGGGGATTCCACACTACAACAAAGATATGACATGTTTATGGAACGAAAAGCTACTGTAGAAGCACAAATGGAAGAACTTAAAAAAACAATGGAAGTTATTGAACATAAATGCTCATATTACAAAACTGCATTGGATGCCGGAACGGAAAATATTCATAAAAACAATAAAATAGGGAGTCTCATTACTAACTAATAGATAAGCATCTGTAATTCATCCATTTCTATATGAATTACAGGTGCTTTCGTTTGTAATATTCGATTTACTACAACCTACTGATTTAAAACAGCACGATCGGTTTTAGAAAACTAGGAACCAAATATGATGTAACTTGAACAGGCAGGAGTAGTACCGAGGATCAAGTATTCCGAAAGTCAACGGGCAATTTGCCCATTATGTAGGTTGAGAGCCACGACTTTAGTTCAGAAAACAACGAATTACTATAGAATCATCGAAGAT
This sequence comes from Paenibacillus sp. FSL P4-0113, assembly GCF_038009305.1. NCBI lineage: Bacteria > Bacillati > Bacillota > Bacilli > Caryophanales > Paenibacillaceae > Paenibacillus > Paenibacillus sp. FSL P4-0113. Next base: position 4,607,239 of record NZ_JBBPAZ010000001.1, read on the forward strand.
AATCAGGAGTATGGTCCAGTATTCTCTCATTTTTATTTTTGATAAGATTAATTCCATATTATTGAAGTCTACTATCAAACCACGAAAGAATGATACATAAGGAAATGAGGAAGATACTGATGAAGGCAAAAGCGTATATTATTTTGTTGACTGCTGTAATAAGTTTAACTGCTATGCTGACCGCATGCGGTGACTCCAAGAAGCAAATTGAAGGTGAATCTACGACTGGAGCAGCAACGGCAACCACTACGACTACCCAGAATGCCAAGGCGGACAATGCGGAACAGGCTGGTGTGGATGGTGTTGTGAGCAATACTACAGACCAAGCTACAAAAAGTAATGGAAAGACGTATTCCGACGTGGCTAAAGAAGCAACGAAACCCGATCAGCCAGCAGGACAAATAGGGTTAAATACGACGCAGGAGCAGCTTCTTACCTTTGCCGATCGTTATGGACTGGTACGAGTGCAGGATCATCCGATTCGGCGGGTTTCCGATCCAACTGGGAAACATGTAAACATTGCAAATTACAGTGATTCTGTCGTGAATTTATATACAGAAGAACCCATCCACCTGAATACAGATGAATTTATTCATGAAGCTTATAATTTTTTTACAGAGGGAGTTGCTCCAGGTGAGTCCTACAAGAAGTGGGAGGAAACCTCTAATACTGAAAGAGGACTCGTCAAAATGCTCTATTTGTCACGAGAGGGACTTCATATTTTAGAAGAAGCGATGAAGACGCATGATTATTCTAGTCCATCGGTCCAAAATACGCTGGGATTTTTTAAGGTTGCCTCGAAATTTGAGTCTATGATGCCTGTTGCCCAGACACCTACAGACATCAGCTTGTACGATATGTACGATCAACGCGTTAAGCCCGAGTGGAAGAAACTAAGTGACATTAAAAACCCTGCCGCGAATGAAAAAGCCTTCGCTGCGGCCTATCAAAAAGCAAGAGATGAGACCAATAATCTTATGGGGCTATTAAACATTATGGTGTCTACAGAAATGGAAAAACGTCTCAAAGCTGCAACCGATCAGTAAAACACAGGCAAATAGTAAATTATCAAGGACATAATTTATCCACACTTTCTTCTAATATTTAACTGTCGATAGATTTATTGAAAAGCTATAATGCTAATGATGATTTGAGTGTACTTGGAGAAAAGAGGTTGAGGGTATGAAGTTGAAAAAATGGCCGTTAGTATTCATGATAGGTATTCTCATGCTGTTATCCGTAGGCTGGAACAGTGGAGTATCTTATGCGAAATATTATTACGAATACACTTGGGATCAGTACAAGGGGACTGAAATCAAGACGTACAGGCTGACACCAGTAGCTGGAAGAGCCGGATTCATGGATCAGGAAAAGGCCTTAGCTGCTATTGGCAAAACCCCGAATGTGTATGGAAAGTTCAGTGGCTATAGAACAGAGAAAACAACTGAAATTGCAACCAAGAGTGTAACAGATGAGGTTTATAAATATGCAGTTGTTGATTTTATTAGCGACAAGGAGCCAGAAACTGTAGAATACGTTAATCCAAAAGGTGGAGTTCCTCATACATGGAACGGAACCGATGAGATTCGAATTTTTATGAGAGGATCTGAGGCAGCTTCTTTGGCAGAGCTGTTTTATGAGGGAACTCCAAGTGAAGGACGCTATCATTTTAATGCTGACGATGTCTACTTAGTTACATTCTGGTCCAACACAGTAAAATCAATCACTGGAATGTCTGCTGAAGCGCTAGTTGAGGAAGGCCCCCCTGCGTTTATAAATCGAGAGTTGGTTGGTCAAATAAAAGGCAAAGATCCTGCTGCCTATCCACAAAATGGGGCTTTAAACGGCTACTTTTATGTTTATAAGGGTTCTGAGTTTAAAGAGAATTAAAACAGCAGACAGGATTTTATAAGTATATATGTACACGAGAACGAGATAACATTTTGTATTCTTCAAGCGAATGCGGATACAGATGTTATCTCTTTTTTTATTTGTATACGGGATCAACATAGTAACACAAAAAGATGATAAATATTTAATTACCAATGAAAACCATTGTTTAGTGATAGGGAATTACGGCTTAAAAAAAGATGGTGAATAAACAGGATAGTAGATTGCCAAAACTACTTTTTTTACTGGCTTTATTCAATCCTAGGGAGATTATTCCGATAATTCAAGTATATACAGTTTGGTGTTAACAGTAATGAAAAACCGATTGAAAACAAGAGAGACTAATTTTCAAAGTTGATATGAAAGTACAGGCGAAAGTGGCTCAGTGCTATCTAGTAAAGGAGGTGTAATGATTCCGAATAATGAATTATGAAAAAAAGTTAAAACAAATTAGGCATTACATGGCTGGTTTACTGGCTGTCTGGTTGTTCTGTATACATAGTGCGCCTGTTTTTGCGGACAGAGCCTTTAACGATATCGAACATTCCTATGCAGCTGATGCGATTGAGGCCATGGCTGCTCAAGGTTATGTTACGGGATATCAGGATGGGAGCTTTCGACCTTTACATTTTATCTCGCGACAGGAATGGGCAAGCATTTTCGCTAAAACCTTAAAGCGAACATCGAATAACAGAGGCGTAACTTCTTTTCGTGATGTGTCACCATGGGCTCTACCTTATGTACAGGCCTTACAGGAAGAGAGCATTACGAAAGGAATTAGTGATCAATTATTCGGTGCCAAGCACAATATGACTCGTCAGGATATGGCCGTTTGGTATGCCCGCTATTTTGGTGTTACTGAAGATACCCGATCGGCTGGTATATCCAGTTTTGTGGATCAATCTGATATATCAGATTATGCACAAACGAGCGTATGGCTGATGGAACGGCTGGAACTGATCGAGGGAGATACGAATCACTATTTCCATCCTAAAGAGTCTGTGAGACGGCAGGATGCCACGCTGGTTGCTTATCGAATATGGTTAGGCGGTGACGGTCTGAGAGAACGTGCCAAGCGTTTGCTAGGGTCATTAGGAGATGGAACTGCAACGATGCCTCAGACGACCAGCCAACAAGAATCGAAGAAGATCGAGGTCGATGTGACACCGGAAATTAGTCAACAACCTGTGAATTCGGAAGTCGAGGAGCCTAAAAGGCATCGCCCAAGCCCTGATTCACCAGCATCTCCGGTGACACCACCAGAACCGAAGCCGGAACCGTCGGTGACACCGCCGGGACCTAAACCCAAACCACCAGTAATTCCGGTAGATCCACCGGATCATTCTTCGGATTTTCTGGTAGATGAGGTCGTGATCAAGGCGCAGGAGCTGGTAAATCAACCGGAGACATACCCTTCGTATCAGCTATCTTTTCAGCTCTACAATAAAGGGCGACCCGTAAGCATTCCTGCTGCCAGCGTCACAAGTGTTACGTACACATTTAGTGATGGGTTAGGTATTTTTGATGAACAAGGGAAAATTGCACATCCCGAAAATATTCCGGTTGCGGACAGCTTCATTCCTGTAGAAATGAAGGTCACCGTTGCCAAACCTTATCAGGTCCTTACAGCTCAGGCCAAGCTAATCGTGAAAGGGAAGACTCCGCCGGCAGAGCCACCGAACGTAATCAGGTCCGTATACTTGGCTACGTATACCATTTCAGAGGCTGCTACTTTAGATCCTGCTGCTTGGAATATGTCCTACGTATTTCATAATGCTAATGGAGAGGTTATAGCTCCTGGATTGCTGCCCTCAGACTTGATACTTCGGGTAGAGGATTCCAGAGGAATATTTGATGAGGATGGGAAGATTGCCAACCTGCATTTGATTCCGACAGTAAACTCGGTCATTCCATTAAAGATCACGGTTGAGTCGCCATCTCAAGGGGTTCACTTCACATCTGATGCGGAATTAACGGTAGAACCCGGGGAACGCAAAAAGCAATACTTTGCTGTCTCCATCATGCTGCAGGGAAGCGCGACGACGGTAGATCAAATCAAGCAAGCGCGTCAATTGCTGATGGACCACTTTGGTCCCAATGTCAAAGTGACGTGGGCGATGGAAAACGGATTTGTTTTTGTAGAAGCAAATCGCCCGCAGCTTAAACAGGTTTTGGCATTCGTCGATCAGTATGGAGATGAAGTCGGAATGTTGGATGGGTATCCGAACCAGTTAAAGTTTCCTATTTGGGAAGCTCGAATGGACGAGTGGATGTATATGTATCGTTACAATGCATTCAATGAGCTGCACCAATCCGGTACAATGGGATCACCATCGGTGTTTGAAAGCATGGATACAGACCAATATCGGAAGTATCTTCCGAAATCATTGACCAGCTTTACGGTAAATCCCGAACAGACTCAATGGCTTAAAGATCACTATCGGATTACTTCCGCGATGGGATGGTCGGCTACACAATATAATGTGAACGGTATGTATGGTGAGGGCTCTCCATTGATGCCTTACTGGTCCCATAAGGACAATCCAATTGTTCCCGCACAGGGACTAGCAGATAATAGCGGTACCGTATTCATGAACTCGGTTACGATTGATCCGATTGGATCACGCTATACGAAAGATTCCTCACGCTGGACTCTTCATCCGCTTGACCCATATGTGACTGAGACGGATGCAGCACCACAACTGTATATAGTACAGCAATATTTGGATAACCCTTATCAACGTATAAATACGGTAAGCTACTTGTCCATTATTTTGGACATCAACGCACTTGCCAACACCCATAACATGGCTCCAATATGGGAGAATTTTGTGAACCACTTCCCTGTTGATCGCAAGGTTGAGATTGTAGGCGTGGACGGGCTGAAACAGATTTATGAATCGGTAGCAGGATCCAATAATGATCATACGGAGTTTACGCTCATGTTTAGAGGCTCAGGTATTAAGACGGCTATGGATTCCAATAATTCACCAGCAAATCTGCGCTATTTGTGGACCGAAAATGCCTCACAGCGGATTATTTTATCCAAAGAGGATGGAGATGCGGCATGGTCCATTATTGACTTTACCGATTATACCCGAAAACCGGTTCCGAAGATGGACTACAACTTGGATGGTCACACGGACGTAAGCTATGTCACCGGAAGGAACTTCAAGCTATGTCCAACTGCTCCTTTAACAGCGGATGAAATTCAACGCGTAAAGGATCGTTTGAAGGATATTTACTTTGCAGAAGAAGTAAATTATCAGTAAGTAATTGGAAAGAGTTAAGAGCTGAGGTTTTATGAAAAAGGGGTGTCCCCAAAGCCATCGAAATGGCTGTGGGGACACCCCTTTGTTTTAGAGAAAAGGTTTTACACCCACTCAATAACCTGATCTACAGGTCGCCGAGTTTTGCCACGCGGCTCGTTGAGACGGTAGCCAAATGCCACCATACAAGAAATACCGAAATGCTTGGCATCCATAATGCCTTCTTCAGAGAGGATGCGTTCGATTTCCTGTTTATTAAAACCTTCGATAGGGCAGGAATCAATGCCGATTTGGGCTGCGGCAGTCATCATATTGCCCAGTGCGATGTAGGTTTGTCGGCAGCCCCACTCGAACAAGGCTCTTTTGTTTTCCTCCAGCGCAAAATCTGATTTTAGGAAGGCGTCATATACTTTCTCTTTGCCTTGCATCACTTCAGCTGGTAATTGCTGCACGTTCTCCATCATACTCTTGATATAATCGGAGGAGGCTATCATATCTTCAGGAAGTCTAGAGAGGATGAGTACAAAATGGCTGGCTGTTGGCAGTTGTTTTTGGGCCCCCCAAGAGTAAGGCAGTAGCTTCTCACGCATAGCTTTACTCTGAACGACAACAAATTTCCAGGGTTCAAAGCCAAACGAGCTTGGAGATAAACGACCGGTTTCAAGAATAAAATCAAAATCGGAATCGCTAATTTTCTTATGACTATCAAATTCCTTCGTTGCATGTCTGAACTCGTATGCGGATAAGATTTGATCTTTAGTAGTAGCTAAGGTTTCCATCGTTATTCCACTCCTTATGGATGTTGATTAAAATTGACGCTTACCAAGTGACATGCTTAATATTAGAATATACATGACCGTTTTTGAAGTACGCACATTAATGTGCTGTAGTATATAAAATGATACTAAGGAGGAGAAAAGCCTATGCGTAATCGGAAAGGCGGCTTTGGGGAATGTACCGCTGGAAATGATCAGGCGTGTCCAGTTGAGTTCACGCTGGACGTGATTGGGGGCAAATGGAAAGGGATTATTTTGTATCATCTTATGTATGGGACTAAGCGATTTAGTGATTTTCGGCGGATCTGTCCGGGGATCACCCAGCGTATGCTGACACTCCAATTGCGCGAGCTGGAAGAGGATGGTGTCGTTCACCGTGAAGTATACCAGCAGGTTCCGCCTAAGGTTGAATACTCTCTCACCGAATTCGGAAAAACGCTCATCCCGATTATTAACTTGATGAAAGATTGGGGAGAAGAATATAAAACAAAACAGCGATCACCAGAAAGCAGCCTTCAGCAACCTAGCCCCAATGTGTAGGCTTTTGAATACGGCTCCACGAAAAAGACCTGACCATCATTTTGGCAGGTCTTTTGATTTATTAAGGAGGAATGTACAAAGTTCGTTTTTCAGTTGACAGCAAGGACGACGCTTGATATATTTCTTACGATATTGATAATCATTATCATGTGTATCAGGGAGATCATCTCCACAATATATAGGGGGCTAATCAGTTGAGAAGAAAATCGTATTTTATGATGACAGCTATGTTACTTGTATTGTCTGTATTCATCAGCGCTTGCAGCGGAAATAATAATGGGAGTAATCCGGCTTCATCTTCAGGAGATAAGCAAGAGTCAGCTACTACTGGAGAGACTAGAAGCTTTAATACGGTTAAAGGGGATATTCAAATTCCTGCTAAGCCACAGCGTATTGTAACGGATTTTTACGGCGGAGAACTGCTGTCCGTGGGTGCTAACGTGGTGGGTGTGGAGCCGACTGCGTTTCAAAATCCTTTTCTGACCGATTTGCTGAAGGAAAAAGGAACCAAAGAGGTGGGTGATCCGACCAATTTGGAAAAGACGCTGGAACTCAAACCCGATCTGATCGTGGTTATGAAGGATACGAATTATGAGGCTTTGTCTAAAATTGCACCTACCCTGTACATTCCGTACGGCACGACGACTAATATTTATGATACGGTCAAGCTGTTCGGCGATATCACCGGGGAAAAGGAGAAGGCTGAGCAATTTATTGCTGCATTTGATAAAAAGGCCGCTGAAGGTCGCGCACGTCTTAAAGGTGTGATTGACGAAAAGGCAACTTTCGGTCTGTATGAGCTGACGGACAAGCATGCACTTTGGATCTTTGGCGACAATGCGGGTCGCGGTGGACAAGCCGTGTACAATGCGCTCAAACTGAACTTGCCAAAGAAAACAATGAACTCCAAGGAACAAACGGTACAGCTTTCGATGGAGGTATTGCCGCAGTATGACGCAGATTATATGTTCCTGACTACGTATGATCCCGAGAAAAAGGGTGACGCGCTCAAGCAACTGAAGTCGTCCGCTGTATGGGGGAATCTTCCTGCGGTGAAGAACAATAGAGTGTTCTTTAACGATTTTGATACGTATTATCGCTATGATCCAATCGCTATTACAGGACAGATTGATATGATCGTAGATATGCTGGTCGAAAGAGAAAAAGAGAATAAAGCTAAACAATAAGCAGATTCTGCGCTATAACAAATTGTTGAAATAGATAAGAGATCGCATATTATACACAGTATATAGCATTAAAAACCAGTCCAACATGAATCATGTTTGGACTGGTTTTTGATTTACTATTTTGTCGTAATTTCAATAGTATCTTCTTTTTGTATCCAATCTACCTTGGCCCCCAGCGTTTCGCTGATCAGCCTTAATGGAAGATAACCAATACCATTCACCATGAAGGGCGGATTGGTAAGCTTTACAGCCTTACCGTTCACTTTTGCTTGGCTGGTTTTGAAATTTATTTCTAGAAAGACAGGGTGATCTTCTGCCTTGGACTGATCTATTTTTGCTATTTTGCTGTTGAAATCATAAGCGATCTCGGCCCCCAGTTTATCAAAAACAGAACGAAGGGGAATAAACGCTTGCCCGTTGCGGGTAATGACACCATTACTCAGAGAGACAGGCGAACCATTGAGACGGACAAGAATCGGTTTTTGTACAGGAACTGGTGAACTATACAGAAACTCATAGTCTCCTATACCTAGCTGCGCGTGTTTGTTGACACCCCAGCCCCATAAGGCCCCATCTGCTTTTTGCATGATTACGTGCCGTGGACCTGCTTTGATACTTTGAATATTTTTAGCAAGCAATGTAAAGGGGGCGTTGGATGGTAACTTTTCACCATCTAGAGACGCAACATATACATTCCCAGCTGTGGTGAGGGCGAGTATGGAGCGTTCGGCGAAAAAGGCGTCTTTAACATCTTTTACTCCTGATAATAGCACAGGGGTATTTTCATTGTGATAGGTTGTATTATCTGAGTAACCTGTGACCGTTTCACCCCAGAACCATAACCGTCCTTGTCGATCAATCGCGAGATTGGAACTTCCATTGGTCTTAATTATTTTGATGTCCGATAAGGCTTGAATCTGCGATACGGATAAAGTTTCGGACGGAGTTACATTTTTATCAAATTCTTTGGGCCATGTCCATACAGTACCGTCTTTCTTTAAGGCTATGTTTTTGGAGATAGCAGTAATATCCTTTAATGATGGAACAAGCTCGAAGCCCTGCAAGGACCTTGTATTTTTCCATACACTTCCGTCCTTCTTCAAGAAGATCCAGCGTTCCTCATATTGCGGTCTTTTTTCATAGTAACTATCCAATTCTGTAACATTTTCGATGCCGGATAGGGTTTGAAAAGGAGCAAAGTTGCCACCATTTTCGATTCGATCAGCGGATAATACGGTTCCTTCGGCGTTTAGGGCGAGCACATGATCATTCATAATACGCACGTTTATGATGTTTGGTAGTCCTTCCAGAGAAATGAATTTCACGGATTCAGAAATGTTGTTTCTTGGCACATACCAGGCGGAATGATCTTGTAAGGTAAATATCAGATCGCCTTCCTGGATTATATTCGAAAATGTTCTTACAACGTTTGGCTTATCCTCTACACGAGTCGGTACGGATTGATTATAGCCCCATAACCACAAGCTTCCATCGGATTGAATCAGACTCCCGGAATCATATGAACGAATACGGGACGCCGATTCATCACCGGCCGCCCATGCACTGGAGCTGAACAATAACAGCGTGATCATACTGATTAACAGAGTACGTCTTTTCATGCGTTTTTCCTCATTTCTTCATCAATGTATATAAGGTTAAATAACGACTTGGGGAATATCTCCTTATCAATAGACGAAGAATATATAGAAAAGTTTTCCACAAATCGTTGGATTCCAATAAAATAGCCTCCAAACCCACGAGCAGAGGCGGGTTTGAGAGGCTATTTTTTGAGCATGGAAGCAGAATATGACTTGGGACGGGTTCTTCCAATGGTCAGCCCGTTATTCGGCTGCGCACCATCAATAAGGTTTGTTCTTTGATTTGTCCGATTTCACGGAGGAGTGCGGCTGTTTTAGCTTCGTAGGATTGTTTGACATCCAAATCTTTCAGCGAAGCAAGGTTAATGTCGACGGTAAGCAGGGCAGATTGAGCGGCGGCTTCGAACAGGATCGCGCCGATGCCAAGATCCGAAATCACATTTTTATTGGACACTTCCACAATGTTATAGGCTTGCGACAATCCGTCTCGGCATACTTCCAGCAGGCGCATGGGTACCTCAATGGCAGCGATCACCGCTGTCTGTAAGGAATGGGTACGATAGCGCTTTTCTTCGTCTGTTTCCTTGGGCAAACGCAGGGCAGTCATATACTGTTCAAAGGATTGGATGTCTGCGACCATTAATTCCTCACAATGTGTAGACAATCTTTCCATGCTGCTAATGACGTCCGTGATTTGTTCATGGATGTGCGCGTATTTTTCTCCTTGTGAAAGGTTGGCGGTCATGGAGGTCATAGCCGCGCCTAGTGCCGCAGCCAGTGCGGATACACTTCCTCCGCCAGGGGTAGGAGCTGCACTTGCAGCCTCTTTCAGAAAATGTCCGATGGAATGATTCCACGACAGTTCACTCATGAGTAAACCACCTCTCTGGAGTAGTGTTGCAGATGTATCGCTTTAAGCAAATTTTTGTACAAAATCGCAGTCGTTAAGGTGCCAACACCGCCGGGAACCGGAGAAATAGCATGTACTTTTTCCCCCACGTCTAAAGCGGCATCTCCCACTATTTTTCCCTCTAGCGTCTCATTAATTCCCGCATCTACCAAAATCAGACCGGGATGAACCATATCTTGCGTAATCACATCAGGGCATCCGACTGCCACGAAGGCAATGTCTGCATGGCTCAGATGCTCTGCAATATCACGCGTACCTGCATGACAGGCGGTAACGGTGGCGTTTTCTCTTTGCAACATGTGGAAAAGGGGAAGTCCCACTGTCTGTCCGATGCCCACGAGCGTGACATTTTTGCCTGCCAATGTGTGACCGTAATGCTTGAGCAGCTCGATACAGGCTTGAGGTGTTGCGGGATATAGTCCGGCGTCACCTGTTACAGTAGCCAGCTTGTTATCGGGTGTAATCCCATCAATATCCTTGTAGGGGGCAATGGATTGTTTAATAACGGAGGCGGAAAGATGTTGGGGAAGCGGCAGTTCCAGCATAATGCCATGTACATGGGATGCATCGTTCAGACTGCCGATCAGGTGCAGTAGCTCGGTTTCGCTAACATGACGATCAAACGTATGGAGATGAAATGAGATGCCCAGCTTCTCCGCTATTTTTTGCTTGGTCCGTGCATAGTATGCAGATGCCGGATCACCTTCTACCAATAGGGTTGCCAGATGGGGACGGTGTCCTTGCTGCTTCATTTCTTCTACCTGTGAACGGATCGTTGCATATACTTGCTCAGCTGCTTCTTTGGATTTCATGATAATAGCCATAGTCCGAGCCTCCTCTGAATTTATTGCATAATGGAATCAACAGGGTGTCATGGTCTTGTAAAACGAAAAAAAGTATTTGCACAAGGTCGTCAAGACAGACGAATCCTCTGCAAATACTTCTCCCAGGCGAACGGTACGCTTTTTTTGTATGCTCCCTCGTGGTTCATTCCACTGACTTCGCCAGTCACATACAGCGTTATTATACCTTATATTTTAACAAACAATCATCAGAAAAGAAACCCGCGAACATTTGGAAAACGGGTTATGTTACTTGTCTATATGACAAATGTCATATACACGAACTGACGTTTATGACTACAGCGCCTAGAGCGTTCTCCTTATACTGAGATTAGATCAACATGTACGCCTAACAGGATCAAGGTATAGGCGTCATCTTTAAGGAGGATCATAATGAGTATGACACAACTCCCATTAGCCCAATTGAAAAAAAATATGGCTCCCTACGAGAAAATAAACACGAAATCCAGCGTTCTGCAACTTATCAATACTTTGGGTCCACTGATCCTATTGTGGTATGCTGCTTATCTTAGCCTGTCGGTTTCGTACTGGCTGACGCTTCCCATTGCCATTGTTGCATCGGGGTTTGTGGTACGGACGTTTATTATTTTTCATGATTGTGGTCATCAATCCTTCTTCAAAAGCCGCAAGCTGAACGACATTGTGGGAACGATTACAGGTATTATTACGCTCTGCCCTTATCACCAATGGAAAAATAGTCACGCGATCCACCATGCAACCAGCAGTAATCTGGATAAAAGAGGCACAGGTGACATGTGGGTGCTTACGGTAGAAGAGTACACAGAGGCTTCCACATGGACACGGTTGGCCTATCGCATATACCGAAATCCTTGGGTTATGTTCGGACTAGGTCCGATCTATACTTTTTTGATTTCCTATCGCTTTAATATCAAGACAGCCAAACGCAAGGAAAAAATGAACACTCATGTGACGAATATATCCATCGTTGCATTGTATGCACTGTTGTGCTGGGCTATTGGATGGCAGGCCTTCCTTCTCGTACAGGCACCTATCTTTTTTGTATCCGGTATGTTGGGAATCTGGCTATTCTATGTACAACACCAATTTGAGGATTCTTATTTCGAGCACGATGAAGAGTGGAGTTATATTAATGCAGCCGTAGAAGGCAGTTCTTACTACAAGCTTCCTAAAGTATTGCAATGGATTACGGGCAATATCGGATTTCATCACGTTCATCACCTGAGTCCCAAAGTTCCAAATTATAATTTGGAAAAAGCACATGAAGCGACACCGTTACTTCAAAAGGCGACCACGATCACAGTGAGTAGCAGTCTGCAATCGTTGAAGTTCCGACTTTGGGATGAAAATACGAAAACCTTTTTGACCTTTAAACAAGTGAAGCCGCTCCTCAGCAAACGTGTTGCAGTTACGAAACCCATGCCTACACCTGTTGTAGGCACAGAAAGAAAATAACGTTGAACAAAACCTGGTATGATAAGATAAGGAATATAAGTCATGTGAAGTAGAAGAGGGTGGGCAGGATGCAAAAATGGTATCAGATCTTCCAAAGAAATACAGGGCTTAGCCCTTATGTTTGGGTCGTCTTTTACATCCTGCCCTTTTACTACTTTAGCTCTTCATCTACAGGTCATATTATTTTGGGTACTGCTATTATTTTGGTATTCTTTGCATGTTATGTACTGGCTTTTGTCTCAAAAGGCTGGCTCATATACTTTTGGACCAGTGTACAGATTGCCATATCGATTACCATGACACTGCTGTTCAGCTATATGTACTTTTCCATATTTATCGCCTATTTGATCGGTAATATTAAAAGTAAGGCTGCATTTACGACGCTGTATATTATTTTAATGGTTATTACGATTGGATTGATCAATTATGGTTTTGTTTCTCAGAATCCCGTTTTTATTAAACAGATTCCTTTTATCCTGCTTAATCTGATCGGTGTGATTCTCCTTCCGATTACGAATTTTAATCGCAACAAAAGCGATCGGCTCCAAGTTCAATTGGAGGATGCCAATAAGAAAATATCGGAATTGATTAAGCTGGAGGAACGGCAAAGAATTGCGCGTGACCTGCACGATACCTTAGGTCAGAAGTTGTCACTCATTGGGCTGAAGAGCGATTTGGCGGGCAAACTGATGGATCAGTACCCGGAGCGGGCGCATGTCGAAATTAACGATGTTCGTCTCACGGCAAGAAGCGCGTTAAAAGAGGTACGGGAAATGGTTACTCAAATGCGCGGTATGCGACTAGAGGATGAGCTGCTACGTATTCGGCAGATTTTAAAGGCTGCTCACATTGAATTAACTCTAGAGGGAGACCCGAAGCTGGAGCATACATCATTAATGAATGAAAATGTTCTTAGCATGTGTATGAAGGAAGCCGTAACCAATGTAGTGAAACACAGTGGAGCTACCGCTTGCTCCATCACGATTGAGCCGTCTCGTAAGGAATTAACTCTTCGGATTCAGGATAATGGAGTCGGTATTACGAGAGAAAATGGAACCCTTCGTGGAAACGGCCTGCAAGGTATGAAGGAAAGGCTCGAATTCGTGAACGGATGTATGGAGCTGCGTTCAGATCAGGGAACGACCTTGGTCATTAAAGTGCCCAATATCCCTGAAAAGCCGAACGAGGAGGTGGGGCCATGATTCGAATTGTCATTGCAGAAGACCAGCGTATGCTGCTGGGTGCTCTAGCTTCTCTGCTAGACTTGGAAGAGGACATGAAAGTAGTCGGAAAAGCAAGCAACGGGGAAGAAGCTATAGAACTGGTGAAGCTGCATCAACCGGATATATGCATTATGGACATCGAAATGCCAATAAAGAGCGGATTGGATGCGGCTGAAGAACTCAAAGGCTTGAACTGCAAGATGCTGATTTTAACTACGTTTGCCCGCCCTGGGTATTTTGAACGAGCGATCAAGGCGGGGACACACGGTTATCTACTCAAGGACAGTCCCAGTGAAGAGCTGGCTTCCTCCATTCGCAGTATTATGGCAGGTCGGCGTATCTATGCTCCGGAACTGGTCGATGATGCTTATGCCGAAGTCAACCCGCTAACAGAGCGTGAAAAGACCGTCTTGGCGCTCATCGCTGACGGAAAGAACACAAAAGAGATTGCTGGTGAACTGTATTTAACGACAGGGACGGTGCGCAATTATATTTCAGTCATTCTCGATAAGTTGGGTGTCAGTAACCGGATCGAAGCGATTACACGTTTTAATGAAAAAGGTTGGTTTAAATGAGAAACAGAGACGCTATGAAGCAAATATAGCGCTCTGTTTTTTTGTTTTATCCATAGATTTGGTATGCCTTTAGCGTACTACCTTGTGATACAATAGGATAGTTGTCCACAGGATGGACTGGAGTACAAGGAGGAGCAGAACCGCATGAAACAAGCCCCATTTATAGCCGTTGAAGGGCCCATCGGAGCAGGCAAAACGACGTTAGCTTCGATGCTTTCAACCGAGCTACATTGGCCGATAATCAAAGAGATTGTCGAGGAGAACCCATTTCTCGATAAATTTTATCAGAATATAGATGAGTGGAGTTTCCAGTTGGAAATGTTCTTCCTCTGCAATCGGTATAAGCAGTTGGAGGATACTGGTCTGCAATATATCGAGAAAGCTCAGCCTGTTATTTCTGATTATCATATCTACAAGAATTTGATTTTTGCTGAACGTACGCTTAAGGGTGTGAAGCTCGAAAAATATCGTCAAATCTATCATTTGCTCACAGATGATATGCCTAAGCCGGACATTATCATTTATATCAAAGCAGATTTGGATACCTTGCTGGGGAGAATTCGCAAGCGTGCACGCTCTTTTGAACAGGAGATGGACCCTGCCTATCTGGAGCAATTGATCATAGATTATGATAAAGGCATGCAGTTTCTCGCTGAACAGTCCCCTTCCCCTCGTATATTGACCGTGAACGGGAATGAAATTGATTTTGTAGAAAATCAGGCACAATTTAAACAAATTGTTTCCGATGTAAAGGAGCTTATATAGTGAATAATTACAACATTCCTGCAAATGCCTTGATTACGGTAGCGGGCACAGTGGGTGTAGGTAAATCCACGTTGACCGGTGCTTTGGCCGGACGCCTTGGTTTTAAAACCTCTTTGGAGCAGGTCGATCATAATCCCTATCTGGAGAAATTTTATCACGATTTCGAAAGATGGAGCTTTCATTTGCAAATTTATTTTCTCGCGGAACGCTTCAAGGAACAAAAGAATATTTTCCTGTCTGGTGGAGGCTTTGTGCAGGATCGTTCTATTTATGAGGATACAGGCATTTTTGCGAAAATGCATGCCGATCAGGGAACGATGAATCCTACCGATTATGAAACGTATACTAGCCTGTTTGAGGCGATGGTGATGACACCGTTTTTCCCTCACCCTGATGTGCTGATCTATCTGGAAGGCAGTTTGCCCTCCATTCTGAGTCGGATTGAGGAGCGCGGTCGCGAGATGGAGATCCAGACCGAGCGTTCTTATTGGGAGCAAATGCATCGCAGATATTCCAATTGGATCAACGAATTTGATGCCTGTCCTGTACTGCGTCTGAACATTGATGAGTATGATGTACATGACCCTGCTTCCATGGATGCTATTTTGGAAGAAGTAGGAAAAGTAATATCAAAAAAATAGAGATATAACCCCAAATAACTGACAGGGACTGTGGTACAATCAGTATAAATTAAGCTGATAGACAGCAGTCTTTTTTTGTCGAATAAACATGTTGAAGCACGAGATATGACTAACGGTATAGTGGACAAGTTTAGGCTGGAATGCGAGAATAGGTACATATGAATTGTAATGACTCACGGGAAGGATGGGATACTGTGATGCGTTTTGGTATTGTTGGAACCAACTGGATAACAGAGAGGTTTATTCAAGCTGCGATGGAGACGGACGAATTTTCCCTGACGGCGGTATACTCACGCACAGAGGATAAGGGCAAAGCTTTTGCTGACAAATATAACAGCCAGCCGGAGGTTTTTACAGACCTGGCGCAAATGGCCGCAAGTGACCAGGTCGATGCCGTATATATTGCCAGCCCCAATTCCTTACATGCGGAGCAGGCGATCTTATGTATGAATCACGGAAAGCACGTGTTGTGTGAGAAACCTTTTGCGTCTAATGCAGCAGAGGTGAAGAGTATGATCGAAGCCGCGCGCAACAACGATGTTCTGCTGATGGAGGCCGTTAAATCCACACTTATGCCTAACTTTAAAATAATAAAGGATCATATGTATAAAATAGGCCGGGTTCGGCGTTATTTTGCAAGCTACTGTCAATACTCCTCCCGCTTTGATGCTTTTAAGCAAGGTAAGGTATTGAATGCGTTTAACCCGGCCTTTTCCAATGGTTCCCTGATGGACCTTGGCGTGTATTGTTTGTATCCTATGGTGACTTTGTTCGGCAAACCTGAGGAGGTTCGGGCGGTTGGTGTGCTTTTATCCTCTGGTGTCGATGGCGAGGGCAGTATCGTGATGAAGTATCCTGATATGGATGCTATCGTCATGTATTCCAAAATTACAGATTCCTATCTGCCTGCTGAAATTCAGGGTGAGAATGGAACGATGGTGATCGACAAAATCAGTCAGCCCTATGAGGTGAAAATTCATTATCGGGACGGCACGATTGAGGATCTGACCAAAGCTCAGACGCGTGAGCCCATGTATTATGAAATTCAGGAATTTATAGATCTGATCAAGATTGGTGAACGCAACAGTTCCATTAACTCTTTGGAGTGTTCACTTACAGTCGCTGAAGTGATGGAGGAGGCAAGACAACAATTCGGCCTTCGTTATGAAGCAGATTTGAAAAATACTTCTGCACATTAGTCAGTGGAATGATCGAAATTGCAATGCACAAAGGGCTGCCGATTTTGCAAACTTTGCAAATATACGGTTAGCCTTATTTGGCTTTGTAGCCCTAAAAGGGTAAAGCAGTTATCCTTCTCCTCAATCGCTAGGTCACTTAACACCTCGTTTTTACAAATTACTATATTTCCTAAAACAACGTATTAACATTTGATTGATATGATCATATTTATAACTTTTACATATTAACTACACAGAGGAGTGTACACATGTTTAAGAAGTTTCAAAAATGGTCAGCAACATCTATGTCTGTTGCTCTTGCACTAGGTTTGATTACGGGCATGTCAGCCTTGCCTGTCCATGCTGAGTCATCAGGGAATACAGATCATGGTATTAGTAAAGTTACAGCTACATTTTATGGAGACACAAAAGGTTCCAAAGGATTTACCTGGTATACTTCAAAACTTTCCACGAAGAGCACTGTTCAAGTAATCAAGAAAACGGCTTCTGAAGCTGATTTTACGAGTGCTCTTACATTTGAAGGGACTTCTTCTCCATCGACCAATTCTCCAGAAGAGCTTGTCCATAAAGCTGTAGCTACAGGTCTTCAAGCGGACACAGCTTATTATTATCGTGTGGGTGATGCAGCGCGCGGGATATGGAGCGAAACAGGTACGTTTCAAACGGCTCCTAAGAGCGGCGAATTTACCTTCATTGATTTAGCTGATACACAAGCGAAAAGCGAAGATGAAGCCATATTGTCTTCACAGACGCTCGAAAAAGCACTTCAAACTGTAGGTAATGCTCAGTTTGTAGTCCACAACGGAGATATCGTAGACACCGGTACCAAAGAAGAGCAGTGGGACTGGTTGTTGGGACATTCACAAAAAAGTCTTTTGAATACAACCATTGTTCCTTCAGCAGGTAATCATGAGGATGAGAACTACGCTTTTTATGATCACTTTAATATTAATCAACCAGCTGGTTCTGCTACTAAAACAGGAGCGTACTACTCCTTTGATTACAGCTATGCTCACTTTATCGTACTGAACTCCAATGAGGACTCAGAGAAATATGCCAATTTTTCTGAAGATCAAGTTGAATGGTTAAAGAAAGATGCTGCGGCAGCCAAAAGGGCAGGTGCAAAGTGGATCATTGTTAACATTCACAAAGGTCCCTACACTACCTCTAACCATGCAACAGATTCTGACATCATGGATAACAATGGAGTTCGTAACCAAATCGCTCCACTCATGGACAAACTTGATATCGACTTTGTCGTGCAGGGGCACGATCATATTTATGCTCGGACGAAACCAATCAACCAAGAGGGTAAAGCAACAACGTCAACCAAATTAAAAGATACATTAAATGATAAGAAGATTGAATATAGTGTGAATCCGGATGGAAGTATCTATGTCATCCCAGCAACTGCTGGCCCCAAAGTCTACTACAAGAACCCGAGTGAAAAACTTGGAGATAAGTACTATAATCTCTTTGAACTAGCTGAAGAGAATCATGCGGCAGTATATGGCCCGGATCCGAGTGACAATCGTAGACCTGTACGAGGACAGGTACAGAATTTTGTTGGCATCACCGTAGACGAAAATAAACTTACAGCCGTAACGTACGAAATTGATCAAAACAAAAATGATGCCAAACCTTTTATTGTGGATCAATTCGGAATCATCAAAAAATATCAGTAAAATTGATTAATGGTTTCTAAATAATCATAAAAGGATATCCTACAGTCTGGTCGGCTGCATGGATATCCTTTTTCATTTTCTTATAGGGACTTTCTTATAGAGACGTCTGATGTTGTGCTTGTAATACTTACGCCCTGTTCGGAAGCGGGTAAACCGTACATAATGCTATTAAGAGATCCAAAGTTCAAAAGTAGTCAATTTTACATATAGAAATTTTCTTGCAAAATATGGAGGGATAAAGCGATGGCTTATCAAGAAATCAATGGAGTACGCGTATGGGGATCACCTGACCCGGGAGCACTATCTCAAGCCCGCACATGTGCCGAAAATGGTAATGTGATTCAGGCGCTACTGATGGCAGATCATCATAAAGGCTACAGTCAGCCGATTGGCGGTGTGATGGTGTATGACGGACAAATTTCACCTTCAGGTGTAGGGTATGATATCGGCTGCGGGAATAAGGCGGTAAGATCCAAGCTGTTTGCCGCAGATATTATGCCACGTATTTCAGCCGTGATGGATGAGATTGCACGTCATATTTCGTTTGGCGTAGGCCGTGTGAATGCAATTCAGGTAGACCATGAGCTGTTCGATGACCCAGATTGGGCAGTATATGCGGCGATTGGGAAACAAGAACATGACAAACTGAAGTCCTTGGCGAGGGAACAGCTGGGTACAGTAGGGAGTGGTAATCACTTTGTTGATGTATTTGTGGAGGAAGCGACAGGACAGGTCTGGATTGCCAATCATTTCGGCAGCCGAGGCTTTGGGCACAAAACAGCAAGCGGGTTTCTAAATTTGGCTGCAGGACGGGAGTTTCTCGGAAAGGCGCCGGGAGAACATATGGATCAGCCGCCTGTACTGCTGGATATGAACAGTGAGCTGGGAGACATGTACTACCGTGCGATGCGCCTTGCCGGACGCTATGCGTATGCGGGACGTGACTATGTGATAGAACAAGTGCTTGGTATTATGGGGACCGAAGCGGATTTTACGGTGCATAACCACCATAATTACGCGTGGAAGGAACAGCATGATGGACGCGACACCATTGTAGTCCGCAAAGGCGCAACCCCCTCGGCCCCTGGCCAAATGGGCTTTATTGGAGGAAGCATGGGCGATATCTCGGTGATTGTGCGTGGGAAAGATTCGGTAGAAAATCGGGATTCCTACTATAGTACAGTCCATGGCGCAGGTCGTATTATGAGTCGTACCCAGGCAGCCGGTAAAATGAATTGGAAAACCCGCACACGGAGTGGTGGACAAATCACGGATGTACAGATGAAGGAGGCTGTTCGGAACTACGGTGTCGAGCTGCGCGGAGCAGGTACAGACGAAAGTCCGTTCGTCTACCGCAAACTGCGCGAGGTACTGGACGCTCATTCCGAGACCGTGGAAGTTATGCATGTGCTGAAGCCAATCGGGGTATGCATGGCTGGGGCCAATGAGTTTGACCCGTATAAGGATTAATGAAAAGAGAAGGAAGAACGGGGCTGTACCCATAAAAAAGACGATGCCCGGCAGAAGTGTTCATTCGCCGAGCATCGTCTTTAAAGTACATATATGCGTATATAATAGAAGGAACTCATGGCTTGATGTGCTTGTTGAGCAGCTCTAAATCTTACAGTTGATCAGCAAAAAGCTGTTCTTTAATATAAGCGACTGGCATCTCTTGGCCTGTCCACAGTTCGAAGGCTAATGCGCCCTGCCACAGCATCATGCCCAGACCGTTAATGGCGGTTGCACCTACGGATTCAGCTTGTTCCATCAGCTTGGATTTAGCTGGGCTGTATACTACATCGGTTACAATCAGATCGGAACGAAGCATGGACACATCCTCAATTACACTTTTGCCTTCCAGCGGTTTCATACCCACACCTGTACCATTAGCGAAAATATGACTTGTAAGAATCTCTTCACGCAGCTTCTCCTGATTCTCTAATGCATAGATATTCGCCTTGACTTGGGCATGTTTCATCTCTTCATTAATCATACGGACATTTTCTTCCGCCCGGGCAAAGAACTGGTCATTACGAGCGAAAATTGAAATTTCAGCGAGACCAGCTCGAGCGGCTTCAATAGCAATCGGCGTTGCAGCACCGCCTGAGCCGACGAGTGTCATTTTCTTACCTTTCAGATCAATGCCGTTCTCCTGCAAGTTACGAACATAACCTGATCCATCTGTACTGTAGCCTTTCAGCTTACCATCCGTATTCACGACAGTGTTGACGGCACCTGTAAATTTAGCGCTGTCGTCTAGCTCGTCAAGATACTGGAGTATAGCTGTTTTGTTAGGCATGGACACGTTATAACCGCGTATGTTCAGAGCGCGCATCCCCCGTACGACCTCTTCAAGCTGTTCATTGCCTACTTCAAAGGCCATATACGCGTTATTTAGGCCCAGCTTTTCAAACGCAAGATTATGCATAGCCGGGGACAAAGAGTGTCCGATCGGTGTAGCTAGCAGTCCGATTAATTGTGTTCTTCCGTCAATACGTCCAGCATTTTTCATGATATAAGCCTCCAAGTAACGTGTGTAGTTTAATGAAACACTTTTTTATATCGATAAGCAACAAACACGGCCAGCAAAATACTGACTACAGCAATCGCAATATCCAGAATGAATACGGAGGTAATTCCCAGACTTTTGGACATGCTCCCGGTAGCCAAAGGCATCAGGATGAACGATAGGCTGGCTGCTATGTTTACGAGAGAAGTCGTAGTTCCTTTGTTCTTGCGGAAAAATTCCGTCATTACCGTAAGGGCAATTTGGAATATGCCTGCGGTAGACAAGCCGATTAAGAATGAACTGATCAAGGTAGCGACAGGATTGTGCCATACAATTAAAGCCAGCAAAGAAAGCAGGGCAATAAGCGGATACACAATCATGACGGTAATGGGCTTAATGAATCTACCAAGTACCATAGCCAACAAAATAACGGAAACTAGTGAACCTATACTATAGTAGCTAAGCAGCTTAATGGCGCTGGCTTTGTCCATGCCAAGAGCCTCTTGTCCAAAGGTAGGAAGCCATAGCTGCACGATCATGAACAATACAGTTGAAGTAAAACCGATAATAATCAGAGACAAACCTTCTTGCCAAAACTTAGGCTCGCTGTGGAACGAATCCGTTGATTGACCAGTCTCGGCTGGAGCCTTTTGTTCCTCGGCTTTGTGGTTGGGGAAAGCGGTCATTGACAAGAAAATCCCGTTCAGCAGATAAATTCCTGCTGGAATAAAGAAGGAATATCCATAGAACATATCGTGATTAATAAAAAATGCAATCATGAAAGGAATAACAATGGCACCGATCGAGATGGATGCTTTGACTAGGACGGTTGCAGACCCGGCTTTTTTTCCGAACCCTTCAATGAGTGCGGGATAAGTCCCCGCATCCATCATCGAGTTGCAGAGCCCTGCGATAATGGCAAACACGAATGCCAAGGTGTAGTTAGGTGCAAGCGGAATACCGATTAGGAAGATTAAATAAGCAAATGATGCAATAACAATCAGTGGTTTCCTTCCGTATTTATCTGACATTTTTCCGGCTACTCCGAGAGCGAGCAGTTTACCGATTCCAATCGCTGACACCAGATAGCCGATGGCTGCTTTATCCGTGTTCAATTGCACGGTCAGAAAGCTCATATTCGACGAGAGAATAACATTAATCATACCCAGAAGAAAATAGTTGATATAAAGCCCTGTTGCCATTCTGATATAAGGATTTTTCATAAGTGTAACTCCCAACATAAATTTTAGATCAATGGCCTAGGTAGGCATCGTCCAGGTGTATTAAAGTACGCCCACAAACAAGTGAAAATATTCACATAATGTCTATGTCTTAATTATATAAGGGGTGATATTATAAATCCAATGCATATTTTTATCGTTTTTCATAGTTTGGGTCTATAATTTAAAATATGAATTAAAGAAGGGAATTACATAATTATGAACCTGAAGCACTTACAATATTTTCGTGTACTTGCGGAGATGGAGCATTTTACTCAGGCAGCTATGCGGCTATGTATCACTCAACCCAGTTTAAGTCATGCGATTTCAGAATTAGAAAAGGATTTGGGCGTTCATCTGTTTGAGAAGCAGGGGAGAAATATTCGGTTAAACAAATACGGACGATTTTTTCTGAAGTATGTGGAGCACGCGATGGATGAATTGGAAAAGGGGGAGCATAACTTACGGGAATTAGTGAGTCCAAGTCATGGTAATATAGATTTGGCGTTCATTTACACACTAGGTTCACACTTCATTCCAGCAATAATCCAAGCCTTTTCAGCTCTGGATGCCCGTAAAGACATTTCCTTTTCGTTTCACCAAGGGAATACGAACGATATTATTCAAGGCCTGAAGCAGGAACACTATGATGTGGCGTTCTGCTCTCACGTAGAAAATGAACCGGATGTGGAGTTTATTCCGCTGGCTCAGCAGGAACTGGTGGTCATTGTTTCACCTGATCATCCGCTGGCTTCTCTGGACCAAATTGATCTCAAGGATACAGCAGATTACCCGGTGATCTTCTTCAACAAAAAGAGTGGGGTTCGGCCCATTATTGAGAATTTGTTTGCCAAGGCGGGCGTTACGCCACAGATTATTTGCGAGATTGAAGAAGATACGGCAATGGCAGGACTGGTGTCTATCAATTACGGGATCGGAGTTATGCCCCGCATTTCATCGTTAGATTATTTTAACGTCAAAACATTGCCTATTATTAATCCAGAATACGAGCGTTTTATCTACCTAGCCAGCATTAAAAATAGATATTTATCCCCGGCAGTAGTAGAGTTTCGGAACTTTGCCCTAAGTTATGGCAAGGAGTTTTATCTGAAAACGCATCAGCGTGTCTAAGCCGGAGTCTCGCAATATTTAAACTTGATAAATTTTAAATTGTGTTCTATACTTCATCATCGACGCAAGCAATGTGAAATGATTCACGTTTTGATACTACAAGACTTACTTACAAAAGCAGGTGAATTCATGATGAAACGTACTTCTTTTCCAGTGGCGACAGGACTTTATGTAAACTATCTTTTGTTCGGCATGTTTAATATTATGCTGGCATCGCACATGTCCTTTTTAACAGAGCATTTGCATACAGATCAGGCGGGCATCAGTCTCTTGGTTTCTGCGATGGGATTTGGCAGGTTGTTTACCCTGTACATATCCGGGGTGCTCTCCGACCGTTATGGTCGCAAACCGTTTATTGTGGCAGCCGGGCTACTGATGACTGTATTCTTGGTCGGTATACCGCTGAGTTCCAGCTTTGAGATGGCGATCGTACTGGCTGTGCTGGCAGGCGTAGCGAATTCTTTTCTTGATTCAGGTACTTATCCAGCGCTGATCGAAGCTTTCCCCCAATCCTCTGGTTCGGCTACAGTATTGGTGAGAGGTTTTATATCCGTTGGGGCGGCATTTTTACCGCTAATGATTATCTTTTTTATGAATCACGATATTTTCTACGGGTTCTCTTTCTTTTTACCTGCCCTCATATTTGCTTTGAATGCAATGTACTTGTTCAAAATGAAGTTCCCAGACATGCGCGTGCAGCCCGCCAAGGGGCAAAGTGGCGGTAATTCTGTATCAAGCCTAGCGGGAAAATTGGAGGCAAATGACCGGAGTAAGCCGCGGTTTTGGCAGGAAGGGCTATGCCTTATCTTGCTCGGATTTACGGGACCTACCTTGCTTTATATTGTGCAGTTATGGTTGCCTACTTTTGGACAACAGTTTATCGGTATGACCGAATCAGAGTCTCTCAGATTATTAGTTTATTACAATATGGGTTCGCTGGTTTCCGTGTTTGTATTGGTCATTGTGTTAAGAAAATGGGTTAAACCAGTTCACATTATTCTTATTTATCCATGTATTTCCCTGTTGGCTTTTGGAGCGCTTCTCCTTTTCAAGTCAGGGGCTGCCTCCATTATTTGTGCGAGTGTTATCGGGTTTTCAATATCAGGTGTACTTCAGTTAACATTAACCGTAATGAGTGAATTTTTTAGTCAACGAAAAGGACAGATTACCGGGTTTGTTTATACAGCAACCTCGCTTTCATACACGATCATTCCTGTGTTTACAGGCTTTCTGTTGAAACATTCTCAGATATCGAGTGTTTTTATGCTAGCTATTATTGTGAATGTGCTAGGGATCGTACTGGCGGTGTTTGTTAATTTTCGGTACAGTTTAGTTTTTCCAGCAAGTCGCAAATTGTCGCCTAAAATTGCACTTGAACCCAAATAACGACGACTGGATCATATCATCTGCATGCTTATTCAGAATGCGTTATACTATGAATTATTGTACATGTTCGACTTGAAACTGTAATTTGGGAGTGAGAAAGAGATGGCTAAAATCGTAAAGGTGAAAGATGTCCTGATTGGTGAAGGAGCGCCAAAAATTTGTGTGCCCATGGTGGGAGAAACGTTGGAGCAGTTGAAGGAAGAAGCTACTTATTTACGTACGCTCGACCTGGATATCGTGGAGTGGAGAGTCGATTTTTTCGAACATGTGGAGGATCTGGAAAAGGTAAAGGCTGCCTTACATGAAATTCGGTCTATTTTAGCCAATATTCCACTCGTATTTACGTTCCGTAGCGCTCGGGAAGGCGGAGAAAAGGAAATCAGTGCGGCGAGTTATGTGGAATTGAATCGTACAATAGCCGCAACGGGGCAAGTCGAACTTATTGATGTAGAGCTTTTTAATGAGGAGGCTGATGTGAAGACGCTGGTAGAAGCAGCACATAAGCATAACGTGTATGTGATTATATCTAATCATGACTTTCATAAGACGCCGTCGAAGGAGGAGATTGTTTCCCGATTATGCAAGGCGCAGGAATTGGGAGGCGATCTGCCTAAGATAGCAGTGATGCCGACCAATACAGCCGATGTGCTCACTTTGCTGGATGCCACGCGTACTATGGCAGAAGAGCATGCAGATCGGCCGATTATTACGATGTCGATGGCGGGGAAAGGTGTCGTGAGCCGCCTGACCGGAGAACTGTTTGGTTCGGCTTTGACCTTTGGTGCCGCTAAGAAAGCTTCCGCACCGGGGCAGATTCCTGTCACTGAACTGAGAGAGATATTGACGGTGCTGCATAGCCATTCTTAAAAGACGGATGGCATGCTCGCCAGTCAGTAATATATCCGCAGTGAACCAAAAAGGAGGGCCCCCATGCGATAAGCATGCTGGAGCCCTCCTTTTTGGTGTAACTCTTAATTCAATCCCCGAGTAGGTTCATATAACTCCCAACCTAGATTCAGCGTTTGAATAATATAGTCTGCGACTTCTTCCGCATCCAACTGATCTGTATCGATCTTGGAGTGATTCACCGCGTAGATGTCCTGTCTGGAACGGAATAAATCCTCAATTTCCCCTAAAGTCTTGTTTTGTAGATTAGGACGGGTGTCAATCAGCATCTTGAGCCGATCTTTCCAGGAATCCCAATTTAAATCCAAGAAGAAAACAATCGATGAAGCCAAACAAGCTTGCTTCACCTCTTCCTGTAAAAATGCACCACCGCCAACGGAAATGATTTTAAGGCGTGTGTTGCTGCACAGCTTCAAAATATGCTCTTTTTCAATCTCACGGAAACGCTTCTCTCCATAAGTCTTGAAAATCTCTGTTGTTGGCATGTTGTACTCTTGTTCAATCTCCTGGTCAATGTCCACGAAATCGCGATACAGCTTGCGCGCTAGATGGGAACCGATCGTTGTTTTACCTACACCCATAAAGCCGATGAGCACAATATTTTGTTCTTTTAATGGAATCTCACTATTGTTTTGCACGATAACCACTCTTTTCTCACCAGTAATGTTGAGATGTAACGCTTCAAAGCACTAAATACATTATACGTTCATCAAACGTGTCATTCAATAGTATAGATCACATCAGCAATGAGGTATACGATAAAAGGGACTCTGAATACCAATTAAGTGATAAACAGCAGGCAAACGAAACAAGGTATTCAAGTATTGTTTAATGTGTAAATTGAAGAAAAACAAACTTGTACAAGTATAAAAGAGGCAATTTTATGTACTAAATTGAAAAAAAGGACATATTTTGCCGAGAAATATATTGAAATTACTGGAAGTGTGATTATAATAGAATTATACAAATTGTAAATGTAATCGCTCTATTTACAATTTGTGCTTTATATAATTTATGAGACAAAATTACTTTGAACCAAAAACCAAGTATACATATGCAAATAGTTGAATGATGCTTTATAGACGTGTATCGGTCATTGGGTTCATTGTGCGAAGGTGGTGATACGGTCTACACGTTCTAGTCAACGAAGAGTTGGAACAATGAAAAATATCTACGAGAGGGATGAATTGACATGAAAACAAACACAGCTAACGTATTGAAAAAGGGAATCAGTATCGCTTTATCAGGAATGTTGGTCGCCTTATTTGTCGGCAATTATTCTGCACATGCAGCTCCAGAAGTCGTTCATAAGACCATACTTGTTAAAGCTGGAGAAGTTTACGATGGTAAAGGCAAGACTGTAGTGGCTGATCCCGATACCTTGGGAGATGGAAGCCAGAAAGAGGCCCAAAAGCCTATTTTCAAGCTTGAAAATAATGCAACACTGAAAAATGTGATCATCGCTGCCCCTGCTGCGGATGGGGTGCATGTATATGGCAACGGCACAATCTCCAACGTAACGTGGGAGGATGTCGGTGAAGATGCCTTGACGCTTAAAGAACCAGGCACGGTAAACATTACGGGTGGTGGAGCGTTCCACGCATATGATAAAGTATTCCAAATTAATGCCGAAGGTACGATTAACATTAAAAACTTTAGAGCCGATGATATCGGTAAGCTGGTTCGCCAACTTGGGGGCTCTACATTCAGAGTGAATATGACTTTGGATAACTCGGATATTTCCAATGTAAAGGACTCGATCCTGAGATCGGACGGTCCTAACAGCAAAGCTAAAATTACGAATACTCGTTATCATAATGTAAAACAATTGTTCAAAGGTTTTAAATCCAGTAATACGAGTGAATCCGGCAATACTCAATATTAATTGGTATAGAAGAGAGTAAGGATAGGAGTACGGATGTGATAAGGGGCTGCCCAACAGGTCGTATGATCTGCTTGGGCAAGCCCCTTTTTGGGTGCAGCGAGTTACCCCAAAATGATCTGGGCTTCGTTCGGAACGAGGACTGTGATATGATCGTGCTATTACATTTTATACAAAAAAGTTGGGTGGCTATGAATCCTTTTCATAAATATGTGAATGTTGACGGTACCTTAAATGATACGCTGGTGCGGAATCGTGAGGTTTTATATACAGGTACGAATGGCCGGCATGTGGAACGTTTTTACGTGTCATCCTCTGAAAGTTATATATTTAAACCGCTAACCAACGATGATCAGAAGGGGCGGGAGAGATGGGTGTATGAGCATGTGCTTCCTGCGTTATCACCGATCTATCCCCGATTGCTAGCCTGGTCTGATGCAGGTGTGGATGGCGGAGAAGAATGGATGGTTTTTGAGGATCTTGGTCCGTTACATCATCTACACGCAGACGAAACTTTATTGCGAGCTGTTAGACTTGTTGCATGGTGGCATGCTTTGCCGACGGATCGTTTTGCTGGGATACCGCTGCGGGGACCAAAGCCACTCATTCAGGAGATGGTTTCCGAGCTATACACGCGCAAGCCGGATGTGTTACAGCTTTGCAGCTCACTAGGATTATCTAAGCAACAGATGCAGCGTATGTATGTACAGCTGGAGCATGTATCTTTTTCACAGCAGCTTGTACTGTCTCATGGTGATCTTCATCCGGGGAACTATGCGCTGAGCGGGGAACGGCTTATGGTGCTGGATTGGGAGCATACTCATCTGAACACACCGCTGTGGGATGTATATCACCTGATCGACATGTCCCATCCGTTGTTTCCCCGACGCATGACGTCCGAATTGCGTATTCGTATACTGGACACCTACGTGGAGCAGCTGGAGCTGTTGGGGATAAGAGTGGATCGAACGGCTTTTATGCTGGAATATGGCATGTTTGCTGTGGTATTTTCGCTCTGGATGCTGTTGTTAATCACAAGTGATTTGCAAAGGATTGGAACGCACCTGCATAGAAACGGCGACAAATGGTCAAAAGAGCAATTAGAGTCCCAGTTGGACGAAACGTTAGCCTGTTTGAACCAGTGTGCTGTAATGATGGATTGGGGACAAGCCCAGCGATGTAGATAGTAGCTTAAGACATAGACCGTATTTAGTTAGCCAAAGAAGGTAGGGAATATATCCATGAAAAAAGTTGGTTTGGTCATGAGAAAAATACAATTTGCTGAAGCACAGGGTCCACGTATTTTTGCAGAGCGTCTGAAGCAGATCGGGTTGGAATTGGGGGTGGACATCGTATTTGTATCACCGGAGCGCCATGTGAGCAGTCATGACTGGCTTCCGGGTTATGAACACGAAAAAGGCGACCTGGTCAATTATGACATCGTACTGGACCAACTCCATGAGCAGCAGATTGAGCACGTTATTTATACGGTATCTGGCTTTACCTATTTGAACATGTTTTTTAAAAACAGCGTGCTTTTTCCGCATAGTTTTCCTGATCCGGCACTGACAGGCTATGAAATGATGAAGCCTTTTTATCAGATCGTGGACAAGGCTATCGTACAGACTGCCTTTCTCAAGCAGGAGATGGCTTCGAAGTTTGGCGTAACCGATGTGACAGTCATCCCGATCGGATTTAATGAGCGGCTGGTGGAAAAGCATTTTGATCCCTCGCAAGTGGTAGAGAACCGGGTGATGTGGATTGGTAGAGATGAGGAGAACCGACGTCCGGATTTGGTACTGGAGTATGCGAGGCATAATCCTGACAAGGATGTCTATATGGTATTTGGCGGTGAACGCTACAAGGAAAGTATGAAGAAATATGATATCCCGGACAATGTTAAACTTCAATTTGCGTTGACGCAAGATGAGGTGTTTGCGCTGATGAACACGGCGAAGGTGTACTGGAGCTGCTCCAAATTTGATACGTTCGCCATGCCGCTGACCGAAGCGCTCGCTATGGGTAAAATCGTGGTTAAGCCAGAGCATCCTTGCTATGGACATATCAGCTCTACGCATTCTTTTTCAGGGAATGAGAAAAACTGGTTTGAGCTGGTCAATATGGCTGCCGCCTCACCCCGTCGGGTTTCTACAGAAAATCAGGCATACGCCATGGAACAGTTTTCAAGTCAGGTGATGAAGCAGGGATACCGAGACTTTTTTGATCATTGGTTAAGCTGAGCAGCGAGGCATAATACTGTGGTTGCAACTCGCGTTTGGGTATCCAGAGTGAAATAAAAATAACCCGCAAGGGGGTCACTTTTTTTCAAAAATTCCATCTTGCGGGTTACGGTTCATCATTGACTTATCGTTTGGACTTTACTGGAACCGGGGTTCCTTTTTTAAAGCGAACCGGTCTTCTCGGAATTCTGTTAATGCCGGAGTCCTCCGATTTGGAAGGTAATGCTCTACGAGTTTTCTTTGTTGACAGTAAGCTTTGATTGGTTCTGCTGAACTCAACAGTGTAATTGTCTACAGATGAATCAATGGCAAGTCGGCGCATCCCCACTCGTCTGGATGATCCACTGCTATCGTTCCAACACCAATGAAAATCATGGTCAGTACTTCTCGGAAGCCGTGTGCGGTACGTACCACGCCACCTATTGGAGTGATTCTCAGCATAATAATAGAATGTGGTTCCCCCTACAGACCCGCTCCATACTTCTCTCGTATCACCAGGCTCTAGCCGATACCAGCCCATTTTAGAATAATTCATGGGATGACAGTCGGAATCAGGATAAGCATAGGCAGCATAGATGGTGTTACTCGTGTTGTTTGTAAAAAAAAGGCTCATCATGCACACTTCTTTCCTCATAAATTGGTATTACAATGTCATACTATGAGGAATGTAGAAGAAGAGAGTGGACAATATCTCTCAATCTATGAAAAATGAACCATTCGTTTACGTCCAACTTGCTAAACGATTCTATGATTGTATCTCCGCTATCGCTTCAGTATGAGCTGTCTTGCGATCCACAATGTAGCTAACTACCATGAGTAGCAGACCGCCGACAGTAATTAGCGATGCAACCCATGGAATAGCGGCTAGCCCCATTTGATTAATAACAACTCCCCCGATAAAAGCGCCGCCTGCGTTGCCCAGATTCAATGCGGAATGGCTGGAGGTAGAGGCAAGCAAAGGAGCCTCATAGGCCAGATTCATGATGCGAACCTGAATACCCGGCATGATGCCGAACGCAGCAATGCCCCAGATAAAGACAGTAATAACCGCCAGTACCTTGTTTTGAAGCGTAAACGTCAGAATGGCCAAAATAATAGCCAGTACAGCATAGTTTGCGATCAGGGATGGCAGCAGTTTCCAATCCGCAAGCTTGCCGCCAACGATGTTGCCGATCGTTACCCCTAGGCCAAACAGGACGAGAATCCAGGTAATGCTATGCTCGGCAAAGCCACTAATATCCGTAAGCAAAGGCGTAATGTACGTAAAGACAGTGAACAGACTGCCACAACCGACTGCACCTGTGAGCAACATCAGCAGCACTTTTGGATTAAACAGGCTTCGGACTTCTTGTTTGAGACTGGAAGGCTTGTCCTGATGAATCACCGGAATATAACGAATGATACCAAACAGAGAAATCAAGCCGATGACCACAATGGCTCCAAAGGAAGCACGCCAGCCGAGTTGTTGTCCGATAAAGGTACCAAAGGGTACGCCTATAATGTTCGCCACGGTCAAACCGGTCAGCACCATAGAAATAGCACCCGCACGCTTGTCAGGACGAACCAGTCGGGCAGCGATCAGGGAACCAGCTCCCAAAAAGGTTCCGTGCGATAATGCAGTAGCCATACGGGCCGCAATCAGAAACTCGTAATTGGGAGCAATGACGGAAAAAAGATTGCCTAAAATGAATATGATCATTAGCAGACATAGCAGCTTTTTCTGTGGTACCTTATGGGTTAATACGGTAAGCACAGGTGCACCAATAGCCACACCAAGTGCGTAACTGGTAATTAACTGCCCGGCTTGCGGAATTGTAACATGAAGATCATGGGCTACATTGGGCAGTAGTCCCATAATGACGAATTCGGTCATGCCAATGGCGAAGGCACCAAGGGTCAACCATAGCAAGGAGGGAGGGAAGCGGTTTGCTGTCATATTTTCTTGAGTACTCATAAGTGTCTTGTATCCTCCTGAAAAAATAGTAATGCGAGTATATCACTACAGGCGATATCTGGCGACCCATTTTGCAAGAATTTTACATACTAAGTTGATAAGTTTTATGTAATTTACAAAAGCGACAGGTAGGAAGGAGCCAAGTGTGTTATTTTGGTAGTATGATATGAAGATCGTAAATAACGTTGTAAGGAACGATCCAAGGAGGATACAACGATGGCACCTAAAGTGGTATATAGTATTACAGATTTAATAGGAGATACACCTTGTGTAAGGCTCCAACGGCTCACAGGGCCGCAGGATGCGGAAGTGTATGTGAAGCTGGAGTATTTTAATCCAAGCGGCAGTGTTAAAGACCGGGCGGCGGGCAACCTGATTGCCGAAGCGGAAAAGGCAGGACATCTAAAGCCGGGAGGCACCATTATTGAACCGACGAGTGGCAACACGGGAATTGGCCTTGCGATGAATGCGGCAGCCCGAGGTTACCGTGCGATTTTGGTGATGCCCTCGAATATGACGAAGGAACGGGTCAACATTTTAAAAGCCTACGGGGCTGAGGTCGTACTGACACCAGCAGAAGAACGGATGCCAGGAGCAATTCGCAAGGCACTTGAACTGGGGGCTGAAATTGAAGGGAGCTTTATCCCGCATCAATTTGAAAATGAGGCAAACCCCGATATCCACCGTACGACCACAGCACTTGAAATTTTGGAACAGACGGAAGGGAAACTGGATGTGTTCGTCGCTTCTTCGGGAACGGGCGGTACCATTACGGGAACGGGTGAAGTGCTGCGTCAGCATTTGCCAGATCTGCGGATTGTTGTAGTTGAGCCGAAGGGCTCGCCAGTACTATCTGGGGGAAAACCCGGTCCACATAAGCTGGTTGGCACCAGTCCAGGCTTTGTTCCCACCGTGCTGAATACGGAAGTGTATGACGAAATCGTGCAGGTTTCGGATGAGGATGCGATTGCTACGACACGGGCGATTGCTGCCCAGGAAGGGATTCTGGTGGGCCCCTCTAGCGGAGCTACGATATGGACGGCGATTCAGGAAGCTCGGCGTTTGGGAGCAGGCAAACGGGTACTTTGCATTGCCCCGGATACCGGAGAGCGATATCTGAGCATGGGGATATTCGGATAAAAAGATGTGGATTGGGACCAAAGTGATTCGACTCATTTATATGTAGTATGATCCAGCCTCATTAAGCGAAGTAACAAAAGTGAATTGGCGATATGGCAATCAAGAATACACAAGTATAACAAGATGACTCCTGGAGCGCCTACTTCTTCACTAGCCTATTATAGCTCGACCTTGAAATATTATCTTTGAAAGAATAAAGGATGATGGGAGCGATATAGTAGATTCTTTTTCAATGGAGGAACATAGACATTGAATACATCCTTTTCATAATTCATAGGTTAATTTCACTCCTGACAATTAATAAGCCAAAATCCATAAGGTTGTGGCTTATTAATTGTCGATTATAGCTTATAATCGTGAGAATTTTAAAAGTCTCACGGTTCATGCTCCGTTCTTCGATCTTATTTGTCTCTTCAGGATCCTCTTGAAAAACCCAAATAATCAGAGAAGGAAACACCGAGCCTATTATCCATTTCAGCAAGAGCTGCCTCAAACGGGTCAACTTATTAGTTGACTGCTTAAATGGTTGTGGAAAATAGTATAATGTACGCTGACATTTTTTGGCTTCTCTAATATTCGTGCAGCGATTATACCCAATTCAAGCTATTTATCAAAAATATGCAGCGGCTACGCAAGTGGGTTGATCGGTTGTCCACGTATCGATTGTGACCACTCGCACACCATCAGGCCACAACTCTTCCGAACGCACCTATAGAGGTTAAATGGACTGAACAGCAAACGATCGCTCGCTGCCTCACTTTTCATATTTTTGGCGGCTAGTACGTTTCCACTAAAGACTTCGCGCAAGACGTACAATTTTTCATTGCCTTTTTCCGGCTGGACTCCACCCATAGACAAGAGAACGTCACCGTTTTGTTCCGTCGTTTCGGCCAGTATCGTACGAATATGGTCATCGAGATGCAGCAAAAAGAGCTTGATATCGCTCAACAGATTTTGGGTACTTGTTGGGATGCCTGTAGTGCGTCAGTCAGTTCCTTTACAGTCATGTCCTGTTTGAATCGCAGTTCGTCCACAAGAGCCAGCACATCGTAGCCATAGGACGAGCGCTTCATGCTAAGCATCTCTTCTTCAGCCGATTTATACGAGACACCTGTATAAGAACATATCGGATTCTTGCAAGCATACGCCATGCTCTAAGCGTCAATCGTTTCGCTCTGTGTCGGTATTTTTTTATGCCATGCCGCATGGGCAGCAAAATGACTGCAATTTAGGAGGTTTGGAATACCTTTCAGGAATAAAGTATAAAAAACGGGAGAATTAGATATATTCTTTATTCATCGACAGCAAGATATGACATACGGTCACTCACAATAAACGTGATTTAGGGGTACCACTGAAATCATGTTTATTATAATCTAATTCAGAGAGGAAGAGGAAAATGAAAGTAGATCAAATGTTTGACCTTGATTTAAGAAAGAGCTATGAGGCCAGTGAGCTTAGCCCACAAGCTTCAATCATCAAAACAACCATTAAGGTATCCAAAGCAGTATGTAAAACTCTTACCTGTATCTGTACCGGTTCTTGTTCCAATTGTAAATAATTCATAAGCGATTCGTAAGTCAGGGGTAGTGAAATAGGCTACCCCTACTTACATTATGGAGATTGCATGATAAAACCTAATATATACAATTGGCATGTAGCCCGGCTGACCGATCATTTTAGTTGTGGTGCAACTGTTGGTCAGCCGCTTACTATCCTGTTTATTGATACAGGCGTCGATAAATCCCACTCAGAGATCCAAGGTAATCTAGTTGAGGCAGAATGCAAGTCATTTGTACCTTATGAGCCTTGTCTAAGCGATTACGTCGGGCATGGTACACAAATGGTTAGCTCTGTTACCGGCAAATATATATTGAAGGGGATATGCCCTTTCGCTCGGGTTGTTGTCTACAAAATTACGGACAAAAAAGGAATAAGCAAGCTTGAATGGTTGTATAGAGCGCTGGAAGAGGGTATTGCTAAAGGATATCCAATTATCAACGTCAGCTATCGTACAGAATATGAGGTCGACTTATTCGAGTTCAATAGGTTTCAGGCTTTGGTTGACTGCGCCAATGCGCAAAGCATATGGGTAGTCTGTTCCGCAGGAAACGATGGACGCGATATTACGCAGGAGTACAGAGTACCTGCGAATTTAAAGGGAGTATACCCAATTGGATCAACTAATAAGAACGGGGATATCTCCGGGTTCAGCAATACGCTCAACGATCAATTTTTTGCGCCGAGTGGTGATGAGTATGAAATCAATTACAACAATGATTGGGTAATGGTTGCCAAATCGAGCTTCGACACAGAGGATTACTTATATGAAGTGCTGGGATTTGACAAAGCATACACAGTGGGTATCGGTACGAGTATTGCCAGCGCCTTATTCAGCGGAGTTGTTGCCTCTCTTAGCGGAGAGCTTATCGCGCAGGGGATGAATGCCGGACGCACAGAAATGGAGTGTCTGCTCCGTCAAGGCGCGAGACTGATTGATGTTCAGCGGAATTATTATGAAGTAAGCCTTGCCGGTTCAATTCGTGCTTTAAGACAGATGAGAGGTTGATTGCATGTTGGAGAACTTTGAAATCTCGGAAAATTACATGTACCGGAAAACGTTGCTTGGCATGGAGTATTATACGCAGATATTTGATCATGAACAACTAGATGATGATGAATACCTTGACAGACTTGTACGGTTCGTTCAGCAGCAGGGGTTGATAGATTCCATTTATGTCTCCAGCCCCTCGACCTACGCTGCACTGCAAAGCCTGGAACAAGGCAGAACATTGAAGTCCAAAAAAAAGCGGAATCTTATCCTAAGTCTAAGCAAGTTCATTTCGCGGGCAATTTGTAGACCAACACCGTTTGGACTGTTCGCGGGAGTAGGCATTTCCCGATTTGGAAAAACGGGAGGCGCCGGGGAACATGTCGTCTGGGCAACTCCGGATTATAGCCTAATTTACCGCTTAATAGGGCTTTTCCATGGGGATGCGGATGTCCGCAATGAATTGAGACTGAGTGTAAATAACACCTCTTACATTGACCATCACAGGCTCGTCATCTCTTATCAGACTCTGTTTGCAGCAGATCAGGAGGAACGAAGCACTGAAAATATATCTATTCTCAAAACCCCGGTCATAGATTTCATCATGAAGATCCTTGATAAAGAGCAGCAGACTTTTCTGCAGCTTATGCAAGCTATAAAAGACGCCTTCGGCGTGGATGACACGATCAGCACAGATTTTTTGCAGCAATTGATAGAACAAGGCTTTTTGGTAAGTGAGATGATTCCCAATCCTCGGGATAGCGCTCCTCTGGCGCATCTGATACGTACACTAAAGCTGCTTGCTACTCCCAAGGCAGCATATTACTCAGATATTTTGGAGAGAGTTGGACAAGCCATTCAGGACATTACAGTTGCTGCGGTCAAACGCGAAGGCATTGAGGCTGTCCGAAAACTAGTCCAGCTTATCCTTCCCGATTATCAGGGCGACTTGGTCAAAATAGACGTAAGACTGAATCAGGTAAATGAAATTCTATTGTCGGACAGCGATAGGCAATCGTTGGCCCAAATAGCTTCAATATTGAGCATGCTTTCTACGTACAGGAAAGAGGATACACTTTCCGACTATCGTCAGCAATTTACTGAGAAGTACGGAGTATATGAAGAAGTGCCCTTATTGCAGTTGTTCAGTAAAACCTTGGGGCTCGGCAAACCTGAAGAGTACAAGAGCCACTACCAGAACGGAGATAAGTACAGGCACAAGGATGAAGGCAGGTTCCGACAGCTTAAGGCGCTAATTGCGGAGTGGCAGACCGAAGCGCTTGTCAATCATTCGGATATCGTGCTTGACGAGGTCAAAATCCAACAGCTGTCTGAATTGAGTCTGGAGAATGTCCATGTCTCGTTCGATTTGTATTATTCCTGCATGGAGAATGAGCAAGGTGAAGTTACGTTTTATTTAAACAACAGAGCCGGATCATTGGAAGCGTGTCAGAGCTTCGGAAGATTTGCCTACATGTTTGACAAGGATAGCCGTGATGAAATCTTCAATTTTGTCAGGAACCCGAAGGATCAGAAAGCAGGGGAGAGCGCCGCTGAAATCTCATTTTACCCATTCAGTCCCAAAATAACTAATATTATGACGGCAGGCCCGACACCAGACCAATCTATGGATATGGCCACGTTTCCCGAGAATCGGAAATTAGATGTTTCCCAGCTGCTGGTAGGGGTGGAGGATTCGGGATACTTTTATCTGAAGCACAGGGAAACAGGCGAACTGGTATTTCCCAAACTCAGCAGCATGTACAATACAGAGCTGGCGCCTTATCTGATCCGGTTTCTGAATGATATTAATCTGCAGTATCAGACCGGATGGTCCCATCTGGAGGAGTATCTCTATGATTCTTCTTTTACACCGAGAGTAACCTATAAAAATATCACCATCTGTCCCAAAAAATGGACATTATATGCGGATAAACAGCTCCAGAGCGAAGAACAGTTTCTGTCCTTTCTGGAGGATTGGATCATAAAGTATAACATTCCGCGATATGTATATTTGGTGGAGCTGGACAATAAGCTGTTGCTGGATTTGGATCGCCATCATCATCGAAAGCTTTTGCACAAAGAATATACCCGGAATCCGGAAGGCAAGGCGGCCGTTATTATGGAAACGGAGAAAGAATTGTTCGCTTCCGCTAACCGATATATGGAGGAGTGCGTATTTTTTTGCAAAAGCCCGATGTTTCAGTACTTGCCGATAGACAGATTGTCTGCACAGGCTACCGATAAAAGCTTAAATAAAGTGCTGAGTTCTTCGGTGAATGCCGTTTATTATCCAGGTTCGGATTGGATATCCCTGCAGGTATATTACAATCAGGAAATGCTAACCGATTTGCTGGGCAGTGCATTTAAGACATTCATGGACAATAGCGCCGAGTACTTCATTGACCAGGTTTTTTTTGTCCAGTATGCAGATAAGGAGCCGCATATCAGGCTAAGGTGCAAAATGTCGGGAAGCGTAGAGCATCAGCGTTTCACGGCCTTGAACTATGTTTTTGATTTCCTGAATACTGTAACCTCGTCCGGATTGGTTAGTTCCTATTCGGTTGTTCCTTACCGGCCTGAAATTTTGCGGTATGGCGGCGCAGCCTTCATTGAACAAGCGGAGAGGTTATTTGCTATCGATTCTTATCTAGTTTCAGGCTATTATGCAGGCAAGAGGTCAATTAATGCAACCGATCAG
This sequence comes from Paenibacillus sp. FSL P4-0113, assembly GCF_038009305.1. Lineage (NCBI taxonomy): Bacteria > Bacillati > Bacillota > Bacilli > Caryophanales > Paenibacillaceae > Paenibacillus > Paenibacillus sp. FSL P4-0113. The sequence goes on from NZ_JBBPAZ010000001.1 coordinate 4,645,414, forward strand.
ATGTTATTTTGCTGTACCGGACTTTTTGAGGTTGTGAACTGCGCGTATCCGCTGGCAGAAGATCAATTGAAGGCTATGGCTGCGATTATTGATCCAAAGAAATTCAGACAGGAGTATCGGGAACACAAAGAAGCGCTATTCCAAAGAATTCAACAGACCCGTTCCATATCCTTGCCAGCAAGCGATACAGGCGACAGGTTGCGGCAATACGCTGCATATTTCACGGCTATCCGGGAAGCTGACGACAGAACCAATTATTACGATGATATTATGTTCAGCATCATGCACATGTTCTGCAACAGAGTGTTCGGCCTGGACCGGGAAAAGGAAGAGCTTGCCCTACACCTGTGCTACTACAGTTTGGAAGATTATTTACAGGTAAGCAAATACCATGTTGCTTATTGAGGAGGAGCTTATGGCGGTCAAACAAGTCCCGGGAAATTTATCTGAAATAGTCAGACAAAGCGCAGAAATTTACAAAGATATAGATACTGTAACCCTGCTAATCAAGAAGCACGCCATGCATGATTACCCTGAAATGGAGCTGATATCATTGGCTTCAGGATATCCCGGGATCAGCCTTCTTCTGGATAAACTAGATGAAGTCTACCCGGGGGAAGGGTGGGATGCGCTTGCTTTCAAGTACAATCAGGAGATTGTGCGCTTAATCGGCAATATACCGTTCCATTCATTGTCACTGTATACCGGATTGGCAGGTGTTATTTATCTGTTCAACGAGTGTTCAAGAGGTTCAACAAGATATACGAATGTGCTCTCACAGACGCTGGATATGTTTCTTAGCAGCTATGGGGAATTCTATGAGGAGACAAGGGGGAAATTGGAAGACTCCTTGATTGAGGATAGCGACTTGGATTTGATTTCAGGATGGACGGGGATTGCAGCTGCATTAATGGAGGTTAAGGAACGCCAAGACAGATACGCTGGGAAGCTGGATGCGGTGCTCCTTAAGATCCTTCAACTGATTACGGATGCTGTAGGCAAGCTGAGACATTTCGGGGAACTTCCCGAACAGACCATTTACTATAATCTTGGCATGGCGCACGGAATTACAGGAGCCATTAATTTGCTGGCTGTTGCACATCTCCGCCGCTACCCGTTAACAGGATTGAGAGAAGTACTGGAAGTTGCCAAGACTTTTCTACTCGGAAATATCAGAGAGTGGAACGGCACCCTTGTCATACCTAATATGTTCACACCGGATGAATCCGCAGAGACTAGTCGGAATCCAGGTTATCACAGAGATGCATGGTGTTACGGCACACCGGGAGCTTCTGTGGCTATGTTCCGGCTGGGATTGGCCCTGGAGGACAAAGCGCTGCAGCAGCAGGCTCTGCAATTGTTCAATACCGTCTACTCCAGACCAGATTCGCTAAGAAAGGTAATTTCACCGACGATCTGTCACGGCTATGCAGGCTTGCTCCTGATTCAGCACCATTTCAGCCGTACGGCAGCCATACCGTTCAAGAATGATTTTTTGCATCGTATGTTATCATACCGGAATACTCAAGAGGCAGTACCCTTTACAGACCTTGAGGGAAGCGTCGATGATCCGTTATCTCTCGATAAAGTAGGGCTGCTCGATGGATGTGCAGGTGTATTGCTGACACTGCTGACCTGTGATAATGAGAACTTGAGTACATGGAAGCAGATGCTGGTATTTAGCTAAAAGGAGGAGACGGTAATGTTCATTTTATTAAAAGAAATTATTACAGTCATGGTGGGACTGATTACCGATTTTCTCTCTTTTCAACTGGATGCATATTTTTATATTTGGTTTCTGGTCCTGTTTATTTCAAGCTTGGCAGCGACCCTGGTTCAACGAAGCGAAGGGACTATTACCTACAGCACAGCCGAATGTGTCGGAATAAATGTGCTAGTTGTCGTATTATACCTAGTAATCGGTACAATTTTGGCCAGATACTTTGCAAGTTTTGAGGATCAGCAGATTGTTGCTGGAGATAAGATTATGCTGTATAAAATTTCTTTTATGCTTACATCCGCTGTAATTATAGTGGATATTATACTAGATAGGTTGAAGAGAGGGCGGAAATTCTCCTACTCTTTGGAGTTTCTTGCCGGAAGCGCCGTGTGCTTCTTACTGTTCCAATTAAGCAACCAAACGGACTGGATAGGAACCAAGCTGTCGCTCTCCTATATTGTCATAGTAGCGATAGCCGCAGGTGTCTATACAATGGCAATGAAGTTTTTGCTAGAATACGAAAATCACAAAGAGAAATAGGTGATTAAGCCATAATGGAATTGAATATGGAGAGCACGGCATATAAAAAGATTGGTGAAGAAAAACAAACGGCCCATTCCTTGCTGGAGTTAATCAAAATTGCGAGATGGCCCAAGCTTGCGCTTGCTTGGAGCATCGTATTTACACTGATTTCCGCCGCTTTTTCATTAGTATTGCCGATCATTACAGGCAAGCTTGTCGATAAGATCTCAGCTATGGAGCTGACGATCCAGACCGCAGCTGTGCTTATTTCGCTGTTTCTGGCCGGAGGGATTTTAAACGCCGTGTCTTCTCTGCTCCTCAGATATGTGGGGAGCAAGTTTTTTCAGGAACTGCGACTGAAAATTTGGGAAAAAATTATCCATTTGCCGGTTAATTATTTTGATAACAACGAGAACGGCAAAATCATCAGCAGAATGACGAACGACCTTGCTATTGTAAGTAATTTTCTGGCTATCACTCTGCCTTCTATTCTGGCTGATGTCCTGATGGTCACTGGTTGCATCATCATGTTATTTGTGTTGGATTGGAGATTAATGAGTGTACTCGTTGCTCTGATTCCTATAACGGCGCTACTAATCTATCCCATTGGAAGAAGGATGAATAGAGTAGCGATTGAGGCACAGGATGCAGCCGCAGATTTTTCCGGTGAGTTATCCAAAATTCTCTATAACATCAGATTCATTAAAGCGACGACGTCGGAAAAGCTTGAAATGAAATATACTCGGGAGATACTTGGACGTATCTTTCGCTTGAACATCAAAGAGGGAATATTGTCAGCTGTCATTGAGCCGATTGTAACAATTATCATCATGCTAGCTTTGGTAGGAATGTTTTGGTATGGAAGCGCCGGCATTGCCGCTGGACATATCACTACAGGTACTTTGGTATCCATGATCTTTTATTTGTTTACAATGGTTTCGCCTCTGACCCAGCTCAGCAGTTTTTTCTCGCAGTATCAGAAGGCCAAGGGAGCAAGCAAGGAAATTTATACCATATATAACCAGCAGGATGAGAAGCAAGAAAAGTTAGGCAGTGTGCCGGACATGAAAAGTCATGATCAGAATTCGGATATCCTGCATTTTGCCAATGTTTCTTTCTCGTACAACCAGGGCCAACCGGTATTATCCAACGTGGAGTTAACCTTCAGAGGCGGTACTACTACAGCGATCGTAGGGCCTTCCGGCTCGGGAAAAACAACAATATTTTCTTTAATAGAGAAATTTTACTCAGAATATAATGGAGAAATCTATTACAATAATGTATATTTGGATAAGATTAGGACGGAAGAATGGCGTCGCAAAATATCCTATGTTATGCAGGATAGTGACTTACTGGTAGGATCAGTGAGAGACAATCTGGTATATGGCCTAAACAGAGACGCGGATGACCATGAGATTTATGCGGCTCTTGATACAGTAGGCTTGAAGGAGGTAATTTATCAATTACCGGATGGTTTGGATACCTTTGTTGGAGAAAGGGGAGTCAAATTATCGGGGGGACAGAAGCAGCGAATCCAGATTGCCAGATGCTTGCTTTCAGACCATGAGATTCTGCTGTTTGATGAAGCTACCGCCAATCTGGATAGCGAGTCAGAGCAGCTTGTACATGATGTAATCAAGCTTCTCTCCAAGAATAAAATGACCATTGTTATCGCTCATCGTTTGTCAACCATCTACAAAGCGGACCAGATAATCTTTTTGGATAAAGGAGAAGTAACGGGGGTAGGCACGCATCACGAATTAATGAGTTGGCATGATAAATATCGTGATTATGTTCAATTCCAGCTTCCCACACAATTAAGTTAGGGAGGGGCGGTGGCGTTGTATCATCAATTGTCAACGTGGATCATTGATAAATACTTTCAAGACGAAGAATTGGAAGCGGAGAAGCGTGCTTATGTGCTTTATTATCTAGAGAACATACTGGCTGGCACAGAAAAAATACTTCTTGTATTGGTCAGTGCCTGTTTGCTCGGTGTATTAGCCGAAACGGCTGCGATGCTGCTTTCCTATACAGTGGTCCGGCGAAAGTCCTTTGGCTGGCATGCTCGCAAGTCGCATCATTGCACCTGGGTCAGTCTACTGACCTTTGTGTTTGTTCCCTGGCTCTTAAAGGAAGTAGAATGGAACCGCTTTTTTTTGGCGACGCTCTGTCTGCTTTCTATCATTCTGATTGCCAGATACGCTCCGGCCGATACGGAGTGCAATCCATTGGTAGATCCGAAGTTAAGAAGAGCATGCAGATTACAAGCTATCTTTTTAAGTATAGTGTTTGTTTTCGTGGCCATCGCACTAGATTTTTATCCTTGGTTAATATTCGGGCTGTTTCTTGAAGCAGTCGTCATCACACCAGTATTCTATTCCATAATGAGAAGGAGTTATGCCAATTATGAACAATATCAAGAATATTAAAGAACACAGAAATAACCATACCCAGAGACTCAAGGCTAAGCTACTGGAGCATATGAGTAAAAGAGGTGAAGGAGGAGGGATTTGTTTCGGGTTGTTCTATGAACCAGTCAACCCAAAAGTTTGGAAATTGAACAAAAAATGATTACATCCGGCATTTATTTTTTGCAATACACCAGCTATCTTGTAATATATCATATGGTCAGCGGCAATGGTCTAAGCGTTTTCCGTATGAATTATAAGCTGCTGCTGTTTTTAGTCATGTATTATTTTATCGGAATAACAGCTCTGAATAACTTCGGACTGATTGTTTACCTATTTCTATTTGTGCTACTGGCATTATACGGGTGGTTGACCGACAAATATGAATCCTTGTGGGTCATAGGCTTCTATGCCATCCTTACCATCTTTATTACGACACTGCTGGGTTATTTCATAACGGTAATCAGCTATGCGGTTCCTTATGAATATAAAAACAAATGGACGGCGCCCTTCCTAACCGCTTGTTCACCTCCGCTGATCTACTTGGCGCTCCGAAAGCTTGTGTCTTATTTGTTTCCTACTCCGGCGGTCAGGCTTTTGAAGCTATATCGGATTAAGCTTATCGTCGGAGCTTCTTTAATCTTAGTCTTGGGGATCATCGGACTCGGACTCATTATCTATTCGGAGTGTGAAAGCAACAATCCGTATCCAAGCAGATTAAAGATTGTGTTGATGCTGATCGGCTTGACCTCCATCTTCCTGATGACGATCAATTGGCTGTATCGCTTCCTGCGTGAACGTGAGCTAGAGAAGAACAAGACGGAACAATACCTGCAGCTGGAGGCTTATATTATGGAGATTGAAAAAATGTACGAAGACATCCGCGGCTTCAGACATGACTATACCAATATCCTGTTAATGCTGGACGAGGGGATCAGAACTGGGGATTTGTCGATGATCAAGCGGATATATGAGAGTTCTATCCAACCTACTGCTTCACAGTTGAACGGATATTCCTATAGTCTGGATAACCTGATTAATCTGGACGTGAGTGAGCTCAAGAGTATTATTACATCCAAGGTGCTGGTGGCAAAGAAGCGTGGAGTTGACGTAAAACTGGAAATTGATAGCGGTATCAGTGAAATGTATATGGATATTATAGACCTTTGCAGAGTAATCTCTTGTTTCCTGGACAATGCAATCGATGCGGCATTAGAGACCTGCAATCCGTCCATAAATATTGTACTGATCCATGAAGACGATATTCAGACGGTGACGATACGAAACTCTTATAATCATTCTGCACTTGACGGGATTAAGGTGAATGATCTCTACAAACGGAACTTTTCAACGAAAGCGGACAATCGGGGTCTTGGCTTGTACAATATAGCAAAGGTGCTGCGCAGCAACAAGTATGTAACTTTGGATACCAAAAAGGAACCGGATTTTTTCACGCAAACATTAATTATAAAGAGAGCGACATCATGAATATTTTTATCCTGGAAGATCAGTTTATCCAGCAGCGCATAATGGAAAAGATGGTCCGTAAAAGCTGCGAGGAACTTGGCATCTGCTGCAGCAATCTCATTGTCACCAGTAAGCCGGATCTCCTGCTTTTTGAATCTAAAGCTTGTGCGAATAACTTGTATTTCCTTGATATTGAAATCTCGGGTTGCCAGATGAAGGGACTGGAAGTTGCCCAAGAAATCAGAAAATATGATATGTATGGGCATATTGTCTTTGTAACTACCCACGGTCATCTGTCTCCGCTTACCTTCCAATACAAGGTAGCAGCTCTTGATTTCATTATCAAGGATGCTACTCAGGATGAAATGGAAAAAAAGGTAAGAGACGTTCTTGCTGTTGCCCATCAAAGAAAGCCTGTGTTGGATGTCGATGATTGGTTTATACTCGACAATAAATTTACGAAATTTCAAATTTCCTTCTCCAGCATTTATTACTTTGAAACAACCGGTGTTCCCCACAAAATCCGTCTGGTTTCCGAAAACAGAACTCTTGAGTTTTACGGCGATCTGAAAGATATTGAGGCTAAGGACCCCAGGTTGTTCCGGTGTCATCGGGCATTTATCGTAAACCTGATGAAGGTGGAATCTATAGATAAGAGCAAGAAGGAGATCATTTTTCAAACCAATCAGAATTCCGGAGAAGCAAGGCGCATTATTCCCGTTTCCCGCCAATTGTTGAAGCACCTCTTAGATAAGATGGGAGACCGGAGCCTCCTGAACAGACCTGTTTACGAATAGAATAGATATGGAGGGCATAGTCCTTCGGGAAGAAAAGGGGAGGAATATGGAACAAAGATTATCCGTTCAAGCAGAGGTGAAGGGCATTGATGCCACCAGTTTAAAATTAATTGCAGTATTAGCAATGCTAATTGATCATATTGGAGGGCTATTTTTTGCCGATTTTTTGGGCTTTCAGGTGGTAGGCAGAATTACATTGCCTATCATGGCTTTTTTTGTAGCCGAAGGATATATCCATACCAGAAGCTTCAAAAAATATACAATACGCCTTGCTCTAACCGGGCTAGCCAGTGTGGTGCCTTACGGATTGGTATTTAAAGATTGGTATACTTCGGGAAACATCATGCTAACGTTGTTGATGGGCCTACTGGCAATATGGTTCTATGACAACACGACCAATTCTGTACTTAAATACTTGGCGATTTCGGCTCTTTGCGTAGTCTCTTTTTTGGGAGACTGGAGTGTAATTGGAGTGTTACTGGTTCTAGCTTTCTATGTCGCTCGCAAACAACAGAAGATTTACAACGGATGGATTATTGCAATAATTGCGCTTATGTTCATTTTCGGAGTCATCATTATATGGGCTGTTCCCGATTCGCTCAGCATCATGGGCATCAACGCCAGCACAATGAACGAATATCTTTATCCGTTTGCGATCGGCGGGGCCTGTATTTTTGCCCTCCCTCTGCTATCCCGATATAACGGAGAGAGGGGAAAAGGCTCACGAACCTTCTTCTATTTGTTTTATCCGCTGCATTTGCTCGCGCTTTATCTGCTGAAGTTGGCTATTGATTATTACATATAAGAAGGGCTGTCTAATAAGTAACTAAAATAAAAAAATTGGACGGGAAACGACATGTTTTCCGTCTATTTTTTTATATAGTGCGATCGGTATGAATGATAACTTGGCGGTGAAAGTCCGCCAATATACGCAAAAATACCTTGCTTGGCCTCGTCCCGGATTTCATAACGATTAAGGTGAATCAGTTCTTTCTTCAGTATGCTGTGGAAGGACTGAACTCAATACAAGCATTGTCGAACACGATCGTAAGTAAGTGGTAAAATAGGTGTGTGATAGCGGTCCCACGGACTCTTCATATGTGGATGAAGCAGGGAATATTTTGAAGATTAAAGGAGGAGAAGCATGAAGATTATGCCTTTACAGAAACGTGGAATCTCCGATAGTCGGCTGGCGCTTGGTTGTATGCCTTTTGGTGGTGAATGGAGCCATGCGCCGTTTACGCAGGAGCATGTCGTTGAAGCAGAAAGAGCTGTAGAAGCTGCACGATCCATCGGGATTACGATGTTCGATCATGCGGATATCTATCGTATGGGGAAAGCGGAAGAGATTTTCGGCCGGATTTTAAAGGGACAGCCGGGCTTGCGTGAACAAATCGTAATTCAGTCCAAATGTGGCATTTTTCTGCCGGATGGTACGCTCCCGGGCCGTTTTGATTTCTCATATGCTCATATTATGGAGTCCGTGGATGGTATCCTGAAGCGCCTCGGTACGGAATATTTGGACATCCTGCTGCTGCATCGCCCCGATCCGCTGGTAGAGCCGGAAGAAGTAGCGAAAGCGTTCAGTGAGCTCAAGGCATCCGGCAAAGTAAGGCATTTTGGCGTCTCTAATATGAATGTAAGCCAAATTCGTTTTCTGGAGCGGAGCCTAACGGAGCCGTTGATCGCTAATCAGCTGGAAATGAGCCTGGCGCATCTGCATTTTGTAGATCAGACCGTACATGTGAACCAGCAGACGGGGACGAATGTACATTTTGGCGAAGGTTTGCTGGAATATTGCCAAACCGAGGATATTCAGCTCCAAGCCTGGGGACCGCTGGCGCAGGGACGTTTTAGCGGAGGTTCTTTGGAAGGGGCGCCTGAGTATGTCGTTAAGACGGCAGAGCTGGTGCAAAAGCTGGCTTCTGAAAAGGAAACGACACGTGAAGCGATCGTTCTTGGCTGGCTTATGAAGCATCCAGCACGGATTCAGCCTGTCATTGGCAGCGCCAATCCTGAACGAATCCAAGCATGTCAGGATGCGGAACGCCAGAGCGAGCTGATGACCCGCGAGGAATGGTATCAATTGTACGTCAGTGCGCGCGGACAAGCCTTGCCGTAACTCGTTTAATAAACCCTCCCCTCGTCTCATTAACAGACGAGGGGAGGGTTTATTTACATGGATGCATCTCATATTGCCTCAGTAGCTATTCCTCTTCGTAGCGTGCAAGGGCCTTGGCGGTTGTTTCCTTCATTCGTGAGATCAGCCGTGAGCCTTGGACGACCTTGACACGTTTGCCAAGGAAACGGATTTTGGATAGCATATATTCACATTCGTCTGCCTGGAAGGTGAGTGTAATACGATAGGTATCTGCTTCCTGAACATATTCGACCTCTTTTTCAAAGCAGGAAAAAGCATATAAAATACGAGACATTTCACCGTTATATACAGGAACAATTTCGATGATGCCCTGTTCCTTGCGCGACTCCAGTATACCGAGTATACGTTGGGTGAATTTATCGGCCTCTTCGGGTAGAAGCTCATCTTCCGTGATGTTCACGATATTAGATAGCTTGGTAGACATGAGCGCGCGGTGTCTGCGATTATACCACAGGAGGCTCCATTCTTTTTTGACCATGGAAAACTCCAGCTTATATGGAAAACCGGACATTCGCTCATGCAAGCGTCCGTTGCGCAGTTTGTAGGTCACACAGATGCCAGAACGGGATCGCAGAATGGAACGCAATTCACGCAAGAGTGGATGGTATACCGATACAGCAGGGATACCTGCTTTTTCCCGCAAACTTCCATCGGCCTCCAGCGGCTCGTCGTCTGCAAGTAATTGCCGAAGCTTATCAAGTGTAGCCGGGGTAAAAGCCTCTGTCGCTGCCGAGTCTGCAAGCATAGATTTGAGCCAAATTCTTTCCTGTGATGTGGTAGCAAAAGCGCCCGATTCATCCAGCCGTGAGACGATCTGGTAGTTAAATATTTTCTCGAACAGGCTCATAATAGGCTTGCAGCTCCTTCCATTCCTGTCTGAATTCCTTCCGTAGCCGCTGAGGCTCCAATACCTCACAGCTTGATCCGAAGCTGCGAATCCACGGTTTAATCTCAGTGATTCCATTCACTGTGATTTCATAGATAAAGGATTCACTTTCCTCCTCCGCGATCGTACCCCATTGTCCCTGTGACAGCACACGTTCCCGAATAAAGTTGCGCTTCGCGCCCTCAGGATTGAAAAAACGTACCCGCACCTTCACAGGACGACCCGTATCAACAAGCCAGCTGTACCGCATTTTTTCTTCCAACACCGCTAGCAGATCGGCATGAAACTGCTCTGGTACAGGCTTGCCCTCCACCAATTGAGTCATGCCCTCCATACGAAACTTCATGATTCCTTTACCGCCTACATGACCCAGAATATACCAACGTCCATATTGATGATCATAGATGACTTGTAGGGGCAGAATGGTGTGTTCACGGCCGTCGGTCTCTTTTTCAAACAGCGGGTTTGTGTTTTGTGACCCGTACATGCTTCGTTTGGATGTCGAAAAATATAAAAAAGTTACACAGCGGCGTTGCCGAATGGCGTGTAGAAGCGGATGAATATGGGCTTCGTCCAGAATGCGTGAATAATAGTGGTATTTATATAAAAAAGGTTCGGCCATCTCCCGATCTCCGAGCTGACGGCGCATGGCTTTTTTAAGATGATCTCGCAGCAGATATCCCTGTACAGAGGGGAGCTGGGTGTTGGCCATAATGTCTACAAAATCATATAAGTCCAGCAGCTCCTCGTCCGTCAGTTCTGTCACCAGATCGTTGCGGACAGCATAGCGGTAAGGTCTGCCGCCGGGTTCCTTGCGAACGACGCCGACTTCAACCAGATATTTCAGATCGGAACGAATCGTTTTCTCATCCGGTAGTGAACTGTCGGAAGGCAGCCCGTTGCAGCAAGCATCCAATAGTTCCATGGTGGTCATAGGCTGTGACTGTAGCGCTGTCAGCAGAAGGGATAAGCGGACGCTTTCCGATTCCTTGAGCGATTTGGCCCGAAACAGAAATAACAATAATGGATCAGCCGATTCGTAATAATTAAAGCGCAGCATCTCATTAAAATCATGTCCGTGTTCCGCAGGCAACTGCTGTTGTACCGATTGGACAATTTCCTTGAGACGCCGGATTGTTTTATCAAAGGTATGTACCGAAATGCCCAGTCTATCTGCGAATTGCTGCCGATTATAGGCGCCGCTTGTTAATGTGAGCATACGCAGGAATTGAATTTCTTTATCAAAACTTTCTCTCGCCATGATGCATTCCCCGTTTCTGTTGCCGTTCTCCGAAAGCAAGTATCCCTTTATTCTAACAGGGAAGGGATGCAGGAAAAAGGGAAATTATTCATCTTTGTAATACTTTCACCATGTTCACGACTTCCAAAATAAAGCATCATAGGAGTATAAGATAGCACGATGAAATAAGAAGCAATACATAACAGAAGGGTGATGCAACATGTTTGGACGACGCAAAAATGAAGTGTTATATCCATGGGTAGGTAAGCTTTCGATTTATGAAACGATTAAGCAGGGACTGGACCCTCAGGGCAGGCTTACGGATGATCATTTACCAGATGATGAAGAATATTGGGCAGGTCACACGATGCGTTGGGTGGCAGGAGGATTGGATGGAGCATTTGGGCATCATGGCGCTGTCGGAGATGGAGAGACTGACAAAATTAAGGATCTGGCGCAGTTGTTGTCCAGACAATGCCGCAAGCCAGGGATGAAGACGAGACGTGAGACGTATGTACGCTTGATGGAGGAAAATGCGCTCAGCCTGATTGATCCGCTGCTAGATGCGGTGCGCGAGCATCCAGCAATTCAGCCGGATCGATTGTATGAGGAAGCACGTTGGCTGGCTGAACACGGAGCACATCGCAATGTGGTGAAGGTCGGTATTGCGCTGCTTGGATTACTGGAGACGGATCAGCACCACGAACTTATTTTAACACTAGCCAAGCATGATGAATTCACGCTATATGCAGCTGTAGCTATCCGTAATATTTCGGAGCAGGCCAACGAACAATTGTATAATTTAGCCTCACAGGTACATGGCTGGGGACGTATTCACGTAGTAGAACGGCTGGAGCCTGCGCGGCAGGAAATACGTGACTGGTTATTAAGGGAAGGATTCCGCAACAATGTCATGTATGAGTATCTTGCTTATGAGTGTGCTCATAAAGGCGAACTGCATACAGCCATCGCTGTACCGCACATTGATCAGGAGTTGTTTGACGGGGCGGGTGATATTCTATCGGCTTTGCTGGCAGCAGGCGGACCTGCGGAAAGTATAGACGATTATGAGCATGCCACTATGGTCATAGGCAACTACCTTCGCCATGCTAAGACCATGTGTACGACTGTGAAGCATTTTACGATCATCATGGATATTGCGGATTTTCTCGATGAAGAAGACGATTCATGGGAGGCACGTTATGAGCATGAATGGACGCCGGAATTACGTAAACGTTACGCGTCAATATGCCAGCAGATGATGGACGATCCGCAGTGGGTGAAGCCGGTAGAGCAGGAACTGCAGTATGCAGATTCACCGCATCTCCACTGCGCCATTCGCGTAGCTCGAATGCTAGCACTAGATGTATGGCCCGTGCTATTTGATCAATTAAGTAAATATCCAGTCAAGCCTAATCTATACTTTGAACTCATCAAGACAGAGGATGAACAGCGGGCTCGTAAGCTGGTGGCTTTTGCAGAAAAGCACTTGCCTCTGGAAGAAATTGCTTCTGGTCCTGCTGATGTGCCGGGCTTTGGACCGGAGTATGAAGCGCATCAATGTCTGGGTATTTTGCTTCAGCTATTGTCTTCTTACGAAGGAATGGGACAAGAGCTAGTTGCTGCCGGACTTTGGAGTCCGGTGATCTCCAATCGTCATGCAGCACTTCATGTACTCAAGGAATGGCCTTCTGAGATGTGGGGAGAGGAAACGACAGAGCGTCTTCGCCGCTTATCGATAGATGAAACGGAGGAGTCGATTAGAGAACAGATTCGGGAAATACTTTAATGATAAGGGAGGGAACAACATGACGGATATGAAGCATGGGCAGGGTTTCATTCAACCGGAAATGCGTGAGACGATTTTGCGTGAGCTGCGCGCGTTGGAGCAAGCGGAGCAGGTGCGCATTGTATACGCCTGTGAATCAGGTAGTCGGGCGTGGGGGTTTCCTTCACAGGACAGTGACTATGATGTACGATTTATCTATGTAAGACCCATAGAATGGTATTTATCTATTTTTGATAAGCGGGATGTGATTGAACGGCCAATCAGCGATTTGCTGGATATAAACGGCTGGGATTTAAAAAAGGCGCTCCAATTGTTTCGCAAATCCAATCCGCCTTTGCTGGAATGGCTGCAATCTCCGATTTCCTATCTGGAGCAATATGCAGTGGCTGATCAGATTCGTGCGATCTCGCCGTTAACCTTCTCTCCGAAGTCCTGCATGTACCATTATCTGAATATGGCGCGGGGAAATTATCGGGATTATTTGCAGGGAGAACAGGTGAAGATTAAAAAGTATTTTTACGTGCTGCGCCCGTTGCTGGCCTGTAGCTGGATTGAACGTCACAACAGCATGCCTCCAATGGAATTCGTAGAATTGCTAGAGGAACTCATTCCGGCACATACCGAACTTTATCAGGTGATCGAACATTTGCTTGATCGTAAAAAAGCGGGCGAGGAGCTGGATGTGGAGCCACAGCTTTCGGTGGTGAATGATTTTATCCAGCAGCAAATTGCTTATTTTGAACAAAAGGCGCCCTTGCTTCAGCATATGGAGAGTGGACGTGATCAGCAGTTGGATGATATGTTCCGCGCTGCGGTGAATGAAGTATGGAAAGTATAAGCTGGGAAGGAGAAGTAGAGTATGCACATCACGCTAAAAGCAACCGGAAACAATGCTGGGATGATTTCGCACTTGCTTGCCAAAAATCCCTACAATACGTATGATCGCACGGAAAAGGGTGCGCGTGTACGCATGGTGTACACCGTGTTTACCGAGGAAGAGGCAGAAATCGTCATTCAGGCTTCGCCAGATTCGATAGATTTGGTCAAAAACAGTCCAGATAGCTATGATATTACACAATATATTAATGACCGGGAGTTTGTAACCAGCAGCTTATTTTGCACCTATATTCGTGGCTCGCTTGGTACGGCACTGAACGGCAAACCCAAAGAAGAGTATGCAGAATGGGTGACGCATCCTTTCGCGCTGGAGTTATCGTTTGGGCCTGTTGCTTCGGATTTACCGGATTCTGTGGTGGAGGGACTATTTGCTCCGCTGGGCTATCAAGTGGACATAGAACGAGGGGAAGCAGACTATTCTTTTCAGCTGAAAAATCGAAGCACTGTCAGATATGTCACGTTAAGTGGCCATCAGACGGTGCAGTATGCGCTACGTCAGTTATTGCTGTTGATTCCGGTGTTGGATAACTATAAGCACTACTATATCAGTGAAGAAGAGTTTGACAAGCTGAGACGTTACGGTGAAGGCTGGCTGTCAGCGCATCCGCTACGCGAGCTTATCATTCGACGCACGCTTCGTTTTACCAATCTGATTGAGCAATTTGAGCAATCTGATTGTGATGAAATAGGTATTAAAAAACATATTGAAAAGGATACTGTCCAAGCTCAAAAGGATAAGCACGAACAGATTCAACAGCCAGAACAGCCACATGAGGAAGGGAAGCAACAGCCTACAGTACGGCTAAATGAGCTGCGGTATCAAGCTATTATGGACGTAATTCGCAAGCTGCCTCGCAGACAGAAAATCGTAGATTTGGGTTCAGGGGAAGGGAAGCTATCGGCTCGGATGGCCCGAATGACGGGCGTTGAAGAGATTTGGGCGGTGGAGCCGTCTGCGTATGCACAGTTGAGAGCCGTGGAGCGTTTTAACAAGCTGGAAAGGCATGCCGATGCGATCAGTCCTACACCCATGATGGGCTCTCTCTTTTATTATGATGAACAATTGCGGGGAAAAGATGTGATGATCCTATGTGAGGTCATTGAGCATGTGGATGAGCATCGTCTGAACCGGGTGATGAAGACGATTGTAACGGAGTATCAGCCGGGCGTGCTGATCGTGACGACTCCCAATCGTGAATATAATGAAGTGTATCGTATGAATCAGCAAGAGATGCGGCATGGCGATCACCGTTTTGAATGGAGTAGAAGCGAGTTTCAGGAACGATGTGAGCAGTGGATTGTGGAAGCTCCTTATTCGGTAGCGCTGAAGGGGATCGGAGAAGAGGTCGAAGGCTTTGGACAACCGACCCAAATGGCTATATTTACGCGCAGAAAGGAGCAGAAGGAAGCATGAGCAATTCATCCAAACGTACGATTCATTTACCGCATGCTGGACTGGTTGTGTTGGTGGGGGCCTCCAACAGTGGGAAAACCACATTATTAGACAAGCTGGTGAGCGAAGGGATTCTGCTGGAGACAGAAGTGGTATCCTCGGATCATTTTCGCAAGCTGGTCGGAGATACGGAATTTATAGACTGGAGTGGACTTCCAAGACTGGAATCGGACGTACTGTTCTATGAGTATCAGCAAATGTCAGCCAAGGCGTTTGAGGCGATGGATACGATTCTGGCTATGCGCTGTCGCTTGAATAAGCTGACGGTTGTGGATGCCACCCATTTGTATGCTGAGGACCGTCAAAAATATGTACAGTTGGCAGCCAAGGCGCATGTTCCTGTAATGGCTTTGGTACTGGATGTATCCGAAGCTGTGCTGCTGGAACGTGATTTAGGCAGGGAGCATCCGCGTGGCCGCCAACGGGTCAAGCAGCAGGCACAGCTGTTAAAGCGGAACCTGCGTGGGATCCGTGAGGAAGGCTTTAACGCTTGCTATATCCTTAAGGATATAGAAGAAATGAATTTTGTTCGCCGTGCGCAGCCACTGTTTCATGAGATTGGCTCAGGTATTGACATCATTGGTGATATCCATGGGTGCTACCGTGAGATGCTGGAAGTGATAGAGCGGCTAGGATATACGGAAGATACGGAAGGACTATACCATCATCCAGATGGCAGAAGACTGGTATCTGTCGGGGATGTGATGAGCCGTGGCCCCAAATCGTTACAAGCGGTGCAGTTCTGGAAAAAGCACGTGGATGCTGGACTAGCGTATATGATTGACAGCAATCATGGCTGGAAAATCGGCCGTTACCTTGATGGAAGAAAGGTGACTCTCAGTCATGGGGATGAACGATTTGCAGAGGAACTGGCCCAGTATGAACAAAAAGCGGGCAAGGCAGCGGCGGAACAGCTTAGAAGCGAGTTAAGGGATTTTCTGCTACATGCACCCTCACATCTTATTTTTGGCAGGAATGGATTGCGACACGTGGTCGTGGCTCATGCGGGGATTAAGGATCATTTTATCGGCAAACAGTCGGCACGTATTTCTGATTATTGCCGTTATGGAGATACGGAAGGACAGGATGCAGACGGAAAACCAATCCGCAAAGATTGGTTCGTAGACCATGAATCGGGAGAAATAGTAGTATGGGGACATGATCCTAGACCGCAGCCTACCCTTGTGAATCAGACGGTGAATATTGATCAGGGTGTGGTATTTGGCGGTATGCTGACCGCTTATCGTTTTCCGGAAAAGGAATTTGTCAGCGTTCCGGCACATGAGAATTATGCGAATGATCCCGATAGCCCACTTGTCCGG
Source organism: Paenibacillus sp. FSL P4-0113 (assembly GCF_038009305.1). Taxonomy (NCBI): domain Bacteria; kingdom Bacillati; phylum Bacillota; class Bacilli; order Caryophanales; family Paenibacillaceae; genus Paenibacillus; species Paenibacillus sp. FSL P4-0113. The sequence continues at coordinate 4,662,079 of NZ_JBBPAZ010000001.1, forward strand.
TGGCAGAGAAAACGGTTTTCCCCGCCGAATTTACGCAAGCTCATCGCTGGTTACAGTGTACTGACGGAATCGTATGGCGAAGTGCGCGTTCAAGGAGAATCGGTCAAAACCGCTATAGATGCCGTGTCACATGTGACAGTACCGATAGAGGAACTGGTGTATATTCCACCGACCATGAGTCCTGCTCCAGCGGTGTCTGCAGAGGAAGGTTATCTGGAGCATCCGCGTGAAGCGCTGGCTTATTATCGCGGGCAAGGGGTACAAACGATGGTGGCTGAGAAAAAACATATGGGTAGCCGGGCTATTTTGCTATTATTCAAAAACGAACAGGCCGCTGTCGAGTATGTAGGCTACCCGACATTGGGCACGATCTACAGTCGGAGCGGGAGAGCTTTCTTTGAACAAAGCCTTGGGAAGCAAGTGCTGGAAAAGCTGAATGTGGATCTACGGACTGCCGGATATTTTGAACGGAACCAGACGGATTTTGTGTTGCTGGATGCGGAAATTGTACCGTGGAATCTCAAGGCTCGGGAATTGATTGCTGCACAGTATGCGCATGTGGGTGAAGCAGCTCTGCTGGATCGCAGTAAGCTGGTAGACAAGCTGAAGCAGGCGAAGGTTGCGGGCCGAGAGGTTGGAGACTGGTTGGAGGAAATGGAACAGAAGTACGCGAATGCCGTGACGTTTCAAGAGGCTTTTCAAAAATATTGCTGGGATGTGGACGGTCTGGATGAGATTCGTATCGCACCGTTTCATACGCTGGCACACAGCGGAAAGACTTTTTTCGACCATTCTCATATTTGGCATATGGAGCAAAACCGGGAGCTGGCTGGGCTGTCTTCCCTGTTTATGGAGACAGAGTATCGCGTGATCACGGACGAAGCAAGCGAGGAAGAGGTCATTCGTTGGTGGAACGAGATGACAGAGGATGGTCATGAGGGGATTGTGATCAAGCCGGAACGCTTTTTGATGAAAAATCGGGACAAGATGATTCAGCCTGCAATCAAGGTGAGAGGCCGGAAGTATTTGCACATCATTTACGGTATGGATTATCTTGCCCCTGAGAATTTAAAGCGTCTGAAGCAGCGTCGAACGAACAAAAAGGAGCGTCATGCCCTGATGGAAGGAGCGCTTGGTATGGAAGGCGTGGAACGTTTTGTCCGCAAGGATACGGTAGATCGTATTCATGAATGCGTCCTTGCCGCACTATCTCTGGAATCAGAGCCGATTGATCCAAGATTGTAGTTTGCGAGGGAGGGATTGAGATGGAAAGGGGTACACCGTTAATTGATATTGGTGTGAACTTGATGCATCGTTCGTTTCATGCAGATCGGGAACAGGTGGTAGAGAGAGCCGCGGCTGTAGGGATTTCACCGCTGATTATTACCGGGACCAGTGTCCGCAGCAGTCGGGAAGCTTCTCAGTATGCAGCGCGTTATCCGGGCAAGCTGTATGCGACAGCTGGCGTGCATCCCCATGATGCCAAAGACTGCAGTGCAGACACGATTCAGCAGCTCCGCCAGTTGGCGGGTCAGCCGCAGGTCGTATCCATAGGGGAATGCGGATTGGACTATAACCGTGATTTTTCGCCACGTGATGTGCAGCGCCGATGGTTTGGCGAGCAAATCCAACTGGCGGGTGAGCTGAAAATGCCGTTATTTCTGCATGAACGAGATGCACATGAGGACTTTGTCGCTATGCTTCGGGAGTATCAAGGGCTTGTCGATAAAGCGGTAGTGCATTGTTTTACCGGCACGGAACAGGAATTGCGTACGTATGTAGAAATGGGACTGTATATCGGAATCACCGGCTGGATTTGCGACGAACGGCGGGGGAAGCATCTGCGTGAACTGGTCAGAGATATTCCCTTGGACCGTCTGATGATTGAAACGGATGCTCCATTTTTGACCCCGCGTAATTTGCCTGTGAAGCCTAAAGAAGGGCGTAATGAGCCCATGTATCTCGCTCACATTGCTGCTACGATAGCCGAATGTACAGGTCGAAGCATGATGGAGATCGAAATCGCGACGACGGAAACGGCTAAACGTTTCTTCGGATTATAGGATTGTCAAAGCCATAGATGTGGTATATATTATAGTGAATTAAAAAGCATTGTCGGGAGCTTGAGAAAGTCAGGCTGAGAGGGTGGCCCTTGCCACTGACCGTGAAATCTGATCTGGGTAATGCCAGCGTAGAGAAACCAAGAACACTATACAGGAATGCCGCTTTTTTTTGCGGTTGTCGATAGATTCAATGTATGTCCTAGCATTTTACCTTGATCCTGACTTGGCTGGGTATCAGTGTAGTAGTTTAGACTACTGGTTATATAAGGCATATCGACGAATGATGTTTTGTATGGTGCTTCACCTTTTACTGCGCATAAAGCTTGCCTGGAGATTCAGCTCCAGACAAGCTTTTTTTCATGGCCAAGAGGCCAACTATAAGGAAAAAGGGGAGCACGCAATAATGAATACTGCTGTAAGAGCGTCCAAAGGGTTGAAACTGACGGATATTTTGGTCACGATTGTGATCGCTGTTGTGTTCGGGTTGATCTACAAAATATGGGGACCTGCCTATGATTTGATGAAACCATTGGGTCTACACGCCGAGCAACTGATGTATGGCATGTGGTTTATGGCAGGTACGTTTGCTTATCTCATCATTCGCAAGCCGGGTGTTGCGATTTTGGCAGAGGTGGCAGCGGCAACGGTCAGTGCTTTTTTGGGAAGCGAATGGGGTATGTCCACCTTGTACTATGGCCTGCTGCAAGGCTTGGGAGCGGAGCTGTTTTTTGCGGCTTTTCTGTATCGGAACGCAAACCTGTGGGTTGCTTCGCTAGCTGCGGCTGGGGCGGCTGTCACTTCTCTGATTTTAGACTTCAGCTACGGGTATATTGATCAGCTATCGACTTGGAACTATGTTTTGTATATTGGATTTCGGATGATTGGCAGTATTGTGATTGCCGGGGTATTCGCGTTCTATCTGGCTAAGGCATTGGAGGTAACCGGAGTCACGCGAAGTTTGAGGCCTGCAACGGAACAAGATTATAAGGGGCTGGATTGATGAGCCGGGCAACCGAAGATGTGGTGGCTTCGATCACCCGGCTACGGTTGAAATTCCCCGGTGAGCAAGAGCTGCTTTTTCACAATATGTCTTTGTCTGTCCGCAAGGGGGAAAAGCTGCTGCTACTGGGACCGAGTGGATGCGGTAAATCAACACTGCTCCAAGTGTTAAGCGGTCTGATTCCACGCACGATAGAAGTGCCTATGAAATGCGATGCTGCTGTAATCCCAAGTGTCTCAGGTATTGTATTTCAAGATCCTGATACGCAGTTCTGTATGTCATATGCAGATGAGGAACTGGCTTTTGTGTTGGAAAATAATCAGGTTCCCCGGGAGCAGATGCGATCCCGTATTCGCGAGCTGCTGATACAGGTGGGTCTATCGACGGATGATATACATATGCCCATTGGCAGCATGTCACAGGGAATGAAGCAGCGGCTGGCGATTGCGTCTGTGCTGGCTATGGAGCCAGAAGTGCTTTTTCTGGATGAGCCCACGGCTTTGTTGGACGAGGAAGGCACTACACAGGTGTGGGATACCATTCGCAACATTTCGGTAGACCAGACACTGGTGATTGTGGAGCATAAAATTAATGAAATTGTCCATGATGTGGATCGGATTGTGGTGCTTTCTGCTCAAGGGGAGATCATTGCAGATGGAAGGGCCCAAGAAGTATTTCATGTGCACCGGCAGGCATTGTCCGAGTACGGCGTGTGGTATCCGGGAGTATGGAATGAAGCGTCTTCGCCACGTTGGAGTGAAGCAGTGACGCAACAGAATGGTGCGGGGACTGATGTGCTGGAGCTGGAACATTTTAGCGGCCTCCGCGGTTTAAGTTCAGTGATTTATGTGGAGCATGCGCAGGTGAAGCCTGGCGACTGGATTGGCGTGGTTGGTGAAAACGGGGCTGGCAAAAGCTCGCTACTGCTCTCCATGATGCGCTTACTTCGCACACAGGGACGTTATAGCGTGCGCGGAATTGAGGCAGGCAGTACAGAACAACTGGCAGAGCGTATCGGGTTCGCGTTTCAAAATCCCGAGCTGCAATTTGTAGCGCATACCGTACGAAAGGAACTAGAGTATTCGTTACCCAAGAGCTTGTATACTGTTGAACAGTGCCGGGAACGGGTCGATCGGATGCTCGTACAGTTCGGACTGGAGCGGCTGGACGAGCGGCATCCGTATCAGCTTTCGTTAGGCCAAAAAAGGCGGTTGAGTATTGCTACGGCTATGATTCGTGAGCCGGAAGTGCTGCTGCTCGATGAACCGACCTTTGGGCAGGATGCGCGTAATACCTTTGTCATGCTGGATATGTTGGAGCAGCTGAGAGCGGCAGGCACGGCCATTGTGATGGTCACCCATGACCCGGAAATTGTCCGTCGATATTGTACCGATACATGGCGGATTCAGAAAGGGGAACTACAGTATGAACCTGTCCTTTCCCCATCATAAAACATGGCTGCATCGCGTGAATCCGGGCCTAAAGCTCGTGATGTTTTCCATCCTGTTTGTGGTCGTTATAGTCATTCATGATCCGAATGTCATGTTTAATGTTGCGTGTGCTATGCTGTTGCTGCTTGTCTGGTCAGGCCATCCATGGAAGAGGCTGCTGCTATACGGGTCTCCCTTTATATTGGTGTTTATTTCAACTTCAACGGGCATGATGATGTTCGGCAAAGGGGTGACGACCTGGTGGACATGGGGCTTGATCCATGTGACGCAGGAAAGCTTTTACCGAGGCATGCATCTGGGCTTTCGTGCGCTGAGTATGGCTGCGGTAGGTTTGTTGTTTGGTTTAACGACTCGTCCAGTGGACCTTTTTTATTCACTGATGCAGCAATGGAAGCTCCCTCCGAAGTATGCATACAGCTTTTTGGCAGCCATGCGGTTGATGCCTATGATGGTGGAGGAATTCCAGGCATTGAGACAAGCCCACCGTATTCGAGGTTTACATCAGCATGTGTCCAAATGGAATATGTATGCCACGCTTCGCAGGTATGCGATTCCGCTACTCGCTCAAAGTATTCGGCGTGCCCAGCGCATTGCTATTGCTATGGAAGCCAAGGGTTTTACCAATGAAACCAAGCGAACGTATTATTATGCGATCGGCTATTCGGCTATAGATATTGTATTCATATTCTATTTTGTCGTCATGCTTACGCTGGCTTGGGGACTTGGGATTTGCTTTCCTTATGTAGGGGTGTGGGATGTACGTTAATTGTTGTCAAAAGGCTTTGCCCGTTTTCTGCTCTGTGGTATATTAATGCAATGGGAATTGACGGCTCGTACAGACCCGCCTGGGCTGGCGGGCTTATTACATTTTCCCTGAGAAATGGATCATCAGGAGGCCAGGTTTCATGATTACGCTGCATCAGGTAAACAAGCATTATACCACCTCAAGCGGCCAATTTCATGCGGTTCAATCCGTGTCCCTTCAAGTGGAGGAGGGGGAAATCCACGGTATTATAGGTGCCAGCGGTGCCGGTAAGTCTACCTTGCTCCGGTTGATGAATGTATTGGAAAGGCCGGATGAGGGAAACGTGGTTGTGAACGGGGAAGATCTGACTCGCATGCCGGAAAAACGTCTCCGTGAAGCGCGGCGATCCATAGGGATGATTTTTCAGCATTATCATCTTGTTCACAATCGGACGGTCAGTGGAAATGTAGCAATGCCGTTGGAGCTGGCAGGTGTCGCGAAAAAAGAGAGAGCAGAACGTGTGCGCGAATGCCTGCAATTCGTCGGTTTAGCTGATAAAGCAGAACAGTATCCGGCACAATTGAGCGGAGGCCAAAAGCAACGTGTAGCGATAGCCAGAGCGCTGGCGAATCGACCTGCGGTGCTGCTGTGTGATGAGCCGACCTCGGCGCTTGATCCGCAGACGACCGCGGATATTCTGGGCGTGTTACGGGAGATCAACCGTGAACTGGGAGTTACCATTGTAATTGTAACGCACGATATGGACGTGGTACGCAACATTTGTACCCATGTATCAGAAATGCGGGATGGACAGCTGCTTTCCACGCAACGTGTAGCTGACGCTGCGGTAGGTTCAACAGCGAAAGCAGGTGAAGCTGATGAATGAAATGCTGAACATCATTGCGCAATATCAGTCTGAGATATGGAAAGCCATCGCAGAGACGTTTATTATGGTGGGGATTTCTATCGCAGCAGCTGTACTGTTAGGGCTTCCGGCAGGAACGATTTTGTATTTGTGCGGCAAAGGGCAAAAATATGAAAATCGACTGCTGTTCACCCTATTGAACAGTGTGGTCAATGTCATCCGCTCGTTCCCGTTTTTGCTGCTCGTCGTGTTTATGATTCCATTTACACGTCTGGTCGTAGGGACGGCGCTGGGTACGATGGCTGCTACGGTTCCCTTGTCAGTGGTGGCCATCGCCTATTATTCGAGGCTGGTGGAGCAATCATTGCTTGAGGTGCCGAAGGGTGTAATTGAAGCCGCTACTTCTATGGGGGCATCCACTCTTCAGCTTATCTTCAAATTTCTGTACGTGGAAGCTCGTTCTGGGCTTGTACTGGGTTTGACCACGTCCACCATTAGCTTCATCTCCTACTCCACGGTGATGGGCATTGTGGGTGGCGGCGGGGTAGGCGATTTTGCCATCCGCTACGGTTACCAGCGTTTTGAAACAGGCTTGATGGCGTTCACCATCGTCGTCATGATTATTTTCGTACAAACGATCCAGTTCACCGGAAGCACCATATCCCGCCGGATCGACAAGCGGTAAATGGTTTATGAATCTCTTCATTAACACTTGCACCGCCCACTATGGGAAATAAAAATGACTTTACAGTGCCTCCAAAGCGGAGCGGGCAGAATTGTTCTGGAGAAGCGTCAGCGATCGGAAGAACAATCTGCACGCGAAGCGGCTATGCTGTAACTCATTTTTATCTTCCCGATCACAACTAATTTTGGAGGTTCCACATCGAATGAGTCGGAAAAACAACATGAAAACGAACTTGAAATTACTTACACTATTTGCTGTCGTTATGCTACTGGTTGCCGGATGCGGTGGTCAAAAGCAGGCTGCACAAGAAACACAGTCCAAAGAAGCGACTTCCCAAAAAGAAGTGACCCTGAAAATAGCGACGCTCATCCCACCGATGACAGATGTGCTGGATATCGTGAAGCCGCTGCTTAAACAGGACGGAGTCAATCTGGAAATCGTCGTGCTTTCAGACAATATCCAACCGAACAACGCATTGGCAAGCCATGAAGTGGATGCTAACTTCTTTCAGCATGCTCCTTTTATGCAACAATATAATGAAAGCAACAAGTCTGATTTGGTAGCGATAAAACCAATTTACAACGCCATTTATGGTGCGTACTCCAAAAAATACAAGAACGTTAAAGACCTGCCCGAAGGTGCGACTATTGCCATTGCCAATGACCCGGCCAATACAGGACGTTCTTTGGTAATGATGGAGCAAAACGGTTTGATCAAGCTTAAAGAAGGTGTAGGCTATAATGCTACACAGGCTGATATTATTGAGAATAAGAAAAAGTTTGTGTTTAAAGAAGTGGATTTGTTGATGCTGGCGCGCTCACTGGATGATGTGGACATGGCTGCCATGTATCCCGCATATGCCAAGCCGCTCGGTCTGACACCGAAGAAGGACGCGCTGATTACCGAAAAAGACGATACGCACTTTGCCATTAATCTGGTAGCGCGTAAGGATAATGCAGATTCCGATGCCATTCAAAAGCTGGCAAAGCGAATGACCGGACCGGAAGTGCGTAAATTTTTTGAGGACAATTACAAGGATAGCGTTGTTCCAGCATTTTAATTAAATAAGTATTGAAACATTATTTATGATGATATTTGACCTGTATAATGGAGTGAAGTCTGTGAAGAGCAGATGGTCTCCCTTGTGCAGGTTTTTTTCTTTTTCATCCTTAATATGGATAAAATTCATCGAAATCAGGGTACAAAGTCTTATTTTTTAAGATTTTAGTGTATTACAGCATTATGAATTTTGGTCATAAAGGGTGATGGAGTAATGATAAGGAACCTATTAAAATAAATATACGAACAAACATTCGTTTTCGATTTCGTTAACGGTGTTTTAAATGGGTCAAAAAATTCAGCTGACAACGGGTCAAAAGCGTGAATAAAAAGGAAGGGGAACGACATGAAGCTGCTTGTAACTGTAAAAAGTCTGGGAAAACGCAAGCCCGCACTCGCACGACAGGAAATAGAACTGAGTCCTGCTCCAAAAACATTGCGAGATTTGATTACTGCAACCGTTGCTTTGAATGTTCAAAAGCTGCGGGATAAGCAGGAGAGTGTCGCGCTGATTCCATTCCTCACGGGAGAGGAAGTTGAGGCACAAGGCGAGATAGGCAAAGTAGGATTCGGTTCCGTATATAATGATGGTGTCCCGGATATTAAGGATGCTGTGAACACAGCGATGCAGGCTTTTGAAGATGGTTTATACAGAGTTTTTGTGTGTGACGAGGAAACTATTGAACTGGATGCTCCTTTGGCACTTAAGGATGGGAATGAAATTGTATTTATACGCTTCACAATGCTGGCTGGAGGCCTATGGTAGAGGGGGAAATGAAATATGCATCGAGAGAACAATGAGCAAGAATATTTCACCACACTGAAGGAGCGCGCGGCGCAACTGGAGGGACAACAACAGGAGTTGGCTCAGTATGTTGTGGAACTGAGTAAGCTTCATTACATACAGGAGAACGAGGAGCCATTTAACGAATGTCAGCGAATATTAAAAGAACGGGCGACAGAAAGCGGAGAACCGCTGTTTAAGCCACTAACAGAGGTATTACGTGCTCTAATTGGACAAACAGCGGGCGATGTATTCGCACATCTAACAGAGCATGTGACTGAATATCCATACAGCACCGGGTATGCGCGAAAACCGTTCCGCACTTCAGATATTACGGCCCATACTTCCCGAGTTTATAAAAGAATGGTGCAGTTGATCCGAATGGACTGTATCGGATTCTCTATAATGGATTATTTAACGAAAAAAGATTATGAATCAGGTAGGGATTACCGGATTCAGGAAACGATTGGTGATTGGATTGCTTACGAGCTAGACAACGGCAATTCACAGGTGCTTGAGGCGCTAAAAGCTATTATTTATGGGGATAATCAGGCGGCGTTACTTACACGCAATATGATTAAAGGCATGCTCCTGAGTCATCAGGAGGAGAATTATCGCATGATCGGAGAGCTCCTGGCAGCTGCCAAACTCCAAGAGGGATTGCGCCAAAGTATTGTGGAACAAATGGATGAAGGAACCCCGGAGGCTCTAATATATCTGTTAAAGTTGATCATCGACCAAGGCTTCATTCGTTACAGCTCGGTAGTGCGGGCGCTTGCAGTATGGACGGGAATGGGCTTGGAATCCGCCAATCAACGGGTCGTTCGCCAACTGATCGAGCAGGCATATGAAGCATTGACTCGTAGTGAACTGCGCCAGGAATGGCTGACCAGCTCAAATGCTAATGAAGTGTATATGAGTTTGTGGGCTACCGCAGTACATGAGGAACGTGATCTGTATGGACAGGTTCGGAAACTCATGGAGCAGGGAGCAACTTACCAGAAGATCGTAGCACTGTATGTACTGTCTAACAGTGACAACAAGGATGTGCGCCTCGGAATTGCGAGAGAATATCTGGATGAAACAGATCCGGAGCTTCAATATTGGATTCTGACGAACTATACAAGCAATTATTTTTATGAATGGATAGAAGGCGGGACAGTCGCGGATCGGATCGTTAAAGTGGTGCGCACTCCTTTGCTGGAGAGCAAAGAGGAGCGGCGTAAGGATTTTGAACGACTTCATAACCTGTTTGTACATATAAAAAAGGGTGAGTCCACCGAGCCCTCCAAGGTGCTAGATTTTGTAAATCTATATCACCGCTCAGATGCACCTATTCAAAAAATGCTATATCTCGCTGGCTATGATATGGACGCTTCTTGGATTGGGGAAATCATAGCCTTAAAGGAACAGATTAGCCCTAATCTGCGTGGCGAACTGTTGAACCATTTTGTGCAAAATCCTGAGGATACGGTACAGCGTGATTTTATTTTTTCCAGTTTGTCGGACAAAAGTATGAGTATCCGTGAGTTCGCTGTGGCCAAGGCGCGTAAGCTGACGCTGTCGGAACCAGAAATGCAACAAATGGAAGCCTTACTAAAGCTCAAGACGGGCTCATTGCGACAAAGTGTCATTGGTGTGTTGCTCTCACAATCGGAAGAGCCGCTCGCTGGCTCATTGGAACGCTTGCTGCGTGCTAAGGCGGAGCTGCAACGATTGGGTGGACTGGAGGTATTGACGAAGATATATGCAGACCCGGATCGTGCCGAACAGTATGAAAACCTGCGGGCTTTGGCGGATATCATACAGCAACCTACCGCCAAAGAGGAGCAACTGCTGTCCAAACTGGGACAGGAGGATGCTTATACAGGGGCTAACGGTTTTGGCCTGTACGATCCGAATGTCAAGGAAGCTTGGTTGGAAGAGAAAGTGGATCTGGATGATTTTAGATTGGCCGATGTTTTTGTTAGTCCATTGGAGAAGCTCAAGCAGTTTTTGACTGGACTGGATGAGCTTGTTCATCATCATCGTGATGTGGAATATACAGCGGAATATTATTCAGGCTACAAAGATACATCGCTTATTGGGACGAACCTTCGCCCTCTACGGCTGGTTCAGGTCGATGAAGAAGTAGATTCCAGGCTGTCTTTATATCCTCTTTATGAGGAGTGGGACCGTTATTTGCAGGAAAGCGGCATAGAAGCACGTGAACTGCTGGAGCTTGTTTTTTATGACCGATTGGAGCCTATGGACCGAACGCTGGATCGCTACTATCGATACTTTTCTTTTAAAATGGACTATTCAGAGCTAAGCAAGCACATGCTGCTGGAAGGATGGCGTAAAGACTTCGCTGAGCAAATGTATCCTGTGGATCGGATTAACGAGGTTCAAAGATGGATGGCAGAGCTGACCTACTCCGATCAGGTAAGCACATTAGTTAATGCTTATTTTATGGACACATCCGGTGACCAAACATTTGACGTAATTGACCTTGCTTTAAATTCACTAATGCAGTGCGTGCCTAAGGACAGACCAGCAGAGGATTTGGGAATGCTCCATCTATTGTCCGGCCCGTGGGTGGCGCTGGAGAAGGGGCAGGTTCATGATAATGAGTCCTTTAAGCGCTTTTTCCATACTTTTGTGAACTACGCAGAACTGCCAGGAGCGGAAAATCGTTTTTATTCTCCGCTGGATCTGGAGGATTATTTCAAAGCCTATGAAAAAGGGTTGATCGGTGTAGGGGAAGTATATCGGGAACTGCTGGCCGGTAGTGAAAGCAGAAGACATATGAGTACCTTAACCAATGTCCGCAATACATGGATTTCTAGCAACCCAGAATTTTTGGAGATACGCCGTACGGTTATTGATCGACTGTTAGAGGTTGAATTGGTTCGAGGCGATTTGCCTACCGAGGCTACGCCAAAGGTTATGGGCTTGAACCGGATTGAAGGCATGGATTATTTTATCCGTATTCTGGAGGGTCTCGACAAGGAAACATTCGTGCGTGGTTATGTGTACGGTTACGGTGATCGTATTACCAAAAAGGAATCGTTCAGTCACTTGCTCAAGGCATGTTATCCGAATGATGGCGAGGATGCCACGTTGCTCAAGGAAAAGTTAAAGGACACTAAAATTACAGATAAACGTCTGCTGGAGGCGGCAATGTATGCCCCGCAGTGGATTGAGATTGTAGCGGGTTATCTCGGATGGGAAGGACTTCGCAGTGCGGCATGGTATTTCCATGCGCATATCAATGAAGGTTTTTCGGCCGAGAAGGAAACGATTGTAGCTCATTACTCGCCGATTGCTCCGCAAGATTTTAATGATGGTGCCTTCGATATTCACTGGTTTCATGAGGCTTATGAGACGTTGGGCGAGGAACGTTTTGATCTGCTGTACGATTGTGCCAAGTATATTTCGGCTGGAGCCAATCATCGTCGATCCCAGTTGTTTGCGGATGCGACGCTGGGTAAGCTCAAACGGAGTGAAATGGAAAAATCAGTGGAAGACAAGCGAAACAAAGACCATTTGCTGACCTACAGTTTGATTCCACTTGCTCAGCCACCTGAACCAGATGTACGCGAACGTTATGATTTTATCCAAAGGTTTCTGGAACAAAGCAAAAAATTTGGGGCACAGCGTAAGGCCAGTGAGGCACTGGTTTCGCGGATTGCGCTCGGGAATTTGGCGCGTAACGCAGGTTATGATGACGTAACCCGTCTCGTCTGGGACATGGAGGCTCGCAAGCTGGATGATCTCCGGTCTTATTTTGAGCCACATGCTTTGGACGAGGCTACAACGGTGCAGCTCGTCATTGATGATGAAGGAGCGGCAGATATTGAAATTGTAAGCAAAGGCAAGACGCTGAAATCCATTCCGGCTCGTTTCAAGAAGGATGAGTATATCACGGCATTGAAGGAGCTTAAAGGAGATCTGGTGGATCAGTATCGCAGAGCTCGGAAGGAATTGGAGCGCTCTATGGAGTCTGGCACGACCTTTATGGTGAAGGAATTGAGAGGATTGCTGGGTAATCCTGTGCTTGCTCCGTTGGTGCGGACACTGGTTTTCAAGGCTGGCGAGCACCTCGGATATTTTAATGGGGATACGTTGGTGTTGACTGATCCTTCTGCTGAACAGCATTCTATAGGAGAAGAGGATAAGCTGATTATCGCTCACCCCCTTCACTTGTTCGAAAGTGGTCGTTGGAGCGACTTCCAGAAGGACTTATTCGACCGTCAGATACGCCAGCCATTTAAGCAGGTGTTCCGTGAGCTGTACCTGCTGAATGCTGATGAACGTGCCAACGCGACCGTTTCCCGTCGATATGCGGGACACCAGGTACAGCCGAATAAGACGGTATCCCTATTGAAAGGTCGCCAATGGACGGTCAGCTATGAGGATGGACTCCAGAAGGTGTACTATGCTGAGAATCTGATTGCCAACCTGTATGCCATGGCGGACTGGTTCTCACCAGCAGATACCGAGGCTCCTACGCTGGAGACCGTGCAGTTCTTTGATCGGACAACGTATAAGAGCGTACCGTTGGACGAAGTTCCTCCTGTTCTGTTCTCCGAAGTTATGCGGGACGTGGATCTGGTCGTCAGTGTTGCCCATGTAGGCGGCGTTGATCCAGAGGCCAGTCTGACGACGATTGAAATGCGTAGGGTCATTGTGCAGGAATCACTTAGCCTGCTGAAAATTAGCAATGTACGCGTGGATGGGAATTATGCACGTGTAGATGGGACTCTTGGCGAATATGCTGTGCATTTGGGAAGCGGGGGTGTCTATAAGCAAGCGAAGGGAGCGCTGCATATTATTCCGGTGCATTCGCAGCATCGTGGACGCATCTTCCTGCCGTTTCTGGACGAAGACCCAAGAACAGCCGAGATTTTATCCAAAATAGTGTTGTTGGCCGAGGATCAGAAGATCAAGGACCCGCAAATTCTTACACAGCTTCAAGCGTAGAATAGAATTCTGATGTATATAGATTTATAATGAACTCAACGTTCGCATCTAGACAATGGTTTCAAATCCTCGACTGTGTAGGTGGAAACTTAGTTTAGTTGCGGAGGTTGAGTTATTTAATATTGAGCGTTTATCAAGCACGAATAAGGAGATATGGGTAATATTTTAGGTTCTGTGGTTTGATGGAAATCTAACAGTATAACAATTGACGATCATAGGAGAACATAACGATGTTTAAAAGTATCTTTCTAAAAGAGTACTCAACTGAGTCTCAATCACAAGTTGTCGATTTAATTTTACATATTCAAAAAGATGAATATAATATCGCCATAACCAAAGAGGATCAGCCAGATTTGCTTGATATTGAAAACTTTTATCAGCGTGGTAACGGCAACTTCTGGGTGGCTCTTCGTGAAGGAACCGTAGTGGGGACTGTAGCTTTGTTAGATATTGGGGACCGTAAGGCAGCACTCAGAAAGATGTTTGTAAAACAAAATTATAGAGGTAAAACATTCAATGTTTCGAATCAATTATTGCATCATGCCATAGGATGGGCTAAGGAAAGGTCTATTGAAGAAATCTATCTTGGAACAACACCACAATTCGTAACAGCTCATCGATTTTATGAGAAGAATGGATTTGTTAGTGTAGATCCAGGAGAATTGCCGATTAGTTTTCCAGTCATGAAAGTGGATAAAAAGTTTTACAGATACATTATTCAATAAAATGATCCTGAACCAAAACAATGCTGAGGGAAATTCCAGTTCAAAATGTGTGACTTAGTGGCCGCCGTGTCGTCTTGCTGCCAAGCCGCAATATAAACTATCGCTGAGCAGGAATTTCTTTTGTTTAGGACAGGCGTTTGCTAGAATAAAAGGGTATGTTGTAAGTCAACGTTAACCAAATTGCTGGGAGGGACACAAGTATGAGCAAAAAGATTAAATGGGGAATTGTCGGCACAGGCTGGATCTCAGATCAATTTGTGGCGGATTTGGCGCATGTTACGAATGGAGAAGGGTATGCCGTTGGATCACGTACTATTGAAAGCGCTACCGAATTTGCAGCTAAGCATCAAATATCACGAGCTTACGGGAGCTATGAGGAATTAGCACAAGATCCCGAGGTAGATGCTATTTACGTAGGGACTCCTCATCCTTTTCATAAAGAAAATGTTCTGACGGCTCTTCGGGCGGGCAAAGCGGTCTTGTGTGAGAAACCCTTCACCGTCAATAGTAAAGAATTGGAGGAACTAATCGGCTTTGCACGTGAGCGTAAGCTATTCCTGATGGAAGCAATGTGGACACGTTTTTTGCCTCCGATTCGCCAAGTGCAGGAGTGGATACATGCGGGACACATTGGCGAGGTAAAGCTGGTTAAGGCAGAATTTGGTTTTCGGGTAGATTGGAACCCGGAGGGCCGGCTTTTGAACCTTGAGCTGGGCGGAGGTGCTCTGTTAGATGCAGGAATTTATCCGGTTTCTTTTGCTTCAATGGTCTTCGGTCCTGAACCTGAGCATGTATGGAGCACTGCTCATATCGGGGAGACAGGCGTTGACGAGACATTTTCGATCTTGCTGGATTATGGGCAAGGACGCACGGCTATGCTTAACGGGGCAGTCCGTCTCGGATTGACGAATGAGGCATACATCCATGGAACCAAGGGCTATATTCACATTCCGTCATTCCTAAACAGCACATCGGCTACTTTAGTTGTGGACGGTGAAGAGGCACAACACTTTCAGGATGACCGATCCTCTACAGGCTATGCCTTTGAAGCAGAAGAAGTCGGGCGTTGCTTGAACGAAGGTTTGCTCGAAAGTTCTACTATTTCTTTAGATGAATCATTAGGAATTATGAAACTGATGGATCAGATTCGTTCACAGTGGGGACTTCGGTATCCGTTTGAATAATCATATTCATTCCAGGGACCTTTCAGGTTCTCTGGAATTTTTTTGTTTGTGAGCGTTATTTTTGTATACATAAGTCTTTCCAATTCCCAAATAGCGACTTTGGTCGCATGCTAGGTAACGCCATATGAGTAAGTCAAGAGTGGGACATATGAATCATTTTTTGTGATTTAAATTAGTTAAAAAACCGTCATTAAAAAGTTACAAAAGTGTAATTTATTCATCGGTTAACTGAATTGTGAACGCTCTCTTTTTATGAAAAAGAATGAAGGTCCTAGTATTGAATTTCCAAAAACTTTCAATGAAATTTCCGAAAATGTGCGGTAGGGTGGTTAACGTGTCACTTGAGCCATTGCGGCTTTTGCTGACTTGCTTGCTTATCCCGTGGCTCTGGATTCTTGTCGGAGCTCGCAGGATCGAGAGCCTTTGCAAGCCTGTGAGCGTTGAATAGGCATTCACCTCATGACCTAACATCAAGGAGGAATTACAAACGTGAAAGTGAAATCAACATGGTTGTTCCGTATGGTGATGATGACAGTGATCGCGGCTGTCGTGATCGGACCTATGAATATTGCAGGAGCAGCAGGAAGTCGGACAGATCGACCTTGGATGAACACTGCCCTGTCGGCTGAGAAACGGACAGCGTTGCTGTTACAGGAAATGACGCTGGAAGAAAAAATAGATTTGGTGACTGGCAAGGTCAACAATTACTATGGATTCTATAATAATTCGATGGAGCGGTTGGGCATTCCGGCGCTGACGATGGCAGATGGACCTGCAGGTGTACGTATCGCTAATCCGGATGTGCAGGACAAGCAATCGACTGCGTTGCCTGCTCCAATTGCGCTGGCTGCAACGTGGGATATCCAAGCTGCCAAACAGTATGGGGATTTGCTCGGAGACGAGGCTTTTAATACAACTCATAATGTGGTGCTTGGACCCGGGATGGATATTGCCCGAATTCCATGGGGATCGCGAAACTTTGAATCTATGGGCGAGGACCCGCTGCTGCAATCTCAAATGGCGACCGCTTATGTCAAAGGTATACAAAGTCATCCTGTTCTGGCGACTGCCAAACATTACCTTATGAATAATCAGGAGACAGAGCGTTTCACAACAAATGTCAAAGTCAGTGACCGTGCGCTGCATGAAATTTACATACGTCCGTTTCAGGAGGCTATTGCCAAGGCAGACTTGGGCGGAGCTATGTGCTCCTTTAACAAGGTCAATGGCGAATCGGCATGTGAGAACAAGACCATCATGACAGATCTCTTGAAAAAGGAAATGCAATTCAAGGGCTTCGTGATGAGTGATTACGGCGCGAACCTGAGTACAGTCG
This sequence comes from Paenibacillus sp. FSL P4-0113, assembly GCF_038009305.1. Taxonomy (NCBI): domain Bacteria; kingdom Bacillati; phylum Bacillota; class Bacilli; order Caryophanales; family Paenibacillaceae; genus Paenibacillus; species Paenibacillus sp. FSL P4-0113. Next base: position 4,678,941 of record NZ_JBBPAZ010000001.1, read on the forward strand.
AATCGGCAAATAGTGGCTTGGATCTGGAAACACCGGGGACTCCTTATGGAAAATGGGGAGATCAGCTGCTGGCTGCTGTCAAGAATGGTAAGGTAAGTGAAAAAACGATTGATGATAAGGCTGGGCGCATTCTGGTGCAAATGTTCAGCAAAGGTTTATTTGATCACCCGGCTCAAAATAACCAAATTGATGCCCATGACCATGGCAAGACAGCCCGTCAATTGGCTGAGGAAAGTATGGTACTGCTTCAAAATAAAAACAATGCATTGCCATTGTCTAAAGATAAACTCAAGTCTATTGCTGTGATTGGCCCCGATGCAGATAACGGCACTGTGGCAGGCGGAGGCAGTTCGCTGGTGAATCCGACGTATACCGTGAGTCCGTTAGAGGGCATCCGCAATCGTGTCGGCAAAGGAGTTACCGTCCAATATGCACCGGGCACAGACCCGATCTCTGCAGGAGACATTATGCCAGGGCCATCTGCTGTTCCGTCTTCACTGTTGACTACATCTGATGAGAAAGAGGATATCAGTGTTGGATATGCGACTTATGGAGATGGCGAACAGGGACTTCGAGGCGAATACTGGAAGAATAACAAGATGGAAGGCAATCCGATTCTTGTACGCAATGATGACCAAGTCAATATGAACCTTGGATTTTATAATTATCAGGGCTTCAATGCGAAGTCCCCTAAAGTTCCAAATACACCAACGACACTGAACGGCTTGATATCTGCACGCTGGACAGGGGCAATTGCAGCTCCCAAGGATGGTGACTATGCATTGTCATTAACCAGTTTGGGATCAAGCAAGCTGTATCTCGACGATAAGCTTTTCGTGGATAATCAAGGTGAAAAGCTGGGCACTACGAAGAAAAATATCTCCCTTAAAGCGGGTGAAAAGCACAAGATACGTATTGAATACCGCGCTGATTATCCGACCAATGGTCGGGATTCCGGTGGTATGGTTCGTCTGGGCTGGGAACCTCCGGCAGATACGTCAGATAAGCTGATTGACAACGCTGTGAAATTGGCGAAAAAATCGGATGTTGCGATTGTTGTTACGCGCACGTATGAGAGTGAGGGATATGTTGAGCGTTCCGATATGGAGCTCCCGAATAATCAGGATCGGCTGATCCGTGCGGTTGCGGCTGTAAATCCGAAAACCATTGTCGTACAAATGAGCGGCAGAGCCGTGCAAATGGATACATGGCAGGACAAAGTCCCTTCCATCGTACAAGCATGGTTTGCTGGACAAGAGCAAGGGAATGCTATAGCGCGCGTCTTATTTGGAGATGTAAATCCTTCGGGTAAGTTGCCGGTAACCTTCCCAGTTAACGAGCAGTCTACACCTGTATCCTCACCAGAGAAGTTTCCGGGTGTGAACGGTATAGGTGACTATTCAGATGGTATTTTTGTAGGCTATCGTGGGTATGAGAAATCGGGTATTCAACCGGCGTTCTCCTTTGGACACGGTTTATCCTATACAACATTCGGATATAGCGATCTGAAAACCAAACAGCATGCGAGTGGAAAAAAATCCGATCGTATGAGTTCCGTCGAAGTTTCGTTCAAATTGAAGAACACTGGCAAAACAGCCGGAGCTGAGGTTGTACAAGTGTACAGCGGTAAGCTTCCGACAAACGTAGAGACTCCATCCCGTCAACTGGCAGGCTGGTCCAAGGTAGAATTAAAGCCGGGTCAAGAGAAGAAGGTTCGCATTGAGCTCGACCCGAAAGCTTTCTCTTATTGGGATGAAAAGTCCAAAGCATGGGTTATGCCGGCGGGTGAAGTGCCCATTTATGTGGGCAGCTCCTCACAGGATTTACGACTGACAGGAAGTGTTACGATTCCGGCTACCTCTACAGCAAAGGCAAAAAAGTAAATCCCGTTACATTTGTTTTAAAATGGTTATATTCAAGAGAGCGCGGGCACAAGCACCGGCTCTCTTTTTGCTATCGGTATGTAAACGTCCAACAGGTATGCAAAGGGAAACCCAAGTGAAAGCTGAAATAGTAGAGAGAGTGGGGACAGGCTAGTGATGGGGAGAGGAGGATATTAGATGAAGAAACTCCAAAAGCAACGACGTACTGACATCTGGTTGCTTATAGCTGTAGTAGCCATTTTGATCTGTGCAGTCCTGGCCAGTATGGCTATACGGAATGTTCCGGGGCCGAAAGCAGAAAATAACGTCAACATGTGGCTAACAACACCCGATCCGGCGAATCGTCTAACCCAACAAGCCCCGATCCGTTGGGATAAGAATGATAAGGATAGCAGTAAAGAAAAGGCTGCGAATGCGGATACACTGACGATTGAGATTAAGCCAGATATTCGTTACCAGACGATGGAAGGGTTTGGCGCAGCGGTGTCCGGTTCGTCCGCTTACCTGATGAATCATGGCATGTCTGCCAATCAGCGCGATCAGCTGCTAAATGATTTGTTTACAGCCGGTGGCATTCAACTCAGTTATATTCGCCATACCATTGGAGCCTCAGATTATTCCGTAGATGAACAGGGACAGCCTGGCAGCTATACCTATGACGATGTGGAAACAGGCAAGGACTATGAGCTGAATCATTTCTCCATCGCTAAGGATCGGGATGTAATCGACGTGCTGAAGCAAATCTTGAGAAGAAACCAGGATTTAAAGATTATGGGGACCCCGTGGACAGCTCCACCCTGGATGAAATATGGGGAGCAGATTTATAACGGCTGGTATTTGGACTATACCGATCCGCGCGTCTACCAGGCTTATGCTAACTATTTTGTTCGTTACCTACAGGCTTATGCGAACGAAGGGATTCCGATTCAGGCGATTTCCATTCAAAATGAGCCAGAATTCACGACGTCCAAGTATCCCAGCATGAGTATGGGGGCAGCAGAACAGGCGAATTTTATTAAACAATATCTGGGCCCAACCCTAAATCGAAACCATTTATCTACTCAGATTATTGCCTTTGACCATAACTGGGATACAGGGAGTGAATATGCCAAGACCGTGTTAGGAGATGAACAAGCTCGAAACTATACGCATGGAACAGCCTTTCATTGCTACAAAGGAGAACCTACGGCGATGAAAGATGTGCATCATGCTTTTCCAGATAAGCCTGTATATATGACAGAATGTAGTGGGGGAGCGTGGAGTCCGGGCTTTGGAGATGATTTGAGCTGGGATATGTCCAAGCTGATCATTGGTGCACCCCGAAACTGGTCGCAAAATGTCCTCTTTTGGAATATCGCACTTGACCCGTCCGGGGGGCCGACCAATGGGGGGTGCACCAACTGTAGAGGTGTAGTGACCATCGACCCGTTAAGCGGTGCAGTTACGAAAAATGTGGAGTACTATGCGATTGGGCACGCCAGCAAATTTGTCCGTCCAGGTGCGGTACGTATTGATTCTACACATTATAGTGGAAGTATCGAAACGGTCGCCTACTGCAATCCGGACGGTACGCTTGTCCTGATTGCCGCCAATACAGGAGAGAGCACAAAGACATTTAAGGTTCGGCAGGGAAATAAGGTTTTCAAATCTACCCTTCCATCCAAGTCCGCGGCTACCTTTCAATGGAATCCTACGGCTTTCTGACACGGCCTGTACATCAACGTTTTATAGAAGTTTTAGAGCGCTTAGCCCATCTGGCTGAGCGCTCTTTTTTCATTTGCTACAAAATCCAGACTGCGAAAAAAATAAAATTTTAATATTGTTCAGAATTGGTTCAGAGGCGGATGATAAGATCTTTTCACTAATAACAAGAATGAACCGTTTACGGGGGAGAGTCTGATGAATCAAGAAACAAATAAAGAATGGCAAAAAGTGCTGATGGTGACGTTGCTGGCAGGTATGGCATGGGGGCCCCAGCTTGTTCATGCGGAAACGAAAGGGGAGACGTCTGCGATTGTGACTAAAGCCAGTACAGTCTCTTTTACAGATCAATCCACTATGTCATCCCAGGCATTACAGGCGGTGCAGGAGGCTGTGAAGCAAGGACTAATCACGGGTTATCCAGATGGTTCCTTCCGTCCAGATCAACCGTTAACGCGCAAGGAAATGGCAGCTTTGCTGGCTAATGCACTTAAGCTTGACGCTACGGAGCAAGCAGTAACTTTTAAGGATACGCAGGGGAGTTGGGCCGCTTCTTATATAGAAGCTGTACGTGCGGCAGGTCTAATGACCGGAGATGAATCAGGTGCTTTCCGCCCGAATGCTGCGGTGAGCCGTGAGGAATTGGCAGCAATTCTGGTGAGAGCGATTGGAGGAACCCATGTTCAAGGCGGAGATGTTCAAGACTTTTCTGATGGGGATCAGGTGAGTTCATGGGCCAAAAACAACGTAGAAGCAGCTCTCAAACTGGGGTTAATGGATACGCCGGATAATCGGTTTGACTCTAAAGTACAGGTAAAACGTCAAGATATCGCAGCCTTTCTGGTGAATGTGTTCCAATCGGGTGAACGGACGGGAATCCTTTCTCGTATCGACGGGGATATCGCTTATATGGATGGAAAGCCCTATTTGATCGGCCAGCAATTGAAGCAACTGTTCGGAGCGGACAATGTGCCGGCGCTTCAAGGGGCTACCCTGACCTATCAGGCATCGAACCGAAACGTAGCTGATCTGTCGGCGCTTCAAATTGTGCAAAGTGGTACAGCCCAACATCCGGTGACTTTGTATAGCAAAGGGTCAGAATTTAAAGGCAAGTTAGCTATTGCAGCGGATTTTGTGCGAATTCAAGGAGCTACGTTACCTCAGGTAACCTTGATGCAGGGCGCCAAAAATGTAGAGATTCATGCAGACGTAAACGAAATGATCGTAGATACGCATGAGCCTATTCAGATCCAGGGAAGTGGTGTATGGCAGCAGCTTAAACTGAATTTTGCCGATACACAGGTACGTCTCGCCAATGGGATACAGACTGTACAGACCCGTCTTGCGGAGCGGGGAACAGAGACTCAAATTATACGTGATACCACGTTGGATGCATCTTCGGATACATCCTCAACAAGCACTAAAAAAAGTTCATCCGGTGGTGGCGGTGGCAGTTCTACAACGAATCCAACGCCAACACCAATACCAACACCTAATCATGTACCTGTCTCAGCTATAGTTCCTTCCGATCAATATGCCATTATGGGTTCCGGAGATACGCTAGTGGATTTGAAAAATGTGTTTTACGATGCCGATCAGGATGAGTTGTCGTATCATGCGGTCACTTCGGATGTATATGTAGCAGAAGCAGAAGTGGCAAATAAACAGCTTACTTTAAAACCTAAATCAGTAGGAAGCACACAGGTATTTGTTACGGCAGAGGATGGAAAAGGCGGCAAAGCGAGCGTGTTTTTCAACTATACAGTGACCAGCTCTACTTATGAGGAGGACATTAATCACAGTCCTGTCGCGAGCAACAGCCTAAATGACATTCCTTTGCTCTTAAATGAAGGTGGCAAGCAGATTAGTCTGTCTGACTTGTTTAATGACGAGGATGGCGATGCACTGACCTACACGGTGGAATCGGCTTCGCCAGAAGTGGCCACAGGAGAAGTTACAGGCGATCAGCTTATACTTACGCCGCTTCAAGCCGGCACTAGTCTAATGACGATAACAGCCCATGACGGCAAGGGAGGCACAGCCTCGCTTCAGTTTGCTGCTATGGTGAATGCGCCTTTGCCTGATCCGCAGCCTGAGAATCACATACCTGTGGCTTTGCCTCATTTACCTATCGTAGTTACTAATGTGTTACAGGACAAGCTGATGCTGTATCCAGGTTCGTTATTTATGGACCAGGATGGTGACACCTTGACGTATACCCTCACTTCCTCCAATCCCCAAGTAGGCAGTGTGGTGGAGAATGGAGAAGATTCATTTGTAGCACTGCATAACGCTGGTATTACGATGATTGAGATTTCGGCGAATGATGGCCGTGGGGGCGTTTCTTTCACTTCATTTATGCTCCAAGTTGAAGCTCCTCAACCCGTAAATCATCGTCCGGTAGTGACCCGTGTGCCTGAACCTCAATATTTGGACCCGGGAGATGGTCAGCAAATACTGAAGCTGAATGATATGTTCTCTGATGAGGATGGCGACACGTTGACCTATACTGTGGTGTCTTCTGATCCATTGGTGGCAGGGGGGCAGGTAGAAGGGAATACACTTTTCATACAACCGTTGCGTAATGGTGTGACGTTCCTTACGATGACAGCAAATGATAATCGTGGTGAAACGACATCTTTTACGATTCCAGTGATTGTGGAGAAAAGAGATTTGTTCATTTCCGAAGTCGTGTGGCAAGGCGAACCGGATTATCTGGACCAGGCGATTGAATTGTACAATCCGACCAACAGACCGTTGGAGAAAAATAAAATCTGGATTGAGCGATCCGACCAACCAGACCCGATTATCATAAATGCCAATGACGGAGATGTCATTATGCCTGGGCAAACCTTTGTAATTGCGAATGATTTGAGTTCGTTCGGATCGGAAGATTGGTATTATACCTTCCTGCAGTTACAACATAACAATTCGGAACCCGTTACGCTTAAGCTGTACTACAACAACGTGCTCATTGATATGGCAGTTATTGGTCAAGGGCAGGCCTTGGGACGGAACAGTGGTACGGTCATTGGTAATACAGATCCATATCAAGCTGGCGAATGGAATGTTGAGGGGACGAACTCCCCTGTTAATTTAGGTGACTTTATCGGTAGGGAGAGAATGACACCATGAAAAATAAGAAGTTAACCGCTCAGCTGGCAGCTGCATTGCTGCTGCTGAGCCCCTCGCTTCCTGCCGGAGCAGAGCAAGCTACCGTGATAGATGCGGCTTCCGTAGCCAATGGGCCGACAGGGAACAATACTGCCACCTGGACGGACGTACAGCAGCTTACAACACAGCAATTGGAACAACTGCAAAAAGCCCGTGAACTCGGGATTATCCAAGGCGACCCCGCCGGAACGCTCCGACCTGGGCAGAAGCTCACACGTCAGGAGCTAGCCGCACTGCTGGTCAAAGCGTTGCAGCTTCCGACGGGCAACCTGGACGGCGCTGCCTCCTTCACGGACGTGCCCGCCGATAGTTGGGGGCGCCCGGCTATAGAGGCAGCCCGTAAGGCCGGGCTGATGCAGGGCGACGCCAACGGACGCTTCCGTCCGAATGACCTGATCAGCGCCCAGGAACTGGTCGCGCTGTTGGTCAGGTCCGCTGGGACGGGGACGTCTGCGGGCACGCCCGCTAGCACAACCGACTCGCCGTCGGCACAGACGCTGCCGACGGCGTGGAAGGACGCCAGCCCGTGGGCGGCCCCGATGATTCGGGCGGCGCTGAATAACGGGCTGATGAGTGAATTTGGCGGAAATCTACACGCCAAAGACTCGGTAAGCCGCGTAGATGCGGCCAGCCTACTCGTATCTGCTTTGTTTCCACAGGAGCGTGCTTCGCAGCTCGAGGAAATGGACGGCAAGCAGATACGGATCAATGGCATCGCGTATGACGTGGCAGAGCCGCTGCGCGGCATTTTTCACGCGGATAATCAGACCGCGCTGCGCAACGCGGGCATTCGTTTCCATGCCACAGGCCGAACAGTGGACAAGGTGACTTGGTTGGAGCTTCGCAGCAGCGGGACTTCGGCTCGTGACGGCGAAGCAGAGTTCAGTGGAAACATTGTGCTGAACGGACACGGCTCCACGCTAAACGGAGATTTGGTGATCGCTGGTGATTTTACATCCGTACTGCACTTGAATGTGGAACAGCAGTTAACGGTGGATGCCCGGGTACAGCAGGATTTTTATGCACAGGATGTACAGGTGCAGGGACAGACCCATATTAATGGCGGAGATAACAATACAGTTGTATTTGATAGCTCAACGTTGACGCAAATGGATGTCACAAAGCCAGAAGTTCACGTTGTACTTAGTGGTACCGCAAGCGCGACGATCATGAACGTCCAATCCAGCGCAAGCATTGAGGTTAGCGCGAATGCTTCCTTGCCGCAGCTAAATGTTAATGAAGGGGCGAACAAAGTCAATCTTCAGGGAACGGTTCAGAGCGTTCAGGTAAATGGCAGCCAGTCCGTCGAGATGACAGGTAATAGTACAATCCAACAGCTGACCGTCACAGGGACGGGGGCTTTGGAATTGAAAACGACAGGCAGTATTGAAAATATTCAAGTCAGCAACCCGGCAGCTAAGGTAAATGTGAGTGGAAATGTACAGGTTTCTGCGGTCACACTGGGTACCGGAGTAGCTTCCAACGCTGTTACGGGTCTAGCTGCGGCAAGTGTAACAGGTACGTCCTCATCTTCTGGAAGCTCATCCAGTTCAACCAGCAGCGCTAACCGTTCACCGGAAGTCGTAAATGCTTCAGTAGAGCGTGTAATTACAGAAGGCGCTGGTGAACAGTTGTACGATTTACGCCAATTCTTTACCGATCCTGATGGGGATACCTTGACCTTTTCGGCAGCTTCTCTTCAATCCGGCATCGTACGGGCGTCCGTATCGGGCAATATATTAAAGCTTACGCCAGTCAGTGTCGGAAAAGCATCCATCAGTGTATCGGCTAATGATGGACGGGGAAAAAGGGTGTCGTCTACCTTCAAAATTACCGTGAATGGCCAGCCAGTATCTGCAGGTATACCAGATCAGGCGCTTACTGTAGGACAATCGGACTCGGTACTGCATTTGAATGATTATGTTCAGGACCCGGAAAATGCAAGCTTAACGTATCAGGTTACGGTTGATGATCCTGCTGTAGCGTCGGTGGTGCTTGCGGAGGATGAATTGCGTCTGAGTCCGCTTCGAGCGGGCAGTACAAGCGTTCATGTCACTGCCAATGACGGACAGCAAGGAGAGGATGGCAGCACAGGCCAAAAGCAGATTGATTTCAAGCTAACGGTTCAGGGCGCTCCTAACCATGCTCCACATGGACAAGCCCCTCAGCCGTTAACCGTCACATTGGGCCAGCCGGATATGACACTGGATCTTTCAACAATATTTACGGATGCAGATGGCGACCCACTGGTGTTCACAGCGATCAGTTCGGATGCTTCCATCGTGCAGACTACCATAATGAGAGCTCAGCTTTCTTTGCAGTCGCTGCAAGCGGGGAGTGTAAGTATTACCTTGACGGCAGATGACAGCAAGGGTGGAACAGATACAGTTACCTTGATTGTAACGGTTTTGCCCATACCTAACAGTAGCCCGGTAGTAACCCGTGCACCAGACGCTGTACATCTGATTTTAGGCAAGGCTGACGGAACTGTGGATCTGTCCACCATCTTTGCTGACCCGGACCATGACCCGATTCGTTATGAGATCAGTGCGTCTGATCCAGCCGTGGCAGATGCTACAGTTCAAAATGATCAGCTTGTTATTCATGGGTTGACTAGCGGCAATACCGTGATTACCATCACGGCTAAAGACGATAGAGGCGGAGAGATTAGCGCAGACCTACAGGTTCATCTATTGGAAAATGCGGTTATTACAGCGATCCCTGAGCAGTTGCTTCAATTGGGAGATGCTGCATCAGAACTGGATCTCTCACCGTTCTTATTGAACTGGGATCTAGCATCCCTGTCAGTGACAGCAGACACGTATGATCCAGGAATTGCTACGGCCCATATGAATGGTCAGAAACTACAGTTAAACCCAGTAAGTGTAGGGACCACGAGTGTAACACTCAGTGTGTATGATCAGTACGGACGTGCAGAGGGAGCGACGTTCCCGGTTACCGTCAGCATGCCTCAGCTAAATCAAGCTCCTCAAGTCGTAGCGGCTATAAACGAGCAGGTATTGACTCCCGGAGTTACACAGCAAAGAGATTATGATTTGCAACAGCTGTTCAGCGATGAGGATGGAGATGTGCTTCAGTTTACGGTCAGCTCCAGTGATCCGACATTGGTGAGTGCATCAATTAATGGCAGTATCTTAACGGTGGCTTCTGGAACAGGTAGCGGTCTTGCCGCTGTTACCATTACAGCCACGGATGGTCGGGGAGGTTCTGTGCAATACACGTTGAATACACGCAATGCCGAACTGGTTTCCGGCGGGATCACTCCGATAGGGGTTAAATACGGCTTGCCGCACAGAACCGTGGATCTGTCCAGTTATTTCCCAGGACAATCTAAATTCCTGGTATATAGAGGAACGCCATCATCGACATTCATCGGTCCTGTAGAACTCATGGGCACCTCCATTCCCCTTTCCCCCGAACCTTTACTGGTATGGGTGGTAGGAGCGGATGGAAGAGCTGTCGTATTTCAGGTCCAACAGGAACCACAGCAAGCGCCTGCTGTATATTTCTCGCAATATGTGGATGGCGGGGATGGAAGAATTGTTTTGCAATTGTATTATAACGGGAATGGAGATCCTTCCCATCGGGCAGACGGTTACTCACTGGAGTTTCATCAATGGATGAAGAAAACAAACCAAATGAAAGTTACCACTCTACCGATTAATCCGGTTTATCCTGCCATGCCCTATATAATCATCGACACTATTTTCTATGATTTCATGGATATTACGAATGCTTGGTATTTCAATGATGAGGGCGATTTCTACAACCCGAACGAATTTAACACTGTTGCATACGTTTTAAAATACCAAGGACAAGTGGTGGATGTATTAGGAAATCCAAATTCACATGAACAGTTTACTCCACAAGGAGGAACGTTCGTCCGCAAGTCAGGAATATCCTATGGATCGTCTGCCTATAATCAGCCAGATGAGTGGAATGCGTTCCCGAAAGGGACCTTTCAATTTGTCGGCATTCATACACCATAAACGGTATGTTTGTCTGCGATCGCCTGTTTTTTGAAGACAGGTCATGAATTCTTAAAAAGGTGTAACCCATCAACTATGGAGGGTTACACCTTTTTATGTACAAAGAGGTAATGATAAAAGAGATCATTTATAGCAGTGAGTGCAGTCACATAGACATATACAAAAACATGACTATAATGTACATATAGTTTAAATTTAGTCTTTTTGGGGCTGACGGTTCCACACACTTTACTCACAAAGGAGAGGGTTCATCTCATGAGCATACATTTGGAATTGGATTCCTTATCCGTTGAAAGGCTAGAAATGGCCCTTTCAGGACGACCGGGAATGTTCAAGCTGTTTTATGACACCGAGGATTGTGGATGCAATGGCGTACTCGTCATTTTGGTTGTCACCGCGCCCAATGCAACTGATAAAGCAGTACAGTCTGAGCCTTATTCTTTTTGGGTAGATCAGCAGCAGGAACAGCAGTTCGATAGCAGAATGCGGCTTGAGGCAGACCCTAGTTACCCGTCGTTCAAGCTAAGTAGTGATGCCGGTATATTTAGTAGCAATGTTAGAATTCAAGATCGGCGCGCGAACTCGTCCGAGGAGTGATGTGCGGAGGTAATAGGAATTCATTAAGCACCAAAAAAGCAATTCTGATTTACACCAAGTTTCCAAAAGACGAACCTTGTTTAGCCTATATGGCAGAGGTTCGTTTTTTTTGTGTTATATTCCATTCGTTCCTCCAAAAAATGAAGTGTTTAGTGGCCTGCTCTGAAGTGGTACAATAACCTTTATGATAATCGGAGAAGGACGTTGAGAAGATGAAAAACTTGCTCGTTTCGGGCTATCGTGCCCATGAGCTGAATATTTTCAGTCAGAAGCACGAAGGCATTCCATATATTAAAAAGGCGATTGCAGGCAGGCTTATTCCCCTGATTGAAGAAGGGCTGGAATGGGTGATTACCCCAGGCCAATATGGGGTGGACTTGTGGGCCTGTGAGGTCGTTACTGCACTAAAACAGCAATATCCCCACCTCAAATGCTCTATTATGATGGCTTATCAAAATATGGACGAAAAATGGAAGGAGGACAAAAAGGAATATTTTCAGCAGATTTGTGCCGAAGTTGACTATGTAGGAGTAGTCAGCCGCCAGCCTTATCAGGGGATATGGCAACTTAGGGCACGGGATGAACTTCTTTTCCGCAAAACAGACGGTTTATTGCTTGTTTACGATGAGGATGCCGGAGAGGGCAGCCCGCGTTTTATGAAGGAACTGGCATTGAAAAAACAACAGGCAGAGGGCTATCAGTATATCAGCATCAGCTCGGAGGATATCCAGAGCATCGCGGATGAAGAACGATTATTCATGGACCTCTGATTTTTAAAGCATTAGCCCGGATTTTTGAACAAAAAGGACGTATTCGTCCCTTTACATTGATGTAAGCGCTATCATAGAATTTAAACAACAATAACTTATCAGTCACATAAAATAAATTTATTGAAAATACAAACTATGAAAGGAGCTAATGATTCAGATGAACAAAAGGTTTCGGTATACTGCGTTACTCTGTCTCGGTGTCATGTTGTGTGGAGTGGTCACCCCGATGGATAGCCAGGTCTCTGCTGCCTCTACGAGACAAATGGAAAAGCTGAACCGGGGAGCCGTCGCTGTTAAGGTGCCTGAGGGTGTACTGGTGAGCTGGCGCTTGCTGGGCACAGAAGCGGATTCGGTCGGCTTTAATTTGTACAGAGGGACAAGCAAGGTGAATGATGCGCCGATACCATCGAGAACCAACTTTTTGGACAAGGCAGGTTCGACCTCATCTTCGTATACCGTTCGTGCCGTGGTCAATGGAGCAGAGCAGGCCGCTTCTCCTGCGGTGAAGGTATGGAACAACAACTATCTGGATGTTCCGATCCAGCAGCCCGCGGGAGGCACAACTCCGGATAATGTGAGCTACACGTACCATGCCAATGATGCCAGCGTAGGGGATCTCGATGGGGATGGCGAGTATGAGATTGTGTTAAAATGGGACCCTTCCAATGCCAAGGATAATTCGCAATCCGGTTATACGGGAAATGTATTTTTGGATGGCTACGAACTGGATGGAACGCGCAAATGGCGGATCGACCTGGGACGGAACATACGGGCTGGAGCCCACTATACGCAATTTCTCGTCTATGATTTTGACGGAGACGGCAAAGCAGAGATCGTATGTAAAACAGCAGACGGCACGGTAGATGGTACAGGTGTAAAGATCGGGGACGCTTCGGCTGATCATCGAAACACGAGTGGATATATTTTGAAAGGTCCCGAGTTTCTCACTGTGTTCTCAGGTGATACAGGCAAGGCTCTTAGTACGATTGACTATGTGCCACCACGCGGAACGGTATCGAGCTGGGGAGATAATTATGGTAACCGTGTAGATCGTTTTCTCGCCGGGGTTGCTTATCTGGATGGCGTGAGACCCAGCATAGTGATGGCACGTGGGTATTACACTCGCACCGTTCTGGTCGCATATGATTGGCGGAATGGTAACCTGAGCCGACGCTGGACCTTTGACAGCAACAGCTCCACCAATGCCGGAACGGCTGGACAGGGGAACCACAGCTTGAGTGTAGCGGATGTGGATGGAGATGATAAGGATGAGATTGTGTATGGCTCGCTGGTTGTAGACGATAACGGAGCGAAGCTGGTTAACACCGGGATGGGACATGGTGATGCACTTCATGTTGGCGATCTAGACCCCGACCGTTCGGGCTATGAAGTGTTCAAGGTGAACGAGGACAAAAATGCCACCTACGGAGCTGCCATGTACGATCCGCGTAATGGAAATATTTTATGGGGCGTAAATACAGGCAAGGATACCGGAAGAGGCATGTCAGCAGACATTGACCCGCGGACCAAAGGGAACGAGCAGTGGGCACCGGGTATTGGGTTGCGTTCAGCCAAGGGACAGCTCATCACCAACACGCTACCGTCTTCCATTAATTTTGGCATCTGGTGGGATGGGGATCTCCTCCGTGAACTGCTGGATCATACCTCATCAAGCGCTGGAAAGATAGACAAGTGGAACTACACGAACTCGACTACTTCCAACTTGCTTACGGCAACAGGAACGAGTTCCAATAACGGAACCAAAGGAACGCCGTCCTTGCAGGCCGATCTGTTCGGTGACTGGCGTGAGGAAGTCATTTGGCGTAAAAGTGATAATTCAGCGCTGCGTATCTACACAACACCATACGAGTCAGAACATCGATTTTACACGCTTATGCATGATCCAGTGTATCGCTTGAGTGTTGCCTGGCAAAACGTAGCTTATAATCAGCCGCCGCACACCGGGTTTTATCTGGGAGAAGGGATGTCCAAGCCCCAGCAGCCGAATATATATACTCCTTGATATGTCGTTAGACAGTGGTTTGAAAACAAATAGAATGAACAAAAACAGAGAGGGCTCCAAGCGAATTGGAGCTCTTTTTGTCATGAGAGCCCAAGAGATAACGTATGCTTTCCATAAAAATGGGAACATTAGTTCTTATCGGTGGAATATATGTATGAAAAAGGAGGCGGAATCTGTGAGTTCTTTAACGACTGAAGGTATGATCGAGCTCGTAACTAATGTCGGATTCCCTGCTGCATTAAGTCTGATTCTGTTAAAATACATCCTCGTCACTTTGAGCCGCAGATTAGAGGAGCTGGACCGATCTGTTAAGCAACTGTCGCTATCTTTGGAAGAGATGGAGGCAAAGCAAGTGAAACAGTCAGAGCAACCGTCCCCGGCAAATACGGACAAACTTCGTGCAGAATGAACAAAAAAAGGCAAATAGAAACAATTTAGCAACCCAATCGAGAAGCGAAATTCTTATAATAGAAATGTCTGCAGTTTATGCAGACATATGATTATGGAGGTGTATATAAGTATGAAATTAAATACGAAGCTATCCGCACTATGCATTGCGGCCACACTTATGAGCGTGGCACAGGCCGCCGCTGCCGCGCCCGCTGTGACCGCTCCAGCGGAAGCGACGCAACCGAGCGTTGCCAGTCCGGCCGCATCCGCCCCGGGTCAGGTGCCAGCACCAGCAGCGTCTGCACCGGCTACGACTCCAGCCCCGGCGCAAGCGCCGTCGGCTCCAGCAAGCTCGCCCCCGGCTGCAGCCGCAGGTTCTGCCAAAGCCGCTACACCAGTAGCTCCGTCTGCACCAGCACAGCGTCCATCTACATCGGTAGCACCCGCGGCTGCTCCGATCGTACCTTCGACTGTGAAGCCGTCTAAGCCGCAACAGCCGTCCACTTCAGCGCCAGCAGCAGCGGCTACCAACGTGAAACCGACGCAACTGGACAAGCTGAACCACGAGAGTGCGGTTCCGCTTGTGTTGGAGGCGCAGTCTCGTTATCAATATGCAATCAGTGGTGGCAGCCCGGTGGGTAAGTCGTTCCAGTTGAACGGTAAAAGCTACCGCTATCTGTCCGAGGACATCGGTACAAAGACCAAAT
Source organism: Paenibacillus sp. FSL P4-0113 (assembly GCF_038009305.1). Lineage (NCBI taxonomy): Bacteria > Bacillati > Bacillota > Bacilli > Caryophanales > Paenibacillaceae > Paenibacillus > Paenibacillus sp. FSL P4-0113. The sequence goes on from NZ_JBBPAZ010000001.1 coordinate 4,694,196, forward strand.
TGATCAGCTATCTGACGCAGGCCTACACAAAGCAGGCGAGTGAGCAATTTGTCGGTAAATTTTTCGTCGAAGTTAATGGCAGATTAGCTCAGTTGAACGCAGATGGTGGCAATTTGTTAGAGTTCAACCGGGCTACGGCGAAAATGGTAACCATGACTCCGGTGAAGCGCAGCTACCTGCTGACCGTGCCTTATCCGGCAGAAACCAAGCAGGCGAATGAGAAAATCACCGTGAATTTTGAAAAGGTCGGCAGCTACTGGAAAATCAGCTCTGCGCCGCATGTCATTTTCTAAATTAAGATTTTGCAACAGGCTTCATATGGGGTAAAGTGATGTTAAGGCTTGTTTCGTAAGCCCCAATTCAATGCAGGGGAGTGCTGTGCAATGATGACACCCATCAAGGTAAAAGACGTTAAGGATATTGAAAAAATCAATCAAATCGTATCCAATTTTACGTATGACATCTGGATTCATGGCAAAAGCGGCATGGCAGATGCCAAATCCATTTTAGGCATGTACGTGCTGAAGCTGGATGAGCCGCTAACTCTGGTTGTACCTGACAATGTTAATCCCAAGAAGTTGTTCAAGGAGTTGGAGGAGTTTATCCATTTTCCTGCTCAAGAAGGATAAAAGGCAAGCAGGCACTTGTAAACACTGGATGATCTATTACTAAAATAACGCAAAGAAGCCGTGGAACCTAAGTCCCACGGCTTCTTTTTTTAGTGTTCTTCCTCGTCTAAAAACGGGAGATTCACCGAATAGTACATAACCCCCATAAGCAGCACGCCGCCAACCAGATTTCCGAGCGTGACCGGAACGAGATTATGGATCACACCAGCGACAGAAACCGTACCCGGATGATCCAGCACGAGCGCAATGGCGAAAGTACACATATTAGCCACACTATGTTCATATCCCGAAATGAAAAAGCAGAACACAAACAGCATCATGGCAAACATCTTTGCACCATTTTCCTTCATAAACATGGGAACAAAAAAGGCAAGACAGACCAGCCAATTACACAAAATAGCTCGGAAGAATAGCTGCATTGCAGGCGCTTCCATTTTATGCTCAACCACGCTCAGTAGAAAGCTGTTCACGCTGGAGGAGTCAAACAGCCCGGTCAAGTAAATAAGGAGTGCAAATACCCCCGCACCCAGCAAATTACCGCCATAGCTGGCAGCCCATAATCGAAGCACCTGTCCCCAGCGTAGCTTTTTACGGAGCGCAGCATAAGTGTAATAGAAGGTGTTACCTGTAAACAAATCCCCGCCGCCGTAAGCGATCAGAATGATAGCCGCTCCGAATGTGAGCGCCGCCATGGGATAAGTGAATGGAGAATGCTCCATGTAAAAAAAGTTGCCCGTCTTGAAGGCTACAATAACGCCGAACCCGATGAACATACTCGCCAGCATGGAACGTGCCAAATACCGGAGTAGGCTCTGCTTGTAAATTTTGTACTTCTTCATGGCTAGCTGTTCGACATTGCGTAAGCCTTCCGTCTCCATATTTAAGGACAACCTCCTATTTTCTCATATGTAAGTCTTTAAACAGACTTTATTTTTCCCGAAACATGTCCAGTCTATCAGCAATTCTGTTAGCTTAACAAACCAAGCTTTTGCAGTCCGTACAAAATACCGTCTTCATCTGCGCGTTTTGTGACCATTTTAGCTGCGGCTTTGGCTTCATCACAGCCGTTGCCCATCGCGACGCTGTTATGTATAGCTGTCAGCATCTCCACATCATTTAAGCCATCGCCAAAGGCGTATTGATTTTCAGCGGCAATGCCCAGTCTGGACGTAATTTCGCGAATACCCTTCGCTTTGGAGCCAGCATGAGGAACAACGTCCACAGAACTCGGATGCCAGCGCACAAAGTCAAACGCCTTGAATACCGTTTCATAGAAAGGCTCTTCTTCTGCTGTACACATCAACAGCGTCTGATAAATATCTCTTCCTTGGAAATAGAGCGGATCGTATCCAACTGAAATCTTGGCCTTAAGCGTTTGGACCGATTTCTCTACAAGCTCATCGTTAGGAATATTGGCCTTCATGTCCATATGATCCATATATACAAGGGCATGATTATGTGTGAGGGCCAGATCGGTCATCGTTTGCAAGGCTTCTCTGTTCAACGGATTGGTAGCGACCACTTCCCCGCGGAGCACGACATATTGCCCATTAAAGCTGACGTAGGAGTCAATTTCCAACTGCTCGCGGATATCTTTGAACATAAAAGGCGCACGTCCTGTTGCAATGGCCACCTCATGTCCCAGCTCTTTCAAAGCAAAGACGGCCTTTTCTGCCGTTAACGGCATTTTCTTGTCATCGTCCAGCAATGTACCGTCGATATCGAAAAAGATAATTTTTTTGTCTGACATGTCCCTACACCTGACTTTCAATAATGTATTTGTCGAAATGAACTCATATGGATTCATTATATCAAAGGAACTGCTTCTGAATACACAAATACGTATAAATCCTCATGAATGTCCGACCTCTATAGCTTACAATATGAAATAAGGCTTACTGTAAAATATAATTTCTATCTCCTATTTCATAGATGGGATGTGATCACCATGACAAAAATCCAAGTCACACCGGAGCAGCTGGACAGCGTGGCCTCCCAATTTGCCAATGCCCACGGCACACTGTATAACCAGTTAAATGGCCTGGATAGCACAATGAACTACCTTCACAACCAGTGGGATGGTATGGAGAGGAATCGTTTTTATAATGACTATCGAACGGCTAAATATACACTATCTTCTGTATTAAATAAGGTTCAATCCATTGAAATTGAGCTGAAAAGCATCGCTTCGAAATTTAGAAATGCGGATGGTGAAAGCACACGTGGCTTCTGGACAGCCCTAGCTGCGGCAATGAGCGCTAGCGCAGCGCTGGCAGGCAGTGGAGAGGCTGGAGATCATGGTGGTGAAATTGCCAAGCAGCCCAAAAACATAGACGAATGGGAGCAGGCAGACGCGGTTAAATATCATCAATATGAGGAACTACTGAAAAACGCCGAGGCCATCGGCGACAAGCAGGTTATGCAGAAAATTCACGACCAGATGAATGTCCTGCAGCTGCAATATGAGGACTCCGTTACCCGTACAGATTACAATACAGGAGAGACCTCCAAGATCACATCCGATTCCCTTGTCGCCGTCACTGAACTGACAGGTAAAGACGGAAGCAAAACGGATATATCTATAGATAAAAAAGGGAATGTTGTGAGTTATGAGCAAAATACGGATAAATACGATTACTGGGTCCAAAAGCATACCCAATCAGCCGGAGAGCATGCTCTAGGTAAAACGGCCCAGACCGTCACCGGATATGGAATAGGTCTTATTTTGTCGCGCGGGGCTGGTGTTAGTGGGGGAGGTTCGGGCATCGGTACTGGCGCAGCCTCCGGCTGGGGGGAACACGTCGTCGGCATTGGTGGCGGCATGCTCAGTGACAAAGTACTTTTCTCTGTACCCGATGAGGGCGAAACCCGTACCATGATCTACCGAACGAATAAAGAAACTGGACATATTGAGAACATGATCATCGTCACCAAAGGTGAGAATGAAATGGAGTATCGCTATTGGGAAGATTATAACTAGATCTTGAGCAGTGAACGATAATAACGTGTTTAGGAGTACCCATAAAATCTACAGTCTTTTTTTCTGGAATAGGTGAGCGGCAGGTGGAAACTGTAAACTCACTAGCTGGAGAGGTCTGTGGGTTTTTTGTTTACCATTTTTTTCTGAATTCCGATATATTAAATAGATAGAATACATATCCAAGGTAATTTAATTGAATATTCGAAAAAGATTAAAGTACTAGTTTTAGAGGGAGAAATAGTAAATGAAAAAACCATCCATTAGTAGTCGTGTTGTTTTGAGAGGGTAGGGAGAGGAGTTACGATATGCAACAATCAGAGACATTACTGTACACGTACAGGCTAACATTGAAAGATATCATGTTATTTAATTTTTGTTTGAAGTATCAGAAGTCTACTGGGCTTAAGTTGATGGCATCAATCCAGTTTCTGTTGGTCATTATGGCTACATACAAGCTTATAGTAGATAATGAAGTAGATCCTAATACGATAGCGATGTTCTTCTTTCCATTCTTAGTTTTTGTAATTATTCCTTTCTTTACTATTAAAGAAGTGAAAGCTAACTACCTAAATCACCCACAATGGCCTATTGAAAAAGATTATGAGTTTTCAAAGGAGGGTCTTCATTTTACGTACTCTGCGGGTTACAACTGGGATGAAGTAAAGGGGGTCATTAATACGCTGACTGCCTTTTATATATTGCTGCCTAATCATAAATTTATATTGGTCCCTAAGCGGATTTTTTCTAGTAGACTGGAGCGCCGACAATTCAAAGAAATGTTGAAGACCCAGATCGGATCAGAGAGATGGGATTATAAATTTATAGACAAAATGAGCAAATTAAATAGAGAATAATTGTATTTTTAGTAAATAAAATTAAAGGGTAATACATATGTTAAAAGGAGGAACTCATATGTATCTTCTATTTTGTAGCGATCCTCTGAATTCTAAAAGTGTAGATATGGATTACCGTGAAGAGTGCGAGGTTGCACAGAGTCTTGGTTTTGATACAGGGTTGGTCAATTTTGATAATCTGATCGAGGATGAACGGGAAGGATCAGGGTCTAACCCATATATTGTTTCTAAGAATATGCGAGAGTATGTTGCTAAACAGGGAAGCGAGTACGTGAACGCGCTATACCGTGGATGGATGTTAAGGCCCAAAGTATATGGTGCTTGGACTGCGAACTTGGAGGCAAAGCGAATCAGGATGCTGACAAGTGCTGAAAGTTATAGGAACTGTCACTATTTTCCTGATTCATACTCGTTAATTCAAAATTTTACGCCTCGGAGTGTATGGATGGAGCGGGACCAATTGGATGCGGAGCATATTCGAGAGGCGGTCATGCCTTTTGGAACGACAGCAATAATGGTCAAGGACTTCGTTAAATCACGGAAACATGATTGGCTGGACGCCTGTTATATCCCGGATGCGTCAGATCAGGTGCATGTGGAACGGGTGATTCGTCGTTTTGTTGAACTTCAGGGGACAGAATTGAATGGAGGAGTTGTGTTAAGGGAGTTCGTACCTTTAGAATTTCTTACCCTTCACCCCAAAAGTGGCATGCCCTTGTCTAAAGAATATCGTCTATTCTTCATGTTCGGAGAGCCTGTTTTTACAGTTAATTACTGGGATGAGGCTGCATATGAGACCGTTCCTACAGATCTGGATGAATTTATTCAGATTGCACGTCAAATCCAAAGTCCATTTTTCACAATGGATATTGCTCGTACACAAGCAGGACAATGGATTATTATAGAATTGGGAGATGGGCAAGTTTCGGGACTGCCTGAGCACACGGATCTTGAAGCGTTCTATACCAATTTAAAAAAAGCGGTGGTGAACCGTGGATTATGGTAAAAGGCACAGTGCTTCTGTTGAATTGGAAGGCTGTGCCTTTCTATCAATTTTGACATTTCACAGACTTGCAATTGGGGTAGCAAATGATGGATGATAGAAGAGGGCCTTTTATGTAGAAAATAGGGCTAAAGATAGAGAGGATACTAATAATAAATAGATCGGATTTACCGTATTTTTGTATATTATTGTAGAAAAAGATCGTAATTCAGGTTATAGTAAAGGAAGAAATTAACTAGGATACCTTTACCCAAATACGTAATTGTGGAGGGAAACATGAGTACATTTAAAAATTGGTTGAATACAACTAAAAAAGGACTTGGAGACCAAGTTAAGAAGTTTAAGAATAAAGATTTTATGGAAGCTGTTGTTGCAGGCTGTGCATTAGTAGCATTTGCTGACGGTACGATTAGTCCGGAAGAGAAAACAAAAATGGCCGGATACATAAATATCAGTGAAGAATTGAAAGTGTTTGATATGGGTGAGGTCATCAACCGTTTCAATCACTATGTAGCGAACTTTGAGTTTTCACCTGAAATCGGTAAACAGGAAGCACTGAAGGCGATTGGTAAATTGAAAGGTAAGCCAGAAGTAGGCCGACTCGTCGTTGGCGTATGTAGCGCTATTGGCGCAGCTGATGGTGACTTTGATGCCAATGAGCAGCGAATTGTGGCTGAGATTTGCGGCGCGCTTGGTTTGAATCCGTCTGAATTTAGTCTGTAAATTTTACGGAAGGGAGGTGTGTTAATCAGTGGCTGTAATTAATCTGGTCAAGGGCCAGAAAATTGATTTGACCAAGGGAAACACAGGACTGACCAAGGTTATAGCAGGATTGGGATGGGACCCTGTACAGTCCAAAGGATTTTTTGGCTTCAAGAAGCAACCCAATATTGATTGTGACGCTTCTGCCATTTTGCTGGATGCCAACGGAAAACTGACTCAGTCAGATAACGTAGTGTGTTTCCACAATAAAAAAAGTCCATGTGGCTCTGTCGTGCATTCCGGTGATAACCTGACCGGACAAGGTGACGGCGATGATGAACAAATTGAAATTGACCTGGCACGTATTCCTGCCAATGTCGACAAAGTGCTTGTTGTTGTGAATATATATGATTGCGTTAACCGGAAACAGGATTTCGGGATGATCGAGAAAGCGTATATCCGCATTCTGGATGGTGCTAATTCCAAGGAACTGGTGACGTTTAATTTATCTGATAATTATGAGGGGCTGACCGCACTGGTCTGTGGAGAACTCTATCGTCATAACAACGAATGGAAGTTTGCTGCAATCGGTGAAGGAACCCATGCCGTACATATTGATGTGCTGGCTCAGCGTTATATGTAATTTTAGGTTGCTCATACAAAACTTAATGTGAAAAGGGGTTCTTACTCATGGCAATTAACTTATCCAAAGGTCAAAAAATTGATTTGACGAAAACAAATCCAGGTTTGTCCAAAATCACAGTGGGTCTCGGTTGGGACACAAACAAATACGATGGCGGTAAAGATTTTGACCTGGACGTATCCGTATTTTTGGCTAATGCGGAAGGTAAAGTAGAGTCCGATAAGAACTTTGTCTTTTTTAATAACCCACAAAATGAGAACGGCTCTGTCGTTCATACAGGGGATAACCGCACAGGTGATGGCGACGGAGATGACGAGCAAATTAAAATTGATCTGGGTAGCGTGCCAGCTAACGTTGAAAAGATCGCTTTTACGATTACAATCTATGAAGCACAAGAACGCAGCCAAAACTTTGGACAAGTGTCCCGTGCTTACGCTCGTATCGTAAACGAAGCAAACAATGAAGAATTGGTCCGCTTTGATCTGGGAGAAGATTTCTCAATCGAAACAGGCGTTGTTGTAGGCGAACTGTATCGTCATAGCGGTGAATGGAAGTTCAATGCCATTGGTAGTGGCTACCAAGATGGTCTTGCAGGATTGACGCGCGATTACGGTTTGGCATAAAAAATCTATACAAAGAAAGCAGGTATGCGGAATGACCATTAGCCTTTCCAAAGGACAACGTATTGATCTGACCAAAACGAATCCTGGCTTGACTCGTGTCGTTGTAGGTCTTGGATGGGATACGAATAAATACAGTGGTGGCGCGGACTTTGACCTGGATGCTTCAGCTTTCCTACTTTATGAAGACGGCAAAGCCAAAGCTGCGGATGATTTTGTATTTTACAACAACCCGACAGGTGGAGCAGGATCGGTTACCCATACAGGCGATAACCGCACAGGTGAGGGCGATGGGGATGACGAGCAAATCATCGTTGATTTCTCGAAGATTCCTGCGAACATCCACCGTATCGGGATCACGGTTACCATTTATGATTACGAGGCACGCGCGCAAAACTTTGGTCAAGTGTCCAATGCTTTTGTGCGTGTGGTAGATGCAGCAACGGATCGTGAAGTGCTGCGCTACGATTTGGGAGAAGATTTTTCCACCGAAACGGCCGTCGTATTCTGTGAATTTTACCGTCAGAATGCAGACTGGAAATTCCAGGCTATCGGTAGTGGCTTTGCTGGTGGATTGGGTGCGCTTGCTAAAAACTATGGCTTGGACGCTCAATAATATCCACTTGGGGTGGTGTCCATAGGGCGCTACCCTTTCTTTTTAAGCTATTACATTGAGCATTTTGCATAAATCCCAAGAGCATTTTTAAATCAGCAATATATAGATCGAAACGCTTTAGTTCGTCTATATATTGTACTTATGAGCGTTGGGAATCGAATGATGCAAAATGCTACATTAGCGTACGCTGACACATGACAAACCGACAGAAAGGTGACACAATCATGGCTGTTATCGTAGTAAAGGGACAGAAGGCGGATTTGACGAAAACAAATCCGGGCCTGACCCATGTCAACGTAGGGATTGGCTGGGAGTCCCCAGCGTCTCTGGAGCTGGATACTTCGGTATTTTTGCTAGGTCCTGGAGGAAAAGTATCGGGCGATGAGGATTTAATTTTTTATAACAATCCGACCACGCCCTTTATCACCTATTCAGACGGACAACAGTCCGGTGACAAAAAGCAATTTGCCCTTGATCTGACGCGAATTCCTGCAAACATCGAGAAGATTGCGTTTACGCTGACGATTTATGATGCGGATCAGAAACGGCAAAATTTTGGACAGGTTCAAGGTGGGTTCATTCGTTTTGCTCATCCGGTTAGCGGAGAGGTTTTGCGGTTTAATTTGGACAGTGGATTTACAGTGGAAACTGCGATTGTTATTGGTGAACTGTATCGTCATAACGGGGAATGGAAATTCAACGCGATTGGCGCAGGTTTTTCCGGTGGATTGGATGCGTTGTGCGTTAATTTTGGGATTGAAGTGGAAAATAATCCGGCTCCTCCCACGCCAGTGCCTACACCTCCGTCTCCAGCGCCTCGACCAGCACCAACGCCGCCACCCGTACCACCTGCTCCGAAGCCAGAGCCATCTGCAACACCGGTGAATCTGAATCTGCGGAAAATTGAGCTGAAGAAGAAGGGCGACACCATTAATCTGAAAAAGGGCTCAGGCGGATTGGGTGAAATCCTGATCAATCTGAACTGGAATCAGGTGCAGCAAAGCAAGGGATTTTTTAATCGCGGCTCTAAGGGTGTCGATCTGGATCTGGGCTGCTTATATGAGATGAAGAATGGAGATAAAGGCGTTGTACAGGCGCTTGGGGAAGTTTTCGGTTCTCTAAATCGCTTTCCGTACATTGCTCTGGATGGCGACGACCGAACAGGCTCTGTGAAAACAGGGGAAAATCTTCGCATCAACGGTGCTAAAATTTCTGAAATTAAGCGAATTTTGGTGTTTACCTTCATCTATGAAGGAGTCACGAACTGGTCACAAGCGGACGGGGTAGTCACGCTGTACCAGAAGGATGGGCCGGACATTATCGTTCACATGAATGAACATGACAATCGCAAAGGGATGTGTGCAATTGCCATGATCCAAAATGTAAACGATGAAACGTTTAGCATTGAAAGACTCGTGCAGTTCTATGGCGGTCATCGTGAGTTGGATCGGGCCTATAACTGGGGCATGCGCTGGTCGCAGGGTAGCAAATAAATTGAATTATCGGAGGCACTCTTTTCATGTTGAATGATTTGTTTAAAAATATCAGCGAAAACTACGGCCATTTCTTTTCATGGAGTGATGTTGTAGGTACGCTTACTGATCCAGTGAGTTGGGGGATTATAGGAACTCTCATTTTGCTGGAAGGACTTTTATCGGCGGATAACGCCTTGGTTCTCGCAGTTATGGTTAAACACTTACCTAAGGAACAACAGAAGAGAGCCTTATTTTACGGGATTTTGGGTGCGTATATATTCAGGTTCCTGGCTATCGGCTTGGGTACATTCCTGATTAAGTTCACCCTGATTAAGGTACTGGGTGCAGCTTATCTGCTCTATATCGCTTATAAGGGCTTATTCAAGTCCGAAGGTGATGGAGAAGTGAAAAACAAACCTACTTCTTTTTGGAAAACGGTATTAATGGTCGAACTGATGGATATTGCCTTCAGTATTGACAGCGTCATTGCAGCTTTCGGTGTGAGCGAGAAAGTATGGGTTCTGTTCCTGGGTGGTATTCTCGGCGTTCTGATGATGCGTGGCGTTGCTCAAGTGTTCCTCAAGCTCATTGATAAATTTCCGGAACTGGAACAGACAGCCTTTATTATGATCGCCATTATCGGGGGTAAAATGCTGGCTGCTGCTTTTGGCTTTCATATGTCGCAGATTTTATTTTTCGGCATTTTGATTGCTGTCTTTGTAGGCACAATGGTTATCAGCTCGGCGAAAAGAAAGAAAAAGGCCGACAAAGAGGCTTAATGTACAAAGTATAGCGAAATCCCTCCTGAAACTAAGGGGGGATTTCTTTTATACCCGGAGCACAGGGCTTCAGTCAGGCAAGAAAGAGCAAGAGGAGGGGAAGAGCCCTGAAATATTTTAATGATTTAACCTCTGAGGAAGTAGAAGCGATCTTTTATACTCCACCGTTGGAGTTTCATAACCGTTCTCCCAAAAGTATATTGGCTTATGCGATAGGAGCGGCTTTGTACATGCCAGCGACCCGCTCGGAAGTAGCGGAAGAGATCAAAAATGGAAAACATGAAGGGTTAACAACGGTCATTTTGGATTTGGAGGATGCGATAGGGGATCAGCAGGTCGGGCAGGCGGAACAATCGCTGGCGCAGCAGCTGTTTCAACTATTGTCTTATGTACGGACGGGGATGATGAGTGAACAGCAATTACCTTTGTTATTTGTGCGTGTGCGCTCTGTGGAGCAGTTGGAACGACTACTGAACGGTTTGGGTGAATCTTTGTCACTGCTCACGGGCTTTGTCTTACCCAAGTTCTCTTCTGATAATGGACGAGCGTATTTTGCACTCATTGCAGAATATAACCGGAGTATGCATACAGGGGCAGGAAACGAAAACAACATGCCTGTGCTGTACGGGCTACCGATTCTTGAAAGCTCCAAAATCATTTATCGGGAAACCCGCTGGAAAGAGCTATTGTCGATTAAAGAAATCTTAGACGAGTACCAGGAATATGTGTTGAATGTACGCATTGGAGCAACCGATTTTTCCAGTCTGTATGGCTTGAGACGCAGCCCGGATATTACGATTTATGAAATTGCCGTCATTCGGGATTGCATCGCAGATATTATTAACTTGTTTGGACGCGTGGGCTCAAATTACGTCATTTCCGGTCCTGTATGGGAATATTTCTCTCACCGAGAACGTGTCTTTAAACCTCAATTAAGAGTATCTCCTTTCGAAGATGCACTTGGGAAGCCGGGCCGACACTTGCGGATGGACTTCATCTCAGATGCCGTAGACGGACTGATCCGAGAAGTCATGATGGACAAAGAGAATGGGATTATCGGCAAAACGATTATTCATCCCTCCCATATTAAGCCGGTACAGGCCATGTATGCGGTGACACATGAAGAGTATATGGATGCACTTGAAATTGTTGAGCGTAACGACGGTAGTCTGGGTGTATTCAAAAGTACCTATGCCAACAAAATGAATGAAATTAAGCCGCATTTGAATTGGGCTCATCGAATTATCAATAGATCAAAAGTATACGGGGTGTTACATGAACAACAACATTTTGTCAGTCTCTTACCCAACCACGAAAACACATCTGCTGCCAATCCTGGAGCAGTTCAGCGTTAAAATTACGGAGACTCATAATCCATTCCGTCTTCCTGTGGACAAGCTGTTTGCGATGGCGGCACGGGTCAATAAAAAGCGTTCATTTTTATTTGTCAGCAAGGTGCTGGGCAAGCATATTCCGGTAAACCCATACACCTCTCTGCTCAGTGGTGCGGCGCTGGCGATCCTGCTATATAAGGAGCTTGTCCCACAAGCGGGACAACAGATGGATGAACTGATTGGAGAGGCCGTGAGAGGACTACTTAACCCAGACTATGCGAAAGAGGCCTATCGAAAGCTGATGGATGAGCGTTTAGCTTTTGCTTTTACGGAGCCGATCAAGTTTGTTGGTTTTGCCGAGACGGCTACAGCACTGGGACACAGTATGTATCGGTTGTTTGACGACGGGGCCTCGTATATTCATACGACGCGCGAGGATATCCCGGGCCTTCGGCCTATTATTCGGTTTGAAGAAGAGCATTCGCACGCTGTTGATCATCGTTGCTATGCACTGGATGAAGGTGCTTTTGCGGGTGATGGCCCGATTGTGCTGGTAGATGATGAAATTACGACGGGGAAAACAACGCTTAATATCATACGGGATATTCAGGAGCATTTTCCGCGTAAACAGTATGTGATTGCTTCGTTATTGGATTGGCGGACAGACAGCGACGAGCAGGCTTTCGCTGATCTGGAGGTAGAGCTAGGCATTACGATTACGCCTTTAAGCTTGCTCAAAGGAAAGATTGAGGTACAGGGAGTACCAATACTGGATCACGCAGAATATGCTGGACAGGCTGGGAACCCAGAACATGCAGCCACTAGCATGGCAGAGGTTAATAAAGATGCTTCTGGAATAATTGACCACTGTTTTGAACAGGAGGCTTCCGGTTTTGAGCGGGTAGTACACAGCTCCATGTCAACGGACGGGTACACCAATACAGCTCCTTATCTAAAATATACAGGCCGTTTTGGTCTACAATCCATTGACAATTCAGCGTTGGATGCAGAAATCACGCGTACAGCCGAACGACTGAAGCAACTTCGTTCTGGGCAACGCACGCTGGTTATGGGCACGGGAGAATTCATGTACATTCCAATGCGGATTGCAGCAGAGTTAGGCCCGGATGTGTATTTTCAATCGACGACACGCAGCCCGGTATATCCCCACCGAGAAGAAGGGTATGGAGTCGCTTGTGGTGTGACATATCGATCGCCTGAGGACAGTACGATACGCAATTTTATTTATAATGTAGACCCTGGTCAGTATGACGAAATATTCGTTTTGATGGAAAGGGAGTCGGACCTAGAGCGGATGAACCCCATGCTGGAGGCTTTGAACCGTCTGGGCTGCGATAAAGTGCATGTCGTTTATTTTAACGGTTTAACTAGACAGGAGAGTAAAGGAGCGCGGATATGAAGCAAGCACTCATGGAGCAAATACAACAGAAGAACATTCATCCGCCCAAACCTCTAGGCAGTTATCCTGCCTCGGATGTCACATTTTTATTGAAGGATTTGAGTAGGGTTACGTTGGAAAAAGGGACGGAGGATCGTGAAGAGGCGATTCAGTCGGGCGTCCATTATTCAGAAATGCTGCCAGTGGAATACGAGCCCACCGCAGAGTATATTGCATTGTTTCACGAAACGCTTGCCCAATCTGCCCAAAAGGTTGCATTAGCGGCAGCTTCTGTGGCTGAGATGATTGTGAGAAAAAGAGGCTTAAATACGGCGATTGTTTCTCTGGCTAGAGCAGGGACGCCCATTGGTATCCTGATCAAGCGTTATATTGACTGGAAGTATAGCGTATCCTTGCCGCATTACAGCATTTCTATTATTCGTGGCAAAGGCATTGACCGGAATGCGATATTATACATTTTACAGCAGCATGGGCTGGGGATTGAACTTCAGTTTGTCGATGGCTGGACGGGGAAAGGGGCAATTCGCCAGGTATTGATTGAGGCCTGCCGTGAGATGAATGCGGATTACGGGTTGCGCCTAAATGATGATCTGGCGGTGCTGGCCGATCCGGGCAGATGTTCAGAAACCTTTGGTACACGAGAAGATTATTTGATTCCAAGTGCTTGTCTGAATTCGACTGTATCAGGTTTAATGAGTCGGACGGTATTACGCGACGATCTCATAGGCCCTGACGATTTCCATGGGGCCAAATTTTATGAATCCTGGCGGTCAGTGGATCAGTCCAATACGTTTGTGGATACGGTATCCGGGTATTTTCAAGACGTGGCTGAAGCGGCCGTTGCATATGCTGAACTAATGACATTGAATCCGCCTGCGGTGACATGGCAGGGCTTACGGGATATTGAGGCGATTCAGCAGGCATTTGGCATTCGGGATATCAATCTGGTCAAGCCCGGAGTGGGGGAGACGACTCGTGTACTGCTGCGCAGAGTGCCGTGGAAAATTCTGATTGATCGCGAAGATAATCCGAATCTCCAGCATATTATGCTGCTGGCAAAGGATCGTGGAGTGCCCGTAGAGGTATTTGAAGGATTGACTTATTCCTGCTGCGGAATTATCAAGCCGCTCAAGGGGGGACAAGAATGATCTACGCAAGTGATCTGGATCAGACACTGATTTACTCCAAACGTTCGCTTGGCGTACCGCTGGAGTCCCCTGGTCTGTTGCCTGCGGAACAGATAAACGGGGCGACATCGGCTTTTATTTCTGAACAAGCCCTGCAATGGCTAAAGACACTGCCTGAAGATGTGATGTTTATGCCCGTGACGACTCGGACGATGGAACAGTATCGACGAATCACCGTGTTTCAGACGGAGTTGGTTCCCGCATATGCCGTGACGAGTAATGGCGGAAACATCATCGTTGGAGGCGAGGTGGATCGAGAGTGGAATCGACGTATTCATGAACAAGTGCGCCGTGATGGTGCTCACGCGGAAGAAGCACGTCAGGTGTTCGGGCAGGTGCTGCATGAAGATTGGGTGGTAAACGAACGCTTTTGCGACGAGTTATTCTATGCTTTCATGATTGAACGGGATCGTATGCCGCTGGAACAGGTGCTGGAGAAGGCGCGAATCATGCGTGAAATGGGCTGGGAGGTATCCATTCAAGGTCGTAAGGTGTATTTGGTACCTGCAGCCGTGAATAAACAGGCAGCCGTGGAGCATATCCGTAACCTCACGAATGGAGGGACCGTGGTTGCGTCCGGTGACTCTTTGCTAGACCGTTGTCTGCTGGACTATGCCGATTATGCGATTGCTCCGCGTCATGGTGAATTGTATCGGGAACAACTGCGGGATAAGCTGGAGGTCAATTATCGTTTTACAGAAGTGTCGGGGGTTTATGCAGCGAACGAAATCATGGCGTATGTTCATGAAATACACCGGAGTGTGTTCGCAGCTCAAACTTCATTTTCAGAATAGATAGGGGACGTGGCTCTGTGAAGAAGGTTAAAGTGTATTTTAACCGCTGGTTTTCAGTGGCGTATCATTATATGAATGCTATTCGTAACAATGAGGACGGTATTCCGTTCGAGATCTATGCGACGCACTCTGATCCGCAGCATATGGCGTTACAGGCCAGTGATGTAGCTGAAGTAGAGCCTCGCACCAGTGGTGTGGAGTACGCACGGTTTTGCGCTGATTTTTGCAGGCGGCACGGAATTGATGTCTTTATCCCACGGTGGAATATGCTCGATATTAGCAAGCATCTTTATTTGTTCGATGATATTGGGACAAAAGTGATGGTATGCCAAGATACCGAACTGCTGGAGCAACTGATGGAAAAGGATCTGTTTTATGAATCCATCCGTCAAAAGGACATTGTCACGATTCCCGATTATGCCATTGCCAGCAATGCTGAGCAGTTTAAACAGGCTTATGAGTCGTTAATAGCACTTGGGCATAAGGTATGCTTCAAGCCATGTAATGCGGAAGGCGGAATGGGCTTTCGTATCATCGACAATGAACGTAATCCGCTGGAGGAACTGTTCGGCCATGCGCTGAATCATATTTCATTCGAGGAAGCACACCGCGTATTGTCATCCACAGAATCATTTCCCAATCTGATGGTGATGGAGTTGCTGGAGGGATACGAATACAGTATTGACTGCCTGGCTGACCGGAACGGAAAGCTGCTAGCAGCAGTTCCGCGTAGGAAGGCAGGAGGACGATTACGGCTGCTGGAGCAGCATCCCGAGCTGTTGGAGGTGGCACAGAAGGTCGCTGAGGCGTATCATATTCCGTACAATTATAACATTCAGGTAAAATATAACGGCGAGCATGCCAAGCTGCTAGAGATCAATCCGCGGATGTCCGGAGGACTTCATGTATCATGTTTGTCAGGTATCAACTTTCCTTATCTAGCGGTGAAATCGGCTTTGGGTCATGAGATCGGTTCACTTCATCCGCAATACGACATTTTAGCCAGTCATATCGAGCAGCCAATCACCATACGTAAATCCGTACATTGACACACACAAATATTGTTTTCTACAATATGGTAAGGGTTTACGTCAGGAGGTACAAGCTATGACGTCAAAAATGTGGGGTGCCACGATTGCTGTGGTTAGCTACCTGATTGCGCTTTTACTAAGTTTTTGGTTGCCACTGTTTGTGTGTTTGGCGATTCCGATCCTTGGTTTGGGAGGATACAGCGCCATCATGGCTGTTCGCCATCCTCGCCCCAATCTGACCGGTTCCGTGATTCCGGTGGTGCAGGAGCAGGTCGGTGAGACACAGCAGCATGAAAAGGAAGCTGCCGTTCGACCGCAGTCTATGACAGGACAAGTACGTCAACCAGATCAGGTGAGCAGTGAATTTGCTCAGGTGATGGAGTATTTGGAGGTACTGGAGGATATGGTGATCTCCGAGGGACAGAAGGATGCGCTTGATAACGAGATTGTCGAGAAGGCGCTGGCTCTATTTGCACGTTTGCAGCGGGTCATTCCGCTTTTGCATGAACTGAACAACAGCGAAGTGAATCATACGGTTCGGAGATTGATTTTGAAGGATTTGAATGGGCTAATTAATCCGTTTCTTCGGCTCAGCGGCGATGCGAAGCGTACCAACCGGAGGACGTTGTTAAACGGATTACGGGATGTGGATAATAAAATATCAGTAATTGTATCCACGGTGGAGCATAAGGATCTCATGGAATTACAGAGCAAAGCGGAGCTTATTCACCAGCGTTATAGCAGTTCCGAATTGTAGGCGATTTGTAAGAAAATAAAAAAGTAGCAAATTAGCTGCTCTGAAAAACAACGATTATACTTGGGAACAGTTGTTTTTTAGAATAGGAGGTAGCGTATGGCGACCCCATGGGCTGAGTTGAAAAAAGAAGATGAACAGAAGGTGACTGAGGAGGCTTCACAGCTGATTCAGAAGGTATCACAAAGCGATGTCATGAGCTTGGATACCTTAATGGATGATATCGGTAAGTTGGGGGTTAAAACGCAGGAACGTGCGGGGCAGACCCTTAAAATGCTGGATCGTCCGGTAAACGACCTCATGTCCGGTGATCGGGCTGAGGTATCCAATATGATCTTAAAGCTGCGTGATGAATGTGAAACGCTCCAGCAGAGCAAAAATGTGAGTTTTTTTGGCAAGCTTCTGCGTAAAAGCCCGTTAAAAAACTACATTTACAAGTATCAGTCGGTGAAGACGAACATCGAGAAAATCATTACTGCCTTGAGAGATGGTAAGGATAATCTGGAAGAAAACATCGTCAGCATGAGACAGTTGAAGAAAGCCTCCATTGAAGAAATCTACAATTTACAGACGAAGATCGCCTTTGGTAATCGCCTGAAAGAACTGTTTGAGACCGAGATTGCCAAGCCGGAAAATGAAAACCGCAAGCCTCATCTGGAGCGGGGATTGCGCAAGGTGGTTACTCGTACGCAGTCTATGACCGAAATGATTTTGTTATACAATCAGGCGATTGCGGCAACGGATATTATTAATGATAACAATGATAAACTGATTGATTCTGTAAATAATGCGATTGATAAAACATCGAATCTGATTACTGTATCGGCTATGATCGCGATGGCGCTGGCGGATCAGGACAAAATCATTTCAGCCGTCGATGCGACCAACCGTACCATTGAAAATCAATTCAAGGAAAATGCGAAGCTTCTCAAAACGACGACCGAGAGAACGACAGATCTGCTTAGCAAGCCTTCTATGTCACTGGAGGCTGTGAATCAGGCGATTGGTGATTTGGTATCTGCTTTGGATCTGTCTGAAAAATCAAACCGTCGGATTATTGAAAGCTGCCATGATTATACAAGTAAAATGACAGCAATCAATGCCAACCTTAGCCAACGTTTGGGGATCGAAGGGAAAGAACCTTCCAAACCGCTGAAGGATAGTAATTCTTCTGAGGGTTTAAGCTCGTTTTTGAACTGATGACAATGTAGAATAATAGACCAATCTATGAAAAAGACGCCGGGATGACTCCGAAGGGCGTCTTTTTTTGGTTTGCCAGCAGCTAATAAAGGACATGATGAACATACATAGCATTCTCGTGCATAAACTCTTAAAAAGCGAATGACAAAAGGAGAGAGCGAGCGTATGATGTCCTTTATTTTGGGTTGTGTCATTGTCTATTTACTTGTGGCTGCCAGTAGCGAAAAAGTAGATTCAATTGTGGAGTTAAATGATTCTGTGAAATAAAATTTTTTATTGAAAATCATGCATTTTCTGATAGGATAGAGTTAAATATTGGAATCCAAAAGGAGAATGCATGCTGGAATTTTCATTTGAAATCATCGACGAATCGAAAATTAACATTGTATATCAGTATGGAAGCAGCAGCTTCAATTTTAATTTATTTTTTAACTACGGTGTGTGGACGCTGCATCCTTTTGACGGGATTCTACTGCAGAACAAGGAAATGTGCCGTCTGATCGTTACGGATCTGTTTAAGAACAAAGATTTTCATGTCATGCTGGCACGCGAAAATATTTTATTATCAACCCTGCGTACCTCTATTGATCTCAATCCCGAAACTCGGGGAGATCGATATCAGGAACAGGAATTTGATGAACTGTCTGATTTTGCCGAGACACACAGCTTTGAAGAGGTACTGCAAATCGAGCAGGATTCCGTCCGCGAACGTATGGACTTTTTCCAAAACATCATTCAAAAAATGTATATGGAAGGATTCGGCCCGGAAGACAATGATTTTAACAAAGTGCAAGCTATCCTCCGTATTTATAAGGCTGCACATGACCAACTCGGAGAATTAAGCGACTTTCCCCTGAGAGGCGACGAACGACGCAGATGGTAGAGTAGACGTACTAGACGTACAAACGCAAACATCATAGAGGAGCGTGGGGAACATGAGCAGTATTTCTTTACTTAAAAAGAATGCGCAACTGGTACTGACTAAAAAGAATCTAACGAATGTGACTGCGAGAGTTGGATTGGTGCTCGATATTTCAGGATCTATGAGAAGTTTGTACAAAAATGGTACCGTTCAAAAGGTGTTGGAACGAATTGTTGCAGTAGCGAGTGCTTTGGATGATGATGGTGTACTGGACGTATGGGTGTATGATCACCGTTTTTCACGGTTGCCTTCCGTTACCGAAAATGATGTTGACAACTATGTTGAAAGACATATTCTGTCCAATGATTATTTGCCCAAGTTCGGTCGTAATGATGAGCCGCCTGTGATGCGCGATGTCATCGCCAAATACACCAAGGAAGAACCCTCTTCTGATCCGGCCTTTGTTATTTTTATTAATGATGGCGGTGTGAAGCGTGGAAAAGGAGACAACATCGACAACGCGGTCATTGATTCGTCAGGAGAGCCGATTTTCTGGCAATTTATAGGTGTGGGTGAGTCCGATTTTGGTGTATTAAAGAAGCTCGACAACATACAAGGCCGTGTGGTAGATAACGCTAATTTTTTTCAAATACAAGATATCGAATCTATGGAAGATAATGAATTGTACGAACTATTGCTTAACGAGTTCCCGTCATGGTTGCAAGAAGCGAAAGAAAAGCATATTTATTAAGGATACTAAGTGTTGTAATATGCGATCCTACAAAGCTTCATATAAAAAATACAAAAAGAGAGAGTTCCGCTAGCAATGCGAAACTCTCTCTTTCTTTACACACCTCTAAAACGTATAGAAGCTCTACGGCGGTTGCCAGCGGAGCGGGCAGAATTGTTCTGAAGAAGCGAAGCGTTCGCCTTTATCCCCGGATTTTACCCTTACAGGTTCTATTCAATAGAAATCCGGGGATAACAGCGATCGGAAGAACAATCTGCACGCGCAGCGCTCACCAACCGCAAGAAAGCTTCTCATACCACCCTAACTTATCCCCATTAGTATCATCGAGCAAAGGATAAGCCCTGCTCCGCACCCCGAAGTATATACCTTGAGGTGGCGGAACATGGATGTTTTCCAGGCTGACAAAGATTCATCGGAACGCAAACGCTCATTTTCCTCTCGTAATGCCTTGGATTGACGAATGAATAACTGTCCGATGTCGGCAAATCCCCGCAGGAAGAGGGTTAGAAAACCGCTTTGCAGAACGTGGAAGATTGCACCGATCACCAAGCCCAGCAACCCCAACAGGAATAACAGATTTGCAGTAGCCATGTGTTCACGACCATTCAAGAGATGGGGGGTGGCGTACAGAAACCCTAAGGTACTGACAATCAGGGCGATGATCCCAAAACGTAAAATCATTATTTTTCGACCCGTTTCGCAAAGCGCAGGTCTGGGTTCGAACGAGCATCAAATACGATACCTTGAATCTTAGGGCTGATTAATGCAGTGTCCGCAGAGAACTGGATCGGAATAATCGGCAGATCTTCCATCAATACGTCTTCTGCCTGATGGAGCTGTTCAAAGCGTTTTGCCGGATCAAGCTCAAAGGTTGAGGATTCAATCAGTTTGTCATACTCCGGGTTGCTCCAGTTGGTAAAGTTGTTCGAGTTTTTGGAAGTATAATGCCCCAATACGCCGAGCGGATCCAGGAAGTTTCCTTCCCAGCCCATACGGGCGATCTGGAAGTTCTTCTGTTTAAAGGTATCAATGTACGTTTTCCATTCCTGATTCTCCAGCGTCACTTCAACACCCAGGTTTGTTTTCAGCATTTCCTGAATCGCTTCAGCTACTTTTTTATGCTTGTCCGAAGTGTTGTATTTGAAGGTGACTGGTGGCAGCTTGGTCAAACCTTCTTCTTTCAGACCTTCGGCCAGCAATTGTTTCGCTTTTGCAGCGTCAAACTCATAGTATTTTTTCGGTGCTTCATCACGGAAGTCCTTGCCGGATGGTGTTGTTGTTCCGTATGGAACATAACCGTAAGCCGGAGTTTCGCCACCTTTGGTTACGCTGGTAGCCAGTGCTTCGCGGTCAATAGCATAGGCAATGGCTTGTCTGATTTTTTTATTGTCAAACGGCTTTTGTTTTACGTTAAAAGAATAGGTGTACACACTGAAAGACGGATGCGACAGGAATTCCTTGTTGCTCTTTTCCTGATCCAATGTATCTACGGGAAGGCTCAAAATCAGGTCCAGATCGCCCGTTTTGTACATTTGATAATACGTTGTGGAGTCTTGCACCATTTTAAAATTAATCGTTGCCATTGTAATGGCATCTTTGTTCCAGAATTGATCGTTTTTCGTCAGCGTAATTTGTTCGTTATGTTTCCATTCCTTGGCTACATACGCACCGTTGCCGACAATTGTGCCCGCTTCTGCTGCCCATTTGTCATTTTTCTCAACAACTGATTGGTTTACTGGCAGATAAGCATGACCCACGGCGATCGTGGGGAAGAAGCTCAGCGGTGATTTCAGCTCAACTACAAGAGTTTTATCATCTTTGGCAGTAACACCCACGTCTTCAATTTTACCTTTGCCTGTGTTGTACGCTTCGGCACCTTTGATGTAGTAGAGGGCAGAAGGATCGTAGGCAGCTGTTTTTGGATTTAGTACCCGTTTCCAGGAGTACTCAAAATCCTTAGCTGTCAGTGGGTCACCATTCGACCATTTTGCACCGTCACGAATAGTAAAAGTGTAGGTTTTGCCGTCAGGAGATACGTCTACTTTGCTAGCAGCGCCTTCTACGATTTTACCGGCCTTATCGTATGTATACAGCCCTTCGTACAAGTTATCAATTACAAAATAGGACGTTGTATCTGATGCGAAAGCAGGGTCTAGCGTATAAGGTTCTCCACCTGCCAGATTGGCAGTAATTTCTTGCGGGATATCTGCTTGAGGCGCAGCGGACGGGTCGTTGCTTGCTGTTTTGTCTGTAGTACCAGAGCATCCAGCCAAAGCCGTTACGGCCAAAAGTAAGATGATCGTCATCCAATGCATTTTTTTCATCGTGGTTTTCCTCCATTATTGTGGTTAGTTATGCAAAAAATAAAGTACACCGTACCGGGGTTTATTCATCCTCCTTTCCCGCAGGTATGCCGCGTGTGCGCACTTCGATAAAGGAACTGCCGTTCTTCCTGCGGTTAGGCGAGAAGCTGCGGATCATGGTGACATCCCTCCTTGTCCAATTGGGATCTTTCTGTTGTTAATGCTGTGAACGCGGGTCAAGTGCATCCTGAAGCCCATCTCCAAGCGTATTGAACGCTAGCATGGTGAGCGATATCATCAGCCCGGGGAAAAATAGGCGCCACCATTGACCGCTTAAAATAACGCCAAGTGAATCGTTAGCCATCGTCCCCCAGCTGGCCGAAGGAGACTGAATCCCCAAACCGAGAAAGCTCAGGAACGATTCGGCAAAAATAGCCGACGGAATAGTGAACGTTAAATTCACGATAATGATTGCCGCTGCGTTTGGTAGCAAATGTCTGAAGATAATACGCGAATGAGATGTCCCCAAGCTACGGGCTGCCAACACATATTCCTGCTGCTTCAGCTGTAAGATTTGCCCACGTACTACACGTGCCATACCGACCCAGCCAGTAATAGATAATGCAATAATCATCGTGAGCAGACCGGGCTTCATAATGACGAGCAGCAGAATGATGACTAGCAGATAAGGAATACTATACAAAATTTCAATAATACGCATGAGAATGCTGTCGATCCGGTCGCCCGTTTTACCCTGCCCAGCACAATAGCCAGCAACACAGCCGACGAGAATGCCAAGTACCAAATCAATGGCGGCAGCGGCAAAGCCGATCATGAGTGAAATTCTAGCCCCGGCCCATGTCCGTGCCCATACGTCCCTCCCCAGATCATCCGTGCCAAACCAATGCTCTTTGGAAGGAGAGAGATTCGTCTTCAAAAGAGATTGATCACTCGGTGCATAAGAAACCATGGAAGGTCCAACAATCGCCAGCGCAATAATAATGATTAGTAGGGAAAGCCCCAAAAGAGCAAGCTTGTTGTTGAAAAGTCTGCGTAGCCGATCCCGCCAGAGTGATTCTTTGGGTCTGGTCAACGTGGCGGTGGGGATCTGGCTGCGGTCTACAAGACTGAACAGACTGTCCTTTTCGACAGTAGGTGCTGCTTTCATGTTAATCTCCTTTACTGACTAATTTGATTCGTGGATCGACAAGGCGATAGGAAATATCAATTAAAAATAAAGTAACGACTAGAATGGAACTGTAGAAAATGGTCGTCCCCATAATCACTGGATAATCCCGGTTAAAGATACTATCTACGAAGTATTTACCGATGCCGGGAATGGCGAATATTTTTTCAACGACAAAGGTACCTGTAATGACGGAAGCGAATAGCGGTCCGATAAAAGAAAGCACCGGAACCAACGCGTTGCGTAATCCGTGACGCAGAACTACTGCCCAAGAAGACAACCCTTTCGCTTTGGCAGTGCGTATGTACTCCTCATGCATGACTTCCAGCATACTCGTCCGCATAAAGCGTGCGATAACAGCAAGAGGTGAAACAGCGAGAGCCAGCGATGGGAGCACCGTATGCTGCCAGGTTCCCCATGAGGCGACCGGAAGAAGGTGCCATTGAACGGCAACATACTTGATTAGCAACGGTGCCAATATGAAGCTGGGTACGGAAATACCAACAATGGCGATAAACATCGAGATATAATCCAGTGGTCGATTATGGTGTAGAGCAGCCAGTGTTCCAAGCGAAATTCCGGCAATAATCGCGACCACGATGGATTGAATACCGAGCAATGCAGAAGGTGGAAAACCTCGGGCGATGAGCATATTGACGTCCGTCGTTTTCGATTGAATAGACGGGCCCATATCCAGCACTAGCAGATTTTTGAGATACAGCACATACTGCACAGCGAGCGGCTTGTCCAGATTGTACCTGGCACGCATGTTTTGCAATACCGCTTCCGGAATGGTTTTGGAATCGTTCGAGAATGGGTCACCCGGAATGATGTGCATGATGATAAACGTTAAAGTGACGATAATCCACAGTGTAATGAACATCGTAAAAAGACGCTTTAAAATGTACATGGGGCTTAATTTCTCCTGTCTATCAAGCTGATTTACATACTATTGCTGCTAAAAATTTAATATAAGTAAAAGTATATAAGAATACTAGGAAATAATAAGACGGTTTAGGTGACATGTCAAGGTAAGGTTTTACATTATAGAACACAGGTCAAATTTTCGTCACAGGTTTTCCATTTATATAAGGCTAAGATTCCGCTCATTCCTCTCGACGAGTATCCTGCGGTGTGTTATGATGATACTCTGATAACGTGTTAACGAACTAAAGCGTTTGCCACCTGTTCTTGGATACGGGGGTCACCATTGTTGGAGGGGAATAAGATGAGAAAAGCAGCCATGTTTACGATGTTAATTGGATTGATGATGATCGTGTTGGCCGGGTGTTCCGGCGGTAAGGACGACAGTAAATTGATTATTGGCATTGATGATAAATTCGCCCCGATGGGCTTTAGAGATGAAAATAATGAGCTGACCGGCTTTGATATTGATTATGCGAAAGCGGCCGGGGAACAAATGGGTAAACAGGTGAAATTTCAGCCGATTGACTGGTCTGCCAAAGAATCCGAGCTGAACAGCGGACGTATTGATCTCATTTGGAATGGATACACCATTACGGATGAGCGTAAGGAAAAAGTGCTGTTCACGAAGCCATATCTGAAAAACAGTCAGGTCATTGTCGTTCCAGCTACCTCCAGTCTTTCCAAGCTGGCTGATCTGGCGGGCAAAACGGTGGGACTCCAGACGCTGTCTTCAGCAGCCGATGCATTGGATGCGAATCCGATCAAAAGTAAATTGAAGTCAGTGTCTGAGTACCCGGATAACGTTCTTGCTTTGACAGATCTGAAAACCGGGCGTCTGGATGCGGTTGTCATTGATGAAGTCGTTGCCAAGTATTATATGTCGAAGGAACAAGGGACGTATAAGCTGCTTGATGAATCATTGGCCCCTGAGGAATACGGCATCGGTGTGAAAAAAGGGAATGAAGAGCTGTTGACGCAGCTGCAATCCGCTTTGGATGAGCTGCACAAGAACGGAAAAGCTGCTGAAATTTCGAAAAAGTGGTTTGGTGAAGATAAAGTATTAAATTAATACGTAGTGTATTGAACTAAGGTTTAGGAGTCGAAGGTCATGAGTATGGAATATATTTTACGAATTATGAAGCCTATGCTTGAAGGGGCACAGATGACGGTTATTTTATTTTTCATCACGCTCATCTTGTCTATTCCATTGGGTTTTGTCGTTACGTTGCTGGCCAAAAGCCGGATTAAGCCAATCGCTTGGCTGATGCACACGTACATTTATGTTATACGCGGCACGCCGCTTTTGCTGCAATTATTGTTCTTTTGTTTTGGTCTGCCGATGTTGCCTGTCATTGGGGAGTATCTGGTAATGGATCGAACAACGGCTGCCGTGCTGGCATTTGTATTGAATTATGCGGCTTATTTTGCAGAAATTTTTAGAGGCGGAATGTTGTCGATTGATAAAGGGCAATACGAGGCTTCGCAAGTGCTGGGCTTGAGCAAGTCGCAGACGCTGATAAGAGTCATTGTGCCGCAAATGGTACGGATCGCTTTGCCTGCGGTAACCAATGAGGCGACAACATTAGTAAAAGATACGGCACTACTGTATGCAGTAGCGGTACCGGAACTGCTGCATTTTGCCAATACGGCTGTAAACCGCGATTTTTCGATTGTACCTTATGTTGTAGCAGCGGTTATTTATTTGTTGTTAGCTTTGGTGCTGACGCTATTCTTCAGGGCGCTGGAAAAACGTTTTAAATTCGAGTAAAAGGAATGTCGGGATATGAATACTAATGCAATAGAAGTTATCGATTTGAAAAAATCGTTCGGCAAGCTCGACGTTCTGAAAAGAGTGAGCTTTAACGTTAAAGCGGGCGAGGTTGTAGCTGTCATCGGTCCTTCAGGTTCAGGGAAAAGTACCATGCTCCGTAGTTTAGTACACCTGGAAGATGTGACGGGCGGGACGATCCGCATTCATGATAAAGCACTGGTGGAAAACGGTCAGTACGCTCCGGCAGGTGACATTAAAGGCATTACCACCGGTATGGGCATGGTGTTTCAGCATTTTAATCTGTTCCCTCACTTGACGGTGCAGGATAATCTGGAGCTGGCTCCGAAGCTGGTGAAAAAGGTGAGTAAGGCTGAACTGCGCCGCCAAAGCGCCGAA
Source organism: Paenibacillus sp. FSL P4-0113 (assembly GCF_038009305.1). NCBI lineage: Bacteria > Bacillati > Bacillota > Bacilli > Caryophanales > Paenibacillaceae > Paenibacillus > Paenibacillus sp. FSL P4-0113. The sequence goes on from NZ_JBBPAZ010000001.1 coordinate 4,720,413, forward strand.
CTGCTGGCCAAAGTCGGCTTGGCGGATAAAGCTGACGCGTATCCGTCCCGATTGTCGGGTGGACAGAAGCAGCGCGTGGCGATTGCCCGGGCAATGATGATGAATCCAGATATTTTGCTGTTCGACGAGCCGACCTCGGCCCTTGATCCCGAGCTGACAGGCGAGGTGCTGCGGGTCATCAAAAAGCTGGCTGAGGAGAATATGACGATGGTCATCGTGACCCACGAGATGAATTTTGCGCGAGATGTGGCGGATCGTGTCATTTTTATGGATAATGGCGAAATTGCAGAATCCGGTACACCGGAGCAGATTTTTGGCAATCCGCAGTTGGAGCGGACGAAGGTGTTTTTGAATCGGGTGGAAGCTTAGCCCAAGATGCATATCATCTTTGCATACTTGTGTATATGTGTTTTATATCTCCCAAAAGCGACTTTAAAGAAGTATTCTGATGTAAGCTGAAGCAGGCTATTTGAGCTCTGTTAAGCGAACGAAGAATGCTTTTTTTTTTGAAATGGTTCTTATTCCAGTAAATGTGATCTATTTCATATGATTGTGTAAGAAATGGGGTTTAACATGTAAAACATGCTACCACGATTTAAACAAATTCTGTTACTAGCTCCACAATTTAAAAGTGGAAGGTTGGGATTTGAATGATTGATCGTTTTCACATTTATTGTCACATTCCGTTTTGCAAGAAGCGCTGTCCATACTGCTACTTTACAGCCAAATTTTCGGAAGAGGAGATGATTAACCTCGATGTAATGGATGAGTATGTTAAAGCCTTGAAAGTGGACATTGAATGCACTGAATTTCCAAAATCAGCAATCACCTCGATAGTTTTTGGTGGAGGAACCCCATCCCTCCTAAATGAAAGTCAGCTAGACACTATTATAAATTCCATTCGAAATAGGATTACCCCAGAACAATTTACCCACATGAAATTTATGGCGTACGAAGTTTCCCCAGATACCGCATCCAAAGAAACCTTGTCTATTTTCAGGAGAAAAGGATTTAATCGTGTAAGTGTCGGTGCCCAGTCTTTTAATAATGAAGAGCTCAAATTGCTGGGACGGCCCTATTCACGAGAAAAAATTATAAAGGCTGCAAGCCTGATCCGAGAAATTGATTACGACATGTTAAATATTGATCTGCTAATCGGAATCCCGGGGCAGACGCAGAGCACGGTCATGGAAAGCATAAGGGATACAGTGAATATACGACCGGAACATATTTCGGTTAGTCTTTTCTACTCCTCTTATCCAGGGGGAAAGGAATTTGTCGAGCGATGCGAGAAAAGAGGAAAGCATATTTTAGCATTGTCCGATAAAATCTCAGTTTATGAAGAAGTGTGCGGATTTTTACAACAAAACGGATATATAAGAGTAGATAATACTGTTTTTTCTTTACCAGATTATATATTTCCTTATGAAAAAGATGCTATAAGTGAAACAGAGCCGGTGTTGGCTTTTGGACCCGGATCTGCGGGATATTGGGATAATAATCGTGTACGCTTCACACCTCCTTATATTAAAAATTATATAGAACTTCCACATTCAGTCGAAGAAGAAATTACAGTCGATAATTATGCGTTTACGATTGTATGGGGGCATTTGAATGCCTATGGAAAAATCGAGGAACGAACGTTAGAGCAGTATCTAGGAGTTAATTTTGAAAAAGTAATGGAAATGGAGAAAGATGTTAATATTCTTTTGTCCGTTTTAATTCAAGAAAATCTGGTGGAACAACAAGACTCGGCTTACATATTAAAACCAGAAAGTCTAAATCGCGCGATTGTACTAATGCATTATATAAGGGATGGCTGGGGATACAAGCTCATGACTGCCCCGGATGAAATTAAAAACTAAGAGTAAAGTGAAGGTGAATACAATGAATCAAGAAGAATATTCAAAATGGATTAAAAACGTTTCTATTGCCTATCTGGCAACGTATGATTCATTCAATAATCAACCTCATGTAAGACCTGTAGATGCGGGGACTGTTCACAACGGATATATATATTTCTCTACCTTCAGCAATACAGATAAGGTTGAACAAATCCGGACGTGTGAGAATGTGGAGCTTACTTATTTTGGAGACGGGGCTCAGCTCAGAATGGCAGGTAAGGCCAAACGGGTGAGTGAAAAGAAGGAAGAAGATCTATTTTTGGAAAACAACCCTATGATAAAAGAAACCTTTAGCAATGAGAAAAGAAATCAGTTTGTATTGTTTCAAGTCACACCCCATGCAGTAAGGTTTATGGGCGAGGAAGATCATCAATACTCTCCTGTAGATTGGAAGCAGACGGACCGGATAGGCATGTGACTCATGGAGACAGACGAACTGATTTTTGATTTTCTAGGTCCGGATACGATTGAAATGCAAAAGTTTATTGGTGATGTCTGGCCTGAGAAGATACATGCAAGGGTTTTGGACCTGGCTTCAGGGAGTGGTGAACACTTATTTGGTTTTATAAACAAGTCTATTGAATCTGTAACTGTAGTTGATCGTTCGCCGGAATCGTTGCAATTGTTGCTCAACAAGCATAACGATCATGGAAATATGATTAATACGGTATGCTCTGACTTAAATGATTGGTCTTGCCCTCAAAAATTTGACATCGTACACATTGGGGATAATTCTATCCAAATGTTCCCTGCGTATAAAAACCAATTTGATATTTTTAGAGTAATTGCTTCAAGTTTATCAGCCGAAGGGGTTGGAATGGTTAATGTTACGCCAGTGACGGAACATCAAATCATGGAATATGGCGGGGCACCTAAAGTGATTAAATCACTGACTATCGACGGGGAAGCATTTGAAGTATATGGAGAAGTCAAAATCGATGTTTTTAATCAGATCTTAATGATGTATTTCACAGTTTATAAAAATGAAAATGAAACCAGCCGTTGTACCTGTCGATGTCGGATGTTATTGAAACATGAAATAGAGGAGATGGCAAAGGCTGCTGGACTAAAAATAGTGCAAGTTAAACAACAGAAACTTAAACGGGGAAACGATTCTTACTATTACCTATTGCAACTCAATCAATAGAGCAAATGGGAGAATAAGGGTATGTCCAAAACCGTTTCATTGAATCCAACGGCGTTAATGAACAGGGCTTTTTTACGACAACTTAGACAGCTTGAAAAAAATATTTTGGTTACTAAAAATAATTTATCCGGAATTATGGGTTTTGAAACCGAATACCTTCTTTTTGATTTTGAGTTTAATTTGGTAGATGAAAAGGTCCGGAATCGTGTAATTGAAAATGCAACATTTATAAAACGGGAAATAGGTGCCAGCCAAATTGAATTGGTATCCCGTCCTTTCACACTTGCAGAGGGACTTGAAAATCTTATAAATGAAATGCAGGAAATGGAGCAAGAGGCGGCAGCCATAGCACATGCCCAAAATAATAGACTGGCGCGTCTTGGTACCTATCCTGGTTCATTTACTGACTTGGAAATTACAGATGACCGGGAAAATTATCAAATGATACTCGACCAGTTTAAAAGTTCAAGAAAACATCACCTTGAGCTTCATTTGGGAGAAGTTGATCTATCAAGTCGTGTTCATGAGCTAATTAGCGGGTGTCAGTCGACACAAATGAATGTACAGGTTAACTATAATCAGGCTGCTATTGATCTTTTGAACAAGACGATTGAGATCTCACCTCTCTTTATTGCCATTGGGGCCAATTCTCCGATTTTGGACAGGCGATTAACCGGATTGCTCGAAACTCGTAACCTGATTTGGGAGATTGGTTATGATTTGCGGACCTATTCTGAATTTTTGGCAGCTCTGTCTACTCGCGTTTCATTTCCTCATCAATATTATGCAAATTTCCATAATTATTGGGCAACTTTGTATCAACAAAAACATATGAAATCCGATCCACGGTATGCATTTAGCCTCAATCAAAAAATGAATTGGAAAATTGCGAGATTAAAACTGGTAGGTGGCAGCGGTAAGCCCACAGCATGCTTGCTTGAAACGCGATTTATACCGATCCAGCCAACACTTCGGGAAGATATTGCGTTGCATCTCGGAGTCTATGCGCTTTTGGATTTAAGCCTAAGCAAAGGCGGAGAAAGACTTCTTCCCGTTACTTTTGTGAAGGAAAACTTCAGGAGGGCTTCATGCTACGGAATTGACTGTGAGCTTTACTATTTTACATCCGACGGTAAAAGAATCACTGAGTATGCAGCCACGGAATTAATAAATAGAGCTGGCGAGCGTATTTGTGATTATTGGAAAAGAAAATCTTCTTCAACTGCAACACTTGTGGAGGAGGTACTAAGCAAGCGACTTAGAGTAGGCCCTCCAGCCTTATCACTAATAAACAATATCAGGGGGAACTCGAAAAATACACTTCTTGGAACCCAAGAAATAAAGCGAATAGTGTCGCAAAATTGTATTCCTGTCAATGAGGGATCGTAAGGAGGACTTTGGTATGTCTGCTAATAGTTCAAGGGCTATATTTTTACTGGAGCCTTGTTTTTTTGGAGAAAAATATATTGAATTTGCCGCTGAACTTGAGTTGATTGTAATTGTCATTCGAAGAGAAGGCGGCCCCAAGGTGGAGAAGGCGCATCTGGTACATTTTGAAATCATCAGTGACATTACAGATGCCGAGTCTACTTACTTGAAAATGGAGTATTTTTTCAGTCAGCATCCGGATATATCCCGCAACTCGGGTATTGTACCTGGTCACGACTATGCAGTACCGGTCGCCGCGATTATCTCCCAAAAGTTTGGCTGGAATTCCATTCGCCCAGATGTAGCCCATAATGCCCGCAGCAAAGAGTGTATGAGAAACGGGCTAAAAGGTTCTCAGTATGTATCCAATCCAGATTACCATTTGTATCACAGCGTATCCGAACTAAAGGAGCAGTTGGACCAGATCCAATTCCCCGCTATTGTTAAACCCGTTGATATGACAAGTAGTATGTTAGTCAAATGTGTGCAAACATCTGAACAATTAATTAGGCAGGCCGAAAAGATTATTCAGAATGAGGATAACTTCGGTTATCCATCGAATCTTTCATTTCTAGTAGAAGAATATATCAGAGGCCAGGAATATAGCTTCGAGGCTTTTATGTTTAAAGGTGCTTGTAAATTTGCCCATATTACTGAAAAAATGAAAACTCCCCTTCCTTATTTTGTTGAGCTACAGCATACCCTTCCAGCATCTATGGAATCTTCAAAATACACCCAATTATTAAACAGCTTCATAAATCTTATGGCTGAGCTTGGAATTACAGAAGGACCCTGTCATTTGGAATTTGTGCTGTCCAGGGGACATATTTATATTATCGAATATTCTACTCGTCTTGCAGGGGACCGTATAACTGATTTGTATAGCTTGAGTTACGGAGTAAATCTGCATAAGGCTTCGATTTTGTGCGCTTTGGGAGAAAGACCGGATGAGTACCTGCATGAAACCCGAAACGATATTTCAAGAATCCGTTATTTCCATCAAAAAAGTGGAAAAATCAAACAAATATCAGGGGTGGAAGAAGCCAGACGTTTGCCGGGTGTCATAGAGATTGTTATAGAAAAGAAGGAGGGAGATACAGTACCGGATGAGATGACTAGCAGTATGGACAGATATGGTTTTTTTGTTCTTAAAGCTGATACTTATGATGAATTAGAGAAAGTGAGCCACCAAGTTGAAGATACGATCCAATTTGTGATGGAAAGAGAGACTACTTATGAAAAGCAAAAAGGATGAAAATCAATTCGAAATTTTGCTGATTAATCCACCCTTATGGTACTACCAGTCTGTGCCACCCGATATTACGGCTGCGGCTGCTTTATTACATCACCAAGGAGTGGGTACCAAAATCCGTGATTTAAATTTGGAATCATTTCATTACTTTTTTCGGGGACGTTCGGACATCATCACTCATCTTACGGACACTGAACTGTTTTATAATTTTGAACATTTAGAAGAAACCTGCCAAAAAATCGCTGAGATTTATGATCGTATTAGTGAACAGATTTCACCCGCGGTGCTGCGATGGAATTTATATGATCCGGGAGTGGATCTACGTAATATTGATGAGGTACTAAGGATTGCCGAACAGAAGGAACACAATCCATATTTTGATTTTTTCAAAGAAATTTTACCGGATCTTGTCCCTGAAGGCGTCAAGGTGGTTGCTATTTCAATTTTTCATCCAGATCAGGTTATTCCCTTATTTTCGTTGACTTCATTGTTAAAAGAATATAACTCTAATCTACACATTCATCTGTTCGGCAATCTGGAGGATCAGATTAATACAAAAATATTAGTGCGAAATCTTCCAGATAAGGAGTATCATTTGTTGTTTTCTCATGTGGATTCGTTTGGCTTGGGAAATGAGCATTATCGATTGAGCGAACTGGTTAGAGCTGTTGAGGATTCATCTAAGTTGGAAGAACTATCTTGGTTACTTACTCAAAAAGAACTTCAACCTTATATTGAAGAAACTAATAAACACTATTACACCAATAAAATAACATTACCCGTTTTATCTTCTCTTCCTGCAAGTGCTCTAATGCCGGAAGAGGTTTTAAATGTAGCTGCGTCTGTAAGTTGTTACTGGAAGGGATGTACTTATTGTTCTATTAAAGAGCATGGTACTTATCAGAAAGAGAGTATTGAGAGTATCCTGCAATTAATGGAGAATTTTTCAAAACAACAGACATTTTCGGTATTACGATTCAGAGACTGCTGTATTTCACCCACAGATTTAGAGAAAATAGCAACTCAAATTGTAGAAAGGAAGCTTATATTATCCTGGGCCTGTCGTGCCAGACTGGAAAAGGGTTTTAATTCCCGATTGTTTGAACTGTTAAACCGTGCAGGATGCATCATGATCTCTTTTGGAGTAGAGACCTTTGAAACAAGGGTATCCAGACTGATGAACAAAGGAATAGATCTTGAATATGCGCCTGTGCTGATTAAGAGTTGCTATGAGGCTGGGATTGCGGTGAAATTAACAGCGATGATCGGGTTTCCAGGTGAAACCAGTGAAGAAGCTCTTGCTAATCAAGCACGGCTACGGGAACTGTTTCCCTATTGTATAGATATCCGATATAACCGTTTTATTCTATTTGAAAATTCTCCTATTGCTGCCGATCCTGCTATGTATTCCATTCAAAAAATACCTTTTAACAATCGCCAGCATTTACGATTTTATAGTGAGTTTAGCAGGGAAAGTGGGATGACACAGGTGCAAGCAGATATACAGGCTGCTGAGTTTGAACAGGAAATTAAACAAACTTATGCTTTTTTTCTGTCAGAAGAACATTTGCTTTTATATTTGAAAAAATGGGGACTTTCTTTTTGTATGAATCTTGTAAATGCCAGGTCTCTCTATCAATAAAACGAAAGGATTAGGGATGGATAAACATTATGTAATTTTCGCGAAATTCGAAAACTTTTCTCGTATTGTGAATGAAGGCTTGAGCTCTTTAAGGTATGAAAAAACGTTGATTACTAATAATCAACGTTTGATTGAGCGTTGTAGTGATCATTATCACCATTTCTTGTGTGTCGAAGATTTAACATCACCTCAAGTTGTTGAGTTTATACTAACACTGCATGATGAAAAGCCCGTGAACGGTATTTTTTCCGAGAGTGAGGATTTGGTGCAGTTTACCGCTTTGCTTAGAGAGCGATTGGGTCTTACGTGTGGAGTCATCGGGAGAGATGGTGATTTTTTTAGAGATAAGGTAAAAATGAAAAATCATCTTGCTCAAGAGAAAGTTATTCTTATTCCTGAATATCGAACCGTTCACCACTTTGCTGATGCAATCGACTTTTTATCTAAACATGCTCCCGAGGCCATTATTAAACCAATTGACGGAGCGGGGTCCCTTCATACGTTTCGGGTTCATTTGGATAACATCCACGAATATGAACAATTGCTTAACGACCATGCCGGAAAATTTGAGATTGAACAATATATTGATGGAAAAATGTTCCATATGGATAGCGTTGTATATAATAACCAAGTTGCATTCACTTCAGTTGCCTGCTATACGCATAGCACTTTGGAATGCAGGGAGGGGAAGCCACTGTGCGGGTATTTTTACCCTGACCATGAGATGCCCTTGGTCCAACAGCTTATCGCGGCAAATAACAAAGTATTGAGTGCAATGCCGATCACAAGTGGAGTAGCTCATACTGAACTATTAGTCACTAAGCAGCAGGAGATCTTATTTTGCGAAACAGCGGCACGAATTGCAGGCGGAGGAATTATTTTTGGTATAGAGGATACATGTGGAGTAAACCCGCTACTGGAGGGGGCTCGCGCTTTTGTTGGCGAACAGCCGCTTTTCAATCAATATTATCCACAGACGAATGGCGGGTATCTGCTGCTCTATAAGAAGAAAGGAAGGGTTAAACACGTCACCCCAAGCTCTGACTTTCTTCAGATACAAGGTGTGAAGCGGGCTGATATTTTACCACAAGTGGGTGACTGCTTGTCTTTTAGCGGCAGTTCCGGTGATGTGGCTGGAGTTGTGACTTGGTCAGTTGATTCTTTTGAGGAAAATGAGCGTATTCGTAATGAGATTGAGCATTTATGGGAACTTGAAATGGAAGTAAGCCTGTTTGATGAGGAAGGGGAAGCGTAGGTGGTTAAAAAGTTTGAAAGTCAGGTCAGATTATTTGGTTTATTGAGGTTTCTGAACACATTCTATGTATATAATTCCATTTTGGTTTTCTATTTTAGTAATATGATTAAGCTTAACTATACCCAAATTGGGATTGTAATGGCCAGTTACTATACGGCATCCATACTATTTGACATACCCACGGGAATGATCGGAGACCTGATTGGGAAGAAAAAGGCTATCCTTATCGGAGCGGTTTTTCAATGTATTGGTATCTTTCTTATGGGATCATTACAAACTTATATGCTACTTATTATAGCTCATATCATTTTTGCATTGGGCTCATCCTTCATATCAGGTTCGGAACAAGGCTTGATTTATAAGCTTCATGAAAAGCATGACAAGCTTGATGTCTTGAACCGTAGCTACGGAAAAATTTTTTCAGCAAGTATTTTGTCTACGATTGCTGCTGCTCTTCTAAGCTCAGTAGTTATTCAATATAGCTATTCGGTTACTTTTTACATTTCGGCATTCTCTAATTTTTTAGCGGTGTTTTTTGTGTGTCTGGTTCATGAGGAGAGAGTTTATGAAGACAAAACAGGTAAAAAAGCGTTTCAACGAGTTCGCCCTCTACAAATAATGAAGGAATCCTTTCAGGAAATCAGAGTCAACAGGCAACTACTATTATTTTCTATTTACTATATATTCACAGCTATCATTCTAACCTCAGTATTCTTTCAATATCAACCCTATCTACAGCATTTAAAAATTTCACCGACTTTTTTTGGAGTTATTTATGCTCTTTTCGGCATTATTCCACTCATCTCTGCTCAGTTATCACATTTAATCAAAGGGAAGTATATATATATACTTAATCCTTTGATCCTTGCCGTTGTTTTTTTAGGGATGGCGTTAACCAAGTCCATTTGGCTTGGGATCGTATTGATTTGTTTGTTTCGGTTTAACTGGGGGATCATTATTCCAAAAATACAAAGTCACATTGATACCAGCATCACGAGCGAAACTAGCAGGGCGACAACCGTATCTACTGTGTACAGTGTACATAATCTTCTCCTATCTATGATGCTTATCATCAGTGGGCATCTTATTGAAAGCTACAGTATTGCTGTACTCCTGATTATCTATTCCTTGTTTAGCCTTTTATTTTGCTTGTATGTCTTCATTTTCCGTAGAAGCTACAACAACACAGAGGTACCCTCCAAAAGCACTTTAATGATGGATTCGAAGGAGTTGTAGTGGATGAATACCGAGGTCATCTTAATTCGCGTTTCCCCAAAAGCTGTTTTTAGCTATGATATCGAAAATGGTCATTTTCATAGGGAGAACCCCTACTCAGAAGTCACGGATTACAGTTATAGCTCGGAATTTAAACATCATAAAAGAGCAAATGACCTTTCTAATTTTGTGAAAATAGAGCGTGTTTATCAACTGGAAAACACGGACAAGGCTCAGGCCGAAATTGCCCAGCTTGCGCGCAGGTTACATCTGACTGATTTCAATGTAATTGAAGGACCGCTGGAACGTCCTGAATTCGTTGCAGACTACAGACCTAGTAGCCCAACAGCTTACCTGGATTTTTTTCTACAAAAATGGCACAGGGGCTGTAGTCCCTTGTATTCGGAGGAGGAATTGCAAGAGGGAGAAAACCACATTAAAAACTTGCGTCATACCCATCCTTCTTATGGTGAATTAAATGAGTATGAGTATATTGCAAAAATGCTGAGTATGTTGGACTCGAATCAAACCCAATTGTTTCCCTGCGAAGCTGGAGTACATTCTTTTCAAGTAAATGGTGATGGAGCGCTTTTTCGCTGCAATAGATATGCTAAGGCGGGCTTGGAGAAATCAAGCGACGAGATAGGATGTATTGATTCTGTGGACGATTTGGCACCTTGTAAAAGTTGTTTTTCAAGATATATGTGCGGAGGACGTTGCAATTTATTGATTAATCAGCTTCAGAGCAATGCATGTGTCCTGTTTCGGGAGTTTACAATTGTTTTGTTGAAAGCGATCATTAGTCATCATCTGGCTGAAAAATCGGCTGGAATTCTGGTAAAGGAGTAGACATATGCGAATTTGTACAGGATTAGTGACCATTGATGATTTAGTGCCTTTTATTCAGGCCGGAGCCGAAGAATTTTATTGTGGCGTCATTGATGAACAATGGTTGGATCGGTATAACTATATCGTTGCCTTGAATCGCAGACCTTGGCCTGATGCGAACTTTTCCAGTTTTGCTGAACTTGCGGAGGTCGTGAATATAGCGCATGCTCATGGGTGCCAGGTATTTTTTACGATGAACGAACACTGCTATAACAACCAGCAGCTTGGTATCCTGGATTACTATTTGGAGCAAGCTGTTCGTTGTGAAGTGGATGCTATTATTTTTGCTGATTTGGGCTTGGCCGGTTATTTTGCGGATAAGAAAACGAATGTGGATGTGCATATCAGTACAGGCGGCACGATTTTTAACTGTTACACAGCAGAAATGTACACCAAAGAATTTCATGCGGATCGGCTTATTTTGCCCCGTTCCTTGTCCATGGCAGAAATGAAAATCATAATTGAAAGCTCACCAAATACAGAGTTTGAGGTTTTTATCAAAAATGAAGGCTGTACTTATATAGATGGCTTTTGTAATTTTGTGCATGGGACTCGATTTATGAATAACAATGATGGGGTCATTTTTAATCCTCCATGTGTTTTGAGATATCAGGTTATTGAGAGTATTACGCCCATACCGTATGATGTACCACTGCTGGAGAAAAAGCTAAACTGGATTTTAGACAATAAGGGTGACTGTGGTGTTTGCAGCTTATATTATCTGAACCAATTATCGGTTGATAGCTTGAAATTGGTCGGGAGAGCTTCAGACAGAAGTCAGGTTTTAAGTGATATCAGGATGATAAAATCAGCGATAGATTTATGCGGCGAGGTGGCAAACTTCGAAGAGTACCATCACATGATTTCTTCGCAAATATGTCAGAATAGCTGGAAAAACGATCAATTGATTACACATTGCTACTACCCGGAAATTCTGGACCATGTAAATGGCATTCATAATGTTCAGGGGAGTGTATAATATGGAAAAAGCGATGATGGTTGACGACCTGCGTAAATTAACGAATGTGGAGAACCAGTATCAGCGTCTGTATTATGGACAGGAGTTTTGCCCGCGTGCTTTCTTAACAGTAAGGGAGCTAAAATCAGTTATCAGCTTTTGTGAGCAGCACGACATGAAGCTAACCTTGATTACTCCTTATATGACGGATGAAAGTATGAACACGATTGTGAACATCTTAAAGGAAGTAAGTGAAGCATCTATTTTTGATGAGTTGGTGGTTAATGATTTCGGAATGTTGTATTTTATTGAAAATCATTATCCCGGCCGCTTTAAACTTATTTTAGGTAGACTACTGAATAAAGCTAAAAAAAGTCCTTCTATTGCAAACTATTTTCCCAAGCTTGATGATGATTCGAAAAGTGCCTTACAGAATACTGCGGGAGGGTTTGTCCCCAATATTAGGTTCATGCGTAAATATAAAATTTCTGCTATTCAATATGATAATAGAATACAAGGTAATAAGCTGGATATCAAAGACAATCATGATCTGGTAAATAATAATGATATTGATGATGCTGATACTGATGTGCTCCCTTTTAGCAGGGAATTAGTATACCCTTACGTACACATTACAACTGCCCGAAGATGTTTTTCCAGCATCCTGTATAGCAAGTCATCTATGTCTGAGTGGAAAACGTCATCATTATGCAATAAGAGCTGCAAGACTTGTCAAACAGTCCTCTATAATGATGTGATGAAAAAAGATATTATATTAAAAGGAAACTCTCTTTATTACGAAAATGCCAAGCTTCCCGTCAATTTAGCGGAGTATTCACGAATTATAACTCAGGTACTATAAATACTAGATCGGAGTGGTTTGCCCGCTTTTATTTTGAAAGAGCAGGTGGTCTAACCTCGCTGCTCTTTTCTGAACTCATTCGTTAAATCTTCCTATCTATTACTGGTTCCTTCACACTCGTTTTGGTATAAACTCGTGTTCCCCGCTAAACACTTCAATCATCGTTAATGCCCCGTTCGATAGCCGTGGATGAACGCTGCTGCCGAGTGTAGGGAAGTTGATTCGCTTAGTAAATCAAGCATGACTTCAATTTGTTCAAAATCGACTGCTGGTAGTTTATTTTTTTAGCATCTCCATAAGATCACTAATTTTTTAATTCACTTTTTGAGACTCAGGGTCGGTTGACTTTATTCGTTCACTGGGACGCCATTTCCTCTCTATAAATTCTGTTTTGCTAAGTCTTTATCCTCACGTAAATCCATCACCCAAGCCAAAGTTCACTACATGTGGAAGCTACATATAAGGTGAGCATTGAATTTATTCTTGGTCAGACAGGTAATCCTAAACGTTAAAGGTAAAATGAATAATTCCAGAAATAAAGCTCCCGCGGTGATGGGACTGACCCGATTTTGAACCAATGGAAAATCCTCAACAACAAAAGACTACAAAGGTGTCGGAGTACAAGACTTGATTCCATTGCCGAAAGGGACAAGAACTTGGTATCGTTGCTGATTAGGTGAATAGCTAAAAAGGAAAACATAAAAAATGGATTCGCATATTGCTCGAATTAATTAAAAGCAGCCAAGCCCTTCTTTCAACGTTACGGGACTCGGTATCTATTGTTACCCTCGACGGGTTCTAAAATTTCAAAGAAAGCTAAACATAATAGAGTTAAAGCTTTAATTTGCTAGGTTTATATGCAAACGCTATTATTCTATAATTTCACTCAGAAAGGAGGTTAAAGTAAAAAAATACGGAATATGGCACGGATAGGTGATATACTGCAAAGAGAATCAACCAACAAGCAAGTGTATGGGACAAATACAAAATTTTAGGAGGTAGAGTATGTTTAAGTTTAGTAAGAAAATGATGACGGTAGTTCTTGCAGCTTCCATGAGTTTTGGGTTGTTTGCAACAACCTCAAGTGCAGCGACAGACTATTGGCAAAATTGGACCGATGGCGGCGGGACGGTCAATGCTGTAAATGGATCAGGTGGTAATTACAGCGTAACATGGAAGGATACCGGGAATTTTGTTGTCGGCAAAGGCTGGACTACTGGATCGCCAAACAGAACGATTAACTACAATGCCGGTGTCTGGGCGCCGTCCGGTAATGGATATTTGGCTCTCTACGGGTGGACGAGAAACTCACTCATCGAATATTACGTCGTTGATAGCTGGGGGACTTATCGACCTACCGGAACGTATAAAGGTACGGTGACCAGTGATGGGGGCACATATGACATCTACACAACAATGCGATACGACGCACCTTCCATTGAAGGCCAAAAAACGACGTTTATTCAGTACTGGAGTGTTCGACAGTCGAAGAGACCGACCGGGGGCAACTCCACGATCACTTTCAGCAACCACGTGAAAGCATGGGCGAGCAAAGGAATGAATCTGGGAAGTAACTGGTCTTACCAGGTGTTGGCGACAGAGGGGTATCAGAGTAGCGGGAGCTCTAACGTAACGGTGTGGTAACCACTTAACTGCAAGCTGTTCAACGAACAGGCGCGGTTGGGGCTGTCTCACGGGATAAACGGGTTCCGAAAGCTGTCTGATAGGATTTACACGAATTGGTCCATGGAGGAAACAACGATCTCTAAGCATTGTAGACAGGCCGATGGCCGTTCTCCTCCAGTCTATCCGTCAGTGCGGATGCGTTGCAGGCCGTTACCTGCTAGACGAACGGCCTTCGACGCTGCTGGAGGCGAATTGCGGGCCGTCATGGCCTATCATTTTCCCTATCAGCTTAAAGGGGATATATCAATGAGAAAGCTATTAATTTTCCTTTTAATAGCACCAATGGTTGTGATCAGCGCTTGTTCGCAAGATAAGCCTGAGAAAAGGGATAACCTTGTATTCGTGGAAGGTGGGACTTTTCAGAACAACAAGTACAACAACTCTGGAAAAAGCGTGGCCCTATCGAACTTTTATATCAACAAATATGAAGTAGTTCAAAAAGAGTGGGTTGAAGTCATGGGAAGTAATCCCTCGGTATTCATAGGCGACAGTTTGCCAGTAGAAATGGTGAGTTGGTATGACGTTGTGGAGTACTGTAATCAAAGAGGTATACGAGAGGGCTTAAAACCGTATTACAACATAGACAAGGATAATAAAAGACCCGACTAAATAAGAATGATAACGATAATATAAAATGGACAGTAACGATTAATGAGGGAGCTAACGGTTGCCGATTGCCTACAGAATTGGAGTGGGAATATGCTGCAGACGGAGGTCAGGCGAGCAAGGGCTACACATACAGCGGAAGCAATAATGCTGACGAGGTGAATGGTATTGGAAAAACGCCGGAGCCAAATACTTATCTGGAGACTGGAACTGGCCTATTATAGAGAGCAACAATAATAAAACAAAATCAATCGATACCCGGAAACCCAACGAGTTAGGAATTTACTACGATATGTCTGGCAACGTAAGAGAATGGTGTTGGGACTGGTAGGGAGACTTGGATAGCGAAAGCGGTTTCTACCGGGTTGTGAAGGGTGGCGGACAGCGACCGTCTAGGACTATATTTTTTGTCCTCGGCTGTCGCTGTTCAATTTATAGAGCCAGTCTAATACTTTATTTTCTGCTGACAAAAGAGGGATTTAGAGGCATAAAAAATATTTTGGGCATGTTGAGTAGAAGATGGTCCAGGATATGTCTCCGCTATGTTTGTTCATCACTTTTCGCATAATCCCAGCAGCTCTCGTTCTCTATACACAAGATGACGAGGCATTAATTAAGCGACGGGCAGTTATTCAAAGTGACTTCATAGTGGATATCTTTTTTAATATAGACTGTATGTTCAGTCATGACTAAAATGGTAGCCAAGAAAATATTACCACATTGTGGAGGGGGACAAGGTGGAACTTTTTTACGAAATCGAAGGGAATGGAGTCCCTATAGTCATGATTCACTCGGGAGGTGTCGACTCAAGGGTATGGAGATATATGGTGCCTGGACTGGCAAAATCATTCAAGATCATTACCTTCGATGGTCGAGGAACCGGCCGCTCACCTGCTATGCAAGAGCCGACTTCACTTGTGGAGGATTTGCTCAAACTTCTTGAACATCTCGGACTGGATCTTGTCACACTTGTTGGCCATTCCATCGGTGGGCAAGTCGCGACTGATTTTGCGTTATCATATCCTTCTATGGTTGAGCGTCTAGTGGTAATTGCCCCTTCATTAACGGGATTTGCATATTCGCAAGAATTTACCAATTATATGACATCGGTGAATGCGGTCGCTCCCGATATTTCAAAACTTGTAGAGTTGTCCTTAGCCGCACCGATCTATCGGGCTACGATGGCTAGCCACCATCGGAGTTTTTTGACTGAAATGCATAATCACTACATGACAAGGGTATTCACCGAGTGGAGAAGCTTTGAGGTCCTTTGGCCAGAGGCGCCTTCGATTGAACGTTTAGAAAAGGTTGCAGCGAGTACGTTATTTATACAAGGAACCATAGAATGGCCGGATATGTACAATATCGCCGAGCACTTCAAGCGTGTACCTGCAATTAGGTTTGCCGAAATCAAAGGAGCCGATCATATGCTTGTCCTTACTCATGCGGAGGAACTAGCTAATAGCATCCGACAGTTTTGTCACAGGTGAGGACCATACGTGAATAGATTGGGCATCTCTTGAATCAAAGTATTATAATGGATGATAAGAAGTTTTGAAACTTAAAGGGCAACCCGGAAGAAACATCTTGGTGCTTGGAAGCGGCGGATGAGTGGAAAGCGGATGTTTACAGATAACATCAACACGATGTCTCTCAAGCATGTCTATACCAAGACCTTACATTAGGGAGCAGTTGAATTGACGTACCGACCATCAAAAGAAGATTAACGCTTTCCACCAAAAATCAGAAAGTGTTTAATTGAACTAACGGGATACGTTAGCTCAATAAAACAGCGGCAGGCTCAGACTGATAAAAACAAGTCCGACCCTGCCGCTGTTTTATATTGGAGCCAGTTTTATAATTATAATCCGGAGCCTTGACGGTAAACTATACCAGCTACCCTGCATCCCACAGACGGTTCTTACGAGCTGTTATTCTGAAAATAAAGCATCCGTTGCAACTGGTTGAAGGATAGGCAGTGGCTGAAGGGCGGTGGTCCGGTCGAGATGAACAAACGCATCATAACGATCCGCCATGCTGGAAGGCACGTAATTGCCGAATCGTTCATGAGCAGGCTCATATACCACACCGATGGCTCGGTGGCCAATGACCGTATGCAGTATGGAAGATGCATCGGAGAGCATTACCATGCCATTCCGGCCGTCTCCCGCCCGGTGCATGCAATACTCCCAGCTTCCTGGCTGTCCGGGCGGCACGGTCATTTTCTCAACCGGAGCTCCCCAAGCTCTTCCCGCCAGTACCTCGCCCTGATAGGTTCCGAAGCCAACGGCAAACACACGATGTTCCGGATCTTCCCGCAGTAGCTGACCCACATTGACCATGCCGTCAGCCATCATATCCGTTGCCCGCGCATCACCGATATGCGTATTATGCTCCCAGACAATGGCTTTTGCCGAGGCGCCGTAATAGGACATGATTCGCTTCAGCGATTCAACCATATGTCTGTCCCGTATATTCCAGGACTGCGGACCGCCCCGGACCATCGTACGATAATAGGCCTCCGAACTGGAAGTGACGAGCATGTTCACCTCCGCATTCAGTTCTTCCTCACTTCCCGGATACGCCATGCGCCTGCTCTGAATCTGCTTTAGTAGCTCAACCACTTCTTTCTCACAGCTCTCCGAGAGCAATCCTGCCGCAATGCCATAATTTTGATGGTCCCTGCTATATGGATCAAAACAAGCATATGTCCTGCGGGCCTGTTCCAGGTGGGGAGACTTGGTCTCCTCCAAATAAGCGATGATTGCCTCCATCGATTCCCATAACGAGTACATATCGATGCCATAAAATCCAACCTTGGGACAATCACTTCCGTCCCCTTGATTCATCTCATTGTACTCCTTCAGCCACTCCGCGAAATCACGAATATCCGTATTCGCCCACATCCAGGTCGGCCAGCGGGTAAAATCACCCAGTGCATCGGCTGCCGAAGAATCGGACCCCTCCATCCCTTTAACATACCGGTTTAACCGATAAGCAGAGGGCCAGTCTCCTTCCACGCCGATAATGTTAAATCCCTTGCTTGTAATTAGCTTCTTCGAAAGTTCGGCCCGAACTTGGTAAAAATCAGACGTCCCATGGCTCGCCTCGCCAAGCAGCACAATATCTGCATCTCCGATGGCCTTAACCATGCTGTCCAGATTCTCCATTCCGTCCAATGGGATAAATAAGGCATTCAGCTCTTTTAGATATGCGTTCTGCTCTGATAGATTATCATTAGAATTCATGAATTTGTTCCCTCCTTTAGACGGTATGAGTGGATTATTTCCGAATTGTCCATTCATTAACCCAAAACAGGCCTCCCTTAGTGATAAGCCAGGGTAAGTCTGGTGGGGGCAAAATTTGAATTGATTAAGATGTGCACAAAAAAGGAGGAGAAATATAATGTCCGCTGAACGTTTTCATATTCACATAGTAGATGAAGTCCTTGCTGATTTAAAGAGAAGACCGCTGGCCGGATCAATTGGAAAACTCAGCTTGGAGTGATTGTGGAGGTGACCTCCGTCAAAGATTTAGCGAAGATGAACTCATTACATATCATGGTTTATTGGCTTACTAACACAATCGGGTCGTCAACGCGGATGTATTACGAAAATTCACATTCGCTGCCGCCATTAGGCTATATAAAAGTACCAACTGGGGTTGCATTATTCCCAGCAGATATAGTATTACCACCAAAAGACTGGGCAGTGCGAAATTTAAATATAACTCGCTGGACTATCATGGCTCGTGGTGGACATTTTACGGCCATGGAAGAGCCAGAGCTTTAAGCCCAAGAAATTCGTGCCTTCTACAAGCCTTATAGAGTGGAATAGTGAGTGTTTATGATGGAGCAGATACCTTAGAATAATTATTCAAGAGCGAAAAGGCCTTTTGAGTATGTACGAACATCCAATTGATTCAGCGTTTGGTTGATGAAAAAGCTATGGATAAAATCTTTTATTCGAATGCTATTAAGAATTAGTCCAAGTAGGACCAACTTACCAGTTGAGGCCGATTGGATCAATAAATCTGCCTTAAATGATGTGGGTTAGTATCCATTATTAAAGGAGGAATCACGAAATTCAATATAAGGCTCCTTAACGTTGTAAATCCGCGTTTACTGGCGATACGTCAATATTGTAAAAAATTACGATTCATTCTCGTTCCTAAAAGCATGCTTTTAGGAACGAGAATGAATTAGTCTATTTCACGTCCCCAAATGTGTATAAATAATTATTGGAACGTTTCAGTATTAATGGTCCCTTTTTTGGAACTGAAAGGGGGATGCATCATATAGTAGATATGGCTTATAATTTGTGTGTCGGTCGGCCAAATACCAAGCTACTTTCGACGCTACTGTTGATCAATAGTATGATGCCCAAAAAGTCGTCACAAGATATCTAACTGCTATTCATGAAAAGCATTTATCGGATGCAGTAGATATGGTCAAAGATTCACGGTACCTTTTAATGAAGAAAAACAAATTCGAAAGTATAAGCAGTACAGTAATAGAACTGATTTTGATAACTCGGTTATTAATTGGTATGATTTACATGTAGTAATCAGCAAACTTAAATGATATATTATGTATCCGGCCGTAAGATAGGCTGTGATGTAATAGTTAGATGGACTTCAAAAATTCAAAGGATTACCTATGAGGTATTATTTACCAGTAGCGTGAATCGTTGAAGTATGATATATTATTATTCCGGGTGTTGATATGTCCGGAAATGATTGATCTTTGAAAACTGAACAACGAGTGAGTAAAACGATTTTGTTCGCAAAATCAAACAAGAGATATTTTTTATCTCGTCAGTTTCATCATGAGCTTATCGCTCTTTCTATAAACCAACTTCGGTTGGTCTTTAATGGAGAGTTTGATCCTGGCTCAGGACGAACGCTGGCGGCGTGCCTAATACATGCAAGTCGAGCGGGGTTATGTAGAAGCTTGCTTCTACATAACCTAGCGGCGGACGGGTGAGTAACACGTAGGCAACCTGCCCACAAGACAGGGATAACTACCGGAAACGGTAGCTAATACCCGATATATCCTTTTCCTGCATGGGAGAGGGAGGAAAGACGGAGCAATCTGTCACTTGTGGATGGGCCTGCGGCGCATTAGCTAGTTGGTGGGGTAAAGGCCTACCAAGGCGACGATGCGTAGCCGACCTGAGAGGGTGATCGGCCACACTGGGACTGAGACACGGCCCAGACTCCTACGGGAGGCAGCAGTAGGGAATCTTCCGCAATGGGCGAAAGCCTGACGGAGCAACGCCGCGTGAGTGATGAAGGTTTTCGGATCGTAAAGCTCTGTTGCCAGGGAAGAACGTCTTGTAGAGTAACTGCTACAAGAGTGACGGTACCTGAGAAGAAAGCCCCGGCTAACTACGTGCCAGCAGCCGCGGTAATACGTAGGGGGCAAGCGTTGTCCGGAATTATTGGGCGTAAAGCGCGCGCAGGCGGCTCTTTAAGTCTGGTGTTTAATCCCGAGGCTCAACTTCGGGTCGCACTGGAAACTGGGGAGCTTGAGTGCAGAAGAGGAGAGTGGAATTCCACGTGTAGCGGTGAAATGCGTAGAGATGTGGAGGAACACCAGTGGCGAAGGCGACTCTCTGGGCTGTAACTGACGCTGAGGCGCGAAAGCGTGGGGAGCAAACAGGATTAGATACCCTGGTAGTCCACGCCGTAAACGATGAATGCTAGGTGTTAGGGGTTTCGATACCCTTGGTGCCGAAGTTAACACATTAAGCATTCCGCCTGGGGAGTACGGTCGCAAGACTGAAACTCAAAGGAATTGACGGGGACCCGCACAAGCAGTGGAGTATGTGGTTTAATTCGAAGCAACGCGAAGAACCTTACCAGGTCTTGACATCCCTCTGACCGCTGTAGAGATATGGCTTTCCTTCGGGACAGAGGAGACAGGTGGTGCATGGTTGTCGTCAGCTCGTGTCGTGAGATGTTGGG
The DNA here is from genome assembly GCF_038009305.1 of Paenibacillus sp. FSL P4-0113. Lineage (NCBI taxonomy): Bacteria > Bacillati > Bacillota > Bacilli > Caryophanales > Paenibacillaceae > Paenibacillus > Paenibacillus sp. FSL P4-0113. The sequence goes on from NZ_JBBPAZ010000001.1 coordinate 4,741,223, forward strand.
TTAAGTCCCGCAACGAGCGCAACCCTTATGCTTAGTTGCCAGCAGGTCAAGCTGGGCACTCTAAGCAGACTGCCGGTGACAAACCGGAGGAAGGTGGGGATGACGTCAAATCATCATGCCCCTTATGACCTGGGCTACACACGTACTACAATGGCCGGTACAACGGGAAGCGAAATCGCGAGGTGGAGCCAATCCTAGAAAAGCCGGTCTCAGTTCGGATTGTAGGCTGCAACTCGCCTACATGAAGTCGGAATTGCTAGTAATCGCGGATCAGCATGCCGCGGTGAATACGTTCCCGGGTCTTGTACACACCGCCCGTCACACCACGAGAGTTTACAACACCCGAAGTCGGTGGGGTAACCCGCAAGGGAGCCAGCCGCCGAAGGTGGGGTAGATGATTGGGGTGAAGTCGTAACAAGGTAGCCGTATCGGAAGGTGCGGCTGGATCACCTCCTTTCTATGGAGAATCGTTTCCGGAGAGCGGAAACATTCAAATTAGCAGGTACATGTACCTGCGACCGGATATTCAATTCGGTTCATCACATTCGTGTGAATGAAATGAATATCCTGAACTTACTCACTCGTTGCTCAGTTTTGAGAGCTCAAACTCTCACATTGGATTTCCAAAATATACTTGTATTCAAGTATTGAGGAATTTGATATGATATTTTTCCGGGGTTAAAGCCGGGGAGAATATTGCACCTTGAAAACTGGATACCGAAACGAAATTGCGTTTTAGAATATTCCTTTAAGCTGATCTTGTGTAAACAAGTGAAATAAAGGTAGCTGCCTTGAATTTCATTCACACGTAAGTGTTGAACCGAAATTCAAAGCAAATCGTATTTACGATGTAAATACTAGGTTAAGCTACAAAGAGCACACGGAGGATGCCTAGGCGCCAGGAGCCGACGAAGGACGTGGCGAACAACGATAAAGCCTCGGGGAGCTGTAAGCAAGCTTTGATCCGGGGATGTCCGAATGGGGGAACCCGGCTGTCTTCATCGACAGTCACTTTCTGCTGAATACATAGGCAGAATAGAGGCAGACCAGGGGAACTGAAACATCTAAGTACCCTGAGGAAGAGAAAACAATAGTGATTCCGTCAGTAGCGGCGAGCGAACGCGGATTAGCCCAAACCAAGGAGCTTGCTCCTTGGGGTTGTGGGACGTCTCACATGGAGTTACAAAGGAACCGGTTAGATGAAGAGGTCTGGAAAGGCCCGCCAGAGAAGGTAAAAGCCCTGTAGTTCAAAACTTGTTCTCTCCGAGACGGATCCCGAGTAGTGCGGGGCACGTGAAACCCCGTATGAATCCGGCAGGACCATCTGCCAAGGCTAAATACTCCCTGGCGACCGATAGTGAAGCAGTACCGTGAGGGAAAGGTGAAAAGCACCCCGGAAGGGGAGTGAAATAGATCCTGAAACCGTGTGCTTACAAGAAGTCAGAGCCCTATTTATGGGTGATGGCGTGCCTTTGTAGAATGAACCGGCGAGTTACGTTCCCGTGCAAGGTTAAGGTGAAGAGCTGAAGCCGCAGCGAAAGCGAGTCTGAATAGGGCGAATGAGTACGTGGACGTAGACCCGAAACCGGGTGATCTACCCCTGTCCAGGGTGAAGGTGCGGTAACACGCACTGGAGGCCCGAACCCACGCATGTTGAAAAATGCGGGGATGAGGTGGGGGTAGCGGAGAAATTCCAATCGAACCCGGAGATAGCTGGTTCTCCCCGAAATAGCTTTAGGGCTAGCCTCGGAAAGAAGAATCGTGGAGGTAGAGCACTGATTGGGTGCGGGGCCCGCAAGGGTTACCAAGCTCAGTCAAACTCCGAATGCCATAGATTTAGTTCCGGGAGTCAGACAGTGAGTGCTAAGATCCATTGTCGAAAGGGAAACAGCCCAGACCATCAGCTAAGGTCCCCAAGTGTGTGTTAAGTGGGAAAGGATGTGGAGTTGCACAGACAACCAGGATGTTGGCTTAGAAGCAGCCACCATTGAAAGAGTGCGTAATAGCTCACTGGTCGAGTGACTCTGCGCCGAAAATGTAACGGGGCTAAACACACCACCGAAGCTATGGCTTGATGCTTGCATCAGGGGTAGGGGAGCGTTGAATGCGGGTTGAAGGTGTACCGTAAGGAGCGCTGGACTGCATTCAAGTGAGAATGCCGGTATGAGTAACGAAAAGATCTGTGAGAATCAGATCCGCCGAAAGCCTAAGGGTTCCTGAGGAAGGTTCGTCCGCTCAGGGTAAGTCGGGACCTAAGGCGAGGCCGATAGGCGTAGTCGAAGGACAACAGGTCGAAATTCCTGTACCACCGTAATCCGTTATGAGCGATGGGGTGACGCAGTAGGGTAGTGACGCGGACGGATGGATGTCCGTCTAAGCAGTGAGGCTGATGTGTAGGCAAATCCGCACATCATTAAGGCTGGGCTGTGATGGGGAGCGAAAATTATAGTAGCGAAGGTCATGATCTCAGACTGCCAAGAAAAGCCTCTAGCCAGGAGAAGGTGCCCGTACCGCAAACCGACACAGGTAGGCGAGAAGAGAATTCTAAGGCGCGCGGAAGAACTCTCGTTAAGGAACTCGGCAAAATGACCCCGTAACTTCGGGAGAAGGGGTGCCTCGGTAGGGTGAATAGCCCGAGGGGGCCGCAGTGAAAAGGCCCAAGCGACTGTTTAGCAAAAACACAGGTCTGTGCGAAGCCGCAAGGCGAAGTATACGGGCTGACGCCTGCCCGGTGCTGGAAGGTTAAGGGGAGTGGTAAGCTCGCAAGAGCGAAGCTATGAACCGAAGCCCCAGTAAACGGCGGCCGTAACTATAACGGTCCTAAGGTAGCGAAATTCCTTGTCAGGTAAATTCTGACCCGCACGAATGGCGTAACGACTTGGGCGCTGTCTCAACGAGAGATCCGGTGAAATTTTAATACCTGTGAAGATGCAGGTTACCCGCGACAAGACGGAAAGACCCCATGGAGCTTTACTGCAGCTTGATATTGAATTTGGGTACGATCTGTACAGGATAGGTGGGAGCCGTCGAACTTTGAGCGCCAGCTTGAAGGGAGGCATCCTTGGGATACCACCCTGATCGTATCTAGGTTCTAACTTGGTACCGTAAACCGGTGCGAGGACAGTGTCAGGTGGGCAGTTTGACTGGGGCGGTCGCCTCCTAAAGAGTAACGGAGGCGCCCCAAGGTTCCCTCAGAATGGTTGGAAATCATTCGAAGAGTGCAAAGGCAGAAGGGAGCTTGACTGCGAGACCTACAAGTCGAGCAGGGACGAAAGTCGGGCTTAGTGATCCGGTGGTACCGCATGGAAGGGCCATCGCTCAACGGATAAAAGCTACCCTGGGGATAACAGGCTTATCTCCCCCAAGAGTCCACATCGACGGGGAGGTTTGGCACCTCGATGTCGGCTCATCGCATCCTGGGGCTGAAGTAGGTCCCAAGGGTTGGGCTGTTCGCCCATTAAAGCGGTACGCGAGCTGGGTTCAGAACGTCGTGAGACAGTTCGGTCCCTATCTGTCGTGGGCGTAGGAAATTTGAGAGGAGCTGTCCTTAGTACGAGAGGACCGGGATGGACGTACCGCTGGTGTACCAGTTGTTCCGCCAGGAGCACCGCTGGGTAGCTATGTACGGAAGGGATAAGCGCTGAAAGCATCTAAGCGTGAAGCCCCCTCAAGATGAGATTTCCCAATTAGTAAGACCCCTTGAAGACGACGAGGTAGATAGGTTGGGGGTGGAAGTGCAGTAATGCATGGAGCTGACCAATACTAATCGGTCGAGGGCTTATCCTAAGATAAAACGCAAAAGAGTTTCGGATCCAGTTTTCAGGGTGTAACCTTGAACGTATGTACAAGTGACATACAACAAGCGCATGGCTATTCATTCACACGATAAGTGATGAAGCGAATAACCGTACGATAGAATTTGCATAGCAAATTCATGTTTGGTGGCGATAGCGGAGGGGTTCCACACGTACCCATCCCGAACACGACCGTTAAGCCCTCCAGCGCCGATGGTACTTGGACCGCAGGGTCCTGGGAGAGTAGGACGTCGCCAAGCAACCCCATAATGGGGATTTTTTTTCGCCTATCAGGCTATTGATTATACATACAAAAATGGTTTTTTAGATGGGGCTATAGCTCAGCTGGGAGAGCGCCTGCCTTGCACGCAGGAGGTCAGGGGTTCGATCCCCCTTGGCTCCACCAATATTCCCTGATAGCTCAGTTGGTAGAGCACTCGACTGTTAATCGAGTTGTCACAGGTTCGAGTCCTGTTCGGGGAGCCATGTGGAGAGGTGTCCGAGTTGGCCGAAGGAGCACGATTGGAAATCGTGTAGGCGCCAAAAGCGTCTCGAGGGTTCGAATCCCTCTCTCTCCGCCAGCTCTTAATAATAGATATATGGCCCGTTGGTCAAGGGGTTAAGACACCTCCCTTTCACGGAGGTAACAGGGGTTCGAATCCCCTACGGGTCATAAGCAGTATGGAGGCTTAGCTCAGCTGGGAGAGCATCTGCCTTACAAGCAGAGGGTCGGGGGTTCGAGCCCCTCAGCCTCCACCATTTGAAAAATAAATATTTATTACTGTCGCGGGGTGGAGCAGTTCGGTAGCTCGTCGGGCTCATAACCCGAAGGTCGCAGGTTCAAATCCTGCCCCCGCAATTACTTCAACTAAGGAAGTTTCCTCTGGAACCGTGGTGTAGAGGCCTAACATGCCTGCCTGTCACGCAGGAGATCGCGGGTTCGAATCCCGTCGGTTCCGCCATTTAACTTAATACGCCGGTGTAGCTCAACTGGTAGAGCAACTGACTTGTAATCAGTAGGTTGGGGGTTCAAGTCCTCTCGCCGGCACCATATTGGAGGATTAGCGAAGTGGCCAAACGCATCAGACTGTAAATCTGCTCCCTTACGGGTTCGGTGGTTCGAATCCATCATCCTCCACCAGTTTTACGAGCCATTAGCTCAGTTGGTAGAGCACCTGACTTTTAATCAGGGTGTCGAAGGTTCGAGTCCTTCATGGCTCACCATTATCATTGTATGCGCGTGTGGCGGAATTGGCAGACGCACTAGACTTAGGATCTAGCGTCTTTGACGTGGGGGTTCAAGTCCCTCCACGCGCATCTTGTTTTTGCGGACGTGGCTCAGCGGTAGAGCATCGCCTTGCCAAGGCGAGGGTCGCGGGTTCGATTCCCGTCGTCCGCTCCATTTATTAGTCCCCTTAGCTCAGCTGGATAGAGCGTTTGACTACGAATCAAAAGGTCGGGAGTTCGAATCTCTCAGGGGACGCCATTAACTTCATAAGCCGGTGTGGCGGAATTGGCAGACGCGCGCGACTCAAAATCGTGAGGGAAACCGTGGAGGTTCGAGTCCTCTCACCGGCATCTATTTCGGGATGTAGCTCAATGGTAAAACTCAGCCTTCCAAGCTGGTAGCGTGGGTCCGATTCCCATTACCCGCTTTATATAGATGAAAAAGGAGAGATGGCTTATTTTTATGCCATCTCTCCTTTTTTACTTTTAAACTATTTCTATCGACATCACAAGCAGTAGAAACCCCAAGGCAATCTCCTCCGTTCTTTTGCGTTATTAAGATAGGGCGTACAACTAACGAGGAACGATAGTTAAATAACACACAATGTTGAGCAGGCGCTTCAAGTCTGCTCTTTTTATTAAACTAACGGGCAAGTTAGTTTTAAGTTTACTTCACCAACTCAACACAGAAAGCGCAAAAGTCTGTTGGGAAACTCGACAGACTTTTGCGCTTTAGAAGATGAATTTACCAAGGTTGACTTGTTGGTCCAATTGTAAACTCATTAACGTTCGTATCTTCTGGCTGATCAATCGCGAACGCAACAACATTGGCAACTCGATCAGGTGAAATACCGTGTTGTTCATACAATGCAGTTGCACCTTTTAAAGTATTCTTATCTGTGATGGTAGTCAACAATTCTGTATTTATTGCTGCTGGATAAATAGTTGCTGTACGGGTGTTCGTACCTTCAATGAAGATCCCCGATAAACACCCTTGTATTCAGGGGATATCTGATCCAATGCGGTTTGGAACTGCAGCTTAATTTGAATATATAGACCGGTAAACGTGTTATGCTGTCGTGTTAAGTTTCAAAGATTCAAGCAACTAAACGCCCCTTGTTTTATAATGCTCAAAGTCTTCTTTGTAGAACTAGGATCATCCTCGGTTGATTACTCCTAGGGTAAAAGTTATGAACGGTTGACCTTGGCTTCAAAAGGCTTTTCCAACTCGTCCCAGTTGGGGGGGGGGAGGGACCCGTGTCTGTTCCTTCCAAAGGTGAAACACACGGCTCAAAGCTACGATTTCCCCTACGGATCCGTCAACCAGTCGGCTGATCGGCATCCTATGATAAATTTTCGTAAAAAGGCGCATCAACGCCGGTCGTTTGCGGATTAGTGAAGCATGCGCGGCCGGCGTTAGCGGATATCGTAAGGCCTCTAACACGCGAAAGCCTTCGTCCATAGCCGCGATCATCTGCCGCAACAACTTGTCGTCCCAGCGATTTTTTTCATTTGGCGCTCGTGTGTAACCGTTATAAAGTTTAGCGCAATTACAGGCACGATATGATTCTTCAGCCATGCATCTATATATTCATGATAGATAGGCATCATACTCATTTGGTTTACGTATGCGGGTGCTCCCCTTCCATGCAGAGGATTTTTCCAAACAAACATGGCCTAACGGCCACCATCATGAATGAAAATGTCTTGGCTTGTGAATCTGAACCTCCTTAATGGAGGTTCAGGGCACAGGCCGATATTTTTTTGGTAGGACATACTCTGAGTCCTTAATTTCCCGACTTCGAGGAACTATAGGCAGCATCGTATTATCTCGCTGATCGAATATTTAAAGCGGTGTTTGTGAATACCAGTCTATGTGAACACTATTTAACAAACTAACAAATTCGCCATTCAAAATCTTCTCTTGAATCAATTTTGGTATACTATGTGGTAGATAAGAGAATTAATTTGAAGTCTGGGTATAAAGATGTTTCTACAACAACTTGAGAAATGAATTTGATTTTGGTGAAATGCGGAAGCTGTTAGGGCGTAAAGAGAGAAGAGGAGGAATGGAAATGTCGTATCTCGTTGATTTTAAAGATGTATCTACGGTTGGTTTAGAGTCTTCACCTGTAGCAGAAGCGCTTGCTGGTTTACGTGCTAATGAAGCCCGTTATTTTATGAACAAGTACAAGTATGAATTTACGGTTGTACCAGCTAGCGAAAGCCAGGAGAGCCTTGATTATGTGAACCGAATTTTGAGAGAAGAACGTGATATTGCGTTTGCGGCTAAACCTTTAGAAACGTCGCGTTTTCAAGTGGAAAATATCCGATTTACCTACGTTTTTTATGAGGATGGTCTTGCAATCAATGTCATGTATACGGTGGATGACCCTAAAAAGCGGGCTGTTGGTTTTAAGCTTTCTGAGGGGATGGAGGTACCAAAGGAGCTAGAAGGGAAGTTTAAGTTTGCTAGGCAGAAGTCTAAACTAGCTGGAACAATTCGGGGTTCGTTTTTTGTAATTAAAGGACAATATTAAAGTAAGCAAAAGCGCAAATGGAGGAATCCAGCCCCTTATTCTCTTTGCAAAAAAGTGAAATTAAAGAAAGGGCTATCCCGTAAAAGGATTGCCCTTTTTTGAAAGAATGATGAAAAGCTACCGCTTATCGTATGATTATCAAACAGGAAGATCGCGGGTAGTCTCTGATAAGGAGACTATTTTTTTGAGAAATTGCCCTTTCAGCCAACGCGGTGAACCATACCATAAGTGAAGATGAAAAATTTCCTTGTGGGAAGTGACCTAACAATACGATTAGCCAGGATAGTTTGCTGCGAATGAAGGTAACAACACTTAGTGTGGTATGCACTCGTGTTGATCTTGTTTTAATATCCAAACTTCTATTTCATACATGTTGTTGTTAGTCCATGTCTTGCTTCGCTTTTCTCAAGTGCTTTATTAAGCGGTCCATGATCGGTTCTCGGTCTCGTCTCCAATCAGTTGTTGAAGTAGTGAGACTGTTCGAGGTCGAGGATCAGTGCAGGTTGCACAGGCCGCCATCCCAGAAGTTCCTGAGTTGCAACGCTTGATCTCGGGATATCGAGCGCTGCAAGTGTGCTGAGGAAGCCGAAGTGGGTGTCTGCTTCTTCACGTGAAATGCTGACTACAGGCACGTTCAGGTGTTTACCGATAACACTTGCGATGTCGCGAAATGGTACGCCTTCATCTGCGACCCCATTCAGTCGTGAACCGGCGGGTGCCTTTTCTAACGCAAGGCGGTATAGATGTGCGGCGTCAAGGCGGTGCACAGCTGGCCAGCGGTTGGTCCCCCCTTCCACATAGGCTGAGAAGCCCTTCGTTTTGGCAATGTTGATCAGTCTCGGCACAAATCCTGTGTCACCCTCACCGTGTACCGAAGGACAAAGCTCTACGATTGATGTCCGCACTCCGCGCTCAGCCAGCAATAACGCTACGTTTTCTGCTGTCACTCCATTGGCGTGCGTGGTGATCACGAATGGCTTACCAGACCCTTCCAGCGCCGCCCCCATCGCTTCAACGGCGTGCAGATCTGCTGTGAGTGCCCTGGCGAAGTTCGAGAAGTCGTGATTGAATGCCAGATGAATAATGCCATCCGCAGCAGCCGCACCACTACGAAGGCTGTCGAGATCGTCGATGTCACCGCGGTGCACTTCAGCCCCGACCTCTTTTAGTTTCGCAGCGCTATTGTCTGAGCGCACAAGACCGACGACTTGATGACCCGCATCCATGAGTTCGCGGACGACAGCGGAACCGATGTAACCTGTTGCTCCTGTTACGAAAACACGCATCATGAAATCCCCCTTAAGCTTCTAACTATTGTTGTATAAATTATAATTACCACGCGATGGGTCCATCCTCATCTGAAAACGTTCCTGTTGGAGCGTCCGCACCAATCATCGCAAGCCGGACTGCTTCACGCGACCCTTGTTCAACACTACGAGTGCCAGCAAAATTATTGAGCGCAGTCGATGTAAAACCTGGACATGCCGCATTGACCTTGATGTTTGTCGATTCAAGCGCAAAGGCAAAGGCAAGAGTCACCGCATGAACAGCCGATTTTGACGCCGAATAGGCCCCAAACATCGCACGATGTGAGTTTCCTGGAATGGAGTTCCAGCTAAGAGAGCCGCCGGTGCTGCCCATGTTGACGATGCGTGCTGCCGGAGCCTCACGTAAAAGTGGTAACATGGCCTGGGTGACAGCAATGACACCAAAAACATTAGTTTCATAAACCGAACGAATGTCTTCGAGCGAAGCAACGGTCAAAAGACCGCTCGTCGCGCCAATGCTCGGAAACGGATCGCCCGGTTTACCTGCGTGTGATATGGCCGCATTGTTCACAAGTACATCGAGATGACCAAATTCGTTCCGAATACGCTCTGCTGCAGCAACAATGGAGTCCTGATCGGTAACGTCGAGCTGGAGAGCGTGCGCATCCGAACCGATGCTTTTGGAAGCAGTTTCTCCATTTTCGAGGCTGCGTGATCCGATGAGCACGGTGAAGCCGTGTTCCGCTAGATCCTTCGCAATTTGTAAACCTATTCCTTTATTGGCACCGGTGGTCTTCCAAGGCGGAGTTAGTCCGAGACGCCTTGGCCTGGATGAATCGGAATCATCTTAAGCTCGAAAGCTTGCCTGATACAGGAACCTTGCGCGAAGATCTCCTCGTGCTTTTGAAGCCGCAATCGATCGCGGAAGAAGAACGCAAATTTCGAGTCCTAGCGGGCCTAGGCTCCTTTTTGCAGCATCCGGAATTTGCCGAAGCAGGAACAGTCGGGATTTTCGAGCCATGGGTTGTTGTGAACCGTGAGCTTATGAACCGAGCCGTCGTCCGCGGTGAAATTCCCGCTCACGCAGACATTGAGATGGCTTGCCAGGTCATTACTTCAATGGCTTCTTTTCGCGGACTCATCCAGCGCAAACCGTTCGACAAGCCTTTCTTCACAGCGCTAATCGATGGCATTCTGCTGCCTGCACTCAAAAACCCGCAAACAGCTCCAAATATCATGGACCGATGATGGCCAGGCGCTTACCAGAAGAATCTACAAGGTGGATCAATCACAGAAATGATTCAACTAACGGGAAACGATATTTGAATTTAGAACAGGGAGCACACTGCCGTGGCAAATGCTCCCTCTTTCATGGAAGTAACGGGCAGTACAGGTTAATACAGTAGCGTTGAAAAATGAAATATAAGGGATTAGGAGGCACGGATTTGCTCGTCTCGAAGTTTGCGCTGGGAACGATGATCTTCAGAGGTAAGAACTTTCCGATGAGTGTGGCGATGGGGGCGCTGAATAAGCAAGATCGTGTAGGTAGGGGGCATTTTCCTTTTTAAAATGACAATTGCCCTATTCCCCGTCCATATACCTAAAAAAGGCAGGGTCGGGGAGTGTCCTATCCTGCCTTCTTGGGTGTTATATGTTTTCTACTGTACTAACTTATCCAATTCTGGCTGCAATTTGGTCCGCAAAACATACAACATGATGGCACCAACAAGGAATGCGACCGCATCCGCAATGACAAGCGACCAGACCACCCCGTGGAAGCCGTTCATTTGATTGGCGATAAACAACACAGGAATCAGAGTAATTCCTTGAATAATTGACATAATAAACGCGGCAGTTCCTTGTGCTGATGCTTGGAAGATCCCGGTAAACAATGTGGTCATTCCTGTAATGAACAAGGATAGGAATGTCACATGTAGAATGTAGCTGCCCATTCCAATTAATTGCGAGTCATTTGTAAATAAACCAATTAAGTGGTCGGAAATCAAATAGACGATGATGCCAAATACGACTGCTAACGCCACAATCACTTTGATCGTAAATCCAATGGTATTCTTCATGCGTAATTTATTCGCTGTGAATGAGAAGGCAATCAACGGCACGACTCCCTCGCATAAGCCCATCAGAATAAACTCAGGAAATTGCAATAAACGTGATGAAATTCCGTAAGCCGCTACTGCCTGATCCCCGTATTCGACAAGAAAATGGTTAAAGATGAGCGACATTGCACCCAAAAAGATACTCATAATAAAGACAGGAACTCCGATTTTGAATACATTGCTCAGAATGTCCTTGGTAGCCTTGAACCATTTTACGGAGACGGTTAAGAATTGGCTCTTATATCCCATATGGAAGGCGTAGAATGCACTCGCAACCAAGTTAGAAATGACCGTAGCAGACGCAACGCCGATCACATCCCAATGGAGCACGAAGATGACTAACGCGTCGAGAATAATATTTATAACAACACTGAGAATCATACCGATCATCGACGTGATTGCTGCGCCCTCCGAACGCACGATATTCTCCAGTGTGAAGAATAATACGACGAATGGTGAGCCAATAAGCATAATCGTGACATAGTCCTTCGTGAATCCGAAGGAGTCAGACGTTGCTCCCAGGCCATGAACGATTGGATTGATCAACGGGAGACCCACGGCCATCACGATAAGACCGAGAACTAAACTGCTGTAAAAGGCAAATGAAGACACATGCTTTACCTCATCATATTTTTTCTCTCCTAGCAAACGGGAGATGAATGTACCGCTACCCATGCCAATCAAATTGCCTAGCGCCATAATGATTGCGAATAACGGCAGGGTCAGTGCGAGTACGGTTAACATGGCAGTATTGTGAAGTGTACCAAGGAAATAGGCATTCAAGATGGAATAAATGACACTCATTGACGTGCCTAGCATCATTGGTATAGCGAAGTGAGCTACGGCTTTTGCGACCGGTGCTTTTTCAAAGTAATGGAGGTTTTCTGCATCCATGCGGATCACTACTTTCTCTATTTATTTTGCCTTCCAGTCTAACATTGTTAGGTTGTGCCTTACAGTGTTAGATGGTATCATGAACCAATGAACCTGTAAAGCATAAACTTACACTGTTAGATAAAAGGGCGGATGACATGAAAAAGCAGCAACCTCAGATTTCGGAGGATAAGATTTTGGAAACCTCGTGGGAGCTTCTTGGAGAGGAGGGCATCGAGAAATTAAGCATGAGACGATTGGCCGACAGGTTAGGGATTCAGGCTCCCTCTCTGTACTGGTACTTCAAGAGCAAACAGCATCTCTACCAGCGTCTGGCCAACCAGGTATCGAAAATGATTCTGGAAGAGTTCCACTCCGAGGGGGAATGGAAGGAGCAGCTGACGGGGCTTGCGGTAACGGTACGGAACGTGCTCAGCCGATATCCCTGCTCCACGCAGCTCATGATGATGACGCTGCCCCACGAACCGGACATCATCCGGTTCACCAACCGTATGCTGCTCTGCGTGGAATCGACGCCGCTTGAGCAAGAGCAGAAAATGCAAGTGGTTACTACGCTTGTGAACTATGTCTTCTATTTCGTTCTAGACGATTATCAGCATGAGCGCAATGTCTCCGCTATCTTTAAGGACCAGAAAGCGCATCCGGGTGAGGAGATGATTCGCCTTCTGGACTCCATGAGCGAGACGGATGTGGGACTGTTTCGGAGGATGTTCACGAACGGGCTGTTCAATCTGATGGGAACCGACGGGGCGTTTGAGTTCGGCTTGAAGCTGATTCTGTTGGGGATTGAGCAGGTGATAAAGGAGCAGGAGAAGTAGTATGTAAAAACCGCCCATCCGGTTATTGGATGGGCGGTTTCAATTAGGTTTACGTTTACCCTAAATTGTTGGTTCTTTTGGCGTAATTAAAACCTACGGGGATCTTTTGAAAGAGGGTTAGATATCGAGTTTACGGGTACTGATCCATTTCACCATGTCAGGATCGCGATGTGAAAAGAACAGGCTCTGTTTCGTATCTAACGTAGTAATCGACTCCATATCCTCCTGGCTTAACTCGAAGTCAAAGATATCGAAGTTTTTGATAATTCTCTCTTTACGAACAGACTTTGGAATCACAACAACTTCTCTTTGTGCCAACCAGCGTAAAACCACCTGAGCAACGGATTTATTATATTTTTCAGCTATGGATACCAATATTTCATGCTGGAACAAGTTGTTTTTCCCTTCAGCAAAAGGCGCCCAGGATTCGATCTGAACATTATTCTCTTTCATAAATTTTGCATTTTCAATTTGCTGGTTGAATGGGTGAGTTTCAACCTGATTTACGGCAGGAACTACTTCATTATGAATAATCAAATCGATCAGGCGATCCTCATGGAAGTTACTAACGCCGATTGCACGGACCTTTCCATCACGATACAATTCCTCCATAGCGCGCCAAGAACCAAACACATCTCCATATGGCTGGTGAATTAAATACAAATCCAAATAATCCAACTGCAATCTTTCCAGTGATTTTTCAAATGCCTTTTTTGTACGCTCATAACCAGTATCCTGAACCCAAAGTTTCGTAGTGATAAATAACTCCTCTCTTGCCACGCCACTACGTTTGATCGCTCTGCCAACTGCTTCTTCATTTAGATAAGAGGCAGCGGTATCAATCAGCCGATAGCCTGCCATAATAGCGTCATAAACGCTTTGTTCACATTCATTTGCATCTTGGATCTGATAAACACCAAAACCGAGTATAGGCATCTCAATCCCATTGTTCAAAGTTACTTTTTGCATATAAAATCCTTAGTATTAGGGAAATACTTTTACGGAATGTAAGCAAAACTTAATTTAATTCGGGGTTCAACTAACGGGCAGGATAGCCTAATAATTTGGTTGTCGTTATAATGTTTAATAGGGACATTTAATATCTCCAATTCATCAGGAGTTACCAATGACCTGTTTCGAAATATTCGAAAAGGGGCAAGTTGTGTGAAAAAGACTGAAAAAATTTACAACACCGCAGTTGAGGCAACTTTAGAGGTAATTGGTGGGAAATGGAAACCTGTTATTCTCTTTCATTTGACATTCGGTAAGAAACGTAATAATGAATTTAAGAGCTTGATTCCCGCAATTACTCAAAAGATGTTAACGCAGCACCTTCGGGAGCTTGAAGAAGAGGGCGTCATCTTACGTATTTCTTATAATCAGGTACCACCTAGAGTTGAGTATGAGTTGACAGACTACGGCTGGAGTCTAAAGGAACTCCTACATCTGATGTGCCGTTGGGGGGATTCGCATATAGAGAGAAAGTACGAGGGAAAGGCTACTGTTCTGGCTAATCCAATGCTTACAGACGTGAATAACAGTTAAGAAACCGACCCAATACAAGGTCGGCTTTCTTATTTTATACGGTAGTTTACGGGATGACTTTACGCTTGCGGAAGTCGTTGAAGATGTTCATAAACATTGCTTCGGTATCGACGAATTCGTGAAAGCCTAAACGACGAGCCTTAGTTCCGTCGGCAAAAAAATCGTAATCCCATGCAAACACGAAATCGCCGAATAGCCAAGAGGAAACCTCTTTATAGGAATTCCGAGCAAGACCATGCTTCTCAACCATTTTGTTCCAAAGCTGCTCCTTGTCCTCCATGACAACGTCCAGAGACATTTGCAACGGAGGGGCTGTTTCCATACCAAAGTATTGAGCGATCTTCGGCCATAACTCATTCCAACGGAACAGATCGCCGTTCGTAATGTTGAATGCCTGATTCGCACAGCGCTCGTCGGTCGCCGCCCATACTGTTGCCTTTGCGAGAAGCCCAGCGTCTGTCATCTCCAAGAGGCTGTTGTAAGCTCCTGACTTACCTGGAAACCGCAAAGGTATTCCAAGTTCCTTCGAAATTGAAGCGTAAATCGCTATGACCATTGCGAGGTTCATCGGATTTCCAAGCGAGAAGCCGCAGACTACAGAAGGACGGAGTGCAGACCAAGTCCAAGCCTTACCTTTTTGCCGTTGTTCTAAAAAATCTTGCTGATCAATATTGAACTCAGGAGGCATGTGGTTAGCGTCTGTCTCACGAGCAGGAGTTTTGAACGGGCCGAGATGTGCGCCGTATACCTTATATCCCTGCATCAGACTGACATGTTTCAAGCCCGGCGCGATTGGTTCGATCACTTCTACGATGTTCACTAACATGGCGAGGTTCGGTGGAACAAGTTCAGCCCAAGTTTGACGGTCTTGGTAAGCAGCATAAAAAATGTGTGTTACCCCAGTTAAATCGCTTAACTTCTCGTGAAGATCGTCTATATTGAGTAGATCCGCAGCCACATATCGAACATGGTTGCTAGATTCTCCACCGCGACGCGATACACCGATCACGTCCCAATCAGGAAGAGAGATGAGGTGATCAATGAGGTTGCGACCGATAACACCATTCGCACCTACGACCAAGGCGACTTTGCGTGTTGTTGTAGATTCATTATTCATAGTGTTTCAGCTCCCTCTGTACTATTCTTTCTTTGTACAACATTATTTTGCATCAACTAACCATACATAGGAAGTACGCACATTAAAGTGACATAAGCACTTTAAAGTAATCGAGGTATATTCAGACGAAAAGAAGGCAGTCAACTCTCTCTTTGCTTTCTTAATCATTATGGTAGATGGGATACTCGGCGCTAGCTTTCAAAGGTAGTTTAAGTTAACGGAAGACGATAGTTCAAATAATATAGACTGCTGGCATGATTCGGCAGTCTATTCAGCTAACGGGCAGGTTAGTTCAAATATGCGTTAATATTGATTATTTATGTAAGACCAATAAATTAATACGGGCTAACCCAGGTGATTTGTATAAGTTTAACCCACGAATTTTTCCTTCTAAGCAACCATTTTGATTTGAATTACTGATATGAGATTATAAGGGTGTAAAAAACGCCGGTCACC
Source organism: Paenibacillus sp. FSL P4-0113 (assembly GCF_038009305.1). NCBI lineage: Bacteria > Bacillati > Bacillota > Bacilli > Caryophanales > Paenibacillaceae > Paenibacillus > Paenibacillus sp. FSL P4-0113. Next base: position 4,756,999 of record NZ_JBBPAZ010000001.1, read on the forward strand.
TTAAGCAGGTGACCGGCGTTTTCATATTAGCGTTTCGGCATTTTGCTCTCATCCATGTACAGCAGGTTCCAGCGGTGACCATCCAGGTCGGCAAATCCTGCGCCGTACATCCAGCCGTCAATTTCACTCGGCTTGCCAAAGATGTTTCCTCCGGCAAACTCTACTTTTTGAATAAAGGCATCTACTTCTTCTCTGCTTTCAGCGCCAATGGAAAATATTACTTCTGCGGTATTGGAAGTATCTGCGGTTTTTGAACCTGTGAATTGCTCAAACGCCGCATCCGGGAACAGCAGAATCGTTGTTTGGCCTATGGCAAGCTTGGATCTCTCGTTACCAACGCTCACCGCATGGAATCCAATCTCATTGAAAAAGGCAGTTGACCTCTCAACATCTTTGACCGGCAGGTTAATCCAGATATCCTGTGACATGGCTGTAGCCTCCTGGAATATTTTTTCAACTACTCCTACTATACTCTACTTCTGGCAGCAGAAGCGAATCTTATAAAAGAAACTGCAAGGTATGACATTCCTGTCATGCATTCTGCGGTTTCCTTAGTAAACTTATTTACTTCTCTGTTCCAGCATCGTCTCCGTCAAGGTATCGATCTAGCCAAGAAATGGATTTCGCATCAAAGTAGAAATGCGTTTTGTAATCCAGTCTATAGATAAGCACCCTCAGCGCGAAACATATAATTACTGAAATTAAATTTTTGGGACTAAAGTAGAATTAAAACATTGAACTAACGAGAAACGATAGTTCAATGATAAAGTGGTGGTCTCGAAAGGTTGAAATCCTATAAAAATCGGTTGAAAATGTTGATTTCACCAGTGGACAAGGATTTGTACAATAGAGTTGTAACGCTTACATTTCCAAGGAGGTTGCGGCGAAATGAAGAGACTTCAGGTGATTGGCAAGCAAATCAGGACCCCGAAATCCAAAAGGAGGCCGTGTTGATGAAATTTAAGGGAATATTGGCGGCGTTTTTATTTTTAACCACAGCGTCTGTGTTGTTTGGAGTGCATACGGCAGAGGCCCATGAACTATCCAATGACAAGCTGACGATTCAGACAGGCGAGCATGGCGAAATTTCATCCATACGTATCAAGGGAGATGCTTTTCCGACAGAGTATGTCATGAACGCAACGGTAACACCTGAACAGAACACCGCAGATCATCAGTGGCTAGGGGAGCTGATGTTCACGTATCGATTGGATGGAGGCAGCTGGACGAAAGCATGGACGAACAAGTCGGCAGACGCACGCAAGATCACAACCAGTGGTAACCGTGTCACTGTCACGTACGAGAACTCTACTAATGCAGAAGGCATACGCAATTTTAAAGTCATCGAAACGTATTCGGCAGAGTCGAATGGTTCGGTGTTGTGGAATATACAGGTACAGAATACAAGTGGGAAAAAATTGGAGATTGGCGATTTCGGTTTGCCTCTGCCTTTCAATGAGCAATGGACTAATGGTGATGCGATCTACGAAACTAGAGTGGTGACGCATTCCTTTGTCGGCAATAACAGCTCCTATATTACAGCTGGGCGTCCCAGCGGCATTGGCTCTTCCCTTTTGCTGATTCCTGATTCGACAACAGGTGCGGGTTTTGAATATCAGGATCACTGGCGGGATGAGGAGCATCCGGGCAGCAAATGGGCCTGGAATCCGGCCAACGAAGGTAAATGGCTGGAAGGGCTGAATGTATTTTATATTCATTCCAATGTCATCAAGTCCACTAACCGGGGCTATTTGCCCAATACAAGCCTGATCCTGAATCCCGGTCAAAGCAAAAACTATGGCTTCAAGTTTCTGGCTGTGAAGGACGAGCATGATGTAAAAGATACGTTGTACCAAGAAAACTTGGTGGATACAACAGTCGTACCCGGCATGATCGTGCCTACGAATCAAAAGGCGAAGGTGGACCTGCGCTCCAAGCAGGCGATCAGCAAAGTAACCTATCCCGACGGAACCGTTATTCCAGAGACGGATAGCAAGGCTGGAGGACACCACATTTATGAATTGAAATTTACTAAGCTGGGACCGAACTTCATCACGGTAGAATACGGCAACGGTAATAAAACGGTGTTACAGTTCTATGCCATCGAGCCGATTGATCAAGCACTGCAACGGCACGCTACATTTATGGTCGACAAAACCCAATGGAATGTACCGGGTGATCTGCGCGACAAGGTATTTGACGATTGGATGATGCATACCAAATCCAAACGGAACATTTTCAACGGCTATTGGGGCTGGGGAGACGATTGGGGTCTGACGCATGGACAGTTCCTGGCTGAGAAAAACACACTGTCTCCGGTCGCCAAAGAGGTGCGGGCAGTAGACGATTATTTGGAAACGGCGATCTGGACGAATCTGATGAGCGGACACCATGAGGATTATTTAATTCATGATTTCTTGATGCCAGAGCCGAATGATACACCGACCTATCGAGGGTATGCGTATCCGCATGTATACAACACGTATTTCAGCATGTACAAGATTGCCAAGGAATACCCGGATCTTGTTACTTACAAGCATCCAAAGGAAACGTATTTGCTGCGGGCGTATAACATTTTCAAAGCATTGTATGAAGGGCCAGTCGCGTACAACTGGGAAACAGGTTTGATGGGCGAACTGACCACACCGGATATTATTCAGGCACTTCATGATGAAGGCTATGATGATGAAGCGAATGATCTTAAGGAAAAAATGGATCGTAAATATAACAATTTTAAAAATACAAAGTATCCTTATGGTTCTGAATATAGCTATGACAATACAGGGGAAGAAGCTGTATATACGTTAGCCAAGCAGAATATAGATACAGAGGGCGAGCAAAGTAAAGCCCTGGAAATGATGGGTAAAATCAATGCCAAAACCCGTGCGGCACGCGGTCACATGCCTGTATGGTACTACTACACCGATCCGGTGACGATTACCGGGGAGAACTGGTTTAACTTCCAGTACACGACTTCGCTTGCTGGATATGCGATGGATGACTGGATTCGCCATCATGAGGACAATCACCGTGAGGAACAACAACGGTTGTCCTATGCAGCTAAAATTGCCAATGTCGGAGCGATTAACTCCGGGCAAATCAGCTCGGACCCTGAAAACATCGGGGCGGTCGCATGGACGTATCAAGCGGAAAAAGGCAATAACGGCACGAACGGCACTGGCGGCGGTAAAAATGTTTCGCTCTTTAACGGCTGGCGCGGCATGAGTGGTGAGGCTGATCTCGGATTGTTCGGTGCGCTCAAAACCTTAAGCGCTGATATCGCGATGGATCCGATTTTTGGATTGACAGGCTATGGTGCAGAGGTGAGCAAAAGTGGCAACGTGTATACGATCAAGCCGCTGGACGGTTTGTTCAAGCGAATCAATCTGATTACGGAAAAGATGTATATCGAGCTGGAAAAGGATCAGTATACAGAAGCCAAGCTGGCAACTTCCAAGGATTATGTATGGCTTCAGTTGAAAAATCAAACGCCAGGCCAAGCTCATTCCACGTACATTACATTTGACGGTTTGAAGAAAGGAACGTATTTGGTTAAAGTAGGCGGTCAATCACAAGGGAAGTTTAATGCATATGCGCCTTCCAACAAGCTTAAATTGGAGATTGGTACAGCATCCTCCTACACGGTAGAGCTGACACCAACCACACCTGATCCGAACAAGGCACCTGTTGTAGACGCTGGCAAAGATTCGAAGGTGAAGCTGCCGGATCAAATTATTTTGAAAGGCACAGCTACGGATGATGGACTTCCGCAAGGAAAGGTGACGAGCGAGTGGAGTCTGGTCGAAGGACCACAGGACGCGAAGGTCACATTCAGCAGCAAAACATCGCTTCGCACGAAGGTGGACGTTTCCGAGCCAGGAACGTATGTGTTCAAGCTGACAGCCAGCGATTCTCAGTTGTCAGCGGAGGCTAAAGTAACGGTGGTAGCTGAACCGGCCGCTCCGTTACTTGAACAGCTTGCCGTTTACAAGTTTGATGAAACCAGCGGTTCTGTAGTTGCGGATTCTTCGGACAGTGGCAATGATGCTGCCGTGAAGGGAACGGCTGCATGGGCTGCGGGTAAAACAGGCAATGCTGTCAGCCTGAACGGCAAGGACAGCTACGTGCAGCTTCCGGCGGGTATTGTCAGTCGTGCACAGCAATTGACCGTATCCGGGTGGGTCAAAGCGAACAGCCTGAGCGATTATGTACGGATTTTTGACTTCGGCTCCGGGACGAATGAATATATGTTCCTGACGCCTAAAGCAGGAAATACCATGCTGTTTGCCATTACCAATCAAGGCAACGGGCAGGGACAGGAGCAGACGATTGAAGGCCCTGTACTGCCGACAGGCGTATGGAAGCATGTTGCGGTCACGCTTTCAGGTTCCACAGGTATTTTATACGTGGATGGAAAAGAAGTGGGACGCAATACCAACTTGACCCTGAATCCTACCAGTCTGGGACAGACCAAAAATAATTTTATCGGCAAATCTCAATACCCTGATCCTTATTTCAATGGTCTGGTGGATGAATTCCGGATCTACAGCCGTGCTTTGAATGCTTCTGAGGTAGCAGGTTTGGTCTCCGGTACAGCACAAAGCCTAACGGGAGTCGAGAAAATTACGGCTTTAAAAGAAGTAAACGTGACGACTCGTACGGGTGAAAAACCCGAACTGCCAAGCGTAGTGGAAGCTACGTATGGCGAAGGCTCCACTAAATGGGTGGCTGTGGAATGGGAGGATATAGACCCTGCACAATATGCTGCTCCAGGTTCGTTTGAGTTGAAGGGCAAAGTAGAAGGGACAGAGTTAAAGGCAATGGCGAAGGTAACCGTGATTGAGGCAGGGGCTGCGGTTCCATCGGTAACACCGGTTGGCCCGGAGAATTCAGTAACCCCGCCAACTACGACATCCCCGGTAACATCTGCCTTACCGCCTCGACCTGTCAGCTCCGCTAAATCAGCGGGGGTATTCTGAATGGGCGGCAACAACGCATAGTCATGACTAATTTTTCCCATCGTCACTTTCCTCCTATAAAGGGGAGAGTGGCGGTGGGTATCCTTGCATTTGGAGTGCAAAGCTGCGAACAAAATGTGAATGGGGGATAAAGTATGAGCAAGATTACATTTCTGGGTGCAGGCAGTACGGTATTTGCTAAAAATGTGCTTGGCGATTGTATGTTGACGCCTGCTTTGCAGGGCTTTGAACTAGCGTTGTTCGATATTGACCCAGTAAGGCTGAAAGATTCAGAAAATATTTTATCCAATTTGAAAAAAACAACAGGGAGCACCTGTGTGATCCGCTCCTACACTGACCGCAAGGAAGCACTGCGTGGAGCAACTTATGTGGTAAATGCCATCCAGGTGGGTGGCTATGATCCGTGTACAATTACGGATTTTGAAATTCCCAAAAAATACGGTCTGCGCCAAACGATTGCCGATACGGTCGGCATTGGTGGCATTTTCCGCAATTTACGCACGATTCCGGTAATGCTCGATTTTGCGGCAGACGTGCGTGAGGTGTGCCCGGATGCTTGGTTTCTCAACTACACCAATCCGATGGCAGTGCTGACGAATGTAATGAACGTTTATGGCGGTGTCCGTACGGTAGGGCTGTGTCATAGCGTGCAGGCGTGTATACCGGAGCTGTTCAAAAGCCTTGGGCTGGAGCAGGAAGGTGTAAAGGCAAAAATCGCAGGCATCAATCATATGGCGTGGCTGCTCGAAGTGAGCAAGGATGGTGTAGATTTATATCCTGAGATTAAAAAACGAGCCGCCGCTAAACAGCAGGAAAAGCATCATGATATGGTACGCTTTGAAATGATGCTAAAATTCGGCTATTACATTACAGAATCGTCCGAGCATAATGCGGAATATCATCCGTATTTTATCAAACGGGCATACCCTGAGCTGATCGAGCGCTTCAATATTCCTTTGGATGAATACCCGCGCCGCTGTGTGAACCAGATTGCACGATGGGAAACGATGCGTGAGGAGCTTTTGGGCGATCAGGATTTGCGTCATGAACGGTCAAACGAGTATGCCTCTTATATATTTGAGGCGATCGAAACGAATCAGCCTTTTGCCATTGGTGGCAATGTGATGAACACAGGCTTAATTACCAATCTGCCGAAGGAAGCCTGTGTAGAGGTACCTTGTCTGGTGAATCGTAACGGGGTTACGCCAACCTTTGTCGGGGATTTGCCACCCCAATGTGCTGCACTGAACCGGACGAATATTAATACCCAGCTGTTAACGATTGAAGCTGCAATCACCGGGAAAAAGGAGCACATTTATCATGCTGCTATGTTGGACCCGCACACGTCCGCAGAGCTGTCCATAGATGATATCGTTTCTCTGTGTGATGACCTGATCGCAGCGCACGGGGAATGGCTCCCACCCTATGTGTAAGGGAGACAGATGAATGGGAGGCCGGGGTCGTCAAAAGTTCGCCGGGATTCCTACAATCCGTGGGAAATTTATTGTACTGACGCTGGTACTCACCGTCATTCCGATGGTGGTATTGACCTTTACCTTTTACCGGATCGCGGCCCATTCCATCGGTGAGAAATCAGAAGCATTAGCTATGCAGTCTCGGCAAATGAGTGAAAATTACGTCAATGCGACGCTTTCCGATTTGAATGACCTGACCAATGCCATTCTCAGCAATCCTGATGTGCAGTCCATGCTGGAGACCAAGCCGGAAGATGATTATGAATATTTACGGAACGATGAAACACTCAGTATGGTTGTCCGTACGCAAACCCAGACCAAGCCGTATATCACGTCCTCTCTCATATATGCCGCCAATGGCGGGCTCAAGCATTCTCTCTATCAGGGGAATGTTTCGGTCCGTTTTGGCGGCCTTCCTACATTAGAGGAAGCACGTGTGTACTATCGCCGCCTGCTCGCCGAGCGGCCCATGATGTGGATGGCTCATTCGCCGTTTGAATCAGGACGCGGGATGGCGAGGGATCGCATCTATGTGGGGAAGCTACTTCGAAAAACGACTGGAGATTACGCACCCCTCGGATTTTTGCTGCTGGAAATCGACAAGGCTAGTCTGTTTCGGGGGCTTGCTTTTCATGAGACAGACGGCAATACCCAGATGTGGGTGCTGGATCAGGAGGGCGAGCCTGTATACCGATTGCCGGAGCAAAGCGTTGCGGATCAAGCGCTATTGCGGCAGATTGCTAAATCGGCTGTGGATAGGCCAGTGCTTACGAAGGACTGGAGAACATGGAACGGTCGCCAAACGATGATCTCTTACGGCCCGTTAAATGAAGGACAATGGACGCTGCTGCAAAAAGTCGATCAGTCTGTGCTGTTCGAGGATGCGCGGAAAATTGGTGCCTGGACCATCTGGACTTTTCTGGTTGCACTGATGCTGGGCTGGATGCTGTCTTATCGGCTGAGTGACACGATTCGTCGCCCCCTGCTTCAATTGAGCCGATTAATGGCGGTCGATGGGAGTGTGAATGCTACAGGCTCAGCCCAAGCTTTCGAAGCTCCTACTTCCGTTGTTTTTAATCCTAAGGATGAGGTAGGGCAGATCGGGGAGCGTTTTCTTCATATGATGCAAAAAAATCATGAACTGTACGATCAGGTCTACGAAGCGTTGCTGTCGCGTAAGCAGGCTGAGTTCCGCGCGCTTCAGGCGCAGATTAATCCGCATTTTTTGTACAACACGCTGGAGTCACTGAAGGGAATGGCATTGGCGAATGGGCAACGGGATATGGCAGAAGTAATCGGTGCCTTCGGTAAATGTTTTCGCATTTCACTAAGTTATGGCCGAGAGCAAATCAGTTTGGGACAGGAAGTTGAGCATGTAAGCGCCTATGTGAAGGTGCAGCAGTTCAGGTTTAGGAATTCGTTCGAGTGGATTTGCGAGGTAGAGGAGGATATTTGCGGATTTTATGTACCCAAACTAATCCTCCAGCCGCTCGTCGAAAATGCTATTTACCACGGTTTAAAAGGGCGCACCGACCATGGCTATATCATGTTATCCGGCACAAGGGAAGGGGATATGTTGCGTTTGACGGTCAGTGATGATGGGGGCGGTATTGGAGCCGAGCGTCTGGACGATATTCGGAAGTCGCTAGATGCCGAGCGGGGAAGTGCTATTGGCTTTGGACTGCGCAATGTACATGAACGGCTTCGGCATTATGGTCCGCAATATGGACTGTCCGTGACAAGCGAGCCGGGTCAGTACACCTCGGTTACCTTACTGGCACCCATTCGAACTGAATAAGAAAGGGGAGAAGGGCATGTACCGGCTGCTGATTGTGGACGACGAATATCATATTCGGGAAGGACTGAAGCTGATGGTGGCGGAAAGTGGCCTGTCAGTGGAAGTCAGTGATGTGGCGGGGGACGGCGAAACGGCATTACGTTTGTATACGGAGCAGCGACCGGACATGGTTTTACTGGATATTAATTTACCGGATATGAGTGGACTGGATGTAGCCAAAACCATTCGGGACAAGGATCAGCAGACCCCGTTATTATTCCTGACAGGGTACGAATCTATGACGTATATTCGTCAGGCAGTCTCGCTTCAAGCGGTCGATTATTTGCTCAAGCCGGTGACCAGCGAGGATTTCGAAGCGGCATTGAGCCGGGCTGAGGATCGTATTGCGCAATGGCGAAGAAGCGAGGAGGAAGCGATTCACCGCCATCGTTCATTGGAGCCATTGTACAGGGAGCATCTACTGCTGGATTTGCTCCAGCAGCGGCGTCCTGCAGCCGAGGTCATTCGGGAGATGGACGGGCTGAGATTTTTCGGCGAGACGAGCGGGCCACCTTATACCGTGCTGTGCTGCGAGCTGGAGGAGGCGTCGCAGCAGGAGGCAGCCGCCACTAGCAAGCCATACGGTTCCATGCATAAAAGCAGCCATGTATTCGCCGAGCTGGCTGGGGAGGCTGCGGCAGCAGCCGGGGCGAAGGCACACAGTGCAGCGGTTTCCCGCGATCGGCGTGTTGTGCTGCTGGCGACGGCATCTTGCAGGGCGGCGGAGCGGGCGGCACAGCAGATTCGGCAGGCCGTGCAGGAACGATTGAGTCAGGGCGTGTCCATCGGGATTAGCCGTCCTGTACAACGGATGGAGCAACTTCCCGAGGCGTATGAGGAAGCCGTGCAAGCGGCGGAGCATCGGGGGTGGGTGGGCTATAGCCAGATCATCCCCTACGAGAGCATTCAGGCGGCCGAGCCAAACAGCAGTCAATTACTGGAGAAGGAACTGCTGATGATTACGGAAATTCGAGCCGGTAATGATGCTGCCGTACATGCGATTTTACAGGAATGGTCAGGACAGTTGGCAGGGTTGCCATTCAAGCAGGTGAAAATGATCGTCACCCAGCTCGTGCTGTTCGTCATGCGGATCGTTCAGAGTGATGCATCTGTAGGACAAACGTCCATGCAGGAGCATGACCCGTTGTTGGAGCTGTCCCGATTACGACATGGGCCCGAGATGGTTGATTATGTATCGCGCTATTTTGTTCGGGTGGGTCGTCATGTCCGAGAATCACGCGAGAAGGGTATTCCCCGCAAATTCCAACGGGCCAAGGAATGGATTCGCGAGCATCTTCAGGAGGATGGAGGGCTGAACCGTCTGGCAGAGTACATGAATATGAGCCCCAAATATTTGAGTGCCCGTTTCAAGCAAGTTACAGGTGAAAGCTTCGCAGACTACCAGACACGTGTTCGCTTTGAGCGGGCCCGAGAACTGCTGCTGGACCCGAGTCGCAAGGTGGCGGAGGTAGCGGAGCTTGTGGGATTCACAGATACGAACTATTTTAGCATTGCCTTTAAAAAGCATACTGGACTGACCCCGACGGAGTTTCGTAAAACATTTTTGTAAACGCGCTGTTAAAAAATCATACCAAAACAAAGAGAGTCTGGAGTCGTTGGGTGGTCGGCTCTGGGCTCTCAGCGCATAATAGGCTTGTAAGGAGAAACCAGTTCAGGAAGGGGCCGGTTGATTTGCTGAAACGAAGGTTACGGACATGGATGGCTCTCGTGATGACGGTGATGTTGACAGGGCTGACGGCTTGCAGTGGTAACGCTGGCGAACCGGCAAATCCCAATGCGGTCGAACTCAAGTTCATGTACTGGGGAAGCAATGACGAGAAGCAGGCGATGGAAAAAATGATTCAAAGCTTTAATGCATCCCACCCGAACATCCGGATGAAGGGCGAGCATGTCCCTGGTGACTACACGACGAAAATTAATACGTTAATGGCTGCCAATCAGCTTCCTGATATCGCCTACCTGGGCGATTCCCTCACAATGAAATGGGCAAGTGAAGGCAGACTCCTGGATTTATCCTCTTATTATGACGAATATCCCGAATTAAAAAACAAGCTCAAATCCTCCTATCTCTACAGCGAACCCGGCAAGTCGATCGGAAATTACACCGCATTGGAAGTGATGCAGTTATTTTACAACAAGGAGTTGTTTACAGAAGCAGGGGTACCCGTCCCTCCGGCTGATCCTGAAAAAGCGTGGACATGGGATGAATTCCTGGAAATTGCCAAAAAGCTGACCAAGGATCAGAACGGCAAGCATCCGGGGGACAGTGGATTTGATCCGAAAAATATTGTGCAGTACGGCTTTGCCTTCGGCAATGACCGCAGCTCCTGGGGACCGCTTTTGGCGAGCAACGGCGGAGGTTTGACTGACAAAACGGGCAAGAAGTACACCCTGAACAGTCCTGAGTCGGTGGAGGTTTTTCAGAAGCTGCAGGATCTGGTGTTCAAGGAGCATGTTTCTCCTGATTTGATCCAGCAGCAGGACATGCCGTCTAATACGATTCGTCTTCAGACGAGGAAGGTCGCGATGGTGGTGGACGGAACCTGGTCCCTGCTTGATTTTTCGAACAACAAGCAGCTGCAATGGAGTATCGGCGTTCTGCCGAAGCTAAAAGAGCCCAAAACGATGATTGTTGCGGGAGCCACGGTCATTTTCCAGAGCACCAAGCACCCGAAGGAAGCGCTCGAATTTTATTTGTACCATAACAATCCCGAAAAGGTGGATCTGTTCAAGTCCGGTCTTTGGATGCCTATCGAGGAAAAATACTATACCGATGAGCAGGCTATCCAGTCATGGACGAACAATGCCGCACATCCACCGGAATTTCAAAAGGCTGGCATTGAGTATGCCAGAGATTATGCGATCAAGCCGTCAACTTCGACCCTTCGCAACTGGCCTGATATCGGTTCCAAACTGACCCCGGGGCTGGATCTGATCTGGACGAACAAGAAGACGCCGCAGCAGGCGCTGGATGAACTGGAACCTATCATTCAGCCATTGCTTCAAGGCGTATACCCGGATGAATAATGCGGCGGGACAGCTGCGAAAGGAGAACAGCCCATGAAGCGACCAAAATCAGGAATGATGCGCATGGAGCGAAACTGGGGTCTGCTTTTCGCGCTTCCTGCCATCCTCGGATTAATGATTTTTACAATTGGACCGATTGCGGCCTCATTCGTATTCAGCTTAACCGATTGGACGATTGGTGGACAGATGACCTTTATAGGATTGGATAATTACCGAACCATTTTGACCGAGGATAATACCTTTTTCCAATCCATGTTCGTGACTACTTATTATGCACTGGGCAGCGTACCTCTCGGCTTGGCGGCGGCTTTTATCATTGCGCTGTTATTAAATCAAAAGGTGAAGGGTTTGTCGGTGTTCCGTACGATTTATTATCTACCTACCATTGTACCGAGTATTGCCAACACGATGCTGTGGCTATGGATGTTCAACCCGGATTTTGGACTGTTAAATTCGCTGCTGGAGGGCGTTGGACTGCCGGGGAGCAAATGGATTTATGACGAGAACACTGCAATACCCTCGCTGATCATGATGAGCACCTGGGGGATCGGGAACACGGTCATTATCTTTTTGGCGGGACTTCAGTCGGTTCCCACTCATCTGTATGAAGCAGCTGAGGTAGACGGCGGCAATAGGTGGCATAAATTTTTTCACATTACCATTCCTTCGATGACACCAACCATTTTCTTCAATCTGGTCATGTCTTTAATCAGCACCTTTCAGGCCTTCAATCAGGCGTATGTTATGACCAACGGGGGACCTAACAATTCAACGTTGTTCTATGTGTTCTACTTGTGGCGTACGGCCTTTACGGAGACTAAAATCGGCTACGCCTCAGCTCTGGCTTGGATCTTATTTTTCGTCATCATGGTGCTTACCGTCCTGATTTTCTCCACGTCCAAAAAGTGGGTTCACTATGAAGGAGGGGAACGTTCATGAATCAGGTCACTTCTTCTGTCAATTCTTCAGAAACACCACATCATCCGCTTCCACAGCCTGAACGCTCCCGTAGTCCTGCTACCCCCACCCGTTCCAAACCATTCTCAATCAGCCGTGTTGTACTGTATATCGTTTTAATGATAGGCAGTGCGTTAATGCTGTTGCCATTTGTATGGCTCATTCGTAGCTCTCTGATGGGGACATCGCAAATTTTCGTGTTCCCGCCAGAGTGGATACCCTCTCCTTTTCAATGGAGCAATTACCCGGAAGCGCTGACTTCAGTACCGTTCGGCAGGTATTTTATGAATACGTTCATGATTGAGGTGTGTGTGCTGGCAGGAGTGATGTTGACCTCGATTGTGTCGGCGTTTACCTTTGCCCGCCTGCGCTGGCCTGGACGTAATCTGATTTTTTCCCTGCTAATCGGGTCGATGATGTTGCCTTACGCGGTGACGTTGATTCCCACTTTCGTGATGTGGCGTGAGCTGGGCGGGCTGAATACATTTTTGCCACTGATTGTTCCTGCATGGTTTGGTGGAGGGGCGTTTAACATCTTCTTGATGCGACAATTCATGCTGACGATCCCGCGCGATCTAGACGAAGCGGCTTATATGGACGGAGGTACGCCTCTGACTGTACTCTGGCGTGTCATTATTCCTTTATCTTCGCCTGCATTGATCGTGATCGGAATATTTACATTTATTGATGTGTGGAACGATTTTTTGGGCCCGATTATTTACTTAAGTGACGAAAAGCATTTTACGCTCGCGCTGGGGCTAGCGACTTTCCGGGGATTGAACAATACCAACTGGCCTTACCTGATGGCGGCTTCCAGCACGATTTTGGCTCCGATCGTCGTGATATTTTTTATAGGGCAGCGTTATTTTATTGAAGGCATCACATTGACAGGGATTAAAGGCTAAAAGGAAGCCGTGACGCGTTGGTGTATTTGAAAAAGAGACGGAGAATTGGACGCAGGACTTACGGGAACGACGGCAGCGAGAAGAGTATACATGTGTTCAAAAGCAAGTGGAGAGTGTGGGCTAAGACATATGCCTTGAAAAGAGATGTGGAATAAGGAGGCGTACGAGTGAAAGAGGAAGACAGTCAAAAGACAAAACCGTTACAGGGTGTTCCTGGCAGACTGGCCCGGTTACGCTCGGAATTATCGGCTCTTGGGATAGATGCACTACTTATTACACATGGGCCTAATCGAAGATATATGACCGGATTTACAGGCTCCGCTGGAATTGCGCTTGTTACACAGGAAGAGGCCTTTTTAGTGACGGATTTCCGCTATATGATGCAGGCAACAGATCAGGCAACGGAATATTCAGTGATTCGGCATGAGGCGCAAATCTTCCAGACCATCGCTGATCTCACAAGTAAGTTGGGGGTTCGTAGACTGGGTTTGGAGAGCAGGCATGTCTCACTTCAACAGTCGGGACAGCTTCAAGCCGCGCTGGGCTCGTTGGAGTACGTGCAAACGGAGGATGTCATTGAACGGCTGCGCGATGTGAAAGACGAAGAAGAGATTCGCACCATTAGCGAAGCTGCGCGTATTACCGATGCTGCCTTCTCGGAGGTGCTGAATTATATTCAGCCTGGGGTCACAGAGCGACGAATCGCGGCAGAGCTGGAGTATCAGCTTCGGCTCGCAGGCGCGGAATCAGGCGGTTTTGCGTTCATTGTCGCTTCGGGTGAGCGCTCGGCGTTGCCGCACGGACTGGCCAGTGATAAGGAAATTGGTCAGAACGAGTTTGTCACGATGGATTTTGGCGCAAATGTGCGGGGTTACCTATCCGATATCACGCGTACCGTAATCGTAGGCCAGCCCTCAGAACGACATGAGAAATTGTATGCCATTGTGCTGGAAGCAAATATGAAGACGATTGCAGGACTTCGTCCCGGCTTAAGCGGTCGGGAGGGAGATAGTCTGGGGCGGGATGTGATTGCCTCTTACGGCTATGGGGAGCAGTTTGGTCACGGGCTGGGCCACGGCTTTGGTCTCGAGATTCATGAGCAGGTACGGCTGTCCCGCGAAAGTAAGTCGGTGCTCGTACCGGGTCATGTCATTACCGTGGAACCAGGCATTTATATTCCAGGCTTCGGTGGGGTTCGGATTGAGGACGATGTGCTGATCACAGATGACGGTGTCAAGGTACTGACCTCTTCGCCTAAGGAGCTGCTTTTGTTATAAAACGCAGTCGCGCTATAGGTAACTATCATCGTTTGCAAGTCATTCAAAAATGAGATGGAGGGAATCAAATGAACACGCATAAAAGACACACCAAAATATGGCTGACTGCGCTAGCGGCTTCTCTCATTGTGGCTTTGACACCAGCTATTCCGGGTCAACAGGCTTATGCCGAGGCAAAATCGGGTGTAAAAGTCGTCGACATTTTTAGCCGGACGGTGAACGATTATGGTATAGATCTGGTTGATTGGCAAGGATATCTGGCGAACCCGTATGTAAAGCTAAAAGTGAAGCCGCCAGTGGATGCTGCTTTTCCGGTGACGGTTACGCTGACTGCGCGGGGCACGTCCCGGCTGATGATGGATCTGCCAAGTACGTTGTCGGCACAAGGAGCAAGCAAAACGTTGACTTTTGCCAATGCACAGGAGGAAAAAGATTTTCGGCTAGCCATCCATCCTGACCGGATTGGAGGAAACGGTGAAATAGAGAATTACACGCTGTCTATGTCTGTTGCTGGAAATGATGGTCACACGACCGCTCAGTCCATTCCGATTCGCGTGTTGGATCAGGACGATAATAAAGAGCCCACAGTTCCTCTCCATTTTGACTACAGATTCGATACGATCAAGCCTTATTTCAATGATGCAGCTACCAAAAAAGCCGCAGAGCTGGCGGTAAAGGACTGGTTCTATTTCTTTGATCTGGCTCCTTTCGATGAGGTTCCTGCCAAAGCGGAGGTAAACCATCTGCCAGGAGACGACTGGCAAAATGAAATACAGGTGACAAATGATAAGCCCTACAAAGGCATGTGGGTGTTTATGAGAGGGCTGAACGGGCCGTATTCTACGGGCTTTCCGGCCACAAACGGCAATTATCATACACGTAACGGTGTGACCGTCCCGGGGAACCTGAACCGTTCCTATAGCTTGATTCTGGATTTCTATGATGATGCGATTCCATTCACATCCGTGGACGATGAAGAATGGTATCAATCCGATCTGTCCAAGGTGACGGATGTGCATGGGCTGATCATGCATGAATTCGGTCATGCGATTGTGTTCAGCGACACATTCCCGGGTGTCAGAGCGTTGAAGGAAGCGGCGGGCAATGACCCTGATATTATGGCTTATCAGCACAGACCGGCTGCATTGGATGACAGCTATCATCTATCTGGAGAGCTTGCAGAAGTCGACAGATTGAGTGGACAAAATGGAGGCTGGCGCCATCTGTTCCCGACCCGGCGCTGGATGAACACGAAGCTTTCGCTACTGGTAGCAGAAAAAGCGGGCTGGCCGCTGCGTAAGGACCTGACTCCTTTCCTCGCGCCAGAAATCATGACGAAGGAATTGCCAGCACCCGTCAAAGGCAAAGCGTACACGGCTAAGCTGGAGGCCAAGGGAGGGGTTCCGTTTTACGATTGGACGGTGACAGGCGGTCAACTGCCCGCAGGGTTGACACTGGACCGTTTTACAGGAACGATTAGCGGAACAGCAGACAGCGGAGCAGGCAACAAGACGTATACGTTCACCGTACAGCTGCGGGATTATGATGAGCTGAGCAAGCCTGTGACACAAAGCTTTACGCTCAAGCTGTAAATAATACCTCACAAGCAGATTAAAACGGTCGAAGGGAGGGAAGCGAATGAAACATGATGCCGCGGATCTGGTCATTGTAGGCGGCGGAATCATCGGTACAGCCATTGCTTATTATGCGGCTAAGTCCGGTATGAAGGTCGTGCTGGCTGAGCGAGGGGAGATTGCTGGAGGCACTTCGTCCCGTTGTGATGGCAATATATTGGCAATTGATAAAGAGCCCGGGTTTGACAGTCGAATGTCGTTGGTATCGCAGGAACTCGTGGCAGAGCTGGCTAGGGAACTGGAGGATGAGTTTGAGTATCGTGCGCCTGGCAGTATTCTGGTCTGTGAAAACGATCAGGAGATGCAAGCGGCTGAGCAGTGGGTAACCCGTCAGCAGCAGGAAGGACTTCCGTTTCGCATGCTGGATCAGCAGGATTTGCGACAGGAATGGCCGCATTTAGCGAAAGATTTGCCGGGCGGACTGGAGTGCGCGACAGATTCCACTGTGAATCCGGTGTTGATGACGTATGCACTGGCCGAGGCCGCGCGTCGAATGGGAGCCAAGTTATTACCGCGCATGCCGATACAGTCCATCCTTCAGGACGAAAGGGGGAACGTCCGCGGGGTGGAGACGCCTAATGGCGTTATCCATGCAGGTGCAGTGGTATTGGCGGCAGGTGTGTGGACACGCAGCATCGGTCATTCACTCGGTTTGGACCTTCCGATCATGCCGCGCAAAGGACATATACTGGTGTCTGCCCGAATGCCTTCCATTGGGAACCGCAAGGTAATGGAGTTCGGCTATCTGATGAGCAAGTTTGGCGGTCAGCGGTGTGTGGATGAGCTTTATGAAAAATACGGTGTCGCGTTGGTATTCGAGCCAACCGCATCTCAAAACATTCTGATCGGCAGCAGCCGTCAGTTTGTCGGTATGGACACACGTGTCGATCAGCAGGTGATTCGCTTAATCGCCCGCAGAGCCATTCGTTTTTTTCCTGCTTTAGCCAATGTACCGCTGATGCGGGCGTATACTGGCTTACGTCCATGGACACCTGATCATTTGCCAATTGTATCAGCGGTGGACGAAGTACCGGGGCTGTTTATCGCTTCTGGCCATGAGGGGGATGGCATTAGTCTTGCGGCGGTTACGGGTAAGCTGGTGACCGAAATGGTACGCGGCGAACCCACTTGCATTCCGGTGGAGCCGCTGCGATATGACCGATTTGGAGAGGTTTTTACCAACCACGAGGTTCACGGGGAGGTAACCGGATGAGCGTAGCGGGCAGAATTACTACGATTGATACCCATACGGGAGGCAATCCGACGCGGACAGTCATCCACGGCGCGCCTAAACTGGTAGGTCGTACGATGCTGGAAAAAATGACTTATATGGCAGCACATCATGATGATTTTCGCCGTTTGCTGATGTTCGAGCCGCGTGGTCATGAGGTGATGTCAGGCTGCATTTTAACAGAACCTTGTCATCCTGATGCAGATATTGGTGTGGTCTTTATAGAGACCGGTGGCTATTTACCGATGTGCGGTCACGATACGATTGGAGTATGTACGGCGCTGATGGAGGGCGGACTGATTGCTGCGGATAAAAAAGCAATATTGCTGGACACTCCGGCAGGCCCGGTTCAAGTGCAACTGGAGGTGGATGCGGGCAAGGTGCGACAAGTAACGTTCACAAACATCCCTTCTTTTGTGTACCGCCGTGAAGTGGAGATTCAGGTAGAGGGCATCGGGCAAGTCACGCTGGATATTGCGTATGGAGGCAACTTTTACGGCATTGTAGAGGCGGCTTCCATCGGTCTTGCACTGGAGCAGAGCCATGGGGCAAAAATTGTACGAACAGCGGTGCAGATTCGGGAGGCAGTGAATGCGGTTGTTGAGGTCGTACATCCTGAAAATCCGGTTATTCAAGGATTGACACATATTGAATTTTACGGGGAGCCTGTGGCTCCACAGGCCGATTGCCGCAATGTCGTTGTCATCCCACCGGGAGGTATCGATCGTTCTCCTTGTGGCACAGGAACCTCGGCCAAGGTAGCGGTGTTGCACGCCAAGGGAAAACTGGGCTTAAATGAGCCGTTTGTACATGAAAGCATCACAGGTTCCATGTTTCGGGCTGAAATTGTGGGCGAGACGCAGATAGGTCCTTATCCAGCAGTCATTCCACAAATTACAGGTTCGGCTTGGGTGACGGGACATCATCAATTTGTGTTGGACCCCGAGGACCCGCTTAGAGAAGGATTTTTGCTGATGTGAGCATTTTGCATCATTCCCGAATGCTGAATATGAAAATAAAGATGGGAAAGGGTTGGTAAGCATATGGCACGTTTTGAAGGTGTATATGTGGCCTTGGTTACACCGTTCACGGCAGAGCTGGAGGTAGACCATAAGCGTCTGACCGAGCTGTGCGAGCATCTGATTGCAAGCGGCATTAGCGGACTAGTTCCTACGGGATCGCTGGGAGAATATGCGGCTTTGTCCCCGGAGGAACGGTCGCAGGTTGTGCATATCGTAATTGACGCTGCGGCAGGGCGTGTCCCGGTTGTTGTCGGCTCGGCAGCTCCGTCCACCAAACAGGCGGTGCATTGGATTCAGCATGCGAAGGATGCTGGGGCTGCGGGTGTCATGGCACTGCCGCCCATTAATTACAATCCACTGCCTCACGAGGTAACGGCCCACTATGAAGCATTGTCGGAGGTAGGCTTGCCGATCATTGCGTACAACAACCCCCATGATTACAAGGTTGATTTGACTCCAGATATTCTTGCGGACTTATCGCGAATTGAAAATATCGTAGCAGTCAAGGAATTTTCCGGTGATGTACGGCGTATTCACGCTATTTTGGATCAGACAGAGCTGGAGGTCATGGTCGGAGTAGATAATCTGGCGATGGAGGGGGCATTGTTCGGCGCGACAGGCTGGATTTCGGGGGTGCCTAATGCGTTGCCCAAGGAAGGGGTAGAGTTGTTCCGACTTGCGCAGGCGGGAAATATGGCGGAAGCGTCCGCGTTGTATCGCAGGCTGCTGCCACTGTTCCACTATGATGCCAGCCCGCAATTGGTACAGTCCATCAAATATATGATGGAGCTGGCTGGATTTCCGGTCGGTCCGACACGTCCGCCCAGACTTGCGCTGCCGCAGGCGGATTATGACCGCATTCGCGAAGCATTTGAGGTGGCGGTTCGTCCGAGCGAAGTATCATCCTGAATGGAGGTGAAGACGATGGAGAGCCGAAATTGGATCGGCGGTGAGTGGCTGAGCCCTTCCGGCGAGGAAATGGTGGTTCACAATCCTTCGGACTTGAAGGAGGAGGTGGGAGTCGTCCATTTTTCAGAAACGAGCGATATTACACAGGCCGGGCATGCGGCACGGCTGGCTCAGGCGGGATGGGCCGCTTTGAGTCCCGCAGCGCGGGGAGTTTATCTGTTCAAAGCAGCCGGGTTACTAGAGGCAGCATTACCTGAATTGGCTGAACTGGCCAGCCGTGAGATGGGCAAGCCGATTACCGAGATGCGCGGAGAGGTCATGCGAGGTGTCCATCTGCTTCGGTACTATGCGGCCGAGGGCGTACGTTCCATCGGTACAGTCATTCCTTCGAATGAGCCGGGAGTGCTCCAATTCACAAAGCGCATTCCGCTAGGTGTAACGGCTGTCATTACGCCGTGGAATTTTCCGGTAGCTATTCCGCTATGGAAAATCGCTCCTGCACTTTTGTGCGGAAACACGGTCATCTGGAAGCCTGCCGAACATGCTTCGTTAACTGCAGTACGGGTCGCCGAGCTATTCGAGGCGGTGCAGCTTCCGCCCGGCGTACTGAACTTAGTCATTGGGCAGGGTAACCGTATTGGCGATGCCTTATTGGAGCATCCGGTACTGGATGCGGTCAGCTTCACAGGTTCTACCGCTACAGGTTTGGGCATTGCCGAGCGATGCGCGCGCCGTAACATGAAGTACCAGACCGAGATGGGCGGTAAAAATGCCGCCATTGTGCTGAAAGACGCGGATGTAGCACAGGCGGTGGCGATGATTGTCAGCGGAGCTTTCCGTTCAGCCGGGCAAAAATGCACGGCCACCAGTCGGGTGATCGTGGAACAGTCTGTCTATGAGACGTTCACGGAAGCCTTACGCCAAGCGGTGGAACAAATACAGATCGCTCCGGCGCTTGACCCCGGTGCGTATCTTGGACCTGTGGCATCCGCAGGTCAATACGAGAAGGTCATGTCCTATATATCGCTGGCCCGCCGGGAAGCCGAGATTTTGGCCGAAGGTGGAGCCGCCGCCGGGACAGAGAACGGGTATTATGTGCGTCCACTGGTGGCGACTGGACTCAATTCGTCCCATCCGTTGATTCAGGAGGAGATTTTTGGACCTGTGATGGGGGTCGTGCAGGCGGACGACTTCGAGGATGCGATTCGACTGTGCAATGATTCTATTTATGGATTAAGCGCCTCTCTATTCACCCGCGATTTGCGGTTGGCTCATCGGTTTCTGGATGAGGCGAACGCCGGTATGGTCCGGGTTAATCAGGAGACGGCTGGTGTGGAATACCAGGCTCCGTTCGGCGGTCTGAAGCAATCCAGCTCACATACCCGGGAACAGGGCCAGGCGGCGCTGGATTTTTATTCAGCGATTAAGACCTGCGCGATCAGCTATGAGTAAGCGGGCGACGGGACGAAGTGAGACGATTGGGAGCGCATCAGGTCATTTGCTCGTATGTCGCTGTGAAGAAGTGAGTATCGCACAGATGGAGCAGGCTTGCCGCATGGGTGTGGACACCGTGCGCCAGCTTAAAATGGCTACGCGGGTGACGATGGGGGCATGTCAGGGTAGGGTATGCCGACAATTGGTGGAGTCATGGTTTTACAATCAGGTTCCTGCTGCCCGCCGGGAGGCGGAGCTGTTATCCCAAAGGCCTCCCGTGCGTCCCGTAACGTTCGGGCAGCTGGCAGAAGGAGGTTCTTTATGAGCCGCACGCGCATTGTAAATCATCCTATTTTGGGACCAAAGCCGGAGCGTCGGCAGGTATCTTTCTTTTTTGACGGTCGTCCCATGCAGGGATTGGCTGGAGAGCCATTGGCAGCAGCACTGCTGGCCAGCGGTGTCCGTTTGCTGAGAAGACATGAGGAATCCGGTACGGCCAGAGGTGTATACTGCGCCATTGGGCATTGTAACGAATGCCGCCTGACGGTTCATCCGTTCGGTACTGTCCGTTCCTGCCTGACCAAGCTGGAGGAAGGTATGGTGGTGGAAACCGGGCGGCAGCTTTCGAATGAAATCACAGGGAGAATTGTGACATGAATGAAATGGCGCATCTCATCGTCATTGGAGCGGGTCCCGCCGGATTGTCCGCAGCGGTATCGGCTGCTGAGCATGGATTGCCAGTCACGGTACTGGATGAGTTTACAGAGCCGGGTGGACGTATGCCCGGGCAATATCATGAGGAGGGGAGTCAAGGCTGGTGGGTTGGAAAACATGTTTCGGATGAGCTGATTACCCGTTGCGGGGAGCTTGGGGTGGACATTCGCTGCGGCGTTTCCGTGCATGGTATGGAATATACAACAACGTGGGAAATTTCCACTTCCTGTGGATTGTTCACTGCGGATTACGTATTGCTAGCGACTGGAGCTGCCGAAATTCCCGTTCCGCTGGATGGCTGGACGTTACCGGGCGTCATGTCTATCGGGGCCGCGCAGGTGATGACCAACGTTCATTACGTCAAGCCAGGAGAACGCGGCATCATCGTAGGCATGAATGTATTGTCGATGGCGATTGCCCGCGAGCTGTCTGTCGCCGGGGTGAAGGTGGCGGCAATTACACTGCCGTGCGCTAATCCGCTGGCTGGTGCGGCGGCAGATCCGACAGCCTCCGCGAAGCTGCTGCTTCAGCTATCGGGGCTAGCTCCTGCCGCCTGGATGCGTGCAGGCGGCAGGCTGGCAGCTGCGATGCGGATGGAGAAACTCATCGCGTGCTGCTATCCCCATAGAGGCTTCCGTCTGTGGGATATCCCGATCCGGTTGCGGACGGCGGTGCTGTCCGTCAACGGGCAGGACCGGGTCGAATCCGTGACCCTGGTCCACGTCAAACCGGACGGCTCGCCTATCCCTGGCAGCGAGCGCGTCGAACCCGCCGACTTCGTGGCGCTCAGCGGCGGCTTGTACCCGCTCGCTGAGCTGGCGGCGGTAGCTGGGTGCAAATTCGTGTACAGCCCTGAGCTAGGCGGGCATGTTCCACTGCACGGTGAGCGAATGGAAACCTCGCTCAAAGGGCTGTACGTTGCCGGCAATATTACTGGCATCGAAAGCGGGCTGGTCGCGATGGCCCAAGGCCGATTAGCCGCCGCTTCTATGCTCGATGCCGCTGGATTCGGCGGAGCAGGCGGGGAACAGCGGGTGCAGGAGGCGATCCGTGAGGTCCATTTTGCACGTAAGCATGCGCTGATTCAGTTTCATTCCGGCATTACAGAGGCGAGAACGCAGCTGTACCAGCAGTGGGGGCAAACCTTTGGCAGCGGCGCGTAACGGCTCGTTGTGTTTGATATGCGTTTTTTTGTCCCAAATTCGTCTTAAAGGAGGAACGGAAAGTGACTCTTAAAGCAAAAGCCCATATGAAAGCAAGACCGTTCGCACTGAACGAGGTGGTATTGGCTGAAGGTCCCTTCAAACAGGCGATGGAGCTGAACCGATCTTATCTGTTGGAGCTTCAACCAGACCGTCTGCTGGCGCGTTTTCGGGAATATGCCGGACTTACGCCCAAAGCGCCTCAATATGAGGGCTGGGAAGCGATGACTATTTCCGGTCATACACTGGGACATTATTTGTCCGCTTGCTCCATGATGTATGCTTCAACGGGCGATGAGCGTTTCAAAGAAATTGCACATTACATTACGGATGAGCTGGACGTTTGTCAGACGGCGCATGGTGACGGATATGTATCCGGTATTCCAGGGGGAAAGGAACTTTTTGAAGAGGTATCTGCCGGAAATATTCGTTCGAAGGGCTTTGACCTGAACGGTGCCTGGGCCCCCTTGTATACACTACACAAGTTATTCGCTGGCCTGCGGGATGCGTATCATTTGACAGGCTGTGATAAGGCATTAGGTGTAGAGCGCAAACTGGCGGACTGGCTCGAAGGAATTTTGCAGCCGATGAGCGATGAGCAGATGCAGCAGATGATGTTTTGCGAATATGGAGGCATGAATGAGGTATTGGCGGATTTGTATGCGGATACCGGGGAAGAGCGCTACTTGCGGCTGGCTGAATGCTTCTGGCACAAGCTAGTGCTGGACCCGCTTAGCTCGCAGGAAGACTGTTTACAGGGCATTCACGCCAACACACAGATTCCGAAGCTGATTGGGCTTGCCAAGGAATATGAGCTCACGAATGACACGAAGCGCCGGAAGACGGTGGAGTTTTTTTGGGAGCGGGTGGTGGATCATCATTCGTATGTCATTGGCGGGAATAGCTTTGGAGAATATTTTGGAGCGCCGGATGGCTTGAATGATCGCATCGGGCCTCATACGACGGAGACGTGCAACACCTATAACATGCTCAAGCTGACAAATCATCTGTTTCAATGGAATGTTTCCGCCAAGGAAGCCGACTTTTATGAGCGAGGTCTATTCAATCATATTTTGGCCTCGCAGGACCCGGTTCACGGGGGCGTAACGTATTTTCTGTCGCTGGCGATGGGCGGGCACAAGCATTTTGAAAGCAAATTTGACGATTTCACATGCTGTGTTGGTACAGGGATGGAAAACCATGCGAGCTACGGCAGCGGTATTTATTTTCACGATCACGATAAGCTGTATGTCAATCAGTTCATTGCTTCCACGCTGGAATGGAAGGACAGAGGCGTTACGCTAAAACAAAACACTTCCTATCCAGATACAGATCATACGACGCTGGAGATTCAATGCGATCAACCTGCCTCATTTACGCTACTCATCCGCTATCCATATTGGGCTGAAAAAGGAATTACCATTCGTGTAAATGGCAAAGAACAGTCGGTTGTATCGGAACCGGGCAGCTTTGTCTCTATCGCCAGAACGTGGATTGACGGGGATGTTGTAGAGGTGACGATTCCGATGTCGCTGAGGCTGGAGCAGATGCCGGATAATCCGGATCGGGCGGCTGTCATGTATGGACCGTTGGTGCTGGCAGGCGACCTTGGACCCTTAGAAGATCCTAAAGCCAAGGAGTTTCTCTATACACCGGTATTTATCCCTCAAACGGAAAAGCTGGATGCCTGGATACAGCCCGTGGAGGGCAAGACCAATACGTTCCGTACCTTGAATGCAGGGCATCCCCGGGATGTGGAATTGTCTCCTCTGTATAAAATGCATGACCGTACGTATTCCGTATATTGGGACATTTTTACGAAGGAAGCGTGGCAGGAGGCGGAACAGGAATACACAGCGGCACGCGAAAAACTGGCGATTCTGGAGCAGTGTACGATTGATTTTGCCCAACCTGGTGAAATGCAGCCGGAGCGGGATCATAACTTCCAGGGAGATGCCTCGACTCGCACCGGATATGTGAATAACCGACCTTATCGGAATGCGGGAATTGACGGTTGGTTTTCTTTCGATTTAAATACAGATCCATCTGCTCCGATGCTGTTGGTCATTACCTACACAGCTACGCTGGAAATGCCTAACTGCGGTTTTGATATTTTGATTAACGGTCATCCGCTTGAGCATTTTAGTGAAGGCTTTGATGAGGCCGATAAGTTTTACAACGTGAATGCCGCTATTCCGGCTGCATATCTGGAAGGTAAGGATCAAGCGACGGTGACTTTCAAGGCCAAGCCGGGACAGCGTATCCGCAGATGTTTTGGGCTGAGGATGGTCAACAAGAACGTGTATGAGCAACTCTATCAAGCTGGAAGTTCAGGTATACATGAATGATCTTTGAAATGTTTCGTGAGAAAAAGTAACGTTTGATTTTTCGTCCGGTATGATTTATGATATAAGAAATATTGGATGATGCTGGAATAATCCATATGGTGGTATGAGTTGATATATTCATAGTTTTTTGCGCGTGAAGCACACGGGCTGTTTCTTCCTTCATAGGGGAGAGGCAGCCCTTTTTTGTTGATATTTTGCGGAAATATAAAACTTTTTAATGAGTCAGTTCTATGATTGAGGGGGAGGGATTGCTTTATAGAGTCTATTTGTTTGGAATACTTTGTATTAGAAGTTTTTCTTATAGATTTTGTAAGAGGGAAACCCTATAATATATAAGTTGTATCCAGTATTTTCCGAAAGTGGGGATGCGATAAGTTTATGAAATTAGAGATGATATACATAGTTTAAAGTTTAAGCCGACAAAGGGGATAGAGAGATGAGTATGAAAAAATGGATGTTGAGTTTGACCGCAGTCACGTTGCTATGGGGCGCGACAATTACGATTCCAACGACGGAGGCGGCAAGCAGCACCAAGCCCATTGAAGTCTTGTTAAACGCGAAAAAAATACAGTTTCCAGATGCTAAACCTTTTCAGGATAGTAACGATTATGTGATGGTTCCGATTCGTTTTGTATCCGAAGCGCTAGGGGCTAAGGTAGGCTGGGAGAAAACAGGCGGTCAATTGGCTGTGTCGATTAAAAATGATGCCCATGCTGTTAACATGACAGTGGGTCAAAACACCGCTACCGTGGATGGGCAGACCAAAACGTATGAGACGAAGATTATTTTGAAGCAAAACCGTACTTTTGTGCCGCTGCGGTTGGTAAGTGAGGGTCTGGGGCAAACGGTGGAGTGGGATAAGGTCAGTCGCTGGGTCTGGATTGGAAAGAAGGAAATTGCTGCGCTGGAGGATACGGGGCATCAGGTGGTGAGTATTGAGCCGTATAAGAAGGCGTTCACGTCTAACCCATATCTTTTAAAAGATGCCCAAGGAAAAGTATATGACAAAGTGATGATTTTCAAAGTTTCTGACCTGCCTCTAAAGCTAGTACGTGACGTTTACAGTATTGAACCTTATACCAACACAAAAGGTACGCCTTACCTAAGAATTAGAGCCAAAACTAAATCTACCGCAGGGAATCTTTTCTACATCTCAAAGAATAATGATACACGCTATCGTTATGCTGTTGAAGAACTGACTACGGACAACGGCGATGGTACAAGAATGTTATATTACCCTATTTATTCATCAGGAGATGAGCTTTTTAACGGGATTAAGAACTATAAATCCTTTAAGTTGCGAGATATTGAATATATCGGATTCCGCTTGGCAGCAGATGACTTTATTCCGTTGATGGTCAATCCGTGGAAAGGAAATTAGACTGATGAAGAAGGCCAAACGTATTATGGTCGTATTGCTGGCGGGGGTTCTGTTGCTATTGCAACTCCCGCCTTTTTATTTTCCCATTGACAAAGTAGCAGCAGATACGGAAGTTACGCCGCTCTCCTATTTTGCAGATAAGAATGATCGCTACTTTGTTGGTATGATGTACTTTGACATGTGGAAAAATAGCAGTAATATATGGGTCACCGATCATAAACAACCCAACAAAGGTATGGATGGGGAGGCCACTTTCACATACAAGTTTCAATTTCCAGGAAGGAAGATTAAAAACGTTGAGGCTCGACTATATACGGCATCAGATCCATCCAAATATTTTAGTGAATCGCGACAAGATAGCTACGCAGAATACAGTGATTCTATAAGTCTTGGAACGACCGATGGAAATATTCGTCCTTTTCAAAAGAAAGGAATCGGCACGGATACTACAATTATTCCGATAACTGTAAACATGAAATTGAATGCCTTTAGACCTAAAAATATCAAGGATGAATCCTGTCCGAATTGTGCTGCTAATGTTGAAGCGTACCGCATTTACCAGCCCATCCTGTTCAAGATTGAACTGGAGAGTGGTCTAATCGTCAAGCATTTTACCACTGACGGAAAATCTCTTAACAACGTATTTACACCATTAGAAGATGAACTGAAAGCTGATCAACCGTATGATTTTACCCCGCCAACCAACCCGAAATATGAGTATGTGGGTTATAAGAAAAGCACGACAGGTAAACCGCCAAGCGGAGATATTTTGCCGGGAATTGTACCCGGGTTTACCTATGACGGTTCTTTTGAACAGTTTACCGCTTACTTGTATTACAAAGAAGCTCAGGGCTGTCCTAAGCCTGGAGAAAGCCAAGAGGGAGCACCCTCGGATTGTCAAGATCATGAACAGCCAACGAAAGGTGTTGTCTGCTCCCGCCCCGTTCCAGGTCTGCGCTTGGAAACTGCCGAATTGGACCCGACAGTATCTGCCGTTATTAAAGCCGATCAGCGAGGCGCGTCACGTTTTGATGTAGCCAAGGGTATTCCAACTTCTGAAAGCCTGTACGGAAACGTGCTGGCCCGGAATTACCTTTTTCAAAACACCTACCAACAGCTCAAAGGCGAGTGCACCTACAACGTCAAGCTGAAGCGCACGTATGATCTGGAATGGGAAGATATCAACGATACCCGGCACATGAAGGTCGTGGAGTATTACAAATACGAAATTGTGAAACCGTACTCCTACTGGGTGATCGACAACCTTGAGGTGTACGGTATCAAGAACGCGCAGCTACGCAACTATGCACTGCCGGGAGGTAGTATTACGATTCCACCAAGGAATTACACGCCGCCGTCTGTAGAATCAGCGACCAACGGAAAATACTATCCGGCTCCTTCTCCGGGCATCGTCGATGGGGGTTCACTTTATATTTATGGCGGCAAGAGTATGCCGAAGGTGCCCAATGAACAAAGATCACTGGAGCCTGTGGCCCAGAAGGCTACACCAGACGTGGAAGTTGAAAACGATACTGTGAAATTCAACGGTCAAACGATCATGGACCACCAGCGTGTCAAGGAAAAGGGGCCGACTCCTGGCAAAATCCCTGAACCCGTAAAAATCGGGTTGGATATCCTGTACAGCCCGGGCCATATGATTGAAAAGCATAAGATCAATAAACCCAATACGCCCAGCAGCGGTGACATCACTTACGCTATTCTCAAAGGAAATATCAATGGAGGTGCGGATAAAACGTTCCCGATACAGGGAATTAATACGGTGACTGTCCACACTCCCGTAGTGAATCTGTCTAAAGTGTCGGACGATGCTGCTCATAATCAGAAAACCCAACCTACGAAGGGACGATCCGCACTTATTTTGGAGCGACCTTTCCGGGTGACGATTTCAACAGCGGGACCACATTTGGATATTCCCGGATATGGTGATCGGGAGTATGCCAAATATGTACGAACCAAGCAGGTTCGCTTTCCGTTCGATGTGTACGACAAAGGAAAGACGCATTTTTATCCGCGGGGTACCTGGATCGACATTCCAGTGCTGCAGCTCAACACAGACTTTTATCTTCCCGTGTGGGTAGATGAAGGCAACTACACAGTTGAGTTCCGTACCATTGCCGAAAATGCACCGGACGGGTTCACTGAACAGCGCCATGCCAACACGGATATCGCCCATCATGTCGCCAATGATGTGGTAAATATAGAGGTCATCGGACGGATGTATGATTTTCATATCACGGATATTGCCGATTACCATTGGGAGCGGGTGTTTCGGCAACGAAAAGGGAGCCCGACGCATAGCGGCCTGTCCTATTGGACGGGGCTTGGCAATATTGACGGGTTACCGAGAGGGAACCAGGAGCCATTCACCTTGCCCATTCGTCCCGGCAGTCACCCACATGAAGGTTATGCAAATGTGTCGGTCAAGACAGGCTATCATTTCAAGTTTGATCTCAAAACCAAAGGCAATATGTTTAGCGCCAAGGACGGTATTCGCATCACGCCATCGTTTTATTGGGTGAGCAAAGATGGGCGACAGCGGGGAGAGGTGGATCTGTATACACACTCCGGCAACCGGAAATTTATCCGTTTGGGATCGGCGGAGGACCGGGAGAAGCGATATGTTATTTTGAATGAACGGCTGCGCAATGTGCCGATGGAGGAAATGCAGGACACGGGAGCCTACCAATACAAGCATGAGCTGAGTGAAGCACAGCAAAGCCAGTCGACGCTGGAACGCTATGTTTCTCTGTATGCCCACCGTATTGCACGCAGCAAGACCTGGATTGGACGTTACGACTGGCTGGTGCTGCCTGCGGCTGTGCGTACCTTGATGGGTCCGAAGACAGACCTGCCGGATGGGGTCAATGTGGATCGCGCTAATGCGTCGATTCAGCGCTGGTATGGTGAATATAGCCTGCCTGCTGATGTGTACGCAGTCACCAAAGGCACAGATTTGCGCGAGGTCAGTCGCCGTCAGGAGCTTAACGAGCATACGGATATATTTAAGAAAACAGGCTTTATCGTCGTTCGCTTTAATTTGGAGTCACTGCGTCAGGGTGACACCGAGCATCCGCATTTACAGTATATAAATGGCCCGCTATTGAACCAGTGGCAACTGGAGGGTTACCGCCGAGAGATAAAGGACCCGTACGGGCATACCTTTCATTTACAGGACGGGGATGTAGTATTTTATCATGCGGATCAGTCGAGCAGGGACGATTTCAGTTCATTTGTCCCTCACTAGGTTGCAGTAATCAAGACGAATCCTAATCCGTAACTAGCGCGAAAAATACGAAAACGGACAATGGGAACAATCCACTGTCCGTTTTTTATTTCCTTTTGCGTTTATGCGAATATTTAGACCTATCTTCAGCCCTCGACATGCCGTTTTCATACAGTCTTGGTGGGGGCTGTTTTATTTGGAATGAGTAAACAACACGGATTTGTGTAGGGAAATCCTCGGATATTTAAACGCGTTTGAGGGAACGGCAAAACTATAATAATAGGGAATTTAATTTATGTAAGCGCAATCATTTTGGCGTACTTGCTTGTCATCACAATACAATTGAGGAGGACGACTTGAATGGCTCAAAGGAAAGGCGCATGGCGAAAGGGAACCTTGACCGCTGCGCTGGCAACCATGCTGGCGATGACGGGCACGACTGGAGGAGTGGCTGCGGAAGATTTGTCCGAACCGACACTACAGGCGGAATCAGCCATTGCAGTTGAACAGAACCGTAGCGGTAGCATTCAGCTGGAAAAGTTGGATCGCGGACTGGTAGCTGCGGTGACGCAGGAAGGGGTCTTTTTAAGCTGGCGGTTATTGGCTCAAGAAGTGAACGGTTACGGTTCAACGGGGCTGACAGGAGCGGACTTCAACGTATACCGTGACGGTAAGAAGATTGCGACAGTGACCGACAGTACCAACTATGTGGATAAGGAAGGGAATGGTAAATCAGTATACAGAGTAGCTTCAGTCGTTAATGGGCGGGAAAAGGATCTTAGCGCTAAAGTGAAGCCATGGCAGCAGGGTTACTATGAACTTCCTCTCCAAAAGCCTGCTGATGGAGTAACCCCGGCAGGTGAAGCCTATATTTATTCGGCCAACGATATGAGTGTGGGGGATGTGGATGGAGACGGGCAATATGAGTTTTTTGTAAAATGGGACCCGTCGAACTCCAAAGATGTATCTCAGAAGGGGTATACCGGAAATACGTATGTTGATGCGTATACGGCCGAAGGCAAGCTGCTGTACCGGATCGACCTAGGCGTGAATATTCGATCAGGTGCGCATTATACACAGATGATGGTGTACGATTTTGACGGCGATGGTAAAGCCGAGCTGATGTTCAAAACGGCTCCAGGGACCAAAACGATTTCTTTTGATAAGAAGGGCAAGGCGAAAAAAGAAAAGTATATTACTCTGCCACGTGAGGATCGCAAAGCAGGGATTACACATGAGGACGATTACCGTTTGAGTCGTTCGGATTATTATGAGCATGTGGTGAACATGTTCATGAACTGGACGAAGCATGAAGAAGTGGTCAAGGGACAATGGCCTGCTACGCTGGAGGAATGCTTTGGCATCGCTCCGAAGTACAGTTATCCGTTATCCCGAAAGGATGCGGAAAGCCTGACAGACTACTTTATGGATGTATATGCACCATCACGGAGCGACAAAAACAAGCTGAGAGAGTTCGAGGGCTTTATTGTCGATGGACCAGAGTATTTGACAATTTTCAAGGGGAAAACGGGAGCTGAGCTGGATACCGTCCGCTATGAGCCGGAGCGTCATGACCATGGCCTCATGTGGGGCGACTACGCCATGGCCCGAATTGAACCCGCCAACCGTGTAGACCGCTTCCTGGCAGGTGTGGCCTATCTGGACGGCCGCAAGCCGTATGCCGTATTTGCACGCGGCTATTATACGCGTTCCACTTTGGCCACCTACACATGGGATGGTCGCCATCTCCAAAAACATTGGATGGTGGACAGTGGCTGGACACCAATGACCAATCCATTTAACGATGGTCCGCACGGGCGTGATGGAACGGACCCGAAATTTGGCACCTTGACCACACAGGGAGCGCATTCTTTGAGCGTGGTGGAAGTGGACGGTGACGGCAAGGACGAAATCGTATACGGTTCCGCCACGATTGACCATGATGGCAGCCTGTTGTACAGCTCATTTGATGTCATGCCTCCTGAAAGTGCAACTCCGGGTCAAACCGCCAGATTGGGGCACGGCGATGCACTGCATGTAACCGATATTGACCCGGATCGCCCCGGCAAAGAAATCTTTATGGTACATGAAGGTGGCACTTACGCTCCATATGGCTATTCTTTGCGGGATGCCAAAACAGGTGAAATCATTTACGGCGCATATTCCGGCAAGGATACAGGTCGGGGAATGGTCGGTGACATAGACCCGGATCAGCGAGGTCTGGAGACCTGGGCCATAGGCCTGTGGACCGCAGCGGGCAAACAACTGGATACGAAGATGCCGGGTACCAATATGAGTATCAAATGGGCAGCTGATATGACCACACAAATCGTAAACGGCGCAATTGATGTAACCCCAACCATTGAGGATTGGAAACGAGGTACATTGCTGACCGCTACTGGAACCAAAACGAATAACTATACGAAAGGAACTCCATCGCTGGTAGCCGACATTTTCGGAGATTGGCGGGAGGAAATGCTCGTCCGTACAGCGGATAGCTCAGCCATCCGTATCTATCTGAGCACAGAACCTACGACGCATAAATTGTACACGTTGATGCATGATCCGCAGTATCGCACGGATGTGGCGCGTCAAAATACCGGGTATAACCAGCCGTCCTACACGAGCTTTTATTTTGCATCCGATATGGATTGGGCGAATGTGCCGATTCCCAAGCTCTACACGCCAAAAGCCTTAATAGAGGAAGAGAGCAGTGACGAAGCGGATGAAGTAGAGGCAGCAGAGGTAGATGAAAAAGAAGTCGATGGAACGATAGTCGATGGGACGAAAATAGATGTGAAGGAATGATAAGCGGAGACTATTTCCCAAAATATATAATAAAAAATTAAAGTTTCTTATCTCAAAAGGAGAGCCGTATTTACGGACTCTCTTTTTTTACGTCTTGATGTTATTGAGAATATGAAATGTAACCGCGCACATGTAAAGTGTACGATATATTACTTGACGTAAAATTTGACACATATGTGAATTGAGGATAAATGTCAGGGATTTCATGGAGAAGTGAATTGACTGTATTTGTCCCTGTCTCTAAGATGTAATTATATTCCAGACAAAAACAGAGATTTATGTAAGGTAATATAACGTGGAGAGGAGGGAATGAATGGACTCTTTAGTTGATCTCTCGGAAACCCCCTTAGCAATGGATACCCTCAGACGACATCCTTGTTATAACGAAGAGGCACATCGCTATTTTGCGCGCATTCATCTTCCAGTAGCCCCGGCATGCAATATTCAGTGCCATTATTGCAACCGCAAATTCGATTGCGTCAATGAAAGCCGTCCCGGTGTTGTTAGTGAACTGCTCACGCCGGAGCAGGCGGCGAGCAAGACCTATGGCGTAGCGGCACAGCTCATGCAGCTGTCCGTTGTCGGCATTGCGGGACCTGGAGATCCGCTGGCCAATGCGGAGGCGACCTTCGATACCTTCCGCCGGGTTCGTGAGACAGTTAAGGATGTCATATTCTGTCTCAGCACGAATGGCCTTACCTTGATCAGGCATATCGACAGGATTGTAGAGCTGGGCATTTCGCATGTCACGATCACGATCAATGCTGTAGATCCAGTGGTGGGGAGCCGCATTTATGGATGGGTCTATGATGAAGGAAAACGCTATGCAGGGGAGGAGGCCGCACGGCTGTTGATTGACCGCCAGCTGGCAGGCTTGAAGATGCTAGCTTCGAGAGGCGTATTGTGCAAGGTGAACTCGGTGCTAATTCCCGAAGTCAATGATGCCCATCTACCGGAGGTAGCCAGGGTGGTCAAGGAGCATGGCGCGGTGCTGCACAATATTATGCCGCTCATCATCGCACCTGGTAGTCGGTATGAGCAGGCAGGGATGCAGGCCCCCCGTCCCCGTTTGGTCCGGCAGCTGCAGGAGCAATGTGCTGAAGCGGGGGCTGTCATTATGCGCCATTGCCGTCAGTGCAGGGCGGATGCAATTGGACTGCTGGGCGAGGACCGTAATCAGGATTTTACATGGGAGAACATAGCGGCTGCTCCTCCCATGGATGAAGGGGCAAGGGCACAATTTCAGAAAGAACTGGATGAGAAGGTGAGAGTGAGAATGGAACGCAAGGAGGGACGATCACACCATAAACAACCGTCAACCGGGGCTGGTTGTAGCTGCCCGTTATCTGGGGATAAGCCTGAAGCGAGCTTTACCTCAAAGCCAGTCCTAATCGCTGTGGCTAGTCGTGGTGGAGGGAAGGTGAATCAGCATTTCGGTCGTGCCAAGGAATTTATGATCTATGAAAGCGATGGGACCATTGTAAATTTCATAGGCATTCGTAAGGTGCAATCCTATTGTCACGGGAAAGCCGATTGCAATGGAGATAAGGCCGAGACGATCAAGGAGATCCTTTCCATGGTACATGATTGTGCATTGCTGCTGTCGTCCGGCATAGGCGAAGCCCCCAAAGAGGCATTGCAGGAAGCGGGCGTGCTGCCTATTGTGTGCGGCGGGGATATTGAGGAGTCCGTTCTGGAATATGTAAAATTTCTGCGTTATATGTATCCTGTGCAGACAGGTAAGAAAAGTAAGCGTAATAAGGGAGTTAAGGGCAATCATTCGGATTTACCCATTGAATATTTTGGAGGCTGAGAAAATATGAGACAAATTGCGTTTTACGGTAAGGGCGGTATCGGCAAATCGACAACCTCGCAGAATACACTGGCTCAACTCGCGACCAAATTCAAACAAAAAATTATGATCGTAGGCTGTGATCCCAAGGCAGACTCCACCCGTCTTATTCTGAATACGAAGGCCCAACAGACTGTGCTGCATCTGGCAGCTGAAAGGGGTACGGTGGAGGACTTGGAACTGGAGGATGTTGTCCAGAAGGGCTTCGGTGATATTCTGAACGTGGAATGCGGCGGGCCAGAGCCCGGTGTCGGCTGTGCAGGACGCGGTATCATCACAGCCATTAATTTTCTGGAGGAAGAGGGGGCCTACGAAGGGCTGGATTTCGTATCCTACGATGTACTGGGGGACGTCGTGTGCGGGGGGTTCGCCATGCCGATCCGGGAGAAGAAGGCGCAGGAAATCTACATTGTATGCTCAGGCGAGATGATGGCTATGTACGCTGCCAACAATATTGCGCGCGGGATCTTGAAGTATGCCAACAGCGGCGGGGTGCGTTTGGGCGGCTTAATCTGCAACAGCCGGAATACGGACCTGGAAGCGGAATTGATCACAGAGCTTGCAAGAAGACTGAACACGCAGATGATCCACTTTTTGCCGCGTGACAATGTTGTGCAGCACGCTGAGCTGCGCCGTATGACTGTTACTCAATATAACCCGGAACATAAGCAGGCTGCGGAGTATGAAGAGCTGGCAGGTAAGATTTTGAATAACGATATGCTGACGGTTCCCACGCCCATTTCCATGGAAGATCTGGAGGATCTATTGATGGAATTCGGCATTATTGAGGATGAAGAAACCGCAATTAACAAAGCTGAGGCGTCCGGGCAGTAGGCTGCAGCCAGAAGGCTTAATGACGGAACCATCGTGATGATGGGAGGAGCTGAACGCGCAGCTCGCAGGAGGGAGGAATAGGCCAAATGAGCAGTATTGTGGATAAGGGTAAGCAGATCGTAGAGGAGATACTGGAGGTATATCCCAAGAAGGCCAAGAAGGACCGGACCAAGCATTTTGAGATCGCGGATGAGGAGCTTGTGAACTGCGGAACCTGTTTCATCAAGTCCAACATGAAATCACGGCCTGGCGTCATGACAGCAAGGGGCTGTGCTTATGCAGGCTCCAAGGGTGTGGTATGGGGCCCGATTAAAGACATGGTGCACATTAGCCATGGTCCCATCGGCTGCGGACAGTACAGTTGGGGTACCCGACGCAATTATGCGAATGGGGTATTGGGAATCGATAATTTTACCGCCATGCAGATTACAAGCAATTTTCAGGAAAAGGATATCGTGTTCGGCGGAGATAAGAAGCTAGAGGTGATCTGCAGGGAAATTAAGGAGATGTTCCCGCTGGCTAAGGGCATCTCCGTGCAATCTGAATGTCCGGTCGGACTGATTGGTGATGATATCGGGGCCGTGGCCAAGAAGATGACAGAGGAGCTGGGCATTCCGGTCATTCCTGTACGCTGTGAGGGCTTTCGCGGGGTGAGTCAGTCTCTGGGCCATCACATTGCCAATGATGCTATCCGCGATTTTCTAATGGGGCGCCGAGAACTGAAGGAGTGCGGGCCTTATGATGTCTCCATTATCGGAGACTACAATATCGGCGGTGATGCCTGGGCCTCACGCATTTTGCTGGAGGAAATGGGACTGCGGGTCATAGCGCAGTGGTCGGGTGACGGTACGATCAATGAGCTGGGGATTGCGCATAAATCCAAGCTCAACCTGATCCATTGTCATCGTTCCATGAATTATATGTGCACAACGATGGAGCAGGAATACGGAATTCCCTGGATGGAATATAACTTCTTTGGCCCGACCAAGACGATGGAGAGCCTCAGAGCGATTGCTGCCCGCTTCGACGAGACGATTCAGGAAAAATGTGAGCAGGTCATCGCCCAATATATGCCGCAGATGGAGGCGGTCATCCGTAAATACCGCCCACGTCTGGAAGGTAAAAAGGTGATGCTTCTGATTGGCGGGCTGCGGGCAAGGCATACCATCGGTGCCTATGAGGATCTGGGTATGGAAATTGTGGCTACAGGCTATGAATTTGCCCATAAGGATGATTACGAAAAGACGTTTCCCGATGTAAAAGAAGGCACCATTCTGTACGATGATCCAACTGCCTATGAGCTGGAGGAACTGGCCCAGCGGCTGAATATTGACTTAATGGGCGCCGGAGTCAAGGAGAAATACGTGTATCACAAAATGGGCATTCCCTTCCGTCAAATGCACTCATGGGATTACAGCGGGCCTTATCATGGTTTTGACGGCTTCAAGATTTTTGCACGTGATATGGATATGACCATAAACAGTCCAGTATGGAGCCTGCTGCCGTCCCGGCAGACTGCGGAGGTGCCGGTATGAGCGAACGTCTGAATATTGTCGATCACAATCAGCTGTTTCGGCAGGATAAATATGTGTGCCAGCGTGAGGAGAAACGAGCCTTCGAGGCCCCATGTTCGCTGGAGGAGGTTACCGACACCCTGGAGTACACCAAGACCAAGGAATACAAAGACAAGAATTTTGCCCGTACAGCCGTAGTCGTGAATCCGGCCAAGGCTTGTCAGCCACTGGGAGCGGTTATGGCTGCACTGGGCTTTGAAAAAACGCTCCCGTTCATTCATGGCTCACAGGGCTGTACGGCTTATTTCCGTAGCCATCTTGCCCGCCACTTCAAAGAGCCTGTTCCTGCCGTCTCCACCTCGATGACCGAGGATGCCGCCGTATTCGGCGGCATGCGCAACCTCATTGACGGTATAGAGAACTGCATTGCCTTGTATCAGCCGGAAATGATTGCGGTTTGCACGACCTGTATGGCAGAGGTGATCGGGGATGATCTGTCCGCCTTCCTGGCCAATGCCCGTCAGGAGGGAGCCCTTCCTGAGGATATGCCGGTTCCTTTTGCTAATACCCCCAGCTTCTCTGGTTCACATATTACAGGCTATGACGCCATGCTGCGCTCTGTACTGGAGACGCTGTATAACAAGTCAGGCCGGACGGCGCAGCCTGGTCATGAATTGAACCTGAATGTACTGCTCGGTTTTGACGGGTATACGGGCAATTTTGCCGAAATGCGGCGCATACTCGGATTGTTCGGTGTACCGTATACCATTCTGGGTGACCACAGCAGTAATTTTGATTCAGGGGCTACTGGAGAGTACAGCTACTATTACGGGGGAACGCCGCTTGAGGATGTGCCCAAGGCCGCAGATGCTACCGGCACGTTGGCGATCCAACAGTACTCTCTTCGTAAAACATTAGGCTATATGAAGCAAACCTGGGGGCAGCAGGTGTTCTCCATCTCCACACCGCTGGGCATCCGGGCTACAGATCGCTTACTTGAAGAGATCAGTCGTCTATCAGGAAGAGAGATTCCCGAGGCATTGAAGCAAGAGCGCGCCCGAATTGTGGATGCCATGATGGATTCGCATGCTTATCTGCACGGCAAACGAGTGGCTATGGCGGGAGACCCGGACATGCTCATCGGCCTGATTGGCTTTTGTCTGGAGCTGGGCATGGAGCCGGTGCATATTGTTTGCTCCAATGGGGACCGAAAATTTGAGAAGGAAGCAGAGCTTCTGCTGAAGTCCAGCCCTTACGGTGCAGAAGCCACGGTTCATTCCGGTCAGGATTTGTGGCACATGCGTTCGCTGCTGTTCCAGGACCCGGTGGATCTGGCTATTGGCAGTTCCCATCTGAAGTTTGCAGCGAAAGAGGCGAAAATTCCTTTACTCCGTGTGGGCTTTCCGATCTTCGACAGGCATCATCTGCATCGTTATCCGATTATCGGCTACCAGGGTGCGCTGAATCTGCTTACCCAATTCGTGAATACCGTACTGGATGTCATGGAAGAGCAGGCCCCGGATCATAGCTTTGATCTGGTGCGCTAATTGCTGTACCGCGTAGATGGAAGTTGGCAGCTTGGGCTTGTGATTTCAATGGATTCTATCTGAAATAAGGGGGTGTGCGGATGGAGCCGGCTGTGTCTAATGGAAGGCTGGAGGTATCCTGCGGTAACAAAATTCCCAAAAGCACGCCCTGTCCCCGGCCTGTGCCGGGGGAGGCTTCGGGTGGCTGCTCCTTTGACGGGGCCCAGATTACACTGATCCCCATTGCTGATGCGGCTCATCTGGTGCACGGGCCGATTGCCTGCCTCGGCAATAGCTGGGAGAGCAGAGGAAGCTTGTCCAGCGGCCCGGAGCTGTCGGCGTATGGCTTCACTACGGATCTTGGAGAACAGGACATCATTTTTGGTAGTGAACAGAAGCTGCATGAATCGATTCGCTACATTGTCAGCCGTTTTGCTCCTCCCGCTGTATTTGTCTATACAACATGTGTCACAGCCCTCACTGGTGAAGATATCGAGGGGGTCTGCAAGGCTGAATCGGAACGGCTGGGGACGCCGATCATTCCGGTGAACAGTCCGGGATTTGTGGGCAGTAAGAATCTCGGGACCCGGCTGGCCGGAGATGTATTGTTCCAGCATATTATCGGCAGTACCGAGCCGGAACAGACAACCTCCCATGATATCAATCTCATCGGGGAATACAATATTGCGGGCGAGATGTGGCATATCGAGCGGCTGATGCAGCAGACGGGAATGACTATCCTGTCCCGAATTACCGGGGACGGTCGGTTCCGTGAGGTGGGATGGGCGCATCGTGCCAAGGCCAACATGGTCGTATGCAGCCGAGCTTTGCTGGGCCTAGCAGTCCAAATGGAGCGTAAATACGGCATTCCTTATTTTGAAGGTTCATTTTATGGAGCGAAGGAGACGAGTTATTCCTTGCAGCAGATGGCTTACCTGACCGGAGATCGGGATGTAGAGCGACGGGTGGATAAGCTGGCCGCACGGGAGGAAATGAGGCTATCGCTGGAGCTGGAGCCCTACCGCAAGCAGTTGAAAGGAAAGCGGGCAGTGCTCTATACCGGGGGCGTAAAGAGCTGGTCTGTCATTACGGCTTTGCAGGAGTTGGGCATTAAGGTGGTTGGTGTAGGCACGAACAAGAGCACTGCCGAGGATGTATCCCGGATTGCTGACCGTATCGGGGATGATGCGGAATACATCCCGGAAGGCGGTGCCCGGCAGATTCTCAAGACCGTACGGAGCCGCAAGGCAGACATGGTCATTGCCGGGGGCCGGAACATGTATATGGCGCTTAAGGAACAGATTCCTTTTGTGGACATCAATCAGGAGCGGCACAAAGCCTATGCGGGCTATGACGGGCTGTTGTCTCTGGCGAAACAGCTTGTGCATACGCTGCAGCATCCGGTATGGGAGCTGACCGCCAAGTTGGCTCCATGGGAGGAGGAGACGGAATTTGCCGATTAAATCCGCCACGAAGCCTGTCAGTGTCAACCCGCTCAAGGTAGGACAGCCTTTGGGCGGCGTACTGGCTCTGCAGGGGATGTATCGCTCAATGCCTTTGCTGCACGGCGCTCAGGGCTGCTCGGCCTTCTCCAAGGCACTGCTAACTCGCCATTTTCGAGAGCCGATTGCCGTTCAAACCTCTGCGCTGCAAGAGATGGACGTTATATTTGACGCAGACCGGAATCTGGAAGAGGCGCTGGATCATATCTGGTCCAAGCACCATCCAGATGTTATCGGCGTTATCAGCACGGCCCTCACCGAGGTGGCAGGCGTTGATTTTCAGTCCAGGGTAAAGGCGTTCAAGCGAGAACGGGCCTTGAAAGACAGTTTGCTGTTTTCTGTATCGCTGCCTGATTTTCACGGCTCTCTGGAGACGGGCTACAGTAGTACAGTAGAGTCGCTAATGGATGCCGTACTCGGGTTGGCCGGAGGCAAGTCCCCCAAAAAACAGCGCCGGACGCAGGTCAATCTGCTGCCGGCTTCTTATCTGACTGCCGGAGATGTCATGGAAATCAAGGATATTATCGCTTCCTTCGGCCTGGAGGTTATTACGCTCCCCGATATTTCCACTTCCTTGTCCGGTCACCTGCTGACAGGCTTTTCCCCTTTGACGAGAGGGGGGACTCCGCTGGATTCAGCCTGCCAGATGCTGGAGTCTTCCTGCACGATTGCCATTGGCGCGAGCATGGAGCGTCCGGCGCGCAGGCTGACTCATGCTGCAGGCATTCCCTACCACTTGTTCGCTGGTCTGTCTGGTTTGGCCGCGAGCGATGCGTTCATACATTTTCTGCAGAAAATCAGCCGCGAGCCAGCCCCCGTTCGCTTTCGCTGGCAGCGTGAAAATCTGTTGGACAGCATGCTGGATGCCCATTTCTATTATTCCGGTGCTTCGGCTGTAGTGGCGCTAGAACCGGATCATATGCTGTCGACCGCAGCCTGGCTGGAGGAGATGGGAGTGGAACTGAAGCGGCTAATTACACCCTGCAGCACGCCCGCACTGCAAAAGACAGAACGGGAAGTCTGGGTCGGTGATCTGGATGATGCAGAGGAGAGCGCGCAGGACGTTGATTTGTGGATCAGCAATTCACATGGAAGAAAGGGAGCGGCACGGGCCGGGGCCTCGTTCGTACCGGCAGGCTTGCCGGTGTATGACGAGCTGGGCGCCCACACATCCGTAAGCGTCGGATACCGTGGAACCATGGAGTGGGTGAATAAGGTGGGCAATGTATTGCTTGCCGAGAGGGGGAGGGGAGGATGAAGGTTGCATTTGCGACGGAAGACGGTGTGCTTGTGAATGCTCATTTTGGGCAGAGTCCCATGTTCACTGTATTTGAAATCCGGCACTCAGGCGTCCAGTTCCTGGAGCATCGGCGGATAGCCCTGGGGGGCGATGAGAATGAGGCGGGTAAGATCGCCAGCCGAATTGGCCTGATTGAGGATTGTGCCCTGATCTTCCTAGTACAGATCGGCGCTTCAGCTGCCGCACAGGTTACCAAGCGGACCATTATGCCTGTGAAGGTGGCCTTCGGTAGCACCATTGAGGAGCAGGTCCAGCGTCTCCAGAATATGCTGGCTCGCAATCCGCCCATGTGGCTTGCCAAAATCCTGCATGCTGAGGAGGGCAGCGGCAAAGCCGAATCATGAGCTCTCCTGTAAGGAAGAGCAACCCTATAAGTTATCAAGATCCTGCGGACCGAATATCTTAAAGGCGGGAGCCGCACATGGAGGGGGTGGACGAATGGTACAACTGCTGGAAAACAGTAGATACGGACGCCAGCTAAAACTGCTGGGAGTGGAAGGTCAGAACAGACTAAAGCAGGCTACTGTTATGGTTGCAGGCATCGGAGGATTGGGAGGGACAGCGGCCATGTACCTGGCCGCTGCCGGAGTGGGAAAGCTGATATTGGCCCATGAGGGCATAATCCATCTGCCCGATATGAACCGGCAGGTGCTGATGGACAGCGGACGAATCGGGGAGGAACGGATGGAGACGGCATTACAGCATTTGCATCGTATCAATCCGGAGACGGAGCTTGAGGGCCACGCCGACAAAATCACAGAAGAATCCTCTGGACCATGGGTAGAAGCAGCCGATATTGTGATTGATGCACGTTATGACTTTCCGGAAAGATATGCGCTGAACAGACTATGTGTTCGACATGGCAGACCGATGATAGAAGCGGCCATGTACGCCTATGAAGTATCATTGATGACCATTGATCCCGGTAAGACGGCATGCCTGGAATGTCTGTACCCGGAAGGCGGACAGCCTTGGGAACCTCTGGGATTCCCGGTCCTGGGAGCCACCTCCGGCTTGATTGGCTGCATGGCTGCACTGGAAGCGGTCAAATGGATTACAGATGCGGGTAATCTGTTCACTGACCGCATGTACCGTATGAATGTGCTGGATATGAGCAGCTGCACCATAGCGGTCAAGCGCAACCCACGCTGTCCGTGTTGCGGAACGGGAGGGGATACAGATGAGTCAGTTGCATATTTGTGATACGACACTTCGTGACGGAGAACAGGCTCCGGGCGTTGCCTTTTCGGCCGAGGAGAAAACTAAAATTGCCATCATGCTGGACTCGGCGGGGGTGGAGCAGGCTGAGATCGGAATTCCGGCAATGGGAAAGGCGGAGTGCAGATCTATTGCCAGAATTGCTGCTCTTGGACTTCAGATGAAGCTAATGACCTGGAATCGCGCGGTGTTCACAGATATTGATGCAGCTGAATCGACAGGTGTCGGCTGGGCCCATATTTCGGTTCCCGTGTCGACGGTGCAGATGAAGGCCAAGCTGGGTATGAATCCTGAGCAGGTGACGGAACTGATCCGCAAGTCTGTCGATTACGGTCAGTGTAAAGGATTGACTGTTTCCGTAGGCTTTGAGGATGCTTCAAGGGCAGATGACCTGTTCCTTGAGCAGTTGGCGAATCAGCTCTACAGAGATGGTATCCGGCGCTTCAGATATGCCGACACGCTGTCCGTTCATCATCCTGCTGCCATAGCTGCCCGTATAGACAGGTTTGTATCGCGCGTGCCGCAGGATGTGGAGCTTGAGATTCACTGTCATAATGATTATGGCCTCGCGCTTGCCAATACTTTGGCAGCTTTGCGGGCGGGAGCTGTTTGGGCCAGTACCACGGTGTCGGGACTTGGA
The DNA here is from genome assembly GCF_038009305.1 of Paenibacillus sp. FSL P4-0113. Classification (NCBI taxonomy): domain Bacteria; kingdom Bacillati; phylum Bacillota; class Bacilli; order Caryophanales; family Paenibacillaceae; genus Paenibacillus; species Paenibacillus sp. FSL P4-0113. Next base: position 4,799,790 of record NZ_JBBPAZ010000001.1, read on the forward strand.
GAAAGGGCAGGTAATACGGCGCTGGAAGAGGTGGTGATGTCGTGGAGGGACCTATATCAAGGAACCTGCAGCGTCCGTCCCGAACTGCTGAACCCGCTGGCTGCACTGGTGTCCCAAGCCTCCAACCGAATCATTCCCGAAGGCAAGCCAATTGTGGGAGACATGGTATTCGCCCATGAATCCGGCATACATATCAACGGTCTGCTAAAGGAGCGCGCCGCCTATCAGGCCCTTGATCCGACTGAGCTGGGAACGGACCATTCGTTCGTACTCGGTAAGCATTCGGGCAGAAGTGCAGTACAATATATGCTGGAGCAGGAAGGAATCGAGGCAGGCTCCGGTGAAATCAACTTCCTGCTGGAGCGGCTTCGCCTAGTCGGTGAAGATCCCAAGCGTGTCATCCATAGCACGGATTTAAGGCGCTGGCTGCAGTATTATCCGGCAGAGCTACCGAAATAACCGAAAAGGCGTTCCCGTCAGGTAAGTGTGACCGTGACTGGAACGCTTTCTTGTATATCTTTTAATTTCACAACCGGAGTCTCCAATTTGCTGGTTAAACGAAGCCGTTCAGAAGGGTATAATAAAATATAGTGCTGTATAAAGTGCGTATATATGGTTTTACAGCAGGAAGGTTCGAATCTTATAACCATTACACGCTGATCTGGAAGAACGGCTATGGGCAATTGGAGGAATGCTTGTGGGGATGATGTTCTCTTTTCTAAAAAAATATCGGGTTCCAGCCATCGCGGCACTCGTGATGATGTTGCTGGAATTGACGGTAGAGCTATCGCAGCCATATCTGATCTCCAAAATCATTGATGAGGGCATCCGGCAGCAGGATTTGTCTGTCGTCTGGTTATGGGGCAGTGTACTGGTGGGGAGTGCCGTTATCGCCTTTATGGCGGGTATATCCAGCTCTTTTTTTGCTTCACATGCAAGTCAGGGCTTCGGCTATGATTTGCGGGAAAAGCTGTACCGTAAAGTGCAATCCTTTTCGTATCCTGTGTTTAAACGTTTTGCCACTTCGTCGCTGATTACGCGCCTGACCGGAGATGTCACGCAAGTACAAGATACGGTGTTTATGAGCCTGCGGTTTATGACAAGGGTTCCGCTTGTAGTCATCGGCAGTATTGTGATGGCACTGGTTGTACATTTCAGGCTTGGACTATTATTGGCGGTTATGGCCCCGGTGCTGTTCGTGTTTGTGTTGGTGATGATGCGGCGAACGGTCACTTTGTTTAAGGGGGTCCAGCGTCGCCTAGATGACGTTAACGGAGTGATTCAGGAGAATCTGACAGGTATCCGTCTCATCCGGGTTTTTGTGCGGATGCGGCATGAAATCGAACGTTTTGCCCATTACGGAGGCGAATTGATGAAAGGGACGGTGTCCGCTCTACGCTGGACAGAAACGACGATGCCGTTCATTTTGTTTACGATGAATGCAGGGATTATTGCAGTACTTTGGTTCGGACGCGGCCAAATTTCCACTGGGGATGCCAGTGTAGGACAGGTGGTCGCAGTCGTCAATTATTCACTGCGGACGATTGGAGCCTTATCTGCCTTATCAGGTATCGTTGTTGTGTTTTCCCGGGCAACTGCATCTACGGGTCGGATTCGAGAGGTATTGGAAACATCTAATGAAGATAGGCAAGGGCTGGAGCCTGTTTCAACACATCATACACGGATTGAGGGACAGGTGGAAATGGACCGGGTGAGCTTTCATTATCCGGGCAGTGATCTGGCTGTCCTAAAGGATATATCTTTTAAGGCGCAATCGGGCGAGCGGATAGCTATTATGGGGGCCACTGGCTCGGGAAAAACCTCACTTGTGCAGTTGATTACGCGTCTCTATGAAGAGGATGAAGGTCATGTGCGCTTTGACGGAAAGGACGCCCGTGAACTGGATGCGTCCATATTGCGAGAGGCCATTGGCTATGTCCCTCAGGAGGTACTGCTATTCACCGGCTCGATTCGGGATAATATTGCTTGGGGGCTGGAGAATGCCAGTCTGGAGCAAATTAAGGAAGCCGCACGCATGGCGCAAATTCATAATATGATTGAACGCTTGCCGCAAGGCTATGACACGATGCTTGGGCAGCGTGGCGTCAATCTGTCTGGCGGACAGAAACAGCGACTTTCGATTGCCCGCGCACTGGTACGCCAGCCGGCAGTGCTGATTTTGGACGACAGCACAAGTGCATTGGATGTAGGGACAGAAGCAGCATTACTGAATGCACTCGATGGCCTGTCCTGTACGACATTTCTCATTACGCAGAAAATCAGCTCGACCGCATCGGCAGATCAGATTTTACTGCTGGATGAGGGTCGTCTGATGGCAAGCGGAAGCCATAAGCATCTCATGGATAGCTCGGATCTGTATCGACGTATCTATGAATCACAATATGGAAAGGAGGAGTCGCATGTTCAAGGAACTCATTGAACCGTTCCGTCAGCCTACACCGCCGTCCGGTGTGCTGCGAAATCCGGCGGGAGCTGAAGAACGCCGCAAGGCCAAAGCGAAAAACTGGTCCGGCACCTTAGGACGGATATGGGCTTATCTGGCTCGCCGTAAGGCCAAGCTGATGCTGGTACTGTTCATGGTACTGCTCAGTTCCGGGCTGGCTCTGCTGGGTCCATATCTGGTCGGCGTAGCGGTGGATGATTTTCTCGAAGGTCCGGGGGGACGCACGTGGATTTATTTTCTCATCGGATTAGGAGCTGTATATCTGCTCAACTCACTAACCTCCTGGCTGCAAAATATCTGGATGATTGAGATTGCCCAAGAGACGGTGTACCGCATGCGTTTTGATCTGTTTTCACATTTGCATCGATTACCGATTCCTTTCTATGGCAAACGTCAGCAGGGCGAGATCATGAGCCGTCTGACCAATGATATCGAAAATGTCAGTTCTACGCTCAACAGCTCCGCCATTCAGATTTTTTCGAGCATATTGACGCTAATCGGTACACTCACGGTTATGCTGTGGTTAAGCCCACTGATGACCCTGCTGACCTTTATCGTGGTGCCGCTAATGGCTGCCGGGATGCGCTGGATTACACGTCGCACGGGGCCCTTATATAAAGAACGCCAGAAGAATTTGGGCGAACTGAACGGATATATCGAAGAAACGCTGTCTGGGCAGCAGATTATTAAAGCATTTTCGCAGGAGAAAAGAGTCATCCATGGTTTTGGCGAGCGCAATGACCGTATTCGGCTGTCGGGCTTCTGGGCCCAAACGATTTCAGGCTTTATACCGAAGCTGATGAACGGACTGAATAATCTCAGCTTTGCTATTGTAGCAGGGATCGGTGGGATTTTGGCCATTCGCGGTTCCATCACTATAGGTACAATTATTGTATTCGTAGAATATGCCCGCCAGTTCACCAGACCGCTGAACGATTTGGCTAACCAGTGGAACACCCTGCTGTCTGCTGTTGCCGGAGCTGAGCGTGTATTTGAAATATTGGATGAAGATGAAGAGTCCAAGGATGAACGCGGCGCAGTGGAGGTAGAGCATGTGGAGGGGAAGGTACGGTTTTCGGATGTTTCCTTCGGTTATGATGAGGGAAGCGCTACGCTGGAAGGTATCTCTTTTGAAGCCAAACCGGGTGAAATGATCGCGCTGGTTGGTCCGACCGGGGCAGGAAAAACGACACTAATTCAGCTTCTTTCCAGATTTTATAGCCCCGACAAGGGAACGATTACGCTGGACGGGCGCGATATCACCACCATACAGCGTGAAAGCTTGCGCTCCCGCATGGCATTTGTGCTACAGGACTCCTTCCTGTTTCAGGGGACGATTCGTGAAAATATCCGCTTCGGCAGACTGGACGCCACCGATGAGGAGGTTGAACAAGCATCGAAACTGGCCAACGCCCATTCCTTTATCATGCGGATGAAGGACGGATACGACAAGGTGCTGGAAGCGAACGGCAGCGGCATCAGTCAAGGGCAAAAACAACTGCTGGCTATTGCCCGTGCTATTTTGGCCAACCCTTCCATTCTTGTACTCGACGAGGCAACCAGCAGCATCGACACCATTACTGAGATGAAGATACAAGAAGGACTGGAGCGGCTTATGCAGGGTCGAACAAGTTTCGTCATCGCACATCGGCTGAATACCATTCGTCAGGCAACCCGGATTCTGGTCTTGAAGGATGGCCGTCTGGAGGAGCAGGGTTCTCATGATGAGCTGCTGGCTCACAAAGGCTTTTACAGTGATTTATATTATGGTCAATTGAGTAAGCAAAGCTCTTAAGCCGGCTCTCGATTCACAGATTTGTAGGCAAGATGTAGAAGCTTTATGATGCTAAAAAGGACTACCCTGGGGGTAGCCCTTTTTAAGTATGCCTTTTGGTGACAAGAGATGTTTGAAATTAACATACCCCCTTGAGGGCAGAGGCTTTTACGCTGGTAAGCGTATTATTACTTCAAAAGGTCACTGTTCTGGTTGTGGGCAATATCGTCTATGAAGAAAGCCGAGCAGTGTTTTCACAAAATTAAATATACCCATACCCCGTATATGTATGTTAGTATGGGTGTGCAAGAATAAAATCCCACTTCAAAGGAGAGTCATCATGAAAATCGCAATCATGCTTTTCGATGGAATCACAGCATTAGATGCCATAGGTCCATATGATGTATTTGCTGCTACACTGAAATGTGAAGTGAAGTTTGTCGCTAAGAAAAAAGGGTTAGTCAAACTGGACTCAAATATGGGTTATTTGCATGCCGATTACAGTTTTTCTGAAGTACCTTCAGCTGATATTCTTGTTGTTCCAGGCTGCAGTCCGCCAAATTATAAAACTCCAATGAATGACGAAGAAACGTTAAACTGGATTCGCCAAATACATGAAACTACGAAATGGACCACGTCGGTTTGTAATGGCTCTCTGATTTTGAGCGCCGCAGGCTTGTTAAATGGAACCGTAGCCACCAGTCATTGGGGCTCCTTAGACCTGCTTCAATCTCTTGGAGCCATTCCAACAGATGAGAGAGTGGTTCGTCAGGGCAAAATCATTACAGCAGCCGGTGTCTCCTCTGGTATTGATATGGCACTCCAGCTAATAGCATGGGAATTGGGAGAAGACATGAGTAAAGGAGTCCAGCTGATTTTGGAATACGATCCTCAGCCTCCGTTTGACACGGGTTCACCCAAGAAAGCACCTGCTATATTGGTAGAACAAATAAGAGGTATGTTACAAGAGTTTGCAAAAAGGGAGCCTCATGTGTAAATCAAGAATAACAAGATCTCTTTTCGGTATTAGCTAGGCTCAATAGGTTTGTATTTTTATTTACAATGCCCCCTATTTCAACTAATATAGTTTACACATAGTAAAGGATTACATAGTGTAAAGGGTTGGAGGGGGTTACAAACATGAGCAGCTTACCTAAGTCTGCTACATTTCCGCTTTTCATTCTGATGCTGAATTTGTTTATTGCTTTATTGGGTCAAGGCATGGTGATTCCCATTCTGCCTGAATATCTGAAACAATTTAATGCGGCAGGAGCTGCTGCGGGGTATCTTATTGCCGCATTTGGAGCAGCACAGTTTATTTTTTCGCCCCTAGGTGGGCAGCTTTCGGATAGATGGGGTCGAAAATCCATGATCATCACCGGTCTGTTTTTAACGGTCATTTCGGATCTCATGTTTGCTGTATCTACGACATTGCCCCTTTTATATATTGCCCGATTTATTGGGGGGATGGGTATTGGATTAATGGTTCCTTCCAATATGGCCTACGTTGCTGATATTACCACTCCTGAAACTCGCGCTAAAGGAATGGGGTACTTGGGTGCTTCCATGAATTTGGGGATGGTGCTTGGTCCGGGGTTAGGCGGTATGATCGCTGAGTTTGGCATAAGGGTGCCCTATTTTTTTGCTGGTGGACTTGGACTTGTTGCTACGCTGCTTAGCTTGTATATGCCAGAGACATTACCCAAGGAAAAACGAAAACCCGCTAGCCATTGGGTCCGCCGGGAACCCATTCGCAACCAAATCCTAAATTCATTTCGGACATCCTATTTTCGTTATCTTCTCCTCATTCTGATCATGACATTAGGTTTGATGAATTACGAAACAGTGTATGCTCTTTTTGTGGAACGAAAATATGGTTTTGATGCCACTAAAATCTCAATGATCATTACGGTTGGTGCAATTATAGGCATCGTTGTGCAGATATGGCTACTTGATTATCTCATCAAGAGACTTGGTGAGATAAAGCTTATACGTCTTTCTTTGATCATGACAGCCATCGCTTTACTGTTAATGATCATTAAGATTAATCTAGGTTATTTGCTGGCGGTATCTGCTCTGTTTTTTGCTTTTAATGCCTTCCTAAGACCAACGGTAAGTACAATGATCGCGAACTCAGCTGGTGATCGCCAAGGATATGCCGCTGGATTGAATACGACGTATACCAGCCTAGGCAATATATTGGGACCCATTTTAGCGGGCTTGTTGTTTGACAAACACATTCATATTCCTTATATTTTTGGTGCACTTATCCTTGCATCTGCCCTTTTCTTAACCTTACAAAAATCGAAAAATAAGAAACGGATGGTTGTGAATGACTGAGAACTGGCACCAGAATTTAAAAAACAAAAATCGGGAAGAACTCATTGCGGCTGCGAAGGAACTTTTTATGAAGCAAAGCTTTCTCAAAGTGAATATTAAGGATGTATGCAACGTGGCTGGTGTAAGCCGGGTCACATTCTATAAGCACTTTCAGTCCATGAACGAACTGATCTTTGAGGTCCAGATGGAAATCCTTGAGAGCATGACCGAATTTGTTAGAAGATCACCTTCAGCCGAAATGAGCGGTAAGGTGATGCTTACTTCGATGCTTGATGCATGGATTAATTACGCATGGCAACATCCGGAATACATCAAGTTTATTCTTTTATTCGATCTGCATTACGAAGCTTATGATTCAAATCAAGAACTCAAAGAACAGTACAACAATTTTGTTAGCCGGGAAAAGGAACGACATTTCCTGATGGATGCTCTGGAAGCTGGAATCCAAGATGGATCTTTAAAGTCCGACACAGAACCCTTGAAGACCGCTCATTTTATTTTCACTTCTATGATGGGTATACTCCAGAAAATGAGTCTGACGTCCAGGGGCGATTGGAATAACGAACTTGAGGATATACAAATCGCTAACCGATTTGTGGGAATGTTGATTCAGTATTTAAGTCCAGAAAGTGATGAACCCCCTACCTTTTAGGTAGGAGTCGCCTGCTGTATTCCAAAGGATTATAGATCGTCCAATGGACGAAATAGAAGTACACGGCTCAGTCTGCTAAACTGTGAAAATAGAGCGATTACATATACTTGCCATATTAGCCTTATCTATTTCACGGAGGTGCGGGGATGAACGGAAGTCTGTTTGAGCCACGGCTGCGTGACGGGGATTATATTCCCCGCTTTTTTGCTTACTATTACAAGCAATGGCATGACTATACGATGTCTTACCACGATCATCATTCCACTGAAATTATGTACATGATTTCCGGCTTTTGCAGGGTAGATGTACAAACGGGAGAGAACACGGAAGAAAGCATCACGCTGCGTAAAGGCGAGTTTATTATGCTGGACGCAGGTGTACCGCATCGACTGGTGGTGGAAGGAGAACAACCGTGCCGGATGCTAAATGTAGAGTTTGGTTTTACGGAAGGGGTGAGGGTAGGGCCGTCTATCCGACAAATCGCAACGGAGGAGCAGGAGGTCACGACTCTCATGTCACGTCCGTTCCCGTATCTGGTACTATCGGACCCGGAAGAGGTATATTATGCGCTGAAAAGTCTCGTGCTGGAGCTGGACCAACGAAAAGAACAGCCGGGTGCAATGGCAGAGATGCTTTTTATGCAATTGCTAGTACGAATTGCACGTCTACGGGAAGAGGCAGAGCGTAGCAACACGCAGCAAACGGATATGTACATCAAACGATGCATTGAATTTCTCCATCTGAACTATGATCGAGAGATTGTGGTCAAGGACATGGCGGCGGCCGTGAATCTGCACCCAGGTTATTTGCACCGTATTTTCAAAAAACATACGGGGCTAACACTCACCGCGTATTTAACAATGCTGCGAATGGACAAGGCCCGTATGCTTCTTCAGCAAACGGACATTCCCATTCAAGAAATTGCCGATTATGTAGGCGTAGCCAGCAGGCAGTATTTTCATATGCTGTTCAAAAAGCACACAGGCCAAACCCCTGTAGAATACCGCTCTGCTGTAGAGCGCAATGTGAGGAACTATGCGGAGGAGGAAGGGGACTGAATATATAGGAAGTTTTATGATTTATTCATATTCGCGTGGAGCTTACCTGATAAAAAGGTAGGCTTTTTTTGATTTTGAAAATAGGCAATTGGATTCAGGTTCAAAAGAATCATTTTTTGGGAATTGAAATTCATATGATTATTTTAAATTGAAGATGTTCATAGGCGAATTAACTTTATTTCTTTGAAAATGAAGACGTATTTTCACAAGTATGGATGCTTGTTTTGGGTAAAAAGAATCTGAATGATAGTAAATTTTTCATTTTTATGCATGATAATAGGTCTTATATCTTGATTATTTTATAAGAGTTATAAATTGACAATAACAAAAACACTTCGTATGATACCTATAATGTAAGGTATAAATTGGAATTCAAATGGTTCTTTGGATTCAATTATGTTATAAAGTTCCATGAAATGAATATTGAGATTGAACATATAAAGGAGTTTTACCGTGGATGGGACATATGGATGAACAAATTGCAGACATGATTAATACTGCACGGAAGGAACAACAGGGTGCATCTGGTCTCCCGAAATCGGATTTACACAATTACATAGAATCTGAGAGCGGCTTGGAACTTTATCCACTTAAGATGCTGGACGGAGAACGAATCGCTTTTGCAGAACGTCCTTTGCTGAACGACAAAATTTCGATATGGTTGCCCCGGACTTTCACCGAGATGGGTGAGCGGGAGATTGAACTTAAATATCCTTCGAGTTATCGCCCACCGCTCATTTTGACCGATCCAACAGGGGAGATCAATTTTTCTTTTAACCTGACACCAAGCGAACTGACGGATGAGGAGCTAGAGGCGTTCACCAGCGAGATGATCTACATTTTGCACCACACGCAAAAGTTGACGGAATGGTATGCAGACGGTGTGTGCAAGGTGTACGGACGACGGGTCGGATACTGTGAATTTATGACTCCGGCTTTGAATACGCGTCTGTATAATCTGACCTTTTTTGCAGCTCTGGAAGGGCATGCGCTTATATGCTCATTTAACTGTACGGAGGAACGTATGGATACATGGCGTCCGGTCGCTCAACGTATGATGACCACACTAAAAATCCTGCCTAGTGAGGCTGAAGGAGAAGGAACATGGAGCAGATAAGCACCACCTATTCTAATCTGAAAATCACGCCTTATCAGCTTATCAATGTACAGGAGTTCTACCTGGTCAAGCAGCTGAACGACCACACTCGGTTGCGTTTTACCGCTGTCGTGCCTGAGGAACTAAAAGATACTTATGTGGATATGACCAAATTTGACTCACCTGTCGGAATCTCGCAGCTGGCTGAGGATGGCACGGAGGTTCCCTTGTTTAGCGGAACAGTGCTGGCGATTGAAGTGAAGGCGGTACGAGATGTGTACTACCTGGAGGTAGAGGCTGTGTCGCATACCTACAGGCTGGATGTACGCCCCCAAAGTCGTTCTTTTCAGGACAAAAATATGAAGGTGGATGAACTGCTGCGTCGTATTTCGCTTCTTTATCCTAGCTTGGACATCATGGATTCGGCCACCGGAGGAGCGTCGATCGGGCGGATGTGGGTGCAGTACCGCGAGACTGATTGGGCTTTTCTCAAGCGGCTGGCTTCCTATTACCATACCTCCCTTATGCCCGCGGCCATATTTGATACCCCAAAGTTCTATTTTGGCATTGAGGAAAGTGGAACAGCCGTTCAACTGGACAATTATCATTACACGGTAAGCAAAAGAATCTCGGCATATCGCTACTTTGCAGGCAATGATACAGCTTCGGTGGACGAGCAGGATTTTCTCGATTATACCGTTGAAACAGAGCAGGTGCTGGAACTGGGCAATGAAATCCAATTCCGTGGCAAAACGCTATATGTATACGAGGCACAAACTCGTATGACGCAGGGAGTACTGCTGCACACATATACCTTGACGACACATAAGGGGTTGCGACAGAAAGCGTATTATAACGAGCAGTTGACGGGTCTGTCTCTGGAGGGAAAAGTGATCGCTGTCGAACGTGATCGGGTTAAAGTGCATCTGGATATCGACCCGGAGCAGGACAAAAATACAGCCCACTGGTTTCCATATGCAACAGGGTATAGTGCAGAGGGGCATAGTGGCTGGTATGTGATGCCTGAGCTGGGGGATAAAGTGCGTATTTATTTCCCGAACCAGCATGATGACGAGGGCATCGCGAGTAGCTCGGTCCGGCAGGATCGGGGGGATGGCGGCCACAATCATTTGAAGCATCCCGACGTAAAAATTTTCCGAACGCCACATGGTAAGGAAATCCGCTTGACACCGGACGAGGTGGTGATTACCGGCAAGGATGGCGCTGTTTTCATCAAGCTGAATCAGGGCGACGGTATTCATATGGTGAGCAACAAAGATATTCATTTTTCGGCAGGCGGTAACATCCACATGGAGGCGGGGCAAAAGGTGACTATTTCCGCCGGTCAGGAAATCAACCTGTCCAGCCGCAGCAGCCATATTACACTCGGTGGTGACACATCGGTCGTTGGCAGCGAAGTCAAAACGAATTGACGGAGGAAGCAGACCATGGCAAAAGAAAAAGCATCCATGACCATTCAGGCCGGATCAGGTGCAAAAAAAGGATATGTGGTTGCAGGGGCTATTTTGAAATGCAACCGTGGTACACAACCCACCCGGCTCAAGCGTCCGTTTAGCCACGGTGTTTACATCAAGGACAAGGCCCAGATGAATGTGGGGGATCACGAACCGGGAGTTCATATATCTGGGTTTGGTAACTGTTTTAGCTCGGCCAATCCGGCGGTTCAAAATAGCGAGATGGTGGACATTTTCGGTGTGAAGAAGGCGCCTTGTGTTCCGGTCATTCTTCGACCCTGGATTGGGGGCAAGCAGGATGTGCTCGTCGAGGGACAGCCTGCCTTGCTGGAGTATTGTACCAATGCCTGCCTGTATTGCGGAGCAATAACGATTGAAAATGACGGGCAGAATCTGGAATGATAGTGGGGGTTTCTCATCAAATGGACAAGGTGCAGGAAACATCCGGTTACCGTCATGTGGAATTACTGAGTAAAGTTCCGCTGCAAACCATGACAGACATTCGTATTGAGCGTAGATTGGGCGACCATGTGCGTTTGGTAGTAAGTGGTATCGTGCCGGAGGAAAATCAGGAACGGTTTATGGAGTTAGAGAATGAAGCCGAACCGGTTGAAGTCATCGAAAAGGACAAGGATGGCCAGCGGCTGCGTACGTTGTTTCATGGACAAATGACGCGTATCACGCTGAAGCAGGTACACGGTATTCATTACGTACAGTTAGAGGCCATATCGCATACGATTCGGGTCGATGTGAGGCCTGTGACCCGGTCTTTTCAAAATCATACCATGACGTATGGGCAGCTGCTGAAGCAGGTACTTACTGGTTATACAGGCGCAGATGTGATTGATACGGTCAGCGGGGGTGCTCAACTGGGCGCTTTGACATTGCAGTACAGAGAAACAGACTGGGCATTTTTGAAAAGGATGGCTTCCAGATTTGGAGCTGTGCTTGTGCCTGAGGCTGCCGCAGATGCCCCCAAGTTCTGGTTCGGTATTCCCGAGGGGCGACCCGCAACACTGGATGAGGTCCCGTATCGTTCAAGAAAAAGCTTTGTCGGCGCAGATGGGGCTTTTTCTGACGGGGACGGTTTGTCATGTGGAGCATCGTCGGTGTACGAAGCCGCAGCAATCCTTGGCGGCCCTCTTCCAGGATCGGGTCATGTGGACGACGGAATAAAATATTTTTGGAGTGATTCAAGCAGCAGTGAGCGACTATCTGCTGTCAGCGTGGATGGCTTCATGGGTAGAGCATTGCCTGGAGGAGCAGACCTTTGGCAAAGACAGCCGGGGATTCAAATCGGTATGCGCCATAACGAAGCCAACACCCCCTATGGTACGTTCTATACTGTGGAGAGTGCACGATATTTCCGCCCGGGAGATGTACTCTCTTTTCAAGGCAAGGAACTGCTCGTTGCGGATATCGTGTCCCGGATGGACCGGGGGTTGTTTTTACATACCTATACACTGGTTTCTGAAGATGAAATTCGGCAAAAGCCGATCTGGAACCATTCAGTGAGAGGGGCCTCCCTAGAGGGCCAGGTACTGGAAGTTGAGCGGGATCAGGTACGTGTACATCTCACCATAGATGCTGTACAGGAACGGGAAAAGGCATGCTGGCTCCCCTATGCAACAGGCTATAGTGCAGAGGGCCATAGCGGCTGGTATGTGATGCCCGAAAAAGGAGACATGGTGCAGGTACAGTTCCCGACTTTGCAGGAGTCGGATAGTTTTGCAGCCAGGTCTGTGAGGCGCAGTGGCAAGCCTATACCCGAGTTAGGCAATCCGGACATTAAATACTGGGGCACTCCTCATGACAAGCTGGTTAAGCTAAGCGCGCAAGAGCTGCTGGTATCGGCTAAAACGAATAGCGTATATATTTCACTTGATGCAAAGGGAATACAGGTACACAGTGACCATATGCTTTCAATTGCGGCCAAACGGGAGCTGACGATCCATGCGGAGGACACAGTGGATATAGCGGCAGTCGAGGCCATTTATTTGCAAGCAGGCAGCAGCAGTATGGTGATGGATGGCGAGACGGATATTCGTGCATCCAGGGTTAAACTGGATGGATTTACAAAACGCCCTGTTTTCGTAGCGGATTTAGAGCCTGTACCGGAGCCGCCGCTGATGTCCATTCAGGCTTATCAGGCTGCTCATGCGCCCAAAAGTACTGGCGGATCTGGAGCGGGCTCACCTAACGGAGGAAACTCAAGTGGTGGCCAGGCGAGGAAGACAGGTGCTTCACCCACCACACCTGCATCGCCGAAGGCAAACCTGCTTGGGGGGATACTAAACGTAGCTCAGAAGGCGCTGAGTATCATCGGTACGGTTCCCGTATTGGGGACGCCTGCCCGGATGGCGAACAGCAAGCTCACTTCGATTCGCCGTGACGTTGCCAAGGGAGGGCCAACCCGTGCCTTGAAGTATGCGGCCGCTGGTTTATCCATGCTGGCAGGCGTGCCATCAGGAGGCTGGGCTGTGCTGGGCGGAAGGAATCTGGCGCGGGAAGCCGCAGCCTTTAGCCGCCGGGTAGCTGCTTATAAAAAGAACGGCGTCGGACAACGCTACGCCTCCGCTTACAGGGGCAAAGTATGGACAGCAGCCCGCAACGTCGCTAGTTCCAGATCATTAGGGGAGCTAGCGAAAAATCTAGCCCATAATATGGACAAGCTGAACACGGAGTATCACAAAATTCCGCTTGAAGTGAGAAAAGGTTGGCGGAATAAGGAAGTTGAACAGTTACAACCCTTAGATGCCACCGGAGCGAAGAAAATTCTTGATGAGAAATTTGGTTCCATTAATCAAAATGACCAAAATAGAAATCTTGAATTTGAGGAATATGTTAAGAATGTAATGGTGATGCGTGAAGGAGAAACAGGTTTTTTAGAAGAAAAAGAAAGATTAAGGAATGAGTATGAAAGATATTATAAGTTTAATCCAAATAGGGATTTTGAAACTTGGTTTGCAAGGCTAACACAAACGAGTAAAGTAGAAAGTAACTCGGAGACAAAAGCCCAGTGGGCCTTCGTAGAGCTGATTTTAAATAAAAAGGATCCGTACCCTAGGCCAGTAAATCCCGAGCTAAAAGGAAAAACAGAGCCAGATGTTCGTTTAGAAACTGTGATGAATGCAGGAGCCAAAAAAGCGGAAAAAGAACAAGCTGAAGCTGATCTAAGGCGATGGTATCAAAATTTATACAAGGGTAAGCAACAACAGACTTTTGAAGAATGGTTTGCCCATCTTACAAGTAGTGATAAGATGGAAGCCGAGCAGGCACTAAGTGAATTCCGTGGGAAGATAGCATTAGAGAGCGCAATTTCTCAAGCACAGTTCGAACTCATAATTTCCACCGCATCTATTTTCCAATCAAGACAGAGCACCCGCCCGACTCTTGGTATTGTTTCTCGCGGCATGTCAAAAGGAACAGGGGCTATTAAGGGGAATTCTAAGATACTAGAGGAAACTGATATTGGTTCAACAATCAAGAATAAATTTCCTGATGAAGGGTTACCCAAAGACGGGAAAATACTAACATATACTTTAGAGAATGGAAGGATTAAAGGAATTAACGGCAGGACGCAAGTGGATTTTGTTATAGATAAAAATGGGAAATTAGTAATTGGGAAAAGGCATCATACCCTAGGCAATCGAGATGAGGTTCTTGCGGCAGGGCAATTGAAAATAAATGGACAAGGAGAAGTAAGACGAATTGACAATAAGTCAGGTCATTATCGGCCGACAGTAGCTGAAGCATCAAAGTATCCAGAACTCTTTGAAAAGGCTGGAGTAAAAGTAAAAGGAGGATGGATTGAATTATATAAATTTGAGATAAATAAATCGGGTTATCTTACAGAAGCTGAAAAAGTGGTAAGCAAAAAAATAAAATAATAGGAGTATGTTAAATTGGAAAATATAACACAAATGAATAAGCAACTTTTTAGAGAAAACTTATTAAAGACTGTTGATGAAATCAGAATACAAAAAGAATTAATAAATCAGGAGATTAGGTTTATTGTTGAACCTGTGGAGGAGCGTAGCAAAAACTTAAATTCAACAGATGAATGGATCAAATTAACACTTCTGAGTAAAGAGAATACTAATGGGAGGTATCTAGAATTAGAAGAAGTTATAAAACTACTTACTGGTTTAATTCCTTTAGTACCGATTTGGTTGAATATTTCTTTTGAAGAGATAAAAGATGATGTAGCAATTTTTAAAATTCAAACAAGCTTAAGATTCCGCAAACCTAGCATATTACAAAATCAAGAGACAGGTCATCCTCCGTTCAAAGCAGTATTTTAGACAAGTTGAATTCCTTGAATTCGAATAAAATAATAGGGTTTATATAGGTGTTTAAAGTGTCCAAAAGCCCCTAATGAGAATAAATATATTCAAACTGAAAAAAATGTTGATTTATGAATAATTAGTAATATGAAAAGACGATCGAAATCTAAGATGATCAGTGAGAAAAGATTAAAGACGCGTTACCACCGGAATGAAAAAACACAGAGCGACCTGAAACAGACAATCGGGTGATGCTCAAAGCGATATCGTGAGTCACCCGCACAGGAATGCCATGGCACAATATGCTAGACTATTATCCTTCCTGGTCCTCGTTATACACCTGGTTCCGCCGCTGGAAAATCGCTGGCATCTGGGAACGGGTTTTAGAGCATATTTCAATGGGCAACGAATTTTAGGGGGCAGTTCGCCTCGGGTCCATCCATAGGAAATACTCCCCCCTTTTGCCCTGGTTCCATGCTGATAGACAAGAACAATAGTCGCATCGTATCTTCCCTGGACATTCCCAGATGCTGAATAAGCTTCTCACTGGCGACGGCTTTGTGAATACCGGGAACCATGACCCGCTGTCCTTGCCGAGAGCAGATATGGTATATTGAATAACTGCAAAATTCCCCTGAAATTCTTTTTTTGTTCAAAAGGATTTCCAAAAACACTCCTTGTTCAAATCTCTACGATACAGATTGTCTTCTCCTACAATTAGGCCAGTGATAAAAGGATGCGAACGCTCTTCCTTTCTATCTGGCTGCGGGAACATTGTCCACATCACCCATAGATAGGCCGCTCCACATGGGGGAAAAAGTTTTTACTCGCAACGAGTCCCCCGTTCGATTCCAAATAAAAGTCCATTCCATGCAGATCAAAGTAGTCGATCATATGCTTTACATCTTCATCCGATACTTTGTGATGATATAGCATTTTGCCTTCCGTTTCTAAAAAGTCCCCGCCAGCGCCAATGATCCCGTCGAAACCAACCTCCATGTTAAAATCATAAATCTCCGCTTTGGATCGGCCTGTGTATAAATAAATGAGCTGCTCGTTCTTTATGGACTGGATACATGCTGTTTTCGCAGATTCGGGAATCATGCTGTCGTCATCCACCAGTGTTCCATCTATTCTATATCTAAAAAGATGATCTTTTTGTTCATCTCAGGTGTTCTATGCTCTCGAATGTTTTCTCTTATGTTACTAATATGTTTATATTAGGTATATATTGAATTTGAAAAATATAACAAGGAAAAGAGGGAATCGGGAATTAGAAGATGGATAAGTAGCTCCTGTCAATGTGACTAGAAAAATAGCTATCCGGGGGATTTTTTGATTTTATCGAATAAAGAAGGCATATCTAAGTAGAGCAAAGGTGGATGTCATTAACTAACCTGACTGAAGGTCCTTGTGTGTTCGATGGACGGGGCGGAGGTGGTGGCCCTAGCATAGCAGAATTCAAACAATATTTCTCACAGGTGGGAAAACAACAAATCTCCGTGAAAATATCTTCCAATAGTGTCTCAGTGAAACAACAGTCTGGGAAAATTGGGACTTAGGGAACTTGTTATGCTAAACCAACTGACCTATTCAAAGAAGATACCTTTGCCCCAAATGGGCAGAGGATCGCACCTAAAAATTTGTATCGAGAACTGAATAAGTCAAATGTAGGAAAAGAAACAGTAGACTTAATAAAACGGAATAATATAAAAATCAAACTGGATTATGGTGAAATTCCTTTAGATGACTTTGGAAATCAAATCTTGGGATTTGCAAATGTCAATACAAACACTATAAGAATATATATAAAAGGAACAGAGTCTGTTACTAGGACTACTCAAACAATTATCCATGAAGTTACACATAATTCATTAAAAAATCCTATTTATACTCAACGCGAAGAGGTTATTGCGTTTTTAAGAGAAGCAAAGCATATAAAAGAAGATCTTTCATATAGTGAAATTCGTGCTATCCTCAAAGAAGTGAAACTTCTTTATTCGAATTTACCGTATCGTTGACTTTAAGGAGGAAAATATGGATAACAATAATAAAGATAAGAATGATATTGATAGAAAGGTCTTGAATGGTGAAAAAGTTCCCTGTCCAAATTGTGGGAAAATCCTTCTTTATCAAAAAGCAGAAAGTGGTATGCATCCAAGTATTATATGTCCATCTGGAGACTACCATGTGCGATTAAATGTTAATAAAAGCGATATATTAGACAGGTTGGGTTTAACAAAACGGAACAAGGGTAATAAATAGGATCACATTGTTTGGTTATAGATATATTTTATTATAATTGTATTGTAATATTGTCAACAACAAGAACGTACAATACAATCAACAAACAACTTAATAAACTTTCAAAAGCTCTTTCCAACTTGAACCATGAGTAGGAATGAGCTTTTTTGCATGCAGAAAATGAGCTGAGGTACTGAACTATATGACAAAACGTGAACAATTCATTCAACAGATGAGGCTGCTTACATAGGCACATAAAACATATGAACAGCTTATGAATGAAATTGGCGGTTACTGCCAGCAAGCCAAGGAATTGCCCGAACAGGCGGCAGAGTTGCAGCGCTCAGGACGTATAGACTTTCAAATAAGAGCTGAAATTAAACAGTTACTGAATTAGGCGGAACATTTGAGGGATGTAGCAGATCAGAAAGACGGCCTGATGCGGTCAGCAAGGACTTTAATGGATTGATGATTTAGAGCGTCAAACATCTGAAGCTTGGATTTTATCCTCTAAATAATCCTATGAGAACACATTGGACATTACGGCAGGCAAGGTCATCTATTTGCAAAGAGGCAGCAGTAGTATGGTGATGGATGGCGAGACGGATATTCGTGCATCCCGAGTTAAGCTGGATGAACTTACGAAACGCCCTGTTTTCGTAGTAGATCTGGAGCCCGTTCCGGAGCCGCCGCTGATGTCAATTCAGGCTTATCAGGCGGCGTTAGTCAACGATACGCTGCCGCTATCCATTAATCAAAAACAGCCCATTCATAATTTCAAGCGATTTAAGGAGAAACGGGAGGGTAAATTATAAATGAGCAATAAAAAGCCTCTGAACCATTGCCGATTTAGGTCGGTATGACTCAGAGGGCGTGTATTTTAAAGCATTATAACATGTGTCGGGGCTTCTTGAGAGCTAAAGTTGGGTCATTTCCCAAGCCACATATTTTCCATCTGTTCAAGTGATCTCCCCTTGGTTTCGGGAACCTTGCGCCATATAAAGACTACGACGAATAACGAGATGGCTCCGAATAACCAGAAGGTATTGGACGGACCGGCTGAACTCAGCAGAGGAGGGAATGCCTGCGATACCAGATAATCACCGGCCCATAGTGCCATCGAAGCGATGGCTACAGCTTTGCCGCGAATGCGGTTCGGAAAGATCTCAGAGATCATGACCCATACGATTGGCCCAAGCGATATAGCGTAGGAGGCCACGTAGATCAATATCATGATGAGTACGAGCGGTCCGGTGGTCAAACCCATTTTGAATGCGGCTCCAATAATGACCAAACAGCAGGTCATCAACGAGGTGCCGATTATCAGCAGGATTTTTCGTCCCGCTTTGTCGATCAGCCATACAGACACGATGGTAAACAACACATTGATCAACCCGATCCAGATGGTCTGGGTCAAAGAAGCGTCTGTACCGAGTCCCATTCCTTTAAAGATAACCGGCGCGTAGTACAAAATGGCATTGATGCCGGTAATATGCTGCATAATGGCGAGCATGACACCGATAAAGAGAGCGACCCGAATACCGGGAGCAAACAATTGTTTCAATGAGTTGTTCTCATTTTTGAATGATTCCTTGATATCAAGCACTTCCTGCTTAGCGGCTTCTTCACCGTGAATTTTCAGCAATATCGGCAACGCTTCATAAGGCCGATTCTGTTTAATAAGCCATCTCGGGCTTTCGGGTATGAAGAGCATCAAGAGCATAAAGATCAGTCCTGGAACAGCTCCCACTCCGAACATCCAGCGCCAGGCTGTTGAGACACCCCAGGCTTCATCCCCCAGGCTGACGATCCACGAATTCTGAAAATAAACCAGGAAAATGCCCGTTACGATCGCCAGCTGATTTAAAGCAACCAAACGGCCGCGGTATTTGGCAGGAGCGATCTCCGCATTGTACACCGGACAAACGGTGGAAGTGATGCCTATGCCAATGCCGCCGATCATGCGAAAGATAACATACCCGGTGAACGAGTCTTGAAGCGCAGAGCAGATCGAGCCGACGACGAATAAAAATCCGGCGGCCAGTAATACCTTTTTTCTACCGATCCTTTCACTCATGTAGCCAGAGAGAGCCGCTCCCGTGATACTCCCTACAATCAGACTCGACACCGCCCAACCAACCTGAAATTCGCTCAGCGAAAAACGCTGCTGTAGGAATTCAACTGCTCCCGAAACGACCGCGATATCAAAACCGAACAGTATCCCTCCAAGCGCAGCTACGATGGATACTAGTGTCACGAAAAGCATATTGGGTTTTTCCGATTGAAGCGCTTTCTGTTGAGCGCTTTCATTATGAATGATTACTCCCATATAATCATCTCCCCTCCAGATTCCTAAAACCTCATTCCGTTCTTCGAGGAGAAGTATAACATGCGCTTATAAAAGAAAGGCCGGTTATCGTCTTCAATAAACGGACCTTTTCACGCACGATTTTGGCTTCGGTTCTCGAATTGGAGACGGAGGAGCTAAATCTAGCATTACCTTGTCATTCGAGCTTAAAAAAATCCATGCCGATGGTCGGCATGGATGAATTTCTACTATTTTTGGCTTTTGAACTCAGTGGGAGGAACCCCCGTTATCTTCTTAAAGACACGGCTAAAATAGTTTGGGTCCTTATAACCCACTTCAAAGCTGATTTCCTTCAGAGCAAGGTTACCCTCCTTGATCAGAGAAATAGCTTTATCAATCCGTAGCCGGGTTACGAAGTCGATGAACGTCTCTCCGTATTCCTGTTTGAAAATTTTACTGAAGTAGTGGGGATTCAAATGGACAAAATCAGCCACTTCTTCCAGCGAAAGCTCATCGTTGAATCGTTCCTCGATATACATTTTCGCTCTGCCCAGCATAGTCAGTGTTTGAACCTCCCGCTGTTCGCGTATCCGTTGCAGTGCTGACATGACGTACGTCTGCTGAAGCATTCCATTCTCCGCTTTGACGGCAAGCACAGAAGCGTTTCCAGCCTCTGACGACTTCAGTTCGTCAAAGTGGCAGTAACCTCCATCCCGCTTGCGTAGGGTGGAGGCAAAAACGGCTTCGAAATAGGACTTGCGAAGTCCTTCCTCGCCGCTATGCAGCGATCCGATTCCAATGGCCGTCTTAATGCCAAGTTGCTGGTGGGCAAGCTCGGAGAGCTGCTGAACGAGGTGTTTAACCAACTGGCGCCAGTCGTTTTCGCTGGTGGCAGGCGGCTTGCATAAAAAAGTGGCTACATGATGGTCGATCAGGGAGCTTACAATGGCATTCGGGCCATGTGTTTTTACATAGCTTCGGAAATGATCGTAAATTTTCTTTTTATCCTGCTCGTCCGGATATCCGTCAAAGGCGGCAATGATGGCGCTTCCCTGATCAAGAGGAAAGTCCAGCCATTCTGATAGCTGGGAAGCGCTCGAATCCACTGTCTGGTCGACCATAAGCATTAAAGCCAGCTCATTTTCTGCGAGCGGCATCAGCTGTGAGATTTTGTGCCTAAGCTCCAATTCTTCCGTACGTGCTCGCTTCTCGCACTCAATTTCTTCAATCAGTCGTTTCAGTGTGCCGATGATCAGTTCTCGCTTCGCCGGCTTCAGAATATATTCTTTTACGCCCAAAGAGAGCGCCTTCTGGGCATAGGCAAAATAATCGTAGGCAGTGACGAGCACGAATCGGGTATCGGGAAGCCGCTCCTTTAATTCACGAAGCGCTGCAAGCCCGTCGATTCCGGGCATATTGATATCCAGAATCGCAATATGGGGACGGTGCTCTTCCGCACATTCAATCGCCATGCGACCGTTGCCAGCATGAATAAACCGGAATATCCCCGGCATCGCCCGTTCCACTGTCAATTCCAGTCCTTCTCTCTCTAAAGCCTCGTCATCCGCGATTAACAACCGATACATCAGTCTACTCACTCTCCTTCTTGACTGGAATTCGTATGGTTATGGTAGTACCTCGTCCGGTACTGCTACTGATTTCAACCATTCCTTCTTTTCCGTAGAACAACTGCAGCCGCCTAAACACATTTTGCATTCCAAGTCCTGTTGAACTGCCACTTTCGACTTCGCCTTCAAGACGGAGCACGGACAGTCGGGTTTCCTCCGTCATACCCTTTCCGTTGTCCGAGATTTCAATTTGTACATCCTCGTTCGCTCGCGACAACGTCAACGTGATAATGGCTCCATCCTCCATATCTGCCACACCATGAAGAAAAGCGTTTTCAATAAATGGCTGGATCGTCAAGGCCGGAATTTGCTGCTGAAGAACGGAAGCGTCAAAGTGCAGATTAAAGAGAATTCTGTCCCGGAAGCGCGCCTGCTGAATGGTCACGTATTCGCGAATATGATCCAGTTCCTCCTGGAGAGTTACGGGTTTGTCCAGCTTTTGCAGACTGTACCGTAGTAGATTGGACAGCGAAACGATCAGGTCGCTGGTTTTCTCCGCCCCTTCCAGGATCGCCAGCTTGGAGAGCACATTTAAGGTATTGAATAAAAAATGCGGATTAATTTGATTTTGCAGAGCCAGAAGCTCCAGTTCCTTCACAAGCCGCCGCATTTCCAGACTCTGTTTATCCTTCTCAATGAGGATACTCAAATCGGCGGACATTTGCGAAATGGCGTCCGACAGTACGCCTAGCTCGTCATCCCGTCGCGGTGGGGGCTTGATATTCAGATCACCTGTAGCGATTCGCTTCGCCAGTCCGACAAGTCTGCCGACAGGGCCAGTAATGCTGCGCGAGATCCAGATTGCAAGCAAAACCCCCATCAGCGCGTTCATGCCGAACAATGCCACTCCTAAAACGTTCATTCGCTCATTTTTGTTCCGAATGTTCTCGATGATCGGCCGGTAATAGGCCAGTTCAGCATCGATCAGTCGCTGTCCCTCCTCATGAATATAGCTGACGGTTTTCTCCGCTTCAATATAATGTTCAAAAGCCGATTGAGGATCTTGTGTATTTGCATCCAGAACTGCGGCTTGTTTCTGTTCAAGAAATGTGGTCAACAAATTCACGTAGTCCTCCTCGGCGAAGGAAGGGTCGGTCGAGTCGGAGACTTCTTGGATTTTGCCTTTCAACTGCATTAATTGGTATTCTGTCGGACCCTGCATAGCCTTATCGTCCCTTGGATTAAGCAGATAGGCATATAGGAGCTTTAAGTTGCTCTCCGCCGATTCGGAGGTTTGCTCGATGAGGAGAATGCGGCCAAGCATTTCATCGTAGCTCTGTTGTACGACCTTTCCGCTTTGGAATACAAAATAAGCGATGATATTGGCGAACACAACTAGAAGAGGGATGAACAGAAGCAGCTTCGTTCTGATCGTCATCGTCTGTCATCTCCGGACATGTTGTCGGGAGTGTCCGCATGCACTTCATATATCCTGGTGTATGTTAGTTGCTGGGGATCATTCCCCTTTAGATAATCATTCAGCAATTTTATGGCCTTAGCCCCCATTTCCTCTGGCTGTTGAACAAGGGTCAGTTCGATTTTGCGATCTTTGATTGCTTTCAACGTCTCAGCCATATCGTCAAAAGCAAAAATCTGCAAATTCCGCGCGCCGCGCCGCTCCGAGGCTTCCAGAATGCCAAGGCCGTCCAGCGCACTGAATCCGACCATGTAGCGGATCTGCGGATACCGGGTGAGCATGTTTTGGGCTTGCTGGGCTGCCTGAAGCCGTGAAATATTTGAGGAGCGAATCTCCACAATGTGGAGATTGGGATAGCGGCTGATCACGGAGCGAAATCCGGCAAGCCTAAGTCGCTGATTCTCGACGTGCTCGCTACTGATCATAACTCCAATGTCGCCACGCTCTCCAGAGGCTTTCGCTAACAGCGCGCCCATCTGTTTTCCTGCTCCTTCGTTATCCGTTCCGACGTAAGCCAGCCTTCGGGAGTCCGGTTCGTCCGTATCGATCGCGATGACAGGTATGCCAAGTCCGGCTGCTTTGTCGATTAATCGTCGATACTCCGGATCATTTATCCCTTGAACCAGAATTGCATCCGCCTTGGCAGCGATCGCTTTATCCAGCAGTTTGATCTGCTCGGACGGATTAATGCGGTCTGGACCGATATAATCGAGCCGCATACCGTACTGTTCCGCTTCTTTTCGGGCTCCTTGTTCAATGGACCGCCAGTAATAATTGTCTAGCTCTTGCGATATCAATACCACTTTTGTATCGGAACCCCCGTCGTTTGGTGAAACCGTCTTCAATTGTTCTGCAAATTGGTGGATTTGAAAGGAAGACAGAGTGAACTGAAAGAGCAGCCAGGCAAATAGCAGGAAGACTGGGATAAGGATAAATGTCCATTTACGGTTTGACATGTCTTGCTCCTTTGTAAATATTTAGAGACTTAACTCATTATACAGTAACCAAAGAAGCGTAGGCAGCTATCGCCAGCATAAGCGCGATTATTGAGGAGATGGAAGTCGAGCAGGCACTAAATGAATTCCGTGGAAAGATAGCATTGGAGATAGGCCCCTACCAGTAGGATTAGGACATTTTTAAGTCCAGAAACTGCTTCAGGGGCTTAAGTATATAAAAATAACCTCACTAAATCAGACCATGCTTTTTAAAGCTGTGAAACAGTCCATCTTCATCCACAGCATCCGTAATGTCATCTGCAATGGCTTTGAGGTCCGGTTTGGCATTTCCCATGGCAATTCCTAGTGCACAATATTCAATCATTTCAGCATCGTTCATCCCGTCTCCGATAGCAATGGTGTCTTCTTGGGATCTTCCCAAATGCTCAATAAGCTTTTCAATAGCTACGGCTTTATGAATACCGGGAACCATTAGCTCACCACTGTCTTGCCCGAAAGCAGATACAGTACATTGAATAACCTCAAATTTCCCTGCGAATTCCTTTTTGATTTGTTCAAAAGGAACATTTTTATTTTCCAAAAAACATGCTTTGTTCACGTCACTACGGTACAGGTTGTCCTCTCCTATAGTTAGGCCGGTGATAAAAGGATGCGGGCGTTGTTCTTTTTTTTCTCTGGCTACGGGATCATTGTCCACATCTCCATAGATAAGCCGTTCCACATGGGGCAGAAAGTTTTTACTCGCAAACAGTCCCCCGTTCGATTCCAAATAAAAGTCCAAATCATGTTCATCAAAGTAATCGACCATATGTCTAACATCTTCATCCGATACTTTGTGGTGATATAACATCTCGCCTTCGATTTCTACAAAGCCCCCGCCAGCTCCGATGATCCCGTCAAAACCGACCTCCATGATAAAATCATAAATCTCCGCTTTGGATCGGCCAGTGCATAAATAAATCAGATGTCCGTTCTTTCTCGCTTCGATACATGCTGTTTTTGCAGATTCGGGAATCATACCATCATCATTCACTAGCGTTCCATCTATATCTAAAAAGATAATCTTTTTGTTCATCTTAGGCTGCTCCTTGCTCTCCAATGTTTTCTTTTATGTTACTACATTTACCGCACTTAAAGTACATATTGAACTGAAAAAACACTAGATAGAAAGAGAGAAGTGGGATGGATCAAAATGGAAATGGGAAACCCTCTGATCACGCGAAAGTTAGGATTTTTGACACCTAAATACGAAACTGGTCATGATTTTGATAACGCTTTCCACAGGCCTATTGCTACAATGACGGTATATACCCATTCTAATTACCGGAGGTTGAATGCCGTGTCATTTAAAGTAGCTTTTATTGGAGCAGGAAGCATCGGTTTTACCCGTGGAATTTTGCGAGATCTGTTATCGGTGCCGGAATTTAATGATATTGAAGTGGCTTTTACGGATATCAGTCAGCACAATCTGGATATGGTTACTGAGCTGTGCCAGCGGGATATTCGCGAGAATGGTTTGTCCATACAAATACAGTCCTCTACGGACCGTAAGATAGCTTTAAAGGATGCCAAATACGTCATTTGTACGATCCGGGTTGGCGGGCTGGAGGGCTTTGCAACCGATGTGGATATTCCACTGAAATATGGCGTGGATCAATGCGTGGGCGATACACTGTGTGCAGGAGGGATTATGTACGGTCAGCGTGGTATTGCTGAAATGCTGGCCATCTGCAAGGATATCCGCGAGCTAAGTGCACCGGATGTATTGCTGCTGAACTACTCGAACCCCATGGCAATGATGACGTGGGCCTGTAATAAATACAGCGGTGTGCGTACAATCGGTCTATGTCACGGCGTACAGCATGGGCATCACCAAATTGCCGAGGTGTATGGTCTGGAGAAGCAGGATGTGGACATTGTGTGCGCCGGAATCAATCACCAGACGTGGTACATTCAGGCGTCACATGAAGGCAAGGATCTGACAGCCGGGCTGCTGGAGGCTTTTGAAAAACATCCCGAATATAGCCGTACCGAAAAGGTGCGCATCGACATGCTTCGCCGTTTTGGCTATTACAGCACAGAGTCGAATGGTCATCTAAGTGAATATGTACCTTGGTACCGGAAGCGTCCGAATGAAATTATGGACTGGATTGATCTAGGCAGCTGGATCAACGGAGAAACAGGCGGCTATCTGCGTGTATGTACAGAAGGACGTAATTGGTTTGAAACAGATTTCCCTAACTGGATGAAAGAAGAGCCATTGGAGTACAAGGCGGAAAATCGCGGTGAAGAGCATGGTTCATACATTATCGAAGGTCTGGAAACCGGACGTGTATACCGGGGGCATTTTAATGTCGTTAATAACGGTGTGATTTCCAATTTGCCGGACGATGCGATTATTGAAGCGCCTGGATATGTGGATCGGAATGGTATCTCCATGCCACATGTAGGAGACCTTCCGCTCGGTCCTGCTGCCGTCTGCAATGTAAGTATTTCCGTCCAGCGTTTGGCTGTCGAAGCAGCTGTACATGGTGACGACATGCTACTTCGGCAAGCGTTTATGATGGACCCGTTAGTGGGCGCGGTGTGTAATCCCAAAGAAATTTGGCAGATGGTCGATGAGATGCTAGTGGCACAGGAAGCATGGCTGCCGCAATACGGAGCAGCGATTGCCGAGGCGCGCCAACGTTTGGCTGCAGGCGATCTGATTCCAACCCGGCCTTATGAGGGAGCAGCACGACTTAAGGTGAAGACGGTTGAAGAAATGCAACTGGATCGGGATGCCGCCAATAAAAATGCAGGACAATCCGACAAGGGCAAGGATCGCGAAAAAGTGTAGAACAACAAGGGCAGAGATTGACTTCACAACAATAAAAGGGTGTTTTCACGGTCATGAGGGCCTGAAAACACCCTTTTGCTGTCGATAGATATAACGATTTGGCATAGTTGGCGTGCTGGAGTTTATCATTGTCGATTTAGGCTGACGGAAATTAAAGAATACGGTCTTGCTTTTTATGAATTTGCTCTTTTGCCGTCGATCCTAAATCTCCCGAAAGCTTGTTATAGCAGGGATGTTCAACAAATGAAGAAACCGACTTCAGAAAAAGAGGGGCCGTGATGAACCACTAGGGTGGCAATTCATATGCCTAATTAATAATGTAGTCCTTAATTTATTCAATTTACAGCAGATTTCCAGCTCACTATAATCTAACATAGGAGGTGACAAAAAGGGGAAAATGTGAGCGCATGCACAAATAGAAAGCGCTTACCTTTCGCAACTATGAACGCCACTTTTTTTGGAAAGAGTAGAGTAGGCGTAACTCACAATTAATCATGTAACAATCAGGTGCCGACATAGGAAGATTCAACAAAATCCACGGAAAGATAGGTGAAGCAATTGAAAACAAAGCAAGTGCTTCGTAAAAGCATGAAGTATGCTTTTGCGCTATCACTCGTCGCAAGCAGCTTTCTACCAGGTGCAGGATTTACGGATAAAATACATGCAGAATCCCATGTGGACAATCCTTACCAAGGAGCGACAAAGTATATTAACCCTGATTATGCGGCTAGTGTCGACACATCGATTGCCAAAATTACGGATGCCAATCTGAAAGCAAAAATGCAAACGGTCAAAACTTTCCCGACAGCCGTATGGCTTGATCGTATCGCTGCTATTAATGGCGGTGGAGGCAAGCTTGGTCTGGAAGCGCATTTGGACCAAGTATTGGCGCAAAAGAAAGGCAGCACACCGATCACGGCGGAATTTATTGTGTATGATCTGCCCGGACGGGATTGTCATGCCTTGGCTTCCAATGGTGAATTGCCGCTGACCCAGGCAGGTTTGGAAACCTATAAAAAGGATTACGTTGACAAAATTGCTTCTATTTTTGCAAATCCCAAATATAAGGATATTCGTATCGTAGCGATCATTGAACCGGACAGTTTGCCAAATTTGGTAACCAATCTGGATACTCCCCAATGTGGACAAGCCAAATCTACAGGAATTTATGAGGCTGGCGTTAAATACACAATGAATAAGCTGAACGAGATTCCGAATGTGTACAAATACGTGGATATCGGTCACTCTGGTTGGTTAGGTTGGGATAACAACCGTGCAGCAACGGTATCCCTGTTTACAACTATCTTCAAAGATACTAGCAAAGGTTTGTCCAGTGTGGATGGCTTTATCACGAATACAGCCAATACTTCACCGTTGACAGAACCGAATCTGCCTGATCCCAACCTGAATATTGGCGGGCAGCCGATCAAATCGTCCAAATTCTACGAATGGAATCCTAATTTCGATGAATCGGATTTCGCTGAGTCCTTGCATAGAGATTTTGTCAATGCAGGCTGGCCAAGCTCGCTCGGCATGTTAATTGATACCGGCCGTAATGGATGGGGAGGACCTAACCGTCCGACTTCCGCAGTCGGCAATGATATTAACTCCTATGTAAACTCAGGTCGTGTGGACAAACGTTCGCACCGTGGTAACTGGTGTAATAGCAGCGGAGCAGGGATGGGAACGCCGCCACAAACGGCTCCAGCTGGCCATATCGATGCCTATGTCTGGGCGAAACCTCCGGGTGATTCCGATGGTTCCAGCTCACTCATTCCGAACGATGAGGGTAAAGGCTTTGACCGTATGTGTGATCCTACCTATACAACCAAGGATGGCACATTAACAGATGCTTTGCCGAATGCACCTATTTCAGGAGCATGGTTCCATGATCAGTTTGTGATGTTGGTACAAAATGCGTACCCTGCAATCGTGCCTTCCACTGGTGGTGTGGACCCAGCGCCTACAGCTCCAGCTGTACCGTCTGGCTTAAAGGCCGTAGCTGGTAATGCTCAAGTGACGCTGACTTGGAGTGCATCTACGGGTGCCGATAGCTACACGGTAAAACGTGCCACTAGCGAAGCAGGTCCTTTTACAGCCGTTGCCCCTCTTGTAACGGAAAGAGAGTACACAGATAAGGGACTGACGAACGGAACAACTTACTTCTATGTTGTAAGTGCTACGAATGCGAAAGGAACAAGTAAGGATTCTGCAACGGTAAGTGCTGAACCTAAAGGTACACCGACTGATCCAACAGAACCAGCGGGTGATCTGGTTGTAATGTACCGGGCCGGGGACACCGACCCAGCGAATAACGCAGTTAAGCCTTTCCTTAACCTGAAAAATAAAGGCACAACACCCGTGAAGCTGAGTGAGCTGAAAATACGTTACTATTTTACGAAGGATGGCAGCCAAGAGCTGCAATCCGTAGTAGACTATGCGCAAGTAGGCAATGATAACGTGCTGCGTACCATTACAGACAACTATATTGAAATTGGTTTCAGTGCTGCTGCCGGCACGCTTGCTGCTGGAGCGCAAACAGGTGATATTCAGATCCGCATGAACAATAGCGACTGGTCTAACCTGAACGAATCCAATGATTATTCCTTTGATCCAACTAAAACCTCTTATGCAGAATGGAACAAAGTAACGTTGTTCCACAATGATAAGCTGGTGTGGGGAATCGAGCCATAGGATTCGGCTAGAACATGTGCCCCTTGAGTGATTGAAAAGTAGTAAAAGAAGGCTACGGCATAACTGTCGTAGCCTTCTTTTACGTCTTCGAATAAAGAATTTGATGACCAAGGGAATAAGCATTGAAATTGTGTATAATGAAAAAAAGAATGCTGTTTCTACTGTGGAGGGTCATCATGAGCAAAAAGTTAATCTTAGATGTAGATACGGGCATTGACGACGCGCTTGCTATTGCGTACGCGGCCCATTCGCCGGAATTGGAGCTACTCGGTATTACAACCACCTTTGGCAATATCTCGGTGGAGGAGGCAACACGTAACTCACTGATTCTGCTGGAAAAACTGGGGGTAGAGGCTCCGGTCGTGTCTGGGGCTCACAAGCCGTATGCTCGGGAGCTGTTCAAACCTTATTCTCGGCATATTCACGGTGAAGACGGTATTGGCAATCAGTTGAAAGGAGCGCCCTCCCGTCAGGCTGCGTCTGGGGATGCCGCTGATTTTATAATCGGACAGGCTCGTCGCTATGAGGGCAAACTTACCCTGGTAGCTGTGGGACCGCTGACCAATCTTGCATTTGCATTGGATCGCTGTCCCGAATTGCCCCAATTGCTTGAGCGCCTGATCATCATGGGCGGCGCGGTCACAGTGAAAGGGAATGTAACTCCAGCGGCTGAAGCGAATATTTACGCCGATCCAGAAGCCGCAGCCTATGTGCTGGGAGCGGGCTTTCCGCTTACGCTCGTTGGGCTGGACGTCACGATGCAAACCCTGCTTCCACAGCGGGATGTGGATAAATGGCGTGAGCAAGGGACCGAGCTGGGCGCGTTTATGGCAGATATGACAGACTTCTATATGGAAGCTTATCGCAATTTCAGACCTGGTATTGCAGGCTGTGCTTTGCATGATCCTTTAGCCGTAGGGTTGGCTATTGACTCCAATTTTGTGGAGACGCGTCCAATGCACATTGCCGTTGAGGTGGGCGATTCCGCCGAGGTTGGTCGCACCCGTGAGGTGCAAAATGAGAACGAAGCTCAATCACTGACTACGGTTGATGTGGCACTTAAAGTCGATGCGGAACGATTTTTGCGTCATTTTCTTAGCCGGGTGGTATAAATTAGCCGGATGGTATAAAAAAATAATTCAAAGATTGCCGATGAATCTGCATCGGCAATCTTTTGTGCATACATGTTTTTAAGAGCTTTCGTCTAGAGGTGGACTCACCGCTATAAAAATCCCACATCATGTTATAATATGTACAAGTGGATAAAAATACCAGACTACAGAGGAGGAGATTGATTGTGTTTTCTGGTGCTCGACGACTACCTTTGCTGGAACATATGTATAATCATGCCCCGACAGGAATCGTGATTTTGTCGAGGGAAGGGAAGTGCCTGTACGTCAATCCCGCCTTTTGCAAAATGGTCGGATATGAGCAGGAGGAATTACTGGATATCCGATATTACCATCTCTTGTATAAAGAGGCTCAGGATCAGCGAGGGTTGAGGGAGGCTTATGCAGGTTGGCTACAGGCTACGGATCAAGTCTACAAGACTGAGTTGCGTTTGAAACATAAACGGGGAACATCCGTCTGGCTAGCGCTGGAATTAACCATATTTGATGATGTGGCTACCGAACAATCTTATTTGATTGCGTATGCAATGGATATCACGGAGAAAAAGGACATGGAGCAGGTGCTCT
This sequence comes from Paenibacillus sp. FSL P4-0113, assembly GCF_038009305.1. NCBI lineage: Bacteria > Bacillati > Bacillota > Bacilli > Caryophanales > Paenibacillaceae > Paenibacillus > Paenibacillus sp. FSL P4-0113. Next base: position 4,830,718 of record NZ_JBBPAZ010000001.1, read on the forward strand.
CGGATAATGAGGATTTGTATATGCTGATTACGGAAAATACGCCGGATGTTATCTCATATAGCACGGCGGACGGCATACTCCAATATATCTCTCCTTCGGTGGAAAAACTCCTAGGCTATACGAAACAGGAGATGCTTGGGAAAAAACGATTGCAATTTTACCATGTCGAAGATGCCGATTACATGCGTGTACATGGAATGTTCAAGGAAACAGGCATCATGAAGCGGCGTGTTCGTCATAAGGACGGGCACTATTTGTGGCTGGAAGTATCGTACCGCATTATTCGGGATGAACGGGGCAGAATCAAGCGAGTTCTATCCATCGGACGAAATATCACAGAGCGCCAGAAGAGCGAGGAGAACCTGGCAAAAGCTCAACAGTTGGCGATGTTCGGCTCATGGGACTGGGATCTGGTCAACAATGTTATGCATTTTTCCAAGGAATTTCGCAGCATATTTGGCTATTGTGTCAAGCCGGTTGAAACAAGTATTGACGCGTTCATGGCGGCTGTTCATCCAGAAGATACAGAGCGCATGAAACAGATTATCACCAACGTTATATTGAAGGGAATACACGAAGAGACCTTTTACCGAATTGTATTGCCGAATGGGGAACAAAAGGTACTGCGTTCAATCTGGGAAGCTGAAATGGACGAGCATGCAGGCAAGCCCGTTCAAGTGGTGGGTATGATCCAGGATGTTACAGAGCACCGGGAAATGGAGCAGCGCCTGCGTGAAAGTGAAAACCGCTATAAGTCACTATTTCAACATAATCCACTCGGGATATGCGCCGTGAATATGGAAGGTCATATCTTAAGTGTGAATCCGAGCTTGGAGGAGCTTACGGGTTATACGAAGGATGAGTTGCTTGGGGCTGACATACTTATCATGGCTTCCTCTGAGGAACAGGATAAAATCAAGCGTCACATGGAGCTGGCCAAGCAGGGTGAGACGCAAACCTATGAATCGGAATTTATACATAAGGAGGGGGAGCGTCTATTTATCAAGATGACGAATATCCCGATTTTCGTGCAAGAGGAAATTGTAGGCTGCTACGGGATTATAGAAAATGTTACCCCTCTTAAAAGCTACATTGCTCAAATTGAGAAGCTCAGTAATGAGCATTCGCTTATTTTGAATGCTGTATCCGAAGGAATTGTGGGTTTAAGTACCGAAGGACATGTCCGCTTTATGAACCCGGCAGCTGTCGAGATGTTCGGCGTAGGATCGGCCAAACCGCTGAATGGCGCATGCATAGACATGATCCGCCATGCTGACGAAATTGGCAGTCATTTTCCGGACGAACAGTCCTCTATTCTTCAAGCGATTCGAAGCGGAGCCTCTTATCAGGCAGAGGAAGCAGTATTTTGGAAAAAAGGCGGGTCCAGCTTTCTGGCCTCCTATCGAATCAGCCCTTTGATGGATAATGGCGAGCGAAAAGGGGCTGTGATGGTTTTTGTAGACAGGACGAATGAAAAGGAGATCATTCGGGCCAAGGAGTCTGCCGAACGCGCCGATCGGGCCAAGTCAGAGTTTCTCTCTGTGATGAGTCATGAGCTCCGTACACCGATGAACGGCATTATAGGTATGGCGGGGTTACTCGCAGATACTGAATTGGATGAGGAGCAGCGTAGCTATATAGACATTATTACCAGTAGCAGTGGTGCTTTAATGCAGATATTGAACGAGATACTGGATTTGAGCAAAATCGAAGCTGGTAAAATGTCTTTGCTGCACGAATCCTTTGTGCTAGATGACGTGGTCGGCAGTGTGGCTGACCTATTCATGACGCAGGCTATGGAAAAAGGCATTGAGCTGGAATGGCATGTGGATCAGGAAATGCCGGGGATGCTGGTCGGTGATCATGTGCGTATCCGGCAGGTGCTGGTGAATTTGGTGAGCAATGCGATCAAATTTACGGAGCGAGGGCGTGTAAATATCTTTGTGGAGAGAAAGGCTTACAGCCGTCGTAAAAATAGATGCCTGATTGAGTTCAGTGTTACTGATACTGGAATCGGTATCCCTGCAGACCGCCAGCATCTATTGTTTCAGCCTTTTTCCCAGCTTCATCCGGCACTGAACCGAAAATATGGAGGGACAGGACTGGGATTGTCCATCTGTAAAAACTTGGTCAAGCTGATGGGGGGTTCCATTGGTGTGGATAGCGATGAGGCCAGAGGAGCGACGTTCCGGTTCCAGTTGGATCTTAAGCTGCCGGATGGTTCAACGCTCGCGAATATAAGCCGTGATGGACCTTATGAGTCAAAGGAAGGCTAAAAAGAGATAGCCGTGATGCATGATGCATCACGGCTATTTTTTTGTAAGAAATCCCCAAAGAAAAGATTGACAAACTGTTCTAACTGTACTATTAATTATAGTACAGTTAGAACAGCTGAGCTTATACAAATGAATCAGATTAAGTCTTGAAAGGAGGAAGTCCATGTTCGAGCTGGATATCCGCAGCCGTAAGCCGATCTACGAACAGCTTATGGACAGGGTAAAGGAAATGATCGTATATGGATCACTTCAGCCGGATGAGCAATTGCCTTCTGTGCGGACATTGTCCGCTCAGCTAACGGTGAATCCAAATACGATTCAGAAGGCGTATCGCGAGTTGGAACGAGAAGGATACATTTATTCCGTTCAGGGCAAAGGCAGCTTTGTCACACCTGCCCAACATCAGCCACAACAAATCAAGCGAGATGAGGTTCGGGCGGCGTTGTTAAAACAGATGATTGTAGCCGTCCATTTCGGTTTTACACAGCAGGAAGTGGACGACATGTACGTGGAAGCTATACAAACAAAGGAAAGGGGGATGTCCCTTGATTGAATTAAGGGAAGTCACAAAGACATTTACAGAAGAAAAGGCTGTCGACCAGCTCGCCCTTAGAGTGAAGAAGGGCTCCATTTTTGGACTGCTGGGCTCAAACGGGGCGGGGAAAACAACACTGCTCAAAATCATCGCCGGGATTTACCGACCGGATGCAGGAAAGGTACTGATTGGCGGACAGTCCGTATATGAGCAGCCAGAAGTCAAGCAGCACATTCTGTTTATGCCAGACACCCCCTATTTTTTTCCGCAAGCGACAATTCGTCAGATGGCCCGGTTTTACCGCTCCATTTATCCGAGCTGGAGTGAGGAACGCTACATACAGCTTACGGAGATTTTTAAGCTAGATCCTAAACGAAAGCTTCACCGTTTTTCCAAGGGGATGAAGCGTCAGGCTGCTTTTTTGCTTGCCTTGAGCTGTATGCCTGAGCTGCTCATTTTGGATGAACCGATTGATGGGCTGGACCCGGTGATGCGTAGAATGATCAAAAATTTACTGTTTCAGGAAACCGCTGCACGCGAGATGACCGTCGTGATCTCATCTCATAATTTGCGTGAAATAGAAGACATGTGTGATCACGTCGGCATTATGCACCAGGGGCGGATGCTGTTGGAAAAAGAGGTCGACGACCTCAAGTCTGATACGCATAAGGTGCAGGTTGCCTTTCGTGAAAGCACGCATGAGGAAACCGTATGTGGACAACTTTCAGTTGTACATAAGGAGCGGAGGGGCAGTGTTCTGCTGCTCATTATCCGGGGGGAACGAGAGCGGATTGCAGAGACGATTGAGGCGTATGAGCCGCATGTGTTTGATTTGCTGCCGTTGACGCTTGAAGAAATTTTCATTTATGAAATGGAGGACGCAGGTTATGACATCCAACCGATTCTTCTGTAGCGGCGGCGTAATTCGCCAATGCCTGAGACAGCATGGCTGGATCGGTCTATTGTACTTGGTAGGATTGCTGTTTACAGTACTGCTGCCATTGTTTATGAGCATTGGTGATGAACAACCACGAGTGGTTTTAAAAAGCTTGTTTGATAACACAAGCTCAGGTAATGAATTGCAAAAATTGATTTTAATGACTGTACCGGTGCTGGCAGGTGTGATGCTGCTTCGTTTTGTTCAGCGACAGGGGCCATCCGATTTGTATCACAGCCTACCTTTGCGTAGAGAGCATCTATTAACGTCACATTTAATTAGCGGTCTTATTCTTTTACTTGTACCTGTATGGCTGACTGCGGGAGTAACTGCTTGGGTTAACACGTCAGTCGAACTGCCTTATATTTTTCAAATTAATGATGTTGGATCGTGGGCTTTGGTCGTGTCCGTCCTTACGATTTTCTTGTTTACTTTTACTGTGTTTGTAGGGATTTGTGTGGGACAATCGTTGCTACAGATCGTAGTAGTGTATGTTTTGCTGCTATTGCCTCAGTTTCTATCCATGATGATAGGGCGTTTTCTGGAACGTAATTTATACGGTTATGTGCAAGTGCGAGAAACCATTGTTCAATATATTAACGGCTCGGAGTTTCGCAGCAGTAATAATGTCTGGGATAACTTATCGCCGTTTGTACGCATTATGGACAATTTGCCGCAGCGCGCCTTTTCCTACATGGAGCTACTTGCCTATTTAGGTATCTCTCTGTTGTTTGTTGCCTTGAGTTATGGTTTGTATCGTAAACGCTTGGTCGAAAAGGCGACTCAGGCTATAGCGTTTTCTTTCTTTCAACCTTTGTTCAAGGCAGGGGTTATACTATGCGCCATGCTTGTACTAGGCGATTATTTTTATAATGCAGGTACAAGAGGAGCTAATTGGTCGATTTTTGGGTATGCACTTGGAGCTATTTTAGGCTATATCGTTGTAGAGATGGTCATCCGCAAGACGTGGCAAATTGTGCGTGTTCGTGCTTTGGTGGAAATGGTCGTGTACGGTGTGATCATGGGGCTGGTACTATATATCCCGATTTCAGGTTGGTTGGGTTATGAGGGGCAGATTCCAACAGCACACTCCGTAGAAAAAGTTTATGTCGGGCGAGAGGAGCCTCTAGAAGGAGATGCACAGACAGAAACTTATTACTCCCAAGACAGGGCCTATATCGCCTCTGTACTGAATTTACATCGAGAACTCGTACGTGCACATGCAGCTGGCGAGAAAATGTTGTCCAAAAACCTGGCCGTCGAATCGGCATTCATAGTCTACCGTTTGGATGATGGTTCCACCATGACTCGCCGCTATACATTCCCGGAGAAGCCTTTCCGGACAGAACTGACTAAAGTGATGGAAGCAGAGCCTTATAAAACGGTAAGATACAGGCTGGATAAGCTGCAAGGAAAAGCAGAGACGATTAATATCCAATCCGTAGATGATAGTGAAAGACGAGTGGTTTTAACCAATCCAAAAGAAACTCGTGAATTTGAAGATATACTCAGAGAAGAAGTATTAAATATGAGCTATAGCGAGATGCAATCAGAGAAATATCCATTGGGGAGTGTTTCTATTACAAATAAAGAGTCATCCTCTACCAATAACGAACCGAGCTGGCATCGTGAATTTTCATTTGAATGGCCGGCTTCCTATCACAAGCTTACAGGTTGGCTAGAGCAAAAGGGGTATGCTGATAAGGTGATCATTGATTCCAAGGATATTTTTTCGATACGGGCTGTTCCTATTATTGCTGAAGAGCTTGAACCTTATCAATCCAATCAGTATATTGAAGACTATAAGCTATTTAAAAGCATCCAACAGAAGCATAAAGCAATAACGATTGAAGATCCGAAGCTCTGGAGCACTGTACTGGAAAAGCGCAGACCCTATAGCTATACTCCAAATATGGCGAAAGGCACTTACCTGGTTCAGGTCAAGATCAAACCTTTATTTAGTTCAGACCCCCATACACGCTATTGCTATTTTACTCCGAACGATATGACACCGGAGCTTGCGAAGGCATTACCGACAGTTCCTTAAGTGGGACAGCATCTGGTTTGGATGGCATATGGACGGAGGTAGATGAACATGGGATGGTTGGGACACGACATATAACAACCTCACCGACGGGCAAGAGCTCCTCCACATTAGAGATGACATAAAATAGATGCACAGAGAGATAGAACGTAGAACATACAGAGAGAAGAGTTCAATAACGTACAGCTCAATGGTGGAGGAGCAAAAATAATATGAAATATACAGAAGATCGTGAATTTCTACAGTTCTTGGAGAATTATAAGCAGTCATTTTCCGGATGGGATTTTTCATTCATCTCGGATACGGGACGTGTGGCGAGCGAGCCCTTGGAATGGTCTTATGTCAGCAAGGCTATGAAGTTTATTCATTCATCCAAGGCGATGCTGGATATGGGAACAGGCGGGGGAGAGCTATTATCTCGGCTACGCCCTTTTCCAGAGATCGTATGTGCGACAGAAGCGTATGCACCGAATGTTCCTATCGCCAAGGAAAGATTGGAGCCGCTGGGTGTGCGCGTTATGACTATACAGGATGACGATTCCCTTCCGTTTGGCGATGCCGGGTTCGACCTCGTGCTGAATAAGCATGAGTCATTTTCGCCAACGGAGGTACGGCGTATTTTGCGACCAGGTGGGACGTTCTTGACTCAACAGGTAGGGGGCCTGGATTGTGCGGGCATCAACGACCGTTTGGGAGCACCTGAATACGAGTATGCGGACTGGACCCTTTCTCAAGCACTTGCAGGTTTGAAAAGCAATGGCTTCGAAATTTTAGAGCAGCAGGAACAGTTTCCGATACAGCGCTTTTACGATATTGGAGCGATTGTCTATTACTTAAAAGCAATCGAATGGCAGATTACAGACTTTCAGCCGGAGAAATATATAGAACAGCTATATGGTCTGTATTTAGATATTAAACGTGATGGCTATTGGGACGTGAAGCAGCACCGTTTTTTGATCCATGCCAGAGCAATATAAAGAAGATTCGATGACAAAAAGGCCTTTCCCGTGGGGGAGGCCTTTTTTGCCATACGCAGCTTGAGTAATTCATCGCTGGGAAGATCGGATAAGGCTTTTTTTTCCTCCTCTCGTATACTAATCTTTACCATAATTGTACAATGAAGAAGCAATGGCTTCTGTCTCATTTCATTCAATTAGTTATAGGGGGATGTACATGTCTGATCCAAAGGGAGTTATAACCAAGCCGGAAAAGGATGAGTCTGTTCGGACAGCATGGTTTTGGCCATGGTTGGGCGGTACGTTTATGTTTGGATTGTTTTCAGTCATGTTTAATGTAGTTTGGAGTATGGTTGTGGCACCCCAAGTGCAGCTTCTACTGAGGCATGAAGGTGTAACGGATACAACTGTGATTGTAATACTGCTTCTATATGCATGGATTATCGGTCTCATCTTTGCAGCTTATGGTGCCTTGAGTGCGCGTATGTCCAGCATGGGCAAGCTTTCGCTGATGCTGACCGGGCTATTATCATTATTATGTGGGCTGTGGTTGTGGATTGTAGGAATACAAGGGTCTGGTGGTCAACCTGCTGAAGTGTCGGGAGGGGCGTGGGGGCTCTTTTCATTCTATCATGCTTGGGCGGAGCCTGTGTTAGAGGTATTGGGTCCATATACACAGCATGGCGAAATCTGGTTTCTACTGGCTGCACTGCTGCCGATAGTTGGCATGGTAGTAGGAGTTGGGGTGAATCGTTATCCAGCGCTAAACGACAAGAATGGTAAGGTGGATCATAGATGGCAATGGATTGTTGCGGCGATATCTGCTGCGCTCGTCATTGTGCTGACGATTACACTGATGCTTCCTCAACGCCCATACATTGCAGAGAGAGATTTTCCGGTAGTTGACGGGGCTACAGCGGCCATTCCGTTTGCGCAGGATATGCTGCATGAACTGACCGGAATGAGCAAGGCGCGAGCAGCGCACGAACTGAGATTCAACACGACCCATCAGGCATATGTCAATTTGATCGAAAAGAAGGCGGATCTGATTCTGGTGGCTGGTCCTTCCGATGAGGAACTGCGGCTGGCGAAAAGTCGGGGAATACAAATGAAGCTCACACCCATTGGGTGGGATGCGTTTATTTTTCTCGTACATCAAGACAATCCGGTTAGAGGACTTTCTTCGGAGCAGGTTCGCCGTATCTATGAAGGGGCTATCCGCAATTGGAATGAAGTAGGGGGCAAGGACCAGCCGATCATTGCTTATCAGCGAGAAGAAAATTCAGGCAGTCAGACATATATGCAAAAGAAAGTGATGGCAGGCCATGAAATGGCTGACCCGCCACGTGAACTACAAATTGGCATTATGGGTGGTATGATTAATGCAGTCGCAGATTTTAACAAGGATCACAACGCGCTCGGATATTCATTTTATTATTTTGCAAATGTGATGCATAATCGTCAAGAGGTCAAATTTTTGTCTATTGATGGAGTGAAGCCGAACAAAGAGCACATCCGCTCGAAGCAATATCCATTCACAGCTCAACTGTTTGTAGTCACACGGGAAGGTGAGAAACCAAGCCCTTCGATGCAACGATTACTCGAATGGCTGCAAAGTGAAGAAGGAACTCGGGCCATCGAAAAAGGCGGCTTTGTTCCTGTAAACTCGTAATCCTGTAACGCTGGTTTGCATTCAGTCCATTCCGTATATTCACCTTAAGAGTGAAACGAAGACAGCAGGGTAATACATAGAATATACATGGCTGTGAATACAATACCCGCACAGCCATGTATATCACCAACATAAGGGGATGAACGAAAATGAAGAAAAAAACATCGGTCTGGGTGCTTTTACTCGCCGTAGCCATAGTGACAGCGGGGTGTGAAACAGGCTCACAAACAAGTTCGCAAACAGGACAAACGGCTCAAAATGAGCAAAAGGGTGCCGTCTCGGCACAAGCGAATGGTTCGGGAGCGACTGTAGATACACCGAAAATAGGAGGACAAGCAACCACAGACACTACTATAGCGAAAGTCCGCATGGACAATATTACCGCGTTGCGTTTGATCGACGGCCAATCCGGCTGGATCGGCGGAAATGGCTGGATTGCCCGAACGGACGCGTCTGCATCCGGTTCAGTCGGATCGACGTGGAATGTGCAATATCAGGGCCAAGGTACGGTTCAGCAGATTTTTGCCTTGAACGGGCAGCAAGGCTGGGCTGTTATGGCAGACAGCGGATCGCTGCTGGCCACTCGCGATGGCGGCAAACGCTGGGAGGTTGTTGGGACTGTACCTGAGCAAGGGCAAACGGGCTTTTTACACTTTGTATCATCCAAGGAAGGGTTCAGTGGCAACCAATATACGAAGGATGGCGGGCAAAGCTGGTCTTCGCTCCCTGTGCCTGGCCACATGGTAGGACAGCCATATTACCATGATCGGCAAAACGGCTGGGCGGTTACGCAGGACACAGACCGTTCATTCCAGATTTTACATACCGTTAACGGGGGCCAAAAGTGGACTACTGTCATGTCACGGACAACGGAGGCGCCTCTAAATGGAGCCATTATTCGTTCGGTAGAACGTGGCAACGCATGGATCGAGCTGGTTGGAGATACGGGGATGAATCAGACGTCGTATTCGCTTTGGCATACTGCCGATAGTGGACAAAGCTGGCGTCCTGTACTGGCGAATGCCACCGCTGGCGGTGGTCCGGCACCAGGTATTAGCCAGCAAGACAATCAGGTTCCCAAAAATGAAGGGGCGGCACCAGGTATGCTCTATGCGGTTAATAGCAGTACCGCATGGATGGGCGGTTACTGCGCACCATGCGACAAGCCCAATACGATCGGCTGGACGACTGACGGCGGCAAGACGTGGAACAATGGAAAGCAAGGCTTTGACGGTTATGGCGGTCAGCAAATCGGGATGGCAAATGCCAAAGAAGGCTGGGCTATTTTTTCGGACTCAGAGCAGGCCCCAGTTATGTACACTACCTCGGATGGTGGACAGCATTGGACGCAGAGCCATGTATTTGATAAGCCTGTGACACCAGGCTCATAAGGAGGGAATGCATATGAGCCAACATAAGAAAAGTGTGATCACATGGACGGACGGTCGTGAAGTACCGCTCATCGGGCAGGGCACGTGGAATATGGGCGAAAAAGCCTCACTTCGGCAGGAGGAGGTGCGTGCGCTTCAACTTGGCTTCGAGCTGGGCATGTTGCTGGTGGACACGGCTGAAATGTATGCGGAGGGCGGCGCAGAAGAGATCGTCGGAGAGGCCATTCAGGGGCGCCGGGACGATGTCTATCTTGTCAGCAAGGCTTACCCTCATCATGCGGACCGCCAAGGACTGGCTCAAGCGTGCGAAGCGAGCTTAACCCGCATGGGAACGGATTACATGGATATGTATTTGTTGCATTGGCGAGGGAATATTCTATTGGAAGAGACAATAGAAGGTATGGAAAAACTGCGTGAGCAGGGTAAAATCCGCAGCTGGGGAGTGTCCAACTTGGACAAGTCCGACATGGAGGAGCTATGGAGCCTGAGTGGAGGCGAAGCCTGCGCTGTCAATCAAGTGCTGTATCACGCGGCTTCGCGGGGCATCGAATATGATCTGCTACCATGGAGCCATGCGAATGGAGTGCCTGTGATGGCCTATTGCCCGATTGCCCAAGGTGGTCGCCTGCGACGGGGCCTGCTGGAGCATCCTGTTATGGTAGACATTGCTGCCAGCCACGGGGTAACTCCATCGCAAATTGCGCTTGCGTGGGTCATACGAGACGGTGATGTCTGGGCCATTCCGAAGGCGGTACAGGAATCGCATGTACGAGAAAATGCAGCGGCAGCAAGTATTCGGCTCACCCCTGAACAACTTCAACAAATAGACGAAGCTTTTCCTCCGCCGATGCGGAAGCAGCCGCTGGATATGGTTTGAGGAAGGAGGAGCCCATGACAGAGCGAGAGACAGAACTGCATGAGGTAGATGATCATCTGGATTATGGATTATCCGTTGTATTCATCGGCTTTAATCCCAGCCTGAAATCAGGCGAGGTAGGACATCATTATGCGAATCCGCGCAACCGCTTTTGGCGCATACTTGAGGGAGCAGGCTTGACACCTCGCTTGTACAATCCATCGGAAGATCGGGAGCTGCTGAAGCTGGGCTTTGGTTTTACGAACATTGTTTCCCGTCCCACGAGGGGAATGGAGGACATTGCACGCGAGGAATACGCCGAAGGACGTCTGAAGCTATACGAGAAGCTAAAGGAATACCGCCCGAAGGTTGCTTGCTTTGTCGGCAAAGGCGTGTACACCGAATACAGTAAAAGATCCAAAGTAGATTGGGGATTTCAGCCTGAACCGCTAATTCCTGAGATGCATGAATTTGTGGCACCTTCGTCTAGCGGACTGGTGCGCATGTCGCTGGAAGAAATCACAGATATTTATCGCCGTCTTCAAACGTTCCTTTCGTCAGAAATATCTGAAATGCAGTAAGTACGGTGAATATAGCTAGTACAAAAAGAACCACACGCTTCGGTCCCTGCTGGGAAGAGCGTGTGGTTCTTTGAGCTGTTTCTATTGTAAGGCTTTCGCCTGCCATGCCTGTTCCACGGGAACATAGGGATATCCCAGATCACGTGCGACCGCTTCGTAGGTAATATGTCCATTCAGGACATTGGTGCCACTAAGCAGTGGTTTGCTTCTGCGAAGCGCCTCCTGCACACCCAAATCTGCGAGCTGGAGAGCAAAGGGGAGTGTCGCGTTCGTCAGGGCCAGCGTCGAGGTTTGCGGTACCGCGCCCGGCATGTTTGCTACCGCATAGTGAATGACGCCATGCTTCACATAGGTAGGCTGGTCGTGTGTCGTAATGTGGTCAATCGTCTCGACAATGCCGCCTTGGTCGATGGCGACATCCACAATCACAGAACCGGGCTGCATCGTCTGTACCATGGCTTCCGTTACGAGCCGCGGAGCTTTGGCACCAGTGATTAGGACAGCGCCGATCAGCAAATCACTTTGCGCCACGGCTTCAGCAATGTTGGACGGGGTGGACACTAGCGTATGGAGCTGATTGCCAAAAATATCATCCAGTTGGCGCAGTCTTGGCAGGCTTAGGTCGATTAGTGTCACATCTGCCCCGAGACCGATGGCGACCTTGGCAGCATTGGTACCGACCACCCCTCCGCCAATAATGGTCACTTTACCGCGTTTGACCCCCGGCACACCTGCCAGCAGGATGCCTTTGCCACCCTTTGGTTTTTCCAGCAGTTGTGCTCCAATTTGTACAGCCATTCGACCGGCAACCTCACTCATCGGAGTAAGCAGCGGGAGGCTGCCCTCAACATCTAGTGTCTCATAGGAAATAGCGGCTACACCGTTGTCTGTTAAAGCGCGGGCCAGTGCTGGCTCGGCGGCCAAATGCAGATAGGTGAATAAAGTCAATCCTGGTCGGAAATATCCGTATTCAGAGGAGAGCGGCTCTTTTACCTTGATGATCAGATCCGCCTGGGACCACACGTCCGCAGCTTGCTGCACAAGAGTCGCACCCGCAGTGGCATAATCTCCATCCGTAAAGCCGCTTTCAACACCTGCGTGGCTTTCCACAAACACATGATGTCCGTGTTGGATCATTTGAGCTGCACCTGCGGGCGTTAGAGCGACACGATTCTCATTGTTTTTAATCTCTTTCGGAACCCCAATTTTCATTTCATTCACCTCTCCTAAAAATAATGGTTAAGAAAATTTCACTATCATTTTTATGCAGCCTGCTGATTAGTTACATGGACTCAAGCCGATAAATGCAATTCATGTTAGATTAGGTACAGTTTACAAGGGGTGAAGCTCCTTGACATCATACATTTTGTCGGATTATCTGACTTAAAGGCTCGACTTTTTGATGAATATATGTCATGTAAAATGACATAAAGACATATACATAAGGAGAATGCCGATGAACGGTAAAAAAACATTTACCATTGCGGATGTGCTGGAACGTCCCGTTTTCCGGCGGGCGAAGCTGGCGGCGGGGGAACAGGGCGTACATCGCCGTGTGGGTTGGGTCCATGTGCTAGAAATCACAAATGTCTCTCCGTTTGTGAGCCGTCATGACTTGATTTTGACGACCGGCCTGTGGCTTACCCGGAAGGGGGAAGAGCGCGCCGAGTATATGGAGCAACTGATCCGCTCGGAAGCTGCGGGATTGTGTGTGGAGCTGGGCACGAGCATTCATGAAATCCCTTCTGAAATTCTGGAGTTGGCGGAACGACATCACTTCCCGGTCATCGTATTTGAGCAGCCAGTACGTTTTGTTGAAATTACACAAGATATTCATTCCCTACTTATTAACCGACATCATGAACTCCTAAAAGATCTGGAACGATTTTCACGTCAACTTCAGCAGGAAACCCTGCGCAGTACTGATATGAGCGCCCTCTTGCGTGTGCTCCATGACTATGCAGCCCGGCAGGTCATCTACATGTCTTCCATTGATACCAATCGATTCGTACCTTCCGTCCAGCCGGATCTAGCGGACCGTATTGCAGATTTTTATGCCCATGAAGTGGAATCTAGTATGACCGCCGATCGGGAGGGGCATCTGCTGTTTCACCTGAATGAATCCACTGCCGTGTTGTTCCAGCCCGTTGTATGCTTCGGTCAGGTGTTTTCCGCAGTAGGTTTGGTGCTGCATGGTGAAATGCCGACAGAAGAAATGTCGCTGCTGCTCGATTACACGGCCAAGGCAGCCGCTACATTGGTGCTGAGAACACAGTTTCTTGAAGACCGATTGCTGCGTAATCAAAATGAATTGATTCAGGATGTGCTGAGCGGGCAGCTTCCCAGTGAAGAACAGGCCCAGACCCGAATGGGCCTGCGATTGTTATCGAAGGGACAGTATTTATTTTGGGCAGGGGTCATTGAGGTGGAACATCAGGACAAAGATGCCAGTCAGGTACGCAAGGAGTCCATCAATCAGGATGTGCTAGTGCTACTTCGTTCATTGTTGAAAAAAGAAACGTTGCACAATCTGCTGATGATGAAGGGGAGTCAATGCTACATCCTTTGTGCCAAGGAGGAATTAACACTGCGTTCCGCAGCGCAAATGAAAAAAGTGCTTGCCCATACAGTTCAATATATTCAGAACTATGCCGCAGGACAGCTTGATAAGGTGCGCATTCATGCAGGCTTTGGTAAGGTAAGGCATCGCATGACAGGGACGGATCGCAGTTTTGAAGAGGCATATGAGGTCATTGAAGTGGCACGAAGCGTCCCAGTCATGAAGGATCGGTTATTTTACGACAGCATCGGAATCTATCAGTTATTGAAAGCGGTGCCCCGCATTCCTTTTCTACAAGAGTTCGTAGAGGATCATTTGGGTGGACTGATTGCGCATGATCGTGAGCACCATATGCAGCTTTTGGATACACTGGATGCCTACTTTCAATCCCATGGTTCCAAGCGTGATACCGCCGGAATTTTGTACATTCACAGACAGACCCTTTATAATCGGCTGGATAAAATTAATGAAATCATAGAGGGAAATCTGGCAGACCCTGACAAACGTCGTTGCCTGGAAATGGCACTACTGGCTTACCGGATGCTCCAGGCTGAAAATTGATCCTAAATAACTAGTTCTATTTTCCATTCTACTCATTTACAATGCGTGTTAACACTGAGATAATAGAAGAGATTACGGAAATATCTTGAAAGGGGATTAATATGAATATAAAAAAATGGATTGCCGTCCCTCTTATTCTGTTAATGGTAGCTTTGACAGGTTGCCAGGCAGTAGGCGGATTTGATGTAAGTAAAAATTTATTGGGAACACTTGATGTGAAATCCCAGCAGACAACGGAGAAAATCTCTCTTAAGTTGACTCCCAAAGAAGGAATCACGCAAGGAGATAAAGAAATCGTAGATTTGATTAATTCGATTTCCGTTACTGTGGATGAAGCCAAAGTACAATCGGAGGAACTTGCTTCTGCCAAAGGTACATTGCACATCGATAAGTATAATTTACCGTTTGAACTTGCTTTAGACCGCCAAGGTTTGGCTATTCAACTGGAAGGTGCCAAAAAACCTTATTACATATCTATGAACTCGCAAGAGAGTTTGAGCGGTCTGCCTGCTGGATTTGATCCATATGTATATTCCAAAGACGTGAGAGAACTGACGAAAACAGCCGCTGCACTTATGCTCAAGCATGCGCCTAACCCTTCGACCATTTCTGCAACGTCTGTAACCGAGGAAGTATACGGTGAAAAAGACAAAGTGAAACTGACCCATCTGCATGCTGAACTTCGTGGTGATGAGCTGGTAACATTGGTAAAACCGTTCCTGGCGAATCTGGCCAAGGACGAAGCAGGCTTGAAAGAGCTGATCGGGCAAGCCATTGATATGACGAAGACGATTGCTTCCGGCATGAATATTGAAGATAGTGATAAAGTAACAGCGGAACTGAGTGCTAACAAAGAAAAAATGGTCAATGAGGCTTATACCGAAGTTAAAAAATATTTGGATATAGCTGTTGATCAATATGATGTAGGAGTTAGCACCATGTATGCACAGTCCCCTGAAATCAAAACGGTCCTGAGTGCTAACACGGTTCTGAAAAGCGACATGTATTTTGATGAAAAAGGAAATGTTCGCAAAGCGGCAACAGACCTGACGGTTGCTTTGCCAGATGTGGATGGTCTTCCGGTGAAGTCCTTCACAATTCTGACCGAAACTCAATCTTGGAACGTCAATGGTAGTGTGACGGCTGATAAAGTGGATATTTCTAACGGTGTTATTGACTTGAATAAACAAGCTGAATTAACTCCGGGAGCGACGCTGCGCAATTTTGAAGCGAATTCTCCGATCTACAACATTTTAAAAAATGATTTGGAAATTACAAAAGTAGAAACAACTTTCGATCCTAAAGACGATTACTACGTCTTGGAGAATCGTGGTGGTACTGCCTTTATTCCATTGCGTGAACTGACGAGCGAACTGAACTCCGAGTTAAAATGGGATGCAGCTGCCAAACAGACTACTGTAATTGATGATATTACAGGTAAGACGATTAAGCTGAAAAGTGGCTCTAAACAAGCTGTATTGGAAGGAAGCACATTGACGTTGCCACAAGCTCCATATACGGATGAATATGGCACATTGTATGTTCCTTTCAAATCAGTTGCCGAGGCGCTTGGCGCCACAGTAACTCGTAACAGTGATGGAGAATATGTACTGAAACGCGACTAAAAAGAAATTCAAGGAACCGGCCCAATTAGGGGCTGGTTCTTTTTTAGTTATATTGATAAAATGCTCAGTAAAGCGATTAAAATAAGCGCTTACAAATTTTAAAAGTGCCATACTTTTATACAGGGAGAATTGAGATAATGATAGTATCATTCCAGCATAGTAAAACACATACAATTAGGGGGATATACAATGAAAGATATGGAACTATTGAATTCCAGAGAGGGACAAATAGTGCTTGCCCGAATGTACGGTCAACAGCAAATCTCTGAGCAAACGACTCGATATGAATCACTTATACAGGCGTATCGGGAGCATTTTGGTGTAGGGGATATTGAACTGTTTAGTGCTCCGGGGCGCTGCGAAATTGGTGGAAATCATACAGACCACAATCACGGGAAGGTGCTGGCAGGCAGTATTACACTTGATACCATCGCTGTAGCTTCTAAAGTGGAGGAATCTGTAATTACATTCTTTTCTGAAGGCTACAAGACGAAGTACGTCATCGATTTAACTGACTTGTCGCCAAAACCGGAGGATGACAGTACGATGCTGCTGGTCCGTGGTATTGCCGCTGGTCTACTTGAATTCGGATACCGTATTGGGGGATTCCAAGCTTATATATCAAGTAATGTATTCTCTGCTTCAGGTTTAAGCTCTTCCGCTTCTTTTGAAATGTTGATATGTACGATATTAAATCATTTTTATAACGAGGGAGCGTTAGATGCTGTTGCTAAATCCAAAATTGGTCAGTATGCAGAAAATGGCTATTGGAACAAGCCGTCGGGGCTGCTCGATCAGATGGCTTGTGCGTATGGCGGCTTGATTTCCATTGACTTTGAAAATCCCAAGGAACCGATCATAAATCCTGTTCATTGGAATTTTGAACAAAACGGATATTCCCTTGTTATTGTAAATACAGGTGGAAATCATGCTGATTTAACGGACGATTACGCGGCAGTGCCCAACGAAATGCGTGCAGTGGCACAATCTTTAGGCGCAACGGTTTGCCGTGACTTATTGCCGGAGGATCTATATGCCAACCTCAAGATGGTCAGGGAAAAAGCAGGAGACCGTGCAGTGCTGCGGGCATTGCATTTTTTTGAAGAAAATAGACGTGTGGATGAACAGGTGAAATCACTGGAGGAAGGGCGCTTTACTGATTTCCTGAGGCTCGTTACCGAATCTGGTAATTCCTCATGGAAATGGCTCCAAAACGTATATAGAAGTGGGATTGCGCGGGAACAAGACGTATCGGTTGCACTGGCTTTAACCGAAATGTATTTAAAGTCAATAGATAACAGCGCATGTAGGGTACATGGTGGTGGCTTTGCTGGTGTCATCTTGACGATTCTTCCGAATGATCATGTGGATGATTATAAGGAGTGGATTAGCGGCATGCTGGGAACTCCGGTACTTGTTGTCAACGTCCGTGAGGACGGTGCCGTTAATGTTAGTGATTTGATCAATGTTGAACGGACTCATTGCGAGTTTACAAGCTAGTCAGTCAGTAGAAGACTTTAACCCATGGGTTAAAGTCTTCGTCCTTTTTATCGCCGATACAGCTCAGGTTTGCGTTATAATAAAGAGATGATAGTTTTAATGAAGGAGGGCTTGTCATGGCTATATACCCGTCCTGGTCCTATTCGCAATCGAGGGCTCAAACGTTCGATGAATGCTTACGCAAATACTATTATCATTATTACGGCTCGCATAATGGCTGGAATTCGGCACAGGGCACTGAAGAGCAAATTACATTGTATCGGCTCAAGCAACTGAGCAACTTATATATTTTATTCGGGAATATTACGCATCAAATGTGTGAATCCGTCATACGTGGATGGATGGAAAAAGGGGCTATCCCGCGCACAGCATACCTCGAGACAGCGATGAAGAACATGTTGAATAACAGCTACAAGGAATCGCTACACCGTGAGCTATGGCTACAAGATCCGAAAAATCGCGTCATGCTGGCGGAGGTTTATTACGACGACGAGGTGCTTTCGGAACGGATCGCCCTTATTAAGGAACGACAGCACGCGGTGATACACAATTTGTACCGTACTGCGGTTTGGCGTGAACTGCAACAGGGAAAGGCCCGAATTGTAGAAGTGGAAAAGTGGGATACGATGCTCCTTCATGAGACGAAAGTGTATGTCAAAATGGATTTGCTCTACCGTAGAGACAATGGAGACATGGTCATCGTGGATTGGAAAACAGGCAAAGAAGGCGATTTTTCCGACCAACTTTTTTTGTATGCTTCCTACGTGCAGGAGCACTATCAGCTTCCTTTGGAGAAGATCGAGGTACGTGTGGAGTATTTGATGACAGGAGAGCATGAGGTATATCGTCCCGCGCAAGAGGATATCGACAAAGTGGTTGGTAATGTCGGTCGATACATCGATGAAATGAAGTCCTGTCTCGATGACGATTACTATAACCGCCCCAAGCCCGAGTCTTTCTTCACTCCGATGCCTTCACGCAGAGCGTGCGGAGGCTGTAATTTTCGTGAGGTGTGTAAGTACCGAGCGGTGTGAAATGACTTGATCGCCTTTGCCACCGGATTCCTACCCTAATTAAAGCTAGTGAATCCGGCCATATGGCAAATCTATAATTCTTCTATATTTTGAAACCGCTTTATAATTTAGATGACGCGAGGTATGATAAGGGTATTATTGGAAAATATGAAGGAGGAAGTTAGGAAGATGACGAGTACAGAACACGCACGTATTCTATTTCAGGGAGATTCTATAACAGACGGAGGAAGGGGACGAAATGAGGATGCGAACCATTGGCTGGGTCAGAGTTATGTGTATCTGATCGCAGGTGCATTGGGGAGCCGTTTGACGACCACACAGCCAGAATTTGTGAACCGGGGAATTTCGGGGGATCGAGTTTCAGATTTGTATGCACGCTGGAATGAGGACATGTTTAGCCTGAAGCCGGATCTGCTCAGTATTCTAATCGGAGTGAACGACGCCTGGCGGATCGTCGAGCAGGAACCGTCCGGGGTGACGGACCGATTTGAACGAGCGTATCGCCACCTTCTGGAGGAAACGCGTGAAGTGATGCCTGATCTGGGACTCGTGCTGTGCGAGCCGTTTATTTTGAAAACAGGAGCTACCGAAGCGCGATGGAACATTTGGCAAGAAAAAATAACGGGGTATCAGCGTATTGTACGTCAGCTAGCGGACGAATTTGGTGCTGTATTTGTGCCGCTCCAGAGCATGTTGAACGAAGCCGCTACCCAGGCGGACGCCTCCTATTGGCTGCATGACGGGGTTCATCCGACAGCGGTTGGGCATCAGTTGATAGCTGATCAATGGATAGATATCGTGCAAAAGAGTCCGCTGGCGATTCGCTAACAGGGTCATACATAGTCTACTCCTTGTCATTTTTGGGTAATACACGATTATGGACATCATTACTTATGTTATGGTTCCATCCAAAAATGAATGTCAAAGGGGGTGCTTCTTGCTTCATCATGAACGGAGCAAGAGAGGGCTATGGAAATGATAAATATCATTCTGGTTATATTACTTATCGCATTAACTGCTTTTTTTGTGGCCTCGGAGTATTCCATTATTCGTGTGCGGGTATCTCGCATCAATCAATTGGCCTCAGAAGGTAACAAAAATGCGAAAGCTGTTAAAAACATTCTGTCTCGGCTGGACGAGTATTTATCTGCTTGTCAGCTCGGAACGACATTAACCTCAATGGCGCTAGGCTGGCTAGGGGAATCTACTGTTGAACATCTGCTACACCCCCTGTTTGTGCTGGCTCATATTCCGGCAGGCCTGACGGGAGTGCTCTCCTTTTTGCTGGCTTTTCTGATCTTGACCTATTTTGAGGTGGTCATTGGGGAGCTGGTACCGAAAACATTCGCCATACAGATTGCGGAACCGATGGCATTGTTTTTTGCCCGTCCGATCACGATATTTTATAAAATGACCTATCCTCTGAATTGGGTTCTTAGTCGTTCATCGCGTGTCATTACAGGTCTCTTTGGGCTCAAAAAAGTATCTGAAGAAGATGCAGCACTCAGTGAAGCTGAGCTTCGTTTGGCGTTATCTGAAGGCTTTCGTAGTGGTGAAATTACACCGACAGAATATCGATATCTGAACAATGTATTTGATTTTGACGACCGTGCAGCGCAGGAGATTATGGTACCGCGCATCCACATCCGCTCCATCTCCCACCAGGCAACAGTGGCCGAGTTTATGGAGCTGATCGAGGACAAAGTTTATAATTTTCTACCTGTAGCTGAACATGGCGACCGGGATCGTATTATCGGGATGATTCGCGTTAAGGAAGCCCTGCATGATTTGGCACGTGGGCACAGCACAGGGAATACGACGATGGCTTCTTATATTCATCCGGTGCTTCAGGTTATCGAGACGGTTCAGGCTCGGGATCTGCTGATTCAGATGCAAAAACGACGCATTCCAGTAGCGGTGCTGGTGGACGAATATGGTGGAACATCTGGACTTGTCACACTGGAGGATATTATGGAGGAGATTGTTGGAGACATTCCTTCCTATACCGACACCGAAACCCCCGCAGCGTTAACTCCACTCATTACAAAAACAGATGATCATCGCTACATACTCAAATCACAGGCGCTCATTCATGAGGTCAATCGGCGCTTGGAGACGGATATTGAGGCCGGGGACGTATATACGATTGGTGGATGGATGCTTTCAGAGCGTTTTGATATCCAGCAAGGAGACAAGCTGACCATCGGTTTATGGGAGTTTACTGTACTGGAAAAAAACAGTCACCAAATAGACACAATTGAAGCGATGAAGAAAGCAGTCGTTGAACAGAAAAATGACAATGATTTTTAATAATGGAAAATGGCTTTGTCGAGTAACAGCTTGCTTAAGATGTGACGAATAGCCTGTAAAGCTTGTGGCAACGCAATTTGTCCATCTTAAGATGCAAGCTGCTACCTGGTAACATATTGTTTTTTGTAATTAGGATAGGGGACTTAAGACTCTGTATCTTTATGCTCATAAATATATCTGTCTGTGAAAAATTCTACTAGAAATGTAGCAATTTTATGGTAAAATGGAATCAAATTTGAGTTTTTTGGGGTGGGCTACAGTACATGAAGATGTCACTAGGTACGAAAATGGTTACTGCATTTGTCTCAATTTCTGCAATAACCTATGGAACAAGCGCTTTTTTTATTTTTGTACTCAAGGACTGGCTTGCTCAAGGTACACAAGAATGGGTGTACACTTCGATCATTCTGTTATTGGGTGTCCTGTGGAGTGGCATTTTGGGCTGGTTGATCTCAAAATTACTCACGCGGCCCATTGTTAGGTTGGCGAAGGCGGCAGAGGAAGCTTCGGCGGGGAACCTGTCTGTTGTGATTCCTGAACGTCGCTCGGAGGATGAAATCAAAGTTCTGTATGATGCATTTCGGCACATGATGCTGAACATTAAAGATATGTTCAATGAGATCTCGTACAGCACCAGAACCACTTCGCAAAGTGCGGAAAATCTGAGCTTGGCTATTGTACAGGCTACCACACAAATTGAGTCCATGTCTTCGGTGGTAGAAGATATTTTGAATGGCGTGGAGCAGCAAAAGCAAGCATCTGCCCAATCGATTAAAACAGCAGACCGAATGCTGGGCGATTTTAAAATGATGCGTAGCAAATCGGGACATATGCTGGAACTGTCAGGCCATATGGAGCATTCAGTAGATTCGACGCAGACCGTATTTTCATCCCTGATGGATGGAATGGGAGAGCTGACAGCATCACATGGTCGTTCGCAGCAGGTAATTGCACGACTGGAAAAAGAAGCTTCCCAAATTGAAGCGATTACAAGCACCGTGAAGGATATTGCTGAACAAACCCATTTGCTGGCGTTGAATGCTTCTATAGAAGCGGCGCGTGCGGGAGAAGAAGGGAACGGGTTTGCGGTAGTGGCTCACCAAATTCGCGCACTTGCCGCCCAAAGTACGGAGTCTGTGCAGCAAATAAATGCCATCGTTAGCCGTGTGCAGTCACAAATCGTAGAGACAGTGCAGTTGATGCATCAGCAAACGTCATTGGTCAGTGCCGAGGCGGAACGGACAAGCTCTGTGGATCAGACGCTGAACCATTTGAACGCTATTGTACGTGAATTTGTCGAGAGCATCCGTTTAATGGAAGAGGCCGTGACGGAGCAGACGAATCGGGTAGATCAAACCTTTGAGCAGATCCATCGTATTCAGCAAATGTCTGGGGCCTTCTCTGAAGGGGCTCACAAAATTTATACAGCTGCTCATGAGGAGACAGCAATTATGCAGGAAATTTCGTCTTCTTCCGAGGATTTGAAAGTGCTTACGAATAAACTCATGATGAAAACACGTGGAATGCAACTATAATCAGAAATCGTCATGTGAGGCATGATATATACGAACAAAATGTAGCCGCTATACACCGGAAAACGCAGCAAAATGGTTTCCCGGTGTGTAGCGGCTATTTTTTAATTTCAAAAAACTCACATTGTTTTCTAGGGTGGTAAGCCAGATCACTGACGCTGGATTGCACGACGATGGTTTGATCGTCGAAACGGATTATGATTCCGCCAGAGCCAATCAATTGGTCATCCTGAAATACTCGGACACGAAGATGACGTTCCAGTGCCTCATTGAAATCCTGATCTGTAATTAATCGGCGATTAATGGCCATGAGGGTTCTCCTTTGAATATAATATCTTTTATCATAAAGGTAAGGTATTGAACAAGCAAGAAACGCGGCTAGAACATAATTGGCTATTGGGTATAAAATAGAATGCAATGAAGCGAGAAAGAGATCGAGAAAGAGATCAAAGGGGGCTAGCTATGGATAGGTCGTGGTCAGGGCCTTGGTTTGATGCCAACGCGCCAGAAGGGTTCGAGGCTTTTTCTCCGTCACATGGGTTGGCTGTATTGGGACTCATTGTTTGCGCTTTGCTGCTGTGGCTGACTAGGGGATGGATTCGGTCGAACAAGCCTGTAAGTGAGGGAATTCGCTGGTTGTTAATTACAGTCCTCATTCTGTCAGAGGTGACTCTGAATATTTGGTATGTGATGCAGCATATTTGGGATGTCCAGACTTCATTGCCATTAGAACTGTGTAGTGTGACACTGCTGTTGTCTATCCTGATGCTCATTTTTCGAAGCCGCTGGTTATATCCGATCATCCTTTTTGCCGGAATTGGAGGGGCGCTCCAAGCAGTACTCACGCCTAATTTGGCATATGCCTTTCCGCATTATCGTTTTATCCATTTTTTCGTAGCTCATAGTGCTATTATTTTGGCAGCCTTGTATATGACCTGGATAGAAGGACTCAAACCGACATGGAAGAGTGTGGGGGGAGCTATGCTTTTTCTGAATGGCTTGGCGCTGATAGTGTGGATCGTAGACGATGCTCTCGGTGCTAACTACATGTTTCTAGCCGGAAAGCCGTCGACACCGTCGATATTGGATGTTTTGGGGCCATATCCTCTGTACATTCTGGCAGAAGAAGCCATTGCACTGCTGTTCTTTTCGCTTCTGATGCTGTTGTTCGAGGTGCTCCCGGGAGGCAGGCTGTATGTCCGCTTTCGCAAAGGAGCTGTGCATGGTGCTGATAGGTCGACATCAAAGCCGTTGTAAAGCCATATGAAAGCAGCCTTCTCCACAAGTATCTGACCAAGGATAAGGCTGCTAAGAATGCTAAGAATGCCTAAACAATAGTACGCCTGGGGATAACGTTCTCCATTCTAATACTTAACGCAGTAGTGATTCTGCTCCGTCTACATAAATTTCCGTACCCGATACATGAGATGACTCGTCTGAGGCGAGAAACAGGACCAGATTGGCAACCTGCTCTGGTTCACCAGGGGCATCCTCTAGCGGATGCTCTCCGCCCTTCGGAAATTCGACTGGAATTTGTACCTTCTTCAAGTCTTCCGAAGGGTATGTGTTATTGTCAATTTGCGTGTCGATGGCTCCCGGGCATATCGCGTTGACCCGAATTTTGTAACGTGCCAGCTCCAGCGCTGCCATTTTCATAAACGCAACCTGAGCTGCCTTGGTGGAGGCGTAGGCTGAGAATCCAATACCCGAAAAGGTTCGATTACCGTTGATGGAGCTGGTAATGATAATGCTGCCGCCGCGTTCTTTCAGGTAAGGAACGGCATATTTAACAGTAGCAAAGGTGCCGCGAAGATTAATGTTCATCGTGCGGTCCCATTCCTCTAGCTCCAGTGTCTCGATAGGGGCCATGGTGCCGTTAATGCCTGCGTTGGCGAACACGATATCCAACTTTCCGTACGTTTCCACGACTTTAGCGAACCCCTGCTGTATCATATCTGGCTTGGAAATGTCACATTCCAGCACAAGTGCTTCACCGCCAGCCTGCTCAATAATTGCTTGGGTCTCCTCTGCATGCTTGGGTGTCCGATCCAGCATGACCACCTTGGCGCCTTGTTCTGCAAAACGGATCGCGGTCGCCTTGCCGATTCCTGAACCTCCCCCACTGACCACTGCTATCTTTCCTTGCAATCTCTGCTCTGCCATTGACTATTCCTCCCATTCCGTTCATAAACTAAACCTGACTCGTTATTCCATACCTCTGTACGTTGATGGTGAAACAGTCACCGCTGGATTTCACCCCATTTGCGAAATATGGTAACATAGGGAACCAGCAGGAACTTATAGCAGGAACACGTATCGGGGAAGACCGGGTGACGGAGGTGGATCGAATTGAGCTATAACGCAAATGACCAACCCGAATCGACAGACGCTATAGCACTGACCGGAAAAGTGAAACCGTGGGCACTGAGCGGCCCCAGTATTCAAATCGATCCGTTGTTTCCCTATTACGCGAACCGTTCGCGGGACAGTATAGCAGATGAGATCGCCCTTGCGGGCTACCAGACCGTTCATTATTTTGTCGTGCGTGAAAATGAAGTGGATGGAGCGCTTGTTGCTGCTTTTCAACGCAGAGGCATAGCGGTGTGGGCGATGGTGCTAGGCAACGGTTCTTTTGGCGTGTCCCAGCTGCCGCCGGAGTGGAAAGGATGGCGCATGGAGCTGCTGCGCGAACCGAACGACGGGTTTCAGCGGCTTTCGCATTTTGCCCAGGAGTATGTGGAATGGAAAAAGAAAGCTGCTGCCCGGCTCGTCACCGACATTCCGTTCGACGGGTTCGAGGTGGCGGAGCCTTATTTCCCCGAATGGAACGGGCTGCGCAGTGGAGTGTACGGGGATATTGGGCCACATGCACAGCGCGCCTTTCGCGAGCGTAGCGGTGAGGACATTCCGGATTTTCGCGACAAGCATGCGCGGAATTATTACCGGAAGGTTCCGAAGCTGTACGCGCAGTGGGTTGATCTGCGTGTGGACGCCGTGAATGGCCTGATCAGCGAGCTGGTAAACGGTGCGGGTGGTGTGCGAGATGTCCGACCGGACATCTGTGTGGCGACATGGTCGCTTGCTGTGAGCGGACGCGGCGATGTCCCCGGCCAGCTACGGGAATGGCAGGGTCTTGACGCGGTAGCCATGATCGGGTGCGTAGCCCCGGATATGCACGTGCTCCAGACCCATTGGCCGGACTGGATGCGTCGCCGTCTGCCGCCGCAGTATACTCGCGGCTACGCCCGCATCGCGCAGTCGATACGAGCCGCTTATCCGGGCCTGCCCCTCGGGGTGCAGGCGGATATCGGTTCTCTCGCGCGTATGGTTCGGGACCATGAGTGGACGCGGCGGTTTGGCGCTGCCGCCTTGGAGGGCGGGTACGACGCCTGGACCGCCTATGAATACCATTTGGGTGGTTACATGTACGATGAGCCGCCCAAACCGCTTAAGGCGGAACGATCAGCTGAAGATGAGGTGGTTATTTCTTTCAGCAAGCGGATTGCTACACCGTCTGTAGATGAGCTGCGTATATGGAGCCGGGAGGACAGAGCAGGTACAACACGTGACCTGAGCCGCCACCTAAGGAAGGATTCACTAACGTTGTTAGAGCTTGTGGATGCCGTAGCAGACGGAAACCGTCTATTGCTGCGTATACGCAATTTACCAGCGGGGGCGTTCAGCTTGCGCCTTGATGGTGTACAGGATACACCGGAGTTGTGGCTGCTTAAGGGGAGAAAGGTACATCGCAATCTGCCAGAGCATGAAGTGAAGATACCTTAAAATTTGGGTAATAACAAAATAACAGCTGTATAAACGGCTCATTTGCCGTAGCATTATTGAGTTGTATATATTAAGGCAACATCTTTTCAAAACATAAATAAATAGTGGAGTGAAAAAAGTATGTGGGATTGGGATTATCTGATTCGGGTCATGTTCGCTGGCTTGTGCGGTGCGTTAATCGGCTATGAACGGAAGAGTCGGATGAAGGAGGCAGGCATTCGCACGCATTTCATTGTCGGTATTGGCGCAGCGCTCATGATGGTGGTATCCAAATATGGGTTTCAGGATCAAGCCGTCTGGTCTAACCTGTCGCTGGACCCTTCCAGAATAGCAGCGCAGGTTATAAGTGGAGTCGGCTTTATCGGCGCAGGGATGATTTTCACACAAAAAAATAGAATCAAAGGATTGACCACTGCCGCAGGCATCTGGACTACCGCCGGAATCGGTATAGCCGTAGGTGCAGGGATGTATGGGCTTGGTGCAGGTGTGACGCTGTTTATTTTAGCGGCTCAGTCCTTGCTCCATAGTCGGTTTTATCAGATGGCTACCCCGTCTACGCGACAAGTGGTTGTTCAGGTCGACAATGAACCGGGCGTACTGAATCGGATCAAAGAACTGTTGGAGCACAAGAAGCTGACCATTCACAGTTTTCACGCCGAGCGCATCAATAACGGTGAACAGTTGGTTATTCATATGCTTCTAAAGCTGTCCCGGTCAGAGGGAGTGGAGGAATTGCTGTCACTGCTGCAAGAGATGGAAGGTATTCGTTCAGTCGAGGCCAAGTCCAATTAGACGAATATTTACTGCTCATACAGTAGTTTTTTTGTCGAACGCTGGCGGCTCTTATAACGGAAAAAAACTTTGAAAATAATGATTGAAAACGCTTCCTTTTGTGTATATACTCTTACTACATCATAGAGGCAGCAGCTTAGAGAGCATCAAGGGATAAGCAAAAACGACCTCACGCGTATGCGCAAGGTCGTTGCTGTTATCCCGTTTTGAAAGAATAATTTGAATGTCTTACTTTACTTTGACTGGAGCTGGATATTTTTTACCCAGCGTATCCACAGTTACTTTTTTCATCGTAGCCGGTTGGATCGGTTTGTCATTGCTATCCCGTTTGGAATTGACGATAGCATCGACCACGTCCAGCCCGGACGTTACTTTACCGAAAGCGGCATATTGACCGTCGAGGTAGTCCGCATCGGCAACCATGATGAAAAATTGCGATCCGGCCGAATCCAGATCCGCTGAGCGGGCCATGGATAATACGCCACGTGTATGTTTGAGTGTATTGTTAACACCATTGCTCTTGAATTCGCCTTTGATACTGTAGCCGGGGCCACCTGTACCGTTACCTTGCGGATCACCACCCTGAATCATAAAGCCTGGGATCACACGGTGGAAAATGGTGCCGTTATAGGCTCCCTTTTGTACCAAAGAAATGAAATTGTTAACCGTGTTCGGTGCTACTTCCGGATACAGCTCAAGCTTAATTTTCTTGCCATCATTCATGACAATCGTGACAATCGGATGGGAAACAGCCTTGTTCTTGTCTTTAGTCGCAGCAGGAGTTGAAGTGCTTGTCCGGCTGGCAGCTTCCACATCGGCCGCTTTTGTACCGCATCCAGCAACCAGCACGAGCATGATGGCCAGTAGGCACAGCGTGTACCATGGGCGTATCGTTTTTCGGTTCATTGATATTCCTCCTGAAAGGTTGGATGGTGTAACATCCTAATTTAAAGTTTGGGGGCAGCGCAGAACACTTTTCCATTTTCTATCATACCTTTTTTGCTGGGGATAAGGAAATACGGGTTTGAAAGCCGTATTCTTGACCCATACTGCTGCTATTCCCAAGGAAAGGGGCAGGATCATGATGGAGGTAGACAAAAAGCTGGCAAAAGGTCTCATATGGGGTATGGCGTTCAGTCTGCCGGTTTGGGTAGGGGTGCTGTACTCAGTACAACATATTCGTGACTGGCTATAACATAAAGCGTAAAGATAGGCCAAAACCGTTATGGTTTTGGCTTATTTGTATTTGTGCCAGTCCAAATTGCTGTTATTCAGCAGATGCTCAAAGTTGTTATCCAGCTTCTTCTGTTCAGCTTTTTTTGCTTCGACGGCACGCTGCCGTTCGTCTTCTTTACGCTTGTCCTGTTCTGCTTGGGCTTCATTGGCTTGAGCCTTAAGCTTATTCAGCACATCCTGACTCAACAGATCCTTTAACGTAGCAGGTTTGTCCTGAGCCGCAGGAGCAGGGGAAGACGAATTTCTCTTCTTAGCCATGTCATCATCTCCATTCCATTCGATTATATCAGCTTCTTCACGGTTGTTCCACGATGGAAGGATGAGGGGGCGGTAGACTTTTCTAATTGAGGGGGTAATAATGGAATGAGCAGAAGGGACGTGTGGCATCATGCATCTATATTGGAAGCGAAACCTGGTCATTTTGTGGATTGGCGTGTTGTTTTGCAGCATGGCCTATTCCGTGTCTATTCCGTTTTTACCTATTTTTCTGAATACGGAAATGGGCGTAAATGATCATTTGGAACTGTGGTCGGGGACTGCCTTTGGAGTCACTTTTTTAGCCAGTGCGCTGATTGCCCCATTTTGGGGTTCGCTTGCAGATAAATATGGACGTAAGCCGATGCTGATTCGTTCAGGCTTTAGCCTGGCGGTGTTGTACCTGATATGTGCTTTTGTGACAGATCCATATGTGTTCGTAGGAGTACGACTGTTTCAAGGCCTTCTATCCGGGTTTATTCCTGCTGCGATTGCGCTGGTCGGAACGGGTTCGCCAGAAGAGAAAACGGGCTATGCGCTCGGTATAATGGCGACCGCTGGGGCGACAGGCAGCATTATAGGCCCGTTGATCGGTGGTGTAGTGAGCCATTATTATGGCAATCGGAATGCCTTTTTCTTCTCTGCAGCTCTTGTACTGGTATCTGCATTAATTGCGACCTTTGGCGCTAGAGAGGACAGCTTCAAGGGAACCCGTACCCGCTCGCATGTTCGTGATGATATCAAGGAGGCTATTGCTAACCGGCCATTGTATTTTTTGCTTATTTTGGCTGGGATAAGTACCTTTTCCGTTATGATATTGGAACCGTTAATTACGGTATATGTACTTGAGATGGGAGTTGACCGCAGCCAAGCGTCTCTAAGTTCCGGGATTGTATTCTCAGCCGTAGGCATTGCGGCGGTGTTGATGGCTCCTCAATGGGGACGGATTGGGGGACGGACCGGATTTGCACATGTGCTGCTGATTGGACTGATCGGTTCGGGAATCGGGAACATCTTACAATTTTATGTGACCAACTTCGTTGGTTTTGGTGCGCTTCGGTTTGGATATGGATTGTTTTATACGTCCGTCATGCCTGCTATCAACGCAATGACTGTGGAGGTCACCAAGCCGGAGTTTCGCGGACGAGCCTTTAGCTTGAATCAATCAGCCACCCAACTCGCGACCATGGCGGGGCCGTTGATTGGCGGCATGCTTGGCAGCTGGATGCCAATCCGCTGGATCTTTGTGTTAAACGGTGGCATATTGCTGCTTGCAGCGTTGTTGCTATGGGCCAAGGGAAAAAACGTTTTTCCGGTTTCAGCCAAGAAGAACGTCACGGATCAGGATATTCATTCTGCCGGATAGGAGAATGACAGCAGATTGTCTAATGGCATAAGCTTAAGGCTCCTAGAGCAGGTCTTTTTTTGCGTGATTAGATAATTATCCCAAACCTTTACTTTTAGTATACTTATTCATAACCCTCTACACTGATAATATGACAAGGAGGGATATATTATGATAAGAGACGACATTTTGCGTCAACAGCTTGAGAATGCTCGTCAAAAGCTGTATATTTTGCAAGCAAAACATGGTTTTAATCATGCCAGTGTGCTCAGACAGTCTGTAATTATGGATAACCTCATCAATCAATATAACCACCTTTTTTATATAAAAGAAAAAAAACCGACGGCATAAATGTAACCGATGGGCGAGAAACTTTTGGTAAGGTCACTCGCCCTTGTATTGTAGCGCGGATAATTATAACAACGATGCTTGTCTTAACTTTTCTAACTAGTGTGCAATCTATCATTTTAGGTACGGTTTGTTTGATGGGCACTTAGTAAAACACCGATAATAACGACCAAACCGCCGATGATTTGGCGCCATGTAATCGTTTCTTGCAAAAGCAACACAGAAAATAAGACTCCAAATATCGGAACCAAATTCATCAGAGAAACGGAACTGCTCGGTGACAGCTTGATTAATCCGTAATTATATAGCAAAAACGCGATAACGGAGCAGAATACACCCAGATATACTAACAACATAAACGATCCTGTTGTTGGAACCTGCCAACGATCCTTTTCTAATAGAGCCAACGGTATAAAAAAGATACTCCCTGCAACGGTTTGATAAAAAGATAACGTCACGGGTGGATATTTGTCCACAACCTTGCGCGTCATGAAAGTGTAAAACGCCCACGCAAAACCTGTCCCGATTAATATTAAATTTCCGATGAGTTGATTCTTACTATCCGAACTTTCGCCAACTGAAGTCAAGAAATATACCCCGATCATGGCCAGTGCTATGCCGCAAATTTTATATTTGGATATTTTCACTTTATAAAAAATAAGTTCAAGCAGCGATGTAATTGCGGGATAGGATGCAACAATTAATGCTGCGTTGGAAGCGGTAGTCAGGCTAACCCCTATATTCTCCATTGAAAAATAGAGAGTGATTCCCAAAACACCACTAAACGAAATCGTAGCCAAATCTTTTGGCTTTACTTTGACATGTTCTTTTTTAATCAGCAAAACGATACCTAGTACAACGGAAGCTATAATAAATCTGGATAGACCCAAGGTAAGAGGGGGGAACGTCGTGTAGGCTGCTTTGGTGGCAATAAACGATGTGCTCCAGATTAATAGGGCCAGAATGGTAGAACCGTAGTAAATCCGGTTGCTTTTGCTGTGATGAGCTATGACTTTGTTCAAGTTAAATCCTCCCTGAGGTAATCACCTGTGAAATAATAATAGTCGCTACTATAGTAACTACTAT
The DNA here is from genome assembly GCF_038009305.1 of Paenibacillus sp. FSL P4-0113. NCBI lineage: Bacteria > Bacillati > Bacillota > Bacilli > Caryophanales > Paenibacillaceae > Paenibacillus > Paenibacillus sp. FSL P4-0113. Next base: position 4,861,933 of record NZ_JBBPAZ010000001.1, read on the forward strand.
AAAAACGTTACTAAAAAGATAGTGTGTATATCAGTTTTTGTCAAGGGGAAGTGATATAGTAAGGATGAACACGAATTGAGGAGAAGACGTCATGAAACCAAAACCAAATATATTAGAAATTCTACGGGATTTGAATTTTAGTGAATATGAAGCCAAGGCTTATGTGACCTTATTGGAAAGCTCTCCACTTTCGGGATACGCCGTTTCATTGAATTCCGGGGTACCGAGATCCAAAATTTACGAGGTTTTGTCTGGAATGGTCAACCGTGGGGACATCATGGTCAGTCAAGAAAATACGCCTCTGTATGTGCCGCTTCCGCCACATGAATTGATTGCCCAGAGAAAACGCAAAGCAGAGCAGATTTTCAATGTGGCGCAAGAGAGTTTGGAGCAGTACACGGCATCATTTCAAAACAGAGAGAATATTTGGAATATTTCGGGGTATGAAGCCATTATCAATCGCATAAATGAAGGGGTAAAAGGAGCAAAACACCGAATTTTATTGGAAATTTGGAAAGAGGATGCCGAGGTGTTCCGAGATGCCTTAGAGCAAGTAGCCCAACAAGGAATTGAAGTGATCATTGTAGCGTATGGGGAGCTTAACTTTGATTTCGCTACTGTTTACCGCCATGATATGAGTGAAGAGATTACGTCCGAAATTGGGGGTCGGTGGATTGTACTTAGCATAGACGACCGGGAGGTCGTAGCTGGCATACTTTCACTTGGTGATGACAGCCGCGCTGCATGGACGTTGCATCCGGGTCTGGTGATGCCGATTACGGAGGTGATTATTCATGATATTTATATCATGGAAATCCTATATGAGTTCCGTGAACAATTAGAGGAGAAATTCGGCCCTAATCTAATTCATCTTCGCAATAAATTTGCTATGGGCCCAAATGGCAAAGGATATTATATTCCTTTGACTGAAAAAAGCATTAAACGTGTATAGAGATTGTCTGAGGTCCGATGTGCAAAAATAAACAGGCTCATGGAGTGTTATTCCATGAGCCTAATTTTATTGGATGTTGTGTTCTATTATTTTACGGTTACAATCACACGTTGATAATGCTTTAAAGGATGTTTTCCATTGTCCTGTACCTCTGCAATGATATGAAGCGTATTCCCTGACTTAGCATCTGCAGGAACTGTGAAACTAACTGCATTCGTATCACTACCTTGCAAGTCAATCGTGTTTACTTTCTCGCCTTTAGCTACTTCACGATGAAGCCCAAGCTGCATTTCCCCCAGCAATTCAGGTTTAACTTGTGCGGGTTTTACTTTAGAATCTTCATACGTGTCTGCTTCAAAATATCTCCACCATTTATAGGTCAATTGATCACCGTCAGGATCTGCTCCTTCTGCATGCAGGGTTATTTTCTCCCCTGGATTAGCGGTTAGGTCTATTCCTTCTTTAATGGTCAACGTTGGATTATGGTTGGCATCTTTGTAGTCGGATGCCATAGCCCAATCTGCACGAGCAGCAAAGTCATTTTGAATATCATCAAACCAACGCATCAGAGAATATTCTGCTTCGAATTTTTTCGTATGCACATCATAATCCAACACGGTATTTCTAAATAATTTATCGTTAACGACACCGAAACGACCTCCCCAGCCACCGTAGGTTGGGTTTTCCATACTCCGCAATCCGTTATCTATTAAATAGAAGAAGGATGGAGAATCACCTTCAGAAATAAAGTCATACTTGTCGTATTGTGGATTTTTCTTCAAGTAGGCTTCACTGCCTCTTTGTTCTTCATCCAACTCGCCTTTGATGATATTGCCATCGCCCATCAAGGCATACATATTGAGCAACTTGCCATGACCATCTTTAATATTTTTGAAGTTCCATTCCCCATGCAACTTGCTGTTTACTTCTTCTGTGTGCATTTTCCAAGCATAAGCGAAATGCCAGAAGTTAGATTGATCATTAATAATTCTGATGTCAGGCCAATTTTTAGCGATGTAATTGTTGTAGCTATCGTCCTGGTCCAGAATGATGTACAGCACGAGTTTATCACTTACTTTTTTTTGAATCGTATCCCATTGATCTGTATTTTTATATTCGTCTTCAATAGACTTTAGAGCTCTGGCCGTGGTATTGGTTCCACCCCAAGTTTGAACGTATAAATCTCTTTTGTCATCGTCCAGAAAAAGCGTTTTAAGGAAATTGGAGCCTTCCGTTTCTTTGTCCATTTCACCTTTATTTGAAATGTTACCTATTTTGGTAACGCTCTTGATATATTCAGGCTTTGGATATCCCTCTGCATGTTTGATTAAGTTGGGATAAATCTCTCCGTAGGCATCAATCATATCCGTTACCCATTGTGTTCCGGTCCATCTAAATGGTTTGATGCCAGCCTTTTCATCACCTGCATAATGATATACGGAGCTAGTCAGTACAATCCCTGACAAATCCATTTCATTGGAGTAGAGAAGAAAGCGAATGACAGAGTTCATATCATCTACTTCTCCATCAGTAGTGATCACTGTTCTGGCCTTGACTGTTTTATTTTCTACTTTATTTTCCGTTTGTTTTTCTGTTGGAGCAGCGCTTTCATCTTTCACTACGGCGGGCGCCTTACCACTGCAGCCACTGATGATCAGAATACATATCATGGCTAATAGAAAAATGCTTAACCCTTTTCTTTCTCTCATTTCTGTTCCCCTCTCTGAACGTTCCTATGATGTTTTTTTAGGATTATAACCATGTAGATATTCAAGATTTAGGCATAAAAAAAACCTAAACATATATATGTCTCAACAAAAGTCGAGCATATATACATTTAGGTTTTGCCTGCATGATCAGTCACAATCCTGATTCAATTTTACATCAATGTCCGAGAAAATGAAAGCGGTTTATAAGTCCCAGCATAAAATTAGTTTTACGCTTTGAATAAACCGGATTCTTTGACTTCAGATAGGAAGTTGTGGAACTCAGGAATGTTCAGCTGTTGCTGAGCATCGGACAAAGCGACTGCCGGGTTCGGATGGACCTCCACCATGATACCGTCGGCTCCAGCAGCCAGGGCAGCTTTGGCGCAAGGGGCCAGGATGTCCTTACGTCCTGTCGAGTGAGTCACGTCCACCAATACAGGCAGATGACTTTCCTTTTTCAAAATCGGAACAGCGGAAATATCCAGCGTGTTACGCGTCCATTTTTCGTACGTACGGATACCGCGTTCAATCAGCATGACTTGCGTGTTACCACGGGAAACGATGTATTCAGCAGCATGAAGGAACTCTTCCATTGTTGCAGCCAGTCCGCGTTTGAGCAGAACCGGAGTTCTGGTTTCACCCGCAGCTTTGAGCAATTCAAAGTTGTGCATGTTACGCGCACCAATTTGAATAATGTCGATGTATTGGATCGCTTCCTCCAAATGTCTTGGATCGACGATTTCACTGATTGTAGCCAGTCCGAACTCGTCGCCTACACGTTTGAGAATTTGCAGTCCTTCCACGCCCAGTCCTTGGAAATCGTACGGAGACGTACGTGGTTTAAACGCGCCACCACGAAGAATCGGCACACCGGCTTCCTTGAGAGCCGCACCTACTTCACGAGTTTGCTGGTAGCTTTCCACCGAGCATGGACCTGCGACCATGATGGAGGCTTTGCCGCCTACCAGCGTATCTTTAACCTTAATAATTGTGCTATCTGGTTGATTTTTGCGGCTGACGATCAGATGTTTTTTGTGTTCTTCTTTTTGATAGTTCAAAGAAGCCTTGAAAATATTTTTGAACAGTTGGCGAATCGTAGCATCGTCAAAAGGCCCACGGTTAGCCGCGATCAGCTTGTCCAGCATTTGTTGCTCACGTACCGGATCAAAGTCAGGTACCCCTTGAGCTTCCTTCAATTTTCCAAGTTGACCGGCCAGTTCAGCGCGTTGGGACAGCAGCTCCAGCAATTGCAAATTTGTAGCATCGAGTTGTTCACGCAGCAGCTCCAAAGAATTTTCATTTGTAGACATACAGTACTACACCCTTCCCGAATTTAATTTGTTTTTTCTGTCAGTCCATAAACTTTTCTTGCAGAAAATAACACAAAAAGGCACTCGTCGCAAGGGACGAATGCCGTGGTACCACCCTAATTACAGAAGTATACATACGAATCGTCAACGTCGTTCAGTCGACAGCAGTAACTTCTGAGCTTGATGCCCGTAACGGGGGCTTCCGGAAACCTCTACTCGGACAAAGGAATGAATCCTTCTGTCGGTTCAAGGCTCGACTCGGGAGTGAATTTCAACGCGGGATTGCGGTACGCTCTCAGCAATTCGTACCTTTCTGTGGGAATCCGTTAGACGTTTACTTGTCTCCGTCGATGTCTTTGTTAATGGTATTCAAAAGATTTGACCTTATTTTAAACAAAGTAGGTGCAGAAGGCAAGCCCTGATTATCAGGTTCAAGTTTTTTCCCTTGAATTGCTGCCCTTTTATTTTCCTTGATCCCTGGGTTCGGGATTCGCAGATGCGACTCCTCGTGGGTTATCTTCGGTCGAGGTATCGTCCGTATTCGTCTTGTCCGCAGTCCTACGGTCGTCTGCTTCCACAGGATTCAAGGCTTTATACCGTTTGTATTCCATATCGGCCTGAGACATCGGATCTTTATACATAGGAGATCAGTCAACTCCTTTCTGTTATACACTACATTACCCGCATAGCAGAATGGGTAACCGTTTTCTTTCACTCGATAAAATGAAGTGGTTAATCCAGCATATCGTCGCTTTCCAGTTGATCTTCTTCATCCCCATCGGTACCATTCAGCAAATCGGTACCATGCAGGAATTCGGCAGGAGCAGAAGGATCAACGGGACTGTTCGGTGTCAGTTCATCGGCATCTGGTACGTCCTCCAGAGGAGTATCCGGCCCTTCGGTCAGATTCTCCCAGTTGGTTTCTGCATTTTGCAGAGAAGGCTCAAAATCATTGTCATGTAGCTCAGTAGTTCGATCGTCACGATTTGCCATGTTGCTCAGCTCCTTTACTTTTTGTTGCTTATTCCGACCTTACCCAAACAGCGGAACGGCTAAACCTTCAGTTAGTGTGTCTGTAGGAAGTTAAAATCATGCGAATAGGGAGATGCCCATTCTCAATTAGCGTTTTTTTGGTAACTGCTGTGATATGATAAAGAAGATAGGGAGGGATATGAATTGGAATGGTACATGTTTGGTCCGATGATTAGTCGTATCCGCGTAGGACAAAAGGCATCTACCCCGGGATTTTCCCGCACCCTCATTAGGCGCCCGGAAGGCTTATACTGGACAGATGGCGGACAGGCCGGAAAAATAGTAGAAATACGCGATTATTTATTTTCCGATATTTGGACGATCTATGAAGATGAAGATTGTGAACCATGGTTGGGGCTTAGAGAGCAGAAAGAGCGGCGCGAACAGGAAATGATCATTAATCAATATGAAGATTTTACAAAAAATGAGTAAAAAGAACATGATATCCTTCTTGTGAAGAAGGTATGCACATCATCGTATAGAATAATATAATTTCAGGACGTAAAAAATGTTAAAACGTATACAAACTTGTAAATCCTACTATGTAACTTTGAGGTGCTTAATATGAGGCATGTGCCCAAAGCTGTCGCCGCCCTGCTAGCGGTCATTGTGATGCTGTTGTCGCTGGGTCACTCCGCCTATGCGGCCAAAATGACCCCGGAAGGGGATTATAAAATACCCTCCTGGGATATGAGATGGGGAGAGGTAGACGAGGATGGCTCTTTAGATGAGGTAAAGAATCCCAGCAAGATCTGGATGCATATTGAAGATGATACACAACTGCTTAGGCAGCCCGGCAATATAGGCTCCGCCTGGATTCGTATTAAGTTACCTTCGCTAAATGATGAAACGCCAGCGATACTTTTTGAAAATATTTATGGCAGGCATATTACGCTGTATAAGGATGGGACCAATTTTTACGAATCCTACCGTGGGTACAATTATGAGAATAATCGTATTCTGATTCCGCTGAAGCCGGAAGACAGCGGTAAAACATTATACATATGGACGGAAAGCAGTAAGAAAAGACTGGGCATCATCGGTAATGTGATGACCGGTGATTATCGTGATTTGTTGGGGACCTTGGTCAGAATGGATGTTTTAGATATTGTACTGGGCAGTACGTTTATCTTTATCGCCCTGGTGCTGCTGATCTGCTCGTTTTTTCTGTTCCGTCCGAGTATGGCCATGTGGCTGTCTCTAAGTGCGATTGTATTGTCTATTGGTCTGATGATCGTAACGTATTCACCATTCTTGTATACATTCTATCGCGGCTATGGCAAGCTGTACTTACAACTTTTTGATGTGGCACTATTTATTCTGCTGCCCTCATTAGCCTTCTTTTTTGAGCAAAACATCAATTCGATTATACTGATTCGCAAATTCAGAAAGTTGTTAACCGCCTACTCTTTGTTCTGCTTTACCATGATGATTGTGAATTTAGGAGCACAGGAGCGGTTGAACAACATATATTATTTTTTTAGTGTAGTCATTCTGGGTATATTACTCGTCGCCTTAATGATACTGCTGGTATTTGCTTCGGTTCGCATGGCACTTAAGGGTGATCACGAAGCGATCATCTTATCGACAGGCTTTGCATTTTTTGCAGTCATCTCTATCGGGGAACTGAGCTGGTTTTTCATTCTGGACGGACACTACAATATGTTTTTGTGGAAATGGGGCGTGTTCGGTTTTGTACTGGCGTTGATCGCGATTTTGGGCAGAAGACTGGCAGAAAAGCACAAGCAGGTGGTTCGGTATTCCAGAGAACTGGAAATGTTCAATAATGAGCTTCAACGTTCGGAGAAAATGGAGATTATTAGCGATCTGGCTGCATCTGTAGCTCATGAGGTACGTAATCCCCTTCAAGTTACACGTGGATTTCTTCAGTTGATGAGCAAGCAGGAGGATGGTAAGAACAAAGACTATCTACATATCGCTCTGGAGGAGCTGGATCGAGCTTCCGCGATTATTACTGATTTTCTGACCTTTGCCAAGCCAGAATTTGACCAAACCAAAACGTTGACCATATTGGACGAATTCAAGCATATTGAAGGAATCATCAGTCCAATGGCTAATTTGCAAGGTGGAAAAATTTCGCTGGATATTCCCCAGGAAATCAAAGTACGCGGGAATTCCTCCAAGTTCAAGCAGGCGTTCATCAATATCATCAAAAACAGTATTGAAGCGCTGCGAGACCAGGGGCTTATTCATATATGGGCTTATGTGGATAACGGAGAAGCTGTCATTCATATTCGGGATAATGGTGAAGGGATGGATGCTCAGACTTTATCCAGACTAGGTGAGCCTTATTTTTCGAATAAGACAAAAGGCACGGGTTTAGGAATGATGGTGACTTTTCGGATTATTGAAACGATGAATGGAAAAATAACTTTTACAAGTGCAAAAGGGGTGGGAACAGAAGCGACCATCCGCTTCCCCGTAGCCGGATAATATCCGGCTTTTTTTGCGTTCGGAGAAAACGGAGGGAAGCTTGCTGAGCCCACCCCTATGAGGTTAAGGAATCTAGATTAAATAAGCATTAACAATCATTCTACCACATTGAGCGAGGTTTCTGGGATGCAGCGAGCACGCCGGAGGGGTCTGGAGGAATTACCAGAAAAAACTGATCAGGCGTTTCTTCTAATGTTTTGATTTGGATATGATCGGGGATCACGACTCCTAACACATCACGAATTGCAGATTTGGGATCAGTCATCAGTTTCTCTCTGAAACTGGCATCCTCCCAAGCTTTTTGAATGACTTGTGTTTGAAGAACTTCAGTAGCCATCAAAAATCACCCTCTCATTCAATTGGTTATATTTACCTAGTCAGTATACCACGAAGGGCTCAGAAAAATCTAGCATTATTTCATATTTTTGGAGAGCCAGTAGTCAAGTCCGCCTCTTCTCAAATGCGAGCGTCCGCCTTCAATTTCTGCCGCCACTTCGCCCAGCTCAGCTGCGATAGAATGTGCAAAGCTATGTAGGCCGTGGATAGAAGGCTCCAGGGTCTCTAACTGTTGGACTGCTTGATCGGCAATGTTCACATAGCTGGCAAGCGCACCGCGTACATAAATCGCTTCCTGAATCTGTTTGGGTCCCAATCCTTCACAGTAAGCCGTCTTTTGCTCGGCACTGATATGGGACAAAAGACAGTTATAGCTATGTTCGACCAAATCTTCTGACCAATCCGCCCAATCATCCGACATTTGAAGCACGAGTAGCGCCAAGTCCGTCATATTTGTAATGTTTTGAATCAGATCAGCACGGCCTGCGAGCAGCAAAGCACCCGTTCCGGCCATTTTTAATGGACTTGCTTTCAGCGCGACCTTATTTTTTTCTCCTTGAAAATAGTCCTCTGTTCCTTCGGATATCACACTAACGGCCCATTCATCAACATACGTTCGGGCATATGACCAAAAAGGAGAGGTTGCCGGAAAAAGGTCCCGATATACGCTTAGACACTCGGTATAGAATAGTTGACTTAAAGCGAGTTGCGTTTTACGGTTGTCTGCTGCTGTGTCCATCACATCGTCTTGAATTAAATAGTGAGCCATGACGAACACGTTGCCAAGTGACAGCCTGCGGCATGTTTCGGGGGGCAGTCCTGTGAGTTCTTGCAGCCAAAATGGAAGCAAATAGCATATGTAATTACGCGTGCTGTCTTCCCGCAACGGATTAAAACGCGCCAGATAGTCCAAACCCTCTTGCTGAAAGGGAGCTGGAAACGTGGACGTCCGTTCCTCCGCTTGACGAAATACTTTTTCCAATTCGTCTTTGTATGCAAAATACCATTCCATCGCCATCACCTGCATCTCTTATGAATATTTTTATAGCGACTTCTAGTTGTTACCCGCCATTATACAACAGATTGCAATTTTCAAGATTTTGTTATTTTTACATTGAGAATGTTGTAAAAAGGATATCGACAAAAATCCCGGCCAGGAAGATCCCGCCGGGATTTTGTTTTTTTAAATTAGATGATCTCTAAATAGTCAAGATAAGCATCCCATGTCCCATTATCGGCTGTTACAACAAGCTCAATCTCTTGATTTCCGGTTCCATGGCTGACATTGTTTAAAGTATAGACCGCAGGACTGTTCCCGCCGTAGTAGAAGGTACCCTTCGTTTGTCCACCAATTTTCAAGTCAACTTTGGCCATGTTGGAATTATTTGAAGCACCACGGAGTGAAAAACTATGGGTGCCGCTGGTAAAATTCTGTGTGAATTTCACTGAATCATTGTTGGAGTATAAAGCCACTCCGTTGAACGGCGAGCTGATATTTGAAGTATACTGACCGCCTTTGGTCATATTCTCTGCTTCCACTTTTGTGCCTTTGTTTGGCGGCGTTTCGCCGTTTCCGCCATCAGGCGCTACCGCCCGGCCATTGCTTGGTGAGATCATACCAGAGCAAAGGTTACGATTTTTGAGGTTCTGTGCAATTTGTGGAATAGCTTGGAGTGTAGTCTGGTACTGATCATGCATCAGGATCACATCGCCGTTTTTAAGTTTGCCCGCAGCAGCTACGATCTGTGCGGTGGAGGCGCCGTTCCAGTCTTGGGAGTCAACGTTCCACAATACTTCGGTAAGACCGTTTTGGGTCTCAATGGATTTGAGGGTTGCGTTGGTCTCGCCATACGGAGGACGGAACAACTTTGGTGCCGTGCCAGTAATGGACTGTATCGTTTGCTGCGTGCGTGTAATTTCCGATGACATCTGCGATGTGCTCAGTTGTGTCATATGCGGATGTGACCATGAATGATTACCGATCCACATGCCTGCTGCTTGCTGGTCACGTACAAGCGAAGGATTATTCTGCGCGTTTTGTCCAAGATTAAAGAGCGTCGCGCGTAAACCGTTTTGCTTCAGAGCACTAAGAAGCGCTTTGGTGTTAGAGGGATTGGGACCATCGTCGAAGGTTAACGCTACATAACCGCTCGAGCAATCAGCCGCAAGCGCCTGGTTGCTCGAGATCACCAGCGAGCCTGTGAATAAAGACAAGGTGATTGACATAATCGCCGTCCATTTTCCTGCTTTAGCTATAAACATGGGTCTACCTCCTAGTTATTTTAATATAGTATGGATGTTCCGATACTCCGAACCGATTCAACTCTTTACTAGATTTGAAATTTTATTCGATCTCCAAATAGTTAATATAAGCATCCCATGTCCCGTCATCGGCTGTTACAACGAGCTCGATCTCTTGGTTTCTGGTGCCATTATTGCCGCCAATCGTAATTGTATTACTAGTTACATTGGCACTCGACTGTTTTGGTATCCCTCTACAGCAAGTGAATATTCATACATATTGTCCATGTCTTCCCACTTTTTGAAGTGCTCGCTGATCGATATGGTTTTGCTCGTGCGTTTGGATGTCCATAAAAATAACCTTATTTTTTGTTTCATTGGACTTTCTTCCTGTAGCTTCACTATGATGCAGTGCATTCTGTAGTAGCTTGATGCAACATGTCTTTCCAAAAATTAAATTGTAAACGTTTACAATTTAATTTTATCATATTTTCCTTAATATATAACTTGAAAAATTTCAAGTTATATTGTAGAAAGTATAGTTATTCATTCTTGCTCACTCTACAGGATAGGGTTCCCAAGGAGCGCGTGTAGATCGAAGGTTGGGTATAATTGTGATAGCAATGTTCATAATTTCTTTTTCCCGTCTTATGATTACTTAACAGGCGAAAATATGAATAAAAATAGCGGGAAAAGAAAATATTATTTTAAAAAGGATGAAAGAAGGGTCTGCAACATGAAAAAACAATGGAAATTGACCGCTGCTATTCTGTATGGAGGAGTGATGATGTTTGGCACTGCGGGTGCAGCTGGAGCTTCCGGGACGGAACCGAGTAATTCGTTGCAAACTCTCACTCCCAACGACTCTATCCAAGGGGCAGCCCGCCAATGGAATGCTGAACCACAGGACGAACACGGGCATGTGCACAGACATAGACACGGCAAACGTCCTGGCGGCTTGAATCACCATCTTAACGAGAAAGTAGCCAAGCTGCTGGGCATCACTCCTGTCCAGTTAGAGAAAGAGCTGGGACAAGGGAAGTCGTTGGCCGAGGTTGCTAAAAGCAAAGGCATCAAAGAGGAACAGCTCATTGATAAGTTGAAGAATGAAATGACCGTGGACTTGAAACGGCTTGTGAACCGTAAAGGCCCGATTACATTCGATCGTAAGTCCGGCGCTTCGAATGAAGCTCAATTGAAGCGTTAGCCGGGGATACCGTGGTATATCTGCTCTTGAATAAGTCGAGGAGTAGATCGTTTGACAATAAAAAAAGGATGGGGGAAACCCATCCTTAAATTTCCACTTCCTTATCTTGTGCTATGTCATATTTAGTTACTTTACTGGTGTATTTATCTACATAATAGAATCCATAAGTTGCAATGTGATCAGGGAAATCTTCGTAAACTCTTATACAATATTTAGTTCCTTCCAAACCTTCAACCATTAAGTTTAAATTATATTTAACAGCATCCTTTTTTATTTTATCAGAAAGAATATGGAGTGCTTGATTTTCTGTAATCATCTTTTGCTGTTTACCTAAATACAGTTTATTATCAATGAGGCTGATTTGTCTGCTTTCTGCAATCCCAATATCTTTAACAGAGATATACGTGTTTCCGTTGTAAATCAAGCCATCGGCAGTGTTCTTTTTTGTCCCCTCTAAAAATACATCAAACTTTTTCACAACAGCATTTACGCTTGTTCCAGATGCAGCCATTGCGGTTGCACCAGTAATCATCATACCAATGGTTAAGCCCACTAATAGCCCCTTTAATTTGTCATTCATTTTAATTACCCCTCTTATGTATGCTAATTCCCTCACTATAGTATCCTAAATATCACCATATATAAAGTGATTGTTGTGGGAGAGCAGAAGAGTCAATTATCTTTAAAGAGCTTAAAAAAATCAATGGTTTCTTTTAAATCTTCATCATCAGTATAAATGTTCATCACCTTGCCTATTTCAATTGCAAAGTCCACATACTGATTTGGTTTAGCCGTAATGATATTCTTGTGTATCTCCAGACCCGTTGGATGATTCACAGGATTTTTATAGGAGACACCTGCTATCTCCAGTAGTTCAGTGGCAGAACAAATGGTCGCTATCACTTTATGATCATTATTCAATGTATTAATTAGAGCTAGAAGCTGCTTGTTCGTCTTTAATGGGGTGTTATCTCCGCCAGGTATAATTAGGAGTTGAATATCCACAGCAGACACTTCATCAAGGGCTACCGAAGGCGTAACTTTAAAATCCTCATAGGAAATTACAGGGTCTTTGGTTACTCCAATCGTAACAATGTCCCCTTTGGTTTTCATAAAATAGGTTGCTAGCATAATCTCAAAACTCACATAACCATCATAAATTAAAACGTGTGATTTCATATATACACCTACTTCAACATTAGTTTTTAGCTTTGAGTCAATATACCACTTTGATAGGTTTAATTCCATAATTTACAGCAAATATAGGCTTGGAAGTTGAAATAACCAGTCGCAAGAAATCAACCAGCGACTGGTTATTTAGCTTTGCTAGAATAAGAGTTGAGCGATACCTATAATAGCTTTTTAAGCTGGGAAATACGGCCTTGGGATACGCCGAGCCGTTCAGCGTATTCGCCTTGCTTGGCGTTTGGATGCTCGCGCATGAGTCTTCTTAGCTTCTCAACCAAATGTTGTGAAGACGACCGATGTGCATTTTTTTCTTTGCACGCAGGTTGCTTAATAACAGGGACAGGCATTTGACTCACACCTATGTTTCCCTTCAGATCGTTTATGCATTTTTTACATAAAAATGAACCCCTGAAATAGCTTAAATCCTGAACCGAATAGCATAAATGACAGCAGACTCCTATATACTTTCGCATGCTCAATAATCCTGTTTCAACATCCAAATAAAATTCTAAAGACTCACCAGCTTGAATCCCCATAGAGGTTCGCATCTCCTTAGGAATAACAATCCGGCCTAACGTATCCAAGGGACGTGTCATACCTGTATTTTTCAAGTGATCTTCTCCTTCCATTGTCCAACATCCAATGATCTCCTAAAAAAAATATAAAAATCAATAAAGTAAAAGCATTTATGTTTGTTCCAAAAGATGGTATTATCGTGAAAGAAAATCAATAATTATACCATTAGTTTCCAAACTACATTGTTTATTGAAATTGAAATTGAAATTCTATGAAAATGCTGAAAGGGTGGTTTGTCCATGGAAATCACACCTACGATACAGGCAGAAATTCAAACTTATCTGAAACGAAAAGGCTTAACGATGACCAAGTTTGGTCACACGATTGATTTGAATGTAGGTACAGTTAGTAGCATTGTGACTGGTAACCGATCTATTTCTGTTCATCAACTGGATAGTATTACTGCGGGAATGAATTTACCACCGGATTATTTTTACGAACGTTATATTGAAGAATGCATTGAAGAATCTCCGCTAAACTGGAAAAAAATAAGCCCTTTCTTATACCGATGCATTGAACTAGGACGACTCGACTGCTTGCAGCGAGTTGTAATTATGTTATTGGATAACCCTAATTATCCGCCATCGCTCTTTGAAGTTGCCGAAAATGTATACAAAGACGGTTACAACGAAGCAGCGGCATACCTTTACAAAAAGGTGGCTGAAAGTGAGAAGCAGCAGCATTCAGAGCGATTGGCGGTCTGCCAGTATCGTTTGTTCCAAATCAATATTGGACAAGATAGAGCTGTAAATCTTCAAGCTGCCATTGAATTTGCCCCTTTTGTGGATCGTTTAGACGAGATAGAGCAATTAGATGCATTAAAAGATTTGGCTAACGTGTACAGATCATTAAGTATGTGGGACAAGGTGTATGAATTTGCCCATCAGATGGGTCAATTAGGACAGATCCAATATAATTTGGTTCATAACTCCAAGCGTAAAGGAACAGAGCCGCGAAAAAGGCTAAGCAGGCCGCTGTTTGTATACATAGTTTACTCCGAGTTGCTGTGTGCTAATGCTTGTGATGCAAAAGGCGATCATGAACAGGCATTAGAACATATTCGAGGTTATGCCGATCTAAGTTGGGTGAAGGAACAAGATTCCGAGTCTCTCTATTGGAAGAAGCAGTATCTGCAATGGGCGAAAATTAATACGTACGTCAATAGACTTATGTCCGGGGACATCAGTGTTCTGCCGGATTACGTAGAACATATGGCTGCCGAAAAAGAGATTTTTTCCGAATTAATAAACGTCATTGAAGTGGCTAATCGGTACAATGTAGATGTAGACCATATCCTTAAGCGTTTTGAATCCCAAATTGCAGCGTATCAGGAGCCGTTATCTTCTGACATGTATACACAACAAGTTTTACCTGAAGAATACGTGCGATTTTGGTACAAGATGGCTAAGTACAGCCTAAATAAAGGCAGATATCCATATGGTTTCAATTGTTTAATAAACGCTTTTGAAAAAGCTGTTACAATTAACCACGTACTACTTATTGCCAATTGTTTTGGACTATTTTCTCATTTCAAAACACATGCGGCTCCTGAAACACATGCTCAGTTCCAATCTATTTATGAGGAGGTGTGGGAGAGAAATGATCAAAAGGATGGCTTTCTGCTTGACGGTAACTAGCTTTTTACTGGTATTCACAGTACCAGCCCAGGCTGGAAATCTAAGCCATGACACAATCCAAACACAAGGACACGTTGGTGGATCTTGACCAAGCACTAATTTATTACCCTGGACCAGCTTATTGCTGGTCTTTTTTTGTATTATTTTGTAATTTTTTGATTCAAAAAAGGTTCTTAAGTAGTTGGACATCCCTCCTTAAAATAAGATTCAATAGGAGGTATGCAGGATGAACAGGGATAAAACGGAAACGTTAATTCAACAAATGGAACACGCCAGACAACACTTGCATGATCTTTACGCAGAGCATGGCTTCGGACATGCTTGTGTACTTGAACAGTCTATGCTTTTGGATGAACTGATTAATCAGTACAACCGTATGTATCAGACCAGAAAGCAGCCTCACCATGTTTTGGATCAGATCATTAACAACGACGATGTTATGTTCAGTCCATCCTCCCCTTTCTCTTTATGCAAAACTGTGACTTCTCCCACGTAATGTTTATTATTATTCTATATAATGACTTATTTTAAAATAAAATACATATTCATGTCATAAAATGTTAATCAGTTTGGGGAGCCACATACTCTGCATTCACAATAGTAGTCAGTCTGATTCGGTTGAATAAGTTTGGTGGAGGCGCAACTAAAAATTGTGCTGGCAAATCGGATGAACCTACATTAACTATTAGAGAGCAAATTAACTATTCTATAATATCTATGTAGTCAAACTTAATGGTTTGGGTACGACGGGTAGTTCCATTAAAAGAGTAACTGCTATAGCTATGAATAATGCTGGAACCAAGTACCCCGAAAATGTTACCAATTTGAGTGATGATGTTTGGAATCATGGTGGACGAATTGATTATGTCAAGGATTCAAATCATGTAGAGAAGTATACTTTTTACAAACAATGAATTCGATTAGAAAAGGATTGATGCGTTATGTTAAGAAAGGCAGTTAACACATTACTTTTTTCCTTAATCTTCTTTTTGATAGTAGATCAGGCCAATGCAGCTCTTCCTAAATACTTGTATAATCTTGTGATTAAAGTCAACAATGTTGAGGTTACATCCGATGCTAATCCTTATATTGAAAGAGCGACGAATACTACTTATGTTCCCATTAGATTTGTATCAGAAAATCTGGGGGAGACTGTAAACTGGAACAGAGAAAAGAAAGAGGTTACAATCCGTTCGGAAGATGGTAAGACAGTGCGTTTGACAATTGGAAGCAAAGTTGCTTATGTGAACGAACAGCAGAAAATACTGCCTAGCGCTCCTGTAATGCCGGTATCTCCTAACCGTGTTATGGTGCCACTCAGATTTGTTTCCGAAGTTATGGGTGCTACTGTAGACAGTAGTAAGAAAGATGAGACTCTGTACGTAAATATCACCAAGGCTAATTAATCATTCCGTCTTAATATTGAAGTTGCTAGATAAGATGTTTCTAGTCGAGGACTCAATAATACTAAATGGTAAACGCATTAGTAATCCTGGTTGTATAAAAGCTTTAGATAATATGATAATTGTTTTTAATTTAGCTTAGAGCAGGACATTCCCGGAATGAATCGGGAGTGTCCTTTTCTAGTGCTGTAACAACCCTTTTCCATTAGCCAAGCTCCTGCGTGCTTTTGGAAGCACGTTTGGAGGAAAGGAACTGGAAACGAAACGAATGCCAGTTCAACCGCTGTCTGCCTTTGGAGCCAACAATCCAGTTGCCGCCGGGCAGATGGGCAAAGAGCCAGCTGATGCCCAGAGAAACACTTGCCACGACGACAAACGTAATGAGCGTAGCTGTAAAATGATGATCACCCAGTGCAAGCGGGCGGGTGTAGTAGGATATGAAGGACAGCACGAGCGCATGGGCCAGATATCCTCCGAAGGAATAGCGTCCGATCCAGTTCAGCATACGGCGAAACGGCTCGGATCGCGTATCTTTTTGCAAATGAAGCAGCAGTCCATACAACAAAAGCAACTGCGAGACAATCAGCACGAAGGTGCTTGGTTTCAAATAAGTAGAAATATTGAGATTGATCGTATCACCCGACTGGATCAGCATTGTGTGACCCATAAGCATGAATAGACCAATAAAGACAAATACATTCCACGGTAACGTCTGTTGGGCCAATCCCCGCCAGGTGTCCGTCATATAGGCGCACACTGCGCCCAGCATAAAATAGAAAAAATACATAACAAAGTTATAAGTGCGGTAATCTAACAGAGTCTGCCAAAAGGACGGCAACCCAGTGCTCCATGCAGACATGTCATAGTAGGACCATTGTAACAACAAAGCGTAAGCCGCAGCGGCAATCAGCATAACAGCCAAAACAAGCTGTTTGCGTCTTTTCGTGCTGTAACGGCGTAGAAACGCTTGAACCTGCCCGGCTGCTTTTGAAAATAAAGGAAACAAAATATAAAACTGAAAGATCATCACTACAAACCATAGATGATATCCGCTGACGGGGATGATCATTTCCTCGAACATACCTTTGTAAAAATAAATATTTCCCCACTGCGCCGTTGACCAGTTTTGAGTACATACCCAATAAATAACCGTCCAGCAGAGGAAAGGAACATAAATATCTCGAAACCGCCTGCCAATATAGCGAGGGTAGCCAATCGGTTTGTTACCATTATAAAAAAGCAGCGCCGCAGACAGGAAAACGAACGTCGGTGTGCCAAAACGTGTCAAATGATACAGCATCGCGAGCATAACGGAATCTGGCTGTTGGATGTCGCTGCGATAAATATATTCGCCAATGCAATGCTGAAGCACGACAGCGAGGTAGGCAAGGCCCCGTAGTTCTGTCCACTCCGCGATACGCGGCTTGCTCATCCATATCACTCCTTTTTCTCAAGATACGCACATGGTTTTCCTAGCACAATTGTAGGTATTGTAACGTAGAAACATTAGTGCAGGATTAACGCCACCTGAAAGTAAGAAGAGTGAAGTAGTTCCAATTTAATATGATTGCGTTTACAATCTAAGTGAAACCAGAATAAATTAAAGTGAATTTATAACTTAAGGATACACCCAGGAAGAGGAGAGGAAGGATGAAAAAAACGCTGCTGGTATATATGCTGTTGATTGCGGCCTTTGCTCTCTATGTGTTCAGGTATGAACAAACTGGCCCGTTGAATGGCACTTGGGAGGATAAGGGGCTACGAGGCAGCATCGGAGAAACCTATATGATGATTACCTTCCAGTCTGGCTTGGAGTATTGGAAAAGCGGGCTCAAGGGTTTCGAGGATGCAGGAGATGCTTTGGGAGTGACTGTGGAGTATCGGGGAGCTACCCGTTATGATGCGCAGGAGCAGACGACCGTTATTGAGCAGGCGATTGCTCGTAAGCCCGCAGGGATTGCCATATCAGCGATTGATCCTCACTCTCTGATTCCGGTAATTAATAAGGCGCTGGATGCGGGCATTCCTGTGGTACTGTTTGATGCCGAAGCGCCGGGGAGTCGGGCGTATTCTTTTTTGGGCACGGATAATTATAAGGCGGGCGTGACCGCTGCGGATAAAATGGCAGAGCTGTTGGGACGAGAAGGTCAAGTCGCTGTTTTGACGCTACCCGGTCAGCAAAATCATGAGGAACGCTCGCGTGGCTTTCGCGACACCATTAGGCGGCAGTATCCTGCCATGAAGGTGGTGGAAGTGGCAGATGGCCGCGCAGACGCGATGGTCTCCCGGGATGAGTCGCAAAGGCTGATGAGAGCTTATCCGAAACTGGCGGGCATTTTTGTGACCGATGCAACGGGAGGAACAGGTGTGGGTGAAGCGGTACTGAGTCAAAAAAACAGCCATCCGCTGAAAATTATTTCTTTTGATACGAATAAAGCGACACTGGATATGATTCGTGGTGGGACGATCTCGGCAACGATTGCCCAGGGAACATGGAATATGGGCTATTGGTCGCTTCAATATCTGTTCCATCTGCATCATCATTTAACAATTCCTGCACCTTCTTCCTCTGGAGACAACACTCCGCTGCCCGTGCGGGTAGATACTGGGATTTCCGTGGTCACCCGGGCGAATGTAGATGATTATTATGCGAAATAAATTTTGGGAGCGTATCCAATTAGGGGTGCGCCAAACGATGCCTCGATTACGCTTGCGCAATATGCCTTTACGCTATCAGCTCATGCTGCTGTTCCTGTTGTTTGGCATTGTACCTTCGCTGGGATTAGGTCTGCTGGTCAATTGGACGGTGGAACGGATTATTGAGCGGCAGGTGGAAGACCATACGATGCAGTTGATTGGCAAGGTAAATGAAGCACTGGACACCAAAATGGAAAATTTGCAAAACATGACGTATCTGATTGCTTTTAACCCCGATATCGGGGAGTTCTGGAAAGGGCGGACGCTGGCTGACGGCCACGCGGGTCATACGAATGTAATAACACCGGAAAACCAGGGGGAGCAGACTCAGAACTCGGTGTACAATCAGGCTCTCAGCTCCAAGCAGGCATTAAGTTCTGTACAGGAGCAGGATACACTGTATAAAATGAAGCAATTTTTGCAGGGCTATACTACGTTATATCCTGAAATTGCAGGGATTCTGATCGTGAACGAAAAAGGCGACTATATCAGCAACGAAATGTATGCTCGAAGCATGCGTAGCCTGACGGAAGAAGACTGGTACCAACAGGCGGCGCAGCATGCAGGCATATTCACTGTGCTAGGACAGCCGAGCCACCGTAATGTGACCACTCATGTCCGGTACAAGGACAGTGAAATTGTCTCCGTCGTTCGTTCGGTTACGGATTCGGAAACCGGACGCGTGCTAGGCGTGATAATGATTGACCTCAAGCTACGGGCTGTGTCGCAGGCCGCCAGAGATGTAACCTTGGGCAAAAGCGGGTATTTAATGGTGACAGATGCTGAGGGACGCAGCGTGTACAGGCCGGATATGCCTTTGATTGAGCGCATTCCGCCGCAATGGTTCGGGGCAGGTGACAGCGGGATGTTCACCCGTGAAGCTGGGGGCAGGGAATTGCTGTTCATGTTCAGGGCTTCCGAATTCACGGGCTGGAGAACAGTGGGGGTATTCCCGGCACGCGAATCTACACTGGAAGTGCGACAAATTCAGTTCTATGTCGTCTGTTTTGTTTTCATTGTATGTCTATTTGGCTTAACGGCATCCTTGCGATTGTCGAGTTCCATTGCGCAGCCAATTTTCCGGCTGATGTCCTATATGCGGACAGCAGAGACAGGGGATCTTACAGTTCGCCAATGGAGTGACCGTGGGGATGAAGTTGGAATGCTGGGGCGGAGCTTTAACCGGATGCTGGAGCAAATTCGCCGTCTCATGTCACTTAGCGAACTGAGGGAACGGCAAAAACGGGATGCCGAGCTGCGCAGCCTTCAGGAGCATATTAAGCCCCATTTTCTATACAATACGCTAGATACGATTCATTGGATGGCCCGAAGAAATGGAGCAGACGACGTATCTGACATGGTAGGAGCGCTATCGAGATTGTTCCGTCTCGGGCTGAGCAAGGGAGATGACTTTATTCCGCTGCGCTCCGAGATTGAGCATATATCGAGCTATATGCAAATCCAGCAAACCCGCTATCGTGACCGACTTCGCTGGGAATTGAATGTACCCGACGAGCTAAAGGATCTGTTCGTGTTGAAGTTAATGCTTCAGCCTGTAGTGGAAAATGCGATTTATCACGGCATCAAGGCCAGACGAGGCCCAGGCACGATTTGGATAGAAGCTAAAGCTGAGGGCGACAAGCTGCTGCTGACGGTACGTGACGATGGCGCAGGGATGACGGCAGACCGTCTGCGTGAACTGCGTGACTGGCTGGAAATACCGCTGGAGGCGATGGAAGGACAGCAGAAGCAAAGTGGGGCTAGTACAAATGGTAGAAGCTACGGCATGCTGAATGTACAAGCGCGTATCCGGCTGTCTTTTGGTGAGGAATATGGAATTGTACTGGATAGTAAAGAAGGAGCAGGCACCTGCGTGACGATCATTCATCCGCTGCTGCTGGATATGGCGCAACTGAAGAAGCCGCATGAAAAAGGAGAGGGTCAGGATGACGAAATCAAAGGGCAGAGACAACTCAACGACGGTGAGTCTGATTGACCAGGCCATAACGGAAGTGATAACAGGGACAGCACAGCGTTACCAAGTATTGATTGCAGATGATGAGCCGATCATCCGAGAGGGGATACGGGATTGCATAGACTGGGCGGCTCTGGGCATGGAGGTTGCAGCAGAGGCGGAGGACGGTGAAGAAGCGCTGGAGCTGGTGAATCAGCTTAGCATCGACATCATGCTGGTCGATATGAATATGCCGTTCATGGATGGCATTGAACTGATTCGGCGGCTGCGGGAAGAGCGTCCGGAATGCCGTTGTCTGATCATTTCCGGGCATGATGAATTTGCTTATGCGCAGGAGGCTGTCCGACTTGGCGTAGAGGATTATATTTTGAAGCCGGTAAATGCTGAGCAGCTTCACACTGCGCTGTCACGGCTCGCTCAGCGGCTCGAGGAAGAGCGTAAGCGTGCCGCCTATGTAGAACAAGCTGCCGGGCAGATTGAGCGGAATATTCCGTTGTTGCGCCAGCGGTTTTGCCTGGAATGGCTGGAAGGGCAACATACGGGCATAGACGTCATGGAGCAGTTGGCGTTTTTACGGCTTCCATCGCGGCCGCCTGCTCAGATCGGTGTCGTACGGTGGCCAGCGGCAGAGGCCCGGCAGACGATTATGCGCGAGAATGACCGCCAGTTGTTTCTTTTTGCCGCTGAGAATATTATTGGCGAACTGCTGGAGGACCGACCGCATGTGTTGTTCCGCGATGCGAACGGGCTGATCGGCATATGCCTGTGGCAGGAGGCACCCGAGACGATTGGCGCTTCCATAGAGCAGGCGATTGGACGCTACCTGAATATAGCGGTTCATACGCATGTGGAATCCAACGCGGGTGGGCTGGAAGGCGCAATGGATGCGTACCGGATGTGTCGGGATCGGGTGTATGGCGAATCGCAGCTGTCTCCCATCGTACGCCGTGCTCGGCAGCTTATTCAGGAAGGCTACGCAGACCGGGAGCTGACGCTGGAAGCCCTTGCCTCGCGGCTACAAGTATCCGCCGTATATCTCAGCCGTGTGCTGAAAAAGGAGCTCAACGACAGCTTCGTGACCCTCGTCACGCGTGCCCGTATCCGTAAAGCGGTGCAACTGCTGGATTCCACGACGTTGTCTATCTATGATATAGCAGAACGTACGGGATACGACAGTCAGCACTATTTTAGCACCGCTTTTAAAAAGACCATGGGCGTGTCTCCTGTGCAGTACCGTAAAGGTGGGGGAATCCAGGAAAATTCGTTGGAATAGGAATAATTGGAGTGAGGAATTGTCCTACACTGCCTTATTATGATAAATGCTAAAAAATGTGTGTGTAATCACACCTACGCATTCAGGGGTTTGTTACGCTGGGGATAACGAACAAATATCTATCAATATTTGGAGGAAAACGATATGTTTTGTTATCAGTGTGAACAGACGCCGAGTGGCGGGTGTAAAGTAGTTGGGGTGTGCGGGAAAGATGAGACGATAGCGAGCTTGCAGGATACGATGATTTTTGCATTAAAAGGGATTGCTGCCTATGCGACACATGCTCGCCAGTTGGGCTATACCGATCCTGAGGTAGATCGCATCACGCATGAAGCGTTATATATGACCTTAACCAATTCTAACTTTAATGTACAAGAGCATTTGGAAATGGCGATGAAGGTCGGAAATGCGGCTGTACGGATCATGGATGTGCTGGATCGTGCGCATACGGATCGTTTTGGCATTCCGCAGCCGATTACGGTCAGCCAAAATAAAATCGAAGGCCAATGCATCGTCGTGACCGGACATAATCTGTATGCGCTGGAGGAATTGCTGCGGCAGACAGAGGGCAAGGGCATTAATATCTATACTCACTCGGAAATGCTGCCTGCTCACGGTTATCCGGCATTGAAGAAATATGCACATCTCAAAGGGAATATCGGTAAAGCCTGGTACGATCAGCGTAGACTGTTCGAAGAGTTCCCGGGCGCAATTCTGGCTACGACGAACTGTGTTATGCCGATTAAAGGCACGTATGCAGACCGCTTCTTCTCTTATGAAGTAGCCGGGCTGGAGGGAGTAGCCAAGATCATGGACGACGACTTTTCACCATTGATCGAGCGCGCGTTGGCTCTGCCAGCCGCAGATGTAGATTCAGAGCAGGTGCTTACAACGGGATATCATCATGAGACAGTTATCGGGCTGGCTCCTGAGATTATTCAGGCCGTTAAAGACGGACATATCCGCCGTTTCTTCGTGATCGCAGGCTGCGACGCACCAGGCAAAGGCGGCAACTATTATCGCGAGCTGGCTACATCCTTGCCGAACGATACGGTCATTCTGACCACATCCTGTGGTAAATTCCGCTTCAATGACGTGGATTATGGAACCGTTGGAGATACAGGAATTCCGCGTTATATTGATTTGGGGCAATGCAACAATTCGGGTTCTACTGTGAAAATCGCTCTGGCATTAGCGGATGCATTCGGTTGTACGGTGAACGAGCTGCCTGTCAGCATTGTGTTGTCCTGGTTTGAGCAAAAAGCCGTTGCCATCCTGCTGGGCTTGTTCAGCCTTGGCATCCAGGATATTCGCATTGGGCCGAAGCCGCCTGAGTTTATTTCTTCTGGCGTGCTGGATGTACTAGTGGAGATGTTTGGCTTGAAGCTAATTACGACCGCAGAGGAAGATATGAAAGCGATGTTGGCATTGTCGTAAGAGATTGGTGGGGAACTGCAAAGCGCAGTTCCTTTTTTTGTTTCATCGTTCATCGATTCTTATAAAGATGTCCGTAAGAATCTTTAATGCCAGTTCAGTATCTTTGGATTCACGAGTTCTTAGGAGAGTTAAAATGGTTTTTATACTTGAATGTTCTTCGGTAAGCTCATCATTGTCCTTCACATATGTAAGCAACTGATAGACGCCCACGTTCAATGCCTTCGCTATTTTCTCCAGATTTTTCAAAGATATATTTCTCTCCGCTCGCTCAATAAATCCAATATAACTCGAATTGAATCCTGCTTTTTCGGCTAAAGCTTCTTGGGAAAGCCCTTTAGACTTTCGAATATCTCGAATACGTGTACCGACTAATTCCAAAAGTTCTGACATGAATACACCTCTCTATAGTAAGGGTTCTACAAAATCGATTTCAATCGCTCCAAAGTGCAATATATAGACGAACTAGATCATCACGACCTATATATTATTATTGGAAGTCGCTTGTTGGATTTTGCAAAATCCTCTAGTTAGAAGTGTAGAGAAAGAGTTACATCTAATTAATAAGTGTTAGTAAGTAAATTGAATTAAAAACTACTATATAGTAATATTTATTAGGAAGCTTGTCCGGTAGCTAGAAAATTATACATCTTGATGGTTACATATTTGTGCTACGTTGCTCACATTTGTTTCAGGATTTTGCAAAACCCTTATTTATGAAATTTTAATTCAGGAGTTGATTCCCCATGAAACATTACTCCTTAAGTCCCCAACTACATAATGGTTCTGATTTCAAATTGCCTAAGTACAGCGACACCTACATATTCAATTGCATGATGGATTTTCAAAAGCTTGCCGAATACCAGATCAAGCTTGCACAGATGATGCGCGACCATCATCAGTTTCAAAACTGCCTCATTCTTTGTGATCGAGCGATGTTTTCTATGGCTAAGGCCATGTATGTTCATCGAAACCAAATCATTCCATCGTACATTCGATCCATGACTGACCTATTCCCTTTAATTCACACAGATGCTGAGCCCAATTTAGATATGGTGCTGTTTATCGGTACGGTACATTATCTGGTTTCGGGAGAGGATGAAGCATCCGAGGAGACGATGAGACAGGAGGAAGTAGACAAGTTGCTTTATAAAACGGACTCTATTCTAGAGTCTCTGTCACAGCGGATCGTAGCTGATCCGTCTAAGCGGTATCCATCGATTTATAAAGAAAGTCCGTTCAATGAATCGGTAGATCTTTTATCAATAATACCCGGTTCTTTCTGAGCTAATGATATAATGACGAAAAGGAAGATGTTGGATGATGGCTAACACCTCCACATCAGAAAGGGTGTTATTTCATATGCCTACATACAACAAACTGGTGCGGGATCGGATTCCGCACCTCATTATGTCTCAGGGCAAGGAATGTCGGACACGCATTTTGGACCCTGAGGAATATAAGCAGGAACTGCGAACGAAGCTTCGTGAAGAAGCCGGGGAATATTTTGAAGCGGACAAAGATCAGGAAGCGCTGGAAGAACTGGCGGATATGCTGGAAGTCATCCGGGCGCTGGCAGAAGTACATGGGACGAATGCGGCAGAGCTGGACAAGCTGCGGGCAGACAAAGCCGAGGCACGGGGTGGCTTTCAGGAGCGGGTGTTTTTAATTGATGTAGATGAAGATAAAAGTTAACTAAATATTTCAAGGATAGCACATTCAAAAGGGGAGCTTGATAATTGGAGCTACCTTTTTTGTCTCTTTTTAAGCACCTAGTATAGCGAAAAATTTACAAAGTGGAAGTTATTTTAATTTATTTACAAGCCATATGATTATTTAGTCAACGAGTTTCATTTTATCTTCTCCAACTTCTAACTCCCCCCATCACAAAGGTTAAAATTTTATAAAAAAAGTTCAAAACCAGCAAAGACCTTTCCCGGCCTGGAATGATACCATGTGTTTGCACATAAAAAAAGGAGAGGCACTCATTGCCTCACTTATGTAAGCGCTATCTCATCTCAACTCTAATTAGCACTAACCTGAGGATTTGCAAAATCCTTACCTTCAAATTGACCCGCATCACATGAGGAAAGGGGAACTTCATATGAAAAAAGGAGCTGTTGTCGTATGGCTTCTGGTTTTGGCCCTGATGCTTTCGGCCTGCAATCTGGCGGAGAGTGGAACGGGCAGCAAGGAAAAAGGCTATGTGGGCATTTCCATGCCGACCAAATCGTCCGAGCGTTGGGTAGGGGACGGAGAAAATATGGTCCGGTTGTTTCAGGAGCAAGGCTATAAAACGGATTTACAGTACGCCGAGGACGTGGTGGAAAACCAAATCTCCCAAATCGAAAATATGATCACCAAGGGCGTCAATGTTATGGTGATCGCTTCGGTCGACGGAAACACGCTTACGGATGTGATTCAGAAGGCACACGACCGAGGCATTCAGGTCATTTCTTACGACCGCCTGATTCGCAACACACCGTATCTGACGTATTATGCGACCTTCGATAACTTTAAGGTGGGCGTGCTACAGGCAGCATATATTGAGAAAAAGTTGGGACTCAAGGAAGGCAAAGGTCCTTTCAATATCGAGCTGTTCGGTGGTTCACCGGATGATAATAACGCTTATTTCTTCTTTAATGGTGCGATGTCCGTACTGAAACCGTACGTGGATTCCGGCAAACTGGTCGTGCGCAGCAAGCAGATGACGATGGCGCAGATTGCTACACTGCGGTGGGACGGAGCATTGGCGCAGTCGCGGATGGATAATTTGCTGAGTGCCTACTATTCGGGGGCCAATCTGGACGCAGTACTATCCCCTTATGACGGAATCAGTATCGGTATCATTTCATCCCTGAAAGGGGTCGGATACGGAACAGCGAACAAGCCCCTGCCGATCATTACAGGACAGGATGCGGAGCTGGCTTCCATTAAGTCGATTGTGGCTGGAGAGCAGACGCAAACTGTATTTAAGGATACTCGCAAGCTGGCTGAGCAAACGGTCGTGATGGCCAATAGCATTTTACAAGGCAAGCAAGCGGAAGTGAATGACGTCAAATCCTATAACAACGGTAAAAAGGTCATTCCTGCCTACTTGCTTGATCCGATCTCGGTAGATCGGACGAATGTGGAGAAGGATATTGTCGGCAGTCACTATTACACCAAAGAGCAAATTGGACTGAAATAAGAGTAGGAATCCAACCGAAAGGAGCGTATCCCATGACTGGAATCATTTTGGAAATGAAGGGAATTACCAAAACCTTTCCCGGCGTGAAGGCATTGGAAAATGTAAATCTCAAGGTCAAGGAAGGCGAAATCCATTCCCTGTGCGGTGAGAACGGTGCGGGCAAATCGACGCTGATGAAGGTACTCAGCGGTGTATATCCGCATGGAACCTATGAAGGGGATATTGTTTTCCAGGGCAAAACGTGTGAGTTCAAGGATATCAAGCAGAGCGAGGAACTAGGCATTGTCATTATCCATCAGGAGCTGGCGCTGATCCCGTACCTCTCGATTGCGGAAAATATTTATCTGGGCAACGAACGCGCCAGCGGCGGCGTGATTGATTGGAAAGAGACTTTTGTAGGGACACGCGATCTGCTGTCCAAGGTCGGTTTGAGTGAGAATCCTAATACATTAGTTACGAACATCGGGGTCGGGAAGCAACAACTGGTCGAAATTGCGAAAGCGCTCTCTAAAAAGGTAAAGTTGCTTATTCTCGATGAACCGACAGCGGCGTTGAATGAGGATGATAGTGAAAATCTG
Source organism: Paenibacillus sp. FSL P4-0113 (assembly GCF_038009305.1). Lineage (NCBI taxonomy): Bacteria > Bacillati > Bacillota > Bacilli > Caryophanales > Paenibacillaceae > Paenibacillus > Paenibacillus sp. FSL P4-0113. The sequence goes on from NZ_JBBPAZ010000001.1 coordinate 4,889,125, forward strand.
CTTAATTTGATGCTGGAATTTAAAAGACAGGGCATTTCCTGCATTCTCATCTCCCACAAGCTGAATGAGGTCGCAAAGGTGTCGGATTCAATTACGATTTTGCGGGACGGGAAGACGATTGAGACACTGGATATGAAAAAGGATGAGGTCACGGAGGATCGGATCATTAGCGGGATGGTTGGACGTGATCTGACCAGCCGTTATCCAGAGCGTCATGCCGAGATTGGCAAAGTCGTTCTGGAAGTGAAGGATTGGACGGTGTATCACGAGCATCATGCAGACCGCAAGGTGCTGGATCAGGTGAATTTGAACATCCGTCGCGGTGAAATTGTCGGTATTGCCGGGCTGATGGGAGCGGGACGGACCGAGCTGGCGATGAGCGTGTTTGGCAAGTCATACGGACGCAACATTTCCGGTCAGCTGATTAAAGACGGCAAGCCGATCCAGAACAACACGGTTACAGACGCGATCAACAACGGCTTTGCCTATGTGACAGAGGATCGCAAGGAGTATGGCCTCATTTTGATGGATGATATCAAGCGTAATATTTCGCTGACTGGCCTGAACAAGCTGACGAAGGGTGCTGTCGTCAATGAGCAGGAGGAAGTCGTTGTTGCAGAGGAAATGAAAAAAAGCATGAACATAAAAGCACCGAGCATTTTACAGAAAACGGGTAATCTGAGTGGCGGCAATCAGCAGAAGGTGGTGCTGAGCAAATGGATTTTCGCCGGGCCGGATATTCTGATTCTGGATGAGCCGACACGCGGCATTGATGTGGGTGCCAAATATGAAATTTATACGATTATTCATCGACTTGCCGCTGAAGGCAAGGGAGTGCTGGTCATTTCGTCCGAGCTGCCAGAGGTACTAGGTTTGTGTGACCGGATTTATGTCATGAATGCTGGGCGGATCACTGGAGAGGTTAGCCGTGAGGACGCGTCGCAGGAAACGTTGATGAGATATATGACCAAGTCAGGAGGCGTGAAGCATGGAAACCATAACTAAACTATTTAAAAATAACATCCGCCAATATGGCATGATGATTGCGCTGGTCGTCATTATGATTTTGTTCGAGGTGCTGACGGGCGGCCTGCTGTTGAAGCCGATTAATATTACCAATCTGATTCTGCAAAACAGCTATATTCTCGTGCTGGCCATCGGGATGGTGCTGGTCATCATCACTGGACATATTGACCTGTCCGTCGGCTCCATAGCCGCTTTTGTCGGTGCGGTTGCCGCCATAATGATGGTCGATTGTCAGCTTCCAGCATGGATCGCTGTGATTGCATCTTTGCTGGTCGGAGCGTTAATCGGCGCTTGGCAAGGGTTCTGGGTCGCTTATGTACGGATTCCGGCATTTATCGTTACATTGGCAGGAATGCTGCTCTTCCGTGGATTGACCATGATCGTGCTGGAAGGTCAATCGATCTCTCCATTTCCGGGGGGCTTCCAGAAAATCAGTTCAGGCTTCCTGCCGGATTTTTCATCTACCGGTTATAACCTGGTATCCATCATTGTCGGCATTGCACTCACGGTATGGTTTATCGTGAACGAACTTCGCGAACGTCGTTCTCAGCTTAAATATGGATTCGAGGTTCCGTCACAAGCTTTATTTGTACTCAAGCTGATTGTGGTAGCTGCGGTCATCAATCTGTTCACCTTCATGCTCGCGAGCTACGCGGGGATACCTAACATTCTCGTGCTGCTGTTCATACTGATCGTTGTGTACTCCTTCGTCATGAACCGCACGATTATGGGACGTCATGTGTATGCGTTGGGTGGAAATGAAAAGGCAGCGGGTCTGTCCGGTGTCAAAACGAAAAAAGTAACGTTCTGGGTATTCGTCAATATGGGTGTGCTGGCGGCCATTTCCGGTCTGATCTTTGCTGCACGTCTGAACGCGGCTACGCCGAGAGCGGGTACGAACTTCGAGCTAGATGCCATCGCAGCCTGCTTTATCGGTGGAGCTTCCGCATCCGGCGGGATCGGAACCGTTTTTGGAGCCATTATCGGTGGTTTGGTCATGGGCGTACTGAATAACGGTATGTCTCTGATCGGTCTGGGTATTGACTGGCAGCAAGGAATCAAGGGCTTGGTGCTGCTGCTGGCGGTTGCCTTCGATATTTACAACAAAAACAAAAGATCTGCTTAAGCTCAGATTCGGTATCGTAAAACAAGAAAACCTCCAGTTCCACTAGAAATGTGGATGCTGGAGGTTTTCTTGCTTGTTGGGTCTTGTGGCTATCAGCCAACGAAACTAAGTGGTGACCATTTGGCCGCCGTTTATATGCAGCGTTTGGCCTGTAATGTAGGAACCGTCATCCGAAGCCAGCAGCACATAGGCAGGAGCCAATTCATAAGGCTGCCCGGCACGCTTCATTGGTGTATTGCTGCCGAAGGTGCGAATGACTTCAGGCGACTGTGTGGCCGGATTCAGCGGAGTCCAGATCGGACCGGGAGCAATCGCATTCACGCGAATACCCTGGTCGACCAGATTATTAGCCAAAGCGCGGGTGAAGCTGACGATAGCTCCTTTGGTAGCTGAATAATCGATCATATTCTTTTGACCCACATAGGCTGTCACCGATGCCGTATTGACGATGCTGGCCCCAGCCCGCATATACGGCAATGCTTCTGTAGTCATATGGAAGAAGGAAATAATATTCGTATCAAACGTATCACGAAGCTGCTGCTCACTGATATCCAGATACGATTCGCGCACAAACTGAATACCTAGGTTGTTAATCAGGATGTCAATACGACCAAAGGTTTCCATCGTTTGTTGAACAACCAGACAGCAGTTGCTTTTTAGCCTTAGATCCCCCGGAATTAACAAACAACGTCGGCCAAGCCTGTGAATGACATCACGGGTTTCCATAGCATCTCGATGCTCATCGAGATAGGCAATGACCACATCGGCCCCTTCCTTGGCAAATGCCACTGCAACCGCGCGACCAATACCACTGTCCCCACCGCTAATAATAGCCACCCGATCCTGAAGCTTTCCAGTGCCGATATACTTTGGATTATCATAAATAGGGCGTGGAACCATTAGGTATTCCAACCCCGGCTGTCTATATTGATGCTGGGGAGGAAAAGTAATCGGAACTTCTTTACATTGGGTTTCTGTGCCGTAATAAGGATATTGCCAATTCATCGATAATCCCTTCTTTATACGTTTTGAAATCCAATATATTCAAAATAGGCGCAAACGGTGACTCAGGACGATTGCCTTACTCCGAAACCGTCGCTCCATCTGCTGGAATGTGGATGCGCCCCTTTAAACCTTCACGGTTGATATGTTCCGTAAGCTCTGAGCGAGTTAGTAGACAATGGTTGATTGCTTCCATGTGGACAGCCACGATTTGTGTATAAGGGGCATGTTGTGCTACCGTCGTTACATCCTGGGCATTCATAATAATGGGATCACCTACCGTAAACCGTGCTCCTCCAGCGTTCACAATTGTCCAGTCAGGACGATATTTATCCAGTGTTTCCGCGACTTCACTGCACCAGATCGTATCCCCGGCCAAATAGACGACAGGTTCACCTGGTGCCTGAAAAACAAAGCCGGATACGGGTCCCATCTGCTCCCCGATTTCTCCGGTGCCGTGATGCCCGGTTGTACGGATAATCTCAATTTCTCCCACAGAACCAGCCAACGGAATCGGGGTAACCTGTGTAAAACCATCAGCAGTGATTTGTTCTTCATTTCCGGGCTGGCAGAAGACAGGAATTTGTTTGTCCAACCAGCGTACTGCTGCCGGGTCCCAATGATCGGGATGTAAATGTGTGACGATGACAACGTCAGGCTGTCCGAGTGCCTGCCATTGTGGCGGCAAGGGAACCAGTGGATTACGGCGGGCATTTTCCGTATTGGGGACCGGCGGATTTGCGCCAGCATCGCTCAACATCGGATCGATCAGAAATTTTACTCCAGCGTATTCCAGCCATAAGGTTGCGTTGCGGATTAGTGTGATTTTCATATATGGAAGCTCCTTTTGGTAGTGAATGTTTTTGGACCGAGTGTATTTTCGGTGGTTCTTTGTTTCTGTTACAATCATATCTGACGCAAGGAACTACAGGCTACGGCCTGCTGAAAGGAAAACTAGCATTCTCGTTTCATCATGAAAGGAAAAATAATAACTATGGAACTATTCGTACCCGATGACACCGATCTGCGCATTCTTCATCATTTAATTGAAGACAGCTCTTTATCGCACAAGGAGATCGGCCAGCTTGTTCATTTGACAGGTCAAGCCGTAGGGGCGCGTGTTCGAAAAATGCAGGATGCGGGCATTATCGAAGGCTATACGCTGCGCTGGAACCCTGAAAAAATTGGACAGACGATTCATGCCTTTATTACGGTTTTTTTGAATTCAGGAACGACTCACAGTGCTTTCCAGGCTTTTGCACGGGAGCATCCCTATATTGTTGAAATCCATCGGGTGAGTGGGGAGGGCTGTTATTGGATGCGGGTGCGCATGTCCTCACAGACAGAGTTAAATACCATGCTGGATGAACTTACGAAGTTTGGTAATTACAAATTGAGTTTTTCCATTGGTGAGATTTAACGATAAAAGCTTTTGGCGTTGGTGCCGAAAGCCTTTTTATTTGGCGAGGGCTATCGAGGTCAACTTATAGTGTGTGTTCAAAAAGTCGGCTTTTCAGGACCGAGAAGGTTGGATGAAGCTAGGGACTGAGTAGCGGAGCATAGACAGATCTACGTGAGCAACGGAAGGCCCGGCTGAATTCAAGATTCGACGTCGAATCCGCTTCTTGAATAGCTTCGTTATGGAAAGACGACTTTTTGAACAACCTCTTATAGGCTCATTTTAAAAATATGCTGCAAGCCGTGTTGTCCCAATTTAGTGTCACCTTCATCTATAAAGCCGCATTTGCGATACAGACTTTGGGCAGACAGATTACGGGCATTGACGCCCAGTACAATCTCGCGAATATGTGGGAAGTGTCTGGCGATGAACTGTGGTAGTAGAAGCAGCCCTTTTTTGGCGAATCCTTGTCCCTGATCTGCGTAATGAATAGAGAACGCGCGTAGCAGCAGTGCCTCAGAAGTATTCGTATAGTCCGCTAATTCATCCCCATTGTATAAAATGAAAAATCCAACGGGTCTTCTAGTAGCCGTAATCACGACAGGATGGCGGTGCGGATCTTCCTTGGCCAGTATGAGCATTTCATCCGGCATTCCAGTAAACTGCTTCTGCTCCTCAGGTAAGTAGAAGGTATGTAAAATGGCATCATGCCCACAATGGTAAGGGACAAGCTCTACATTATTCATCATTACACTCCGATCTGTATGGATTTTTAACTTTCTTTATCATCTAGTTTGCTAAAAAAAGAAACCTGAACTCGCCTTGCTTACGTATTACCCATACATAAACTAGCATAGTCAAAAGGAGACGTCTACGCTTATGAAGCAGCTTACAGAATATCGGGAAAGCCAGGACGTATTGCGTCATGAGTTGAAGAATATTGAAAAATGGGAGAAGGAACAGAAGGACATTTTTTTCTGGGAAAAAATCGGCAGATGGCCTTTTATGTTGCTGGATCGGCTGACGCCCAAAATCATTAAAGACAAGCTGGAGCAACTCCTTAACGAGTTGGGTAGCTTCATTCAGAACGGCGGCAAATATTTGGTGAAGGAAGAAACGGTTCTGAACAGGCTGAAAAAGACGGCCCATGAACATGTCATTCAGCAAAATGGTGCAGATTCCGCTTCGGATACGCAGGACCTGCCTCGTGCCGGGGAAAACGTTGATTCAGAACATAGTGTCGAACCTATGTGGGAGTTGAAGCAGGCGGCTGAGCTCCCGCTAACCATCATGGATCGGACTGCCGACGATATGACATCGGCTCGCATTACCTTTGCCACCGCTCAGGGAGCAACAACGGGGATTGGTGGTGTGTTTACGATTGCGGCGGATATTCCTCTTTTGCTCGGCTTGTCGCTCAAAGTGCTTCAGGAAATAGCCTTGTGCTATGGCTTTAATCCCCATGATAAGCAGGAACGCATTTTTATTATTAAATGTATGCAATTTGCTTCATCCGATATTGTGGGGAAGAAGGCCGTATTAGAGGAGCTGGCTTTGTTCGATGATCCTTCACGTCAGGCACAGGTTTTTTCCCAGATGCAGGGATGGAGAGAGGTCATTAACACCTATCGTGATCAGTTTGGATGGAAAAAGCTGCTTCAAATGGTCCCGATTGCGGGCATTTTGTTCGGGTCTATCGCGAATCGAAGTGCTATTAGTGATGTAGCTGAAGCAGGGAAAATGCTGTATCGGAAGCGTCGGATTGTGATGCGTTTGGCAGAAGTAGAGAGTGAGGAATCACGTTAGTTGGCTATAAAGGTGTGCAGCGGCCAGGATGGCCGCCACACGTTAGCCTGTTACACTTCGGCTCCATTTTCTTCCGCCCAGCGGTTCAGAGTTTTATCTGTAGGAAGCAGGAAGGTTAAGATGCCGAGCAGTGGCAAAAAGCCGCACAGGAACATGATGTGGGTGATGCCTACTTTGTCGATCCAGTTGCCGAGTACGAGCGCGCCTACACCGCCAAGGCCAAAAGCCAGACCTGTAATGAGACCGGACACGGTCCCGATTTTACCAGGCACGAGCATCTGCGCATATACGACTGTGACCGAAAAGCTAGATAGCATAATAAATCCGATAATCGCCAGCAGGATTGCCGTCCAGAATTGGTTAGCATAAGGTAGTGCCAGTGCGAGTGGTGCAGCTAATACCATGGACAGAAAAATCATATTGCGTTTACCAAAACGGTCCGCGAGCGGACCGCCAAAGAAGGTGCCCAGCGCTCCAGCTCCGAGGAACAGGAAAATGTAAAGCTGTGCATCAGCCAATGGCATTTTAAATACTTCCATCAGGTAAAACGAATAGTAGCTTCCGACCGAGGTCGAGTACCACGAACGGACGAATACCAGTAGAATGAGGACAATCATGGCAAACATAACGCGGTTACGCACTTCGGGCTTCATGCGGCGTGCCACCGCTTTTTTGCGTGCAATGCCTTCTGTACGTAGGACGTTACCGTACCAGCGTGCGATGAACGATTGCACCACAATTCCCGCTGCCGCAATACCTGTGAACCAGATCGCACCAAATTGTCCCAACGGGATAAAAATCCAGCTCGTGAGCATCGGCGCCAGCGATTGGCCCGCATTACCGCCAACTTGAAAAATGGATTGTGCCAATCCCCGACGCGGCCCGGCCGCCATATGGGATACGCGCGAGCCTTCAGGGTGAAAGGCAGCCGAGCCCAGACCCACAAAGATGACTGCGATCAGCACCGCTTTATAATCGGCAGCATAGGCGAGCAACAGCATGCCAGTCAGCGTAAAGCCCATGCCGATGGGAAGGATAGCGGGCGTAGGCCGTTTGTCTGAAAACAAGCCAATCACAGGCTGCATGATCGAAGCTGTAAAATTGATCGCGAATGAAATCCAGCCGATCTGCGTGTAGTTCAGGCTCATAGATTCCTTTAAGATCGGAAAGATCGCTGGAATGACCGATTGAATCGAGTCATTGAACAGATGGACGAAACTGATCGCAATCAGAATCGCAAAAACGGTGCCTTTCACTTGCGGCCCTGGGAGGGGGAGCGATTGGCCCGTTTCATTTTTTGTAGCGGATTTACTAGTCATGGCAACCTCCGAATATGTATGTATATTTTAAGATATAGGAAGCGATCCGTTTGCAGCAAATGGCTGAAAGTGGGATGAAGGCCACCTTTACTCATTACTGCTTGCCCATCCTGCTGGATACTCTTCATTGCTCCATTTAGTTAGAATTTCTAAAATGGCATATCGAAATTCAAACATTTACCATCCTCAAAACCGATATATATGTGAGTATTTTGTATCAATCCCAAAAAGGCTTTCAAATCAGTAATATAGAGATCGAAGCGATCTAGTTCGTTTATATATTGTATTTTTGAGCGTTGGGAATGGAATTATGCAAGTTACTGATATGGAAATAGAGATAGAAAAGGGGAATCACGATGAGAAAAGCAGGGATGATTTTGCTGGCAGTATCCGTGGTATGTGGAGCGGTGGTGGGAACTACGTTAAACACTGGAGAAACAGCAGTAGCGGCAAATGTAACGACGAACAACACTTGGAAAAATGCTAAAATTATAGACGTGATCGACCGGAATAACTACATACTGGATGATGGTTCTTTATGGAGAAAGAGTATAGATGGCCCGGCTATTGAGAAATTGAATTTGAAGGGCATTACAGGCAGCAAAGACAAGAGTCAAGGTTATTATGGCTGGACTGAGGACGGGAAGGTAGCCATCTGGGATGATAACTCCGACCCAAAAGTGACGGCCCAATCTTCAGGAGTAAAGGAGATTACCGGAGAGGGTCTGGCTATTAAAACCGATGGGACGATCTCCTGGGGAAGAGAACAGGTCGAGGGAATATCGGATGCTATAGACGGTGATAAGGTAAGTACCTACTTTACGGTTCTTACTCGATCCGGTGATGTATGGTATTCCACAGGGTACGCAGAATCTAAGCCCCGCAAGATAGGTCATGTAGATGGTGCGCTTGATATCAAAATGAGTACGGCGTATGCTGCAATACTTAAGGAAGATGGTCATGTCACGATGCTGGATATGCTGACCAATGAACCGCCACGTGAAGTGGGAAGTGATATTACTTCGATATTGTGGAAAAAAGGTACACATGTCTTGATTACTGTACATCGCGACGGGACGGTATGGAGCTATGATCGGCTGAAAAAATATCCTGCGGTGCAACTTAGCGGGTTATCTAATGTTGCAAGGTTGGTTGATTCGCCTGACGAACTTTTTGCACAATTAAAGGATGGCTCTTGGGTCGGCTATAAGGACGGAACCACGACTGCGCTAAGTTTGCCTACATTAACGGGTATGTCCTTGTTGACGACCTCCAAAGAGGCTGCCATCGGCGATACGATTCAATTAAATGTACAAGAGACGTATTCGAACGGTTATCGACTAACACGTCATCCCGAAGCTAGTGAGATTGAAGTGGAGAAACCGCAGGTTGCTGAGCTACAGCAGAATGGTTCCGGTACACTCAAAGTAAGGGGCATTGGCAGCACAGCCGTATCTCTGCGGAACGAAGGTATACCCTCTTCTTTTACACTAAAGGTATCGTCTGACCAAACCTTGACTGGGGCGGCTATACTAAACGGCAGTGTGTATTTGCCTGTGCAGTCTGTGTTCAAGACGCTGGGTGGATCTGTTACCGTGGCAAACCAGGCATTTACGATCAAGCTGGGTAAAAACAATATCGTACTCCAAAAAGGGAGTTCCACCGCGATAGTGAATGGTAAACCTGTTGCACTGAAGGGCAAGGTTCAAACGGTTAACGGACAGGTTGTATTCCCGGGAACATTACTGACCGATCTGAAGTTGGGCGGATTCAAATGGAATCGTGACCGTCAGCAAGGCGAATTATCTGTGGGCGCTACCAAGCTGGTCATTGAGACGCCGGAAACGGCTAAAATTATCAAAGCCATTGATCTGGGTAGTCTGTCCAAATTAATTGGCAAAACCTATTGGGTCAATAACTTCTATAACGCTGGAGAGCGATTTGGCAAGGTAACAGTTAAAGACATCGAAGTCAGCACAGACCCGAACGGTGTTAAATCCTACGAAGTTATTTTCCAGGGGGCTAATGGCGAAACTTATGACACATTTTCCATTATCGGAGCTTCACGCATTCCACAAATGCTGTCTGATTCCGATCAATTTCTAACTTACGATCCGTACAAGAAATACCAATGGTCGCAAGCCATCTGGAACAAGATTAAAAATAACGAGGTAAGCTTGGGCATGAATACGACGCAGGTGCAGTTCGCATGGGGAAGCCCAACAGTCAGAGAAAAGGGGGCTGCTTCAAACGGAACTCAAGTCGAAGCCTGGGTATACGGCAATCGTAGTCTTTATTTCAAGGCAGTAGCCTTCGTAAATGGCAAAGTCATAGAAGTATGGCTGTAGGGTAGCTGATTTTCTATAACGGTTTGAAAGAGGTATCTCCAGATTCGTATATACGAATCTTGAGATGCCTTTTTTTCATTTAACAAAACTAAGCTCTTAATTTAACAAACTTAAGATATGATTCTTTATGTCATATATCTTGTTATATAGATAATAGCTCCGTAGAGAAAGTATGAAGAGCACAAGAGAAGAGAGGATCTGATTTGAGAATGAAATCGCTAAGGAAACCATTATCAGTTGCATTACTATCTTTACCCTTACTTCTAGGTTCCCTGGGTGGAAGTTATGCGAGTGCAGCAACCCTACCAACAGCGGTAACTCCAACAGAACCGTCGTGGGGATATTTCGTAGATCATTATAAAAATAATAGTTCTGCAAATAAGACGGAAAGCTCTAATCCGACCCTCGGGTTGCTCTCCGAATTTAATAAGCTTTGGACTCCCGGCGCTACCTGGGATACAGGTACCAAGCTAAACAGCAGCGTGCTGGACGCCAATATTCAAAAAGTGATTGATATCGCTGCCCGTCGCACTTCCAGTGAGGCCAATGCGGCTTATTTGGATGATCGCAGAAACCAGAGCTACAGTGTGATCGACGGGCTGGGTTCGCTCACTGATGTATATCGTAAGAATGCAGGTGCCACGACAACAATCAACGACATTCCGGCAGATGCCCTGACTAAGAAATACGAAGATGAGGGAACGAATGCTGGGAGTACAAGCTCCAATCTCGGCAACATCGTAAATCTGGTAAATACCTTGCGTGGAGAATACTCTACGACGAACCCGGCTAAGTCTTATTTTAGCTATCCTCGCCCGTTTCGCTGGAGCGATAACTCTGTAGTTGTTCCGAGCCTTATTCCCGCTCTCAAAGCTGATGCTACTAGCGATGGCGGCTTTCCTAGCGGTCATACCAATGCTGCGTATCTCAGTTCTATTGCTATGGCCTACGCCGTGCCGGAGCGTTATCAAGAACTGCTGACGCGAGCTTCGGAGCTGGGCAATAACCGTGTTGTTGCCGGTATGCATTCCCCGCTTGATGTTATGGGAGGGCGTGTCATGGCAACAGCGATGGCTGCTGCTATCCTGTCTGATCCAGCCAATAGCAGTTTGAAGAAAGCGGCTTATCAGGATGCTCGTAAACAACTGCTGTCTCAAAAAGGTACAGCTCCAGATCGGTTCAGCAATTATGCCACAAACAAAAAAAATTATAATCAACGATTAACATACGGATTCAGTCAGGTTAATCCAACCGCGACGCCTATGATAGTGCCTAAGGGAGCTGAGGTACTATTGGAGACACGCTTGCCTTACCTGGATAGCACACAACGTCGTTGGGTTTTGGCTACCACGGGGATTCCTTCCGGCTATCCTGTACTTGATGATGCTGAGGGATGGGGACGATTGAACTTGTTTTCCGCTGCGGATGGCTACGGTGCTTTCGCCAATAATGTGACGGTAAATATGGACGCTTCCAAAGGTGGTTTCAATGCATTGGATCGCTGGCGCAACAATATTTCTGGCGTTGGAAAGCTGACTAAAAAGGGAACAGGTACGTTGAAGCTAATGGGCAACAATACGTATTCCGGTGGTACACAGATCGACCAAGGTACTTTGGAGGGAACTTCGGACACGGCTTTCGGAAGTGGCGGAATTACGAATAATGGGGGAACTCTTCTTAAAAATGCTTCTGGGAAGCTGATTATTGGCGGAAATTACAGACAATCTGCCAAGGGAACACTTGAACTTAACCTGCGCACTAAAAATGATGTGCTCAAAATGAAGGGAACAGCTATACTTAACGGAAAATTACGCCTGAATTTCTCTAACAAATATGTGCCGGCTAATGGTGCTACGATCTTAACTTATGGTAAACGGAATGGAGCATTTTCTTCGATTGAAACGGTAGGTTTACCAAGCAATTATAAAGTGAAGGTTATCTATACAGCTCACAGTGCTCAGTTGAAAGTCACTAAGTAAAACGTAAGTAACTCTCTATACAACAATTGAAGTGCACCTTTAAAATACACGGGGATAAACCAGAAGGTTATTCCAGTATGTATTCTAGGGTGCACTTTATTGTTTCATCAGGCACCAGTTGCTAGTATGCATTTATAATTAAGGATATAAAAAGGTCAAAATTTGACCTTAATGTAGTAAAATAATCCCGCTGTTTGAAAGCGCAGTCATGATATTCTTAAGAAGCATATTTGATCAAAAGTTTTAAATGATTCAGACTAACTAAGAGGAACAGAGGAAAGGAAGAGACTGATGAGTCTTGAAAAAGAATACGTTAAAATAGCCCAAGATGTCATTAAAGGGCTTGGCGGAGAAGACAATATTATTTCCATGGCACATTGTGCCACACGGCTGAGGCTGATTGTAAAAGATAGAGAAATTATTGATGATGAATTTATTGAAAATATTGATAAGGCCAAGGGCGTTTTCTTTACCTCTGGGCAATATCAAATTATTTTTGGAACCGGTACTGTAAATAAAGTATACGATGCCATGGTTGGCCAAAGCATATCTGCTACATCAAAGGCTGATTTGAAAGAGATGGCCTCCACTCAAGGTGATAATCGCTTCAAAAGAATGATCCGTGTTTTCGGGGATGTATTTGTTCCGATTATGCCTGCATTGGTAGCTACAGGATTATTCATGGGAGTTAGAGGCTTAGTAACTCAGCCTGCACTGCTCCAGTTATTTGGACTTACACCTGATCATATTTCTGCGAATTTCATATTGTTTACGCAAATATTGACCGATACGGCTTTTGCATTTTTACCCGTGTTGGTATGTTGGTCGGCCTTCCGGGTGTTTGGTGGATCACCACTATTGGGGATATTGATTGGATTAATGTTAGTAAGTCCTTCGTTGCCTACATCTTGGGATGTCGCTCAAAAAGTTCAGGAACCACTAGTGTTTTTCGGATTCATTAAAATTGCAGGCTATCAGGGCTCGGTTTTGCCTGCTTTCATAATAGGTGTCGTGGGGGCGATGCTGGAGAAGAAAATCAGAAAATCAGTCCCGGATGCATTGGACTTAATTCTGACACCGTTTCTGACATTATTAATCACACTGGTACTGGGATTGTTCGTGATTGGTCCCATTTTTCACGAGGTGGAAACTTTAATATTAATGGGTGTTACCGCCATTTTAAAATTACCATACGGCATCGGCGGATTTATTTACGGTGGCATCAATCAGATTATTGTAGTTACCGGACTGCACCATGCCTTAAACCTGATTGAAATACAGATGTTAGTAGGCAATGGTTGGAATATGGTGAACCCGATCAGTTCAGCGTCGATTTGCGCACAAGCGGGTGCTGCATTGGCTGTTGGTCTAAAATCTAAAAATGTAAAAACCAAATCCATTGCGTATCCTTCTACCTTGTCTGCGTTATTGGGTATTACAGAACCCGCTATCTTTGGGGTGAACATTCGATATGGCAAACCGTTCTTGATGGGCTTGATTGGCGGAGCGGTTGGCGGTTTCTTCGCACGTATATTTAATGTTCAAGCAACGGGCATGTCAATCACAGCCCTACCGGGAATGTTATTGTACCTGAACAATCAGATATTCATATATATCTTAGTTTGTGTAATCGGCTTTGCTGTGGCATTTGCACTAACGTGGATCTTTGGGTTTAAAGAAAAAACAGATCACAAATAAAATGATGTGGGGAGAATCATGGACAACAACACACTGCTTAAGAAATTGGACAGCCTTTCAATAGAAGAGAAAATAGGCCAGCTCATCCAACTGACCGGTGATTTTTTTGAAGGGGATATAGACACTGTTGTGACGGGTCCTTTAAAAAAATTAGGGTTAAACGCCGGCTACAATATATATAACACAGGCTCCATATTGAACATCACTAATCCAGAAAAAATTATCCAACTGCAAACGGATTATTTGGAAAAATCGATTCATAAAATTCCGCTGCTGTTCATGGCAGATATTATCTATGGGTATCGAACCATCTTCCCGATTCCGATTGCACAAGCATGTAGTTGGAATTATGAGAGTATAGAACATGCAGGTTCGATTGCTGCCCAGGAATGTTATGACGAAGGTGTTCACGTGACCTTTTCCCCCATGGTAGATATCGTTAGAGATCCTCGTTGGGGGCGGGTGATGGAATCGCCTGGAGAGGATACTTTGCTAGCGAAGAAATATGCTGAAAGCATGGTTCAGGGGATCCAAGGGAGAAACTCGGAGGATATCATACCAGCCAATAAAATTGCCGCTTGCGTCAAACATTTTGCCGCTTATGGGGCACCTGTCGCTGGACGTGAGTATAACGCCGTGGATATGTCGGAGCACACGCTGCGAGAATATTATTTGCCAGGGTATCAAGCTGCAATCGAGGCGGGGGCAAAGCTTGTTATGACGGCCTTTAATACCTTGAATGGCGTTCCTGCAACAGGAAACGAGTGGCTTAACCGCGACGTGCTAAGACGAGAGATGAATTTTAATGGTGTGTTGATCTCGGATTACGCCGCTATAGAAGAACTGATCATGCACGGTTATGCCGAAGATGAGGCTTCCGCTGCAAGGCTGGCATTGTTGGCTAGTGTTGATGTGGATATGAAGACAGCAGTATACGCCAATCAATTGGAGAAAGTAGTATCTGATAACGAGCATATGTTGGAGCTTTTGAATGAAGCGGTATACCGTATTTTAAAGCTGAAAAATGATTTGGGGCTGTTTGAGGACCCGTTCCGCGGATTACAGGAAACCGTTCAGCGGTCGAGAAACAGCATTCTGTCAGATGAACATAAAAAAGCCGCGCTGTCCTTGGCTGAAGAATCCGTAGTCTTGCTGAAAAATGAAAATCAACTGCTGCCATTGTCTAAACATACCAAAGTAGCTTTAATCGGTCCTTACGCAGATGAAAACTCCACCCTGGGTATGTGGGCCATTAAGGGGGATGAGGCGGATACCGTCAATTTGAAAATGGGATTATTAAAGCATGTTGATCCCGACAATCTCTCGGTTTGCAAAGGGGCGCACATGCTTCCTGCTAATGCAAGAGAAGCCCTTGGCAAATATGCGGACAAGCTGGCTGCTGAAACAGTCGATGAGGAGGCCCTGCTGCGCGAAGCAATCCGAAATGCTAACGAAGCGGATGTCATTGTCCTCGCCTTGGGAGAAAGTATTTATCAGAGCGGAGAAGGGGGATCGCGAACGAACCCGACGCTTCCTAAGCCGCAAATGAAACTACTCCATGAATTAAGTTTACAGGGCAAAAAGATGGTTCTGATCGTTTATAGCGGAAGACCTTTGATTCTTACCGAAGTAGCCGGAAAAGTGGACGCTATTGTTCAAGCCTGGTATCCAGGAACGATGGGCGGAGAAGCACTGGCTAATATACTGTATGGGGAAGTCAATCCATCGGGGAAATTAGCCATGACCTTTCCACGGAGCGTGGGACAAATTCCGATATCCTACAATGAGTTGAATACAGGCAGACCGAATTTAAAGGAAAATGGCTCTTATCGGTTTGCATCCCGATATATAGATGAAGTGAATGAACCCTTGTATCCATTTGGCTATGGTAAATCTTATACCTCATTTGAATACAGCCTATTAACAATTAGCCAAAAAGAAATGAAGAAAAATGAGTCAGTTGATATCCGTATTTCTGTTACCAACACTGGAATTTATGATGGAAAGGAAACGATCCAATTATACATTCGCGATAAATTTGCAAGTATTGCAAGGCCAGTGAAAGAATTAAAAGACTTTAAAAAAGTTTTTTTGCAAAGTGGCGAGACCCAAAATGTTGAATTTTCAATTCATGAAGAGATGCTTAAATTTTATGATCGTGAAATGCAATACAAAAGTGAACCCGGTGAATTTGATGTTTATATCGGGTCAAGCTCGCAGGAAATTTTGCTGAGTTTTAGTTTTGTTTTTTTACCGGAGGATGAGCATGAATAAAAGCGACGCGTATAACCTGAAATATCATATTACCCCTCCTTACGGTTTGCTCAATGATCCTAATGGACTTGCTTATTTCAATCATCAATATCATGTGTTTTATCAGTGGAATCCAAAAGGAACTGAGCATAAAAATAAATGCTGGGGCCATGTTGTTTCCAGCGATCTGGTGCACTGGCAAAGGAAAAGTGTCGCGCTGGAGCCTTCGGAATGGTATGACAAGGATGGCATTTATTCGGGCGGGGGCATTGTTCATAATGAAAAGCTGTATCTGTTTTACACAGGAAATGTAATCCGAGATGATGGAGTAAAAGAAAGCTATCAATGCGCCGCGATTTCGGAGGATGGAGAGTATTTTCAAAAAATCGGTCCTTTGTTTGAGCATCCACAAGGTTATACCAGGCATGTTCGAGATCCGAAAGTATGGAGAGACCAACACGGGAACTGGTGGTTGATTGTTGGTGCTCAGAGAGAAGATTTGACTGGAGATACACTTATCTACAAATCTAAAAATTTGTCCGATTGGGAATGCCAAGGATCATTTGTTGATCATGACCACCGATTTGGATATATGTGGGAATGTCCGGACGTACTTCATTTTGCCGAAAATGATGTTTTTGTTTTCTCTCCTCAGGGTTTACCGGAGAGAGGCGAATATTATAAAAATCCTAATCAATCGGGATATATGGTTGGCAAATTATCGAATACAGGCAAATTCAACGGGGACCTTTCCGATTTTAAAGAGCTTGATCGAGGATTTGATTTTTACGCTCCACAATCATTCAAAGTTAATGACAGAACCATTATGTTCGGATGGATGAGCGCCATGAATGAGGAAGCGGAGAGGGCTGTCCCGACCATTCAGGAGGGCTGGATTCATGCATTAACACTTCCTAGAGAAGTTGTGCTGATGAACGGTGTGTTGTACCAGAAACCATTGCCGGAATTACAATTGTTAAGGCTGGATGGCATGCATTACAAAGGGGAAATTCAAAGTAGTAGTGAGTGGGTGCTGCCTTCTACACAAGCGGAGCTAATTGTTGATTTTTCCTTACTGACAGAAAATTTTAAAATGATCATAAGGGATGCTGTGCAAATTGACTATGATCAGGAACAAAACAGTCTGACCGTTTGGAGAACAAACTGGTTGACTGGCGAGAGAGAGTACAGAAGAGCAACATTAAATAATAAGCTTGCAGAAATGCAAATATTCATTGAAAGCTCAAGCCTGGAGATCTTTGTGAATGAGGGTGAAGAAGTGTTTTCCCTGCGTTATTTCATAGAAGATGCAGACCAAAGCAATGTATTACTTGAGGCAGGAGACAATGTAGGAGAAGTTAGAATGTATCAGTTGCAGGAATGTGTAGGGTAACATTTTTTTGCTTGCCGGGTTGCAAGCAGGTTAAGGAAGGCTGTTCATTATCCCGTTTGCGGGAAGAACTGCCTTCTTTTTTATTTTTGGTCCGTTGAATAGATTCTGCTTGTCCGGGCATTTTACTATCGGTATAGTATGAGTATTAGTATAAGAGTTTATGCCTTAATATAGAATACAGATGAATTACTCATGGCTGGCTGATGAGGTGTGGTGATGAAAAAAATATATGAACATATCGAAATAGACAGAAAAAAAATGATTAACCTTTTTATGTTCCAATCCAGAGATACAGAAAGAGTCATTCCTATGCATTTTCACAGCAATATGGAGTTGATCTACTGTACAAGTGGAAGTCTAAAGGTGTGGCATGAAGGAAAAATAACTATTTTGATGGAAAAGGATGCGCTATTCATTAACAGCAATGTTCCGCATTCCACGCAGAGCATTACGGAGAACCAGGTCATAGTGCTGCAATTTCCAGACACTTTCTTTGCCAATGAACAAGTAATCATCCATTTAAACACGCAAGAGAAACAAGTTGAAGAACCTATAATCTCTAAATTAAGAGGATTGTTTATGGATATATATGATCTACATATTTCCAAAAGCAAATACGACTACATTTTAGAGCAAAGCCGAATTATTGAACTGAAATATTTGCTTGTCAATCATTTTAGTCAGACGACAGACATTCCACCGGAAGTATTCAGTGAAAAGCAACAAAAGATAAAGACAATCATGGACTTTATTAAAGAGCATTATACTGAAAATATTAGCTTGGCCAAAACGGCCCGTATCTGCGGTTATTCGGAGGCTTATTTGTCGCGAATGTTTCATAAATATACAGGCCAGACGTTTACCGAATACAAGCAAATTCTTTGTTTGGAGAAGGCGATCGATTTACTGGATTCAACTAATAAGTCACTTACAGAAATTTCTTACGAGGTCGGGTTTCCAAACGAGAAATCTTTCAGAAAAGCTTTTAGAGAAGTTATGGGTAAAACACCGTATGAATATAAAAAATCAAGATTTGATCTGGATGTGTAATGCCACAAGCGTGCACAGTCTCCTTTCAGTAAAACGAAGGGGTTGTCCCTGAGTCATTTGATGACTTTAGGACAACCCCTTGATATTTACGCTATGTCAGAAGAGTTATTAGCTTAACGGTTATCAACCTTTTCTGGGTACATATCATGATTCATCATGCGGTGCTCCGCTATCTGTTCATACTTTGTTCCTGGCTTGCCGTAGTTGGTGTACGGGTCGATAGAGATACCGCCGCGTGGCGTGAATTTGCCCCATACTTCAATGTATCGAGGGTCCATCAGCTTAATTAAGTCATTCATGATGATGTTGACGCAGTCTTCATGGAAATCGCCGTGGTTACGGAAGCTGAACAGGTACAGCTTAAGGGATTTGCTTTCTACCATTTTAATATCGGGAATGTAGCTGATGTAGATGGTTGCAAAATCAGGTTGTCCTGTAATCGGACACAGGCTGGTGAACTCCGGGCAATTGAACTTTACAAAATAATCCCGATAGGGATGTTTATTATCAAAGCTTTCGAGAATGGCGGGATCATAGGCAAAAGTGTATTGTGTGCCTTGATTGCCAAGCAGGGTAACATCGGTCATTTCTTCGGGTGTTCTTCCGGTCATATGGATAAGGCTCCTTAAAGTAAGTTGGTTTGGTAAAAGAGAGAGGGAGTTATGGTGGTGGGAGGTCGCTCCGCGAATGATTTGAGTCTCCGCTTCGCTGCCGACCGCCGTCATCACCATAAAGTCCTACTCGTTTACGTGTAGGTTGGGATAGAAGTGAGTAATGCTCTCCTTTGTGTATCACATACAGCGCATACGGAATATATTACATATAAGTGTTATACGCCGCGTTTGTTGCCCCATACGAGGGTGTGGAGCTGCGGGAGTACTCTTACATGGTTTAGTAGGGAATCGTCCATGACACGGTCGATAAGCCATTCATAACGATGGAGTAGAGACTCCGCTATCTGTCCGGTATTCTCCGTGTTTACATCTGGATTACCCGTCTGAAGGAACAGCGGTACGTGTGGATAGCGCTCGTGAACAGTGCGGGCATAGGCAAGATCGGTGTCATCGAAGATGACGACCTTCAAGCTGCAAGCTCCGGTATAGAGCCGCGCAGATTCATTAGCGGGTTCCTTCAAGTCTGTTGCGATTGCGACGTGGGACGTCGCTTGGGACTCACTAGCCCTCTTCCGGTTTGACAGACGGGCGACAATATCATCCAGCACATCCCAGTTGGTCGTCATACCCGAGCTGGGCGGTTTCGGGGATAGGGTTACCTCATCGATATCGTACAGCCATTCCTGCCAACGGGAGCCTTGTGTTTCGACAGCGGTGGCAATGCCTTGACTGCGCAGCAGGGTGATTAGCTCCCCAAGCTGCGGTAGCAGGGCAGGATTGCCTCCAGAAAGGGTCACATGCGAAAAGCGTTCGCCGCCGATGGCCTTCAGCTCCTGCCAAATGTCCGTGGCACTCAGACGACGGATCTGATCCTTGGCGCTGCCGTCCCAGGTAAAGGCGGAGTCGCACCACGAGCAATGGTAATCGCAGCCTGCGGTACGAACAAACATCGTTTTACGACCAATGACCATACCTTCGCCCTGAACAGTGGGACCAAACACCTCCAGTACGGGAATAGGGGCTATTTGGGTGCCGTGGGAGGCTGTCATGGGTTGGTGAGTAGTCACGGTATTACTCATCGAGCATCCACTCCCGTCGGAACTCGGCGTAGCTGGTAGGTGTCTCGAACAACCGTACAAACTCGGTACGTCCACCTTCGACACGGTTGCAGTATGCCTCCGAGGTCAAGGCTGACTCCATTTGTTCAAAGATCCAGACGACCATATTTTCCGCCGTTGTATTCATTGGAGGAAGCGTCTCATTCAAGTAACGGTGGTCCAGAAAAGGCTCAATCCGCTCTTTCCAGATCGTTTTGATGTCACCAAAATCTAGCGTTAGACCCGTTTCGCCCGGTATGCCGCTTATGCCAAATACGACGATATAGGTATGTCCGTGCAGATTTTTGCATTTGCCTTCGTAGCAGTGCAAATGATGTGCTGCATCGAATGTAAATTGTTTGCTGACGAGTACACGTTTGCGGTGATAACGCAGCTGAGAGCGCTCAATGTCTGTCCCGAACTCTTGGAGCTTATCGACAATGCGAAAGGTACCTGGCTCACGCATGACCTTCAACTCCTTGGGATGAAGCTCCGCGCACCGCGAGATATTGCTCCAGTCCAGCACGGCGAAGTTTGCAAGCAGGGCATTCGCCACAGCCATCGCCAATGACGCCGTTATAGCACGTTAGTGTACGTGTTCTTACAAATTCAAAAGCTTTCAGCTCATCGGCCATGTGCCAAGTTTCGGCCTTGTTCAACCACATAAGCGGGGTATGAATCACAAAGGGATAGTCCATCGAAAGATTCAGTGTGACGTTCAGCGATTTGATAAAGGAATCCCGGCAATCAGGATAGCCGCTGAAATCCGTCTCACATACGCCTGTAATGATGTGGCGCGCTCCTTTTTGCTTGGCGAGAACTCCCGCGAAGCTCAGAAACAGTAGGTTGCGACCGTCTACAAAGGTGCTAGGCAGTTCGCCTTCCTGTTGAGTAATGTCAATGTCTGTGCGTGTGAGGGCATTAGGGGCTAGTTGATTAAGCAGGCTCATATCCAGTACCGTTTGCGGAACACCCAGTTCGCGGGCGATTCCAGCGGCTACTTCGATTTCCTGCTTGTGGCGTTGACCGTAATCGAACGTCACAGTTTCTACTTCAGCAAAATGTTTTTTTGCCCAAAATAAACAGGTTGTGCTGTCTTGGCCGCCGCTGAATACGACGACTGCTTTTTCGTTTGCAAACATAAAAAAACCTCTCGATCTTCTTGGAATGGTGCAAGACACAAGTCTTGTCACTTGGAAGAAGGAGAGTTCTTGAACCGACTTCAACAAAAAACAGGCCTTGCCCCGAGAAATCATTTTTCTTGCGGAGGACAAAGCATCGTTAGTTTTTTATAGAGGGAGTTCGCGAACCTCTCCCATGCATGACGCATGGATTTTCTTCATTAGTATCTGCCACGAGGACAGACGGCTTTAGCATTGTCATTATAGCATGGCAGGGCTATTTGATAAACACTCCACCAAATGGAATGACTTCCCTTAAAAATCGCTTGATCACGCCATCGTCGTTCATATCCTGTTGGAGCCGCCGATGATGCTCCCCGGCATGGAATAGTACGGTACCCTGTCCGGTCATTTTAAAATGATAGTTCATATGCTGGCTGGCCAGATGGTTGCCGTACACGGTCAACTCCAGATGGGCGTTTTCGGGATAGGCAATGACGCTGCTCGCATCCACATATATCGGTTCTGTCGGATGAAGCTGTTCCTGACACACCAATCCCTGCGTCAAAAGACCGATTTGACCCACACCATCAAATTTCATTTTTATAACATCACGGCTAAACAACATGTTTTTCATGCTTAGCAGCTTAGTACGCATTTGGATACCGGAGCTGTACCAGAACAGGTTGCGAAAATCGTATAACAGATCATCGCTTCCTTCAAGCTTAATCATTTTTAGACTAAAGCCAGGTGGAAGTGCGGCAATTAGGCGACAAGCTCCTGTGAAATCGGCCTGAATCAGTTTGTGTTTGCGATACATGCCCTTAATATTCATCAGTTTATCACTGCGGCCTGAGCTGGGTCCGCGGTATGCGATGATTTGCTGCGGATGCAGAACGTGCAGCTTTTCTCCTTCCGCCAGATCGAGCGTTACGACCGAACCGACGCTTTCATCATGGTGTTGTCCTGCTTGTATGTCCATTCAGACCTTTCATCCTTTCAGACAGTTAGTATCTTCCCGAACGTCGACGCATCCCGTAACGCAACAGTCGGATACCGATAAAATAACCGGCCAGCAGAGTTATAGCTGTGATGATGAGCATTTTATTTCGATGTGAAGCCTGATCGCGCTGGGTTTGAAGATTTTTTAATTCTGTGACTGTGTCAGTCAGCTTGCGGTTTTGCTCCAGCAATTGGGCGTTTTGCTCTTGATAGGCTTCTAAGCTGTTACGGGCCTTTTCCAGATCCTCCTGTGTTTGTCGATAGCTTTCCTTGAGCTGATATACATCACCAGGTAACCGCGAAAATTGCTCGAAGCCCTGATATACATCATCCCAATAAGCAGCATGTACTTCGGGTACACGAGTTATCCCAAAAATAAACAAAAGTGCTATAGCAGCGCAGATAATGCGGCGATACAAAGCAAAGCGACAAGTTGGTCGTGCCAAGAGATGTTCCCCCTTTTGATAAACCAAGATGTTAGATGATATAGATCATTACCCATATGACATGGTTACGTATAATATAACGATACGGATGCAGATTTTTGAAGAAACGGACGATAAATACGGAGAAAATGATCTCAAAAAAAGTCGATATATGAGTTTAAGTGTACCAAAAAACGGGTATATCAAGGAAGCGGCAACATTCCGGCATTTTTTCTAGCATACGAGTAAAGAACGATCCGCACCTGATCAGGTCTTAAATATGAATATATAAACTGAAATATATTAAAAATTAATATAGAAGGAGATTTTGCAAGATGAATGAGAAAGAACAAAACTATAAAACTTTAAAAATCACTGTAAATGGAAAGCCGTTATCAAAGGATCTCGTCGTAGATAGTACTACTTTTGCCCCTATATCTGATATTTGCACAAAAACGAATGTTTCTTTAACAGAAACTACAATCTCATAAGTTTAAGTATAGAAGTAGACTATAAAATAGCCCGGCATACGCCGGGCTATTTTTGCGCGTTCATGTAATTCAAATGGTTTAAAATGTTATTTACCAAACTAGGTCCCCCTTCATAAAGATTCCCATGTATAATTTTCACAATCAAACATACGTTCCCTGACAATATAGTGTCAGATAACACTGTTAATTTAGAGTTACATGTTCTTTTAGGGGGAATTTACCAGTGGTGAAGTCAATGCTCAATGTAACGTACACATGGGACAAAGAGTCTATATCTGCGAATGGGTCCAAACAAGTAAATCTACTGATAGAATGGGGCTATGGAGCTAAACGTAAAAGAAAAGGAAATCTAATACCGAAAGCAGCGGGATGTGACCTTCAACTCCAGTTCATTCCAGAAAACGGGGTAAGTCTATTAAAAGCTGAAGGGGTAAGGCTCGGTTTTAAACGCTCGGAAAACGGAGATAGCATGTTTGTTCACTGTGGTGATGTACGGCGGGGAAAATATAGACAGGCTATTTTGACGTTTTCTATACCGGCTCACTCGTCCGGAAGACATACGATTGGAATGATGGAGTGGAGCTGGCGCAAGCCATCGCAGGAAAAGCGAACGATGATCCGGACAGACCAGCTCTACATCCATTTTACGCATCATCTTGGTCTGCTGAGCATTCCATCCAACCCGAAGGTGGAAAAATACATAAAGCTGAATGAGACGTCCCCTATTGTAAAAAAGGCATTGCGTATGTACGAGAAAGGGGAATATGAGCAAGGGGCGTTCATCCTTACCAGACAAGCAGATGAATTACTTATACGTGCAGCAAGAAGCGATGATATGGACTACCTGCAGGAAGCCGAGTTGCTTCTGGCTATACGTAATAAATGGAGTGGTACTTTTGTATCATTTACAGCGTATAGTTCTAAAGTCTTTTTCAATAAGGCAATATCGCTAGAAGATGTTCATTTTACTGAAAATGATACTTTGAGATAGGCAATTATGCTAGTTTATTTGTGTAATATAGTGAGTCTAATTTACTATCTTTTTGTAAAGGAGAGACTTCCTTGACTGATCGGTTGATACGTTTAATGCGGATTATTACTATTGTTCAGGCAAATCCAGGGATATTGGCAAGAGAGCTTGCCGAACGTTGTGAAACATCAGAACGTACCATATACCGAGATATGGAGGCGCTAAGCGCTATGCATATACCGATTGCGAATATGGGGCATGGCAAGGGGTACATTTTTATTAGCAATTTCGCTTTGTATCCTCTGAATTGGACGGAAGAAGAGGCAGAGGCTTTTACTAAGCTGGGAGAGATTATGGAAACGGTAAAGCCTCTTTTACCGCCAGCTTTTGAAAGTGCTTATGAGAAAGTGATGGCCTCTAGTCAGAAAAAAAAGATGGAACAGACGAGCTTCGCGCAGGAAATGAAAAATATTGTCCGGCTCGGCTCGACACTTGATCGGGAAAACCAGCCCTATCTGCTCAGGCTGATTGTTTTAGCGAGTCTTACGCAGCAGACCATTGAAGCGGAATACAGTTCGCCTCAAAATGAAGATGTTTCACTCGTTCAGGTGGATCCTTATTGTTTGGTTCCGCAGGATCGGCGATTCTATATGCTTGGTTTTTGTCACAAGCAATCCGCGATGAGAACCTTTCGGATCAGCCGATTTCGGAACATGAGAATTTTGCCGTATACGTTTCAAAAAAATACAACTGAAATGGAAATGTTTTTTAAAGGGACCTGGTCGGTGACCAAAGGAAATCAGAATATCCGGTTTGTGGTACGTTTTTCTGCCGAGTCTGTATATCGGGTCAAAGAAGAGGAACTGTTCATCAAGCCTTTTCTTAAGGATTTGCCGGATGGAAGTTTGTTGTTTGAGGTGACGGTCAATCATGACCGTGAATTTTTGGATTGGCTCACTTCCTATGGAGCTGAGGCCGAGATCCTGGAGCCTTTACGGTACCGCAAACGAATGCAAGAAATGCTGCGGACCTGGGGGGCATTCTATTTCGATAAAAAGGCAGGAAATTAAGAATAACAGGGGGAGATCCCCCGGAACGGGCCGGGGAGCTATCCGCTTAACGGTCCTTAAACAGGTTGGCGAGATTGCCAAAAGGACTGTACTGTTCCTGCTCTTCTTCTGGTGAGGAGTAGACGAGCTTCGATCCACGGCTTTCCTCATCGTCAGCAGCATTATGAACTAATGTAATACGATCAAAATGGTACATGAAAACCTGAGCGGTGTTCAGGGCATCATCCAGTGCCCGGTGTTGTTGACCGTCAAAGTCAATGTTGCACAATTCCAGCGCCTGAGACAGGCTCAACTGACGGTACTTTCCATTGGAACCAAGCAGACGGGAAATCTGCTTCTGTATATCATTTGTATTATGAATCCATCCGAGATCTACATGATGGGTACGACAATGGGATACCAGCTTCTGACGGTCATCCGGGCCCCATGCGCATAAATAATAGGGCGAATCCGTGCCGAGCCAGGCAATAAATTGCTTCACAGCTTCAGGGAATAGTGGAGCGGCATCAATGTCTCGTTGAGTAATACCTGTGAACTGAACGGTATCTGTCGAGAGTACAGGTCGATTCGAGGGTCTTACAAAACTGTGAAACGTATCCGCAACGTATAGGCCATCGTTTCCCTGAACAACTTTGACGGCACCGATATCAATGATTTCGGAGGAATATCTGGCGTTACGACTAACGGTAAATTCAAGATCGTAAATAATGTATTGCATTTCTGGACTCCTTCCACACATATAACTGATCCCGATGGATATCGGGACGAATGTTCTCTGCCCGAATGACTCTTCTCCATCATAACTCTCGGTTCACAACTTGTCAGCGGTTAAAAGGTTTGCTTTTAAAAAAATATGCGATGTCCAAATGATCTTGGACTATCGCATATCTATAAACGCCTGACCTACGGCAGCATCCGGAACCACTAGGATGCTGCCTTTGCTAGCTATCGAATTAGGCCGGGAGATCTAACTTTTGTCCGGGATAAATACGGTGAGGATTCTTCAACTTATTCAACTGTTGAAGCTGTTGCCAGGTGGTACCATGTTTGCGGGAAATGTCATACAGCGTATCCCCGGATTTCACAACATATACATGGCTATTTGTAACTTGTGCAGAATCGGATGTCTGCTGTGGCTTGGCTGTTTGAGACTTTGCCGGTGCAGGTTTTGCGGGCGCTGGTTTCGCAGCCGGTGTAGAGACGGATTGCGGCTTTTCCTGCACAGGTGCGGGTGTTGCGGTTGAAGCAGATGGCGCAGCTTGTGTGGCAGGGACAGACATTTTACCGTCAGCCTTGGCTTCTTGAATGCGACCGTCTGCTTGTACTTGCAGGCTAGCGGAGCCCACCTTTTGCATGTAGCGGATTAACGCCTCATCAAGCGAGCCGAACATACCTGCCTGTGGATATTTAGCGAACATCGTATATTGGTCACCACCTACGGCAGTAAAATCATTGGTGGCCAGTGTATATGTTGCCTCAGGATCAAGTGTCTTTCCGCCGATCAGAATGGAATGAACACGGCTGCCTTTGGCTGCTGATGTGTCTATTTTGAACGAGATACCTGATACCTGCGGGAAACCTCCGCTTGGCTCTGGATAGGAGGCTGTACCATTTTCCAGTGCGGCCTGAATGTCAGAGCCTTTCACCTTCAAGGTAACGATCTGGTTGCCGAAAGGTAGCACAGTGATGACGTCTCCCTTGGTTACCGTTCCCGTCTTGATGGAAGCCCGGATGCCGCCACCGTTCGTTAAAGCCACATCTGCTCCCGAAACGTCACGCATAGCATCGGTGAGCAGGTCACCGAGATTGGTTTCACTTGCACGTACCTTTTCGCGTGCTCCTTCCAGATCCACACTCGTTTGCGTTACAACCTCTTTAAGAATAGGTTCCTGGTCCTTCTGAATGGAGGCGATCAATGCAGCAATTTCAGCGTTGGGCTGAACGTCCACTGCTTGAGTCGAATCAATCAGCTTGGCTTGCTTTTGCGTAACCTTACCGCCGTCGACCCATAAGTCCACAACACCCAAATACTTGGTGTATTCACCTGCGCTAGCGATCAATGTATCATTGTCACTAACCAAGCCTTTTTCCAGTACAGTATGGCTGTGTCCATCGATGAAAATATCAATGCCAGGCACTTCCTTAACAACTTTGAGGCTGGTGTCCTTACTAGACGCATCCTGCCCCAGGTGACCAAGAACAACAACGACATCTACTTTGCTGCGGATTTCATCAACAGCCGCTTTGGCCTCAGCCGCAGGATCGGTGAATTGAATACCCTCAACATTTTTGGGATTCGTCTTATATGCTGTTTCTGGCGTAGTCAGACCGATAATACCGATTTTAACGCCATCCACTTCTTTAATAACATAGGGTTTGAACAAACGTGTTCCGTCTGTTTGTTTAATATTGGCGCTGAGCACAGGGAACTGAATTTCCTTACTTAGCTCGACAAGATGCTTCCAACCATAATTAAACTCGTGGTTACCCGGAACCATAGCATCATAGCGCAGCTTGTTAATCACTTTCACAATGCTCTCACCGTTAACCAAAGTAGCGAAGGTCGTTCCATGAACGGTATCCCCGTCATCTAGCAGCAGTGTATTGGGATTAGAAGCCCGGTACTGATCAATGATACCCGCCAGCTTGGCGAATCCCATTTCCTTGTCATTCGCGACCACGTGGGCATGGGTATCGTTCGTATGTAGGATGGTGATGTGTTTACCGCTGACTGGAGTCGTTGCCGTTCCCGCTGTTCCCACATGGGTTGCTGGGTCTGCTGCTGCTGTACCGAGACACCCAAGTAAAAGCGCGGCAGTCGTCAGGATCGACGAGAGTTTTTTCCATGAGTTCATGTTGTTCCTTCAACCTCCCATAAAATGAATGAATTAGAGAAACCGCTTACGACCACATTTTATCAGATGATTGTAAAAATAACTTCTATTTTATATCAAAGCACTAAAATTTTTTGATATATCGGTTGTTAAACCCATCGTCTAGTTACCTATATTATAGAGGAAGTAATAAACAGTAACCTACGGGTGGGGAACTAGTGTTCTGTTTTGTGATCAAAAAAAAGGGCAGTCTCTTTGGGCAGCCCAATGCGGGGTAAATAGTGATCCAACGTTTCGTCAGCTAGTGGCGGTTTTCCTTCACTCAACAAAAGCACGGCAAACCGATTGGCCTGCTGTTCAAATTTTCCTG
The DNA here is from genome assembly GCF_038009305.1 of Paenibacillus sp. FSL P4-0113. Lineage (NCBI taxonomy): Bacteria > Bacillati > Bacillota > Bacilli > Caryophanales > Paenibacillaceae > Paenibacillus > Paenibacillus sp. FSL P4-0113. Next base: position 4,917,518 of record NZ_JBBPAZ010000001.1, read on the forward strand.
GGGAAAAGTAGGAATGCTCCTCCATAAAAAAGCGGCTGATGCCTTTATGCAGTCGGTCATGTCCCAATTCATGCGCACAGACGAACCGTTCCCATTCGGGTGTGAGGCCATTGTGGATAACGATAAATCTTCTACGTAGCTTGTGGTAATACAGCCCTTTGGTTGTGGGGCCTAGATCGCAGTATCGGATATGGATACCCAGAGCTTTCGCAATATCGAAGGGGCAGTTGGTACGGTATTTTCGGACAAGTTTGTGAATGAGTTCGTTCATACGCTCACCTGCTATCCCTGATCTTTGCCCGCTTGGGGCTCTTTGGGCTTTTTATGTTTGTTCATCTGTTTGGCTTCCCAGAACAGACCTGTCAGCACGTCCTTGATCCGTTGACGATCTTTTTCATCCAGCGGAATGCCATCGAACATTAATTCGTCGTCTTCCTCCAGCATTTTTTTAAAATCCCGGCGGTCTTTGGAGGTTGCCCATTCCGGTACAGTAGAAGGATCAAGTTCATGTGGACTTTGCTCTATTGAATCATCGTCTCCCCAATATCCGGCGGCCTTCATCATTTCGGTATAGGATACGCTAAGCGCGTCTGCTATTTTGCGGAGAGTGGAGGGTTTGGGGATTCCGCGCAGTCCATTTTCAATGCGGGAAATTTGTGAATTGCTAATACCTGCAGCATCTGCCAATTGGTTGATGCTCCATTGTTTGTGCTCACGCTGCTGCTTTAAGTAAGTTCCGAATGCTGGCTGTTCCACAATGGGGGCTCCTTTCTGCAAGAGAATCATAGATACTAGTTTTATTATACCATTAGGTAAATAGTAAAAGCACGTAATATGCCAAAAGGCATAGAAAAATAAAGCGAATATCCTGTTTTTGGAGCTATACTGCTTTTTTTGACGATGGATACCTATCCTAAATAATGTTATGTTATACTCAAGATACGAACAAAAGGGGAACACATTGTAAACACGAACGTTTTTCTATTTGAGGATTTTGCAAAATTCGACTCCAGTCGCTTCGAAGTGCAAAATCCTCATTTAAAAATACATCATTGTCAAAAGGCATAAGATAAGGAGTGTTGCTTTACATGAGAAATAACTTACCCGAATTGGACCGTCGCAAAACGCAAAATGCATTGGAGGGTGTGTTTGAGAAATACCGAATTTATAAAACGATTACCTTTATGGATCGGGAGAGCTTTATTACGGCTGGCTATACGGATCGCCCGAGCGGCCCAACAAATGTGACAAGCGATCCAACGGCCCGGACAGCCGTATATAATGTAGATGCTCCTGCCGCCCGCTTGGCCTACTGCGAAATGGTGGATGCCGTAGTGAGCCGCTTGAATGAACGCGAACAGCTGCTTATCCGTGAACGTTATTTAAAGGATGACGATGTGTTCGATTACAAGGTTTACAATTATGTGTTAGACCCGCCAGTCAGCAAGGATACGTATACGAAGCTTCGCACGCGTGCTTTTTACAAAATGGCGCTTGCACTGGCGGACCAAGGCGTTTTAAATTTGGCAGGCTTGCAGAAGGGCGCGGATCGAAAATTGGGTTGATGTAATAATTATCCACTTGTTCTCATTTCTATTTTAAAATGGTTTCCTAAAAGGCTTTGATTTCCTGTAATAACAGGGGTCAAGGTCTTTTTTTACGATACGAACATGTGTTCTCAAAAAACCTCCCAACATCATCCCTAACCTCTGCTTTTATCGTCCATTTCCCCGGCAACGCATTCGTTATTAGGGTGTAAGATTATATCATCGGGAATCAAGACAAGAGGACATACCGAAGACACACACAGTCAAACGTTAGCCGGCCATTAGGGCCGGTTTTTTCATGCGGTGATCGTCTCTGTCGGTTCCCGGGAATTCGTTGAATAGAAAGGAGGAGTCGTGTTGCCTAAGCAAGGGATGCTGCAATGCATGAGTATGGAGCTGCGCCGGATGAGAACACGGAAGTGGAAAAAAGCCTGGCTGAATAGCCACAACATGCGAACGCAGGGTACGCAAAGGTGGCATGCCGCAGAATGAGACAAGCCTTTAAGCAAAAGCTTATTGAAATTATTCCAGCGCTGCAAGGGCGTGTATACGATGTTCAGCCACCGTCGCAGACGGCAGAGGAGCCGTATGCTGTTATGGCGCTGGGCGAGGAAATCTGGAAGTCTTCCTGGGCCGGCTATCGGCAGGTTGTCCGCATCATGCTGTACGCAGGACAAGCCGGACTGGCGCAGGCTGACGTATGGGCGAATGCCCTGATTGCCGGGCTGCACCGGGAACCCGTGACAGGTGCAGGTGAGGATACATCGGCTTTTACCGCGCACTATTTGGGCGTGCGGGATGCAGAAAAGCTGGACACCGTTACGGGCAAGGCCTATAGAACGCTTCGTTTTGGCGTGTATGTGCCTGAGACGGAAGGTGGTTTGGCCGTTCCAGCAAGCGGTGCTACACAGCCGGAAGAGTGGCTGGCCGCGCTGGTCCGCTGGACGCAGAAGCAACTGGGTGAAACGTGGTCGGTATACGCCGACGCATGGCCCGCACAGCCGGGGCGGCAAGCGGTACTATGGCGGATGAGCGGCTGCGAAACTAGGATGGCGGGAGCCTCCATGTATGAGCTGCGCAAACGGTTCATCGGGCATATTACCGCCCCGGACACCACCGAGGAAAACCGCGCAGCTTTCGCACTGATCGAGGGCTTTGCCGCTCAAATCCAGCTTCCTCTGGATCAGGACAAGGGCCGTTATATGTCTACAGCTGAAGCTTCAGCCGATTTGCAGGCAGATGCCATTTTAGATGGTCAGCTTCGGCTGATGTTAGTACAGCGGCGTATGCGTCCGGCTGAGGAAGCGGCGTTGATTCGCAGAGTGGAAATTCATCCTATTTTGAAATGAGGTGGTCCGAGTGACCTTGGAAAACCATGAGAAGACCCTGGTATATGCCGAGCAGAAAGCAAGTGGCCCCCGCTATACGCTGGAGGAGCTAAAGGAGCACGCAGAACCATTGTTTTCCGTGAAAGAAGAAGTGCTGGCAGGCGCCTTTTTTGGCACACAGGACAAGCTGTTTACGGTAGCAGAAGCACACACTAAAATCGAACAATTTATGAAAGCGAAGGTGGACTAATTATGGCAGGCGGAACATGGGAAAACACGAATAAACCGGTATTGCCGGGTTTGTATATGAATTTTCAGGCAGCAGCAGCTTCAGCGATTCAAGGTGGGTCGCGTGGTACGGTCGTTGTGCCCGTTAAGGCGAATTGGGGCCCTGTACGTGAGTTTGTAGAGATCGGCAGTGAAACGGCAATCAGCCAAATCTTTTCGGGTGACAGTCTGGACGGTGCGACCGCGTATTCGACGCTGTATCTGGCTTTGCTGGGCGGTCCGAAAAAGCTCTTAGCCTACCGTTTGGCAGATGATACAGCTGCTGAAGCATCTGTGACGCTGAAAAGCGGCGGTGCGACCCCGGCGGATGTGCTGCGTCTGAAGGCTTTGTACACAGGTAGCCGCGGTAATGGTTTTGCTGTAACTGTACAGCCAACTTTGGGTGATGAGCAAGCTCGTGAGGTGCGCCTCTATGAAGGAACCAAGCTGCTCGGCACGTACAAAGGCAGTGACGGTACGGCTGCCTCTATCGCCAAGGCGATGAACGAGAACAGCGAAAATGTATGGGTGAAGGCCGAAGTTGTCGGCGACGGCGGCATTCCGGTGGATGTCAGCGGCGTACATCTTACTGGCGGCAACAGTGGCAATAGCAAGCTGGTTAATGCCGATTACATCGCGATGCAGGAGGCACTTGAAGGGCAGGAATTTAATGTCTTGGCTCTGGATTATGCAGCTGATCTGGCATTGCTGCAAAGCTTCGCTGCCTGGATCAAGCGTGTCCGGGGCGAAGGTAAAGGCGTAATCGCTGTATTCGGCGGTTCTGCGGCAGATGATGTGTCCAAAACGGCTGTTAGCTTGGCCTCTGCACGTTCCCTGGCGCTGAACCATGAAGGCATCGTGAACGTCGGTACAGGCGTACGTCTGGCAGGTACGGACTACAGTTCCGCTCAAACGGCTGCTTATGTAGCTGGACTGATTGCAGGCCAACGTCTGAATCAATCGGCAACATATGCGGTTACGCCTTTTGAGGACGTGACCCGCCGCTGGACACGCTCTGAGCAGGAGCAGGCTGTTCGTAATGGTGTCTTCCTGCTGTTCTTCGACGGCCGTCAGGTCAAAGCGCTGCGTGGGATCAACAGCTTGGTGAATCCATCTGCTGGGCAAAACAACGCATGGAAGAAAATTCGTTCCATCCGTGTCATGGATGCTATTAACGCTGACTTGCAGCGTGCAGCCGAAGAGACTTACATTGGCAAAATCAATAACACAGTGGAAGGTCGTCTGGCGCTTATCGGTGCAATCAAAGAATACCTGGCACAGCTGTCGCTGAGTAACGTCATCGAAGCAGATGGCTACGATGTTATTCTCGACCCGGCTTACTACGGCGATGCGCCAGTTATCAAACCGGAGCCGGATCAAGTGTTCCTGCAATGGAACGTGAAGCTCACCGACGTGATGGAGCAGTTGTTCGGCACATTTTACGTGCAATAAATAAGCATTTTACGTGTATAAGCATTTCGCAGGCAATCGGCAGAAATGAAGTAGCTTGTTAACAACGAGGATTTTATGAAATCCCGAACTATATTATGGATTATTTTGAGGAGGAAAAAGAAATGTTGGATGCTTCAAGAGTTATTTTAGGTACGTTTGGTCAGGCATATATTGATGGGGTATGGCAGACACATATTAACAAGCTGGAAGCTAGCGTGGAAATTGATAAAAGAGAACTGAATTTGGTTGGTAATACTTGGAAGGTGCATAAAAATGGAGCTAAAAAAGGCACTGGAACGATGAGTGGTTACAAAGTAACTTCCGATATGATTCGTCGCGGTTTTGAAAAATTCGATATTATTTCCAAGCTAGACGATCCTGAATCTTTTGGACATGAACGCGTTCGTTTGATTCGCTGCATGCCAGATAAGATTCAGTTGGCTAACTGGACTGCGGGAGAAGAAGTGCCAGAAGAAACTACTTTCACCTTTGAAGGCTATGAACTGCTTGATCCTATCGTTGCTGAATAATTTATTGGTTATGGTGGGCCTGGAGTAATCCGGGCCCAATTTTCAAAAATTTATTAGGGGGATTTAATATGAGTTTGCCTGAAAATATGTCAGAGGAACAAATTTTGGATAGTCTTTTTGAAGCTGCAGATAAATTACCAGAGGAAACTGTTCGGATTCAGCGCCTGGATATGCTTCTCACACTTCGTGGTTTGACATCCAACAAAGTAGATAGCATCCGTGAACGGTGCACAATTCGTAAAACGGTTAAAGGCCGTGTGGATGAAAAAGTAGATACAGAAACATTCAATGCACTGCTTATCTCGGAAGCTACGGCTGGTCTAGAAGTAAAAGGTCTGCAAATTAACGGATGGGGTGATCCGCGAATTACTAGCCGACTTAAATTGTCTGGTGGTGAACAGGCTGTGCGTCGAATGCTTCTGGCAGGTGAACTGGATGCAGTAGGGGATAAGGTGCTGGAACTGTCCGGCTTCGGTGTGGAAATTGATGATCTAAAAAACTGATTCGCTCCGGCGGAATGACATCGGTGCTGTATCATCTGTGGATACGGCATCATCTCCGTCCCGGAGAGTTTTGGGCCTTAAACAGAGGTGAAAAATCCATGTTAATTGCATTTGCTGAAGAGGAACTAGACGCATTATCCAAGCAAATACAGCAATGATAGATACGTAAGGAGGTGAGTAAATGGCAGGATCAAGTAACTATAGAGTTAATATTGTTACAGATGTAGAGGATTTGATAATTACAAACCGGGAACTTAAAGCAACAAGTCGCTATATTGAGCAGATACAACGGCTTTCTGATCGCTTAGGACGTGCCCGTTATCAGAGCTTGATTAAGCTGAATACGGAACTTAAGTATATGCATAGGCATCTTGGGAATATTTACAGCCTAGCTGTTCGTCTTAGCCGGCTACGCATTAGGCCAAAAGTCTTTCTGATTGATAAGGCGACTCCAGTCCTCGAAGCGCTTATCAGAAAGCTAAAAAGTCTTAAGGATGCCTATATTGTTGCACGTGCAAAAACGGGCATTGATCAAGACGATACAAATAAGAAGAAAGCTAAGGGTGGCAACCGGGGAAATAATTTAAATGTTTCAAATATTGTGAACAAGTCTATCAGTGTTACTGCAAATTTAGAAATAAAGGATCCTAAATTTGACTTTAACTTTAATTATGATATCAAGGTAAAACCACCTAGATTGAATATTAGAGTCGCAGCTCCAAAATATGCGCCTAAGATCAACGTAAAAACAGGTCCTATTCGAGTTTCTCCAAAAATTAAGGTGATCTGTAATTGTTGTTGCTGTGGGAAAAAAGGAAAAAGTAAAAGAAGCATTGCTGAACAAGATGGACCTGATGGTAAAAACAAAAAGAAAAATAAGAACAACAAAAAAAGCCCTGGCAAAAAACGAGGACTTCCTAAGCTGTGGGAAAAAGCAAAACGTTTATTTAACCCAAAACCTAGCTCTAAGCCGGGAGTCCCAGGAGGACGACCAACTCCGCATGGAGGTAAGGGGAAGTTTGGAAAGATATTTGATTTCGGTAAAAAAATACTTGGTGAAAATCCAGGAAATATGCTTAAAAAGATAGGTAAGGGAGCAATGAAGGGGGGCAAGAAGCTGCTTGGCCCAATTAGCATAGTATTAGATATTGTAGACATTGCTACAGCGTCGCCGGAAGAACGTCCGGCTGCTATTACATCAGCGCTTTTAGGAAGTGGCTTTATTACTGCTGGGGCAGCTATTGGTACAGCGATTGCTCCAGGTATAGGTACTGTAATTGGTGGTCTTATTGGTGCAATTGTAGGCGCTGTAGTAGATAGTTTAGCAGGTGAATGGTTAGCTCAAAAGTTCTCTGAAATGAGTGATTGGGCCGGAGAAAAAGCTACTTCTGCAATGGACTGGGTTGGAGAAAAAGCTATTGGTGCAAAGGATTGGATTGGCGAGAAAGCAAGTGTTGCGAAGGATTGGGTTGGTGAAAAAGCTTCCCAAGCTACAGATTGGATGAGTAATAAAGCATCTGATGTCAGTAATTGGTTTTCTAGTCAAACAGAAAGTTTGAAAAGTGACTTCTCTAATTTGTTTGGTTATTCAAATGAACCTGAAAAATCACAACCTGTTGTTTCTGTAAATAAGGCCTCGCAATCTTATAATCCCGCTTCAACTGCACCGGGAGCGTCATTAGCTCTGTCAAGATTCCCTTCGGTTGATCCGGGGCTTCCATTACCATCTTTTATTCAGGATGCCCAAAACCGTTCCAAGGTGATTCAGGGTATGGGGCCAGGTGGTTCACAAATTCCTACGGCGAAAGGAGGAAAACCAGCTCCACAGCTCGTGCAAATAACGGATGAACAAATGAGTAGCCTTTCAGGCTTTCTCAAGGATTTCAAGACAGAAACGAACAACCAAATCAGTGTAACGTTGCCTCCTGGAGCAGTACAGGTAACGGTTCAAGAAGATTCTATTGATTTCGACACGATGGCACTTCAAGTAGGACACCGGATTGTAAATGAGGTACGACAGGCAATTATTAATAGAGGTGGAGGGGACAATAGTTCCCTTAAAAAGGATAAAGCTGTACTAGTCTAACGTAAATCTATCACAGCAGAAAGGAGGGAGGCTATGGGTATAGACTTTTTTCTGATTAATGGTCAAAGCGTGTTTCAATTCCCAGTTAATCCCGAAGAGGTGAATATTTCACGGCAAAAAGGGTATGAAACAGTTACGATGCTTACACATGGGGAATTTGATTTTCCACAAGGAGAAAAGGTGAAAGAAATCACCTTTTCTTCTTTTTTTCCCAAGGTGTACGATGCATCCTATTGTCGTTATAAAAATATCCCAGATCCTAACGAAGCGATGAACAGGTTAAATGCAATGTTAAAAGCAGAGAAGCCGTACCAATTTATTATTACGAATACACTAATTAATGTTCCTGTTTTTATCATTGCTCATAATACGACCTTTCGTGGAGGCGAGGCAGGAGATATATATTTTGAAATTACTTTGCGTACATGGAGGGAACCTAAAATAGTGTTGCGAAAAGGGAATTCTCCTCAAAAAGTAAACTCTAGTAACCTTCCACGCACGAATCTTAAAACTAAATCTAAGACGTACACTGTCAAAACTGGGGATTCGCTTTCTAAAATTGCAAAGTTGGAGTTGGGGGACAGTTCCAAATGGAAAAGTATATATCAAGTGAATTCAAAGATCATAGGCAACAATCCGAATAGGATTAAAGCGGGTCAAAAGCTGGTGATGCCATGAGTTACCAAGTAATACTTCAAGATCGATATGATCTTACCTCCCTAGTTGAGAAAATAACTTTAAAAGATGCTCTTAATCAAATTGCATATCAGGCCAGCATACGTGTAGCTGCTTCAAATGTTATGCCCACGATTACTCCGGGAATGTCTATTCGTGTCAGTGGAATTCCATTTGGAAAAAATGTAAAGGTACCACTTCTCCACCCTGCTGTTGTATGGGAAGTAGAGAGCTCTAACAGCGGTACAAAACGTTTCTCTCTGGTGGTATATGATCGGACGATTTATCTGGATAAATCCGAGGATGAATATTTATTTCCCAAAGGACAGACAGCTACGCAGCGGTTGCGTAAATACGCGAAGGATTGGGAGTTTCAGATCACCTCAATACCTGATACGAAAGTGCGATTAGGAAAAGGTATTTATCGTGCCCAGACCCTATATTCCATGATGCTTGCTGATTTGAAAGAGACAGCAAAATTGGGCGGAGATTTGTACCAGTTACGCATGACAAGTGCTGGATTGGAGCTATTTAAAATCGGTAGCAATCCTTCCCCCTATGTGTTAGACCGATTTATTGATCTTACGCAGTTGCGGACACTTGAGGGAGCCGTAACTAAGGTCAAAGTAATGACAGCTAATGAGAACGTAGGAAGCGGACAAGAGGTACCGTCTAAGGTGCTGGCTGTAGCAGAAGGGGATACTAAAGCGCTAGGTACTTTGCAAAAACTGGTGGAAGATGATCAAGTGAAAGCAGCTGGCGGAGCCAGTAAGCTTGCTAAAAGTCATCTAACTGGAATCCAGGAAACTTTTACAGTTAATTTACCAGATATTAATACCATACGTGCCGGTGAAGCTGTGATGTTACAAGGATTAAAGCTGATTGTTACTTCAGTCAGTCGGGATTTGGGGAGCCCGGGGAATATGACTTTAGAGCTCGCTTCCTTCGATATGGTTAAAAGGAGGTATTTTCTTGAGTAAAGATCCCTATGGTGCATTTGTAAGTGTAATGCAGTCGTCTATGGCGGGACACACTCGGCAAGCGTTGAGTGGAGTAGGCGCGGTACTAGGCACGATCACCTCCACGGGACTCAAGCTGGACGATTTTAAACATGAGCTTCAGGATTATCTGGTCGCGGAGCTGCCGGGACTGCTATCTGTACCACGCCATATGTACAAAGGTACCTCAACCGCAGTGGAATCAGAAAATTGGGAAGGTAAAGAGCTGAAAACTTCCTTTTATATCGGGGAAGACGAGCTGGAGGATGTGAATCTCAGTTTGAACGAAGGACTCAAGCCTGGAGATCGTGTACTGGCGGTTCGGGTGAATAGCGGCAATGATGTGGTGGTCGTGTGCAAGGTGGTGAGTGGACGTGGCTAATTTATTTCCCGAAACAGATGATATGATCTGGACAGACAGGGATATGACCGACCCGGATATACTGGAGGATAACCGTGCAGTATTTGGGCGAAGCTGGAGGTTTGATTTTGAAGCCGGTGAGTTTGTTATGAGCCCTAGTCGTAAAATCGTGACTACAGGGGAGAAGGAAGCGTGGGTACAGTGGTGTGAAAAAGCGATTCGCACTCCTCGCTACCGGCATGTGATCTATTCACCTGACTATGGGAGTGAGCTGGAGGAGCTCATTGGCAGCAGCTATGGGCACGGTGTGCAGGAAAGTGAAATTAAACGCATGGTCACAGAGGTGCTACTAGCAGATGCACGTACGGCTAGTGTGGATCAGTTCACGTTTCGCTGGGAAGGCGAGGCGTGCCATTTTAGCTGCCAGATTACGAACGTGCGGGATGAAACGGAAATTGTGGAAAGTGTGGTGATCTAATGGCAGACTTGCCGGAATATTTGGTAGACCAGACGGAAGAGGAAATTTTAAATCGAATGCTGGAAAAAGTGCCTTCGGATATTGATAAGTCCGAGGGCTCTTTTATTTGGGATGCGCAGGCGCCGGTGGCATTCATGCTCTCGGAAGCGGCGATCTGGGCGCAGGAGCTGCTGCGTCGGGGCTTTGCCAGCACAGCAGCCAGCGACAACCCGGATTTTCGTTCGCCGGAGCTGGATTTGCGGACAGCAGAGCATGGGGTGACACGGCGAGAAGCGGTTGCGGCCTCAGGTATGGTTACGTTCACGGGCACAGCGGGAACGACTGTCCCGGCGGGGACCTTGGTGGCGACCCCGGCAGATGATGTATCCGGGGAAGCTTCTATTGAGTATGCGACCACGGCTTCGGTCACGCTGGATGAACAAGGTGCCGGGGAAGCGGCTATTCGGGCGGTCAACCCCGGGCGCAGCGGTAATGTACCTGCGGGCGTCATCCAGGTGATGGCCACTCCGATTAGCGGGGTTGCCTCTGTGATCAATACGGAGCAAACCAAAAGCGGTACAGACGTTGAGAGCGACCAGCTGTTGCTGGAGCGTTTTTATGCCAAGGTGCGGAACCAGGGCACAAGCGGCAACAAGGCGCAGTATACTCAGTGGGCGAATGAGATTGCTGGAGTGGGTGGCGTGGAAGTAGTTCCGCTCTGGAAAGGACCGGGAACAGTGGGGTTATATGTGCTGGATACGGATAAACGCGCAGCCAGCCCAGATATCGTCGCTGCGGTGCAGAAGTACATCGATCCGACGCAGGATGGACAAGGAGAAGGACTGGCGCCAGCGGGCCCTGTGGTGACGATCATGCCAGCAGCAGAAGTGGAGATTAACATCTCAGTCAAGGTACAGCGTACCAAAGAGAAGCCGTCCACACTGGATGAAATCAAAAAGCTCATCGAGAGCGGTGTGCGGACGTATTTGAAGCAGCTTGCCTTTTACAAGGAAGACCCGTTGGTACGGTATACCCGGATTTCTGCTGTTTTGCTCGATATTCCGATTATTATTGATTTCTCTGAACTGAAAATCAATGGACAGAGCAATCAGAATATTGAGATTGGCTCAGGCCAGGTAGCCGTGCTGGGGACGGTGAGCGTCAGTGAGTAACAATGGAACGAACAGTTTTGGCGATTTATTGAATAACCCAGACCAGGGAAAACATGCAAACCGTAGTGGCACTTTGGTTAATCGAGTAACGATAGCGGAAGATACAGTGGGCCAAATGAGCAGCGAGCGAGGACGTGAGCTGCTTTCCTATTTGCCTTCCTATTACGAAACCTCACGCGTGATGCGTTCCGATATGGATGCTAAAGGAAGCGAATTGGACGCCTTGTATCTTGCAATGGATGCAACGGTGGGACAGTTTTTTGTACGTACCGCCACATGGGGGTTGGAACGCTGGGAAATGGAGTTGGGGATTGAAACCGATCTGGCGAAGCCATTGGACCAACGGCGTGCGGTGGTGGAGTCGAAGCTGCGAGGGGCAGGAACTTTTTCCGGTCGGCTTGTCAAAAATGTAGCAGAGGCGTATGACGGAGGTACGGTAGATGTTATTTTTCACCCTGCCGAATGGGGATTTACGGTCAAATTTATAGATACCATCGGGATTCCGCCCAACGTGGAGGACCTGAAAGCAACCATTGAGGAGATCAAGCCCGCCCACATGGCAGTGGAGTATAAATTACGCTACCTGACCATTGCCGAAGTGGAGTCTATGACCCTCTATGAAAATGAACATACAACACAGGATAGATATTTAGGAGGTGGCGCATAACATGGCAAGCGAAAAAACACCGAATCTTGGTTTAAATCAAATTGACCGCACATCGCCCAAAACCACATATTTTGATCTGGAGAAGTATTTGGATGAAAACTGGCGCTCTGTAGATGAATTTGCGGGTGACGTGAATGACGGTGTAAATGAGATCAAGAAGCGTCTGGATACGACAGAGCGTAAGGCGGTAACTCTCGAACCCGGGGTGCAAATACTTAACGCTGTTAAGGCGGCACCATTTTCTTTGTCCGGAATAAAGGGACGAATGCTGGTTAACCTGCTTGGGCGCGTAGGCTCAGGTGACCAAATCGGTAGCCTTTTAGGTTGGGAAGCCGATCTTGCAGTTGATACATCTAATAAGGTGCAGGGTATGGGATCAATCAAGGTCACTGCAAAGAACGCCACCGGCGTGTATAACGTGTACAGTAGCGGATTAAAGCTTACTGGCGGAAGATACTATATCGCCCTGGCTGATGTTAAAAACATCAACGCTTCAAACAATATTTATGTAAACTTTTCTACGGGTGGTAATAAGGCGCTCAAGCAATCCATAGATAAGAGTCAATTTGTAACGATCTATACAAAATGTGCACCGGCAAACGATACTGCTATAAACTTGGAAGTATCAGCGATTTCCACAGCAACGGGTCAGGCTTTTTATACAGACGCGATTCGTCTCTATGAGGTTAACGCTTCCGAATATGCTGCCTTAGATAGCATGACTGCTGAACAGGTAGCTGCCAAATATCCATATGTAGACAGCGTAATGCCTGTACGTAATCCATATGTGATACGGTATGGGGAGAATTTGGCCCCTCATTCTTTTTATTCATGGAACGCTAAGGTTGGAACACCCGTTATTAAAGATGATCGAAGTGTTGTTGTTTCTTCTTCCAATATAATGATATCTTCCATCTACCCATTAGTTTCTGGTCAGAGTTACACTATTTCTGCTCAGTCGAGTGGGTCAACGGGTAGAATTCATGTAAATACACAAAACGAGACTGCAGTTGTCGGTAATGTAACAGGTATCGGACTTATCTCTTACACCTTCACAGTTCCGGTAGGCACTAATGGTGTAGTAATCCGCTTGTTGGGCACATCCACTGATGAAATAACGTTTTCCAATATCATGCTTAACATTGGCAGCACAGCAAAACCATTCATGCCGCGCGAGGATTCCATGTTGGCTCTGCAAACAGACCTGTATGCCGATCCAGTTACTGGCGCAAATGCCGATACGGTGTTTGAAAAAGATGGGCAATATTTTAAAGTGAAAAGATTCGAAAGCATCCTGTTAGATGGCGGTAAAATCACTAAAGTGAATAACATAGGGTCTGGAACGGGTTTCAAAACCCTCTATCCTGTAGTATCCGATGTAAATTATGCATTTGTCGGCAATGGCACGGGGGTAAAATTTGATGGAAAAATACTGTCGTGGGGCGGGCAAGACACTACAGCCGACAGATGGGCCATAGACGCGACCGCTTCCAATTTTGCTGTTTCTGTCCCTGTTGCAGACAGTGGATGGGCAGACAGCTACACACCGACATTAGACGACATCAAAGCCTACTTCTATGGCTACAAAGCCTATGATGCTAATACCATCACTCCTGCAAATGCTCAAGCCATGACTACGGCTACATGGTCGGGTACAGGTACTAAGTATTGGGCGCAACGTGTCGGTGCAGCTAATTTCACGCAATCTGCACCGCAACAGTCGTATGCAGGGTACACGCCGTACCAACTTGTATACCAACTCGCAACACCTGCTGTGGAGCCGATTGTATCCGAGGGCCAACTTTCGTTTAACGAGGGTGATAATCAGGTCGAAGTAGGTACGGGTATTGTATTGCGTGAATCGGCTGACGTGTACACGGAAACTATAACTCAATATGGTAATCGAATGAACATAAATAACTCCAACTTTTCCGCTCGCTTGCTTAAAAATAGAACCACTCAAATGCTAGCGGTGTATAAAAACGGTGCTTTAGATATGAAGTGGTCTAAAAGCACCGGAATGGTTACAAGCGCGGGCGCTTTGGCTCAACTTCTATATGCATCGGACGCAGATAGAGCAGCGGCTTACAGCGTCACGTACCTGATGCTTGACCCATCGCCAGTCGTACCGTTCACAGGCTCCTATGCAGCCAACGAGAAAACGCTTTTAGCTGACTTGGTGGAGAGTGTGCAACAGGCTAATACGCGACTGTCCGTGGTAGAGAACAAGAAGGCTGACAAAGATAGTCCTGCATGGATATCACCGACGTTGCTTAATGGGTGGGCTACGAGTAGACCCGTAGGAATAATGAAGGATAGTAACGGGTTCGTCCATATCAGGGGGCTAATCGCGAATGGTTTGACAAACGGAGGGTTAGCACTGTTTACTCTGCCGCAAGGTTACAGACCTATCAGTATACAAGGCCCTGTTTCTTATGGCTATGGACCTAGCGGGCCTGTTTTTGTACCGTTTGATATTTTTCCAGATGGAAGAGTTTGTTTTGGTGGTGGAGGGGCAAAAGATAGCACTACGGTGAGCGTTCTTTTCCCGCCATTCATAGCAGAGCAATAAGGAGGTCATACCATGAAAGCAGTACCTAAAGTAAATACAAACGGCCTCTATCTGGAGGACGAGTTGGTGGACGATGCCTTTTCGGGTGTCGTCCCTTTTTATACTCCATCTTCGCCCACGCTATCTGATACAAACCAGCAACTAGACACCCATTGGCTTGCTGACAGTAGCTCTAGCACCATAGATGCAACCAATTCAGAAAGCATCCCTGCTGGTTTTACAGTAGGAATTCCAGTACCACCCGGTCTATACCAACCTCATTTTGATATCCAAGGCTGGCTGGCCTATGAAGCGGAATATAGTCAAAAGGTGATAGAAGCACAGGACGCGTATGAGCAGTTGAACAAGGAAGCTCAGACAGTATTTCAGAAGCTGCATGATGAATGGCAAAACAAGCTGGAAAACGAACGCGGGGATGAACCTGTATATTTTGCTCAGACATTCACGGCTCCAGAACGAAGAGACCCAACGACATTCTGGAGTGAAGGATTGAGTGAGGAAGCGATTAAGGAACTGACACAAAAGGCAGAGCAACAGCCGAGTGAGACAGATCAATTGAAGCAACGTATTGCAGATCTCGAAGTGACACTGACCCAGCTCATGCTTGGTAACGCGGAAAATAAGGTGTACTGACAATTATTCGTAATAGAAAAATTTATAAAAAGAGGTGAAGTTATAGTTATGGCCGCTTTATCAGAGGCTCAAATGCGTATTTGTGCTCATGCTTGCATCACTCGCTATGAGCGGGGTGAGGGCGATATAGCAACGATCATGGGAAGCTACGCTTTAAATGAAGAACAGCGTGAACAAGTAATGAAGATTATTTTATCCAAGAGTTCTGATCTGGTAACGGGCAACGTAGATAATTCATCATTAACCGCTGCTCTGAATGGACAGGAAGAAACGGTTAAATGGTATAACTCTATTTTCCGTAAGAAAACAGTATAGAGAACAAAACAAAAAAATTGTTTAAATGCCCTTGGATCAGTCCAAGGGCATTCACTTTACACCTTGGTTCAAAAGGGGGAACAAATATGCATGAAAAGATCGATCAGATTTGGCTGGGGCTTTCCACGGGGACCTTGATCGGTTATTTTTTCGGGGGGTGGACCACTATGTTGACGTTGCTGTGGTGGATGGTCGTGATCGACTTTTTCACCGGATGGGCAGCGGCCTGGATTAATGGGGAGCTAAAAAGCCGCCAGGGGTATTACGGTATTTTTCGCAAGGTTACCGTGTTTTTGCTCATTACGGTAGCTCACCTAATCGACGGTATTCTCGGGGATGCACATTACTTCCGGGATGCCGTCGTTTTCTTTTATTTAGCGAACGAGCTGTTGTCCATTATTGAAAATGTGGGCAGAATGGGAGTGCCGATGCCGGATATTTTACGGAATGCGGTAGCTATTTTTGAGTCCAAGTCAAGTGGAGAAAAAATAAAGTCAACCGACCCTTCCGACAAAGAGAATAAAGTTTCATAAAGTGCCACCAGTGACCACCACCCAAATAGGCTGACTACCTTTTTGCCCTTTTTTCGGTGTAAAAGTGGAAAAGCCCAGACCGTATGGATGGTCCAAGCATATATAACAGAGACAGAGTGCTACAACATTATAATGACAGGGAGGGAGCGCCTTATGCAAAGTCGTAGCCCTAATGCTACCGAAGGCATTGACGTGTCCCGATATCAGGGAACGATTGATTGGAAGCGTGTACGAGCCGATGGTAAATCGTTTGCCTTTATTAAAGCGAGTCAAGGACAGCGTTACGTCGATCCGACATTTATCACGAATGCAAAAGGGATCAAGGCAGCCAGGCTCTTACTGGGAGCGTACCATTTTGTAGATGCGACCGATGTAAATGCAGCAAAAGCAGAAGCCAGGCATTTCGCCGAGGTGTTGGAGCAGGTGGGTGGGGCGAAAGCGCTGGACTTGCCAGCGGTGATGGATTACGAAAATAATCCGGGAGGGCTTAGCTCGGCCACGATTCATGAGGTTGCGTTGGCATTTGTAACGGAATTTGAACGGGTAAGCGGCTGTAAGCCGATGGTATACACAGGGAATGCTTTTGCTGCCCATTTCAAAGCGCCATTGGGCAGTTATAAGCTGTGGATTGCACGTTATAGTACACGGGTGCCCGGCGACACCACAGCATGGAAGAACTGGGACTTTTGGCAATACAGCGATAGTGGACGGGTTGATGGAATTCAAGGGCCGGTTGACCTGAATGTATACGCCGGAACAGAGGCCGAGCTACGCCAAGCATTTGCAGGAGAAGAGGGGGATGAGTCAATGACAGCAGAGGAAAAAGCGGCATTTAAGGCCCTGCAGCAGCAGGTCGCCGCTCTTGAAAACAGCAAAGATGTGCTCAAGCAGACGTTGAATGAACAAAGCGCTTATATTAAAAAAGTGGATCAGCGGGTAGCTGAGCTGGAGGCGCATCAGACTATGCCTGTACCGACCTGGGCGAAGGAAGCAATGGCTGCCGCTGTTGCATTTCATCCAGCAAGCCCGATTGTGGATGCGAAACTGCCAAGCAGTTACGATTTTTATCGCTTACTGGTCGTACTGAACCGTCTGGGTGTGTTTAAAACGACCAAATGATCTTTTATAAATTTTATGCGAAAAAGGGATTATTTTCATGAAAACTAATCCATACGCCTGAAACGTAAATAGACAGGCGGTTCAAAGGCAACCGCCTGCACTTATTGTAAAGTGATGTTCTTCATGATTTCTACATAAGCTGAACTAGAACGTTTTAAAAGTGTGAATCATTGGGTGGAAATGCAGCATGTCTACCAGCCAAATCAAGCGGTAAAAGCTCTTGTATGTTTGTTTATTTCAGAACATACCTGGGAATTAGGATATTAAGGATGTAGGTTTGGTGCTGAATACATTTTTGAGGTAAGATCATGCTCCTGCTTGGAGGTTAAAGACCCCCAGCAGGAATATATGTTTGGTATGATCGTGTAAGTTGGTTTGTAATATTAATTGACATGATGTATAAAAACATATCGTAATGTATGAAAAACCCCCTTGTCGTCTTCCAGATTTTATAGTAAAGTATCCAATAATCAACTTTGTTTGAGCATAATATTCACTGTTTGTGAGTATATGTCACACTTTCACCACGACCTGACATACTCCTCTTTCTCTTTATCACATCACATTTATTTATTACCCTACAGCATCTCTTACACCACTAGATTATGAACACTTCTGTCCTACTACACCTATTTGATGAACTCGGAACCTGGGATTACAGCTTGAGGACAAGCTTGTCATGTCAATTCAAGAATTGACATTCATCCGGTATCAACGAATTAACAATATATAAGGTGTGAAAGGGGTTTGCTGCATGAGCAAAAAGTATGCAAAACACAAAATCTGGACCGTTCTGCTGGTGCTTGCGCTAGGAGCTGTTTTGGCGCTTTCCGGTTGTGGGGGATCAGGTGAAGGAGCAAAGCCAGAGGCAGGGAAAACACCAAGCGGAGCAGGAGAGGGCGTGCAGGACACGCTTATTTATGGACGCGGCGGAGATTCCGTGGCGCTAGATCCTGCCATTGTGACTGAAAGCGAGTCGCTAAAAATTGGAATGCAAGTGTTCGACACACTGCTGGAATATAAGGAAAACACAACGGAGATCCAACCGGGGCTTGCAGAGAGCTGGGAAGTATCACCGGATGGGCTGGTCTATACGTTCAAGCTGCGTCAGGGTGTAAAATTCCATGATGGAAGTGACTTTAACGCTGAAGCGGTTGTGTTTAACTTTGACCGCTGGGCTGATCCAAAAAGTCCATACAAATTTGAAGGTGACTCGTTTGACTATTATGATTCTATGTTCGGTCCTGAAGGAAGTAGGGTGATTAAGGAGGTTAAAGCGGTAGATGCGAACAGTGTCCAGTTTACACTGAACAAGCCGCAGGCGCCGTTTTTACAAAATATCGCTATGCCATCCTTTAGTATTGCAAGTCCCAAGGCAATTCAGGAGAAAAAGGCTGATTTCAAGAGTAATCCGGTCGGCACGGGGCCTTTTGTATTTAAGGAATGGAAACGGAACGATACCATCACGCTGGAGAAGAATCCAAACTATTGGAAAGAGGGCCAGCCGAAGTTGGCAAAGATCATTGTTCGTTCCATACCCGACAATACCGCGCGATTTAATGCTCTGCAAAATGGAGAAATTGACCTGATGGAGGATTTGAATCCGGATGATGCAAAGCAGCTAGACGGTAATAGCGAATTGGTGAAAATTGAACGTCCCTCCTTTAATGTGGCGTACATTGGATTTAATTTAAAGAAAAAAACATTCAATAATCCCAAGGTGCGCCAGGCGCTGAATCACGCAGTGAACAAGCAGGCCATTATTGATGCATTGTTTGCAGGGCAGGCTAAGCCTGCGGTCAATCCGATGCCACCTACGTTATGGGGATACAACGATAGTATTCAGGACTACGCCTATGATCTGGATAAGGCTAAATCTTTACTGGCGGAAGCGGGCTTTCCTAACGGGCTTCCCGAGCCGTTAACCTTCTATGCAATGCCCGTATCTCGTCCTTACATGCCTGACGGCAAAAAGGTGGCAGAGGCCATTCAAGCCGAATTTGAAAAAATAGGCGTCAAAGTCAACATCCAATCTCCAGAATGGGCTACGTATCTGGATGATCTTAAAGCAGGAGAGAAGGATGATCTGTACATGTTGGGATGGAACGGGGACAATGGTGACCCGGATAATTTCCTTTATACATTGCTGGACAAGGATACGATTCCAGGCAATAACCGTAGTTTTTATGTGAATGAGGAACTCCACAAAGTATTGGTGAAGGCGCAGGTTGAGGTCGATCAGGACAAGCGTGGGGAACTGTATAAACAAGCACAAGTGATTATTAAACAGGATGCACCGTGGATTCCCTTGGTTCACAGCACACCGTTGATGGCAGGTAAAGCGAACCTCAAGGGTTTTGTACCTTCTCCGGCAGGTATGGAAGCGTACGGAAATATTTATTTTGAATAGCCCAAACGCAAGCAGGCGGTGAATAGGATATGAACTCATATATTGTAAAAAGACTGGCCATATTGATTCCTGTATTACTAGGCATGACGCTTATCGTATTTTCGATTATTCATGCTATTCCGGGTGATCCGGCGGAAACCATACTAGGAGATAAAGCTACGGAACAGTCCAAGCAGGCGCTACGTGAGCAATTGGGACTGGATAAGCCGTGGTTTCAGCAATATGGAACCTATTTGAGTGAACTGGCACATGGAGACTTGGGTGATTCCATTCGCACCAGACAGCCGATTGCCCGGGAAATGCTTCCTTATCTGGCGGCTACGCTGGAGTTGACAGTAGCGAGCATGTTTTTTGCCATAGTAGTTGGAATGAACGCTGGCATCGTGAGTGCCTGGAAGCGAAATTCCTGGTTTGACTATGTCAGCATGGTCATTGCCCTGGTCGGAGTATCGATGCCCATTTTTTGGCTGGGCTTGATGGAGCAGTGGATTTTTGCAAATAAGCTGCATTGGCTCCCTTCCATCGGACGCATGAATTCCCGTGATCCTGTGGAAGCTGTGACACATTTAGCTGTTATTGATGCGCTCATAGGTGGACGTATGGATCAGGTGTGGACCGTTATCAAGCATTTGATCCTACCCAGTATCGCACTGGGAACGATTCCAATGGCGGTCATTGCGCGCATTACCCGTTCCAGTATGCTGGAGGTTATGGATGCGGACTATATCCGTACGGCTCGGGCGAAGGGGCTGGCATCTTTTCAAGTCGTGTACAAACATGCGCTTAAAAATGCTGCGATCCCTGTGCTTACTGTCATCGGTCTTCAGACGGGATCACTACTGGGAGGCGCGGTACTGACAGAAACCATTTTTGCCTGGCCCGGCATCGGGCGGTACATTTTTGAAGCGATCAGTTCGCGTGACTATCCGGTTATTCAAAGCGGAATTCTGATCATAGCGTTTCTGTTCGTCATCATTAATCTGATTGTCGATTTGTTGTACGCGGTTCTCGACCGGCGTATCCGTTATCAGTAATCAAGTCGTCAATTGTTCAAGGGGGAGCTTGTCCGATGTCACAATTTTCAATGGAACCCAACAACATACCTACGACACGCAGTACATTGGCGCATTTGCCTGTTGTGACTGGCCCTTGGAGGGACGCGTGGAGGGCATTCCGTCACAATAAAATGGCGTTCGTCGGCCTGAGCATTATTATCTTCTTTGTCATCATTGCTTTGATCGCGCCGTGGATTGCTCCTTTTGACTATAAAGAGCAAAATTTGGTGAGCCGTTTGCAGCCTCCTTCTGCGGAGCATTGGTTCGGTACGGATGATCTCGGTCGAGATTTACTGACTCGCACGCTGTATGGAGCCAGAATCTCGTTGTGGGTCGGTTTCTTGTCTGTTATTGGTTCAATGATTGTAGGAACCGCCTTAGGTTTAATCGCAGGATTTTACGGAAAATGGGCAGATATGGCCATCTCGCGGCTATTCGACATTTTACTGGCATTTCCGGGGATTTTGCTGGCCATTGCTATTGTGGCCATTCTAGGGCCTTCATTGGAAAATGCGTTGTACGCCATTGCCATTGTCAATGTGCCAACGTATGGAAGGTTAGTTCGCTCTAAGGTGCTGAGTGTCAAAACAGAGGAGTATATCACTTCTGCTAGAGCGCTTGGAGCCAATAATACACGAATCATCCTCCGTTATATTTTGCCTAACAGCCTGACACCGATCATCGTACAGGGAACGTTGGGGATCGGAACGGCCATCATTGAAGCAGCAGCGCTTGGATTTCTGGGCTTGGGTGCACAACCCCCTGAGCCAGAGTGGGGTAAAATGTTGTCCGATTCACGGCAATATATCCAGAACGCGCCGTGGACAGTTATTTTTCCGGGGATATCTATCATGCTGACCGTATTGGGCTTTAACCTGATGGGTGATGGGTTGCGGGATGTATTGGACCCGAGGGCGAAGCGTTAGAGCAAAAGTGGTGAGGGATATAAAGTTGAGTAAAAAGGTGTTCTCTGGCCTGTAGCAAATGGCTGGGGGACACCTTTTTACATGAGCATTTTGCATAATTTCGTTTTTGAAAATTAGGCATCAGTATCTTAAGCCTGAGCGAACAGCATGGGAAAACCGTTCAGTCTACGCTATTGCCACGGGCAAGGACTTACCTAAAAGCCCACCATCGCTTACTCAATCCGCCTGCGGAATCGCTGGTAGAGGAGAGCCGTACCCGACTGGAGACGCTACTAACCTTCTCCCCGCTGCTTCGCAGCGTATGGGAATGGAAGGAAGCAATGACTGCTCGCCTAACTTTAGTGCTGCCAAACTGGGATTTGAGCGTTGGTGTGAGCAAGGCGAAAAGATGGACCACCCTGCTGTTTGTAGCACCTTAAAAACGATGCGCAATTGGAACATAGAAATCGTAAACTACCATCAATGTCGGTGGACAAACGCAACGGTAGAAGGTCGTCACAATCGCATTAAGGCCTTTCAGCGTCGCCATGTTGTCATTTAGAGGCTGATTGAATATGTAAAATTGTTAATATTTAGGAAGTGGAATTTTGTTCTGTCCCACTTCCATTTCATTAGTTATTTTAATGTCTTTACTTTCAAAGAGAACACGAAAGTAACTTACTAGAAACCTTTTTGCATCCTATAGTCTAATCTTCAGTCAAACGACCATTATGCCAAAGTTGTTGATAATACGGATGTGTTTTTTGTAATGCTTCATGTGTGCCTTGACCTGACAGGCGTCCTTCTTCAAAGACAAGGATTTGGTCTGCACTTGTAATCGTGGATAATCGATGGGCGATGATGATCGTCATCCGGTTTTTCGTTAACGCTTGAAGGGCAAGCTGCACTTCACGCTCTGATTCGTTATCTAAGTTCGATGTCGCCTCATCAAGTAATAAGATTCTCGGACTTCGTAAAATCGCACGAGCAATCGCAATACGCTGTTTTTGACCACCTGAAAGCTTAATACCTCCTTCACCAACCTCTGTATCGAGGCGTTTGTCCAGCTGCATGACAAAATCATAGGCATAGGCTGCTTTTAATGCGGCAAGTACCTCTTGTTCGCTTGCTCCATTCGTCCCGTACATGACGTTGTCACGAATCGTTCCATTTAATAACGGTGCATTTTGACTTACATAGCCAAACAGCCCACGCCACTCTGTTAAGTTAAATTGCTCAATGTTTTCGTTACCATACAGTATCGCACCTGATGTCGCGTCATAAAATCGTTCAATAAGGGAGAACATCGTCGTTTTCCCACCACCACTTCGGCTGACAAAGGCGGTCGTTTCATTCGGTTCTAACGTAAATGTCATGTCATTTAATACATACTTTTCATTATATTTAAACGATACGTTTTGGAAGTGGATAGGTAGTGGTGTAGCAGATACTGGTTTCCCGTCTTGTACTTCACGCTTCACATTGAGTGCTTCAACAATACGCTCTGTCGCACCAAGTGTTTTTTGTAAATTGGTAAAGAACGTCGCCATTTGTGTAAATGGCATAATAATTTGCACTAAATAAATCATAATGGCAACAAGCTCGCCTGAAGTGATTGCTCCTGTTGCTACCTGTGAGCCGCCATAGCCGAAAATCGCAATCAATACGACCATCATGAGTAGCGTCATCAGTGGTGAAAGAATCGCAACAATCTTCGCTTCCTTTAAACCGTACTTGTACAGCTGCTGAATTTGCTTTTTACCGCCTGCTAGCTCCTGCTGCTCCGTTTGCGACGCTTTCACAAGACGAATATTCGATAAAATACGTCCTAATCGTCCGCCAAAGCCTGCTAGCTCATCCTGATTTTCTACTGAGATGGCATACATTTTTTCGCCTAATGGATACGTCACAAAAATTGTCAGTGGCACAGCAATCAGGAGTAGCAATGTCATTTTCCAGTCAATCCATAGTAAAACAACAACGGCACCGAGGATCGCAAATAGTCCTGACACAAAGGACACGAGCTGCTCGGTCACAAACTCCTTCACGACATTTGTATCCTGCGTAATGCGGCTCATCGTTTCGCCTGATTCATGCGCATCATAATACGATAAACGTAAATGTAGCATATGTTCCCATACTTCTGTCCTTAAATTCGCGACAACCTTTTCACCTAAACGGCGCATCAGATAAAACGCAATGGCACTTAACATCGCTTGCACAATTAAAATCGCAATGACTGGCAAGAGTGATGTTACGGCAAAACCCGCATCTGAAATTTGATTAATGAGCTTCATCGTTAACAGGGGGGCAGCAAGCCCAGCTGCAACCTCCACTAAACTAATGAAAAATAAAAAGACTAATTGCCCCTTCGCCATTTGACTGCGATTCATCAATGCCCAAAGCTGTGAGACCTTTCCTTGCATTACGCTTCACTGCTTTCTTTTGTCATGACCTTTTCAAAACGGAAAAACTCATAATCTGCATCAGATTCAGGCTCTTCTCCTTCAATACTCGGTCCTGGATTGCCTCGGTGATAAAACTCCACAATTTTAAAGCCACATTTATTCACATAAAAATGGATGTTCCGCTTTTCAAAATACGGTGTATGTAGCTCCCAAACCTTCGTCTTTGGGAAAGCTGCTTCTATCGCTTCCCATGCCTTTGTACCAAGACCTTTGCCGTGTGCATTAGCCTTTGTATACAAGAAGTCCACTTCGTTTCGCTGTGTGTCGGGATTAATTTTTAATACGATGCCACCGATTCTTTCGCCATTTAGTACAATTTGACGCACAACCGAATCTTTTGCAGTAAGTGAATGCTCGAAATCCTCATCGGATGGGATTGGTCCCATTTCTGTTGGATCCTCTGCTTCTTGAAAACTATCTTGTAACCCTTTCATAAATGCCTCTTGTAATTCTTCCTTAAATATTGCTAGCTCTTCCTGCGGTACAGGGGCTATCGTAATTTGTTCATTTTGTTTTGTCATCTCTAAAACACCTTTCTCTTAAACTGAGTAAAATATTCGTCCGATTGTTAAAAATAGTAGACTCCAAAGTAAAGCACTCACCCCAGCATATAGCATGTACGATTTTAGAGGCATATGCGAAATGCCACAAAAGTACCCCGTAACATGGCGCATGCCAGGAACAAAATAGCTGACGATAATGGCCGGGGATCCGTATTTTTGAATCCAGCGTTCTGCCTTATTACGCCATTTCAGTGAGAAACCAAACCATTTACCAGGCCAAATTAGTAGTGGACTACCGATTCTTTTGCCTATTTCATAACTAACAAGCATGCCTATCAATGACCCACTAAAAACAGCTAAGAAAGAAAAACTCTAATGTAACAGCCCGATTTTCGTGAAATAGCCAACAAATAATAGTACCATCACTTCATCGGGAATCGGAAGGCTAAATAACTCGAGGGCAAGCACAATAAAAACCGCTGCGTACCCGTAGTTTTCAATTAATTGATCAATATACCCCATGGCACTCTTCCTCATCAACCTAAGTGCGTTCAACACCTTAGTAATTGCTTGTCTCATTTATGTTTTCGTGTTATGTTCGCAAGGAATAGTGTAAGGTATGGAGTAACTCCAGAGTAAAGAAAGAAGTGAAAAGAGATGAAAAATACATTCGAAAAAACATATTTGACAGGCGAATTTGCCAAGTTACTTGAAATCAATAAAGATACATTGCTTTATTACGATAAAATCGATTTATTTAAGCCTGCAGGCACCTTTGATAATGGCTATCGCTACTACACATTTGAGCAGTTCGATCAATTTGTAGCGATTCAATCGCTTCGTGCAGTTGAGGTACCGATTAAAGAACTCAAAACGTATTTTGACGCGCCTAACGTACAAGCGTTACAACAATTAGCAATGGAACAGCAAGAAAAAGCGGCAATGGAAATTCAAAAGTTACAAGATATTCAGTTTTTCCTAGAACGAACGGTTGCCCTGACAAAAGAGATGGAAGAAGTATCATTTGGAGAAGTATTGATGAAGCAATTACCAGCCGAACCTGTTGTGTATAGCGACGAGAAAATAGATTGGTCGTCGTTATCAATGGGGGAACTTTACGAGCAAACTACGCCATTTTTAAAAAAGCTTGGGATTAAAAGTACAGCCGCATACGGTACTGTGTATACAAAAGAAGATTTTTTAAATAAGAAGTTTGAAGGCGTAAGCTACCTATTTTGTCGCCTAGATGACCCGTCAGCAAGAATGAAACCAGCTGGACACTACGCGGTCATTTATCATCAAGGACCTTATGATGAAATCTCACAGACTGAGACTTATAATACGCTACTCGCTTATTTAGAACAGGAGAAGTTAGCGTTAGATGGTGATATTTATGAGGAATATTTACTGCACTCGATTGCAGCAAAAGAGGAAAAAGATTATATTACAAAAATTAGTGTGAAAGTAAAAACGCGTGAGGTGAGTTATCAACCTCTTTAAAGCTTGTTATACTTTACGTCTATCTTGCTAGATAGGCGTTTTTAATTTTTCAAAATCTCTCTCAACAACAAGCCTGATAATTAGGTACAATTAAAATGATAGCATTAGGGGGCAATTCAACAGGTCTTAGTTAATAAATAATCTTCAACAATCGAGCGCGTTTATGAAGTAACGCTGTAGAAAATAATCAAACTCAAAACCATTAAATATAAAGTCTAGTTTTATTTTATTATACTATTTACCCTATTATTAAGTTTTTTTGGACTTGTTTTTTTATTACTCATCGTCTGACCACTGGCTTGGCTTGATAGGCGATAATGCGCTAGGTGGGATAGTTTGATGCTTACATATACAACTGAAAGTCATGTGAGCTTTCATGAAGCGCGAAAAAAATGTATAATCACTCCAATTGAGTACGTAGGGAGTGGGATTTATGACATGGCAGGACAAGAGAGAGCATCGGCAATTTGCGGAACAGACACGAAGCGACGCTTCACGGGCCGCATATGAACGGGATTACTCCCGTTTGATTCATTCACCGACTTTCCGTCGGTTGCAGGGTAAATCACAGGTATTTGGTGCAGGCACGGGCGATTATTATCGCACACGACTGACGCATTCCTTGGAGGTAGCGCAAATTGCGCGTGAAGCATCCCGAAGCTTGCTGCGCCGCTATCCTGAAGTAGAGCTGGAACAGGCAGGTAACGCAGGACTGATCATTGACCCTGAAGTGGTAGAATGTGCTTCCATCGCACATGACTTTGGGCATCCCCCGTTCGGGCACAAGGGAGAAGAAGTACTGGACGGGATTTTGGATCAACTGATTGAAACAAAGGTAGAAAAGATATCCTCTGCCGGAGGCTTCACACTGGAGTCCAAGCGTGGACAGGAGGCCTATGCGCGTGAGCGACGAATTTATGAGCATTTTGAAGGGAATGCGCACAATTTCCGGCTGATTATGTTTTTGGAGAAGCGTGAGAACGTGGATGGTTTGAATTTGTCGGATGCTGTGTTACTGGGGATCAACAAATACCCGTACCCAGGGATTCTGAACAAAAAAGGGTTGTATCTGCATGAGTGGGAATATATACGTTCCATCCGCGAGGATTGGGGTATCCCTGATGGTAAAAAAACGCTGGAAGCCCAGCTTATGGACCTGTGCGACGATATCGCTTATTCTGCGCATGATTTGGAGGATGGGATTAAGGCTGGAAAAATCGAGGTACACGAGCACTTCTTGTATGATCCGTATTTAATTCGTCTGATTACGGAGAAAATCACCACGTTGGAGGATAGCTTCTGGCAAGGCTGGCAACTGGCTCAGATTGAGCAGAAGGTAGCGGCTGTGCTGAGTGAATTTTTGAAGGTGTGGAATGGCAAGATGCCGATGTGTGAACACGATTATTCCCGGACCCGCCGTGAAGTGAAGGCATACTGGGTCAGTCTGTTTGTCAGCAGCTTGGGTGTCATTGATGATGGAAATTGGAAAAAAGTGACCTTTGTACGGGATGGAAACGAAGATTTGGATATGCTGCGCACGGTGAGTGTATTGAAAAGCTTTGCTTGGGTTACGATGATCCGCGATCTGCGCGTACAGCGACTGCAAAAACGGAGTGAGTGGATGCTCAAACGACTTTGGTTGGCTTTTCTGGACCCGGAAACATCCAAATCTATTATTCCAAGCGACTGGCTCCAGCGCTATGAGCGCGACCAAGCCAAGACGAAGCCGATCTGGACATGGGAGCATATGGTCATAGACTATATTGCAGGCATGACCGATGCTTTTGCTGAAAAAATCTATAATGAGTTATACGGCCTGAAGGTGGGTTCCATTTATGATCTGGATTAACCTTTAAATTCCCCCTATATAGTAGAAGAAACTGGTTTATAGCTGATAGTAGGAGGGAGGATTGTGTCTATGCCATCTCGGTCTTTATCTATAAAAAGGTTGAATCTCGGTGTGCTCGATATGGTGCCGTTGCTGCCCGGTAACCGTCCGGAGCAGGCGGTTCAACGAGCTGGCGAACTAGCGAGACAGGCAGAAGCGTGGGGATATACACGTTACTGGACCTCGGAGCACCATGATATGGAGGGGCTGGCTTCCTCCAGCCCGGAAGTGCTGCTGTCTCATATCGGGGCGGTGACGAAGACAATCAAACTGGGTGCGGGTGCTATCTTGCTTCCGCACTATAGTCCAGTCAAGGTCGCGGAATGGTTTCATCTGCTGGCCGCTCTATATCCTGGCAGAGTCGAATTGGGTCTGGGGAGAGCACCTGGTGGGGGACCTCATGCTTCGATGGCACTGAGCGGCAATTTTCTTCAACATGTGACGGAGCTGCCACAGACGATGGAAGCTCTATTGGCTTTGCTGGAAGGTACTTACGAATATGAACAGGTGCCTGTGTTTGCCCGGCCAATGCCTGAACAGCCGCCAGCAGTGTGGATGCTGGGTACAAACCGAAAAAGTGCCGAATATGCCGCCCAGTATTCAACAGGCTATGTATTCGGTCAGTTTATGAGTGAACAGCAAACAGAAGAAATGCTCAGCATTTACCGCTCCAGCTTTCAGCCATCCAACCGGATGGACAAGCCACGTACCATGGTTGCTGTAGGCGCAGTATGTGCCTTAACGGATGAGCTGGCGCAGCAATGGGCTGCTCAGATTACATTGGGCGACCCGGCAATGCGAGCCAGCTGGCTGGTGGGAACGCCGTCGGATATTGCCGAACAGTTACGCAGCTTACAGATTAAATACGATAATGATGAGTTTCTGTTGGTCACACCGATTCCCGATTATGAGCAGCGGCTTCACTCCTACCGTCTAATAGCGGAGGCCGTAAATTCTAGCCTTGATTCCTAATGAAAAGATGAAAAGAGATCTGACATGAATAAACAGAAAACGAATATCGATGAAATGAAACCAAGCTACGTGTATACCTATGCGTGTCATGAAACAGAGCGTGAGTTATGTCTTTTGGAATTAAAATGTTTGTTCGGTCAGCCGCCCGTGCAGGATTCCATCCTGTTGTCCCATCGACGCCTGGAACCGGGGACCAGCCCGTTTATTCATCTTCGGCTGGATGTAGTGACAGATGCGGGAACACTGGAAGAGCTATGCGAAGCAGCCTCTATGTTACAGCTTGAGGAAGGAAAGACTTTCAAGGTGTTGTGCCTTAAAGAAGGTGACCATGAGGCCGGCTATGACGAGCGGCGCGGGATCGAACGCCGAATTGGTGCACGCATTCATGGCCAGGCGCAAATGAAGACACCGGATATCATCCTTGGTGTTATTCGGATAGGACAACGGTGGCTACTGGGCAGGTGTCAGTATAGCGACAGATCGTGGCAGGAGCGTCGTCAGAAGCCGCAAAATTATTCTACTGGACTACCCGTTCTGGTAGCTAGGGCACTTGTGAATTTGGCAGCAACTGATCTAATAGCAACAAAGGGAGAACCAGGCTCATTGAAACTGCTAGACCCGTGTTGTGGTATGGGCAATGTAATGATTGAGGCATTGAGTATGGGAAAGGATATTCGCGGTTGTGATATCAATCCGTTGGCGGTGCGTGGGGCACGAGTGAATTTGCGTCATTTTGGATATGAAGAAGATCTAGTGAAACTCGGGGATATGAATAAGCTCGAAGGCACATACGATGCGGCCATATTGGATATGCCCTATAACCTGTGCTCCGTGCTCCCGGCTGATGAACAAAAGAAGATGCTGCGCAGTCTGAGACGCTTGGCCGCGCGGGCGGTGGTCGTGAGCACGGAGCCGATGGAAACATTGTTATCCGAGTCAGGTTGGACCCTTACGGAGCAATGTCGCATACATAAGACAGGTATGAGTCGGGAAATCTGGATCTGTAAGTAGTGTGTTAATACTGAGTTTTATAGTTAACCAAATTCAACGGCAGTTCCTGATCAGCGGCATAGGCATTCAAATTAGTAAGAAAAATATCTACCGCTCGTTCGGCGTATCGGTCCGTATCGCCTGCAATATGCGGTGTGATCAAAACATGGTCCAGACTCCATAGTGGATGTGACGCAGGTAGTGGTTCTTCCTCGAATACATCCAGTCCGGCAAAGGCAATATGCTTTTGCTCCAAAGAGCGTACAAGCGCATCCGTATGAACGGTTCCACCGCGACCTACATTAATGAAGAAGGCTCCCTTACGCATAGCTGCAAATGCTTTTTCGTCAAAGAAGTGGTGAGTCTCCTCGGTGAATGGCAATATATTTACCACGATATCCGCTGCTCCCAATGCATCGTGTAGTTGTTCGTTAGTATACATATGCTCTACATGCGGAGCTTCCTTACCAGAACGCCGGACTCCGATTACCCGCATGCCAAAGGATTCTGCAATCCGCGCTGTTTCACGGCCAATTTCGCCAACGCCTGTAATCAACAGTGTTTTGCCACGTAATTCCGTCAGTTGGCCTTTCGGTGGTTGCCATGTTTTCTGACGCTGCAAGAGAGCTGCTTGCTGTAAATAACGTGTATGCGATAGCAGCATTCCAAAGATCTGCTCTGTAATTGGAATGGCATGCACACCACTCGTATTCGTGAGTAAAATGTTACGCTTCTCCAATTCGGTAAGCGGTAGCTTATCAATCCCAGCCGACCAGGTTTGTATCCACTTCAGCTTGCTGTCTGGATGTAATGCATCTTCGGCAATATGCTTGGACCAGCCCAGAATAATCTCGGCTTCCCGGATTTGTTTAGATTCTAATTCCTGAGCTTTGCCAATAATCAACTCGTAGCCCGAAGCCGCTGCACGAACTTGTTTTTTTTGCTCTTCCGTCAGTTGATGTAAGCTTAAAATGTTTCCCATAGTTCATAGCCTCCTCGATTTTTAATTCCTTGGAGTTTCCAATATATTCTGGCGAACCATCTTTTCAAGAATAACAGATTGCTGAAAAAATTGCATAAGAAGGATAAAAACGAGCTCGCGGTGTCACTATATATAACAACAAATGGCTTTACCCTGATTAGGGACAATCCAAACAGCTGCTTTTGAGATATCCACAAATATCTATAGCAAAGGAGGTAAAGGTTGATGAAAGATGAATCGCAAAGACTTTTTACAGCTATTGCTCTCCCAAATGAGCACAAGAAGAACTTACATCATTGGGTGGGGCAGGATTTGAATGATCTTTCTTTTCGCAAATGGGTTGATTTCAGAGATTACCACGTGACACTTCAGTTTTTGGGTGATGTGGAGACCTCGGTTATCCCGAAACTTGAGCAGGTTTTAGTTCAAGCGGCAGCTGAGCATCACCCGTTCACACTTGGCATTGGAGAAGCAGGTTTTTTTGGCCGTGAAGAATTTCCACGTGTACTCTGGAAAGGAGTGACTGGACAGCGAGAGTCGCTAGAGCAGCTATATCAGTCTATACTTCGTGCTACCAAACCCCTTGGTTTTAAACCTGAGGACAGACCTTATCGGCCTCATATCACCGTAGCACGTTCGTACACAGGGGGACAGCCCGTTCCAGCTTCTGTGTGGCAGCCAAATGACCGAAGCGGCGGGCCTTGGGAAGTGGGAGAATTTGTTTTATATGCAACACGATTGGGTCAAAAACCAATGTACCAAATAATTCAAACATTCCCATTAATGAGGCGAAACCCTTGATCTATCAGCGAATTTAGTGATATAGTGTTTCAGCGTTATTCAAAAAGCGCATTTTGGGTTACATATCTGAGGAATGTGCTTAAGTTAACGGGAGGAACATTATGGAAATTATTAAAGAACATCGTTGGTTTGCACCTCTTTTGAGTGTGCTGCTTGTTTGTATATTGGGGATAGGCCTCTACGCTGAGGTTCAGCAAACACAGAATAATCATAAAAATGCATCCATGCATTCTCTGAGCTGGTCAGGGAACTCTGCAGCTCCTACATATGGCGACAGGATGGGGACCCATAAAGGGTCTAACAGGACAAGCCCCATCTTTGTTGCTGCTCATGGGCAGCCAAGCTGGAAAGAAATCATGCCGACTCCGTTACCCGCTTCCCAGATGAAGCAGGCGGAACAAGCTCGGAATAACGTTGCTACAGGCAAGAAAAAGCCTGAGGTCCAGCATAGCAAGTCCGCAATCCTAACCCCTCCTACAACCATCTACTTTACGAAGACAAAAATGCTCACGCAGGATGACAAGGCGTTGTCTACCTGGAGCTATACTGTCTCCGCTAAAGAACTGCTCCTGCTGCAAAAAATAGTGATGGCAGAAGCAGAAGGCGAACCGTACGAAGGCAAAGTGGCAGTTGCCAACGTTGTCTTAAACCGGCTGCGGTCAGCCCCATTTCCCGATACGATTCAGGCAGTGATTTATCAAAAAGCGCAATTTAGTCCGGTCGCGAACGGGCGTCTTCGTCGTGTTCAGCCCAACCAGGACAGCATTCGTGCGGTTACTGCTGCTTTGAACGGCCATAAAGCCGTGCCTGATAACACCTGTTTTTTCCTGTCGCTTACGTTGGCCCAGGACCTTACGGTTCATCATTCCCGTACCAAGGTGAAAACGATCGGTCATCATACCTTTTATAAATAAAGGCACCCTTCTACAAATAACAGCCCTTTCTAAACAATAGGGTTCAGCTTTGTGAACGGATTTTGTGGTACAGGTGAAGCCAGTATGCAAAAGAGGTATAATAGGTAAAGGAAAGTAACCCAAATAATGAAAGTGACAAAGGAGGCGTAGATGATATGAAAATCACATATTATGGACATTCAGTTGTACTGGTAGAGGCAGAGGGGAAACGGATTATTATTGATCCTTTTTTGACGGGAAATCCTAAAGCAACCGTACAGGCCGAGGATATTCAGGTGGATGCCGTGTTGTTGACACACGGTCATGCCGATCATTTTGGAGATGCTGTTGAAATTGCCAAGCGCAATGATTGTCCAGTAATCGCGGTCGCGGAACTGGCCGAATATTGTTCATCCTTGGGGGCTAAAGCTCACGGTATGAATCTGGGTGGGGGTCACCACTTTGACGGTTTCCATGTGAAATTCACACTTGCGTTTCACAGCTCATCTTTGACGGTGGACGGACAAACCATTTATATGGGAGAGCCGGCAGGGATTTTATTGACCATGGGAGGCCAAACCTTTTTCCATGCAGGGGATACTGGTCTGTTTGGTGACATGCGTCTCATTGGGGAGACTAACTCCATCGATGCTGCGGTATTGCCGATCGGAGATGGTTATACGATGGGACCGGAGGATGCATTGCTGGCAGCAAAATGGCTGCGTGCAAGCCGCGTAATACCGGTGCATTACAATACGTTCCCGGGTATTGAGCAGGACGGAGATGGCTTCTGTGATCGTCTGCACAAAGAAGGTATTGAAGGGAAAGCATTGAAGCCCGGCGAAAGTCTCGAATTTTAATACGGATATCTGATTTGCGTGAATACACTAGATGGTCTATTAACTTATCGTATCTCCTTTGTCAGCCTTTTCTGTTCCTTAGAGGAATAGGAAAGGTTGTTTTTTAAAAGTGAATATTTATACATAAAAATGAGATAAATTTGCATTGATACGTTGAAGCTGTAATGTAAAAGATTTATTATCACAATCATAAAAACTTTGAATTGCTAACATGATAGGTCAATGATAAAATGATAGAACTAATTAGATTCATCAGTGGAATCGACGTATTTTTCAAGTCAAGCCATTGCATAATTATTGAAAAACATACGCATTCGGTGGACCGTACCGCCTTGAATACGTCACATGTTTTGTCCCCCATTCCTCGTAGTTGTTCTTTGAGTTACCTCTTGTTGCCACTGTCTTCTATTCGGCCGCCTGTATTTCAGGCCAGCATGACTTTATAACAGAAAGGTTGCGTTCCATGAGACAGACAGGTTTACCACCCAAACAGGGACTATATGATCCCCAATTCGAAAAAGACGCCTGCGGCATGGGCTTTGTTGCCCACATCAAGGGAAAACCATCGCACGATATTGTAAGTCAGGCTTTGACCATGCTCGTGAATATGGAGCATCGGGGCGGTCAGGGAAGTGAACCTAACTCCGGTGACGGAGCAGGGATTATGATTCAGGTCCCTCATCTGTTTTTTCAAGAGGAAGCGGAGCGATTGGGCTTCAAATTGCCAAAGGCCGGACATTATGGCGTGGGTATGCTTTTTGTATCCAATGATCCAAAAGTTCGTGAGGTGCATGAGCAGAAGCTAAGAGATATCATCGTGGACGAAGGTCAAAATTGTTTGGGTTTTCGCGATGTTCCAACTTATGACGAAATGCTGGGTAAATCGGCAAAAGCAGCTAAACCGGGCGTGCGTCAGGTATTCATCGGTCGCAGTAGCGATTTGAAGGAAGAGTTGGACTTCGAACGGAAACTGTATGTCATTCGCAAACGTGCAGAGCTTGCTATTCGCTATAACCAAGAGGATGAGAACGGTGAGTCGTTCTATATTCCAAGTTTGTCCTGTCGCAAGGTTGTATACAAAGGAATGCTGACAACCGAGCAGGTAGGCAAATTTTATCTGGATTTGCAAGATGAGCGGGTGACATCAGCGATCGCGCTGGTCCATTCCCGTTTTAGTACGAATACGTTCCCAAGCTGGGATCGTGCGCATCCTTATCGTTTTATGATTCACAACGGTGAAATTAATACGATGCGCGGCAACGTGAACTGGATGCATGCTCGCCAGGCGCAGTTTGAAAGCGAAGCGTTTGGCGGAGATATCAAGAAGGTAAAACCCGTTATTAACCCAGATGGCTCGGATACAGCCATGTTTGATAATACGCTGGAGTTTCTGTATCTGAGCGGACGATCCCTTCCTCATGTAGCCATGATGATGGTGCCGGAGCCTTGGAACAAGCATGAAACCATGGACCCGAAGAAACGGGCATTTTATGAATATCACAGCACTATGATGGAGCCGTGGGACGGACCTGCTGCAATGGCGTTTACAGACGGTATCCAAATCGGGGCGATTCTCGACCGCAACGGTCTGCGTCCTGCACGTTACTATGTGACCAAGGACGATTTGATCGCACTGTCTTCAGAGGCGGGTGTATTGGATATTGCTCCTGAAAATGTGCTCTATAAGGATCGTCTCCGTCCGGGTCGTATGCTGTTGGTTGATACCCAAGAAGGCCGTATCGTTTCTGACGAAGAGTTAAAGGAACGTATCGCTTCCGAGGAACCTTATCAGCAGTGGCTGGATGAGCACTTGATTGATCTGGATGATCTGCCGGAAGCTCTAGAGCAGCCAGAGCCGAAACATGAAAATGTAAATCAGCTGCAGCTCGCATTTGGTTATACGTTTGAAGAACTGCGCAAACTTCTGGAGCCGATGGCACTTACAGGTGCGGAACCGATTGGCTCAATGGGGTACGATGCTCCACTGGCGGTATTATCTGACCGTCCGCAACGTTTGTACAATTACTTTAAACAAATGTTTGCTCAAGTCACGAACCCGCCAATTGACGCCATTCGTGAAGAGATTGTAACGTCAACCGCAACTACGATTGGACCAGAGCGCAATTTACTACATCCAGAACCGGAGAGCTGTCGTCAAATTCGGTTGGATTCGCCGGTGTTGTCAAATGAAGAGTTTGCCAAAATTCGTCACGTACATCGTCCAGGCTTCAAATCCATGACGATTCCGATCTTCTTTGAAGCGAAGGAAGGTGCTGAGGGCTTACGCAAGGCGCTGGAAGGATTGTTTGAGGCGGCTGACCGTGTCATTGACAAAGGTCATAACATCCTGATTTTGTCCGACCGTGGAGTGGATGCGGAGAATGCAGCCATTCCGGCGTTGCTAGCTGTTTCCAGCCTGCATCACCATCTGATTAAACAGGGTACACGCACACGTGTAAGTATTTTGCTGGAGTCCGGCGAGCCAAGGGATGTTCACCATTATGCGGTGTTGCTTGGCTACGGTGTGAGTGCAGTTAATCCGTATCTGGCTTTTGAAACGCTGGATGTCATGATTCAGCAGGGGTTGCTGCGCGGCATCTCGCACGAAAAGGCAGTTAAAAATTATATTAAAGCGGCAACGAAGGGTGTCGTTAAAATATTGTCCAAAATGGGTATTTCTACGATTCAGTCGTACCGTGGAGCGCAAATTTTTGAGGCCGTAGGTTTAAAACAGGATTTTGTTGATCGTTATTTCACCTGGACACCTTCCCGCATTGGCGGTATTGGTCTGGAGGAAGTGACTATCGAAGCGCTGGTTCATCATAATCGTGCTTTTACCGACAAGGACGGCAACGACAAAGTGCTGGATTCGGGCGGCGAATATCAATGGCGTAACGATGGGGAAGAGCATTTGTTTAACCCACAAACGGTGCATTTGCTCCAGCAGTCGGTACGCTCGGGAGACTACGAGCTTTACAAGAAGTACGCCAAGCTGGTACAGGGTGAATCTGAACAGTATTTGACGATTCGCTCCATGCTTCAATTGAAGCCTGCTGGTGAGCCTGTGCCGCTGGATGAAGTGGAATCCGCTGCATCCATTATGCGTCGCTTCAAGACAGGGGCCATGTCCTTTGGCTCGATCAGTCAGGAAGCGCATGAAGATATGGCGATTGCGATGAATCGGATCGGTGGCAAGAGCAATACGGGTGAAGGTGGGGAGAACCCTGCACGTTTCATACCGGATGCCAATGGTGATTCTCGTCGCAGTTCGATTAAGCAGGTAGCATCGGGCCGATTCGGTGTAACATCGAATTACTTGGTGAATGCCGACGAAATTCAGATCAAAATGGCGCAAGGCGCGAAGCCGGGCGAAGGTGGACAACTGCCAGGACGTAAGGTATACCCTTGGGTCGCTGAGGTCCGTGGTTCTACGCCAGGAGTAGGTTTGATTTCACCACCGCCGCATCACGATATTTATTCTATCGAGGATTTGGCAGAGCTCATCTATGATCTCAAAAACGCTAATCCGCGTGCTGACATTAACGTGAAACTGGTGTCAGAGGTAGGCGTAGGTACGATTGCTACAGGGGTAGCAAAAGGCCGTGCTGACATTATTCTGGTCAGCGGTTACGACGGTGGTACAGGCGCTTCTCCGCAAGGCTCCATCCGCCATGCGGGTATGCCTTGGGAGCTGGGTCTGGCGGAGACGCATCAGACGCTGATGTTAAACAACCTGCGCGACCGCGTGGTATTGGAGACAGACGGTAAGATGTTGTCTGGCCGCGATTTGGTAGTAGCTGCCCTGTTGGGCGCGGAAGAATACGGCTTCTCTACAGCGCCGCTCGTGGCGTTGGGCTGTATTATGATGCGGGTATGCCAAATGGACACATGTCCGGTTGGTGTGGCTACGCAGAATCCGGAGCTGCGCAAAAATTATATGGGCGATCCTGCCCATGTGGTGAATTTTATGCGTTTCATCGCAGAAGATGTCCGTGAAATTATGGCGGAATTGGGCTTCCGTACGATTCAGGAAATGATTGGACGTACGGATTGTCTGGATACTGTGAACGCCGATTCGCACTGGAAGAAGAAGGGTGTAGACCTGAGCTTGCTGTTGCATGTTCCTGAGTTGGAAGAAGGTAGTGTACGTTACCGCATACAACGCCAAAATCACGGCCTGGAAGAAACACTCGACATGCAGCAGCTCGTACCGATGGCTGCGAAAGCGCTGGAGAACGGAACGCCTGTTGAGGGTACCTTACCTATTACAAATGTGAATCGGGCGGTAGGGACGATTCTGGGCAGCGAGGTCACCCGTAAGTATGGAGCGGCGGGTCTGCCTGAGGATACGATTCGCTTTAACTTTATTGGATCGGCAGGTCAGAGCT
Source organism: Paenibacillus sp. FSL P4-0113 (assembly GCF_038009305.1). Classification (NCBI taxonomy): domain Bacteria; kingdom Bacillati; phylum Bacillota; class Bacilli; order Caryophanales; family Paenibacillaceae; genus Paenibacillus; species Paenibacillus sp. FSL P4-0113. The sequence goes on from NZ_JBBPAZ010000001.1 coordinate 4,955,348, forward strand.
TCGGGGCATTTATTCCGAAAGGCATCACGTTGAGCGTGGAAGGCGATAGCAATGACTATGTCGGTAAAGGGCTATCTGGCGGTAAGGTTATTGTGAAAAAGTCTCACAAAGCGACCTTTAAGGCAGAAGAGAACATTATTATCGGAAATACAGCCTTGTATGGAGCGACCAGCGGTGAAGCTTACATTGGCGGAATCGCAGGCGAGCGCTTTGCCGTTCGGAACTCCGGCGCACGTATTGTTGTTGAGGGCGTTGGAGATCATGGTTGCGAATATATGACAGGCGGACGTGTAGCTGTATTGGGTGGAACCGGACGAAATTTTGGAGCCGGAATGTCCGGAGGTATTGCATATGTCTATGACCCTGAGGGGACGTTCCTGAGCCGTTGTAATCTGGAAATGGTGTTGCTGGAAGGTGTGGAAGAACCTGCAGAAGCAGCGGAGTTGCGCGGCTTGATTCAACGCCATGTCACTTACACGGGTAGTGAAGCGGGACAACGTATTTTGGATGATTGGCAGACTGCGATTCAGCAGTTTGTACGAGTGATTCCAAAGGATTACAAGCGTATGGTTGAACAGATTCAAAAAGAAGAGGCAACTGGTTTGAGTGGAGATGAAGCTCTGTTGGCAGCATTTGAGGCCAATATGCGTGAATTAGCGCGTGCCGGGGGCTAAAATGTAGACTACCAGATTCACTAAAAAAGGACTCGCTGAATACCGCTGTGATAATCACAGTGGTACCAGCAAGTCTTTTTTAGGTCTCTAAAATGTGATTTATTTCCTTGACAAACGTCATAAATTCTGACATTACCCCCAAAATGTTTTCCTGAAACGGTAAATATGTTATAAAAAGTACCAAATTTTTTGGAATGTAACCGTTTACGTAAGAGTTTATGTCTTGTTATTTATTTTTGGATTGGTTATGATTTTTTAGAGTACACAAACAAACCTAATATGCCCATCGTCCCTTCAAAACACAGAATAGGGTGACAGGATGAAGTTGAGGAAGTCAGCAGAAGACAAAATGATTTTTCTATACCGTTATGTATCACTATCTTTAACGTCACTTGTTTTTCTGTTCGAATCATCTAGATTAATCGTGTGGCAGAAGCTGTTACTGATTGGTTTTCTATTTTTATCCGTTACAGCATTTACTTGGATTTACCGTAAATACAGACTTCATGATATGGTATTGAAATGTAGCATTGCACTAGAAACAGCAGGGATCATTTTGTTGTTATTCCCGACCGGAGGGATAAATAGCCCGTTCAAATGGTATGTGATTACTCCCATGCTGGTAGCTTGTGCTCATCTATCTATGAGGTACAGCTGGACGCTCCTACTTTCTTATATCGGTTTGGTGCTTACATTTTGTTATATCTTTTTTACACCAGGTCAATATTTTTTGTGGGATCTTATATTGCAGAACATTAATTTGTTTCTGGTATTGATCGTAACCACGATGGCAATGCAGGTTATCGGCGTCATGAAGGACGAACTGAAGGTGGCTAAAGAACAAGCCAATGAGACGATGGATCATATCAAGTCGATTTACCACATCATGGAGACGACCAGCCATAATGAGGCATTAAATCTGGGTCAGGTCATCTCGGATTACACTGTCAAGCTAACCAAGCAGAGTCGTGCATTTTTCTGGCTGGATAGTCAGGAAGAGGATGCACCGGCAAGCAGCCAGACAGGCTGGACGGTGGAGGAGGAGGAGCAGCTATTCGAGGAACTGGAGAATTACCGGGAGGAGTTCAGGGAAGAGCGCGAACCATTTTTCAGACATCTGCCAGAATGGGGCGACTTTCTCATGATCACCGTACCGATGACGACCCGCTTTGTAGCGACGATTGGCCTCAAGCTGGGACCGGATCAAAGTTTGACAGGAAGACGCTGGCTCGTGCAACAACTGATATTCTTGGCTGAGCTGAGTGCTGTGTTTTTGGAGCGCTATGAGCTGGAGCGTATTGAGAATCAATTGATTGTGACGAATGAGCAGAACCGGATTGCAAATGAAATGCATGACAATGTTTCTCAAAGTCTTTTTGGTATTGTGTACGCAACGCATTCTCTCCGGCAAACCTGGTGTCATCAGCCAAAGGAACAGGTGGAGGAGCAAATTGATCTAATTCAGCAATCTGCCAACCAGGCGGTTAGAGAGCTGAAAGGGGCGATTCATAGTCTAAGCTCGAAAAAAAGCGGAGGCTCAACTTGGTTAGGGACGGTGAAAAGTCATCTGCATACACTCTCCAAGCTGAACCATGTACAAATTGATTTTGACATTCATGGTGATCATTATTCACTTCCGTATTTGTACCAAAAGGCTTTGTTCCGCATCATATCCGAAGCGGCGGGGAACGCAATCCGACATGGATTGGCCAAGCGAATTGATGTGAAGTTAAAATTGACGCCCCAAGTGATTAGACTGTCTATTCACGACGACGGAGTAGGGTTTGAGACGGCGAGAATGGTAGCAGGAGGTGAGGCGGTCAGTGCAGGCGGGGGCCTGGGCATGATGAATATGGAATATTTAGCTCAATCGATGGGAGGCGAATTTGATATTTCAAGTCGAATCGGAGAAGGAACACAGATCCGATTGTCCATTCCGGTAAATGCTTATGAATGAGGATTTTGCAAAATTCTCGAATAAAATGTGTGAACATTCTGCAATACAAAATCTGCGGTAACAATCGGATACATAGGGATTATGCAAATCCTGAACTGTAGACAGGAGGCCGAATCATGAAAATTGTCATTGTCGATGATCATCCTTTAGTACGGAAAGGACTCGCTGCGGTTATATCCATGCAGCCCAATGTTCAGTTTGCGGGAGAGGCCCAGAATCAACAGGAAGCACTTGTGGTGATTGAAGAAACAGATCCGGATCTGGTGCTGCTGGATTTGAAACTAGCTGATGAATCGGGGCTGGATATTATCAAGATAGCGCGCGGACGTGGTTTCAGAAGTAAATTTATTTTGCTGACCTCTTCCGCAACACGTGAAGACTTTCTGAAAGCAGAGGAAGCTTCCGTGGACGGTTATGTGCTTAAGGAAGCGTTGCCTGAGGAACTAATTTACGCGATTCATCTTGTCAACAAAGGACGCAAATATTATGATCCGGCTATTCTCGAAAACAAGCTGCGTGAAGATGCGGGCAATCTGACGGACGACCTGACGCCAAAGGAAAAGGAAGTGCTGGTCGAGTTGGGACAAGGAGCTTGCAATCGTGAAATTGCATCCCGATTATTTATCAGTGAGTTTACAGTCAAAAAGCATGTCAGTCAGATCTTGGCCAAGCTGCGGCTGGCGGATCGTACGCAGGCAGCATTGTATGCCAATGCCATTGGTCTGGCGAAGTACGAGCCAACAAACATTGTATGATGCGCTGACTCTATAAGCTGCGTTGCACTTTCATATGCGAGTGGAATGAAAAGCCTCAAAATCACCAATTTTTGTGATTTTGAGGCTTTTTTCGATTTCTTTTTCCATAATCGACAATGCATGGTACAAAAGTATACCATGCCGTATCCGAAAGTATACATTTCCCTCCCCCTGTAGTGAGGGAGAAAGTGCCATTCGGTTCCATGTCGTTCACAGAGCCAATTGTTACAATAAAGTCATACTTAAATATGAAGAGAAATTGTATAGGAGGGAGGATTTTTGTGGAGAAAACCATTTTGGATTATCTAGTCCTGATTAAAAGAAGATTGTGGCTGATTGCGATTTTTGTCATTCTCTCATGTGTAACAACATACTTTGTGAGCGACAATGTCGTGAAGCCAGTCTACTCCGCTTCAAGCCAACTGCTGGTTAATCATATTTCCGCCAAGCAGGGGAGCAACAATCTGAACGACGTCAACACAAGTCTTAATTTGGTGGAAAGCTACAAGCAAATTCTCACTTCACCTAAAATTATGGACGCTGTTGTAGCGACTCATCCCGAGTTCGGTTTGACACAGCAGAAGTTGGCAGAAAAGCTGCAGATTAAATCCTCGGATAAAAGTCAGGTTATCGGTTTGACGTTTGAGGCAGGGAGCTATCCACAGGCCGCAGCGGTTGTAAACGCGGTTACCCAGAAATTCGTACAGACGGTTCCGGGATTGATGGAATTGAATAATGTAAAAATTTTAAATGAAGCGGATCCTCAGGCCAATCCTGACCCGATTAATGGGAACCCGCTCATGAATATTGCGATTAGTTTTCTCGTATCGCTGATGATTGCATTGGGCACGATTGTGTTCCTGGAAAGCATTAACGGCACGCTGCGCTCGGAAAAAGAGGCAGACGCAGACATCGGTATTCCGGTAATTGCATCGATTCCAGTCATTCGCAAGAAGGACATCGATGGAGCAGCCGGAAATTCCAAAGAACGGGTAGGGGAGCGTAAATATGCTGCGATTGAATGACATGTTGATTACAGAAAGTAATCCATCATCGTATATCTCGGAATCATTTCGATCCCTCCGTACATACATTCGGCAGCAGGTGATTGGACAAAAGGACCGTGGGACGGTTCTATTGTTGACCTCGCCGGAAAGCGGAGCGGGTAAAACAACACTGCTCGCCAACATCGGAGTTTCTTTTGCACAAGAAGGCAAGAAGGTGGCTCTGGTGGATTGCAATCTGCATAAGCCAGCGCTGCACGAGATATTCGGAATGGAGAATACCGGAGGTCTATCGGCTTATTTGCGCGGTGGGGCTTCTTCCAAGTCTATCGTTAGGCATGGTGGCCTGGAGCTATCGGTTGTTCCCGGTGGAGACACCCTGTACAACGCAGCGGATCTGCTCGGTAGCGAACGTATGGCTGAGCTGCTGGAAGAGCTCAAACGTGAATATGACATCATCTTACTCGATTCAGCTCCGGCGCTGAATTATACGGATGCCCGCCTGATTGCAGGCTTGACAGATGGTGTGATTCTCGTTGCTAAACATGGTCGTACCAAACGGGAAGATCTGCGCAAAACAAAGCAACTCATGGAGCAGGCCAGTGCGACGCTGGTTGGAATTGTGATGAATCAGGTGAAGTAAGCAACACCAAAATTCGATGAAGCAAGGAGAATGAGTGCGATGACGAAAAGAGTGAAAAAGGCCATTATTCCAGCAGCAGGGTTAGGTACGCGCTTCCTCCCTGCCACCAAAGCGATGCCTAAGGAAATGCTTCCAATTATCAACAAGCCTACGATTCAATATATCGTGGAAGAAGCGATTGCTTCTGGTATTGAGGACATTATTATCGTTACGGGTAAAGGCAAACGTGCCATTGAGGATCACTTTGACAACGCATTTGAGCTGGAGTCAAAACTGCTCGAGGACGGTAAGCTGAAGCTTCTGGAGGAAGTACAGCGTTCTTCGGGAGTGGAGATTCACTACATTCGCCAAAAAGAACCCAAAGGTCTTGGACATGCGGTATGGTGCGCAAGACGCTTTATCGGGGACGAGCCGTTTGGTGTGCTGCTGGGCGATGATATCGTAACAGGTCAGAAGCCTTGCCTACGCCAGCTGATGGATCAGTATGAGGAAACACAAAATTCGGTTATCGGTGTGCAGCGGGTACCGCAGGAATTTACGAACCGGTACGGCATCATTGAACCGGATCAGCAGGACGGACGCTTGTACCGAGTGAATAATTTTATAGAAAAACCAGCTCCAGGCACAGCGCCATCCGATTTGGCTATTATGGGTCGCTACGTGTTCTCACCGAAAATTTTCAAATATCTTGATCTTCAGGAAAAAGGAGCTGGCGGCGAAATTCAGTTGACGGATGCGATCCAAAAGCTGAATCAGAGTGAGCGTGTGTACGCCTATGATTTTGAAGGCACACGCTATGACGTAGGTGAGCGTCTTGGATATATTTTAACCACACTTGAATTTGCACTTGCCAGCGATGATTTGAAGTATCCGGTTATGGAGGCCATGAATGAATGGTTGAAAAAGACCGAGAAAGCAACCACGGCAGGTTGAGAGGGGGTACGTCAGCATGAGCATGGAAAATTTACCGGAGGACGGCGAGGCTGTCATGTCAGGTAAAGCGTTTTACATGCCATACGGAAATACACAAATTCAGGATAAAACGTCCTACCTGGTCACAAAACGCCTCCTTGATATGCTGCTGTCGTTCGTGGGCTTGATCGTCTTGCTTCCGCTTTTTGTAGTGGTAGGCGTTCTGATTAAGCTCGAAGACCCAAAGGGAAGCGTGTTTTTCAAGCAAACTCGGGTGGGCAAGAATGAGAAGTTATTCGATATGTATAAATTCCGTTCAATGGTGTCCAATGCTGAGGAACTGAAAAAGGACTTGATGGAGCTGAATGAAGTGAGCGGCGCCATGTTCAAAATTAAAAACGATCCTCGGATCACGAAAATTGGCAGTTTTCTGCGCAAGACGAGTATTGATGAGATCCCGCAGCTGTGGAACGTGTTGGTCGGCGACATGACTTTAGTCGGTCCGCGTCCGCCGTTGCCCAGCGAGGTCGAGCAATATTCCGATTATGATAAGCAACGCCTGATTGTAACACCGGGATGTACGGGTTACTGGCAGGTGAGCGCACGTAACAGTGTAGGCTTCGAAGAAATGGTGCAAATGGATTTGAAGTATATTCATGTTCGCAATACGTGGCTCGATTTAAAAATCATCATGAAAACAGGCGTTAAAATGCTGTTCTCCAAGGATGCTTACTGATGGATGCATTCAAGCGATGTCCCGCAGTGTCCGTCGTTATTTGCACCTATAACCGGGCGGACCTGCTGGAGAAAACGTTAATGTCCCTGCTGGAGCTGGAAGACCTTGCACTGGCTGAGATCATTGTGGTCGATAACCGATCCACTGATCATACAGCAGCGACGATCAAAAGGTTCACCGTCGCCCATGGTCAGAATATCCATCTCCGATATCATTATGAGCGCGAACAAGGACTGTCTGCTGCTCGTAATGCAGGCATTACGTTATCAAGAGCGGAAGTCATTGCTTTTCTCGATGATGATGCAATTCCGTGTGTTACATGGTTGCAAACGATTATGTCAGCATTCGGGAACAATCCTGAGCTGACGGCTATGGGTGGGAAAATTGACCCTATGTTTGAGACGGAACGACCGGGTTGGCTGACAGGCCCGCTTGAACTGCCTTACACGATTATTGATCTGGGCAAAGCCATTCGTGAATATCCGTCGGGACTGAATCCATTTGGAGCGAATATGGCGATGCGTAAAACGGCTTTTGCCGCTGTTATGTTCCCGCTTCATCTAGGCAGAAAGGGAGATATCCTTCTATCTGGTGAAGAATCGTGGGTATTCGAGCAAATCCGTAAAAATGGTGGAACGATTATGTATCATCCACACATGTCTGTGGAACATTTTGTGCCGGCTTCACGGTTAACAAAAGAATGGATCATGAACCGCTACTATTGTCAGGGCATGTCTAACGCTGCTCAGGCCGTAGGTCTGCGCGGCAACGCGATGCTGATGGCGAAGACGGCAGCCAAAGTGTTATACATCACTTTGGATTCCCTGCTGGCGCGTAGTGAGGGCAGGAAGCTGTTGAACCGGTGCAGGCTTGAAAGTATCCGTGGGACGCTGGATACACTGCGCAACCGGAAAAGCGAGTCAGCTGCGGGGTGAAAGATGGAACATGAGTAACTATCCTTGGACTACTAGAATAAACACCATACAGCATGTTTTTATTTTTCTACTGGGCGCTCTTGCTGTAGGAATTGCGGCTACCTATCAGCCGGTGGTCAGTATTGCGGCGGTATGTTTACTGCTCTTGCTGGCTGTTTCTATCCATCATCCGGAGCGCATCAGCTATGCTGTTTTGCTAAGTACAGCAGTCTCAGTCGATTCTCTGTATCAGGGCGGCGTGTTCGGTATTGAGATTTTGTCATTGTACAAATTGGGCATTTTGGCTCTGCTGGTGCCGTGCATGCTCGTGTATGGCATACGTCTCAAGTTCAGCTATCCGGTCTGGGCATTGGTGATCATGCTGGGGATCACATTTGGATTTTCAGCATGGATGCCTTTGTTAACGACCTCGATTGCCGTCAAGGCGTTCGTCGGTTTATCACTCCCTTTCTTTTTTTTACTGATCCAGTGGAAAAAGGATGTGGCAGAAAAGCATATCCGACTGATCAGTCTGTTGCCAATTATTAGTGTGGTCATTGGGCTGGGTTTGCAGGTTCTAGGGCTGCATTCGTTTACGGATGTGGAATTTACGGGCGCAGTCAGAGTACAAGGAGCGAATATACCACCGCATCTGGCAATGCTCTCCTTTCTCGGAATTGCCGTCTCTCTAATTGAGGTCAAGCGCAAACCCAAGCAAGCCGCTTTTTATTACACAGTGTTGGCACTGAACTTTTTGATTCTGATCGCCACCGGTACACGTGGACCGATTCTGGCATTGTTATTAATGTTTGCTGTGTATCTGTTTGATATTGCCCGTCAGTACCTCAAGGGGAAAGTCAATTATTTGCTACCGCTGGCCGGATCGTTTTTGGTTGCTCTGGGGGCGGTGGCCCTGCAATGGAACAATTTAAAAAAACGCTCCTTCGAACGGGAGACCGATACAGGCATTGACCTGTCGGGACGCTCGGAGGCATGGGAATATTTTTTGAACAGAGTACATGATTACCCTTGGTCAGGTAGAGGTCTTGGCGCGGTAACGGTTGCGAACGACGGGACGTTATTCAATGGTTTCGTTGTACCGCATAATGAGTATATTCGCTTTTATTTTGACACGGGATATATCGGTTGCGGGCTATTAATGCTTTCATTGCTGATCGTGTTCGCTCTCATTTACCGGTCGCTTGCCAAGTCTATCAAACCTTATTTTGCAAGCTTAATTGCAGGCTTTCTGATCTACTCGTTTTCAGATAATACGTTGTCGACGGTTCAGATGATTATTCCATTTTGCTGGTATTTAAACGCGTTATACCAGACATCTACTCAAACCGATTTTCGCAAAGAGAAGTGATACGATGAGCAGAGTGAACATGTTCGATGTCAACTTTGATAATTACGATTTTAATGATCTACTCGAATTTATAGATACTTCTATTGAACATCAGCGTCATTCCTACATTTTGACCTGTAATGTCGATCATGTGATCAAGCTTCGCAAGGATGATGAATTCCGCAAGGTGTATTCAGATGCCGGAGCTGTAGTGGCCGATGGGATGCCTATCATATGGGCGTCCAAGTTACTGAAAAAGCCCCTCAAACAAAAAGTGTCCGGGTCAGATTTGTTCACTCGGTTGGGGGAGGCTTTTGAGGATCGAGGCTATCGTTTATTTTTTCTGGGTGCAGCTGACGGTATTCCTGAGAAGGCTATGCTCAATCTCCAGGAATCTTATCCGAACATGAACGTGGTGGGCTGTTACTCTCCTTCTTATGGATTTGAGAAAAACGAAGAGGAGAACAGACACATTGTCCAATTGCTGCAAGAGGCTCGCCCGGACATCGTTTTTGTTGGTGTAGGCGCACCTAAACAGGAAAAATGGATTTACAGATATTATGAGACTTACCGCGCTCCGATTTCGATTGGGGTGGGAGCGACCTTTGATTTCCTGTCGGGAAATGTGAAAAGAGCACCGGAGCTGATGCAGAAGACGGGATTTGAATGGTTCTGGAGATTGTCTCAGGAGCCTAAACGATTGTGGAAAAGATATTTGATTGAGGATTCCCAATTTCTCGTTCTGCTGTTTAAGGAGATGTTCAAGCGGAAGCGGATGAAGGGAGGTCAGGGGTGAGAAACATGAGTCGGTTGGCAGATCAGCAGATTTCCGTTTGGCTAGGAAATCGGCGTGGAATCGGCATGATCGGCATGGGGTTGCTGGCTTGTATGCTGCCACTCGCCATCGGATTTGCCAGCGCCAAGATGAATCCCACCATGAGCCAGCAGGGAGCCATATTGCTGGCGCTCGTTTTTCCGGCCTTCCTGCTGGCGATCTTGCAATCCCGGCTACTGATTCCTTACACGCTGGTAGTGTGGGCAGTAGGCCCGGAAATCCGCCGTATTGCGGATTGGTTGGAGGGAACCTACCACTCGGTTTCCTTGTTGAGTGTGGCACCGCTGCTGGTAAGCAGCATGTTGATTATTCCTGTGCTGCGGGGTATTCATCTGGCAGAAAAGCCATTAACCCGAATTGCTGTATTTTTCGGCATAGAATTGGCCTACGGAAGTGTCGTCGGGGTATTCAAAAATGGTATTGTTTTTGCTTATGATTTAGCCAATTATGTGGTTCCTTTGATCCTATTGCCATATTTTGCGATTAAGCCTATGAAAGCGAAGGAACTGGACCGACTGCTGTATTCATATGCCAACATTGCTGTTCTTGTGGCGATTTACGGCATTATTCAGTATTTGACAGTTCCTCCTTGGGATGCGTTTTGGATGAATCATGTAGAAATGAATTCCATTGGTGTTCCAGAACCGCTTCAAATCAGAGTGTTTTCTTCCATGAACTCGCCCGGTCCGTGCGCTATTTTCCTGGCGATGGCACTTGTACCCATGCTAATGGAAAAACGGTGGCGTGGCACTTTGGGATGGATCGGAATTCTGCTGACGGTCGTTTGTCTCTTAATCACGCTGGTACGTTCAGCCTGGCTAATTGCATTCGTCATGTTGCTGGCTTATATTCTCAGTTCATCTTCCAAGGGGAAGTGGAAGACCTTGGTTCAACTAGCTGTCGTCGGTCTTCTTCTCTACATTATTGTTCCAAAACTTCCAGGGGCAGAGGGTTTGGTGGCTCGTATGCAGACGCTGACGGATATTCAACAGGATCATTCGTACAACGAGCGTTTGGATTTACTGCATACGATGCTTCCGGCGATTACTAGCAATCCAGTCGGGCAGGGGATCGGGAGTGTAGGAATCGGAACCAAGCTTGATAACGGCGGCGATCTCGGTGAACTTGGGATTATGGATAATGGGTATATTGCCATTTTCCTCACCTTCGGTATTTTCGGAGCCTTCTTTTTCTTCGGTGGTCTGTTCGTTATCATCAAGCGCCTTCTCGTCCGTATTGCCGAACGAGATTCCAGTCAGCCTTATATCAGACTGGCGTTGGCTACGTGGGCTGGAGCTGTAGCCAGTCTCATATCGGATAATGGTTTCCCGGGTATGCGCGGCTATCTGATCTGGATGATGATCGGAATAGGACTATGGGCAAAAGATGTCATCGCGGAAAGAAGGTAAAGGCTGTGCAAAACTTACAAGCATTATCCGCACCTGTCCGGACACTATGGTCCACAGTGATTCGGTTTGCCAAAAGCAAGGATAACAGCTCTGCAGCAGTAAAAACGATGATATTCAGTATGCTGATTCTCGTCGTGAACATGCTGACTGGTGTGCTAACGGCACGATTCCTGGGTCCTACTGGACGCGGGGAACAGACAGCGATGGTGAACTGGTCTCAATTTCTCGCCTTCTGCATGAGCTTCGGTGTCCCTTCTGCATTGATTTACAATGCGAAAAGGAAACCGGAGGAAACGGGCAAGCTATATGGTTTGGCCTTGTTGCTGGCTACCATGTTCGGGGGCTTGGCGACACTCGTCGGAGTATTTCTAATTCCTTATTGGCTGCGCTCTTTTTCTTCATCGGTCATCCTTTTCGCGCAGTGTTCCATGATGATGTGTCCGCTCATAGCGATTTCACAGATCAATAATGCATTGCTTCAAGTTCGCTCGGAATATAAGCAGTACAATTTATTCCGGTATCTGGTACCGCTAAGTACGTTGCTGGGTCTGGCGATTCTGATCCTAACCGGAAATATGAATCCGTACACCTCGGCATTGGCTTATTTACTACCAGGCTTGCCGATTTATATCGGTGTCACGATACGAATGATTCGGCTGTACAAACCCAAGGTAAAGAACAGCTGGACGCAATTTAAAAATCTCTTTACCTACGGTATGGGTTCATACGGAAATGATCTCATGGGGCAGGTTTCCACTTATATTGATCAGATTTTGATTGCGGGTCTGCTCAGACCCGCTGATCTCGGTTTATATGCAGTAGCGGTCAGCTTGGCCAGGATGGTGAATGTATTTTCTACCTCGATCATTGTCGTGCTGTTTCCCAAAGCCTCTGGTCTGAATAAGGAAGAGGCGGTGGACATAACATTTCGGGCATTTCGAGTGACATCAACAGCAACCTTTCTGGCTGCGATGATGCTGATGCTGATTGCTCCGTTCGTATTTACATTGTTATATGGTCAAGAGTTTAAACAAGCGCTTACGGTATTCCGGTTCCTTGTGCTTGAGGTTGCTATCAGTGGAGGGACCATGGTGCTGGCACAACAATTTATGGCGTTGGGTAAGCCCAAACTGGTTACCATTCTACAGGGTGTCGGATTGGCGCTCGTCATTCCATTGCTGTCCATACTCGTGCCGAGATATGGATTGACGGGTGCAGGGATAGCAATGCTGTCTTCGGGGATTCTACGGTTCATTTTCATTTTATGTAATGTTAAATTCGTTCTAAAAATGAAGATTCCAAGACTGCTTATTTCCAAACAAGATTTTCAATGGCTCCGATCAACGATGTCACACTACATCCGGAAAAAGCCAGTTAACGGTTAGATAAAGAAGGAGGCACCCGCTAATGAACCACATGTCTAGCGTTCCCGCGGACAACCGGATATCCGTAGTTATTATCGCTCAGGATGATGGCACTCGAATCACAGCCGCCATTAAATCCTGCAAGCCCTTTGCGGACGATATCGTCGTCATTGACGGAGGGAGCAAGGACAATACGATTCAGGTAGCTGAATCCTTGGGCTGTCGGGTGTTTTCTAACCCGTGGCCCGGTTATGCCAAGCAGCGCATGTTTGGTGTTGAAAAAGCGGAATTTGATTGGATATTCCTGATTGATACGGACGAAGTAGTGGATGCAGAGTTGCTTGGAGATTTGTTGAAAGTAAAAGAAACGCTCCACGATCCGGCCAAAGCATATTCCGTATTTCGGATTGGTGATTTTCTCGGCAAATGGATGAATAAAGGCGAATATCTGGTTCGTTTGTACAATCGTCGTATTTATGGCATTACGAATAGTCTTGTTCATGAAATGCCGGATGTAGCCTCTTCCCAGATTGTCAATCTGGAGGGTGTGTTATGGCACTACGGCTTCCGCAGCATCAGTGATCATATGACCCGTTTTAATAAATATACAGATCTGGAAGCAGAGACGGCGTTTAACAAAGGAAGATCCTTTCGGATGACCAGACTGTTGTGGCGGCCTCCTGCCCGCTTTGTGCAGAAGTATTTTGTCCAAGGCTTATACCGCAAGGGATTGGCGGGTTTTGCCGTAGCCGTTTTCTGGGTGATGTATGAGTTTCTCGTCTGCTTCAAGCATTATGAGCTAACCAAGCGGCGAAAAAAGATAGAAATCGTGGATGACGGACATACCGAGCAGAAAGGAGAAACCAGCTATGTCGTACAATAACGGATTTCGTATTGCGGCAACGGGGTTGAGCTGGCCGTCTTTGCAGCCAGGAGGCCTCAACACATATTTCCAATCGATCTGTGAGCAGCTTACGTTAGAGCGCAATACGTTGGATGCTCTAATCTGTAGTGACGAGCAGCCGCAAGCACCCGACCGTATTCGGATTCATACGATTGGCAGCAAGCAGCAATCCATCTGGAAGCGCCGGGAGCTAATGCAAAAATATGCAGCAGAGTTGTTCGACAAGCAACCGATGGATATATTGTATTCCCATTTTGCTCCCTATAGTGTCGGGCCAGCGCTGGAGGCGAAAAAAAGAGGAATCCCGGTAGTTACCACCTTTCACGGACCGTGGACGGAGGAAATGAAGATTGAAGGACAGGGTATCAAGCATTTTCTAAAAACGACGTTGGCTAAATCCATTGAAATGAAGGCCTACGGTCTGTCGGATAAATTTATAGTGCTAAGCGAGACTTTTCGGGATATTTTGCATGAGCACTATAAGGTTCCACTCAGCAAAATTCACATTATTCCCGGAGCGGCGAATGTAGAAAGGTTCCACCCAGCAGAGGATCGGGGAGCAGTACGAGAGCGTCTGAATTTGCCGCAAAACGCGACGATTGTGCTAACCGTTCGTCGTCTTGTTAATCGAATGGGACTGCTACAGCTACTCGAAGCATGGCGACGAGTAACCGAGCGTCATCCTGATCATCTGCTGCTGATTGGAGGGAAGGGCCCCTTGATGGAGGAATTGGCTTCCAAGGTAGCGGAATACAATCTTCATAACCATGTAAGGCTGCTCGGTTATGTGTCGGATGAGGAGCTTCCACTGTACCACCAAGCATCGAATTTGTTCGTCGTACCTACACAGGCGCTGGAAGGTTTCGGTCTGATCACGGTGGAGGCAATGGCTTCGGGACTGCCAGTGCTGGCCACTCCTGTGGGCGGTAGCAAGGAAATTTTAAGGGGATTCCGTCCCGAGCTATTGTTCCAGGGAACGGACAGTGAAGCCATTGCTGAAGGGTTGCTGCGTGTGCTGGATCATCGTGAACTTCTACCGAATGCAAGGGAATGCCGGGACCATGTCCTGAGCAGATATACATGGGGACATGTAGCGGAGCAGGTGGAAGAGGTGTTCCGACAGGTCCTTGACAGAAAGGCGGCGGCGAAATGATGAGAGTAGCTTATATTGACCATACGGCAAGATGGAGCGGCGGCGAAGTCGCTTTGTATAACATACTGACGAATATCGGGGAACATATCGACCCGCTCGTTATTTTGGCAGAGGAGGGCGATTTGGCAGATCGGCTTCGGCAGCGTGATATTGATGTGCGCATCGTTCCATTGGACGATTCGATTCGCAATCGGGGACGGAACGCCGTGAATCTAGGTGCGCCTGCAGCAGCTTTTCGTTTGCTGGCATACGGTAGAAAACTTGCGCCCTTGCTGCGTGAGGAAAAGGTCGTGTGCGTTCACACGAACTCGCTCAAGTCTGCACTGTATGGTACAGTAGCTGCCAAATCGGCGAAGCTGCCCTTGATCTGGCATATCCGTGATCACATCGGTCCGCCGTATCTGAAGCCGATTGTAGCCAAAGGGATTCGGCTGATGTCCCGCTTTTTGCCCAACGGAGTGATTGCCAATTCCAAGTCCACGCTGAGTGCATTGGAGTTACCCCCGGACAAAAAGACGCTCGTCGTTTATTCCGCTTTTGCCAAAGCAATTACAGCACGTGACACGGCTGCGCATTCACGTGGTGATGACTCGTTTAACGTCGTATTGGTCGGCAGATTGGCGGAATGGAAGGGACAACATATTTTACTGGAAGCGGCACGTTCCTTTTTACCAGATCAGCGCGTGAAATTCTGGCTGGCTGGAGATGCATTGTTCGGAGAAGAGGAATACAAGCAACGATTAGAGTCCACGATGCGCGAATACGGGTTGGCTAATGTCAATCTGCTGGGGCACGTCGATGACATTCAAGGCCTGATGCAGCGTTGTGATTTACTGATTCATACCTCTATTACACCAGAACCATTCGGTCAGGTCATTATTGAAGGCATGGCTGCTGGTCTCCCAGTGATTGCTTCCAATGAGGGTGGACCCAAGGAAACGGTGGTACCCCATGAAACCGGGCTACTTATTGAACCGGGTGACCCGGCTAAGCTGGAAGAAGCCATCCGCTGGATGTTGGAGCATCCACAGGAACGTCAGCAGATGGGTGAGAGAGGGATGGAACGGGTCAAGAAGCATTTTGTCATCGAGAACACAGTTAAGGATATAGTTCATTACTATAAGGGTTTGTTGGCAGGAGTCTGACCGACATTCGCGTTAAAGGATGATTTAGATGAAAATAGCGATAGCACACGATTACTTAATCCAAATGGGCGGAGCGGAAAGGGTAGTAGAGGTATTCCACGATATGTATCCGGAGGCTCCTATCTTCACAACGGTGTTCAGCGACGACCGCCTGTCGCGTAACTTGAAAGATGCGGATATTAGAGCCACTTGGCTACAAAAAGTCCCAGGAGTGAAGGCCAACTTCAAAGGAGTGCTGCCGCTATATCCCATCGCTATCCGTGATTTTGATTTTAGGGATTTCGATATTGTTTTAAGCTCCAGCAGTGCATTTATGAAAAGCATCCAGGTACCCAAACATACGTTTCACATTTGTTATTGTCACACACCGATGCGGTTTGCCTGGGATTACGATACATATATGGCCCGGCAGTCCAAATCCAACCTGCTCAAAAACATGCTAAAGCTGTACATGAACCGGTTGAAAACATGGGATGCCAAAACTTCGCGCAACGTAGACCAGTTTGTCGCCAACTCTTCGGTTGTTAAAAGAAGAATTTTGCACTATTACCAAAGGGATTCGGATGTCATTTTCCCACCTATTAATACATCCCGTTTTAAACGCGCTACAAACATCGGTGACTATTACCTGATCGTATCCCGATTGGTGTCCTACAAGCGCATCGATCTCGCGATCGAAGCATTCAAACGTAACGGTCTCAAGCTGCGCATTGTGGGTGAAGGACCAGATCGTAAACGACTCGAAGGTATGGCTGCCCCGAACATTGAGTTCCTCGGCAGGCTTGAGGACGAAGAGGTTAACAAGCTGATGGCAGAATGCCGAGCGCTCGTTTTTCCGGGCGAAGAGGACTTCGGTATTACGCCTTTGGAGGCGAATGCGGCCGGACGGCCTGTTATCGCTTTTCAGGGTGGGGGAGCGCTGGATACGATTGTTCCTCATGTGAACGGCGTATTTTTCCGCAAGCATCAAGTAGAGGATGTGCTAGAGGCCGTCGCAAAGGTCGAGCAGCATGCATGGAATGTGGACGATATCATTACCCATGCCCGCAAATTTGATGAAGATAACTTCAAGGATCAACTGAAAAAGTATGTAGAACAAGCCTATGTGAACTTTCTAAAAGGAGGATGAACGGAATGAAGCTGGCTGTAATTGGTACTGGATACGTTGGGCTCGTCTCGGGTGTATGTTTTGCGCAAAAAGGTAATGAGGTGATTTGTGTCGATCTGGAGCAGTACAAAATCGACATGTTGAACCGGGCAGAATCTCCGATTTATGAACCGGGTATTGAGGAATTGATTGCGCTGAATCTGGAAGCAGGTCGATTGGAGTTTACTTCGGATTTGGCTGATGCGGTACGCCGGTCGGATATCGTCATTTTGGCGGTAGGTACGCCTTCTCTGGCTAACGGCGAGGCGAACTTGTCCTACATTGAACAGGCGGCTGCTGATGTTGGGAAAGCCATGAACGGGTATAAGATTATTATGACCAAGAGTACTGTACCTGTCGGAACGAACGAAAAGATTAAGGACGTATTGGCTCGTCACACGAGTTTGTCTTTCGATATCGTATCTGCGCCGGAGTTTCTGAGAGAAGGCTCAGCTATCAATGATACGCTTCATCCGGATCGCATCATTATTGGTTTGGACAATACTGGATTGCGTGAAACAATGGTCACTCTGCATCAGGTGTTCACGGATAAAATCTATGTGACGGATATCCGTAGTGCTGAAATGATCAAATACGCGTCCAATGCGTTCCTGGCAACTAAAATTTCGTTCATTAACGAAATCGCTAATATTTGCGAAAAGGTTGGCGCCGATGTAACCTGTGTGGCTGATGGTATGGGTATGGACAAACGGATCGGCTCCTCTTTCCTACAAGCAGGGATCGGGTATGGTGGCTCTTGCTTTCCAAAAGACACAAATGCGCTTATCCAAATTGCGGGTAATGTAGACTATGAATTTAAGTTGTTGAAATCGGTGGTCGAGGTGAATACCGACCAGCGATTTATGATCGTATCCAAGCTGCGTGAATCGCTGGGTCAACTGAACGGTGTGTCGATTGGCATTTGGGGCCTCGCCTTCAAGCCAAATACAGATGACATCCGCGAAGCTCCAGCACTGGAAATCGTAGAAACGCTCATTCAGGCAGGCGCAATTGTCAAGCTGTATGATCCCATTGCGATGGATAAATTCAAGGAGCACGTGGATCACCCGAATATTGTGTGGTGCTCATCCCCACAGCAAGCCGCCGAAGGTAGCGACGCTGTGTGCCTGTTGACCGATTGGGAAGAGTTCAAAAAGGTCGATCTCGTACAACTGGCCTCCCTTCTGCGCAAACCGGTTCTAATTGACGGTCGTAACGTATTCGCCGAGGAACAGATTCAAGGCTCCGGGCTGGAATACTATTCCGTGGGTCGTCCGCGGATGAGTGGGTGGAACAGAGATAAAGTGGAAGTTTAAAAAGTGACTGTGGTGGTGGGGGAGGCGCTGCGCGTGCAGATTGTTCTTCCGATTGCTGTTACCCCCGGATTTTCTTGATTGTGTAAAACATTCAAAGGTTAAAATCCGGGGGTAAAGGCAAACGCTGACGCTTCTTCAGAACAATTCTGCCCGCTCCGTTGCTTTCCGCCGTGGAGTCACAGTTTTAAACTCCCACCTTATGGGATGGGAGTAGGAAGGGCGTATCGGAAGGAGCGGCGCGGTTGATGCCGCTCCTTCCGATCAAAGCGCCTCGCGGCTGGGCCGAGCGCGTGAGCGCTAACAGGCTGACCGGACTTAATAATGTCCGGTCGCGCCTTTTGCAATAAACGATATGATCGGCATGATGCATTTTTGAGTAGCGCAGGGGTGGATTTGAATCTGGAGAAGCGATAGCGTTCGCCTTTGTACCGGGATTCAAACCTATATACGATTTTATATAATCGAATGAATCCCGGTCCAACAGCGATCGTAAGATCAAATCCAGCCCGTAGCGGACTACTCAACCCTGCCCCATCCGATCACCCATACATTATAGAGAGGAAGTGGAGAGTTATGAAGCTCGTACTTTTGTCTGGTGGTTCCGGTAAAAGATTATGGCCTTTGTCCAACGATTCCCGTTCCAAACAATTTTTGAAGGTACTGGAGAGCCCGGAGGGGACTTCGGAATCCATGGTACAGCGGGTATGGAGACAATTGGGAGACAACGGATTATCAGAATCCTCGTTTATTGCGACAGGGAGAGCACAGGTCGAAATGATCCAGAGTCAGGTTGGGCCGAATACGCGTATCATTGTTGAGCCAGAACGCAGAGACACCTTTCCTGCGATTGCGCTGACAGCGACTTATTTATATTCCATTGCGGGTGTTTCACCTGATGAAATTGTAGCTATATTGCCTGTAGATCCTTATGTTGAGGATGCTTTCTTCGCCTCCGTAGCCCAACTGGAACATACGCTTCAGGAGAGTGAAGGCAAGCTTGCATTAATCGGGGTTGTCCCTTCCTATCCTTCAGAGAAATATGGTTACATTATTCCGAAAAACGATGCCACCCAAGGTAGCACTGGCTACCGCGAAGTGAGCCATTTTCAAGAGAAACCCGACCGGGAGCAGGCGGAGCGTCTGATTGAACGCAATGCTCTATGGAACTGCGGGGTTTTTGCGTTCAAATTAAGTTATTTGCTGGATATCTTGGCATCCAAGGGATTGCCGCTGAATTATGAAGAAATGCAAAAGCAATACGCATCTCTGGAAAAAATCAGTTTTGACTATGAAGTAGTCGAGAAGGAAAAGGACATTGTAGTTCTTCCGTATGATGGTTTTTGGAAGGATTTAGGTACTTGGAATACGCTCACAGAAGAAATGTCTAATCAACAAGTGGGCAGAGGTGTAGTAACGGAGGATTGCGTCAATACGAGTCTTATTAACGAGTTGGACATTCCTGTGGCGATCATTGGAACGAATGATCTGATTGTAGCCGCTAGCCCGGATGGCATTCTTGTGACCAATAAGGCAGAAAGTCCTCGTATTAAAGAAGTGCTCAAGGCTCATGATCAGCGTCCAATGTATGAAGAACGTCGTTGGGGGCAGTATCGGGTTGTGGATTATGTCAAATATGACGAGGGTAACGAGGTATTGACCAAACGAATCCGCGTACGAAAAGGCAAAA
This sequence comes from Paenibacillus sp. FSL P4-0113, assembly GCF_038009305.1. Taxonomy (NCBI): domain Bacteria; kingdom Bacillati; phylum Bacillota; class Bacilli; order Caryophanales; family Paenibacillaceae; genus Paenibacillus; species Paenibacillus sp. FSL P4-0113. The sequence continues at coordinate 4,975,251 of NZ_JBBPAZ010000001.1, forward strand.
ATATCAGCTACCAGCTTCATTTCAAACGGAGTGAAATCTGGACCATTATTAGCGGTGAAGCGGAAATTATTTTGAATGAGAAGCTACACAAAGTAAAGGCTGGTGATGTAGTCCGCATTCCTGAAGGGACGAAGCATAGCATTTTGGCTGTGACCGATGTGGATTTTATTGAGGTGCAGACTGGCTCTGAATTGGTTGAAGAGGATATTGTCCGCTTTTGTATGGATTGGAATGAAATTTCCCGTCACCAATTTATCTCATAATTATTTTCGTGAAAACGAAAAAAAGACAAATTCATGAAAATTCATGGCCCAAACTGTCGAATTTGGGCGAAAACCTGTAAATTCATGAACATGACCTATTAAATTTTGGTAAAATAAAGTCGATACTTAGGGTAAGAAGGAATCCAAACTCCTTCCAACGATAAACGCAGCCCTGTCGAAAGGCAGGTACGCAAAGCTAAAGGGCCTTCCACAAGGATGGCAGCCTGGCTACCGAAAGGAAGAGCGAAAGTGAGATTCAATTTTATTCCTCTGTATCGACTGATACGTCATGTACTCCCCGTTGTTATACTTTTTTCATTGTTGCCCGTCGGTTTTGGTGATTCTCTGTCTGTGGCGAATGCCGCTTCATTACAACCTGTTAATTCGGACGCTTCTATTCAGGCCCGTGAACTATACAATTATTTACTCAACATCTCAGGGAAAAAAATAGTCACCGGTCAGCATGATTATTTGGAAAGTCCGGATGAATTAAGTAACAAGGTCCAAAAAATCAGTCAGGCATATGTAGGTGTACACGGCTATGAGATGGGAGCTATCTCTGGTCAATCTGACGCTACAGAAGCAGCGCAACGTAAAAATGTCGTCGATAGTGCTATCCGTTGGGACAGATCCGGTGGTATTGTGACGATGACTTTTCATGAAGCGCTACCAGGTAGGCCACTGACTTGGGCCAATGTACAGGCGAAAGTAAGTCAGACAGAGTTCAACAAATACGTGACCCCAGGTACTACGCAGTATAACCTCCTCATTGCCGATCTGGATAAGGTCGCTGTATCGTTAAAGCAGCTTCGTGATGCAGGGGTTCCGGTTTTGTGGAGACCTTACCACGAGATGAATGGCGACTGGTTCTGGTGGGGAAACAAAAATAATTTCAATCAGCTATGGAATATCATGTACGACCGTTTTACCAACACACATCAATTGAACAATCTGCTGTGGGTATGGAGTCCGAATGCGCCCAATTCGTATACTGTCCCGTACACCCCGAAATACCCGGGGGATGACAGAGTGGACATCTTGGCAGTAGATATTTACAACAATGATTTTAAGCAAAGTCATTACGAAGGTCTGCTTGGGCTGGCACGGAATAAGCCGATTGCCATTGGGGAGCACGGTGAGATGCCTAGTTCTGAGGTGTTGCAGGCTCAACCTAAATGGGTATATTCCATGACTTGGGGCAAGATGCTGACTGAGAATAACACAACAAATCAAATTCAGGATTATATGAATGATTCGAGGAGTTTGACGCGGGATGATGTGAAGAATGGATTGGAAACGATTCAACCACCTGGGACAGATATACCGACCTTACCGGACGAGGGACAAAGTGAGCCTATCCCGGCTCCGCCAGTAGTGATCGTTCCCCCAGCTCCGACTCCTCCTTCTGTTCCTGATGTGGTATATGTGAACGGGTTGCGTGGCGAATATTTTAACAATATGAATTTGAATGGAAGTCCTGTTTTGATCCGTACAGATAGCAAGCTGGACTACAACTGGCGTGCCAATGCAGCTGACCCTAAGGTGAATGCCGATCAGTTCTCGGTTCGCTGGACGGGTAAAATCAAACCGCAATATAGCGAGACCTATACGTTCACCACGATATCCGATGATGGTATCCGTGTATGGGTAGACGGCAAGTTGGTGATTGACAGCTGGTTCAAACAAAGCTGGACAGAGCGTAAAGGCAGTATGACTTTGGAAGCAGGCAAAATGGTAGATTTAAAAGTAGAATACTATGATGAAAAAGGCGACGCGATGGCACGTCTAATGTGGGAAAGTCAGCATGAAGCGAAAGCGGTGATTCCCGGAAACGCTTTGTTTCTTCCTTGATTAATACTCTTTCCCGGTCCAAAAATTTGAGGAGAGAGGGTCGATCATATGATAAAAAAATGGTTATCCCATAGGTATACAAGAGTTTTATCTGGACTACTAGCGATCGTAGCTATAGCGATGATCGCTTGGTTTATATACACGCCTTCAAGAAGCGCAGAATTGCAGACGGATAAAGTAGCAGCTGCCAGTCCAGTATGGAAGCTGGGGCAGAGGGATGACTCTTCAGCGGAATTCAAAGGTGTGGTCGGCAGGGATAATATCGACATTTCTACAGCAGCTGCCTCTACCGAATCATCTGCTAAAGGAGCAATGTCAGCGTTGTCGGTAGCAGAAGAGAGTACAACAGTTCCGGTATTGCTCAGCAGTGGAGATATTCCTCCCGGTTTGAATGCGTCCACGAACCCTGAACTGACACTCCAGTATAAGCTGAATCAGATTCCTCCCAATGGTATGATATTCCGTGTTCGGATTTTAGATGCGGGCAAAGCAGTCCCACAAATGGCTGTATTTTCAAATCAACAGCTGTCCGGTATTATTCAGATTGCCGGAGTATCCGGTACTGGGAGTGCTTATAATTTCAAAAACAACTACGAGCTGTATATACCCAAAGAGCAATTGCAAAGCGGTGTTAACGTACTCAAGCTAAAGACAGCGCGCTGCCTATACTGCTCCTCTGCAGAAGATAAAAATGTGTGGTGGACTTGGGATGACTTGAGCTTGGAGACGTTAGCTTCACCTGCGACCGAACCGGTACACGGTAAATATATACTGACCGGAACAAATGTGAACAATAAAGAATTTTATTATGATCAGGGTGCAGTTAAGCATTTACCATACGTTCTCAAATGGCTGGGAATTGCTTATAGTGGCAATGTCATGAGGGTCACCTGTGCCAGCAATGTGGGCAAGGCATGTACAGACGTGGATGATTACTATCAAACGTTAAAGCAGTATAATATGCAATCGTCTGCTTTGTATTTATATACAGGTGATATCAAGCTGCAAAAAGATGGTTCTCTGCCAGAAACGGCCAAGCAAAAGTTGCGCGATTATGTAAAAAAATACGGTTCTTATCTTCAATATTATGAAGTAGATAACGAACCTGGATTATTTAATCGCTCCAAGGCGGTAAATCTGGCTGTAGCTAAGTGGTTGAATACGGAAGGGAAGCAATTGGCACCGCATCTCAAAACGGTAGCGCCGGGTTGGGCCTACTGGCCGACGTACTCTACCAAGGCGTGCAAAAATCAAACCGGAGGTACGAAAAAATGCGGTGATCCGGATGGATGGGAGCGAGACCCGGCGCAGCGTAAACAGCTGGAGGAAGTCACTGATCTGACCAACGGACACGCCTACGGTGAATCGTATAATGAAGAGGGCGGGGGCAGCTTCATTCAAAATTTGAAAACCTTCGGCGGTTCGAGCGACGGACTGGCGAAGAAGATGCTGAACACGGAGTTCGGTACCAATGATACGCATCGAGATAATCCAGATTATGGGGCTAGTCAGCCACAAGCAGCCGCATTCGACCGGATTATGCGTTCACAAATTGGGTTTGCCGATATGTTTATCCAGCACGCTGCTTTTTATAAAGATTATACGCTGTTTAAAACAGGCTTCGATCTGCAAAGTCATAACCCGGCCAACACAGAAATTTATCCGTTCGGGCAGGGACAGGACACTCGTGTTAAGATCATGAGACGCTTGAGTCTAGCCTATGCCACCCATGGAAAACCTCTGACTTATACAGTGCTGAATCCAGAGGATACCAAGGATAAAATGGTGTATGTGCGTGCGGTGGATACGTCCAAGCTTAAACCGCTGGCAGGTAGCGGCGCTACTTCAAACAAATTGCTGGTGAATCTAGTGAATTTCGAATCCACCACGCAGACCGTTCGTGTACGGGTGACAATGCCGAATGCCGGTTTGTACACGGGTGAACGTTTTGGAGCGGGTTCCACTTACAGTCAGGCACAGCGTTCCATATCAGGGCTCAAGGCTTCTCCTGCCCTTGATTTTGAAGAAAAGCTGGGTCCTGGCGAAGCGGTACAATATATTTTGGAATTAAAAAGTACAGATCAGACCGCAGCTTCAGCTCCAACAGGGGTGAAGGCTGCCTCTGTTCAGGATGGGGCGGTAGAGATTAATTGGCTTCAGGCAGAAGGCGTATCTTCCTATGATGTGCTGCGTGCTGACGGAACCGACGGGGCCTATCAGGTGATTGCCTCGCAAGTAGCGGGAAGCACGTATACAGACCGCACGGTAAAAGCCGGAGGCCACTATGTCTACAAAGTCCGAGCGACCGGAGGTACTCAGGTTTCCCAGGCAGCCGAGGCCGCTTAATCAGATCGGAATGCATATAGGACCTTAGAGTTCGAATACCTAACATCATTTCGAAATAAAACAAAAAAGAACCTATCAGGAGAAAATAGGACCTGACAGGTTCTTTTTTGTTGGAAAATCGTTCTGATTTGCCAATACTTTACGTATAATGAAGAAAAAAATAAGAAAATCCTTTTTTATTCTCGTCATAAGACGACAACATTGCAGGTGTGTATTCATATATAATAGTTTTGTTCGTGACTATACATACAAGGTTTGTGGGAAATTTCTTTCCGGTGACCAAGAATAATAAAGTGAGGTTAGTGCTGAATGAACAAGGAGACAGAATTAGGGGGGAACAACCCTCTTTTTCAAAACAACGTACAGAAAGCAGACAAAGCTGCCATCCACTTGGACATCCGGGACATTTTGCTCCAATGTGGGTTCACGATGCCAGAATGGCTAGAAAGCGACGCGGATGGAACCACATACCGGAAGGACAAGCGCGTGTAAATTCCAACGGCTGGTCTTACTTGAGCGAGACGTGAAGCAGTCGGCCGCTTTCTTTATTCCATCATTCGTTCCATTCGGACAAATGCAATAAAACGTTTGGCTTCTTCCTCAGACAAGGTGCGTCCATCAATGGTCAGGTTGAAACGTTGCAGAATATCCTCATCGGACAGTTCAAGCTGGTCCACAAATTCCCTCACATCTGAATCCAATATTGCCGCCGGATGGCTCGTACGTCCCACCAAGTAGTCAATCGTTACCCCGAAAATATCAGCGAGCTTGGTCAGGATCTCGAAATCTGGCTTGCGCCTATTTTTTTCATAGTGAGAAAGAGCTGCCCGCGTAATTCCGAGGGATTGTGCTAGTTCCTCTTGTTTTAATCCCTTATGTTCTCGTAATTCAGCGATGCGGGTGCCATAATTCATCCGTTTTTCCTCCTGAAGGCAAGGTTAAGAAAGGTAAAAAAGCAAGTTTACGCTTGACAAGATACGTTTTGTATCATAAATTAGTTATGTAAGTTACATAACGTATCTTTATTTAATAGTTTTCACTGATGTCTTCGTTTATATACCCTAAGAGGCCACCGATGATGAGCATTTTGTGCTTATTCGCTGGCTAGACCTTCTATGCGCTATTATACAACATTTTACTATAGATTAGAGGGTCATGCACCGTTCTTTTCCCCGTTATGCAGAGGATCAGTACAAGCGTTATTGCATCGAAAACAAGTCAATCAGGGAGGACTGGTCTTGTGCAGTTGAAAGAGTACATCCGTTTGATCCGTAAAAGAATGTGGTTGATTGGTAGCATCGTACTGCTAGTATGTACTGTAGTGGGCATAAAAAATATGTATTTTACCCCGCAGATTTATGAAGCTACCGCAAAGCTCATTATCAACCAGACGCCACGACCGGATCGTGCAGGTGTCGTCGATTACAGTGTAGTTCAAACGAATATAGCCTTAACGAACTCCTATAAGCAAATTATGATCTCCTCGGCGATTATGGATCAGGTGGTCGCCAGCTTCCCCGATCTTAAGGTCACTCCGTCAGCATTGGCGCAAAAATTAAGAGTGAACACCGCAGGTGATTCACAGGTCATGGATGTAACAATCCGCGATTTATCGTATACGAAGGCTGTGAAAACCGTCAATGCGGTAGCCAAAGTATTCAAACGGCAAATCCCCTCTATCATGAAAATGGACAATGTCACCATCCTAAGCGAAGCCAGTCTGAATGATCCAGCAGTTCCCGTGAACAGTAATGCCACTATACAGATATTTATTGCTTTTGCCACCTCTTTATTGTTGGGAATAGGCTTGGCGTTTCTGCTGGAGGTACTGGATGATACATTTAAGAATGAAGAGGATATTGAAATAGAACTCGGTCTGCCTACCCTAGCCCTGATTACGAAAATGAAAAAAGAAGATAAACGCTCTGACAGCTCCACTACAACTCCTAAACAGGTAGGTGAAGGGCAATATGCCGCGATTAATCAATAATCAGCTCGTTACATCCCTACATGCTCAGTCTTCCGTTTCGGAGGAGTACCGCATGCTTCGCACTAACATCCAGTTTTCTTCTATAGACGAGCCGATTGAGGTTATGATGGTGGCGTCCGCTCAGGCGGGTGAAGGCAGAACGGTCACAATTAGCAATTTGGCTGTAACCTATGCGCAAGAGGGGAAAAAGGTGCTGATTATGGATATGGATCTGCGCCGTTCCTCCTTGCACCATATGTTTGGTTTGCGTAATCATACAGGGCTGACACGGGTGCTTGCCAATCAACAGGCATGGCAGGATGTGGTTCAAGAAACCGGGATTGACCATCTGCATGCAATTACAGCCGGACCGAACCCGCCCAATCCGTCCGAGATGCTCAGTTCCCGCAGAATGAATGCTCTGCTGGTTGAGCTGAAAGAACATTATGACGTGATCCTAATGGATACACCGCCGTTGCTGTCCTTTCCGGATGGCTTCATTATAAGCGCCATGTGTGACGGAGTCATTCTGGTGGTGCAGGCAGGGAAGGTCAAAAAGGATGTCGTCAAGAAAGCAAAAGCGAATTTGGAAAGAGTAAAGGCGCGCATTCTGGGCGTAGTACTTAATAATGTGAAGCGTTCGAATACCCGTGTCGAGCGGGGGATGGAGGAACGCAATCTGACATGAATAAAAAGGAGGAAAATGAGAGTATATAAAATTCTTTTAACAGTGTATAAATAATACTTATTAATAAGGAGCGAGGTGATGAGACGTGTCTTCTTCCCGCTCGAATGAGGTCGAAGTGCGGGGTGCGTCAGTGGATGTTTATTCGGTCGCTCATGGGCTTGAACGGCGGCAAGGATGGAACGTATACCCGTTCGTGAAGCGAAGCATGGACATTATATTGTCTTTCATTGGAATCATCGTGCTATGCCCGGTATTTCTGCTTGTCATTTTGCTGATTAAGCTGGAGGACCCCAAAGGAAGTGCAATATTTTATCAAGTACGTATTGGAAAAAATGAGCGGCCGTTTCGCATGATCAAATTTCGTTCCATGGTGTCTGATGCCGAAGCCAGATTATCTGCACTGCTGGTGGAAAATGAAATTGAGGGTGCGATGTTCAAAATGCGGGACGATCCCCGAATTACCCGTGTGGGTCGCTTTCTTCGCAGAACGAGCATCGACGAGTTGCCACAACTGTTCAATGTACTGCGTGGGCAGATGAGTCTGGTAGGACCCAGACCCCCATTGCCAAGAGAGGTCCATGATTACACAGTGAGGGATAAGCTGCGTCTGACGGTTACACCGGGCTGCACTGGTTTATGGCAGATCAGCGGCCGTAATCATCTAAGCTTTAACCAGATGGTAGAACTGGATTTGGAGTACATATCCAGACGCAGTTTCCGCACAGATATGATTATTATGCTGAAAACATTTCGTGTGCTGCTAGGCTCCAAGGATGCGTATTAAAGTCTTTCATTTTCACGAAGAAGGTAGGGGATAAGTATGGATCTTCATTCCAACATATATGTAGCAGGGCATCACGGACTGGTGGGTTCCGCTATTGTCCGAGCGCTTCAGGAAGAGGGTTACCGTCATATTATTACTCGCACAAGCCGTGAGCTGGATCTACGTAATAAAGAGGCAGTAGATCATTTTTTTGAAACAGAGCCTGTGGATTATGTATTTTTGGCAGCGGCCAAGGTTGGTGGGATTTTGGCGAATAACGAATATCCGGCTGATTTTATCCGTGACAATCTGCTTATACAAACAAATGTGATTGATGCGGCATACCGGGCAAATGTAAGTAAGCTATTATTCCTAGGTTCTACCTGTATCTATCCTAAATTTGCTCCGCAGCCGTTACGGGAAGAATATCTGCTCACGGGTGAACTGGAGCCTACTAATGAGGCCTATGCGATTGCTAAAATTGCCGGGATTAAAATGTGTCAGTCTTACAACCGTCAGTATGGAACCCGGTTTATTTCTGTGATGCCGACGAATTTATACGGTCCGGGCGACAATTTTGATCTCCAGACTTCTCATGTGTTGCCTGCGCTCATCCGCAAGTTTCATGAAGCCAAGCTGAATCAATCTCCGACTGTAGAAGTATGGGGTTCTGGTACGCCGCGGCGAGAATTTCTTCATTCTGATGATTTGGCTGAAGCCTGTCTATTCCTAATGAACAATTATGAGGGAAATGAAATTGTAAATATCGGCGTAGGTGAGGATATCTCCATTCGTGAGCTGGCTGAGCGAGTGAAGAATGTAGTCGGCTATGAGGGAGAAATTACCTTTAACACCTCCGCTCCTGATGGAACGCCGCGTAAGTTGGTAGATGTATCCCGAATTTCCGGGCTGGGCTGGTCGGCGCGTATTTCACTAGAAGAGGGATTAAAGTCTGTGTATCAGGCATTTCAAGGTCTGGATCTGGTTGAACAATAAAAAAACGGTGGGGGAATTGGAATGAAAAAAGCGCTGATCACAGGAATTACCGGGCAAGACGGGTCCTATCTGGCTGAATTGCTGCTATCCAAAGATTATGAGGTGTACGGGATGCGCAGACGAACCAGCACACCGAACTTTGAAAATGTAGCGCATATCCAGAATGACATCCACTGGCTTTCCGGTGATATGACCGATCTGGCTTCATTGATTGAAGCCGTTCGGCAGTCCGACCCGGATGAGGTCTACAACTTGGCTGCTCAATCCTTCGTAGCGGCCTCATGGCCGCAGCCGTTGGCTACAGGGCAGATTACAGCATTATCTGTCACCAATATGCTGGAGGCGGTTCGAATTGCCAAACCGGAAGCGCGCTTTTACCAAGCGTCAAGCAGCGAGATGTTTGGTAAGGTGCTGGAGACACCGCAGACAGAAACGACCCCGTTCTACCCACGTAGTCCCTACGGTGTTGCCAAAGTGTACGGCCATTGGATTACAGTGAACTATCGTGAAAGCTTTGATATGTTTGCTTGCTCTGGCATTCTGTTCAATCACGAATCCCCACGTCGAGGATTGGAATTTGTAACGCGTAAAGTGTCGGATGCGGTAGCTCGTATCAAGCTGGGGTTGCAGCAAGAGCTGCGCATGGGAAATTTGGATTCACTGCGAGACTGGGGTTTTGCAGGGGATTATGTAAAGGCGATGTGGCTGATGCTTCAGCAGGATCAACCGGATGATTACGTCATTTCCACGGGAGAAATGCATTCTGTGCGTGAACTGCTGCAAATTGCCTTTTCCCATGTAGGTTTAAATTATGAGGATTACGTCGTGATCGATCCTCAATTTGTCCGTCCGGCAGAGGTAGATCTATTACTCGGCGATTGTGCCAAGGCGAAAGAAAAGCTGGGCTGGCGATTGGAAGTAGGCTTCGAGCAGCTCATTCGTATGATGGTGGATACAGACTTGGAGCGGGTAAAAAGGCAGGCTGCAGTTGAAGCTTCTGTCGTCGTGTAAGAGATGGAGAGGCCATCCGCCTGAGCGGGGGGTCTCTTCGCTGTACGCAAGGTCATTTTTCAAGATGGAGTAAAACCTATGACATTAGTCGAAAAACGCGCCAAACCGCGCAGAAGTTTGCTGGTGAATACATCCTGGCTGTTCGGTGACAAAATGATTCGCATGGTGTTCGGCCTGGCAGTCAGCATCATCATGGCGAGAGTGTTGGGACCAGAGGAACTGGGAAAGTGGAATTATGCGGAATCCTTTTTCGGGATGTTTCTGATTTTTACGACCCTTGGCTTTGATTCTATATTAGTACGCGATCTTGTCAAAGACCCCAAGGATGAGCATGAGCTATTGGGTACGGCGGTTCTGTTGAAATTGTTAGGTACTCTGATAGCCATTGTACTGTCCTATTCCTTCATTTCACTACTCAGACCGGAAGACAGTTCGGTGCGGTTGATCAATCTGATCTTGGCTACGGCCTCGGTATTTCAATTGTTTGATATCATCGACTACTGGTTTCGTGCGCAGATGCTGTCCAAATACACGGTTGTTGCCAAGAATACCGCTTTTGTTCTCGGCTCCACTGTCAAAATCATTCTGTTGTTATCGGGTGTTCCGATATGGATGGTGGCGTTGTGTGCTCATGGAGAGTTTCTGTTGGGAAGCCTACTGCTGCTGTATTTCTTCCGTAAGGAAGGACGACGCGTGAACCAATGGACGTTCCGTTTAGCCACAGCTCGGCGAATCATGAATCACAGCTGGCCGCTTATACTGTCATCCTCCGCTGTATATGTACAGGCACGGATCGACCAAGTCATTATCGGTGAACTGCTGGGAAACGCTGCGGTTGGGCAATACTCCGTTGCACTCCGACTCATCGAAGTGTTGGGCTTCATTCCGGTCGTTCTGACAACGGCTTATGCTCCGGTGGTGACGCGTTCCAAGCAGAAAGGAAGCGACGAGTACAGACAGACATTGTCCAAGGTGTATCGGCTGATGTTTATATGCTTTCTTGTGACCTCGATACCTTTATTTTTTCTATCCCAATGGGTAGTGGTTGTGCTGTATGGGAGAGAATTTACCGAAGCAGGTTCGCTGTTGTCTCTATTCGCGATTCGTCTGTTTTTCACCAACTTCAGTGTTTCTAAAAGCTTGTTTATTACCAATGAAAATTTGTTCAGATACACGCTGCTGACCTCGGTGGTGGGGGCGGTCACGAATATCGCTTTCAATTACGCGCTAATCCCGTTGCTTGGTGTCCGAGGGTCGTTAGTGGCGACGATTTTGTCCTTTACGATATCTGTATTTCTATTAGATTTGTTGTTTAAGGAAGTTAAATCTAATTTGGGTTGGATGATGAAGTCCATCCTGACCTTCTGGCGTGTTCATATTACAGTACCGAAAGTTGGAGAGAACAATCATGATACCCATTAAACCGTTTGTTCGGCATGAGGAACAGTGCCCGCATTGTGGAGGTAAGGTACGTGGTGGAGAGGTGCTGTGGCAGGGAATCCATGTATGTGTCAGCACTGTGTGTGAGGGGTGCGGACGCGAGTATCTTGAGGACATGAGGGTCGGTCATGCCACGTATTCACCTTATCGTGTAGAAATGCCTGACTATATTCTGACCGGTGATGCGAAGTCGAGAAAATGGCTCGGAGAACCTTTGCGACAATCGTTGATGAATCCTTCCTATGACTTAGCAGTCGGCATGACCGTGCATAAAATGAAAGCTTCTACACGTGTAATCATCGTCAACACAATGGATTATTTGTATGGTCATGCTTTGCTCAAGCTGCTCAATGTGCAACGCGAATACGAGCAATCGCCGGACCTGGGCATCATCGTCATTGTGCAAAAGTCGCTGGAGTGGATGGTGCCAGCATATGTGTCTGAAATTTGGACGGTTGATGTGCCGTTCAGCAGGGCACGAAACTTTTATCCTGTACTACATCATCGGATGATTGAGGAACTGATGCGTTTTGATGAGGTGTATGTCAGCCCGGCGTATTCACATCCCAATCAGTTTGATATTGAGCAGTTTACAGGTGTCTCCCGTTATAACGAGGATCGTGAACCGGAGCCGCGCATTACCTTCGTATGGAGGGAAGACCGCTTGTGGAGCGGCAGCCATCATATCGCAAGAGCGGTACAGAAATTTCCGCAGCTCAAACGTGGGCTAAAACCGCTAATTTATCATCAGCGCAGTAAAATCATACGGCTGTTCCGCAGGCTGAGAGAAAGCTTCCCGGATCATCGCTTTACAGTCGCTGGACTTGGGCGTACCGGGAGCTTCCCGGCATGGATTTCTGATGAGCGTGTCACACGCTTCGACCGGGAAAGTGAGCTGCGGGTCTGCAAGGTATATGCAGCCAGCCGATTAGTGATCGGCATCCACGGCTCTAATATGCTGCTGCCCTCTGCGCATGCCGGTATGACCATTGATTTGATGCCCAAGGACCGATGGGGGAATTACGCTCAGGATATTTTATTTCACGAAACCGACCATCGGCTTACAGCCTACAAATACCGCTTTGTGCCGATGGAATCGAGTGTAACTCTAGTGGCAGATATGGCAGCTGCCCAGCTCAAAGGGGCAGATCATTTTAATATGCAGATGACGGAGGAGAGGCAACGGGAACATTCAAGTTGGAGGGGGGAGGCCGCTTCGGGACGGATTTGATCCTGGAGCGACTTTTGTGGATGGAAGTCCGCTGCGGGACGGATTTGATCTTCCGATCGCTGTTGACGAGGGATTCCCTAGATTGAATAGGCCCTGTAAAAGGGCGGAATCCCTCGTCAAAGGCGAACGCTGCCGCTTCTCCAGATTCAAATCCTTACCCTCCGCTACCCACCGCCGCCAAAAAGAATTTCCCCCAGCCTATTGGGTGGGGAAGGTAAAAGCCGCCTGGTGATAGCTTCGCCCTATCGCCTAGAACTTCTATGCCGGGCATGCATCCCGGCGTAATTAATGCTCTGTACAGTTCTCTGTCAGGGTGACAGGGTCCGGTGGATAACAATCTGGACAGGCGACAGTCTAGCCATAGTTAAGGCATCTTGGTCAGCTAGCGGTAGTAGTTCCATGTTGTTTTGTGAGCTTGCCATAACCGTACCAAGCTCACAAGCTGTTCGACGAGGTCAGCGCCCTGCATGCATTTGCTCGCGTATCCACGCAGCGAGGGCACTTCATACCCAGCATTCCCTTTTTTTAAATGGGGTGACTTTATGGACACGGTGGTCAGCAGCGGAGCGGTCCATTTGAATCTGAAGAAGCGCTAGCGTTCGCCTTTGCAGTGGGATTCCTACCTCGGAATGTTTTATATATCCAGGAATCCCACTGCAACAGCGATCGGAAGATCAAATGGAACGCGCAGCGTTCTCTGAACCCTCCGTGCTCCATAACTCACTCAATATGAAATGGCAGGAGCCCTGATGATGATTCGAAAAATATTGTATCTCCGCAATTTTGCCAGCAAGGTGAACGGGGACTCATACAATTTACAGGAAGTCGGTTTGGGCAAAGCACTCGTTCGAAAAGGCTATGATTGCGACATTGTTTACTACAACGATCGTAAGGAAACCCATCTGGAACAGGTCTACCGTCACGAAGGATGCACCTTGCGTATTATCTGGCTCCACGGGTTTAAGTTCCTAAGCAACAGCATCTACAGAGATGTTCTCAAAGATTCTTTTCTGGATGCTTATAGTCTGGTCATTACTACAGAATACAACCAGATCATGACCTATCTGCTTTCCCGCAAATGTCCTGATAAGCTGGCGTTGTATCACGGCCCATACCGAGATAACACGCACGCGCTGATCCGCAAACTGTACGATATTATGCTGCTGCCGAAGGTAGCAAAATCTCTACGCCGTACCTATGTCAAATCCGATCTTGCCAAGCGCTATTTGGAGAATAAAGGTTTTGACAACGTGGTTACGATTGGAGTCGGATTGGATCGCAGTAAAGTAGAGAGAGCATCCGACAGTGACACCAGTAATAAAAGTGACAACATAAGCGGAGAGCGTGAGGAAAACCGTGAGGTCGCGAATGAGCTACGTCGAATCGGAGATCGTCCGGTGCTTTTGTATGTTGGTGTACTGGAGGAACGGAGAAATATACGTTTTATGCTGAGTACGTTCAAAAGGGTACTCCAAAAGCATCCTAGCTGTCTTTTGTTAATGGTCGGGGATGGACGGAAGACGGACACAGACCGCTATTGGACATATGCTCATGAACTGGGAATAACGGACAGTATTATACATTTTTCAAGAGTGGAGCAACGTCATCTGTGGCAAGTTTACGGAGCGGCGGATGTGATGCTGTTTCCGACCCAATACGATATTTTTGGTATGGTGCTGCTGGAAAGCATGCTGTTTCGCGTTCCGATTATCTCTTCGGTAAACGGGGGCTCGGTTACCTTGATTGAGGACGGAGTGAGCGGAGTGATGCTGAGAAGCTTTTCAGAAGAGGAATGGTCTGGTCGAATAGACGATTTGCTGGATAATGCTGAGCTGAGACGAAGTATGGCGGAGAAGGCCTTCCTTACGGTCGAGCGTATGTCGTGGGATCGCATTGCGGATGAAATCGTAAGCCATCAAGGGATCAAGCCCAGAAGTTCGAACCACGCTATGCAATCAACGCAGGAAAGAGGGGCAACCACGTGAGCCAACAGGTCAGCAGACAGATGAGCCCTCCTGTGAGCAAGGTGCTGATCATCCATAACTTTTATCAGCAAAGCGGGGGAGAAGACAAGGTTGTCGAGCAAGAATCAGCTATGCTGCGTTCCAGAGGAATAGAGACAGAGCATTACTATGTGCACAACGACAGCATTCAAAGCAGAGGGCTAGCGAACATGGCAAAGCTGGCGGTAGAGGCGGCATGGTCTCTGCCGGAATTCAAAAGAATCAAGAAGCTGCTTTTACAGGTGAAGCCAGATGTGGTACATGTGCATAATTTTTTTCCGGTTATATCCCCTTCGGTCTATCATGCTTGTGAACGGCTGGGGATTCCGGTTGTCCAGACACTGCATAATTACAGGCTGATTTGTCCGGCGGCAACCTTTATGCGAGGGAATAAGGTTTGTGAAAAATGTCTGCACGGCACGCTGCTGCATTCCATCCGTCATGGATGCTATCGAGGTTCACAGCTTCAGACGATTCCGGTAGCGGCGATGATTAAGTTCAACGATCTGATCGGCACATGGCAGCACAAGGTAAGTCGCTATATCGCGCTGACAGAGTTTGCACGGGACAAATTTGCCGAAAGCGGTATTCCACTGGATCGTATCGCGGTAAAGCCAAATTTTGTCCATCATAAAACAGTGAAAACCCAATATGACCCGAATGATCGTTATTTATTGTTCGTGGGACGGATTTCAGCTGAAAAAGGGGTTCGCAATCTGCTGCAAGCTTGGTCACAGTTGGAAGATCGGGGGGGATTGAGACTGGTCATCATTGGAGATGGTCCGGAAAAGGCTGAATTGACCGCTGCTTATCCACAGGAAGATGTTCGGTTTCTCGGTAAGCAGGATGGAGACACGGTACTGGATTGCATGAGCCGGGCCATGTATGTCATGGTGCCTTCCATTTGGTATGAAGGATTTCCCATGACCATTGTAGAGTCTTTTTCTGTTGGAACTCCGGTATTATGCAGCCGGCTCGGCGCACTGGAGGAAGTCGTGGAGGACGGGGTGACGGGTTTCCATTTTCAACATGATGATTTGGAAAATATAAAGACCGTGATTCACCGCGCAGTAGCCTATGAAAACTATGCAGCTATGAGACAGAAGGTGTCGGAAAACTACGCTGCACGCTATACGGAAGAAGTGAATGTGAAGCAGCTGATGGCGATATATAGCGAGGCGATGGAGGAGCGTGATTATGAAGCAGCTGCCCCAATATAGAGTTGGAAGGATTGCGGATGCAGATATTGCAGCACTTACGTTTCAGGAGACGGTACACACGCTGGAACAATGGGCAGCCGAACGAAAGGACGGCTATGTATGTATTTGCAACACGCATTCCATTGTCACAGCCGGGAATCATGCTGAGTTCCACAAAGCGCTCACTCAAGCCGATTTGTGTACTCCGGATGGTATGCCGTTGGTATGGGCGCTTAAGCTATACGGATTTGAGCGTCAGGATCGGGTAGATGGTCCCAGCCTGATGCTCAAGTTGTGCGAACGTGCGCCACAGACGAAGGTGAGTATATATTTTTACGGCAGTACGCCGGATACGCTGGATAGCTTAAAAGAGAGAGTAGAACAAGATTACCCTGGAATCTGCATCGCGGGCAGCTTTTCACCGCCATTTCGTGAGCTTCACCCAGATGAGGAGGAGCGGATCATTGATGAAATCAATGCGTCCGGCGCGCATATCATATTCGTCAGCTTAGGCTGCCCGAAGCAGGAAATATGGATGCATCGAAACAAAGACCGCATCCGTGGCGTGATGATTGGAGTAGGGGCGGCCTTTGACTATATCACTGGAAAGGTTCGCAGACCGCCGCTAGCGGTACAAAAGCTGGGGCTGGAGTGGCTGTATCGTCTGATCTGCGAACCGAAGCGATTATGGAAGAGGTATGCCTACAACAATCCGATATATGTATACCGTTTTCTAAAATCTTATCGGCAAAACAAACGGCTTACGCTTTATCAAAATCGGCTTGCAGGAAGAGATATAGAGAAGTGAAGTCGGTAATAGCAGGATGCAATGAGACAGCATGTAAAAGGGGGAGTTGCTTTGAAGCTATGTGTAATAGGTGCGGGGT
This sequence comes from Paenibacillus sp. FSL P4-0113, assembly GCF_038009305.1. Classification (NCBI taxonomy): domain Bacteria; kingdom Bacillati; phylum Bacillota; class Bacilli; order Caryophanales; family Paenibacillaceae; genus Paenibacillus; species Paenibacillus sp. FSL P4-0113. The sequence continues at coordinate 4,991,898 of NZ_JBBPAZ010000001.1, forward strand.
ATGTGGGGCTGGTGTCGGGGGTCTGTTTTGCCGCACTCGGGAATACCGTCGTCTGTGTAGATCAGAATGAGGACAAAATTCTTCAGCTGCGTGCAGGTGGGGTGCCGATTTATGAACCGGGATTAAAGGCTCTAATTAAAGATAATGTAGAACAAGGCCGACTAAGCTTTACAACAGATACGGCAGCTTCGGTAGAGGCGGCTGAAATTGTTATTTTGGCGGTCGGCACGCCTTCACTGCCGGGCGGGGAAGCGAACCTGTCCTATATTGAAGAAGCAGCCTGCGAGGTGGCAGACGCCATGAATGGCTACAAAGTCATTGTCACCAAAAGCACGGTGCCTGTCGGAACGAACGAACGCATTCAAAATTGGATTGCGAGCCGCACAAACTATTCTTTTGGTGTGGCTTCGGTTCCTGAATTTTTGCGCGAAGGTTCAGCAGTCCTAGACACCTTACAGCCAGATCGAATCATCATCGGGGCTTCCGATCCGCATGTGTCCGCAGTGCTCACTACACTGCACGAGCCGTTGACGACAAATATCGTAACCACAGATATCCGTTCGGCGGAGATGATCAAGTATGCGTCGAATGCTTTTTTGGCGACCAAAATTTCGTTTATTAATGAGATTGCAAATATTTGCGAAAAGGTGGGCGCAGACGTTACACGTGTGGCACACGGTATGGGGCTGGATCAGCGGATCGGCTCCTCCTTTTTGTCAGCAGGTATCGGCTATGGGGGTTCCTGTTTCCCAAAGGATACACAAGCTCTAATCCAAATTGCAGGCAACGTGGACTATGAATTCAAGCTGCTGAAATCTGTGGTGGAAGTGAATCAGGGTCAACGCTTTAACGTGATTCGTAAGCTGAAAGAGGCGCTGGGTGATCTGGAAGGAGCAACGATTGGTATATGGGGACTGGCCTTTAAACCGAATACAGATGACGTAAGAGATGCCCCGGCGCTGGATATTATGCAGTCGCTGCTGGAGGCAGGGGCGCAAATCCGTGCATATGACCCGATCGCTACCGCTAACTTCCGCAGACTGCTGGACAGCTCGGAAGTAACGTGGGCAGATAGCGCACGGGAAGCAGCAGAGGGATGCGACGCACTGTGTCTATTGACGGAATGGGAGGAGTTTGGTGAAATCGGGCTGGGTGAGCTGAATGAGCTTATGAAGTATCCTATTATGATCGATGGACGCAATGTGTATAGCGAGGAGCAAATCAGACAATCCGTCTTTGCATACTATTCTGTCGGTAGGCCACAGATGAACAATCTGGATGTAGATCGTCATCAGTCTGTAGTAAATCCGTAAAGGGGAGGCTGCATATGAAACGGTGGCTGAAGATAACATTGGGGGCTGCGGCGTTATTGGTCATAGGGGCTACTGCCTACACCGCTTATGTGTATCATTCTTTTAAAACAGCGGCGAATGCGATGTATCATCCGCGCAGCATCGTGCAGCCTGGGGCGGTTTCTACCCTTGCAACGGGCGGAGCAGGGCGATCCGTAGATACAGACTCTGGATCAATTACACCCAATCCGGCAGCCATCTCCCAGTTCAAGCCGTTCACCGTGCTGGTGCTGGGCGTAGATCGGCGGTCTCACGATCCAGGACGATCGGATACGATGATCGTCTTGTCTGTTAACCCTGCCGAAGGCTCTATGTTGATGTTCAACATTCCGCGCGATACGCGAACAGAGTTGATCGGTAGGGGGCGTGAGGACAAAATCAATCACGCTTTTGCTTTTGGGGGCGTGGATATGTCGATCCGTACGGTAGAACATTTTTTGAACTATCCGATAGATTACTATGTACAGATGAACATGGAAGGGTTTGCGAAAATGGTGGACCTTGTGGGGGGAGTCGAGGTTCATAATCCACTTGATTTTCAATATGAGGGTCATCATTTTGCACAGGGTAATTTGAACTTGAGCGGGGCTGAGGCGTTGGCCTACGCCCGTATGCGTTTCGATGATCCACGTGGGGATCTCGGAAGAAATGCTCGCCAGCGGGAGCTACTCAAGCAAATTCTTGCCCAGTCCATCAGCAAGGAAGGGCTGTTGAGGGTAAAACCGATACTGGAGGCAGCGGGGGAGCAGATTCGCACAGACATTACCTTTGACGATATGACCACCTTCCTGACCCGGATCGGTCCGTCCCTCAAGCAGACGGATACCGTTGAACTGAAGGGACATGGGCGTAAAATCAACGGGGTGTATTATTACATGGTGGATGAACAGGAACGCCAGCGTATCCATGGAGTGCTGGAGAAGCATATGCTTACCACTACCATATCGCCTTAGGTAAGCCTTATGTAGGCGGGTGCCCTGTTGGGAGGTCACCCGTTATTTTCTTCTAAAGTCTTCTAAAAAAGGCTTGTCCCACATACATCTGTAGAGAATTCGGTATAGTCCAACAGAGGGAGGGGCAGTGTGTGCTGTTTAGAAGAAGAGCGGCTTCGGCGTTCGTTCGTAAGCTATTATATTTTGCCATCATAGGTGGATTGTTATGGCTGCTGTGGCTGGGTCTGCGTGGGGTGATGTCTACAGGCGAGGGCGATCAAGCGGTAGAAGCACTGAACGAGTTCTACACGATGGAGCAATCGGGAAATTTCGGAGGTTCATGGGAGCTTTTTCATTCGCAAATAAAAAAGAAATTCGAGAAATCTACGTATGTACAGCAGCGTGCGCACGTTTTTATGCAGGATATGGGGACGGATACGTTCACGTTTGAACTGGGGGAGCCGCAGACTGAATATGACATTCGTACGGATCAGAATGGAGAAGAGTTAGGGAAAGTTTACCGTATTACGGTCACTCAGCATTACAAGACCCGATTCGGTAATTTTGATATCGTACAGCCTTGTTATGTGACGCAGGAAGATGAGAAATGGCGGGTGCTTTGGATATACAAGGACAAGGAATAGAGGTTGCGAGGTGTTTCTAAAAGGTTAAATATGGTACAATACTTCCAAAACCGGAAATGTACAGTAAATGGATAACAGCTTCACTCCGGATGGAAGGAGTTTCATAGCATGCAGCAAGCGACAGGACAGGTTCCCGTCATACGTATGGAGGGTGTGAGTAAAATCATTTCCTCCAAAGCGATCGTGGATGATCTGACGCTGGAGGTTCCGGCGGGGCAGGTATTTGGTTTCCTTGGACCCAATGGTGCGGGAAAAACGACAACCATCCGTATGATGGTTGGCCTGATTTCGATCAGCAAGGGCGATATTCATATTTGTGGAGACAGCATTAATACTGATTTTGAAAAGGCCGTTTCCCATGTCGGAGCGATTGTTGAGAACCCGGAGATGTACAAGTTTTTGACAGGCTATCAAAATTTGCAGCATTTTGCGCGAATGTCTCCTGGGGTGACCTAAGAACGCGTGGATGAAGCGATTCGTTTGGTGGGACTCGGAAACCGGATTCACGATAAAGTAAAAACCTATTCGCTCGGGATGCGACAGCGACTTGGAGTAGCTCAGGCGATTTTGCATCGACCGAAGCTGCTTGTGCTGGACGAGCCGACCAATGGTTTGGACCCGCAGGGTATTCGTGAACTGCGGGATTATTTGCGTCAATTGACCCGTACGGAGGGAATTACCGTATTCGTATCAAGTCATTTGTTGTCCGAGATGGAGCTGATGTGCGACCGTGTAGCCATTATTCAGAGCGGACGGCTGGTTGATATCAAGCAACTGAAGAACACAGGGGAGGAAGTGCAGACGGCGGAAATTGCTTTTGAGGTAAATGATGCCGAACAAGCCTATGCGCTTGCTGGAGCAGGACGCGTTGAAGGTAATCAACTGCTGCTTCACCTGGAGCGGGAACAGATTGCAGAGATGAACAGCCTGCTGGCTGCAAACGGAATTAAAGTATATGCGATTCGCCCGGTTGCCCGTACGCTGGAAGATCAATTTTTGGAAGTGACGGGAGGCGGGTTTATTGGGTGATTTCTTCAAACTGGTACATAACGAAAATCTGAAAATTTACCTGCGTGTGCGCACATGGATTATGCTGGGATTGCTGGCGGTCATCACTGCTGCGATTCCGATGCTGATCTCCCTGGTTTCCGATCAGGTCAGTGTGTGGGATGGGATTGCGTTGACGACGTTGTTTACGTTTTTCCTCAATACGACGTTTACGGTCATTGTAGCTGCTGATTCGGTGGCTGGTGAATTTACTTGGGGAACGATTAAGCTGCTGCTCATCCGACCTTGGACTCGCAGCAAAATATTGTTGTCCAAGTATATATCCGTGATTTTGTTCAGTTTGCTCGGAACGATCATTTTGATCTTGATGGTTACGCTGTCCTCATGGCTGATGTTATCCAAGGATGCACCAGCGGGTTCTGTTCCGCTGTTCAGTGATCCGATATCTTACGTAACGTTGAACTTCTTGTATAGCTATATTGCCTTGTTCGTGACGATGGCCTTTGCTTTTATGCTGTCCGCTGTTTTCCGTTCCAGTGCCTTGGCGATTGGGCTGTCGCTGTTCATGATGTTCACCAAAACAATCTATAACTCTATTGGCTTGTTCAGCACAGATCGTTTTGAATGGACCAAATATGTACTATTTACGCATATGGATCTGAAAAAATATCTAGATATGCCGCCGGGTACGGTAAGTTCCAGTCTAACCTTTTCGCTCACCGTGCTGGCCGCTTATTATGTAATTTTTATCGCCATTGCCTGGGTGGTTTTCGTAAAACGGGATGTTTCAACCTAAATCGCAGTGTCTTAGAGTTACACAAAGGACGTTCAAATGCTCAGCATTTGGACGTCCTTTTGTTATTTCAGGATTTTTCAAAATCCTCTTTAACACTGTTTATCCAGTATCTATGTCATTTTTGTTACATATTCTGCGTGCAGAGGTATATTGTAATCTATTTTCAGCAAGAATCAATCAATAGGGCCATTTTGCGTTTAAAGAGGTAGAGAGAAACAGAACAGAGGGGGCCGCATGGTATGCTGCAAAATAATCGTTTTTTTCGTGTAACTACAGGTATCGTCATGCTATTACTCATCATTTACTTGGGCACCAAAGTAAGCTTTATATTTAGTCCTCTCGTATCTTTGGTCAGCTTGCTGGTGGTACCGTTAATGCTATCTTTTTTCCTCTATTATTTATTGAGGCCGATTGTAGATGTAATGGAACGGAGAAAAATCAAACGATCGATCTCCATCTTGCTGATTTATTTGGTCATTGGAGTGTTATTGTTTGTTTTCTCATGGGGTGTGTGGCCTACACTGCGTGATCAAGTAACCAATTTATTTGAAAATGCGCCGAAGCTCATTAAAAGTCTGGTTGATCAATTGAGCCAATGGCGGCATAATCAATCCTTGAGACAAGTGCTGCCTCCGGGTGAAGACCCGCTGTCACAACTGTCAGATACGTTGAACGAAGCTTTTTCGACGCTATCTGATTATTCGGTAAAGCTGGTATCGTTCGTGTCCTACTTTTTTATCGTATTGGCTACCTTTCCCATATTGCTCTATTACATGCTGAAGGAAGGGAGCAAGTTTGGCCCTAAAATGCTAAACTTCTTTCCTAAAAAATATCACAAGGACGCATTGGAGGTTATGGAAGATATCGATAGTGCACTCAGCAGCTTTATCGTAAGTCGGGTGCTGATCAATGTCGCGTTGGGTGTGATGATGTTCCTTGGATTTTTAATTATTGGTTTGCCTTATGCCTTGCTGCTCGCCGTTATTTCGATTTTTCTTAATTTTATTCCCTATGTGGGGGCAGTGGCTGCTTCTATACCCGTGGTTATTATTGGATTTCTCGAATCACCTTCGATGGCGCTCTGGTCGCTGGTCGTGGTGATTGCTGCACAGCAAATTCAGGATAATTGGCTGTCACCTATAGTTTTTGGCAAGCAACTGGATATTCATCCGTTGACTGTCGTTATTTTACTGTTAGTTGGTGGTGACCTGCTCGGGATTCTGGGCATCATTTTGGTGATTCCATTGTATATGTGCGGAAAAATCGTCATACGCAAGGTATACCAATTATTTTTGGAACGCAGAGTGGAGGATATTATGGAATGAATGGAGAATGCACTGGATTTAAAGGAGTATATCCTGATTTTACCCTGCTTCGGATTGCAGAGTGGCTTGGCTGTCCTCCCTGTCTTTGCTGAAACTAGATTGGGTTTCGTCGTTTGGCTCATCCGTAGAAGCTGACAACTCTACATCCTTTGTTCGGTTCATTTGACTTGTGCCGTCCAGTACACCGCCTTCAGAGATGACCAATGCAGCGGTCGCGGTATTTCCGTACAGCTCACCTGTCGGCGTAATGGTTAGTCGTCCTTCTGTAGTAATGCTGCCGAACACCTTACCGGCAAGGATGACGTCTTGTGCGAAGATGTCCGAACGTACAACAGCAGATTCTCCAATGACGACAGTACGAGTGCTGCGGATATCGCCCTGAAAATGACCGTCAATCCGAATATTGGCCTCTGCCTCAACTGTACCTTCAAAGCTGGTGCCATTAGCGAGCAGTGTATCCATAGCTGGGGTGGAGAGCTTTTTTTTGGATTCCTTGAACATGATGGTTTTCCCCCAATCCTTTATTGTAAATATTTTGAAAAATCCTCATTGTACATACAGTAATGGATCGACAGGTTGGTTATGCTTGACGATCTGAAAATGAAGATGAGGTCCTGTGCTTCTCCCAGTACTCCCCAGCAGACCGATGGTCTGTCCTTTGTGGACACGATCCCCCGGGGTCACCTGCATGCCGCTCAGGTGCATATACCAGCTCTGGAGTCCGTCAGAATGCTGGATGATGATGCACTTGCCGCGGGCGCCGCTAGAAGCAGCTTCCAAGACGGTGCCTGCTCCTGCTGCATAGACAGGATCACCGGTTTGTCCGGCAATGTCCACGCCTGAATGAAAGGCAGATCTGCCGGTAAAAGGGTCGCTGCGATAGCCAAAGCTGGAGGTCATTCGCCGTGAACCTACAGGCCAAACGGAGGGCTTCCCTTGCTCGGCAAGAGCCAGCCTACGAGTCTGGAGTAACTGTGCGGCTTGTTTGCGCTCCAGATTTTGCTGGACGGCATTTGCTTGCTGAATAGAGCGGGGAACCGTACGCTCCACCGTGTCCAACAGAGATTCGATCTCCTGAAAATCATCCATTGCCTGGCGAGTTAGGAAGGCAGTATTTTCATGTACTGCGATCAGCTCACCCCCAATATGGTCGGAAGCATCCCAGGAGAGCGGAGTCATGGTCTTTTTATGGTTACTTGTGGCAGATGAGTTTCCGTGTTTACGAATGAATTGCTGCATTTGTTGTTCCAGCTCCGTTACGCGCTGAAGGCGTTCACGAATATGGGTGGCTTGATTTGTCAGCTCCATGACTTCCTGCCGTAGTCGCCCAATGGCTGCGTCCTTGTCCGCTACCGTGACCTCCATCTGCAAACTCTGGACAGCAAGATTCGTTTCCATTTGGGAAATAATATGGGAAGAACGGATTTGCAGCCCGATCACGAGCGTAGAGATAGACGCGATCACAAGAGTCGGGACGAGAATGACAGCGGCTGTAGAGCATTGTAGCTGCTTGGGCGGTTGCTGTGCATCCCGAATAACAAGCAGGGTCATCCGGCGATTTAGGCTTCCTTTTTTCATAATCGCTCCTTTCCGGACATCGCTCCTATAGTGCTTGGTTACTATCTATTCAGCTTAAGAGGCAAACATGTCAAAAAAATTGGAGCTTAGTATAAAACGTAGATGAGGATTTTGCAAAATCCTGAGATATATAAGGAGGCTTAGACATGCTGTGGTTGCTGTTGGTTTTAATTGTTTTTATTTTTCAGACCGGGACGATCCTGCTCTTTGAATTTCGCAAGCCGTCCAAAGCGGTAGCCTGGCTTTTTATTTTGTTTTGCTTCCCGCTCATTGGCTTTGTCGTGTACTACTTTGTTGCACAGGATTATCAGAAGCGTAAAGTGGTTCGAAAAGGGGGATCGCAGCTGTTTCGTGAATTCCGCGAGCGTCTATGGGCGCAATCCAAGGTCATTGAACATGTGGAGCAAATGCATAATCCTCATTTCAAACATCAGGAGCGCCTGTTTAACCAGTTAATTCGTATGTCGGAAAACCCGTTGACTGGATGTAACCGCACACGTGTGCTGACGAACGGTGAAGAAGCCTTCGAGGCCATGCTGGCAGCGATGGAACATGCGCAACATCATATCCATGTGGAGTTTTACATATTTCGGGCCGACGAAATCGGAAGAAAGTTTCAAGAGGTCATGATCCGCAAGGCACGTGAGGGAGTAAAAGTACGATTCGTTGTAGACGGTGTGGGGAGCTACAATTTACCCTATTCCTTTATTCGCACCTGTAGTGAGGCGGGAGTGGAATTTCATTATTTTCTACCTCCGTTTTTCGCCACACTGGACCGCCGGATTAACTATCGCAATCACAGGAAAATCGTGGTGGTAGATGGCATGGTTGGATTTGTAGGAGGGATTAATGTAGGCGACGATTATCTCGGAAAATACCCCAAAGTAGGATTTTGGAGGGATACGCATTTGCAGATTGAAGGAGATAGCGTCTATTTTCTACAAAATGCGTTTCTTAGTGACTGGAAGCTGGCCTCAGGGGAGAGACTGATGGATGTGAATTTATTTCCTCCACATACCTGTACCGGGGATGAGGAAGTACAGATTTTGAGCAGCGGTCCCGATCAGGTATGGGATACGATTCAGGAAATGTGCTTTGGGGCGCTCACAGTTGCCAAAAAGCGGATTTGGATTACGACGCCGTATTTTATTCCCGATCCGGGCATTTATGAGGCGCTCAAGCTGGCGGCAGTCAGTGGCGTAGATGTGAAAATTATTATTCCCTATCAGTCCGATTCGAAGTTAGTTCATTTGGCGTCTCTGTCCTATGTACAGGAACTGCTGGAGGCAGGGGTGGAGTTCTACCAATATCGAAAAGGATTTATTCATGCCAAAGTGGTGATTGTCGATGATTTACTCGGCTCGGTCGGGACTGCCAATATGGACATGCGCAGCTTTTTCTATAATTTTGAGTTGACCGCTGTCGTTTTTGCTAATTCAGCGCTGGAACGGCTTTCGGCAGATTTTGTAGAGGACATTTCCAACTCCTCACGCATAGATTTAAACGTGTTCCGCAGACGGCCTAGATCTCAGAAAACAGCTGAAATTCTAACTCGCATGCTCTCTCCACTCCTATAAAGGCGATTTTCGCCGTTTTTATCGCTATAATCCCGCTTTATTGTGATTTATGTGCTCTTTGCTAACTTTTTTGCGCGAAATCACAGTTTTGTGATATACTATTTATATAAATAGCGCGGTAAAGAATAGGGGACTGCGGATAGCAGCCCCTTTTTTGTCCAATATATCATACTGTAACGGGGGGATTTATATATGAGTGTAGTGAGCAAGGAAGTCCAAAGTTTATCTGAGATTACAGATGTGACCGGAGAGTTGACCAAGATCAGCAAAATTCCAGCTAATCCGAAGAACAAAGTAAAACGCCTGTTTCAGCGTGCAGCCATGATTGTAGTTGGTGCAGCTCTGATGGCAGTGGGATTGGAAATATTTCTGGTTCCTAACGGCGTTATTGACGGAGGCGTTACAGGTATTTCCATTATGGCCTCCAAGATTACTGGCTATCCGCTCGGTATTTTCCTGACCCTGTTGAACCTTCCATTTTTACTTATCGGCTACAAACAAATTGGTAAAACCTTCGCTTTATCCACATTATTCGGTATCGTCGTTATGTCCATTGGAACCGCGTTACTTCACAATGTAAGTGCGTTGACTCCTGGTGAACCGCTGCTCGGCGCTATTTTTGGGGGCGTCATTCTCGGTGTTGGGGTGGGTCTTGTGATTCGGTCCGGCGGTTCGCTGGATGGAACAGAGATCGTAGCTATTCTCGTCAGTGAAAAGACTCCTTTTTCGGTCGGTGAGATCGTACTGTTCGTTAACATATTCATTCTGGGAAGTGCAGGTTTTGTGTTCGGTTGGCCAAATGCCCTGTATTCCATGATTGCTTATTATATCGCCATGAAAATGATTGATATTACGATTGAAGGTCTGGATCAGTCCAAATCGGTCTGGATTATTAGTGACAAATACCGTGATATCGGGGATGCCCTGACGGATCGTCTTGGACGGGGCGTAACTTATCTGGAAGGTGAAGGTGGCTTTACAGGCGAAAGCAAGAAAGTGATTTTCGTCGTCATCACCCGACTGGAGGAAGCGAAGCTGAAGAGCATCGTTGAAGATTGGGACCCGCACGCTTTCGTTGCGATCGGTAACATTCACGATGTGAAGGGCGGACGCTTTAAGAAAAAAGGAATACACTAGCGCAAGGGGACAATTCCTCAGCCTAATGGCTGCGGGGTTCGTCCCCTTTTTTGTTCTTCCAAGCATGGATCAGGTTCGGTGTGCCTTGGTGCGCATATGCTTGAGGACATCTTCTACAGGTTGGGGAGGAACCTTGTCGATCAAGTCGCCTACCTGATTTAGTCGTTCCTCAATATTCAGCAAATGGTAGTCAAGTGGTGATACATCTTGCCGTACCTCTTCCCATGTTAGCGGGGTGGAGACCGTAGCGCCGGGGCGTGCCCGCGGGGTATAAGGAGCGGCCAGAGTTTTCCCCTGATAATGCTGCAAATAATCAAAATAGATGGCTGTTCCACGATCCTTCTTTAACCTTTCGAGTGTGAACAGATGCGGGTGCTTTTCTGTCACAAACTGTCCGACTAATAGCCCGATGCTGCGAAGTTCGTCGAAGGTTATGCCTGTACGGATCGGAACGATAATTTGTACACCTGTGGCCCCGGATGTTTTGGGGACGGAGTCCAAACCAAGCGAAGCCAGTACTTCACCGACAATAGAGGCTGCCTCCATAATACGTGGCTCCACCTCTCTGGATGGATCAAGGTCAATCATCCATTCACAGGGCAGCTTGTTTCCCGCTTCGTGCAGAGAGGGGTGGAATTCCAACGCAGCTTGATTACCAAGCCAGAGGAGTTGTGGCAATTTGCCGAGCACGATATATTCAATGCCATCATGCAGGGCGGTTTCAATATAGTCCGGCCGAGGACGTGGGGCATTTTTCTGATAAAAAAAATCACCGTGAATCCCATGTGGCCAGCGGATGACGGTCAGCAGACGATGATGACAATATTTGAGCAGGAAGGGAGCCAGTACCGCGAGCTTGCGAAGATACAGCGCCTTAGTCACGCCTGCTTCAGGCCACAGCGGTTTATCCGGGTTGGTGATAGGAATTTCCTGACCTTCAATGGTAATAGTACCTTTAACAGCTTGTCCCATTGTGCTATCCTCCTTTGGCTAATATGCAGCAAAATCTTTATTTACAGGCTGATTGTTAAGCTTTTAGATCTACATAGGGTTTAACATGAACGTGAAGTGCTGAATTTATCCATCAAAAGGATTGACAAGATACATTATGTATCATAAATTTATAATAAAAATACGATATGTATCTATTAAAGTGTCTTGAGCAGAGGTAGAGGAGGAGTTTGCTTGATTGAAAAGCAAGGCGGAGGGCTGGTATTCCTGTTAAGTGTCCCTCGGAGTGGAAGCTCGTTGCTTACCGCCATTTTGCAAAACCATTCCCGCCTGTTTGCCACGCAGGAAATGTGGTTTCTGCTCAGTTTATATGATCTTCCGCAGTCACATACACGCCCATATGGAGGAACAGGGATACTCCGGCAATTTTTTAAAGGTATGGTCCCCTCCGACGTATTGGAGCAGGCCTCCCGTTCGTATGCACTTGAAATATATAATGGTTTGCTTCAAGGTACAACAGCAGATATGCTTATCGACAAATCCCCGCGTTACTATACGGTGCTGGAATTTATAGACCGTTTATTCCCTGCTGCCCGCAGGTTGTGGCTTATCCGAAACCCTTTGGCCATTGTGGCCTCATTCAAAAAGGTCAATCAGCTACGGAACGGACGTTTTCAACTACTGGAGGAACTGGGGAGTCCGCATTTTAATATGAAAATGACGGATATTACGGTTGGTTTGTTCCGTTATACTCATTATTTTGCTACACCTCATCCACTTGCATACCCGCTTAGATATGAACAGCTCGTATCCAATCCAACGATGGAGATCGAGAAACTGTGCAGTTTTTTGGGAATCCATTATGAAGCGGGGATGGAAAAGTACGGAGATTTCGCGGATACGCCCAAATCCAGTCTTTTTTATAGTATGGGAGCGGGCGATCCATTCGTAGGAGAGCATGAACAGGCGCATCAGGATTCGGTACATAGCTGGCAACATGTGTTGAGTAAAAGGGAAATTGAGCTGTATTGCAGAAGCATTGGGTCCCGCATGTTTAAGCAACTTGGTTACGCGGAAGCGCTGGAGCAGGCTGAACAGATGACTGGAGTTCGCTTTGAAGATGAGCCAGATATGGAGCTGCTGAGTCGACGTACACAACAATTCCTCCAGCAAAGCGGCTTTGAATGGAAGGCAGCTTATCGGATGCTGGAAGAACAGGATACAGATAACAGAGAACTCATGACAAATGCAATCCATCATACTCCACCCCAAGATCCGACATGGATGCATGTGGACCAGAGCGTGAACGATCGACGGATCCAATCACTGGAAAACAGGTTGGCACATAGCTATGAGGAGCGGAACCGTCTTATCGCTCAGCTTCAAAGCTATCAACGCCCACATCAAGGTCTCCGATCTCGCAGCCTCTTGGCCCGTAAACTCAGGTACTTGGCGTCTGTAGCATTATCAAGTATAGGAAAAGAAAAAGGGGGAAGAACGTGAGTGCGATTGCCGGAATCTATAGCTTTGGGCATGAGTCTGTATGCACCGAAGAAGGCGGGAAAATGATGCAGGCCCTGCGGAAATATCCCGCTGACCGCGTATGCGCTTGGTGTGAAGGCTCTATTTTTTTGGGTTGTCATGCCCAGTATGTGACCCCGGAATCTGTTCATGAGCGTCTTCCCTTTTATGATGAGCTAAGAGATTTGGCAATCACGGCGGATGCGATTATTGACAATCGTTCCGAGCTGTTTGAACGGCTGGGAGTTGAGCAGGAACGGCGGCAAGATATCACGGACAGCGAGCTGATTTTGCTGGCATATGACAAATGGGGAGTGGAGGCAGCCAGTTATCTGATAGGTGATTTTGCCTTTGTCATTTGGGATGCCAAGGAATATCGATTATATGGTGCTCGAGATATGACAGGCCATCGTACGCTGTACATCTACCAACATGACCGAGGATTCGCGTTTAGCACGGTAGTCGCTCCGCTTTTGGCCCTGTCCTCTCTGCGAAAAGAACTGCATGAACCGTGGCTGGCCGAATTTTTGTCCATCCGCACCATGCAGGAATCCGTCGATATCGGGACGACCGCCTACAAGCATATCAACCAGCTTCCTCCTGCACATTGGTTCACTATGGAGGAGGGGAAGCGAACCCTTCATAAATATGCATGCCTGGATGAGGTAGAGCCACTGCGGCTCAAAACAGGAGGTGAGTACATAGAAGCTTTCCACGAGGTGTTCACACAGGCGGTCACTGCCCGATTACGGACGCATCGCGCTGTAGGGGCTGCCTTGAGCGGAGGGCTGGATTCCGGAGCGGTTGCCAGCTTTGCCGCGCCAGCGCTGCACTTGCAACAAAAGCCGCTACATGCCTACAGCTATGTGCCTGTTCAAGATTTTACAGACTGGACACCGCCTACATTGCTGGCGAACGAACGAAGCTACATTCATTCTACGGCTCGCTATGTGGGCAACATTCACGAGAACTATATGGATTTTGAGGGAAAAAGTCCGTTTTCAGAAATTGATATTTGGCTGGATTTGATGGAGGCTCCCTACAAATATTTTGAAAACTCCTTCTGGATCAGAGGTTTTTATGAAAAAGCGCAGGAACACAATGTCGGTGTACTGTTGACCGGGGCACGAGGCAATTTTTCCGTATCGTGGGGCCCTGCACTGGACTATTATGCCCGTCAGTTTCGTCATTTGCACTGGTTGCAATCCTTTCAGGGATTGAGGCGGTACAGCAAGCTTACGGGCAGGCGTATGTCTCATCTACTCCCCGTGATGTTGAAGAAAGCGACTTCACTTGAACCTCGTTTATGGCTGCGGCGTGGCCATCGCAGTCCCGTTCCTTCACTGATTCACCCAGAGTTTGCCCAACGGATGAATGTAGAAGATATTCCTGTATTGAGCGGAACAGGTTGGATGAAAAATGCCGATCAGACGAGAAAAGAGAAGTTCTCAAATTTGGCGATTGCCAACAAAAATGGTGTGGTCGCGACCAAACTTTCACTACGTTACGGCCTATGGGAACGTGATCCGACCGGGGACAGCCGGGTAATTCGCTTTTGCTTATCGGTGCCTTTTGAGCAGTATGTACAAAACGGTCGGGACCGTGCCCTCATTCGTACGGCCATGCGTGATCATCTACCTGATGATGTTCGGTTGAACCAGCGGGTACGCGGCGTGCAGCCTGCAGATTGGCTACATCGTATGCTTCCTTGTTGGGATACGTTTATGGGGGAGCTTCAACTGATGTGTCATGATTTACGAGCCGCCGAATATCTCAATATTGAGTTTATTAAGACGGCTATGGCAAAACTTCACCACCCCGGCCCTGAGCAGGCGTCTGATCCGAATATAAGACTACTCATGCATAGCCTGATTGTGTACCGTTTTCTCTGTAGATTCAACTGATCGAATCTGTTCGGTCAGACAGTTCGCCATTCGTTGGAGGGGAGGTGATGAAATGAGTAAAAAAGAATGGCAGGAACCGACGATAGAGGTGCTGGATATTAGCCAGACCATGGCGGGTAAAGGCTGGAGACAGATTGATTGGGTGTCCGACCACGATGCCGATATCTATAATCCAAGCTAATAGATGGTTATACATGTTATACATGCAGCCAATGTTGGACTGGAAGCCAGACAACTGGGCCGATAACGATTGAATGAACGAAAATAGCATGATCCATTGGACTCGTATTCAATATACAGCCGTCTTTATTTCTTTCGGGTTAGAGGTGTTGCCCAAGAAATAAAGACGGGATTTTTAAAGACAGAGGAGTGAGTCCTACGTGCATGACAGGAGTGCAAATGTCAGTTGGACGAAATATACGGCCTTTGGACTCAGGATTGCGAGTGAGCTGAATCTGCCTGAGCTGATGTTGGCAGCACCAGGAGTGGTAGAGGATGTAATCATTCGACAGGCTGATTTGACTGCATGGAGTGGTCAGCTGGAGCAGGCCAATTTTGTGATGCTGGATGAGCGATTTATGTTCCGAATACCGGGCACGGCCATTTATGCCGTCAGGGAAGGCAAGGAGATCGAGGTAAGTATATTCTCTGGGGCTGATCCTGACACCGTGCGGCTGTTTGTGCTGGGTACATGCATGGGTGTTCTGCTGATGCAAAGACGAATATTACCTATTCACGGAAGTGCGGTCGTCATCGGGGGGAGGGCCTACGCATTTGTGGGTGAATCGGGTACGGGGAAATCGACATTGGCTGCTGTTTTTAGGCAGGCAGGTTATCAGATGGTTAGTGATGACGTGATTGCTGTAAAAGCTACGGGTTCCTCTGCCATTGTGTATCCAGCTTATCCGCAGCAAAAGCTGGGGCTTGAAAGCTTGCTCCAACTGGAGGCTTTACGGGAGAACAAGCATGTACGCAAAAGAAAGCACATACAGTCCCTAACTGACGACAATTCTGTAATGCCACAATACACAGATCTGCGTACGCTTGCAGGTGAGCTGAATAAATATGCCGTACCCGCCGTAGATGATTTTTATAACGATCCGCTGCCCTTAGGGGGCGTATTCGAGCTGGTGGCAGATTCTCCAACCCGTGCGTTGATGCGCGAAGGGGAGCTAGTGGCGGTTACGGAACAGCCCTTGAACGTTCTGGAGTGCTTGCATACATTACTACAACATACATATCGCAGGGTGATTATTCCGCGAATGGGTTTGAGTGAATGGTCGTTTGATACAGCGGCTAGGATGGCTCGGAAAGTGGAGGGCTGGCGCTTGCTGAGGGATAGTTCCGTCTTTACTGCGTCCGAGGTTGTACAACGGGTACTTGAACTCATTCGTAAGGAGGAAAAGAGTTATGGCAGCCACTAATCCAGCTAAGGATCATTATCGCGTCATTTACAATGAAGAGGTCTACGTCAGTGATATGGACGGAGAAAAAGTGATGATGAGCATTAACACTGGTAAATATTACAATTTAGGCTACACAGGAGGACGAATCTGGGAACTGGCAGAATCCGGTCCTTCACTTGGCGATATCGTAACTGTCCTGACGAACGAATATGAGGTGGACGAGGAACAGTGCAGACAGCAGGTACATACCTTTGTGGCTGAGTTGGAGCGGGAAGGACTGTTAAAGCTTCTACGGGAGCCGGTATAACATGCGGATACAACGGCTTCTTCTCCTGTCTCCAGAAGTCAGAAGATTGTTGCCGGAAGCCTGGCTGGAGCTGGGATGGGCGAGGCTGCGCCAGCGTCGTTCTTTTTGGGATTACTCAAGGGCTTGGGGCATACGTATGGAAGAAACCCCATGGCAGTGTGACGTTGGGCAAGAGAAGTCCATTCAGCAGATTTCACACGCTGTAGAGCTGGCAAGCAGTTATACTCCTTGGCGTAGTAGTTGTCTTGTACAAGCCGCTGCGGCGATGACGTTGCTGGGGCGCAGGAAACTGGACTGCACGCTGTATCTGGGTACAGCCAAAAATGCCGCTGGACGCTTGGCTGCACATGCATGGGTACGTAGCGGACCGATTTATGTTACGGGGAAACGGGAGATGGAAGCATTTACGGTGGTGGGGATATTCGGAAGACGTGCTGTGATGGATACAAATAAGAATATGGAAGATAAAAGTAGTTCTTTACTTTAATGCGATGAGACACGAAGGAGAAGAATGCATGCCCACCAAGTCTGTTTTGGAACTTGCGAATTGGAATGAGGATCAAGAATTAACGTTGTTACTCTCTCTATTGGGGAAGGACGTTATTCATTGGCAGGATACGACTGCTGCTACCCAGCTGCGTGAGATGGATTGGGTCCGCTTTTTACGTCTGACCGAGCACCATCGAGTGGTACCTACGGTGTATCTCCAGCTAAAAACATTGAATCAACCATTCATTCCCGCAGAATTGTTGCGAAACCTTCAGGCGCAATATCATCGAAACACGCTTCGCATGCTCCATCTTCAAGCAGAAGCCGAGCGTCTGACCAGGCTGCTCATAGCTCATGGAATTCGTGTGCTTATGTTGAAGGGGCCTGCTCTGGCGCAGCAATTATACGGGGATGTTTCTCTGCGTACTTCCAAGGACATAGACTTACTCATTGCCCCTGACGATATGGATGAGGCTGAGCATTGGATGCAGGAAGCTGGATATTCGTCCAAGAGCGGAGAAGTGCGTGTCCTTGGCAGTTGGAAATGGAAGGACCATCATGCATCCTATTTACATCCGCAAAAACGGGTAGAGATAGAGTTGCATTGGCGGCTTCACCCGGATGGGGGTGGGGAACCCTCTTTTAACGAGCTGTGGAACTGCCGGAAAAAGGGCAAAGCTGCAGGAGCCATTCGGCAGGTACCGTTGGGATCTGCCGACAACAGGACTGTGATGACGTCCTGTATGTATACGCTTGGCAGCGAGCATCAATTTCTGTACTTGAGTGCGCATGGTGCGCGTCACGGTTGGTTCAGGCTGCGCTGGCTGGTTGACATCGACAGGCTTGCGATATGTGCTGTCGATTGGGAGGCGCTACTGCCGATGATGCGCCGCTACGGGGGCCTGCCTGCTGGCGGGCAGGCTTGGGCACTCGCCGCTGCGCTGTTGGGTACGCCGATACCGGAGCCGATGCGTCCGGTATCGGCTACCCGGCAGGCGCATAGGCTCGCGCTGAGCGCGCTGGCCTTCATGCAGGCCAGCGTACCCGCACTGTACCCGATCACCCACGGGTCGGGTACAGGTAGGCTTGCTCCATCAGAGCTGCTGCACAGCAGAGCCTTGGCGGAGCAAGCGGAGGCCGCCCCTCCAGGTGGCGGTCCTTCAGTATGCAGTACCTCTGGCGAAGCAGCCATGCTTGCCACCCGTGGCGTTACTAGCATCACGGAAGATGCCAGTAACGACGATCATAGCCCGATGAGCACCGCTACCAGTTGTGCCCCGATGACTCCAGCTGCTGCCTCCAGCCAAGTCATGACCAAAAACAGGGCTGTCTATCAGCCGGTCAGCCGCACTTACTTGCTTTCCTTAAAAGAGCCAAGACACAGACTATGGTATCTCATCAGCCGTTTGTTTCCTTCTACGGGCGATTCGAGCGTTTTTCCATTGCCTCGTCAGCTGCATTTTTTGTATATCCCTTTACGTCCATTTCTCTGGCTGAAGCGGCGATTTTCAAAGCACTGACTCGATAGAGGATTTTGTGAAAATCCAATAAGCGGCTTTTAATGAACAATATATAGATCGAAATGGTCTAGTTCGTCTATATATTGCACTTTGGAGCGATTGGGATCGAATTTTGCAAAGTCCTGAATAAGGAGTGTGCATTATGGTTCACCTGCGATTATATATGACAAAGCTGTATAGCGTGAACGGCGGTGCGTTATTTCTCAATATTGGGTGTATGATCATTGTCAGTCTACTGGAGGGTTTTGGCATTTATATGCTTGTTCCTATGCTGGCGGCCATCGGCGTATTTGTCGGTCATTCAGGGATGCCATTTCTGTCTGATGGATTGGATCATTTTTTGCCGTTCGTTCCTAAAAGCTGGCTATTGCCGGGGATGTTGATGGTTTTTGTAGTGCTGCTTACAGGGCAGGCTTTGCTTCAGCGTTACCAATCCATCCTGAATTCGCGGATTCAGCAGCGTTTTATGCGTTCTCTTCGAATAGACGTGTACACTTCCTTTATGAAGGCGCAGTGGGCCTTTTATTTGCGTCAGCGTAAATCTGATTTTAGCCATGTGATGACGACCGAGCTGGCGCGTGTCAGTCAGGGAACAAATTTGCTTCTTCAACTGACTACAGCCGTCATGTTTACGCTGATCCAGATTGCGCTGGCTTTTTGGTTATCCCCCTCTTTAACCGGACTGGTATTTCTGAGTGGATTGGGGCTGTTTGTTGTGTTTCGCCGCTCCATTCGAAATGCCAAACAATTAGGTGATCGTACGACTGAACTGTCACAGGTTTATTTTGCTGGAATTACGGATCACATGAACGGTATGAAAGATATAAAAAGCAATCTGTTGGAAGCGGCGAATATCCATTGGTTTCGCTCCCTGACGCAACGCATGGAGGATAATACGACTCAATTTGTCCGGCAAAATGCGACCACACAGTTTTTTCATCGTGCAATGGCAGCTGTTTTTGTCGCTTGTGTCATATTTATATCGCTGCAGTGGCTGCATGTTACACCTGAAAAACTGATTGTGCTGATTCTTATATTTTCCCGCTTATGGCCTCGATTTGCTCTTATTCAAGCGAGTCTGGAATACATCATGTCTATGATCTCCGCTTTTGAAAGTGTCACCAAGGTGCAACAGGAGTGCGAAGCTTTCACAGATCCGTCATTGATTGCACTTGCATCCTCTGAGACTCGCGTTCCATCTGATCCATCGGTAGTCAATCTATCATCTGCATCTGAACGGCAACCCCTGTCCCTTCGTCATGGGATTGAATGCAGCCATCTGGATTATCGCTACGAGGGTGCAGCAGAGCCTGCACTGCGTCATATTAATTTGTTCATACCCGCCCGGGAAATGACAGCCATTGTAGGGAAATCAGGAGCAGGTAAAAGTACAATGGTCGATGTCCTGATGGGTTTTTTACGTCCAACTGGGGGGCAGATTATAATAGACGGGCTTGTTCTGGGCGACGAATTATTGCCCCAGTGGCGGCAGTCGTTTGGCTACGTGTCACAAGATCCATTTTTATTTCATGCGACTGTCCGCGAAAATTTGATGCTAGCGGATAAGGATGCTAGTGAGCAGCAGCTATGGGAGGCGTTACATTTTGCGGCAGCAGACAACTTTGTATCCAGACTGCCCGAAGGGCTGGACACGATCATTGGAGATCGCGGGATTCGTCTGTCTGGAGGAGAACGTCAACGGCTAGTATTAGCACGGGCTATCTTGCATCATCCTCCGGTACTTATATTAGATGAAGCGACAAGTGCGCTGGATGGTGAACATGAAGCCGCAATTCAGGCAGCACTGGAACGGATGAAAGGTCAAATGACGTTGATCGTCATCGCTCATCGCCTGTCAACCATCAGACATGCGGATCAAATTGTCGTACTGGATCAAGGCGAGGTCATACAGCAGGGGGACTACCGCCAACTGGAACAAGAGGAGCGGGGGGCGTTCAGTCAGCTACTATCGTATCAAAGCAGTGTCACCGCCACCCCTTAACCAGACTTTTCTGTAACTCAGCTTAAGTTTCTTTACGTTTGGCAGTGCTTCTTTTCTTTTTGACTGGAGTCGGAGAGAGGTTGTCGCCTGCCACCGCCTGCTGTGCTGTTGGGGCTGCTGGTTTACGCGCAGGGCGTTTTTTCGCAGCAGGGCCGGGATCGGTAACGACAGGTTGCACTGCCTCGATGCTGGCCTGAAGGGCGGCCATTAAATCTACTACATTGGTCTGAGGCTGTGTTGGGGCGATTCGCACCTCTTCACCAGCAACTTTATGCTGAATGAGATCCAGCAGACGCTCGCGGTACTGATCCGTATACTTTGCTGCATCAAAAGGTGTAGATAGCTGCTCAATCAGCATTTTGGCCATGGTCAGCTCCTTCTCTTTAACCTCTTCCTGCCCGGGTAAGTTAGGAACTTGAGCAATGGGACGAATTTCATCGGGGTAAAACATCGTCTCCACCGCCAAACATTCATCCAACACCCGAATCGCCGCCAAGCTGCTTTTAGAGCGGATGGAGATTTGGGCAATCCCGATTTTCCCGGTATCCTTCATTGCATTCATGAGCAGCTTATACGCATTGGAGCCGGCCTGATCCGGGGACAAATAATACGTTTTCTGAAAGTAAATCGGATCAATTTCCTGCAAATCCACAAAATCCAAAATCACGATATTTTTATCCGCTTGTCCGCTAACTTGCTCCAGTTCCTCCTTGTCGAACATAACAAATTTTCCTTTTTCATACTCGTAGCCTTTTCCAATTTCCTCCCACTCAACCTCCTTGTCACAAACGGGACACTTTCGTACATAGCTAAGTGGGCTTCCACACTCCTTGTGAATGTAACGCATGGAAATGTCCTTATCCTCCGTAGCTGAAAACATTTTAACGGGCACATGAACCAGCCCGAAGCTGATCGCGCCTTTCCAGACCGTATGCATACCGCCAGTCCTCCTTTTCTTTAATCCGCATTTTGCATCCTTCGATTCCGGGCACCCCGGGATATGAGCATATGATTTTTACTTAGTATGCTTCGTCCAAGTGATTGTATGAGGTGTAGATGAAGACTGCGAATTGCTGCCGCTTGCGCATGGTTACAGCAATTTTGGTACATAGTAAGGCATATCCGATTCAAAGGGGGTACACAATTTATGTCCGAAAAATCCTATCCTCGGCAGATCAGTCATCGTGTGGGTCAAAGCCATATCGCCTTTCGGGGTCCCGCCGGAGGCGAACAAGATGCATTGCCGCCCGAGTTTGCCCTTTCACATGGAACTCAGCCGCCTTTTCCCGTTGCTGTGGCTCATGTGGATTTGGAGGCTGTAGTTTCAACCTCGCCTTCCCACAGCTTCCCTTCATTGGACGTTGAACGACTTATAGATGAAGACTAGGTAACCAACATTTCTAAATTAATGCACCAACAATCAGCAGGAGGAGAACAGCATGAATGTGGAACGAGCAAAAGCCATTTATGATTCATCCGAAAATATTGCCGTACAATTGGATGGCAAACCGATTTGGATTGAGCATGTAGACGAAGCAAACGGTATGGCTACCGTACAGGTAGGCAGCAACCCCGGCAATACTCAAACCGTCCGTGTGGATCGTCTGGAAGAGCGGTAGGAGATGGGAACCAAACATCTGGTCATTATCCATGGCCGTGACAAAAAGCCCAGATGCGACGAAATGCTTCGTCTTATTAAAAAAGCACTGATCGCAGGATTGCGTCGAGTGAACGAGGAAGCGGCACAAAAACTGGAGCAAGAGCAGATTTTACTGACATTTAACGGTTGAAAATGATTTCCATCTGATGCTGAATCGAAATTTAATAGAAAGTATTGATGATCAGCCGCTTATTCAGACATTCTGGAAAGATAGTCACACTGGGCGTGCCAATCCCCACAACTTCTTTGCTTATCTTAACCATACAAAGGTGGCTGAGCATGTAGCGGATTGGATTTTACGCTCAAAAAGGCTCGCAATTGCTCAATGAGCAATTAGCGAACCTTTTTTTGTAATAACAAGTGCAGTCGTAGGGACGAGTTAAATGCCAGACAAGTTAATTTGAAGATGCAGTTGGTTCCTTTCTATGACCTTCACACTGCAATGGCCCTCAAATGTGGTGAAACTATCAGTTTAGCCTCTGTTGCTAATTGAACGTCTTCCACCGTCAAACCCGGAGCAATTTCTTTTAGCATCAGCCCTTTACCCGGAATAACATCAATGACAGCCTTTTCGGTTACTATGGTCTTTACAACATTTACAGCAGTCAAGGGCAGCTTGCATTGTTCCAGTATTTTCGGCGCGCCATTTTTGTTCACATGCTCCATGGCTACAATCACTCTCTTGGCTCCAACTACCAAATCCATGGCTCCCCCCATACCCGGCACCTTTTTCCCAGGGATCATCCAGCTTGCAAGGTTGCCTTTCTCGTCGACCTCCAGGGCGCCCAGCACGGTGATATCCACATGCCCTCCGCGGATGATGGAAAATGAAAGTGCACTGTCAAAAAAGCATGCTCCTTCCATGGTTGTAACGTAGTTTCCGCCTGAATCGATACAATCGAGCCTTTCTTTTCCCTGAGCCGCTTTGGGGCCTACACCGAGGATTCCGTTCTCAGCCTGCAGCATAATATGAATGTCCTCGGGGATATAGTCCACTACCATTGTAGGCAATCCGACACCAAGGTTGACAACTTCACCACTTTTGAATTCCTGGGCTATTCTTCGAGCAATGAATTCTCTGTTATTCATGCGTTTTCACCCACCTTTACAATTGCGTCGACAAATATTCCGGGAACGTTGACATGATTGGGGTCAATTTCACCCGTCTTTACGTATTCGTCTACCTGAGCAACTACATACTCTGCCGCTGTAGCCATAACCATATTGAAGTTACGTGAAGAGCCGTTGATGACAAGATTCCCCGCTTCATCAGCCTTATGGGCTCTGATTAACGCTACATCCGCTTTGAGCGGGAGTTCGAGCAAATATTCCCTTTCATCAATTTTGATTTTCTTTTTTCCTTCCTCTACAACGGTGCCTACACCTACAGGTGTTAAAACCCCGCCCAAACCGGCTCCTCCTGCGCGTATTTTTTCAGCGAGCGTGCCTTGCGGGAAGAGTTGGACCTCAGCTTCTTTCGTCATCAGGAGCCTTCCCGTTTCCGGATTGGAGCCGATATAGGATGCAAAAATTCGCTTTACTCTGCCGCTTTTTACAAGCTTATAGATAGATAATTCTGGTGTGCCTGTGTCGTTGGAAACAATCGCAAGATTGCTGGCGGGATTGGTGTCGACAAGCGCACGAACCAGCTCCTCCGGAAAGCCTCCTGCCAGAAAACCTCCGACCATCACCGTGTCTCCGTCTTTGACCTTCTTAACTGCTTCTTCAGCGGAGATTACTTTGTTATTCATGGTTCCTTCTCCTTATATATATATATTTTTAGGAAAGCAAACTTTATTGAAGATAATCGTAGAGGACTCTTCCATATGGAAGCGTTAAATCAGCAATAAAATGTTTCCCGCCAATATAAGATTTAACCGGCAAATCTGCCACAGGAGCGTTGACATGGGGGATCAGGCTTAATCTGGCAGGCCCTGACCAGGCTCCTTTTACAGTAATGTTCTCAAGATTATACGCTACTAACTGAGCGATTTTGGGGGTACCGTCAACATCAGGAATTAACTTTAAATTAACTTGTGTTTTTGCGATGGCTTTTGCCGTTTCCTTTTCATCAAGAATGTTATATTTGAAAGGCATAGTTCCCGTGGCCACCAGGACGTTGTTATAATGCAATGTACCCGTCAGCGTCTCCGTCTCCTCAACGATCAAGCGAGGCTTTGCCCATTTTTTCGGAAAACCCCAGACTTCGCGTCCCCCCAGAATAGCAGGTGCGTTATCCAAATACATTTGGGCGACAAAATTGCAGGGTTCTCCTTGAAAAGTACATGGAATGACAATACCGCTTTCCTCATAACTTCCTAACCCGGATGAATCGGGCATCTTGATCCATTCATAGGAAACCGTATTGCTTCCATCCGGCTGAAGAGGTTCCGGGACCGCCTGTCTAATCGCAGCGGGATCGGTCTCATAGGTAATGATAAAAAATTCCCGGTTGATGAAGCGGTATGGCGGGCGCCCGTAGCTGCCGCTAGCCGCAGGCATGGATTGGAGTGAAAGTACATCTTTTTGATTCATAACGGTCTCCCTTCCTTTAAGAGATAGTTCTAAAATTCATCTTGAATACGCACTTTAAATGAGCGCATTTTCAACCAGCATCGCTATGCCCATTCCTGTTCCGATGCATAACGAGGCGATGCCGTAACGTGAAGATCTTCGCACCATTTCATGAACCAACGTAGCCAATATCCTAGCACCACTGGCCCCGACAGGATGCCCGATCGCAATCGCGCCCCCATTGACATTCACTTTGTCCAGACTGACCCCTAGCTCTTTCACTACCGCTAATGCTTGTGAGGCAAACGCTTCATTAATTTCAAAAAGATCAATGGCATCGATGGATATACCTTGCTGCTTCAGAAGTGTCGAAATGGCTTTCACTGGCCCCATTCCCATATATGCAGGGTCAACGCCAACAAGGGAATAACCCTTGATATATGCCAATGGCTTTAATGCATGTTCTTTGCATTTGTCTTCCGATACCACAAGTACGGCCGCCGCGCCATCATTGATTCCCGAAGCATTCCCGGCGGTAACCGTTCCGTTCTCCTTAAACGCAGGTTTTAATTGAGAAAGTTTTTCTTTCGTTGTATTTCCTCTTATGTGTTCATCCTCTGTGAAAGAAATAGTTTCTTTTTTGTTTTTGATCATGACTGGAACAATCTGCTCTTCAAAAAGCTTCTTGTTTTTTGCTTCTACGGCCTTTATCTGGCTTTGATAGGCAAATTCGTCCTGCTCCATTCTTGAAATTCCATATTTATCGGCAACATTTTCTGCGGTAATTCCCATATGGTAATGGTTGATCGGGCATGTAAGGCCGTCGGCCACCAGGGAGTCTACCAACTCACCGTTACCAAGTTTGTAGCCGTTTCTTGCATTTCTTAGCAGGTAAGGGGCATTCGACATGCTCTCCATGCCTCCGGCCAAGACGATGTTGCCTTGTTCAGCCAATATTGAATTGTAAGCTAAAGCAACGGCATGAAGTCCTGAACCGCAAACCGTGTTTATCGTTGTTTCGGGTACATCAATAGGGATACCGGCTTTTAATGCCGCCTGTCTGGCAGGATTTTGTCCATTGCCCGCCTGAAGAACATTTCCCAAATAAATCTGATCAATCAAAGAAGGCTCTAATTTACTTTGCTGAAGGCATGCTGTCATCACGGTTGCTCCCAGTTCGGAAGCGCTTAGAGGCGCAAGGGTTTTGTTAAAAGAGCCGACCGCTGTTCTCAACGGGCTTACTAAAGCTACTTTTTTCATTAAAAACTCACATTCCTTTCGCTGTGTTCAAAACACAATACATCCATGATTGCACTTCAATTCGTAATTTCCGCTCTTAACCTAAGAGACGTAGCGACTGCAAGATATATTTGCATGCGGGCATATTCATGGTGTCTAAGACAGTGAATGTGACGGTTCGATCGCCTTCTCTCGTTGGAAATTAAAACCAGTTTTATCATAGTTCTAATGCATTTTTTGCTCAATGTTCAAATATTTACATATATCTATGTACAGATGTTTATAGGGTCATATAGGCCACAATAATTAGGCCATTCTAACGTTTTCTGTTATTTTCTTGTTTTTTCTGAAAATCATGATCATAAATTGAATTTTATGTTAAAAATGAAAGTTACAATCCATACGCAAAAAAATTTTCCTCACAAATATCGCCTAACTCAGCTGGAAAATAAAAAAGGCCTCCAGAATTTTCTGAAGGCGGCTTTGTTTCTGACCAATCTGGTCTTGAAAAAGCTAGGCAGGTTGCCAATCCAATTGAATACATTTGGAATTCCAATAAAAATGATGACGTCTTTGCGAGATAGTGAAAACTTGTGAATTGGATCAATAACTCACGAAAAATGTACATCTGCTGTCGTGAGTAAACGCACAAAACGATTGCCAAGCATCTCATTATGATGAGCTACAATTTGTTCACTGCTCAGCACCTTGCTATCAAATGTACTATGCGCATCCAATACGAGCACGTTGTTCTGGTATCCCAGACTATAGGCGCTTCGGCAAGTCGTGTCGAGGCAAAACTCGGTCTGCATCCCCGCGATTACGAGCTGATCGGCCCCCAGTTCCTTCAGCACATGGCCCAATTCGGTTTGGTAGAAGCTGTCCCAGGATGATTTACGGACAATTCGTTCATGAGGAAGAGGGCGCACCACATCGGCGATGGCCCAGCCTACACTGTTTTCCCGGAAATCCTCATCCGCTTCATCGGTATGCTGTACAAAAATCACGGGTGTACCTGTAGCTCTGGCTTTGTCCAAAAGCTGCTGTAAATGCGATACAACTTCCTGCTCGCGATACAGCTTCTCATCATACATGAACATCGCCTGCTGAACATCAATCAAGAGTAAAACGGTTTGTCCCATCGTTTCGATCCCTCCCTGTGTGTATCATCTAACTTACAATAGCATGTCTTCATGCCTTGCGGCGACATAAGGTGAACTATATAATAAAGAACAAGTTGGAACGGTCCGATTCGGACGAAAGGTGATTAAAATATATGACAATTTCGCAGGAGCAGTTTACGTTCCGTTCTGTCTCAGAGGCACAGACCGGGTCATTGGCAGGTTTTTTGGCAGCCAAAGCGGTTCCCGGAACGGTGATTGTGCTGGATGGAGATCTGGGAGCGGGCAAAACTGCTTTTTCCAAGGCTTTTGCCAGCCATTTAGGTGTGCCGGGTATCGTAAATAGTCCAACCTTTACTCTCATTAAGGAGTACGAGGGCCGATTGCCTTTGTATCATATGGATGTGTACCGGATTTCCCAGGACGAGGCGGAGGATCTCGGGCTGGACGAATATTTTTACGGGACAGGAGTATGTCTGGTGGAATGGGGTAGTATTATACCGGATATATTGCCGGAGCAGCGGCTTCATATGTATATAGAAACAACGGATGTGGGGGAGCGCTTGATTCACCTGACCGGGTACGGCGAGCCTTATGAACAATGGTGCCGCAGTTTGCGGGAGAATGGAGTTTGAACCATGCAAAGAGAGCATACAGATGTGAATGTAAAGCCGCGTGAGCGGTTTTTGACGTTAGATACAGCGACGACCGTGATGGCGGCCGCTCTGATGAACGGAAGAGAATTGCTGGGAGAAAGCAACGTCTATGGCGAACGTAATCACTCCGTGCATGTGATTACCGAGCTGGAACGACTGCTGAATGAAGAAGGGCTGACACGAGATGATGTAGATGGTATTGCAGTTGGTGTTGGACCGGGGTCTTATACCGGTATCCGGATTGCGGTGACTGCAGCCAAAACACTCGCTTGGGCCTGGGGTATCCCGGTGACGTCCATATCGACTTTGCACGCTTTGGCGTGGGGTGGTTGGAATCGCGGCATCGAGATGAAGGGACAAGAAGATAAAAATGAGTCTGTGAATAACGGTTCGTCCGGAGCGCAGGCAGCAGACTGGATTGTGCCTGTGCTGGATGCGCGCCGTGGTCAGGTTTACACGGGGCTGTTCGCCGTGAATACAGTTGACGACGTCGAGAGTCCGCAACGGCTGGAGCCAGATGCAATTCGCTTAATGATTGCTTGGACCGATGACCTGCTGCAACGGCTGGAGGCTTTGCCCTCTGAAGAGCGTCCTCCAGTCATTTGGCTAGTCGGTGAAACGACGGTTCACGCCGAAACAGCTGAGCGTCTGCGTGCTTGGAGCGAGCTTCGTATTGTACCTTATGAGCTGGAAGGAAGATGGGTTGGCCGCCTTGGGGCGGATAAGCTGCTTCGTCAGGAACATGACGAGCTACATACGCTGGTTCCTAATTATACCCAGCTGGCGGAGGCGGAAGCCAATCTGCTTCGTCAGCGCTGAAGAGAGCGGTGAACAACATGGCAAAGAACATACAGCGGGAAGAGAAACTTGAGTTTCGCTTGATGCAACTGGATGATATTCCCGATGTGCTGGAGATTGAGCATGAAGCGTTCACGCTACCGTGGACGGAGGAAGCATTCCGCAATGAGCTGACGATGAATCATTTCGCTAAATATATGATTATGGAACTAGACGGACAAGCCATTGGTTACGCAGGTATGTGGACGATTATGGATGAGGCCCATATTACGAATATTGCGATTCGCGAGGCTTATCGCGGACGCAAGCTTGGAGACAAGCTGTTGAATGAGCTGATGCAGACCGCCTCTTATTTAGGGATGGAACGTATGACGCTAGAGGTGCGGGTAACGAACCGGATCGCTCAGGGCTTGTATGAGAAAAAAGGCTTTAAGCCCGCGGGTGTGCGCAAAGGCTATTATTCGGATAATAACGAGGATGCCGTGATCATGTGGGCGGATCTTCCCGCGCATGGGGCATCCGGTGAACAGGAAGGAAGCGTGCAGAAGCAATGACGCAAGAGGAAAAAGCAGGTACAGGCTCCGCCTCCGGCGAGCCTTGCTATATACTGGCAGTGGAAACGAGTTGTGATGAAACGGCTGTTTCTGTCGTGAAAAATGGCACAGAGGTGCTCTCGAATCTGATTTCCAGTCAGATTGAAACACACAAAGCCTTTGGTGGTGTTGTGCCAGAGGTGGCTTCACGCAAACATGTGGAGAGCATCACCTATATGCTGGACGAGGCCATGCAAACATCGGGAATTACCCCTCGTGAGATTTCGGCGGTTGCCGTGACACAAGGACCAGGACTGGTTGGCGCATTGCTGGTTGGTATTGTCGCCGCTAAGAGTGCTGCTTTGGCATTCGGCAAACCGTTAATCGGGACGCATCATATCGCGGGACATATTTATGCCAATCAGTTGGAGCATGATATCGTATATCCGTGCATTGCTCTCGTTGTGTCAGGAGGACATACAGAGCTAGTGCTGATGGAGTCCGAAGGTCATTTTCAACTCATTGGTCGTACAAGGGATGATGCGGTTGGGGAAGCCTACGACAAAGTAGCGAGAGCCATTGGATTTCCGTATCCCGGCGGTCCGCATGTGGATCGTGTGGCTCATGAATCGGAGGAAGTGGTTACTTTGCCGCGTGCATGGCTGGAGCCAGATTCTTATGACTTTAGCTTTAGTGGTTTGAAATCGGCGGTGCTGAATGTAATTAACCAGACGAAAATGCGCGGAGAAACCGTTCATGTCGGAGCGATCGCAAGAGGTTTTCAAGAGTCGGTCGTCGAGGTGCTGGTGGAAAAGGCGATTCGTGCCATGCGTGAATACGGTGCGAAGCAGCTCCTGCTTTGTGGCGGTGTGGCTGCTAATCGCGGACTGCGTACAGCATTGCGGGAGCGCTGTGAGCGCGAAGGAATCGAGTTGCTTGTACCATCGATGAAATATTGCACAGATAATGCAGCGATGATCGGCGCTGCGGCCTACGCCAAATGGAAGCGCGGGGAATTTACCTCATTGGATATGAAGGCTGATCCAGGGCTGTCTCTGGAAGAATGGTCTGTCCAAACTTAATTGAAGAAGAATGAGCAAGACATGGCACAGTTGAGCCGTGTCTTTTTTGTTCCGCACCATAACTATCATAAAAATATAAATTCAAGAGGATAAAATACAGGAGTTTGAGCAAAAGAATGGCAGCATCTCATTCCCTCGCATGATTCGTCACAATGGTTCACGATTTTTCATAATCCATCAAAAAAATCTGGAATTTTGATATTGCCCGAATAATGATGTGATTTGTCAAGTTGTGAACAAAGTTATCCACATATACCGTTTCGAATGTGGATAACCCAGCCCGAAGCAAGCAGGCTAAGACTTTTTGGAGATAGCAAGTTGGGGGATATGTAACACCTTTAGTTCTTGTAAAATCTGTGGATAATGTGGATAAAAGGGTGGATAAATTTGGTTTTCATTTGAAAATGGCTCTTTATCAATAAAAAAATGGCCTAAAAGGCCATTTTTCAATCTCATTCATACACATAAGCTGTGGATAATCTTGTGTACAAAAATATAGAAGAGGAAAATGTGAAATTTTTAAGGCTAAGATTTTATGCAGTATGTTTATTCTTCTAACAGCTCTTCCCAAGAGGTATAGGTTTCAGTCAATTCCTGTTTACGGGTGTCGAGCTGTGCCTGAATATTCTGAAGCGCTGTGTAATCCTGATAAATCTCAGGTAGGGTCATTTGTTCCTCCAGCCCTAAAATTTGTTCTTCCAGCGTTTTGATCTGGTTTTCCAATGCCTCCAGCTTGCGTTGACGGCTACGTTCCTCGCTTTTGGCTTGTTTGTCTGCAGCATAGGTGGCGGCGCGTGATTTGGATGTGGTCTCGTCTGTCACGGATGCAGAGGTAGCCGATGTTTTGCCGCGTGCGGCCTGATTTGCCTCCAAAGCTTCCTGCGCAATTTCCTCCAATTCCTGCTTTTTAGCTACATAGTCATCATAATTCCCCAGGAAATGTTCTATCCCTCCAGGATGAAGCTCGATGACACGTTCCGCCATTTTGTTCAGGAAATAACGGTCATGGGAAATGAACAACAGTGTACCGTCATAGTCCATCAAAGCCGCTTCCAGCACTTCCTTGCTAAACAGATCCAGATGGTTGGTAGGCTCATCTAGAATTAACACGTTGGCTTCGCGCAGCATGAGCTTGGCCAGAGAAACGCGGGCTTTTTCCCCTCCGCTTAATGCAGCTACTTTTTTTAGTACATCGTCACCGCTAAACAGGAAATTACCCAGCACTGTACGAATACGTGCTTCTTCCATATGAGGATACTCGCTCCACAACTCCTCCAGTACGGTGTTGGCAGGGTTCAGGTTCGTCTGCTCCTGGTCATACAGACCGATTTTGATTTTCGTGCCCCAGTGGATGGAGCCCGCAGCAGGTTTAAGTGATCCGGTCAGACATTTGAGCAACGTCGATTTTCCGATCCCGTTCGGACCAATCAGTGCCACGGTATCTCCACGTTTTAAGTCGAACGATGCGTGCTGGAATAAAGGCTTTTTCCCTTCATATCCCACAGAGAGGTCACGGACCTCCAGTACTTCCTTACCTGACATATGGGCTGTTTCAAAGGAAAAATGAGCCTTTTTCAAGTCTCCCATCGGTCGATCCATACGCTCCATTTTATCTAACTGCTTGCGCCGACTTTGAGCGCGTTTGGTCGTAGAAGCCCGCACAATATTACGTTGTACGAATGCTTCTAAACGGGCAATTTCTCCTTGCTGCTTTTCGTAATGCTTCAGATTCGTTTCGTACTCGGCAGCTTTCAACTCCATGTAGCGGCTGTAGTTGCCTGTATATCGGGTAGAACGATGGCGTTCGATTTCAATAATCGTCGTTACCAATCGGTCCAGAAAATAACGGTCATGTGATACAACCAGCAGAGAACCGGAGTAGCCGCGCAAATAGTCCTCCAACCAGGTTAGTGTTTGAATATCCAGATAGTTGGTAGGCTCATCAAGCATGAGGACATCTGGGGCGAGCAGTAGGATGCGCGCTAGCGCAAGCCGAGTTTTCTGTCCTCCGCTCAAGGTAGCTACAGGCGTTTCAGGTGCAAATGAGCCAAAGCCCATGCCGTGCAGCACGCTGCGAATACGGGTCTCCATTTCATAACCACCGTGATCCTTGAACCAGTCTGAACGACGTGCATAGCGTTCCAGCAGATCTGCGTAGCGTTTTTCGTTTTGAGCATTGGCCAGGTCAGCGATGTCCTGTTCCATTTGCCGCAGTTCCCGTTCCGCTTCAATCAGGGGAGTGAACACCAGCATCATTTCCCCCCAGATAGAACGGTCAGAATTCAAGCCGCTGTTTTGCGCCAGATAACCGATGCTGGTCTCCTTTGCCTTGAAAATTTGTCCACTGTCATAGGATATTTCACCAGCAATGATTTTGAGCAGGGTCGATTTGCCTGCACCGTTCACACCTACGAGTCCAATACGTTCACGTTCCAATATTTGAAGGTTAATCCCGTCCAGAACGGGCTCAATTCCATAAGATTTAGTAATTCCGGTTACTTGCAATAGCATAGCGTATCGTTCCTCCATTACATTTTGCACAGTTCTACCTGCTTTTTTCGCAGGTACCTTCCTTCCAGTTTACATGAAATTACCCACTATTGCACTGCTTTCACCCTGTAAACCCTTGAGCCGCGTGTAGTCAATTTGTATAAACAATGATAAACTTAAGCGAGAAGTGAAAAAGAATGAAAAAAACTTGCAACGTACAGCACTTACTGACAAATGGGACAATAGCAACGTATTAAAGATTATCGACGATTGTGCGGGAGGGCGGATGTGATGGATGTCTGTAATGTGAAGAACGCGCTGCGTTTGCAGCAACGGGAGGCGCGTGACTCCATGGACCCGCTGACAAGGCAGAAGGCATCGGCTGTGGCCTGTCGGCATGCAATCGAGGCATGGGAGCAGCTTAGAATAGACAGAAACGGAGATAAGCTAACCTTATTTAGTTATCTCTCTTTTGGCAGCGAGATTTCGACGACTCCCCTCATTGAGCATTGCTGGTCACAGGGAGATCGTGTCCTGGCTCCAAGAGTGGATTCGGTAACTCGGACGATGGAGCTGAGGGAGATGGATCAGAACGGAGATATTGTACCCGGCGTCTGGAACATCCCTGAGCCTGCTTTGACATGCAAGGAATGGTCGCCTGAAATGTGGACGGGAATTGACTGGGTTGTTGTGCCTGGCTTGGCCTTTGATCGTCGAGGGGGCAGGATTGGCTACGGCGGAGGCTATTATGACCGCTTTACCGTACAGGTAGAGGCAGAGAAGCGTAACAACAGCCACGTAGGTCCGCTGTATGTCTCGCTGCTACTGCCGGGACAATTGCTCACACAGGTGCCTATGGAGCCAAGGGATTTGCGAGTGGACGTGCTGTTTACTCTGGATGGACGCTTAGATTGTGATTATGCAAAATTGACAAATGATGAATGAAGTAAAGTTGGGTATGTGAAAGGAGCTGTGAGGGAGTCGTGGATTCCTTTACTCATTTTAACGAACAGGGACGTGCTCGTATGGTAGATATTTCGGGTAAAACGTCTACGGTTCGTACAGCAGTTGCCGTGACTCAGATTACGATGAATCCGGCTACATTGACGGCTGTAAAAGAAGGAAGAATCGGCAAGGGTGATGTTCTTGCTGTGGCCCAGGTCGCAGGGATTCAAGGCGCGAAAAAAACGTCAGACTGGATACCGATGTGTCATCCACTGGCTCTGACAGGCGTGAACATTACTTTTTCCGATAATGGACATGATGTGCTTCATATTGAAGTTGAAGTGAAGACCGAAGGTAAGACAGGTGTAGAAATGGAAGCTTTGACAGCGGCTTCAGCCGCAGCGTTAACCGTGTATGATATGTGCAAGGCGCTGCAAAAAGATATGATCATCGGCCCTACCATGCTGCAATCCAAAACAGGTGGCAAGCATGGGGATTTTCAACGGGAGGACCACCGGGAACCTTGACATAGATAAACATTGTCGCCGAGAGGGTACTGTGATGTGATGCAGGATGCAGCGTGGCTGTTTCTGATTTTCAGAAGAGAAAGTATTCTTTCATGATAGGAGAAGGGTGATCTTATGGTGTGGAAAACGGCGATCCTAACAGCCAGTGATAAAGGGGCAAGGGGAGAGCGTGAGGATACAAGCGCACAGGTCATCCGGGAACTCATCGAAGAAGAACTGGGCGGAGAGATTGTGGAATACCGGATCGTTCCCGATGAACCGGATGAAATTATTGCTGCTTTAATCGAAATGACCGATTATTTTCATGCAGACCTGGTACTAACTACGGGCGGGACTGAGCTGGCCATTCGTGATGTGACACCCGAGGCGACTCGGCGGGTTGTGGAACGGGAAGTGCCGGGTATGGCAGAGGCCATGAGAATGATCGTGATGCAGAAAAATCCAGCGGCTATGCTATTCCGTGGAATCGTGGGAATACGCGGACGTACACTGATCGTCAATTTGCCAGGAACGCCCAAAGGCGTGCATGAAAATTTGGCAGCGATAATGGACCAGCTTCCAGAAGCGTTGCTTATGGTGACAGGTCAGTTCCGGTAGAAGGCAGCACATCGTGTGTGGTATGATACCTATAAGAATTTATAAGGCCGTATACGGACAAAGATTCTTATTTTGTTCGTCAACATAAGGAGGATTACTACACATGCCCAATATTGGAGCACCGGGTTATATTTTGTTAATTATTCTGGCGCTGCTGCTATTTGGTCCGAACAAGCTGCCTGAGCTGGGTCGAGCTGTAGGGCGTACATTCCGTGAGTTTAAAAACGGGGCACGCGATATTTTATCAGAAGATGAACGGACTGAGCGTAAAGACAGCAAAGATAGTGTGGTCAAAGCATCACAAACGACGTCTTCAGAAGTTCAACCTCAGCCTCAGTCTGAGGATAAACGCTTGTCATAGATTTAGTGATCGATTCTTGATCTTGTACTAAACAAAAGCCTCTTCTTCAGTGAAGGGCTTTATTTTTTAGGAGGCGCTGCTGCGTTCCGTTCAGAAAGGAGGAGTGGATTTGACCCCATCAGAGCATGAAATGCCGTTAATGGAACATCTGGGTGAGCTTCGCCGCAGAATAATTTATGTGCTAATTGTATTTGTATTGGCACTGGCTGGTGGTCTGTTCGCGGCGGGTTCTGTCTATGACTGGCTTATTCGCTCCGGTTCGGCGCAAGCTTTTCAGTTAAACGCGTTTTCCTTTTGGGACGGGATTGGTATCTACATGAAGATTGCCATGATCATCGGGATTGCGGTGGCGCTACCGTTTGCATGCTACCAACTGTGGAAATTTGTCAGCCCGGGATTAAGGCCGCAAGAACGAAGTGCGACTTTGCGGTATGTGCCTTATGTGCTGCTTTTATTCATCATTGGGACAGCTTTTGCTTATTTCATTATTTTCCCGATGGCGATTCAGTTTACATCGTCTGTCACCAAAAGTATGGGATTACAGGAAACGTACGGGATCGCACAATATTTCACCTTTATGTTTAATATTGTACTGCCTGTAGCGCTACTGTTTGAGCTCCCCCTGCTTATCATGTTTCTGACGGGGATTCATGTTTTAACACCAATGCGGCTTCGCAAATGGCGGAAGATTTCTTATTTTCTGCTGGTGTTTGTCGCGGTTGTCATTACCCCGCCGGATTTTATTTCCGATTTTTTGGTGGCGATTCCGTTGCTGGTGTTATATGAAGTGAGCGTGTACTTGTCTTCGGTCGTGTACCGCAAGCAACTGCGTGCACAGGAGGAACGTGAGGCTCAATTGCGTGTAGCTTCAGAATAATAAGGCAGGACTTGAATGGCTCAGTAAATAATTTATTCGGGTCGCGCTTCATGGCAACTTGCAGATGATGAATAGCATTTGTATATCATGACTATGTACAGAGCATGAACAGTAGCGGCTTAGTCCCCTGAAAAATAACCATTAGCCTTGAGTTAACGGTTATTTTTCAGATAGATGGATATAATCGGGAAGGGCTGTCCATAAAAATTCCCATAAAAAATACATTAGGGACTTGAAATTCAATCCCAAGTTGAGTATCATAAAGTTGGTTGTTAGCACTGACGACTGTCGAGTGCTAATACATACAACATAACAACCAAATTACAGGATAAAACACTTAATAAGGAGGCTATTTTTTCATGATCAAACCTTTGGGTGAACGCGTATTGGTGGAAGCAATTGAGCAAGAGACAACGACTTCCTTCGGGATCGTACTTCCTGACTCTGCCAAGGAAAAGCCGCAAGAAGGCAAAATTATCGCGGTTGGCGCAGGCGCATTGAAAGACGGTGCCCGTATTCCTCTGGAAGTAAAAGAAGGCGACCGTGTCATTTTCTCTAAATACGCTGGAACGGAAATCAAATATGAAGGTAAAGAATATTTGATTATGAAAGAAAGCGATATTCACGCGATCATCGGTTAACCGGAACCCGGACAAGACCTGAATATAGGAATTGAAACAAATCATTCATAATCCATAGGGAGGTTTATCACAAATGGCTAAAGATATTAAATTCAGTGAAGACGCTCGTCGCTCTATGCTGCGCGGGGTTGACGCATTGGCTAACGCTGTTAAAGTAACACTCGGACCGAAAGGCCGTAACGTTGTACTGGAGAAAAAATTCGGTAGCCCGCTCATCACTAATGACGGTGTAACGATTGCAAAAGAAATCGAGCTGGAAGACGCGTTCGAAAACATGGGCGCTCAACTGGTTAAAGAAGTAGCGACCAAAACGAACGATGTAGCTGGTGATGGTACGACTACTGCTACTGTTTTGGCTCAAGCCCTCATCACAGAAGGCCTGAAAAACGTAACTGCTGGCGCAAGCCCAATCGGTATCCGTAAAGGGATCGACAAAGCGGTTAAAGCGGCTGTTGCTGAACTGCAAGCCATCTCCAAACCAATCGAAAGCAAACAATCCATTGCTCAAGTAGCTGGTATTTCCGCTGCTGATGACGAAGTAGGCGAACTGATCGCTGAAGCTATGGAAAAAGTGGGCAAAGACGGTGTAATCACGGTTGAAGAATCCCGCGGGTTTGCAACAGAGCTGGAAGTGGTTGAAGGTATGCAATTTGACCGTGGCTACATTTCCCCGTACATGATTACAGATACGGACAAAATGGAAGCTGTACTGGACAATCCGTATATCCTGATCACAGACAAAAAAATCACAAACACACAAGAAATCCTGCCATTGCTTGAAAAAATCGTACAACAAGGCAAGCCACTCGTTCTGATCGCTGAAGACATCGAAGGCGAAGCGCTGGCTATGCTCGTTGTTAACAAACTGCGTGGTACATTCAACGCTGTAGCTGTTAAAGCTCCAGGCTTTGGTGACCGTCGTAAAGCAATGTTGCAAGATATCGCTGCCCTGACAGGCGGTCAAGTGATCACGGAAGAACTGGGTCTGGACCTGAAAACAGCTTCCGTAGACCAACTGGGTACAGCACGTCAAGTGCGTATCACAAAAGAAAATACGATTGTGGTTGACGGTGCTGGAAACAAAGCCGACATCGACGCTCGTGTTAGCCAAATCCGTACGCAACTGGAAGAAACCACTTCCGAGTTCGACAAAGAGAAACTGCAAGAGCGTCTGGCTAAATTGTCCGGCGGCGTAGCAGTCATCAAAGTCGGTGCGGCTACTGAAACAGAATTGAAAGAACGCAAACTGCGCATCGAAGATGCTCTGAACGCAACCCGTGCTGCGGTTGAAGAAGGTATCGTATCCGGTGGTGGTGTAGCGCTCCTGAACGTATACAAAGCAGTTGCAGCTGTTGAACTGCAAGGCGACGAGCAAACAGGCGTGAACATCGTGTTGCGCGCTCTGGAAGCTCCAATCCGCACCATTGCTGCTAACGCAGGTGAAGAAGGCTCTGTAATCGTTGAGCGTCTGAAACGCGAAGAAGTTGGCGTAGGCTTTAACGCAGCTACTGGCGACTGGGTAAACATGATCGACGCTGGTATCGTTGACCCTGCGAAAGTAACTCGTTATGCATTGCAAAACGCTGCTTCCGTAGCGGCAATGTTCCTGACTACTGAAGCGGTTATCGCTGACAAGCCAGAACCAGAAAAGGCTGCAATGCCTGACATGGGCGGCATGGGTGGAATGGGCGGCATGATGTAATTAGGGCCTCAAAACCCTGTAATACCGCTATTTAAAGGGCTCCCGAGAGGGAGCCCTTTTCTATAAAATCACATAAAAATCACATAAAAATCACATAAAAATCACATTCTCTGCAACGAGTCAGATTTGAAGGATGTCTGAGAAGTGATTTTTAATCTTCGCATTGGCATTTTTCTTCATTTTCTCCGTAACGTGTGTATAGACTTTCAATGTCGTTTTTGCGTCATCATGACCAACTCGCTTCATGATTGTTTTGATATCAACTTCAGCTTCAGTCAGCATCGATATGTGAGTGTGCCGAAAAATGTGAGGAGTAGCTTTCTTTTTAATTGAGGTTTTCTTGAGAATACGTTCCATACGGATTAATATATTTTTTTGAATGAGTGCCGTTCTTGTGGGCAAAAACAAAGTTGTTTTCATGATAATCATCAAATAATTTCTTGCATTCAAGTCTGAAAGCTTGTTGTTTAACAATGTGTCTTTGGAGCAAATTCATAACGTTATCAATTATATTAAATTTACCAATAGATCCTGTAGATTTGGGTGGAGTTAGAGTGTATTTACGCATATTATTATCAGGATTGTAAAGTGTCTTGGTTATTCGTAACTTATTTAATTCAAAGTTAAAGTCCGTATCTTTTAAAGCACAGAGTTCCCCAGATCGTATCCCTGAAAAGGCAAGCAAGTGAAAGATTTCAATGTCATTAGCTAAACCATGTTCATTAACTACATTTAAAAATTCAGCCAGTTCATGTTTTTCTAAGTAACCATCCTTCAAAAAAATGGTGCTTTTAGCCATCGCGGCTAGCTTTTTTGTTTATTATTACTGTATGCATTGTTATTAATTTGATACGATATGCTGATCATTTTGATGCGCATCTTCATTAAAGTAATGTTCAAACTGTTTTTGCATTTTATCGGATACCAAGTGAGTGTGGCGTGAATGAACAATTGCTGTAATGACAAAATAAAGGGAAAGTATTGTAAGAAAAAAATAAATTATATTCATCGAAAAACTCCTCTCCGGAAGGTAGATGATCGAAGATTGTATGGTTCCATTTGACTTTATGTGAGCCGTATTTTTATTCTATAAAACTATTGGTCACTTTTTCTCACCATTCAACTTGATCAAAACGCATGTCTTTATAGTAGAACTCTCTATCATGATCCGTAATCTCCCGAAGAACTCTGCATGGATTTCCAACAGCTATTACATTCGCCGGGATATCCTTGGTTACCACACTACCAGCACCAATTACACTCCCTTTGCCAATCGTGACTCCTGGAACAATAATCGCTCCGCTCCCGATCCATGCCCCATCCTCAATGGCCACTGGTAATGCAAACATCCCGCCTTCTTTGCGCTTTTCTGGATGTACAGGATGATTCGTTACAGCAATCGTTACATTCGGGCCAAACATGACATCATTACCAATCGCAACTTTATAGTCGTCAACCACGGTTAGATTGAAATTGATATACACATTATTTCCTACGGTCGTATTTGAACCATAAGACATGCGAATTGGCGGCTCCATCCATACATTTTCTCCAATGCTTCCAAAAAGTTGTTTCATTAACGTTTTGCGCATTTCAACATCATCTGGATGCAAATTATTAATTTCATAGCATATTGCCTTACCACGCTGGCGTGCTTTTGCCAACTCTGCAGCCTCTTTCGGATAATTAGCATCGTGATCTGTAAATAATTGTTTGCTAGCCATTCTTTCTTGGATATTCATGCTACATTCT
Source organism: Paenibacillus sp. FSL P4-0113 (assembly GCF_038009305.1). Classification (NCBI taxonomy): domain Bacteria; kingdom Bacillati; phylum Bacillota; class Bacilli; order Caryophanales; family Paenibacillaceae; genus Paenibacillus; species Paenibacillus sp. FSL P4-0113. The sequence continues at coordinate 5,031,842 of NZ_JBBPAZ010000001.1, forward strand.
CCTTTATACATGCTTATATTTATTAGAGTAAATTGCATAACCCTTAGTTATGGTCAGGTTTATGCAAAGTTTCTAGTTATGTTGTTAAGCCACTTAAACTGTCGATAGCGAATAAAAGCAATGGGCAGTTTAATCACCTCGTCTAGGCAGATGACGATATATAAGAAAATGGGGGAGACTTGCCAAACAAAAGCACATAGGTAACTAAGCGGTAGAATAATAAGCCACATGACAACAGTGTCGCACCAAAATCCAAATTTAGAATCCCCACCAGCCGTGAATATACCCGCTATAGTTGTGGAGTTTATCGATTTGGCTATACAATAATACGCACTAATGTACAGCATGCCATCTAGGTAACTTTGAGCAGTTGGATTCAAATTGACGATGGAGTATACCAATGGTTTAATGAACAGAATCGTGCAGCCTGCAATGACTCCAAATATCAAAGCATAAAAACACATTTTGTTGCCCGCATGCTTTGCTTTCTCGATGTCACCCTGTCCCAAATACTTTCCAACAAGTACAGAGCCCCCTGTAGCGATGCCTCCACAGAGAACAACTGCTAGATTTTTAACGACGGACGCTATCGAGTTAGCTGCTACCATATCGGAGTTCACATGGCCAATAATTGCAGCCGTGGCGGTAAGAGCTCCTCCCCAAACGATATAATTCCCCTGTATAGGCAGAGTGTATTTTAAGAAATCCTTTAATAAATTTCGTTGAATGCCATCACGTACAGGCAAACGAAAACGAATGGATCCCTTTGTTACAGAGTGAATCATACAACAGGCTAGTTCAATAATCCGTGCTAAAACCGTGGCAAGTGCTACGGCGGAAATGGCCAGTTCGGGCCTTGATGGGAATAAAACAAAAATGCAAAAGGCATTAAACAAAATGTTTAGGATTAAACATAAGGAACTAATCCACGCACTAAGTTTTGCATTTTCCATACTTCTAATCACACTGAGATACATCTGCGATATTCCCATCACAAGATAAGAAAAGGAATTCATTTGTAAAAACCTTGAGCCGAATCGAATCAGTTCTGCATCATTGGTGAATAAACGCATAAGTGTACCCGGAAGAAAGAAGGAAGATAAAAAAAACAAAATGGAGACACAAAAGGAGAACATGCAAGCGATGCTAAGAATGCGCTGTATGGTTGAAGTATCCTTTTTCCCCCAGTATTGCGCAGTGAGGATACTTGCCCCCGCTGACATTCCCATGTAAAACAATGTTAATGTGAAAGTAATTTGCCCTGCGAGTGATACAGCTGACATTGCGGATTGACTAATCATACCCAGCATAACTACATCAACGGATATCACAGTTGCTGATATTAAATTTTGTAATGCAATGGGAATGACGAGCGTCATTAACTCCCGATTAAAATCACGATTAGATCCTTTGAGTTGTATGCGGTTTCTCACCTATATCCTATCCTCCCCACTGATCTACACAATATAAGGATAGGATAATATCATTGTTGTTTCCATTAATATTGGCTATAATTTTATAAAAATCGTATATTTACAAAGGGTGGTCTCTTTGATGACAAATTTAGAGGTGTTTTCTGATTTATCAGAACGTTTGAATTATAATCTTCCTGATTTACCGCTTTATGTCCGAAAGGGAAGCCTTCATCAATTTAACAATTATGCAGCAGTAGCGCATTGGCATTTGGACATAGAGTTTATCTACATATTGCAAGGATCGATGGATTTCTCCGTGAATGGAAGTATCACTCGATTGCATCAAGGGGATGGACTTTTTGTGAATAGCCAACGTTTGCATTTCGGCTATTCTCTTGCAGACCATAAAGATTGTTTATTCCTTGTCGTCGTCATTCATCCCTCGATCCTTGGTGAGAAGCCTTCATTTATTCAAACATACTGGGGGGAAAAGTTTAGTCTAATGATGGCTGATTTTGTTGTACTTACAGATCAGGCTGATTGGCAGCAAAGAATATTACTGTCCATTCAAGAAATCTATCAGGAAATGCATAAGGAGCATACTCCTCCAAATCCGCTTCGTCTGGCATCACAAGCTTTATCTTTGTGTGCAACAATAGGGGATCATTTGCAACCCATTTCTGGGCAACCTGGAGCATTAACGCATGTTCAGGAAATGACTCGTTTCATTCATCAAAACTATGATCAAAAAATAACTCTTGAGGAGATCGCCTACGCAGGAGCCGTTTGTAGAAGCCGGTGTTGTACATTATTTAACAAGTATGTGGGCCAGACACCCAACAATTATGTCACTCAATATCGTCTTCAAAAAAGTTGCGAAATGTTAAAAGAAACACGAAGATCCATAAGTGAAATTGCACTTGCCTGCGGTTTTCAAAGTGCTAGTTATTTTTCATCCATTTTTCGTAAACAGATGGGTGTAGTTCCACAAAATTATCGAAAACAAGTTTCGAATAACGATTCAACTTGAATGGAAGTAATACAAACATAATTGTAATAATTTGGATTATAATAGTCTTCCAATCAAATATTATTTTCTCAAAAGCGTAATATAGAAATTCAAACAATAAGGAGTACGGATTTTACGTAGAGGAACAATCTGTTTTTTTACGGAGAGCGCTAACATGCCAGCGTCTTTTTAGATATTTTGGGGCAACATATCCCGCAAAAGTTTCATTCTTTATTGATACATGTGATGAGTCTGCTCATAAATCATTTCTTTTTCGGTACATAATAACCATTGGAAGTGCCTGTTTCTGCAACTCAAATGATAAAAGAGCGGGGCAAACACACCATTGCCCCGCTCTTTTACATAATGCAATACCAGTTGACAGACAAGGATCACTGCAAATCCAGTATTTTTTGAATCGTGAGAAGAACACCATTTTCTTCGTTTGACTTAGTAATGAAGTTTGCTGCTTTTTTAGTATTTTCACAAGCATTACTCACTGCAAAACTGTATTTCGCGATTGCCATGAGTTCCACATCATTCTCGCCGTCACCAAATGACATTGTTTCCTCGTATGTGACGCCCAACATTTTTTGCAGTTTCTTTACTGTCTCACCTTTATGCGTATGCAATGCCGTGATATCCAGCCATCTAGCTTCTGAATCAACAATATAAATTTGTCCACCCAACGTATTCTCAACATGCGCTCTTAATGCTGTACTTCGTCCCTCCGTGTCGAAGACCGTAATTTTGATAAAACAGCTATCTATGTTTGCAAAGGAGTCTGTTTTTAATACACGTTCATAGGAGCCTTTAACAACGTTATACATATCTTCTGAAATGGAAGAATGAACGTACGCAGCATCACTTGCACATACAATAAGTGTCATATTGTTGTCGAATTCTTGAATTTGATCAATCGCCTGTAGAGCTAGATCTCGATCAATACTAAACTCTTTAACCACTTGGCCATCTTTTTTAATTCGAGCAGCACTGTCACCCAGTATCCAAACTCCCTTGCCATGTTCGTCAAACAATTTTTCAACACGCTCACATTGTTTACCTGTACATGCGACAAACGTGACTCCTTTTTGCTGCATCTCTGCATAAACTGTTTTGAAAAGTTCGACATCGTACAGACTTTTATTGTTCAGAAATGTTCCGTCTAGATCAGTGACTACAAGTTTAATCATAATTATTACCCTCCTGTTTTTTGTTTGTCTTGTTTATCCTTCTGATTGCAATGATCGACGTATTTCACTTGCATGTTTTCCACCAGAATTTGAACTTTTTGCGAATATACAATTGCGCTAATGATAAAATACGAACCTATCAAAATGTATGTGGTCAATATAATTCACCTAATACTCCCATCAAATTCGCCTCCTGTGAAATTCATAAAAATCTTTTTTTAAATACTTTATAATGGACATTTAAAATGTGTTTAAAAAAATCATAACGAGTTGGTCACATTCTTATCTTTGATCTCTCGCTACAAAACAAGATTAAGTTATGTAACTGGTTTCATGTCAATAAATCAATTCCAGTACATTTTCCAAGTTGCTAGCCACAATTATGATATGTGAGCGTTAAAATGCCAGCTGTTTAGGAAGAGGTATTTTAGAGAATGTTAAATTTCAGAAATATCATTGCTACTTCCTATGCCTCAATATACAATAGAAGGAAATTGTTGATGAGGCCGATATGTGGTGAGTATTTCGTTATTTTAATCACAAAAAATCACATAAAAAATCCTGAAAAATTAAATTGAATAAGGTTGTATAGGGATATTCAAAAAGTAATTCAATTGGGTTAGTTAGAAAAGCCTTACAACCTTTTTTCTAACTACACAACTACTACGTGGGTATATACCATTTGTGTATCCTCTTAAAAATCAGCTCGTGGAAGATCCATAGTGTACTTATATTAAGTGAACTAGTGTAAATGAAAACGGAGTACCTTGATAGTAAAAATACCCACTAGGTAGATACTACATAGTGGGTCTATTAAGATTAGACCAAAGACTTCACCTATATGTCTACATGGAAAGGGGAGGGGATAGGAAGCTTAGATTAAACAGTCTCTTTCAATATATTACGAAAAAAATCACTTTTGTATGGCTTTTTCTTCGGTTAGGGTTTTCATGAGTTGTGAAATGCAGCTTTGTGCTACGCCAAGTAATTTTGCATATTCAATTTGAGTTGAATTAGGTAGTTTTTGTATTAATTGTTCTAGCTGATTTGACCGCCGTCGACCGTTCGGCAGGAATGGGGGCAAAGATCATGCTGATGCCTTGTGCGGTGCTTGTGTTAGTCACCATCATTATATGGTTTGGCACCCGTCGCACCGGTCCTGGACTGACACCACAGAACATCGCTTCAGTCAAGACGGACACAATAAAATTAGACGATTGATGAAGCTAATTGAATAAGTCCGTTAACAAAGAGGGTACTGCACTCCAGATTTCCTGGGAACAGTACCTTCTTTGCGGCCTGTATATTATTGAATCCCATTCGATTGTAGCCTGTCTCGCGAAAACGTATAGTAGAAATAACGATTGTGCTAAACAGTGAACATTAGTTGAATGAAACGGTGACAGTCTAGGACTTTATTTTCTGGTCCCTAGCTGTTGCCGTTTCATTTTTAAGATCCAGTCTAAACTATTACTTTACCCAAGCGGGGTTTCGCCATCATCAACGCGCTTCCGATGTTCCTCCCCAGGTTTCACCCCATATGCGCATTTCCCGAAGTACAGGTATGTACGCCCTTCCTTTATCTGTTAGCGAATACTCAACAGTAACAGGTGAGGTAGGGAACACCTGGCGGTTGATGACTTCATGCCGCTCAAAATGACGCAGGACATCCGTTAAAGACTTGATGCTGACATTGTCTAAATATCTTCGCATCTGATTAAATCGCTGCGGACCCAGACTAAGTAAGGTGAGTACCAAAATAGCCCATTTTCCGCGAACAACCTCCAACGCCTCGCGAATGGAGATGAGACATTGTTCGTCCTCTTTGCTTATATCCACAAAATCATTCCTTACTATAGTATAGTTAGTCTAATTTATTGAGCTATATAAAAATAATGTGTCTACTTTAAAGTAGACACTTAATAATTTATAGTAACACTAAAGCTTATTTAACTGCAATGGTTGAATTTGTTTTGAAGGTCTACTACTAATTATTTAGAACATCTTGTGCCAACTTGGGGCAAGGTAATTATGGGGAGGAGAGAAGCATGTCCGTTGAACAATCGTCACAGAAGGTGGAGGCGCAGTTTTTCGATGTTATTCAAGATCGGAGATCTGTAAGGTACTATGATTCCGAAGTAAAGATCTCACGGGACGAAATGAAGGATATATTGCAGCTAGCTACACTGGCTCCTTCTGGCGCCAATCTCCAGCCGTGGAGGTTTCTCGTCATCGACTCGCAGGAGCTAAAACAAAAACTGCTTCCGATCGCCAACAGCCAGCAGCAAGTGATTGAGGCTTCAGCTGTCATTGCGATACTCGGAGATTTGGAAGGCTATAAATTGGCCGAGAAAGTTTACGGGATGGCGGTCGATGCGGGGTACATGCCTGAAGAGACAGCTAAATCATTCGTGGAGCGATACCAAAGACTGTTCGCGAGTATGCCTCCAGAAAATGTACTCCGAAAAGTATTTATTGATAGTGGACTGGTATCCATGCAGCTAATGCTTGTCGCCCGTGCAAAAGGCTATGATACGGTCCCGATGGGCGGCTTTGACCAAGTAAAATTTGTAGAAGAGTTTGATATTCCGGCGAGATACGCTCCAGTTATGCTTATCGCCATCGGTAAGGCGGTGAAGCCCGGACACCGGACGGTAAGATTACCGATAGAAGATGTCGCTTTCTTTAATGAATTGCCTAAGGATTGATATTAATCATTCATGTAATATAAAAGAAGCTAAAGGATATGAAATGCACCTCCAATTGTTAACCACTACTAACAATTGGAGGTGCATTTTTGAGTTTTTGCGGAGATCAAGAAACTTCGTAATGAGGTGGCACCTGATCCTTATTGATCATTAATGAGGATGTCCCTGGACATTTGCGCTGTGGGGCGGACCACTATTTCACTTACCCACGCCATTTGGTTGCTCAATTGCGAACGCAATAGCTTTAGCGATAGAGTAGGGGGATAACCCAATGTTCTGATAAGCTTCGAGTTTGGCTTTCATCTCTGAGTCCTTTATGGCGTCCAGGGAATCCAATTGTGTGGATCCAGGTGTGTTTGTGAATCCGGGTGAAACGATCGTTACTCGAAGCTTGTTGCTGGCATCTTGACGCAGGCCCTCTGAAATCGAACGGCAAGCTTTGTCCCCAGACTGGCCTTCGGCTCACTGAACAGTATGGTGTGGAAGACCTTTGAAAAATTTGATTACACTGTGTATAAATAAACCTTAGCTTCATATGGTCTCAATGTAATATTTTGAGTATCAACAAGTTCAGTTTCCTTTCCGACTTGTAGTTGGAAATCAGTAGTTTTCCAGATTGAGAAATAGAGCTTTCTTTTGGAAAAGGAATACTCGTAGGTTCACCAAAAAAGTTGAGAATTACCACCAGTCGTTCGTTACCCAATGCTCGCTGATAAGCAAAAACTTTCTCATGATTTTCTGCAACAATTGAGTAGTCACCATAAACAATAATGTCATGCTGCTTGCGGAGTTCAATTAGCCGACGATAATAATGAAAAATAGAATCTGGATCAGACAGCGAAGATTCTACATTAATTTGTTTGTAGTTAGGATTAACACCGATCCAGGGCTTACCAGTTGTAAATCCGGCCTGCGGTGAGTCATTCCATTGCATAGGAGTGCGGCTATTGTCGCGTCCTTTGATGTAGATAGAATTCATAATGGAGGCTTCATCTTGGCCTGCAGCCATGTATTTTTTATACATATTGAGGATTTCAATACCCTTGTATTCTTGGATTGTTTCAAAGCGCACATTTGTCATTCCGATTTCTTCGCCTTGGTAAATGTAGGATGTGCCTTGAAGCGTATGCAATAGGGTCGCCAGCATTTTGCCAGACTCTTTATGATAATTCTTATCGTCTCCAAAACGGGAAAGCATGCGAGGTTGATCATGATTATTCAGATACAGGCTATTCCAACCCTTTCCATTCAGTCGAGCTTAAAAAGAATGCTAATGAAAAAAAGTTCTGTTGGGTACACAAGCTGAGCACTTAGCAACGGTCGGTCTAGTAAGAGTTATCTCTGGATATACATATGCAAGAGTGATTCAGGCTACCGAAAATGAGAGAGGGAATCAGTGGTATACTTGGACCAGGACAAGATTGCTCAGTGGGCCAAAGGAGAGATTATGGGTCTTACGAAGATTATATGGTCCAAGGGTATTCGGACGGAACATTTAGACCGAAAGACCATATGAGTAGACAGGAAGGAGCCATGCTTTCTTTGAAAGAGAAAAAATAATGAAAGAAAATATCAAGCTCAGGCAAATACTGCCCGAGTCATTATCCTGAATCCATAAACCGTGCATAACCGTGTTAAAATTGATGTATAAGATGATCCTGATGGAAAAAAAACTCAGATCATTTTTACAGAAGAAGGAAAGCGAGAAGTTGAGTACACTTAACGCCTGGAAACAAGTGCAAGACAAGAAAACCAGCTAATGTTTGTCAAGGGGTACCACTAATATTTTAACGAAACTATACGCCAAGGACATGGCGTATTTTTCTATAAATTGAACGGTATGATCGTCTATAGGTTGAGTACTAAATTCCATATTGTTCAGGAAGTGCGGAGCGCCCGCGCACATTATAGAGCAAATGGTGCATGGGTTGTCACCAATAGCAACTTTACATCACAGGCCTATGAGTTGGCTAAATCCAATAGTGTCAGGCTAATCAGCCGGAATGAATTTGGTAGAGATGCTAGTACAAACGAAAGAAAAATGTTGTCCTCTAAGAAGACAAGTGCTTAATTCAATAACGATGCTGCCTATTGTAGAATTATTACCTTATAAAGAAAATGATTTTGAATATTATTGAAGTGATCCCACGCGAAATTGAGGAATGATTCAACTGTTGAATGAAAGGGGGAATGATCCTTAGCGAATTGGCTCGAGTGCTATTATTTATAACAGAATCTGAATTATTGCCTTAGTAACATACTGAAGAAATTTTACTAATAAGAGTCTAATAGAAAATGTAGGTTGTAACGAGAAAGATCAGCACTGATCTTTTTGTTTCGTTTGCTGTAGGGAGAAACTCTTTGTTGTAAAAGATCCTTATAGGTGATCCTCACAAATAACCGTGGGTAGTAGTACATAAGGTTTGTTGATTGTTTTCTTAGTTGAATTAGAATCGATTTGCTGCAATTCATGTTCCCATTGACTTATATACTCTAGAATAGAAATAAATCTTTTACTTTGAAGGGAGACCGAAACATATGAGGGGTTTGTACTATCATCCTAATCGGATCAAATATAATGGTTCACCAGTGTTAATAGACTCAGGAAAACACGATGCCATATCATTGTTTGTAAAGTTAATAGAACAAATGGCACCAGATGTACTGGAACAATTAGAACATGGCGTTTATGAAAGCTATACACAAGCTTTTCAATGGTATGCAAGTCAAAAGGAACTGACTCCCAATGAAGAGCCGTCAAATTGGAAACTAATAAAAGCAGCCCGCACAGATTACTTTCCTGAATATATGAAATTAAAAGAGAGTCTATACGGCTGGGCTACTAAGTACCACTTAACAGGAGATGGAGACTTGTACCTAAATTTGGCTCTATGGGGGATTGCTAACTATTATGATGACCGGAAAGAGGAATCAAGAAAAGAAAGACAGCTGAATATAAAAAAGCACGCTGAAGATCTTGAAGTCGGTCCGGAGGCTCTTCGCGCAATGTCAATTTACAAATGCTCTTGGCCGTATGAGGAACAGTTATCATTATCAGAGTATCTCTACTTTGAGGACGAACACGACGATATTGAATTAAGTAGAAGTGTCGGTAAACAAGAAAAAATATATCATTCATTTTTTTCGAGATATTTCCCTTTCGTGTTTTCCCCAGAAGATATATTCTGTTTGTCTGGAAACGATAAACCAAATATCCATGCTTTTGAAATGCTTAGAATGTTTGACGAAAGTAAGAGCAATATTATTGAAGCTAAAATCATGGATTCGTCTAAAACTAACTCACTTACACAACCATGGGAGGGCGGGAAGGGTTGGGATCCGCGGAAAGAAACCTGGAAAGAGTTCGAGAGACTCATAGACACATATTATGAACAATATAAAAATCTATATCGTGAACGAACAGAGCAATTCCTTCAAGAACGAGGATATGTAAAAGATAAAGAGAAGAGAAATTTAGAACATTTTAAATGGCTCGTAGATTATCAAATTAAAGGATGGACTCTAAAAGAAATTGCTGATCACTATAGTAAGGTTAGATCTGAGATAATCAACGAGGATACTATTTTCCATGGAATTAAAAATACAGCCAACTTGGTTCTTGTTTATCTAAGATCCTCAAAAAACAAACAAGGCACTTGGATTTAACAATTTCAATGATGGCTGGCATTACCACCTAGTAATACAAAGAGGAATAATATATGAAAAAGAAATGATTCTTTGTATCAGCCTTATCTATTAGTTGTTGGGAGCTGTTGTGCTGTTGTCGTGCCGAGTGCGATCTTTGCAAGTGTAACTGATTCTGCCAATATATCCGCTACTGCGACCCAAGATGTTGGTACAACAAATAACTTCTCAAAAATCCAGAAACGTTTTTAATGACACATCCAACAAACAAGATCCAGTAACAAACTGAAGATCGTAAGAGGCGGAAAGGAGGAAGCAAAAGCGAATTATCAAAAATTCAAGAAACAAGGCCTAATCGATGGTCTTAGCTGGTTGACTGGAGATAAAGCAGAATAGTCAAAATGGAACCATATGTATTAAGGTTAATTTATCACACTTCCAAAAACTTCAAAGTAGTAGAACCTGCCCTGGGATTTTCTGGGGCCCTTTTTGGTTGTCCTTCCTTACAAAAGCTGCCTCCTTTAAATTTGGACCTTTGCATTTTTTCATGTTTAGGATACCCGGTATCATTTTTTACAATAAGATCAGAGAATGGATCTGGTCGATACTATGAGCTAAAGAAGAACCTATGAAGTATGTGTTTATGGAAAACATCCATTTTTGTTACATAACAAAATCAATTTAGAACATAATATGCTTGCACAAAAATAATCCTTAGAGGTGATTTAATGAACAATTCAGAAAAACAATTTCAGATAAAATCCTATTCTAGCACAGAATCTCAGAGGGTATTAGAATATTGGACGCTAGAAAGAATAACATGAATGAATATAGGCAAATGAAATTTTCTGAACAGGGAACAAACCATGTTATAAAATAAGAGTTAAGTTCAGAAACGTTTATCGGCGAGAATCAATCCAGTTTTTTCACTTCATTACGCTCTAAAATGAAAGCGTTGACATGTATTTCAACCCACTATATACTTAGCTTAATTAAATGAATAGCACTAGGATTGTTACTGTTACGCAGGCAAAACCTAAGGAACAAAATGTTAAGATCCAAGGATCTTATGTATTTTGTTATACTTAGGTTTTTTTGTTTATAGAGAGAGGGAGGTTAAATACAAGTGGTTTCGGCACTCTGCTGAAGCCATTTTCTTCTATTTATGAGGTCACATCTGAGAGGAGCGATAAACTTGGAATACAAATATGAGCTGGTCCAGGCAGATAATCATTTTCCGTTAAAAATTATAGTTCATTCCTCCAATGAACCAGCATACATACCTGGGCATTGGCACGATAGCATCGAAATATCCTATGTACTTTCAGGAAGAATTGACCATATCTATATTGATGGTGCGAGCTATAGCTCCAAAGAAGGAGATATTGTGCTCATTAATTCGAATGCTATTCATTCCTTTTCTGTGGCTAAGGGAAAAGGAAGAGAGGCCATAACCGTTCTGATTCCTTCTGAATTTATTAGAGCAAATGTCAACGGCAGTAACCCCATTTCATTTGACTGTATATCCATTTTCGAAACTAACGAGCAGAGATTACAGCATTTTGCGGAGCTGCGTGATTTGCTAAACACCTTATTTGTGGCTTATCTCAATCAGCATAATGACTCTTTAGCACATATCCATTTAACATCGCTATCTTATAAACTGGTGTATCTGTTATTAATGCATTTTAAAATGGACAATGAATCTATCCCCGGCTTTAACTCTGATAAATATTTGGAGCGGCTGACGCTGATAACCAATTATATCAAAGAGAATTACGATCAAAGCTTATCCCTGGATTCCATAGCCCAGGTTTTTGGACTATCTCCCGAATATTTGTCCCGTTTTTTTGTGAAGCATGTAGGGATGACTCTATTTCAATATATCAATGCCATCCGTCTGGAGAGATCTTATCGTGTTCTTATGAATACGGATCATTCCATCATACAAATTGCGTTGGAGCACGGTTTTCCGAACGAGAAGTCTTTTGCCAGGGTATTTAAGAAGGTTTTCCAGGCAACACCGCATCAATATCGAAAAGAGAACAAGAGGTATTCTGGAGCAAGGAGTCAGTAATTGACCTGAATTAGGCTAATAAAAGACAGGATGCAAATGAAAAAGATTATTAAAATAAATAATGTAAGCGTTCTATTAATGGATCTGGGAGGTAAGACATCATGTTTAAACGGTTTCAAAAGGCTGCTATGACAACTATGTTACTCACTTTAGCTATCGGTACGACTCTTGTTTTCAGCTCCGGTGCATGGGCCAAGGATGTAAAGATACAGCCCACCTCATACCGGACGGTTGCGGAAGTTAAGGATTGGGGAGCAGCCATTACGAAGATCATTGTTAACCTGGGTAAGCCAGTCCCTAAAGATGCGATAACTAAGGATACATTTAAGGTGCATGTGGGAAGAAGCGACAATCGGTTGGTAAATCCCTTTATTGAAAATGGAAACCGGAAAGTCACCAAGGCCTATGTATCGGACAAAAGTGGCAATCCTGTAAATAAAACCGGAAGCTATGTTGTATTGGAAATGGAAATCGGTCCGACATTAACACTAAGCTCCGCTATTCATTATGATGCGGCAGGCTCCGGGTTTAATGCATGGAATGATAACAAATACACGATCACGCAGCAAAAAGCTATTAAAACCAAATCCGGAACGATTTCCGATTTGAAGATTGATACTTCCGCAGGACAGATACGGAAGTTGGTTGATCAATTTGCGACCGGTAAATCTACTTTTGATGGAGTTACTTTAACCTACGCAGACTATGCACCGGCAAAAGACAAAGTGAAAAACCCTTTGGTGATCTGGCTGCATGGTATGGGTGAGGGAGGTACCGATCCAACGATTCCGATTGCCGGAAATAAAGCAGCAAATTTTGCCTCTAAGGATATCCAATCCTATTTTGGCGGGGCTTATGTGCTGGCACCTCAGACCCCAACCTACTGGATGGATGGCTTTACAAGCTTTGGGGACGGAACCTCCAAGTATGAGCAAGCATTGATGTCCTTAATTAAGGATTACGTGGCCCAAAACAAAGACATTGATACAGATCGAATCTACATTGGTGGAGACTCCAACGGTGGTTACATGACTATGCTGATGATCCGTGACTATAAAGATTATTTTGCAGCAGCTGTGGTTGCATGTGAAGCCTTGAAGGATAGTTTTATAACCGATGAACAGATTAACGAAATGAAGGACCTGCCGATCTGGTTTGTGGCTGCCAAAACCGACACCGTGGTTCCGCCCAACGATTATACGGTTCCGACTTACAACCGTTTAGTGAATGCTGGAGCAAAGGATGTTCATATGTCGTTATTTGATAACGTAGTGGATACCTCTGGTTTGTACAAGAAGAGCGACCAAACACCGTATGAATACAACGGCCATTGGTCTTGGATTTACGTATATAACAACGAAGTATTGAAGGTGATTAACGGAAAGAAAACAACGATGATGCAATGGCTTGCCTCCAAAACATTGGACTGAAAGATAGCATGAACCAAAGCGTTGAGCTTGGACGTAGCAGTAATAGTAAATACAACTTCGCTTAACGCACATACATTTCCCAGACGAAAACTCAAGGAATCAGTATGACAGACTGTACTTGAGCAGCTCGGCAAAAGAATGATACACATAGCTAAATGCTAACATTCAAATAGAAAAGGGCTTCCCATAAGTTTGATAAACTTATGAGAAGCCTTTCCTACTCTTTGAAAACGCTTTTTAATCGAACCTTTAAATACAAAGCACACCAGAAGCAGTAATGGATTACCTCCACAATTATATGAGCCGTCTCTGGCCATTCCAATGAGGATAACGTCTTGGAACACAACATGCCCACTATAAGAATGGCTTCAAAAACTAAAATATCTACTAGCAGCATAATGGCTATACGGGATTTGGCACGTTGAAAGAGTTGAAGGACTTTGAAATTCCAACCTGTTGCGGTCAACTCCAGCGTTATGATTCCCAGGGACATGCCGGTATACCCGAAATCGGGAATGGCAACCAAGGAGTAAAGAATGATGAAATTGGCAAGTACACCTGTGCAAAGGCCGATAAAGGGAGTTTTCTTCCGATTTTGTGCCCATAAGACGCTAGTTGTGATTTCCCGCCATCCAACGAGTAATGGTAGCATAGCCAACGATTTAATAGGAATTTCGGCATTTTGTATATCAAAAACAAGTAGGGAGATATCTGGGGCATATTTAAAAATGAAAAAACCTGAGGCTAATCCCCAGACCCACGCTACCTCAATAGCGGCATAGCCTTTTTTATAGAATGAGTTGTACTTCTTATTTTGCCAGTCTGCTGTTATTTTCATAGTGAGCGTATGGGTTAACGCGCCTGTAATCACAGTAGGCATATAAGCGACGACAAGGGCGATGCCAGTAACAATACCGAACATCTCCGCTGCCTCTTTAGAAGAAACCCCGGCAACTTGTAACCGTTGGGGAATAATGATCGCATCCATAAAATCAGACGCAGGTATGAGCAAACGTGTAAGCGCAATAGCAAAGGAAGCTTGTACTACTAAAGGTAAATCTGTTCGAATTGATGGAGGGGATAAAGCTACAGAAGGGCGGTTATACATAAAAAAAGCAATAAGCACAGCAAAGGATAACAACGCGCCTGTAAAAGTTCCAAGTACCGCTCCACCAACAGCAAACTCGATGCCGGATTGGATAAATAATGGCACTAGCAACATCAAAGTACCGATCCGGGCAGTTTGCTCTATGATTTCCGAAATGGCGATCGCAGTGTACTTTTCAAGACCTTGCAAATATCCACGCAGCAGACTTAACAAGGGAACGGTCAGTATAGCTGGGGCTAGGCATCGAATCACAAAATTTATCTGCGGATAGCCGAGTAATTTAGCAAGGGGCGTTGAAAACCAATAGGTCAATAAACTGCATGCCAATCCCGTTAGAATTATGGGTATTGAAAAAATTTTGAACAACCGCCAGCCTTTTGCCGTATGTTTAGCTGTAAACATAGCCAACGCTGTTGGCAATCCCCCGGAAATAATCATCAATACTAAGCTGTAGAAGGAATAGACTAACTGGTAGAGGCCCATTCCTTCAGCTCCAACTAGCCGTATCATAAATACTTTTCCGATTAGACCTATGGCTTTCACGACGATCATCGCATTAGCTCTCACCATAGTTTGTTTTAATAAAAGAGGTAATTTCAAATCGTTTTTCACCCCATTAGAAGCTGTCCATTCTATTTCTATGACAGTATTCTTTGGGATATGAGCAAGTGTTGCGATTCAAGATGCTTAATCTTGTATATGAATCAATAAATACTTGGTGCTTCTATCCCATCCCAAGTCGAAGGGAACCCTGAAACGGTCTGCCGTATGAGAGTTAACTAAAGGATAACCACCCCCATCGAATCCGACAACAACGGAGAAGTGGTCTACATCTCCTTTTAATACGTAAGCAATCAAATCACCTGGTAGCAACTGTGGTCTGTATTGATGCTGCTGACCATTGACCGCGCGGACAACATCTGAGAAGCTCCCTTGTCCTATAATCCTCCCATAGCCGGAGCGTATCAGAAAATTTTTAAAAGCGTCCGTTTGAACCCAGGCTTGGCTTCCGCCGTTACCATACGAGTAATGCCACCCAGATTTCATAGGCAGTCCTCCACCTTCCTCCTTGTCTCCGATAACTTGGGAGGAGAAGTTGGTACAGTCGCCCCCTTTGGAGTTATAATCCAGGTATTTTGGGTTATATCGCTGACGATTTCCTGCTCCCCATGTTATTCCAGCATACTTGTTAGCATAGTCAATGGCTCGGGCTCTATTGTAATTATGGATAACCTTCTCTGATGGAACCGAGTCTTTATGAGGAATAAAACTTGAATCAAGCGGTTCAATTTTTTTTGGATTTTCTTCCAATGGATCTGAATACCATTCACGTTCCAAATACCAACGGCTATCTTTTTTTCTAAGTGTAATGCCATGACGTGTTCCAATTCCAAAATCATGCTGACCGGAGTAGCTGTCGATATACTCATAACTCAATTTTAAGGACTGAACAAGTGACACCTTTGCCGTATCGTCTAACACTTCTATACGGGATATCCGAATGGAGCTTTCTGCATTCACGAATTTCATTTTTCGATGCTTGGCCCATTCCTGAATATATTCTGCTCTGTTCATTTCATGAAGGTATGCGTAGTTGCTTCGATTGTGCTTTACTAAATAATAGTCCTCAATATGCTTTTTATCCTGATCCATCAACAACCGGGTGCGATCATTAAACAGCTCTTGAAGAAAAGGAATAACGTCATCTTGTTTTGCTGGCTCTGCTTGTACACGAAATGAAGAGAAGCTGTAAGCGGGGATCATTATTAAGATCATGCACAGCAATTGCAATTTAGCGGTCTTAAGCACATTATTCATTCTCCTTGAAAATGTTTTAATTGTTTTTGGAATTGCCCTTATCCTGAGTAAGTTTCTCACAGGCTGAATTCATGTGTGCTAATTTGGTGTAAACTACTAGCCTTCCCTCGTGTTCTTTTCTGCTTCGGCTATAGCGACCTGCACATGTAATCAAGTTCAAACGATGCTCTTCTGTAGGACCAAAAATTTTCTGAATCGGTGCTTCGGAAGTTAAGTAAAATTTTACAGACTCGACAGCAAACTGAATCTTACAGCCGCCACCGCCAGTCACATACACGAAATCCCCCTTTTTTAGTTTTTTAAGAGGATAAAAAACAGCTGGGCCCGTGTATGTATCTACATGTCCATCCATAATTGCATTACCTGCTGCCCCTGGCAATATACCGGTAGATAAATAACCTACTCGATTTGTGTTGCTTGGAACGCCCATCTGACCATTTTCTAAGAATGTAACCGGTTCTATAATTGAATGAATACGAACCTCAGGAATATCGAGCATATATGGAACGATTCCTTGAAAAGGTTTATTTTTAACCTGTAAGGGCTTCGCTATTTTAACTTGTTGAATTTCAGATTTGGCCGGGGCGTAGGTAGAGTTATGATGATGTTCAACAGAGGATGAACAGCTCGTACTTCCCAGCAAAATTAAGAATACTCCTATACGAATGATCCATGTATTGTTCATATGAAGAAAGAGAGAGGGTTAAATAAAGCTAACCCTCTCCTTTTAACCCTCCCTAATTCATTTGCTCGCTCGCGCCACCGAATCCGGTTTTTGGTAATTTTGTTGCCTTTGCTTTCAAACTTTTCGCATGAATACTTTTTTCTCCTATGATTTTGGCAGGAGCAGCTTCACGCGCATGTAGCTTGTGTATTTTCTCATGCTTGCTCTTGGCATGCATCTTGTGTTCATGTTTTGCATGAACCTTATGTTGATGCATTTTTTGCTCGTGTTTTTCTGTTGCGGGTGCAGCCGCAGAAACCATCGATCCTGCTGACAGAAATACAGCAAGGGACGCTACAGTCAATATTGCTTTTTTCATTGTAATTGCCTCCTTTAAATAGTTGTAATTGTAATTCGTAAGTATAGTTGCCGTAAAAAGAACGTATTGTGTAACCAAGAATTTCATATAAAAGGACTATATTACAAATACCTATCTCTTCAACTATTGAACTTAATTAGTCCTTTGGGTGTCACATATAGTAATTAGACTCCGTCGGCGAGTAACTGGCGGAGTCTTTTTGTTTCTATCTACTATTTATTCACTTCAATCAGTCCTTCGGGCGTCTTACGATTGGCAAGCAGCTCAGACACAGTGACGAAGGTAAACCCCCTTTTTTTTAGTTCGGGCAAAATGATTTTCAGGGCTTCGACGGTTTGTGTACTTTTATATACATAATCGTGCATAAGGACGATGTCGCCGTTACGGACATTGCGAAGGACCTTATTAGCGATACGATGTACACCGGGTTTTCGCCAATCTAAGGTATCCTGATGCCAGGACCATAAAATAATTTTGAGACCTTTCTCCTTGGAGAGCTTGACCAGCGAATCGGTATAGGAGCCGCCGGGTGGCCTAAAAAGATGGGTCCCCGCACCAGTTGCCTGTACGATGCTCGCCTGAGCTTGATCCAATTCGGACAGAGCTTTGTTGCGAGAAATATACTGAAAGGATGAGTGAAGGAAGGTATGGTTGCCAACTTCATGCCCTTCTTCTCGTTCCCGCTTGACAAGGTGAGGCAGCTTTTCTACACGACTGCCGACGACAAAAAAGGTCGCTTTAGCATCGTATTCTTTAAGCAAATCCAAAATGGCAGGCGTATTGCTTCCATCCGGTCCGTCGTCGAATGTGAGGGCAATCAACTTGCGATGGGTAGGAACTTCCCATACAATGTCGCCGCGTTCTTCATAATAGGCTCTTCCCTTTGTAGGAGTAGGGGAGGTGTAAGATGCGGCTTGTGCAGTATTTGTATAGGTTGTGGGGCACAAGCTGGCACAAAACAAGGAAACAGCGATACTTGCAGATAGTAATCGGTCATATTTCATCAGGCTTCTTCTCCGTTCTAACGTATTCTCACATTAGCTTGCCAAGAAGAAGCGTATATCATTCTTCGGTTCTGAAATTCATCAATTCCAATCACTTAAAATTGGATCTAATTGTTTCTTCAATAAGACGCAGATTACAGAGTTATGCTTAAAAAGAGTGATAGCTTGCTTGTTGATAACATCCTGTACCCATGTTAAGTTGTACATATCCATCCTTGGTTTCAATGTGCAGTTGAGGTAGGTCATTGTCCAGTTCGTGAGAGTCTTAATCTGACGAAAAATGAAGAGGTCGACGGGACAAGCCGCAAAAGCTGATCTGAGGTCAAGGAGTTGCGACTCGTTCCTGAACTTCCAACAGGAGATGAGACGGGATGCAAACAAAAGAAAAAGAGCTGCGAGCTATTAGTCTGACGTTAGAAGCGGGCGAACACATTCGATCATATATGGGGTGTACGTATGATTTGCAGCAGAGCTCCCAAAGGATATCGCTTCATGGAATGCTGGCTGTGACGTCCGAACGAATCATTTTTTATTCCTGTACTATGGGTACTCCTTGGGTCAAGTTCATTAATTATCACCATATTTCACTGGCTAAGCTGGATGAGGATTTGTCGGGTACTAGGGGAAACATCACGCTAATCAATCAGGGTGTGAACGAGGTGTTCACCCATCTGCCGAGTGGAGAGGGTATAGAGGGATTTGTAGCTGTACTAGAGCAAGAAGCAGGTATCTCTTGTGAGAACTAATGATTATGGAAAACAAATAACTAAAACCTCCAACTTCGTAATATGCCAAGGGTGGCTACTTATCGAATTTGGAGGTTTTTTTGTCTTTTAGTTAGAGAGAGATGGAACGAGCGCTAGCTCAACAGGGTTATAACCAATAAATTATATAACACAAGCGGCAAAATGACATTGTTGTAGGCATAGGAGCGATTCGGAGTCGTGGTGCCTGGGAAGGGTGAGTGATATTGCTGAGGAACTCTCAGATACAAATGATCCGCATCGATGTGCACAATCGTTCCTTCATATACTTGATGATCCATCGTTTGTACCCTAACCGTATGATTCATGTAGGGGCTTAATTGATAATGCAAATGATCGCGGATCTTTTTGAGTTCGGTCTGTAATTCCGGTCTAGCTTGATATAAAGTTTGCGGACTGACGGTGTTGTACGGCATTCGCCTCTAACCTCCATACCATGTAATGATGCATCATATGCAGAAGTCTATGTCCTTGTGCTCATACCTATAGAGAGTTGCTTTTACAAAAAGGAAAAACATTAACATTTTACTCCAGCCCACTTGACGTTCCCTTTACATCGAAACGATACACTTACTGAGGTTGGTTTGAAAAGAAAGGGGCGCTCCGTTTTGGGTGAGCTTAACAAATCTATGGGACTGGGGACGAGGAGTCAGCAACAGACTTCGTCTAAAGCCCGCATACGCACGGGTTCGCTAAAAATTCAAAGACTGCGCGAAAACGCGCTGGCGTATACCTTTTTGGCTCCATCGCTTATTTTGTTTGCTGTATTTATGTTTTATCCGATGATCAAGTCCGTTTATCTCAGCTTGCATTCTACAGATCCCGCAGGAAACGTTGCAGCATATGTAGGATTAGATAATTTCACTACACTTTTCAGCTCGGGACTGTTTCTGCAAGGGATTAAGGTGACACTCCTGTTTGCACTGTTAACCGTACCAGTAGGTATTTTATTGGCGCTGGTACTGGCTGCACTTACACACAGTAAATTGCGGGGAATGCGTATCTTCCAGTTTGCCTTTTCGCTGCCGATGGTGTTGTCGGTCGGTTCATCTGCGGTCATTTGGAAATTTCTTTTTCATCCGACACTGGGGATGCTCAACTATGTGCTTTCCCTCCTACATATCAATCCGGTTCCGTGGCTGACCAGCCCGGATTGGGCGCTGTTCTCAGTAGCCATAATGACCATCTGGATGAATCTTGGCTTCAATTACATTATCTTATCGAGCGGACTTCAAGGGATTCCAGATGACATGTATGAGAGTGCCAAAATGGACGGGGCTGGACCGCTCGTCACGTTCTGGCGTATCTCCATGCCACTGTTATCACCGACGATCTTTTTTGTGACCGTAGTTTCCATCATTGGAGCCTTCCAGTCTTTTGCTCAAATTAACATTTTGACCAAAGGCGGTCCGGTGAACAGTACGAATGTATTTGTGTATTCCATCTATCAGGAAGCTTTCGTTAATTTCCGGTTCGGAACGGGGAGCGCGCAGGCCATTGTCTTGTTTGCTGTCATTCTGCTGCTCACGATGATTCAGTTCAAATGGGTGGAAAGAAAGGTGCATTACCAATGAAACGACACCTGAATTCTACATTGCTATATGTGCTGCTTACGATTGCAGCTGCTCTCATTTTGTATCCGGTTATATATACGTTTTTTATGGCAGTCATGTCTCCCGAGGAAGCGAGCGCTTACCCACCAAGCTTTTTCCCGCATTCTTTTCATATGGCCAATTTTACTGAAGTGTTTGAAATCGTTCCGATTGCAGCCTTTATTGGAAATACATTTCTCATTTCGGGTCTTACAATGATTGGGCAACTGATTACAGCGAGCTTGGCGGCCTATGCCTTTGCCAAAATGGAATTCAAGGGAAAAAACTTCATTTTCAGCATGTTTGTTGCGACAATGATGATCCCTTGGGAAGTGACCATTATTCCAAACTACCTGACGGTACGGAGCTGGAATTGGCTTGATACATATCAAGGGTTGACGGTTCCTTTTCTGGCGACGGCATTCGGGACATTCCTGTTAAGGCAATTTTTTCTCCAGCTTCCCAAGGAACTGTTCGAGGCGGCTCGTATGGATGGGTGCGGACATATCCGTTACTTTCTGTTCCATGTGCTTCCGTTATCGCGCCCTGCGCTCGGAACACTGGCTGTGTATTCGTTCCTGAATATGTACAATTCGTACCTCTGGCCTTTACTAATCACCAATAGCGAGAATATGCGCACGGTACAGATCGGTATATCCATGCTCGAATTTCAGGAATCGACTTCATGGAATCTGGTATTTGCGGGTACGGCTCTTGTCATTTTACCGTCTCTGCTCCTGCTGATCTTTGGACTAAAACAGTTGGTTCGTGGAATGGCGGCGGGTGCACTTAAAGGCTGACCACATATGTCAAAAGAAAGCAACACCTGCGCAAGCAGCCCATATACAGAGCTTCAACACACAAGAATATCGCAAGAGAATGCCAATTCAAGAATCATTTAATCAAAGGGAGAGAAGAGAGATTATGAGATTTTTTTGTCTGAAAAGTGCATTGACCCTGCTTATTCTGACTGCCATGGTGGTTGCAGCAGGTTGTAGCAATAATACTGCTGCAGAGAAGCCGAGTAATGGTAGTGATGGAGCAGCAGCGGCTTCCCCAGTGAAGCTGACTTGGTGGCATTCGATGTCCGGTAACGGTGAAAAAGCAATCAAGCAGATCGCCGCTGATTTTAACGCCAGTCATAAGGACATTCAGGTAGAGCCGGTATATCAAGGCAAATATGATGACAGCTTGAACAAGCTGAAAGCGTCGCTTGGTTCCGACAGCGGACCGGACATCATTCAGGTATATGAAATCGGTAGTAAATTCATGATCGACTCCAAAATGATCACACCCGTACAACAATTTATTGATGCAGACAAGTTCGATCTGTCACAGCTAGAGCCGAATATTACACGATACTATACGATTGATGGTAAACTGAACGCGATGCCGTTCAATACGTCAAACCCGATTTTATATTACAACAAGGATGCATTCAAAGCCGCAGGAATTGATCCAGCTAATCCTCCGAAAACGTATGATGAGTTCGAAAAGGCTGCTAAAGCCTTGAGCAAGGATGGTAAATCCGGTGCTTCCATTGCCATCTACGGCTGGTTTATGGAACAACTGTTTGCCAATCAGAACGCAGATTATGTGAATAATGGCAATGGTCGTGATCAAGCGGCAACGGAATCCATGCTGAATTCGGATGCAGGTGTAAAAACCCTAACGTGGTGGAAGAAAATGATCGATGAAAAGGTTGTATCCAATCTGGGACGTAACTCGGACGATACGGCAAAGGCTTTTTCCGCAGGACAAATTGCAATGACGCTGGATTCCACCGCTTCGCTGCGTAATATTGTGGAGCAGGTTGGCGATAAATTTGAAGTAGGCACAGGATTCCTGCCAAGAGCCAATGAAGCTAAAGAAGGCGGCGTGGTTGTAGGCGGCGCAAGCTTGTACATCATGAACAACAAGCCCGAAGCCCAGCAGAAGGCAGCATGGGAGTTCATTAAATTCGTCGCTTCCCCAGCTGTACAGGCACAATGGAGTGTGAATACCGGGTACTTCCCGATCACGAAAGCGGCCTATGACGAAAAGGTACTTAAAGACAATATGGTAAAATATCCGCAATTCCAGACGGCGGTTGACCAATTGCATGCATCGGCACAATCCACCGCTACACAGGGCGCAGTGATGGGCGTATTCCCAGAAGCGCGTCAAATCGTCGAAGGTGCAATCGAGGCTGTGCTGAGTGGCCAGCAACAGCCCAAACAGGCATTGGATCAAGCTACCCAAGAAATCACAGGCAAAATTGCGCAATATAATCAAACCGTGAAAAAATAGTCGGCCTTCCCTTAAAATCAGATGATAATCCGTAGAATGCGCCTCCTTATCATCCGATTTTATGACATAGCGGATCGAATGAGTGACCCCCTCACTTATTCGATCCGTTTTTGCATTTTCACTTTTAGAATAAGCGTTTAGACGAATTGTCTAAAATGAAATATTTTCATTTTTCCTATTGCTGGATAACTAAAAATGGGCTTATAATAAATACATAATTTTTGTACTGGACGGTCAGTTCAAAAAAGGAGGAAGCATGAAACAACAGACAAAGGAAATTATTTTTAACGGCGCACTCAAAGCTTTTTCTGAACGAGGATTTAATGAAACAAATATGGAGGAAATTGCCAAAGTTTGTGGCATAGCCAAAGGAACCCTGTATTACAATTTTAAAAACAAGCAAGAATTGTACATTTACATTTTGAAGATGGGGATGGAGCGTTTTGTCCGGGATATCCATGAAGCAATGGCTCATACGCCTAAAGATCAGGTGGAGCTTAGGATTCGAAAGCTAATCCAAGTACATATTGAGTTTATTGTGAGAGAACCGGACTTTTGCCGTCTATTGGTCAGTAAGGGCTGGGTTTCGCAAGAGCAGCATTTTAATATTAGGCAGGTGCTGGCTGACTATTTTGATTTTATGGAGGCAGAGATCGATTCCGGCAAGTTTCATGGGAAAATTTCAAGTAAGCTGGATGCCAAAACAACAGCCAATTGCTTATTTGGGATTTACATTTTTGCACCAATGAGGTCAATGGTTTGGGGCGAAACGATGAATCTGCAAGAGGCTCGTGAAAGCATTGAAGTTTTTGTGTGTAATGCATTGGGCATGCAACATTAATATACAGATGGAGTGATGAAAACATGAAAGCTAAAAAATATACGATTTATGTCGTACTTATTATTTTAATCGCGGTTGGGATATATGCCTTAACTGCTCTTCCACGGGGTGGAAGCAGCTTGTCTGCGGATCAGTCTTCTTCCATTCCTACGGCTTATGTGGAGTCGGATACCCTCAATGCCAGCTTTAAAATGGCAGGACGGATTGACCAGATGCTCGTCAAAGAAGGCGATCAGGTGAAAAAAGGGCAGGTGTTAGCCCATCTGGAAAGTCGCGAGTTGGAAGATAAGGTGAAGCAGGCACAGGCGGCATTGCTGGCAGCCAAGAGTAATGTATCCAAAGCAAAAGCTGGAGTGTTGCAGGCTCAAGCAGGCGTAGGCCAGGCACAGGCTACTGTGAGTGCTGCTCAGGCCAAGAAAAGCCAAGGCACGACATCGGTCAGTGTGACCGCAGAGGCTTCCTCCAGCCAGATTGAACAGGCCAAAGCGGCTGCGAACGCTGCCAAGGCAAAACTGGATGCCCTCAAGAGCGGGGCAAGACCACAGGAGCTTGAGCAATTGCAAGTATCTGTGAAGGTAGCCAAGGAAACGCTGGACCTGACCGTTAAAAATCTGGAGCGTGCCAAAAAGCTTCAAGAAGCCGGTGCAGCAACCCAGGCATCTTTGGATCAAGCGACATTGGAACATCAACAGGCAGTGGCCAAGTATAATGCAGAGTCGCAAAAATTGGATATGGCACGGGAGGGAAGCCGCAAGGAGGAAATTACGGCGGCTGAAGCTCAATACCGCCAAGCCTTGGCTGCGGTGAAGGAAGCACAGGCAGGAGCGGGCAAAGTTGCTCTGCAACAGGAAGATGTCAAAGCTGCTCAGGCTTCGGTAGAACAAGCGCAATCTGCGGTGAAGGCGGCGCAATCCACAGTTGAGCAGGCTCAATCTGCGGTTGCAGGTGCCAATGCTCAGGTAGCCCAAGCGGAAGCCGCACTTCAAGAGGCTCAGACCTATTTGAGCTATACTACGCTGCGTGCGTCCGAGGATGGAATCGTAAAATCCAAGTCGCTTAGCTTAGGTGAAATGGCTAGCGCAGGGTTCCCGGTCTATACCATTGAAACTTTGACACAACGTTGGGCTAAATTCTATGTACCTGAAACGTCTCTGAATGGCCTTCAAGCAGGGGATACTGTCCAAATTAAATTGCTGTCTGGCGGTAAGGAGCTGAAGGGTAAAGTCATTCTGTTAGAATCGGCTGCTGACTTTGCCATTCAAAAACCGAGCCAAAGCTCCGGTGACAAGGATGTCCGTTCCTTCGGTGTTAAAGTAGCATTGCCGGACCTTGCTGCTTCGGTTCCAACAGGCTCCACGGTCCTGTTTACAGGCAAAGGGGCGCAGTAATATGCAGGATTCACAGGAAAGACTTCGTATCCGCGATGTGTTTCGCGAGGAATGGCTGAGCATCTTCCGGGACCGCCGCTTTATGGCTATTCTGCTGATTACGCCGATTGTGTATACGATACTATTCGGCTTCCTGTATTCACATCAGCGGATTACCGAGATGCCTGTCACCGTGTACGACGGAGATAATTCGCAGCTCAGTCGCCAGATCATTCAGGCGTTTGATTCGACCGATTCATTTTCCGTTACACGGCAAGCAAACAATCAGGATGATGTAGTCCGTCAAGTAGAGGCTGGAGAAGCTAAGGTCGGAATCGTCATTCCCGACAACTTTACCACTCGGCTTAAGCATGGGGAGAATCCACCCGTGCTCACGCTGATTGACGGCAGTAATATGATGTATTCCAATAGTGCCAGTCGGATTGCGAATCAGGTTATTAGTAGCGTGAGTGCCGGAGTATCAGTCAATTCCATGAAACAAAAGGGAATGAACGCCGATCAGGCCGCGTCGACGCTGACTACCATCCCGTTCCGATCCAGAGTGCTATTTAACCCAGTATATGATTATAAGCTTTTCATGCCGTTGGGGGTTATTTCTGCGGCTCTCCAGCAGTGTTTGCTGCTAGGTATTGCGTTGTCTTGCACGCGTGATAAGGAAGCAGGGACTTGGGGAAGATTTGGCGCATGGAGAAATACCCCTTGGCGTTTGGCTATTGCCAAACTGGCACCGTATTATGCAGCGGGAGCTTTCAATGTGCTGACTGTATTCAGTATCAGCGCTTTATGCTTCGATATTCCGTTCAGGGGACAGGTACTGCCGTTGATTTTAGTGTCGCTGGTTTTTAACTTTGCCTTGTGCGGATTAGGCTTCCTGTTCAGTCTCTTTTCCAAAACCAGAGTAGATGCGACCCAAACTCTGATGCTGATTGCTGTTCCTTCCTTTATGCTGTCAGGCTATACATGGCCATTAGAGGCAATGCCCGGCTTCTTGCGGGGGCTTGCTGAGATATTGCCACTGACGTATTACCTGGATGCTGTACGGAACATCACGCTCAAAGGACTGGATATCACATACATTTTCAAAGATATGATTGCTCTAGGCGTCATTGGTTGTGTAAGTCTGCTGGTGTCTTTCGCGATCTATCCGTTATTCTTTAGACAGCACCAGACGACAGAGCAGCATGCCGAAGTGTCCGCTCAAGAAGGATTCACGCTAAAAGGCTGAGAGCAACTCTAAATATTGGATATCACAAAAAGGCAGATCAGGAGTAAACCCTGATCTGCCTTTTGCTTGTTCGTATGGTTTAAAAGCAGAAAAAATATTATTGCGGCGGCTGAAGATCCTCGATAGAATCAATCGGCACATAGGATGGAACGACAAGCCCGGACATAACGCCAGTCATGCTGGTTCCGATGTCATCCACCTTATCCTTGTATTGAGCCCAATAATCAGCATGCGTCAATGGAAGCCAAGCGGCTGCGGTAGCATCTACACTTCCGCCAGCTACGCCAGTCCACATCGGGCCGATTTCCACCTGCAGAGCTGTTACTTTATAGCCTAATTTTTGTTCCAATACATATTTCAATACGTTCGTACTGGCAATTTCAGAATCCCAAGCAGCGTAGCTTAGCTTCAAAGGATCGCCGTTGACGGGCTGCAGACCCTTGATCCATTCCTGAACCTTGTCAGGATGTTTATCAGCCCAATTCTTGGCAGCCTGCTGTGGGGCAGTACCGTCCTGAATCGCGATCATCACTTCACCCATATCTTCAGCAGTCCACTTAAATCGGCTTAGAAATTCATAAGCCACAGGAGCATCCTGCTTCAAGCCTTTGCGGGCGATTGTATGAATTTCTTCCTTATCACCGTACGCCTTTTTAGGATCTTTCAAGTATTTCAAATCATATTTATTAAACATCCAGTGAGGAGTCCAACCTGTTACGACGATAGGCTGTTTGGCTTTGATAGCTTTATCCAGTGTAGCAGTCATAGCAGCTCCAGAGCTTTCAAGCAGCTTCCAGTCGGATAAGCCATAGTCATTCATAGCTTTAGCGGTCAGCTTCATTAGTCCGGCGCCAGGGTCGGTACCGACAATGCGGTAGCCGACCTCTTTGCCAAAGTCCCCAGTTGTGGCGGAAGCCGGAGCCGCTTCGGCTCCGTTATCCTGCAAATCAGTAATCGATTTAACATCCATGTAAGCTGGAACGACCAATCCGGTTTTAACACCGCTCATATTAGCCCCAAGATCGTCGAGCTTATCCTTGTATTTAGCCCAGTAATCCGCATGTGTTAACGGTAGCCATGCAGCCGGTGAAGCATCCACATCACCACTAGCGACACCCGTCCACATAGGACCTGCTTCAACTTGAAGTGCTGTTACTTTGTAACCCAGTTTGTTCTCCAAAATATAACTTAGCAAATTCGTGCTGGCAATTTCAGAATCCCAAGCCACATAACTTAGCTTGAAGGTGTCACCATTGACAGGTTGCAGTCCTTGAATCCATTCCTGAACCTTGTCGGCATGTTTCTCCGCCCAATCCTTGGCAGCTTGCTCAGGACTGGTTCCGGCTTGAATGGCGACCATCATTTCACCCATATCTTCTGGTGTCCATTTGAAACGTTTTAGAAACTCATAAGCGATAGGAGCATCCTGCTGCAAGCCTTTACGGGCAATCGTATGAATCCCCTCGGCTTCACCATAAGACTTCTTAGGGTCTTCCAAATATTTGAGATCATACTTGTTGAACATCCAGTGTGGAGTCCAACCTGTAATAATGATCGGCTTTTTCGCTTTAATGGCTTTGTCCAGTGTGGCCGTCATAGCTGCACCGGAACCTTCAACCAGCTTCCAATCAGACAAATTGTAGTCTTGAATTGCTTTGGCAGTCGATTTCATAATGCCTGCCCCGGCATCAATACCGATAATTTTGTAACCGACTTCTTCGCCAACCGGGTTGGCAGCAGCGTTACCTTTGCCAGATGCGGAATGATCCGTTCCAACAAAATATTGGGATGCACCAGCGATCAGAATGACAGCTGTAACTGCAGAAGTAATCCATACTTTTTGCTTGCTGGATACGCGGCTTTTGCCTTTTTGCGTAGGTTTAAACAGGTTTTGCGTAAAACGGTCAAGCACAATAGCCAGAACGACAACAGCTAAGCCGGCTTCAAAACCTTTACCGATTTGCAGCTGTGTCACAGCACGGTACACAACAGCACCGATGCCTTCCGCACCGATCATGGAAGCAATGACAACCATAGACAGTGACAGCATAATCGTCTGGTTAATACCAGCCATTAAGGTAGGCAATGCAAGTGGAAGCTGAACTTTGAACAGCTTTTGCGCAGATGTTGAACCAAAAGCGTCTGATGCTTCGATCAGCTCACCTGATACTTGCATAATCCCCAAGTTGGTCATGCGAATGGTTGGGGGGATAGCAAAGATAACAGATGCGATAACACCCGGCACAACACCCAGGCTGAAAAAGGTAACCGCTGGGAGTAAGTACACGAACGCAGGCATCGTCTGCATAAAATCAAGTAAAGGCGTGATAATGCGTGATGCCGATTTACTGTATGCACACCAGATCCCGATGGGAATCCCGATAACAATGGATACGAGCGCAGACGTGATGACCAGTCCGAGCGTATTCATTGTTTCACTCCAATAACCAAGATTATCAATCAGCAGGAAGCCGATGACAGTAAATAGCGTAAGCTGAACCCGCCCGATCATAAAGGCGATAATCCCGATGATTACGATGAACACCAGAGGGTGCGGAAGCATGAACAGGCCTGAGAAAAAGCCAACTACAGCTTCTATAATGGAAGAAATAACATTAAACAATCCAGCCAGATGAATACCCATCCAGTCTACAATGGATTGAATCCACTCAGCGATTGGCAGTTTCGGTATCATGGGCATTCACCTCCTTCGTAGTGGTAACATCTCCACCAAGTGCGCCGAGCAATGCTCCACGGACGATAACGCCCAGCAGCTTTTGCTTGTCATCGACCACAGCCAGCGGCACCTTGGACGAGCTTGTAATTTCAAATAAATCATTAATGACTGTCTCGGCAGCAACCTGCGGTCCGTCCGTGATCAAAATATCTTCAATTTTCAAATTATTGCGCAGTGCATGAACAGCATCCTCGGCGTTAATAACACCCAGTAGCTTTTTGGTGCGGTCAATGACGAACAAATTGGAAATCCCACGCTCCCGCATCAATTCCAGAGCCACACGCGGACCACGATCCATGGTGATGGTTTCTGGACGAAGCATGACATGAGCAGCCGTCAATACCTTGGACAGATCCACATCCTCGACGAAGCGGGCTACATAAGAGTTAGCCGGTTGGATCATAATTTCTTCCGGTGTACCGATTTGTACGACCGCACCGTCTCGCATCAATGCAATCCGGTCACCAATCCGCAGCGCTTCATCCAGATCATGGGTGATAAACACAATGGTTTTCTTCATTTTATCTTGAAGCTCCAACAGCTCATCCTGCATGTCACGGCGAATGAGAGGGTCCAATGCACTGAATGCTTCATCCATCAGGAGCACTTCAGGGTCATTAGCCAGCGCTCGTGCCAGACCGACACGCTGTTGCATACCGCCACTTAATTCATCGGGCATTTTATCGCCCCAGTTTTTAAGACCAACCAGTTCCAGCGCTTGTTGCGCCTTTTCCTGACGCTGTGCTTTTTCTACCTTTTGAATTTCAAGACCATATTCTACATTTTCTAGTACAGTCCGATGTGGGAACAGGGCGAATTTTTGAAAAACCATGCTGATGGTTTTACGACGAACTTCGCGAAGTTGTTCTTTGTTCATCTTACGGAGATCTTTGCCGTGGACCAGAATTTCACCGGAGGTAGGCTCAATCAAGCGATTTAGCATTCGCACTAAAGTAGACTTGCCACTGCCCGATAGCCCCATAATTACGAAAATTTCACCTTGCTTAATTTCCATGTTGGCCTTATTGACACCAACAGTAATCTGTTTTTCTTTGGCCAACTTTTCCTTGCCCCAGCCTTGCTCCAGGAGCGGAACACCTTGCTCTGCGTGAGGACCAAAGAGTTTGCTGACATTTTTGACTTCCAAAATCGTCATACATACACCTCTTCTTTCTATACTTTGCTTGGTATTAACCCCATGTTGCATTAAGGATTGAGTATAAAAATCATAATTCTGAACATCCTGAACGGTTAATGACAAAATTAATTGTAACAGAAGCATTGCTTACATTTCAAACAAAAAAACTGTTCATAAAGTACGTACAGAAAAAACTGTACAAAGTTTCCTTCGATATGCTCCTTCGTTCTATAGAATGCTCAAACATTCGGAACTTTACAACCGATAGTGCTTTTTTTAAAATAGACAATGAAATATAACCATAAGAAAAAGATTTATGTATATCCATAATTTAAAAAGTTTACTATCATTAGCAATTTTGCGAATTATGATTTTGAACGACCCATGCTGTTGTAATATAGACAGAAGCTTTGCTTTTGAAACATTTCATTTATTGTTGAAAGATTTCATATATTGCGTCAAAGCTAATCTTTTACGGGTAAATCGTTCATACTAGGTTGTGCAAAATGCTCTAAAATTAGGAGGTTGCAAGCATGAGCTTGTACCAGTTAGGTGATGAGCAGCAGGCTTCGCTGCAAAAAATTCGCAAACGTGTCATAGAAGCTATAGGTAAAAACATGGACCTGTATGGGATTACTTTGTCTGCGGGGCATTTATACGGTTTGCTTTTTTTTGCGGATAAACCAATGACGCTGGACGAGATGGGCCGTGAAATGGAAATGAGCAAAACGAGCATGAGTACAGGGGTTCGCACATTATTGGATCTGAAAATGGTAAATAAGGTATGGAGCAAAGGCTCACGCAAGGATTTGTATGAAGTTGAATATGACTGGCATCAAACATTTACTGACTTCTTCGCTATTAAATGGAGAAAAGCGGTAGAAACAAATTTACTGGTGTTGCGCAAAGCCATTGATGAGCTGGACAGATTGATGAATCAGGGTGAAGAGTACGAGGAATTTAAGGCGATTCTTCAGCAAGATCGTATGAAAATGAAGCAGGCCGTCGCTTATTACAAGTGGCTAGATCGACTAATTGACTCTATGGAAAGCGAAGAAATTTACAAGCTGATTCCAAAAGAAGAAGTTCGGGATTAATCGCTATTTCGCTATCTTGTTTATAAAAATGCCGGAGCGCAAAAGTGCTTCCGGTATTTTTTGGTTTGGCCGTGTGCAAAGGGTATAATAGAGATATGTAAAGATTGATATTATACCGTTGTGTTGAACTTACGAAATAAAGGGGGCTTCATGATGGAGAGTATTATAGTACATACTCGTCTAGGTCAATTGCGTGGGGAATCAGGAAATGGATATCATGTATGGAAAGGTATCCCATATGCACGGCCTCCTATTGGAAAACTGCGTTTTCACGCGCCCCAGCCTTTGGAGTCTTGGGAGGGTGTGCGGGCTGCGACGAGTTTTGGGCCAATCTGTCCGCAACCTATGCCATCCGCTGAAAGTATGACTGGAAATCTGGTGGAACCGCCTAAGCAGTCAGAGGATTGCTTATACCTGAACATTTGGACACCTGCTTCGAAGGCTCCTGAGAAGGGACGCCCAGTGATGGTGTGGATTCATGGCGGTGCCTTTGTCACGGGGTCCGGGATTATACCTTTATATGACGGGGAACGCATGGCGAAGAATGGCGATGTTGTGGTTGTTACGATCAATTATCGATTGGGGCCGTTAGGGTTTTTGCATCTGACTCCAAAGGGAGATGGACTGACCTCTAATGCGGGACTACTGGATCAGATCGCTGCGCTGGAATGGGTTAGGGATCACATCTCTGCCTTTGGCGGTAACCCGGACGAAGTAACGGTGTTCGGTGAATCGGCAGGGGCGATGAGTATTGCCGCTTTATTGGCGATGCCAACAGCTGAGGGACTGTTCCGGCGTGCGATTTTACAGAGCGGTGCGTCGCAGGTATTGCCAACTGCACAGGCCGAGCAAGTGACGGCTGTGTATCTGCAGCAGCTGGGTGTGGACACTCAGCATCCAGAACGGTTGTTTACGTTGCCGACAGATGCGCTGATGCTAGCTATGGAGAAGACATATGAAGTCATCGGACCAGGGATGGCGATGATCTATCAACCCGTTGTCGACGGTGTGACCCTGCCAGATGTACCGCTGTCTGCAATCGCGCAAGGTTCAGCAAAACAGGTATCCGTTTTGATTGGAACGAACTTGCATGAGGGGGCCTATTTCATCCGAAAAGAATCCCATCTAATGAACAAGTCAACAGCGAGTCAGGCTTTGGAAATGATGACGGGCATGTCAGACATCGGCGATCTGATAGAACCATTTCCGGTTACAATTGAGGGGCAGGCGCAAATGTTGACTGATCTATTTTTTTGGCGTCCTGCGTTGGCTCTTGCTGTTGCTCAGTCGGCGCATACTCCTGTATGGATGTATCGTTTTGATTGGACATTGCCCGGGCATCCTACCTTTGAACAAGCGGTTCACGGTGCAGAGATTGCGTTTGTTTTCGATAATCTGGAGCTGCTAGATAAGCTTGGATTAGAGATTCAACCTTCGATGCAGAAGCTGGCTCAAGATATGCAGCAGGCATGGGTTGCTTTTGCACGTGATGGGAAGCCAGTGCTGTCCGAGGGGGCTTGGCCGATGTACGACAGAGAAGAGCGGACTACAGCTATTTTCCATCAGAATATTAAGGTGGAGCACGACCCTGAAGGAGATAGACGCCGTCATTTAACCGGTCAGATGACCCTATAAGTAACAAGAGAGAGAGCATATCAAGAACTCAAATGTAAAAAGCCTTCGCCCGTAATTTGTATACGGACGAAGGCTTTTGTTAGTAGTAAGTTAAATCTTAAATCGCTTAACCAGCTGTTGCAAATCCTGCGCCATGTTGGACAACTCCTGTGACGAAGAGGAAATTTCCTCCATAGCTGCCATTTGTTCCTGAGCAGCAGCAGATGTTGTCTGCGAGCTGTCCGCCGAATTGCGAGACAGGCTTGCCAAATGGGTAACAGTGGCGGAGACTTCCTCTGTACTGGCTGAGATTTGTTCAGCAGCAGCGGACACACTTTGAATTTGTTCCACGATATGAGAAGTAGAGCGCTCAATATTCGTAAATGCACCTTCTGCATCTTGGCTAATACGCATACCTTCACCTACCTGGTTACGAACATTACCGTTCATGGTAGCGGTAGAGCGTTGAATCAAATCGAGCATCTGAGTAATAATCTGACTGATGGAATCCGCGCTTTCCTTGGATTGCTCAGACAGCTTGCGTACCTCTATAGCGACTACGGCAAATCCACGCCCGGCTTCGCCAGCTCTGGAAGCTTCAATAGACGCGTTCAGAGACAACAAATTGGTTTGCTTGGCAATGGCGGCAATAGCCGTATTCATCTGCTTCGCATCGTCCGAGAGCTGGGATAGCTCATCCATTAGGCTAGCCGTTTGGCTGACAGCCTCCAGAATACGGTCCATTTGGGTCCGTACACTACTGATCATTTGACTGCCTTGAGCCACATCATGCTCGGTTTGTCCTGCTGAATCCACGATGGAGCTTGCCGATTCGGCAATGGTGCTGACACCCTTCGCCATTTCTTCAACGGCATTAGCGGTCTGCTCGGATGCCTCGGCGCTGGTGGCTGCATTTTCCGCGGATTCCATAACCGTTTCCGCTACATGTTGTACGGACTCCGTCGTTTGCTCTGTGCTTTCCTTGATTATCAGGGAAGAGGAAGCAAGTCGGGAGGAGGTTTGGTTGACCTCTGAGACCATCGTATGCAAGGAATGCGTCATCTGGTCAAAATTCTGTGCCAGTTCGCCGAACTCATCCTTGCTGGATAGATTAACACGTTCGGTCAGATTTCCGTCACGGACGATGCGTGTTCCTGCTTGCAGCTTGCGCAGCGGAATTAAGAATGAGCGGACCATAAGCACAATGATGATCGCCGCGGCAAGTATGGAAATAACAATCACAATCAGGCTTTGTTTCAGAATTGGTTGGGCTGCATCACTATAATCCTCCAGATCCGACAGTGCGACAATGCTCCAACCGGTGAGAGGGTCCTTAAGTGTAAAGGCCAGCATATCTCGATTCATAAATTGAATTTGCGACATGGAAGGAGTATCATTTTCGACGGTTGTCGCCACTTCGGGAAGTCCTTCTATGGCGTCAGCCGCTTTTTTGCCTGTCTTGTTGAAAGCTGTTCCAGTCCCAGATACAACTTTATGTTCAGAATCAACAATAATGAGTCCTCCGCGCTCACCAATCTTAACAGACTGCAGACTTTCACTCATTTTGTCCAGGTTCAAAGCCAGGGCAACAGCTCCTTCACCGTCCTCCAGCGTTCCCGATATATTAACGACTAAATTCCCTGTCGTGACGCTGGCAACTGGAACACCGACGAATACTTTACCCTTTTCCAGCATCGCGTTTTTGTACCATTTTCTCTCCCTGGGATCATAATCGGACTCCTGTTTTTTCGGCGAACGTATGTATTGCCCCTTCTCATTGCCGAGAAGCGCTGCATCTAGCTCGGGGTGAGCCTTGACGATAACATCTAACTTTTTCTGAAGGGTCTCTTGGTTGGTACCAATGGAATCAGAATTGATTTCAGTGGTAAGCACGTCCAGGTCTTTCATAATAGGCGCTACATACTGATTGACATTGCTCCGGATCAGATACAGATTCGTGTATACGGAACCGCCCATTTGCTGACTGAGTTGTGTCGTAGCTCCCTGATAAGAAAAGTACCCGATAAGTACGCTCGGAATCAATAACACAGCTAAAAAAGATATTATTAATCTTGTCCTCATTAAATAAAACTGCTTGAGAAACCTGTTCCACCACGGAACTGTTTGTTTTGTTTTAGTCATAGTTCTTGCTCCTCTGTGTCTGATGATCACTACATTGTTTTATTCGACATAAACCGACGAATTTTATAGATGTAATCATTGGGAAACGAGAAATAGTAGCATATTTTAGACACTTTTTTTGAAAAACAGGTCTAAAGAACTATGATTAATATTAATGCGAACACATAAAAAGCCAAATCGGAGATGCAAAAGCATCTTCACAATTTGGCTTGGGTGAGTCATGAAGGGGACATTGAACTGTTAATTTTTTTGCTGACGTGAAATCATAAAGAGCGTAATCCAGATGAGCATAAAACCAGTCAATTGCGCTACAGTAACGATTTGCTGAAATGCGATCCAATTAATCACGACACCCACCATGGGAAAGCTCAATTCTGCCATCGTAGCATAAGACGCTTTGGTCGTACTTAAGCCTTTGTAATACAGCAATAAGCTAAGAAGACCCGGAAGCAATGCCTGCAATAGCAAGTTGATAATCACAGCTGCGCCTGCCCATGTACCGGCAGGCATATTCCATGGCGCATGCTCTACAGAGGTGAGGACAATTAGCAGAGGGAGCGCCACCATGAAGCGGAGGGAGGTTACCGTTTCATATTTCATTGAACGAAGCAAGTAGCTTCCCATGACTGTCGAACCGCCCCACAGAACCGCTGCACCCAGTGCAAGTAGACTACCGACCTGGACAAAATCACGAACATGCCCGAAGGGGAGCGACCAACCGAAGGTCAGAAGATACGTCCCGAACAGAGCGACGACAATTAATAATCCAAAATGACGCGGCAGCATTTCCTTCAATATAACGCGGGCCAGAATAATAGCGACCAATGGTTGAAGCTTCTGGAGTAAGAGTACAGCATTCAGATCACCGTTGCTGAGCGCCATGGTAAAAATCACGCTGGCCAGAGCCGAGCCGCCCCACGAGACGAACAAAATAGCGAAAACTTGACGAAGCCGTACCGCTTTGAGTTCCTCACGATGCTTCCACAGCATCGGTGTCAGAGCGAGGAAGAGCAGCACATGCTCCATTAGTACAATTTGTGTTGAAGTAAATGATTTTAGCAAAATAATACGAAACAGCGGATCAGCGCCCCACAAGGCTGCCCCAATTGCGACCAGCCAAAAACCGCTTTTCATGTGGGAGCTATGATCAAAACCTTTGGATGTTAGTACAGTAGAAGATTGACTCATACTCAATTAGCTCCTTGCGAATACAGGACCGGTGGCACAAAAACCCCCGTCCATGGCGAAAGGCCATGCAAGACGGGGGTTGATCAAATAAACTTGCCGCTTTATGCAAGTTAAATGAAGTTACTGCAACTGCAAAACCCATAACGCAGCATTCATCCACTTCGCGGCATGTTGATATTTCGATCTTCTTCCATCCGGACTTTACCGTCGGCTTTGGCATCTCACCAAATCAGTCCGTATCCTGTTGCCAGATACAGAGTCGCGGGCTTAGCTCCATGAGCCATACCGCCGGTTGGGAATCACACCCTACCCCGAAGATCCTTATTCCGTTTTTTAATTTCTCCTATAGGATATACCTGTTTTAGAATGAAGTCCAGTGAAAAATGTGTGTATATCAAACAATGATTTTCATCTATTTTTCGAAAGCGTTTTACTA
The DNA here is from genome assembly GCF_038009305.1 of Paenibacillus sp. FSL P4-0113. Classification (NCBI taxonomy): domain Bacteria; kingdom Bacillati; phylum Bacillota; class Bacilli; order Caryophanales; family Paenibacillaceae; genus Paenibacillus; species Paenibacillus sp. FSL P4-0113. Next base: position 5,068,743 of record NZ_JBBPAZ010000001.1, read on the forward strand.
AGTTACATACTATGAAGTAATATCCTTATACTCAATGCGTCGAATCGCCGCATAAGCCACCAGCATTCCCAGTATAGAGAAGCCTATTTGCACGGGGGCTATGGAGCTAAGTGTAGCGCCGTTATTATTAGAGAAAAGCAATGCTACAATCAGGATTGAGGTCACAATGGTAGTAGGTACAGAGTATCTTCGCATCCCCATATACAGCGGAACCAGTCCCATAAAGCTGGCAGCAGCGGCATTGATCAGCGTCCGTGCTGATTGTTGACCCAGTATCGAAAGAGTAAGGTTATCGGGTACAATCAAGACAAACTGGTTGAGCAGATGAATAGCAGCCGTAATGATTATTTCCGAAATAATAATAGACAAGAAGGTAAACAGCAGCACAACCAAGAGCTTGGCGATCATCAGCTTCTGACGGTGAATCGGATACATGAACAGGATCGTAATCGATTTGGACTTAAATTCCCCTACGATAAAGCGGCACAGGAGAACGGAGGCAAACACAATAAATGTGGCTCTGACCAGCATGTCCATGAGATCGAGAAGCTGAGTGTACTGTGTAAATTCGGGTATTCCTGTACTTTGGCTGTCCAGCGCGATGATACAGAGCAGCCCAAGAATGCATGCATTGGCGATCAGTGCTGAACGGATATAACCCGCCAGATGAAATTTTTTGAGCTCCAGTTGCATCAACTTAAGCATGAAGATCACCTCCGTTTAACAGCCGCAAAAAGTAGTCTTCCAGCGTACTGCTTTTCTGATGAATGGAATCCACTTCTATATCATTTAAAATGAGCGTCTTCGTAATTTGCTTCTGCGGTACATTTGAATCGTAAATACGTATACTCTGTTCATTGAGCACCCTTATATTATTCAGATTCAGATGATGGGAGAGGACGTAGGCCGCCTTTTTACAATCGTTGGTCGTAAATTCAATGTATTCCGTATTGGTTTCCCGCACCTGCTCCATCGACACTTCCTCAATCAGCCTTCCGTGATTAATCACGCCTACCGTATCCGCAATCTGCTCTATTTCCGCTAAAATATGACTGGACACGAGCAGAGTCATCCCATATTCCTTGCATAGCATGTGGAATAATTGGCGGATTTCCTTGATTCCCACTGGGTCCAGACCATTAATCGGTTCATCCAAAATGAGTAGCTCTGGCTTAGTCGCAATAGCGCGGGCAATCCCGAGGCGCTGTTTCATTCCCAGTGAAAAGTCTTTTACCGACTTGTCACCCGCATTCTGCAAGTTCACTAATTCTAGGGCATCTCGGACAGCCTGCTTATTATAGTAGCCCATGTATTCACAATGAAGTTCCAGATTTTGCTGCGCCGTCAGCCTGTCATAAAAAATCGGGTATTCAATAATCGAACCCATCCGTCCGAGCAGATGATACGATTTTGGCGTTAGTTTTTCACCGAATAATTCAATTTCACCCGATGTCGGCTTGAGTAAATTCGTAATCATTTTCATTATCGTTGTCTTGCCTGCCCCGTTGGGGCCGAGAAAGCCATAGGTTTCTCCCTTGCGCACATTCATGCTGACTCCTGCTACAATTTCGTTGCCCTTCAGGGCTTTGGTCAACTGATGTGTACGTATTACGTAAGTCATGGGTGTTCTCCCTTCGTATACTGCTGATAATTCAAGGATAAAGGGCGAAATGTTCATTTTTCTTTCGTGATTCTTACAAATTTATTAAGTTGAGTATGTTGAGTTCGATTAATAGTTGATTTTCTTCAATGTAAAAGAGAAGACTGTCCGCTCATAAGGTCTACTGGTCAATTGAATTTCTCCGTTCATCGTTTCAACCAGACGTTTGGCAATCGTAAGGCCCAGTCCGCTGCCTTGTACCGCCTTATTGCGGGAGTCCTCCAGTGTGTACATACGTTCAAAAACTTTATCTTGCTCAGATTCCTGTATGCCTTTGCCACGATCCCATACCTCTATACGCACTGTATCCTGCTGTTCTGACAGCGTCAGGCCTAGCGTCCGTCCATCTGCCCCGTAGCGAATGGCGTTCGAGATCAGATTATTCAGCACCCGCCCAATCGCTCCTTCGTTCCCCAAGGCATGAATGGGGTACTCCGGGATCTCAATATGCACAGTAAACCCCTGTGCAGTCAGCAGGTCATAAAACTCTAAAATGCTGCGTCTGCACAGTTCTCCCACTTCCAGTCGTGTCAACGGAATATCCGTATCATTAGCTTCCAGTTTCGCCAAATTAAAAAAGCTTCCGATCAACTCAATCGCTTCGCTTGTCTTTTGATGAATTTTGGATAGCAGCTTTATACGTTCTTCCGGCAAAATAGTCAGATCGCCATCCAGCATCTCGGCATATCCAAGCACAACCGTAAGCGGGGTCTTGAGATCGTGTGAAATGTTCGAAATCATTTTGCGCATAGCAATTTGGCTACGGTTGTAATCTGCAGACACTCTGAGATTCAAGTCCAGCAGTCGATTAATTTCCGTCATGAGTCGTTGCAGTTCAACGTCACCTGTGACATATAGCAGCTTTTCCGCATGATTCACCGTCACTATTCGCTCTAGTAGGGCTCGGATATCCCTTATTTTGTGCTTATTGGCCATACGCTCCCGCCAAAGCCATACTATAACGACTGACATGATGAGACCGACAATCCATTCAGAAATGTTTTCGATGTTCATATCAGCCATTCTCCCATTTGTAGCCAATGCCCCATAGCGTTTTAATGTGGACAGGATGAGAGGGATCTTCTTCAATTTTCTCACGCAGGCGGCGAATATGGACGTTAATCACGTTCTCGTCGCCCATATAATCGTCCTTCCAAATAAATCCGTATAATTGTGCTTTTGTAAATACCCGGTTTGGATTGGCTACAAACAGCTTCAAAATATCGGATTCTTTGGCTGTTAGCTGAATTTCGTTTTCATTGCGTATGACTGTAAAATGATCAAAATCAATGCACAGACTGCCGTAGGTCAAAACTTGTGCTTGCGGCTGTTCCTCCTGCTGTTGCTGACGGGCATATGTAGTAGATCTGCGGATCGCGGACTGAATACGAGCGGTCATTTCCAGCATTGAAAAAGGTTTGGCAATATAATCGTCTGCCCCAAAGCCCAGTCCAAGCGCTTTATCCACGTCGCTGTCCTTGGCTGACATAATCAGAATCGGGACGGCGCTATGGGTACGAATTCGTCGAATCACCTCCATACCGTCCACCTTCGGCATCATCAAATCCACCAGTACCAGATCATAGGTATGACGTTCAAAGGCAAGAAGCCCCTCTTCCCCGTCATAGGCAGTGGTTAGGCTGTATCCTTCCTTAGTGAGTGCTTTAAGTAGCATTTCGGCAATGGATAGATCGTCTTCAATAAGTAAAATATGCTGTGGCATAGGTGTGGAACACCCCTAATTTTTAGATTAAGCTCGTGTGACGAACTGTACCTGAATTATATAGAGCAGTGGAGGGGATTTCCATAAAAAATATCCAAAGAAAAAATGGAAACTCCCTGGATCGTCCCAGGGAGTTACGTAATCAGCTGTGTCTGGCAATATATCTTTCCTCTATTATACTGAAAGAGTTTATAATCCGGTGTTTGGAATACGATGTTATGATATACGTGACATGCTTTATACAAGAAATCAGGTATGTCGAATCACGCTGCGGTACAGGAGCGTCAATAAAGGAGAGCAACGATGTTTGTCATACGAGGAACACAAAAACTGCTGAAGGAATGGGAGACTGAACCACTTCAAGTTGATATTTATCCGCCTTTAAATAGTTGGCATGCCAGCTTATTTTTACTGAATCGAAGAAAAAATATAGTGTTTATGCATGATATATCCCGCTTAAGCATCACGCTGTTTGGGATTAAAAAATCGCAGTACAAAAACCTGCCGACTCTTTTTATACAAGCCTTGAAGGAATTAATGATCAGCGAAGGGTTTGATGAGCAGATCGTGAAGGCATACACACAGGAAGGCGAGCAGATGCTGGCAACTACGACGAATAGACATAGTGTGTTGGTAACCTTAGATGAGATTATATTTATTATGAAGGAACTGGATATGGAGCATGGGTGCGAGCTGGAAAAAAACCAGTGGAATAACCGGATTGTTTTCAAAACTGTTGAATACAAGTACCCTGTTGATGTTTTTAAAGAAGTGCTGGAAAAGCATTATAAACTAGAGCGGATTTGAGAAATTTATGATTTTACGAAATGAGTTCCATTTATTCCCTCTGTCCTATATAATCTAATATAGTTCTAAAAGACTATATAAAGAGAGGTAAGGGGTAAATGAAGATTAAATTAAGAAATAAAACTGGAATGATCAAGGAACGCAAAGTAGGTTTTTCATGGACTACGCTCTTTTTCGGTTTTTTCCCTGCGTTGTTTAGAGGGGATTGGAAGTGGGCTGTTATTATTTTTCTGGTATCGATCCTTACGAGTGGGGCGTCCAATTTTGTATTTTGCTTCATTTATAATCGCTTACATATTAATGATCTGCTGTCCCAAGGCTATGGCCCTGCTACTAAGAAATCCCAATCTATCCTGATTTCTAAGGGATTTATTGCTGAAAATTACGCTGCTAACTTTGCAGGTTAATTTGAGAGCTGTTTGTTAAACGAGACGTATCAAAAGGGCATCCACCAAAGTCCATACGGGCGGGGGAGGCTCTTTTTTTATAACTCACATGATAGCAACGCTTGCGATGAAATGAATCATAGCGCAATAAGCGGCACACTTTGGTAAAATAAAACGATACAGGGTTTGACACCATCGGTCAGACTTATAAAACGGGGGGTACATAACGAAAGATGAAGAGGATTATTGATATAGCCAAAGAAGCAGGAATTGAAGAAGAACATCTAGAGACGTATGGAAAATATAAAGCAAAGCTGAACCCGTCCCTGTGGGAGCAGTTAAAGGATCGTCCGAATGGAAAGCTGGTGCTGGTTACGGCGATGAACCCCACGCCAGCGGGAGAAGGCAAAACGCTGACCACCATTGGACTGTCGCAGGCGCTGAATGCGCTGGGGCATAAAACCGTTGCTGCGTTACGTGAGCCGTCCCTTGGCCCTTGCTTCGGCATGAAAGGAGGAGCAACTGGGGGAGGACAAGCCCAGATTGTTCCAGCAGAAGACATTAACCTCCATTTTACAGGTGATATTCACGCGATTTCGGCAGCGCATAATTTGCTGGCAGCGATGATCGATAACCACTTATTTCATGGAAATGCTTTGCGGTTGAAACCCGAGCGGATTGTGTGGAAACGCGCTGTCGATATGAACGACCGGAGTTTACGAAACATTGTAACCGGATTGGGGTCAGGTAATGGAGCAGTGAGAGAAAGTGGTTTTCTGATTACCTCGGCTTCAGAAGTGATGGCCGTATTATGTTTAAGTGAAGATATGGACGATCTTAAAGTGCGATTGGGTCGGATGGTGATTGGTTATAACGAAGATGGCGAAACGGTAACAGCTGAGGAACTACATGCGGTGGAAGGTATGGCTGTGCTGCTTCGGGAAGCATTGAAACCCAATCTGGTGCAGACGTTGGAGGGAACTCCAGTTATTGTGCACGGCGGACCTTTTGCGAATATTGCGCATGGATGCAGTAGTTTGATCGGTACGAAGCTAGCCCTGAAGCTGGGAGAGGTGGTTGTCACGGAGGCTGGGTTCGGGGCTGAGCTGGGGGCAGAAAAGTTTTTTGACATCAAGTGCCGTCAATCCGGTTTGCAGCCAGATGCGGCTCTGTTGGTCGTAACCGCCAAAGCGCTGAAATATAACGGCGGTGTAGCTAAAAATGAGCTGGACGCAGAAAATCTGGAGCAATTGCAACTTGGATTAGCCAACATGAATCGGCATGTACGGAATTTGCAAAAGTTTGGCGTGCCAGTACTGGTAGCGGTCAACCATTTTGTAACAGATAGCGAAGCCGAGCTGGAACTGATTTTCTCGGAATGCCTCAAGCTGGGAGTACCCGTAGAGTTGTCACAGGTGTGGGCACAGGGAAGCCAAGGGGGAGAAAAGCTGGCCCAAAGCCTGCTCAACCTGCTCCAGGAGGACAAAGCCCATTTTGCACCATTGTATGAGCATACCCTTGATTTGCAAGCGAAAATTAGTGTTATTGCGAAGGAGATTTACGGTGCGGCAGAGGTAGCTTACACTCCTGCGGCCAAACGGGTGTTGGCCGGTATGGAGCAGCTTGGTTTTGGACAACTGCCTGTATGCATGGCCAAAACGCCGTATTCTTTCTCAGATCAACCTTCTCTGCTAGGTGCACCGGAAGGCTTTACCATTCACGTGTCCAGCGTTGCTTTGTCTGCAGGGGCAGGCTTTGTGGTCGTGGAAACAGGCAATACTATGACGATGCCAGGATTGCCCAAATCGCCAGCAGCTGAGCATATGTCGCTGGAGGCAGATGGAAGCATTCAAGGTCTAATGTAGTATCTTTAGAAAATGGCAGCTTCTCAGGATGAAGTGCCAAGCAGTTTGGGCAGTGCAGTAAGCAGCTTTTGTCGGGTTATGGCATCGCTCCAGTTCCAGCGTTCAGCTTCTACGAAATATACCCGACCTTGACGTACAGCAGGGAGGCTGCGCCAGAGAGGGCTGCTGATCATGCGTTCCAGCGTACGTTTGGATTCTGGGGCTGTCGGGACAAGCATAAAAATGCGGTCCCCGGCGTAATCAGGCAATTCGTTCGGATCTATTTCCGCGAAGCCGTGTCCCTCGTCGAGCACCTTTTGGATCGGCTCAACGGGCTGAAAGCCCTGGGGGTGGTAGAGGGCCGATGAGAATCCGGACATACCCATGACAAAGAGCCGATCACCATGATCGAAGATGAAGACGGAGGCCGTTTCTCCGGCTGTGATTTGCGTACCGAGCTGCTGCCACATTGCCAGATTACGGGCTTTGAAGGTAGACAACCAGCGTTCGGCCTCCCGCTCCTTACCGAGCCAGGCGCCAAGTGTACGCATCCGTTCCTCCAGCGTGGCGAAGGAGTTGAAGGTGACGGTGGGGGCGATGCTGGCAATGCGCTCATATTCCTGTTCATCCGAATTGGCGATGATAATTAGATCAGGATCAAGAGCGCTGGTCAAGCGGGTATCCAGTGGAAGGCCCACATCGGCGACATTCACAAGACGATGTTTATAGACGCTGTATTCACTGAGTTGCAGACTTCCACCGATGGCTTTGGTCCCTAATGCCAATAGATCGCCCATCGTTTCTCCATGATAGATGATGCGGCTTGCTCGGCGTGGAATATGAATATGGTGACCCGTCCAATCCTTGACGCGCACAGAACCGGAGACAGAAAGTGCGTACTTGCCAGGGGGAATCCCGGTCATTTGCCTAAACCGTCGATTAAAATAATATTCGTCAGAGAAACCAACCTGACGGGCTATTTCACGTAAAGGCCGTTTGCAATCCAGCAGCAGCCGCTTGGCATGATTCAAGCGCAGCTCAGTGAGGTAATGCAGCGGCTTTTTGCCTGTAATTTTACGAAACATTTGCGAGTATTGCCATATGGAAACGTTCGCCTGCTCGGCAAGCTGCTTGACGGTAATGGGCTTTTCATAGTTGTTTTCCATATATGAGAGAGTGCCTTCTACCGATGCTGGCAATGCCGGATTAGAGGTATTGTTTTGATCAATATCGGTGTGATCTTCCTGCCACAGCAAAAACAACTCTTGAAACATGATTTGCTGCCGTAATACGGATGTTTGGTTATGCGGCTGTACCGTTTGTTGGGTACTATAAAATAACTCTTCAATCAACTGAATAAGTTTGGAGGAAGAAGAGGAGACGATGTATTCGCGCGGTTCCGGCAGGACAGCTCCATGATATATGGACGGCATGCGCGCTGCGTGTTCAGCCAAGGCCATGTCCGCTTGTGGTTCCGACGTCAAAGCGATGACCTCAAACGTGATTTTGTAGTATTCAGGTACAGTTCCATTCAGGGGAGCGATTTGATAGGATTCACCTGGAGCTAGCCAATACCCATGACCTGTATGGAATAGATACTGCTCTGGGCCAATGTCCACCATCCCTGTCCCACTGATGAACATAAGAAGACAGTGATATGAACTGGGACGTGATAATAATTCATCGGTAGGCTCACCAATCAACGCAATTTCTTTAAAATGAAAAAGCAGTGAGCTGAACGGAGGAGGATATACGGACGACGAAGACTGGTTCACAGTATTGCTCCTTTTATTGAGAATGGTTATCATGTATATATGAGTATACCTCCTTTAGGTTCAACAAAAAAGAAGCCTATCAACAAGTGTCGATAAGCTTCTCCAATTTTATCTGATGAGCTTGGGCAATTCCTTCAGCAGCCATTCTCGAGTGGAAGCATCACTTTCAGTTTTGCCAATATCCTGAGTGTACACACGACCCTGTTTGACAGCAGGGAGCTGGAGCCACAGCTTGCTTTTCATTAACTGTTCGGTGGATTGTTCGGCTTCTGAACTTGGTGTTCTTAGTATGAAAATCCGATCTCCAGCGTATTGTCCGATCACTTCCTGAGATATTTGTACAAATCCTTTGTCTTCATCCAGTGCTTTCTGGATAGGAGGGGTAGGTTTGAAACCATTCTTTTCATACAGTAATTGTGACAGTCCTGTCCGTCCCATTGCGAATAAACGGTCACCTGGATAGTAGGTAAAGACTGAAGCAGTTTCCCCCGCCTTAACACCTTCTGCGTGAAGTTTGGTCCACATCTCCGCTTCCTTTATTTTATATTGGGCAAGCCAATCTTCAGCGTCCTTTTTCTTGTTCACAATGTCTCCGAGATGCAGCAAACGTTCGTTTAACGGAGCAAAGGTATCGAACATAATTGTAGGTGCAATTTTTGTTAACGCTGCGTATTGCTTTTCATCTGTATCGGCGGTAATGATCAGGTCAGGCTGTAGTTCCAAGGCTTTTTCCAAATTAATCGGGAACCCCAGATCAGCCACGTTCTGAACCTGCTTTTCGTAAACCTTGCCTTCAATCATAGAAGTTGATGTACCTACAGCTTGTACGCCTAAAACCAATAAATCCCCATAGTTTTCTCCAAAGTAAGCAATGCGCCGAGGAGTCGTGGGAATATTCACTGTATGTCCCTTATAGTCTGTGTATTCACGAGTTGTGGCAGCTTCCGATGTTTTTGTAGATGCTGTCGTGTTGCTGCTTGCACTCTGATTGTCAGATGCGCCGCATCCCAGCAGCAATGCCCCCATAAGAAAGAATAGGCAGATGAGAGCAGTGTATGGTCGAGTAGATTTTTTGTTGATTGTCGAGCTCTTGTTGGTCATAGCAACCTCCGTATAATAGAATGATTCAGAATTTTGCAAATGAGAATTATTATCACAAAAGCTATGATAAGCGCTGAACCCTCAATACTCAATGGACAAACTTGGTCAATGAATCCGATTTTGTACAAAATAAGTCTCATGTGTTCTTAGCTCATTTCATTCTTCAAATTTTATTGATTTGTCATTTTTTATGGTATAGAATAGCATTTTTATACATTTGAAAGGGGTTTTGAAATGGCATTGTTTATTACATATGTTTTACTAGGTTTCTCTATAGCACTACCTGTAGGTACAATTACGGTTGAAATGACGAAGCAAGGGCTAAAGAATGGATTCATGCATGGTTGGATTGTGGGCCTTGGGGGGATGACCATCGATTTGTTATTAATTACTGGCTTGTATTTTGGTCTGGCCTCAGTCTTGTCATTACCTGTGGTACAAGTGATTATGTGGTTCGTTGGAGCCCTTTTTTTGTGCTACGTGGGGTACGACAGCATTAAAAATGCAGATCATGATATTGCGCTAGAAGGAGAGAAAAAGACGAAATCATTATTTTCTTCCTATAAAAATGGGCTGCTTGTAGCTGTTTCACCAGGAAATTTAGTGTTCTGGGTGAGTGTTTTTGGAACTGTGCTGGCAAGTTCATTTGATCGGTCAAATACAAGTCAATTCTTGATTGTTGGCTTAGGTATTTTGTTTGGTATTCTTATCCATGATTTAGGCTTGATGACCCTCGTAGCCACAACACGGAAAGCCATGAATCGAACCGCTATCAAGTGGGTTACGATCGGTGCAGGCGTGGTTTTGATCGGTTTTTCGATTTATTTTCTGTATGAATTTATGATCACTCTCCAAAAGATTTTATAGCATTACGTAAGGATACGTTCAAGCTTGTCATGCCAGTCTGCATAAATCGAACAAGTCCTTCATAGACATGTACTAATTCATTTAAAACATGTGCTGAAGGGGTTGATGACATGCGCCGGATTTCATGGATGCTCGCCATGGTCATGTGTGTAACGCTGCTGCTGGCCGGGTGCGGCAAGAAGAGCGCGGACGATGTGGTTAAAGATTTGAGTGACGTGGTGAGCGACCTGAACAGCTACCACGGTACAGCTTTGATGACGCTGCATACCGGCGACACGCCGCAGGAATACAAGGTGGATATTTCCTACCGCAAGCCGTCCTATTACCGAATTGCCATGACGAACGAGAAAAAGGATGTTACGCAAATTGTGCTTCGTAATGATGAGGGTGTATTTGTACTAACACCCAGCCTGAACAAAAGCTTCCGTTTCAAAAGCGACTGGCCAAACAATCAGGGTCAAGTATATTTATATGAAACGTTGGTTCGCAGCATTATCGGCGATGCCTCCCGTCAGTTGGCTACCGACGATAAATCCTATGTGTTTGATGTGGCAGCGAATTACAACAGCCATGCGCTGGTGAGACAAAAGATATGGCTGTCCAAAAATGACTATGCACCCACTCAGGTACAGGTGTCTGATGCGAATGCCAAGGTAGTTGTTGATCTGAAATTCGATCAATTTGCTTTTGATACGAAGTTTGACAAGGACTCTTTTGATATGGAGCGGAATATGGCTTCAGGTAAGACGAGTACAGGTAGCGCAGGGGCGCCATCTTCCGGAGCAGTAGATCCCAGTGGTCAGCTTGATCCTTCCGGTGCGATGGATGGGACGACTGGCGTGACGACTGGCGAACCCGGACAAGAGCAGGGGACCGCAGGGGATGCAGTCCAGCAACCGTCAGGGCAAGCCAAGGTGGACGGTACTGCCACAAACGATACGTCCAAACCGGACAAAGCAGCCAACGCAGAGAGGCAGCAACAAACCCCGGGCACATCGGATGCTGCAAACGGAACGTCAGCGGGAACAGATGCGGCAGAAGCTGTGATGGGTGAGTTCGGCTTGATCGAACCGTCCTACACGCCAGCCGGAGTACAGATCAAGGATACGCCGGAGCTGGAGGATAATGGTACACATGCCGTGATGCTACGGTATAGTGGAACATATAATTATACCATTGTGGAGGCACGTCCAAAAGATCGGGCGGTCGCACTGGCCGCAGGCGAACTGGTTGATATAGGAGGAAGCTTCGCCGTGCTAACCGGAAGCGAACAGCAGACGATGACCTGGATGAATGACGGAATCGAGTTCAGAATCACCAGTGCTGACCTGCCTGTGAGCGAAATGATACAAATTGCCGCTTCTATACAGGATCAATCGGGTAAATAAAATTTTATAGACGGATGCAGACGGTCTAGAGTGTAAAAATGCTCTGCTGCCGCCCGTATCCGTCTTTTGTTCATTCGCAGTCTAAGATGTGCATCGCTTGTATATCCTGTTCTATTGTAGAGATGGTAGAGGAGGCTGGTAAAGCCCCCCTGCCATTGACAGCCACGTTTTTGAACATTACCATTAACCTTTGGAAGCAAGCACTTTTGCCACACTCCGAATGGTAAAAGGTTATGTTACAGGCTAACAATTGAAGAAGGTGACTGGATTTGCAAGCACAATACAGATCGACCCGGGCCGAAATCAACCTGGATCACCTTGGCGCCAACTATGAAGCTTTTCGCAAGGCATTGCCAGCGGATAAGCTGATACTGGTCTGTGTCAAGGCGAATGCCTACGGACACGGTGCCGTGGAAATTTCAAAGGAATTGGAACGCCTTGGTGCGGATTATTTGAGCGTCGCTTTTCTGGATGAAGCGTTGGAGCTTCGTCATGCGGGGGTTCAGCTACCGATTCTTGTACTCGGCTATACCCCACCGGAAGCTGTACAAACGGCTTGGGAGCATGATATCTCATTGACTGTGTTCAGTGAAGAAGTGCTGGAGGGTATCCGCAGACTGGACTGCCAAGGAAATGAACGCAAGCTGAAGGTGCACATCAAAATAGACAGCGGCATGGGAAGACTGGGTTTGCTGCCTGGAGAAGAGGCTATGGCTTTTGTCCGGCAGGCTCACGAATTAGAGCAGGTGCTGCTGGAAGGCATGTACACCCATTTTGCCCGCGCGGATGAAGAAGACAAAAGCTATACACTGCTACAATATGATCGGTTTCGGGGCGTGGCGGAAGCGCTAAGGGAACAAGGTATCACCATTCCCATTATACATACGGGCAACAGCGCCGCTACCATTGATACCCCTTCTCTTTCCCCCAATATGGTGCGGATTGGTATCAGTATATACGGTCTGTATCCGTCTGATGAGGTTAACCGGCGAGCGATTGAACTGCTGCCTGTATTGTCATTGAAGACGGCGGTAGTTTATACCAAGACGCTTCCTCCCGGCTGGGGAGTTAGCTATGGCACCCGGTATGTGACTTCCAGTGAAGAACGGATCGGTACACTGCCAATCGGCTATGCGGATGGATACTCCCGCATGCTGAGTGGGAAGATCGAAGTATTGATACGCGGTCGCCGCGTCCCGGTACTAGGCACGATTTGCATGGACCAGTGTATGGTATCCTTACAATCTTTCGCAAAAGATGCGGAAGAAATCCAAACCGGCGAAGAGGTTGTTCTCATCGGTCAGCAGTCCGGCGAAACTATCGCAGCGGATGAGCTGGCATCCAAGCTTGGTACGATCCACTATGAGGTGATCTGCATGATCGCAGACAGGGTACCGCGTGTATACACACGAGGCCATGTTCCTGTTATTCGAGTGAACTCGCTTCTTCCAACCCACTGGAATTAATTTCATAACGCAAATTACCGAATAAAAGCAGGAGTTTTCGCAGAACGTCCCGAAATATGTACAAAGGAAAGAAAAGAGCGCTATAACTGTCAAAAGACGCATCAGGCTCCGCTGACACTTGTATTTCGGGGATCAAACGCCTGTACGAAAACGAACTGCGTAGTTTATAATGGAATGCAGCATAGATGATATACGAATATCATATACATTCTTGTATTCCGTTTGAATAAATTACCGGGAATAACGTTATAATGGTACAATGGCGACAAGGTTTTGGGGGTGGAAGAGAAGTTGGCCAATTTGCAGAACACCAAAAGAATAATGATCAGTTTGCCAGATCATCTCTTGCAGGAAGTGGACGGGATCGTAGCTATGGAAAATTCCAACCGCAGTGAATTTATCAGGCAGGCCATGAAGCTGTATGTAGGCGAACGTAAAAAACGTTACATTCGTGAAGCTATGCAGCGTGGATACATGGAAATGGCTAAAATTAACTTGACCATGGCATCCGAAGCCTTTCACGCGGAGGAAGATGCAAACAGCACCTTGGGCCGTACAGTTAGCGGGGTGTAATCCATATTGATCGTAAAGCGCGGCGACGTTTTTTTTGCAGACCTTTCACCCGTAGTCGGTTCCGAGCAAGGTGGCGTCAGACCTGTGCTGATCATTCAAAATGATATCGGCAACCGGTTTAGTCCTACCGTGATCGTGGCAGCTATCACCGCTCAGATTCAGAAGGCAAAGCTGCCTACACACGTGGAAATCGACGCGGCGACGCATGGCTTTGATCGTGATTCTGTTGTTCTTCTGGAGCAAATTCGGACGATCGACAAGCAAAGGCTTACCGACAAAATCACCCACTTAGATGAAGAAACTATGCGCAAAGTGAGCGATTCGCTACAAATCAGTCTCGGTTTGATTGATTTTTAGCGTGATGGAACGACGAGTGAAACGGGAAAAGGGCAGCGCTTGGGCGCTGTCCTTTTGCGTGTCTGATGAAAAATGCAGGTAGGGCTTGCTCTAACGGCACCTGCTGGCGCTTTGAATCATTTTTTGTGATAATGAAAGACATGCTGTATGACAAGAGTTGTGAGGAAGAAGGGATAGGTTTGTCTAACGAGGAAACGAAGACGGAAATCCGGCAGGAGCCGAACGAAGCAGAACGCCAAGAGCGGATTGTCAAACAAGTGGCGAGAGAGCTGTCGCTGGCACTCAAGCAAATCCGGACAACGATCAGTTTGTTGGATGAAGGGAATACAATTCCTTTTATCGCGCGTTATCGTAAGGAAATGACAGGAGAGCTGGATGAAAATCAGCTACGTGAAATTGAAGATCGTGTAGTGTATTTGCGTAATCTGGAGGATCGTAAGGTAGAGGTCATCCGCATTATTGATGAGCAGGGCAAGCTGACGGAAGACCTGCAGGCGGCTATCACCTCTGCGGTTAAACTTCAGGAAGTGGAGGATCTGTACCGTCCGTATCGGCAAAAGCGCAAAACCCGCGCCAGTGTAGCAAAGGAACGGGGACTGGAGCCGCTGTCCATCTGGATCTGGAGCCAGCCGAAGCAGGGCGATGCTCTGAAAGAAGCCGAGTCTTATGTAAATGCGGAACTGGGAGTGGACAGCGCTGAGGCGGCCATCCAAGGAGCCTTGGACATTTTAGCTGAAAATATAGCGGATGATGCGGCTATTCGCCAATGGGTACGCCGATATACGCTGGACCATGGTATGCTGACCTCCGAAGCGAAGGACGCAGAGCAAGAATCCGTGTATGAGAACTACTACAGCTATCGTGAACTCGCTAAGAAAATGCCACCTCACCGTATTCTGGCGATTAATCGCGGGGAGCGGGAAGGCATTCTTAAGGTTGGTCTGGAGGTAGTGCCAGATTCTATTTACAATTACGTGGCAGGCCAAGTGATTAAAGGATCGTCTGTCGTGCAAGATCTGCTGCGCAGTGTCATTGAGGATGCGTATAAAAGACTTATCGCGCCGTCTATCGAGCGTGAAGTGCGCGCTGAAATGACGGAGAAGGGCGAGCAGCAGGCGATCTCCATTTTTGCAGGCAACTTGCGCAGCCTGTTGCTACAGGCTCCGATCAAGGGCCGACGTGTGCTCGGTGTCGATCCGGCCTATCGGACAGGCTGCAAGCTGGCGGTTGTCGATGACACCGGCAAGCTGCTCGAAGTGGCTGTGACGTATCCGACACCACCGAACAACAAGAAGCGCGAGGCTGCTGAAAAGTTCAAGCAGCTGATTGCCCAATACGGGATCGAATTGATTGTCATTGGTAACGGAACCGCTTCGCGCGAGACAGAGCAATTCGTAGCGGAAGTCATCGCGGACATTGGTGACAGCAGTCTAGCGTATCTGATCGTCAATGAGGCGGGCGCAAGCGTATACTCTGCCTCCAAACTGGCACAGGAGGAATTTCCCGATTTGGACGTGGCCGAGCGCAGTGCGGCTTCCATCGCACGTCGTGTGCAGGACCCGCTGGCTGAGTTGGTCAAGATTGAGCCGAAGGCTATTGGTGTAGGCCAATACCAGCATGATGTGTCGCAGAAACATCTGGATGAAAGCTTAAAGGACGTTGTCGAATCAGCCGTTAACCATGTCGGTGTAGATGTGAACACGGCTTCCTCTGCGCTGTTATCCTATGTAGCAGGGATCAATGCGACGATTGCCAAAAACATCGTTAAGTACCGCGAGGAAAACGGTAAATTCAGCAACCGTCGTCAGTTGCAGAAGGTGCCGCGTCTTGGTGCAAAAACCTACGAGCAATCTGTTGGCTTTATCCGTATACCGGGTGGAGAAAATCCGCTGGATCGCACACCGATTCACCCTGAATCCTATGCTGTCGTAGACCGCCTGTTGGCGGAACTGGCCATCAATGCCCACGATCTGGGCACCAAGGCTGCAACGGAAGCACTGAACGTGTCCAACATTGACGAATTGGCCGCGAAGCTGGAAGTCGGCGTGCCGACACTGAAGGATATTCTGGACAGTCTCCAGCGTCCGGGCCGTGACCCGCGTGACGAGCTGCCGTTGCCGGTATTCCGCAAGGATGTGCTGAAGATCGAGGATCTGGCACCGGGTATGGAGCTTCAGGGAACCGTCCGCAATGTCATTGATTTTGGCGCGTTTGTCGATATCGGTATTAAAAGTGACGGGTTGGTTCATATTTCACAGCTGCGCAGTGGCTTCGTAAAGCATCCGATGGATGTCGTATCTGTCGGTGATAACGTAACGGTGTGGGTGTTAAATGTTGATTTGAAAAAAGGCAGGGTTGGTCTGACGATGAAACCTCCTGCAGAGGCGCAATCGCAGGCATAATACTTTAAATAAAACTGTACAACCTTCTTGTGAAGGGTTAACAAAAGCCGGAATCTCCGAACGCATCGGAGATTCCGGCTTTCATTTTGGATGCCTTTAGCTTTTACCCGTTGTTGGCATCGAACTCCACGCCAGGTGCTTTATGATAAAAAAACCAACAATCGTTCAACAGTTTAATTTGGCGCCGGTCCTTTTTGTAAAAGGCCCGCATGAGCTGATTGCTGAGCCATTGAGGCAAGCCGATCTCCTCCTCTGCGTTACATCTGTATGCTTAGCATATGGGGTGGGTACCTAAAGTGTGCTTATGAATTGGGGGTTAGACTTCGGCCGTTATTTTATAATATGCTTGTCAGTAAGGAGCAAAGGAGGAGAGACCGTAAGGATGGAGTCCAAGTCCCTGAGCAATTCAATGAACCATTCAATGAGCCGTTCTATGAGTAATGAAGAGCTTCAAGAATGGGTAGAGCGCATTTCGCTGGAGAGCTTCGGTGTGCCGTTTCGACATCAAGCCACCTTTAATGCACGCCTGTCTTCCACAGGCGGTAGGTATTTTATGAAAAGTCATCATATTGAAATTAATCCACATCAACTCGTAGCTTACGGACGTTCTGAGGTGGAGAAAATTATTAAGCATGAGCTGTGCCATTATCATTTACATTTGCGCGGGATGGGCTATCAGCATCGAGATGCTGACTTCAAAGCATGGTTGGCCCGTGTAGGAGGAAGCAGGCATTGTCAGACTCTGCCGGGAAGAACGGAACGTAAGCCTCAGCCTTATCGTTACAAGCTAGTATGCGTTTCCTGTAAACAGGAGTATATGCGCAAGCGTAAGATGAATCCTCAGCGATATCGCTGTGGGAAATGTGGAGGTAAGCTTCGCCTGTTGCACTTGACGGCACCCCCTGAATCATGGTAAATTAACCATACTGTAAGATAATTTACAGTAATGTTCCCTGATAGCTCAGTTGGTAGAGCACTCGACTGTTAATCGAGTTGTCACAGGTTCGAGTCCTGTTCGGGGAGCCATGGAGAGGTACCCAAGTGGCTATAAGGGGACCCTCTGCTAAGGGGTTAGGCTGCGAAAGCGGTGCGAGGGTTCGAATCCCTCTCTCTCCGTTGGTATTTGAAGCAGAAAAGGACGCTCGTATGCATTGTAATAATGCTTACGAGCGTCCTTTTCGTCTATATCTGCTTTAAGAATAACGGTGGACCGGAAATTGTTTAAATGGAGAGACGAACGTGCTGCGTACGGCATGAAGCGACGTCAGCCTGTCTTGTAAGCAGCCAATGACTTCTATTTCACAGTGTCGGCCTCAACTGTCTTGAGTATGTTCAACAGAGCATGAGCGACGCCATCTTCCGTATTAGTCAGAGTCACTTCGGAGCAGACGGCCTTAATGTCGTCTTTTGCATTGCCCATGGCAATGCCTCTTCCTGCCATTGTCAGCATGGAGATATCGTTGTAACTGTCCCCAATCGCTACAGCTTCCTGCATGGGAATGCTCAGATGATTCGCCAGATAACGCAATGCATTACCTTTAGACGCGTCCTTATGCTCGACTTCAAAGTTACGGTCTGAAGAGATGACCATGTTCAGGCCCTGAAAACTTTGGTAACGCTCACGGCCCCGATCCAATTTGGCTTGATCAAAGGAGAAACAGAGCACGTTATAAATCTCTACATCCAGTGGAATGTCCTCATATGAAGCGATGCGGGTATGTCCGGTCTGTTCATATTGTTTTTCGGCTGCGTGTAATAATGTATCCAGCGAAATATCCGGGTTGGCGCTCAGCAATCGATCCATTTCAACAGCAAGTAGCTGATGTCCGTTTTGTGGAGAATAAATAGCGCGGTCTGTCATGACCTCATAGTAAAAGTCGTTATCGTGCAGCCAGCTCAGCACTTCAAACGTTTCACTGCGGCCCATAGGAGTAGAGGTTAACTGACGACGATGCACATCGTGTACGGTTGCCCCGTTTGCTCCAATGACGGGAGTTATAAGTTCTGCTTCCTCTAGCTTTGTCCAGGCGTCATAAGCGGCTCTACCAGTGGCAATTGTCACCTGAACGCCTTGCTTTTGTGCTTGGCGTATAGCCTCCGCGTTCACTTTGCTTATTTTTCCTTCCTCGTTCAGCAGTGTTCCATCCATATCAATCGCAAACAGTTTCATTTCTCTCCAACTCCTGTCTTTCGATATCTCTGTGATAAATCTTGAGTTCTAGCTAAGCAGTCTCATATTTTATGAGGGGACAACAACTTCAATATCATGATGTTGCAAAATTTCCAGCATTGCTGGTTCTGGCAAGCGATCGGTGATCACGATATTAACTTCAGATAAATCAGCAAAACGATACGGGAAATTAATTCCGAATTTCGAATGGTCCGCAAGGATGATCACCTGATCCGCCTGTTTCATCATCTGATGCTTCAGCATACCGTCTTCTTCATGAATCAGGCTTAGTCCGTGAGATGATATGCCTCCAATCCCGATAAAAGCTTTGTCTACAAAATAGTGAGACAAAGTGGCGATTACGGACGAGCCATATACATACCGGTGCTCTTTTTGCAGGCGGCCTCCCAACAGATGAATGGAGACACCGTCTTTTCCAGATAGTACGTCGGCCTGATTAATTGAATTGGTGATAACCGAACATTCCTGCACATTCAGTCTTTCTGCACACGCCTGTACGGTGGTAGAGGAATCCAATATAATACGATCCCTATCTCGTACCATGTTGGCAGCCAATTGTCCGATCACTTGTTTCTCCTCAGATACAGTAAGCAGTCTTTCGTTATAATTTCCAATTGGATCGTGATGCAGTTTAGGGAGAAGGGCGCCGCCGCGGGTGCGAATAATTTTTTGATGCTCCTCAAGTTTTACCAGGTCTCGACGGGCCGTATCCCGTGAAACATTAAAAATTTCACAAATATCATCCACCGAAATACGCTTGTGAAGCTGTAAGTAATCAACGATTTTTAACATTCGTTCTTCCTGATACATAGAAAGCTCCTCTGATATATAATGATTTCGGTATCTCGTAAGTGATTATAAGTAAATGTAAGTGATATTGCAATCATTTATCATGATTTTTCAGGGATTAAATGATTCTAGATAAGTTAATGTAAGTGGACATGCATTTTGTAATGATAAAAACTGCTTTTTTTAAAATTTCAAAAATAAGTATTGCCATTTGTTATTCTATTTGATATACTCTTTCTTGTCGCCAAGTTGGCGCATAATAATAAGGCCCGTTGGTCAAGGGGTTAAGACACCTCCCTTTCACGGAGGTAACAGGGGTTCGAATCCCCTACGGGTCATTGTTGTCTTTATAGACTACATGTTGCATGCTTAAGGGAAATTCCTGAGGTCTGGTCTAATGGCGGACAGCTTGGATGAACAGCATGAGCCATTAGCTCAGTTGGTAGAGCACCTGACTTTTAATCAGGGTGTCGAAGGTTCGAGTCCTTCATGGCTCACCATTTATATTTTGTTATGCGGTCGTGGTGGAATGGCAGACACGCTATCTTGAGGGGGTAGTGAGCGTACGCTCGTGGAGGTTCGAGTCCTCTCGACCGCATCAATGGAATGAACGGAAAAGTCTCTCGCGGTAGAGGCTTTTTTTATTTGTGTAATGATGTAATAAAGTAATGATTATGATGAAATAATGATTCCATAGTATAATATAACGCCATAATGTTATAGAATGATAAGTATAAACTTATGAAGTGACGGTGAAAAATATGGACACTCAACTGTTAGGAAATATATCAGAAAATATTTTGGGCTTGTTTCCGATTGTGAAGAAGAAATTTTTCACCTACGGTCCGCTCGATTTCCCATTACACTTGTCGCCTAATAACTTTCAGGTGCTAATGCTCCTGCGTGAAGTACGTTCGTCTACGGTATCTGATTTATCCAAACAGCTCAATGTCTCACGTCCGAACATGACTCCTCTTCTGGACAAACTGGTGGAGCATGGGTTGGCTGACCGCCAGTCGTGTGATTCGGATCGCAGAGTCGTGAATGTGGCGATTACACAGGAAGGCGATGCTTTTTGTGAACAGGTATTTCATACCTTCTCCAATAAAATTCAAGAAAGACTGGTGTATCTGCCAGAAGAAGATTTATTGCATCTGAGTGAAACTTTGAATGAATTGAAGCATATTTTACTTAAAATCGACAACTCTGCTACGTGATTGGCGTAAGTGGACTGGCTTAAAGACCGCCCTTTCTTCGGAAAACAGGCGGTTTTTGTTGCGTGTTGTGGTATAATGGAAACCAACATACATAATTCGGTAATTTTAGCATACGTGATCTTTGAAATGGGAACAGAGAACATGATATCGTTATTTGAGAGCCTGCTAGGGAGGAAGGAACTTCTATGCAATCTATTTACCATCGCATCGAGGAACTCATCAAGGAACGGGGAATGACGAAAAAGGCGTTCTGCCAGCAGTTAGGCATTAGTACAGGGAACTTCGGGGATTGGAAAAGAGGAAAAACGACGCCGGGCACGAATAAACTCATTGAAATCGCTTCTTTTTTTGATGCGAGTCTGGACTGGATTATGCTGGGTCGAGATATACAGGGTGAGGTGCTAAAGGAGTCGCAAGACCCTTATTTTTTTGACGCTTCAGGGCAACTGAATTGCCAGGGGGAACCGCTTAGTGAGGCGGAAAGAAATTTTATACTTGAGTATATTGAATTTACCCGCTTTCGTAAAGAGAAAAACCAGCGCAATTCTACTATGGGGTAATGGTTGCTTAGGATTTAATGGGGATTACTAATGAGTAAGGCTGAAAAATGAAAATTATTTCAGAAAAAGTTACTGTTTCGGAGGGGAAACATTTTGGGAGATCAAACTATTTATCAACGGATTGAAGCTTTGATTAAAGATCGGGGAATGACCAAGAAGGCATTTTGTGAAAAGCTTAAAATCAGTTCAGGGAATCTCGGTGATTGGAGAAGGGGGAAAACAACGCCGGGTACCACTCATTTAATTCAGATTTCGGACTTTTTTAATGTATCGCTCGATTGGTTAATGAAAGGGATTAAGCCGGGAGAAGGCGTACTTCAGGAGCAGAAGGCTGCTTATTTTTTTGGAGTGATGGGGCCACTGAATTGCCAGGCAGAAGATCTTGAGACGGAAGAACAGAATTTTATTTTAGAATATGTTGAATTTGCGAAATATCGTAAGCAAAAAAGTGAGAAGGATAAAACAAAGCCGGAATGATTTTTTTGGCTAAAGATTGTCTGGGTTGAAAACCCGTAAACGAACTGGAGGGGTTCGCTTTACGGGTTTATTTGGTTTCTTGGTGATATGGAATGACCTGTATGTAACTGGAATGCTTGTTGGATTTAGAGTGGCGATGCCTCCTTATAATCGTTATCGTCGATGTTCAGAATTGCAGCAACTTGTTTTCTGTACCTTTGTGCTTTGCGGGTGCCGTGAATCAGATTGGACAAGCGTGAAGGCGGAATATTGTGTGTCTCACAAAATGTTTTCTGATCCAGTCGAAGTTCGACAAGCCGTTGTTTGATGGCCCACCCGAAGGAGGTGACAGGCATTTTGTTGTTCAAAAGAAATCGCCCCTTACGGATTCTTACGGAATAATTGGTGTGTTATAATAATCATCAGTAAACATGTTAGAATTAACCATCTGAAACTATGATACACTTTTATACGTGTTTTTACAATCGTAAATACGTTATTTCGTCAAATTAATTACTTAGTTAAGTGCTAGGTGGTTCTGATAATCCGTAAGGGGGCAACATTAATGCATAGTTCAGCAAGCGGTTATCTTTATGCAGGACGGTATTATTATCGCTCATATATGTAAGTTAAAATAATTATAATATTTTTGTTTACAAATAGTTGATGAGAGAGTATAATAAACCTGTTGCCTCAATACATTATGATTTGCGGTCGTGGTGGAATGGCAGACACGCTATCTTGAGGGGGTAGTGGGCGTACGCCCGTGGAGGTTCGAGTCCTCTCGACCGCATTATATGCAAGACCTAGTTAAAAAAGCATCCTGACACGGTTTACGTGAAAGGGTGCTTTTTTTGTTAAGCATTTTCGTTATATTCTTTAGCCACGGAAGCCACGGTTGCAACAGGTCGTTTATTAACTGTGATAATGAAGAATGTCAGTTTTGCTGCAAAAGCTTCTCTATATCTCCCGCCAGTTTATCTGGAGTGGTTTGCGGTGCATAGCGCTTAAACACGTTACCTTCTCTTGTAATTAAGAATTTAGTAAAATTCCATTTGATCGCTTTGGACCCTAATACCCCCGGAGCTGTTTGGGTCAGGTAGCGAAATAAGGGGTGTGCTTGATCGCCATTGACATCTGTCTTGGCGAACATCGGAAAGGTGACACCATAATTGATCTGGCAAAACTCGGAGATCTCCTCACTGGAACCTGGCTCTTGTTTGGCAAACTGGTTGCTGGGAAATCCCAAAATTTCGAGCCCCTGTTCATGATACTGGTCATATAGCTCTTGTAGCGCTTTGTATTGGGGGGTTAACCCACATTTGCTGGCAGTGTTCACGATAAGCAGAACGTTCCCTTCAAATGTGGATAACGGAATTTGTTTCCCTTGCAGGGTTTGCGCATCATATTCATAAACGGTCATAGCATCTCTCCTCATTCAATATTCAGCAATTAAATTTTAGACAATTTAAAGAAGGGTTGCAAGCCTGGAAAAGCTGTATAAAGCCTTCAGGCGCTGTAAAATCGTATTTTGCTCAAAACAGTAAATCGCACCGCAAATGGAGCGAATTAAGTTGTTTCTTCTTATAAAAGCGGGTTAAATCGGTGTTTAGCTGGTACATATAGCGTATTTTCTTCTCTTTTTACAAAAAAAGGCCAATAACGCTTTACCCTACGCCAATATTGACATGCTTGTCATTTTCAAAAAGGGATGAAAAACAGAGATTAAAGGAGATGTGAGAAGCATAGTTGCATTGTAAGCGTTATTATTAATCTTCTATGCTCTAAAGCCCGATTTATAACCCTGCAGTTGAGCTTTACAGTCTTCCATGCGCGGGTGTATGATTCAAGACGTAATTTCAAATTAACTTGAATGAAGCAACAACGAAATGTCTATAGCGCTGAATTTTGCAGTTGCAAAAGCGGGGGAACCAATCGAGACTGTACGGCTTCGGAAGCCGTGTGTCTCATGGGGTGAATTTTCCGGTCAAGTGCCAGAAATAGGGCGACTCTCACGTCCGAATCCGACAGCTAACCTCGTAAGCGTACAGGGAGAGGCAACAAACCGCCGTGTGCAGCCATGGTTTATTTTATCATGGATATGTCAGAAGCCGGAGGAAAGCCTTTTTCCTTCGGCTTCTTTTTGTTGTCTTTTTATACCGGGAGAGGAGCTACTGATGGAAGGTCGGTTAATTATTGTCACTGCACCGAATGAAGCGGGCAGAAGTTTTGTGAAATTGCTTATTTTCAAAAAATTGGCGTTTGCAGTTCTCACGAATAGCGCCCAGGAGGAACGACAGCTCAAAAAAATGGGTGTGGAGCACATTGTCCGCATCAATACCATGCAAGCGGGAAAATGGAATTTTCCAAAAAAAGAAATTGGTAGTGTGTATTTGTTCGAGAACAGCTTGAATCTGACTTGCCGTTTCCTGCAAATATGTCGACCACTAACATCGGAATCGATCTATGTTATTACACACGGCTGTAATCCACAAGGAATTTATCGGGGATTGGGAGCGGACCATGTGATCTACACATTGAACGGAGAGGTGGGTTTTCTGCTGAACGGATAAGCACTTATGACATAGTTGTTTTATGATTTTATGATGGAATAAGAATGGCGATCTGAGGATCGATACGGAGGGTATAAACATGATGGATATATACATGCTGCTCGTCATGGCTGTGAGTTATGGAGTGATACTGCTGTTTGTACGCTGGTGTGATGCGCAGACCTCTAAAGGAGGACGAAGAGGATGATCGTTATACTCGGGCTTACGGCTATTGTGTTTATGTATTTAATCTACGCACTCCTGAACCCTGAAAAGTTCTAGTCACTTGTAGGGATAGAGCGGGCGGGAACAACAGATCTGAGCATTAAAGCATCATTGGTAGCAGGTTTTCGCAAACGTGTGCACTTCATAGATGGTCTAATCGGGTCTGTTGTTCCAAACGCAGGAGCATTTTGAAGGAGGAATAGAGGATGGAGCTGCTTCAAATTGGAATTGTGATCGTTATATTGCTGCTCTTGGTAAAGCCAATGGGTACATATATGTATCATGTATTCTCGAATGAACCGAATCGAACGGATCGGATTTTTGGCAGAACAGAAAAGCTGATTTATAAGGTAGTAGGCTTGAAGAAAGTGGAGAGCATGCGTTGGACTACGTATGTTATGAGTTTCATTGCTACGAACGTCGTGCTTGTGGCAATCAGCTACTTGCTGTTGCGTTTACAGGGAATGCTTCCCGGTAATCCGGCTGGAAACAGTAATATGGAAGCATCACTAGCTTTTAATACGGTAATCAGCTTTATGACGAATACGAATCTCCAACATTATAGCGGAGAAAGCGGGCTTACGTATCTGACACAGGTGGCGTTCGTCACGATGATGATGTTCACTTCGGCTGCTTCCGGTTTTTCGGTTGCTGCGGCTTTTATGAGAGGATTGACGCGGCGCGGTGAAGGGATGGGCAATTTCTTTCAAGATTTTATTAAAGCTATTATAAGGATTTTCCTGCCACTGGCCTTTGTGCTTACGCTGGTGCTGGTGGGATTGAAGATACCACAGACGCTACAGCCTACGGCGGATCTTACGACGCTGAGCGGAACACAACAGCAAATTTCTATGGGACCCATTGCTTCTCTGGAGTCCATCAAGCATTTGGGGACGAACGGGGGCGGTTATGCGGGAGCTAACTCTGCGCATCCTTTTGAAAATCCAAGTCCTTGGACGAACGTGCTGGAAATTTTGGCAATGTGGGTAATGCCGGCTTCGTTGCCGTATACCTTTGGATTGTTTGCCCGTAATCGTAAGCAGGGCTGGATTATTTTTAGCTCCATGATGGTATTGTTTCTAATTTTTCTATCCATTACGTATGTGTCTGAGAAGACAGGTAATCCGTTAATCCAGACACTGGGTGTGGATGCTTCTCAGGGAAGCATGGAAGGGAAAGAGGTTCGTTTCGGTATTGGACAATCGGCTTTATTCACTGCGGTCACAACAGCGGCAACGACAGGTTCGGTCAATAATATGCATGATACACTAACCCCGCTAGGTGGCATGGCTGCTTTGGGAGAAATGATGCTAAACGTCATTTTTGGCGGCAAGGGTGTCGGGCTGATGAATATGCTGATGTATGCGATTCTGGGTGTGTTTATATGCGGACTGATGGTCGGGAGAACTCCGGAATTTATGGGAAGGAAAATTGAAGGCAAGGAAATGAAGCTGATCGCCATTGCCATTTTGGTACATCCGTTTCTCATTCTCGCCCCAACTGCGCTTGCGTTTATGAGTCATTGGGGATATGATGCGGTCACTAACCCTGGCTATCACGGGTTGACTCAGGTGCTCTATGAATATGCGTCATCTGCCGCAAATAATGGTTCGGGGTTTGAAGGTCTTTCAGATAACAACGTATTCTGGAATGCAACAACGGGGATGGTTATGTTCTTCGGGCGATATGTATCTATGATTGCATTGTTGGCTGTGGCGGCTTCGTTGAATGCCAAAGCGCCGACTCCGGTGACGACGGGGACACTGCGCACGGACAACAAGTTATTTGGAGCCATTCTGATCGGGGTCGTGCTGCTGATTGGTGCGTTGACCTTTTTACCTGTCATCGTATTGGGACCTGTTGCTGAATTTTTGACCATGTGAAGAAGAAAATGAGAATGGATGAACGGGGTGTTTGACCATGAAGGAACAACGCAAACACATGCTGGACAGAAGCATCTTGAAGCATGCGATCAAGGATAGCTTTATAAAATTAAATCCGATGATGATGATGAAAAATCCTGTCATGTTCGTCGTGGAGATCGGTACATTGGTCGTGCTGCTAATGTTACTGTTTCCCGGTTATTTTGGAACTGACAAGGAAATAGGCTTTAACCTGGCCGTGTTTGTTATTCTGTTGTTTACGTTGCTTTTTGCCAACTTTGCCGAAGCGCTCGCGGAGGGGCGGGGTAAGGCACAAGCTGCCTCTTTAAAAAAATCCAAGCAGGACACGCAAGCTAACAAGCTCGTCGGAAATGACATTCAGGTGGTTAGCTCAACCGAGTTGCGTAAGGGGGACGTAGTTATTGTCTCCCAGGGTGAAATGATTCCAAGCGATGGTGAGGTCATTGAAGGTTTGGCTTCGGTGGATGAATCTGCAATTACGGGAGAATCGGCTCCGGTCATCAAGGAATCGGGTGGTGATTTTTGCTCGGTAACCGGCGGAACGCGAGTGGTTAGTGACCGGATTAAGGTGCGGATTACGACAGAGCCGGGCGAGACATTTATTGATAAAATGATTTCGCTCGTGGAAGGCGCTCAGCGGCAAAAAACGCCGAATGAGATTGCGCTGAACACTTTGCTGATTAGCTTGACGATTATTTTTCTAATTGTGGTGGTTACGCTAGCGCCGATTGCCCGTCATTTTAACATTGATTTGCCTGTTCCTGTGCTGATTTCGTTGCTAGTCTGTCTGATTCCAACCACGATTGGAGGACTGTTGTCAGCCATCGGGATTGCCGGTATGGACCGGGTCACCCAGTTTAATGTGCTAGCCATGTCAGGCAAGGCGGTAGAAGCTTCTGGGGATATCAACACGATGATTCTGGATAAAACAGGTACAATCACCTTCGGGAACCGGATGGCGAGTGAATTCGTGCCTGTAGAGGGCGTGGAGAAGGCAGAGCTAGTGAAGTGGGCAGCGACTAGCTCTATGAAGGATGAGACGCCAGAGGGTCGCTCGGTTCTCGAGTTGATGCGCAAACAGGAGCATACGTTGGATGAATCCTTGGCGGCAGGTGGAACCTTTATCGAATTCAAGGCGGAGACCCGGATGAGTGGTCTGGATCTGGCCGATGGACGAAAGGTACGCAAGGGCGCAGTGGATTCCGTTCGGCAATGGATCGTATCGCAAAATGGCAGTGTTCCAGCCGATCTGGAGGAAAAAGCGAATCAGGTAGCCTCTGAAGGAGGTACACCGTTGGCAGTCGCGCTAGATGATCAGATATACGGTATTATTTATTTAAAGGATACAGTGAAGCCAGGCATGAAGGAACGGTTTGATCAGCTCCGGGAAATGGGTATCCGTACGATCATGTGTACCGGAGATAATCCGCTGACAGCAGCTACAATTGCTCGAGAAGCGGGTGTGGACGACTTTGTAGCTGAGAGCAAGCCGGAGGACAAAATCGCGGTTATCCGACGTGAGCAGGAACAGGGTAAGCTGGTTGCCATGACTGGAGACGGCACCAATGATGCACCTGCGTTGGCGCAAGCCGATGTAGGTCTTGCCATGAATAGCGGCACAGTCGCGGCCAAAGAAGCGGCTAATATGGTGGACTTGGATTCCGATCCGTCCAAAATTATTGAGGTGGTCGCGATCGGCAAGCAGCTGCTTATGACGCGCGGAGCATTGACAACGTTCAGCATTGCGAACGATGTTGCCAAATATTTTGCCATCATCCCGGCGATGTTCATGCTAGCCATTCCACAAATGGGCGCTTTGAACGTCATGGGGCTTGGCTCCCCGCTGTCCGCTATTTTGTCGGCGTTGATCTTTAACGCGGTTATTATTCCGCTTTTGATTCCGCTGGCCATGAAGGGCGTGAAGTATAAGCCGATGAGCTCGGATCGCCTGCTGGGACGGAATTTGCTGATTTACGGTCTGGGCGGTATGGTCGTACCGTTTGTCGGTATAAAGGCCATTGATTTGCTGGTGCATTTGTGGATTTAGCGCAGAAAGGGTGAACGACATGAGTGGTTTTTATCGGATGATGTCTGGACGCAGATTTGCTGCACACGAAAAAGCTGAATCTGGCGGACAAGGTCATAACAAACATACAGGGACCGAGACTGTGTCGGAAGGAAAACCGGAGAGACAAGAGATGCGAGGAAGTACAGTTATTGGAGTGGCTTTGCGAACTTCG
Source organism: Paenibacillus sp. FSL P4-0113 (assembly GCF_038009305.1). Lineage (NCBI taxonomy): Bacteria > Bacillati > Bacillota > Bacilli > Caryophanales > Paenibacillaceae > Paenibacillus > Paenibacillus sp. FSL P4-0113. The sequence goes on from NZ_JBBPAZ010000001.1 coordinate 5,097,226, forward strand.
GTGCTGATGATTCTCTTGTGCGGTTTGGCATATCCGCTAGCCAGTACAGGAATAGCGCAGGTTCTGTTTCCGCAGCAAGCAAACGGCAGTATGCTTCGTGACGCGGAGGAGCGGGTGGTCGGCTCCGAACTGATTGGGCAGTCTTTCACTGATTCGGCGTTTTTTCAAGGTCGGGTATCGAGCGTTGATTATAATGGGGTTGGTTCAGGCTCTAGTAACTACGCACCGTCGAATCCGGCCTTGATACAGCGAGTCAAGGACTCTATTGCGGATTGGCAGAAGCATAACCCGGATGTACCCGTTAGTCAGGTTCCGGTGGACCTGATTACGAACTCCGGCTCTGGTCTAGACCCACACATTTCTCCACAGGCGGCACGGGTGCAAATTCCGCGCATAAGCGGCTTGACGGGTATCCCGCAGGATCAACTGAGAGCACTGGTGCAGGAGCAGACAGAAGGCCGCAACGCCGGCGTGTTCGGCGAGCCGCGTGTCAACGTGCTCAAGCTAAATCTTGCGCTTGAGGCGCAAATGAAGGTAGAGCCTGCCAAGCGTTGAGCATTCTCTATGTATACAGGACAAATAAAATAGGAAACAAAAAAGGTATTTCGCTGCCATTGGGGCAAGTGAGATACCTTTTTAATATATTCATATTTGGCTACCGATTAACCTGAAATCGTTTGGATGATGAGCACTACATTCAAGATAATGATGATAGCGGTCACGATCCAGGTTAGTACTTTTTGCCACATTTTATTTGCGAATTCACCCATAATCTTTTTGTCGCTGGTAAAGAGCAGTAATGGAATGATGGCAAAGGGAAGCTGGATGGATAGGATGACCTGGCTCAGCACAAGCAGTTCCTCCGCACCTTTTTCCCCTGCGATGGCAGTGACGATAACCGCTGGAATGATCGCGATGAGGCGGGTCACCAGACGACGCAACCAAGGTGAAAGACGAAGATTCAAAAAGCCCTCCATCACGATTTGCCCGGCTAAAGTGCCTGTTACGGTCGAGTTTTGACCAGAGGCCAGTAACGCTACCCCAAATAGTATGCTCGCCAGTGTGGTTCCCAGTAGGGGCGAAAGCAGATAGTAGGCATCGCTAATTTCGGCTACATCTGTTCTTCCTGCCGTATGGAATACAGCAGCTGCCACGATCAAGATGGCGGCATTAATAAATAATGCGAACATCAGCGCTATACTGGAATCCCAAGTTGCAAATGTAATAGCTTCCCGTTTACCTGCTGAAGTCTGCTCAAATTTGCGAGTTTGTACAATAGAAGAATGCAGATACAGGTTATGCGGCATTACGGTAGCACCCATAATACCGATAGCAATATACAGCATGCTTGGATTCGTCAAAATTTGCGAGTCTGGTACAAAGCCACCCAATACGCCGCCCCATTCCGGTTGTGCCAAAATGAGATTAATGCCAAAACAGCCGGCAATCGTCGCCATCAGTACAATGACGAGGGTTTCCAATGCCCGAAAGCCTTTGTTTTGCAGCAGTAAAATGAGCATAACATCAAATGCGGTAATGATAACTCCGTATAGTAACGGTAGACCAAACAGCAACTTCAGCGCAATGGCTGAACCGATGACCTCGGCTAAATCCATGGCTGCTATGGCAATTTCGCACAAGAGCCATAAGCCGATCGCGACAGGACGACTGTAGGCATCACGGCACATTTGAGCCAAATCTTTACCTGTGGCAATGCCAAGCTTGCCAGATAAGGCTTGCAGCAGGATGGCCATTAGGTTGGAGATTAGAATGACACTAAGCAGCGTGTAGCCGAATTTTGATCCGCCGGCGATGTCTGTGGCCCAGTTGCCGGGGTCCATATAGCCGACTGCGACCATATAGCCGGGTCCAGCAAAGGCAAGAAACTTCCGAAACCAGGTCCCGTCTTTTGGGACGCTCAAGGAACGATTCACTTCCGACAGTGAAGCGATTTCCGCGAAGTTACCCTTTGTATTTTTCATACGCTTCACCTTCTTTATGGATGTTGAAATATATTATTAGTGACATAACGATTGTGTTATCCCTATTGTACACTCCCAATAGTTTTTGTCTAGTACAACTTTTGTGTGGTCAAGCAAGTTAATCGTATTTTTGAAGCAATATGGCCATCGTATAAGCTGAACCATAGAAAAACCAAGCTATATCGCTCTGAGGGGAGCGGCTTGGTCGTTTTGGATTTTTTAAATTGTTGTCCATCTTCCGGGTGAACGCCCGTTCCATATTTTATCAATTTCCTTCTCATGTGCGACAGGGTTATCCCATCAAATTGGTAGGATTATGAAATGGTCTTACCTTATTCTGTCCCCGAAAATTAAACGACTGGTGGAGATGGTTGTTCAATGTAGACGGCCCAAGTAGGAGCCTATAACATATAGTGTAAACATGGTGGGGTGGAACTAAACGGTAAATGTACTAGTTTACATCCATATTTCAAATGATTCATTTTATGTAGTTCGTTTAAAGTACATACGAGAAGGAAATCATGTATTAACATGACGATAGGTTCCTGCGGAATGCAAAAGATATAGTGAAGGAGAGATGAAAACATGGAAGCATTATACACAGCATCAGCAACGGTACATGGTGGAAGAGACGGTTCAGTCGCTTCATCCGATGGAGTTTTGAAGCATAAGCTCAGCACGCCGAAGGAACTGGGTGGCGCAGGTGGAGAAGCTACGAATCCAGAGCAATTGTTTGCGGCAGGCTATGGTGCCTGCTATGAGAGCGCATTGGCTAATGTGGCCCGGAAGGCTAAGGTGAAGGTGGACAATGTTGAGGTCACTAGCCACGTATCTATCGGCAAGGATCCAAGCGATGGCGGCTTCCAGCTGGCGGTACGTCTGGATGTGAAAATACCCGGTATTGAACGCGCCCTGGCCGAAGATTTGGCACGCCAAGCGCATGATTTTTGTCCGTACTCCAAAGCAACACGCGGTAACATTGATGTCGAGCTTAATGTCATTTGACTGCATTTCTATAACTTCTACACTCTGGCCGCCGATTTATCGGGGGCTTTTGCACATAGATCTTGATTCGCTGAGATTCACGACCATTTGACATCATCGCCAAAATTCATTAAGATGGCTTAGGTGATTCTGGTCATCAGGTACGAAACAAATTTGAAAAATACGGGTGATATGATGTCTTACAGACCGAATATTGTTAATTTCACGCTGGCTGGCAGCAACGAAAAAGAAGGGCTTTATGAGTTTAAAATGAGTTTGGCCGATGGAACGGAGTGCCGCGTTTTTTCTCAACGTCATCCGGAGTGGACCTTGACGAATATTAGTCGACTGCTAACGACGCCTTGCCCGGTATGCCATAAGGATTTTATCTGCAAGTGTATGGATAAGTTCCATGAGGAGTTTTTAGAGCAAATTAATACGAAACAGCTGTTTGAGAAAGCATTGAGCTAGTTTTTCGAACAGGTAAAGACTATACATTTCTAAACAAGCGTCGGATAATTTCGGCGTTTTTTTGTTTATATTCATATGGTTGCGTTGATGGTATTCATGCCGTTGATTTCCCTGGAGGTGAAATGCTATATGAACCAGTCTGATCATGCTCATTCAGATCACTCCATTGTGTTGGTGGATGGGGTATGCCACTTTTGTCAGGGAGCAGTCCGCTTTATTATCAAGCGTGACCCTAAGGGAACATTTCATTTTGGTTCCCTGCAATCCGAGGCAGGACAAGAACTATTACGTGCAGGAGGACTATCTGCGGATCAGCTGGATACGTTCGTGCTGATTGAAGACGGTACGTATTATACAAGGTCCACCGCGGCTTTGCGAATTGCCAAACGTCTTCGTTTTCCATACCCGCTGGCCTATGGTTTCATCCTGGTACCCCGCTTTGTGCGCAACGCAGTCTATAACTGGGTGGCGCGTAACCGATATCGTTGGTTTGGCAAGGATGAAGAGGATCAATGTCTGATCCCCCCACCAGAAATTAGACAACGATTTTTTTAGTTTCTTTTTTAAGTTTCTTTTTTGGAGCGATGTCTACGAATTAGTAAGATCACAGCGATCACGATCAATATCAGGCTCGTAACAGCTACATACATGATATGTCGTACATTGGGCACGTTAACAGACAATTTTAGCTCGTTAGATTCCAATGGAGCAATGTTCCAGTACAGTGTTTTTCCGTCTTCCGACACACGGTCCGCATTATGGGTAGCAGGTTGGATGGGTAAGGATAGGCTGAAGTTAAGATCCAGCTGCCGCTCCAGTAATTTGCGCGCAAACACATTCATTTGCTTAAATTTGTCACTCAGTCCTTGAGCTTCTTCAGGAAGCATCCGTGGTAGATCGAGCTTCATGGTAAGATCAATATTCGTTGTGAAAAAATGTTGGCTCACAGCGCGCTTTATTTCTAATCCCTCAGGTAGATGTAATCCCTGACTGGGATTTTTTTTGTTTGTGCTCCAATCTCCTTGATAATGCCCCTTGATTTGATATCCCTTTCTTCCCTGTTCAGCTAGCGGCTGTACATCTACATTGTTGCTTTGAATACGCTTGACTAATTGATCTAGCACCCCGGGATTGTCCAACATCATCAGTGTCTGGTTGTTTACGCTGAACGTCGCATCCATATCTACACTTTGATCGAGATGAACATCTACATGGATGTCACCTCGAGCACAGGAAGTTAGGGCAAGCAGACAGCATACCAGCATAAAAATGAGCAGTATTTTTCGTATCCGAACTTGCCGACGTTTGTTCCGATATGGGCTGTACCCTATTGGCTTCATGACCTACACCTCTTTATATGTATTCTTTGGTTTAACGATTGGATATCTTCTATATATTACACATTGGGAGAACGAAAATCGAACGGTATAACGAAATACATAAGAAGAATTATATTTCACAAAATGTTTCCCTAGGTAAAAACTTTAGTGTATACTCTAAAATATAGTATTGATAAAAAATAATTGAATCAAGGAAATAGTTTGTCCCAAAACGAAATTCAAAGGAGGATTTTAAAACATGAACAAGCAGTTTAAGAAGGCTTTGCCGCGCTGGGTAACGACAGTTGGAGTATTGTCTCTAGCTCTGGTTCTAGCGACTGCATGTACCGATGCTAAGAAGAAAGAGCAGGGAAGTGCGAGAGAGACGGGACAAAAAGTAAAGGCTACGGCTACCATCGGTATGATCTCTGACATTGTCGGCAAGGTCGGCGGTAATCATGTGGAGGTCACGGGAATTATGAAGTCAGGCGTTGACCCGCATTTGTACAAGGCTTCACAGGGAGATATGCGCAAGCTGGATCAGGCCGATGTTATTTTTTATAACGGGTTGCATCTGGAAGGTAAAATGCAGGACATTCTGGAGAAAATCAGCAAGCAAAAACCCGTCATACCCGTGTCCAAGAACATCACACAGGATCAGTTGCGTGCAGGTAGCCCGGAAATGGGATCTGAGCATGATCCACATATCTGGTTTAACGTACAGAATTGGATGTCTGCGGTAGAAACCGTCAGAGATGAATTGTCGACGCTAGACGCTGTTCATGCGGAGGAATATAAGGCCAACGCAGAAGCCTATCTTACTGAGCTGCGAAAGCTGGATGATTACACGAGAGAGCAGATTGCCAGTATACCGGAAGCCCAGCGCGTGCTTGTCACTGCACATGATGCTTTCGGCTATTTCGGAGATGCCTACCACATTCAAGTGAGAGGACTTCAAGGTATGAACACAGAATCAGAAGCGGGTTCTCAAGATGTGACCAAGCTGCGAGATTATTTGGTGGAGCATAAAATCAAGGCCATATTCGTAGAATCTAGTGTTCCGAGAAAGGCCATAGATGCGGTTATTCAGGGGGCCGCTCAGCAAGGTCATACAATTGAGGTTGGTGGCGAGCTGTATTCGGATGCCATGGGTGAAGAGGGCACAGAAAATGGAACATATATCGGAATGGTCAAGCATAACGTCAATACGATTGTTAAAGCTCTTAAATAAGGAGGCAGAGATACATGGGGCATTCACCACTTGTCGTTCGTGATTTATCGGTAGCTTATCAAAAAAAGCCCGTTTTGTTCGATGTTTCCTTTGAGGTGCCGGAAGGCAAGCTGATTGGTATTATCGGCCCGAACGGGGCTGGGAAATCTACACTGATCAAGGCAACGCTTGGATTGATTCCAAAGCTTAGGGGCGAGGTGCTAGTTTACGGCAAGCCCTATAAGCAACAGCTGCTTAAGGTTGGCTATGTACCACAGCGGGAGTCGGTGGATTGGGATTTTCCGACGAACGCATTGGATGTGGTTTTGATGGGACGGTATGGCAGATTGGGCTGGTTTAAGCGTCCGGGAGCAGCAGATCGTCAGGCTGCAATGGAGAGTTTGGACAAAGTTGGAATGAGCCAATATGCAGACAGACAGATTAGTCAATTGTCTGGCGGCCAGCAACAACGTGTTTTTTTAGCCAGAGCACTCGCGCAGGACGCTCAGCTTTATTTTATGGATGAACCGTTCGTCGGTGTGGACGCTGCAACGGAAAAAGCCATTATTTCATTGCTCAACGATCTGAAACAGCAGGGTAAAACCGTGCTTGTCGTTCATCATGATTTATCTACAGTCACGGATTATTTTGATCAGGTTATGCTGTTGAACGGGCATCTTATGGCGTTTGGAGAGACGACAGATATTTTTACCGAGGAAAATCTGCAGCGTACGTATGGCGGGCGTCTGAGTATACTCAAAACAGGCCCGGATTCCGGCACGATACTTGGAGTGAGGTGAGCAGTATGACAAGCTTGGCAACGCTTTTGACCGATCCAAACATGCAGTGGATTTTGCTGGGCTGCATTTTGCTCGGTTTAAGCAGCGGGGTGATTGGCAGTTTTATGTATTTGCGCAAGCAGTCGCTCATGGGAGATGCTTTGGCACATGCGGCTTTGCCGGGGGTATGTGTGGCATTTATGATCACAGGTACAAAATCTGTGTTTGGATTTATGATTGGGGCCGCCATTGCAGGGATTGTTGCGACCTTTGCTATCAGTGCGTTAACCCGGTATTCGCGAATTAAAAGCGATTCGGCGATTGCAGCGGTGCTGTCGGTATTTTTTGGCTTTGGCATTATGTTGTTGACCGAAATTCAGCATAGTGGCGCAGGAAACCAAAGCGGATTGGACAAATTTCTATTTGGTCAAGCTGCGGCAATGGTATTGTCTGATGTCTATACGATGGCGGTAATTTCAGTGGTACTCATCGGAATATGTATATTATTTTTCAAGGAATTTAAGTTGCTCAGCTTTGATCCTGGCTTTGCGCGCGGACTTGGTTTTCCGGCAGGTTGGCTGGATAAGTTGTTGATGCTATTGATTGTCATTGCGGTGGTTGCTGGCATTCAGGCCGTGGGAGTCATAATGATGGCTGCCTTGCTGATTACCCCGGCAGTGTCGGCAAGATACTGGACAGAGAAGCTGGGTGTCATGGTGTGTCTATCAGGCTTGTTTGGTGCTATAGCGGGGCTTGGTGGGACGCTCATTAGCTCTCTGGGGCAAAATCTGCCTACAGGACCGTTATGTGTGTTGTGTGCGACTGTGGTGTTTGGAATGAGCTTGATTTTTGCGCCGCAGCGCGGGATGATCTCCAAGGCTATCGTTCGGTTGAACGCCAGGAAAAATCTGGAGCTGACAGTCGGAACACAGCCAAGGGAGGAGCGTGCCCTATGAGTTCATTTTATGTAATTTTGACGGGAATGTTAGTGGCAGGGGGATGTAGTATCGTTGGGTGCTTTCTTGTGCTCCGAAAAATGGCTATGATCGGTGATGCAATCAGTCATGCGGTACTACCGGGGATTGTCATTGCCTTTCTCATTAGCGGATCGAGAGATTCGGTGTGGATGATGTTTGGTGCGGCAGTGCTGGGTCTTCTAACGGTGTATTTGATTCAGCTGTTCCAACAAAGCGGTCTGCAAAGTGATGCTGCCATTGGCGTGGTGTTTACGTCATTGTTTGCTATCGGTGTTTTGCTGATCAGCGTGTTTGCTTCCAATGCCCATCTGGATATGGATCACGTTTTATATGGGGAAATTGCTTATGTGCCGTGGAATACGTTAGAGATAGCCGGCTTTGATGTAGGTCCGAGGGCTGTGTGGATTACGGGTGCGATGTTTTTGATCAATTTGCTCGTGATAGGGGGCTTTTTCAAGCAATTTAAAATTACTTCCTTCGATCCCGCTTTGGCAGCTTCATTAGGCATTCCAGTTGTTTTTTTTCATTATCTGCTGATGAGTCTCGTCTCACTAACGACGGTGGCGTCATTTGAGAGCGTGGGCGCAATTCTGGTGGTTGGCATGCTCGTTGTACCGCCTCTTACCGCTTATTTGCTGACGGAGAAGTTGTCCCGTATGATTGTATACAGTGTCGGACTTGGAGCCATCAGCTCGGTCGCAGGCTTTTACACAGCAAGTGTATTGGATGCTTCTATTGCGGCATGTATGCTGTGTGTATCGGGTGTGTTGCTGCTTTTGGCTTTTCTCTTTTCCCCGTCTCATGGTGTGGTATGGCAAAAGTTAATTCAACAACGGGGGATCGTTGGCGAAGATAGCAAGTGATTGTAGGAAGTGATCCCATATGAGTTACCCAAAATAGCGTGCATTCAGGCATAGGAGACCTGAATGCACGTTTTTTTGCGCTTATGCTACCCTGTGCGGCTTTTTTTGGGGCAAGCTTGATTGATCATCTTGAATTGATTGGGACACGGGAGTACATTCATTACAACCATATAAGATGGACGGAACGAGCGGCTACGCTGTGGGGAGGAACGAAAGTGGAGAGCTTCAAACGTAAATCACCAGAGGAAATACTGGATTCGATTAACAAATTGCATCGAGGCAGACTCAAAATATACATGGGTGCGGTCAGTGGCTCGGGTAAAACGTATCACATGCTGCATGAGGGACGGTCGCTGCAGCATGAAGGTATCGATGTTGTGATTTGTGCGGTATCGACCATGCAGCGGCCTGAGACCGTGGAACAGGTCGGCACGTTGGAGCGAGTGCCTAGTATTCATTGGATAAAAGATGGTGAGGAGCAAAAGGATCTGGATGTGGAAGCTTTGGTGGCACGAAATCCTGAGGTGGTACTGGTGGATCATTTGGCACATCATAACCGGAAAGACGCCCCATTTCCAACACGGCTGGAGGATATTCGGTATTTGCTGGAGCAGGGGATTAGCGTCATTACGACGGTCAATGTTTATGAGCTCGAAGGAATTACGGAGTGGGTATATCAGCTGACAGGCTTTGAAGCGGAATATACGGTTCCGGTTGATACACTGGAGCTGGCGGATGAAATTCGTCTGATTGATGCCACCCCGGAGATGATTTTGGAACGGCTGGCGAAAGGCTACATGCATACGCCCAATCCTGAGATGTTTCACCGGGGAAATCTGGGTAAATTGCGTGAGCTTGCCTTGCGATTGGTAGCAGAGGATGTGAATGATTCGCTGGAACGGCACCGGGAGGAGTTGGGCTTGCACGGGGCGTCAGGAGCCGCAGAGCGTATTTTGGTACCTGTCCAATATCATTGGAATGGGTCCATTTATGTACGCAGGGGGGAACAGGTCGCCAAGCGGTTGGGTGGAGATATGCTAGTAGTCTCCTTTGTCAGCTCGAAGCGCAAGCTGTCCAAGGAATCAGCAGCCTTTAAGCGCTCAATTGAGCAATTGGCCGACAAGATAGGATCAACATTTGAAGAAATCCCGCTTTTTTCCCGCAGAAGGTTGCCTCGCCAACTGATTCATTATGCGGTGACGCACAATGTTACCCGTATTGTTATGGGACATTCTCGGCAGACTCCGTGGCAGGAGCTGATGAAAGGATCGCTGGTGAACGGGATTTTAAAACGAATGAAAAATATGGATCTACTGCTGATTGCGGACCGAGCCGAGCAGGAGGGTGAGCGAATTTTACCAACGATGAGACAGGAGGTAGAAGAGAATGACCCGTATCATCGTTTGAGCGTTGAGGAAGCACAGGCTGAGGCAGCCAAAATCCTGCGAGGCAAGCTCAAGGTATACATTGGCGCTGCTCCGGGGGTCGGCAAAACATACACGATGCTGAGAGAGGGAAACGATCTGCTGGAGAGCGGGATTGATGTGGTTATCGGATTGCTGGAAACGCACGGAAGAGCAGAAACATTGGCCCAGGTAGGCTCTCTGGAGATGATCCCTCGTCAGTCCATTGAGCGTCATGGCGCACACTTGGAAGAAATGGACACCGAAGCTATTCTCAGGCGCAATCCCGAGGTGGTGCTAATTGATGAGCTGGCTCATACCAACGTCCCAGGAAGTCTGAGATCCAAGCGCTATGAGGATGTGCTCGCCATTTTGGAACAAGGGATCTCTGTGATATCCACAATGAATGTACAGCATCTGGAGAGCTTAAATGATGCGGTAGAACAGATTACTGGCATACGAGTGAGAGAGACTGTTCCCGACCATATGATGCGTCTGGCCGATGAAGTGCAGCTTGTTGATGTGGCTCCCAAATCGTTGCAGCAGCGTATGCGTGAGGGCAAAATATACGATCCTGCGAAGGTGGAGCAGGCACTTAGCCACTTTTTTAAACTGGGCAATCTGATTGCGTTGCGTGAACTTGCTCTGCGGGAATTGGCAGATGACGTAGATGAGCGGCTAGAATCCTGGGATCGACACGAATCACTTCGGGGACCGTGGCGCAGGGAGGAAGTGATCTTCGTAGGCGTGACGCTAAGCGAAAATGCTGAAAGGTTGATCCGCCGTGGTTTTCGTATCGCCTTTCGGCTAAAGGCTGTGTGGATTGTGACGTATGCTCATGTCGGTGAGTGTATACCCGAGAGACTGAACCCTCGTCTGGAACAACTAAAGTTGCTGACCCACCGACTGGGGGGAACCTTTGAGATGCGGCTTGTTTCCAGCCGACGCGAGATTGCCGACATTTTGATTGCTCCGGTGGAAGGATATTCAGGAACGCAGCTCATCGTGGGGCAGTCTTCCCGAAGTAGCTGTTGGGGGAAGTCTGCGGTTGTGCCGAGGATTCTTCGTCAAGCACGTCATATGGATGTTCTAATTGTGGCGGATTATGATCCGGATATTAAGCTGGAGGTAGATCATTAATTCGCCCAGTAAATTCATAAATAGTCATATGCTGGTTACCGATGGTTCGCTGCTTCCATAGTATATTCTATCTCAAAGAAATGGAGGCGAATTTAAATGTTTAAACATCGTAAGCATCATTGTCATTTTCCAAAGCCAAAAAAACGTGTCTTTAAGAAGATCATTAAGGTGACTGTCATTAAGTTTAAACCTAAATTTGAACGTGATCATCGGAAACATGAAGATTTTGATATGAAATGTCATTGCCGGAAACGTCATCATCGCCATCATCGCCATCATGACTGTCATCGTCGTCACCACAAATTCTACTAAGATGAAGATGGTAGGAGGCGGGGCTAGACTGCCCGCCTTCTCTTAGTACGAGGATTTTGGAAGATACTTGCACAAAAAATACTTGCTCTAATATAAGCGCTATGCTATTCTACCAGTAATAGATTGCACGTGACGGAAGCACCGTTCACCAACCGTATGTACTTACGGATGGATGAACGGTGCTTTTTTGCGTTGTTGTGTTAGGGAAGGGATGAGCATTATGATTCCAGTGAAAGTGGTATTAGCCGTAGAAGGTCGGGATTATATTGAGCCGCTGCTGAATTATGTTCACGGAAGCGAGTATGCTAGAAGGCTGAGAATAACGGCTTTTTCGCAACCGGAGGCATTTCATCAATACATGATGGAAACCAGCGGAATGAAAAGACCGGATGTGGTGGTTGGTGAAACTGCCTTTTTGAATCTATGGACAGACAGGGAAGCTGCTGATATTCCTTGTTTGGTATTGCATGAGGGAGAACAAGTGAGGGAATATGGACAGCCTTTATTAAAATATCAGCCTTTATCTGAACTGGTCGGTTTTATTTTGGAAACGGCGAGACAGAAGTCAAATGGTCGGAAAAGTGTAAACAGCCGGGAAGGTGGGATGATTATCGGCATGGTAGCAGCTTCCGGAGGACTGGGCAAGACAACGGCCGCACTCAATATGTCCAAACAGCTGGGGAATGAGGGATATTCGGTATTCTATCTGAATCTGGAGACGGTGGATTCAAGCTCATTATTCACTGGTTCAGGCAGTGCTAGCGGAGCAGAAGGAGAAGGGCTGTCCAGGCTGCTCTATGATCTCAAGGCAGAAGGGAGTGAGGAGACTCCGTTATCCATGGCTTCCTATTGTGTTCGTCGCCCTGAAATTCAGGCGGATACTTTTCAGCCTGTCTATAATCGCAAGGAGCTGACGGATATGACTTGTGATGAAGCGAAAGAGCTGATTCGAACAGTTGCCGAAAGTGGACAGTATGATGTAGTGATCGTAGATGGCGATTCTGAAAAAGGTGATCGGGCTCAAGCCGTGCTTGAAGCTAGTCATAAGCTGATTTGGCTGCTGGCAGACGATTTAATGAGCATGCACAAGTGCGGATTATGGCTGGATGTTTTAGAAACCACGCGGCCTGAAGGGCTTGAAGACATGATATGCAAAACCAGCTTTGTGGTGAACCGCTATATGGGAACTATGATCAACTCGTTACCTCGTGACTTCATGGAGCTAAACGGAGCGTTACCCTATATACCTTCATGGAAACAGATGCAGCACCGTGAGCTGCTGCTAAGTTCACCAATTTATCAGCGGGAAATTCGTCATCTATGCCGCGAGCTGCTGAATGTGGACGGTGTAACACATCCGGCCACCGTTTGGTCTTAAAAGGGGCTGATGAACATGAATGAGGGACGATTTAAGGCATTGCGAGCAGATATCCGAAACGGGCTGGACGTAACGTCTTCGGTAAAGGATGCAGATCTGGTACGGCATATTGAAAATCGAATTTTACACGATGTAGAGCTGGTGGGCTTAACTTCCCGTGAGAAGCACGCACTTGTCCGCAAGATTTTTAACTCTTTCCGTGGGCTGGACGTACTCCAGCCATTGATTGACGACCCGACCGTTACGGAAATTATGATCAACAGTCACCGGGAAATCTTTGTGGAGCGGGCTGGTGAGGTGATGCAGGTATCCGATCAATTTGAATCCCGCGAGCGACTGGAGGATTTAATCCAGACGATTGTAGCCGGGGTGAATCGAATTGTGAATGAGGCTTCCCCCATTGTGGATGCCCGATTAAAGGATGGATCACGCGTAAATATTGTGCTACCTCCGGTTGCTCTCAAGGGTCCGACGATGACCATACGGAAGTTTCCCGAGCGTCCTATGACGATGGATGACTTGATACGAATGGGTGCGCTGGATGCAGAAGCCGCTGCTATGCTCAAGGACTTGGTACGTAGCAAGTACAACATTTTTATAAGCGGAGGAACGGGTTCTGGTAAAACAACTTTTCTGAATGCATTATCCCAATTTATCCCGCCATCTGAACGGATTATTACCATTGAAGATTCAGCAGAGCTGCAAATTGTGACGGTCCCTAATCTGGTTTCCATGGAAACACGGAATGCGAACACCGAGGGGAAGGGAGAAATCACAATTCGTGATCTGATTCGTTCCTCCCTGCGTATGCGGCCCAACCGCATTGTGGTGGGTGAGGTCCGGGGGAGTGAGGCATTGGATATGCTGCAAGCGATGAACACAGGACACGATGGATCGCTGTCAACTGGCCACGCAAATAATATCCGCGATATGGTCAGCCGGCTGGAAACGATGGTGCTGGGAGGGGCAGAGCTTCCGCTTGGAGTAGTACGACAGCAGATCAGCTCGGCCATTGATATATTTGTTCATCTGTCACGGATGCGCGACAAATCCAGACGAGTGCTGGAAATTAGCGAAGTGATTGGTTTTGAAAAGGGTGAGGTGACGCTTAACCCCCTTTATCGGTTTCAGGAGCGAGGAGAAAGCAAGGGGCGAATCGTAGGAGGTCTGGAACGTTGTGGCGAGGGTCTGCAACATACGTTGAAGCTGCAAATGGCCGGGATCAATCCGGAAAACTGGCACAGGGGAGGCGTATCAGCGTGAAGTCAGGAAAAACGGCGGCCAAGCAAGTATCACGTGAGGCCCCTTCTCTGCCAGATTATACGGTGTATACATTATCGACAGTCCAAAAAAGTCTGTGCATATTCTTTAGTGGCGTGTTGTTCGCGATGATCGGTTATCTATTTTATCACCAATGGATATTATCGTTGCTGTGCGCTGCCGGGGCTGGGGTGATGCCTCGTTATTTTAGGCAATTTTTGCTGCAAAGACGCAGGTCTGCCCTAAGCATCCAATTCAAACAGGCTTTATATTCGCTCTCGTCTTCTCTTTCAGCGGGAAGGTCGGTGGAGAATGGTTTTCGTGAGGCAGTAGAGGATTTGAGATTGCTTAGTCCAGATGGAGATCACGACCTGATTTTTGAATTTAACATTATTACCGCCTGTCTCGAAATCGGACAGCCTGTAGAAACCGCTTTGCAGGATTTGGCCCGTCGGGCGCAGATGGAAGATATTACTAATTTTGCGGACGTATTTGCGGCTTGCAAACGAACCGGAGGTGATCTGGTGGAAGTCGTAAGACGAGCTTCAAGTGTCATTGGTGAGAAGCTGGAAATTCAGCAGGAGATCGGTGTAATGATTGCGCAGAAACGTTTTGAATCGAGGGTTATGTTTGCGGCGCCTTTTTTGTTTGTATTGTTTATGACCATGACAGCGGGTGATTACATGATGCCCTTATACAGCGGTACAGGTATGATTTTATCAACCTTTTGTTTATTGGTGCTTGGTGGGTGTCTCGTGTGGATCAACCACATTATGAAGATTGAAGTGTAAGGAGAGATGGGTGTGGTGATGTTGATTTGTCTGGTCATGCTGGTTCTGCAAGTGGGAGGTTGGGTGGTGCTGAACCAGATGCACGGTGCTAAGTATGCGCATTTTCGCCATATGAAGTTGGAGGGACTGCGGCTGCAAAGACTTTCAGTCCCATTTGTACACATGATTCATGCTTCACGTGCTACTCATAGGCTGCCTTTGCTAATGTTCAAGCTCCAGCGTTCGGTGCAAAAGCTGTATGGTATGCGCAACAGCGGAGAAAAAACGATGCTTTTTCTGGCAGAAATGTTGGGTTACGGATATATGATGGCTGCTGGTGGAGCTATAGTATCGCTTTTGCTGGGTGGGGATGCGACCGGGCTGGTGCTCGGATTGGGACTTGGTCTTCTGGTACCCATCGCGCTGATCAAGGATTTGCACGGGAAAGTACAGAAGCGGGATCAGCAAATTTTAATGGAACTGCCTGAACTGTTGAGTAAAATGATGCTTTTAGTAGGTGCAGGTGAGACGGTACAACGGGCATTGCTACATTGCGTGGAACGTAAAGGGGCGGATACGGAACATCCGTTGTATCGAGAACTGAGGCAGACGGTGGCAGAATGGGAAAGCGGCTTTTCCTTTCAACAGGCATTTGAGCACCTGAGCAAACGTTGTGGTATTCAGGAAATGACAGTATTTACGACGACAGTTTTGTTGAATATGAGGCGCGGCGGGAGCGATTTCGTGATGGCTTTACGTGAGTTGTCCCAGACGTTATGGGGCAAGCGGACTTCAATTAGCCGCACAAGAGGGGAGCAGGCTTCATCTAAGCTGGTATTCCCGATGGCGCTGATTTTGCTAACGGTAATTGTGCTCGTGGGCGCTCCGGCTTTAATGATGATGAATATGTAGGAGGAATACAACGATGATGACATTAGTAACGGGCAGTATTCGTAAATTGTACAAGGATGAGGATGGTCTGGGTACGTTAGAAATGATCCTGATCATTGCCATTCTGATTGCGGTGGCAATTATTTTCAAGGATCAGATCAAGAAAATTGTAGAAGGGCTTTTGAAAAAGGCGGATAAAAAAAGTAACGATTTTATGGATTCATAATGCTGTGCAAATTGGCACAAAAAGAGGACGGGAGCTTCTCCTTGGAAGCTTCCCTCGTCTTTCCCATTCTACTGCTGGTCATTTTTGTGATGTTATTTTTTTGCCTATATATATATCAAAAATCTATATTGGTGCAAGTCGCTTCTACTGCTTCAGAAAGAGCCGCTTACAGCTGGGATAACAGCTTCAAGGACCCACGTACAGGAGCATTTGCGCAAGGGCAACGGGATTCTCTCTATTGGCGCTTGAAGGATGATGTTATGCTGGGAGCCCTGTTTGGCTGGACCGGAGCCAACAATCAGGAAAATGTACAGGTGCCGGGCGGCAATGGGGGAGGTTCGTTACCTGCTCAAAAGCTGTCCAATGCAGAAAATAAAATGCCTGCGGGCATGCAGGGGCAGATGACATATGAGAACAGTATGATTCACCGTAAGGTGACCACAAAGTTAAATAAGATCGTGAAGGTACCTTTGCTGAATCAGTTTTTAGATCAGACAGATTTGCAAGGGAAAATGAGCTCTGGCGTGGTCGAACCTGTGGAATGGATTCGTACGGTGGAGTTGGTCCGTTATTATGGTGCGAAGTTTATGGGCAGAGGATCAGGTGAAAAGGTAGATTCGGCAGTTGTAGGCAAAGTATTGATGCAATATGGTCAAAATGGTCAGTGAGAAGTAAGGAATAGGAATGTAACTGGGAAGGAGGAAGCGGGTGTTTGGTAAGGGTCACAATACAAAGGACGGGGAATCAGGTGCTGTCACGGTCTTTTTAATTCTGATTTTGGCGGTCATGTTCGGTTTTATTGCTGTATTTATTGATTACGCGAGAATTGCTGCACTGCATGTGCAGACCGAACGGCTGACCCATGCGGCGGTTCGTTCAGTGATGTCTGCTTATGATCCGACATTACAACAGGAGTACGGTTTGTTTGCTTATGGCGAAGGCGGCGGAGAACAAATTATGGTCAAAGTGCTGAATGATAGCGCGCGGCGTACGGCACGCGCAGAAACGCTACCGCTTATGAATATGAAGCTGGATTCTAGTTCCCTGCAAATGGAAAGGGAGCTTGGTAAATATGCCATATTTAACGAGCAGATCCGTGAAGAGATGAAGTATAAAGCACCTGTCGATTTTACGTTTGAAGTGCTCGAAAAGCTGAAGCCGCTCTCTCAAAATATGAAAGAGGCTTCTCATACGGTAGATTTGCTGAAACGGCTGCAAAAGCTATACGACAGACGAGAGGCCAAACTTGATGACATGCTGGAGAAGCAGCGTAAAGCAGGAGCTTATATGGAAGAGGTTCGCAAGCGGATTATTAAACAGAGGGGCACCTATATGCCCAATCAGTATATATGGGACCCGCTTGAGGTTGTAGCCGATATTGCCGCTCAATATAAGCATTACGTACATGTATATGAAGACAATAAGAAGAGTGTGGACGACGTTAAAATCATGCAGATGGAAAAGTATGCACGTAGAGCGAGGGCAGCGCTTGATCGCCTGCGTCAGATCATGGTTCAGGCTGGGGAAGAACATGATAAGTTGCTTCTGGAAGCCAAGGAACCGTTAAATGAGGCCCAACAGATTAATGAAGAGATGCGCAAAGTCATTGCCCAATATAAGCAGAGGGCGGCCAATGCAGGCTACGATGAGGTTTCAGCAGCCCCTACTCCAAGCAGAGCAGGCTCCAACGCAGACCCGTCGGTAGGAAGCGCACGGCAAAAAGCAGAGGATTTATTGATTCCAGACAAGGAATTTGAGCAATGGGAAGCAGAAATTGAAAAGCAACGGACTTCTATAAATACTGCTAACAATAGAATAACGAGTATGATGCGTACGTTATCCTTTTATACAGATCCATTTTTGAATGCAGACATGCTCAAGCAAGAAGTCGCTTCTACGCTCAAGGAGATAGATAAATACTTAAATGCGTATGCTTGGGCGGGACCCGCCAATGTACTCGACGGTGAAGCCAGGACGATGGATACGCGACGCGGCCCGGACAAAGAACGCAAGAAAATGGAAAAAGAGGCGAAAAACAAGCTCAAACAAGCCTATCGGATTATTGAGGTTCTATCCAAGGGTAAACAAAATGCAGAAAAATTCCAAAATCTGGAGCGGTATTACAATGAAAGTATTTCGTTTAACCAGTCTACATCCAGTCCATCTGTTTCCTCCGATTTGCCCTATGACACCTATGATGCAGCGGGAGCTTCTATGGATAGTATGGATGGTCTATACGGATCGGCATCCAATTTACTGACTCAACTGGGAGACGAGTTTTACCAGAATGAATACGCACTTTCTTACTTCCATCATGTGGATTTCAGCCGTTTTGGCAGTTTGGCCGGATCGGGTGGAAATGCGGGAAATGCTGCACAGATTTTGGGAGATCAGCTAGAGGTAAATAATCAGGAAGTTGAGTATATCCTGTATGGGTTCCATAATCCGACGGGTAATCTGGCATCCGCCTATGGGGAAATTTTTGCTATGAGACTTGCCATTCGAACAATGGAGGGATTGGTTAAGAACAGCTCAAAAGGTAATCCGTTGGTCGTTTTGGCGGCAGCTTTGTTATATGGAGTAGAAAAAGCGATAGAAGACATGATTATGCTGGCACAAAAGGGGGACGTGCCATTGTCTGATTTTCTGAAATTTCGAATGACATACAAGGATCATTTGCGATTGTTCCTGATGCTCCATAGCAATAATGAACGAAAAATGTCCCGTATGCTGGCTCTGATCCGTCTGAATACAGATGTCAATCCTGCTGAGCGGCAAACGTATGCAACGGGTGAGGTCAAGAATGGGATGAGGCTGTGGTTTCTACCTGGGGTAATGAAGATGCTCGGGACCGCCTCAAAAGAAGGCGAGAGTATTAAGGGAAGTGTGTACTATGTCACGAAAACAGCGCATTTTTCCTATTAATCGATGTTTACGGAAAGTTTGTGGACAAAAGCAATGTGAACAAGGAAGTATTGTTTTAGAAGCGTCATTGGTGTTGCCAATGTTTCTGTTTTTTATTATTTTTCTCATTTATATGGTTCAGATGACACTGGTATCTACAGCGTTGCAGACCACCGCTTCAGAAGCGGTTAAACAGGTTTCGGCTAAAATCTACCCAGTTTCTCTAGCCGTGGAGGCGGCGTCCGCAAAAATAGATGCAGTGCGTGAACCGCTGGATGAACTGCCCAAGTTATCTGTGAGTGAATATGCAAGCCAATTCGCTGCCCAGTTGCCACCTCCAATTGGTGATTGGGTAGAAAGCGCTGTTCAGGGCGGTCAAAAGCCGATGGAGGAACTGCGGGGGCGATTTACGGAAGCTGCACTCGATCCTGTTTTGAAGCCGATGCTAAAGCCTTTTATGGAGGAAAGCATTCTGGAATATGACCGTATTCATATAACGAGCGTACATGTACCTGCTCTTACAGGAACTAAGGACCCTTATTTTAGAGTAGAACTGTCGTATGAACTGCCGATGAAGGTTCCTTTTCTGTATCGCAGCATTGTGCTTCAGGCGGCAGCTGAGGAACGTCTTTGGATTGGCGACACAGGGGAAGGAGCAGGTACAGGAAATGCGACGGGGGACAAGGATGCGGAGCATTCCATACAGTTGCTCGTTAAGCCTGAACCTGCTGTGAAGGGTGTGTACAATTTAATCAAGGCCAAGGTTGAGCCTGGGACGACTGCTAACCTTTCTGTGCTTTATAAGTCGGGTGAAAGCACAGCTCAGCACTTGGGCTGGACCTCTGCCAACGCGGACGGGATTATAGAATGGAACTGGTTTGTGGGAACGAACACAACACCTGGTCAATGGAGCTTTGTAATTGAAACAGAGGATGGTCAACGTATAGAAGTTCCGTTTACCGTGGAAAAGCCAGCTGATGGATAGGATGGATATAGACTTGTAGGGATAGCTACGATGGAAAATGATTTGGCAGTCTGCTAGTTCTATTTTTATAAAGGGGGAAGATCGCATTGACGTGGATGTATATTGTATGCGGAGTTCTGCTCGCGATTGCGTTAGTTACGGATTTACGTAGCATGAAAATCCCTAATAAGCTTACATTGCCCGGCATAGTGGTAGGCTTGGTATTCAATACTCTATTTGGGGGGTGGCACGGTTTTTTATTTGCTGTTGCTGGACTGGGTACCGGATTTGGGTTCATGCTGATTTTGTACTGGATGGGAGCTGTTGGTGCAGGAGATGTGAAGCTGTTCGGCTTGATTGGAGCATGGACAGGTGCCGCTTTTGCATGGCAGTCAGCTTTATATTCGATTTTTTTTGCAGGTATTATTGGCATAGGGATTTTGCTATGGAAGAGGGAAACCATCATGAGACTGCGGCGCGTAGCTTTTAATTTAGGAGGATTTTTTCTATTTCGCAGTGGAAAAGCACTGACCAGTGGAAATGAAGCACACCTCAGGTTTCCTTTTATGACGGCAGTCATTCCGGGGGCGATCAGTGCTTATCTTTACTTCTTGCCATGACATGTCCGCTGGGGGAGATCATGCTACCTCACGGAGATAGGAAATTGTTAAGGAGGTCATGAATTGTTTGGTTTAAGCAGGGATTTTGCCCGGAACGGCGGGACATTTATGATTCTAAACAAGGAAGACGGGCTCAAAACCGATGATTTAAATTCCGTGCAAACTGGAATGATGACTGGTAATCGGATTCCCGGTCTACTGGAACTTAGAATAAAGGAAGTCGATTTTCAGATTGAGTTACATTACGACATTTCGGGGCAACGCATGCTTTCCCAGTTATGGAAAGGTGGGGGCGTGTCGACTTCTGATTTCTACCGGATTCTTTTTGAAGTGGCAGATGCCCTCCATCGCAGCCCGCAATATATGTTAGATATTCGCCAGTTTATTTTGCACGAGGATTATATTTTTCTAAGTGGTTCAGGTACAAGGGAAACCGCCAGTTTAACCTATGTTCCTTTACGCAGTGTACAGTATGCAGGGCAAACAGGCAGTCAATTTAAGCAGATGGTTATTCGTTTAATGACTCGTGTGGCCCACTTTCAGGGAGAAAATATACAACGCATACTCGATCTGTGTGATAGAAATGAATTTGAATTGGGTTTGCTAAAGGAACTGCTGTTGCAAGGAATGAAGGCTGGTACAGAGAGTGCTAGCGTGCAGGCAGAAAGTATGGAAGAGCGAGCCTTTTCATCAGCCGATCCTATCCTATCTGCTCATACCTCACAGGGGAACTATACGGATCGTGGCGGAACATACGCGCGAGAGCATCGGGAAACTCTACAGGAGATTCAGGAGCTTAAACGGATCAATCGGCTCAAACCGTCCGTGAAACCAGAGGAGAATTCCGAGCATGTAACAGAAAACGAAGTAGAAGATGTGGAGCCTGGATTGCAAAAATATAAAACCTACATTGCTCTCGGATGTCTGCTCGCTTCGGCCATCGTGTGGCGTTATATTTATCTGGACCATCCAGAGACGGTACCGTTGATTATTTCCATGGTGCTGACCTTGGTACTTGCCGCTGTTGCTTATATAAGCTGGACGGGGAAATGGGAGCGCAATCGAACTTCATCTCATATGTACAGCGATTCAGTACCTGTATTGGATTCGGAATGGTTAGGAACTACTTCTTCCCCAGCACAGCGCAAAAATGATCGTTATCAGGTAGATAAGCTGACCGGATTTGTAGCGGGACGTCATCATCAAGACAAGCAATCTTCCGATTCGAGTGATCAAGGGCCGGAGGACTGGAGATGGACTTTTCCAAACTCAGAATCTAAGAGCGTGGGAAATCGAGTTGCGGAAAATAGTAAGAAAACTTCAGCAAATTGTGACTTACACGAGCCATCGTGGAAAGGTGCGGAACGGGGAAATGAATTGGAAGCCAGTGATACCAGCGAGGCTTATTATAAGTCTCTCTCCGGGGTAACGGAGCTTCTAAATGCTGCATCTAAGCAGGAAACGATGCTGCTTCGTGCAGATCAAGAGATGCAGATTTCACCAGTGCAGCAATCACCGATGGCTTGCCTGGATCGCAAGCCACCAGGTAGTGGAGGGACAGAGCGCATCCGGTTGCAGCCAGACCAATTCGTTGCAGGCAGTTTTATCATCGGGAGAGATCCGCAACTGGTTCAGTTTGTAGAGCATACGGATGGAGCTTCCCGTTCTCATATTGAGCTTTGCATAGTTACAGGAGAACATAGCCACATTGTTAAGGATTTATCCTCGACGAATGGAACTGTTCTGAATGGAGAGCCTATGGTGCCTTATAAGGAGTACACAATGAAGGATGGAGATACTTTTAAAATCGCTGGAGTTTCTTATACTTACCGGTTGGACTCTTTTAAATCCTCCAATGCATCATAAATGAAGGTTATATGGATATATGTCAAGAAGAGGCCTGTTATATTCAGAGCTTCTTTCTTTATGAATAGTGGACTATTCATGGGAATAAAATGGGGCATCTTAATAACTTGCAGTCTGCTTGAGAGATTGTATCTGACTAAAAAGAGGAACCCTAAGCTGGTAGTGACACTACCTACCAGCCAGGAGTTCCTCTTTTTCAATTCAATGCTGTTTTTGGGAAGAATGGAGTTCTTTAAGAGCGTCCTTAAGTGAAGGATAGTGAAACTTAAATCCGTGCTCCAGCGCTTTGCGCGGTATCACCTTCTGACCATCCAATACTAGCGTGCTCATCTCACCAACTAGCTTTGAAACGAGAATGCTGGGGACGGGAAACCAGTACGGACGGTGATATACCGTAGCTACTGTCCTCCCAAACTGGTCGTTCGTCAAGGGTTGTGGTGATGAAGCATTCACTGCCCCGACAATTTCCGTCGTATGGATGCAGTACGTGATCAGACGAACGATATCTTCAATATGAATCCAGCTCATCCATTGATGGCCGCTACCTATTTTGCCGCCGAATCCGAAGCTATAAGGCATCTTCATGAGTGGGAATGCCCCTTTTTTTCTGTCCAGCACAAGGCTAATGCGTAACTTAATTAAACGGGCTTCAGAAGGGTAGGCATTGGCTGCTTCTTCCCATTGCTCAACCACCTGAGACAGAAAATCTCCCGAACAGCGCGGGCTCGTTTCATCGAATGTTTCGGTCAGGGATGTACCATAGGCGGCAACAGCAGAAGCCTGAATGATTACTTTCGGTTTTTTTTGTAGAGCATTCAATGCTTGAGCCAACCGGGCAACAGATAGCAGTCGAGATTGAAGAATTCTTTGTTTGGACTTATCCGTCCAGCGCTGATTCAGCGTTTCGCCTGCTAAATTAACGACCGCATCTGTGCCTTCCAGTACTTCAGGCTTTTGTTTTAATTCGTTCCAGCTCATATATTGCAAGCGGGGGCTCGCTTCGTGTCCTACCAGTGGCTTGCGGGTAACGACTTTCACGGTGTATCCGTCGTCTAGCAGGCTTTTGACCAGTGCACTCCCCACCAATCCAGTTCCTCCACATACGATGATGTTCATGGAGCCAGCTCTCCTTCCAATTCACAAAAATACATCCGTTATAGAATATAACCCTTTTCGAGAGAAAAAAACTTCATATGAATGTCCTTTATACGGTTAAGTGTCAATCCATGATTTTATTTACCCCTGTTTGACTAACATATATTCTGATGTGTACTTTATCTACGTATTCCCTTAATAGAGTTATTTGAGGATTTTGCAAAAGCCCAATAAGCGACTTTCAATGAAGAATATATTGATCGAAATGGTCTGGTTCGTCTGTATATTGCACTTTGGAGCGACTGGAATCGAATTTTGCAAAATCCTGATTTAAGAAAGTTGCCATAAAAGCTATGTTGTTTGATTTCAATAATCACGTTAAAATGATTAAATTAAAATAAGACAAGCATAACAGGATAAGGGGATGAATCAGGGTCATGCTGAAAATTGGTTCTCATGTGTCCTTCTCGGACAAGGGTCTGCTCAGCGCTACAAAAGAAGCGTCTACTTACGGGTCCAGCTCCTTTATGATATACACGGGAGCACCGCAAAACACGCGTCGTAAGCCGATGGAGTCCATGTATTTGGAGGAAGGCAAGCAGTTAATGGCTGAGAAGGGAATGGAAGATATCGTGGTGCATGCCCCGTATATCATCAACCTTGGCTCTTACAAAGAAAATACCTATGAGCTTGCGGTCAGCTTTCTTCAGGAGGAAATTCGGCGCACACACGCGATAGGTGTGAAAAATATTGTGCTGCATCCGGGCGCTTTTACCGATAAGGATGCGGAATATGGAATCGGGCGTATTGCCGATGGTTTGAACGAGGTACTGAACGGCGTGAAGGAGACAGATGTTAACATCGCGCTTGAAACGATGGCAGGCAAAGGAACGGAAATGGGGCGTAGCTTTGAGGAGATTGCCTCCATTATAGATAAAGTAGAGCGTAACGAGCGTCTTACGGTTTGTATGGACACCTGTCACATTCACGATGCGGGTTATGATATCGTAAATGATCTGGACGGTGTATTGGAGCAGTTCGACCGTATTGTCGGCTTGAATCGCATTGCAGTTGTTCACATTAATGACAGTAAAAATCCAGTTGGCGCTCATAAAGACCGCCATACTCCGATCGGATCAGGCTGGATTGGCTATCAGACTATTCATAATGTGGTGCATCATGAAGCACTTCAAGGACGTCCGTTTATTTTGGAGACGCCATGGATTGGGAAGGAAGCCAAAACTCAGCGTCCGATGTATGAGGTTGAAATTGCCCTGCTTCGCGGAAATGTAAAGGAGCGCTTTGGGGATGAGTTTTTGGGTCAGGTAGAGCAATTGCATTCGTTTTTCAAAAAACAGGATGTGGATGTCCGCAAATTTGTTCTGGACACCTGGGCTCTGCTGAAAAATGATGCCAAAGCAAGAAAAGCCGATCCACGTGAGCCGTTGGAACGTCTGTATGACATGATAACGGAAGCAGCACTATTTCCAGATTTGAGCGAAGAACACATTAATCAACGGTTGATTGCCTGGTTTGCCGGCAGTCATTTGCCAGTGACGGTATAAGCTAAGGGGGATTAATAGCCACATGGAAATTCACGTAAAACATCAGCCAAATAGCACTCTATCAGCCCATGAAAACCGCGCGCGTATGCTTGTATCTTGTCCAGATGGACCAGGTATTGTAGCGGCCGTGTCCCGTTTTTTGTACGAGCATGGGGCCAATATCGTTCAATCTGACCAATATACAATGGACCCGTCGGGCGGTATGTTTTTTATGCGGATTGAATTTGATCTGCCGAATTTGAGTGCAACCCAGCCACAGTTGGAGCAGGATTTTGCCGCTGTTGCTGAGCAATTCCGTATGGAGTGGACGATTTCTGCGGTTAGCCGCAAGAAAAAACTGGCCATTTTCGTTTCCAAAGAAGATCACTGTTTGGTAGAACTGCTGTGGCAATGGCAGGCAGGAGATCTGGACGCGGATATTTCATTGGTGGTTAGTAATCATCCGGATATGAAGGAGTATGTGGAATCGTTTGGTATCCCATATCACCATATTCCGGTAACCGCCGATACCAAGCCGGAGGCGGAGCGTCGCCAACTAGAGGTTATTGGCGAAGAGATAGACGTTATCATTTTGGCCCGTTACATGCAGATTATATCTCCCAAGTTTATTGAGCATTATCGCAACCGAATTATCAATATCCATCATTCCTTTCTGCCTGCATTCGTGGGTGGGAAGCCATATGCCCAAGCCTATAATCGCGGTGTGAAAATTATTGGTGCTACTGCGCATTATGTAACTGAAGAATTGGACGGCGGCCCGATCATTGAGCAGGACGTGCAGCGTGTAAGCCACGGAGATGATGTAAATGAGCTAAAACGGATCGGTCGCACCATAGAGCGGGTCGTTTTGGCAAGAGCCGTGAAGTGGCATGCAGAGGATCGTATTCTGGTTCATGAGAACAAAACAGTCGTTTTTAACTAATTTTAAAATTTTAGGAAAAATTTGTGAATCTATATTTTTTGTTAAACAAAGCCCATCGCATAACGGGCTTTGTTTTTTTATATAAGGATTTTGCAAAATCCTCATGTGAATTATTAGCCTTATAGCCGGTCAGTACATAATATTTTTGTGATTTTATATTTTTTTAAATGAGGTTAATACATTACGGGTATATTTATATGAGGACACGGTACTACATTTCCCACAATCATCTTTATAAACGATCTGGCAAACTTTCACGGCAAATGGTACAATACTTAAGAATGTATAAGTCATATTGAAACATTCAAGCAGATTCACTCACTTCAACAGATATCGTTTTTGTATCAGGCGGTGATGTTGGGGAGTATGACCGAATGCAATTGACATACTTTTTACAATATGAGGAGGCTAACCATGACTGACCAGAACCAAGCGATTCAAAAGGATGAAAACTCCACGATCGACAATTTGTCCATCACAACTATTCGTACGTTGGCAATTGATGCCATCGAGAAAGCAAACTCGGGACATCCTGGTATGCCGATGGGCTCCGCGCCAATGGGATACCAACTTTTTGCTAAAACGATGAATCATAATCCCGATCAACCTACATGGGTTAACCGTGACCGTTTTGTATTGTCTGCAGGACACGGTTCCATGTTGCTATACAGCCTTCTGCACCTGAGCGGCTATGATCTTCCTATGGAAGAACTGAAACAATTCCGTCAATGGGGCAGCCTTACACCGGGCCACCCTGAGTTTGGCCACACTGCTGGTGTAGATGCTACAACCGGTCCTCTGGGACAAGGTCTAGCAATGTCCGTAGGTATGGCAATGGCTGAAGCTCAACTGGGCGCAACCTATAATAAGGACGAATTTAAAGTTGTAGATCACTTCACATATGCAATTTGCGGCGATGGCGATCTGATGGAAGGTATTTCCCACGAGGCTGCTTCGCTGGCTGGTCGCTTACAACTGGGCAAACTGATCGTATTGTTTGATTCCAATGATATTACACTGGACGGCAAGCTTAATCTGTCCTCTTCCGAGAGTGTTGCCAAACGCTTTGAAGCTTACAACTGGCAAGTACTGCGCGTAGAAGATGGTAACGACCTTCCAGCCATCCAAAAAGCCATTGAAGAAGCGCAAGGCGACTCGACACGTCCTACGTTGATTGAAGTGAAGACAGTCATCGGCTACGGAAGCCCGAACAAACAAGGTAAAGGCGGACACGGCGGTACTCATGGTTCCCCACTGGGATCAGAAGAAGCCAAGCTGACTAAAGAATTCTACAAATGGGTATACGAAGAGGACTTCCACGTACCACAAGAGGTTCGCGAGCATTTTGCTAAAGTAAAAGAGCGCGGTATCGCAGCGAACAAAGCATGGGATGAACAGTTCGCCAAATACAAAGCTGCTCACCCTGATTTGGCAGCTCAGTTCGAAACAGCTGTAAACGGCGATCTCCCAGAAGGATGGGATCGTGATCTTCCGAAGTACACGACTGAAGACAAAGCCGTTTCGACTCGTGTAGCTTCTGGTAATGCTTTGAACGGATTGGCTCCAAACGTACCTTTCCTGACAGGCGGTTCTGCCGATCTGGAGAGCTCCACAATGACACATTTGAACAACCTGACGAACTTTACGCCAGAAGACTACGCCGGCCGTAACATCTATTTCGGTATCCGCGAATTTGGTATGGCTGCTGCGATGAACGGTATGGCGTTGCACCAAGGTGTAAAAGTATTCGGCGGTACATTCTTCGTATTTACAGACTATCTGCGTCCAGCCGTTCGTCTGGCAGCTCTGATGGGATTGCCTGTAACCTACGTTCTGACTCACGACAGTATTGCTGTAGGTGAAGATGGTCCGACTCATGAGCCGATCGAGCAATTGGCTTCCCTGCGTATTATCCCGAACTTGACAGTAATTCGTCCAGCGGACGGTAATGAAACTTCTGCTGCTTGGGCTTACACGCTGGAAAACAAGAAAAACCCGGTTGCTCTGGTATTAACTCGTCAAAACCTGCCAATCCTGGCTGCTAGTGCTGAGCATGCACGCGAAGGTATCAAACGCGGTGCTTATGTGGTTGCAGATGCAACAGATGGCAAACCAGTTGCTCAAATTCTAGCTACAGGCTCCGAAGTGCAATTGGCTGTTAAAGCTCAGGAAGCACTGGCAGAACAAGGTATTCAAGTACGTGTTATCAGCTTCCCAAGCTGGGATCTGTTCGAAAAACAAGACAAAGCATACAAAGATTCCGTTCTGCTGCCAGAAGTGAAAGCTCGTTTGGCTGTAGAAATGGCATATCCACTGGGCTGGGAAAAATATGTTGGCGACCAAGGCGACATTCTCGGTATCAGTACATTCGGCGCATCCGCACCTGGCGATCGCGTGATTAAGGAATACGGCTTTACAGTAGAGAATGTTGTTAGCCGTGTGAAAGCTTTGTTGAAATAAAACATTGGAGCATCTAAAACAGACAGTCGTAACCTGAGTAAGGCTTACGGCTGTTTGTTTCATACAGTTGATGTTTTGCGAAAAGATCACTTTGGAATTCCAGTGTATTGTATACGTGATACAGTGTGTATTTTCATACTGAAGCTGGAATCAAATCTATGTTATGATGCACCAATATTCATTCAACCATTGAGAGCAGATGAGGGGATAACGAATGACACAGTTTGATGGAGTAAGCGTAGTTAAAAAAGCAAACGTTTATTACGATGGTCAGGTTACAAGCCGTACAGTCATCCTGGGTGACGGTAGTAAGGTTACACTGGGGATTATGCTGCCAGGAACGTACGAGTTCGGCACGGATTCCCGTGAGATTATGGAGATTTTGGCAGGGGATCTGAGAGTGTTACTTCCAGGTACTGAGGAATGGCTGGAAATACAAGGGACAGCAACCTTTCACGTACCTGCAAAGTCTTCCTTCAAGCTGGAAGTACGAAGTGTAACTGATTATTGCTGTTCTTATCCCGAATAGTAAGCTAAAACGGGTAAGCACACTCAGCCTTCAAGCTAAGTGTGCTTACCCTAAAGCTATGCCATATGTACACAAGCACAGCAGTATAGTTACACAGAAAGGTACAGCTTATTCGAGAGGTTGACCACCAATGGTGCGGCCAATCCATGCTTCGTATGTCTTCACGACAGCGGATAGGTCCTCGTCGCCGTAGCCTTGCGTTTGCCCGGCTTGAAATAGGCTTTTGGCAATGGATAACATAGGTGCGGGGATGGACAGGCTGTCTGTTAGTGAGGAAGCAAGCTTCAAGTCCTTAAGCATCAAGGCAAGTGAGAACTGGTTGCTAAAATCATGCTCAATGATTTTGCGCCCTTTCAGGTCAGCGGCCTTGCTGCCTGCCGATCCGAGTTGTACCAATTCAAGGAAGCTGTCTGCCGGGATGCCGGATTTAGCCGCGATAGCAAAGCCTTCAGCCAGAGCGAGGTTATGAATACCGACCATCGTATTATGAGCGAGCTTGGCTACGGCCCCGCTTCCATTAGGTCCCATATGAAGTACCTTTTTGCCCAGGGTATCAAAAACATCTGATTGTGCCGCAATGGCTTCTGCATTACCACCAACCATGAACACGAGTGTGCCGTCTACAGCGGCAGGCTTACTGCCTGTTACGGGAGCATCAATGAAGGAACAGCCCAGCTTGTCCGCTTCGGCGGCTAGTTGTTTGACCAGCTCAGGTGAAATCGTGCTGTTGTCCATCACGGTCATGCCAGCCGTAAGGCCGGCAAACACACCGTCTTCGCCGTAATAGATGTCACGAATGGAATGATCATCACTGACCATGGTAATGACCAAGTGCTGACCTTCAGCTGCTTCACGAGGGGTTGAAGCTGTACGTGCGCCTTGCTCTTCCAGTGGCTCGCAGCGCGAAGCGGTGCGATTATAAACTGTGACTCCGAATCCCTGCTTTAGCAGATTGGATGCCATCGGGGCGCCCATGGTGCCCAGTCCGATAAATCCGATGTTTTTCATTGCTAATCACCTTTCTTGTTGGAAGTTGCCGTCCGATGCAGATGCGAGTCGGCCCTGAATTGAATATTGAAACAGGTTGATCTCAGTTAATTGTAGCATGGGCATGCTACCCTATCTACAGGAGGGGCTGTCAAGCACAGGATACATAGGTAACGCAAGCTTGTCAGGCCCAGCAAATTAAAGTATCCTATTCCTAAGTCCTTATGTTCGTATTCATGGTCTTAGTAATACCAAACAGGAGGTTCCAAACATGTCTAAAAAAGTTATTTTTGATTACACTAAAGCTCTCTCCTTTGTAGGTCAGCACGAAATTGATTATTTTGCAGAGCCTATCAAGCTGGCTCATGAGCAACTGCACAACCAAACCGGTGTAGGTTCCGATTTCTTAGGTTGGATCGACCTGCCTACCAATTATGATAAAGAAGAGTTTGCGCGCATCCAAAAGGCTGCTGCTAAAATTCAAAGCGATTCCGAAGTACTGATCGTAATCGGTATCGGCGGTTCTTACCTTGGAGCACGTGCTGCGATCGAAATGCTGTCGCATTCTTTCTACAATGCACTGCCTAAAGATCAACGCAAGGGCCCAGCTATCTATTTTGCAGGCAACAACATCAGCTCTACATATGTGAATCATCTGTTGGAACTGATTGAAGGTAAAGACTTCTCTGTGAACGTCATTTCCAAATCAGGTACGACAACAGAGCCAGCTATCGCATTCCGCGTATTCCGTGCAGCTCTGGAGAAAAAATACGGTAAAGAAGAAGCGCGCAAACGTATTTATGCAACGACCGATAAAGAACGTGGCGCTTTGAAAAAACTGGCTAACGAAGAAGGCTACGAATCTTTCATTATTCCTGATGATGTGGGTGGTCGTTACTCTGTGCTGACAGCAGTAGGCTTGTTGCCGATTGCTACTGCAGGCATTAACATCGAAGAAATGATGCAGGGGGCGGCAGACGCTTCCAAAGAATACAGCAACCCGAATGTAGCTGAGAACGAGGCTTATCAATATGCAGCCGTTCGTAACGCTTTGTACCGCAAAGGTAAAGCAATTGAAATTCTCGTAAACTATGAGCCGTCTCTTCATTTTGTATCCGAGTGGTGGAAACAGTTGTACGGAGAAAGCGAAGGCAAGGATTACAAAGGCATTTATCCTGCTTCTGTTGATTTCTCGACAGACCTGCACTCCATGGGACAATTCATTCAGGAAGGCAGCCGCAATATTTTCGAAACGGTAATCCAAGTAGAAAATGTACCTAGTCACATCACCATCGAAGCAGATGAGGATGATCTGGACGGACTGAATTTCCTGGCAGGCAAAACTGTGGATTTTGTAAATAAAAAAGCATTCCAAGGTACATTGCTGGCTCACACAGACGGACAAGTACCGAACTTGATTGTAAATATTCCTGACTTGAGCCCTTACTCTTTCGGCTATCTTGCTTATTTCTTCGAAAAAGCTTGCGGCATCAGCGGCTACCTGTTGGGCGTAAATCCGTTCGATCAACCGGGCGTAGAAGCTTACAAGAAGAACATGTTTGCGCTGCTCGGCAAACCAGGCTTCGAAAAAGAAAAAGCTGAGCTTGAAGCGAGATTGTCTGAATAAGAGTGCTGTAATCTCTGATGCGAAACAGGATTTCGGTCAGAAGTGTTATAGTGTATAGCATCAATTAAAGTACAGGAAAGCAGTTCACCAGCTGCCAGAAGCGGGGGACTGCTTTCTTGTAAAATGAAGTAAGGAAGGTTATACGTGTATGTTGGAACAATACCGAACCGTACGCGGTGCCGGCAACAAGGAAATTGTGATTCGAAAATCCCGTTTTATCGGCCACATTCAGCCTGTTCAAACTGAGGAAGAAGCAACTGCTTTCATAGAGCGCATCAAAAAAGAGCATTGGAACGCTACCCATAATTGTTCTGCTTACATGATTGGGGAAAGAGACGAAATCCAAAAGCAATCGGATGACGGAGAACCGAGCGGTACGGCTGGAAAGCCTATTTTGGAGGTAATCCGCAACCAGAAGCTGAAAAATGTCGCTATTGTTGTTACCCGTTACTTTGGTGGGATTTTGCTGGGAGCAGGCGGTCTGATTCGCGCGTATTCAGATGGTGCTGTTGCAGCAATCGAGGCAGGGGATGCAATTACGCGTGTGCTGCATCGTGAAGTTTTTGTAGAATTGGATTATACCTGGTTGGGCAAAGTGGAAAATGAATTACGCAATCGCAGCATCCGCACTGGAGAAACAATGTTTACGGATAAAGTTACCTTAACCTGTCTGCCGCTGGCTGGTGATGCGGAATCCTTTAGCAACTGGATAACAGACTTGACGCAGGGGCAATCGCTTGTGTCGGAGGGAGAGCAGCTTTACTTTATTGAAGGGGAATAAATAATATGGCTAGAAGAGCAGTAGAACAGGAGTTGTCAAGAGGGCGGATTCTGGAAGCGGCCAGGCACTTGTTTATTACCAAGGGCTACCGTGCGATTTCAATGCGCAGCATTGGCCAGCATCTGGGTTACAGTCATGGTTCGTTATACTATCATTTTAAAGAGAAGGCTGAACTGTTCTATGCCATTGTGATTGAAGATTTTAATACATTGCGTGGGATTCTACTGCAAGCAGCAACAGGCACACCTGATGATGGCTTGAGCAGACTAGAGTACTTGATGCTGGAATTTATCCGTTTTGGTTTGGAAAATCCATATCAATACGAAATTATGTTCATGATGCACGATGAAGAACTATTTGCATACTGTCGCACAGAGCAAAACCGTTGTGTCGAACTATTTGCATCCATGATCCGTCAAGAATTGAGTGGTCAGGGGCATTCGGAGGAAGATTGCTCAAGGGTACCGAAAAGTCTGTTTTTATCCATGCATGGCTTTGTATCCTTTTATATTCAGGACGGTTTAACATTTGAAGAAATTAGGCCCGCTGCTTTAGCACATGTAAAGCTGCTGTGCAGACACCTATGAGCGTACCTGCATTCACACGCTTCACCCATGAACATGTAGGGCGCTTTTCTAGGTGTATGCGCTTCATGACGGTGACTTATCATTACGGTACTTTGCGAAAGCGACTAAGAATTTAACAGACGATGATGCATCCAGTAGGAAAACATCATGGTCTGTTTTTTTTACCTGGTCCGTTAGCCCTCCATGATTTTTACATGGTATTGGCGTCTGCGTGGTCCGTCGAATTCACAAAAATAAAGTCCCTGCCATCGTCCGAGCAACAGCTTTCCGTCATGGATGATGATCGTTTGTGAGGGGCCTGTCGTAATGGATTTTAGGTGGGACGCTGTATTTCCCTCCATATGGCGATATTGGGGATGCTTCCACGGATAGACTTCATCTAGTCTTAACATCACATCATGTTTGACATCTGGGTCTGCATTTTCATTAATGGCGATGCCGGCTGTCGTGTGTGGACAATAAACAAGTGCGGTTCCTTGTTGCACCCCGCTTTTTTCGATCAATGAAGCAACCTCTCGTGTAATATCGCGTATTTCATCTCGCTGTGTAGTAGATATTTCTAAAGTATGCAACAATAACTCCATCTCCTTTCTTCTTAATACTTTACCCTTTTAATTCCTAAGATAATATATAGAGTTGACGAAAATTACTTTCCTTTGATAAAGTATCACATAAGAAAAAACATAGTATATGCATTGGAATAATTAAATGATTTTAAATGAGGTACGTGCTTTGCGGTAAGCAAGGCTGCTGCTGTTCCTGAACAGGTCCAGAAGCGGAAAGGAAGTGTACGGATATGCATGTGGAAGTAAGAGGATTAAACAAGCATTTCGGTAATTTTCATGCAGTAAAGGACGTATCTTTTGATATTCAGGCGGGCCATCTTATTGGCTTACTCGGTCCAAGTGGTGGAGGAAAAACCTCCATTCTTCGCATTTTGGCGGGTCTGGAGCAACCGGATGCGGGAGAAATTCATTTTCATGGAAAAAGGGTAAACGAGCTGTCCCCGCAGGAACGTGGAATCGGATTTGTATTTCAAAACTATGCTTTGTTCAAGCACATGAGCGTCTACGACAATATTGCCTTTGGTCTGAAAGTGAAAAAAAGCTCCAAAACCCGTATCAAGGAACGGGTCACGGAGTTGGTCGAACTAACGGGGCTCAAAGGATTTGAGCATCGTTATCCGCATCAGTTGTCAGGTGGACAGCGACAGCGAGTTGCTTTTGCGCGTGCTTTGGCACCAGAGCCTCAATTGCTGCTGTTGGATGAGCCTTTTGCAGCTATTGATGCCAAGATTCGTCAGGAGCTGCGCACCTGGCTGCGAGAGTTGATTGAGCGGGTGGGCATTACTTCAATTTTTGTCACCCATGATCAGGATGAGGCGATTGAAGTAGCGGATGAAATTATGGTGATTAATCAGGGACGACTGGAGCAGAAGGGAACGCCTTGGGATATTTATAAAAAACCGGGTACCCCGTTCGTGGCTTCCTTCATTGGGGAATCTACGGTGATTGAACAGGCAGGCAGTCTCAAAGGCTTCGAAGAAGCTGCTGGAGTGGGAACACGTGCCTTGATCCGTCCGGAGTATATTGATGTCGGGCCAAGCGAGGAATTTACGCTTCTGTCGGCGACCGAGGAAGGCGTAGTGAAGCATTTGCATTTTCGTGGAAGTGAGTGGATGGTTGAAGTACAAGTTGGGGACCATCGTCTCATGACGTACCGTTCGCTGGAGAAGTCTACGCTGGAACCTGGTCAGCAGGTGCGAGTGTTGGTGCATCGAGCCTATCTATATAATGACCAGTCCAGCTGGATGGTGGAAAACCGCCTGAAGGAAGATCCCATGCCTATCATCATTTAAAAATCAGGCTTTTGCAAAATTCTCAAATATATATGATCACGCTTGGGGGGATGTCTAGCCTGATTTCACGGCTTTGGGCATGCTCCTTTTGGCGTTGGACGCTGGAAGGATTTACGCAGATGATTTACGTAGAATCGGTCTGTTCGTTATAATAGTAGTAAAAAGACCCAAATAGATAGGAGTTAAACCATGAATCGGCTTGTTTTTCTTGGCACGGGGGATGCAATGGGGGTTCCGCGTGTATATTGTGATTGTCTCGTATGCACAGAAGCTCGCACGACAGGGGCGAACATAAGATTGAGATCGTCTGTGCTGATCGAAAGCGAGACGGAGGACTTTATGATTGATTGTGGCCCGGACTGGCGCAGACAGCTAGAATTACGCGATCTGCGTTTTATCCCTACGATCCTTGTGACACATGCACATTTTGACCATATTGGAGGATTACCAGAATGGGCAGATGCCTGTCGCTGGACTGGGAACAGAGGTCGCTTGTACGCGCCACAGGAAGTGATCGACACGATCTTGCGGCAATTTTCCTGGCTCTCTGGAAATTTGGATCTTATTCCAGTAGATCAGGGAGCCCAACTTGGCGGGTGGAATATCCGGGGATGGCGTGTGAATCACGGGAAGAACGGATATGCCTACGCTTATCGCCTGGAAAAGGACGGCTTCTCGTGGGCCTACTGTTCGGATTCGATTGGATTAAATGAGGCGGAAATTCTCCCCTTGCACAATCTGAATCTGCTCGTCCTGGGAACGAGTTTTTATCATGAGGAGGCCGAGTATGCCACCCGTTCCGTATACGACATGCTGGAGGCTCAGGAGCTTATAGGAAGGCTTAAACCCCAAAGCACAGTATTTACACATATGTCCCATGATGTGGATGTCACACGCAACTATGGGCTTCTGGAAGGGATTGGTTTGGCACACACCGGCATGAGTTTGCCGTTAGAATAAAGGTGCATTTTACCTTTACATCGTTCGACTGATACGTAGAAGGGTGGAGATTCCTTCTTTGATTTGTAGCTCGTTGGCGTATGAATAGGACAGTCGTACATGCGTTTTACCCTCTGCGCCGATGGGATCAAATACATTGCCGGGGACAAAGGATACAGATTCTTGTACACTTTTGGCAAGTAATTCATTAGGTTTCAACGTAGAAGGCAGCTGGAGCCACAGGTTGAGTCCTCCCGCTGGGCTGGTCCATGTCCAACCGGAATCGCGGAGACTGTCTTCCATCGTTTCCTTACGAATCTGGAGCGCGATACATAGTTTTTTAATATGCTGCTGCATACGTGGAGATTGAAAGTATTCTAAAAATAGCTTTTGATTCAGCAGTGGCGATCCATTGTCCACTAACGCTTTGACGTTCAGCAGGCTGTTCATAAGCTGTGGTCGGCAGGTCACGGCTGCGATTCGTAGACCGGGTGCGACATATTTACTGTAACTTCGAATGTAGACGACGCTTCCCGAAACATCATAGGCGAAAATCGGAGAAGGAGGCTTTTGCCCAAAGCTGATGTCATAGGTGCTGTCATCCTCAACAATGAGGCAGCCGTAGCGCTCGGCTAGTTCAGGCAGTCGTTTGCGTTGCTCATCGGGGACCGTAAAGCCCGTCGGGTTGTGGAATGTCGGATTCATATAAAAGAGACGTGGTTTTTCCGTTTTCATGCACCACTCAATCTGGTCCATATCATATCCTTCTGGTCGAATATCGGTCATGGTCAGACGTGCGCCTTGTCTGCGGAATATTTCCATGGCAGGACCATAAGCAGGGCGTTCGATCAATACACGGTCTCCTGTATGGAGCAGAGATCGGGCAATTAAATCAATGGCTTGCTGTGCTCCCGAGGTAATCATCACTTCATCCGGTGATAAAGCAAAATGCTTATCCACGCTAAAATGCTGCGCCATGGCCTCCCGAAGCTCGGTATCACCCTGTACAGCGGAATAGGTGGCTGCTACTTTCGGATGCTTTTCAAAAACCTGCATCATCAGCTCTCCCCAAAATCGGTTGGGCAGGAGAGAGGGGTCAATCAGCGCTTTGGAAAACTGGAAATTCGCATTCACTGATTGAACGCGGGTAAGTCCATCCATTCCTCTCCAGGCTGAAACTGACGGATCATCTGCCGCATGGGCAGATTTGGAGTGAATCGTGAGGTCTATGGACGTATGTCTCGAGTAGCCAGCATATTTTGCATGTCCAGTCGCTTGGGAAGCATGAACGTAATATCCTGATTTGTCCCTTACATAGACCAGTCCTCGTTGCTTCAACTCCTGATATGCCCGGAAAACAGTTAGCCGATGTACACCCAGCTCCTGAGCCAAGCTTCGTACGGACGGCAGCTTCATGTCTGTTTGCCAATCCCCGCGATCGATCCGCACAGTTACATAATGGATAACCTGCTCATACAGCTTTAAGGCATGATCGGCTGGAAAAAGTAGTTCGCTGTTGTTCTTACCCATGCTATCCACGCTCCTTTGTGTGTATTGTACTATATAGCACTTCAAAAACGTATACAACTGTTCTGTAGTTATACAACTGTTCTGTTCGTCTCCCTGTATGCTTAAAAGCAACTGAAGGGAGAGGGACGTATCATGATTGGGATCGCGTTTACAGTAATGTGTCTTATTTTTGGCACAACGTTTTTGGCCATAAAAGTGGGAGTGGAAGCCGGGCTTCCGCCGTTTTTATCGGCAGGGGTACGTTTTTTCGCCGCAGGTGCGATATTATTTATTGCTATGAAGCTGACCGGAAAGGTGAAATGGTCGTTATTATGGCGTAAGGAAATGTTGCTGATTGGAGCAGGAACGACCTTCGGTACCTTTTCGGCCTTGTATTGGGCAGAGCAATATGTCAGCTCCGGGATCGGAGCTATTCTGTCAGCTACCGGGCCGATGATGATCGTCATTTTGCAATCTGTACTGCTACGGCAAAAAACGTCACGGATTACGGTCGTTGGCTGCATGATCAGCTTTCTTGGTGTGGTGCTGGTTGTGCTGCCCGGATTGGCGGTTCAGATCAGTGGTCTGTGGCTGGCGGGATGCCTTGTTATTTTGCTGGGGGAGCTGTGTTATTCAGGGGGAGCTCTTTATTCCAAGCGAGTGATGGATGTATTTCGTGAAACGAACCCGATTGCCCTGAATGCGGCGCAAATGATCCATGGGGGATGGATGCTGCTGTTACTGTCTGCGATCACGGAACCGTGGAGTTCTGAGGGGTGGCAGTACCTTCCTGCCATGGGGTCTTTACTCTATCTGATCCTGTTTGGTTCGATGATTGCACATACACTGTTCTACTGGCTCATGGAGCGTACAAATCCCCTGTTTCCGACGACGTGGCTGTATATATCACCGCCGATTGCGGTGGGCTTGGGAGCGTTGTTGTATGGAGAGCATGTAAGCTGGTGGATGCTGGTTGGGGTGCTGCTCATTGTGACTGGACTAATCCTTATGAACAATGGAATTATCCGTTTGGTGAACAGGCGTAAGTTACGTTCTGCTGCCTGATATTTTATAGCGGTCAGGTTATTATATGATCTGACAGAAAAGGCCTCCAAACTGTCGTATGTTACTGATCATGCGACAGTTTGGAGGCTTTGTTGTTGTATTACTTTATTTAAGAATTATGGGAGCAGGCACTTTTTGCTTATTCAACATTGAGTACGAATTTGTCGATGGCGTGCTTAACACCATCTTCGTTATTGCTGCGAGTGATGTAATCAGCCAGCTTCTTCAAATCAGGAATGGCATTCTCCATCGCTATGCCGAGACCAGCGCATTCAAGCATTTCATGGTCGTTCCAAGAGTCGCCGATGGCAATCGTTTCCGACAGTTCACAGCCAAAATGGTTTGCAAGGAAGGTAAGCGCGTGACCCTTGGTGCCTTCATGGTGCATAATTTCCAGAAAGTGAGGCTTGGATTTTGTAATGTGAACTTCATTGCCAAGCAGTACGCGAAGTTCAGGAATTAATTCATCCAACACTTCCGGCTCGTCGATAATCAGCAATTTAGGAGCCGGCTGCTCTATAACTTTACTGAATACAGGCTCTACAAAATATTCCGTGTTGTTCAGCTCCGTGTAATCTTTGATTTTCTGATTATCTTCACGTGTGTACAATTTGTCATCAATATACGTTTGTAGATGCAGATTGCGTTCCACGCAGAATTCATACAGACGACGTGCAGCCACGAGTGGAACATAACGCTCATACAGCACGTTTTCGTCCAGCAGGTTTTTAACCAAAGCTCCTTGATACGTAATGATCGGCACGTTCAAACCAGTCTGGCGAGCAATTTTGTGTGCAGAGGCATAAGCTCGTCCAGTAGCGAGGGTAACCACCACACCTTTCGCTACAGCAGCTTCTAATGCCTGTTGTGTCGCTGGTGTAACTTCTTTTTGGTCGTTAATGAGTGTATCATCAATATCAATGGCAATTAATTTATACATATCGGTATTCTCTCCTTTATCTCTATCATGGGGCAATGCTAAAATTGTATCTTATAATATTCAAAATGACAATATCGCAAGGAAAAGGGGACGGCTCCTATAAGAGCCTGTCCCCTTATAACCACTGAAGTATTGGTTTGAAACGATGGGAAAAAGTAACGGTTAGTCTTCCAAAAATACAAGTCCAACAAAATCGTCCAACTCAATATTACCAAAATAGTGCTTCAAATCGAGAGAGGATAAGGCTTGACGTACCTCACCTTCATCATAACGCTTGCCGCGCAGGATATTTTCAATATCAGCAACGTCACCCACACCGAAGAAATCCCCATAGATTTTAATATCACGAATGTAGCCTTCCTTAAGATCCATGCGGATATCAATAATACCGACTGGAAATTTACGTGTGTGCTTTATATTGCTCTCGGGGGATAGACCGTAGTTCCAATCCCACGATTGGTAACGTTCTTTGGATATTTCATGGATTTTGGCCCAATCGGTATCGGTGAGCTTATATTGAGGTACTTGATCCAATTCTGATCCGAATATGAAACGCAACAGTTCCTCGCGAAATTGCTCTATGGTCATCTCACGGTCCATCAGTTCGCTGATGTTAGCTACGCGACTGCGGACAGATTTAGTGCTTTTGGATTTGAATTTTTCGGGATTGGCATGCAGTGATGCAGCCACATTGTCCAGATTCAGGTTAAACATCAATGTACCGTGGCTGAACATACGTCCGCGTGTGGCAAATTGGGCGTTTCCTGAAATTTTACGTTCTCCGACCTGCAGATCGTTGCGGCCTGTCATTTCAGCTTCTACTCCCATTTGGCGCAGAGCATCAATCACAGGTTGCGTAAATTTGAGGAAATTATGAAAGGACTCCCCGTTATCCTTGGTAATAAAACTGAAATTTAAATTACCGAGGTCATGATATACAGCACCGCCGCCGGACAGGCGACGAACGACTTGAATATTGTTATCTCTGACAAACTCGGCGTTGATTTCTTCAATGGTATTTTGATGCTTGCCTATAATAATAGAAGGCTGATTAATGTAAAACAGCAAATAGCTGTCGTCCAGCGGTAGATGCTTGAGCGCGTATTCCTCAATAGCAAGATTAATGGCTGGATCGTGTATCCCCTGGTTGTCGATGAACAGCATGTCCATTCCTCCGTATATAAACTGTGTAATTTTATGTGTGCCTCCTTCTATTGTAACCCAAGTGAGCCATGTACAAAAGCTCATTTGCATTGACGGGACGCAAAAAGCAGCCTCATAATGGAGCTAAATGATTGGAAACGGGCGGAAAGGATGAGAGGCAATGATAGAGGTTTACGGTCATGGCGGGGACAGGGAAACAGCTGCGGCGACATTTGGCGGGACTGCTGCTGATTTTGTAGATTTTAGTGCAAATATTAATCCGCTTGGTCCACCGCCTGAGGTGCTTGAGGCGCTGCAACACTCATTTGACACTGTGATTCGCTATCCAGACCCTGGGCATCGGAATTTTAAAAATATGCTCGCACGGCGACTGCATGTTCCACCGGAGTCGTTAAGTATCGGAAACGGAGCGGCTGAGAGCATGGCGCTCTTGTTATTGGGACTAGCTCCT
Source organism: Paenibacillus sp. FSL P4-0113 (assembly GCF_038009305.1). NCBI lineage: Bacteria > Bacillati > Bacillota > Bacilli > Caryophanales > Paenibacillaceae > Paenibacillus > Paenibacillus sp. FSL P4-0113. The sequence goes on from NZ_JBBPAZ010000001.1 coordinate 5,138,024, forward strand.
AAGCGTGTGGGTACAGTGGAGCCGTGTTTTTCGGAATATGCCGAGCTGGCTGGCAAATTCGGAGCTGAGGTCAACCGGGTGTATGGGAAGGCCTCGCTTCAATGGAAGGCGGACGTGGAGGACATCCTTCAGCTCATGGAGCAGGTAGATGTTTTGTTCCTCGGGCAGCCGAATAATCCAAATGGCGTCCAATATAGTGAGCAGGAGCTGTGCGAGCTGGCAGAGGCGGCTGGCACAACGGGTACTGTGCTGGTGGTGGATGAAGCATTCATTGATTTTATTCCGCTGGAACGGCGAATCTCACTGCTGCCTGTGCTGGATCGCTATCCTCATGTGATTTTGATCCGGTCAATGACCAAATTTTATGCCATTCCTGGCCTACGATTGGGTTATGCGATTGCTCATCCGGACTATATCCGGCGAATGACGGCCAAACAGGTGACCTGGAGTGTGAATGGATTGGCGTTGCTGGCTGGCGAGGCGTGTTTGAGAAGTGGGCAAGCATATGAGCACCAAACACAGGAGCTGATTGCTGCGGAGCGCAACCGTCTGTTAACCGCCTTGGCGGAATGGGGCTGCGGTGTCGTTCCCGGTGAAGCCAATTACGTGCTGGCAAGGGCGCCGGGTACGTGGAGTGCATCGGCTATTCAGCAGGCGCTTGGACAACGCGGAGTTCTTATACGTAGCTGTGCTATGTATCCGGGACTGACGACGAGCCATTTTCGGATTGCGGTCAAGGATGCAGAAGCCAACGACAGGCTGCTATCTGTATTGGGTGAAGTGCTGGAGGAGGAACAGCGGCGTGACAGTTAGCTTGATTATCCTGGCAGCCTACCTTTTGGACAGGATGATCGGTGATCCGAGGTGGTTGCCGCATCCAGTCATCGGTATGGGACATGCCATTTCGGCATTGGAAAAATTGATTCGCCGCCAGGTCCGAAGTGACCGGGGGCTGAAACGTGCGGGTATACTGCTTCCACTCATTGTGGCGGGAGGCTCCTTTGCGCTCGCCTGGGCGCTGTTGCACTTGCTTGCCTGGATTCATCCGTGGTTATCTGTCGGCGCAGAAATGGTGCTGATTGTGACCACGATTGCTTCCAAAGGACTAAAGGATGCAGGAATGGCAGTCTACCGAGCGTTGCAGGCGGATGACCTGGCTGTGGCACGGCGGGAGCTGGGCATGATAGTCGGGCGGGATACGCAGCAACTTGATAAGCCTGAGATTGTACGCGGTACGGTTGAAACGGTCGCTGAAAATATCGTGGACGCGATTATTTCCCCGCTTTTTTATGCCTTGATCGGGGGAGCACCCTTGGCGCTGGCTTATCGTGCTGTGAATACGCTCGATTCCATGGTTGGGTACAAAAATGAAGAGTATCTGCATTTAGGCTGGGCTTCAGCACGTCTAGATGATGTGGCTAACTACATTCCAGCACGCCTGACAGCGGCAATGCTTGTGATAGCGGCGTGGATGTACAAACGAGATGCTGCAAGAAGCTGGCGCACAGTCAAGCGAGACGCTCGTCTGCACCCAAGTCCGAACAGTGGCTTCCCGGAATCGGCTGTTGCTGGTGCATTGGGGATTCGTCTTGGAGGATATAATGTGTATCATGGCGTGCGCTCCTTTCGTGCATACATGGGGGATTGGATACGACCGCTAGAGTCGAAAGATATACGGCATACGATCCAGCTGATGTTCGCCGTGTCCAGTATGTTTGTAGGATTGTGTTTGTTAGGAGCCGCAGGTTGTTTTGCCTTGGGATGGGTGCGGTGAGGGTGAGGAGTGACACGCTGAATAATGATCGAGCAGGAAGTGACATTTCTTGAAACAAGATATAGCAGCAAAAAGGACAGTAGAATACGCACAAAGACCGAACTCACAGGAGGATAAGGTGCCGTATGATGCTAAAGAAGATCTGCATTGGGATATGGAGCTCGTGTTAGTTCGTCACGGCACAACCTTATGGAACAAGGAACGTCGATATCTGGGACACTCCGACTTAGGTTTGCTACCGGGGGCAGAGCAGGAATTAAAGCCTTTGCAGGAAAAATTGCAAGGTCAGTCCTTTGCTCGAATCTATTGCAGCGACTTAATGCGATGTCGCCAGACCTTGCAGATCATTGTGCCGGAATCAGAGTTGACGTCTGGGCGTTCCCTATCTACTATGCCTCCTATGATGGAACCATGTCTGCGAGAGCTTCATTTTGGCGAGTGGGATGGAAAAACGTATGACATGCTCAAGGATGTGTCGTTGTATCGGGCTTGGATTGATGAGCCGCAACGGATCACCCCACCTGGTGGAGAGTCTTGGACAGATTTTGTAAATCGTCTGCGCAAATTTCTTGACTCTCTGTATGAATGGCGTGTTGCTATGGAAGTTCAACCCATGGATTTGACTGCTACGTCGCCCTCTGTTTTGGTCGTTACGCATGGTGGCGTAATTCGTCAGCTAGCTTGCATGCTGATACCGGGCCATGATTTTTGGAGTCTGAATCCGAAGCCGGGAGAAGCATTAAGGATTCAATTGAGGCTGGCAGGACCGCACAATTACATAGCGGAAATGCTTCCTCATTAGGTTAGACACCAGCGGATAAAGAGGCTGTTTGGGTTGTAAGCCGCCTCATTTTAACCTATAATCATCAAGTAAAAGAACGGCTTGACTACCACTACATCAAATATCCAGCAGACGAGGTCGGCGCAGCGTGATGAAACTATGGTTTCCCTCCCTGCGCTGTTAAAAGGGAAGTCGGTGTGAATCCGGCGCGGTCCCGCCACTGTAAATGGAAACATGCCCGTTAGTCCTCTTTATATGTTACTAAGCATATGAAAGAATTTCAGGACATGTATTTTACCATAAGTCAGGATACCTGCCCGTCCGCCTGTCACCATAATCCTTCGAGGAAAGGATGACGTGTTCGCAGTGACTGTCCATGCGGAAAGAAGCTGCCGCCTGCGCACGATCTGCGCTAACGTGACCCCTGTGTCCTGATATGAGGATGCGGGGGTTTTTGATAGGAAAAGAAGGCTAGATTTAGAAGATATCTGATGATGTTCAAGTAACGCTCTTAACGATTTATTTATGAAGGGGTGCAAATCATGGCAGGAAAAAAAATAAAGGTGTGGACAACAGGTCTATTGGCTCTGATTTTGGCAGTTGTGCTGAGTGCATGTGGCGCTAATGGAAAAAATGCAGAAAATAAAGAGGGTCAGGCTTCTTCACAGCAGCCGGGACAGGCAGTAAACGCACAAGAGCCTCCGGGCAAAACGGTTTACCCGCTCACAGTTAAAGATGCAACAGGACAGGAATTTACATTCAAAAAAGCGCCGGATAAAATCGTTTCCGTCTCCCCGGCAGAAACCGAGGCGTTGTTCGCCATTGGGCTGGATAAGGAAATTGTCGGCGTCTCCGACTACTCTGATTACCCGGAAGCAGCTACGAAAAAGCCTAAAGTGGGCGGTATTATGAAACCGAACGAAGAGGCGATCATTGCTGCGAACCCGGAAGTCGTTTTTGCAGGGATATCACTTAGTGAACAGGCTACGACCAAGCTGCGCGACATGGGAATTATGATTTTTAAAACGGAACCGAAGACAGTGGAAGATGTCATGGCTAACATCGAATTGTATGGGAAAATCACCGATCATCAGAGAGAAGCAAGAGCGGTGACTGACAAGATGAGAGCAGATGTAGCAGAAGTAAAAGAAGGAATTAAAAATATCGGTAAAGGGCAGAAGCTGCGGGTATACGTCGAGTTTTCACCAGGCTGGACAGTGGGTAAAGGCGAGTTTATGGACGAGCTGATTACGTTGGCGGGCGGCGAAAATGTAGGTGCCACGCAGAAGGGGTGGTACCAAATCAGTGAGGAAAATATTATTGCTGCGAACCCTGACGTGATTTTGTACAGCAAAAGTGTCAAGGACGACAAAACGGGCCAGACGCTCGGTGATATCATTAAAGCTCGCAGTGGATGGGATCAAATATCGGCTGTTCGCCACAACCGGGTATTTGCCGTGGATGATAATTTGATCAGTCGTCCGGGTCCACGCGTAACGGAAGGTCTCAAGGAAGTGGCCAAGGGCGTGTATCCTGAAATTTTCAAATGAACCGTAAACTGATCGGCTTTGGAGGGACAGGTCTTGTCCTGCTGTTGCTGACGCTGCTGCTCTGTCTTGGCATCGGCTCGGCCAAGCTTCCGGTCAGCCAAATCACGGGCATTCTGGTTAACCACCTACCGTGGTTAGGCGATACGTTTACACCGGATTGGAATACATCCTCGGAGCAGATTATTTTGAAGGTCAGATTGCCACGAGTGTTACTGGGAATGTTGGTAGGAGCAGCGCTGGCGCTGGCGGGAGCCGGATTTCAGGGTGTGCTGCGTAATCCTTTGGCTGATCCGTATACACTGGGGGTATCCTCGGGGGCTTCGGTAGGAGCGGCAGTACTGATTTATTGGGGCCTTCAATTTTCATTTGTTGGCATATGGACGCTGCCGCTAGTGGCATTTACGACCGGAATGCTTACGCTGTGGATGGTGCTGACGTTGGCACGGGAAGGTGGGAAAATTCCGACACAAAGTCTCATTTTGTCGGGTGTGGTGATGCAATCCTTTCTGGGAGCGGTTGTTTCCTTTCTGACAGCCATGTCGAAGGAGACGGTCAATGAAATATTGTACTGGACGATGGGAAGTCTTAGTCTGCGCGGTTGGTCATATACAGGAATCCTTTTACCTTATGTGGTCATAGGGTTGGTATTTCTATGGAACCGGGCACGTGTGCTGAATATTTTGGCTTTGGGTGAACGTCAGGCGGCGCACATGGGAGTTCATGTAGATGCGACGAAGCTATCTGTTCTGATTATTTCCACGCTGCTGACAGCAGCCGCTGTCTCGGTGTGTGGCGTGATTGGCTTTGTTGGACTCGTTGTACCGCATATCATTCGTCTGGTGACAGGTCCTGATTACCGTATGATTGTTCCATTATCTGCGCTCGGCGGAGCTGTTTTTATGGCTTGGGCAGATACGGCGGCTCGCACATTGTTAGCCCCCACAGAAATTCCTCTGGGCGTGATGACGGCCTTTGTTGGGGCACCGTTCTTCGCATATCTTCTGTACCGAAACAAGAAGCTGCGCAGGGGGGGACTGCTGTGACAGAACAAAGTGAATCACAGAAGGTGCGTGATCGGGCATTAGAGGTAGTGGGTCTGACACGTGCCTATGGAGAGTTCCATGCTTTAAAAAATATAAGCTGGAGCGTCGACGAAGGAACTTGGTGGGGGATTATTGGTCCGAACGGCAGTGGAAAATCGACCTTGTTGCATTTGCTTTCCGGTGTAGATCAGCCAACTTCGGGAAACGTTCATATCTATGGCAAAAAGGTCGGTAGCTACAGTAGGAAAGAGCTTTCCCGACTCATAGCCGTACTCCAACAGGAAGGGCTTCCTCCCGTGGGATACACCGTCAGGGAAGTCGTAGAAATGGGACGTTTTCCCCATCAGGACTGGCTAGGCAGGGAAAAGGGTGTTGATGTGGAGGCGATCGCGGCTCGCGTGCTGGAGCGATTGGGTCTTACCACGCTGGCGGACAGAGCATTAGACCGTTTGAGTGGGGGACAGCGACAGCGTGTAGCTTTGGCAAAAGTAATGGTGCAGGAGCCACGAATATTGCTGCTGGACGAGCCTACGACCTATCTGGACTTGCGCTATCAGCTTGAATTTATGGAACTGCTGGCAGATTGGCGCCAAGAAACGGGTGTGACGATCATTGCGGTCTTGCATGATCTTAACTTGACAGCCCAATTTTGCGAAGATTTGCTTGTACTCAAGGATGGAATGGTTGAAGGATTGGGAGCTTCATCGAAGTTATTAACTGAGGATCGGATTCGACGAGTATACGGTGTTGAGCCTGTGATGCTTCCGCATCCTGATAGCGGTGTGCCGCAGCTCTTGCTGCGCAGGAGCGCTTCGGATACAGCAGATTAAATAAACGATGAAACACACTTAAAAAGAGCAGGGAGTGGAAGGTATGAACGACAAGCTGCGTCAGCTGATCGATAGCATTGCCCAGCCGGATGGTGTGGCGGCCTCGGCAGCTTCAGCCCATTTGGACCAATTAACAAAGCCACCGGGAAGTCTTGGAAAGTTGGAAAGTGTGGTCATTCAGCTAGCAGGAATTACAGGAGTGGATAAGCCTGAATTCGATCGTAAAACGGTTATGGTCATGGCTGCGGATCACGGGGTGTGTGAAGAGGGAGTCAGTGCCTTTCCGGCTGAGGTTACACAGCAAATGCTGTATAACATGCTGTCAGGTGGCGCAGCAATTAATGTGCTGGCACGCCATGCGGGCGCAGATGTCAAGGTGGTAGATGTTGGCGTGAATGCGGATGTCGCTCACGCGAATCTGGTGGACCGAAAGGTACGCATGGGTACTTCGAATATAGCTAAAGGGCCAGCGATGGTGCGTACTGAAGCGGAACAGGCGATTTTGGCCGGAGCTGAAGCTGTAGCAGAAGCGGTCAAAGGTGGCACACGGCTATTCGTTACTGGAGAGCTGGGCATCGGGAATACCACAGCCAGCGCTGCGGTCGTATGTGCTCTCACCGGGCTGGAGCCGGAAGTTATCGTAGGCCGGGGGACGGGTGTAGATATGGCTGGGCTTACCCGTAAAATAGCGGTTGTCTGCCGCGCATTGGACGTGAACCAGCCAGATGCAAATGATGCGCTCGACGTGCTCACTAAGGTCGGCGGTCTGGAGATTGCCGCCTTGGCAGGAGTCATCCTCGGCGCAGCCGCACATCGCTGTCCAGTCGTGTTGGACGGCTTTATTTCCGGCGCAGCCGCTCTCGCAGCACGTGCACTTGCGCCTGCAAGCGCTGCGTACATGCTCGCTTCGCACGCCTCGGACGAGCGCGGGCACGCGGCGGTGCTCCGCGAGCTCAAGCTGGAGCCCATGCTTCATTTGGACATGCGGCTCGGGGAGGGCACAGGTGGTGCGCTTAGCTTGCACCTGATTGATGCGGCGTGCCGCATTATGCGCGAAATGGCGACCTTTGCCGATGCAGGCGTATCGGACGGTCAGGGAGCCGCGCAGCGATGAAAGCGCTCGTGACCGGCGGGGCACGCAGCGGGAAAAGCGGCTTTGCCGAGCGATTATGCATGTCGCGCGCGCCTGGCGCATGCTACATTGCAACGGCGCAGGCCTACGACATGGAGATGAAGGAGCGCATCGCCCTTCATCGGGTCCAGCGCGAGTCTGCCGGGTACGACTGGCAGACGCTGGAGGAAGCGCAGGCGCTGCCGGAGCTGCTGCGACGGCTTGGCGGCGATCAAGCGTCGCAGCCATCACCCGCGCCTATGGTGTTAGTCGACTGCCTGACCCTGTGGCTGTCGAACGTGCTGCTGGCCGCAGGCGAGGACGGCGAAGCTGCGTCCAAAGTTGCCATTAATGAACTGACGGCAGCTGTGGAGCAGTATCCGGGGCAGCTTGTCATCGTGACCAACGAGGTTGGTGACGGTATTGTGCCCGAATATCCGCTTGGTCGGCTGTATCGGGATTTGAGTGGGGTTATGAATCAGCGGATTGCCCGTCTTTGTGATGAAGTATTTTTGGTGACGGCGGGTATTCCCGTAGAACTCAAACGGCTGGAATATAAGCTATGAGCCGCGAACGTCAGGCTGTTGCTGCTGCTTTTCAATTTTTAACGCGTCTTCCGGTGAAGGCGGAATTGGATTTTTCCCCGGATTTGCTTAAACGCAGTGCAAGTTATTATCCGCTGGTGGGAGTGGTCATTGGCATCATCGTCTGGGGCTTTGCGGCGCTCGCTTCTATGGTGCTGCCGCCGTTGCCGTGTGCGATTCTTACTCTTGTTGTCTGGGTTTGGTTGACGGGTGGATTGCATTTGGACGGGTGGATGGATGCAGCTGATGCCTTGTTCAGCTACCGATCCCGTGAACGGATGCTGGAGATTATGAAGGATAGCCGTGTAGGGGCAATGGGCGTTATTGCTTGCGTGTTGCTGCTCATGCTCAAGGCTTCTTTGCTATATACGGTGCTGGTTGAACGGAATGTGTCTGGCTTGCTGCTGCTTCCGATGGTTTGGAGCCGCTGGTTTATGGTACATGCGATGAAGCGCTGGCCTAAAGCCCGTAATGATGATGGACTGGCTGCGCGTTTTGCTGATATGAGTGGTGGCCGCGTAGGGTTGGCCGTATTCTGGGCAGTATTAGTGACCCTAAGTGCTGCCGTAGGACAATATCTTCTGGCAGATTTGGCTACAGCAACAAGGGGGACTGGGAATCTGTCGTTGGCAGGATCATACTTACAAACCTTGCTTTCATATTCTGAAAGCCTTCCAATCTCGATAGGTTTTGTGTTGATTCCGCTCTTGGCTTACGGTGTTGGAACCTTCACGGCAAACCGTATTAACCGCCGCTTGGGTGGACTTACGGGAGATATATACGGAACTTTAAACGAATTGCTGGAGACTGTTTTATTGTTGTTTATTGTCATTTTGTACGGGTTGTGACCAGATTTGAAATGAATTCGTTAAAGGGGAAGAGGCAATTGTCAACTTTCGAACCGTCCTGCACGAGCCCGGCAGCCGTATTGATGCTTCAAGGAACAGCGTCGGATGTGGGCAAAAGCGTGGTGACGACTGCGCTTTGCCGTATTTTTACGCAGGACGGATATCGTCCAGCACCGTTTAAGTCGCAAAATATGGCGTTAAACTCTTATGTTACCGAAGACGGCAAGGAAATTGGACGCGCTCAGGGGGTGCAGGCTGAGGCCTGCGGTATTGAGGCCACGACCGACATGAATCCGATTCTGATTAAGCCGGTCAAAGATATGCACTCACAAATTGTTGTACACGGTGTACCTTATGCCTATATGAGCGCCTCCGATTACCGGAAGGATTTTTTGCCAAAAGCCAAACAGACCGTTATGGATGCTCTGAATCGGTTGCGCGATACCTATGATATTGTCCTTATGGAAGGGGCAGGCAGCCCGGCAGAGATTAATTTGAAGGACCGCGATATCGTAAATATGAATCTGGCAGGTTGGGCGGATGCTCCAGTGTTGCTTATTTCAGATATCGACCGGGGCGGTGTTTTTGCCTCTCTCGTAGGAACTATCGAGTTGCTGGAACCCCATGAAGTACAACGTATCCGCGGATTTATCATTAACAAATTCAGAGGTGATCTGTCTCTGCTGCAACCGGGATTAGACTGGCTGGAGGAACGGACAGGCATTCCTGTACTCGGTGTATTGCCCTATCTACCAGACATTCGCATTGAAGCAGAGGATTCGGTAGTACTGGATAAGAAGCCCAAGCAATCTGCAAAGGATAAAGAACTGGATATTGCAGTGATACGATATCCACGGATTTCCAATTTTACGGACACGGATGCTCTGGCCGCAGAGCCGGATGTGAGTGTTCGTTATGTCACAGAAGCCGGACAGTTGGGTGTACCGGACGCAATTATCTTACCGGGGACCAAAGACACCATTGGAGACCTGTTGGAATTGCGTGAGAGAGGTCTGGAGAAAGACATTCGGCAGGCTATGAATACCGGATGCACACAGCTAGTTGGCATTTGTGGAGGTTACCAGATGCTGGGTACAGCGCTAGTTGATTCCGAAGCCGTCGAATCTGGGTTGCCGCAGCAGGCAGAGGGGTTAGGTTGGCTGGCTCTGTCCACGACCTTTTTGAAGGAAAAGCAAACCGTACGCGTACAAGGAACCCTGTCTAATCATTGTCCGCTTTTGCTTGGCACTGCGCCTGATTCGGGTTATGCCTCCAAGCCAAGTATTGAAGGTTATGAAATACATATGGGCGTTACGGAGTATGTTACGGAACCATACGCACCTACAGGTAGAACTTTAAACCTAAGCGAAATGAAAAGGTTATTCCATATCCGGCGTGGCGAAGGAACAGCTTTTGAGGAAGGCTGGGGTACGACAGACGGTAAAGTATGGGGAACCTATTTGCACGGTGTGTTTGATAATGACCGTTTTCGCCGATGCTGGCTGGATGGATTGCGACAAGCCAAGGGCTTGGCACCTTTAGAAAGCACTTTTACTGTACGTGAAGCCAAGGAACGAGAGTTTGACCGTGTCGCAGAGGTGGTTCGGGCTCATTTAGATATGGAGCAAATTTATCGTATGATGGGAATGAATTCATAAACTTCATAAAATGATTATTTAAATCGCTCTTAAAAATAAAGAGGTATCTCTACAGCCATTTTCATGACTGAGAGATACCTCTCTTTATTCAGGATTTTGCAAAATCCTCTATGGTATCGGCTTACGTAATTTTAAATTTTTGGACAGCCTTTTGCAGCTCGGTTGCTTGTTTGCTTAATTGGCGAACAACCTCGCTGTGGCTTTCCATTTCATTCAGTTGCTCATCGGCATTTAAACCGATTTCCTGAATCATATGCTGTGCATTGGCAGCGATGAGAGCTGTCTCTTCCACGGAAGCAGATACTTCTTCCGAGCTGGCGGATACTTGTTCCGTTGCTGCAGATACCGTTTGAATCGTAGCATTGATCTTTTGCATAAGCTCACTTAGCTGGTTAAAGGCTGAGCTCGCTTGTTGAACCATTTCCGTTCCCGAATGAATTTCACGGCTCACCTGGGTCACAGAGTCCACAGATTGTTGCGATACTTCTTGAATGGTAACCAAATAGTCGGAAATTTCTTGTGTGGCTTCTTTAGATTGCTCCGCAAGCTTGCGCACTTCTCCGGCTACTACGGCGAAGCCCCGTCCATGTTCGCCCGCACGGGCAGCTTCAATGGAGGCATTCAGGGACAACATTTGAATTTGCTTCGTGATATCGAAAATAGCCGAAACGATACTGCCAATGGCTTCTGAGCGCTCATTCATACTATGGATGTATCGAAGCGATTCATCGGCAGCATGTCCTACCTGTGACATTTGAGCTACAGCTTTTTGAGCGAGCGTAGTACCGTTAACCGTTTCTTTTGTCGCTTCACTGATTTGATCGGATACATCATTGGCAGAGGAGGCGATGTGCTGGACACCTTGAGCGATTTCCTCCATAGCCAGCGCATTTTCAGCAGCAGCTGTAGCTATGCTGGTACTGCCCTTTGCTATTTCCTCTGCGGCAACTGTAGAATCCTGGACTTTTACGCTCATAGCCTCAGTCCGACGAAGCAGCTCGTCCGATCCTTCAACAACCGCACCGGATGTAGAAAGCACATGGCCGATCATTTCTTTTAAGTTATGAGACATCGATTGGAAGCTGCGGGCAAGTTGCGCAATTTCATTGACGCCATGAACCTTCGCTTCTTGTGAAAGATCACCTTGAGCAATTTTTTCGCTATGACGAACCAATTCAGCAATGGGTTTTACAACTTTACGTATCACGAGGGTAGAAATAATTCCGCCCAGCAGGAGTGTTGCCACTGTAATACCTATGCAAATCCATAGAATTTGTTGGGATTTTTCTTGTACGAATCCAACATCTTCGTTCACGCCCAGAACTAAATTACTACCCGATATAGCAAAGAAGGCGGTTTTGTGTACTCCGTACGAATCGCTATAAATTTCACTGATATTCATCTCGCCTTGTTTTGCTTTTTTTACATCCTCTACAGGAATGAGTGCATCCTTGACCTTGTATACTGATTTTACATTCCGTGCGACGACTTCGGCTTTACCATCCTTCACTACCGCGATATATGCCGATTCTAATCTGAGAGTATCGACTTTGTCCTGCAGATAGGATTCCATCTGTATAGCGGAGCCGGAATCAGAACCGCTTCCTTGCCCGGCCTGAACAGCTAAGGAAATATTGAGATCCTGATATACATTTTTAGCTCCAATTTCTAGCAATTGGTCTACCTGAGGCATGACACTGTTATTAATGATACTCATGGATATTGCATAGAAACTGATGCTGAACAAAAGGGATGCAAAGAGCTGAATCAGCAAAAACATAATTCGTAATTTCGCGCCAATGGAACGATTAAAACTCTTCATGAAAATTCTCCTCTCACATGATGGTAATAAAGTCAGACGAATTCCCCTGCTTGATGTAGGCCGCTTGTCCAATAAGATGCTAGACACGCCATGATCTACTTGTTTTCCTCTCCTTGCTTGAAGAAAAGACTGAAAATGTTCGGATTCTATGTATATTTCAGCTGTATTCAAGGAACAAGAATGTGAAAGGGAAGTAATCCATGATTTACTAAAAAGTAGGTTAGACCTATTTTACATAATTAACAGGCGGTTGAATAGTCATATTTGCCCAAAAACAAACAAAAAATATATAACTATGGTCTTAGGTGTTTAGATGTAAGTTTGATGTAAATTATCAGGTGCATAAAAACGAATAGATTACTCCTTCTTTAAAACTATTGTAAAAAAGAAGTAATATAAGTAGCATAAGGAATACCGCTTTTATAACAATATTCTTCTAAGCTTGGTTTGGTAAGTTCGAAAGTGTTCTTCAATATACATATAAAAGGGGAAAAGGTAGTTATGAATGGGGATTTACTTTCCAAAGAAATGATTTCGCAGGTCAGAGGAGAAGATGAACTAGAGCCGACTTCCGGCAGTAACAGAGCTGCTACAGGGGGAAATCCGATAAGTCGTCTATTAGATTATGTATCAGGCGTATTCACTCCGATCTTGCCGGCAATGATTGGGGCAGGAATCATCAAGGTAATTATATTAGTTTTAATGTCCTTCGGTTTATTGTTGTCTGATCCGCAGGTATATACTATTTTAATGGCTATCAGCGATGGGGTATATTACTTTCTACCTATTTTTGTTGCGGCAAGTGCGGCAAGAAGGCTGCGCAGCAATGTATTTGTTGCGGCAGCCATCGCAGTATCCGTATTCCATCCCCAACTAACAAGTTTATTCCAGTCAAGTGAGGAGGTACGTTTTGCCGGTCTGTCAGTTATAGACCCACAAGCTGTTTCATCTATAGTACTCATACTTGTTGTCGTTTGGATAGCATCGTGTGTCGAAAGATGGTTAGACAGGTATACCCCTTATTCACTTAAATTATTGGTTGTCCCGACTTTGACACTGATGATCACTATACCTTTGATGGTGTTCGCTTTCGGACTACTGTGGAGTTATCTCGGCCAACATGTATCGGATGGACTAGGCTGGTTGTTTGACAATGCAGGAATATTTACAGGGCTGTTGCTCGGAGGTGCGATGTCTTGGCTTATTATTGCAGGCATGCAATATATAATGCTACCGATTATGATCAGCTCGCTTACAACATTGGGTTACGACCATATTTTTCCCGTGGTCATTGCAGCGGCTTTCGCTCAGGCTGGGAATCATTGAACCGGCCATGTATGGTGTCAATATCCGTTTCAAAAAACCGTTAATAGCAGTTATGATTGGTGGAGCCGTTGGTGGGGCTTGTATGTGTTTGTTTGAAACAGAGCTTACTGCTATTGGTACGTCTGCTGGGCTGCTCAGCTTACCTTTATTTTCTGAACCCACGCTTGTGTACGGTATTGTGGGTATACTGATTTCGTTTGTTACGGCTGGCGTAATTACGTATTTTATGGGCTTTGTGGATGAGAAAGATGAACATTCGCAAGTAGCATCTACATCTGGCATGAATGCTTCTCCGAACTCGGTTATGGAAAAGAGCCCCGGCAGCTAAGTTGAATACATGTCGTTCTGTTCAGGACAAAAAAACAGCAAGCCTTCATCTTACGAAGGCTTGCTGTTTGTCATTTTGATAAATCTAAGGCAGAAGCAGATTTATTATTTTTATTTCAATAAAACCTACAAAAATAGTTGGCTTTGTGATATAGTAATCTTCGGATTGAAGGGTCACTTTAGAAAACATCTTACGTTTAAGTTTGGAGGAAATGATATATGGATACCTTCTTTATTATTTTGAATGTCATCGTGCTGCTTGCACTGCTCGGCGTGTTGGTCTGGATGCAGAAAAAGCACATCTCCTTTACAAAAAGGGTATTTGCCGCACTTGGCTTCGGACTGATCTACGGGGCTATTCTACAATATGCCTATGGGGCAGGCTCAGAGGTCATTACAAAATCAGTTGATTGGTTCAACCTCGCAGGTAATGGTTATGTCCGTTTGCTGCAAATGGTCGTTATTCCGCTTATCATGGTGTCGATTATTTCGGCTATTATGAATTTGAAAGGAAGACAGAACCTTGGCAAAATCAGCGTGTCCATTATTGCAGTACTACTGATTACAACGGCAATTGCTGCTTCAGTGAGTATTGTAACCAGTCTGTCATTTGATTTAAAGGCCATTGAGATTCAAGGTGGAGAAAAGGAACAAGCACAGGGCTTGAAGATGGAAGAGCGCCTTGGAACAGTTCAGGACATGACCATTCCACAGCAGGTGCTGGAATTTATTCCTTCAAATCCTTTTGAGGATATGACGGGAGCACGTCGTACGTCGACGCTGGCGGTGGTTATTTTCTCGGCCTTTATCGGGGTGGCTGTGCTCGGATTGGATCGTAAAAAACCGGAACAGGCGCAAACCTTCCGTAAAGTGATTGATGCAGTGTACGCTGTAGTGATGCGGATTGTAACGCTGGTGCTGAGATTGACACCTTACGGTATTTTAGCACTGATCACTAAAGTAGTAGCTACGACCAATCCAGATGAAATTTTGAAGCTAATCAAGTTTGTGCTCGCTTCTTATGTGGCTTTGTTGGTCATGTTTATCATTCATCTTATTTTGCTGGCCTTGTTCGGCTATAATCCGGTGACGTATGTGAAAAAGGTATTGCCTACACTGGTTTTTGCTTTTACTTCTCGTTCCAGTGCGGCGACCATTCCGTTAAATGTTGAAACGCAAACGAAAAAGCTGGGTGTGTCCGACGGCATCGCGAATCTGTCTGCGACCTTGGGAGCGACTATTGGGCAAAACGGCTGTGCTGGTATTTATCCGGCGATGCTGGCGGTTATGATTGCTCCAACCGTGGGTATTGATCCAACGAGCTGGGATTTTATCCTCACGCTTATTCTAGTCGTTACGGTCAGCTCGTTCGGCGTGGCGGGTGTAGGCGGTGGTGCCACTTTCGCTTCCCTGATCGTGCTTTCCACCATGAATCTTCCAGTGGCATTGGCAGGATTGCTCATCTCAGTCGAACCGTTGATTGATATGGGTCGCACAGCGTTAAATGTCAATGATTCTATTACCGCAGGTCTCATTTCAGGCAAGGTGCTCAAAGAGAACGATCAAGACGTGTTCAACAATCAAGGTATGGATTTGGATGCAACGTCGCACTCTTAAGTAAAAGATAGACAAGATGGTGTAAACTACAGTCTCATATCGCATCTATCGCATATGTAACACATGCACTGTGCACCTCAATACTCAGAGTCGACCTTAAGGTCGGCTCTTTATATTAGGCTTAGGACAGTGTGAATTATAGCTGTTCACGAATCCTAATCTATGATACATTAAAATAATGTTTTTCCGGCTTGCTTCGGATGAACCGCGGTTCGCAACCATCCCGCGCTATCAAAACTAGGAGGATTTTATGTTTAATCTTTTATGGGGGGCAGCTTTTGTCCTCGTCAATTTTATGTTCTTTTTGTTATGTTTTCGGTTGTTCGGTAAAAAAGGGCTGTACGCCTGGATTGGTGTTGCTACTGTACTAGCTAACATTCAGGTAACCAAAACGATTGATCTGGTCGGCATTACCACGACATTGGGAAATACGATGTATGTTTCTATGTATATGGCCAGCGACTTGCTGAATGAAAAATATGGGCCTAAAGAGGCGCGTAAAGCTGTGTGGTTCGGCTTTTTCACTCTGATTATGACGACGGTCACGATGCAAATGGTGCTGCAATTCGAGCCAACTGCAACGGATTTTGCCCAGACCCCGATGCAACAGCTGTTTGGATTGTTGCCAAGGCTTGCGCTGGCCAGCTTGACAGCCTATGCAGTCAGTCAATTGCTGGACGTGCGTCTGTACGCCTGGATTCGCAAGTTTTTCCCGGAACGTCATCAGCTCTGGATTCGCGGCAACGGCAGCACGATGATCAGCTCGTTTATAGATACGCTCATTTTCTGTACTATTGCCTTTTACGGTTATGCGTGGGGGATATGGATCGAGATATTATTCACCACCTACATCTTAAAATTTGTACTGACTGCGGCGGGTACACCCATTTTGTACATTGCACGCAATTTCAGCTTTATAGAAGAGGAGGGGCAAACCCTAAAGCCATGATGGCTTGGGGTTACCCCTCCTTTTTTCTGCTTTTTATATAATGAATAGCGATGGGTTTATCCGAGTACTGTCAGTTCTTTTGGAAAAGAGGTAAGCACTTCAACACCATCAGAGGTGACCAGAACGTCATCTTCAATCCGCACACCGCCGAGGCCTGGCACATAGATGCCGGGTTCGATTGTGAACACGAAGCCTTCATGAAGCAGATCGCTATTGCCTCCGTGTACAGATGGATATTCGTGAACACTCATGCCAAGGCCGTGTCCAACTCGATGGTTAAAGGCAGGGCCATATCCAGCGGATTCAACAACAGCCCGTGCTGCCTGATCTACGGATGCGCAGGAAACTCCCGGGCGAATGGCGGCAATTCCCGCTTCGTTCGAGCGAAGAACCGTATTATAAATTGTTTCGAGCTCAGTCGATAGCTTTCCAAAAGCAAAAGTACGCGTAATATCCGAAGCATAGCCATCGGAGTATACGCCCATATCAAACATGAGCAGATCGCCGTGTTGCAGCTTGCGGGTACCCGGAACACCATGAGGCAAGGCTGTTTTGGGTCCAGACAGCACTGTTGTGTCAAAAGACGGGCCATCTGCACCGATTTTTTTCATCTGGTATTCGATTTCGGCCACCAGCTCGACTTCCGTCACCCCTTCACGCACATGGGTGAGACCGTGACGAAGGGCATCTTCCACCAAACGAGCTGCATGTTTCAGACGTTGTACTTCCTCAGGAGTTTTTCTCACACGCATTTCTTGAAGCACTGGACCCAGGTCCACATATTGAGCCGCGCCAATGGCAGTATGTAGCTGTTCGTAACGGAGGACGGAGACGTGCTCCTTTTCCAGTGCGAATGCTTTCACACCGGTGCCTGTGCGTTGACGAAGCAGATCATATGGATTGTCCGTATCGGTGTGGGTGGATATACGAGTCACAGAAGAAGCAGCTTGGGCGGCTTCTGCATCCAGGGCGGGTACGATCAGTTCTGGTTCTTGGTCCCGAAGCAACACCAGACCAAGAAAACGCTCATGCGGATCACTGGCAAAGCCCGTCAGGTAGTAAATATGTTTAGGATCGGTCACAAGCAGGCCGTCCCAAGACTGTGACTTCAGTTCATCATACAGTCGGGTTATTTTCTCATTCATAAAGTCTCATTCCTTTCTGCCTATTTATTCATTATAGCTCTTCATACATCATTATTTATAGCATGGAATGACTTATTCTCTTTCCTGACTTAATGTTTGCAGACGTGCCTGTACATTCTGATCATAGTAACCACCATGGTAGCAGAGTACCTTATCAACATCCAATACAGTCAGTTTATCGAGGCTCTTTAGGGCCAGTGGCATATCCGGCGTAGCCGACTCAGCGGGACCGACCAGTTCACCTTCGACTACAAGCAACTCATCTGCTGCCAACAGCAGCTTTTGTGCGGGCACATACAAGCTGATATGCCCGGGCGTGTGGCCGGGTGTATGTATAATCTGTATTCCTCCACCATAGGGTAGATGCTCACCATCCTCAAGAATATGAGCAAAGCGCAAATCTGGCAGGCGGCGAATCAGATCCTCTGCTTGTTGCTTGAGCGTAGTATCCAACTGATTAATCCGTTCCGGCGTTAGCTTCACAAATGGTCGCTCTCCTGTCATATAAGGGACGTCATCCTTATGGGCTAACAGGGCAGTATTCGGCAGCAAGTCCAGCAGTGCATGAACATTTCCGATATGGTCAATATCTTGATGTGTTAAAATAATTCTTTTCAGGCGGCTGATATCCTCACCCACATCTGAAATAGCCTTGCGTAATGGCTCCAATTGGCCGAGCATTCCCGTGTCAATCAGTGTAAGTCCATCCTCGTCCTTGAGCAGTACAGGATAAATGGTTGTTTTTCCAAAAAAAGATTCCATAGGTATTTCCAAAATCAAGAGTTGAGTTCCAATATTCATATTAAGCTGCTTCAGAATCCTTGACTCCGAAACATACCTCCCGTCTCGTCATGTTAAATCGCTTACTCCGTTTTTGTTTTTCTTCAAGCTCTATTATAAAACCCTTTGGGACTAATCCGCAAAACAACTCGATATGGCTGATCGGGCGCTTGTCTTGTACAATAAATAAATCACACAATAGGAGGCGGATACGAATAATGAATAACGACCAATCTTTTTCCATTGAATTTGCATGCAAAGAGGATCTTCCCGATATTGTGGACATTTATAATTCTACGATCGCAGGACGAATGGTCACGGCAGATCTGGAACCGGTGACAGTGGAAAGTCGAATTCCATGGTTTGAGGCTCATCAGGAAAACCACCGGCCTTTGTGGGTTTTAAAACAAAAGGGTACAATTGCCGGATGGGCCAGCCTTCAGTCCTTTTATGGGCGTCCAGCTTATAACGGTACAGCAGAAATTAGCATATACGTCCATGAGGATTCTCGTGGAACCGGAACAGGAAGTCGACTGGTACAGCACTTGCTAAATGAATGTCCGAGACTGGGGATTACCACGTTGTTGGGATTTGTTTTTGGTCATAACGAGCCAAGTATTGGGCTGCTACGGAAGTTTGGTTTTGAGCAATGGGGGTACTATCCGCGTGTAGCTGTGCTGGATAGCATAGAGCGAGATTTGGCGATATTGGGTAAGCGAGTGGATGAATAATAGCTTATGACATATAAATATTCTTTGTAACGTGTACAGAAAAAGGCTGTTTCCAAAATCGTCTCATACACTGCAGATGTACGTGATTGTGGGAGCAGCCTCTTTAACTTTTCTATTTTCATCGCTTTTAGCGCTGTGGTTTAAAACGTATACTGTGAAAAATCTGATTAAGTACCTCTGACAGCACCAAACCAACAGCAATCGCTCCTGCGATCATCAGCGTGCTCATGGCCAGCTCCAGTGCCTGAGGATAATTATGTTGTACGAACTGGCGCATGGCATTATAGGCCATTCCCCCTGGAACGAGCGGAATCATACCTGCGACACTGAAAATAATTACAGGCATTTTATACAGCCGCGCAAAACCTTGACTGACGATGCCGATGAGGATCGTTGCCAAAAGGCTGGCGCTCACAGGTCCCATGCTGTCCGTAGTTGAATAATAGACCAGCCAGCCTAGCATACCGACGAAACCGCATTGCAGCAGCGAGCGCCGGGGGGCATGGAAAAGTATGCCGAATGCAGCGGTGGCAATAAAGCTTGTGAATAATTGTGCAAGCATAGACTTGAATCTCCTCCGAATCACATATAAGAAATGATCACCGCAACGCCAGCTCCAATGCCGAAAGACGTCAGGCAAGCATCGGCTCCCTTGGAAAGACCCGAAACAAGGTGCCCGGACATTAAATCACGGATGGCATTTGTAATTAACAAGCCTGGAACCAGTGGCATGACAGAGCCAATAATAATTTTATCCATCATCTGTCCCCAGCCTACTATCGTTAATAGAGCCGCCAGCAAACCGATTAGAAAAGATGCAGAAAACTCTGAGAAAAACTTAACCTTAACGAGCCTGTGAAAATACTGTACGGCTGCAAATCCGATACCTCCGCATAACACAGCTGCGGGGAAATCTCGCCAAACTCCACCAAACATGATCATAAAGCAACCGCTGGCCAACGCAGCAGCCATCAGCTGTATACGGTTAGAATAACGGAGGGGACCACATTCAATCTCCGAAAGCTCCTTGACGGCAGCGCGGGGAGACAAATCACCTGTGCTGATTTTACGTGAAATGGAATTGACCTCTGTCACCTTGTGCAAATCGGTGGTCCGCTCTACGATGCGAATGAGCGTGGCAGGCTCCGAGTCATTAATGGCAAAAAAAATCCCAGTTGGTGTGACATAGCTATGGGACTGGGATATGCCATAGGCCGAAGCAATGCGGGACATCGTGTCTTCAACACGATAGGTTTCGGCTCCATTTTGCATCATCAGTTTGCCCGCCAACAGACAAACCTCAATGATTTCAGGAGTAGGATAGGAATGATTATTCATGCTCGCTCTCTTTCATTCGTACCGGGCCGTTCGACCCTATTATTTTCATTTATTGTAGCACAAAAAGCCGCCTTTTCGGAGGCGGTTAGGTTAGGGGAAATCCAAGGAATTCGTCATGATTCTATCATATCAGGAATAACGGTATAGTAGGACTCTTCCAGATATGTTGCGGCCTCAGATAGGCCCATCAACTTAAGCTGTCCAGCTACAAAAGCACGAAGGGCAGAATGGGTGAACAGATGCCGTGTCTGGGCATCTCGAATAAAGGCCAGTCTGGCTTCACGCGAACCGTTGTGGAATAACTCACGCACAGCTTCGCCTTGTTGTTCCCAAAGGAAAGGCTCCGTTACGGTCAAGAGTGCACTCTCCTTAGAAGAGCTATGCTTCGCAGAAGAAGATACCTGAATGCCCAAGCCGTTCAGCGTAGGAGCTGCTTCATTGTGCTTCCGTTCTGTACGCAAACTATCGATATAGGCAGCCATATCCTGAATCGGTTCGATACCAAAGCGTTCCCGGAAGCATTCGCGTACAAACGCGGTACGTTCATCTACAACCTGAGGCAGTCGCTGACCTGCATGTCCAGAATAGTCATCTCCACTGGCGTAGTATCGTTGTAATGAACTGTTCTCTGTATAAACAACACTTAAAAAATCCTGCAAATGACGGGCAACCACCCATACACCCGTCCAATCGACGGGAGATACGCATACGATAGGGGCCTGTGAAAGGTCCTTTTCAAGACCAAAATCCGTTAAAAAGCCATAATGTATTCCGTCCACCCCTGCATGGGCAAAAGGAATAACATCTGGTGGTGTAGCCATATATCGTGGCGCGCGGCCCTGCTCCATAATCAATCCCAAATCAAAACTCAAAGAATGCCGGTTCGCTTCGAGCTCCTTTTCAAATTCTATAAGTGCCTCAATCAAAGGTGTAGCTGATCCATAGGCTAGGTTAGAACCGGAATCCATCGTGTCTGCCTCCCTTATCCAATACATCCATAAAGCGTCCATCCCTAAAAGGTACGTGATTTTACACGAAATGTAAACCTGTATGACGAATCTTTTCAAAAATGTGACCTTTTACCCGCGTGTTGTCAAATAAAACGCTTTCGGGCAAAGCAGGACAAGATACCTATATTAGCTCGGTAGAGAAGTAAAGTGAGTTTGCGAAAATGCGGTCTTTTCAGTGTATGTTAGCAACCGTGAAGTGTGATTGCAGGATGCGTAATGTGAAGGGCAGGGTGCAACGTAACAGGCCAACGGGTATAATATCAGGACAAGGTGAAAAGGAGCGACATCCGAAGATTTAACAGAAAGAAGTGGGCATATGAACTTGCAAAAGAAGGCTGTTTTTTTTGATGTAGATGATACGATGTACGATCATTTGCACCCTACACGCGATGCATTGCGAACAGTATTAGGATTGAGTGAGCGTTTTCCTTTTGAGAAAGCCTACCATCGTATTCGCTATTATAGCGATGTACTATCGGCTAAAGGAGGACTACTGGAGGGGAAGGCAGGGACGCATGAACTGGATGAGATGAGAGAAGGCCGTTTCATTCTGGCTTTACAAGAATTCGGGATAGAAATTACCCGTGAGCAGGCAGAACATGTTCAAGAAGAATATTTGGATCGTCAGTACCGAATTGAGCCTTTTGAGGGGGCTACCTCGTTAATAAATGATTTGAGCTCGGCTGGCTTTTTAGTTGGATTAATTACCAACGGTCTTGAAGAACACCAGATGAGCAAGATCAAGGCTATGGCGTTGGAAAATCATGTTGCAGCAGAGCATATCTTTGTATCTGGAACCGTTGGCTATGCCAAGCCTGATCCGCGCATTTTTGAAGTAGTGAACGAACGGACAGGAACGTTAGCAGAGCACTGCTGTTACATTGGGGATTCCTGGCGCAATGACGTGGCGGGAGCTATAGCTGCGAATTGGCAGGTGATCTGGTTCAATCACAGGAACGCTCCCCCGGAAACTGACGTGCTAGGGATCTATAAAACAGCAGCAAGCTATGCAGAGTTAAGAAGGTTGCTTTTGCCGGACGCTCGTTAGACACGGCACATACCGTTTTTTCTAAAAGAATCAACCTATTTTGAAGCCATTCCCAAAGCTAACCCGTAATACTATTTATCTGTTATAGATCTAATTTCATTGGTAATGGTTTAGAACAGAAAAGGAGGGGATCGCGCATGGTAGAACAATGGAGGCAGGCAGAAGACATCATAAGTCAAGTGACCGTATACAGTACAGAGGATAATGATCCGGTTACCATTAAAACAGCCACTCAAGACGTCCGCTGTATTGGCATCGGGACAGATGCGGCCGTATTTACGCTGGATACGTTGCCAGGCTACGCATTCAAGGTGTACTCAGACATGGCGATCGACAAGAAAGATGCGGAGGCCGACGTATATGAGCGTTTGCGAGGGTCTGACTTTTTTCCTCATTATTACGGAAAAGGCGACAAGTATATTGTCATAAGTTATGAATCCGGTATTACGCTGCTGGATTGTTTGCTGCAAGGAATTCCTGTGCCAGAGCAGGTCATTCTGGATGTGGAAAAGGCGAGAGAATTTGTCCGATCCAAGGGGCTGAACCCCCGTGACATCCACCTCAAGAATGTACTCATGCAAGACGGGCGTGCCAAGGTATTGGACGTATCTGAATACGTGAAGGAAGGCGATGACAAGCGCTGGGAGCATTTGGTGTGGGCGTATCATACGTTTTATTCCGGTATCTCGGAGGTTAAAGTTCCCTCATGGATT
The DNA here is from genome assembly GCF_038009305.1 of Paenibacillus sp. FSL P4-0113. NCBI lineage: Bacteria > Bacillati > Bacillota > Bacilli > Caryophanales > Paenibacillaceae > Paenibacillus > Paenibacillus sp. FSL P4-0113. The sequence continues at coordinate 5,161,009 of NZ_JBBPAZ010000001.1, forward strand.
TTGGATACGATTAAAAAATGGTACTACAAGCTGGACAACTCCAACTTTAATCTGGAGGAATTTGCCCAGCGTGCCAGTCAATTGTTCTCTAAATGGAGGTCATAACCGCTGTGAAGATAACGGATATGCAGCCTGATCTTTCCATAGCAAAAAGGATTGCACCCGCATTTAGGGGAGCAATCCTTTTCTTTTATCTGAAATCCCGAGGCACTCTTCTCGCTGTACCACTCGCAATCGCGGCTTGAATTACCTTTTCACGCACCCGTTGAACCGCACTCTCGTTAAATACACCAGGGATTATATACAGCTTGTTTAGTTCTTCAGGACGGATCGTGCCTGCGATGGCCTCGGCGGCCGCCAGCTTCATCTCTTCGTTGATTTCACGGGCACGGCAGTCGAGCGCTGCTCGAAAGATGCCTGGGAAACAAAGCACATTGTTAATTTGGTTAGGATAGTCCGAACGTCCGGTGGCGATGACACCCGCAATGTCCTCGACGTCCTCTGGCGCAATTTCGGGAACCGGGTTAGCCATAGTGAACAGTACCGGGGCTTCTTTCATACGTTTCACGTCTTCTCGTTGCAGTAGTCCGCCTGCCGAGAGTCCGATAAACACGTCAGCGTCCTTCAGAACCTCGGACAGCGTGCCAGACAGCCGTTCGGGGTTGGTATGCTGCGCATACCAATTCCACATTTGATGCTCGTATGTTTCATCCGCTGTAAGCGCTCCGTGACGATCTACGCCAATGATATTGACTGCTCCTGCAGATAGCAAAATTTTCGTACAGGCCACACCCGCAGCCCCGATACCACAGACGACAATTTTGACGTCAGACAGGGCCTTGCCGACAACCTTGAGCGCATTGATCAGCCCTGCGTACAAAACGACAGCTGTACCGTGCTGATCGTCATGAAAAACAGGTATGTCCAGCTCGTTACGTAACCGCTGTTCAATCTCAAAGCATCGTGGCGATGAAATATCTTCCAGATTAATACCGCCAAAGGCTGGGGCCAATTGCTTAATGGCCTTAATGATTTCTTCGGTGTCCTGCGTATCCAGACAGATGGGAAAGGCATCGACGGACCCGAGCTGCTTGAACAGCATAGCTTTGCCTTCCATAACTGGCATGGCTGCATAGGGACCGATGTTGCCTAGCCCGAGGACAGCGCTTCCGTCAGAGACGACGGCGACCGTATTGCGCTTGATCGTCAAACGGAAAGCTTTGTCCGGTTCCTCGTGAATCGCCATGCATACGCGTGCCACATCGGGGGTATATACCCGGGATAAGTCATCGCGGTTTTGAATGGGGACCTTGGGCTGCATTTCAATTTTGCCCCCGAGGTGTAATAGGAAGGTACGATCAGAGATGGATAATACCTTAACACCTTGTGCTTTTTTAATCCGGGCAATCATTTGATCGATTTCTGCTGGATCAGCAATGGTGACTGTAATATCTCTCACAGTGACCTTCTCAGAGGTGCGGATGACGTCAATGGCGATTACATCCCCGCCATGTTCGTTTACCAACGTAATCAATTGACCAAATTGGATGTGCTCTGTGGAAATTTCCAGTCGTAAAATGATATTTTTACCGCCAATACCGCCTTGCATGCAAATTCCTCCTTTGTCTTCCATGACAAAATCATACGTAGGATCGATTGATTGCGCTTACAATATGAAGCGGATGTAAAATCTATGCTGATATTTTAAATTAGTGGTTTCTTCCCCTATCATAGTGAACAATCACTCGCTTGTACAGATCAAGTTGAGTAATATCTTTTATTTTGTATCAAAAAAAGGACGAAAGCCTGGCTGTATTTCAGTCCAAGCGATCATCCTTTTTTTCAATGAAATGATTCACTTTATTTTCACGCATTCGATCTGTTACGTCATATTTTTACCGTAGTAAATTTCGTCCATTTCAATTTTGAGACGTGTTGATATATTTTGTTGCTCTTTTTCAGTCAGACTTTCCTTGGTGTAGCCGAACAGATAATTGTCTAAATCGAATTGTTTTAGCTTACATTTGGTATGGAAAATATTTTCCTGATACACATTCACGTCGATCATGTCATACTGACTGCGCACTTCGTCTGGAATATAGTTTTGAATGGAGCCGATATCATGGTCGATGAAAAGCTTATGTCCATTCATATCACGTGTGAAGCCGCGTACCCGGTAATCAATCGTCATAATGTCGGTGTCGAAAGAATGAGTCAAATAGTGGAGTGCCTTGAGCGGGGAGATTTCCCCACAGGTAGAGACATCAATATCTGCTCGAAACGTACTGATCCCCTCGTCTGGATGATATTCCGGGTAGGTGTGAACCGTAATGTGGCTTTTATCCAGCTGTATCACGACAGATTCAGGTAGGGGTCCTGGTGACTCGGCATAAGATTCAGTCGGAACCTCCACAATGGGTCCCTCTGATATAAGTACTGTCACGCTGGCTCCTTGAGGAACATAATCCTGCTGGGCTACGTTGAGCACATGGGCGCCGATAATGTCAGATACATTCTTTAAAATAGCTGTCAGCCGATCTGAGTTATATTGTTCATCAATATATTCAATATACGCCTCGCGTTCTTCTTTGGTTTTGGTGTAACAAATATCGTACATATTGAAGCTCAATGATTTGGTCAGGTTGTTAAATCCGTGCAGGGTAATCCGCTGTTCCGGTGTTATGGTCATAGGCTATTTCCCCTTATAGTCGCAGTATTCATACATAATATTCCCAACACGCCTTTTCATATACCGATTCATAAAATCAGTTCTGTAGCTGTTAGATTAAAGGCTTGAACAAGTATGTCTTACCCGTTTGGCATAATTAAAAACAGGCAGGGGAGTGGCTTTGTTTTTACATGTATGGAAATTTTAATGTATATATACTTTATTTCTTACTCAGCAATTTTTAAGTAACAGGACTTATAATATGAACTATGTATACGAAGAAGGAACTGAACTGACAGAGAACTCGTAGTAGAACTTAAGAACCAGGTTAGTAATTCAGTAATTTAATGTGTATCACCTTCACAATGCCGAAAGCTTAACCGAATATGATTATAGACCCGGAAAAATAGTGATTTTGTATATTGCATAAATCGAGAAAGCAACTTCAGCTAATAATATGCGTATAATAAAATAAACGTAAGAAGCTGAGAATTATGAAGTTAAAATGAATTTGTTAGTGAGTTTAATTTACAAACCGATCCCATGTTACTGTCAGGATTTTGCACAATTCGATTCCAGTCGCTCCGAAGTGCAAGATATAGACGAACTAAACTACTTCGTTCTATACCTTTGTTCATTGGAAGTCGCTTATTGGATTTTTGCAAAATCCTTTACTGTAAGAAAAACGGTGGAAGGAGTATCAAGATGCTGGCTTTGTCCGATCCGGCCTGGACTCTGCTCCAAGGCCCTTATGGTTCTTCTCAATACGTCCCGGAAATGTTGAAGCAGCTCCAAGCCGGATATGATGGCGAAATGGCTGACACCTTGTATTGGGAGGAGCTGTATCACCAAAATACGTTGTATACTTGTACATTTGCGGCTGTACCTTACCTTGTAGACATTGCGTTAAAAAGTTCTGATATAGGGATTCGTGCAGATATATATAACATTTGCGGAATATTCGAAGCGAAGAATAACAATCCCTTACATACCAAAGTTCCTTTGGAATTTACAAGGGATCAGGTGAAAGTGGATTCTAGTCTGGCTGAATATATTTACGCGCAATATCGGTGTGCCATTGTCCGACTTGCAGAATTGACTGAAGAAATGGTGCTGTATGCGAAAGAACACGAAGGAGATGTCGGTAAACGCTATGTTCTGGCTGCGGGTGCCGCTTTTCAGGGTTATCGCTGCGTAGCTTATATGCTACAAAGCTTCGATACTGGTGACGAATATACGCTGGATTGTCCGCATTGCGGTACCCCGCTCTATATTTGGCCTGATGAACAGAATGACACCTTGGTTGTCTATGATAAGGATCCTGTAAATTCAGATAATCTGGTTCCCCAACCGATTCGCCCCCGTTCATTGGACCATAGAGGTGCTAATATGCAGTGGTTGCACGAATATGCCCAAAAAATTGAAGAGAACAAGCTGATTGCCCAATTACCCTATTTAAATGGTTGGGTAGATTGTCCAGTGTGTAATACGCCCATATATATATGGGATGAGTTGATGAAAATGGCTGATGGTGTTCGGAGGTATACCGCTTAATCAATCAAAAAAGGGTGCTGTCCTTCTACAGCCCCCTCATTTCCTCTTCTATTTTTCTATCTAATCTCCGTATGCTTTGCTCAATTCTACTCCCGGAACGGATTCAAAAAGGTTTTAGGGATGTCGGATTCAAAACGCAGCAATACCCCGGTGACGGGATGAATAAAAGACAATACCCTCGCATGTAGGCCAAGGCGCCCAATCGACTTGGATTTGGAACCGTATTTTTTATCTCCAACAATGGGATGACCGATATCCTCCATATGTACGCGGATTTGATTTTTGCGTCCGGTCTCCAAACGTACTTCCAGCAAAGAAAAATGCCGATTGGCTTGAAGTAGCTTGTAATGAGTGACTGCGTGTTGTCCGTCATTCGGATAAGGACTGGAATACATTTTTAGCGTCTTGCTTTCTTTCAGCCATGAGGTGATTGTACCCTCAGCTTTTTTAACCTGTCCTTCTACAAGAGCAATGTATGTTCGTTCATACACAACTTCCTTCCACGCTTTTTGCATTTCCTGCTGTATGGCTTCGCTTTTCGCAAACATCATCACTCCTGATGTATCACGATCCAAACGATGCAGTACAAAAATACGATTGTACGGATGCTCGCGTCTCACATGGGCCGTAAGCTGGCGATAGGCTGTTACTTCCTGCTCCTGCGCTGAAGCCACGGACAGCAACCCGGCATCCTTATGGATAACGATAATGGCTTCATCCTCATGCAAAATACGTAGCCCAGTCAGTGGTACGACAGGAATTACCTTTTCCTTGGAAAGAGCGACAGTCTGACCTTGCTCCAGTGGAAAATTATGCACGGTACGCGGAATGCCGTTGACGGACACCTGCCCACGAGCCAGTGCTGATTTAATGGAGTTGCGACCCATGCCAGTCACATGCTCTACTAAAAAGCTTAACAGCTCGGCAGGCTCCTGGACGATGTATGTTTTGGCAGGGGCTTTATCAAAAGCATTCGTTCTCCGTGGAGCTTCCGGTCTATGGGAGCCAGATCTTCCGGCAGGTTTATGACTGCGTTTGGAATGGCTTGCGTTTGACGTAGATTTTGTATGATTTTTCCGTTGGGGTTTCCGATTGTTCATGGGTTCTTTCTCCTTCTTGGAACCGTGTCTCTTCATAATTATGGACAAATTTTCGGCACCGTGTTCACTATATCATGAGAAAACAGCGAACGCCATAAGGGACTAAACCAGATTGGCAGTCTTCTAGCGGTTGAACATTACCCTGAACCCCGGTAAACTAAAGGTAACGAAAGAAAAGCCGATATGCGTCAAGGACGCTAGAAATATGAGGAGTTTTGAAACTATGAGTGTACAAGCACCAACCTTGGAACGGGCGCAGGACTTGCTGCAAAAATTTTATGGCTATCCCGATTTCCGGGAGGGACAAAAGAAAATTGTGGCCAGTATGCTGGAGGGCAACGATACGTTGGGCATCATGCCGACAGGGGGCGGAAAATCGATATGCTACCAGATCCCCGCGTTGTTGCATGAGGGGCTGACCATTGTCGTGTCACCGCTCATTTCGCTGATGAAGGACCAGGTGGATGCGCTGACCACGATGGGGATTGCTGCTGCCTACATCAATAGTACGTTGAGTGGTCGAGAAGTGAATGATCGCATACGAGCCGCACGGAATGGTGACTTGAAGTTACTGTATGTCGCACCGGAACGACTCGAACTGGACTGGTTTCGCGATGAAATGGCTCAGTTGCCGATTTCCTGCGTAGCGGTAGATGAGGCTCACTGCGTATCCCAGTGGGGCCATGATTTCCGTACCAGCTATCTGGCTGTGGCTCCATTCGTGGACGGGCTGTATGAACGTCCAATCGTGGCTGCGTTTACGGCAACGGCGACACCGCAGGTCATGGATGACATCGTGCGCTTGCTTCGTCTGCGCTCACCGGAGACGTTCGTTACAGGCCTTGGACGGCCCAATTTGGCGTTCAGTGTGCTGCGCGGGGAAGACAAACGCAGCTTTTTACTGAATTACGCCCGTGAGCATGAGGGTGAATCCGGCATTATTTATGCTGCGACACGTAAGGACGTGGACGATTTGTACCAACGGCTGCGTGACGCAGGCATGGCGGCTGGACGCTATCATGCCGGGATGACAGATCAGGAACGTGCAGATAGCCAGGAAGGGTTTCTGTACGACGATATCCGTGTCATTGTAGCAACCAATGCCTTCGGCATGGGGATAGATAAATCGAACGTACGCTATGTCATTCACTACAACATGCCTAAAAATATGGAGGCGTACGTGCAAGAGGCGGGACGCGCAGGACGTGATGGCGACCCGAGTCAATGTATTTTGCTGTTCGGACCGCAAGATATTGTGACGCAGAAGTTCCTGATTGAGCAAAATCCACAGGATGAAGACCGCAAGCGTAATGACTATCGCAAGCTCCAGCAGATGGTTGATTATTGCTACACGACTCGTTGCCTACGTACAGCACAGCTTGAGTATTTCGGAGAAGCGGAGGAGCATAAAGCTTGCGGCATATGCAGTTCATGTACAGATGAACGGGAACTGGTTGATATGACCATAGATGCGCAAAAGATTTTTTCGTGCATTCATCGCATGCGGGAACGTTATGGGGTCTCGATGGTCGCCTCGGTATTGAAAGGCTCGCGTAACAAAAAAGTGCTGCAGTATGGTTTTGACAGCCTACCAACCTATGGCGTGATGGGCAACCGGACGGAAAAAGAGATCGCCGAAATCATCAATGTTCTTGTTTCGGAAGGCTATCTGATGTTGTCCGAGGGACAATATCCAGTCGTACGCTTGCAGCAGCTTGCCGCTGAAGTGCTGAAGGGCCAGCGAGAAGTCATGCAGCGTGTTGTGCGACATGCCACGGCTTTTGCAGGTGGAGCAGGTTCACGCGGACGACAGGGACGCGATGCATACCCGGCTGCAGTCAACGAAACCGTGTTCGAGCAATTGCGCCTGATCCGCCGCGATCTGGCCGCTCAGGAGCATGTACCGTCTTATATCATTTTCAATGATGCGACGCTGCGTGAGATGAGCGTAGCGAGCCCGCAATCCGAGGCAGACATGTTGCGGATCAAGGGTGTCGGAGAAGTGAAGTTCCGCAAGTACGGCAAGCCGTTTCTTGATTTTTTTCAAAATCAAGGGAATATCGGAGGAACGATAAGCGAGGACGAGATTTATACAGACGATGTGTACGAGGATTTTGAATAGCCATACTAAGGTAAGGATATAACAGTCCATGCAAACTATAGAAGGTTGTGACCTATGAAAGTCATTTTATCAACGTTAAATGCAAAATATATTCATACCTCGCTGGCCATCCGATGTCTCAAAGCCTACAGTGAAAAGGACTTTGATATCGAGCTGGCGGAGTACACGATTAAGGACCCGGTGATGAACATCGTATCCGATTTGTTTCAACGGGGGGCAGATGTCATCGGCTTTTCCTGTTATATTTGGAACATTGAAGAGACGATTAAAGTCATCGATGTATTGAAAAAGATTATGCCCGAAGTCAAAATTGTTCTGGGTGGTCCAGAGGTATCCTACGATACGGATCACTGGATGAAGCGTTTGGCGAATGTGGACTTTATCGTGGTTGGTGAAGGAGAGGAAACCTTCCATCAACTGCTGCAGGAGCTGGAAGGGGATCGCAAGTTCCATTTTGTGTATGGACTTGCTTACCGTAAGGGAGAAGAGGTTATTCAGATGCCCGGTCGTCCGAAAGCGGACTTGAACGAGTTGCCGTCGCCCTATCGTTTTGCTGAAGATATACCGGAACTCGGGAAACGGGTTGTTTATTTCGAAACGAGCCGGGGCTGTCCGTTCAGCTGCCAGTTTTGTCTGTCAAGCATCGAAGTTGGGGTGCGCTATTACGATATCGAGCGTACAAAGTCAGATATTCTGTATCTGATCGACAATGGAGCCAACCTAATTAAGTTCGTGGATCGGACGTTTAATATTAAACGCGATTATGCGCTGGAAATGTTCAAATTTTTGATTGAAAATCACCGTGGTTGTGTCTTCCAGTTTGAGATTACGGCAGATATTATGCGTCCCGAGGTATTGGATTATTTGGCGGAAAACGCGCCGCCGGGCGTATTTCGTTTTGAAATCGGCGTCCAATCAACGAATGATCCTACCAATGAGTTGGTTAAGCGTCGCCAGAACTTTACCAAACTTTCCCGTACTGTTACCAAGGTCAAACAAAGCGGTAAAATTGACCAGCATTTGGATTTGATCGCCGGGTTGCCCTTGGAGGACTACAACACATTCCGTAAAACGTTTAATGACGTTTTTGCGCTCGGCCCGGAAGAGCTTCAACTTGGCTTCCTCAAAATGCTGCGTGGCACTGGACTGCGTATCGACGCAGATAAGTACAACTACACGTACATGGACGTGGCGCCTTATGAAATGCTGAGCAATGACGTCCTTTCCTTTGCCGATATCGTCCGACTCAAGCGCTTGGAAGATGTATTGGAAAAATATTGGAACTCTCATCGTATGGATCATACAGTCAACTATCTGATTGAGCGTGAATTCTCGTCCGCCTTTGATTTCTTTCAGGAATTCGGAGACTACTGGGAAGGACAGGGCTGGCAAAAAATCGGACATCAGCTCGAAGACTTGTTCACACGTCTCCAGTCCTTTCTGGAATCGCGTGGAACAAAGCGAATGGATATGGTGCTTGGACTGATGAAGCTTGATTATTTCCTTAACCATAAATATAAGCCGCGTAAAATTTGGTGGGAGCATAGCTTGGAGAAGAATGATTGGTCCAGCTATATGAAAATGGTTCTCCAGCACCCGGATGCGCTGTTGTCACCTGTGGTTGCAGATTTTGTGGCAGATGCGAGCAAGGAGAGTACAGGCGAAACGGATGTAGGCATTCAACAGCCGCAGCCATACCGTGAGATTATCCCAGCCTTTGCTTCCTTGAAGCTGAGTGAAAAAGAACTGCAAAAGCACGCTGTTCTAGATGTACTGCCGTTCAGTCTGGATCATATCCTGAGTGGGGGTAGCCCATTGACTGCCGAAGGCCGCACGCTTCTGCTTGTAGTCTATCAGCAAAATGGACAGCAAAAGCCGCTCTACTACACCATGCCGATCGGCAAAAATATCGCTGCGATTTAATATAAGAGGCATCGACTTTGATATACCAAAAGTCGGTGCCTTCTTTTGTCTTATAAAAAACAGGTGAGCACTCCAAATTTTACATTCGTGTAATCTATTGCTTTACGATACTTTACAAAGCAGATATATGATTACTTTATCATATATGAATATTAAATTTATTGGAGTGTGACCTTGTGAAAAAGCGTTCGATGAAAAAGAGTATCCTTGCTTTAGGTGCCATTACCGTTTTGAGTGCGCCATTGTTATCTGCTAATATCCCTAACGCTTTTGCAGCCTCATCTAATACCAAGTCTACTACGACACAGGTATCCAAAGGACAGAAAACCTCGTCAGCGAAAGTCGATGCCCCTAAGAATGTCATTCTCTTTATCGGCGATGGTATGGGAGAAGCAAGTCGCAACGCGATTCGCTTGGCGACGGTAGGGAAATCGGGATTACTTGAAATGGACAACATGCCTGTAACCGGCCTGGTTAGCACAAGTTCAGGGGATAACCTGGTTACGGATTCTGCCGCCGCTGCGACTGCCATTGCAACAGGTGTGAAAACGTATAACGGCGCGATTGGAATGGATTTGAATAAAAAACCAGTGACAACGATTATGGAGCTGGCTAAAAAAGCAGGCATGTCTACAGGTGTCGTGACGACAAGCCAAGTGACAGACGCAACGGGGGCTGCCTTTGGTGCGCATGTCGAAAAACGCTCCGCTCAAAGCGAGATTGCCAAACAGTATTTGGAGAAAAGCAAGCTGGATGTTATTCTGGGCGGTGGTGAGGATTTCTGGTACCCTGCCGGAACAGTAGGCAAACATCCAGATGCTCCGGCAGAAGATCCTGAGGAAGCGAGTAAGGGAACTCAAGGGAATTTGGTAGAACAAGCGAAGAAGCTGGGTTATAGCTATGTGACGGATCAGACAGGAATGAAAGCAGCCAAAGGTTCTAAGTTGCTGGGGCTGTTCGCCAATGAAGAGATGTTCCAAGCTCACAACAAGCAGGGTAACTCTTACAATCCAACGGTTTCTTTACCGGATATGACGACCAAAGCAATTGATGTTCTTTCCAAAAACCAAAAAGGTTTTTTCCTGATGGTAGAAGAAGAAGGAACGGATGAGATGGCGCATGACAATGAAGGTGAGCTAACGATTAAGGCTGGGCAACAGCTCGATAAGGCCGTTAAAGTAGCTAAAGAGTATGCCAAAGCACATCCAGATACATTAGTGTTGGTGACAGCAGATCATGAAACGGGCGGTTTGGCGATTGAAGGCGAAGATGCGGAGGATGAATCCGGTGAAGGTGTTTCCAAAGAGGATGGTCCTTTTACTGTAAAAGGCTCTAATGAAAAGTTTTATATTGACTGGACCACGGGAGGACATACATCTGTTGATGTGGCGTTAACCGCGATGGGCCCAGGCTCTTCTCAGTTTAGCGGGAATTACCCGAATACTGCCATTCATGATAAGCTGGTTAAGTTGCTTCAATTAAAGAAATAGCTCGGGGTGTAAGCCGCCACTTTAAAGGCTTTCCATATTGGCAATATGGTTTTTCCTGTGATAAATTAAAGCTAATAAGTATATACTGAAAAAGAGCAAGGATGCTGCCAACATCCTCACTCTTTTGCAACAGCCGCTTATAAGGGCGGTAGTTGTAGGGTTGAATTAGTAAAATAGACCGCATTCCTTTTCCAGAGGGCGGTCTATTTCTTTTTGTTGAAGGAAAGAATCAAGATCACCAATGTCGCAAATTGAATCATCAACATCAATGTATCTTTAACCTCCACAGGCATCACCTCCTTTGCAGGAGACTAGCCGACCGTGTTCTACCTTTACTCCTCCGTTGTTTTCTTCCCCCACACCAATTTCATTATAAAAAATATAATGGTCAGCATGATGACAAGCAATGCCATCTGCAAGCCATAACGATGGATTAGTTCTCCTACTGCCTGTACATGATCGCCAAAGATACGTCCGAGTAGAAAGAAGATCAGCGTCCAGATCAAACCCGTTGAATAAGAGAAGAGGGCGTAGCGCTTGAAGCTCATTTTATTGATTCCGACAATATAAGGAATAATGTGACGGACGATCGGCAGCAAATAACTGATGCAAATAGTGAAGTTTCCATACTTATGTATCAATTTTTCCGAAAACGTAATGTACCTGTCCATTTTTTTCTTCCGGCGTAAACGTTCTAGAATCGGTGTGCCCACGGTTCTCCCCAATACATAACCTAAGGACAAGCCTGATATAACCCCAAGATATACAATTAAAAAAGCGGGTAACGGGTGAAGTATGCCCATGCCTGTTACAGCCCCGCCAGTCATTACGATGACTTCATCCGGGATGGGCAGACCCACAATCCCCAGCCATAGAGAAAAGAATAATGCTGCATAGCCGTATTGTTCGATGATGGAAATTAAATATTCCACGTCCATACCCGTACTCCTTTCTTAAGCTTTCTTTCGGCATACATACACGAATGCGGGTGGAACATTCATGGGCACAAACTTGATTTCTTCAATATCAAACCATTCACCTAACTGCTGCTTCATCTGTTTAGAGTATTGAAAGGCCACAAACATTCCTCCATCCCTGAGCGATAGATGAATTTGTTCTACAATTTGATTCCGCATCGCTTGTGGAAAATTGAAAAAAGGCAGCCCACTGATTATGCAGTCAAGCTGTTCTATTTGGGCATTTTTCATAGCAAGCTGAAGCTCACGCGAGTCGGAATAGCACAGATAATTCGGGAATCTTCTTTTTAAACTCTGCTGCATGGTTTGGTCTTTCTCAAAGAGTAAAACCTTGGGTTGAAATTCAGCAGCAGACGGGATGTATTGGGTAATTGCCCCTGTTCCAGCACCAAGCTCGGCAACAGCATGAACTTCACTCCATGGAATGGATTCTATCATATTTTTAGCTAAAAATCTGGAACTTGGTGTTACACTACCCACATATGCAGGCGAGTACAAAAATTTGAATAGAAACATAAGTCTCTCGTGAACCAAATGGCTAATACGGATCATACATCATTTCCCTACTTTCAATTTTTAAAATACGTTCATTTATTCTTTGCTAAGAGTAACAAATTATCCCTTTACTTACTCCTGTCTCAAGTAGGGTTGATCCCCCCGTCTTGCGGAGGGGATTTTCCTTGACTATGGTCTAGGAAATAATAAAAGGGTTACGGTATTAATGAGTCTGTATTGATTCAGTTATCATTCAGCATACCCTCAGGTTGCATTCAGATTTGCTACCGATGAAAGGTAGGTGGGCAGCCAAAAACATTATGTACACTGAGAGGGAATCTATTTTGTTTGTCACTATCCATTAACAGACATCTTATCACGACTTCCTATGATCATTCGAATACGGTGAAGTCACATGAGAATGGACTAAATACCACGGGGCATACCACACACAAGAAATCTAACGATTCACTCGAACTGAGCAAGGAATTCATGAAATACACGGGAGGAATGCAGGCTCCGCTTCCTACGAATGCCACAGATGAAGAAATATCGGCTTTATTCGATAAAATCGCTAAGACTTTTGAACAATCTGTATCATCGTAGTCATAGTCATTAGAGTGCAACACCATAGCTTAGAACCGGTTAGCCCACACGTGTAAACTCATACTTTTATAAAGGGGAAATCTCGTATGAACATTTCATCCACATCCAGCAGTTCTATATCTATTTCAAGCACTTCATCTTCATCCAGTACCAACGATACAGCTAGTCTGGAAAAGCAAAAAGCTCAACTTGAAGCGGAGTACAACAAGGTACAGCAAAGTAAGGATAATAAAGATACAAAAGAAACAAAAATGAAGCAGCTTCAGCAACAAATTAAACAGATTGAAGCTCAAATTGCACAGCAAAGTTCGCAATCCAGCAGTACGTCAACTCCAAAAATGGAAAAGCCCGCTCCAAGTAACACAGAAACAACTCGTATCAACAGCGCTAACAGCAGCGATATTACGGGAGTTGGGAAATCACTGGATATTTCAATTTAATCATCCCCTCTCTTCTCCTGTATGGCAGACGATGGATATAAAGGATAGCAGGTTCTCCGTTTCAGAGGGGCCTGCTTTTTTCGTTACTAAATATTTTGCATGAATCCAGGGAACGACTTTAATCAGCGATATTTAGATTAGAATAATTCTGTCCATCTAAATTGAATCATGTGACTAAACATAGAAAAGTATATACAATATATAACAGTAGGAAGATGAAAGTATTTTAACCCTATTATTTTCTATATTTAAATCAGTAAGTGCTAGTAATCATTTCAAATTGGAGGATTTATGCCATGACGCTGGAACCTCAGATGAATCGAAGTAGTAGAGATGAAGCGCGTTTAGTCAGAAACAAGTTGATTGAGTTTAATGCGAAACACGTTCCAGCAGATATTCGAACCCAATACGAAGAGATTAATCTTACGCTTAAAAATGAAGACGGTCAGGTGATAGGCGGTCTCCTAAGTGTACTATGTTGGAACTGGGTGGAGGTTGATATTTTGTGGGTAGATCAGAGCTACAGAGGAAAGGGCTACGGTTCACAACTACTCGGTGAAATTGAACAAATTGCTAAAGAAAAAGGGTGCGATTTTATACAACTTAATACCTTTACTTTCCAAGCGCCCGAATTCTATGAAAAGCAGGGGTATGAAGTCGTTGGTGTCATTGACGATGCTCCGAGAGGCTTTAAACACTATTATTATAAGAAAAATATCTACTGAGGATTCTATAGATGCGCGTACAGATCAAGGAAATAAATAAAGATCAGCATATCACCATTCGTAATATTGGCAAGGAAAAAGTATACGGCTACTGGACATATTTTTGGCATGAACTGACTTCTGGATATGCGTATGTTGTCCCGTATGAACAAAGCTTAAATAAGATGATTCCCGGTTGTGTAATTTCGGTCGAGACTTCTCAATCCAGTATAGAGGGGTTCAGGAGGCTGAAGCCTACTGAAGAGACAGGGATTTTTCGACCTCAACCAAAGCTAGGCGACTATTGGATTCAAGGAACGATACATCAAGTGATGCAAGGCGAAGCAGACGAGATAGAATGTGTGGAGATTGTAGTAGGAGACACTACGTTTATTTTGGATTCTGAAGAAGTGAATGGTGATGTCAACGTTAAAGCGGGCGACGGTGTCGCCTTTGAAATCATAGGCCTACAGTTGTTTGACGAGGGACTGTGAGCGTTCTATAGCGATTGATTCGAAAAGAGGTAACACATGTCTAATGATAATAGTAAATCGAAAACGTTGGGAGCTTTTCTGAAATCACGTCGAAATCGACTTCAACCAGAGCAGGCAGGTCTTAGACTTTCACAGGGTCAGCGAAGAACACCGGGGCTTCGCCGAGAAGAAGTTGCGATGCTGGCAGGTGTCAGTGCGACGTATTACACATGGCTGGAACAAGGTAGAGAAGTAACAGCATCTAAGGAGATTATCGAAAGTATAGGAGAAGCTCTACAATTAACTCATGATGAGAGAGCACATCTAATTCAATTGTGGAATCCCAATGAGGCGGTTGCGATTTCGCCCATCCATACAAGGCTGAATCCACAGTGGCAACATATTATTGATCAGTTGTCCTATCCTTCCTTTATCAGCAATGAAAAAGCGGAAGTGCTTGCTTGGAATAGCGCGGCGAATGAGGTGATTACCGATTTTTCTTCCCTGTCCGTTTCTGAACGTGTCATGATTCGTTTATTGTTCGTGGATTCCGAATTACGTCGTCGAATGGTTAACTGGGAAGAATTCGCGTCCTATTCGGTAGCTGTTTTTAGAACCTATTATGACAAGTATTTAGGAGATCCTTGGTTTGAGGAGACGGTAGAACGGCTGCGTGTGGAAAGTATGGAGTTTGACACCATGTGGAAGCAGCATCATATCCAGCTCAAAAAGGTGAATCGGGTTTCCCTTCAAATCCCTGGCGCTGTGGAAGCAGTTTCCTATGATATTAATTCTTTAGCAAGTATTACGGACCAACCGGGTCTGCACTTTTGTATCTACACGCCAGTAAGCCAATCCTCTGCCTGGTAATCTTGTTACTAGTATAAACGTACTGTGGTTGCCTCCATAAGGGTCTATTAGAATGAGTACATGTTCATTCCATCCATTTACCCAAAGAAAAGAGGGAACCATGATATGCTGAAAAGGAAATTGGGATGTGAAGGGCTGGAGGTATCAGCTCTGGGCCTTGGCACGATGATGATGCCGAACAACGAGGAGTCGGTGCGCACACTTCAGGGAGCGCTGGACCTTGGTGTAACGTTGTTTGATACAGCAGATCTTTATGGTGAGGAATACGCACAGCAGAAGTTCGGCGGCAATGAGAAGCTAGTTGGACGTGCGCTCAAGGGTCGTCGGGAGGAGGTAGTGATTGCCACTAAATTCGGGATCACACACACTCAGGGACCCAAGGGAGATCCGGCATATATTAAAAAATCCGTAGACGCCAGTCTGTTTCATCTGGGGACTGATTATATCGACCTGTATTATCAGCATCGAGTCGATCCCAATACTCCGATTGAAGAGACCGTCGGAACGATGGCCGATTTGGTTAAGGAAGGGAAAATCCGTTATATCGGCTTGTCGGAAGCGTCGGCTGAACAGATCCGCCGCGCGCATGCGGTGCATCCAATTACCGCAGTAGAAACCGAATATTCCTTGTGGAGCAGAGAAGTGGAAGACGATGTCCTTCCGCTACTAAACGAACTGGGAATCGGCTTCGTCCCCTACAGTCCACTGGGTCGAGGTTTCCTCACGGGACAGATCAAAAAATTTGACGATCTGCCAGTGGATGATTACCGCCGTCATTTCCCTCGCTTCCAAGGCGAGAATTTCACCAAAAATCTAGAGGTTGTCCTCCTGATCGAAAAGCTGGCTGCCCAAAAAGGTTGTACTTCTGCTCAGTTGGGGCTGGCATGGCTGCTTGCGCAAGGCGACCATATCGTCCCGATTCCAGGAACGAAGAGATTGGAAAGAGTGCGTGAAAATCTTGGTGCCCTACAGGTCTCTTTGTCGGAAGCAGAGCTTCAAGAGATCGAGCGTATTTCGCCTAAAGGTTTCGCAGCAGGTTCTCGTTATCCGGAGCGTGCCTAGAAAACGGAGTATTGGCATGATGATTAAGTTTAGGATAAGACCGTTCCTTTCTGGAGCCGCTTGGTAGTACCAGCGGCTCTGTAGAAAGGCGGTCTTTTTTTTACTAATTTTGACCGACTTAGGCATGAGTTCTCAAGTCTAGTCTATGGTTAGAGTTATTGCGCTCTACAAAATAACGAGTTAAAGTATGGGAAATGCCATATTTAACCACAGTTTGTCGGTGTGAAAGTAAAACTAGATTTTAGTGAATCGTGAATAAAGAAAGGTATGATCGGATTGACAACAGAAGTGACACACAAAATATATACCATGTGTATGATTCAGGACGGAAGTAAGGTATTGCTTATGAATAGACCCAATCGTAAGGGGTTTCCGGGTTATATTGCTCCAGGAGGAAAAGTAGAGTTTCCAGAAAGCATTGTGAATGGGGCCATTCGTGAAGTAAGGGAAGAAACAGGCTTAACCGTTACGAAAATCGTATTTAAAGGAATCGACGAATATTGTGACCCAAGCCAAGGGCTGAGATATATGGTCTTTAACTATTTGGCTACAGCCACTGAAGGTGAACTATTAAAAAATCCCCCCGAGGGAGAACTGCTGTGGGTGGATATGAAAGAAGCGCTAAATCTGCCGATGCAGGATTGGTTTAAGCGGAGATTTCCATTGTTTTTTGAGCCAGGAACGTTTGAAGTTAGTTCCGTGTGGCTGGCGGATACAGATGAAACTCTGGAAGCAACGATTAAGAGCTATGGTGTATAGAGATGACGACGACATTTGGAGAAAGGCGAAGAAGAATTGGCAAAAGGTTTTCTTACTGCTTACGCACAAGGGATGGAAGCTAAAGAAGGATTTACTGAGCGTTTCCGGGTGCATATGCTGCATCAGCAGGTTCTAAACTGGGGATGTGCCAAAGCGATGAAGCAAATCACTTGGGATGATAAGCTCTCTTTTGCAGATTGGGCGCAAAAATTCATGGATATTGAGGTATAAAGCAATAGCAGACAAATTGAGTGTTTAAAGAGGAGGTAGTGAGTGGGATGCAGACCGTCAGATTGGTAAAGCCGGATCAGGACTGGAAGGAAGCTTATCTTTCATTTTATGAGGAATGGAAACAGAGTCAGGAGCATATGGTACCTTGGGTGATCTCTGTAGAGCCGTACGATTTTGAAGGTATGCTGACGTTTTTAAGTAATCAGGAAAATGGAATGAACCTGTCTGAAGGCTGGGTCAAAAGCTCCACATACTGGCTTGTGAATGCGAATGAACAGGTTGTGGGAGCGGTGAATATCAGGCATGTCCTTAACGAACACCTAATGAATGCCGGAGGTCATATCGGTTACGGTATCCGTCCTTCTGCACGAGGGAACAGGTACGCTGTTACAATGCTGGCCTTGGCGCTGGAAAAAGCAAAAGAGCTGGGGATTTCCCGAGTCCTGGTCGTATGCGACTCCGATAATATTGCCTCCAAAAAAACAATCATACAAAACGGTGGAATGCCGGACAAGGATTACATAGAGGAAGACGGAAACCGTGTAAACCGGTTTTGGATCGAATTGTGAGTGAGAAAGAGAGGAACGCGAGAAGCTCATGAAATTATGGCCTGAATATGCGCAAAACATCATTGTTGGTGTTATTTTTGAAGGAAAATGGAATTGGTATGTGACGGAAAGAGAATATTGGTTTTTGAATACCGAGATGGAGGAACGGTTTGGTATCCCTATTTTGGATGAAACCACAGCAGGAGCATTTTTGGATCACATCTGTGAATATAAGGTGGCTACAGGGGAACTAACTTCAATGCTCCAGTTGCTGGATGATGCTATTCAGCATCAGGATGAAGTGCTGGAGTTTTATCCTGCTCTGTATGTTAACTTTGATGAGAAAGTTCTCTATTCGCTATTTCCTGAGCCAGCTTCGTTTGAACACTATGTCCCAGTGGGGTGGAAAGGAGAATATCAAAACTTTTTGAACGAGGTACCTTCATCTGAACAGTATTGGATGATTGATGGAAGTAACTTTTTTGAAACATTCACTTGATAGAATGAAAGAGGAAATGAATATATGGATGCTTCCATGCATGAGTAGCTATATTAACCCATAAAATGCAGTTCTAAGGTCACGAAAACCTCTCTAAGGGTCATGTTTTTATTTCCTAATTGATATTGATAATTATTATCACTTATAATAAGAGCAGACATATTACGCTATGATAGGGAGAGTTGCAGAGTGACAGTGTCCTTGGAATTATATGATGTAACGATCATCGGCGGTGGTCCTGCCGGTATGTATACCGCATTTTACAGTGGAATGAGAGATATGAAGACCAAGCTGATCGAAGCTAAGCATGAGTTGGGCGGACGGATGCGCATATACCCAGAGAAGATGATATGGGATGTCGGAGGGATTACCCCGGTTTTATGTGAAAAGCTGATTGATCAGCTGGAGCAGCAAGCGCGGACGTTCGAGCCTACCATTGTGCTGGGGCAGCAGATCACTGGTTTGGATCGGCAAGAGGATGGCACGTTCCTGCTAACTTCTGCCACAGGGGAACAGCATTGGACACGCACGATCGTTCTGGCAGTAGGCTATGGTATTCTCAAAATGGCTAAGCTGGAGATTGAGGGGGCGGACCGCTATGAGGTTACGAACCTGCATTATACTGTACAAGAGCTAGAGCCATTTCGGGGCAAGCACGTCCTGATTTCCGGTGGGGGCGACTCAGCAGTGGATTGGGCGAATGAGCTGGAGTCTATTGCGGCGAGTGTGACCGTCGTACATCGTCGGGATCACTTTGGTGGACATGAGAAAAATGTAGCGCGTATGAAATCATCTTCGGTCCGTGTTCTCACGCCATACGCGGTGAGTCAGCTACATAGCAACAATGGAGAGACGATTGAACAGGTAACGATCAGTCATGTAGATACGGACGAAATACAGGTGCTGAATGTCGATGCAGTCATCGTAAATCATGGACTAAAATCCGATTTCGGTCCGCTTCGGGATTGGGGACTGGATATGGGGGAGTGGCATGCCCGAGTGAGCGAAAAGCTGGAAACGAATCTGCCGGGGATTTTCGCGGCAGGCGATTTTGTCGAGTACGGAAGTAAGCTGTATCTGATTGCCGGTGCGTTCACAGATGCCGCCCTTGCGCTGAACAGCGCGAAGCTGTATATTGATCCGGCAGCTGACAAAGCGGCATATGTTTCTTCTCATAACAGCCGCTTTAAGGAGAAGAACCGCGAGCTTGGTGTCGTGGAGTAGAGTAAGATACGGAATTAAGTTATATAGGATTAGAGATAGGGTAGGGAAAATGTAAAAGAACTTCCGCGACTACGATTGATGTGGTTTGCATTAAAAAATCAAACGAACCTACCATAGAAAGTATGGACTGGATTGAAAGGTGACATATGAAGAGACGAACGGAGCAACAGGAAGCGATTTGTGCAGATATTATTCAAAAGGCAGAGCCCTTTGTACAGCAACAGTTGGAGCATGATCATAGTGGTCACGATTGGTGGCATATAGACCGGGTGAGAAAGCTGTCTCTTAAAATTGCTGCCAAAGAGGGCGCAGATTCGTTTATTTGTGAACTGGCAGCACTGCTGCATGATGTAGCGGATGAAAAATTAAATGATTCCAAACAAGCCGGGCTGGATAAAGTAGAGCAGTGGCTGCTTCTGCATGTAAGTGATCTGGATATAATCGCGCACGTGATGACTATTATTGCTACGATGTCCTACAATGGTGGACAAAACCCGCCCATGGAGACGCTGGAGGGTCAAGTTGTGCAGGATGCGGATCGGTTAGATGCTCTTGGAGCAATTGGGATTGCAAGAACCTTTATGTATGCAGGCTCAAAAGGCAGTATGATGCATCACCCGGATAAAGATTTTTCACAGCATGAGTATCGTGCCGCAGGTAAAAGTGCCATATACCATTTTTACGAAAAGCTGCTCAAGCTCCAGGATTTAATGAATACCACTTATGCCCGAGAGCTGGCGGAGGTTCGGCATCAATGGATGGAGCTGTACCTGGAGCAGTTCTATAGAGAATGGAATGTGGATGATGTTCAGCAGAGAGAGGAAGGCTGATGCTTCTTAGATGCAGTGATTCCAAGGAAAAAAGCTCACCTTTTTAATAAATATTAGAAAAAATATTGCAATGCACTGATTTCTCTCCTACTATTGATAATAGTTATCATTGATAATGATAACTATTATCTGTAATCAAGCAGTAGAGGGGAGCCATTCAGGTTATGAAGAAGTTTGCAGTAGGGGTGTGTACTTTATTATCGGCAAGTTTGTTGTTGACAGCGTGTGGTGGAAAAGTGCAGGAGGTGGATAGCTCGGCTCAAACGAATTCCAATGCATCGACACAGACGTCAGTTTCCGACGGAGAAAGTGCCAAGACGATTACATATCTAGATAAGACTTATAAGCTGACCAAGACGGATCATATTATTGTAGCAAGTCTGGAAGCGATGGAAGATGCGGCTGTCCTGGGAGTAAAGCCGACTGGGGCGGTTACTTCGGGAGGAAAATTCCCCGAATACATGGAAAAAGCGATGGAAGGAGCCGCAGATGTTGGTGACCGAATGCAGCCTAGTGCTGAAACGATCCTGAAACTGAAGGCAGATGTGATTCTTGGGAGCTCCAAATTTCGACCTGCGGTGGCAGAACAGCTGGGGAAGGTCGCTACATTGATTCCAGTATCTCATATTTCAACGAACTGGGAAGCGAACCTGCTCATGTTGGGGCAACTTACGGGCAAAGAGGCGAAGGCGAAAGAGATACTGAACAAGTACAAGCGAGATGCTCAGGCGGCCCAACAGAAGCTCAAGCCATTATGGGAAAACAAAAAGGTGCTTATGGTACGGATTCGTACAGGTAATCTGTATGTATATCCTGCAGATGTATATTTCAATCCTTCGCTATATGTTGATCTGGGAGCTAAGGTACCGGAAGAGTTAAATACAGTAAAGGCACAAGAGGCAGTTTCTTTGGAGAAGTTGGCTGATATGAACCCTGATTATCTGTTCGTGCAATTCTCAGAAGGAGAGAACAAGGATCAGCCGCAGGCATTAGCAGATCTGGAGAAAAATCCGATTTGGAGCAGTATCAGCGCCGTAAAGAATG
The DNA here is from genome assembly GCF_038009305.1 of Paenibacillus sp. FSL P4-0113. NCBI lineage: Bacteria > Bacillati > Bacillota > Bacilli > Caryophanales > Paenibacillaceae > Paenibacillus > Paenibacillus sp. FSL P4-0113. Next base: position 5,182,628 of record NZ_JBBPAZ010000001.1, read on the forward strand.
GGAAAACCTTCGTCAACATCGTAGATCCCAATGCTCAAGGCGGTACTTCATGGAGCAAACTAGCCTTTTTGGAAGCGGTTATGAACCGACTTTCGCAGTAAAGGTAGGAACATGGGAAAAAAATTAATCTCTCCTTACCTTATCATCTTCGTCTCTCCCTTGTTTATCGTGTTAACGTTACTGCTGTCTGTGATGTACGGAGCCAAGACGATAGAATGGGAGACGGTAATTGCTACCTTTTTCCATTTTGATGCTGGGAATGTAGATCATCAGGTCGTATTAAACTCTCGTCTGCCTAGAGCGGTCGGCTCTATATTGATTGGTGCTTTTCTCGCGATTTCAGGAGCCATTATGCAGGGAATGACGCGGAATTTCTTGGCTTCACCCTCCATTATGGGCGTGTCAGATGGAGCGGCATTTGTGATCACCTTAATGATGATCCTCGCGCCGAACTCCACTTCGATGGGGCTGATCGGCAGTTCTTTTGTAGGATCGGCTCTTGGGGTAGCTATTGTATTCGGTTTAGCCTGGATGATTCCCGGGGGTCTTGCTCCGGTTCGTATGGCCATTTTGGGAACAATCATCGGCACGTTTTTAAGCAGCCTGTCGGCCGTTCTTTCCATTTATTTTAATGTATCGCAAAATGTAAGCTTCTGGTTTAACGCACGACTGCATCAGATGGATCCCGGGATGATCCAATTGGCAATTCCCTTTGCTCTTGTGGCAGTTGTGGGGGCGATGCTGCTGGCCAAGCCAATAACACTACTGTCGCTAGGCGACGACGTGGCCACAGGCCTGGGACAGCGGTCATTACCGGTCAAGCTGGGGGCGATGCTCTGTGTAGCATTGCTGACGGGTGTTTCTGTTGCGCTGGCAGGAAAAATTGCTTTTGTTGGCTTATTGATTCCGCACATCACCCGATATTTAATCGGAGTAGATTACCGTTGGGTCATTCCATGCTCTGGTTTGATCGGTGGCGTTTTTTTGGGTATGTCTGATGTGTTGAGCCGTTTTCTAAATTATCCGTTTGAAACGCCTATTGGTGTGGTTACCTCAGTCATTGGCATCCCTTTCTTTCTGTACTTAATACGTAGAAAAGGAGGGGGAGAGCATGCGTAAAATCAGTGCAAAACGCCTGTGGCTCGTACTTTTAAGCGTGGCTGCGCTCATTTTAGCAGCCTCCTATATTAGTCTGACCCATGGGGAGTTTGACATGACTCTGCAGGAAGTGGTTCAGACGTTGTTCCGTATTCATCCTACTCCGCAGTTGGATTTGGTAATTTTTGATTTTCGGCTACCTCGTATTGTGATTGCCGCCTTGGTCGGTCTGGGGCTGGGGATTGCTGGGGCGGCGGTACAGGGAGTTACACGGAATGGCTTGGCTGATCCCGGCATTTTGGGCATTAATGCAGGGGCGGGGGCAGCCATCGTCATATTTATGTTCTTTTACCAAGGACAGATGGAAACGACAGGCTGGACTGCGGCGTTGGCTATGCCCTTTTTTGGCTTGATTGGAGGATTGATGGCTGCCCTGCTGATCTATTTGTTTGCATGGAAAGCAGGACGCCTGGATCCACAGCGGCTGCTTCTCGTAGGTATCGCGATTGGCTCTGGCTTCGGTTCCTTAAGCTTATATCTATCGCTGAAAATGAAAGCCTCGGATTTCGAGATGGCGACAGTATGGATGTCGGGCAGTATTTGGAGTGCGGATTGGAAGCTGGTTGCCGCCGTAATTCCGTGGCTTGTCATTTTGATCCCTGTTATTTGGTTGAAATCGTATGTTCTGGATCTATTTCAATTGCATGAACATACAGCTAAAAGTCTCGGCGTTGCGACCGAAAAGGAAAAGTCTATTCTTCTGCTGTCCAGCATTGGACTGGTGAGTGCCTGTGTGTCTGTTTCAGGAGGAATAGGCTTTGTAGGATTATTGTCCCCCCATATCGCCAGAAGATTGGTTGGCCTTCATCATCGTCTTGTGATTCCCGTATGCGGCATGGTGGGTATGGTGCTGGTACTGTTGTCTGATTTTGTTGCCAAAACGGTGGTTGCGCCTGCGGAAATTCCCGTTGGGCTGATTATTGCGGTGATCGGGGTCCCTTATTTTGTAGTCTTGCTCATGAAAAAAACGGCCTAATTGAATTGAAATTGAGGTTCTATAGGAGGTTATTCCCGTGAAAGACCTATTTACGCATGTTCATCGTTCCAGTGATGCACATGGAGCTGTGTACGTTCCTCGAAGTCAGCATCGAGTGATGTATTCACAGGCTGAAAACCGTGAGTATCATATTTATATTGCGATCCCTGCTGAAGAACCTCCTGTATCCGGGTATCCAATTATTTATGTACTGGATGCCAATTCTGTTTTTGGAACCCTGGTGGAAGCGGTGCGTGTTCAGGGCAGACGACCCGACAAAACGGGTGTTGTCCCAGCTATCGTTGTAGGAATAGGCTACCCAACAGAGGCTCCGTTCCATCCTTCTCGATATTACGATCTTACACTACCAAGGACGGCAGTAGAGCTTCCTGTAAGACCAAACGGAGAAGCACCTATTGAAAGCGGGGGAGCCGAGCATTTCCTGTCATTTATTGAAGATGAGCTAAAGCCTAAAATGGAGCGTGATTTTCACATCGATCGCAGCCGACAAACGATCTTCGGTCATTCATTAGGGGGCCTGTTCGTATTACATACCCTGTTTACAAGACCCGGCTCTTTTCAGATCTATGTGGCGGGAAGTCCCTCTATTCACTGGGGTGGGAGGGCCATTATGGAGGAAGAGAAACACTTTTTAGCCTCCACAGATCAGGAACAGCGGAACAAAAGGCTGTTGATTGCGGTGGGTGAGCTGGAAGCAGGACATTCAAGTGGTATGCAGGAAAAGGCCAGGGAGCTTGCCGAGCGTTTAACAAATGTGAATGATTCGGGCTTGCATGTAGAATTCCGTGAATTTGCAGATGAAGGCCATATATCCGTGTTGCCAGTACTGGTGAGCAGAGCCGTTCGTTTTGCTTCGGTTTGTCACTAAAACTATAAAAAGAATCAAAAAATGAAGATATATAAAGGGATATAGAGTATAAAAAGGGATAAAATTCAAAAAAACCTCTCCAATGCTAGCAGGAGAGGTTTTTTTGAATTGATAATTTTCTTAAATGTACAAATATGGACTAAAACAGACGATTTTCAACATTGACTGTAATTGATGGTTTAGTTATCATATTTTGTAACTATTAATTGATAATGATTATCATTATTAGTTATTTAAATTCAAAATGAATGATGATTACAGCAGAAACTGAGCGTTAAACTGCTTCTTTTGATTTCGCTGGAAAGGGTGGAATGAACATGAGTGATGACGGAATACAGGGGAAGGTAGCTCTGGTTACAGGTGCTGCCCAAGGTATCGGTGCTGCTGTGGCGCGTTCTCTGGCCGAATTGGGAGCAATCATTGCCGCTGTAGACCGAAACGCAGAAGGTGTGAGCAGGCTGGTAGACGAGCTGGTGCGTGACGGCTATCGTGCAACGGCTTTTCCTGTCGATGTCAGCCATCGTGCGGCTGTCGATGAGACGGTAGAGCAGATTGAGCATCATCTCGGACCAGTTGGCATTTTGGTGAATGTTGCGGGTGTGCTACGAATTGGGCTAGTAGACACGCTCCGTGACAGTGACTGGACGGAAACCTTTGCTGTAAACACAAACGGTGTCTTTTACATATCCCGGGCTGTGGTGAAGCATATGATTCCCCGGAAATCGGGTTCGATTGTCACGGTGGGTTCCAATGCGGGAGCTGTACCTCGTATGTATATGGCAGCTTATGCAGCTTCAAAGGCCGCTTCGGCGATGTTTACTAAATGCTTAGGATTGGAGGTTGCCTGCCATCATATTCGCTGTAATGTGGTGTCCCCAGGTTCTACGGAGACAGAAATGCAGTGGTCCCTGTGGTCTGATGAAAGTGGGGCACAAGCAGCTATTGACGGATCGCCGAACGCTTACAAGGTCGGCATTCCACTGCGAAGGTTGGCTGATCCGGCAGATATCGCGGATGCTGTTGTTTTTCTTGCTTCGGACAAGTCACGCCATATAACGATGCATGATTTGCGCATTGATGGTGGCGCTACGTTAGGTGTCTGAGTGGAATGCAGCAGTCTTGTATGGGAATAGATGATGGCAATCGTGACAGAAAACAATGGAACAGGAGGCAATAACGTATGAAATCCAATACTGCGCTTGAAGTACAAGCGACTCACTTGCTAAAAGATTACAAGCCAGGCTCTTCCTTCTTTTTTGCGTCACCCACCCGGACTTTACTGGCCCAAGGTACGTTGGGGGCATTGCCGCATGGGGAGGCAAGCGATACGGAGGGCGGATTGACCGGGCGTGTAGCCACGTTGCTCGAGAGTGTGCGTCAGTCCCACGGTGGACATCCGATTGTGGTGGGAGCTATTCCCTTTGATGCTTCACGGGCTGCACAGCTTCTGGTTCCGGCAGAGACTCGCTGGGCGGGGCCGCTTCATTCTCACTCTACGAACTGGCACTCCGAGAATGGGAAAGCTGCCGATTCAGCGAATGCTGCCAGCCGTGTGAACCCGACAAAGCTTGGGCAGGCTCCGGACTACGGTATTCGTTCCGTGCCCGATCCGTCGGAGTTTGTACAGGGGGTGGAACAGGCCCTGAAATATATTGCGTCCGGGGAGCTGAACAAAATCGTGCTCTCCAGAACACTACAGCTGGATACTTCGGAACAAGTAGACGTTCCAAGTTATTTGCATAATTTAGCCAGACATAATACCAAGGGCTATACCTTCGCTGTTGATTTACCCGCTTTGGAGGCGGAAGAAGCAGGCTCGGACGGGGCTGTTGTCGGTGTGGAACAGCGAACGCTGATTGGAGCTAGCCCCGAGCTGCTCGTTTCCCGAGAGGGGCTGCATCTGACGGTTAATCCGCTGGCTGGCTCTGCACCTCGCAGTGATGATCCTGTCGAAGATAAGCTGCGGGCTGCGGCATTGCTGGAATCAGTCAAGGACCGGCATGAGCACGCGGTAGTCGTTGAAGCGGTGGCCTTGGCACTCAGACCGCTATGCCGGAGACTGGATGTGCCGCAGGAGCCTTCGCTGATACAAACAGAGACGATGTGGCATCTTTCGACTGAAATTACGGGGGAATTAGTGGATTTGACGGTTTCATCTTTGGCCGTTGCCCTGGCGCTGCATCCTACGCCAGCCGTATGCGGTTCGCCTACAGAGCAGGCCAAAAAGGTTATCCGAGATATCGAATCGTTTGATCGGGGCTTTTACACGGGAATTGTTGGATGGTGTGATGCAGCCGGAGATGGAGAATGGGTGATTACGATCCGTTGTGCAGAAGCTGCAAAGCATTCCTTGCGTTTGTTTGCAGGGGCAGGCATTGTGGCGGCTTCAAACCCGGAAGACGAACTGGCGGAAACAGCAGCCAAGTTTGGAACCATGCTTCAGGCATTGGGACTGAAGCATGAATAACGAGAACGATACAGAAAGAGGAGGAATATCATGATGTTGCCCGGATGCCCTACATGGCCGCAGGAATTTGCCGAGCGTTACCGGAAGGCAGGCTACTGGGAGGGAGTGACCTTTGGAGAAATGTTGCGGGAGCGTGCAGTATCGCAAGGTGACCGGACGGCAGTGACGGACGGCCAAACAAGTACAAGCTACCGTGAATTGGACGAAAAAGTAGATCGTCTGTCAGCCGGATTTTACCAATTGGGAATTAGATCGACGGATCGGGTCATCGTTCAGTTGCCAAATGTTACGGAGTTTTTTGATGTATGCTTTGCGCTGTTCAGATTGGGGGCGTTACCCATATTCTCGCTTCCGGCTCATCGAAGTAGCGAGATTGCCTATTTCGGTGAATTTTCCGAGGCGGTTGCTTATATCATTCCAGATGTATATTCGGGCTTTGACTATCGTGGACTAGCCAGAGAGGTACAAGCCAGAGTGGCAACCCTGCGTCATGTCATTGTTGTGGGCAAGCCGCAGGAATTTACGGCTCTATCCGGATTGTATATCCAACCTGATCAGTCGTTACCCCAGGTGCTTGCGGGGGATATTGCCTTTCTCCAGCTTTCCGGTGGGAGTACAGGCTTGCCCAAGCTAATTCCAAGGACACACGATGATTATATTTACAGTCTGCGGGGCAGTGTTGAAATATGCGGTCTGGATGAAGATAGCGTGTATTTAGCTGCGCTTCCCATGGCTCACAATTACCCGCTCAGTTCTCCGGGTGTCTTCGGAGCCTTATATGCGGGAGCTAAAATTGTACTTGCGCCTACGCCGAGTCCAGATGATGCTTTTCCATTGATTGAACAGGAGCAGGTGACGATTACTGCTTTGGTCCCGCCGCTTGCGCTGGTATGGCTTGATAGTGCTTCGTCGAGAACCTGTGATTTGTCCAGTCTTCAGGTGCTTCAAGTAGGGGGAGCCAAATTCAATGAGGAGGCTGCTCGTCGCATAAAGCCGGAACTTGGGTGTACCCTGCAACAGGTGTTTGGTATGGCGGAGGGGCTGGTCAATTATACCAGACTGGATGATCCGGAGGATATCATTGTAGCAACTCAGGGACGTCCCATTTCAATCGACGATGAAATTAAAATATTGGATGATGAGGACAAAGAAGTGGCACCGGGAGAGGTAGGCCATTTGCTTACACGCGGACCTTACACGATTCGGGGTTATTATAAGGCGGATCAGCATAATGCAAGAGCATTTACGCGGGATGGATTTTATCGTACGGGCGATTTGGTGAGGTTGAGTCCCGATGGCAATGTGATTGTGGAAGGCCGAGCGAAGGATCAAATTAACCGGGGCGGAGAAAAGGTGGCGGCTGAGGAGATTGAAAATCATTTGCTGGCCCATCCCGGTGTGCATGATGCAGCGATTGTAGCCATGCCTGACGAATATTTGGGTGAACGTTCCTGTGCTTTTATTATCCCGTATGAGATGGTACCGACCGTAACGGAGTTGAAGAAATTTCTGCGTGAACGTGGTTTGGCGGCTTACAAAATTCCTGACAGAATTGAGTTTATAACAGCGTTTCCACAGACCAGTGTAGGCAAGGTTAGTAAAAAAGCATTGCGGGAAATGATTACACAGCAGCTAGCATCTGCACCTGAACCGCATGGAGACATAACGATGAGCAAGAACACATAACGCAAGACAGATACTCGTAATGAAAAATGAAAGGAAGCGATATGATGGCTATTCCTCCAATTTCAGCTTATCCGATGCCGAGTGCTTCGGATATGCCCCAAAATAAAGTGGCATGGCGGCCTGATCCCAGACGTGCAGTGCTATTGATTCATGATATGCAGCAATATTTTGTTACCGCTTTTGAGGCTGGGCAATCTCCGGTCAAGGAGTTGATCGCTAACATCCAGTTGTTGAAAAGCCACTGCCAGCAGCTTGGGATACCTGTAATCTATTCGGCGCAGCCGGGAGGTCAGGCTCCGGAGAAAAGGGGGCTACAGCAGGATTTTTGGGGCAAGGGGATGGATGATGGACCTGTTCAAAAGGAGATTGTGAACGAGCTTGCCCCTTCGGATCAGGATATGGTTATGACGAAATGGAGGTATAGCGCATTTCAAAAAACCAATTTAGACGATATATTGCGGCAATATCATCGCGATCAGATCATGATTACCGGTATTTACGCACATATTGGCTGTCTAATGACCGCGACCGAGGCATTTATGAAGGATATACAGCCTTTTTTTGTAGCTGACGCCTTGGGGGACTTTTCACTGGAATACCACAAAATGGCCCTGACTTACGCTGCTGAGCGTTGCGCGGTTACGATGCTGACTGTCCCCTTGATTGACGAGTTGGAGACTACGAAGGGGGCAGCAACGGAAGGTACTCAGGTGCAAAGTGTAAATATGGCTACAGCTCAGACAGGCATAGCTGACCAGAAGCCTGGTGAAAGAGAAAGCGAGGCAAAGACTTTAGATTCAGCAATGGCTGAAAAGGAAGTGCCTGCGGCTCCGCAGTTAACTGAACAATTGGTACGTGAGCAGGTCGCAGGACTGCTGCAGGAATCAGCGGAAGGATTGGCTGCCCACGATAATCTGATGGATAGGGGACTGGATTCGATTCGTATGATGAGTCTTGTGGAAAAATGGCGCCGCTACGGGGCAAGGGTGACGTTCGTGGAGTTGGCTGAACGTCCGACACTTGCTGATTGGTGGAAGCTATTGTCTTCGCGAACTAGGCAGTCAATGCCTAATTTAGACTATTTTTCCCTTTAAAGGAGGGTTTATGTATGCTCAAGCATCAGGCTATTCGTCTTCCTTTGTCGGGAGCGCAAGCGGGCATTTGGTTTGCCCAACAGATGGATTTGCAAAATCCGGCCTATAATACCGGTGAATACGTTGAAATTCACGGGCCGGTCGATCCCATTTGCTTTAAGGAAGCACTTCGCCGCACGATGGCAGAGGCTGAATCACTGCATTTGCGGTTCGGAGAGGATGAGGATGGACCCTGGCAGATGATTATGCCTTCGGGGGAATGGACGCTGCACCAAATCGATGTAAGCGCAGCTCCTGACCCTCGTAAAGTTGCTGAAGTCTGGATGAGGGATGATTTGCTGAAGCCGATTGATCTTACCCAAGGGCCACTGTTTACACAGGCATTGTTTCGGGTAGGTCATCATCAATTTTTCTGGTATCAGCGTGTTCATCATATTGCATTGGATGGCTTTGGCTTTTCGCTCATAGCGCAGCGGGTGGCTCAACTGTACACATCTTTGGCGGAAGGACGCTTGGACGAAGAGGGCTGCTTTCCGCGGTTTAGTCAACTATTGGAGGAAGATTCGATCTATCGCGCCTCGGAGAAGTTTGGGCAGGAGCGTGAATTTTGGATCAAACGCTTTGCCGATGGGTTCGAGGTGGCCAGTTTGGGAGACCATGCGACGAGAAACTCCGGGCATGTAGCTTCGAAAGAAGCGATGGCTGGAGGTTTCGTACGCGTTACAGCCCATGTCACCTCTGCGGAGCGTGAACGTCTTCAGATGGCTGCGGAACGTCTCAACGTGAGCTGGCCGGATGTATTTTTGGCGGCAATGGCTATTTATATTCACCGGTTCACAGGTGCACAAGACGTTATACTTGGCTTGCCAATGATGAACCGATTAGGCTCAGCCTCGCTCCGTGTGCCGGGTATGGTGATGAATTTGTTGCCGCTGCGTTTGTCGATTCAGCCAGGAATGAAGGTAGCCACATTGCTCCGTCAATTGGTACAGGAGCTGGGTGAGATACGGCGTCATGCAAAATACAGGCATGAGGAGCTACGGCGTGATCTGCGCTTGCTTAGTGAAAACAGGAGATTGTTTGGTCCATTGGTCAATATTATGCCATTTGACTATGAGCTGAATTTTAACGGTTCTCGCGGAATTACACATAACCTGTCGGCAGGCCCGGTTGATGATCTGTCCTTGAATGTGTATGACAGGTCGGACGGATCTGGATTGCGCATAGATTGGGATGCCAACCCTGCTATGTATAGCAAACGGGAAATAGAAGAGCATCAACAGCGTTTCTTGCAGTTGCTTACAAAGGTCGCAGCTTCGGAACCAGAACAGCCGATTGGACAAATCGACCTCCTGCTGCCTGCGGAGCGTCAGCTTATATTGAAGGGCTGGAATCGTTCTTCCAGTCCGATGCCAGTCGCTTCCTTACAGGAAATGCTCCAGCTACAGGCGGAACTTAGACCTGATGCTGTAGCTGTGGAATGTGACAACGACATGGTAATTAGCTATAAGGAGCTGAATAAGCGGGCGAACCGATTGTCCCATTGGCTGATTGCTCATGGGACAGGACCTGAGCAGATCGTTGCCCTGATGCTCCCTCGCTCCGTCAACATGGTTATAGGGATGCTGGCTGTGCTTAAAACGGGCGCGGCTTATGTTCCACTGGACCCTGATTATCCGCAGGATCGTGTTGCTTATGTGCTGGAGCATGCGTCTCCGGTCTGCATTTTAACCAATGCCCAGGTAGCGGACCGCATTCCGGCAGACATTTCTGTGCCACGTATGTTTTTGGATGGAGGAAGCGGCCAAGGGGATTCGGCGGCTGTTTTGAACGGACATAATCATGAACTATCAGCCTACCCGGATACGAATCCTACGGATCGTGAACGTGTTCAGCCTTTATCCACGGACCATCCTGCGTATATTATTTATACCTCTGGCTCAACGGGCAAGCCGAAGGGAGTCGTTATTACTTTCAAGAGCCTGACAAATTTTTTGCTTGCCATGCAGGATCAATTCACGTTGTGTGAGCAGGATCGACTGCTGGCAGTTACGACGATATCCTTTGATATCTCCGGACTGGAAATCTATTTGCCCTTGTTGAATGGTGCGCAACTGATTATTGCCCGGAAGGAAACCGTTCAGGAGCCGTCTGCTTTGGCCGAACTGATTAACCGTTCACAGCCTACCCTGATGCAGGCGACGCCTACGCTGTGGCATGTGCTGGCAACGGAACATGCAGAGGCTATTCGGGGTTTGCGGGTGCTGGTTGGAGGCGAGGCTCTTCCAGAGGAATTGCTGCATGCACTCCAGCGTCTGGATTGCCGCATTACGAATCTGTACGGTCCCACCGAAACGACGATTTGGTCTACTGCAGCTTCCATCGAAAAAGGGGACACGGGAACACCGGCTATCGGCAGACCTATCCGCAATACGCAAGTGTACGTGCTTGACGGTAGTCTTCAGGCAGTTCCGGCAGGGGTCACAGGGGACCTGTACATTGCCGGGGATGGGTTGGCTCGGGGATATTATGGGCGCCCGGATTTGACAGCGGAGCGTTTTGTAGCCAATCCGTTTGGCCCTCCGGGGAGCCGCATGTATCGAACTGGAGATTTGGCCCGCTGGAGATTGGATGGATCTCTTGAATACGGGGGGCGTGCGGACCACCAGATTAAAATTCGCGGCTTCCGCGTAGAACTGGGTGAAATTGAAGCCGTTTTGGCGCGGCATTCCGATGTAGCCCAGGTTTCTGTGATTGTCCGTGAGGACCGAGAGGGCGATCAGCGGCTGGTTGCCTATATCGTACCGATCGCTGCCGCAGCAACGCCGGTGCTTACCGGAGCTGAGACAGAGACTATTCAGCAGGAGCCGGGTAGGTCATCGGGACAAAGTGAGCAATCCGAACAAAAAGCGCCTGCCGAACCTTTTGGATATCAAAGTATAAGAGGGGACTTGGGCTCATCGCATCATCGTTTGCATTCACTGGCGTTACGTGAATATGCCGCTGCGAGTCTGCCCGATTATATGGTACCTTCAGCGTTTGTGATGCTGGGGGCCTTGCCGCTCATGCCTAATGGGAAGCTGGACCGTAAGGCATTGCCTGCTCCTGTTATGGATAAGATTCTCCACGTCCGTACTCCCAGAACACCACAGGAAGCCATGTTGTGTGACCTGTTCGCAGAAGTGCTGGCACTACCGATAGTCGGTATTGATGACAGTTTCTTTGATCTGGGCGGTCACTCGCTACTTGGCGCACGCTTGATGGCAAGAATCCGGGAGGTATTCGGGGTAGAACTGAATATAGGCCGCCTGTTTGAAACTCCTACGGTTGCCAGTTTTGCGGAACGACTGGACCAAGGGCAGAGCTTAAGGCCCTCATTGCTTCCGGCCGTACGTCCACAACGAATTCCTCTCTCCTTCGCCCAGAGCCGATTATGGTTCCTGCATCGGATGGAGGGACCAAGCCCTACATATAATATCCCACTCGTTATCCGTATGTCGGGGGATGTAAATGTGGAGGCACTTCAAGCTGCCTTAGGAGACATCGTGGCCCGCCATGAGACGCTGCGTACGATTTTTCCAGATGTGCAAGGTGTAGCGCAGCAGGTCATTCTGGAAATGCAGCAAGCTTGGCCTGTACTCCGTGTGACGAAAATTTGTGAGGCAGAGCTGCCACACATGCTTGCTGAAGGGTCACGTTACTGCTTTGATCTTGCAGTGGAGCCGGCTTTGCGAACCGAACTGTTCACGCTGTCTGCTGACCAGCATGTGCTGCTTATGACGTTGCACCATATTGTCGGAGATGGCTGGTCGCTGAATGCACTCACACGTGATTTGGCAACAGCCTATGCTGCGCACATCGACCGTAATGCACATGCGGAACAATCCGCACATCCTGAAAGCATGGCACCGGTGTTGCCGATGCTGCCTGTACAATATGCGGATTATGCGCTATGGCAGCAGGATCTGCTTGGAAGGGAGAACGAGGCTGGCAGCCTGATGAACAAGCAGCTTGCTTATTGGCACGACGCATTGAAAGGTCTACCGGATCAAATAGATCTGCCTACAGACTATCCACGCCCTTCCGAGGCCAGCTACCGGGGAGATACCGTTGTATTGCGTATCGCTCCCGAATTGCATGAGCAGTTGCTGCGTTTGGCTCGTGAAAGTCGGGCCAGCCTGTTTATGGTGGTGCAGGCCGGGTTGGCCGCATTGCTAACCCGATTGGGTGCAGGGACGGATATCCCGGTGGGCAGTCCGATAGCGGGACGTAACGCAGAGGGACTGGATCATCTCGTGGGCTTGTTTATCAACACGCTGGTGCTTCGTATCAACACATTGGGCGACCCTACTTTCCGTGAGCTGTTGGAACGGGTCCGTCGTACTTGTCTGGATGCGTATGAACATCAGGATGTACCCTTCGAGCGGCTTGTAGAGATGCTGAACCCTACACGTTCCAGATCGAGACATCCATTGTTTCAAGTTATGCTTGCTTTACAAAACACCCCTGATCCCGAATTGCTGTTGCCCGGTGTGGAAACTCAACTGCAATTGGCCAGTGTGGGTGCAGCGAAATTTGATCTGACGGTGGAGCTGCGCGAGTGTCGGACCGCAGACGGGCGACCTGATGGAATCGAGGGATGGATCGAATACAATACCGATTTATTTAAAAGAGAAACGATAGAAGCTATGAAGGTACGGCTGGAACGGCTATTAGTGGCCGCGGTGGCTAATACAGAACAACCGATAGGGGCCCTGGATATTTTGGGACCCGAGGAACGACACGAAATTCTCGTGAAGTGGAACGGTGACACGAACGCGAGCACTTGTCCTAACCAAGCGTCTACCTCGAGCTTGCCTGTTTTATTCGAACAACAGGCTGCCCGTACCCCGGGAGCTGTTGCAGTTTCATACGAAGGCAACCAGCTAAGTTATGAGGAATTGAACGCGCGTGCCAATCGACTGGCGCATCTGCTGATAGCGCGTGGTGCAGGTCCAGATCGCATTGTGGCGCTGGCGCTTCCTCGGTCACTGGATATGGTTATTGCATTGCTGGCTGTGCTTAAATCGGGAGCCGCCTACTTGCCGCTAGATCCTGATTATCCGGCAGATCGTCTCGCATATATGCTAGAGGATGCTTCACCTGCTCTGATGATTACCAGCATTCACGTGACAATATCCTCAATTCCGGTAACAAGCACGGTATTCCCGGTTGTACTGGAGGATCCTCAGACAAATAAGGAGCTGAAGTCATATCCCGACCGGAACCCGGTGGATGCAGACCGTCTGATGCCTTTGTTGCCGCTTCATCCTGCTTATATTATTTATACGTCCGGTTCTACCGGAAAACCAAAGGGAGTAGTTATTCCTCATCAAAATATCGCGCGTTTGTTTGATTCGACGCAGCCTTGGTTTCATTTTGGTCCATCGGATGTATGGACTCTGTTCCACTCCTATGCGTTTGATTTTTCAGTATGGGAAATTTGGGGACCGTTGCTGCATGGAGGCCGTCTTGTCATTGTGCCGTATACTGTCAGTCGTTCTCCGGAGCAATTCCTGCAATTGCTGGTGAACGAGAGCGTAACGGTGCTCAATCAGACACCTTCGGCATTTTATCAACTGATGCAGGCTGATCTTGAACAGCCTGTCCTTTCACAAAAGCTGGCGTTGCGTTATGTCGTATTTGGTGGTGAGGCTCTGGAACTGGGCCGGCTGCCTGCATGGTATGAGCGTCATGCAGACGATGCTCCTACCTTGGTGAATATGTATGGGATTACGGAGACAACTGTACATGTCAGCTATATTGCGTTGGACCGTGATATGGTGGCTGAAAAAGCAAACAGTCTGATTGGGCGTCCCATCTCTGATCTGCAAGTGTATGTGCTGGATGATCGACTTCAGCCTGTCCCGCCGGGTGTAACGGGTGATTTATATGTCGCCGGTGCTGGATTGGCACAAGGCTATTTGGGAAAACCCGCTTTAACGGCAGAGCGTTTTGTAGCCGATCCGTATGGTTTGCCGGGGAGCCGGATGTATCGGACAGGTGATTTGGCCCGCTGGCGGTCTGACGGCTCGCTGGAGTATGCCGGACGTGCTGACCAGCAGGTCAAAATACGTGGTTTTCGCATGGAGCCGGGAGAAATTGAAGCGGTGCTGGTTCGGCATGATGATGTGGCTCAGGCAGCGGTCATTGTCCGCGAAGATCAGCCGGGGGACAAACGACTCGTCGCCTATATTGTTCCTGTACCTGGCGGTGAACCGCAAGCGTCCAGACTCCGACTGCATGCAGGAGTCAGCTTGCCTGATTATATGATACCGTCAGCTTTTGTCACGGTATCCGATCTCCCGCTTACACCTAATGGCAAGCTGGATCGTAAAGCATTACCTGCTCCCATGCAGATGGCTGCGGGTGGAGGAAGGGGACCGCGAACGCCACAGGAGGAAATCCTGTGTGATTTGTTTGCCGAGACGCTTGGCATGGAGCGAATCGGTATAGATGATGGCTTTTTTGATCTGGGCGGTCATTCATTGCTGGCTGTGAAGCTGATTAGTAGAATCCGCGAGGCATTGGGTATCGAGTTGGGCATTGGCAACCTTTTTGGAACGCCAACAGTGGCTGGCCTAGCCGAGCAGTTGAACGTAGGTGCCAGTCAAGGGGCTTTGGACGTTTTGCTGCCTTTGCGGGCAAGTGGATTGCAAGCTCCGTTGTTCTGTGTACACCCGGCAGGCGGATTAAGCTGGTGTTATGCGGGCTTGATCCAGTCCATGGGCAAGGATTATCCGATTTATGGCTTACAGGCTCGCGGGATCGCCCAACAGGAGGAATTGCCGCAGACGCTGGATGATATGGCAGCCGATTATATTCGTCATATTCGCACAATTCAGCCCACAGGACCGTATCATCTGTTGGGGTGGTCTTTGGGAGGGAATGTAGCTCATGCAATAGCGACACAGCTTCAATACGAAGGAGAGACAATTGCGATTCTGACCATGCTGGATTCCTACCCAAGCAACCATTTGCCGCTGCGGGGAGGACCAGATGAGGAGGAAGCGTTAATCGCTCTGTTGGCTCTGGGGGGTTATGACCCGGATAGTCTGAATGATGAGCCTTTGCGGCTTTCCACCGCCCTGCATATCTTACGAAGCGATGGTAGCGCCTTGGCCAGCCTCAGCGAGGAGACGATTTTAAACCTCAAGGATACTTATGTAAATTCTGTGCGTATCTTGGGGGAGTACGTTCCGAGACGGTACAAAGGTGATATATTATTTTTCCGATCTACAATTATCCCAGATTGGTTTGAGCCAATTGCTCCGGAAACCTGGCTTCCCTATATTGATGGACAGCTAGAGCAGCATGAACTGGATTGCCGTCATAAGGATCTGTGCCAGCCGGGACCCTTGGCTCATATTGGAAAACTGATGGCAGCAAAACTATACAGGCTTTCTAAATCAATACATCACAATCGCAAGGAGGAAAACAAACCATGATTAATCCTTTTGAGCAGAATGAAGGTGGTTATTTAGTGCTGATGAATGGAGAAGGACAGTATTCACTCTGGCCTGATTTCCAGCATGTACCGACTGGATGGGAGGTCGTTCACCCGACAGACAGCCGTGAGGCATGTATGAATTATATCAGCACACATTGGACAGATATGAGGCCGGATTCCTTGCATCCCAAGGCCGATGCAGTGCGTCGCTAATCGGGGAGTCATCATATCTTTATACAACTATACAACTGTTGCTCATATATGACCCATGAAATGATGACAAATGTAACGCCTTTTGATGATACCATACAATTTTTCGTGATCTTTAAAGTTTCATAGGAAGGCAGAGAACGAATTAGGCTGTTTCCTCTAACCGAGCGTATCGGAGGGGAAACGGCCTTTGTTTTTTATAAATGTCATATTGATATTATCGGGAACATGTGTTATTTTATTGTTAATAACAAAATGATAATAACAAAATAATATAAATTGTAAAGAAAGCGGGGAAGCAGCTATGTTTGGATTTAATTTTGTTAAATTTCAGCCCAGTGAATATGTGATGAAGGTGAAAAACGGGAAGGTGGTTCGGGAGGGTGTTGGATTATCCTTTTATTACTACGCCCCGACCACCTCGGTTGTTGTCGTGCCCGTCTCTTCTATTGATGCGCCGTTCATGTTTGAGGACATGACAAATGATTTTCAGGCGGTGACGGTACAGGGGCAACTGACTTATCGAATTGTGGATTATCGGAGAACGACGCAGATTTTAAACTATACGTATGACTTGAAGGAACGACGTTACATTTCGGATGATCCAAGCAAGCTGGCCCAACGGGTGATTAACATTGCCAAGGTGCTTACCAAAAAGTATTTGGAGCGTGTCCCGCTCAAAGAAGCTGTTCAGTCCAGTGAACGTCTGGCCCAAAACATGACAAAGGATATTGCTCAGCATACGGAAATGGAAAAGCTCGGCATTGAGGTTATGGGGCTGTCGATTTTGGCGATTCTACCTAATAAGGAGACGATGAGAGCGCTGGAGGCTCAAGCGAGGGAAGAGATTCTTCGCAACGCGGATCATGCTTTGTATGAGCGTCGTAATGCATCTATTGAGCAAGAGCGGCGTGTGAAGGAAAACGAGCTGAACACTGAGATTGCAGTGGAGACGAAAAAAAGGCAGATCCGTGAAACTCAACTTGATGCCGAGCGTTCCGTAAAGCAAAAGCAAAGTGAGATGAAAGAGGAGCAGCTACGATTTGACACGGCCTTGGAGGAGAAAAAACGCGAGCTGATTGAGCTGACCGTAACGAATAAAAAGGCAGAAGCCGATGCCAAGGCCTATGAGCTGACAGCCGTCATGAAATCGTTGCAGGATGTTGAACCGAACGTACTTCAAGCTATGGCTAACATGGATATGAGCCCGGATAAACTAATTGCGATTGCATTCCAGGAGCTTGCAGAAAATGCAGGGAAAATCGGTCAGCTGAATATTACGCCGGATCTGCTGCAAGGTCTCATGTCAGATACGGGAGCAAGCGGATCAGGAGGATCGAGAGGGTCTGGAGGAAGAACACGATGAGCGGCCGAATGACAGAGCAGAAGATCATTTTGGTGAAGCGTAAAACGCGACTGGAGGAACTGATTGTCCGATACAATACGGTGCAGCAGGCTCGCTTCTTTATGGAACGGCTGGGTGCGGATTTCAGTGATTATGTGCTGGAGGACGAAAATTACCGCAGGGCGGTGGCAACGGCAACGTCGGAGTTAACGGCCTTGGGTCGTGTTCAGATTGTGGAGCGGGAGCATGTGCCGAACTTTATTTTTGGTGAGCAGGATACAGTGGTGGTGCTGGGTCAGGATGGGCTGGTAGCCAACACCTTAAAATATTTGACCGAGCAGCCGCTTATCGGCGTGAATCCAGATCCATTGCGCTGGGACGGGGTATTGCTGCCGTTTACCGTATCCGACCTGCGCTGGGTAGTGCCGGATGTATTCGTGCACAGACGGCCAATTAAGGAAGTTACGCTGGCTAAGGCCCGATTAAATGATGGCCAATCCTTGTATGCTGTAAATGATTTGTTCATTGGACGCAAAACTCATGTTTCCGCGAGATATGAGCTAAGGCTGGAGGATCAAGTAGAGCAGCAATCCTCCAGCGGCATTATCGTTTCAACCGGATTGGGAGCGACAGGCTGGCTGACCAGCGTACTGGCTGGAGCGGCCGGAATTGTCGGCAGTGCTACACGGCATCCAATCTCGCTGACTCCAAGCCAGCTGATGCCAGGTACAGCCTTCAGTCAGGAAGGGACAGCAGACGGAATGAGTCATGATCATCGTGCAACCTGGAGTTCGCCATCGCTTTATTTTACGGTGAGAGAACCATTCCCCAGCCGAACGACTGCTGCGGATCTCGTGTTTGGTCAGGTAGCAGCCGAAAAACCGTTACGGATTGCATCGCAGATGCCGGAAAACGGAGTTATTTTCAGTGATGGAGTAGAAAGTGACTTTCTGGAGTTTAATGCTGGCATTGAGGCGATCATTGAACCCGCGGAGAAAAAAGGGCATCTGGTCGTGTAGAGGTTTGTACAGGACGGCAATGGGTAATTATGAGTAAGGTACAACCATCAGATGAAATTAAAAAAGGAGGAATCAACATGAGCGACCACACTCAAGACGAAGCGAAAATCCGCAACAAGAAGGACGAGGACGGAGATTCCTTGATGGAGAAAACGAAGCTGGAAAATGGCGTGGATATCGAGCCTGAGGCTGATGAATGGATTGCGAAGCCCTCACCAGTGTCATACGATGATACGAACTCCTCTTCGAAGAAATAAGGCTCTGGCATTCCAATAGAGCAGTGATGCAAAGACAGATGATCCCTAATCGGGTCATCTGTCTTTTTTACATAGGTTAATTGAATCTGGAATATACCTTCCATACTAGCTCACGACGGCTGCTTACATCTGTTTTCAAGAAAATCGCTTTCAGGTGATCCTGCACCGTGTAGGCAGTAATATGAAGTGCGCTGGCCAGCTCCTTGGTCGAAAAGCCCTGAACAATGAGTTGGACAATTTGTCTCTCTCGTTCGGACCATGAGTACACCTCAGCCATAAGCGGTAGCATGTCAGTTGCTTTAGCAGCCTCAAACCATACGGCTAGCTGCTTCTGTCCCGTATGCTTCTGTCCGCCTTGCAGAAGGGTGGCTCTGATGGTTACCCATGGGGCTCCTGCGTCTGTGGAAGGGATACATAGTCGTGCTGGTGCAGTGGCAGTGGATAGCGCTCGCAAGCATACCACCCGGACGGGAGCCGGAAGACCGTCTTCATGGATTCCCTCCTGCTGCCGAAGCAACTGTAGCCACTGCTCTGCTACTAAATTGGACGAAATCGGTTTTAGCTTATCGGAAAGCATGAGAACTCCTGGCTCAAGTCCATTTTCCGTGATCATGGCAGGGGATGGAGATAAACCGACACTGGCCTGACGCAGATGATAGGCTATGGACGGCGCTAACGCTTCAAGCAGTTGTTGCTCTTCCTCGCTGAATACAGGTTTTCCATGATGACGGAACAACGTAAGAAATCCCCAACAGCTCCCTTTGTACATAAACGGAACACGTAGCTCATCTCCGAATCCGGCGGGTTGCAAAACATCTCTATATCGTGTGCTCCGATCCGGTTGGCCATGTGTAAACCCATGTAGCGTCGCTACAGACTGTCCTTCTCGCACCAACTGATCATATTTCATCATATCGTCGTGCAGGTATTCGTATTCTAGCAGTTTGTTATGAATGTCCTCCACACCCGACTCTGTAAATGCCCCTGTGGAAAGCAGCGTACGCGGATCTACCGAGGTACAGCACGCCGCATCGAAAGTAACCTGAGTACGCAAGCGGTCGATTAGGGTGTGCTTGTAGTGTGCGTTCATCATTTACTCCTATCGAGAAAGCTGGAGATTCTCAAGCGCGATTATTAAATCCCACATTTATGGGATGGTGGATATTTGTATTGTCTTTATAATTGAGAATGATTCTTAATTAAATCTACAATAAACGAATGGTCTGGGAAGATCAAGGCTAAATGTTTGGAGGAAAGCCCATATGAAACAACCCCATATTGAAAATACGGACTCAAACCAGCCTATGAGCTGGAATCATCCGAATGTGCATAAGTACGCGGATACGATTGCTTTAAAAATACCTGGATATGCTCATTTGTACGAGATGACAGACGGTTTGATAGCCGCACAGCTTGAAGCACAAACTCATATTCGAAATATAGATCCAAATGTGCTAATTGTCGGAGCTGGAGGCGGTCAGGAATTGATTACGCTCGGAGGGCGCCATGATGCATGGTCCTTTACGGCAGTTGAAGCACATGCTGGATTTGGCACGTAAGCGTGTAACACATGCGGGCATCAGTTCAAAAATATCGTTTGTTGCAGGTACGTTGGAAGAGTTGTCTGGAGAACAGCCTGAAGAACAGCGCGAAAAGCACAGCGAAGAATCATGCAGAGAACCGGTCTATGACGCTGCAACCTGCCTGCTGGTGCTTCATTTTCTTCAAAGCTTGGAAAGTAAACAGGCGTTGCTACGCCAGATATCTACTCGACTCAAGCCGGGTGCGCCTTTTTGTTTAGCTTCTATTAATGGGAATTCACAGGAGCCTTCTTTTTCCATCCAAATGCAGGCGTGGAAAGGTCATATGCTGAGCCAGGGCATTTCACTGGAGGATTGGGAACGATTCGCTGCTTCCATCGGTCGTGAGTCAAACCCAGTGTCCAATGCGGCAATACAGGAACTGTTGATAGATGCAGGCTTTACCCACATCACCCGGTATTATGGTGCTTTTTAGTAAATGCATGGTTTGCAGTTAAAGAGGGAGGGACAGCTTATGACAAAGGATAACATCATCATCATTGGCGGGTATGGCCATGTTGGAAAAATTGTATGTACAGAGTTAAGTGAAATGTTTCCCGGCAAGGTATTTGCCGCAGGTCGTAGTCTGGAACGGGCCACTGAATTTAGCCAACGATCGAATGGTAAGATACGGCCCTTGCAGCTTAATATTCATGAGCCGATGGACCCGTCGATATTAGAGCAAGCCAAATTGGTAATCATGTGTTTGGATCAGGACAATACGGCCTTGGTACGTGCCTGCCTTCGACATGGGGTGCATTACATGGATATTACCGCGAATGCGGACTTTTTGAGTCAGGTGGAGCAGTGTCATCAGGAGGCCCGAGCTCATCAGGCCACAGCCCTGTTAAGTGTAGGATTAGCTCCGGGACTGACCAATCTGTTGGCACTGCAAGCGACACAGCTCATGGATCAGACGGATGAGTTGAATATATCTTTGATGCTGGGTTTGGGAGATCGACACGGTCAGGCTGCTATTGAGTGGACAGTAGATCAGATTCATGCCGATTTGGAGGTTATAGAACAGGGACGTTTTGTGACTCGAAAAAGCTTTACTGGCGGAATAGTGGCAGATTTTGGTGCAGGAGTGGGTCGTCATCGGGCGTATCGATTTCCTTTTTCAGATCAGCAGACACTTCCTCGTACGCTCAAAGTTCCTACGGTTAGCACACGCCTTTGCTTCGATTCGCGCTTGACCACTCGGCTTCTAGCAGGGCTTCGGACGATAGGAGTTTCAGGTCTACTCCGACAGCAAACCGTGCGTGATGCAGTGGTTCGCAGCTTTAGCAAGGTACATATAGGTGGGAATGCTGTAGCGGTCAAGGTAGATGCTCGAGGAACTCTCAATGGCAAGGAGACGAAGGTCGAATGTCGGCTAAGGGGTCACCATCAGTCTGATTTAACCGCTAAGGCAGCCGTCTTTGCAGCGCTCGCCCTGTACCGTTCAGAACTTCCATTCGGTGTATTTCATACGGAGCAGGTTTTTTCATGGAATCGCATGCGGGCTTGGTTAGGGCAGCAAGTAGCCGCAGATATTCAGGTGAACGGACAGCAAGCATAGAAGTCATACATTCTAATAAATGAATCTCATATAATCCAAGCTTATTCAGCAACGCATTGCGGATAGGTCTTGGATTTCTTTTCCTATTGAACTACACTAGAAAGAAGTACATATGATGATCATGGATACCGAGCGCGCTAGCTGCTGAGGAGTCGATAAGAGATGGATATCGCTTATATCATAGATTTATTACGTAAACACGATGTGACCTTAGCTCCAGGCTTATCCATGCAAGAGGTCACCGATGTCGAAGGCAGGTATGATATTCACTTCCCGCCCGATTTGAGGGAGCTTCTGATGAGTGTTCTTCCCATCGGTAAAAGCTTTATCCCTTGGAGAGATACGTCACCACAGCGGATGGGTGTAATCCGGCAAAGGTTGAATTGGCCGCTGGAAGGTATGATTTTTGATGTAGAGCAGCATGTATTCTGGCCTCCCGAATGGGGCGAAAAACCGACAGATTCGGCGGAAGCTGTTGATATATGTAAACGTGAGTTTTTACGTGTGCCCAAGCTAATCCCAATCAACGGACATCGATATATCCCAGAGCAGCCATCTGAAGAAGGAAATCCGGTATTTTCCGTATATCAAACGGATATTATCGTGTATGGGGAATGTTTGCAGGAGTATTTCAAGCTGGAATTTGGGGAGAAGCCTTATGAACAAATTGATTTTAATGCCGTAAAAAAAGTGCGTTTTTGGAGCAACTTGTGTGAGTGAGTGTCAGGAAGATGAATAAGTCGAAACGAGGGAAGGGGAGCATGATGTGAAGGTGGAGCAGGATTTGGAAGAAATCAAAGAAAGGTTGACCCAGATCGAGACCAAATTAGAACAAAAGTCGACCTCCAAGAGAATCTTGAAGTACATGATCATTATTTTCTTGTCTATTTTTTTTCTTTTATTTCTAATCGGAATTATTCAGTTTGTTTCAGCCTAATCAGTGCAAAAGGATGAAGGAAGGGAGCTATTTATGTCCATAGAAGCAATCATTTTTGATCTGGATAATACTCTTATTCATCGTAAACAGGCGTTTGCGGCATATACAGAGCGCTTTATAGAACGATTTATTGTGGCAGAAGAACCCGCGATCCGCGCGGCTGTCGTTGAACAGATACGATTGGCGGATCAGGACGGATACCGGGATAAGAAGGAACTGTATACCGAGCTGCATGCAGATTTGGAACTGAAAAATCCCCATACGTCAGTACAAGAGATGCTGGGCTTTTGGTATAGTGAATTTCATAAGTTTACGGTGTTGATGGACGGGGCCAAGGAAGTATTGTCCGAACTGCGGTCGCGTGGCTTGAAGCTTGGTATTATTACCAACGGCTCACTCCGCACGCAGCAAGCGAAAATCGACCGAGTTATGCTGAGGGATTATGTGGATTCTATTATCGTATCAGGCGGCGTCAATATCCAGAAGCCTAATCCTCGAATTTTCGAGTTGGCTCTGAATGAGCTGGACATTGTCGATCCCGGCCATGCCTGTTATGTAGGCGATCACCCGACAAATGATATTCGTGGTGCACAAAGTGCAGGATTGCATACCATCTGGCTGGAAGGCTTTATGACGTGGCAGGAAACGGGCATTGTACCGGACTACCAGATTGGGAGTTTGCGTGAAATCACAGGTTTGCTGGATCGTCGCAGTTATTCAACGAATAAGGAGGAGGGTGCATCATGAGTATGGAGCAGCAACCGAATCCCATTCTCTTATCGTTCCCTGACCAATTCCAGACGGAGCGATTGACCATACGCGCCCCGCAGTGGGGGGATGGAGCGGCAGTCAATGAGGCGATGCGAGAAAGTGCGAATGAACTGCGGCCTTGGCTTCCGTTTGCAAGAAATCTTCCTACGGCAGAGGAATCTGAAATCCGTTCGCGCCAAGCCAGACTTAAATTTCTGGATCGGTCTGATATGATGTTGTATATATTTGATACGGTTTCGGGAGAATTTGTAGCCAGCAGCGGTCTGCATCGTATTGATTGGGAAGCACGAAGATTTGAAATTGGGTATTGGCTCAGAACATCATGGACTGGAAAAGGCATTATAACAGAGGCCGTGCACGGTATTACGGATTTTGCCATACAGCATTTGCATGCCAATCGGTTGGAGATTCGTTGTGATTCCAGAAATACGCGCAGCGCCAAGGTAGCGGAACGTGCAGGTTTTACACTGGAGGGGATTTTAAGAAACGTCGAGTACGATGAAAAGGGAAGCATGGCACACCAAATGGTTTTTGCCAAGGTGCGTGGTATTGAATTTTAGTATCCTCACATGAACAGTTTGGAAGTTGCTGATACGTTTGTACGATATTACGGAGGCTCATTATGATTAATTATATTATGAAAAATACAGACAAGTTGGTGTGCATACAATATGACATCAGCAAAAGGTTCAGCAATCTTGCAAACGCTATCCAAGAGAGGGTGCTTACGAATTTCCCGCAGCTTGGCGAAGATGTCCCAGCATTAGGACAGGTGATTTAGCATGAGGAGCGTTCATAAGAGAGTCAGCAGGAAGGCCAATCGGGAAATAAAGGCGAAATTCCGCTGGAAGGCCCGCGCTGCGTACCTAATTGCTGTGCTGGTCACGATCTTGTTGGGTTTGGGAAGCCGAGTTTTCTCCTCCCGGTTGCCTGAATTCGTTGCTAATCACTTTGGGGATGCCTTGTGGGCGTGCATGATTTATTTTGGGCTGAGAATGTTGGGGGTGAATCGTCAATTGTCCGTAGCCCTGTGGGGCAGCTTGCTGTTTTGCTTCGCCATTGAGTTCAGCCAGATGTACCAGGCTCCCTGGATTAACCACATTCGGGCAACGACACTGGGCGGCTTGGTGCTTGGGAAAGGGTTCCTGACCGCGGATCTGATCAGGTACACAGTTGGCATTGGGGTATCTTGGGCGTTGGACCAAGGCTGTCAAAAGCTGGCGGGGATCAATACACGTATAGACGATGACAACCCACTCAAATAATCTGAAAAGCGAGGGTTGCGCTTGAAACAAAAGGGAAAGCGTCACAGGTTGTTCGGTAAGATGATTGGATTATGCGCAGGGTTCAGCTTGTTGTTTGCAACCATACTTATCCCAGGGCAGGCATTAGCCGAAAAACAGCTTGTGGCCCCTCTTCGTTTTGACTTTGGCCCCGGCAAGGTAGCTGACGGCTACACACAGGTCACTGCCAAGGATGTTTACACGCCTGAGCGAGGCTATGGATTTACCGATCTTTCCAAAGTGAATGAAGAAGATCGTGGTGGAAGTGATGCTATACGCTCAGATTTTGTTCGTGTTCAAGGATCATCCTTTGTTGTCAATTTACCACCTGCGGATTACACGCTTTCCCTGATTGCCGGAGATACTGCCGGAAACACAGACATTACGGTTAAAGCCGAGTCCATCGTCAAGGTAGAACCTACTGCCAAAACAGCAGGACAATTTATCGAGGCTGGATTTGAACTTGCACTCATCGACGGTCAGCTCGAATTGTATTTCTCAGGTGATGAAGCGAAGATTAACGCTTTGGTTATTACTCCAAAGGATGCTCGAACGGCTGGAGAACATCCTTCGGTATACCTTGCGGGAGATTCTACGGTTCAAACCTATAAATCCGCGATGAAGCCTCAGGCGGGCTGGGGGCAAATGATTGCTCCGTTCTTCACAGATGAGCCTATTTTTGTGAACCGTTCTATTGGTGGACGAAGCACGAAAACCTTTCTAGTACAAGGACGGTTAGATGATATTTTACGCAATATCCGTCCAGGAGATTATTTGCTCATTCAGTTTGGACATAATGATGCCGCGATCAGCAACCAAGAGCGTTATGTTTCACCCGCGGATTACAAAGTTTACTTAAAAACCTACATCCAAGGAGCCATCCAACGCGGTGCAACACCTGTGCTAATTACTCCTGTTGGCCGCCGGGATTATGATGCGGCAAGTGCCTCGTTTCGGATTAGTTTCCCGGAATATGTGCAGGCCATGAAGGAAACAGCATCGGAGACAAATGTTGCACTGGTCGATCTTAGCCGCTTGAGTGTAGCGTACTATGATACACTTGGACTGGAAGGAACACTCCCGTTATTTTTACATGTGGAGCCAGGGGTGTATCCTGCATTTCCTAATGGAGTGAAGGATGATACTCATTTTCAGGAATATGGTGCGGAGCAAATAGCTCGGCTGATAGCTCAGGGAATCCGTGAGCTGAATATTCCTTTATCCTCTTATGTACAGGTGGAAGATTCGCAATAAAACATTATTTCCATAGCCATGGTATACTTAGAAAATAAGCTGGCCCTACCCAAAGATAACATTGTTTAGGCTTGGGTAGGGCTTTAATGTTCTGGATCTTAAGGAGGAAGCGAGAATGACAGTCGCTCAACTTCATAAACTTATTAACGGTCAACTCCTGTACAATCAGCATCGGAGTTTATTTTATATGCGTGAGGGTTCTGTTCTGTTAGGACCTTCAACGGAAATGACGTACTGGCTGACGCAGAGAAGCTCAGAACTGATGCTCATGCTTCAAGGCTTGAAGCGCCAGCATATGTATAACGCTTTTGTGACGGATGTAGCGGCTAAAATACTGTCCCAGTTTGTAAATACCAATCAATATCTACATTTTCACACAGCTCATGTGAGGGAGCTTACGGAGCTGTATGATCGACTTTTCACCCGTATTGAGAACCTGTTCCAGAAGAAATTTATAGATAGAGCAACCTTGGACTTACTGCTTCAGCAGCATTACGGGCATTTGAGAGATTTTTTAACTCGTACCAACGGACGTGAAATGTTTGCTAAGTATGCAGAGTGTGAGTATACCTTTTGGATACCTTGTGAGGAATATACGCCGGAGTTGCAAGCCAATCTGCTAGGATTGAACATTGCTCGTTTGCAAGAGCCTGTTCTAGATGTTGGTTGCGGATCTGAGGCACGGTTGGTTACTTATTTACGTGCCTGTGGAATTGAGGCTTACGGAACAGATCGGTTGGCTGAAACAGAAGGTTGGGTCACTCAAGGAGATTGGTTAGAGATCACCTTTGGGGAACGCACATGGGGAACGATCATTTCACATATGGCATTCTCCAATCATTTTATACATCATCATCTGAAGGCAGATGGTAATATTCATGAGTACGCTCGCAAATATATGGAATTGCTTAGAGCCATTCGGCCCGGAGGGAGTTTTATTTACAGTCCGTGCCTTCCATTTATGGAAGGGCTTTTGGATGCCCGAATGGGTTATCAGGTAGAGTATATCCAGTCATCTGAAGGTTACAGGGCCACGAAAATAACGCGTATACATTCATAAGCGCTAGTAGTAGTCCATTCATTTGTCAGATTCCTTCTTGGAATGGTATTATAAGGATAGATATTACTCTATTTGGGATTCAGTTGATGATAGAAATTCTCATGACGCTAATTTGACACCATAGAGGATGATCATTAGCAGCATGGCTGCACTGAATAATAATGATTAGCCTACGGATAACTGAATTTTAGGGAAGATTAAACCATATTTTCCTAAAAGCCGATATATGGGAATGAGGCGAGAACATACTGTTATTAAACCCGCCCGAAAATGGATGTATATAATTGGGTTAGGAGAGTAGAAGAAGTGTCAGATCTGTATACGAAAAAAGAAGTAGAAGATTATGTAACCAACGTGGTTTTCGAACGACCTTTAGGTGTAAGCATTTCAGCCATTTTATTGATCTTTAATGGAGCACTTCTGTTGGTGACCCAGCTATTGACGCTTAATGCATTAAATGAGGCTGCTACGTTAGTAGGCATTTGTAGGGGCATGTTTCAAGGATTTATCGCGTTACTCGGTTTGGCAGGGACGACTGCCGGTATCGGCATGTTATTTGGTAAGAAGTGGGCTTGGTGGCTGGCAGTATTTTATTTTACATATGAGACCATGCGTTATACGTGTGCAATTCTGTTTATTCCAGATGTCCCTCCAACGTTGGGCGGTGTACAGTTAAACCCTGCTTTATACTACGTAAAATATGGTATGCGTATTATTTGGAATTTGTTGTTTACGTTGTTCATGTGTCGTAGTAAAGTGACGGGTTTTTTTCAAACAAGTGGAATCAGCAAGTGGAGAGCATGTATTGCATTATTCTTCATCAATGGAGTGATAGTTGGGATTGGCTGGTGGCTGATAAGATAAGGTTCTTCGATGTGAAGGAGGAAATGGATAATGTCAATGGAAACGTTTCCGATTCTAGAAACCGATAGGCTTCGTTTAAGACAGCTTACAGTAGGGGATGCGGAGGATGTGTTCGGCTATTTTTCCAAGGATGAGGTCACACAATATTATGACTTGGAAAGCTTTACAGAGGTAGAGCAAGCCGAAAAATTTATTCGTTCGATGCTAACCAGATATGAGAAGCAAGAGGGCTTTCGTTGGGGGATTACATTAAAAGAAGCTCCTGAGCGGATCGTGGGTACAATTGGATTCCATAACTGGCAGAAGGAGCACTCCCGTATTGAAATCGGCTATGAGCTGGCACCGGAATATTGGTTGCAAGGTTTGATGACAGAGGCGATGAAGGTGGTAGTAGATTATGGCTTTCATTTGCCGCAGGTTCACCGTATAGAAGCCTTCATTGATCCAGATAACGAAGGCTCCAAACGGCTGCTACTCAAAAGTGGCTTTACTAAAGAGGGTCACCTGAGAGATTATTTTTATGAAAAAGGTCAATTTGTCGACGCTGTTATTTTTGGATACCTTCGGGAAGAGCATCCCGTGGATTGGTAATTTACAAATACCCTTTGTCCCCGAAAGGCTGGAGTCGATCAAGCCAGGTCTGCTCCAGCTTTGCTAGTGCATCTTTGACATCAAAGAACTCGGAGTCCTTTTTCTTCAAAACGTCCAGCACTTCAAATTCAAATGAATCTTCGCCGTACTCATTCCATTCTTGCTGTAGTTGTTTATTCTTAAATCCACCCATGTTCAGCTCAAAACGCCGTCCATTCAGCGACTTTAAATTCGGTGTGGAAGAGACGAAAATTTTCCCATTACGAGTATTGCGAATGCAATAGATTCCTGCCTCTGTCTTTATTTCCATGTATTGCTGCACCAGTTCTTTTCTTCGATTCATTGTCGAATCCTCCTATTTGAGCATTTTGCATAAATCCCAAGAGCGTTTTCAAATCAGCAATGCATAGATCGAAACACTTTAGTTCGTCTATATATTGTACCTGCGAGCGTTGAGAATCGAATTATGCCAAAATGCTGATTTCATAAGCGCCTAGCTTCAAGATTCCTTCAACCAATATTCACTGCCATCTGGCTTGCGATCCAATAAACTATATTCAATCATATATCTTCGCACCGTGACATAATCGTCATACACTTCCTGTAAAATCACATTGATATCCTTCTCGTGATATATTTGTCCCTTCACAAAACGGTTCGCAATTTCACGCAGCACAATCAGCTTATGTTTTTCTTGCATTTTAAAGGTTTTCAGGCGTCCGTCTGTACCGTTCGGAAAATACTTCGTGAGTACCTTTTGTCTTTCGTCTTCTGTAATGTTGTAGCGTTCGTCCACCATCCGTGCTCCTATGGGTACTTCTACAATGGTGGGAGCGTGACGGTCTTTCTCCTTTAGCAGCTCCATTAATGTGAGAAATACTTTGGCCTGTCGCTCTTTTTCTTTGAGACCAAAACGATGATTGCGTATGGTGGATGCGCTACCGATTCCGGTTTCCTTTTGAATGTCCGCATCGCCCATGCCTTGATAAAATAACTGAAGCAACCGATTCTGATGATCCGTCAGTCCAGTCAGCTTTTTGTCCAGACCGATCAAATAGTCAAAGACCGAACCGTACGTCCGCTCAATATGAAGTCGCATGTACCTCTCCGCGTCATAAAATACCCCTTGATCCTGATATATGATGCCTTGCTCAAATCGCTGTCCGTCCAGCAAGCAAATGACCTGCTCTCCTTGGCGAATATATCCACGCTTCAGTTCTTCGATACCAGCATTCCAGAATAGTTCGGAATGATCCATTTTAGCAAACACCTCAATTAAATGATGATTATTTTATAGACAATATAACATTTTGTTTATTTTAAATCAATGAGTGGATATCTCTTTAGGGGTTCGACAATGTTCGCTATATACAAAAGAGACATAGGATTGTTATCATATGTAAATTATTGAATTGTTTTAAGACTGGATAGTTGCTATATATTGTAATAAGGTGGGTTGGTAAACTATGAACAAAATGCGTTTAGAAGAAGTCATAGAAAGTGGAGATTTAAAGGAAGCGGTAAAGATTATAGAGGATGTGGGTGAAAAGCTGGATCATACATTCACTCCAATATTATTGAGATATTTAGTAACGACGGATAGTGTATTGCTAAGAAATGTAATCGTCATTACGTTAGCTGATCTAGGAGACAGTGAAGCGGTGTTGCCTCTTATCGACTTATTAAGAAATCCAAAGACCAAGGGGAATAGAGGAACACTGTTATATGCTTTAGAATTTTTTGATGTATCTACTCATGTTGTGGCGCTGGTAGATTTACTGGATGATACCTTTGAAGCGAGTAGACAATCTTATCAACTGATAAGTAACGTGCAAGATAAAATTACTAAGGCGCAAAAGGACATATGTAGACAATTGATAAGAAGAAAGTTGGATGATCATAAAAACAAATATAAGCGTGACTTCTTGCTGGAATCTTTAGAGCTTTTTACATGAGAACTTACTGGATAAACGAGGAGAAGTCTACACCTTAGACGGCGAATACATATCTGATTTTACAACATTTTATAGCACTTGGTGAAGCGATTAATGGGCCCGGAGGGTACTATGGATTTAGCTTGGACAGTATATCGGACTGTCTCTGTAGAGGTTTTGGGACAGTAGGACCGTTCACGATCCATTGGAAAAACGCACATTATTTCTTGGAAAGATTCGAGGGAAGTTGTAAAAAGTAATCATAGTGGGTTGGATTGAGGCATTGTTTTTAAACCAAAGTCTTATATTAGCGTAAATCGTCTTGTTATCACTGGTTTGACTAAGGAAACAGATATGGATGTGATCATGATCGTAACGAATAAAATGTATCTGGTTCTAGACGGAGAGCGTAACCCCAATGCTTTATTCGACATTTATAATACGTGGGAGAAATATATTTAAAGTTGATAGAAAGGGATTACGAAGTTCGGATCTAATTTGAATGGGAAGGTCGTTAAAATTCGAATATTATATAAAGAACAGAGAGCCGTTAAGCATGTTAACGGCTCTCTTCGTCGTCTTCTGGCAAGTATTCGATCAGTTCACCAGGGAGTACGCCAAGGGTTCTACAAAGTGTGTTCAAGGTAGGAAAGTCAATTCGGGCATTTGCGTTGGAGGCCAAAGCTTTAACCGTATTCCTATTAATTCCCGTAATAGAAACAATATCTTTCTGTTCGAGTCCACGGTCTTTCATAATTTTATCAAGAGAAAATCTAATCACAACAATTCCTCCAAAAGTAATCAAGTAAACTAGTTGACAAGTGTAGGTTAGGGGTTTATATTTGTAAATAAGTAATCTAGTTAACAAGATTATAAGTAAACTAATTTAATGCCTTCATAGTATCAAAATGCTTTAAAATTAGCAACAGTTACTATTTTGATAATCCTAAACAAATAAATGCGTGAGGAGGCTTAAAAACCGTATAGAGGTTTTCTTATTAAATGCATATAACAACGCTTTAATATTATTTTAAGTGGATTTAAAATGGATAAATTGTAATTCAGGTTAATATTTCATCGAACTAAGCTGTGATAACTGAACAAAGGAATGGAGCGAGGATGTATGACAGAATGGGTAATGGGATTGGAACGGGTATCCATGGTTCAGGGACCGTATGATTCACCTCATATGTATGAGATATGCGAAGGGGTTCTTTATGACCAACAATATTTCTTTTACCTCGAAAATGGCATACTGTGTCTGCGCCATGTGAAGAAGGTGGAGCAATCATATCATACGCAT
Source organism: Paenibacillus sp. FSL P4-0113 (assembly GCF_038009305.1). Classification (NCBI taxonomy): domain Bacteria; kingdom Bacillati; phylum Bacillota; class Bacilli; order Caryophanales; family Paenibacillaceae; genus Paenibacillus; species Paenibacillus sp. FSL P4-0113. Next base: position 5,214,356 of record NZ_JBBPAZ010000001.1, read on the forward strand.
CTTTACCTAGATGGAGAGAGCGGAGGTTTGCAACTGGCAGAGGGAATACAAGGGGAGGTTATGCAAGTTGTCACGGAGATCATCGAACGCTTACGCGCTAAGGATGGACTGACATTTTTATTCGATGAACTGCTGTGGCTACATGGTAGGGGACCCATTGAATTAAACCTTTTCAATAAGAAGGATGAAGTGACCTCAGGTGGCAGACAACTTGCTACGAAATAAATGATCCTTTTGCTCCATATCATGGAACTTACCGAATAGGAAAAAAGCTTATGATTTCAGTGAATGTACCAGTTGTTGACTGATAAAAATGAGCGGATACCGAATCAATATGGTCAATTCTACCACAACAGCATCAACAGAAAGAGTAAATCCAAGATCACCTCCCAATAATATGTTTTGCTGCTGCTTTGAGGAAGGAAATTCCGGTTCATCCAAGCCATATTGTTCTTTCAATCTCTCTTTCGTTTCATGATTTATGACAAGGTTACCCTGTGCAAAGGTATAGCAGATAGGAACACTTAACTGTATTAAAAGAAGTAATGCAACGGGTATAAGCACTTTTTTGCTTTGCATGGTTAGCTCCTATGATCTCTGTTTTTGACCTCTTAGCTTTTGTATCTACCATAAAGAAAACAATTTAAAAATGCAACGAAAGAATGAGAAAATAATCCCTTTACAGGATTTTATGACCAGAATATAATGGTAAATAACAGCATCGATCTACATACACTGGGTTATCGGGGTATAGCGCAGCTAGGTAGCGCGCACCCTTGGGGTGGGTGAGGTCGTGGGTTCGAATCCCGCTACTCCGATTTCAATCAAAATGTCCTGCTGATGCAGCTAATGCGTCTGCCGGGCGTTTTTTTTTTTGAATATTACATACCCTATTAGTCTTTGTCTCTACTGGGTTTTGACGAGCTAGTCGTATGCAACGAATGTATGAAGCCACCTCTGCACTGGATTTGGAGGCAGAAGTGGCAATCCACAATCGCTGGCGGAATGGTCTGCTGTATGACTTCTTTAATTTGCCTATAAAGATCCCTGAAGGGTCTTGGAAGAAGTACTGTAATCAGCATAACGAGGAAGCACAATAGTGTAGTATATTCCTACAATAACGGTACAGACCCCAACTAATAAAAACAGAATTTCAATTGTAATAAATGAAGGAAAGCTAACAGCAATGAAACCTAACGTAAGAGACTGGGACAGCATCATTAACGGATTAATCAAACCTTGCACACGTCCCATCATTTGAGGATCTACAATACGAGGCAGCCATCCTCCTATACCAATGTTAATGAACGGAAGGATCAGTGCGATGACAAAGTTGATAATCAGAAAAGCATAGATGTGGTTAACAAATCCAAGTATGCACATACCCATTCCGGCTACCAGAACTCCCGTTGCAATCAATTGGTGTAGTTTTAGCTTGGTAGAGATGAGAGAAGCGATTAGGGTACCAAGCAACACACCAGCCCCAAAAATAATACCCGTCCATACCATATACTGCTCATAGTTGCCTGGAGCTAGCTTGTATTTAAGAATAAACATCGGTAAAACGCTAAAACCACCATTTAAAATACCGAACATAAAAAAGCCTGAAACCAACCAAAGCAATAGTCTGTTGCGTAATATGTAAAGAAATCCTTGTTTAAAATCGATCATGACAAGTTTGAATTTTAATTGTTTAAATTGATGTGCCCCGTTCGGAAGGCGTACTTCCTTTGGAATTTTGCAGGAACGAATAAGCAGTGCAGACACAATAAAAGAAACAGCATCAATGAGGATGGCTCCAGTAATTCCAAAGTGCCAGTAAACGACAGCCCCGAGAGTTCCTCCGAATAACATGAAAAGACTCCCCATCATTTGATTGAGGCCTGCGGCAATGGTGTAATCATCTTCGCTTAATATCCCCTGTATAATGGCACTTTCGGCTGGGAAGAAAAATTTGGAGGCAGCACTACGGATGAAGAGGAGGGCAAATATCAAAGGGATCGAATCGACCCAAATAAAAATAAGCAAACATAAGGATAAAAAAGCGCTGATCCAGTCACAATTAACAGCAATTTTTTGTCTGTCCATCCGATCTGCCAGCACTCCAACCACGAGAAATACTACCAGCATCGGAAGCGAATACATTAACTCGGCAAGCGTTGCATAATAAGGCTGATTTGTAAACCGTTTCAACAAATAAAACATGAATGCAGTAACCCCGATAATTCCTCCCATTTGTGAGGCGAAGGTTGCCAGAAAAAACCTGACATAATTCTTGTTTCTGAGTACTTGTTTTAGTCCAGTCACAGTTCCATCCCTTTCGCTTTCAAAGCGGTTTTTAGATGCCTAATTAAAATAATAGTGAAAAGTAGGAATATTGTACAGAAAAGTGACTTTAATGTCACTTTACGTTTGAATTTGCATCGTATCGGACCTTCTGCCTTTTAAATTCTGCTGTTGACGGTAATCATAGTGGGGTGGACTCGGAAGTTGCATTCAAACTCGTTTGGCGTTATGAGGTGCAACATAGACTAAATAACCAGCTGTCAGTTGATATTCGACGGCTGGTTATTTAAGTTGCCAGGTGTTTGATTACAGATTAGCCCGATTCATCTCATTTACGCATGGATATGTTGAGAAAAAGGAAATGCTCATAGCTAGAAAACTTTATACAATGGAAGAGGAATAAGAATTGTGAAATTCGACTTTTGATGAAGAATTTCATATAATGTGAGCATATTGTGAACAACTTAAATTGAAGATTAATAAAAAATGAAAATGATTTCCGTCCAGCTATGAATTTCAAAATTTGACGGAGGGAACGAGATGACAATGGAAGAGAGCAGCAGACAGGTACCTTGGCAGGCGTATTACGGACCTAATCTAGGTTATGTGCAGGACCAGTATGAAAAGTATGTAGCGGACCCCGGAACGGTTGACCCGGCTTACCGCGAGCTATTTGATCAATGGGGTGAGCCGCCACAATCCGAATACTCGGCTGCTTCCATGATAGACAACAAATTGCAAGGCCCCCCCACAAGTGCTTTGGGGCATCTTGATTCGAATACATTACAGAAAGCGGTTACAGCGGGTAAAATGGTATGGAATATTCGTGAATACGGACATTTAGCCGCCCAAATCGATCCGTTGGAACTGGATGCAGAGCAGGATACACGCTTGCTTAATCCAGCATCTTACGGTTTAACTGAACAAGACTTGAAGGCTTTTCCAGCCTCTTTAATATGGGATAACGCTCCTGCGGGAACACTTAACGGATGGGAAGCCATTCAACGGTTACGTGTAGCATACACAGGTCCGATTGCCTATGAATTTAGTCATATTCATAACGAGGAGGAACGCCGCTGGCTGAACAGCTATGCAGAATCCGGCTGGTCCTCCAAGCCCCTCACCACACAGGAACGCAAGTCGTTGCTGAGCAGATTGGTAGAAGTAGAACAGTTCGAAGAGTTTTTGCATAAAACATTTGTCGGACAGAAACGTTTTTCCATCGAGGGTAATGATGTGCTTGTCCCTGTTCTCGATGAGATTATTCGTCTAACCACAAATGCAGGAGCAAGTCATGTCCTGATGGGCATGGCGCATCGCGGCCGTTTGAATGTACTGGCACATGTGCTGGGCAAGCCTTACAGTAAAATTTTCTCTGAATTTCATCATTCGCCGAATAAGGATTTGATCCCGTCGGAAGGTTCCACAGGAATTAACTACGGCTGGACTGGCGATGTGAAATATCATCTGGGTGCTGATCGTTTTGTAAAAGATGGGGGAGCGGTGCAGGCCCGTCTGACATTGGCGAATAACCCAAGTCACCTGGAATATGTGAATCCGGTGGTACAAGGATTTTCACGAGCTGCACAGGAAGACCGCAGTGAGGCTGGTTATCCGAAGCTGGATGTGAGCAAGGCAGCTACCATTATTATGCACGGTGATGCTGCTTTCCCAGGTGAAGGTATCGTGGCAGAATCACTTAATTTCACGAATTTGCGCGGCTTCCGCAATGGCGGTTCAGTTCATATTATTGTGAATAATCGTCTGGGCTTTACGACAGAGAGTGTTGATTCCCGTTCGACCCGTTATGCCAGTGATCTCGCTAAAGGCTATGAAATTCCAATTGTGCATGTGAACGCGGATAATCCCGAAGCTTGTATTGCAGCTGCTCGTATGGCTGGCGAATATCGCAATCGTTTCAAGAAGGATTTTCTGATTGATCTGATTGGTTACCGTCGTTATGGTCACAATGAATCCGATGACCCGGAAACAACACAACCGCTGGTATATCGTAAGGTGAAGAATCATCCGACGGTGAGCAAATTGTATACTCAAAAGCTGATGAAGCAGGGGATTGTGGACGAAGCGTTTAGTGCCGGCCTCATTGAGAAGGTGCAAAACAGACTGAAGGAAGCGCATGAGCAGGTGAAGAATCAACCGGAACAAGAGCCGGAGATTACTCCTGTGAAGGCGAAAAAGAATCAGAGTTCTGTGGTACGTACTGCAGTGGAATTGAAAAAACTGCGCCAAATCAATGAAAACTTACTCAAATGGCCACAGTCTTTTCACGTATATCCGAAGCTGGATCGAATTTTACAGCGTAGAAAAACCGCTCTGAACGAAGGTGAAAAGGTAGATTGGAGTTTGGCGGAGACGCTGGCTTTGGCTACCATTCTCGCAGACGGCAAGCCTATTCGTATGACAGGCCAAGATGCGGAGCGAGCTACATTTGCTCACCGTAACCTTGTGCTGCATGAGCCTGAAACAGGCCGTACACATTGCCCGTTGCATACATTGCCGGAAGCACGTGCTTCGTTCAGTATTCATAACAGTCCATTGTCTGAGGCATCTGTCCTTGGCTTTGAATATGGCTATAACGTGTATTCTCCTGAAACGTTAGTGATTTGGGAAGCACAATTCGGCGATTTTGCCAACTGTGCACAGGTTATTTTTGACCAATTTATTTCCGCAGGCCGTGCCAAATGGAGACAGAAATCGAGTCTGGTGATGCTGCTACCGCATGGTAGCGAAGGACAAGGACCAGAGCATACGAGCGCACGTCTGGAGCGTTTTCTCCAGTTGTCCGCACAAAATAACTGGACTGTCGCTAATTTGAGCAGTGCCTCCCAATATTTCCATCTGCTGCGCCGTCAGGCTGCATTAAGCGAAAGTGAGGAAGCCCGCCCGCTGGTGATGATGTCGCCGAAGAGCCTGATTCGTAATAATCGTGTCGCTTCGCCTGCTTCTGAATTTAGCGAAGGAGCATTCCGTCCTGTGTTGGAACAGCCTGGTCTTGGTGCACGTCCGGATCGTGTAGAACGCATTGTACTGTGCAGTGGCAAGATTGCCATTGATCTCGAAGAAGCATTGGAAAAGGATAAGAATGAGGCAGAAGAGCGTCTGCATATTATTCGTGTGGAGCAGTTATACCCTTTCCCGGAAGAGGAAATTCGGAATATTTTCGGTCGCTTCCCGCATGTTAAGGAGTTCGTATGGGCTCAGGAAGAACCTAAAAATATGGGGGCTTGGAGTTACATTGAACCTCGCCTGCGGAATGTTGTGCCACAGGGAGCGGAAATTCGTTACGCAGGCAGACCAGATCGTTCAAGCCCGGCCAGCGGTTATCAGCAAGTACACAGCCTAGAACAACAGCGAATTATTCAATCGGCGTTGAAGCAGGATTCCAAAAACAATATTACACTGGGGAGGTAGCGGCTGTGAGCGATATTATAGTGCCGGCAATGGGAGAATCCATCACGGAGGGAACAATCTCCAAATGGCTTGTGAAGGAAGGGGATTCCGTAGGACAGGGAGATGTTCTGCTGGAGTTGGAAACCGATAAGGTCAATCTGGAAATTAGTGCGGAAGAAGCAGGTGTGGTGCAGAAAATCCTTCGTCAGGAGGGAGATACTGTGGTCATTGGTGAAGCTGTTGGTCTGATCGGAAGCGGCAGTGGTAGTGCGGATTCAACCGGTGCTGGAGAAGTTGCAGCGACTCAAGCGCCTGAAGCACCGTCCGTAGCGACTTCACCGTCTTCCGTAGGAGGCGGCGTTAAAGTAGAAGAAAAGTCTGCACCGCCTATTTCATCGAATAGCGACGGAAATGGCCAGACGGCATCACCATCTGCACGGAAGTTAGCGCGTGAGCGCGGGATTGATCTTGAGCAGGTACAGGGAAAGGACCCGCTCGGACGTGTATTCCAGGAGGACGTAAAAACGCATAACAGCGCTGAAGTATCACGTGCAGCATCTATACCTGCGTCTGCCGCTACTAGCAAGCCTGCGCCTCCGTCTCCAGCGCAAACGGAGTACAGCAAGCCTGTGGAACGCCAGCGCATGTCTCGTCGCAGAGCGACGATCGCTAAGCGTCTTGTTGAAGCACAGCAGACAGCTGCCATGCTGACCACTTTTAATGAAGTGGATATGACCGCCATTCTCGATGTGCGTAAACGCCGTAAAGATAAGTTTAAGGAAAAACATGATGTAGGCTTGGGTTTTATGTCCTTCTTTACAAAGGCAGTGGTTGGTGCTCTCAAGCGCTTCCCTACCGTGAATGCTGAAATTAATGGCGATGATATCGTACTGAAAAAATACTATGATATTGGGATTGCTGTATCTGCCAAGGAAGGTTTGGTTGTGCCAGTTGTGCGGGATGCCGATCGTCTTGGCTTTGCTGAGATTGAGAAGAGCATTGCAGATTTGGCTGGCAAAGCACGCTCCAATTCGCTTTCTCTGGCCGACTTGCAAGGAGGAACTTTTACCATAACCAATGGAGGTATTTTCGGTTCCCTGCTGTCTACGCCAATTCTCAATACGCCGCAAGTGGGGATTTTGGGAATGCATAAAATCCAACTTCGCCCGATTGCCATCGACGAGGAACGAATGGAAAATCGTCCGATGATGTATATCGCGTTGTCCTACGATCACCGGATTATTGATGGTAGTGAGGCAGTTCGTTTCCTGGTAACGGTCAAAGAATTGCTGGAAGATCCGGAATCATTGTTACTGGAAGGATAAAATAAATGGGGTAAGTGTATCTCCTCTTTACGTGTATGACAAAAGCAGACTCTTGCGAGTCTGCTTTTTTTCCTGCATAGTTATCACATAAGGCTACAGACATTACTGTCAGTAGATGTAGAGAAGGGCGGGAACTGTTTTGGACAAAGACTTGCGCTATCCGATAGGATCATTCGTTGTTCCAGACACCATTACAGAAGAACAGCTTATCGCATGGATTCACGACATTGCTGAATTGCCTGCACAGCTGCGTCTGGCGGTCGAAGGACTGAATGAGCAGCAGCTAAATACGCCTTATCGTGAAGGGGGCTGGACGATAAGGCAGGTAGTTCATCATGTGGCAGACAGCCATATGAACAGCTATATCCGTTTTAAACTGGCGCTGACGGAGGATACACCGACGATCAAGCCATATGATGAGGGACGTTGGGCCGAAATACCAGACGCCAGGGAACTTCCACTGGAGCCCTCGTTGCAATTGCTAGAAGGACTGCATGAACGGTGGGTGACCGTGTTGCGATCGTTGGGAGAGGATCAGCTACACCGATCGTTTATTCATCCTGAATCGGGCCAGACGATCCGCCTGGAACGAAACATCGGTATCTATGCCTGGCATGGCAAACATCACACAGCTCATATTACTTCCCTGAGAGAACGAAATGCATGGTGATTTTTAAAACTAACCCAAATGGAAAATAAAAAGGAATAAGAAAAGAAACCTTCAATCCCACTTTAATCGTGGTTTAAAGGTTTCTTTTCTTATTTCCTCACAAGGCTGATGACTTGGACGAGGTTGATTGTTCAGGTTCATCGGAGGCTCCAGACAATGTGGAAACAGAGGTCACCTCTGTATTAACATGACGGTCGAGCCAGTCTACGATGTCACTCATCACCTCGTCGCGGTTTGTTTCATGAAGCATCTCATGGCGACCATCAGGATAGAGGCGATACTCTATGTCCTGAAGCTCTAGGCTTCGATACATTTCCACTAGTGACAACACGCCTTTACCGAACAAACCCACTGGATCACGATCCCCGGCAAAAATATAAACTGGCAGTTTGGGATTGATATGTTTCAGCGAGGAAGGCCAGTGGATTTCTTGCAATAGCCTGAAAAAATCCAGAAAAAAGCCTGTCGTGCAAATAGCTCCACATAATGGGTCGTGCACGAACTGATCTACTTCCTCAGGATCACGGGACAGCCAGTCGAACGCTGTGCGCACCGGACGAAAGGCACGATTAAAGCCTCCAAAGACCATAGCGTTGAGCAACATACTGCGATGATCCATTCCTTGCAGTTTGGCTTGCAGTAGAGCAACTTGCTCTCCGAGTTTTAGAAGACCACGTCTTCCGTTGGTTCCCGATAAAATAAACCCATGATACGTCTGCCGATCGTCATACATAATTTTCTGGGTTAAAAAGGACCCCATGCTGTGACCCAGCAAAAAACGAGACTGTTCAGGGAATTCCTTAGCCACAATTTCGCCTAGCTCCAGCATGCCATTTGCCATTCGATTAAACGCATCAGCTCCTGGCATACCCAGCTTATCAGGATCACCAGCCGTGCGCCCGTGACCGATATGATCGTTGGCATACACACCGTAACCGCAAGCAGTAAGCTTTTCGGCCAGTCGGATGTACCGATAGGACGTCTCGCACATACCATGCGAAATTTGAACAATCCCCTTAATGGGCAAATTCTGATCGGGCAGCCAGCGGTAGGCAAAAAGCTCTGTTCCATCATTTTCAGCGATGGTGAAGGTGTATTCCCGCATAATTAGACATCACATCCTTTAAGCCTTAAGGAAGATAAGATCTAAGTACGGTCATTCCGTCATTCAGCGTGTAACCGCTCAGGTTAGCGGGCAACAGGAAGCAATCTCCAGCTTTACAGGAAAGAGACTCGGTATTATTGTTCCATGTTATGGTCCCACTGCCTTCACAAATCACGAGAATGGTGAAGCTGTCTTCCGTTGTAGAAAGTGCCCAACTTCCATCTACGATACCCTTTTCCACAACAAAATACTCACAGGCTGCCAGCTGGAGCCATTTTCCAGGCTGTAAGCCGTCCGTTTTCATCGTTGTTGCGCCTGCACCTGCGTAGGAGGTTACATTGAGGGAATCCTCGATATGCAACTCACGAGGCTTGCCATCCAGTCCGGGGCGATTATAGTCATATAAGCGATAGGTAGTATCCGAATTTTGCTGGATTTCAGCAACGACAACGCCTGCACACAGTGCATGTACGGTTCCAGCGGGGATGAAGAATGTATCGCCTGCTTCGACTGGAACCTGGCGCAAACTGCCGAGGATGTCCCCACTTTCAAGAGCTGTACGCAGACTCTCGCGGGTTACACCTTCGGTCAGACCATAAATAATCTTGGCATCCGGCTTGGCATCAAGCACGTACCACATTTCAGTTTTTCCTAATTCTCCGGCTGGAAGTCCTTTGTAATCATCTGTCGGATGCACCTGAACGGATAAGTCATCATTACAATCCAGTAGTTTGATCAAAAGTGGGAATCGTCCGCCTTTTTCCGATACACCCTTGGCCCCGAGCCAATCTTGCCCGTAGGTCTCGCGAATTTCATCCAGTCCTTTGCCTGCCAGCTCACCATTGATGACCGTTGTTGTTCCGTTTGGATGATCGGCAATCATCCATCCTTCCCCGATATGTCCTTCTGGTGGGGTTAGACCAAATTGCTCTAAGGCCCGTCCTCCCCAAACTCTCTCTTTGAACTCAGGTTGAAATTGCAGCGGGTATGGCTTTAGCATAATTTCTCTCCTCCATAATGAGTAAATGAGTGTGATCTAACAGAATAGGGAAATCAATAACGTGCTGATGGGCAATAAACTGGGATGAATAGCGCCCAAACGAGCTAAAAAAATGATATATGTAAGGCGGTAAAAAAGCCGCTCATAACCTGAGTTTAAAATCCGACATTATTTCTTCTCAACTGCCACTACGTAAGGTGAAGCGGCTCGTTGTAATTGACGATAAATAATGCTTTGACCGCTGGAGACCGGGAGAGCAGAAGCCCATTGAAGAACGGCATTTGCTTCTTCACTTCCTCCAGCATGCCCTGGATAGAGTACGGCAGTCAGAATGCCGCGTGGTCGCAGCAATTGTAAGGCAGCATCCAGCGCGACGAGCGTACTGTGCGTATGCGTGATGACCGTAGGATCGGCGCCTTCGGATGGCAAGTAGCCGAGGTTAAACATGACCGCAGCGACTTTGCCATGCAGCATGTCCGGAACGGCCTCCCGCATTTGCTCATGACCTTGAAGTAGTAGCGATACTTCTGCTAATGAAGGTGAAGCGTTTTCTTCCAGTCGACGACGGGCGCAATGCAGTGCTTCTTGCTGGATGTCAAAGCCATAGACACGGCCCCGTTTGCCAGCAGCTTTTGCCAGAAATAACGTATCTGCTCCTGTACCGACGGTAGCGTCTATAGCAGTATCGCCTGGCTGCACCCGCGTAGCCACCAATTGATGAGCGTAGCTCAGGACGGATAGGAATCCCATTTAAGGTTGCCTCCAGTATTTTCCCTGCCACGTTTCGCGTGACTTCAGTTCATGATCAATGGCATTGAGCACTTCCCATTTTTTGAGCGACCACATGGGTCCCACTAGCAAATCGCGTGGGGCATCTCCGGTTAACCGATGAACAATCATTTCGGGAGGTAAAAACTCCAGCGTATCAACAATCAGCTTCACGTATTCGTCCTTTTCCAGAAAGCGTAGCAATCCCGCTTCATACTGCTTGACCATAGGCGTTTTGCGCATGAGATGCAGCAGGTGGATTTTGATGCCCTGCACATCCATAGCCGCTACTGCACGTCCCGTATCAAGCATCATTTCATGCGTCTCTTGGGGCAGACCATAAATAATGTGGGCGCACACGCGGATATTCCGCTTGCGCAACTTTTCCACCGCCTCCAGATAGCATTGAGTATCATGAGCGCGGTTAATCAGCTCTGAGGTCGATTCATGGACGGTTTGCAGACCCATTTCGACCCACAGGTACGTGCGTTCGTTTAGCTCGGCAAGGTAATCCACTACATCGTCAGGCAGGCAATCAGGACGTGTAGCGATGGACAGACCGACAACGCCGGGCTGCTCCAGAATTACCTCAAAGTATTCTCGCAGTTCCTCAACCGGGGCATACGTATTCGTGTAGGCTTGGAAATAGCCAATATATTTGGCGTTTGGCCATTTTAGATGCTGTCGATCCCGAATCGTATTAAACTGGGTGACCAGATCATCACGACGACGCCCGGCAAAATCACCCGATCCGCGTGCGCTACAAAAGGTGCAGCCCCCTTTAGCGATGGAGCCATCGCGATTCGGACAGGTAAAACCCGCATCTAGCATGACTTTGAACACTTTATTTTGAAATTGCTCACGCATTTCGTAATTCCAAGTGTGGAACCGTTTATCTCCCCACAGGAGAGGAGCAGGCAATAAATCTGTTTTCATGGGTGTACTCCTTTTTTTACGATCACCCTATTGTAACAAAAATTAGTCTTCATTGGGAATCATTTGACCGAACAAGTCAATAAAATGTGCGGATTTCACGGCGTTGCGGATTGAAAAAGGTTACACAATATGTTATATTGTAAGCGGTACCAGACATACAATAAAAGGACTGTTTTCGATCCTGAAGATAAAAGTTATCCGTTGCTAATGATTATTCTTCAGGGAGGCAGCTATGCTGTTTCTATCGCCTGTTTTAGGGTAAGTGCACGTCGGTTCCATCACAAATAACCCGTGAGGTGATCTTTTATGAATGCGCAGGATAAGACGCGTATGGATAAAGTTACTGTTGAGTTAACCTTTGATGAGGCGTTGGCATTGACTGGTGTCCGTTTTGGGCAGGATCGTCAGATTGGAACGACCGCACGTCAAAAAATCAGAGCGGCTTGCCAAAAGACAATTGATTTTTCACCTGCTGATGGGGTAGACTATGAACAATTAAATTAGTTGGACCCCAATCCAAATATATTGAAAAAGGAATTTCATTTCCGTATCTTCAAGCGGGGGTGAAATTCCTTTTTCCTTGATAACAGAGTATATGGAGGAGTAACATGCGTTTACGCGGAAGAAAAGGAATACGGGAAAGTCTGGAAGAACAGCAGGATCTAGTCATCTTGGAGCCGGCACAGTATAAGGGGAAATGGCAACAGCTTTTTGGTAATGATCGTCCCATTCATGTAGAGTTCGGTATGGGTAAAGGGCAATTTATAAGCCAAATGAGCTTCCGGAATCCAGAGGTTAACTATATTGGCTTTGATATGTATGATGAGCTGGTTCGCCGTGCAACAGAAAAGTCCCGTCTGGCCTGGAGTAATTCAGAGGTTGATACGCCGCCTAATATTAAATTGGCACTGGCAAACATTGAACAGATCGAGAATGTTTTTGAACCAGGAGAAATTGAACGCATTTATCTAAATTTTAGTGATCCTTGGCCTAAAGCCAAGCATGCACGTCGTCGTTTGACGCATCCGCGTTTTTTGGACAAGTACCGTCAGCTTTTGAACAGCAAAGGACAAATTCATTTTAAGACTGATTCGGAGACACTATTTGAGTTTTCTTTGAATTCGTTTGCCGATAGCGGTTTACAAATGACGAATATTTCGTTAAACCTTCATCGTGAGGGGATCAACGAGGAGCATGTCATGACGGAATATGAACAAAAGTTCATGGGCAAGGGTATGAATATTCATCGAGTCGAAGTGCTGATCGGCCAAGATGCTTTGGAAGAGTACGGAAAAACACGCCTTGAAAAGTACGGGAAATAAAAAAAAGATCAAATGGATAAAATAAGACAGGGTGCTTCCTTTTAGGAAAGCACCCTGTTCGGTTCCAGTATATCCAAAATACTCTGTGCGCTCTGAAGAGGATAATATCGCGCTACATTGTGGACGTGCTCCTGTCGTTTACGGACGATTTCTGGAAAATCGTGTAGCAGTCGGTTCATCCATTTCACGACAACATCCAGCGAAGTAATCGGTTCTCCGTAGCCTTGAGCCGTAAAGTATTGACAATTTTCCTCCTCCTGTCCAGGGAGAGGTTTGTGAAACAGCATCGGAATCCCTTTAGCCAATCCCTCGGTGCATGTCATTCCGCCGGGTTTGGTGATGAGCAGATTCGATACCTCCATTAATTTGTCGATTTCCCGTGTAAATCCGAAGATATGAATATTTGGATGATTAAACCTGGGATCTAATTGCATTTTACGACGAATTTTATCATTATGCCCCAAACAAAAAATAAATTGAATGTTCTCTCTCCACTGAGTAAGCGAACGATGTATAACTTCGTCATTCATAAGGCCCCAGCCGCCACCCATAACGAGTACGGTCGGGATGGGTTTAAGTCCAAATTGTTCTCTAATTTCATCGTGCCCAGGATGTTCCCAAAAATTTGGATGAACGGGAATACCGGTCACCTGGATTTTCGAGACGGGTACTCCGCGTGCTCGCAGCTTACGCATGACTTCAGGCGTAGATACAAAGTACCGGTCAACCTCGGGACTAATCCATGTTCCATGTGCATCGTAGTCTGTAATAACAGTACAAAGCGGAACATGTAAACCTAAGCGCTTCAAACGTGAAATTACCGCGCTTGGGATGGGATGAGTACATACCACCAAATCGGGACGAAGCTGCCGGAGAATGTTTCGGGTCTGCGTGTAGAACAGACGGTGCAAAGCGAGCGTTGTAAGACGGTTTAATGATTTTTTGTACTGATGACGGTAAACCAATCCGACTAGGCGAGGCTGCGATACGACAGTCTTCTTGTATGCTGTAATAATAAGGGGGGCCATTCTTGGATTCAAAAAACTCCCCAGCTCCAGCACTCTTGTCTGCACATTCGGAGAAAGCTTCCGCAAACTGCTTGAGAGCGCGTAGGCAGCTTGAGTATGTCCGGCACCGAAACCTTCCGATAATAATAACACTCGTTTTTTAGCCACTCTCATTTCACCTGTTCCTGCTGGGATGTTCTCAATCATACCATATCGGCTTTAAGGCCAGAATGCAACCGTTCCTATTGCTGCAGACGTTCCGATCACCGCTCCTGCAAGTACATCCGTTGGGTAGTGGAGACCTAGATAAATCCGAGAAAAACCTACAATTGTCGCTACAGGCAACAGCAGCAGTGTTAGCATCGGTGACTGTAGCATAAAAGGCACGGTAGCTGAAAAAATAGCGGTCGTGTGCCCTGAGGGAAAAGAATGGTCCGACAAGGGGTTACGGAATGTATTTGTACCTGGTAGCGCTAAATACGGACGAATCCGTGGGTACAGCTTTTTAACGATAGCTACGGGGATGTGACTGACCCCGAGAGCGATGGCTCCCTTCATACCGGAATCTTTCCACGGGTTCGGAGCGAGCCACCAAATAAGGAGTGTGGAGGCTATAGTAAAGGTAGCCCCGCCTAAATGTGTGAGATAATAAAGCCAGAAGTTCAAAAAACGGTTGTGTAAGCGTCCATTGATCCATTTGAACAACTGCTGCTCCAGACTTACAAGTTTTACGACTAGACGTTGCATTTGGTTTCCTCCGGTTGCCGGTTCAGGTCAGTCGGCAAATATTTTGAGTCATTTTGACATAATCAGACCATAAGTAATTATTCTCTTGCTCTCATCATATTTTTAAACGCTGTTCATTTCAAGAATCACTAAATATTCATAACTTACTTGGTTCAATTCTACACAAAAATGTTAATGGAATATAAGCTGTATTGTATAACTTTCTTTGCGTTCATCCGTCTAATAAGATAGAGTGTTTAGAAGTGGTTGCTAATTTGCCCACAAAAAGGAGGGACCAAAGAAATAAAAAGTTAGCAAATGGATGAAAATAAGACCTAAACGTCATGAATGAGAAGTCCAGCGCTGCATTCCCGGTTTAAACGGGAGTTTGTTGTGTTTTTTTGCTGCTGAGACCGGTTTAAGGGCTTTGACAAAAGATTGAAAACCAACGAAAATCGTAATGGCGTTCCTGTGTCAGCCAAAAGGAGGCTGCGCACAGCCAATGAAGAAAGCAAGGGTCGGGTCAAAAACTACAGAAAAGGCGCGAAAAGCGCCGCAACTTGCGCTACACAGATAGAAAACAAACAAACGCAAGATTTTAAGGGGTATAAAAAGGGGGTAACAAGAGATCATGTTAGACGCTATTTTTGTGACGCTCCAGGTCATACTGGCGGTGATCGCAGTCTATCAGTTTGCATTCTCCTTGTTCGGATTGGTTCGGAAGAAAAGGAAAGAGCACGCGGCTCCAGAAAAATCATTTGCCATTTTAGTCGCTGCCCACAATGAAGAACAGGTTGTCGGAGCATTGATGGAAAATTTGAAGCAACTTGATTATCCGAAGGAACTTTACGATGTGTTCGTAATCTGTGATAACTGCACAGATAAGACTGCGGACATCGTTCGCGCTCACGGCATGAATGCTTGTGAACGTACGAATCCGAATCTGCGTGGTAAAGGCTACGCTATTGAGTGGATGCTCAAGGAATTATGGGCTATGCCACGCCAATATGATGCCATCGTCATGTTTGATGCTGACAATTTGGCGCATACCAATTTCTTGAGTGAAATGAACAATGATCTGTGTACAGGTGCCCGTGTTATCCAGGGGTACATTGATACTAAGAATCCTGAGGATTCTTGGATTACAGCGGCATACGGGGTATCTTATTGGTACATCAACCGTTTGTGGCAGCTGTCACGTCACAATCTGAACATGGCTAATTTCCTCGGTGGTACAGGCATGTGCTTTGAAACAAATCTGCTTAAGGAAATGGGCTGGGGTGCGACAAGTCTCGTAGAGGATTTGGAATTCACCATGCGCTGCACGCAGTGCAACGTATATCCAAGATTTAATTACGATGCCAAGGTATATGATGAAAAGCCGTTGACGTTCAAAGCCTCCTCCAGACAGCGTCTGCGCTGGATGCAAGGTCATTTCACGGTTGCTCGTCGTTATTTCTTCCCGTTGCTGTGGCAAAGTATCAAGCATAGAAGCCTGATTAAATTCGATATGGCTCTTTATGGTCTGAACGTGTATATCGTACTGCTCACCTTCTTGATGACAGTAGCTATGTGGATAGATATCGCCTTCTTTGGTGGACCTAATATCGAGAACATCTATGTACAGTTGCCAGCTTGGACCGGTGTTATAGCTATTGGTTTGAATGTTGCTACTTTTGTGCTCGCAATGATTTTGGAAAAGGTCACATTCAAAAAAGTATATCTGTACTTATTGCTGTTCCCGGTCTATGCGATATCGTGGTATCCGATTACGGTCTATGCGTTCTTCACGCAGAACAACAAGCAATGGAGCCATACCCAGCATACGCGTGTCGTTCGCCTAGAAGAGGTGCAGAGCAAGCAAGGGTAATTAGACGGTAGAGTAGAACTAGAGATCGGTGTCATCAATTTTTATTAAAGTGTTGACACCTCGATTGCACCGTGATAAGATATTTGAGTATGTTAATTGAAAAGTATGGATTAACAAGTAGAAGGTCCGACTTCTCACCTGTCCGGTATTGCCGGCTGGTCATGATCCAATGATTTGTGAATTGAACTTTCATGATGAATTGAGTATCAGACAGGGATGTCGGCTGTGTAGTCGTCATCCCTTTTTTGTGCTTAAACACAATACAACAATAACAGGTTCTGGAGGTGGAGGGTTATTAGTAAGGAACATATGATCAATGATGAGATTCGAGTGAGAGAAGTACGTCTAGTTGGTGCGAACGGTGAACAAATCGGGATTAAACCGACGCGTGAAGCTTTGCAAATGGCGATTGACGCAAACTTGGATCTCGTGAACGTGGCGCCTCAAGCGAAGCCGCCCGTGTGTCGGATTATGGATTACGGAAAATTCCGCTATGAGCAACAGAAGAAAGAAAAGGAAGCCCGTAAAAACCAGAAGATCGTTGACATCAAAGAGGTATGGTTCCGTTCCAACATCGAGGAACATGACTACCAAACCAAGTTTCGCAATGTGGTGAAGTTCCTGAATGAAGGGGACAAGGTGAAATGCTCCGTTCGTTTCCGCGGTCGTGAAATTACTCATGCTAACGTGGGTCAAAAAATTCTCGAACGTGTGAAATTGGAAGTTGCTGATCTTTGTACCGTGGAGCGCCAACCCAAGCTCGAAGGACGCAGCATGATTATGATATTGGCTCCAAAGAGTCAATGACAAATTAAGGAGGAAGTTCAATGCCTAAAATGAAAACACATAGCAGCCTTAAAGGCCGCTTCAAAATTACCGGTACTGGTAAAGTAATGCGTTACAAAGCTTACAAAAACCACTTGCTTTCCCACAAATCCAAACGTGCAAAACGCGTTCTGGGTACTAACCCTGAGATGGCACCTGGGGACGTTAAGCGTCTGAAACAAGGTCTTGCTAACCTGAAATAGCACAGCACGGCAATGAAGAAAGTATAAACATTATTTGGGAGGTCATTTGATATGGCAAGAGTAAAGGGCGGATTCGTCGTTCGTCGTCGTCATAAAAAAGTATTGAAGCTTGCTAAAGGTTATTTTGGTTCCAAACACCGCATTTTTAAAACAGCTAACGAGCAGGTAATGAAATCGCTTGTTTACGCATACCGTGACCGTCGTCAGACGAAACGTAACTTCCGCAGACTGTGGATCGTGCGTATCAACGCAGCAGCTCGTTTGAACGGTTTGTCTTACAGCAAATTGATGCACGGCCTGAAATTGGCTGGTGTGGACATTAACCGCAAAATCTTGGCTGATCTTGCAGTCAATGATATTAATGCATTCAACTCTTTGGCAACTGTTGCTAAAGGCAAAATCAACGCTTAATTATTCATAATGAAGGCGTGGAAACCACGAAAGTGGTAAAGAGGTATCCCAAGCAGTACGCTGTGTAGGGATGCCTTTTTTTGTACATACTCAATGGTACGGAAAAGACTTTGTTTTCTCCAAAATACGAATAAATATGACGTAGGATGGAAGAATGTATGTTTTTTTTAAGATTGTAGCGCTTACATTGTTGAGGTTTTAAAAAAAATTGACCCAAGGTTATTAATTGTCTAGATTTTAGCCGATCATAATTGTATAATCTCTAAAGTAAGTCTTCTGTACGATCTGTCTCGTCAGTAAATGACATGCATGAGCATGTACATGTTCAAAGAAAAGAGACAGTCCAGGGATCTAACACTAAGGGGGAACAGTATCAGCATGAAGAAAATGTTCAGTATGTCTTTGGTTATGCTGCTGGCGATCTCGGTCATTCTCGCAGGCTGCGGTAACAAAAATCAAGGTGCGTCCAACGCAAATGGTGGAGACACAGGTGGTTCTGCCAAAACATCGAATGTCCAAATCGGCATGGTTACAGATGTGGGTGGAGTAAACGACAAATCGTTTAACCAATCTGCTTGGGAGGCACTACAAGCCACTGAGAAAGAATCAGGCGTTAAAGTTAAATACCTGCAAAGTAAATCCGATCAAGATTATATTCCTAACCTGAACCAATTTGTTAAGGGTGATTTTAACCTGACTTGGGGAATCGGTTTTAATCTGGCGAATGCGATTGGACAAGTAGCGAAAGACAACCCGAGCAAGAATTTGGCGATCATTGACAGTGTCGTGGATGCGCCTAACGTAAAATCGGTTGTTTTTGCTGAAAATGAAGGTTCCTTCTTGGTGGGGGTTGTAGCTGGTAAGCTTACTAAAACAAACAAAATTGGTTTTGTGGGTGGACAAGATAGCCCGTTGATCAAACGTTTTGAAAAAGGATTCGAAGCAGGAATTAAAGCTGTAAATCCAAATGCAAAATTGGAAGTTAACTACACAGGTGCATTTGATAAGCCGGATCTGGGTAAAGCAGCGGCTGCGACGATCTATAACAGCGGTGCAGATATTATTTTCCATGCAGCTGGCGGATCTGGTACAGGTGTATTTAACGAAGCACTCGCACGTAAGCAACAAGGTCAGCAAGTATGGGTTATTGGTGTGGATAAAGACCAATCGCTTGAATTTGGTGACGACGTAACATTGACTTCGATGGTAAAACGTGTAGATGAAGCTGTAAAACGCGTATCTAAAGAAGTAATTGACGGTAAATTTAAGGGCGGTGTCGAAACACTGGCTCTGAAGGATAATGGCATTGGTTTGGCAGACACTTCAACGAAAAACGTACCTAAAGACGTGCTTGATATTGTAGAACAATACAAGCAAAAAATTATTAAGGGCGAAATTACAGTTCCTTCGAAATAAGTTTTGGATTGAAGAATATAGAGGTGGCGACAAGGCTGGTTCATAAGACTAGCCTTGTTCTTACGTCTGGAGTTATATGGATTATAACGGGCAAAATCAGCTCATTGGAGCACATACTATAAAGTGTATAAGGGTGATCTCATGGATGCAGCGACCCCCGTCGTTGAGTTAAAGCAAATTACAAAACGATTCCCCGGCATCGTTGCCAACGACTCCATCAGCATCAAGCTGCATAAGGGAGAAATTCATGCCCTTTTGGGTGAGAATGGCGCGGGTAAATCTACGCTTATGAATATTCTTTTCGGACTGTATCAGCCGGATGAAGGGACCATTGAAATCGGAGGTAAACCTGTACAGATTGATAGTCCAAATAAGGCGATTGATCTGGGGATTGGCATGGTGCATCAGCATTTTAAACTCGTACAGCCGTTTACCGTTACCGAAAATATTGTCCTGGGCTCGGAGCCACGTAAGGGTCTGAAAATCAATTATAAAAAGGCTGCCGCAGAAGTACAGCGGTTGTCTGAGCAGTACGGCCTTCAGGTGAATCCGAATGCCAAAATTGAGGATATATCTGTGGGTATGCAGCAACGTGTAGAAATTATTAAAACGCTTTATCGCGGTGCAGATATTCTGATTTTCGATGAGCCTACAGCTGTACTGACACCACAGGAGATCACTGAGTTGCTGGATATTATGAAACGTTTGGTGGCTGAAGGCAAATCAATTATTCTTATTACTCATAAACTTAAAGAAATCATGCAAATTGCGGATACCGTTACGATCATTCGCCGAGGTCAGGTTATTGATACGGTCAAGACGTCTGAAACAACACCAAATGAGCTGGCTGAGAAAATGGTGGGCCGTCGTGTGTCCTTTAAAGTGGACAAGCAGCTTGCGCAACCAGGACAAACGGTATTGGAAATGAACAATGTAATTTCTAAAAACAAGGATGGTATTCATGTTCTAAATGAGTTGAACCTGCAGGTCAAGGCGGGCGAGATTTTGGGGATTGCCGGAGTAGATGGTAATGGACAGAGTGAGCTGATCGAAGCTTTGACAGGCTTACGCAAGGTGGATGGCGGGAGCATTCGTTTGCTCGGACAAGAGGTGGCCAATCAGTCACCACGCAAAATTTCAGAGGCAGGCGTTTCACATATACCAGAGGACCGTCATAAGCATGGGTTGGTGCTGGATTTTTCTATGAGTGAAAATATGGTGCTGGAGACGTATTACCAGGCGCCTTACAGTAAAAATGGCTTCTTGAACAAAGATGCTATAGAGAAACAGGCTAAAAGTCTCATCGAAAAGTTTGATGTTAGAACACCGGATATTCACACGAAGGCAAGAGCATTATCTGGTGGGAACCAGCAGAAGGCTATCATTGCACGTGAAATTGATAAAAATCCGGACCTTCTCATTGCAGCACAGCCTACACGCGGTCTGGATGTTGGAGCTATTGAATTTGTCCAGAAACAACTGATTGCGCAGAGGGACCAAGGTAAAGCTGTGTTGCTCATATCTTTTGAACTGGACGAGATTATGAATGTATCCGACCGAATTGCTGTCATATATGAGGGCAAGATTGTCGGGGAAGTGCTGCCAGAAGAAACGAATGACCAGGAACTGGGGCTGATGATGGCAGGAAGTGCAGTGAAGAAAGGAGTAGAGAATGGCTAATCTATTGAAAATATTCACAAAAGACTCCTTTGTACTGGCGCTGGTCTCTATTATTTTGGGTCTCCTTCTGGGTGCTATCGTGATGCTGATTGGCGGGTATGACCCTATTGTGGCCTATTCTGCTTTGTTTAGCCGTGTATACGGAGATTCTTATAACTTTGGAGAGGCTATCCGCGAGATGACTCCGCTGATTTTGACGGGGTTGGCATTTGCTTTTGCGGCCCGCGCCGGATTGTTTAATATTGGTGGCGAAGGTCAGTTTCTGGTAGGTATGACAGCTGCTTCGATTGTGGGCATTAAACTCCAGGGGTTGCCAGCTATCATTCATGCACCTTTGGCTGTGATTGCAGGCGCAGTTTTCGGAGGCCTGTGGGCTGCGATTGCTGGCTATTTGAAGGCCAAACGAGGCGTGAATGAAGTTATTACATGTATTATGATGAACTGGATCGGCCTGTATTTGGCTAATTTGGTGATCAATCAGTTCGCACTTATGGAAGGTGAGAATCGTTCTGTGGATATTCGGCCTTCTGCTTCAATTTCCATCGAATGGCTGTCCCAGATGATGGGGAATGCTCGGGTACATTGGGGTACGGTTATTGCTGTGCTGGCAGCAGTCTTTTTCTACATTTTTATGTGGAAAACAAAGCAGGGCTATGAGCTGCGGGCTGTCGGATTTAATCAGGATGCATCCCGTTATGCAGGTATGAATGTAAATCGTAATATTATAAAAGCGATGTTCATTAGTGGAGTTTTTGCCGGATTAGCAGGGGCCTTTGAAGTGCTGGGAGTATTCCATTACCAATCTGTCATGGCAGGATCACCGGGAACCGGTTTTGACGGTATCGCCGTAGCTCTGATTGGGATGAATAACCCATTTGGTGTGCTGCTCGGTTCTGTTTTGTTCGGAACGCTTACGTATGGTTCTGCGGGGATGAGCTTTAGCGCAGATGTACCGCCCGAAATTATCCGGGTTGTCATTGGCTCGATTATTTTCTTCATTGCGGCCCAAGGTATTGTACGTTGGGTTGTGAAGCCGCTCTACTCCAAGCGGAAGAAAGAGAAGGTGTTGTAAAATGAGTTGGTTAACACTTGGTGAATTAATCCATACAACGCTCGTTTTTGCGACGGCGATTATTTTTGCGTCTCTCGGCGGGGTTTTTTCAGAAAAATCCGGTGTGACGAACCTCGGATTGGAAGGACTTATGGTATTTGGAGCGTTTGCAGCGGGTGTTGGCGGATTTTATGCCGAGCAAGCTGGACTAGGAGGCACCTCTGCGGCTTGGGTAGGTGTGCTGTCAGCTGCGGTGTTCGGTATTCTGGTTTCGCTAATTCATGCTGTAGCCTCTATTACCTTTAAAGCTGATCAGGTAATAAGTGGTATAGTTATTAATTTTCTGGCAGCAGGTAGTACACTGTATATGGTCAAGCTTTTATTTGAGGGTGATGGTGACACCGGTCGGATTCAGGGTTTCAACGAAATATCCATCCCTTACCTTGTGGATATCCCGATTGCAGGAAAAGCCTTTTTCCAAGCTTACCCAACGACATATCTAGCTATTCTATTGGTTATTATTGGATATTTCACCTTGTATAAAACACCGTTTGGCTTGCGTTTGCGTTCCGTTGGGGAGCATCCAGGAGCGGCCGATACCGTGGGAATTAAAGTAAATCGTCTTCGTTATATTGGTGTGATGATTAGTGGGGCGTTGGCTGGGATTGGTGGAGCTACAATCACTCTGACTACAACCAACATGTTCTCACACAATACAGTTTCGGGGCAGGGATATATTGCTATTGCCGCTATGATTTTCGGTAAATGGAATCCGCTCGGTGCTTTTGGCGCAGCAGTGTTTTTTGGTTTTTCACAAGCCATTCGCAACTATGTGCAGCTGTTCGCATGGTCACAAAGTATTCCCCAGGAAATTATTTTTATGTTGCCGTATCTCCTGACGATTATTGTACTGGTAGCGGCTGTCGGACGTTCACGCGCTCCGGCCGCTTTGGGTCAACTTTATGATCCAAGCAAGCGTTAAACTTATAAACAACTGATGCTGTATGTTTTGCAAAATGTACATGGGTGTATAAAAAATCTGGTATCTGCATATGCAGGTATCAGATTTTTTTATATTGTGCAGGCATTTAAACATACGCTACTGGCATGAATGGAATAGACTGTGCTATGCAGATTGGACGGGACGCTCGGCCCCTGTCAGCTCCGGTCTATTTTGTGGTGGTGATGAGCTATCAAGGAGCCGTTCAATCTGTCCATCCGTTGAGAAGAAGGAGGAAATACGATGAAACAGGCAGTAACCAGAAAGCAGGTGGAGAAGCTTGTCGGCAAAGTCATCTTTGCTACTCGCAAGGATGGTTCCCAGGTCAGCGGCAAGCTGATTCGCATTTCGGGTAACCGACTGGTTCTTCAACCAAACCGCAAGAAAAAAGTAAACACGAAGGCAATTATTCCTCTGGTGCTGTTTGACTTGCTTGCCATTGGCACAGCTCCATACATTGGTGCCTATGGTGGGGGATATGGTGGCTACGGTCCGGGCTATGGAGGACCAGGATATGGTCCGCAGCCAGGCCCGTATACAGACGGGGGATACCCCGGGGTAGGATATCCGTATTACCCTAATTTATTTTAGTCATACAAAATCCTGAGCCCGAAAAAGATACTTATTACAGTAACTTTTCGAGTTCGTGGCATCGGCTCAGAGCTACGTATCGCAGCATTTGATATTGATGACGCAGATAAAAGTGGATCCCCCTGATATTGTCTTCATCCACCATCACTTTAGCCCGCTTGCAGCGACGCAGTCGTCCGTAGTGTTCGGCATGCTCAAGCAGTTTTTTTCCGTATCGCATACCTTGATGAGCCGAAGAGATTGCGATCAAATCAATGTATAATAGTTCGCCATGCAGCATAACATGAATGAAGCCAACAACCTGTGCATTATCCGGTCTGCAAGCTACAAAAGTGATGCCCCGGTTTAAGCGCCGGGGTAATTCTTTGCGTATTTGTTCCATTTCTTGGGCACTTAAATGCGATAGGGGGACAAGCTCTTGCTCGATTAGACGAAAGATGATGTTGTCATCTTGAGAGCTGCGTTTTCGAATCATAAACGGGCCTCCTTTTCTACCCTTTTAACAAGATAAGACGTGGCTTTGGAGGAGTGTACTGTCTCACCGTGTGGTCTTTTTTATAATATGCGGGTACCTCTTACAAGCGTGCGACTCGGAGGTGCTTCAGAAAAGAAACATAAATTTTTATGAAATATGGGTATTGACTATCCCAGATGGGAGACATATAATGTGTCTAAACATTTGAAAGAATGACATGAACTCAACGGCAATGAAGAGGACGAAGTGATTAGGGCTCTTTTGTTCAGAGAGTGAGGCATTAGCTGCAAGCTTCACCAAAATCCCTTTTTAACGAGCTCACCTTGGAGCTGTTTTCCTGAAAAGTATTTGGGCCCGATGACATTAACGGTGCGCTGAATCACCTATTAGGGAAAATCGTACGGTCTACGTTACAGACGCCAGATATGGAGATCCTTTGTGATTTCTGTACCTGCCAAGGTTCGATATTGCGAAATATCGGGCAAACACGGGTGGTACCACGGAAGCTACAGCCTTTCGTCCCTCAGTAACAGCAAGTCTGTTCTAGGGATGAAAGGTTTTTTTGTTTTTACAAATGTCAGATGTATGTAAATTTTGTAAAGGAGGATGACCAATGAGTGCACAAATTCCTGAAGTTAGGTCAACCAATGAATTACGTGAAAAGTGGATGAAGCCTGAAGTGATTACAGGTTCGGAAATTTTACTCCGTAGCCTGTTGCTGGAGGGAGTAGATTGTGTCTTCGGATATCCTGGTGGTGCAGTGTTATATATCTATGATGCCATGTATGGCTTTAAGGATTTCAAGCATGTCCTCACTCGTCACGAACAAGGAGCTATTCATGCGGCAGATGGTTATGCACGGGCGAGCGGTAAAGTGGGCGTCTGTATTGCGACTTCCGGACCTGGAGCGACAAACCTGGTAACTGGTATTGCGACGGCTTTTATGGATTCGGTGCCGTTGGTGGTCATCACGGGTAACGTTGTATCTTCCCTGATCGGTACGGATGCTTTCCAGGAAGCCGATATTACGGGAATTACAATGCCGATTACGAAACATAGCTATCTGGTAAGAGATGTAGAGGATCTACCGCGAATCATCCATGAGGCATTTCATATTGCCAACACAGGGCGCAAGGGACCGGTACTGATTGATATTCCCAAGGATATTTCTGCAGCCCAGACGTTGTTTGTCCCACAAACGGAACCTGTGACCATGCGGGGTTATAACCCGAAAGTGTTGCCCAACAAAATTCAACTAGACAAGCTAACTCAAGCTATTTCCGAAGCAGAACGTCCATTCATTCTGGCAGGTGGAGGAGTTGTATACTCCGGTGGACATGAAGCACTTTACGAGTTTGTTCGTAAAACGGAAATTCCTATCACGACAACATTGCTCGGATTGGGTGGTTTCCCAAGTGGACATGAACTGTGGACGGGGATGCCGGGGATGCATGGAACATACACCTCCAATCAGGCGATTCAACAGTCTGATCTGTTGATCTGTATCGGAGCCCGCTTCGATGATCGGGTAACAGGCAAGTTGGATGGGTTTGCTCCTCAAGCTAAAATCGTCCACATTGATATCGACCCTGCTGAAATCGGAAAAAATGTTGCAGCGGATATTCCTATCGTGGGTGACGTGAAGGCAGTGCTGGAATTGCTGAATCAGGATGTGAAACGTGCGGACCTGGCAGATGCATGGAGAGCGCAAATTCAGCATTGGAAGAATGAGAAACCTTATTCTTATAAGGATTCTGAAACGGTGCTTAAACCACAATGGGTTGTTGAGTTGTTGGATGAAACGACCAAGGGTGGTGCAATCGTAACGACAGACGTGGGACAGCATCAAATGTGGGCAGCGCAGTATTACAAATTCAATCAGCCACGCTCATGGGTCACCTCTGGTGGACTCGGTACGATGGGATTTGGTTTCCCTTCTGCAATCGGTGCTCAAATGGCCAATCCCGACAGATTGGTAATATCGATTAACGGGGACGGCGGTATGCAGATGTGTTCGCAGGAATTAGCCATCTGTGCAATCAATAACATTCCGGTTAAAATCGTAATTATCAACAACCAGGTGCTTGGAATGGTTCGCCAATGGCAGGAATTGATCTATAACAATCGGTATAGTCACATTGACCTGGCGGGAAGTCCGGATTTTGTGAAACTTGCCGAAGCATACGGTGTCAAAGGGCTGCGTGCTACGAATAAGGAAGAGGCACGTCGGGCTTGGCAGGAGGCGCTTGATACACCCGGACCGGTCGTTGTCGAGTTTGTAGTCAGCAAGGAAGAGAACGTATATCCAATGGTGACGCAAGGTTCGACAATTGATCAAATGCTGATGGGGGACGAGTAAAATGACAACAAAAAATACCATTGCTGTACTGGTAAATGATCAACCCGGCGTTTTGCAACGTGTGTCCGGCCTGTTCGGTCGCCGCGGCTTTAACATTGAGAGCATAACTGTGGGACAATCGGAAGAAGTTGGATTATCCCGTATGGTCATTGTGACTGTAGGGGATGAGAACAACCTAGAGCAGATTGAAAAGCAGCTTTACAAGCTGGTTGATGTGATCAAGGTCATCGATCTCAGTTCCAAACCAATGGTAGCCCGGGAATTGGCGATGATAAAGGTAAAGGCAGAACCGCCTCAACGGCCAGAGATTATGGGCGTGGTAGAAACATTCAGAGCAGCTGTAATTGATGTTGGAACGACGAGTTTGATTGTACAGGTCATTGGCGATACAGAAAAAATTGATGCCATGATCGAGTTGTTGAAGCCTTACGGTATTCGGGAGTTGACTCGAACCGGGGTTACAGCTATGATACGTGGCAATGCTTAATATGGAGCTTTAACGAATTACCGCTTATAGCGCATTACATCAATAAAGAACCGCCCGCATAAGAGCGGGGACTCGAAGAGATTTTTAGATGCTAATCACGAGGGAAAGTCTCTTGGAGTACCCGCTCATTATGAAGGGTCCAATTAAAAGGAGGAAATTAACCATGGCAGTTACAACGTACTACGAAAAAGATGCAGAACTCAGCGTATTGAAAGGAAAGACAGTGGCCGTTATTGGTTACGGTAGCCAAGGGCATGCTCAAGCACAAAACTTGCGTGACAGTGGTGTGAATGTTGTTATTGGTTTGCGTGAAGGCAAATCGGCTGATGTCGCAAGAAACGACGGTTTTGAAGTTCTGAACGTAGCTGATGCAACAAGCCGTGCAGATGTGGTTCAAATTTTGTTACCTGATGAAACTCAAGCTTCTGTGTACAAAAATGAAATTGAACCTAACCTGAAAAAAGGCGCAGCTCTTTTGTTCTCCCATGGTTTTAACGTTCATTTTGGACAAATCGTAGCTCCTAAAGATAGCGATGTATTGCTGGTTGCTCCAAAATCCCCAGGACATATGGTACGTCGTACTTATGTAGAAGGGTTTGGAGTACCGGGGCTGATCGCAATTGAGCAGGACGCAACGGGTCAGGCCAAAGAAATCGGACTTGCTTACGCAAAAGGCATTGGCTGTACACGTGCGGGCGTAATTGAAACCTCCTTCCGTGAAGAAACGGAGACGGATCTGTTCGGTGAGCAGGCGGTATTGTGTGGCGGCGTGAGCGCACTTGTAAAAGCGGGCTTTGAAACATTGACTGAAGCAGGTTATGCTCCTGAGATGGCATACTTTGAATGTTTGCATGAGCTTAAGCTGATCGTTGACTTGATGTATGAAGGTGGATTGGCAACGATGCGTGATTCCATCAGTAATACAGCGGAATATGGCGATTATGTAACTGGACCACGTGTGGTAACGGAAGATACGAAGAAAGCCATGAAGGATGTGTTGACTGACATTCAACAAGGTAAATTTGCTCGTGACTTCATCCTTGAAAATCAATCTGGACGTGCATTCCTGACGGCTACTCGTCGTAATGAAGCTAACCATCCGATTGAAGTGGTGGGCGGACAATTGCGTGAAATGATGCATTGGATCAAAAAGTAATAATCTTTTGTACTATGAATTCGACTACATGCATTATTTATAAATATTAATTACAATGCGGCCCTGCTTATTGCGTGAGCCGCATTGTAATTTAAGGGTCCTAATCCTGAGGAGGTGCGTTAGGTTGCGCAAAATATATATATTTGACACAACGTTGAGAGACGGAGAACAGTCACCTGGCGTGAACTTGAATACTCGTGAAAAAGTGGAGATCGCTCATCAGTTGGAGAAGCTGGGAATTGATCGTATGGAGGCTGGGTTCCCGGCTGCTTCTCCGGGTGATCTGGCAGCTGTTAATGCAGTAGCAAAAGCTGTAAAAAATTCGACGGTGATTGGTCTTTCGCGTGCAAGGGAACAGGATATTGATGCAGTTCGCGAGGCACTCAAGGGAGCTCAGGACCCGTGTATCCATATTTTTTTGGCAACCTCTCCTATTCACCGTCAACATAAGCTGCGGATGGAGAAGGCACAGGTTTTGGAAACTGCTCGTGCTGCCATACGCTATGGGTTGAAATATTTGCCTAAAGTGGAGTTTTCCTTGGAAGATGCAGGCCGTACAGAGCTTGATTTTGTGGTTGAAATGGTCACCATGGCTGTACAAGAAGGAGCTTCTGTCGTCAATATTCCAGATACGGTAGGTTACTTGACACCCTATGAGTATGGAAATATATTCAAACATATTAAGGAAAATGTAATCGATGTGGAGAAGATTCAATTGAGTGCACATTGCCACAATGACCTGGGAATGGCTACTGCTAATACACTTGCTGCCATCCTGAATGGCGCGGATCAGATCGAGGGAACCATTAACGGTATCGGTGAACGTGCTGGAAACACGGCCATTGAGGAAATCGCCATGGCACTGGAGACGAGACAGGAATTTTTCCAGGCCAAAACGTCTCTTCAATTGTCTGAAATTGCGCGCACGAGCCGTTTGGTTAGCCGTTTGACGGGGATGGTAGTGCCGGGCAACAAGGCAATTGTTGGAGCCAACGCTTTTGCGCACGAATCAGGTATTCATCAAGACGGCATGCTGAAAGAGAAAACGACTTATGAAATCATGACACCAGAAAGTATCGGTCTAAAAGAAAGCAAGCTGGTACTTGGTAAGCACTCAGGTCGTCATGCTTTCCGTGAGCGTTTGATCGAGTTGGGCTACGAATTGAACGAAGAAGATCTGAATCGCGCTTTTGGGCAGTTCAAGGATTTGGCTGATAAGAAAAAGGAAGTTTCGGACGATGATATTTTGGCATTGCTGGAAGAAAAATTGGCTGATGCACCTGAAGTCTTCAAGCTGGAAACGATTTTTGTTACCTACGGGAATAAGGCTACGCCTTCCGCACAAGTGCGTCTGGTTAACGATGAAGATCAGGTTATTGAGACAGAAGCTGAAGGAAATGGTTCAGTCGATGCGATCTATAATGCGATTGATCAAGCCAGCGGTGAGAGCGTTGTACTTTCAGATTACTCCATCAAGTCTGTTACCCATGGTAAGGACGCTCTGGGTGAAGTCCATGTAGTGCTGACGCAAAACGAACTGTCTGTACAGGGACGCGGGGTAAGCACCGATATTCTGGAAGCAAGTGCTCGGGCTTACGTGGATGCGCTGAATGGTTTAATCGACAAGCGTAAAAACTACAGTAATCGCGTAGATTATAAATCTTAGTTTTTATGCAGACTTAAGAGTTGGGTTTACAGGGTCGGGTTTTTCCGGTCCTGTTTTCTTTTTTTCTGATGAAAAAACCAGCTTATAGGCTGTGCCTATTGAATTGATAGATTCTATATCTTGGTCAAAGCCCTGCCATATATGTTACAAAGAAGGTATGAAAAATACGGTTGTATGGCTGTATAACAAGAGGAGTGTACGTGATGGCAGACGTTAAAAAGATTGCGGTAATAGCGGGAGATGGAATTGGACCTGAAGTGGTCGCAGAGGCAGAGAAAATTTTGAAACGTACGGAAGAAGTATTCGGCTTTTCATTTGAAACGGAGCATGCGCTGTTCGGCGGGATTGCCATTGATAAGAAGGGCACACCATTACCGGAAGAAACACTGGCAGTATGTCAGTCTGCAGATGCTGTTCTGCTGGGTGCGGTAGGAGGGCCACAATGGGATAACAATCCAAAGGAACTTCGTCCTGAAACCGGGCTGCTGGGCATTCGCAAAGAGCTCGGTCTGTTTTCGAATCTTCGTCCTGCTGTCGTCTTTGACTGTCTCAAGGACGCGTCTACATTGAAACCGGAAGTGTTGGAAGGAACGGACCTGATCGTGGTGCGCGAACTGACGGGCGGCATTTATTTCGGCGAGAAGTTCAGACGAGAAAGTCCTCAGGGTGAGGAAGCAGTTGATACTTGCGCATATAATGTAACAGAAGTAGAGCGTATCGTGCGCCAATCTTTCGAAATTGCACAAAAACGTCGCAAAAAACTTGCATCGGTGGATAAGGCTAATGTACTGGAAACTTCCCGTTTATGGCGTGAAGTAGTGAACCGGGTTGCTGTAGACTACCCGGATGTCGAGCTGGAGCATGTATTGGTTGATAACTGCGCCATGCAATTGCTGCGTCGTCCATCTAGCTTCGACGTCATCGTGACGGAAAATATGTTTGGTGACATTCTCAGTGACGAAGCGGCTATGCTGACTGGATCCATCGGCATGCTCTCCTCCGCATCACTGGGAGAAGGCAGCTTCGGCCTATACGAGCCGGTACATGGCTCGGCGCCTGACATTGCAGGTCAAGGCCTGGCGAATCCCATTGCAACGATTTTGTCCGTTGCTTTGATGTTCCGTCTTACCTTCGGGTACGAGAAAGCAGCAGATGCCATTGAGAAAGCCGTAGCTGAGGTACTGGATGCAGGGCACCGTACGGCGGATATTGCGGTGGATAAATCTCAAGCAATCTCGACAACTCAAATGGGTGATCTGATCGCTGCAGCTATTCGCTAAAAGCTCCGTAAATGCACCCGTTCTGAAAAAAAGCTTCCTATTATATAGTAAGGTTATACAGTCTAGCTTTTTGGCAAATGTTTAGCACAGTAGCTCCTGAGCAATCAGGAGCTATTTGTATATTCAAAGGTTCAAAATGTGAATAAAATGTGAATTTTTAAGCTAGTTTAAAATAATTATAAAAAAGTAATGGTTACAATATTGACTTTGATTTCAGCGAATGATAACATTTATCAAGTAAGTTGTTGTTTATTACAATACAGATGATTGAGGAAAGCACATGTGGTGTTTTTCTTACATATTTTAAAGGAGGATTTCATATTATGGCAGAAAGATTGGTAGGAAGACCCGCCCCTGATTTTGCATTGGAAACAGTGACTGGAGACGGTCAAGAATTTGGTTCGGTGAAGCTTTCCGATTACCGTGGCAAGTGGCTCGTATTTTTCTTCTATCCACTGGATTTCACTTTTGTGTGCCCTACGGAAATTACAGCATTGAGCGATGCTGCTGACCAATTCAAAGAGCTGGATACTGAAATTCTGGGTATCAGTGTAGACTCCGTGCACAGTCACAAAGCATGGATCAACACAGCTAAAGAAAACAACGGTCTAGGCAAACTGAACTTCCCATTGGCTTCTGACATCACGAAAAAAACAGCAAGCGATTATGGCGTTCTGATCGAAGAAGAAGGCGTTGCATTGCGCGGCTTGTTCATCATTGATCCAGAAGGCGAATTGAAATATCAAGTGGTTAACCACAACGATGTAGGTCGCAGTGTAGAAGAAACATTGCGTGTACTGCAAGCTTTGCAATCCGGTGGCTTGTGCCCAATGAACTGGAAACCAGGCGATCAAAATCTGTAATATAAGCTTCACAAGTTGAAATTAATTAAACAAACAAGCCCCCAACTAGCGGTTACTCTACCGTTATTGGGGGCTTGCTTGCCTGCTCTGTGCAGCGGAAAATGTGAGGACAGCCTGTTTAATGAGGCAACGCAGAGTGAGGTAACAAATAATTATGGAAATGTTGTTGTGTTCTGGAGGAATTTTGCCTGACGAAAGCGAATAAGGTATTGTAGAAGATAAGCAAGGCAGAACAGGTTTTGTTCAGAGGAGGCTGAGCCCGGATGAGTTATTGCTGTGGAGCAAGCATGGTAGGAACCAAGGGAACGCTGAAGCATTACCGCACCCAAGTTCATAATGTTCCTTTGCTGTTTTGCCCGGTATGTCGTCGCATTGAAGTTCATTATAAAGTCGAAAATGAGTATGAAATCTTGGCTGAATATGCACATGGAGATGGGGCAAGCGAGATTGATTTTCAGGATTATGTCATGGAAGACGATGATACGATATTTGAAAATTGTGTGAATCGTGAAAGTGAAGATGCGTTTGAAATTGTGAAGCGTCAAATTGACATATCCCTGGATTTATTGATGGTAGCCAAACAGATGAATGATGAAAAATGGCAGGGAGAGCTTAAGAGAAGACTGGCCGTTATGAGCCAAAGACGATCCCGGCTTCAACATAATAAGAGCGGCAGTTGACATCCTACACACCAAAGAAGCTCTCAATTCTGGAGAGCTTCTTTGGTGTGTAGGGCGCTTGTTCCTAACTTCATTTTTCATTTTGGTAATGTTGCGCAGATATTATGACGAAAGAAAACAGGATAAAAATTTGGATTCGACACTTTTTCCGATTGACTGCGATCCTTAATCTTGTCTATCATAAAATAAGACTGGAATTGGAAAGAGATGGTCGGATTTCTGTGTAACTGTTTTCTACACCATTGAAGGGTAGTCGATAGATGCCTTTCTTTTCTTCAAGATTATTACGCGTCCGATACGGCCAGTTTGTCATTCCGAAACAAGGGGGAAGCCTGGCATGATCAGTGAATTCCAAGAAGCCTTGCTTGATACCGTGGGAGCTTGTCCTTCCACACAGATCGCCAATAACAAGTATGAAAATGTGCTGGAGAACCTGGATAGTGGTATCATGCTGTTTGACAGTGACGGGGTACTGACCTTTATTAACGTGCAAATGGCGAAATTGCTGGAGCTACCACGGAGTTCGCTAGCAGGTCGCAATTTGATGCAAATTTTGCATCATCCTGAGTTAAGCCGGTTTAAGAAGAAGAAAATCATGCGGATTTATAAAGAAACTATCTTTCATAGAAAGCGCTATCATGAGTTAATTGATGAGTATGGTCGGCATTGGTTGATAACAGTAACCTATGGTGATCAGATGGATGGCGATTTTTTGTTTAGCGTCAAGGATGTGTCGGATTATAAGCAGATTGAGCAGACAGCATATCAAAACGATAAGCTGGCGATGCTGGGACGCATCTCGGCCTCTATTGCTCATGAAATTCGTAACCCGCTTACCGCAATCCGGGGCTTTATTCAATTGCTTCGACCGCATTTGGTGGAGTTGGGCAGGGATGAGTATGCCCGCATTATATTAACAGAAATTGATCGTGCGAACGACATTATTTATGAGTTCTTAAATTCGTCCAAGCCTTCGGCTCCGCAAAAAACGGCTGTATCTGTGATGGGGCTGCTGAAAGAAGTAGTGATGCTGACAGAAAGCGAAGCATTGATGAAGGGTTGCCAGATTGCATTGGACGAAAATGATGAGCTCATGAAGGTTTCCATTGATGTGAAGCAGATTAAGCAGGTTATTCTCAATATGATTAAAAATGCAATGGATGCCATTGAAAGCATGGGTGGGGAACGAGAGGGCTGCATCGATATTCATACAGTGCTTGAGGGCAATTATGTCCACATTTGTATTGAAGATAACGGATTAGGTATGGATCACAATACATTGACGCGTTTATTTGATCCTTTTTTTACAACAAAAGAAAGTGGAACCGGGTTGGGATTGGCTGTGAGCTATCGAATTATCAAAAATCACGGAGGTTTCATACATGTAGACAGTAAACATGGAAGTGGCACACAATTCAAAATCACGCTTCCTGTAGTTTAATATGGGGAGGTTTTCGCAGAGGGGTCCTGTACATACTATTTCTTTTATGTTGTGCAGCGTTGGGGTATAGGTATCACCTTTTTGGAAAAGGTTATCTGAAGCGCATAATCTGACAAGATGATGCGCTTTTTTGGTGCTGTAAGCTCGGTTATTTGCGTAAATGCGAAAATGAATTCATGAATTTAAGACAAAAAAATGATTCACCTTTCACAGATTAAATGCTATTATATACCAGAATACAACATTATTTTTGATACTATAGACTTAAACAACGGCTTCCAAAGCTGTCAAACGTCTTAGATGATCGGAATCTCCGATATGCAGGGGGCTGAAGAGGCTGAATGAGTATACGGCTGGAAGTAAAAAAAACGATAGGTATCGGCATTGCTGCGATAGTTTTGTTTGTCTTGGTTCAGTTATTTCACGTAACTTTGAATAAGATATACTCCCATAATGTTTTTTTCTTGTTATATCCGATCATAGGGTTTGCCTGTGCTGCGATTTGTTTTTCTATTTTTTATCAATCCTGGTCCGTTTTACTGGAACAGTTATCCTTGCAGAGACTTCTTATTGCCCCGACGTTTTTGGTGGCTGGTCTGCTTTACCTTGTTCATATTGTTTCGTTTAGTTTCGTAAGCCTGACGGACTTTGCTTTGTCTCCGGGCATTTCGTTATGGCTGCTGTTTGTAAATCGTGCCTTTACTTCTGTCTTGCTCTTATGTGTTTGTTTCCTCCCGTTTAGCAAGACGAAGTCTGAATACAAGACAGTGGCTTTGTGGGCAGGGATAGGCTGCACTTTGCTGATTCTAGGAGTTATTAAGATATTTGGTGCAGGCTTACCGGATCTACGTATACGATACGAAATAGGCAACCTGGGCTGGACGTTAAATCTGGCTGTCATGTTACTACTTGTGTTCACTTTTATTTTCGGGGTGCGAAAATATTGGAAAGTCCGCCCGGCGGAGTTGGGCATGTTGCTTATGGTTCGTGGAATTGGACTGTGTGTTGTGAGTCAGTTGTTCTATTTATTTTCTGAGCAAATGAGCGATATTAATCACCTATTGGGACTTTTGACCAACGCGATAGCATTCTATAACATGTTGAGCGGGCTGGTCCGGTTGATGGTTCTGGTTCCTTATCGTGAAAAGCAGGCAGCAGAATCTGAGTTTAATCACATTGCTTATAATGATGATATAACAGGACTCCCCAATCGTCGCCGCCTTTCCCAACGTTTAGATAAAATATTGCGCAAATCATTGAAATCGGATGAGACAGTAGCACTTTTAGTTCTAAATATTGATCGTTTCAAGGCGATTAATGATTCGCTTGGACATATGGCAGGAAATTATTTGCTGTATGCAGTAGGCGAACGCTTGGGGCATTTTAGCCATGAAGGGGAAGCTGTCTTTAGCATGGGCGGAGATGAATTTGCCTTTCTTCTAACGGGATACGAAGATACAGATGCTATGAGAAGTCGTATTGATGATATGGTGAAGCTGTTCGATCTGCCTTTCGATATTGATGGTGAGTCTTATCATGTGACGGTGAGCGTTGGTATAGCTTTGTACCCGTTGGATGCGAATCAGAGTGAACAGCTTATTCAGCAGGCGGATACGGCTGTACATAGTGCTAAAGAGCAGGGAGTGAATTTTCAGCGGTATGCTAGTTCGATGCAGATGCGAGCGCATGAAAGACTCCAGCTGGAAAATGATCTGCGGCGAGCGCTTGAAAATGAGGAATTTTCATTGGTGTATCAACCTCGTGTCCACCTGCAAAGTGGCGAGCTAACGAGTTTGGAGGCGCTGGTGCGTTGGAATCATCCTCATCGTGGGATGGTGATGCCAGGCGATTTTATTCCGGTGGCTGAAGAAAGTGGTTTAATTGTGCCCTTGGGGGAATGGGTGTTACGGGAGGCCTGTCTGCAAAATAAGCATTGGCAGGAGCTTGGGTACCCACCAATCCCGATTTCGGTCAATTTATCCATGCGCCAATTTCAGCAAAAAAAGCTGGTGGATGTAATTCGGGGCATTTTGACCTATACGGAACTTGAAGCACGCTATCTAGAGCTGGAGATTACCGAGAGTATGACCTTTGATAAGGATCGAGCCTTTGAACAGTTAAAAAAAATAAAGGCTATTGGTGTCGCAATCAGTATTGATGATTTTGGAACTGGCTATAGCTCATTGCATTATTTGAAGAATCTCCCGATTGATCGTCTAAAAATTGATCGTTCCTTTGTAAATGAGGTACTGGTCGACAGCAAAAATGCAGCAATTGTATCTACTATTGCCTCCATGGCTCACCATTTGAAGCTGAAGGTTACGGCTGAAGGGGTAGAAAATGAGGAGCAGCTTCATTTTTTGCAGGCACAAGATTGTCATGAGGGTCAGGGGTATTACTTTAGTCGCCCCATTCCGGCAGAAATCTTTGAAAAATTGTTTTTACGTGAACCTATGAATTGGCTGGCTCAGGATAGTATGTAGTATGCTTGCATTTTGCTGAAAGGTAAGTTATACTAAATAACATCCTGATTCAGCTGGTTGACGATAGGTTAAGCGTGCCATACATAAGAATCGAGATATTATAAAATGCGGGTGTAGTTCAATGGTAGAACTTCAGCCTTCCAAGCTGATAGCGTGGGTTCGATTCCCATCACCCGCTTACTATTTTAAGAAGTTCGAAACCCTTGTGACGCAAGGGTTTTTGTTTTGTTTGGAGTAGATAAATACATTATAGCCGGGGTGCCAATGGGGTATCACGGCTTTTTGCGTTCTTACGAACTATTTTTACATTGCCACACAAAATAAAATATAAAACATTTAGCTTATATGCTATAAATAAACAGATAAAAAGAACTATTTACCATTTACTAAAAAATAAGTATAGTCGCATTGTTGGGATTTAACTTAAAAAAGGATGGTGTAGCTGCAATGAGGAAAATTTCTTTTCTGTTTTTAGCATTAACTTTGGTGCTGCTTACTTTCCCTGCAAGTTCTACGTTCGCCGCTGCTGATTTTCCGAATACGTCGACGAATGGAATGACTGGTTTTGCCGGACAGGCTAAAAGTGAAAATGGAGCTACTAAGCCTGTCACAACAGGGGGAAAAGGCGGTCAGATTATCTATATCAATAATCTAAACGATTTGAAAAACCAGTTAGGGGATTCAACTCCTAAAATTCTGGTCATCGAAAAAAATATCTCTGCCTCCTCTAAAACCGTGGTCAACATTGGTACTAACAAATCGCTCATTGGTTCTTATGCGCAAAACAAACTGGTTAACATTCATTTGAAAACAACAAATAATTCGGGAAATGTGATCTTTCAAAATTTAACTTTTGAGCACAGTGCCAACATTAACGGTAACGATGACATCCAACTTTATCTTACTGCGGGCACAAATTATTGGATTGATCATGTTACGTTTGCAGGTCACAGTTATAATGCAAATGGCTCGGATCTGGACAAACTTTTGTACATAGGCCAATCGGCTGATTATGTAACCATTAGTAACTCCAAATTTGCTAATCATAAATATGGTCTCATTTTGGGATATCCTGATGATGGCAATAAAAATTATGATGGCATGCCCCATATCACGATCGCTAATAATTATTTTGAAAACTTACTTGTACGTGGTCCAGGACTCATGAGATATGGATATTTCCATGTTAAAAATAATTATATTAATAATTTTCAGCTTGCTTATACCATTGCTACGAATGCAAGAATCTATTCTGAGTACAACTACTTTGGAAAAGGTAATGAAAAGGGCGGTATTCTTGATGATAAAGGCAATGGCGAGTTTAAAGATGTAGGGAGTTTTCCCACCATCAACAATCAAAAATCGCGTGTAACCAACTGGAATCCAAGCAAGAACTATAGCTATCAAGTTCAGACTCCTGAATATACTAAAGAGTTTGTAACGAAATATGCAGGCTCGTCGAATACAACTTTGGTATTTGGAAAATAACGAGGGTTATTTGCAAATGTGTTGTGATCTGCTATACTAACCGCAAGTAATTATCCCATGAAAAGGAAGGTAACCATACGTCCGATGAAGTAAGCACACTGATTTTCCCACTTAACTGCACAGTTACTGGCAGGCGGCTGTAAGCTGCAACGGGAGAAGTGTGTCTGAAAATGAATGTAGGGACGTATGCGTTTATTCCGGAACGGGATTTGGCTTATTCGTTTACGGTGTTATTTTTCATAAGCGTATGTTCTGAAACGATTCATAACAGTCATTCTATATTCCTTGTATGCAAGCCGCAGCCTTCTGCGGCTTTTTTTATTGCTTCCGGGGTCAAAAAACCGGGCTGGGAAAGGATGATCGGTATGAGAACGATTTTGCGTATTCGCAATGTAGTAAAGGATTGGAACGGGACATCTTTATTTGAGAATGTGTCGTTGGATGTGATGGAAGGAGAACGGCTCGCACTGTTTGGAAGAAATGGAGCAGGTAAAACGACGTTATTGCGAATATTGCTGGGAGATGAAGTGCCAACCTCTGGTCAAGTAGAGCATGATTTGCCACTGGAAGAGCGGGGCTGGCTGAAGCAGCAGGATACGGTGGATTGGTCTCGAACCGCACTGGAGGCCGCACAGCAGGCCAGCCCTCGGCATTGGCTCCTCAAGCAAGCGTTGGGACAGCTGGAAGCTGACCTAGCCGATGCTGGGAAGGATATGGAGCATCATCTGGAGCGTTACGGCGAGCTGATGGATGAATACGAACACCTGCAAGGCTTTGCCTGGGAGTCTGAGGTGGAAAAGGCGCTCACTCGAATGGGAATGCCTGCCCAGACGTGGTCCATTGCTTATGGTGACCTGAGTGGCGGACAGAAGACGAGAGTGCGGTTAGCCGGACTGATGGTCAGGCAGCCGAAGCTGCTGGTGCTGGATGAGCCGACCAACCATTTGGATGCCGAAAGCTTGCTTTGGCTGGAGCAGTGGCTGTCCACGTATCCGGGAACGCTGCTGTTTGTATCGCATGACAGAGCCTTTTTGGATCGAGTGGCTACGAGTATAGTTGAGCTTGCATCAACGGGTATTGGGCGCTATAAAGGCGGCTATAAGGAATATAAAGCGCAAAAGGAGCGGGAACTGCGAGAGCAGGAAGCCAGCTATCGAAAGCAGGAGCTGGCGAAACAGGCACTGGAGGAAACGATTCGAAATTACAGGGAATGGTTTCACCAGGCACATCGTAGCGCATCCAAAGTCGAAGTGGCTATTACACAGAGCTTCTATAAGGCCAAGGCTAAAAAAAATATCTCCCGTTATCATGCGAAAGAAAAAGAACTGGAGCGACTGGAGGCTAACAGGGTAGAACAACCACGTGAAGCTCCGTCTTTGCACATGAAATTAAGTGACAGCGGGTTTCAGGCAAAATATTTGCTGCGTGCTGAGCAGGTTGACTTTAGCTACGACGACCGTATCATTGTGAAAAATCTAAATCTGATCGTTGCACGTGGAGACCGTCTGGCTGTTCGGGGGCCCAATGGAATTGGTAAAACCACACTGCTTCGGTTATTAACAGGTCAACTGGAGCCGCAGACAGGAAAAATCACAGCCAACCCACAGTTGAACATCGGATATTTTTCACAGGAGCTGGAGCAGCTCCCAGAGGATCAAACGTTGCTGGACAGTCTGCTTGCGCTTCCGACGATGACGCAAACAGAAGCGAGAACAGTGTTGGGCTGCTTTCTTTTTGCGAAAGAGGACGTGTTTAAAAGGATCGGGACACTTAGTATGGGAGAAAAATGCAGGGTAGCTTTTCTGCGTCTGTACTTTAGTGGAGCCAATCTGCTGGTGCTGGATGAACCGACGAATTATTTTGACATTGAAACCCGTGAAATTGTAGAGGATTCTTTGCGTAACTATGATGGAGCACTGGTGCTCGTCTCACATGATCGGGAGCTGGTGAGGAGCACGGCAACTCGGTTACTCGATATGAAGCCGGGGGGCAGATATGAAATCTATGAGGGGACAGCCGACGAAAAGAAAGAAGATGAACGGAGCCGTCAACGGGAGCCAGAAGACCAGGAGCGGCGTGAGGAACGTCTTCGATTACAATTGCGTCTTACAGAGTTGATGGGAATGACAGGCACGAATGACGAAAATGAAAAGTTGTTGAGCGAAATCAGGCGCATTCGTGCAAATCTGGAGCGGTTGGATGATCTCGATATCTAAAGGGTTGAAACGTATGCCCTGCTTGCCAAAGCGCGGTAGTTTGCATATAATAATGAACAATAGTTCGAATTTTTGAAAATGTCTTGATGGAGAAGAGTAGACAGTGTCCGATTGAACAGGGAGGAAGCGTCGTAGGATTGAGAGCGTTTCTGCAAATACTGGGCTGTTGAAGTTCGCTCCGGAGCAGTTCCTTGAACCTCAGGCGCCATGTGAATGGCGAATGTGCAAGTAGGGGATACCGGTTCACGACCGTTATAACGTGCAGAGCGAGACGATGATGCATAGCATGAACAATCACCTGTAACTATGTTGCCGTAAGGCAAAACGCCGGGTGAGCTAAGCTTATTGTCTAACGAGGGTGGTACCACGGTCTTTTCGTCCCTTACCGGGAGGAAAGACCTTTTTTTGTTGTCTGAAAAGCTGGATATGAAGAAAGGGGACTGAACAGGCGATGAGCGAAACCATCCAAATGAAGGAACATTTGCTGGCCTTGAAGGAAGAAGCACTGGAAGTATTGGAGAAGGTGGCAACACCTAAGGAGCTGGCTGATCTACGGGTCAAATACTCGGGAAAAAAGGGCGCATTGACTGAAATTTTGCGCGGTATGGGCAAGCTGAGCGCGGAAGAGCGTCCGGTTGTTGGACAGGTAGCCAATGAGGTGCGGGAGGCGATTGAAGAAGTCGTTAACCGTAAGCAAGACGAGTTCACGAAAGCGGAAACGAATGAGCGTCTGCAAGCGGAAAAGATCGATGTTACGCTACCTGGACGCACACTGCCGCAAGGCGGACTGCACCCACTCAACAAAGTGATTGAGCAAATCGAGGATATTTTTACAGGCATGGGATATCGAGTGGCTGAGGGTCCACAGGCTGAGACGGATTATTATAACTTCGAAGCATTGAACCTGCCTAAAAATCACCCCGCACGCGATATGCAGGATTCATTTTACCTGACTGAGGATCTGTTGATGCGTACCCATACGTCACCAGTTCAGATTCGCGCGATGGAAGCGATGAAGGGCGAAACACCTATTAAGGTTATCTGTCCGGGTACGGTTTTCCGACGTGATGATGACGATGCAACACATTCTTTTCAATTCCACCAGATTGAAGGGCTTGTCATTGGAAAAGACATTCGCATGAGTGATTTGAAAGGAACCTTACTTCAATTTGCACGCGAAATGTTCGGAGAATCGACCGAAATCCGTTTGCGCCCAAGCTTCTTTCCGTTCAC
Organism: Paenibacillus sp. FSL P4-0113; assembly: GCF_038009305.1. Taxonomy (NCBI): domain Bacteria; kingdom Bacillati; phylum Bacillota; class Bacilli; order Caryophanales; family Paenibacillaceae; genus Paenibacillus; species Paenibacillus sp. FSL P4-0113. The sequence goes on from NZ_JBBPAZ010000001.1 coordinate 5,255,786, forward strand.
AGAGCCGAGTGCTGAAGTAGACGTAACTTTTGTGAAGAAAAATGGCGAACGCGTGTGGATTGAAATTTTGGGCTGTGGCATGGTCCATCCGAAAGTGCTAGAGATGGGCGGTTTTGATCCCGAGGTGTACAGCGGCTTTGCATTCGGTATGGGTGTAGAGCGGATTGCTATATTGAAATACGGTATCGATGATATTCGTCATTTTTATAACAGTGACCTGTCGTTCCTGAAACAGTTTGCGCGTCAATAAACAACTATATCAAGGGAAGTGAACCCATATGAAAGTATCATTCGAGTGGCTGTCCGAGTATGTATCGCTGGATCAGGTAAGCGCGGAGGATCTGGCAGAGAAAATCACCCGTTCGGGCGTAGAAATTGATGAGGTCGAGCAGCGCAATCAAGGGATTACTGGCGTCGTTGTCGGCTATGTTAAAAGCAAGGAAAAGCATCCAGATGCTGATAAGCTGAATGTATGTATTGTCGATGCAGGTCAGGAGGAAGATCTGCAAATCGTGTGCGGTGCCAAAAACGTGGATGCAGGTCAAAAGGTTCCTGTTGCAGTTGTAGGTGCAAAGCTGCCGGGAGATTTCCACATTAAAAAGGCCAAGCTGCGTGGTGTAGTATCCATGGGTATGATCTGCTCGGCCAAAGAACTGGGCATGAATGACAAGCTGCTTCCAAAGGAATTGCAAGAAGGTATTTTGGTGCTGCCTGAGGATGCTGAAATTGGTATGCCAATTACGAAGCTGCTGGCGCTGGATGATCAGGTGCTGGATTTTGATCTGACACCCAATCGTTCGGATTGCCTGAGCATGCACGGAGCAGCATATGAAGTGAGTGCGATTCTGGGACGTGATATTTCTCTGGCTGATCCGGCTAAGGATCTGGTGGAAATTAGCGATGCAGCGGCAGATCATCTGTCTGTGAAGGTAGATACTCCTGAACTGTGTACGCACTACGCGGCCCGTTATATTACAGGTGTAAAAGTGGGGGCTTCCCCATTATGGATTCAAAACCGTCTGATGGCGGCAGGTGTTCGTCCGATCAACAACATCGTAGATATTACGAACTACGTCATGCTGGAATACGGTCAGCCGTTGCATGCTTTTGATGCGGATAAGCTGGAAAATGGAAATATTGAAGTTCGACTCGCTCGTGCAGGCGAAACATTGATTACACTTGATGATCAGGAGCGTAAGCTGGAGCCGCATATGCTGCTGATTACAGACGGTGTGAAACCAATAGCATTGGCAGGCGTGATGGGTGGAGCCAACTCCGAGGTTACGGATGCGACGGTCAGCATTGCGCTGGAATCTGCGAAGTTTGACGGCGGTACAGTTCGCAAAACGTCTCGTCAACTTGGACTGCGTTCAGAAGCAAGTCTGCGTTTTGAAAAAGAGGTTGATCCAGGCGCTGTTGTGCCTGCTGTGAATCGTGCAGCTGCGCTGATTCAGCGTTATGCAGGAGGCACTGTACACCAGGGCATCGTAGAATCTGCGTCTGCAAAAGCTGAAAACCGCATTATCAAGCTGTCGCTAGATAAAATAAACCGATATTTGGGAACCGAACTGTCGCTGCTTGAGGTGAAAACGATTTTCGGTAGACTTCATTTCGGATGTGGCGACGCAGAGCAAGGGGTACTGGAAGTTCAAGTTCCTACACGCCGTGGAGATATCACCATTGACGTGGACTTAATCGAAGAGGTTGCTCGTCTGTATGGTTACGACAATATCCCGACCACGCCGATTGAAGGTCCTACAACTCCGGGAGCTTTGACAGCATCACAATCATTGCGCCGCTCCCTGCGCAGATTGCTGGCTCATGGTGGCTGGCAGGAGACGATCAGCTACTCTTTTGTACATCCGCAAAGTACGGGGTTATTTAATGCCCTGACAGAAGGCAGCCATCCGGTACGTTTGGCTATGCCTATGAGCGAAGACCGTAGTGTTTTGCGTACGAGTATCATTCCGCAGATGCTGGATACAGCGGTGTATAACATGAACCGGAAGCAAGACAATCTGGCGATTTTCGAGATGGGAACAGTATTTTATACAGAGGAACAAACATTAACCCGCCAGCCGCAGGAAATTCAAGTGCTGAGTCTGTTGTTGACTGGGGTACGCCGTGAAAAACAATGGAATATTGGTGCTGAAAAGGTTGATTTCTTTGATATTAAAGGCGCGCTTGAAACGGTGTTTGACTATTTCGGATTGAGTGCCAGCATTCGTTATGTCGCTGACCAACCGCAAAGCTACCACCCGGGCCGTTCCGCTTCGGTATGGCTGGATGTGAATGGAAGCTCTCAACGGATCGGTACCCTTGGGCAGATTCATCCGGAGCTCCAACAATCTTATGGGCTGAACGATACGTATGTTGCAGAAATTGCGTTGCAACAGGTCATTGAACACGCAAACTCTCATATTCAGTTCAGAGAGCTGGCTCGCTTCCCATCCGTGGAACGTGACATTGCCCTCGTGGTCAATAAAGACGTTGAGGCAGGCGAACTGCTTCGTGTTATTCACGCTGCAGGCGGAGAGCTGTTGCAGGATGCACGAGTGTTTGATGTATTTACAGGCAGTAAGCTTGGTGAAGATAAGAAGAGCGTAGCTATCTCTCTGACCTATCGTCACTGGGAACATACGTTGACGGATGAAGAGATCAATGCGGCGCATACTCCTGTCGTTACGTCTCTGGAACAAACTTTTGGAGCGGAATTGAGAAAGTAGCAGGAAATGCGGGAAGCCGTATCGAATCTTAGTGACAGAGGTTCGATACGGCTTTTTGGCCTATCATCATAGAAGCTCTCTTACTCTGATAATTACCCGCTGCGGGGAAGCCGGACTAATAAGGTTGAACGCTTCACGGAAGGCGGGTTACCATAGTACCGGACACACCTTAGAATCAACATACAGTAGTATTGAAGGAGGGCATAATTGTGACTACACCAGATCGTACTCGCGTCACTGTAGAGATCTACGGTACTTCTTATAAACTCGTCGGCAGCAATACCGATTATATGAAGCAGGTTGCCAATTACGTGGATGAGCGTATGCACAGCATTTCTCAAGCTCATTCGCGTCTGGATATGCCCCGAATTGCCGTGCTGGCTGCGGTTCATATGGCAGAAGAAGCTGTACAAATCCAGGAAATTCAGAGTCATATGAACCGCTTAGCAGCGGAACGAGCAGAGCTCCGGGGAGATCTGGCGCAACTCCAGACAGCTCTAGGGGAACAACAGCAGAAAAATACAGATATGCATCAATCTCTTATTCAACTGAAGGAAGAAAAGGAAGCAACGCAGAAGAAGCTGATGGAAACCGAATCTGTATCAGCCAAGGAGATCGCCCAATTGAGGGCAAAGCTGGAACAGCAGGAGAAAAAAGCGGCTGAACTTGAAAATGGACAAAAACAAGCTAAACGTGAATTGGAGGAGTCCCGTCAAGAAGCTTCTCGCAAGCTGAAAGAGCAGCAGGAGGCGGCCAATGCGCGTATCCGGCAGATAGAAGAGCAGATGAAGAAGGAAGTATTTGAAGCGGCTAAACAGACTGAAGCCAAGCTGTCAGCTGCAGAGAAGACTCATCAGGAGCAAAAGCGCACAGAACTGGACAAGCTGCGATCTGCTTTGCAGCAAGAGCATAGCAAGAAGGTAAGCGAATGGCAAACTAAGTGCTCCGGACTGAATGAGCAGCTGGAGCAGGAACGTAAACAGGCTGAATTGGCGTTGAATGAAGAAAAGCTCCAGCATCAAGAAGCACAGAAACGAGCTGATGAAGCTGCACTGGAGCAGGAGATTCGGGTCGAGGAGCTTCAGGAACAATTAGAACAAGTACAGGCAGGCAGTACAGAGCTTTCTTCTCGTCTGGGAGAGGCTCAAGAGCAAGCAAGAGTACTGAAGGAACAACAGTCCGAGCTGGAGTCTGTGCTGGAAACACAGCGACAGGCTGCGATAGAGCGAGAGCAGGCAGATACGCTTGCACGTGAAGAATTGCAAAGTCGATATGATCAATTAGAAGCTGAAGCCAAGGCTAAGCAGCAGCAGACGGCTAAGCTGGAGGAAGAACAGCGGCGGATGCAGAAGCTGTTGGAGCAAGCTCACGTATCTTCTCGTAAGCTGCAAAGTGAGCTGGCTACGCTAGCTGAAAGCGAGAAGTCATGGAAGAAGCTTGCAGAAGAACGCCAGGTGGCAGTTGATGAGCTGGAGCTCTCCTTGCTGGAAGCACGTGAACAGAAGGAAGAAATACAAGAGCAATTACAGCACGCAGCGGCTGAGCTCGAAGCTATTAATGATAAATTTGCTTCACAACAGCAACGGCTAGTTCAACTCGAAGCGAGAATCAAGGAGCTTTCACCTGAGCTGATTCGCGTTCAGGATGAGCTTGAGAAAGCCAAAGTCCGAGAGCAAGAGGGAACTAAGGCGTATCAATCGCTTCAGGAGCAATATGGAAGCATGAAGAGCCGAGCTGGACAGCTGGAGCAAAATATCAAGCAGCTCCAGCAGGAAAATCGAGAACGGCGGAGTGAACTGGAACGTGCTGAGGAAGAATCCCTGGAATGGCAGCTTAAATACGATCAGTTGAAGGCTGAAGCGGAACGTTTGGAAGCTGAAGATGCTGCCCGTAAGGAAGAATTTGCTTCTTGGGAGCGGGAAATAGCGGTAACGGTTCAACAAAAGGAACAGCTTCAGGAGGAAATTCGTTTGGCTGTTGAAACTGCCAAAACGGCGAAGGCTGAACAGCAGTCCATAGAGCAGGAACGGATGGCCTTGCAGTCTGAATTGGACGAAGTGGGTCAAAAATATGAAATGGCAGCGCATCAGCTTCGTCTGTTGCAAGTACAACAGGACGTAGATCGGGAAAATTCGGAGAAGATTTCTACGGAATTACGTCAATTACAGGAAGAATACACCAAGCTTCAAACTGAGTATAATGAATGGATTGAACTTATCGAACAGGATCAGTAGATACGGATTATACATGTAAGGCAATCCCCGGCTGCTCATTGCCGGGGATTGTTTGTTTATTGTATCCACTCAGAGGTGTAAATGACAAAAAGCTGTCCTTTGGCAGATGAATTCTGCTTCGGGACAGCTTTGCCAGAAGCGATTACTGAAATTAATTCCCGTTTTTCCGACCGGCTTCAAACGGTGTCGATACCGGAATGAACAGGTCGATAATCCCGATAACCAATGCAGCGAGCAATGCGCCCAGAACGGAAACACTGACATGAGCGACGACATATTGAGCGACCCAGATCACCAGAGCGCTCACAAGAAAACCTACGATACCGCGTCCAAATGGGGAGACGCGTCGACCAAACACCGCCTCGACGATATAGCCAATCAAGGCAATGACAATGGCTAGGATCAGCGCGCTCCAAAAGCCGCCTACACTAAATCCGGGAACGATCCAGCTTACGACCATCAGCACCAGAGCGGCAACGATGAAACGTACAATGTGCCCGAGAATGCTCACGGAATAACCTCCTTTGTTTTTTGAATCAGGGTTAGACAAAGGTTAGTGTGTGGCATGAAGAGCTTTCTTATGTGTAAAACAGAGTTGGCAAATAGCGTAAGTTTGCTGCTTTCGGTATAATATAGATATAAGTGAAAGGAGTAGTGAAGTTGGACTCTAAAATTTTCAAAACCCTTGAATATCAAAAAATTCTAAATAAACTAAGTCACTATGCCCAAACGGCAACGGGACAACAGACAGCCCTTCGGCTACAGCCCAGCGATGATTTGGAGCATATCAAGAAAATGCTGAAAGGTACGGATGAGGCCTATGCTGCTGATCGCCTCAAAGGAGTGCCTTCATTTAACGGAGTAGTGGATATCACTCCGGCGGTGAAGCGTGCCCGTATTGGTGGAACATTAAGCCCGCATGAGTTGCTTGGCATTCGGACAACGGTTCAGGCCGCACGCCGTATACAAGTATACGTGACAAGTTTGCATGAAGAAAATCCTGTCGAAACATTGCTGTATTGGAGTGAGCAGCTTTCGGAGCAGAGAAGTTTAGAAAACTCCATCAAAGGCTGTATTGACGAAAATGCAGAAGTGTTGGATTCTGCCAGCACAGAGCTTTCACAAATCCGTCGGGAGCTGCGCTCGGGAGAAGTGCGTATTCGTGAGAAGCTGGATTCCATGATTCGTTCCTCAACTGTATCCAAAATGCTTCAAGATCAGTTGATTACGATTCGTGGAGATCGGTTTGTGATCCCGGTTAAGGCCGAATACCGTTCTTATTTTGGCGGAATTGTTCATGATCAATCCGGGTCAGGTGCAACATTGTTTATCGAGCCTGAATCTATCGTAGCCATGAACAATAAGCTGAGGGAAACAAGGCTGAGAGAAGAGCGTGAAATTGAAGTCATTTTACAAAAGCTGACCGCACTTGTCGCAGAACAAGCGGATATGTTGCTGTATGATGTGGACGTTTTGGGCAATCTTGATTTTATTTTTGCAAAAGCGCGTCTCGCCCGTGAAATGAAGGCAACCTTGCCTTTAATGAATGACCGAGGGTACTTGAAGCTGAAAAAAGGCAGACATCCTCTAATTCCGTTGGAGCAGGTCGTTCCCATAGATGTGGAGCTGGGCAATTCATACACCTCCATTATCGTTACCGGACCGAACACAGGGGGGAAAACCGTTACCCTGAAAACCATTGGCCTGCTTAGTTTGATGGCGATGTCTGGACTGTTTGTACCTGTTGAGGATGAAAGCCAGCTGTGTGTATTTGATGCAATCTATGCTGATATTGGTGACGAGCAGAGCATTGAGCAAAACTTAAGTACATTTTCCAGCCACATGACCAATATCATTAGCATCCTGAAAAATATGACGCCCAAAAGTCTTGTATTGCTTGACGAAGTGGGGGCAGGAACGGACCCCGCGGAAGGTTCGGCTTTGGCTGTGTCCATTTTGGAGCATATACATGCCATGGGTTGCCGTATGGTTGCGACGACTCACTATAGTGAATTGAAGGCGTATGCCTATGAGCGTAAAGGAATTATTAATGCAAGCATGGAGTTTGATGTTGCTACCTTAAGCCCGACTTACCGCCTTCTGGTCGGTGTCCCCGGACGAAGTAACGCATTTGCCATTGCCGAGCGATTGGGATTGCCAGGGCGCATTTTAGACTATGCCCGTGGTGAGGTAACAGAAGAAGACCAGCGCGTTGAGCACATGATTGCGTCACTGGAGCAGAACCGTTTGACAGCTGAGCAAGAACGGGAAAAAGCGGAGCAGTTGCGTAAAGAAATGGAAGCATTGCGTAGCCGTCATCAGATGGAGCTGGATAAGCTGGAGTCCCAACGGGACCGTATGCTGGAAAAAGCTGAGGATGAAGCAAGAGTTCTCGTGGATAAGGCTCGTAGCGAAGCTGAGAAAATCATTACTGATTTGCGTAAATTGGCTCAGGAAGAAGGGGCTTCGGTTAAGGAGCACAAGCTGATTGCAGCTCGCAGAGAACTGGATGAGGCTGAACCGAAGCAACGCAAGAAAAGTACTGTCAAACGCCCGGCCGCTACGCGTACTCGTTCTATCATGGCTGGCGATGAAGTATCCGTTCACAGTCTGAATAAAAAAGGCCACGTGGTTGAACTGTCCGGTACCAAGGAAGCTGTGGTTCAATTGGGGATCATGAAGATGAAGGTCAGTCTGGATGATCTGGAACTACTGCAACCTGCCCAAACAACGACTCCAAGAGTTCAAAAACCAGTCACTGGCGTTAAACGGACACGGGATGATAACGTACGAAGTGAACTTGATCTTCGGGGGGCGAACGTGGAGGAAGCCTTGATGGAAGTGGACCGCTTCATGGATGAAGCGTTTCTGGCCAATCTGGGTCAGGTACACATTATTCATGGCAAAGGTACGGGTATTCTGAGAACCGGTATTCAGGAGTACCTCCGCAAGCATAAACATGTGAAAAGCTACCGTATCGGTAATTACAATGAAGGCGGCACAGGCGTAACCGTTGCTGAATTGGAATAGCTATGGGTTGCCGGCTTTGCTCGGGAACGCTTGGTAGAACGGGAGGGACGAAGTGAAGATGGCGATTGATGAATTGCTGTCACATCCGTTGGGGATGATGCTGGGTTATTTCTCGGTGGCGGTGCTGGAGCTAATTGTATTTTTGTCGTGTTTTGAGCTGGTAACCCGCTATAAATGCTGGGAAGAGATCAAGCGCGGCAATGTTTCAGTAGCCATGGCTACGGGAGGGAAAATGTTCGGTATTTGCAACGTGCTCCGCTTTGCAATGGAAGCCAAATCCAGCGTGTACGATACGATGATTTGGTCGTTCGTTGGCTTTTTACTGCTACTTGCGGCGTACTTTCTTTTTGAGTTTCTGACACCGGTATTTTCTATCGATCAACAGATTAAAGAGGATAACCGTGCTGTCGGCTTGTTTTCCATGATTATTTCAATATCGTTATCTTATGTGATCGGTGCCAGTGTAACTTGACACATCCTGTATACTAGAGCTTGGTATACGCTTGGAACGGAAGGATGATAAAGCTTGGAAATGACTATTTGTCCATGGTGTAACATGGAAATTATTTGGGATGAAGAATTGGGCCCTGAGGAAGAGTGTCCCTATTGCCATAATGATCTGAAAGGTTACTCTGACATCACCGATGATGAAGAGGAGTCTGTTTCTCCACCTGTTCATAGACATGCCGGCGAGCATGGACATGAAGAGACAAAACATGATCATTCGGCTTCTGTAACCCCGGTACCACACTCTCATGGAAAAGAAGACCTGAAGGGTTATCGTACATTGAGTATTCAGCTCGGTGATGAAGAGGAGCAGGATATTTTATATGAGGCAGAGGATGAAATCGTAGTTGATAAACCAGTTGATGCACCGTTGTTGCAGGATAATGAGCTTCATAAGCTGCCTGTGCTGCATACTTTGCAAAAATTTGAAGAAAGCGGTGCGGATCTGATGGCTTATGAACAAGGCGCTGAACAAATACTCGACAGACAAGATGAGGTTCTTGAATGCTTCCAATGTGGAGAATACATGCTGCATGCGGGTTCGCAAACCGTAACCAGAGAAGGCTTTGAACCGTCGATGTCGCCAGCACTTGGCAAACCTGTTCTGGACTTGCCATTCGTCTTGAATGTTTATGTTTGTCCTAGCTGTTTTCATGTCCAGCACACATTGTCAGAGAATGACCGACTGCGGATGCTGGAGAAGCTCAGCGGTATTTCCAACAATTAAATAGCAATCCCCCGGATAGGCTCAAGCTCAATACGGGCATCTTAATCGAAGAAATCTTTGAACAAGCTGGCTTGAAATAAGCTGATTGGTGATTTTTCGGTTAGGGGGAACTGCATTGAAATCAAACCTGAACGGACAATCCATTCTGCTATTAAGCTTGAATGGATTGTTTGTGTTTGCAGCAGCATTGTCAGGCACATTTCTCAACGTATATTTATGGAAGAGCAGGCAGGATTACGCGATGATTGGCTGGTTTAATGTCAGCCAACAAATTGCGCTGGGAATCATGGTCTGGGTGGCTGGGAAATGGGTCAAGGAACATAACAAAATGAATGCCCTGCGCGTGGGGACAGCACTGTCCGGTCTGTTTTATTTAATCGTGTTATATACGGGACCGCAGGCTGTAAACTACATATGGCCACTCGGAATGTTATTGGGTGCAGCATTAGGTTTATTCTGGCTGGCGTTTAATGTCATTTTTTTCGAAGTCACAGATCAGGCAAGTCGCGATCATTTTAACGGATGGGTCGGTCTGCTGGGTTCGTTTTCCGGTATCGTGGGTCCTTGGCTGTCTGGTTGGATTATTGCTCGTATGGAGGATGATGCGGGTTATCGAGTAATATTCAGTATTTCCTTAGCTTTTTATGTCGTAGGAGTGGTACTTAGTTTCTTTCTTCGCAAGCGTAAGCCGACAGGAAACTACAATTGGAAGGAGCCTAAGCAACGATTGTCACAAAAAGGGAGCATGTGGCGTCCCTTGTCGTTATCGCTTGTTACCCAGGGCATCCGTGAAGGGGTTTTTGCCTTCCTGATTACGCTGCTCGTGTATGTAGCTACTCAACAGGAATGGAAGCTGGCACAGTTTTCACTTATCACCTCGGCGGTTTCATTTTTCAGCTTTTGGGCTGTCGGAAAATGGCTCAAGCCACACTATCGCTCGGCTGGTATGCTGTTGGGTGCTGTATTGTTGGTGATTGCGCTGTTACCCTTATTGTGGCGTATGGAGTATATCACGCTACTGATTATGGGGATCGGCACCGCTATATTCCTGCCCTTGTATTTAATTCCTATGATCTCAGCGAGTTTTGATTTAATGGGTACGAGTGAAGGAGATGCGAATCAGAGAGTGGAACTGGTTGTACTGCGTGAACTGTGCTTAATGGTAGGACGGTTGACCGGTACACTCATTTTCTTGGGCGTCCTAAGTATCAGCAAGGCTCCTACAGCGATGATTTGGTTGTTGATTGGACTTGCATTAATGCCAGTGATCGGCTGGTTTTTTATGCGAAATGTGCTGAAGATGGAACAGAAGACAAAGCGAAGCAATTCTCATTCCCATGCACAACGCTGGCGCAAGCAAACGGAGTAACAGGAAAATTCAACACAAAAAGAACCTCAGAATTCACTTATATAGGCGAAAGGAGGTTCTTTTTGTATTCATATGTTAAACCATTGGTTTTGTTGCTTCTGGCGAGGGTTTGGTCGTACGGGTCAGAGAATACAGCTCCATTTCAGGTCGGTGTGTGCCCGTCAGTTCATCAGCCAATAGCTGTGCGGCCATCATATTCGTAACCGTCCCATTTCCCCCGTAACCCTCCAAGAAATAGCAGTTTGGAAAACGCGGATGTGGACCAATATACGGCAAGCCGTCGTGAGAGGAGCCGAATACAGCCGCCCAAGCGTAGTCGATCTGAAATGGCACACTGGGAAAATGCTCCTGTAGTGCTTGCAGCAGCTTTTGTTGTTGGTGTAGTAGCCTGATTTCACGTTGGTTGGCGTCCAATACAGGTTCATCCAAACCACCAATAATGATACGTCCTTCCGGTGTGGAGCGCATATATAGATAAGGACGGGCCGTTTCCCAGATCAGACACTGCTCATGCCACAAGGGAGCATCTCCGATTGGATTGGTGGCGATAGCATAAGAGCTTTGCAGAACGGCTCCCTGATCGGTTTTAATCTCTTGTGTTTCATAACCTGTTGCAAAAACAACCTTTTTTGCTCGGATCATTCCACCGTTAGTATGACAAACGACCTCATTATCATGGAATTCAAAATGCTTGGCTTCCGTATGCTCATATAAGCGAACACCGAGACGGTTGGCAGATTGCAGCAGGCCCTGGGCAAACAAAAATGGATTAACCTCAGCATCTTCGTGTGTGTACAAGGCTGCCGGTTTTCGAAAAGGAAATCGGGCAGCAACCTGTTGCTCATCCCAGTACTCCACTGGAAATCCAAACCGGGTTAGCTGTTTGTACTCTTCCTGAAGCACCTGTACATCTTCTAGTGTACTTGCATAGTACAGGCTGCTTCGCCGAATAAAGGAAGGGTCTGTATCCAGTGTGGCAGCCAGCTTATCTAACTGATCTAGTGCATCCTTGCACATGCGGTAAAACAGTACACCGTTCGTTTCACCAAACGTATTGATGAAAGAGGTTAAGGTCTTGTCATTGCTGTATTGCAGCAGGCCAGTATTGGCCGAAGAGCTTCCAGTTACCAGTTTGCGTTTGTCAATAACCACGGTGTCTACCTGTCGTTCTCCCAATAACCGGGAGCAGATGGCCCCCCCCATCCCTCCCCCGATGATCAATACATCACAATTTAAATCCTCTGCCAAAGGCGGAAAATCCAGCGCCTGCTCCAATGTATTCGGCCAATATGTATTCCCGCTTATCAACTCCATATAAAATAGCACTCCTCATAGGCAATATGTAGTATTTCTTATGTGTACATAGTATTTCGCCAAACGGACAAGATAACCAGCGTGCAACAAAACTTTTAAGGAGGCACAGAGATTATGCAATCTACGAACATGCAACCCCTGTCAGGCAAAGAGCTGGAGTACATCGTGGACTCCATCTCCAATGAAGAACTACTACTCAAACAATGTGCGGCCACAGCGGCGTCTATTCAGCACCCAGCCATCCAACAAGCCTGTTTACAACTGGCAAGAACTCATGAGCACCACTTGAATCTGCTTTCTAATGCTCTTCAACAGCATCAGCAGCTTGCTCCAATGCAACCACAGCAGTAATTTGGATTTACCAATAAAGGAGGTTTGACAGAATGTATTCACAAAACAATATGTCATTTATGCCCGAAGAAGATTTGCTCTATACCATTCTTGCTGATATGAAACGTACAGTGCGCGAATACACAACGGCGACGACAGAATCCAATTGTCCGTCTGTGCGTCAGATGTTCACCGACCTTACGAATGATACATTGCGTCTGCAAGGTGATTTGTATCATCTGATGAGCCAAAATAATATGTACGCCACTCCAACTAAAGCACTGCGCATCGATTTGGACAAACAGATTCAAGAAGCTCGCAAGACCCAACAAGAATGCCAACAGTTCATTCAGCAAAAGTCGACATCCGCGGGAGTATATGGTCAATCTATGCACCAGCAAGGCCAGTCTACACACCAAAACAACCCTTATTATATGTAAACGGGATTTTCTGTTTTTGAAGCAGATTCCCATAACAGCCGTCCACCTGCCGGGTTTACCGGAGTGGACGGTTTTTCTTTGCAGGTTTAAAGTGCGTATTGTATGATGTATAGTAATCTCTTTCGATGGAGGCCTTATGTAGAATGACAGAGCTGAATGAATTGAAATTAAAAGTGCTGGAATTGTTAAAAGAAGATGCAAGAAGAACACCGACTTTATTGGCTACTATGCTGGGGGTTGACGAGCAGGATGTACGCATCTCAATGAAAGAGCTCGAAGACCAACACGTGATTGTCAAATATGCCGCTGTAGTTAATTGGGACAAAGTCGACGACGAAAAGGTTACCGCTTTGATCGAAGTGCAAATTACACCCGAGCGTGGAAGAGGCTTTGAAGGGATTGCAGAACGGATTTATTTGTATCCGCAAGTTAAATCGGTCTATCTCATGTCCGGAGCATACGATTTGCTGGTAGAGGTTGAAGGCCGCAATCTTCGTGAGGTCGCTAACTTTGTGTCGGAGAAACTGTCGCCTATTGATTCGGTCTTGTCTACCAAGACTAATTTTACGCTTAAAAAATACAAGCAGGACGGAATTATCTTTGAGGACCATCAGGAAGATAATCGTCTGATGATTTCGCCGTAAAGGAAGATCATGATGAATCTCAAAACAGAAGCATTTACCGACAGTAACAAAGCTATGAGTTCCTATTTGTCCCCGTTGGTGCGCGAGATCCCATCTTCGGGTATTCGTAAGTTTTTTGACTTGGTGGGTGGCAACAAGGATATTATTACCCTTGGTGTAGGCGAACCGGATTTTACAACCCCTTGGCATATGCGGGAAGCCTGTGTCTATTCATTAGAGCGAGGTTTTACCAGCTATACGTCTAATGCGGGAACGCCAGAACTGCGTGAAGCGATCAGTGATTATCTGAATGAGCAATTTGAAGTCCGTTATGATCCTAAAAATGAGATTATCGTGACCGTTGGGGGAAGCGAGGCGATTGATCTTGCTTTGCGTGCGTTAATTGTACCTGGCGACGAAATTCTCGTGCCCGAACCGTGCTACATTTCATATTCTCCAATCACTGCAATTGGAGGCGGGATTCCGGTAGGTATTGAAACCTTTGCTAAGGATGAATTCAAGCTGACGGCTGAGGCGCTGGAGGCAAAAATTACACCTAAATCCAAGGTGCTGATTTTATGCTATCCGAGCAATCCAACTGGGGCTACGATGACTTATGAAGATTGGCTTCCGATTGCCGAAGTCGTGGAAAAGCATGATTTGATCGTCATTTCTGATGAAATTTATGCTGAATTGAATTATGGAGAGAAGCACGTCAGTTTTGCGGCTATGCCTGGTATGATGGATCGTACAATTCTCGTCAGTGGTTTTTCCAAAGCCTTCGCCATGACAGGTTGGCGTATTGGATATACATGCGGACATCCCGATCTGATTGCCGCTATGCTCAAAATCCATCAGTACACCGTAATGTGTGCGCCTTCTATGGGGCAAGTTGCGGCACTGGAAGGGTTGCGGAATGGTTTGGGTGAGAAAGATCGTATGGTAGAAGCCTATAATCAGCGTCGCCGTCTGATGGTTGAAGGGTTTCGGGAAATCGGCCTGGAGTGCCATGAGCCAAGAGGGGCTTTTTACGTTTTCCCTAGTATTCAAAGCACGGGACTCAGCTCAGATGAATTTGCACAGCGTCTTTTGGCAGAGGCTAAAGTTGCGGCTGTACCAGGTAATGTGTTCGGTTTGGGAGGCGAAGGCTATCTTCGTTGCTCATACGCGACTTCTGTTGCTCAGCTGACGGAGGCACTGGATCGGATTGGTCATTTTGTAGAAAAAGTAAGAAAAGAAGGTTAAAATTATTTTTTTATGGGTAATTCATAAAAAATAGTCTTTTATTTCTAATTTCTATGCTATAATTTGAAATCGATAGCAGGAAGTTCAATTTTTCAATTGTAGGAGGAATGCTCATGTCATATGTTGGATTTAATTCGTCTAGTTCAATAGGATACGACATTTCTCTGGAAGATGAAATTTTGTTCCTGCGCAATGAGATGATGCGGACGTTTCAGAAAGAGCAGTCCTTCACCTCTGATCTTGTCATCGAGATCAGTTGCAAGCTCGATTTGAAAATCAATGAATATATGAAGCTGTATGGTACGGAATGCAAGGTTTAACTGTGTGAAGTCAGCCAAATGTAAGAAGAAGGCCGTCGAGCCTTCTTTTTTTGCGTTCACAACTTATGATATATTAATGGCATGGAAGAGGGGGCGTACATATGAGAGCGGGGCTAAAAAGGCTATCGCCGTGGATCATCGGAATGCTGACACTTGTATTATTGGCTGGATGTGGGGGACGGGACAAGGACAGCTTCTCCATTTTTATTATGGATAAAGGGGATGCTTCAGTCATCCGTGAGGAGCTGGCACAAAAGCTTAAGGATAAGCTGGGCGAACAGGCTCCGACTATTGAGATTTCAGTCAGTCCGCTGTATAACCAGCAGAAGCTGGTTGTAGAATATGCGGCCGGGGAGCATGATCTGTTTCTTTTGCCGGAAGAGGACATGAAGCTGTATGGACAGAATGGTTCGAATCTGCCGTTAGATGATGCTTTTGACAAGAAGACGTATGCCCGGGGCGTGTTCGAGGGCGGCGTATTTAAGAAGAAGGGGCAGGAGGAAGAAGGAACAGATGTGAGCAAGGAAACTCATTTGTTCGGAATTCCGGTGGAGCAGATGAAGATGTTTAAGGAGCTAAAATATAACTCCAAAACATTATTTGCTACCGTTCCGCCTCGTACAAGCAATAAGGAAGAAGCCATCAAGGTGCTGAAAGCACTTACGGAATGATAAAGGGGATGAAATGGAATGGGAATCTATACTAGAACAGGTGATGAAGGACAAACTTCTGTGATCGGCGGTCGAGTGTCCAAAGATGATGATCGTGTGGAAGCGTACGGAACAATTGACGAGCTGAACAGCTTTGTAGGACAAGCCATCAGCTTTGCCGAAGGGGAAGAGTTTGCGGATATTCGGACTCAATTGGAAGAAATACAGCAGGAGCTGTTTGATTGTGGTTCGGATTTGGCATTTGTTAAAATCAGTGAAAGCAAATATAAGGTGAAGGACGAGCTGGCAGAGCGTCTGGAAGGTTGGATTGATGCATGTCAGGAGGAAAATCCGAAGGTGGAGCGTTTTATTATACCAGGTGGTAGCACATTATCCTCAACGCTTCATGTATGCCGTACGGTTTGCCGACGCGCAGAACGCCGTGCGGTTACACTAGGTAAACATACGGACATCAATCCGGCGGTACGTCGGTATTTAAACCGCCTTTCCGATTATTTCTTTGCCGTCGCTCGCACAGCGAATGTCCGTCAGGGCGTACCCGATGTCGAATATGTGCGCAGCAAAAAAGTGTTCCGCAAATAAGGAGGCAACCGGGAATTTGTGATGAGCTTGTACTATGAACCTATCGTATATACGATCCCTCCGGAGGAGGAGGGCATGCTGTTGAAGACTATTTTACAAAAACGTATGAACATTTCTCGAAAGTTAATATCCAAACTCAAGCTGACCGAGCAAGGTATTATGCTGAACGGGACGCGTGTGTACATCAGCGTAAAGGTGAAATCCGGGGATCGAGTAGAAATTCGCATGGAGCGCGAGCGTTCTGATGATATTTTACCTGAACCCATTCCTTTTGAGATATTGTTTGAGGATGAACATCTGTTAGTGGTGAATAAGGCGGCGGGCATGATTGTCCATCCGACTCATGGTCATTACACAGGAACACTGGCTAACGGGGTTGTGCATTATTGGCAGACCAAGGGGGAGCTGTTCCGGTTTCGTCCTGTTCATCGTCTTGATCAGGAGACGACGGGGGTGCTGGTCGTAGCCAAAAATCCATATGTACACCAGCATATTTCTGAACAGATGATTGCGGGAACGGTGGATAAGCGCTATACGGCTCTGGTGCATGGGCGCCCTGAGCTGCAGGAAGGTAAGGTAGACGGACCGATTGACCGCAACCCGGATGATCCGCATTTGCGTATGGTGACTCCGGATGGTTATCCTGCCCTTACGCTGTATAAGCTGGAGGAAGTGTGGAACGGGGGAAGCCGTATCGGACTAAAGTTGGAATCCGGGCGTACGCACCAAATTCGAGTGCATATGACTTATATCGGCTGCCCGTTGATCGGAGATAAAATGTACCGGATTACACCTGATGATGCTGCGCAACGTGAGCGATATGATCAGCTTGATGTCAAGATGCCTCGACAAGCCTTACATGCTTCAGAGCTGTCCTTGGAGCATCCTGTAACCGGGGAGCGGCTGACGTTCTATGCTCCTCTACCTGACGATATGGCTGAAATGCAGGAGCTTTTAAGAGAAAACCAAATGGAGGTTAAACTAGCGATGAGCCAACTGAAAGTATATCAGTATTCTAAATGCAGTACCTGCCGTAATGCAGTGAAATGGCTGCAAAACAAGGGGCATGAGACGGAACTGATTCCTATTTTTGAACAGCCGCCCGGCCCGGAGGAATTGGAAGAATTGATTCGCAAAAGCGGGCTGGAGCTGAAAAAGTTTTTCAATACTAGCGGTGAGGTGTACAAAGAGTTAAAGCTGAAAGATAAGCTGGGAGACATGAGCCGTGAAGAGCAAATTTCGCTTTTATCCTCAAATGGAAGATTAATCAAACGCCCGATTGTAACCGACGGTAACAAAGTAACGGTAGGGTTCAAAGAGGAAACATTTGAGGGCACATGGGGAGCTCAATAACGCCCAATTTACCCCCACGATATGTTATACTGTGGGGGTTAAATATTATGATGAATGGGAGCAATACAATCTGTGACACAACGCAATGAACAATCCGTAATGCTGGTTGACGGCATGGCCCTGCTATTTCGCGCTTATTATGCAACCGCCGCAAACGGTTATATCCGTCGTACAAAAGCTGGGGTGCCAACGAACGCCATATATGGTTTTATTCGATATTTTTGGGATGCAGTCCAAACGTTTAATCCTACACATGTTATTTGTTGCTGGGATATGGGCGGAACGACATTCCGTGGGGAACATTTTGCTGCGTATAAAGGAAACCGAGCCGACGCACCCGATGATTTGATTCCCCAATTTACATTGATTCGTGAAGTGACGGACAGCCTCGGCATTCCCAACATTGGAGCGGAAGGCTTTGAAGCCGATGATTGTATCGGTACGCTTGCACGCCATTATTCGCAAAATGAGGACATGGATGTAATGATTCTCTCGGGAGATCATGATTTACTTCAATTAGTGGATGATCGGACACGGGTCATTATTATGAAAAAAGGCCACGGCAATTATATGGTATACACCCCGGAGACCCTGCTGACTGAAAAAGGACTTAAGCCACGCCAAGTGGTGGACCTTAAAGGCCTGATGGGGGATGCAAGCGATAATTATCCAGGAGTACGAGGTATTGGTGAGAAAACGGCACTCAAGCTGGTGCAGGAATACGACTCTATTGAGGGCATTCTGGAGAATCTGGATCAATTAACACCATCGGTCCGCAAAAAAATTGAGAGTGATTTGGATATGCTGCATCTTTCACGCAAACTCGCTGAAATTCACTGTGGTGTACCTGTAGCATGTGCTTTGGATAGTTGTCTGCTGACGTTGGATCACGTGCAAATTGTAGACAAGTTTGAGCAGCTTGAAATGAAAAGCTTGTGTACATTGATGGGTGTCGCAACCGGATCATAATGAAGCTATTAGGCTTGGTACGACAATTTAAGTAAAGTAAGTTATATAGGGATGCTGAGGCTGGATGCGTCAGTGTCCTTATTTGTATACCGTTATGTTAACGGAGTTATATCGTCTTGTGAAGGATTATATACAATTGCGATTAGGGGATTGACCTCAGGTACATTTCAGGTGAATATAGTGGAGAGAGAACCGGATTATCGAAAGGGGACAACAGCAACTATGACAGTATTGGGAGCAATTGAGGCAGGCGGTACCAAATTTGTATGTGGAATTGGCAACGAACGTGGAGAGGTACTGGAACGAGCGAGCTTTCCAACAACCACACCAGCAGAAACAATGGAGAATGTCATCGCATTTTTTGAAGGCAAGGGCATTGAAGCATTGGGCGTAGGATCGTTCGGGCCGATTGATCCTATCGAAGGTAGTGATACATATGGTTAT
Source organism: Paenibacillus sp. FSL P4-0113 (assembly GCF_038009305.1). NCBI lineage: Bacteria > Bacillati > Bacillota > Bacilli > Caryophanales > Paenibacillaceae > Paenibacillus > Paenibacillus sp. FSL P4-0113. The sequence continues at coordinate 5,274,670 of NZ_JBBPAZ010000001.1, forward strand.
ATTACAACAACGCCAAAGCCACATTGGGGAAATTACAATCTGATTGGTAAACTGAAAGAGCATTTTGATGTGCCTATGGGGTTTGATACGGATGTGAATGGAGCAGCACTTGGTGAGTCTATTTGGGGTGCCGCCAAAGGATTGGACAACTGTCTGTATATCACGATAGGCACAGGCATCGGGGCAGGTGCTTTGGTTGGTGGAAAGCTGATACATGGATTATCTCACCCGGAAATGGGGCATATTCTGGTACGTCGTCACCCAGAAGATACTTACGAGGGGACATGTCCTTATCACGGAGATTGTTTGGAGGGTCTGGCAGCAGGTCCTGCGCTCGAAAAAAGATGGAAGGTTAAAGGACATGAGCTTTCTGTCGATCACCCGGCCTGGGAAATGGAAGCGTACTATCTGGCACAGGCTTTAATGAGCTATGTATTAATCCTGTCCCCGCAAAAAATTATTATGGGCGGGGGAGTAATGAAGCAAGACCAATTGTTCCCGCTCATTCGTACCAAACTACAAAAACTTTTGAACGGATACGTGCAGCATTCGAGTCTGACAACAGGTATTGAGCAATATATCGTATCTCCAGGATTGGGTGATAATGCTGGATTGTGCGGTGCTCTGGCATTGGCAAAGGAAAAACTGAATCATTAGAATTTAGGGTTGACGGCACTCCAAGGTACGGTTATTATATAGGCAACAGTATAGTACGGCTCAAAAAGGGAAGCACCTTTCTTGCGAATACGCAGGATAGGTGCTTTTTTTTGCGTTTTTGTGTTGTGCGGGACTGTCTTTCAACGATATGAGGGAGGAAGAAATCATGGAGATAGTATTTTTAAATCGCTTGTCCAAACGGAATGAACAGGGCTATGAGGACTTTGCTCAGGTATGGATTGGGCAGCATGAAGGGGAATGGAGTGCAGGCTGGAGCACACACCATGTCCCGGATGAAAGTATAGACGACCTTTGGTATGAGGGCAGCTTGTGGCAGGAATTACTACATGTATACCGTCATGAGCTGGCGCTCAAAATGGCTGAGGGCTACAGGCCCCTAATCCATGGTGTATTTCATGAGCAAGAAGGATCATCAGGACGAGGACAAACGCTGCAAAAGCTGTATTGCTACAGTGATTTGTTTCCACGTGATGAAGTGTATGAGCAATTGACGATGTGGAGACGGCAAAAAGCAGCAACGGAACGAAAAGCACCTTATTTTATCGCTACGAATCGATTGCTTCGACTCATTAGCGTTTATCTTCCCCATACCGAAGAAGAACTGTTGGAGCTGCCTGGTATGGGTCAGGGTAAGGTGTCGCAATATGGGACGGAGCTATTGGCTATTACGACACAAAATGACCGCACCACGCCATTTCCGTTGAACTGGGTAACAGAGACGCTGGAAGAAGAAGTTTTTTTGTCATGGTTATACAAGCAAAAAGAGAACCAGTACAGGCAGGAGCTGAACAAATTCAGCTTAACTAGAACGATTATTGAAGGCATTTCGGACGGTCTTTCACTGGAGCATATCGGAATGAAGACAGGTTTGCATCGTAGAGAGATGATTGAAGCTGTGGAGCATTTGGATAGAGACGGTATTGATATGGACAAGCTGATCCACAAGGAATTGGTGAATGTATCTGAGGCGGAGCAGGCAGCTATCTGGTCTGCTTATGAAGAGTTGGGGGATACGTTGCTCAAGCCCGTCATGCTGAAAGTGTATGGGGAAGAAAAGGCAACCGAAACAGGACTGGATCAGATTTATGAGCGTCTGCGTCTGATCCGTATACGGTTTCGTCATCAGCAGGTACCCGGCCGACATGTTGGATAATATAGAACTAGTTGGATAAAGCTGGGTATTAAAGTATATTCAGGGTCCAACATACTAAAAAGCAGCAGCCAGTTCCTCACAGGACACGGCTGCTGCTTTTTATGACCAAGCTTGAAAATAGAAAAAAGTATCCAATTTGATACTTTTTCCCCTTTTATTTTTAAACCCAGTCTTTCTTACGGAAAATACAGAACATACTGACGCCTAATGCCACCATAATACCAATGACGACAAAATAGCCATAACGTGTATGAAGCTCAGGCATATTATCGAAGTTCATCCCATATATTCCGGTAATGACCGTCAATGGCATAAATACGGTCGTAATTGCTGTAAACACACGCATAATTTCATTGGCACGGTTGGCGATACTGGATTGATAAGCTTCTCGAAGGTTACCCATCAAGTCGCGGTAAGTTTCGAAAGTCTCCGAAATTTTCACAGCATTTTCATAAATGTCGCTAAAATATTTTTGCAATTGATCGTCGATGAGCCGCAAATCCCGCTTGTTCAGGGTATTGATGACTTCTTTTTGCGGGCCCAACACTTTTTTCAGCCACAGAATCTCACTGCGTAAGCCGATGATTTCGTTCAAATGCGACTTTTTCGTATGCATTAGAATATCTTCTTCCAGCTTTTCAATGCGGACCTCAATCCGGTCACCAACCAGAAAATAGTTGTCAACAATTAAGTCGACCAACAGATACATAAAACGGTCAGGCTGGCTGACTTCTTGCTCCCACAGCATAGGCTTGAGGGTACGAAGCTCATTGATTTTCTGCTTGGTCACCGTAATGATAAAATGGCGGCCGAGAAAAATGTTCAAAGCTCGCAAAAATATTTCTTCATCATCAAAACGAATGCTATTTACAACGATAAAATAATGGCTTTCATAAATTTCAATCTTCGGACGCTGTTCTTCTTCACTCAAACAGTCTTCTACTGCAAGATCATGCATGGAAAATAAAGGCTGGAGCACTGCCAAATCATCGACATCGGCATCAATCCAATAAAAACCTTCTGCCGGTGCAGTAAGCGCCATTTCAATTTCTTCGACAGGGGTAAAAACCCCGTTGTTGACCAAACGGATTTTCATATACGTCACTCCTTATGCTCCGCCGTAACGGAAATACGTTTACCTTAAGCATAAGGAATGGACTCAGTTAGCCAGTTAGCCGGTGCGGGTAAGCGTGCACTCTCATCAAAAGCCGGAGGCTTTTGGAGCATGCAGAGCCTGGCGTCCCGTCTTTCGGCAAGCTGAAGTCATTCCTATGCTGTTGTTCAGGGATCGCCGCCTATTCGGACTCGGGTCGCCTTCCATTCCGGATTCACCTCTCAAATGTTCTTTTTTTAGATTGCCACAGTATCGCAGGAAACACTCAAGTCTGCACTACTGCTCCATATTTTTGCCTAATAGCACTTGTATAGTATAACGCTCGGCCTACGGCCTTTCAAGCGCAAAATCATGGGCAAAATCAACAGTAGTGGCAAGAGCTTCAGCGATAGGAGGGATATGATTTAACCTATGGAAAAGGTAGACAAAATGTGAATGCAGGTTACAAATTTGCAAGTCCCATCTTGACGAAGCCCAGCCGATGCATTAAAGTGAACAACAAGAACTTTGTGAACCCAAAATGAATATAGCGAAATCTTATCAAGAGCAGGTGGAGGGACTAGCCCGATGATACCCGGCAACCGGCGATTTTAATCGCACGGTGCTAATTCTTGCAGGACGCGCGCTTTGTACAAAGCGCGTTGCCCTGACAGATGAGAGAGGCGCATATGGATACAAATATGACCTTTCTCTAACCAGAGAAAGGTCTTTTTATTATATGCCCGGCATCTCAACAAGACGATTTTCGCAAAACTTACCGAACAAGGAGTGAGTTTACATGCCGATTAAAATCCCAGACACATTACCTGCTAAGGAAGTGCTGGAGGGCGAAAATATTTTCGTAATGGATGAAAGCTTGGCTTATCATCAGGATATTCGTCCGTTGCGTATCGCCATTTTGAATTTAATGCCTACAAAGGAAACGACGGAAACCCAACTGTTGCGCCTGGTCGGCAATACGCCGTTGCAAGTGGATGTCACGCTGGTGCATATGAAGTCTCATGTATCCAAAAATACATCGCAAGAATATTTGAACATGTTCTATAAAACGTTTGACGAGATCAAGAACAGTCGTTTTGACGGCATGGTCATTACAGGAGCCCCGGTTGAACAGCTTGAGTTTGAGGATGTGAACTACTGGGAGGAAATCCGGCAAATCTTTGAATGGACGAAAACGAATGTAACTTCGACCATGCATATCTGTTGGGCCTCACAGGCAGGCTTATACCATCATTTCGATGTCCCTAAATATGGGCTCGACTACAAATGCTTCGGTGTATTTCCACACACCGTGATTAAACCTAAAGTAAAATTGTTACGCGGCTTTGATGAACTGTTTTATGCTCCTCATTCCAGGCATACGGAGGTTCGTCGGGAAGATATTGATCATATCGCCGAATTAGAAGTTTTATCCGAATCCGAAGAAGCTGGAGTGTACCTCGTAGCCACGCTTGACGGTAAACAAATTTTTGTAACTGGGCATTCTGAATATGACCCGCTTTCACTGAAATGGGAATACGACCGCGATGTAGCCAAAGGAATGGATATTGAAGTCCCCAAAAATTATTTTCCTAATGATGATCCTGAGCGCACCCCCCCCTCAATTTGGCGGGCGCACGCCAATTTATTATTCTCGAATTGGCTGAACTATTATGTATACCAAGAAACACCTTATGATATCGGGCCCCAGATTTAAAAAAGGAGCATGTAGTTTACCTTTGTAGAGTATCACCTTGCAGTAGCGCAGCAGTATAGTCTTTGACATCCATTTTTGCAGGATTGGTTATAGCACCCACTATGGAAGTTAACAGGAGGATTCATATGAGTGAGAAAAAGTGGAAAATCGAAAGTAGATTGGCACAAATCGGTTCAGTAGAAGAGCCAGTAACCGGGGCTGTTAATTACCCGATTTACCAATCTACGGCGTTCCGCCATCCCCGTCTGGGTCAAAGCACAGGATTTGATTACATTCGGACGATCAATCCCACGCGAAAGGTACTGGAAGAGGCTTCTGCTGCACTTGAATCGGGTGATGCAGGCTTTGCATGCAGCTCAGGTATGGCGGCGCTGCAAACGGTATTTGCATTGTTTGGACAGGGAGATCATCTCATAGTATCGCTGGATCTGTATGGCGGGACGTATCGTTTGCTGGAGCGTATTTTGTCTAAATTTGGTGTGACAGCCAGTTATGTGGATACGAACGATCTTGAAGCGCTCGAACAGTCATGTCGACCGAATACCAAAGCTGTATTCATAGAAACGCCTACAAATCCGTTAATGATGATTACTGATATTCGAGCGGTGGCTAAATGGGCATCACAACATCAGTTGCTTACCATTGTAGATAATACGCTGCTAACGCCATATTTCCAGCGGCCATTGGAACTGGGCGCGGATATTGTGGTACATAGCGCAACCAAATATTTGGGCGGACACAACGATGTGCTGGCAGGGTTGATCGTAACCAAAGGCAAAGAGCTATCAGCTGAAATTGCATTCCTGCACAATTCCATAGGGGCAGTGCTTTCCCCAAGCGATTGCTACCAGTTAATGAAGGGCATGAAGACGTTAGCGCTGCGTATGGACCGGCACGAGCATAATGCAACAGTGCTGTCTAACTATTTACTGACGCATCCGGCTGTGGCGGAAGTATTTTATCCAGCTCTAGAAGGCCATCCAGGTCGTGAGATTCAAAATAAACAATCCAGCGGAAATACGGGTATCTTTTCCTTTAAAGTAAAGGATGCTCGTTATGTGGAACCTTTGCTTCGTCACATTAAGCTCATTGCGTTTGCGGAAAGTCTCGGCGGTGTGGAATCGTTAATGACCTATCCCGCTGTGCAGACACATGCGGACATACCAGCAGAAATTCGGGATGCAGTCGGGGTAGATGACAGGCTGTTGCGTTTCTCCGTAGGCATTGAGCATACAGACGACCTAATTGAAGATTTACGTTCGGCGTTGGAAGCGGCACGTCAAGAAGTAGAAGGAGGAGAGCTGCAATGATAGAGGATGCGAGGAGGATCGGGCAGGATCTGAACAAAGAGCGGAAGTTCGCTACCAAGCTGCTGCATTTTGGCTCTGAAATTGACAGCGTTACGGGGGCATCGAGCGTCCCGATCTATCAAGCTTCTACCTTCCACCATCACGATATTTTTAATCCTCCACAGCATGACTATAGCCGTTCAGGTAATCCGACACGACAAGCTTTGGAGGATTATATCGCTTTATTAGAAGGCGGGGCGTGCGGTTTTGCCTTTGCATCAGGTATGGCGGCCATCTCTACTACATTTATGCTCTTGTCTGCTGGAGATCATGTCATTGTTTCCGAGGACGTATATGGAGGAACATATCGACTGCTGACCTCCATTTTGAAACGGATGAATATCGAAACGACCTTCGTCGACATGACGGACCTCAACCTTGTGAAAGAGGCGTTGCAGGAGAATACAAGGGCTGTATATATGGAAACTCCGTCCAATCCGACACTCAAAATTACCGATGTGGCAGGAATAACTTCTTGGGCACAGGACAACGGGCTTTTAACGTTATTGGATAATACTTTTATGACACCTTATTATCAACGTCCGATTGAGCAGGGAGTTGATATTGTATTGCACAGTGCGACCAAGTTTCTGGGCGGACACAGCGATGTGCTGGCAGGACTTGCGGTAGCACGTACCGAATCGTTGGGAAGACAAATCAAGCAGCTCCAAAATGGACTGGGTACCGTGTTGGCTCCGCAGGAGTCATGGTTGCTCATGCGCGGTATGAAGACACTGGAGGCTCGTATGGCTCACAGCGAAAAGAGCGCAGCGAAGCTCGCTAACTGGCTGAACGAGCGCAACGACATTGAGGCGGTATACTACCCGGGTCTGGAGAATCATCCAGGGCGTGAAGTTCATGAGCGCCAATCCAGCGGTTATGGTGCAGTGATATCTTTTGATGTGGGTTCTGGTGAGCGTGCAAAAGAAGTCCTCAGTCGCGTACGTATTCCAATTGTAGCGGTGAGTCTGGGAGCTGTGGAAAGCATCTTGTCGTATCCGGCGATGATGTCACATGCGGCTATGCCCCATAGTGTACGATTGGAGCGCGGGATTACGAACGGACTACTCCGTTTCTCCGTAGGTTTGGAGGATATTGACGACCTGATCAGTGATCTGGATGAGGCGCTGCGCTAGAGCGTTAGCACATCCGCAGCATCTTTGTCGTTTTCACGCTGAGAGCAAATATGTACAGTACTAAACAGCAAGTTTCCAGTATTTCAGGAGGCTTGCTGTTTTCTATAAAATAACATGAACGACAGTGTGAAAAAAGACACTTTTCAGTTCTGTTTTCTTATTTTTTGGCTATATGCAACGTTGAGATAAGCTTGGCAGTAGCCTGTTTTCCTAGGTGAAAAGCAGAAAGAAGCGGGAATAAGTATGGTTCCTTACCTAAAGATATGTTAGTATTATCATTAGGTTTTACTATGCTAAATAGCACAGACAACATACAAGGCTAGTCATGAACATACATTACGGCAGGGTTCGAACGCAGGTTTGTGAAAGCATTCTCGTTCATAAGTCCTGTCGTTCATTTCGTCGCCCTGTGACAGCGAAGGAGGATACACCATGAGTGTAATCGACCATATTTTAGATAAAGCCCTACGCGGCGAACGCCTGAATTTAGAGGATACCGTTGCTTTGTTCGAATCAGACGAGGTAGAAAAAATCGGTCATGCGGCGAATAAAGTCATGAATCGCATGCATCCCGATCCCGTTAAAACCTTCGTTATCGGACGAAATATTAACTATACAAACGTGTGTGACGTATACTGTCGCTTCTGCGCTTTTTATCGTAGACCAGGTTCTGATGAAGGTTATGTTTTGCCGGATGAGGTGATCTTTCAGAAGATCAAGGAAACGCAGGAAGTAGGTGGCACCGAAATTCTAATGCAAGGCGGTGTGAACCCGAATCTGCCGTTCAGTTATTATACCGATTTGCTGAAAGGTATCAAGGAGCGTTTTCCCGATATTACGATGCACTCCTTCTCGCCAGCTGAAATTCACAAAATGAAGGAGAAATCTGGTCTTTCTATGGAAGAAACAATCCGCGCCATTCATGAAGCTGGATTGGATTCGCTTCCGGGCGGAGGTGGAGAAATTTTGGATGACCGCACACGCCGCAAAATTAGCCGTCTCAAAGGCTCTTGGCGTGATTGGATGGATGTCATGCAAACGGCTCATAAGGTTGGGATGAACACGACTGCTACGATGGTTATTGGCTTTGGCGAGTTGATGGAGGAACGTGCGCTGCATTTGTTGCGTGTTCGTGATGCTCAGGACGAATGCATTGAAAACAAATATAATTCTGAAGGATTTTTGGCCTTTATTCCTTGGACCTTCCAGCCAGACAATACCAACCTGAAGAAGGAACGTCAGACGCCGGAGGAATATCTGAAGACCGTTGCGATCAGTCGTCTTGTATTGGATAACATCAAGCATATTCAATCCTCATGGGTAACTATGGGACCTGAAATCGGTAAAAAATCGTTGTACTACGGTTGCGATGATTTTGGTAGCACCATGATTGAGGAAAACGTAGTTTCCGCTGCAGGCGCAACGTATAAGGTTAACATTGAATCCATTTTACAGTTGATCCGCGAGACGGGTCACATTCCGGCACAGCGTAATACCCGTTATGATATTATTCGTACTTTTGACAGTGCCAGCAGTATTGAACATGATTTTATCATGCAGAATTAATATCCGTTAATATAGTGTTCATTACAAAACGCCTATCTGTACTAATCGTTATACATAGATTAGTGCAGATAAGCGTTTTTTTGATGTGTTACTTTGCTATGCTTTCCATCGTTTCATATACATGATCTCAGCTTGCGGGTCTGCCATTTGGATGACTGCCTTAAAGCGCTGCAAATCCAACAGATGAACGCTGTAAACGATGACCATTTGTTCTTTTTTATCCTCAGATTCGCTTTTGATCTTGCCCTCTATCTGGGCAGAGCCTTCAACAGGCGTGCTGTGTATACGCAACCTGCGATATATAGCATCCTCGACAGTTGGCTGCTTCTTGCTGACAACACAAACCATACGCGTCAGACCGGTAAACATCAGCCGGGTCGTTTCGTAGGCGGCGAGGCAGGATAAGGCTGAATATAGAGCTGGCTCCCAGCCTAGCACAAAGCCAGCTGTAATGAGCAGCAGACCGTTACATAGCATAACAATCTGTATTAACGGAATCTTGCGGTGTGTTAGCAACAATGTGGATGGACGGCCATCGCCTGGTTCGTTAAGTCCTAGTGAATCAAGCAGACCACCGTGACGAGCTGCCAGCCCTGCGCCAAGACCGATACAGATTCCGCCGCCCAAAGCACATACGACCGGATGGCCGCTCACTGCCGGAAAAGGCGAAAGAATGATGGCTGAGCCTGAAAAGGCGAACAAGCCGGGTAGTGCACGGAGCAGCATGGGTTTGTGAGTGGATAATGAATACAGCAGCATGAGTGGTAAGTTCAAAACGAATAGCAATAACCCAAAATGCTCTTGTGTATAAAGCGACATGAGTCTGGAGATCCCCGTGACGCCTCCAGCGATCATATCATGCGGATGCAAAAACAATTCTAGACCGACGGATGCCGTAATTCCGCCAATCACCGTATAAAAGACAGGGAACCTGCTCGCATCTTCTGAAGCGGGCTTCACAAGCCTCCTCATAGAGTTTCGGCATGTTTAATAGCGTGCGGCATAGCCTTCCCTCCTATGGATTGTCGTATCCAGCTTTACAGTTACGCCGAGTTACTTTCTTCTTTTCGTAGGCGGGGGTCCTTGAACTTGAATATTTTGTTTAACATATTAAAAATAGGTTTTGACTGCTTTGTGAGAAGTGGTCCAAGAATGGCCAGTATGAGTACATAGATGGCTGCAAAAGGTTGAACAATATCAAGTAAACCACCTTCTTTACCCAAGTTGGCCATGATAATCGAAAATTCACCCCGTGCCACAATGGTCAGGCCGATATTTGCTGACGCTTTGGGAGATAAGGAGGCCGTACGCCCAGCCAACATTCCTGCCCAAATGTTCCCAAATAACGTGAGAACGACTGCTGCCAGCGCAAGCCATATCGCGTTTCCTCCTAGGGACAGTGGATCAATGGATAGCCCAAAGCTGAAAAAGAACAGGGCGCCAAAGAAATCGCGGAAAGGAACAATTAAATGCTCGATCCGTTTGGCATGTTCCGTTTCGGCCAGTACGAGACCGACTAACAGGGCGCCGATAGCTTCCGCCACATGAATCGTTTCCGAAAAACCAGCCACCAGAAACAGGGAGCCGAAAACAACAAGTCCGAATACCTCATTGGAGCGAATACGAAGAATCCGATTTAACAGAGGGACGGCCTTACGGCCGATAATAATGACTGCAAGCATAAAGCCAAGCGCGATTAACGCTGATAGCAGCACACCCCCGAGCGAGGATGAATCGCTAAGAACCAATCCGGAGAGGATGGAGATGTATACGGCGAGGAAAACATCCTCGAACATAATAATGCCCAAAATCATTTCAGTTTCAGCATTGGCAGTCCGCTTGAGATCTACCAGCACCTTCGCAGCAATAGCACTGGATGATATGGTTGTAATTCCGGCGATAACCAGCGTTTCTGCTACAGGAAAGCCGCTCAGGAAGCCAAGAGCCAGCCCCAGTGTGAAATTGATGCCAATATAAATGGTGCCACCCACGGCAATGGAGCGGCCTGATTTAATTAACCGACCTACTGAAAACTCCAGACCCAAGTAAAAGAGAAGAAACAGCACTCCGATTCTTCCCATAAAATCAATAAAAGGGGCGCTTTCGATAAAGCGAAAATCAAAATGCCATAGCTCCATCGCATGCGGTCCAACTGCCATTCCGATCAGGATATAAAAAGGGATGACCGAGAAGCGCAGTTTGGAGGAAATAAGTCCGGCTGCAGCGATGAGAGCAATTGCCAATCCAACCTCAAATACCAGATGATCCATCCAATCACCCGCTTCCGTTCATAAGGATTTGTTTAAAGCGTTTTTGCTGATCGCGTTCCCCAACAACAACTACAGTGGCATCATCGTTAATAATCACTTCAGGACCAGGATTTATATATTTCATTCCCTTTTTCTCCACAATGGCAATAACAGTGGCTCCCGAATTTTGTCTAATATCCAGCTCACCGATGGATTTGCCAACACTTGCATAGTGAGATTCCACTCTATACCATTCGATAATAAAATCGTCAAACGTCATTTCTACACTTTCAAGCTGTTTCGGCTTATATGTCATACCCCCGATGATGGAGGCTACCAATCGTGCTTCCTGATCATTCAGGGTTGTTATAGAAATACTTTGTTCCAAATCCTCGTAATCAAAGTGATACAACTCACGCCTGCCATCATCATGAATAATAATGACAATTCGGTCGCCACTCTCTGCATCTATTCGATACTTAATCCCGATTCCTGGCAAAATAGACTCTCGAATATCCATTTGTAAAGCCTCCTGTACGATACGTTATTTAAATGAATGGTATGGGAAATAAATCACATGCTTTGGGAGTGACATGGAAACTTTCTTTTTGTATTAAATTTTATAAATTAACATAGAAAACCTGATAAATATACTTAACGTATTACACTTATTGGGAACGGTTAACAAATAGACATGCAAATGTGGTGATGTGCATGCTTAAGGGAGGTTAAGCCACATAACTAGAGGTAAATTTGATGGGGAACAAGTACAATTGCTTCTTTAGTTTGCAAATGACAGGAATAAAAGGCAGACGTAGTTTAGGGATGCTCAATAGCAGCACAAACGCCATCAAAATGACAAAGGGAAGTGATTTGGCCGCAGCGATCACCAGATGAAGTAAAGGGGAGGATTTGCGTATAGCTGGTTTGGGATGGTGCTCCAGACCGTGAGAATCGGTTTCTAACGAGGAAACATCAGCATGAGACAGGAGAGAAGATCCCGCAGTAAACTGAAGGGATTGAGTAGTGTCTTCCGCATGAAACGTCACAGGAAGGGACAAAATCTGAACGAGGCTCAATATGACGATCATGAATGTACGCAGCATGTTCAGCATCGTTGACATCTTATCTCCTCCCTCTTGTGAAAAATTCATATTAATTTAACCTTAACATACCCCACCCTAAATATTCAAACGTCTTTCGTTTTTTTCCTATACCACAGTAATTGTTTATAACACGCCAACCGGCTTTTTGAAACCTGATCATCCTCTTTTGACTATGTCTTTCTGTTTCCAGTCGTTCACTTCGTATAACCCTTCAGAGGCCGCCATATACTGAAAGCAGTGATCGAAAGGAGTGAGCCAATGGAACTGTTTACAGTGTGGACCAATACAGACGGAGATCAGGAACCCGACCGGTTTTACGAAGTGGTCAAAAGTAGAACAAAGGGACTACATATGTCACGGCGCGGATTTCGATTCACTTTCAGACAGCTGGACAACAAAGTGGCATGGACCTGCAAGGGCACAGAAAGCAATTCGGCGTTTGAAAGCTTTCTCCCCTGTGTATACAGCATCATGTCTTCGGCAATAGCGGATTATATTATCGAAGTTAAGGAGTGGGGGCTGCTTAATCTCATTCTCACCAAAGCCTGTTCGCTGCTGGAGAAAGAGGATACAGAGCAAATTCGCAGTATGATTCGTTCACTGTTAAACGATGATGGCCCGAGAGGTCGTTTGAAGCGTCATGGTAAGCTGACCACTCTCCTGGAGAAGGATTTCAAGGAGCTTCGTGTGATCAATTTGGAAGGACTGATTCAATTTAGGCTCCATGCGTATAAAAAAGAGCTTGAAGAAATCGTCGACTATGCCATGGAAGAATTCTGGGCAGATCGGCAATACGAAGAATTTATGGGGTTGCTTAAATATTTTGTTTTTTTTCAGGAAAGCAAAGTTCCGCTCGTACACGTACTTCACCAAGGCGGACATAATTTTACGATTCTGGATAGTGCCATGGTGCCGATACCGACTCCCGATGCAGATGACATCATTGTCGAGATGCCAGGCATTGAACTGGAAATGGAGGTCGAGGATCGAATCGTGAGCACCCTTATTTCGATTTCTCCTGCTTCCATTATATTGCATACAGACGATGAGCACACCCCCATAGTGCGGACACTCCTGCATATTTTTGAAGATAAAGTGAAGCTGAGCAGATTTTATCCAGGTCAGGATGTTCAAAAATAATAATCTGTTCGTATAAACCAATGGATTTCTGGAAAGCCTTTGCCTCAAGGGGAGGTTTTTTATGAGATCCATGTTGGTATGGAAACGGATTTTGGGAACCGTGTTAATCGCAACCTGTCTGGTATTGCCCGGCAATGAAGTTTACGGTCACAAAGAACCGGTCCAGCATAAGAAATGGCAGTCCACACCTGTTTTAGCTCCACGTGAAGAGCAGGTTATTACGACCATGACGGTCACAGCAACAGGATATACAGCAGGCTATGAATCGACTGGCAAACGGCCAAGTCATCCCGGTTACGGTATTACGTATTCCGGTGTAAAAGTGCGTCGTGACAAGAACACGCTGTCTACGATTGCGGCTGATCCCAAAACGTTTCCTTTGGGAAGCATATTGTACATTCCTGGTTATGGATACGGGATTGTAGCAGATACAGGTTCTGCGATTAAGGGCAATAAAATTGATTTGTATTTTAAAACAACCCGGCAGGTGTATTCTGAATGGGGCAAGAAAGATGTGGATGTTCAAATTATAAAAAAAGGTAACGGAAAATGTACGGAAAAGATGGTGAAATCGCTCCAAAAGGCGATAGAAACGCATAAAACCATTCCGACCGCGACACTGGATGCTTCCATATAATCCTTGAATATTGTTTTTTCCAACATCACATACTATGTTGCGGGATGAGTTTATCCCACAAAACATACTGGGAGGTTGAGAATTATGCCAATTCAAGGCGGAAGTTCTTTCACGAACAAAGGCTTCAATGCAAGCACAGGAAATCAGTTCAAAGCGGAATTTGCACAAGACAATACGGTAGGTGTTGTTTCACAAAAGGTAAAGCAGTCTGAACAAAATAAAATTCAAGACAACTTCCAGACACCAAATGAGAAGTATGATGAAGAATTTGCAACAGATCAAGGCGGTACAGGTGCAGTAGCACAAAAAGTTCAAAACTCTAGTCGCAACAAAATTCAAAACAATGCTCAAACACCGAATGAAAAGTTCGACGAAAACTTTAACACGAAATAAAAAAGCATATACAATCGATAATGCTCCGGATTATATCCGGGGCATTTCGTTTTGAGTAAAGTGGTTAGGTACAAATAGGTCTAAGGTTTTATCTCCTTTTTAATTGTTTTTAAGGTGGAATTAAGGTTTAAAGTGCAAAATAAAGTCAGTTAAACAACACCACCTTGAAGCATAGGGTTTGGGAGGAGATATACAATGGACGAATTTAAAAATAATAACTCCGGACGCCGGAACGACAACGATCAGGTTGATACCGATAACGTAACTCGGCAAAACGATTCGAACGGTTCCTCATATTATTATTCTTACGGCCCTTTTTCTTCAGTTCAATCGGACGGACAACGTAAGGAAGGGCAGTCGGTGGAAAAAGATGTTGAGATCACGCCACCGCAGGCAGTAAGACCCCTTCCTCCCTCATACCATCGTGCTATGCCTGAGCAACAGGATGGTTCGGGTCGAAATGGCGGCAACTGGCAATTCAAACCGAATAAGCCCAAGTCGCAGGTGAAAACAATTTTCTTATCTTTTTTGGCCGGGATGCTGGTCATTACGGTATTGATGTATACAGCTGACCGAACAAATATGTTCACACCCGAGACGGCGTTGACTTCGGCGGCAGCTGAAAGCGGAGAAACGACTAATTCGGGAACAACCAGCTCGACTCCAAGCGCAGTTCCGGCTGTGATGCCTTCAGGTACCGCTGATGTTCAATCTGTTGTGGCTAAGGCTGGACCGGCAGTCGTCAAAATCGAAACGCTTGCCAAACAAACCAGTGGCAGCAGCGGCAGACAAAGTAGCCCTTATTACAATGACCCGCTGTATCAATACTTTTTCGGTAATCAGTATGGTGACAGTGGCAGCAGCGGTAACAGTAATGAAAATGAAGGTAGCAACAGCGGACAGCTGACTCCGCTTGGTATTGGTTCCGGTTTTATTTTTGATAAATCGGGTTACGTCCTAACCAATAACCATGTTGTTGAAGGCGCGAGTGTGGTTCAGGTTACAGTAGAGGGAACTAATAAGCCTTACGAAGCCAAAGTCTTGGGCAAAAATGCTGATCTTGATTTGGCGGTACTTAAAATTGAAGGCAAAAATAACTTTCCGACAGTAACTTTGGGTGACTCGGATAACGCTAAAGTCGGCGAGTGGATGGTCGCAATTGGCAACCCTGAAGGCTTTGAGCATTCGGTAACAGCCGGGGTGCTAAGTGCGAAAGAACGTACGATCACCATTAATAGTGAATCAACTGGAAAACCGACGCAATACAAGCATCTCATTCAGACGGATGCGTCCATTAACCCTGGTAACTCTGGTGGACCGCTGTTAAATCTGCAAGGGCAAGTTATCGGTATGAACGTAGCTGTTAGTGCAGACGCACAGGGAATCGGGTTTGCGATTCCGTCCAATACGATTTTGGAAGTCGTCGATAAGCTGAAAAATAACCAGCCTATCCCTAAAGAACCTGTACCTTTCATTGGTGCAAGTCTGTTAAATTTGAGTCCTGAAGTAGCCAAAGAACTGGGAACAACCCTGACCGAAGGCTCGGTTGTGCGGGATATTATATACAAATCACCAGCTTATCAGGCTGATCTGCGTCCTTACGATGTGATTATCGGAGCCAATGGCACGCCTTATAGCACATCACAAGAGCTGATCCAGTTCATTCAAAAACAAAAAGTGGGTACAGCACTGACGCTTAACATCGAACGAGCTGGGCAGAAAAAAGATGTTCAACTGAAAATTGGCAACAAAAATGACTTTAGCTCGACGCTCCAGCAATAAGATGATAACTTTACAAAAATGAACATGTGCACGCAAGAAACGGAAGGAAGATCCCTTCCGTTTCTTGCTGTATGAAGTAGCAAGATGCTACGCGCGTGTACTCCTGCTACAATAGAGGGAAAAGAAGAGATAAAGGAGTTCGATCGTGTATGCGTTCTACTATTTTGATCATTGATGACGATGAAAAAATTGTTTCCATGCTGCGCAGAGGGCTGGCATTTGAAGGCTATGAAGTGCTGACAGCCGCCAATGGAGCAGAGGGATTAAATAAAATGCTGACAGCTGAGCCTGATGTAGTCGTGCTGGATGTAATGATGCCGCAAGTCGATGGTTTTGAGGTATGCCGTCGCATGCGGGAGGGGGGGAGCACGGTACCTGTCCTAATGCTTACAGCCAAGGATGAGGTTGAGAATCGGGTTAAAGGCTTGGATCTAGGGGCCGATGATTATCTCGTCAAGCCGTTTGCTCTGGAGGAGTTGCTGGCACGAGTGCGAGCGCTTTTGCGGCGTAAAACCGAACAACAGGGCAATAACGGAAATAGACTTACCTTCGAGGATTTACAACTGGATAACGAATCCCGTGAAGTGGTTCGTGGCGGCAAACGCTTGGAACTGACGGCCAAAGAATTTGAACTGCTCCATTTGTTCATGCAAAACCCGAAGCGTGTTCTGTCGCGTGATCTGATTATGGACAAAATTTGGGGCTATGACTATAGCGGAGAATCGAATGTGCTCGAAGTATATATTGCCATGCTACGACAAAAAACGGAGCAGGATGGCGGTAAACGTCTCATTCGTACAATTCGGGGAGCTGGCTACATTTTAAGAGGTGATGTGTAATATGTCTATTCGGTGGCGGCTGACAGCTTGGTATTCGAGCATCTTGGCTATAGTGCTTGTCATTTTTGGTCTGGCTATTTACGGACTGGTTTATTATTACACATACAATGAAGTAAAAAGTCAGCTTACGACTCAGGCGCCACGGATTAACAAGCAGCTACTGCTTACAATTAAAGGGGGGTTATTTGAAGTCCCCAATCTGGATTTGGGTCTAGTGCAAGAACGTGGAATTGATGATTCACAGCTATATGTACAAATTTACAATTATACATCAGGTGTTACCAAAACCACCCAAAACATGAAAGACCTCAATATCACCTTCCCTGTTCCATCTACAGCGACAGGAGCAGTTCAAAATGAGGGAATCCGGCGTGTGAACGTAAATGGGGATACCTTTATGATTTACCAACAGCCCATTAAGTCCGAGGAGTTGGGCTTGGTAGTCGGGTTGCTACAGGTAGGACAATTCACGGGCTCTCAGGATCGACTCATGAACAGGTTGCAAAATGTGCTTGTATATGGTTCGTTGTTTGCATTACTTGCTGCTGCGACTTCAGGTCTCTTTCTGGCCCGCAAGTCTATGAAGCCGCTGGTCAAGGTAATTGAGGGGGCAAATCAGATTCAATCCAGTAATGATTTGAGTGTTCGGATTGAATATGACGGACCACCAGATGAAATTGGACAATTAATCGGGACAGTTAACAACATGCTGGGGCGTACAGAGGTGTTTTACAAGGAGTTGGAAGATGCGTACGGTGCACAGCGCCGCTTTGTGGCTGATGCTTCCCATGAGCTTCGTACGCCGCTAACGACGATCCGTGGCAACGTTGATTTTTTGCTCAAAATGTGGACTACCGAACCAGGAGAGCGACCGAATATGGATGAAGAGATGATTCGTGAGCTTTCTATGGAGGCATTAAATGACATGGCAGATGAAGGCAAACGGATGAGTCGTTTGGTGAGTGATATGTTGTCACTTGCGAGAGCAGACACAGGGAAAACGTTCGATAAGACTCCCGTTGCGCTGGAACCGCTTGTAAGTGAGGTTGCCCGTCGTGCTCAGTTTTTAGAGCGAACGGCCGAATGGAATGTGGGAGATTTTTCGTTGCTGAATGGTATTTATATGGATGGCAGCAAGGACTATTTGCAGCAAATGCTATTCATTTTTATTGATAATGCATTCAAATATACACCTGAAGGCACAGTCCGATTTGATGCCATAGTTTATCAAGGACAGGTAGGGCTACGGATCAGTGATACGGGCATTGGAATGGACAAGAGTGAGGTTCCCTTTATTTTTGACCGCTTTTACCGGGCAGATGAGTCGCGCGGGGTGACAGAGGGAATTGGATTGGGGCTGTCTATTGCCAAGTGGATTATTGATGAACATCACGGGTCTGTGGAAGTGGTTACGCGTCAAGGAGAAGGAACGACATTTGTCATCTGGCTTCCGGTCAGCTTTTCCGCGCCTTTGGAATAGGCTATAATAGGAAGGCAACTACATCATAGAATTGGCCGGTAAAGGCTTGGATGCCCACAGCTACCGAGTTATCGGAGCTGTATACTGTGTCGAAGAAAGCGGGGGCTCATTTTGGAAGTACTCAGAATTTCGCCCCGGGGTTACTGCTACGGCGTAGTCGATGCCATGGTATTGGCTCGTCAGGCAGCCAGAAATCTGGACTTACCCCGGCCTATTTATATATTGGGCATGATCGTGCATAACAGTCATGTCACGAATTCCTTTGAAGACGAAGGGATTATTACACTGGACGGCCCGAACCGTATGGAGATTTTAAGCCAGGTAGAGAGCGGCACTGTTATCTTTACTGCTCATGGCGTATCACCAGAGGTACGCAAGTTGGCACGAGACAAGGGGCTGACTACGGTAGACGCGACTTGCCCTGACGTCACAAAAACGCATGATCTGATTCGGGAGAAGTCTGCCGAAGGCTACCAGATTGTTTATATTGGCAAAAAGAATCATCCAGAGCCGGAGGGAGCTATCGGTATTGCTCCTAACCATGTTCATCTGATTGAAAAGGAAGAAGAGATCGACAGTCTTACGTTGCCAGCTGGCAAAATCCTTATCACGAATCAGACGACCATGAGCCAATGGGACATCAAGCACATTATGAAGAAGCTGCTGGAGAAGTTCCCGGGTGCTGAGATACACAATGAAATCTGTTTGGCGACGCAGGTACGTCAGGAAGCGGTAGCTGAGCAAGCTGGACAGGCGGATCTGGTGATCGTTGTCGGTGATCCACGCAGTAACAATTCAAACCGATTGGCTCAGGTGTCGGAGGAAATTGCTGGTACAACAGCTTATCGTATTTCTGATGTAACCGAGCTGAAGAGAGAGTGGCTTGAGGGCGTAGCCAAAGTGGCTGTGACTTCTGGGGCTTCAACGCCGACACTGATTACCAAAGAGGTTATTACGTATTTGGAGCAGTATGATGCGGCTAACCCGGATACGTGGGAGATTCAGCGAACCATAGATATGAAAAAACTGCTGCCTCCTGTACGAGAGAAGTCAAAAACGATGAAATAGTATGCAATTGATTACAGCCGTTATTCGGATACAACCATCCGGATAGCGGCTTTTCAATCGTTTAAATTTATAGATATTATCCGGTAGCTTCACTAAGTTTGAATATTGAATAATTCGGGATAATTAAACCTTGACGAGTATAGCTAAAACAGGTATAGTTGCTTTAACGAATAAAAGCTTAAAAGCGAACAAGCGTCTAAGTGTCATAATATCAATCTATTACTGGTTAATAAAATATGTTTCATAGAGAGGAAGAAAAAAATGATCGTTATCGCTGGTGTTCAAACACCTGAAGAGCATATTCAAGCTATTGTTGAAGTTATTGAGAAAGAAGGATTGCAGGCTCATGTATCAAGGGGATCGGATCGCACGATCATCGGATTGATCGGTAGCGTAGAGCCCAAGCTGGCTGAACATCTGCGTCAAATGAAAGGCGTAGAAAATGTGGTTAAAATATCGAAGTCCTACAAATTGGCCAGCCGTGATTTTCATCCGGAAAATACGGTGATCTCCATTAAAGGTGTAAATATCGGTGGGGGCGAACTTGTCATTATGGGTGGACCATGTGCCGTTGAGTCTGCTGCACAGATAGATGAAATTGCGGGATTGGTCAAAGCAGCAGGTGCGCAAGTTCTCCGTGGAGGTGCCTTTAAGCCGCGTACAGGGCCTTACAGCTTCCAGGGAACTGGTGTAGAAGGACTGATCATGATGGCTGAAGCCGGCCAAAAGCACGACCTCTTGACCATCACAGAGGTCATGACACCTGAATACGTAGACATTTGTGCGGAATATGCCGATATCCTGCAAGTAGGTACACGTAATATGCAAAACTTTGATCTGCTGCGCAAGTTGGGAACTTGCGGCAAGCCAGTGTTGCTCAAACGCGGTTTTAGCTCGACTTATGACGAGTTTTTGAATGCTGCCGAGTACATCCTGGCAGGTGGCAATCCGAATGTTATGCTGTGTGAGCGCGGTATCCGCACATTTGAAACCTACACCAGAAATACACTCGATTTGTCCGCGATCCCTGTGTTGCAACAATTGAGCCATTTGCCAGTTATTTCTGATCCTAGCCATGGCACGGGTAGACGTGAATTGGTTGTTCCTATGACGAAGGCTTCGGTTGCTGCCGGAGCGGACGGACTAATTATTGAAATGCATACAGATCCCGACAACTCGATGACGGGTGATGGTGTGCAATCCCTGTTCCCGGATCAATTTTCAGATTTACTAAAAGATTTGGAAATATTGGCTCCTGCTGTGGGGAAAACATTTCACACGCCTAGCCCATTGCCTAAAACCAATGTTTAACATTAATGCATAAAAGTTTTGCTGCAACGCAGTAATGAGATTTAAATTGCCTAAAAGCCCGATGTTTCGGGCTTTTTGTGCTATCCAAATGTTATCAAGGGCGTAAGCATATCTAACATTAGTTTAAAAAATACCTTACATAGCTATTGACCCGTGTCATGTTTGAGATTTATAATGACGACAGAAAAAAACATTCGATCATGAACATTTCAGGGTTGTATAAGACTTAATGTTCGGAAAAATTGGGAGGAAGAAGACATGTCCGTTGAAAACGTATTGAAAACAATTCAGGAAAATAATATTGAGTGGGTAGATTTTCGTTTTGTAGATTTGTCTGGTCGTGCTCACCATATTTCATTGCCAGCTTCCGAAGTAGATGCAGAAACATTTGTTAACGGTGTTGCTTTCGACGGTTCTTCCATTCCCGGCTATCGTGGCATCGAGGAATCCGACATGGTTATGCTGCCCGATGCAGAAGCGGTTTTTATTGACCCTTTCACTCAGCATCCTACACTGAATATTCTGTGTGACATTGCTACGCCAGATGGCGAAAAATACGACCGCGATCCTCGCGGCATTGCAAAAAAAGCTGAGGAATTTCTGCAATCCGCAGGAGTCGGCACAGCAGCATTTTTTGCACCTGAGTCCGAGTTTTTCATCTTTGATGATGTACGCTACGAAAGCGGCATGAATAGCTCCTCCTTCTTCGTAGATTCCGAGGAAGCAGCTTGGAACACGAACCGTAAGGAAGAAGGCGGCAACCTGGGCTTTAAAGTGGGAGTGAAGGGCGGATATGTACCTGTAGCGCCAGTAGACACCCAACAAGATATCCGTAGTGAAATGTGCCGTTTGCTTGAAGAAGCAGGTCTGAGAATTGAGCGCCATCACCATGAGGTAGCTACGGCAGGCCAAGCGGAAATCAACTTCCGTTTTGATACACTCAAGAAAACAGCAGATAACCTGCTCGTTTATAAATACATTGTACACAACACAGCTCGTCAATATGGTAAAGTGGCAACATTCATGCCGAAACCGATTTTTGGGGATAACGGAAGCGGTATGCACGTTCACCAATCTATTTTCGATGGGGACACTCCTTTGTTCTACGAAAAAGGTGGTTATGCTAATCTGAGCGAAATGGCTCTTCATTACATTGGCGGTATTCTGTACCACGCACCTGCGTTGATCGCTTTGACCAACCCAAGCACCAACTCGTTCAAACGTCTCGTTCCTGGCTACGAAGCACCAGTTAACCTGGTATTCTCCAAAGGTAACCGTTCTGCGGCTGTACGTATTCCAGTAGCAGCTGTTACTCCTAAAGGCTGTCGGATCGAGTTCCGTACACCGGACTCCACGGCTAACCCTTACCTTGCCTTCTCAGCAATGCTGATGGCGGGTCTGGATGGCATCAAGCGCAAACTGAACCCAATCGAATTGGGATATGGTCCACTTGACAGCAACATCTACGAGCTGTCTGATGCTGAAAAAGGTAAAATCCGTAGCGTACCTGGTTCATTGGATGAGGCTCTGGACGCTCTGGAAGCTGACTACGAATTCTTGACTGAAGGCGGCGTATTTACGAAGGACTTTATTGATAACTATGTAGAGCTCAAACGTTCTGAAGCTAAATCGGTGAACATCCGTGTTCATCCACACGAATACAGCCTGTATTTTGACTGCTAATAAGTCGATAGCATAGCTGCTTTGAATAAAAAACATTAGCTTACGGGTAACACTTGTTATTCAAAATAGGTCTCCGGTCTTATGCCGGGGACCTTTTAATATTAAAGTGAAAATCACAGAATAAAGATGTTAAATATGTTAACATTCACAACTTTGTCACATCATAAATGAAATTGAAAACATTTTTATACAAGTCTTGAACGCATTTATGAATACTGCTATCATAGCGATAATATCCACACCAGAGTAGAGAAGGGATGGGAATTTGTTGAGTAAGAGAGCCTACAATTTTAATGCAGGACCAGCGGCATTGCCGCTCAAAGTACTGGAACGTGTACAAGCTGAATTCGTAGATTTCCAGGGAACAGGGATGTCGATCATGGAAATGTCACACCGTGGAGCTGTGTATGAATCTGTTCATAATGAGGCGCAGGAACGTCTGTTATCTCTGCTGGGCAATCCACAGGGCTACAAGGTGTTATTCCTACAAGGGGGCGCAAGTACGCAGTTTGCAATGCTACCTTTAAATTTCTTGCGCGAAGGACAGACTGGGAGCTATGTAATGACAGGTAGCTGGTCGGACAAGGCATATAAAGAAGCCAAGCTACTGGGCAAGGCTCATATTGCTGCATCCTCCGCTGATGAGAAGTACATGCGTCTTCCGAATGTGGATTCCTTGAACTTGCCTGAGAATACTGCTTATGTGCATATGACGTCCAACGAAACGATTGAAGGTACACAATTTAAGCAATTTCCGGATACGGGTTCCGTACCATTGATTGTGGACATGTCCAGTGATATTTTTTGCAAGCCTTTTGATGTTACTCAATTTGGATTGATTTATGCTGGCGCACAAAAAAATCTGGGACCTTCTGGTGTGACGGTCGTGATTGCCCGTGAAGAGTTGCTGACTTCCTCACCGGACAATATTCCTACCATGTTGCGTTATAGCACATATGAAAAAAATAACTCTCTCTACAATACCCCCCCATCTTTTGCCATATACATGGTGAATGAAGTGCTGAAATGGATTCAGGAAGAAGGCGGTTTGGAAGGTATTGAGCGTGTGAACCAGCAGAAGGCTGCTTTGCTATACGACCGTATTGACAGTAGCGAAGGCTTCTATCGTGGTTGTGTGGACAGCGCTGATCGCTCTATTATGAATGTAACCTTCCGCCTTGCGAATGGGGATCTGGAAAAACAATTTATTAAGGAATCCGAACAGGCCGGGTTCATCGGACTGAAGGGACATCGCAGCGTAGGAGGGCTTCGCGCCTCGATCTACAATGCTGTTCCATTGGAGAACTGTCAAGCATTAGCCGAGTTTATGGACGGATTCAAGCAACGTAACAGTTGATTACGTCGACATATATTTCGATACACGATATTTGAAATCGAAAAAGTAAATGTAGAGCCTTCCCTGAATGTGTATAGGGGAAGGCTTTTAGTGGTGTGGGTTGAAATTTTTGTCGTTTGATGTTCATATCTGTCTGATTTTGTTAAAATAGAAGAATGTGTATGTTTTCAATGTATACACTTTGGTTAAACTGTAGGTTATTTGTCTGATGAATTTAATGATGAAGGGAACGAAACGAGATGCCATTACATATTGTGCTTGTCGAGCCGGAAATCCCGGCCAACACAGGTAATATTGCCAGAACGTGTGCTGCAACCGGAACTCATCTGCATTTGGTGAAGCCACTCGGCTTCCGTACCGACGATGCCACGTTAAAACGCGCCGGACTTGATTATTGGTACGCTGTCCACATTGAATATCACGAGTCTTTTGCTGAAGTGCAGGAGAAATATCAGGAAGGTCGCTTTTTTTATGCGACGACCAAAGCAAATCAGCGGTATAGTGATATTGCATTTCAGGATGGAGATTTTTTGGTATTTGGTAAGGAAACGAAAGGCTTGCCTCCTGAATTGTTAGCTGCTAATCCAGATACATGTATCAAGATGCCTATGTCTGATAAAGTAAGATCTCTAAACTTGTCGAATTCCGCTGCAATTATCGTATATGAAGCGCTGAGACAAATGGATTTTCTGGATTTATCATAAAGAGCATCAGGTGAACAAGTATAAATGCGAATAAAGAACCAGGACCTTAGTTGCTAATAAAAGTTTCACTTTTATTGCTCAAAAGTATATGACAGTGGAGCTTAAATCAAGCTTGTATGGTCAAAAATTTGCGAAATTTCTCAACTAGGGCTAATAATAATTGGCTTTCCGGTCGATAAAAATATTATAGACATTCTGTACCATACTTTGATATGGTTCATGATTTTATGAAAAAATGTAATAAAATTTCCTGTGATCAGCAGGATTCGACAAAAAGACAGCGAATACTACATAAAGAATAGTGTCTTTGTACCTAGTTTTTCGCATGGTAAGAAATTGTAAGTTATTACTCAATAGGAGAGGTGTACGATCACGATGAAACCTGCCGGTGTGGTACGTAAAGTTGATCAGCTGGGGAGAATAGTTTTGCCTAAGTCACTGCGTAAAAGATATCAAATGAATGAGGGAGATCCTGTCGAAATTTTGGTTCAGGGTGACCACATTATTTTGGAGCGTTACCGTCCAAAATGTGTATTCTGCGGGTCAGTAGAACAAGTGAACGATTTCAAAGACCGTTATATTTGTGCTCAATGCCTGACAGAAATGACACAGTATTCCTCCTAAATGAGGCAAAAGCATCACGACATTCGTTCGTGATGCTTTTTTTCGGATAGAGACGTACGTCGGCAAGCATATTTAATTTGGTAGCAGACTACACATAACTATTTATAGAACAAAAAATGAGTAGGGACTGGACGCAAATTACCATCTGACGGTTTGTTTACGACTCGACCGTTAAGTATAAGCGACGAGGAACCGCCTCCGTCCAAATTATAGGCATCTTGAACACCTAGATTGTACATTTTTCCTTGCAGTTCTTCGAGCGTCGCGCCCGAACCCCCGCTTTCATTGTAGCCGTCTACGACAATAATGAGCAACTGATCATCTTTATAGTTGCCAATGACCGTACGTGGGGCCCGCTTGGGGGAGACTTTCCATTTGTCAGGAATAGGCATTTTTTGTCCCCTTTGCAGCAGGACGGGAACGAAGGTAGCCCCAAAGGTAGGCTTTAAGCTGTCAAGTGCACCTTGACTGTAAAATTTGCCACCGATAAGCTTGCCATCGTTACTCAGTCCGACGAAGGATAAATCCTTAAAACTGGACTGAAAGCCAGTAAGGTAGTGGCCATTCAAGACAGTAGTGCTTAATGGATAGCGTTTGCCGTCTCCATCCGCAAAGCCGCCTGCATTGATGCCTGCAATAGCTCCGTGTCTCAAGACTGCACGCATGGTGGTTTCGGAGCCACCCAATTTGTCACTTCCCAAAGACATTTTCATAGCAGTAGGATCTTTAAGTTTGACCTTCATAGCGTAGCCATGATAAATTCCCGGGTTTACCTTAAACAATTCAATGGTAATCCGGTTGCTATCTACCCGCTCATAGGGAACTCCCAGTTTGGCGGTGATGCGTCGATCATAGATGACCGCGGGCCGCTTGGACTGCGTAGAGGCAGTCACGACAAGCTGATTCATCGTTTGGGTCGTTTGCTTGTAGAGCTCAGAAGTCCGGCGAATTGTAGATAAGGTGTACGTTGCCGTTTGCTTGGCTTCATCAAGCTGCTTGCCTACTGATTGCGTTTGTAGAGTGACTTCAGCTTTTTGCAGACTTGAAGAAGTAGACCCAGGAAAGCTCAATGAGGGATGCACTAACAAAATACACCCTAACAAACCGATAAAAGGAGCAAGGGCCAACATAAAGAACCGATTCACTTGTTTTGCGTCTACATTCATTTTAGCAAGTCCATTTTTTTCTGAAGTGTATTGAGCTGCTGCTTGACTTCGTTTAATTGGGTGTACAGTTTATTACTGTTATCGGTCTTATTGTTTGCATTATCCTTCGTGAAGGTCAGTAGTTCATTGAAGGACTGGACTTTGCCTTGCAATCCGCTAACTTCCTTGGAAAGAGCAGTCAGTTGCTTTTCATAGTCAGATTTGAGTGCTTGAATCTGTTGGTCTGTATGGGTTTGCATCTCGTTTAGCATTTGCTGCTTCAAGTGATTGCTATACAGATAGGTTGCGAGAGCACCTAGTATAATAAGAATGAACCAAAATAGCAGAAAAGCCTTTATGGGTAACCCCTTTCTTGAATTGCTCCGCCGAGCTTCGGCAGAAGGACGTTCAGGTGAAGCTTGCATACGATTTTCAACTCCCGTGTAAAGTCAAATTTCCAGTCTTTATTTGCAGTTCCAATTCTATCATGGGCCTATTTATTTCGCAAAAGCGAAATAGTCGTATAAAAATATTGGAAAAAGAGATTGCATCGGAAGGAAGTCCTAGGATACAATTTCCTTAAACGTTTTTCGCTTCCTATACGTTCACATTCGCGCAATTTCTACATATGTAATCACCAATTTTAGGATTATTTTCGCTATTAACTATGTATTTTTTTGTAAAATCAGGAGGTTTAGATATGAGAAAAGTATGGCAGGTGGTCATCATAGATATCCATCCTACAAGTATGCTGGGAACAAAGCTTATTTTGGAAGACCAGCAGGATTTGCTTGTCAGAGGGATGTCTTCCTCCGGAACGGAAGGCTTGGAGCTGGCTTGCTCCATTCGACCAGAAATCGTTTTAATGGACTACAGGTTGCCTGAGGGAACGGCGGAACCATTTTTGACACAAATGCGGGCCTTGTCTCCGGACAGCCATATTGTTATTATGACGGATGAGGATAATATTACTTTGTTTCAGCAGCTAATTTCGCTCGGAGCAAATGGAATGTTATCCAAACAGGCATCACCGAGCCAGTTAATCCATCTGATCAACGGTTTACGCGAAGGATTTGCTTCCTTGCCGATGGATTGGATTCGGTATGGAAACTGGCCCTTTATGCCGTTAATGGCATCCGAGCCTTTTGACGAATTGACACAAACCGAAGTGTTTATTATGGAACGTATTGTACAAGGAATTACATATGACAAAATTGCTATCGAGATCGAAGTTAGCCGGCGCTCCATTGATAATTATCTACGTAAAATTTATGCAAAATTAGGCGTGTCCAGCCGGGCGCAGGCGATTGAACGTTATGCCTTATATGCGCGTCAGAGGAAGCAGCTATATGCCTGATGCGTCAGCCCGGAGATCATGACCTATTTTTCAGGAGAAGGAGGATGTTCATGCAATATTCCTTTGCTTCACGAACGGCTGCGATGTTGGCTTCTCCAGTGCGTCATATCCGGGAAAATGCGAGAAGACACTCCTTTATATCTCTGGCTGAAGAATTGCCTGCACAAGAGCTGTTTCCGGTGAAGTTGCTGGAAGAAGCGGCCCATGATGTGTTTGGCTCCGGCCCTGATGCCCTCCAGTATGGTGAACCGGAGGGCTATTTTCCTTTGCGAGCATGGCTTGCGGGTGAGTGGGAACAGCGTAAAGGAGTAAGAGTACCACCAGGTCAAATCCTTCTCACGACAGGTAGTCAGCAGGCCATTGACCTGATCATAAGGCTGATGGTGGATGAGCGTGATCCGGTATTGGTCGAAAATCCTACATCTCCTGGATGTTTACAAGTACTATCTATGCAGGGTGCACAGATCGTTCCTGTAGAATCAGATGGGGAAGGTGTCATTCCTGATAAGCTTGAAGCTTTAATGATCCGTTATCGACCCAAGCTTTTTTTTGCCACGCCAACGTTTACGAACCCCACGGGCTCCTTGTGGAGCGCGGCAAGGCGGCAGGAAATTTTGGACCTGTGTAGGCATCATGAGGTACTGGTAGTTGAGGACGATTCTTATGGTGAATTGCATTTGAAGCAAAAAAATGAGTCCCATGACAAGAGTCCGCATGGTCAGAGTCGAAAATTCGCAGAGACTTACCCCTCACTATTTGCGCTGGATCATGCGGGTCAGGGCGGTCAAGTGCTCTATATCGGTTCGTTCAATAAAACCGTTGCTCCTGCGCTGAGAACGGGTTGGGCTGCTGGTCCTGCGCCGCTGATTGAAGGAATGTACGCCTTGAAGCAGTTGGCTGATATGCAATCCAGTACGATGAACCAACGGCTGCTGTTCCAATTGCTGACCAGCTCGCGTTTTCAATGGCACGAGCACTTAGCGATGCTGAACAAGGAATATTCGACTCGACTTCAATTAATCTTGGAGTTGCTCAAGCGTCCGTTTTGGAAAGACGTGACGTATCATATTCCGTCCGGTGGCATGTATGTATGGGTGCAGCTGCCCGAGGGGCTGGACAGCGCATTGCTGCTAAAGGCGGCGTTACCCAAAGGCGTAGCCTTTATGCCAGGTGCGCTATGTGCGGTTGGTAGTGAAGGCGCGTCCCATATTCGCCTCAATTTCAGCCATCCGGGCCGTGAGCAATTGCTTATGGGCATGAATCTGATCGGTGAGACGATTAGTGAATTTACTGCACGGAGCTAGCAAAAACCATCGCCCCATGTCAGTCATCCACCGTTTCCGCAGCAACGGTGGAGTAAGTGATTGGCGCTTCCGCAATCTGGCGCTGTCCACTGTCCTCGTCAAGCTCTGCGTCCATTCCAGCGGCCGTTTTAATGCCATGTTCTTGCAGTACTGCCGCATACTCGTTCAGGGCAGCTTCGCCAAACGGAGTCAGTCGATAGCGGCCGCGGGATACGCGCTCAAACCAGCCGTAGTAGTTATGCTGAAGCACGGCAGCAGCTGTGCTGACGGCTGCTATGCGAGCGAGCTGCGCCGGAGCGGCTTCCCCCAAGCTCTGCAAGGCTGCCGCTACGCGCAGCGCTTTTTCCCGATAGGCAGTGACCAGCTTGCGTCGGGTGCTGCCGCCAGTATTGTGGTCACCGCTGCGTGCGTGAAATTCCCGCAGTAGCTTTTCCTTGCGCGAGCCCGGGCGTACCGCTGCTGCATTGCGGGCATTGTCGCTAGGTAGCGCAGGGTTACACAGTACCTCAACGAGCGGCGGCTTCGTTTTGAAATGGGTGACGGTAAGCAAGCCAAGTCCTAACTGGCGGCACAGTCCCACCAGTTCGTTCCAGCGCTGATTCACGGCCCCTTTTTTGGCACGATTCCGTTCTACAGCCACATATACATTGCTGCTTAGTTTCAAACGCTGCATGCCTTGCAGCACAAGCGCCAGGTTAAACGTCTTTTTGATCTCTACAATCAGTGGTGTCTGTTGCCCTGGCTTGATACCCACCAAATCGCAGTTGCGCACCTCTCCTTTGACTTCATATCCCAAGCTCTCAAAAAAGGCTTTCACCGGAGCGTACAGCTCCGTCTCATGCCGAACCGCCATGACTTCTCCCGCTCCTTTATCCCATTATTCCGAGCTTATATTGTACCATAATGCGTCAGGTCCGCGTCGTTGTTGTATATTTTAGCACAGTGTATCCCTTGGTTTTTTCGATAAAGCAGAGAGACCTGTCACAAAAAATAGGTCAATTCTGAAATCAATCTGCATAGGTATGTATTACACTTTTTTTAAGGGGATTGCATCATATCCTGAAAGGCGTGACGAGTGTAGCCATAATCATCCGGAGTGGAGGATAGTCATTACGCAGTCATGGGAGGAACCGAGCATGAATATTTTTGAACGCGTTGCGGAGTACCGGGCGGAAAACAACCGTCTGGCCTGGAGCGGCACTTTTAGAGAGTATATTGAGATACTCAAGAAAGACCCGACGCCGGCGATGACAGCTCATGCACGGGTTTACAAGATGATTGAATCTTTTGGTGTAGAAGAGGTTGGGGGACATAAGCGATATAAATTTTTTGAGCAGGAGATCTTCGGACTGGATCGAGCGCTGGAAAAGTTGGTGGAGGAATATTTCCATTCCTCAGCCAGGCGACTCGATGTGCGCAAGCGTATCCTTCTTTTGATGGGACCCGTCAGTGGGGGGAAATCGACACTGGTCACGTTGCTAAAGCGTGGCCTGGAGAAATTTTCGAGAGCGGATCAGGGAGCCGTGTACGCGATTGAAGGCTGCCCGATGCATGAGGACCCGCTTCATCTGATTCCCCATGAGCTGCGTCCCGATTTTGAAAAGGAGCTGGGTGTACGGATTGAAGGTAATCTCTGCCCATCCTGCCAGATGAGATTGCGCACAGAATTTGATGGCGATATTGAAAAGGTCCGCGTGGAGCGGGTGTTTATATCAGAAGAAAACCGGATTGGTATTGGTACGTTCAGCCCTTCTGATCCGAAGTCACAGGATATAGCTGATTTGACGGGCAGCATCGACTTTTCCACGATTACGGAGTATGGTTCGGAATCCGACCCGCGTGCGTATCGGTTTGACGGAGAGTTGAACAAAGCAAATCGTGGACTGATGGAGTTTCAGGAAATGCTGAAATGCGATGAGAAGTTTTTGTGGAATTTGCTTTCTCTGACCCAAGAGGGGAATTTCAAGGCCGGACGGTTTGCGCTCATCAGTGCAGATGAGATGATCGTGGCTCACACCAATGAATCCGAGTATAAAAGTTTCATTGCAAACAAAAAGAACGAGGCATTGCAATCAAGGATGATTGTAATGCCGATTCCTTATAACCTGAAGGTGTCTGAAGAAGAAAAGATTTACGCCAAGCTCATTAAACAAAGTGATATGAGACATATCCACATTGCGCCTCATGCGCTGCGTACGGCTGCCATTTTCTCCGTGCTTACCCGCTTGAAGGAGACGAAGAAACAGGGGATGGATCTGGTCAAAAAGATGCGCATGTATGACGGTGAAGAGGTCGAAGGATACAAGGAAGCCGATCTGAAAGAAATGCAAAGTGAGTTTCTGGAGGAAGGTATGTCCGGGGTAGACCCGCGGTACGTCATTAATCGCATTTCTAGTGCATTGATTAAGCAAAATGTGGAATCCATCAATGCCCTGGACATTTTACGAGCAATCAAGGATGGTCTGGATCAACATGCCTCCATCACAAAGGAAGAACGGGAGCGCTATCTGAATTTCATTTCCGTGGCTCGTAAGGAGTATGACGAATTGGCGAAAAAAGAAGTGCAGAAGGCATTTGTGTACTCTTTCGAGGAATCAGCCAAGACGCTGTTTGACAACTATTTGGATAACATCGAAGCTTTTTGCAATTGGGCGAAAATTCGCGATCCGCTCACAGATGAGGAACTCGACCCGGATGAGCGGCTCATGCGCTCTATTGAGGAGCAAATCGGGGTATCGGAAAATGCGAAAAAGGCATTCCGTGAAGAAATATTAATCCGTATTTCTGCGTATTCTCGCAAGGGACGGAAGTTTGAGTATCATCATCATGATCGGCTGCGAGAAGCCATTGAGAAGAAGCTGTTCGCCGATTTGAAGGATATTGTGAAGATTACGACTTCAACCAAAACGCCTGACGCTAATCAGCTCAAACGGATGAATGAGGTGATTAAACGACTGATTGAGGAGCATGGCTACACAGGAGCCAGCGCTAACGATCTGTTAAGGTATGTAGGTAGCCTCCTGAATCGGTAAGACGAAATAATAAATAAGTACAGCATGGTGAAACTATGGATTGATCTGGATGGTGCCACACAGTTGTGAGGTTCCGATAAACGTGTTTTAGAGGGAATTCGGCAAGCACAGGGGGGTCAGGTGCCTGTCGAATTCTTTTTTTAGTATCATTAGGCAGCGGAGAGTGCCTGCAATATTGCTTCTTCGCAGGAACATACAGAGGAATTGGCTTCGTTCACGAAGCTGATAAAACATGGTGAAGGAATTGGAAATGCTACAGCACTCCTCGGAAATGTTAAAGGTGTAAGATGTGGCTTGAAGACTATCCTTACGTTGGAAGCTTTACTATTGCAATGATTCAGTCATAGACTTTTTCCATTCCATATGAGCCGCAAGTACTCTTTTCCATAACTCGTCCCGTTCCTGGTGACTGTAGTTAACGAGCGGCTCGCCAAATACATCTGCCAACACTTCCAGCCACTGCGATTTCTGATCCAGCTCTATTTTTTCCAAACCGTTTAGCCCGCGCTTTTTCCAAATACATCCTCTGAGTTCATTCGCCTCTAATGCTTGCCTTTGCCGAATCAGAAATAGGTTAAACCATGGAGATTCCGCTGAGCGGCTATAGAAATGATGTTTCGGCATGAATTCTTCCAAATCCTGAACAACCGCAGGAGCAAAATCAACGCCAACAAATGAAGCAAGCGAGTCATGCTCTAACCGCCAACCTTTTGTAACAACTCCGGATTCCATGACTTTATAATGAAGAGGAGCCTGTTCATAAGTTCCCATACGGAGTGGAAGAGGCTCATATGGCATATCGCCCAGCCCGACATCAACAATCCATACTTCATCTTCATGTTGCTCATTTAGCAAGTTCACTGTTAGTCCAAGATGAAATGAATTAATGCGTGGTTCAGCTCCCAGAGGTTGTACCCCGGCACGATGCAGAGAAACTTTGTACCCTAGTGAATATAGTAGTGCACTAAAGGCACCATTCAGATGAAAACAATAACCACTTCTCCCATGTAGAATGAGTTGAATGGATTCTTGAAAACCAATGGCTGCCGGCTTCCTTGCATAAATGTCCAATGTTTGCCATGAAAGATGTTTTACATGAGCCTTATGCAGCTCAACTAAATAGGGAAGGGTAGGAGGTTGAATTTCGGGAATTCCGATTCTGTTTAAATAAGCTTTTATTTCTTCTTTTGTCATGGTGTACATGTACAGTCACCTCTATTGTTGTTAGTTTCCCAGATTCTCTTCTCGAAACCATTGAGCATTGAGTCTTAGCATCATTGTAGAAGGGGGAAGTGCTGTTTACAATGCTATAAATTTTTGATTGTACCGGTACAGTTAGCAAGTCGATTGGCTTTAGCGGCATGCGCTTTTCCTGTAGTTGTTGTCAGAACACAAAAAAACAGACCGTTTCATCGGGTCTGTTTTTTTGTTTAGTTCCAAGCTGACCGATTATAATAGTGATCTGAGTTCACGTCGGTATTTGTTCAAATGAACGAACGAGGGAATGACTCGTTTGGCAGAACGGAAGCCGCCTATTCTGATATTGCGGACCACATGATAGGGAGAGATCAATAGTGCGTGAAGCAGATGCAAATCATGGGTGCTCAATGGACGATATCGTTGATAGTAATCTATCGCGCGCAGCATCTTTGTCCCATTCCAAAGACAATTCCGATGAAGAAGATGGGAGAGATCTTTCATCCTTACATGTAGGGAGCAATTTTCAAAGTCGATCAAATGGATTTTGAGCTGTTTGTCTTTAATCAGATTGGGATAATTATAGTCGCCGTGTATAAATGCGGCGGCTTTTTGCTCCCGAGCAATGGCTTCTCTAACTTTGGGCTGCTGTAGACGATGGGACACTTCTTCACAAAGAGCTACGAGATGTGCTGTGCCTCTGTATGGGATGAGGCGTTTTTTGTATCCAGCTATTTCATCGCTCAAGCTTTCATAACGGATTCTGGATGGCGGAGCTTCAGTGACAGGAAAGCCCATGGCACTGGAATGGAATTTGGCTAAAGTAGCAATTCCCTTTTTGAAGTCTATTCTTTTTGTGAATTCTGGTCTGAGTCCATGAACCCAATTGGTTAATGTATACGAAACACCTTCATAGGTCATGTAAGCCGTTTGTTGTACTGTTGGATAGACCTTTTGGCTGCGTGTAAACCCGCGCTCATCCAGGTAGGACAAGACACGTGTAATAAAACGGATCTCTTCTTCCGGGAATTTGTAGGGTTTTAAGCAATAAGTCGTATTAGCGGTCTCAATCTTGTGAATGTCCTTCATTTGACGGGTACGCTGAATTTTGATTCCATACATCTGCTCAACGTTCGATAAAATCGACATTTTGCTCCTCACTTTCTTTTATACATGAGCCCACTCCTGCAAAATATGGATGATTTGTAATCGAAGAGGCCACGACTGATCCCAATGGTCCAGGATTTCACGATCTCTTGAACGGTGCGGGTGTCGGGAAGCGTGCCAGGCTTCTCGTGGTAGTTTATATAAAGCCGTAACAATCTTCCGTTCAGTTCGGCTTAGTGGCTTGCGTTTTTGGTATCCCTTCAGCAAGGACTGCACAAATTCAGGATTGAATTGAGTCGTATTCATAAGGGCCTTTGCCAAATCAGCATAGACTGAGCCGATCTTAACCCGATCCCAATCAATGATTTTGAGATGACCGTCATCCGAAATAATGACATTTGGGGTAGTGATATCACTGTGTATCAAGGAGGGGTGCCGATGTTCCATCCGAAGCAGCCTTATGATGGATGCATCCTGCAAATCCTTCCATGCTCGCCTGGATAAACGTTTGCAGTTTTCGCCGTGAGCATTGTACCAGTTACGGTACGTTTTATCATGGCGACTGTTTTTTATCATTTTTCTTTGAAAAAGACGATCCTGGTTTTTCCATATCCGCAATTGTTGAATGGTCGGAGGGGACTTTACTTTATCCATCCGATGCAAGCCGGTGGAGGTGGCGTGAAGTGTGGCAAGTGCCCGCCCCAGTTTTTCGAAATCTTCAGCGGTCTCCAGTCCCCGTCCTTTGACCCACTGGCTTACATAAAATGGCGTTCCTTGATATAGAGTCCATAACTTGCCGGAATGAATGGGGAGCCATGCGGGCATGTAGGTATACTTTCTCTTTTTCAAAAGCCTTATATGGCTCGCAGCTCGTTCCATCTGTTGAATCGTATTTGAACGGACCATCTTTGTACGACTAAAAGGTTTTAATGCATAAGTTCCTTTTTTCGTTTTCACCTGGATCACTGCATTTTTTCGGTATAATGATGAGACTAAGCTTGA
This sequence comes from Paenibacillus sp. FSL P4-0113, assembly GCF_038009305.1. Classification (NCBI taxonomy): domain Bacteria; kingdom Bacillati; phylum Bacillota; class Bacilli; order Caryophanales; family Paenibacillaceae; genus Paenibacillus; species Paenibacillus sp. FSL P4-0113. Next base: position 5,309,879 of record NZ_JBBPAZ010000001.1, read on the forward strand.
TTTTAATGGAATCAAGCCGAAACGACGGGTGATTTTGCGAATCTGTGCTTTAGTATAGGATTTCGCCATAAGAACCTCACTTGACTTTGAATTGAAGAACAAGGTAATCCTCTGTTAGTTATCAGTCTATTCATAAGGAAATAATAGGTGCAGTTTTATGAAGCTATCTTCGTTCTTTTCTTGTGTCACATGGGTCAAAAAAAACGGAGCAGCGAAAGTTCGCTGCTCCGTTTTAATTAGCTCTGTATTTAGTTACCCTGATTATTGACCTGGGTGATTAATATTCGTTGTCATCATCTTCGTCTGTATCCACGATTGTGCCAGATGATGCATGGATTTCAAGTTCAACGGTTCCTTCGTTGGTGAGTACCTTTACCTCGTAGATGAACTGTCCATCTTCCTTATCCAATTTAGAAGACAAAAGGGTACTCCCGGGCACGTGTTTAAGCGCAATTTGCCCAGCCTGCTTTTCAGTCAGGGTGATGTGATTTGGCTTGTTAAGGATGGACTCGTCATTCGATTCATGATCAAGCTCAGAATGGGAACGGATGGTTTTCCCAGTATAAGCATCAACATCTATATCCCAATCTTTATCCCCTTGTTGGAGATCCACCTCATAGTAGACCTTTCCGTTTTTGCGCTCCAGTTCGACATCTTCAACTTGTGCATTATTCCCCATAGCTTTCTTGGCAATGTTGGCAGCGGCGGTCGCTCCAATAAGACCCGTAGGTTTAGCGGCCCATACGGCACTCGCTGAGACACCCGTAACCGTAACTCCAAGCAGAACCGTGGCTGCCATAATTCCTAATGTATAATTTTTTTTCATTACATCATTCCTCCTTGTGCTATAAGCATGAATACAGCTTATCTCTTGAACATGAGAGGAACATAATAGAATCATGAGAAAACCATGAGAAACATGAGCTAAGATGATCGTCAAATCGTCATGATTCGTCGTGCTCCTGTTTTTCTTTTTCCCAAGTTATAGAGTCAATAGAGCCCGATACTGCATTGACCTGTACTACTGCTTCACGCCCATCTTTTACCTCAACCTCAACCAGATAGTAGAGGCCTTTGTCGTTGCGATGAAGCTCAATATCATCGGATGTTCCGTTAACTGCTTGGGCAGCAAGCTTGGCTGCTTCTTTCTCCGTAATGACGAAAGAAGCTGGGTCAGGTTTATTAGTTGGATTCGATGTGTCTCTGGTTGGTGAGGTACCGGGCTTGTGGTCCTGGGGCTCCTGCTTCGCATCTGTATAAGCCTGTGTCCGCTTAATGGATTCGATGACACCGTTATAGGCATTTGCCTTTATGTCGTACTTGCCTTTAGCGTGTTCCAGCCTGATCAGATAAAAATCACCCAAGTGTTGGGATTCAAGCACCTCGCCGGGATACTGATGCAAAATGGATTGGATGATGGCCTTTTCTTCCAATGGAGAAGCTGCTAACGACCGTGCCCAAGGCCACTGTAAAAGACAAATTGTGATCAATACAGCCGCCAGCGTACCCCCAATCATCCACACATAGATGGCTTTCATCGTTATTTCCTCCTTTGGCTTATTATTTTGGAACGGCAGGGAGGATGATCGTTGCAGTTGTTCCGCTTCCCTCTACACTTTCTAGCCCAATTTGAGCATGTATAGCTTGTGCAATTCCTGTAGCCAATGATAAGCCTAGTCCAGTCCCACCTTCCTCGCGGCTTCTGGCTTCATCCACACGATAGAAACGGTCGAATACTTTAGATAACTTTTCTTCCGGGATTCCAATTCCTTGATCTGTGATTTTTATGCAGGGTTGAGTTGTGCCGTCCACGGTATCAATCATCAGGTATATCGGCTCGTCACTGTATTTGCGTGCATTATCCAAAAAGATAAATAGGAGCTGCTTCAGCTTATTTTCATCGGTATAGCCATTGCAGTCTGCCTGTACATCCAGTTGAATTTGTCGGGCGAACGCATTTTCAAATGTAGTCTTTAATTCTGTCGCGATGCTGGTCAGGCGTACAGACTCCAGCACGACATTCCACTGTTCTTCGTTTCTGGCCAACAAAAGAAGCTGCTCTGCCATGTCCTTCATTCGGATCGCCTCGGAATGGATCGCTTCAACGGATTCGGCAAAAATCTTGGGATGCTGCAACCCCCGCCGTTTGAGCAGGCTGGCATAACTTTCAATAATGGTGAGCGGCGTCTTCAATTCATGGGACGCATTAGATACAAATTGTTCTTGCCTGACGAAATTTCGCTCCAGCAGTTCAATCATGTCATTAAATGTTTCACCCATTTCGACCAGTTCGTCGCGTGATGATGAATGGAGCGGAAGACGTTTAAATTTCCCGCTGCGCTGAATTTCTTTCATCGTGCTAATCATAGATGTAATGGGACGTGTAATCAGTCTGCCGAGCAGTCTTCCCGATACCACGACAGGAATGAGCGCAATGCCAGTGACAGCAACAAGTACGATTCTGAGTACCTGTAGCGTCTGCATCGTCGGTTGCAGACTTTCGGTCACCTGGAGATTGACAACCTCGCCATTGGTCCAAATCATGGGGAGCGATACAAGAATGTAACGGTTGCTTTCATAGGTAATGATGCGAACCTGCCGTGTTTCATCAAAAACGCCCTTCATCAAGCTAAGAGATTGCTCGGAAGAAGAGGTGATAGGGGGAAGAAAGTCGCCTTCTGGTTTCATTAGCCGAAGCATGCCATCCAGCGGTACATAGGCTCGGAGAAGATCCTCAGCGGCTACGGATACCGGAGCACGTTGAATCCCACGAATCATGTTCTCTGCTGCGGCCTCTACCTGGTCTTTTCGACTGTCTATCGAAAGTTGGCTGAATAGGAAATAGACTGAGAAATGAATAGCCACAAGTAAAATCCCGAATAATAACGAGGTATACGTATGGATTTTGTTTTGTAGCTTCATAAGGATTCCTTCAGAACATAACCAATTCCGCGTACAGTATGGATCAGCTCAGGGAGCTGGCGCGTAGGGTCGATTTTATTGCGCACGTAGCGAATATACACATCGACCACATTGGTATCGCCCATATAATCTATACCCCATACATTTTCCAGTAATTGTTCGCGGCTAAGTACCTGTCGCTGGTGTCTAAGTAAATGAACGAGCAAGTCAAATTCTCGCGGTGTAAGCTCAATGTTGTGCTCTCCTCGAAGAACTTCACGAGTACCTTCATGGAGACGTAAATCCCCGGCACTAAGCCATTGATCTACCACTTGTGGAGCCATGTCTTTCGTTGCACCCACTCTGAGTGCGGCCCGTACACGTGCAAGCAGCTCTTCGATCACAAACGGTTTGGTAACATAATCATTGGCTCCTAAATCGAGTCCCTCGACCTTATCTGCAATGGAACTTTTAGCCGTCAGCAAAATGACAGGAACGTTCGCATCATGCTTACGAATCCTCCGAAGTAGCTCGATGCCATTGAGACCGGGAATCATAATATCCAGCAATACTAGATCCCAATTGCCTTTGCAATACGTCTCCAACCCATCAATTCCGTTTTTTTCTTTACATACTTGATAGCCTTCAAATTGAAGCTCGATCTCTAGAAGCCGGGCAATCTTCTCTTCGTCTTCTACGATCAAAATAGAATGTTTCATGATCATGCCCTCCTGTAGGCGAATAGCCGATACGGAAGTATTTTAGCATATACGGACAGGTAAGACACTTCAAAGCGCAAGGCAGTGAGGGAAGAGATGTTTATACTGCGTCATATTTCCTTGACATTAAAAAGAGTCAAAGTCTAATGATGGCGCTATGGAAAGTTGGAGTAACATAAGTTCAGGTCGCGGGCTTGCCCTTTGTCGCCAGGAGCGTAAAATAAAATGAAGCGAGAGCAGGGAGGGCAGGACATGGATAAGAAAATACTGATAGCGGACGATGAGGTGAGCATTCGAAATGCGCTGGCTTATGCGTTAAAGCGAGAGGGCTTTTTGGTGGAAACCGCCATTGACGGGGAGGACGCCTTGGAAAAAGTACGTTTGTTCCATCCGGATGTGCTCATACTGGATGTGATGATGCCCAAATTGGGTGGATATGAGGTGTGCCGCCGTTTGGAAAGTCGGAAGGGCATCGGTATTTTACTGCTGACGGCCAAAAACGATATCGTTGATAAGGTACTCGGACTGGAGCTGGGTGCGGACGATTTTATGAGCAAACCGTTTGATCTGAGGGAGCTGCTCGCTCGTATTAAAGCATTGGTACGGAGACTGGAGCGAGAAGGAGCACCTGCTCCGGAAGGAACAGAAATGGTACTCGGCCCATTACGGGTACGTCCGTCCAGCCGAACGGCTGAACTTGGAGCCATAGCGCTGGATCTGACCCCCAAGGAGTTTGATGTGCTGGCGCTGTTGGTATCTCATGCCGGAAGGGTGTATACACGGGACGAGCTGCTGGAGCAGGTATGGAGCTTCGATTATGTGGGAGGAACGCGGACGGTGGATATTCATATCCAGCGTTTGCGCAAGAAGCTTGAGCCACATCAGGCGATATTGCAGACCGTGTATGGTATCGGCTATAAGGCAGAGAAAATGACGTGAACGAACATCATTCACTCCATCAGCAAGAAAACTTGCGGTCCACCGACCAGCAGAAGCGCAAATGCAAACCTACAGGCTTGAGCCTGCGTTGGAAATTTCCGCTGGTACTTGCGGCTTTGCTGCTGTTTACTGTCGGTGTGCTGAGCTGGCTCGTGCTTACTGGTATTCGCGCTAACCAGACAGATCAAATGGAACGCAGCTTAAAGCGTCAGGCCGAAATTGTAGAAATGCGTGTAAAACAGTCTTACCTGTTGGGAGTGCGCCAATCACCGGAAGACTTTATGAAGAAGCAGGCACCTGGGCTCGCAGTGGAACTGGGCGTATCCAGTAATATGCGCGTTATTTTATATGATGGTCAAGGGCATGAGGTTGGCAATTCTCTACCGCTGGCTTTTAGAACAGATGTCAGCCAGGCGCTCTCCTATGCGATCCAAGGCAAAATTGCATACATTACGGAAGGAAGCGCAATCACTTATTTGGCTCCGCTTCAAGGTCCGGACGGCTTACTGGGAGTGGTACAGCTTCACAGCTCAATAGAAGCGCAGCAGCAGTTCTACCGGGCCATTGCCCACTTGTTTCTATGGACGGGGGGTGCGGTGCTGGTATTGAGCTTTATCTTAGGTTTAGGCTATGTCAGCCGCCAGACGAGGGACATCGGAAGACTAACTCGCGCTTCTGAACAGATATCGGCAGGGCATTATCCGGAAGCCAGACTGCTGCGGCGGCAGGATGAGCTGGGAAGACTGGATGAAGGAATGCTCCAGATGAGCCATGTGATCCGGGAGAGCATTACCGCGCTGGAAAACGAAAAGCTTCGGCTGGAAGAAACGGTTCAGCGTTTGAGAGAGCTAGAGCAGCAGCAAAAATCTTTTATTGGAAATATCAGTCATGAACTAAAGACCCCGTTAACCTCTATTCAAGCTTATGCTGATTTACTGGATATGTATGGGGATGATCCTGAACTGGTGCGTGAAGCGAGAGAAAGCATCAGTAAGGAAACAAAACGGTTATACGAGCTTGTCGAGGACTCGCTGCGGCTATCTGTGCTGGATAAATATGATTTTGAATTGCATACGGAGGTTGTGGAACTGCATTCGTTACTGGAAGATGCGGGGAGCCATATTCGAGGAAAAGCGGCAGCGCGTAGACTGGATTTTTCGATAGATACCGTTCCAGCCCAGGTGTGGGGAGACCCTAAGCATCTGATGCATATTGTACTAAATTTGCTGGATAATGCAGTAAAGTATAATCAAGACGGTGGATGGATTACGTTATCGAATCGGGTAGAACAGGACACTGTGATTGTGTATGTACGCAATTCCGGTCCGTGGATTCCTAGGGAGAAATGGGACATGATTTTTGAGCCGTTTGCTACTTTAAGTCGTGATCGATCTCGTCAGGACAGCGGTACGGGACTCGGTCTTCCTCTGGCGCGCAGACTGGCGGAGCGCATGGGGGGAGAGTTGCAGCTTACAGCTTCAGATTATAGTAGCTTGGAAAATGACAAAAGCCATACGAATGTAAGTGGTAATGAATTTTCGCTTAGACTTCCCCTCTTGGTTCACGATATCTCCCTGTAAACGGCCGATTGTTAGCACAGGGCTAGAATGGTGTCTTGTTTACAACTTGGAAACAATTCGATGTATTCATGAGATGTTCGGGCATTAAACTGGGGGTATCGTTAACAAGGAGGCCGTTGTACATGATAAAGAAAAACATAGACAGCTATGGGCAAAAGAACGGCTCCTCTCATCGCGAAGATTCCCGTACAAGAATTTTCAGACAGAAAGCCACGGGGCTGCTTATGATCGGCTTAATCGCCGGGGGATTGCTCAGCGGTTGCGGCATGAAGAGCACAGGAGAGACAAATCCAGCATTCGGTATGAAACCGGGCCAACAGCTTACTGTGATTGACACGGATGCAGCCCAGCAGCAAGTAACGGACGAGCTGGTAGTATCGTCTATCGACAGGCTGGGGGATGTCTACGCGAGGTCTTGGCTGAGCGACGAAGAGCTGATTGTGGAGCGTAAAACCCAGCTGTGGATTCATAATGTAGAGACAGACAAGGAGCGGATTTTAACACCAGGTCGTAAGGCTCCACAGTTACTTGCTGTGGTATCACCGGATCAGCGCCATGTCTTCTTTACTGAAGGTAGCCCCAACAGCAAATATGATATTCAGGGCTACATTTTGGAACTAAGCAGTGGTAAGGTTACATCGATTGGCAAGCTGGATATAACTAATGAAGTGAGTTGGAGCGATGAGAATCATCTCATTACAGGCACACCGGATGGTAAAATCCGACTGATTGGTCTGGACGGCAAAGCTGAAGAATTGAATTTTCAAGATCCGAATCGCTCTGAATTGATGTCTCATGTTGAAAAAGTGGGTAACGCCATATTTTATACAGGCAGTGATAAACAAGGGTATCCAGTGCTGAATCGGTTCACCCTTAATCATCCTCAGGCTGTGACCATTGCAGAGGGTGCCATGTCCTTTGCCGTGTCGCCTGACGGTGAGTCTATCGCCATTGAAAAGCGGAAATGGAATACATCCGAACCAGCCCGTATGATCATTTTGGATGAACAGGGCAAAGAGAAAGGAATTGTCGGGCAAGGTACTTTAATGAGTCGTGGAAGCTGGTCCAGTGACGGGTCCAAGCTTGCTTTTTCCATTTATGATGAGGATCAGCAAGGCATGAGAGGGCTGTATGTATTTGACCAGTCCACGGGTAAAACCACTCCGGTTACGACCAATATCCAATCTTATGACAGCCCAACGGTATGGAGCCCATCCGCCCGGTTTTTATCCATGTACCAGAACATTTCGGAAGGTGGAAAACAGCTCAATCAAAGCTATATCGTCGAATTTAAGGAAAAGTAGTAAAAGGCGTATATCCGTTTGTTCGGAATGCGCCTTTTTAAATGCAGACTGGCTATTGATTTTATATGAGAATCAATTTCATAACTCATTAAAGTTTGATGGTTGTAACTAGAAATAGACAAATTAAAACATTTTGATCTATATCTAGTTTTAATTGAAGCAGCTAGAGGTATTATGAAATTGATGCATGACTATACAAATTTACGATGATGCTTCTTACCGTCATATGAGAATAAGGCGAGCTTACCCTCAATCATCGTTTCCAAATGAACGGTGCGCCCCCACAGCTGATATACATACGGAAGCGTGCGCTCCATATATTTTAAATCTAGCTCAATGCCTTCGTACTGGTGCTTGAGCTTCAACTCGCCCGTATGCAGGTAATCTCCATCCTCGACGACGATATAAGGGGAGCCTCCATTCACACGTGAAAACACGAGCTGATCCCGTATGTTTTCCCAGGATTTATCGGTAATTTTCCAATCAGGTCCTCGTTTCTCAAACACGTACAGATCCAAATCCTCTGTCAGCTTCTTGGTCATGTAATTGCGTATAAAAGAGGTGTCTGAGTCAAACTCTCGCACCTCGAACATTTTAGCTCGACCCTCGCCCGGTTTGCGCCCTTGTCGCTCTTGCTCCTCACGGGTTGGGTTATCCCAACGTTTTTCAATATCCTCAAATATTTTCAGTCCCAAATAGTACGGGTTCAGGCTTTGCTTGGAAGGCTGTACGACGGAAGCATTCAGCATCGCAAATTCAACGGTTTCCTCCCCGGTCAAATCCAGTTCCCTTACAATCCGCTGATGCCAATAGGAGGCCCAGCCTTCATTCATGATTTTGGTCTCCATTTGGGGCCAGAAATATAGCATTTCGTCCCGCAGCATCGTCATAATATCTCGCTGCCAGTCCTCCAGTACCTCGGAGAATTCCTGAATAAACCAGACGATATCTTTTTCAGGTTCCGGTGGGAACTGGCGTACCTTAATACCCTCGGTCTCGGCCGAATCATGCTGCTTTACTGTGTCCAGTGACCACAGATCATCGTAAGGTCCGATGGGACGCTGGTGTTTTTTGGGTTCTTTTTGCTCTTTGATTTTGAGTTCCATATAGCGCTGTTTATCCAGATGCCTTGGTTTGATGAGCTGTGGGTCTACATGCTCCTGTATCGCCAGTACAGAGTCAATGAAGGATTCAACAGTCTTTGAACCATATTCCATTTCATAGCTGTTGATTCGATCTGCTGTGGCCGACATACTCTCCACCATATTGCGATTAGAAGCTGAAAAGCGGGCGTTGTGTTTGAAAAAATCACAGTGTGCCAGTACATGAGCGACAATTAGTTTATTTTGCACCAAAGAATTTCCTTCCAGCAGGAAGGCATAGCAGGGATTGGAGTTAATGACCAGCTCATAAATTTTGCTCAATCCAAAATCGTACTGCATTTTCATCTTGTGAAACGTTTTTCCAAAACTCCAGTGGCTGAAGCGCGTGGGCATACCATAGGCTCCGAACGTATAAACAATATCCGCCGGACAAATCTCATATCGCATCGGGTAGTAGTCGAGCCCGAATCCATCTGCAATCTCCATAATTTCTGATATCGCATATTCTAGCTCCTTCTGGTCGGTGCTCATCCCACCGTTCCCCCTTCCCGTTTGCGAAAAAAGGTGCGTAAGGCTTGGTATACCTCACCTTTTTCCTTGATGACATAGTACATAAACTGATCCTTCTTAATATTCTTGTAGGCTGACATCAGCGTGCTACTGCGATTATATTGATTCACTTCGCCATAGCCGAACATATTGCTCCGCTTTATAAGTTCCTCGATTAGCTTCACGCACCGCTCATTGTCCGAGGTCAGGTTATCGCCATCCGAGAAATGGAAGGGATAAATATTGTAGCTGGAAGGAGGATATCGTTTGTCGATAATCTCTAGGGCTTTCAAATAAGCGGAAGAGCAGATCGTGCCGCCACTTTCTCCGCGGGTAAAAAATTCTTCTTCCGTAACCTCTTTAGCCTCGGTATGATGCGCGAGAAAGACAATTTCCACCTTTTCATACTGACGGCGCAAAAAGCGGGTCATCCAGAAAAAGAAGCTGCGAGCACAATATTTTTCAAAAGCGCCCATTGAGCCTGAGGTGTCCATCATGGCTATAATGACCGCGTTGGATTGGGGAATGGTCTTCTCTTCCCATGTCTTGTAACGAAGATCGTCCGGACTAATATGATGAATGCCCGGTTTCCCTTCACGGGCGTTGCGGCGTAGATTTTCGAGAATGGTTCGTTTCTTGTCAATGTTCGCTTGCATGCCTTTTTTACGTATATCATTGAACACGATAGATTCAACCTCAATTTGATCCTTGTCTTTTTGCTGTAAATTCGGCAATTCCATTTCCTCGAACAGCATATCTTCCAGCTCTTCTATGCTGACTTCCGTTTCCATAATATCGTGTCCCGGCTGGTCGCCGGCTTTCTCACCTTTACCAGGCTTCTGGGAGGCAGAATCACGCCCGATGACATCTCCCACCTGACTATCTCCATCCCCTTGGCCTACATGCTTTTGCTTTTGATAGTTATAAATGAAGCGATATTCATCCAGGCTGCGAATCGGCACTTTAATAATCTGTTGACCGTCCGACATAATAATATTTTCTTCCGTTATCAGATCGGGTAGATTTTGCTTAATGACATCTTTGACCTTCTGCTGATGACGTTGCTGGTCCTGGTACCCTTTGCGATGCAGCGACCAATCTTCGCGGGATACGACGAATGAATATGGCTGGCGTGGTTCCGGCATTATTAGGCACCCCCCAAGTGGATACACGGCACAGTTTGGCCTTGTTGGTTATTAAGTATATTCACGGGGATGAACGATATGTGATGGAACTCGATTTAAATTCTGCCCGTTTGCTTTTATAATGAAAGTAAAAAATGTAAAAAAAGAATGGAGAACCTTGGGTTATGGAAGAAATTGCAGTACTTATAGTAGACGATGAGCAGGGATTGCGGGATATGCTGACAACGGTGTTAAAAAAAGAAGGGTTCCTTCAAGTTAAGCACGCTGCGACAGGTCGGGAAGCGCTGCAAGTCGTGATGGAATCGAATGTGGATGTGATTGTACTTGATGTTATGCTGCCTGATAGCGATGGGTTTGAGATATGTCGTCAAATGCGTCTATATACGGATGCCCCTATTCTTTTTTTGACGGCAAGAGATACAGATCTAGACAAATTAATGGGGTTCGGTATCGGAGGAGACGACTATATTACCAAACCGTTTAACCCGCTGGAAGTCGTTGCCCGTATGAAGGCTCGAATGAAATATCGGAAAGTTTCGACAGTGGCCATGAAACCGGCCATGCGCACTTTAGATTTTGGATATTTTCGATTGGAACTGGAATCCGGTGTGTTGTATGTGGAGGACAAGCAGGTCGAGTGTCCGGCACGTGAATGGCTGCTGCTGGTATTTTTGTGCAAGCATCCTAACCGTATTTTCAGTGTACGGCAGCTTTACGAGGCGATATGGAGCGAGGCCTTCTTGGGTGATGAGAAGACCGTAGTGATTCATATCTCCCGTTTGCGGAAAAAAATAGAACCTGATTCCCAGCACCCGCAATTCTTAATCAATGTAAGAGGGCTTGGTTATAAAATGATGTCAGTCAAGATGGAGGAATGAGGATGAACTCTCTGGTTAAGATGTCCTTCCGTTTTATGAAAGTAACGTTATGTTTTGTACTGGCCTATGTCCTATGTTTTGTTATTTGCACGATCTTATATATTTTTATAAAAAGTATATTTGGAGCATCTCAAAATATAAATATTAATCTATTCTGGACAGGACTTGGTATCGTGCAGAGTGTTGTGTTCATAGCTGCCTACGGATGGTATATAGGCAAACCTTTGGTGTATGTAATTAAATGGATTGGAAATATTGCGACGGGGGAATTCCAAGCACCGCTAAGTGAACTGGAACTACCGGAGCGCAAAAAAAATCAGAAAAATAGCTATAAACCTCCGTATCAATTGTATAAAGAAGTTTTTGAACAAATGAACATCTTATCGTCTCAATTGCGCAGCAATGAGGAAGAGAGAGTGGAATTAGAGAAACGAAAACAGCAGTGGGTAGCAGGTGTCAGCCATGATCTCAAAACACCATTATCTTATATTGAAGGATATGCGGCCATGCTGACTGCTCAAGAGTATGATTGGTCCGATGAAGAAAGAAGAAGCTTTAGTATGAGTATCAGTGAGAAAGTGACTGAAATGAAGCAGTTGATTCAGGATTTGAATGCTTCTATGCAGCTTAAGGAAAGTCCACTGCCCGTCCAATTGGAGAAGGAGGACATTGTGGAGTTTCTCCGTAGTGCAGTCATAGATATCGCTAACCATCCTTCGGCTGAGCAATACGAATTTTCTTTTACGTCCATGGAGGCGACTTGTATTATGTCCTTCGATAGCAAGCTATTAGGCAGAGCGCTGCAGAATTTTTTGATTAACGCCATCATTCATAATCCTCCAGGTACACACGTTTCCATGGAAGTGAACAAAGAGAACGATAAGCTTCATATTTCTATCGAAGATGATGGAATAGGAATGAATCCTAATGAGTGTAAGCAGGTATCTCACTCCGAAGGGCATGGAATACCTATTGCCAAAAGCTTTATTGAAGCGCACAACGGAACGCTTCATATCCTTTCAGGCAGTAAAGCGGGTACAAGGATGGAGATTTCACTGCCGCTAAACAACTAACTTTGTAACATCGAATCTCACATTTTGCAGTGTGCTCGATTTTTTTGCCTGTTGTTTAGGGACTGTTTACTTGATGTTAACTTTACTTCAGTAAACTGTATGTAACTTAAACTTCAGCATTAGAAGTCGAGAGGAGATCAGGAAGTGTCTGAATATGTAATACATACACAGCAGCTAACTAGGCGTTTTGGAAAGCGGGAATTTGTAAAACGAATAAATCTCCAGGTACCTGGACAACAAATTTATGGGTTTTTGGGACCTAATGGGGCGGGTAAAACAACCACGATTCGTATGCTACTTGGGCTGATTAAATCCACCTCCGGAGAAATTGAGATTTTTGGGAAAAAGCTGAAGGATCAGCGTATGGAAATATTAAAAGATGTTGGTTCCTTGGTTGAATCACCTGCCTATTATGCCCATTTATCCGCATATCGAAATTTGGAAATCGTTACAACCATGCGTGGACTGCCGACCCGAAGAATTCATGAAGTGCTGGATTTAGTGAGATTAACCAAGGATGCGTATCGTCCGGTAAAAGGATATTCCTTGGGGATGCGACAAAGACTGGGGATTGCTATGGCGCTTATTGCCAACCCCAAATTATTGATACTTGATGAACCGACGAATGGTTTGGACCCATCTGGTATTCAGGAAATTCGGGAGTTAATTATGAGCCTCCCTGGTGCTTACGGAATGACGGTACTGGTTTCGAGCCATTTATTAAGCGAAATTGAGCAGATTGCAACCTATGTAGGAATTATTAATCAGGGTGAAATGATCTTCCAGGGAACGATGAAGGAACTCACCGCCAAAAGCAAGCCTCAATTATTCATTGAAACCCCAGATCCTGTTCTGGCTGCCGGTGCACTGATTCAGCATGGATGGACAGCTGGAGCTGAATCAATTGAACAAAATGAGGTCGTGACTCCTATTGTAGATCGGCAACAATCTTCGGAGATGATCAAGGTGCTTGTGGAACACAATCATCCCATTTATCGGGTCACAGAGAAGAAAAAAACATTGGAGGAGATATTCCTGGAGCTGACAGGTAAGGAGCGAAGCTTATGATACTCCGGGTTATAAAGTCAGAGGGGCTTAAGCTGAAGAAAATATGCTGGTGGATTCCTCTTATACAGGGGTGTGTACTTACAGGTATGACTGCCGTGGAATGGTATCTTTACTTTCGGCAAGGACCAGGAGGTGTCTATGCTGGTTTTGCTGTTATGTTTATGTTCCTTTCGTTTGTGATGCTGCTTGGCGGTACACTTTTGGCGAGCATTATGGCCGGTACAGAGCATGATACTCAAACATGGAAGCAGCTTATGGTCATGCCTGTTCCCAGAAGCTATATCTATTTATCCAAAATTGTATGGATCGTGATTCTGCAGTTGGGTACCGCCTTGATCACTGTAGCAGGTATGAGCCTCATCTGGGTGTTATATACAAACGAACCCATTCCTTGGCGGATCATGCTGTTACAGCCGATTAATGCAAGTTTGGCTACCCTACCAGTACTTGCAATTCAACTTTGGCTGTCTACACTTTTCACTAATCAGGCATTCCCATTAGCGTTTGGTATATTCGGCTCTATTGCAAGCTTGTTTTTGGCACGCACAAGTATTCTGTGGATTAAAATATTGCCTTGGTCGTACCCTGCCCTATCAAGTCCTCTAATGAAGGAACACATGATTTGGGTAATCGTTGCTTTAAGTGCGGGAGTCATCTTTACGGGACTTGGTACATTACAGTTTACCAAGCATGAATTCAAATAGAGAGGAGAAGATACATGGGCTCTATTTTACGCGTAGAGACGATAAAGCTTCAATGGATCATGGTATGGATTCTCATTATATTGGATGCGGTCATAAATTCTTTAATGGGAGTCCTCGAGCTGAACGATTTGAAACAGTTTTTTTCGCCCAGCTGGTTAACTTTATATACGTATTCAGCGCAATTTCACTCTATGTTTTTTTATCCACTCTATTGTGGAATTATCGCTTCTCTTTTGTGTGCGTATGAGCATCGGGATGGGGGATGGAAGATTTTATTAAGCAGCCCGTATCCTCGTCAGCAAATTTATTATGCAAAATATATATTGCTCATTCTCATACTGGGTCTTGATCAGCTTATATTTATATTGGGCTATTTTGTAAGTGGAAATATAGCAGGTGCTCCAGGAGAAATCCCTTGGTCTGTCGTTCTTTCTACCGGCTTGGGAGGGTGGATCGGGATTTTTCCCCTGGCAGCACTACAGCTTATGCTCTCGATAAAAATTCGGAATTTTGGAGCTTCTTTGGGAATGTCTATTTGTTGTGTGGTTCCTAATATTGTCATAACGGGCTTTCACTCTTCCATAGGTGCGTGGTTTCCTTTTACGATTCCTTATTATATTATGATGCCGCAAACAGCGACTTATGCACCCAGAGTTGAGCCTTACAGCCTCGGCTTGATTGTCATTTTTACGTTTTTAGCCTATCTGTATGGTGGAAGAAAGATGTTTGTGAATAGGGACTGGTTGTAGTTAGGATAGCATGAGGATGTAATACATAAGCGATCCTTTCAGTCGACAAGTTAATTGAAATAAACAATGATTACAAAAATAACGACAAAATCTTGCGGAAAAATTGCGTTGTTTACTTTCAAATCAGATAGTAATATATAGAAGAAAGAGCACTTCTTTTGGAAAAAATGTGAAAATAAAAAAGTTTTAAATAATATTATAGGATACTTATAAGGGGTTGGTATATTGGATTATATATTGAATTGTAATAATGTTACAAAGAAGTATGGTAGTAAAAAAGCTCTTGACTCATTAACTCTTTCAATAAAGCCTGGAACTATCTTAGGACTTCTTGGTCCCAATGGAGCAGGGAAAACGACATTAATGAAACTCATCGTATCTCTGCTGAGGGATTATAGAGGTGAGATTCGTATTAAAGGTTTGAAACCTAGTGTTGAAACGAAGAAGATCGTTTCTTATTTGCCTGACAGAGAATTTCTTTACCAGTGGATGACCATCGAGCAAGCTATTGCTTTTTTTGAACATTCTTTTGTCGATTTTAACCGAGGTTTAGCATACAAAATGGTGAAATCATTGGGTTTGGATATAAACGACAAAATTAAATCTTTATCTAAAGGAATGCAGGAAAGATTAAGTATTTCCTTGGCTTTTGCAAGGAAAGCAACGCTGTATATTTTGGATGAACCTTTGGCGGCTGTGGATCCTTCTACACGGGATAAGATTATACAAATTATACTTGATAACTTTGATCCTACTAGTGCGGTTATTATAAGTACTCATTTAATTAATGATGTTGAAAAATTGTTTACTGATGTAGCATTTGTGAATGACGGAAAGGTACTGCTACAAGGAAATGTAAAAGATATAAGAGACGAATATGAACAGTCTATAGAGGAAATATTCAAGTCTATGATCTAAGATGAGGAGGATTAATTTTGCGAGTTTCATCTTACAACGAATATTTGCTATTAAATGATTCTGATGAGGAAAGTTATTTAATTTATAACAGCTTATCGAATGGATTCGGTGAAATACATAAGGGTTTGTATAATGCCTTAATTCAAAAAGATATGGACTATCTTGAACATTGTGCAGAGAAAGAACAATTACTTCAAGGTCAGTTCCTATATGTAGGGCCTATAAAAGAACTAGACCAGATGGAGGAACAGTTCAAAATAGTTAGACATCAGAATGAGACCTTGAATTTAACTATTTTGCCTACATTTAGCTGTAATTTTAGATGTTCTTATTGTTTTGAAAATTTGACTTCTAAATCAGGAAAGAGAGCTTTTTCGCAAAAAATACAGAATGAAATTCTGACTTATATAGAAAAGTCGGTTGAAGAATTACATTTTAAACGTATTATTGTGAATTGGACAGGAGGTGAACCATTACTTGAATTTAAAAATATAACCAGTCTTATGGAGCGTATAAACTTTATCGCTAATAAAAATAAAATATCCATTGATCATTTTATGGTAAGCAATGGATATTTACTTACATCTGACCGGGCTAAGAAATTGAAAGAATTAGGTGTTAAAAGGATCCAAATTACAATAGATGGTTCAAAAAAAAGCCACGATCAAAGAAGAATATTAGCTAATAAAGAGGGCACTTTTGATAAAATTATAGAAAATATTAATAAATCATGTGAATTTATCCATATTACGATTAGAACAAATGTGGATTTGGATAATATTCATTTTATGAATGAGTATATGGAATATATGGGGAGGCAACTTTTCAAAGAGAAAGTAAGCATTTATTTTTCAGCAACTACTGAATATAGTGCAGGGGGGTGCGTCAGTAACAGCAGTTGTTATGCGAATAAAGATTTTTCAAAGGTAATAATAAAGTTATACGAAAGCGCATTAGAAAAAGGGTTGAATATATCTTACTATCCTCAGTATGAACCGGTTGCTTGCGCAGCAATCGCAGCTAACTCTATGGTCATTCAGCCAGATGGAGGTATTCAGAAGTGTTGGAATACTGTTGGAAATAAGAACTATTTAATTGGACATATTAGCGAAAATTTTAGTATTGAACAACTTAATTCAAATGCTTAGTTTTAACTTTCGTCATCAATAAATCTGGAAAATTTAACTATAGCTATTAATATATTTGAAAGGAGGTGAGTTGAATGCGGTGGATTGTAAAACCTCAAAAAGTAATGAACTCTGTAACTCCTGCATTTTGTCTTGTAGATAACAAAAATTCTTGTGTCTTGTATGTTTAAACAAAATCTTCTGTATTACCGCCTGTTTTTTACTAAACAGGCGGCTATTTCATTGAAAAGGGGCTTAATATGTTATTTTCTCATATATTTAAAGTAGAAATCAAAAGACATTTTATGGTGTTTGCTATTCTTACGATCTTAAGCGGTATATTTAGTCTTCATTTTTTAATTAATAATCATCAACAATTAGCATTCTCTTATCTACTAATCAATATGGTTATAGGGATATTGATACCCATTTACATATTTATGGACTTTTACAATGAGTTTTTTATAGGAAAAATGACACTTAATCATATGCTACCACTCAAAACATCAAGTCTATTTTTTATTAAATCAATAGTATTTTTAATTGGAATTATGGTTGTATGGGGGGCAACTCTCATAGAGATTTTTCTTAATCCGCAAGGGTTATACTTAACGCGCATTGTGCAGTCAACTAGTCCTTCCGAAGGTATTTTATATTTATTTTGCTCAAAGTTTTTTGGAATGTTAAGTGGGCTTTCATTGATGGGGTTTGCAATCTCTTTAGCAAAATGGGTGAGTAAAAAGGTAGCGACAGGTCACCTATTGATTGCCTTTATTTTTATTGCAGTAATCGGCTTTCAATTTGCTTTAATAATAAAAGGGTCTTGGCATTGGAGCATTGGAACATCATCACTAGAATCTTTTAAACAGTACGCCAATATGCTTACAATAAGTACCTTTTCCAATCGACCAACCTTTCCCGACATTAAAGAAACAATTCATTGGGATTCAGTAGTAATGAATGTAATTGTTACAGTAATTTCAGGAAGTTTTGCAGCTTTACTATTTAATTCAAAAAGGTACGAAATTTATGGTAAATAAATTGGTTTACATTCAGTGAGCCTTTATTTTAGCTCTAGGAGGCAAGGGGGTGATCGATATAAATACCATTGTAATCATAGAAAATCAATTGACTTGGCAAAATAAACTCAAAGTATGGATTGAGCCGGAAAAGGACATGTATGCATTTTTTTTTAGATCGTATACTGATTTTATTGAAAAAGGTATATTTGAGGATTAGCAACTATTAGTTTGTGATATAGAATTAATCAGTTTGGATGAGCTGGAGCCCATATACAGAAGAGATCGGCCAATAATAATAAGCATTTCAAACCATAAGTCTCCCAAAATAAAGCAGTTATTGAAACTTGGCATCTCCGGCATTGTGTATAAGACAGCTACATCGGCACAATTGATGCGGACCATTCGTAATGCTTTAGATGGATTGGCTACGTTACCAATGGAATTATTTCAAAGCTTACATACCATTCCAGAATATGATGATATATTAATCAGCCCTAAGGAACGCTCAATTCTAGAAGGGTTAGCACTAGGAAAAAGCAACAAAGAGCTAGCAGCCCTTTTATATGTTAGCCAGAGGACAGTCGAATATCATTTGACACATATATTTAGTAAATTCAATGTTCATACAAGAACTGAGGCCGTAATGGCAGCTAAGTCTAAAGGAATAATTCATATGTGAATACCTTTTTCTGAAGGCAGGAAAATGACTTTATTTCTATTTAAATATAAATATAGGTTTTTTGTAGTCATTTTTATGATCAGTCTCGCTAGTTTGCTCGATATTTATCTAGCCTTTATATTCAAAAGTTTAATAGACACCGCCACATCGCAGGGGGAAAAGCAGTTTATTGAAATTTCCTTAATTGCAATAGGCTTCATTATAATTAACTCTCTCGTAAAAATGTTTTCCAATTTATCGCAATCTTCTTATCTCTGTAAGACGGTGTTGCTTTTAAAAGAGATTGTTTTCCAACATATTCTATATAAAGACCATTCTCAGTTTACTTCAAACCATAGTGCAAAGTACATTTCGATCATGAATAATGATATTAAAATGATTGAGGATGATTACTTAAAAAATATATTTTCTTTGACCAGTACAGGAGTTTCGTTTTTGGCGGCTCTTTTTGCTATGTTTGTTTTGAGTCCTAATATTGTTGTTATATTACTTTTACTTACACTAATATCTATTTTAATTCCACGTATTTTTGAAAAAAAAATCCGAGCTGGAAAACGAAATATTGCAGATGCTTTAGAAAAATTTACGATAAAAATAAATGATGTTTTTTCTGGATTTGCTGTTATTAAAAGCTATGGAGTAGAGCAACATGTGGAGCAGCAATTTAGTTTGAATAATACTGTCGTTGAAAATAATAAGTATTTATTTTTTAAATTAAATGCTTATGTAAGCTCATTGAGCGATGTATTTGGCGGAGTAATGTTTATCTCTGTATTTCTTGTTGGCAGTTTTTTATCCATTCGAGGAGCTATCACACTAGGTACTATGATCGCTTGTGTACAGTTGACTAATAAAGTTGTCAATCCAGTATATATGAGTATTCAATACATAACTCAAATTAGGGCATTGCGTGATATTTCGGCTAAAATATTAGAAATTTTACACGAAGATCAGGATGGTAACCAATATATAAAAAAAACATCAATAGAACACTCAGTTCGTTTTACAAATGTGAGCTTTGGTTATGCCCGAAATCACCTAAATTTACATGATATTAACATGGTTTTGAATAAAGGGGGGAAATATGCCCTTGTAGGGCCTAGCGGGTCTGGAAAGTCTACTTTGCTTAAGCTCCTAATGAAACAATATGATGATTATGATGGAATTATTTATGTAGATGATTTGGATTTAAAGTTCATATCTGCTGAGGATTGGTGTCGGTTAGAATCGGTTGTGCAGCAAGACGTTTTTTTATTCGATGGCAGTATTAAAGAAAATATTACAATGTATCAATCGTTCCAAGATGAGATTCTTTCCAATGTGATAAGTGCCTCTGGGCTTAATAAACTTATCGATAAATTGCCTTATGGTTTGGACACACAGATTGGTGAAAAAGGAGGGAGGCTATCAGGGGGAGAAAAACAAAGAATTGCGATTGCCAGAACCTTAATTAGGCAAACACCGTTATTACTCCTTGATGAAGCAACTTCATCTTTGGATAGTGAAACGGCGAATGCCATTGAAGAGGTGATATTAGGTCTCGAAACTATTACATGTTTGGTAGTAACGCATCGTTTGTCTAAAGCTGCATTGCAGAAATATGATAAGATATTTGTTATGTCAGATGGAAGAGTAGTAGAAGAAGGTTCCTTTGATTATTTAATAGAGAATAAAGGTTATTTTTATCATTTATATAAATTTGTAAATGATTCTTCAATAAATCAGACACAACCTATATATACTTGATTTCACGATTTAACTATAGTTAGTTCTACACCCTTTTTTGATCTACCCCATCCATAAAAGTCGAACTACAGCCATACTCACAATACCGACAACGACGGTAGCCAGCAGGTTTTTGCTCCACAAGGCGGTCACTAGCGTTGGAAAGACAGCCATAAGCACTTGCCCATTAAAAGTGACGGAGGTCTCGGTTCGGACGAGCAGATTTTCCATCACGAGTGCAGTGAAAATACAAATAGGAATATAGGAAAGCCATTGTAGCACTGGCTTGGGTAGCGCCAGCCTTTGCAGCACGACAAAGGGAATGATCCTTGGGATCGCCGTGACAATCATGGCACCGATAATGATATACAGGACATGGGGATTAATGTTCATTTGTCGGTTAACACTCCAATCGTTGCGGTGATCATGGTCGCTACAATGACAGCAATATGTGACGGCACCCACCAGGACAAAAGGTACATCAGAACAGCCATACATAGCACAAGCAGCAGACGATGCTTGAGTTTGGAGGTATGGACACTTTGGAGCTGGGAAATGAGTAGGGCAAGAAACATCGCAGGCAAGGCAAAATCCAGACCAAAAGCCTCCGGTCGGGAAATCCAGTTTCCGAGAATCCCTCCTGCCACACAGGATGCAATCCAGGCGAGATAAGCTGTAATATTAAGCCCGTTCATCCAACGGTCACTGACCTGTCCGCCTTTAGCCAATTTATCAGACGCTACCCCAAAGGATTCATCCGTCAAAAGAACGCCGATACCTATGTTTTTCCATAGTGAATATTTAGAAAAGTAAGGAGCCAGCGATGCACTTAGCAGCAGATGGCGGGCATTCACAATGAATGTCGTTAAAATAATGACGGATGGAGGACTGGCTACAGCCAGCATTGAGCACATAATAAACTGGGAGGCTCCTGCGTATACAAGCGCCGACATCAGGGCAATTTCCATGGTGCTAACCCCTGACGAAGCGCCCACAATCCCTGCCGCGAACCCAATGCATACATAACCAAGCAATGTAGGAATGCAATCTTTAACCCCTTGTAAAAAGCTGAGTGAATCATGCTTCGTTCCGCTCAACTCCGAAGCTATGGACATTTTAATCTTACCCCCAGTGTATAAATTTTTTAATAGTATATAACGGAAGTCGTAAAGTATCAATATATTACACAATTGTATGTTATATTGAATATCACCTATAGCGAACACACAGTATTATTGTCCGCTCTCGGCTACACTCTTCTATTCAGAAAAATTACAGCCTAATAGAGTAGAATACAGGAGAATTGCCCTTAAAAAGCTGTTTGATTTACTATTGATGACCCAAGGAAGGCTATGTATTTACCAAAAAGCTTCGCTCGTGTTCCGGTTGCAGACGATTTGGCAGCAGCCAGCATCCAAAAGCGGTGTTCAAATCGGATGTGTTCATACAAGGACTGTTTTGACTGAATGGGGAGTTCGTAAAAAAAGGGCGTCCCAGTCAGTTCATGACTTATGGGACAACCCTAAGATGGTGACTTATATAAGCTCCTGCCGTTTTTTCAGATATCTGTAGAGAATAATTCCCGAGACCGCGCAGATGGCTGCGCATAGACCGATAACTCCATATCCCGCCTGGAGCCCGCGCAACATGCCAAGCTCAGTAGTTGCGCCGTAGACTATCTTGACCCCTTCGATTACCCAGCCGATCACATAGTTGCCAATGACACTACCTATACCCATCAGCGTGACGACGAACGTAATAGCTGTATCACTGTCCTTCGGATATCTCCGTGCTATGAACGCCATCACGGTCGGATAGATCATTGCAATGCCTGCACCCGATACGGCAAAGAGAAACGCCAGTCTCTCCCCACCCGCGATTGCTGCGAACGTACATATCGCTGAGAAGGCGGAGAATAGAATCGTCGAAAGCACAAACCCCATCCGGTCAGTGAGCGGACCAAGCAACAGGCGCCCCAACGAGAAGGTAAGAAAGAACGCTGAGAGCATGCTGGACGCCTTCACCGTACTCCATGAATACGCTTTCTCTAAGAAGTTGACTAGCCAGCCCCCAACTGCGAGCTCAGAGACTACCCCAAACGACAGGATCATTACCATCATCCAGAGTGCCGGATCGCGGGTTAGGGTCTTGAGTGAGGTCCGTTCCTCATGCTGCAGATCGTCTCCCGGGAAGGTACTGAGCAGCGCGGCCACAATCGGCAGCAGGCAGAGCGACAACATAGCCAGATACATCCCCCGCCAGTCCAGCGTATGTCCAAATACCGTCAGTGACATGACTCCCGTCGCCAGCAAAGGGGCGACTGTTGAGCTGAGCCCATAGAAAAAGTGGGACAAATTCATCATCGTGCCGGTATTTTTCACAAAAATCCTCGCCCCCAAAATGGCGAGCGCAATCTCCAGCATGCCGTTCCCAATATACATCAAGAAGTAGGACGAGGCGAAGAAAGGATACGTGTGCGACAGATAGATGAACACTCCCGAGATGATCATGGAAGCAAAGGAAATGATGCTGACCGCCTTGATTCCCCACTTACGGACAAGAACGGCGGTGAACGAGCAGGCAATCAAATAACCAAGTGCGTTTAGAGACAACAATGTTCCGAGCTGCTGTTCATCCAGATTGAAGTCGAATTGAATGCGTGGAATAGCAGGGCCTTTAATATTTTCCGAGATGCCAAATACAATAAAGCCAATAAAAATTGTCGCCAGCTGCATCGTGTACATGTAACGGGACTTGCGGGTTTGCGGATTCAAATTTAGTCCCTCCTAGATAGTCAACGTTGGTTTTCTCACCTGTTGGGTGTTCAGGGACGGAAAAGTCATAGGATAGCAGCCCTCCTTCAGGATATTACAATGGTTTTCAAAAACGTTTTAATAAGTGAAGTTTAAGGACATTTATATTCAATGTCAAATGTTTTTATTGGCATGTTGAAGTTAACGAGGAACCTGACCATATTACAGTAAATTATAGCATGCCTACTTCCCGTTTAAGCCTTGTATATACCTTGATCGGCTTCTATATATAGCGAACACACAGTCTTTTGTGTATTCTTCTTATATAGACTTTTGGATACAAGGAGGCATCGTCCGTGGATTCAATGCAGTATATTATTGGCTCTAATTTGGCTCAAATCAGGAAGACTAGAGGATTAAGTTTGGATAAGGTGGCTGAACTGACAGGGGTCAGCAAAGGGATGCTGGCTCAGATTGAGAAGGGGAAATCCAATCCTACGGTAACAACCCTTTGGAAAATTGCGAACGGTTTGCACGTATCCTTCTCCACCTTTCTTAAAGAAGACCCGCCGCAAATCACGAAGATTCGAAGGGAAGACCTGCATCCGGTTATTGATGAGGACGGTAACTATTTTGTTTACCCTGTATTCCCGTATCACGCGGAAAAGAAGTTTGAGGTGTTCACGGTAAGTCTGAAGCCAGGCTTTACACACCAGGCAGAGAAGCATCTGGGAGAGGAAACGATTCTCATGATCCGTGGGGAAATGTACTTTGAGATGCAGGGGCAACAGCTCAAGCTGAGTGCAGGGGATGCCGTGCAATTTCAAGTATCTGACATACATACCTACCGCAATGATTCAGATGAGGATGCCGATTTTTATGTATTGATTTATTATGCGGATTAGTGGGATGATTAGCATAGTCTAAAACAGGCTTCCACATCAGGATTTTGCAAAATCCTGAGATATAAAAGAGAGCAACGAGGAAAAGAGAGGAAAGAACCCATGGAAAGCAAGTACATCCGAGAAACCTACTGCTTTAAGACATCCCGAGTATTTCCCAACGATATCAACAATCATAACACGCTCTTCGGCGGCCGATTGATGTCGTATATCGACGATATCGCATCTATTGCAGCTGCTAAGCTGTGTCGTACGAACACAGTTACAGCCTCTACGGATTCGGTGGATTTTTTGCTACCTATCCATCCGAGTGATTCTGTCACGCTAGAAGCGTTCGTAACCTGGACAGGCCGTAGCTCGATGGAGGTGTTCGTAAAGGTAATTCGTGAAGGACTAATGACTGGCGACCGAAAAATCGCAGCCACCGCCTTCCTGACCTTTGTGGCATTGGACGAGAACAACCGTAAAGTGACCGTGCCGCAGGTGATTCCAGAAACAGAAGAGCAGTTACAATTGCACCAGACGGCTCCATCACGCGCAGCCATACGGCGTCAGCGGAGGGAAGAAAGCAAGCAGCTGGCTAGTTTTCTGACAACAGATTATCCGTGGGAACTGTAACGTACTAAAGATTATCAATTTCATCGTTTTACGTAAAAAGGAGCCGTTATTTCCGTTAGCAGTCACCATGATCTGCTCGGAATACGGCTCCTTTTGAAAATAACTTGGGCTATTCTACTTTAACTACACGGAAATGCTGATTTGTCCCACCATTATCGCCCCATTGAATGGCTTTGGCTCCATCGGCGGTGGCGCCTTCAGAAATATCGATCAGCTTGCCAGTTGCCCGATTTTTCAGCTTGTAATAACCACCGGTTACGGATACTAATTGCCAGTGCTGACTGGACCAGCCTCCGTCGCTCCACTGCTCAATAACTGTACCATCCGTTGTAGTACCGCTTTCAACACCAATTAGCTTTCCGCTGCTGCGGTTCACAATTTTATAATATCCGCTGCCTGCATCTTTGAGTTGCCATTGTTGGCTTGCTGTTCCCGCATCTGCACGCTGTTCCAGGTCTGCGCCGTCCGTCGTTGCATTGCCAATAATGCTTAGTGGCTTATTGCTCTTGCGATTCACTAGCTGATAATAGGCATCCGGATCAATGGCAATTGGGGTCGTTATCCCCTCGACCACACCACTGGCGGTGTCAATATTAATGCTGTCGAACCAATCCATAGCTAATGAAGTCGCTGTTGGAAAACGCAGTGGCAACCATACATATTGAGAATCCTGCACAGGACCGCTCCACGCACCCGCCCAACGGTCGCCCAAATACAGGTATGAAGTTGTCTGGGCACCTTCAACAGGAATCACGTAAGCCGACTGTGAACCATAAGTCGTACCGTCCCCAAAGTTTATCGTATTACTCCAGGTTCCTTCAATGCTGGATGCGGTAGCATACTTGGCCTGATTGGGATTCCAGCCGGTCGCCCCTGATGTAATCAGGAAGTAGACGTCTCCTTTTTTGAACATCGCTGGAGCTTCACGGTATTGTCCAGGCCAAAGTGTAGTCACCAGCGATTCAACTTGCAGAAAATCCGGTGTCAGACGATAAATGTTCAGATCCGCGTTTACCCGGGTAGCCGAAATAAGGTAAGCTGTACCGTTATCGTTGTATACGGTCATATCGCGCGAATCGTAATCCAGAGGACGGAAGCTACCCTGATATGTGTAATCGCCGTCCACCGTATCGGAGGAGGCGACAGCCACTCGGGCCTCGTTGTAATTAACCCCATTCTCCTTGTGCATCCATAATACGTATTTGCGTGTTTTTTCATTATAAATCACTTTCGGACGTTCAATATTCGAAACATTCAGCTCTACGGCGGAGCTGCTGGTCAGTACGTTTTTACGAAACTCCCAGTTTTTTAAATCAGAGGAACGGTAGGCGGATACCGCCTTGAACGTGCCGTTGGGATTACGATTTTCACCAAACCAATAATAGTAACCGTCTACTTTAATCATACCACCCCCATGGGCATGGACTACGTTTCCATCTGTATCTTTAAACTGAATGCCATTCACGACATTCGCTGAAGCGGCTGAAGCGATCTTAGGTGAAAACATCTGAAAAATGCTCAACGTCAGCAAAATAGAGAGCATAATACACAGCAAGCGGGCAAAATCATATTTCATTGTTTCGTCCTCCTCTGTATGCTTTATTTTAAAGCGCTTTCATTAATGGACTCTATAAAGTAGTTTTAATAGAGCTACTTATCCCAATTGTATCCATATTGAATTGAAAGTGCTAGAGTAGTATATTGACCATGTACACGGCACACGCCATCCATATCTAACAGACTTCCATCGAACGGTGAGTGTTACAAACTGGCTGATATTCATTAGGTATATAGGAGGCGACCATGAAAATATACGCGATTGATACGAGCAAGCCGGAAGCTGAGGAGCATTACGAATTACTGGTACCTCGGGTTTCACTAGAAAAGCAGCACAAGTTAGATCGTTTTTTACATCGGGAAGATGCTTTGAGGGGCTTATATGCCGATGTACTGCTAAGATGGTTGGCCTGTCGGCAATTGAAGGTATCGAATGCCAGTCTTCAATTTACATACAATGCATTCGGTAAGCCTTCCTTAATAAATGCACCTGCATTCCATTTTAATGTTTCTCACTCGGGAAAATGGGTGGTATGCGCTATTGATGATCACCCGCTTGGAATCGACATTGAGCAGCTCCGTCCTATTGATTTTGAGGTAGGTAGGGTGTGCTTTTCGGACACAGAGTATGATGCGTTAATGCGTCAGGATGCAGACAGCCGCTTATCCTATTTTTACGATCTATGGACGCTTAAGGAAAGCTTTGTGAAGGCCGAGGGGCAGGGACTAACCCTACCGTTGAAGTCTTTTTCATTTGAGCTAAAGGCACAACCATTCATAGGCTTCACGACAGAGGGCTTTACCACCGAGTATTATCATTTTAAGCAGTATGAGCTGGATCAGGATTATAAAATGGCTGTCTGTGCAGCTCATGACCAATTTGCCGAGCAGGTGCAGCAGATAGATATAAATACACTACGCTTGGAAGTGGCAACACAGGCGTAATATGAAGTGGGTATGCGTATAGTTGAAAAAAGGAGATGAGTGGCGTTGACATTCGTTTTGTTCAAGCACGGCCGGTTGTATGGGGAGTGGGCTTCCAAAGGAGACTCCATCGTTGTACAGCAGGGTCGGATACAGGCCGTCGGATATGCTCGGGAGCTTGAATTGCAGTTGTCCGGTAAGGAATATGAAACCGTGGATTGGGAAGATGCCTATGTACTGCCAGGCTTAACCGATTCACATATGCATTTATCTATGCATGGTATGAAGTTATCTATGCTCGATTTAACATCAGCTACCTCCAAGGGCGAGATGCTGGCTATGCTACGCAAACGGGTCGCTGTAACACCGCCGGGAGAGTGGATTTTAGGACTTAACTGGAACGAAAATGCTTTTATTCCTGTTGAAATTCCGGATATATCCGAGCTGGATGCCATTACAGATCAGCATCCGGTATATCTCACTCGTACGTGCTTTCATACGTTTTTGGCCAATTCAGAGGCATTTCGACGTGCGGGTATTAACGAGGACACCCCTGACCCGGCTTCGGGAGCCTATGGACGAGACGCAGATGGACGGTTGAACGGATTGGTTTATGAGGAAGCCTCCTTTGCCTTTACTAGCGTGCAGCCAGAACCGGATTATTCGGTTAAGAAGGACACGATTCGGCGGGCTTGCCTGGATGCGCTACGGCTTGGTCTGACTGCTGCGCACACAGAGGATTTACGTTTTTTGGGCAGCGTGGAGACGATGCAGCGAATTTACAGGGAGCTGAGAGAAGAAGGCCTTCCTTTTCGCACACACCAGCTCATCTATCATCCATTTTTGGAAGAAGCGAAAGTGCAAGGGCTGCGTGCAGGTACCGGAAATGAGTGGTTTAAAATCGGTGCGATAAAAATGTTTGCCGATGGCGCTATTGGTGGAAGAACGGCATTATTGTCTGAACCCTATAGTGATGCTCCGCATACCTGCGGAATGGCGATTCAACCGCAGCCGGAGCTGAATCAGATGGTGGCTGCTGTCAGAGCCGCAGGCTATCCCGTGGCTGTGCATGCCATAGGAGATGGGGCGGCGCACATGATTTTGACAGCGATGGAGGCCCATGCGCTCACGGAGGAAAGCGGTTTGCCAGATCGTCTGATCCACGGACAGGTGCTTAGGGGTGATTTGGTCAAGAGAATGGCGAAGCTGCCGCTGATCGCGGACATCCAGCCCCGTTTTGTCGCAAGTGACTTCCCTTGGGTACTGGATCGGGTGGGGAAAGAGCGGACGGAATATTTATACGCCTGGAAAAAGCTGCTGGAAGCAGGTATTCCATGTGCTGGAGGTAGTGACGCGCCGATTGAGCCGTTAAACCCTTTTCTTGGTATTCACGCGGCAGTGACTCGTGCCAAACCGGAAGAAATGCATGAGGGCTATCTTCCCGCTGAAAAGCTGGATGTACATGAAGCCATTCGTTTGTTTACCACGGGAAGCGCAGTAGCAGCTGGTGAGGCTGATGAAAGAGGGACGATAGCTGAAGGGAAAGCCGCTGACTTTACAGTCATTGACCGTGATGTATCGGAAAGCCCGCAAGCTTTACTTGATGTTAAGGTACGAATGACAGTTGTAAACGGGAAAGTTGCATATCGGTCATAGGCTGGTGCTAAGTATGTATGCCAAAAGCCTTCAACTTCACTTTTCATGTGAGGTTGAAGGCTTTGTATTTTATAAACCACGCTCTATAAATCGGTCAGCGTTTTTTACACTGGACCACAGATCAGAGCTGGCTCCGCCCGCATACCAGTAGGCGAAGCCAGCAAACCCAGCATCCTGTCCCAAGCGATACTTACGAGTGAAGGATCGTCCTTCCTCGAGCCACAGCTTATGAAGCTGCGTGTCTTTGTAAGACATGGTATACTGCTGAATATCCTCATTCCAGATTGGTTGGGAGACGGAACGGGATATGAGCTGGTTTTGCTGATCTAGTGAAATATCAGAGGAAGCGATTGACTGTCCGCTAGCGTTAAGCGTCCAGTTCCGTGTAAATAATGGCAACGCCAAGATCGCTTTCTCTGGATAGGTGGTTTGTACAAAACGCCGCACGCTTTCACGGAGCCATGGCAGTGAGGACACAGAGCCGGGGATCGAGCTGCCTCCCCAGTGCTCGTCATATCCCATCAAGATCAGATAGTCTGCCGCAGCGCCAAGCTGTTTATAATCAAAGGCGGCAGTCCAGTCCGTTCCGTAATCAGGAGATACACAAATCGCCAGTACCGTATTCTGACTTTTTAACTTAGCTTTTAATTGTTGGACGAACAATGTTAAATGGGCACGATCCGGACCATCTACATTTTCAAAATCAATGATAAGTCCATTCAAACCGTGTACAGATACAGCATTAGCAAGCTGACTTATGGTTGTATTTCGTAGAACCTCACTGGACAAAATTTGGTGCGTCAGTGCCAGGTTGGAACGGTTGCCTACCATCGCCCAGATATTTTTATGATGCTGTTTGGCCCAGGTGAGCAGCGATGAATTGGTATAATCGCTGATAATACCTGTTTCATTCAGAAAAAACCAACGTGGTGACAGGGTGTTGATGTTGGATTGGAGCACCGTATTTTCAAACTGCTGAACGGTTTGATCATATTGCCAGCCAATTCGGATGGAAGAAGCGGTGGAAGCAGTTTGGTTAGCATGTTTTGTTGAATAGGTTAGCAGTCGCTCCAGTAAGACCGCTGTTTCTTCACGAGTCAGAGAGGATGCAGGACGAAAATAGTTACTTTCACCTTTCATAAAGCCGTAACGATTTACGGTGGTTACCGCATTCAGAGCCCAATCTGCAATTTCTCCAGTATCTGTGAAGAAGGAAGTAGCATCTCCTGATCCGCTCGAAGAGCGGATGAGACGTGCGATCATCAAAGCCGCTTCTTGACGGGTTATAGGACTATTAGGTTGGAATGTGGTAGACGTTCCCCCCTGAACGATATTGAGCTGCGAAGCCGCTTCAATCCATCCATAGTACCACGTCTTTTTGGCAACATCTCGGTAGGAGGGAACGGGTGCTTGTACAGGCTCCAGACCGAGTGTACGGTCCAGTGCGGTAACCCATTCGGCTCTGGTAACAGCCTTTTTAGGAGAGAAGTAACCAGGTCGTGTACCGTTCAAAATTCCTTTAGCGTGCAGGGAAATAATAGACTGATAGGCATAGCTGTGTGCAGTATCCTGGAACGTAGCGCCGGATGCTGCTGCTGGAGCAGCTAAGTATGAAGAGAATGTTGTGAATATTGTGATGGCTGCCGTTGCTGATAGGGTAAGCTTGGCTAACCAACGTGATCGTTTGGAACTCATACCAAATAACCTTCTTTTTTATGATAGATTGTAGATTCATAGTTCGTTACTCGACGAATAATACTATCAAAAAGAGGAAAGTTATTCATTGCTAAATTGCTGGAAAAATACCAAAAAACCCGCTACCTATGCGGCAACGGGTCTGATATTGGATAAACTATGCCTTTTTGGCATACATAATACCGATAGTCTGTGGACCACAATGACTGGAAATAACACAGCCTGCTGTAGTTAGCAGTACCTCATGTGCGTTCGTTTCTTCTTTCAAGCGAGCTTGCAGCATCAGCGCATCTTCCTCGGCCAAAGCGTGCACGACAATAATGATATCGTTATCCATCTGATCTCGTTGATTCAGAGCGTTTTGCAGCATCTGATCCAGTGCTTTTTCACGTTTGCCGCGGACTTTGTAGGCTGGCGTCATTTTTCCGTCAATTACTTTGATCACCGGACGAATTTTGAGAAGACTGCCGATCAGATTTTGCATGCCTGAGCATCTTCCGCCTTTATACAGGTATTCAAGTGTATCAATGACAAATTCCGTATCTATTAGCGGCCTGGTTTTCGTCAACATGTCTACAATCTGCTCTATCG
This sequence comes from Paenibacillus sp. FSL P4-0113, assembly GCF_038009305.1. Classification (NCBI taxonomy): domain Bacteria; kingdom Bacillati; phylum Bacillota; class Bacilli; order Caryophanales; family Paenibacillaceae; genus Paenibacillus; species Paenibacillus sp. FSL P4-0113. The sequence continues at coordinate 5,340,758 of NZ_JBBPAZ010000001.1, forward strand.
TATTGCCGTTGGTTGCCGCACGAGCAGCTTTCATCACAAGCAGGCCAAAGCCGCACGACAAATTCAAGGAATCAAAAACCGTAATGCGGCCTTCCGGAAATTCGGAGGCAGCGAGTAGCGCATTCTGGTACGTTGATGATAGCTCGGAAGACAGACTGATATATAAAATGTCGTCCCCTTGTTCTATGTAGGGCGTAAAGGCTTGAATAAAATCCGACGGAGAAGGTGCGGCGGTACGTGGTAAATGTCCCTCGCGACTTACACGTTGAAATAATTGTTCCGGATGAATGTTCACCCCATCCTGCAATGCTTCATCACCAAATACCGTATACAAAGGTACAATGCTAATCTCGTACTGTTGCCGCCAGTGAGTTGGAATATCACTGGTACTGTCGGCAAAAATTTTAATTTTGTTCATACATTGAATCCTCTCTGTGTGATGCAGAAAAATTATAAAGATTGCACGGAGGAAGGATAGATATCCGCTGTGCTATTCGGAACGGAAAGACCGATGGCAAGAAGTGCAATAAAGCCTACAATAATAAGTGCATTAATGATTAAGCCTGTAATAGCAAAGGTCTTCTTACGGTTTTTTAACGCAATTCCAATGATACCAACGACAAGTCCGCTACAATTCAGCAACAGGCTGCCTAAAAAAATAAAAGGAAGCAATACCGTTCCGGTTTGCTGCAGAGCGATTTCCGGGTTCATCGTCTGGTATTGGCCGAAATGAGCCAGTAGATTAATAACCATAATAGCCAGAATAGTATATCCGATCAGACTGACAAGCGACATAATAAAAGAAGCAATTCCGGGACCAGAATGTTTGAGCTTGACCGGAGGCTGGAACACAGGAGATTCTGAAAAAACAGGGTGCTCCTCAGACGCAGCAGGCTTTTGCAAATTAGGATCTTGGTTACTCATTTTTTCCACTCCTTGAACATAGTCCGAACAGGTACTAATTTTCCACAAAATAAACAAAAAAGCAAGCCACCCTACACATTACCCTTCAAAAGACAGGGCCTAATCATCCAATTCTGTATGCGGTCTGTTCACACACGCTGGCTGGTAAACTTCATACGGTTTCGATAAAATAAGAAGAACATTCGGCTAAAAGGATGAGATGAAAAGGAGTACACAAACATGCAACGAAAATGGATATTTACGGGATCTATAATGATGATGTTGGCGGTAGCCATTGGAGCGTTCGGGGCACATATTGTGAAAGCCCGGATCGACGCGGATGCTTTGGCCGTATATGAAACAGGTGTGAAATATCATATGATTCACGCTGTCGGTTTGCTGATCATTGCGTTGGCTGCTGGACAGTGGGGGCCTTCCAACCGTCTAAGATGGGCAGCTCGTCTGTTATTGACGGGTATCATTTTGTTTTCTGGTAGCTTGTATGTGCTAAGTCTGACCGGAATCCGTGTGCTGGGGGCTATCACCCCTCTAGGAGGCGTGTGTTTTATAGCAGGATGGATATTGCTGGCATGGGCTGCCATGGGTCTGAAGAAAGAGGATTAAAGTTCTTTTCGGATAATACAAAAAAAGAGAATGGACAAGAAAGACATCATGTTTTTCCTGACCGTTCTCTTTTTTCATGCTTCGTTTTTTGGTGAAGTATTTACATTTACGATGTGATTTCATCGATCTCATTCATTTTAAAGGAGTACACTTGTTTCTCATCTACATGATACACACTCAGCAGGCTATTATCATGGTCCAGATTGAGGATGCGGCAAGGAATGCTGCGTTGTCCACCATAGCGGTTTACGATTAACCGTACAAGCGTATTATCATGTATATAGCGTTTGATCCATTCATACGTACTAAGGTCTTGTTGTGTTGCAGGCTTTGGCTGTACGTGGGATTGTTTGATCTCTTGAACGACTGGCGGCTTGTTCGTAATTGCGGCTGATTTCTTTTTAGAGAATTTTTCCGCGAGCGTAGCGGCTGCATCAGATGGGCTATTCACGGCTGACTGTTTTTTTAGGTACAGTGCAGCTTCAATTAAATTGCCAAGTTCGATACCGGATTGAATCCGGCTATCCGCAATGTGTTCGTTTTGGCTCAAGAGATTAAGCAGGAACTGAAGGGCCTCTACATTCGAACGGCCTTTAACTAATACATCTACATTAAATAAATAACTGGTTTCGTCTTGATTTGATTCCTTTTTCATACATCCTCCAGCCCAAGCCATGGGTAATTAGTCTTTTATGGTACCTATCAATATATCATTAAAATGTAATCTATCATAGTGCCTAAGGCCCTGTTGTTGGATATTAACAAAAATAAAATCTATATAAAGCTCTATGTGTAAAATTTTAATGGAGTACACTGGAATTGTACATTTTTTGCATGTGTATACGAATGAGAAAAGTATGTGAGCATCGGATATAGAAAAGCAAAGACAGAGTTACATATACAGAGAATAAAGGAGGTAGTGGGTGAAATCAAGTAGTTTAAATTTTAAATATATTACAGTGGAAAAACATAACGGATAAGTATTATTCATCCATAGGAAAAGTAAAATCCCCCTTAACGAAAGGGGGACGGGGCATATAAAAAACATAATATATTATAGTAAGTGAAATTAAAGCGAATTTTATTTTTGATCAAAAGGGGATCCGTTGTGATCGAATAAGGTAGTCATGTTCGACTGCCCAATTCACAAGACCACTCCAGAAATCTTCACAGGCTGAAATGATCTTCGCTGGTTCAGCTAAATCTCCGGACATAACCAACTTAACTACATGATCGAATCCTTCTGGACGACTCGGCAGTTCCAGGGCCTCCGGTAGAACCATTGAACCCGTTGAGAAAAGCTTCTGATTATGCAACCCAACTAACATAGCCCCATATTGAGCAAACTGCATTACCAAGTACGGCAAGTAGGTAAGAGGACCATGTACACGGATATTTCTAAGCTTTCCTATAAACTCGTACATTTCACCTACAAGCACTTCGTTGATGGCATGCCTGAAATCTTCCTTTGTGGGGGATTCGGCAGCTTCCTTTAATATAGAAAAAAAGTCTTCAGGATCATACAGACGAAGTGGGGAAAAGAAGGGGCCATGTGTCAACGGCCATTCGCCCTCAACAGTAGAGGCAATTTTAAGAAGAACGTCTGAACTACAGACGTTCACCTCCGCTTTCCAGGGTCCCGCTGACCATTCATGGCTAAATTCTACGGGGCCGTTTGATTCACTTAGTACACAAAACATTTCAATGTCCGAGAAAGGGCCGTCAGTACCTTTGGCAACAGATCCATAGACCCCTATAGCCAGAATTTTGTCTCTATATACTTCATGTAACCTCGCAGCTATATCGTGGCAAGTCTGAAGTCTCTCACTTCGAGAAATGTTGACAGGTCCATTCATGTTCATTAGTATCCTCCTCTGTTTTATTAGGGTGAGTTGAAACTAAAACATGGATGGAGGAGCTCGGGCTTAACGGGGGACATTTTTTCGATTCATTCGAATTCCTCCCAAGCGATTTTGTTATGGGGATTGTACCCAAACGGGTTTATTTTAGCAAGCATGTTGCCTTTTCTATCTTGCTTACGGCTATGATAGGGCGGTTATAGGGTGAATCCATAGCTGAAAATTGTTGCTGGAGAGCTGTGGAAAATAGCGGCAAGTTTAATGCATATATTTTATGAGTAAAGCGATGATCTGAAGAAGTTATTTTTTAAGGGAACTAGAAAAATTATGGTCAATAATTTTCTTTTCTCGAATCAATCTTCGTAAACCCAATACTTGTGCCCTACGCTATAGCACTTGGATGGGACTAGCCCAGAAAGAAACAGATGAAAACGGGACAGGCTGATCTTCTCATAGCTGAACTAGGCATAGAGGAATGAGTCATATGTTCAGACCACGAGGGCAACAAAAACTCAAGGTCTTTTTTATATGGATCGAGTGAGAGAAAAAATGCAGATTAGGAGTCTTAGAAGCAAGACAAACAAAAGCCAGACCTAAAAGGAGGGGAACGCGTGGAGCTGACAGACGATCATTCAATTATTGAAGCTGTACTAAAAGGCAATAAACAAGCGTACGCGGGCATTGTCCGGCGCTATCAGAATAAGCTTTACGGATTGTTCCGCAAGATGGGGTCTTCCGAAGCGGATGCTCAGGATCTGACTCAGGAGACACTACTTAAAGCCTATCGTAAACTGGGAGCGCATAACCCGACGCAGAGTTTTGCCGGTTGGATGTATACAATTGCTGTCAATTTGCAGAAGGACCGTGGACGCCGAAAAGATCCAAAGTCTCTGACACAGGAAGATACATATGAACGTGAAACACCTGAATCGAAGTTGCTGCAAAAGGAACTGCGTTTCGAATTGGATTGCTTGTTAGAGACGCTGCCCGAGCATTATCGACTTGTGTTGATTCTGCGCTACACCAACCAACTGAGTCACAAGGAGATCGCTGGTATTACTGGCATGTCGGTTCGGCAGGTTAACAACGCCGTCCACCGTGCTAAAATCAGTCTGCGCAAAACCGTAGAAGCCAAGGAGGGGCAACGTTATGAGAGTCTGGGATCGTACAACAACGAAAAAAGCCAATCTTGAAACAGAGGACGGCAAATCGACGATAGAAGACAGAAACTGGGAAATTTTGTTGTTTCACGAAAGGCTATCTAATGAGTTTACCGACCAGGTGATGCTGGCGCTGGAAGGAATCGAGATCGAACCAGCTGACAGAGCCGACGCGAGCGATCATGATGTATCCAGATACTCTCCGAGCGAGCAACCAGCGGAAACGGAGGCACAGATCTTGACGGGACCGACTGAATACAGGAATCGGCAACAGAACGCAGCCGCGTACGATGACACGTCCATCGTCGCCCAGGTGAAACATTACCGCGCTGCCAGACGCACTTCACAGTTTAAAGTATGGAGTTTGGTGGTCGCCGTCGTTGTATTTGTGGTTAGCACACTGCTGTATACGCAGCCGACTCTTGCAGATATGGTGAGGTCGCTGTTTGCGAAAGACAGCTATGTGGATAATGGCATGAAGAAGGTCCGTGAAGCAGGACTGGTACAGATTTCGGGTGCCAGTGCTAAAGATCAGGGTTACACTCTGAAAGTCAACGAACTTATCGCCGATTCGACTAGAATGATTATCGGAATCGAAGTTTTCGATGTTGAAGGAAATGCTGTAACCGGGGATTTTAGTATTCAAGATGTCGATTTCAGCCTCTTTGATAACCAGAGAGGTGATGTTGGCGCTGTTCCTTTTGAAGTAAGCACAGGGGGCAACGAGAATATTAGTAGGATTGAGTTCGACTTTATGCGGCCGGTACTGACCGACAAGCTGCAGCTTAGTGCACATATCCGTGAATTGAGGCTGTATGCGGACAAACTTAATGTGGAAGCTCCTATTAAAACGGTAAAAGGAGATTGGAGACTGGATGTGGAGGCAGATCTAACCAAAGCCAAAGCGCAAACGTTGCTGACTCCGATTGATAAAACGTATGAGACGCCAAGCGGCTTACGTATTCACATGCAGGGAGCTACCCGGACGCCGAGCGGCGGATCATTGGAATATACTACAGAGTTGACCCCAGAAGCCGCAGACCGAGCGCTGAACGGACAAAGCGGGTTCCACGAGCTTAAGTATCATCTGGAAGATGCACACGGGAAATGGCTTGGGGATAACAGAGACCCTGAATTCGGACGTCGATCTGGATTGGACCGTTGGAGTGGCAAGACGCACTGGTTCTACCAGTTTAATGATTTTGCCTATGATAAGCAGCAAATTCGATTCGTATTGGACGGCTATATAATTCGAGAGAGAAGCGAGGCGTCGGTCGTGCTCGACCCGGCTCAAACTTCAGCTGTGCATCCCGTTAAATTCGAAGACTCGGGTGATGCTTATCTGTTCAAGGGGCTCAAACTTCGTTCCAACAGTTCTAATTCGGGCAAAATGTATGCGACCATTCCGATAGGCGGTATCTTCAGTAGTCCTAACTTCACGCAAGACATTTGGGTTGCCGTTGACGAAAATAATAAGGAGTATTCGATGTTTTTTGGCGGAGGCTACACAACAGATCGTTCAGGTGTAATCGAGCTGCAGGAGGATGCCGGATATTTCGTTGATGGGCTAAATCAAATGCCGAAACAGCTCACGCTAAAACGAAAGGTCGTCAACCATTTGTACAAGGATGCCGATTGGTCGTTTGTCATACCGCAAACGGGAACGAACGGCGTCATCCTGAAATAAGCAAGCGGGTATGTATCGAGGTTGATGGATGAGAAGCGTTTTTGGTATGCTCCCTTGGTGCAAAGTAGCTATGACAAGAAAGAGCCTGAATCATACCCTGTAACCAAGGAATTTATAACAGAGGGCCGAATGGGCCCTCTGTTTCCTACGGTCTAAGTGACTGGTCCAATTTACTGATTCGCCATTCAGCGAGGGTTTAATTTCACTTGTGAGCCCTTGCCGCCCATCTGGATTCCAGTATCCTTCACTCCGGCTTCCTTCAAATCGATTAGTAGCCGCTCTAGTACCGCTTTGGCGACAGGCGCTTCTTTTGCACCAGACGCTTTAACGACCAGCTGCACCGGTTTGCCGGAACGCAGATGTTTGTCTGCCTGACGCAGCTTCGTGTCGTAATCATGTTCCTCAATATGAGCAGTGAAGCGAAGCTCCTTGATCTTTTCTTTGCCGCTGTTTTTTGCGGCTCGGCCGACATTTTTGCTTGCTGCGGCTTCTTTTTGCGCCAGCGCTTTTCCTTTACCCTTCGCGACCAAGCTACAGGGTGGTGGACTGCTCATCAACGAGGTGCAGACCAGGTCCACCCCTTTGGATCGGGCCATAGCCAAGGCTTCTGACTTGGATACAACGCCGAGCTTCTCCCCTGCGAGTCCAGTGAGTACCACTTCGTCAGCTTTAATTTGCTCGTTGATTAATACCGCCACGTAAATGAAGCCTCCCTTAAACAATGATAAAGCTATCATATACGGAACCTGTTTGCGATTCAATTTTAGATTTATCTGTATTGACAAAAGTCACTAAGCCCTATAATCTTTTACTGATAATGATTATCATTTTCCAATGCAATATACATACAGGGGTGATTGAGAGAAATGAAAAAGATGTTGAATAGCCTATTATTATTTGTAGTTTTTACTATTGTATTGGCGGGCTGCGGTGCGGCTGGGGATAGCTCGAAGACGGAAGGTACTGCAGGGTCTGAGCAGACATCCACAACGGCTGGTCCGGTTACGGTTAAGGATGACCATGGGGAAGTCAAGCTGGACAAGCCAGCGGAACGTGTAGTTGTACTCGAATGGACGTTTACCGAGGACCTCATTGCACTTGGCGTACAGCCTGTCGGTAATGCGGACAATGAAAACTACAAGCTGTGGGTAACACCGGAGGCGAAGCTGGCTGATACCGTAACTGATATCGGCACACGGGGCGAACCGAATCTAGAAGCGATTGCGGCGCTTAAGCCGGATCTTATTATCACTAACGCCGATAACAATGCAGCGATCTATGCACAACTTAAGGGGATTGCACCAACGATAGAATTCGATCCTTACAAGGGGAACGGCTATGATTACGACCGTATGGTCGAGATTTTCAAGCAAGTCGCTGTGGCTACTGGAAAAACGGAACAGGCTGATAAGGTCCTAAGCGAACTTGACCAGCACTACGTAGAGGCAAAGGCTACATTAGAGAAAGCGGGCAAAGCAGACTTTCACTATGCGCTGACACAGGCCTTCACAGCTCAAAATGCTGCCAGTCTGCGAATGTTCAAGGAAAATTCGGTTGTAGTGGGAACGCTCGCGAAAATTGGCATGGTGAACGACTGGAAGTCGGACAAGACCGAGAAATATGGGTTTAGCACCGTTGGCATTGAAGCTCTTCCAGCTGTGCAGGACAGCAATTTTATCTATATTACGCAAAAGACGGACGATGTATTTGGAGCCGCGATGAAGAACAACTCGGTATGGAACGGACTAAACTTTGTCAAAGAAAAACGGACCTACCCACTGGACGGCACAACATGGACGTTCGGCGGCCCAATCTCATCCAAAGTACTGGTTGATCAGGTAGTCGGAGCCCTGACGAAATGACCCGAACAGACACAACGGGTTTATCGAAGACTTGGCGTGTAGGAAGCATCTTTGGGGGCGGATTGATCGTCCTCATCGTGCTTTTTTTTGTAAGCTTGTGTTATGGAGAGGCTTCGATCCCGCTTCACACGGTAATTGAGGCGTTGACCCAGCGTCAGGATACGCTTGAACATAACATGGTGTGGGATCTCCGGATGCCGCGTACGGTCATCGGAATCCTGGCTGGTGGTGCGCTTGCCATCGCTGGTGCTTTGCTTCAGGCCATCACCAAAAATCCGCTGGCGGCTTCTGATACACTAGGAATTAACGCTGGTGCCTACTTTGTGGTTGTCCTTGGCGCGGTGATGTTTCCCGGACTGCTGCATCAGGCGCCGTTTCTATTTGCCGCTGTCGGCGGCCTGCTGGCAGCGGTACTCGCTTACTTCATGGGCGGGGGACGAGCGGGAAGTCCGATTCGGTTGGCGCTTGCCGGCTTGATTGTATCCATGGTTCTCGGTTCGTTTACCGGAGCTTTGCATATCTTTTATTCATTTGAAACGCAGGGACTGTTTCTCTGGGGTTCTGGCTCGCTTGTGCAAAACGACTGGAGCGGGACGACTTACGCCTGGCCCTGGGTTGTAGGACTCTCGGTCATTGCCGTTCTGCTGTCAAGGCAGTTTGATGTCCTGGATCTGGATGAGTCCACATCCACGTCACTCGGACAGAAGGTTAGTTTGACCCGGGCGGTGGGAATTGTATTGGCTGTCCTGCTGTCGACCATTACAGTCAGCGTCATTGGACCTATTGGTTTTGTGGGTTTGGTAGCTCCTCATTTGGTGCGCTTAAGCGGCCTGAAAATGCATCGCTGGGTGCTGCCTGGTTCCTTTCTGTGGGGGGCATTACTGTTGACCGGCGCTGACGTGCTGGCGAAGATGGTTCACCAATCAAGCATGGATCTGCCGACCGGAGCAATGATGGCCTTGATTGGGGCTCCTTGGTTAATTTGGTTGATTCTGTGGAAGATGAAGCTGCCTTCTGGGATTAATGGACAATCTTCAATGAACATAGGTGTGCGCTCTCGGAAATTACCATATGGCAGGCTGGTCACGTTGCTTGGGTGCGGTGCCGTGCTGTTGACCGTATTCAGCCTGATGTTTGGAGGGATGCGAATTCCGGTTGGCGATTTACTGTCCGGCCTGTTCGGCGGTGAGAACGCAAATTCAGCCTTGCTGCAGTTTAGAATTCCGCGCACGCTGGTGGCAGCCGGGGCTGGTATCGCGCTTGCGGTCAGCGGTGTCTTGATCCAATTAGCCGTTCGTAATCCCTTGGCGGATGCCTCGATCATTGGTGTTTCTTCAGGGGCTGGCTTTGGCGCACTTGCAGTGATTATCGTTTGGCCTGGGCTGCCTGTTTATATGCTGCCCATCGCGGCGATTGCTGGAGCGACGGTGTCGGCGGCGGTGATCTTCTTTTTATCATGGAACAAGCACCTAAACCCGTCTGTGGTCATCCTACTTGGGATTGCCGTATCAGCGATCGGAGCAGCTGGCATTCAGATACTGATTATCCAAGGTTCGCTTTGGGGCAGCACAGGATATATTTGGCTGACGGGTAGTACCTACGCTCGAAACTGGGGGCAAGTGGCCACCATTCTGGCCTTTCTGCTCGTGTTGTTGCCAATAGCCTGGTGGCTAGCTCGCCGTTTCGATCTATTGGTATTTGACGATAGCAGCGCCATGGGACTGGGACTTCCGGTGCGCCGTACCCGGCTGCTGGCGATGGCAGTGGGTGTGCTGCTGGCAGGCGGAGCGGTGGCCTGTGTGGGAACAGTTGGCTTCATCGGGCTGATTGCTCCGCATATCGTGCGTACGTTGATCGGGCACCATGTACGTCGCTCTATCGTTCTGTCTAGCATCTTGGGAGCGGTAATGCTGGTGCTGGCTGATACGATTGGACGGACAGTGCTTGCGCCGACTGAAATTCCTTCCGGATTGCTGATCGCACTGATCGGTGCACCGTATTTTCTGTACTTGATGTACCGCTCCAATAAGAGTAAGTCAGTGTAGCTGAATATGTACTTGAACAGGCTGCTTCCCAACGGATTTTCCGTGGGGAAGCAGCCTTTATTATTAATTTTTCAACGTAATCATTGGACTTTATATTTACAAATCTAATAAAATAGATATAATATTGTGTATGGAACCGTCATTGATTTATAAAGCATTGTCAAACGAAACTCGTCGTCTAATTATGTTGTGGTTAAAAAAACCAGAAGAGTTTTTTGATGAACAGGCTTATCTAAAACAAGGGCTTAATTTTCAAATTGGTGTATGTGTGGGAGATATTCAGGCTAAAGCAGGACTTGCGCAGTCTGTGATTTCAAGTTATTTATTAACGATGCAAAAATCCGGTTTGTTAGAGTCTGAGCGTATTGGGAAGTGGACGTACTATCGTCGAAATGAAAAAACAATCCGGGAATTTGCCGAGTACGTTCAAAAGGAACTATAAACAGAAAGGAGGTTTTTTTTCACATTACATATCTACAAATCTATATATATAATTAAATTGGAGGCTTATACTTAAAATGAAAAAGGTTAACCCGTTACTTATTATCATTCTGGCTTTAGGTGTATTCGGCATTATTACAACGGAAATGGGAATTATAGGCGTTCTCCCTCAAGTAACCCAAAAATTCAATGTATCAGCTGCCCAGGCGGGTTGGCTCGTTAGTATATTTTCTTTCGTTGTTGCCCTTTCAGGTCCGTTTTTGACCTTACTCGTTTCCAGCATGAATCGTAAAGTCATTCTATTAACCGCTGTATTCAGTTTTGTCATCTCCAATATAGTCTATGCCTATACCACTCATTTTGAGGTCATGCTCATTTTTCGTGTTCTTCCTGCTATCTTTCATCCTGTCTTTTTTTCGGTCGCCCTCGTGACTGCAGCTCATCTTGTCCCTCCTGAAAAGAGTAGTAAAGCCGTCACCAAGGTTTTCGCTGGAATTACAGTAGGATTTGCGTTTGGCGTGCCTTTGACTTCCTATCTTGCTGAAAAGATATCGTTAGAAGCTGCTTTCTTATTTGGTGCTGTCGTAAGCATGATTGCATTTGTGGGAATACTCGTATGGCTTCCTTCCCTGCCCGTTCAGGAAAAGATGTCTTATGGCAAACAGCTTGGTATATTACGCAAACCTCAATTGTGGTTCAACATTGTGACTGTTATTTTTATCTTTGCAGCTATGTTTTCGGTGTATAGCTACTTTGCCGAATATCTTGGACAAGTAACTCTTATGAACGGGTCATGGATCAGTATGATGTTGATGGTCTTTGGAATCGTCATGATTTTTGGAAACTTTTTATTCGGGGGATTATTACATAAAAATCTGACCAAGACCGTAATTATGTTTCCTTTGCTATATATGGTCATTTACGCATTCACTTATGCTCTGGGTGCTTCTTTCCTACCGATGATTGTGGTTGTGCTCATTTGGGGGGCCGTGCATTCTGGGGGGCTTATTATTAGTCAAACATGGTTAACCACTGAAGCAAAAGAAGCTCCAGAGTTTGGTAACAGCCTGTTTGTCTCATTTTCTAATCTAGGTATTACGATAGGGGCTGCTACGGGCGGGTGGTTTATCTCTCACTTGGGAATACACCAGCTCATCTGGAGCGGACTGATGTTCGCACTGCTAGCGTTCTTATCTATGATTATAAAAATAAAAATATTCAATTCGAATGCAGCGGAAGCCAACGTGCGTTAAAATATGGAGAGACATTAGAAGAGTACTCTACAAGATGACCATAAAATGATGCATGGGGTGATGTTGATTGCATTTCGTATGGACTTCGATCTTAATGACCTTTGTAATCGTCAGTGGGATCTTGGCGTTGCTTATCTGGGGAGTGATATCCTTAATTAAGCGTTTTCGCTAATCGCAATGAAGGAGTAGACATCTCTAAGTATTAGAAATTATATTATCTATGGGGAGGTATCTGATGGATATTCGAATGTATCACGATCTGGAGGCTCAATTGGAAGAAGTGATTTGGGCTCTTGGAGAGGAAGCAGCTCTTACACTCCCCATAGATAGCGATATGGCCGAGGAAAAAGCACAGAAGGCCTGGGATCTAATACCTGAACCTAAGCATACATGGGGCATTACAGGTGTAACCTTGCATCAATACGTTCAAATTCTCAATTATAACGGACATACTCAGCGATCAGTAGAGCTTTTAAATGAGGAGATTTTAGATTTGGAAGGTACAGGGCACCGGATTATACATGCTGAACCTTATATTCAGATGGCGGAAACACTTCTTCTTCAAAGCAAGCCTGTATTAGCTCATGAATATCTCCAGAAGGCATACTTGATTGGAAGTGCAAGAGCATTTCGGGACCAGCCCAAGCTTTATCTCGAAATGGCAAAAAGTAAAGCTCTGGATGAACAGGATATATTACTTCGATTTAAGGCATTGGATGTGAATGCCAAACTTCTAAGCGATTTAAAGGATAATTAATAACCAATGTAATGACCTCATACAGTCTGAGATAAAATGCTGATCTGGATACGACGGACTAATGGGCTTCAATATTATTTATGGGGAGGATCAATGTATTGAAATTAAAAGAAGTGCTCTTAGGCACCCACAGTTTCGAAGCAATGAAAGCTTTTTACGGCTCTCTCTTGGGTTTGCAGGTTGTGGAGGAAAGCCCTTCGCGGCTGTCGTTTCAAGTAGGGGAATCGGTTCTTGCTTTTCAGGAATCCTCCCACATGGAAAATGAGTTTTATCATATTGCGGTTACCATTCCAACGAATAAATTTATAGAAGCCAAACAGTGGGCTATCAACCGTGGGATTTCATTGATTTCAAGGAACCAAGATGATGAGTTTTTTTTCGAAAACTGGAATGCAACCGCGTTTTACTTCTATGATCCGGATCAAAACCTCGTTGAATTCATTGCCCACCATACACTCGATAATGCAGTCACTGAAGCTTTTGGGCCCAACTCTCTACTTCGTATAAGCGAGATCGGTCTTCCGGTCGATGACGTCCCCGAAGTATCTAGGATAATCACCGAAACGTTCCAACTTGATTCATGGGGAGGGGCTGGACAAAAATTCGCGCCGCTAGGGAATGTAGAAGGATCATTTATAGTCATAGACAAGCAACGGCCTTGGTTTCCTGATGATAGGCTTCCGGCCGTATTTAATACCAGTGTCTTGTTTGAAGGTCCATACTCTGCCAGTCTTTCACTGCATAATGGTTTGTATGAATTGAGGTCAACCTAAGTTAGGGCTTCATCTCATCGCCACCACCCCTGGATTTCTAGAATAGATCAATAAGAGGAAAATCCGGGGATTACCATACATATAGGAGAGAATAGATGAATATTAGACTACTAAATTCAAATGAAAAATATCCAATAGAGCTCTTGTTACTAGCTGATCCTTCGCACCAACTTGTTGAGGAATACTTAAAAAGAGGGCAGTGTTTTGTAGCAGAGATTGACCATCATATTGTTGGAGTCTATGTTCTTTTACCTACAAGACCTGAAACAGTTGAGTTAGTGAATATAGCAGTATCAGAAGATATGCATGGTAAAGGAATAGGCAGACAATTAGTGACACATGCCATTGAAATAGCTAGGGCACAAGGTTATAAAACGTTAGAAATTGGTACAGGAAACTCTAGCATTGGACAGTTAGCTCTCTACCAAAAATGTGGTTTCAGAATTGTAGGTGTAGATCTAGATTTCTTTGTCAGACATAACTATGTAGAAGAAATTTATGAGAATGGCATACAATGTAGAGATATGATTCGTATGTCTCAGGATTTGTAGAGCTTATTTTCTTTGCAAACCCTTCAAAGGTATCTTAAGTAAGGTTCTGAAAGGTATATGATATTGTGCCAAAAGATGGTACAATGAATTGCGGAAAGGCTATACAATCATTGGATTGCAATAGTCCTTTTTTAATGAGTTGATATCCTACTAAGTTCCTGACAAGGGGTGGTTACTTTGTACAACACAACAACCACGATACTCACAGAGATAACAAAACATATGAAAGATCATGATTTAATCCTAAGTGATTTAGCTAGAGAAGCAGAAATGAATCCGGGCACCATGAGCAGTATTATTAATGGGAACCGCACGCTTTCAGTCGATCAGCTAGACCGAATTACACAAGCGATGGGCTATCCCGTTGGTTATTACTATGAACGCTATGTGTCTGAGTATTTAGCAGAGGCTAATCCGAATTGGCGTCGAATGAGTCCTTTCATACATAATTGTGCGAGACTCAATAAATTGGACTGCATTCATGATGTGGTTAATCTATTGATGGATAAATTAGGCTATTCAGAATCCTTATTTGAGCTTGCCGAAGAACTTTTTAGAGAAGGGCTTTACGAAGCGGCAACTATTCTGTATGAGAATGTGGCTCTAAGTGAGAAAAAGCAATATTCAGAACGTTTGGCAATTTGCCAATATCGTTTGTTCCAAACGAGACAAGGAGATAATCAAGAGAAAAACTATGAAGCAGCCGTTCAATTTGAAATATACGTTGATCGACTAGATGAGATAGAACAGTTAGATGCATTAAAAGATCTAGCGAATACATACCGTTCTTTACGAAAATGGGACAAAGTAGAATTATTCGCTAAAGCTCTGGGAGACAAAGCCAAAATTCAATATAACATGGAGCAACAACGGCATCCTTCCAAAAAAGAAAATGCAAAGAAACCAAGCTTTCCTCTGTTTGCTTATTGGGCTTTTTCTCATTTACTTCGTGCAGAAGTTTGTGAGGCCCATAAAGATTATGAGAAAGCACTTCAGCATACGTACACATATGGTGACTTAAGTTGGGTGAAAGAAACTGATGAAACTACTTTGAAGTGGAAAATGAGATATGAAGAATGGTCTAAAGCTAATACTTATGTAAATAAACTTCATGCTGGTGAAATTGCTGTTTTGGCTGATTATGTAACATTTTTTTCTTCAAGGAAAGAAGAGTTGCTTTCCGGATTAGATAACATACTTGAAGCTGCTAATCGATATCATCTAAATGTTGATCCTATTCTAAATCAATTTCAAACGGAAATTTTAGCTTTGCTGGATAAACCTGAGTGTGTAGGTACGTACAATCAACAATTAGTTATAGAACGTTATGTTCATTTTGCAAATGAATTAGCGGTTTACTACTTTAACAAAAATAATTTTGCAGATGGATTTACTTTTTTGTTAAATTGTTTGGAAAAATCTACATTAATCAAAAATAAGTCGTATATAATTAAGTGTGTAAAGATGTATGAGTCCTATCAGGAGTGTGCAGCATCTGAGACGAAGATAGCATACAGAAATTTAATTAATGAGGTGGATAATAATGAAACGTGAAGTAATTCTATCTTTTTTAGTTACTAGTTTTATACTAGTAGTAGTAGTTCTCCCTCTTCAGTATCAAGACAAGGGGTCTATTTATGAGCCCACTGGACAACACGGAGGATTGTGAGAATAAAAAGGTCTCCAGTATAGGACACAGTATAACCTAAAAATATACTATTATTAAGTGGTTAGATGGAATGATCCGTCTAGCCTTTTTATTGCGTGTTTTGCTGTATATAAGCAAAATGAGGAAATCCTCTTTTGAGGAATATATGTAAAAAGTGCAAAAATGTAATGTGTGCTGTTGTAAACAACGAAGGGTATATGACTTTGTTCCAAAAGACAATGATGGGATAAAGTAATTTTTACTAACTGTTTCTCATTACATGGTTTAATTATGTATTATATGTCGAGTTTATGTTGAAAGGGTGGTTTATCTATGGAGATCACACCTACGATTAGAGCAGAAGTTCAAACCTATCTGATACGGAAAAGCTTAACCATGACCGAGTTTGGTCACATGATTGATTTGAATGTAGGGACAGTTAGTGGCATTGTGACGGGCAACCGATCAATTTCAGTTCACCAGCTAGATCGCATCACTATGGGAATGAATTTACCACCAGATTATTTTTATGAACGTTATATTGAAGAATGTATTGAGGAAGAACCGCTCAACTGGCGAAGAATCAGCCCTTTTTTGTACCGCTGCGTGGAGTTAGGGCGACTTGATTGCTTGCGAAGAGTTGTAGGTATGTTGCTAGATAATCCTGTTTATCTTCCTTCACTTTTTGAAGTAGCCGAGGATTCTTTTAAAAAAGGTTATACTGAAGCAGCGGCGTTCCTTTATGAAAATGTAGCAGAAGGGGAGAGATATCAGTATTCAGAACGATTAGCGGTTTGCCAGTATCGATTGTTTACGATTCGTATTAGAGACGATCAAGAGAAAAACTATGATGCAGCCGTTCAATTTGAGCCTTACGTTGATCGGTTAGATGAGGTAGATCAACTTGATGCACTAAGGGCGTTGGTGAATACATATCGTTCTCTACGAAAATGGGCTAAATTGGATGCGTTTTCCAAAGTATTAGGAAATAAAGCAAAAATACAATACAAAATTGATCAACAGCATCATGAAAATAATAAATATACAAAGATGCCGCTATACCCTCCATTTGTCTACTGGGCATTTTCGCATTTAATACGAGCTGAAGTTTGTGATGCTAATAAAGATTATGATGCAGCGCTCCAACATATCCAGAGATATGCCGATTTAAGATGGGTAGAAGAGAAAGATGAAACGACCCTAAAATGGAAAAGCCAATTTAAAGAATGGGCAACTGCTAATATTTATGTAAATAGGCTTATGTCAGGCGACTTAGGTGTAATCCCTGATTATGTTGCTTATTTCTCTTCAAAGAAAGATGAAATACTCCCTGCAATAGATAATATAATTGAGGCGGCTAATCGATATAATATTAATGTAGATCACATCCTTGAAATGTTTAAAACTGAAATTCAATCTTTTTTGAATGAACAAAATCAGGTAGGCGTATATACTCAACAAATCAGTTCAGAACGTTTTACTCATTTATCAAGGGGATTGGCAATCTATCATTTGCGTAAAGGGAGATTTTCAGAAGGCTTCGCATTTTTGTTTAGCTGTTTGGAAAAGTCTGCTGAATCTAATAATAGAATACAAGCAATCAGATGTATGAGATTGTTTACACATTTTAAAGAACATGCATCTGCTCACACGAAGGAAGTCTATGGAAATCTGATTAAAGCGGTCAACGAAGATGAAGAGTAAGCTGATCCCACCATTCCAGTTTATGTTAGTAGCAGTGAAGGCACCTCCTATTGAGCATTGAGAGAATGGCTCGAATTACAGACCAACGGGTCGCCACGTGGCAGTCTGAGAATAAAATGCTCTCAAGTTCAAAATCACAGCCATTAGAAGGAGTAAGAGTATGAAGACAGATAAAATAAATGATACCTACTATGCTGGATTTGAAGGAGAACCAGAAATAAGATTGATTTATACAAATTCAGATAAAAGCTATGTATTGAAGATATGGAATGGATACTTTGATACATTAATGGATTGTTTGGTTCAACTAGAATCTGCACAAAGTAATATACTAAGTGAATATTATGCCCACGAAGGCTGGTATGAGGAAAGTCCATGGGAAGTGGAAAATATTAGAGAGACCCTACAATTGTTTGATTCATTTGATATTAAATATTTGACCGAGGAAGAAGCGAAAAGTTTGACTAATATATTACCTGTACTTCCTGATCTTAAGAACGATATAATTATATTGTTACAGAAAGCCGTCAATGGAAACGGCAATGTGTTCATTGAGTATGATTAATATTTTATAAGCTTGCTCCTTTAACAATAAAATGGGAGCAAGCTTTTTTGCATAGTTAGTCAATTAAATAAAGGGTCGATAAAGAAAAGGAGCTATTGCGATGGGTTGGCTTCTTTTATTTTGGGATTTTTCTGGGAAATCTACTTATTTCCTTTTATACATAAAAAAACGATTGTATACACCACTCCAGCAATGAGGCTTAGTATAAACGAGATTGATAAAGTTCTGAAAATAAAAGTAGAAGTGGGTACTGTATAAAATTTAAACATACCGTTGATTGAAGAACTCATTGTTGTTGGCCCTTTAATAAAGGAATAATAAATTCCTACACAAAAACCGTAAGACAAATACTTAATTAGATTTTTTTCAAATTTACTCATTTACTAGCCTCCAATAATGTTTATGGAAAAGGTGAAATTTGTACTATGAAGCCATTCAAAGTTATATAGGAAAAGCCTTTAAATATAGCGTCCTAGAATTATATAGTAAGGATGTTTATTGATATTATGTCAATTATATTATTATAAATCAAAAAAAGTAATAATGATATAATCAATACTTGATCACTATCATATGGATAGAACAGCTAAAACTGACTTAGGCATCATCTAACAGCGTTATACACTACTTTAGACATAATAAATCTGTTTATTTCAGTTCAAATGTCACATGGATTAAAAGGAAATAACAGGATAGCAGATGGATTTCCCTAAATCACCCCTTCTGATAAGATTATTTCCATCAAAATTAAAGTGGGCGTGGTAGAATGGGGAGAATATTAGTTCCACCTGACAAATTGATGGAAGTGGCTGATCAGTTCTTACACAGAAAGCATGAAATGGAACGTATGCTGAATTTTTTGAGTGGACGAATTGATTTTGTCCAACAAGGCTGGTCTGGGGCTACCCAAGAGAGATTTTTTCAGGAGTTTCAGGTTTCTCGACAATCCATGAGTGTGACGATTGAACGACTATCGACAGTAGCACAAGAACTTATTTTTATTTCAAAAAACTTTGCAAAGGTGGACGGGGAAAAAATCGTACTGGATGTGCCGTGGCTCGGAGCCCCTGTTAAAAAAGCATCCACAGGTGAAGGTTGGTTACATAAAATTTTTGAACAGATTGGACAAGCTGAGATCACTAAGGCTGAGGCTCAAATGGAAGCTAGCAAACTTCAAGGAGAAATCCTTTGGGATACTGCACAGGGAGCAAAAGGAGCTATTCAGGGGAATTTGACAGTGGGGATATGGCCTGATAAAGAACGGAATTATGATCATCCCATGGCAGCTAAAGTAGGAGAAATTCTCGGAAATGTAGCTACAACATTGCAAGGGGCAGGTGAGGTAGTAGCTGGAATAGGTGGAGAAGGATTATCCGTTGCTGTTTCATCTACAGGTGTAGGGAGTATCATTGGGGTACCCGGATTAATTGGATCGGCAGCTTTGGCGGCGCATGGAGCTACAACTGCGGTTAAAAGTGCAAAAGGAGCAGGGGAAAGCTCAGCAGAATTGTGGCAGATGGCGAAAGGAGAAGGTGGAGGCTCATCAAAATCCACTCCTTCTTCGGGAGCTAAGGCAGAAAAGGCACCGCATGTCGTCGAGGGAACCCACAATTACAATAGGGGTAGCATAATTAAGGAAGGAAATAAGACGAAATATACAAACCCTGCTGGCAATGAACTGACATGGGTTGATCAACATCCCAAAAATATTAACCGTGATATTGAAAACTTTATGAATAGCTCAGATGTAGGAAAGGCAACTGAAGCAAAAGTAGCTGGCTTTTTAAAAGAAGAACGTGAAGTCACTGGTTTTGGGCAAAAAATATTAAAGAAAGATGGTCAATTTGCAGGTGATTTAGATGTGGTTACAAAAAATGAATTAATTGAGGTAAAGGCTTCGATCAAAGCAGTTAAAGAAGGACAACTTGAGAAAATGACAATTACTACTGATAAGCTTTATTTTAATCCAGAACAGAAGAAAGTTATACTTTATATTGATAAGCCTTTGGGCAATCTATCTCAAAGTAATATAGAAAAATTAGATAATATCAAGAAGCTAGGAGTAACTGTTGTAAATTCCTTGGAGGAATTAAGAAAGGTGGTTAAGTGATGGGGAGTTCGGCTTTTATTTTAATAGAACGAGAAAAATATACACCTGAGAAATTACTAGGAGATGCAATCGTAGCTGCCTTTCATGCAGATGCTGGATTATATTTTGACAATGATAAAAAATATAAGAACGAACAGTTTTTTTCAACAACTCTAAATATATCTTATAACCCACTAGGTGCTGAAAATAACCAGCAGTTTATATTCTATATTGATGGAATTTATAATTACGAAATTAATTATGAGCATGATGAGGATATTAGTGGATTAGATTCAAGCTTGTCCTTGTATCAAGTAGGATGTATTGAAGATGTTTATGGTGTTGAAGAGCTGATTTTTCGATTTATATATGAATATCTCAAGCTAAATCCTACTGACTATTTTTGGATTCCTGATTACGATTGGGTCTACAGTTGGGAAGATATGCAGAAGTTCAGATCTCTGCCCTATGATCCAAACTGGTGCTATAAAAATCCTAAATCAATATAATTCACAACGATTAATGAATATCTATAAGCTTGCTCCTTTAACAATAAAATGGGAGCAAGCTTTTTTCATAGTAATTTATCTGATAAAGAAGATAATTTGCATGCACCTAAGAATTAAGAGGTGGGTTTAAACAGGAGAGTCTCCAATCAGGCTACTAACTTAGCGATATGGGTAAAGTATACGGAAGGTGCGTGAATGTTATGAAGTATGAAGTATGATACATTCTTAAAATTATGGGAAGAACAAAATAGTCTAATGAGACTATTGTTCTGTGAAAATAAAGTGTTAGACTGAAAAACAAAGCATTAGACCGTGAAAAATAAAGTTGTAGACTGGCAGCCGGCATTAGCCAACGGGCAGGATAACGCAACCATCAGATGGACTTATGGTTCTCATTTGATACAATTTATCCCAGAAGTATCTTCGAGGGTTAATGAAAAGCAGCGGTGATGAACTAATAGGAGACCAACACAAAAAAGTGGTAGTTTATGGATATGCAATAGTCTACTATAGGATCTTATTCTCGGTTCGTCTGAACCGATTGTAACGGAGATTCATGAAGTGCCTGGAGAGATGGAAATAAAAGTGTTGTCTGACAATGGACAGAGCGGGATTGGAAGAGCGGAAGTGAAGTGGCAAAGCCCGTAAGCGTAGGTCACAGCTCATAATACGAACGGAGAACTATAGCTTAACCAAGAAATTACTGGAAAATGCGGAGGGTAATTTGGATCGTAATTCGCTGGAATCGAGCGTAGATTCACTTCGCAGACAACTGGTGGCACTACGCGCCGAATGGAACTTGGTACTAAAAGGAGGGGCAGGACACATGCAAGAAGAACAGGAAATATTCGCGGGCGACGGATATAACAGGTCGTACGCAATGGCTACGGGTATGCCGATTTTGAATCTTAGGGGTAGCATACCGCGTGAAAGTAACGGCCAACTACCGTTTCCGTGGGTGACAACGGGCATCAGGATTGATAAAGAACAGATGTTGGAAACCGTTATGAAGCAAAAGACACTCGAGTATTTGTTTAATATGCAATTCAGTAAGGAGGAAATGACCGACCGCAATTTGGTTGTAGGCTGTTATGAATACAGGAATCCGAATGACAAGGAACAAATAATGCTATATGCGCTGGTTTCGTTGAAGGAATTTCTCGCGAGATACGGCGATGAACGGGCATTGGAGATTCTGATGCGAGTTGGCTGCACATACGAGAAGATTATGGAGGAATGTGATGAAGCCATTAAAGAACACTTTGCAGTGTTGCGCCGGTCACTTCATTTAAAGAATTTGAGGGACAAATATGATGTCGTTTACGAGTGGAGTGAAGAGGAAGGGGTAAAGACGTACATAATCAGATACACCAAATCGAGTTATACGAAGATTAAAGCTAAATCATTCGAAGAGTTGACCAAACTCTATGATGAGCAACGGAAGAAGGATGCAAAGAAGACGTTCGCGACTCTGGAGCCGTTAGAAGCATTCATGCAAGCATAAGAAAACCGCCCCTTTACGGGGTGGTTATTCAACATTTCATTGAACGAAGATTCGAGGAATATCCAGCGATAGAGAGGATTCTCGACAGTCGCATCGGAAAGTGCTGACCCGTACGCCAGATATGGTCGAATGGGGACTGATGGAAGACGTTGATCCAGCCGATTATTTCGGCAAAACCAATAGAGGTAGAACGATTTAAGGCGATTGGAAGCCTAGCGATTCAGGGAGAATTTATCGCCTCGGTGTTTCTTACTGACGGTAAGCCGACGGCAGCACCGAAACGGTTGTAGATATATCGCATGAAATAATTTAGCACCACTTGTTACGCTAACAGAGAACGTTAGTTCAATAAACCAGCGGCAGTCTAGGACTTTATTTTCAGGTCCTTGACTGCCGCTGGTTTTATATTTGGGTCAGTCTAAAACTTATTATTCCAAGTCTGACGATTTAGCAATTCAGAATCAGCTTAGGACCAACAAATCCAGTCTAAATCTTTATTTTCATCGGACAACTATTAGAGAGGAGGGATTTAAGAATCGGAAAATTTTTTATCATGGATTTGATAAGAAGTATTTTCGGTTATTTTCATTGTGGGCTGGGACTTGCAAAAATATTGGAGGCTTATAGCATAAACAAAGAGGAGGTGCATGAAATCACCATGATACACATGGAACCTATTCAAGTGGGTGAGCATACATTTATCGGAGTCGAGGTCAAACTGCCTAAAACAACGCTGTTAACGATCTCTAACTCCCGTGGTTACATCATGTGTGGTGCGTCTAAGATGCGGCTATTTCAGGGGATATAAAATTTTCTTTATTTAAGCCTTAAAGTCAAGCAGGACAAGCTTTCATAGCAGTTTTCAATTTACTGATCTTTACTGATTCATTCTATTGAAATCTTATAAATGACTGAATTTTGTGACCTCTTGGAGGAGGACAAGCATGTGACTGTGCATTGCATTTCCGTTATAATCCTTCAAAGAATAATTATACGCCCCATCATCTACTCCTTTAATGGGGGCTTAGCTACGCTGAATAATTTTATCTTGCTCTTTTAAAATACCTTGCATTGGTTTCGTCCTTAAAAATAACTTGTGTACTAACTAAGGGAGCTTTACCTATTTGAGTTTTAACTGAATAAATTTCAGATGGTTTGTATCCTTGAATTTTTACAAGATAATCGAATACTTTATTTTGAGTATCACTTTTAGCGTAACTACTAAGCATCCAAACGCTTGCGAATATCATTACTATAAAGATTGCTATTCCATATTTTCTCATAACTATCTCCTTTGTTGGAGCAAGCTAAAGTGGCGCTACCAATGACGTAATATTTGCTTCGAACCGTTACTTAAGAAAAGGAGCCGTTGCGATTTGGACAGCTTCTTTTGCTTTGGAGTTATTCAAAGAATCTACTTATTTCCTCTTATACACAAAAAAGTAATTGTATACACTACTCCAGCAAAGAGGCTTAGTAGAAACGAGGTTGATAATGTTCTAAAAATAAAAGTAGAAGTGGGTACCGTATAAAATTCAAACATACCGTTGATCGGAGTACTCGTTGTTGTTGGCCCTTTAATAAAGGAATAGTATATTCCTACAATAAAACCGTAAGACAAATACTTAATTAGATTTTTTTCAAATTTACTCATTTGTGAGCCTCCAATAATGTTTTTGGAAAAGTAGAATTCTTGTACTATGAAGCCATTCAAATTAGTATAGGAAAAGCCTAGTATTAAAAAAAATCTTTGTTAAGCTAACGGGAAACGTTAGTTGAAATCTGTTCATTGAGAGGAATGTTACATGAATGAAAAACAAAGTTTGAAGATTATTGTTACCATTTAGCTGGTATTAGATCTGGAAGAGAAGAATTATGGGTTTTTCTTGGTTTTAGGCAACACTTCGACTGCTATCTCAGCCCATTTGACAGAGCCGTACGGTGAACTACCTCCCACAAATACATCTGGACTTAGAATATTGACCAGATAAGTGCCAGGTTTTTGAATAACGACAGAACCGCTAAAGAATTTATCCTGTTTGAGGGGGATAACGGTCTTTTTTTCAACTTCAACAAAAACACCGTTCTGAAATGCTGCCACTCCAAAAGAAACTTCATTGCTTTCCAGATACGTAGCTGTCACGACTCCAGCAATTGCTATTGGGTCTCCAGCCTGTACACGGAGGTACCCCTGTGTCGGCTTGGTGAAGCGGATGTCATGCTCGTTCTCGGGATGGTTGTATCTAATAGGGACGGAGGACGGGTTTAATACTTTGCGATGCACCATAATCTTAACAGATCCTTTATCATTAGTGGTAATTTCCAACGGATTTGGACCGGGACGAAGCTCAACTGAATATTCAATCCGCCGAAATGTTTGCCCATTTATTATAATCGGCTTTCCAATGCTTTTTTCTTTTCCCTTAAACGTGCTAATGCTACCTCCAATGGAACTTGTCATGCCACCGTGCCCTGTATTTACCATAAGATAAGCATGCCCGAACTCTTTTTGTACTAATGCACTAAAAGTGATTTTTTCCTTATCCGTTGTATACGTTGGATGAAGCGCTTTAACTACTTTGTCGTTCCAGACCCAGTGCATGACTCCATTACTCCATGTATAATTTATTCCCATCTTAGGCAGAAGTGACGCTGGAATATACAATTGATCGTTTTTCATAAACGTTTTAGGGATTGGCTCATCCAGCGCTGTCATGGTTCCGTCTTCGTATCTGAAAATCTTTGCTTGGTTAGGCATCAACCGAAATGAGGAAAAAGGTACCGAGTTCTCAGTGTCAAACTCCGCCCACGTGCTGCCTGTCTTTGCATCCCACTTGGTGGTTGCCAAGTGAGCTGTTTCCAGCCATTTGAACGGGAAATACAAGTGATTATTTTTCTTCAGCAGGGGAGCGGTCTTTATGGAGACGGAATCCAGCGATAAAGAAGATTTGTTTAATTCGGCAGTCAGTTGGTGCGGAACCAGATAGAACACAGCCGCATCCTCTACTACAACGGGAAGATTGGAATTTGAATTCTCCGCATAACTCAGAGGCGCTAGAAGCAGGCCAGAAATAAGAAGGCAGGAAGATACAAGTAGAGAAACAAAAATTCGTCTCATTGAATAAACACCCAGTTTCATTTTTTTATCATATATACCAGAAAAACGAAAAAAAGTTGCGTATATATAGTCTTTTACTCTGACCATTAGCCTTTTTGAATAACTTAGTTCTTTCATTCAACTGCTTTCTTATTTTGTTTTATGACAAGCTTTATGATACTTCGACACGACTTTTACTATAAGATAAAAAAGACTAATTTACTTTGGAGGTGTCTTTTTGGAGTTATTTCTATTTATACTTAACATTTTAGTTATCCTCCTTTCTATTGCTGGCGGAGTGCTTTTAATTGGATTAGTGTACAGAGGATATGTACTGCTAGGTTTACTTATTGCTGAGAAAAAGAGAAGAATAACGGATCAATCTCAAAATCAGGCTTGACTATTAGCCCAACATCCGATGGCGGTTACATTCTATAGAATGGCTGCTTTATAGCGGATACGCTTGTTGCCATTGGCATATAAATCCCTCCTCAAAATGAGTGCAAAAAAGCCGCCATAGCTTTGGCGGCCGTGATTGGTAGGTATGTTTATACCGATTATAAAATTGAGGAATCCAAGCGGACGTCCGAAGTCAACACGGAGTCAATGCTCATCCTCGAAAAAGCTACGCTGCATCAAAACTTTGACAGTTTGAATATAGGCCTCAAAATCTTGCGAATCCCAAAAGCAAATACAGTCATAGCGGTCCATGAGCTGCGCATATTCTGGATGTATTGATCGTTGATTATATAAGTCCGAGTGGAAGTAGGGCTCTTCAGACCGAACTCTTCCCACTCCGCCGGATCATTCGAACCTCCGAGCCTTACAAGCATATTCGCCGACTCGCTATTTACTTTAGCTGGAATTTGTTCGTATGCTTGGGTGATTTGTGCATGAAATTCGTCGATCGGATTGCCGCTGACAAGGCTTTCCAAGTGGATGCCTTCACGAAGGTAAGAAACGTATGCTAGATGGTCGGCCCAGAACTTGTCGATATAAAAAAGCCGTACGCGTTGCTCCAAAGGACTCATCAGCTTCTTGCCTTTTAAAATT
Source organism: Paenibacillus sp. FSL P4-0113 (assembly GCF_038009305.1). Lineage (NCBI taxonomy): Bacteria > Bacillati > Bacillota > Bacilli > Caryophanales > Paenibacillaceae > Paenibacillus > Paenibacillus sp. FSL P4-0113. The sequence goes on from NZ_JBBPAZ010000001.1 coordinate 5,366,842, forward strand.
GCGAGCCGCTCCTCGTATAGAATTCGTCGCTGTTCCTCTACCATATCCGAATAACGGTTTAGTTCTTGATGGATATCGAAGTTCTGGCCCATAATAACGCGCTGAATATGCGCGATTTTGCTGCGTAGCACCGGGTCTTCGAGAGTCTCATCCTGCCTGTGGGCGCGAATCGCTTTATCGATGCCGAATCGAAGTAACAACTCGTCCTCTAAGCTTACGAAAAATACGGAAGCTCCAGGGTCGCCTTGGCGCCCAGAACGCCCGCGCAGTTGGTCGTCGATCCGCACGCTTTCGTGCACATGCGTACCAATCACGTACAACCCGCCCAGCTTGGCGACAACTTCTGCTTGCGTAGGGTTGCCACCGCCGATCCGAATGTCGACGCCGCGTCCCGCCATATTCGTAGACACCGTCACGGCGCCGATTTCTCCCGCTTTGGCAATGACCTCGGCTTCTTCTGCGTCGTTTTTCGCATTCAGGATATGGCAAGGTACGTCGGCAACCGCTAGCGCCTTTGCCAGCATGTCCGACTCCTCCACGCTTGACGTACCAATGAGAATTGGGCGTCCCGTCGCATGTACGGACGAGATTTCTTGTACAAGCGCCTTAAGCTTGGCTTCTTTATGTGTATAAATTCGGTGCGGATGGTCGATCCGTATGTTTGGCCGGTTCGGCGGAATTTGCACGACCTGCAGTGCATAAATCTCTTTGAATTCCATGGCGGAAGCGTACGCGGTAGCCGTCATTCCGCAAATTTTTGGATACAGGCTAATGAAGTGTTGAAGGGTGATCGTCCCGAGAATTTTCCCGCCGACTTTCGAGTGCAGCCCTTCTTTGGCTGCAAGCGCGGCTTGCAGTCCTTCTGGCAAATGCCTATTCTCCGCCACGCGGCCGGTATATTCGTCGATCAGCTCGATTTTCCCGTCCCGGACGATGTAATCGACGTCTTTTTTCAATAACGTTTCCGCATACAACGCGCAATTTAACGACGACAACAAATGACTATTATGGCTTTCGTACAAATTGCCGCACCCCAGCAGCGCCTCCGCTTTCGCAGCGCCCGCCTCATTCAAATAAACGTTCCGCTTGAACTCGTCGAAGTCGTAATACTTATCTTGCTCGAGCTGCCTAGTCACATCTGCGAAACGAATTACGTCGTTGCCGGAAGAATCCGGCTCGCCAGCGATGACTAGCGGCACCCGAGCTTCGTCGAGAAGCAGTGAATCCGCTTCGTCGACGATGACGTAGTGGAAAGGACGATGCACGGTATCGGCTTCGCTTAGTGTGATCGTGTCGCGCAAATAATCGAATCCCGCTTCTTTGGCCGTCACATAGGTTATATCCGCGGCGTACGCTTCTCGTTTCTCGGACAAGCTCATGCCCGCTTGAACCGATTTTACCGTTAACCCGAGGAAACGATAGATCGGACCCATCCACTCCGCATCCCGATTTGCCAAATAATCGTTAAAAGTGAGCACATGAACGCCTTCGCCGGTCAGCGCATTTAGATAAGCAGGCATAACAGCAGAGAGCGTTTTTCCTTCGCCGGTATGTTGCTCGATCACAAATCTCTCGTGCAGAGCGATGGCAGCCATAATCTGAACATCGTAAGGCTGTAATCCGAGCTTTCGCTTCGCTGCCTCGCAGACTAGTGCATAGGCATCGACAAGCAGTTCGTCCAAAGGCGTACCCGATTCTGCTTCCTTTTTCAGCCGGAGAGATTCCGCTTTCAGCCGCTGATCGTCCCATGCTTCCAAATTCCGTTTCCTAATGAGCTCCGCTTTGTCCCGATAGCCTTTCAGCTTATTCTGAGTATCGCGGTCTTTGAATTTTTGCATCAACTTGACGGCTAAATTCATTGGAATTTGATCCCTCCTCGCTAGAAACACGCAATTCTAATAGTGGCTAAAGTATAATCAAACTCTATAACAATAGCAAAGTTTGGAATAAAAAAAATATATGGAAATGTCAAGGGTCAGCTTGATAGTTGGGTATTCAACTAAAGCCTATGAAAAAGAAAACTATTTTTATCATTATCGGAGTCGTTTTAGCAATTTTTATCGTCTTTTTCCTTTTTAACTTATGGGCGATTAATAATCTGCATGTTCCTGCTCAATAACTACAATGTGTCCAAAGATATTAAGCCTTCCTTTATTGGGAAGGCTTTTTGTATTATTAAAGTGGAAGCGTGGTTAACATAATGATTACATTTAAAATAGGAGGCTTAATCGCAATTCACGAGAAACAAATAGCTGGACAGTCGCTATTTGAGATTGGGCACGACAATTGAAGCATGTGAAAGAGAATGACTTAGTTCATGGTGAGTGGGAGAAGTGGCTAAAGACAGTCGATTTTACTCCCAGAACAGCACAAAGAATGATTAAAGCATTTGAACAATTCGGAAATGCGACGACGTCGTCGCTTTTGGCAAACAGTAAAATATTTGAAATGCTATCTTTGCCTGAATCTGTAGACCGCTTAGAGTTTATTGATCAGGAACACACCATCCCCTCAACTGGTGAACAGAAAACAGTGGATGAAATGACTGTGCGTGAGCTGCGGTATGATTCAACGCTGAGACAATTTGTCTTAGGCTTCAGCTATTACATATGAGTTGAGTAAGTATGATAGAGTGTTTGAATCGATTTTCTTATTGATAATATCGGAATGACTATTATAACACTCCCACTCCGCGATTCTTGTTACGATTTACGATACGTGTTTGCTGTGTTTAAAAATGTAGATAAATAAAGGATTTTCTAATTTTTGATTTCGCACAATTTAATTTATAATAACTTAAAATTCACTTGATGCATCAAGCTTTTTTACACATTACTCCTCGATACCTACGATTGAAACCACGATGTAAAGCAATTCTTCACAAATCCCTTTATTTATCTATGTTTTAGCTATTTTTCGATACGGCAACAATTTAAAAATATTCTGGCACAATTTTGAACCACAATGACTCAAAAAACCATATGAAATAAGTGTTTTATGCACATAAGATCAATTTTTACGATTGAGCTTCGATACGGGTGTAGTTACAGACTATCTCTACAGTGCCTCCAAAATTGGTGATACCCTCATATGGTTGACACAGCGTCAACTTCCTATCCACTTTACTGAGAACATCAAAATATTACTTTCAAACTATGATTACAAATAGCTTAAAAAATGTTGATCAATTTGACTTTTATTGAATCTATGTATATAATTTGAATATATTGGATAGGAATTTTTATCCAGTAGCTTAGAATATACATTTTTAATCAAAATTAGAGATTATAGCACATGTATAGATCGCCCAAATCTATATTTACTGGTACATACTTTTTTACATAAATCTCTGTTTAAAAAAATTGATTGTTATTGGACGGTTATCCTGCCGGACATAAACAATATATTCGCAATTGCTACTTCTTACTTAGAAGGTGATTGCGTTAGCTCGTATTTCTATTTGACTTATGGAGCTAACTAACTAAATTTAACATACATCATCCTCCAAAAAATAGACATACGAGACTTTGTTATATGGAGGGACAAAAAATGAAGTATGGATAAACATGTAGACAAACTTTGAACAAGTACTCTCTTATATCAATTAAATCCCATTTGGAGGTATAATCATGAAAAATGTTCTTAGTTTAGCTTTTTCCGCTAGTCTTGCTCTAAGTATCCTTCTTCTTCCCAGTGCAAACATTTTTGCCGCCGATGAAACATCGCCTTCTTTCAGTGTTAATGACAATTCTTATCAGAAAATGAAAGATGCTGGAATGAGTGATAATGATATTGAGTTACTCCGTAAACATAATGAAAATGATCTTCAGATCCTAAAAAGCGGGGAATTGGAAGAGAAGGCATTGAATGACCAAAAAACTAGCCAATCGCTCACTGATAGCTCGGAGAATCCTAGGCTAGCAGCATCAAGTTTAGGAACAGTCGGTGATATTTTGGTTGCCTATAACGCAAGTTCGTGGGGTATTGATTTCGGATATCCAGGACATGCTGCTATTGTTTCCTTACTAAGTGGTAAAACAGTAGAATCGTTCCCAGCTGATGGAGTTCAATATCACACAAATGATTGGAGAGGTCGCTCAAATGTTTATGGAATGAGCGTTAAAGGGGCTTCGGGTTCCCAATATAGGGCAGCTGCACAATATGCAGCTAATCAAATTGGAAAACCCTATAACTGGAATTTTGTTAATCCATGGACAGAAGCTAAATTTTATTGTTCACAATTGGTGTGGAAGGCTTGGAAAACTCAGGGGATTGATGTTGATTATATAACAATTGATCCTATTGTTACCCCAATGGAAATAGCTAAATCCGGTAATACTTCAATTTACTATAGTAACTAACAAACCTAATCACTCACAGGAATATATATTTTTTCCTGTGAGTGATTTCACTAAGGGGGGACATTATGCTCTTTAAAAAAAGAATAAGAATTATTTTTGCAACTTTATTTTTACTTGGATTGGCAGTTTCAACGTTTTGGTTTACTACAACACATCATTCATTGAAAAATATAACAAAATCCGAGACATTTACTGTTGTTTATTCAAATGCAATGGATGACGGTGCAGAAATTGTGAAATACAGTAATAAAGGCGAGATTTTAGACAAAAAAAACTTAGTTAATGCCCAGTCACTTTATTATTTTGCCAAAGTAAAGAATGACTATTATTTAATGTCTGAACGAAAAAATAGACATTACATACTTAATCAAAATGGAATTCTTCAACCATTTTTTGGACCTAATAAATATGGAAAAGATAGGAATATCGGAACTTCATTTTTGAAAGAAAGCGACAATCATCTATTTTTCTCCATGAACGTGGGTATTAATCCGAGTTATTCTCCCACACAGTACACCAATGAATTGGTTTATTTCGATAAAAAAAATTTGAAATATAGAAATATTCTTTTGAATGGATATTTATTATCAACCGTTGAATACAATAATATGGCATACACTTTATATGTGAACAATAATGATAATTCTGTAGGTATTTATGTCATTGATTTAAAAACATCAAAGAAGATCAAACAATTCACTATAGAAAATCGTTTACATGGTTTAAAAGAATACTTTCCGGTAGGCCAAAATGGAGCATCACTACAAATATTTAAAGGCAAGCTTATTGTATTTCTTGATGGCAATACATCTGATACACAATTTCATCCTATAATGCAGATAATTGACCCTAAAAATGGTAAGTTGGAAAATGAAACATCTTTGTCAGATACTTCATTTTTGTTTTATGACAGCCAAATTTACAACGATAAATTATATATTCTCTCTGAAGACTTAAATTATACTATTTTCAATGACCTCAACAAAAAGCCTAAAAAGTTGAAATTAAAACAAAGCAATTCCGTCTCCGAAAAAATACAAAATGAGAAAGGAGTAATATCTGGAGTACAGTATTTTGCAGGATCTGTTTTTGTCCTATATGATTATGTCAAAAATTCTCCTGTTGATAGAATAAGGGAAATAAGAGAATATGACTTATTGACAGGCAAAGAATTACATGTCATTCCTCTAGCATTTAAATCAAACAAGGAAATGATTCGTTTTTTTCTGACTAATTAACTTTAAGGAGTGATTATTATGATTTACTGGTTATTTCCAAAACTTAATCCCCTCTTCCCTACTTTTATATTTTGCCCCATTCTGGCAATCTTGATCGGAGTATGTTTCGCCTATTTCAAAGGAAACATCTACTTAGGATTAATACTAGCCTTGCTACTGCCTCTTATATTTATTGCCACCAATTTAGAAACCATTGCAGTTAATATAGATGCTTGGCTTCTATATGGTTTTATCTACGCAATTATTACGTTTGTGGCTTATAAGATGGCGTTTTCACAGTTAGGAAAATCGAGTTAATTTTTTTACACTATTATCAATAGTCACCACGATCAAATTTTCGCACACTAACTTAGGTATAACAGGCGACGATGCATCTTTTGAGTTCAATCCAGTTTATTTGCTAATTGGAAATCATTCCGGAAATGATGGGTCTGGTTACCCGATTAAAATTTCTGAGAATGGATATGCAAATTAATTAATGAAGGGTTAGGGAAGAAGTGAAGGCTAAATTGAAATTTTTGGGGTTGGCTGCCCTTACTGTTACGTTTGCTGTAGTTATTGGTAATAATGTTTTTGCTAGTGACGATACTTCTGAAGAAATGAAGGGCGTTACAAAAGCAATAGTCCCTGACAGTGTATTAGAAGAACTTAATCATCCTGATAAAATTTATACTAAAGTTGGATTATTTATAAAAAAACCGCATTCTCTCCATGATGAAGATAAGTTCAGTCAAGATGAAGTAGTCTACGACGTTTCAAAGACTACTGATGAAACTAAAGCAATCATTCAATATGACGCTATTTACATCAAGGAAGAAGACAGTAAATAGATTTGTGTACTAAAGTATTTGAAAAGTTAAGTTGTATAATGGAATATCTAGGGCGACTTCGGTTGCCCTTTTTATTATGCTCAATTTAGCCAAGTCTTTTTCTAACACTTTGTCATATAGTATACGTTTTGACATACTTTGCTAAATGCAATTAATGACATAGTAGAGGATGATCCATATGAGTGAGATTAGACGCTATGGTTACATAAGAGTATCGAGTAAAGATCAGAATGAAGCTAGACAATTAGAATCGATGAAGGACTTAGGTATTATGGAACGTGATTACTTCATTGATAAGCAAAGTGGCAAGAATTTTGACAGACCACAATATCAAACATTAAAGAGCGTACTTAGACACGGAGACATTCTGTTCATTAAGGAACTTGACAGACTTGGACGGAATGCTAAAGAAATCAAACGTGAATGGCAAGATATAACGTATGAGATAGGTGCACACATTGTTATCCTTGTATGCCTATCCTTGACACTAGACAATATCAAAATGGTTTGGAAAAGGTTATATCTAGTATCGTGCTTGAATTACTTAGCTACATGGCAGAACGTGAACGTGAGAAGATAAACGGTAGACAATCTGAAGATATAGCAGCAGCCAAAAATAATGGTGTGGTATTTGGTCGGCCTAAAAAGGCAATAAGTGATGAGTTTATTACAGCATATGAGGAATGGAAGCAAGGTGGAATAACAGCAGTCGAAGCAATGAAGCGCGTAGAAATGAAGCCTAACACGTTCTATCGCAGGGTAAAGGAATATGAGCAACAGAAACAAGTAGGATAAATTGTTCATGTGTATGGAGCCTAGATGATTATGTCTAGGTTTCTTTGTTATGTCTGCTGATCAAATACTAGCAGGTACAATAAAAAGGACGGGGGGTATTTTACATCATAAACGTCTATTTAATTTCCAAAATTGCCCCTAACACATTCACTTTCACACTCAAGTTATTTTTTGACTCGATACCGTCCCTAATATCATTAAGGTTGCTTGTATGCCATACATCCAATCAAGGCTCAATTCATAGATTAAAACACAAGGGAATGCGAACCTGACTATTAATCTGGTACTTTGTATTGGATGAGTTGTGTTCTAATTTTTTAAATAAACTATACATCAACATAAAGACGATATCCTTAATCATGAAATCATACGTAACTATCCCAAAAGGTATCTTGAGTACTATATGAAAGGTATATGATTTTATACCAAAAGATGGTACAATCAAGATCGTTAGAGCATTTTACTACTTGTTTCACAACTACATAATAATTTTTACTATGCATCGTATTGTGAGTCTACATTGAAAGGGTGGTTTATCGGTGAAAATTACACCCACGATTAGAGCAGAATTGGAACAATATCTTAAACAAGAAGGCTTAAACCTATCGGAATTTGGACAAATTACAGGGATGAATAGGGGAATAATAAGTAGCATTGTAACAGGTAATAAATCTATGTCTATTAACCAGCTCGATCGTATTACTGAAGCTATGGGCTTACCAGAGGGTCACTTTTATGAATTGTTTATAGAAAATTACATCATTGATCATCCTCCAAATATGAGGCGAATCGAGCCGTTTTTGTATCGCTGTGCGGAGTTGGACAAGTTGGATGCGATCCGTCGAGTAGTGGGAGCCATCATGGACAATCTACTCTATTCACCCAAGCTATTTGAAATAGCGGAAGAATTGTTGTCGCAGGGACGACTAGAAGCGGCATTGATACTTTATGAGGGGGTAGCTGAAGCGGAGAGATATCAACATTCTGAACGCCTGGCAATCTGCCAATATCGTATTTTTAAAATTCAGATTAATGACGATCAAAATCAAAATGTTGGGGCGGCAGCCGTATTTGAAGCTTTTGTCGAAAGACTAGATGAAATAGACCAGCTTGACGCATTGAAGGATTTGGCTAACGTGTACAGATCATTGCGTAAATGGGATAAGGTTGATGAGATGGCGAGGAAAATGAGAGCTAAAGCCGAAATACAATGTACACTGAACCATCAACAGAACAGCCGAGAACAGATCGAATCTAGCGACAAGCTAAGTCGTCCCTTGTTTGTGTACATTGCTTATGCAGACTTGCTCTGTGCTAATGCATGTGAAGAGCAGGGTAATTATGAGCAGGCATTACACTATACATATGCCTACTCCAATTTAGATTGGGTTAGAGAGACCGATGAGGATACCCAGCACTGGATTGGTTTGTTTAAACATTGGTCACAAGCTAATATACTTGCATATAGGCTTTTATCTGGTGATGTGAGTGTGCTTCATGAATATCTAAACTTTATTGATGACTCATCAGATACGATTCAAGAAGATAGGGTAACTCAACTACTTAACATAATGACGGCGGCTAACCGTTATGAACTTGATTTAAACGATATACTTAAACGATTTGAAACAGAGATTGCGTCTTTATCTCAGCGACCATCATCAGATGATATGTATACCCAGCAAGTAATACCGGAATACTCTGCACTTTGTGGATATGAATTGGCTTATTATTATTTAGATCATGGGATGCACAATGATGGCTTTAATCATTTGTTTTGTGCAATGGTAAAAGCGCATATACTAAATAAGGAGACATATTTTATAAATTGTATGGGGTTGTTTGTGCGTTTCAAAGCCCATGCGGTATCTGAAACCAAAACAGAGTTTTACAATCTCATTGAAAAGGTGTGGTTAAACAATGTTGAAAAAAGTGGTAATGTTGATCGTTGTTAGTAGCTTTTTGTTCACCTTAGCTGTACCTATTTATCTGGATAGTCATGATGGAGGATTTCAAGTTTTTGCAACACATGGAGGAGCTTAAATACGAATTGATTTGAAAATTCGTTAAAACTGCACCCCTGAAATAGGTTTAATTACGGAACCCAATAGGCCAACGCAGGGGAACCTCAAAAATTCTATTATTAAATAGTGTTCTATTCCAAGACCTACAACTAAAGTAGGTCTTCTTTATGATTTGTTCAAACCTTTTTTTGTGAACTAATCCATTATTAACCAAGACGAGGATTTGAAGAAGGAGGTGCATTATGAAAAGGGACGACGGTTTACGTCAAAGGATGGGATACCTTCAACGTTGTGCGTAATTAAGGAAGTAGCAGGATACTGTTTTATTAAAATTGTTGATATTTTAACACTTACAGGAAAATGATTAATATAGTGCTGACTTACTATTTTTGCAATAATGTTGAATAAAATGTTATATTATTGTATTTTCTGTATTATTATTGTATTGTATTCCAAATAAGAAAAAAGGAAGTGTCATTACATGAAAAAAATAAAAATGACAGCATTTGTGCTTATGGGGGTATTAGCACTTAGTGCTATCGCTCCATTAACATCAGCCCAAGAGATCAATTCAGACAAAATCACACCTAGTTACATAGATTACAAATCTCTTCCTGTGCCTTCGCATAAACAAGAGAAATCTAATTGGTGCTGGGCTGCTACTTCACAGATGGCTATAGAACATTTAGGTGGAAATAAAACTCAATCTCAAATTGTAAAATATATTAAAGGTAGCCTCGTAAATAAGGGAGGCACGGATAAGGAAGTAAAAAGCGCGTTAGCATATGGGGGGTTGAACTCTACAATTGATAAAGAGCCGATACCCTTTGGAACTATTATCTCTCAAATAAAAAGAAATCAACCGCAATTAGCACATATCGTGTGGAAGGACGACTCTGATCTTGGACATATGTATCTAATAAATGGATATTCCGATAATACAAATTTAGGATTTCAAAAAGTATATTACAAAGACCCTGCCGTTGGTGAGAAGATGGATAAAATAGATTACTATGATGGATTTGTTAATAATAGAGATTTTAGTTGGTACAGCACTATAAACGAAATTTATGTTAATTAAAACGAGACTAAGGAGGACTGATAAAATGTATAAAAAAATAATTGGTATTGCGTTTTCTTGTATCTTATTGTTACCTATAACCGTCTTAGCGGCAAATGAGGTTCCGAAAGAAGTTGAGCAATCTATTGAAAAGGATTTGGGGAATTTCAAAGATGACATTAGAAAGAATACAGGATTTAAAATAACAACTACTAAAGAAGCGGAAAATTTTAACTCTTGATGAAGGTTTTAAGGTTTACACTGTTAATTCTAAAGCTGTTAGATCAGGGAATACAGATAGAGCTAATGACATTTTAAAATCTAAAGGGTACTTATTTTCCATAAAAAGTGGACAACAAAATAATGGTATTGTTTTTTCAGAAGATGGGAAAAGAATACGATCAGCTTATAGTGATCTTGAGTTTCCGAGTCAATTCGAAGAAGCAAAGAAATTGATTGGCTACGATGAAAGCAGCAAACTGATATATGATGATCGACTGGCTACGGTTGCTCTAATTTCTGATATAGATGGGAAGGAAGTTGTGGTTCCTCTTAGAGAGAGCGTATACATGGAATTTAAGCCATTGAAAGTATACAATTTACAGGAGTTTGTAGAGTTTCTATCTGCCAATGAGAAGGCTCGGCAAGAAGCTTCTGAAAAAAATGATTCAGATGAACTGATCTCTGGGGGGAGTCCATCTAATCTAAACTCGACTACTTCGCAGCTCATTACAAGCAAAATCAGCACAGAAAAAGTGTCACTATTTTCTATTGCAGGGTTAGCAATTATTGGTGGCATTTTTTTCGTAATTAAAAGAAGAAAAAAGTTATAGATTAATCTTGTATACAATAAACTGTGTAATAGTTTTGATATAATTAGACGGCTTGGCGGGCTGGAATTATCTATTTAAATTCAACTCAGATAATGAAGTGTTGTAGGTGGCTAGATGGATATTCCGTCTAGCCTTTTTGATTTGTGTTGAGTTGGAAAGAATCTGGAGTGAGGGATGGGAGCGCCAATCTAGAAGGGAATAATCAGCATACATATGAAAGTGCTGAGCAAAATAATTTTGGTCAGCAAAAAACACAGGCTGATATTGCACATGAGTTAAATATAACAACTCAGCAACTAAGAAACTACAAAAAACTCCTTACGCTTATCCCTGGGTTGCAAGATATGGTTGAAGATCATGGCACGTTTTAAGTCTTTAGACGTAGGTAGAAAGGTTAATCCTTCATATAACAATTAGGAATTAAGTTCATTTTCCATAAATCGGAATAGTGTTACTATGTCATAACGAATTCATGACTAGAGGTAACTAACCTATGACAACTATTAAAGTGACGCCTGAGCAACTTATGACTATCTCCAAGCAGTTTGAGTTAGCACAGCAAACGGCAACTCAAGTGAATAGCAATTTAGTAAAACAAATTTCATCTATGGGACAATTGTGGGAAGGACTGACTAAAGAGCACTTTTACTATTCCTTCCAGACCTCTTGACTTTGTTACCCTGATGGATTCTATTGCTAGGGAGTTACGTCACCATGCAGATAAATTCAGATTAGCAGATCTGATGGAAACAGGTAACATTGATGCAAGTTGTTTACCACCTCCACCGAATTCATGTGCTGTTCCTGCTCCAGATACACGAAATGCATTCCAGAAATCGGTAGATAGCTTAACTGAACTAGGTCAGGATTTTGTAGATGCTAATTCAGTACGTTATGAGAAAAAGTTTGATTCGGTTTGGAGCTTCTTAGATTATATGTCGTATGGTATTCCAAAAGGAATGTATCAAGGGTACATGGAACGAGCAGCTAAACAAAACGATTCGTGGAATGACATGCTCAATTTCAGTACATTTGGAATAACGGGTATGATTCAGGGCGCATTTAATCCTACCAATGCGTGGTCAAAGGAACATTGGGCTAATATGATTGGTACAGCAGGATTGTTTGGAGGAGTCAGCTCAGTTATTAAGCCTAAAATTGGTTTGAAACCATCTATTCAGTATGAGATTCCGAAGAATAATACGAGTTCCAGCTTACGGAATTCAATAGAATCTGAATCTAAAACAGAAGTACAAACAGGTGGGAGAAACGATCTTTCAATTGATGAATATTTTCGTAGAGAAGCTGAAGCAGATGAGATGTATGATCAAATCAGAGCTTCAGATAGTGATGTAAGAGCAATAGCTGAGAATTCTGGAATGAAGGAAAGTAGGATTCAAAGAATCAAAGAACACGTTTTCATAAAAGAACACATAAAATCAAGTGGTTATGGCAGATTTCATTCTGATTACGAAATAGCTCAAGCATGGGATAGATTACAAAAAGGGATACAAACAGAAAAAGATATGGATTTGCTTAACCATGAATTGTTTGAATCTAGATTTGAGGGTATATTTAAAACAGACTATGAGACTGCTCATAACGCTGCGGTAAGGTCGGGTCGTCCATGGGAAATAGAATAGAGGAGATTTTATAATGGGAGCATTTGTTTTACTTTTTAAAGAACATGAAGATGATACAGTAGTTATTTATAAATATGGTCCAAACGAACACACTATGGGGAAAATTCAATTAAACAAGGATACTAAGCTGTTCTCTGAAATTGAACCTTTACCAGATTCGAATCATTCAAACAAATTTTATTTTGATAGGGCTGCACAGCGGATGGCACGTTGCTTCGTTAAAGAAGGTGGTATATTTCCTGACAAGATGACATTTGAATCATAAAGTAGCTTCAGGAATACGAACCGAGCTTGCTCCATTGATAATAAAATGAGAGTAAGCTTTTTTCATTGCAATCTATCTGATTAAAGAGGAAAATTTTTATCCACCCTAGAATTAAGAGACGATTTTAGAAGGAGCATATCATGTTAACGTCAAAACAAGAAGAGAGCCTTAGTAAATTTATGAGTAAGATTCTTAGGCATACACCAGAACAGTTTGGTCTTGAGCTAGACCATGAGGGTTATTGTGACATTCAAGAACTGATTCAAGGAATAAGATCAGAGAATAGATGGTCTGACGTAAGCGAGTCGGATATCAAGCAAGTAGTAAGCCATTGTCCAAAACAAAGATATGAGATTGTTAATGGGTACATAAGAGCTAATTATGGGCACAGTGCAGGCAGATTGGATTATAAGGAGGCCACTCCACCAACCATTCTCTATCACGGTACAAACACAAAGGTAATCCATAACATTTTTACTGAAGGAATTAAGCCAATGGGCAGAAAGTATGTACATCTGTCTGAAGCCCTTGAGTTTGCAATTCTGGCAGGTAAAAGACGTGGGGAACTGGTGATCCTTGAAGTAGATACAGAAAAGGCATTGGCTAATCAAGTGAAGTTTTATAAAGCCAACCACGGTGTTTGGCTTGCCGACCTTGTGCCGCCACAGTACTTAAAAAAGTTTGAATAAAGCGTAACCCAGACCGTTAACGATGATCACCGAGACTAGATGAGAAAAAATTCGTCTGGTCTTTTTGATATCGTCTATTTTGCTGTACATACATTCCCCTCCTAATATTTTGAATGTATCCACGAGTGTCCACACTTACCCGCAAATGCCGCATAAAATATCCCGGATGAACAAAGAGGAGGTGCATGAAATCACCATGATACACATGGAACCTATTCAAGTGGGTGAGCATACATTTATCGGAGTCGAGGTCAAACTGCCTAAAACAACGCTGTTAACGATTTCTAACTCCCGTGGCTACATCATGTGTGGTGCGCTGGATGTTGGATTGCTCAATGAACGGCTGGCGGATCGGAAAATCCTGGCCGCACGAGCTGTGGGGGTAAAAACACTAAAGGAACTGTTGGAAGCGCCGATGGAGTCAGTGACGGCAGAAGCCGAGCAACTGGGGATTAAACCAGGGATGCCAGGCTATGAAGCACTATTGAAACTGGTGTAGTGAAGCCTATGTGCAATGTTGCATAAAAGTAGAGGAACAAGAACTGAAAAAAACCGGACTTTTTGGCTCCGGTTTTTTTCTATGAAAAGTTACACTCTATCGAGCAGACTATTCGGCTTTATACGAACGGTATGATCTGCAAGAACGATTAATCGGCAAACAAAGCGGGGAGGTTGTCGCTAAAGGGTGCTTGGACAATTCCTTTTTCGGTAATGATGGCGGTAATGTACTCATGAGGTGTAACATCGAAAGCTGGATTGTAGACTTTGATGCCCTGCGGGGCGGTCCGTTTACCAAAGCTTTCGGTAACTTCCTCCGCAGAACGCTCCTCAATCGGAATATCTGCGCCTGTTGCGGTCTGCAAATCAATGGTAGATAGTGGCGAAGCGACATAAAAAGGAATGTCATGCGCCTTCGCTAGCACAGCTAGGCTATAGGTACCGATTTTGTTGGCGACATCGCCATTAGCAGCGACTCTATCTGTGCCGACAATAACGGCCTGTACCCATCCTTTGGACATCACCATGCCCGCCATATTGTCACAGAGCAGGGTGACATCAATGCCTGCCTGCTGAAGCTCGAAAGCAGTCAGGCGCGCACCTTGCAGCACGGGGCGGGTTTCGTCGGCAAATACTTTGAGGTGGATGCCGTTCTCCTGCGCAAGGTACATCGGAGCGAGCGCTGTCCCGTATTTGGCTGTCGCCAATCCGCCTGCATTGCAGTGAGTGAGTACGCCCATCCCGTCCTCGAACAGAGGTAAAGCATGGATGCCGATCTGGCGGCATACTTCTTCGTCCTCTGCCTGAATGGCTATGGCTTCACGCTCCAGCCCGGCATTCCAGTCTTCGATCCGTCCTCCGCTAGCTTCAACGATGAGTTCCCCAGCCCGCTTCTTCATGCGATCCAGGGCCCAGAACAGGTTCACTGCCGTCGGCCGTGAAGTAGCCAAATGTCCGCACACGGCGTGTACATGCTCCAGCCACCCATCAGCGTCGATGCCGCTGTAGGCGGAAGCCCCCAGCACAACGCCGTAGGCCGCAGCCATCCCGATGGCGGGCGCACCGCGTACCTTCATGGCATGTATGCCATCCCAAACTTCATCAGCCGTGAATAAATCCAGCATGACAATCGTTTCGGGTAGCAGACGCTGATCCAGCATGGACAAGTGGTTGCCTTTCCACACCAGCGAAGATAGAGCCTGACTGGACACTGCAGCTTTCCCAGAGGTCACGGGCGCCGATTCTTTCTTTTCACTCATATTCATTAAGCTCCTTTAGTTTGGGCAGCTGTTGCTGTCCGAACAATGTCTCCCAGTTCCCGAATCGAATGAAGCCCGCGATTGCGAAGAACCAAGGATTTACCGATAGATAACGCCAGACGTTCCGCAGCTTCCTTGAGGTCAGGATCGGCTATTGTCTCGATATCTGCCACATGCGACAGGCTGATGATACGGCGGATCACTTTGCACCCTGCAAAACCAATCGTATCTTGCAGTACTTTCTGGAGATACAAGTCCTGATATCCCGCTGTACGTGCCATATGATCGGTGACATGCTCGTCCCACAGTTTGCGGAACCTACGCTCAAACTGCTCCCATACCTGAATGGCAGTCTCCAGAACCCAGTCGCGCCTTTCTTTTAGAGCCGTCTCACCAGAGGTCCATCCGGGCTGTGCAGCGTAGTTCAACAGCAGATTGGCGATCACCGCTCCGATATCAAAGCCCATGGGTCCGTAGTAGGCAAATTCAGGATCAATGACTTTAGTCGATTCGGTCGTTACAAAAATGCTACCAGTATGAAGGTCACCGTGCAGAAGCGTTTCGGTTCGTGTCAAAAACTTTTCTCGCAGCAAAGCCACTTCCAGATGAAGCGCTTGATCTGTACGGAGTGCCTCTGCTTCGTCTTCGATGTACGCACCATAGTTGTTATTATCTGAGAACCGATACGGTTCATCCAGAATCAGATCCTCAGTTATTTTGCAGAGATCCGGGTTGATAAAACGTTTGACTAGGTCTTTTTTATCCTGCTGATTCATGCCCAAATCTGAGGTGAAGAAGAGCGTGCGTGCCAGAAACTCCCCAATATGATTAGCGAAATATGGATATGTGTTTCCTTCTATTAGCCCCTTGCGCATGATGGTGTGGGAGCTAAGATCCTCCATCACGGTCAATGCAAGCTCATCGTCATACGCCAGTATCGCAGGAACCAATTCGGGGCAAATGTGGTGCTCCTGCTGAAGGGCCTCGCGTTCAATACGGGCACGATCCAGTGAGAGCGGCCAGGATTCACCCACAATTTTTACATAAGGAAGTGCCTGCTTGGCAATGATACTCTTGTTAGATTCAGAATCCGTAATATGAAAAACCAGATTTAGGTTACCATCACCGATTTCCCGGCATTCCAGACGAGCTTCCTGACTAAAAAATCCGGGGATGTTCTTCACGAATTCGATTGCTTCTTCAGTCGTTAAAGGATGATATTGGGACAACGAAGTCACCTCCATAAATTGTGCACATGTAAATAGTCTGGGAATATCACAATATTAAACCAAGTATTTTGATAGGATAGAGAAAGTATAACGAAAATCATTGAAGTTTTGTACATTTTTTTTATGGAGGATCGAAAGAGGGAGAAAGGAGAACTCTTCTTTTTGTTTCGTTTCCGTATAGAGAGGGTAAGTATGAAACAGACGTCCGGCAGGTGATTAGGATGCCCGCTGGCGTCTTACCGTCAGCAATGACGGTGATGGATACGTAAACGTTCCTGAAAATCAATTTGATGAAAAAGGAAGGGATTTATGATGGCTAAAACAACAAGTAACTCGAAAAATACGCAAACCAAATCGGTGGAGGAACTTTTAAACCGTCAAGTCGCTAACCTCAATGTGTTATATGTAAAAATTCATAACTATCACTGGTATGTGAAAGGCTCCAGTTTCTACACACTCCATGTTAAATTTGAAGAGTTATACAATGAAGTGACATTGAAAATGGATGAGATCGCCGAGCGTTTGCTCGCGTTGAAAGGTTCACCTTCCGCAACATTGAAGGAGTACCTGGAGCTGTCGTCGATTCAGGAAGCAACCGGCAACGAAGATGCTCCCAAGATGGTACAAACCTTGATCGAGGATTTTGCAACGGTATGCGAGGAGTTTCAGGAAGGTATTGAACTGGCGGAAAGCAATTCCGACCAGCCAACTGCAGATTTGCTGATCGGCTATAAAGCGGATCTGGAGAAACATATGTGGATGCTTCGCTCTTATTTGGGCTAATTGTAGTGATGGGATTACGCTTTGAAATAAACTTTTTACATGTAAAACGCTACTGACGTCATGCTGTCAGTAGCGTTTTTATGGCTGAAAAGAGATCATGTACCTCGTGTTTTTTGTACAAATTTATAATTATATAAACATTCGCAGGATGTATTTTGCCATTTGTGTGCTTGGTAGGGTGAACATTTTATGAAGAAAGTTGGATAACGTGTGTCTGTTGGTTGCACCCTTCAAGATATTTATTATAAAATAACTTGAGAATCATTGAGAATCAGTTTAGAATGATTATAAATAAATTTTTAAATATTACTTGAAATCAGGGGGCTCCCCTGTTTAAATATACTTTCTGATTTCGACACCACACTACATTTTTTGGAGGGTATTGCGAATATGGCTACAAACTTTAAGATTGAAGGTCTCAAAGCGACCATTGAAGGCAAGGAAATTTTGAAAGGTATTAACCTCGAAATGAAGGGCGGAGAAATCCATGCCATCATGGGTCCTAACGGTACGGGTAAAAGTACACTTGCGTCTGCTTTGATGGGTCATCCAAAATATGAAGTCACAGATGGTAAAGTAACTTTGGATGGAGAAGACGTGCTGGATATGGAAGTGGATGAGCGTGCACGTGCAGGATTGTTCTTGGCGATGCAGTACCCGAGTGAAATTGCAGGGGTAACGAACTCCGACTTTTTGCGTAGTGCGATCAACGCGCGCCGTGAAGAAGGACAAGAAATCTCCTTGATTAAGTTTATCCGTCAAATGGAAAGCAAAATGAAAGAGCTTGAAATGAACCCTGAGTTTGCTCACCGTTACCTGAACGAAGGCTTCTCTGGTGGTGAGAAAAAACGGAATGAAATTTTGCAAATGATGATGATTGATCCGAAAATTGTCATTCTTGATGAAATCGACTCCGGTCTGGATATCGATGCTTTGAGAATCGTGGCTAACGGTGTGAACGCTATGCGTTCCGAAGATCGTGGTTTCCTCGTGATTACTCACTACCAACGTCTGTTAAACTACGTTAAACCAGATTATGTACACGTGATGATGCAAGGACGTATCGTTAAATCCGGGGGTCCTGAGCTTGCTGAGCGTCTGGAAGCAGACGGTTACGACTGGATCAAGGAAGAGCTGGGTATCGTTGATGAAACTGTAGGACAAGAGGCGTAAGCCGGAAGCGAGGAGGAAAACTAATGACTACACAAACAATCCTTCCGGTAGATTCCGAGCAACTGCGTGTTCTGTCCGAACGTAACGGCGAACCATCTTGGCTGGCTGAAGACAGACAAAAAGCACTTGAGCTTGCAGGCAAACTGGAGCTTCCGGTATTTGAAAAAACAAAAATCGAACGTTGGAAATTAAACGATTACGGTCAACATAAACAGAGCGAGGTCATTGCATCGGTAGGGCAGGTTCCTGCAGCCATTGCTGATCTGGTTAAAGAGCAACAGGAGGGCGGTCTGATTATTCAGCGCAACTCCGGTGCGGTATATGTGAAGCTGAGTGAGGAATTGGCGGCGCAAGGCGTCATTTTCACGGATTTACAAACAGCGGTTAAAGAGCATGCTGATTTGGTTAAAGCTCATCTGAACACAGTGATTAAGGCAGAAGAGAATTCATTATCTGCATTGCACGCAGCACTCTGGAACGGTGGAGTATTTGCTTATGTGCCTAAAAATGTAGAACTGAACGTTCCGCTTCAAGCTGTATTCCTGACAGACGATGCGACTGCAACGTTTGCGCCGCATGTGCTGCTTATTGTCGAAAGTCATAGTTCCGTGACGTACGTAGACAACTATGTATCTGCGGATTTGGCGGCACCTGTTCTTCATAACGGTGCGGTAGAAGTTGTTGCAAATGCTGGGGCTAAAGTTCGCTATGCGACAGTCCATCAGTTTGGAGAGCAAGTAACGGATATTTCAATTCGTCGTGCCACGTTGGGAAATGACGCAGCTATCGAATGGATTGTGGGCGAAATGAACAACGGCAATACAGCAAGCAATACCATGTCCGTGCTCAAAGGCAATGGCTCCAATTCGGATGCCAAGATCATTGCTGTAGGTTCCGGCTCACAAAAGCTGAACTATACGACACAAGCACAGCATTTCGGCAAAAATTCCGCTAGTCAGATGATAACGCGCGCAGTGATGCGTGAAGAAGCGTCTTCCATCATTAACGGAATTACAAAAATTGAAAAAGGTGCTACCAAAGCAGATGGTCAGCAAACAGAACGTGTTCTGATGCTCAGCCCGAAAGCGCGTGGTGACGCTAACCCAATCCTGCTGATTGATGAAGATGATGTAACAGCAGGTCACGCAGCATCGGTTGGTCAGGTTAACCGTGAACAAGTGTATTACTTGATGTCCCGCGGAATTAGCCGGGCAGAAGCTGAGCGTCTGATTATTTATGGCTTCTTGGCACCTGTCGTATCTGAGATTCCGCTCGAAGGACTTCAACATCAGCTGCAAAGCCTTGTTGAAAGGAAGTTAGGCCAATGAATACTGCATTGATCCGTGAACAATTCCCGATTTTACATCAGGAGATTAACGGTCATCCGCTGGTTTATTTGGATAATGCGGCTACTTCGCAAAAACCGCTGGCGGTCATCGAGGCGATCAAGCACTACTACGAATATGATAACTCAAATGTTCACCGTGGTGTGCATACCTTGGGTAGCCGGGCGACGGATGCTTATGAAGGTGCGAGGGAGAAGGTAGCTCGCTTTCTGAATGCCAAGCGCAGTCAGGAAATTATTTTTACACGCGGAACAACAACGGCGCTGAATCTGGTGGCTTCTTCTTATGGTAGAGCTAACTGTAAGGAGGGTGATGAAATTGTCATCACACAAATGGAGCATCACAGTAATCTGATCCCGTGGCAACAGGTAGCCAAAGCCACAGGCGCAACTTTAAAATATATTCCACTTCAAGAGGATGGTAGCGTTGATCTTGCTGATGTGGAGAATACTATTACAGAAAACACCAAAATTGTAGCGATTGCGCATGTCTCCAATGTGCTTGGTGTTGTGAACCCTGTCAAAGAGATTGCAGCTATTGCGCATCGCACAGGCGCAGTTATCGTTATAGACGGTGCACAAAGCACACCACATATGAAAGTAGACGTGCAAGACATCGATGCTGACTTTTATGCCTTTTCGGGTCACAAAATGTGTGCGCCTACTGGGATCGGGGCACTGTACGGCAAGAAGGCGCTGCTGGAAAATATGGAGCCCATTGAGTTCGGCGGGGAAATGATCGACGATGTGGGATTGTATGAATCCACATGGAAGGAGCTGCCTTGGAAATTCGAAGGTGGAACTCCGATTATCGCTGGAGCTGTTGGTTTGGGAGCTGCTATTGATTTTCTGGAAAGCATCGGAATGGACGCCATTGCACAGCATGAGAGCCGTTTGTCCAACTATGCCCTCAAACGTCTCCGTGAAGTGGAGGGGTTGACGATATACGGACCGGCAGAACGTCATGTTGGGCTCGTAACATTCAACCTGGATGATGTGCATCCGCATGATGTAGCTACTGTACTGGATAGCAAAGGGGTGGCTGTACGTGCGGGACATCATTGCTGCCAGCCATTGATGCGCTGGCTGAAAGCCAGTGCAACTGCACGTGCCAGCTTTTATCTCTATAACACGGAAGAAGAAGTCGACGCTCTGGTCAGCGCCTTAATCCAAACAAAGGAGTATTTTGGCGATGCAACTTGATGACTTGTACCGACGCGTGATTATGGATCATTATAAAAATCCGCGCAATCGCGGACGTTTTGAGGATGATGCCGTTACGGTGGATTTGAATAATCCTACGTGTGGTGACCGGATTTCCCTTCAACTCAAAACGAAAGACGGCGTGGTCGAAGATGCCCGTTTTACTGGTGAAGGCTGCTCGATTAGTATGTCCTCAGCTTCGATGATGACAGAAGCAGTCAAAGGAAAAACGATTGATCAGGCATTGGATATGGCAAGCCGCTTCTCTTCTTTAATGAAGGGGGAAGCCGTCGAATTTGATGATTATGAAGAATTGGAAGCTTTGTCAGGCGTAAATAAGTTCCCGGCCCGCATCAAATGTGCGACACTGGCTTGGAACGCGCTGCGCAAAGGGATTGATGAAGATAAATAATTTAAATAGAACAGAGGAGGTTTGAGAAACATGGCCAAGAAAGCACCGGAAATGGAAGAGTATAAATACGGCTTTCGTGACGAGCACAAGTCCATTTTCCAAACAGGTAAGGGTCTCACTCCGGAAATCGTAAAGGAAATCTCCAAAATTAAGGATGAGCCAGAATGGATGCTGGAGTTCCGTCTGAAGGCACTGAAGCAGTTTGAAAAAATGCCAATGCCAAACTGGGGCGGAGATATGGATGAACTGGATTTCAACGATATCCAGTACTATGTAAGACCTTCCGAGAAACAAGGGAAGACGTGGGAAGAGGTTCCTACGGAAATTAAAGAAACCTTTGATAAACTGGGTATTCCCGAGGCGGAGCAAAAGTTTTTGGCTGGTGTATCCGCACAGTATGAATCCGAGGTTGTCTACCACAGTATGCAAAAGGAACTGGAAGATCAAGGCGTTATTTTCATGGATACCGATACGGCGTTGCGTGAGCATCCTGAGATTCTGAAAGAGTATTTTGCAACAGTTGTACCTCCTGCGGACAATAAGTTTGCAGCACTGAACAGTGCGGTATGGTCAGGCGGGAGCTTCATCTATGTACCAAAAGGTGTGAAATGTGAAGTTCCATTGCAGGCTTACTTCCGTATCAACTCGGAAAACATGGGTCAATTTGAGCGTACGCTCATAATTGCTGACGAAGACAGCTTTGTGCACTATGTAGAAGGCTGTACGGCTCCGATTTACAGCACGAACTCGCTGCATAGTGCCGTAGTCGAAATTATTTGTAAGAAGAACGCACGCGTTCGTTATACAACGATCCAGAACTGGGCACCAAACATCTATAACCTGGTAACCAAACGTGCGGTTGCAGAAGAAAATGCAACGATGGAATGGGTCGATGGTAACATCGGTTCCAAGTTGACGATGAAGTATCCAGCCGTTGTATTGAAGGGCCGTGGAGCGAAAGGGATGGTCTTGTCCATCGCTGTTGCAGGCAAAGGCCAGCATCAGGATGCAGGTGCGAAAATGATCCACTTAGCACCAGACACCACGTCCACCATTGTATCCAAGTCGATCAGTAAGCACGGCGGTAAAGTAACGTATCGCGGATTAGCTTCATTCGGTCGTCAGGCTCAAGGTGCAAAATCCAATATCAAGTGTGATACGTTGATTTTGGATAATCAATCAACCTCAGATACTATTCCTTATAATGAAATCATGAATGATGACATCACGCTTGAGCACGAAGCAACGGTTTCCAAGGTATCGGAAGATCAGCTGTTCTATCTGATGAGCCGTGGTTTGACTGAAGCAGAGGCAACGCAAATGATCGTTATGGGCTTTATTGAGCCATTCACAAAAGAACTGCCGATGGAATATGCGGTAGAGATGAATCGTTTGATCAAGTTCGAGATGGAAGGTAGTATCGGTTAAAACGCAGTAACCCTTGGTATGTCAAGGCTCTTGAGGTATTCTAAAGCTTGTTAAATCCGAGTCGTGCCGATTTTATGCCGATTCGGATTTCCTGCTAGTATAGGAGACGAACTTTTTAAGTTCGTCTTCTTTTGTTTTTTACTATGATACCTAAGTCCATAAGCCTTCTTCTACTACAAAAAAAATTATGCTTAGGACTGCAGATAGTTGCCTAGCACTTATGTATGTTTGCTTAATAGGATGTTGTGAGTGACATAAACATAAGGAGGCATGCCAACAGATGCAGAAGAATAAAGCTGGAGTGAAGAAGAAAACCCTCTCTTCTAAGCAGACACAGAGACATGTACATGAATTTGAAGGTAGCACCAAACTGGCCGAAGAAGGTGCAGACCGACATAACCACCGCTTTGCAGGTGTTACTGGGCAAGCGATTCGAGTTGGAAGAAGTCATGTCCATGAAATTGATCTTACGAAAACTGATTTTGTGAACCATTTTCATAATCTGAGAAGGATTAGAACAGGGCCCGCTATTCCAGTCGGAAATGGTAAGCATGTACATTTTGTTACGGGCCAAACTACATTAAATGATGGTCATGTACACCAGTTTAATTTTGCAACATTGATTCAGGCACCTCTTATTTAATGAACGGTGGTTTGACCGAAGCTGAGGTAACACAAATGATTGTTATAGACATCTGCTCATACAGAATGAGAGCATCGTCTTTGAAATCAAAAAGCTCTGCTAACCATAATTGGTCGGCAGGGCTTTTAGACTTACATTAATTCTGTACTTCATGATTTATGATCGGCTATGATTTTATGCCTTATGATAAGCCGCCTTATTCGAATATTAAGTATATATTTTTTGTAACATTTTTATGGTCAGTGTCACCAATAAGCAATTCTTTAATGTTGGGACAGCTTGTCTGCCACTTGTTTATTTATCTGAAGTTTTATGGTCTAAGTCATGATGTAACTCGGTTGCTGGTATTTTGGCATTATAGATTTGTCCTTTGGCAACTGGTTTTGAGATGTATACATAGCTCCCGGTTCCATCCGGCGCACTTCCTGTTGCCCACAAACCTTCACTAGATTCTTCGCCCTCAGACAAATTCCAAAACTCATAAGCTTCAGGCTGAGACTCTTGCTCTGCCTCAGGAGGAAAAGAAGCCGGGACCACAACACCGTTTTTCTCTTCTAATTCTTGGATTGCCGCCATCCACTGATACTGGTGATAGCGGTCACGCGCTAGCATTTTCCGTAGTGTAGCTCTGACGCTTTCATCTTGTGTCATATGATATAGCCTTGCTACCTGCAATCGACCCTGACTCTCTGCGTGCAAATTGGATCGCATATCCGCCAAAAGGTTGCCACTTGCGACGATATAAGAACCGTTCCATGGAACTCCATTTGAATTAGTAGGCAATCCGCCTAGACCGCTGACTAGCAAGTGCTGCGGGTTAATTCCCCCCATTATGGCAGCTGTAACAGGGTCTTTTGCAGCTTGTTCTTGATCTTCTGGTTTAGCTCCATCAAGTAGTTGACTAATTAAAGCACACAGCATCTCCACATGCCCTACTTCTTCAGTTCCAATATCCATTAACATATCTTTGTATTTTTCATCACCGCGACAGTTAAACCCTTGAAATAAATATTGCATCATCACGGTCATTTCTCCAAATTGCCCTCCCAAAACTTCTTGTACCTGCCGGGCAAAAAGAGGATCAGGGCGCTCTACTTTCACTTCAAACTGCAACTCTTTTTGATGTCTAAACATATTTACTCCTCCTATAGCTAAAGCAGCTTAGTGAATTCTAACTGTACTTAACCTTTTCAAGATGTAATAAAACGAGGAGCGGCATCACAACAATCTGATACGGGTCTTTATATTTAACTTTCTGTTTGTTTGGTTTGTATATAAATTATTAAAGAGGGAAGCCTATGTTTCACTTTAAAATGAAGAGTCTAAGGAGGGGATTTGAATTGTATTTTTATAAAGAAGATTTAATTAACTTAATAGTACCCGATAAGCCCGATCCCGCTGCTGCTAAAGTGATTCAAGAAGTGTTAGGTGGTCGATTCGGAGAAATGCGTACTATGATGCAGTTTTTCTTTCAAAGTAATAATTTTCGTGGTAATGCTGTGCAGTACAGGGATTTGATACGAGGAGTTTTTCTAGAGGAGCTTAGTCATGTTGAACTGGTCCAACATACTATAAATCAACTTCTGACTGGCTCAGGCGCAGACCAAGCCGGCGATGCGGGAATGGATCATGCTCCTTTAGATGAGGCGATAAAACACGCAAATCCTCATCATTTTATTATGGGAGCCCAAAGTTCCTTACCTGTTGATGCAAGTGGGAATCCTTGGCTAGGTAGTTATGTTTATTCCCACGGGAATCTGGTTAGTGATTTGCTTGATAATCTCGTACTCGAATCTACAGGGGTTCTGCAAAAATCCCGAATTTACGAAATGAGCTCGAACAAAACATTCCGGGAAACGTTGGCTTTTTTGATTGTGAGGGATAATGCTCATCAAAACGCGTTTGCCAAAGCATTAGAGACACTTGGAGTTGATTGGGGAAAATTGTTCCCGGTTCCAAATTACGATATTAACAAGTATCCAGAATGCCGGAAGTATGTTGAGATGGGCTTTCACAATGCGCAGTTTAATTTTCGATTGGATTCTACCCGTATTGGGGAAATATTCAATGGGCAAACTCCAAGTAGAAACGGTGGGGATTTGAGTGTAATAGATCCTCCTGAGGGTTTTCCTCTTCCGTATATGCCCGAATTGCCTAATGAACATAGTCCAGGGCTACACGATCTTACCACTTAGGATTAAACCATAAATAAAGATAGTAACAAGGTTAATATCCGTAACTTAAAAAGAGGCTGTCCTTCGTAGAAGAACCTACGAATCAAGGACAGTCTCTTTTTATTCGCGTAGTCTGTGTTTCGGCAAAACATTTCGTTCCACCGAAGTAACGCCGGGAGGCAGTAGCGGATCAGGATTCCAAATAAATTTCATCAATGGATACATGGCGTTCCCTAGACAAATCTACATATTCATCATCGTTAATTCTTACTAAGGGTCTGAAGTAATCAGCAGGATTGTTCAGAATGATCGTTCCTGTCTGACCTGTAGTCAACAGAACCTGCTTATTAATGAAATTAGGAAGCATGTGTCTGATGAACACTTGGGTAGCTTCTGGGTTTAGATGTCCAAAACTCATGCTGTGCAGCTCGCGTAATACGGTGAGTAGCTCCTGCTTCGTCTGATACACACGATTGGAAATCATCGCGCTATACACGTCGGCAATAGCTGTTATGCTGGCAAAAGGATGAATTTCTTCCTTGAACAGACCATGGGGATATCCACTTCCATCTTCACGCTCATGATGCTGTAAGGCGACAATTGCAGAAATCTCATCGCTGGTTGAATTGCGAATAATATCATAGCCATATAGCGAATGTTTCTTCATTTCATGAAATTCTTCAGGTGTCAGTTTATCTGGTTTGTTCAAAATTTCATCGGGTATCATGGACTTGCCTATATCATGTAAATATCCAGCTTTACCGGCGGCATATGCTTCTTCTTCCGTATATCCAAGCCATGTGGCAATGTAATATGACAGTACGCCTACTTGGAGAGAATGATTATAGGTATAGTGATCTCCCCGTTCCATAATTAACAGCAGAGATACGACATCTTTTTGACGAGCCAGCTCTGAAACGAGAGGGCCGAACAGCTCATCAACTCGATATTCATCAAATTTGCCAGTTGAGGAAGCTTCGAGAAACATGCTTTCAAAGCCACTGATCGTCTGCTCCATGAGAGGAACGGCACGTTTGAGGGACTCGGGCGAAGCTGGAACATCGGGGGCAAAGTCAACCGGAATGCTCGCAGAACCGGCATCAATGTCGATATAATCGACACCGTGCATAATGAGCTTGGAAATATCGTCATGCTGTAGCTCGGTGCCCTGAACCATGACAGGCACACCGTGCCCATTGTATGTATCGGATTTGAGGCGATCTCCTGGCTTGGCATCGGTAACGTGTACTCTCATGCGCTAACCTCCTTATTGTCGTAAATTTGTCGAAAATACGAAACAAACTTAATATATCAAGAATTATATGGGATGACAACGACTAATTTACTATTATTCCAAGCTGTAAAATAGGTCCCAGGAACCCGATTCCTATCAGATACCTACAGTAGATAACGACAATACTTTTCACTATGTTTGTAATATGAGATTGCCCAGAGACTACAGCGAAGCTTAAGGACTATGTCTACCCATATGTACCATATTGCTAAATAACATGATATGCTTAAACATTAGAAGCTCCAAAGTCGATATATAAAATATAGAGGAGGGCGGTTATGGAGATGACGACTCGGCAAACGTTGACCATTTTGCATACCAATGATATCCATAGTCATTTTGGCAGTATGCCTTCGATAGCCGCGATGATTAATGAACGAAGAGCTGCATTAGGGGATGCGCTACTTGTGCTTGACATAGGAGACCACA
The DNA here is from genome assembly GCF_038009305.1 of Paenibacillus sp. FSL P4-0113. Classification (NCBI taxonomy): domain Bacteria; kingdom Bacillati; phylum Bacillota; class Bacilli; order Caryophanales; family Paenibacillaceae; genus Paenibacillus; species Paenibacillus sp. FSL P4-0113. The sequence goes on from NZ_JBBPAZ010000001.1 coordinate 5,394,450, forward strand.
TGGACCGGATGGCCCCCGAAACGGAAGGAACGCTAGGTGGGGCAAATGTGGATGTGATGAATCTAACAGGATATGATGCCATTACGATCGGTAACAATGAGGGACTGACTTTTACCCCGGATATGATTGAACAGGCATATGCGGGCATTCATTGTCCGGTCATATGTGGCAATATGACTGAGTGTGCCACAGGGATGAGTCCTGCGTGGATGAAGGAATCCCTTATCGTAGACAAAGCAGGAATCAAGGTCGGTTTACTCGGTGTGACGGCTCCTTTTGTAGAGTATTATCAATTGCTGGGCTGGGATGTGCTCAATCCGTTTGATGTGCTGGGGAAGCAGATCGCGGCACTGAGAAAGCAGGTTGATGTTTTGGTCGTGATGTCGCACCTGGGTCTACCTTCCGATAAAAAGTTAGCGTCGCAATTTCCTGAGATTGACGTTATCCTTGGAGGTCACACCCATCACGTGCTGGAGGAACCGCTTTGGATCGGGAAAACAGCTTTATGTGGGGCGGGTAAGTTCGGAACGCTGCTGGGTGAAGTGACGCTAAGTCGTAACAATAGCCTCGAACCGTTTCGAGTCACGTCAGGCGGTGTAGTTCCTGTGGATCTGACAATACTGGACGAAAAAGTGGCATCGGCCATTGTGGTGCATCGCAGACAAGCAGAGCGCGCCATGGAGAGCACGGTTGCTGTGACGGATCGGAAACTGGAGATCGCATATGATCAGGAATCCCCTTTCGGGAATATGCTGGCACAATCAGTGTCCCATTTTACAGGAACAGAAATTGCCCTCGTCAATGCGGGACAACTGCTCGGCCCATTACCTCAAGGGGATATCAGTAAAGGAATCCTGCATTCCTTATGCCCTTCACCGATTAATGCCTGTGTTATGAAGTTGCGGGGGAGCGATATTCGGTTGGCGCTGGAGCAGTCTTTGCTGCCTGAATTTGCGGACAAGCCTATGACGGGCTTTGGCTTCAGAGGCAAAGTGCTTGGTACGATGTGTGTGGAAGGCTTGGCTATTCAGTATGACCCTGGCCGTGCTCCTTATGAAAAAGTAACGGACATTCGTGTAGCAGGTCAACCTCTGGAAGAGCATGAGGAATACACAGTGGGCACGTTGGATATGTTCACTTTCAAAGCAGGTTATGAGGTGCTTGCGAACGGAACAGATCTCCGATTTATGCTTCCAGAATTTTTACGGGATTTGATTGAAATGGAGTTGAAGCGTCCGGGCGCGATGGAAGAATGTTTTGCAGCTAGGTGGCTTCAGGTATCAAAACAATCGGGAGAGGATTAAGCTGCGACTGGTACCTGTTACATTATTGAGAGCCGGCATGAAGCTGGGCAAAAAAATATACAATGAAAATGGAATGGTGCTGCTCTCGGAAGGTGTTGAGCTTACTTCGCGATTGATTGAACGTCTAGGCCAAGTCGGTATTGGATATGTATACATTGAGGATGCTGTGACAGAAGATATCGTCATTCCTGAGATGATCCATGAACAGACAAGGGCGGCGGCGCTACAGGAAATCAAAAAGCAATTTCAAGGGTTGTCATCCTACTCCGTAGATCATAAGCACAAATATTTTGGCAAGTCATTTTATAAGGTGATGGAATCTATTCTGGACGATATTGGAGGCCGGCAGGACGCCGTCATTATGTTGATGGATATTGGGGCCGCAGATCAGGATTTGTATCATCATTCTTTGAACGTATGTCTATATTCACTTGTACTGGGAATTTCCAACGGCTACGATAACAATCAGCTGATGGAGTTGGGAATAGGTTCACTACTGCACGATATCGGTAAAATGAAAATTTCACCTCAAGTACTCTATAAGCCGGGCAAATTGACCGACGAGGAATATGAGCATATGAAAACACACACGGTGATCGGCTACAAGCTGCTTAAAGACGAACCTGGAATTCCCTTGTTGTCGGCTCATTGTGCATTACAGCATCATGAGCGTATTGACGGCAGCGGATACCCACACGGTTGGAAAAAGGACCAGATCCACGAATATGCGAAATGGATCGGCCTGGCAGACTCGTACGACGCAATGACAGCAAGTCGGATATATAAGCAGGCTTTGTTGCCTTATGAGGCGATGGAAGTGCTGTACGCCGGGGCAGGAACGTTATATGAGCAGCGAATGCTAGAAGCCTTTCGTGACTGTGTGGCTATTTACCCCTTGGGACTCTCTGTGGTGCTCAACACGGGGGAAGAGGGGGTCGTGGTGCGTATACATTCCAAAATCCCGCAAAGACCCGTCATTCGCATTGTAAGGGACCGGGATGGGCAGGAAGTGAAAGCACCTTATGATGTGGATTTGTCCATATCCCTCTCGGTTATGATTACAAATACATTGGGTGCTACTGTGGCCCCTTTCGGAGGAGTACACGTAGATTAGCAGATGATGTGGAAGAAAGCATGCAGACACTTTACACATCATGATATGATAATTATACGTCTTTTGAGGTTAATAACAGAAATAAGGTGAAAACATAATGACAGTTCTACAAAATAACACGCTACCCCAAATATCGCCAACCTATGATCCGTGGGACCCGATTGTCTCATTGCGTACACATGGTCGTCATTTGCTTACGAGTGTGGAAATGACCGTAACGCATCTGTGTAATATGCGCTGTGAGCATTGCGCTGTTGGCGACATGCTGGTTATGAAGGAGGCCCCTTTCCTTCCGTTAGACCTAATGCTGAAGCGTCTGGATGAAGTCGAGCATCTGGAGACCATCAGTATTACAGGCGGGGAACCTGCTTTGCTCGATAAAACAGTGGATGAAGTGATCGTTCCACTGTTGAAATACGCCAAAGAGCGCGGTATTCGCTCGCAAATCAACTCCAATCTGACGTTAGATATTCGCAGATATGAGAAGATGCTTCCTTATCTAGATGTGATGCATATTTCGTTTAACTATTTGAATGCGGACGATTTTTATGAAGTGGGTTTTGCAAATACAGGCCGGCCGACCCCACGTGCGGGTGCTGTTCGCCTGTATGAAAAAATGATCGAGAATGCCTGCAGATTAAGTGAAATGGGAATGTTCATTTCAGCTGAATCCATGATTAATTATCGGACACACACGAAGCTGGAGGGCATTCATCAGTTGATCAACGAAATGGGATGCCGACGGCATGAGGTTCATCCAATGTATGCGTCAAATTTTGCCTCTGCTTTGCCTGTGCTTTCACTCGACGACATGCGGAACTCTATCCATAAGCTGCTGGATGTACGTAATCAGGACATGTGGATGTTGTTTGGCACATTACCGTTCTTTGCTTGTTCGGACCGGGAAGAAGACCGCAAACTGCTTCGCCGCTTGCGTCAGGAACCGAATATTACGGTGCGTAATGATCCAGACGGAAGAAACCGTGTGAATGTGAATATGTTCACGGGTAGCGTGTATGTGACGGATTTTGCAGACATTCCGGCTTTTGGCAACATTCAGGAAGACGGTCTGGACGATATTTTTGGTGAATGGCTGAATGAGCATCCGCTGAATCAGACTGTGAACTGTCATTGTGATGCCGCTGCCTGTTGTGGACCGAACCTGCTCGTAGCGGATATGTACTACAAAGGAATAGACTTTAAATCAAGAAAAGCATTACAACTATAGAAATGGGGAGTTCGTATTGGATGGTCATACCGAGTTTCATTGGGGATTGCTAGCTGTGAATCTCCTCTTGGTACTGCTGCTTGTCTTTCTAAATGGTGTATTTGTGGCCGCAGAATTTTCGTTGGTCAAAATGCGCCAATCCCGATTGACGCAGCTCCAAAGCGAGGGTCATCGCCTGGCAGGCTATGCGCTGAAGGTGAACCAAAGGTTGGATGCTTATCTGTCCGCCACCCAATTGGGCATTACGCTGGCTTCATTGGGTTTGGGTTGGATTGGAGAGCCAGCAATATCCGGCTACCTGATAGAGCCACTCATGCACAAACTCGGTGTAACTGACGGCACCCTGATTACAACGATATCCGTTGTCGTCGGATTTTGCGTAATTACCTTTTTGCATATTGTATTGGGGGAATTGGCTCCCAAGTCTTTAGCGATTCAGAAGACTGAAGGTGTGGCGTTGTTTTTATCGGCGCCTTTGCTGCTTTTTTATAAGGTCTTTCTACCTGTGATCTGGGTATTGAATGCTGCGGCAAACTTGCTGTTGCGTGCATTCGGGATTCAGCCGGCGAGTGAAGCCGAAGCGGCTCATTCGGAGGAAGAGATTCGTATATTGATGAATCAGAGCGCCAAAAGCGGTGTGATTGATAAGGACGAAATTAAGCTGATGGATAATATTTTTGATTTTTCCGACTTGCTTGCACGTGAAATCATGCTGCCGCGTACAGATATGGATTGTTTGTATACGAATTTGTCGTTTAAGGAAAATCTCAAGATTATCAGCGAGACCAAGCATTCCCGCTACCCGGTAGCGGTTGAGGATAAAGACCAGATTATCGGTTTTGTCCATATCACGGATCTTCTGCTAGCTGAGCAGGGGGAACAACTGGATCTGGCTTCGGTGGTACGTCCTATTTTGAATGTGCCGGAGTCTATGGAAGTGAGTCACGTGCTACGCCTTATGCAGAAAAAACATTCCCAAATGACTCTCGTGGTAGATGAATACGGCGGAACGGCCGGGTTGCTGACAGCGGAGGAAATTTTGGAGGAAATCGTCGGGGATCTCTATGATGAGTTTGAGGATGAACGCCCAAGCGTGGAAATCAAGGAGAACTTCATCTCTGTGGACGGTCGTATGCTCATTGAGGATGTCAATGATTTGACTGGAGTAAACATTGAAGACGACGAGGTGGATTCCATCGGAGGATGGCTGTTCAAGGAATTGGAAGGCATTCCGGTGAAAGGGAAGAAAATTGAGTTTTATAACCTTACCTTCGAGGTGGAGGAAGCAACAAGGCTTCGCATAATGAGAGTGAAGATTCACCGCAAGCCTGAGCCTGTGATTGAAGATGAGCTTTCTACCGATTGAGTCCTGATCCACAGAGATAGGTAAGATCAGTTCAGGTATGTAAGTTATTATAGTGTGCTGAAGCAAGAACCTTTAGATCCACGTTACCGTGGTTTTAAAGGTTCTTTTTGATTAGAAACAGTTTTATAGTTATTTTTTTTGAACAATTATTTTTATCTGTGATTTTTTGTTCGAGACTTGGGCGATGCGGCATATGTTGAATAGTAAAGCAGATGGATCAACCAAAGGAGGTCCCGGCCCGTGAAATTTCCACAGCAAGGTGAGTATGCCCCGTTTGTCGGCCCGTTCGATCCGTGTCCGCCCGTTCTGTGCAAGACTTATGTGCTTCCGCCAAACTTGTTTGTGCAATTTCAGCCCCCTGGTCTACCGCAATTCAGTCCAGATGAGGCGCTGACGAAGGGAACGCTATGGCCTTTGCTTTACAGCCCTTATGAGCCTAGAAGAAACCAGGGGGGAGGCGAATAGAATGGAGAATCCAAATCAGGGTCAGTCCCCATTCCAATTCCAGCAGCAAAATCAGCATGAGAGTGGACAGCAACAGCCGAATCCATATCAAAGCCCTTATTCAAATCCGTATCCATACCAGAACCAGTATCAGAACCAAACTCAGGGCTATAGTCAAGCCGGAAACCCGACCCAAGGCTGCACGTCCCAAACCAAGCCGGGGGATGCCCAGTTTTATGCGTTGCTGGAGAAGCTCCAAGCGGTGGATTTTGTGTTGGTGGAGCTGAATTTGTATCTGAATACGCACCCAGATGATTTACAGGCCATCGAGCAGTTCAATAAGCTGACGCAGGAAAGAACGGCGATTGCTAACGAGTATCAGATGCTATATGGGCCTTTACAAAATTTTGGTCGTGCCTATTCCAAGTATCCTTGGGAGTGGAGTCAATCCCCTTGGCCGTGGCAGGTCTAGGCAGGTACAACCTTTTAACAACCTTTTATAAAGGAGGGGACATGAATGTGGGTATATGAGAAGAAACTGCAATATCCCGTACGTGTCAGCAAATGTGATCCTCATATGGCCAAACTGCTTATGGAGCAGTATGGTGGAGCGGATGGCGAGCTGGCAGCGGCATTGCGCTATCTGAATCAGCGATATACGATTCCCGATAAGGTGATTGGTGTACTGAACGACATAGGCACGGAGGAATTTGCGCATCTCGAGATGATTGCGACTATGATTTATAAGCTGACCAAGGATGCGAGCGTAGAGCAAATGAAGGCTGCCGGTCTGGGTGAATATTATGCGGCACACGACCATGCGCTATATTATCAAAACGCTGCCGGAGTTCCTTTTACAGCGGCTTATATTCAAGCCAAAGGCGATCCTATTGCCGATCTATATGAGGACATAGCGGCAGAGGAAAAGGCACGAGCTACATATCAGTGGCTGATTGATCTGACAGACGATGTGGATTTGCAAGATAGTCTGAAGTTTCTACGTGAACGTGAAATAATCCATTCGCTCCGTTTCCGTGAGTCAGTGGAAATTTTGAAGGGGGAAAGAGACCGGAAGAAAGTGTTCTGATAAAATGATATACGAGGTCTCTTGGTGAGCTTAAGCTTGCAGGAGACTTTTTTTCTTTTGAAGTAATCTAAGCTAATGAAATGGTCCTTCCCGAGGAGCAGCAATGGGCATTTATATATAAGAGGGGGTAAAAATAAAAGCCCCGAAAAATTGCAGGCTGTCCGCCGGGTATCGTGCCGAGCACATATCGGCATGATGACTAAGGTCGGCTACATTGAACGACCTTTCCCCGGCGCGTCTTTCTCATCCCTATTGCTTCAGTTGTGCGAAATACTTCTCGTTATATAAAACACTTGGATGAGTAGGGTGGTGCAACTGAGCTATGCGATGATGCGATTTTGCCTTTTCGATGTCACCGATTCGGTCGTAACACAGGCATAATTGCAAGTGTGGAAACCAGGTATAGTACGACGAATTGGTTAGGGCCATCACATCTTGTGGAGGCTCTATCAACGTTGCCTGGTGAAACCAGTAAATGGCTTGAGTATACTGTTCGTCTTCAATCAACAAATTGCCAAAGACACAGCAGAACTGGGCGCGTGGTACATCAAGGTTAAGTGTGCGAAGCAGAGCCATACGCTGCTCCTGTTTTTGACCCTGGTGGGCGTAGCAATCCGCTAGCTTAAAGCAAGCAGCAATCCGATCCTCAATCCATCCTTGATCGAGTCCCAGATAGTGCTCGTACTGCTGGATGGCTTCTAGTATGCGTCCGTTATCATATAGTTCATTCGCGAAGTAGTAGTGATCTCGCTCAGAAAATGCAGTGCCTTGCTCCCGATGCTTGAGATATATATGCAAATTACGATTAGTGTAGGCACGTGTCTTTTTATGAGTCACCGCTATATTACTGTGAAAGGTGCTGCCAGTCACATGCAGGAATTCGTGCACAAAGCCGATCCATCTGAATCTTCGATCACGCCGCACAATTCGGTTTCTTTTGAGCTTATACAACGGCTGTCCTTGTTCATCTACAGACAGCACATAATCCATCGTAATGCTGTCATAGGAGAGGGTGGCTTGTTTCTTCCAGTTGAGAAATGATATTCGGTCTTTTTCTTCCAGTATGTCATCAGCGTCCAGCCAAAATTGATATTCTTGCGTTGCCTGATTAAACGCATAATTGCGGGCTGCAGAGAAATCATCGCACCATTCAAAATGGTATACCCGAGCATTGAACGATGCAGCGACCTCTTGGGTACTGTCAGTGGAACCAGTATCTACGATAATGATTTCATCTACCAGGTCATGGACTGATTTCAGACAGGTATGAAGGGCTTCTTCTTCATTTTTGACAATCATACATAAGCTGACAGTTACCATGCTCTTTGTCCCTCCCAAAAAACTTGGTATAATCTCCATTTTATTAGGATAGCTTGCTCATTATGTAGTAATTCCTATGGATCGTTTAGAGGATGTGCGATGATCATAAATTCAATCTTGCTCTAATAAATTAGAAAATCAAAGTCTGATATGAGGGGGAGGAGATTGTGCGAAATTCGATATTATCAAGCGACCGGGAAATAAATTTGATGGCTAAATGTAGTTAGAAAACGGGTAGAAAACTGAAAAAGAGTAGTTGTTTGGATGGTAAGATTGTATTTTTGTATGGATGTCGTTTTCATTGATATTTCCAGGTGCAAGTCCATTCATACTACGCTCACTCCCATATCGCTCGGTTGCAATTATGGTATGCCTTAGGATATGGAGGGGGAACGGTTATGAGGCTTCTGCCTGATGGAGGCGTTGAATCATGCGTATACTAATCGGTAGCCCGGTGCACCAGAAACCGGAAATATTGTCTTTATTTCTTCAAGCTTTAGAGCGACTGGAGGCACCTGATGTGCTGCCCGATTATTTATTTGTCGATGATAATGACAATCCGACTTCAAGCCAATGGCTTGCCGATTTTTCCAATCGGCTGCCGGGCAGGGTTTTGCCCTTGTTAACAGGTCCACAGCAAGTGGAGAACCGAAGTGATGAGCACACTCATTATTGGCCGCCAGCCCTCGTCTGGAAAGTGGCCGACTTCAAAAATCGTCTTATTGATTATGCACTTCAGCATAATTATGACGCGCTGTTTTTAGTCGACTCAGACCTGATTCTCCATTCCCGTACCTTATGTAAACTGGTAGAGGCGGAGAAGGATATTGTATCTGAGATTTTCTGGACACGCTGGCAGCCGGAGGGGCCTCTATTGCCTCAGGTGTGGGTTAGTGATGAATATAATTTGTTCCATCGTGAAGAAGGGGAAGTGCTGTCGGCAGAGGAGCGAGCGCAACGCGAGTTGCATTTCATACACCAAATGCATGTTCCTGGTTTGTACGAAGTGGGGGGTCTAGGCGCTTGCACCCTAATCCGCAGACGTGCACTGGAAGCAGGGATTCACTTTGGTAAAATCAAAAACGTTTCCTATTGGGGAGAAGATCGACATTTCTGTATTCGGGCAGCTGCATTTGGATTTCCACTTTTTGTGGATACACACTATCCGGCGATGCATCTGTACCGGGAAGCGGACAGAATGAAGGCAGAGCAGCTACTATTCACCCTAAATTATTTTACAACGAGCGCTGTTCATACGGACCAATCAGAACATTTAGCATATCTAAATCACTCCGATACTTCTACTAACTCTCCTGCCTTCAATCCTTCTGCATCATCAAGTCCATCTAAGTTCCCTGAACCTCCTGTTATACCGTATGACCTCCGTGAGTCAGCTGTCTTTGCCAAGTACACGGCAGATTCTTTTGTTATACCACAAACGTTCCCTGGTCCACGACAAAGTGAACTTCATACGCCGCCTGTCTCCAAACCCAAATTGACGCTGACCATGACGGTATACAATGAGGCAGATCGCAAGCTCATTGACGTGCTGCGGAGTCATCGAGAATATATTGATGAAGCGGTCATTATTGATGATGGCAGTCAGGATGATAGCGGAGAGTTGTGCCGTGAGATCCTAAAGGGAATCCCATTACGTTTAATACGCAATGAAACAGCTTCTTTTAGCAATGAATTGGAACTACGTAAGCAACAGTGGAGAGAGACGTTGGCTTCTTTTCCGGAATGGATATTAAATATGGATGCTGACGAAATGTTCGAATCTCGTTTTGCTCAAGGGGTACATTCTTTGTTAGCGGGAACGAAAGCGGATACGATTTGTTTCAGGTTGTTTGATATGTGGAATTCCACGCATTACCGCGATGATGATTATTGGCAGGCTCATCAATATTACCGTCCTTTTTTAATTCGATATAAGGAAGGGTTCTCTTATAAATGGAAGGAGCAGTCCTTGCACTGTGGGAGATTTCCGGAAAATGTGCTTGACCTTCCCAGTGAAATCAGCAACTACCGCATCCAGCATTGGGGATGGTGTACACCTGCTATTCGCATGGCCAAATTTCAGCGATATCAGTTGCTTGATCCAAGTGCTCGTTATGGCTGGAAAGAGCAATATGAATCTATTTTGGACCCGAACCCCCGACTCACGCTTTGGGTAGATCAGGACAACATAAATGGAGAAAAAGAAACTACACCAGAGTATGAAGCTACCCATGATGTGAACGCCATGGATGTTGCCGAGATTTCAAGTGTCCAGGTTATGAATAATTCCGGTCTACAAATTAAAAGTGAAACAAAGAACGTATTTTATAGTAAATGCAAACTGTGTGGTTCGTCTGACACGGGAGTATTTCATAACTATGAACGCTTTACCTTGATGGGGTGCGGCTCCTGTGGCTTGGTTTTTCGTAATGATGTGGATCATATACAGCCGGAGGATATGATTGCAGAGATTTATAATGCCGATTGGGTTGCTATGCGGGATAGTGCAGCAGCGTCAACTTATGGGGATCATGCCCTTTTTGGACTCATGCTACTGGATATGTTCAGCTCCGGTAAAGGAAAATTGCTTGAGATTGGATCAGGTACCGGAGAATTTATCTATGCTGCCCTTCAAGCCGGCTGGGATGCAGTGGGTACTGAACCTTCCATAGACTCGCGTGCTTACGCCAAACACAAATATGACGTGGATTTATTGCCGGGTTACTGGAACGGTGAAACCGAAGAAGATACTCAAACCGATGAAGCATGTGATATGCAGGAATTGAATGAAGCACAAGAAATACAAGAAGTAGAAGAAGATACTGAATTACCACTGGATCACAAATACGAGGCCGTAGCATGCTGGCATGTGCTGGAGCATATTGCGGACCCTGTTGCATTTTTGACGGATTTACGCGAACAGCTTCAACCTGACGGGACGTTATATATTACAGTGCCCAACAAAAACTCGTTCACCAATGAGGCTTATGGTGTTTATTCACCTTTATTTACCGAGGAAGATCATTTATATCATTATTCTGAGCATACGCTGGCGCTCTTACTGGAAAAGTCCGGATTGCGTTCGGTGGCTATGTTTACCCGCCAGCTTCCCTCTGGTTTGGATGCCTTGCTGCAAGCCCATCCTTTGTACGGTGATCTTGCCTTTACGGAGCAAATGGGATTGTTGGCCAAACTTCAAGGCGAGAAACGGGGTCATGAACTGTGCTGTGTTGCAAGAGTAATTTAAATCTCTCCAAAAGGAGGCAGCATCCATGAACATGTCTGACCCGTATCTGTCTCGCTTTTTTGTATATTCTGACCCCAACTCCTCCAGCATGATTTACAGACTCCCCCAAAGCTGGTGGAGTCGCCCCTATGAGTATGAGTGGTGTCTTCAATTTATGTCCGGTCAAGATTCGGTGCTGGATGCAGCGTGTGGAATTCCACATCCATTCAAATTTGAGTTGGCCCGCCGTTGCGCTCAGGTCTATGCTTGCGATCTGGATATACGGATCGTTTCCGTGGATGCCATTTTGGCCGAGGTGCGGCGGGATATCGGAGAGGAGGCTGCCGAGCGCATTCAGGAGATTTTACCGGTTCGGCTCCACTCCGCACATGCCAATCTGACAGCTCTGCCTTATGAGGATGCCAGTTTTGACAAAATTGTATGTATTTCAGTGCTGGAACATTTAACACCTGAGGAGTCTTTGGCAGCCTTACATGAATTTCACCGGACCATACGCGATGACGGAATGCTTCTGCTGACGTTTGATTACCCTACAGTGGATCTATCAGCGATGGAGCAATGGATAGAGCAGGCGGGATTTTCGTATTGGAATGGTGTGGATCTCAACCTTCCAAGGGGTGCCTTACACACGGATATGTGGGGTGGTTTGCATTGTTTCAGGACTGTTTTAAAAAAATATAAGAGTTAGCGGTATGCGCAATGAGGTTTACACGGACCTCTCTTATTGCTTATCATGAGAGGGGTTAGAGTTGTAAACCTACATAGGAAAGGAATGACTGATAACTACATGAACAATGCACCTGTGTTGAAGAAACCTGAGGCTATGGTATTTGATATGGACGGTACACTTTTTCAGACGGAGACGCTATTGCTTCCTGCGTACCACAAGCTGTTTGATACGCTGCGCGCCGAAGGGCTTTATGAAGGAGAGACTCCTCCCGAGGAGCTTATTTTGAATAGTTTGGGCATGCTGCTGGATGAAATCTGGAGAAGAGTGATGCCGGAAGCCAGCGAAGCGGCCCATAGAAGAGCGGACGAGCTGCTGCTTCAGCTGGAACTGGAGGGATTGAAGAGCGGAAGTCATGCCCTGTATCCACAAGTAAAAGAAACACTCCAGGCCCTTCATGAGCAAGGTGTCCGATTGTTCGTAGCTAGTAACGGTCTGGAGGACTATGTAAAGGGGATCGCTGCTGCGTATGAAATGGTTCCCATTTTTGAAGGACTGTACAGCGCTGGGGAGTACAGCACGCTTTCCAAAGTGAATTTGCTGGAAATTCTATTGAGCAAGCACGATATTTCGAACGTATGGATGGTAGGAGATCGTTCCTCAGATGTGGAAGCAGGCAAAAAGAACGGACAGACGGTGATCGGTTGCGCTTATGCGGGATTTGGTGTGGACGATGAGTTGAAGGGGTCCGATGCGATTATTACAGACTTTACGCAACTGCTTACACTTTATAAAAACGCTGAGTAACTGTGAAACACAGGTTATTGGTTATAAATAGGCTCGACGCACCATATAATTAAACATGCTGTTACTGTCGGACAGATGAAAAAAAGAAAGGAAGGCAGCCACTTTACGCGGAGCCTTCCTTTGTCTTATTCTCTGTCTTATTCTCTGTCTTATTTTCTGCTTTATCTTCTGTTTTATCTTCTGCTTTGTGGTCAGCCTGAGGCTTTGGATTAATTTGTGTGTGGTAGACCCACAAGGCATATTCCATGGGCTTGGCGATGGAGCGGCGATAGGTTTCTTTTTCACCAATACGCGAAAAGACCTCGCGGGCTGGCTTCGGGTTGACTTCCAGCACATATATATGACCGTGCTTATTAATTGCCAAATCGAGTGCAAGCTCACACAATGCCCCGTAGCTTTCTTCCAGATACGCAGCGATGTCCAGTCCGAGTTTTTCCCCTTGCTTGATGATTTTCTCTCTATGGCTTTCATCACGAATCCATTGCGTTAGCAATTGGCTCATCGGTACTGCCTTGCCTCCACCATGCAGGTTGGAAGTGACACTCCGATGCGCCCCGATGCGCCCGGCGCATCCGGTTAGCTCCCATACTCCTTGGCCATTTTTCTGTACCAGCATACGGTAATCATGGACTCTGCCATTCGGCAACTGCACAGGAATGCCTTCCTGAACAATGTAGTTATCCATGTTCCAGCTGCTCAGACGCGGCTCCAGACGGTCTAGACGTACCCGCTGCTGGGGAATGATATGGCGTTTGCGATTGCGGCCCTCAATCAGATACAGGCCTCCTTGCTTGTTAACAGGTTCAATACGTAAAATACCTCGGCCTCCCGTACCGTTAATCGGTTTGAGGTACACTAGTGAATTCTGTTTGAGCATCCGTTTGACACTATGAAATCCACTGAACAGCTCTGTTGCAGGCAAATGGGGGCGAAAGGCAGACCTTCTCGCAAGCTGCTGATGAATGACCCATTTGTTACTCAGGGGTCGGTTTAAATATACAAGGTCTGTGTATTGCAATCGGAACTGCTTCAACTGACGATATCGCTCACTGCGCTGTACCCGACAACGGTCGAAAATCATGTCTGGGAACTCTCGCCACTTTCGGCTCCATTTTCCGCTGTGTGGATCATAGATTTGGGCAAGGAGCAGCCTGCGATCCTTATGGACATCCGCAGGAGTGAATACATACATATCCAGTCCCAGCCGTTTCCCTTCTGCAATCATGCGCTCATATATGTCGCGTTCCTCTAATTGCTTCTTGTTGTTCAAATACAAAGTCATGATGCCTAGGACAGGTTTTGGCACAGCATTCCACCTTCCTCTGCCGTCTGCTTATCTTGGGATAACTCTCCGTGAAATATCAGCGTGGGTTTCCCGGTTGGTCCAGTCGTCATTTCATGCGCAACAAGCCCAGCGCGGAAACAGGTTTTGAGACTGGACATATTGTCGGCGGCTACGCTGCACGTCAGACGGCGCAGCTGTTTGAGCTGGGCGGACAGCAGTCTAGCGCCCAGTCTGCGGCCCCGGTAAAGCGGACGAACAATTACGATGCAAGCATCCTCCCCGTAATTCAGAGCGAGGGAAAATCCGGCAATCCGCAGCCCCTTCTCCGTGCGCACAAATGCACACAGGAGGGAGGAGCCAGGGGTGTTCAATTGCTCGGGCGTTAAAACGGCCAACTGCCGCAGAGCATTACGAGTAATGCGCATGCCCCCTGAGCTGCGGGCCAAAAACAGCAACTGTCGTCGTCTCAGCAGCCAGCTCCGGGCAGGCAAATGTTGAACATCGCTAATTTGCGGCATGATTCCACTTCCTTGATCATGATTTCATTCGTCCGGCCAAAAAGGAGCTGTACTGGAATATGCGTCTAAGCGACTTTTGGCGGATTTCCGGCTCGTCAAATTTCATTGGTTTGGCATTGGCCTCAAAAAACCAGAGGGTTCCGAGCGTATCCACGCCCAGATCCATGGACATTTCGCCATGAGAAAGACCGGATGCGCGTTCAATTTGACGTGCAATCTGTATGGCCGTACTTTTAACTTTGTTCAGTAGATCCGTGCTGTCCTCAGGCCCAAACAGTGAGGACAGTAGCTTGAAAGGGTCCTCTACACTCCCGCCACGCGGGACATGTGTGGTAATGCTCCCCTTACCGGCCAGTCTGGCACCGACTCCGGTGATACTCCAGGAGCCACGGATATTTTTTTGTACCAGGATACGCAGGTCGAAGGGTTTTTTCTGATGGGTTGCCAGATCGATACCCTGTTGAATGATATAAGGTGAGTTGCCTGCTTCCCGTCGGATACGTCCCCACAGCCGGGATAGCGATACAGATCTGTAGGTTACACTTTTTTTGTCATGCTGAATGGTCAGTCTGTAAGCCATTAGATGGTCTGGGAGGAATTTAAGAATCATAATCCCCTTTCCGGCCTTACCGTTTTCCGGCTTGAGATACAGGTATGGATACGTAGACAGCATTTTTCCTAAGGAAGACAGGTTGCTTAACCGTTTGGTTGCCGGAACAAGCTGACGAGTCGTTTCTGAGGTGCGCAACCACTTGAACAGTTCCCATTTGTTAAAAAAGCCTGGATTGTACAGCTCAATGCCCGAGGCATGTGAAATTTCATCCAACTTTGTGCGCACAGAGGTTTTAAGTTCATAATTACGGTTGGGGATGCGATTATAAATGACCTGTGGAGGTGGGAAATCCTGTTCCTCCCACGTCTGTAAGCTCTTGTTGAAGACATAGCCCTTAATCGTCTCATCTGCCAGTTTCAGGTCCCTGACGGTAACAATGTACACCTGATATCCCATCCGTGTTCCCGTTTCAAGAATATCCCTGAAATTGCGCTGATTGCCCTTGAAAAATTGCCCTTCGTCGTGCACTGTCAATACAGCAACGACTGGCTTATGCTCCGCCCGGGTATTCATAGTTCCTCTTTTCTGCGGAATTTACTGAGGTAAAGACAGTGGTCCAAAATATGCTCCACGGATGCTTTACCCTCCGCACGCAACGATGGATGCTGAAAAATGGATCGGCCTGGCTTGGAGTTGGCTTCAAACATCCATACCTTTTCATCCTGATCAATGCCCAGATCAAAACCGATTTCACCCAATAGATGCTGGTGATGGTGTTCAATGGCTTCAGCGAGTGTAACTGCTACGTTCTTGGCACGTTGAAGCACTTCACCCGCCCGGTCTCCGAATACCCGGTTCAACGCCTGTTCAGGTGTCATAAGAGAACCGCCATTTTTGATATGGGTTGTGACACTGCCACGTCCGGCTTTTTTGGCTCCAATGCCGACGACGACCCACTGATTATTTCCATTTTTATGCATGTGAAACCGGAAATCAATCGGGCAATTGTCAATCTCGATCAGCTGGATACCCTGTTGAATGACATAACCCTTTAACATCTGTCCCTGATTGGAGTGAAGCATCCTGAGCATGGAATTAAAAGAGGCGAATTTTAGCAATACATTGCTACTTTTCTTACGGTACCTCACATAATATCCTTGCTTGGGAACATGGGACAGACGATAGATTCCTTTACCGAGACTGCCTCCACTTGGCTTGTAATAAGCAAATTGATGTCGCTCCAGCATACCTCGGATACGTTCAGAGCTGGGATTCATATATGATTCAGGGACATAGCGGTTAACATCTGGGTTATTCTCCAGCAGATTATAGATATCGGACTTATTGAAAAAGCTCCAGTTAAAAAAGGGAATTCGTTTGCGGGAAAAGCGTTCGCGTAGTTGATTGATCGCCGGGGAAAAATCAGAGCGACGGCTCGGCAAACGGTTATAGATCACGTCCGGCAAAGGTACAAGTTTACGTGTGAATTCCCCGCTGGATGACAGAAAATAGCCGTTAATCGTATCATTTTGCCAGTTGATATCCCGAGGGGTGAAGGCAAAAATATAAGATTTTTTGCTGCCTTCCCTCAGCAGTTGCTTAATAAAGCCTGTGCGCGATCCGAAAGGGCGAGTGGTGGAGGTGGTACCGTCAGACAGCACGCCAATCAACGGCCCTAGCTGTATATCACCATCCAGATTCCGCAAATAGATGGCCCCGCTTTTGGGAACACGGATTGCATTACGTAAGCCGGAGGTCAAGTATAGATGGCGTCCCGCCTTCTGAATTGGTTTTACTGTAGCGGGAATCTGATCCTTACCGAGCCGCAGACGAACGGACTTGGCTCCGGATAATTTAAGGCTTTTCAACAAGGCAGTGGATATATACGCCACCTTGTCGGGCTGCTGTGAGAAATGCACATTGCAATGCGTTAAACTCATCTGTTTATCCTCCTATACCGTATGTTCAAGGGAGGCGCCCGCGCCCTTTGGCCCTGTCGCTTTGGAATGGGTCATTAAATATCGAGCATATTCGAGCGGGCGGTTGACCGACTGGAAAGCGCACTCCGGCTGACGGGTCTGAAAAAAGGCGGCCCGACCAGGTCGGGAATTAACCTCCAATAGCCAGATGTTCCCGCTCTGGTCAATACCGTAATCAATTCCCAACTCGCCAAGGCGGCCATAACGTTCCTCAAGCGCCCTGGTAATGGTCGAGGACAGCGCCCTCATCTGCCCGATGATGAGACGCGTGGTGTCCGCGCCAAATTGTTCACGAAGGTATGGCTCAGCCGGATGGGCTTCGCCACCACCGTGCAGATTAGAAGTCAGAGTTCCTTTTCTGCCTTCTCTTACAGCAAAGCCCGTCAGGCGCCAATGGCCGTTGCCATCCTTTTGCATGAGTGCGCGAACATCAAAGGGATGATTGCCTTGGCTTGTTAATTTCAAATAAGGCTGCACGATATAAGCGCGTTTGTGTGCAATTCCGTGGATCCATGACAATCCTGCATCCAATTCGGGAAACAAACGCCGGAACGGACGGTTACGGGAGTCTCTACCCTGTACAAGTAGTCCCTGGCCTCCTTCTGCCAGCCGGAGATACAGTGTGCTCTTGCCATGTGTTCCGGTCTGTGGCTTCATAAACAGCTCCGAATGGCGTCCTAGCCATTCCACAAGCTGGGCCGTGTCCCGGTAAGGCGCCGTAGGCGGCACAAAAGGACGTACTTTATCTACCGCATGCAAAGCGCGATACACCTGCCATTTGCCAGGTAAGTTACGCGACCAGTAGATGAGCTTGCGCGAATTTTGCTCCGCCATGTCTTCCAGTGTGCGCCTGACATTCTGGCTCTCGTGGACATGGAGACAGCGGTTATACACAATATCCGGCAACGGAAAGCGGCCGGATGTCCATACTCCGTTACGATAAACATAACCTCGTATGGAGTGATCTTCAGGTGAAACTCCTTCGACGGTAAACGCCATTACGCTAAGATCAGAGCGCCTGCCCAACAGACTTAGCCTGCGGCAAAAATCGGCTTCGGTAATAGGGGGAGTGGCGGCCTGATTCCGGCTAACAAGCACGCCCAGCGTGCCTGGCACAACAAGAGACACCGACAACAGCTCCTTTGGCAGCCAGACTCTGGAAGAGATGAATTCATTTGAAGCCGGCTGAATAACAGCAGTATTCAATCATTTTTTTAACGGACGGGCGAGTTTTCTGATCATTTAACGGCGTGTTGTCATTCTTCGATGGCTTCGAATTGACCTCCAGCAACCAGATGCGCCCCGTGCTGTCTATTGCCAGATCAATACCAAATTCTGCGAAATGGGCGGGAATTGCTTTTTCTACTCCGCTTGCGATATCCAGTGCTGCTGTTTTGAGAGAGGTATGCCCATTCGATTTAACGGTTGCGGGCAGCGTGGTCTTGGCAAGTGCTTCCTTGACAGTACTCAGCGTGCCGCCTCTTGCCAGATTGGACACAAAGTGGCTTCCTCCGGCGATCCGAGCGACAATGGATGTTACGGTCCAGGTTCCGGACGAATTTTTCTGTACAAGCGCACGAAAGTCGACCGGACGCTTACCGTGATCAATCAAGGTAAGTCCCTGTTGGAGTTGAAAGCGTGTTGTTTTCATTTTTCCCGCCAAGCTTTTGTACAGCTTATCGACGTTGGCATACGTTTGCTTGCGGGGTGTGCCCGCTGTTGTGGATAGCACCGAAAAGGTGCCATCGGTTTGCTTGTTAATGCGCATTATGCCTTTACCCAGGCTTCCGCGCACTGGCTTGAGAAAAACAGCGGGATACTGGTTGCACATTTTTTTGAAAACAACAAAAGTTTGCAGCAAGTGGGACTCGGGTAAATACTTGCGCAGGGAAGAATTTGATTTAAGCGCATCAAATACTTCATTCTTATCCAAAAACTTTTCGTTAAAAATAGTCGTGCCGTACTGCGATTTTACTTCTTTCATGAAATGCTGTACGCTAGTTCTGTTCTCGAGTTTACGGGAGGTAAGACGATTATTGACGACATCGCCGGCGGGCATGACCGTCTTTTTCCAGCCTCCGTCATACACCCATCCCTGAACTCGCCCGGGCTGACTTCCGATATGCTCCGGGGTGAAGAAATACACATATGCTCCTTGTCTGCGGCATTCCCCGACTAGTTCACGGCAGAACAGGGTGATCGACCCGAAAGGCTTGTCGGGCTGTTCGGGATAGTCCCGACTGACCAGCACGCTAATAAGTGGGCCCACTCGAAGTGTCCGGCGACCTCGGCTGTAGGTTACTCGCAGATCACAATTGGCATGAAGCCCCATTTTTCGGGCTAGCACGCTTCCCACACGTAGGCCGCTATAGCGGGGCACCGATATGACGGTAACCTCTTGGCGGAACGAACCGAAGGCGAGCTGAACGGGGTGGCCAGCGGATATTTTCCATTTGCGAAGCAAGGACTCGCCGACCATGAGTACGTCATCCTGCAAGATGCCCGATCCGATGATTTGAATCGTTGTTTTTTTGATGGACATCGTGGATCTCCTTCCGGGCAGCAACTTGATGTCTTGAAAGTAACGGGAAACGTGAATGGGCTGTAATAGCACTGATTCATCATATGAGGACATATATCCCTTGGTGATTGACGGACAATGTGAAATGTTGACACTAAACTTGTATTGGAGGAATAAACAATCATGAACATCTATGACAAAACCCATGATTTAGCAAAAGCATTGAAGGAAAGCAAAGAGGTAGAGGAAATTACGTCAGCGATGAAGCTGATCGAAACCGATCCAGAAGCCAAGAAAATGCTCGACGATTTCCGTGAACGCCAAATGGAAGTACAACAACGCATGATGAGCGGTGATATGCCAGCACAGGAAGAGATGGAAAAGATGGAGAAGCTGTTCGAGGTACTTAGCTTGAACCTCAACATCCGTCGCCTGTTCGACGCTGAACGTCGCCTGAGCGTGATTATTGAGGACGTTAACAAAATTATTGCAGACAGCCTTCAAGATTTGTACGGTTCATCTCTGTAAGTTTGTCTCATATTCCTTCCTGTCCTCTCATAGACTAGATACATAGAGTCACAGGGAGAGGAAGGGATACGATTGGGTTCTTTTAAAAGATGGAAACATGGTTTGTATACACTGATTGCGCTGGCTATGGTCTTGGTCGCGTTACCACGCATCTCGCTTGCAGGCGGTTTGAACTGGGTCAACGGCTTTGGGATAGTATGGGTACTTTTTGCGCTGCTAGTCATCGGAGCGAACATGCATTTTTTGCTGGGTGTGGATGAGGAAAAGCGCAAAACGCTGGAGCGTGTACGGCGGGCCAAAATGCAGCAGTGGCAGATGAAATGGGATAAAAAGGCTGACAAAGGCAGCATGCAGTGAGTTTTTTTTCAGCTTGTCTTGGGCTGGCCTACCAGATTACAAATCAATCATAGTAAGAAGCGGTCCTTGTGAAGAGGGGATCGCTTTTTTGCTATTTCCGAAGCAGAGAACTCAAAATGAACAAAGGTCTAAAATAAAGGGTTTTTGTGCTATAATAGATACAGAATGATACAGATTGAACGTTGGGGGTGTAACAGAGTTGGACGGGCTAGATGAAACAGTTACGAAGCATGAGCAGCTATTGCGACATATCGAGCAGTTGAAAATAGGCTCCAAAATTTCTGTGCGCAGGTTGGCTAAAGAAATGAGCGTCAGCGAAGGAACGGCCTATCGGGCCGTGAAGGAAGCTGAAAACCTAGGAATTGTCATTACCAAAGAACGGATCGGAACAGTACGAGTGGAGAAGCGCCCTCGCGGCTTGTCCGAGCAGCTGACCTTTGCAGATGTCGTGAATATTGTAGAGGGACATGTGCTGGGCGGAAGTGAGGGGCTGGAGAAGCCTTTGCACAAGTATGTGATCGGAGCGATGCGCGAGGAAGCTATGGCTCGTTATATTGATGCAGGTAGTTTGCTGATCGTAGGTAACCGTGAGGATGCGCATTCACTTGCATTGGAGCAGGGGGCAGGTGTGCTGATTACAGGGGGCTTCGGTACGAGCCGAGAGGTTAAGCAGCTCGCAGACAAGATCAGTCTGCCGATTATTTCCTCACGCCATGATACTTTTACAGTGGCATCTATGATTAATAGAGCCATATTTGACCGCTTGATCAAAAAGAAAATTATGCTGATTGAAGATATTGCGGCAGGCAAACCGAAAACGTTGACTTTGAAAATCAACAGCACACTTACCGAGTTTGAAGAACTTTCGGTGACGACCGGACATCATCATTTTGCAATCGTGGATGAATGGAATCGTTTAATTGGTATCGTCAGCCGCAAAGATGTGGAGGGGCTTCAACCTGAGCATACGATGGATAAATGTCTGATCCGCAATCCGATAACGGTCACCTACCAGACCTCGCTGGCTTCAGCCGCGCAAATGATGGCGTGGGAAGGTGTGGATTATTTGCCGGTCGTGGACCGCAACCGCAAGCTGCTCGGGTCCGTTACACGGCGTGAGGTGCTGGAGGCGCTGCGTAACGCCCAAAAGCAGCCGCAACTTGGCGAGACGTTCGACCAGCTGATCTGGAACGGGTTTGCTGAGGAGCGTAATGAGGACGGATCGTTATTTTTTCGCGGGTTTATCATTCCGCAAATGGCGACCAATTTAGGTACGATCTCGGAAGGCGTACTGGTCAACGTGATGACACAAGCGGGCTACCGGGCAGCTAGAGACATGAGCGGCAAGGATTATGTGCTGGACAATTTGACGACATATTTTATTAGACCCGTACAGATAGAAGATGCTGTCGTTCTTCGTCCGATGCTGCTCGAGATGAGTCGCCGCACCTGCAAGCTAGAAATTGCAATTTCACGGGAAAATCATTTGGTATGCAAAGCAGTGATGACGCTTCATTCCATTGAACATGGTTAGTCTACAATGGAACGGAGTAAGGTGTGAAGTCGAATAGATCGACTAGTGGCTTTCAGGCAATCTTTCTTTTGCTTCCAGCCAAATTTGCAGCACGCCTTCCATTACAAGCATCGTTTTGACCTGGATCGTATACTCCTTGTCACGAACGGTGTATTTTTTTTGGTGCAGCAACATACGTACCAGCTTGCTGTCAGAGTCAATCTCGAACATATCTCTGCCACGCAGCACCTCCAGATCACGACTGACACGGCGAAGAAGTTCCTTCAGGTTGATAGAATCAATTTTTTCGGCCGAAGCTTCCTCCGCGATCAGCTTGATTTCTTTGACAACGGTTTGGCGCTTGCTGTATTTGCGCAATGTTTTGTTGTCCTCCTCGGCTTGCTGGAGCTGGAATTGGAGATCCTGGTTGTTCGTCCATAGCTGATTGAAGCTGGCATGCCAGATGACGTTGTAGATCATGCCTCCCGTAATCATACCGAGTACAAAGACGGAGGACAATTGCATAAAAGGACGCAGGCGCTCAAAAGGGGGAACTCTCATAGTCGTTTCACCTCACGGTCGTCCGTTGCCGCATACCCACTTGACCAGCTCTGCACCCATATGAGCGCCTAAAAAGGCGAAAATCAAATACAATATCTGCTTAATGGCAGGTGACAAATTACCATCCAACATATTGCTTTCAATGACCCGGATCGGGTCCATCGTTCCCCCCACAGCGGCAGCAAGCGCCCATATTTTAATTCTTCCGGCAACCTCTAGCATCGTCTGGGTGGGCGGCTGAAGCGATACCACAGCTCCCATTCCGCCGAGCATGGCTCCACCGAGCACGATGCCGAAGGCAATGAAGAAGTCGAGAATCGCTTTGGATATAAAAGTGCTCATGCTCTTTTCCTCCTTAGGTATACGAATCAAGACCGCGCTTGTCCGCCGAGGTCTGTACTTTTATTCTATGGGCGCTACTAACGCGGATATGATAAAATAGTTTGAAGAAAATCAAGCGGTGAAAGGAAGAGAAGCGCATGAGTTCATTTGTGCATTTGCATGTTCATAGCGAGTACAGCCTGCTGGACGGCGCGGCTCGTACCGCGGAGTTGGTCAAACAGGCATCAGCTTATGGAATGAAGGCGCTGGCCCTTACAGATCACGGGGTCATGTACGGTGCCATTCCTTTTTATAGAGCGTGTGTAGAGAACGGCATTAAGCCGATTATTGGGTGTGAGGCCTATATGACGGCAGGATCGCGCAAGGAGCGTGGCAGCCGCAAGGATCAGCCCATATATCATTTAATTTTGCTCGCCAAAAATAAAACAGGCTATCAAAATCTGATGAAGCTGTGCTCCATCGGCCATTTGGAGGGCTTTCACTATAAGCCGCGCATCGACATGGAGGCTTTGGCTGCCCATCACGAAGGCATCATATGCCTGAGCGCTTGTTTGGGCGGTGAAGTGCCGCAGCATTTACTGCATGGTCGGGAAGCCGAGGCACGACGCGCAGCGGAACGATATCGTAATATTTTTGGCGATGATTTTTATCTGGAACTCCAGGATCATGGTCTTTCGGAGCAAAAACGTGTAAATCCTCTCTTGATCGCACTGGCGAAGGAACTGGATATTCCACTGGTCGCGACGAATGACGTGCATTACTTGACTGAGCCAGATGCGGACGTGCAGGATGTCCTGATCTGTATCGGGACAGGAAAGACAGTTGACGATGAGGAGCGTTTGCGTATACCAACACGTCAGTTGTATCTGAAAAGTCAGGAGGATATGGCTCGTTTATTCCCGCATGTGGCAGAAGCCATCGCCAACACGGTGCGTATTGCTGAAAAATGCGAACTGGAGCTGGAATTCGGTCAATCCATTTTACCTGAATATCGCCCGCTGCCGGAAGGAATGACCTCTTCGTCCTATTTACGCAATCTGTGCGTGCAAGGGCTGGAGCGTCGCTATGGAAGCGATTCCGGATGGGAGCAGCCGGAGGAACGGGAAAGGCTGAACCAACGGCTAAACTATGAGTTGAATACCATTGACAGTATGGGTTTCAGCGATTATTTCCTGATTGTATGGGATTTTATTGCCTTCGCACATAAGCATAAGATTGCAACGGGACCAGGGCGTGGTTCCTCAGCAGGCAGTTTGGTTGCCTATGTGCTTAACATCACGAATGTCGATCCGATGAAATACAACCTTCTCTTTGAACGATTTCTGAATCCTGAACGAATTAGTATGCCGGATATAGATATTGACTTTAGTGATGAGCGGCGTGACGAGGTTATCGACTATGTAGTACAGAAGTACGGAAATGAGCATGTAGCGCAAATTATCACCTTTGGAACGCTGGCGGCAAGAGCCGCTGTCCGTGACGTCGGTCGTGCATTGAACGTGCCATATGGAGAGGTAGACAAGGCAGCCAAGCTGATTCCGGCGCAGCTGGGCATTAATATCCGTCATGCGCTGGAAATTACCCCGGAGCTGAAAACGCTATATGAAACGAAGCCCAAGACACGTGAACTGTTGGATATGGCGATCAAGGTTGAAGGAATGCCTCGTCATGCTTCGACACATGCAGCGGGTGTTGTCATTTCGCGGACTCCATTGACCGATGCGGTTCCGCTTCAAGAGGGGAGCGAAGGAGTACCTTTGACGCAGTACTCGATGGAAAATCTAGAGCGCATTGGTTTGCTTAAAATGGATTTCCTTGGGCTGCGTACGCTCTCCATTATTGAACGGTGCATACACTGGATTGCGGAAGAGCATGGAGAAACGCCTGATTTTAGCCGTATTCCCGATAACGATCCGCATACCTATGACTTGTTGGGCAAAGGAGATACAGGAGGCGTATTCCAGCTGGAGTCGGCCGGTGTACGCCGGGTACTCAAGGATTTGAAGCCGAGTGTATTTGAGGATATCATTTCTGTCCTGGCTTTGTATCGTCCGGGCCCGATGGGTTTTATTCCTAACTTTATACAGGCCAAGCATGGTCAGATTGAGATTTCTTATCCGCATCCTGACTTGGAACCGATCTTAAAGGATACGTACGGTATTATTGTGTATCAGGAGCAAATCATGCAGATTGCTTCGCGCATGGCGGGCTTTTCCCTGGGAGAAGCCGATCTGTTGCGCCGGGCTGTGTCCAAGAAAAAGCGCGAAGTACTGGATCTGGAGCGCGGACATTTTGTTGAAGGCAGTATGAAGCAGGGATACACGGAGGAGGAGGCCGGCAGGGTTTACGATATGATTGTTCGTTTTGCTGACTACGGCTTCCCGCGTGCTCATGCAGCTGCTTATGGTGTGCTAGCATTTCAGACGGCTTATCTAAAGGCACATTATCCAGTACAATTCATGGCTTCAATGCTGACGGCGGTGATGGGAAGTCATCGGAAAGTGGCTGAATATGTCGTCGAATGCCGTCGTATGGATATCGCAGTGTTGCCACCTGATGCGAATGAAAGCGGGGTGCTGTTTACTCCATTACAGCAAGGAAGCATCCGTTTCGGCCTGGCTGCAATTAAAAATGTTGGCACACAGGCGATGGAGAGCATTCTCGCTGTTCGCAAGGAACGGCCTTTCGACAGCCTGCTCGATTTTTGTCGACGTGTCGATTTGCGAGTATGTAATAAGAGAGTAATTGAATCGCTTATTCAGGCAGGGGCCTTTGACTCATTGACGGGTCATCGGGCACAGTTGCTTGCCATGCTGGATGAAACGGTGGATGCAGCCGTCAAGTGGCGCAAGGAACGGGATGACTTGCAAATTGATATGTTTGGTTTTGTGGAAATGCCCAATTGGGATATCGAATACCCCAATGTACCCAAATTCAGTGCCAGCCAGCAGTTAGAGCTGGAACGTGAACTGCTGGGACTGTATTTATCCGGGCATCCGTTGGATGATTTTGAGTCGCTGTTGGAAAACAGCGAGGCGGATCGTCTGATGGAGCTGGGCGATGTGCCAGATGAAACGGTTGTTGTGACCGCAGGCATGGTAGTGTCACTCAAAACGATTACGACCAAGCAGGGTAAGGCTATGGCCTTCATTGAGCTGGAGGATCAGATTGAGCGCTGTGAGGTTGTGTTGTTTCCTGAGGTGTGGAAGCGGAGCCAGCAGTGGATTGAAAAGGGGGCTTTGCTTACGCTTCGAGCCAAGATGCAGCAGCAGGACGAGCACTTCAAGCTCCTTGCGGATGAGACCGCCCCGCTGGCGGAAGACTCGCTGGCACGGCTCCTCCAGCGCCGACGTGCCAGTACGCGCTCGTCCGCCGCAGCTGGAGCATCCTTACCAGCTGCTGGTTCTGCCGCTGGCGGCCCAGGCGGGAGCGCGTCGCGTGTGTCGTCCCCGCCTTCGGCAGCCACTGCATCTGCTTCGCCTCAATCGAAGGCGGATCGCCCCGTGGCGGCGGCTTCACCGCGCGGAGTCGAAGCGGCTCGCGGTGAGCAGGTGCCGGTCCCGCGCAGCGCGGAGCCGACCACTCGTCAGCGGGTGTTTGTCAAGATCACCCGCCAGGCTGAGGAGGACGCCAGCTTGTTGGTCAGTCTCAAGGCGCTGCTACAGGAGCATCCCGGTGCTATGCCTACCGTACTTTTTTATGAGAGCAACCAGCGTCTGCTGGCGTTGAGCGATGCTTACAGCATTAAGCCCTCTCCTCAGCTTTTTGATCAAATGGAGTCGATGTTGGGTGAAGGCACGGTGAAAGTCAAATAATAGGTACACAGTAACCCGCCCTTATTGTAACGGTTTAATGAACATTTTCCTTCCCTCCCGCATACACTTGGAAAACTGGCGGAACAGGGGTTCAACACGCACCCTGCACCATAAGGTCCCGCACGGTGAAAGAATTGAACTGCACGGTGAAAGCGGGAGGGAAATTATGTCCTATGAATATGCAGAAACTTTGCTAAATCGCAGAGGCATTCGTATCGAGTCCATTGCGGACATTGTTTTTCAGCTTCAGCTAAAATATTATCCTCATTTGACGATGGAAGAATGTATAGACAGTGTCAAAGCGGTTTTGCAAAAGCGCGAGGTTCAATATACCTTGCTCACAGGCATTGCGCTCGATGAATTGGCTGAAAAAAAACTTCTCCCTCAGCCGCTGCAAGCCATTATGGAGGCAGACGAACCGCTGTACGGAGTGGACGAGACACTAGCTCTTGGAATTACGAGTGTGTACGGCATGATTGGCTTAACCAGTTTTGGTTATCTGGATAAGGAAAAGACGGGGATTATCGAACAGCTGAACCAAAAAGGCAGTGGTATTCATGTGTTTTTAGACGATCTTGTCGCCGGACTGGCTGCCGCTGCTTCTTCGCGAATTGCACATCGGAGTCTCCATGCCAAGCATTATCCTGCATCATTGGATGCTTAGTTGACCTGTGTAAACAGAGTTGATGATTTTCTAGGCCCTCCGACGGAACTTAAATGATCAGGAGGGCTTTTGTTGCGGGAAAAAAGTAAGGTATGTTATCATGAGTCTATTATATGGGCTCAAAACTTGAGGCTTAGGGGGTAGAAACAAGGCATGTGGACGGTGATTTATATTGCACCGACGGCCAGACTGGCTGACATGATTAAGCTCAAACTGTCTGAAGAAGGTTTTATGGTGCAGGCCCGGGCCATCAGCGCATCCAAGCAACAGTTTGAGATACTTGTGCCTTCGGGTGAAGTCGAAGAAATTCAGGAAGTGCTTAATTCGATTTTGCGCCCTTGAGTCCGGAACGGCGGAAGTGATACAGCAGCATGAGTGGAACAAAGGATGCACGATCGGCGGTAATGTTTTAGGAACAGGCGTTGACGTGTGTATGAACATAATGCTTAGAGGTGCCGCATAGACGGCAGAGGACCTTGTATCGGTTACGGCTGACAAATAAACGGCTGGAGAGGTGTAGTTGTGTTTAAAGATTTATTCCAAAAGAAGCGTAAATACGCGACCATCCCTTCGGAACGGGCGCTGAGCGGCGATCAAGCGGACATGCCGGATCGTCCCAAACGGGAAATTCCCGAAGGTCTTATGACCAAATGTGGCAAGTGCGGAAGTATTCAATACAGCAAAGAACTAGAGAAAAATTTGAAAGTGTGTCCGGTGTGCGGATACCATATGCGTTTGAATGCAATGGATCGCATTCGCATGGTGCTCGACGAAGACACGTTTACGGAATATGATGCCGATATGATTTCGGTTGACCCGCTGGACTTTCCGGGATATGCGAGCAAGCTGGAGCAACAGACCCTGAAATCTGGCTTGCGAGAGGCTGTCGTTACGGGCGACGGCCTTATTTATGGACATCCTGTTGTCGTTGCTGTGATGAGCTTTGACTTCTTTACTGGTAGTATGGGTTCGGTCGTAGGAGAGAAAATTACGCGCGCCATTGAGCAAGCAATAGACAAGCGTCTGCCGCTAATTATTTTCTCAACTTCCGGCGGAGCACGTATGCAGGAAAGTATTTTAAGCTTGATGCAGATGGCAAAAACAAGTGCTGCTCTTGCTCGTCTGGATGAGCAGGGATTGCTCTATATTTCTGTTATCACCGACCCGACTACAGGTGGAGTATCCGCTAGCTTTGCTACGCTTGGAGATATTAATATCGCAGAGCCAGGAGCTGTATTCGGTTTTGCAGGGCGTATTGTAATTGAACAAACAATCAGACAGAAGCTGCCGGATGATTTTCAAACTTCCGAATTTAATTTGCAGCACGGACAATTGGATATGGTTGTACATCGCAAGGGACTGCGCGATACCCTTGGGCAACTGCTTGATCTACACAGTGTGAAAGGGGAGGAATAGATGGCTGGCGAATTGCCTTATGAAAAGCCCCTGGTCGAGATGCGACAGAAGATCGAAGAACTCAAGCAATTCGGACAGGATAAGCAAATTGATTTTACAGATGAAATCAACCGTCTCGAGGAACGTTATCTCGAGATGGAAGAAGAAATATATTCGAACATTACAGCACCACAAAAAATGCATTTGGCTCGTCATCATCAAAGACCAACGTCTCTTGATTTGATAGAGCAGGTGTTTACGGATTTTATTGAATTACACGGCGACCGCTTGTTTGGAGATGATTTGGCGGTTGTAGGCGGGATTGCCAAGCTGAATGGTATTCCGGTGACCGTCATTGGCCAGCAGCGTGGTAAGGATACGAAAGATAACATTGCACGTTTTTTTGGTAGTGCCCATCCGGAAGGATTCCGTAAAGGCTTGCGTCTGATGCAGCAGGCTGAGAAATTTAAACGCCCTATTATTACATTCATTGATACGAAGGGCGCTTATCCGGGTAATACAGCAGAGGAGAGAGGTCAATCGGAAGCGATTGCCCGCAACTTGCGGGAGATGACAAAGCTTTCGGTGCCTGTTATTTGTGTGGTCATCGGCGAGGGTGGAAGCGGCGGTGCGCTTGCGTTTGCAGTCGGTAACCGTGTGCTGATGCTGGAACATGCCATTTATTCGGCCATTTCTCCAAACGGTGCAGCCTCGATTCTATGGAAAGATGCTTCCAAGGCCGATCAGGCAGCTGAAGCCATGAAGATTACGGCTAATGACCTCCTTCGCATGGAAATTATCGAGGATATTGTGCCGGAGCCGAAAGGGGGCGCGCATCGTAACTATGAAGTGACCGCTGCCGCAATCAAGGAGCTATTGGAACGTCATTTGGCGGAACTTACCAATATGAGCTGCGATGAATTGAGGGAAGATCGGTATCAGAAATTCCGAAAAATAGGTCAATACACCTTCTTGAAGTCTTCGGAAACTGAACCTATGTTGTAATACGCTGTAAACGGGTAACAATAAATATGACGAACTTCCTATACAAATAGGAAAAAGTGTAGTAGATTTAATTGTTGGAAAAAGATATAAAGAGTAGCACCTTTGAAAACGGAGGAAAAACCCAAATGCGCAAAACTAAGATTGTATGTACCATCGGTCCTTCCAGTGAGTCATTGGAAAATGTGAAGAAACTGATTTTGGCTGGTATGAACGTAGCCCGCCTGAATTTCTCTCACGGTGATTTCGAGGAGCATGGCAACCGGATTAAAAACATCCGTCAAGCTTGTAAGGAGCTTAACAAAAATGTTGCTATTTTGCTCGATACGAAGGGGCCGGAAATCCGGACAGGAAAGCTCGAAGTTGAACCTATTGAGCTTGTTCAGGACGAGTTCATTACGCTGACAACGGAAGAAATTCTCGGTACGCAAGATCGTATTTCTATTACGTACAAAGATCTTCCCTCGGACGTGGAGCCCGGCTCCACCATTCTGATCGACGATGGTCTGATCGGACTCACCGTTATTGAAGTATCAGGCACTGAAATCAAATGCCGCATTGTCAATGGCGGAACGATCAAAAGCAAGAAGGGCGTTAACGTTCCAGGCGTTGCAATTTCTTTGCCTGGTATTACGGAGAAAGATGCTAATGATATCATTTTCGGTATTGAGCAGGACATTGATTTCATCGCGGCTTCTTTTGTTCGTAAAGCAAGTGATGTACTGGAAATTCGTGAATTGCTGGCGAAACACAATGCAAGTCATATTCAAATCATTTCCAAAATCGAAAATCAGCAAGGTGTGGACAACCTGGACGAAATTTTGGAAGCTTCGGATGGCCTGATGGTTGCCCGTGGTGACCTTGGTGTGGAAATTCCTGCTGAAGAAGTGCCTCTGGCGCAAAAATTGATGATTAACAAATGTAATGTAGCTGGCAAGCCTGTTATTACGGCAACACAAATGCTGGATTCCATGCAACGTAACCCGCGTCCGACTCGTGCGGAAGCAAGTGACGTGGCGAATGCTATTTTTGACGGAACAGACGCAATTATGCTGTCCGGCGAAACAGCTGCGGGTAAATATCCCGTAGAATCCGTATTGACGATGTCACGTATTGCAGAAAAAGCTGAGTCCTCTCTGAACTACCGTGATTTGTTCAAAAAACAAAGAACGGCTCAAGAAATTAGTATCACAGAAGCAATCAGCCAATCCGTTTCTATTTCTGCACTTGACCTGCATGCTAAAGCGATTCTGACGTCCACACAAAGCGGAACAACAGCGCGTATGATTTCTAAATACCGTCCAGAAGCTCCGATTGTTGCTGTGACAACACAGGAAAGAACAGTTCGCCGTTTGGCTCTGATCTGGGGCGTACATGCAGTACAAGGCAGACCAATCGTTGACACAACAGACAGTCTGTTTGACAACGCGCTGGAAGGTGGTCGCAAATCTGGCCTCGTTAAAGAGGGCGATTTGGTTGTGATTACTGCGGGCGTACCTCTTGGTGATTCCGGTTCTACGAACCTGATCAAAATTAGTTGCGTTCCAGCACAAGCGTAATTAAAGCCTCCGTGAAATAATACCGAGGCTGTATGTATCGTTACAACAAGCAAAAGAGCATTCAAGTCAATAAGACTTGGATGCTCTTTTTTATGTTCTCTAGCTTTTTATTTCTAGTCCTTCTTGTCGTATGAAGTTAAGGAATGCCTGTTGCATTAAGTTCATGTGTGTATCTTGTTGATACACGATGTTTATTTGATAATGGCTCCTTTTGTTATCAGCCTCGGGATAAGGAAGCCACTCCACCGAGGGAATAGCATTTTCATGATTATCGACTCCGCTTGCAGGAAAGAAGGCAAGCGCCTCTCCGCCGCTTACGACTTGCTTTACCGCTTCCCAAGAGTTGATTTCCAGATGGGGCTTAACTAGCGAGGAGTACAGATCTACAACGGATGAACCGCTATATTTTACCCATGTGTGCTTGTCCAGCATATCGGTTCCATCGAACTCCTCTAATTTGACTTCAGGTGCACGTGCAGAACGGATAACTCCTACTTGATCTGAAGCCACTGGCTCTGCCACTGTATACTCTGGAAGAGATCCTCTATCGTCGAGAAAAGCAAAATCAATTTCCCCCTGTTTCAGTAGCTGCCTAATTGCATCCGGGGATTGAATCTCCAACTGAATACGACAATCTGGATACCGCTCAGCAAACTTAGCCATCAAAGTGGGGAGGAGATAGGTACCTGATATCGACTCAGCACCTAGATGTAATTGACCCTGTGACTCTTCTGTCAGTTCATCTACAGCTTGTCTAGCTTCTTGCTCCAGAGAGATGATTTGCTTTGCGTAAGGTAATAATTTTTTTCCAGCTTCCGTTAGCATAATCCTGCCTTGTTGAAGAGAGAATAGGGAAACACCCAATTCCTTTTCCAAGCTTTTCATATGAAAGCTGACGGTAGGTTGTTTGACTTGCAAAGCTTCGGCCACATCCGTCGCCTTATGGAATTTGTCGATCAGCATCAAGATACGCAATTTTAGAATATTCATGGAATCCAACAGCTCTCCTTATATGTCATTCATATATGAATTTCAAACTATAGATTAATTATATACCGAAAAATAATTTATCTATCAATATTTTATATTTGTTTTACAAAACCACGTCGTTCGTCTAACATTCCAGGCCTACAATGTAAAAGTGTTGATGGTCATAAATAAAAAACCGTCACTTAACTAAGGGGAGGACAATAAAAAATGTTGAAAAAATGGCCGTTCATTCTGATGACTCTCACCATGGTATTTGCACTTGCAGCTTGTGGATCAGGTAACAATGCTGCACCACAAGGAGAAGCTGCTACAGGAACAGACAATAAAGCAGCTGCTGAACTGACAGGAAACATTCTGGCTGTGGGCTCCACTGCACTTCAACCATTGGTAGAGCAAGCGGGACAAAAATTTATGGCTGTCGATAAATATAAAGGCATTGCAGTTCAAGTACAGGGCGGCGGTAGCGGTACTGGCTTGACTCAGGTTTCCGGCGGACAAGCGGACATCGGTAACTCCGACGTGTTTGCAAAAGAAAAACTGGAGAGCGGTGCAGATGAGCTGGTCGATCACCAAGTAGCTGTTGTAGCCATGTCAGCGGTAGCGAATCCTAAAGTAGGCGTTACAGACCTGAAAAAAGATCAATTGGTACAAATCTTCACAGGTAAAATCACAAACTGGAAAGAAGTTGGCGGTGCGGATCAAAAAATCGTTATTGTAAACCGTCCAAGCAGCTCCGGTACTCGTGCAACATTTGAAAAATACGCATTGGGACAAAAAACAGAAGATCTGCCGGGCTCCATTCAAGAAGATTCCTCCGGTACTGTGAAAAAGCTGATTGCTGAAACACCGGGTGCGATTGGTTATCTGGCTCTGTCCTACATCGACAACACAGTAACTGCTTTGAAATACGATGGCGTTGAAGCTAACGTTGAAAATGTAGAACAAGGTAAATATCCAGTATGGGCTTACGAGCATATGTACACTAAAGGTGAGCCAAAAGAGCATGTGAAAGCATTCCTGGACTACATTCTGTCAGATGAAATCCAAAAAACGGATGTCGTAGACTTGGGATACATTCCAGTATCAGGTATGCAAGTGAAACGTGATGCTGACGGTAATATCACGAAATAAGGAGAGTCACACCTCCTGTTCGATGAACGCAGCTAACGCGAGTATATTCACGAAGAAGAGGCGGACTAGCGTCCGGCCTCTATTCTTCGGTTAAAGGAGTTACAGTATGGGACCAATTGAAGGGAAGGCATACATGGAACAGAATAAACGATCCCGAGTTATGAAAGAAAGACATTACTGGGAAGAATGGACCGGCCGCATATATACGTCGGTTTGTGTCGTTTTTTTAGTTGCGGTTATTGTCTCCATCGTATATTTTGTTGCCTCCAAAGGTGTAGCTACATTTGCGGTGAATGGAGTCAGTCTGCGAGAGTTTTTCTTTGGAACCAAATGGAGTCCGGATGGCGAGCCTAAGTCCTTCGGCGCACTTCCGTTTATTACGGGTTCTTTTGCAGTAACCATACTGGCGGCTTTAATTGCCAGTCCGCTCAGCTTATGTGCGGCTTTATTTATGACGGAAATTGTGCCGAAATCGGGTAAGCGTATCCTTCAACCCGCGATTGAATTATTATCCGGTATTCCGTCTGTTGTATATGGCTTTGTCGGCTTGACCGTAATCGTCCCGCTGCTACGGAACGTGTTTGGAGGACAAGGCATCGGCATTCTGGCAGGCTGCCTAGTGTTGTCAGTCATGATTTTGCCGACGATTACGAGTATTATGGCGGATGCGTTGTCTTCCTTGCCGGGGGGGCTACGTGAATCCTCTTATGCTTTGGGTGCTACCCGCTGGCAGACAATTGCTCGTGTTATTATTCCGACGTTGTTGCCTGCTCTTTTAACAGGAATTATTCTCGGTATGGCTCGTGCCTTCGGAGAAGCGTTGGCTGTACAGATGGTAATCGGGAATGCTCCGCATATACCGCATTCCTTGCTGGAATCCGCTTCGACCTTGACCAGCGTCATTACACTTAGCATGGGGAATACAGCGATGGGCTCCGTTCATAACAATGCTCTCTGGAGCATGGCGCTTGTTCTTCTGCTCATGACATTCATTTTCGTGCTGCTGGTAAGGCTGCTTGAAAGGAGAAACCGGGTTTGATGAAAGCTAAAACGACCGACAAGATCGCTACATTTGTAATCTGTTTCTTCGCTTTGTTCATTGTTGCACTTTTGGTGGGATTACTGGGCTTCATTTTGGCCCGCGGAGTCAGTCATATTTCTTTTGACTTTTTAACCAGTGCTCCCCAAACATTACGTGCAGGCGGTGGTATTGGCCCACAACTGTTTAATTCCGTATTTTTGTTAATCTTAACTTTGATTATCACCATTCCGATTGGCTGGGGCGCAGGTATTTACATGGCGCAATATGCAAAGCCGGGGAAAATTACGGACTTTATACGACTTGTCGTCGAAGTATTGTCCTCCTTCCCGTCGATCGTCATCGGATTGTTTGGACTACTACTTATCGTAAATACGTTTGATTTTGGCTTTTCCCTCTTATCAGGAGCCTTGGCTTTGGCCGTATTTAACCTGCCGCTGATGGTTCGCACAACGGAGCAGGCTTTCCGAGCTGTGCCGAAGGAGCAAAAGGAAGCTGGACTTGCGCTTGGATTGTCCAAGTGGAAAATCATTACCTCCATTTTGTTGCCAGCTGCGCTGCCAAGCTTGATTACGGGTACCATTTTGGCCGCAGGCCGTATTTTCGGGGAAGCCGCAGCATTGCTGTTTACAGCAGGGATGAGTACGCCGCCGCTTGATTTTACTGATTGGAATCCATTGCATGCTAGATCGCCTATTAACCCGATGCGACCTGCTGAGACATTGGCTGTTCATATTTGGAAGGTCAATAGTGAGGGGATTGCTCCTGACTCCAAAGATATTGCTGCAGGCGCTTCTGCCGTACTGGTGCTGCTTGTGCTTGCATTCAACTTGAGTGCAAGATGGTTCGGAAGAGTTGTATACCGCCGTCTGACAGCTGCCAAACGTATGGATTAGAAAGGGGATGGAGAACAATGGAACATGTGATTACGCGAACGGCAAAAACCGCCGCACCAGCAACATCCGTTCAGTCTACGCGTTCGGAACAGCTTGTGGGACAACCGCCGCATCCGTTCAGTACTGAGGATTTGAGTATTTATTATGGTAGCTTTGAGGCTGTGAAAAAAGTGAATCTAGCCTTTCCCGAGCAGACAGTGACTGCCCTGATCGGGCCTTCCGGCTGCGGTAAATCGACCTTTTTGCGCTCCCTTAATCGGATGAATGATGAGATTGCATCTTCCTCTACAACGGGACACATCTGGATGGATGGACAGGATTTGACGGCACCGGAAACGGACGTGATCAAGCTGCGTCAGCAAATTGGCATGGTGTGGCAGCGTCCCAACCCTTTTTACAAATCCATTTACAATAATATCGCCTTCGGTCCCAAATACCGTGGGGTGCGCAAGAAGAAACAGCTTGATGAAATCGTCGAAAGCAGCCTGCGTAAAGCAGCATTATGGGATGAGGTCAAGGATCGCCTTCACGACTCCGCTCTAGCGCTGTCTGGCGGGCAACAGCAGCGGCTTTGCATTGCACGTGCTCTATCCGTTCAACCGAAAATTCTGTTACTTGACGAGCCAGCTTCAGCGCTGGACCCTGTGTCTACAGGCAAGGTAGAAGAGCTTATTACCGAATTGAAAAAAGAATTGCGCATCGTTATTGTGACGCACAATATGCAGCAGGCTGCACGAATTTCCGATTATACTGCTTATTTTTATATCGGAAGTCTGGTTGAACATGGGAAAACGAACGATATTTTCACGAATCCTGAAAATGAGCTGACTCAGGAGTACATCATGGGTCGATTTGGTTAAGCGATGTTGCTCATCGACCTACTTTATATTAGCTTTACGTAAAATCCTCTTACTAATCCGGCATTAGTAAGAGGATTTTTATTGTTTTCAAAGTTTTTTAACTTTTTTAATCTATTAGTAAATTAAAATATATTGATCGTTTGGATATATTTTCATATAATACAACTAACTATTTATCATGCATAAATAGTGGTTCAGTCCCTCTCACTATCCAAAAGAATCCTCAGCAAGAATGTATAGGTTAAACTGAACGCAATGACCCAACTTAAAATAAGGGAGAGGTTCAAATGAAGAAGAAGATGTGTCCAACTGTAAAGATGATAGCGCTTTCAAGTTTGGCGATTACAGTAACGTCAGGGCTCCTAAGTCCCTCATGGGCTGCGGCACAGGAGATTGTGCCGGCTACATATGATTCAGTACGTGAATCGGCTACTGCTTCTTATGAGCTTACCACAGATTCAGCTGTGGGACGGGACGTTTATGGTGACGATGTAAATTCAGGTGTGTTGGATCGTGAGCAATTATTTGGGCTGTCGGCTGTGGCGAAGCCAACCGCTGTTGTCAATACAGACAGCATCCTAAACAAGATGCGCGATTTCAGTAAGTTTTCTACGGGGAATACATCCAAGGATACTACACTTGCCTTAAATATTGTATCCTGGCAATTGCCACATGGCGGATTCTTCAAAGCTATGGAAAAGAATTATAAATCTAAATGGGATGGCAAAGCTGCACGCTCCACATGGAAGAGCAAGGATGGTGTTGAACTCGGAACGTTCGATAACGAGGCGACGACAACCGAGATTCGCTTTTTGGCGGATGTATACAAAAAAACCAAAAATAAAGACATTAAGATCAGTGTACAAAAAGCAGTTGACTTCGTACTAACTTCTCAATATTCCTCCGGTGGCTGGCCTCAAGTATACCCTAAACGTGGTAATTATTCCGATGCTGTAACTTATAATGATGATGCAATGGTCAGAGTTATGGTTTTGGCTGACGATATCGTGAACAAGAAGCAGCCGTTTGATAGCGATATTCTGGATAACTCTTACCGCTCCAGACTTCAGCAAGCGCTAAACAAAGGTATCCAGTACACAATTAAATCTCAAATTGTAAATAATGGTACACCAACAATCTGGGGTGCACAGCACGATCCGGCTACTTATGCATCTGTTGAAGCCCGGGCATTTGAGTTACCTTCCAAAACAACTACGGAATCAGTAGGCATTACTGCTTTTCTCATGTCCCAGCCGCAAACCGCTGAAGTGAAAAAAGCGGCTCAAAGTGCTTTGAAATGGTTTGACGCGAACCGAATCGACGGTATGAAATACAATCGTCAAGGTCCGGAGTTTTTCCAAAAGGACGCATCGAGTGTAATGTGGTATCGGTTCTATAATGTGGAAGACAATAAATACTTCTTTTCAGACCGGGATGGCAAAAAGTATACCGACATCATGAAAATTAGTGAGGAAAGACGACTCGGTTACGCCTGGGCGGGAAGCCAAGCTAAGAGCTTGCTTAAGCTGGCTTCGGATAGCGGATATTATAAACTGTCCAAGCCGTTGCCACAATAATAAAGGCATTATTATATATGATTTGCGAGGGAGGACCGGTCGGTCTGCCCTCTTTTTGTTCCCGGGCTGTAAATATGGTTTAATGGAGAGAGGGCAAAATAGAGATAAAGATGCACAAAGATAGGAGAGCTTGTATGACTCAAGAGGAGAAACAAACGGAATTACGCTGGTATGGCGCACCGCTACGTGTCCGTTATCAGGAAAGCGACCAGATGGGGGTCGTATATCATGCAAATTATTTGAACTGGTTTGAGATCGGGCGTACCGAAATGATCCGACAGACGGGTTTTAACTATCGGAGCATGGAGGAACGTGGAGTTTTACTGCCAGTTATTGAAATCAATGCGAAATATGCGAGTCCTGCTCGATATGATGATTTAATTACCGTTTATACCGCAATTACCGACTTCTCCAGACTGCGTCTAAACTATATCTATGAGGTTCGGCGGGTAACGGATGATGAGCATCAAAGGTATCTGGGAAAGGTATGGACCCAGGCAGACACGCTGCCGGGAGAGCTGCTCGTCACTGGGATGACACGTCACGTATGGGTGAACACCGAATGGAAGCCCGTTCGACTGGACCAGGCGCTACCTGAGCTGTACACTGCATTAAGGTTTGCTTTTACAGGCGGGGAGGGACAGAAGTCATGATGATGCGTAAACGTCTATGGCTGTTGCTGCTGCTCATTCCTTTGGCGGAGCTATACGGGTTTATATGGGTAAGTCACTGGATTGGAGCAGGCAAAACGATTTTACTCATCATTCTGACGACGCTAATCGGGGCTGCCATGATGCAATTTGAAGGTCGTAAGGTGATTGCCGATGCGAAAAATGAAATGAATCGGGGACAAATGCCCGGCCGTAAAATGCTGGATGGATTATGTGTCTTTTTTGGTGGGAGTTTGCTGCTTATCCCCGGATTTTTAACAGATATTATTGGTTTTACGTTGGTGTTCCCTTTAACACGAGCGTTGTACCGACGTTTTTTATTAAAGTGGCTGGAGAAAAAAATGAAAAACGGCAGTATTACGTTTCGGCGGTTTTGACGTGAGCTGCCGTTTTTCCTATCCATGATCTAGCGGACTCTTCCTGCGAGAATATAATTGCGCAAGTCCTGAATGACATTCGCACGATTCAGTGCATCAACGACAATGAGTGATACAGGTCCGATAATGAGTCCTAAAACGCCAAATAGCTTGAGCCCGATGAACATACCGATAAGGGTGGGAAGCGGGTTTAAGCCCACGCTGCTGGCCAGCACCTTAGGCTCCACGATCTGTCGTCCAATCAACAGGATGATATAAAGGATCGACAATCCTACCCCTAGCGCCAAATTACCAGACATATACGCATACAGTATCCACGGAATCATCACAATGCCAACCCCCAAATAAGGTAGCAAGTCCACCAGCCCGATCATTAAACCGATGG
Source organism: Paenibacillus sp. FSL P4-0113 (assembly GCF_038009305.1). Lineage (NCBI taxonomy): Bacteria > Bacillati > Bacillota > Bacilli > Caryophanales > Paenibacillaceae > Paenibacillus > Paenibacillus sp. FSL P4-0113. The sequence continues at coordinate 5,433,552 of NZ_JBBPAZ010000001.1, forward strand.
TAAAGGCGGATTCCACACGCAATATGAACAGCCCAACAATGACCGTTAATGCCGTAATGGAGATGATAATAAACTGTGCACGCAAATAGCCGTACAGTGCTTTACGTAGATCGTGCCATATATCCGACAATGGCTTGCGAATCGTATCAGGAACCGTGTTTGCGAGCATCCGACTATGTCGGTCCCAATCCTTACTAATAAAAAAAGCTGCTAATACAATAACCATTAGAACTGCTCCCATATTAGGCAGAGAGGTCAGCAAGTTCAAAACCCCATTAAAAAATTGAGCGACTAGCGTAGTGACAGCCGAACTGACGGTTTGAGTTGTTTTATCAATATTACTGTTAATGGTGTGTTGGTAATCCGGATTATCCCGGATGAAATGGTTAATTTCAATAATTACATTTTGAATCAAATCGCTTTGTGTCCAATCGATAAACAGGCTTTTAAAACGCTCAATATGCCCGTCAAAAGTCATGGCTAACTTTATAACTTCTCGAACCATGCGGGTGATTGCTGCAGACAGGATAATTGCAATTCCACCTAAATATACAAATAATGAGACCGTGACAGCCGTCCAACGTGGCATACGGGCTTTGTTACGCAGAAAACCAACCAATGGATTCATGGCATAAGCCACAAGCCAGGCGAATAGGAAAGGATAGACGAGAGAGAAAAGCACATATATGCCCAATAACAGAGCTACAATCACGATTGCCACCCATAGAGCACGAAATATGCGATTCAGGATTAACCGGCTCAAGCTCTCACGACTCCTTTCTTTTACGATAGTATTTCATAAAATAAATGCTCTACTATACATATGCGGGAAAGGGGGGAGACAAGACCTGTGTAAAAAAGTGCAAATGAATCAATATTTTTTGTAAGGGGTTTCAAAAATTTATTTATGGAAGCGATAAAACATTTGAATGTGTTGGAATAGCCCTCAATGTTCACATAAACGACAAAATCCAGTATAGTGAAAGAAGGTTTAAATATTGACATATGGCGTTAACATTACTCAGCTATTTAAAAGGCATATCTTACTTTTGAAAATGTTTACATTGCAAGTCCGTTCACAATGTTTTTACAAAGGAGAGATGTAACGATGACAGCGACTAAAGGTCTGGAAGGGATCGTAGCGACCACTTCCTCCATAAGCTCTATCGTAGATGGCGTTCTCACGTACCGGGGTTATAACATTGATGATTTGGCTGTTAACGCCGATTTTGAAGAGGTAGCTTATTTGTTGTGGTTTGGGAAATTGCCTGATAAAGAGCAATTGCAGGAGCTTCGCAACCAGTTAAGCGAATACGCTGCTATTCCGGATGAAATTGTTACTCAATTAAAGTTATATCCGAAAGATTTGAGCACGATGGCTGCCTTGAGATCAGCCGTATCGTCTCTCGCTTTGTATGACCCAGAGGCGGATGATATGTCGAGAGAGTCTAATGTGACCAAAACCGTCAAGCTTCAGGCGCAATTGCCTACCATTGTGGCAGCTATAGCACGTATACGCGAGGGCTTGGAGCCGATTGCGCCTAAAAAAGGTATTTCTATCGCTGAAAACTTTTTGTATCAGCTGACTGGCAAGGATCCAGAGGAGATGGCTATTAAAGCGTTCAATCAGGCTCTCGTGCTGCACGCCGATCATGAATTAAATGCCTCTACCTTTGCTGCGCGTGTAACGGTAGCCACATTGTCGGATATTTATTCCGGAATCACGTCTGCTATTGGAGCTTTAAAAGGACCACTGCATGGCGGGGCCAATGAGGCTGTGGCCAAAACGCTGGAGGAGATTGGTGGTTTGGATCAGTTGGACTCCTATATCCAGGCGAAACTGGATAATCGCGAAAAAATTATGGGCTTTGGACACCGAGTCTATAAAAACGGTGATCCGCGTGCCAAGCACTTGCACAAAATGTCCCGCGAGCTGGGGGAAATGAACGGCGACACAACGTTGTTTGATATGTCAGTTCGAATTGAGGAAATTGTAACAGGACAAAAAGGCTTGAAGCCCAATGTGGATTTTTATTCTGCCTCTGTTTATACCCAACTGGGTATCAAGAGAGACCTGTTTACACCTATTTTTGCTATGAGTCGTGTATCCGGTTGGACAGCGCACATTTTAGAGCAGTATGAAAATAATCGCCTGATTCGTCCTCGCGCCGAATATACAGGTCCAATGGATCAAAAATACGTATCACCAGAGTTGCGCTAACCCCTTGTCGAAGGAAGATTGAGGTTGTATACCCTGAATTTAAAAAATAAGGTACAATAGAGGGGACGACGAGAGATGTACGTTTTTGTCTGTGATAAAGATCATGTCTTTCGTCCTGTACCCATTCATATCTGAGGAGGAAAAGGAACTTATGGCGAAATTTGAAAAGTTTGAGCTCCCAACTGAAGGCGAAAAAATTACGATTGATAACGGTCAACTACAGGTTCCGAACCATCCGGTAATTCCGTTTATCGAAGGTGACGGCACGGGTCGCGATATCTGGAAAGCCTCCAAGCGCGTACTGGACGCAGCTGTAGAAAAAGCATATAACGGCAGCAAAAAGATTGCCTGGTATGAAGTATTCGCTGGTGAGAAAGCTTTCAATACATACGGCGAATGGCTCCCTAACGATACTTTGGAAGCCATCCGTGAGTATATTGTAGCCATTAAAGGTCCGCTTACGACACCTATTGGCGGTGGTATCCGTTCGTTGAATGTGGCATTGCGTCAGGAACTGGATTTATACGTATGTCTGCGTCCTGTTCGTTATTTTAACGGTGTTCCTTCTCCAGTGAAACGTCCTGAATTGGTAGATATGGTTATTTTCCGTGAGAACACAGAAGATATTTACGCGGGGATCGAGTATGCTGAAGGGTCCGAAGACGTGAAAAAGGTTATTCAGTTCCTCCAGCAAGAGCTGGGTGTGAACAAAATCCGTTTCCCTGAAACCTCTGGTATTGGCATTAAGCCAGTTTCTTCCGAGGGTTCAAAGCGTCTGGTACGGGCAGCCATTCAGTATGCAGTTGACCACGGACGCAAGAGTGTAACGCTTGTACACAAAGGTAACATTATGAAATTTACCGAGGGTGCCTTCAAAAACTGGGGTTATGAAGTGGCTGAGGAAGAATTTGCAGATAAAGTATTTACTTGGGCCCAATATGACGTAATCAAGGAAAAAGACGGTGAGGATGCGGCTAATGCAGCTCAAAAAGCAGCTGAAGATGCAGGCAAAATCATTATCAAGGATGCGATTGCTGATATCGCACTTCAGCAAGTACTGACTCGTCCTTCTGAATTTGATGTGATTGCTACGCTCAACCTGAACGGGGACTATCTGTCCGATGCTCTTGCTGCCCAAGTTGGTGGAATTGGTATTGCGCCAGGTGCGAACATTAACTATGTAACAGGGCATGCTATCTTTGAAGCTACACATGGTACAGCACCAAAATACGCCGACAAAGATGTAGTGAACCCTGGTTCCGTCATTCTGTCGGGCGTAATGTTGCTTGAACACTTGGGTTGGAAAGAAGCGGCTGACCTGATTTACAAAGGGCTGGAGACGTCCATTAATAAGAAGATTGTAACTTATGACTTTGCTCGTCTGATGGATGGTGCTACACAAGTGAAATGCTCCGAGTTCGCAGATACCATTATTAGTAACCTGTAAGGAAGGGGAATACCACTTGTCCATTCAACGTAAAAAAATATCCATTGTTGGCGCCGGTTTTACCGGTGCCACTACCGCATTGCTGCTGGCTCAAAAGGAGCTAGGTGATATCGTACTGATCGATATTCCGCAACTAGAGAATCCGACCAAAGGCAAGGCGCTTGATATTTTGGAGGCCGGTCCGGTACAGGGATTTGACAGTCAGATCACGGGCACTTCCAATTACGAGGATGCAGCTAACTCAGATATCGTCATTATTACAGCTGGGATTGCACGCAAGCCGGGTATGAGCCGTGATGATTTGGTAAATACGAACGCAGGAATTGTAAAATCCGTTTGTGAGAACGTGAAGAAGTATGCGCCAGATTCTATTGTTATTATTCTGAGCAATCCGGTAGATGCTATGACCTATACTGCCTACCAAACGCTGGGTTTCCCGAAAAATCGGGTTATTGGCCAATCCGGTGTGCTTGATACAGCGCGATATTGTACCTTTATTGCACAAGAGCTTAACGTTTCCGTCGAAGACGTGCGCGGCTTCGTTATGGGGGGCCACGGTGATGATATGGTGCCTCTGGTACGCTATTCCAGTGTTGGAGGTATACCTATCGAAACTCTGATTTCGCAGGAACGTATCGAAGCGATCGTACAACGTACACGCGGCGGTGGCGGAGAGATCGTCAACCTGTTGGGTAATGGTAGCGCATATTATGCTCCGGCAGCTTCGCTTGCACAGATGACGGAAGCGATTGTAAAAGACAAAAAACGGATTATCCCAGTCATCGCCTATCTGGAGGGAGAGTACGGCTATCAGGATTTATTCCTTGGCGTACCGACACTTCTTGGTGGCAATGGCATCGAAAAAGTGTTCGAGTTGGAATTGACAGCCGAAGAAAAAGCAGCGCTCGATCAATCCGCGGAGTCGGTCCGCAGTGTGATTAAAATAGTTACCGTTTAGATTCAATTTTCTACTAAAACGGTGACTATTACCTGAAGAGGTGTCCCTAAGCCATAGTCATGGCCGCGGGACACCTCTTTTACTCATAAACAGAATATAGGGAATCTATTCGTTTTCTTCCTTATTCCTTTGCTTTGACTCACTTCCCCGGTATAATAGAGTTCATATGCATTGATAGTTACATGAGGACTTTGCAAAATCCTGACATAGAAAAGCATGTCCCAAAACACTGAAAAAGATGGTAGTCATTCGTTGGAATATGATCGTTCTATGGAAAAAAAGTTTGTAAGAAAACAAAGAAGTGGAGGTTGTAAAATGTTTTTTATTCACATTATTGGATCACTGGCGATGGGTTTTTATTTATTGCTCCCCTTCGTGGTGGGCAAAATCGACAAATTGGCTCCTAGCGTGCAGGAAGGAACGATATCGGCTGTTCAGCTATTGAACCGTTTGGCTCAATTTGCGCTGATCTTAGTGCTTGTTAGCGGTATCTATATGATTTTTCCCTGGGGTTCTTATTCGGTAGCATGGATTGTTGTCGTTTTGCTGTTGTTTCTCGCTATTTCTGGTATTGCGGGAGCCATGGGTAAGCCGTTACGGCTGTCGCTGGAAGCGATTCGTAGCCAACAGCCTATTACGCAATATGCTGGCAAAATGCGAATGTTCAGTACGCTGCTTGCCGTCTTCCTGATTTTAATTACGTTTTTAATGGTATACAGCGATATTATTTAATTATGCATTTAGTGAGAGTCTATAATCGAATGATGACAAATGCTAAATTGAAAAACGGTCTGTGCTGAATAAGCATAGGCCGTTTTTTTTTGCGCTCAAATCACTACATTGTTCTTTTTTCGTTTAACGAATAACTTTGTGTGGTAATTCAGGAGTAGAGTGGATGCAAATGTTGCATCCTAAAAAATATCTGATTTTGAAGGGAGAATGTACAATGTCTAAAAGTAATCAACCTCAGCAAACTTTGCCCCCACAGCATCAGGACCAGCAACCGGGGATTGAGTCCAAAATGTCGCCTGCACCCCAATTTGAAAAACCAACTTACAAAGCCGCTGGCAAGCTAACAGGTAAAGTTGCACTTATTACTGGTGGGGACAGTGGAATTGGTCGGGCTGTAGCTGTCACGTATGCCAAAGAAGGTGCGGACGTAGCCATCATCTACTTGAATGAGCATAAGGATGCGGAAGAAACAAAACGTCAGGTGGAACAGGAGGGACGCAAATGCGTGTTGATTCCTGGCGATATCGGAGATGATCAATTTGCCAAAAAAGCGGTTCAACAGACAGTTAACGAACTGGGCAAGCTCGACATCGTTGTGAACAATGCGGCAGAGCAACATCCACAACAAAAGCTGGAGGATATCACCAAAGAACAGTTGGAGCGCACGTTCCGAACGAATATTTTCGGTATGTTCTTCTTGACGCAAGCAGCATTGCCGCATTTGAAAAAAGGGAGCACGATCGTCAACACAACATCGATTACCGCGTATGCTGGGAACAAGACACTCATTGATTATTCATCGACCAAAGGGGCAATCACATCCTTTACACGTTCCCTTTCACTCAATTTGGCAGATCAAGGCATTCGGGTGAACGCTGTAGCACCAGGGCCGATCTGGACACCGTTAATCCCGTCTACATTTGATGCTAAGACGGTCAGCGAGTTTGGAGGAGCGCAGCCAATGAAGCGTCCGGGTCAGCCGGAAGAATTGGCGCCAGCCTATGTGTACCTTGCTTCAGATGATTCTTCTTATGTAAGCGGACAGGTTATTCATATCAATGGCGGTGAAGTTATAAACGGATAAAAGGACAAGGAAAAGGTTAGGGCTGTGTTATGCCCTAGCCTTTTTTCTTTTCACAGTGGAACATAATGAAGGTAGCCTGTAGAATGAGACTTAACTTACATAAAGGATGGGCATATTTTATGAAATCGTTTCGTTTCAGGCTTACCCTGATCATGCTGATTTTGATTGGCGTATCTGTCCTTGCTGCTGGAATCACGATGGGACAAATTTTTAAAAATTCGAATATGAAGGTGCTAGAGGAGAACATGGGACGGGAGATCGACCTGCTTCGAGCTACATTCCCTTTTGTTAATGCAGATGCCCTGTCCAGCACGGATTATGTCTCTTATTATTCTCAAAAGGCGAAAGAAATTGCTCGTCTGACGGAATCGCGGGTGACCTTCATTCGCAAGGACGGGACGGTGGTTGGAGATTCGTTAAGCGATCCGCGTAAGATGGAAAATCACGCATCTCGTGAAGAAATTCAGCAAGCTTCAACAGAGAAGATTGGACGCACGATTCGTTACAGCGAAACCTTGCAGCGGAACATGCTATACGTTGCAGAGCCTGTTGTATCGGATAAGGGTTTTGACGGATATATCCGTTTGTCCATGAGTCTGAAAGCGGTGGAGGAGGGAGTGCAGCGCGGCTGGACGGCCATCGGGATTGGTCTAGTGTTGCTGTTTATTGCTGCTGGACTGGTGAGCTATCGTATTGCTCGCAGTCTCACCTCGCCCATTGAACATATTACTGGGGTAGCCAACCGTATATCAGGACTGGATTATGACGCAAGGGTTGGTGTGCAGCGCCGGGACGAGGTAGGGCAACTGGGTGAAGCCATTAATCGTATGGCTGATAGTCTCCAAAACCAAATGAAAACGATACGTGACAATGAGGATCTGCTCCAGAGTGTCATGAGTAATATGACAGGCGGAATTCTAATGATTGATGCAAATGAGTGTATTGCGCTTGTAAACCGTGAGTCTGAGCGAATGCTTGGTGTCGTGGGTAAACGGGTGACAGACAAGCCGTATCATGAGCTGAAGAAGCATTATGAGCTCACAAAGCTAATTGAGGGCAGTATACAAAGCCGAGAAAGGCTGCATGGTGAGGTTCATTTGTACAATCCCGAGGAGAGACTCGTGTTGCTGGACGGTGTTCCGATGTATGAGGATGAGGGCGGATACCGGGGGATGCTGTTCCTTTTACAGGATATTACGGCTATTCGACGGTTGGAAAATATGCGGAGCGAATTTGTGGCTAACGTTTCTCATGAGCTAAAAACGCCGATTGCCGCAGTCAAGGGTTTTGCCGAGACCTTGCTCGGTGGCGGGGTTAAAGATGAGGAGACGGCCCGTTCATTTTTGCAAATTATATATGATGAAAGCGAACGATTGAATCGGTTGATCGGTGATATTCTGGAGCTGTCCAAAATCGAGTCCAAGCGTTCCCCTCTGGAATGCTCGCCGGTGCACGTTTCGTCGTTCATAGAATCATTGCTGGAAAAACTGAACAATGTAGCTGCCAAAAAAAGAATTTCACTACACATGGATATCCCGGATGAGCTGTTTATGGAGGCAGATGAAGATAAGCTTCAGCAGATTTTCCTGAACCTTTTGTCTAATGGCATCAACTATACACTTGATGGTGGCAAGGTAAAGATTAAGGTTCTAACGATACAGCGGGAGAATGACACCGAAAAGGTCGTATTTACAGTCAGTGATACAGGTATTGGAATTCCGAAGAAGGACCTGCCACGTATCTTTGAGCGTTTTTACCGGGTGGACAAAGGTCGCTCGCGTAACTCTGGCGGAACGGGGCTGGGATTGTCGATCGTCAAACACTTGGTCGATTTGCATCATGGCACCCTTTCGGTGGAAAGTGAGCTTGGATTGGGTACTACATTTACAGTTGAATTACCGCTATTGCAACAGGAAGAATGAACTAGACCATTTTTTACATTCTGTTAACAATGCCGTGATAAAATAAACGGGTGTCGCATGAGTATGGAAAAAGTTTCAGGATTTTGACCAATGCGCCTTTAACAGGTAAACAGGAGATGAAGTTATTTATGGGACAACGCTTACTGGTTATTGAGGATGAACCAACGCTTGCCAGATTGCTATCCTACAATTTGATACAAGAAGGCTTCGAAGTGGATACGGAGGATCATGGCAGTGCCGGGTTTGAGAAAGCCTCCAGAGAGTCCTACGATTTGATCCTGCTGGATTTGATGCTGCCGGGAATGAACGGACTGGACATTCTGAGCAGACTTCGCCATCAGGGGCTGACGACGCCTATTATTATCTTAACGGCCAAAAACGGTGAAGCCGAGGTTGTCCAAGGGCTGAAGTCGGGTGCGGATGATTACATCACGAAGCCTTTTGGCGTTTCTGAGCTGTTGGCCCGCGTGACGGCTGTGCTGCGAAGAACTTCCGGTGGGGATGAAGGAGTGTTGTCTGATCAGAAAGATAGCTCCAAAATTCAATTGGGCGAGCTGGAGATTTACCCTGAAAAATATGAAGTCATTCTTGGAGGTCAGTCCATCAGCCTCAGACCCAAGGAATTTGAGGTGCTTCTTTATTTGTCCCGCAAGCCGGGTGTGGTCCTGACCCGGGATGATCTGATGAATGCTGTTTGGGGTTTTGACTATATTGGCGGTCAACGGACCGTGGATGTGCACGTCAGCTCCTTACGTAAAAAGCTGGAGCTTGATCCCGACTCGGTTCATATCGATTCGATCCGTGGAGTGGGGTACAAGCTGGTTGTAAATAAAAAAAGAAGCGCTTCTCATTTATTATAAATGAGGAGCGTTTTTCTTTATTCAGCGCAGTGTCCGGGGACCTTTGTGTCCATTTTGTGATTTTACATTTCATTAACAAAACTAGACGCTAGAATCAACAAATGACCGATATGATGTTCCCGTCACTCCAAGTAGTTAAAAAAAGGGGACTTCAGAACGATGATAACGGAACCAAAGACCCAGCCGAGCTCCACTGCCGTGATTGAACGTGAAGCATACAAGTCGATTACTACCTATGTGCCATGCCGGGAGGTTCCGATCATTGGTACGGATATGTCTTGTAAAGAACTGTTAGCCCTTATGAAAACACAGGAAGATATTCCTTGTGTCATTGTTGTGGATAAAAATGATCTTCCATTGGGCATTATTATGAGAGATGCGTACAATCGCCATTTTACGGGCAGATTTGCTGCGGCGTTGTTCTATGACAAGCCTGCGGCCCTATTTGCCGACCCCGATACATTAATTGTGGATCTGAAAAGCCAGGCATCGGACATTGTGGAACTGGCGATGCTGCGCGAAGATCAGCGTTTTTACGATTGTGTGTTGATTAAGGAAGGAACACGGTTACTCGGTGTACTCACGATTCGTGATATCCTGTCCGTCGTGCAGCGAATGCAAAGAGAAGCGGACGAAGAGCGGGGAGATGTGATTCGGCATAGCTATGACGGAGTCCAGCGTATTCAGCTGACTGTGCTGGATGCAGCTAAAGAGGCCGATGACAGTGTGCGGCTAACCCGCTCAATGAGTGAATTATCCCGTCGTGGCAAAGTAGAACTGGAGGATGTTTTGCTCTCCTATCGTGCGGTTACGGAGCAAATGAAACGCCAGCATGAGCAAATGACGGCATTGACGCAATCGCTGAATGACATTGCGGGCATGGCTTCATCCATTCGTGCACTGGCAGATCACAGTGGATTGCTGGCGATCAACGCGTCCATTGAAGCGGCACATGCTGGCGAACATGGACGAGGCTTCCAGATTGTGTCTCAGGAGGTGCGGAATATGTCACTCCAGACGAAAGCTTTTTCCACACAGATTACAGGCTTACTCACCCATATCGAGCAAATGCTGCGTGACACCGCTGAACTGACGGATACGAGTATGCAGCAGATTCATACAGGCTCTCAATATATATCTGCCGGAACACAAACTTTTGCCAAACTACTGCAGGCTGTCGATGAAATTGAAGCTAAAAACAGTGAAATGTCCCGTTCCGCAGAGGAAGCAGCTTTGAATGCAGCCGAAATTGCGCAGGAGCTTGAGCTCATGCTAAGTTCTTGATCATTTTACATACCGTTAACAAATCCACCACACTAAATTTACACACAGCTTATATAATCTTCATATTGTGCAAATCAGGTGCAATGCTTGAGGATCATAACTGCAACACGAAGGAGATCATAAATCCATGAATGATTCCGTAATCCGGATTGATAAGCTGAATTTATATTATGAGAAATTTCACGCGCTGAAACATATAAACCTCGATATTCCTGAAAAAACGGTAACTGCCTTTATCGGCCCGTCCGGCTGCGGCAAATCGACCCTACTGCGTACGCTGAACCGGATGAATGACATGATACCAGGTACGCGTATTGAAGGCACCGTGAGTATCGCAGGCCAGGATATATACGGCGATACTATGGAAGTAGAAACTCTGCGGAAGCAGGTGGGAATGGTTTTTCAACAGCCTAACCCGTTTCCCAAATCGATTTATGATAACGTGGCCTACGGCCCGCGTCTGCATGGAGTTCGGCAAAAGGACAAGTTGGACGAATTGGTCGAGCAAAGCCTGCGGCAGGCGGCACTCTGGGAAGAGGTCAAGGACTTTTTGAAGCGTTCTGCTCTGAGCTTGTCCGGTGGACAACAGCAGCGGTTGTGCATTGCCCGGGCGCTTGCTGTACAACCAGATATTTTGCTTATGGACGAGGCGACATCTGCGCTGGATCCGATCTCCACGATGAAAATTGAAGAACTGGTTCAGGAATTGCGAGACACATATACCATTGTCATGGTGACGCATAACATGCATCAGGCAGCTCGTGTGTCTGGTAGAACTGCATTCTTTTTGAATGGTGTTGTGGTGGAAGCGGCGGATACAGAGACAATGTTTTCCACGCCGCAGGATTCACGAACGGAAGATTATATTTCAGGGCGATTTGGCTAAAGCCTACCTGATGAATATGCCAGAAGGGGTGACTTCGAAATGATACGTAGAAAAGGTTTTGATGAAGGGTTAGATGAACTGAGAGCCGTACTGCGCGAAATGGGTGCACACGTTTCGAAGGCGCTCGATCAGGCCATTGAATGTTTGCAGACCAAAAATACAGAATTGGCTCAGCAGGTGGTCAAAAATGATGCATCCCTCAATACGCTGGAAGAGAATATTCTCGATATGGGTTCCAAGCTCATTATTACCCAGCAGCCGGTAGCGAAGGATTTGCGCCGAATCATTGTTGCATTTAAAATTTCCAGTGATCTGGAACGAATGGGCGATTTGGCACTTGATATTGCCAAGGTGACCCTTCGTCTGGAAGGGCAGCAGATCATTAAGCCGCTGGTGGATATTCCGCACATGGCTTCCATTGTTAAAGAAATGATAGATGATGCGATCAAATCCTATTTGGATGAAAACACAGATCTGGCCTACAAAATGGCCAAAGAGGATGATCGTGTGGATTCCATGTATAGCCACATGATCAGCGATCTGTACGCCTTTATGGTAGAAAAGCCGGCAGAGGCTTCACAAGCTATGCTGCAGTTGCTTGTAGGACGATACATTGAACGAATTGGTGACCATGCTACGAATATCGGTGAAAGCACTGTATATCTCGTGACAGGGGAGAGACCAGATTTGAACCAGTAGAGCTTTCAGGTATATAGCGGTTGTTTCTGACCCAGACTTGTCTTTGAGCAAAAGGCAAATTTGGTTAGGAAGCAGCCGTTTTTTTCTGAAAAAGGAGTCTTGTATGTTAAGATAGGAAGAGGAATGCGTAAAACGTAAGAACGTTACGAATGCATTGATGAACTTGCGAGGTGCTAAATGGATAAACTCATGCTTATAGATGGTAACAGTATCATTTACCGGGCGTTTTTTGCTATGCCACCGTTAACGAATTCGAGCGGGCAACAGACGAACGCGGTATACGGATTTACGACGATGTTATTGCGGCTCTTAGAGGAGCACAAACCAACACATATGCTGGTTGCCTTCGATGCCGGTAAAATAACGTTTCGCCATAAGGGATACGAGGATTACAAAGGTGGACGGGAGAAAACCCCGCCAGAGCTGTCCCAGCAATTTCCGTTGCTGAAAGAGCTATTGACCGCTTTCGGCATTGCCCAGTTTGAATTGGATGGCTATGAGGCGGACGATATTATAGGGACCCTGTCCAAGACAGCGGACGAAGCCGGCTTCAATGTGCTGGTCGTGACCGGGGACAAGGATATGCTTCAATTGGCTTCAGACCATGTCACAGTCGGCTTGACTCGCAAAGGGGTTACTGAGGTGGAGACGTATGGACCTGAGCAAATTCAGGAACGATATGGGCTGAAGCCGCTGCAAATTATTGATCTTAAGGGCCTGATGGGCGATACGTCGGACAATATTCCTGGTATTCCCGGCGTGGGTGAAAAAACAGCGCTCAAGCTGCTGCATCAATACGGTTCAGTCGAAGAAGTGCTGGCGCACACGAATGAGCTGAAGGGCAAAATGAAAGAACGCGTTGAGACACATGCTGACGATGCGCGAATGAGCAAAGATTTGGCGACCATTTATCGGGACGTAACGTTGGACAAGCAGCTGGAAGATGTGGCCTTCGGCGGGCTGCAAGCAGAAACAGCCGGGCCAGCTCTGGCGAAGCTGGAGTTCAAGTCCTTGCTGGAACGTTTATCTTTTTCAGGTGAGGTTGGCAGTACTGGGGTAGACGTAGAGGAAGCCGCGGCTGACGTAACAGTGCTGGATGAGCAGCGGATTAGCGAATTGGTAGAAGTGTTGGATCATGTGGATGTGCTGCATGTTGAGACGCATGGCGATAATCCGCATCATGCTGACATCGTAGGTCTGATATTTGCCGCAACGGGACAGCAGTTTTTTATGACACTGGGTGTACTGCAAAGCGATACAGCTACACCTATTCGCGAATGGCTTGCTGACCCTGAACGCAAAAAACGCGGTCATGATCTGCATCGTACGGATTTGGCTTTACACTGGCATGGAATTGAGTTTGCAGGTGCCGAGTTTGATGTGCAACTGGCAGGATACTTGCTGGACCCAACTGATGCAAACCAGACATTGAGCGGATTGGCAGCCAAATATGGCTTGTCTTCGATCCGTCCTGACGAAGAAGTGTTCGGCAAAGGAGCTAAATATAAAGTTCCTGACGTGGATGTACTGTCTGATCATGTGGCGCGTAAGGCAGCGGTGATTGAAGCTTTGGTGCCTGTGCAGCAGGCTGAGTTGGAGAAAACGGAAATGCATAAGCTGTTTCATGAGCTGGAGATGCCGTTGTCCCGCATTTTGGCGGATATGGAGAAGCAGGGCATTTTGGTGAACGTAGAAGAACTGCGTGCTTTGGGTAAAGAATTTGAAGCCCAGATCGCAACGTTGGTGAACGAGATCTACAGCATTGCCGGAGTAGAGTTCAATCTGAATTCGCCTAAGCAGTTGGGTGAGATTTTGTTTGATAAACTGGGTTTACCTGTCATTAAAAAGACGAAAACGGGGTACTCGACCGATGCGGAGGTACTGGAAAAGCTGGCCCCCTATCATGATATTGTACAAAACATTTTGCAGTACCGTACCATTGCCAAACTCCAATCGACGTATGTTGAAGGATTGCTTAAAGAAATTTCGGAGAAAACGGGTAAGGTGCATACGTATTTCCGGCAGACGGTTGCAGCAACTGGACGCTTGAGTAGTCAATTTCCGAATTTGCAAAACATTCCGATTCGTCTTGAAGAAGGTCGCAAAATCCGCAAAGTATTTGTTCCGTCCGAACCGGGCTGGTCTATTTTGGCGGCAGACTACTCACAGATTGAGCTGCGGGTGCTGGCTGATATTTCGGATGATGAACGTTTGAAGGAAGCCTTTGTCCACGATATGGACATTCACACCAAGACCGCATCCGATGTGTTCGGTGTAGCAGCGGAAGATGTGGACTCCAATATGCGGCGTTCTGCGAAGGCAGTCAACTTTGGGATTGTCTACGGGATCAGTGATTATGGTCTGTCACAAAATTTGAATATTACGCGGAAGGAAGCGGCTCGCTTTATCGACCAGTATTTTGATGTGTTCCAAGGCGTTCGCCGTTACATGGATGATATTGTGAAGGATGCGAAGCGGGACGGCTACGTAAAAACGCTGTTGGAACGCAGACGCTATTTGCCGGAGATTAACGCCAGCAATTTCAACCTGCGTTCATTCGCCGAGCGTACAGCGATGAATACGCCGATTCAAGGCACCGCAGCTGATATTATCAAGTTGGCGATGGTACAGATGGATAAAGCGCTACGTGAACGTAATCTTCGTAGCAGAATGCTGCTCCAAGTACATGATGAGCTTGTATTCGAGGTTCCGCCTGAGGAAATGGAAACGATGAAAGAGCTTGTCCCGGCTACCATGGAAGCTGCATTAAAGCTGGCTGTGCCGCTCAAAGCCGAAGTAAGCTATGGCAGCAATTGGTATGAGGCCAAATAAGATATTTCAATGAGTAGATAGTCCCAATTTGACGCTGCTTCCGTTATAATATAGGGTGAGGTGAAGACATCATGCCGGAATTACCGGAAGTAGAAACCATTAAACGAACGCTAAACGAGCTTATCGTTGATAAACATATAGATCATGTCACTGTGAATCTGCCGCGGATCATTCAACGGCCCGATGATATCCACGCTTTTGCCATGGAATTGGCTGATCACCGGATTACAGGGGTGGAGAGACGCGGAAAGTTTCTGCGGATTTTGCTGGACGGGCTGGTGCTGGTCTCCCATCTTCGAATGGAAGGGCGATATGGATTATATTCACAACATGATCCTGTGGAAAAGCATACCCATGTCATCTTTCATTTTAAAGATGGTACGGAGCTGCGTTATCAGGATGTGCGCCAGTTTGGCACGATGCACTTATTTCCAGCAGGACAGGATTTGCTGGAAAAGCCGCTGAACAAACTTGGTCTGGAACCGATGGACGAGGCCTTTACACCAGAAATGCTGCGTGCCGCTGTTGGAACTCGTTCGACTTCGATCAAGGCAGCGCTGTTAAACCAGTCATATGTGGTGGGCATCGGGAATATCTATGTAGATGAATCGTTGTTTAAGGCGGGGATTCATCCAGCACAGCCAGCCAAAAGCCTAACGGATAGCCAATTTCATGTCTTGCATGAAGCTATTGTCTCCACGCTAGGTGCGTCCATTCAGGTTGGAGGCTCGTCCATTAAATCATTCGTGAATGGACAGGGCGAAGCGGGCGACTTCCAGCATCAATTGCAAATCTATGGACGTAACGCGAAGCCTTGCATCAACTGTGGTACATTGATCGAAAAATCTGTCGTAGCCGGACGGGGCACACATCATTGTCCGGTCTGCCAGCCTCTGCGCTAAACAAGCACAGTCACCCCAAGCCCATCCCTCTCATATATTGTTCCAAGTACCAATACTGCGGAGGGTTTCGGTTGTTATAAGGCCCTGCCTTCGCAATGGGAGGGAATTGGAGTGGCTAATCATTGGGGAGCCCTGCTGTTACTGGCATTTGCGCTAAGTTTGGACAGTTTCGGAGTCGGTGTTACATATGGTCTGCGCAAAATGAAAATTCCACTGTTGTCGATTGCTATCATCTCCGTATGTTCAGGTTTGGTGATCGGCATATCCATGCAATTGGGCGCATTACTATCTCGTGTCCTGTCTCCTGTATATACGACCGTTTTCGGTGCTGTCATCCTGATCTGTATTGGCTGTTACTCTTTGATTCAAGCTCTGCACCGCAAAGAGGATTTGCCAGAGGATTCAGTGGAGCCCTCTCGGGGTCTGCTTCTTACAAAACAGACTGATCCAGCGAGCAGATCTGTTCTTGGGGAGAAGGAGGGTATGGAGAATGCTGATACCGAGTCTTTCCCCAGCTCAAGAAAAGATCTGTCGGCAGAAGCTTCTGTGGAGCAGCAGGAACGAACAGTATTTTCTCTGGAGTTTCGCAAATGGGGGCTTGTTATTCGGATTCTTCGAAGCCCGTCTGCTGCGGATATGGACCGTTCCGGCAGTATATCTGCTACCGAAGCGGTTTGGCTGGGTATTGCATTATCGGTCGATGCGTTCGGAGCGGGACTCGGGGCAGCTATGCTTGGTTTTCAACCACTGTCTACTGCGCTGGCTATTACGTTATTCAGTGGAACATTTTTGATTGCAGGGATGAAGGCAGGTTTCTTTCTATCAGCATTTCGATTTATGAAGGCGCTGGGTGTATTGCCGGCATTATTACTGATTATGATGGGCATATTGAAGCTGTTATGAGGTGAAAGAGCATGAATATCGGATTAACCGGAGGTATTGCTACCGGAAAAAGCACCGTGTCGGCTCTTTTGGTCGCCAAAGGTGCGCTGCTGATCGACGCAGATGCCATTGCCCGGGAAGTGATGCTTCCGGGGCATCCGGTGTTGGCGGCGGTCATACAGCATTTTGGACAAGCTATAGTGAACAGTGACGGAACTCTGCATCGCAAAAAGCTGGGAGAGATTGTATTCGGAGACCCTGCCCAGCGGCAGGCACTTAACGATATTACACATCCTGCTATTCGTGAGGAAATGCGTATGCGCATGGAAGCATTCGAACGGGAACAGCCGAACAAGCTTGTTTTGGCAGATATTCCGTTACTGTACGAGTCGGGGCTTGAGAGCTTGTACGAGGAAATTATGGTTGTGTACGTACCACGTGATATTCAGCTCCAGCGTCTGGTGCTCAGAGACGGTCTGACGGAGGAGCAAGCTGGACTTCGGCTGTCCGCACAAATGGATATTGAGCAAAAGAAAAGCTTGGCCGATATCGTTATTGATAATAGCGGAACACAGACTGAGACGAAGCGACAAATTGATCAATTTTGGCAGCGGAAGGGACTTGCATGAATATTTTGCGAAAGAAAAGAGTCCTGCTCATTTTGTTTGTCGGGTTTGTCCTGATTCTATTCCTTAATTCAAATTGGATGCCCTGGTTCTATCCAATTCAATATAAGGATGAGATTCGGCAGTATTCACAGACGTATGAAGTAGACCCATTTTTGGTGGCGTCTATTATCCGTGTAGAAACCAATTTTAAAACCAGTAAGCAGTCACATAAGGGGGCGCTAGGGCTGATGCAGATTATGCCGAATACGGCAAATTGGATTATGGACAGCGCCCAGATTCAAAAGGTTCCGCTGGACAGAGTCAAGCACGAGCCTGGCACCAATATTGAGCTGGGAACCTGGTATTTGCATAACCTATCCATAAAGTTTCAGGATAATCCTGTAGCAATCGTAGCTGCTTACAATGCAGGGCCGGGTAAAGTTCAAGAGTGGCTGGATAAGGGAGTGTGGGATGGAAAAGAAGAGTCCATCAAGCAAATCCCTTTTGGTGAAACACGACATTATGTACAGCGGGTCATTTATTACTACAGGCAATACACGAAAATTTATAATGATTTTTAAATCCAAGTTAATGACATGATGAGCTTTTCGCTTTAAAATGAAAAAAGCGTTGGACAGGCTGTTTTTACCAGCCCATCCAGACACTTTTTCTTGTTATTTTTGCATTATTACCGCGATTATTGGTATTGACCTGCCAATTGTTGTTCAGCGATCGTTACGAGGCGTTTTGTGATGTAGCCCCCGATCGAACCGTTCTCATAGGAAGTCATATTACCTTGGTATCCATCTTGAGGAATGCTGATACCCAACTCTTGAGCGATTTCAAATTTCATTTGCTCCAGAGCGCCGGAGGATCTGCTGACTACCAGATTGTTGGAGTTGCCATTGTTTCCTTGTGCCATTGTTGTTCACCTCCTCGCGATATGGTAAACATATTATGATCTGTTTTGACAAAATTATTACTAAAAGTCTTCGGGAATTTATTGGAAAAAGAAAGTGGTGAGATTATGAAATGTCCGTATTGTGCCTACAATGGCACGAAAGTGCTGGATTCGCGACCTGCGAATGATAACAAGTCCATCCGTCGCCGCCGTGAATGTGAGCAGTGTGCCAGGCGTTTTACCACCTTTGAAATGGTGGAGGAAACCCCTCTCATGGTCATCAAAAAAGACGGCAGCCGTGAAGAGTTTAGTCGTGATAAAATGCTGCGCGGTCTCATTCGAGCCTGCGAGAAGCGTCCAGTATCCGTCGAGCAACTGGATATGATCGTATCCCAGGTGGAGAACGCTATCCGCAACACAGCAGCCACAGAAGTGGATAGCCAGCAGATTGGTGAGCTGGTCATGGAACAGCTTTACCCAGTGGATGAAGTCGCCTACGTACGTTTTGCGTCCGTCTATCGTCAGTTTAAAGACATCAATATGTTTATGAAGGAACTGAAAACACTGTTATCTAAAGATACAGCCAGCGACTGATCGCTGACTGTATCTTTTCTGGGCCATGAAGGGAGAAAATTATATTTTTTTATAAAAGTATTGACACAGGGTTAAATATTTTATATGATATAGAAGTCGCTTGAAACGTTGATAAAACTTGCTTATGATGGGGCCTTAGCTCAGCTGGGAGAGCGCATCGCTGGCAGCGATGAGGTCAGGGGTTCGATCCCCCTAGGCTCCACCAAACTTTTATTATGGACTCTTAGCTCAGTTGGTAGAGCAGTTGACTCTTAATCAATTGGTCCAGGGTTCGAGTCCCTGAGAGTCCATCTTTTTAGAAAAAACGGCAGAGATGCCGTTTTTTTGTTGTTTATAGATCTATTCCCAGTCTAACCGGGAACAGTTATGGGTGGAATGAGCGCGTAACTGACTGCACAGAAAACAGATCCTAAAGGAAATAGACGTCTTTTTTAATTGCAACCCATTGTTCACGAGTGCAAGGACTAGTTATTTGCAGACATGGGCTGCCCATTGACGAACTCTCAGAACAATGTGGACTGTCTGTAGACCGCATTAAGAAAATCGTATACTCAAAAAAGATGGATTTTTTATCAGCATATTCAAAAGAAGTATGAAAAAAACATCATTGTTTAACGCTCACTGACATAATTGGCAAGGATTTCGAGATACTCGTCATTCACCAATTTTCTTGGGGCGAATACGGCTGTTAAAAAAGTTAGAGATTTTGAACGCGCGATTTTTTCATCCATCATGGAGTGGTCGGCTTCAGGTAAATGAATCACGGACAGTAGCTCTGCGGGGATTTTCTGGTGATAGACTCGCTCGGTATCCTTTACATCAACATTAATATCTTTTCCAGCCAGAACCAAGAGTACAGGAGAATGGAAGTGACTTAATTCTTCGGTGGAATCAGACAGAAAATTTTTGCGTATAAAGCTCCATCTTTCTTTGGAAATCATATCGTCAGGATCGGCTATGCTTAGATATTCTTCATAAGAAGCCTGTCTTTTCAGTAACTGTAGAATCTCTTGATCGTAGTTCAATGTCTTTTGAATTTCTTGCGGAGTAACTCCTTCTCGCTCCAGTTCTTTTCTGGTATTAAATTGTCCTTGGGAAATCCAGTTCACGGCAGGCGATACAAGGATGCTGAATGCAATATCATGCTCCTCTTTAACGATCTTCGGAATGACCCATCCTGCTTGACTGGCTCCCCATAGGCCGATTTTTTGCTTATCAATCATAGGTAAGCTTCTTGCCCAGTCTATTGCATATCGGATCTCCTGTGCGCGGTCCTCCATGCTTTGGGCGAGCCAATTGCCAGGAGCGCTGTTAATACCGGGCTTATTCAGTGACAAGGAGGCATAACCCTTGGAAGCGAACTTTTCCCACAGTGGTTTGTATCCATCATCATAGGTGTCATTAATAGGACCATCCCCATGGACAAAAATAACCAATCCAATCTTTCCCGAGTAGTTTTTAGGCAAAGTTAATGTACCTGTTAACAGCCCTTTAGGTGTCGTGATTTGTATTTTTTCTTCTGTCATCTTGTAGGAATTTTGATATAGAACAATGAGTACCGAGACAGCAGCCAGAGCTGCCGCAATACCAAAAGTAAGCTTGAGTGTTTTTTTCAATGATGCTCTCTCCTCGAATGCAGGTTCTCTTTCCAACTCATCAGATGCCATACAGGCTCCTTGAACCAAAAATGCCGTAACCCATTATATTTGGATTGTTTTACTTCAAACGCCAGTTGGTGATACAAACGGATAGCCCCTTGGTTCTTATGCGCTACGTGAAGCGTCAATGCATGAAAACCAGATTCAACCGAAAATTGCTGTGCGAAAGCTACAAGATGGCGTCCTATTCCCTGATTACGATGACTTGAACGAATCGCCAAATGATCAATGTAACACTCATTTGCAGCGGGGGTATACTCTAGCGCATGCATACCTGCCAAAAATTTAAATACATTGAAACAACCAAACTGTTTTAGGAGCGGAGTCAAAGAAATGGGGTTTGTTTCAGGAAGTGAAGAGTAGGAGGGTTTCCATTTAAGGGAAAGAACACCGATAACTTCTTCGTTTTCTTTGGCTACAAATTGTTTCATAGATGTAGAATAAGGATTTTGAACCCAAACCTGCATTAACAACTGCTGTGTAGCTTGATCCTCTAGTGTAACAAGAGATTGGAATTTTGCTTTAAACGATTCGACTAAAAGACTGCAAACAGCTTCATGGTCTTGTTTTTGGTATGCAACAATGTCAAAAGATTTTGCACTCATGTAACACCTCCAAGATTTATTCTACTTTGACTTGAATTTCATATTGTAGCTTGTTGTTGTCGAACATCGAAAGATAAGATTTTTCTACTAGAATGATCTTGCTTTGGCAGTTATATTGGTGATGAGCTACATATCGTTCCATTTGTTTGATCTCATAATCAATCTCAGGTTCTTCAATGACGGAAAGATGCTTATAAAGATAGTTGCCTTCTTCCAGAATATAGTCAGCCACATCCGCCGTTTCATAACACAGCTTCAACTGTCCAGCATCAGGCAAGTAATGCATGTCATTTTCAAATAATCGAGGTGGGGCAGGGCGGTGTTCAAATAGGTTTCCGGCAGTGAACTCTTGACCATTCTCCAATGCAAACCATAGCTTTAAATGACGGGGACCTAATCGTTTGACTTGATACTCATCGCCCTGCTGGGTCCGATTATTATATTCTTCTAACACTTTGTGAATAAACTGTTCATGCATCTTTAAGTTAGCTATTTCAGCTTGTACTTTTTGCAACGAATGCTCTAAAAGCTGGTTATAATCATCGGCAGCATAGGAAGTCATACATTCTTGAATCTGACCGACAGGGACATTTAATTTACGTAGTAATAAAATATGCGATAGCTGATAAATCTCATGAAGCCCGTACATCCGATATTGATTTTCTTCAGTATGTGATGGATAGAGGATTCCCTTTTCTTCAAAATATCGCAGTTGATGTACAGATACATTCATAAGCTGAGCAAGCTGGCTGATCGTAATGTGTTCTTTCAATGAGAGGACTCCTTACTGATATTTGAATAACTCCACTATAAACCTTAGGTCAGACCTAGGGTCAATAGAAAATATCAAACAAATCTTGGATAGGCGTAGGTGTCGAGCATTTGATGCCCACACCAAGGGGGAGACTGGAGAGTTTACCTGTCGGTAATAACCCGTTATAATCATAAGATTAGTGAGCATAAACAAGATGCTCAGGATGAAGGTTAGAATGGGGAAATCATGTTGAAAACTTTTAAAAAGGTATACATTGAGATAACGAGCATTTGCAATCTCGCATGCAGCTTTTGTCCTCAAACACAGCGTGTCAAAAAATTTATTGATCCGGAAGTTTTTCGAAATGTGCTTGATCAGGTCAAACCACATACAGATTATATCTATTTGCATGTAAAAGGAGAGCCGTTGCTCCATCCGAAAATTGATCTTTTACTGGAAAGTGCTCATGAGAAAGGCTTAAAGGTCAATATTACCACTAATGGTACCTTGCTGCCGAAGACCGAACATAAGCTGCTTGGGCAACCAGCGCTGCGTCAGATGAACTTCTCTCTCCATAGTTTTGACGGACATGAAGGCTCCGTGGATCGAGAAGGATATTTGGGTAATATCTTCACGTTTGTAAGAGAAGCGGTGAAACACAATGTCATTATTTCGTTCCGTCTCTGGAACTTGACTGAAGATAATTTGACTAATGTGCAGCGTCAGCGCAACCGGGAAACACTTGAACGACTGGAGCAAGAGTTTGGACTGGACTATCGGATTGAGGAAAAGGTGATACCGGGTAGTGGGGTCAAAATTGCACCAAACGTTTATTTGAATCAGGACCACGAATTTGAATGGCCGAGCCTCAGTGCCCCGGAAGATGACGGAAAAGGCTTTTGCCATGCACTCCGTAGCCAAGCAGCGATATTGGTGGATGGAACGGTGGTCCCTTGCTGTCTGGATGGAGAAGGTGTCATTAATTTAGGTAACGTGCATGAGCAATCTTTTTCCGACATTGTGGAAGGGGAGCGTGCAAATCGTCTGTACTTCGGGTTCTCCAAAAGAGAAGCGGTAGAAGAGTTATGCCGAAAATGCGGGTACCGCAAACGATTTGGAACATAGTCATACAGGTAGAGCTTTAATCGACAGTAGAATGAATCGCAAGAAAGATAGCCCTTTTGCAGGGCTTTTTTACTTATATTTTGATATATACATAATTAATGGTTTTAAACTGTTCAGAGGAAGTTGGATATATTCGATTGCTTGTGAGAATGATTATCAATTATAATAAATTTAATTCTGATAGGACGGAATAAGAATTGAAGGAACGGTTTGGATGGGGGCTGAGCGGTAGTAATGAAGTTGAACGATCACATTTTGCTGTGGAATCATGTTTTTATACAGGTGATGGATGTTCGTCATAGGAAGATCGAAAAAGGAGAGGAGCTTCGAGCCTATCGACTTCCTGCCAGTGCGTTCTTATATGCCGTGCGTGGAAGCGCACGGGTACGGTTGGATACAGTATTCACAGGATAGAGCGTTTCCATGTACTGCATGGCGGAAAAGGAATGTGCCTGAGTATCCTAGCGGAGGATGTGCTTGAATATTACATCATTTTGTACAGGGCGACGTTGGCCCTGCCTGATCGCAAAGAGATAGCACAATTGCTGGAAAAGGGAAATCCCTTTCAGAATCAGTATGCTTTCGCACCACATTACCCGCTGTCCCTGTACGAGAAAGTGAAGCTGTTGGAGCAAGAATGGCGTGGAGCTTCTGGACTTGGCAAACTGCATGTTAAAGCCTTGTTTCATCAATTTGTATACGAGTTGTTGCAGCAGTTGTATTGGCAGGGCATCGAACCTCTTAAGCCCGACCTTGTATCGCAGGCTCATGCACGGAAGAGTTAAAATAACGGCCATGATGATTATGCTGTGTTTATCATTGATGCTGGGAGCTTGCTCGGCTCCGACGAATACAAATGGAAGTTCGCAAACGAAGGCTAATCATACAGCGACAACATCCAACAGCGATGGACAAGCGGCAGTGCAAGCACTGGATAAATTCCGTAGAATCAGTGAAATCTTTGGCAAGCAGAAAGAAGCCGAGCAGTGGATTACTGAATACGAGAAGAAAGCTGCAGAGGCCAGAATGAAAATTCAAGGTATCGTTAAGGACGGAGAGACGGTTTCAATTGTACAAGTCGCCAATAAATCGATATATGTTTTGGCAGCGAAAGGCGGCAATTACGGAAGTCCGACCATTTATCAGATGCTAAAGCTGCCACCTACCAAGAAGGCATTGAATATGAAAGAAGGATTTGAAAATATTTCACTTGAGGTTTTACCCGAGTATATGGGAGATCACATCTTTGTATACGGTTCAGAAGATGAAGGGGCTAATCAGATTCTGCATAGTGAGCTATGGAAAGGCCTTCAGCTGGATACCATAGTTAATCTCTTATTAGCCCACAAAAAATAAAAGGATGTACAAGTAACATCTCCTATCTAAACAAGGGGAAGCTTTTAGAATTTCAAGCTGTGATAGTCATATAGACAAAATCCGCTTAACACAAAGATTCCTAAGTGTTTGGCGGATTTTATCATGTCTATATTTCTTCTTCTCTGTATGTTTTGGTGTATCTTTGAAATTCAGATTTTTGATTATCGTAATAATCAGCTCTCGTCCAAAAAATAATTTGAGAGAATGAGTCGGAATGTTCCAAATAAGTGATTAGATATACAATTTTTACTTTATCACTCTCTACCCATACTTCGTATTGCAAGCCTTGATTCCCGTTTATATTGACCTTTACTGGTCCTGTCGAAATAATCCCTTTTCCAGACCTTTTGAGTACTAATTGAGCTGAAAACTCAGCGTAATCTTTTAATGTGATCATTGAGGATTTCTCATACGGCAGTTCAGATTTCCAATCCTTGATGATCGTCATGTATGCATCGTTTTTTTCATACCAAGCTTGAATTAGCGCATCTGGATTAAGAATTAAACCAGTCTTCCATATATAAGGGAGACGAATTTGTTGCGTGGCATCTTCACTTTTAAATGTTTTCAAAATAGTTGTTGAGCGAAGGTCTGGCTTAACTTGTGAGTCGCTTAAGACTTTCAAGGAGCTGGCTATAGTTGCAAATTCGTGATGTTGTTCTACTGCAGAGCCTCCCCTTGAATAGATTAATACTTGAAGATAGTGCTGCTTACTCTCTAACATGGCACTGAAGTAATAGACCTGTTGGCCATTGTATTTCCCGCTATAATCGGCTGTTCTGGCGGTTGTGGAATCAATCTGGA
This sequence comes from Paenibacillus sp. FSL P4-0113, assembly GCF_038009305.1. Classification (NCBI taxonomy): domain Bacteria; kingdom Bacillati; phylum Bacillota; class Bacilli; order Caryophanales; family Paenibacillaceae; genus Paenibacillus; species Paenibacillus sp. FSL P4-0113. The sequence goes on from NZ_JBBPAZ010000001.1 coordinate 5,458,687, forward strand.
TTGGGGTAGTATCCACAGCCTTAAAGTTTTCTAGGCCCAATGCGGAGATTTCTTCACGTTGCTGTACGAATTCGTCGAGCGTCATATTATTTGCAAAAGCTGACTTGGGGACACGGAAAACCAGACCTACATTCTTTTTTTCTTTGTCACAAACACTAAGCACCGAATCCAGTTGTCCCTGTTTAAATTTACGCCAGCCAGCGGGAATGGTAAGAGCCACAAGATCCTTATCCGAGGTAACGGTATGAGGCAGCGACTCTGTGACGGGTAGAACAGGCTGACTTTCTTTGTCTACAACTGTTGTACTATGAGTCGCATTGTCTACATCAGAATTTGTTTGGACTGCAGTTGCAGCATTTTTTGAGGTGCAGCTGGTAAGCATGAGCACTGCGATCAGTGCAATAACATAAAATCGGAAATGCGCAAAATTGAATTTCATGGAAATAACTCCCTCTGTTTCATATTTACAAAGGAAATTTTACCCTTTTATAAAATTATAAAAAAGAGGCGTTTGTCCTGTTTTACGTAGCTCAGTCGCTTATGGTAGTCGTTACTGAACATTGTTGACAGAGGTTGAGGAGGCACTAGAGTTGAAATTAATAACTTCAACGACTACTGTCGCGCCAACAATCAGGCCTGTATTTATAATTAGGTTTGTAGCAGAAAGCGTTGTTAAGCCGCCTCGCTGCAACGTCCCATTTACAAATACATTGTAGTATCCGCTACTGGTCGGAACAACAAGACTGTTTGTCGCGACTGAAGTACCACTATCATTCATGAAATATTGTGCTGGGATAGTGGTCACTCCACCAAATATATTACCAAGCACGACAATAGCTGTGTAACGATTAACCACTGGAGTGACATTGATACTTGTTGTGATAGCAATGTTTCCAGATACGATACTGTCTGCTTCCAGATAGATTTGAATAATAGACATAGGAATTCCTCATTCCTAATACTCCAGATAAATATCATAGTTTATGTGAATATTCTAGATATGGATTGGATGGGGAGGAGTCTTCTAATTATTTCTCTTTGTTCAAGCTTCTTTGGGCCCGGGTTACTATTCGCTTCGTTTCTTTAGTATCCGAAGCCATCAGCCATGCATTACAAACTTGAAGAACCCATTCCGGGCTGGTTTTGCTGGCATCATTCAACCAATTGCCAACGGAGTCCTGGACATATTTGACCGGATCGGACTGAACAGCCTCCAAGAGCGGAAGAGCCAACTCGGGATGTTCTTTTAGTTCAGGGATGTGCTTGGCCCAAACGCCTTGTGGTCGGGTTAATTCAATGGCAAAACGACGTATGTTAGCATCCTCATCTCGCACCCAACTGTCTAACAGGGCAAGCCCTTCAAGCAGTTGCAAGGATATGGATTCTCTCACGGCCATCCAGGCTATTTCACGTACTCCGAAATGGGAATCCGCTGCAAAGGGGCGAATGCCAGCCAATTTTTCCTCTACACTTAAACAGGGATCAACCCCGATGATGTAGGCAGCCCAGCAGCGAATGCTGTCTGAAAGATGCGAGGCCATCGCATCAAAGATGCGAATACGTTCTTCTATCGCTTGTTGCTCAAACACATGAAGCCACGCTCGCGCGATTGCGGGTATCATTTTCATGATCTTCTTTTCCTTCAGCTCATTCAATTCGGTCAGGAAGACATCGGATGATTGCTGCAAGCCAAATTCATCAAGAGTATTTTGTAATAGTACAACATGATCGACAGCCAGCCATTCGGTGAGATTCACCGTCTGAAGCCGCCCTTGCTGTAGCAGCTGAAGCACATCACTAGGAATATCTGACCCTTTGCGAGCACCTTTTCGTTGTAACATTTCATCCACTCCATATCGTAAATTGTCTGATAGGTATACGATACTTTTTTGGGTTGGAGTATAGATGTAATGTAGTTTACAACTTCACTAACTTTTCGCGATGGATGTAAATCGTCTTAAAGCCGGTTTTAATGACCTTTTCTTTGACAAGCTCCTGAAGAGCAGCTGTTACAGCCTCACGGGTGGCCCCGACCAGATTCGCAATTTCTTGATGAGAGAGAGGGAAATTGATTTTGCAATACTCATCACGGCTTTGGAGGGCGAACTGATCGGACAATTTCAGAAGAATATACAAAATTTTATCCTGTAAATTTCCCAAAGCTAAATGCTGGGCCAGACTGCTCATTCCTGAAATTCGGTCACTTAACACCTTGATCATGTTCATCATGAACCTGGGATGTTCTATTAAAAAATGCTCGAATCGGTCTTTGTCCATACGGCAGATATCGCATTCTTCTATCGTTTCTATATACATCTCCCTTGTTCCTAGTGAAATCATATCCATTTCACCAAATACATTTCCCTCGCGGAGGATATCCAAAGTAAATTGCTTCCCGTCAGCATTTAGCTTATATAGACGTACTTTGCCCTTTTTCACAAAATAAAGTCCCTCGGAAAAGGTCTCTGGAGTTTGTATAAAGTTTCTTTTCGGTATAGTCGTAATGGAGGTCATTTGATCCATTTCAATTAAATCTTCTAATGAGAGACTATGAAGCAAATTAAATTGGGACAAATATTGAATGCTATTCATATGTTCTCCTTTTCGGTTGCACAGGGTATACAGAATCATAATACAATTATAGCTTCTATAAGGTATTTTGACCTCTATTACTCACTTGTTTGCGATAGAGTGAATAATGAATTTTGGGGAATCTGTTGGATTTATATAAAAGAGAGGTTGGTATAAAATAGATATACATGATTAATAGTAGATACATAAAGAGTGAGGTAATAACCATGATTAAATTAAAAGATGTAGGCAATTTCAAGGTTCTTCCTGAGATAGCGATGCATATCGTTCAAGGCAATATATCTGCTTTACGCCAGGCGCTGACCGAAGGCTGGGATATAGAACAAGGGATCGTACTCAGCAAATATACGACATTAAGTCCACTGGATATTACACTCATCACTGGGCAAATGGAAGTCTTGAAGCTACTGGTCGATGAGGGGGTTCAACTTAATGTAAAGGATAATCCCGCATTCCTGACGGCTGTTCGCTATGGTACCGAAGAGGTTGTCCGTTATGTGGTCGCCCATGGCGCCAAGCTGGACGGTAAAAATCATGTCAAATCTGGTGCTTATGAGCAAGCCTACTACGGTAACAAAAGTAATATGCTGCTTATCCATGAGCTGGGCCTCGATATGAAGCAGCATGCTGGAGCAACACTCCGCAACGCAGTTAGTGAGCATGACTTGAAAACAGTAGCTTTACTATTGGAACATGGCGTAGATATTAATTTCAATGCCCCTAATATGGTATATCCATATAAAGCCACGCCTTTGACAGTGGCGGCGCGCAACAACGATTTTTCGATGGTGAAGTATTTGGTTCAGCTAGGCGCTGATGTGACGCTGGCAGAAAAAGATGGAGAACGGGCATATACAATTGCACTAAGTAATAAAAACGTAGAAATGGCTGAGTATTTAAAGTCTGTAGAGCCTCCGGCATTTCATAATCTGGAAAATAAACGACATGCTTTGAAAAGCTACAAGCTTCCGAAGGATTTAATAGCCTTTCTGACAGGGAATCAACTCCGTGTGAACCTGCCAGAAAATGATCTTGATATTCAATTTGTTGAGTTCTTTTCAATTATCGATACGGTTGAGATGAAGGTAGGTCGGCAAAAGCTGTTGCGTCTGTCTCTAAACGTAGATAATTACTCGGATATTATATTGGTGTGGAATCCAAAGCAGAAGTGCCTGGGTTATTATGACGAGGAGCATCAGGAATATGCGGATGTGTGCAGCTTTGCTGAGTTTCTTGCACAGCCGGAAGATTATCTGGAGAAGATTATTGAGGGTGAATATGTATCATAACAAGGTGAGCCATGAATGCGGTATGCACGCAGTCATGGCTCTTGTTATTTTAAAATACAGCACTAGTGTACACAGGTGCCTAATGCTCATCAGGAATGGTTACGTATGAGCTTAATGAGGTTTCAGGGAAATTGGGACGAATTGTGCGCATAATGGTAAAATAGTACTGATGGAAGCTTTAGAACGTTTTTGAACGTTTACTGCTGAATTCCTATGTAAGAAGAATGAATTTACATAAAAGTAGATGAATTTTCTTTAAAATGTAAACGCAATCATGTCGATTAGAGCGGGAATTCACCATTTTGTAAAAAAATGAAGTTGGAATGAATTTTTTTGAATCTTTTTGGAGAAAAATGATTGTTTTTTATCAGGTTTGTGGTACGATATAAACAGTTGGGGGAATGAAGATGCTGACGGAGGAAAGATACAAGTTAATAATACAGCGCTTACAAGAACGTGGTGTTGTAAAGTTGCAGGAATTGGCTGATCTGTTGGGAGCTTCTGAATCAACAATTCGGCGCGATTTGATAGATCTTGAGGGCCGTCAGTTGCTAAAACGGATTCATGGTGGGGCAACCTTACTGAATCAGAAAAGTCAGGAACCTGGCATGGAAGAAAAAACATTCAAAAACGTTCAACAAAAAAACGCAGTCGCCCGCATGGCAGCCAAAGAAATTTTGGATGGCGAATGTATTTATCTGGATGCGGGAACAACAACGATGGCGATGATTCCTTACATTGAAGCTAAAGACGTGACGGTCGTGACGAATGGTCTATCCCACGTAGAAGCACTGGTAAGTAAAAGAATCAGAAGCTATCTACTGGGAGGGATGATGAAAATTCATACCAAAGCCGTAATTGGCAGTATTGCCCTACAAAATTTGGACAATTTTCGATTCGACAAGTGCTTTCTAGGAACGAACGGGGTGGATATGGAAATGGGGTATACAACTCCTGATCCTGAAGAGGCGCTAATCAAGCGGCGAGCCCATCAGTTGTCAGGCAAAACGTATGTGTTGGCCGATTCCAGCAAAATTGGAGAAGTAACCTTCGCCAAACTGTTCGAGCTCAAGGAAGCTATACTTATTACCGAATCGATGCCAGAACGCTCACGCCGATCCATCGCTCAGAAAACTAAGATAATCGAGGGATAACAATGATATATACAGTAACGCTGAACCCTTCCATTGATTATATCGTGGAAGTTGACGATTTGAAGCTTGGTGATTTGAACCGGATGAAACGTGATTTGAAATTGCCAGGTGGTAAAGGAATTAATGTATCACGTGTACTAAACCAGCTGGGAGCAGATAGCACGGCGATCGGCTTTCTAGGAGGATTCACAGGCAGGTTTATCGACGATACATTGCGGGAAGAATCCATTAAAACTGATTTTGTAATGATCGAAGATGACACACGGATTAACATTAAACTCAAGCATGGCGATGAAACGGAAATTAACGGTTTGGGACCTGTGATTCGTGAGCAAGAGGCCGATGCGTTGGTGCAAAAGCTGGCCGCACTCCAGAAAAATGACATTGTCGTCTTGTCGGGAAGTATCCCGCCGTCACTTGGAGGAGACTTCTATGATCGGCTGATTAGCGTATGCCAGCAAACTGGGGCTGAATTCGTCATCGACACCACAGGTGAGGCGCTGATGAAGGCACTGGTTCATAAACCGCTGCTCATCAAGCCAAATCACCACGAGTTGGCTGAGTTGTTTGGCGTAACTATTCACTCAAAGGAGGAGATCGTCACTTACGGTCGTAAGCTGCTGGAAGCAGGTGCAAAAAATGTACTGATTTCCATGGCAGGAGAAGGGGCTTTGTTCATTACGGCAGATGAAGTGTATCACGCAAATGTACCAGCAGGAACGGTTAAAAATTCTGTAGGCGCAGGTGATTCAATGATTGCTGGATTCGTGGGTACGCTGGCTCTTCATGGCGATCCGATCGAAGCATTCCGTGCAGGAGTGGCATCCGGAAGCGCAACTGCGTTTTCCGATGATCTGGCTACTAGAGAGAAAATTGAACAATTACGGCCGCAAGTCACGATTTCAAAACGGTAATCCGGCTGCATCATGAGCTTATTATGCGTGTATCGACACGCTGACCGAACTTAGGAGAGTGTGAAAAATGAGAATAACAGACCTGATGATTAAAGAAACGATGATCATGGACCTGCAGGCGACGACAAAGGACGAGGCGATTGAGGAGCTCATCGCTAGTCTCGAAGCAAGTGGACGTATTAATGACCGTGCCTTGTTTAAAGAAATGATTTACAAACGTGAAGCAGAGTCCAGCACTGGAATCGGCGGCGGCATTGCGATGCCGCATGCCAAGACCAAAGCTGTGAATGAAGCGACTGTCGTTTTCGCCAAAAGCAGTAAAGGCGTAGAATTCGAATCGTTGGACGGTGAGCCGGCAAAAGTGTTCTTTATGATTGCGGCTCCAGAGGGGGCAGCAAATACGCATCTTCGCACACTGGCAGCCCTTTCCCGGCTCTTAATTGATACCGATTTTATCGGGAACCTTATGAAAACGCAAACACCGGATGAAGTATCTGTGTTGTTTGATACCAAGCAGGCGGAAGAAGAAGCTGCCAAAAAAGCAAAAGAGGCTAAGAAAGAGGCAGCCAAAGCGCAGCAAACGCCAGACGTTATCGTTGGCAATCCGAATTCTGACGAGTTTGTGGTTGCAGTGACCGCTTGTCCTACAGGCATTGCACACACGTTTATGGCTGAAGATGCTCTTATTAAGAAAGCGAAAGAAATGGGTGTAAATATCCGTGTAGAGACGAATGGCTCGGAAGGCGCACAAAACGTACTGACAGCGGATGAAATTCGTCGTGCCAAAGGAGTAATCGTCGCAGCTGACAAGAAGGTTGAAATGGCCAGATTTGACGGTAAACCTGTATTACAAAGACCGGTAAGTGACGGTATTCGTAAATCTGAGGAACTGATCCGCAAAGCGCTGAACGGCGATGCGCCAATTTATCGTAGTGAAGGTAAAGGCAGCGCTGAAGAGTCGAAAGCGGAGAAGAGCAGCGTAGGCAGCAAAATCTACAAGGATTTAATGAACGGTATTTCTCATATGCTACCATTCGTTGTAGGCGGGGGGATCTTGCTAGCCATTTCCTTCTTGATTGAACAGGTAGCGGGAGAAGATAATGTATTCTTCCAACTGTTACAAACGATTGGCGGCGGAACAGGTGCGTTCCACTTCCTGATTCCGATACTGGCCGGATTTATCGCGATGAGTATTGGAGACCGCCCGGCACTGATGCCAGGTATGGTTGGGGGTCTGATGGCTGTAAACTCCAATGCAGGTTTCCTTGGCGGTCTGGCAGCAGGTTTTCTGGCTGGTTATGTGGTGATCTTCCTGCGTAAAGCTTTTGCAGGTCTACCAAAAACGCTGGATGGTTTAAAACCAATCTTGTTATACCCGGTATTCGGACTCCTAATTACAGGCGCGATTATGTTCTACCTGTTTGATCCAATTTTCGGTGGTATTAATACGTGGCTTGTCAACGTTCTGAACAATTTAGGAACAGGTAATGCAGTTATTTTGGGTCTGATCCTGGGCGGAATGATGTCGATTGACATGGGTGGACCTTTCAACAAGGCAGCTTACGCATTTTCGATCGGTGTCTTTACTTCCAGTGGTAACACGAACGGAGCTATGATGGCGGCTGTTATGGCGGGCGGCATGGTACCTCCGCTGGCAATCGCATTAGCTTCGACGTTCTTCAAAAATAAGTTTACTGAGCAAGAGCGCAAGTCTGGCTTGACGAACTATGTACTTGGATTGTCCTTCATTACGGAAGGAGCCATTCCATTCGCAGCTGCTGATCCTCTGCGTGTCTTAACCTCTTGTATTGTAGGTTCAGCGATTGCTGGTGGTCTGACGCAGTTCTGGCAAATCAATCTTCCAGCTCCACATGGCGGAATTTTTGTAGCAGCTCTTGCCAATCATGCTTTGCTGTTCTTGCTTGCAGTGGTGATTGGTTCCGTAATTTCCGCGCTCATTCTGGGACTGTGGAAAAAACCGCTTGAAGCGAAATAACAGGTATGACAACAAGAGTATAAAAATAAAGAGAGGGCCACATTTTCTTAGGCCTTCAAAATAGTAAAGCCGCTAAACACCAGGTTTCTGAGTGTTTAGCGGCTTTTTCTTTATGCAAAGATGATATAACTTATTAGTAGTCTTGCATAGATGCTATAGCCTGCAAAGCTCCTTAAGCAGCTGTATAAATAGCTTTCGGGCCGAAGACATATACTGCTGGTGATGGTTGTTTTGTAATAGTCCAATGGCAATATTAGGGTCTGTTAACTGGAGGGGGACGGTGACCAGTTCCTCCGGCAAAGGCATTGACGATAGAACCACTCCAACTGAAGGAATCGTTTTTACGAACGTGGGGATCGACGAGATTTGACTGACAGTATAAAAAAACGGCATCGACGGGAAGTGTGAAAGCTCTTTCTCCAGTGGTATATGGTACAAGCAGTTCTTACCTCCGACGATAAGCGGATACGCGTACAGATCTTCGAGCTGAAGCTCACTTTTTGCCGCGAAGGGATGATTACGGGACACAATAAAGGCGATGTGTTCGTGATATATGGATTCAAAGTGTAAGGAAGGAATGGAGTGAGGTTCCCCAGAGATAGCAAAATCCAGCTTACCATCCACCAAAGCATGTGCGAGTGCATCCGTGTTTCCAACTGTAAAATGACACGTAATATTCGGTTTATGCTCTCGAAACTGCTGCAGAGCCAAGGGGAGTAAGGTAGCCGCTACCGTTTCAAGCACACCGATATGGAGCGTGCCGATCTCCTCCTTTTTCAGCGACTTCGCCTGGTCCATTACAAAATTCCAATGCTGAATAAGTCCGTCTATCTCCTCGGCATATAGTTTGCCCGGGGACGTTAACTCCGCATCCCAACCCCTTTTAAAAAGTTGAAATCCCAGCTCTTTTTCAAGCCTCTGGATTTGGTTCGTGACTGTAGACTGAGCGTAGTTTAATTTGACAGCAGCTTTTGAAAACGTTCCTTCTTCGATTATGGTACGAAATGTAGTTAATTCTTTCAGATCCACGCTTGCTCATCTCCATCGATGAAATTGAATATATTTATGATTATTTTCAATTATACAGATGAAGGGTAGAGGAGTACAATCATCTTATCCCAACGGATAGGAGAGATGAACATGCCATTTGTACGAGTTGGCTACATGGAGCAACAATACACAGAGCAAGAGCTGCCTGACATTAGCCGCTGTATCATGAATGCTTTGATCGAACATTTTCAGGTCCCGCCCAAGGATTACTTTCAGGTTTTTCATGCTCATAAGCAAAGCGAGTTTTATTATAGTCCCGATTATTTGAATGTATCCAGAACAGACAAGCTGCTGTACATCCAAATTACGATGGGATCGGGTAGAACTACGGAACAAAAAAAGGATTTTTACCAAAGATTAGCCGAACTCATCTCTATTGAATGTAAAGTCCGACCGGAGGATGTTTTTGTGACACTGGTAGAGACTGAATTAGAGGATTGGTCCTTTGGCAATGGACTTGCCCAGATGATTGTATGAAGCATAAATTAATCAAATCGAGTGTTCGGGAAACGATAGGTGATTTTGCACCCGCTTTTGTAACCTATACGGAGGATGTTCTTTTTGGAGATGTATGGAGAAGAAGTGAGTTGTCTCTTAGGGAACGGAGTTTTATTACAGTTGCTGCTCTGGTGGCGGGTGAGCATGTGAATCAACTTCCTTATCATCTGAACCTGGCCAAGGAAAACGGGATTTCGGAGGAAGAACTGGTTGAAGTCATTACACAGCTTGCCTTTTATGTAGGATGGCCCCGGGCAGCCTCAGCCATTCAGGTTGCCAAAGAGGTGTTTTGCAAAGAGCAAGAAAGTTAAGCATGAACCTAAAAAACTGCTAAGCACAAAGGATTCCGAGTGTTTGGCGGTTTTTTGGCATGATTGTATTGTTATTCTGCATTGAAAGCGGTATAGTAAGAGTAATTGAATGAGGGGTGAAGTGCCCTTCGGGATTGTTACTGGTGAGCAGGCGATACCCAAATAATGACTAATTGATTTAGTCGTTATTTGGTTTTTTTTTTGTTATTACAAACTTTGTCATTACATCAATGAGGTGAGCAGATAAATGATCATCCGGCAAATTTTTAACAACAATGTTATCCGAGTCGAAAATCAGGTGGGTCATGAATTTGTTGTCATAGGGAATGGTCTAGGCTTTAAAAAGAAAAATGGCCAGAGGGTCGATGAGGACAAAATAGAAAAAACCTTTGTATTAAAGTCCGATAAAATTCCACAAAAATTAATAGATCTTATTGGGGAAACATCTGTAGAGTATTTAAAGGTGGCGGATGAAATTGTAGGCAGCGCAAAAAAGGAAATGGGAGATATTTTTAGTGACAATATCTATATTTCTCTGATTGACCATATTCAATTTGCCATCTCTCGATACAGAAAATCCGTAGGACTTAAAAATTCACTGTTATGGCAAATTAAAAAATTTTACAAAAAAGAATTTATGATCGGAATGAACGCATTGGACATCATCCATGCTCAATTTGGCATCCAAATGGATGAGCATGAAGCAAGCTTTATTGCTATGCATTTTGTAAATGCAAGACAAGACGGTCAGGGAATGAAACAAACGGTTGAGATTACCGAGATTATTGATGACATTTTCAACATTGTAACCGATTACTACGAGATTACACTGGATGAAACTTCGTTCAATTATTCCCGGTTTATTACTCATTTGCAGTACTTTGCCCAACGATTGCTGAGCAATGAACAAGAACAACTAGCTTCAGGGGATAATTTCTTGTATGACCAAGTCAAAGATAAATACGAGAAGGCTTTTCAATGCACCCAATTAATCAATCAATATTTAGAGTTAAAGCATGAAAGTGCTATGTCGATTGATGAAAAAGTGTATTTGACGATTCATATACAGCGTGTAACCTCCAGAAATGATATAGCTAGTTCTTAGAAAAAAAGCTTGCAAACGATTTCTAAGTGATTTATAGTAGGCTCACAACTTAAATATAAGGATTGTTACTGGTTAAGCAGGCGATACCTAAATGAATGGCAGTGATCATTTTCTTTGATCATGCAGGCCTTTCGTTTAGGTATTTTTTTGTTTCCAGGCAATCTGCCCAAGAGGAGAATGAACATGGACCATAAGAAAATGGGCGAAGACATCGTATGTCTCGTTGGAGGAGAAGAAAATATCAATGGACTTGTCCATTGTGCTACACGACTCCGATTTGACCTGAAGGATTCACGAAAAGCCGAAAGAGAAGCGCTTGAGAAGCATGAGGGAATCATTACCGTTGTTGAAAGCGGAGGACAATTCCAAGTTGTTATTGGCAGCCATGTTGCCTATGTATATGCAGAGATCATGAAAAACAGGGATTTTGGATCGAATTCCCCTGCAGCCAGTGAATCCAGTGGTAAAAAAACATCGGTCATATCCACAATCTTTGAAGTCATTTCCGGTAGTTTCTCCCCGTTAATTCCGGCGATGGCGGGCTCGGGAATGATAAAAGCACTCCTGACGGTTTTGACCTTGCTAGGATGGATGTCTGCAACAAGTGATACTTATATGATCCTGTCTGCTGCAGGGAATGCTGTGTTTTACTTCTTGCCTATTTTGCTGGGGATTACGCTTGGTATAAAGCTGAAGGCGAATCCTTATGTAGCTGGTGTGATCGGTGCGGCTCTCATGGAACCCAACTTTACGGGGCTGATGGACAAAGGCACTGATGTATCGTTTTTAGGAATACCGGTGGTCATGATGAACTACTCCGCCAGTGTTTTCCCGATTTTTATATCCATTAGCATCTATGCGTTGGTAGATAAGTTTTTGAAGAAGATCATTCTTAAGGATTTACAGCTATTTTTAGTTCCGATGCTGGCTTTAATGATTATGGTTCCGCTATCTGCGATGGCTTTTGGACCTTTCGGTACAGGGGTAGGAGATTGGATTTCTTCAGGTGTGACATGGTTAATCGGTGTAAGTGGCATTTTGTCAGGGATTGTTCTTGGCGGTTTTATGACCTTTATGGTCGTCTTCGGACTTCACTGGGGTTTTACTCCGATCACGATTCAAAATATCGGTGTTGGCGGTGATCCGATTGAGGCGATGGCTGCAGCAGCTGTATTTGCTCAAATTGGGGTCGCATTTGGTATCTTCCTGAAGGCGAGAAAAGATAAAACACTTAGAACTCTTGCCGGTTCCACGAGTATTACAGGATTGCTGGCTGGTGTGACAGAGCCGATTGTGTATGGTCTGGTGCTTCGCTATAAACGTGTCATTCCGATTGTCATTATCGCAGGTGCTCTAGGCGGTGCCATCAATGGACATTTTGGAGTGAAAATGACGGCGTATGTGTTTCACAACATTTTTGCGATTCCAGTGTATACGCCAACCTTGCTATACGTGATTGCCATTGCCTGCTCATTCGCGGCAGCAACCGCACTAACCCTTATTTTTGGGTATGAAAGCAAGGTGAAGGAGGAGACCCCGGAAACAGTTGAATCCGTGAAAACAGCAGAACCAGAACCTGTTGTTACAGCAACGAAGGCTGTTGACATCAAGAAAGAAACGATCTACAGCCCGATCACAGGCAAGGCTATACCATTGAGCCAAGTGAATGATTCGGCATTTTCTACAGGGGCGATGGGAAAAGGCTTAGCCATTGAGCCGTCTGTCGGTGAGGTCGTAGCGCCTATAGATGGAGTTGTAACCTCGCTGTTTCCCACAGGACACGCCATCGGCTTGACTTCAAAGGCGGGTACGGAGATATTAATTCATATTGGAATTAATACCGTTGCGCTGAAAGGGAAGCATTTTAATCCAGTCGTTCAAGAAGGAGATATCGTAAAACAAGGGGACTTGTTAATCCAATTTGATAGGGAGCAGATTATAGAAGCAGGATACGAAATCGTGACCCCTGTCATCGTCACGCTTACAAAAAATAAAGTGGATGTGTTTGAGACAAATCAGGAGCAAATTCAAAAAAATGAAGTATTGCTAACGTTGGTTCTGTGATACAGGAAAGCCTATCATCACATTCATGAATTGCAAATTCAGAAGGATATAACGATAACTGGAGGGACTATAGCATGAAACATAATCAATTGAAGGCATTTCCTGAAAATTTTTTCTGGGGTGGTTCAACTTCTGCTTATCAAGTAGAGGGTGCATGGGACGAAGATGGAAAAGGCCCCTCTGTCATTGACATGGCTAATCACGTCGAAGGAGTCACTGATTTTAAGGTAACCAGTGATCATTACCATATGTTCAAAGAAGACGTAGCTCTGATGGCTGAAATGGGCTTTAAGGCGTACCGCTTCTCGATTGCTTGGACACGCATCTATCCGCAAGGCGCCGGTGAAGTCAATGAGAAGGGAATTGCGTTTTACAGCTCATTGATTGACGAACTCATTAAGTATGGCATTGAACCGATTGTTACTATGTATCATTTTGATCTGCCTTATGCTCTTGAACAACAAGGCGGTTGGTCGAAGAGGGAGACGATTGATGCCTTCGAACAGTATGCCAAAACATTGTTTGAGAACTTTGGAGACAGGGTGAAATATTGGTTAACCATTAATGAGCAGAACATGCTGATTCTCCATCCCGGTTCTATTGGCACATTAGATGCAAGTCTGGAAAATCCGCAAAAGGTACTGTACCAACAAAATCATCATATGTTAGTAGCCCAGGCGAAAGCCATGGTATTGTGCCACGAGATGCTGCCTGATGCGAAAATTGGACCAGCACCGAATATTGGGGTCATTTATCCAGCCAGTTCCAAGCCTGAAGATACGCTGGCGGCGGACAACTATGCAGCCATTCGCAACTGGCTCTATCTGGATATGGCTGTGTTTGGCCGATACAACCATATTGCCTGGAGCTATTTGGTCGAGAAAGGCTATGAGCCTGTCATTGAAGAAGGGGATATGAATATATTAGCGAAGGGGAACCCGGACTTTATCGCATTTAATTATTATACCTCTCAAACCGTAGGAGAAAGTTTAGATGACGGGAATGATTTTTCACATACAGGAGATCAGCATGAAATTGTGGGTGAACCCGGAGCATATCGAGGTTCCGTTAACCCCAATCTGCAAACGACGGAGTTTGGTTGGGAGATTGATCCGGTCGGTTTTAGATCCACGTTACGCCAAATTTATTCTCGCTACCACTTGCCTTTGATCGTGACAGAGAACGGCTTGGGCGCTTTTGACAAGCTGGAAGAAGGGGATGTAGTGAATGACCCTTATCGTATTGACTTTTTCAAGAAACATATTGAGCAGATTCAATTTGCTATTACAGATGGTGTAGACGTATTCGGCTTCTGTCCGTGGTCTGCAATTGATCTGGTGAGTACCCATCAAGGCTCCAGCAAGCGTTACGGGTTTATCTATGTGGATCGTGAGGAGTTTGATCTCAAGGATCTGCGTCGTATTCGTAAACAAAGCTTTTATTGGTATCAAAAGCTGATCTCCACAAACGGTGAAATTCGTTAATTAAAGCCGCCGTGAAAAAGCACCTCCTTGAAATGGATGTTACCATTTTGAGGGGGTATTTTTAAATTCCCTTTTTCAGGAGCATGGGCATGTATTATATAATAGAAGAAACACAAACGGAAAGGACATCATGCATTGACCCTACAACAATTAAAATATGTCATTGAGGTTGCCAATCGCGGTTCCATGAATGAGGCGGCAAAGCGGTTGTTCATTTCCCAGCCCAGTCTGTCGAACGCGATTCGTGATCTGGAGGAAGAAATTCATATCACCATTTTTGAGCGTACCAATAAGGGGATTTCTTTGTCCAAGGAAGGCGTGGAATTCCTCGGTTATGCACGTCAGGTCGTTGAGCAGGCGGAGCTGCTGGAAAGTCGCTATCTGGATGCCAAGCCTACACCACAGCATTTTGCTGTGTCCACGCAGCATTACGCTTTTGCCGTAAATGCATTTGTGAATCTGGTGAATCAATATGGTCAAGAAGAGTATGAATTGGCTTTGCGAGAGACCAAAACCCATGAAATCATACAGGATGTCAAAAGCCTGCGCAGTGAGATCGGAATCCTGTATCTGAACGAATTTAACGCCAAGGTCATTAACAAGCTGCTAAAAGATGCGAATCTACAATTCAACAGCCTGTTTACGGCCAAGCCACATATTTTTATCAGTGCCAATAATCCGCTATCCCAACAGTCCATCGTGACCATTGACCAGCTTTATCCGTATCCGTATTTGTCCTTTGAGCAAGGGGAGTACAATTCCTTTCACTTTTCCGAGGAGATTCTCAGTACGTTATCGCATCCCAAAAGCATTCGCGTCCATGACCGGGCGACCCTTTTTAATCTGCTCATTGGGTTGAACGGCTATACCATTTCTACCGGAGTGATCAGTGCCGATCTGAACGGTAACGACATTATTTCCGTCCCTCTGGAATGTGATGAGTCTATTAATGTGGGATGGATTTGCCATAAAAATGCTGCGCTCTCCAAGCTGGCCACTGTCTATGTAGAAGCGCTGCATGAGGCGATAGGGGAATAAAAAGTTGGGTATAGCCCTAGGCTATAACTAGCTATAGTTTATTGGAGTTACCTTATAACTGAAAATGTATGTTATCTTTCTTACAAGAACTTCACTATAGAAGCGAAAAAGGAGATAACCCTAATGAGCAGCATCCTTGATAATGCATCCCAACGTAAAGTGACCCCTTTTAGACATGATATGGTCGGCAGCTTTTTGCGCCCGCAAGCGATTAAAGACGCCAGAATTCAATTTCAAAATAATGAAATCTCTGCGGACGAGCTGAAACAAATTGAAGATAACGAAATTATCAAGCTAGTGGAAAAGCAAAAATCCGTAGGACTTCAAGCCGTGACGGACGGTGAATTCAGACGCTCTTGGTGGCATCTTGATTTTATGTGGGGTCTGGACGGTGTGGAAAAGGTACAGCTTTCGAACGGCTACCAATTCCAAGGTGTGGAAACAAGAGCGGAAACCGCACGCTTGTCCGGTAAAATCGGACATTCCCGTCATCCTTTCATTGAAGATTTCAAATTCCTGAAGCAAGTAGCAGGTGAGGATGCGATCGCACGCCAAACGATCCCGGCACCTGCACAGTTCCTGGCCGAGCTATTGCGCGGAGAGAATAAAGAAACAACCGATACGTATTACAGCAATCTGGATGAACTGGTGACGGATATCGCCAAAGCCTACAAATCCGTGATTCAAGCGTTGTACAATGAGGGTTGCCGCAGCTTGCAACTGGATGATTGCACATGGGGTATGCTCTGTGATAAAAACTATTGGGAAGCTAGACAGCATGCGGGTGAGAATGTGGAAGATACCAAAAAGCTATTCGCTCGCGTGAATCAGGAAACGGTGAAGGATCTTCCAGCCGATTTGGTCGTTACGACCCACGTATGCCGTGGTAACTACCATTCCACCTGGGCATCTTCTGGCGGCTATGAGCCTGTAGCCGAAACCCTGTTCGGCATCGACAACATCGACGGCTACTATCTCGAATTCGATACCGACCGTGCAGGCGATTTCACACCGCTTAAGCATCTGAAAGATCAAAAGCAGGTCGTACTGGGTCTCGTTTCCTCCAAAACGGGTGAACTGGAAGACAAGCAGACGGTCATTAATCGCATTAAGGAAGCGACTCAATTCGTCGACATCAACCACATCTGCCTCAGCCCACAATGCGGCTTTGCTTCGACAGAAGAGGGCAATATTCTGACAGAAGAGCAGCAGTGGAAAAAGCTTGCTTTCATTAAAGAGATTGCGGACGAGATTTGGAAGTAAGGTTTGGTTTAGGATATTTAAAAGGTTCTATTAGTTAAAAATATTTTATTGAAAAACACGTCATATATGGACGTGTTTTTTGATCTTTACAAGATTAGGTGGGGGTTTTCTTTTGATTGAATTCTATAACATTAACAACATGGTCATATGGTTTCGCCAAACTGATGGCGGGAAACTCTAAAAAAGCATAATCTCTGAGTATCCTAAAAAAGGCTAAGACTCTTTTATGTTTGTCCACTTCCTATTTACAACTCTTGCATACAATGGATTGTAGAATGGTATTAAGAGGGAGTGACAAAAAAATGAGTCTTTATTTTCGAAACAGCACCAATTCTACCGTACAGGTAGCCATTTTCTATCACGCGAGTAGGTGTGGGTTTGTCTTTGTGGGACAAACTGGTATATTGTCTACCTGGTACCGTTTGGCGCCTGGTCAAACGAGGGAAGTTGTTACTGGCAACGTAGGGGATAGAACAATATATTATTACGCTGAGAGCGTATCAAGAAATCTTGTGTGGTCAGGTAGTTTCCCCATACATGTTCCTAATTATAACTTCAGTGGATGTTGGATCTGGAATATTAATGGTAATCTATGCAATAATTGCAGAAGAGTTGGTTTTAAAACACTTAACATCCAACGCGGTTTCGTGAACTTCACAGTCAACCTTATTACAAATAGTGCTCAAAGAAAAGCGAAGCTAAAAAATGTTCGTATGGTATTGCCCACAAAAAGGGTAAAAAGAAAATTTAAATTGAATGACCGCAAGAAACTACCTAGAAGCCAATAATTTCATAATGGCGGGAAATCCTTTGCAATTTCGTATTCGATTCGGTTCGCGCTTTTATATAAGAAACTTGAAATTAAGATAATACTGGATATATATATGTTATTTTAATGTTCGATAGGGTATTGAACTTACGTAAAACAATAGTGCAATAGGAACTGCCTTGTTAACTAAAGGTGGCTCCTTTATTTTTGCTAAAAAATCCTTTTATTTTGTAATCTCCCGTATCACATTCCTCGCCAAGCGTACTTTCTCTGGACTCGATTTTTGGAGTATTTTTACGATTTCTTGTATATCAGTTTCATGTTTTGTAACCTTAATATCCTCATTTACATAAGCAAAAAGCTGAATCAAATTAACATCCAGTGCATTAGCAATTTTAGCTATATTTATTAAAGATACGTTTTTTTCTCCACGCTCAATCTGCCCTATGTATGAAAAATGGAATCCACCTTTTTCCCCAAGCGACTCCTGAGACAATCCTTTTTCTTTTCGCAAAGCACGTATTCTGGCACCCACTAATTTAAGAACTTCTTTATCTTCCATCGTCTACACCTCACTATTCTAAAAGTGTAGACAAGATATCCAAACGAAAACATTGAATAATGAATATAATAAATAATAATAATATCTATAAGTATTATTTTGGAGTATAATAAGACAAATATTGAAATTCTCTGGAGGAATAGATATGAAAGAAGCTCTTTCTACCTGTATTCCAAGTCCCACACAATCGTCCAGATCCTCACAACACCTACATCATTCAATAACTGATTTTCAAACTCTATCACAATACCACATGAAACTAGCCCAAATCCTGTACAAGCACAATCAAGTCCAATGCTGCATTATCCTATGTGACTGGGCTTTGACCTCTATGTTAAAAGCACTATATATGAAAGAAACCAACAGCCTTTTCCCTCCGGGATTCCTGTCCATGACGGATCTGCTGCACTTATTACATACTGATACCAGCCCGGGATTGGATGTTGTCGTATTTATAGGCACCACTCAATTTCTTTCAGCCCAGTTAGAAACTCCGCTCCTTCAAAAGATGAAGCGAAAGGATGTGAGCAGGCTACTGCGAAGAACGGACGACATTCTCTGCCAGTTGTCATCCCGAGTGATCAGCGATCCGTCCGAGACGTATCAGTCCATTTTCTGAGAGGGCCCTCCATGGCAAATAAACTTGCCAATCCGCCCTGTCGGTATCCGCTTTTCTTCATAAGATAAGAGTATGCTTTAACGCAAGGAGGGATTCAGACATGGGTGAAGTAGGTTACGGTGGAGCATGGACATCCACAGGTGCAATTTTGGTATTGTTCATTTTGTTGGTAATTATTACTAAGTCTTTTCTGATCTAACAGCAGATTAGTATTGCTTAAATCCACAAATCGGCCTTCTTTCGCGACATCGTGAGGGAGGGCTTTTTATGCAAAATGGATGGTAGCTCTAGTATGTTGTCTGGCCCTGCAAGCATTGTTATACTTTACATACAGGGAGATATTCCCTCTAGTATATAGCAATACGGATAGCGGAAGACGTGAAAAAACGGAAATTCGCTGACGGAAATTAGGAGGGTCGCATGATGAATACGGCAAGCAATCCATTTCAATTTACAACAGATACGGCGACTCTTTGCCTATTTGATACGCAAGCTCTGAAGCATCGCTTGAACGATGAGCCGGATTGGTGGTCCATTGAAGAGGACGAGCTGGGCGAGTTGAACAAAGGAAATGTTGCTTTTTTGAATCTGGGAGCGGACGGAACGTATGAGGTTGTGATGACAGATCATATCGACAAGCCTGCTGTGCGGCTGTTTTTGAAGGTTCCCTCAGGCAACCTATTTATTGGAGCAGGGGAGGAAGCCACAAGTGGTGGGCTGGAGCCTGAGTGTGTATGGGGAGGGATGTTCCTTTCTTTGCAACCGGGACTTTATGAATGCATGGCAAGCAGAGAAGACAACCGTATTTACCTTTCTATAAAAAAAGGAAGCGAAGGCAGCAATAGCTTTACAGATCTGATTCGATTGTAGATTGCAGGATCAATACGTGACGGCCATACATGCCGCTTGAACAGGTGGAAGCAGGAACAACCGAAGCTAGAGGAAATGGAAAAAGGCTATCCCCACGGCTTACAGATCCGTGAAGACAGCCCTTAATCCGTCTATTGATACTTTACAATAATGGCATTGCTGATTTGGCGGCCGGGTGTGGTGAGATAGGAGCCGTTGTAATACAGCCCGCTGGAAGCACCGCCGTCCAGATTCATGGCCTGATAAGCGCCGGCCTGCTTCATCATTTGGGCGAGCTGCGGAATGGTCGCTCCGCTTGTGGTCAGGAGGATCAGCTTATGATCCCGACTCATTCCGAGTGCGCTGCGGGCGCCGCCGCCTGTTAATATTTTAGGGTCCTTGAAGCCTTCGGCTTTGACATTTAGGGAAACCTGACCGTTCGTAACCAGACGAGGTCCAGCTTGAAGAGCACCTTCGACGCTGCCTTGACTTAAGCGTTGTTCAAAGGCAGAACCTGACACCAGCTCGGATAAATGGTTAGCATCGTAGGTGAAGACCGTCCGTTGGTCGCCGGAGCTCTTTTTCAACATCTTTCCATGGCTGACCAGGTAGCCGTAAGGCGTTTTGTAGGAGCTTTTGGTATAGGCATCAAAGAATGTACCGTTTATGGCTACAACCGCTTGATTACGTTTAGCGAGACTGCTTAAGTCTTCCACTTTACCAATGGTATCGCCTGCTAGAGCCACGTCTAGGCTTACCTTGGGATGGAGCATAGAGATGGTGACCACCTTAGCGGAAAAGGTACGAGACCCGACCTTGAAGCTTTTATGAGCCGTTGTAATGGGGGGAGTATTTCCGGGTAGCTTACCAGTAAGTACCGGAAGCGTGACGGACGTTGTACCCTGCTTAATGCGTACAGCTGAGGTTTCCTTTTGCCATGAGACTTGCAGGTTTAGATATTGGCTGACGAACTGCAAGGGTACATAGGTCGAACCATTATCGGTAAAAGGAGCGTTTTGCAAACGGACCGTCTGGTCATTCACTTTGGCGGTAGATTGTCCGGTGAATAATGTGATCCGGGTATTGCCTTGCGCGATTTCTATTTTTTTGTCCGCGGCAGTCATGTTGAGTGTGATCCCTTCATAGCTGTTCAGGAGACGGAGCGGGATGAAGGAGTGGTTACTTTGATCCACATAGACCAGCATAGGTGCTGGGGCAGCAGCGTAGATCGGGGTTACAAGTAATAGCAAGGACAGGATAACAAGTGCGGTGATTCTTTTCATGAATAGATCAATCTCCTTATGTAGTCTTGACACTTTACGAGGTGCTTGTAGTTATATCGGATTTTGTGAGTTGTAAATGTATGTTATACGAATGTTGAGTGTTTAACTGATATAGGAAGCGGGGTGGCTGGGGATGAGCAGGTATGAGACGAGACTTGAGGATTACCGTCGCAGAGAGCGCCCGTCTTATCGTGTGTTTGAAGGATTGCAGGAATTGGTGCATAGCGTGGGGCAACTGCATAATAACTGGTTATATGTGAATGTAGATCAATTGGATCAGGACCCTGTTCACACACCGATTTATTATTGGGATGAGCATTGGCTAGAGGAATGTGCAGAGGAGGGTACAGCCGTAACCAACGAACATGACGAGTCTATTCCCAAGTGGGTGCCAGATCGTCAGGTTCAAACCTGGTTTGAGTTGGCGACCTTCGAAAGTATTGTGGAAGTCCTTAAGGCTGCTGGACAGCCAGTGACGCTTCAGATGGTGATTATAGCGGTAAAATACTATGACAAGCACGATGCCTATCTGGACTATGAAGAGGTGAAGGCAGTGACAGACCTGTGGTCTGTGCTGACAAAGGTGAGAAACCACCTAGCAGAATGAACAAGCCTGTAGATCGAACGGGGCATACATACACTGGATGGGGGAAGCGAATGAGTTGGTTGGATCATGAAATGGCAGCAAAGTGGCGACAGGAAGGAAAAAGGTATGCTGCAGATGTGAATGAATTTGTCAGAATCGGTATGGAAAGTCAGTGGCAGCAAGAGCAGCCAGAGCCAAAGCAAGACGAACGCTCCAAACTGGCCGAAGATATTTTTCGTATGATTCAGGACGCAAATCAGGCAGAGGAAACAGAGCAGTTACGTCGGGAAATTCCGGCTGCATCCTGGCCGCTTACAGCAGCGTTTGAGGAGGCTTTGCAAGCCGTTAGGCCGATAGCCTTTATGAATGGAGGCAATGAAGTCATTCTACATGCGGGCAATCCTCGGGAATGTGGAATGATCTATGTGGCGGGAAAAGATAGAATCTTGCAAATCCCCGGACTGCATCGAGTAGGCTGTTCGCCAGACGGGACTTATTTTGCGTTGGTGGATGGACAGGGGATTCGTATTGTTCGTCAACCGGACTTAAATCTGCAAGGAGAAGAGACAGCACATTTTCAGTGGAAGGATATACAAGGACGCTTAAAAGCATCCATTCCTGATTTGGAGTGCTTGGGAGATGAAGAGCATCCAGAGGATATATTAGATGAAGTGATTCCGTTTGGCGATGGACAGCGAGTTCTGCTGGTATGCGGTTACGGCGTTTATTTGTTGGCTGGTGATCAGGTGGATTTGATCCATCCCAAGACGTCTGAACGAAGAGAACTAGAGCTGGAAGACACGATTGTGGATATGGCCCATGGAGCTGTGTCGAGGGATGGACGCTGGATCGCTTACGGTAGCCAGATGAGTGAGCATATGCTTATGGATCTGTCCGATAAGACGGTGCATACATTGGAGCCAAATTCTAGTTATCCGCATTATGCTGTATTTTCCAAAGATGATTTGAATGTCTGGTACAATGCCTGTCATTTCTACAACGGCGCCACCATTCAAGTGTCGATTGCTGAGGTGGATCAGGGTCTTGCTCAGAATAAGGAAGAGTGGCCGATGATAAATGAAGAAATGCGAGTATACGCTGCAACAGCACTGACGCAAGGATCTATTTTGGGTGATGCCTACGGTTATCTCCGTCTGATTGACAGGGAGGGGCGTGAACTTTGGCGCTATTTTGTCGGCAGTACGATATCCGGGCTGGCAGTTACACCCGATGAAGGCATGTTGGCGGTTGGAACGTATGGTGGTATGCTTCATTTGATTGATTTGCAGAGCAGCACGAAGGACGAATATAGCATTGGCACCGCTCTAATTCACGAGACAGAACGTTGGATGATCTGGCGTAACTATGAGCCGTTGCGCTGGTAATACTAATATTCCGCAAATGGTGATAAAAGCAAGTTCTGATAAGCTGAACTTAAAAGTGCAGTAACACATGAATACAATGCTATTTTCATATAGAGAGCATTTGGCATAAACCCATGATGCAAAATGCGAATAGAGAGGAAAGAGGTGTGAGGACATGGACAAGAAAGCGGATATTCGTACATCTATGAAGGAACTATTTGCACAGATGGATGAAGCCTTTTTTATGGATGTGGAAGAAAATGTACCGATTGAAATGCGTGATGGGAATGTCGACGAGGAGGGATGGATCAAGTGGAAGCCTCTCCCTTCACAGATTACTGAACAGGAAATTCGGGAGATGGAGGAAAAATACCATTTTGAGCTGCCGCCTCTGCTAAGGAGTTTTATCATGTCCTACCATTATGTATCTTTACAATTCGATAATGAATCCATTCCGGGAGTATACTGGAGCGATTGTACGTTTGTTGAGTTCCCGCGTCTGCCTGTAGGTCAAGGCTTAAAGGCATTTTATGATTTGATCGATCAATGGTCACCTCTGCTGTCAGCAGGCTACATTCCTTTTGCAATAGCAGAGGACGACCAAGGTCCCGTTTGTTTAAATGTAGGTAGCAGACATAAGGACGGCGATTATCCTATTGTTTGGTTCTTTCATGAGGACCTACAGCATTTGGATGAGGATGAGCTGCGGATCAGGAGTAATCTGCTTCCCCATGTACAAGGGCTGTTTCCCTCCTCTGTCGAAATGTTTAACGTGATGTTTAAACACATTAGACACTAGCGATTTCCTAAAATGTAATTTTACTGCTCAGCCAACCGAGATATTGACATAAAAAATGAGGAATGTTATAAAAAAGGTAGGCTAGCACTCGAAAGATGGGAGTGCTAACAAAGTAGAATCGTTTGCATAGCTCATATCTGCTGGCCTTACATAGGTTTACATCTGAAAGGAGATATCCGAATGGAGAAAAAACAGTTTCAGGCTGAGTCCAAGCGTCTGCTCGAAATGATGATTAACTCGATTTACACGCAAAAGGAAATTTTTCTAAGAGAGCTGATCTCCAATGCAAGTGATGCGATTGACAAAATTTATTATAAAGCATTGACGGATGATCAACTGGTCTTTGACAAAGAAAATTATTATATCAAAGTAACTGCCAATAAGGATAATAGAACGCTAACCCTGCGTGATACCGGGATTGGTATGACTAAGGAAGAACTAGAAAATAACCTGGGTGTTATTGCTAAAAGCGGCTCACTGGCATTCAAAAATGAAAATGAATCCAAGGATGGTCATGACATCATCGGTCAATTCGGCGTCGGCTTCTATTCAGCTTTCATGGTAGCAGATGTGGTTACAGTGACTACCAAGGCTTTGGGAAGCGATACTGCATATAAATGGGAATCCACAGGTGCGGACGGGTATACCATTGAGGCAGCTGAGAAGGACGAGGTCGGAACCGAGATTGTTCTGAAAATCAAAGCAAACACCGAAGATGAGTCCTACGACGAATATTTGGACGAGTATCGTTTAAAAGCACTGATTAAAAAATACTCCGACTTTATCCGCTATCCGATTAAAATGGATATTACAGGCAAGCGGTTGAAAGAGGGAAGCGACAACGAGTTTGAGGATTACGAGGAAGAACAGCGTATCAACAGCATGGTTCCGATCTGGAGAAAAAACAAAAGCGAGCTGACCGACGAGGATTATCAAAATTTCTATGCGGAAAAACGCTATGGCTACGACAAGCCGCTCCAGCATATCCATGTCAGCGCGGACGGCGCGGTAGTGTACCAAGCTATTCTGTTTATTCCTGAGAATATCCCGTTTGATTTCTACTCCAAGGAATATGAAAAAGGGCTGGAGTTGTATGCCAACGGTGTGCTGATTATGGAAAAATCCCCTGATCTGCTGCCGGATTATTTTAGCTTTGTCAAAGGTATGGTTGACTCCGAAAGCTTGTCACTCAACATTTCCAGAGAAATGCTGCAGCATGACCGTCAGCTGAAGCTGATTGCCAAAAATATCGAAAGCAAAATCAAAGGCCAATTGCTGACCTTGCTCAAAAATGACCGGGAGAAATATGATCAATTCTACAAATCATTTGGCAGACAATTGAAATTTGGTGTCTACAACGATTACGGCAGACATAAAGAAACTCTGCAGGATCTGCTCATGTTCTACTCTTCTACAGAGAAAAAGCAGGTTACTTTGGACGAATACGTATCACGTATGCCAGAAGATCAAAAGTATATCTATTATGCTTCCGGCGAGTCCAACGAGCGTATTGAAAAACTGCCGCAAACCGAAATGGTGGCTGACAAAGGCTACGAAATTCTGTACTTCACTGATGATATTGATGAGTTCGCTATTAAAATGCTCTTAAGCTACAAAGAGAAAGAATTCAAATCTGTATCAAGCGGCGATCTGGGCATTGAGCCTGACGAAACTGAGAAAGAAACAGAAGCAGAACAAAACGACAACAAAGAGCTGTTCGAGTACATGAAGGGCTTGCTGGAAGGCAAGGTATCCAGTGTTAAAGCCTCTAAGCGCTTGAAGACACATCCGGTATGTCTGTCCGCAGACGGCGAGGTGACGATTGAGATGGAAAAAATCTTGAACGCCATGCCTAATAACGCTGATGTCAAAGCGAATAAAGTGCTGGAAATCAATATAAACCATGCCGTGTTCAATTCTTTGAAAGAAGCTTTTGCCGAGGATAAGGAGAAAGTAAACCTCTATACGGCATTACTGTATAATCAGGCTTTGCTGATCGAAGGCTTGCCACTGCAAGATCCAGTTGAATTCACGAACGATATTTGCAAAATCATGGTTTAACAAGTTTTATTACTATATAGAGCCGTTCCCGTACTGGGAGCGGCTTTATTTATCATAAACGTTTCCTAAAGCTTCATGATAGATCATATAGCGCTTACAGAAGAAGGGATGGGCCCACACATTGCCGATCATACTCAATACAAAGGAGGGCAATTATATGAGTCTGGATCAAGCCAACCAGGAACTCCAAAATTTAGACCGTTTAGAACGAAGTGAGCTTATAGAGTTAGTGGAAAAAATCATCAGAGATGAGGGAACAGAAGAGGAAATCGACAGTATGCTGACCATAGTGAAGCAAAATACGCCCCATCCGGGGATCAGTAATTTGATCTACTGGGATGATCGTGATTTGAGTGCGGCAGAGATCGTAGATGAGGCATTACGCTATCAGCCCATCATTTTACCACCCCATGAATCTTCTCCATAGGATGTGGAGGGGTGGTCTTTTGTTTAGAAATAAGATAGTATTAATTCTTTAGGGCTATGAGCATTATATTCAAAAAAACTTCCGTTAAACGTGTGCTGACTTCCCTGGGGTGTATGGGGTAATAGTTGTTTTCTGTTCACTTTACGGAGTTTTATGCCTAATTTTGGGTTTTGTAAAGTTTTTGTGACATGCTCCTGTGAATTTTGACACAGCAAATTATCGTTTTTCTTGATTATTTGGTGGGATGTCTTTATAATCATTTTGTTTGCAAGAATGATTAGCGATTAGCGTATGGAATAAGGAGGTTATTTATTTTGGGAAAAGCATTGATTATTGGCGCCGGTGGCGTGGCCAGCGTTGTGGTGCATAAATGTTGCCAAAACCCAGATGTATTTGAAGAAATTTGTATCGCAAGCAGAACTGTTGAGAAATGCGATGCGCTTAAAGAGAAGCTGGGTGGAGGTCGTACGAAGATTCAAACGGCTCAGCTTGATGCTGACAACACCGACATGGTCATTGACTTGATTCGAAGCTTTCAACCGGATGTAGTTATCAATGTGGCTCTCCCTTATCAGGATTTGACGATAATGGATGCTTGCCTTGAGACAGGTGTTCATTACGTTGATACGGCGAACTATGAACCGCCGGATACGCCGAAGTTTGAATACAGCTGGCAATGGGCCTACAAAGAAAGATTCGAAAAAGCAGGAATTACAGCTCTGCTGGGCAGCGGTTTTGATCCAGGCGTGACTGGAGTATTTACGGCTTATGCTCAAAAGCACTACTTTGATGAAATTCATACGATTGATATTGTGGATGCGAATGCAGGGGACCACGGATATCCTTTTGCAACTAATTTTAATCCGGAAATCAATATTCGTGAAATTACGGCGAAGGGCCGTTACTTTGAAAACGGAGAATGGATTGAAACTGAGCCACTTTCTGAGAAAAAGGTATACGACCTTCCTGAAATTGGACCGAAAAATATATATCTTTTGTACCATGAAGAACTGGAATCTCTTGCAGTGAATATTAAAGGCGTGAAAAAAATCCGCTTCTGGATGACGTTCTCGGACAATTATCTGAATCATTTGAATGTACTTCAAAACGTAGGCATGACTTCGATCGAGCCTATTGATTACGAAGGACAACAAATCATTCCACTGCAATTCCTGAAGGCTATTTTGCCAGATCCGGCTTCTCTGGGTCCAAGAACAAAAGGCAAAACGAACATTGGTTGCATCATCCAAGGCGTGAAAGATGGAAAGCCGAAAACCTATTATGTTTACAATGTTTGTGATCATGAGGAATGTTATGCAGAGGTTGGCTCCCAAGCCATTTCTTACACAACTGGTGTTCCTGCCATGATCGGCGCAATGCTTATCATCAAAGGTCTCTGGAAAAAACCAGGCGTTTACAACGTTGAGGAATTTGATCCAGATCCATTTATGGAAGCCCTAAATAAACACGGATTGCCATGGCAAGAGAACTTTACGCCAACGTTGCTTGATTGAGGTCTGCGATGAATATTGATATTACAGGACTTCCATCACCTTGTTATCTTGTTGACGAAAGACTTCTTGTCAAAAACCTTGAGGTTTTAAATTCCGTTCAAGAACGGACAGGCTGCAGTATTTTGCTCGCTCTTAAGGGATTTTCGATGTTTTCGACCTTTCCTCTGGTTGGCAAATACCTAAAAGGGGTAACCTCCAGTTCGTTGTTCGAGGCTAGACTTGGTCGCGAAAAAATGGACAAGGAAGTTCACGTATACGCACCTGCTTATGTTGACAGTGAATTTGATGAGCTATTGGAGTATGTTGACCATATTGTTTTCAACTCCTTTGATCAACTGAAACGCTACAAAAGCAGAGTGCAAGGCGTAACTTCCAAAAAAATTGACATTGGCATTCGGGTTAATCCGGAATATTCGGAAATCGAAACGCCGCTGTATGATCCTTGCTACAACAACTCCAGAATGGGTGTGACCCTGGCTAACTTTAGACCTGAGGATCTGGATGGCGTGGACGGTATTCATTTTCATACGATGTGTGAACAGAATTCAGATACGCTGGAGCGCACCATTAAAGTCGTGGATGAGAAATTCGGGCCATACATTAAAAACATGAAATGGCTCAATTTCGGAGGCGGTCACCATATTACCAGAGAAGACTATGATCTGGACACGCTGGTACGCTGTATTCAATATTTTCAGGATAAATATGGTGTGCAGGTTTATCTGGAGCCAGGCGAAGCTATTGCTTTGAATACTGGATATCTGGTGGCTACTGTATTGGATACGATGAAGAACGGAATGGATATTGCCATTCTGGATACTTCGGCCGAATGTCATATGCCTGATGTGCTGGCTATGCCTTACCGCCCGAATATCATTGATGCAGGCAAACCTGGTGAGTATGCACATACTTATAGACTTGGTGGGCTTACGTGCTTGGCCGGAGATGTAATTGGAGACTATTCCTTTAAAGAGCCATTGAAGCCAGGAGACAAGCTTGTATTCTGCGATATGGCCCATTACACCATGGTCAAAAACCACATGTTCAACGGAGTCAACCTGCCAGCCATCGCCAGCTACAACGACGAAGAAGGCATTAAGGTAATCCGTCAGTTTTCCTACGAGGACTTTAGCTCTCGTTTGTCGTAAGAAATAGATGTGATTAAATGACTGTACCGAAGAATGAATGAACTACAAAAGCCTCGCCCCTTGAGATAGGGGCGAGGCTTTTTTGTATAGGAAACTGAATTAGTATCTTTATTCCTCAATTTTGGCGGAAATCTTGTACCAGAACAATTGACCGATTTCGTAGCCTGGCACTCCCACTTCTAAGTAGTACTCTTTGCCAGCCTCAAGTTTTTTACCTAAAGTATTCTGTCCTTCTTCTGTTGTTTTAATCATATGACCATCGCTATCTGTTAGAGTCAAATTTAACCATGCATTAGGATACTTATCCCCTTCAATTTTAAAATCAACCCACTTGGTCTGAAAAGCTTTAAATTTATACATATCGTAAGTATCATAGTCTCTTCCTTCAATGAGTTCCCCTATGGTTCCGTATATATCACTACCTAGCCAAACTTCGCTGGCCTTATCATACCAATTGTTAGGCTCCCTGTCAGTTCCATTACCGAAGAGTTGGTTGGTTTCCTTTGCAACTGGTACAGAATCTGCTTCTGCAGCTAAAGCGACACTGGCAGTAGTACTCAACATAAGTGTAAGACCTAATGAAGCTAATAATGTTTTTTTCATGAATAAGA
This sequence comes from Paenibacillus sp. FSL P4-0113, assembly GCF_038009305.1. Classification (NCBI taxonomy): domain Bacteria; kingdom Bacillati; phylum Bacillota; class Bacilli; order Caryophanales; family Paenibacillaceae; genus Paenibacillus; species Paenibacillus sp. FSL P4-0113. The sequence continues at coordinate 5,488,037 of NZ_JBBPAZ010000001.1, forward strand.
GCCCTCACTTTTTTGGTTTATATTCATTAAGTATACATATTAATTTTAGGTTGTTATTCTATATCATTCACTAAATAATCATATACAAAAAAGAAATAACAATACGTGAGTATAATAGAATTCTTGTTATAAGATGGTGATTTTCCATGATGCAGAAGCTTATACCAGCCATAAGCACGGAGAAGGTGTTAGCGTTCATCCGTAGTTCTCCTACGAGGATAGCTGCGTTTGTGGTAAGACAGGAGTTGTTAAAAGTGGTAAAAATGTGGTCCTGAAAAAGGATCGTGTTTTTTTGTTAACTTCAATTTATCCTTTGATCTACTTGATCGTAGAAGTAATTTTATAGTCGAATAATTGTCCTAACTCAGCACCGGGTGTTTCTACGACCAGGTAGTACCATTTGCCAGCTTCAAGATTTTTACCTAAAGAGTATTCACGATCATTTGCATATCTAATGAAGTGTCCGTTACTGTCAGCCAAACCAAGTCTCAGCCATGTATTAGGGTATATGTCCCCTTGAATATTAAATTGATACCAACCAGACTGAAAGGCTTTAAACTTATAATAATCGGTATTGTCATAACCTCCATCAATGTGTTTGCCTATTTCCCCATAGATGTCGTCTCCTGCCAGTATTTCACTAGCTTCATCGAACCAGTTATTAGGCTCTCTGTCAGTCCCATTTCCAAAGAGCTGGATAGATTCCTTTTGTAAAGCGGGTGCTCCTTCTTGAGCTTCTTGAGCAGATGCAACAGCGGAGGATGTGCTTAATAGAAGTGCAAGACCTAGTGTGGAAAAAACTGCCTTTTTCATTTAATAATCTCTTCCCTTCTTTTGTTTTGTGGGATATATATGATATATTACTAATCCCATCCAGTATTATATAGTGTATTACAATAAATTGGAATAATAAACGAAAATATATATTTTTTTGTCACAATTATGTGTTTTTACAAATTTATTCACCGAACTTCGACATATAAATTGACCAACTTGCTGTATACTATAAAGTTCCATCTTAATATGCTTTCATGAAAAGGGGCATTCTATTTTAGAGGTAACAGAAGCTATGTTATACTCAATAATTGGAGGTGGAAAAATGTTCGACCCGACGGTTTTTGATAATTTAAAAGTGGCTATGGAAAATGCGGTTTACGATCTGGATAATTTGGATTCACGTATTGACATTACTCAGCGGATCGATAGATTGGAAATGTCTGTGATGTCGCGTGAATTTGGCGTACAGTTCAGACTGAGGGAACAGCCGGATGTGATGGCAGAACTTCAACTAAAGATGGATTTAAACAACTTGGCTGCGGAAATTTTGGAAATCAAAGATCAAATTCCGGGATGTGTCTTGTTGCTGAGTTTTTACATGGAAATTCGTGATATTGAGTCACAATGCAGGCGGATTGAAAATATACTGACCGAAATTTGGAAGCCCGATCTTCGATCGGTACAAACGCTTAGTCAGATTTACGGAGAGAAGACACCTACATACCAAAATAGGATTGAACTCCGATTTTCCAGACAAATTAATGAAGATCAGATGGAGGATATTCCAGAGTTATTGGAACATATGTTGCTGACACTTATGGAATTAAACAAGGTCTAAACATCCCTCTTCCTCTTAATAAAGACAGCCTGTCATTTGGGGGATTTAGAGGTAAAGGAGCTAGGAATATATGATAAATGAACACGATTTTTCTGAAATATATGCGATTATGGAGTCTTCTTTTCCAGCATCAGAATGCAGGACGTTTGAGGCTCAAAAGGCTTTACTGAAGCATCCAAGCTATCGTATTATCACTGAAAAGAATGAGCAGGGCAAGGCAGTGGCTTTTTTGGCAGGCTGGGAATTCGCGCATTTTCGGTTTGTAGAGCACATTGCGGTAGATTCCCGTATACGAGGTGGCGGATTAGGCAAAAAACTCATGAGTAGTTTTATCTCACAGTCTGATAAACCGGTAGTACTGGAGGTTGAGCCACCAGGGGATGAATGGACACGGAGAAGGATTGGTTTTTACGAACGTTTGGGGTTTCATCTAAACCATTTTGACTACGTACAACCCCCATTAAGAGAAGGACAGGCTGATCTGCGGCTTCAAATTATGAGCTATCCAGGTGCGCTGGCTGAACAGGATTTTGCTCCGTTTAAAAAGATTTTATATACCGAGGTTTATGGGCTTAAATAAGAGACTACATAGTCAGTTGTATTAAATAAAAGCAAAAGGCTCTGCTTAAGCCGTATTTCTACGGGAGCAGAGCCTTTGTGCTATAAAGCTGTTGGTGCTTCATTATTGTTAATGTTGTGTCCATTTCATCACGAATTCTTTCTCGTCAGTTTCGGTATCTACAGATTCCTCTTGAATGGTAAATCCATTTTTAGTGTAAAAGTTAAATGCTTTCGTGTTTGACTGGTACACCTTTAATTGAATCTCATCATGTTGCTCCTTAACCCAATCTAATAGTAACTTGCCGTAGCCCTTTCTTTGAGAATCAACACGTATAAATAGAGCCGCCAAGTATCCATCCAACATGGAAACGAAGCCGCCGATGCTATGATCATCTTGTATGATAACGTAGTTTTGAGCGAGGGGAAGGTACCTGTTCTCCATCTCAGTAGCTTGTGATGCCCAATACTGCGGAGCAATAAAATGGTGGGCTTCTACGGAAGCATCCAGCCAGATGGCTGCCAGTTCCTTGAACTCTTCTACATTCGCGGGTCTAATCGACATCGTAACGCCTCTTTTCACAGTATGTAATCCTATTCCGATAGTCAAGTATGAGAAAGATGTTGTTGAAATAAAAAAGACCGTCCGAGGACGGTCTTTCTACCCGTGGCGCTTAATTAAAGCTTTGATCCGTATCCCGCGCCTCCGTTAACTCTGTAAATTAGAGAATAACGGACCGGGTAAGGGATACGTTCAACATGTGATTATTGATGTTGACGCACCTCCTTTCCTGATGAACCCATTTTACCATATCTGGTTTGTGATATCCAGTGATTTTCTTATATTTACGGGAATGATTCATAGAAAATATAAGATAAAAATAGCTTGATTTTATGTTCTATGGAAGATATAATCTAAATTACCGTGATTGAAAAACATCGGTGTGAATACATAATATGCGGTCGTGGCGGAATTGGCAGACGCGCACGGTTCAGGTCCGTGTGGGCTAACCCCCCGTGGAGGTTCGAGTCCTCTCGACCGCATCATGCCTAACATTTACAGGTTCTTGGATTGGCTGGATGCCACCAAGAGCCTGTTTTTATATGGGTAAGATGCGTGTACTATTATAACTATTTTATTTATACTGAAATATATATTTGATATAATCCTTTGCACTCTGATTAATGTCTTCGTCACTTGCTTGAAACGAGGCTCCAAAGACAGCGAAATAGGGTAATGTTATGGCGCCAACATGTACTGCGCTTGCTTTAAAAGGTGCTATAACTTCATCAACAGTGAAAGAAACGGAACCAGTAGGTAAGTAATTTTCTTTTTTATCGCCAATGGACATGGCTATCCCTAGCTTCTTTCCTTTTAACTTATCACCTTGTGAACCATAAGCCCATCCGTGAGTAAAAACATCATCGAACCACTTTTTTAATAAAGGTGGGTAACTATACCAATATAAAGGGAATTGAAATATGATATTACTATGTGTTTCAAGTAACTTTTGCTCTCTCAAAACATCAATGCTCCAGTTTGGATACTCTTTATAAATCTCATGAATTGTAATTTCATTGGTATATTGAAGTAATTCTCGTTTCCATCTGTGATTTACTCTGGAATCTTCAATATTCGGATGTGCTAAAATCACGAGAGTTTTCATCATAAATCACCTTTCTTACATAGCATCATTTGTTTTTTGTTGGTACGTCTTATTATTCTGTACGCTATAAAAAAAGTAAATACACACAATAAAGTAATATAGTTACTAGAAAGTGTGCATGGTACTTAGAGTAAATATATGGGATTATAGAATTAATCAGATCAACTTAGTTATTTTAGCGTTGAAGAGGTGGTCGTATGAAACAATATAATTTAGGCATAGAAGCAACACTTGAGATCATCGGAGGTAAGTGGAAATCCTTAATCATATGCTTACTAATGTCTGGTAGAAAGAGGACAAGTGAATTACAGCGCAGTATTCCAGGCGTTTCTCAAAAGGTTCTTATACAGCAGCTCCGTGAACTTGAGAAGGATGGCATCATTGGCAGACATGTGTATAATCAGATGCCTCCAAAAGTGGAGTATTATATAACGGAATATGGTATAACAGCAAATGAAATAATTGATTTAATGTGTTCTTGGGGAAGAGCTAATATCAAAATAAGACAACAGCAAGGAGAAGATGTGATGTTGTTAGAATATGATTCAAAATGAATAGTGGAGTAAAAAAGCGTTATAGACTACGATGTTTGCGGCGGTTTTCTTCGGCTGCCTTCAAGTGCTATGTTATATGTTGAGCCACAAGCTGATTTGCTATATAGTAATGACTGGACAACCATTCCATCCATATTAAATGAATGCCAAAGTAGGGGGACCATTTACAATGATTATTAAACCGAAAATTCGTGGTTTCATATGTACGACTGCACATCCTGCAGGATGTGCGGCTCATGTTAATCGTCAGATCAACTACATCAAAGACAGTACATCAATACAAGGAGCTAAAAAGGTACTTGTGATCGGAGCATCTACTGGATATGGGCTGGCTTCTCGTATTGCTGCGAGCTTTGGGCTGGGAGCGGATACCATAGGGGTATCCTATGAACGTCCCGCATCAGAGGGGCGCACGGCTTCAGCAGGCTGGTATAATACAGTAGCCTTTGAAAGAGCGGCCAGAGCAGCTGGCTACATAGCAGAAAGCATTAATGGAGATGCTTTTTCTCATGAAATTAAGCAGGAGACATTGAAGCTGGTAAAGGAAAAGCTGGGCAAGGTAGACCTGATTGTGTATAGTGTCGCTTCACCGCGACGGACACATCCCGATACGGGTGAAACTTTTAATTCCGTTCTCAAGCCTATCGGACAGTCTTTTTCTAATAAAACAGTGAATACGAATACAGGTGTCGTATCAGAAATTACGCTGGAACCGGCTACGCAGGAGGAAATTGAGAACACCATCACGGTAATGGGTGGCGAAGATTGGTCCTTGTGGCTAAAAGCGTTGGAAGAAGCTGATCTGCTGGCTGAAGGGGTAACCACACTGGCTTACTCGTATATTGGTCCCGAAATTACGGAGGCTATCTATCGTAAAGGAACCATTGGCCAAGCTAAAAATGATTTGGAAGCTACAGCACATACTCTAACAAAGCAACTGGAACGTTATCATGGAAAAGCCTACGTTTCTGTGAATAAAGCTTTGGTTACACAATCCAGTTCGGCTATTCCAGTCGTACCATTGTATATTTCTTTGCTGTTTAAGGTCATGAAGGAAAAGGGACTGCACGAGGGATGTATTGAGCAGGCACAACGTCTGTTCGAGACGCTATACAGTGGGTCCACGGTGGAAACGGATGAAGAAGGACGCATCCGTCTGGATAACTGGGAAATGAGAGACGATGTACAGCAGGCTGTCAAAGCAGCTTGGTCCGAAATTACTACAGAAAATGTATCTGAATTGGGCGATCTCGAACAATACCGTCTGGATTTCCTCCAATTATTTGGATTCGGGTTTGATGAAATTGATTATGAATTAGATGTTAACCCAGAGGTAGACACGACTTCATAAGTGAATATGTGTAAAATAAAAACGGGTACTCTCAAGCGATGCAATTGGCTTAAGAGGCCCGTTTTTTTATATTCTAGCAAAATACAAGTTGCACTCGTTTCACTAACAGCATTTATCGAGAATTAGACGTGGAAAGCGACTTACGGTGCAGCAAGCGAAAAACGGCAATGGTAATGATAATCCCCGCAATGCCAAAGATTGCAACAGAAGTCAGGGCCCGGTAAGCTTGCCAGCCGAACAAAAATGTAATACCACTGCCAAACGTTGTACCTGCCAGTAACCCAAGTGCGCAGGCAATATCCGTTCCAAATTTCATAAACATGTTCCTTTCAAATGTATAAATTAAAAAGTAACTTGTACTTTTTCTCTGGACTTGGGCACACACTTGTGCGTACAATTAAATAGTAATCGTTTTCAAACGGAATCTATTAATCATTATGTATCATTCTTGTACAAATTATTCCTTTTTCAGGAGGCTGATGAAATGAATATGAATGAACAGATCAAGCTGTGGAATGAAGAGGCGCAGGCTAGTAACGCTGATCATCCTCACCGAAAGGTTGAATTGTTTATCGAGGTACGAGATGGAGCATTGGAGGCTGTTGTTCCTTATTTGAACCAACAGGATTATCGTCATGTAACTCTGGTAGAAGATGAGCATACTTCAGTGGCAGCAGGAAAAAGAGTGGCTGAGCTGATCCGTGAGGCAGGTTTGATAGTTGATGTAGTCCGTTTATCTCCGAATGCTGTAGGGGATGTCATTGCTGATGAAACCTACATTATGAAGGTGCTGCTGGGTGTGGCGGATAAGAGTCAGGCTGTACTTGCTGTAGGTTCTGGCACGATTCATGATCTGGTTCGCTTCGTATGTTATAAAATGAATCGTCCCTTCTTGTCAGTACCGACGGCTGCTTCGGTGGATGGTTTTACCTCCGCAGGCGCACCACTGATTGTGGACGGCAGCAAGCAGACATTCCAAGCAGTTCCGCCAGAGGCGATCTTTGCTGATTTGTCCGTGCTGGCAAATGCGCCACAGACGATGACTGCTGCAGGTTTTGGCGATATGCTTGGTAAGTTCACCTCACTAGCGGACTGGCAAGTTTCCAGAGATTTGGGAAATGAGCCGTATTCGCCTGTGGCTAATCGCATTACCGAGGAGGCTTTGCGTGCCTGTGTAGAGCATGTCGATGAGATTGCGGCAGGCAGCAAGGCTGGTGTCGAGGTATTGATGAATGCGCTGATTGCATCCGGTATTTCGATGCTGATGATAGATCATTCCCGTCCAGCGTCAGGGGGAGAGCATCATATTTCCCATCGAATTGAAATGGATTTTATTGCAGAGGGACGCAAGCAAGTTTTGCATGGTGCCAAAGTAGGCGTAGCATCCGCATTGCTGTCTGACCTGTACAGGGATTTAGCAGCCAGTCAGGATGTAGAGGCTTTTAAGGTGTATCAGGCTTTGCCTACGTCGGAGCAGATGCGTGCATGGCTGGCTCAGGTCGGAGGTCCATCTACCATTACCGAGCTTGGGGTTACGGAGGAACAGCTTGCTCGTGCATTGCGCACGGCTCATACCTTGCGTGATCGCTATACTGGGCTCAAGTATATGAACGAACATCAATTGCTTCGTTCGTAATGTGCAACATCTATACAAATTGTCCTTAGATATTCGGCCAGTTATGTGTGGCAAGGAAGGGATAAGTGAATGGGTTTACATTTCCGACAGCAATACGACGATATCCTGTTCCTGTAACATTTGTATGTACAAATGAACGGTATGCTATAATCGTGGAATATGAACAGGTACACGATATTGCAAGTACGGAGGAAATTATGGCGCCCAAATATATACAAGTTAAACAGGAAATTTTGTCCTGGATTCATTCATCCAAACTGGAACCGCAAAGCCAGCTTCCATCTGAGCATGAAATGTCTGAACAATTTGCTGTTAGTCGGCAAACGGTGCGTCAGGCGCTGGGTGAACTGGTGCAGGAAGGATGGCTGTTTCGAATGCAGGGCAAGGGAACCTTTGTCGCGACACGTGACAGTAAACAGCCCGAAGATCCAAAGATTATTGGAGTCATTACAACCTATATTTCGGATTATATTTTCCCTTCCATTGTACAGGGAATTGAATCCAAATTGAGTCGCCAGGGCTACAAGATGCTGCTGTCAAGTACAGGTAATGACCCTGAGCAAGAAAGTCAGTGCCTGGAAATGCTGTTAAGTCAACCGCTGAGCGGAATTATTATTGAACCGACCAAAAGTGGAGAGCGTAACCCCAATCTGAACTATTATTTAACCGTGGAAAATCGCCAAATCCCTTATTTGATGATCAATGCGCGTTATGAGGAAATGGATGCGCCATGTCTGCGAGTAGATGATGAAAAGGGTGGTTTTTTGGCGGCCGAGCATCTGATTAAGCTGGGACATCGACGCTTGGCTGGATTTTTCAAAACCGATGATATGCAGGGGATTCTTCGTATGAAGGGATTTGTGGCCGCTCACCGCAAATACGGAGTGACATTACACCCGAACGCAGTAACGACTTACCGGACAGAAGAAAAAAATGAGATTCCGCTACAACGTGCGTCGAGGCTGCTGGCGATGGAGGCGGGAGAGCGTCCTACTGGATGGGTGACCTATAATGATGAGTTGGCTGTTCGACTCCTGGATATTGTACGTTCGGCGGGTCTGAATATACCCAATGATCTATCGCTGGTTGGGTTTGATGATTCGTTTTTGGCGACAGCAACAGAAATCAAGCTAACGACAATTCGGCATCCAAAGGAAGAATTGGGGTTACGTGCTGCCGATACCATGCTGTCGATGATTGAAGAGAAGGGGTGCCATGAAGAAGATCGTCAGTTAATTCTCCCGCCTGAGCTCATCGTTCGTGAATCTACAGGGCCTGTCCAGGTCATGCCTGGAGAACACTAGGCTGGGAGATCAGTCACTTTTATTACTTAACATGTAAGGACAGGTTAGTAAGTATACAGCTGTAACGCTTCATATTTGATGGGCATGGTTCTCGCCATACCGAACAGTCTGTTTTCTGGATTGCAGAAATAGACTGTTATTGTTATATCTTTTCTGAAAATAAGTACATAAATCTATCGAAAAAACATAAAAAGGTTAGCTAAGTTGTACGTACAAGTATATAATGAAAGCAGAACCAAGAATAAAGGGTCAATGCAATCGGTCTGTAACCGTTCTCTGTTGGTCGACACTAACCTGACAGGGCTTATTGTCGGGTATACGTTGCTGACGTAACCGGACGGGAATTTATTTAAGGTTGCAGCTTCCACCCAAACTCCTGCGCTGGGTGCGGCCATGTTCGCAGCAGTGCTGCGGGAGCTTAAACTGGAGGGTACAATGATATCATCGAAGCAGCGCGTCATATGGCACGTGTACGGGACGAGAGCTTCAAACCGATCCCTGAGAACGCGGCCGTGTATGATAAGCTGTACGAGGAATACTGCCGTCTTCATGACTACTTTGGACGTGGAGCAACCCTGTGATGAAAAAGCTAAAGTCCATTAAGGAAGAAGCGGGACGTTCAACTGAAGCGGCAAGCATTCATTCTTAAGATACTGACAAATATAAGCAAGAAATATTTAAAGCTCTGTTATCTAAAAAGCACAGTACACCGAGGAATCGGCAGACTGTGCTTTTTTGCATTTTATATTCTGTGAAATTACATGATGTGAAAGTCTCAGTGAATGAAAGATGGTAATGCGTTCCTTTCAAAGACTTTCATGAAAATTACAACCATTTCTCTTTTACGGACATTTTTACTTTTTCAGCATGGCATCAGCAAACAAAATGGATTTTGGAATACGGAAAAACTGTTCCGCCTGATCCTGGAAGGTTTGCGAAGGAACGGTACCCTGATGCAACCATTTCCGAAATGTACCGGGGTGAACGCCAATCCAATGACTCACATCGGTCACCGAAATATCATGTACCATGCATAGACCCGCCAAAATCCGATTTTTAACCGGAGAGCGAGTCACAGTCCGTTTCATAAAACGGGACGGCGCTGGTTGACAGATGAGTGGTGAACGCCGGACAACCTCTTCATTAAATAGGATATGGTGCGGATAACCAAGTGTATTACACGTCTTTTCCAGATTAGTGTTGCCGGGAATGCGACCTTCATATACCCACGCACTGACACTACGGGAGGAAATGGAAAGCTCCTCGGCAAGTTGGGACAGTTTAATGTCATTAGCCATCAAAACGGCAAGCAAAACGCGATTGCGCACCTGACAGCGTGTTGGTTTACGAAAACGTTTGACACGCACGCCTTTTCCCAAATATTTGCGATTGATCAGAGACCACGCCTGAATGGAATGTTTATCTTGTTGTTTAGGCATATACCCTCCGATTTTTTTAAACACATACTACTATACCCGAAGGGGGGTTTGCAAGTGGCTCCTCTCCTGATTTTCTTTTAATCCCATGGGCTTAACCGGTTTATGGAAAATAAGGTCCATTTGGCCTATAAAAATGGAAGTTTAAGGTGCCGACATATTAAAATGTGACATTTTTAATGGAAATGGAGGTAACATGTTCTTCTCTTACAATTGTAAGGATGTACAGAGATAAAAGTGGGTCCTTGCAGCCCGACATGGATTTTTTTGACGAGAAAAAAGGAGGTTATACAGCTAGATGATTTGTAAAAAGGTAATGGTATGGTTTCTGACGGCACTTTTAGCAACAAACACTTTGCTGTGCTTGCCTAGTGTGGCAGGAGCGGAAAAACAAGATTTAAAGGACGGAATGCAACTGGATCAGGCAGGTTTGGTACAGGAGGAGCAGGAGCTTTCTGATGAAACAGTTTCTTTCAATCCGCCTACCTCTGCAACAAACAGCGTTTATAACGCACTCATGATGAGTTTGGCAGCGGTGGAGTATACGTCAATTGTTATCGAACCTGGGGAAACCTATGAATTCGAGAATACAGATACGATCAGTAAGTCCATATATAGCAACGCTTCTCAATCAAAAGGCATTTTGTACGATAGTGTAAGTTACAAAGAGGACGGAGACATCAGCACTGTCCATATGGACTATGGCATAAGCCCCATTGGTGTTCCTGGGGGAGGCACAGCGTTTATTACGAATACAGGAACAGCAGCATTAACCGTAAAAGTAACGGACGTCTTCACCTACAGTACATCGGAGGACCCGGCACTAGAGCGAGTTACGGTCTCTAAAAATGAAAGCTATCGGATTGTGAATGAAGGATGGACTGCCCGTTCGATTCAGCATGATGGGTCAAATGCAGACAATCGCCGTTTTGATTACGCAAAATACAAGGCAGACGGAACTTTATCCGCATCTGATCTTAATAGCATTGCTCATCCCTCTTTGGGTGATGGCGAGGAACTGATTATTACAGGTTCCACTGCCAATGCGGTTACCTTCGGATTTCCATACGGTAAATACAGTATAGAAAGCACCGGCGAGCCGGCTTATGCGCGGGTTACCCTAAATCAGGGGGAAAGCTACCAATTTATCAATGTGGGAACCCGATTGGATACGGTGGAAAGTGACGGTACATCTAAAGATAAACTTGATTATGTTGTTTATCTGGCAAACGGAACAGAGGCTTCGCGCGGCAGTGGCACTACGGCGAAGCCGCAGATTGCTGTGGACAGATACGCGGTAATTACCCAGGTCACTGCAAACCCGGTGACATACGGGGCTCCGTATCGCAATTTTATTGCCCGTCCAGTGGGTGGAGATGCAATCAGCCGTGTGGAGCTTGAGGTAGGCAAGAGCTACATTTTCCACAACAATGGTACGCTGATGAATCCGATCTACAATAACTCCAAAAAGGTAGGAAGCTTGTTCGACTATGCTATTTACAAGCCGGATGGAACGGTAAATTCCTCTGGTTTTAACAGCCAGTCTGGTCCCATGATCCCGCCTTCGGGATATGCCATTGTGACTGTGATTGGTCCGAATCCTATTATCTTTGATTATACAGATGATTTTTCCTGGGAAACGAGTAGCCATCCTGCTTTCTTGCGGGTAACACTTTCGAAAGGTGAAAGTTATGCTTTTACCAATATTAGTGATCATTTGAGGAATCTGCACAGCACAGCCAAAACTGTTAAAGGAAAATTTGATGTGGTCCTGTATAAAGCAGATGATACAGAGCAATCTAGGCGCAATACCGGGAACTCAACCTTTTTGGTTGGTGCAGGTAAAAAGGCTAGTGTGACGGTAACCAGTGACACGCCAATCACGTTTGGGGGTATCTATCGGAGCTTTAAGGCCAGCGAAGATGATAATGGTATCGGGCAAACGACGCTGGAGCCGGGAGATTCGTATGAGTTTCGTAATCATGATAGTCAATCGAATTCATTGCGGCATGACAAAAGCAGTGGCAATGCACACTTTGATGCTGCAAGTTATAAAGTACTTCGATTACTGACATCAGATCATTTCAACAATACAGTGGACCCAGAGATTGTCGCTGGCGGTAAAGCCATTGTCACCAATGTATCCGATCGGCCAATTACCTTTACCTATAGCAATAAGGTGGAGGCTTTGCTTAGCGGGCAGGCTGCCTTCCATCGAATTACACTAAAACGCGGTGAAAGCCGGAAATTTATAAATGTAAGCACTTTGGACAAGGCCCTAGACGTCATTTCAGTCAGCGGTATGAAGTGGAATTACATGAATTACAAGGCAGACGGGACGGTATACAGTCAGGCCAGTGATACGACTCAATTGCCGTTGGTACAGGCTGGAGGTTATGCCATTGTAACGACGGTCTCGGATGTACCCGTGACTTATGGAGCTGTGTTAGGAATATTCGACGTTGAGGATGCCGAGGTGCCAACAGGCAATCAGGTTACCATCAAGCAGGGAGAAAGCTATGTATTCCATAATGTTGGCTCACAGGCTTCCTCATTAACCACAGATGCTTCAAACGAAAGCCGTCTCTATGACTATGCCATGTATGGAGAAGGTAGCGGTGTGAATTCCAAGGTGGATAGGGCAGGTATGGATGCTTCTCTACCTGAAATCTCACTTGGAGCAGGAGGTACGCTTGTTGTAACCGTCACTTCGCCGCAAGCTGTAACCATTCATTTCAACAATGACATTAAAGCAGATCCAAGCACAGAACCAGCATTATTAAAAACGTCTTTGTCTGGCGGCAAGCAGGAAGTATGGATCAATCGCGGGAGCCAGGAAGCACCTGTTTTGACGAATGCGAAAGCAACGGGTGGAACATATCAGTTCACTGTTGCAGATCGTGCTGGAAAAGTGATTAGAGAACATAAAGAGGCGACAGATACTCAACAGCAAGTGCCAGCTAACGCAAATATTCATCTTTCCGTAGCTGCAACTACTCCTGCTGTTAACTTTGGAGCGCCTTATCGTGTGTTTGCTGTAAAAAATAACGATGACAGCAAGCTGGACGAGCTAATTGAGCTTATAGATAAGGAAGCTGACTTTACGGTAGGCCAACAAGGGAAATATCGGTTTACACCCAAAGAAGACGGGATTTACCGTTTTGCGGTGAAGGAGAAATCCAACTTTGCTGCGCAGCAGCCAATTCTAGCCTTGTTTACGGACCCTGATTTTAGTAGTCAGCTTGTCTCCTCAACTGAGCAAGCACAAATATATGGTTGGGATTACACGGTCTTAGAGTATGAGATGAAGGCAGGTCAAACGGTTTATGTGAAGCTGTCAGAAATTAATAGCGGTGCATTACAAACTGTAATTAAGGCAGCCCATATGGCGCTTGGCAAAGATACTTCATACGAATACGGCAAAGGAAACCGACTGAATAAAGTTATCTTATTCACCGGTGATCAAATTCAATTGGATTATGATTTAAACGGAAACATCATTAAACGGACAAAAAAGGTATTTCCTTTTACAGATTAAAAGGATGTCTTGGCTTCGAAAAAATATAACAGATCATTAGATGTATAGGCATTATTAATAGGGGTGAGCGAGTGTTTAAACGTTATATTTGTAGTCTACTATGTGTGCTGATGTTACTGGGTTCATGGAGCACATGGGCATATGGAGAAGCAGGTCGTGGAGAGGCAGCAACTTCTCAATCTTCTTCGTCTTCTACTCCGCAGATTATTACCAGAGCTTGGCTTGCACAGCAAACAGGTAAGGATCAGGCGTGGGTCAATGCACAGTTATCCAAAGGCTATACCTTATATGATATTTATAAAGCATGGCAAAAAGATGGTGGAGAAAATTCATTACCAGAACAAAGTCCAAGCTTGTGGGTACAGCAGAATGGACTGACATTGAGCACAAATACAAAGGTGGAACCATCCGATGAGTCGGCTGCACTGAAGGAGGGCGAAAAGCGCGCTCAGACCACCCAGGATGAAAAGGCAACTCAACATCCACTTGATAAGGAAGAGGGTAAAGAGCCGGCTCCAGACACGACTGAGATGGTTATCCCATCTATACCCCGAGTAAATGATTCCGTATATGCTCCGACTCCAGGAGAAAGCGGACTGATCGGGCAGGATTTATTTAAACAAAGTTTGTTGCAGGTATCAGCTACAACAGATGTGTATGCTCCTTTTGATCAGGCGGCGCTTGCACAAAGCAGGTTGAGTGATGATACGTCTCGTTATGGAATGGACTATGGTGACAACAGTGTGTCCACCGCTTCAGGACAGCTCGTTGTTCAAAATACGGATTTGGTACTGCCGGGGTCATTGCCCTTTGCATTGACTCGTGTGTATAACAGTTCATTGGCAAATAATCAGATTGGTGTGCAGCAAAATGAAGGGTTGTATACAAACACAAGTGCCATCCGCGAGGAAGAAGCAGCTTCTGGTCTGGGGAGAGGCTGGAAATGGGATCTTCCTCATATGCAGAAACAGGATGGTAAACGGTATTTGTATATTCCGGGAACAGGCTCCTATGAACTGAGAGATGATTTGCAGCTAGAAGGATATGCGTACAAAGATCTGAAGATCAGTACAGATCAAAGCGCAAGTGTGCAGGGAGTAAGCAGTGCATACAAAATAGCAGTGCTGAATGGAAATGACTATTATATCGATCAGGACGGTTATTTGATTTTAATCCAGGATGCGTATAAGAATCGGGTGGAGTTTGATTATACAAGTTCTGGTGGAGTAAAGCTTATTCGATCGATTCGAAACAGTGATGGCAAAGAGCTTGACTTCACTTACAATGCCGGGCAAATTGTTGTTAAAGAGCAGGGCACGGACCATCAGTACACCTATCGCCAAAGTGGCGAGGGAAGCAGCAAGGTGCTGTCAGAAGTATTGGATTCTCTTTCCCGAAGCACAAGCTATGCGTACACATTTATGGATGCTCCTTTTAATGTAGTCGTAAATGGTGAAGGAAAGACTGGAGCTCTACAATCCAATGAAACCGCGCTCCTTACACGAATTGTACGACCTACTTCATCGATTACAGACATTCGGTATGAAGCCTATAACAAGCAGATAGGCGTATACGGTACACAAGGCGTGTTTAAGGTGGCTTCACGCGCTGATATGTACAGTACAACTGCCGGCGATCGTTTTTTAAATAAACTTGATTTCGCGTATTCCGGAGAAGATCTAGCAAGTTATGGCAAAAATGCTGAGTGGACGGTGGTTGCTAAAGGGACGCGTACAACAGAAACCTTCCATTTTGGTAAAGTCTTTAGAGGTGATAATACACCAGACAAGCTTGTTCTTAACCGCTATGATCAAGAGGGTGATTCTACCGGCTATCATATAAACTACATATATAATGATGCCATGGACTGGAATTTGCCTGTGCAAATGCAAGAGTCGTATACGGAGGGAGGTTCTTCGTCAGAACCTGTAACCACCTCCTATGACTACAATGAATATGGTCTTCCACTAAAAGTATCCCAAAGTACTGGATTGGAGACTGTTCATACGTATAAAACCTCTAGTGAGCCTTTTTTCTGGATTCAACCTACCCAGACGGTTACTAAAATAAGTGAAGGAAAAACTGGAACGACAGTTCGAACTTATAAAGCAGAGGGTACATTGTATGAACTGAAAAACTATGAAGGTACAGAGCAAGGGAAGCTTTTATCAGATACCTATACTTTTTACAATGCAAAAGGGAATGTAAGTGGTCAGAAAGTTCTTATTGATGACAGAAACTATACGGATGTTTCGATTGATTATAAATCTCCCTATGGTTCTCAGCTCCCAACAAGACAGCTTTTGCCTAAAGGTGTTGAGTATACGTATGATTATTATCCGACTGGGGAAATCAAGTCCCAAACAGATGCCAAGCGCAAAACAGAGTCCTACGTATATGACGCTTTGGGACGTGTAACGAAGGTTACTTATCCGGATGGAACTCAGACGGTTGTGGTGTATAAGGATGATACGAACGATGTCACCGTCACCGGACCAGATGGAGTAAGTGCTGAAAGAATGTATAATCCATTCGGACAGATGCTCCAGCAGCAGGTGGGTGATGCGATTTACGGATATGGTTATGATGATCATGGAGATATGGTAGAAAGCACGGATGCTGAACAAGCAACCACTCGCTATGCCTATGATGCCTTTGGACGACCTGTGAAGACGACCTATGCGGATGGAACCACAGATACCGTGACTTATAACGCAGTGGATCGTACTGTTACTCAGACGGATGCGTCCGGTTATCGTGTGCGTGAAGTATCAGATGCTTTAGGTCGTGTGACTTCCACACAAGAAGCTAAAAATGGATCATTTCAGCCGCTGGAATCGTTAGCTTATAATTATGCGGGTATGGTCACTAGCCGTACAGACGGTAATGGTCAACGCACGCTCTATGATTACGATGCTTTGGGACAAATGACCTCGGTCACTGATCCATCCGGACAGCAGGTCAGCTATGTGTATGATCTAGCCGGAAATTTGAAGACCGTTCAGTTTCCTGATGGGCAAAAGAATGTGTATTCATACGATGAGCTGGGTAGACGTACGTTACTTGAGAAATCAAGCGGAGGAACTACGTTAAATATTTACGATACAGATGGAAACATCACCCGTATGTTGACAGGAAAATCGGAGGCCATTACCTTTCAATATAACGCTGACGGATTAGTTACCGAAGCGGCGGGTCCCGATTTTAAAACCAATTACACCTATGACAGCGCAGGACGAAGAAAAAGCATGACTGATGGTCAGGGAACGACCTCCTATGCCTATGATCCATCAGATGGAGCCTTGACTGGGCTGAAGTACCCTGATGGTACGCACATCAGCTATGAATACAACAAGCAGTCTCGTACAGGCTATGTGCTAACAGATGCTGCTGGCACGTCTATGCACGTTCAATCCAAGCTGGACAGTGTGGGCCGAGTTACTCAAATGGACATTAGCGCTGGGGCCGGTGCGGCAAATGTACAGAGTTTGGGAGAAGCGAGTGCTGCTGCGGGCGGATCATTGGATCGAATGACGTTCGATTATGCTCCTAATGGTTTGCTGAAAAGCCAGTCTTCGAGCAGAGGGCTGAGTACGCGATTCAGCTACAACGGACTGGATTTATCCGGGGTTACGGTGGAGCACGGTGGTACGTCGCTACATCAATTTGGGTATGAACGGGATGGGAATAAAAACATCATCGGACGTACACAAAACGGAACAACAGACCAGTTTGGATATGACCCGTCAAACCGAATTGCCAGCGCAACCGCAGGTGAGAAGAATAAGACCTATGGCTACGATCCGAATGGAAATCGAAGCGCTGAAGGCAGTGGCAAAGTGTTCGGCATGAAAAATGCTGAATATACGTATGATTCTGCCAGCCGTCTGACAAAGGTGACCGGTGAAGGCAAAGAGGTAGGGTACAGCTATAACGGAGACGGTCTACTGTACGAGCGTACAGAGGGCGGCAAAACGACTCGGTATTACTATGACGAAGAAGCGAAGCTGATTGCAGAAGCCGAGGTCCAAGGTGAAACAGCCAAGATCACTTACGCTTACGTGTATGACTTGTCCGGTCAACTGTGGGCCAGACAGGACAAGGCAAGCGGGCAGTTGCAATATTATCAGCTCAACGGTCACGGTGATGTGGTAGGTCTAAGTGATAGTTCGGGCAAGGAACTGAATAGCTACAGCTACGATATTTGGGGTGGACCGGAGAAGGTCAAAGAGACCGTTCCGAACGTGTTGCGTTATGCTGGTGAGTATTGGGACGATACGACCGGGCTACAGTACCTGCGGGCTCGCTGGTACGATCCAGGCACAGCCCGTTTTATGGGCGAGGATACGTATCAGGGAGAGATCAGCAATCCTCAAAGCTTGAACTGGTATACGTATGTAGCCAATAATCCACTAATCTATGTGGACCCAAGCGGACATTATTTTGAGACCATTGATTATCAAGAGCTTAGAATATTACTAAATGAAGCTAGGCTTAAATCGAGTTCCAGCAAAAATCGGGATTATCAGGTATACAAGGATTTCATACGAAAAAGATATGATTTTGTGTCCATTTTTGGAGGAGCAAACCAGTACAATTACTTATACGATCTATTAACGGGAACCAGTGATTATAAGAATAGTTCTGGCAAGTCTGATTGGGCTAAAGATCAGTTGTTAAGTGCATACCAAAAGTGGACAGATGCCGAAGTCCTTGGCATAGCTGCGATGGGGATGATCGGTGATTTTGGCGGAAAGTCTGTTGGTAGAGGGAAGTATAGCGGTAAAATAAAATCAGGGAAATGTAATTGTTTTACAGCGGGTACGAAGGTTCAAACAGACGAAGGGGAGAAGAATATCGAAGACATTGAGGTCGGAGATAAGGTTCTCGCCAAAGATGAGAATAATCCTGATGGGGAGTTGGCTTACAAGGAAGTAACAGCTTTATTCCGCAACCAACGTGATGATATTATTAAATTGAATGTTGGAGAGCAAGTCATTGAGACGACCAATAATCATCCATTCTATGTTGAAGGAAAAGGTTGGGTACTTGCAGATGAACTTCGAGTGGGCGATAAACTCCAAAAAGCTGACGGAAGCAATCTAACGATTGACAAGGTAGAGTTTGTCGAACAAGATGAACTTGTTACAGTTTATAATTTTGCCGTTGCTGACTACCATACGTATTATGTAACCGATTTAGGAATTTGGGTACACAATACTAATACGGGTGATTGTATTATTAAAACAGGTGACAAGACACCTGGAGGTCATTCATTTAGTGAACATGGTGCAGAACGTGCAAATGAGAGAGGGTTTTCATCTCAAACGATTGACAACATAATAAACAACAATAAAAAGAATAGGAAAAGTAAGGTTGATGACCTAGGGCGGAAAACATGGGAATATACAGATGCTCGGGGCAATAAGGTTGTAACCAACGAAAGTGGAGGAATTATTTCTGTCCATTCTCCTGCTTCGGGGGGCGTTTATATTCCTAAACCTTAATAATTATAGTTGGAGTTGATAAGAAGAGATGAATAAGGATGTATTATTAGAATTATCAAAGAATCTAAATACTGAATATGAGATAGGGATTTGGTCAGAGACAACGGACTTCTTTGAAAGACAGGATAATATCGCAGATTTTTCTGTTAAATATGATGATGGTCAGTATAATATTGTGATTAAACTAAAAGAGTTTAACTTAAATGCGGCAAAAACCATATTCGCCTCATTAGTACGATTTATAGAGTATAAATCGACATTCTATGTGAGGGAAGATAAAAAAGATTCATTCGTATACTACCTGCTCTCTTCAACTGATAGCAAAAAAGCTTTCTTGTTTTATGTAGTTATTCAATAAGTTTGAGACCTTGAGGGCGGCAATCCTCAGGGTCTTTCTTTATATCTATCAATACCTAGTACCTTGTAAACGGGTTAAATGATACTCCTCTATGACATTCCATAGTTTATTAGATACCTAGAATATTTAGTCAGATACCAGAGTTCTATCCCCAAGTACCTTACCTTCATATTTCTTCAGGTAGTCTCTAGTTCTATCAAAATTTATTCACAACTTTGTAACTTATTTGGTAAGATGGATTGCGAGATTGTTTTCAAATTGTTTTACTATATTTACCTACTATAGTCTGGTAATCTATTAGTATATATAGGGGGAACGAAAAGACGTCCGGTTCAGTCGGTTTATATGCGTTTATGTTCTATATGTTGAGTGAATGTCTATATTGCCATGTCTATATCGTCATGTCTGTATAACTTCATAGACAAGCTAGAGATAGCTCCCGCACATTATAAAATACAGCACAGGATGGTGTAATGAATGAAGCTTTTAAAAGTAAAATGGATGGCTGTATGCTTGATGGCAATCTGTTGTTTGGGTTTGCTGGGTATACATACGAATACGGCGAGTGCACAAGCGAAGGCTCCTTTGCTGGGGGTCAATGATGTGTTACTAGATTCGAATACGATTAAACCTGTAATGGAAAATGATAAGTTGTATGTTCCTATCGTTACGTTAGGGCAAAAGATGGGGATTTCTACTTCGGCCAACGGAAATACATTGGTACTGACTGGACATAATCGCAGCTTTACGCTGGATTTAAACAAGGGGGATGTGTTCGAGCATGAAGGACGTACAATGGTGCCAATTCGCACTTTGACAGATGCGTTCGGCTTCACTATTACACTTCCAACAAGTAATCTGTATCGAATTCAGAACGCAAATGCTAGTTTGTCTGATGCTCAGTTCTTGAATACATTCGCGGCAGAAATTAAACAGTATGCAGCTGTCGAACCGGGCAAAGCCAGCAATACAGGCAACAAGGGAACTGCCTCATCATCCAGCCGTACGATTTATTTGAGCTTCGATGATGGTCCTACGGCGCATACGTCGCAGCTGCTGGATATTTTAGATAAATATAATGCGAAGGCTACTTTCTTCATGCTGGGACCTGAAATTCGCCAACATAGCACAGTGATGAAGAGAATGGTAGACGCAGGGCATGGTTTGGGCTTGCATGGGATGACGCATCAGGTGAAGAAAATCTATGCATCTCCGGCAGCAGCATTGGCAGAGATGAATCAGGATAACGACATTTTATTTAAGGCCACAGGGAAACGCACTTCTTTGATTCGTACACCTTATGGCAGCAAACCGTATTTGAAGAAAGCATATCGTGATCAACTGACGGGTGCAGGTTATCATATTTGGGACTGGAACATCGATTCGAATGATTGGCGTTATACTAAAAATCCGCAGCATTTTGTACAGACAGTCCTCAGTGATATTAAGAGACTGAAAAAGCAAGGCAGAACACCAGTCGTTCTTATGCATGATAAGCCATCTACGATCAAGGTGCTTCCACAAATCATGGCGGCCTTGCAGAAAGAAGGATATTCGTTCGAGCCGTTGAATGATAACCTGACTCCGCTTAATTTTTGGAATGATCATCGTTAATTGAATAGCATGAAAGAAAAGGCACCTTTTCAACCATTTGTATAGTGGTTTGGAAGGTGTCTTTTTGTTGTATTTGCTCGAAAATGTGAAGTTTGCAGCATGGTTTATATGAATCTATGAATTCATGTCTATGCACAGGTCATATGACTTTACGGGTTATCATGTCGCTGCATATATTACAGTAACCGTCCCGAGAGGAGGAAGGTATGAATATTAATCCGAGTATGTTTAGTATGATTTGTGCTACCGCAGGAGCCTTTATTACGTTTGCCTTTGGCGGCTGGAATCAGCTAATGGTGCTATTCACGGTTGCAATGGCTGTCGATTATGTGACTGGAGTCGCCGCAGCAATTAAGACTGGGCAAGGTTTAAGCAGTAAAGCCGGCTTTTGGGGGTTGGCGAGAAAGGCTTTAATGCTAATGGTAATTTCTTTGGCGCATCATGTGGACCTCCTGATGGGTACCGAAATCATGAAAGGGGCGGCAACGTACTTTTATTTATCCAATGAATTGATCTCTATTACGGAAAACTGTTCACGAATGGGTTTACCGCTCCCACCGAAGCTCAAGAATTTTTTTGCCCTATTAAAGGACAAGGAGTCTGATGGAAAAAATGGTGGAAAAGATCGCTAGAATTACAAAGTTTCTTTCCGTATGTGGGGCGTTATGATAAAATTTTCAAGAGAACATTTTAAGATAAGGAGCCTATACGCATGATTAAACATATTGTTTTGTTCAAATTGAAAGACCGCTCCCCCGAAAGCATTGAGCACACAGCATCCATTTTGCGCAGCATGAACGGCAAAATCAAAGAGCTGCTGTCACTCGAAGTAGGTACGGATGTGATTCGTTCGGAACGTTCTTATGATATTTCCCTTACCGCTGTTGTCGAAACACTGGAGGATTTGCAAACGTATCAGGTACACCCTGTGCACCAGGAAATTATTGTACACATGAATGAAGTGAAGGATGTATCTATCGCAGTTGATTATGAAATCTAAAGCGGTACTGGAGGTGCAGGACCTTGTATTATGTCAACCGGGAACAAATTGAGCTTCGACTAGGGGCTGTTCCCGACATTGTCGCCGGACTTCGCCAGACTTCTGCTTCCTGGAACGGCGATCTGTTGCAGGGGCTAGTGCAGGAGCGCTGTCTTCATCTGGCCATTGAGACGGTAACGGACGTAGGAAGCTATATCATCGACGGATTTATTATGCGTGACGCCAGTAGCTATGAGGATATTATCGGTATCATTCATGAGGAAGGTGTACTGGATGATACCGTATTTCATTCGCTAGTAGAGCTGGTAGGCTTACGTAAACCCTTAGTGCAGGAGTATTTCCATTGGGACCGGACAAGCCTTCACCCGCTTACAACAAAGCTGCCTGGGTTGCTGGAGCTTTTTGCATCTAACGTGCATGATTATTTAAATAAGGAATTGGGTCACCAGCCCGAGGGAGTGTAAAGGCAAAAGTGACGGATAAGTATATCGTACCCGAAATGCCCACTAGGCGCATGATCATGACACTATTGAAAACCCAGGGACCTGTGGGCGTCGGAAGCTTGGCAGCTCAATTAGGCATTACCGAAATGGGAGTGCGTAGGCATCTCAAATTGATGGAGCAGGATGGCCTGATCGTGGCTACAATCGTGAGACAGGCGATGGGACGCCCGACGTTTTTGTACAGCCTGAGCGAGCAGGGAAGCGAGCAGTTTCCACGTAATTATGATCATTTGTTACTGGAACTGTTAGAGGAACTCGATGAAGAACAGGGAATGGAAGCTGTTTACTCGCTGTTTGATGGTAGAAAACGTAAAATGATGAAGCGTTACGCCCCTCATATAGAGGGGGAGACTACACTGGCTTCACGTGTGGAAAAGCTTTCGGGCATCCAGAATGCTTCCGGATATATGGCAGAGTGGCGCGAGGAAGAGGATGGTAGCTACTCTATTGTGGAATACAATTGTCCTATCTCTCAAATTGCAGGCCGTTACCGCAAGGCTTGTGAATGCGAGCAGCAAATGTTTGAGGAGCTACTTGATGCCGAGGTTGTTCGTGAGGATTGTTTGGCAGATGGGGGCCGTTGCTGCCTGTATCGTATCCGCTCTAAAAAAAAGTAAAACTTTTCAGGCTTGTTTTCTGTATCATGACAAGCTCCCCATGCTTATAATGCACTAACAGATGGGCATTCGCCCGGGCACAAGGGAGAGATGATGATGAAGGAGAACTGCAAAAGTTTTATCCGAGGCGCGTTGGCAGGCAGCATTGTTGGTTCGGTTGCTGCTTTATTATTTGCCCCTAAGTCAGGTCGTGAGCTGCGTCAGAATATTACAGATCAGGCGCGCAACGTAAGTGATAAGGGACAGGAGCTAGCGGGGAAAATTTCAGACACCTCAATTGAGTATACTGACAAAATTAAGGAGACAGCCTCAGCCGTCATTCATGAAATTGGGCAATGGCGTAAAAAAGGTGAAATGATTCCTGAGGTTAGTATTTCATCAGCGACTGCTCAAGAAGATACGGAAAAAGATACGCTGTAACGGTCTGTAAAAAATAGGTGAAACACTGAATACAGTTTGAATTCGTGGCTTCTCCCGTTGGGATGGAGCCTTTTTATTGATCACTTCCTCGTTTTAGGGTAATCTTTTGGGGTACCTTTTACACTGATACGACATAAGGTATGTAGCAACGGATAGCTTTCCGAGATGAAACAACTCATATTTGAACAAAAAAAGGAAGCGGTGTGTACGTGCAGCAAGCGATTGCAATATTGGATTCCGGTGTAGGAGGTTTGACGGTTGTTAAAGAAGTCATGCGTCAGCTTCCACGGGAAAAAATCATTTATTTTGGAGACACTGCGCGCACTCCGTATGGCCCCCGACCATCGGAAGAGGTTAAAAAATTTACAGAGCAAATGGTTGATTTTCTGATTCAATTTGATCCGAAAGTCATTATTATTGCTTGTAACACGGCTACTGCCGCGGCATTGGACTATATTAGCCAAAAGGTATCCATTCCGGTGATCGGAGTCATTCACCCCGGGGCTCGTGCTGCGATTAGCGCGACTGCTACCGGGCATGTCGGGGTGATTGGGACTGTCGGTACGATTCGAAGCGGAGCGTATACAGCTGCGCTCAAGCAATTGTCTCCTTACGTAGACGTGGTGAGCCATGCGTGTCCTGCGCTTGTTCCATTGGTGGAGCAAGGGTTATTTCGCTCTAAGACGACATCGCAGGTTGTGGAGGAGACATTGAGACCTATTCAAACGTATCCGATTGATTGTCTGATTCTTGGTTGTACGCATTATCCTTTTTTGAAGGAAACGATTCAAGAAGTCATGGGGCCTGCAGTAAAGCTCATTAGCTCGGCAGATGAAACGGCGCGTGAGACGAGTACCATTTTGTATAACAAAGACAAGTTGGAAGCTGGGGACGAAACCCCGGTACATCAGCTTTTTTGTTCCGGCGATCCTGAATTGTTCCAGCGCATTGCCGCACAGTGGCTCGGGGAGCAAATTCGCCAAACGCCTGTCGTCTGGCAAGTCACCAATTTGGATTAACGAGACAGCCGACTTTTTGTCATTGGACAAAAGAAGTCGGCTGTTTTGCTTTTCGCTACATCAAGACACGCCGCGTTTGCATAACATGCAGTAAGGCAGATGGAAGGGGCGTAGAAGATGAGGGAATATATCGTTCAAAAAGGAGATACATTGCACCGGGTCGCCTCGGCTTTTAAACTATCGGCGGATACTTTAATCGTAGATAATCCGTGGGCCGCCACGCAACCCTATCTGATTAGTGGTCAAGTGTTATATATTCGTCCGTCTACGGATCGTAAATACGTTATTCAGCCTGGTGAGTATGCAAGACAGATTGCCAAGCAGTTTGGTGTGGAGCTTAATGAGTTACGGCTAGCCAACCCCGGACTTGCGGAGCATGATTTTATGGAAGGAAAAACTATTGTTATTCCTGAAGACCATCAGGATCAGATTGTACGATTACGTGGAGAGTATGGATATGAAGATTTAAAGGAAGACCTAGCGGCCTTGGCCCGCAGATATCCGTTTATTGAAGTTGGCAGCATTGGAACCAGTGTCATGGGGAAGGATATTCCTTATGTACGTATTGGGCAGGGAACGCGTAAAATTCACGCCAATGCTTCAGTTCATGCTAATGAATGGCTGACGACGCCTTGTTTGCTGCGTTTTATAGAGCAATATGCACAAGGGATCGGTGGGACTGAAGAACATGTAGGGGCCACTCAATGGGTGTATGGAGGTTCTCCGCGGGATTTGCTGGAGCATACATCCTTATGGGTGGTTCCGATGGTCAACCCGGATGGGGTAGAGCTGGTGCAACAAGGTATACTCCCAACTCATCCGTTGTATCATGACCTCAAAAAGTGGAATGAAGGACGTGCTGATTATCGCGGTTGGAAGGCGAATATTCGTGGTGTCGACCTCAACGATCAATTTCCGGCATATTGGGAAGAAGAGGTGCGCAGACGCGGTAAAACAGGTCCGTCTCGACGAGACTATGCAGGGCCTGCACCTTTGTCTGAACCGGAGTCTAAGGCGCTTGCCGATCTAACGGAGCGCGAACAGTTCGACATGGTGTTATCCATACACAGTCAGGGACAGGAGATCTATTGGAATTATCGGGATCTAGAGCCTAAGGAGAGCCGAGATTGGGCCTTACGGCTAGCTGCCGCAACAGGTTACCGGGCGGTAAAGCTGGGTGGGAGCGATGCAGGGTACAAGGATTGGTTTATACAGCGATTTGGTAAACCGGGGTTTACCGTTGAAGTCGGTCTAGGCGTAAATCCGCTGCCCATGCGTGATTACGATGATATTGCAGCAGAAGTGGGCATGTTAATGGCAACAGTGCTGTCATGGTAAAAAATTCGGCCTACTGAAACGTATCGAATCACTTGCACGTATTAGGAGGAACACGTTTTTTATAAGTGTTCCTCTTTACATGTCCCTTCAATGGGGTATATATACTTAGGAGCATTGGAAATGGAGTGAACAACCTATGAAGTGGAAAAGATTACTAACTCTCCGTCAATGGTCACATGTATTTCGTCGTATGCCCCGATTGATTACTTCATCAAGGATTCCGCTGGGAGAAAAATTACTCTTTGCGGTGCCTGTGTTGCTCTATTGGGTATTACCTGATGTCATGCCATTTATGCCCATCGACGATATTGGTGTTACGCTATTGCTTATGAATTGGTTTGTCACCCGTGCCGAACGAAAATATCCAGATGTGCTTGAAAAGCAACATGTACGTGTTCGGTAGATAAGCTTATGAATTTCGTGATTGCGATTTTTCGCGATTTTCTTTACAATAGGAATATTGCCTTTTGCTATGCTAAACATAATTGTGATTTATCCAATAAACCACATTTCATTTAATGAATATGAAGGAGATGAAGTTTGATGAACTGCAAAATTACTCGTAACGCAGCTAAAGTATTGAAACTTGAACTGGATAAGGAAGAGAACCAAGGGAAGAGCCTGCGCGTTGTTATTACTCATGCTCATGGAGATCATGCTCATTACGGGCTGGATTTGGACACGCCTAAAGAAACAGATACTGTCGTATCTACAGATAAAGGCATTGACGTAATTTTGGAAAGCGGCCAGCCGCTGCTGGATGGTGTGAAAATTGATTACTTGTACTTCCCCGAAGAAGGATTTGTCATTACTAACCCTTCCCAAGGTAATCACGGCGACCACTAAGCCGGAGCTCGGAGGGATGACAGATGGCCAACGATATTCGCGTATGTGATGAATGCAATCATATTCGCTTGAAAACAATCTTGCCCAAGTTGCAAAAGATGGCACCAGATGCCGAGATCAAAATCGGCTGCAAATCGTATTGCGGTCCTTGTGGGAAACGGGCGTTTGTGTATGTGAACGGACGTTATGTGAGTGCGGCTACGGAGGATGAAGTATTGGAGAAGGCTGCGCGCTTTATCAAATAGTTCCAGTACGCAGCATTCGCAATTTTTGAATAGTTCCCCTTCTTCTGATCCATGCTAATGGATGTAGACCACTGCCCAGAAGGAGGAGTGACTCATGGCCCAATATGATTCCAATCTCGACAATCACAGTGTTGAGGCTCAAACACAAAACTCGGTGGACAGGCTCCACAATGCCGTCTCTCAGGCATTGTCACATCCAGCTGAGCAACTGATTGAACAGGCGGAGCAGTCTCGCACTCATGCTGAACATGCCATACAGCAGGCGAAGGATAGCCTTGGTGACGACTCAGTAGAAGTTGCGGAGGATATGCTTGGTGAAGAGGTACAACGGCTTGAACAGGCCAAAAAAACGTTGCGTTCCTAAGCATTTGTGACTGGTAACAACGAGCGCAGTCGAGTGACAATCCATAAAAAAGCACGATCCACAGCACTTACAAGCCGATGGATCGTGCTTTTTTGTTATATACAGAGTAGTTATGCGGCGACATCGTTAAAGGGGTTTGGGAAGATGCTATATCAGCAACCTCCCACATAAAGTCTATTAGATACAGATACAGAAGGAGTTACTTCTTTGTTTGTGGTTCCCATTCGCGAATAAGATCGTATGTGATAACCTGATCGGATATGTTCAACCGATTGAGAGCTTCGGTATATCCCGGTCCGCAGGCGTTTACGTCTGTAGGCTGGCCTGTACTCAGGTTGTAACAGGTCCCTTTGGAGAATGTACCGTCCTCAGATGGAATGTAGTACACTCGTCCATCCGTGAAAGCACCAGTACGTAGCACAACCATACGAGGCTTCCCGCTAAACAGATCGTTTCCCATAAAATGATATGGTTTTGTAGAAATCCCAAGTAGGTGCATTACGGAAGGAGTCAGATCCAACTGACCTGCCGGTTCTGTATACGTGCCCGCCTGACTTCCGTCAGGAAGATGCACAAGCAATGGCACCTGATTCATGATTTTCTGCATGTCCAGATCCGTAAGTGGCTTGCCTAAAAATTTCTCATACAGTGCTTTGTCTTTAATAGAATTATCATGATCCCCATAAAACATCAGGATCGTATCATCCCACAGTCCGTCTTTCTTCATCTGATCTACCAATTCGCCTAGTGCTTCATCTACATAATGGACAGATTTTAGATAGTCTCCGAACATGGTACCTTCAAACTCGCCAACGTCTAAATCTACCGCGTCAGGTGACAGGTTGTACGGATGATGGCTCGAGATACCGACCATATAGGCATAGAACGGCTGCTTAACTTCGGTAGTGAGATCATTGAGCGTTTGACGGAAAAAGGATTTGTCTCCCAGGGACCAGCCCAATGGCTCATCAATTTTAAAATCTTTTTTACTGTAGAACTTGTCATAGTTCATTGCCTTATACATAGTGTAGCGGTTCCAGAAGCTGCTGTCATACACGTGAAACGCATTGGGACTATATCCAGTATCCTTCAAAATGGAAGGTAGCGTATCGAATTTATGGTCCGCATAACGGATAAATACAGAGCCTGTAGGGAGCGGATGCAGCGAAGCATGTGTAGAGAAGTCCGCGTCCGAAGTACGGCCCTGCGCAGTCTGGTGAAAATAATTGTTGAAATACATGCTTTCCTTCGTCAGTTTGTCAAAGTTAGGCGTAATCGCTGCACCGTTGATCTGTTTGCCGATAAAAAAGTTCATGAACGCTTCAGCTTGAATGACCATCACGTTTTTGCCCTTATACTTGCCAGATAGATCATTTTTTACCTGAAGCAACTTTTGGTGCTGATTAAACCATTCCTTATCCTTATCGGATTCCGCTTGAGCCAATGTAGGCTGAGGACCAAGGTGATCCTGACCATAGCGGTAGATGTCATATCCATGAAATCCGATCAACCCTGTTACATTGTACAAGGCCATCGACCACCAGTTGCCGACAAATATGCCAGTTGCCCACGTGGAGGTATAATATTTGATCGGCCCAAATGTTAATACATAGCCAATCAGGAAGGCCAATGCTCCTTTAGAGAAGCGAAGCAGGAACCTCTTTGTGTAGGAGCTTCGGGATGCTTTTAAATAAGTATCATTCGTGGTAAATCGACGTCGTAAGGAAGCCACAAATATGACATACGGAATGAATAGAATCCAGTCTGCAAAAAAGAGAATGTCCCCCCAGTACATAAGGGATGCGATACTTCCGCCTAGAGAATCAACTTGTCCAGCTTGAAGTAAGACGGGAATCGTAATGAAATCCTGGAAATACCGATAATAAACCATGTCGGAATAAATGAGCGCGGTGAGCAACATATCGAGCACCACAAGAGCAATCAAACGTCCGCGACGTGGCAGCCATAAGGTCCAGAAGCTCACAAGTAAAAGCGAACCAATAGCGATGACATAATCCAGCGGATTCATGTCAATATTTTGGGCATGCAAGTTATAGTGAATCAGTACGAGCTTGCCGATCATAAGCACAAAAAACAGACCTAGTCCAAAATATCGAGACAGCAGCATTCTGCTGAACGTGTTACCAGTGCGACTTGCACTGGACGTGCGAATAACCAACACTTTACCCCCTCTGGCAGAAATGTTCGGCTAGTATAAATTACATATTAACGTAATGTTAAAACCGAAATGCCTTTAATTATTATAGCGCTCATCTCGCGCATTTCAATGATTAAGTAAAGAAAATACAGCACAAATCAGGCCAGAACAACGAACGGAGAGTTCGTTTCCTGGCCTAGGCTTCATCTTATTTAAGGCTGCAACGGCGAAGTATCTTTGCGGCGCGGAGGCAGAGGGCCTAGATACTGATAGTATTGGCATTCGATCCGGCCGTTAAACAACTTCCGGCGCTTGTCTGCTTTACGGCCCCAATAATGCTCAAATTGCTTGGTGGAGCTGATGGCAAAGAAGGACCAGGTCTTCATTTCGGCTGCCGTGCGTGCGAGTGAACGGATCAGCTTTTCCACCTCGGATTGTTCGCTCAGTCTCTCGCCATAAGGTGGGTTTGTAATCATCACACCATATTGTCCTTCGAGTCTGACTTTAGTTACAGGCATCACCTTAAGAGGGATGTCTTTAGCAAAGCCTGCTGCTTTTACAGCTGCCTCAGCAACTTGTATGGCATTTGGATCGATATCGCTACCTGCAATTTCAAAAGGAATGTCATCGCGGGTCAAATCCATCGCCTCGTCGCGAGCCTGATCCCATAATTCTCTGCCAATGACAGGCCAGTCTTCCGAGTTAAAGGTACGTCTCAGTCCTGGCGCAATATTCCAGGCTTGCATGGCAGCTTCGACCAATAAAGTACCGGAACCGCAGCATGGGTCATAGAAGGGGCGGTCCGGGCTCCAGCGACTAAGCTGAATAAGAGCAGAAGCCATCGTTTCTTTGAGGGGCGCCTCTGTAACGAGCTTACGGTAGCCGCGTTTGTGCAGTCCTGGACCGGTTGTATCAAGCGTCAGCAACGCACGATCATTCAATAGAATGACCTCAATGACGTAACGAGGGCCATCTTCAGCAAACCAATCTGTGTGGTAGGTTTCCTTGAGCTTCTCTACAATCGCCTTCTTGACGATTCCTTGACTGGCTGGTACGCTACTAAGCTGTGATTTGTGCGAACGTCCCTCTACGGGGAATTCACCATCTACAGGAATCCAATCCTGCCAGGGTAATGCTTTGGTACCCTCGAACAGCTCATCGAAGGTTGTTGCAGCAAATTCACCCATTTTAATAAGTACGCGGTCTGATGTGCGAAGCCACAGGTTACACCGGCATATATCCATATAATCTCCGGTAAAAACGACGCGGCCGTTTTCGACGGTTAGATCTTCGTACCCGAGTTCTCTGAGTTCTCGGGCCACGACGGCCTCAAGTCCCATTGGCGCAGTCGCAATTAGTTGCAGTTGAGTCATTAAACGTATTCACTCCGTCCCCATAATCATGTAAGCTTGGTTCAATCCCTATAGTATAGGTCATTGTACTCGAAGAGACAAATCATTAAGGTAAAAAATTTACGAAGGACACCACGTCCTACCTGCGTTATGATTAAGTAATAAGGAGAGATGAACCGTGGAAATTACACCCAATATGACGCCTGAACAATATGTAGACCAGCTGGTACAAGAGGATGAAGCACTTCGCAGTATTAGGGAGGCTATCGTTAAAGAAGGTATGCCGGAAGTATCCGTTGCCCATCCTTATGGAAAACTGTTGACCTTTCTAATTGAAGTATCTGGCGCACAGCATGTACTGGAAATCGGCGTATTAGGCGGCTACAGTGGATTATGTCTGGCCCGTGGGCTGGGAGAAAAGGGCCGTATTGTGTCACTGGAGCTGAAAGAAGCGTACGCAGCGCTGGCACATCGACATATGGAAAACAATGGATACGGTGACCGTGTCGAATATCGTATTGGACCCGCAGCGGACAGCTTGAAAGAACTTCAGGAAGAGGGAAGAACTTTCGATTTTTTCTTCATTGATGCAGATAAGGAAAATTACCCAGTATATCTGGAATATGCGATTGCTCTGGCGAATCCAGGTGCCATTATTGCGGGAGACAACTGTTTCCTTCGCGGACGGACGCTGAATACGGATAAGAACGGCCCTGCCGTTCAGGCCGTGAGACGTTTTAACGAAACGATAGCAACAGATCCGCGGCTGGTCAGCACGCTTTTGCCAGCTTACGATGGATTGGCGCTAGCTCGAGTTAAATAGCGTTCATTCCCCATGTATAGCTATCTATACAAAAAAGAACCTCCTTGTCCACTATAGCGTGGGCAAGGAGGTTCTTGTCTGTTAAGGTGGGCTTGTCTTACCTGAAGGTTTCTTACCTGAAATCAGGCGTAGCCTTACGATCAAAAAGCTTCATGCGTACCCAGAATATGTTGACGATTAACAGGACACCTGACATGATAAACAGTCCTTCGATGCCGATAAACCCGGATAGCACCCCGCCAATGACAGCACCCAGCATATTCCCAAGCGCCAGCGAGCTGGTATTGAAGCCGAAAGAACGACTTTCCATTCCTTCCGGTGTATACGTGCGAATCAGCGCATTTACGCTTGGTAGCAGACCGCCCATAAATACACCCATGAAAAAACGGATAATGACAAGTTGCCACACTTCATTGACAAAAGCCTGCGGAATGAGCATAACCGCCGTTCCGAGCAGTGCAATGGTCAAGATCTTGTGCGCTCCTATCTTGTCACTCAATCTTCCAAGGAGTGGTGCAGCAATCATATTGGATACGCCTGTTATAGCTGTAACGAACCCGGCAATCAGTGCAATTCCTTCTGCCGACCCATATAGTTTTTGCACATATAACGGCAGCAGAGATACCGTACTGATCATGGCAAATTGGAGCAGAAACGTTACGGTGAACAAAGCCGGAAGCTGGGGCGTATGGCTTAGCTCCTTTAATCCGGCAAGAACCGAAATTTGCGGTGTGCGTGCGGCTTCCGCTTTACTGAAATTTTCTTTAACCAGAAACATTGCAATGAGCGAGGCTATAAAAATCAGAGCGCCTGTAATATAAAAGATCGGTCTGAATCCGACCCAATCAGCCAAAAATCCGCCTAGCAGAGGACCGAGAATCGTGCCGGCCATCTGACCGGATTGCATAATCCCCATAGCGAATCCGGTTCGCTCTTTGGGAGTGGTGCCCGATACTAGGGAAATCGATGCCGGATTGAAACCCGAAATCGTACCGTTCAGCAGGCGAAGCGCCAGCAGTTGCCACGGATGGGTGACCAAACCCATACATCCGATGACCAAAGCCATACCAAAGCCTGAGCGAAGCAGCATGACTTTACGTCCATATCGGTCAGCCAGCTTGCCCCACAAAGGCTGGAACATAAATGAGGTCAAAAAGTTAGCGGCAAAAATAACTCCAGCCCATAGACCAATATCGTGCTCTCCCTTCACATGAAGGTCCTGAGCCAGATACAGGGCGAGGAACGGAGTAATCATCGTAATACCCGCATTGACCAGAAACTGACCGAACCAAAGCACAATGAGATTGATTTTCCACGTCTCCCACGTTTTCAATGTGCTTTCACTTCCTTTCTGCCCATTCTCATCCTGTTGTAAATCCTACGTATCAACGCATAACTTCTCCGGAGCTTTAAAAAAAGCCATTTCTCTAGTATAGCACACTTCATTGAAACTTTATCCAAATGTCATGGGTTTGTCATGGTTTGTTCGAGAGCTACGGTTGTTACGACTCTTGAAAAAGGGCATAATTAAAATATAGTATTTATGATTCGAACTGGAGGCTGAAGTCATGACCTACAATGATACTTTTATCCGCGCTTGCCGCAAGCAAGCTGTGGATCATATTCCCGTATGGTACATGCGGCAGGCCGGAAGGTATGACCCTGAGTATCGCAAAATTAAAGAAAAATACACGTTGCTTGAGATATGCCGCCAGCCCGAGTTGGCCGCAGAAGTGACTTTAATGCCCGTGCGCAAGCTCGGGGTGGACGCTGCAATTTTATATTCTGATATTATGAATCCGGTGGCCTCGCTAGGGGTTGATTTTGATATTGTCAAAAATATTGGACCGGTTATTGATAATCCGATCCGGTCAGCTGCAGACGTAGACAAGTTGCGTCCAATTGATGTGGAACGCGATTTGGGTCATATTTTGGAAACGATCCGCATTTTGGACCGTGAACTGAACGTGCCATTGATTACGTTCGCTGGAGCGCCTTTTACCATTGCAAGCTATTTAATAGAAGGAAGACCCTCCAAAGGATATATTCGCACCAAAGCGATGATGTATGGAGAGCCTGAGTTGTGGCATCGCCTGATGGATAAGCTAGGGGACATGGTTATTACATACGTGCGAGCTCATATCGCTAATGGCGGTAAGGCTTTTCAATTGTTTGATAGTTGGGTAGGTGCGCTCTCGCCCTATGATTTTCAAACTTTTGTGCTGCCGACTATCACACGTATTTTTCATGAATTATCTGATCTGGATGTACCTAAAATTTATTTTCCGGGCGTAAGCTCTGGTGAATTGCTCCCACACTTGAATGGGTTAAAAGCCGATGTGATTGGACTGGACTGGCGGGTAAGTATACCTGAAGGACGTCGTCGCTTGGGCAACGGTTTTGGTGTACAGGGAAATCTGGATCCTTATGTGCTTACTGCGCCAATCGATGTTATCAAGCAGTATGCGAAAACCATTGTAGATGAAGGTATCTTGGAGCCGGGTTACATTTTCAATCTCGGTCACGGTTTATTTCCTGAAGCCTCGCTAGATAAGCTAAGAGAGCTTACTGATTATGTACATGAGTATTCCCACTCGATTTTGTCAAAGAATTAAACCATTAGAAATGTTAAGAGGTGATCTGCTAATGAAAACCAAAGTGGGTGTACTGGTTATGTCCTACGGGACGCCAGAAAGTCTGGATCAGGTGGAAGCCTACTATACACATATCCGTCGCGGTAATGCTCCCTCGCCGGAGCAGCTAAAGGAATTAAAGGATCGTTATGAAGCTATTGTGGGCGGTGTGTTTCCGCTGCGTCAGAATACGGATCGGCAGGTTCAAAACCTGCAGGAAACCCTAAATCGGGAAAATCGCAACCCGGACATTGAATTTGCCTGTTATCAGGGACTCAAACATGCGAAACCGTTTATTGAGGACGGTGTGGAAGCCATGGTGCAAGATGGCATTCGTGCTGCGGTGGGTGTCGTGCTGGCTCCGCATTATTCCGTTATGAGTGTAGGCACTTATATTAAGCGCGCACAGGCTAAGGCACAGGAACTGGATCTGGCCATATCATTTGTGGAGAGCTATTATCTTCATCCAAAGTTGATTAAGACGCTAACTGAGCGTGTGAACGCCAAGCTGGCGCTTTTTGAAGAAGCTGGAGCCAAGCGGGATGAGGTTCGTGTTCTATTTAGTGCGCACAGCTTGCCTGAGCGGATTTTGGCTATGGGTGATCCTTATGTAGAGCAATTAATGGCTACTTCGCAGGCTGTTGCGGACAAGGCGGGGATTACCAACTGGCAGTTTACGTGGCAAAGCGCCGGTCGTACAGCAGAACCATGGCTGGGGCCAGACATTTTGGATACCATGCACAGTCTTAAAGAGGAGCAAGTGGAGTATGTGCTGGCTGCACCAGTTGGCTTTGTTTCTGATCACTTAGAGGTGTTATACGATCTGGATATTGAAGCACAGGCTTTGGCGAAGGAATTGGATATGCGTTTTCAGCGTATTGATTCACTCAACAGTGATCCACTGTATATGGAGACGCTTAGTGATGTCATCATAGACCAATGGAAAAAGGGATGAGGACATAATGGAGCAAAGGTTACGTAATATTGTAATTGTAGGCGGAGGCTTGACCGGGCTTAGCACTGCTTTTTATACACGAAAAATGTACAAAGAAGCTGGCTACACACCTCGAATTACGCTGGTGGAGAAAGCATCCGTGCTGGGCGGAAAAATTGAAACACTGCATAAAGATGGTTTTGTGATTGAAAAAGGGCCAGATTCCTTTCTGGCCCGTAAAACGGCCATGATAGACCTGGCAAAAGAGCTGGAGTTGGATCATGAACTGGTGAGCACGAATCCTGAGGCTAAAAAGACATACATTTTGCATGAAGGACAGCTTCATCCGATGCCCCCTGGACTGGTGCTGGGGATTCCAACGGAGCTGAAACCCTTTTTGCGCAGCGGCTTGATCTCTTTAGGCGGGAAAATGCGGGCTATGATGGATTTTGTCATTCCGCCTCGCCGTGTACCGGGAGATGAGGCGTTGGGTGATTTTATTGAACGCCGACTTGGCAAAGAAGTGCTAGAAAATGTAACCGAACCACTACTGGCAGGGATTTATGCTGCCAACATGAAGACACTAAGTTTGCAAGCGACCTTCCCACAATTTGCTGAGGTAGAGAAGCAATACGGAAGTCTCATTCACGGAATGATGACAGGTCGAAAACCAGCTGAAACACATACGGGTACGAAAAAAAGCGCCTTTTTGACCTTCCGTCAAGGCTTGCAAAGTTTGGTGCATGCGTTACTGAATGATTTGTATGACTGTGATTTACGCACCGGTATTGCTGTTACAAAATTCACAAAGACACCGCAAAGTGAAGGCAGCCCATATCGCGTTATGCTGGACAATGGAGAGATGCTGGAGGCGGATGATATTTTTGTAACGACTCCCAACTTTGCTGCTGCGCCGCTATTGCGAGATCATGTCAATGTGGCTGCACTGGAAGCTGTTAATTACGTCTCCGTAGCAAACGTGGTCCTAGCCTTCGATAAAACAGATATTGAGAACGTCTTTGACGGTTCTGGTTTTCTGGTTCCTCGTAAAGAAGGACGCAGCGTGACCGCTTGTACATGGACGTCTGCCAAGTGGCTTCATACCAGCCCAGATGATAAGGTGCTGTTGCGCTGTTATGTAGGGCGAGCAGGAGCTGAAGACACTGTAGAGTTACCGGATGATGAGTTGATTGGACTGGTACGTAAGGATCTGAAAGAGATGATGGGAGTTACAGCGACTCCGTTGTTCACGGAAATTACACGTCTTCGCAATTCCATGCCGCAATATCCGGTAGGGCACCCGCAGGCTATAGCTGATTTGCGTGAAGAGTTACGCACTGAGATGCCGGGAGTGTATGTGTTGGGCGCTGGCTATGATGCAATTGGCTTACCGGATTGCATCCGTCAGGCTAAGGAATGGGCCTCCAATGCCGTCCAAACGACACAACAGGAAGCAGTCAAGGTACAGGTGTAAATGTTCGATAATGAACCCTTCGCGATCCAGGCGAGGGGTTCTATTTATATTGAAATTTGATATATAATGGAGAAGGTGTAAAGTTCGCCAGCTAATAAAGAAGTTATGCAAATGCAATAGCATAGAAGGAGTGAAGAATGTACCCTCCCAGATCACAGCGAAATGAAGGTCGCAAAAAAGCAAGAAAACCAAAAATAGGCAAGGCTTGGATCATTACAAATCTGGTCCTACTGCTTATGATTGTAGGTCTTTTCGGTTATTATTACATATTTGAACACGACAACAGTGGCTCTCTTGCGGAAAATGCCGGGTATTCGCAAACGGAGAAGAAAATCCAAACAGGATCTGCTAGTGCAGATCGGTCTACTCCCTCGGTCAGTGAAAATGTTACAGCCTTGTCAAATAAACAGCTGGATGAAGGCCCCCATGCAGAAAATAAATTTGTCGACGATGAAACAAAGCAATCTGCTGCTTCAGACACAAGCAATCGTCCCGCGACAACGTCTGACACAAATGCTCCCGAAGGCAGTTCCACAGGAGCAAAATTGTCCTCGGGGAAAGACGGGCAAGCACAGAACGATACGTCCAATAAGGATATATACGACGGTAATCCATCCACCGATAAGGGAGGAACGGAGGATATAAAGAAATCCAAAACAGACGGTGCAGACTCTCCGACAGTCACGCTTCACTTTGTAGGGGATGTGCAGTTTTCCGGTAAAGTTGAGCAGCGTTTGGAGCAGAATGGGTTTGATTTTCCGTATCAATATCTCGGAAACTTGTTTCATAAAGACGATCTGACGATTGCCAATCTGGAAACGCCCGTGACAACGAATGGTGTTGGTGCGTTAAATAAAACGTATGTGTATAAATCTTCGCCCAAAGCGTTAACTGCGTTGGCTGCGGCAGGGATAGACGCTGTCAATTTGGCCAACAATCACATTTTGGATCAGGGCACAGGCGGATTACTGGATACACTGAAATACCTGGATGAAAAGGGCATAGCCCATGCTGGAGCCGGACGTAATGCAAAAGAAGCATATGCACCGCATTATTTTGAACGTAAAGCGATCAAAATTGCCTTGTTGGGGACTACACGTGTTATGCCTGAAGCCAACTGGAATGCGGGCGCCAAACTGCCCGGTGTAGCAGGAGCCTATGATTCGACCGCTATCGTAAAGTCTATCCGTGAGGCACGAATGCAGGCCGATCTGGTGATTGTCATTACCCATTGGGGGAAGGAGCGCGCAACTGCACTTGAGCCCCATCAAACCGAGTTATCGCACGCTTTTATTGATGCTGGAGCTGATCTTGTTATTGGCGGTCATCCACATGTGCTTCAAGGGATGGAGCAATATAAAGGTAAATGGATCGCATACAGCACAGGCAATTTTATTTTTTCTAAATCAACGGTGCCAGCCACTTGGGATACAGCGATATTTCAGGCAACCTGTACCCGTAAAGGGGCTTGCGAGATGAAGCTGACTCCTTATCGGGCGGAGCTGGGTCAGCCGATCCCATTGAAGGATACGGAGGCCAGCAAAATTTTGCAGAGAGTGGCGGCACTGTCACCGGGAAATGTCTCGATTGGGACGGATGGTACAGTAAGTGCTCAATAGGAATTTCGAAAGAAATTGTTAATATAGGAATTTCCGGAATGATCGTATGAGGGACTCCTTTGTGGATGGAGGTCATAACAAGATGAATAATTTGTGTGTGGCTCACCGCGGTTTTTCGGGGATTGCTCCTGAGAACACGATGGCAGCCTTTCAGCTTGCGTTGGAGCAACCATTTGTACACTGGATTGAGCTGGATGTACAGCTGTCAAAGGACGGTGTTCCGGTGGTAATTCATGATTTTACGCTGGAGCGAACGACGAATGGTACAGGGGGAGTAAAGGATTCGGACTGGAAAGCATTGCAACAACTTGATGCTGGTAGCTGGAAAAGTGCAGAATACCGTGGAGAAATAATCCCCTCCCTCGCACAGGTGCTGGATTTATGTCGTGGCCGCGTATCGCTCAATATTGAGCTTAAAACAGCGGGAGATATGTATCCAGGACTGGAGAAAGCCGTACTCCGTGAAATTGCGATGAGAGGGATGGAGGGAGAGGTGGTATTAACCTCTTTTGAGCGTGCTGCATTACGCCGGGCTAAGGAGCTGTGTCCTGAGATCCGTACCGGATTGATTATTGATGCGCGTCCAGATGACTTGGCAAAGCAACTGGAACAGCTACAATGCACTTTTTTATCTATAGGCTATCCGCGTTTGGATCGAAACTTGATGAAAGATCTCACTGGACGCGGTATTACTGTCATGGCGTGGACGGTGGATGACCGCCGTATAATGCGGAAATTGGCCTCATTGCATCCTGAATTGATGATTTGCACCAATTGGCCGGATCGCTGGGAACGGGTTTTTTTGCTTTCCAAGCATCGGATGTGGCACTATATACGTAAACTTATACGTTAATAATTGGACTACATACGCGGGAAGGGTGAAGGGTCGTAATGAACGTGGAAATTCGTAATGTTTACTGTGTTGGGCGCAATTATAAACTGCATGCGGAGGAGCTGGGTAATGAGGTTCCCGCAGAACCAATGATTTTTTTGAAGCCGTCTCATGCGGTTGTGCCGCTGGATGGCGCCACGCTGGAGCTTCCGCAGGGGCAGGGAGATATTCATTTTGAGACTGAGCTGGTTGTAGCTGTAGGACGTAAATACGAACCGGGCATGTCCGCAGATACGTGTCTGAACGCATTTGCATTCGGCATCGATTTTACCCTGCGTGATGTACAAAGTGTTCTCAAGAAAAAAGGCCATCCATGGACCGCCGCTAAAGGCTTTAAATCGTCTGCTCCTGTGACACCATTCCTGCCTTTAGAACAATTGGACATGCTGGAGCTGCAGGATTTTTCCTTGCTCAAAAATGGACAGGAAGTGCAGCGTGGACATGTCAAAAATATGATTTTTTCTATCCAGCACATCGTTGACTATATAGCGACTCATTATGGACTGGGCGAGGGAGATATTATTTTTACAGGTACTCCAGCAGGAGTAGGGCCTACAGCAAGCGGGGATCGCTTTGAGCTTTTCTGGGGGAGTGAGCGTCAGGGAAGCTTCACCATCGCATAAATTTGTGAACGGAATCCACAGAAGAGGATTAAAAAAGGGAATGTTTTGAAGGCCGTGTCCTGTGCCAAAGCATGGGACACGGCTTTTATATAAGCGTGGAGCGTTGTACAATAATATACAGAACGAATAAAGAAAAACGGAGATTCATTTCAAAAGCGGGGGTATATCATGGACTGGATCATCGGATTGCTTTGTGCTGCTGTGGTGGCGGGAGCTGCATTTTATAAAAAATCCTTAACCTTATCTGGCTTTGCTGCGGCTGTACTGATGGGAACCATATATTATGGGGCGGGTAACCTGTTCTGGTTCGGCACATTGCTCTTGTTCTTTATCACGTCAACCCTCCTGTCGAGGTTCAAAAAGGAGCGCAAGGCTGAGCTGGAAAAGTCGTATGCCAAAACCGGCAACCGGGATGCAGGCCAAGTATGGGCTAATGGGGGATTAGGTATGCTGTTATGCCTGGGTTATGCGATATGGCCCCATGTTACGTGGCAGCTGGCTTTTGTCGGTGTCATGGCTACGGTCACTTCCGATACGTGGGCAACGGAATTTGGCAGTCTGAGTCGTAAGCCACCCCGTTCAGTGCTTAACGGGAAGGTGCTGGCACCTGGAACCTCAGGAGGAGTATCTGTATTGGGAACGGCTGCGGCCTTGGCTGGGGGTCTACTGATTGGCATAGGTGCATGGGGCTTTGGACACGCCATAGGAACGCAGAGTTTGCCGTTATGGCTGTGGGCACTGGTTGGAGGTATATCCGGTAGTGCTGGAGCCTTTGCTGATTCCTATCTTGGTGCTACGGTGCAAATGATGCGTTCCTGCACGGTTTGTGGACGGGAAGTAGAAGTAGACTCACATTGTGGACAAACGACGGTCTATGTACGAGGCTGGCGTTGGATGAGTAATGATCGGGTGAATAGCATTAGTTCTATTTTCGGAGGATTGGTCGCTCTTGCAGGTATTTTTCTTATACTCTGAACACGGAGCTGGGGATCGTTACAAGGGAATAATTATTATAAGAATTGACGGTGTTTCGATCCTTGTATAAGGAGGTGCTAAGATGGGCGATATACACGGAGATAAATATGAAGCCATTTTGGACGCCGCTTACACAGTCTTTGGCACCAAAGGCTTTTATGAAAGCAAAATTTCCGAGATTGCAGAACAAGCGGGAGTTGCCAAAGGCACAGTATACTTGTACTTTAAAAGCAAAGAGCAGCTATTTACAGCAGTCACACGTAGAGATTGCGAGCAATACCTAGCCGAAATGCAAGGCGCATTAATCAATCGTACTTTGGGAGAAGGTCTGCTGCGGATGGCAAATTTGCATCTGCACTACTATTTCAAGCGCAAGCAGCATACGAAATTATTTTTTATGACCCCCAACAGTGACCCCGATCTAATGGAGTTTATGCGGGGATTTATTCAGGACTATACTGATTTGGTCAAAAATAAACTGGCGTCAGAGGGTGTACAGCAGTCCGAGTTTCATGCGAAGGCATTCATTGGGATGTTGGAGCGCCTAAAAATGGATATTTTATTAAATAAAGATTTCCGAGAATGTGACGTGGATCAGACGGCTGAACTAGCAGCGAACTTATTTATGCATGGCTGTAAAGCCGGAATACAAAAATCCTGACATCTTATTGCTAAGAAACCGTACTGAATTCATTCAGATAACGGTTTTTTTAATCATTGGCTGTGTCTGTGTTAAAATAAACAGGATGCATCACAAAATTGGGGAAGAGTAGGGAATCCGTATGAATATTATGACCGTTGAACATATAACGAAAAGCTATGGCGAGAAAATGTTGTTTGAGGATGCTTCCTTTGGTATGGATGAACGTGACAAAATAGGAGTCGTTGGTGTAAATGGCACCGGTAAATCAACATTTTTACGCGTGATTTCCGGCTTAGAGCCGCCGGATGATGGCAATATTGCAGTGAACAACGATGTGCGAATTCAGTATCTAGCACAAAATCCGGAGTTTGATCCTGAAATGAAGGTACTCCAGCATATTTTTCATGGCAGTCAGCCTGAGATGAAAGCGGTCCGTGAATACACAGAAACCATGGAGTTGTTGGAATTAAATCCGGGTAGCGAGGAGCTTCAAAAACGTCTATTGCGAGCAAGTCAGCAAATGGATACGTTCCAGGCATGGCAGCTGGAGAGTGAGGCCAAAAATATACTTACCCGACTGGGGATCACCCAGTTTGAGTCTCGTATGGGCGTTCTATCCGGTGGGCAACGTAAGCGGGTGGCTTTGGCGGCGGCTTTGATCCAACCCTGCGAGCTGCTCATTCTGGACGAGCCCACAAACCATATTGATAATGAGTCCGTTGAATGGTTGGAGCAGTATTTGCAAAAAAGACGTGGTGCGTTGTTAATGATCACGCATGATCGCTATTTTCTGGATAGAGTTGCAAATGTCATGCTGGAGCTCGATCATGGTCGCCTTTTCCGTTATGAGGCTAACTATACCCGTTTTCTGGAGCTGAAGGCAGAACGCGAGGAGCGGGAAGCGTCTACGGAACAAAAAAGGAAGAACCTGCTGCGTAATGAGCTGGCTTGGATCCGCCGTGGAGCAAAGGCTCGTTCCACCAAGCAGAAAGCGCGTATTGACCGATATGAGCAGCTTAGGGATCAGCAACCGGAAGCTCGTTCTGGATCTGTAGATATGTCCGTCGCCTCCACACGTCTGGGTAAAAAAATATTGGAGATCGAGCATCTTTCCAAATCGGTAGATTCTCGTAAGCTAATACAGGATTTGAGCTACATTGCGGTTCCTGGTGATCGTGTTGGTATCCTAGGTCCTAACGGTAGTGGGAAATCCACTTTGCTCCAAATGATTGCCCAGCATATAGAACCGGACTCCGGCAACGTTGTGCTGGGACCGACGGTGAAGCTTGGCTATTTTACTCAGGAACATCAGGAAATGAACGAATCTTTACGTGTTATTGAATATATTAAGGAAGAAGCCGAAGTGATTCGTACAGCAGACGGTTCGACGATTACAGCTGCACAAATGCTGGAGCGTTTCCTGTTCGCACCAAGCGCGCAATGGACGGTTATTTCCAGGCTGTCCGGGGGTGAAAAACGGCGCTTGTATCTGCTTCGTGTTCTGATGTCGGCACCGAATGTGCTATTGCTGGATGAACCAACAAATGATCTGGATATTCAAACCCTTTCCGTTTTGGAAGACTATCTGGATGAATTCCCGGGCGTGGTGTTTATTGTTTCTCATGATCGCTATTTCCTGGATCGAACAGTGGACAAAATACTGGCGTTTGAAGGGGATGGACAGGTACGTGTACATGTGGGCGACTATAGCGAGTATGCAGAATGGATTAGTAAAAATGCTCAATCTTCTGTGAATACGTCTGTCTCGACGAGTACGGATTCCTCGAATCGCTCTTCCACGCCTAAGTCTGCGGGTCCTTCCGAGTCAGTCAAGGAGACAAGTAAAACCAAGCTTAAATTCACCTTTAAGGAACAGCGGGAATATGAGCAAATTGATGAGCTGATTGAACAAGCCGAACAGAAGTTGGCCGACATTCAGCGGCAGATGGAAGAGTCTTTTAGTGATTCAGCACGACTACAGGAGCTCATGGCTGAGCAAGCGAAGGCAGAACAGCATTTGGAGCACCAAATGGAACGCTGGACCTACCTGAATGAGCTGGCCGAGCAGATTGAACAAAGTAAATCTTAAGCAATGATAAAGCCACATTAATAGCATTCTGCCAGAGCTATTTCTTCATGTTGCTCAGACTAAAAAAGCAAGTATCCGAAAAACCGGAAGACTTGCTTTTTTATTTACTGATCTATTCGACGATGTAACAGGCTGATTGTCGTTATTCGAATTAAACTGTCACATAAGCTGCAAGCAGATGGGCAGTGTTCACCACGGCCTGCTTGTGCGTGCGCTCCATTGCATGGGAGGCGTGTACACCAGGGCCGATCAACGCAGCACGGATGTTGTTACCTGCTCTTAGTGCAGCCGAAGCGTCCGAACCGTAGTGTGGATAAATATCTACCGCATACGGAATATTCAGCTCTTTGGCCAGCTCAATTAGACGGGTTGTCATAGTATAGTCGTAAGGCCCGGAGGAATCTTTGGCACAGATAGAAACATCCGTTTCCTTGCAGCTCAGATCTTCACCCATACAGCCCATATCGACAGCTATCATCTCACTGATTCCTTCAGGTATGTAAGCCGCTCCGTGCCCCACTTCCTCGTAGTTAGAAATGAGCAATTTAACGGTATGTCGAGGCTTCCAGTTTCCATGTACAGCAGATTCCAGTAAACCAAACAGTGCAGCTACACTAGCTTTATCATCCAGATGGCGTGACTTGATAAATCCACTGGGTGTTACGACTGGACGCGCATCGAACGAAATAAAATCGCCCACTGCAATACCGAGCTGAAGCACGTCTTCTTTTGACTCGACAAGCTCGTCAATCCGTACCTCCATATGGCTCTCCTTGCGCTCAAAGCTCCGTGCATCATCATAGACGTGCACAGATGGATGGCTGGACAGAATAGTGCCTGTATACGTTTGTCCGCTTCTGGTATGAATAAGGCAGTATTCATTCTCAATACTGT
This sequence comes from Paenibacillus sp. FSL P4-0113, assembly GCF_038009305.1. Taxonomy (NCBI): domain Bacteria; kingdom Bacillati; phylum Bacillota; class Bacilli; order Caryophanales; family Paenibacillaceae; genus Paenibacillus; species Paenibacillus sp. FSL P4-0113. Next base: position 5,532,636 of record NZ_JBBPAZ010000001.1, read on the forward strand.
TCATCATGAAGCCGCCGACGGATGTCAGACGCAGGGTGCCTTGTGCTGTAATGGAACGCACCATTGTGCCCAATGTATCCACATGTGCGCTCAGCGCCACCGTACGGTCCGTTTCCTGACCTTCCAGAGTCAAGATGGCACCGCCTTTTGCATTCCATTCGATTTGTACCCCGAGGCTTTCCGCTTCTTGACGAATCAGCTCCATCACATGGTGTGTATATCCACTGGGACTGGGTGTGTTCAGTAGCTGATTTAAAAAGTTCATCATATAATTCTCATTTAATTGAATCGTCATTTGTTGCTCCTCCTCATTTGGACAACCGATCAGAGTTAGAGGACGGTTGCTCTATATCTTGGTCGGATGTAGACCCTGTGCTGGAAGAACCAGTCGTGTCATAGGCCACATCCGCGTTTGCTTCTACCGTGGATGTGTGCTCTTCTTGTAGTGTATGAAGCTGAGTAGTCAGACGTTTAATCTCCCTCTGAAGCCTATATTGGCGGAAAATACCGAAAGAACCGACAATAAGTCCACCTAGAAGAGTGCAACCGAGAATAAGCAGAATCAAAGGAATGCTGACCATACTGAATAGAAGGTTCACTTGAACCGAATTCACATTAATAACAGCAAATACAGCTGTTAACAAAGCAATAACAAGAGCTGCGATCAAAGACCATTGTGTTTTCAAAATGCCACCTCCTCCCGTTACATTATAAAATCCCTTGCCCGCCATGGACAAGGGATTTATCCGTGCATCATTTCAATGCTGGATTTTAAGTGCGCACGGTTTTACTTTCCTTCAGTTAGCTTTTCCATTTCTGTAATGACTTCTTCGAATACGCTCATCGCTTCGCGAATCGGCTGCGGAGAGGACATGTCAACGCCAGCTTTTTTCAAAATATTGATTGAATAATCACTGCCACCACTCTTCAAGAAGCCCAAGTAACGGTCAACGGCTGGCTGGCCTTCTTCCAGAATCTGTTTCGAGAAACTGGTTGCTGCCGAGAAGCCAGTAGCATATTTGTAGACATAAAAACTGTTATAAAAATGGGGGATTCGTGCCCATTCCATTTCAATGTCTTTATCTACCTTCATGCCTGGTCCGTGGTATTTCACATTCAGATCATAGTAAATCTCTGATAAAAGCTGCGGTGTGAGGGATTCCCCCTGTTCAGCGCGTTCATGTACAATTTTCTCAAATTCCGCAAACATGGTTTGACGGAATACCGTTGTGCGGAATTGATCTGCATAGTAGGTGAGAAGGTACATTTTCTCTTTTGGATCGGTTGATTTGTTCAGCAGGTAGTCCATTAGCAACGCTTCATTGGTTGTGGATGCCACTTCAGCCAGGAAAATGGTGTACTGTGCATCTCTATACTTCAATGCGTTGTCTGAATAGTACGAATGCAACGCATGCCCCATTTCATGAGCAAGTGTGAACATGCTGTTCAGGTTATTTTTATGATTCAGCAGCACATAGGGGTGGGTACCATAAGCTCCCCAACTGTATGCACCCGTACGTTTGTTTTCATTCTCGTATACGTCGATCCAGCGCTCATCATAGCCTTTTTGCAACGAAGCCAGATAGTCCGCGCCCAGTGGCTTAAGGCCTTCCTTTGTTTGCTTTTTGGCGTCTTCATACGTAATGTCCATCTTGTATTCGTCCACAAGTGGAGCGAACAAATCATACATATGGAGCTCATCCACACCTAACAACTTCTTACGCAACTTCATGTAACGATGGAGCAGGGGCAAGCTTTCATGAATGGTGTCAATGAGATTCGTATACACTTCCTTCGGAATATTGTCACCGTATAGTGACATTTCCAGTACAGAAGGGTATTTGCGAACACGAGAATAAAAAATATTTTTGTTCACATTGGCACTTAGTGTAGAAGCAATTGTATTTTTATTTTTGGCATACGTGTCATACACCGCTTTAAAAGCACGTTCGCGTACTTCGCGGTGTGGACTTTCGAGGAATTGAATGTAGCTGCCATGAGTCAGCTCAACCTCTTTGCCGTTCTCATCCTTAATTTTTGGAAACTTCAGATCAGCATTGTTGAGCATGCCGAAAATCGTTTGCGGGGCTTGAGCCAGATTGCCAACCTGAGCGAGCAGCGCTTCTTCTGTCTTGCCCAAAATATGTGCTTTTTCCCGCTTCATTTCTTGAAGGGTGAACCGATAATCTGCAAGCTTCGGATCTTCAATGAAGGCATCGAGCTGATGATCTGGCAGTGCCAAAATTTCAGGTGTCACAAAAGAAAGAGACTCGCTAACCTCAACGCCTAATTTTTTGGCTTTTTGCGAAAGACCCTGGTATGTAGGTTCAGCTGTATCCTCATCATGATGCAGATGTGCGTACACATATACACGCTCGGTTTTCAGCGACAATTCATCTTCCAATTTAAAGCAGTTGCCAATCGATTCTGCTGAATTGAGCTTGCCTTGGAATTGTTCAGCCTTTTTGGCTAGTTGTTTGACTTCTTCGTATTCTTGATCCCATGCTTTGCGGTTGGGAAACAGATCTTCCAATTTCCATGTATTTTCCACTGGCGCATCAGCGCGTTTTACAATTTCACTCATGGAGAGCCTCCTCTGATCGAACGTAATGTGGGGTAGGGCTGCGGCAGTAAGGGACGGATGCCAAAACGAAGAAACCGCCACGCTTACCGTAAGCAGCAGGGCAAGAGGTTTTACAGGATGCATGTAACGGCAGATCCTCCTTATACCATGGCTTGTTATGCCATAGTATGACCTCTTACGCCCGAAAGTATAATTTTCCTTACTGTGGGTTGGAACCTATATTTAATAAGCTGTATACAATGAGATAAAAGGCAAAGCAAACCATGATTACAGCAGTGAGGGCCATCCACTTTTTGAGAGGAGTCGGTATCGTATCACGCTTCATGATCAGCACTCCGCCCAGCGTGAAGGCCAGAATAATGAAGATGAGATAGCTGTTGGACACCATGAATAGGCTAGACCTGTTTGAAAGCGTTCATGATCCGCTGCCATTCTTCCTCATTATCTTGAAAGGACTGCTTGGGAAACCGATTTTGAGCCCAATGCATCAGCGCCGGGCGGCTTAAAAACGTGTGGGCTTCCTCGCCCCAATCATCGGATATTTCCCGTAGAACGATGTAACGGCCCTGCACCTCGACAGTCATCATGTTCCAATTGTCTTTTTTGTATATTTCGTGTTTTTTCATCATATGCATGTCTCCGATTTTATAGATGTTTTGGTTCATGATACCGCAGTTTCCGCCGCAAAAGCAAATCATTCCAGCCCAAAAAACCCGGAAAAACATCAATTGCATTGTGAAAAAGCATGAAGTATAATATGGATATTCGCCATAGATGGCGGTATTTTTAGGAGGTTGTTCACTTGAAAGGTACAGTTAAATGGTTTAACGCAGAAAAAGGTTATGGCTTCATTCAAATGGATGGTGGCGAGGACGTATTCGTACATTTCTCCGCAATCCAAGGCGACGGCTTTAAAACTTTGGAAGAAGGTCAAGCGGTTGAATTCGAAATTACTGAAGGTAACCGTGGACCCCAAGCAGCTAACGTAATCAAACTGTAAGTGTAACTGAATTGTAAGAATGGTTCCGTTTCTACGGATGTCTTATATATTACGGTTAAACTATGAATTGAGAGCGCAGTTCCTTTATTTTAAGGGACTGCGCTTTTTTGCGTAAATACGTTTATGATATGAGAAGATTGAGCAGGAATAGGGTATTATACGTAATAAAACTAGGCAGAAGACATTATAGATTGAAGGAGTTGAGAAAATGAGTGCAGCAGAGGCTAGTCGTAAGCCTTCCTTGATTGAAGGTCCTATTGCTAAAACGCTGTTTATGTTCTCTTTGCCGATGCTGTTCGGCAACATTCTGCAATCCCTAAATGGCACGATTAATTCGATCTGGGTTGGGAAATTTCTGGGAGAGGCCGCCTTGACTGCCGCTTCCAACGGAAATATTATAATGTTTTTTCTTATCAGTTCCATTTTTGGTGTCACTATGGCTGCTACTATTATGATTGGACAAAATATCGGAGCAGGAGACGTAGCTGAAACCAAGCGTGTAGTAGGTACAAGTGCAGTCTTTTTTCTGGTGCTCGCTTTTGCTATAGGTATTATCGGATTTTTGAGTGCGCCTTGGATACTTCATGTACTCAATACCCCTGCTGAATCGGTAGATATGGCTATCACGTATACGCGTATTATTTTCGCAGGCATGCCCTTTTTGTACGGCTATAATTACATCATGACTGTAATGAGAGGGGCTGGAGATTCCAAAACACCATTTTATTTTCTGATTGTTTCCGTCGTACTGGATGTACTACTCAACCCGCTGTTCATATTCGGATGGGGACCGATTCCTGCTATGGGCATTGGAGGTTCCGCTACTGCTACCCTGATTGCTCAAGGGATCAGCTTTGTGTTGATTCTCATTTATCTATATCGTGTAAAATATTTTTTGCGCATTACATCTTCAGAGCTTCACTTACTTAGATTTGATTGGAAGATTATTTGGACCCTAGTCCGTAAGGGAGTGCCGATGGGGTTGCAAATGATTGCTGTCTCTACCAGCGCGATTGCTTTAATGAATCTGATTAACGGCTACGGGACAGTTGCAGCTGCAGCTTATACAGCAGCTAATAATTTGTCCAGCTATGTACAGATGCCGGCAATGGCGTTAGGTGCAGCTGTATCTTCCTTTGCCGCTCAAAATATCGGAGCCGGACGTTGGGATCGAGTGCGCACGACAACCTGGATTGGGATTGTGTATAATTTTGTATTGACTGGTGGAGCTGTGGTATTAATTTACGTGTTTAACCGTCAGGCCTTGCTCATGTTTCTTCCTTCTACAGGGGGTGCATTGGAATTGGGAATGCGGATTAATATGATCACCTTGTGGTCTTTTGTTATATTCGGTGTTACCAATGTCATTACAGGGGTTGTTCGATCAACGGGTTCCGTAATGATACCGCTTTTAATTACCATTATTTCATTATGGGGCATTCGTATACCTTTGGCCTATGCATTTGTTGATGAGTATGGTCTAGATGCTGTATGGTGGAGCTTTCCTGTTGGTTTTGCTATCTCTGCCGTAGCAGTCATTTTCTATTATGCTTTCGGGAAATGGAAGCAGGCAAGTATGGGAGAGGGAATCCAAGGCGTGAAGCCAGCAGAGGACAAGGATAGGTAGGCCCTTTATACTATTTTCGGCTAATAAAACATTACAGGTATAAAGTCTTTTAATGAGAACAGCTCATTTTTCTTGAATTTTAAAGAAAAAAGTGAGGTTGTTCATTTGTGCTAAAAGGACGATCATATTATAATGGATATGGTTTGGATAGGTATAATTACGTAGACAACAATGTGGAGGCACCGTCATTTGAGTTATGTTGAGCAAGGACGTTATCAAGTACCGAGAGGCCCCATAGGTCTAATGAGCCGAATGTACAAGCACATTCTCCCTGAAACGAAACAAGAATTGAGTAACTGGAAGAGCAAGGCCGAACAAATTCCGGACCCTGAACTGCGAAGCCAGGCGCTTGCGAGCATAGCGGATAAGACATTTCACTGCGTGGGTGGAGCGGTTTATGCCGCAGCTAATATGTCTGCCCGGCAGACGTTAATTCCGCTGATCGTAGCGTATCAGACCATTAGTGATTATCTGGACAACCTGTGTGATCGCAGTACGTCCATGGACCCGGATGATTTCAGGCTGTTGCATCAGGCTATGCTGGATGCGATTAATCCGGCGGCTAGGCCAGTGAATTATTATGAGTTGCGTCGTGAGCAGGAGGATGGCGGTTATTTGACTGGGCTGGTGACAACCTGTCAGTCTTGTGTAAGCAGGCTTCCGGGCTATGAGGCGGCAATGCCTTACGTTCAGGATTTGGCGCGATTATACACGGATTTGCAAGTATACAAGCATATTAAACCCGAGCTGCGGGAACAAGCGCTTTTGGACTGGTGGTCGCTTCATAAAGACCGTACACCAGAGTTGCGCTGGAATGAGTTTGCTGCGGCTACCGGTTCAACTCTGGGGGTCTTTATGCTGTTTCTTGCTGCCAGCGACCAGCATCTGACAGATGCGGGGGCTGCCTCAATACATGCATCGTATTTTCCACATGTGTGCAGTCTTCATATTTTGCTGGATTATCTAATCGATCAAGACGAAGACCGGAAGGGCGGAGATCTTAACTTTTGCAATTATTATGAAGATACCGACATGATGCTAAACCGGATCGCCTACGTTGTGAATCGGGCGCGGGCTGATATTGCAGATGTCCCTGCCAGCTCCTTTCACCGGATGATTATCGAGGGATTGCTGGCTTTATATTTATCCGACCCTAAAGTTAGCGAGCAGCAAGACGTTCGCGCTGTTTCGAGACGTTTAATGAAAAATAGTCCGCTCATGCGTTTGTTTTTCTTATTAAACAGTCGATGGATAAGAAGGCTTATATGATTATTTTGAGGAGGTCATAAACCATGACAGCAGTTAAGAAAATTGCAGTATTAACAAGTGGTGGAGATTCACAAGGGATGAACGCGGCAGTTCGCGCCGTCGTACGTAGCGGATTGTATTTCGGACTGGAAGTATTCGGAATTCAACGTGGTTATCAAGGCCTTTTGAACGACGATATTTTTCCAATGGATCTGAGAAGCGTCGGAGATATTATCCAACGTGGGGGTACTGTACTTCAATCTGCAAGATGCCTGGAATTTACGACTGAAGAAGGGCAGAAAAAAGGCGCGCAAATTTTGCGTGACCGTGGGATTGACGGCGTAGTCGTGATTGGTGGAGACGGTTCCTACCAAGGAGCTAACAAACTGACCAAGCAAGGCATTAAAACCATGTGTCTTCCGGGTACGATTGACAATGACATTTCCTTCACGGACTACACGATTGGTTTTGATACAGCGGTTAGTATCGTAGTGGACGCAATCAACAAGCTGCGTGATACAATGTCATCTCATGAACGTTCTTCCATTGTGGAAGTTATGGGACGTCATTGTGGTGATATTGCTTTGCATGCGGGTCTGGCTTCTGGCGCAGAAACAATTTTGGTGCCTGAGGTAGAATTTGACCTGAACGAAGTATCTGATCGTATGAAACAAAATTTCAAGCATGGCAAGCGCCACAGTATTATTATCGTTGCGGAAGGCGTAGGCAAAGGCGAAAATGTAGCAAAGGTAATCCAAGAAAACTGTCCGGATTATGAGCCTCGTGTTACAGTGCTTGGACACATCCAACGTGGAGGCACACCAACCGCGTTTGACCGCAACCTGGCGAGCCGTTTGGGTGACTTTGCTGTTCGCCAATTGATCGAGGGCATATCTGATAAGGCTTGCGGAACGATCGACGGTAAGTTGGTAGCCACAGATATTGACAAGGTTGTAAATACTAAAAAAGATTTCAACATGGAGCTTTATGAGCTTGCTTTGCGTTTGTCGCAATAATAAGAGCCTTCTACGTACAGTAGATCGGTTCTGATATTGGAAAAGATCAAAATTATGCGGATGACCCGAGTCATCCGCTATTTTTTAGCTTTGAGTCCTATCAGGAGGTAGTCATACATGTACCTATTCAAAATCGAAGTGGATAGTTCGGAAGGAGCGCTGACTGTCATTCTCGCTGCTGAAAATGAAGAACAGGCATTTGAAGAGATTGAACAACATGTGGAGAGACACTTTCTATATCCTCCCAAGCTGAACGAAGTGGCTATTGTAGAGAAAAAACGAATAACTTTAGGCGCAGCATATGTAATCGAGACACGCAAAGGCTAAATAACCTCTGCGTGTTGTTTTTTTTCGGAGAAACGACGTTGTACTTTCACCAGACGCCAGAGAAGTAAAATAGCGCCTACTGCCAACCCTGTAATCAAACCGATCCAGTAGCCGTAGGGCCCCAATGAAGTCCAGCGTGCCAGTATATATCCTACAGGAAGCCCAATGACCCAATAGGAGAGGAATGTGAGCAAAAAGGCTGGATTGACGTCTTTATACCCGCGTAGCGCTCCTTGTGTAGGTGTAGCGACAGCATCAGATATCTGAAAGAAAATCGCATAGATTAGAAAATGCTGTGCCAACTGAATGACCTGCAGATCGGTGGAGTAAAGTCGAGCGACCTGTTCACTCCAGATAAGCAGTACAATAGCTGTAATCAGTGATAGACCTACTGCGCTGCTGATGCCCATTACACTATAAGCTTTGGCATCCCGCGGGCGAGTAGCTCCTGTTTCATAGCCAACCAGAATCGTAAGTGCCATACAAATGCTGAGTGGAATCATATATAACGTAGATGCAAAGTTCATCGCGGCCTGATGTGCGGCTATGGTAGCTGTATTATAGCTACTCATGAAGAGAGTGACGGCTGAAAAGACGGCAGTCTCAAAAAATATTGCAAATCCAATCGGTACTCCAATCTTGATGAGCTCTTTCAAAGCACTAGCAGCAATCCCATATATTTTGCTGAAGATTCGGTATTCGGCAAATATTTTTCCCCGATGCGCAGTGATACCAGCGACCAGCATAATGATCCAGTAGGTGGTTGCCGTTGCCACCCCGGAGCCTACACCTCCCAGACGCGGAAAACCCCAGTTCCCATAAATAAGTAGATAGTTTAACAAGACATTGATGGGTAACGACATGAGCGTGATTAACATCGTAAAGTGGGTTTGTCCCAATGCATCCATAAAGCTTCGGAGCACCGTATAGGCAAATAGAGGCACAATACCGAAGGCCATCGCACAAAGGTAGTACAGAGCTACATTATGAACTCTCCATTCAAGATTCATACCATTTAGAATAGGCTTGACCAAAATGATGCCCACAATCAAAACGACCATGGATAGGGCAAGAGAGAGCCAAAGTGCTTGAATGACATAGTAGGAGACTTTATCTTTGCGCTGTGCTCCCACTAATTGAGATACAATAGGTGTGATAGCCATAAGTATTCCGTTAAGGCCTGTTTGTACAGGAATCCACAGACTTACTCCGATGGCTACTCCAGCCAGATCGGCAGGGGAAAAGTGTCCCGACATATTCGTATCGAAAAAAGTCATGGCAGATAGTGCAAGCTGGGTAATCAGGATAGGGAGCAAAATGTATAAAAGCTGCTTCCATTTCTGCCCCGTTGTTGAAGTCAATTGCATTTTTGTTTTCCTCATTTACTAGGGATTGAATATTCGTATGTATCATAACATGTAAGTATTTATTGTAAGGGATACCGCCACATTTGAACAGTAATAAAAAAGACTGCACCCGTTCGCCAAACAACGGGACAGCCTTCGAAAAAATTATATAATTTCTAAATTTCGTATTAGATAACGAGAAGTCCGGAGGGATAAAACTATTTGTAAGTTACTCCGCTTGAATAGCGGTTTGTGGCATTCCAGAGTAAATATTCATCCACTTTCATATCCTTAAGCGCTCGAATTTGGTCCTCTACTTGAGTTTTTCCATACTTAGCATAATGTCCGCTTCCTAACCAACTTGCAGTAAAATCCTGGATCCAAGGACGAATAATTGGCTTTAGCTTGCCCGTCGGATCTAGCTTTTTGTGTGTATCGGCCATGGAGCCTTTAATCGTCTGGTAGGGATTCTTATCAGGGTCTTTTACACCGAACCAGCCTGTGGTGTAGTGGCTTGGATAAACCATGGGTGAAATGACATCCACATTTTCAGAAATTTTAGTGAAATCCTGTCCGATTCCCTCCGCAGCAGGGACAGATGCAGCATATCCAAAAATATCTACGGATACTCGTACACCTAATGGAGCAAGCTCTCTGCGGGCATATTGTACGAATTCAGCGACTGCATCCGAGCGGGATTGATCTGATTTGGTATATTTCAGCTTGTCTGCTCTTTTCTCAAAGCCTTCAGGGAAACGTACATAGTCAAATTGAATTTCCTTAAAACCAAGTTTAGCTGCTTCCTTAGCGATGGCTATATTATAATCCCATACTTCTTTATTATAGGGATTGACGAACCCGTCTCCCTTGCCGTTTTTCCAGACAGAGCCGTCAGGATTACGGAAAGACATCTCGGGATTTTTGTTGGCCAGTACCGTATCTTTAAATACGACAATACGAGCAATCGGGTAAACATTATGCTTTTTCAATCGGTCCATCAAACCGGAAATATCCCGAATGAATTTTTGCGGCTTGCCCAATTTGAGCAGCTCGGGATTGGACGTTGGATAAGTGATATAACCTGCATCGTCTTTAATATCAATAACCATGGAATTGAGCTCTGTCTTATCAAGCAGTTCAAACAGCTGGGTCATACGCGAACCGCCTGCGCTATAAGCTGTGACATAGATGCCCTTGATAGCAGGAGTCGTCGGTTGTGGGTCAATTTTAACCGGAGGATTGGAGGCATCCACCTTCATCTTATTGTGCTGAGCCTGAATCATGGCGCTGCTAATTGTTGTTGCCACCGTATCTTTTACATTTGGAGTGTTGGCTGACTGGTCCCCGTTTCCGCCTATCCCCATCGCCAATAGCATAATTGCCCAAATCATATTCATTTCCTAACTCTCTCCCTTATGGATGTCGCTTACCTGATTATACGTAAAGTTATGTATCGAAAAACAACACGCTTGTAACCAATACTGGAATCATCAGGCACAGTCTTACATGATTAACCCAACTTATGTTTATTGAATCCATAAAAATGTATAAATAATGCCGCTCTCTTCGCAGTTGTAGATGCAACCGGAAGAAGCGGCACTTGGTAAAGAAATTTATTGAAGATAATTATTGTCTTGATGCTCGCAAATACTGTACTGAATAATTTCTAGCGCATCCGTTGGCTTGAGTATGGACATCCCGTCCCGAAGCACAATCATCGAGTTCAGCTCATCCTTTTTGAGAGAAGGGAGCATTTCCGGATACCATCTTAAGACAATGTCGGACAGTTTTACCGTTTCCATTTCCACAAAAATCACCCTTTCCTGCTCGGAATCATTCCAAAAGAATCATTCAATACGATTCGGAAAAGCAAAGTGCCTGTGAAATAGCAGGTAAAGCTGGTCTTTATATACTATGGGAACAGCGCACATATAGTGTACCACAGAAACTGTATTTTGACACTTGGGTTTGTGCTTATCTTCGGCGAAATGAACCCATCACCCCAACCGTTTCCACAATATTGACAAAAGCAGAAGGGTCCACTTCTTTAATGATCCGTTTTAATTCAACTAGCTCGTAGCGTGTCGTGACAGTCATCAGCATGTCTTTTTCAGTATGTGAAAATGCGCCTTCAATTTTTATTTTGCTAACACCGCGTGGTGTGGTTAACATCCGCTCCAGTAGCTTGTCGGTGTGTTCTGTAATAATGTAGACGGTAATCTTCGTGTGACTGACATAGATTTGATCTAACACTTTGCCAGTCACAAAAATAGATAGCATCGACGCAAGTGCAATATTCCAATCATCGTTCAAATATCCTGCTGCAAGAATGACCAGTCCATTCATGCCAACAAGTACAGTTCCTACGGGGAAGTCACGATAACGAGTGACGATGGAACCGATAATGTCAAAACCGCCCGTAGACCCCCCTACCCGAAAGGAAATTCCTGCTCCAACGCCGATCATCACTCCTCCAAAAACGGAGGCTAGCAGGGGGTCCGACACGACAGATCGCACCGGCACCAAGGCCAAAATCCATGTTGTAACGACAACGGATAAAATGCTCAGGCTAATAAAACGCTTGCCTAAAATAAACCAGCCTGTAATAAGCATCGGGATATTGATAATAAAATACATCGCGCTGATATCAAATTTTGTGAAGTAGCCGATTAACATGGAAAGCCCAGCTACTCCTCCGCTCAGCAAGTGGTGTGGCACGAGAAACAGATTAAAACCGCATGCAATGGCAGCGGCTCCAAGAATGACAGTTAAGCAGTTTAACACCATTTTTAACAACTTATTTTCACCTCATTTAAATTATACGGGAAGCAACTTGCTGGTATTCATGAATTGTTCTGTGCTATAATGCGATGTGGATATTCTTGAGTAGGGACCTATGTCCAGAGAAGCACTTAAAATTTAAACTGTTTTAAAAAGGATAAATTCGTTTAAGATGTATCGGATAGGTTCCCCAAATTCATTACAGAAAGATGCAGTTATAGGTCTAAATAAACTGTCACTGTATTGGGGAAAACTTATACAATAATATCGCTACTTAAGAATACAGACAACATTGTGGATTGTCCACCACATCCACCATTAAGAAGGAGTTTGAATAAATTTGACGACATTTGCAGAATTTGATCTTGAACCGAAAGTAATTCAGGCGATTACAGAACTGGGTTTTGAAGAAGCAACACCAATTCAATCGCAATCCATCCCGATTGCACTACAAGGCAGAGACATGATTGGCCAAGCCCAAACAGGTACTGGTAAAACTGCTGCGTTTGGTATTCCGCTGATCAACAAAATTTCTAGAAGCGACGAAAAAATCAGAGCTCTGATCATGGCACCAACACGTGAGCTTGCTATCCAGGTAGCTGAAGAAATCGAAAAACTCTCCCGTTTCAAAGGTCTTCGTACTTTGCCAATCTATGGTGGACAAGATATCGTACGCCAGATTCGCGCTTTGAAAAAGAAACCTCAAATTATTATTGGTACGCCAGGACGCTTGCTTGACCATATTAATCGTAAAACCATCAAGCTGGAAGATGTAAACACAGTTGTTTTGGATGAAGCAGATGAAATGTTGGATATGGGTTTTATGGAAGATATTCAATCCATTCTGAAGCAAGTTCCAGACGAGCGTCAAACGATGCTTTTCTCGGCTACAATGCCTCCTAATATTAAAAGATTGGCTGAACAATTCCTCAAAAATCCTGAGCATGTTTCAGTTATTCCTAAACAAGTTAGTGCTCCACTGATTGATCAGGCCTATATCGAAGTTCCTGAGCGTCAAAAATTCGAAGCATTGAGCCGTTTGATCGACATGGAATCCCCAGAACTTGCTATCGTATTTGGTCGTACCAAGCGTCGGGTAGACGAGCTGGCTGAAGCTCTGCAAAAACGCGGATATTCTGCAGACGGTTTGCATGGTGACTTGTCTCAAAACCAACGTGATGCTGTAATGCGTAAATTCCGTGACGGAAGCATCGATGTGCTCGTAGCGACTGATGTAGCTGCCCGTGGCTTGGACGTTTCCGGTGTAACTCACGTTGTGAACTTTGACCTTCCGCAAGATCCAGAAAGCTATGTTCACCGTATTGGACGTACTGGACGTGCAGGTAAAGAAGGGGAAGCTTGGTCTTTCGTAACGCCTCGTGAAATTGACCATTTGCACTTTATCGAACGTGTAACTCGTCACCGCATTCCACGCAAGCCGCTTCCAACGTTGGCTGAAGCTCTGGAAGGCAAACAACGTATCATTGCTGAACGTCTCCTAGAGGCTGTAGAAAGCGGCGAGCTGAACGAGTACAAAGGTTTGGCTATTCAAATGCTGGAGCAATATGATTCTGTGCAACTTCTCTCCGCAGCTCTGAAACTAATGACTGGTGAGAAGAGAGAAGCATCGATTGAGCTGACTCCAGAAGATCCGATCCGTGCAAAACGTCGTAAACCAGACGTGCGTTCTGGCGGTCGCAAGCCTTCCAACTACAGCGGTCGCAGCAACGGTGGTTACAATTCCAACCGTTCCGGTGGTAGCGGCGGTAGTGGCAGCAAAGGTGGATATGGCGGTTACAACCGTGGCAAAGAAGGCGGTGGCTACAACCGTGATTCCGGAAGCCGGTACAGTGGAGATCGCAAACCACGCCCGAGCAGCAATGGGGAAACTCGTCGTCCTGCAAGACGTGAAGATTCCTCTTCCGAATAAGAAATGAAATAATGAAAAGTCGAAGCAGATGAAGCTTCGGCTTTTTTGTTATGATTGAATCAGTATGTATGAACCTTTTAGCAATCTGCTTTAATGAGGCACTTATTGATTTCACTGGCGCATTAGGGCTGAAATACGGTATGATATAGCCAAGAGCCGGAATTTATAGGCATAGCAACATGAGTCTTGGAACTGCCAAGGCTTGCGGAGGGAGAGACTGACATTGGAGTTTAAAGGAGCTATGGGTGGTATTTACCGCCTGACCGAGTGGATTACCCGACTGGCGGCTACAAATTTGTTATGGGTGTTATGTTCGTCGCCTTTTGTGTTCTGCCTCATACTGAAACTACTTGTAATGAATCAGAATTTGGCTAATGAATCTTTACAAATGAATTGGGCGATGGCTGTTTTGGCACCGCTTACTTTATTTCCAGCCACATCGGCTATGTTCACAGTGGTTCGCAAATGGGTAATGGGGGATACCGATACAGGCGTGTTTCGTACCTTTTTTAAAGGGTACAAAGAGAACTATAAGCAGAGTCTAATCGGGGGTATCTTTTACACGTTACTGTTTGTCATCATGTATGTGGATTATACCGTATATATGACACAACTCAGCAACTTGCAAATCGTGGGCGTAATTATGCTCATTCTTATCATTATTTTGCTTGTGTCTATGTTTAACTTCTTTTCGATGGTGGCTCATTATCATATGTCTACCGGACAAATTATCAAAAATGCGGTTTTACTGACGCTGATTCGACCATTCCGTGTATTTTCTACCATGCTCGGTAGCGCCGTTGTTATATTTATCGGAGTCAAATATCCTGTGCTTTTCTTATTCTTCATCGGTAGTGTAGTTGCCTGGTTCGCTTTCTTTAATTTTTATGGAACATTCCTTAAAATGCAGGATCAAATGGAAAAAATGAAGCAGAAAGATGAAGATACGGCAAGCATTGAAGACAAGAAAAGTGATAACCTCTAAAAATAAAACATATTTCTCCTAGCATTTACTTTCTGAGTGAGAAGCGCTATAATAAGGTCATATCCTGCGATGCACGTTACGGTCATTTGTTGTTTTGAACCAATGACAATGTCTAGGGAGATCTATACGGATGAATAGCTGAAAAGCCCTGTCAATTCCTGACAAGGGGACTTCAAAAGTTTATTCTGCGGTCACCCACCTGCTAAAGCAGGTTCAGAAGACGCTATGGTCGGACGGCATCGGCGGGTACTCCAAAGATAATGAATACACTCTGTTTATGCTTCTTGCAGAAACAGGGTGTTTTTTGTATGCAACAATGTTAAACTAAGACATGAGGTACTAAGGTCGCATACCACAGGTATGGTCGGTTAACTTTTTGTTGTTTAACGTTTTATAAAGCGCTTGCAGCAAAAAAACCGATGTGCTGCATTATGGCAACGATTATCGTGAAGGAGGAAATGTCTTGTCGTTGAAGAGGACTCTGGTAGGGATTGTGCGCAGCCAAGAAGGTACAAGCGACCGGGTCAAGGACCCCCAAATGAAGACACGCTATTATAACTTATCGAGAGACAAGGCTTGGGAAGAAGTATCATCTATTCTAAAAAAAATTCCTGGCTACAAGGTTCTTCATGAGGTAGCATCCGTAGGTGAAATTACGTTAGAGAAGCGAACGGCGTTCGGTAGAACCGTCGACATTACCGTTTCCATATTGTCTGTCTCACCAGTTCGGAGTGCGGTGGATATTTATTCTGCTTCACGCGGATCGCTAGGGGACTTGGGCGCGAATTACCGCATCATTTTGCAACTGTTCGCTGTGATTGACAAGAAGCTGTCTGCTCATAAGGTTGTGCAGTGATTGTAGATGTGTGAGCAGTGATGTGGCAGACAAACGTCAAAAAAAGCGAGGAAGGCAACCCTTCACTCGCTTTTTTAATATGCAGTCTTGATTTAGACGAGTTTTTTCACTGCTGCAATCGCTTGGTCATAGTCAGGGTGTTCGGACATTTCGCTCAAGTATTCTACGTAAGCAATTTTGTCATTTTGATCAATCACAAAAATAGCTCTATGATCCAAATGGAATTCCTTGATGAACACACCATAAGCTTCGCCAAAGGAATGATCCTTATAGTCGGACAGTGTCAATACGCGGTCAATACCGGCAGCACCGCACCAACGAGCTTGAGCGAAAGGCAGATCGACGCTGACAGTCAGCACCACGACTTGATCCCCAAGGGAATCAGCTTCCTGGTTAAAACGTCGAGTCTGTGCGTCACACACACCTGTATCCAAAGAAGGAACAACACTGATCAGTTTGACTTTGCCTGCAAAGTCTTGGAGCGTAGCTGCTTCTAACAGGTTTTTCTGTAATTTGAAATCAGGTGCCTGATCTCCAACCTTCAGTTCAGGACCTAAGAGTGTCAAAGCATTGCCTTTAAAAGTAGCAGCTCCTGTACGTTCTTGTGCCATATGTAATAGCCTCCTTGGTTTTTAGCATTGGTTATCGTTGCCGAAATCTATTATAATCTTTTATAAAAGACATTGTCCAATTTGAATAAGGTGGAGACACCCATGAAGGAAGGATTGCCTTGATTTTTTTACGTTATGAGAACTGGAAAAGTTATTTGCGGTTTTACCCAGTAACCTGTCTGATTTTGCTCATCAATATTGTGATGTTTGTTGTACTCACCGTACAGGGTGGATCGGAAAATAGTTTGACGCTGATCCGATATGGAGCTTTGATTAATGAGGCGCCATTCACCGATCAACTGTGGCGATATGTATCAGCCATGTTTTTACATGCAGGGTTTGATCATCTTCTGTTCAATTCCTTTGCCATACTCGTCTTCGCTCCTCCGCTGGAGCGTTTGCTGGGGTCCTTCCGCTATGTGTTATTGTATCTGGTCACGGGTATTGTAGGGAACATACTGTCCATTGCCCATTACAACATGGTGGCGGAAACGACAGTCTCTGTAGGGGCCTCAGGAGCGATTTATGGCATCTATGGGGCGTTTCTGTACGTTGCCTTGTTCCAACGTTCCTTGATGGATGATGCTTCGCGCAAAACGCTGTACACGCTGCTTGGGTTTGGCATTCTGTTTTCTTTTGCTGTAGCGAACATTAATTGGACCGCTCACTTTGGGGGATTACTCAGTGGATTTTTCATGTATGGATTATTAATTAGATTGACTGGCCAGCGCAAACGCCACTAAAGACAGTTTTACCGTAAGTTAGCAGGGAAGAAAGAGGATGATGTTCGATTGACGTCTTCTTCCGGATGTTGAAAAACAGATTGGAGCGAATATCGGAGTGGAATTACGACAGTTGCAATACTTCATGAAGGTAGCGCAGAAAGAACATGTCACTCAGGCAGCCGAGGAGCTACATGTGGCGCAATCTGCGGTAAGTCGGCAAATTCATCAGCTTGAAGAGGAGCTGGGAGTTAATCTTTTTATGCAAAAGGGTCGCAATTTGCAGCTTACGCCAGTGGGACAGCTATTTTGCAAACGGGTTGAGACGATAATAAAAGATCTGGAGCGAGCTGTTTTGGAGGTTCATGAGTTTTTGGATCCTGAGGGGGGCGAAATCCGCATCGGTTTTCCGCACAGTTTGGGGATTCATCTTATTCCTACGGTAGTGGCTGAATTCCGAAAGCGGTATCCCAATGTTAAATTTAGATTTAAACAGGGGATGTATCCGAGTTTAATTCGTGATGTGTTAGCGGGTGAGGTGGACTTGGCTTTTGTATCTCCTTTTCCGGATCGTCATGATCATGTGGAGGGGGATGTGGTGCTGACCGAGGAGTTGTTTGCTGTTCTCCCGCCCAATCATCCTTTAGCTACGGCCAAACATATCACGCTGAGTCAGCTTAAAGGAGAAAAATTTATTCTGTTCAGAGATGGATATTCGTTACGCCCGATTGTCTGGCAGGCTTGTCTGGAGGCAGGATTTACCCCAGATATTGCTTTTGAAGGTGAAGAGACAGATACGATACGCGGATTAGTTGCGGCTGGTATGGGCGTTAGCCTTTTGCCTGAAATGGCGTTGTTTCAGACCAACCCGCTTCAACCTGCAAGAGTGTCAATTGTTGATCCAGAAGTCACGCGAACTATTGGCTTGATTCATCGTAGAGATGATAAACTGCCATTAGTTGCAAAGTCATTCCGAACTTTTTTGTTGCAATATTTTGGTCTTAAAGGTAGTGTTGCTACTCCGAACGGAAGTGCAAAAGCGGATTTAGGACAGTGAGTATAGTTTAGATAAAGAAAAAGGTTGTTCTCTACCGTTAACTTGGTAGAGGAACAACCTTTTTTTGCAACACAAGCAATTAATCCCGGCTGTTAAAGATACCGATTAAGCGGATTAGTTCCAACAAGGAGACAAGAGCTGCAGCCACATAAGTTAATGCAGCAGCATTTAATACTTTGGCTATACCCCGTTCTTCATCACTACGGATAAACCCTTCGGAAACCATAATTTCTCGGGCCCGGTTGGAAGCATTAAATTCAACTGGTAATGTAATTAATTGAAAAGCAACAGTAGCCGAGAAAAAGATAATACCCAAGCCAATCAGGTTCGTGTAGCTGAATAAGAAACCGGCAATCAGCAGAAACGGTGCAATCCCAGAAGCGAAGTTTACGATCGGAAAGATCCGGTGACGGAGTGCCAGCATGGGATAATGCTCTTTATGCTGAATGGCATGACCAACCTCGTGACAAGCTACGGCAACTGCGGAAATGGATTTTTCATAATAAACTGGCTCGGACAGCCGTACGACTCTTTGCATTGGATCATAATGGTCAGATAACGCACCAGGTACTGGTTCAATAGGCACATCATGCAAACCATTGCGATCTAGCATATGCCGAGCTGCATCATAACCGGTCAACCCATTTTCATTTGGGACATCAGACCATTTATTAAAAGTACCTTTTACACGGAATTGCGCCCATAAGGATAATCCGAACGCAAGAATAATCAATATATACATACCCATCATAAAGCAACCCTCCAATATTGTTCATCATACTAGCCCAGGTATCTACATCATAGAACTATGCTCCAGCAGATACTTCAGAGCTTCGATACAAGCGGCGCTTTGTGGTAGTAGACCAGTAAGCAACTTGCGCGCTTGAACGGGCTTGAGCTGCCCCAAGAGAGGTTGTAGTTCATTGACTTCACGCTCTAGACGCTGCATGTGCATCTCCAGACTCGTTAGTTTGTCAGTGACGTGCTCTTCCCCCGCAACCGAGTTCCATTTAATCAGTGTCTGTCTGATTTCCTCTAGGCTATACTTCTCTTGTTTCATTTGGTTAATACGTTCAAGCCTGTTTAAGGTTTCATCATTATAGAGCCGATAATTTTTCAATGATCGTTCTTCAGGTGTGATCAAACCAAGCTTTGTGTAATAATCAATAGTTCGTTCGCTGACACCAGCCGTCTTGGCTAGCTCACCAATTCGATACAGCTTCATATCCCCATCTGTCTTCACCTCGCGCTCTTCGTTCAACCTTCAATATTAGCATTTGCAAACGGAGTGTTTATAAAGAATATTTTACATGATTCCCAACCATACAGTCAAACGTTATGCTTTTTTTTGAACAGAAACAAGCTACTTTTATAGTTAGTAAATATGACATGGAGTGTTTGGAACCATATTTTTTTAACATAATAAAAAAAATCTTGTCAACTTTCATGTATTCTGATTATAATGACAATAAGAATTTCACGAAATGTAAAGAAACTTAACATTTGAGGGAGTGGGCTTCATGAGAAAAAAGTGGTTAGTTGTATTATTGGCCATGCTGACAGTATTAGCTTTTCCGGTAGGTGCGTTTGCTGCTGACGGTCCGACAAATATTCAACTTCAAGCCGGGCTAAACACGGCCTTTACGTTCTTGGCATTTATACTTGTATTTTTTATGCAAGCGGGATTTGCATTGCTGGAGGCAGGCTCGACTCGAATGAAGAATGCGGGTCATGTCGCTGGTAAAACGATTCTCACCACGGGTGTTGCGGCTTTGTCCTTCTGGGCACTTGGATTTGGATTCGGCTTTGGTAATGATGGCGGAAACGGATTTATGGGACTGACGGGTTTCTTCATGAGTGGTACGGATGCGGCTGCATCGTTTGATGCTCTCTCAGGTTTGGATGTTCCGATTACAATTATGTTTTTGTTCCACTTTGCTTTCGCTGCGGTATCACTTTCTATCGCATGTGGAGGGATGGCAGAGCGTGCAAAATTAAGTGTATACATTATTTTCGGTATTTTGTTCTCCATCGTGATCTATCCGGTTGTAGCTCACTGGGTGTGGGGCGGTGGATGGCTTGGTAAGTTGGGGATGCAGGATTATGCCGGTTCGACGGTAGTCCATTTGACAGGCGCTACGGCAGCACTCGTCGCTACCCTGCTGCTCAAACCGCGTCTGGGCAAGTTTAATAAAGATGGCAAGCCGAACATTATCCCTGGTCATAACCAGGTGTACTCTATCTTGGGTGTTATTATTCTCTGGTTTGGTTGGTTTGGGTTTAACCCGGGTAGTGCTGTATCAGCTATGAACGACGGATTCTTTGGATATGTGGCCTTGACTACCAATATTGCTGCTGCGGCAGGTGGGGTTTTCGCTTTGCTCGTATCCTGGATGGTATATGGAAAAGCAGATATTCCTGCTATGCTAAACGGTGTGCTGGCGGCTTTGGTTGCTATTACTGGTTCTTGTGCCTTTGTAGCACCTTGGGCGGCATTGGTCATTGGTGCAGTTGCAGGGATCGTTACTTTCTTCACAGCGCAATGGTTCGAGCGTGCAAGAGTAGACGACCCGGTATATGCTTTCTCCGTGCACGGTGTTGCAGGGATGTGGGGCGCAGTGTCCACAGGGTTCTTCGCTACTCCTGAGCTTGTAAAAATAACTGGTGTAGGTCAAGCGGGTCTGTTCTATGGTGGTGGATTTACCCAATTAGGAGTACAGCTGCTTGGACTGATTGGCACTTTGGCTTTCGTGTTTGTCATTTCCTTCATTATTCTGGGTGCGATGAAAGCGATTATGGGTATTCGCGTTACAGAAGAGGAAGAAACAATGGGATTGGATATCAGTGAACACGGTACGTACGGCTATCCTGAGCAAATGAAGTTGGTTGCTGAGGCTGAAAAGCGTTCTGGAATTGTGAACTAATATGTAAAATATAAAGAACCAGTATGGATGAGCGGAGGAGATGGAAGTATGGAACTGCAAAATATGGCCCCTTGGGTGAGTTCCGCCGAAGCGATTGATCATGCAGATACACCTGAATCGCTAAGGCGGGCCAGGGTCGACTCTCAAAAATGGTTGCTGGCTTCTCAAGCCTCCGCTCCGTTATCAGACTGGTTACAAACGGCGAATGAAATGCATGACCGCATCGCGGCCAGAGCTGTACAAATGTGCGAAAAAGGGATGGTTGAGGATGGCTTCGGCCCTCCTCCCGTCCCTTACGCATTTATAGCCTTCGGAAGCATGGGGCGCTCGGAATCAACGCTGTGGAGTGACCAGGATAACGGTATGATTATCAGTGACACGATATCTGCCGACAAAGAATTATATTTTAGAGAGTTTGGTCGCAAAGTGTCTGCGATGTTAGAGTATTTGGGATATCCCAAATGTGAGGGGAAAGTAATGTGCTCGGAGCCGTTGTGGCGTCAAACATTATCTGAATGGCAAAAACAGCTAACAAAATGGTCGGACGATTTTGCTTGGGAGCCGATCCGTTATCTGATTATCTCGTCTGATATGAGGCATATCGCTGGAGATGAACGACTATCTGCAAACTGGAAACGAAGTTTTTATGAGTTGTTCCGAATACATCCTGATTTACCCTCGGCGGTACTTAGGAACACGGTGAGGCATAAAGCGACACTTAACATTTTAGGTCAGGTTGTTACCGAGCGCTTCGGTGAGCATGCGGGCGATTTTGATGTGAAATACGGGTTGTACATTCCGCTGGTGAACGCAGTCCGTTTTTTGGCGTTGCAACATGGTGTAGAGGAAACCTCCACCTTCAAAAGGCTCAGTCGTCTCGCATCACTGGAAGCGGCACCGTTGCCTTTACTCGATGCTTGCGAGCGTGCCTTTCGGATTGCGCTTCAGCTACGAATGGCTACACCAGTGAAGGAGAATGATGGATTGCTGGTCAGCAATGGCTACCTGGCTGTAAAGCCGCTGAAACAAGGTAAAGGCTGGCATGAGTTGCGCGAGGCGCTTTCGACGGTACGACGGTTGCATCGTGCGTTGCAAAGGCAGTTGCGATTTATGGAAGGGAGAAGGTCATGAAGGAACCAGCGCAGGGAAGTGGCTTCTGGAGCGCTCTCCGCAGAGGAGGAGTGCCGTCTGCGATCGCATCTGTAATGGGGGCTCCTACGGCTCAACAGATGGCGTTTATTCGCTCCTTAACCCGGGAGCAACGGCGTTCTGAAGTATTGCGGACCCCGCTGGATCGTTTGGAGACGGTAGTTTTTGATCTGGAGACAACGGGATTTTCAGCACAGCATGGAGATGAGATTTTATCGTTCGGGGCGATTCGGGTTGTCGGGGACATGATTATGGAAAAAGAGCAGTTTTATACGCTTGTTAATCCACGGACTGTGATTCCTGAGTACATTACCGAACTAACTGGGATTACCCGGGAAATGACGGATGAAGCTCCACCACTTATGAATGGACTGCACGACTTTATGTCCTTTGTAGGTGGGCGAGTACTTGTAGCACATGCTAGCGCTCATGATAAGGCCTTTTTGAATGCTGCGTTATGGAAAACATCTAAAGTTCAATTGACTCATCGTGTTCTGGATACGATGATGCTTGCCAAATGGCTTGAGCCACAGCAACATCAAACCTACAGTTTGGATGAATTGTTGACCTATCAATCCATTCCGATTGAAGGGCGGCACCATGCGTTAGAGGATGCGAAAATGACGGCTAAGCTGTGGGTTGCTTATGTTCAGGAAATGTTGAAGCGTAATGTGACCAATTTGGCAGATGTCTACGCGCATTTAAGTCATGCCTGATTCAGTACAAGGCATAGCATTCATATACACATCAAAACAGCAAGTTCGCGATTTCGTGGGTTTGCTGTTTTTTTGCGTCCTATTCAGATTTAGAAGGTTAGAGGTGGGGACAGTATGGGCATCCTATGGAGAAGGTAAGGGTCATTTAGACGAAAGACAGGTGATAAGACTGTGAAAAAAATTCTTTTCATGAGAGCGATGGTTATACTGGTTGTGGTTGGGGCTTCATGGGGAGTTATTGCAAACACAACTTATGCAGCAACCCTGTCCATGAAAAATGCACCCTTAAAAGAGGGGAATGGTAGAGAAAAACTTGAAGCTAAGAAAGAGGTAGAGGCTGAAACACATGCGGTAGAGGTATTGAAAAAGCTAAAGCCTGGTCAACGGCTTCCTTCTATGATTTTAAAGGGGTTAAACGGCAAGACCTACGATGTAGGGGCCCCGCGCAATAAGGCTTTGGTTATTAGCTTTTGGGCTTCATGGTGCGATCCGTGCCGATTAGAAGCGCCTATGCTGAATGAGTTGTATAGTAAGTACAAAGATGATGTAGATGTGTATGGTATCAATGTAACTCGTTATGATCGATTGGAGGATGTACAGAAGTTTTCCCGCTCTTTGGATCTCCAGTTTCCCATTTTACTTGATGAGCAAGGAGCATTGTTTGAACGAGTTGGAGGGGTGGCTTTTCCAACTCATGTAATGGTTGATCCTCATGGACAGGTCAGCGAAATCATCATCGGCATGCTCAGTGAGCAGGAGTTGGAACGCAAAATAGAAACTCTTCAAAAAAAGAAGGTGTCTTTGGGAGCCGAGTAGACCGCCAAAGGCACCTTATAAGCTCATGCGAGCAACTGATTAATGATTAACTAATCCATGATGAGTAAGCTCTGACTGATCGTTTGTTGGAGTTGGTGCTTCCAACAATGCGTAACGGAAGCTGTCCAAGAGAGCTTCCCAGCTGGCTTCAATTACATTTTCGGATACGCCTACGTTACTCCAGACGTCCTCGTAATTTTTAGACTCAATGAGCACACGTACCTTGGCGGCGGTGGCATCCTTTTCGTCAAGCACACGTACCTTGTAGTCGGCCAAATGCATGTCCCGCAAAGCAGGGAAATATTGAGAAAGAGCCTTGCGGAGTGCGTTATCGAGCGCGTTGACAGGACCGTTGCCTTCAGCTGCAGTATAGACACTCGTCCCTGCGACATTCAGTTTCAAGAATGCCTCGGATACGACCGGGCGGCCGGCTGTTTTCTCTACCAGCACTTTGAAGGATTCAAAAGAGAACATTTCCTTCACTTCACTACCTGCTTCACGAATGAGCAGTTCCAGCGAAGCGTCCGCGCCTTCAAACTGGTATCCCTGATGCTCCAGTTCCTTGATGCGGCTAATTACGCCACGTGCCTCATCACTGGATGGGTCAAGGGTGATGCCCAGCTCTTGCGCTTTGGATACCACGTTGCTTTGCCCGGCCAGTTCGGAGACCAAGACCCGCTGCTTGTTCCCCACAAGTTCAGGAGCGATGTGCTCATAAGTTCGCGAGTCGCGCAGAATGGCTGACACATGAATGCCCCCCTTATGGGCAAAAGCTGCATTGCCAACATAAGGCTGGTTCACAGGCATATTGACGTTGGCGACTTCACTCACAAAGCGGGCTGTATTGTGGAGTTGACTTAACTTCTCGGTATCTAGACAGTCGTAACCCAGCTTGAGCTGCAAATTAGGAATGACGGAGCACAGGTTAGCGTTACCACACCGTTCACCGTACCCGTTAATAGTACCCTGAACCTGCCTTGCGCCTGCTTGTACAGCACTTAGAGAGTTCGCTACTGCCAACTCGCAGTCATTGTGTGTATGAATACCCAACTGTGACCTCGTTATCTGGCTTTGCAGCATAGTGACAATTTCCTGAATCTCATGCGGCAGGGTACCGCCGTTTGTATCGCACATCACGAGCCAATCCGCGCCTGCTTCTTCAGCTTTTTTCATAACGGCCATTGCATACTCCGGATTGTTTTTATATCCGTCAAAAAAATGCTCGGCATCAAAAATAACCTCCATGCCCCCTTGCTTTAAAAAGGCGATGGAGTCGTAAATCATAGACAGATTTTCCTCCAGTGTCGTCTGTAAGGCAGTGTGTACATGAAAATCCCATGATTTACCCACAAGTGTAGCAGCCTGAGCGCCGGATTCCAGAATTCGTTGCAGATTGACATCCTGTGCTGCGATGCTATCTTTGCGGCGCGTGCTGCCGAAGGCTACAATCTTTGCCCGAAGGCCCAGTTCTTGTACCCGTTTGAAAAATTCGATATCCTTGCTGTTGCTTCCGGGAATCCCGCCTTCAATATAATGAACACCGAGATCATCGAGTTTTTTGGCGATTTTCAATTTGTCATCAGCAGACAAGCTAATTCCTTCTCCTTGAGTGCCGTCTCGCAGCGTTGTGTCAAAGATAGAAATAGCGGTGGACATGAGGGACTCCTCCTTTGCGGATTGCTCAGATTGGTGATATTCTGCTTTTTTAAGCACATTAATTTAGTAGTTTAACGCTTAAAAACAGGAAAGCGTTAGTTTGTCGTGTTCGTATGTTAGTCGATTATATCAACTTATGACTTCAATTGTAATATATAATTATCATTTTTAGCCGCAAAACCTTTATTTTTTATGTAAAATAGAAATGGTACTTAAGGGTATCTCAAGTGTAAAATCAAAACACATATTCCCGCGATGACGGGTGAATTTACAGTTAAAAGAAGGGTTGAGCATGAAAGATGTCAGTGCTTATTATCCGGTTGGCGGGCGAGTTATTCTGCATGTGGATATGAACGCATTTTATTGTTCCGTTCATGCCGCGGAGGAGCCGGAGAAATATGAGGGACTACCTACCGCGGTGGCAGGCAGTAGTGAGCTGCGCAAAGGTGTAATTGTAACCTGCTCTTATGAAGCCCGACGATTGGGCATTTCAACAGGAATGGTCGTTCAGCAGGCTCGTCGGATCTGTCCACAGCTCATCGTAATACAGCCTGATTTTCACTTGTATCGTCGTTATTCCAAAGCGTTTATGAGCATTGCATATTCGTATACGCCTATGCTGGAAGCAACTTCAATTGATGAGTGTTATCTGGATATTTCTGGATCCAAACAGTTTGGAACACCTATGGAAATTGCTGAGGAAATCCAGCGCAGAGTAGAAGACGAACTAGGCCTGCCCTGTTCCATTGGAGTTGCTCCCAACAAGTTGCTGGCCAAAATGGCCTCTGATCTGAAAAAACCGCGCGGGATTTCTGTTCTACGTTTGCGTGATGTACCCAACATTTTGTGGAACCTACCTTGTGGTCAATTGTTTGGTGTGGGCCGCAAAACGGCAGATAAGCTTCTACAAATGAACATTCGCACCATTGGGCAACTGGCTAAGGCTGATGAACATATGCTGGTTGGGGTATTTGGTGTGACGGGTTCGTGGTTAAAATTGGCTGCTAACGGGATTAATCATTCTCCAGTCAGCACTGAGCGGGAGCCAAACAAGTCTATCGGCCACACGACCACCTTACCTATGGATGTGGTCAAACTGGAAGAAGCCCAACGGGTACTTCTTAACATTAGTGATCAGGTAGCCCGGCGGCTTCGACGACACGGTATGCTGGCAGGAGGTATACAATTGACGATTCGGACGCCGGATATGAAGACCTTTACGCGTTCTCAAGTCAGGAGCACTCCTACGGAAAGTGCAGAGGACATATATAAGGAAGCTTGTGCGTTATATCGTCGCCATTGGGGAGAAGATAAGCCTGTGCGCTTGCTGGGGATTACGCTACAGCAGCTTATTCCAAAGGAGGAAGCGGCCGTTCAAATGGATCTATTTGAATACCAGGATCAGCCCAAGAAAGAAAGCTTATTGAAGACGATGGATGCACTTCGCGACAAGTTTGGTGAAAATGCAATTTTGACCGCTGGGATGCTGGGAGATGATCCTTCGGTACTTCTTCGCAACTCCAAGTTGCGCGGAACTTCGCTGCAAAAAGACAATCTACCAACTCCGGAGTGAACTTTTGGATAGATTAGTGCAAGCAGAAGCTTACGTTATAAGCATTTTTTGCATGAAGGATAAAGGAAAATAATTTGTAATAATATTGGGTTTGTATTAATATGTGAATAGAATGCAAAAGCTGGTTTGTTTGATTGTATAGGAGGAAGAGAAAAGTTATGGCTAAATACACTTGGGTAGAAAAAGATACATGCATTGCATGCGGAGCCTGTGGCGCTACAGCACCAGACATTTATGATTATGATGATGAAGGTTTGGCTGAAGTGATCTTTGAAGGGGATGCCAACCAAGGCATCAAGGCGATCTCAGAAGACCTGTTTGATGATATGCAGGATGCTTGTGACGGTTGCCCTACGGATTCCATTAAAGTAGCAGACGAGCCGTTCAATAAAGAAGGTTAAGCGTAGGCTTCTTTGATAGGCACAGCACCGACAGTTCCCTTCGCCGTATAACGGTGAAAGTAAGCTGTTGGTGCTGTTTTTTTAGGTTATAGAATGGTTCAGCGGAGGCTGAACCATTCTATAACCGCAAGAAAAACTTCTGCCAAGCGCGGTCTGGCTTCTGTGAAAGTACGTCGATAGACGTTTTTCTTATGTGCTGTCCATCAAGTCTATTTTTACCGATATACATAATAGGAAGTATGCAAGATTACACGATCAGGAGGATCCGATGAACCATTCGCCTCATCTTAAATCGTATGTGAAAAAACACCCTGATAATAAAATGGCCTGGTATTTACTCGGCAAAGAGTATGAGAGCAGCGGTCAGGAGGGCAAAGCAAATTATTGCTTTAATCGCGCAGGAGAAGTGTTCGAAGCCTTCGAGCATAAACAGATTCCGGCAGACGTATGGATGGAATATCAGGATAAACTGGTTCAGATGTCCAAGGAGAAGGAGCGAAGGACGGCTCGAACACGTCACCTGTTAACTGCGTTAATGGTACTACTGCTCATATGGGTTCCTTCAGCTAATTCACCGAGACCTTCAAATGAGAATACATTTGATCCATCTGGAACTGAGCAGGCAGCAATTGATAATATTGAAGTTACGAAAGTGGCCACTGCTGATCCGAAGGAGACGGCCCAGATCGGTGTGGTTGGTGGTGTGTTTACGGCTCAAGCTCGAAAAGGGAGTGAAGCTGGAACGGGGCTTACTGATATGTTGGCTAAGACTAGCCGACTGCCATCCAGGACTACGGTGTTGGGCATGGAGCAAGGGGGCTCGTGGCTGCTCTGGAGAGAGGGCATGAAACCATTACTTAGTGTACAGAACAAAGGAAACGGCGGATTAGCTGTTCAGTCTTACGACGCAGCTGCGTGTGCTTGTAAGCCGTCAGACAGTGAAAATCTTCGCAAAGCAGGTCTAAAATGGGCTGCTGGACAGGAGGAATTAGCTGTGCTGAATAGCTCCATGCGTGCTTTTCGCTCACAGCATCAACGTCTTCCCCAGAGTCTTGATGAACTGACTCGAGACTTTCCCGCTAACACGATGTATGGTACGACAGACGGGATGAAGAAGGCTTTTACACCTATGCGTAATTTACTTGCTTCACCAGGAAAGGGAACAGGGAAGGCAGTAGATTTAGACGCTGACTCGTTGGCCGGAAGCAGTCCATTACTGGCATCGTCATTGCACGGAAGGCCTTTTCTGGGGCAACCGCTGCGAATTGTGGTGGACAAATCTAAGCATAGGCTCGCCCTGGTAAGTGGCAATGTACTTATTCGAAATTATCCTATCGGTTTGGGTGGAGAAAGAACACCAGAAGGGAAATTTGTGGTTACCGATAAAGTAGTAAATCCGAACGGAAAATCCAACGGTGAGTTTGGCAGCCGTGGAATGCAACTGTCTGCAACGAATTATGCCATTCATGGCACGAACGAGCCGGACAGCATTGGCAAAAATGAGTCTTTGGGTTGCGTCCGAATGGGTAAAGAGGATGTGGAGGAATTGTTTGCACTCGTACCTTCGGGTACGGAGGTAGTCATTGGTAACGGGGGATTGCCTGATCAAGTGCTTGTGCCTGGTTCTCGATTTACAAGTGAGCCGCAGCATGACCAGACGAATCCCCGCAAAACCTATCACTGGCTAAATTAAAATTTTGATGCTATTGCTACTTGGTGTTTAACGATTTCCTGCTTGTGCTAAAACAATGACCAGAATAATTACAATGATGAGGAGAACAAAGCTGACGGCGGTCCATACAATCGCTTTCTTGTTCACCTCATCCTTTTTCTTTTGCAGACTGGGCGGCTTGCGCTTGGTCTTCATATCAGCAATCCCTCTTTTCTAACGAGCTAAGGTCTTGTCTTACTATGTCCATTGTAAATGGTTTGATTATACATTTTCAATGACATCTCCATGACAACTGAATTGTTCTGATGTTGCACCTCGCAAATTACTTTCTTTTTGGTATGGAAAAAGCTAAACTATTTTGTAGAGATGTTTTTTTAGGATTGTGCAAGGGCATAGAACGGAGTGGATGAATCGTGTTGTATCGAAGGATTGCGAAACCTGTTTTTTTTAAAATGAGTCCAGAGACGGCCCATCATGTAGTCATTGACGGTTTAAAACATGCGGGCTCACTTCCTGGTGGAGCAGCGACACTGCGAGGAATGTACGGAGTCAAGGAAACGGAGGATCTTGCCGTTGATCTGTTTGGCATTCATTTTCCCAACCCGATTGGACTGGCTGCAGGACTGGATAAAAATGCAGAAGCGGTTACTGGTTTTTCTTCCATCGGGTTTGGATTTATGGAAGTGGGAACGGTGACACCTGTGGGACAGCCCGGTAACGATCGGCCACGTTTGTTCCGACTGCCTCCCGATGAGGCATTAGTCAATCGGATGGGCTTTAACAATCTGGGTGCTGAGAGCATGGCCAAGCGTCTGGCTGCACTCAAACATCGACCTGTTCCGGTCGCAGTTAATATCGGCAAAAATAAAATCACGCCCAATGAGGATGCTCATAAGGACTATGAAAAGTGTATTTCCGCACTGTATCCGTATGCGGACTTCTTTGTAGTGAATATTAGCTCGCCGAATACGCCGGATTTACGAAAGCTCCAGCATGGTGATGAACTGAAGTCGTTATTGGAAGCGGTTCGGGCAGAGATGGGAGTCCAGGCGAAAAAGTATGGCAATGCCAAGTCTGTACTGGTTAAAATTGCGCCAGATGTATCGGATGAGGAATTGGAATATATGACAGATGCGATTGCTGCCAGTGGAGTAGACGGCATTATTGCGACCAATACAACGATATCCAGAGCTGGTTTAACGCACCGAAATGCGAGTGAAACAGGAGGGCTGAGTGGTAAGCCGCTGCGTGACCGTTCCACAGAGGTCATCGGACGGGTGTATCGCCAGACGGAAGGTAAGCTTCCTATTATCGGATCAGGCGGTATATTCACGAGCCGTGATGCCTATGACAAAATTAAAGCAGGCGCAAGTCTGATTGAAATTTATACAGCATTGATCTACGAAGGGCCGGAAGTAAATAGAGCTATACATGCTGGCCTGCGTGAGCTGCTTCGAAAGGACGGCTTTAGACACATTACCGAGGCTGTTGGTGCAGATCACAGATAAAAAAGTGTTGTCGGAAGAGACAGGAGGTACGGGGATGGACGGAAGAGACTGGGGAACATTTTTACTGCCATACGATCAGGCGGTGGAAGAGCTTAAGGTCAAGTTCAAAACAATGCGTGCGGAGCTGAAAAAGCGCGAGGAATACGCTCCTATCGAATTCGTAACCGGACGGGTTAAAAAAATATCAAGCATCCTCGATAAGGCGAAGAGATTACAGGTTCCTTCTGATCAGCTGGAGACGGGAATCGAGGATATTGCAGGCATTCGCATTATGTGTCAATTTGTAGAGGATATTCGGCGGGTGGCCGAATATATCAGAAGACGTAAGGATTTGACCGTACTGTATGAAAAGGACTATATCACCAATTATAAAGACAGTGGCTATCGCAGCTTTCATATGATTGTGGAGTATCCGGTTCAGACAGCAGTCGGGCTGAAAATCGTGCTGGCAGAAATTCAAATCCGTACTTTGGCTATGAATTTTTGGGCAACCATAGAGCATTCTCTTAGCTATAAGTATCGTGAAAGCTTGCCTGATAATATGCGTACACGGTTGAAAAAGGCAGCTGAGGCAGCCTTTGTATTGGATAATGAGATGTCTTCCATGCGTCTTGAAATATTGGAAGCGCAGAAAAAATTCGAGGATGAAGCCAATATCGTTTCCAAAGTGCTAACAGGCATGCATCGGCTGTATTTCTACCATAAGATCAGTGAAACGATTGATGCGCAGCGCAGATTCAATGAACTGTGGGAACGGCACGACATGGAAGGAATCAAGCTGCTTCACGATGAGGTCAAGGAGATGCTAGAAGCCTCTACCAAGGAAGAAGACAGGGATGAGTATTAAATGGCACACCTTTCCTACGAACCGCTGTACGTGACTTATTTGGTATACTTCAATCGTGATCGGGATTACTTTGAATGTCATGAGGTACTGGAAGAGCTGTGGCTTAAGCTGGACCGTGACCCTGTATATAAAGGTTTGCTGCAAGTTGCTGTAGGGCTGTATCATTTTCGGAATGGTAACTATCGTGGTGGACATATGATGCTGGATAGTGCGGTCCACCGGTTGGAGCATGCTCCTTCGCAGGCGCTGGGCATTAATATGGTGAAGCTGGTGGAAGAGGCGCGCATTTGCGCTCGTCAGCTTGCTGAAGCTGTTATGACCGGCACGGAAGAGCTTCAGCAAGAACCGCCGGTTTATCGGGATATGACGATTGAAATCGTCGAGCCCGGGTTGCGCCGGGCCGTGGAGAAGGCGTCGTCGTCCATTCCAGTCAACATCCCGCAGCAGAGAGGTCCTCGGCGTGGGGAAAAGCATGAGCAGCGTCAGCAGGCGCTGGAAGCTTCTATTAGGCGAAGACAGGCCGCTGGCGGCTCAGGTTCTGTCTCAGCGGAAACGAAGGATGCACCTTGAGTTTGAAGCGCATGATAAGCAAGCAGCCCGATCCGTTTCATGAGGATCGGGCTGCTTTATCGTTTTGAGGTGTGTAAGGTTTGCCTAGGAGGTTACGTTCTTTTTATATTTCTCAAAGAAGGCTTTGAAATCGTCGAGTGTGTATCCATTGTCCGAAGGATTTTCCTTCAACCCGCCTACCATACGTTCCTTTTCCACGCCTTTTTCGTAATAAATGAGCGTAGGGGTATACTCAATCTTATACTTGTCCCAGCCATCCTCATACTCACGCAGGTTAAATTCGTGCATCGTGATGTTCTCCTGCTTGCTCAAAGGCAAGAGCTTAGGAGTAGTGGCGCGGCAATGCACACAGTCGGAGGCGAAATGATAGACGAAAAAGTTTTCCTTTTTGTCAATTTTGCTCTGTAAATCTTCCGGCTTAATAATTTGCTGATAGTTCGGGTCATTCAGCAGCTCTTGAGTAGCAGGATTTAACGAGGCTGTGGAAACGCCATACAGCTTGTTTTTAGTGCCTGAATTTAAAGCGAGCAGCACACCAATCAAAATGACCAGCACAACAAAAAAGCCGATGACGGGTATAAGCTTTTTTTTGTTGGAATTTTGTGCGTTCAATGCAATCTCTCCTATCAAAATTCAAAATATGCAGCTATGAATCTTATTATTATACAACATTACATCTTGTA
The DNA here is from genome assembly GCF_038009305.1 of Paenibacillus sp. FSL P4-0113. Lineage (NCBI taxonomy): Bacteria > Bacillati > Bacillota > Bacilli > Caryophanales > Paenibacillaceae > Paenibacillus > Paenibacillus sp. FSL P4-0113. The sequence continues at coordinate 5,565,241 of NZ_JBBPAZ010000001.1, forward strand.
GTGAAAGTTTGTAAATCACACGGATATTGCGGGATAACAGGTTGAATATGGTACAATAAAATTTATTTTAAAAGGACAGGATGATTACGATTATGGGTGTACAGCTCCCCACAGCATTTGTAAAGCGCATGGAGCAATTGCTCGGCGAAGAATTTGAAGCATTTATGACTGCCTATGACCACACGCCCCATGCCGGGATTCGCGTCAATACATTAAAAATTCCGGTAGAGGACTTTAAGAAACGTTCTCCGTTCGAACTGCGGCCGATTCCGTGGTGTGCCACGGGTTTTTATATTCCGCACGGTACAAAGCCGGGATTACACCCTTACTACCATGCGGGGCTGTACTATGTACAGGAACCGAGTGCAATGTCTCCGGTTGAGCTGCTCAATGTAGCTCAGGACGAAGCTGTATTGGACTTATGTGCTGCACCGGGCGGGAAATCAACCCAAATAGCTGCCAAATTACAAGGAAGCGGCGTATTGGTGACAAATGATATTAGCGCGGACCGAACCAAAGCGTTGGCTAAAAATGTGGAATTGTACGGTGTGCGTAATGCCGTGGTACTGAATGAAAGCCCGGATCGAATCGCCGATGCCTTTCCACATTTTTTTGACAAGATACTAATTGATGCACCTTGCTCGGGAGAAGGTATGTTCCGCAAGGATGAGGACATGGCAAAACAATGGGAAACGCATTCGGTAGATAAATGTATAGTCATGCAACGGGACATTTTGCGTGTAGCGGCCTCAATGCTGAGCGCAGGAGGGAGAATTGTCTATTCGACCTGCACCTTTGCGCCAGAAGAAAATGAAGGAATGATCGCAGAATTTCTGGAGGCTCACCCCGATTTTGACGTAGTCCCTGTTTCATCAGAAGCAGGCTTTGCACCAGGCCACCCGGAATGGATGAGTGAAGAGGTCGCGTCAGCATACCCCGAGCTGCGGGGAACAGCACGCCTTTGGCCGCATCTAGTAGAGGGAGAAGGCCATTTTATCGCTGTATTGCAGCATCAGGGGGGGCATGCCGCTGCGATAGAAGATCACACTGAATCGGAGGATTTGACTCCATTTGAGGACAAGGATGATAGGGCATTGAATATAGATGCAGCGTATCCACGGAAGAAGCCGTTTTTGTCCGTCAGGGAAGCGCAGACGCCAAGCCGTCAAGGAAGACATGGAACTGGTGAGCCTAAACGAAGTGGAAAAGGAATGGACGGGAAGTCCGGTAAAGGAAGGTCCGCGCGCGGCTTGGGTGGCATTAAGTCCCGATCTGGCAAAGAAAATGTAAAATCCGCTGCACGCTCCCCACAGGATGTGCTGGAATCCTATCACCAATTTGTGAAGGAGCAACTGGAAGTGTCTTTTACAGGCTATACGGTGGTTTATGGAGATCGCATTTATCAGTCGCCACTGGCATCACATCGTTTGGACGGCCTTAAGGTGGTGCGACCAGGCTGGTTTATGGGTACTGACAAGAATGGTCGCTTTGTGCCTTCACACCCGCTGGCGGTGGCATTACGCTCTTCAGAGGCGGTTAGAAGCATCAATCTCTCCAGTTCAGATGCTGAGGCCATCCGGTATTTAAAAGGGGAGACCTTGTCCATCCCCGTTGAGAGAATGGCACTGCGGAACGAAGTCCAGCCCAAAGGCCATACTCTCGTGTGCATTGATGGTTATTCGGCTGGGTGGGGCAAATGGCAGGATGGCATGCTCAAAAATGAATACCCTACAGGCTGGAGGTGGACATCGGTATGAGTGGAAAAGGGAGACAAACGCAACGTTTGGATAAAGTTTTAACCCATATGGGATATGGCACCCGTAGTGATATCAAGCGACAGGTGAAGCAAGGGATAATCACGGTAAACGGGAAGACCACCAAGGATAGCGGCTTACAGGTTCATCCATACCAGGATCAGATTGAAGTGAACGGGGAACGTGTTGTTTTTCGGGAGTATATTTATATCATGCTGCATAAGCCACCAGGTGTCATCTCTGCAACTGAAGATACAAGGGAGCGGACGGTACTGGATTTGCTGAGTGCGGAGGAACGACATTTTGAGCCTTTTCCAGTAGGACGTTTAGATAAAGATACAGAAGGATTATTGCTATTGACCAACGACGGTAAACTAGCGCATGAGCTACTTTCTCCACGGCGGCATGTTCCTAAAACGTATGAAGCTACCGTGTCGGGTCATGTCACGGAGGAGGATATTCTTCAATTTACAGCAGGAGTGGAACTGGATGATGGGTATGTTACCCTTCCCGCACAGTTGACTATTCTTCGCCACGAACATCCGTACCAGGCAGATGGAGAAGTCATTTCCTATATTTCGCTTGTCATCCATGAGGGTAAATTTCATCAAGTGAAGCGTATGTTCGAGGCGGTTGGTAAAAAGGTGACCTATTTGAAAAGAACGGCCATGGGACCATTGAAGCTGGATGAACAGCTTCCACTGGGCAGCTATCGAGAGCTGACTAGTGAAGAGCTGGCATGGATCGGCCGGGATATAGCGTCTGCAACGTAAGAAGTTTGATGAGCAGATTAAATATAAATGACGCACAGGCTCTTATAAGATTCCTGTGCGTCATTTTAGGGTATAGACAACCAGACAGAGAATTATTCAAACTCAACTTTTAACAACGAATCGCAGTTTACAAATTATTGTGCGCGTGCTGCCCGACTTTTTTTCACTTCGGCTGCCTTATAAGCTGTAACCTTGTTTTTACCTGTCGTTTTGGATATGTACATCGCTTGATCGGCCTGTTTAACCAGTTCATCCGGGTTCATTTCCTTCTTCACTGTACTGTGTCCGACACTGATCGTGACAATGCTTTCTTCCGCGACCCGTTCGCGGATACGTTCTGCGACATGTCCAACCTTGGCCCGTCGATCCACAACCATTGCGACCAGTTCCTCGCCACCATATCGTCCGGTCAGTCCGATTTCATCCAGTTCATCCTCCATAATCTGTGCCACCTGTTTGAGTACTTCATCGGCACGAGCATGACCCTGCGTATCATTCAGCTTTTTGAAATTGTCAATATCGCAAAAAATGACCGACACGCGGATTCCCTGGTCCATATATCGCCGTAGTCGCCCCGAAAAATATTTACGGTTATATAGCCCGGTCAGGCCATCGGTGATGGAAGAACGGTAAATCCTTTGGAGCAGCTCCACAATTCGTTCAAATAGAATGATGAATAACGTAGTGTAGTACAACAATGGTAAAAATGACATATATAAGACTGTGTTTGATTTGCCAGCTTCTTCAGGGATGTCATTTCGCAGCCATAAATAGCCGAGCCAGAGCGAATACATGAATAAGCCCGCCACATACTTCTTTGGCTGCCCGATTCGTGGGGTGATAAACACAAGGCTCAGTATAAGCACCAGTACCCGATAAAATAGAGTGAACCCAACCAGTTTCGCTACGCTGATCCAAGCGGGCAACAAACCTGCTGTCCAGGCAGTAACCGGCAATATCAATAACGCACCCAGCAGTAGCAAGGTCCATGTCTGCACACGTTTTAGCTTCCGGTATAGTTGAAATACGGCGGCATTGATGAGTACGAAGGCAGACGCCTCCAGTACATTTTTCCACACGATTCCTTGGAGTTGCATCTTGCCTCCGCCTGCTGAATAGAGATTCATGGCTTCATATGTCATAATAATAATAGCGGCAACTGAAAAAAGGATATAGGCTTTTTTTCGTTGTCTGCTATATATGATCACGCACATCAGTGCCATCATGAGTATAATATACAAACCGCAGGCTGCACTTACGGCCTCGGCCAGAGATGGGAAACCCAAGGTTCCCGATAAGGACAACAACGTCAACATCACCGACTCCATTTGCAAAAATAGTCAATCTATTGAACGGATGATATCGTTCCGATACAATAGACAGGATTTATCCCATTTAAAATGTTATAATTTTCTTTTGTGACTAACATTTATTCTCAATATATCATCTTTCAGAAAATCCGGAAACCTATACATACATCTGTGATCCGGGCAGTCTAATGCTTGAAAGGGGAAGCACGTCATGAAATTGCTACAGGCTCTCTTTTTCCCACCCGAGCAACCGGGAGGTGTTTCATCCATGATTCCATATCTGCAAGAGCGATTTACATCCCCCCGTTGGGAAATGGAGCTATTTTCAATCCCTAAACGGATTCGTAACAAGGGTAGGGACGAAGTAATTTTTGATACCTTTGACTGGACGAGATATGAACAATATCCAATCGTTCAAAAATATATTCAGACGTACCGTGACTATTTGTGGTGGACCCGGCTTCGTATTCAGAAGCCCTATGACCTCATTCATGCTCATCATCCGATTGCCGGTATTGCTATGAAAACTGTTTTTCCTGACATCCCGCTTGTACAGACGATTCACTCTTCCTATGAGAAGGAGTTAATCCTAAACGGGAAAATAGAGGAGAACGGGCCTGAACACCAATTCTTGGTATCACTGTACGGGGAAATGGAGCAGAAGGCGGATCGCCTGATAGCGGTATCTCATTCTTTTCAGCATTATTTAACTCCTTACGTTCAGAATCCGCAAGACATTGCAGTCATTCCGAATGGATATGATGAGAAGCGCTTCAAGCCCATTCCACACGAAAATGAAGTGACACAGCTCATAACCGTTTGCCGCCTTGTTCCGGCGAAAGGATTGGATATTTTATTGAGGGCCTGTGCTGAACTTAAAAAAAGAAATATGGAATTTGTGCTTCATATTATTGGAGATGGCCCGGTTCGCCCTGAGCTGGAAGAGATGGCGCGAGAGCTCGATATATACCATGAGACGATTTTTTATGGATATACCCTTCATCCAGAAGAGTTTATGCCTTTCTTTGATGTATTTGTTTTGCCTTCTCGAGCGGAGGCCTTTGGTTCGGTATTTGCGGAAGCAGCGTTGAGTTGTCTGGCATTGGTAGGCACAGAAGTGGGAGGAATACCGGAGCAGATTGAGGATGGGGTCAATGGTCTGCTCGTGCCACCCGACCATCCGAAGGCACTGGCAGACGCATTAGAAAAGGTCATCGCTGATCCTGCCTATCGTTATGAGTTGGCTAGATCTGCCTGCGATAAGGCTAAATCAAGCTATTCTTTGAGTCGAGCGGTTAACGAGTTGAAGAAAATGTATTTGAAATTTCCACACTAACCATGACGAGTATCACCTGGTTTGGGATCAGAATGCCGAAGGCTGGAGTGAGGACGTGAGGACCGGAAAGGTCTCCCGCGTCCTGCCATGATCAGTTTACTAACCCACATCAGACTGAGCATCCCGAAAATAGGATAAAGAACAGATAACAGTGAGCTGAAGCCGAACTGACTGATTAAAAAACAGGTGAGCATAATGAATAGTGTGATGAGCTTGGGCGAAATTTGGACATGCTGACGAATTTGCAGACTGACTCCGTAAATGTCGGCCACAAAGGTACTGAAGATTTCCATGAAAATGAGTAGAATGTATATGATTTCGACGAAGGCACCCAGACGGTAAGCAATGCTTCCCATAGGAATTTCAAATTGCTGAATGCCCGGCATATGCGCTGACATGGCAAAGTGCGCAGCCATCAGCATAAATCCGACACCAATTCCTCCCAAAACTCCGCCCCAGCGGATGGTTCTTCGGGAAAAGGTTTGGCTGCCAAGGGGTACAAGCACGGCTTGGGCCATAGTTAGGTTGAAGGACGTGTACAGTAGTGGAGAGAGCAAGGTTCGAAATGTACTGTGATCTGTCGTATTCGTAATAAAACTCTCAGGATTGGGCATGGAGAGCGTGCTGTGAACGAGCAGAAGAGACATGATGATCATCAAAGGGACAACCACGGTGTTCATGTGCAAGATGGCTTTAATGCCTTTACTTAGCAGCAAATAAGTTCCAATCAGTGTAATAAGCAGTCCGGTTTGGTAATGCAGGTGAAGGTGCTCTACAAAAACAGAGCCGGCTCCTGCCAGCATGACACTGTTTACGCCAATCAGCACGATGAGCGTGAACCAGCTAATCCATTTCCCGGCATTGGCGCCAAAAAGATGTTTGTTCAGGTCCTCGTAGGATTTGGCTGAAATATCATGAGCGATCAGCATCATTTTCGTACCCAACCATACAAATATGATTGTGGATAGCATAATAGTGAGTGTAGCCCAACGACCATACTGCGTAAAAAATTGCAGAATTTCTTGTCCGGTAGCAAATCCGGCACCGACGATTGTACCGATGTATGTAAAAGCAATCTGAAAAACATGAATATTACGTTTCATCCCCAGTCCCTCCTTGCCTGCTTGAATAACGCTGCAGCGAGCATATAATACAAACTATGTTCAACTGAAATAGGACATGACTGGATGAGACTGAAAAATAATTAAAGTGAATTTAATGAATAGCTTGACGGGAGCGTAATTTATGGGTCAAATCCTTGCATGGATACTGGAATACGGATATTTGGCAATGTTCGGCTTGCTTGCACTTGGAGTAGCGGGTATGCCGATACCCGACGAAGTGCTAATGATCGCCTTCGGCGGGCTCGTGTCTCAAGGGCACTACAACTTCATTGCTGCACTGGCAGTCACATTTTTCGGTAGTATGACGGGTATGATGCTTAGCTACACACTAGGGCGTCTGCTGGGAAAACCACTATTGCATCGATACGGAAAATGGGTGAGGCTTACGCCTTCTAGGATTGCCTCTTCTGAAAATTGGTTTGGGCGCTATGGGACCTGGGGAATTCTGTTCGGATATTTTGTCCCCGGCTTGAGACATGTATCCTCATATCTGGCAGGCACAACCCGTCTAGGCGTTTTTCGCTATATCACTTATGCATCAGCAGGAGCTTTGCTGTGGTGCGGAACATTTTTGGGGATTGGACATGCGGTGGGCTTGCATTGGGAGCAGGTGGCGAAGCTAATGGAGAAGGTGACGCATCGGGTAGGGCTGATCGTTATTCTTTTAATCGTTGTGGGAGGAATCTCCGTATGGTTCTGGAATAAGCGTAAAAAAAATGTCACATGACCTGATGGAAAGCAGCTATAGCTTGAAAGCAGCGGGTGAAGTATGGTACTTTTACCGCATAGGAATGCCGTGGGAGGTCATGTAATGGAAGTATTAAAGGAACGAATTATAAATGAAGGCGTGATTGCATCAGATAAGGTGCTGAAGCTGGATGGTTTGCTTAATCACCAGGTTGATCCGGAGCTGACAATGGCAATGGGACGAGAGTTCGCAGCACGTTTCCGAGAAGAGAAGATTACCAGAATAGTGACCGTGGAGTCCTCAGGCATTGCTATCGGGTTTGCGACAGCATTGGAATTGGGTGTCCCGTTGGTATTCGCTCGTCGTAAAAAGACCCTACTAGCTGATCCAGACGCGCTGTGTGAACGCGTACCTTCGTTTACTAAAGGTATTGTTACGGATATTATGCTGTCTCGCCAATTTATTCACGAAGATGATCGTGTTCTTTTCATTGATGATATTATCGCTAATGGTGATGCGGCGCGAGGCATGGTTAAAATCATTCAACGCTCCGGAGCTGAGTTGGTTGGATTCGGTGTCGCGGTGGAAAAAAGCTTTCAGGCCGGAGCGAGAACCATCCGTGAGCAGGGTATTCGTGTAGAGTCATTGGTCAAAATTTCGTCGTTAGCGGACGGTAAGATTGAGTTTGCTGAATAGTAACAATTCAAAACTCCTGTTCCTTATTTCTAATAATAACCTTTGCATGAGCTTCAATTTCGCTTATAATATAGTTAAGGTTTTGGAGAGGAGGCAGCAACATGGGGAAAGAACAATTGACCGAACAGTTTTTTCTGGAAAAACTGGCAGCGGCTAAAGTACACTTTGAGCGTGCCTTGGATTGTAAGCATACGGAATTTGACGATTTGTATCCCTATATGATTGAACATCCTCAGTTTTTTTGGTATAAACGCTATGTGGCCTGGTCTGAGTTGTTGACGTTGGTTAACCTATGCGAAGAATTGTCCTTCTCTTGGAAAGAAGAATTTACTGCTCACCAAGTGGAGTATGTAGATCAGCGAGTGTTGTCTGCACAAGTGCTGGACTTCTGGTACGAGAAGAACGATACAAAAGAACATGATCACAGTGTAAATCAGTCGGGATAATTTGTCGCTCTGTTGGCAATCCATATAAGTAGTAAGTGAGAAGAGACCTAAATGATTCATTTAGGTCTCTTTTTAAACTTTTTCGTGCATAGAATCATGGTCGCTGTGTTATTAAAAAAAGTGTATAAGGAGGGGACAAGGATGATTATGGACGAAGAATTGGATGCTTATCGACTCTCCGGTGAAAAGGTGCGTGTCGTACGCGATGGATTGGAGACCAACGATGTTGTTGGCATTGTACTGGCATGGGATGATGAACAGGTGCTTATTCGCCGCCAGAATCGACGTGTGGTCAAATTGGATCGCAGCTATACATATCAGCCGTTCAGCGAGCCACGTCACAATCCGATAGATCTGGATTAGGAATGGGTTCCAAATGGGTGTTGGTTAAAAATAACTGGGTGATTCATTAGGCATACAGAAACTCTAAATCGGACACAGTAATGAAGGAAAATCCAAGAGAGAGGACGTGCTGTGTCAATGACGGTTATGGACGAAAAAGTACATGCATATAAGGATCAAATCAGCCATTTGGAAGATCAGTTGCCCGAGGTAGTTCATGCATATCATCGCTTTACCGGAGAGTGCTTTCAAGCCGGAAGCTTAGATGAGAAAACCAAGCAACTGATTGCACTAGGCATTGGCTTATTTGCCAACAATGAAGTATGCACGTTTTATCACGTAGACGAGGCGCGGTCCAAAGGAGCTAGTGATCAGGAAATTATGGAGACCATTGCTGTAGCCGCAGCGGTAGGTGGAGGACATGCTCTAAGTCAAGGGGTTACGCGTGTACAGAAGGCGTTGCAATAAAGCGAATCATTAATTGATATGCTTATGCTTCATCTTAGTGGTTATAGATCGATTTGGATATATGATGGATATGGAAAGGAGCTTCCGAGCACAGTTGGTGTCTGCGGAAGCTTTTTTTTGCGTGTTTATCGTGCGGGGATTATGCTCTTCTGCTTGTGGCAACAGCAGCAGGGCGGGACGTTTTACGCTTATAGGCCAAAGAGGATGTAACCAAACTTCGATCAACGATGCGTAGGGGGTTGGAAGTAGAATTGTTTGGTAATTCGGGGCGATGTTTCTCTAGTAAAGGAAGGGCAGCTGTATGGGGCATAGAGGTTGAGAGCCCCAGATATGCTCGCATCCGCTCATACATTTCTTTGCGGAATGCTGGCATTGCCATACTGAACTGCTCTTTATTGCCTTTACTTATATAGGTGGCGTGAACGCCGGAGTGGTTTTGTTGTATGTTCAGAACATGAATGTGATATTTATTAAATTCATGTTTTACTTCAGACAGTAGGATTCCGGTACGATCTACACCTGCGTTAACCATTTCGACATAAAGATCAGGGGTTTTCAGCATACCGCTTTCTTCAAGAATTAGGCTGTCCCGCTCAAATACTTTTTGAATAAAGGTAAGGAGCAGATAACTTTTCACAAGAGACCATTCATGCTGAGTAGTATCTAAAGAGGTCATTACCATTCACCGCCTTAGGAAAATGTGATGATAATTCATAAACGATTGAAGAAAAGGAACATTCATTCCTAAGAACCTATGTTCTTATTTTAGTTTATTATTCCTTTTTTATCAAGAGGAAATTAACGAACATAAAAGGTTTGACATCTTGATATGTGCATGGTATGATCTATCTTGTCGCTAAGAAAGATTGATCTTTCGAGGACAAACGATAATTT
>NZ_JBBPAZ010000002.1:0-202098 GCF_038009305.1 Paenibacillus sp. FSL P4-0113
CATTAGAAAAGGTCTATAGAATTGCTCTCGTAGCAGTTTTAGAGACCTTTTTCTTATATTTCTGGGGATTTGCTCATAGTTTAAGCTGAACACGTTTCTTGTCTTCACGCAAACTATGGATTTCCAGATATGATAGAAAGATTTTATAATGAAGTTATTGAAAGGTTGGATGTAAGATGGAGAAAGCAACTTTTGCAGGTGGGTGCTTCTGGTGTATGGTGACTCCGTTTGAAGAGCAGCCGGGCATTCATGGCATTGTGTCAGGATACACTGGAGGAACGATTCCCGATCCCACCTATGAGCAGGTTAAAACAGGAACTACAGGTCACTACGAGGTGGTGCAGATTACGTTTGAGCCTGAGCTGTTTCCTTATGAAAAGCTGCTCGAATTATATTGGCCACAAACAGACCCTACCGACGGGGAAGGTCAATTTCAGGACCGGGGCACACAGTATAAACCCGCAATTTTTTATCATACAGAGCAGCAACGTGAGCTTGCGCAACAGTCCAAGGAGCAGTTGGCACAAAGTGGACGCTTTGATAAGCCAATTGCAACGGAGATCCTTCCGGCTTCGATTTTTTATCCAGCAGAGGATTATCATCAGGATTACCACAAGAAAAACGTGAAGCACTATAAGGAGGATCGGGCTCAATCGGGCCGTGATGAATTTATTGATAAGAACTGGTAAGCGGCTTTAACATACGTTTCTACGCACGATAAGGCAGATTAGAGAGTATTCCATGGTCTGCCTTATACATATTTAGACGAGGTTACTCACACAATGAAGGGACAGAGAAGGAGGCTGACCCGCAATGAGTACACGACGGAAGCTGCACATGAGAAATATAATAAAAAAGGCTTTAAAGGCATCTCGCGCTCGGAAAGAGCCAGCTTATGTACCTGTATTCCATTCAAGCTCCAAAATACGAAGAACCGTAGTTCTCTGTATTTCGGTATGCATGTTATTCATGGTCTGTAGTACTGGTGTTGCAGAAGCAATAGACAAACAGGACGAGCGGCAAAAGATGGTTGCTGTCATTATTGATGATCTTGGAAACAACATGAAAGGGACTGAGCAAATTTTAAATTTGCCCGTTAAGATTACCGTTGCTGTGATGCCCTTCCTGCCTACAACCAAGCAGGACGCAATGGAAGCACATAAGCGCGGTCATGATGTCATCGTCCATCTTCCAATGGAGCCAAAACAGGGAAAGCCCGAATGGCTTGGGCCCGGAGCAATTAAGGCTAATATGACGGATGAAGAAGTGCGCGCGAAGGTGACAGCAGCCATTAAGGATGTTCCTTATGCGATAGGAATGAACAACCACATGGGTTCCAAGGTCACTTCAGATAAGCGCATTATGTCCATAGTTCTTGATGTTTGTAAGGAGCATGGACTATTTTTTGTCGATAGCCGTACTAATTATTGGTCAGTGGTGCCTGAACTTGCCGCTAAAAAGGGAATGCCTCCGGTACGCAATAATGTTTTTCTGGATGATGTTCATACCCTCGCCCATGTGAATCGGCAACTTACAAGAGTGGTTGAATGGCTGGATGAGCACAATACCTGCGTAACAATTGGGCATGTCGGCGTGTCGGGCATGTACACGTCCTCCGCTCTTCATTCGTCGGTTCCCAAGCTAAAGGAGCAGGCCAAATTTGTGGGTATTAGCGATTTGGTGCGAGCTGTATGGGGATGGACGGGAGACCCAGCCATCAATACTACCATGCCGTCAGATGTGCAATAATGCCTTCGGCAATAGCTCCGGCAATGCTTTTTTGGCCACGATCCTCAGAAAGCATAGCTCTGTCCTGTTCGTTACTGATAAATCCGGTTTCCACAATGACAGCAGGATGCTGGATTTTATTCAAAAGATAAAAGGGTTTTCCGTACACTGTTTTTCTATTCATGCAAAATAAGCGGTTTAATGAATGCTGAATCCGTTCAGCTAACAGATAGCTGCTGCCTTCATCCTGATACAGCACAATGGGTCCCCGTTTTTCGGCACGTTTGGTCCAATTGACATGCAGGCTTACAACCAAAGCGGTGGGCAGTTGTTCTGTTAGGCTTTTACGTTGGGCGAGGTCTTTAAGATGCCGGGATTTGGACTGTAGCCAACGGTTGTCGTCACTCAGTGCGTAATCCTTGTCCCGATTCAGAACAGCAGGATATCCCTGGGATCGTAAAATCAAGTACAGCTTTTGAGCAATGGCGAGATTGATGTCTTTTTCCAAAATTCCTTTGTGACTTGCTCCACCATCCACACCGCCATGACCTACATCAATCAGGACAACGGGCTTGGCAAAAGCGTGATAGGACGAATGTACGTTGGGCGGAACATCTGTATACTTGTTCGGTTCGTTACTTTTATCGTCGGGCTGAGCAGCTATATAGGTAAATGGGGCAAATACAGCACTGCAAAGGATGCATAGACTCAATCCCAGCCTTGTCAGCCCTATCTTGTTTAACTTTTTATTCCGCACGTTCTATTCCTCCAGTGGACGAATTGATTATTTACTGATTGAAGATAGTATGTTCCATTTAAGGGAAACCATGCATAGTTATTCCCACAAGGGTTAGACCTTTTGGAAAATGAGCAAGCTAGTTGTATCTGCACCTAACGTGTAAATCCGATATTTCCAAGCAACGTAAATGGAAAGGATGGGCGCAGATTGAAGGAGGTCATGGAGGATGGCGAAGAGTGACGAACTGGTGACGTATATTACGCAGCGGATTGTTCGCTATATGGAAACGCCGCGTGATGTTCGGCGCAGTCAAAAACAAGCCAGAGAGCCGTGGGGGAGCAAATGGTTTGGCATGTTGCCTCTCGCTCTGAAAATGTGGATGAAATCCACACGCAGAGGGCGAAGGGAGCGACATTAAGCTCGCCAAAGAGACCACAAGAGGCATAGGGTATGCCATTTTGAGGTCTCTTTTTATGTTGTAGAGATCATTCCGAATCATTATCATGTTTCTTTATAACTAGGAGTCCAAACGATAGAATTCGCCAGCTGATAATAACTTTTTTAATGGTACAAATCGGGAAAGTCCATGATGGTAAGTTAACGCATATAAATTGGATTGGGACGGATGATCTGGGGATATCCAGGACTGATACCCACTAATAGATAAGGGACCTCCAAAGGCAAAATTGATACCTGTGGCAGAAAATATAATACGCAGCGAAATACTCAGTGTATCCATAAATTGGCCTGTGTTACGGACGGAAAGCTTTTGTTTGGGTTGAAGCCACCCCAGGTCGTCATAGGGATCGAAAGGAGCAGACAAGACCGTAACCGCCTGCGCCTGTGTTTTCAAAAAGGGTACAGATGAAGAGAATGCGTTGTTTTGGAGCTTATGTTTCCAACTCCCATCTGCCACTTCTACAGGTAACGGATCGCCAGTTAGAGCATCAATACATATTTGGCTGCCTGTAGAGGAACGCACCAGCCAGTAGGCTAGTAGCGGTTCCTCATACATAGGTGTGATTTGCAGCTTGTCGATAGATGAAAGATCGGTTTCTGTGAGCGACACCAGAGATTGGCGAAGTACATCCATACTATAAGGTCCACCTGGACCATTCCCATATTCGTTGAGTTGATATGCGCCATTTGAGTCTGATCCGATAATCAGGTAGCCGATGTATTCTCCTGCGCGGTTTACTTGAACGAGCCAACTATGGGTTCCAGGTCCGAGCGGATGATAGCTCAGCTCAGCATCTTTCCACAAGGAAAAAGGGGGTTGGGACGATAAGGATTGTACCTTGTTGTCCGCAGCTTGTTTTACGCCCGTAGGTACGCCTTGCTCCTGTGTAGGAAAACTTGCTGAAACGTCATCCTGGGAAGGGGAAGGAGTAGCAGGACTCGCGGATTCCAATGGAGGAACCCGCGAGCTATCGTTGTAAAGAGACTCCGAGTTTAAATTGTTGTCTTGAGCGACTGAGGGAGCCGCATGAATGGAAGTGAGCGGACAGACTGCGGACAGGCCGATCAGAACAGCTGCGATCATACCTATGCTATAGTGCCCGGAATGACTCTTCTTCAATGGTATCCACCTTTCTGTCGGCTTGATTGCCCGACGGAGGCATTCTTTTTTATCCAGCATACAGCCTGTCCCATAAAAAGACTGCTGCACCTTGTCGGCGTAAATGTCATATCCAGGTTCGCTTTTTGCTGTCGATACATAGGGGACATGTTTAACCAAACTTGTGGTTACAGCAGCGGAAACTGATGTAGGCTGAAGCAAGATGTTACAAGCTGACGATATCTCTGCAACTTTCCTGCGAAGGAGCGAGAGATATCGGTTACCGCAGATGAAATATCCCGCAGTTAATGGCGGATACGAGTACCTTTGGCTCATATTGCCATACCATTTCTTTACGGCGGGCTTGATGCTGCTCGGATATGGCTTCTTTTTTTTCCTCTTCCTCTTTCTGCTCCTTGATTAGATCTTCGTAGTAGTGGTCAATGACCTCCAATTCCTCGCGCAATCGTTCCTTCGCCTGCTCAGCCCAACCATAGTCTTGCTGACGGAGTTGTTCAGTGAGGTAGCTTTCAAGCGAGGTGGAAGCTTCCGGGACAGATAGCTTGGCAGGCTGTACATGCATATTGCCCGCCAGCAGCGGGCTGAGCTGCCGGGTTTCGAGCATGGCGCCAAAATCGGTTACAATGGTGCCGCTTTTGAGCGAAATACCTAGCCAATGAAGTTCCTCACGCTTCAAATCGCAAGCGAATTCAATTTTATAGCAGATGCTGAGCCAAGCTTCATAGACTACGGGAGAGCGGGCAGACAACTGACGGGCATCAGGCTGCTCAAACAAATAAACATATTTTCCTCCATCCCGTGCGGCTTCAAAAATTTGGTGCAGCCGACGGCTTCCATATCGAAGCTCCTCCTGCAAAATACGTCCAGGTCCCAATTGTGGTAACGTCGGTACATGACCGAAGTAACGCCCCATGACCTGATCTTGTGCTGCGTTGCCTGATGCTGGAGTTGGGGGTGTATGGTCCGCTAAACGTTCCTGTTCTGTGCGATAGGCTTCCCCATCAAAGATGAAGGTGAAGGACATCGTCTGCGCTGGAACGCCAGTACGCTCCACGTATCCCCAATAGTAGGGCCGGTTTGTTAAGGCTTTATCCGCTTCTGGAGAAAGCTTGACGGTTACATGGTGGGGTGACCTCTCAATGACACTGCATCCGGTAGCTTCCAGATAGGTGTGGACAAAACGCTGGACTTGCTGTGCATCCATGGTCAAACTAGCGACCTCCCTTCACACTGCGTCGAGCTTTACCCGGAGGAACCGTATTGCCTGCTAAGCCTAATAAGTTCTCGGTGTTTGGCTGGTCTGTGCGCAGTTGTTCCATTTCCTGTTTGATGGAATCCAGCGAGTGGCCCAGTTTTTGCATTTTTTTGCGAATTTCATCATCGCTACTGGATTCAAGCATGATTTTATACAAACTTTTTTCAATGGATTCTTTCTTCTCAAACTTCTCCAGAATAACGTCCAATCCGCCAATGACCATCTCAAACATATTTATTTTTTCATGCAGCAGATGTAGGATATGCTCCTCAATCGTTCCGGTTGTGGACAAGTTGAAAATATTAACATCATGCGTCTGTCCAAGTCGATGCACCCGTCCGATCCGCTGCTCCACGCGCATGGGGTTCCACGGTAAATCGAAGTTAATCATATGGTGACAAAATTGCAGGTTAATGCCTTCACCACCCGCTTCGGTGGCAATCATGACCTGAATGCGCCCACGGAACAGATCCATCATCCAATCCTTGCGTCCACGGTTCATACCGCCTCGGTAAGGAACAGCAGATAGGCCACGGTCACGGAAATAGTTCAGCAAATACTCCTGTGTGGCTCTGTATTCTGTAAAAATGATCACCTTTTCGTTCATCTGACGGATAAGCTCGAGCGCCTTTTCTGCTTTGGAATTGGCCTTGATCGCTTTAATGTGTGCAACCAAATCCCAGACACGATCGCGTAGGGGAGAGTCTGGAGCCATTTTTTTAGACAAATTGACCAGCGTCACGAACACAGCGTCCCGGCTGCTGCACACTTCCCGTTGAAGGGTAACGAGAGACAGCATGCTACTTAAATTTCCGCCATTCGCCTGGTATTGCTCTTTGACAAAAGAGGTTACCCCATCGTACAGCGCTTGCTCTTCCGGCGAAAGTTCCAAGTGAATATTGGAAACATTTCGTTTGGTGAATTGAACTGGGCCTTCTCCGCGACGATTGCGGATCATGACTTTAGACAGCTCATCCTTGAGCTGATCTTCATTTTTGGGCAGACGTTTATCTACAACAAAGTTGGCTGAAAAATCGCCATGTCTTCCCAATTGACCGGGCTTGAGCAGTGTAATCAGGTTAAACAGCTCAGACAGATCGTTTTGTACAGGTGTCGCTGTCAGGAGCAAACAATATTTTTTACGCAGCTTCATAATGAACTGGTAGTTGGATGTCTTTTTATTTTTCAGCTTATGGGCCTCGTCTATAATGAGCAGGTCATAATCGGTATCTAGCAGGATGTTACTATGGGGCTCTCGCTTGGCAGTATCCATAGAGGCCACGACAACCTCGGAAGACCAAGAATACGCTTTTTTCTGGGCGACAGCGGGAATACCGAATTTGCTGTTCAGCTCACGCACCCATTGTAGGACCAGGGATGCGGGTACAAGAATAAGCACTTTGGAAGCCAGCCCGCGAACCAGATATTCCTTTAGGATCATTCCAGCTTCGATCGTTTTGCCCAGGCCGACTTCATCGGCAAGAATGGCACGTCCGGACATTTGAAACAGTACCTTCCGAGCGGTATCCAGCTGATGGGGTAGTGGAGTGAGGTCTTGCAAATGCTGTAGACATTGAAGCTCATCGAAGTTCGGCACCAGTTTGACTTTTTCTGCCTCAATGGCCAGCTGATACAGATTCCAATCTCCCCAAGGGCCACCTTTGCGTAGGCGTTGGTCCAGCTCATCCTGCCAGCTTCGATCAAATTGCACCGGAACAGGCAGTGGCGCTTGATTGTGTATGTGCGGGGAACTTGTCGATTTGGCTTTCATGATGATTCCCTCCCTCCTGGTAGTAGCACAGTTGAAGCTCTTGGTTCTGTCACATACGTGGCATCTATTTTTGCACAGATCGTAGATGTAGTATGGACGGAAAATGATATCTTCATAACAGGAGGGATGAAATCCTTTAGCTGCCTTCCATTAACTTTTGGAGTTTGCTTTCCGTTGAGGTTTGCGCATTGGGGGTGTAGATACTGCAACGGAGATCAACACTGCCTTGTACCTGAAGAGAAGTTAGGTCAAATAGCATTTTGCCAGCCTTCGCATGACGAAATTCAATGAGCACCTCCGGTGCAGAGCTTACTTCGCTCTGATTCCAAAGCTCGTTAAACTCCGGGTAGGCCTGGCTCATATTTTGTATAAATTGTGCATACCAGGGATCTGTCACGTATTGCCCGTAATAAGCGCGGAAAATAGCAAGGAACCCCTTTACAAAGTGTTCCCAATTCACAGCTAGACTTTTAAACTCCTTTTTGGTGAATAGCAGTTCAATCATATTGCGTTGCTCATGTGGTAGCTCGGCAAAATCCATAAAAACATGAGCAGCAGCGGCGTTCCAGCCGACAATATGACAGCGCCGATCTGAAATAATAGCAGGGCAGTAGTGTAGCTCTTGTACGATCTTTTGCAGAGAGGGGGAAATGACGGCTTGCTCTGCAGGAGCAGGAAGGCTGTGAGACCCAGCCTCGATCGCCAAATCATACAAATATTTGCGCTCGTCTGTGTTCAACTGCAATGCGGCAGCAATAGCATCCAACACAGAGGCGGACACCTTAATATCTCGTCCTTGCTCCAGCCAGGTATACCAGGTCGTACTGACACCAGCCAGCTGAGCGACTTCTTCTCTGCGCAAGCCTGGTGTTCTCCGACGTGATCCTTGGGGGAGACCGACCATATGTGGGTGTAGGCGGGCTCTTTTTGTTTTTAGAAAAACAGATAGTGCTTCCAGACGTGCTTCCGTTTTCATAGGTATTTTCTCTCCATTCAATGGGTATATCCGAAGTGAGCCAATAAGGCGTGTACTATAGTAGTGTTCATTATACCAGGATAAACAAACACTTGTAATAGGATAAGACGAGGGTAAAATGAGGATTATAAGTAAGTCACCGAGCAGGAGGAATGAATAGCTTATGCAAAGAGTAGTGATAACAGGTATGGGTGTCGTTTCCCCACTGGGTAATGAAGTGGACACGTTGTGGAAGAATTTGCTGGAAGGCAATTCAGGTATACGTAAAATTGATACATTCGATGTGTCCGATTTGAAAGCACAAATTGCTGGACTGGTACAGGATTTTGATGCAGAAAAGCAATGGGGACGTAAAGATGCTAGACGAATGGATCGGTTTACTCAGTTTGCATTATATGCGGCAGAGCAAGCGCTCAAGGATTCCGGTCTGGAACTGGATCACACCGATTTGGAGCGTGTCGGTGTTTATGTGGGATCGGGAGTCGGCGGTTTGGATACGTTGGTGGACAATGTAGATGTACTGCTACAGCGTGGACCGGGCAGAGTTAGCCCGACGCTGGTACCCATGATGATCTCAAATATGGCTGCTGCTCAAATTAGTATCGCGTTTGGAGCGATGGGACCTACGCTTTCCCCCGTGACGGCTTGCTCTATTGGGAATACAGCAATTGGAGAGGCGTTTCGGACGATTCGTACAGGAGATGCGGATGTCATTTTTGCCGGTGGAGCTGAAGCAGCGGTGTCCCGATTGGCCTTGGCAAGTTTCGCTAATGCAACAGCCTTGTCCACACGTAACGAGGAGCCTTCGATAGCAAGCCGGCCGTTTGATCAAGATCGTGACGGTTTTGTCATGAGCGAAGGAGCAGGCATCCTAGTACTGGAGTCGCTGGAGCACGCTACCCGGAGGGGAGCGGAAATCTATGGTGAGGTCATCGGTTATGGAGCGAGTTCGGATGCTTATCACATGGTTGCACCGCATCCCGAAGGAACCGGAGCTTACTTGGCGATGAAAGCGGCCCTTCGTTCGGCTCACATCTCCCCGGAAGAAGTGGACGTGATCAGTGCCCACGCAACGAGTACAGCTGTAGGGGATACCGCTGAAACTTTGGCAATCCACAAACTGTTTGGCGACTATGCCTATCAGATTCCGGTTACTGCGAATAAGTCCATGCTGGGTCATATGCTGGGAGCTGCGGGCGGGGTCGAAGCGATTGCGCTTGTGCAAAGCCTACGGGAGGGCATCATTCCACCAACGATGCACCTGGACAATCCGGACCCGGCTTGCGATCTGGATTATGTGCCTCACGAAGCGCGCAAGGCTCTACTAAATATTGGGCTATCTAATTCTTTCGGCTTCGGTGGTCATAATGCGGTCATTGTGCTGAAGCGCTACGAATCATAATTTGTAAGGAGTTATTGAAACCTCAGGCATTCTATTCGGCTGGATAGAGTACCTGAGGTTATTTTAATTGAAGAATAACAGATTCATTTTAGATCCGGATTTTGCAAAATTCGATACTAGTGGCTCTGAAGTGCAAGATATAGACGAACTAAACCATTTCGATCTATATCTTGTTTATTGAAAGTCGCTCAATGGATTTTTGCTAAATCCCAAGATAAGAGATAGAGTAAGATGAAGGAATACGATGAGGAGTTCATGGCTTATTTTTATTAATGGTGAAAGGTTTTGAAAAAATGAAAATTGACCGATTGCTTTCTATCGTCATTTTGCTACTAAAGAAAAATAGAATACAAGCGAAGGAACTGGCTGATTTATATGAGGTTTCGATCCGGACGATCTATAGAGATATTGAAGCGATTAGTATGGCAGGTATTCCGGTGGTGACTTATCAGGGAGCCAATGGGGGGATCGGCTTGATGGAAGGATACCGCCTGGATCGCAGTATGTTGACGGATCATGATGTCAAGGACATTGTAATGGGGCTGCAGAGTTTGTCCTCGTCGTTGGGTGGCCCGAATGTGTCGCGGTTACTTCATAAATTTGAAAGTATTATACCAGAGTCTGGGAAAGAGCAATTTAGTGTCCATACCACACAGTTTATCGTCGATCATTCGGGATGGGGAAATCGGGCTGCGCAGGAAGGCAAATTGATAAAGGTAAAAGAAGCAATGAGCCAAGCGCGCACTGTCGCCTTTACCTATCGAAATGCGGGGGGAGCCATTACAGAACGGAATGTTGAACCGCATACGCTCGTTCTGAAAGGACAACAATGGTTTGTATATGCATATTGTCCCGATAGGGAGCAGTTTCGTCTATTCAAGCTTTCCCGCATGAGTGACCTTGTGGTTACAGAGACCGTTTTTGCTCGCAGGGATCTTTCTTATGAAGTGTTGCCGTGGAATGAGGGGCGGATGGAGGTATCCAGGGCCGTACAACCATTTACGCTACAATTTAACCGTAACTCAAGGCATCTGGCGGAGGACTGGTTTGGCGTAGAAGCATTGACCGAGCAGGAGGAAGGGATCTATACGGTCTCGGTCCCGTTTCCTGAGGATGCATGGGCGTACGGATTTATTTTAAGCCTGGGACCGGATGTGGTTGTCAAAGAACCAGCCCATTTGCGGGATAAGATTCATAAGATGGCGCTGCGTATTGCGTCTAATTACGAAGAAGTTCGGGAATCATAAAGGAATTCTTAGATTAAAGTAAAACAAACCTGACCCATAGTTGTCAGGTTTGTTTCGTTATACTGGTGGCATACCTGATATCAGATAGCGAAAGGGGATTTACGAGGATGGATAAAGCTTGTCAAAGTTGTGGGATGCCGCTGGAGCATGAGGACCAATATGGAACGGATGCACAACATCATAAAACGGATGAGTATTGCAAGTATTGTTACAAGGAAGGCGAATTTGTACAGCCTGAATTGACTATGGAGGGGATGATTCAGCAGTGTGTGCCTATCCTGGTAGAAGAGGGGATGCAGGCAGAAGAAGCGACTTCGATGCTGCGTAATTACCTACCGCATTTGAAAAGGTGGAGGTCTTTAGAGGATACAGAGCTTCAACTTGATGGACCCATTCGGGAGGAATACCGAGGTGAAATCCATTTAATTGGACTAAAAGCACGTACAAATAATCAGAAGGAACAAACATCTCACGGGATCATTCCAAACATGTGGGAACGTTTTTGGAGCGAGGGTGTGCCAGGTCGGATCAGGGGGCATGAAGGATCTGCTTCCGTCTATGGTTGCTATACTGACTATGAAAATGGAGCTTTGGGCGAGTATACATTCTTTATCGGGAAGGAAGCGGCTGTTGATTTCCAAACTCCTGACGATCTTGAAGAACTTGTTATTCCGGCTGCACGCTACGCCATTTTTCAGACAACTCAGGAACCCTCTTCTATCTTCCGTGTATGGCAGACGATCTGGGAGTGGGCTGCCACGGGACAAGGGGAGCGGACATACACAGGTGATTTTGAAGTGTATGGCAGTCCTGATGAACCTGTTTTGATTTATATCGCAATCAAGTGATGATTTTGTCGTGACAGAAGAGAACCACCCGGTCATTGTCGTGGACCCGGCGGTTTTTTCTGATTCAATCCATAGCATTCTCCCCATCAAGTTGAACGTCGGGTCACAGCCCAAAAGATGAGAGCCAGAGCACTGACACCAGCTCCTAATAGACACACCCCGTTCCATCCGGCATAGATGTACATATGAGTGGAAGCAATAGCCCCGGTGGCGCTACCGATGGAATAAAATATCATGTAGCCTGCGGTAAGTCGGCTCCGTGCCTCAGGGCGAACATTGAAAATCAAGCTTTGGTTGGTGACATGTACAGCCTGTACGGCCAAATCCAAAAGTATTACGCCAAGAACTAAAGCGAACAAAGAATGCTCGGTGTAGCGGATAGGTAACCAGGACAGCAGCAATACAACGAGTGCGATACCTGTCGTCCGTTGTCCCAAGCCTTGATCAGCAAGACGCCCTGCTCGTGCTGCTGCTAATGCTCCGGCGACTCCAGCCAGGCCAAAGGCTCCGATGGCTGTATGTGAAAGAGATAGAGGCGGGGCACTGAGAGGTAACACAAGCGAAGTCCACAATATGCTGAATGCCATAAAAATGAGCAATGCAAGGACAGCGCGAATGCGTAGAATTCGTTCTTGCACGAACAACAAGATAACCGATCGGAGCAGCTGCGGATAGGAAAGTGTCGCACTCGTGGGTTCGTTCTTTGGCAACACCCGCAACAGAGCTACAGCCATAAACAGCGTAAGTATAGCAGAAACAAGGTAAACTGAACGCCAGCCTGCCAGATCAGTTAATACACCGGCCACGGTTCGTGCAAGCAGAATGCCGATAACGACTCCACTGGTCACCAGACCTACGACCTTACCCCGTTCAGTCGGATTAGCCAAGGTAGAGGCGAAAGCCACGAGTGTTTGAGTAACTACAGCCAGCAGTCCAACCATTGCCATTCCCATAAGCAGTATTGTACGAGTAGGAGCAAAGCTAACCACGCTTAATGCCAGCACGGACAGTAGCATTTGCCCAGCAATCAGCCGCCGTCGATTCAAAAGATCGCCAAGCGGGACGAGCAGCAATAAACCCAATGCATAACAAATTTGCGTGATGGTAATGACCATGCCTACCGATGAGTGCGTAATGCCAAATTCATTTGCCAGCGCATCCAGCAGTGGCTGTGCATAGTAAATGTTAGCGACAGCGAGCCCGCAGGCTATGGCAAATAGGAGTGCCACAGATCGGGACAGGGAGGGAATGGGGGCTGTTTCGGTAGCATTTGCTACCGTTTGATGAGGGAGGAGTACCGCTTTTTCTTCTGACGTCTTCATTTTCACATACCACATCGCTTTCTGTAAGTTACATACCGTTAAGTATAATATACCGATTGGTATGTAATTAATTTAGGTCAATATAACTCGTGCATATATGTTATGTCAAGAGTTTATCCTGTACATATTTGACAGTTCCTTTTCGTAATCATACAATCCTAATATACTGAACGATACGAAAAGAAGGAGCTGCTTATGGTTCGACCACGGGAATTTGATGAAGATCAAGCGTTGGATGCAGCGATGCAAATTTTTTGGGAAAAAGGATTCGAGGCTACCTCTTTAAGCGATTTAACCTTAAAAATGGGAATTCAGCGTCCTAGCATTTACGCTGCTTTTGGAGACAAGAAGCAATTATTCGAAGCCGCGCTGCGCAAATATACGCAATCTCATGCAGCTTGTGTAAGGGCTAAACTGCAAAATAGTTCATCTGTAAAAGAAGCATTTTACAATTTTTTTGGAGGAGTGGTGGCAGAAGAGTACGAGGAGGGACCCAATAAGGGATGCTTTTGCATCAACACGATGGTAGAATTAGCCCCTCATGATGAAAAATTCGAAATTTTAACTAGAGAACATCAAATGTATCTTTCTGCTGTCTTTCAGGAGACCCTCGAACGTGGTATTCAATCTGGGGAGCTTGAGGCGACTATGGATGCACGGGCTTTAGCGCATATGTTGGTCTCTTTGTTAATCGGGATTACCGTGATGATGAAATCACGCCCAGAGCGTTCTTTTGTGGATCATGCGGTTGCGACCGCACTTATGTTGCTGGATGGGAAATAGAGATGAAGGGAGGGGAGCGTGGATGCCACAGATAAAGGCCGTTCAAACCCCGATTGGAGTATTGTATGGACGAGATGCGATCTATTTGGACCATGTGCATATGAATTATTCGAAGAAGGAGCTGATTTTAAAGGGAGAGATTAATGGGGGGCTGGCAACGGAAGCAGCAGATGATTTTGTGCCTTATGAACTGATATTTACAGAAGTCTACTACTTCAACATGATTGAATTGGACGTCGCTTTGCACATGTCTGAACGGGAATATACGCAGGGCAGCAGCTTTGATGAGCTTATAGATACGCCGTTATTAGCTACAGTAGCAAGCGCACGGGGGAAAAATCTAAAGCACTATATGTTGAAAACCTATGACGATATAGTAGAAATTGCCTGTAGAGACTATAAGATGACTATATAAACGAGTTGATTTTTAGAAGAGGGAGAGGATCAATGGATACCCAAATTGAACTATTGAACGTGACAATACGTGTGTTGCAAGGGGATATTACCCGTTGTAAGGCGGATATTATTGTCAATGCAGCCAATACAAGCTTGCTGGGTGGCGGTGGCGTAGACGGCGCGATTCATAGGGCTGGCGGTCCGGCTATCTTAGAAGATTGTGTAAGTATCAGAAACAAGCAGGGTGGATGTCCCGTAGGAGAGGCAGTTTATACCACAGCTGGCAAGCTGGATGCCCAATATGTTATTCATACCGTCGGCCCTGTGTGGAATGGTGGCGACCATCGGGAAGAGGAGCTATTGGCGAAATGCTACCATAATACACTCCAATTAGCTTTAAAACTGAATGCACGAAGCATTGCCTTTCCGAATATCAGCACAGGCATCTACCGTTTCCCCAAAGAAAAGGCGGCGGATATTGCTATACAGGAAGTGACACGTTTTGTACGTGAACATGCCGGTTTGAATGAGATTATTTTTGTTTGTTTTGATGCGGAAAATGCTCAGTTATACAGCCGTAAGTTACAAGATGGTGTTAAGGATATTCAAAAAGATACAGTTGAAGAGAGAATACATGAATAGAAATTAGGGGGGGATCATGAATGCATGAGGAGCAAAACCAGGAACATTGGCCGGTGTGGGCTACGGAGCCTGTAAAAATAGTGAATCCTGATCCTGCCTGGTCAGAGCAGGGCCTAAAGATCATTCACCAGTTGCGGGAGTTATTACTGCCGTTTAAGGTGACGGAAATCGAACATATAGGAAGCACGGCAATTCCCAATCTTTCCGCTAAGCCCATTATTGACATAATGGCAAAATTAGAATCTTGGGATCAACTGGAACAGATCGTGTCTACTTTACAACCAGCAGGCTGGAACTATGTTCCGCCTGAATTGGACGGTCGGGAATGGAGAAGATTTTTGGTTAAAGTGGAACAGGATCAAAGAAAGGGACATCTGCATCTCATACTGAAATCTGATGAGCATTGGGATCGGCAGCTATTGTTTCGGAACCGACTTCGTGAACAGCCTGAGCTGATTCAGCAATATGATGTATTAAAAAGGCGGCTGGCGATGGAAAATCAGCATGATCGTGAAGCGTACACGGATGCCAAGACTGATTTTGTGCAAAACGTTCTGAATATCGGACATCCTAAAGACTAGGACGACCGGACATTCCGGGTACTTTCCGACCAAGCGCTGAAGTCTCCGACATTTGTTATTGCCGTGTAGGGGAATGGCCGGAAGGCTTGCCAGCACACCAGAAAAAGCTTATTCAGAAGCTGTTACAGTAGGGTTCATCCAGTACTCATGTTCATTTCAAGATAGGAAAAATCGCATTTACAGGCGCTTCAAAAATGCGCTAATGCGCTCTAAAGCCATTTCCAACTGATCTCGCGATGATGCATACGAGCAGCGGATAAAGCCCTCGCCGCCTGAGCCAAATGCGGAACCGGGTACAGTAATGACTCCTTCTTCTTCCAGCAACCGCTTGGCAAACTGCTCTGAGTTTAACCCTGTGTGCATAATGGAGGGAAAAGCATAGAAGGCACCGTTTGGTTCGTGACATGGCAGTCCTGTCTGACATAGGCCTTCAACGAACCATTTTCTACGCAGATTGTAGGACTCCATCATACGATCTTTTTCCTCCAGCCCGTTACGCAGGGATTCAATAGCGGCAATTTGCCCGATAATAGGAGCGCACATGGCGGTATATTGATGAATCTTCAGCATAGCTGAAATCAACTCTCTGGGGCCACACACATAGCCGACCCTCCAGCCTGTCATCGCAAATGCTTTGGAAAAGCCGCTGATGAGCAGGGTGCGCTCTTTCATTCCTGGCAGAGCAGCGAAGCTTACATGCTTCTGTCCATAGGTCAGTTCAGCATAAATTTCGTCTGATATGACGACAAGATTATGCTCCTCAACCAGGCGGGCAATCGGTAGCCAATCCTCATAGGTCATCACCCCACCCGTTGGAT
Source organism: Paenibacillus sp. FSL P4-0113 (assembly GCF_038009305.1). NCBI lineage: Bacteria > Bacillati > Bacillota > Bacilli > Caryophanales > Paenibacillaceae > Paenibacillus > Paenibacillus sp. FSL P4-0113. The sequence goes on from NZ_JBBPAZ010000002.1 coordinate 16,088, forward strand.
TATTCGGGTAACAGAGAATAAGCACTTTGGATCGTGGAGTCAGCTTGGCTTGAAGTGCCTCAGCTGTCAGCTTGAACTGCTGATTCGCAGAGGTTTCAACCGTTACGGTATGTCCTCCGTTCAGAAACGTGATGGGCGAATACGAAATATAACATGGAGCCGGAATGAGTATTTCATCGTGTGTTGAGATGAGGGCGCGTAGTGCCAAATCTAGGGCTTCACTGCTGCCAATGGTAACCATGATTTCATCTGTCGGGTTGTAGGATGTGTTGAAGTTGCTCTCCAGATACCCGGCAATCTCCTCACGAAGCTCAGGAAGACCGGCATTTGGTGTGTATGATGTTTTGCCATTTTCCAGTGCTGTGATACAGGCCTTTCTGACATGTTGAGGGGTTACAAAGTCGGGTTCACCGACACCAAGCGATACAATATCTTTTCTGCCTGTACTATATTCGAAAAACTTACGGATGCCTGAAGGCGGCATTTCCCGTACAGCTGGAGTCAAAAAATCGGTTATAGATACTACTGTCGATACATTTGTCATGATGATTTCCTCCTTTTTGAAAAACAAAAAAACCCGCCCCTGTAAAAGGGACGAGTTTATACCCGTGTTACCACCCTAGTTTCATTCCATAGGAAATGACACTCTGTTCACGTATCCATCAATACGTGTTCCGGTTAACGCTGGAAAGGCGGCAGAGCTTACTTCAGGTTCAGCCCGCTTCTCAGAGATGGCGTTCGGCTACCCTCGGAATGTTGGCTTTCACCTGCCCCAACTCTCTGCAAATCCGCTGTATAGCTTACTCGTTCTCGTCATTGAAATTTGTTACTGTATCAAGTTAGGTGTAATTATAAGCACAACATTTCAGGATGGCAAGTCTTTTTTTCATAAACTTTAAAGACATATCATCATTATTGACGACTGGAAAATAACGTATATAGTGGTATCAAGGGGATTGTGCCCCAGATTTCAATGTGTTATATGACTATATTGCCAGAGAGGAATGGTATCCATATGAACGTATTTGAACGCTTTAGCGATGAAGTTTTGCCGGCGGATTGGAGCTGGATCAATGAGCCGACAGAATGGAGATTTGATGATACCAAGTCTTTGCAAATTTTTGCACCTTCACAGGCAGATTTCTTTAGGGATCCGTCCGGCGCAGCGACTAAATCGTCCGCACCCTTTTTGCATACAACGCTTCAAGGTGATTTTACAATATGGACGAGGGTTCGTGTTGATATGAAGCAGCCTTATGATTCAGGATGTTTGATGATAATGGCGGATGATACCCGCTGGGCTAAGCTGTGTTTTGAATATTTCGAAAGCATTCCATCTATTCTTAGTGTGGTCACTCGGGATACATCTGATGATTGTATCTCTGGGGCGATGGACGTGTCCAATCCGTATTTACGAGTGGCACGAGCTGGAAATTGCTTTGCATTTCATTATTCATCAGATGGTCAGCATTGGAAGCTGGCGAGATATTTTGGGATGAATGTTCCTAACCAGCTAAAAGTCGGAGTTGTTGCTCAATCTCCCGTGGGGGAGGGCTGTGCTGTTACCTTTGATGCCTTGACGATAACAAACCATGTATCTGAGGACATACGAAACGTGGAGTAAACAGACAAAGACCCTCTTTCTTAATATGAAAGCGTTATAAAATTAGGATTAGAAAAGACGTATATACGCAACTCAGGCAGGAGGTAGATGGAAACTTGCTGTTAAGAAGGAAGGGTTACAAGCTGCCCAGTTTGTTGGGAGTGCTGCTTGTAGCTACGTTGGGCTGTTTCGGGCTCATTATGTATTTACAGTCCACAAGCGGAACGAGGATGTATCAATTTCTGTACTGGGATATATTCCTGGCCTGGGTTCCGGTCTTTATCACTCTCGGCATGATGGCTTTATCCAGACTGCGAAGTACAAAAGTGAGGAGTATTCTTTTATTTTTCTCTTTAATTGTATGGTTGTTTTTTCTGCCGAATGCTCTCTATTTGGTGACTGAGTTACTTCATGCGTTTCGTTTTTACGATGTGAATCCTGATACACGTTTTTGGTTGAACACCCAATTTTGGTTAATCTTATTTACGTCTTTTTCAGCAGCAGGGCTTGGCCTTTTTCTTACATCCCTTTGTGTGTTGGTGATCCATCATATGCTGAGGAGGATTTGTTCAAAGGGGCTCGCATGGGCTGTAGTTTTGGTGTTGTTGTGGCTGGACAGCATAGGCGTATATATAGGCAGATTTGCTCGCTGGAATAGCTGGGATGTGTTGTTGCAGCCACTGGTGCTCCTTACGGATATTTGGAGATGGGGAGTATATGCTGGACCTAGGCTTCATTTGCTGTCCTTTTGCTGGCTGGTGTTTGGGATAGCAGTCATTTTTTATTTATTGATCTATATCTCTTTAAGTGAGGATCAGGATGTTTAGGCCGAGGACATGTATTCCATGAATACAGGCTTCGGCCTATTTTTACATGTGGCGAGTCAGGAGTTGGCGTTGTCCTCCCCATGCACATCGTAAAGCACGCGCACAAGCAGATCCTGACTGAAATTCCCGAATCTTTTGCCAAAAATAGTGAGTCCTCCTTTGTTTTCTGATTCATCGGTTACAGATAGACGGAGTGTAATGTCGCTTTTATAGTTAAGGTTAATATCATCTATTGTGACCTCGGAAATGCGGCACCCGTCAATGAAGCTGCCTTGTTGATTGATGCGAATTAATTTGAGCATACCATATTGATTCAGATGCGGTGGCCACCAATCTGGATTGAGAACCCCCGGCACTTCTCCAAAATCTCCGGCGCTGGTCCAGTGCCCAATAGGGATACCGTTAATGTGAAAACAAATGTCGGAGGGATATTCCTCACAATAGCAGGGTGCTTCTGAGCCCAGTTCTGCGGAGAATTGAATTTCTTTAAAGGATTGATTCGCTTTCAGATAGTTGGGGATACGGTATTCCAAAAAGCCCTCAGCCATCCAGATCATTTCCGATTCCAGCCGCCCGGGATCTGCAAAATAGCGTGGATCATCAAAATCGCCGATAATGCTGTCTCGGGTCACCAATCCACAAGTGGGGGACGCTTGATAGTTACTATAATGACCTACGCGAATCTCAACCTCATACACATTTTTTTGTTCTCTACTGCGCAAATCTACCATCAGTTTATCCTTGTTCAAATAGCACATTTTTCGGGTGCCGTGCTTGCCGCTCACGGTATTGATCTCCACAAGGCCGCATTCTTCCAATTTTCGAATATGCATTGTAATGGTACCGTTGCTCAAATTAAGTTTGTTAGCAATGTCATTCATACTTTGTCCCTGGTAGGCAAGTAACTCGAGAATTTGAATGCGGATTTCTGAACCCAGTGCTTTAAAAATATCTAATCCTGACATTAAGTCCTTAATATAAATCATAGCTATAGACCATCCTTATCTATAAAAATTGTGATGTAAGCGCTTATATATTTACTTTGATTTATGTTAAAATAAAATCAAAAAGAAGTAAACTGCTTTTTTGTAAATTTTTTTTACTAAATAAAGAGGGGAGCAAATTAAACTCCGAATTAAGAATTACTTCAAAAATAAATCGTACTTAAGATTTATCACTGATTATTTCGATAAAAGTTAACTTAAATACGATTTAATTTTGCTTTCCATGTTACTCTAATCTATGTTTTATAATTATTTAAAAAGATTGAAAAATACATTGACGAACCGAGGAAAGGCATGCTATATTTTGTTTGTAAACGAATTCATTATTGATAAAGTAAAATGTTAATTATATGGCACATGAGAGGGATGATAATCACAGCGGCAATCAACAACGGGTTGTGTACCGCACAGTTAAAGATTAGGCCGAGTGGTATAAAGTTATTTTAACACTAAATGTATGCGGTTTCATTTAAATTTAGGAGGGGTCGCGTTGATAAAGAAAAAAGGTTTTGCAATAACAATGGTTGTTCTGTTGTTAATGGTGGCTGCACTGGCTGGTTGTAGTGGGGGAAGTTCCAGTAGTGATGGAAGTAAGGAACTGACATTCATGTTCCGTGGTGGCACAGATGAACAAAAGGCTTATAAGGAAGTAATCAAGAAATTTGAAGCGGAACATCCTGGCGTAAAGGTTAAAATGGTCGTGACTGCAGCAGATCAATATGCCACAAAGCTTAGAGCTGCAATTACAGGAAACAATCTTCCAGATATCTTTTACTTTGCCCCTGGAGATGTGAAAGCTTATGTAAACAGTGGGGTGTTGAAGAATCTAACGCCTTACATTGAGAAGAACAAGGATATTAAACTGGATAACATTTGGAAATACGGTGTGGATTTGTATCGCTATGACGGTAAAATGGCCGGCCAAGGAGATATTTACGGTATGCCGAAGGATTTAGGTCCATTCGCACTCGGCTACAACAAAACGATGTTCGAAAAAGCGGGCGTTCCCTTGCCTGACAAAGACAAACCGTATACATGGGATGAATTTATCAAGGTTAGCCAAGAGTTGACCAAAGATACCAATGGTGACGGCAAGCCAGATCAATACGGTACAGGCTTTAACGTTCAGTGGGCATTGCAAGCCTTTGTATGGAGTAATGGGGCTGACTGGCTGGATGAGAGCAAAACTAAAGTAACGATTGATGATCCGAAATTTGCGGAAGCTCTTCAGTACTTTGCTGACATGCAAAACAAATATAAAATCACACCTGGTATTGAACAATCACAAACATTGGACACATACCAACGTTGGATGAAGGGCGAAATGGCATTCTTCCCGGTTGGTCCTTGGGATATGAGTACATTTGAAAAACTGCCATTCGAATATGATTTACTGCCGTTCCCAGCCGGGTCGACTGGCAAATCAGCAACATGGATCGGTTCTCTGGGTATCGGCGTTTCCTCTAAAACAAAATACCCGGATGAAGCTGTTGAACTGGTTAACTATCTGACGACTTCTAAAGAAGGAATGAAGCAGCTCGTAGATGCCAAGGTACAAATTCCGAATCTGCTGGACATGGCTGATGAATGGTCCAAAGATACGAAAACCAAGCCTAACAATAAACAAGAATTTATTGATATCGTAAATGACTATGGACGCTCATTACCAGGCAACTATACGTATAATGCAGAATGGTACGATATTTTCTTCACAGATATTCAACCTGTGCTGGATGGTAAAATTACGGCGGCAGATTATGTGAAACAAGAACAACCGAAGATGCAGAAACTGCTGGATAAAGCGGTGGAGCAAGAGAAAAAATCACAGAAATAATGCGTAAATAGAGGAAAAAAGGATGATGTTAGTGGCTGAATATCATGCTGCTAACATCATCTTCATTCCAAATTAGAAACAGAGGTGAGCCCTGTGATAACCAAATCTAATCTCTACCGCAAAGAGAAGGTATATGGATACTTATTTATTCTTCCACCTATTCTCGGTCTGCTAATCTTTACGTTATTCCCGTTTGTCTATTCATTATACGGCTCTTTTACAGACTGGGACGGATTGGGACAAATGAACTTTATTGGTCTCGACAATTTTAAAGATTTATTTAGCGATGAGCTCTTTTATAAATCGATGTACAATACTCTTTTCTTAATGCTAGGTATTCCAATCGGTCTTGTACTAGCTTTACTGCTGGCACTAGGTTTGAATCGCAAGATTCCAGGTACGACAACATTTCGTGTGATTTACTATATCCCGGTTATTTCTTCGTTGGCTGCCGTTTCTATTATGTGGAACTGGGCATACAACGGGGACTATGGTTTGGTGAACCAATTCCTCGAAATATTCGGTATTAAGGGTCCTAACTGGCTAATGGATAAGGATACGGTCAAACCGGCCTTGATCCTCATGACCGTCTGGAAGGGTCTCGGATATACGATGCTGCTATATTTGGCAGCCCTGCAAAGCGTATCTCGCTCTTATTATGAAGCAGCAGAGCTAGATGGAGCTAGCGGATTCCAAATGTTCCGCAATATTACATGGCCAATGGTGAAACCAGTAACTTTTTTCCTGGTCGTAACTAATATCATTGGTGGTTCGCAAATCTTTACTGAAATGAACATTATGACACCTACAGGGGGTCCGGAATACTCATCCGCCTCAATCGTCTTTTATATTTGGGACAAGGCATTTAAAAACCTGCAAATGGGATATGCCTCCGCGATGGCTATGATTCTCGGCATCTTCATTTTTATCGTAACTTTGATTCAATTCAAAATGAATGAAAAATCGTCCTTTGATGGGGATTGATTTTCGCGGAAAGGAGTGAGTCTGATTATGTCCCATAGTCAAAAAACGAAAGTTACCAATATCATTATCTTTATTGCACTAGCGATTGGAGCGATTGTGATGATCGCCCCGCTGCTTTGGATGCTGTCCACTTCAGTGAAAGAAAAGCAGGATGTCTTTGCTCTTCCACCAGTATGGATACCAGAGGTGTTCCAGTTTGGCAAGTATAAGGAAATTTGGGAAGCAGGGCCTTTGTTAAGCGGAATCAAGAACAGCGTGATTGTAGCTGTAAGTGTTACCGTTGTAGGTACCTTTACATCCAGTGTGGCGGCTTTTGCATTTGCTAAGCTGAGATTTCCCCATAAAAACAAACTGTTTTTGGCACTCATCGCATCTATGATGATTCCATACCCAACGGTTATGATTCCACAGTTTATGATGTTTTCCAAACTTGGCTGGGTTGATACACTTTTGCCTCTGATCGTTCCGGGTTTGTTCGGAAATGTAGTTATGATCTTTTTCCTGCGGCAGTACTTGCTTAGTGTACCGGATGCCATTATCGAAGCTGCGAAAATTGACGGAAGTTCTTATTTCCGACTCTATTCGTCGATTACGTTCCCGCTCATTAAGCCAGCAGTTGCGGCACAGCTTATTTTATGGTTCATGGGGATTTGGAACGATTATTTGGCACCGATTATTTACTTGAACTCACCAGAAACGCAGACACTGCAACTGGTTATCGCGAATTTCAATGCGACTTACGCCATTCAGACGGACTATCCGCTTATAATGGCAGCATCAATAATAGCCTTGTTACCTGTACTGATTATATTCTTGATCTTCCAGAAACAAATTATTGAATCGGTTGCTATTTCGGGTGTCAAAGGTTAATTGACACTTGGAGGGTACGCATGAATGATGTAAGGCAGTTACAATATGTAATGGGTAAAGGAAGGAGGAGAATAACAGTTATGGTTATGCTGCTCATGCTGGGTCTATCTGGCTGTGGGGATAACACTCCGGACCCTGTGTATCCGCAGGCTCCGCCTCCCGATCACTTGTATGATCAAAGTACGATTAACGATGAACAGCGCTGGACCATTAACAATGCACATGACCCGGCGATTATCAAAACAGATCAAGGCTATTATGTCTACTCAACGGATGTAAAGACAGGTGGAGAATTGAGACCCGGTGTCATGGTACGCAAATCGACTGATCTGATTCATTGGAATTGGGTGCAGTATGCACTCCCCGGCATTCCAAAGGAAGCAGAATCGTGGTCATCGGCAACCAATCTGTGGGCACCGGACGTCATCAAGATGGGTGATACCTATCGGATGTATTACTCTGCTTCTACCTTTGGCAGCACACGGTCTGCGATCGGATTGCAGACATCCAGCTCCCCGGAAGGCCCTTGGAAGGATGAGGGGCTGGTCGTTAAAACGAAAGAGCATGACAAGCTGAATGCGATTGATGCCAATCCGGTGCTGGATGCAGAGGGTAATCCATGGATGGTATACGGCTCTTTTTTCGGCGGTATTTATATTACACCGCTTGATCCCCAGACTGGAAAGCTCAAAGAATCTGGCTATGGTAAAAATATCGCTGCCAGAGATCGGGCAACTGAGGACGGTGCTGTAGAAGGACCATACATTGTGTACAATCCAATGTTCCGTAAATACTACTTGTTCGTCTCGTATGATTCTTTGTTTGAGGACTACAATGTTCGCGTTGCCCGTTCAGATTCTATCACAGGCCCTTATGTGGACATGAATGGACATGATATGGCAGATACCAACTATTTGCCTCAATACGAGATTGGAAACAAGGTATTGGGCGGTTATCGGTTCAGCGAAGGAGAAGGCTGGGTTGCGCCAGGTCACAATTCTGTCCTGAAGGACGGTGCGGATTATTATATTGTACATCATGCGCGAGGAGAAACGGACAAGAGCTGGCCGTACCTGCATGTACGCAGAATATTGTGGACGACAGAGGGCTGGCCGGTCGTCTCTCCAGAGCGCTATGCCGGCGAAAAGGAGCAGGATATACCCAAAAGGCTATTATCCGGCAACTGGGAGCGCATCGTGATAAAGCAGGAAGTAGACGGCCAGGTGGAAGCTGAACAGCTCCGTCTAGAAGATGGAGGGCGGGCAACCAGCGGTTCTCTTGAAGGTCACTGGAGCTTTGATGGCAGGCGTACTCTAACAATGGATTGGAGCAATACATCCGAAGGAACTAAGGAAGAATTGTTATTGCTTCCTTCATGGGACTGGGAGCTTGGTCGCCATACTTTAATTTTCACGGGTATGAATGAAAAGGGAATTTCCATTTGGGGAAAGCGTATCAGCGATTAATTGTATGAACTACATACTACACATAGAGGAGAGAATAACCATGAATCAAACTGTACCCTTTAATAATCCGGTCATTGAGCAACGGGCAGACCCTTGGATTTACAAGCATAGTGACGGATACTATTATTTCACCGGATCTGTACCAGAGTATGACCGCATTGAGGTTCGACGAGCAAGTACTATTCAAGGCTTGAGTACAGCAGAGCCTGTCGCAGTGTGGCACAAATATGAAACGGGCCCGTTAAGTGCGAACATTTGGGCACCGGAAATTCATTATATTAACGACAAATGGTACATTTATTTTGCAGCAGCTCGTACAACGGAAACGAAGGAAGGCCTGTTCGACCACCGGATGTTCGTGCTTGAAAATGATTCAGCTAATCCTCTGGAAGGGGAATGGGTGGAAAAAGGACAGATCAAAACCCGTTGGGAGACGTTCGCTCTTGATGCGACAACCTTCCAGCATAATGGAGTTTTGTATTATGTGTGGGCTCAGAAGGACCCTGACATCGTCGGTAATTCCAATCTGTATATTTCCGAAATGAGCAATCCATGGACGTTGCGCGGTGAGCAGGTGATGATCTCCACTCCTGAATATGATTGGGAAATCATCGGTTTTAAGGTGAATGAAGGAGCAGCGGTTCTGAAACGGAACGGGCGGATCTTTATCAGTTATTCAGCTAGCGCCACAGACCACAATTATTGCATGGGTCTGTTGACGGCAGATGAGAATGCGGATTTACTTGATCCGAAATCATGGACGAAATCACCTGATCCGGTATTCTGCACCCATGAGGAAACAGGACAATTCGGGCCAGGTCATAACAGTTTTACGGTTGCTGCTGATGGTAGCGATGTAATCGTATATCACGCCCGGAATTACAAGGAAATTACAGGCGACCCGCTGTATGATCCGAATCGTCATACACGTGTGCAGCCGTTCTACTGGAAAGAAGATGGAACACCTGATTTTGGTATTCCAGTACCAGATGGCGTTTCTGTTGATAAATAAGCGAAATCTATTATAGATGGTTGACGTGTTGCACAGCGGCACTTTAACTTTCTAGAAATCATAGGGGATTATGATTCGGCTGCGTATAACAAGAGTAATGAGATATCTTCTGAGCCTTCAGGCTGGAGGATATCTTTTTGATTTTGGGACGGCATGAAGGACTCTTTTCAAAAACTTCGATTTCTGCTATATTTAAATCGTAATATTTACGAATTGATCAAGGAGTGGAAATCTCGTGAACGAACGGATCGATCCGTTTACCGTTAAAAAGGTTGAATACCTGCTGAATGGCTATATTGCCCTAAAGGTGCCAGGCTACGTACGTTCTGACGTGCGCTCATTTATCAAATAGAGGATAACTGTTTGATCTTGATGGAGGAAAGGCCTTCTAATGAAACTGAGTTGTGGGATCGCACGGACATTGTCCAATTTCGCTGGGAAGAAAATCATTGGCATGTATATGCCCGGCAAGAGGCTGAAAGCTGGCAGTGTGTGAAAGAGATTGCACCTAATCCGTGCTTTGAAGAACAGCTCGAACAGGTAGAAATAGATCATGCAGGTATTTTTTGGACAGGTTAACGAAGTCCAGAATGATAAGTTCGGAAGATGGAGGTAGTGGGAGTCGTGTCGTTAAACTGTATATGGAAATAAACAGGCTGACCGTAATTCCTTATATGGAAGTTACGGTCATTTGTTTTGTCTGATGTGGCACTGTCTAGTGCACTTGAGGGTTATGTATGCGTTTGGAAAGTATGTCAAGCGGTTGATTGATACAAATGTTTAATATTTTCCACGAGGTGGAAGTTACAAATGTATGGTAAAGTGTAGTATATACAAGGTTTTAATCCAAATGTCTTATTCAAAGTCTCCTGTGCATACCGAATCCGAATCACACGAGGTGAGAAAAATGTTGCAATCGTTAAAAGCCATTGCTAATTACAGGAAAGAAAATGATCTGGCCTGGGATACACCGACTTGGTTAAAGCTGCTTGTTTCGGCTGAGGAGCGTATTGTAAATTTGGAACGCATTCGATCTATAGGTGAGTTAAAGGATGCCAATCCTGTACTGGATTACGTGGAGCGTACGTTGCTTATTTTGGACGGACTTCCATTGTCATTCTGGGTTAAAGAGCTACTGGAGGATGTATTGGTATGGTCTGAGACAGCCAAAGGAGGCACAGTCCGCGAACGGCTACGCTGGCAGCATGAGGGTATTAATTTATTTGTACATAATATCGGATCCTCCCAACTGTATGTCAGACAGGCCCAAGCGGAGTCCCCTGCTTACCCGCGCAATAGCATGACCCGAATTCTGATTGAGACGCATGGATTGATCGGGCAATATATACGGGGGGAAATTCCTTTTGCTGAAAATCGACTGCTGCTTGAAATTACTCGTAAAGGCTGGCTAAGCCCTGAGGAACTGGAGCTTGTTTTACGGGCCCTGAACGAGTGTATTATCGCCGGGGTGGAACCTGCATTATGGGATCAAGTACGCAGTGAAGTGGAGCAGCTGATCGGCTGGATTGCATGGGATAACGCACCTGTAGTCTGGAGTGTAAAGGAGCGACTGGAAAGGTTACGGTCGGTTTCCATTCATGAAGGGGAGCCGTTCGAGCAGGCTTACACAGAACTAGAGCGGGAGTTGAATGTAGAGAAGGCGCTGGCTCCGTTGGAGAATCGGACACTTTGGTATGTAGAATCAGCTTTGCAGGATTTTTCACTTCAAGAACTGGTAAAGGTATTTTTACTCACATTAAGGGATGGCACAGGGCAGGAACAGCCTGCGACCGTTCGCCATATCAGTTTCGAATCGCTCATGAATACGATGTACTATGACTATCGTGGTGTCAAGAAAATTAACGTATATAAAAAACGAATGATAGAAAAATATTTAAGTGCACTGTCTTGGCAGGACATTTCAAAAGGAAAACGGAAGCATAATCCTCATTTGAGTGTGATCGTAGAGCATAAAGAAGAGCTGCCGAGTACTGTATTTTTTAATTTTGTATTTTCATCTGCGGCTGAGAAACTGATTGACTTTTGTATTGAGGCAGAAAAAACGCCTCTGTATGACAAAGCAGTCCTGCTGCTGTTCGATCTGTTCGGATTACGGCGCGATGCGTATGATCGCTTTCACAATGAGGAAACGTACCTTACAGATATGAACCAGACCGTAGATTACAAAAGGGTCATTTTAGATTATGTGACTGGAACCCGCATACTGGATATTGGACCCGGCGGGGGTGTACTGCTGGATCTGATCGAACAGGAAAGACCAGATGCGAAGCCATTAGGTCTTGATATTTCTGTAAATGTCATTGAGGCACTTAAACGTAAAAAGCAATTGGAGCGCCATCGTTGGGATGTCATCAAAGGGGATGCGCTTCAGTTAGAGGAATATGTGGAAACGGAGAGTATGGACACGGTCATCTTCTCTTCAATTCTTCACGAGCTCTATTCCTACATTGAACGAGATGGGATTCGGTTCAATCCACAAACAGTGGAGGCAGCTCTGCAGAGCGCCTATCGTGTGCTTGCACCCGGCGGGCGTATCATCATTCGTGACGGGATTATGACCGAACCAGTAGAGCAGCGCAGACGAATTCGATTCTTGGAGCCGGATGGAATGGAATGGCTGATACGGTATGCGCAAGATTTTGCAGGTCGCCACATTGAAATAGAGCGTGTGGGGGAGCATGAGGCTGTTTTACCAGTGAACGATGCGATGGAATTTCTCTATACCTATACATGGGGAGCGGAAGCCTATGTGCATGAAGTGCAGGAGCAGTTTGGTTATTTTACCCCGTCACAGTATGAAGAGTGTATTCGTAGCACACTTGGATCACAAGCGATTATCCGCGTGAGCCGTCATTATTTACAGGAGGGCTATGCCGAGGCGCTGTCCAGACGTGTTGAGTTCATGGATGAGCAGGGCCAGCAGGTTTCTTTGCCAGACAGCACCTGTCTGATCGTGATTGAGAAGCCGAATAATAGGGTTGGAGTTGCTGAATGATTTTTAAATTGAACAAGAGAATGCCTTCTGATTTGTGCCAAGCACGATTAGAAGGCATTTTTTAGAAAGCTATGCATTCAAATATGACCGTGCAGCGTATACAGAAGCCAAAGGACCATTCATTCGGCAGGTGGTTGAGCGGGCGAAGCTTGAAAGATATAGGTAGGGACAGATGAATTCTTAGTCGCATGAACAAAGTGGGGGAATGATGAAGAATATGATGCTTGATGCACAGCTAACGCCGAATGGTTTAAAAGACAGAATGCTACTACTGTCAGCGCTGGACATTATATTGTCTCCAGAAGATTGGTTACGCACGTATCGTATGCGGTCTGAGTGGTCTGGTGATGTGTGCCTGGGTGAGGTAAACAATGGCGCTGGAGATACGATTCATATGCTATGGACGGGTGAAGGTGTGCTGCTGAAGGGGTTTGACCATGAATCCCCTGTAAGTTCTCATGCGAGAGACGATTATGAAGTCTGGCCGGGCATATATGACGGTGTGCCTGATGATATGATGGAGCTTTTGGAAGATGAAGCACTGGAGAAAGAGGACGTTACCTTTTGTATGTGGAGGGAAGCGGGAGATAAAGAGTGGCGTATGGGCAACGCGAACTTTCCTGAGGGATATGACGATGGCTCATCCTTTTTGTTGGGGAAAATTATAGTTACACCGGAGGAATATCAGGATTGGGCTGAGAGTTACTATGAGTTGCCGATTTCTCTAGGGGTGGTAAGCCAGATTTTCAACGGCGTTCCGATCACTGCACAGATGATCTCTGCGCTTCATCCACAGCGTAACGTTACGGAAGCGATAAAGGAGCTAAAGCAGCTTAGCGTTCAAGTGCATGAAAGCTAAGAATACAGATTTGTTTTTCTTGACAAGTTTTGTATATAATACAGGAGAAATGCTGGGTTAACCACCTCGAATTAAAGGAGCTGTGTTGAAGATGTCCAAACGTTTGATTCCTTACATCACGATGGATGGAAATGCAAAAGAAGCAATCGAATTTTATAAAGAGGCATTGGATGCTCAACTGCTTTTTATTCAAACCTTTGGGGAAATGCCGGAAAACCCCGATTTTCCCATTCCCGCAGAGGTCAAGGAACGTGTGGGACATGCTACCCTTAAAGTGGGTGAGACAGAGCTCATGTTTTCTGATACCTTTCCCGGGTCACCGTTTAGCCGCGGGAATCAGGTGAGCATCTGTATTACAACCGATAGTGTGGAGCAAGCTCAAAAAATGTTTAATGCTCTACAGCAGGGAGGACAGGTGGGAATGCCTTTGCAGGAAACCCATTTTAGTCCAGCTTATGGGAATGTAACAGACAAGTTTGGTGTCACTTTTCAAATGTTCACTGAGGCTCGGTCTTAAGAAATGTAAAACGGCTCGATTCCGCTACTTTAGCGATCTGGCCGTTTTTTTTTCGTGTATGCCCTCGTGCTCAATTCAATAATTATTTTAATATTGTTGAAATAGAAACAAAAATATACTATATTGTATTGTTAATGCACCAACTGGTGGGAGGACAGGCCATGAACAAAGAAGAACAGGTCATAGTGGGTTTCAGGGACTTATTTAACAAGATGGTTTGGCTTAATAAAGATAAGATGGAAAACAGCCTTAAGGGTTATAAGCCTTCTGAAGTACATTGCATCGAATACATTGAAAGAAATGCAGATTCCAACGTGACAAAACTTGCGGAGTCCCTTTATATGACTACCGGTGCCATAAGTAAAATAACTAAGAAGCTTATAAAAAAAGGCATTATCGAAAGCTACCAGAAGCTGGATAACAAGAAAGAAGTCTATTTTAGGCTTACTGAGGAAGGGAAAGTAATCTATAACATCCATGAGGAACTGCACAAAGAGTTTCAAGAGCGGGATAAAGCCGTATTTGAGCAGGTAACCGAAGAACAATTTAACAGTATGATTAGCTTCTTGGAAAAGTATAGTAGGCATTTGGATGCAGAAATAAAAAAACAGGGTATAGATATTAAGACGGAATAAATTTGAATAATGAAAATCAAACCATAGGCAGCCGGGCTCTATTGAGAACGGGCTGTATTTTTTTTGTTATTATTTTGTTGCCGAGGAAGCAAAATTGTGATACGATGTTTTTGCTTCCAAGGAAGTGAAATCGAAACCTTTAAGGGGAGAAATGAAGTGTTCAAATGTAGATCACACAATGAACAGAACACAGAACAAACCGTAGATAAACACGCTTTAATATTCGGCCTTATCTCTGTATTTCTTTGCGGAATAGGCTTCAGTATCATAACACCTGTCGTCCCATTCTTAGTGCAGCCTTATACAAGCAGTCCGGGAGAACAAGCTATAGTTGTTACGCTGCTGACCTCTGTTTATGCATTCTGCGTGTTTTTTGCGGCTCCCGTACTTGGAGCTTTGAGCGACAAATATGGCCGTCGTCCATTGCTCTTAGTATGCCTTTTGGGTTCCGCAATTGGGTACTTGGTTTTTGGCATAGGAGGAGCTCTATGGGTACTATTTGCTGGGCGCATCATAGAAGGGTTAACAGGCGGGAGCATAAGCACGATCTTCGCCTATTTTGCAGACATCATTCCTCCAGAAGAGAGAACCAAATACTTTGGATGGGTGAGTGCGGTTGTAGGTGTAGGCACTGTCATTGGGCCAACTCTAGGCGGATTACTTGCCAAGTTTGGTTATTCTGTACCCATGTATTTTGGAGCAATCATAACTTTATTGAACGTTGTTTATGGATTCTTTTTTATGCCTGAGAGCCTTGACAAGAAACATAGACTGAAAGAGATTACCTTTGTAAGACTGAATCCATTTACACAGCTTGCAAATCTGCTTTCCATGAAAAACTTAAATAGGTTACTTGTCTCTGCGTTCTTACTTTGGATACCCAACGGATCTTTACAGGCCGTTTTTTCACAATTTACAATGGATACTTTCAGTTGGAGGCCTGCACTAATCGGACTTATGTTTTCAATTATGGGTTTCCAAGACATCATTTCACAAGGTTTCATCATGCCCAAGCTTTTGATAAAACTTAATGATAAACAGATAGCCATTCTTGGAATGGTTTCGGAGATTATAGGTTACAGTCTTATTGCGCTATCTACTTTGTTCTCATTCTATCCTCTTTTTATCGCTGGAATGTTTATATTTGGTTTTGGTGATTCGATCTTTGGACCTTCATTCAACGGGATGCTCTCCAAGTCTGTCGATTCTAGTGAACAAGGAAGGATTCAAGGAGGTAGTCAATCTATTCAGGCTTTAGCAAGAATGATTGGGCCTATTATTGGGGGTCAAATCTATGTATCACTTGGTCATGCCGCACCCGCTTTTATGGGTATAATCCTTATAACAGCGGCAATACCAGTTTTATATAAGCGAACGCATGCTACCTACTTTCTTTAGGCAATAGGGTTTCAGAACTCAGGGACAAGTTCTGAAACCCTATTTGTTTACAGTTTTACGTAATTGTACTTATACGCCAAAATTAAAATCATCATCTGTCAGCGGCTCTACATTCATCGCCCGCACATAGCCGTTTCCTTTTTTAGAAAAGAAATCATGCTGCTTAGTATGGGTGCTGATGCCGTTGAATACAATGGGATTAACTTCTTCTTCTTCAAACAGTGGATCAAAGCCCAAGTTCATCATGGCCTTGTTGGCATTATAGCGCAAAAAGACTTTCACATCGTCTACGAGTCCAATAGGGGTGTAAATTTGCTCGGTGTATTGTTCCTCGTTGTTATGCAAGTAGCGCAGCAAGCCTACCAGCGTCTGGTAAAGATCACGTTGTTCTTCCTCGTCCAATTCTGCATAAATCTCCTGTGCCAGTACACCTACGTACACACCGTGAATACTTTCGTCCCGTAAGATCAAATCGATAATTTCTCCACTACATGTCAGCTTGCCCTGGCCCGCCAGATAAAGAGGATAGAAGAAGCCGCTATAAAACAAATAGCTTTCTAACAGCACCGACGCAGCCATCGCGAGATAGAGGTCTTTCGGTGTGTGGATATTCATATAATATTGACGAATGGTTTCTGCTTTGGTTTGGAGATGTGGATTTTCTTCCACCCAGCGGAATACACCGTCAATTTCTTCCGTGGAAGCTAGCGTTGTAAAGATGCTACTGTACGACTTGGCATGGATTTGTTCCATCATCGCCATAAAGCTTAGTACGGCTTTGCGTTGCAGTCCGTCCACATGCTCCATAATTTGCGGCATACCTACACCGCCTTGAATGGTATCCAGCAGTGTTAATCCGCCCAGCACCTTCATGTAGGCTTCTTTTTCGATATCACTGAGGGTTACCCAGGACATTTTATCGTCAGACAACGGGATTTCATCATCCGTCCAAAATTGCATGATGTTCTGGTTCCAGAACATCAGTGTAAAATCATCGTCCGAGCGATTCCAGTTTACGGCTTGTATACCTGTCATTGTTAGCATTCTCCCTTCAGCTTGCGAGATTCCCTAGAAACACACATTGAAATAGTGCAGGCGAATCATCGTATGCTTGACATACGGAAGCTGTATCCGCGAGGGTCTTGTCCAGCCCCGTAAAGGTCTGAACCACACGCTGGATACAGCTTCTAATGCAAAGCATCCATATCTATTTAAAATCTAATTTTTATACTACAGCTTGTTACCATTTATGCTTAGATGGAGCAGGTGAGGCACTCTTCCACAGACAGCTTTTTGGTGCGTGTGTAGTATAACGATTTAAGTCCTTTGTGTGCGGCGTACAGATAGCAACGTGCTAACTGACGCGTAGTCACGTCACTGTTCACATGAAGCACGGTCGAAATTCCTTGGTCCACATGCGGCTGGATTTCTGCAATCAGATCCAGCACTTTGAATTGGTCCATTTGATAAGCAGATTTATAGAAGAACACGTTATCCTTTTGCAAATAAGGCATTGGATAGTAGGTCGTCGAATTGGCATAGGTACGGGTTTCAATCTGCTCAACAATCGGCATAACACTGGATGTTGCATTTTGAATGTACGAAATGCTGGCAGTCGGCGCAATTGCCATACGATAGGCGTGGTACAGGCCATTTTTCATCACATCTGCTTTTAATTTGTCCCAGTCCGCTGTAGTCGGAACATAGATGCCCTTGAATAACTCTTGCACACGTGCAGTTGTTGGACGATAATCTGTGTTCAGGTATCGGTCAAAATATACGCCTGTCGCATAATCCGATTCCTCAAATCCATAAAAGCTTTGTCCAGCCGCTTTCGCGATTTCCATACTCTTTTCGATGGAATGATAGTTCATCGTCATGAAGAAGGTACGGACAAAGTCTTTTGCTTCATTGCTTTCATACGCAATTTTGTTCTTGGCAAAGTAGCCGTGCAGATTCATGACACCCAAACCGACGGAATGCATTTCACGGTTCGCTTTCGCGACACCTGGTGCATTAGCTACTTGGGTCATATCGCTGACCGAAGTAAGAGCAATCATACCCTCGTGAACGGATTCGCGGATTTTGCCATGCTCCATCACATTTACAATGTTCAGAGAAGCCAGATTACAGCTCACGTCCCGGCGGATAGTATCCTGTTGTCCGTAATCTGTAATTTCGGAAGTTTCCTGCAACTGGAAGATTTCCGTGCATAAGTTCGACATCTTGACTTGACCCACGTTTTTAAGAGCATGTGCCTGGTTCGCGTTACTTTTGTTCATGATATATGGATAACCAGACTCCAACTGAATCATGGCAATTTTCGTCAGCATGTCACGTGCGCTCATCGCTATTTTTTTCTTCACCCGATCGTCGGCGAGCAGCGTGTCGTACATTTCATCCAAATCCATGTCGTCCAGATGTGTTCCATAGGCTTTGAACACACTGTAAGGAGCAAATACATGCAGCGGTTCGTTATCTTGAGCCAGCTTGTAAAAGCGATTTGGCACCAGTAATCCAATCGAAAGTGTCTTGAGACGTACTCTTTCGTCAGCATTGATTTTTTTGCTATCCAGGAACTCCAGCACGTCCCATCCGAAAATGTTGTAATAGGCTGCCCCAGAGCCTTTGCGTTGCCCCATTTGATCTGCGTAGGAGAAGCCGTCTTCCATCAGCTTCAGCACAGGCATAATGCCTTTTGCTGCGCCTTCTACGCCTTTAATCGCTTCGCCGCGTGCCCGCAGCTTCGACAGGTTAACGGCAACACCGCCCCCGATTTTGGACAACTGCATGCAGGTGTTCAGCACATAGTTGATCGAGTTCAGGGAGTCGTCCATTTCGAGCAGGAAGCAGGATACCAATTCCCCACGGCGGCTTTTGCCTGCATTCAGGAACGTTGGTGTCGCTGGCTGGAGACGTTGCTCCATCATCGAGCGAGACAACAGGCGTGCCGTATCGGCGTTACCGCGTCCTAAATGCAGCGCGACAGCAGCAACCCGGTCAGGGTAATGTTCCAGATAGACTTTACGGTCGTTACTCTTCATTGCATAGTCGGTATAAAACTTGGATGCTGCCATATAGGAAGGAAATTTAAAATTATAGCTATGAGTGATATGGAAAATATCATTAATTTCGTCAGCCGTGTAGCTGTTATAGAAATTTTCGTAATAATCATTCTCAATCATATACAGCACTTGAGCGGCTGTGTCAGCAAACTTCAAACTCCGTTCCTGAACTTCCTTCATAAACTCTGCTACAGCCTCTTGGTCTTTTTCCAATTGGAAAAAGCCGTCTGTATCGCGTTTCATCAACATGTTGTTCAATTCAATATGCCGCAACTCGGCTCACCTCCTGTTTAAAACGCTCTACATCTCCGAACGTTCCAGATAATTCAAATTTACTAATCACGGGGACATTATAATGATCGGCAATCAAATCCGCACTTTTGGCAAATTTCTCACCCCAGTTACGGTTGCCGCTTGCAGCTACACCAACAAGGTTTTGAGCATTCTTTTTCAAAAAGGAAGATACCCTCTCAGGTATCTGCCCAAACCCAGTTGTATATGTAATAAGTACGTAAGGTTCTTCTATAGTCATTTGCTCCTCGATCTGAACCGCTGGAAGCTTGAGCTTGTTTATAAATCTTTTTACATTGCCGGTCTTGGAATCATATGCAATCAGCATGGTATGCAACCTCCTTAAACATTTAACGAAAAAAGAAAACGGCATTGCCTGGGATCTATTATAGATGGAATCCCTTGCTGGCTGCGCCATTTAAGATTTTTGACTCTATATTTACATGTATTTTCATACCTGTATCTTCAAGATATCGGGCATAAATACGTTTTTTACACTATATTTAGAGTACATTCTCTATTTTATATCTATATATAGTTTTGTCAATCGGTCTAGAGGGGATCAGAGGACCCAGATCGGGTAGAAGTCCAAGCGGGGTGCGGAAAAGAGCGAAAGAACTTTTTTTTCGTAAGTATGTTAAAAAAGTATTGGAGTTTTTGAGGGTGAAGATGTACGATTTGTCAATGGGCAATTGAATGGAAAATTTACATTTTACTGTAGAAAGGATGAAGTGAATGGGAAGTGATTCTATGGAAGTTCAATCGTTTAATACGATCTTTTTTATCGTATTTGGACTCATTGCTTTTGTAATGATTATGGGAATTGTCAAAACGATCGGAGCGGGCCTGTCCAATCAAGCAGCCGAACGGGTACAACGTTCATGTAAGGTTGTGGATAAACGGACGAGAGTGCGTGGGGGATCAGGCGATTTTTCAGCTTCGACCTATTATTATATCACCTTTGAGTTTGACGGGGGTGAGCGTAAGGAGCTGGAGGTGAAGGATAGGGACTTTGGTATGATTGTGATCGGGGATCGTGGGGAGCTTCATTATAAAGGTACACGTTTTCTGGAGTTTGTGAGAGTAATGGAAGCATAAAGGTGCTTAAACAAATACATAATCGGAGGGAAGATTACGATGCCGCATATCATTGGAAAACGAGTTGTATTGAGAGAATACCGTCAAGAGGATATACCAGATATCCGAAAATGGGTCAATGACCCGGAAATCACACGTGGTTTAAGCGACGTGTTTATCTATCCGCATTCACAGGTGAATAGTGAATCTTTTGTACAGATGATGATTGACGGCAACCCCGAGATCAAAGGTTTTGTCATTGCGCATAAAGACACCCTGGATTATATCGGACAACTGGACTTATTTAAAATCAACTGGGTGAATCGGCATGCCACCCTTGGAATTGTGATCGGGCGTGACGGTGATCTGGGCAAAGGTTATGGACGGGAAGCGATCCGGCTGTTACAAAAATTTGCATTTCATACGCTGAACCTACATCGACTGGAGCTGGAGGTCTATGCGTTCAATGAACGTGCACACCGTTGCTATTTGGCCAGCGGCTTCAAGGAGGAAGGGCGGCTGCGGGAAAAGCTATTCAGGGAAGGGCGATACTATGACATTATTCAGATGGGGATTTTGCGAAGTGAATATGAGGCTGCACAGCAATCGACGGAATCCTGAGAGTGCAACCTCATAAGCTATATTACTCCGTCAGCTTTCTTCAATTTTTTATGAGTGAAATCACGGGGACTACGCTCATCCTTTTTTTATTAGCTAAAGGACTTTCTTTGCAGAGTGCGAACTTCTTACTGGTTGTATTCTTTGTAAGTATTTTTCTGTTTGAGATACCTACTGGGGCTATTGCAGACAAGTATGGAAGAAAAATCTCTGTTATTTTGGGACTTTGTTGTTTTCTAGCCTATAGTGTATTGTTCGTTTCGACAGATCATATCGGGGTGCTTGTGTTTGCGCAAGTCTTTGGAGGTCTGGCTATATGTTTACAATCAGGTTCGTTGGAATCATGGGTTGTGGAAAATAGTGATAAGCCCATGGAAGTTCTTTTTACAATCTCTAACAGTATACAGTACATTTCAGGATTTATTTGTGGTCTGTTGGGGGCCTTTCTCGCAACTTTTAACTATTCACTTCCATGGGCGGTTAGCATTTTATCTATTATTGTATGCATTTTTCTATGCTTCTTTTATATGGATGAGGAGAATGTGGCTCATCGAAAGACGTCCACTACCCGCATTAAAACGATTATCGGAGAAAGTGTCCGTATCGGTTTTGAAAATAAGTCTATCTGGATTGTGTTTATGATTGACTTATTTATCAGCTTTTCAAACTCGGCTGGAAATACATTTCAACAGCCACGTCTGGTGGGCCTTTCCGAACAAGGGATTTGGATTATGGGGTTTATCAAGGCAGGGTATTCACTATGTATGACTTTGGGAAGCTACCTGGTTCGAAAGCTAGGCGCACGATACAGTGATGTACATATACTCATGTATGCTTGCGGCATGATTGGAGTATGGCTCATTTTTGCCGGTGCGTTCAACACATTTTATCCTGTACTGCTTACCTTTTTGATCTATGAAATGGGGCGCGGCATGTACCCGGTTGCCAAACAAATTTTTCTGAACAAAAGAATCTCTAATGAGTATCGTTCTACACTACTATCTCTGGATTCTGCGATTTCACAATTAGGCATGTGCATAGGTTTAATCATGACAGGGATCATCAGTCGTAATTTTACGGATTTGTCTTCCGATCAAACACCTATTCAAATATCTTGGGTAATGTGTGGGGGGATTGCGTTGATTCCTATCATCTTATTGTTTTACGTCAATCGTGTATCAGGGAAAAGTAATTCTTGGAAAGAAAAAGAAACCAAACAGAATATGTAATAATAGTTAATGTAGAAGGGCTGAACAGCATGGTCTGTCAGCCCTGTAATATTTCATTAAAAAGGCAAACCCTATTTTTCGCCGTACCACAGTTTCAGCCGATTTTGAATTAGGCCAGTATAGATTTCTTCAGCCTTTGGCACACCCGCCTGATCCAGCTCTTGGAGCATGCGGTCATACACAGCGTCGAACTGATCTGGCTTGGCGAGTACGGCCTCAGGAATGCGTTTGCGTACAATGTCCTGCGACTTTTGATAAATAACATTGTAATTCGTATTGGTCGGAACAGGCATGTTGTAGGCAGCCCCCCACTCTTTTACCGGAAAATCTTTTTCGTTCGGGAACAGGTCTTTCCACGTATGGGCTTTGTATGCCTGAAGGGACTCTTTCTCGGCTTGACTATAATTTTCGGTAATCATCTCCGGATAATTGGTTGTGTAATAATTGCCCGAAGGGTCCTTTACGCTATCGCCGTAATGTGGCCCCCATATCCAGTACAAACCGATACCTGACTCTCTGCTAAAAGAAGCGTTATCCGTGTTCTTACGTTGTTGCACATCCGCCGGAATGACTCGTTTGCCATTCTCTACGTTGTAATGCTGGCCTTCAATTCCCCAATTACGTAAAATTTGTCCTTCGTCGGAGGCCAGAAAATCCAGAAACTTGATAGCTCGCACCGGATTTTCACATGAGGTTGTAATTCCGATCCCGGATGCGGTATCGAAGCCGATGGGCTGGAGGGAATGGTCCTCGTATTTCTCATTTAAAGTGACTGGAAAATGGGCGTAAGTGAATTCATCCTTACCTGCTGCTTTGAGCGCATTTTCGGCATCTTGATAGTTCCATTCCTGATCAATGAGTCCGATGACACGGCCTGCGGCAATTTTGGACTTGTACTGATCACTTTTTTGCACAAAAGTATCCTTATCCAACAGTCCCTCATTGTACATATGGTTCAACCAACGGAAATATTCACGTTCTTCTGGGCGCTTGTAGTGAAGAATGGCTTTGTGTGTTTTAGGATCAATATAATATTCGCCATCGTCGGGTCCACCTGTAGCAGTAACAGCCGGGTTTGTCACTGTAATTTGAATTTTCCAGTCCTCGGCATCGAGTGATAGGGGGATGGTTCGCTGTCCATTGGTGGTTGGATATTTGGCGACATAATCTTTAAGTGCTTTTTCAAAATCTTGAACGGTGCGGATTTTAGGGTATCCGAGCTTCTTAAGTGCCTGGTGCTGGATTTCGAAGCCGGCTTGTGCATCAAACGCAATGTGATCCACACCCAGATTGGTCGGGATCGTGTAGATGGCTGGATCTTCACTACTATATTTAATACGATTAAAATAGTCTCCATACACTTTCTTAATGTTAGGGCCGTATTTGTCAATGAGGTCGGTTAAGTCAATGAGTGCCCCGGCATCGACTAACTTGCCAATGTCTGATTTAGGGTACACGAGATCTGGATATTCTCCGCTCGCTGCCATTAAAGCAAACTTTTCCTCGCCTCGACCATTGACAGCATGTTCGGCATTTAGCGTAACGCCCGTTTTCTTGATAATTTCCTGTCCGACAGCATCCTTCATGTTGTTCCAGTTAGAGCTGGAATCACCGCCAAAGAAAGTAAATGTAATGGGACTGGTGTCATTAGGATCTTCCTTTTCTGCCTTACCGTCTGTTCCATTCGCACAGCCCGTTGTAACGAGCAGCAGCAAAGACAGGAGTAGAATAGAGCTCTGTCGTACCGACCTGTTCATGAACATTTGCAAATCCCCCTTAATAAGTATGATTTACACAATGTAAGTGCTTTCAATAGTAAATTGTAGGAAATAAAGAACCTCACGTCAAGTCATTTATAATTGTTTGTTATGCAGTTTGTTTTTTTATTAAGCAAACATATTTTAATGAAAAGTGTGGATTTGTGTAAATCCATCGTTTGATGATCTAAAACAAAGTATGCTACGATGGTACCAGTTTATAGGCATACCTGTATATTTAGAAGACTAAGGTAGAAAAAGATTTCGAATAGGGTTGGGTGAGGAGATGCGTGGAAAAGTAACATTACAGGAAATTGCGGATGCGGCGGGTGTTTCAAAGTTTGCTGTTTCGCGTGCACTGTCAGGCAAACCCGGTGTAAGTGAAGAGACGAGGGCGCTGCTGGTTAAGCTTGCTGCCCAGATGGGCTATTTTCGCAGTCATCCCAAAATGACTGGGATAGAGCCTCGGGACACAGATGCCAGAGAATGGTCGGGTACGGTGCTGGTGTTATTTCCAAATATTCGGCACCAGAACAGGGAATCCAGGTACTGGGGACCTGTATTTGAAGGGATTTCCGAGCGTCTGAACCGTAAGGGGATGGATATGATCACGTTAACGGAGCCCTCGACTGAGGATATGTTTTCTCTACTGAACCCGGAGGCGATTAAAGGGATTATCACAGTAGGGACAATTTCAACTTCGTTGTTGCTGAACATTTATCGGATGGGTATTCCGGTCGTCATGGTAGATCATTGGGATTCTGCATTTTTAAGTGATACGGTGTTTACAGATAATCGCACATGCATGAGTGAATTAATGAAGGATTTGCTGTGTAGGGGCTATACCCGCTTTCAGTTTGTGGGTCATATTGATGACGCTCACAGTTTCTACGAACGCTGGGAAGCTTGTCGTTCTACACTGGAAATGAGCGGAGTAGAATTGCGACAAAATAAAGCCCTTCTTCACGGAGGAGCGCAGGCGCTTGCTGAGGAAATGGACAAGTTGTCTGAGGACAAACTGCCTGAGGTTTTTGTATGTGCTAATGATGTGACTGCTGCGCAGGTCGTGGATGTGCTGAAAGAAAAGGGGATTGACGTTCCGAGGCGTTGCGGAGTGACCGGGTTTGACGATACGAATGAACAAATGCCAATTTATGCCACGGTGAGAGTGGATAAGGAATTGCTGGGAATGCGTGCAGTGGACCAATTGTTGTGGCGCATAACGAACCCGAACTCGCCTGTCGAGAAAAAGCTGCTACATGCTGAGCTATTCATACGGGAAGTTCATGCACCCCGGATCAGTCGGGAAAATGATGACCGTGAGCGTCCCATCAGCACAATCACATATAGTTAATGTCCAGATACGTGTGTGACACCATACATCGTGAAGACAAAGGAGGTCGCTTTTAGCCTGTTTGGGGCAGAGGGCGACTTTTATTTTGTATTTTGTCACTTGTTCCAAAAAACAATTGACTACTTTGTTAGCTTAATGTTATTTTTGTTATGTTACTGACGAATCCAGATGTTCCCAATCATGCTTATAGGGAGGCTTGTGACGATGGTTAATGTGATAGGGTTGGATGGCTGGAGGTTTAGAGAAGCACAAAGTGATGAGTGGCTCAGCGCGAAAGTGCCGGGTTGTGTGCATACCGATCTTTTACGACATGGCAAAATTCCTGATCCGTTTATGGGTATGAACGAGATGGAGGTACAGTGGATTGATAAGCAGGATTGGATATATGAAGCCCATTTTGAGATAAATGCAGATCAGCTTCAATGTCAATGTGTAGAGTTGGTGTTGGAAGGTCTGGACACATACGCGGATGTAAAAGTGAATGATCAATCTGTCTTGTCAGCCAATAATATGTTTCGAGTATGGAGACGGGATGTGAAGGCAATGGTTCAGCAAGGGGAAAATCGGCTAGAAATCAGTTTTCGTTCTCCGATTGCTGAAGATGTACCCAAGCTGGAAAGCTTAGGTTATGGACTCCCTGCACCCAATGATCAGTCCGAAATAGGTGGTTTGTCCGATAAAAAGGTAAGCGTTTTCGCACGTAAAGCTCCTTACCACTATGGTTGGGATTGGGGACCGAGGCTGGTGACGAGCGGTATCTGGAGAGAGGTTCGGATCGAGGCTTGGTCCGGTCTGATCGTGAGAGACTTGTTTATTCGACAGGACGAAGTGAGTTCGGCAGGGGCTAAACTCATGGCAGTGGTAGAGATCGAAAATGCAGATGAGATTAGAGATACCGAGTTGCGTATTTCTGCTGACGGCAAAGTGTGGTCCAAGCCAGTTCGGCTGCTGAAGGGGAAGCAGACAGTGGAGCTGGAGCTGGAGATGAAGAAGCCGAAGCTGTGGTGGTGCCGTGGACTGGGGGAGCCGCATCTATATACGTTTGTGGCCGAATTAGTGGAACAAGAACAAGGAGCTGTAATCGCGGAAAAATCAGTAAAAACGGGACTGCGTTCCATCCGTCTTGTACGGGAACGGGATGCAGCAGGAGAGAGCTTTTATTTTGAGCTGAACGGAATTCCGGTGTTTGCAAAAGGGGCTAACCATATTCCGAATGACAGCTTTGTCACTGAAGTTACGATGGAACGATATCGGTATGAAATTGCCAGCGCAGCCGCCTCGAATATGAATATGTTGCGAGTGTGGGGTGGCGGTATATATGAACAAGACGTATTTTATGAGCTTTGTGATGAATACGGTTTGCTCGTGTGGCAAGATTTTATGTTCGCTTGCAGTATGTACCCAGGCGATGAAGATTTTATAGACAATGTGGCACAGGAAGCCGAGGACAATATCAAGCGGCTGCGTAATCATCCCTGTATTTCCTTATGGTGCGGCAACAATGAGATCGATTCTGCGTGGGCGCATTATGAAGAGAATGGAGGCTGGGGCTGGAAAAAGAACTACACACCTGAGCAACGGGAACGCCTGTGGAATGATTATGAAATGCTCTTTCATCGGATTCTACCGGAGGCGGTACGCACCTGGTCAGCGCAGACAGCATATTGGCCCTCCTCCCCGCTAATTGACCTGACGAGGGATCGGAACCAGCATGCCCATCGGTCTTCAACTGCAGGCGATGTTCATTATTGGGGTGTATGGCACGCGTCTGAGCCGTTTGAGAATTATCATGTACATGTGGGCCGTTTTATGAGTGAATATGGTTTTCAGTCTTTTCCTGAATACAAGTCCGTTCGTACTTATGCGGAAGAGAAGGATTTGGAACTGGAATCTGCGGTGATGCTGGCACATCAGAAGAACGGTGCGGGCAATCGTCTGATTAAAGAATATATGGAGCGGTACATGCGAGAACCAAAGGATTTTACGGGTTTTCTTCCCATGAGCCAAATTTTACAGGCAGAAGCAATGAAAGCAGCTATAGAGGCGCATCGTCGTCACAAGCCTTATTGCATGGGAACATTATACTGGCAAATGAATGATTGCTGGCCCGTTGCCTCCTGGTCGAGTATGGACTATTTTGGTCGTTGGAAGGCGCTCCAATATACGGCTAAGCGTAGCTTTGCCGATGTGTTGTTGAGTGCAACAGATACAGAACAGGGGAATAAGGCACTACATCTGGTCAACGATACACTAGAGCCGATATCAGGTACGCTGCGGCTGACGCTTTTGCATATCCGAAGCAGCCAGGCTGTTCGTGAAGAGAATGTTAAGGTAAAGCAACCAGCAGGTGGTGCAGGAATTGTACATATACTGCCTATCGACAAATGGCTGAGTGGCCTGAACCGTGCGGAGCATATGCTGGTCGCGCGTCTGACGCAGAATGGTGAACAGGTGATCTCCAGTGAAATTTATTTTGCAGACACGAAAGAGATGGATTTACCGCAGGCAAAAATTGAAGTGACAGAGATTCAGGGAAGCGAGGCTAGCAGATTCATGCTGTGTTCGGATGTACTTGCCCGACACGTGTGGCTATCGGCAGAGCAGGAAGGTATTTTCAGCGACAACCATCTGGATCTGGCTCCCGGTATTCCAAAAACAGTGGAATTTTTGGCTTTGCACAACGGTTCATCGGCATTTGTGGCAGCTGCGCCGGGTACATTGGCAGTACATTCATTAGTCAATTGGATACAAGGTTAGACAACAGTAAAAGCTTATCCGTCTTTAAGTAGATGATGGATAGGCTTTTTTTTATAATATAAATTTATTTTTGTGATATGTGGAGCGATTTCATAATGTTCATATACATAACAAAAGAAGGCTTGGGAGCTGAGTGATAATAGATCATTTGTAAGAAATTTATCTATTCAGCATCTAACTGTTGGAATATAAAAAAACATATGGGCGGCCGAGAACTTGTAGAGGAAATCCGTCAGTTGGGCTTTAGCAGGGTGGAGCTGAATTATAACATTACCCGGGAAATGCTAACGACGATTGAGCTTATGATTGAGCGGGGAGAAATCGGCATATCGAGTGTGTACAATACATTTCCTCATACACCAGATCCGGATTACGGCACGAATTCCGTTCTGCTCGGGTTTGACGATGAAACCAAGCGACAACGTGCGATAGAGCTGCTGGTGCAATCTGTGGAATATGCGCATCAGTACGGAGCAAAAGCGGTAATTGTGCATCCCGGACGACGGATGGCGAATGGCAGAGCGCAGCAACGGAATTTATAATGCCGTTAGCGGTATTATGCTAATTCATGCTGCCCGAATATTAAAACTACCGGAGCTACGCCTTTACCTGTGAGTGAAGTCTAAAACACAGTAAGCATCTATTTTTCGGGATGGGGTCGATTCCCAAAGAATAGATGTCTTTTTATGTTCATTTATGCAGAGGTGGAGCGCTTCCATTGAGCTTGAAGCCATTGTGGTGTACACTGTCCAGAACAGGTGTAAATTGGAACGTCAGGAAGGCAGGACGGTTACAAGGAGGGAAAGACACGTATGTATGCCCGTTTAAGATCGTTAAATTATCCAGTAAAACTTTATGTTTTTTTAACACTGGCCTTATGCTCCGTAATCAGTACATTGTGGATCATTAACGTGCGACTGCCCTCAGGGGGCCGCCCTTATCTTTTTATTTGGTGGAATATGATGCTGGCCTGGATTCCTATGCTGTTGACGCTGCTGCTTGATGTAGTGTATAGCTCGTGGAGGCGAGGAACGAGGACTTTTTTACTCTGGGTCACGGGGGCGGCATGGCTTTTCTTTTATCCCAATACACCCTATTTGATCACAGATTTGCTGCATGTATTCGCCAGATATCCGTTTCTCGGGGAGCAACGTTTCTGGGGAAATCCGTACTTTTGGAATCATGTATTGGGGATGCTGCTGGTAGCCATACTTGGTCTGACAATGGGATTTGTATCACTTGAATCCGTACGACAGTTGGTACAACGTGCACGTGGTGGGCTTGTTAGTTGGCTGTTTATGATGGCGGTACTCTTGTTGAGCAGCCTGGGTATTTATATTGGCCGTTTCTTTCGAGGGAACACATGGGATATTGTTTCTGCGCCTTCTCAACTGTATGCACAGGTATCTTCCATATGGGCAGACTCCTTGCAACGTACTCATTTTGTGGAGTTTAGCGGGATGGTATTCGTTATTTTGCTCGTCAGCTATGTATCCACGATGTGCGTAGTCTGGATGGGGAACAGCCGCCAGGACGAATGGCGTCGTTGGTGATTTTGTTGTAACTGAGTGGCTGAATATCATCATAAATATAAAAACAAAGGAGGAATAGCTACAATGAACGGACAGAATCGATCCGACATCTGCGCTGGTCTTCAGGTAGATATTGTACTTAAAAAGGATCAGCCTACCGGTAAGTTGACGCGAGGAACGGTGAAAGATATTTTGACCAATTCCCCACGTCATCCGCATGGAATCAAAGTGCGTCTGACAGACGGACAGGTTGGGCGTGTCAAACATATCGTAACGAACGAAGGCTAGAGCTTTGGGCTGAGGAGGAATGACGATGAACCAGGCAACGGCATGGTCTAAAAATGATCGCTACCCGCTTGTTTTACTTGTATTGCTGGCGCTTGCCCTAATTTGGTCTTTGATTCGCCCGGCGGATTATTTTACATGGGTACTGGAAGTTCTCCCAGCAGTTTTAGGAGCTGTACTGCTGGCGGCTCTGTACCGAAGATTTCGGTTTACCAATCTGGTATATACCCTAATCTGGCTGCACGCATTGATCCTGATTGTGGGCGGACATTATACCTATGCCGAAATGCCACTGTTCAACTGGATTCGGGACACGTTCGGACTGGAGCGCAATTATTATGATCGACTTGGGCACTTTGTACAAGGTTTTGTACCCGCACTCATTGTCAGGGAAGTGCTGTTGCGTAAAACGGCCTTGGGAAGCGGGAGCTGGCTCACTTTCCTCACGGTTAGTGTGTGTCTTGCGATCAGCGCTGTATACGAGTTGATTGAGTTTGCTGTAGCCAAGGCAACGGGAACAGCAGCAGAAGCTTTTCTGGGCACACAGGGGGATGTATGGGACACCCAATGGGATATGCTTCTTGCGTTCATCGGCGCTTTGACCGCAGTGATTTTGTTGAGTGGGGTACATAACAAGCTGCTGAAACAATTAAGGTATTAGCAAAGGTTTTTCTTCTTTTATCTGCAATTGTAGTTAGACGGGGAAATAGTTAAGCTGATGAAGGGTGGTTACAGAATGCGTGAAGGAGCATTTTCTAACCACCCTTTAGCACCTGTAGCTATGAAGTCCTCAGAGTTACATTCGCATCATGGGATGGCTGTCAAGATGGAGGGTCGCTGCGTCCATGTAGCTGTCCAGTAGCCGTTCAAAAATACGGTCCCATGTCTGCTCCAGACTGTAGGCTCTACCAGTTCTGGATATAGCATCGCGAAGTGAGGCATCCTTATACAACAGGTGTACAGCTTTGGCAAAGGCAGAGGCGTCCCCAGCAGGACACAATAGCCCCGTTTTTCCATGGATTAGATTATCTTTTACCCCGCCTTCATTGGCACCGACCACAGGTGTACCGCTCGCCATAGCCTCCAGTACTACGTTGCCGAAGGTTTCCGTGGTGGAAGGGAAGAGAAATACGTCGGCTGCGGCGTAGAGTTCAGCTAATTCCGGCCCTTTCACAAAACCAAGCCAGTGGAGTGCATGCTCCGGCACCCCTATATCCGCTGCAGTTTTGACCTTATATAATGGACCATCTCCTGCAATGACCAGCACAGAGGCTGCGCGGACGTCGTCAGGTAACTGGAGGTAGGAATCCAGTAACGTGTCTACCCCCTTTTCTGGTGCAAGCCTGCCCACATACAAAATAACAAATGCATCTGCATGAACGTCCCATTTCTTCCATACTGCATGACGGTCCACCTTTGGTTGAAATCGGTCGGTATCAATGCCTCTGCTCCAGATTTCGAGCTGCCCCATTCCTTTATTGCGCAACAATTCCATGGTTGATTGAGAGGGGACATATACCCTTTCGCAATGTCTATGAAACCAGAGCATGTATTTCCATAACGCAGGTTCAAGCCAGCGAAGCTTGTAATATTCAAGGTATTTATCAAAGTGGGTGTGATATGAGGCAACGAGTGGAATATGGTGTTTGGCTGCGTAGCTTGTTCCATACAGGCCAAGGTTAAACGGAGTAGCGACATGAATCAAATGCGGGGAAAAGGCTGACAGACGCTCGTTGATCTGTTTGGCGTTGGGGATCGCAAGTCTGCATTCCCGGTACAACAAAAAGGGAATACTTCGAAATCGCTCTACACCCGGCCCAGAGGGCAGATGATGGTCTGCCTCCGGTGCGAAGACGAGCGTAGATACTCCATGTGTCTCCAGATAGCCAATCCATCGTTCCAGGGTCAGAGCAGCGCCATTCACGTCAGGCGTATACGTGTCCGTAAATAATGCAACTCGAAGCATGCCTTCATTCCTCCTCCGCCATTCTCATTTATCCTATGACGTTCCAAGGGAGTCCGCTTGGAGGCTCCGGCTTTTATTGTGTCATGATTTTGTTTACGGGCCTGCCGGGTTTTGTAAAAGCTGGTTCGCAGACGGACGCTTTTCTCGAAACATCCTGTAATAGACGAGGGAGGACAAAATATAGAAAACACCTGTCATGCTAAATGTGATGGCATAGCCCCAGTAGTTGCCATAAGTTGTAACCAGATAGGCTTGTACAGGTCCCATACCTGCGGTGCCTAGCATCCAGGTCGTCTGGAGAATGGAGTTGGCAATGCCACGATTTTTATCTGACACACGTTCGACGAGAATGGCGGTTTGCAGCGGATTGGCTGCATTCATGAGCGCTTGCCTGAATAGAAAGCTGATCGAAGCGATCCATAGTACGTTTGTAAAGCCTGTAATGAGAAGGAACGGTAGCGAAAGCAGTTGGAAGCCAACTACAGCTCTGACTAGACCAATTCGGCTGCCGAGGGTAGGTCCGATCAACATGGAGAGGATGGTCATGAGCTGGCCGAGTGCAATCAGTAAACTCATTGCGCTGAGCGATACGGAGAAGCGGTTCGTAAAATACAAATTAAGATACGGGATGACCAGACCTGAACCCAGTCCAAGAAAAAACTGGGCCAGAACAAATTGTCCAATAACCCGGCGATCAGAAGAAGCAGTAGGTGTCTCCGAGGCAGGGATATCGGATGTAATGTACGGCGTCTGTACTTGTTCTGTTTGAGATGAAGATTCGGCAGGAGCTGGTGCTTCTACGGTTGCCGTAGTTTTTGTGATAAACAATAGAGGAATAAAAGCAGTCAATGTTGCCATTCCTCCAAGGAACAGAGCAACCCGCAGACTGGATAGCGGTGTGATTCCCCACGTCTGCAGCCCATCTGCAAGTACGCCACCCCTGAAGCTGCCCAGGACCTGAGCTGCCAATACAAGAGCCGAGTAATAGCTGAATATTTTTAAGCGTTGGGCTTTGCTTATGCTTTCTGCTAAAAAGGGCACAGCTAGTACCTGAATAAAGGCGGCGAATATACCTGAGATTATGGCAAATACCAACATGCTTGCGCTGGTATCTGTAAAGGTACGGGCGAGAAAGGCCAGGCCGCTGAATAATGCACCGATGACCAGCATATTTTTGCGGCTTGTCCGATCCCCCAAAAATCCGACCGGAATGAACAGCAACGCCGTCGCCAGCGCCTGCATGCTGACCACCCGGCCGTTCATATCATCATCAAAGCCAAGCCCTTGGATATACAGGTTATACAGTACGGAAAACATTCCCGTGCCCATCTGATACAGCAGATTGGCCATAAAAAACAATCGGATATTGCGTGGCCACTTTCGGGGCTCTTCTAACATTTTGCTAATCCATGACACGATGAGTTCCTCCTGTGACGTTGTTGCAAATAAGTTAATTCTGTTGATATGTATTCTATCAGGAACTGTACACTTCATAAATATTCCTGATCTTCGCTTGTTTTGGGTAATAATAAAGCATGGACTTTACATTGAATTTTCATTATAGTAATTCGGTATGAATAAATTTGAAAGGTAAGCAGGAGGGATGGCTTTGGCTTTTGGAGCACGGGTGTTGAAAACGGGAATTGCAGTGACGCTCGCCCTTTTTCTGAGCACGCTTTTGAACACCCATTCGCCTGTGGGGGCAGCGATAGCCGCTATTTTTGCCATGCAACCGTCGATATATAGGTCGTGGCGTTATTTCTTGGATCAACTCCAAACAAGCACACTAGGTGCAATCATGGCATTGCTGGGCGGAATGGTATTTTCGAATGAGCCGATTGCAGTCGGACTCGTATGTGTATTGGTACTTATGATATGTCTGAAAATAAATATGGCTGATACGGTTGGATTGACACTCGTGACCGTTGTTTCTGTAATGGAAGCCTCAGGGGACTGGAAATTTGCGGTGACTCGATTTGCGCTCACTTTGATTGGAATTGTGTCTGCTTTTGTCATCAATGTTAGCGTTTTTCCCCCGAAACCGAAAAGGCAGTTTATTAATCAGATTCAAAATGTCTTTAACAGCATGTCCTTGCTGCTGCGTACTGCTATTTCCGATGAGATTAAGGAGTCTGTCTTTAAAGAGGAAAAAGGAAATCTAGAGGGAGCCATTAAATCGCTGTCGGACAAATATCATTTGTTCGAGGAAGAGCAGAAGAAGCTCAAGCGCTCCAAGTTTAGTCAAACGAGACAAATGGTAGTATACAAACAAATGCTCGGAAGTTTACACAAAGGATATGAGGTACTGGATGCGGTGGAAAGGCACTACTTCCAGTCTTTACGGCCAAAGGGAACGGATGCTTTTTTTGACAGTCACCTGGAGTTGCTGATTCGTTTTCACGAGCACGCTCTACTGAAATTCGAAAATAAGCTAAAACCGAATGAGGACGAAAGTGAATTGTTCCAGCAGGCGAACGGCGAATTTATGAAGCATGCGATTACACGTTTTGACCATTGTCAGGAAGGAATGCTGCGGCTTTCTATTGTGGCTGCGGCGATGTACGACTATGGTCATCAGCTGGAGAGGTTGAGCAGATTGGCCGATCATATTCATCCTGTGGAAGAGAGCAGATAGGCGAATTTCCTAAAAGAAAAGCGACCGCATTCATCAATCAGATGAACGGTCGCTTTTTTATGTAATGAATTCAAGTATGTCAGAACAGGTTAATAGAAGGTTGCCAGAACGCACAAAAAAAGCCCGCTGGTTGCGAACATGGACTGAACTTGCTACAATAGAGAATGCTCTGTTTTATGGTAAAACCATATGCATAAATTGTGAGTTACACTTCTTTTTACATTATAGCATGCTTCAAAGGATTAGTCAATTTTCCCGGAGCAGGGGGATGCCGCGGGTATGTCCGGGTCCATAATAGAGCATAGTTTGTACGCAAGGGAGCCCTGCGTGAGCAGGAGGAAACGGAACAGGAGCGATGCCAGTGACTACTGAACAGCAATGGAATGAAGAACAACGAAGAGTAGAAGATGTGACCGCAGTAATTAGCGGGCGTATTCGGAAGCTAGAGACAGAGGTTGGTTCTGTGCGCGGAGATGTCGTCGATATGCGTAAAGACTTCTGGGATGAGGTAACGATCAATTTCAGTGAGGCGGATGATGTGGGCGAGACGTCCACCAGTTTGCGTCAGCAGTCTGAGATTTTGTCTGAGCGGGAACGAAGACACAAGCATTCCACAGAGGCGTTAGGTCGTTTGAAAAAGTTGCTTGATTCACCGTATTTTGCACGCATTGATTTTGCTGAGGAAGGGCAGACTGCGGAACGTGTTTATCTGGGGATTGCCTCCCTGCTTGATAATCAAGATGAGGAATTTCTGATCTATGACTGGCGCGCGCCTATTTCCAATCTTTATTACGATAACATGCCGGGTCCCGCTTCTTATAAAACTCCGGCAGGGGAGATGGATGGAGAGCTCACGCTTAAGCGTCAATTCTCGATCCGTGATGGACAAATTCGTTTTATGTTCGATACAGGGGTGACGATTGGAGACGAACTTCTTCAAGCCGTATTGAGCCGCAGCTCGGATGCTCAAATGAAAAGTATTGTCGCTACCATTCAAAAGGAGCAGAATCGAATCATCCGTGATGACCGAAGCCGTATGCTTATTGTTCAGGGAGCGGCAGGAAGTGGCAAAACCTCTGCAGCGCTTCAGAGAGTAGCGTATTTGCTGTATAAGTATCGGGATCGCTTGCGAGCGGATCAGGTCGTGTTATTTTCGCCAAACCCGATGTTTAACAGTTATGTTTCGACGGTATTGCCTGAATTGGGTGAGGAAAATATGCTTCAGGCCACGTTTCAGGAATATTTGGAGCGGCGTTTGGGCCGGGAGTTTCAGTTAGAAGATCCCTTTGAACAGCTGGAATATGTGCTTTCAGCGTCGTTACTGCCTGGGTATGAAGCCAGGATGGAAGGTATCCGTTTTAAATCGTCTAAGACGTTCTTACATGTGATTACAGGCTACAAGGCGTATTTGGAGCAGGAGGGCATGCGTTTTAAACCCATCCGCTTTCAGGGACGTGAGGTGGTTTCAGTAGAGCAGATGGCACGCAAGTTTTATGAATTCGACTCTACGGTGCGACTGGCGAATCGATTGGAACTGCTGCGGGATTGGATGCTTAAAGAGCTGGCCCGCTTTGGTAAGGAGGAATGCTCCGCTCCATGGGTGGATCAACAGATGGATCTGATGGAGCCGGAGGATTATCAGCGTGCCTATAACCGTATGCGCCGTAAATCCAAGAATAAGGGCGATACTTTCGATGATTTTGCACGTGAAAGAGAAATATTGGCACGTATGGTGGTCAGTGACCGCTTAAAGCCCTTGCGCAAATGGATTAAGGCGCTTCGCTTCGTAGATACGACCCGGCTCTACAGCGAGCTGTTTATGAACGAGACGCTGTTGAGCCAACTGGCGAATCATGCAGAGCTGCCCGTCAGCTGGGGTGAAATTAGTCGGCAAACCCTGCAACGAATTCAGGCTGGGGAGTTAGCGTATGAGGATGTAACCCCCTTTTTATATTTGCGTGAGCTGATGCTGGGCTTCCGTTCCAATAGCAACATCCGTCACGTGTTTATTGATGAGGCACAGGACTATTCCCCATTCCAACTGGCGTTCTTCAAGCGTTTGTTTCCACAGGCTAAAATGACGGCACTGGGTGATTTTAATCAGGCCATCTATGCCCATGCCTCGGTGCTTCAGGATGCAGAGCCATTGTATGACTTGTATGGTGCAGATCAGACCGAGATGATTTCCCTGACACGCAGCTATCGCTCGACACAGGAGATTGTGGAATTTACCCGGGGGATGGTCGCTGGGGGAGAGCACATTGTACCGTTTAACCGTAAGGGTGAGAAGCCTCTGGTAACCGAGGTGCGTTCACGTGAAAAGTTGCATCAACGGATAGCTGGGAATGTCACTGAATTGTTGGCAGAAGGCTATGAGTCCATCGCGGTGATCTGTAAAAATGCTGACGAAAGCGCGGCAGCCTACGAAGCGCTGGAAGGACAGCTGTCAGTGAAGCCAAAATTAATTAAGAAAACAACCCCCGCTTTTGAAAAGGGGATTCATATCATTCCAGCCTACCTGGCAAAAGGCGTGGAATTCGATGCGGTCCTGATTTATGACGGATCAGCGAAACAATACCAGCGTGAGAGTGAGCGTAAGTTGTTCTACACCGCCTGTACGCGAGCGATGCATTTGCTGCATATTTATAGCATAGGGGAGATTACACCATTCGTGAGTTTACGGGATACGTATACCCGCAATGTGGAAGAAAGTGATCGTGTTCTGTAGAGAGGATATTGGCAATCAGCTGGGGACAAATGCCACAGGAACCTTTGCGATGTTTGAATAGATATAGAGTTGGCTGGCATTATGGAGCGTATTCCAGTAACATAAGCAAATAAGCAAAACAGGTAAGAAGCATAAACGGAGGTTACAAACGTAATGGACATGAAGAGTGTATTTCAACGCCCGCCACTGGCGGAGTGTGTACCCGAGTTAGTAGCTACAGCTAGAGGGGAGCGCAAGGCATCACTGGTGATCCGCGGAGGAACACTGGTCAATGTGGTATCGGGCGAGTTGCTGCCGGGCATGTCTATTGCTGTGCAAGGTTCTCGTATCGCTTACGTCGGTAGGGACGTCAGTCATGCGATTGGTGAAGACACCATAATCATTGAAGCGGATGGCCGCTATATGGCACCGGGGTTACTGGACGGACATTGTCACATCGAAAGCACGCAGCTTACGGTAACTGAGTTTGCTAAGGCTGTACTGCCGCTGGGAGTGACGGGTGGTTTTTTTGACCCGCATGAAATTTCTAATGTACTGGGTCTAAAAGGGCTTCGTCTGATGTTGGACGAAGCCCGTACGACACCGCTGGCAGCTTACATGCAGGTGGCTTCCTGCGTGCCGTCCACAGGCCCGGAGCTGGAAACGACGGGTGCCTCCTTCGGCCCGGTGGAAGTCGCAGAAGCGTTAAGCTGGGGCCCGGATATGATCGGGCTGGGCGAAGTCATGAATTTCCCTGGTGTCGTCTATGGAGACGATGTGATGATCGGGGAAATTCAGGCCACGCTGCGCGCGGGCAAGGTGGCGGATGGCCATTTTACATGGGCCTCCGATGATTGGCGACTGCCGGTCTATGCAGCCGCGGGAATTTCGGGCGACCACGAGTGTGTCACGCCCGAGGATGTAGCTGAGCGTATCCGGCTCGGCATGTATGCCAAGATGCGGCAAGGTTCCGCATGGCATGATGTGGCCGAGACGATCCGCGCCAGCACGGAAATGGGTCTCGACACGCGCCGCATGATGCTGGTAACGGATGACCGCAGCGCAGAATCCTTGCTCCATGAAGGGCAGATGGACTTCGTTGTGCGTCATGCCATTGCACAGGGCGTCAAGCCCGTAACCGCGTTTCAGATGGCTACGCTGAATACGGCAGAGCGCTTCGGCGTGGCACGGGACATCGGCTCGATCATTCCGGGTGCGATTGCCGACATTATTTTGCTTGATGGCCGATTGGCCGAAGTGAATGTGACGGCTACCATCGCAGCGGGCCAGCTGGTGGCCGAGCACGGTCAAATGGTCGCCGATTGGGACGGATTCGTTTATCCTGCGGAAGTAATGGACACGGTCCATCTGGGACGAGAGCTGAGTGCAGCAGATTTCCGCATTGCGGCTCCAGTACAGGAGGGGAACGTACCCGTACGGGTGATTCGTGTTACGGAAAATCACGTGGACACGAAGGAAGTGCGGATGACCGTTCCGGTGCGTGATGGTGAAGTTGCATCAGATCCTGCGCAGGATTTGTGCAAAATCGCCGTTTTCGAGCGACATCATGCCAGTGGCAGTCACGCGGTCGCACTTGTGACAGGTGTCGGCTTCACTGAGCCGGCTGCGATTGCCATGACCGTCGCGCATGATAGTCACAACCTGCTCGTCATTGGTAATGATGACGAGCTCATGACCCAGGCGGCGAAGCAGGCTGTTGGTCTGCGTGGTGGCGTGGTGGTTGTATCCGCCTCGGGTGAGACACGCTTCCCGCTGCCTATTGCCGGGCTGATGTCCCCAGCTCCGTTTGCAGAGGTGGCAGCGCAGTCCGAAAGTATCAGCCGCGCGCTTCAGCAAGCCGGCTGCATGCTGAACAACGCGCTGATGACACTGTCACTGCTCGCACTGGTCGTTATCCCTGAAATCCGTCTGTCGGATCAGGGGCTTGTCGTCATCGGAGCGGATGGCATCCGCAAGGTATCTCTTTTCGTGGAAGAGGATGCTGCGGAAGTCTGATAGAACACGTCGCTGGGGGTTGTCCTGCAGGTCTGTCCAGACCTAAGGGATAACCCCTGTTTTTCATATACGAAGCCATAAAAGTTATCTTCGATTCCTTTATAAAAGTCAAGAAGAGGTGGGCAGATGCATCCCTATTATCGTTCACTAGAAAAAATGGCTCATCATGCCTCGATTATAGAGCAGGATTGGAACCGGTTTGTAGAGCAAACCCGTGTGAAGCATGTTCAGCAGGGAACGGTTCTCATTGAAGCAGGTGAGCTTGTGAAACATGCCTATTTTTGTTCAGAGGGATTATTCCGTTTATTTTATACATTAGCAGATGGCAGAGAATATAATGTCGGTTTTTCGCCAGAAGATGATTACGTAACCTCTTATGGGGCTATGATCCAAGAAGAAGCCTCCACTTTTTCGATTGAGGCAATGGAAGATTCGGTTGTCATTGAAATTCCATATCACGTATTGAAGGAGCTTATGGATACAAGCCATATGTGGGAAAGATTCGTGCGCAAGAGTGTAGAGAGACTTTACATTCGAAAAGAGGAGCGGGAACGCGAATTATTGTACCTCTCCGCTAAGGAACGTTATCACGCTTTTCTCCTAAAATACCCCGGATTGGACAAGCGAGTTGCCCAATATCATATAGCTTCTTACATAGGCGTCTCCCCTGTGTCACTTAGTCGTTTGCTGCGTAGTGATCCGCATTAACCTATGTTAATGCGAATTTGTAGACAAGCAGCGTACAATAACGATACATCATTCAAGCTTCACCAAAAAAAGGAGATAGGCATATGCGTTATATGATGATTGTATTATTGGAATTCTACCCTTCCTGGTTGGCTCTTCCTCGGGAGGAACGTCGAAAACATGCGGGGACCTTGCAGGCTACCATTCAAAAGTATAACGAACAGGTTCAGGTTCGGTTTTTTGATGCAGAAGCATTGCCTGGAAAGGACTACACCGATTTCGTCGTATGCGAAACAGAGGATATGAAGCAATATCACTATATGTGGGAAGAAATTCGCGATTCGGAACCGTATACCAAAGGATACATGAAGATTAAAGATGTAGTGATGGGTATGGAAAATGCATTTCAGTCCTATGAGTCAGAAATGTTACAGATGGAAAAATAACCTTCATTCCGCTTTCTATGTAAAATGAAGAGTTCATCTTATATACGGTTAATAAAGGCGAATTCCTGTGCTGCTTATGTTCAGCTGGGAATTTGCCTTTTATCTTTTGGAGACGAAAAAGTGTAACAAGAAAGAATCGCATTATACAACGGTATTACTTATAACCTTCAGAAAACCGTTCTTCCCAGCGGTCTCCATTAACTGATAAATGGATTTTCTTGCGGTATCGTTAAACAAATACCACTCATCATTCGATACGTCATGAATCAATGTCTCTGGGTAGCCTGTTAAAAGTTCAGGTGGATAAGTGTGAATTAAAGAATACATATCAAAACGAGCTAAGCTTTTCCCTTTTTGGCCTAAGAAATCGTATTGTGCATCTTTATAATAAGATCCAGGTGTGTCAAGAGTTAAGCTCCAAGAATAGTTTTCAGGTGCTTCGACCTTTTCACCTTTGCCTTTTGTGAAAATATTATAAATGGTTTCATTATATGCATTGCCATGAATTTGCTGAACTACGCCGCCCAAAGTCATACGGTATTCCTGTTGCAATGCTTTTACTTGTACACCGTTTATGAACAGTGGTTTAGTATCAACAATCACTGCAAGGTTGCTGTAATTGACATTGCAGCCAAACGTCTCTGCAATAAAACGAAGTGGAACATATATGCGATTGTTTTTCGTGTATGGTTTTACATCAAGCAGTATCTTTTCGCCGTTTTTCTCCGCTGTACTTCTATTTATTGCTAATTTCACTTTCATATCGCTTTTAGCGAGAATAACCTCGGAATTGGACCATTCGACGCTAGCCCCCAAACTTTCACTAACAACACGTAGAGGTACCATTAAACGGTTGTTCTTCATTTCGGGCTTCACATCGGATGTAGCAGTCACACCGTCAACTTTGATTTGATTTTCTGCTGCATAAGTAGTGGATGATGAAATAAATAAAAAGATTGCAAGAAAAACCCAGCAAAATGCTTTGTTCATAAATGATTGCCCCTTTTTTGATTAAATTTGTTGTGAAGTAACTTTTCCCCATATTAAGACGCGATTGGATAAAATTTGTTGTGCTATCTTGTCTGTTAACTTAACGTAACAACCTGTTTGTACTATTATTTAACTTCCGATATTTACCAACGAAAAACTTCTAACCTTCGCGAAGGATTATGTCGATAACATTGAATATTGTTCATAAATTTTATGAAAGCAAATCCTTAGGGGGGGAAGTTAATGAGAAAACAGCTAAAAGTTGCGATTTCTCTAGCATGTTTAATTATGTTTATAGGTTGTTCAGCTTCACCATTATCACAGCAGACGACCAAGATTACACTTTTGAATTCTAAATCTGAAATAAAAACCCAGTTAGAGGAAGTAGCAAAACAATACAATCAAGAGCACCCTGAAGTATCTTTAGAGATTATAACCGCTCCTGAGGGGACGTCTGCATATCAAAAGCTGATGTCGATGTATGGCTCAGGGAGTCCAGCTACCATGTCGATGCTTGATCCAGGCGACACGCAGACATTCTTGGATAAAGCTATTGATTTAAGTAAAGAGAAGTGGGTAGCCGATACGATAGAAAATGGACTTGACACCGTCAAGAAAAATGATGCTGTGCTGGGGTTTCCATTTGCAGTAGAAGGCTACGGATTAATTTACAATAAGAAAGTACTGGACAAAGCAACAGGGGGGGCTTTTGATGTTTCCTCGGTAAAAAGTAGAAGTAGCCTGAATTCATTAATGGCTAAAATTCAGAAGTCGGGAGTAGCACCGGACATGCTTTCACCAATGGACTGGTCTCTCGGCTCTCATCTTTTAGCTCTGTCTTATTCTGTTCAACCTGGGGGCTTTCCGGAGTTTGTTAAAGGTATGCAGAATAACTCCATTGATATGTCCCAGAACAATGTAATGTCTGGATGGGTACAAACTTTAGATCTGCTCAAGGATAACAACATTAATAAGCACTTGCCTTTGGACAGTACGTATGAAGATGGAGCCAAAGCTTTGGGAGAGGGCAAGGTAGGGCTTTGGTTTATGGGCAACTGGGCTTGGAATGGAATAAAGAGCAATGATACGGCAAATGAGGAATACGGTTTCTTGCCTCTTCCGCTAAACGATAATACGGATGATCCTAACAATACTAAGATCACTGTCGGTGTGACAAAGTATATATTCATCGACTCCACAACTACCACACCTCAGCAGCAAGAGGAAGCAAAGAAGTTTTTGAACTGGCTGGTATATGAAAAATCCGGACAAGAACTTTTGGTTAACAAGGCCAATGTTATACCGGCGTTCAAGAATATTGACATGGTGCCTTCAGATCCTTTGAGTAAATCGATCAAGTCATATATGTCGAGCGGAAAGACGCTGCCGTTCATGGCAACCCTTCCACCTGATCATGGGGGCATCACAGGAGCATCTATCCAAAGCTACATCAGTGGAAAGATAGATAAGGCAGAGCTGTTGCGCCAAATACGTATATATTGGAAAGCTCAGCAGTGATGATACGAGACCAGTCACGGGAGGAAGATAAGGGTGTTTAAATTAACGTTAAAGAAAAAGATAATTAGTGCAGCGCTCATACTGGTGATCGTGCTGTCCCTTTCAAGTGTTATAGGCGTTATTAAGATGTCGGAAATGGGGGAGGCTTCTGATAAGGTAAATAACAGGTCTTTACCTGCAGTCATTCTTCTTCAAGGTATGGATAAGCAGATTACAGAAATCGATAGGCTCACCGTTCGAATGATACTCGAAGAGGATGCAGCCGTCCGCAGCACTTATCAAGAAGAACTAACCAAAGCTACAGCGTCAATGGATAAGAGTGTAAATAAATATCAGAGTTTAGCCTCCACGGCAGAGGAAAAAGAACTATTCACCGACTTTTATGGTCAGTGGGCAATGTATCTCCGCCATCTAAAGGTGGTTTCCGCGGCCATGGAAGAAAACGACAAGGTGATGGCCTACATGATCATCCATGGGAATTCTTCTATTTATAAGGCAGCCTTAGACGATGTGAATAAACTGAAGCTGCTTAATGAGCAGTACGCTACTGATGCCGCTAATCAATCGAGTCAATCTTACCATTCAGGTAGACTTTTGATGATTTCTCTGACTATCATATGTACGATCCTTGGCATTATCGGTTCTTTTTTACTGGCTCAATCGTTCACTAAGCCCATATTAAAGATAGCGGAACAGATAAAGCTGGTAACGAGAGGGGACCTGCGAGTGGAACCCCTTAGTATCCGATCCAAAGATGAGGTCGGGGAGCTGGCATCCGATTTTAATGAAATGTGCGATTCACTTCGCAATC
Organism: Paenibacillus sp. FSL P4-0113; assembly: GCF_038009305.1. Taxonomy (NCBI): domain Bacteria; kingdom Bacillati; phylum Bacillota; class Bacilli; order Caryophanales; family Paenibacillaceae; genus Paenibacillus; species Paenibacillus sp. FSL P4-0113. Next base: position 59,854 of record NZ_JBBPAZ010000002.1, read on the forward strand.
TTTTAAAGGAAGTTGTGGATAATTCCTTACTGGTTGCCTCTACGGCTGAACAGTTAACGGCCAGTGCGGAACAGACAAGCATTGCTACCGAGCAGATAGCTATAAGTGCCACTCAGGTTGCGGAGGGATCTCAGACACAGCTTGTAGACATAGCTGATACGCTGAATTACACGGTAGACGTTTCTAAAAGTGTAGAGAACATAACCAATCGCTTTGTGAATGTGGCAAATCTCACAACCCAAGCACAAGAAAAAGCTAACAACGGAAAAACCCAAATGTCTTCGACTGTTTCTCAAATAAGAGATGTGCATACTAAGGTAACTCAATCCGCTGAAGTAGTAAATATTCTAGGAGAAAAGTCTGCGGAGATCAGACAGATCACAGCTATGATCCGTGATATAGCAGCTCGAACCAATTTGCTTTCACTAAATGCGAGTATAGAAGCTGCGAGGGCGGGAGAGCAGGGAAAAGGGTTTGCGGTTGTTGCTTTTGAAGTACGCAATCTGTCGGCACAAGCAAGTGAAGCAACAGGCAAGATCTCTTCTCTGGTTAACGAAATTGCCTTAAGAACAGATGAAGTTGTGATTTCAATGAATGAAGGTGTTCAATCTCTGAATGAAGGCATGATGCTTGTCGAAGGCGTAGGTAACGTTTTTTCTGAGATTGTAGGTGCCGTTGAAGAAGTGAGCGGTGAGGTGGACACTGCGGCTGTAGAAGCAAGATCCGTAAATGAAGGGACCGTTTCTATGGTGGAATCGATGAAGAAAATTGCTGAAATCTCCGAACGTGCAGCAGATTCTACTCAAACAGTCGCAAGCGTAGTCGAGGAAACTACTGCATCCATGCAGGAAGTGTCTGCGGGTGCTAACATGCTTGCCAAGAGGGCGGAAGAGATGAATCAGACGGTGTCGGTATTCAAGATTTAAAATAAGCTTCAAATCAACTGGAGTTAAGAGCGGCAGCCTTGGACGAGAAAAAAGTCCTAGACTGCCGCTGTTTTGTTAAGCTTAAACCATTAGATTACGAATGAACTGCTTCAGCTTTTTTGGTTGCTCTTTTCAGATCCTGTTTACGGCGTTCTTCCAGATACCGCTCTACATTCTTCTTGTCTGCTGTCAGTGTAAAACAGGATAGGATGGTGAATAGACCTGCAATGGAACCCAGAATTACATAAGTAATCGGGAAATTTAATACTTCATACATATGCCCGACAATGGGTGAGAAAATGGAAACCACCAGGGAGCCCATAAACAAATACAGCAGGTACATGGTGGAGGACAAGCGCTGGTCAAAGTTAACGGTAATGTACTTGAAGATGGCTACCAGAATAAGTGGTTTCTCCAGGGAGTGAATCATCTTCATCGCAGCCACCCATATAGAACCGAATGGCAGCGAAGAGCCGATAATACGCAAAGACATAATCGACCCGGCAATAATTAATGCCCATTTGGCGGTCGTTTTGTTCACAAACCAAGGGGTAACGAAAAGGAACACAAATTCCAGAAAAACCTGCACAGCGCTCAAATCGCCAAGGAATTGATTTCCTTCCGCTTTGGAACTGAACTGCGATACGAAGTATGTGGCAAACTGTTGGTCATATACCTCATAAATTTGGGTCACGCCAACCATGAATAGCATAAGAAACCAGAACTTTGTGGTACGTACGAGATGCAGCACATCAATGAGCTTCAACGATTCTGTTTTCTGCTGCTCCTGTCCAGAAATTTCGACTTTGGTCAGGAAGATGCAGATCATGGCAACAATGGCAGATACGGAGGCAATCCAGAAGGTCAGATTTACATTGATATTGATGACCCGTCCCGCAACAAAAGTAGCCGCCGCCCACCCGAGTGAACCCCACATACGAACCCGTCCGTATTCAAAGCCATATTTACGCGAAACTTTGTCCATATACGAATCGACGACACCGTTACCTGCATTAAATACCAGGCCGATAAATAGCGCACCAACAATGGCACCAATGACGAACTGCGTTTGAAGCAATGGACCGTATACATAGATAAAAAAGGGCCCGACGAGCAAAAGGATTGTAAAGAGTATGTACAGCAGGTGTTTTCTCAAGCCCAGCTTGTCAGATAAGTAACCGAACAAAGGCTGCATGATCAAGGCGACGATTGAATTAGCCGCGTATAAAAATCCCGTGTAGGTTTCTGAAATTTCCAGGCTTTGTCCCAGCCAAATGACAAAAAAAGACATGGCGGCAGACCATGTAAATAGATAAGCGAAGTTAAAAATACTCAGAGACCAATAGTTGCGTTTTGCCAAATTCGTCATGTTTAAGCACCCCTTCAATTGTAGCCGCTCAAATTGTATTCAACGTTAATATGCATTGTTGTACTATTAATTGTAAGGATTATTCGCTTGCTTCCATAGGGCATTTTCCCAAGATTTCCTGTGCTTATTACAATCAGTTGATGATTCGATTAAACCGCAGATTATGTAGTAATTTAAAACTTTTACGAGACCTACCGGGTGTGTGTAACTACATCTATGTCTTGTAAGAAATAAGTCCTACGTGTAAAATTCTCTTATAGTTCATTAAGCTCACTAAGTAGGAGGAGAAATATAGGGTAGCCTCATAAGTGCAAAAGCAAGGGGATGAAATGATTCATTTTTGCAAGTACAAAGTTACTTGAAACGATGATCGTATATAGAGTAACATACTCTAGGCAATCAGATGCCGTTCTTTGAATGCAACAATTGGCTACGTTCCTATTAACATACAGTATACAAAATTAAAAGAAAACGAATAAAAACAAAATGTTGTGAGTTCGTGGTTGGAGGATTTATTATGTCTAAAAGTGTTTCTACGTCCTTTATTATCATTATAGGATCAATGCTATTTGCCTTATTTTTTGGTGCAGGGAATCTAATCTTTCCACCTATGCTTGGGCAAATGGCCGGAAAGAATGTATGGATAGCCAATGCGGGTTTCTTGGTTACCGGTGTCGGCTTACCATTACTAGCCGTCACAGCCTTTGTTTTTTCGGGCAAAAGCAATTTGCAAACTTTAGCGAGTCGTGTACATCCTGTATTCGGTCTTGTCTTTACAACAATCCTTTATCTAGCCATCGGGCCTTTGTATGCAATTCCTAGAACCGGTAGTGTGTCATTTGAAATTGGAGTAAAGCCTTTTTTTTCAGACAATGCAGATCATCCTGTCGCACTTTTTGTATTTACTATCCTTTTTTTTGCAGTTGCATGTTTGTTGTCACTTAATCCTACAAAAATTATTGATGTCATCGGAAAGTTCCTAACACCCATTAAATTGACATTCATTGGATTACTTGTGATTGTAGCTATTATTCACCCAATAGGAAAATTCCAAGAACCTGCGGAGGGTTATACATCCAATGTCTTTTTTAAAGGCTTTCAAGAGGGTTATTTAACATTGGACGCTCTTGTAGCCTTTATTTTTGGAATTATCATTGTGAATGCGATTAAGGATAGAGGGGTTAATACAAAAAAAGAGCTGATGATCATTTGTGGCAAAGCGATAGCAATTGCGGTTATACTCTTAGCTTTTATCTATACGTCTCTTTCATACATGGGAGCTTCTAGTGTTGAAAAACTGGGCATTTTAGGAAATGGTGCTGAGGTGTTAGCTAAGGTTTCCTCCTATTATTTTGGATCTTATGGATCTATTCTATTAGGCTTAATGATTACAGTAGCGTGTTTAACGACAAGTGTGGGGCTTATCACTTCCTGCTCTTCCTTTTTTCATGGATTATTTCCAAAAGTCTCTTACAAAAGAGTCGCTCTCATGTTATCTATATTTAGTATCCTTGTAGCCAACATAGGTTTAACACAGCTCATTAAGGTTTCAACGCCAGTATTAATGGCAATATATCCTATTGCTATTTCTCTAATATTTTTAACTTTTTTACATCCCGTATTTAAAGGAAAGTCAGAAGTATATCAAGGCAGTTTGATATTAACCTTTATCATTAGTTTATTTGATGGCTTGAATGCTGCTGGAATAAAAATTAATGTAATTAATGATTTTTTCACCCATTTTCTCCCATTATATAATGTAGGGTTAGGGTGGTTAATTCCATCTGTTTTAGGAGGTGTAGCTGGCTATATATTTACTAAATTAAGAGGAAGAAAAATAATTTTAGTACTTATGAAGCCCAAAAAAAACAAATAATTTATCCTATGCATATCAGTCTGTTATATAAGGGACAGCAAGCGCCTGATCTGCTTCGTGCTGCTTACGGTACTGCGAAGGGGTCAGGCCTTTCCATTTTTTAAAGGTCGCAATAAAGTAGCTTAGATTGTCAAATCCAACATCCAGCGCAATATCAACCACTTTTCGATCACTTTGCTCCAACAACCTGCAAGCCTTTTGAATCCGATGATAGTTGATATATTCTACCGGGCTTTTCTGAACCATCTGCTTAAAAAAACGGCAAAAATGTCCCTCGCTCATTCCAATCTCATCTGCGATTTCCCGTAAACGTATAGGCTCATGAGCATGACTGTTGATATACGCCAACGCTTTTTTGATCCGTTCAACTTTGTTGCGTTGACCCGCCATAATCACATCCTCTCCGTTAGCGGGGGTCATGTGTGGGTACAGGCAGGCGATCATGCTATAGAGCTGTGCCTTGGTCGCCAGTTCACGGGCAGGCGCATTCTGTTCATGGCTGGTGATAATGTATCGCAATGCAGCCAGCACCTCTTGCTCCCAGAGCTGCACGCCGCGAATGTGGGGGGGAGGGACAAGCTTTTTACTGATAAATGGGTCAATAAACTGCGTCTGCACCGTATCCTGCGTGCGGCTGTGCAGTATGTCGGGGTGAAACACCACCGCAGAAAATACACAGCGAGGACTTTTTTGTAAATAACCGGCGTGAAGCTCGCCACTGTTTACAAAAAGGGCTTCACCTTCGCTAACCTCCGTATAGACCATATCCGTCTGAAATACAGCGGTCCCTTGTTCCACTACGATAAACTCCATTTCCTCATGCCAATGGGACTCCAATATACTATTTCCGTTCAATTGCTCTACGCTCGGATATACGCTGACCGGATACATGGGATTGCCGTGAATGCGGTTTTCTCGTAACATTTCCCTTTGCATTTCAATGATTCCTTTCGGCAAACTGATTTATATAGAAAACATCAAAATATTGATATAATACGTCAAAATAAAAGAAGTAAACCCTTACATAAATCAATATTATTATAGTAAGGATTTCGAAAAAATCCAACAAGCGATTTGGAATCAAGAATATAAAGATTGAGACGGAGGAAGGAATAGATGAAATTTACTGATGGCTATTGGTTGGTTCGCAAGGGCTATGAAATACAAAATCCTGCTGAAATCCGTGATATCGTGACGGACGATGCTTCCATGACGGTATATGCAGCAACCCACCGGATCGAGCATAAAGGAGATACACTGAACGGAGCGTTGCTGAAAGCGACCTACAGCTCGCCTATGCCGAATGTCATTCGGGTACGTCTAAACCACCATAAGGGACGGGTGCATCAGGGACCGGATTTTGAAATTCACACCTTGCCAACAGAGGTAGGCATTACGGTGGATGAGGACGCAGCGGTACTGAAAAGCGGCGATCTGAGTGTGCGAGTCGGTCGTGGAAAGAGCTGGGACGTAGGCTTTTATGTCGAGGATCGCAGAGTCACAGGTAGCGGACATCGGGGACCAGGCTATATTACAGACCCGCAGGATCAGCCTTTTTTTCGGGAACAGCTGGAGCTGGGCATCGGTGAGTACGTATACGGACTCGGAGAGCGTTTCACTCCGTTCGTAAAAAATGGCCAAGTGGTCGATATCTGGAATGAAGATGGCGGGACCAGCAGTGAGCAGGCATATAAAAACATTCCATTTTATCTATCTAATAAAGGGTATGGTGTGTTCGTCAACCATCCGGAAAAGGTATCCTATGAGATTGCATCGGAAAATGTATCAAAGGTTCAGTTTAGCGTCTCCGGCGAATCGTTAGAGTATTTCATTATTGGTGGAGCTAACCCTAAAGAGGTACTGGACAATTACACCAAGCTGACGGGTAAGCCTGCATTACCACCAGCCTGGACTTTTGGTTTGTGGCTGACCACTTCGTTCACAACAGATTACGATGAAGCCACAGTGAATCATTTTGTGGACGGGATGGCTGAGCGAGATCTGCCGCTCTCGGTATTCCATTTTGACTGCTTCTGGATGAAGGAATACCAATGGTGCGATTTCCAGTGGGATCAAGACATGTTCCCAGACCCGGAAGGCATGCTGCAAAGATTGAAGGCAAAGGGTCTCAAAATTTGTGCATGGATCAATCCGTACATTGCTGAAAAATCCATTTTGTTTGATGAAGGCATGGAGAATGGTTATCTGGTCAAAACCGCCGATGGTGGCGTGTGGCAATGGGATATGTGGCAGGCGGGGATGGGGCTGGTTGACTTCACGAATCCGGCTGCAGTCGCCTGGTACCAGGATAAGCTGAAGGTGTTGGTAGAACAGGGGGTAGATTGCTTCAAAACTGATTTTGGCGAGCGCATCCCTACCCATGTGGTATATCATGACGGATCTGATCCGATGAAAATGCATAACTATTATACGCATTTGTACAATAAGGCTGTATTTGATGTGCTGGAGGAAAAGCTGGGTAAAAATGAAGCCGCGTTATTTGCACGTTCCGCTACAGCCGGGGGGCAACAGTTCCCGGTTCACTGGGGAGGAGACTGCTCGTCGACGTATGAGTCGATGGCGGAATCCTTACGAGGCGGTTTGTCGCTTGGTTTGAGCGGCTTCGGCTTCTGGAGCCATGATATTAGCGGCTTTGAGTTAACGGCTGCGCCGGACGTATACAAACGGTGGGTACAATTTGGACTTCTGTCCTCCCATAGCCGTCTGCACGGAAACGAATCCTATCGCGTGCCTTGGCTATTTGACGAAGAATCAGTGGATGTGGTGCGTAGCTTTACAAAACTCAAATGCTCGCTAATGCCATACCTGTATCCTTCTGCTGTGGAATCCTCGGTAAAGGGACTGCCGATGATGCGGGCTATGGTATTGGAATTCCCGCAGGACCCAACCTGTGCAACACTGGATCTGCAATACATGCTGGGGGATTCCATTTTGGTAGCCCCAATCTTTAATAAAGAAGGCAATGTACAGTATTATGTACCAGAAGGTCAGTGGACAAATTTACTTACGAATGAGAGCGTGTCAGGTGGTCGTTGGGTCAACGAGCATCATGATTTTACAACTTTGCCTGTGCTCGTGAAGCCGAACACACTGTTGGCAATCGGTCATGAGGACAGTCGTCCGGATTATGATTATGCTGATCAAGTGGCGCTTCATTTGTTTGAGCTTGGTGAGGGGCAACAGGCTCGAACGGTTATCGTGAATACGTCAGGTGAAGAAGAGTTAACGGTTATTGCCAGCCGCAAGGATTCTGTCATTACAGTGAAGGCAGAAGGTGCTGTTAAACCATGGTCGATCGTCCTGCGCGGTATCCACGAGGTTGTTCAAGTGGAGCAAGGCAGCAGCCAGTCGGGAGAACAGGGTGTAATTATTACACCAGCTTCCAGTGGACAGCAAGAGCTTACGATTCACTTGGGCTAGGTAAGGCGCTAGAAAGTGGATGAAGTATGTCACAATGTAGCGATTATATGTAAAGAAAGGGCTTGCTTGATCCAACAGGCAAGCCCTTTTTGATGCAGATTTTTGATAGAATCAGTTGCAACTTTTAGCATTGGTTATCTACTCCTATCCATTCTGCTGGAGTAGTAGCGGTACAATATACTGCCGGAAAATATCCACAGGAGTCCGTTTCTTTTTGAATTTATCGGCGGTAACGACAACAACCATGTCATACGACGGGACGACAACAATATATTGCCCACCAAAGCCGAGAGCGTAAAAATAGTCCGTTTCACTTCCTGTATTTGTTCCATCTGAAAAGGAAGAAGTCCACCAGTGCCATCCGTAAAATGCTTTTTGTGGTTTGGCAGCAGGGAGAAACGGACGGGTTGAATATCGAACCGTCTCTGCTTGGATGATCTGCCGTCCTTCCCAGCCTCCTTCATTCAGGTAAAGCTGCCCGAATTTGAGCATGTCCATTGGCCTGAGATGCAGTCCGAAGCCTCCCGTATGAGTGCCCTGAGGATCGGTTTCCCAATGGTAGCTTTCGATACCGAGCGGTTGGAATAATTGCTGTTCGGCAAATTCAGCAACTGTTTGTCCAGAAACATGACGTAGTATGGTGGCCAAAAGTTGAGAACAGCCAGAACTGTACTCCATTCGCGTGCCTGGCACATCCGATAATGGCTGTGAAAGTACAAATTGCACCCAGTCTGACGTTTTGCTCATGGTAGGAAAAGAGTTTTGTCCGCCAAACTCCGTCCAGTTAAAGCCTGCGGACATCGTCAGCAGATGTTCAATCGTAATATCATGTTTTCGAGAATCACTATCTGTGGCCAACTGGGGAAAGAATTCGAGGATCGGCGTCTCCGGTTTCGGTCCCTGTTGCTGGTTCATAGCGATACTAACTAATGCAGAAATCACGCTTTTGGTGCAGGAATTTATTTTATAGAGTTCGTTAGCAATTTGAGGTTCACGATAGTAATTCAAGATCATGTTACCCTGCTGCTCAATAAGGCAGCTGCGGGTTTCCAACTCGTTAAGCACGTGAATAAGCGGTTTGAGCTCCAGACTGTTCATGCAGATCCTCCTTGAGGCTTATGCTATACCAATACATAGTATATCATTTAAATAGTCTGAAATTCGAAGAGTACAAACTGAAAACAGTTCATTTACCTAATTTTGAATTTTTTTGTTTTTTGATATTAAAAAAGATATATATGTTCACTGAATAGACATAAATATATTTAAAAATCTATACACTATTTTCTATTTCATTCAAAAAAACAATCGAATAAAACGATATATAGTAAGTTGGACATTTTATTCAGAAATAACTGGGGGACCGATTCATGAATTTAACGATTAAGGCCAAAATGATTCTTAGCGCGATACTGATCCCGAGTGTGATTGCAGCAATGCTGCTGACCAATTACATTTTAAGCGTACATAGTGAGAATGAGTACAAGGATATTATGAATCGTGAAGAGGCTATTGCGTATAACTCGAAGTCTCTTCAATTTTTGTTAAACGGCATATCTAATGATGAGCGGGCATATTTGCTAACTCGTGACGAACAGTATGGGAAAGAGATCGGAAACAAGCAAAGTGAAGTTGCAAAGTTGCTACAGGAGACAGAAGCTCTGCTTAGTACAGGCAATGAGGATTCTAGTAAAAAGATGACTGATCTCAAGACGGGGATTAATACCTATATGAATCAAGTTCATCGTTTACTGACTACAGCGGGGTATCAGAGTACAAGAGATGACGCTTTCCCGCCATTTTCTGATTTGCTCGATGATTTTGAAAACGAACGGGTGTTGCGCAAGCAACTTGATACCAAGGTAGTAGCCTTCGTCAAAGCTCAAGAGGATATGGTGACGGTGAAAGTACAGCAAGCGCACCAAACGATGACGAATACATCCTTGATTACGAGTATTGTAGGGCTTCTGGTTATCATTTACAGTATTTTTCAATCCATCGTTCTGATTCGTTCAATTCGTCCATTACACCATATGAATGAGCAACTGTTGGAAATGTCTGAAGGTGGGGGAGATTTGCGTAGCCGACTGGATATTACGTCCAAAGACGAAATCGGTATGATTGCAAGCTCCTACAACAAGCTTATTGAGGGATTCCGCAGTATTATAGTGGATGCTCAGGATACGGCGCGTACATTAACCGTAACCGCAGAACGGGTTAGCGTAAGTACAGAGGAAATGAATCAGGCCAATCGTCATACTTCCGGTGTAATGGAAGAATTAGCGGCTGGTATGGAGCATCAGGTCGACGATATTACACAAACTACAGATACTGTGAAAGAGCTTGCCCACGAACTGGAGCATATTGCAGCTACGAGCCAGCAGGTATATGAGTTGTCTGATACAGCCGCTAAAGATGCAGAAGCAGGGGAACAATCTATAGGTCAGGCTATGCGTCAGATGGAGAAGGTAAGCGAAAGTGTAGACAGCTCTGCACGTGCTGTACGTTCACTTAGTGAACAGGCCGAACAGATTGGCATGATTGGAGCTGTTATTACTGGAATTGCTAAACAGACAGGAATGCTGGCGCTCAACGCGTCGATTGAAGCGGCAAGAGCCGGAGAGCAGGGCAAAGGATTTGCAGTTGTAGCCTCTGAGGTAAGAAGATTGGCCGAGCAGGTATCGGTTTCAGCAGCAGAAATCACACAATTTGTGCAAAATATTCAGGAGCATGTTGGAAATGTCGCTTCCAGTATGCAGACAGGGACGGTTGAAGTGCAGTCTGGCGTAAAGGTCATGCAATCCGCAGAAACCGCATTTCGTCAGATTGGAAGTTCCATTCAACAGGTCAGCGAACAGATTCACAGTGTAAACCGGTCCGTAGAACAAATGTCCGGCGGATCAGAGCGAATGGTGGAAGCAGTAGAACGTATTCGTGAAGTAGCAGAGCAGTCGGCAGGGGGAACCCAGAGCGTCAGTGCGGCGGCAGAAGAGCAACTGGCTTCCATGGAGGAAATTGCATCATCTATTCATACACTGGCGGATATGTCGCAGCTACTAAATGCAAGGGTCGGTGGATTTAAAGTGTAGCCGTATAAATCCCCACCAATGTAAACACAATAACATCTGTAGAACAAATCTGAACAGCTGTGTTATTACTTTTGCAAAGGTGGTAACGGGATGCAACAAAATAAGGGGAATCTGCTTGCGTTAGGTTCCATCCCGCTGATGATGACGCTGGGTAATTCCATGCTGATTCCTGTGTTACCGGAAATCGGACGTAAGCTACATGTAAGCTCTTTTCGGATTAGCATGTTGATTACAGTATATGCGGTGGTGGCCATTTTACTGATACCGATTGCGGGCTATCTCTCCGACCGATTTGGCCGTAAGGCGGTGATTGTTCCCTGTCTGATTCTGACGGTGATTGGTGGGGGGATTTCTGCAGCGGGAGCATGGCTGCTTCACGATTCGGCAGCATACTGGACCATTATTGCAGGCCGTCTACTTCAGGGTGCGGGAGCGGCAGGGGCTTTTCCTATAGTCATTCCGCTTGTGGGTGATCTGTACGAGAATGAGGATGAGGCCAGTAAGAACCTGGGGGTCGTCGAGACTTACAACACATTTGGCAAAGTGCTAAGTCCGATACTCGGTGCCGCATTGGGAGCTGTTCTATGGTTTTTGCCACTGGCCGTAATTCCAGGCCTCTGTCTGATTTCGCTCATTTTGGTGCTTTGGCTGATCCATGTGCCTAAGCGTAAGAACCAACCGATTATGTTTCGGGAGTTTGTGGGAAATGTGAAGCGGGTGCTTGCCGAAAAAGGACGTTGGCTCTATGCTATTTTCGCTATGGGCGGCATTTGTATGTTTGTCATTTTTGGCGTCTTGTTCTACTTATCCGACATCTTGGAAAGTCGTTACAACCTCCATGGAGTGTGGAAAGGTTTTGTGTTAGCCATTCCGCTGATTTCCCTCTGTCTGTGTTCTTATGTAGGAGGCAAGATCATCGGCAAGCACAAAAAGCGTATGAAGTGGATCGGTTTCAGTGGTTTGGCCATATTGACGATCAGCTTTGCCATTCTCGGATTTATCCAAAATATTTATGCGGTGATCGGACTGTTTACGTTAGGGGGCGGCGGAATTGGGCTTGCGCTGCCTTGTTTGGATTCTCTCATTACAAAGGGAATTGAAAAAGAGGAACGCGGAACCATTACTGCCCTGTATAGCAGCATGCGCTTTGTCGGGGTGTCACTAGGCCCTCCGGTTGTATCCTTGCTGCTGGGCAGCAGTGGACATGGTCTGCTCTTTGGCGTGATGGCCGCAGTGGGAGGCATTGCAGCTCTGCTGATGCTGTTTGCGGTCAGACCCAAGCAGGATGAACCCACAGATGACAAATCCACGGACCGTATGAGTGTAAATGAGGAGCAAACAAGCGTGTCCCGGGAAAAGCCTCGTTCTCCCAAGCTAAGACGCAAAACTCCTGCGAAATAAATGAAAAAGCACCCATTGTCCATGAAACCATGGCAACGGGTGTTTTTGATAACTAAGCAAGTAAGAGCTAATGTTCATTTGTAAAATATAGTCTACCCTTCTAGAGGGAGATGCGTCTTAGGCTTGCGGCTCACAACGATTTGTATGACATAGATTAGTAAGAACAGTACAACAAACAGCGAGGAAAGACGGTACATCCACGCATAATCACTTGCTTTGGCGATAATGCCAAGTATAAGCGCTCCGGCTGCAACCCCGAAATCGAGGGAATTGAGAAACATACCGTTTGCCATGCCCCTCTGTTTAGGAGACACGACCTGAATCATCCAGGTTTGGAGGGTCGGCTGCATGACACCAAACCCGATACCGTAGCAAAGAGCAGACATATACATGAAGACATCACTGTGTGCGTAGGAAAGCAGGATCAGACCGCCAATTAAAAACAGGGAGCCAGGGATGAGCAGTGCTTTTGCCCCTTTTTTGTCATAAATACGGCCCGAGAAGGGACGCACGATCAGCACGGATACCGCATTAAACAGGAAAAAGTAGGCCGGATGTGCCAGATTTGCTTCATCCCCGTAAAGCGCCATAAAGCCGAGTAATCCACCATATGTGATAGACATCAGCATGTTCAACAAGGCGGGAACCCACAATTTACGGTTAAATGCCGGTTTTCGCCCTTCTTCCAAAGGAACCATAGGTGGTTCGATGTGCCCTTTGGGTAGTGTACGAATCAGCCAGTAAGCCAACGGGAATATCACAACAATTACAGCTGCTGTCGTATAGGCAAGCAGGTTGAAACTCCCGTATTGAAGCATCGAAATGCCGATGGTCGGCCCAATCGACATCGCTAGACTAGTGGACAGACTAAAGAAGCCCATTCCTTCACCGAGACGTTTGGGCGGGATGACGTCAGAGGCCATCGTTGGAAAGGCCGTGCTACTCATACCGAAGCCAATCCCAAATAACATCCGCATGAGCAGAAGCACTGTAATCGTTGGCGAAACACTGTACCCCAGCGTTCCTGCCAATGCAAACAGCAGTCCCACGAAGATCAGGGTACTGCGATGTCCCTTTTCCAGCATACGGGCTGAAAAGAGTCGTGCTGCAATCGCACTTAAAGCGAATAAGGTGGTAACGAGACTCACCTGAACGGAACTAGCGTGGAATGTATTTTTCACATAAGAAGGAATGGAAGATAGGATCATCTGTAATTCCAGAAACAAAAATAAATTGGAAACCGTAAGAACGATAAATTCCTTGGTCCAAAGAGGTTGCTTGCCTTGTTGCATATTAATCGTTCTCTCCTTGTTTTTCTGATTCGGTCATGTTGGCGTGAATTTGTAAAAGAGTCCGGCGGAATTGCTTCAGATCGGCCGAGGAAATTCCTTTTACAAAATCGTGATTGGTATCAAGTTCGACAGGAAGAGTCTTCTCCACAAGCTGTCGGCCTGTTTCAGTCAGATGAAGCAAATAGGCCCGACGATCCTGTGGGCTATTTACACGCCGTACCCAGCCCTTCTTGTCCAACAAATCAATAATTCGAGTCGTGGTAGGCTGGTCCTTCACGGCCTTAGCTGCAATTTCTTTCTGATTTAAACCCTCAGCCTGATAGATTTGGAACAGAACCGACCATTGCTCTGGGGAAATATCATAAGGTTTGAGGCGCTGCAAGAGCTGCTGACTCATTTTGCGGTGAGTAATCCCGAGCAACATCCCAATGGAACAATCGGGAGGCAAGTTATTCATAGGTACTCCTTTCTGTTTCCCGTACATAAATTACTTTGAAATTAATTAGTTGTTATAACAATTATATGAACAACAAGTTATTTTGTCAAAAAAAGTTGTTCAGCGTTTTGGGTTCTGCTATCACTACAGCAAAAAAAACAGCCCGTAAAATACGGGCTGTTTGGGTTGATATAATATCGTTTGCCATGACTGGCGAATTAAGCTTTAGGTACGGTTTCCCAGTCCTTCAGGAAGCGTTCGATACCACTGTCTGTCAGTGGGTGTTTCCACAGAGAAGGGAGCAAGGAACCTGGAATGGTGGCAATATGTGCACCAGACAGAGCAGCATCTTCTACATGCTTAATATTGCGGATGGATGCGGCGATGATTTCGGATTTCAGACCATGAATGTCCAAAATTTGTCTCAGTTCACGAATCAGCTTCATACCGTCAACAGCGATATCATCCAGACGTCCTACGAACGGGCTGATAAAAGTAGCGCCAGCTTTGGCTGCCATCAAACCTTGAGCCGCGGAGAAAATCAGTGTTACATTCGTTTTGATTCCGTTCTTGGTCAGCTCGTTACAAGCATACAAGCCATCTTCAGTCATAGGAAGCTTGATAACCACGTTCGGTGCCCACTTGGCGATATCATAAGCTTCTTTGAGCATATCTTCAGCCTTCAGACCAATAACCTCAGCACTTACGGGACCTTCAACGATACTGCAAATCTCCTGAATGACTTCCTTGAACACTCGACCTTCCTTAGCGATCAGTGAAGGGTTCGTTGTTACACCATCAACCAGACCCAAACGTTCAATACGTTTGATTTCTTCAATGTTACCAGTATCCAAGAAAAATTTCATTTGATTTCCTCCTCAGGTTTATATAATACATAATACATATCACATGCGATGTACAATAGTTCATTGATAAATGTAGCATATTGCACACGTTAAACTTATAATTAGTATGTATTACATTCTTAATTGTGACACATTTTAAATTTGAAAACAAGCGGTGTATGATTAAAATTTGATGAATTGTCGGAAGATGCTGAAATTTACCGATCTACGCTCTTTATAATGTATTCTACCCCACTCCATAAGGAGGTAATCATTATTCAACTGTCTGAAAGACAGCGGGAAATTGTTGATATTGTCCAGCGTCTGGCACCTGTTACGGGGGATAAAATTGCTGAAACACTGGGATTGACGCGTCCGACTCTCCGTTCTGACCTTGCTCTGCTCGTTATGCTCGGACTGGTGGATGCCAAGCCGAAGGTAGGCTACCTGCCAGGGCGTCATCCTAAATATGATAGTCATATCGGCAACATGCTCAAAAAGCTGACGGTGGCGGATATACTTAGTGATCCGATTTTGATTTCCGGTGACACTACCGCCTATGATGCGGTGCTGATGCTGTTTCAGCAAAATACAGGTACCCTGATGGTCACAGGAGAGGAGCAGGAGCTCATTGGAATTGTTACCCGCAAGGATTTGCTGAAGGTCATGCTGGGGCATACCGATCTTCACACCGTCCCGGTGACCATGGCAATGACGCGCCGGGCCCAAATGACGACGCTTGCTCCAGAAGACACTTTACTGGAAGCGATATCGAAACTGATTCGGCATCAGGTCAATTGTCTTCCAGTTTTGGACGAGCAATGTAGCTCCTCAACTCCAATTCGGGAGTTGGTAGGACGGGTTACGAAAACGGACATCATGAACGCCATTCTGAGCTTGACAGAAGATAAAACGTAAAACATAAATAAGGGGGCCTTGTATGTACTGGTTGGCCATGCTGACGATGCTGATTGACCATGTCGGACTTGTGTTTTTTCCGACGGATCCGGCTTGGAGAATTGCCGGCAGGCTTGCTTTTCCAATCTACGCGTACGCGCTGTATGCGGGATATACTCATACCCGAGACATGCAGAGCTATATGCTCCGTCTACTCGGACTGGCTCTGATTTCTCAGGTGCCCTATATGCTGGCGTTTGATGTGCTTAGACCGAACGTAATCTGGACGCTATTGACCTCGTTGCTTGCGTTGGCTGCTGCATCCCGCTTGAAGCATTGGACGGCTGTAACGTGCCTGTACGTCGTCTCAGCTCTGGTTATGGAGCTCAGCCAGATGGATTACGGAGCCTATGGACTGCTGTTGGTTCTGATTTATCGATACACCCGTTCATATATGATGATTGCAGCCCATTTTGTTTTGAACGTAGTGTATGACATGGTGCATCACGCGAATCTTCAGCACTTTAGTCTGCTGTCCAGTATTCTGATCGTATGTTTTGCAACTGGAGAA
Source organism: Paenibacillus sp. FSL P4-0113 (assembly GCF_038009305.1). Lineage (NCBI taxonomy): Bacteria > Bacillati > Bacillota > Bacilli > Caryophanales > Paenibacillaceae > Paenibacillus > Paenibacillus sp. FSL P4-0113. Next base: position 75,997 of record NZ_JBBPAZ010000002.1, read on the forward strand.
AGCGGATTTTATAGTCGGGTACCGCGTTGGTTGTGGCGTAGCTTTTACCCGGTACATCTGGCTGTTATCGCGGCAATTCGCATCTGGCCCTAATCTACATCTCATACATTAAAAGAACCTTTAAAACCACGACATAAAATGGTTTTAAAGGTTCTTTTTTATCCTTCAATAAGCTAGCCAACGTTTAGGATACCTTGTTGGGACCTTGAGCAAAAGGAAGTGGGCGAAGGGGAGCACCTTCCTTCATGTATTGCACCAATACTTCGGGAATATTGTGTATTCCACCTGCATTGACGCGATAGCCGTTCGTTTGCCCTGGCGAGTTAATCCCGCGTTTCACCGTAAACGTAACGTCAATACCCAAGGAACGGCAAATTTCCATCGTCTCCTTGGTATACCCACCATAAGGGAAGGCAAGTACATTCTGATCATTGTGTAGATGCTTGAACAGCTTCTTGTCAGCCATGTCCAAATCGGTAGAAACTCGCTGTTTGAACTCATTCTCGGTTTCCATTCGCCCCAGCTTTTTCGAATACACTGGAGCCATCAGAAGCGGCTTTTGTTGGGTGCGCGCTGTGTTGGAGTATCCGTAAGCATGCTGGTCATTGGTATGATTGTAGAAATCAATGCCTTCAGCATGCATCTGATGAATTTGATCCCATGTCAGCTTTGGAATACCAATATGTTTGGGATTGCTGATCGTGGACGTGATGAGAAAATTGGTTGCCGGTACCTGGTACTTTTTCAACACAGGAAAAGTGTCCGTATAAAAGGACTCGTAGCCATCGTCGAATGTCATAAGTACCGCATTATCAGGAACCTTGGCTTTATGTAAAATAAAATCCGTATACTCTTTCATCGTGATCCAGTGGAAGCCGTTAGCTTTCATTTCGTCCAACTGCCTCGTTAAATTACTAAGCTTGAGAGCACCGGGATCAGGTGGAGTCTTGGTCACCTCATGATACATCAGGACAATTACTTTGTTTTGGTAATATACTTTATCTGGTGTAGGCGTCATTGAAAATAAATGGCGTACCAGTCGATCTGCATTAGCTGTGCGTGTACGATGAGCCCCTTTAACTGTAGGTGTGTGGTATATGCTACGTGCTTCATACACCAAAATTCCTAAAATAGCCAACAAACTTATGATTAGCAACGTTCTTTTAAAAAAAGTGTGTTTCATTGAATGACATCCCCCGCATGCAAAAAAATTCTGAAAGTATAGAGGTTTATACTAGATATGAAACTAGCAAAATCTAGTCTATCATACCGAAAACACGCGGGGGAAATATCACAACTTTGTTACCTCTGTGTAGCTTTTACAGATACCGGTGAAGAGGTCGGGAAGTAACCGATCTCGACGGCATGCTGGATCATGTTCCGAATAAAATTCAGGTCGGTTGCCGGGCATTGAACGCCAGCTTGTTCCAGCAGAGCTGTGGTTACAGAGCATCCGTAACGGTAAGCTGAATCCTTGGCTCCGTCACCTTCTAGTTGTCCCATAGCAAGGTGAAGTGCATCCTCCTGAATGCCGGAAGACGGATTTAGCAACCAGGCGCTGTAATCGTCAAAAGGCAGGGTTTCTACTGCGTAACCGAGTTGGTTTACCATAGCGATCAGTTCATCATATGGCAGTGGGTTCGGATTGCAGATATGGAAAATACGGTTTGCGCTTTTTTGATGAACAGACAGCTCTACGATAGCACGGCTGGCGTAATCAATCGGTGTGAAGTCCGTATGCCAATCGGCTTGTGGCGCTTTGCCCAGCAGCAGCATCGCCTTCATCATACGATAATAAGCATTGCTATCAATATTTCGCTGGAAGCGTCCGTTGGCCGAATGGGCTGTCAAATTACCCGCGCGATAGATCGAGACAGGCGTACCCGCTTGAGCTGCTTGGAACAACAGCTTCTCCGCAGCCAGTTTACTATTCGTGTACAGGTTGTCCACATTCAGTTCGTCTGGGAAGGCAGAAAGCTCCAATGCCGACTCCCATTTTCCTTCGTTAGCAAGATCCTCCGGTATTCCCATAGTGGAGACATGATGGAAGGATACTCCTGGCTTGGCTTGAGCGATTTTCAACAGTTCCAGTGTTCCGGTCACATTCGTGCGATCGAAGGCTGCCGAATCACCAAAATGACGTACGTCAGCGGCGCTGTGAATAATGCCGTCGATTTGGTGCTCCAGCATATGGCGGTCGACAGAAGAGAGACCCAGATCAGCTTGCTCCAGATCCCCATAGACAGCCTTCACTCGTCCTTCGATCAAGCTGGAGATATCATGTCCAAAATATCCCGTCAATACGGACTGAATACGCTCGATACCAGATGGACCGTCCTGAGAAGGGCGTACCATCGCGTATATTTTGGCTTCTGTCCGTTGAAGCAGGTCATACAAAATGTGCGAGCCCAGATAGCCTGTAGCTCCAGTCAACAAAATCACGCGCAAGTCGCGGACTTCAGCTAAGTCAGAAGCATCAGACAGCTCAATAGGATGCTCATTCAAATCCATTTTTTCTTGAGGAATCGCGAGTGGCTTGCGTTGCTGCGTTTGTTCCGTACCTAATTGTTCCACGTATTCAGCAAGCTCACGAACGGTTTTGTAGCGGAAAAAATCTCCGATGCGCAGCGCGCCATAACGTGGCTTCAGAATAGCCAGCACATGAATGACACGAAGCGAGTCGCCCCCGATCAGGAAGAAATCATCGGTAGCGCCAATGTTATTTTTACCAAGCACTTGAGTCCATGCTTCGGCAATGAGTGTTTCGGTTCCTTCGCGAAGAGGTTCCCCGCCAAATGAAAGATCAGACGCTTCCGGCAGTGGCCGCAGGGCCAGCTTTTTGCGATCGATCTTGCCAGTTGGTGAAATTGGCATAGCTTCCAAATGAACGACATGGCTCGGTACAAAATAAGAAGGTAGCTTGCCCCCAATATAAGACTGAATAACGTCCTGTGGAATGGATTGTCCATCCGAAGTGGTGAAATAGCCAACTAGCATGTTCTGATCTGTGTGATCTTTGACGGCTACCACAGCAACGTCCTGAACACCTGGATGTTTGGAAAAATGATCTTCAATTTCTCCGATTTCAATCCGATTTCCACGAATTTTGAGCTGCGAATCCTTGCGGCTTACGTATTCAATCGTACCGTCTGGCAGCAGCTTGGCGATATCACCCGAGCGGTACATTTTTTCACCCGGAACAAAAGGATTGTCCACGAACGATTGCGCTGTACGTTCTGGCTGATGGAGATAACCATGGGCCAATGCAGGAGTAGCAATACATACTTCACCCGGAATATTGACTGGGCAGAGCTTGTTATCATCGTTAACGATATACACTTTGTAATTGTAAATCGGCTTGCCGATCGGGATATTGACGACATGCTCAGGCACGGCACCACGGACCCGATGGGTCGTTGTCGCTACGGTGCATTCGGTCGGTCCGTATACGTTTACGATGTCGGTATCTGTACCGAACTTGCTTTGGAACGCTCGAACTTGGGAGCCGTACAGCGCTTCGCCTGCTACAGTAACAATCCGTACCTTAGCGAGTTTGCGATAGCCTTCGTCTGACAAGTACGTAGATAGCTGATTAAAGAATACAGTTGGCAAAATGGTAATAATCGTCGTGCCTGTACGTGCAATGGCTTCAGCGAATTCTTCAACAGATACACGCTCTTCAGAAGACAGCAAGTACAATTTTGCACCGTAAAACAAGGCTCCAATGGTATCCCAAACGGATGCATCAAAGCTGTAGGTTGCAAATTGGGTCAATACATCCTGAGGTGTAATGTCGCAATCGCGTTGCACGACAGCTCCTAGGTTAACAACACCGCGGTGAGCGATCAGGGCACCTTTCGGTTTGCCTGTAGAGCCGGATGTATAGATGACATAAGCTAGATCATCCGGACTTACACGAACGTTCGGATTGCTTGCAGCATAGCCTGCCAGCGGCCCGTTAATAGCTAAAATTTCTTTTACCGTTTCAATAGAACCGCACAGTTCAGTCGCTTGTTCCATAAGTGCGGAAGTTGTTAATACAAAAGGAGAACGCGTGTCTTCGACAATGTAGCTACTCCGGTCAGCGGGGTGGGCGGGATCAACAGGTACATATACGCCTCCGGCTTTTAGGATACCAAGCAGTGAAATAACGGTCTCTAAGCTCCGTTCCATGAAGATGGTCACGAATTCACCTTTGGTAAGACCTTTGGATAACAAGACACGTGCGACTTGGTTAGCGCGTTCGTTCAACTCACGGTACGTGTACTCTCCAGTGTGGGAAGCAATAGCCGGACGATCAGGGTATTGTGAAGCCGCCTCCTCAAACATTCCATGAATAGTTTGATGCTCAGGATATTTCACGACTGTATTATTTAAAGCTTCGTGAGCAGCTCGATCTGCATCCGATAATATATCAATTGAATTCACAGGTGCATGGCTGTTGGTTAGCGCGCCACGCAAAAGGGTTTCAAAGTATTCTGCGTATCGGACAACCGTTGTTTCCAGCAAGAGTGATTGATCATATCGTATCTGTATTTGATAAGCGCCATTGTGTTCACTGACAGCCCAATCCATAATACGGGATTCTACACCGCTGTCCGTAGGCAGATTTGCCGAAAATGAAGTATCGGCTTGTGGTTCCGCAAGGTATGCACTTGGCTCACGGAGCATCTCCTGAAATAAGTCTGCTAGTTCATGAAAAGTCGTTTCTTTTTCGACTGTCAGCGAAGCTGTAAGCAGACCGGTTTGTGGCACAAAAGTAGAAAAAGAAACTTCTTCTTCTGCGGAAAGGCGATATACCCATGCAGTATATGCTGATAAGAGCAACGCTTGTTTGTCTTCCGCAGTTTTTTGCTGATTTAATTGTTCCGAGATGGACGCTTCTAACTCTACTTGATAAGTAGAGGATGTATGCTTGCGTTGTATACGTGCATAATCCAAGGGAACTAGGAATGGGGAAGGGGTTGTCTGTGTACTGTTTTGTAGTAATGAAGCCATTACGCTAACCTCCTGAATGTATGATGTCTTAATTTAAATGGTAAACTCAGTAAATGCCTCCGATCCCTTCAAATGCATGAACAGGAGGGAGGCATTACCGAATGAATGATTTACTTATGAAATTAACTTTAAGTCGATAAATGGTTATTATGATTTGCTACGGTTGGTGTCTGCAATTTTGAAATAAGATGTAATTTCTTGAAGCTCTTCAGACATGGATGTTAATTTATGGGATGAATCAATAATCGAATCCAAAGAAGCTTTTTGTTCCTCCACCGTTTGCACAATGTGAACACTGTTATTGGCTGTTTTGGTTACAGTGGAAGAAAGATCGTCTGCTGTCGCTGTCATTTCCTGTGTACCCGCAGATATTTGCTCAGTAGCGCTGGATACTTCTTGGATTTGCCATGCTACATTTTTAGTTGCTTGAAGAATATCATTGAACAGCACGCCTGCTTGTCCAGCAACGACGATTCCGTTTTGAACTTCAACGTTTCCTTGCTCCATCGACTTCACAGCTTGTCCGATTTCATTTTGAATTTCTTCAATCAGTGATGTAATCTGTTTGGTTGCCTCCGCAGATTGTTCTGCCAGCTTACGTACTTCACTGGCAACGACGGCAAAGCCTTTACCTTCTTCACCAACGCGCGCAGCTTCAATAGAAGCGTTCAGAGCGAGCAGGTTGGTTTGACTGGAGATGCCTGAAATGGTACTGATGATATTGCCAATTTCCTGCGAACGACTGTCCAGCAACTTGATGATACGGGAAGTATTGGTTACTGTATCGGTAATCAAGTGCATTTGGGATGATACCTTACTTACAATCTCGTTGCCTTCGTTAGAGCGTTTCTCTACCGAATTGGCTTCTTCCGCAACATTGGAAGAACTCGTGGCAATATTTTGAATGACCGAAGCCATTTCAGCCATGGCACGTGCACTATCGCCTGTTGCTTTTTCCTGCGAACGGATATTCTCCGTGATTTCACTGATGTTTTGATTGATGATGTTGGAATTGATTCCGTTTTGTTCGCAGATTGCGAGCAATTCTTTGGCAGATTCATTGACTTCATCAGTTGTCTGCTTCACCTTGGTCATAATGCTGTTAATATGACTTACCATATCGTTGAAATTCTGATTTACGAGTCCTAAATCATCATGACCTGCATGAATTTGAACATCCAGATTTCCTCTGCTTACTTCGCTGATACCGTACATCAATTGCTTAATCGGGGACAGCGTACGTTTCACAACCCAATATTGAAGCGCCAGGCAGATCAGTAGGAAAATCACTAAAATGGTAGCGCCGCTAATGAGCAGCTTGGTCAATCCTGCAGGTACGGCACCGGCATCTGCATCGACTGCAAAATATGCAAAGATTTTGCCGCTTGGATCTTTAATCGGAGTCATCAAAGTCGTCCATGTACCAAAAGTATCATCGTAGAAGCTGGTGAATGTTGGTTTGCCACTGTCCAGCATACCGGTTACGCCTACTGCCACGACATTGGGTTGCTCATACATAGAGCCAACGAGCATCTTATCTTTTTCAAATGCTTCTCTGAGATCCGTTGGCATCGCCACAATAGATGTCAGATTGCCATTTTCGAGCTCCGTCCCGAAAATATAGGCATGAGAGATATTTGGATTCGTCGCCATGATGTTATCTAGGTACGCGCGGAGTTTGGTTTGAATGGGTCCATCATAATTTTTCTCTTGAACCGCTTGGGTTACTTCATCGGAATTAATGCCCTGGGCCCACTTCAATGTGATTTTTTCCACTTGCCCATGCAATTGGTCTATCAAAATCGTACGTTGGATCAAATAGCTGGACACAATAAGAACTAGCCCAATCAATACGATGTTGAAGAAGGATAATAATAGGTTTTTGGTGAAGAATGATAAGCTACTCCACTTTTTCAAAATGTTCCACTCCCTGGTTGTATTTTTTGTATATGGTGTTGAACCGCTTATCGAATGAGATAATCAAGTCCCCCTTACAAACAAAATAATCGAGATCATAGACCCTTGAATTTTATGTAATAGGTCTTAAGTCCTTTTACAGACAAGTATGATATCCCTATATATATGTCGTACGAAAAGCCCTTGAAATGAATACCTTACACAATAAAAAATTAATTTTAATAGGTAAACGCTGTCTGTGTTTCAGTATATTCCAATTTATACTTCAACTTGAGATTTGAATTCATTACAGTCCATAAGCAACTATTCAACAGAAACCATCATACTTTATAATAGAGTCAAATGCACTTATCAATTTGGGACATTTTTCATATTTAACGTTGTAAATGCTTGATTTATCGCGGTTTTTGTGAATTGTTTGCAAATGAGTCTTTATATCCATGCAAAGAGAAGAGGGATAAGAAGAATGTCCAAGCTTACGATTTTAAAGGTTGAGAGTAATCACGAGGATCTGCATAAGTTGATTCAAAGGCTGGATGAGGACTTGCTGGAAAGGTATCCTGCCGATGAAATTTACTTGGTTGATTTTTCCAATCCGAAAGTTAAAGAAATGTTTTTCGCTGTTGTGTATGTGGACGAAAAACCGGTGGCTTGTGGAGGGCTTAGGCCTATAGATGCGGAAGAAATGGAACTTAAAAGATTTTATGTCGATTCCTCTTATCGCAGACAAGGGATTGCGGTGAGCCTATTATCTTTTTTGGAAGAGGAAGCCAGCAAACGGGGAGTTGTAAGAATTAAACTGGAGACCGGAGCGGCTCAACCTGAAGCGATTGCTCTCTATACCAAGCGGGGATACGAACCTGTTGAACGATTTGGGGAGTATGAACACGATGAAAACAGCCTTTGTTATGGTAAAAAGCTGTCTCTATTAATATAAAGCGTTCTCTTATAAAATGGATGATGATCAATACTAGCCTATATAGCGGGAGAGATGATAATGAATTTAAAGCAAAAAGCGGCCGAAAAAGCAGTTGAGGCGATTCAGGACGGTATGAAAGTAGGACTTGGTACAGGCTCGACAGCCTTTTGGGCTATTCAAAAAATCGGTGAGCGTGTAGCGCAAGGATTACATATACAGGCTGTAGCTACATCCCAAGCGTCGGAAGATCAGGCCAGGGAGCTGGGAATTCCCATCATTCCGTTTGATCAGATTGGAAGGCTTGACGTTACCATCGACGGTGCAGATGAGGTGAATGAGCAGCTGGTGCTGGTGAAAGGTGGAGGCGGAGCCTTACTGAGAGAGAAAATTGTGGAAAGCAATAGCGACCGATTAATTATTATTGTCGATGAGTCCAAGGATGTGAAGGTGCTGGGTGCATTTCCTTTACCTGTTGAGGTCGTACCCTTTGCCAGTGAATGGACGTTGGAGGCCTTGCGGCAGACGGGCTGTAAAGCGGAGTGGCGTATGAAAGACGCCGAGCGCTACCTTACGGATAACGGTAATTATATTGCCGATTGTCGCTATGGTACGATTGAGAATCCGCAGGAGTTGGAAATCCGCTTGAACCAAATTCCGGGAGTAGTCGATAACGGACTGTTCATTAATATGGCGGACCAGGTGATTATCGCACGGGCCAATGGACAGATCGACGTCCGTAACAAGTAATGTCTAGGACCCGTCTGCTTCATCATGTGGCATTGGTGTTATTGATTTTATATACAGGGCTTCTATTATATTGGATGTTTCTCGGTTTTGGTCGTACATTACGACCGGGACCTCCGTATTCGTATAATATGGTTCCATTTGATACAATCAGGCAATACTGGCGGGCAATGGAGTCGTTTCCTTTTCGGGTATGGGGTGTTAATTTGCTCGGTAATATTGGCGTATTCATTCCCTTCGGTATCCTTGTGCCTATCATTTGGGTGTCCATGCGAAGTATAGGCAGTCTGTTGTTAACGATAGTGATCGCACTAGTCATTCTTGAGGTGTCCCAAATGCTGCTGGGCGCAGGTAAAATGGATGTGGATGACATCATACTGAATGTTCTGGGAGTATTATGCGGCCGTATTGCCTACGTATTTTTACGTAAGAAGTTAGGGATTGCAATATAATCGTCCTGCTCTCTGAATCAGTGTGTTAAGACTGGCTGAGAGCGGACTTTTTTTACATAATGAACTGTAATCTTCACATAATAGACGACAATTCCTCCATTTTTAGGCCGTAGGAGTAGGGGGAGGAACGCTTAAACTTGACAAAAGCGCACAATTAAGATATCTTTGAATAAAGATATGAGTAACGGAGGCTGTTAATATGTCTGTAAAACCAGATGATCAGGACCTAGCACTTAATTTGTTCGTTGTTCTGGCTCGTGCTTATAATTCGGTCACGTCTCGTACGAATCGGGACATTCATAGTCATGGATTAAATACAACAGAATTTGGTGTGCTTGATCTGCTGTATTATCGGGGACCCCAGCCTTTGCAGAAAATTGGAGAAAAGGTACTAATCTCTAGTGGGAATATTACGTACGTGGTAGATAAACTTCAGAAAAAAAACTTGCTTACCCGTCGTGCTTCGCAAGATGATCGGCGTGTGATTTATGCAGAATTGACTGATGAGGGACGTCATTTCTTTGAGCAAATATTCCCGCAGCATCATCGTGTTATTATGGAGACCGTGGATGGCTTATCCGTGGAAGAGAAGGAGCAGGCTATTCATCTGTTAAAAAAGCTTGGACTAACGGCTGAGGGGCAGAAGAGTAACGGATCATAAATTGTGCATGTGCAGGTTAAATCTGCTTTAGATAAAATACCGACTTTTCGGTATTTTATTTTTTTGTCGTATTATGGGGGAGTAGGGTTAATGTAGAGACGCAAATCAGGTATAATTGTCTAATAGTCACGTCCGGAACAAATTCCCAGTACCTGTTTCGAATACAAAACCTTGTCGGGGAAGGAGCTGTACATGAGTATACAGCAATACACCGCAGGTGAATCGCTATTGATGCAAGCAGGAGCTTTGGCTGAATTAGTTACCCATAAGCAATACGAATTACAGCCCGATCTTTTGCAGCGTTTTGGGGATAACGGTAAAATAAAGACAAAACAAGATTCCATATATAGTTTGAACTATTTGGCTGAAAGTGTAATCATGAACAGCCCTATTTTATTTACACAGTATGTTTCCTGGTTAAAAAAGCTTCTGGAGGGTTTCGGCATAACCCAAGAAGATTTGAGCATTAATTTCAGATTAATTCAGGAGACGTTGGTAGAGCACTTCGACCATACGGATAAAACCATGGTGCTGGAGCATCTGGATTTGGGGATACAGCAAATTGGAAAGAAAGAGGAGTATGCCTCTTTTATTACAGGTGATAATCCCTATGCTACTGACGTGGCTCAGTATTTGGAGTATTTACTCTCAGGTAATCGCAGACAGGCTTTGGATTGGATCGTTCGCTTGCTGGATGAGGGTATCTCTATTCAACATACGTATAAATATATTTTTCAAATTTCGCAATATGAAATAGGCCGTCTATGGCATGAAGGCAAAATCACCGTCGGTCAAGAGCATTTTTGCACTGCCGTGACTCAATTTATTATTTCCAGCCTGTACCCTAGATGGATGGGGAGTGGAAGTGAGGAACGCTGCCTAGTGGCGGCGTGTGTAGGCAGCGAGCAGCATGAAATTGGATTGCGTATGCTGGCTGATATATTTGAAATGGATGGTTGGGATACGTATTATTTAGGCGCCAATGTACCTAACCGGAGTCTGCTTCAGGCCATTGTGAGTTACAAGGCGGATGTAGTGGCTATCTCAGCTACCATGGCTTACCATGTCCATCTAGTGAAAGAGTTAATTGCTCTCATTCGGCAAGACCCAACGACTAGCCATGTGAAAATTATGGTCGGAGGCTTGCCTTTTAATCTCGATTCCCTCTTGTGGCAAGAAGTAGGGGCGGACGGATACGCGCCAGGTGCGGAAGAAGCGCTGGAGGTTGCGGGTGACTTACTTTCGCTCAGGAAATAAGGTTAGTTTTGTGAACCTGTAAGTCATTTTGTAAAGGGGGCCTTTTAATATGAAGGAACCGACAGCAGAAATGGCTGTCCTGCAGAAAACGGTCGAACAATTAACGGATGAGATTGTGAAAGGCAAGGCTGAGGAAGAAAAGCTGCTGAATGAATTTTCATCAATGAACAACGAGCTGGTTAATCTGCAGCGTCAGCTTGCCAAAAGCAATGCGGAATTATCACGGACGAAGGAAGAAGCGGTACGGGCTAATGACCTAAAGAGCACTTTTCTGGCTGTGGTTAGTCATGAATTCAGAACGCCAATGAACGGAATACTTGGAATGATCGAAATGTTAGGTTCATCCAAACTTTCCCCGGATCAACGGCAGGCCATCGGTGTGATACGTGAGTCAGCCTCCCTGTTGTTGAACATGATTAATAATCTGCTTGATATATCCAAAGTGGAAGCAGGACAGATGGAACTGGAGATCGGAAACGTTAGAGTTGAGGCGATTATGGGCCATGTTGCTCAGTTGTTGGAGCCGCAAATCTATCAGATGGGTAACCGGTTGAGTATAGAGACCGATACCGGTGTGGCAGAGCATCTGGAGGGAGATTCGGCAAGGATCATGCAGATCTTGCTCAATCTGTTGAACAATGCGAATAAATTTACGAGTGAAGGATTGCTCATCATTCGAACAAAATTAGTGGAGGAAACAAAAGACTCCCAACGTGTTCGGTTTGAGGTGCAGGATTCGGGTATTGGGATTTCACCGGAGGATCAGAATAAGCTGTTTCAGCCTTATGTACAAGCCGGTGAAGGCAGCGCCTCCCAATATGGAGGAACGGGTCTAGGGCTATGGATATGCAGTTCATTTGTGGAACTCATGCAGGGAGAAATTGGGGTCGTCAGTACAGAAGGCCAAGGCTCCACGTTCTGGTTTGAAATACCCCTCATGAAAGGATTGGAGCAGGCAGGCGAAATGGAGAAGCGTGAAAATGGTGATTTAAAGGTATTTAGCGAGTTGCTGCGTGAGCATAGTCATTCTCTAACTATTTTGGTGGCTGAGGATAATCGGGTAAATCGTCAGGTGGTGCAATTACAGCTTAACCATTTGGGATTCCAGCATATTGATTTTGCTGAGGATGGACAAGCTGCTGTAAAAGCGGCCTCCGAACGATCCTACGCTTGTATTCTAATGGATCATTACATGCCTCTGCTAAATGGTCATGATGCGGCAAAAGCGATCCGCCAGCGGGAAGCAGAAAACCAGCAACCACCTGTACCGATCATTTCTTTGACCGGGAATGTGTCTGAGGAGGATCAGGCACGGGGCCGGGAGGTTGGAGTGAACGATTACTTGATAAAGCCAGTAACGATTGAAAAGCTCTCTGAAAAGCTTGTCAAATGGCTTCCAAAGCCGGAAACCGAGCCGATTTTGGATAAGGAAGTTATACGTGAAATTATGCTGCTGGACGAGGATGGCAGCACGGCACTACTGGAGTCATTGGTCGAAATGTATACAAGTGATACACCTGCCAAAATCAATAAGTTAAGAGAACTGGCTGCTGTGGGCGAAGTCACAAAAGTAGTAGAGGCTGCTCATGAGTTGAAATCAGGCAGCGTGAGTCTGGGTGTCGGGCGTTTGTCCTCGTTGCTGTCGGATATTGAACAGCTTGCACGGGAGAACCGACTCGAGAATGCGAAAGCGAAGTTGTCTGCGCTCCAATCTGTCTATCAAGCAACGTGTTTAGAACTGGAACGCTATATTCACCAGTGCTAGACCGTTTTCCCCCCCTTATTAGACTTGCACGCGGAAGGAGAACGTAAGAGGCATATATGAAAGAACAGTTGCGTTCCATTCACCCGCTGGCCTGGACGATTATTGTCGGTACTATTTTCGGGCGGATGGCGACATCCATGAGTATCCCGTTTTTGTCAATTTACCTTACCACCCGTTTAGGAGTGTCCCCCTTTCATACGGGGGTGATCGTGTCGGTAAGCTCGTTGGTCGGCATTTTTGCCAGCTTTTACGGTGGATATATTTCAGATCGAATCGGACGGCGTAAGGTGATGTTAGTGTCCATTGCGAGCTGGGCGCTTGTATTCGTTGCTTTTGCGTTGGCGGAAGCGGCCTGGGCCTTTTTTGTCATTAATGCTCTAAATGGACTGTGCAGGTCCTTGTTCGAGCCAACCTCGCGGGCGCTGTTATCAGATGTAACCCCCAAGGAGAAAAGACTGCTTATCTATAATATGAGATATGCGGCCATTAATGTTGGGGTAGTGGCAGGGCCGTTGCTTGGTTTGATGTTAGGATCTGCATCCAATGGTACGCCGTTCATGGTAGCTGCTGGTGTGTACGCACTATACGGAGTACTGTTGTTGATCCAATTTGCCCGTTATGCATCGGATCTGCATATAGGTACAACGGCGAGAGAGGCTCCACTGCGAATGGCTGAGGCATTCCGTACAGCCAGCCGTGATCCGGTGTTTATGCCGATTTTGCTGGGAACGGTATTTTGTGTGATGGGCTATGCGCATTCCAATTCCACAATGCCTCAATTCTTGTCCTTATCCTTCGCGGAAGGAACTCGATGGTTTACATATATGCTGACGGTCAACGCGGTTTGTGTATTGGCATTTCAATATCCGCTGGTGCGGCTGGCAAGCCGATTTTCCCCGGTGAATTCTCTGATTGCAGGGAATATATGTATTGCGGTCAGCCTGTTGCTGTGCGGTATGCTAAACTCAGGCTGGATGTTTATACTGGATATGGTGCTATTTACGGTTGGTGAAGTGTTATTGTTCACGATGCTGGACGTATTGATTGACCAAATTGCAGATGCTCAATATAAAGGGACCTACTTCGGTACAATCGGATTTAATAATTTGGGAAGCGTGCTGGCTCCTTTATTTGGTGGCTGGTTGCTGGATATCTATGGTCAAACGGCGCCGCTTGTTGTTTTTGTTCCGGTTGCCCTGTCGGTTGTGATTGGTATTCCGTTCCTTCTGGTCGCACGCCGCCGCCTGGTGCAGCGTACAGCACGGATCGCGGCTCAAGGAGGAGAATCGGTGCAGCAACTGTCATCATAAAAAGGGAGTTGAGTGCAGGATGAAGTCGGAAGAAGATGTGCTACGAGTCATACAATATATGAATGATCCGCAGGTACTGGAAGACTTGCGCTATGTGCGAGAGCTGAAGTTGCCGCAAGGATGTATTGCCGCAGGCTATGTACGTAACCGCGTTTGGGATAAGCTCCATGGCTATACAACGGCTACACCTTTAAACGATATAGATGTTATCTATTTTGACCCGAAAAACACGCTAGAGGAACGAGATGAGTATCTAGAGTTGTCCTTGAACCGTAAGCAGGCCGGACGTAACTGGTCTGTCAAAAATCAGGCTCGGATGCATTTTCGCAACGGGGAGGCTCCTTATTCCTCGGTAGAGGATGCGATGAGCCGCTGGCCAGAGACGGCAACGGCGGTGGCGGTTAGATTGAATGACAAGGATCAAATAGAGGTTATTTGTCCGCATGGATTGGAAGATCTGCTGGATATGCGGGTACGGCAAAGCCCTTTGTTTCGTCACACAACGGCTTTTCGGCAGCGTGTATTTGAGAAGCAATGGCTTGATAACTGGCCGTTGCTTATTATGGAGAATTAGAGTGAAATCCTAATTTTAGGATATTAAGGAGAGACGACAAACAATGTTTAAAAATATAAAAATAGATTCAGATCGTGAGGAAGTTCTGGAGCTGTTAACCTACGCCGTGCTGGATCATCCTGAACGCGGAGAAACAGCTTTACGTACCTATCAAGGCTCGGATGACTGGAAGCTGTTCGGTGTAGAAGATGAAGGACTTATTGTAGGTATTGTCGGCTTTGAGGACCAGGAGGATGGAACAACTGTAATTCGCCATCTGGCCGTGTTGCCTGAAAACCGTCATAGAGGATATGCCAGAGGTATGCTACTTACGCTCATTCAGGAGCGTAATCCAAAACGGCTTACTGTGGACACGGATGCGGAGGGGGCAGATTTTTTCCGCAAAGTGGGCTTTGCCGTGTATGGATCAGAGGATTTGCCGGATGGTGGGCAATTCCATTGTGTATATGAAATAGACGAAGAATAAGCGAATCTCCGGGTCCCGCGTCCCTCTTTCTACATAAGATATGTTATGCAGAAAGAGGGAGGTGGGTTTCATTGGCGTACCACTACACAGCGATTGGAGATTCTTTAACAACAGGTGCAGGGACGTTGCTGAGCGGCGGATTTGTACCTATCTATCGGCGAATGGCAGAAAGACATCTGCGTACGCCAGTCAGTTACGAGAATCTGGGAATTAACGGGCTGACATCGCAGGAGTTGCTGTCCATGGTCCGCAACAATCCACTTTTTCGGTCGGCGATCAGCCGGGCTGAACTTATAACGGTAACGATCGGCGGGAATGATCTGCGCCCATACATCAGCGCCCTTGCTGGAGGGTCCGGCTTGTCGGGTTCTTCCATTCCACAAGCGTTGAATCACACAAAAGAACATGTACGCCAAATTGTACATGCCCTGTATCAGATAAAGTCCGGTCAGCGTGAGCCATTTATCATTCGAATGGTGGGATTATATAATCCTTTTCCAGAAGTAAGGGAGGCGGGAGTATATGTGCGTCAGTACAACTCGTTTCTCTATACATTAGGCGGACCGAATTACCGGGTGGCGAATATTTATCCCGCATTTGAGGGCTATGAACGGGCACTACTTTCGTTAGACCGGGTGCATCCGAACAGTCGTGGTTATCGCGTGATTGCGGAAGAGTTGAATCGGCTTGGTTATGCGCCATTAAGGCGAGCGTGAGAGGATGCTTTGGATCAGACAAAGTATATTAAAGAAAGAGGTTCATGATGACAGTAGAAACTGACCATTATGAACCTCTTTGTTTGCGTTAGTAGGCGCTGTTTAGCCGATTGATTTACGAAATAAGCTACGCGCAGCCCACTTGCGCTCACTTCGTTTGCGGTATTTGGGTAGAGAGCGATAGACGGCAATGGACTGGTTAAAGGCTATAGTGGCTTCATCCTTGCGTCCCAGCATACGGTACATCAAGCCTGTCAGATAATAACCCTCGCTGGAAGAAGACTGAATCTCCTGAAATTGCTGCAGATAATGAAGCGACTTATTGACGTCACGTTCCTTGAAAGCAGCGGCTAAATGCAAATAAGGCTCACCGTACTGTACCCGCGGGTTAATATCCAGTGCTTTTAGTAAATGTTGTTCTCCATCCTCCAGATGGTTTGTATGTACTTCAGCCGTTCCCCGTGCGTTCCAATAGTCTGCTGAGTCTTCATAACGGGATTGAATTTCCAATAAGAGCTCCAAAGCCTGCGGATATTTCTTGCTTTCGATCCAGATACGAGCCAAATCGAACCTAGCAGCCACATCGTTGGTGTTTAGCGCAATCTGTTGGCGCAATCGAGCGGCATTGCGTCTTCTTTTCCATGGTTTGCTGATGCTGGGCAATACACCGACAAAGCTACGATCCAATATATAGATCACGATTAAGAGTACGAGCAGTGCCAGAAACGGGTTGCCGAGCAAACTCCATAGTAGAGAGAAAATTAAAAATTTCCCAATCATTTTTCTCCAATCCTCCTGTGCATGTAACAATCCATACTTTCCACATTATAGCATAAAGCCGCTTTAAGGGGCATTAGCCTGATGAGATTTCGAAGGATGGTAGAGGGGGTGAGAAGAAAAACACTTATTTGTGATGCTCGGTGTATAGTTTTACGAGAAAAGGAACCTTTTTTTATTCCCGCCAAAAGGTTGAACAGTCTGCCTTATCCAAAATATTAAACTCGATCATTTTCTCAAGTAATGAGAAATCAACTGGACTATCCCACTGGATACGTACCAACTGCTTGGTGTGATCATAGCCAGCCTGCACAATTAACTCAGAAAAATGATTAATCCCTGCCTTTTCAGGGGCAACGGCCAAATGATGTTTGGCTACGCTAAAGCCAATAATAAATGTGCTGTGATCCGTAAACATAGGCTGATTCCACGCAATTTTTGGCATTAAATTTGGAAATTTCTTGGTTACCCAAGCCAATACTTCTTGCGTTCGAGCCCGATGTTGGGGGTTATCAATATGCGCTAAATATTCTGCAAAAGCTTCCATGTTGTTCCCTCCTTAATTAAAAATTGTATCGTTCAGAGAAGTTCCTCGAACCTATTTGTCGTTAAAACTCCTCACAGAATGGCTCAGACACGTTCTTAACAACACCTATTTCCAACGATATATATTTTCAAACTAGATAGTCAAAATGGTTTAACTATCAATTTATCGCAGCAACATGCTTCCCAAGATGTAAACAATACCTTTTATGTCCTGTTATATTCTTCAGAAAGAATAGAGTACAAATATGAATCGTGAAATTCGCCTTTGTAGTACCAGTGTTCTCGCATTATACCTTCACGTTGCATTCCGATCTGTTGCATAATCTTCTCAGAAGCCTTATTTTCTGGACGACATGTTGCATAAATACGATGGACATCAAGTGTGCTAAATCCAAAGTCTAGCAGGGCTCGTGCCGCTTCTGTTGCATAACCCTTTCCTTGATAATCTGGGTTTAGAATATAGCCCATTTCTGCATTAGTATCTTTGACGTGAATACCAACACCGCCGATCAGGATTCCAGTGTTTTTCAGACATATGGCTAGTTCGTAGTCTTGTCGTGGCTTTTCCTGCTGTGAGGCTAGAACTTGTTCTATATATGCCTTTGTATCTTCTTCTGTATTGGGTCCCCATGCTGTGTGCCTAGTAACTTCAGGCAATGACGTGTAGGTATGTATACTTCCCCAATCGGATGTACAAATATCACGAATGATGAGCCGTTTTGTCTCAAATTGCATAACGATTCCTCCTGTCTATAATTAGCATACATATTCGTGTTTTCTGCACATTCTATTAATCCTATTTAAGCAGATCTGATGGGGAAGATCCAAGATTTTGAGAGAAAGTGCTAGAGAAGAGGATCGAATTACGTGTTGAACAATGGGAACGAATCAATACCTTTTGCCACCTGAACGCAAACCGCAAGGGAGGCGTCCGGCAAAAATGCAAACAGAAAATATTGAATGTGGTACTGGAATAGCCCGCTATTATTAGCCATCCAGTTTGTCTTAAAACAGCCTGCGGGCTGTTACGAAACGATTCTGCCATTTACCATCAAGCGTGTCAAAATGAACGCCACGTTCTTTGGAGAATGTATGCAACAATTTGTTGTTCCCTGCATAGATCGCCACATGGCCGATCTCCAGGTCGCGTGCGCTGAAGAACAGCAGGTCGCCTTTACGTAGCTCGTTTAGCCCGACCTTCTGGCCTTCTTTAGCCTGATCGTAAGAGACACGGGGGAGGTCGATGGAGAGCGTATGTCGGAACACTTCCCCCACAAAAGAAGAACAATCAAAGGTCGATGTCTGGCCGCTTGCTGCGCCGAATTCATAAGGAGTACCAAGGAATTTCTCTCCGTAGGCGATGAGTTCATCTCCCTGCCGTTCCACCAGGGATGAGCTGGTATAATCGCTGTATTTGGGTTTAGCCGATATGTATCCGGTCAGGTTGTCTTTAGTGCGCACTTCCAACCAGAGGGCATTGATCTCACGGATGACATGAACCTTTTCGTTGGCTGGAATAAGCCGCAGGGAAGGGGAAGCTCCCGACGAATCCGGTTTGCTGCGCAGGTTGACTCCCGAAAGAACCGTTGTAAAAAAATCGTTACTGGAGACAATCCGAATCGCTCGGGTCAGGGCATCCCACTTCACTGTGCTCCCAAGTGCCTCGCTCACAAAACGTAGTGGAATCATTGTGTTGCCCTCAACAATTTGTCCAGGAACATTCAGGGACAGCGTTTTGCCGTTTAAGGTGGCAGCAAGTTCCCCCATACGGTAGGTCAGCACCGCTTCATTTTTGGTAGCTGTTACGGTTTTGCTGGATGCGTTCCAGGAAAGCTCGGCTCCTTGTGCCTCAAACAACTGGCGCATCGGGACGAGCGCTGTTCCTTCTAGCAGCAGCGGCTGGGCAGCAAGCTGAAGTGGGCGGTCATCTACATAAACGGTCGTCACCGGAGTCAGCGGTACCGACTTCGCATACGACGGGTTTGCTTGGAGCAGTGATACTGCTAGCAGAGCTAGCAATGCTTTCTTGTTGATTGTCATGCTGTCATCACCTCATTGTGAATATGTTCATCTAAGTTGTACGAGGCTTCCTCCGATTAGTTGTGTACCAAATATTGGACTGATTCGAAAAACGTAAACAAACAAAAATAAAACCAATAAATATCTGTGTTTAATTGTTGACACCAAAATAAAATAAAGATAACATTATACATGTGAAATATTTCACTTTTTGAGAAATACCCTTATATTTAGCGAGGCAACAAGAAGTGAATCCTTTAGGAGGCCGATTTTATATGAGCGCACATGTATTTTTTGTACCATCTATCAATCTTATGGGAACAGGCTGTTTGCAAGAAGTTGGGCCGTATATAAAAGAACTGAATTTAAACAAAGCTCTAGTCGTGACGGATAAATTTTTGATGAAGAGTGGTATTGCAGGCAAGGTTACATCTTTGCTGGATGATATTGGATTGAACTATGCGGTATACGATGAAGTAAAACCAAATCCGACCTGTAAAAATGTACATGATGGTGTTCAGTTTCTGCAAGAAAATGAATGTGACTTTTTAATTTCGATTGGCGGAGGATCACCACAGGATACGGCTAAGGGAATCGGCATTATTGCCACCAATAGGGGACATATAACCGAGTATGAGGGCGTTCATAAATCCAAGCATAAATCGCTTCCTATTGTCGCCATTAATACCACAGCAGGAACATCTGCTGAAATCACGATCAATTATGTCATTACGGACGAAGAGCGCAAGGTCAAGATGGTTATGGTTGATAAGAATAGTGTAGCTACGATTTCAGTAAATGATCCTGAACTGATGGTAGATAAACCCGCCGCATTAACGGCAGCTACAGGGCTAGATGCTTTGACCCATGCCATTGAAGCTTTGGTTACGCCAGGTGCTTATCCTGTAACGGATGCAACTGCCTTGGCAGCAGTAGAAATTATTTTTAAACATTTAGCTCGTACAGTGAGAAACGGTCATGATATAGAAGCGCGTGAGCAAATGGTATACGCTATTTTCTTGGGAGGACTTGCATTTAATAATGCCGGATTGGGTTACGTTCATGCGATGGCGCATCAGCTTGGCGGCGTTTACGATTTGCCTCATGGTGTTTGTAATGCCATGCTGCTGCCAATCGTGGAGGAGGAGAATGCCAAGCATGTACCGGAGAAGTTTCGTGCCATCGCTAAAGCCATCGGTTTTGAAGATAAGGGGAAAACGGATAAGGAATGCGCAGACTATGTAATCCAAAGAATCAAAGACCTGTCGAAGGAAGTAGGGATTCCTTCCAAACTTTCTGAACTAGGTGTAAATGAAGTGGATTTGGATCTGCTTGCCGAGAACTCAATGAAGGATGCTTGCGCTCCGGGCAATCCGTTTATACCTAGCAAAGAACAAGTTATCGAGATGTTTAAGAAAATTCTTTAAATAAAAGAGGCAATTATTTTACTAAATACTATAAGGGCTGTCCCAGGAACTGATCGAAGTATACTGGGAACGGCCCTTTTTATTCGCATTTTCTACTAAGAGATTTGTGAGACTAGAGATAAGACAACCCCATTGAAGATTAAAGGCACAGCTCTCTCGGCTAAATCTGTAGGAGACTCTTTTTTTCCTTCCACATTCCAGCGAAAGGTTACACCATAAATGGACCAGCTTAAAATGGTCGCGGCAAGTTCTAACGTTCTTTGGTCTGTATTATTGGCTTCTCTTGTTATGAGTTGAAGTATGAATTGCTGTAATTGATTCTTAATATGTTCTTCCAGGATCGGTGCCACTGAATTATATTTATGAACGCATTGGTTACTTGAGTCGTGATAGTCACATAACGAAAGAATAAGTTTCTGAATGATCTCCTCCGACAAACGTGCCTCAGCATCAATCCTCTTGATAACATACTCCAAAAATGCATCTGACAAAAGGGTTTCAAGCAGTGCATATTTATCTTGAAAATGTGCATAGAACGTGGCGCGGTTAATGGTGGCTTTTTGGGTAATGTCATTGATCGTAATCGTGTAGAAGTCTTTCTTATTTAATTGGTCAACGAATGCGTCGAGAATTAATCTACGTGTTCGAATGACGCGAGGATCGTTTGGGTTGGGTGAAGTTACACCAGGCATCCTAAAGACACTCCTTTCAGGAAATCAAATGATTCCCCCATTATAAACATGTGTTGTTTTGTCAACAAGTGAATTTAGATATACAACAATTTCATAACCCTTTTGGTTAAGCAACAGAATGAACATTTTGTCGGTTGAATGATAAATTAAACATTGCTAACATTTCACTTGCACCCCGTTTGATGATGCACGAGCCTTATATATAATTCTTTAAAAGAATAAAAGAAAATGAGGAGGTACAATCCTTGAGTAATCAACCGCAAAATGTTCATTCAACAGAAGCTTTATTTCAACCTTATACCATTCATAATCTAACCCTACAGACTCGTATTGTAATGCCGTCAATGGGCCGCGCTTTTTCACCAAATGGTGTGCCAGGACCGGATGTAGCCGCTTATTATCGCCGTCGCGCAGAGAATGATGTAGGTCTTATTATTACTGAAGGCGCAGTGATTGACCATCCGGCTGGAACAAGTGAGCCGAGGATACCTAATTTTTATGGGGAAGCGGCTTTAAACGGTTGGGCTGAAGTGGTCAGACAGGTTCATGAAGCTGGTAGTAAAATTTTCCCACAGCTTTGGCATATGGGGATGGCTCGTCCTTTGGGATCTCAGCCGAATCCCGAAGCGCTATCGATTGGTCCATCGGGGCTGGATCTGGAAGGCAATAAAGTGACCGAGCCGATGACAGAAGAAGAAATTGTCAAGGTCATTCGCGCCTATGTCGATGCAGCTGCGAATGCAAAACGACTGGGTTTTGACGGCGTTGAAATTCACGGAGCACACGGCTATCTGGTTGATCAATTCTTTTGGGAGAGGACGAACCAACGTACGGATCGCTATGGTGGCGATATCATAAAACGTGCTCAATTCGCCATTGAGCTTGTGGAAGCTATTCGTGCTGAGGTTGGCCCTGACTACCCTATTGCCATGCGCCTATCCCAATGGAAAATGAATGATTACAACGCAAAGCCGTTCGATACACCGGATAAACTGGAGCAATTCCTGAATGTATTAGTAGAAGCGGGCGTGGACATCTTCCATTGCTCGACACGTCGCTTTTGGGTACCTGAATTTGAAGGCTCCGATTTGAGCTTTGCCGGATGGGTGAAGAAGCTGACTGGAAAAACTACGATTACGGTTGGCTCTGTAGGTCTGGATGAGGATTTTGTAAGTTATATCGAAGGGAAAGGGGCAGGACACCAAGATATTAATGAACTTCTGGAACGGCTCGACAACAATGAATTTGATCTGGTAGCTGTTGGGCGTGCGCTTCTGGGCGATCCTGCATGGGCTACGAAAATACGTGAAGGCCGAATTCATGATCTTCAAACCTTTACACCTGAGATACTTCAAACGCTCAACTAAAACATATCATACTTTGAACATCTCTTCATTTCATAAATAAATACTGTAAGCCAAAATACTCAAAGTCAGGTAAGGAACTTGGGTATTTTGGCTTTTTTATGCGTCTGCGATAGTAATCCACCATGAACCATTATAGATTAAGTCATATTTGCTTTTAGTTCAGACTGACACCAACACTTGATATATATAGATGTCTATGTAATAATGCTTGTATGTTAAAAAATAATGCAGCTGCACTGATAGGAACCATTAGAGACTCGATCAATAAATTGATTGTGTCTGAGCTCGAATCGAATGGAATTGAAGGGATTGTTCCTACTCATGGCGGAATCCTAATGTTCCTTTATCAAAACGACGGGCTTTCTATTAAGGAATTGACGCAAAAAATTTCTCGTCAGCAACCCACGGTCACTGTTTTGATCGACAAGCTAGTGAAGTTGGGATATGTCGAAAGAAAAAAAGAAAGGGAGGATAGCCGAGTTACCCTGATATTTCTGACCGATAAGGGAAGAGAGATAGAGCCTGTATTTGAGGTGATCTCCAATAGATTACAAGAAACCATCTATGGTGGTCTCAAAGATGAAGAAAAAGAACAACTGGAATATTTGCTGGAGCATGTCAAAAACAGATTATAAATTTTTTTAAGTAAATGTATAGATATCTATATTAATATCAAAATAACAATAAAACATCTGGAGGTTATTAAAATGAAACATCTTATTATCTATGCTCACTCAAACGCAGAAAGCTTCAATCACGCGATACTCGAAACGGTTGTAAATACCTTGAAAGAAAAAGGTGATGAAGTCGTTGTACGCGATCTTTATGCCCTTAATTTTCAACCTGTATTAAAACCTGAGGATACTGCCGCTATGAGAGCAGGGCAAACTCCGGCTGATATCAAAGTGGAGCAGGAATACATCTCACAATCGGATACGATTACTTTTATTTCTCCCATTTGGTGGACAGGTCTTCCGGCTATCCTGAAAGGTTACGTTGATCGTGTATTTGCATACGGCTTTGCATATACGGCTGGTGCGGAAGGGATTAATAAGCTGCTTACAGGTAAAAAAGGTTTTATCGTGAATACACATGGTACTCCCAACGCGATCTACGATGAAATCGGTATGACTGCAGGATTGAAGCTCACATCCGATACGGGAATTTTTGATTTCGTTGGAATTGAATCCGTCGGTCACTTGCTGCTTGGAAGTATTGGTTATCTTGATGAAGATGGCTATAAAGGGTTGTTGAAGCAAGTACAAGACACGGTTAAAACGGTGCTGTAAATTCAGTTCATATTCTTTTAGAAACGTAAGACATTCTTTAAATAATGAGGTCAACCCGTATTTAGTGGTTGGCCTTTTCTTGTAAATGTTAATACTTCTCTAATATAGTCCAAACAACAATCTCATTTGGAGCTGCTCAAATCCCCCTTTTCCTTGAAATTCTATGATATAACACGTTTCCAGAACCTCATAAAATAAAACCCTCCTTGTTGTCTCACGTTATGGGGTCAGTCCCTCTCCTCTGGGTGTCTCACAGTCCAAGGTATAAAACCTCCTGTTATTGGACATTCAAGGGGGGGATAAAGTATAAAAATTCACAAATATTTCATTGTTATTATCGTGGGCAATTCATTATAGTACATAGTATTAATAGTTAACTGTATGTATTACGTGTGTTGCGGAGGTTCACTATGAAAGATTATGAACTAAGGGACGAATTGAGAGAATCCGTTAACCGGATTTATGACATGGAATTATTCAGTAGCCTGACGGAGCTTGTTCAGGGGGAAAACCATGTGCTTCAATATTTAGTTCAGCACCGGGATGATGAAATTAATCCTTCCTTGCTCAGCGATGATCTGCATGTATCCAGATCAAGAATTACGGCAGCGCTTACGGGATTAAGGAAAAAAGGCTATGTGACTATGGAAATGTCTGAGCATGACAGACGACGAATGTGTGTAAGGCTCACAGTAAATGGTGAATCCTTGATCAGACAGAAGCAAGAGAGAATTGAAGGTTATTTTGAAGCGCTTGTAGTAGGTTTGGGTGAGAAGAATGTGAAGGAATTTATACGGTTAATTGAGCTTTCTTTGAGTATTATGAACGCGCGTTCTATTGAAAAATAACATAATGTGAGGGTGTACCGGGTGAGATATAAAATAATAGCAGATAGCTGCTGTGATTTAACGAGAGAGCTTAGAGAAGAGATGCAGATTACTACGATCCCGTTAAATATGACGCTGGGAGATAAATGCTTCGTAGATGATGACACATTGGACTTACCTCAGTTTATGGAAGAAATGAGAGCCTGTACAACCAAAATTGGATCCGCATCACCGTCACCTATGCTATATAAGGAAGCCTTTCAAGGTGCGCATACTTCTTTTGCCATTACATTATCCAGCAACCTGTCCAGTTCGTATTCCAGTGCATTGGTAGGAAAAGATATGGCGGAAGAAGAGGGGGCGGATGTTCATGTATTTGATTCGAAAAGCGCTTCGGCTGGACAGCTCTTGTTAGCTCTAAAACTGCGCAAGTTGATTGACGAGGGATATCATAAAAGCGAAATTATTTCATCCTTGGAGAGCTTTATCAGCAAGATGAAAACCTACTTTGTTTTAGAAAATCTAGATAATTTGGTTAAGAACGGGCGGATGAATAAAATCACTGGAAAGATACTTTCACTCTTGCATATCAGGCCTATTTTAGGCTCGGATGGTGACGGTAATATCGCATTTTTTACTCAAGCACGCGGTCAGAATCAAATTATCGAAAAGCTCGCAGATACTATTGAAAAAAGTGGCCGGGCTACCGAAGGAGAAAGCATTGTCATTACTCACTGCAATAATCCTGGGCTGGCGGAAAAATTAATGAATGCGCTGAGGAAACGCTATCAATTTAAAGATATTCATATTGTGTCCACCAGAGGGATTAGTTCAATGTATGCCAATGACAAAGGGATCATTATGGCCTTTTAAAAATATTCAGGGTTTATCCTCGCTGTATGGATAAACCCTTTTTTAGTACACTGAGGCTTTGCGGGAGTTCAAGCCTATCCCAATTTTCTAATGAGGACAGAAGCGTTTATGCTGGCTTGAGTTCCTCCGGCTTGTGTTTGCAGGGTAACAGCAGTAGTAGAGCTATGGTTTCGCAGAGTAAGGACGTCACCGCATGCCAGAGCAAGGATGGCTTGCCCTGTGTTCTGTTGTGTCCCGGCTCCTGAGCCGTATACAGTTCCCACAGCCAGTGCTCCATTAATAAAGATGGCGAATTGGTTAGGTTCCACACCGGACACCGAAAAGTGAACTTCATATTTTCCAGTATCGGATACAGCAATCTGTGTAGTTCCTGGAACATGAGCAATTCCAGGAGTAAGTATACCGTTCGTATCCCAAATGACATCCCCTTCAATCGGAACAACTTGGGGCTTCACATTGTAAATATAACCAAACTGCGCTAAATCACCTATGGTTCCAGAATCCCCTTCAGGCCCTAAAGCACCATGATTAATATTCACACTTACAAGTTGCTTTTTGACGATAATATCTTTCCCAAACCCTTTCCGTTTTGAGCGGCTCTTTCTCTTTGGGGGCTTCTCCTCAAACTTTTTTTCTAACTTATCAAACCAGGCACGGACAAAAACATTTTTTTTACGGCCTTTTTTTCGTTTTAATTCAGGATGACCCAATACAAACACCTCCATATGGTTTGTTGTATACTACTCCATTCATCTAGAGGAGGCATGGATATCTGTCCTGTGATTCATAGGAAACGATCTATTTTGACTAAAAACAGGCTACTGTACAAGGTACATTCGTCTAGTATGTAAAAAAAGCACCTTTGAATGTGCACTTGGATGACAACCAAGGAACAGACAAAGGCACCAGTAGAGGTGTATATCATGATGAGGCGGTTTGAAGCCGCTTTTTGCGCACATATAGGGCGTACAAGATGCCCCCAAGCAGGCACAGGATACATGTGAAGCCTGCCAGCAACCACGCCGATGAGACTGCTCCACCACGATCCATGCTATTTCCGAGCCATAAAGGCAGCAGAGCTCCCCCAACTCCACCTGCGCCTATAAGCAGGCTGGTGGTAGATTCTTCGGTGCCTGGCATCATTTTGCTGGCAAAAACAAGTGCGATGGAAAAAATGCCCGACATGCCCAGCCCCAGCAGTGTGATAAGGACAAAGGCAACGGTAGTTCCCTTGATCAGTGGGAACACGCATAGCAGCACGGTCGCCGCCAGCGAGCTTAGGGCTACAAAGACACCATAGCCGTACCGATCAGCAATACTTCCTGCGAACAACCGTCCGGTAGCCATTGCTAGCCAGAAGCAGGTAACACTGAGTGCTGCCTCGGCTTGAGTGAGGCCCAGCCGTTCGATGAACATGGAGGGCAGGAAATTAGCTAGGCTCATCTCTGTTCCTACATAGATAAAGAAAAAGATGATAAATAGTGTAAGTAGCTTCCGATTGCCAATAGGGTTACCTTCAGAAGCCTTCTCCGTGGGTGACTTCAGTGAATTAGTCGAACGCTTAAGGCTGTTATCTCGGTGTTCCTGTGGGTCCAATACAGCGTCCAGCGGGCCGAAGGACCCGCGCAACCAAGCTATAATGGTCACGGCTGCAAACATGGAAATGATGGGAAAGGCCAATCGCCACCAACCGAGAGCGATAAGTTGGCTGGCGATAGCGGGCATAGCCAAAGCGCCAATCCCAAAAAAGACTTCCAGACGGCTCATCGCCGCGCCCGTTCCTTGAGTAATACCGCTGATAATAATCGTGCCAATGAGTGTTTCTACCATGCCGAAGCCAAACCCCGCTGCTGCACCGACGACATATAGCCAATCCCAAGGCGGCAGCAATGAGTATAGCACTTCAGCCGCGCACAGCAAAAGCAGGGCGAATACCAGACTTCGGCGTTTGCCGAAACTTCGGGCAAGCCACGGTGACAGCAGGACTCCAACCAGAAAACCGGAAAATTGAGCGAAGATTAGACTACCGCCATCCGTATAGTTTCTACCGTAATGCTCTAACAACACAGGCAGTAGGGAGCCTACAACCACGTGTGCCAGGCCGATTAAAAAATAAGACAAGCTGCCGATCCATAGCAGTCGTTTCATGATGAACTCCTTTGATACCTAGATTATACTCATGCAGCAAAGTGAACTGTATGTGTCAAATCTGAGTGATTATGATAGCTCCAGTACTTGAAAGCCGTAGCCTTCAATAGAAATATCTCCTTCCAGGTATTTACCGCTGATTAGCTCATTCCCTTTCTGATCATCCAGATGATATTGCTGCGTCTGGGCGTTATGATTCAGAATGAACAGATATGATTTTCCATCTTTGGTCCGTACAGTGGTTTCTACACCCGCAGGAGCGCGCAGCAGGGATGGAATCCCTTTTTGCTCACAAATGTAGCCCAGCAGGCCATCAAGGAAAGTCTCTTCAGGATCTGAAGCAACGTACCATGCCTCGCCTTGACCGAAACGATTGCGTGTCAGCACTGGCATGCCCTGATAGAAATCATCGCCGTATTCCGCCAGCACCTCGGCACCTTCGCTATGCAACAGGTCGCAGAGCAGACCACATTGATATTCACCTTGTAATACGCCCACCTTTTCTTTTAATACAATGCGATTGTATGATTCCGGCAGAAGCGCGTCAATTTCCTCCACCCAGATCCCGAGCAAGTTACGCAGTTTACCAGGATATCCTCCGGTTGTGACCAAATCGTTTTCATTTACAATGCCACTGAAAAAGGTCGTTACGAAGGTGCCTCCATGCTCTGTGAATTGTTCCAGCTTCTCGGCGGTACCTGGCTTGACCATGTAGAGTACAGGCGCGATAATGAGATCATATTTCTGGAAATTTGCATCAACGGAAATCAGGTCTATCTGTACGTTGCGCCGGAAGAGGGTCGCATAATACTTATGCACCTGATCCACATATTTCAAGGCGACAGAAGGACCGCTTGATTTTTCCAATGCCCACCAATTATCCCAATCAAACAAAATGGCTACTTTGGCATTGACGGTCGCGTCAAGTAGCGTGTTGCCTAATGCGCCAAGCTCACTGCCAAGCTGTGCCACCTCGCGAAATACACGTGTGTTCTCATGCCCGGCATGCTCAATAACAGCCCCGTGGAATTTCTCACATGCGCCGATTGAGCGGCGAAGCTGGAAGAACATGACCGTGTCCGCGCCATGCGCGACTGCCTGATAACTCCATAACCGCATAACGCCGGGCCGTTTAAGCGAATTATACGCCTGCCAGTTCTGCTGGCTCGGTGTTTGCTCCATCAGCATAAAGGGTTGCCCATCCTTCAAGCCGCGCATCAGATCGTGTGCCATCGCGGTATAGCTTGGCGGGGTATTAGCCGCAGGATAACTATCCCAAGATACAATATCCATGTGCTTAGCCCATTTAAAATAGTCCAGTTGTTTGAAAAATCCCATCAGATTGGTCGTTATCACGGCATGGGGAATATGTTTTTTAATCGCGTTGTATTCCAGCAGATAGCAATCCAGCATACTGTCTGAATTAAAACGTGCATAATCGAGGGATATGCCCTGAAAGGAGGAGTGATTTTCTCCCCAATGCTCGCTCAAATTATTTGGTGGCACGATTTCATCCCAATCATAGAAGGTATGACCCCAGAAGGAAGTATTCCACACCCGGTTTAGCTCTTCCAGTGATCCGTATTTTTGCTTGAGCCACACCCGGAATGCGGCCGCACAGTTATCACAATAGCAATCCCCACCGTACTCATTGGACACGTGCCACACGAGGATCGCGGGATGGTTTTTGTATCGTTCTGCAAGTTGGCCAGCCATCTGCTCCGCAAATTTTCGATACGTAGGACTGTTCGGACAAGAATTGTGGCGACCACCGAACTTCCGCTTCCGTCCGTCAGCGTCCACCCGGAGAACGTCGGGGTAGCGAGTAGCCATCCAAGCAGGATGCGCTGCCGTGCTAGTAGCTAGACAAACGAAGATATCGCTTTCATAAAGACTGTCAATCAATTGATCCAGCCATTCAAAATGATATGTGATTTCGTCGGATTGAATTTTGGCCCATGAGAATACGTTGACCGTGGCGATATCAATCCCTGCCTGCCTGAACATCCGTAAATCTTCCTGATGCGTGGCCTCATCCCATTGTTCAGGATTATAATCTCCACCGTAAAATACTTTAGGTAGTTTACTGCTTATCATGCCAATCACCTCTGTATATAAGAATAATTCTATCTTATAATACAAATAACTGCTTTTAAATATAATAAAATGAACGTGTATATAACAATATGGATCTACATGAGAAATACATACCCGCATACGCCGGAGGTGCTTTTTATGATTTTAACTCCCCATCATTTGCGATTTTTCCTGACTACGCGTGAGCACTCTTTACCCCTTTTTATTGAAAGTATCGGATTTAACAGCAGGCAGGAAGATGTGTCCCGTCCAGAGGGCTATCCGTGCTTTCACTGGATTCAGACGGTGTCTGGTGAAGGGATGTTTACATTTAAAGGGGGGACCTTTCGTCTGGGGGAGCAGTCTGGAGTTCTGCTGCTACCTGGGGAATCCCATGCATACAGACGGGCGACCAAGGTATGGCGAACGTTATACATTACATTTGACGGCCCCATCGCCGCTGCTGTACTGACTGCACTGGGGTTGAAGCATACGCGTGGGTATCATTGGGACCCGGATAGCGAGCTGCACAGTTTTGGGGAAACGATGCTTCATTCCATGGTTAGTGAACGTGATTTGTCTGGATTAGATGCTTCGGCCAATATGTATCGTTTTCTGACTCTGCTGCGTAAACATGGACAACATAGCTCGATGCCTTCCCTATCCCATAATGTGGAACGATTAACCCCTGTACTGGCCTTTATGGAGCAAAATTATGCCAGTCCAGATGTGGGTCTAGGTGATATGGCAGTTATGATGAATGTCAGCTCCCGTCATTTAAATACATTATTTAAGCAAGCGTTTGGTGTGACTTCGTATGCTTATCTGATTGTGATTCGGCTGCGGAAGGCCAAGGAAATGATGGCGGAATATCCGCAATTAACAGTAAAGGAGATTTCGGAGCGAGTGGGCTTCCGAGATACCAGTCATTTTGTGGCAACTTTTCGCCGAGCTGAAGGAATTACCCCGGAAAGGTTCAAATTACTGTATACATAAAGGTATTTTATCGAAATGCTCTTTCTTACTCGGGAATGCTCTTTTTAGGGAGCATTCCTTATTGTTTTTTTCAGGAAGAGGGAGTATAAAATAATAGTTCATTTGTTTCATCAATCTGATGTGCAGGTGACATAATAAACATAAGATCCATAATTCTTTTGCAAAACCCTCATCCAAAGAAGGAGTCAACGAAATGCTGAGCAAAGTCAAAAGATTATTAATCGGTCGTCCGCGAAAGTCGACGGCCCTTGAAGATGAGAAGCTGAATAAGCTCAAGGCACTGGCCATTCTGTCCTCAGATGCCTTATCCTCTGTAGCTTATGGAACGGAGCAAATTCTGCTGGTTTTAATTACAGCCGGCTTTGCTGCCCTATGGTATTCCATTCCTATATCCATTGCGGTATTGGGTTTGCTGATCATTCTGATCCTGTCTTATAGACAGACCATTTTTTCCTATCCTGGTGGCGGAGGAGCGTACATTGTTGCACAGGACAATTTGGGAAAGAGTCCGAGTCTGATTGCAGGCGGTTCTTTGCTGGTCGATTATATTCTGACGGTAGCAGTTAGCTCATCAGCAGGTACAGATGCCATTACATCGGCGTTCCCATCGTTACATGATCATCGGATCGCCATTGCTCTAATTATGATCATCTTTTTGACGATTATGAACTTGCGCGGAGTAACAGAATCTGCCTCAGTGCTGGCTGTACCGATTTACTTATTTGTTGTTGCCATATTTGTTTTGATTATTAGCGGTATCATTCATTACGTGGCAGGGGGAGCTCATGCTGCAGCACCGCAATTTGGAGCTACGGTATCCAACGTCAGCCTGTTCCTGTTACTGAAGGCGTTCAGCTCGGGTTGCTCGGCGTTAACTGGGGTAGAAGCTGTCTCGAATGCCATTCCGAACTTCCGCAAGCCAGCTGCCAAAAATGCAGCAACTACACTAATGATGATGGGTTTGATTCTCGGGTGTATGTTTATCGGAATCAGTTTGCTGGCTTATTGGTACGGTGTTCGTCCTAATCCGCATGAAACGGTCATTTCGCAAATTGCGAACGCCACTTTCGGGCGCGGTGTGATGTATTACATCATTCAGGGTGTAACGGCGCTCATCTTGTTTTTGGCGGCGAATACAGCCTATTCGGCCTTTCCATTGCTTGCTTTTATGCTCGCGAAGGACAAATACATGCCGCACATGTTCATGGTTCGTGGAGATCGGCTCGGATACTCTAATGGTATTTTGTTTCTGAGTATCTTCTCGGCATTGCTGGTCATCGTATTTGGCGGTAACACAGAAAATCTGATCCCGCTTTATGCAGTAGGGGTATTTATCCCGTTTACCCTTTCACAGCTTGGTATGATGATTCGCTGGATCAAGCTCAAACCGCCAGGCTGGATTGTCAAACTTGCTATTAATACGGTTGGGATGCTGACCACGCTGTCGATTACGCTCATCTTTATCTTCACCAAGTTTAGCCAGGTGTGGGTAGTCTTTATCTTCCTGCCTTTGGTTCTGTATTTCTTTATGAAGATCAACAGGCATTACAAAAATACGGCTGAACAACTGCGCATTGATATTACCAAGGATAAACCTATGGTGAAAGGCAATACGATTATTATTCCGGTGGCAGGCATTACGCGAGTCGTCATGAATACGATCAGCTATGCCAAAACCTTGTCGGACAATGTGGTTGCCGTATATGTGGGTGTGGATGATGATGCAATTCGCAAAATGGAACAGAAATGGGAAGAGTGGGATGTCGGTATACGTTTGGTCGTACTGAAATCCCGTTATCGCAGCATTATTAATCCGCTTCGCAAGTTCATCGATACAGTAGAGTGGAAAAAAGCAGACGAGGACCATATCACTGTTCTCATTCCACAATTCATCACCAAGCACTGGTGGGAAAATATTCTACACAATCAGACCAGCTTACTGATGAGAGCTTATTTAATTAATTATAAAGACGTGATCGTAACGACCGTACCTTTTCATTTAAACAAATGACCAAATGAACATCTTTTGGCCGCATTTCTTTGCGGTCGGAAGGTGTTTTTTTGCATAACGAGGATATTTACTTTAGTGATACATTTTGTGTATTATAGATACAAAATGTATCATTTGAGGCTGTTATGGAGGGATACGATGCCCGAAGCTAAGGGGAAAATGGAAGATGACAAGCTGCAATTTGTAGATACGCTAAGGGCGCTGGCTATTATTGGAGTTTTACTTGTGCATGTCAGCCAGCATGTGGACGGATTAAACGGTTGGTTGCAAAAAGGCTTGAGTATAGGAGCCAAAGGTGTCGCTTTATTTTATATGGCCAGCGCTTTTACGCTATTTTTGTCCTTAAGCAGACGTTCGGGTAACAAGAGTGAAAGAATTTCAGCTTACCTGATGCGTCGTTTTTTTCGGATTGCTCCTTTGTATTACGTGATGTTAGGAATCTATTTAGTTGTGAACGGGACAGGTCCACGATTTTGGCTTGGGGATCAGGAGGGAGTCACTGCCGCCAATATCGCAGCTCATGTCCTGTTTCTGAATGGTCTGAATCCGTACTGGATCAACAGCATTATCGGTGTGGAATGGTCCATTGCGGTGGAATGTATGTTTTATCTGTTTATCCCTCTATTATTTAAGCTAATCCGATCCGTCCGCCATGCGACGTGGTTTGTCGTGATGGCGCTTGTGGTAAGCTTGGGGCTAAATACGGTAAGTGTTCAATATCCATGGATTAGTGATCACTCTTTATGGGGGCACTATCTGTATTTATGGTTTCCGAATCAATTGCCTGTCTTTGGGCTAGGTATATTGTTGTTTTTCATTTGGAAAGACGAGCGGCATTGGAAAAGTATAGACCGAGTCAGTGGAGTTTTGCTGCTTGTTTCTGTGCTATTTTCATTTTTAGAAGGCATGACCGATGTTCTCATAGGTGTCGGGTTGCTGCTGGGAGCGTATGCTTTGTATCACTGGCAGCCGATATGGCTGCTTAATCGGGTATGGTCATGGATCGGCCGCCTTAGCTACAGCATGTATTTGACGCATATGCTGGCTCTGGGACTAGTCGTACAGGTTAAAATACCTTTTGCTCCCCTAGTCAGCCTCACACTTATGTTTATCATGACGTTGCTAGTCACCATCGGACTATCTTGGTTTACCTACTCGTGGATTGAACAGCCCGGCATCCGTTGGGGGAAAAAGCTTATATCACGTATGAAGCCTGTGCGCAAGCAGGGAGATTCGGTCAAAGAAAGTGTTGCCTAAGCTACAGCTTGAAGTGGCATCCGATAACATCTGGTTGAAGTGCTTGAATAAATTTATGAAATAATTGAAAAGACCTCTTGAAAAGTAGCTCCCAGCCCTTTATATTCGATGTACATCCAAGTTTTTGAATACACCGATGAGGTTTGTTGGAATTGTAAAGGAGATGCACGCATGCTTTTGAAGCCAATCGGCTTTTTGCTTTTCTCCACACTTGAGGGAGTCGCTGTTTTTGCGCTTATTTTGAGTATTTTTAAAGTTAAAATGACCCCTTATCTATGGCAGGCCATTTTTGTTAACCTGATTATGAATATGCAAAGTTATATGCTTAGAGAGGAGTTTTCCCTTTCGTATTTGGTGCCTGTCGTAAATATGCTGCTTTTTATTTTTTTACTCGCTACGGTCGTGAAGATTCCGATTGTGTGGTCCGGTATTATGACGGTTACAGGTTATTTTGCATATGCCGTTGTTCAGTCGGTACTCTTAAAAGTCATGTTCGGCAATCTTCCGGTTTCTGAGCTGCAGGATGGGTCCTTGAAGGGCTATCTGCTACAAGTGGTAAGCGCAGCAGTAGGACTGCTTATTTCATTGATGTTGTATCGAAAAGGGATCGGCTTTTCCCCTAATTTCAAGAAGCTTAAGTTCAAAGAGGAATATGGCATTGTCATCACGCTGATTATCCTGTCTCTCATTTCAACTTCTATTGTGCTCTACTATAACGAGGTATGGTTAAGTATGATATTTTTTGCACTGGTTTCGGGATTTTTCATCTATTATGCAATCGGAAAGGAATACCGGGATGATTGAAGCGATGGCTTTCAAACTTGCTAACCAGATCAAACGTACTGTGCCTGATCATCCGGCCTCTGTCGCGGTACTTAAATACGCACTTGCTCTCATTCTGAATGCGTCCCTGATCATTGTGTTGACACTATTCGCCTCATTCTTCACGGGGCGTATGGTAGAGGCTGTTACGATTCTCGTCGCTTTCGCCCTACTGCGCCAAATGTCAGGAGGCATTCATTTGAAAACGGGCATGACATGTGTGTTGGTGACCTCAGCAGCTTTTACTTACATATCCTGCATTGCCTTAAATAGTGGGTGGACAAACCTGTTTACCGGAATAGCTCTCATTTTCGTTTTATGTTTTGCCCCGTCCAGAATTGAAAAGCAGTCGCGCATTCCAGTACGGTTTTATCCCTTCTTGCGGCTGTTATCCTCCTTGCTTGTATGTACTAATTTTGTAATCGGTTCCTCTGTAGTGGCTGTTGCTTTTTTGGTCCAAAGCCTAACATTGATCCGGGGAAGGAGGTGAGTGGAATGATGAGAAAAATGGTATATGGGTTAGCCACATCGTTGTCTATGTTTGCTACATTTGCTGTATCAGTGGCGAGTTACGTGTATGTTTATCAAGGGGATACACCCGAGGAACTACTGAAATAAACAAAATGCCGAGATAGAAAAATGATACATAGAGCTGCTATTAAGCAGCTTCTTTTTATGCAAAAAAAATCAGGCGCTCCATTTAAAGAGCGCCCGAATGGGAGAGGAGAAACCGGACGAAGAGCTTATGGGGAAACGTAAGTCTTCTCCGCGGTTGTCTACGACATTGGTTGAATGCCGATATCCTAAGGATGCCCAGGGAATGGTTTTTTATACCTGCCTCATCCTAAGTTTTTCAAACGGCGGTGCATGTGGTACGATAGCGTCATAATCTATGGTTATGAACACATATAGAAAATAGGTGAGTTTCAGCGTGAGAGTGGTATCAGGTAGTGCCAAAGGAAGGCCGTTAAAGGCAGTTCCCGGCACAGGGACGCGGCCAACCACGGATAAGGTCAAGGAAGCGCTATTTAGCATGATAGGTCCTTATTTTGATGGGGGAGTCGCACTTGATCTGTTTGCTGGCAGTGGCGGCCTGGGTATAGAGGCGCTTAGCCGGGGGATGGACAAGGCTGTTTTTATTGATATGGAATCCAAAAGCATTGATGTCATTAAAGAAAATTTGCGAAAAACTGGATTGGAAGGACAGGCCGAAGTGTTCCGCAATGATGCCGGACGAGCGCTCAAGGCGCTGGCAAAACGTGGAGCTCTTTTTGATGCTGTTTTTCTGGATCCGCCCTATCGTCTCAAACACGGAGATGAATTGATGAGCCGTATGGTTGAATTGAACTTGCTTCGTTCAGATGCAATCATCGTGCTGGAGTATGAATCGGGACATGAATATCCGGAAAGCTTCGGGCCGTTCGAACAGGTTAGAAAAGCAGTCTATGGGGAAACGGCGTTATCCATTTATCATTTTGCAGCCGATGCTTTATCGGATGTCGAAGAACATACAGAAGCCGGAGTGGTCAAGTTCGGCATCATCGAATCAGACGGGGAGGACCATCATGATTGAGCACAAACCACGTATTGCCGTATATCCGGGAACCTTTGATCCTGTGACAATGGGGCACCAGGATATTATTCAAAGAGCAGCCAGACAGTTTGATCTATTGATTGTCGCGGTTCTTAACAATATTAGTAAAAATCCGCTGTTTTCACTTGAGGAACGAATGGAGCTGCTGCGAACGGTAACTCGCAATATCCCGAACGTTGAGGTGGACAGCTTCCGTGATTTGACAGCTAATTATGTACGTCAAAAAGGGGCCCAAGTTATTGTCAGAGGAATCCGGTCGGTGACTGATTTTGAATATGAGCTGCAATTAGCCTCTACAAATCATAAGCTGAACCCGGATGCGGAAACGATCTTTATGATGACCAATCCGGCTTATTCATATCTGAGTTCCAGTATGGTGAAGGAAATTGCGCATTTTGATGGCAAGGTTGTAGATCTGGTGGCACCGGAGGTGGAAGACGCGCTGCGTGCAAAGGTCAACGCAAATCGCGGCGGCTCCACCATGAAGTCATAAAGGAAAAGGCCAGCAGGGTAACTATAATTGTACCCAGCAGCGCAATGGACAGTACGGTTAGTTGCCAGGGGTACATAGATGTTCCTTCTATTTGTGTTAGTAAGCTGCTGGCTTCGGCCATGACAGGATGCGTGCCGGATTCATTTACGCTTTCCGCAAAAGAAGACACAGAACTGCGACTGACGTAAGCGGGAATTGTATTGCTGACGATGCGGTTAAGCGGGACCCATGTCGCCAAGGTAAGTCCAAAAGCAATGATCCCATGGAGCACTCGTGACAAGGTGAAGGTGATACCCTTGTCGGAAGGTCTGGTGACGGCGGTAATTTGAAGCCAGCCGCACAGGCCGCCCCAGCCCAACACAGCACTGATCAGCGCTGCTTGTGTACGGAGATCGTAGGGCAGACGGCTGGTTTCATAGGAACCCAGATGGATTTCCATCCAAGCAGGCCATATGAAAGAAAGCGATCCTTGGCCTGTGTATATGGACAGCAGTCGAATCAGTACGGAAAAGAAAATAATGAATCCACCTGTCACCATCAGCGTCTGTACAGCATGGGATACGGTTTCGCCCAACAGTTTTCCGAAGCTGCGGCCGTCCCGTTCTCTGGCAGAACGGGTAGCTTCCCATGCGGATCGGATCAGGGAGGGAGAAGTACGGGAAACTGAGGTGCGCCGAAGGGCAGCTGGCGTTTCCCGTTTTTGCAATTCTTTGGACGATACAGGTAGTCTGGCGGTGATCCAGCCTGCCAGCAGCCCGGAAATCCAGTGAACGGCAAGTAACATCACGCCTACGGCAGCATTGTGCAGTAGCCCTGTCCCGATGACGAGCAGGATGGTAATCGGATTGCAGAAATGAGCGATGGCGGTTAGACGTCGAAGCTGAAGCGCGGTCATATCTTCCTGTTGTGACCATTGGCGTACTGCTTCCGCAGCAGCCGGGAATCCCGCGGTCAGGCCGAGGGCCAACACCCAGCCGCTTCGTCCGGGTAGACGGAACCAGAATCGCATAAACGGTTCCAGCAGGACACCTAGTCCATGTACTAGACCAAAGGCGATGAGCATTTCGGACAGCATCAAAAAAGGTAGCATAGCTGGGAAAATAATATTCCACCATAGCTTAAGGCCTTGAGTAGAGGCTTGAAATACTTTTTCTGGTGAGGCGACAACAGCCAGTACAAGCAAAATGGCTCCGAGGCCAAGCAGTACGGTTGTCCAATAAGGAGCGGAATGGGCTTCCTTTTGCATCAAAAAATTCACCTCTCATAAATATGCTAAGGAGAGTCGGATGCTATCTCCAGCGTTTATTCACGTTCGCTGTCTTGGGATAGGTTGTTCGTATACGTTGTCGTAAATAATGTATGCTTTTTTGAAAGGCTTGAGAACAGGTGCACAGAGGCACTTGGATAAGATGGGAGAAGTTAGGCTGGAAGGGGGGAGAAGCAATGAAACGAATAAACCGGAAAAGAGCTTTTTTTACAACCGGTTATGTCTTAATGCTGGCTGCAATGGTCTATGTGCTGGTCTATATGCCAACCCCTTATCTGATCTACGGACCAGGTGGGGCAAATGAGATTAAACCGATGGTTAGAGTTCGGGAGGGTGACAGCATCGAACGGGGGGCCTTTATGATGACGACGGTATCGGCGCGTTATGCCAATGTTATCATGTTGGGCCTGTCCAAGTTGGACCGCAATTCGGAGATTCAGCGCAAAGAGGATCGTCTGCATGGAAGAAGTGAAGACGAATATGCGGCAGAACAGGTATGGTATATGGGGGATTCCCAGTCTTCCGCGATGGAGGCTGCCTACACCCGTGCCCATGTCCCCTATCGCATTGTGCCGGATTACGTGTATGTATTTAAGGTCCCGGGATCGAGCAGCGTGTTTGACCCCGGGGATGAAATATTGGAGCTGAACGGCGTGAGGGTGACCGATAATCGTTCCATTCGGAAGGCTTTGGAGGACGAAAAACCGGGAATAATGGCTAAAGTGAAGCTAAAGCGCGATGGAAAGTTGCTGTCCGTGCAAGCTCCTTTAACGACCATTACGGACAGTGAGACGGGCAAGCAACGTTCCGGATTTGGCGTCAGTATTGCCACGGTACAGAAGGTAGAGCCGAAGGATGGACGTAAAACGATTCATTTTACATCTACGGATGTTGGCGGTCCTTCGGCAGGTTTGATGTTTACCATGGAAATCTATAACCAACTGACACCAGGTGATTTGAGTAAGGGATATCGTGTAGCCGGTACGGGTACCATTGATAAGGACGGTCAGGTTGGAGCGATTGGTGGTGCAAAGTATAAAATAGTTGCTGCTGACCGTCAGGGTGCGGATTTGTTTTTCGTCCCTGCGGATAATTATAAAGAGGCCAAGACCAAAGCTGAGCAAATTGGAACCCGGATGAAGCTTGTTCCGGTTCGCAAACTTGGCGATGCGCTGAATTATATGGAAAAGCTGCCCATCAAACCATAATGGGCGGTCGCAAGTAATCAGCATACATGTCGCGGATGGCGGGGCGTGGCATCCCGGCTGCATGTATGGCGGCTGCGGCTGTATCCCAGTCCAGATGAGGATGTGATCCGGTAGACAGCTTGACCCATACCGGAAGGGTAGCTGTCTGCTTCATACGTGCCAGCAGTTCGCGTCCAGCCCTGTTAAAGCCAAGCACGCGGATATAGCCCGGACCTTTCGCCAGCTCAGCCGGAGTCATATCGGCTTTGGCATGATTCAGCAAAATATGTGCACACATCCGCTGAAGCTTCGTACGAGTATAGCGCCTTGTCTTGATCGCGGCGAGCAGGGCCTCCACAGAGGGCTGGGGCAGCGTGTACAGCGATTGTCGCAGACGATGCTCCAGCCCTTCGGTGACCTCGTGCAGCTCCGCCAGCTGCTGCGAGCTACGTGTGATCAGGGCGTTCAGCAGCGGCTGGCTGAACGCTTCCCAATGCAGCGGTGCGCGTCCGGCTTGCCACTCGCGCCGCAAAATCCCCAGTGTCGCCGCAGGTATGTATGGCGACGCGGCCTCCGGCCCGCCGTCCAGCAGCAGACGGCGAATGGCCGTGGCACTGGCGATGACTCCGTCCGCAGGGGCCACGGCTTCATGGTAGCCCGATCCCGTGCGGGCTACCGTGAAGGGCTTGATTGTGCTGCCCAGCCGTTCCAGCGCAATCAAGTAATGCAGCCCCAACGTATTGTTGGGCTGCTGCATGAGGGCGGCGAGCGCAGCGCCGTCCGCTCCTTCGGCCGCGAGCGCGGCTGCGGCTCCCGCGTAGGCAGCGGGATAGCTCGCGCCGCTACTCAGGCGCTGCGCGATGCCGGCCTTGAGCTCGGCCGGCTCTGCCGCCAGCACGCGGGCCAGCGCGCGCAGCGGGGCGATGTCTCCGCTCTCGCTGCCGAAGCAGAGCGCGTCTACGATGCCTGTCGCATGGAGCAGGGCGATTGCTCCGCGGGCAAACCATTCTGCAGGCTGGACGGCATAGGCCACAGGCAGCTCCAGAACGAGGTCCACACCCATGGCGAGTGCCATTTCGGTGCGGGACCATTTGTCTGTAATCGCGGGTTCACCTCGCTGAAGGAAAGGACCACTCATCACAGCCACTGTGCGCTGTGCACCAGTGATGCGAAGAGATTCCTCCCAGTGATGGACATGTCCGTTATGCAGGGGATTGTACTCTACAATCATACCGAGTGTTTTCAAGACCGTATGTCGGCTCCTTTCTTATAGTAGCTTATTGGATAACTATTTTGACAATAATGGTTAAGTACCCGTGAATGATTGTTTTCAGGGCAGCTATACTGATTTTTCAGCATCGGCATGAACAAGACCATTGAGACCTGGACGAAAAAGCTTTATACTCGCATTATTGTACACGAAGAGTGGCGGGGGTACGAATACTCATCAGTACATGTTTAGCACAATGCATTTTTGCTTCTGCATAAAACTTGTCGAACCATTGGAAAACCGGTGGATTTGTGAGTGGTGTAAAGTGAAAGGTGTTGACAAACGACTCGATCAGTCGGTATAATAATTTTTGTTTGTTTGGAGTGATAGTGATGCAACTATTTTTTCGCAAAGTAGCAACAAGTGACGGTCCTTTTCCTATCCGTGAATCTCTTAATGTGAGTGAATTGGTGGATGATCGTGCTGATGTTACGGCCGTTTCCCCGCTGGAGGCCGACTTGGTCGCCGTTAGTCTGGGTCAAGGGTTGATGAGCGTGGAAGGCACGTTGACCGCAGGTCTGGACATGCTCTGCTCACGCTGTTTAAGCCCGATGCACGAGGATTTAAAGATTGAATTCCGTGAACGGTTCAAGCAAACCTCTTCGAGTGTTGAAGAGGAGGATGAAGATGGCGATTTTATCGCAGTGACGGAGGACTCCTTCGACATTGCACCGTATTGTGAAGAACTGTTTGTACTGCATGTGCCGTTTGCGCCTTTGTGCAGTGAGGATTGTCAGGGAATCGCACCAAAGACCGGACAAAACTGGAGTATTGGCTCCGATGACAGTAGCGATGGCGATACGGAAAAGATTGATCCGCGTCTGGCAGGGCTTAAGGATTTTTTTAAATGAGAATTGAGTTCAATTCTGAAAAATCATCATCCGCTTGTGCCGGAAAGTTACAGAACCGATGCGTGGATGTTGCAGGCTTGATTCACCGGCTGTAAGATAATTGCTTCTGGCATTTTCTTCAGTCTTGAATGAGATAAGAAGTCATACCCGTTATGCGGGGTTGATCTGGTTAAGGAGGTGGGAATAATGGCAGTACCTCAACGGAGAACATCCAAAACTCGTCGCGACAAACGTCGTACTCACTTTAAACTGGCAGTACCAGGTATGGTGAAATGCTCCGAATGCGGCGAATTGAAACTTGCTCACCATGTGTGCAAAGTTTGCGGAACGTACAAAGCTAGAGAGATCATCTCTCAATAATGTCCGATAAGCGGATTCTTTGGAATCTTCGCAGAAAAAGTAGCGCTTCACTTCAGTGAGGCGCTACTTTTTTTGTCTGCATGCTTCCTTTTTACGTCAGCATGCTATATACTGTTTTAGTACCAGGTTCTAAGAAAGAAGGGCCGAAGGGGTTCCTTTATACATACAAGAAGACAAATCGGCTTGAAGTTTCGCCGTTAGAAAGTGAAGTAAAGTAACCCGAACTGTCGTCTGAACGATGGTTTATTGTAGGGAAAGGAGGCGTCACTGACATCGAACGTTTGCCGAAGAGACAGAGACAGCAGCGGCTGACTCAATTAATTGATGATAATCCATTCGTAACGGATCAGGAATTGACAAGACAGCTGAAGGTGAGTATTCAGACTATTCGGCTGGACCGGATGGAGCTGGGAATCCCGGAATTGCGGGAACGGCTAAAGCTGATGGCTGAGCGCTCCTACGACCAGGTTCGTTCCTTGCCTTTGCATGAAGTGATCGGGGATATCGTTGATCTGCAGTTGGATCGAAGCGGTATTTCGATTTTTGAGATTAAAGAGGAACATGTTTTTTCGCGTACTGGCATTGCGCGGGGGCATTATGTATTTGCTCAGGCCAATTCATTGGCCGTTGCTGTGATTAATGATGAGATAGCATTGACTGCATCAGCGGATATACGCTTTGTCCGCCCGGTTCATTTAGGTGAAAAGTGCATTGCCAAGGCATATGTACGTTCAAATCCAGAACAAAAAGGGAAGGCTAAAGTGGAAGTTTTCGCCTACGTAGGAGAAGAAATGGTGTTCCAAGGCAACTTTGTCATTTATCGCTCCACGGAGGAAGAGTATAGCGAAGGAGGAAGTCAGCATGCGGATCGCCATTGATGCCATGGGGGGAGATAATGCTCCTGAGGCGACAGTAGAGGGCGCGCTATCTGCGGCGGCGGAATGGAAGGATACGGACATTACGCTGGTTGGTGACCGGGAACGAATTGAATCGGTTCTGAACGGTAGAGCGTTGCCGACGAACCTCAGCATTCGCCATGCATCCGAAACGATAGATGCGCAGGACGAGCCTGTAAAGGCAGTGCGCCGCAAAAAGGATGCTTCAATGGTCGTAGCTGGTCGAATGGTCAGAGAAGGCGAAGCGGATGCCATGATATCTGCAGGTAATACAGGCGCGCTAATGACCACGGGGTTGCTGGTGGTTGGAAGAATGGAGGGCATTGAACGTCCGGCTCTCGCGCCGATGATACCGACGATTGACGATCAGGGTATTCTGGCGCTTGACTTGGGAGCCAATATGGATGCCAAGCCTGAGCATCTTGCCCAGTATGCACTGATGGGGAGCTTGTATCGTCAGAAAGTTCACGGTGTGGCTTCTCCAAGGGTGGGTCTGCTGAATGTGGGGACCGAAGCTGGGAAGGGCAATGAACTGACGAAGTTGGCATTTCCACTTATTGAGCAGTTACCTGTCCATTTTGTGGGTAATGTTGAATCGAGAGATGTGTTAACTGGGAATTGCGACGTACTGGTGTGTGATGGATTTGCTGGAAATATCATGCTAAAATCACTAGAGGGTACAGCGGGGGCCATATTTTCTCTCTTAAAAGAGCAATTCACCAAATCCTTGAAGACCAAGCTTGCGGCAGCCTTGATTATGCCTGAGCTCCGCAGTCTGAAAGGTAAATTGGATTATAAAGAGCATGGTGGGGCTCCTTTGCTGGGTTTGAGTGGACTCGTCCTGAAAAGTCACGGTTCGTCTGACGGCGTTGCCGTCAAAAATGCGGTAAGGCAGGCTCGTACGGCCCTGCAAAACCGGTTGGTGGAAAGTATATCCAAGGAAATCAGCAGGAAGTGAGTGACGATATGAATAAATTACGGCCGGTTGGTGTTATCGGAACAGGGAAATACGTACCTGAGAAAATTCTGACGAATAAAGATTTGGAAGCAATCGTAGAAACAAGTGATGAATGGATTGTCAGCCGTACAGGGATTCAGGAGCGCCATATTGCAGCTCCAGAGCAGGCTACATCTGATTTAGCTTATGAAGCAGCAATTAAGGCGTTGGAGTCCGCGGGTATGACGGCACAGGATCTGGATTTAATTATTGTAGCTACGGTTACACCGGATATGGCGTTTCCGTCAACTGCCTGCATTCTTCAGGACAAACTGGGAGCCAAAGGCGCAGCGGCTTTCGATTTGTCTGCGGCATGCTCGGGTTTTGTATACGGACTGGCTACGGCAACGAGCTTCATTAAGACAGGTATTTATAATAATGCGTTAATCATTGGGGCAGACTGTCTTTCTCGGATTACAGATTATACCGACCGCAATACCTGTGTCCTATTCGGAGATGGTGCAGGAGCTGTAGTGATTGGCGAAGTGCCTGAAGGCAGAGGATTCCAATCCTTTGATCTCGGGGCTGAAGGTGCAGGTGGAACCTTGCTTAAGC
This sequence comes from Paenibacillus sp. FSL P4-0113, assembly GCF_038009305.1. NCBI lineage: Bacteria > Bacillati > Bacillota > Bacilli > Caryophanales > Paenibacillaceae > Paenibacillus > Paenibacillus sp. FSL P4-0113. Next base: position 120,373 of record NZ_JBBPAZ010000002.1, read on the forward strand.
TGGAAGCTGGTGGCTCGCGTTTGCCTGCGAGTGCAGACACACTGGAGAATAAACAGCACTATATTTACATGAACGGACGCGAAGTGTTCAAGTTCGCGGTTCGTGTTATGGGAACGGCAACGGTTGATGTGTTGGAAAAAGCAGGGCTGTCCAAAGATGATATTGATCTGTTCGTTCCACATCAAGCCAATGTTCGCATCATCCAATCGGCGATGCAACGTCTGGATTTGCCAGAGGAAAAGGTAGTTGTTAATGTTCATAAATATGCGAATACATCCGCAGCATCAATCCCTCTCGCCCTAGTAGAAGCAGCTGAGGAAGGCCGCATGAAGGAAGGCGACCGTGTATTAATGGTGGGCTTTGGCGGTGGCTTGACCTGGGGAGCGTCGGTTCTTGTCTGGTAATAAGATGGAATTTTTGATATAATATTGAATTTGTGTAGTGTTTTACAGGACAAGCATTGGATATAGAGAGGTGCATACACGATGGGCAAAACGGCATTTATATTCCCCGGTCAGGGTTCACAAGCTGTAGGTATGGCTAAAGATGCTTATGAAGCAGTTCCAGCTGCAACAGAAGTATTTCGCCAAGCGGACGAACGGTTAGGGTTCGCACTAAGCACACTGGTTTTTGAAGGGCCAGACACAGCTTTGAAGCAAACATCCAATACGCAGCCTGCACTGTTAACGGCGAGCATTGCGCTGTATGAAGCGTTCAAGGAAAAAATGGACATTCATCCCGATTATGTAGCTGGACACAGTCTAGGAGAGTACAGCGCGCTAGTTGCTTCAGGTGTCCTTGCATTTGCGGATGCGGTTGAGACTGTTCGTGCACGTGGTCAGTTTATGGAACAGGCTATTCCTGATGGACAAGGCGGTATGGCTGCTGTGTTGGGAGCTGATCGTGAAGCATTGACAGCATTGTGCCGTGATATTACGGAGTCTGGTCAACTGGTCGAACTAGCTAATATCAATTGTCCTGGACAAATTGTTGTATCTGGTACGAAGGAGGGCGTAGCTGCTGTCGCTGAACGTGTGAAGGAAGCAGGCGGCAAGCGTGCTATTACTCTGGAGGTTAGCGGTCCTTTCCACTCGTCATTGATGAAGGAAGCAGCGACCAAGCTCTCAGACAAGTTGGGGACTGTAACTTTCTCTGAAGCTCAGATTCCGGTGGTGGCTAATGTAACAGCTAAACCTGTACGTGAGGGGAGTGAAATCCGCCAACTGTTGGTGGATCAGGTCTATTCTCCGGTACTGTGGGAAGACAGTGTAGCATGGCTACTGGAACAAGGTGTTGACACTTTTGTTGAGTTTGGACCGGGAAGTGTTTTGACTGGACTGGTTAAAAAAATCGACAAAACGGTTAAGCTGTATAATATAAGTAGCCTGGAGTCGATTGCTTCTGTAACGGAAGCCTTGGAGGCCCGTTAAAAGTATAATCATTGCCTTAACGGGTTATATACTTGCAAGGGAGGACTATGATGTCTAAGCCATTAAGTGGAAAAACGGCGCTCGTTACGGGAGCGTCGCGCGGAATTGGCCGTAGTATCGCGCTGGCGCTGGCTGATGCAGGCGCTAATGTGGCGGTAAACTATGCTGGCAGTGAAGCGGCTGCGACTGAGGTAGCTGAGCAGATTCGTGCCAAAGGTGTGGAGGCTATTACAGTTCAGGCTAATGTCGGTCGCGCTGACGAAGCAGATCAGTTGATCAAGGATGTGATTGGCGCTTGGGGCAAGATTGACATCCTGGTGAATAATGCCGGCATAACAAGAGATAATTTAATCATGCGCATGAAGGAAGAGGAATTCGATCAGGTGATCGAAACGAATCTGAAGGGTGTGTTTAATTGTCTTAAGGCGGCAACACGTCCAATGATGAAACAGCGTTCTGGCCGAATTATCAATATCTCCTCCGTGGTTGGTGTCCTTGGCAACGCAGGACAAGCCAACTACGTTGCTGCTAAAGCAGGGGTGATTGGTCTTACCAAATCCTCTGCTCGAGAGCTTGCATCGAGAGGTATTACAGTGAACTGTGTAGCTCCCGGATTCATCGATACTGAGATGACACAGGTACTGGCTGATGATTTGCGTGACAATATGCTTAGCGGTATTCCGCTGGCCCGTCTTGGACGGCCTGAGGAAATTGCTGACGTGGTGCTGTTCTTGGCCTCGGATGCTTCCTCATATATGACGGGCCAGACTTTGCATGTGGATGGCGGCATGTATATGTAGTAGCATGTTGCCAATCTGCATGCCCCGATGAAGAGTTGTCAAAGAAAACTCTCTTCTATGGCATTTTAATTGTAATTTTCGTATAATACCTAAGAGGAGGTGAGCCGGATGTCCGATGTATTGGAGCGCGTAAAACGCATTGTCGTTGACCGTTTGGGAGCCGACGAAGCCGAAGTTACACTTGAAGCATCTTTTAAAGATGATTTAGGCGCTGATTCTCTCGATGTAGTTGAATTGGTAATGGAATTGGAAGATGAGTTTGATATGGAAATCTCTGATGAAGATGCAGAGAAAATTACAACTGTAGGTGAAGTTGTGAAGTACATACAATCTCATACCTAATTCATGTCATCAAAAGTCCCGTTCTGTTACAGGCGGGACTTTCTCCTAATTATACAGATTGAACTAAAGGCGGAATTGCTGCGTGTTTTTGAGTTTGGTTCAGCTTAACTTAGTCAAAGGCTGAGAAGTATGCCGCATTACTAACTTTAGTTGATTCTATATTATTTTTACGCACAAAAGTGTGCGGTCTTAAAATACAATATGCAGTAGACATAGAGGTGATTATCTTTGAAACAACGTGTTGTCATAACAGGAATGGGTGTAATCACTTCGCTGGGACAGGATTTGAACACACTATGGGATAATCTGATGGCCGGAAAATCCGGCGTCAGTGAAATCGAAGCTTTCGATACAAGTGAGTACACTACGAAAATAGCCGCTTCCATTAAAGATTTTAATCCAGAGGATTATATTGAACGTAAGGATGCGCGTAAAATGGACCGCTTTGTGCAGTTTGCGGTTGCTGCTAGTAAATTGGCGCTTGAGGACAGCGGACTTGTAATCGGAGAAAATGCTGAAGCTGAGCGTGTTGGTGTATCTGTCGGTTCCGGTATTGGCGGATTGGGAACTTGGGAAGATCAGCACAACGCACTGATTGAAAAAGGACCTAAACGCGTAAGCCCTTTCTTCATCCCGATGATGATTGCTAATATGGGTTCCGGTCAAGTGTCGATTTCGCTCGGTGCTAAAGGCCCAAATACATCACCAGTTACGGCTTGTGCCACGGGCAGTCATGCTATTGGCGATTCCTTCCGCATGATTCAGCGCGGTGACGCAGACGCCATGATTTGCGGAGGAGCTGAGGCGACTATCCGTCCGATTGGTATGGCTGGATTTTGTTCCATGCGAGCGATGTCCACGCGTAACGACGAGCCTGAAAAGGCAAGCCGCCCTTTTGATACCGAAAGAGACGGGTTTGTTATGGGCGAAGGCTCTGGTGTTCTTATTCTGGAATCGTTGGATCATGCTTTGAAGCGTGGTGCGCGTATTTACGGTGAAGTGATTGGCTACGGTCTTTCTGGCGATGCTCATCATATGACAGAGCCTGATCCAGAGGGAGCAGCACGCTGCATTAGAATGGCGATCCGTGACGCTGGATTGAATCCTGAAGAGATTGATTATATCAATGCACATGGTACGTCTACGCCAGTCGGTGATAAATCCGAAACGGAAGCAGTTAAGAAAACGCTTGGAGATCATGCCTATAAGGTAGCGATCAGCTCAACTAAGTCGATGACAGGGCATTTATTGGGTGCAGCGGGCGGCGTTGAAGCCGTGATCTGTGGTCTCGCCCTTCAGCATCAGACGATTCCGCCAACGATTAATTTGGATAATCAAGACCCGGCATGCGATCTTGATTATGTACCTAATAAGCCGAGAAAAGCGGAACTGAATGTGGTTATGTCCAATTCCTTTGGTTTTGGCGGTCACAATGCTACGGTTATTCTAAAAAAATATGAAGCATAAGGGGTCAGTTCGTTGAGTGGAGACTTGAAGCAATTACAGCAGAAACTTCATATTCAATTCAACAATCGGCAGCTTCTGAAGCAGGCCTTTACGCACGCTTCCTACGTAAACGAACATCGGTTCAGTCAGCATGCAGACAATGAGCGTCTTGAATTTTTAGGTGACGCTGTTCTGGAATTGACGGTGTCCGAGCAATTGTACAATCAGTACCCTAACCGACCCGAAGGCGAACTCACCAAGCTGCGTGCAGCTATTGTCTGTGAGCCTTCTCTGGTGAAGTTTGCTGTCGGGCTTGAGTTCGGGCAATATGTGCTGCTTGGAAAAGGTGAAGAGTTGACAGGTGGACGTACTCGTCCGGCTCTGTTGGCTGATGTATTCGAAGCGTTCGTAGGTGCGCTTTATTTGGATCAGGGTCTGGAGGCCGTCCGTTCGTTTCTGGAACATTATATTTTTCCTCAAATTGTATTAAATGGTAAACTTCAGATGAGTGATTTCAAAACAGAGCTTCAGGAACTGACACAGCATCATAACATGGGGATGCTTGAATACAAGATTGTAGAGGAGCGCGGACCAGCCCATGAGCGCGAGTTTGTAGCCGAGGTATATATGGACAGCGAACGGCTAGGGGCAGGTACGGGGCGCTCCAAAAAAGAAGCAGAGCAGCAAGCGGCGGCAGTAGCTTTAAACCGTTTGAAGCTGGCAGAATCGTAATCGGTACCTGAGCAGCCCGGACGGGTTACGCAAGCAGGGGGCACAAAGTAAGAGCAAAGGGCAGTCCGCGGGGAGTCCCGGCCCGTAATGGCGAATGGACTGCGTTTTGCTCTTTTTTCGTGGCTTGCTGGTGTAATGTGAGTGTTGGTACTGTGCTTTAAACAAGCTAGTTTATGCTACAATAGGGATAATTCATATCAATCAGGTAAACGGTGTTGTACAAGCATATTTGAAATGTTAGAGGTGAGATTGAGCATGTTTTTAAAGCGCATTGAGCTGGCGGGCTTCAAATCGTTTGCAGATAAAACGGAAATGGAATTTGTCCGCGGCATTACGGCAGTCGTCGGACCCAACGGAAGCGGAAAAAGTAATATTTCCGACGGGATTCGTTGGGTGCTGGGCGAACAGAGTGCCAAATCACTGCGTGGCGGCAAAATGGAGGACATTATTTTTGCAGGTAGTGATGCTCGTAAGGCTGTTAATTACGGTGAAGTATCGCTTACGTTGGATAATGAAGATCAGGCGTTGCCTCTGGATTTTGGTGAAGTTACGGTAACGCGACGTGTACATCGAAGTGGGGATAGTGAATATTTCATTAATCGGCAATCATGCAGACTCCGAGATATTACAGAGCTGTTTATGGATACAGGGATTGGTAAAGAAGCTTATTCCATTATTGGGCAGGGACGCATTGAAGAAATCCTAAGTACTCGATCTGAGGATCGTCGAGGTATTTTTGAGGAAGCCTCGGGTATCGTAAAATATAAATCCCGTAAAAAAGATGCGGTTCGCAAGCTGGATGAGACGGAGCAAAATTTGCTGCGTATTCACGATTTAGTTAGTGAACTGGAGGATCAGATTGGACCGCTTAAGGAGCAGTCAGAAAAGGCGATTCATTTTAAAGAGCTACGCGGTGAATTGAAATCAAAAGAAATCTCTATGTACGTCCATCAAATTGAACAAATTCATACTTCGTGGAGCGATGCGACTTCCAAATTAGCTTTGCTGCAGCAGGAGCAACTTCAGTTGTCTACGGTGGTCTCCCGCCATGATGCGATGCTGGAAAGCGACCGCAACGAATTACGCCAGCTGGAAGAGCAAGTAGAACAGTTGCAAAGGGATCTGCTGCAATACAGTGAAGCGACGGAGAAAAGTGAAGGCTACGGCGAATTGCTCAAAGAGCGCACACGCAATCTGGCGGCTAATCGGGAACAACTGATCTTATCACTTAGTACAAGCGAATCACGGCATTCCGAGCGCAAGAGTGAACTGGATCAGCTGAACGAAAAGCTGTCTGCACTGAATGTAGAGCTTGACGAGTTGCGTGCGCGGCTGTCTGACGAAGAGGCAAAACTGATTGGAGTTACAGGCGGAATCAGCCAGGAGCAGGAAGAAAGTCTAAAGGGTGGTCTGCTGGAGCTGATGAATCAGATGGCGCAGGCGCGTAACGAAATCCGTTATACAGACCAACAGAAGGAAGCATTGGAACGGCGTGTGACTCGCGTAAGTGACGAATCCGGCAAATGGGAAGCCCAGAAAGTACAACTTGAACAGCGCAAAAAGGGATTGGAAGCTGCGGTTCAGAAGCTGGGGCAGGAAATCAGTAGTTTGCGTAGTGGCTATATTCAGGGAAGTGAAAAGTACCAGGCCCTGCAAAAACTTTTGGAAGAAAACCAGGGTACAGTTCGTAAATGGGAACAAAAACGTGAGGCTCAAATTTCACGGCGAGATACAATGAAGGAAATGCAGGATGACTTTGACGGCTTCATGCTTGGAGTTAAAGAGGTATTGAAGGCTGCACGAAAAGAAACCTTGCACGGTGTGCATGGAGCGGTAGCAGAGCTGATTCGGGTGCCTGAGCATTTAGAGCAGGCGATGGAAACCGCTTTGGGTGCTTCAGTTCAGCATATCGTGATGGAAAATGAATCCGTATCCAGACAGGCAATTAGTTTTCTAAAGCAACGTCAACTGGGCAGAGCAACATTTTTGCCTATGGATGTTATCCGCCCGCGTCAAATCGGCGCAGGAGAACGCCAAATTGCAGAAGGAGCTGAAGGCTTTGTCGGGATCGGTGCTGATCTTGTTCAGTATGATGATCGATATGCCGGAATTGTAGGCAGTCTTTTGGGGAATGTGGTCATTGCTCGTACGTTGGAAGACGCAAACCGTATTGCGGCTCGTTGCCAATATAGATACCGCGTTGTCACTTTGGAAGGCGATGTTGTCAATGCAGGGGGTTCCATGACTGGTGGAAGCCAGTTCAAGAAAAATGCTAATCTGCTTGGACGCAAACGTCAGTTGGATCAGTTGGATCAAGACATTGTAGATACGGAGCAGCAAATTGCAAGGTTGCGCCAGAGTGCAATAGATACCAAACGCCAGTTGGAGGAGACACAGACCCGTCTGGACGAGCTGCGTCAGGGCGGCGATGTGAAGCGCGGTGAAGAGCAACAGATGGCAATGGAACTTAAGCAACTGGAGCATGAACTTCGTCATGTTCTGGAGCAGGTCGCTGCGTCTGGTCAGGAGAAAAAGGGCTTTGATCAGGAAATCAAGGAGCTGGAAACTTCCCGGGAAGAAGCGTTGGTAAAGTTAGCTGCGCTGGAGGAAGAAGAAAAGAAAACGCATCAGGCCATTCACGCTGCTGAATTCGCCCGTAAAGCCAACGAATCTGCCAAAGAGCAGTTGCAGGGAGAGCTCACGAATCTCAAAGTAAGAGAAGGAAAGCTGGACCAGGAACGCTTTTCATTGGAAGAGCAGTTGCGCAGATTGCGTGGGGATTATGATACTCTTGGTAAGGATTCAAGACAAAACAAAACGTTACTAGCTTCCATTGAAGCAGATTTGCTGACCAATGAGCAGGAGACTGTGAAACAGATTGAAAATCTCAATCAATACCGTTTGAAAAAAGAAGAAGCTGCACAACAACTGGAATTCAAGCGGGCTGCACGCAGCAGCTTGTCCAAAAAGCTTGAAGTGGCTGAAAACGATACAAAAGAACAGCGAATTCAGCTCAAGTCAGTGGAGGAGTTGCTTCGTCAAACGGAAATTGGAGTAAATCGACTTGATGTGGAACTGGAAAACGTTCTGAAAAAATTAAGTGATGATTATGAACTCAGTTATGAGTTAGCCAAGCAGCGTTACCCTATACCGGAAGATATTGAAGGTACGCAGAGCGAGGTGGAAAGGCTCAAACGTGGTATTTCCGCGTTGGGTGAGGTGAACCTGGGCGCCATTGATGAATACCAGCGTGTGCATGAGCGTTATACGTTTCTTGATGAGCAAAAGTCTGATTTGGTGGAGGCCAAGACAACACTTTATCAGGTTATTCGTGAAATGGATGAAGAAATGTCCAAACGCTTTAAGACTACGTTCGATGCTATTCGGCGCGAATTTGGAACGGTATTCTCCAAGCTGTTCGGAGGCGGACGTGCTGATCTCGTGTTACTTGACCCGGAACGCTTATTGGAGACGGGAATTGACATCGTAGCTCAGCCACCGGGCAAAAAACTGCAAAACTTGCAGCTACTGTCGGGCGGTGAGCGTGCGTTAACAGCGATGGCGTTACTATTTGCCATTTTACACGTTAAACCTGTTCCATTCTGTGTACTCGATGAAGTAGAGGCTGCATTGGACGAAGCAAACGTGGTGCGTTTTGCCCAGTATTTACGAGAATTCTCGGAGCAGACACAGTTCATTGTAGTCACACACCGCAAGGGCACAATGGAAGAATCTGATGTGCTGTACGGGGTTACGATGGAGGAAGGCGGGGTTTCCAAACTCGTATCTGTCAAGCTGGACAACGATGAAGCTGAGATTGCCTGACATTAAACAACATACTTTCAGACCAACGGAGGGAATCCATGAGTTTCTTTAGGAAATTGAAGGAAAGCATTGCAAACAAAACTGAATCGGTCACAAAACAGTTCAAAGATGGATTGGAAAAAACACGTAAAGGTTTTGTTGAAAAAGTAACGGACTTGATGATTCGCCGCAAAAAGATTGATGAGGAATTTTATGAGGAACTGGAAGAAATTCTGATCGGAGCGGACGTAGGCGTCAACACGGTTATGAACCTCATTGAAGACCTGCGAGAAGAAGTGAAAAAGCGCAAAATTGAAGATGCATCCGAATTACAGCCTGTATTGTCGGAAAAGCTGTCCGAGTTGCTGCGGGGGAATGACAACAGTCAGCTCAAAATGAGTCCTGACGGAATTACAGTCATTCTATTCGTGGGAGTCAATGGCGTCGGCAAAACGACAACCATTGGCAAGTTAGCTCATCGTTTTAAACAAGAGGGAAAAAAAGTATTATTGGCTGCCGGAGATACGTTCCGGGCGGGTGCGATCGAACAGTTGGAGGTATGGGGCGAGCGGGCAGGTGTAGAGGTTATTAAGCAGCAATCCGGTTCCGATCCGGCTGCAGTTATGTTTGATGCCGTACAGGCTGCCAAGCAGCGACAAGTGGATGTTTTGTTGTGTGATACCGCAGGACGTCTTCAGAATAAAAGCAATCTGATGGAGGAACTGAACAAAATTTTCCGTGTGATTCAACGCGAGATTCCAGATGCTCCTCATGAAGTGTTGTTGGTACTTGATGCGACGACTGGACAAAATGCACTTAACCAAGCCAAGCTGTTTGGTGAGAAAAGCGGTGTAACCGGGCTAGTACTAACGAAGTTGGATGGTACAGCGAAGGGCGGGATTGTTGTGGCCATCCGTCAGGAGCTGAATTTGCCTGTTAAGCTGGTGGGCTTAGGTGAAAAAGTGAATGATCTTCAACCGTTTGATTCCGAGCAATTCGTTCATGCGTTGTTCGCGGGGTTGATTCAGGAAGAGACGGTCGAAGCAACTGCTACAGGCGAGGAAGAACAGAACTGATACGTTTAAAGTGGGCTTTCATGCTACGTTTGGGATAACTAAGTAGCCATCCTGTTGCTGTTCAAGTTTGCCCAGATGTATAATGAAAGCAAGAGGTCTGTCGATGTCGTATATGTAATGTATCTTGTATGTAAAATATAAATCAGGAAGCCGGGTGAAAAACCGATGGCAAACACCTATACCTACTCCCGACGGGAAGAAGTAGCCAACGCCATTACACATGGAATTGGAGCCGTTTTAAGCGTGGCAGCGCTTGTGTTGCTTATTGTTTTTGCTAGCATGAAAGGAACCACTTGGCATGTCGTCAGCTTTACGATTTACGGGATTACGATGCTGCTGTTGTACACTAATTCAACGTTGCTTCATAGCCTGCGTGAAGGAAAAATGAAGGATTTGTTCGAAATATTCGATCATTCTTGCATTTACCTGTTCATTGCAGGTAGCTACACCCCGTTTATGCTCGTTGCACTGCGAGGTACTCTGGGATGGACACTGTTTGGAGTGATTTGGGGGATTGCACTGTTCGGTGTGTTGTTCAAGGCGTTCTTCACCAAGCGCTTCCTGTTTATGTCTACCGTGTTTTACATTGTGATGGGCTGGCTCATCACCATTGCCTGGAATCCTCTGGTTGCGACTGTTCCCGCCGGAGGGATGACGTTATTGTTCGTAGGTGGCCTTATGTATACGTTGGGCACGATTTTCTATGTGTGGCGGGCATTTCCATATCACCATGCGATCTGGCATCTGTTTGTTCTGGCAGGCAGCATACTTCATTTTCTGGCTGTTCTGCTGTATCTTACTCCAGTAAGGGTTTAAGTAACAATGTGTAAAAAGTCGATCCGTACTTCCGTTTAAGGACAGTGGATCGGCTTTTTTTTGTATGACAAGGGATAACGCTTGACATCTTCTTTTCTTTTAGGTATCATAAGGAACGTTGAAAAGAACTGTAAAGTGTTTTTCCTTGACGATGGAGGTATACAAGATGAGTCAGGAGAATCGGCTGGAAAAGACAAACCGGATTAACCGACTGTTTGACTTCTATGAACCTCTGCTTACAGAGAAGCAACAGATGTTTTTAAAATATTACTTCCATGATGATTTTTCTTTAGGGGAAATTGCATCGGAATTTCAAATTAGCCGTCAGGCAGTATATGAACATATTAAACGTGCTGAACAGGTATTGGAAATGTACGAGGAAAAGCTTGGTTTGCTAAGTAAGTATGAGCGCAGAATCCAAGATCTCGATGAATTAAATAAGACGTTGTATGAGGCATTCGGTAAAATCAGTGAGTCCGATGAAGGTACTCTGCAACATGTCCATCAAATTGTAAATCGCCTGCAGGAACTGTAGGACATATAGATTAAGAACAAACAACCCTGGTAGACAAGGAGGTGCGAAAGTATGGCATTTGAAGGATTATCGACTCGCTTGCAAAATGTATTCAGTAAACTGCGCGGTAAAGGAAAAGTGTCTGAGGATGATGTAGCTCAGGCGATGCGCGAAGTACGATTAGCTTTGCTTGAGGCGGACGTTAACTTCAAGGTTGTAAAGGACTTTATTGCCAAGGTAAAGGAGAAATCCGTTGGTAAGGAAGTGATGGACAGCTTTACGCCAGGCATGGTCATCATCGACATCGTGAACAAGGAACTGACCGAGTTGATGGGTGGCAGTCAGGCCAAGCTTGCCAAAGCAAACAAACCGCCTACGGTCATTATGATGGTGGGTCTCCAGGGCGCAGGTAAAACGACGACATCTGGTAAACTGGCGAAATTGCTGCAAAAGCAAAATCATCGCCCATTGCTTGTAGCTGGTGATATTTATAGACCAGCCGCGATCAAGCAGCTTCAGGTTCTTGGGGAGCAGATTAATACTCCTGTATTTACTCTGGGAGATCAGACAAGCCCAGTGGAAATCGCAAAACAGGGTTTGCAGCATGCTAAGGATAATGGAAATGACTACGTTATTATAGATACTGCCGGTCGTCTTCATGTTGATGAAGAGCTCATGGAAGAGTTGCGCCAGATTCATACCAACGTCAACCCGGATGAAGTTTTACTGGTTGTAGATAGCATGACGGGGCAGGACGCGGTTAACGTTGCGGAGCACTTTAATACTAGCCTAGAGTTAACGGGAGTTGTACTGACAAAGCTGGATGGCGACACTCGTGGTGGTGCAGCTTTATCGGTTAAAGCTGTAACGGGATGTCCGATCAAGTTTGCTACATTGGGTGAAAAGCTGGATGCGATGGAGCCGTTTCATCCTGAACGGATGGCTTCACGGATTTTAGGTATGGGTGACATGTTGTCCCTGATTGAAAAAGCGCAGTCCAATATCGACGCCGATAAGGCGAAGGAAATGGAACGGAAAATGCGTAATGCCGAGTTTACTTTCGAAGATTTTCTGGAGCAAATGGATCAAGTTAAGAAGCTTGGCCCAATCGACCAGATTCTTGATATGATTCCCGGTATGGGCAACATGAAGCAAATGAAAGATATCAAAGTGGATGACAAACAGATGGGCCGAATTGAGGCTATCGTTCATTCTATGACCACACAGGAGAAGCAAAACCCAGACATGATTAATCATAGCCGTCGCAAACGTATTTCTGTAGGCAGTGGAACATCACTGGCTGAGGTAAATCGTCTGATAAAGCAATTTGACGAAATGCGTCGCATGATGAAGCAGTTCTCAGATATGATGGGACCTAAGGGTGGCAAAAACAAGGCTATGAAGCAGTTGAAGAGTATGGGTAAAGGTATGAAGTTTCCTTTCCGCTAAGGCCAATAGGCCCTTGGAATTATGGATAACAATATACAGTCTACTTTTTGAAGGAGGTGAATTTTCGTGGCAGTTCGTATTCGTCTGAAACGTATGGGTGCACATAAAGCTCCTTTCTATCGCGTCGTGGTATCTGATTCTCGTTCCCCGCGTGACGGTCGTTTTATCGAAGAAATCGGTTACTACAACCCAATCACAGTACCAGCGGTTGTAAAAATTGATGAAGATAAAGCGCTGAAATGGTTGCAAGATGGTGCACAAGCATCCGACACAGTCCGTAACTTGCTTAGCAAAGCGGGCGTAATGAAAAAGTTTCATGAGTCTAAACTACAGAAATAAGGTGCTGATACGGAGGGTCAACCATGGAAGAATTAGTGATAATCATTGCTAAGGCTTTAGTCGATCATCCGGAAGATGTAACCGTGAAGACCTTGGAGAAGGATCGGCTTGTTGTATATGAGCTTAGTGTACATCCTGAGGATGTAGGCAAGATCATTGGTAAGCAGGGTCGTATCGCCAAGGCGCTTCGCACTGTGGTTGCATCAGCAGCCGTTAAGATGGATAAACGGGTTACCGTAGACATCATATCTTAAAGATATACGAAAGTGGGTTAGGATGTATGTCCTAACCCTTTTTCGTACATGATGAAGATGATATGGAGCGGGACCGATTACAAGCAGGAGGAACACGATGCAACAATTGTTTAATGTCGGAAAAATTGTGAACACCCATGGAATCCGTGGGGAGCTAAAAATATTAACGACGACAGATTTTCCAGAGGATCGCTTTGCAAAAGGCAGTGAGCTTTTGATTGTTCCGGCTGAAGGTAAAGCACCGATCCCCGTAACTGTTGAAACAGCGCGTTTTCAAAAAAATATGGTTGTCGCTAAATTTAAGGAATATCACAATATTAATGAAGTTGAAAAATATAAAGGTACATTGTTGAAGGTATCTGCTGAGCGGTTAGGCGAATTGGAAGAAAATGAATTCTATTTTCATGAAGTAGTCGGCATGGAAGTGGTGACCGAGGACGGAAATGAGCTCGGCGTGGTCAAGGAAATTTTGACTCCGGGAGCCAATGACGTATGGGTAGTCAAAATGCCTAAAGGCAAGGAACTGCTATTGCCGTATATAGAAGATGTTATTTTGGATGTAAACGTGCGTGAAAAACGAGTTACGGTACGGTTAATGGAAGGTCTGCTGTAATGCGGGTGGATGTGCTGACCCTGTTTCCAGAGATGTTTGATGGAGTATTTAATGCAAGCATTCTGGGAAAAGCAAGGGATAAGGGAATTGTATCACTGCAAGCGGTTAATTTTCGTCAGTATGCCGGCAACAAACACGGACAAGTGGATGATACGCCCTATGGCGGTGGGGGCGGCATGGTTTTGAAGCCTGACCCTATTTTTGCTGCTGTGGAAGCGCTGTTGGATAAATCAGAGCAACCAACATTAGAGACTGCCGATGAAGTTAACCAACTTGAAGGGGTAGAACGTAACACAGACATAAAATCTCCGCGTATCATTTTGATGTGTCCACAAGGCGAGACTTTTACGCAAAAGAAAGCGGAAGAGCTGGCTAAAGAGGACCATCTTATTTTTATATGTGGGCATTACGAGGGTTATGATGAGCGTATTCGAGAGCATTTGGTGACGGATGAGCTTTCTATCGGAGATTATGTATTGACTGGTGGTGAGCTTCCAGCCATGACCGTCATTGACAGTGTGACACGGTTGCTTCCAGGAGTTCTGGGGAACGAAACGAGTGCGGTAACGGACTCGTTTAGTACGGGGCTGCTGGAATACCCCCATTATACCCGGCCTGCGGAGTTTCGGGGCTGGAAAGTACCCGATGTACTCCTGTCAGGGCATCACGTCAATATTGATTCTTGGAGACGACAAGAGGCGTTACGTCGCACGATGGAACGCCGACCGGATCTATTGGAACAAGCTGAACTGACAGGCAAGGAGCGTGTGTGGATTGAGGAGCAACGCAAAGCTGAATTTTTGGAAGACAAGCATTAAAACGCTTTAAACATGAGTGGATTTGAAAGCAGGCAGTGACCTGTTCTATAATAAAGTCAATTAAATAATGTTTGGTCAAATCCCTTTTTGTTGTTGCAATGCGGTATCCTCCATGATACAATACATCTGTTGTGTGTAATACGGTGGTCCTCTGTGGATGATGAAGGAAACGGTTGTGTTTCCAGAAGAAGCATGAACACCTGTACGGAAGGAGGGAGTCATAGATGAATATCGTCCAAGCGATCACTGAAGAACAACTGCGTAAAGATTTGCCTAACTTTCGTCCTGGTGACACTTTGAAAGTGCACGTGAAAGTTATTGAGGGAACTCGTGAGCGTATCCAGTTGTTTGAAGGTGTTGTAATTAAACGCCGTGGTGGTGGAATCAGTGAGACTTTTACAGTTCGTAAAATTTCTTACGGTGTAGGTGTGGAAAGAACTTTCCCGCTTCATTCCCCGAAAATCGATAAAATCGACGTGGCTCGCCGTGGTAAAGTGCGTCGTGCGAAGCTTTATTATCTTCGTGAACTGCGCGGTAAAGCAGCGAGAATTAAAGAAATTCGTCGTTAATACAACGAATAACGAAAGGGGCTTGGTTACAAGCTCCTTTCGTTTTTTCTACGTACATAGGGAACTGTGGATTATTGACCGTAAAGAGAGGACAGTGAGCTATGGAGCAAGAAGTAGGACAAGGAGCTGTACAGCAGCCAACTGATCAGGATGGTACGCCCAAGCGTAAACCAAAAAATGAGATTTTTGAGTGGCTCAAGGCCATCATTATTGCGTTAGTGCTTGTCTTTTTAATCCGCTGGCTTCTCTTTAAGCCGTTTATTGTGGATGGCCCGTCGATGCAGCCTAACTTTCATACCGGAGAACGCGTCATTGTGAATGAGATTTTGTATGATTTCCGTGCCCCTAGACCAGGCGAAGTGATCGTGTTTCATGTGCCGGAGGAAGGAAGAGACTTTATCAAACGCGTCATTGCCGTTGAAGGAGATACGGTCAAGGTAGAAGGTGACACAATTACAGTAAATGGCAAGCCGATTCAGGAATCTTACCTGAAAGCTCCTTTGGAAGAAGCGCATCAAAATGGCGAGCTTTACAACAAGTTTACAAATTTTCCAAATGAGAAGTTTAAGGATGGAAAAGTTCCGGCTGGGCATATTTTTGTAATGGGAGATAACCGTTCCAATAGTACAGACAGTCGGATGATCGGATATATTGATTTGAAAGAAGTCGTGGGTCGGGCTGACGTTATTTTCTGGCCGGCGAAAGATATGCAGTGGATTAACCACTAGAATAACTAATAAGCAGCATAGCTGCCGTAATCCTAACTAAGAGCCTAAGAGTAAAAGTTGGAGTTACGCACAATGGGGTGATGACGGTGACGATTCAATGGTTTCCTGGTCACATGACCAGAGCGCGCCGCCAAATTGAAGCAAAATTAAAGCTGATTGATTTGGTTATTGAGCTGATTGATGCTCGATTGCCGCTCTCCAGCCGAAATCCAATGATTGATGATATTTTGCAAGGCAAGCCGCGAATGATTATATTGAATAAAGCAGATTTGGCGGACCCCGTAGTATCACAGCAATGGATTGCCTACTTTAAGGAGCAGGGGCATGTGGCCTTACCAGTAGATGCCACAACTGGAACGGGGCTAAAAGAAATCCCGATTCAGGCTAAGCTGTTGCTTAAGGAAAAGATAGATCGGCAGATTCGGAAGGGAATGAACCCGCGTCCTATGCGTGGGTTGATTGTTGGTATTCCGAATGTCGGTAAATCGACATTGATCAACCGAATGGCGGGACGTAATATTGCAGCTACGGGTGACCGTCCAGGGGTAACGAAGGCACAGCAGTGGATCAAGATCGGTGAAATTGAATTGCTGGATACACCAGGTATTCTATGGCCTAAATTCGAGGATCAGAATGTAGGCTATCGTCTGGCTGTTACAGGTGCGATCAAGGAAGAAATTCTGAATGTCGAGGATATTGCTTTTTTTGCGACTAAATATTTGGTCCAGTACTATTGGGATGTAATGGCAGAGCGCTTTGAGCTCACCAAACGTCCTGAAGATACAGAAAATCCTGATGAAATTGTCAACGTCATGGAAGCGATCGGACGTAAACGCGGCTGTATTGTTAGCGGCGGACGTGTGGATCTTGAAAAGGCGTCAAAAATCATTTTGCGTGAGCTGCGTGCAGGGAAGCTGGGACGGTTCAGTCTGGAAGCTCCTTACTGATTCTACAGGTACACCGATACAGAACACAGCATTTTGTAGCAAGGAAGAACCTTCCCCATCTCTCCGGAGAGGAGGAAGGTTTTTTTTGGTATTTGAAGGCAGTTAGAAAAGGGTTTTGGACGGTGAAGGTCTGTGGTAAGCTGAATTCAATCGCTAGAGCTACGGCATGAATGACGCGTTAAACTATATATAGATGGGAAGGTATTGAATATGGAAGATAAAGAGATTGTAGTGAAGGACATGCTACATTATGAAAAAAAATGCTGGGAGCAGTCTTGTGAGCGGATTGCAGGTATTGATGAAGTAGGTCGTGGATGCCTGTTTGGTGATGTTGTGGCCGCAGCAGTCATTTTACCAGTGGGTGAGTTACTGGAAGGTGTGGATGATTCCAAAAAATTGACGGATAAGAAGAGAGAAGCGTACTACGAGCTGATTATGGAGAAGGCCATTGCTGTAGGAGTTGGCTATGTAGATGCGCAGACGATTGATGATATCAATATTAAGCAAGCAGCTCGTTTGGCTATGAAGCAGGCTATTGAGGCTTTACATGTGTCTCCTGATTATTTACTGGTGGATGCAGAAAAGGTAGATGTGCCTATTCCTCAGCTCGCTATTATTAAAGGAGATGCGAATAGTCAGTCTATTGCGGCGGCCTCTATCATCGCCAAGGTAACCCGTGATCGGCTGTGCAAAGGTGAATGGGATGCGAAGTATCCGGAATATGGGATCGGTATACATAAAGGTTACGCTACCAAGTTGCATAGGGAACAAATTTTGGCGCTAGGACCTACAAAGATGCATAGACGCAGCTTTCTGGGCAATCTGTTGACGGAGCAACCGACGCTGTTTGATCTGTGATTACTTATTATGAATCGGGACAATGCCGATATAAAGGATAACTAATACCATAAGCCCCTTTGAATGGGGGAGAGTGAGAGGAGGGGCGATATGAACATCGGATCTGTATTTCGTGGATTACTTGGAGATGTGAAGGCTGGAGAGGCTAAAAAGCTTGATATGCAGCCAGGTCAGGTCGTACGAGGAGTCGTGCTAAAGGTGTCTGAGGACGGCGGCGAGGCTGTGTTGCAAATACAAGGTTCTCAGGTCAGGGCAAAGCTGGAGACCCCTCTTCAACCTGGGCAGACTACAACGTTTCAGGTTCAACCGGCTTCCCCCAGCGGAATGACGGTGCTTAAACCTTTGAACGATGTGGCCAATACACCACAGCAAACCGTAGCGCTGACAGATGTATTGGAATCGGTGGGACTGCCGGATACAGCTCAGAACAGGGAGCTTATACAGGCAATGCAAAAGAATGGTGTGCCGTTGACATCTGAAAATGCGGCTTCTTTGCGAGAAGCTATGGCGAAGCAAAGTGGCAATGTACAGTTGGGAACGTTTGTGCAGGCGGCGGCAGTTGCTTTTCAGCGGGGACTTCCATTGACGGCAGAAAGCATAAACGGATTGCGTCAAGCGATGTTTGGGCCCCCTTTAAATGATCTGTTGTCTTCGCTGGAGCAAGAACTTGAAGCGGTGTTAAAGCAGCAAGGACAGGGAACGCCTACTGACCGTTCAGTAGGGGAAGCAAGCACAATAAAAAGCACTGACCGAACGTCAGTTAGTCCAACAGGCACTTCTTCTGTGGTGATTGCAGATGGACAGGAAGGCCAAGCTTTAACATTGTCCAAGGATGCTTCTGCCTCTGCTGCTACAAAACAGGCAGAAACAGGACAACAAGCCACAGGTGGCAAGGAATTGTTAAAAGGGACTCAGGCAGCCAATCTCGCTGCTACAGTAAGCGAAGCGAGTGTTTTGACTACAGATTCGGATACTTCGGCGGGATCTACTGCATTTGCATCCAACGGGACTGCTTCAGAAGAACCGCAAGCAGTTAGCGGGCGAGGAGCGACAGTGGTATTGGATGCTGGTGCCAATGCGGCTGAATCGGGCGCTGCTGATGCATTAAACGGCTCCCGCGTCAAAGCGGAGCAACAACAGCAAGCTACTGCGGCAGGTACGCAGCTTAAGGATGCCGATGGTGCTCCAACTCCGGCCACGGCAGAGCCTACGGGGACGAAGTCTGCCTTAAACGCAGTCATGGCAGACCGTCCTTCCGCACAGCAAGCCGCTGGCTCTACGCTACCATCCGCGGCGAACAACGTTACTGCGCCAGAGGCGCCGCTCCAGCGGCTGCGCCTCCTGCTGCAAGAGCTGCGTGCAGCCGTGCCACCCGAACTGAGCACGGCTGCACCAGACCAGTCCACGGGAGAGGTAGCGCAGCCGGCGGTTGGCGCCTCGCGGACTGCGGATGCCGCTGCTTCACAGCCTGCGGCATCCAGCCCGCAGCTCACCCCCACGGAGGATCCGTGGGTGGGCCGCGTACTGAAGCTGCTCGGTGCAGAGCATGAGCAGCAAGTGCACCGCGCGACTACACAGGTCGCGCAAGGGGCGACGGCACGTATGGGGTCGCCAGAGGGAATGCCCCAGACACTGCCGGGATTAGCGGCTACGTCAGGCGACACAGTGTCAGCAGACGCAGCCACCGTAAAAGGTGCGCTGCTCCAGCTGATGAGCAGTGACGACCTGCCGCCCGCTTTGAAAGAGGCGGCTCAGCAGGTTGTACAGCACCTGACAGGTCAGCAGTTGCTGCTCAATACAGACCGAACGGCGCCTTTTGCACAAGTACACATGTTTATACCGTTCGTTGGACCGGACGGTCGTGAAACAGCTACGATCCAGATTCAGTCTCGCCGCGGCAAACGGGGAGAACTGGACGCCTCCAACTGTCGTCTTTGGTTTGATTTGGACATGAAGGGGCTTGGACGGACCCTGGTAGATGTCCAGGTTGTAGATCGGATTGTAAGTGTCAAGCTCCATAATGATCATGAATGGGCGGCATCGTTGTTAACCAGTGGGCGTGAGTCCATTCACACAGCATTGGAGTCACTAGGATACCAACTTCTATCGCTTCGTACCGAGCCCATGCCTATAAGGACTGAACAGAACAGCCTCGTCTCTTCTGAAGTACAAAGCTATGTACCTCAGCCGTATAAAGGAGTCGATCTTAAAATATGAAAGAGCCGTTGGAGCCTCCTTCTCCTTCCATAAAGAAGGCGGTCGCCCTTAAATATACGCCTGGTGAGAGCGAAGCACCGATTGTCGTTGCCAAAGGGAGCGGCCGTATTGCGGATAGCATTTTAGAAAAAGCTAAAGAACATGGTGTTCCGGTACAGGAGGACGCTGCGCTGGTTGAAGTACTATCCAAACTTGATTTGGACGAACAAATCCCTGCTGAGCTCTATCAGTTGGTGGCAGAGGTGCTTACCTATATTTATCAAATGGATCGACTTGCATCAAGGGATGACTGGTGATGAGGAATGAGATGAAGGCTGGAGGCAAGGATCAACGGAAAGCCAAAGGAGCGATGGGCGAAGAGGCAGCGGCTTTGTTTTTAGAAAACTTGGGTTACCGTATCATAGAGCGTAATTGGCGATGCCGCAGTGGTGAAATAGATCTGATTGCCAAGCAGGAGCATACATTCGTGTTTATTGAGGTACGTAGTCGTAGTAGCTCCAAATATGGAACGCCAGCAGAATCAGTTACTGCGCGTAAAATAGCCCAAGTTCGCCAAACAGCTGCTGTATATTTGCATATGAATGGGATTGGAGATGCTCCAATCCGCTTTGACATGATTTCTGTACAATTAACTGACGAAAAGGCAGTTGTTACGGACCATTTAATAGGTGCATTTTAAAAGAGTAAGAGCTTTTGCGAAGGTAAGAGTGCGGGACTGAATTCAAATGTGCAGGTTGACAGAAAGGAAAGCTACAGGTATATTTTATTGAGAATAGTTATCATTTTCATCTTAAAATGAATATCGAGAAGTTGTACCTGTGAAGGAGGATTTACGTGACAAAGCATACCTTTAGTGAACATGTCATAGATGTAATTCAGGAACGTCGAACGATTAAACGATTTAAATCCGACTCCATTCCGGTAGATACAATTAAAGAACTGTTGGACGTCGCTGTGTGGGCTCCTAATCATAAAATGCGTGAACCGTGGCGTTTTTTGTTGTTTGCTGGCGAAGGACGGAAAAAGCTTGCAAAAGCCATTGCAGCCGATATTGGTAAAGACAACAAGTTTGAGAGTGGAATTCTGCACAACCCGATTCAGCTTTTAGTGGTGATGGAAGAAGATCCGCGTCAAGCGGTTTGGGATGAGGATTTTGCAGCAGTAAGCGCGCTTGTTCAAAACTTTATGCTTGCTGCATGGAGCAAAGGGATCGGAACGTTTTGGGTGACAAAGCCATTTTTATACTCGCCTAAGTTCCGTGAACATTTGGGAATCCAACCGGGTGAGAAGGTAATAGGAATGATATATGCAGGCTATCCTGACGTTATCCCAGAATCAAGGCCACGTACTCCGGCAGCCGATAAGCTGACCTTGTTTGACAAATAATCTTTCGTTAGATAAACTTAGTCAAGAATTTTGAAAGCATGTTCGGAGCTAAAATTAGAACATTATATTTGCAATAAATGAAAATTTGGAAGCACCTTTTTTCATATAGGCAATGATTCCCGAGAGGGACATTTCAATATGAGGAGAGGTGCTTTTTTGATATGTATGGAAAATTACATGGAGCTTGCCTATATGGGATAGATGGCGTTCTGATCGAAGTTGAGACTGATTTGTCCAATGGCTTGCCTCAGACCGCAATTATCGGATTGCCAGATTCAGCGATTCGAGAGGCAGTAGAGCGTGTGAGAGCAGCAATCAAAAACTGCGGTTTCAAATATCCGTCCCAGCGTGTCACGATTAACTTAGCTCCTGCAGATTTGCGTAAGGAAGGCTCATCTTTTGATCTTGCTATCGCTTTAGGCTTGCTGACAACCAGCGGACAGGTTGTTTTACCAGTAGGGGAACGAACGCTGTTTATTGGCGAGCTGGCACTGGATGGCAGCATTCGTCCTGTAAATGGGGTGTTGTCTATGGTTGATCTGGCCAAGCGAGAAGGATTTGATTCCGTGCTGCTTCCTCAAGAAAACGCAAGCGAGGCTCGTCTAATTGCGGATATACGTATTTACGCTATACGCCATCTGGTGGATCTTATCCCGGTTAATGAGCATGTACAAGACACCCCGGACGGCCAAGTGACCAATCAAAATTGTACTGCCAGTAAACAAGTTATAATCCATTCCTATGACCATTTATCCCAAGCAGAGCATATAGCGTTGTGCGAGCAAGAGGAACTAGCCAGTAATATGGAGGATTACAGCGATGTGCTGGGTCAGCTACACGCCAAACGTGCGTTAGTTATTGCTGCAGCAGGAATGCATAATATTTTGCTTATGGGGCCGCCGGGTGCTGGAAAAACGATGCTCATCCGCAGATTGTCCTCTATCCTGCCGCCTTTGACTGAAAAGGAGTCGCTAGAAGTGACCAAGGTATACAGCGCAGCTGGAAAATGGAAGAAGTCATCGCCCCATCTCATGCATGTTCGTCCCTTCCGTTCGCCTCATCATACGATCTCTGCTGCTGGATTGGTAGGCGGAGGAGGCATACCCAAACCAGGAGAAATCAGTCTTGCACACCGAGGGATTTTATTTCTGGATGAACTGCCTGAGTTTAGCCGTCATGTACTAGAAGTACTGCGCCAACCTTTGGAAGACCACAATGTCACGATCAGTCGTTCACGTGCTGTTTTTAAGTATCCGGCGCATTTTTTACTTGCTGCCTCTTTAAATCCGTGCCACTGTGGCTTTTTCGGAAATGATACGGAACATCAGCGCTGTACCTGTTCACCTGCAGCAGTAGCCCGCTACCGTTCACGTATTTCCGGTCCACTGCTGGATCGGATCGATCTTCAGCTTGAAGTATCGCAGCCGAAGGATTGGCGGGAGGAAAAAGAATCACTGTCGTCTGCTGATATGAGAAAGCAGGTGTTGGCTGCTCGAGCAATACAAATCCGCAGATACAGCAAGCTTCCTTTTTCATGGAATAGTGAGCTGTCCGGTCAGCTGCTGCGTAAATATGCGGTATTAGAACAAAATGCAGCGGAGTTGCTTGACCAGACGATGGATGCACTTGGTTTAAGCATGCGTGCGTATGATCGAATTCTCAAGCTGTCCCGCACCATTGCAGACTTACATGAGTCAGAGAAAATTACGACTTCACATGTGGCTGAAGCTATTCAATACCGCCAGATGGATAGAGCAAATTCCAATTTTCCCGAAATGTAAAAAGGCGATAAAATTAGCAGATACAGCACGATCATTTTTATGAAAAAGTTTTTCCAAAGGATATGTATACGAGAGAAAACGGAAATAAGGACAAAAAAAAGCTCCAGGCAAAAAGACCTGGAGAAGCAAAAAAGATTATGACAATAGTGATTATACTATGAGTATATCAATTTCGTATATACGATTATGCATCATCTCCCATGTTACTTGATGGAAAAACAACAAGCCCCTCGACCAATACGGTTCAGGGGCTTGTTGTGAAATTCATTCTAACTCTATGTTACAAAACGTTCAGTTTCACTTCAATATTTCCGCGGGTAGCGCGGGAGTATGGACATTGTTCGTGCGCGCCTTCCACCAGTTTTACTGCAGTTTCATGATCGACGCCTTTGACCAGTATGTCGAGGTTTACTCCGATTCCGAAACCACCGTCTTCCACTTTGCCGAAATGGACCGTAGCCGTTACTTCAGTACCTTCATGCTTAACACGTTGCATGCGGGCAACCATATTTAAGGCACTATCAAAGCAAGCGGAATAGCCTGCTGCGAACAATTGCTCTGGATTCGTACCAGCACCGCCTGCGCCGCCCATTTCTTTTGGGGTATCAATATCTAAACGAATTTCAGGGGAAGAAGACTCGATATAACCGTTACGTCCACCAACCGCTTTTACTGTTGTTTCATACATTTTTTGTTGAATGGTCATCATAATCCAATCACTGCCTCTCGCTTAACTTATATTTTACACAATTTAATTTATCAAAATAATTATTGTTTGTAAAGTATTTTATGCAATTAGAATGTACTTTGCTATATAATGTGCTAAAATAATGACGAAAGTAGGTGACTAGACAGTATGGAAAATAACTTCAATGAACACGCAGCGTTGAAACTTGATAATCAGTTATGCTTTGCCATATATGCATGCTCCAGAGAGATTACGAAGCTATACCAGCCTTATCTGGAAAAGCTCGGTGTGACGTACTCACAATATTTGGTGCTAATCGTGCTCTGGGAGCGTGAAGAGTGTACAGTGAAGGAATTAGGTGAGGCACTATATTTGGACTCCGGCACACTAACTCCGCTATTGAAGAGATTGCAGAACGCCGGGCTGATCGATCGAAAGCGTTCCACTCAGGATGAGCGTAAGGTGCTGATTTCTTTGACGACAGAGGGAATCGCATTACGGGAAAAAGCTCTGTCTGTACCTGGATGCATCCAGGAAAAAACAAGTATGACCCATGATCAATTTGGGTCGCTTCTGCTCCAATTCAATGATCTGCTCGATCGTGTTCATCAAGCGAATGTACAAATCGAAAAATCATAAGGTATTTTCAGTTGCTCTGCGAATCTTACGGCATGAGTTAATCTCCACTGAAAGAAAAAATACCTAATCATGCTTGAAGAAATAAAGTGCCTCTTAATGCGGATTAGTAATCCCATATTGTAGAGGTGCTTTTTTTGTGTGAATTTGTATTATATATAATATCCAATAATATCCAAACATTCGATTTTGGGAATGATAATGATATCAAAATACTGTAATTCATAAGGTTAAATTATAAGGAAAGCGTTTTAAAAACATGTTACAATGATGTAGGTTTAGTATAGATTTCCTTGTGAACCGCCCTTGTTGCAGTCATGTTGATAGGAGGATTCCAGAATGAATATCCATGAATATCAGGGTAAAGAAGTATTGAAACAGTACGGAGTGGCTGTACCGAACGGTAAGGTTGCCTATACGGTGGAGGAAGCCGTTGCTGCGGCAGAATCGCTTGGGAGCGCTGTTACGGTGGTAAAAGCACAAATTCATGCTGGTGGACGCGGTAAAGCGGGTGGCGTGAAAGTTGCCAAAGGTTTGGATGAGGTGCGGACTTTTGCTGCTGAAATTTTGGGTAAGGTGCTGGTGACGCATCAGACTGGACCTGAAGGTAAAGAGGTCAAACGCCTTTTGGTTGAGGAAGGCTGCGATATTCGTAAAGAATATTACGTCGGTGTTGTCGTAGATCGTGCGACTGGACGTATCGTAATGATGGCCTCAGAAGAAGGTGGTACGGAAATCGAAGAGGTGGCTGCAGCTACTCCGGAGAAGATTTTTAAAGCGGTTGTTGATCCAGCGATTGGGCTTCAGGTGTATCAGGCCCGTAAGTTGGCGTATGACATTAATATTCCTAATGAACTGGTAAACAAAGCGGTCAAGTTTATGTTGGCACTATACGAAGCTTTTGTGGACAAGGACTGTTCGATTGCAGAAATCAATCCCTTAGTCGTTACGGGTGATGGGAATGTACTGGCGTTGGATGCCAAACTGAATTTTGATTCTAATGCATTGTTCCGTCACAAGGATATTTTGGAACTGCGTGATTTGGATGAAGAGGATGAGAAGGAAATTGAGGCATCTAAATACGATCTAAGCTATATCGCTCTGGACGGAAATATTGG
The DNA here is from genome assembly GCF_038009305.1 of Paenibacillus sp. FSL P4-0113. Lineage (NCBI taxonomy): Bacteria > Bacillati > Bacillota > Bacilli > Caryophanales > Paenibacillaceae > Paenibacillus > Paenibacillus sp. FSL P4-0113. Next base: position 145,734 of record NZ_JBBPAZ010000002.1, read on the forward strand.
TTGTATGGTCAATGGTGCGGGTTTGGCGATGGCAACCATGGATATTATCAAATATTACGGTGGCGATCCGGCCAACTTCCTGGACGTGGGGGGCGGTGCGACGACGGAAAAGGTAACCGAAGCGTTCAAAATCATTTTGTCCGATCCGAAGGTAGAAGGTATTTTCGTGAACATTTTCGGCGGAATTATGCAGTGTGACATCATTGCGAACGGCGTCGTGGAGGCTGCCAAACAGTTGGGGCTGACTCGCCCGCTTGTTGTCCGTCTTGAAGGGACGAATGTTGGGCTCGGTAAACAGATTTTAGCGGAATCCGGTTTGAATATCGTGGCAGCCGATTCTATGGCGGATGGCGCCCAAAAAATCGTCGAACTTGTTCAATAGCCTGTTTGCATTCCGATATGCCGAATAAACGATAGGGGATGTGAAGATCGTGAGTATTTTGGTCGATAAGCATACAAAGGTGATTACACAGGGGATTACGGGAAAAACGGCGTTGTTTCATGCCAAGGGTGCACTTGATTACGGTACACAAATGGTAGGTGGCACCTCTCCAGGTAAGGGGGGCACCGAGGTAGAAATTACACTGGAGAACGGACAACAGGTCAAATTGCCAGTGTTTAACACAGTGAGCGAAGCCAAGGAAGCTACTGGCGCAACAGCGAGCGTGATTTACGTGCCACCGGCTTTTGCAGCAGATTCCATTTTGGAGGCTGTAGATGCGGATTTAGATCTCGTGATTTGTATCACGGAGGGCATTCCGGTGCTTGATATGATTAGGGTCAAACGTTTTATGGAAGGTAAAAAGACCGTTCTGATTGGCCCTAACTGTCCAGGTGTTATTACACCAGGAGAATGTAAAATCGGTATTATGCCAGGTTACATTCATCTACCAGGTCATGTAGGCGTTGTGTCACGTAGTGGCACTTTGACCTATGAAGCAGTGCATCAGTTAACGACCCGGGGTATAGGACAATCTTCCGCTGTTGGTATTGGCGGTGACCCCGTTAAAGGTTCGGAATTCATTGATATTTTGCAACGTTTCAATGAGGACCCCAACACTCACGCTGTCATTATGATTGGAGAAATTGGGGGTACAGCCGAGGAAGAGGCTGCTGAGTGGATCAAGGACAATATGACGAAGCCGGTGGTTGGTTTTATCGGCGGTGTGACTGCGCCTCCGGGCAAACGGATGGGGCATGCTGGTGCCATTATTTCTGGCGGAAAAGGAACGGCTAAAGAGAAAATCGCCACGCTTGAAGCCTGCGGGATCCAGGTGGCACCGACTCCTTCCGAAATGGGCTCGACACTGGTAAGTGTGCTGGAAGCACGTGGTATTTTGAATTTGTGCACGACACATTAAATCGTGTTCCTTCATTAATATACAGGCCATAAAACGCATCGAAATTTGCCGCAGGCTAGTGTATAATGAAAGAAAGGTAAGCAACCTTTTTATCTTCTGAAACAGGGGATGAAAAGGTTGCTTTTTTTGCGTTAAGACAGGCTTATCAGGGAAACGCTTGCAAAATGACTCATTGTGCCACAAAATAAGGGAGGGTTCACTCTTCCGTGAATGGGGGAACCATAGTTTGGAAGAAAGATGGCTTTTGTTAGGCTTACATGAGTTAGAGGGAATCGGAAGAAAAACAATCCAGCGTATTTGGTCGAGTGACTATCAATTGCATGAGCTACTGCATTTTAGCGAACAAAAATGGATTGAGATAGGGTTAAGCCCTGCTCAGGCACGCATTGCGGCCCAGTGTTACGATGAAGAATGGGTGCATGAACGATATCAGCGAGTCCAATCCGGTGATATTGGAACGGTAACTTATGTGGACGAGGATTATCCCCTATTAATGAAGGAAACAGTTGATCCACCCTGGGTAATGTATACAATAGGGGATAAATCACTTTTGCATACATGTTCTGTAGCCATGGTAGGAACTCGCGTTCCCACCGCTTATGGACGTAGAGCAGCGGAGATACTAACAGAGGGATTATGTAATGCAGGGATTACAATAGTTAGCGGATTGGCGAGAGGCATTGACAGTATTTGTCACGAAACAGCCCTGCGCCGGGGAGGAAACACGATTGGTGTACTGGGAACAGCGATCGATCAAATTTATCCTCCCCAAAATGCGTCTTTATTTGCAGAGCTGGCTAGCAAAGGCTTGATCGTATCAGAGTATCCTCCAGGCACAAGGTCGCATCCGGGAATGTTTCCACAACGTAATCGGATTATAGCCGGCCTAACGAAGGGAACGCTTGTCGTCGAAGCAGATGCAAGAAGCGGTTCTTTGATTACAGCTGATGCTGCGCTAGAGGCAAATCGAGATGTGTTTGCTGTTCCCGGACCCATTACGTCACCGAAGAGTAGAGGCACGCTGAGCTTGATTAAGCAAGGAGCCAAAACAGTCACTGAAGCTTCGGATATTATTGAGGAGTATGAAGCGGATTTGCGTACAAGGGAGGTTTCTTCATACAATAGAGAGCAGAGTCCTAATCTGAAGGAGGTCTCCAAATTGCCAGAAAGTGAGACTTCTGAGGAAAACCGTGTCATACTGTTGCTCGAACAGGGAACCATGACTCTGGATGAACTGCTCGATGCTACGGCATGGGATTTTGGACTTTTACACGCAGTTCTGTTATCGTTAATCATAAAAAAAAGGATCGCCCAGCTAGCGGGCACAAAATACAAGCTTATTTAGTAGTTGTTTTTGCAAAGTCCTTAGTAAATGCACAAATTTAATTTTAAACATCAGGTGGAGGGCAGTATGGCATTTATCCGCGCCGCGGATTCCTACTCCTTCCCCACTTCCTGAAATGTGTTGAATTTATAGCTCGTACTAGTGAAGCGTTGGATTTGAACTTGGAAAAGCGACAGCGTTCGCCTTTGTAATGGAATTCTAACTTTATCGAAGGTTTATAAAATCTAAGAATTCCGTTACAAACAGCAATTGTAAGATCAATTCCATCGTGTAGCTTCTCTACGAACTATAGCTCACCACATTTCAGGAAGTCTATCATACTCATGTGTGTAATTGAGAGGAGGAAGAGCCTATGGCGGATTCACTCGTCATCGTGGAATCGCCTTCCAAGGCGAAGACGATCGGCAAATACTTAGGCAGCAAATATATCGTCAAGGCTTCCATGGGTCATATCAGGGATTTACCGAAGAGTCAGATCGGCGTAGAGGTCGAAAATGATTTTAATCCCAAATACATTACCATTCGAGGTAAAGGCTCAATTCTAAAAGAATTAAAGGATGCCCGAAAAAAAGTGAAAAAAGTATATCTGGCGGCTGACCCGGATCGCGAAGGTGAGGCTATTGCCTGGCATCTAGCGCATGCGCTGGAACTGGACGATACGGCAGATTGCCGTGTGGTATTTAATGAAATTACAAAGCAGGCTGTCAAAGATGCTTTTAAAACACCCCGTAAAATCAATATGGATTTGGTCAATGCTCAACAGGCACGACGGATACTGGATCGACTTGTAGGCTACAAAATCAGCCCGTTGCTCTGGAAAAAGGTGAAAAAGGGCCTATCCGCTGGGCGTGTGCAGTCGGTTGCGGTGAAAATTATTCTGGACCGGGAAAACGAGATCAGTGAGTTTGTACCAGAAGAATACTGGACGATTACAGCTAAACTAGCTATTAAAGACAGCACCTTTGAAGCGAAATTTCATAAGCTGCGCGGTGAAAAGAAAGAACTCTCCAGCGAAGCGGATGTACAAGAAGTGTTGGAAGCTATCGGAAAATCGTCTTACAAGGTGCGCGATGTGAAAGAGAAAGAGCGTTTACGCAATCCTTCTCCTCCATTCACAACAAGTTCCTTGCAGCAGGAGGCGGCTCGGAAGCTCAACTTCCGTGCTTCTAAAACGATGTCTGTAGCTCAGCAGCTATATGAGGGTGTGGATTTAGGTAAAGAAGGGACCGTGGGTCTAATTACGTATATGCGTACGGATTCCACACGGATCGCCGCTTCAGCTCAAGAGGAAGCGAAAGAATTAATTATTCAAAAATATGGCGAAGCTTTTGTACCTGAAACTCCTCGTCAATATTCAAAAAAAGCGGCCAACGCCCAAGATGCGCATGAAGCGATTCGCCCAACCTCTGCGTTACGCGAACCGGAAACAGTTAAACCGTTTATGAGTCGGGATCAGTTCCGTTTGTACAAATTGGTATGGGAACGTTTCATGGCCAGCCAGATGGCTTCTGCTATTATGGATACTTTGTCCGTAGATATTGAAGCGGGTGAGACGATATTCCGGGCAGCAGGTTCGAAGGTTCGTTTTCCAGGTTTCATGAAAGTGTATGTAGAGGGAAATGACGACGGTAAAACCGAAGAAGATAAACTGCTGCCACCACTTCAACCAGGCGATAAATTAAAAAAAGAAGCAGTTGAGCCGAAGCAGCATTTTACACAACCGCCTCCCCGTTATACGGAAGCGCGACTTGTTAAGACGCTGGAAGAACTGGGTATAGGACGTCCAAGTACGTATGCGCCGACGCTGGAAACCATTCAGAAACGTGGGTACGTTGCTATTGAAGAGAAGAAGTTTTTCCCTACAGAGCTGGGCGAATTGGTCATCGAACAGATGGAGGAGTTCTTTCCAGAGATTTTGAATGTGGAGTTTACAGCTCATATGGAAGGTGATCTTGACCACGTCGAAGAAGGCGAAGGTAATTGGGTCAAAGTGTTGAGTGACTTTTACGAGTCATTCGAGAAGCGACTTGAAGTGGCTGAAGAAGAAATGAAAGAAATTGAAATAAAAGATGAAGTATCCGATGTTATTTGTGATAAGTGTGGCAGCCAAATGGTCTATAAGCTTGGCCGATTTGGTAAATTCCTGGCCTGTTCTGCTTTTCCAGATTGCCGTAACACAAAGCCAATTGTTAAGGATATCGGGATTGATTGTCCTACATGCGGTGAGGGACATGTTGTCGAACGACGAAGTAAAAAGGGACGTATCTTTTACGGATGTGACCGCTACCCGGAATGTGATTTTGTATCCTGGGATAAACCGTCCATTAAGCCTTGCCCAAGTTGCAGTAGCCTAATGGTTGAAAAACGTACGAAACAAGGAACGAAGCTCAACTGTACTGTCTGCGATCACAGCGAAATGCTGGAAGAGAGCGATGAGAGTGTAGAGACTTCTTAAGAACAACATTAGCAGGGGGATTTAAACGTGAGTGAACTACAAAAGGTAACGGTCATCGGAGCAGGCTTGGCGGGCAGCGAAGCTGCCTGGCAAATTGCAAGCCGTGGAGTGCCAGTCAAGTTATATGAAATGAGGCCGGTTGTAAAAACACCAGCACATCATACAGATAAATTTGCCGAACTGGTATGCAGTAATTCCTTGAGGGCAAACGGCCTAACGAATGCAGTAGGCGTACTGAAGGAAGAGATGAGAATACTGAACTCCTTGATTCTGAGCGCAGCAGATCGTCATGCTGTTCCGGCTGGCGGTGCATTGGCAGTAGATCGTGACGGATTTTCCGGTCATATTACTGATACGCTTCATCAACATCCTTTGATCGAGGTTGTTAATGAAGAGCTTCAGGAAATCCCACAGGACGGTATTGTGGTTATTGCGACGGGGCCTTTAACTTCTCCAGCTTTGTCGGAACAGATTAAATCACTGATGGGAGAGGAGTATTTTTATTTTTACGATGCGGCGGCCCCGATTGTGGAAAAGGACTCTATCGACATGAGCAAGGTTTATCTGGCTTCCCGTTATGATAAGGGAGAAGCAGCGTACTTGAATTGTCCGATGAACGAAGCGGAATTTGATGCTTTTTATGAGGCTCTGATTACGGCTGAGGTAGCGCAAGTCAAGGAATTCGAAAAAGAAATTTATTTTGAAGGCTGTATGCCCATCGAAGTGATGATGCAACGTGGGAAACAAACGGCATTGTTCGGACCTATGAAACCTGTGGGTCTCGTAAATCCGCATACAGGTGAACTGCCTCACGCAGTTGTTCAGCTTCGGCAGGACAACGCTGCAGGAACGCTGTATAATCTGGTTGGTTTCCAGACTCACCTCAAATGGGGGGAGCAAAAGCGTGTATTTTCAATGATTCCGGGTCTTGAAGAGGCAGAGTTTGTACGTTATGGTGTGATGCATCGCAATACCTTTATTAATTCACCGCAGCAACTTCATCCAACCTATCAGTTCAAGGGAAGAAGTAATCTATTCTTCGCCGGACAAATGACCGGTGTAGAGGGATATGTGGAGTCGGCAGCTTCTGGTCTGCTGGCCGGGATGAATGCGGCACGAGCAGCACGTGGACAGGAAATGTTTGTATTTCCTGCAGAAACGACATTAGGCAGCATGGCGCGGTATATTACGACCGCTGATTTTAAACATTTTCAACCGATGAATGCAAACTTTGGTTTGCTTCCAAAGTTGGAAAAACGGATTCGTAACAAAAAGGAAAAGAATGAAGCTCTCGCTAGTCGCGCGTTGGAAAGTTTGCGCGGTTATATCAATGAAACGGGAGTTATATCAGCTGAAGTACAGGCATAGGGATGAAGGAAAAGGAGGAGCGCGTTATGGATATGTCCTTTCATGCTACCACCATCTGCGCTGTACGCCACAATGGCAAAGGAGCTATTGCGGGTGATGGACAGGTAACGTTCGGTAACAGTGTTGTAATGAAGCAGACGGCAAAAAAAGTACGCAGATTGTATCGTGGTCAGGTCGTTGCAGGATTTGCGGGTTCGGTGGCCGATGCTATCACGTTATTTGAAAAGTTTGAAAATAAGCTAGAGGAACACCACGGAAATCTTCAAAGAGCAGCCGTGGAACTGGCCAAGGACTGGCGTCAGGATCGTATCCTGCGTAAACTGGAAGCGCTTATGATTGTGATGGACTCTTCCGGGATGCTGCTCATTTCTGGAGGCGGCGAAATTATCGAGCCGGATGATGATGTGCTTGCCATTGGCTCAGGTGGCAATTTTGCATTGGCTGCTGCCCGCGCTTTCAAACGCCATGGCTCTGGCATGGAAGCAAAGGACATGGCACGGGAAGCGCTAGAGGTTGCTTCGGAAATATGTGTGTATACGAACAATCAGATTATCGTGGAAGAACTGTAAATCGGCTCTGAGTATTCAAGGGTGGAGGAGTGCAAAATGAATAATCAATCGTTGACGCCCAGACAAGTGGTATCCGAGCTGGATAAGTATATTGTCGGACAAAAGGAAGCAAAAAAATCTGTTGCTGTTGCCTTGCGCAACCGCTATCGGCGTAGCAAGCTGCCGGATGACATACGGGATGAGATTGTGCCTAAAAATATTTTGATGATCGGACCGACTGGTGTGGGTAAAACTGAAATTGCACGTAGACTTGCACGGCTCGTGGGGGCTCCTTTTGTCAAGGTAGAGGCGACCAAATTTACAGAAGTAGGTTACGTCGGTCGTGATGTGGAATCCATGGTGCGTGATCTGATGGAAACCTCCATTCGCATCGTCAAGTCGGAACGAACAGAGAATGTGAAGGACAAAGCGGAGGACATGGCAAATGAACGGATTGTCAGCATCCTTGTACCTGCAGAAAAGTCAAACAAATCGCAACGTAATCCCTTTGAAATGCTGTTTGGCAATAACACGGGAACTTCGGTAGAAGAAGAACCACCACAACAGGATGGATCTTTGGCAGAAAAGCGCCGTAAGGTTAAATTCGATCTGTTGTCCGGTAAGCTTGAGGATGATGTCATAGAGATTGATGTGGAGGATACTGCACCCAATATGCTCGATATGTTTGCTGGGCAAGGGAATGAACAAATGGGTATGAATATGCAGGAGATGTTCGGAAGTTTTCTGCCCAAGCGGACGAAGAAGCGCAAGCTGCCAGTCAAGGAAGCTCGCAAGGTGTTGATTCAAGATGAAGCCGCCAAATTGATCGATATGGACGATGTGATTCAGGAGTCTGTGAAGCGTGCTGAGCAATCGGGTATTATTTTTATCGATGAAATAGATAAGATTGCCAGCCAGGGTAAGGGGAGTGGCCCCGATGTGTCGAGAGAAGGCGTCCAGCGCGATATTTTACCTATTGTCGAGGGATCTACCATCATGACCAAATACGGTCCGGTAAGAACAGATTACATTCTGTTTATTGCTGCAGGAGCTTTTCATGTTGCAAAACCATCTGACCTGATCCCTGAGCTTCAGGGCCGTTTTCCAATCCGTGTGGAATTAAGTAGCCTGACTTTGGATGAGTTTGTGTCGATACTGACGGAGCCTAAAAATGCGCTGACCAAGCAATACACTGATCTACTCCGTACCGAGGAGATTGAAGTCGAATTTTCTGCGGAAGCGATTCGTGAGATTGCCAGTATTGCTGAGTCTGTAAATCGCAACACCGAAAATATTGGCGCACGTCGTTTGCATACCATTCTAGAAAAGCTGCTGGAGGATCTGTCGTTTGAAGCACCAGAGCTTACATTGGATCGTATGATCATTACCCCGGAATATGTACGTGAGAAGCTGGGAGATATTGCCCAAAACAGGGACCTTAGTCAGTATATTTTATGAATAGGGTTTTCTAAAAATAGGGTGTGTGGTCCAGAATAACACTATCTTGCACCGTCATTTAGACCTAGATGATGGTCAAGTTGATGATTTTTCTGTCTATTCCAAAAGTAGGACGTATAATCTTTTACAGGTGTAAAGTGCTAAGAAAACATTCATTTTCTTGAAAAAAACCTGAAAAATTTAACAATTTATGCATCTAAAGCCCTCTTTTTTTAAAAAGATAGGGCTTTTTTCTTATTGTAATTAGGTCCCAACTCTACGAAACTTAGAATATATGACAGAAAGTTATTATTTTCTACTTAAGACCTAAAAGAAATGTATAATTATGAAATTTTATTGTCGAAAAAAAGTGAAAAATCTTGTTTTATTGAATCTTACTTTGGAGTAGACGCTGGGAGGGAGGAGCTAAATGAATCTGCTGGGTGATATGAGCTTTCAAAAGCTTCAGGCAGGTGTACAGGCGGCAAATACGAGACAACGTGTGATGGCTGACAATATTTCCAATGCGGATACCCCGTATTTTAAGCGTTCGGAGGTTTCATTTGAAGAACTGCTTCAGCAGCAAATGGACGGGGATGTCACACCACTACGTGGAAAAGTAACCAATTCAAGACATTTTCAAATAGGACCTGTGAACTCCATTCCAGATGCCACGGTCACCAAAGATGGGTACTCAGTCATGAATAACAATATGAACAACGTAGATATCGACAGAGAAATGAGTCTTATGGCTGAAAATCAACTAAGATATAATACCTACATCCAAGAAATTAATGAGCGCATCAAGATGATGAGAACAGCGGTAGAAGGGAGATAGGAATAGGTGAAGATTAACAACGGCTTTGATATTAGTGCGTCTGCTCTTACTGCCCAACGGTTGCGGATGGACGTTATATCTAGCAACATTGCCAACGCAGAGACAACTCGGGCGAAAGTAGAGAATGGACAAGCAGTTCCATATCGGAGAAAAACGGTTGTTTTGGAGCCGAACCAATCTGGCTTTGCCGATGTTTTGAAGGCTCAAATGGAAGGAAGTAGAACTAGCGCTGCTGGCGTTAAGGTTTCGCAAATTCAGGAAGATCAGTCACCTTTGAAGCCTGTGTACAATCCGGGTCACCCGGATGCTGATAAAGATGGCTATGTATATATGCCTAATGTAGACATTATGAAAGAAATGGTCGACATGATTTCCGCAACACGCTCATACGAAGCCAATGTAACAGCTCTGAATGCATCAAAGGCTATGGTTTCCAAAGCGCTTGAAATCGGTCGCTAAGCTCTAGGACTACTAATTACTTAATAGGGAGAGTAAAACATGATTCAGAACGCCATGTTTAATGTACAGACACCGGTAATACAGCAGATTCAATCGCCTAACAATGAGTTGGCGAAAGCGACGCCTTCCGAATCCTTGAAGGACTTTGGTTCCTTCCTAAAGGATGCTCTCAATGAAGTAGGGCAGCAGGAAGCCGCTACGCACCAGATGTCCGACCAATTCATGGCAGGCAAAGTTGATGTAGATCAGGTCATGATCACTTCCCAACAAGCGCTGCTTTCCCTGCAGCTTACTACACAGGTCCGAAACAAAGCGATCGAAGCCTATCAGGAGATCATGCGTACACAGATGTAAAGAGGGTTTAGCAAAGTTTCGGATGGGGTGACGGAGTGAACGAGAGAATCGCCCAATATCGGGATAAGATTTCCGGGTATTGGAATAATTTTAGCAAAAAACAGAAGATATTACTTGTTTCGACATTAGCATTCATCATTATCGCTGTTGTAGTGCTAACGATGCAGTTTACCAAAACCGAGTATGAAGTGGCTTTCCGAGATTTAAATGCTAACGATGCTGCCGGAGTCATTAAATATCTCGATTCTGCGGGTATACCGTATCAACTTAATGCTGGTGGGACACAAATCTCAGTCCCAACCGCTAATGCGGATAAGGCGAAGGTAGATGTTGGGTCTCAAGGCCTGATTCAGAAGGGTTCAATCGGCATGAGCGCTTTTGACCAGTCCTCCTCTGCCATTGGCATGACGGAGAACGAGTTCAATGTGAAGTACAATAATGCATTGAACGGCGAAATACAGCAACTGTTGGAACGGATGGATGGTGTCCAAAGCTCCAAAGCTGTCATTAATATGCCAAAGGAAAACATTTTTGCCGGACTTGAGGAAAAGGACAAAGCCTCCGCTTCGATTCAAATGGAATTCGAGCCTGGCTTTACTCCAAATCAGCAGGCGATCGATGGATACTTTAATCTGGTAAAAACGGCAGTACCGAATCTTCCAGTGGAAAACATTACGATCACTAATAAGGAATATGAGTTGATTCCAACGGCCAAGGGCGGCCAAGGTGGGCTCACTAGTGGTGTTCAAGAAAACATGGCTCTACAGAAGAAGTTTGAGAGCGATGTAAGGAATAATGTTCAACAATTTTTGTCGAAAATTGTTGGAGACGACAAGGTAAATGTACTTGTGATGTCCCAGCTAAATTTCGACAAAGTAACATCAAAGGAACAAATGGTCACACCTGTTGACCAAACGAAAATGAAGGGTATTGAAATTAGCGCCCAACAAATTCAGGAAAGCTATACAGGTAGTAGTGGACAAACCGGAGGAGTTGCAGGAACAGGAACACAGGATGTTCCGGGCTACCCCGGAGGAGCTAATTCCGGCAATACCAGCTCAGATAAGAGCTCAAGTACGATTAACTACGAAGTTAACCGAATTGCAAGGGATATTATCCAAAGTCCGTATACTGTAAAAGATTTAACCATTAATGTAGCAGTTGAACCACCAACAGGTCAGCAAACGTTGGATACTGCAACTCAGACAGCAATTCAAAATATTTTGGTTAATATCGTAAGAGCGTCGTTGGCGAATTCTGGTACTACAATTACAGACGCTGATTTGGCTAAGAAGGTTTCGGTGTTCTCACAAGCAGTTCCGGCGCCTGCGAGCACAAATACATTCTTCTCAGCTTCCAACCCTTGGCTATGGGGCATCGGAGCTGCTGTTCTGGCACTGCTGGCGGGTGTAATCTTCCTCATCGTACGCGGTCGTCGTAAGCAGGAAGAAGAGTTGGATGAAGAATTGCAACTTATGCCAACGCCGACGGAGTTCCCGTCTATTACCATGGAAAGTGTGACAAATGAAAGTCAAGTGCGTAAACAGCTTGAAAGTCTGGCGAAAAAGAAACCCGACGAATTCGTCAATCTGCTTCGTACATGGCTGGCTGACGAATAGAGGTGAGTTCATTGGCAAAGGCAAGCAGTCAAGGTTTAACGGGAAGACAGAAAGCAGCTATACTTCTGATCACAATGGGACCAGAGGTATCTGCTCAAATATTCAAGCATTTGCGTGATGAGGAGATCGAGCAACTTACATTGGAAATTGCCAATGTGCGGAAGGTCGATGCCATTGAGAAGGACTCCATCATGGCCGAGTTTCATCAAATTTGTTTGGCTCAGGAGTACATTTCCCAAGGCGGTATTAATTACGCTAAAGAAATATTGGAAAAAGCACTCGGATCGCAAAAAGCAGTTGAGGTCATTAACCGTCTAACAGCGACGTTACAGGTAAGACCCTTCGATTTTGCCCGCAAAGCTGATCCAAACCAGATATTGAATTTTATACAGAATGAGAATCCGCAAACGATTGCTCTCGTGCTTTCGTACTTGCAATTCGAGCAGGCGGCTGCAATTCTGTCGTCTCTGCCACAGGAAAAGCAGGCAGATGTGGCCCGGCGTGTCGCTGTCATGGACAGTACATCTCCGGAAGTTATTTCCCAGGTGGAACGAGTGTTGGAGCAAAAGCTGTCTGCAACCGCGACGCAGGATTATACGAATGCAGGTGGTATCGAGTCCATTGTTCAGATTTTGAATGGCGTAGACCGCGGAACCGAACGTACGATTCTCGACTCGCTTGAAATTCAAGATCCAGAACTGGCTGAGGAAATTAAGAAAAGAATGTTCGTGTTCGAGGATATCGTCAATGTGGACAACCGTTCCATTCAGCGCATTGTCCGCGATATCGACAATGCAGATTTGCAATTGGCGCTTAAAGTATCCAGTGAAGAAGTACGTGATGTGATTTTCCGAAATATGTCGAAACGTATGGCAGAAACCTTCAAAGAGGAAATGGAGTACATGGGACCGGTGCGGTTGCGTGATGTGGAAGAAGCACAGACACGTATCGTATCGACGATCCGCAGATTGGAAGAGGCCGGTGAGATTATAATCGCACGCGGCGGAGGAGATGACATCATTGTCTAACTTGATCAAATCTTTCCAATATGTTCCTGTAGAGGCTTTGAAAACAATTGATGTGGCACATACGTATGCGCCAGAAACGACGGACGAAGAAATCACAACTGAATATACGGAGCCGGAGCCTCAGCGAGATCATGAGGCTGAACGGCTACGGGATGAAATGCTGAAAGATGCTAAGGATTTTGCCGAACGTCAGGTTCGCGAGGCAGCTGAAGAAGCGGAACGGATGCTTCAGGAGGCGCAGCAGCAGATTGAAGCCTGGTGGCAGGAGCGACGCGAGCATGACGATCAGCTGACTCAGTCGTTAAAGGCTGATGGGTTTCAGCAAGGATATGAAGAAGGTCAGAAGCTGGCTGAGGCCGAGCTTCAGACGAAATCAGAGCAGATGATGGAAGAAGCACAGGATATTCTACGTCAGGCCTATGAGATAAAGGAACAACTAATTCAGGAAGCTGAGCCTTTTCTGGTTGAACTGAGTAGTGCTATTGCTGAGAAGGTCATTGAGAAACAGCTTAGCCTTGAGCCGGACTACACGATAGAATTAATTCGTAAAAATTTGGCTCGTAAGCGGGAAAAAGGAACCATTACATTGTGTGTGTCGCCTCAGCATTTCGCATTTGTGCAAGGTGCACGAGAAGAATTGTCATTAACTGTCGATTCGCAGGCAGAACTGCAAATTATTCCTGATGGTACCGTGAAAGATCGCGGTTGTGTTATCCGTTCTTCTTTTGGGAGCGTGGATGCGCGGATTGATACGCAATTAGCTGAGATCAAAAAGGAACTACTGCGTCTGGCACATGAGAATGAGGAGCGAAGACATGAAGGGGCTTAATACGCAGCGCTACATGGATCATTTGCGCCAGCTGGACCCGGTTCGGGTAAATGGCAAGGTTACGCAGGTTATCGGCCTGATGGTTGAATCGGAAGGTCCAGATGCCAGTATCGGGGATGTTTGTTACATTTATCCGGGTAAAACGGCAAAGCCGTTGCAAGCGGAGGTTGTAGGCTTCAGGGACAATAAAGTGCTTCTAATGCCACTTGGAGAACTGCAATCCATTGGTCCCGGTTGTGATGTAGTAGGAACAGGGAAGCCGTTGAATGTGCAGGTCGGGTCGGAACTGTTAGGCAAGGTGCTGGACGGCTTGGGTCAGCCTCTGGATGGCTCATTGATTCCCTCGCGAATGGCGAGATATTCAACCTTCAATATTCCGTCCAATCCGCTGAATCGTCCGCGTGTGCAGGAACCAATCAGTATCGGGGTGCGCGCTATTGACGGGTTGCTTACTATCGGTAAAGGACAACGGGTTGGTATTTTTGCAGGTTCGGGTGTAGGTAAAAGTACCTTGATGGGAATGATTGCCCGTAATACGGAAGCTGATGTGAATGTAATCGCCTTGATCGGGGAACGTGGACGCGAGGTGCTGGACTTTATTGAACGGGATTTAGGTCCGGAGGGACTAGAACGTTCCGTGGTCATTGTGGCAACTTCCGACCAACCTGCGTTAATCCGTATTAAGGGTGCACTTATTGCAACGACGATCGCGGAATATTTTCGGGACCGCGGGTTGAATGTCATGCTGATGATGGATTCAGTTACCCGGTATGCGATGGCCCAACGTGAAGTCGGCCTAGCCGTAGGGGAGCCACCGGCAATGAGAGGGTACACACCTTCCGTGTTTGCTAGTCTACCTAAGCTTCTAGAACGTGCAGGGACAGGCCCTACTGGCTCCATAACCGCTTTCTATACGGTACTGGTCGATGGTGATGATATGAACGAGCCCATCGCGGATGCGGTGCGCGGGATTTTGGATGGACACATTGTCTTGAATCGTGGAATTGCGAACAAAGGACATTTTCCGGCAATCGATGTGTTAGCGAGTATTAGCCGGGTTATGAAGGATATCGCACCACGAGATCAGATAGACGCTGCCGAGAACATTAAGCGCTTGATGGCCATTTACAAAGATTCGGAGGACCTGATTAATATTGGGGCCTATCAGCAGGGTTCAAATGCAGAAATTGACGAATCCATGGAGCGTATACGGGATATATGGGATTTTACAAGACAAAGAACAGATGAAAAGGCTGAGCTGGACGAGGTAAGAGAGCGTTTGATTTCTGAATTTACGAGGAGATGAAGGTTGAACGATGAGATTTCAGTATTCCTTTCAGAAAGTTGTAGACTTGAAAACCAACGAAAAGTCACAGGCCGAATGGTTGCTTTCCAGTGCTGTTGGACAATTGCAGGCTGAGGAGCAGACATTAACACAGCTTGTAGGCGAAAGGAATCGAGTCATATCAGCCATTCAAAAGGCTGCCGAGGATTGCGCACCACTCTCTACCATTCAGGAATTACAGGCTTATGTTAATCATCTGGACCAATGTATTACACGCAAGCATAGGGATGTTCAATATGCGCAGCAAAATGTGCAAAGCAAACAAACCGTTTTGACCGATAAAATGCTGGATGAACAGGTTTGGCTGAAAGCGAGAGAGAAGGCCAACGTGAAATTCCAACAGGAAGTGCTCCTGCGCGAGCAGAACGAGCTGGATGAAATGGCTTCCGTGCGATTTGCCATGAAAGCCCGGTAAGCGGAAAGTCATAGGATACGCATATCAGCTGCCTGAGGAGGAAGACGATGGCACAGAAGTTAGCAGAAAATGAACTGGATATGGATTTAGGAAAAGAATCAGGCGGGGGATTTGAACGGTTTATGTTTTTCCTGATTCCGATTGTGTTCACAATCGTTCTGGTCGGGGTCCTGCTTACATTGTTCAATATGGACTTCAGAAGCGAAATGATTTCATTAGGGAACAAAATACCAGTTGTTAAAAATTGGGTACCTGAACCGAAAGATAAGGCTACACAGACGAAAGAGGCAGATCAAAAGGCTCAGTCCGAAAGTTCTGAAGCAACCATTCAGCAGTTAAAGGCAGATCTAGCCAAGCAGACGGAGGAGCTTAAAAAGGCTACCGCTGCTAAGACGACACAAGATAAAAAGGTTACTGAACTGCAGAATCAGGTCAATACGCTCCAAACGCAACAGGAACAGCAGCCACAGGCCAGTCAGCAGGGACAGGCTGGTACGCAAACTACAGGTGGAACAACAAATGAAGATCCTTATGTAAAACAGGCCAGAGATCTTGCTAGTATGTATGAAGGAATGACAGCTAGTAAAGCGGCACCGATTATGGAGAATCTGACTACGGAAGAGACTGTGCAGCTGCTAAGCTACATGGACCCTGCCAACAGTGCGAAGATTTTGCAAAAGATGGACGCTAAAAAAGCAGCCGATATTACTATGGCTCTGAAAAACGTAACGCCATCTACGGATTTGTCAGTTGCTGCGTTGCAGTCTCGTCTGAAAAAGGATCAAGGTACCACAGCTGGCACGACGAGTAAGAGTTTGCAAAGCACTCAAATCAGTAGCACATTTGCTTCCATGGACAAGAAGAGCGGTGCCGAACTTATTTTGCAAACTTACAAAATCAGTCCAGACAAGGCATTAAACATATTAAATACAGTAGATGATTCGACACGTGGTTCTTTACTACAAAATATGTCTGCCAAGGATGCGGCTCAGACCGCAAAAATTTTAAACAAACTGATGGGCAGTAAGTAATTTAAATGAAGGGAGGTGAAAAATAAATGACCCTTATTTCTCAAAGTGTATCGCTCGGCTCCAGTCAGACAGCTAGCAGTACAACGGCCTCAACAACGACTACAGCCACAGCTGCTGGAGCAACCACGGGTGCTTTTAATCAAACACTTACGCAAATGATGACAGGCGGGCAAACGGGCTCAGCAGGCACAGATGCGAACGGTTCTCCATTAGTTATGGTACTCCCGCTTATTGCGACTGGAGAATCCACGGAAGCTCCAACGGAGTCGCTGGTCGAAACACTGGCTCCTTTGCTGCAGAATCTCGAAAAGTTGGATGATCAAGTAGCTGCCGATCCTGCTCTGCTTGCAACTCTGCAAGCTTGGATTCAGCAAGTACAACAGTTTTTGCAAGGCGACGGAACAAATCAACAGTTAAACGGTGGAGAAACGACAGAGGCGACAGGCTTAACAGCCTTGGCAGCCAACCCGGCTACTCTTCGATTTGCATTGCAGGACGCTTTGTCACAACTTGCCAATGTAGCAGAGCAGGCTTCTGGAGACCAAAAGTCCCAGGTGACACAGTTGCTACAATCGCTCCAAAGCGCAACGGCAGGTACGGGAGCAATTTCCGATGAGCAGTGGAATGGTGTAATGAAAGCTGTGGAACTTGCTGATGGTGGGGATTCACAAGCAGTTCAGCCTTCTGCAAATCGAACAAATGGTACTCAGACCGTAGCTACAGCCACTACAGACAAACAGGTTGTTGCTTCTCAGCAGCAAGCTAGTCAAGGCAAAACTAATCAACAAGGTTCAGAAGGGCAACGTTCATCAACTAATATTCTCGTTCAGTCTGCAGTTAAGACGACTGCAACGGATGAAGCGAGTGCATTCGTAGATGCAACTGAGCAAGCGGATTCGACAGCAACTGACAATCAGACTCCAGTGATCACGACTGCGGGACAGCTTTCGGTACAAACGCAAGGAACAACACCTTCGGCTCCGGCTCAACCAGTCGTACATGTGCGGCAATTTGCCAAGGAGATGACCGAATTTGTAGTGCAGAAACTTGACATTGTAAAACACACTGGCTTGACGGAAGCGACTATCATGCTTCGTCCAGATCATCTGGGCCAGCTGGAGGTTAAGCTGACAATGCAAAATGGTCATCTGGTTGCCCAGTTCATGACTGAGCATAGCGGAGCGAAGGATTTGCTGGAACAGCAAATGTCGCAGCTGCGTTCGAGTCTCCAGAGCCAAGGTATCCAGGTGGATAAGGTAGAAGTCACGCACAATGAGTCGCTTTCCTCCCATATGTATCAGGATGGGCGCGGATCTGGAGCTAATCAGCAGCAGCAGCAATCCAATCAACGTTCCAAAGCTCGTGGTAGAGAAGAGAGCGAAGATGCTATCAAGGTAGCTGAAATGGCAGAGGAACTCCGTAACTGGACAGCAGAACAACGTGCAGATGATATAAATCGGACAGGCTCCTTTACAGCACAAGCGTAATGATGGAGGTGAGAACACAATGACGACGACAGACAACAATGTATCCACCAGCAACGTCTGGCCGAATTACAATGTGAACAATGTCAAAACGGCGAGTGCTAAGGATACTAAGACTATGGGTAAAGATCAATTTCTGAAAATTTTGATCACCCAGCTACAAAATCAGGATCCGATGCAGCCTTTGGAGGATAAAGAATTTATCGCTCAAATGGCCCAGTTTTCCTCAGTGGAACAACTGATGAACATTTCTACGCAGTTGAATGCATTGGGACAGTCTTTGGGTACGGCTTCCGGTTTGATAGGAAAAGAAGTCAGCTGGATTGAGGCAGGTAAAAAAGACTCCATCACAGGTGAAACAGGTGCGGGTACCGTAAAAAGTGGAATCGTGGATTCTATCGTTATTCGCGACGGTGTGCAGTATGCCAAAATGGGAGCGGCTGAGGTGGCATTAAAAGATGTAACATCAGTGAGTCAGGCTAATACAACGACTCCCGCTACAAATACATCGGATACTTCATCTTCTTCCTCTACTGGAAGCGGTGAGAACTCATGAATGATAGAATGACGGTCGGACGCCTTTTTCCCGCCAACGTGCCCCCGGCAGCAATCTCACAAAACCGAGTAAATTCGGTATCCAAGGATGCCAGACCGTTCGGTCAGGTGTTGCAGGAACAGGTGCTCAAGCTGAGCAACCATGCAGCCAAGCGTCTGGAGCAGCGGGGAATAGAGTTGAGAAGTGACCAAATGGCGAAAATCAACTCTGCTGTGGATAAAGCAGCTGCCAAAGGCGCCAAAGAATCATTGATTTTAATGCAGGATATGGCTTTGATTGTAAGTGTACCTAATCGAACAGTTGTTACCGCGATGGATAAGAAGTCCATGGAGGATAACGTATTTACGCAGATAGATAGTGCTGTAATTATTTCATAAAAATGTATATGGAGTGGCTGGCCCGAATAGGAAAGCCATGAAAAAGCCGCGGATCGACTGATGCGGTCAACTAAGCAACCAATCAGAGGAGGATTTATACTCAATGTTGAGATCAATGTATTCAGGTGTATCGGGCATGAAGGGCTTTCAAACAAAGCTGGACGTTATCGGTAACAACATTGCAAACGTAAATACTACAGGCTTCAAGTCCAGCCGAGTGATGTTCAAAGATATCTTGAGCCAAACCAGTTCGGGTGCAAGTGCGCCTGACGCTACGACAACTGCAGGTCAAAATGCCAAGCAGGTTGGTCTAGGGGTGTCCGTCAGCTCAATTGATACCCTGCACCTTCCGGGTAGTGCAATGACTACCAATAATCCGACGGATTTGCGGATTAACGGTGACGGATTTTTCCTGATCAAAATGAATGATGCACAGGAAGTCCCTTATCTGACTCGTGCGGGTGATTTCCACATAGACGCAAACCGAAATCTGGTTACTGCAGATGGATTTTTTGTAGGAGATGCGGGTGGAGATCCAATCACACTTGCTGACAATGTTACGGCAGTCTCTATCTCGCAGGATGGTACGATTGTACAGCAGCTGGATGATGGTACAGTAGATAATGGCACGCAAATTGGTATAGCCAGAGTTACAAACCCAGAAGGTTTGGAGAAAATTGGAGGCAGCCTGTATCGTACAACGGTCAACTCCAACATTGATGCCATTGAGCCAGGAGCAGCCAACTCAGAGGGCCGTGGAGCTATTATCGCGGGTCAGCTGGAAATGTCCAACGTTGATCTGACAGGCGAATTTACCGAAATGATCGTAGCTCAGCGCGGATTCCAAGCGAACTCGCGTATCATTACGACCTCGGATGAAGTGCTTCAGGAAGTTGTAAACTTGAAACGATAATCTCATTTAAACGCGGAGGAGTAGAGGCTCCTCCGCACCTATCAGGAGGTTGGTATTACGATGATCCCGTTAACGCGGCTGAACGGCTCGCCTATGTGGCTTAATGCGCTGCTCATTGAGACTGTGGAGGAAACACCGGATACATACGTCACTTTGGTGACGGGGAAACGGTTGATTGTATTGGAAAAAGCGGCAGATGTCGTCTCCTTGATCAAGGGTTACAGCCGTGAAATCGGCATGCATGCCGCCACGATAAAAGTGCAACAAATGGAGGAAGACGAATGAAGAAGATGCTGCCATGGCTCATTACAATTTTACTCGCGATTACTTTGATTGCAGGCGCGGCCTTTGTACTTATACCAGCGCTTAGCGGGAAGAAGTCGGAAGTCATACCGAATGCGCAAGCTGCTCAGGCAGAACAACTTCCAAGATTGTCAGCAGATGAATTGGTGGAAGTGAGCTCTGAAATTACCGGTATCAAAACAAATCTGGCAGACGCAGATTACATTGTTCAGATGAACCTATCTTTTCAATTGAACGATGCCAAAGCAAAAGAATCTTTTGAAAAAATCAAAGACATCAGTATTAAGCCCATCGTTATTCAATTACTTGCAGACACCAAACCTGATGAGCTCAGAACGGCTAAAGGCCGGGACCAGTTCAGTGACAAGCTGACGGATCTCATCAACAAGTCGCTCCCTGAAGGTCACCTGGGGAACGCCAAAATTACAGACTTTTTGCTGGCAGCCATTTGATTCCAGGTGAACTTGTCAGGAACACGTAAGGGGGTGAATAACATTGGTGGATGTACTGTCACAAGGGGAAATTGATGCCCTTTTAGCAGCTCTTTCGTCCGGTGAAATGGATGCGGAAGAACTTAAAAAGGAAGATACCCAAAAGAAAGTTCGCGCTTATGATTTCAAAAGAGCGCTTAGGTTTTCCAAGGATCATATACGGAGTCTGACGCGGATACACGAGAACTTTGCACGGTATCTGACCACATATTTTTCAGCGCAGCTTCGTACTTTTGTCCAAATTAATGTCGTTCAGGTGGAGCAACTTCCTTATGATGAATTCATTCGCTCCATTCCGAAAATGACCATTCTAAACATTTTTGAAGCTGAACCGCTGGAAGGCCGTATGGTGCTTGAGGTTCACCCGAACGTTGCTTATGCCATGTTGGACAGGCTTCTCGGAGGAACAGGTTCGGCACCGTCAAAGGTTACTGCGTTGACCGAAATCGAGACGACGATTATGGAGCGAATTTTCAGTCGTACCTTTGATAGCCTGCAAGAGGCTTGGAAAACGGTACTGGACATTGAACCGCGCCTAGAGGCGATGGAAACAAATCCGCAGTTCATGCAGATTGTCTCGCCGAATGAAACGATTGCTCTGATTTCGCTTAGTACCAAAATTGGTGATACCACAGGGATGATTAACCTCTGTATCCCGCATGTGGTATTGGAACCTATTATGGCTAGACTGTCCACGCACCAGTGGTTTACATCCGAAAAGAAATCAAGGGCGCCCGAAGAGATTGACGCCTTGAGATTACGGGTCACCAAAGCAGAGCTCCCTATTATTGCGGAGTTGGGTGAATCCCGGATAAATGTAGCCGAGTTTCTGGGTCTTTCGGTCGGGGATGTCATTTCATTGAACAAACCTGTCAAAGAAGGACTATCCATCCGGGTAGGCGAGAAATTGAAGTTTATGGGAAGTCCCGGCATGGTAAGAGATCGTGTTGCCGTACAAATTGATGAAATTGTCAACGAAGGAGTTGAAGAAATTGACGAGTAAAGACTATTTGTCCCAGGAGGAAATCGATGCCTTGCTGAAACAGTCTGAAGCGGGGACGGATTCTACTCCCGCAGGCAAGACCGTTGACGATTTTCTGACTCCTCTGGAGCAGGATGCTCTCGGGGAAATCGGTAATATAACGTTCGGCAGCGCAGCTACGGCTCTTTCCACACTGCTCGGTCAAAAGGTGGATATTACGACACCTAAAGTTTCAATTATTACCCGTTCTGAATTTGAAACTGCATTTCCAAAGCCACACGTAGCTGTACATGTAAATTATGTCGATGGATTCGAGGGTATTAACTCACTCGTAATCAAAAAGCGTGATGCACAAGTGATAGCGGACTTAATGCTTGGTGGTGAAGGAAACCCAGCAGATGAAGAATTGAATGAAATCCACATTAGTGCTGTGCAGGAAGCGATGAACCAGATGATGGGATCGTCGGCGACCTCAATGTCTACTATGTTTAATCGTTTTGTTAATATCTCTCCACCGGGGATTGATATTTTGGATCCTATGCACGGTGATGGAGTATCCAGTCTGCCGGATGAAGAGACGCTCATCACAGTCTCCTTCCGGTTATTGATCGGGGATCTTATTGACTCTACGCTGATGCAACTGTTACCTGTTAATTTCGCCAAAAAAATGGTGAGCATCCTAATGAATGGCGGAGAGGATGAAGAACAACCGCAAGCGTCTGCACAGCAGGTAGCTGCAACAGCTGCTCCCGAAGTGCCGCAACAAGCTAGCGTTCCGCAGCAACCGCCTGCACCAGCCTATCAACAGCCACCTGCAGCCGCGCAGGCGCCGCAAGACGCAGGCTATGGACAACAACCGCCAATGTATCCTCAAGACCCGGGATATGGGCAGCAGGGCGCTCCAGGCTATGGAACACCGGGTTATGGAATGCCAGCTGGTGTACCGCCGCAAGCTCCTTACGGAACGCCTCATCACTACGGCGCAGTACCGGGACGTAATGTAAATGTACAACCTGTACAATTTTCTAACTTGCAGTCCGGTGCATTTGCGCAAGTGGATGAAAACAATTTAAATTTATTGATGGACATTCCCCTTAGAGTCACCGTAGAATTAGGAAGGACCCAAAAGCAAATTAAAGATATTCTGGAGCTCTCACAAGGTTCAATTATTGAACTAGACAAGCTTGCTGGGGAGCCGGTGGACATTTTGGTAAACAACAAACTGATTGCCAAGGGCGAGGTTGTCGTAATCGACGAGAACTTTGGTGTGCGCGTAACAGATATTGTAAGTCAATGGGACCGTATTCAAAAATTACAATAAAAGCATAATTTAGGGAGGATTTATTTCAGATGGCAAACCGTATTTTGATCGTGGACGATGCTGCATTTATGAGAATGATGATTCGGGACATCCTGTCCAAAAATGGATTTGAGGTAGTAGGAGAGGCCCAAGATGGATCACAGGCCATTGAAAAATTCAAGGAGCTTCGTCCGGACCTGATTACGATGGATATCACGATGCCTGAAATGGACGGCATTGCCGCTCTGAAGGAAATCAAACAAATTGACGCGAATGCAAAGGTTATCATGTGTTCCGCGATGGGTCAGCAAGCAATGGTTATTGATGCCATTCAAGCTGGCGCAAAAGATTTTATCGTTAAGCCTTTCCAATCGGATCGGGTTATCGAAGCCATCAACAAAACACTGGGTGTCTAAGGCGCACCCAGTATGGATACACAACAGGGTGCCTCTGACGCATTGAGTACATCCAGCAATATAGGCAACATTGCCTGGGTCCTTTTCGTGCTAATCTTTATCATCGTACTGATCGTGTACTTGATACGGTTTTTAAGTAAAAGAAATCAGAGCTGGTTCAGCAACCGCTCCGTTCGCATACTGGGAGGCGTGGGACTGGGTCCCAATAAATCCCTTCAGCTTGTTGAAGTAGGTAGCAGTGTGTACCTCATTGGTGTGGGAGAAGATATCCAGCTTGTTGACAAAGTATCCGATCCTGAAGAAGTGGAGCAAATTTTGGCCGCACTGGAGCAGGAAGCTTCTCTGCAGCGCGGCCCGATTGCCCCGCTATTCGCTAAAATTGCGGATAAGCTTCGCCGGAACAACGCGGCACAGCAGCAGCCTGAAGAGGAGACATCTTTTCACGAGATGTTTGAATCCAAGCTTCGGCAAATGCCGAATCGCAAGGATAAACTTGAAAAGCTGCGCAATGAGGAGAATACTACAGATCGGTCGGGAGATTCATGAGAAAAAAGATTATACTTGCATGTTTGCTGCTTGTCTTGTTCAGCTTCATTTCGGTGACGGCGGCCTCTGCGGAACCGATTCCGAACATTGATATTCAAGTCGGCAATTCGGACAAAGGACAGCCCGGTGCCACCTCGCTGTCTATTATTTTACTTATTACTGTCATTAGTGTAGCGCCCGCGTTGCTTGTACTTATGACAAGTTTTACGCGAATTGTGATTGTGCTTGGCTTTGTGCGAACTTCGCTGGGAACCCAGCAGATGCCGCCTAATCAGGTGCTTGTTGGACTGGCTTTGTTTCTCACTTTATTCATTATGGCACCGACGTTCTCAGCTATGAATGAAACTGCGCTTCAGCCGTATCTCAAGGGGGATATAACACAGTCTCAGGCGCTGGACAAGGCATCGGTACCGATCAAGACCTTTATGTTCTCTCATACACGTGAGAAGGATCTACTGCTCTTTATGAAATACACCAAGATGGAAAAACCAAAGAATTATCAGGATATTCCACTAACGGTGATGGTTCCGGCTTATGCAATCAGTGAGTTGAAAACGGCCTTTCAGATGGGCTTTATGATTTTCATACCATTTTTAGTTATAGACATTGTAGTGTCGAGTACACTCATGGCTATGGGGATGATGATGCTACCACCGGTAATGATTTCACTTCCTTTTAAAATACTGCTCTTTGTACTTGTAGATGGTTGGTATTTGGTAGTCAAATCGTTGCTTCTAAGTTTTAACACATGAGTACTTCATGCAAGGACAGCAATCAAGGAGGACGGCAATGACTTCGGAGTTTATTATTTCCCTGGCTGGGCAAGCGGTGTACATTGTACTCAAGGTGAGCGCTCCGATGCTGATTTTGGGGCTAGTCGTGGGTTTGATTATCAGCATTTTTCAGGCGACAACCCAAATTCAGGAGCAGACACTGGCCTTTGTTCCGAAGATTGTCGCCGTATTGCTGGCATTGCTTTTGTTCGGGCCTTGGATATTGACCACATTAGTGGACTTTACGTATAACATTCTGGACAATTTGTACAAATATATAGGTTAGGCTGAATGTTATGAACATATTGTTACAAAGTTTTCCTGTTTTTTTGCTGATTTTTTGTCGGATTACCTCATTTTTTGTAGTAGCGCCTATTTTTTCGACCCGAGGTGTACCTAATATCTTTAAGGTCGGAATTTCAGGATTTCTAGCTTTGGTCGTGTATCTTACATATGGTACGCATCAACAGGTACCGACCGATGTAGCGTATGTGCTGTTAGTGGGCCGTGAAGTGCTGATTGGGTTGTTATTGGGATTTACTGCATATCTGTTCATGACAGCGATCCAAACCGCAGGTTCATTTATAGATTTACAGGTGGGGTTCGGAATGGCAAGTGTGTTTGATCCCATGACAGGGGCTTCAACGCCTTTAACAGGGAATTTTAAGTTTGCCATAGCTGTATTGTTCTTTTTAAGTATAAATGGGCACCATCATCTGCTAAATGCTATCTTATACAGCTATGATTGGGTACCGTTGACAAATGATTTTTTTGTAAAGCTGTATGGTGGCAGTGTAACTGAATTTCTGGTACGTTCTTTTGCGGAATCATTTATGCTGGCCTTTCAAATTGCTGCCCCCATTGTAGTAGCTACCTTTTTAACGGATGTGGGACTCGGTTTTTTAGCTAAAACAGCGCCACAATTCAACATTTTTGTCATTGGTGTACCTCTTAAAATTATTGTGGGACTGTTCATGTTACTGCTTCTCATGCCAAGTTTTGCTTTTATATTCGAAAGATTGTTTTCTGTGATGTTCGAATCCATGCGCAACTTGTTGGATATTATGGGTAATCGTCCTTAATGTCTGGTCTGGAGGAACGTAGTTTGTCATTTAAATATGCTATGAACCTGCAGTTGTTCTCAGGGGAAAAAACGGAAAAAGCTACACCCAAAAAGAAACAGGATGCAAGACAAAAAGGGCAGGTTGCCAAAAGCATGGAGTTGCCCGCCGCTGGTGTCCTGTTGGTTACGTTTTTTTGCCTCATGATTTTCGGCGGGTATTTTAAGGACCATGCGGTTCGACTATTTCGAGATATTTTTGTGAATCGGCTTTCTATGGAGGTAACGCCGAACACAACGCTGCTGATGATGGGCGAATATGGCGTGCAAATCTTAATTATGCTGGCACCTATTTTTATTGGGGCCATTGTCATTGGGATAGCAGCGAATTACATGCAGATCGGTTTTTTATTAACCGGAGAGGGCATTACGCCCAAGTTTAGCAAGCTTGATCCGATTAAAGGATTCAAAAATATTTTTTCCATGAGGTCATTGGTTGAATTCCTGAAATCTGTTTTAAAGATGACCGTAATTGGTTATCTGGTGTACAGCGTACTCTGGAAAACAAAGGCTGACCTACCCAAACTGGCTGAAATGTCCGGCGATCAGATGTTGAGCTTTACAGCTTCATTAACGATGGAACTGGGGCTCAAAATTGGTGTGGTGCTGTTCGTTTTAGCGGTATTGGACTATATGTATCAACGTTATGAGCATGAGAAAAACCTGAAAATGTCCAAACAGGACATCAAGGATGAATACAAGAAAATGGAGGGTGACCCGCTGATCAAAGGGAAAATTCGCGAGCGTCAGCGCCGTATGGCTATGCAGCGTATGATGCAGGAGGTTCCTAATGCAGATGTCATCATTACCAACCCTACGCACTTTGCTGTGGCTTTGAAATATGACGGTTCGGAGATGGAAGCGCCGCAGATTATTGCGAAAGGGCAAGATTACGTTGCGCTCCGAATTAAAGAAATTGCCAAGCAAAACGGCGTTATAACGATGGAAAACAAGCCGCTGGCGCGGGCGCTGTTTCAAAGAGCCGAAATCGGGGATGCGATACCAGCTGATCTGTTCCAGGCCGTTGCCGAAGTGCTGGCGTATGTATATAAATTAAAAGGTAAAGTGAAATAAAGGGATCGGAGGGCTAGAGACCCGTGAAAATAAAAGAAATAACTGTCCTTGCAGGCGTCATCGGTATCGTTCTTATGATGATTCTCCCGATCCCATCATGGCTGCTGGATATCCTACTCGTCATTAATATTTCTATTGCTTTAATGATTCTACTCGTTTCTATGAATACGAAGGAAGCTTTACAGTTCTCTATTTTCCCTTCATTGCTGCTCATTACAACGTTATTTCGTTTGGCACTTAATATCTCTACAACCAAACTTATTTTAGGTGAGGGCCATGCAGGGGAAGTAGTTGCTACGTTTGGTAGTTGGGTTGCAGGAGGGCAAATTGCCGTCGGTTTTGTTGTCTTTCTCATTCTCGTGGTCGTACAGTTCATTGTTATCACTAAGGGATCTGAGCGGGTTGCTGAGGTAGGCGCACGGTTTACATTGGATGCAATGCCGGGTAAACAAATGAGTATTGATGCGGATCTGAATGCAGGTTTGATCAATGAGCAGCAAGCCCGTGAACGACGTAGTAAAATCGAACGGGAAGCAGATTTTTACGGGGCGATGGATGGTGCGAGTAAATTCGTTAAAGGTGATGCCATTGCTAGTATTATCATTTTGATCATTAACTTGGTCGGTGGCTTTATTATCGGTATGGCCGTTCAGGGAAAAGGATTTCAAGAGGCGCTGTCGACTTATTCTGTCCTCACCATCGGTGACGGACTGGTCAGTCAGATTCCCGCACTGCTCATATCCACGGCGTCAGGCTTGATTGTTACGCGGGCTACGTCAGATGGCAACTTGGCAGAGGATTTAACTGGACAACTCTTTTCTTATCCAAAACTGATCTACATTGTGGCTGCCACAATTGCATTATTAGGGCTTTTCACACCTATTCATATCATTACAACTCTTCCACTGGCGATTCTGCTGTTTTTTGCGGCTCGAAGAATGCAGGGCAATATGGAGCGCAAGCAAATAGCCGATGAACAGCTGGAAGAGGAGCAACAAATTGAAGAAGTCCGTAGTCCGGAAAGTGTCATTAATTTGCTTCAGGTAGATCCAATTGAATTTGAATTTGGATACGGGTTAATTCCGCTGGCGGATACACAGCAGGGCGGGGATTTATTAGATCGGATTATTATGATCCGTCGTCAATGTGCTTTGGAACTGGGTTTGGTTGTACCGGTCATTCGTATTCGAGACAACATTCAGCTCAAACCTAACGAGTATGTAATTAAAATTAAAGGTAATACCGTGGGCGGCGGAGAGCTTCTGTTAAATCATTACCTGGCTATGAGTCCAGGATACGACGATGATTCTATTACAGGAATCGAAACGACGGAACCAGCCTTCGGATTGCCTGCGCTCTGGATTGATGAGAACACCAAGGATGTTGCGGAATTATCTGGTTATACCGTAGTTGATCCACCTTCAGTTGTAGCTACTCATCTTACGGAGACGATCAAGAAACATGCTCATGAGTTGCTTGGCAGACAGGAGACACGTTCGCTGGTCGACAATCTCAAAGAGAATTATCCAGTGCTGGTGGACGACCTTATTCCTTCTGTGCTTGCGATTGGGGATGTACAAAAAGTGTTAGCCAAGCTGTTGAAAGAAAAAATCTCCATTCGCGATATGGTGACTATTTTCGAAACACTAGCTGACTACGGTACTTATACAAAAGATCCCGACGTGCTGACTGAATATGTCCGTCAGGCGTTGTCCCGCCAGATTACGCAGCAATTTGCCCAACAGGGGGAGACGTTACGCGTTATTACAGTGGGACCAGGATTGGAAAAGAAAATTGCTGAAAGCGTACAACAGTCGGAGCAAGGTAGCTATTTGGCTCTTGACCCGGTGTCTACGCAAACGGTGTATCAAAGGATGATGGAGCAAATCAACCGCCTTATTCAATCTGGACAGCAGCCTATTGTATTAACGTCACCGACAATTCGTATGTATTTGCGGCAAGTGATGGAGCGGACGATGCAGGATGTCCCGGTGCTGTCGTACAGTGAGCTGGAGCCGAACGTTGAAATTCAAAGTGTCGGGGTGGTGAACTTATGAGAGTAAAACGATATGTAGTGGATACCATGCCAGAAGCCATGCTGCAAATCAGGGGTGACTTAGGAACAGACGCCGTCATTTTAAGTACAAAGGAAATGAAGGTCGGCGGTTTCATGGGAATGTTCAGTAAAAAGAAAATCGAAGTGGTTGCAGCGGTAGAGGAGAAGCAACCTCAAAAGCCACGACGTTTTGGACTATCTTCACAAGAGCTTGCCCAGGCGGCTTCATCTTCAATGAATGCTCCTGAACAGCCAGAAAAATCATTTATGCCTGTGGTTCCCAGACAAGCTGCTCCAGAAGCTTATCGGCGGGTAACGCAGATGACGGGTGGTTCCAAAGAAGAACAAGCTGAATTAATGATCGATGCAGAACAAGCAGCTTCAGCAACTGAGCATTTGTCATCTAGGTCTGCTAATAATCTGGAGACTACGTCTCAAGCACTTGATCATGAAGCATTACTTTCGAACATGAAATCATCCAGTGAACTGTTTAAACAGCCCATTGAAGCAAGCGTTCCAGACAAGAGCGGAGCGGAGGAAAATCAGGCTCTGCTTAATGAATTGCGGGAAATGAAGACTATGATGACTCGGTTTTCCCGAAACTCTTCAATGGAAAGTACTTGGCCGGAGCCGCTGCAAGAGATTTGTGAGCGTGTGCTGGAACAGGAAGTGGAACGTGATTTACTGGAGTATTGGCTCGAACAGGTATATGTGCGTCGGAGCGAGCACCCTTTTGCGCCTGAAACTTTCGATTGGGAACAAGCCTTTCGTGAGGAAGTGGCCAGTTTTATTCAGACAAGACTGGACAAAGGGATCTCCAAAGATACCAAAATTGTGTATGTGGCAGGTCCTACCGGAGTAGGGAAAACAACAACCATTGCCAAGTTAGCAGCAGAACAGTTGTTTAAGCATCATCGCAAAGTTGGATTTATTACTTCTGACACGTACCGGATTTCAGCCGTCGAGCAACTGCGAACATATGCTACGATTTTGAATGTACCGCTTGAAGTTGTGCAATCTCCTGGTGACGTCCACAGAGCCATTCAACGGCTGGAACATTGTGACCTGATCCTCATGGATACCGCAGGACGAAATTATCGTAATGAATTACTTGTTTCGGAACTGCAAAGTCTGCTTTCGCCTATTAATGAAAGTGAGACGTATCTGGTACTCAGCCTGACATCCAAAAGTAAAGATATGCTCAATATAACTGGACATTTCAGCAAGTTTGGTCTCGGTAAGGTTGTATTTACTAAGATGGACGAGACAGGTAGCTGCGGTGGAATGTTTAATCTTTTGCATCAATTTCCTATGCAGCTGGCCTATATTACCAATGGACAAAATGTTCCTGATGACCTGCTTCATCCCGATACAGAAATGGTCACAAGCATGCTGCTTGGACCCAAAACATCAACAGGAGTTAACGGAGATTCCATATGAGTGACCAAGCCCAATCACTTAGACAAATGGCTTCTTCCTTGGATAAATATCGATTGCCCCCACGTAGTCGTCAAGCAAAAATTATAACGATCACCAGTGGTAAAGGCGGGGTGGGCAAATCCAATTTCACGCTGAACTTTGCTCTTGCTCTGCAATCCCTTGGTCGAAGGGTACTTGTGTTTGATGCTGATATAGGTATGGCCAATATTGATGTATTAATGGGAGCCAATTCACAATACAATCTTTTACATCTGCTAAAACGTGAGAAATCAATTGATGAAATTATTCAAACGGGTGTAGGTGGTTTGCCTTATATTGCTGGAGGATCGGGTTTGAGCGAATTGTTTACGTTATCGGATGACGATCTGAATTATTTTGCCGAAGAAGTAGAGAAAATGGCGGCAGATATGGATTATATTCTATTTGATACAGGTGCTGGTTTATCCAAAGAAAACCTTAAATTCATCACTTCAGCTGACGAATGTCTGGTTGTAACTACGCCAGAACCGACGTCCTTAACAGATGCGTATGCGCTAATTAAAGTCGTCAGCGGTTTGCAAAAGGATACGGTATTCAAAATTATAGTCAATCGTGCCGATAACGATAATGAGGCCCGTCAAGTTGCCGATAAGATCGCACTGGTTGCGAAACGCTTTTTGGAGATCGATATCCCGTTGCTTGGACATATCAGTGATGATACTCATGTCATGCAAGCAGTCAAAAGGCAAGTACCATTTATGGTTGCTTTTCCGGGATGTGCGGCTTCAAGAGATGTATTGAATCTGGCACACCGTTTTGCAGCAATGCCACAGATTCCGCAATCAGGTGCATTGAGTGGAATTAAAGGGTTTATGCAAAAATGGTTGCGGCGTTCTGTACATTGATTTTGATGAGAGGAAACAGAGGTGTTTAACATGTGTGCTTACCGGGTGCTGGTTGTAGATGATTCGGCCTTTATGCGCAAAATTATTACAGATTTAATTGTAAGGGATGAGTCGTTCAACATCGTAGGTACAGCCGCCAATGGCAAAGAGGCTGTAGAGAAAGTGAAGGAATTGCAGCCCGATTTGGTCACCATGGATGTCGAGATGCCTGAAATGAATGGTCTTGAAGCATTGCCATTGATTATGGCAGCCCATCCGCTACCTGTAATTATGCTGTCAGGCATTAATGAACAAGGCATGAAGGAGACCATCATGGCTCTGGAGGCAGGAGCTTTCGATTTTATAAGAAAGCCTTCCATCGCTCATGCGCAAGATATTGAGCAAGTGAGTAAGGCGCTGCTGGAACAGATGCACACTGCTATGCAAGCAGTGCGGAGTCGTCTGGAGCGCAAGGAAGCTAATGAGCGCAAAGCTGCATTGGAACAAGCGAAAAAAACGCCACAGCAAAAGCCTCCAGGACAGGCTGTGACTGAGAAGCGATCAGGCAGTCAAGCTTCGACAGACAAGTCTCCTGTTGTTCCGCTTGCTCCTTCACCTGCTGTATCAGCTCAGCCGAAGCGTGATGTTGGCAAGTCCGCTCCGGCAGTAGCCAAGCAGGAAACTAAACGACAACAGTCTGGAACATCTGTTACAGCGGGGCGCATAGAACAGCAGCCAGCTGCTCAGCCAAGCAATAAGTCAGTCCAAGCACCTACTGTTCAGAAGAAGGAAGATTTGTCCAAGGGGATAGGACGAACACCAGGGCAACTAAACAGTACTACTACGGCCGCTGGCAAATCGCTGCATGGTAAGGATAAAGCAGGCTTGGTTAAGCCGGAGCCCCATAAGACGGTGATTTCATCAGCTACTCGTACTCCTGCGGCTGCTACGCCTCCAGTAGCGGCACCTACAGTTCCTGCCGCACCTAAGGGATTGTCACTTAAAAAAGGTGTGCACACGTCCAACTTTCGCAAACTAGTGGCGGTGGGATGTTCTACGGGCGGTCCGCGGGCGCTTAAGACGCTGTTGGAACGCATTCCTGGTGATTTTCCTGCTCCAATCGTTATCGTTCAGCATATGCCGCCAAACTTCACTCGTTCGCTGGCACAACGCTTAAACACGTTAAGTCCACTCCGAGTTGTGGAGGCTGAGCAGGGAATGACGTTGGAGACTGGAACGGCCTACATTGCCCCAGGGGGATATCAACTAAGAATTGTACCAGGAGCTGGTGGTAAATACACTGTGTCACTGAAGACGGAGGAAGCTCGCAATGGTCACCGTCCTTCCGTAGATACGATGTTTGAATCGTTGCTCTCGTTAACCTCGTTGGAGCGGCATCTAGTATTGCTCACTGGAATGGGGAGCGACGGGGCCAAAATGATGAAGAAGCTTTATGATGCTGGGGTACAATCCACATTTGCTGAAAATGAGGAAACTTGTGTAGTGTACGGAATGCCCCGCTCAGCAGTAGAGTTAAAATGTGTGCGTCACCTTCTGCCAATGCAGGAGATCGCCCCCAAGCTTGTACAAGTTGTGAAATAATCGGAGTGTAACTCATGGAGGAGGTGTCTCACAATGGACATGAACCAATATTTAAACATGTTTATTGATGAGTCGAATGATCATCTGCAATCTCTTAACGAAAAAATGCTTCAACTGGAAAGCAATCCAACTGATCTAGGTATCGTTCAGGTGATTTTCCGTTCTGCCCATACCCTCAAGGGAATGGCTGCTACGATGGGGTTTGAAGACCTAGCATCGCTTACCCACCAAATGGAAAACGTTCTTGATCTTGTACGTAACAACAAGCTGGCGATGCATGAATTTATATTCGATACCTTATTTAAGGGATTGGATGCTCTGGAGTCCATGGTGCAGCACATTACAGAGGGAGGCGACGGAAAAGCGGATGTCTCCTCTATTGTATCTTCACTACAATCCATCGTGAGCGGAGATTTCCAAAAGACCGGCGCAAATGCTGCGACTGAGGAGTCTCCATCTAAAAAAGTGGGCAAAAACGATAGTGCTGGGCTTGTTTTGGATCAGTTCCAGTATTCTGTATTGGAGCAATCTATTTCTGAAGGACATCGTGTTCACTATATACAGGTAACAATCAGCTCAGAGAGCCAGTTAAAGGCGGCGCGTGCTTTTATGGTGTTTAATACGCTGGAAAACTCTGGTGAAATCGTCAAGGCCTATCCGTCGGTACAGGATATTGAGCAGGAGAAATTCGAGCAAAGCTTCTCGTTATATTACATAACGCAGAAAGAAGTTGGGGAGCTGGAAAAGGAAATCGCGGGCATCTCTGAAATTGACACTGTCTCAGTGGTACAACTAGATCAGGAATCGCTTAAACAAATGAGCGAAGTTACTGCTGGACTGGCTGAGACTGCTGCGGTACAGGAAGCTCCTGTTGCCGTGCAATCACCTGCTCCATCCCAGCCGCAGTCTTCAGCTGCGGCCTCTGTGGCTAAGGCAGCTGCAGGTAAGACGCCAGCAGCTAAGGCAGCTGCCCCTACGCATAACCGTACGATTCGTGTAGATATTGAACGTCTGGATGTACTTATGAACTTATTTAGCGAGTTGCTCATTGACCGCGTGCGGTTAGAGCAGTTGGCAAGTGAAGCTTCCAATCCAGCACTGACAGAAACGGTAGAGCACATGAGTCGTGTGAGCAGCGATTTACAAAACGTCGTTCTTAAATTGCGGATGGTACCAGTAGACACTGTTTTCAATCGTTTTCCGCGTAT
Organism: Paenibacillus sp. FSL P4-0113; assembly: GCF_038009305.1. NCBI lineage: Bacteria > Bacillati > Bacillota > Bacilli > Caryophanales > Paenibacillaceae > Paenibacillus > Paenibacillus sp. FSL P4-0113. The sequence continues at coordinate 179,670 of NZ_JBBPAZ010000002.1, forward strand.
GGTGCGCGATCTGGCCAAATCGCTGGATAAAAAACTTGATTTGGTTATTACTGGAGCAGAGACTGAAATGGACCGCACTGTTATCGACGAAATTGGCGATCCTCTGGTGCATTTGCTTCGTAACTCCGTGGATCATGGCATTGAGTCGGTAGCCGATCGGATTGCAGCTGGTAAACCTGAGACAGGAACGGTTAACTTGCGTGCTTTTCATAGCGGAAATAACGTATTCATCGAGATTGAAGATGACGGAAATGGTATTAATCGCGATAAGGTACTAAACAGTGCTATTTCTAAAGGGATTTTGACAGCAGAGCAAGCAGCGGTCATGACCGACGAGGAAGCTTATCAGGTATTGTTTGCTCCAGGCTTTAGCACAGCTGCAGTCATTTCAGACGTATCAGGACGCGGTGTCGGTTTGGACGTTGTTAAATCCAAAATCACTGCTTTGGGTGGCAATGTTACGGTTCACTCTACACTGGGCCAAGGCACTAATTTCTCTGTGCAATTGCCGCTCACCCTATCCATTATTGCAGCCATGATGATACAGATCGGTTCTGAAAAATATGCGATCCCATTGTCCTCCATTGTGGAGACTGCGATTGTCAAACGGACACAAATTCGTTCTGTACATGGCAATAAAATGATTGCTTTCCGCGATTCTCATATCCCGCTCATCTCCTTGAGTCAGCTGTTTGAGGTACCGGACTTCAATGAAGATGAAGAAGAAGAGACAGAGGTCGTGGTCATCCGCAAGGGAGACCGTTTGGCAGCTCTTTCTGTACAGGACTTTTTGGGACAAAGTGAAATTGTCCTTAAAAATCTGGGCAAATACCTTCCAAACATCCAAGGAATTTCAGGTGCCACGATTCTGGGTGACGGTCAGGTTGCGTTGATCATTGACCCGAATGTTTTCATTAAATAATGTCTTCATCAGAAATGAAAGAAATGTGAAGTTGCTGACATCAATAAGGAGGGTTTTTAGACATGGGAGAAGAAATTAAAGTTATCGTATTTAAGCTTGGTGAAGAGGAATACGGTGTTGAAGTAGAAAAAGTCCAATCTATTGAACGCATGGTGCCGATTACACGGGTTCCAAGAACTTACGATTTTGTAAAAGGTGTATTCAACATGAGAGGCGTAGTCATTCCGGTTATTGATCTTCGTGGCCGATTTGGATTGCCTGAAGCTGAATATACCGATCAAACCCGCATCATTATCGTTGCAGTGGGCGAAATGCAAGTCGGCTTTATCGTTGATTCAGCGAATGACGTTATTGACCTGAATACTGACAATATCGAGACACCACCGGAAGTGATTGGCGGAGTTAAGGCTAAATATCTTCGCGGAGTTGCTAAAATTGGTGAAGAGCGCTTGTTGATTATGCTGAACTTGTCCGAAGTCCTGAATCGTAGCGAAATGAACCAACTGGAAGGCTTAGAGGATTAACATATGGAGAATCTTGGGAATCTCGAAGACTTCAAGTTGGATGTGTTGAAAGAAGTCGGCAACATTGGCTCGGGGAACGCTGCTACAGCGCTCTCCCGGCTTCTCAATAAACCGGTCGACATGGGTGTGCCCAAAGTACAAATGCTGCCTTTTGAGGAAATTGCCGATAAAGTCGGTGGAAATGAGCAACTTGTTGTTGCAATATTTTTTAGGGTAGAAGGGGAAGCCCCCGGCAATCTATTCTTCATATTGCAGCCTCAGGCGGCAAAAGGCTTACTTTCCCGTTTGGCGAATATTCCTTCAGATGACGAGGACAGTTTTAACGAAATGGAGCACTCAGCCCTGTCGGAGATCGGAAACATTTTAGCGGGCTCTTACCTGTCTTCGCTGGCCGATTTCACACGTTTATCCATGTATCCAACAGTCCCTGCGCTGGCGTTGGACATGGCAGGAGCAATTCTTAGCTACGGACTGCTGCAGTTTGGGCAGATGGGAGATGCTGCATTATTGATTGACACATCGTTTCTGGAAGGGCAGAATCAGATAGAGGGTCAATTTTTCCTGATTCCTGATCCAGAATCGTTCGGGAAAATCTTTAGGTCGTTAGGAGTCCCGATGAACGATGATTGAGGATAAAAGCATCATTAAAGTCGGCATGGCAGATTTAAATGTTACCAGCAATCCGAACTCGATTCGTACGACAGGACTTGGTTCCTGCGTCGGATTGACCCTCTATGATCCTCATTTGAAACTGGCAGGCATGGCACATGTGATGCTACCGTCCTCAGATATTGCGCGTGAAGGGCAGCTGAATATAGCCAAATATGCGGATACGGCGCTGCCCGAGTTATTTGAGAGGATGCTGAAATTGGGTGCAGAACGACGCAGGCTGATTGCTAAAATGGCAGGGGGAGCGCAGATGTTCGCCTTTGCTGGTAGTGGAGACACCATGCGGATTGGTCCACGTAATGTAGAATCATGCAAGGAAATGCTCGTAGATCTCGGCATTCCTTTGATTGCGGAGGACACAGGCGGCAATTATGGACGAACGATTGAGTTGGACTCTGAAACTGGCGTTTTGAATATTCGAAGCGTACAAAAAGGTGTAAAGGAATTATAAACATGTTATTTGGCAGCTTACGCATTAATCTTTGGTCTGGAGTAGTCGGATTTATTCTGACTTTTGTGTTGTCCGTTGGCAGCAATCTGCTGACCACGAGCTTAATTCGTGGCTTGATCGCCTTCGTTTTTTGGTTCCTACTTGCATTTGTGCTGCGCTGGACACTAGGTGTTGTAGCGCGGCCAGATCTGGGGAATGCCCAAAGCCGGGCAAGCTCTCAGGTAGATGGCGTAGGGGGGAATCTGGACCTGACGACACCAGACGAAAATGAAGACCTGAATGAATTGCTGAAACCGAAACCAGAGCAGACGGACGAGGGGGATAATGGTTTTGCACCTTTAAACCCACCTAAGCTGGTTTCCAACAAGGACCCTGAAGAATTGGCCAAGGCCGTTCGTCACCTGACAGACAAATAAGGAGGGTGAAGCCGATGAACGAGCGAAAAGCCGCTCATTTAAACCATTCCGAACTATGGGAACAATGGAAAGAACACGGTGACAAGGAAGCAAAAAAACAGTTAATTGAAAAGTATCTCCATATTGTAGAGTATGTGTCAGGCCGTCTTGCAGTAGGCTTGCCTAAAAATGTATCCAAGGATGATCTGGCGAGTAACGGCGTTATGGGTTTGATTGACGCTTTAGAGAAATTTGACTATGAGCGTGGTTTGCAGTTTGAGACTTATGCTTCTTGGCGTGTTCGTGGAGCGATTTTGGATGGTCTTCGTCAAGGGGATTGGGTTCCTCGTTCAGTTAGGGAAAAAGCGAAAAAAATCGAGGATGCATACCAGCATTTGGAACAAAGATATCTACGCACGGTCAGCGACGAAGAGATGAGTCATTATTTGGACGTTTCTGAGAAAGAGTTTCAAAATATGATCCAAGAGGTCGCTGTTATGTCGATTGTCTCACTGGAGGATCCGATCCGCGAAGAGGAATCGGAAACACGGCTTTCCCTTTTGGTGGACGAGAAGGCGAAAAATCCGGATCATAAGGTCAATGAATTTACACTTCGTGATGCCCTTGCACAAGGCATTGATAAATTGACTGAAAAAGAACGTATCGTTGTTTCTTTATTGTATTACGAGGATTTGTCACTCAGCGAAATCGCTGAGGTCATGTCGCTATCTCCATCGCGAATTTCACAGTTGCATTCCAAAGCAATATTACGTCTGAGAGCGACATTGGACAAACAACGGGATTTGCTAATGCGTAAAGATTAACGTACGGGAGGTTACAGTAACAGTTAGACGGAAGGAGCACCCTTGTGGAGAAGCAATATGCTTTGGACCAGTTTTTAAAAGTGGTTGTCTCACCTGACAAACAAACCGCCTACTTGGAGTTTGCCAAACGTGAAGAAGGCTTTGCCTGTTCTGTGGAAGAATTAGAGCGTTTTCTAAGCAACCAAAAAATATCCTACGGTTTAATAACCGATGCAATTCGCGTATTTGCGGCAAGTCCGGAAGATCATTTCTTCGGAAAATTACTGATTGCTCAGGGAAAGCAGCCGATCCATGGCACAGACGGAAAAATCAATCTGGCTGATATTGTGACTGGCGAAGATGCACATAAGCCGCTTGAAACCGTGGATGGACGGGTGGATTATAAAGAACTAACTCGTTTAAGAAATGTAAAACGTGGTCAACTGATTGCCGAACGGGTTGATCCTCTGCCAGGTGTACCGGGGATTGCTGTAACCGGAGAGGAAATTCCTTTTCTTCCAGGTAAAGAGGCGCGTTTTAAAGTTGGAAAAAATGTAGTGATTCATCCAGAAGGTGTTGCGATGTATGCGGCTATTGACGGACTGGTAACTACGACTGAAAAGGGCAAACTTAATGTGTTCCCCGTATATGAAGTTAACGGGGACGTCGATTATAGTGTCGGCAACATTGATTTTGTTGGAACCGTCGTCATTCGTGGGAATGTTTTGACAGGTTTCCGGGTTCGGGCGGCTGGCGACATTCGTGTCATCGGTGGTGTGGAAGGGGCCGAAATTGTGGCGGAAGGTTCAGTGGAAATCACTGGCGGTATTATCGGATACCATAAGGGGTTCGTGAAAGCTGCACAAAATGTGAAATGCTCGTTTATACAAGATGGTAACGTGATTGCGGGAGGCGATGTACTTGTATCCCAGAGTATCATGCATTCCCAGATCAAAGCGAGTAATAATGTAATCTGCGAAGGGACAAAAGGGCTTATCGTAGGTGGCAGTGTACAAGCTGGTAAAAAGGTAGTGGCTCGTACCGTCGGTAATACGATGTCCACAGCTACCAATATCGAAGTGGGTGTACTTCCCGAACTGCGCGATGAACTGACAGAACTCCGCGCACGTTTGAAGCAGCAGACAGACAGCCAGGATAAAACGAATAAGGCTCTTACCATATTGGATCAGCTTGCCGCCGCCGGACAGCTTGCACCTGAAAGAATGGCTATGCGAATCAAGCTGACATCTACTAAAAAATCTAATGAACAGGAGCTTTTGGAAACCAAGTCCAGAATGCTTGAAATTGAACGAACATTAGAGGATACAAGCCGCGCACGGGTAGAAGTGAAAAATGTGATTTATGGTGGCTCTAAAATAGTTATCGGCAGATATACAAAATTTATTAAAGATTCAGTGGAAAGAATGGCGTTTTATTATCATGAGGGAGACATCAGCATGTCCTCCTACGTGTAATTCGGCACACTGATAAACAACATTTAACATTGTATTCCTTGGAAGAAAGATACGGATGCCCAATCGGAAAGGGTGTGGTCCAATGAGCTTGAAGGCTGTTGAATTGCAAATTGCCGTACCTCGCACCAGCGAAGCTGGAAAATACCAAAGTGAGTCCCAGCAGCGGCCGATGAATGATCAAGCATTGCTTGGACAAAAGGCCGCGCTGGAGACGGAGAATATGCGTCAGCGAAGCAGTGCTGTAGATCAGTCTGCGGAAACATTCGTCGGTGAGCGGCAAACAGGGGGGCAGAGCAGAGATTCTTCCCAGCAGAGCCGCTCCCGGCCAGATGAGGCTGAACTGCCTAAGGAGCATCCGGCAGAGCATCCATTCAAGGGACACCATATTGATTTTTCGCTCTGATCCGACAGGTGGAGAAGCGTTATTAAAGGAGACGATGGGCAGTGGATCAACCATGGATTTATATTGTTCTACTGGGCGCCGCAGCTGTTGTCTACGCCTGGCTACAGCCTAAGCGTCAGCCAGGCCGGGGAACAGAAGAGGCCGTCGTCCAAAAGGTCGAGGCCACATTAGAGCAATATATGGCCGATATTGAAAACGATAATGACGAGTTGATTGAGCTCGTTTCTGGTATGAAGCAGGAGCATACAGTGAAACAGGCGGCATTACAGGAGCAAGTAGCTGAGCTTCGGAGCCGTATCGTGGAGCTTGAGCGCCAGGCTATGTTTGCAACTGTGTCTATGCAAACCGAGCCTGTACCTAAGGAAATACAACATACAGCTGCTTCTCATCAGGCAGCGGTTGCATACGGTCAATTTCAAAGTCTGCAACCTGAAATGTCTGTGCAGGAAGGCTACTCTGGTTCAGAAGCTCTCCTCATAACTATGGAGGAGCAGACGGCATTACAAGATCCTGAAACTGAGCAGGAAGCAGAGTCCATCCGTGATCGTTATCAAGAGTTGTTTGCGCTGCATGAGCAAGGCAAGTCGGTGGACTATATAGCCAAGCAATCAGGCATTCAACGGGGTGAAGTACAGCTTATTTTGCAACTCGCGGAGCGGGAGGATGTAACGTGATCAAAAACCGTTCATTTATGCTAGGCATGGGTACTGGTCTTATAACGGGGGCATTGCTATTGCAACTGGCATTGATCGGTCAGGGGCAATCGCAGCAATCTTCCACAGACCCGAAAAACATGACGCGAGAGCAATTAGAAAAGGCAGCAGCCGGATTAAATCTCCAGGTCAGTGACAGCTCTGACCCGAAAATGACAGAAGAGGAATGGCGTAATAAGGTGATCAAGGAAGGTAATAAAACTCCCGTTGCACCCCAAAAAGCTAAACCAGCTCAAACGCCAGCAACACCAAAGGCACCTGCAAACAGCATATCCTCGGCTGGTTCTAAACCTTCGAGCAGCACATCGGTTCCACAAAGTCCGAATAAGCCGCAAACTCAAAGTTCTGGCACTACAGCGACTCCCAATATCCCCAAGCAGCCTGTCACCCCACAAGTGCAGTATAGCATTGCATCGGGAAGCAATTTGAGAAGTGTGGCATCAGGATTGCAACGGGCAGGGGTCGTATCGGATGCTAGTGCATTTGAGGCAGCAGCTAAGGCTAAAAAAATCAATACCAAAATTCGTACCGGTACCTATCAGTTTGCTAAAGGTGAGGATTTCAGTTCTATCATTACTAAAATTACGAAAAAGTCGTCCAACTGACCAGACTGGGAAGTGGACGGCTTTTATTCTTGCTGAAAAGTTCAATGAGAGGCGTAAAACGTCATATCTTGCGTTGTTCTAACTATTGTCGAAAAGTTGGTTGCAACGATGCAAGTGTTATGGTATATTAATTAACGGTGTTAAAAACGCACGTCGGTTAATTTTATAAAGGGTGCTTTCCAATTGAAAGTCTTTATGAAAAATGATGTCGGCGGAGGACACACAAAAAACCAAACTTAGGAGGTGCGTGAAGATGGCAGTAATCTCCATGAAACAGCTTTTGGAAGCTGGGGTTCACTTTGGTCACCAAACACGTCGCTGGAACCCGAAAATGGATCGTTATATCTTCACTGAAAGAAACGGTATTTATATCATTGACTTGCAAAAGACAGTGAAAAAGGTTGAGGAAGCTTACAACTTTGTAAAAAGCATTGCAGCTGAGAATGGTACAATTCTGTTCGTAGGCACGAAGAAACAAGCACAAGATTCCGTTAAAGAAGAAGCAGCACGCGCTGGTCAATTTTACATTAACCAACGTTGGTTGGGTGGTACGCTGACTAACTTCCAAACGATTCAAAAACGTATTGACCGTTTGAAACAACTGGAAGCTTGGGAAGAAGACGGTACATTCGCAGTTCTTCCTAAAAAAGAAGTTATCATTCTTCGCAAAGAAAAAGATCGTCTTGAAAAATTCTTGGGCGGTATCAAAAACATGAAGGGCCTTCCAAGTGCTCTGTTCATCATTGATCCACGCAAAGAACGTATCGCGGTTGCTGAAGCTCGCAAATTGGGCATCCCAATCGTAGGTATCGTTGATACAAACTGCGATCCAGACGAAATCGACTATGTTATCCCAGGTAATGACGACGCAATTCGCGCTGTTAAATTGCTGACAGGTAAAATGGCTGATGCAGTTATGGAAGCAAACCAAGGCGAAGAAACTACAGCATAACATTTCCATTAGGAAATAACTATATGAATTAAATGAAAAGGGTGGTTGGCAGGTGTATAACCTCTCACTACCCTTTTTTTAAGGAATAAGCACGGTATACCACTGAAAATCAAATTTGGAGGGAAATAATATGGCAGTTAATGCTAGCGCAGTAAAAGAGCTTCGTGAAAAAACAGGCGCAGGAATGCTGGATTGTAAAAAAGCGCTTGAAGAAGCAAACGGTGATTTGACAAAAGCGGTTGAAGTTCTGCGCGAAAAAGGACTTGCAGCTGCAGCCAACAAAGCAGGTCGTATTGCTACTGAAGGTGTTGTTGAATCCTACATTCATGCTGGCGGCCGTATCGGCGTACTGGTAGAAGTAAACTGCGAAACAGACTTCGTAGCTAAAACAGACCAGTTCAGAGATTTTGTGCGCGACATTGCAATGCATATCGCTGCATCGAACCCTCGTTATGTTCGTCGTGAAGAAGTGCCACAGGAAGAGATCGAAAAAGAAAAAGAAATCCTGAAAGCACAAGCACTGAACGAAGGTAAACCAGAAAAAATTGTTGAAAAAATGGTTGAAGGCCGTATTGGTAAGTTCTATGAAGAGTTCTGTTTGTTGGAGCAATCTTTCATCAAAGATCCAGACAAAACAATCTCCACGCTTATCAACGAAAAAATCAGTACGATTGGCGAAAACATCTCCCTGCGTCGCTTTGTTCGTTTTGAACTGGGTGAAGGTCTGGAGAAAAAAGAAGACAACTTCTACGAAGAAGTTATGTCTCAAGTGAAACAATAATTACCAACGAACGGTAATCGCATATGGAAAAATGGAAATGGGACACATCAGTGTTCCATTTCTTGCAACAGGACACCTATCCTGTTACATAAAGTATAAATGATATTGGAGGGTGATCATTTGGAAAAACCTGTGTTTAAGCGTGTTGTCCTGAAAGTTAGTGGTGAATCGCTGTCAGGTCCTAACGGTTACGGTATTGACGCGGATACGATTGCATCCATTGCAGAACAAGTCAAAGACGTAGTGGAACTGGGAGTAGAAGTTGCTATCGTGTGTGGTGGCGGTAACATCTGGCGCGGTATTGCTGGAAGTGCCAACGGAATTGACCGGGCCACGGCAGATTACATGGGTATGCTGGCAACGGTGATGAACTCACTGGCCTTACAGGATGCTTTGGAACAGATTGAGGTACCTACCCGTGTACAAACATCCATTGCGATGCAACAGATTGCAGAACCTTACATTCGTCGTAGAGCTATCCGTCATTTAGAAAAGGGTCGGGTTGTTATTTTTGCAGCAGGTACAGGTAATCCGTTCTTCTCGACTGATACTACAGCTGCACTGCGTGCCGCTGAGATCGAAGCGGAAGTGATTCTGATGGCTAAAAATAAAGTGGATGGCGTATATTCTGCTGATCCGTTTAAAGATAGCACAGCTGAGAAATATGAGCAGCTTACGTATTTGGATGTGCTCAACAAAAATCTCGGTGTCATGGATTCTACTGCTTCCTCGTTGTGCATGGATAACAATATTCCGTTGATTGTCTTTGCTATTACAGAGCAAGGTAACATTAAACGTGTCGTGCTGGGTGAGAAAATTGGTACGATCGTCAAAGGGAGTGTAAATTAATGCCACAATCTGTGAAAAAGAGTGCTGAGGAACGCATGCAAAAAGCAATCCAGGCATTGCAACGTGATCTTGCATCTTTGCGTGCAGGACGGGCGACACCAGCTTTACTGGACCGTGTACAGGTAGAGTATTATGGTACAATGACTCCAGTCAACCAACTGGCGAATATCAATACACCTGACAGCCGGACCTTGATGATTCAGCCTTGGGACAAATCTTCCTTGGCCGATATCGAGCGCGCTATACAAAAATCCGATTTAGGTTTGACACCTTCGAATGACGGTAACACCATTCGTCTTAGCATTCCTGCTTTGACGGAGGAGCGCAGAACTGACTTGGTGAAGTTGACAAAGAAGAACGGTGAAGAAGCGAAGATCGCTATTCGTAACATTCGTCGTGATGCCAATGATGACATCAAAAAATTGGAGAAAAGTGATATTTCCGAGGACGAATCTCGTAAACATCAGGAAGATATCCAGAAAACAACTGATAAGTTTATCGCTGAAGTGGATAAAGTTTTAGCTGCAAAAGAAAAAGAAATTATGGAAGTCTAAAAGATTGGCAGCCCCTCCCTTACGGTGGGGTTTGTCTCTTTTCAAGCCTGAGGCACATTTTCAGAGAATGCTGGAGGAACTGGAATGATCAAACGGGTTCGGTCTTGGTGGAACGGGGAACAAAAACAGCAAATACCGGCCATTTCAAAAGACAATATTCCGCAGCATGTTGCTGTCATCATGGATGGGAACGGCAGATGGGCCAAACGGATTGGAATGCCGCGGATTGTAGGGCACCAAAATGGAATGAAGGCAGTGAAACGCACAGCAATTGCGGCGGATGAACTGGGTATTAAGTATTTGACTTTGTTTGCATTTTCAACTGAAAATTGGACGCGTCCAAAGGACGAAGTTGATTTTCTAATGCGCTTACCGCAGGAATTTCTGGCTATTGAGCTAGATGAGTTGATTGAAAAAAATGTGCAAGTACGTATGATGGGCAATAAAGAACATTTACCTTCCCATACCGTTGAAGCGCTGACTGAAGCGACTCGACGAACTGAAAATAATACCGGACTTGTTCTTAATTTTGCATTAAATTATGGAAGTCGGTTGGAAATCACCGAATGCATGCAAACATTGGGCCGTCAAATTGCGGATGGGAAGCTTAAATCGGAAGATATAACATCTGAGCTGATCGGTAGTACGTTGCTTTCTAGCGGTATGCCAGACCCTGATTTACTGATTCGAACAAGCGGTGAGCTTAGACTTAGTAATTTTATGCTCTGGCAGCTTGCCTACAGTGAGTTGTGGTTTACTGATATTTATTGGCCTGAGTTTAAGAAAGAACACTTATACGAAGCAGTGATCGAATATCAGCAAAGAACACGACGGTATGGCGGACTGAAGTAAATGGAGGATGAAAGCCGTTGAGACAGAGATTAATTACCGGTATTCTGGCAGGCATATTCTTTTTGGCGATGGTCCTGTGGGGCGGCTTGGCCTACCATTTGCTTATATTGGCGATGGCCCTAATCGGATTTTATGAGTTCGCACGAATGACGCAGGTATCTCCTTTTGGAGGTACAGCAATACTTGGATACGTAAGCATATTAGCTTTTGTATTCCCGTATGAACCTTTTGGCTTGCACTCACCCTTACCCTTTGCCAGTATGCTTTGGCTGGTAATGATAGCTTTTATGATCATCACGGTAGGAACAAAAAATAAAATCCCGATTCAAACGGTAGCTATATTATTTCTTGGTACCGTTTATATAGGGTTTGGATTTTCGTATATTGCGGAATCACGTCATATGGAACATGGACTATTATGGACATTTTTATTATTGGCTTGTATTTGGGCAAGTGATGCAGGGGCATATTTTGTAGGCAAAATGGCAGGAAAGACGAAATTATGGCCTGCGATCAGTCCGAATAAAACGGTCGAAGGCTCCATTGGCGGCATCGTTTTAGCGTTGGTTATAGCTCTTGTATTCGCTGGATTATCGGGTGGACTGCTGCCATGGGGCAAAGCCATCGGCATCGGTTTGTCATGTGCAGTTGTGGGACAACTGGGCGATTTGGTACAATCTGCATACAAACGAGTGTACGGCATTAAAGATTCCGGTAATCTGCTGCCAGGGCACGGTGGTATACTAGACCGTTGCGACAGCTGGATTGTCGTTTTTCCATTTGTACATATGCTGATGCTGCTTCCATGAGTCTATTGATTACAGTTTATGCTCAGGCTAATCTCTATGCTGCTCACTCTGCGCTACTAGAAGGTTGGAACCAGTAGCATAGCTGCCTGAATAATAATCAATGAGCTCCTGGATAAAAGTGATTTTCAGGATAGGAAGGTGCATCATGAAAAGAATTACGGTACTTGGTTCAACCGGTTCTATTGGAACTCAAACGCTGGATGTAGTGTCCATGCACCCGGATCAGTTTACTGTTGAGGCTTTAGCAGGTGGTTCTAATATAAAGTTACTTGCTGAGCAGGCGCATCTTTATAAACCCAAAAAAGTGTCTGTGGGTACTCGGCAGTTGGCGGATGAAATTCGTCCTTTACTGCCTTCTGGAATGAAACTGTATTGGGGAAATGAAGGACTCGTTGAGCTTGCTGCGAACACGGAGGCGGATATGGTTGTGACGGCTGTAATGGGCAGTGTCGGATTGCACTCCACGCTGGCCGCGATTGAGGCTGGAAAACAGATCGGTTTGGCCAATAAGGAGACACTGGTTACTGCTGGTCATCTGGTCACAGCGCGGGCTCGGGCGAAAGGAGTGCCGTTGCTGCCGATTGACAGTGAGCATTCAGCTATTTTCCAATGCTTGAATGGTGAGCGTATGAAAGATGTGGCACATATTACCCTCACAGCATCAGGGGGTTCTTTTCGAGATTTGACAAGAGAACAGTTGCGTGAAGTTACAGTGGAAGATGCACTCAAGCATCCCAATTGGTCAATGGGGGCCAAAATTACGATTGATTCAGCAACGATGGTAAACAAGGGGCTGGAAGTCATTGAGGCGCATTGGCTATTCGGACTTGATTATGAGCACATTCATGTGTTGCTTCATCCGGAAAGCATTATTCATTCCTATGTTGAGTTTCAGGATACAAGCATTGTTGCTCAACTTGGGAATCCGGACATGAGAGTACCCATTCAATATGCATTGACTTACCCTGAGCGTATGAAGTCCCCGGCGAAGCCGTTGTCACTAGCTGAAGTGGGTAAACTCCATTTTAAGGAAATGGATTATAATCGTTTTCCTTGTTTAAGGCTTGCCTTCGAATGTGGTAAAATGGGTGGTACAGCACCGACCGCATTTAATGCGGCTAATGAAATTGCAGTTGCCCGTTTCCTGCGTGGAGAAATTTCTTTTCTGCATATTGAAGCTATTATTGAACGTGTGCTGGAGCGGCATGTCAATGTGGCTAATCCTGATCTTTCTGCAATTGAAGCCTGTGACGAAGAGACTCGTAGCATATCTGCGGGGTTGTAGGCTAATGTTGGGTTTGAAACGAAATGTGATTCTCTTGTGCGGGATCGGAGAATAATGATAATCTAGGAAGACAAACTCGATCTCATTGAAAGGGGAACAGAAACGATTGGAAACGATTCAAATAGTGTTGATGACGGTGCTCATGTTTTTCGTCATAGTGACGGTGCATGAATGGGGGCATTATTATTTTGCCAAACGCGCCGGGATTCTGGTACGGGAGTTTGCGATCGGTTTCGGTCCGAAACTGTTTTCTTATAAAAGAAACGAGACGCGATTTACGTTGCGTTTGTTGCCGTTCGGTGGCTTTGCCCGCATGGCGGGAGAGGATCCGGAGGTCAATGAAATTGAGGCCGGACAAACGATTGCTGTACGCGTAACGGATGACGTCGTTAAAACCATCTATCTAGATCAACTGGATAATCGTAAAAATGTGGTGCGCGGCGAAGTGTTGGATATTGATCTGGAACAGTCATTAACTTTAAAATTGGATGTGGATGGCGAAGATCAGCAATACACTGTACATCCGCAAGCGATGATGGTAACCAAAGGTCAATCCATTCAGATTGCACCCAAGGATCGGCAGTACGGGAGTAAAACAGTAGGACAGCGTGCGATGGCTATTTTTGCTGGACCCCTGATGAATTTTATTCTTGCTTTTATTTTGTTTGGTCTGCATATTCAGATGGTCGGCATACAAGTGGACAACCCGACTTATGTCCAAATTAGTGAAATTACAGCAGGTATGCCTGCTGCTGAAGCTGATTTGCATAAGGGAGATATCATCGAATCGGTGAATGGAATAGCCATTGGTGCAAATGTTGAAAACATGATCAAACTGATTGCGGATTCTCAAGACAAGCCGATGAAGTGGACGGTTCGCCGTGATAGTAAGACCTTTGATCTTACGATTACACCTCGTGCTATGGAAGGACAAAAGGGTGGCAAGGTGGGTATTGTACCCGAACTTCCAAAACGCCAAGCAGGTGTGGGAGAAACGTTCAAATTTGCCGGCCAATCTATGGTCAGAACGACCGATATTATTTTCCAAGGATTTAGCCAGCTCATCCAACGTTTTTCTATCAATGACCTGGGAGGCCCGGTACGTACTTTTGAAGTGACAGGGCAAATTGCCAAGCAGGGGATTGAGCAGTTGACGTATTGGACTGCTATAATGAGTCTTTACCTGGGGATATTTAATTTATTGCCTATTCCGGCGCTGGATGGAAGCAGACTTGTTTTCCTTGGTGTGGAGGCGGTAAGAGGACGTCCCGTTGATCCGAGTAGGGAAGGTATGGTCCATTTCGTTGGTTTTGCTATGCTATTCCTGCTTATGATTGCGGTCACGTATAACGATATTTTACGCTTAATTAATGGTTAATTAGAGACGGACTTATATAAAAACGGTCTGTATGGGAGGACATGCATTTCTATGTCGAACGATAAACAGTTTGTCGAGGAAATTACGCCACAGAGTGAAGATTTTTCCCGATGGTATATTGATGTTATTAAAAAAGCAGAACTGATGGATTATTCCCCTGTTCGCGGATGTATTGTATTCCGCCCCGATGGTTTTGAAATTTGGGAGCATATCAAGGAAGCCATGGATGTGCGCTTCAGAGAAACAGGTCACCGTAATGCCTATTTTCCAATGTTCATTCCAGAAAGCTTTTTTCAAAAGGAAAAAGAGCATGTCGAAGGGTTTAATCCTGAACTGCCTTGGGTAACCGAGGCTGGCGGGGAAAAGCTGGAAGAGCGTCTTGCAATTCGTCCGACTTCGGAAACCATGATTGGTCATATGTACTCCAAATGGATTCAATCCTATCGTGATCTGCCTGTGCTTATTAACCAATGGGCTAATGTAGTGCGTTGGGAAAAACGCACGCTGCCTTTCTTGCGCACAAGTGAATTTTTGTGGCAAGAAGGTCACACGGCCCATGAAACAGAAGAAGAAGCACGTGAAGAAACGATGAAAATGCTGGAAGTATACCGTGAGGTTATTGAGGAAGTTCTGGCTATTCCGGTTATTACTGGACAGAAAACACCTTCTGAAAAGTTTGCAGGTGCGAAGGATACATTTTCACTGGAAGCGATGATGAAGGATGGACGGGCGGTACAAGCTGGTACCTCCCACTATATGGGAACTAATTTTGCGGTTGCATTTGATATCAAATATTTGAGTCGTGAAAACAACCTGGAATTCGCGCATACGACTTCATGGGGAACAAGTACACGTTTGATCGGCGCACTGATTATGGTCCATGGAGATGACCGTGGTCTGGCATTGCCTCCTAAAGTTGCGCCTACGCAGGTTATTATGGTTCCAATTGGGCCACCTAAGAAGCGTGATGCCGTTATCGCTCGTGCAGATGAACTATTCGCTCAGTTGAAACAAGCTGGAGTGCGTGTTAAAATGGACGACCGCAGCGATGTAAGCCCAGGCTGGAAATTTAATGAATATGAAATGCGCGGTGTGCCGGTTCGTCTGGAAATCGGGCCGCGTGATATGGAAAACGGTGTCTGTGTGCTCGTATCCCGTATCAGCGGTGAGAAAAAAATCGTGCAGCAGGATAATCTGGTTGAGGAAGTACACGCGATGCTCGCACAGGTACAGCAGGAGATGTTTGATCGTGCGAAAAATTTCATGGAAGAAAACTTCTATTCCGTTGATACGCTGGATGAAATGAAGACTCTCATGGAAGAAAAACGCGGCTTTACTTTGGCAGGCTGGTGCGGATCTGAAGAATGTGAAGATAAAGTTAAAGAAGTGACAGGTGCTACAAGCCGTAATATACCGTTTAAAACAAACGAGCAAAAGTCCACATGTTTGTGCTGTGGCAAACCTGCCAAGCATACAGTAGTGTTCGCACGGGCGTACTAATATAGAAGTAGGGCAATACCACTATACTCACTTCATTCTCTTCGCTGACATGGTAACTGTTACGGGACAATGTCCCGAAGGATCTATGTGTCGTTGTGAAGAGGATTGAAGAGGGCTACGAAAAGCTTTTGCGGTCGGAGATGTTTTTGACGCAGAAGCTTTTCATGTTTTCAGAATGGTAGATTTGAAATTGGGGGGAGAGCCATGGGCGGAGCTGAAGAAAAGAGAAAGCGGCTGGAACTGCTAATGAAGCAAGTTGGGATGCCGGCGGGAGTGGTTGAACCTTATTTTTTGGACGGTTGGATTGACCAAGTGGAGATTAGCCGAACCAATAAGGATTGGAACATCACCATTGCCAAGGAGACATTGGTCCCCGCTCAGGTGTATCGTACGTTCTGTATTCAAGTACAGGAAAAAATGAGTCACATCGCAAAAATTACGTTCCGTTTTCAGTACAGTGAGCAGATTCAGCCTGGTGATATCATCAGTGAATACTGGAAACTTTTTCTAGAGTGGGTACATCGTGAGATTCCATCGGTTAACGGTTGGATGAATCGGGCTGTGCATGAGTGGGACGACGGTCTATTATTGCTAACGATGAGCGACGGTATGTCGTTGGAACTGGCGCGTAAAAAGCAGATAGATCAAGCTATCATCAAATTTTACGATAAATATTTCGGGCTTTCTATGCGCATTAAAGTCCAGGTGGGTGAAAGTAACCAGGAGGCGTTACAGCAATTCCAAGAGAAAAAAATGCAGGAAGAACGCGAAGTCATTCAGCAGATGATGGAAAGTATGGAATCCGAAATGCCGCCTTTGGATGAAGAAGAAGGAGACGTACGGCTTCAATTCGGTTATGACATCAAAGAACCGGCTGTTCCGATGCAAGATATTCAGGACGAAGAGAAGAAAGTCACTTTACAAGGAACAATCTTCGGTTTGGATAGTAAAGAATTGCGCAATGGCAGTACGTTGTTTACGTATTATTTGACCGACTTTAGTGATTCCCTGCAAATGAAAATGTTTGCTAAAACTAAAGAAGATCTGAAGATCCTCAGCTTGTTGGCTAACGGGAAATGGGTCAAAGTACGGGGTCGAGTTGAATATGATCGTTTTATGCAAATTCCCGAGCTGGTTATGATTCCCTCTGATCTAGTTGAAGTACAGGCTCCACCCACACGTAAGGATAAAGCAGAGGAAAAACGAGTCGAGTTCCATCTCCATACAAAGATGAGCGCAATGGATGCTGTTGCCTCGATTGATCAATACGTTAAAACAGCCGCCAAATGGGGGCACAAGGCGATTGCAGTCACCGACCATGGCGGAGTGCAGTGCTACCCTGATGCTGCTAAGGCTGCAAAGAAAAACGGCATTAAAATGATCTACGGTGTTGAGGCCAATGTGGTTAATGATGCCGTTGAGGTTGTAATGCAGGCACAGCCATTAAATTTGAAAACAGCGACTTATGTCGTTTTTGATATTGAAACCACCGGTTTATCGGTTACACAGAATAAAATCATTGAGATTGCAGCTGTGAAAATGCATGATGGCAAAGAAATTGATCGTTATGCTACCTTTGTCAATCCGCATGAGCGCATTCCATATAATATACAGCAACTGACCAACATTAACGATGAAATGGTCAAGGACGCGCCGGATGTAGAACCTGTTATGAAGGAGTTTGTAGCTTTTGCTGGCGATGCTGTATTGGTTGCCCATAATGCGCGTTTTGATGTCGGTTTTATCCAGGCCACCCTTCGAAATATGGGTTTGCCTGAAATGACCAATCCGGTACTGGATACGCTCGAACTGGCTCGTTTACTGTTTCCAACAATGAAAAACCATCGTCTGAATACGCTGACGACCAAATATAAAGTGGCGCTCGAAAGCCATCACCGAGCCATTGACGATACAGTCGCACTGACTGAAGTGCTGAATGGCTTGCTGAATGATGCGGAACAAATTAAGGGTTTAAAAATGCTCGATCGTCTGAATGATTATGTGGGTAAGGACTTATCGACCGTTCGTCCATTTCACTGTTGTATTTATGCCCTCAATCCGATTGGTAAAAAAAATCTGTACAAGCTGGTTTCGATGTCTCATACCGAATATTTCAAGCGTGTGCCTTGCATTCCTAAATCAAAATTGTCAGAAATGAGAGACGGACTGCTTATTATTTCTGGCTGCGAAAAAGGAGAGTTCTTCGAGGCTGTGTTGAACAAGTCCGAGGAAGAAGCCGAGGAAATAGCACAGTTTTATGATGTGTTGGAGATTCAACCTTTGACGATGTATATGCATTTAGTAGAAAAACAACTGGTAAGCGGGCCTGATGCTCTGAAAACGGCAATACGCAAAGTATGCGAAATTGGGCGGCGACTTGATAAGCCCGTAATTGCCACAGGCAATGTTCACTATTTGGAAACGCGCGATAAGTTGTACCGTGATATTACGATACATGGCATTACGGGATTTAGTCCGCTAAAAGATATTCGTAAGCCTGATGCGCATTTACGCACCACAGACGAAATGCTGGCAGAATTCGAGTTTTTGGGCGAGGAGAAAGCCTATGAAGTCGTTGTGAAGAATACCAGTGAGTTGGCGGATCGATTTGAGGAGCTGGAGTTGTTCCCTGACAAGCTGTTTACACCTTTGCTGGATGGGGCGGACGAGGAAATCCGTAACACTTGCTATGAGACGGCTAAATCTATCTATGGTGAGGAATTGCCCGAGGTGGTTGTAGCTCGCCTTGAAAAAGAACTGGAGCCGATTATTAAATACGGTTTCTCTGCCAACTATCTTATTTCCGAGCGCTTGGTTAAAAAGTCTAATAAGGATGGATATCTGGTAGGTTCACGGGGGTCTGTTGGATCTTCTGTGGTCGCTACCTTCCTCGGTATTTCCGAGGTTAATCCACTGCCTGCACATTATATTTGCGGTAATCCTGAATGCAGACATAGCGAATGGATTTTGGACGGTAGTGTGCCGAGTGGATTTGATTTGCCGGATAAAAATTGTCCGAATTGCGGCGGCAAACTGAAGGGTGAGGGACAGGATATTCCGTTTGAAACGTTTCTTGGGTTTAAGGGAGATAAAGTTCCCGATATTGACTTGAACTTCTCTGGCGAATATCAGCCTGTCGCACATAACTATACGAAAGTACTGTTTGGTGAAAAAAGTGTATTCCGTGCTGGAACCATCGGTACCGTTGCTGAGAAGACAGCCTTTGGCTTTGCCAAGAAATATGAAGAGGCGCATCATAAAAAATGGCGTGGGGCTGAGCTGAATAGGCTGGCTTCGGGCTGTACAGGGGTCAAACGCAGTACCGGGCAACATCCAGGCGGAATTGTCGTTGTTCCCGATTATATTGAGGTCGAGGATATTACGCCGGTACAGTACCCCGCCGATGATACAAGCTCGGAATGGAAAACAACGCATTTTGATTATCACGCTTTTGATGCGAATTTACTCAAACTCGATATTCTGGGTCATGATGATCCGACCATGATGAGGATGCTTCAGGATTTGACTGGTGTCGATCCTACGACCATTCCAATGAATGATCCTAAGGTGATGAGCATGTTCAACTCCACGGAGGCGCTCGGTGTTACACCCCAGCAAATCCGCACGCCTGTAGCAACCTATGGTGTACCAGAGATGGGGACGAAGTTTGTGCGCCAAATGCTAGTAGAGTCGCAGCCAAGTTCTTTTGCCGATTTACTGCAAATATCCGGACTGTCTCACGGCACGGGCGTATGGCTGGGGAATGCACAGGAACTGATTAAGAATAATACCTGTAACATCAAGACTGTAATTGGTTGCCGTGATGACATCATGCTGTTTTTGATTTACAAGGCAGGCATGGACGCAGGTCTGGCCTTTAAAATTACGGAGAGCGTACGTAAAGGTAAGGGGCTTAGTGCTGAATGGATTGAAGAAATGAAAAAATGCAAGGTGCCACAGTGGTACATTGATTCTTGTCTGAAAATCCAGTACATGTTTCCGAAGGCGCATGCTGCAGCGTATGTTATTTCAGCAGTGCGCACAGCGTACTTTAAGCTGTATCATCCGATTGAATATTATGCGACTTACTTTTCAGTACGTGCAGCCGATTTTGATATTGAGCTGTGCTGTCAGGGATATGATGCAATCGCGCGGAAGATTGTCGAAATCGAGCAACTCGGTTTTCAGGCACCTCCCAAAGAAAAAGGGATGCTTCCGATCCTGGAAATGGCTCTGGAAATGACGGCTCGCGGGTTTAGTTTTAAATCCATTGATTTGTACCGTTCCGAAGCTACACGCTTCAAGGTGGATGGAGATTCACTCATTCCGCCATTCGGAGCTCTTCAGGGAATTGGAGACAACGCGGCACGTAACATCGCAGCCTCCCGTGAACATGGTGAATTTTTGTCTGTCGAGGATTTTCAACAAAAATCGAAGGCTAGTAAAACCATTGTCGAAATGCTGTCCCAGATGGGTTGCTTTCGAGGTCTTCCAGAGAGTAATCAGTTGTCTCTGTTTTAATCCGAACCACAGTAGTCAAGCTCTGGCACTTGTCACATAACTACGGTTATGTTATAATTTTTTTGGTAATCATGGAGATAAAACCGTTGCTAAAAGAGTGGGGAAACCCACTCTTTACTGTTTGATATACAGTTACAACGTGAAAAGGTAGTTTTTGGGCACGAAACCGGTACGCCGGTTTATTTGCAGTGAGCCCGAAATGAACATTACATCAAATGAAAATGAAAATGCCGGTGATGGAGAAGCATTGTCCATGCAATAGGGCATCTTTTTTTCAACACAGGAAAGTTCACTTTTGGAGGTTATAATCTTTGAGCACACCAAAGATCAAATCAGTAGTAGAAGAAATGGCCCAACCTTACCTCGAAGAGCATGGTTTTGAACTGGTCGATGTCGAGTATGTCAAAGAGGGCAGTAATTGGTTTCTTCGCGTTTTTGTAGACAAAGACGGAGGAATTGATCTGGACGACTGCAGTATGATCAGTGAATATTTGGGTCAAAAGTTGGATGAAAATGACCCTGTTTCTACAGCATATTTTCTGGAAGTGTCTTCACCAGGCGCCGAAAGACCGCTAAAAAAAGCGGAGGACGTTACTAAAGCGGTAGGCAAAAACGTATTCGTTACTACATACGAGCCGATCAACGGCCTGAAGGAATTTGAAGGTCGTTTGCTTTCTTTTGAAGATGGGGAACTCACCGTTCAAAGCGGACAAAAGAAGCATGCTATACCTTATGACAAGGTAGCTGGTGCAAGGCTCGCGATCATATTTTAATTCAGATTTGACTGTTGCTGTTTGACATGTACTACATGTTTTTTTGCCTCGTGTGCCGACCAGTACGCAGGTGCATCATTTGAAAGGGGGAGCAGTAATCCATGAGTATGGATTTTATTGAAGCAATGAACGAGTTGGAAAGAGAAAAGGGGATCAGCAAGGATGTGCTGTTTGAGGCCATTGAAGCAGCCTTGATTTCTAGTTACAAACGGAATTTCAACACCGCACAAAACGTGCGTGTTGATATGAACCGCAACTCGGGAGTCATTAAGGTATATGCCCGCAAGCTGATCGTTGAGGAGGTATTGGATCCTCGCACCGAGATTTCATTGCCTGCGGCTCGTGAGATTAACCCGCATTTTCAGTTGGAAGATATCGCTGAAATTGAAGTTACACCACGTGATTTTGGACGGATTGCTGCACAAACTGCGAAGCAGGTCGTGACCCAGCGTATCCGCGAAGCGGAACGGGGACTGATCTACAACAAGTTTGTGGACAAGGAAGAAGATATTGTAACAGGAACTGTACAGCGCCAAGACCCACGTAACATTTATATTGATCTTGGTAAGGTGGAAGCGGTTCTCCCGTTAGGCGAATTGATGCCTAATGAGAAATTTAGCCATCTGGATCGAATTAAGGCTTATATTACCAAAGTAGAAAACACAACCAAAGGACCGCAAATTATGCTGTCCCGATCACATCCGGGTCTGCTTAAGCGTTTGTTCGAACTCGAAGTGCCTGAAATTTTTGATGGTGTTGTAGAGATTCGTTCCGTAGCGCGTGAAGCAGGCTTCCGTTCTAAAATCGCGGTTCATTCCCGTAACGTCGAGGTGGATCCGGTCGGCTCTTGTGTGGGTCCTAGAGGAACACGTGTACAGACTATTGTGAACGAGCTGCGTGGCGAAAAAATCGACATTGTACGTTATTCCGATAATGTTGATGAATACGTGGCTAATGCGCTGAGTCCATCCAAGGTGCTCGAAGTGCAGGTGTTTGAAGAAGAGAAAATGGCGCGTGTTATTGTGCCTGATTATCAGCTTTCTCTTGCTATTGGTATCAAAGGACAAAATGCTCGCCTTGCTGCTAAGCTTACGGGTTGGAAAATTGATATTAAGAGTGAAACACAGGCGGAGGAAGAACTCGGCAGACCGAGAACATCCACCGATGAAATGCATCAGGATTCCGTTTCTGTAGATTAAGCGGAGTGTAGGGGGG